>NZ_JAIHON010000025.1 GCF_021173675.1 Streptomyces lincolnensis | reverse complement strand
CGCCAGGGACTCGAACCCCGGACCCGCTGATGCTGCATTTCCCGGGGGCAACCCCCGGACCCCCGGCCGCCTCTGCGGCACCGGGAAGCACTCGCGCCCATGGCGAAGGCCCCCCGCACTTGCGAGGGGCCTTACCTGTCTGTGCGCCGCCAGGGACTCGAACCCCGGACCCGCTGATTAAGAGTCAGCTGCTCTAACCAACTGAGCTAGCGGCGCCTGCTGACGTCGTAGACCTTAGCACCCTGATCGGCGGGAGGAAAAATCGATATCCGCACGGCCGCGCGGGCCGCCCGGACGGCCGCCCAGAGCAGGATCTCGGGCCCCGGGAGCCAGGGGTGACGGGTGTCAGGGGCGACCAGCCAGCGGGAGTCGGGGCGGGCGGAGGAGGGGGTGTAGGCGGCCGTCGGGGCGGGGAGGGTGACCGCGTCTCCGGTGCCGTGGCACAGCAGCGGCGGGATCGCGCCGGTGCGGCCGAACTCCTCCCAGTGCAGCAGCGACGGCAGCCGGTGAGCCGTGCCCGGTGCGGCGAACAGCAGCACCCGGCCCCGGAACACCGCCACCGGACCCGACCCCGGGCCCTCGTCCCACAGCCGGTCGAGCATCCGGCGGCCGAAGATCGCGGGCGCGCCCACGACGTCGAACGCGGTACCGCAGGGCAGGACGACCGGGGCGTCCGGACGTTCCTCCCAGAGGGCCAGGGTGCTGCGCGGATACGTTCCGGCAGAGGCGAGCCAGGCCGCGCCGTCCGCGGTGACGCCTGAGATGCCGGAGACGTCGCAGCGTTGCTCTTCCCGTGCGTTGCTCATGGCATATACGTCTACGGGGTGTGAGTGTTCCGTTTCCCAGAGTTGCCGAAAGACCGGACGAGAAGGGGCGGGAGGGGGTATCTTGCGCGGCTGGCATATGCCAGGAACCGGGGTGCGTCTACACCGGATCGACCGAGCCGAGGCCCTCCGCGCCGCCGCGCAGCAGGTCACGGCCGAACTCGACCATCCGCTTCGCGTAGTCCTCGGTCCACTCGGCCCGCTCGGCGATGTCCGCCGTCGTCAGCCGGTCGAAGCGGCGCGGGTCGGCCAGCTGGGCCGCCGCGATCGCCTGGAACTCCACGGCACGGTCGGTCGCCGCGCGGAAGGCGTGCGTCAGCTCCGTCGCGCGGGACAGCAGGGCGCGGGGGTCGTCGATCGACTCCAGATCGAAGAAGTGCTCCGGGTCGGCGGCGGCCTGCGCGGGCTCGAAGAGCAGGGGCGCGGGGCGTAGCCGCGATTCGTTCCGACGCGGCGTGTGCTCCGCCATGTCTTCTCCTCCTCGTGGGTCACGGGTGAGTGGGCCACCGTCCATTGTCCCAAGCCCGCGCAAGGGGGCCGGGGTCCTCCGGCGGTCTCAAGGATTCCGACCGCTGTGATGTTCCCCGCCGATCACCCCTGCCACGCCACCTGGCGCTCCGCGGGTTTCACCGGTCCCCACGACCCGCCGCCTCCGGCGGTGTGCCGGACTCCGTCCGGCGGGGGAGTGGGACGTGGTGGGCGATGTGCGGGTGCTCGGCGGGACGGTGCGTCTGTCACCCCTGCCACGCCACCTTGTGCTCGGCCAGTTTCGCCAGCACCGCGTGGTTCGCCTCCCAGCCGTCGGGGAACTTCACCAGCGTTCCCAGCTGGACCGGTTCCGTGGAGGGGTAGTCGTCCAGGAGGTCGGTGACGCCGGCGCGGCAGACGACGATGCAGGCGTGGCGGTGGCGGGAGGCCAGGACGCACAGGCGGCCGGTCTCCAGGTGGAAGGCTGTGGCGTCGGGGCGGCCGGACAGGGGGTGGAGGACGACCGTGACGTCGAACTCGCGGCCCTGGAGACGATTGGCCGTGTCGACCGTGACGTCCGCCACGCCCAGCTCGGCCAGGGCCGCGCGGACGGCCGCCGCCTGGTCCCGGTGGGCGGTGCCGACGGCGATCCGGTCGGGCGTCAGCGGCGTGGGGTCGGGGGAGCGCTCCGAGACCGCCGCGCCACTCCGGTCCAGCAGCCGCCGTACGACGGCCGCCACCGCCCGTACCGCCTCCGGGTCCGTGCGCGGGGTGTGCCGGGCGGGCAGCTCCAGCAGGCCCCAGCCCGACTCCGCCGCCTCGTCGATCACCCGGTCGGGACCCGAGCCGTCCGACGGGACGCCGAAGGACAGCCGGCGGTCCCCGTGGTCCGTGCCGCTGCGGAAGGGGGTGAAGGGATAGAAGGCGTCCGAGACCAGGGGCGCCGCCGAGGCCGGGAGCCGCCAGGACACCGGCAGCCGGTGCTGGGGGAGTTCCGGATTGTGCGCGAGCAGGGTCGTCACGGCCGAGGCCGAGGGGTCGTAGGACAGGCCCGCCCACTGCTCGCTGCCGACGATCGCGAACGGGTCCAGCTGGCCCGGATCGCCCACGAACAGCGCCCGCTCGAACAGCCCGGCGACGGCGAGCAGCGCGTCGGAGCGCATCTGGTAGGCCTCGTCGACGATCGCGTGCCGCCAGGGTTCGTCGACCTTGACGTGCCCCCATTTCGCGGCCGTCGAGATCACCACCGCGAGCCCGGCGAGATCGGCCGCCTTCGCCGACTTGCGGACGTTCGGCAGGTCGTCGAGCGCCTTGTCGTACGGGTCGGTGTCACTGCTGTGCAGACGCCCCACCGGCAGCTCGGGACTCTTCTCGGCGAGCCGCAGGACGAGATCGTCCACCTGCGCGTTCGTCTGCGCGACCACCATCAGTGGGCGCCCGGCGTCGGCGAGTTCGAGCGCGGCGCGGACGACGAGTGTGGACTTCCCGGCGCCGGGCGGGGAGTCCACGACCACGCCCCGGTGGGTGCCGTGCAGGGTGTCGTGGAGGATCGCCGCGGTGGCCCGGCCGGCCTCGGCGCCGGGGTCGAAGGCAGGGATGGCCGGAGTGGCCGGAGTGGCCGGGGTGGTCACAGAACGTCCTCCGCGGTCAGGGGATCGGCGCTTTCCGGTACGGCGGCCGCCTCGCCGGGCGGACCGCCGTGCGTCCACGGGGTGTCCTCCGGGTCGGGCAGCTTCGCGCCGCCGCGCTGTTCGTGCTCGAAGAGCGTGAAACAGACCCGGTCGCCCTTCTCCGGCACCGATCCCGCCTCGGGCTCCTTGCCGCGGCCCATCTTGTCCATGATCCGCAGGACGAGAATCCCCTCGTCCTCCTGCCCGACGAACTCCGCCGCCTGCGGCTTGCCGCCCAGCGAGCGGTACACCCGGGCCCGCTCGCCCAGATGCGGCCGGTCGTCCGTGCGGACGGTCACCAGCGGGCGGGGGCTCGGCCGCTTTCCCTCGCTGTACGCCATGACGACATCCGTGACCTCGCCCGTGAACGCCTCTCCGGACAGCCGCCGCCCGGCCATCACCAGCGGGTCGTCCAGCGCCTCCTGGGCCTCCAGCCGGGCCTGCTCGCGCTCGCGCGCGGCCAGCTTGTTCGCGGCGGTGACCGCGTCGTCGCGGCGCGGCTGCGGGGGCTCACCGGCCAGGACGCGGTCGCGGTGGGCGGTGAAGGACCAGCGGTCGCGGGTCCACCGCTCCTCGACGTGCGCGCCCTCCGGCAGCGCCCGCAGCAGGTCCAGGCCCCGCCACACCGCGTCCCAGGTGGGGCGGGTCCGGCTCTCGACCAGCTCCCGCAGCTCGTGCTCGGCCGCGGTGAGGATGCCGAGCCGGTCGTCGGCCTCCAGACCGTCCTCGGCGGCGGCGAGGGCGGTGCGGGCACGGTCGTAGCGCTCGATGGCCGGGGCGAGGAGCTTGTTGTCGAAGGCCGGGTCGGTGGCCGGTCCCGCGGGCGGGCACAGCAGCTGGCCCCGGGCGTCCCGCGTCAGCTCCGCGTCCAGCGCGGCCTCGGCCCCGGACCTCCCCTCGGGCGGGTCGATCCAGGCGAGCAGCGCGCCCAGATGCTGGTCCTCCAGGGTGGACTGGCCGGTCGTCCAGTGCCGGGCCAGCAGGTCCGTCATGGCCGGCAGCAGCGAGGAGCCCGGCACCCGGGCCCGCTCCCCGAAATGCGTCAGCCACCTCCCGAGCAACGGCAGCCGGGGCGGCGCGGGATACGGCGTCTCCGGGTCCTGCTCCGCCGTACGCCGAAAACGCAGCGAGCGGCCCAGCAGCCGGACGAACTCCACGCCCGCGCGGCTCGGCACGATCAGCTGCGGGGCGTCCGAGCACAGGTCGACCTCGACCTTGACCCGCTTGCCGGTCTCCGGGTCGGTGTCGGTGCGCTCGGCTGCCTCCACGGACTCGGCGTACCCGTCGATGTACGGCAGGACGACGTCGGCGAGCTCGGCGAGGAACGCGAACCTGAGGTCACGGTCGCGGGGCTGCGGCACGACCAGCAGGCGCGGCGCGTCCCGGTCGGTGCCCACCAGCGCGCCCAGCGGGGCGCCGGCCTCACCCGCGGTGGTGAGCGGCACGAACACGAGCGGCCGCTCGGCGAGATGCCGGTGCCGGACGGTGGCGGCGGGCTGAGCACGGCCACTGCTGACCGCTTCGAGACGGGCGAGGGTGGAGATCAGCGACATGCCGCCTCCAGGGTGCCCGCCCCGGCCGCGTTCGCGCGCGGGGCCGTCGGGACGAGAGCGGTGACCTGCGCCTGGGAGTGGGCGGGTGCCGTCATGGACGCGCACCTCCCGCGACCGCGAACCCGGCCGTGCCCAGCGCTTCCGCCCGCAGCTCCGCCGCTCTGCGCAGCGCGGCCACCGCGGGGTCGTCCGGATCGCCGGCCTCTCCGCGGGCCGCCGCGAGGACGTCCTCGACCGTGGTGAGACCGCCGAGCTCGGCGCGGACCGAACGGCCGAGGGAGGTCACCGCGCCGGCCGTACGGGAGCGGTCGCGGCAGTGGAAGGCCAGCTCGCAGGCGGACAGGCACTCGGGCGCGTAGGTCGCGGGGACCGACTCGACCGCGGCCGTGAGGTCCTCGACTGGCAGGTCGGGGGAGAAGCAGGTGCCCTCGGGCAGGGCGTCGGCGATGTCTTCAAGGCGGGTGAGACGGGTCAGCTGGCGGGCGGTCACCGCGCGCTGCTTGCGGATGTCGACCGCGGACGCGGCGGGCAGGTTGGAGAAGTCCTTCGGACACACCAGCAGGACGTGGTGCCGCACGCGCGGGGCGGGATCCAGACGGGCCGCGACCTCCTCCAGCGCCAGCACGTACACCGCTGCCTGGCGCGCCGCCGCGCCCACCTTCGCCGGGTCCGCCGAGCCGTCGAGCATCGGGAAGGACTTGATCTCCACGACCGTCCAGCCGCCGTCCGGATGCACCACCACCGCGTCCGGCTCCAGGAAGGCGGGGGAGCCCGCCACGTCGAGCGCCAGCATCGGATGGTCGAGCAGCGCCCACGCGCCGGCCGCGGTGGCCTCCCGCAGGGCGAGCGCGGTACGGGCCGTGCGGCCCTCGGGGCCGATGGCGGTGAGGTCGGGGAGCTGGGCCCCGGACGGCGGCTCGGCGCCCGGGTCGAGTTTCTCGTGCACCAGCCGCAGCAGCTCCGCGCCACCGTCGGACTTCACCCGCGCCTCGAAGGCGTTGCCCCGGGTCAGGGCGAACTGCGACTGCCCGAAGGCGGACGGGGCGCCCAGCGCGCTCGCCAGCGTCGTCTTGTCCACCCCGGCGCCGTCGAGGATCGCGCGCCGCTCGCACCCGGGGTTGGCGGCGAGCGCCGCCAGGGCACGCGCGTCCAGCGCCTTGGCAGGGACGTCGGGGCCGCGCAGCTCAGCGAGCCGGTGCCGGAGCGCCGTCTCCCGCTTCCGCGGGGGAGGCACTGGGCTCGGCCCCGTCGGGGAACCGTGACTCGCGATGCCGTGGAAATTGCTCACCCGCGGAAGTCTGGCATCCGCCACTGACAATTGAGGCGGTTGCGCCACGAGAGCCCGCCGGGACCGGGGTGGTCGCGCCGGGCGAACCCGCCGTGAGCCCCGCCACCCGGGCCCGCAGCAGCGCCCCGGCCCGCTGCGCGGTCCGCATGACGTACGGCGTGAGCAGCAGGCCGACCCCCATCACGGCCGCGCCCGCGACCGCGTCGAGGAAGTAGTGGTTCGCGGTGCCCATCACCACGATCGTGGTGATCAGCGGGTACAGGACCGCCGCGGTCCTCGTCAGCGGCGACCGCCCGTACTTCCACAGCATCACACCGCACCACAGCGCCCAGCCCACGTGCAGGCTCGGCATCGCCGCGTACTGGTTGGTCATCCCGCCCAGACCCCGCGGGGCGCTGGCCTCGCCGCCCCACCAGCCGTACGAGCTGTACTGGGCCATCGTGTCCACGAAGCCGTGGTTCGCCGAGAGCAGGCGCGGCGGGCAGGTCGGGAGCAGGGTGAAGCCGATCAGGCCGATGAAGGTGGACGTCATCAGCCAGGTGCGGGCCGCCCGGTAGCGCACGGCGTGCGACCGGAACAGCCAGATCAGGACGGCGGGCGTCACCACGTAGTGCAGCGAGGCGTACCAGAAGTCGGCCGGTACGCCGAGCCACGCCTCCCGGGTGAAGAGCCGGTTCAGCGGGTGCTCCGCGTTGAGGTACAGGAACTTCTCGACGCGCAGGATCGCCAGTCCGTGGTCGACGGCGGTGGAGACGTCGCCCCGGGCCAGCAGCCGGCCCGCCGAGTAGCAGGCGTACACCAGGAGGATCAGCGGCAGCTCGGTCCACCAGCGCAGCCGGATCCGTGGGGCCGCCTCGGTGCCTGGTGTCTCGGTCAGCGGCATCCGATCGCCCTCCCCCTTCTCTCGCGCGCGTCCGGTGGTATCCGTCCGGTCGTGCCACTTTACGGCGTGTTCGGCGCTCCCCCATGGAGCGCCCCCGGCCCTTGAAGACGCAGAGATCGCCCACCGGGTTGCCCCCGACGGACGGCGCCTCGGCGTGCGCGATGATGGAAGGGTTCCGCTTCTGCCCACTCCCGGAGGGGTCCCTTCATGGCACCGCGCATCCTGCTGGCACGGCACGGACAGACCGCGTGGTCGCTGTCCGGCAAGCACACCGGCAGGACCGACGTACCCCTCCTGGAGGAGGGCCGCAGAGGCGCCAAACTACTCGGTGAACGGCTGCACCGCGCGCCGTTCGGCGCTCTTGCCGGGGTGGAGATACGCACCAGCCCGCTCTCCCGCGCGCGGGAGACCTGCGAACTCGCCGGTTTCGGTGAGCGCGCGAGCACCTGGGACACGCTCATGGAGTGGGACTACGGCGCCTACGAGGGCATGACCCCCGAGGAGATCCAGGCCGTCCGGCCCGGCTGGCTGATCTGGCGCGACGGCGTCCCGGAGGGCGAGTCGCTCGCCGAGATCACCGCACGCGCGGACGAGGTCGTCGCCTGGGCCCGCTCGGCCGACCGGGACGTCCTGGTCTTCGCGCACGGCCACATCCTGCGCTCCATCGGGGCCCGCTGGCTGGGCCTGCCGATCGACTTCGCCGCGCGGATCCGCCTCTACCCCACCTCCCTGTCGATCCTCGGCTGGGCCTACGGCGAACCGGCCATCGAGAGCTGGAACGACCGGGGCCACCTGACCGCGGACTGACCCGCGAGACCATCCCCGAGGCGACGCGACCGGCGCCCAGGGCACTCGGTGCGGCCCCGTCTCCCCGGCGCGCGCGGCGGGGGCGCGGGCGGGTGTCGTGGCCGGCGGCCCGGATACGGGGTGGCCGCCCCCACATCATTCGCGGTGCCATGCCGTGTGCGGGCGCTGGTGTTCTTCCCGTCGGTGGCGCTGCGCGGGGCGTTCCGGTTCCCGGTCGTGTCGGCGGGGTCGGGGCGAACCGACGTAGAGCCGCAGGTCGGGGCACACGGGTGCGCCGAGGTGAAGCCGGGGAGGGGCGGCAGGAGGCGGGCGTGAGACGGCGCCGTGGCTCACGCCGTGCGGGGGAGGCCCGCGTGGCGTTCGAGGAACGCGGAGACTCCCGAGGCGCGCCGGTGCGGCAGCAGTACGCGTGCCGTGCCGGCCAGCATCGACTGGATACGCGAGGACTGGACCTCGCCCAGCAGGTCCAGTACCCGCATCCCGGCCGCCGCGGCCTCGTCGGGACGGCCGCCCCGGGCGAGATCGTCGGCCAGTTCGGCGGTGTACAGCGCGATGTTCCGGGTGAAGTGCGGGTCCTGGAGACGCGCCGCACGGCCCGCGTGCCGGGCCGCGCGCCCCCAGTCGCCCAGCGTGGACCAGCACTGCGCCTCCAGCCCCTCCAGTTCGGCCTCGCCGTAGAAGCTCATCCACTCGGGGTCGGCGTCCGAGCGGCCCCGCTCGAAGAGGGCCTGGGCGCGGGCCAGCGCCTGTTCGCAGCCGGTGCGGTCGGCGAGTCCGGCCCAGCCGCCCGCCTCGCGCAGCGCGAGCAGCGACATCAGCCGGGCGGAGCCGAGTGGGCGTGCGACGCGCTGCGCGGCCTGCGCGGCGCGCACCGCCTCGCGCGGGCGCCCGGCATCCCGTGCGAGGAACGCGGTGTTGCAGAAGGCGTGTGCCTCCAGGGCCTCGTCGCCGCTCGTCCGGGCGGTGGCGAGCGCCTCCGCGTAGTGCGAGCGGGCGTCGTCGAAGCGCCCCGAGTCATGGGCCAGCCAGCCCACCGAGATGGCCAGTTCGCCGGCGCCGGAGTGGAGCCGGTCGGCGGTCGTCCGCCGGGTCACCCCCGCGTCCAGCAGCGCGTAGGCGGCGCGCAGCGGAGTGGCCGCGCGCCGGTAGAGACCGTCCGCGCCGTGCCGGTCGTCGAGCAGCCGGATCCGGCGGACGGCCTCCTCCAGCGCGCTCGCCTCCCCCGCGCCGACGCGCCGGAGGGAACCTCCCACGGCGACGGCCTCGGGGACGAGCCCCAACGGGCCCAGTGAAGCGGCGGCCACCGTGGCGCCCCCGCCGGTCATGAATGCGCGACGCAGCACGTCGCTCTCCTCGTAGTTGTCGTACGTCTCGTACGGGCCCTGTGTGCCGTACGGGTCCTGTCTGTCCTGCGGGTCATACGGCTCGGGCACCCCGGGCGTCTCACCGGCCGCGTACACCGGGCTCATGGCGCGAGCCGGGGGCGCGTCCTCGGACGTGCGCGTCCGGCGTCCGCGGACGGACGAGCGGGGCGCGAACCCGAGGTCGGTGAGCGTGCGGCCGGGGAACATGTGCAGGAACACCCGTTCGTACGCGTAGTTGGGGCAGCGGATCTCGCCCGCCTCGACGCGCCCGACATAGCGCGCGTCGCAGCTGACCCGCTCACCGATCTCGCGGGCGGCACGCCGTACCGCCGCGGCGAACTCGGCCGGCGAGCGCTGTCCGCGCAACTGCCGGAACACGAGGTTCGGCTGCGGTGGTCTGGCGGGCTGGGACGAGGTCACCGTTGACGACGCCATGGCCGGGTCCTCTCGTGCGAACCGTCGAACCACGCCGGAACCGGGGTGGATTCGGCATGAGTTGTCCCTGTGACACCCTGTTTCCGGCGGGCAAGAACGTACCCGCTGTGTCCGACCCGCCACACGGGGTTTGGCTACAAACCGGATATCTCATCCGAGATCTGCCATGAACTGCCATCCTTTGCGGCGGACTTGTGCCGTAGCCGTTGACGCGGGCGGGCGTTGAACCCATCGCAGTCGGACGAGGGTTCCTTGGTGGAGGCCGCGATGGAGTTCAACCAGAGCGTCGATCCTTGTACGCCGGTGTCCTGTGACGTGGTCACGGTGCCGACGCGGCACGGCCTGGAGGCCGTCGACATCCTGCGGCGGGGGGTGGGCGAGGCGGTGGGACCCGTGCTGCACGACGACGGGGGCAAGACCCTGGGGTTCCTGGTGCCGCCCGGGACCGCCGCCGCGTGGGACGTGCCGGGCAGCACCTGCACGGAGACCGAGGGGCGCGGGCTGAGACTGAGCCCCGAGCCCGAACCGCCCGTCCAGGGCGCCGACTGGCTGCTGCCTCCGGGCGACGCCGACCTGGCGACCGACCCGGCGGTGCTGCGGGCCGCGCTGGGCGAGGCGGCGCGGCTGATCGAGGCCGCGGACAACTGCCGCTGACCCACCGGCTGCGCCGACCTGCGCACCGCGCCCGATAATGGCCCCATGGGAAAGTCCAGGAGCGGGCGGCGGCAGGCGGCTGTCGAGGCAGTCGTGGAACCCGTCGACGGCGGCCTCGCCGAGCTGATACCCGACCGGGACCGCGCACGGGCCTGGACCCTCCTGATCGACGGAGCGCCGCAGTCGCACGTGGACCTGGACGACCCGGCGTATCTGTCGTTCGAGTACCAGCGGCGGCTCGGCCATGTCATCGACCTGGTGGCCCCGACCGGCAAGCCCGTGCAGGCCGTGCACCTCGGGGGCGGTGCGCTGACCCTCGCCCGCTATGTCGCCGCGACCCGTCCGCGCTCCACTCAGCAGGTCGTCGAGCGCGACGCGGCCCTCGTCCAACTGGTCCGCAGGGAGCTGCCGTTGGACCCGGGCGCCCGGATCCGGATCCGTTCCGTGGACGCCCGTGAGGGGCTCGCCAAGGTGCCCGACGGCTGGGCCGACCTCGTCATGGCCGATGTCTTCAGCGGGGCCCGCACCCCCGCCCACCTCACCTCCACCGAGTTCCTCGACGAGGTCCGCCGGGCGATGAAGCCGGACGGCTGCTACGCCGCCAACCTCGCCGACGGTCCGCCGCTGGCCCACCTGCGCGGCCAGATCGCCACCGCGGCGGTCCGCTTCCAGGAGCTCGCGCTGATCGCCGACCCGACCGTCCTGCGCGGCAAGCGCTTCGGCAACGCGGTGCTCGTCGCCTCCGACCGCCCGCTCCCCGTCGCCGAACTCACCCGCCGCGCCGCCTCCGACCCGCACCCGGGCCGCGTCGAACACGGCAGGCAGCTCACCGACTTCACCGGCGGGGCCGTACCCGTGACGGACGCGGCGGCGGTGGCGTCCCCGGCGCCGCCGCCCTCCGTGTTCCGGTGACCCAGCGGTCCGACTCAGCAGGTCTGGCTCAGCGGGCGGGACTCAGTAGGTGCCGATCTCCACGCGCGGCGGCCCGTCGTGCCAGGTGCAGAACACCGAGACCCGGTCCGCGCCCGAGCTGAACTCCACCCTGATCCACGACTCGGTCTTCCAGACCTGCATCGACCAGCCGGTGCCGGGCGTGGCCGAGACCAGCGTCGCTGAGGTCCGGCCGAGGTCGAAGACCGCGCGCCCGCCATCGGTGTCGTAGCTCCTGACCTGGCCCGACGCGGCGGGGGACGGGCTCGCCGTCCTGGTGGGCGTGGGAGTCGGCGCGACGGCCGGCTTCCGGGTGGGGCTCGGGGAGGGGGTGGCCGACGGGGTCGGCCGGGGGGTCGGCGACGCCAGCGGCCTCGACTCCTGCGTGGTCGCGTCGGCCGCCGTGACGGGCAGGGCGCGCGGCGGGTCGTAGGCCGTGCCCGCCATCACCGTGTGGACGCCCCACCACGACAGCGTGACCGCCGCGCCCGTGGCGAGCAGCCAGGCCAGTACGAGTACGAGTCCTCTGCGCATCGCGCGCCATACTGCCTCACCCGTCCCACCCGTGTCGCGCTCCTGTCCACAGGGACGAAGTTGTCCACAGGCCCCGGATGCGGCCGTCCCGCATGGCGTACGGTGCGGCGCATGGCAAGTGTGCTCGTGGTCGAGGACGACCAGTTCGTACGCTCGGCGCTCATCCGGCATCTGACCGACGCCTCGCACACCGTGCGCAGCGTCGGGACGGCCCTGGAGGCGCTGCGCGAGGTCGCCCACGTCCGTTTCGACCTCGTCATCCTGGACCTCGGCCTGCCCGACCTGGACGGCGCCGAAGCGCTGAAGATGCTGCGCGGCATCACCGACGTGCCCGTGATCATCGCCACGGCCCGCGACGACGAGACGGAGATCGTCCGCCTGCTGAACGCGGGCGCGGACGACTACCTGACCAAGCCCTTCTCCGTCGAGCACCTGTCGGCCCGCATGACGGCCGTCCTGCGCCGGTCCCGCTCCGCCGTCGGCGAGGCCGCCTCGGACTCCGTGCTCCGCGTCGGCGGCCTGACCGTGGACCCCCTGCGCCGACAGGCCGAACTGGACGGCGTACGACTGGACCTCACCCGCCGCGAGTTCGACCTGCTCGCCTTCCTGGCCGGCCGTCCCGGCGTCGTCGTCCCGCGCAGAGAGCTGCTGGCCGAGGTGTGGCAGCAGTCCTACGGCGACGACCAGACCATCGACGTCCACCTCTCCTGGCTGCGCCGCAAGCTCGGCGAGACGGCCGCGCGGCCCCGCTATCTGCACACCCTGCGCGGTGTCGGCGTGAAGCTGGAGCCGCCGGTGGCGGAGTCCGCCCCGGGATCCTCGGGAGCGGAGCCGGCCCGATGAGGTGGGCCCTGGTCAAGGTCTGTCTGGCGGTCACCACCATGGTCGTGGTCGCCTTCGCGATCCCGCTCGGGCTCGTCATCAAGGAGATGGCCAGGGACCGCGCCTTCTCGGGCGCCGAGCGGGAGGCCGCCGCGGTCGCCCCGGCGCTGTCCATCACCACCGACCGCGACCAGCTGGAACGGGTCGTCGCCTCGGCGGGCTCGGACGCCGGGATGGCCGTGCACATACCGGCGGGCGACGGCACCGCGGCCGTGGACCTGGGGCGGCAGCGTGCCGCCGACGCGGACATCGCGACCGTGCGCAGGCTCGGCCGGGCCTCCACCAGCGACGTGCCCGGCGGCTCCACGTTGCTCCAGCCGGTCGCGCTGAGCTCCGGCGAGATCGCCGTCGTCGAGGTCTTCGTGCCCGAGTCCGAGGTCACCAACGGCGTCGCCACCGCCTGGGCGGTGCTCGCCGCGGTCGGCGTCGCGCTGGTCGTCGGCTCGGTCGCGGTCGCCGACCGGCTGGGCGTGCGGATGGTGCGTCCGGCCCGGCGGCTGGTCGAGGGCGCGCACGAGCTGGGGGAGGGGCAGCTGGGCGCGCGGGTGCCCGAGGACGGGCCGACGGAACTGCGGCTGGCGGCGGTCGCGTTCAACTCCATGGCCGATCAGGTCGTACAACTCCTGGCGAACGAAAGGGAGTTGGCGGCCGATCTCTCCCACCGGCTGCGCACCCCGCTGACCGTGCTGCGGCTGAACGCGGCCTCCCTCGGGGACGGTCCCGCCGCCGAGCAGACCCGGGAGGCGGTCGCCCAGCTGGAGCGCGAGGTCGACACCATCATCCGCACGGCCCGGGACGCCAAACCGCAGACCGCCGCGGCCGGACCGGGCGCCGGATGCGACGCGGCCGAGGTGGTCCGTGAGCGGATGGCGTTCTGGTCGGCGCTGGCCGAGGACGAGGGCCGCAAGTGGCGGGTGGCCGGCGCCGACCGGCCGGTGCGCATCCCCGTCGCCCGCGCCGACCTGGCCGCCGCCCTCGACGCCCTCCTCGGCAACGTCTTCCGGCACACCGCCGAGGGCACCGCCTTCGCCGTCGACCTGCACAATGGCGAGGACGCCGTCATCGTCCTGGTGTCCGACGCCGGCCCCGGCATCCCCGACCCCCAGGCGGCGATGGCCCGCGGCCGCGGCTCCGGCACCACCGGCTCGACCGGCCTCGGCCTCGACATCGTCCGCCGCCTCGCCGAGTCCACCGGCGGCGACGTCCGTATCGGCTCCTCCGTCCTCGGCGGCACCGAGGTCCGCATCTGGATCCAACTCGACGGACGCGAACCGGTACGCCGGGGACACCGGGTACGCAGACGCAGACCGGGCCCGCTGGTCTCCGCCCTCAGCCGTTCCCGGACCCACCCCTGAGCGACCGGCCGCCGTGGAACACCGGGGCGCGGCACGTCCCCTCGGCGTGCCGCGCCCCGTCCCCCGGATCCCCCTCGGGTGGTGGTCAGTCGGTCGTGGCCAGCGGCGGCAGTACGGTCTGGACCGGCGGGAGCGTTCCCGTGCGGGCCGCCTGGGCGTACCAGAGGGCGCTGGACTTGGGGGTGCGTTCGAGGGTGGTGTAGTCGACGTAGACCGCGCCGAAGCGCTTGCCGTAGCCGTAGGCCCACTCGAAGTTGTCCATCAGGGACCACAGGAAGTAGCCGCGGACGTCCGCGCCCTCCGCGATGGCCCGGCGGACCGCGCGCAGATGGCCGTGCAGGTAGGCGATCCGCTCCGGGTCGTGGACACGGCCGTCGGGGTCGGGCTTGTCGTCGTAGGCCGCGCCGTTCTCGGTGACGTACAGGGGCAGGCCCGGGGCCTCCCTGGCGTAGCGCATGATCAGGTCGTGCAGGCCCGTCGGGTCGATCGTCCAGCCCATCTCCGTGCGCTCGCCCGGCGTCTGGTGGAAGGCGACGTCGTCCGCGCCCGGCCAGGGGGAGGCGTCGCTGGAGCCGTGGCCGTCGGCGCGCGGGCCGTCCGCGTCCGGGTCCGCCGCCGAGACCAGCGTCGGCGTGTAGTAGTTGAGGCCGAGCGCGTCCAGCGGCTGGTTGATGGCCTCCAGGTCGCCGTCCAGGACGTAGGACCAGTCCGTGAGCAGCTCCGTCGCGGCGAACAGCGTCTCCGGGTAGGCCCCGTGCAGGATCGGCCCGTGGAAGACCCCGTTGGCCAGGTCGTCGATCTTGCGCACCGCCGCCAGGTCCGCCGGGTCCGGCGAGAGCGGCCTGACCACCGAGGAGTTCAGGCTCACCGCGACCGAGTTGCGGGCCGGCATCACCGAACGCAGGGCGGTGGTGCCCAGACCGTGCGCCAGGTTCAGGTGGTGCGCGGCCTTCAGCGAGGCCGCCGGGTCGGTCCGGCCGGGCGCGTGGACGCCCGAGGCGTAGCCCAGGAAGGCGCTGCACCACGGCTCGTTGAGCGTGATCCACTGCTCCACCCGGTCGCCGAGCGCCTCGCCGACGATCTGCGCGTACTCGGCGAACCGGTACGCCGTGTCGCGCTCCGGCCAGCCGCCCGCGTCCTCCAGCTCCTGGGGCAGGTCCCAGTGGTAGAGGGTGACCGCGGGCTTGATCCCCACGGACAGCAGCTCGTCCACCAGACGGCGGTAGAAGTCCAGGCCGCGCTGGACCGCCGGGCCCCGCCCGGTCGGCTGCACCCGCGACCAGGAGATCGAGAAGCGGTACGCGTTCAGGCCCAGGTCCGCCATCATCCGTACGTCGTCGCGGTACCGGTGGTAGTGGTCGACAGCGATGTCACCGTGCTCACCGCCGGCCGTGCGGCCCGGGGTATGGCTGAAGGTGTCCCAGATGGAGGGCGTGCGGCCGTCCTCCCGCACCGCCCCCTCGATCTGGTAGGCGGAGGTCGCGGCGCCCCAGAGGAAGGCGGGGGGAAAGGTCACCGGTGTCACCGGCGATTCGGACTCAGGCATGGAAGCGCTCCCATAGAAGGTCGTGGAGACCGACGGGGTGGATGAGGGGAGGGGGAGACGGGGGGCCGAGGCAGCGGTGGCTCGGCCCCCGTGAGAAACGGGCTCAGCCCTTGACGGCGCCCTGCATGATGCCGCCCACGATCTGCTTGCCGAAGATCGCGAAGACGATCAGCAGCGGCAGCGTGCCCAGCAGCGCGCCCGCCATGATCAGGGACTGGTCGGGCGTGTAACCACTGCCCAGGCCCGCGACCGCCACCTGCACGGTCGGATTGCCTGTCTGGGTGAGGACCAGGAAGGGCCACAGGAAGTCGTTCCAGGTCTGCACGAACATCAGCATGCCGAGGACGGCCATCGCCGGGCGCGCGGTCGGGAACACCACGTGCCACACCACGCGCCAGCTGCTCGCGCCGTCCACCCGGGCCGCCTCGATGATCTCGTCCGGCAGGGCCTGGAGCAGATACTGCCGCATGAAGAACACGCCGAAGGCGCTCACCAGCGACGGCAGGATCACCGCCTGGAGCTGGTCGGTCCAGTCCAGCTCGGCGACCATCATGTACAGCGGGACGACCTGGAGCTGCGGCGGCACCATCATCGTGCCGATCACGATCAGCATCAGCGCGCCCCGGCCCCGGAACCTCAGCTTGGCGAAGGCGAATCCGGCGATCGTCGACAGGAACACGATGGTCAGCGCCGAAACACCGGCCACGATCGTGGTGTTGAAGAACGCCTCGCCCAGATTGGCGTCCGTCCAGGCCAGTTCGAGCTTGTCGAACAGCCCGCCGCCGAACCAGAACGGCGGCGGTGTCTGCGCCAGGCGCTGGTTGTCGCGCGAGGCGGCGATCGCCGTCCACACCAGCGGGAACAGCGATACGACGGTGAACACGCCGAGGATGATGTACGCCACCGGACCGGCGTGCATGTGCCCGCCCGCCCGTGCCGCCTTCATCCCGCGCGACCGCTTGGGAGGCTTGGGCTCCGCGTCCGCCGGGGGTTTCGTCAGTGTCGTCGTCACGGCCGGTTCTCCTAACTACTGGCGCGCAGCCGGCGCGAGATGACGTAGTTGACGATGCCGATCACGATCAGGATCAGGAACATCGTCCAGGCGATCGCGGAGGCACGGCCCAGATGCTGGTTCACCCAGCCCTGTTCGTACATGTACAGGCCGAGCGTCTGGAACTGGTGCTCGGCACCGCCGGACGCGCCCTTGTTGGCGTTGAACAGCAGGGGCTCACCGAAGAGCTGGGAGGCGCCGATGGTCGAGACGACCACGGTGAACAGGATCGTCGGGCGCAGCGAGGGCAGCGTCACATGGATGAACTGCTGCCAGCGGCTGGCCCCGTCCAGGGCCGCCGACTCGTACAGGTCCTGCGGGATCGCCTGCATCGCGGCCAGGTAGATCAGCGCGTTGTAGCCGGTCCACCGCCAGATCACGATCGAGGAGACGGCGAACTGCGAGGGCCACTTCTCGTTCTGCCAGTCGATGTGATCGATCCCGACCGAGCCCAGCGCCCAGTTGATCATCCCGTAGTCGCGGCCGAAGAGCAGCACGAAGAGCAGGGAGGCCGAGGCGATCGAGGTCGCGTACGGCGCGAGCATCGCGACCCGGTAGAAGGTCGAGGCGCGCAGCCGGTAGTTGAGGATGTGGGCGATACCCAGCGCCATCATCAACTGCGGGACGGTGGAGATGATCCCGATGGTCAGGGTGTTCTTCGCCGCGTTCCAGTAGAACTCGTCGTCGAAGATCCGCACGTAGTTCTTCAGGCCCGCCCACTCCATGTCGGTGGGCGCGGTCAGTTCCACGGTGTGCAGCGAGGCCCAGGCCGTGTAGATCAGCGGGAACAGGCCGAACGCGGCGAACAGCAGGAAGAACGGCGAGACGAAGGCGTACGGGCTCCAGCGCACGTCCCGCTGCCAGCGCCGGGAGAGCCTGGCACGCCTCTTCGCCTCCTGCGGAGGCAGCGCCTCGGCGGGCGGACGGGCCGGGGCCGCGCCCCCCTCCTTGACGGGGGGCGCGGCGGCGGTGTCGTGCCGGGTGGCCATACCGGTCACTTCTCCAGGTTGTTGTCGATGGTCTTCACGGCGTTGTCCCAGGCCTCCTTGGGCGACTTGCCCTGGGTCACCAGTGCCACACCGTTGTCCGACAGACCCTGCTGGATGATCTGGTCCTTCGGGCCGATCACCTGGATCGGGCTCTTCTTGGCGAGCGGAGCGAAGATCTGGCCGATCGGGGCGTCACCGGTCATCTTGTTCTTGGCACCGGTCACCAGCGGCAGGTCGTACGCCGTCTGCGCGCTCGGGAAGCTGCCGCGCTTGGCGAACAGCTTGGCCTGCTGCTCGGGTGCGGTCAGCCAGGCGGCGAGCTTCGCGGCCTCCTCGGCGTTCTTGCCCGACTTGGGCACGGCGAGGAACGAACCGCCCCAGTTGCCGGCCTTCGGCGGCGCGGCCACGTCCCACTTGCCGGCGTTCTCGGGCTTGGACTTGCTCTCGATGTAGCCGAGCATCCACGGCGGGCAGGACATCGCGGCGAACTTGCCGTTGGCGATGGTGGTGTCCCAGGCGGGCTGGAACTGTGTCTGGTTGCCGACCAGTCCCTCCTCGCCCGCCTCCGCCGTCAGGTCGAAGGCATTCTTCACGGCCGGGTTCGACTTGTAGATGACGTCGCCGGCGGCGTTGTAGTACCGCTCCTTCTCACTGGCGATGATCGCGTTGAGCAGACCGCCGGGCGAGTCCATGAAGGTGGTGCCCTCGGGGGCCTTCGACTTGAACCGCTTGCCGGTCTCGACCAGCTTCGCCCAGTCGCCCTCCCACAGCTTGGCGACCTCCTCGCGGTCGGTGGGCAGACCGGCCGCCTGGAACAGGTCCTTGCGGTAGCAGATGGCCATCGGGCCGACGTCGGTGCCCAGACCGATCGTCTGACCGCCCTCGGTGGTCGCCTGCTGCCACTTCCAGGGCAGGTAGTCGCTCTCCTTGCCGTACTTGGAGAGGTCCACCAGCTTGTCCGCGTAGTTGTTCGCGACCTCGTTGATGTTGCCGACCTCGACACCCTGGATGTCCTGGAGGCCACTGTCGGTCGTGAGGTGGTTGACCAGCGGCGGGTAGTAGTTCTCGTTCCGCTCGATCACGGTCTGCTGAACGTCGATCTTCGGGTTCAGCTTCTCGTACTCGGCGTAGAGGCCGGCCTCCTCGAAGCCGAAGCTGCCGAACAGCCCCAGAGTGATCTTGGTCTTGCCGCTGCCGCCGCCCTGGGACGAGCTGTCCTCGTCCTTGCCGTCGTCGGCACAGCCGGCCAGCAGCCCGGCGCCCAGCGACGCGACGGCCGCGAGGACCACCACCCTGCGGGCGGATCGGGTACGTGCTCGCATTGCGTCCTCCTGTTGCCCTGACGTGCCGACCCCCCGGCCAACTGCGTTGTTGGGCCCGTTAGTTCTAGCTGCGGCTCGGGCGGGGAACGTGCGGGATGTGTATGTGTCAGGTACCGTGGGAGCGCTCCCACTCGTGATGTGTTGAAGGTTCGTCGGTCCGAGCGAGGGTGTCAAGGGACTGCGAGCGAAGAGATGCGTTCAGTTATCGGGCTGTTAACTGGAAGCGTGGGAGAAGGATTCAGCCACGGGCAAGAGGACTCGGCGCGTCCGGAAAGCGCGGACCCGACCGCTCTGGCCGACGGCGGCGGTCCGGGGCCGGCAAGCCCCCGGGACGGTCACGCCGGCCGGTGGGACTGTTAAATTCCAGGCCAGCGTCAAGACTACGGCGGGAAGGCGGAGCCATGGGCCACGGAGCACGGGGCCGGAGCGGTGGCCGGCCCACCCTGGAGGAGGTGGCGGCGCGGGCCGGCGTGGGCCGCGGCACGGTCTCCCGGGTGATCAACGGATCACCCAGGGTCAGCGATGCCACCCGGGCGGCCGTCGAGGCGGCGGTGGCCGAACTCGGCTACGTCCCCAACACCGCGGCCCGCGCCCTGGCCGCCAACCGCACGGACGCGATCGCCCTGGTCGTGCCCGAGCCGGAGACCCGGTTCTTCGCGGAGCCGTACTTCTCGGACATGCTCAAGGGTGTCGGCGCCGAGCTCGCCGAGACCGAGATGCAGCTGCTGCTGATCTTCGCCGGCAGCGACCGGGAGCGCCGCCGCCTCGCCCAGTACCTGGCCGCCCACCGGGTCGACGGCGTCCTGCTGGTCTCCGTGCACGCCGACGACCCGCTGCCCGACCTGCTGTCCCAGCTGGAGATACCCGCCGTGATCAGCGGCCCGAGATCGGCCATGGAGACGCTCCCGTCGGTCGACTCGGACAACTACGGCGGCGCCCGCTCGGCCGTCGAACACCTGCTCGCCCGAGGCTGTTGCGCGGTCGCCCACATCACCGGCCGTCTCGACGTCTACGGCGCCCAGCGCCGCGTCGACGGCTACCGCGACGCCCTGCTCGCCGCGGGCCACGAGGTGGACGAGCGGCTGATCGAGGTCGGCGACTTCACCGAGGAGGGCGGCCGGCGCGCGATGACCGAGCTGCTGGCCCGCCGTCCCGACCTGGACGCGGTCTTCGCGGGCTCGGACGTGATGGCGGCCGGCGCCCGCCAGGTGCTGCGCGAGGAGGGCCGCGCCATCCCCGCCGACGTGGCGCTCGTCGGCTACGACGACTCGGCCATCGCCCGCCACATGGACCCGCCCCTGACCAGCGTGCGCCAGCCCATCGAGGAGATGGGCCGCCGGATGATCGACCTGCTGCTCACGGAGATCGCCGACCGCCGCCCCGCGGTCACCCGGGACCTGGAGCGGCGCCAGGTGGTGCTGGCGACCAAGCTGGTGACCCGGGCGTCGTGCTGAGGAGGGGGTGCGGGGCTCGGATGCCGTGCTGAGGGGCGGGGCTCGGGCGCCGGGCGGATGCCTGGGGGGCGAGGGCCGAGGGCCCGCCGTCAGTATCCGTCCCCCTGCCCCTGCCTGCGCCCCTGCCCCTGTCCGTGCCGCCGCCGGTGTGGTCGCCGGTGCGGTCGTTCGGTCTGGTGTGTGAGCAGCCAGGCCACGCCCAGGAGCACGGCTCCCGCCAGCCAGAAGAAGACCACCAGCCAGGCGCCGGTGAGCGAGTCCGGTTCGTTGGCCGCCCGGCACAGCCCGCCGGAGCACTCATCGCCCGCCGCGTCCAGCGCGACCACGAGCCACAGCAGCATCCCCAGGTTGAACGCGACGACCACCCAGGTCAGCAGCCGCCACCGGTGCTCCCGCCGCGACCGCATGACGAGCCTCCCACCTCACGAACGGCTCATAAGCAGACAATACGCCGCTCGCGCCCGGACGGCGCCGTCCCTGTGGGCCCATGCTGGTTCCCATGACCGGCCACCACCCCCTGCTGCACGTCACCGAGGTCCCCGAGATCGAGCCGTACCTCCGCACAGCGGGAGAGATCTTCCGCGCCTTCCGCACCCAGGACTCGGGCAACATCTCCTACGGCGTCCAACTCCCGGACGGCACCCGCTGGTTCGTCAAGGCGGCCACGACCGACCGGGCCCAGCGCTCCCTGGAGAACGCCCGCGACTTCCACCGGACGGTCCGCCACCCCGCGATCGTCCCGCACCTGCACCGGATCACCGTGGGGGACGGCCGTACGGCGGTGGTGACCCCCTGGCATGCCGGCGAGTGCCTCTACACCCCGGCCGCGCACCGCTCCCGCCCCGACGCCCCCCTGCCCCGCTTCCGCGCCCTGCCGCTCCCCAGGATCCTCACCGCCCTGGACCGCGTCCTGGACGCCCACCTCGCGGTCGAGGCCGCGGGCCAGGTCGCCGTCGACTTCTACGACGGCTCCCTGCTGTACGACTTCGACGCCCACGAGGTCCATCTGATCGACCTCGACGACTACCGCCCCGGCCCCTTCGTCCTCGCGGCGGACCGACTCCCCGGCTCGCGCCGCTTCATGGCCCCGGAGGAGTGGCGCCGCGGTGCCGTCATCGACACCCGCACCACGGTCCACGTCCTGGGCCGCGCCGCCCGCCTGCTCCTGGACGCCGGCGAGGGCGAGCAGGCCTTCCGGGGTACGCCCGACCAGCTGGCGGTGATCGCACGGGCCACGCGCCCGGACCCGGCCGAACGCCTCGCGGGAGTGGGGGAGTTGGCGGCGGCCTGGCGGTCAGTCACCCGGTGACAGTCGCCACCGACGCTCCCCGTCCTGTTCCTCGTCGGTCGGTGTGAGCCCGGCCGCCGCGGCGACCGCGGCGGAGGCGAGATGACCGGGATGGACATGGGCGACGATCGTCCGCACGGACCACCGCCCGAGCCCGGCGACCAGCACCCGCACCGCCTCCTTGGCGAACCCGCGGCCCTGCCAGGGCGTCCCGACCACCCAGGCGATCTCGGCGGCGCGCCCCGAGGCCTCTCCCGTGACCGTCGCCTGGACGGTACCCACCAGACACTCCTCCGCCCGCCACCGCAGCACCCAGTTGCACCAGACGACGTCCGGATCGGGCGACCCGGCGACCAGCCGCTCGTAGCGGGCCCGCAAGGCGGCCGGGGAGAGCGGCGCGCCGCCGATGAAGGCGTGCAGCGCCGGATCGGACAGGACGACGGCCATCTCCTCGGCGTTCTCGACCCGCAACGGGACGAGGTCGAGGCGCGGCCCGGCGAGGAACTCGGCGCGCACGGCCGGCCCCACTCGCTCAGTACTGGTACGGCTGCTGCTGCGACTGCCCCTGGGGCTGCCCGCCCTGGCCGCTCGCGGCCTGCGCCTGGAGCTGTTCGGCCTGCTCCTGGGGCACCTTGTGCTCCGCGCCGCAGAACGTGCACTGCGTCGTGTACTTCGTGGAGAACGGGAACAGCGGCACGAAGAACAGCGTGAACTTCGTGACGCGCTTGCGGAGCGTGTGCGCGGCGGGATTGCCGCACTGGCCGCACACCAGCGTCAGTATCGCGAGCTGGTACAGATATCCCTTGGTACCGAAGATGATCATGTTGGTCCCTCCCGGGCCGGGTTCCTGTGGCGCCGCAACGCGATCAGCCGGTGACCTTGTTTCCAAGGTCACCGGCTGATGACTTCAGGGTGAGTGACGGGACTTGAACCCGCGACTTCCTGGACCACAACCAGGTGCTCTACCAGCTGAGCTACACCCACCATGTCGGCGGCCCGGGTTTCCCCGACCTGCCGAGAAAAAGTGTACAGGGTCCGAAGGGGTGCTCGCGCCCGGCTTGTGCGGCGCCCCTTCCCGGGCCCCTGACCTGCGCTACTGCGCGGGCAGCACGTACTTCGCGGCGATCGACTTCGCGGTGTCGGAGTCCGGACCGGGCTGCGGTACGAAGACGGCCTCGCGGTAGTAGCGCAGCTCCGCGATGGACTCGCGGATGTCGGCGAGGGCGCGGTGGTTGCCGTTCTTCTCCGGGCTGTTGAAGTACGCCCGCGGATACCAGCGCCGGGCCAGCTCCTTGACGCTCGACACGTCGACGATCCGGTAGTGCAGGTAGTCCTCCAGCGTGGGCATGTCCCGCAGCAGGAAACCGCGGTCCGTGCCCACCGAGTTGCCGCACAGCGGGGCCTTGCCCGGCTCCTTCACATGCTCGCGGACATAGGAGAGCACCTGCTCCTCGGCGTCCGCCAGCGTCGTGCCGCCGGCGAGTTCGTCCAGCAGCCCGGACGCGGTGTGCATCCGACGCACCACCTCCGGCATCGTCTCCAGCGCCCGGTCCGGCGGACGGATGACGATGTCCACACCGTCACCGAGAATGTTCAGCTCGGAGTCGGTGACGAGGGCGGCCACCTCGATGAGAGCGTCGTCGGACAGCGAGAGGCCGGTCATCTCGCAGTCGATCCACACCATGCGATCGTTCATGCGACCACCCTAAGGCTGACCGAGGCCATCTCAGCCCGTCCGGCGTTCGAGGACGAGGCCCCTTGAGGGCCGATAAGGGGGTCTGGGGGCGGAGCCCCCAGGGATGGGACGGGTAGGGGCGGCGGGGGCGAGAAAAGATCACGCCCACCCCACCCCACCCCGCACTCACATCCCGCTGCGCTGCCCCGGCAGACTCGCCCGGCTCCCCGCGTACGCCTCACGCCCGTTCTCGGAGGACGGCGACGAGGACGACAACCCCGCGGACGTCCCGACAGGACTCGGCGTACGACGCGTCTGCATCGGCACCGGCCCACCCTCAGGATGCAGCGGCACCGGCACCCCGGCCCCCGCTCCACCCCCGGCGGACGGCAACGACCCGTCCCCGTCCGCCGCGACGGCCGCCCGTTCGCCCTGCGGCCGCCGAGCCCGGTACGCGGCCCGGTAGGCCGCGGGCGAGGACCCCAGCTGCCGCCGGAAGTGCCCGCGCAGCGCCACCGGCGACCGGAACCCGCACCGCCCGGCGACCTCGTCCACCGAGTAGTCCGACGTCTCGAGGAGCCGCTGCGCCTGAAGCACCCGCTGGGTGATCAGCCACTGCAGCGGCGCGCTCCCGGTGAGCGAGCGGAACCGGCGGTCGAACGTACGACGGCTCATGTACGCGCGCGCGGCCAGCGTCTCCACGTCGAACTGCTCGTGGAGGTGTTCCAGCGCCCAGGCGACGACCTCGGCGAGCGGGTCGGCGCCGATCTCCTCTGGTAAAGATCGATCGAGGTAGCGCTCCTGACCGCCGCTCCGGCGCGGCGGGACCACCAGGCGCCGGGCCAGCGCTCCCGCCGCCTCGTTGCCGTGGTCCGTCCGCACGATGTGCAGACAGAGATCGATTCCGGCCGCCGTCCCCGCCGAGGTCAGTACGTCCCCGTCGTCGACGAACAGCTCTCTGGGATCGACGTGCACCGACGGATAGCGCTTGGCCAGCGTCGGCGCGTACATCCAGTGGGTCGTCGCGGGACGACCGTCCAGCAGTCCCGCCGCCGCCAGCACGAAGGCGCCGGTGCACAGCCCGACTATGCGGGCGCCCTCCTCGTGCGCGCGACGCAGTGCGTCGAGCGCCTCCTCCGGCGGTGGCGAGGTGATCGAACGCCAGGCCGGCACGACAACGGTGCCCGCCCGGGAGATCGCCTCCAGCCCATGCGGTGCGGTGAGTTCCAGGCCCCCTGTGGTCCGCAGTGGGCCTTCCTCGCCGCCGCACACCAACAAGCGGTAGCGCGGCACGCCGGCGTCCTGGCGGTCAATCCCGAACACCGACAACGGTATGGAACTCTCGAAGATGGGGCCGCCGCTGAACAGCAGCACCGCGACGATCTCCTTGCGGCGTCGCCCGGAGAGTTTCCGGGCCGCGGCTTCCGGCGCGGCAGTGGAGTCGTGGCTCATACTGCTAAGCCCCCCTCGGTGGTCGCGGCTCCTCGGTTGTGTCGCTCCTGCACGTTTCCCCTCGGTCCTGCACGAGTCCCCCGCCGTAAGACAGTCAAGATCGAATCTACTGTGTCGCGTGGTGCCGGGGTGACCAGTTCGTCACCCGGCAGATTGTCGACTTGGCAACTTGGCGTGAAGCATTCGATCACGAAGCGTTGCACTCGTGGGGCGTGCAGGGAAGTGCGCCTTGTCGCAGTGGCCAATCCACGTAGGGTGCGCAGGCCCCCCGGGACCCTTT
The DNA here is from genome assembly GCF_021173675.1 of Streptomyces lincolnensis. Classification (GTDB taxonomy): domain Bacteria; phylum Actinomycetota; class Actinomycetes; order Streptomycetales; family Streptomycetaceae; genus Streptomyces; species Streptomyces lincolnensis_B. Next base: position 76,657 of record NZ_JAIHON010000025.1, on the reverse strand, counting down.
CCGTGCAGGTCGAACGGGGGTTGGGGGGTGGTTGGGCACCCGGATGCCGGGTGGCCAGAAGTTGGCTGAAAAGAGTCGGGCGCGTGCGCGGAAACCGGTCAGCCGACCGGTGTATTTCCCCCACTGTGACGCCCGCCTCTGTGCGTACCGGTTCCGGTCCGGTGCCGACGGCCGCGATGGGGGGCCCGGTCTTCGGCCAACAGCCGTGCCGCGCCCCGCTCCGACTGGCGCAGGAGGATACGGCAGACGGCCGTGACGGCGGCGAGGCCGAGCGCGGTGCCGGCGGCGCCCGCGAGCGAGGTGCCGTACCAGAGGAGCACCACGGGAACCAGGACACAGCTGAAGGCCGCCCAGCGGACGACGTCCGTCGTGGAGTCGTGGGCGGGCGGGGTCGCACGGGTCGGCTCTCCCCAGGCTTGCGGCACGGGGGGAGCCTCGGAGGGGCGTCTGGGTCCGGACATGGGTGCTCCCTGTGGCGTGGCTCAGGGGGTTCAACGCGTGTTCGACCCGTCGGTCACTGTGTCGGTGGGTCACGCGGACGGGTGAGCGGGCCGATCGGGCCGTATCTCGACCGCGCTGTGGAGCCCCGGTAAGTGAATGCTGTGCAAACCGCCTGTACAACGCAGCAACCATTGCGTTACGGGCGGCCCCTCGTGCATGCTCCCTGGAACCCCCACGCACGGGGGGCGGGATCTGGGCTAAGGAGGCGTGCCGCCGTACCCTTGGGGGTATGGGGTTGGGAAGATGATTCCCGGACACAGCTCCGCCGCACACTGTCGTCCCTCCCGATCAAGGATCTATACGCCGAGACAGCCATGGCCGGTCACGAATTCTTCGAACCCGCGGACCGCAAGCGGCCCGTCGCCGACCCCACGGCGGCCGAGCCCCTGGCGGCGGAAGAGCCACGCCACTCCTGCGACCCCGCCTTCAAGCACGGCGTCGTGGTCGGCTTCGACGGCTCCACGTCCAGTGAGCGCGCCCTCGCGTACGCCATCGGTATGGCTCATCGCTCCGGGTCGGGCCTGATCATCGTCCATGTCGCCAACCGGCTGCCCACCACGGTGTGGGCCGGCTGCGAGCCACCGGTCTTCGTCGACGTGCCGGACCATCGCACCGAGGTCCTCGGCCTGGAGCTCGCCTGCGCCGACTATCTCGCCGAGGTGCCCTGGATCCTCGTCGAACGCGGCGGCGACATCTGCCACGAACTCGAAGAGGTGGGCCGCGAGTACGAAGCGGACGCCATCGTCGTCGGTTCCACGCACGGCATCGTCGGACGCATCTTCGGTTCCGTCGCGGGGCGGCTCGCCAAGCGGGCCAAGCGGCCCGTCGTTGTCATTCCGTAACTCGTCGTTCTCCCAGGTGAGATGTGCAAACCTACTCGTGCGTAGAGGTGTTTGTGCCCTTGTGAAGGGCATATATCGGTCACCGCACAACTGCACATGCACGAAGGGAGCCCGCCGTGGACAAAGACGTCTCCGCGGGAAACTCGACCACCACCGTGGTCGGCCGACTCGCCCTGGCAGTCACCCTGTTGGCCTTCGGGCTGGGGTACACCGAAGTGATCGACGGCGTGACGGCGGCCGACGCCATGTCAATCGCCCAGTATGTGGGGGGCGTTGCCCTCTTCGTCACCGGCCTGCTGGCCCTCCGCCACGGTGACGCCGTCAACGGTACGACGTTCTCGGCGCTCGGCGCGCTCTGGTTCACCTGGGCCGTCTCCTCCGACAACCAGGTCTCCGCGAATGCCGCCGGGCTGTTCCTGCTGCTGTTCGCCCTCGTGGCGCTGACCCTGACCGTGGGTGCGGGCGATCAACTCGCCAAGGGCACGTACGGGTTGTTCCTCGTCTCCCTGGTGTTGATGGCCATCGCGAACTTCGCGGACAACGACGGGCTCGCGAAGGTCGGCGGCTGGTTCGCCGTCGCCGCGGGGGCGGTTGCCTGGTACGCGGCGACGGCGGTGTTCGCGCAGTGGCCGACGGTTGTTCCGAGGCGTGCTGCCGGCCGGGGCGTGACGGCCACGGGTTAGTTGGCAGCCGGCGTCGGGGTATTGGGCGGCCCCGGCGTTCAGGACGGCCCCCCGTGTGCTTGGTGGCAGCACGTGGGGGGCCGTCCTCTTGTTCGGCCTCTGCGGGCCGGTGGGGGTTGATCGCGCCGTTCCCCGCGCCCCTAGGTTTCTTACTCGACCGTCACTGACTTGGCGAGGTTGCGGGGCTTGTCGATGTCCCTGCCCAGGGCCAAGGCCGTGTGGTAGGCGAGGAGTTGGAGGGGGATGCCCATCAGGATGGGGTCGAGTTCGTCCTCGTTCTTGGGGACGACGATGGTCTGGTCGGCCTTTTCCTGGTGCTGGTGGGCCACCGCGAGGATGCGGCCGCTGCGGGCCTTGATCTCCTCCAGGGCTGCCCGGTTCTTCTCCAGGAGGTCGTCGTCGGGGACGATCGCGACCGTGGGGAGGGCGGGCTCGATGAGGGCCAGGGGGCCGTGCTTGAGCTCGGAGGCGGGGTAGGCCTCGGCGTGGATGTAGGAGACCTCCTTGAGCTTCAGGGAGGCCTCTCGGGCGACCGGGTACCCCCGGACGCGGCCGATGAAGAGCATGGAGCGGGCCTCGGCGTACTGCTGGGCCAGCTTCTCGATCTCCCCCTCCTGCTCCATCACCGAGGCGATCTGCTCGGGCAGCTTGCGCAGGCCCGCGATGATCCGCTTGCCGTCGCGGACGGAGAGGTCGCGGGTGCGGCCGAGGTGGAGGGCCAGCAGGGCGAAGGCCACCGTCGTGTTGGTGAAGCACTTCGTGGAGACCACGCAGACCTCGGGGCCAGCGTGGACGTAGATGCCGCCGTCGGCCTCCCGCGCGATCGCGGAGCCGACCACGTTCACCACGCCCAGGACCCGCGCGCCCTTGCGCTTCAGCTCCTGGACGGCGGCCAGGACGTCGTAGGTCTCGCCGGACTGGGAGACCGCCACGTAGAGGGTGTCGGGGTCCACGACCGCGTTGCGGTAGCGGAACTCCGAGGCCGGCTCGGCGTCGGCGGGGATGCGGGCCAGCTCCTCGATCATCTGGGCGCCGATCATGCCCGCGTGGTACGAGGTGCCGCAGCCGAGGATCTTGACGCGGCGGATCCGGCGGGCCTCGCGGGCGTCCAGGTTGAGGCCGCCGAGGTGCACGGTGGAGAAGCGGTCGTCGATGCGGCCGCGCAACACACGGTCCACGGCGTCGGCCTGCTCGTGGATCTCCTTGTGCATGTAGGTGTCGTGGCCGCCCATGTCGTAGGACGCCGCTTCCCACTCGACCGTGGTGGGCTCCGCCGTCGTACGCGTGCCCTCGGTGGTGTAGGTGCGGAAGTCGTCGGCCTTGAGGGTGGCCATCTCGCCGTCGTCCAGCGTCACTATCTGCCGGGTGTGGGCGACCAGCGCGGCGATGTCCGAGGCGACGAACATCTCCTTCTCGCCGATGCCGAGGACGACCGGGGAGCCGTTGCGGGCGACGACGATCCGGTCGGGGAAGTCGGCGTGCAGGACGGCGATGCCGTAGGTGCCCTCGATGACCCGGAGGGTCTCGCGGACCTTGTCCTCCAGCTTCGCGCCCTGGGCGCGGGCGATCAGGTGGACGAGGACCTCGGTGTCGGTCTCGGAGAGGAACTCGACGCCGTCGGCCTCCAGCTTGCGGCGCAGGTCGGAGGCGTTGTCGATGATGCCGTTGTGGACGACGGCGACCTTGCCCTCGGCGTCCAGGTGCGGGTGGGCGTTCACGTCGGAGGGGGCGCCGTGGGTGGCCCAGCGGGTGTGGGCGATACCGGTGGTGCCCTTGAAGCGGGCCGGGACCTTGGCCTCCAGGTCGCGCACACGGCCCTTGGCCTTGACCATCTTCAGGCCGGTCGCCTTGGGGGAGGTGACGACTATGCCGGCCGAGTCGTAGCCCCGGTACTCCAGCCGCTGCAGGCCCTCCAGCAGGAGGGGAGCGACGTCACGCTTCCCGATGTATCCGACAATTCCGCACATACAGATGTGTCCCTTAGCCGTAGACCATGCGGCGCAGCTGCCTCAGTGTCAGCTCAGGCGGCGCCACCGCTCGGTATTTCAGGTCCGCCTCGATCCGTCCGAAGATCTCCGCGTTCACCAGGCCCTGGGCCTGGAGTTCGCGGTGGCGGCGACGGACGTAGTCCTCGGTCGTCTCGTCGAAGTACGCGAGCACGTCCTGGATCACGCGCAGCGCCTCGCCCCGGCTGAGGGGCGAGGAGCGCGTCAGATGATCAACAAGTTCGTCGTGCACCCGGTAGATCCTGGGGTACCGGAAGGAGTTTCGCAAGAATCCTGCCCGAATTCGGGCAGAGTGCTATAGGGGGATCTTTGGGGGAACGTTGAACCTGTCATGAGTGCCTGTTCGTGCGCCGTCCATCCGTGGTCCTGCGGCTCGTCGCCTGAGGGGACGAGTTTCAGACGCCATGGACATTCCTCGCATGGGCGTACCCGAGCAGCTGGCCGAGCGCATGAGCATGGCCGAGCAGCACGAGTACCTGCGCGCCAGATTCTCCCGGCGCACGATGATCAGAGGCGGCGCGGTCACCCTGGGCGCCGTCGCCGGCGGTGCCTTCGTACCGGGCGCCACCGCCCAGGCCGCCACACCGACCAGCACCTTCGCGAGTGCCGCGACCGTCGACGGCGCTCTCGTCGCCCCCTTCGGCCGCCACCTCGCCTACGGCAACGACCCGCGCACCGAGATGACCGTCTCCTGGCAGGTCCCGGTCGCGGTGAAGAAGCCCTTCATCCGGATCGGCGCCCACCCCTGGGACCTCTCCCGCAAGATCGAGGCCGAGGTGCGCACCCTGTACACCCCGGCCGGCGTCGGCGCGAGCGCCGACCACACCCAGTACTACGTCCACGCCAAGCTGAGCCACCTGCGCCCCGGCCGGACCTACTACTACGGCGTCGGCCACCAGGGCTTCGACCCGGCCGAGCCGCACCTCCTCGGCACCCTCGGCACCTTCACCACCGCGCCCGCGCACAAGAAGCCGTTCACCTTCACGGCCTTCGGCGACCAGGGCGTCAGCTACCACGGCCTCGCCAACGACAGCCTGCTGCTCGGCCAGAACCCGGCCTTCCACCTGCACGCCGGCGACATCGCCTACGCCGACCCGGCGGGCCAGGGCAAGTCCGCCGACACCGGCTTCGACTCGCGGGTGTGGGACCAGTTCCTCGCCCAGACCGAGTCGGTCGCCAAGTCCGTGCCGTGGATGGTCAGTTACGGCAACCACGACATGGAGGCCTGGTACTCGCCCAACGGCTACGGCGGCGAGGAGGCCCGCTTCACGCTCCCCGACAACGGTCCGGACAAGGCCAACCTGCCGGGCGTCTACTCCTTCGTCTACGGCAACACGGCGATCATCTCCCTCGACCCGAACGACGTGTCGTACGAGATCCCCGCCAACCTCGGCCTCTCCGGCGGCACCCAGACCACGTGGTTCGAGGGGCAGCTGAAGAAGTACCGGGCCACCCACGACATCGACTTCGTGATCGTCTTCTTCCACCACTGCGCGTACTGCACCTCCACCGCACACGCCTCGGAGGGGGGCGTGCGCCAGGAGTGGGTGCCGCTGATCGAGAAGTACCAGGTCGACCTGGTCATCAACGGCCACAACCACCAGTACGAGCGCACCGACGTCATCAAGGGGAACAAGGTCGCCAAGAAGCTCGCCATCGGCGACACGGCCTACCCCGAGACCGAGGGCGTCGTCTACGTCACGGCGGGCGCGGCCGGGCGGAGCCTGTACGCCTTCTCCGCGCCGGACTCCTACGAGGGGCACCTGAACGAGCGCGACTCCGTCGCCTCCTTCGTCAACACCAAGGACGGCAAGGTCGACGAGACCGTCGCCTGGTCCCGGGTGCGCTACCTCAACTACTCGTTCCTGCGGGTGGACGTCGAGCCCGCGCCGCGCGGCCACTACGCGAAGCTGAAGGTCCAGGGCATCGCCGAGACCGGTGACCGGATCGACCACTTCACGGTGGCCCGCAAGGCCAAGTAGCGGCTCTCGTACGGCCGTTACATCACATTCGCTTGAGGATCGCCTGCTTGGCCATGGTGAACTCCTCGTCCGTCAGCACGCCCGTGCGGTGCAGCTCCCCGAGCTCGCGCAGGCGGCGCAGGAGGGCGTCGTGGTCGTCCTCGGCGGTGGGGACCGGAGGAGAGGGCACTTCCGGTTGCCCCTTCGGCAGTTGTTCGTGGGCGGTGGCCCGGGCCGGGTGCGGAAGCCTGGCCTGGACCGCCGCCGCGACCATCGCCATCAGCGGGTCCTTCTTGAAGCCCCACAGCTCCACGGCGTTCGGGTCGTACTTGGGCGGGGCCTTGGTCGGCGCGTTGCGCACGGTGAAGCGCAGGTGGCCGTTCTCCAGCCCGACCGCCGGATGCCACTCGACGCCGACCAGGTCGGTCAGGGCGAGGGTGCGGGCCCCGGCGGCGGCCTTGGCGTCCTCCGTCTTCCAGTTCCACTCCAGCCGGATGTGCTCGCCGTCGAAGCTGGCGGTGCCGTCCCCGGCGGAGACGGAGAGCGGGACCGACGGGCCCGGCAGCAGATAGGTGTCCACCGGGTCGGCCGGGACCTGGTCCAGGAGCAGCGCGTTGCGGACCTCGTCCACGAAGTACTCGGCGACGCCGTACCGGTCGGACTCGACCGCCAGCTGATAGGGGTCGTGCGGTTCGCCGAGCCGGCCGCCGGTCGCCAGCAGCAGCGGATCGGAGCCGTCCCGCAGCCGCAGCCTCAACCGGCCCGTCTTCTTGCCCTGTTCGAAGGAGACCCCGGCCAACGCGCCCAGGGGGACGACGAGTTCACCCAGGTTCTTGCGGAGCAGACTGACGTTCTTGTCCCGTCCGGGAGTCAGTCGCAGGGCGTCGCCGTCGAAAACCCACGTGCCGTCCTTCTGGATGATTTCCGCCATACGGCAAGTCTGGCATTCGGACGGCGTCCGCAGGCAGGAAGACGGGGCCCGGGAGGACCGTACTCCCGGGCCCCGCCTGGTAGTTGGGGACTTGGAGGTCTTTGCGAGGACCCCTTACAGACCCGCGAGGGGGTTGTCCAAGGTGCCGATCAGCTGGAGGGCGCCGGCCGGGTCGGACAGGTCCACCATCTGCTTGTTGTTGCGCAGCTGGAGGCGGTTGAGGCAGGACAGCGCGAACTCGGGCGCGAACATGTCGTACCGCGCGAACTTCTCGGCGAGTTCGGGCACCGAGTGCTGGTAGTCGCGGGTGACCTCCGCGACCGTCCGCCAGAAGTCCTCCTCCTCCAGGATTCCCTCGGCGGCGAGGTTCGCGGCGAGGAAGCGGAAGAAGCAGTCGAAGACGTCCGTGAAGATCGACAGGAGCTTCTTGTCCTCGGGGACGTCCACGCGCAGCCGCTCGACCGTCGGCGGCAGGACCGCGTCCGGGTCCATGACCGCGATCTCCTCGGCGATGTCCTTGTAGATCGCGCGCTCGACCACGCCGTCCCGCAGGACCAGGATGACGTTCTCGCCGTGCGGCATGAACACCAGGTCGTACGCGTAGAAGCTGTGCAGCAGCGGGGTGTAGTACGCCTTGAGGTAGCGGCGCAGCCACTGGGTCGGGGTCAGCCCGGAGCGCTCGATCAGCGCGCCCGCGAAGGAGTTGCCCTCGTGGTCGACGTGCACCAGGGAGGCCATCGTCGCCAGCGACTCGCCGTCCTGGAGCGAGGACACCGGGCTCTCGCGCCACAGCGCGGCCAGCATCTTGCGGTACGGCGAGTAGCGGTCCGTCGCCTGCTCGTACTCCAGGTGCCGGTAGCCGACCGCGGCCCGCTCGCGGATGATCGACAGGCCCGTCGACTTCAGCACCGGGTCGCCCTCGATCAGCTGGGCCAGCCAGTCGTTGATCGCCGGGGTCGCCTCCATGTAGGCGGCCGAGAGCCCGCGCATGAAGCCCATGTTGAGGACGGACAGGGCCGTCTTGACGTAGTGCTTCTCCGGGTGCGAGCGGTTGAAGAAGGTCCGGATGGACTGCTGGGCCAGGTACTCGTCGTCGCCCTCGCCCAGGCACACCAGGTGCCCGCGGGCGACCTCGGCGGCGAAGGTGACGGTGAGCTTGTTCCACCACTGCCAGGGGTGGACCGGGATGAGCAGGTAGTCGGCCGGGTCCAGGCCGCGGTCGCGCAGCACGCCGTCGAAGCGCTCGACGGTCTCCTCGCCCAGCTCCTGCCGTACGAAGGACTCGTACTCGATGCCGACACCGGCCGTGAACGCCGCTCGGGAGCGGTGCGCGGCCAGCCAGACCAGGCGGACCGGGCTCGCGGTCTCGGGGGCGTACGACAGGTACTCGTGGATGCCGAAGCCGAGCCGTCCGTTGTTGGCCACGAAGCAGGGGTGGCCCTCGGTCATGCCGGTCTCGATGTCCTGGAAGCTGCTTCTGGCCAGCTCGGCGACCGGGGTCTGCGGTTTGGTGAGTTTGTAGCAGGTGCCGGAGAGGGTGGAGGAGATCTCCTCCAGGTAGACCGGCAGGATCTCCTCGCTCAGGCCCAGGGTGTCCTTCAGCTCGATGAAGAAGTCCAGGGCGGCGAGCGGGAGTTCGGCGCCGTCGCGGTGCCGGGTGATGGAGTCGGCGTCGACCTGCCAGTGGTCCAGGGACCGGCGGGCGGCCGAGAAGTCGTAGCGGGTCAGGCCGTCGTCGCTGCGGACGACGTACTGGGCCTTGTCCGTCTCCTCGGGTGCGAGCAGCCGCTCGTGCGCGAACTCGGAGAGGGCCTTGCGGATGAGGAGGCGGTTGGCCTTCTCCCAGCGGTCGGGGGAGAGGTGGGCCACGGCGTCGGCGAGGGTCATGCGCTCACCCCCGTGGCCGCGACGAACTGCTCTCGCGTGCAGAAGCTCAACAACGCCTTCTTCTCCGGCTTCTGGATCTCGCGCTCGGGCACGAATCCGACGGCTTCGTTCAGGGCGTGGACGGCCTTGTTGGTCACGTCCGGTTCCACGACGACCCGCTCCACGGCCGGGTCCTCGAAGAGGTGGGCCATCACGGCGGTGATGACGGACCGCGTGAACCCGTGCACGGGGGTGTCGGTCGCCGGGGTGAGGAAGTGCATGCCGACATCGCCCGGCCGGGGCTCGTACAGCCCGACCAGTTCGCGGTGTACGGGGTCGTACCTCTCCATCAGGAACACCGGCACGCCGAACTCGTCGAGCCCGAGCAGGGCTTCCTGGTGCTCGTCGGCCGCGACCTCCATGTAGGCGCGCTCGACGTCCTCCAGTCTCGCGTCCTGCATCATCCAGAACGCGGCCTTGGGGTGGGTGAGCCAGGAGTGCAGCAGCTCGGCGTCCTTCAGCGGGTCGAGGGGGCGGAAGGTGAAGGTCGTAGGGGTCATACGGCGAACTCCTGGAACGCGATCGTCTTCTCGACCGGGTAGTACTCGGTGCCGAGCAGCTCGCGGATGATCAAGCTGTTGCGGTAGGCGCCCATGCCCAGGTCGGGGCTGGTGATGCTGTGGGTGTGGACGCCGGCGTTCTGGAGGAAGACGCCCCGGCCGGTGACGTCGATGGCGTAGTTGCGGCCGACGTCGAAGTTGCCCTGCGTGTCGTGGACCAGGCGGTCGCGGACCGACTTGAGGAACTCCGGCTCGGCGTAGCGGTAGCCGGTGGCGAGGATCAGGCCCTGCGACTCGATGTCGTAGTCCTTCTCCTGCTCCTCCTGGCGGAAGGACAGGGTGTACGTGCCGTTCTCGTACCGCGCGCTGTTCAGCGAGGAGTTGGTGAGCAGCCGGGTGGGGACCGGGCCGCCGAGGTTCTTCTGGTAGAGCAGGTCGAAGATCTCGTTGATCAGGTCGCCGTCGATGCCCTTGAACAGGCCCTTCTGCTCGGCCGTGAGGCGGTAGCGGGTCTGCTCCGGCAGCGCGTGGAAGTAGTCGATGTACTCCGGGGAGGTCATCTCCAGCGTGAGCTTGGTGTACTCCAGCGGGAAGAAGCGCGGGGAGCGGGTGACCCAGTTCAGCCGGTAGCCGTGGACGTCGATCTCGCCGAGGAGGTCGTGGTAGATCTCGGCGGCGGACTGGCCGGAGCCGACCAGGGTGATCGAGTCCTTCTTCACCAGCTCGCTTCTGTGCTGCACATAGCGGGAGTTGTGGATGAAGTCGCCGCCCAGGTCCCGGCAGGCCTCCGGAATGTACGGCGGGGTGCCGGTGCCGAGGACCAGGTGACGGGCGCGGTAGACGTCACCGGCCGCCGTGTGCACGACGTAGACCTCGTCCTCGGCCTCGTACGTCACGTCCGTGACCGTGGTGCTGAAGCGGACGTTGCTCAGCCGGTTGGCGGCCCAGCGGCAGTAGTCGTCGTACTCGACGCGCAGCGGGTAGAAGTTCTCGCGGATGTAGAACGGGTACAGCCGGCCCTTCTCCTTCAGGTAGTTGAGGAAGGAGTACGGCGAGGTCGGGTCGGCGAGGGTGACCAGGTCCGACATGAACGGGGTCTGGAGGTGGGCGCCCTCCAGGAACATGCCGGCGTGCCACTCGAAGTCGGGCTTCGACTCCAGGAAGACCCCGTCGAGTTCGGCGATGGGCTCGGTGAGGCAGGCCAGGCCGAGGTTGAACGGGCCCAGCCCGATCCCCACGAAGTCGTGGGTTTTCGTGGGTTCAGGAAGCGCGGTCAAGGGATTCTCCCAGGTACTGCTCGGCGTGGCCGGCGATCAGGTCGAGGACGGCGGCCATGTCGTCGACCGTCGTCTCGGGGTTGAGCAGGGTGAACTTCAGGTAGTGGCGGCCGCCCACCTTGGTGCCCGCGACCACCGCGTCGCCGGAGGCGAACAGGGCCTTGCGGGCGTACAGGTTGGCGCGGTCGATCTCGGACGGGTCGGTGACGGCGGCCGGTATGTAGCGGAAGACGAGCGTGGACAGGGTGGGCTGGACGACCACGTCGAAGCGCGGGTCGGCGGCCAGCAGCTTCCAGCCCTCGACCGCCAGGTCGCACACCTCGTCGAAGAGCTGGCCGATGCCGTCGGCGCCCATCACGCGCAGGGTCATCCACAGTTTGAGCGCGTCGAAGCGGCGGGTGGTCTGGAGGGACTTGTCCACCTGGTTGGGGATACGTTCCTGCACCATGCGGCGCGGGTTGAGGTACTCCGCGTGGTAGGTGGCGTGGCGCAGTGTCGAGGCGTCGCGGACCAGGATGGCGGAGGAACTCACCGGCTGGAAGAAGGACTTGTGGTAGTCCACGGTGACAGAGTCGGCCCGCTCGATGCCGTCGATGCGGTTCCGGTGCTTGACCGAGGCGAGCAGTCCGCAGCCGTAGGCGGCGTCGACGTGCATCCACACGCCGTACTGGGCGCAGAGCTCGGCGATCTCGGGCAGCGGGTCGATGGAGCCGAAGTCGGTGGTGCCCGCGGTGGCGACGACGGCCATGGGGACCAGGCCGTCCTGCTTGCAGCGCTCCAGCTCACGGGCGAGCGCCACGGTCTGCATGCGCTTGTCGTGGTCGACGGGGAGGGAGACCACGGAGTCCTGGCTCAGGCCGAGCAGTTTCGCCGACTTCTTGACGCTGAAGTGGCTCACCTCGGAGGCGAAGATACGCAGTTTCGCGAAGGAATCGGTCTTCGCCTCCTCGCGCGCCAGCAGCAGCGCCTGGAGGTTGGACTGGGTGCCGCCGGAGGTGAAGACGCCGTCGGCGTTCTCACCGAGGCCGATCCGGGCGGTGGTCCAGTCGATGAGCTTGCGCTCGATGAGCGTGCCGCCGGCCGACTGGTCCCAGGTGTCCAGGGAGGAGTTGACGGCGGAGAGGATGGCCTCGCCGAGCACGGCCGGGATGACGACCGGGCAGTTGAGGTGCGCGAGATAGCGCGGGTGGTGGAAGTAGACGGCGTCGCGGAGGTAGACGTCCTCCAGCTCGTCGAGCACCGCGGCGGTGTCGCGCAGCGGCTCGTCGAGGTCGATCGCGTCGATCCGGGGAGAGAGCGCGTCGACCGCGACGCCGGTGAACGGACGGTCGGTGGTGGCGAGTTTGGCCGCCACCCGCTCGATGCCTTCGGTCACGGAGCGGCGGTAGTGCTCCGCGGTCGTGTCGTTGAGCAGGTGCGAGCGCATGTGTGGGGTCCTCCGGTGGGGACAATCCGTGCGGGACAGGATCGGGGCGGAACCCCGGGTTCAACTTAGGTAAGCCTAACCTAACTAACCTGTGGGGAAACCGGCCCCTGCCGTGACTGCCGTCACTTCGAACGCAGTCCTGTGGTGCGTGAGTTGGTCGCTACGGGCGCGTCACGCCTGCTCGCGCAGCTGTTCCTCGGTCAGGCCCTGACGCCAGTAGCCGACGAAGGTGACTCTGCGGCGGTCGACCCCGCGGTCCCGGACGAAGTGCCGGCGCAGTTCCTTCACACACCCCGACTCGCCCGCGATCCAGACGTACGGGTGCTCGGCGGACGGCAGTCGCGCGGCGCGCAGGGCGCCGAGAGCCATGGGGGAGGTCTCGGAGCCCCCCGTGCCGCGGACCAGCCAGGTGATCTCGGCGTCCGCCTCGGTCACGACGTCCAGGACGTCCCCGGCCTCCGGCACCTCCAGCCAGACCCGGGCACGGGTGCCGGCCGGCAGTGACTCGACGATGGCACAGGCGGCCGGGACGGCGGTCTCGTCGGCCCAGACGACCACGAGGTCGGTGTCCTCCGGCGGCCGGAAGCGGATCGCGCGGTTGTCCGCGACCGCCGGGCCGAGCAGCAGGACCTTGTCACCCTCGGCGGCCCGCGCCGCCCACGCGGAGGCGGGGCCGGCCGGAGTGTGCAGCACGAAGTCGATGTCGATCTCGTCCGGGTCGCGTCTGAGACCGCGCAAGGTGTACGACCGCATCACGGCCCGTACGTCGTCGGGCAGATCCCGCCACCCCTGCCACCAGTCGTCCCCGAGCTCGACGGGGACGCGCGGCTCGCTCAGCCCCTCGGCCGGGATGAACAACGACAGCGACTGATCGAGGCCGAGGGAGTGGAACGCGCGCAGATCCTCCCCGGCGAAGGAGATCCGCACGAGAGACGGCCCGAGCCGCCTCGTCCGCACGACCTGAAGAGAGAAGAAGCGGAACGGGGCGGCTATGGCCGCAGTCATGGGTCAACTCCTGAATCGACGTCAGGTGCGCCTGCTTAGGGGCGCGGGGAACTGCGCGACCGGCCACAACGGACCGGCAGTGAACAACGCGCCTAACCGACCTTCTTCGCGGACTCAATCGCCTTCGCCAGGTTCTCCACCATCGGCACACACTTGTCGTACGACAGAATCGGCTCAGGAGAACGCGCGATCACCTGCCCGGCCTTCACCGCAGGCAACTGCTTCCACGTGGCCTCGGTGATGTCCGCGGGCTGGATCGTCGCGGACCGGTCGTCCATCATGATGATGTCCGCCCGGTACTTGTCGACGTTCTCCCAGCTCAGCGTCTCGAACCAACCGCCCGTCGCCTTCTTCGCCGCCTCCGAGGGCTCGACGAAGTTCACGCCGAGGGCCTTGAAGTACTCCAGGTCCACCGAGAGGTTGGTGCCGGAGACGTAGAAGACGTCCTGCGCGGCGGAACCGGCGAGCACCTTGATGTCGGGCTTGGCCTTGGCGGCCTCGCGCAGCCGCTCCGAGGCGGCCTCGAACCGCTTCTTGGCGTCGGTCACCTTCGCGGCCGTCATGTCGGCGCCGAGCGACTCGGCCAGCTCCCACATGCGCTGGAGCGGCGCGGTGAGCTGGCGGTCGAAGACGGAGATCGCGGCGCTGGGGGCCAGCTTGGCGATCTTGTCCTTGGAGGCCTCCGGCACGTACCAGAGGGTGCCCGCGCTGTCGAAGGTCGTGGTGAGGAGCACCTGGGGCGCGAAGGCCGCGTACTTCTCGACGTTGAACTGGTCCCAGACGTTGCCGAAGACGGTCAGCTTGCTGACGTCCATGTCGCCGGCCTGGACGTCGGCCTTGCCGTTCTTCAGCGTCGTCGGGCCGAACACGCCCTTGACGTCGATGCCGTAGTCGTACAGGGCGGCGGCGACGCCGACGAAGGCGACGATCTTCGTGGGGACCTCGTCCAGCTTCACGGTCGTGCCACGGTCGTCCTTGAAGCTCCAGGGACCGGAGGCCTTGGCGGACGCCGTCGAGTCCGAGCCGCTGCTCTCCGAGTCGCTGTCGCCGCACGCGGCCAGGAAGGCGCCGAGTCCGAGCGCGCCACCAGCGGCGAGCAGGCCGCGGCGGGAGAAGTTGGCGGTTCTGGCGTTCGACATGGGTGTGGGTCTGCTTTCGGTGCGTACGGGGCCACTGGGGGGTGTGCGCCTACGGCGGGTGGCTGGAAACAGGCTTAGGTTAGCCTAACCTCACGAGTGGGCCAAGGTGATCGTCTGAGACGAACACCACGAAGGCCGGGCCCCGGGGAAGCGTGTTCCCAGGGACCCGGCCCTCAATACCTGTGAATCCATGCCCCGTCGGGCCCCGGCCGTCAGCACGCCCCGCGGCCAGGTGGCTCCGCGGTCGGTCGGCCCACGCTCAGGCGGCCGAGCCCGCCCCCAGTCCGGGAGTCCGGTTCCATCCGCGGAGCTTGTCGGCGAGCTCCGCCACCGGACGGTCCGCGGGCCGCGTCTCCTGGCTCGGCGGGGTGGCGACGTAGAACAGCGCCTCGTACGGGGTCCGGTCGTGGCCGCCCCAGCGGACCACGTCGCCGACGTCGTCCAGGATGCTCTCGACCACGTCCCGCTGGATCTTCGTCAGTCCGCCCCGGACGCCCTTGACATAGGCGTCGGGCCGGATGGCGACCGCGGTGCCGGAGGCTTGGTTCGACTCGGGTGCGGCGGCGTCGAGTTCGCCGATCGGACGCCAGCCGACCACCTCGCCCTCCCGCAGCGTCTCGATCTCGTAGTGCCAGCGCCGGACGATGTGGACGAGGACCGTCTCCACCATCCCGAGCCGGGCGTCGAGCGTGAACCCCGCGCCGGACACCGGCCGCGACCACACACCCTGGGCCGCGTTGACCCGGTCGGCCAGGGGCCAGCCGTTGAGCGAGGCCGGGAACCCGCCGGGCGCCCCGGCCGCGGGGCCGGCTCCGGGCGCCGCCTCGGCCGCGTGGGCCGGGACGAGCAGGCCTCCGGAGGCCGAGACCAGGGCGGCACCCGCCCCGACCCCGGCGATGCCCCGGAGCATCGCGCGCCGCGGAACGCTACTTGGTGTCATGGGTGATCGGTTCCTTCAGTCGAAGATGGCGAATGTGATGACGGCGAGCAGATAGGGGACCGGAACGGCGAGCGAGGCGGCGAGCCAGCGCCGCCAGGGCCGGCCCGTGGCGGCGGGGAAGAGCACGTCCACCGCCAGGAGCAGCAACAGCCCCAGCCCGCCCACGACGAGCAGGCCGACCCGCGCCCAGCCGGCGCCCTCGACGACGCCGATGTCACCGCAGTCGGCGAGGCCGACCGGGGCGGTGTCCAGCGCGCAGGAGCGGTACTCGGTCAGCAGCAGCCAGGCCGAGTGGAGCGGGATGACGGCCGGAACGCCGAACAGCAGGTTGATGCCCACCGGGGCGAAGCGCCGCCACCGCGCACGCCGTGGCGGTGGCCCGGCCTCCCGGCCCCCGTGACCTCCATGGCCCTGTTGGTCCTCCTGGGTGCGCATCGCCCTCTTTCCGGACTGGTGTCACAGGTACCGGACGGGCGTCACAGGTACTTGCGGAACACGCTCTGGTACTTGTCCTCGATGATGCGGTACATGCCCATGCGCAGCTTCGCCTGCTGAGCCGCTTCCGCGGTGTCGCCCTGGTAGTACTGGAGCAGCTTCTCGGTGTCGGCCTCGCTGGTCGTCAGACCCGGGCGGGCCATGCCCTTCTCCATGGCGTGCAGGATGTGCATGAACGGCACCGTCGAGATGTTGTACGACTGGTTGAAGTGCAGTTTCTCCCACACGGCCCAGACGTCGGCGTCCTTCGTCGCGTCCCGCTTCGCCTCGTCGAGCAGGCCCAGGTCGATGGCGTGGTTGCGGGCCTTGATCGCCCGGCGGCCGAAGATCTGGCCGACGCCCGTGGAGCAGTCGTCGAGCGTGGTGAGCTTGTTGCCCCACTCGGTCACCCAGTCCGGCAGCACACCGTCGTTGTGGTAGTCGTACACGCACGCGTCGGAGAAGTTGTCGTTGACCTTCGGAACGGACAGGTCCTCGATGTTGGTGATGTTGAAGTGGCGCAGTTCCCATATCGCGGAGGTCTGGATGAGGGCCTTGCGCATTTTCAGCATCCGCGCCAGGGACGTGAAGAGCGTGTCCCAGCTCAGCATGAACTTCACGCAGTAACTGGTGGTGTACTTCGTCTTTCCGGGCCACGGCCAGGAGTCCGGCGGGCCTTCCTCCGGAATGCCGATCGAGTCGAAGTACGTCTGGATGTCCTTGGTCAGCTCGTCCGCCCACGTCTGGTCGAACGCGACGTCGAGATCCTCCTTGGCCGGCACGGGGTTGTAGGACTTCTGCCCGCTCTCGCGGCCCGAGGAGATGTCGTTGTCGATCTCGATCAGTCCGCTGCCGGAGCCGACGTTGATCGTCTTGATCTGGTCGATGGCCCAGTCCGACGGCATCGGGAAGCCGAGGTTTCCGGAATAGCCCATGGACATGTTGGACACGAAGCTCGCGGTCGACAGCCCCGCGTCCGAGACCCGTGAACAGGCGTTCCGGGTCGCGTAGATACCGACCTGGAAGTAGCCGCCCGCCTGGGCCATCCCCTCGTTGATCCCCTTGAAATGCGGGATGAGGTTGGCGGTGATCTCCTCGTCGGTGTTGTCGTAGTCGATCGCGAAGTAGATCCGGGTGCCCTTTTTGAAGCCGTGCGCGAGCGCGGCGTCGGTGGCGGCTATCGCGTCCGACGTGCCCTGCGGGCGGCTGAAGTAGTCCTTGTAGTCGCCGAACGTCTGGTAGATGGGGAAGCAGGCGATGCCCGCGCTTGCCATCGTCGCCAGCTCGCCCGGCTTGATCTTCTTGTCGAGCGTGGTGCCCGGCACGTTCGTCAAGTACCGCCCGCCGAGCCGGTATCCGGCCGCGTACAGGGCCTTGGCGCGGTCGGCGGTGACCTCGTCGGCGCAGTCGAAGGCGGTGCCCTTGCGGGTGTCGTCGCCGTAGGACACCAGCAGCGAGGCCCAGGTGGGGAAGTCCGCGGTGCCGTTGACGTCCAGCTTCAGGAAGCTCTGGAACGAGGAGACCGCACTGGCCAGGCCCGAGGTGTAGGAGCTGGTGAAGCTCACGCCCGAACGGCGGTTGAAGATCATCGCCGCGGAGAACAGCTGCACCCAGGTGCCGCTGGAGCCGACCGACAGCGGGTGGCTCTTGATACCGGCCTTGGTGCCCGGACCGAACACGCCGTTGGCGGTACCGTCCGCCATTCCGAGCTCGTACTGAATGGCCAGCATCTGGGCCTTCTGCACATCGCGCGAGTAGAAGCCGTCGCACGGAATGATGAAGTAGTCGGCGCGTCCTATGTACCGTGAATTCATCCACTGCTGAATGGATCTGACGCTGTCGCTGCCGCCCGAGATGGTCGTGTAGGCGTCCATGGTCAGCAGCGCCTTGACGACCTTCGGCTCCAGGGAAGTGCCGGGGTAGATGGAGTCGACGCCCATGTTCGCCTTGAGCTTGGCGACACCGTCCTTCACCCGGCCGTTGTAGATACCGTCGATCTCGCCGCCGTCGTAGCCCTTGCAGTACAGCGCCGCCTGGATGATGCGGGTGAAGTTCGCCGACGGGCTGGTGTTCTCGTTGATCGAGGGCACCTTCGACTTCAGCGCGGACAGGGTGCCGGGGCCGAAGGCGTTCGACTGCGGGGAGACGCCGAGTTCCAGTTGCAGGGCGCGGGTGAGGGCGTACATGACGGCCCAGGAGGTCCTGCCGTTCTCCTCCAGCTTGGGCATGCCGGCGTAGCCGCTGTAGGTGGTGTTGAAGAACCGCTGGGCCCTCAGGACCAACTCGTCAGCCACGAAAAATCTCCTCATCTGTACGACCTGCCGGGAAACTCTAGGGAGTTCACCGGGGGTGGGACAGATGATCGGGCTGGCGCAATGACGCCAGATCGGGGGGCGTGCCCATTTTTCTTTCCGCCGCGGGAAATGAAATTCCCCCGATGTGCCTGCGGAGTGGGCCGCTGTGTCCAGGCCGTGCCCGGGACGGCTGCGTGGGCCGGCCCGGGGTCGGGCCGAGGGGAGCGTGGCGGACGGGCCTCGCCTCGGGCGGGCCTGCGGACCCGCGGGCCTGCGGGCCTGCGGACCCGCGGGCCTGCGGACGGACCACGGCATTGGCGCGTTTCTTTGCTTCCGAATCTGGCGTATTCACGCCACTTCGAGTTGGGGGTTGTGGGTGTTTTTGGCTAATTGTTAAGCCGGACTTGATCGATCCCGGGGCCTTAGGGTGGGCGTAGAGGTAGCTTGGCTTCCGTTAACCGGGGGGTTGTCTTGAATGCTTCGTCATTGGATCTTGACCAGACCGACCTTGAGCTCGACCGTACGGACAGGTTGATCATCCGTCTGCTGCACCAGGGGTTGGGGGACGCGGCCATCGGCCGCCGGCTGCGCATCGGGCATCGGACCGTGCAGCGGCGCGTACAGCGGGTGATGGACCGCTGGAACATCGTGGGACGGGTCGCACTGGGCGCCAGGGCCCAGGAGTTGGGGCTGCTGGACAGCCGCGTGGGCGCCGAACCGCCCCTCACGGCAGAGCGGTTCGCCGAGTCGGCCTGACGCATTTTCCGCACGTGCTCCACCCGTCCGCGGTCGATATCCCGGACGGGCCCTTCTCACCTGCCCTTTTCGTGAAAGGAATTCCATGGCGGACGAAATGGTGCGGCTCGCCCAGAGATTCGTGAACGAGACCTACGGCAGCAGAATCGGCATGACCGTGGAGGAGAACGGCCGCACGGGCTGGACCACGATGTACGCGCTCACCCGCGCCCTCCAGTACGAACTGGGTATCTCCGCGCTGTCCAACAGCTTCGGGGCCACCACCTTGTCGACCCTCACGTCGAAGTACCCGAAGCTGAACGCCTCCACCATGCCCTCGGCCGACTTCTGCCGGATCATCCAGTCCGCCCTGTACTGCAAGGGCTACGACGGCGGCGCGATCGACGGCAAGTACAGCGACCGGGTCGCCTCCTCCGTGGCCTCCCTCAAGGCCGACATGGGCGTGGCCGGCGCCTTCCCCGGCAGCAGCCTGGAACCGAAGGTGTTCAAGGGCCTGCTCAACATGGACGCCTACGTCACGGTCAACAACGGCTCGGGCGCCATCCGGGAGATCCAGCAGTGGATGAACGGCCGTTACGTCACCCGCCGGGACTTCTTCGTCATCCCCTGCGACGGCCACCACTCCCGTGACGTCGCCAAGTCCCTGCTCTACGCCATCCAGTTCGAGCTCGGCATGGCCGACGGCACCGCCAACGGCGTCTTCGGCCCCGGCACCCAGTCCGGCCTGAAGAACCACACCGTCGCCGTCGGCACCACCGGCACCTGGGCCCTGCTGTTCACCGCCGCGATGATCCTCAACAACCGGCCGGTGCCGTTCGGGAACTACACCGGGACGGTCCAGAGCGGCGTCCAGACCTTCCAGGCCTTCGCCAAGCTCCCCGTCACCGGGCTCGGCGACTTCCAGACCTGGGCGTCCCTGCTGGTCTCCTACGGCGACCAGACCCGCAAGGGAGACGCCTGCGACGGCATCACGAAGATCACGCCCGCCCGTGCGCAGGCGCTGAAGTCCGCGGGCTACAAGTACATCGGCCGCTACCTGTACAACCCGTCGACCACCTCCCTGCCGGAGAAGGAGATCCAGCCGGGCGAGCTCGCGACCATCAAGGAGTACGGTCTGCGCTGCTTCCCCATCTACCAGACCTGGGCGCGCTCGGTCGACTACTACAGCCCCGACCAGGGCAAGCAGGACTGCATGAACGCGGCCTACAAGGCCGAGCAGCACGGCTTCAAGGCCGGCACCCGGATCTACTTCGCCGTCGACTACGACGCGGTCGACGAGGAGGTCACCTCGCACGTCCTGCCGTACTTCGCGAGGATCAAGTCCCAGATGGACTACTACGGCAACCCCTTCAGGATCGGCATCTACGGCCCGCGCAACGTGTGTTCACGGGTCTCGGCCGCCGGATACGCCGACGCCAGCTTCGTCTCCGACATGTCCTCCGGCTTCTCCGGCAACCTCGGCTACACGCTGCCGGAGAACTGGGCCTTCGACCAGATCGTCACCCAGACGGTCGGCTCGGGCACGGGTGCCATCGAGATCGACAACAACATCTCCTCCGGACGCGACACCGGCCAGGGCGACTTCTACCCGGCGTCCACCACCAAGCTCGACACCGGCCTGGAACCCTCCCTGATCCCGTCGCTGATGGACGAGGCCACCGGATACATGAAGGACATCGGCCGGGGCGAGGGCTTCAACAGCATCTTCACGCGCCGGGAGTGCCTGGAGGCGGTCCTGCTGCTGGACGACGTGATCACCTCGACCGCGCGCCGGTTCCGGATGCGCAAGGCCCTCGTCCAGACCTCCGCCTTCTGGGAGTTCTGCCACTACGGCAAGGAGGACATGAACGTCGACGGCGGTGTCGGCCTCTACTACACCGGCGTCCTCCCGGACTTCGTCAAGGACATCCCCGGCATCGAGAGAGCCCAGGACAGCAGCACCGGCATCGGGCAGATCCAGGGCCGCGTCGGCATCCTGGCGTGGAACAACGCCATCCGCGCCGGCCTGGTCGACGGCACGATCATGGACCCGGCCGATGTGCGCCCGAGCCCCGACGCCGACCGCTACAAGATGTGGCTCCGGCTGCTGCAGGACAACGCGTTCAACGTCCGCACCATCGGCCTCGTGCACATCTGGTCCGCCGACGGCAAGGCCGGTGACGTGGAGGAGCGCCCGATCCGCCGCCCCGCGCTCGACTACGCCGAGGACGAGATCTACGAGGTCCTGCGCCGCTACCAGGGCCCGGAGGAGCCCGCGTTCAGCGACGCCAGGCTGCGCATGCCGCTGTACGCGATCTTCGAGAAGTACAACCTCCTCACCCGCGGGGTCTGACCCCGTGCCGGCACCCGACCCGTACCAGGTCCACGACTACGCCGTCCTCTCCACGATCCTGATCGCGGGGGCGCCCGCCCTGCTCGGCCTGCTCGCCTACCTGGGCGCCTGCCTCGCCCCGCGCCGCCTGCGTGCCCACCGTCCCGCCACCGCGCTGCGGGACACCGGGCTGCTGTGTGCCGCCGCCGCCCTCGCGGTCTATCTGTGGGGGTGCCTGCATGTCGTGTTCCTCGAACGGCAGGAGATCGGCAACCGCTGCGCGCAGGTGGCCGGAGGGGTCCGGGTGGCCGGGTTCCACGGGGACTTCGTACCGCTGCGGCTCGTGTGCCGGACTGACGACGGCCGAGATCTCACCGTCGTGATCCCCGCTTACGTCAACCCGTCCACCGCCGTCCTGCTGCTGCTCGCCCTGGCCTGTGCCGGGGCGGCCGCCCTGCTCGCTCGCCGGGCGCGGACGGCATCACGGAAGGAACCCAGACCTTGATCCGAACCGACTTGACCCGCAGACGGACCCTCGCCACCGCGGCCGGAGTCACCGCCGCGGGCCTCGTCCCGGCCGGCCTCCTGGCCACCCCGGCCGCCGCCGCCCCGCAGGCGCCCGCGCATCCCGAGCCGCTGAGGAACGACGAGCTGAAGGAGGCGCTGCGCCGCATGGAGGCCCGTCGCCGCCGGGTCCTCACCGGCCGCCCGTCCGCCAACGGATGGGAGATGGAGAAGGAGATCGACGGCGACGGCTCGATCCGCACCACCGAGATCATGGGCACCCGCGGCCCGCTCACCGTCGCCGTCCGCGCCGGGGACCCGGAGACCGTCCTGATCCATGTGATCCGGCGCTTCCACTACGAGGTCGACACGCTCGGCCTGCCAGGCGAACCGCAGCCCGTCGAGGGCTGGACCGCCCCGTCGAAGGTCCGCGACAGCCGCCTGCCGGAGTCCGGCCGGGCGTCCGGCACCGCGGTCGTGATCCGGCCCGGCTCCTACCCGCCGGGCGCGCGCGGCAACTTCACCGCGGGCCAGGTGCTGGTCATCCGGGACATCCTCGCCGACACCGAGGGCGTGGTCCGCTGGGGCGGCGACGACCGCCGCCCCTACGAGGGCCTGTTCCACCTCGCCGTGGGCCCCGACGACCCACGCCTGGTGAGCGTCGCGGCCAGGATCCGCGCCTGGAACGAAACCCCCGGCCGGGGTTCCGGCGTCCTCGTCGACATGGCCCAGCCGTCCCGGCGCCGCCGCGCGGTCCGGGGCCGGTAGCCGGGCAGGACACGGGCCGAGGAGGGATCACGATCGTCCGTACCCGGGTGGTGCCCGCGCTCGCCAACCTCGGGCTGGGGATCATCGCCGTCGTACCGCTGTGGTTCCTCCTCCTGTTCGCCGTCAACTTCCCCCTCGCGGGCATGGGGTTCACCAGCAGGGAGCCCACGGAGAACGACGGCATGCTTCCGTGGGCCCTGCTGCTGGTGCCGCTGTGGGGGCTCTTCCTGGGGATGTGGATCCCGGTGAACCTGCTGATGCGCGACCGCTCGGAGCTGTCCGCGGGGCGTTACTGGAGCCTCGCCTCGCTGGTGTCGCTGTCTCCGACGGTCGTGCTCATGGTGCTGATCGAGATCCTCTGAGCGGTTTCCAGGACAGGCGCTACCCCGCGAGCCCCAACTCCCGGGCGATCAGCATCCGCTGGACCTCGCTCGTGCCCTCGCCGATCTCCAGGATCTTGGAGTCGCGCCACATACGGGCCACCGGGTACTCGTTCATGAAGCCGTAGCCGCCGTGGATCTGGGTGGCGTCGCGGGCGTTGTCCACGGCGATGGTGGAGGAGTACAGCTTGGCGAGGGCGGCCTCCTTCTTGAAGGGCTCGCCCGCCACCAGCCGGGACGCGGCGTCGCGCCACGCGAGACGGGCGGTGTGGGCCTTCATCTCCATGTCGGCGATCTTGAACTGGATGGCCTGGTTGGCGCCGATCGGCCGGCCGAAGGCGTGGCGTTCGCGGGCGTACTTCACCGACTCGTCGACACAGCCCTGGGCGAGCCCGGTGGCGAGGGCGGCGATGGCGATCCGCCCCTCGTCGAGGATGCGCAGGAACTGGGCGTATCCGCGGCCCTGTTCGCCCAGCAGGTTGGCGGCCGGGACCCGGACGTCGGAGAAGGACAGCTCCCGGGTGTCCGAGGCGCTCCAGCCGACCTTGGAGTAGGGGGCGGCGACCGTGAAGCCCGGGGTGCCCGAGGGGACGATGATCGCCGAGATCAGCGGCTTGCCGTCGGGCTTGCGGCCGGTGACCGCGGTGACCGTGACCAGGCCGGTGATGTCGGTCCCGGAGTTGGTGATGAAGCACTTGCTGCCGTTGATCACCCACTCGTCGGTGTCCGGGTCGAGCCGGGCCGTCGTCCGCGTGGCACCGGCGTCGCTGCCGCCGTCCGGCTCGGTGAGGCCGAAGGCGCCGAGGATCTCGCCCGAGCACATCCGGGGGAGCCACTCCCGCTTCTGGGCCTCGGTGCCGAACAGGAACAGCGGCATAGCGCCCAGCGAGACACCCGCCTCCAGGGTGATGGCCACCGAGGAGTCCACGCGGGCCAGTTCCTCCAGCACGAGGCCCAGGGCCAGGTAGTCGCCGCCCATGCCGCCGTACTCCTCGGGGAACGGCAGTCCGAACAGGCCCATGCGGCCCATCTCGCGGACGATCTCGTAGGGGAACTCGTGGTGCTCGTAGAACTCGCCGATCTTGGGCGCCACGACGTCGTGGGCGAAGGCCTCGACCGTGCGGCGGAGTTCTTCCAGTTCGGGGGAGAGCCGGTGGTCCATCGTTGTTCACTGCTCCTTGTGGGACAGGGCCCGGACGGTGCGGGAGGGGCTGGGTCGGCCCAGGTGGTCGGCCATCCACGCGCTCGTGGCGACGAGGCGGCCGAGGTCGACACCGGTGTCGACGCCGAGACCCCGGAGCATCCACACGAGGTCCTCGGTGGCGAGGTTGCCGGTGGCGGACTTGGCGTACGGGCAGCCGCCGAGGCCGCCCGCGGAGGCGTCCACGGTGGTGACGCCGTGCTGGAGGGCGGCGTAGGTGTTGGCGAGGGCCTGGCCGTAGGTGTCGTGGAAGTGCACGCCCAGCTTCTCCACCGGGGTGCCGTGCCCGGTGAGTTCGGTCAGGAGCGCGCGGACGTGGCCCGGGGTGGCGACGCCGATGGTGTCGCCCAGGCTGAGTTCGTCGCAGCCCATGTCGAGCAGGGCCCGGCAGACCCGCGCGACCTGCGGGACCGGGACCGCGCCCTCCCACGGGTCGCCGAAGCACATGGAGAGATAGCCGCGGACATGCCCGCCCGCCGCCTTCGCCCGGGCCACGACCGGCTCGAACATCGCCAGTGCCTCGTCCACCGTGCGGTTGAGGTTGGCCTTGGCGAAGGACTCGGTGGCGCTGGCGAAGACGGCGACCCGGGTGGCGCCCAGCGCGAGGGCGCGGTCCAGGCCGCGTTCGTTCGGCACCAGGACCGGCAGGTCCACCGGCAGGTCGGCGATCTGCGGGAACAGCTCCTCGGCGTCGGCGAGTTGAGGCACCCACTTGGGGTGGACGAAGCTCGTCGCCTCGATCGTCGTCAGACCCGCGTCGGCCAGGCGGCGTACGAACTCCGCCTTCACGCCGGTCGGCACGGTCGCCTTCTCGTTCTGCAGGCCGTCGCGGGCGCCGACCTCGTGGATCCGGACGCGGGCCGGGAGGCCGGCTTCCGGTACGGCCATGGGGAGGCCGAGTTCGGGGGTACCGCTCATGCCGTCTCCTCCTCGTGCGGCGCGATGACGGCGAGCACCTGGTCCATGGCGACCGTCGTGCCCGGCGTGACGTCCAGTTCGGCGACCGTGCCGGCGTGCGGGGCGGAGATGACGTGCTCCATCTTCATCGCCTCGACGACGACCAGGCTCTGACCGGCGGCGACCTCGTCCCCGACGGCCACCTTGACCACGGTCACCGTCCCGGGCATGGGCGCGGTGAGGGAATCGGCTCCCGCGTGGGCGGCGCCGGTCAGGGACGCGGCCACCGGGTCGTGGTCCCGTACGTGCCAGGCGTCGCCGTCACGGCCGATCCAGTCGGCGGCGCGGTGGAAGGTGTGGCGGACGCCGTCGAGGGTGACGCGGACGTGGGTGTCGGTGACGGTGTGGGTGCCGCGCGGGACGTACTCCACGGGGTCCTGCACCCGCAGATGGAAGCCGACGGGCCGGGTGAGGCCCCCGAGCCGCCAGCCGCTCGGCACCGAGAAGGGGTCGGTCCAGCCCTCCCCGCGAGGGCGCAGCGCGTCCAGCCGGACGGCCGCCGCCGCCTCGTACACCTCCTCCGGTACCTCGGTGGGGACGAGTTCGTCCACCACCCGCTCGACCAGCCCCGTGTCCAGCTCGCCCGCCACCACCGCCGGATGCCCGAGCAGCCGCCGCAGGAACCCGGCGTTGGTCGGCACGCCCAGCGTCACCGTTTCCGCGAGAGCCGCCCGGAGTCTGCGCAGCGCGGTCTGCCGGTCGGGGCCGTACGCGATCACCTTGGACAGCATCGGGTCGTACAGGCTGCCGACCTCGGTGCCCTCGCTGAGCCCGGAGTCGGTGCGGACGCCGTCGCCCTGGGGTTCGTGCAGTCTGAGCACCGTGCCGCCGGAGGGCAGGAACCCGCGCGAGCCCTCCTTGACGGAGACCGTCTCGGCGCAGACACGGGCCTCGATCGCGTGACCGGTGAGCGTGATGTCGTCCTGCGCGAAGGGCAGGTGCTCGCCCGCCGCCACCCGCAGCTGCCACTCCACCAGGTCCAGGCCCGTGACGAGTTCGGTGACCGGGTGCTCCACCTGGAGGCGGGTGTTCATCTCCATGAAGTAGTACGACGACGGATCGGTGCCCGGGACGATGAACTCCACCGTCCCCGCGCCCCGGTAGCCGCAGGAGCGGGCCGCCTGGACCGCCGCCTCGCCCATCGCGGCCCGGGTCTCCTCGTCGAGGAGCACACTGGGCGCCTCCTCGACGAGCTTCTGGTGCCGGCGCTGGAGGGAGCACTCGCGCTCACCGAGGTGGACGACGTGCCCGTGGCCGTCGGCGAGGACCTGGATCTCGATGTGCCGGGGCCGGTCGACCCACCGCTCCACGAGGAGGGTGTCGTCGCCGAAGGAGGCGCGGGCCTCCCGGCGGGCGGCGGCGATCTCGTCCTCCAGGAGGGTGAGGTCCCGGACCAGGCGCATGCCCTTGCCGCCGCCGCCCGCGCTGGGCTTCAGCAGCACCGGTGCCCCCAACTCGCGGGCGGCCTCGGCCAGTTCGGGGTCGCGGCCACCGGGCACGACCGGCACCCCGGCCGCCTTCACGGTCTCCTTGGCGCGGATCTTGTCGCCCATGAGCGAGATCGCCTCGGCGGACGGCCCGATGAAGACCAGCCCAGCGTCCTCGCACGCCCGCGCGAAGCCGGCGTTCTCCGCGAGGAAGCCGTACCCGGGGTGGACGGCCTGCGCGCCGGTGCGGGCTGCCGCCTCCAGCAGCCGCTCCACGGACAGATAGCTCTCGGCCGCGGACGCCGGTCCCAGCCGTACGGCGGTGTCGGCCTCGCGGACGTGCCGCGCGTCGGCGTCGGCGTCGGAGAAGACGGCGACGGAGCGGACGCCCAGTGCGCGCAGCGTGCGGATGACGCGGACGGCGATCTCGCCCCGGTTGGCGACAAGGACGGTGTCAAACATGGTCCGAGGGGTCCTCTCACATCCGGAAGATGCCGAACTGGGGCTGTGTTGGATCCTTTTGGCCCAGAGGCGCGTTGGCACAGGCGGTCAGGGCCAGACCCAGCACCTGGCGGGTCTCCAGCGGGTCGATGACGCCGTCGTCCCACAGGCGGGCGGTGGCGTAGTAGGCGTTGCCCTGGCGCTCGTACTGGGCGCGGATCGGTTCCTTGAACGCCTCTTCCTCCTCGGCGGGCCACTGCTCGCCCCGGGCCTCCAGCTGGTCCCGCTTGACGGTCGACAGGACGGACGCGGCCTGCTCGCCGCCCATGACGGAGATCTTGGCGTTCGGCCACATCCACAGGAAGCGGGGGGAGTAGGCACGGCCGCACATCGAGTAGTTCCCGGCGCCGTACGACCCTCCGACCACCACCGTCAGCTTGGGCACGCGTGTGCAGGCGACCGCCGTCACCATCTTGGCGCCGTGCTTGGCGATGCCGCCGGCCTCGTAGTCCCTGCCGACCATGAAGCCCGAGATGTTCTGGAGGAACAGGAGCGGGATCCCGCGCTGGTCGCACAGCTCGATGAAGTGGGCGCCCTTCTGGGCCGACTCGGAGAACAGGATGCCGTTGTTGGCGACGATCCCGACCGGGTGGCCGTGGATCCGGGCGAAGCCGGTGACGAGGGTCTGTCCGAACTCGGCCTTGAACTCGGAGAAGCGGGAGCCGTCCGTGATGCGCGCGATGATCTCGCGGACGTCGTAGGGGGTGCGGGAGTCCACGGGGACGGCGCCGTACAGGCCGTAGGGGTCGACCTTGGGCTCGACGGCGGGCTCCACGGACCAGGGCAGGGGCCCGCGCGCGGGAAGCGTGGCGGCGATGGTGCGCACGATCCGCAGCGCGTGGGCGTCGTCCTCGGCGAGGTGGTCGGTGACGCCGGAGATCCGGGAGTGCACCTCGCCGCCGCCGAGTTCCTCCGCGGTGACGACCTCGCCGGTGGCGGCCTTCACCAGGGGCGGCCCGCCCAGGAAGATCGTGCCCTGGTCGCGGACGATGACGGCCTCGTCGCTCATCGCCGGGACGTACGCCCCGCCCGCCGTGCAGGACCCGAGCACGGCGGCGATCTGCGGGATCCCCGCCCCGGACATCCGGGCCTGGTTGTAGAAGATCCGCCCGAAGTGCTCGCGGTCCGGGAAGACCTCGTCCTGCATGGGCAGGAAAGCCCCGCCGGAGTCGACGAGGTAGACACAGGGGAGGTGGTTCTCGAGCGCCACCTCCTGGGCGCGCAGGTGCTTCTTCACCGTCATCGGGTAGTACGTGCCGCCCTTGACGGTGGCGTCATTGGCGACGATCACGCACTCCCGCCCGCTGACCCGCCCGATCCCGGCGATGACCCCGGCGGCCGGTGCCTGGCCGTCGTACATCCCGTCGGCGGCGAGGGGGGCGAGCTCCAGGAAGGGCGAGCCGGGGTCCAGGAGGGTGTCCACCCGGTCCCTGGGCAGCAGCTTCCCGCGCGCGGTGTGGCGGGCGCGGGCCTTCTCTCCGCCGCCCAGCCGGGCCGCGGCCAGCTTGGCGCGCAGCTCCTCGACGAGGGCGCGGTGCGCCTCCTCGTTGGCCTTCCAGGCCTCCGACGCGGGGTCGGCCGCGCTCGTCAGCTCCGGTGCCTGTTGCATCCTGCGGTCCCCTCACCCAGCGAATCGACTGTTAATGAGCGTTAACCATTTCCTTCAGGTTAACGACCGCTAACCTCCCTGTCTAGAATTACTTTCATGGCCACCAGAACCGACGCCCCCACCCGCCGCGAGCAGATCCTCAGAGAGGCCGCCCGGCTCTTCGCCGAGCGCGGCTTCCACGGGGTCGGCGTCGACGAGATAGGCGCCGCGGTCGGCATCAGCGGACCGGGTCTGTACCGCCACTTCGCCGGCAAGGACGCGATGCTCGCCGAGCTGCTGGTGGGGATCAGCGGCCAGCTCCTGACCGGCGCGAAGCGCCGGGTGCGCGAGGCCGACGGCGGGTCCGCCGACGTACTCCTCGACTCCCTCATCGAGGGCCACATCGACTTCGCCCTCGACGACCGTCCCCTCATCACCCTCCACGACCGCGAACTCGACCGCCTCCGCGACACCGACCGCAAGCTCGTCCGCCAGCTCCAGCGCCAGTACGTCGAGCTCTGGGTGAGCGTGGTCCGCGAGGTCTACCCGACCCTCCCCGAACCCGCCGCCCGCTCCGCCGTCCACTCGGTCTTCGGCCTCCTGAACTCCACACCACACCTGGGGCGGCCGGGTTCCCTGCCGGGACGCGGGGCCACGGCGGAGCTGCTGCACCGGATGGCCCGGGGGGCGTTCGCGGCGGCCGGGACGGACTGAGCGCACCGGTCAGCCGGAGTCGCAGCCGATGCCGTCGCCGTCGTTGTCGAGCCGGTGCGGATCGTTCGGGCCCACCCAGACGGGCCCGGACAGGTCGGAGCAGTCGACGTCGGGGATTCCCGCGGCGGGGCCGGCCGGCAGGTCGGGGCGGGCCGGGGTGTCCGCGGCCGGCGGCGGCTCGGGCGTGTGCTTCGGGGCGGCCGGAGTCGGCGGCGCGGTGGGACAGGCGCTCCACAGGCCGGCGTCCGCTTCCCGGGCGGCCTCCCCGGCGCCGGAGATGCGTGGCCAGTAGGCGTCGTTCGGCTGGTAGAGCACCGCTTCGGCATGTCCGCTGCGGACCAGGGACTCGTTGACGAAGGTGCCGTCCTCGTTCCACAGGTAGAGCAGATAGCGGTCGTACCGGTCGAAGAGCTCGACGTCCCGCTCGGCGCGCACGGTGCTGCCCACGGGCAGGAGCCGGGAGGTGCGGGCGGTGGCGGCAGCGGCGTAGCAGTCACCGCGTTCCGGCGTGTCGATCTCCAGGAGCCGCACCCGGGCCACGGTGCCCCGCGGCACGATGCCGCCGTCGCCTCGCACCTCGATCGTGTCGCCGTCGATGACGTCGACCACCTTCAGGCCCGCTGCGGGAGCCTTCCGGGACGCGGGCGCGGCACCCTCGCGCTGCGGCGCGGACGTCCGGGCCGGTGGGTGCGAGGAGGCCGGCTGCCGCGTCGGGGGAGTGTTCGTGGGCTCCGCCGATTCCGTCGAGGGGCCGGCCGTCGATTCCGTCGAGGGGTCGGCCGTCGGTGCCGTCACCTCGGAGGCGGGCTCGTCCCCGTCGTCGAAGAGCGTTCCGAGGCCGCCCACGAGCAGGAGCCCGGCCATGATCAGCAGGAAGGCGGTCCATGAGCGGCTGGGGCGCCCGCGGCGACGGGGAGGCCGGGTGCCGTGCGGCCGCCGAGGGCGGCGCGGCTGCCAGGAGCCGTGCTGCCACGGGCGCGGATCGTGGGGGCGACTGGGGCACATGGTGTCCCCCCGGAAGGCCGGATGGTTCTGTTCTTCCAGTACAGCACCGGCGTCCGTGCCCGGGCGAGTCGAGCGTGACGAGCGTTACGGGGTGGTTCCTCTGGACGCCGCTCTCTACTCGCCGGTACGGTGAGTGAGCAAGCGCTTAGACATGGTGAGGAAGCTGGAGGTGGCGGCGGTGCGCCGTACCGTGTTCAACGAGGACCACGAAGCGTTCCGGGAGACCCTCCGGGCCTTCATCGAGGCCGAGGTCGTCCCGGTCTACGACGAGTGGTTCGCGGCCGGCCAGGCGCCGCGCGACTTCTACTACAAGCTCGCCGAGCTGGGCATCTTCGGCATCCGTGTCGACGAGGAGTTCGGCGGCGCGGGCATCGACTCGTACAAGTTCGAAGCCGTGATGTACGAGGAGACGGCCCGCGCGGGCGTGCAGTTCGGCGGCTCCGGCGTGCATGTGCTGCTCGGTCTGCCGTACATCAAGATGCTCGCCACCGACGAGCAGAAGAAGCGGTTCCTGCCGAAGTTCGTCTCCGGTGAGGAGATGTGGGCCCTGGCGATGACCGAGCCGGGTACGGGGTCCGACCTCGCCGGTATGAAGACCACCGCCAAGCTCTCCGAGGACGGCACCCACTACGTCCTCAACGGTGCCAAGACCTTCATCACCGGTGGCGTCCACGCCGACCGCGTGATCGTCTGCGCCCGCACCTCCGCGCCGACCGCCGAGGACCGCCGCTTCGGCATCTCCCTGTTCGCCGTGGACACCAAGTCCGAGGGCTACTCCGTCGGCCGCAAGCTCGACAAGCTCGGCCTGAAGACCTCCGACACCGCCGAGCTGGCCTTCGTCGACGTGAAGGTCCCGGTCGAGGACCTCCTCGGCGAGGAGAACAAGGGCTTCTACTACCTCGGCCACAACCTCGCCTCCGAGCGCTGGGGCATCGCCTTCGGCGCCTACGCGCAGGCCAAGGCCGCCGTCCGGTTCGCCAAGGAGTACGTCCAGGACCGCACGGTCTTCGGCAAGACGGTCGCCTCCTTCCAGAACACCAAGTTCGAACTGGCCGCCTGCCAGGCCGAGGTGGACGCCGCCGAGGCCGTCGCCGACCGCGCGCTCGAAGCCCTCGACGCCGGTGAACTGACCCCCGCCGAGGCCGCCAGCGCCAAGCTGTTCTGCACCGAGGTCGCCCACCGCGTGATCGACCGCTGCCTCCAGCTGCACGGCGGCTACGGCTTCATGAACGAGTACCCGATCGCCCGCCTGTACGCGGACAACCGCGTCAACCGCATCTACGGCGGCACCAGCGAGATCATGAAGTCGATCATCGCGAAGGACATGGGCCTGTAAGGCCTGCGAAACCCGAGGAAATGACTGGCGGGTACAACTGTCTGCCATGAGCCAGGCACTTCAGGATCTCCTCGATCTGCTCGACCTGGAGCAGATCGAGGAGAACATCTTCCGCGGCCGCTCCCGCCCCGCGATCGTCCCGCGCGTCTTCGGCGGACAGGTCGCGGCCCAGGCGCTGGTCGCCGCGGGCCGTACGGTCCCCGCCGACCGGCCCGCCCACTCGCTGCACGCGTACTTCCTGCGCTCCGGCGACCCCGGCGCGCCCATCGTCTACAGCGTCGACCGCATCCGCGACGGCCGCTCCTTCACCACCCGCCGCGTGGTCGCCGTCCAGCACGGCAAGCCGATCTTCCACCTGTCGGCGTCCTTCCAGACGTACGAGGAAGGCCTCGACCACCAGACCCCGATGCCGCCCGCGCCCGACCCGGCCACGCTGCCCACCTCCCACGAGCGGCTGCGCGGCTACGACCACCTCGACCCCGACGTGGTGGAACGCTTCCTGGAGGCACGCGAGGCGGTCGACCTGCGCTACGCCGAGGAGCCGCCGTACGGGGCGTTCGGCGAGCCGCGCGAACCGCACTCCCAGGTGTGGTTCCGCACCAACGGCAAGCTCGACGACGACCCCCTGCTCCACGTCGTCCTCGCCACCTACGTCTCCGACATGACCCTGCTCGACTCGGTCCTGCTCGCCCACGGCCGCGGCGGCTGGGCCGTCGGTGACGTCGTCGGCGCGTCCCTGGACCACGCGATGTGGTTCCACCGGCCCTTCCGCGCCGACGAATGGCTCCTGTACGACCAGGAGTCCCCGTCCGCGTCCGGCGGCCGGGGACTCGGTCAGGCCCGCATCTACACGCAGGACGGCCGGCTCGCGATCTCGGTGATCCAGGAGGGCGTGATCCGCGTCCCCCGCCGGAACTCCGAAGGCTAGACGAGCCCCGCCTCCGCCAGCAGATACGCCGTCATCGGGTCGTAGAAGCGCGGGCTGACCACGTGGTCGTCGAGCGGCACCGTCACCTGCACGGTGCCCTCGGCCTCGGCGAGGAAGAGCGCCGGGTCGTTGCAGTCGGCGTACCCGACGGAGTCCACGCCGTGCTGACCGGCGTAGCCCGCCCAGCCGTGGTCGGCGACGACCAGGTCGGGCAGCGGACGGCCCTCGCGCTCCAGGCCGGTGAGGATCGCCTTCATCGGCTCGCCGGAGTGCGTGTGCCACAGCGTGGCGCCGTGCTCCAGGACCGCCACGTCCGCGAACTGCATGACGTAGCCCTCGTCCGTCTGGAGCCCCTCCGGGATCACCACGATCTCGCAGCCCGCGGTGCGCAGCGCGGCCGCCGTGGCCCGGTGCACGTCGAGCAGACCGCCCGGGTGACCGGTCGCGAAGAGCACCCGCTGCTGCCCGTCGGCCGCCTTGCGCAGCCGGCCCGCCATGCGCTCCAGGGCGGCCACCGTCAGCTCGGGGTCGATGGTGTCCTGGCCGTAGCGGTACTCCGGGTCGTCGTTGACCCCCACCCGCTCCGCCATCACCGCGAGCACGTCCTGCTCGTCGGTCCAGCGGTCGCCCAGCTCCAGGCCGAGCCAGAAGTTGCGGACGCCGTTCGCCAACTGGCGGTAGTGGGAGAGGTTGTTCTCACGCGGGGTGGCGACGTCGCCCGCGATACGGGTCTTCACAAGGTGGTCGACGAGGTCGGCGCGGCTGGGTGTCCCGGATATCGGCATGCCTCCCATTGTGAGGCAGCGTCCCGCGGGCCCGCCCGCCGTCCCGCACGCTGGGACACGGGTCACGCCGCCCTCAGACCCCGCCCCTGAAACGTAGGACAGGCTCTCAGACCCGCCGCAGCGCGAACCACAGCTCCATCCGTACGTCCGGGTCGTCCAGGTCCGTCCCCAGCAGCGCCGCGCACCGGGCGATCCGCTGCCGCACGGTGTTGCGGTGCACGGCCAGCGCCACCGCGGTGCGGTCCCAACTGCCGTGCAGGGACAGCCAGGTGCGCAGGGTCTCGGCGAGCGCCGGGGTGCCGGTGAGCGGGGCGAGGAGAGCGCGGGCGTGCGCCTCCGCCGCGTCGGACGGGACCAGGTCCGCGAACGCCGGGCGGCCCCCGTGCCGGACCAGCTCGGCGCGGGTGGCGCGGGCGCGGGCCAGCGCGCGGGCCGCCTGGACGTCCCCGTCGGCCCACTCCCGCGGCCCGACGGCGGCACTGACGCCCAGCGTCCACCCCGGCTGCGGCGCCGGTTCCCGCCCGGCCGGCACCAGTGCCCGTACGACGTCTCGCGCCACGTCGACCAGCGGCGACCCGAGCGCGGCGCCCAGCGCGGAGGCGGCGACCGGGTCGGGGGCGCCGGGGGTGTCCGGGCCCGCGTGCACGACGAGCCACTCCCCGGCGCCCAGGAGTGCGGCCACGTCCTCGGGCGCCGCGCCCAGCAGCAGCCGTACGAGAGCGGACGACCGGGCCGTTTCCGTACCGCTCTGGTGCTCACCGGTGAGCAGGGACAGCAGGACGGCGGCCACCGAGGCGATGGTGTGGTCGCCGGGGTCGCGGTGCGGGGCGGCGACCCCGAGCACGAAGCCGTGCCCGGCGCCCAGGGCGTAGGCGGCGAGGTGGAGGCCGGCGGTGGTGTCGGTGGCGGTGGTGGAGGACCGCTCCGTGACCAGCCGGGCGAGCCCCGCCAGCGTCTCGCCCGCCTCGCGCCCCGGCTCCCGTCCCGCCGACGCGATCGCGGTGCCCTCGGGGCCGTACAGCACCGCCCAGCCCGTCACCCGCCGGGCCAGTTGCCGCAGGACCGAGGGGACCGGGTGGGGGCGGGAGGCCGCGGCGGCCAGGCTCTGCTGGGCCTCCGTGACACGGCGGAGCTCGGCGTGCCGGGCCTGGGCCATCAGCTGCCAGACCGCGCGGGCCACGCCGGAGAAGGTGGTCCGGGGCGGCACCTCGACGAGCGGCAGCTCGTACGCGTCGCAGGCCGCGACCAGCGCCCGCGGCACCGTGTCGTGCACCGGCGCCACCCCGAAGCCGAGGGCCGCGCCGCCCGCCGCGACGATCCGCGCCACGTAGTCGTCGAAGTAGGTCCCGGAACCCGCGGCCTCCGGGATGTGGACCCCGGCCGTCAGCAGGAGTTCGCCGCCCAGCAGATACGGATACGGGTCCGCCATCTCCGACGTGTGCGCCCAGTGGATGACCGTGGCGGGGTCCACGGGCCCCGCGATCTGCCGCAGGGCCAGGTCCTCGCGGGCCAGGAGCGCGGCGAGGGGCACCGGTGGCGTGGGAGGAACGGCCAGGTCCGGCATGGTGTGCGTTCCCTCCACTCGACGGGCCGTGAATGGATGAAACGTACACTTCGCAGTCGCTTTCCGGCCACCTAGTGTCGATGCTCGTCACCCGCCGGCGACATCGAGCCGAAGGAGGCCCCGTGGCCGTCGACTACACCGTCATCGTCGTCTATCTGGCCGGCATGCTGGCCATGGGCTGGTGGGGCATGCGCCGCGCCCGGTCGAAGAGCGAGTTCCTGGTCGCGGGCCGCCGGCTCG
Organism: Streptomyces lincolnensis; assembly: GCF_021173675.1. Taxonomy (GTDB): domain Bacteria; phylum Actinomycetota; class Actinomycetes; order Streptomycetales; family Streptomycetaceae; genus Streptomyces; species Streptomyces lincolnensis_B. The sequence continues at coordinate 41,787 of NZ_JAIHON010000025.1, read as the reverse complement.
GGCCCACCATGTACTCCGGCACCATGGCCGCGATCGTCCTCGGCGGCGCCTCCACCATCGGCGGTGTCGGCCTCGGCTACCAGTACGGCCTCTCCGGCGCCTGGATGGTCTTCACCATCGGCCTCGGCCTGCTCGCGCTCAGCGTCTTCTTCTCCGCCCGCATCGCCCGCCTGAAGGTCTACACCGTCTCCGAGATGCTCGACCTGCGCTACGGCGGCCGGGCGGGTGTGATCTCCGGGGTGGTCATGTGGGCGTACACCCTCATGCTCGCGGTGACGTCCACCATCGCCTACGCCACGATCTTCGACGTCCTGTTCGACATGAACCGCACGCTCGCGATCGTGCTCGGCGGCTCGATCGTCGTCGCCTACTCCACGCTCGGCGGCATGTGGTCCATCACGCTCACCGACATGGTGCAGTTCGTGGTCAAGACGATCGGCGTGCTGCTCCTGCTCCTGCCGATCGCGGTCGTCAAGGCGGGCGGCTTCGGCGAGATGCGCGACGCGCTGCCCACGTCGTACTTCGACCCGCTCGGAATCGGCGGCGAGACGATCTTCACCTATGTCCTGATCTACACGTTCGGCATGCTCATCGGGCAGGACATCTGGCAGCGCGTCTTCACCGCGCGCAGCGACACGACCGCCCGGTGGGGCGGCACGGTCGCCGGCACCTACTGCCTGGCGTACGCCCTCGCCGGAGCCGTCATCGGCACGGCCGCCAAGACGCTCTACCCGAACCTGGCCAACGCCGACGACGCCTTCGCGACCATCGTGAAGGACGAACTCCCCATGGGCGTAAGGGGGTTGGTGCTGGCCGCCGCACTGGCCGCGGTGATGTCGACCTCGTCCGGCGCGCTGATCGCCTGCGCGACCGTCGCCAACAACGACATCTGGTCGCGGCTGCGCGGGACGTCCGACGCGGGCGGCGACCACGACGAGGTGCGGGGCAACCGGGCCTTCATCCTCGTCATGGGCCTCGCCGTCATCGGTACGGCCATCGCCCTCAACAACGTCGTCGAGGCCCTGACCGTCGCCTACAACCTCCTCGTCGGCGGCCTCCTCGTCCCCATCCTCGGCGGCCTGCTGTGGAAGCGCGGCACCGCCCAGGGCGCCCTGGCCGCCGTGGCCGTCGGCGGCCTCGCGGTCATCGGCCTGATGGCGGGCTACGGCATCCTCGCCAACGAGCCCGTCTACTACGGCCTGCTCTCCTCCCTGGCCGTGTACGTCGCCGTGTCCCTGGCGACCCCGGCGACCGACGAGGCCGTCCTCACCGCCTGGCGCGAGCGCCTGGCCGGACGGGCACCCGAACCGGCGGCGGCGACCCCGGTTCCGGCGCCCCGCTAAGGTCGTAAAAGTCGTAAAAGTCATACGAGAATCACACCAAACCCCTCCATACGCGATGAAGCGTAGGAAAGAAGGCAGTACCCCATGAGCAGCACCGAGACGCCCCGCGGCCCCGTCGACTCCTCCCGTGTCCCGCGCTACGCCGGTCCCGCGACCTTCGCCCGGCTGCCGCGCCTGGACGAGGTCGGCCGGGCCGATGTCGCCGTGGTCGGGGTGCCGTTCGACTCGGGTGTCTCGTACCGGCCGGGCGCCCGCTTCGGCGGCAACGCGATCCGCGAGGCGTCCCGGCTGCTCAGGCCGTACAACCCGGCGCAGGACGCGTCCCCGTTCGCGCTCGCGCAGGTGGCGGACGGCGGCGACATCGCCGTGAACCCGTTCAACATCAACGAGGCCGTGGAGACGGTCGAGGCGGCGGCGGACGACCTGCTCGGCACGGGCGCCCGCCTGATGACCCTGGGCGGCGACCACACCATCGCCCTCCCGCTCCTGCGCTCGGTCGCGAAGAAGCACGGCCCGGTCGCGCTGCTCCACTTCGACGCCCATCTCGACACCTGGGACACCTACTTCGGCGCCGAGTACACCCACGGCACGCCCTTCCGGCGGGCGGTCGAGGAGGGCATCCTCGACACCTCGGCCCTCTCCCACGTCGGCACCCGCGGCCCGCTGTACGGCAAGCAGGACCTGGACGACGACGCGAAGATGGGCTTCGGGATCGTCACGTCCGCGGACGTCATGCGGCGCGGGGTCGACGAGGTGGCCGACCAGCTGCGTCAGCGCATCGGCGACCGTCCGCTGTACATCTCCATCGACATCGACTGCCTGGACCCGGCCCACGCGCCCGGCACGGGGACCCCGGAGGCCGGCGGCATGACCTCCCGCGAGCTGCTGGAGATCCTGCGCGGCCTGGCGTCCTGCAACCTGGTCTCGGCGGACGTCGTGGAGGTGGCCCCCGCGTACGATCACGCGGAGATCACGTCCGTGGCGGCCTCCCACACCGCCTACGAACTGACCACGATCATGTCCCGCCAGATTGCAGAGGCCCGCGCGCAGTGACTCACGACCACGACCTGGTGCTCCGCCCGACGGAAGCGCAGATTTCGGCTGCCCTGAACCCGCCCGCCGGGCGCACCGGCGGAGACCTGGTCGTGGAGACGCTCGCCGCCCTCGGCACGACGACCGTCTTCGGCCTGCCCGGCCAGCACGCGCTCGGCATGTTCGACGCGCTGCGACGGTCGTCCCTGCGGTACATCGGCCTGCGGGTGGAGAACAACGCGGGCTTCGCGGCGGACGCGTACGGGCGGATCACGGGCGAGGCGGCGCCGCTGCTGCTGTCGACGGGTCCCGGGGCGCTGACCTCCCTGGCCGCGCTCCAGGAGGCGGCGGCCGCTTCGGCGCCGGTGCTGGCGATCAGCAGCCAGATCCCCACCGCGGGCCTGGGCGGCGGCCGCCACGGCTATCTGCACGAACTCCCCGACCAGTCGGCCTCGTTCCGGGGCGTGGTGAAGTCGGTCCACACCGTCCGCACCCAGTCCCAGATCCCGTCCGCGATCGAGGCGGCCTGGAAGTCGGCGCTGACGGCTCCGCACGGCCCGGTGTGGGTGGAGATCCCGCAGGACGTACTGCTCGCACAGACCCTGATCCCGGTGGTGACGGGAGGCGACGCGTTCCCGGAGGAACTCCCGCCGCGCCCCGAACTGACGGCGGTGGCCGCCGACCTGCTGTCGCGTGCGGCCCGCCCGGCGATCATCGCGGGTGGGGGAGTGGTACGGGCGGACGCGAGCGGCAAGCTGAAGCAGCTGGCGGAGATGCTGCGGGCGCCGGTCGTGACAACCCCCGGCGGCAAGGGCGCGTTCCCCTGGACGCACCCACTGTCCTTGCAGTCCTGGCTGGAGGACCGCCACACCACGGACTTCCTGGAGGACGCGGACGTCCTACTGGTCGTGGGCTCGGGCCTGGGCGAACTGTCGTCGAACTACCACACGTTCAAGCCGCGAGGCCGGGTCGTCCAGATCGAGGCGGACCTCGGGAAACTGGAGTCCAACCACCCGGCACTGGGCATCCACGCGGACGCGCGGCTGGCGTTGCAGGCGCTGCTGGAGACGGTGTCACCGAGGGAGGACGCGGAGGCTCCGGAGCGAGTGCGTGAGGTGCTGGCCCGCGTTTCGGACCGTATCGCTGCCCAGGAACTCACCCTGGAACAGGAGCTGTTGGCGTCGATCCGCCGGGCGCTCCCGGCTTCTGCCCCCTCGTTCTGGGACATGACGATCCTCGCGTACTGGGCCTGGTCCGCCTTCGATGCCAAGGGCCCCAACCGGATGCACTCGGCCCAGGGCGCCGGCGGCCTCGGCTACGGCTTCCCGGCCGCCCTCGGCGCCGCCGTGGCCGACCCGACCCACCCGGTCCTGGCGGTCTCCGGGGACGGCGGCGCGCTCTACTCCATCGCCGAGCTCGCGACGGCGAAGCAGTACGACCTCAACGTCACCTGGCTCATCGTCGACGACGGCGGCTACGGCATCCTCCGCGAGTACATGACGGACGCGTTCGGTGACACGACGGGGACGGAACTGTCCCGCCCCGACTACGTCGCCCTGGCCGAGTCCTTCGGGGTGCCGGGAGTGCGTACGGCGCCGGAGACTCTGGAGGCCGACTTGAGGAAAGCCCTCGCGGCGCCGGGGCCCTCGGTGGTCGTGCTGCCGGCGGTGTTGCGCATGTTCGCGCCGACGCACCTGAGCTGACGGTCGCGCTTGTCTCTACCGGGCGTCAGGAAGCACGTGCAGGTGTTTCTCAGTCGCCGTTCGCGGCGCGATGACGTCCCGGTAGTGGTGATCGAGGGCAAGCACTACGGGCTGTGGCAACGCCCACGCCAAGAGGGCGTTGACGGCGTCGGTCATACCGATGGCGTCATGATCTGCGTACGTACGCATGAGGCGCTCGGCTTCGGCCAGGAGCGGCCACCCCACGGTGGCAAGCGTGAGCCGATCCGTGCTGGCCCAGGCGCGCATGCTGGCGAGAGCCTCTGCGGCGGCCTTGCCACTGATCTTCGTTGTGAGGTGATAGTCCAGCTCGGCCAGGACCATCGGTGACACCACGAGCCGATCGACCAGGGAAAGGGTTTGGACGGCGGCCTCGTGGTGAGCGTCCTTGCGGTTGTAGATGGCGAGGAGAACCGACGTGTCCGCGACAGCGAACAGGTGGCGCTGAGGCTTCAACGTTCGCCTTCCTGGAAGAGGTTCTCGCCGGACCGGGTGGCCAGGTCCGAGGGGCCGTCGAACATCGCCCGCTCCAGCGCCGCCATCGCCTCGGAGTCATCACCCAGTGGGGCGGGGAACGACAGCGGGATACCGCGTGAGATGTGATCGAGCGCGACTTCCTCCGGGGTGCGTCCTTCCAGAACGGCCAGCGTGCGCAGCGCTTCGGCTTCGTTGCCCGTGTAGGTGACGGTGACCGTGACGGCGTCATCGGGCGGGGGCATGTGGTCCGGCGGTGGGGCGGGGGTGTCGGCCACAGGGGTCTCCTCAGATGCGCCGTTCGGTGTGATGTGTGGTGGTTCCGACAGTACCGCCGTGCCGGTCACGCTCACCGCGGTAGCGCCAACTCGGCCCAGGTTGCCTTTCCGATGCCGTGCAGGCGTGGACAGCAACCCCAACGCGCGGCGAGGGCGTCGATGATGGCGAGACCTCGGCCCCGTTCGTCGTCGGTGTCGGCCTCCCGCGGTTCGGGGCGGGTGCTGTTGGCGTCGGCCACTTCCACTCGGAGGCGTCCGTCGTACTGGGCGACGCGTAGGCCGATCTGGCGGCCGGGCGGGGTGCGGGCGTGGATGACGGCGTTGCTCACGAGCTCGGACAACAGGATTTCAGCGGTCTGAGCTACGTCCCCACCGATCTCCCACTCGACGAGTTGCATACGCAGGAGAGCGCGGGCGCGACTCGCGCTCCGGGGACCATGGGGTAAACGCCACTGGGCTTCGGCCATGCCGGAGCTTGTGGGCCGTGGCGGCGTGGTGTGGGCTGACACCGAGGACCTCCGAGGCGAACGTCCGCTTCTACATCTCTAGAGAAGTAGTGAAGCTTGTGGCATGAGAAGTCGGCAACACTTCTCTAGAGATGTGTGCGGTATTGCCCGTGTGTAGCCCTCTGTGACCACAGGTGAGTGACCTCTGATGCCTAGGATGTCTAGAGATGATCGGAGGAGGGTCTGGATGAGCAGCCGGAATGCCGGGCGGCAGCCCAAGTACCAGCGCATCGCCGCGGAGTTGCGGGCGGCCATCGAGGCCGGCGAGTACGGGCCCGGTGAGCGACTTCCGGGCGAGAACGACCTCATGGCCACGTATGAGGTGGCACGGATGACGGCTCGGCAGGCGCTCGGTGTCCTCCAGGCGGAGGGTGTCGTCGAGGCGCGTAAGGGTGCCGGAGTCTTCGTCAGGGACTTCAGGCCCATTCGGCGACGCGGCATTGAGCGTCTGGCGCACGCGGGGTGGGGAGAAGGGCGTTCTGTCTGGGCGACGGACGCGGAGGGGCGTGAACTCGCCGTCGACTTGGTCGAGGTGCATGAAGGGGATGCGCCGCCAGTGATTGCCGGTGTCCTGGACCTGGCGGATGGGTCGCGAGTTTGTATTCGACGCCGCCGCTACACCCTCGACGGCAAGCCGGTACTCCTCGCCACGTCGTATCTCGCGGCTGACCTCGTCTCCGGCACGCCCATCACACGGCCGGACACCGGCCCGGGCGGCATCTACGCACGGCTGGCGGAACTGGGCCGCAAGCCGGTCCGCTTCCGCGAGGAGATCCGGTCCCGAATGCCGAATGCCGACGAGGTTGAACGCCTGGAGTTGCCCTCCGGGGTGCCGGTGGTGCTCGTTGCCCGCACTGCTTTCGACGCGGAGGGGGCTGCCGTGGAGGTGAACGACATGGTCTTGGACTCGTCGGCGTATGTGTTGGAGTACGGCTTCGAGGCGTGAGTTGCTCCGACCGTACTTCGGGTAGCGCCCGGCGGTGCTGCGCATGTTCGCGCCGACGTACCTGGATTGATCAGAACGTGGCAAAAATTCGACTCGGCCCTTGTGTGCAGTGCAACCGTGCGAGGATCTGCCTCCCCGCGCTCCGGCACCGGCTTCGGGAGGCCAGATGGACGACAGTCGGGTTCTTGTGATGATGCACGAGGAAGACCAGGAGCGGGTGACGGCCCGCGAGGGGGGCCTTCTCGAACGTGCTGTGGCGGAAGCCGCAGAGTTGCTCGACAACCCGCCTGGTGACCTTGTGCTGGACGATTCGGTCCGGGAAGACGCGCGCGCCCGTCTGTCGGTGAACGCGCTCGCCGAACAGCATCGTGCCTGGCTCGCGGCGAACGCCGAACGGTGGACGACAAGACGGCGCCGGCGCGCGAGGAACCGGCTGACCATCGCGCCCATCCTCGTCTGCCTGCTGACCTGGTTCGCCGCGGCCGCGTACGGGGTCGCGGTGGCCAAGGGGCAGGACTACCTGCCCGTCCGTGACCACCAGAACCTGTCGTTCAGTGCCGGCGCGCTTCTCATGGCGGTGGTCATGACCCTGGCGCTGTGGGCTTGGCGGCGGCCGACACGTGTCGCCTCCGCCCGCGCCAAGCTGCACTTGACGGGTACGGAGGACCGGTTCTTCCTGGCGCTGAGGTCCGAGGCAGAGTCACTCCTGTCGACGGTGCTGAACGAGCGCTGGGAGCAGAGCAAGGGCGAATTGGCCGTCCTGGACAGCAAGGACGCGCCCAATCTCGTGGAACTGGAGTCGGTGAACGTCGTACCGTCGAAGTCGGCGCGGGAGATCTACGACTTCATCGAGGAGCACCGCGCGTCGGCGATCGGCATCAGCGGCACTCGTGGCGTGGGAAAGACCACGCTCATGCAGTCCGTGCAGAACTGGAATCCCGAGAACTACATCAGTGTCTACATGCCGGTGCCGGTGCACTACGAGGCACCGGAATTCTTCCGCGTGTTGTTCCGTGAGGTCGCGGACGCCATCCTCAAGTCGAACCGTGAGGGAATGGCATACCTGGAGCAGCAGAACCGATTGATCCGTCACCCGATCGATGTGGTCCGGCTCGCAATTGGTCCGGTGTTCGTGCTGGTGGGCGTGATCCTCATTTCCTACGGCCGCACGACGGACTCGTCCCCCGTCAAGCTCACCGATATTCCCGGGCTCCTGCTCGTGTTCGCCGGGCTGGGCATAGCGGTTGTCGCCGCCCTGTCCAGCCCGGCCGTCCGCCGTGCGATCCGTGAGTTCATGGGGCCCCGCTACGTGGAACGGGACATCTCTCTGGCGGCGGACGCGCTACGGGCCCTCGACTACTCCGCCACGCACCAGCGCCTTTCGAAGAACTCCTTCGCGGTCAAACTGTTCACCATGGAGGACCACGACCAACTGGAGCTGGCCGAGCGTGAGTTGACGCATCCGGAACTGGTCCTTAAGTTCAAGAACTTCGTCAGCAGTTTCATTCGCACCTCGCCCCGGCAGATCATCGTCGCCCTGGACGAACTGGACAAGATGGAGGACGGCGAAGATGCTGTGGCCTTCGTCAACAGCATCAAGGATCTCCTCCATATTCAAGGGGTGCATTTCCTGGTCTCGGTGTCGGAGGACGCCCTGCACAACTTCTCGTTGCGGGGCGTTCCCGTGCGAGACGTCTTCGACTCCTCCTTCGACTCCATCATCCCCGTGCAGAGGTTCACCGCTGAGGAGTCGAAGAATCTGCTGAAGAGCCGGGTGGTGGGATTTCCCGATCCGCTAGCCCTGTTCTGCCACGCGATGAGCGGCGGGGTGCCGCGTGACCTCATCCGGGTGGCGCGGGAGTGTGTGCGGGTGCGCAAGGAGAGCGGCTCGGCGGTACCGGTGGACCGGGTGGTCAGAATTCAGGTGAGCCGACAGGCACGACTCATCTGCGAGGCTCTGGCCGCCACGATGAGACGGGAACAGCAGCCGGTCGCGCCCCCGTTCTTCGAGGCCCTGCCGGCCATGCGGGAGGCAGGGGACGCGGCGGCCCTGGTCGCCGCCATCGAGGAGGTCGTCCAGCGCATCCGGATTCACCTGGTGGGGGAGTACTCCCAGTCCGAGGACGCCGCCGTGTATCTGTCGTGCCTGGCCACGATCTGCGCGTACTTCGGTGTTCCCAGGACCAACGCGTCATGGCAGCGGGAACGGGACGCGGGCACGTCGGTGCGCGTCGCCGAAACGGTGGCGGAGGCCTTGGATGCGCTTCGGGTGGACGGCGGCATCACGATGGCCGCCCTGGCCTCCATCAGAGGGGACGTGGGAAGCCTCGTGCCGACGCCCTGAGTACGTCAGGGGCGGCCCGCCGTGCAGGCAGGAATCGCACGGCGGGCCGAACCGCCTACCAGATCGCCTCGACCCACTCCGGGTGGTCGATGAACGGGTTTCGGTTGCCCTGGTAGTTGGAGTAGATGAGGTTCTGGCGGCGCTCCTCGAAGGCGTCCGGGGGGTCCTCGACGTTCCACTGCTTGAGGACGGAGAGGCGGCCGTGGAGGGGGACGCTGCTGTTGGTGACGGCGTCGTTGGGCTCCAGATCGGGCCAGCTGTCGTCGCCCTCGTAGCGGACGGCCATGTAGAGGATCATGCGGGCCACGTCGCCCTTGACGGCGTCGCGGGGCTCGAAGGAGTTGGAGTCGGTGAGGCTGCCGCCGGAGTTGGTGAAGCTGCTGCCGCCGTTGTCGAAGTCCTTGTTGCCGCGGATGGAGTTGACCTGGACGTCCTCGGGGCGGAGGTGGTGCAGGTCGGTGCCGGGGCCGGCCGAGGTGCCGAAGTCGCCGTGGGACTGGGCCCACACGTGCTCGCGGTTCCAGTTGCCGGTGTTGCCGCCGTTCAGCGTCTTGCTGCGGGAGATGCCCGAGTAGAGCAGCTTCACGTTGTTGCTGTTGTTCGGGTCCTGGTCGGTGACCTTGAGCGCGTCCCAGACGGCCGAGTACGACAGCTTCGTCTGCGGGGTGATGATGGTGTGCAGCGAGGACTTCAGGCTCGTACCGGTCTTGCCGATCGCGTTCTTGTAGTACGTCGCGTCGTACGCGGTCGTCGTGGCCGCTGCCGGGGTCGTGGTCACGACCGGGGCGGCGAGTCCGACCAGCACGGCGGCGGTGGTGAACGCCACCGGCTTCCAGCTGCGTATGCGTGTCGCCAGCATAAAGGTTGTCCCATCTACGCGGGTTGAACGGAGGCGGCAGATGGGAGCGTGACATGGACATGCGGCGGTGTAAATGGACGGTGCGTGTCCATTGGGTGACCTGAAACGGCATATCGGCCTTTGTCTACGCGAGTTGACGCGCGGAAACGGCCCCTGACCGGAAGGTCAGGGGCCGTCGGGCCACTCAGGGGCCGTCGTGCGGATCGGCCGGGTGGATCTGTCCGGCGTCAGCCGACGTCCGACGCGTCCAGGCGGTAGATCGTCGAGGTACCGGTCGACGAGGAGGTCTCCGAGGCCGAGCTCTTGCCCGTGCTGTAGTCGCTCTCCTTCACCGCCGTGCCGTTCTTCTGTACCCAGGCGGTGATCTCCTGGTTGAGGCCGCTGTTGCCACCCATTCCGCCCATGCCGCCACCGCCGAGCTGGATGTAGTGCAGTTCGCCCTTCTTCACCAGCTCCTTGAGCTTGGCGAGCGTCATCGCCTTGTCGGAGCCGGTGAAGCCCCACATGGAGATGACGGGCTTGTGGGTGCTGAGGATCAGTTGGCCGGCGCTCTGGGAGTTGGACACCGCGAGCAGCCAGGTGGCGCCGTCCTGGTGCTTCTCCAGGTAGGCGATCAGCGCGCTGTCGACGGTGCCGCCCATACCGCCGCCACGGCCCATACCGCCGCCACGGCCCAGACCGCTACCGCCGCCGGGCGCGCCGCCCTGCGGGAGTTCGCCGTTGCCGCCGCCGGGCGTCATCCGCCCCTCGCCGGTGCCGGGGAGCTCCCCGCCGGTCTGGCCGCCGCCCGGGAACTGCCCGTTCGCCGGGCCGCCCTCCTGGGTGCCGCCCTGCCGGGCGCCGAAGCCGCCCCGGCCGCCACCGCCCATGCCGCCACCGCCGGGACCGCCCATGCCGCCACCGGTCGACGGGCCCGCCGTCGGGTTGGTGCCTCCCATGCCCCCGCCCGTGGAGGAGGCGAAGGCCGGGGACGCGGCGTACGCCGTCGGACCCGCGAGCGCCGCCACGACCGCCGCGACGACGGACGCGGCGAGCAGCCGCGCCCGGGTGCCGGAGTCCGCGGCGCGGAAGGCGAACAGCCCGACCATCGCCAGGACCATGACCACGGCCACCGTCGGCCACAGCCAGGTGTTCCAGTCGCTCGCCCGGCGCAGCAGCACGACCGCCCAGACACCCGTGACCGCGAGCCCGGCCGGCAGCACCCACGACCAGCGGGCGTCGCCGGAGCGGAAGGCGCGCCACAGCAGCACGCCGCCGCCCCCGCACAGCGCCGCGATGCCCGGGGCGAGCGCGGTCGTGTAGTACGGGTGCATGGTGCCCTCGGCCAGGGCGAAGGTCAGGTAGTGCAGCACCAGCCAGCCGCCCCACAGCACTAGCGCGGCCCGCGTCCGGTCGGTGCGCGGGGCCCGCCCGCACAGCACCAGGCCGGCGACGAGCGCGAGGCCCGCGAAGGGGATCAGCCAGGAGATCTGGCCGCCGAGGACGTCGTTGAACATCCGGCCGAGGCCGGCGGTACCCGCGAAGGTCCCCCCGCCTCCACCTCCGCCTCCACCGCCCCCGCCGTTGCCCTCGCCGCCCAGCACCCGGCCCAGGCCGTTGTAGCCCATGATCAGGTTCCAGGCGGAGCCGTCGGTCGAACCGCCGATGTAGGGGCGGTCGTCCGCGGGGACCAGGGACACGGCCGTCGCCCACCAGAAGCTGGCGACGGCCAGCGCGAGGGCGGCCAGGGCCAGGTTGACGGCCTTCTTCCGCCGGTCGAGCCGCGATGCGTAGACGTACACGGCGAAGGCGGCGGGCAGGGCGATGTAGCCCTGGAGCATCTTCGTGTTGAAGGCGAGCCCGAAGCAGACCGCGGAGCCGATGAGGGGCAGCAGCCGGTCGTTGTGCGTGGCGCGCAGGGCGAGGGCCGCGCCGGCGACCATCAGGAACACCAGGATCGTGTCGGGGTTGTTGTCCCGGTTGATCGCGACCGTGATCGGGGTGAGCGCGAGGACGAGCGCGGCGATCGCGGCCGCCGCGTGCCCGAACACCCGCTTCACGGAGGAGTGCAGGATCCAGATCGTGCCGAGCGCCGCCGCGACCTCGGGCAGCATCATCTGCCAGGTGCCGAAGCCGAACACGCGGCACGACAGCCCCATGACCATCAGCGCGAACGGCGGCTTGTCGACCGTGAGGAAGTTCCCCGCGTCCAACGACCCGAAGAACCACGCCTTCCAGCTCTGCGTACCGCTGTAGATCGCGGAGCTGTAGAAGCTGTTGAGGCTCGACCCGGACAGGTTCCAGGAGTACAGGACCGCGGCCAGCGCCAGGATCGCCAGCAGCGCGGGCAGCGACCAGCGGGGCGCCTTGTCCGGGGGAGCGGCGGGCGGGACCGGCGGGGGCGGAGAGGGAGTCACGGTCGTGTGGGGGTGGGGATCGGTGGCTGATGTCACCCGCGCATCCTGCGGAGCCCAGGTGGGTGTGCGCTGTGACGTACCTGGTGACCTCCTGTGAATAAGTCCGGGCGGAAGTAACGGCTCGCACAAGTTTTCCCCGTCCCTACAACCGTTCCCCCGTGCCCGTGGGTCAACTGGTGCATGACCAACGGGATATCCAGACGTGCGAGATGGGTCGCCGGGGGCGCGCTCATCGCGTGTGTCGTCGCCGCCACGCCCGCCCAGGCCGCCGCCGCACCGGCCGTCAGCTGCACGTCCGCCAAGGCGGGCCTCGCGGCCAAGCTCAAGAAGGACATCACCGCGGCCCTCGCGAACCGCAAGGGCACGATCGCGGTCGGCCTCTACGACCGCAGCACCAACACCACCTGCTCGCTCCGGGCGTCCACCGCCTTCGACTCCGCGAGCGTCGTCAAGGTCACCGTCCTCGCCGCGCTGCTGTGGGACGCGAAGAAGCACAACCGGTACCTGACCGACACCGAGGCCTCGCTCGCCAAGGCCATGATCACCAAGTCGGACAACGCGGCCACCAGCAAGCTCTGGAAGCAGCTGGGGATGACGAAGATCAAGGGCTTCCTCACCGCGGCCGGCATGACCCAGACCAAGCCCGGCGCGAACGGCTACTGGGGACTGACCCAGATCACCGTCACCGACGAGCAGAAGCTGCTCAAGCTGATCACCGCCAAGAACGCGGTCCTCAGCGACAACGCCCGCGCGTACATCCTGAAGCTGATGAGCCAGGTCGTCTCCTCGCAGCGCTGGGGGACGCCGTACGGAGTGCCCTCCGGCGTCACCGTCGCCCTCAAGAACGGCTGGCTGTCCCGGGCCTCCAACGGCTGGCGCGTCCACAGCATCGGCGCCTTCAAGGGCCGCGGCCACGACTACATGATCACGGTGCTCACCCACGGCAACAGCACCATGGAGTACGGCAAAACGACCATCCAGGGCGTCTCCAAGGTCATCCACAAGGACCTCGCCGCGAGCTGACGCTTCACGAGACGGTCTCCCGTCCTTCACCGGCCGGTCCTACGGTGGCGCCCATGCGCCTGAGAACCGTACTCGCGACCACCACCGCGGCCCTGGCGGCGGCCACCTGTCTGTCCGCCGCCGGGCCCGCCGGTGCCGCCGTGCAGCAGCGGCACGCCTGCTCCCCGTCCGTCTCCCTCGACCGCTTCTCCGACGCGCTCGACAAGACGACGTACGAGAACACCTTCGTCGGCAACCTCTCCGCGCTCGCGGTGGACAGGGACGGCTCGCTCGCCGCCCTCTCCGACCGTTCCGCGCTCTTCGACCTGGACGCCAGGACCCTGGCGCCGAGGTCCGTCGTCCCGCTCGCCGACGAGAGCGGCGCGGCGCTGGACTCCGAGGGCCTGGTCGTCGACCGGGACGGCACCCGCCTGGTCACCTCCGAGACCGAGCCGTCGATCCGCCGCTACTCGGCCGACGGCCGGATCCTCGACCGCCTCCCGGTCCCCGCGTCGCTTCAGGTCGCCCCGAAGGGGCGGGCTGTCTCCAACGGCACCTTCGAGGGGCTGACCCTGCTCCCCGGCGGCCGTACCCTGCTGGCGTCCATGGAGTACGCGCTCTCCGGCGACAGCGCGGGCATCGTCCGCTTCCAGACCTGGCAGCGGCACGGGAAGACCTTCCGGCTCGGCGCCCAGTACGCCTACCCCGTCGACGCCGGGCTCGGCGTCCCCGAGGTCCAGGCCACCCCCGACGGCCGCCTCCTCGTCCTGGAGCGCGGCTTCACCGCGGGCGTCGGCAACACGGTCCGCCTCTACCTCGCCGACCCGCGCCGCGCGACGGACACCGGCGGCGTCGAGAACCTCACGGGCCAGAGCGGCGTACGTCTGATCAAGAAGACCCTGCTGACCGACCTCGTCACCTGCCCGTCACTCGGAGCGACCGCCAAGCAGCCCCAGCCGAACCCACTGCTCGACAACATCGAGGGCATGGCGGTCACGGGCCACGAGAAGGGCCGCCTCAAGGTCCTCCTGGTCAGCGACGACAACCAGAACGCCGTACAGACGACACGGTTCTACCACCTGCGGGTGCGTATCTGATCTTTCCTCCCATCTGACCCTTCCTCCCGTTTCTTGATCGTTCACCCCCGTTTTGTTGCGGAGGGATGAAATCCGCTTCGTTCCGCGTTGGTGCCTTCCGGAAGATCAGGTCTGAAGGAGGGCACCGCGTGGCAGCGCAACAGGGGGAGCAGCGGCGGCAGGGCTGGGCGCGCAGACTCGCCGGATACGCGTGGCGCCACCGCATGGACACCGTCCTGGCGCTCGGCTCGTCCCTGGTCGGCATGGCCGTGATGGCCGTCGTCCCGCTGATCACCAAGGTGATCATCGACGACGTCATCGGCGACGGCAGCCGCGACATGGCCCCCTGGGCGGGAGCCCTCATCGGCGCGGCCCTCGTCGTCTACGCGCTCACCTACGTCCGCCGCTACTACGGCGGCCGGCTCGCCCTGGACGTCCAGCACGACCTGCGCACGGAGATGTTCGGGACGATCACCCGCCTCGACGGCCGCCGCCAGGACGAGCTGTCCACCGGGCAGGTCGTCGGTCGGGCCACCAGCGACCTCCAGCTGATCCAGGGCCTGCTGTTCATGCTCCCGATGACCATCGGGAACTTCGCGCTGTTCCTGGTCTCCCTCGTGATCATGGCGTGGCTGTCCGTGCCGCTCACGCTGGTCGCCCTGGCCGTCGGCCCGGCGATCTGGTGGATCGCGAAGCGCTCCCGCGGCAAGCTGCACCCCTCCACCTGGTACGCGCAGGCCCAGGCCGCCGCCGTCGCGGGCGTGGTCGACGGGGCCGTCAGCGGCGTCCGCGTGGTGAAGGGCTTCGGGCAGGAGGACCAGGAGACCGGCAAGCTCCGGGAGGTCAGCCGCCGACTGTTCGCCGGACGCCTGCGCACGATCCGCTTCAACTCCCGCTACACCCCCGCCCTCCAGGCCGTCCCCGCGCTCGGCCAGGTCGCGATGCTCGCGCTCGGCGGCTGGCTCGCGGTCCGCGGCCACATCACGCTCGGCACGTTCGTCGCCTTCTCCACCTACCTCGCCCAGCTGGTCGGCCCGGTCCGGATGCTCGCCATGGTCCTCACGGTCGGCCAGCAGGCCCGCGCGGGCACCGAACGCGTCCTGGAGCTGATCGACACCGAGCCGTCGATGACCGACGGCACCAAGGAACTGCCCGCCGACGCCCCGGCCACCGTCGAGTTCGACGACGTCTCCTTCGGCTACGACGACGAGCGCCCGGTGCTGAACGGCCTCAGCTTCGAGATCCGCCCCGGCGAGACCCTCGCCGTCGTCGGCTCCTCCGGCTCCGGCAAGTCCACCGTCTCCCTGCTCCTGCCGCGCTTCTACGACGTCACCCACGGCGCGGTCCTGGTCGGCGGCCACGACGTCCGCGAGCTCACCCTCGACTCGCTGCGGGCGGCGATCGGCCTGGTCCCCGAGGACTCCTTCCTCTTCTCGGACACGGTCCGCGCCAACATCGCCTACGGCCATCCGGAGGCGACGCAGGAGGAGATCGAGCGGGCCGCCCGCGCCGCCCAGGCGGACCGTTTCATCGCCGAGCTGCCCGAGGGCTACGACACCAAGGTCGGCGAGCACGGCCTGACCCTCTCCGGCGGCCAGCGCCAGCGCGTCGCCCTGGCCCGCGCCATCCTCACCGACCCGCGGCTGCTCGTCCTGGACGACGCCACCTCGGCCGTGGACGCCCGCGTCGAGCACGAGATCCACGAGGCCCTCCAGCACGTCATGGCGGGCCGCACCACCCTGCTCATCGCGCACCGCCGCTCCACCCTCAACCTCGCCGACCGCATCGCCGTCCTCGACGACGGCCGCCTCGCCGACATCGGCACCCACGACGAGCTCCAGAGCCGCTCGCCGCTCTACCGGCGCCTGCTCACCGACCCCGACGAACTCGGCGGCGTCTCGCCCGGCCACGCCCTGCCCAGCTGTCCGCAGGAGGACACCTCCGTACGGGACGAGCTGGACGCCGAGTTCGACGCCGAGCGCGGGGTGACGCCCCGGCTGTGGACCGGCGACCGCGAGCGCAAGGACCTCGCCCTCGCCGAGACCCCGGCCACCCCCGAACTCCTCGCCGAGGTCGACGCGCTGCCCCCGGCCACCGACACGCCGGACATCGACGAGGCGCGGGCGGTCACGCCCGAGGAGTCGTACGGCCTGCGCAGGCTCCTCAAAGGCTTCGGCCGTCCCCTCCTGATCAGCCTGGGCCTGGTCGCCGTGGACGCCGGCATGGGCCTGCTGCTGCCGGTGATGATCCGGCACGGCATCGACGACGGCGTCTCCCGGATGGCGCTGGGCGCGATCTGGGCCGCCTCCCTGCTCGCCCTGCTCACCGTGTTCGTCCAGTGGCTCGCGCAGATCGGCGAGACCCGGATGACCGGCCGCACCGGCGAGCGGGTGCTGTACTCGCTGCGCCTGAAGATCTTCGCCCAGCTCCAGCGGCTCGGGCTCGACTACTACGAGCGCGAGCTGACCGGCCGGATCATGACGCGGATGACGACGGACGTCGACGCCCTGTCGACGTTCCTCCAGACCGGCCTGGTCACCGCGTTCGTCTCGGTCGTCACCTTCTTCGGCATCATGGTCGCCCTGCTGGTGATCGACCTCGAACTCGCCCTCGTCGTCTTCGCGACCCTGCCGCCGCTGATCATCGCCACGTACTTCTTCCGCCGGGCGAGCGTGAAGGCGTACGAACTGGCCCGTGAGCGTGTCGCGTTGGTCAACGGCGACCTCCAGGAGTCGGTCTCCGGGCTGCGGATCGTGCAGGCCTTCCGGCGCGAGCGGGACGGCGGGGCGCGGTTCGCGGAGCGCAGCGACAGCTACCGCAGGGCCCGGATCCGGGGCCAGTGGCTGATCTCGGTGTACTTCCCCTTCGTGCAACTGCTGTCGTCCGTGGCCGCGGCCGCCGTCCTCGTCGTCGGCGCGGGCCGGATCGACGACGCCACGCTGACCACGGGCGCCCTGGTGGCGTACCTCCTCTACATCGACCTGTTCTTCGCCCCCGTCCAGCAGCTCTCCCAGGTCTTCGACGGCTACCAGCAGGCGTCGGTCTCCCTGGGCCGCATCCAGGAACTGCTGCGCGAGCCCACCTCGACCAAGGCCGCCGACGAGCCCCTCGACGTGCTGTCCCTGCGCGGCGACATCGCCTTCGAGGACGTGCACTTCGCGTACGGCGACGAGGAGGAGGCCCTGAGCGGGATCGACCTGACCGTCCCCGCCGGGCAGACCGTCGCCTTCGTCGGCGAGACCGGCGCCGGCAAGTCCACCCTGGTCAAGCTGGTGGCCCGGTTCTACGACCCGACGGCCGGCCGGGTCACCGTCGACGGCACGGACCTGCGCGCCCTGGACATCACGTCGTACCGCCACCGCCTCGGGGTCGTGCCGCAGGAGGCGTACCTCTTCCAGGGCACGGTCCGCGACGCCATCGCCTACGGCCGTCCCGAGGCCACCGACGCCGAGGTCGAGGCGGCGGCCCGGGCGGTCGGCGCCCACGAGATGATCGCCACCCTGGACGGCGGCTACCTCCACGAGGTCGCCGAACGGGGCCGCAACCTCTCGGCGGGCCAGCGCCAGCTGATCGCGCTGGCCCGGGCGGAGCTGGTCGACCCCGACATCCTTCTGCTGGACGAGGCCACGGCCGCCCTGGACCTGGCCACCGAGGCCCAGGTCAACCAGGCCGCCGACCGCCTCGCCAGCCGCCGTACCACCCTCGTCGTCGCCCACCGCCTCACGACCGCCGCGCGCGCGGACCGTGTGGTCCTCATGGCCCACGGCCGGGTCGCCGAGGACGGCACCCACGAGGAACTGCTGGCCCGGGGCGGGCAGTACGCCGAGCTGTGGCGCACGTTCGTCGGCGCGGCGGAGCCGGAGGAGCCGGTCGGCGCGTCCCAGTGACGGTCGCGCAACCATCCGACACACGTCGTGCGTCCGTACACCAGTACGGCAATGACCGGGCGCGGGAGGGGCGACAGTGAACCGTGGTGCGATCCGCCGACGCCTCGCGCTCGGGCTGGCCCTGCTGACCACATCCGCGACACTCACCCTCGCGGTGCCGGGCAACGCCCACGCCGCCGCCCCGGAGGCGGTCGGCACAGCCTGTTCCGGCCGCAAGATCAAGACGCTGCCGTTCTCCACCGGATCGGTGCGGGTCTACAAGCGGGGCGGCACGTTCTGCGTGATCACGCTGCCCAAGAACCCCGGACCACGGCAGTACATGATGGTCAGCGTCCAGGCACGCGGTTTCCACCCCTCCAAGGACGAGGGCATGTACACGCGCTTCGCCGGTCCGCGGGGGACACACGCCGGTCAGCGGAAGGTGCGGGTGAAGGGCGCGGTGGGCGCGGGATCGGTCGACACCGGCTGGGTCCGGTTCTGAATCACCGGCTCTGTACAGGGTTTTCCCCACGGAAGTACATCCGGACCCCATTTCCCCTGGTGCGCGGGCGACTTGCTCCGCTAGCTTCCGGCGGACATCTGTACTCACAGGGGAGGGTGCATGCGCAAGGCGCTCAGATGGCTGCTGGCGCTCACCGTGCTGATAGGCACGTTGACGACGGCGGGCGCGGCCACCGCCGCCGAGCCCGAGGCCACCGCCACCACGGACATCAGGGAACAGCTGCTCTCCATACCGGGGATGAGCCTGATCCAGGAGAAGCCGTACACCGGCTACCGCTACTTCGTCCTCAACTACACCCAGCCGGTCGACCACCGGAATCCGGCCAAGGGCACCTTCCAGCAGCGGATCACCGTGCTGCACAAGGACGTCGCCCGCCCGACGGTCTTCTTCACCAGCGGCTACAACGTCAGCACGAACCCCAGCCGCAGCGAACCGACCCGGATCGTGGACGGCAACCAGGTCTCCATGGAGTACCGCTTCTTCACCCCGTCCCGGCCCGACCCGGCCGACTGGACCAAGCTGGACATCTGGCAGGCCGCCAGCGACCAGCACCGCATCTTCAAGGCGCTGAAGAAGATCTACACCAAGAAGTGGATCTCCACCGGCGGCTCCAAGGGCGGCATGACCGCCACCTACTACGAGCGCTTCTACCCCCGTGACATGGACGGCGTCGTCGCCTACGTCGCCCCGAACGACGTGGTGAACCACGAGGACTCGGCCTACGACCGCTTCTTCGCGACCGTCGGCACCAAGGAGTGCCGCGACCGGCTGAACGCCGTCCAGCGCGAGGCGCTGGTGCGCCGCGAGTCCCTGGAGAAGAAGTACGCGGCGTACGCGGCCGACAACGAGTACACCTTCACCACCGTCGGCAGCCTGGACAAGGCGTACGAGGCCACCGTCCTGGACTACGTCTGGGGCTTCTGGCAGTACAACCTGCTGGCCAACTGCACCGACGACGAGCTGATCCCGCCGGACGCGAAGAACGCCACCGACGACCAGATCTGGAACTCGATCGACACCGTCTCCGGCTTCTCCTTCTACACGGACCAGGGCCTGAGCCCGTACACGCCGTACTACTACCAGGCCGCCACCCAGCTCGGCGCGCCGACGATCCACTTCCCGCACATCGAGAAGAAGTACATCCGCTACGGCTACCAGCCGCCCCGGAACTTCGTCCCGCGCGAGATCCCGACCCGGTTCCAGCCGTGGGTGATGCGTGACGTGGACAACTGGGTCCGCCACAACGCCCGCCACATGCTCTACGTGTACGGCCAGAACGACCCGTGGGGCGCCGAGCCCTTCCGTGTCGACAAGGGCGCCAAGGACTCCTACGTCCTCACCGCCCCCGGCATGAACCACGGTGCCAACGTCGCCGGCCTCGACGCCGACGAGGAGGCCTTCGCCACCGCCCGCATCCTGGACTGGGCGGGCGTCTCCGCCGCCGCCGTGGCCCAGGCCGAGCCGCTCGCGAAGTACGACGCGAAGCTCGACAAGCGGAACGTGGAGCGCGAGCTCACCCTGCGTCCGTGAGTGTCTGACACGAGCACCTGAGTGAGGGGCGGCCGACCGGTTCACCGACCGGTCGGCCGTCGCGTCACACGGGCCGCGCGCACCCCACCGGGCGCTCGCCGCCGAGCTGGACGTACAGGGCGGTGGACAGCGGGCACGCCGCGCGCCGGGTGACCGCCTCGGTCACCTTGTACTCGGGGCGCTTCTTGCCGGTGCCGTCGCACGCGGTCTCGCGGACCTGGCCGTCGCCCAGGCCGTAGACGCAGTCGCCCTGGATGGTGCGGGGTCCGCCCCCGCCGCCCGGATCGCCCGGGTGCGGCGGCTGGAGGTTGCGCATACACGCGTAGCCCTGGGGGATCGCCCCGTCGCCGTCCTCGTCGGACACCGGGCTTTGCTCGCTGATGTGCAGGACGAAGTCCGTGGTCCCCGGGCAGGCCGGACCGTCGCCGACCGTGCCGTCGTGGCGCGCCACCACCTTGGCCGCGGCGCGCTCACCGCGGCAGCCGACCTCGGTGAAGCTGGTCGTACCGAAGGAACTGCACTCGTCGACGGCGAGGAACACCGCTCCGTACCCGGAGGTCCGGCTGGGCGAGGGCGACGCTCCCGGTGCGAGGCGGCCGTCCTCCCCGCCGTCGCCGCCGGGTCCCTGGCAGCCCGTGAGCAGGGCGGCGAGCAGCGCCAGCAGCGCGCACACCGCCCCCACGGAACCTCTCTCGCGCATGGCCATCCCCCCGACACCCCCGCCCAGCGTGACCCGCCGCGGCGGGCACACGCCAGACGTGCGGGGTGCTTTGCGCCTTTTGGGGGTGCTGCACCGGTTGGTTGACGTACGTCTAGTACGTCAGCCCATGCCCGACCGGATACAGAACCTGCGCCGGATCGTCCGCCCGCTGCACCGGCACCGGCAGTTTCCCGCGCGGCGCGACCCGCCCCGCGATCACCCGTGCCGCCGCCCGGAGTTCGACGTCGGTCCAGGAGTAGGCCGCGAGGTGCGCCGGTACGGAGGGCAGGTGGGCCACGTCGTACGGGTTGCGGATCGCGACCGCGACCACCGGCCGGCCGGTCGCCACCAGCTGCTCGACCAGCGCCTTCTGCGCGCTGGTCGCCGAGACGTTGTACGTCCCGACCACCACCGCGTCCGCCTCTCCGGCCGCCGCGACGGCCCGTGCGATCGTGGCGGCGGACGGCGCCGTACCGGTGGACAGGGCGGTCGCGGTGAAGCCCAGTTCGGTGAGGGCGCCGGCGAGCACCCCGGTGGGCGGGCCGGTCGTGCCGGACGGCGAGGCGGGGTCGGCGCCGACCACGAGGACCTTGGGATGCTCGCGGGCGTCGAGCGGCAGCAGGTGCCCGGTGTTGACCAGCAGCGTGGTCGTCCGCTCGGCGATCCGGTCGGCCGCCGCCAGGTGGGCCCGGACGCCGACCGTGCGGGTGACCCCGTCCCGGCTGACGTACGGCTCCTCGAAGAGCCGCAGC
This sequence comes from Streptomyces lincolnensis, assembly GCF_021173675.1. Lineage (GTDB taxonomy): Bacteria > Actinomycetota > Actinomycetes > Streptomycetales > Streptomycetaceae > Streptomyces > Streptomyces lincolnensis_B. The sequence continues at coordinate 20,439 of NZ_JAIHON010000025.1, read as the reverse complement.
GTCGCCTTCAGCCGCAGGATGCGCAGGATCGACGCGTCGAGCCGCTCCTCGGTGAGCTCTCCGTCCTGTACGGCCTTCAGGACCGCCTTCCACGCGACGTCCAGGGAGGGCGGGTTGAGGAGCTGGTCCACCCCGGCCTTCAGGGCGAGCACAGGCACCCGGTCGTCGCCGTACTTGGTGCGTACGCCCTCCATGCCCAGCGAGTCCGTGACCACGACCCCGTCGTAGCCGAGCTCTTCGCGCAGGATGCCGGTGAGGATCGGGTGGGAGAGCGTGGCCGGGTCGCCGGAGTCGTCGAGGGCCGGGAACTGGATGTGCGCGGTCATGATCGAGTCGATGCCGGCGCGGATCGCGGCCCGGAAGGGGGCGGCGTCCAGCCGCTCCCACAGCTCACGGCTGTGCGTGATGACCGGGAAGCCGTAGTGGCTGTCGACGGTGGTGTCCCCGTGCCCGGGGAAGTGCTTGGCGGTCGCGGCGACCCCGGCGCCCTCGTACCCGGCGACCTCGGCGGCGACGAGCGCGGAGACCGCTCCGGGGTCCGAGCCGAAGGAGCGGACGCCGATGACCGGGTTGGCCGGGTTGACGTTCACGTCGGCGACGGGGGAGTAGTTCTGCCGGATGCCGAGGGCCTTCAGCTCCCGTCCGGCGACACGGCCGAGAGCGCGGGCGTCCTGCCGTGAGCCGCCGGCGCCGATCGCCATCGCGCCCGGGAAGAGGGTGGCGGGCTCGCCGACCCGGCACACGATCCCGTGCTCCTGGTCGGTGGAGATCAGTACGGGCAGGCCGCGCGGCTGCGTGAGGGCCGCCCGCTGGATGCCGTTGGACAGGTCCGCGATCTGGTGCGGATCCCGGGTGTTGTGCGCCCAGGTGAAGTAGATGATGCCGCCGACCCGGTACTTCTCGACGAGTTCGGCCGCCGTGCGGACGCCGAGCTCCTTGAGGTTGGCGTCGATGTCCGCCTGGTCGGGGGCGGTGGCGGAGTGGCCGTAGACCCGCGACACGAAGAGCTGGCCGACCTTCTCCTCCAGTGTCATACGGGAGACGAGGGAGCGGAGCTTCTTGTCGTCGTGGCCGCCCGCCTGTGCGGGGGTGCCGGTGGCCAGGGCCGCGGCGACTCCTGCCGTGGCGGCAAGAACGGTACGTCTGGAGGGCACGTGGGCTCCTTCCGGAGATGATCCGCTGAAAGAAACTTCCGAGAGGTCACAACTATCCGGGAAGTTTCTGCCGGTCAAGGGCTCGCGGCAGCTGCTCACCCGTCCCCTCAACCCCGTTTCCCCCGGCTTCACCAACTTCGGGAAATCAGGGCGGAGGCGGGAACCCCGCCCCACTCCCGCTCGTCCAACCCGCAAGCTGTCGGAGAGTCACCACGGTGCGGTGTCGGCCTCGCTGCTGGCTGCGAACGCTGACCACCCTCTCCGCCGCGCCGCGGCCGGCAGCATGTCGCCATCGGCGCGCCCCCCTCCAACAGCGCCGATGGCGGCCCCAACCCCCGGTGTCCGGGCCCGTGCCGTTCCATTTCGTGGACGTCCCGGCGGTGCGTGCGGGCGTCGGGCGATCATGCGGGGCATGCCCGTAGTGGAGATCCCCGGTTCCAAGTCCATCACCGCCCGCGCGCTGTTCCTGGCGGCCGCGGCCGACGGTGTCACCACCCTTGTGCGCCCGCTGCGTTCGGACGACACGGAGGGCTTCGCCGAGGGGCTGGTACGGCTCGGCTACCGGGTGGGCCGGACACGGGACGCCTGGCAGGTCGACGGCCGCCCGCAGGGGCCCGCGGTGCCCGAGGCGGACGTGTACTGCCGGGACGGTGCCACCACGGCCCGCTTCCTGCCCACCCTGGCGGCGGCCGGCCACGGCACCTACCGCTTCGACGCCTCGCCCCAGATGCGCAGGCGCCCGCTGGGCCCGCTGAGCAGGGCCCTGCGCGACCTCGGCGTGGACCTGCGGCACGAGGAGGCCGAGGGGCACCACCCGCTGACGGTGACGGCGGCCGGGGTCGAGGGCGGCGAGGTGACGCTCGACGCGGGCCAGTCCTCGCAGTACCTGACGGCGTTGCTGCTGCTGGGCCCGCTGACCCGCACGGGCCTGCGGATCCGGGTCACCGACCTCGTCTCGGTGCCGTACGTGGAGATCACCATCGCGATGATGCGGGCGTTCGGGGCGGAGGTGACGAGGGAGGGCGACGTCTTCGTCGTCCCGGCGGGCGGCTACCGCGCCACCACCTACGCCGTCGAGCCCGACGCCTCCACGGCGAGCTACTTCTTCGCGGCGGCGGCGGTGACCCCCGGCGCGGAGGTGACCGTCCCCGGCCTCGGCACCGGGGCGCTCCAGGGCGACCTGGGCTTCGTGGACGTGCTGCGGCGGATGGGCGCCGAGGTGTCCGTGCGCGAGGACCGCACGACGGTCAGGGGGACCGGTGAACTGCGCGGCCTGACCGTCGCCATGCGGGACATCTCCGACACCATGCCGACCCTCGCCGCGATCGCCCCCTTCGCCTCGGGACCGGTGCGGATCGAGGACGTGGCCAACACCCGCGTCAAGGAGTGCGACCGCCTGGAGGCCTGCGCGGAGAACCTGCGCCGACTGGGCGTCGAGGTGGCCACCGGTCCGGACTGGATCGAGATCCGCCCGGGAGCCGTTCCCACCGGTGCCGAGGTGAGGTCCTACGGCGACCACCGCGTCGTGATGTCCTTCGCGGTCACCGGGCTGCGGGTGCCCGGTATTTCGTTCGACGACCCCGGATGCGTCCGCAAGACTTTCCCCGGTTTCCACGAGGAGTTCGGGGCGCTGAGCGCGCGGTTGTGAGAGGTGGCGAGGGTGGACTTCAAGCTGGCGGCACCGGTCCTGGAGGGCGAGTTGGTACGCCTTGAGCCCCTGGACCGGCGGCACGTCCCCGACCTGGCCGCGGCGGCCGAGGAGGACCGTGCCACCTACGCGTTCACCTGGGTGCCCCGCGCCGACGAGGTCGAGGAGTACGTCGACGCGCAACTCGCCCGCGCCGCCACGGGACGCCTCGCCCCGTACGCGCAGATCTCGGCGGCCACCGGCCGGGCGGTCGGCGCCACCTCCTACTGGGAACCGCGCTGCTGGCTGGCCGACGACCGGCTCGACGCCGTCGAGATCGGCTTCACCTGGCTCGCCCGCTCCGCCCAGGGCACCGGCATCAACGCCGAGGCCAAGCTCCTCCTCCTGGCCAACGCCTTCGAGAAGTGGGGCGTCTCCCGCGTCGACCTCAAGACCGACGCCCGCAACGAACGCTCCCGCGCCGCCATCCAGAACATCGGCGCCCGCTTCGAGGGCGTCCTGAGGAACTGGTCCCGCTCCTCGGCCCCGGGCGAGCGCGACCGCCTCCGCGACTCCGCGATCTTCTCCATCACGGCGGAGGAGTGGCCGGAACGCCGGGCACGGCTGGAGGAGCGGGTGGCGGGGTTCCGGGGGCGGCCGTAGAGGGGTGTCGTAGGGGGGGCCGGTCGCCTGGAGTTCGTACTCGCCCACGGCCTGCCGCCCCGCCCGACGGCCAGGTCAGGGCCCGACAGCCAGGTCAGGCCGAGTCGTTGAGCAGCCTCGCGAGGTGGTCGCGGCCCGCGGACAGCAGGTCGGGCAGGGGTGCGGCGGCCTCGTACCACCGCTTCTCGTACTCCCAGCACAGCCAGCCGTCCCAGCCGTGCCGGGAGAGGACCTCCACGCACTCGGCGAGTGGCAGGACGCCGGCGCCGAGGGGGAGGGGGGTGGTGTCGTCGGCGGAGGCGATGTCCTTGACCTGGACGTATCCGAGGTGGGGGGCGAGGGCGGCGTAGGACTCCGAGGGCTGCTCGCCGCCCAGCCAGGTGTGCATGACGTCCCAGAGCGAGCCGACGTTGCGGTGGCCGACCGGGCCCAGGATCCGGATCGCGTCGGCGCCGGTGCGGTGCGAGTCATGGGTTTCGAGCAGGATGCGTACGCCGAGGTCGGCCGCGTACTCCGCCGCCGTGCCCAGTCGCCGGGCGGCCGTGGCGTCGGCCTCCTGACGGCTCTGCTCGGTGCCGCCGCCGGGGAAGACCCGTACGAAGGGGGCGCCCAGGTCGCGGGCGAGGTCCAGGAGCCGGTGGATCTCCTCGATCACGGGCTCGTCGTCGCCCGGCGCGGCCACCCGGGCGTACCCGGCGAGGCCCAGGAGTTCCACGCCCGCCGCCTTGAACTCGGCCGCCGCGTCCGCCCGTCGGCCGAGATCGAGATCGGGGTGGACCGGCTCCTCCGGGTGGGCGCGCAGCTCGACGCCGTGATAGCCGTGCGTGGTCGCGAGCCGCAGCACGTCGGCGAGGGGGAGGCCGGGAACACCGAGGGTGGAGAACGCCAGTTTCATGGTCCCTACTCTCACGCGCGTGCCCGCTCCGGTCCAGACGGGGGCCGGTGCGGGTCGGTTCTGTCGTCGTTCACTCCCCGCTGCCCTGAAGAGCCAGCCGCCAGTCCTGGCCGTTGAGGTCCTTGCCGAAGGAGCGGTGGGGTTTCTCGCCGACGAGGACGAAACCGTGGCGCTGGTAGATCCGGCGGGCGGCGGCGAGCACGTCGTTGGTCCACAGCACGAGGTCGCGGTAGCCGACGCCCCGGGCGAAGTCGACGACGGCGGTGACGAGCCGGTCCCCGATGCCCAGGCCGCGCGCCTCGGGCTCGACCAGCAGCAGCCGCAGCCGTGCGGTGGCCGGGGCGTCGTCCCGTACGCACATCACGGCACCCACCGGCCGCCCGTCCAGCTCGGCGATCCACACCCGCTCCAGATGCGGATCGTGGTCCTCCGCGAAGTCGGCGACGATCCTCGCCACCAGCCCCTCGTAGTCCGCGTTCCAGCCGTACTCGGCGGCGTACAGCGCGGCGTTGCGCTGCACGATCCAGCCGAGGTCGCCGGGCCCCGGTTCGCGCAGCACGACGTCCTCGCGGCGCGGCGGCCGGCCGTCGGACAGCAGTTCGCGGACGGTCCGCATCGCCTCGGAGAGACGCGGCCGGTCGGCGGAGGGGACGGTGGCCAGCAGCGAGCCCACGGACTCGTTCGCCCGCTCGGCGAGCAGTACGGCGGTCTCCCGGCCGCGCGCGGTCAGGCTGACGTGCCGTCGGCGGGGGTCGCGGTGCGAGGCGGTCCGCTCGATCAGCCCGTCCTGCTCGAACTTGTTGAGGATACGGCTCAAGTACCCCGCGTCCAGGGACAGTTCGGTCCGCAGATCGGCCGCGTCCGTACGCGGGGAGTGCGCGAGCTCGTACAGCACGCGGGACTCGGTGAGCGTGTAGGGGGCGTAGAGGTGGCGGCTGTAGTCGAGGGCCCCGATGACGTTCGTGTAGAAGCGGTTGAAGGCGCGGATGTCCTGCACGGTCATGATCGTCGACCCCCGGATGGTTGGCGCGGATGGTTGACTCAGTCAGAGGTTTCTCTGACTGAGCCTAGGCCGATGGACGCCGCCCGTCCACGCTTTTGTCCACGGCCGGCCCGTCCAGATCGACCCCGTCGACCACGTCGACTCCCCACGCGGTCGCGAACGGCGGGAACCTGTTCGCGGCGGCGTGCGCCGCCATCCGGGCGTTCCGCTCCCGCGCCTCGGGCCCGTCCGGCAGATGGTTCAGCGCCCCCTGCCGGGAGGACCCGGCCTGCACGCTGTTGGCGGTCCCGAACCGCCGGCGCGCGTACCGGTCGAGCGCCTCCGGCACCTCGCCCGGCGCCACCCCCGCGAGGACGTCGCCGAGCACCCCCGCGTCCATGATCGCCTGCGCCGCGCCCTGGGCCTGGAAGGGCACCATCGCGTGCGCGCTGTCGCCCAGCAGCGTCACCCGCCCGACGCCCCACCGGGTGAGCGGGGCCCGGGTGTGGATGCCGTAGCGGAGCATCTGTCCCGCCCGCTCCAGGATGGCGAGCACCCGGGAGTCCCAGCCGTCGAACCGGCGCAGCTGCTCGCCCGGTTCGGCCCGCGCGGTCCACGACTCCGGCGCCGCCCGCGTCTCCACCACGCCCACCACGTTGAGCAGCTCCCCGCGGCGCACCCAGTAGTGGACGAAGTGCCGGCCCGGTCCGAGCCAGAGGGCCACGTCCGGCAGGTCCAGATCGGCCACCGCGGCGGCCGGGAGCAGCGCCCGGTAGGCGGCCGTACCCGAGAAGACCGCCTCATCCGCGCCGAAGAGCCACTGCCGGGCCGCCGACCGGACGCCGTCGGCGGCGACGACCAGGTCCGCGCGCAGCCGCTCACCGCCCGCGACCGTGACGTACGCGGACTCCTCGTCCTGGTCGACGCCCACGACCGGGGTGTCCAGCTGCACCGACCCGGCCGGTACCGCGGCGGCCAGGACCCGCTGGAGATCGGCCCGGTGGAGCAGCAGATAGGGCGCCCCGAACTCCTCCTCGACCTCACGGCCCAGCGCGTAGCGGCAGATCTCGCTCCCGTCCGACCAGGTGCGGTAGCTCAGCACGGCGGGCCGGGCCGCCTGCGCGGCGACCGCGTCCAGCAGCCCCAGCCGGCGCAGCACGCGCGTGGCGTTGGGCGCGAGCTGGATCCCGGCGCCGATCTCGGTGAACCGTGGCGTCTGCTCGACCAGGGTGACGTCCAGCCCGGCCCGCCGCATGCTCACGGCCGCGGCCAGCCCGCCGATGCCGGCCCCCACGACGATGGCGTCCATACGTCAGTCGGTGCCGGAGTCGGAGCCTGATCCGGGGGCGGGCGCGGCGGTCGCCTTCCGGTACACGCACACCTGCGTGCCGGTCGGGGAGGTGGCCGTGGACACCAGCTCGAAGGTGCTCTTCACACCGTCGTCCGGGAAGATCGACTTGCCGCCGCCGAGGACGACCGGCATCACCATGAGCCGCAGCTCGTCCACGAGCCCCTCGCTCATCAGCGTCCGGGCGAGCTCGGAACTGCCCGTGACCACCAGGTCCCGGCCCTCCCCGCTCTCCCGCAGCTTGCGCAGGTGCGCCAGGGCCTCGTCCCCCGGAATCAGCACACTGTTGTTCCAGCTCAGCTCGCTGTCCTTCAGGGTCCGGCTCACCACGTACTTCTTGATCGAGTTCATCCGGTCGGCGAAGGGATCCTCCGTCTGCTGCGGCCACGCCTTGGCCATCGCCTGCCATGTCCGCCGCCCGAACAGCAGCGCGTCCGCCTCCGCCAACGCCGCGTCCCACGACCCGCCGACCACGTCCGGGTCGAAGTACGGGTGCGTCCAGCCGCCGTGCGCGAAGCCGCCGTCCGTGTCCTCCTTGGCGCCGCCGGGCGCCTGTACGACGCCGTCCAGACTGATGAAAGCGGTGATCACGATGCGCATGGGACTCTCCGGTTCCTCGCGGGATGCTTGATCAGCAGGTACGGAAGTGCAGACCGTGGCGCGGTGCGGAACTCATCGGTCGGCGGAACTCATCGGTCGATCGAGCGTACGACGGGGGCGGCGCCGACACGGCTGAACGGCGGCTTCCGGCGCACCTGCGCTAAATCCGTTTCGTCCCGGGTCGCGGGCGCCCTACCGTGACGCGGTGACGACGACCCAGGTGATCCTTCTGAACGGCGGTTCCAGCTCCGGCAAGTCCGGGATCGTCCGCTGCCTCCAGGCCGTCCTGCCGGACCCCTGGCTGGCCTTCGGCGTCGACTCCTTCGTCGAGGCGCTGCCCGCCAAGCTGCAGGACTCCGCCGACGGCATCACCTTCGCCCCCGACGGCGGCGTCCACGTCGGCCCCGCCTTCGCCGCCCTCGACGCCGCCTGGACCACCGGCATCGCCGCCATGGCCCACGCCGGCGCCCGTGTCATCGTCGACGACGTCTTCCTCGGCGGCCCCGCCTCCCGCCACCGCTGGGAGCGGGCCCTTCACGGCCTCACCGTCCTCTGGGTCGGCGTCCACTGCGCCCCCGCCACCGCCACCGCCCGCGAGATCGCCCGCGGCGACCGCGTCCAGGGCATGGCCGCGTCCCAGGCCCACGTGGTCCACCAGGGTGTCTCCTACGACCTTGAGGTCGACACGACGCACACGGAGTCCTTGACGTGTGCGGAGACGATCGCGGCGCGCGTCGGCTGACCGGCGCGTCTATCCCGTTATCCCGTTATTCCTTGAGCCAGGTCATGAGGCGCGTGCGCTCCTCGTCGCACCGGCCGCTGACGGATGCCTGGGCGCCGCCCGGGCTGAAGGTGGAGCCGTACGGTCCGGAGGTGAGCGCGCAGGATTCCCGTACGGGCTGTAGCGCGTAGTAGCCGAACGCGGCCAGCGCCACGACCAGCAGGGATGTCAGCAAGTAGCGGCGGGCCATGGGGAAGGGCATGCGGTGATGCTATCGGCGCCGCACCTGGCCGCCTGTGCACTCCTCCTACGAAAGATCCGCATTTGGCTTTTTTCGGAGATATTCCGCAAAGACACGTTCAAGTTTCCGAAGCTGTGGAACCGCGGGCCGCCGAAGACAGCCCGGACAAAACGGCTCCATTCACTCGGCGGGCACAGGTCGTCCATGCTTTCTGCTGGGGATCAACTGGAGATTCCTTTGCCGCCGATTGAGGGAAAACAGAACTGCGGAATCCGTCACACACGGGCCGTGCGAGCATCTGCCCCGGTCGCGCATCTCGGCGTCGACGCCAAGTCGCGGGGGGTGGCTGATGCTCCGTCAGAGTTTCTGTGCAGGCCTCTGGTTGTTCCGGTCGCAGGGTATTGCGATGAGCTGGAGAACTGGGAACAAAGTGACCGGTGGAAAAGCCGTGCGCGGAGTGGCGGCCGCACTCGCGGTCGGGGGAATCCTGGCCGCGACAAGCGCCTGCGAAGCGTCTCCCGCCGCAGCGCATCAGCCAGGAGCAGACCTCGTGGCCACGCGAGTGTCGCCGACCGCCACGCCCACGCTCGCTTCCACCGCGTCGGTCTCGCTGCCCGTCGAGGACTATCTGCTGAAGAACGACGAGCACGCGGAAATGCTCTACGCGTCGAAACTCCTCGTTCGGCAGTGCATGGCCCGCTTCGGTTTCGACTACGCCGTCGACCCCGGGTCGAGGTCCCCGGTCGACCCGAAGGGGGACGCGGCCAACATGGCCCGCCGTTACGGGATTTCCGATGCGCGGACCGCGGCACGCTACGGCTACCACCTGCCCGCGAACGCCCTGCCGACCCCGCCGGCCGACACGCGGCCGATGAGCGATGCCGCACGTGAGGTGTTCCTCGGTGACACCCCGCGGGCAGACGGCGGCGGGGTGAAAGTAAGGCAGTACAAGGGGCAGCAGATCCCGGCCCATGGCTGTTCCGGCGAGGCGGAGCGGAAACTCGGCAAGGGGCTCGACGAACGGCTGTCCGAAAGCATCAACGACGCCAGTTTCCAGCAGTCCATGGCGACACCTCAGGTGACCGCCGCTTTCCGGTCCTGGTCGGCGTGCATGCGGAAGAGCGGTTATACCTTCGGCAGTCCCCTGGAACCGCTCAGGTCCCGTTTGTCCGCCTCGCCGTCGGCTTCCGAGATTCACATGGCGGAATCCGACGTGGCGTGCAAGGAGAAGACCAACCTCATCGGGATCTGGGTCGCCGTGGAATCGGCCATTCAGAAGTCGCTGATCGAGAAGAACCAGGAAGCCCTGACCCAGGAGCGGTCCACCGCCCGGACGACACTCGACCGTTCCGCGAAAGTCATCGCCGAAGGAGCGTCCTCGTGAACCGCTCCCACGCGTCGGGGGACGTGACCTCGCCGGGTGCTGCGGTCGCCGGCTCACGGCTGGCCCGTCGCCGCCGGTGGACGGTGGTGGCCGCGTGCTCCTCGGCCGTCCTGTCGGCGGGCGGTGTGTACGCCACACAGTGGGTGCAGTCGCCGGCGGAGGCCGCCGCCCGTACCCAGGTGCCGCAGGCGAGCGTCATCACGGCCCCCGTGGTGCGCCAGGTCCTGCGGAACACCCTTGTCTTCCGCGGGTCCTTCTCGGACGGGAGAACCGTTACGGCCACGCCGACCGGCGTCGCCGCCACCCAGCCCGCTTCGCAGCCTTCCGCTTCGCAGCCGTCCGCACTCGTGGTCACGGACGTGTTCGCCCGGCCCGGCCAACGGGTGAAAGCGGCGCAGCCGCTGGTGGAGTACGACGCGCGCCCTGTCTTCGCACTGCCCGGGGCCTTCCCCATGTACCGCGATCTGACCGTGGGCGACGAAGGCAAGGACGTCGTCCAGGTGCAGAGGGCGCTGCACTCCCTCGGCCGGCCGACCGGCTCCGACCCGTCCGGCACGTTCGGCTCCGGCACGGCGGCCGCCGTGCGGCACATGTACGCCGCGATGGGCTACGCACCCCCGCTCACCACGTCCGCCGGCACCGTCTCCCGGGGCCCCGGGCCCGAGGCCACCGTGATGCTGCCCTCGTCCGAGGTCGTCTTCGTGCCCTCCCTGCCCGCACGGGTGGTCTCCGTGCCCGTGCACGTGGGTGACGCGGTCAAGGGCCCGGTCGTCACCCTCGCCCGCGGCGACATGACGCTCACCGGATTCCTCGACCCCTCCGAACGCGGCCTCGTCACGGCCGGCGCGAAGGCCGACATCCTCGCCGAGGCGACCGGCGCGCACGCCACGGGCACGGTGGCCTCGGTGGGTGCCCTGGTCACCCCCGGCGCCGGGAAGGACGACTCGGCGTCGGACGACAGCGCCGCCGACGCGCGGCAGGACAGCGCCTATGTGCCCGTCAGGATCGGGGGCGGCGGGTCCTGGGACAAGACGTTCGCCGGCCAGGACGTCCGCATCACCATCACCGCCGCCGCCACATCCAGGGCCGTCACCGCCGTACCGGAAGCGGCGATCACGGCGGGCGCGGACGCCCGGTCCACGGTCACCGTGGTGCCCGCCTCGGGCGGCGCGCAGCGTGTCGTACCGGTGACCACGGGAGTGTCGGCCGACGGTCTGGTGCAGGTCACGACAACGCGTGGCCACACACTCCGGGCCGGAGACCGGGTGGTGGTGGGCACATGACCTCTGAGTACATGGCCTCTGAGTACGCGTCCCCCGACTACACAACAACCGCCACCGCGCCCTCCCCGGTGCTGGATCTGCGGCGCGTCTGCAAGGTGTATCCCGGCTCGCCGCCCGTGACCGCCCTCCATCCGACGGATCTCCGCGTCGAGGCCGGCGACTTCCTGGCCGTGGTGGGCCCGTCCGGGTCCGGGAAGTCGACCCTCCTCAACCTCCTGGGGCTGCTGGACCGCCCCACCCAGGGCAGCTACCGGCTCTCCGGCACGGATGTGGCGACCCTGACCGAGCGGGACCGCGCCGCTGTGCGCGGGCGCCGGGTCGGGTTCGTCTTCCAGGCCTTTCATCTGCTGCCCCACCGCACCGCGCTGGAGAACGTCGCCCTCGCCCGGCTCTACGTCACCCCGCGCGGCGCACACCGTCAGGCCGACGCGGCGCGCACCCTGCGCGAGGTCGGCCTCGGCCACCGGCTGGACGCCCTGCCCTCCCAGCTGTCGGGGGGCGAGAGGCAACGGGTGGCCATAGCGCGTGCCGTGGTCAACACCCCGGACATCCTGCTGTGCGACGAACCGACGGGAAACCTGGACTCGGCGACGGCCGGCGCGGTGATGGACCTGTTGGCGGAGCTCAACCAGGCCGGCGCCACCATCGTCGTCATCACCCACGACCCGGCCGTGGCACAGCGCGCACGACGCCGGGTCACCATCCTGGACGGCCGCCTGAGCGAGACGGCTTGCCTGAGCGAGAAGGCCCGCCTGAGCGAGACGGCGAAGAGCGGCCGGACCGCGGGAGGCCCCCGATGAACCGGCGAAGACACGACGGCCCGGCCGCCACCCGGCTCACCTGGCGCGACATGGCGGCCGAGGCCCTGGCGGGCGTCGTCCAGCGGCCGGGACGCTCCGTGCTGACGCTGCTCGGCACCGTCCTGGGAGTGGGCGCCTTCGTCTCCGTGCTCGGCCTGACGTCCACCGCCACCGGACAGATCGGCGCCTCGTTCAGCCTCCTCCAGGACACCACGGTGACCGTCGACGACACCGGGGCCACCCCGCACGGCTCCGTCGCGTCCGTCGCGGCCCAGGACGCGGGCATGGACGCGGGCATGGACTTCCCGGCCGACACCGATGAGCGACTCGGGCGGCTCAACGGCGTTGTGGACGCCGGTGTCTGGTGGAACGTACCGCTGCGTCACCCCACCGTCTCCGCGCGGCCCGAGGTCACCACGGCCGCCACCACCGACAGCGATCTCACCGGTCTGCGGGTGCTCGCGGCGTCTCCCGGGACGCTGCGCGCCATGCAGCCGACGCTGTCCACCGGGACCCTGTTCAACGAGTTCCACCAGCGCCGCAAGGAACGGGTCTGCCTGCTCGGGAGCACCGCGGCCCGCCTGCTGGGCATCACCCGGGTCGACAACCGGCCGGCCGTCTTCATCGATGGAGCCGCCTACACGGTCCTGGGCATCGTCGCCACCACTCAGCGCCTGCCCCAGAGCCTGCTCTCGGTGCTCATTCCCTCCAGCGCGGCACTGCACGCGTACGGCCCTCCGACGGACGACCCCGCCCAGGCGCTGATCCGTACCCGGACCGGTGCGGCCCCGCTCGTCGCCCGGCAGGCCCCCCTGGCGCTGCTGCCCGTCCACCCCGGCCTCCTGCACGCCGTCCCGCCGCCCGATCCGCACGAACTGCGCGACCGGGTCGACACCGACCTGTCCGGGCTGTTCCTGGTCCTCGCGGCGATCTGCCTGATCGTGGGAGCGGTCGGCATCGCCAACACCACGCTCGTGTCCGTACTGGAACGCACGGGAGAGATCGGCCTGCGCAGGGCACTGGGCGCCCGCCGCCGTCACATCACCGCCCAGTTCCTCACCGAGTCCACCGCGCTGGGGGCCCTGGGCGGCCTGACCGGCACGGTCATCGGGGTCGCCGTCGTCATCGGCACGGCCCTGGCCCGCCACTGGACCGCCGTCCTTCAGCCGTACGCCGTCCTGCCCGCCCCGCTCATGGGCATGGCCGTCGGGTTCCTCGCCGGGCTGTATCCCGCCCTGCGCGCAGCCCGCATCGAACCGCTCGAAGCGCTCCGCCACTGAGCCGCCGCCCGTTCCGCGCAGTCCACCGGACGAAGGAGCCCCAGGATGACCATGTCCCACCGACTACTTGCCCGCCAGGCCCAGGTTGGCCCCGTCGCGCAGATCCGAGAATCCCTGCGCGATCACGGCTGCCGGGTCGAGGCACTCCCGGCGGACGTCCGCCGCCGTGGGCCCGGTCGCGCACCCCAAGGACTCGTACGTGCGTACGGCCGCCTGGATCTTCCGCGCACTGGCGTCCAGCGTCGCGAATCCCGTACGTCCGCCGATCTCACGCAAGGCCAGCTCGGCGGCGTCGGACGTGGCATCGGCCGTCGCCTGGCACTGGGAGGTGAAGAGCTGAGGCGACGTCGCCGAACACGAGGACTCCACACCCGACCCGAGCTTTTCCTCGTCCGCCGATATGCGCTCCTCCAGAGCGTTCTTCACCTTCTCGGCGATCTGCGCCCTGGTCGGTGCGGACGGCTCGCTCGGCGAAGGCGCGGAACTGCCCGACGGCCGGACCGAAGGCCCCTGGTCTCCGGAACCGCTGCACCCCGTGCAGAAAAGCGCCGCCAGGCTGAGCAATGCCGCCACCGGCACCACATATCTCTTCATCGTCGACCCCTTTGAATGGTGGCGCCACCCTATCGGACCCAGCCGGAAGGGAATGGAAAGTATTTCCAAAATGGGCGTCGACATCCGAAGCGAAACATCCGAAACCAAACATCCGAAACGAAACATCCGAGAAAACTCCGAGAGGATTCCCGTGCGTCTCAGACTCACAGCCGGCGCAGTGATCTGCGCCATCGCCGCTCTCCTGTGCACAGCCCCGTCAGCGGCAGCCCTGGGCAACGGTGACTACACCACGTGCTCCCACTACGAGGGCACCCTCTGCCTCTTCTACAACTCCAACCTCGGCGGCTCCCGAGTCGGCATCTACGGCCAGGTTCCGAACTACGGCGTCATCGAGCCCGCATGCAGCGACCAGGGCTGCCCCGCCTACATCTTCGAGACAAGCGGAAGCGGCGAATACCAGCACGTGAAGAACAATGCCGCCTCCGTCTACAACGAGGCGAGCTGGGTCTACTGGGTCTACTACAACAGCAATTACAGCGGCCCGCGCGACCAGTGGGACCCCGAGGGCTACGGCACGTTCTACGGAAACCTGAACGCGACGTACAACGAAAACGCCTCGCAACTGGCGAACGCCGACCTCTGATCAGCCGCAGACGCACAGGAATAGGGACGTACGTGAAAAGGCTATTGAGACGCCGGCGAATACCGCTGGTTCTCGCCGCGGTGACCGCCCTGGCGATACCCGTGGCGACGCAAGCCCAAGCAAGCCAGCAAAGACCCGACTCCGCACCGAGACAAGCCAGTTCGTCTCCGAAGTCACCTAAGGCGACCAAGTCACCTAAGCCGACCAAGGCGACCCAGGCGACCAAAGTGCCCAAGTCGTCCGCGATCCCCCGCACCCTGCGGGACATCGTCCTCGGCAAGGGCTGGAAGACCTCCACCGACCGGGCCGTGACCACCGCCGCCGACAGCGACGGACTGCATCTGCTCGTCGCGGACAGCAAGAACGGCTACGCGTGGAAGACGGTCACCGTCCTGAGCGAGCCGCGGCTTCCGGCCGATACCTGGATCGGCGACAGCTGTGTCATGGACGACCACCACGCGGCCGTCGTCTACGCCCCCCGCACCTTCACCAACAAGCCGGACCTGATGATGGGCGGCGCGTTCACGGCCATCGTGAACCTCGACGACGGCAGCGTCACCAAGCTGCCGTTCACGGCCTCCCTGGCCTACTTCGACCCGACCTGCGACCCGGCCACGCACACCGCCGCCTTCACCGCCCTGCGTGACACCCGGTCGCGCCTGGTCACGGTGGACACCAGGGGCGCCACCGTCGCCGACACCACGGCGAAGGGCGAGATCACCTCGGCCGTGCCCACCAAGGACGGGGTCGTCGCGGCCGCCGGGAACCGACTCGTCCACGTCGACCGCAAGGGCAGGACCACCGAACTCACCGCCACCGAGCACGCCCCGTACGGCATCCACGTGACCGGCGACGGCACGGTCACCTACATCGACCGCACCAGCGACACCGGCGCCGAGGTGCAGACGTATGCCCACGGCAGGAAGCGGACCGTCGCGAGCGGCGGGCTCGTCGCGATGAACCTGCGCCAGGGCACGGACGGCACGGTCTACCTCACCGGAAAGGCCCGCCACGGCAAGGACTTCGCGGGCAGCGGTATCAAGGCCCTGAACGTCTCCCCCGACGCGGAGGTCTCCACCCGCGGACGCCTGGCCGTCGACCCCGTCGTCTCCCCGGCGGTGCTCGCGGGCGTCAGGAACATCGAGGACGCCGGCCGGGGCTTCACCAGGACCACGGTCAGGGAACCCGCGGCCCGGACGACACCGGGCCGGGTCGGCCACGCGCTGACCGTCACCGGCACCGTCCCGGCCACCGGCAGGCACACGACCCAGACGGCCGCCGCGCCCGGCACCACCGCGGGCAGCGGGACCTCGCCGGCGCTGACCGGCTCCGCGAAGCCGCGGACGTCCACCAGGAGCATGCTGACCGCGGCCGACGCCGACCCGAGGGCCAACGACCCGGTCGACACCGACGCCTGGTGCTCCGTGCCCCGCAACGACACCGCCACCCAGGCGCTCCAGCCGACCCCGAACCAGGTCGAGTGGGCCGTGGACATGGCCGTCCGGGGCGACCTGCGCTCCGGCTACCTCACCCAGGGCGGCTGGCGCTCCCAGACCGGCCTCTCCACCATCGATCCGCAGGGCATGTTCCCCGTCCCCACCCTGAACACCGGCGGCAGCGGTCGTATCCCCGCCCAGGTCGAACTGGGCATCCTCGCCCAGGAGTCCAACCTCTGGCAGGCCGAATCCGGCGCCATCCCGGGCCAGATGGGCAGCCCGCTCGCCGCGGTCGACGGCTACTACGGACACCAGAGCGGCGGCACGCTCGCCGACTACTGGACGATCCACTGGGACCAGTCCGACTGCGGCTACGGCGTCGGCCAGATCACCGACGGCATGCGCAAGGCCGGATACGAGAAGACGGGCGAGACCTCCCTCCCCGTCAGCACGCAGCGCGCGGTCGCGATCGACTACGCCACCAACATCGCCGCCTCGCTCCACATCCTCGCCGACAAGTGGAACGAGGTGCACGAGTCCGGCCAGACCATCACGGTGAACAACGACGACCCGGCCAAGCCGGAGAACTGGTTCGCCGCCGTGTGGAACTACAACCTCGGCTTCAACAAGAAGGCGGACGAGGGCACCAACGGCAACTGGGGCCTGGGCTGGTACAACAACCCCGCCAACCCCGTCTATCCGGCGTCCCGGCTGAGCTTCATGAACACCGACGTCGACCCCCTCGCCGCCAAGGACGCCGCCCACCCGCAGGACTGGCCCTACGAGGAGAAGGTGATGGGCTGGTCCGCCTGGTCCATCGACACCGGCCACTCCTACGCCACCTCCGGCCGCCAGGACTGGCCCGGCGAGTCCGGCTTCTCCTCCGCCGGCTTCCGGCCCGCCTACTGGAACGGCACGACCGGCGCCTACACGACCCCCGGCGCCGCGACCTACAACCGGGCCCACGTCTCGCCGCCGCTCGACACGTTCTGCAACTCCCAGAACAACTGCGACACCGCCAGTCCGCCCAACTGCCCCGACGCCGGCTGCTACACCCAGTACTGGTGGAACGCGTCCAACGCCACCTGGAAGTCCGACTGCTCCTCGACCTGCGGATTCGAGAACATCAAGTACCAGACCCTGGTCAGCGAGCCAGGACGCGGCTCCCGCCTCCAGTACGGCACGCCGGTGTGCGGTGGAGCACCGTCGGGCGCCGTCGTCGTCGACGACGTGCCGGCGGGCACCAACACCTGGAGCAGCTGCGGAACGACCACGACCGACGGCTCGTTCCAGTTCACCTTCTACCCGGACCCGAACGCAACCGGTCCCGGCCTCGGGCAGTACGACGCCAAGGCCGACCTGCACCAGATAGGCGGCGGCTACGACGGCCACTTCTGGTACGCCCACACGCGTGACGCCGACCACCTGGGCGGCGACGGCGGACGCATGACGGTCCTCGGCGACTGGAAGTTCGGCAGTGCGATCGCGGGTGGCCAGGGCAAGGTCTACGTGCACATCCCCGACACCGGAGCGGACACCACGGACGCCACCTATCAGGTCGTCACGAAGTTCGGCACGTTCGACAAGACCATCTCGCAGGACGCCAACGAATCGAACTCCTGGGTGTCCCTGGGCGGTTACCGGTTCGGTGACACACCGCCGGAGGTGAAGCTGTCCAACACCACGGGCGACGGCACCGGGGACGACGACATCGCCTGGGACGCCGTCGCGGTCGTGCCCGGCGACTTCAGCGGCATGCCCGAAGTCGACTTCGGGGCGGAGAACCCGGACGCCCCGGATCCCGACGACATCGCCTCCCAGACGCCCGACGACGCTCCCGCGCCCACGGACGAAGGGCTCTCCGCCCTCACGGCACAGCACACCGCACCGCACATCGCACACGCCACCGCACAGGACACGGCCGCGGGCGGTACCGCGGGCGGGTGCTCCACGACCAGCGGCAAGGTCCACCTCTGCGCGGGCCCCTACAAGCCGTGGAGCGAGCTGTCGAAGAGCTCGGCCACAGCGATCACGCCGAAATCCCTCGGCAGCCACGCGGCAAGCTCCGAGCCGGTCCCCTGGTGCAAGACCGCTCCCGGATCCGACTTCCAGTACACCCGGACCCAGGGATGTCTGCGCGGCGGCTACGCCCTGTACGTCAAGGACGACAACGGTGACGTGATCGGCGGCGGAAACGTCAAGGTCGTCCAGGAGATCAAGCTCGAACCGACCTCGAACCAGTTCACCACCTGGACGGAGTTCTCCCTGCCGGACCTGACCGGCGTGGCCTCCGCGACGTTGGACGACTTCTTCGAGGACTGCTGGGCCATGAGCGACTGCACCGCGGACGCGCCGGGTCCCTGGAGCGGGAGCACCACCTGGACAGAAGGGGACCAGCACACCGCCAGCCGGACCGACACCTACAGCTGGAACAAGGTGGCCGGCGGCCAGGCCACGCTCGGCCTGGACTGGAACACCAGCTGGAGCTCTCCCGGTACCACGACCACGGCGAACAACCAGTGGAAGGACACGGCGTTCGCCATCCGCTGCGACAACCAGGTCGGCGGCAACACCGGGTGCGTCTTCCCCAAGGTCACCCCGACCCTGTTCCTCACCCGGGAGAAATACCCGGCCGCCGCGGCCTATTACTGGGTCCTGATGGAGAAATTGGCCTCTCACCCGGGGAGCAAGAAATACCAGTCGCCACTCCACCGCCTCGCGGACGACACGACCGCACAGAACAACAGGAACAAGATGTGCCTGTATGCGGTCGCCGAATGGAACCCGAACCCGAACGCGATCGGGACGAGTTGCGACGAGTACCCCTTCGCCAAATCGCGTGAGAGCGGCGGAATGACGCTGGCCTCGGGCAAGTCGTGCGTACAGATGTACGCGGTGAGGAACTCCGACGGCACCTACACGCTCAAGCTCGACGAGAACTACGCCTACCCGACCTGGAACGAGATCTGCGGGCGCGCCGCCATCACGAGCACCCAGAACTCGGCGGCCGGAGGTGCGCTGGGCCGGTTCACGACAGCGGTGAGGCTGCTCGACTACGACGCGTACTACGTCAACACCGGTTACGAGTCCTGCGATCTCAGCCAGGTCTGCGACCTCGGCTGACCTACTGCGGGGGGCGGGTGTGCCATTCGAGCATCCGCCCCTCGTGCAGCACGGGAACGCGCGGTACGGAGGTCACCGGAGTGCCGTTCTCCACCGAGTCGCACAGATCCACGAGCATGAGATCCATCCGCGGCCACAGCAGGCGGTACTCGGGATCACCGAACGACATCTCCCCGATCTCTCCCCGGTGATGATGCCGATGGTCCACGAACAGCAGATCGCCGGAGATGTTCCGGGCGAGCGGCACCCATTGCGTGTCGGCGATGCGGCCGACGACCAGGTCCTCCTCCCCCTCCTCGCGGGCGTCCTCCACCATCGAGACGAGATCCCGATGAGCTTCCAGGATTCCGTCGACGTCCAGGAGGCTGTAGCCGAGGAGAAAGGCTCCCGGCTCCGTACTGGACCTCCGCGGGGCGACGCCGTTGTGCAGTGCGAGGGTGGTCCTCACATCCTCATGGAGAGGGAAGCCGAGGCTGTCCTCCAGGCGCTTTGTCTCGCCGTTCGAACAGCCCGGCCGCAAGGACCCGTGGTCTCCGGGAGCATGCTCGACCAGCCAGTTGTCGAAGCGCTGCCACAATTCGGTGAGACCAGGTATTCCGGTAGCCATGACTGATTCTCTACCACCTGGTGATTAATCCTCGGGCCATGCGAGTGCATCGTTCTGCACAAGGACGCGCTGAAGCGCACCCCGCACCCACCCGCAGGAGGCTGACTCGTGGGAGGCAGTACATCTCACTCCCGGTCCAGGCCATCTCGGCTCGCCCGGTGTTCGAGACCGAGGCCCAGCCGTCCCGGCCCCCCCACCCACCCGCATTTTCAGTCTGTCCGGCGTTTGAGGACGAGGCCCCTTAAGGGCCGACAGGGGGTCCAGGGGGCGGAGCCCCCTGGGGGCGGTCACCCGAACACAGGGCACCCCACGCACCCACGCCCACCGTCACCCGCGCGGCCCCCCAGAAGACCCCCGGACCATCAGCTCCCCCCGAACCGTCGCGATACCCCCCGGCGGCGGCTCCTCCCGCCCCATCGCGATCCGCCCCGCCCGAGCCCCCGCCTCCGCGAGCGGCAACCGCACGGTCGTCAGCGCGGGCACCGCGTCCACGCTGAACGGCAGATCGTCGAACCCGGCGACGGAGACGTCCTCAGGAATCCGCAGCCCGGAATCGCGCAGCGCCGCACACGCCCCGAGCGCGACGGAGTCGTTCGCGGCGACGACAGCGGTCAACGCCGGATCCCGCCGCAGCAGCTCCAGCGTGCCGTCGTAGCCGGACTGCCGGTCGTAGCGCCCCCACACGGTCCACCGGGGATCCTCGGCGATCCCGTGGGCGTCGAGGGCCGCCCGGTGCCCCTCCAGCCGGTGCCGCGTGGTCGTGCGCTCCTCGGGTCCGGCGATGTAGCCGAGCCGCCGGTGCCCCAGCCCGATGAGGTGCTCGGTCAGCTCCCGCCCGCCCCCACGGTTGTCGAAGGTCAGTGCGATCGCCCCGGTCTCCGGCGCCGGCGGCCGCCCGCACAGCACGATCCGCGTCCCCGCCTCCGCGAGCTTCCGCAGCTTCGCCGACATGGCCGCCTGGTGCGGCACGTCCTCCACGGCCCCGCCGGTCAGGACGACCGCCGCGGCCCGCTGCCGCTGCAGCAGGGTCAGATACGTCAGCTCCCGCTCGGGAGAACCCCCCGTGTTGCACACGACCGCCAGCCGCTCACCTCCGG
>NZ_JAIHON010000024.1 GCF_021173675.1 Streptomyces lincolnensis | reverse complement strand
CTCCGTTAGATACGCAGCTCACCAGACATCATCCAAGAGACAAGATCAATCTCAGACTCAGACAGGGATCTGAGCTGAGAGAACAGGGGAGGATCTCACGCACCTCTGACAAGACGAGAACCCACACCGTAGTTGGTGACCTCGCGAGAACACAGGTACTCGGGCAGGGCATGGCTGTGCTGGGTGTGGTAGCGGACGACCATGCGCCGCTGGCAGATTCCGCAGAAGACCAACCCGGCGGCGAGAGCGGGCCCGCTCCGGACGGCGCCCATGGTCTCGGCGCGGGCCCGGTTGGCAGCGAGTTTCGCCTCGTTGGCCTCGAACTGGGCCACCGAGATATAGGCGGGCAGCACGTCGGGGATCATCACGAGCCATTCGTCGCGGGCCTGGACGACGCGGCCGGTGCTGGGCCGGGCGGGGTCCTTGCGGCGCGGGTCGACCCGGCGACGGCCGTAGGCGTAGATGCCGGCATAGGCGGGGTTGTGGAGGAGGGTCTGCAGCGTCATCCGGTTCGGCCTGCGCCACTCCAGCGTGCCCTTGTCCGGTCCCTCCCGCAGCCGGATGCCCAACTGAATATCGTGGTCGACGAAGTAGCGCAGCACCCCGTGCAGCGTCCCGCGCCGCTCGAACTGTGCGAAGAGCAACCGGATCACGGTCTGGACCTGCTCGTCCGGATCGAAAACCACCTCGCCCGACGGGCGGCGGACATAACCGGACGGCAGCGGGAAGGCGAGCTCACCCCGGCGGGCCTTGTTGATCCGGCCGTTCCACATCCGCTGCTTGATCAGATGAAGTTCGGCCTCGCTGATCGTCCCCTTGAGACCGAGGACGAGGCGGTCGTTGTAGTCGGCAGGGTCGTACACACCGTCAAGGTCGGCCAGCACCGCCCCGGACAGGGCGCACAGCTCGATGAGCTGGTACCAGTCCTTGCCCGAACGGGCCAGGCGGGACATCTCGGTGCCGAGCACGAGCCCGACGTGGTCCAGGCCGATCTCGGTGACCAGCCGCTGGAACCCCGTCCTCGCCAGCGCCGTGGTCGCCGACATGCCCTGGTCGTCGTCGATGACCAGGACCCGGTCCGCCTCCCAGCCCAACGCGACGGCCCGGTCCTTCAACGCGTACTGCAACCGCGTCGACTCCTGGTGATTGAGCAGCTGCTGGCGCGTGGACTGGCGGACATAGACCGCCGCGAGGCGCTGCAAATGACGGTCGCACACCTTGCTGTGGGCCCTCTCCCAGGGCAACACCGAAGTCATGATCGACCCCGTTCACCCGCGGCCATCACACGACCGGCCAGCCTCGTCAACTGCCGCACCACTGCTTGCCGATTGGCCGTCGGCAGCCGCGTCCACACCTGATCGCTCAGTGCCGTCCGCGCACTCGTCTGGGGCTGACGTCGCGTTCGTCGCGCATGGGGACTCATCCCCCTCACGGGCGCGAAGTTGCCCGGCCACCATGGCCAAACGCCGCAGCCCCTCACGGCCGATTATCGGCCCTCGTTCGCTCTCCCGACCATCCATACGTGCAGTGTGCTTGGGCGATGGAACGAACACTGGGGTGGCTGTTGCGCACGAGGCGTCTGGCCTGGAACTACGAGACGCTGCCCGCCAGCAGCGCATGTCGTCGCTCCGCTTGACGATCTGCAGGGTGAGCTGGGATCCACTGACACCGGTCCCGGACCACGTGGGCACGGCGTTCCGGCCGCCTCGTATGCTGCGCGGATGAGCGATCAGAGGATGAACGCGCCCGTGGCGGGCTGGGACGCGGCCGGGGCCAGAGTGCCCGCTCCAAGTGGGCAGCGCACGGGAAGGAGCGCCGGGGCGTCCGTACTCGCCACGCTCTGGGTGCTGCTGGTCGCCTGGGGGATCGCCGCCGGCAACGCCGGACTCGCCTACGTCACGCTGGGCATGGACTTCATCCCGATCGCGGCGGGCGTGCTCGGCTGCCTGGTCTTCGTGATCGTGCTGCGGCTGCTCCACAGGGCGTGGTGGCTCGCCGTCCTCTCCGTGGTCCCCGCACTCTTCATTCTCGTCGGGTCCGTCCAGTACGCCCCCGAGGCGGCGCTCGACCGACGTGGCGTCCGCGAGACCGTCACGATCACCGCGGACAGCGCGGCGGGAACGGCGAGCAAGAACCACCGGTTCACACTGGTCGGGCCGGGCGGTGAACTCGACGAGACCCTCGAGTACCGGGGCAGCAACCCCGGTTACCGGGTGGGCGACCGCATCGAGATCCTCCGCGACCCGGAAGGCGCCGTCCCGCTGGAGGACGCCGTGGACGTCGACCCCGAAGGCAGGCTCGGCGGCCTCGTCACGGGAGTCGCCGCATGGACGGGCATGACGCTGCTCGCGGGCTGGCGCGGCCATGTGCGCCGACGGGAGAACCGCCGGGCGTGGAGCGGCACGATCTAGGAAGGCGCGGGCGACGGGCGCCCCGTGCGGGACAGGGACTTGGGGACGGCGCCGTCGCAGCCCACCTCGCCGGCCTCCACCTGCGCGCCTCGATGATCTGGCTCAGAGAACTCACCCGGACCACCTGGTGATCGCAACCACATACGTTCCCTGGACGGGTGCGGGGCAGCCCGCGCAATGCTCGCCTTACGGCGCGAGACCGGCCGCGCTCACACGACCGGTCTCCCTTGGCCTTCTGCCGAGCGTCCCGCCGAACCCGCCGGCTGTCATCACCCCCACACGTGTGACTGTGACTGAGCGTCTCAGTTGGCCATTGAGTGCTTTGGTCGGCCACTTCGGCGCTCAGCGGACCACTCGGTTCCTGCTGGTGTCCGGCTGTTCGTCGTCTCTTGTTTCCAGGCACTGTCAGCGGCGGCCTGGTCCACGTGCCGCCGATGCATCATTGGCTGGCCGGGGCCTTTAGTTGCAGGTGCGGGAGTTGTAGCTGGCGACACGCCAGTTCTCGTTCGCCAGCTCGTAGAAGCCGTGCCTGCCTGTCTCTCCTCGGTAGAGGACGAAGTCGTCGGTGGCGCCCGTGTACCTCATCCGGTAATGGCGGTGCGGCCCGTCGTTCACGAGCTGGCCGTAGCCCAGGCTTTCTCCCGCCTTGGACCAGGTGTCCTCGCCGACGATGCCGTCGGCCGTCAGACCCCACCTGCTCTGCAGGGGTTTTGTGCGGGTCTCGGTGGTGGGTCCGAAGATCCCGTCGATTTCACACCTGTGGCCGTAGTCCTCGACGTTGAGAACCTGCTGCCACAGGCAGACAGCATGTGAGCTCGCGTGTGAGTACCGGGAGACGGTTCCCTCATCGTCCCAGCCGTCAAACAGGTTTCCGGCACCACTGACGTAGCCGTCGCTGACGTTTGCGGACGCCGGTGTGGCGCTCACCCATCCGCATCAACGCGATCTGCCCGGGCGTCACCGAGACCCCCATGGTCACCAACGCGATCGCCGAGGCACCCGAACACATGGCAGCCATCATCAACGAGATCCCCATGAAGCGCTCCGGCAGTGTCGAGGAGATCGCCTCCGCCGTGCTGTGGCTGTCCAGCCCGGGAGCCGTCTTCACCACAGGCCAGGCACTCGTCGTCGACGGCGGCTTCACCGTCAAGTAATCACCAGCGGCGCGGTACGGCCGGGACACCGGCCGTACCGCGCCACCCAGCCAGGCCCCTGATGGTCAGGCCCGTATACGCGTGTCGCGTTCACTCCCCTCGCGTCGGCCCGCTTGTCCTCATCACCCGGCACGTTTCCCCGACGCTGCCTCCGGGCCCCTTCCCGGCCGCGTAGTCGCGCGCGATAACGATCTCCTGACTGTTGGCCTACTCGAACGCCCTCTCGTGCGTGTGGCTCCCGGCGGCCCCTCCATCGCTGAGCGCGGCTTCCCGCGCTCAGCCCGGGGCCCGTTTCCGCAGAACCCGCATCTTGTTCTCGACATCCCCTCGGAGAGGAAGCATGACAACGCGAGGAGGAACCCTCCACGCCCTCGCAGGCCACCGGGCCACTGACCACGAGCACCGGCCCGCCCGGCTTCCGCTCGTCGTGTACGTGCTGGCGCTCGGCACGTTCCTGATGGGCACGACCGAGTTCGTGGTGGCGGGTCTGCTGCCCGAAATCGCCAGCGACGTGCATGTCACCGTCGCGCGGGCCGGGCTGCTGATCACCGTCTTCGCCGTCGGAATGATCGTCGACGCACCCTTAATGGCGATGCTGACCTTGCGCCTTCCCAAGCGGTGGACGCTGCTCCTCGCGCTGGGCATCTTCGCGGCCGGTCACGTCATCGTGGCCCTGGCCTCCTGCTTCGCGCTCATTGTGGCGGCCAGGTTTCTGACCGCTCTGGCGACCGGAGCGTTCTGGGCGGGGCAACGTGGTCGCCACCCGCGCTGCGGGACCCGCCGCCAGTTCGCGGGCCCTGGGCACCGTGGGCGCAGGGGCGATGCTCGCCAACGTCGTCGGTGTGCCCCTGGCCGCCTTCGCCGGACAGCTGATGGGCTGGCGGGGCCCGTTCTGGGGCCCCTGCCATGGTGTTCATCACCCGACAGGTTCCGCATGACACCCAGGACGACCAAACGGTCCCGATCCGTTCCGGGCTGTCGGCTCTGCGCTCAGCACGCCTGGCTGGTCCTGGTCGGGTTCGGGGTCGGCGCCCTGGTGGGCTTCCTCGTGGGAGGCCGACTAGGGGACCGTCGTCCGTACCTGACGGCTATCACCGCCCCCGCGGTGACGACGGTCCTGCTCGCAGGGCTGTGCCTGCTGTCCGGGCAAGCCGCCCCCACGATCGCGCTGGTGGCCCTGCTGGGACTGTTCGGGCTCGGTGCCAATCCCGTACTCATCGCCCTGGGCGTCCGTTTCGCCGGCCGGGCCCCGACCCTGGGGTCGGCGCTGACCGTGTCGGCGTTCAACCTCGGCACCGCCAGCGGCTCCTGGATCGCCAGTTTCGCCCTCGAATCCTCCCTCGGAGCTACGGGCCCGGCCGCCGTCGGCACCGTCATCGCCGCGCTGACCCTGATCCCCGCGATCACCATCGCAGTCATCCACCGGACCCGCCCGGCTCAGTCACCACGGGCCTGACCACACCAACCACCAGCCCTCCCCGGGGAAGCAAGGAGCATCCATGAAGTGCCGCACACTCGGCAGCTCGGACCTGGAGGTCTCGGAGATCTCGCTCGGGTCCTGGCTCACCTACTCCGGCGGCATCGAGGCCGACAAGACCCGCGCCTGCACCGAGGCGGCGTTCGACGCGGGCATCAACTTCTTCGACACCGCCGACGTCTATGGCCAAGGAGCCGCAGAGACGGCCTGGGGTGAGATCCTCTCCGCCCACCCCCGTGACTCCTACATCCTGGCCACCAAGGTCTGGGGCCGGATGTCCGACGACCCGGCCGACCAGGGCCTGTCCCCGGACCAGATCGCCAAGCAGATTGACGCCTCCCTCACTCGCCTGCGAACCGACCATGTCGACCTGTACCAGGCGCATCGCTTCGACCCCGCCGTGCCGATCGAGGACACGATCGAGGCGTTCCAGAAGGTCGTCGAGCAGGGCAAGGCCCGCTACATCGGCTTCAGTGAGTGGACCCCCGAGCAGATCCGGGCGGCGATCGACCTCGCCGGTCCGGATCTGTTCGTCTCCTCCCAGCCCCAGTACTCCACGCTGTGGCAGGCCCCCGAGGCCGAGGTCTTCGGTCTGTGCGCCGTGAACGGCATCTCCCAGATCGTCTGGTCGCCGCTAGCCCAGGGAGTCCTCTCCGGCAAGTTCGAGCCGGGTCAGCCCGTACCGGAGGACAGCAGGTTCGCGTCCGCGGACATGGCGGTCTCCCAGGACCTGATCTTTAGCGACGCCATCCTGGAGGCGGTCCAGTGTCTCGTCCCGATTGCCGAAAGGCGGGGATGAGCATGCCCACTCTCGCGCTCGCCTGGGTCCTGCGCCGCACCGAAGTCGCCTCCGCCATCACTGGCGCCTCTCGCCCCGAGCAGGTCCACGCCAACGCCGCCGCCTCCGGCGTGAACCTCCCCGACGACCTGCTGGCCGCCGCTGACGAGGCCCTCGGTGGCGTCCCCATCACCAGGCCAGCCCTTGCTCCCAACGCCCAGCCCGGTATCAAGCACCGCTGACCGACTGCCTGCCGGCCCCACTTGGTCCGGACCCTGAGGTCGGCACATGCGCTCGGGCAGATCCCTGCGGCGCCCCGGTCACAATCGCCACAACACGCCGTTGACAACCTGTCGGGGGTCCCCGGCCAGGGCCGCCCGACCTTCAGCAACCGGCAGCGGCGGAGCTATCCGCTCTACGCCTCATCCGTCAACTCATCCCTGCCGACCACCAGATCAATCACCGAACACAGCACCAGGGACTGTCTTCAGTTGTGATCGCATTAGTCGCACACCCTTCTGTACGGCGCGTCCGGTACGTACGTGTCCCACTCGCTCCTCGTCAGGTTTTCGTTCCCGGCACGGGCACAGACGTGGCCGATGACGGGGGTGGGGTCGACGGTGTGGCGGTGGAGGGGGACGTGGCCGCCGCCGGCGTAGAGGGTGGTGTTGTCGGGGCTGAAGGCGAGGGAGTCGATGGGCTCGCCGGGGGTGGGGAGCGGGCCGCCGAGAGGCTGTTGGGTGGTGGTGTCCCAGAGCTGGATGGTGCCGGCGTCGCCGCCGACGGCGAGGGTGTGGCCGTCGGGACTGAGGGCGAGGGCGCTGACCGCCTCCGGTGTGTCGCCGAGGGGGGCCGGGAAGACATTGCGCAGGACACCGGCACGGCGGCGCAGGTCGCCGTCCCACAGGGCGACCCGGCCGGTGCGGTCGCCGGCCGCCACGCGGCTGCCGTCGGGACTGAACGCCAGCGCACTGATGTGGTCGCCCTGGACGAGGTCGAGCGCAGCACTCTGACGGGTGCTCCGGCGGGCGACGCGGTTGTCGCCGACGATTATTTCCGTGTTCGGGGCGAGCTGAAAGCGGGTGCCTGCCAGGCCGGGCCCGGTGACGACGTTCGTCCGGCGACGGTCGGCCACGTCCCAGTGCTCGCTGCTCAGCTCGCCGGCGGCCGGGGTGCGGGCGGTGAAGAGGGTGCGGCCGTCGGGGGTGAGGGCGAGGGCGGTGACCGCGGTGGCGGACTCGGTCGTCGCCAGGTCCAGCGCGGTCTGTTCGCGGTCGCGGGTCAGGTCCCAGACGGTGAACCGCTGCGGAGCGGCCCGTTTGCCGGGTGCGGTGACCCCGTAGACGAACCGGCTGCCGTCGGGGCTGAACGCCATCTGTGGGACGACGTCACCCGGTGCGAGGGGCGGGGCCGGCGCTTTACCGTGAGGGGCATGGGGAGCGTGGTGACCGTGGGAGGCGGCGGCCGGGACCGGCTGGGGCGGTGGCGGGGACGGCAAGGTGCGGACGAGGCGGCCGTCGTCGGTGGTGCGGAGTTCGAAGGCGAAGCCGGTGCCCGTGCGTTCGGCGGTGGCGAAGACGCGGCCGTCGGGGCTGAGCAGTACGCCGTCCATGGGCCGGTCGCGCCAGACGGCGGTGACGGTCGCCGTCAGGTCGAGGGTGTGGGCGGTGCTGCCCTCCAGGTAGCGCAGAGCGGGTGAGCCGGGGTCCCATGCGAGGCGACCGTGCAGGTTCTGGTTGTTGAGGGGGTGGCGGAGGACGGGGGTGACCGGGGCGGACAGCCGCCACACCCTGATCTCGCCGGCGGAGCCGAACGTCGCGAGGAACTCCCCGTCCCGGCTGAACGACGCGTACAGCACACCCGGGTCGCGGATTTCGGCGGACCGGCCACCGGTACGAACGTCCCACACCTGTGCCCGGCCCTCGGCGATGACGGCGAACCGGCCGTCGGCCCCGAACTCCAGCGCCGAGTCGGCACCGCAGACCCCTCGGGCCCGTTCCCAGGCTCCGCGCACCACCTGCCGCCCGCCGGTCTACCGCGTCCTTCGCGGGCACTTCGTCCTGCAGGACGTCCCAGTGCTCCACTACCAGGCCCTCCTCGAAGCGGAAGATGTCGACCACCACGAGGGGCTCCTCGGTGCTGCCGGAGTACCTGCCGTGGATCATGACCAGGTCTCCCTCGGCGACGATCGCTCCCGGCTCGTACCGGCTGGCGTCGGGCAGGTCCGCGATGAACTTTCGCAGCCTGGCCCTGACCGGGGGGATGAACGGGTTGTGCTGGAGGCAGTCGGGGTGCAAAGCGATGTGCTCTCGATCCACGTACCGCTCAGCAAGCGAGCACGCGGGCTGGTCGGCGCGGCGGAACTCCGGTCAATGAAGCCCTCGGCCCTCCTGGTCAACACCTCACGCGGACCGGTCGTCGACGAGGTCGCCCTGATCGACGTCCTGCGTGAGGGCGCGATCCGAGCGGCCGCCCTCGACGTGTACGACACCGAGCCGCTACCCGCGGACCACCCGTTGCGGGCGCTGCCGAACGCGCTGCTCACGGGGCACGTTGGATTCGTGAACCGCGACTTGTACGAGATTTTCTGTCAGGACTCCGTCGAGGACATCGCCGCGTTCCAGGCGGGTTCTCCCGTGCGGCTGATGAAGTAGGAACCGAAGACGACGACCCGACCGACTCACACACCGCCTCTCTCCCCTGTGACGGCTCCGACGCGGTTCGTCACGGCGTACGGGATTCGGTACGCCTACCGGCGCTGCGGCGCCGAGACCGGCACACCGCTGGTGTTCCTGCAGCATTTCCGTGGCGGCATGGATCACTGGGATCCTGCGGTGACGGACTGACCGGCCGCGAACCGTCCGGTCATCCTGTTCGACGACACGGGCGTCGCAAGCTCCAGAACCAGCAGCAGAGGACCGCCCGACGTTGGCCGGCCGACGGCGTGGAACACAGGCCGCCCGATGCGGCGAGTGATGGCTTGACGAACAGCCGTCCCGTCATGGATCTCGGGTTACGGTGCTTCTTTGGCAGGCGGCCCTGGCTTCTTCGGCGCGGCAAAGGCCTGGTCGCGGGAACCCGCTGTCACGCCGGGGTGCCGGTGAAACCGTTCGGCGACGCCCCCGGCGCGCAGCCCGCTCCGGTCGTGCACGCGGCCGCGTCACAGGGCGCTGGACCATCGGGGCGACCCTGGGGGGGCGCTGGTCGCGGCGGCCCTGAGGGGGATCTGCCCGCGCTTGCCGCAGACGAAAGCGCGGCCGCCGGGCCGGCCTGCCCGGTGGCGGAGTGGCGGCGGACCCGGGTTCCCAACCCCCCGGCTCCGGGACCGGCGCGCACACCGGCCGGGATTCCAGTCAGCGGTCCCCGCTGGTAGCCGGGTACGCCTCCCGCACCACATGCGGGGACACGCTGGATGACAACCCTGACAGCCGTGCCCCGCAGCGCCCCCCACATCCGTCAGACTGCATCCGGGGTCAGCGCGCTGATCCGGGATCGCGGCATGGGCGGCGCTGTCCGGGCGCCACCGCGCCCTCCGCCAACAAACCGGGGGGATCTCGAGCCGGCGCGGGGGGGGCTCAGTCGCTGCCGCCCCCGCCCCCGCAGCCGAACCCGCCGCCCGCGCCGGCGTCCGAATCCCAGGCGGAGTCGGAGTCGCGGTCCAGAGCCTTCCCCATGCGGATCAGGGACCGGCCCAGACCCGACGGAATCGGCTGCGCGCCGACGACCCCACGCCGCACCGGCCCGTCCGGAAGGACAGCAGCACCGCCCAAGACGTACGCCGGCAGGCTCCCGTCTTGCTCGGCCGCCCGCAGCCGCCGCCTGCCCAGCCGGGTCATCCGGCGCCCCGAATCCCTCAACAAACCCCATGCGGCCAGCCTGCGGCCGATCTCCTCGACCTCCCCGGAACGCTGCACCGCGGTGTGCAGAGCCAGGGCGGCGATACTCCCGCCGCGCGGGCAGGACGCGATCACAGCCCGCTCGACCGGATGCCGGGCCTGCTGCTCCTCCCCCACCCTCCGCACCCGCGAGACCCGGACCACAAGCAGCCCGCGATCGGACAACGCGATCACCGCACTGTCCACCACCCGCTGGGCTCCGCCCGCCAGGAAAGCGACCTCGTAGACGTCCAGAACCCGGCCCTCCTCCCCCGCCCCCACGGATCGCCGCAACACCCTCCCCATACCAGCCCCCTTTGACGTCTCGTCTGCCGGCAGTGTCACCCGGCAGGACAGCGAGCAACCCTCTCCCCGCCCACTTCAGAGCAACACTTGAGCCTTCCAGCCGAGAGACGCGACCATCCGCGCCGCAGGAAGCCTCGGCCTGCTGCACAGACTCGGTCAACACCGCCACAGGTCCAGGACCTGCCCCGCTGGGCCGGCTCCGGTACTTCGGGCGCTCCCGGTCCTCCCGCCGCACCTCAACGATCTCCGCCATGGCATCAGTTCTCACTCTTCCCGCGCGCGGATCAGGCGTGAGCTATCCTCCGCGCATGCGCGGACAGTTCACCGGCTGGCCGGAACAGGCCATGGATGTGTTGTGGCAGCTCCAGGGCGAACCGGCCCACGCGATACGCGAGCGCCACCGCGCCGACCGCGAGCGCCTGGTCCGGCAGCCGATGATCGCCCTGCTCAACGAGGTCGCGGACACCGACCCCCGCTACGAGGACTTCTCCGTCTGGCACTACCGCACCAACTCCTGGTGGTGGCAGCACCAGGGCGCGGTGATCCGGCTCGGCCGCAAGATCGAGATCGGACTCCGGTTCGACCTGGACGGCCTGCGGATCCAGGGCGCCTGGTGGTACCCCGACCCCGGCCAGGTGGACACGTTCCGCACAGCCGTGGCCGCCGAAGGCAGCGGCCGCGAATTGTCCGCCATCATCGAAGACGTACGGAAAAAGGGCTACGACGTCTCCGGGGACGTGATGAAACGCCCCCCTCGCGGCTATCCGACAGACCATCCCCGCACGCACCTGCTGCGCCACCGCTCACTGATCGCCGCCCGTCCCCTCGGCAGCGAACAGTGGCTGCACACCCCCGAAGCGGTCGACCGGGTCCTCACGGCCGCCGCCGACCTCGATCCCCTGCTGTTGTGGCTGGTCCGCCATGTCAGGCGCGCCGCCTGACACACCACAAGGACACCGCGCGGAACGGAGAACCCACGCCCCGCGCCGCCGACCACCGCGCTCAGAAGGAGATGCGCACCTTCAGTGCCGATCGGTCATCCATGGCCCGGCGCTGGACGCGGCCGGCCTATGCAGCTGTCCCTCTCGACAGGCGGGTGGCCGACGCGGCCTGCACGATCGTCAGGACCCCCTTCCGAACCCGGTCGACGGTGCCGGCGGGGCGGGCGAGGATTCCCAAGGTCAGGGGATCACCAACGAGGGGTGGCGTTCGGTGCGGATCAGAGCAGCCCGCCCGGACGAGCGGGGAGACCGCCTGGAGCCGCTGCCGCCGCAGCGTGAGCGCCGCTTCCGGGTATCCGGAGCGCAAGCCCTTGCGGGACCGGGAGGTGCTGTGCGGGATCCTCTACCTGCTGCACACCGGCACCCAGTGGCAGTACCTGCGCCAGGAGCTGGGCTGCGGCTCAGGCTTCGTCCCGAACGCAGACCCCGTCTTGTGTCGGACTCTCATGCTTCCCAGCACTCCGACCTGCGCGATTCACCGACCCGTAAGTCGGCAAGCCAACGGCCTCAACGTCACTGACAGCTACCTTGCCCCTGTGGGCAGGGCGGGAGTTCGGGACCTTGATCACTCGCGCCCGCTCCCGGGTTGAGCCCGCAAGCAAGCGGCGACGAGCGCGACACGGGGGACTTCCAGGGCTTCGGCCCGCAGCCGGTGACCGAGCTGGAGCTCGGCGATGGGCGGGTGTCGGGTGCTGGCCGCGAAGCACGTGATCCGCAGGCCTTGCGTCTCTGATCCTCAACTGGGCACCGGGACGGGGGCGTTGCTTTCGGACGGTCAGTCGCATGTTTTGAGGCCGACCATCCAGGAGCGTGCCGGTGTGCCGAGCGGCCCAGGCCCGATCACCTGTAGTCCCGGCTGCCGGCCTCGCCACCACGGCCGACCGGCCCGCCCGGAGAGCACTCCGAGAGGGTGCTCCCGGCCGGAGCCCGCGCAGTCGGCGCCGAGGTGGCGGACATCGCGGGTGTGAACCCCGCCGGACTGCCGATGATTGTCGATGTAACGACAAGACTTAACCTCCGCCGATAGGCTCGGACAACCTGTCACCGACAAGCCCCTGGGGGTCTCGTGACACCACGTCCGCTCGCCGGATCATTCAGAGGGTTACGCCGTATCGCGGTCCTCTCCGTACTCGCCCTGACCGTCCCGCTGACGGCCACCACCGCCGAGGCGCGCGGCGGCGCGGAGGCCGCCCCGGGCGGCAGTCCCGTCATCGCCTGGAACATCCACGCCCAGAGCGCCATCTACGACACCGCCAAGCAGTCGCCCACCACCGGCACCCGCAGCTTCGCCATCGTGCAGGGCGCCGTGTACGACGCGGTCAACGCCGTCGCCGGCCGTCCCTACGAGCCCCTGGTCGGCGCGCCCCGCAGCCGCCCCGGGGACTCCACCGCCGCGGCGGTCGCCGCGGCCGCCCACGACACGCTGCTGTGGCTCTTCCCCGGACAGGCCGAGTCGCTGAACGCCCGGTACGACCAGGCGCTGGCCGCGATCCCCGACGGCCGCGCCGAGGACGGCGGGGTGGCCGTCGGCCGGGCCGCCGCCGCGGCGATGACCGAGAGCCGCCGAGACGACGGCTTCGACCCCACCGCACCGTGGACCGTCGGCACCGAGCCGGGCGAGTACCGGCTCACCCCGCCCGGCTATGTCAACGTCGGCGCCTGGGTGCCGAACCTCAAACCGTTCGTCGTCCCCGACGCCGGCGCCTACCGGGTCAAGCCCCCGCCGGTCCTGACCGGCGCCGCCTGGGCCCGCGACCTCAACGAGGTCAAGAGCCTCGGCGCGGCCGCCAGCACCATCCGCACCCAGGACCAGACCGAAGCGGCGATCTGGTGGGACGACCCTCAGATGGTCGAATGGTCGATCACCCGGCAACTCGCCGCCACGCACCGCCTCAACCACCTCCAGACCGCCCGGCTGCTCGCCATGGTGTACGTGGCCTCCGCCGACACCCTGATCGCCTGCTACAAAGCCAAAGCCCACTGGAACTTCTGGCGCCCGGTGACAGCCATTCCGCTCGCCGGCACCGACGGCAACCCGGCCACCGACCCCGACCCCGACTGGACACCCCTGCGGATCACCGCCCCATCACCGGAATACCCCTCCGGCCACGCCTGCTTCACCACGGCGGTCATGACAGCCCTGGGGACGTTCTTCGGCCGTGACAACCTCACCTTCGCCGCATACAGCCCCGCCTCCGGCACCACCCGCCACTACAACAGCCTTAAGGCCGCGACAGCCGAACTCCTGGAGGCGCGCATCTGGGCCGGCGTGCACTACCGCTTCGCCTCCGAACACGGGCACCGGCTCGGGATGGCGGTCACCCCCGACGTCCTCAACCACGCCTTCCAACGCCGCTGACCCAACCACCCCCACCACCACCCAAACGACAACCCGGGGGCGCTTCCTGCGTCCCTCGGGCCGGCCGTTGCGCCGCTCACGACCGGCCCGAGGGTTGATGCCGACGAGCCCGCTCGCCTCATTGTTGCCGTAGCCCAGCTGCATGAGCCGGAGGTATCTCTTCCGCTCCCGGCTCAGCTTGCCCCGCGGCAGGGGGCCGATGAGACGACGAGGGTGACGATGACTGCGACGACTACCCAGCCGATCCGGTCGACACCTCAGGTCGCGACGTAGCCGCCGTCGGCGAGGAGCACCGCACCGGTGATGTAGCCGGCCCTGTCGGAGGCCAGGAACGCCACGGCCTCGGCGATCTCCTCGGGCTCGCCGGCCCGGGCGAGCGGCGTGCTCTGGCTGAACGCCTCGAAGATCTCGCCCGCCGTGTCGACGGCCATGTCGGTGCGGATCGGACCGGGTGCCACGGAGTTGACGCGCACGCCCGCCGCACCGAACTCGACGGCCCACGAACGGGTGAGCGAGTCCATCGCGGCCTTGGAAGCGTGGTACACGGAGCCCACAGCGGTGCCGATCTGCCCCGCGATCGACGACACGTTGACGATCGCACCCTTCTTCCTCGCCACCATGCCCGGCACGAGCGCGGCCGTCAGGAAGTAGGTCGCGCGGACGTTGACGTCGAATATCTGCTCGTAGTCGTGGAGCGACTGCTCGGGGGTCGGGGAGAACGGGAAGACGCCCGCGTTGTTCACGAGCACGTCCACCTCGCCGACCTCCGCGGCGAGCCTGCGGACGTCGTCGAGGTTCGCGACGTCCGCGACGACGAAGTGGCCCGTACCGCCCACCCGCTCGATCAGCTCGACGGTCTCCTTGCCGAGTTCGGCCCTGCGCCCGGTCGCATAGACGGTGGCACCCGACTCTGCGAGCTTGACCGCGATCGCGCGGCCGATGCCCGAAGTGGCGCCGGTGACGAGTGCCTTCTTGCCCTGAAGTTCCTTGGTTGACATGTGTGCAAACGTGGCCCCGCTCGATCGTCGGCGCATAAATTCCGTATATACCGCCTGGTCAGGAGGTGAGGAAGGGAGTGGCGCGGTCTCGACGCGCTGCGTCTCGCCTCGCCCCTCACTCGCCCCTCAGCTGACCGACGCCGGTGTGCGCAGCAGCGCGAAGTAGACGCGCACGAACCGCGGCAACCGGTAGCGTCCGAGCACGAGCGGCTCGATGAGGTGGACCCCGGCGAGCGACTCCAACACCCGCTCGACCTCACCGGGGTCGGCCCCGGACATCCGTGTCGCCTCGTGGAAGTCGATCACCTCCGTGTCCTGGCGCGCGAAACACATGAGCAGATGCCGTTCGGGATCGGTGAGCTCCTGATCGGCCGCGATCATCGGGGCCAGCATCGCGGCGCAGTCGGACGGGAGCGTGTCGGCGGACTTGCCCTCCCGCCGCATCTGCTGCAGGAACATCTCGATCGTCCAGTCGGGGCGGGAGCCGAGCTTGCCGCCGGCCACTCTGATCGGGGTCGGCAGTCGCGAGAGGTGTGCCAGCAGTTCCTCGACCTGCTCGGGTTCCGCGTCCGCGCGCACCGGTCCGACGGTCCTGCGGAAGAACTCCCGTGCCTCGCGTTCGGTCAGCCCGGCGATCCGCACCCAGCTCACGCCGGGCAGCTCGTGCAACGTGGGGACACTCGTGAGGATCATCGCCGAGCCGGGCGTGGCCAGATCGCGCACGGAGGCCGCGTCCCGCACGTCGTCGACCACGACGAGGAACCGCTTGCCGCGCGCCTTCTCCCGCCACAGCGTGGCCCTGTCGCCGACGGGGTTCTCCACACCGACCGCCCGCAAAAGCTCACCGGCGACATCCCTGCCCCTGACGAAGATCTGCCCGTCCGGGAAGCGGCCCTTCACGAGGTGGCCGATCCGAGTGGCCAGCACGGTCTTGCCGCTGCCCCGCATACCGGTGATGCCCACGGTGCCCGGCAACGTCCGC
Source organism: Streptomyces lincolnensis (assembly GCF_021173675.1). GTDB lineage: Bacteria > Actinomycetota > Actinomycetes > Streptomycetales > Streptomycetaceae > Streptomyces > Streptomyces lincolnensis_B. Next base: position 88,628 of record NZ_JAIHON010000024.1, on the reverse strand, counting down.
AGAGCCTGCGCGATCTCCTCCGCACGGCCGGTGAAGTCGATCAGGTCCGGCGGCAGCTGCTCCGGCCTGCGCGGCGCGGTGAGATCGCCGCTGAGGATCTGCGCGTGGACCCTGCGCAGCTCCGGCCCCGGTTCGAGACCGAGCTCGTCGCGGAGGAGGGCGCGTGCCCGGTGGAAGTGGTCGAGTGCCTCGCCCTGCCTGCCCTCCAGGTAGAGCGCGCGCATCAGGAGGGCGCGGGGACGCTCCCTGAGGGGGAAGGCGGCGACATGGGCCTGCAGCTGAAGTACGTCGAACTCGCGTTCCAGGCAGTCCTCACGCGCCTTGAGCCGGTGGTCGGAGAGCCGCACCCGCTGCGCGTCGAAGTAGGCACTTCGGAGGCCCTCCAGGGGTTCGCCGTCGCAGCCGTCGACGATCTCCGCGCGGACCGTGTACCCGCCGTCCCTGGACTTCAGCTCCAGCTCCGGAAGCGCCTTGCGGATCTTGTACACGTACGTCCGCAACGCCATCACCGCGCTCGGCGTCGGCTCGTCCCAGACCATGCCGATCAGCTGGTCGTTGCTCAGCCGGACGCCGTTGTTCAGCAGCAACGCCGCCAGCACCGACCGCTGTTGGCGCGGCCCCAGCTCGATCTCCTCCTCGTCGCGCCAGGCTCGTACGGGACCCATCAGCGAAAATCGCAGGCTCATGCGTCAGCACAACGCACAAGCCGATCGCCTGCTTCCCGGCGTTCTCCGCGTTGGCCACGTTCCGCACCGCCTCTCCCCGCCACGACAACCCGCCACTGCCGTACCGGCCCTCCTACCGCCCCACCTTCGCGATCGACTCCAGCAGCTCGTAGCGAGCCGCCCGAGAGGCGGTCGCGCCGCTCGGGCGGCCCGCCGAGGCGCAGGCCGGCGCCCGCTGAGCGAGTTCTGCGCTGGTCCGGGACGAACGCGGACGCGCAAGGACCCGACCGTGGGGTGCGCGGTGTGCGACGGCTGTCACCGGGCCTGGTCCGTCCGCGAGAACGTGATCGTCAGTGGTGCGGTCCGGTACTCGGGGCGAGGCGGGGGCGGCCTTGCGGTGGCGGGCGTGGGCTGCCACCGCTGGGGCGAGTCGTCGTGCACGGCAGGCATGAACTGGGCGCGTGTGATGCGTCATGGGGCCGGTGCACCGACGATCTCCGCCAGGGTCGCCCGGCCGGTCTGCACCTCTGGCTCTGGCGACACGAGCGGCGGCGTGTTCCCGCCGCCCAGCGCGCCGCCTCAATGTCGTCGAGGTGGCCGTCCTATGTCACAGAGGTGGTGACAGGGCGCCGGAGGCCACCGCGCGATCGCGCAGGGTTCGCAGGCTGATACGCGTCCCTGTCTCGTCCTCGATGTGCCCTTCGTTCATGCCTTGGCAGGTCTTGGTACCGCGGGCGACAGCGCCGGCTTCACCCGGCCGTAGGGGATGCCGCCGGTGTGCTTGCCTTCCTGCTGGCGCCCCAATTCCCGCAGCCCGACGGAGGCCCCGGCGATCGTCCTGATGGCGTGACGAAGAAGGACGGGCCGTCTTCTCGGTCCGGCCCTGGACCTGAGGCGCTTCATCCTGAGGGGAGCGCACGGACGGCAGGCTGTGACGTTTCCTTGAAGGAGTGCACCTGCCGCCAGACATGGCTTGCGGGGCCCAGGCCGTCCAGGGCTTGACCCACCTGCCTGAGGCCCCGCCCGGCAGCTGTGGCGTCCACGACCGTGATCGTCGCGGCGTCGATGTCCTCCGGACGCAGGCGGTCCAGCGTCGTCACGGCGCGGACACGTAGGGCGGTTCGAGTCCCCCGGGCGATCGCCGTTCTGGCTGCGGGGTTGGTGTCGCGGCCGACGACCAGGAGCATGTCGGACTGGGCGAGTGCTGCTCCGATCACCGTGTTCAGGTCGTCCATGGTGTAGCACCACTCGCTCGGATGCTGGCCCCGCAGGCGCGGATGACGGTGGCGCAGGACCTTGAGGATGTCCGCCGCCTCGGACACAACGGCGCCGGGGGCGACGACGAACGCGAGGCGATCGGGGTCAGTGACGGCGAGGGTCTCGGCCTGCTGCGGCGTACTGACCGTTTGAGGGTTTCGTTGGAGGTTCCGGCCGGCCCATGCGCCGGATCCGGTGGCCGGTGTGCCCACGACGACCACCTCGTCCCCCCGTTGCAGAAACCGGTGCAGTGCGCGTTCCGCGTTCTGGGCCGAGGAGCACGGGACGCTGGCGGGGCAGCCGCAGATCCGCCACCGGTCGCGGGGCTCTCCGGAAGTCTGCGCCGGCACCGGGGCGTTCGACGGACCCGGGCCGAGGGGGTTCTGCGCGGTCACGTAGAGCACTCGCCTGGTGCGCAGTACAACGCGCCAGGACTCGATCTGACGGCGGGCGAAGGCGAGCGCGGTGGTGTCGTCGCTGTGGGCGGCGAGCGCAAGGCCGCGATGGCCGCCTTCGGGCCGTTCGTAGGAGACGGTGAAGACCGTTGCCGGCGCCGCCGTGAGGCCGTCGCGGAGGTCCTCGTTCGGTAAGGAACGGGAGTCGGCGCCGAAGCCGGAGTGGCGGGCGTGTGCGGCGAGCAGACGATGCGCGGGGCAGTCGACCAGGCCGCGCGTGGGGTGTCGCCAGGAGGTGGCCACGGTGAGGCTGCCGGGGGTGACGCACAGGGTGGTGGAGTGGAGTACTTCTGTGAGGACGCTTCGGTTCATCTTCCTGGTGGGGTCGAAGGATCGCAGGAACGGCACCGTCATCCAACAGGTTCATGCCGCCCCGCCCCTCCTCGTGCCCGCGGTTTTCACTCCAACGGGCCCGTGCGCCGGCTCTGCAGCCGCGTGTGGCGTGCCCGCCCGAGGAGCGCTGCGGCCGAGGGGTTCGTGGCGTTCGGGCGGATGGCGGAGGTCAGAGCGCGCAGGCGGTCGTCGGTGCGGGCGCTGCGTATGGTCGGAAGGATGTCGAGGAAGTCGTGCCAGGTCCGGCATGCCTGTTCCAGATGGCCGGCCGCCAGCTGGGTTTCGGCCAGTTCGGCCAGGCCGAGCGCCCGGGAGCGGCGCTCGTCGACGGGCCGGTGACGCAGCGAGAGGGAAAGCTCCCGGGCAGCCCTACGGTGCTCGCCTTGGCTCTTGGCCACGGCCGCCCGCTGGAGTGCGAGTGAGCCGGCGTGGAAGGCGCCGACGGCGGAGGCGCCGTCCGACGACTGTTCCAGACGTCGCTCGGCCGCCAGGAGGTGGCGGGTGTGGCGGCGGTCGCCCCTGGCGGCCTGCGCGACGGCCAGCTGGCCGAGGAGGAAGGCTTGTTGATGCGGCGGGGCGTGCCGCGCGCCGGTCTGTACGGCGTGTTCGGCGAGTTGGTCCGCCTCGGTGCGGTGTCCCAGTTCGTGGGCCTGCAGGCTGAGGCCGCGCAGGGCGAGCGCACAGCCGATGGCGTCGCCCGCTTCACGGGCGAGATCGACGCTGGTGAGGTAGAGGCGCTGGGCCGCAGCGTGGCGGTTCATGTCGAAGTGGGCGAACGCGCAGAGATAGGTGAGCTGTGCGGCCACCGTGAACAGGTCACGTCGGACGGCGGGTTTCATGTCGCTTCTGAGCCAGGGGAGCAGCGTGGTGGACAGATACTGCCGCAGGGGTTCGCGCACCGATCCAGCTCCAAAGACGATGTCGCTGCGGGAGAACACGGTGAGCAGTTCCCTGGCGGAGGAAACGTGCGCGGGGCCGACGGACACCGGCGCGGCGATCGCGGCGGGTCGGCCTTCTTCGGCGGTCGGCGGACCGGTCGGGATCGTCAATGCCGCCAGCGAATAGGCGCCGACGAGGGCGAGGCTGCGGCGGTCGGTGTCACGCATTATCCGGTCGAGGCGTTCCACGGCGCTCCCTTCACCGGGCGGCGCCCCGGCGCCGTGTCCCGGCTGCCTGGTGTCGAGCAGTCCAGTGTCCTGTAACGGGACAGGTCTGCCGAGACGTCGGGTAAGAGCTTCCGCGACAAGGGCCGGCACGGGCGGGCGGGGACGGCTGCCGGCCAGCCAGTGGGCGACCGTGGAGCGATCGTAGTGCAGCGGGGTGCCCCGCTCGGCGCCGAGTGCGTTGACGCGGCGCGCGAGTTGGGCGCCACTCCACCCGGCCTCGGCCAGGAGGTGACGCAGGGCCTGGTTCGGCGTACGGGGCGATCGCACATCCTCTCCCTGCCCGCTCATCCCTTGGCAAGTACTGCCGTTCAACGTCCGCATGTGTTCAACACGCTTGCCGCCCGCATAGGCGGTGGAAGCGCTTTCGTTCAGGCAGGCTCAGGATGCGGCGCCACCCGGGGCAGCACACAGTGCGCACCGCGGGCGCATCCGGGGCCGCCCGTACGCCCCTCGTGCACCACCGGCCTGTCCGAACGGAAGGACGAGATGCGCACCAGCCCTCCACACGAGCCGGCGCCTGCATCCTCCTGGCGGCGCGTGATCCATCTGTTCCCAGGGCAGGGAGACTTCTCCGTCGGATCCCTGACCCTTGCTGCCCGGGTCCCCGGCACGGGCGCGGCCGTCCGTGAGGTCTTCGAGCGGATCGACGAGGTGGCGGTCGAGCGCGGCCTGCGGCCCCTCGGTCCCTGGTTGCTGGGGAAGCAGCCGCCCCGCGGGCGCGAGTTGGCCCAGGCGGCCACAGGTTCCTCTCAACTCGCCCTGTACGGCGCCTCGGTGGCGGTCCACCAGGCACTGAGCACCACCTATGGGGCACCGGCGGCGGTCGTCGGGGTGAGTTTCGGGGAGATCGCCGCGCTGACCGCCGCCGGTGTCCTCACTGTCCGCGACGGCGCCCGTGTGGCCCATGATCTCGCCGTCGTGCTGGCCTCCTGTCCCGGTGGGCTGACCCTGCTCCGCTGCGCGGAGCAGTCCGCCCGCCGACTGCTGGAACGGGCCGGAGCGCCGGACGCAGTGGTGGCGGTGGTCAACGACGACCGGTCCGCGGTGATCGCGGGTCCCGTGCCGGCGCTGGCCCGCGTCGAGAAGGTGGCCGACGACGCCGGGGTGACCACCGTGCGGCTGCGGCTGCCGTTCTCCTCCCACCACCCGGCGCTGGCCGGCCAGTCCGACGTGTTCGCCAGTTCGGTCCGCACCTATTCCCTGGCCGAAGCCCGCGTGCCGGTCTACTCGGCCGTGGCCGGGCGCCACTACCGCCCCGACGACGACCTGCCCCGGCGCCTGGCGGACTGTCTGGTGCGGCCGGCTGTGGTGCCCACTGTGCTGCGCCAGGCGGCCATGCACCGGCCGGACGTCTTCTTCGAAGCGGGTACGGGCGACGCCCTGGCCTCCAGCGCCCGCACGGTCCTGTCCACGAACCCCGCCGTGCCCGTCCACGCCCCCCTTGCCGAACCCGACTTTCCCTGGTGAGGCCCACTCCCCGTCCTGGAGGACCAGCGATGCCCCTAGCGTCCCTGCCGACCGCCACCCGCGACGAGATCCAGCGGCTCGTCCACGGCCCCTGCGACGCCGCCTTCCTCTCCGACCTGCACCAGGCCCTCACCGCCGACGTCCCGGCCGACGTCGGAGGCAGACAACTGCTGCACCGTTTACGCCTGTTGGGCGAGACATTGCCCTACGACCTCTTCGACGATCCGGCGCGGCTGACCACCGCCCACGCCTGGGCAGCGGTCACCGACCCCTCCCTCTGCCTGGCGGCACTCGTCCACCACCTGCTCTGCCTGGGATCCATCACCCAACTCGGCGACGGATCCGGCGACGTGATGTCCCGGGTCAAGGCCCTGCGGTCCGGCCGGGCCAAAGGCGTCTACCTGATCACCGAGGCCGGCGGGGCCAACAGTCACCTCGCGACCCGGACCCGGGCCGAACTCGACCCGTCCACCGGCGAGTTCGTCCTGCACACCCCGGACGCGCGGGCCGCCAAGTTCGGCAGCGCCGGAACCCTGGACGTACCGCAGACGGCGGTGGTCCTCGCACGGCTGGTCACCGAAGGCACCGATCGCGGGGTCTTCGCATTCGTCGCCGATCTCACCGACGACGAGGGGCTGCTGCCCGGCATCGAGGTCTCCTCCCCCATCGGCCTGGGCGCGCTGCCCCTCGACTACGTCCAGGTCCGCTTTCACCATCTCCGGCTGCCCCACACCCACTGGCTCGCCGATGGCGCCGGCATCGCCCCCGACGGCACCTTCCACGACCCCGCAGGATTCGCAGAGCGGCGCCTGCAACGCACCCTGCGCGTGGGCCAAGGGCTGTGGGCGACCATGCCGGCGGTCGCGGCCGCCACCAGCCGCCAGTCCGCCGTCCAAGCCGTCACCTACGCGCAAGGGCGAAGCACCCAGGGAAAGTTGGCGCCAGGGGTGCCGTTGCTCACGTACCGGACCCAGCAGCGTGCCGTGCTGGGCGCGCTCGCCGACGCGTTCGCCCTGACCTGTGCCGCTCGGGGCGCGCGCGCCCTGTGGGAGGAGTCCCGCGCGAGCCCCTCGGACCGCAACGGTCCGGAGATGAGCTTCACCCCGTGGACCGCCGTCAACCAGCCACTGGCCGCGTACAAGGCCGCAGCGGTCCGGCTGGCCGCCCGCGTCACGGCCGAATGCCAGCGCCGCTGCGGCTTCTCCGGACACCTGGATGTGAACCGGCTGGGCGCGTACCACGGCTTCCACCATGCTTTCGACGCGGCCGGCGGGGACAGCCAGCTCATCTTCTACGACATCGGACGCGCCCTTGTCGAAGGCCAAGGTGCCGGGCGGGAAGCAGAGCCCCCGCCGCCGGCCGACACACCGCCCACGTCTGCGCACTGGTGGCCTGCGGTCGTACGACGCCACCAATACGGCCTGACCCGGCACCTCACTCAGCGATTGCGCGCCGCAGAGGCAGGCACTCCGTTCGACGCATGGAACCCGCTGCTGGAGGACGCCGGTCTCCTCGGTGAGATCTATGCGAACGCGCTCGTGGCCAAGGACGTCACCCGCGTTCTTGCCGGAACCCGTGACCGCGACCTGGTCCGCTCCCTGCGGCCGCTGGCGGCCCTGCACGGTGTCGCGGCGGCCCGCCGCTGGTCGGGTTCCCTGCTTGCTCTCGAAACGCTGCGCCCGGCGGACATTCAGGCGCTGTCCGCCGTCTCTGACCGGCTGTGTGACGAGGTGCGGCCCCATCTTCCGCTGCTGACCGAGGTGTTCGCCCACCCCGACGACATCGCGCCGGTGGACCGCGACCCCGCCTCGCCCACCACGCTCACCTGGACACGAGGAGGAACGGCATGACGGGCGAGCGCCGCATCGGGGTCCTCGGCATGGGCACCCACCTGCCGCCCACCGTGCGCACCAACGCCGAGGTGGCCCGGGATGCCGGGGTGACGGCGGAGTGGATCAGCGAACGCACCGGAGTGCTCAAACGCCACGTGGCCGCGCCCGACGAGGCCGCCTCGGATCTGGCGGCGCACGCGGTCCGCGCGGCGGCCGAGGCCGCCGGCATCGATGTGACCGACATCGGGCTGCTGGTCTGCGGCACCTCCACCCCCGATGAACTGGGGCCCTCGACCGCCTGCCGGATCCAGACGGCGGTGGGCGCCGCCCACGCGGTTGCCCTCGACGTCGCCGCCGCCTGCTCCGGTTGGCTGTTCGCGGCCAAAGTGGCGCACGACTGGTTGCGCGGCAACGAGGAGATCCGGTACGCGGTCGTGGTCGGCGTCGAGGCGTACTCCAAGTTCCTCGACCCGGCCGACCGGGGAACCGCGGTCCTGTTCGCCGACGGAGCCGCCGCTGCCGTCCTGGGGCCGGTACCGGCTGGACTGGGCTTCACACACTTCAGCCTCGGCTCCGACGGTGCCCTCGCAGACCGTGTCCTGATCCCGGCCGGCGGCAGCCGCCGCCCGGCCAGCGCGGCCACCCTCGGCGACCGCGCCCATTGCATCCGTATGGACGGCCGCACCATCGGCCGGTTCATCACCGATGTCTTCCCCCGGCTCATCACCGACGCCCTCGACCGTGGCGGGCTGGGCATCCAGGACATCGACTGCGTCGTCGCCCACCAGCCCAACCCCGTCCTGCTCAGGAGGATCGGCGCCGACCTCGGTATCCCTGCCGACCGTCTGGTGGTCGTCGGCGACGAGGTCGGCAACATCGGCGCCGCCAGCGCACCCTACGCACTCGCCCGCGCCGCCGCCGGACACCGACTGCGGGCCGGCGACCGCGTCCTGCTGGCCGTCTTCGGCGCCGGTATGACCTGGGGCAGCGCCCTCCTCACCTGGAGCGGAGCGCCCGCCCTCACCTCGACACACCCCGCTGCACGTCCCGCATCAGAAGGAGTGCTCCCATGAACGCCTTGGACCTGTTCCGCCTGGACGGCGCACGCGCGCTGGTGACCGGCGCCTCCCGCGGCATCGGCAAAGCCGTCGCCGAGGGCCTCGCCGACGCGGGCTGCGACCTGGCGGTCACCGCCCGCACCCTGCCCGCGCTCGACAACACCCTCAAGGCCGTGGAGGACCGGGGACGCAAGGCGGTGGCCCTCGACGGGAACCTCGCCGTACCGGGCGTGGCGGCCGACATGGTGGACCGGGCGGCTGCCGCGCTGGGCGGCCTCGACGTGATCGTGCACAATGCGGGCACCCTGCCCACGGCCGAGGACGGCGCCCCCCTGCTGGCACCGCTCCAACACGCTCGCCAGCAGGACTGGGACACCGTCGTCACCGTCAACCTCAACGCCACCGCCGCCCTGTGCCGGGCCGCCCACCCGCACTTGGCCGACTCCGGCCGCGCCAGCCTGATCCTGATGTCCTCCGTCGCCGGACTCGTCGGCACCCCCATGATGGAGGCGTACGCCGCCACCAAGGCCGCGCAACTCTCCCTCACCCGCAGCCTCGCGGTCGGCTGGGCCCGCCGGGGAATCCGAGTCAACGCCCTGTGCCCCGGCTGGACCCGCACGGACATGACCGCGTTCGCCAGCGAGACCGGCCCACTGTCCAACTGGCTCACCAGCCACGTCCCGATGGGCCGCTGGGCAGACGCGGACGAGGTCGTCGGCGCCACGCTCTTCCTCGCCTCCCCGGCCGCGTCGTTCGTCACCGGGCACGCACTCGTCGTCGACGGCGGACTCGCAGTACCGGACGGCGGCCTGGCCGGCCACCCCAAGCCCGCCTCCCCCTTCGCCACCACATGAACTCCCGCATGCCCGACAGCAGTTCCGGCCTCCGGCACACCACCGTCGTCGTCACCGGTATCGGCGCCTGCCTCCCGCGACGCGTCGTCGACAACGACACGGTCATCGCGCGCGGCGCCCTGCGCACCGACGACACCTGGATCCGCGACCGCACCGGCATCGCGCGCCGCCGCCACGCCGAGCCCGGCACCAGCACCGGCGACCTCGCGGTCGGCGCCGGACGGGCGGCGCTCGCTTCCGCCGGCGACCTGCGCCCCGACATGCTGCTGCTCGCCACCACCACACCCGATCACCCCTGCCCTGCCACCGCCCCCGCCGTGGCCCACCGACTGGGTCTGGGCACCATTCCCTCCTTCGACCTCGCGGCCGTCTGTTCGGGCTTCCTGTACGCGCTGGCCACGGCGGCCGCATTCATCCGCAGCGGCGCCTGCACCACCGCCCTGGTGATCGGAGCCGACGCCTACACCACCATCGTCGCTCCCACCGACCGCGCGACCGCGCCGATCTTCGGCGACGGCGCCGGAGCGGTCCTGCTGCGCCCCGGCATCCCGGACGAACCCGGGGCCCTGAGCACCACCGACCTCGGCGCGGACGGCAGCGGCAGCGACCTCATCACCGTCCCGCACGGCGGCTCCCGCCACCCACAGCACCTGCCGCCCTCGGCCCCGGAGGACCGCCACTTCCAGATGCAGGGCCGTGCGGTCTACGCCCACGCCGTACGCCGTATGACGCAGTCCGCCGGCTCGGCACTCCGGCAAGCCGGCTGGGCGCCGGACACCGTACGGGCCTTCGTCGGCCACCAGGCCAACCAGCGCATCCTGGACTCCGTCGCGGACCGCCTGGGCATCGCGTCCGCCCACCGGTTCGGCAACATCCGCGACCTCGGCAACACCGCGGCCGCCTCCATCCCCCTCGTCCTGGCCGACCCGGCCGTGCACCAGGCCGTCGCGCCCGGCGCGCGCTCACTGCTGACCGCCTTCGGCGGCGGGCTGACATGGGCCTCCGTCGCCCTGCACTGGCCCAGCGCCGTCCCCCACACCGAAGCACCGCCCACCGACCTGGACACCACCCCCCTGTGCACCCCCGACCTCTCAAGGAGCCACCCGTGGACCGCGTCTACGACCGCCTCGTGACCCTCCTCAACAACAAGTTCGAAGTCGACCCCGACCGCATCACCCCGGAGGCCACCCTCGGCGCTCTCGAACTGGACTCCCTCGCCGTGGTGGAGCTCTACGTCACCCTCCAGGAGGAGTGGCAGATCCCGCTCGACGACTCCGGCGCCTCCGGCGAGCTCACCGTCACCGACGTGGCCCGCGCGGTGACCGCACTCCTGGACGCGGGCGAACCGGCCCCGGGACACCAGGCCGTGCAGTGAAGGACGAGGTCGCCGTCACCGGCGTCGGACTCGTGACGCCCGGCGGCATCGGCGCCCCGGCCACCTGGGAGACGGTGTGTGCCGGCAGACCCACCGCGCACCCCGATCCCGTCCTGAGCGACCTGCCGGTGGCCATGTCCTGCCGCGTACCCGCCCTTCCATCCGGCCGGGGCCGCCTGTGGCGCTACGACCGCGGCACCCGGTTCCTGCTGACCGCGGCCCGGGAAGCCCTGGGCGCGGCCGGCCTGAACCCGGCCGACTGGGACCCGGCCCGGGTGGCCGTGGTCATCGGCACCGCGGCCGGCGGCATCGACACCCTCGAAACCCAGCATCACAAGCTCCTCACCATCGGGCCCGCCGCCCTGTCGCCCCTCACCATGCCCGCCTTCCTCCCCAACATGGCGGCCGGTCATCTCGCCCTGGACCTCGGCGTCACCGGCCCCTCCCTGCAGACCTCCACAGCCTGCGCCTCCGGCGCCACCGCCCTCATCACCGCCTGCCTGCTCCTGGAAGCCGGGGCGTGTGACATCGCCCTCGCGGGCGGCACCGACGCCATGGTCACCCCCCTGTGTACCGCCGCCTTCGCCAAAATGGGCGCATTGTCCCGACGCAACCACGACCCCGCCCGCGCCTCCCGTCCCTTCGACAAGGACCGCGACGGCTTCGTCCTGGGCGAAGGATCCGGCGTGCTCGTCCTCGAACGCAGACACCACGCGGATGCCCGCGCCGCCCGCACACTGGCCCGTCTCGCCGGCCACGGCAGCACCAGCGACGCCCACCACGCAACGGCCCCGCACCCCGAAGGAGTGGGCCTGCGAGCGGCGACCCTGACCGCCCTGGCCCACGCCGGGGCCGGCCCCGACGACGTCGACCACATCAACGCCCACGGCACCAGCACCCCGCTCAACGACAGCGTGGAGGCCACGGTGATCCGCGACCTCTACCCCCGTCGGCCCCCCTCCGTCACCTCTGCCAAAGGAGCCCTTGGACACACCATGGGAGCCGCCGGCGCCATCGAGGCCGCCCTCACCGTCCTGACGATCGCCCACGGCACCATGCCACCCACTGCCAACTTCACCGCTCCCGACGACGCCACCACCGGCATCGACATCATCGCCCCGCTCCCCCGCCCCCACCCCGTCCGCCTGGCCCTCAGCCATTCCCTGGGCTTCGGAGGCCACAACACCGTGCTGGCCTTCACCGACCCGTGACCACGTCCTCGCGGGGCCGGGCCCAGCCACCGCTCACTCTCCCGAGCCCAGTCGATCATGAGCACGATGCCGAGCGGCTGCACGAAGCCCTGGCGCAACGGCCGTCCCAAACCTCTGAAGGCTGGAAGCGTGGGCCAGTGAGCCTCTTTCATCCTGAATAGTCGCAGGTCAAGAGTGCGTGGATGACTTGGACGACGGTGCCGATACGCCGGTTGGATCATCGAGCTCGCCGTAACAGTCGCCAGGGCTCCAGCTGCGCGAAGGCGCGTTCGCCGGGAGCCCGCAGCCGCGCGTGGTCATGGTCGCAGTCCTGGTAGTGCTCGGGCTGTTCGTGGTGGCGGTAGTAGGGGGACGGTGGCGCCGGCGCCCCGGTAGGCCCGGTCGGCGAGGACGAGGGTCTGTCGGGTCAGGCCCGCTTGGATGATGCCGTCCTTGCGGTGCTTCTGTGAGTAGTACGGCTCATCCGCTTTGATGCGGTCGGTCGCGATGAGCGTCCCGTCGACGATGACGAAGTCCCCCTCGCCCAGCCCTACCAGGGCCTCGTGCAGGCCCGGCGCCCAGGCGGCCAGGACCTCAAGCGTCTCGTTGGCGTCGCGCCCGGCTGTCGCCTCCGACACCCCGGACCCGTCGCAGGCCTGTGCGAACGTCTCGTTCTTCCGAAAGCGGGCCAGTGTCAGCAGGGCCTGGTCGAAGCAACTCAACTTCCGTCACAGTGAGCGAAGTTCACGCCTTCGGGTCTAGATGAGCCAGGAGACATGCTCGACCAGCACGTACGGGACGTCGAGCTTGGAAGGATTCCGTCAGCGTCCGCGCCCTCAAAGCGGGCAGCTGACGGGACCGAATCCGACCGACCGAGGCAAGAAGGGATCGAAAATCCACCTCATCGTCGACCGCCGGGGCCTGCCCCTGTCGCTTGGCATCTCCGCCGCCAACCTTCACGACAGCCAGGCACTCATCTCGCTGGTCTGCGGCATCCCGCCCATCCGCTCCCACCGCGGGCCGCGACGCCGACGGCCCGGCAAACTGCACGGAGCCAAGGGCTACGACTACCGGCACCTGCGACGACGGCTGTCCTCCCGCGGCATCCGGCACCGCATCGCCCGCAAGGGCACCGAGTCATCCCAGCGGCTGGGCCGGCACCGCTGGGTCGTCGAGCGGACCGTGTCTGACTGTCCGGCTGCCGACGTCTCCACCGCCGCTATGAGCGAAAGCCAGAACACTTCCTCGCCTTCACCGCCATCGCCGCAACCCTCATATGTCACCGCAGACTCACCAACTGAAATGACGTCTTATACCTTGACGACACCGGCTGGGCCCGGTGCCTGTTGCGGTAGTTCCCCCGGCCACCCGCGGCCCGCTCACCGGGCTCGTGCCCCAGATGATCAGTGAGCTCGCCCTCCAGCGCCGATTCCAGCACCCGCTTGGTCAGCTGTTGCAGGAGGCCGTCCCCCGGTGAGCTTCGCGCCACCGGCCTGAGCCCGCGCAACCAACTCGGCGACCAACCGTCATCCACGGCCCTCGCCCCCCTCACAGCAGCCTTCCCGGCCCCTCGGTGTCACTCGTCACGTCAGTCATCAACTGCCGCTTCCAGCTCAAGAGTTACACCGCTCACCGTGCAGACCTCTCTGACGGCGTCGGCAAGAGGGCCGGAGGGCGTCATGCAAGACTTCCTCGACGGGCGCTCGGCCATCGCTCACACTTCCAGCACCAACCGCTGTCCTTCCGGTGCACGTGAGACACAGGGCAGCATGGCGCCGGCCGCTCGTTCGGTGGCGGTGAGCCGGCGGTCACGGTGATCGACGTGGCCCTGGGCCACCCGTACCTGGCAGGTGCCGCAGAACCCCTGGCGGCAGGAGAAGGGCAGGTCCGGCAGGGCCTCGTGGAGAACATCCAGGGCGGAGCGGTCGTGCGGCACCGGCAGTACCCGTCCGGTGCCGCCCAGCTGAAGTTCGAAGGGACGGCCGTCCGTGATCGGGGGCGGGGCGAAACGCTCGAAGTGCAGGGCTGACGCGCGGCTGTCACCGAACGCGCGCCGAACGCCGTCGATCATGGGCGCGGGGCCGCAGCAGTACACCGCACCCTCCGCCGGGCTCAAGTTCAACAGATCGGCTGTTTCTGGCGCGCTGAACTCGTCGTCAGGACGGATGGAGACCCTGCTGGGGGCTGCGGCCGCGAGTTCGGCCAGTTCTGCCGCGAAAGGCATCGAGGCGCGGCTGCGGCCGGTGTGCACGAGTCGCCAGTCCAGCCCGCGGCGGGCGGCTTCTCGGGCCATCGGCAGGATGGGGGTGATGCCGATGCCGCCTGCGATGAACAGGATGGATGCCTCGGCGGCGAAGGGGAAGGCGTTCCGGGGCCCGGTGACGGCGACCCGCATACTGTCTGTGAGGGCGTCGTGTACCTCGGCCGAACCGCCTTGGCCGTTGGCGATGCGGCGCACCGCGATGCGGTACCGGTACCGGTCGGCGGGGTCGCCGCACAGTGAGTACTGCCGCTTGCGGCCGGAGGGCAGGTGCAGTTCGATGTGGGCGCCGGGCTGCCAGGGCGGGAGTATCGCCCCGTCGGGTGCTGCCAGCCGCAGGGAGACGACGTCCTCGGCCTCTTGGTGCTTGGCAGCGACCACCAGTTCCCGGATCACGGGCATCTCGGTGGCTGGCGGGCGCCTGGGAGGAGTGTGAGGAGTGGTGCGCCGCGCGAGGCGTGTGACTGCGTGGTCGCTCAAAGCCGCCAGCTTCTGCATGAAGGAGTCGCTGCGCGGCCTGCCGTACAGGTCCGGTGGCCGGGTGACAGGTGTGATGGTGTTCATGGGATGCCTTGCTGGTTGCCGGGTCACTGGGCAGCCGCTCGGGCAGCGGGGGACGCCGCCAGGTAGGCGACCGCCAGTTGGGTCGAGCCCTCTTGCGTCGGGTGGTAGCCGGGGCGGAAGTAGCGCAGCACCGAGCGGGTGAACGCGCCCGGCGGGGGCAACAGGTCCTTGCGGGTCGCGGCCAGGTAGTCGCGGAAGCGGACCTTGATCCGGTCGTCGAGTTCGGGGTCGGCGGCCATCAGGAAGCGGACTCCGCGGATCCACAGCCGGGTCAGCGCCGGAGCGGTGACGAGCATGCCGACCACTCGGCGTCGGTACCGGGGGTCGAGGTGCACCAGCAGGTCGAACGCGACCGAGCGGTGTTCGACCTCCTCCGCGCCGTGCCAGCGGAACAGATCGAGCATGGCGGGGTCCGCGCCGGCCTGGTCCAGGTGCTCGTTGCTGAGAATCCAGTGACCCATGTACGCGGTGAAGTGCTCAAAGGCCGCTATGAGGGCGAGCCGTTGGAGGAGGTGCGCGTGTGCGGCGGCCAGCGTCAGCTCCGGCCGGTCTCCGAGCACCCTTCGGAAGATCCATTCGGACTGCAGGGTGTACGGGGCCGGGTCCAGCCCTTTGGTGAGCAGGTGCTCGAGGACCTCCTGGTGCGCCTCGGCGTGCATCGCCTCCTGGCCGATGAAGCCGCGTACGTCCTCGCGCAGCCGGTCGTCGGTGATCAGTGGCAGTGCCTGCTCGAAGGTGCGCACGAACCAGCGTTCTAGTTCGGGGAGCATGAGGTGGAGCACATCGATGGTGTGGGTCGCGAAGGGCTCACCCGGCAGCCAGTGCAGCGGGGTGGCGCTCCAGTGGAAGGTGACGTCCCGGGGTCGCAGCACCAGGTCGTGGTGGTCGATGGGCTCGGGCGGACTCTCCCGGTGGGCATGTGCGGCTCGGAACATGACAGGTTCCTCCGGCGTCAGCGATCGAAGTTTGGAAAGGGGCGGTCAGGCAGCCGTCCAGTACTGCCGGCCTGTTGGTCTGTTGGTCTGTCAGATCGGGTGCGTGGTGTGGTCCGGGCTGCGGTCGGAGCTGTCTTCGGTGCGGTGGGCGAATTCTGCGATCCGGGACGCGACCTCCTCGGGGTGGCTGAGCTGTACCCAGTGCCCGGCGTCGATCGGGCGCCGTTGTATCTGGCGCGTCCAGTGCTCCACTCCGTACGACAGCACCGGGGTGACGCAGAAGTCGCGCGTGGGGATGATCAGTTGGACCGGGACGGTGGTTGGCCGGCCCCGGGGACGCAGCAGGCGGGGCAGCATGTTGGCGCGGTAGAGCGCGGTGCCGGACACGGCGTCGCGGGCCAGCGTCGGCGCGGGGTAGGCGGTGTGTCCGGGCATGCCCTGGGAGCCGGTGAGGAAGGCGCGCCAGCGGTGTCCCAGTGCTCTCCAGGTCAGGGCGGGCAGCAGCGGAAGGTGGAAGAAGGCGACGTACCAGGACCGTACGCCCTGCCACAGCATCTTCGGCAGATCCGGATGCCGCGGGCGGACGCGGGCACGGATCAGGTGGCCGACGTGGTCCAGGCAGGGTCCGGAGATGGAGGTGAACGAGGCGATCCGCCCGGCCAGGCGGGTGCCGGTGACCGACTCCCAGGAGTGGATCGATCCCCAGTCGTGTCCGACCAGGTGCACCGGGCGGTCGGGGCTCACGGCGTCGAGAACCGCCTCCAGGTCGGCTTCCAGGCGGGACATCCGGTAGGCGCGCAGACCCCTGGGACGGTGGGAGGCACCGGCTCCCCGCACGTCGAAGGCGGTGACGTGGAAGCGGTCGGCCAGGCGCTCGGCGACGGGGCGCCACACGGCGCTGGTGTCCGGATAGCCGTGGACCAGCACCACCGGAGGAGCCGTGGGCGCTCCCCATTGGTAGGCGGCCAACTCCACGCCGTCAGCGGCGATCCGGCGGGCGGCCGGGCCGGTCATCGGCCACCCCCGGCTGGGGTCAGTTCGCCGTAGTTCAGACCGCCGTGGATGAAGCTGGGCAGCACCGGCCACTGCCGTTTGAAGGGGGCCAGCTCCGAGGAGGGCAGGATCTGCAGCCAGCGCGGATCGCGCCGGCTGGGGTCGGCGAGGGTCTTCTCCTTGACCATGGAGTCGTACTGGTCGAGAGAGTCCTCCAGGGTGTTGGCGTTGGGCACCACCTCACGGCCGTAGAACGCGGCGTGGCGGCGCACCCCGGGGATGCGGGAGAGCTCGGGCTGCCAGTTGTCGGCCGAGATTCCGTTCTCGGAGGAGACCCACACCCCGTCGGGGGTGTTCAGTACCAGGGAGTGGTTGCCGTCCGTATGGCCGGGGGTCCACAGCAGGCTGACGCCGACGCCGAGTTCGACATCGCCGTCGAAGGCGGTGATGCGCTCGTCCGGTACGCCGTCCATGCCTCCGTCGACGTACCAGGCCCACTGCATCGGATGCACGGATTGGAAGGTGCCCAGCTCCCTGCGGTGCACCAACAACCGGGCGCGCGGGAACAGCGCTTCGCGGGGCGCCCGTTCGCCGGGAATGGTGCTGGTACTTCCCATGATCATGCGCACGTCCTGGACGTGCAGGTGGTCGAAGCTGACGAAGTCCACGTCCTCGGGTCGCAGACCGCAGGAGGGCAGGACGGTGTTCGGGTCGTGGTAGTAGCGGGCGAAGACGTGCTCGGTGAGGAAGTCCCCCGCCAGACGCTTGAGCTGGGCGTAGAACGGTGCTTGAGCCGTTCCGGCGGCGACGGTCGGCTCCCACACCAGTGTTTTCGGCTCACCGTCGAAGCCGTCGAACTGCACGACGAGCATGCGGTTGACGATGCTCACGAACGGGTTGACGGCGAGCGCGGCGCCGTGGAAGCCGAACCGGGTCGGGTACGGGGCGGCGGCGATGTCGAAAGTGCGGACGGCGTGGATGCGGCCCTGCTGGACGAACCGCTCGCGGTACGTGGCCGCGGCGCGGCGCACGGCGTGCAGCCGGTCACCGCGGGGCCATACGTCGTGGACACCTTCGAATTCGGGGATGGGACGCGGAGCGGCGGCGTCCTGGGCCTTCTTCGCGCTGGGCGCCGGCTTGGGCGTGGTGGTCACGGTCTCATCCTTCGGGATGGCGGGCGGTCCGGGTGCGCTGCTCGTAGGCCGCGCGGACCGACCGGTCGGACAGGGCGGCGAGCTGGTCGGGGACAAGGAGGTGATGCAGGGCGTCGCGGGCACGGCCCGGGAGCAGCGCGGCCAACCGGGTCAGGGCGGCTACCTGGCGTGGGATGAACACCTCGAACCGCGGGCGCAGCACGACGTCGAGCACCGCGTCGGCCACCTGATCCGTCGTCAGGCGTCGGGTGGGGCCGGTCGCGGTGCCCACGGCCAGCTCGGTGTCCACGACGCCGGGCATCACCAAGGACACGTGCACGCCGGTGCCGCGCAGTTCGGCGCGGACGGCTGTGCTGTAGCCGTGGAGGGCGTGCTTCGTCGCCGCGTAGGTCGCCTCGCCGGCCGGGGCGACCTTGCTGGCGGCGGAGGCGATGTTCACCACGTGGCCGCGACCGCGTTTCCGCATCCCCGGGATCACGAGTTTCATCCCACGCAGTACGCCGTGGACGTTGATGTCGAACTGGCGCAGGGCGGCTTCCTCCGGTTCCTCCTCGAAGGGGCCCACCCACATGATTCCGGCGTTGTTGATCAGTACGTCGACCGGCCCCAGCTGGGTCTCGACGGTGCGCAGGAAGTCTTTGAAGGAATGGGTGTCGGTGACGTCGAGAGACAGCCCGAGCAGTCGGCCACCGGGATGCGCGCCGATGGCACCAGCCGTCTCCGTGGCGAGCTCCGCGTCGAGATCGCCGATCGCCACGGCGGCTCCGGCCGCGGCGAGCCGCGCTGCCACGGCACGCCCGATCCCGCGCCCCGCCCCGGTGACAGCGATCACTTTGCCGGTCAGCGGCTGTGTGTGGGGGAGCCTGTCGCGGTTTCTCCGGCTGAACGGGTACGGGTCTTTGGGCGGTGCTGCCACGGTCGAGCCCCTTTCTTGCCCTGAGCACGGAACGCCGAGCGGAAAGCGGCCTCACGCGTGTCTGACACGTCACCGTGTCAGATGAACTGACAAGCTAGAGTGTCAGTTCGGAGCACACCGGTGTCAACACCTCTGCGAAGGGGAGAAATGACCGGCACACAGACCGCCGGGCGGCGCTACGGCGGACGCGACGCGGCGCAACGACAGCAGGAGCGCCGCACCCGCCTCCTCCAGGCGGGCCTCGACCTGTTCGGCACGGCCGGATATGCCTCGGTCTCCGTCAAGCAGGTGTGCTCGCACGCCGGACTGACCGAGCGCTACTTCTACGAGTCCTTCCGCGACCGCGAAGACCTTCTCGCCGGGGTCTACAACGAGCTGATCACTACGATCCAAGCCGAAACCGCGCAGGCCGCAGCCGCTGCCGCACCCGATGTCGACGCCCAACTGCGCGCCGGCCTTGAGGTGTTCATCCGCGCACTGGCCGGCGACGCCCGCACGGCCCGCCTGGTGCTCATCGAGGTCGTGGGCGCCAGCCCCCGCCTCGAAGTACGGCGCCGTGAGGTCCTGCACGAATTCGCCGCAATGGTCGCCGTCGTCGTCGGACCGCTCCCCGCCTCGGATGCCCTCTCCAACCGGCTCACCATGACCGCGATGAGCCTGGTCGGCGGAGTCAACGAACTCCTCGTGGACTGGACGCTCGGCCACCAGAACGCCACCGTCGAAGAACTGATCGACCTGTGTCACACCCTGTACATCGCGGCCTACCGGACCATCAGCGACCAGTCCTGATCACGCAGCCCCGGATTCCCTCAGGAGCTTTGCGCACCGGACGGCAGTCCACGCCCCCCCTGCTCACCAGCCCGGCGCACTCGCACTCGGCGGCCCAGTTTCGATCAGGCAAGCTGACGGGAAACATTGCGCAATGAACGCAGGTGCGGCGCACCTGCCGACTGTCGGACGGGTTCCATGCGCATCATCCGCCCGGAAGCGACGCAAAAGCGATCGGACTGAGCGGCCGCGAACCATGACGACAGTGTTGCATCGCGGGAGCTGATCGCGCTCACCGGCGACAAGGGCTGCTGTGGGCTCGGCGGCCCGGCCCGGAAGCACCTCGTAGATCACCGCCTGCCGTCACGACCGGCTCACCGTCAGGCTGCGGGCGGCCGGCCTCGGAGCCATCGCCGACCTGGGATTCGTCGGGCTCGACGACAGCGGTCCCGACGCCGATCCGGCGGTGATCACCGGCTACAGGGCCGCCCGGAACCTGGCCGCTGATGCGCGGGCAGAAGCTGTCCAACAAGGCCCTTGCTGCAGCACGGGGGCCGCTGGAGTACGGCTTCGCCCACCTGAAGAACTGAGGGCGCGGGAGGCCGCTCGTGCCTGTCATCCTTTCGCCCACGCTCTCGAACGCCAGGCAGGCGTTTTCCGTGCTCCGCGTCAAGGCGGCGGCGATCGTCTTCTCGCCCGGGAGGAGTCGGAAGGGGTACAGCTGCGTGACACCGTCCCGCTTGGCAATCGCCTCGGCAGGGGTGTCTTAGTAGCCCTTGAGCGCGAACTCGCGATCGCGACGCGGGGATGACGCTCTCGCGTATGTCCTGCCTGACCATCCGGCCCGTGCCGCCATGCCGGCGGGCGCCGGAAAGCCCCACCTGAAGCCGGCCGGCGGCGCGAGCCGGGATCAGTTCCGTGCTTGAGCTTGCGCAATGTAAACCGATCACTTTACAGTGAGACCCAGAGGAAACCGGTCGGTTTCCAGATGGCTTCGGGAGTGCAAGATGACGACAAATCGGCCGGTTGCCCTGGTGACGGGCGCATCCTCCGGCATCGGGAAGGAAACCGCGCTCGCGCTGGTCGCGGCGGGTTTCGAGGTGGCCGGCACGGGCCGTGACACCGCGCGGGTCGCCCCGCTGGGCGGGGTGACGTTCTTCGACCTCGACGTGGTCAGCGACAAGTCGGTGGCTGCCGTGGTCCAGCAGGTGATCGCGCGGTTCGGGCGGATCGACGTCCTGGTCAACAACGCCGGCATCGGCTCGATCGGCGCGGCCGAGGAAACCTCCCTCACTCAGGCCCAGGGCGTCTTCGACATCAACGTCTTCGGCGTCATGCGCATGGTGAGGGAGGTCCTGCCGCACATGCGATCCCGCGGACGCGGCCGCATCATCAACCTCTCCTCCGTGCAGGGCTTCATCCCCGCCCCCTACATGGCCGTCTACGGCGCGTCCAAGCACGCGATCGAGGGCTACTCCCAGTCCCTGGACCACGAGGTCCGGGTGTACGGCGTCCGCTCGCTCATTGTCGAACCCGCTTACACCAACACCGGGTTCGAGGCCAACAGCACGAAGCCCGACTCGCCCCTGCCGGTCTACGCGGACCAGCGGCAGGTCTTCGACCGCCTGATGGAGGAGGCGATCAAGGCCGGCGACCACCCCGCCGTCGTCGCCAAGGCGATCGTCACGGCAGCGACCGACAAGAAGCCGAAACTGCGCTACGCCGCCGGCCCCATGGCCGGACGCGCACGCATGCTCCGCTTCGTTCCCGCCTGGGCCCTGGACAAGCAGGTCCGCACGATGAACAAGCTCGCCGGCTGACACCCGCCACCCGCGCATCCCGCCACCCACAAACCCGTTCGCGCCGTTGATACCGGGAGAGCCCTGTGTCCGAGACCCTGCAATCCGCCGCCGCCACCACCGTGGCGCGCTGGCGCTCCGCCGAGGAACGCGGTGATGTCGACGCCGCGGTCGCGTGCCTGAGCCCGGATGTCGTGCTCAGCTCGCCGCTCACCGATCAGTTCCGCTTCGAGGGATCCGACCAGCTGCGCGACTTCCTGACCGTGGCGTTCAAGGCGGTCAAGGACGTCCACTACCACACCCAGACCGGCGAGGGCGACACGTACGCCCTGGTCTACCGGGCGCGGGTGGGTTCCCAGTCGTTCGAGGAGGTGCAGCTGCTGCGGCTCGACGACCAAGCACGCATCACGGAGATCACGCTCTTCGGGCGTCCGATGCCGGCCCTCACCGCCCTGATGCACCTCATGGGCCCGGCGCTGGCCCGCCAACAGGGCCGCCGGGGCCTTGCGACGCTCATCAGCGTCAGCACCATCCCCATACACGCGATGGTCTCCTCGGGGGACCGCAGCATGGTCGCGAAGACCCGCCCAGCAGCCCGGTAGACCTGAGAGCACCGGGTCCACCGGCCGTTTGACCCCGTTCTCCTTCCAGGAGTTGGTGGTAGCCGCAGGCGATGTCCTCGGCAGACAGCGCTCCTGATGGCGGCCTCCACCGGCCACGGCAGTGTCCGGCCAATCCCCCCCACGCGCCGAGGTGCTGCGGCAACTCGCCGCACCTTCCAGCAACTTGACCCAGCAGGAGACGCTCCCATGAAGCGACGTACGTTCCTTACGGCGACCACCGCGTCGCTGGCTGCCACCCAACTCGCCGGACCCGCCTACGCCTCCGCCTCCCCCGCCGGTTCAACAGCCGGTCACTACGAGGTGGTTGCCCACTTCTGGGGCGCGATGCCGACGGGTGTCACCGTCTCGCGCCGCGGCCGCATCTTCGTCAACTTCCCCCGCTGGGGCGACGACGTCCCGTTCACCGTCGCCGAACTGCGCGGCGGGAAACCGGTGGCCTACCCCGACGCCGAGGTGAACCGCCAGGACGCCTCCGACCTGGCCGGGCACTTCCAGTCGGTGCAGAGCGTCGTCGTCGACGCGGCCGACCGGCTATGGATCCTCGATACCGGAAGCCCGCTGTTCGCCGGGTCCTCCTACGGCGGCCCCAAACTCGTGGCCGTCGACCTGCGCACCGACCGCATCGTACGGAAGATCCTCCTCCCGCCCGAGGTGGTGCCGGCCAACAGCTATCCCAACGACGTCCGCTTCGACCTGCGGCGTGGCGCCGAAGGCATGGCCTTCATCACTGACTCGGGCGGCTCCAACGGCATCATCGTGGTCGACCTCGCCACCGGCCGCTCCTGGCGGCGACTGACCGGGCACCCTTCGGCACTCCCGGACCCGGACTTCGTTCCGGTCATCGATGGCCAGCCCTTCATGGTCCGCCCCGCGGGCGGCGAGCCCACCTCCTACGAGACCGGCTCCGACGGCATCGCTCTCAGCGCCGACGGCACGCGCCTCTACTACTGCCCGCTCTCCAGCCGCCGGCTGCACAGCGTGTCCACCGACGCCCTCGCCGACCCGGACGCCACGGACGCCGAGGTGGCAGCGACGGTCGAGGACCTCGGGTTCAAGCCGATGGCCGACGGCCTGGAGAGCGACGACAAGGGGCGGCTCTACGGCGGCGACCTGGAACACAACGCCATCTGGCGCAGAAGCCCGAACGGCACCTACCGGACCCTCGCCCAGGGGGGCGACCTGAACTGGATCGACACCCTGTCCATCGCCTCGGACCGGCACCTGTACGCCACCGCCAACCAGCTCGACCGGCTAGCGCCCTTCCACGAGGGCCAGGACCTGCGCCGCAAGCCCTATCTCCTGGTCCGCCTGCCGATCGACGCCGGCCCGGTCAGGCTCGTGTGACCTCTCCGGCTCGCGTCAGGCGGCCGCCTGGCCGCCGTCCCGGTGCGCACCCCAGCAGTGCAGCGGTCGGCCCCGCCCCGGGCGCGGACCCGGTCGAGGCAGGGCTTGCCGGTCTAGTGCGCTGCAGGGCTTGCGCGACCTGAAGTGAGCCGCTCCCCTCACGGTTCGAAGCGACCCGATGACCAGGAGTGGCGTCGACACGCCGCTTCGCGGCGCTGCTGGGAGGCGGGCCAGCGCCTCGACCTGGAATCCGTAAACCGGTCGGTTTGCTAATGGGTCTGAAACCGGCCGGTTTCATCAGCCGGAGTCCCGGTCGGGGTGCTGAATCCGCACCTCGGGTTCCGCGTCGGAGGCGGTGTGTTCGGAGATTCAACGTTCCGAGGATCGCCGGCCCGCAATGAAGCTGTCCGCCCTTCTCTGGATACGAGTGTGTTGTCCGAGACCGGAGTAAGTCATGAGTGGGATTCACCCGTTCCGCGTCCTGCGTGCCAAACCCCTGTGGATCGCCAACGGCGTCATCACCGGCGTACTCGCGCTGCTGTTCACCGTGTTCTACGTCGGGGCCAACATCGATCCCGTCGATCACATGAAGAACCTGCCCGTCGGCCTGGTCAACGCCGACAAGGGGGCCGCCGTCGGCGGCGAGCAGGTCAACCTGGGCGCTCGGATCACCGAGTCGATCAAGAAGTCCACCGCGAGCGGGGACAAGATCGACTGGAAGGTGATGGACGAGAAGGAGATGAAGGAGGAACTCGGCAAGGGCAAGCTGTACGGCGCGCTCGTCGTTCCCGCCGACTTCACCTCCGCCACCACCGCGCTCACCAGCGCCACGACCACTGGGACCCCGACACGTCCGACACTGACGGTGCTGACCAACCAGTCCGCCGGCAGCGTGGGCTCCAGCCTGGCCCGGACGGCGACGACACAGACGGCCGAAAGCGCCTCGCTCCAGGTGGGCAGGGAACTCACGGCCCAGGGCGGGACCGGGCAGGCGAAACTGCCCGCCGCGGCACGCGTCCTGCTGGCCGACCCGGCCGCCGTCACCGTCGAGGACGGCCATCCCTCGATGCGCACAGCGGCCTGGGCCTGACAGCGTTCTACTACGCACTCACCCTCGTGGTCGTCGTCATGCTCTCCGCCAACGTCATCAGCGGCCAGGTCGACCACGCCCTCGGCTACACCCACAACGACATGGGCCCGCTGCGCCTGCACCGCCCGCTGATCAGGGCGACCCGGGTGCAGACCCTCGCCATCAGCAGCACTCTCATGGCCGGTCTGTCGCTGCTGATGGGGAGCCTGGTCATGGCGGGCGCGGTCGGCGTCATGGGGATGCACGCCGCCCATCTGCCGCTGCTGTGGCTGTACTCAGTGTGCGCCATCGCCGTCTCCGGGATCGGCGCGCTCACCCTGCTCGCGGTCTTCGGCACACCCGGCATGCTGGTGGTCACGCTGGTCTTCATCGGGATGGCGGTGCCCACGGCCGGGGCCACCACCCCCCTCCAGGCCCTGCCCGGCTTCTACCGCTTCCTGGCGGAGTTCGAACCGCTGCGGCAGATCACCGGCGGCATCCGTTCCATCCTCTACTACGACGCCCAGGCCGACGCCGGCCTGACCCGGGGCTGGGTCATGATGGCCGCCACCCTCGCGGCAGCCGCCCTCTTCGGCTTCGGCATGCTCGGGTGGTACGACCGCAAGGGGCTCCATCGCATCCCCGCCGAGACGGAGCCCGAGAAGACCGCTGCCCCGGCGTAGCGGAATGCGGCTCACCCAGGACGGGGCCATTGCGCGGGGGTGGCCCCGGTGTGCGTCGCCCCGTGGGGACGAGAGGCGCGCACCATCAGGGCTCGGCGACGGCCTCTCCCCCAAGACCGTCGCCGAGGCGATCGTCGCGGCGGCCACCGACGTCAAACCGAAGCCGCGCTACACCGCCAGCCCCACGGCCGGACGCGCGCGCCTACTGCGCCGCGTTGCCCCCGCCCAGGTTTTCGACAAGCAGATCCACAAGATGAACTCGAAGGGGCGCGATCAGTTTTCGTCGCAGAGGCGGGCAAGTCCCGAACCCCCCATCACTACTAGGAGTACGGGGGCTTTCCCGCGCGACACCGAAGGGCAGCACACGCAGATTCCCGCGACCTCAGTCTTCACCCGAGCGCCGGAAGTGCGTTCTTCACAGTCAGTTGAGGGGCGCGACTGGCAGCCCAAAAACAACGCTAACCGCTGCGGCCATTGATCCCGGCTCGCGTCGAAGATGCGGGGGGGGTGATCTTCAGCTGGGGGTCAGTTCGGGGCCAGCGGGATGGCCTGGTCGATCAGCATTTCCGCGACCTCGTGGGCGTCCCGGAAGGGCTGGGTGTCATTGAGTGAGGTGGACAGCGCGCGGGCTCCGTCGAACAGCAGCGCCAGGCGGCGGGCGAGGGTTTCCGGATCGGGGGCGCCTGCTTCGGCGGCAAGCCCAGCCAGGCGGTAGGTGAATGCTTGCTTGTGCTGTTGGACCAGTTCTGCTACGTCGGGCATGGTGCCTGCACCCTCGACGACGGCGTTGTGGAACACGCATCCGCGATATACCGCGCCCGGGCTGGTCGGGGGTTCGCGGAACAAGGCGAGCAGGCGTTGCCGCGGATCGACGTCGTCGCGGGTCAGTTGCGCCACGGCGGGCACCGGCGGCTCGGCCCTGAAGCGTCCCAGATAGGCGGCGACGATGGCCTCCTTGCTGGGGAAGTGCTGGTACAGGGTGCGGCTGGACACGTGGGCCACTTCAGCGAGCCGGGCGACGCCGGTGGCGTGAATGCCGTCTCGCGAGAACAGTTCCGCCGCGGCGCGCAGGATGCGCTCCCGTGCGCCACGTCCACCCCGGTGGATCGTCTCGGTGCTGGTCACCACTCAAGTATAGCGGCCGCTTTACTTCGGACCGGTCACCGGACACGATAAAGTACAGTGATCGATTTACTTTGGAGGGCGGTGTCATGCGATACCTGTCCTTCGGCCGCGGCAACGGCCTGCGCGTCTCGGAATATGGAACGCGGTGACGCCGCGGCCGCGTGCTCGAGGGCGGACGTCGTACTCGTCCCGCCGCTCACCGAACAGTTCCACTTCGACAGACCCGGCCTGCTGCGAGATTTCCTGGCCTCCGAGTTCACAGAGGTCGAGGACATCCACCTCCACACCCAGACCGAGGACAACGCGTGCGCGGTGCTCCACAACGCGCGGGAAGGACCCAGCCGTTCGAGGAGGCGCAGCTGCTGCGACTCGACCACGAGGCACACATCAAGGAGATCACGCTCTTCGGGCGTCCGATGCCGGCCCTCACCGCGATGATGATCACCCTGGGGCCGGACCTCACTCTCCGGCAGGGCCGCCGAAGCCTCACTGCGCGCCAGCGCCGCGCCGCGCACGCGCTGGTCACCTTCAGGGACCGCAGCGTGGTCCCGCCGCCCCGGCCGGGAGCCCGGCGATCTCGATGATCCAGCGGCGGATCTCTGACTCGCCGGGGCGATGACCCTGGCTCCGGAATCCTTCCCTTGAGTATGCAACCAGGAAAGTAGGAGAAAGATGTCGACACGCTCACGCGCAAATCACGGAAAGAAAGGTCTCATACGGCACAGGACTGGCCGTGTGGCCATCGCTGTCACCGCTCTAGCACTGTGCGCGTTGCTTCAAGGTTGTGCTGGTTCCACGCGGTCAGCCACCGAGCCCCGGGCTGCTGCAGGCACGGCGGCAAGTGGGGCACCGTCGCCCCAGTCCGGTGTGACGACTCCCCGCGAAGGGGACGCCACTGTCGCTAACTACAAGTTCCGGGACGGCGAAACAATCGATCAGCTGAAACTCCATTACACCCTACTCGGCGAACCACATAAAAATCACAAGGGCGTGGTCGATAACGCTATCTTGCTCCTTCACTGGACGGGCGCGAGCAGCAAGGCCCTCTTGACACCGGAGTTTCAGCAGTCACTTTTCGCGCCAGGGGCGCCATTTGATGTGACACGTTATCTGGTTATCATTTCCGACGCGATCGGGCACGGCCAGTCGAGCAAGCCGAGCGATGGACCCAGGAGTAGATTCCCTCACTATGGGTACGGCGACATGGTCGATCCCCAACACAAGCTCGTCACGGAGACACTCGGCATTTCGCATCTGCGCGCAGTCGTGGGGATGTCCATGGGCTGCATGAACGCCTGGCAGTGGGCAGAATCTTACCCATCCGCGATGGACGGGATCATGCCAGTGGCGTGCTTCCCAGCGCCGATCAACGGACGGAACCTGCTGTGGCGAAAAATCATCGTCGATCAAATAAAATCCGACCCAACCTGGAAAGGAGGAAACTACCAACAACAGCCACCTGCGGCGGCTACTGCCAGCTTTGCGCGCATGATGATCGACGGTGTCTCGCACCTGCAAGAAGAAGTAACCACACCCGGGCAGGCTGACCAGTTTATCCAGGCCGTCAAAGCGCAATCCTCCGGCGGTGACGCCAATGACCTCATCTACTCGTTGGAGGCGTCCCAAGATTTCAACGACGAGCCTCACCTAGGGAATATAACGGCCAAGGTGTATGCAGTGAACTTTGCCGACGACGAATTCTACCGCGACAGCCTAGGTATCCTGCAGCGAGGCATGACCAAGGTGCAGCACGGAAGATACGTCGTACGCCCGACCACAGACGATTCAACGGGACACTTGTCTATGACACATCCAGCCCTGTGGAAAGACAAGGCGCAAACCTTCACGAAGTGGCTCAACGCCAACTGAGCCATGCTCCAAAACGGGCCAGCACCATCTCGATCAGCACAGCGAACGCACCGGCCGCCTCCAATGCCTTCCCCGCGGACACCAGCCCCTGCGCGTCCTCACCGTGCCTCTGCACCCGGTAGCCCAATGCTGTGTTCGGACTGCGGGTGAACCCGATGCGCGCCATCACCGGGATCCCGGACCGGGTCAACAGCTCCACCTGCGACACCATCTCCTCGCCGCCCTCCAGCTTCACCGCGTGCGCGCCCGCCTCCTTCATGAACCGCACTGCCGTGTGGAAGCGCTGCTCCGCTGACCCCTCGTAGACCGACGCGGGCCGACCGATGCGCGCCCTCGACCTCTGCCAGGCCCTCGACCTGCCGATCCTCCCGAAGAACACCGAAGGCATCCGCTCCAAACTGAAACGCCTGGTCAGCCGGGACATCCTCATCGAACCCGAACCCGACCTGTTCGCCCACCCCGACGCCTGACGGCCATCCCCCACCCGCGACCAGCGAGCCTTCCCCCAACCTCAACCACGAAACGGACAAGAGCCCACGTTCCACACTCTCAGACCCCGGGATGAGAGAGGCCCCACCACCTGTACCGGCCCTCCGCCCACAGCCTCCTGATCTCCGGCTGCGTCATTGGTGGCACCTCCTGGACGACAGCCTGGACTGACCCACCAATCGCCTGTCCAGCCGCACAGTCGACTGGCGGCCAGGCCTTCGCGAGCAGCTGCACCGGCGGCATGCTCAGCGCCGCCCGGCCCGAGCGCCCCTTCCTGCCGAGGCACCCTGGAAACTAAGCCTCACTACTCACCATGCGTGCCACCGCTTCCATCCGCCCCAGTCCAGGATGGTCCAGAACTCGACCTTCCCTCACGAGTTCCGGGGCTCCTGCGTGCGGGATGCGGTTTGTGGGAGATGGCCCCATCCAGCGGCGGCTGTCACGTTGTTCAGCCGGCTCCGCCACAGATCTTGGGGAGCGGTCGCGGAGCGTCACCGGGCAGGACGATGCGCCGCTGTGCTCACACCTGTTCCTGGTAGACCCTGATTTCCGTGAGCTGGAAGTTGCGGACGATCGTCCAGAATTCGTGAAGCCCGAGGCCGTCGGCCCAGCCGGTGAGTTCCTCGTCGGTGTCGTGGAAGAACCAGGACTCGAAGTGCCCCAGCGCCCGAAGTTGAGGGACGGGTTCGTACCGAAGTTCACAGTGGAGCTGAATGTAATGATCATGCCCGCCTGAGGCATTGTTGACCTCGAACTGCCGGGCAAAGTCCAGCGTGAAGGCGGGCGGCCCATCGAAGGCGTAGGTCCCGTACTGGCAGAGCAGACCATCCGCGTCGGGGGTGTTCGCGGTGTCGAAGCGTTGTGAGCCGAAGCGCACGAACCTCAGCCACACCTCGTCCAACCCCATTTCGGCGAGAGGCTGTCGTCCAGGGCTCAGTTCATGTCGAAGTCGCTCCTCGGCCTGCTCCATGGGCGGTCTCCTCGACATTCCTGTCCTTCCGCGTCTCGAGGGAATGTGAAGTCTCGCGGTGCTCTTCTCAACCCGTCACAGTTGCTGGCGCTGCCGGTGAGAGTTCAGGTCGTGGGGTCCCAGAGTCCTTCGGCCTTGCCGCGGGCGAGGTGGTCGGCGTAGACGCCGACCTTCCAGGTGATGACGGACCGGCACTCCTCGAGTGCCTGGATCTGTGCGTCGACGCGCCGCCGGTGGGCTTCGAGGAGCTGCAGACGTTCCGCCTCGTTGCCCGGCCGTGCCGCACCAACTCGGCGAACTGCTTGAGGTCGGCCAGCGGCATCCCGGATTCCCGCAGCTTGACGCAGATCAGCAGCCAGTCGACGTCGAGCGCGCTGTACCGTCGCCGGCCTCCGGAGGTTCGCCGGACCGGTCCGACGAGCAGTCCCTCGCGCTCGTAGAAGCGCAGCGCGTGCACGCTGAGTCCGGTCTGTTCGGCCACGTCGCCGATGCTCAGTGGCGTTGCGGGAGTCTCGATGCCGACCATGCGTCGCAGTCTAGGACTTGATCTAGACCTCGCTCTAGATCGTAGCTTCGACGGCATGACCAGCATTGATCAGCAGCCGCTCGGCTCGCCCTTCTCCGCCACCAGCACTGCCCAGGACGTCACCGCGGGCCTCGACCTGTCCGGCACGAGCGCCGTGGTGACCGGGGGCTACTCCGGGCTCGGCCTGGAAACCACGCGTAGCCTCGCGGCCGCCGGAGCCCGTGTCATCGTTCCGGCGCGCCGCCCCGGCATCGCGCGGGCCGCACTCGCGAAGGTGAAGGGCTGCGAGGTCGTCCCCATGGACCTGACCGACCTCGCCGGCGTGCGGGCCGCCGCCGCACACATCCGCGACTCCCTGGCCAGGCTCGATCTGCTCATGGCCGTCGCCGGAGTCATGGCCACTCCCGAACGGCGCGTGGGACCCGGCTGGGAGGGCCAGCTCGCCGCCAACCACTTCGGGCACTTCGTCCTCGCCTGCGAGCTCTACCCGCTCCTGGCCGCCGCCGACGGTGCACGCGTCGTGGTCAACAGCTCCGCCGGCCACACCCTGACCGACATCCGCTGGCACGACCCGCACTTCCGCACCGGCTACGACAAGTGGCTGGCCTACGGCCAGGCCAAGACCGCCAACGCCCTCTTCGCCGTACACCTCGACACGCTCGGGCGCGGCGACGGCGTCCGGGCCTTCTCGCTTCATCCAGGCAAGATCATCACCGGGTTGCAGCGGGAAATGACACTCCAAGAACAGATCGACCGCGGGTGGGTGGACGAGCACGGCAACGTGACCGCCACCGACTTCAAGACCCCCTCCCAGGGCGCCGCCACCGGCCTGTGGGCCGCCACCTCCCCTCTCCTCGCCGACTGTGGCGGCCTCTACCTGCAGGACTGCGACATCGCCGGCGTCTCCGCCCCAGAAGCGTCCATGGACGACGGCGGGGTCCGCGCCTACGCCATCGATCCCGACGCGGCCGCACGGCTGTGGGACCTGTCCATCGCCGCGACCGGCACCGCCCCGATCACCCGATGACGCGGAAGCGGTGCCGCGGCGCGCCGCGCCGGCCGGCGCGGCCCAGGCGATCGCCTGGTACCGGGCCCGGCTGGGCAGCACCCAGTACGAGAGCTGGTGCGAGAAGGCCGCCCGCACCGCCTGGGGCTGCGCCCCGAAGTGTCCCTCCGCGATCGCCCACTGGAGGCGCAGCGGGCCCAGGCGACATGGAGCACCACCGTTGAACCAGCCCGTTACCTGTTCCGCCGGACCTGGGCAGCACGGAACGCCCCGCCCGCCCGCGCCGCCGGGCCACCGTCTGCGTGAGCTGCGCACGCGGCAGCCGAGTCCTCTGCCCCTGGACGGCCTGGCGGAGCAAGCCGGCTACACCAAGGGCTACCTCAGCAAGATCGAGAGCGGGAAAAAGCCGCTCACCACCGAGGTGGCCCGGGCCTGTGACCGGGTCCTGCACACCGGCGGAGTCCTGCCCCGCCTCGTCCGCGATGCCGCAGCAGAGGCGGCATCCGCGGTCGGCCGGTGCCGCTATCCGGGCCTGGCCACGTTCGAAGTCGCCGATGCGGCCTGGTTCTTCGGCCGCGAGAGGGTCAGCGCCGTGCTGGTCTCCCGGCCGGCCGTCACGCTCCAGGAAGGCGGCCTGCCAGCGCCGACAAGTCCTCTCTGCTGCGCGCCGACCTGGTCGCGGCGCCCCGCCCGCGGCCGGCTCGCGCCACTGGCCCGTTCAAGGGCTTGACCCCGGGACAGCGGCCGCTGGAGGCGCTGTCGACCGCACTCCAGAACGCCCTGGGCGTTCCTGAGGACCTGGTCCGTGACGCACTCCAGCGCGGCGATCACACCCTGGATGCCCTGCAGCGCGGCCGCCACCGCCTGCCCAGCCAGCCCAGCCACCCCACTGCGCCGGACGCCCCCAAGGATGTGCACGACAAGGAGATACCAGGACACCGCCCGATTCTGATCATCGACCAGTTCGAGGAACTGTTCACCCAGTGCCCCCACGAGGGCGACCGCGAGGCGTTCCTCGCCGCCCTGCACACTCTGGTCGCTCCGGCCCGCCGCCACCGCACCCGTCGGCACCGCTGCCGGTCGTCCGTCCAGGACGTGGGCAGATACAACCGGCGGTCGATCAGCGTGCGTCCGCGGCCGGTGGTGTGGGCGAGGAACACACCGATCTGGCAGTTCTCGGTGCGGCCGGCGTCCAGCCGTTCTTGCGCTCAAGCTGAGCAATCAGCCCCCGAATGTAGGCCAGAGCTGATTCGCGCGGCTCCGACCTGTTGAAACGGTGCCCGAACCGGTCGTGCAATGCGGTCAGTTCACCCGCCCACAACCTGACATCGGTAAGGTCCCCACCCACAACCACGCCGACGACCGACCTGACCAGTAGTCACGGCAAGCACCGTTGCAGTACTAAAGCCCCTGCGCACGGTCAACTCCCGTGCATCCGCATGACCGCACGCGGGCCACACGTCCCACGCCAAGCACCCCCTGTCGCCGGGCGTGGGACACCAGCCCGGTGCGGGGCACGACGATCGGCGGCCCCGTTTTTGCCTGAGAGGCAACTCTGCGTGCATGAACCGGCACCACCCGTGAGGACTCCGTAACTCCGCTTTATTCCGGATGACCTCGTTCGGTAATTCCCGCTGGCTGAAGTGGTCGTCACAAGCAGCGCCGAGGCGCCAAGACCTCGGCGTCTCGCATGGAGGATTTCATGCCTGAGCTGTATTTCCACGTGCGCTGGCCCGACGGAGAGACCCAGCGCTGCTACTCACCTTCCACGGTGATCGAGGACTACCTCACCACCGGTGGCGTCTACGAGCTCGGCGACTTCGTGGAGCGGAGCCGAACCGCGTTGGGTATCGCGAGCGACCGGGTGCGCGAGAAGTACGGGTTCGCCTGCACCGGAGCCTCCGATCAGCTGGCGCTCATCGAGGAGACCGCGGCCGCCTACGCCTCCCTCGACGGGGCCAAGGTCACCGTCGAGGGCCTGCACAACGCCGACGGGAGCCCGCGGTGAGCCCGCGGCGGCTGGCCGGGGCCCACTACCCGGTGGCTGTGGTCGGTGGCGGTCAGGCCGGGCTGTCGGTCAGTTACTGTCTGCGCGAACGCGGCGTCGAGCACGTCGTCGTCGAGCGGAACCAGGTCGGCCACGAGTGGCGAGACCGCCGTTGGGACTCGTTCTGTCTGGTGACCCCCAACTGGCAGTGCAAACTGCCTGGTTTCCCCTACCAGGGGGACGAGCCCGACGGCTTCATGGTCCGCGACGAGATCATCCGGTACCTGGAGGAGTACGTCGCCTTCTTCCAGCCCCCGCTGGTGGAGGGCGTGTCCGTCGACGGACTGCGGCGGTCCCCGAGCGGTGTCTTCGAACTCACCACATCGGAAGGCGACTTCACCGCCGACCAGGTGGTGGTGGCCACCGGCCCGTACCACACCCCGTCCGTTCCGCGGATGGCCGAGCGGCTGCCCGCCGGCGTCGAGCAGATCCACTCGTCCCGCTACCGCAACGCGGACCAGTTGCCCGAGGGCGCCGTCCTGGTGGTCGGCACCGGCCAGTCCGGGTGCCAGATCGCCGAGGACCTGCACCTGGCCGGCCGACAGGTCCACCTGGCCGTCGGCAGCGCGCCGCGCGTGGCCCGCTTCTACCGTGGCCGGGACTGTGTGGCCTGGCTGGACGACATGGGCTACTACGCCAAGGACATCGGCGACTTCGACGACGCGGGTGCCGTGCGCATGCGCGTCAACCACTACGTCACCGGACGGGACGGGGGCCGTGACATCGATCTGCGGGCCTTCGCCCGGGACGGGATGCGGCTGTACGGGCGGCTGACCGGCATCGGTGGAACGCGGCTGGAGTTCGCCGACGATCTGAAGGTCAACCTCGACCGGGCGGACGCGGTGGCCGAGGGCATCAAGGACAGCATCGACGCGTACATCGCCGCGCAGGGGATCGACGCCCCGGACGAGGCACGGTACGTACCGGTCTGGGAGCCCTCCGAACAGGCGGCCTCGCTGGATCTGGAGGCCGCCGGTATCACCTCCGTCGTCTGGTCGACCGGCTTCACCCGCGACCACCGGTGGGTCGAGATACCGGCCTTCGACGGCCGCGGCTACCCGATGCACCGGCGGGGCGCCACCAGCACGCCGGGCCTGTACTTCCTGGGCCTGCCCTGGCAGTACTCGTGGGGTTCCGGACGTTTCGAGGCGGTGGGCCGGGACGCCGAGTTCCTGGCGAACCAGATCGACGCCTCGCGCCGCATGGCGGACGTCTGCGGTGCCCTCACCGGCGCCCCCACGGAACTCGTCTCCGCCCTCCCGATCGGCTGAGGAAGCTGAGGACCGGAAACATGGTCTACGACGCACACCGCCACATCGGCGTCCTGCCCGCCTACCCCTTCTACGGCGGCCCGCCCGTCAACCCGGACACCACCGCCCGCGCCACGGTCAAGCAGCTCATCGCCGACCGGGACGCGAAGGGCACGGAACGCGCCCTGGTCATCCCCAACTACGGTGTCCCCGACCCCGCGATCGCCTTTTCCTTCAACGAGCTGGCGATCGAGGCGGCCCAGAGCGACGACCGGATCCGGGCCGGACTGTGGGTGTCGCCGCGCCCGGAGGACTCGGAGCGAACCGAGCTCGCCCTGGCGCTGGCCGGTGAACGGGGCGTGAAGGCACTGAAGCTGAGCTTCCTGCTGGGCGGGCGCCCCACCGATCCGGCCTGCCGCCCGATGCTGGACCGGATCTTCGCCGAGGCGGCCCGCCACCACCTGGTGGTCCACGTGCACACCTCTCCGGGGGCGGCCTCCGACATCGACGAGGTCGGCCACCTCGTCGACTGGTACGGCGACCACGTGCCCGTCCATCTCGTGCACTTCGGCGGCGGCATGAGCGGCCACATCAAACTTGTCGGCTCCCGGTTCTTCGACTGGATCACCGCCGGCAAGCGTGTCTACACCGACCTCTCCTGGTCCATCGGCTTCACACCCCGCTGGCCGGCCCAGCAGATCGAGCACCGCGGCATCGGCCACGACCGGGTGCTCTTCGCCAGCGACCAGCCGTGGGGCGACTTCACCGGCGAATACGCCCGACTCGCCGAAGCCACCGGCGGCGGCGAACTCGGCGACCTCGTCTTCCGGGACACCTTCGCCGCGCTCTACGACTGACCACCGACCCCGACCACACCACGTACAGGGAGACAGCCATGTCCGAATCCGTCGTCACCGCCGAACTCTCCGACGTCGAGCAGAAGTCCCTCGACGAGATCCCGCACCCCTCACTCCCCGAGGGCACCAGCATCTACGGCTCCACCAAGGTGTTCCCCGACTACCAGGCCGAGGACGGCGAAACGTACTTCACCCTCGTCCACGGCATCGCCCACGAGTCCTCGGTGTCCTTCGTCGCCGTCCTGCAGGCCACCCGCGCCCTGCGCAAGGGCTTCGAGACCGCCATCTACTTCTACGGCCCCGGCTCCCTCAACTGCCTTGCCACGCGTGGCTTCCCGACCGTCGGCAACTCCGCCTTCCCCGGCGAGCACAACATCAACAACCAGCTCAAGACGTTCATCGCCGAGGGCGGCAAGGTCTACTGCTGCCGCTTCGGCCTGTCCCTGCACGGCGCCCGCGAGGAGGACCTCATCGAGGGCGTGATCCCCACCCACCCCCTGGACGTCCAGGACGCGCTGATCCACTACGCCCGCAAGGGCGCCATCATCAACTCCACCTACCAGCTGTAAGGGGAAGGCCGTGAGCGTTGGCACCAACACAACGGTGGACGTGCGGATCATGACCCGCGCCGAACTCGCCCTGCACGGCGTCGCGTTGGAACCGCCCGTGCGCAGGCCCGACGGCGCGGGGCCCAGCGACGACGGACACGTCCTCGTCGACGGTGCCAACGCCGCACTGCCCACCAACCCGGACAGCCCCTACTCCGTACGCGACGGCAAGGTCTGGCTCGGCGAGGAGACCGGACATTTCAAGGACACCGGCCTCACCCTGACCGCCGTACGCCGTCCGAAGTTCTACGACCTGACGACCGCCGACGGCGTCGGCTACGAGCAGATCGCCCGCCTGCACGGCGCCGACGTCCTCGCCACGACGGTCGTGCAGACCTGCATCCGCTACGCCGAGTCAGACCGCTGCCGCTTCTGCACCATCGAGGAGTCCCTGCGCTCCGGCGCCACCGTGGCTGCCAAGACCCCGGCACAGCTCGCCGAGGTCGCCGAGGCCGCCGTACGACTGGACGGCGTCAAGCAGATGGTCATGACCACCGGCACCACCACCGGACCCGACCGCGGCGCCCGCACCCTCGTACGGTCCGTGCGCGCCGTCCTCGCAGCCGTCCCCGGCCTGCCCATCCAGGTGCAGTGCGAACCGCCCGGCGACCTGGCCTGGATCCGCGCGCTCCACGATGCCGGGGCCACCGCGATCGGCATCCACGTCGAGTCCCTCGACGACGAGGTGCGCCGACGCTGGATGCCCGGCAAGTCGACGGTCCCGCTGGCCGACTACGAGGCCGCGTGGGACGAGGCGGTACGGGTCTTCGGGCCCAACCGGGTCTCCACCTACCTCCTCGTCGGCCTCGGCGAGGATCCCGACGAACTCATCGCGGGCGCGAGCAGGCTGATCGACCGGGGCGTGTACCCCTTCGTCGTCCCCTTCCGCCCGATGGGCGGCACGCTCGCCGCCCGCGACGGGGTCCGTGCGCCTGACGCGGAGCTGCTGAGGTACGTCACCGAGGGCGTCGCGGCCAGGCTGCGCGCGGCCGGGATGAGCGGCGCCGACCAGAAGGCGGGCTGCGCCGCCTGCGGGGCGTGCAGCGTGCTCAGGACGGCAGGCGGGTGAGGGCCGTGTACCTCGACGGATCCACGGCACCGCCCATGGCGGACGGGCCGGTCGACATCCTGGCGCTGCTCGGCGACCGCAGCACCCTCGCCCGCCGGCCCGCCTTCCACATCGAACAGGCCACTGGAAAAGCGGAGTTGGCCGCCTACCAGAGGCTGCGTCGAGACGCCTTCGTCCACGAGCAGGGCTTGTTCACGGGCCACGATCTCGACGACCGGGACGCCGACCCCCGCACCCTCGTGCTGGTCGCCAAGGACCATGGGGGCACCGTCGTCGGCGGGGTACGGCTCGGTCCTGTCGCCGACGGCCCCGACCTCGGCTGGTGGGCCGGCGGGCGGCTCGTCGTCGCTCCCGGCGCCCGCGGCCCGCACGGCATCGGCGCCGCACTCGTCCGGGCCGCCTGCGCGCGGGCGGAGGCCGAGGGCGTGCTGCGCTTCGACGCGACCGTCCAGGCCCGCAGCACGGTCCTCTTCAAGCGGCTCGGCTGGCGCTCGGTGCGTGAGACGACGATCGCGGACACGCCGCACGTGCTGATGCGGTGGCCGATCGGGCGGATCGCGGCTCTCGTGACGGCCACCAAGTCGCCCCTCGGGCCGCTCCTCGCCGCCCTCCCCCCAGCGGCGGCCCGTGCCCTCGGCCAGGACCCGGTCGGCGGGGCCCTGGGAGTGGGGGCGCGGGCCGGCACCGGCTCACCCGGCGGTGCCGGCACCCCGGGCATCCTGGCCTCCCTCGGTGGCGCCGGCTTCGTCGGCGACGACGGAGCGCCGGTTCCCGGTACGGATGTGATCGCCGCCTGCGACGCCATCGTGCCGTCGATGGTCGAGCGCGACCCGGAGTGGGCGGGCTGGTGCTCGGTCCTCGTGAATGTCAACGACCTCGCGGCGATGGGTGCTTCACCGGTCGGGCTGCTCGACGCGGTGGGCGCGAAGGACGCCGCACACGCCGCGCGGGTCCTCGCCGGACTCGGGCAGGCGGCCATATCCTACGGCGTGCCGGTCCTCGGCGGGCACACCCAACTCGGCGTGCCGGCAGCGCTGTCGGTGACCGCGCTCGGCCGCACCGCGCACCCCGTCCCGGGCGGCGGTGGGCGGCCCGGGCACGCGGTGCGGCTGACCGCGGACCTCGGCGGCGGCTGGCGCCGCGGATACCGGGGCCGCCAGTGGGACTCGTCCAGTCACCGTCGTACGGACGAACTGCACGCCATGACCCGCGCGGTGGGCGTTGCGCGGCCCGCCGCCGCGAAGGACGTGTCGATGGCGGGGATCGCCGGGACACTCGGCATGCTCGCGGAGGCGAGCGGGTGCGGAGCCGTCCTCGACGTGGCCGCCGTGCCCCGTCCCAGGACCGCGACGACGGGCGACTGGTTCACGTGTTTCCCCGGCTTCGCGATGCTCACCACCGACGAGCCCGGCGCCCCGCCGCTCCCCGCGGGGCCCGCGGCGGGCGCCGTGTGCGGGGAACTGACCGAGGGGCAAGGCGTCGGGCTGCGCTGGCCCGACGGAGAGATCACCGAAGCGGTCACGTCCACCGTGACCGGGATGGGAACCGCATGACCACCCTGCGTATGGCCGCCGTCGCCGCCGAGTTCGGCCGCGACCTCGAAGAGGACTTCGCGATCGCCGAGCGGTTGATCAAGGAGGCCCGCGAGCAGGAGGTACGGCTCCTCGCCCTGCCGGAGGCCTGCCTCGGCGGCTACCTGCTCAGCCTCGACGACGACAGCGAACTGGACGAGGGCCCGCCCGCGCTCGCCCTCGACGGTCGCGAGATCCGCCGACTGGCCTCCCTGGCCGGCGAGATGACCGTGGTCGCGGGCTACTGCGAGGCCGCCGGCGACGCCCGCTACAACAGCGTCGTCTGCGTCAACGGCGACGGTGTACTCGGCAATCACCGCAAGGTCCACCAGCCGCTGAGCGAGGACGCCAGCTATGCCTCCGGGGACCGCTTCCACGCCTTCGACACCCCGGTCGGCCGGATCGGCATGATGATCTGCTACGACAAGGCGTTCCCGGAGTCGGCCCGCGCTCTGGCGCTCGACGGCGCCGAGATCGGCGTGGTCGTCTCGGCCTGGCCGGGCGCACGGACGAACGCGGCGACCGACCTGGTCAACGACCGCTGGAAGCGCCGCTTCGACCTGTTCGACCGGGCCCGCGCCCTGGAGAACCAGATCGTGTGGATCTCCGCCAACCAGGCGGGTACCTTCGGGTCGCTACGCTTCGTCAGCAGCGCCAAGGTCGTCGACCCCGGCGGCGAGATCCTCGCCGACACCGGTGTCGAGGCCGGCGTGGCGATCGCCGAACTCGATGTCGCCCAGGCCCTGGAGACCGCCCGCCGCTCGATGGGGCACCTGCGCGACCGGCGCCCGGAAACCTACACGTACGCAGGAGCAGACAGCGCATGAGCACCATCCGGATCGCGGCCGCCGCCGCCCACTTCGGCCGCGACCTGGAGTTCGACCTGGCCCGCATCGCCAAACTCATCGACGACGCACGTAGGTCGGGCGCCGGACTGCTCGTGCTGCCCGACGCCGCGCTCGGCGGCTATCTCGCCGATCTGCGCCACCCCGACCCCGAGGCGCTGCCCCCGGCCCTCAAGCCGGACGACCCGCTGATCCTCCAAATCGCCCGGCTGGCCGCCGAGATGGTCGTGTGCGTCGGCTACTGCGAGGACGGCGGCGACGAGCGGTACAACGCCGCGGTGTGCGTCAGCGGCGACGGCGTCCTGGGCCGCCACCGCAAGGTCCACCTCCCGGCCGGCGAGACGGCCGCGTACGCGCCCGGCGACCGCTTCGACGCCTTCGACACCCCCGTCGGCCGGATCGGCATGCTCATCGACTACGACAAGACGTTCCCCGAGTCCGCCCGTTCCCTCGCCCTGGACGGAGCCGAGATCCTCGCCTGCCTCTCCGCCTGGCCCACCAGTATCACCAACCGCGCCCCGCGCATGGCCCAGGACCGCCAGGCCAAGCTCTTCGACCTGTACGACCAGGCCCGCGCCGCCGAGAACCAGGTCGTCCTCGCCTCCTCCAACCAGACCGGCGCCATGGGCGGCATGCGCTTCCTCGGCCAGTCCAAGGTAGTCGGCCCCGGCGGAGACATCCTCGCCCGCACCTGGGCCAAGGCGGGCCTGGCCGTCGCCGAGGTCGACGTGGCCGCCGAGATGGACCGGGCCCGCCGCGTCCTGCGCCACCTGGACGAGCGCCGCCCCGCCGCCTACCGGGAGGGACCCTCGTGAAGATCGCCCTGCTCAGCTACTCCACCAAGCCGCGCGGCGGCGTCGTCCACACCCTCGCCCTCGCCGAGGCGCTGGCCGCCGCCGGGCAGGACGTCACGGTCTGGTCGCTGGGCCGGGGCGGCGACGACGGCTTCTTCCGGCCCGTGGACCCGGCCGTACGCGTACGGATCGTGCCCTTCCCCGACGGACCCGAGGACGAGACGGTCGGGGAACGCATCCTGCGCTCCATCGCGACCTTGAGCGCGGCCTTCGATCCGTCCCCGTACGACATCGTCCACGCCCAGGACTGCATCAGCGCCAACGCGGCGGGCCGCTGCGTCCGCACGGTCCACCACCTCGACCAGTTCACGACGCCCGAACTGGCCGCCTGCCACGAACGGGCCATCGTCGAGCCGTACGCGCACCTGTGCGTCTCACGATCGGTGGCCGGCGAACTCGCCCAGGGCTGGGGGCTCAAGGCCGAGGTCATCCCCAACGGTGTGGCCTACGAACGGTTCGCGACCACGGCCTCCGCCGACCGAGACCGCTGGAAGCACCGGCTGGGCCGCTATGTGCTGAGCGTCGGAGGCATCGAGCCCCGCAAGGGATCACTGGACCTGCTGGAGGCGTACGCTCTCCTGCGGACCAGGCATCCCAACGTGCGGCTGGTCATCGCGGGCGGTGAAACCCTCTTCGACTACCGTGCGTACCGGGCGAGTTGGGAGACCCGGGCCGCCGAACTCGGCATCGAACCCGTCGTCCTCGGACCGGTCCCCGACGACGCACTCCCGGCGCTCGTCGCGGCCGCCGACGCCTTCGCCTTCCCCTCTCTCAAGGAGGGCTTCGGGCTCGCCGCGATGGAGGCGCTGGCCGCCGGGGTCCCGCTCGTCGTCCGCGACCTCCCCGTCCTGCGCGAGGTCTTCGGACCCGCCGCCCGCTTCGGCGCCACCCCGGAAGACCTGGCCGACGAGCTCGGCCACGCCCTCACCCGGCACGACCCCGCCCGGCAGACCACCGGCCGGGAACTCGCCGCCCGCCACACCTGGTCCGAGGCCGCGCAGCGGCACCTTGACTTCTACCGCTCCCTGAGCTGATCGCCAGCATCAGACACGCTCGGCCGGGGCAGCTCAGTTCGCGTCGGCATTCCTCCGCCGGCGGTGCTGGATCCAGCGGCTCACGGTGGTCCCGTCGCTCTGGAAGAGCTTGTGCAGGTAGCGCACGGAGATGTGGTGCGCCGCGGCGATCCTTTCCGGCGAGAGCTCCGGATCGGCGAGGTGTCGGTCGGCGTCCGGCGGCCCTCTCCTTCGACGTGTCCATCACCGTGCCCCAACGCAACGGCCGCTTCGGCCGCGAGGACGCATTCCGCTTCCTGGGCAACGCGCTGCCAGTACTCGCCGTACACGACACGAACGGATGGCACCTCGACCCATACGTGTCGACCGGCGAGAGCGCCTATGCCCTGGCCAGTGACTTCCATGTGCGCGCGGGTGTACGCCCGTCGAGCGGTTCGGCAAGGAGTTCGGCCGCTACACCTACGGCGAGTTCGACCTGGTGATGACCAAGGGCTTCGGCGGCGGTATGGAGTACCCCCGGCCCGGTCCTCCTGGGAAGAGGCCGCGCAGTCCATGACCGACCACGGCCTGCCCTCCCTCTGCTCCCTGTGCTACGGCCGGTGAGGAGCGAGGCCCCGGCGGCGCCGAACAAGCCTCGCCCACCTCTGCGTCGTGGCGACGGGCCATGCCGGTGCACCCAACGCACCTTCACCGTCGAAGCACAGAGTGAGGAGCGGATCGAGCGCCATCAAGAAGTCGAACCCTTCACGCTCATTCGGGGCCGAAGGAGGATCGCAAACCGCCCCGCCCTCACCGGCTCCAGCCGCGCTCCTACGGCAGACTGCCGGTACGGACCACGTCGGCATACCATCGCGCGCTGGACTTGGGGATGCGCTTGCCGGTCGGGTAGTCGACGTAGACCGCACCAAAGCGCTTGCTGTAGCCGTAACCCCACTCGAAGTTGTCCAGCAGAGACCACAGGAAGTAGCCCCGGACATCGACACCGGCCTTGATCGCCTGGTGGACGGCCGACAGGTGGCCGTGGAGGTAGGCGATGCGCTCGGGGTCGGCCACCTCGCCCTCCGGGTTGACGTAGTCGTCGAAGGCGGCCCCGTTCTCAGTGATCATGAGTGGCATCGCGGGGAAGTCTGCCTTGAGACGGGTCAGCAGGTCGTACAGACCACTGGGGTCGACCGCCCAGCCCATGGCGGTGGTGCTGCCCGGCGGACGGTGGAAGGCGACGTTGTCGGCGCCGGGCCAGGGGCTGTGCTCGCTCGCGCCGTGGCCGTCGGAACCGTGGCTGGCCTCGCCGGTGGCCGCGGAGACGAGCGTCGGCGTGTAGTAGTTGACGCCCAGGAAGTCCAGCGGCTGGTGGATGGTGGCGGTGTCGCCGTCCCGTATGAAGGACCAGTCGGTCAGGCTCGCCGTGTCCTGGAAGAGGTCTTGGGGGTAGTGGCCTTCCAGGAGTGGGCCGGTGAAGACACGGTTGGCCAGTGCGTCGATCCGTCGGGCCGCGTCGACGTCCTCGGCTGCTTCGGTCAGCGCGCGTACGTGGTGAATGTTGAGGGTGATGGATGTCTGCGCGCGTGCGGGCAGTTCGGCGCGCAGGGCCTGTACGGCCTTGCCGTGGGCGAGGTTGAGATGGTGTGCCGCGCGCAGGGCCGCGACGGGGTCGGTGCGGCCGGGCGCATGGACGCCTGAACCGTATCCGAGGAAGGCGCTGCACCAGGGCTCGTTGAGGGTGATCCAGGTCTTCACCCGGTCTCCCAGCGCCCGAGCCGCCAGGGCCGCGTAGTCGGCGAACCGGTCGCCGGTGGTGCGCTCGGGCCAGCCTCCGGCGTCCTCCAGCTCCTGTGGCAGGTCCCAGTGATACAGGGTGACAACCGGTTCGATGCCCTTTTCCAGCAGTGCGTCGGTGAGGGCGCGATAGAAGTCGAGTCCCTTTTCGACGGCCGGGCCGCGGCCGGTCGGCTGTACGCGCGACCAGGACAGGGAGAACCGGTACGCGCTCACTCCGAGGTCGGCCATGATCTCGACGTCCTCGCGCCACCGGTGGTAGTGGTCGGTGGCGACGTCGCCGGTGTCACCGTTGCGCACCCTGCCGGGGGTGTGCGAGTAGGTGTCCCAGATCGAAGGAGTGCGTCCGTCCGCGGAGGCGGCCCCCTCGATCTGGTAGGCGGCGGTCGCCGTGCCCCAGGTGAATCCCGGCGGGAAAGTGCGGACGGTGCTGGTCTCCGGGGCGGGCGCGAGGCGTCGGGTTGCGGTGCTCACGTGGGTCCTTCCAGATGATGTGCGGGCAGGGAGGGGCGAAGCGGGGCAAGGGGCGTCGATGAATCGCGGCGACGAGGGGACGGTGCGGCCTTCACCCCTTGACCGCGCCTTGCATGATTCCGCCGACGATCTGGCGGCCGAAGACGATGAACAGAGCGAGCAGAGGCAGCGTGCCGAGCAGTGCGCCCGCCATGATCAGCGACTGGTCGCGCACATAGCCCGCGCTGAGCTGGGTGAGAGCGACGGGGACGGTCGGGTTGGTCATGTCGAGCACGATGAAGGGCCAGAAGAAGTCGTTCCACGCGTGCACGAACGTGATCATGAACAGCACGGCCATGGGAGCCCGGGCGATCGGCAGCACGATGCTCCAGAAGATGCGCAGGGAGTGCGCACCGTCCACTCGTCCGGCCTCGACGAGTTCGTCGGGCAGCGCTTCGGCCAGGTACTGCCGCATGAAGAACACGCCGACGGCGCTGACAAGGGTGGGGAAGATGACGGCGGGCAGCTTCTGGCCCCAGCCCAGTTCCGTCATCATCATGAACAGCGGTACGACGCCCAGTTGCGGCGGCACCATCATCGTGCCGATCACGAGCATCAGCAGGACGTTGCGGCCCTTGAAGCGGAGTTTGGCGAACGCGAAGCCGGCCAGGGTGGCGAACAGGACCGTGGACAGGGCGATCACGCCGGCCACGATCAGGCTGTTGAGCATGGCCTTGCCCAGCGCGGCGTCCTGCCAGGCCTTGCCGAGGTTCTCCAGCAGATGGGGTCCTGGCAGGAAGGGCGGAGGTGTCTGGGTGACGCGCGTGTTGTCGGTCGAGGCCGCCACCATCGTCCAGTACAGCGGGAACAGTGAGACCAGCGCCGCGAGCCCCATCAGGATGTAGGCGACGGGTCCCGCGTGGTGCTGGCGCCCGGCACCGGGGTGCCGGAACAGTCGGA
The DNA here is from genome assembly GCF_021173675.1 of Streptomyces lincolnensis. Taxonomy (GTDB): domain Bacteria; phylum Actinomycetota; class Actinomycetes; order Streptomycetales; family Streptomycetaceae; genus Streptomyces; species Streptomyces lincolnensis_B. The sequence continues at coordinate 44,580 of NZ_JAIHON010000024.1, read as the reverse complement.
GGGGCCGCCCACCGGGCGGGGTGGACTTGCGGGTCTTGCGCACGGCCTCGGGAGGTGCGTCCGTCGCCCGGGCCGGGATGCTGTCTGTGGTCATGAAGATCTCCCGGTCAGGTCCTGCGCGTGGTGAAGCGCTTGACGATGCGTTGGACGACGAACACCACGATGAGCAGCAGGAACATCGCCCAGGCGACCGTGGCGGCCCGCCCCATCTGGTAGTTCTTCCAGCCCTCCTCGTACAGCAGCAGACCCAGGGTCTGGTACTGGTTGTCGGCTCCCCCGGTGATGCCGTTCGGGCCCTGGCCGAAGATCAGGGGTTCACCGAAGAGCTGCGTGGCGCCGATCGTGGACAGCACGATGGTGAACACGATGGTGGAACGGATGCCGGGCACGGTGACCTTCAGGAACTGCTGCCACCGCGAGGCGCCGTCGATGGCCGCGGCCTCGTAGCGGTCGCGCGGGATCGCCTGCATCGCGGCGAGGTAGAGCAGCGCGTTGTAGCCGGTCCAGCGCCAGATCACGATGGAGGAGATCGCCGTCTGCGCGGCCCACTTGTTGTTCTCCCAGTCGAGGTTGTCGACGCCGACGAGGCTCAACATCCAGTTGATCATGCCGAAGTCGCGTTCGAAGAGCATCGTGAACACGAGGGCGGCGGCACCGACCGAGGTGGCGTACGGCGTCAGGGCGGCGACACGGAAAAACGTGGAGCCGCGCATCCGGTAGTTGAGCAGGTGCGCCAGTCCGAGTGCCATCAGCAGTTGGGGCACGGTCGACAGGACACCGATGGTGAAGGTGTTCAGCAGCGCGTTCCAGAAACGGTCGTCCTCCCACAGCGCCGTGTAGTTGCCGAAACCGACCCACTCCATGAGGTTCAGGGTCGACAGTTCGACGCGGTGCAGCGAGATCCACGAGGTGTAGATGAGCGGGTAGAAGCTGAAGGCGGCGAACACGATGAAGAACGGGGCGACGAAGGCGTACGGGGCGCCGCGGACGTCGAGGCGGTGCAGCAGCGTGCGGCGGCGCTGATGCTCCGCTGTGACGCCGGGCGCGCCGTTGGGGGGTGTGGAGGTGGAGATGGCCACCGGAAGGCGTCCTTCCTGGAGGGTTGGAGAGGCGGGCAGGGGCCCGGCGGCCCCATGCGGGCCACGCGTGGGGCGCCGGGCGACGGGCAGGGGCCCCAGGTCAGCCGGCGGCCTTCTCAATCCGCTCGTCACTGGTCTTCCACGCCTCGTTCGGGCTCTTGTTCTGCGCCTCGATCAAGGTCAGACCCTGCGAGAAGATGTCCTTGATGGTGCCGTCCTTGCGGCCGAGCACCTGCTCGTCGGGGATCTCCTGGGCCGCGGCGCCGAAGATCTTTCCGATGGGCGCGCCACCGAAGTAGTCCGACGTGGCATCGACGACCTCGGGCATCTCCAACGCGGTCTGCGACGAGGGGAAGTTTCCGATCTTCTCGAAGAGGTAGGCCTGCTGCTCGGGCGCGGTGAGCCAGGCGACGAGGTCCTGCGCCTCCTTCTTGACGGGACTCTTTTCCATCACGCCAAGGAACGATCCGCCCCAGTTGGCGCCCTTGGGTGCCTTGGCGACGTCCCACTTGCCCTTGTTCTTCGGTCCCGCCTTCTCGCTGATGTGCGCGAGCATCCACGCCGGGCAGACGGTGCTGGCGAACGTGCTGTTGGCCAGGCCGGGGTCCCAACCGGGCTGGAACTGACGGAGTTTGGCCGTCAGGTCGGACGTGGCCGCTTCGGAGGCCAGCTTCCACGCGTCCTGCACGACAGGGTTGGTGGCGTAGATCAGCTTGCCCTGCTTGTCGTAGAACTGCTGGGAGTTGCCGTAGATCATGGCGTTGAACAGTCCGCTGGAGCTGTCCATGAAGGCGACCTTGTCGTCCTTGGAGTCCTGCTTGAACCGCTTGCCGGCGGCGACGTACTTCGACCAGTCGCCCTCCCACAGCTTGGCGACCTCGTCGCGGTCGGTGGGCAGGCCGGCCTGCTCGAAGAGGTCCTTGCGGTAGCAGACGGCCATGGGGCCGATGTCGGTGCCGAGGCCGATGACCTTGTTGTCGGTGGTGGTGACCTGGCTCTGCTTCCACGGAAGGAAGTGGTCCGTCCCGGCCACTCCGGCGAGGTCGACGAACTTGTCCTTCTGGGTGTCGGACAGTTCCTTGGCCCTACCAATTTCTATGCCCTGAATGTCCTTCAGTCCGCTGCCTGCGGCCAGGTGGGTCTGCAGGGCGGTGTAGTAGGTCTGTTCGTCGCCCGCCACGTCCGCCTTGATGACGACGTTCGGGTGTTCCTTCATGTACTTGTCGAGCAGGCCGGTCTCCTTGAAGCCCATGACGCCGAAGAGCCCCATGGTGATGGTGACCTTGCCGTCCTTCTTGCCACCTCCGGTGCCTCCGTCGCTGCCCCCGCAGCCCACGATCAGGCCGAGAGCCGACGTGACCGACACGGCGGCCACGGCTTTCGTACGCAAGGCGCTTCGGAACTTGTCCATTTCATCCTCCTAGCGGCGGCGCTGACGCACCGGAGATCGCGCCCTGCGGTCCGCTCCGCAGGCACGATTTGTTCGGTGGGAACGTTCCCATTTGACGGTGGGAACGTGCCCACTCAGGAGCCGCAGCCTCGCCGCCCCGGAAGGCGTCTGTCAAGAAGTTGAATCCACTTCGTTGCGGAAAGATGTCGCGGGTCCGCACGCACGTGCTGCGGGTGCCCTCCTCGGATCTGGCACAATGCGCAGGTGAAAGCCGTCCAGGCAGAGCCGAGCGAGGGAGGCGCCATGGGGGAACGGCAACGCCCGACCATCATCACCGTGGCAGCCCGCGCCGGCGTCGGACGCACCACGGTTTCACGAGTCATCAACGGCTCCGAACTCGTCAGCGAGAAGGCGAGGGCCGCCGTCCTCGCCGCCATCGCCGAGCTGAACTACGTCCCGAACTCCGTTGCCCGGGGCCTGGTGACGAGCCGGACGAACTCCGTGGCTCTGGTGATCCCCGAGTCGGAGAGCAAGCTGGGCTCGGAGCCTTACTTCTCGGCGGTCATCCGCGGTGTCAGCACCGCCCTCGCGGAAACCCGCACACAGCTCCAACTGGTACTCATCCGCGACCAGGCAGAGCGCGACCAGCTCACCCAGTCGGTCGCGGAACGGCGTGTAGACGGGGTCCTCCTCGTCTCCGTGCACGAGCACGACCCGCTGCCCGGGCTGCTGGAGGACATGGGGCTGCCCACGGTGCTCGCCGGACGCCGCTCCCCCGACGAGTCGCTCAGCCACGTGCACTCCGACAACACCGGCGGGGCCGCGACGGCCGTCAACCACCTCCTCGCGCGGGGGCGGCGCACCGTCGCCACGATCAGTGGTCCGCTGGACATGGAGGTAGGGCGCAGCAGACTCCAGGGATGGCGCGAGGCCCTCGAGAAGGCCGGCCACCAGGGCACGGACCGGCTCGTGGCCTCGGCCGACTTCACCGAGGAGGGCGGCGGGGCCGCGATGCGTTCACTCCTTGAACAAGTCCCTGAACTCGACGCCGTCTTCGTCGCCTCGGACGTCATGGCGGCGGGGGCTCTGGCCGAGCTGCGCAGGCAGGGCAGGAGCGTCCCCGACGACGTGGCCGTGGTCGGGTTCGACGACTCCATCATCGCCCGGCACACCAATCCGCCCCTCAGCACCGTGCGCCAGCCCGTCGAGGAGATCGGCGCCATGATCGGACGCATCCTCCTGGAGGAGATCAGCGATCCCGAAAGGCCGCGCAGGCGCGTCACACTTCCCACGGAACTCGTCGTACGCGAATCGTCTTGAGTCCAAGACGGGTGCTGCTGAACCACCTGCGCACACCCAGAACGTTGGCCTGCCCTCTCCGGCTTGACGCGTGGGGGCCCTTGGCGCTCACGGAGGTCTGATCCGTCGCGGGGCTTGTGGGGCGGCGGCTGGTGGACGTTCGTCGGAACAAGTGGTGCCGCGTGGTGGCCCTGCGTGTTCACCCCACCCCGCGAGGTGGCCGGGAACCTTGCCGAAGGGCTGGACCCGCATTGCCGGTGGACATGGAGGTAACGGGTGAGGCGAAGAGTGTCGTCGTTGCTGTAGGTCAGGTTGGCCGGTGGCGTAGCCGGCTTCCGTCGAGAGGCTCGCAAGGTCGTAGACGTAGGTCTGTGAGGGCGTGCCGTCGGAGTAGACGCTATTTGCGGGGCAGGACCCGCACGCGCCACGCATCCCGATGCCGGAGGGCGGGACCGGTCCGAGCGGCGGCCCGTCCGGGTGCGGTCTGCCGTTCGGCTCCGCTGTCGTAGAGCGCCCGGCCGAGGTTCTGGCCGTCGGCTCCCTCCTGTGTTGGGCGGTCGGATCGAGTGTCGTCATCACCGCCCTCTGTGTGTACCGCGGCTGTGGTGCCGATGGGCGGGGGTACCGCTACCGGCCCCCCGGGCGCGGCACACTCGCGGCTCCGCCGATGGGTCGGGACCCCGCTCATGGGCCTGTCAGTCGGACGCGATGCTTTCGGGGTCGTCCGCCGGGGTGCCGACGCGGAGCCACCGGTAGCCGTACGCGGGCAGGTCGACCTCGAACATGCCGTCCTCGCCTGACTTGAGACCGGTGTGTCCCTCGTCGAGCAGATCCGTCAACCGTCCACCGGATCCAGCCTCGGCCAGTTCCAGCCGTACGGTGTGAGGCCGGTCCGCGAAGTTGTGTACGGCCAGGACGGTGCCGTCACCGGCGTGGCAGACGTGCGCCAGCACGGCGTCCTGCCCCGTCGTGAGCAACCGGTAGTCACCCCAGGCCAGTTCGGGAGTCTCCCGGTAGCGTTCGATGAACAGACGCATGCGGCTCAGCAGGGAAGCGGGGTCGCGGCTCTGCTCGTACACGTTGATCTTCTGGGGACCGAACGCGCCGTCCACCAACGGGTTGGGGAAGGCGTCCGGCTCGGCGGTGGAGAACCCGGCGGTCTTCTGTGGAGTCCACTGCATCGGGGTGCGTACGGCCTGGCGTCCCTCCGCGGCCAGGTTCTCGCCCATGCCCACTTCCTCGCCGTAGAAGAGCACCGGGGTACCCGGCAGGGTGAACAGCAGGCTGTAGGCCAGTTCGACGCGCCGTCGGTCGCCGTCGACCATGGGCGGGAGCCTGCGGCGCAGCCCTCGGTCGTACAGCTGCATGTCCTTGTCCGGGCCGAAAGACGCGAACACCTCGGCCCGTTCGGCGTCGCTGAGTTTGTCGAGGGTGAGTTCGTCGTGGTTGCGCACGAACATGGCCCAGTGGGCGTCGCGCGGCGCCTCGGGGCGGTCGCGCAGTGCGGCGGCCAGCGGCCTGGCGTCGTGGCGTGCCATCGACAGGTACATCTGCTGCATCGCGACGAAGTCGAAGCACATGGTGAGTTCGTCGCCGCGGTCCGAGGAGGGGTCGCCGAAGAACCGGATGGTGCCGTCGTAGGGCAGGTTGACCTCGCCGAGCAGGACCGACTCGCCGTTGCGGCGACCGAGGAAGGCACGCAGGTCGGCGAGGTACTCGTGCGGGTCGGGCAGCTGTTCCGCGTCGCTCTGTCCGTCGGTCTCCAGCAGGAAGGGCACGGCGTCGACCCGGAAGCCGGACAGGCCGAGCTGGGTCCAGAAGCCCATGATGCGGGCGATCTCGTCACGGACCTCGGGGTGGGCGACGTTGAGGTCGGGCTGCTGCTTGTAGAAGCGATGCAGGTAGTACTGGCCGCTGCCCTCGTCGTACTCCCACAGACTGTCCTCCGCGTCGGGGAAGACCACGCCCTGGGGGCCGTCCTTGGGGGGCTCGTCCGTCCATACGTACCAGTCGCGGTGGGCGGACTCCCGGCCGGAGCGGGCGTCCTTGAACCAGGGGTGGTCCTCGGAGGTGTGGTTGACGACGAGATCGGCGATCACGCGGATGCCGCGGTCGCGGGCGGTGCGCACGAACTCGGCGAAGTCGCCGAGGGTGCCCAGGCGCGGGTCCACGCCGTAGAAGTCCGTGATGTCGTAGCCGTCGTCGCGCTCCCGTGTGGGGTAGAAGGGCATCAGCCACACACAGGTCACGCCGAGGCGCACCAGGTGGTCGATGCGCTGGGTGAGCCCCGCGAAGTCCCCGATGCCGTCGCCGTTGCCGTCCTGGTACGTCTCGACGTCCAGGCAGTACACCACCGCGTTCTTCCACCACAGGTCGGACGTGCGTGTCAGACGCATCGGTACTCCTTGGCCGTGGCGGGGATCGGGCGGGTCACGTCGAGTCGCGGCAGTACCTCGGCGCCGAACGCGTCGATGAACGCGGCCTGTTCCCGGCCTACGTGGTGCAGCATCACCGCCTCGAACCCCAGGTCGGCGTACTCCTGGAGCCGGGCGGCGTGCCGGCCGAGGTCGGAGGAGACGTCGACCGTGCGCGCGACCTGCTCGGGGGTGACGTGCTCGCTGACGACGTCGAACAGTTCCGCGGAGTCGAGGTCCCAACTGGCGGGCGGGGCGTGGACATTGGTCCGCCACTGGTCATGCGCGAGGGCAAGCGCCTCCGCCTCGTCGGGTGCCCAACTCAGATGCACCTGGAGGTGGAGAGGTCCACGGCCGCCCGCGTCACGGTACGCGCCGATGATCTCCCGCAGGCGTTCGACAGGGGCGTTGACCGTGATCAGTCCGTCCGCCCACTCGGCGCACCAGGCCGCGGTGGCAGTGCTGCACGCGGCCCCTATGAGCGGCGGTTCCTCGGGCGGCAGCGTCCACAGTCGTGCCCGGTCCACGGTCACCAGCCCGTCGTGGCTGACCTCCTCGCCCCGCAGCAGCGCCCGAACGACGTCGACGCACTCCCGCAGGCGCGCGGAGCGGATGTCCTTGCGGGGCCAACCCGCGCCGGTGATGTGTTCGTTGGAGGCCTCTCCGGTGCCGAGCGCGGTCCAGAACCGGCCCGGGTTCATGGACGCGAGCGTGGCGATCGCCTGAGCTACGACAGCGGGGTGGTAGCGCTGGCCGGGCGCGTTCACCACACCGAACGGCATCTGGTCGGTGGCCTGGAGGGCGGCTCCGAGCCATGACCAGGCGAAGCCGGACTCCCCCTGACGCACGCTCCACGGCGAGAAGTGGTCCGAGCACATGGCGGCGGTGAAGCCCGCCTGCTCCGCACGTACCACGGCGTCGAGCAGATCTGCGGGCGGAATCTGCTCGTGCGAGGCGTGTAATCCGTAGACAGTCATGGCAAGCGACTACCCTCCGGACGGTTCCTCAGCGGGTGGCGACCCCACGGGTGCCGGCACCGTCGCAACTCCCCCGCCGCACGATGCGCGTGGTGGCGTTGAGGGGCGCGGGAGAGGGGTCGGGAGGTGCCGGCGGCAGCTGCCGCCAGGTGCAGCCCGACGTGGCCACGAAGATGATCGCGGCCAGTGCTTCGCGGTCACCTGCTCGAGCTCGACCGCCGCCCTGAGGGCGCTTCACCTCCGGACTGGGCACTACCCTCGACCGATCCGGACCCGGCCCGGCGCGATCTCGTCCTCCAGCGCCCGATCGCCTGGACGGGACCGGGTGACGTTCCGCGCACGCGCTCCACGGCGGTGTGCGTCCTTGTACCGGGCGCACATGTGCGCATCATCCACATCGGAGGGTGACCGCAGCCGCACGCTGCCGCCGCACCTGCGTACGCTGGTCGGCCTGGTGTACCTCCGCCGACATGACACCCTCGCTCCCACAAACACCGCCGGCACAACGCAACATTTGCCTGAGTCAACGGTCAACCAGCCGTGGACGCGGGGCCTCACCCGTGGATTGCGCGTCGGGCTCGTCGGCGCCGACCGGGCCGCGGGGAAGCGTCCGGTCCAGCCACTTCGGCAGCCACCAGTTGGTCCTCCCGAGGAGTGTCATGGTCGCCGGTACCAGCACCATGCGTACGACCGTGGCGTCGATGAAGATCGCGGTGGCCAGGCCGAGCCCGAACATCTTGGTGGAGGGGTCCTCGGCGACGGCGAAGGACAGGAAGACCGCCACCATGATGAGGGCCGCCGAGGTGATGATCCGGGCGGTGCGCGAGACGCCCTCGACGATCGCCGTGCCGTTGTCGCCGGTGCGCAGGTACTCCTCGCGCACGCGGGACAGGAGGAACACCTCGTAGTCCATCGACAGGCCGAACAGGATGGCGAAGAGGAACATCGGGATGAACGACACGATCGGAACCGTCGCTTCCAGCCCGATGAGTGCGCCTGCCCAGCCCCACTGGAAGACCGCGACCATGATGCCGTAGGCCGCACCGATGCTCAGCAGATTCAGCAATACCGCCTTGAGCGGTACGACGACCGAGCGGAAGACCAGCATCAGCAGCAGGAACGACATCGCCAGCACGGCGGCGACGAACACCGGCAGGCGTTCGCTGGTGCGTTGGCCCACATCGGACAGGCTCGCGGCGGCCCCGCCGACGTGCGCGCCGGCCGGACCGTGCCCGATCACCGTGGGCAGCACGTCGGTGCGCAGCCGGGCGATGGTGTCGGCCGTGGCCTTGTCCTGAGGGCTGGTGGTCGGGAACACCACGAGGGTCGCGATGCCAGTGGTCCGATCGATGTGCGCCGGCGCGACGGATGCGATGCCCGGATCCGCCGCGACCGTGGTGACGAGACGGTCCACCACTCCCCGATCGCCGGAGGGTTCCACAGCGATGACGAGGGGACCGTTGGTGCCCGGACCGAACCCCTCGGCGACGAGGTCGTAGGCGCGTCGCTCGGTACGGCTCTGCGGCAGTGAGCCGTCGTCGGGCAGGCCGACGCGCAGGCCGAGCACGGGCAGCGTCGCCGTCAGCAGCAGCCCCGCCGCGCCGACCGCGTACGGCACCGGGTGCCGGCAAACGTGCCCGATCCAGCGACGCCACCCGGCGGCGTGGGCGGCGCCTGCCGCCGGGTCCCGCCGCCGTGCGAGTCGGCGGCCCAGCTTCCCGGTCTGCAGAGCCCGGCCGATCCGGCCGGCCCGGGCCAGGCGCGGGCCTGCCGCGCCGAGGAAGGCCGGCAGCAGCGTCACCGACGCGAGCACCATCGTCAGGACGACGATCGAGACGGCGAGCCCGCCCACTGTCATGAACGGCACGTTCGCGACCGCCAGGCCGAGGATCGACACGACAACGGTGCCGCCGGCGAAGACCACCGGCCGCCCCGCCGTTGCCACCGCCCGTCCGGCCGCCACCTGCGGATCGAGCCCGCACGCGAGGTACTCCCGGTGCCTGGCGAGCACGAACAGCGCGTAGTCGATGCCCACTCCGAGCCCGACCATGCTGCCCAGGACCGGTGCGAAGGTGGGGACCTCCGTCACCCCCGCCAGTACCGTCATCGTGGCGACCCCGACGGTCAGCCCGAAGACCGCCATGCCGATCGGCAGCGCGGCGGCGACGAACGAACCGAACGCGAGGAACAGGATCGCGGCCGCGGCGAGGAGGCCGATCAACTCGCTTACGCCGCCGGCGGGTTCGGAGAAGGCGTAGAAGAGGCTCCCGCCCATCTCGATGTGCAGCGGCAGCTCGGCGCGCAGCCGGTCGCCGAGATCGACGAGGGCGTCGAGGTCCTCGGTCGACAGCCGGCTCTGGTCGGGGTACTGCACCCGGACGACCGCGGTCCGCCCGTCGGCCGAGACGAGTCCGCCGCGCACGGCGGTGTCCCCGCCCGCCTCCAGCGCCCCCGCCGGGTCGCTCGTGCCGAGCACGTGCGGCAGCCGCTTCACCTCGGCCCGCAGCCGCGTGAGGGCGGTGCGCGCGCCGTCGTCGTCGAAGAACGTCGCACTGTCACCGAGGGGGGTGACGACCACTTGGGCGGTCATCCCCTCCTGGCCGGTGCCTGCCCGCTCGATCAGTTCCGCGGCCCGTCGGGAGTCCAGCCCCGGAGCGGTCAACGAGTCCGCGGTGCGCCCGCCGAAGGCGACGGCGGCGAGGACGGCGAGCGTGACGGCGAGCAGCCATGCCGCGATCACCCGCCAGGGATGGCGGGCGGCGCTTGCGCCCACGCGCAACAGGGCTTTCGAGAGCATCGGGTCCTCCAACCACCTCGTCGGCCGTCCTTGTACGGCCGCCGATGCCGAGGCTCGTCGCCACGGCGCTGCGCGGCATCGGCCCGCGGGCCGCGGATCCGTCGGCCCCGGGGCGGAGTGACGACCCATCCTTTCGGCCGATGCGCGGCACGCCGCGGTCCCTAGGCTGGGAACCGTGCTCCGAGACGACCTGCGAACCCTGTGGACCGAACCCCGGCCGCCCCACGCGCCCGCCCGGGTGCGGCGGGACTGGGCGCTGCTCGCCGCGAGCCTTGCCGGTGTGGCGCTGGAGGCCACCCTGCGCGAGAACGTCGTGTGGCGGCCGGCGGCGGCGGTGCTCGCCGTATGGCTGTGCCTGCTGCTCCTGTGGCGCCGGACCCGCCCGCTGGCGATGGTGACGCTGGCGTTCGGCTCGGTTCTCCTGCTTACGGTGGCCTCGCTCGTCGCCGCGGCGCGCGAGCCCGTCGGCCTGTACACCGGCGTGGTCGTGCTGGTGCTGGTGTACGCGCTGCCCCGGTGGGGATCGGGACGCGAGATCGTGCTGGGCGGCGCGGTGATCCTCGCGGTCGGCGCGCTGTGTGTCGTCGCGGACGAGACCCCGGTCGTCGAAAAGGTCGTGGGCTTCGTCTTCCTGCTGCTGCCCGGCGTGGTCGGGGCCGCCGTGCGGTTCTGGGTGACCGCTCGCGAGCGGCAGTTGGAGCAGGTGCGCTCCCGCGAGCGCGAGCAACTCGCCCGGGAACTGCACGACACGGTGGCCCACCACGTGTCGGCCATGGTGATCATCGCCCAGGCGGGCGCGGTGCTCGCGGGCACCGACCCGTCCGCCGCCGTCAAGGCACTGGAGGAGGTCGAGGAGGAAGGGGCGCGCACGCTGGAGGAAATGCGCGCCATGGTCGCCGCGCTGCGCGACCGCGGGATCGGAGCCGAGCTGGCGCCCCCTGCCGGAGTCGCGGATCTGGAGCGCCTGGTGCGCACCCCGGGTGGTCGCCTCAGGGTCGACCTGGGGCTCGACGGCGAACTGGACGCGCTGCCCCCGACCGTGGACGCGGCCGTCTACCGGATCGTGCAGGAGTCGGTGACCAACTCGCTGCGCCATGCGGCCGACGCGACCGAGCTCGTCGTCCGGGTCGCCGCGGAACGGCACACGGTACGGGTGAGCGTGCGCGACAACGGCCGGCGCACCGGCCGGGGCCGCGACGGATACGGACTTACCGGACTGCGCGAGCGCGCGACCCTGCTCGGCGGCACACTACGAGCCGGCCCGGGTACCGATCGGGGCTGGCATGTCGAAGCCGAACTGCCCAGAGCGAGGAGCGAGAGCGGTGTCCATTCGCGTCCTCGTCGCTGACGACCAGACGATCATCCGCACCGGGCTGCGGATCATGCTGAACGCCCAGCCCGGCATCGAGGTGGTCGGCGAGGCCGCCGATGGGCAGGAAGCGGTACGCCTGGCCCGCGAACTCCGCCCCGACGTCTGTCTGTTCGACATCCGCATGCCCCTGCTCGACGGGCTCGAGGCCACCCGGCTGCTCGCCGGCCCCGGCGTCGCCGACCCCCTGGTCGTGGTCGTCATCACCACGTTCGACCTCGACGAGTACGTCTACGGCTCACTGCGAGCCGGCGCCCGCGGATTCCTCCTCAAGGACACCGGACCAGACCTTCTGGCCCAGGCCGTACGGTCGGCATCCGACGGTGAGGCGCTCATCGCGCCCAGCGTCACCGTCCGTCTCCTCCGGGCGTTCGCGGACCTGCCCGCCGGCCGGCCCACAACCCAGCCGGTCTCCCCCGTCACCGCCCGCGAGGAGCAGGTACTCCTCGCCGTTGCCCGCGGACTGACCAACACCGAGATCTCCGATGTACTGCACATCAGCCTCAGCACGGTGAAAACGCATCTGGCCAGCCTGATGGCCAAACTCGGCGCCCGCAACCGGGTCGAGATCGCGATGTGGGCCTACGAAACGCGCCGTATCCTCCCCGGAACCTGAGCCGGGTGCCGGGCCATGACCTATGAGTCCCCGCCGAGAACGCCGGCTCCCCGCGGTGCGGGAGCCGGCGTCTCGGCGGGACTTCTCAGGGGGCGACGCAGCCGATCGAGCCGACCGGATGGTTGTTGCCGGTGGAGGTGGCGGTGAAGCCGAAGGTCACGCTGCCGTCCGGCGCGACGGTCCGGTTGTGGTCGACGTTTCTGACCGTGACCGTGCCGTCGGATCCGGTACTGAGCGTGCCGTTCCAGACCTGGTTGAGCCGGGTGCCGGTGCCGGGCTGCCAGCGCACGGCCCAGCCGTTCATCGGTGCGGTGTTGTGGTTCATCACCTGGACGGAGCCCTGGAAGCCGCCGTTCCAGGCGCTGGTCACCTCGTAGACGGCCATGCAGCCGCTGTGCGGGTCGGTCGGAGTGGGGGTCGGAGTCGGCGTGGGCGTCGGGGTGCCGCCCGAGCCGCGGATGCCGGTCACCTCGCCGTTGCCGCCGTCGAAGACGATGTCGGAGCAGGAGAAGAAGTTCTCCTGGCTGTCCGAGCGCACCCACTGGATGAACAGCACCGCGTCACCCGAGCGGCCCGCGGGCAGGTTGAGGTTCCAGTAGTAGTGGCCGGACTCGCTCCCCGGCGAGCCGGACTGGGCGGGGTTGGTGACCGTCTGGATGAGCTCCAGGTCGCCCCAGCCCAGCGGGGAGCTGGGCGAGTAGCCGGGCTTGGACAGGTACACCCGGAAGTCGCCCGGGTGGGCCGCCCAGTTGCTGTACCGGACCTGCATGCTCCTCCCGGAGGTCAGATGCGTGCGGGGCCAGTCGGCGCGGGCGGCGTTGTAGCCGGTGAAGTTGTACGGGGAGCGGTCACCGGCGCTGCACAGCTTGCCGTCCGGCACGTAACCGGCGCCGCGACCGCCCGCGTTGGAGTCGAGCACGGCGAACCAGTTGTACAGAGCCGTCGATCCGCTCTCGGCCAGCGCCGCCTTGCACGCCGGGTTCGTCGGATCCAGGGCGCCGGTGCCGGTCTTGGCGTCCAGATAGCAGAGATACGTCCGCGACCCGGGCATCATCGCCACCCCGTGGGCCTGCGCGCTGCCCTGGCCGAGCAAGGCCAGACCGAGACCGCTCAGCAGGGTGGCGAGCACCGCCGCCCAGGAGAGGAGCCGGTTTCTGCGTCGAACCATGGTGCCTCCTGTCGTTCCGTGGCTGTCCGCTGTGGAGCCCCCGCCCGCCCGGGAAGAGGTCGCTCCGGGCGGGCGAGGGAGTGTGGGGAGGTAGACGGATCAGGCGGGCGGTGCGCCCCAGGCCAGGGTGGTGCCGAGGTAGCCGGGGATCGCCGGGGCGTCGGTGTAGGAGGTGGCGGTGGTGCGGCTGTGGTCGCCGACCTCGTCGAACGCGGACCAGTCGGACTTGGCCATGCGGATCTGGATGTCACCGGTGTCACGGCCCGCGGCCAGGGAGCCGGCCGAGAAGCCGACCTCCAGATAGGCGTCCGCGCCCGCGACCGGGGTGCTCAACGGGACGACCCTGAGCTTGACGTTGGAGCAGCCCACCGCGGCGTAGTCGCAATAGGCATTGACGGTGGACGAGCCGCCGTCGCGGGTGAAGTAGTAGCGGGCGGTCACTCCGGTCAGGTCGACAGCGGCGCTGCCGGTGTTGGTGATCCGCAGGCCGGGGCGGATGGCGTTGTCGGTGGCCGAGGAGTCGTTGTTCTTGTAGGCGACCTTGAGGCCGCCCGCCGGGTCGGGACCGCCGCCGCCCGTCTCGGTGGTGACGCTCAGCGCCGCGGAGGCGGGTGAGACGTTCCCGGCCGCGTCGCGGGCCCGCACGGTGTAGCTGTAGGCCGTGGCGGCACTCAGTCCGGTGTCCGTGTACGTGGTGCCGGCGGCCGGCGAGCCGACCCGGGTGCCGTTGCGGTACACGTCGTACCCGCTCACGCCCACGTTGTCGGTGGCCGCGGTCCAGGACAGGGAGACACTGCTCGCGGTCTTCGCGGTGGCCTGCAGTCCGGTCGGGGCGGTCGGGGCCGTGGTGTCACCCGGGTCGGTGCCGCCCGTCGGCACGGCGGGGTAGGCGTTGCGCACCAGCATCAGGAACTGGTTGTGGAACCAGTGGCCGGCCAGCGGTGCGTCGGGCAGCGCCCCGGTCTTGTTGTTGCCGGCGTTCGGTGCGGTGTAGTCGGGGTCGCACATCGGGTCCGCGCGCTTGCCCTCCTCATTGGGGATGTCCTTGCTGGCCCCGTCGGACTCCCCCGGCGGCTTGACCCACAGGAAGGCGTCGAGGTGCGAGTCGGGGTGTCCGGAGGGCGTGGCCTGCGGCGGCTGCCCGAGCCCGGCTCCGCTCGCGTTGCACCACAGACCGCGGTGGAAGCGGCGGTCGACCTTGGACTCGTTGACGTAGGTGTCGAGGGTGGTGCTGGTGCTCTCCGCGGTGGGCCGCGCGGCGCCGCCCCAGCCGTTGCGGGAGGTGTCGACCACCAGACCGGTGGAGGCGGGCCAGCCCGACGAGACCAGCGCCCGGTGCACGTTCTTGGTGAAGTCCACCTCGTCGAAGTTCGGGTTCCACTCGTAGTACTTGCCCGACTTGACCGGGTTGCCGCCGACCTGCTTGTCGGGGTTGGTCAGGAAAGGCTCCTCCAACGGCGTGTAGTTGGCGACGTTCGTGATCAGCCCGTCGACGCTGCTCAGCCCGGCCGCGGTGCCCCTGGCCACCTCGGTGTACTGCTGCACGGTCTGGGTCAGGTTGTTGTCCCAGCCGAGCCAGCCGGAGTGCGCGTAGTCCAGGTAGGTGTACACGTTCGGGATGGCGTGCAGCTTGTCCAGGGCGTACCGGATGCCCTCGACGTAGATGCCGCTGCTCTTGGCCTGGGCGCACTCGGGGTCGGAGGTGTTGGTGACCAGGTTGGGCAGGCTGTCGGGCTCGACGACCGTGGTGATGCGGATGTCCTGGTACTTGGGATTCTTCATGACGTTCGCGATGACGTCGATGTACTCGGTCTTGTAGCGGGACAGGCCCGCCTGGGTGAGCGGGAGTTCGCCGCTGGAGGCGAGGGCGGCGCAGTCGCGTCCCGGCAGGTCGTACACCACGAAGGTGGCGGTGATCGGCTGTCCGGGCTTCTTCTGGGCGAGCGCCAGGTCGAGGTGGTCGGCCAGGCTCTTGCGTCCCGCGTTGGCGTCACCG
This sequence comes from Streptomyces lincolnensis, assembly GCF_021173675.1. Taxonomy (GTDB): domain Bacteria; phylum Actinomycetota; class Actinomycetes; order Streptomycetales; family Streptomycetaceae; genus Streptomyces; species Streptomyces lincolnensis_B. The sequence continues at coordinate 29,475 of NZ_JAIHON010000024.1, read as the reverse complement.
CCGTGGACGGCCGCGATCCGGTCCATCCAGACGGCGGTCGGATAGCTCTTGACCTTCTCCATCTTCGCCTTGAGCGTGGCGTCGGAGGTCTGCGCGATGGACGTGTTCACGTGCTCGGCGTAGTCGGGGTTGAGGTAGAAGGTCGCCCCCGCGAAGGGGTTGTCGACATGAGGTTCCGCCGCTGCCGCGGGCTGTCCCGCGATCTGGCCGGCCACCCCGAGCATCAGGGTGGCCAGGGCGGTGGCCAGGGCTGCCGACCGTCGTCGGCGCGTGCGCGGCAGCGAGGCGCCGTCGGCTCTGGTCGGGTTGGTCATTGTGCCCTCCTCGGTGGTACGTGCGGGTGTGCCGGTCGTACGTCAGGAGCCGGTGCACTGCGGAGCGGGCGTGCCCGCGCCGCCGTTGGCGGTGAAGCCGAACGAGGTGGTGGCGCCGGGAGACAGGGCGCCGTTGTGGGCGGCGTTGCGGACGGTCGCGCGGCCCTGGGCCACGGTCAGGGAGCCGTTCCACAGGCTGGTGACGGTGGAGCCGCCCAGATCCCAGGCGACGGACCAGCCGGTGAGCGGGCCGGTGCCGGAGTTCTTGACGGTCATCTCCGCCTGGTAGCCGCCGTTCCAGGCCGAGACGACCTTGAACTGGGCGGTGCAGGACGTGGGTTGGGGCTCCGGGTCGGGGTCGGGACCGGTGCCGTAGGTCAGGCCGTGCCCGTACGCGAAGAGCGGGCTCTTGCCGTCGCCGTCGTTGATGGGCTGCTGGGAGGCGCTGCGCATCCACGTCATGGGGAGCTTGCCGGTCGGGGCGTGGTCGCCGAAGAGCACATCGGACACTCCGGCGCCCTCGGTGCCGGGCAGCCAGGCCGCCAGCAGGGCGCGCCAGTCCGGGAGTTGGGCGGCGATGTCGAGCGGGCGTCCGGAGACCAGGACCACCACGACGGGCACCCCGCTGGCCTTGAGCCGGCTGAGGGTCTGCAGGTCCTCCTGGTCCAGCCCCATGCCGCTGGGCCGGTCGCCGTGCATCTCGGCGTACGGCGTCTCCCCGACCACCGCGACGGCGGCGGTGTAGCTGCCGTCGATGCCGTTGCCGTAGCGGTCGTAGGTGATCCGGGACGGGTCGGTCGCGGCGGCGCGGATGCCCTTGAGGACGGTCGTGCCCTCGGTGACGGGCCCGCTGCGGCCCTGCCAGCCCAGGGTCCAGCCGCCGCTCTGGTTGCCGATGTCGTCGGCGGACTTGCCGGCCACGAACAGCTTGGCGTTCTTCGCCAATGGCAGGATCGCGCCGTCGTTCTTCAGCAGCACCTGCGACTGGCGCACCGCCTGCCGGGCCAGGGCGCGATGCTCCGCGGAGCCGACGGTCGGGGTCAACGACCGATCGGTGAGGGGCTTTTCGAACAGGCCGAGCTGGAACTTCTTGGTGAGGATGCGCCGGTTGGCGTCGTCGACGCGGGCCAGGGGGATCCGCCCGGCGCTCACCTCGCCGCGCAGCAGGGTGAGGAACTTCTTGTAGTCGTGCGGGACCATCACCATGTCGACGCCCGCGTTGACGGCCGTGGTGATCTCGGCGCCGGTGAAGCCGCTCTGCCCGTCCAGCTGGTCGACCGCGGCCCAGTCCGAGACGACGAAGCCGGTGAAGCCCAGCTCGCCCTTGAGTACGTCGGTGACCAGATACTTGTGCCCGTGCGAGCGCACGCCGTTCCAGCTGCTGTAGGACAGCATCACCGAGCCCACGCCCCGCCGTACCGCCTCCTGGAAGGGCGGCAGGTGGATCGCGCGCAGCTCGGCCTCGGACAGCTCGGTGTTGCCCTGGTCGACGCCTCCCGTCGTGCCGCCGTCGCCGATGTAGTGCTTGGCGGTGGCCAGCACCGACGCCGGGCCGCCGCCCAGGGCCGTGCCCTGCATGCCGGTGACGAACGTGGCCATGGAGGTGGGCAGTTCGGGCTTCTCGCCGAACGACTCGTAGGTGCGTCCCCACCGGTCGTTGCGAGCCACGCACAGACACGGCGCGAAGGACCAGTCGATGCCGGTACCGGCCACCTCCTCGGCCACCGCCCGCCCGACGCGCTGCACCAGCGCCGGGTCACGGGTGGCGCCGAGACCGATGTTGTGCGGGAAGAGCGTGGCGCCGCGCACCGCGTTGTGGCCGTGCACCGCGTCGATGCCGTAGATCATCGGGATGCCGAGCGGGGTGGCCAGGGTGGTGCGCTGGAGGGAGTCGTAGGTGTCGGCCCAGGTCTGGGCGTTGTTGGGGCTGACCGTCGAGTCGCCGCCGGAGAGCACCGAGCCGATGCGGTAGGTGGCGAGGTCGGACTGCGGGACGAGCGCGTCCTTCTCGATCTGGGTCATCTGCCCGAGCTTGTCGTCGAGCGTCATCCGGGAGAGCAGATCGCTGACCCGCTGGGGCACCGGAAGGGAGGGGTCCTGGTACGGCAGGGCGACGGCGGCCGTGGGGACCTGGGCGGGCGCGCCGGGCGGGGCGGCGGCAAGCACGGGCAGCGCGAGGGTCGCGGCGCACAGCGCGGCGACGAGGGCGGGGCGGCGGGGCCGGGAGCGTAAGGGCACGCCCGCGGGTGAGGGCGGCGTGCGGTGTGCGGACACGGTGCGGCTCGGGCTCATGGGGTGCGGCCTTTCCGGATGCGGGCCGGAGGGGCGGACGTGGGGGCCGGGGCCCGCCCCGGTCGGGGGGAAGGCGGGGCGGGCCCCGGAGTAGGCCGGTGCGGTGCACCGGCTTCGGTCAGGCGCTGGTGCAGGCCGTGCCGTTCAGGGTGAAGGTGCCGGGCTTGGCGAAGGTGCCGCTGTAGGTGCCCTGGAAGCCGAAGGTCTGGCTGCCGCCGGCGGCGATCTGCGCGTTGTGCGCCACGGGACTGGCCGTCACCGCGCCGGAGGAGCCGGACAGGGTGGCGTTCCAGGGGCTGGTGGCGCGCTGTCCGGAGGGCAGGGTGAAGCCGAGCTGCCAGGAGTTCAGGGCGGTGGTACCGGTGTTCTTGACCGTCACGTCGGCGGTGTAGCCGCCCTGCCAGACGTTGGTCGCGTAGGTCACCTGGCAGGCCGTGGCCGGCCCACCGGGGCCGCCCGGGCCGCCGCCACCGAGGTTGACGGCGGAGGAGAAGGAGTTCACCGCGAGTCCGGCGCCGTTCTGCCACGGCTCGAACCCGGCCTGGACGCTCGTCAGGTACCAGTTGTTCTGCGCCAGGCCCCGGGCCACGGCCTGGTCGACGAAGTCCATGACGTCGAAGCTCCAACTGCTGATCGCCGAGGGAGCGACGAAGGAGATCACGTCGTTGGAGCCGTTGCTGCCGGTCCACACCTGCCAGGTGCGGCCGCCGACGGTGGCGTTGCCCACCGGCGAGCCGATCGGCTGGATGGAGCCCACCCGGTTGAACCAGATCATGATCTCGGTGCGGTTGACGCCGTCGGTGCGGGGCGTCGGGTCCAGCCAGATGTCGTACGAGGCGTTGTACACGGCGCCCGAGACATAGCCGTAGGAGATGCTGCTGGGCGCGCTGGAGATGGTGCTGAGCTGCGCCGGAAGGTTGGTGCCCGGCGAACAGTTCGTGTAATGGCAGCCGTTGAACACCGACGGGTACGACTTCGGGGCGCCGTTGGTGGGCACCGAGCCGTCGGCCTGGGTGAGGCGGAAGCCGGTGTCGGTGGCGGTGACGCACTGGGGGGCGCTGGTGCCCCAGCGGTTGTTCTGCACGACGTAGCGGCCCTGGATGACGGTCGAGCCGTACTGCTCGCAGATCGTGGTGTCGGCCTGGGCCGGCGGTGCGGCGACGAGGAGGGCCGCGAGCGCGGCGAAAGCGGAGAGCAGCGCGGCGAACAGGCCGCGCACAGGGCGGGGACGGTGCGGTAACGATCGCATGCGGGTGCCTTTCTCGAACGTGGCTCGGCTGGAGCCGGTACGGGAGCGCTCCCACCTCCCCAACGATGGGAGCGCTCCCAAACCACCGGTTCGGGTCGGACTGTAGGTATCTGCCCATGTCCCTGACAACCCTGTGCACGCGAATGTGTCGAACGGATTTCGACGTCGCAGGTCAGGCGGACACGTCGCAACCTTTCGACGGGCTCCGGGAGTTGGGAGCGCTCCCGAAAGTTTCGCCCTGCCCTCTCCGCGGCCCTCAGGCCGAGCCGCGCACCACCAGGCGGGTGCGCAGGATGACATGGCGCCAGGCGACCTCCGGCTGCTCCATCTCCTCCATCAGCAGCCGCACCATGGTCCGCCCGATCTCCTCCAGCGGCTGCCGGACCGTCGTCAGCGACGGCTCGGTGTCCTGGGCGAGCGTAAAGTCGTCGAAACCGATCACCGCGACGTCCTCGGGCACTCTGCGGCCTGCCGCCCGCAGTACCTCGAGTGCTCCGGCCGCCATGGTGTCCGAGGCGGCGAAGACGGCGTCCGTGTCCGGGTGCCGGGCGAGGACTTCGGCCGTCGCCCGACGCCCGCTGTCCGCGGTGAAGTCACCTTCGACGACCAGTGAGGAAAGGGCTTCCACACCGGCGGCGGCCAGCGCCTCCCGGTACCCGCGCAGCCGGCACTGGGTGACATACATGTCGAGTGGCCCGGTGACGGCTGCGATCCGGCGGCGCCCCCCGCGCAGCAGATGCTCGACCGCGCCGCGGGCCCCACCGACGTTGTCCGCGTCCACATAGGTGACGTGCTCGTCGCCCGAGCGGCGGCCGAGCAGCACCGTGGGCAGCCCGGCGTCGGCGAGCATGTCCGGCAGCCGGTCCTCGGCCCGCACGGACAGCAGCAGCACCCCGTCCACCCGCCCGCCGCGCGCGTACTCGACGAAGCGCTGCCGCTCGGCATCCGTGCGGACCAAGGTGAGCAGCAGCTGCACCGAGGTGTCGGCGAGGGCGTCGCCGACGGAGCGGATGATCTCGGAGAAGAAGGGTTCCCCGAACAGCCGCCAGTCCCGTTCGGTCAACGCCAGGGCCACCGCGTCCGCGCGCCGCCCGGCCAGTGAACGGGCCGCCAGATTGGGCACGTAACCCAGTTCGTCGATGGCCCGCTCGACGGCCCGGCGCGTGGACTCCTTCACGCCCGCCGCGTTGTTGACGACCCGCGAGACGGTGCCGCGCCCGACACCGGCGAGAGCCGCGACTTCCTCCAACGTCGGCGAGCCAGGGCGCTGCCTGCCCATAACCACCCCCAGGGCACCCGATCTTACGGGCCGCGCCCCACTGTGATCGAACACCCCGGAAGATCAGCCGGAGTACGCTCCCGCAGCTCATCTCGCGCACCTTTCCGGACACCGTCATCGGGAAGGAGTCGAGCACCCGCACTGCGGCCGGGATCTTGTGGGCCACCTGCGCTGCGCAGCAAGCCGGTACGTCCTCCAGCGTGGGCGGGTCGGCCGGATCGCGGGGGATGACGCAGGCCGGCACCTCCTCGCCGGCACCGCTCGTGCGGCACGCCGATCACCTGGAAGTCGGCGGTCCGAGGCCTCGCGGGAGTGCTCGAAGAGGGCCTTCGTAGTGCCGGAACCCGATTCCCGGCCGGTGTACGTGGGAGCGGAGTGCGCGGCGGCCCTGGCGTTTGTGGTGCTGCTGGTGCCGGCGCTGCGCCGCTTCCCGGTGATCCAGGGGCCATGACACCTCCCCGGCCGAACGGAACCAGGGCGCGCAGCGAGACGACCGGGGCAACACGCCCACCGGGCGGACGCCGGCTTCAGGCGAGGAGCGCAGGCGAGAGGCGCCCGGTCGTCACTGTTCCGCGTTCTCGGCCAGCGCCTTGTTGAGGTCGTCGAGGAGCTCCCGGTGCCACTCCAACTCGGCACGCAGCCGGAGTTCGGTGTGTCGGAAACTCAGCCGTCCCAGCCGGTTGAGATGGGGCTCGGCCACGTCCCGCAGGTGCAACCACGCCGTGAGCCGCAGCTCCAGCGCCTGGTAGCGGTCCTCGATCAGTGCCCGGACCTGGTCCTCCGGCATGTCGGAGACGTTCTGCAGGGCCAGATCGACGGGGTCGGGAGGGAGCCGGACCGTGCGCAGCGCCTCGGTGCGGTGCGCGTCGAGTTCGTCGAGGCCCGCCGCGGTGATCGCGTACACGGTGCGCGCCGGGCGGTTGCCCTCCTGCTCGGTGCGGACCGGGGTGACGACCCCTTCGAGCTCCATGCGGTGCAGGGCCCCGTACAGCGACCCCGGCTTCACATCGGTCCACAAGTCGGTGCGGTCGACCTGTGCCTCACGGCGAATCTGGTGTCCGTGCATCGGTCCGGACTTCGCCAGGGCGCCCAGGACGAACAGACGTGTGCTGTTCACGACCGTAGTCAAGCACGAGTACCCGCACCCGAACAACACGGTCGACCGGCCGCGACAGCCCGGCGTTGCATCGCTCTTGAATCGGCCTGGATCGCCCTTTGGCACGGTGGCTCCCAGCCCGAGGAGCACTCCCCGGGCCCACCCGGCAACCGACTCGGTTCTCAGGAGGCCACCGCATGGAGTACCAAGCCCTGATGATCCGCACGATCGATCCGCGCCACATGGACGACGTGGCCCGGATCTTCGCGGAGCACGACCGGACCACCGACCTCCCGCGCCGGATCGGGGTGCGTCGCCGTGAGCTCTTCGAGTTCCACGGTCTGTACCTGCATCTGGTGGAGTCGGACGTGCCCTTCATGGACCGGCTGCTGGAGGCGCGCAAGGACCCGCAGTTCATCGAGGTCGACCGCAAGCTCGACGCCTTCCTGCGCCCCTACCGCGACGACACCCCGACGATGGCGGAATCCCGCGCCCGCTCCTTCTACACCTGGACCGGCTGAGGCCCGATGACGCTCGTGAGGAGTCCCAGATGAACAGGCCTTCCGGGCCGGAGTACGACGGGAGCTTCACGCCCTGGCTCGGCGTCCGCGACCTGCACAAATCGATCTCGTGGTACAGCGAGAAGCTGGGCCTGGAAGTCTCGTTCCTGGCCGAGGAGGCCGGCTGGTGCGAACTCGGCATCGGCGCGGAACACGTCTTCGTCGGGCTGTACCGGATGGACTCCCCGGGCGGTACGGGCGGCGCGACCCTCACGTTCGGGGTGCGCGACCTGGACCGCGAACGGGCCCGTCTGGAGAGGCTCGGGGTGAGTTTCGACGGCCCCACGACGGCCATCCCCGGCCTCGTCAGCATCGCGACCTTCCGGGATCTCGACAACAACCCCGTCATGTTCAGCCAGCCGTTGCGCGCGATGCGGCACTGAGCGAAGGGACCGGCCGTGTGGACGACTGCCTTCACCGTCATCGCCCTGATGACCACCGGTACCGTCGCCGGAATCCTGTCCGACAGCGTCCTGGCGGGCATCCCCACCTATCGGACACTGCCGCCCGACCGATACGTCTGGATCCACCAGATCATCGACCGTCACTATGAACCCACGATGCCCGTCCTGGTGTTCGCGACCATCACCCTGGACACGGCGCTCGCGATCACCACCGGCAACACCCTGCACCGCGCGCTGTACCTGGGTGCCGTACTCGCGCTGCTGGGCGTCGCGGTGGTCTCGCAGTTCGCCGGCGTACGGCTGCTGCGGCACAGCGTACGAGGCCTCGACCCGGACCATCTGCCCGCCGACTGGTCCGACCCCCGGCCGGCCTGGCGCCGGTGGCACCTGGCGCGCACCGCGCTGGTCTTCGTGGCTTTCGCGGCCACCGCGGTGGCCGCGGTGCACCGCTGAGGCCGGCCCAGCACCCCGGCACCACGTTCACGCAACAGCGACTGATCCCGCAGGAGGACATCGTGTACGCGTCTCCCCCCAAGAAGATCGCCATGAAAGACGTATCACCCGCCCTACGTCAGGGCGGCGAGGTCCGTGTGCTCCTCGGCCCCCGGACGGTGGCCGCGACCGCGGGCTTCGGCGGCACGATCTCCCTCGCTCCCGGCGAACACGTCTCGGAGCTCTACCACCCGTACTCCGACAAGTACCTGTACCTCGTCAGCGGCCACGTGGTCATCCGCGTCGACGGTACGGAGATCGACATGGGGCCCGACGAAGCGATGATGCTGCGCCGGGGTCAGCGGCACCGGATCGAGAACCGGGGCGAGCAGAGCGCGTTCTTCGTCTTCCACGTCTCGCCCCTGGCGCCGAGCCCCGAGGTCGGCCATGTGGAGACCGAACCGCTGCCCCGCCCGGACGCGCCGCCCCCCGTTGTGGGTGCGGCCGGATGACACGCGACAGCGCCGCGCGCCGGGTCGCCGTGACCGGTCTGGGAGTGGTGGCGCCGGGCTCCCCCGGCACCAAGGCGTTCTGGGAGCTGCTGTGCGCGGGCCGTACGGCGACCCGCACGATCAGCTTCTTCGACGCAAGCCGGTTCCGTTCCCGGATGGCGGCCGAGTGCGACTTCGACCCGGCGGCCGAAGGGCTCTCGCCGCAGGAGATCCGCCGCATGGACCGGACCTCGCAGCTGGCCGTGGTCTCGGCGCGGGAGGCCATGGCCGACGCCGGACTGACCGCCGACGACCTGGTCCCCGAGCGGACGGGCGTCAGCATGGGCAGCGCCTGTGGCGCCACCATGGGGCTGGAGGAGGAGTACGTCGTCGTCAGCGACGGCGGCCGGCGGTGGGAGGTCGACCACGAGTACGCGGTCCCCCACCTTTACGGCTATCACGTGCCCAGCACCCTCGCGTGCGAGGTGGCGTGGACTGCCGGCGCCGAGGGGCCCGTGGCCCTGATCTCCACCGGCTGCACCTCGGGGCTTGACGCCGTCGGGCACGGTTTCCAGCTGGTGCGCGACGGCTCCGTCGACGTCGCGCTGGTGGGTGCCTCGGAGGCGCCGATCTCTCCGATCAGCGTCGCGTGCTTCGACGCCATCAAGGCCACCTCGCCTCGCAACGACGATCCGGAGCACGCGTCCCGTCCGTTCGACGGCACCCGCGACGGTTTCGTCCTCGGCGAGGGCTCGGCCGTACTGGTGCTGGAGGACCTGGACCGGGCCCGCGCCCGCGGCGTCCACATCTACGCGGAGATGGTGGGCTTCGCCACCCGGGCCAACGCGACGCACATGACCGGCCTGGACCCGGCGGGCCGGGAGATGGCGGAGGCCATCGACGTGGCGCTGCGCCAGGCCCGGCTGAGCCCGGACTCCGTCGGCTACGTCAACGCGCACGGCTCGGGCACCAAACAGAACGACATCCACGAGACCAACGCCTTCAAACGCTCGCTCGGCGCCCACGCCTACCGGGTGCCGGTGAGCTCGATCAAGTCGATGGTGGGGCACTCGCTCGGCGCCATCGGCTCGATCGAACTGGCCGCGTGCGTCCTGTCGATCGAGCACAACATGGTGCCGCCGACGGCGAACCTCCACACGCCCGACCCCGCGTGCGACCTGGACTACGTGCCCCTGCGGGCCCGCTCTCACCAGGTCGACGTGGCGCTGAGCGTCGGCAGCGGGTTCGGCGGTTTCCAGAGCGCGGCGCTGCTGGCCCGGACGGAGGGCTGACGCGATGAGCCCTGACGCCCTCGTGGTCACCGGAATGAGCGCGATCGCTCCGAACGGCGTCGGCCTGGAGGAGTACTGGGCCGCCACCCTGGCCGGCACCAGCGGAATCGGGGCTCTGCAGCGTTTCGACGCCGGTTCCTACCCGGTGCGGCTCGCCGGTGAGGCCGACCGGTTCGTGGCGTCGGACCATGTGCCGACCCGGCTGATCACCCGGACGGACCGTATGACGCACCTCGCCCTCGCGGCGGCGGAGTGGGCGCTCGCCGACGCGGGGGTGGATACGCAGCGGCTCGGGGAGTACGACGCGGCGGTGGTGACCGCCAACTCGTCGGGCGGGTACGAGTTCGGCCAGCGCGAGATGCAGGCCCTGTGGTCGCAGGGGCCCCGGTCGGTCGGTGCCTACCAGTCCATCGCCTGGTTCTACGCGGCCAGCACCGGACAGATCTCCATCCGGCACAAGTTCCGCGGCCCCTGCGGGGTCATCGCCTCCGAGCAGGCGGGCGGAATCGACGCGGCGGCCCAGGCCATGCGCACGGTGCGGGCGGGCACCCGGCTCGCCGTCACCGGCGGTACCGACGCCTCGCTCTCCCCCTGGGGCTTCGTCTCCCAGCTGGCCACCGGCCGGCTGAGCGAGCGGCCGGACCCGCGGCGGGCCTATGTCCCCTTCGACACCGAGGCGTGCGGCTACGTGCCCGGCGAGGGCGGGGCGATGCTGGTCGTGGAGAGCGCCGCCGCGGCGAGTGCCCGTGGTGCCCGCCGGATCTACGGGCAACTGCGCGGCTCCGCGACGACGTTCGACCCCCGGCCGGGTTCGGGGCGGCCGCCGGCGTTGCGGCGCGCGATCGAGTCGGCGCTGGCGGACGCCGGTGTACGGGCCAGCGACATCGACGTGGTCTTCGCGGACGGCATGGGCGTGCCCGAGTACGACGCCGCGGAGGCCGCCGCGCTGACCGATGTGTTCGGCCGGCACGGCGTACCGGTGACCGTGCCCAAGACGATGACGGGCCGGCTCTACGCGGGCGGTGCGGCACTCGACGTCGTGACCGCACTGCTGTCCGTCAGGGACGGCGTCATACCGCCGTCGGTGTCGATCACCCGGCCGGTGCCCGACTACGGCCTCGACCTGGTGATCGGCCGGCCGGTCCGGCGGACCGTCCGCAACGCCCTGGTGGTGGCGCGGGGTTACGGCGGGTTCAACGCGGCGCTGGTCGTGGGCGAGAACACCTGACGGCTTCGAAGACTCGACACGCAGAAAGGGATCGGGAAGGGATGACGATGAGTGGGATCACCCGGCAAGACCTGAGGCGAATCCTGGAGGGCCCCGGCAGCGAGGCCGACGCGGCGGTGTGGGAGGCGGCGGGGACTCTGGACACTCCCTTCTCCGACCTCGGTTTCGACTCCCTCGCGTTGCTCGAGATGGCGGTGCGCATCGAACAGGAGTACACGGTCGCCGTCCCCGAGGAGGCCGTCGAGAACCTGGCGACACCGCGCGCGGTGCTGGACTTCGTCAACCGACGACTCGCGGAGGCATGACATGGCAGGGCACACGGACAACGCGATCGTCATCGACGCGCCCATGGACCTGGTCTGGAACATGACCAACGACGTCGGGTCCTGGCCGAGGCTGTTCGGTGAGTACGCCAGTGCCGAAATCCTGGAACGCGAGGGACCCACGGTACGTTTCCGTCTCACCACCCACCCCGACGAGCAGGGGCGGGTCTGGAGCTGGGTCTCCGAACGGACGCCGGATCCCGGGACACGGACCGTCACGGCACGCCGCGTCGAGACCGGGCCGTTCGAGTACATGAACCTGCGCTGGGAGTACCGCTCGCTCGACGCGGGCGTCGAGATGCGCTGGATGCAGGACTTCGCGATGAAGGCCGACGCGCACATCGACGACTCGGGCATGACCCAGCACCTCAACACGAGGACCAGGACGGAGATGGCGCGGATCAAGAGCGCGGTCGAGACGGCCGCCCGCGTCTCCTCCGGGCCCGAGGACCTCTTCGGCCGGCGCCTGCTGCTGCTCGCCGGCGGTATCCGCCTGGCATGGGTGGTGTACGCGTTGAGCGAGGTCGGTGTGGCGGACCGGCTCGCCGCGGGACCGCTTCCGGTGGCCGAACTCGCCGAACTCACCGGGACCCATGCGGACGCGCTGCGCCGGCTGCTGCGGGCCGCGGCGTCGGTCGGTGTCTTCGTCGAGGACGACGAGGGCCGGTTCGCCCTGACGCCGCTGGCCGAGGGGCTGCGCTCCGACACACCCGAGAGCATCAGGATGCTGGTGCGCTACAACGGTGCCCCCACCGTGTCGGGGCCGTACCAGGAGATCCTGCACAGCCTCAGGACCGGGGAGCCGTCCTGCCAGAAGGTCTTCGGCATGCCCTTGTGGGACTACCTGGACGTGAACCAGGACGCGGGGGACTTCTTCGACGAGACGATGACCAGCATGAGCGCCCGCCTGGTGCCGACGCACCTGGCCGACATCCGCCCGGAACGGTTCAGCAGCTTCGTCGACGTCGGCGGCGGGCACGGGGCGTTCCTCGCCGAGTTGCTGCGCCGGGCGCCCGGCGCCACGGGCGTGCTGTTCGAGCGGCCGAAGGTGATCTCCGGTGCCGCCCCGGTCCTGGAGGCCATGGAGGTCCTCGACCGGGTCACGACGGCGCCGGGCGACTTCTTCGCCGACCCGCTGCCCGCCGACGCCGACGCCTATGTGCTCAGGGCCGTCCTGCACAACTGGTCGGACGACGACGCGCTGGCGATCCTGCGGCGGGTGAGGGCCGCGATGAGCAGGCCCGATCAGCGGTTGTTCGTCCTCGAACAGGTGATGGGTCCTCCCAATGTGTGGGACCACGCGAAGTTCCTCGACGTCGACATGCTGGTCATCTTCGGCGGCGTGGAGCGCACGCTGCCGCACTGGCGGGGGCTCTTCGACGGGGCCGGCTTCGAACTGCTCACCCAGCCCGCCACCGGCCGGTGGACGGTGCTGGAGTGCCGACCGCGATGACCACCACGCCTGAGAGCCTGGAGAACGGAAACCCGATGAGCACCGTGTCGAAGCACCCGAGCACCGGCATCCCGGATCGCGTGCGGGACGAGGCCGACATCCGCGAGCTGTACTCCGCCCTGCTCGGCAGCTGGGGGGACGCCGAGGCCTACGTGGACCACTTCACGCCTGACGCCGACTACATCGTGTCCAGCGGTGTGGTCGAACGCGGCCGCGAGGAGATGGTCGCGGGCCACCGGCTGATCTTCACCACCTGGGCGCACGGCACCCGCCTCGCGGGGTGGATCGACAGCATCCGCTTCCTCACCTCCGACGTCGCGTTCGTGGTCGCGCACGGCACGATGCTGCTGCCCGGCCAGGAGGAGATCGATCCGCGGGAGCTGACCGTCTACTCCCTCGTCGCGGTGCGCGCGGGCACGGCCTGGCGGTTCGCCGGCTACCAGAACACCCCCGTCCAGGAGCACGCCGCCTGAGCCGCGGTGCACAGGGGCCGGGCCGGGACACAGTCCGTGTCCCGGCCCGACCCGTGTGCGATACGCCGCGCTCAGCTCGGCACGGAGGCGGTGACGAGCGTCAGCGGGGAGGGGATGCGCACCACACCGTCGTAGCGGAGCCCGGCCCGTGCGAAGAGCTCCGCGAACTCGGACTCGGTGCGCTCACCGCCGGTGCCGACCAGCATCATCAGCAGGTCGAGCAGGGTGCTGAAGGTGGAGTTCGGCTCCGGTCCCTCCTCGATGAGGTGGTCCACCAGCACGACGCGGGCCCCGGGGCGCGCGGAGTGCGCACAGTTGCGCAGAACGCTCACGCAGACGTCGTTTTCCCAGATGTGCGTGACCTGCCGCAGCAGATAGACGTCCGCCTCCGCCGGGACGGCCTGGCGGATGTCGGTGGGCACCAGTCGGCACCGGGCCGCGAGCGGGCCCTCCCGCAGCGCGGGGTCCGCCTGCCGCAGTACCTCGGGCGAGTCGAGCAGGACGCCCGACAGGTCCGGGTTGCGTTCGAGCAGCGTCCGCAGCAGGCTCCCCTGGCCCCCGGCGACGTCCGCCACGACCGACACGCCCGTGAGGTCGAGGGCGTCGGCCACCGGCCCGCTCGTCCAGCGGGACGACTCCGACATGGCCCGGTTGAACACCTCGCCCTCGCCCGGCTCGACCTCGGCGAAGTACTCGTAGAGCGTCCTGCCGTAGTGGGCGGGAAACAGTGACTCTCCGCTGCGCACCGCGTCGGCCAGCCGTGCCCACATGGTCCAGTTCCACCCGGATCCGGCGAGCATGGCGATGTTCGACACCGAACCGGGGACCGTCGTCACGAGCGACCGGGAGAAGGCCGTGTGCTCATACCGTCCGTCGGCGGTGCGGTGGAAGATCCCGTGGGCGGCGAGCGCACGCATGAGCCGGCGCAGCGCCCCTGGGTCGGCACCGCACTTGCCGGCGAGTTCGGCCGTGCCGACGGGATCGTCGCCGATCAGATCCGCCAGCCCCAGCTGGGCCGCCGCCTGGATGATCGCGCTGGACCACATGGCCTGAGTGAGGCGCCGCACGTCGGCCGCGGCACCGAACACGGTCGTGCCGGGTGTCTCCACGAGCGGCAGGGGCCCGATCTCCGGCTTACCCGTCATCGTCACATCACCTGTTTCCGTCGGTGGGAAGGGGCAGCAGTTCGTTCTCGGGGCGGTCCAGGATCGTGGCGAGCACGCGTGCCAGGGAGCGCTCGGCGTCCTCGGACGCCTCGGCGTGCCACGCGACGAACCCGTCGGGCCGGACCAAGGCCGCACCCGATGCCAGCAGATCGCCCATGACGCCCGCCGGATCAGCGGCGACGGTCAGGTCCGCGCCCTCGCCCACCCGGTAGGCGCGGACGGTGACGCCGGACGCCCGCGAGACCCGCTCGGCCGCGGCCGGCCAGACTCCGGACCCGCCGGCCGAGAGCAGCACGAAGTCGTCGGTGCACAGATCGACGGTCGAGACGCGGTCCCCGCCGTCGCTGAGCCAGACGTGCGGGACGCGGGTACCGGGCTCCCCCGCCAGCCGGAGCTTCTCCGGCAGCGGTCCCTCGTCGCCGAACTCGGCGCCGAGCACGGCGCGTGAGGCGTACCGGTAGCCCAGGATGACGACGGGGAAGTCGCGGAAGCCCGGCTGACGGTGCGCGGTCGCCCGGTGCCGCTCCCTCAGCAGCGCCTGGTCGGCGGTGGCGGCGCCCACCGGCCGGCGCTCGGCCTCGTAGGTGTCGAGCAGACCGTCGCCCGCCTGTCCCCGGAGCCTGGCCGCGAGCTTCCACGCCAGGTTGTGCGCGTCCTGGACGCCCGCGTTCGCGCCGAAGCTGCCGTGCGGCGGATGGGTGTGCGCGGCGTCGCCGGCGAGGAAGATCCTGCCGGTCCTGAAGGAGTCGGCGATCAGATGCGTCGACTCCCACACGAACGTCCCTTCCAGTTCGACCGGGTGGTCGGGGCGGCCGATCGCGGCCCGGACCAGGCCCAGACAGGTCTCCTGGTCGAAGTCCGCGGGGTCCACGTCACCGTCCGGCGGGTAGCCGGTCCACACCATCCAGCGGTCCTGCCCGTCGAGGCACACCACCACCCCGCGGAACCGTTCGTTGCCGACGAACGTGAGCATGAACCGGCGGTCGCCCACCACCTGGCTGAGATCGGCCCGGAACACCATGCTGATCATGCGTTGCTGGAGGCCGTGGCCCGACCGGCCGACACCGAGCCGCTCGCGGACCGGGCTGTAGACGCCGTCGGCGGCGATCACGTACTGGGCCCGCATCCGGTACGTCGTGTCGGCCTGTTTGTCGGCCACGGTCACGGTCACGCCGCGCGGGTCCTGTTCGACCGCGAGCGCCTCGTGGCCGAACCTGATGTCCGCGCCGTCGCGGCGCGCGCCGTCGAGCAGGACCGGTTCGAGCAGATCCTGCCCGCACCAGACCGGTGCCGCCGGGCTCAGGTCGTGGGCGAACTGCTCACCCATCTCCACGATCTGCGCCTCGCCGAGTTCGTCGAGGCTGCGGGTCCGCAGAGCGATCCGCGGCATCGTGCGCCGGCGCGCGGCGGGTTCCGCCGCCTGGTCCGGGGGGACGAGCGCGAGGCCCGCGTCCCGGATCGGCTGCTCGACGCCCGCGTTACGGAACAGCTCCATGCTGCGCGCGTGCACACCGGTCGCCCGGGTGAGCGGGGATGTCGTCGGGCGGCGCTCCAGCAGCACGCAGTCGACGCCGAGCCGGCGCAGGAACAGTGCCGAGGCCAACCCGACCGGGCCACCCCCGATGATCACTACGGGTACTTCGCCCTCACTCATCCGACCTCCTCGATGGTCTGTCACTGCGGCCACGCTGTCAGCCCGTCGTCAAGGTGGGCTCAACGCCGGTTAGGCCGTCCCGTCCGGCGGACCCGGTGCTCTAAGCCCGCTTGAGGACGGCTTGAGCGGCACCGATCAGGGTGGGGCGCAGGACGCGGTCGCGACCTGCGGCCCGGCAGCCATTCCGAGGAGTCATCCATGCCGGACGGAAACCGGACGACGCTCTCCCAGCTGGCCGACACCATCACTCCCTGGGCGCTGCGCGTCGCGGCGACGCTGCGGCTGGCCGACCGCCTGGCGCAGGGCCCGGCGACGGCCGGGCAGCTGGCCGAGTGGGCCGGCGTGGACGCCGACGCGCTCGGCCGCGTACTGCGCTACCTCTCGGTCCGCGGCGTGTTCGTGGAGACCGGCGACGGCTCCTACGAGCTCACCGAACTCAGCCGGCCGCTCCAGGACGGCCATCCGTCGGGCATGCGGATGTTCCTGGACGCCGACGGCATGGGCGGACGGATGGACCGGGCGTTCGGCGAGCTGCTGTACACGGTGCGCACCGGCCGCCCCGCCTACGAGTTCGTTCACGGCGCGCCCTTCTGGGAGCACATCGCGGCACATCCCGAGACGACGCCGTCGTTCGACGACCTGATGGCGCTGCACGACTTCTGGTTCGACGAGCTCGTCACCGCGTACGACTGGGCAGCGGCGGGCAGCGTGACGGACGTCGGCGGTGGCAGCGGCCGGCTGCTGGCCAGGATCCTGGGGCACCATCGCGAGGTCAGCGCCACTCTCCTCGACGTGGCCCAGACCGTGAAGGGCGCCGAACAGCATCTCGGCGACGCCGGCGTGCTCGACCGGTGCCGGCTGGTGGCGGGCAGCTTCTTCGAGCCGCTGCCCACCGGGTCGCGGGTGTACCTGGTGGCCAACATCCTGCACGACTGGGCCGACGCCGACGTCGTGCGCATCCTGCGCCGGTGCGCACAGGCGGCCGAGCCGGATGCCCGAGTGCTCGTCGCGGACCGTCTGGTCGCCGCCGGCGGCGACGAGCGTCTGCTCACGATGCTGGATCTGCGGATGCTCACGACGGTCGGGGGCCGCGAACGGGACCTCGCGCAGTACTCCGCGCTCGCGGCCGAAAGCGGTCTGGCGCTCGTGTCGACCACGAACCTGTCCGGCGGTTTCGCGCTGATGGAGTTCCGCCCCCAGGACCGCTCCGGTGCCTGAGGCCGTGGAGACCGTCCGGGACGTGCGGGAGCCGCGGCTGGCGTCGTGGTCCGAGGTGTTCAACTGCTACACGGCGGCGCTGGCCACCTGGCTGGCCGTACGCACGACCGCGTGGTGGCGCCCGTTGCTGGCGGGTGGCCCCACCCTGGCCGTGCGGGAGGCGGACGAGGGGCTGCTGCGCTACGACCACCACCCCCGGCCGCCTCTTGAGGTGCTGGGCCTCGTGGTCAGGCACGGCGACGACTGGCGGCAGGTGTACGAGGCCCAGCAGGCCGAACTCGCCGCGCACGGCGCCCTGGTCGTCTGCGGCGACACCTACCACCAGCCGTGGCACCGCGGATACCGCCGCCGGCACGCCCCGCACTGGATCACGGTGGTGCGCGACGGGCACGGCGACGCCGTCGAGGACCCGCTGTCGCTGATCACCGAGGCGGGGCCGCAGCGGCCGCGGCGGATCGAGGTGGCACCCGCGCAGTTCGCCCAATGGGCCCGCGCGCTGCCCGGCACCGACCCGGTGCACCGCCTGCGTGAGCGCAGCGTGGCCGGCGGAGGTGACCTCGCGCTGGGCGCGCGGTACCGGTGGCTGGCGGTGCGCGACGGCCCCGGGGAGCAGGCCGCGGCAGTCCCTGACCCAACGCGGCTCACCGGGGCGGACGCGGTACTGGCCGTGGCGGCGCGGTTCCGGCCCGGTGCCGTGCGCGACCTCCGGCAGGCCGATGACCTGTGGCAGGCACTGCGGCAGCGCGAACTGCTGCTCGCCGCGGCGGAGGCGGACCCCGGGCTCCTCGACGAGGAGGCGCTGCGGCACTGGCGGGCGGCGACCGCGTGGTGGCGCCGTGTGCCACCACTGCTGGCCCGTCTGCGGCTGCGCGAAGCGGCCGGCCTGGCCACCGACACCACCCGGCTGGTCGGTGTGCTCACCGAACTCGCCCCGTTCGAAGGCCGCCACCTGGCGGCCGACCGGTCACCACTGCGATGAGGGGGATCACGATGGACCACGAACGGCCCGCGGCACCCCGTCCGGCCGACGGGTACCGGCACTGGCAGGCCGTGGCCCGCGCGATCGGCACGGACTCCGATCCGATGGTGCGACGCAGGGTCCGCGTCGCGCTGCTCGCGACCTTCACCGGCGACTTCCTCACCGAGCTGCTTCCGGTGGCGGCTCTCGCGCACCGGCTGCAGATCCGGACCCCGGCGGTGCCCTTCGGACAGGTCGAGCAGGCGCTTCTCGACGCGCGCTCGCCGCTGCGGGACGATCCGCCGGACTACGTGGTGCTGGCCGGCACCGCGACCGACCTGGTGCCCGCGGACTTCCGGCCGGGTGACGCCGCGACAGCGAAGCGGCTCTCCGACGAGGCGGTGGCCCGGTGGACACGGTTGTGGGACGCAGCCGCCGAGACCGGTGCCCAGGCGGTCCAGCTCGGCTTCGCACCGCCGGCGGTGGATCCGTCGGGGGCCGCGGCCTGGCGGTCGCCCGGCTCGGTGTCGGCGCTCGTCCGCGGGGTCAACCAGCGGCTGTCCGAACAGGCCGCGGGGCGTGTGCGGTTCGTGGACGTCGAGCGGATCGCCGCCGAGTACGGACTGGCGCGCTGGAGCGACGCCCGCTACTGGTACCGGCTGCGCCAGCCGTGCGCGCTCGATGCGACGCCGTGGCTGGCCGCGGCCGTCGTGGACGCGATCGCCGTCGACCTCGGCCTGACCCGACGGTGTGTGGTGGTGGACCTCGACGACACGCTGTGGGGTGGTGTCGTGGGCCAGGACGGGCTGGACGGCCTCCAGCTCGGCAGCGGACCTGTCGGCGAGGCGTACGCGGACTTCCAGCGGTATCTGGCCGGGCTCGCCTCGCGCGGCGTGGTCCTCGCCGTGTGCAGCAAGAACGACCCCGAGCTCGCCGAGCGGGCACTCGCCGAGGTGCCCGGCATGATCCTGCGCCGGGAGGACTTCGCGGCCGTCTCCGCGGGCTGGGAACCGAAGTCCCGGCAGCTGGCCGGGCTCGCCCGCACCCTGCGGCTCGCTCCCGACGCGCTGGTCTTCGTGGACGACAATCCGGCCGAGCGCGCGGAGGTGGCGGCGGCCCTGCCGGACGTCGCCGTGGTCGATCTGCCGACCGCTCCGTCGGAGTACGCGGCCGCGCTGGCGGCGGTACCCGGCCTCGCCGCGGGCACCGGGACGGCGGACGCGGGCCGGAGCCGGTCGTACGCGGCGCTGGCACAGGCCGAGGCCCTGGCCGCACAGCATCACGACCTCGGCGACTACCTGCGCGGGCTGGAGATGACGGCAACCCTCGGGCCTGTCGACGCCGCCGCTCTGCCCCGGGCCTCGGAACTGGTGGGCAAGACAAACCAGTTCAACCTCACCACCCGCAGGCGCACCCAGGCCGAGCTGGCCGCCGTGATCGCGCGCACGGACACGTTCGCCGCGCGTCTCCGGCTGGCCGACAGGTTCGCCGACCACGGCGACGTCGGCCTGGTGGTGGCGGTGGCGACCGGGGTGGAGGTCGAGATCGACACCCTGCTGCTGAGCTGCCGGGTCATCGGCCGTACCGCGGAGCGCGCCCTGGTGGCGGCGGTGGGGCGGTGGGCGGTCGCCCGCGGGGCCCGCCGGCTGGTCGGACGGTACGTCCCCACCGATCGCAACGCGCTCGTCCGCGACGCCTACCTCGACCTGGGCTTCCGACTGCGCGACGAGAACCCCGACGGGACGCGTGTGTTCGTCCACGACCTCGCGAACGGCGCGCCGGCCGCGAGCCCTTACCTCAAGGAGACGGTCGATGCCGGTTGACGGAACGACGGCGGCCGAGGCCGTCCTCGCGGCGTTCAAGGACGTGACCGGAGACACCGCGCCACGGGGGCTCGACACCCTGCCCCAGGACGTCGGTGAGTGGACGTCTCTGGCCCATGTGCGTCTCGTGCACGCCATCGAGCAGCAGTTGGGCTGCGAACTTCCGGAGCGTTTCCTCGCTGTCGGGCCGTCGCTGGGCGAGCTGGCCGCGGCGGCGGGCACCGGTGGCGGGACCGCGTGACCGGCTTGCGCGTCTCGGTCGGTGACGTCGTCGACTTCGGCGCCGCGTCCGGCGACCGCAATCCCCTGCACCTCGACCGCGAGTTCGCCCTGCGGTCGGCCTACGGGCGCCCCGTGGCCCACGGGGCGCTCGCGACGATCGTGGCTCTCGGCCTCGCCGCGGACCGGGAGGAGCTCGCACGTGTCGTCGAGCTGAGCGTGGACTTCGACCAGCCGGTGCTGCCCGGTCTGACCTACCGGGTACGGCGGAGCCCGCGGGGTGTCGAAGTCCGGCTCGGCGAACTGCGCGTGCTGACGGCCCGCTGGACCCTTGCCGACCGTGCCGCGGACACCGCACCCGCCGCACCCGCCGCCCGCGGGGCCGGTGCTGACCGGCCCGGCCCGCCACCCCTGCCGGACGGCGGCGGTCCCCGGGTACTGGGCCTCGCGGAGCTGGCCGGCCTCGTCGACGAGTCGTACGCCTACCGCGTGGACTCGGCCGCCCTGGCAGAGCTCCTTTCCCGCGGGGCGGCCGCCGGGGTGCCCGACGCGCTCACCGGGCCGCTGGCCTGGGCCAGCTTCCACACCGGTATGCGCACGCCCGGCCGGGACGGGCTGCTGGTGGGGATCCGGCTGCGGCTCACGGGCGCACGGGAGCGCCCCGCCGAGGTGTGGTCGTGCCGGGCGGAGCCGCCGCTGGTGCACCGGCGTACCGGCATGGTGACGGTGCACGCGGAGCTGGACGGCGCTGCGTCGGCGACGCTGACCCTGGTGAGTCTGTTGCGTCGTCAGGTCGCCGCCCCCACCCTGGTGGAGACCCTCGGGACGCTGCCCCGCTCGAACGCGCTGGCGGGGCGGACGGTCGCGGTGATCGGCGGTGGCCGCGGCCTCGGTGCGGCGCTCAGCTGCAGCCTGGCCGGCCAGGGTGCCCGAGTGCTGGCCGTGTCGAGCACACCGGCGACCGCCCTGACGCGCGAGGCGTCGGCCGAGCGGCTGCCGATCGAACCGCTGACCTGCGACGCACGCGATCCCGAGGCCCTCACCACAGCGTTCTCCGGCGTCGCTCTCGACGGCCTGGTCCTCGCCGCCGCGCCGCGCATCCTCAGCCTGCCGGTCGCGGCGGCGACCGTGCCGGAGTGTGTGGACCACGTCGCGGACGCGGCGCGTCTGGTGCTCGCGCCCCTCGCGGCGGCACACGAGCTGCTGGCCGAGCGGGCGTTCGTGGTCTTCGTGTCGTCGTCCGCGGTGCTCGAACCACCGGCCGCGTGGCCGCACTATGCCGCGGCCAAGGCGGCGATCGAGGGGCTGGCCGGCCATCTGGCCCGGCACCGCCCCGGACTGCGGGTCGTGGTGGCGCGTCCGCCCCGGATGTGGACCGAGATGACCAATGGTCCCGCAGGGGCCGCCGGCGCCACTCCGGTGGGGGTCGTGGCCGGTGCCGTCGTCCGCCACCTCCTGTCGGGCCCGGCCGCATCCGGTCGGCCCGACGTGCTGGGCCCCGACGCGCTGAGCGGTCCGTGAGTCCGGCCTCTGGCTCATTCCCACGAACCACCGTATAGTCGTACGCGAGTAATCGTGGATGATCAATCTGTCGAGCGTCATCCGCCCCGGCAGCGGTGAAGGATGTGTCATGACGTCAGAAGCAAACTGGACGAGCCCGGGTGACGCCGAGCAAGGCGATCCCCGACGCTGGCGAGCGCTCGGTGTGGTGCTCATCGGAACGTTCCTCATCCTGCTCGACAGCACGATCGTCAACGTCGCGATCCCCTCGATCCAGCAGGACCTCTCCGCCAGCCGCAGCTCCATCGAGTGGGTGATCAGCGGTTACTCGCTCGCCTACGGCCTGCTGCTGATCCCCTCGGGACGACTGGGCGACCGCTTCGGCTACAAGCGGATGTTCCTGTTCGCGCTCGCCGGGTTCACCGCGACGTCGGCGCTGTGCGCGGTGGCGTCGTCACCGACGCAGCTCGTCGTCTGGCGCATCCTGCAGGGGGCGATGGCAGGCTTCCTCAACCCCCAGATCCTCGCGATCATCCAGGTCGAGTTCTCCTGGCAGGAACGGGGCAAGGCGTTCGGCGCGTACGGGGCGATCAGCGGCATCGGCGTCGCCCTCGGCCCCCTCGCCGCGGGTCTGCTGATCGACTGGAACGTGGCCGACTCGCAGTGGCGGCCGATCTTCATGGTCAACGTGCCGGTCGGGATCATCGCGCTCCTCCTCGCGGGACTGTGGCTGCGCGAGGCCAAGGGACGGGCCGGTTCGCTCGACCTCGTCGGAACCCTCCTGGTCAGCGCCGGTGTCCTACTGCTGACCTACCCGCTGGTCGAGGTTCCCGAGAACGGCTGGGAGCCCCGGTCGTTCATCCTGCTGGCGGCGTCGGTCCCGGTGCTCGCGCTCTTCGTCGGCTGGGAACTGCGCCGGCAACGACAGGGCCGCGACGCGCTGATCGACGTACGGCTCTTCCGCAACCGGGGCTTCACCGCGGGCGTGACCATCGGACTGACGTACTTCGCCGGCTTCATCAGCCTCTGGTTCGTGCTCTCGATCTACCTCCAGACCGGCACCGGACGCGGCGCGCTCGCCGCCGGGCTCATCCTGCTTCCGTTCGCCGTCGGCATGCTCATCGGCGCGACCCTCTCCGACCTGGTGGCCAAGCGGATCGGCCGCTGGGTCGTCACCGCCGGCTCGTCCGTGGTGATCGTCGGCACCGCCGGCGCCATCGGCACCATCCACGGCGTGGGCACCGACCTGGCCGGATGGCATCTGCTTCCGGCCCTGTTCGTCGCCGGGTTCGGCTCGGGCCTCGTGATCTCACCGAACACCGACATCGTGCTGCGCTATGTTCCCTGGCAGGACGCGGGCGCCGCGAGCGGAATCCTCAACGTCGGGCAGCGCGTGGGCACGGCGCTCGGCATCGCGATCGTCAGCGTGGCGTTCTTCGGCGCGGTGGACACCGGCCCCGGCCCCGCGTCGCCCGCGGAGCTGGACCGGGCCTTCACCCACGCGGTCCAGATCGGCGCGCTCTACGCCCTCGGCCTCGTGGCACTGACCTTCCTGGCGAGCCTGCTGCTGCCGGCCGACTCGCCGAAGGAGCAGGCCACCGACTGGGAGAACTCCACGACCTCGGAGTCGAAGGCCGAATGGTCGCAGCCGGGCCAGTCGGCGTAACGCGCCGCACGCCGCAGACCGCACCCGGCGGGCCAGCAATTCATCGGCCCGCCGGGCACATCAATGTTTCCCGCCGAACATGATTGGGAACCGTCGACCGCCTCAACACCGAACAACGAATGACGCGACCCTTAAAGGATCGGAAAAGGATTAACGGGAAACATGAAATTGACATCGGACTCGTAGCAGTCGACTCACTGCTTCAAGTAGGGTGTTGCCGACGGCATTCATTGCCATGGGATCGGCGAATGACACACGTAGGGCGGTCAGGGGGTAGGCCGTGTTTGCGGACAACGGGGGCACAACAGCGGGCTCCGGCGCGATACCACGTACCGACGAAAACCGGTCAGGATCCAGGAGCGCCGCGCGCCCCGCCGCTGACCCCACACACCTGCCGAGGCGTCGGCCTGCCGCGAACCCACAAGAGTGCGCGCGAAAAACACGCCCCCATATCGGACCAGAGCACTCGCCGCCCTGCTGTTTGTTGTCACAGAAGGTTCGGTTCCGATTTCAGAGGGGGACTGGATTTCAGTGGTTGATCTGACGCCCGCGAAGACGGGAACGTCATTCGGTGATGAGCTGAGAAGAATCCGAACGACACGCAGTCTGTCCCTCCGGCAGCTGGCCAGGATGGTGCACTACACACCGGGCCATCTGAGCAAGGTGGAAACCGGCAGAAAAGTTCCCACCGTTCAGCTGGCACTTCGCTGCGACGAAGTCCTCGACACCGGCGGCCGGCTGATGGCACTGCGCGGCGACGACGGACTGCCGTCCCCCGCGCTCCTGCCCTCCGCGTCCGCGGCCTTCGTCGGAAGAGCGGCCGAACTGCGTCAACTCGTGACCGCCGTGGCCGGCGGCGGCCGGTCGGGCTCACCCTGCGTGGTCGAGGTCACCGGACCACCAGGGGTCGGCAAGAGCGCACTGGCCCTGCGGCTGGCCCACGAGGTCGCCCCGCACTTCACCGCGGGACAGCTCTACGCCGATCTGGCCCGCCGCGGTCCGGGCGACAGGCCGTACACCGTCCATGACATCCTGTGGGACTTCCTCACCGCGCTCGGAGTGCGCCCCTCGATCATCCCCTCCGACCCCGAGCAAAGGATCACGCTCTACCGGTCGACCGTCGCGCGCCGTCGCATTCTGGTGCTGCTGGACAACGTCTCCGGCCCCGAGCAGATCATGCCGCTGCTGCCGAGTTCCGGTGACTGCGCCGTGGTGGTCACGAGCCGTCGCCGGCTGGACAGCCTCGAACTGCGGCACGACCAGCGGGTCCCCCTGGGCCCGCTCGGCGAGGACGAATCGGTGGCCCTGCTGCGCCTCCTCATCGGCCCCGAGCGGACCGCGGAGGAGTCCGGCGTACTCGAGCGCGTCGCGGCGTACTGCGAGTACCTGCCGCTGGCGCTGCGGATCGCGGGCGAGCGGGTGGCCACCCGTCCGAACTACTCGGCGCACCACCTGGCGGCGGATCTCGCCACCGCGAGCAACCGGCTGGATGTACTGCGGTCCGCGGGACTGCTCACGGTCCGCGGAAGTTTCTCCTGGTCGTACGAGGCCCTGGACGCTGACGCGGCCCGGTTGTTCCGGCTGCTGAGCACGTACTGGGGCGGCCCTGTCCCGGTCGACGCCGCCGCGGCCGTCGGCGGCCTGTCCGCCACGCGCGCGCGTGCGCTGCTGGACGCGCTGGTCCAGGCACATCTGCTCAAGAACGTCGGCGGGAACCAGTACACGTTCCACGAACTGCTGAGGGCCTTCGCCGAGGAGCGGGCCGTGGCCGAGGAATCGCAGGACGCCCTGACCGCGGCCCGGCGACGGGCCCTGGACTGGTTCGTCCGCACCGCCCACGCCGCCACCGAGCTGCTGACGCCCGCCTGGCCGCCCGCTCCCGTACTGGGTCCTCCGCTGGCGTCGGCCACCCGGTTCGCCGACCGTCGCGACGCTCTCGACTGGTGCGAGGAACAGACGCCGAATCTCGTCACCGTCACGCGTACCGCGGTGGAGATCGGCGACTACGCCGCCTCGTGGAAGGCACCCGTCGCGTTCGCCGGCTTCCTGTACCTGCGTCGGCAGTGGCGGGTGTGGATCGTGGCCCACCAGATCGGTGCCGTCGGTGCGCGCGAGACGCAGGATCGTTACGGCGAGGCATGTCTCCTGCACAACCTCGGGTTCGCCTATGTCGAGGAGCGCCGCTTCGACGAGGCACGGTCGCATCTGCACCGGGCGCTGGCCCTGCGGCGGGAGATCGGCGACCGGATCGGCGAGGCGTGGACCCTGACACTGATGGGTTTCCTGTACCGCGCCCTGCTCCGACCGGAGGAAGCCGTGGCTCATTTCCGCCTGGCCGCCCAGGTCTTCGGCGCACAGGGCCGTCCCGAGAGCGGCCGCATGGCCCTCGCCGGCCTCGGCGACGTCCTCCGCACGACCCGACGGCACGACGAGGCGCTCGAACAGCTCAGGACGGCGCTGCAGAACGCCTGGGCCGTCGGCGACCGCCAAACGGCGGGATTCGTTCTGAGCTGCCTGGGCACGACCTACCAGGAGCTGGGCCGGCTCGACGAGGCACTGGGCTGCCTGGACCAGGCCCTGACCATCCTGCGGGAGCACGACGACCGCTGGGGGGAGGCCTCCGTTCTCCAGCATCGCGGCCGTCTCCTGCACGAGATCGGCGACCTCGACCTCGCGCGGGGAGCCTGGAAGCAGGCGTTGGCCGTGTTCGAGGCGCTCGGCTCGCCGCAGGCCGAGGAGATCCGCTCCCAGCTGTGGGGCATCGACCTGTTCGAACGGATCTGCCGCACCCGTCGCGGCATCTGGTGACGTCACGGCTCCTCCCGCAGTCGGTGCCCCTCGGCCAGCAACACGGCGTGGGCCGCCCGTATCGTCTGGTGGTCCCGGTCGGACGGTCCGGGCAGGGCGGGCAGCAGCGGCACGACCGTGCTCCGGCCGGTCCGCACGGCCGAATGGCGCCGGGCCAGCCGGCTCACGCCCTGTCCCGGCCCGAGTTCCAGAAGCACGAAGTCGTCCGCGGCCAGCAGCGCGTCCAAAGCGGGCCAGAACAGCACCGGTGCGACGGGCTGGCGGGCCCAGAAACCCGGGTCGACCGCCTGCGAGGGGCCCAGCAGGGCCGCGGTGTACCCGGAGTAGAGCGGCCGGGCGGGGGGACGTATCCGCACCGCGGCGAACGCCTGCTCCGACCGGTGGGCCGCGGCGCTCAGCACCGGGCTGTGGAAGGCCGTCAGCGACGGCACCCGCAGGCAGGTGAACCCACGCCCGCGCAGCGTCTTCGTGGCGGCCGCCAACGGCTCGTCGAGCCCGGCGAGAACCGTCTGCCACGGCGCGTTGACGGCCCCCACCGCCACCCCGTGGGGCAGGAGACCCTCCAGGTCCGATACGGAGGCGGCAACCGCCACCATGCCGCCGGACGGTGCCCTGACGACGTGCTCGACCCGATCGAGAAGGAGCCGGACGGCGTCGTCGAGCTCGAACACCTCGGCGATCACGGCCGCCACCAGCTCGCCGACACTGTGCCCCAGCAGCACCGAGGGGCTGATCCCCCAGTGGCTCACGAGTCGGCTGAGGGCGTACTCCACCGCGAACAGCAGGGGCTGTGAACGTGTCGCGTGGTCGATCGGTGTCGTGGGGGACTCGGCCAGCCAGTCGGACCGGAGCACCTCTCCGTGGCGTCCCATGGCCTTCAGGACCGCGTCGATCGCGTCGGCGAAGACGGGCTCGGACCGGTAGAGGCCGGCCGCCATCCGCGTGTGCTGCGCACCCTGTCCCGGGAACAGGAATCCGACCGGCCGGGGGCGGTTGGGGGGAACTGTGGTCACCATGCCGTCGAGTCTCGCGAACGCCGGTCTGGGCATGAGCACTCCCCGCTCAAGGTCGCGGCCGGTGGACATCGGGGACCATGGCGGCCAGGAGCAGGACGGGCACGACGAGTCCGAGGGCGCCGTACGCCCCGAGGCCGACGGGGGCCAGAGCGGCGACCGCGACCCCGCCGACGGCCCCCAGTCGCTGCGAGACATTCAGCATCCGGTCGGCGCGGGTCGCCTCCCGCCACGACCGACAGGCCAGGACGAGGTCGGCGACGGCCGCCGACAGCAGGCCGGAACCGGCCCCGACGGCCAGCAGCGAGGGCACCAGCACCCACCCGGTCGCCCCGCCGCCGGTCGCCCCGCCGTCCGCGAGAACGGCCGCCGCACCGGTGACACCGGCTGCGGTGAGTCCGGCACCGGCCCACAGCGCCCGTCGGCCGCTGCCGCGCGCCGGTGAGCAGCCGATGGCGACAAAGGCCAGCACCGAGGCGGCCGACAGCGGCAGCAGCCAGCTCCCGGCGACGAGCGCGGACTGCCCCTCGTCCCATCGCAGGCGGGACGCGACGACGTACCAGACGGCGGCGACGGCGCCGAAGTGCCAGAAGTCGAGGGCGGCGCCGATCACGGTCCTCCGGTCGCGGACGGCGGCGTGTGACGCGCGGTCGCCACACGGCGGGACGGGCCAGGAGCGCACGCGTCGGCGCCCCGCCGCCACGGCGAGGAACAGGACCGCCACCACGGGCACATTGACGAGGAAGACCGCCCGCCACCCGGCACCGGCCGGGTCCCACGCGATCAGGGCGCCGGCGAGAAGCGGCCCGAGGGCCACGGTCACACCACTCGTGACCTGGTACACCACAAGAGCGGTGACGGGGCCGCGGTCGCGGGATGCTACCGACAGCAGGCCCAGGATCTGCGGGTTCATCACCCCCGCTGTCGCACCCTGGAGCACCCGCCAGCCCACCAGCGCGTGAGGGCTCCCCGCAGTACCGCAGAGCGCGGACGCCGCCGCGAATCCGCCGAGTGAGGCCAGCAGAACGGTTTCACGGCCGAATCGTCTTCCGAGCCGCTCCCCCGGGCCGAGCAGCAGCGCGTACGCCACCGAATACCCCATGACCAGCCACCCCGCGGTGGCACGGTCGGCACCGAGGTCATGGCGGACGGAGGGGGCCACCACATAGACCGCGCC
The DNA here is from genome assembly GCF_021173675.1 of Streptomyces lincolnensis. Classification (GTDB taxonomy): domain Bacteria; phylum Actinomycetota; class Actinomycetes; order Streptomycetales; family Streptomycetaceae; genus Streptomyces; species Streptomyces lincolnensis_B. The sequence goes on along the minus strand of NZ_JAIHON010000024.1, from coordinate 1,387 downwards.
GGTGTCCAGCATGATCACGAACGTGCCGATCAGGACGGCCCCGAACGACGGACGACCGTCACCTGCCCGGAGGTGCGGTTGCATCGACACCTCCCCCAGTCACAACATTCAGTCGCATTAGATTAGTCAAACACGAGTATTCGAGCGGGGTCCAGGGGACCTGGCGGAGTCGGCCGGTTATGTACCAGGAGCGCGACGTCGAACCGGTCTTGAAGGGGGCTCTAACGCGCGCTGGCAGCATCGTCGGCGTTCGGCACGTCCCCCTCCGGCAGCCCGACCAGGGAGATCGACATGACCGCAGCACGCACGGTGTTGGTGACCGGAGCAACCGGAACACAGGGCGGCGCGGTCGCCCGGGCCCTGCTGGCCCGCGGGCACCGGGTCCGGGCCCTGACCCGCAAACCGGACTCGGCCCCGGCCGCGGAACTCCGCGCCGCCGGAGCCGAGATCGTCGTCGGCGACTTCGACGACGAGGCCTCACTGCGCGCGGCGGCCACCGGCGCTGACTGCGTGTTCGCCATGGGCACCCCGCTGGAGATCGGCCCCGAGGGTGAGACCCGCCAGGCGATCTCGGTCATCACGGCGGCCGTGGCCGCCGACGTCTCCCACATCGTCTACAGCTCGGCCGCCGGAGCCGACCGCGACACCGGAATCGGTTGGTTCGAGAGCAAGCGCCTCGTCGAACGCCACCTCGCCGGGGTCCGTACCCCGTGGACGGTGGTCGCGCCGACGGTGTTCATGGACGTCGTACGGGCGCCGCACGTCGTCGAGGCGCTCCGCTGGGGCCGGCTGTCCATGGCACTGCCGCCCACGCGCAGGCTCCAGTACATCGACGTCACCGACATCGGCGGGTTCGTGGCCGAGGTCGTCGAGCATCCCTCGGAGTTCGCCGGCCGGCGCATCGACATCGCCTCGGACCAGCTCGACGGGACCGTTCTCGCCGCGCTCCTGGCGGAGGCCGGCAAGCGCCCGATCACGTACGCCGAGATGAGCATCGGCCAGCTCTGCGACTACGCCGGCCCCGAACTCGGCGCGATGTTCTCGTGGTTCGACGCGGTGGGCTTCGACGTCGACATCCCCCGGCTGCGCGCCGCCCACCCCGGCGTCGGCTGGCATTCCTTCGCTTCCTGGGCCGCCGGGCAGGACTGGTCGCTCCTCGACTCCTGAGGGGGGCACACCGTGACGGAGACGTTCTTGAACCCCGGGCAGAGGCTCGGTGCGCGGGGACCATCCACGAGCCGGAGCCCGATGGAACGTCTCCACGACATCCGTGCGCGGGCTCTGGCCGGCCCGAGCGAGAAGGCGACCGAGGCGCAGCACGCCAAGGGCAAGCTGACCGCACGGGAGCGCATCGAACTGCTCCTCGACCCCGGTTCCTTCCGGGAGG
>NZ_JAIHON010000023.1 GCF_021173675.1 Streptomyces lincolnensis | reverse complement strand
ACCGCCTGTCCACCGGCAGCATGGAAGAGGCCCTGGCCGCCCACCCCGACGTCGCCGAATGCGCCGTCATCGGCGTCGCCGACGAACTCAAGGGCCAGATCCCGCGCGGCTTCGTCGTCCTGAAAGCCGGCAGCAACCGCGCACCGAGCGAGGTCGAGGCCGAACTCGTCCAGCTCGTACGCGACCGCATCGGCGCCATCGCCTCCCTCAAGGACGTCACGGTCGTGGCCGCCCTGCCCAAGACCCGCTCGGGAAAGATCCTCCGCAAGACGATGCGCGGCATCGCCGACGGCCACGACGAACCCATCCCCTCCACCGTCGACGACCCGGACGTCATCGAAACCCTGCGCCCGGTCCTCCGCCGCGCCGATCACACGCCGTGAACGGCGCCTCTCCCTGGAGACAGATCAGCTGGAGCAGCCGGCCGGCCCATTGGTTTCAGGTGGGGCGGCGGATGGCCTCTACGGCGGTGTCGTAGAGGTCGAACATGTCGGCCCGTCCGCCCAGGCGTACCCATTCCTCGTTGGCCGCCTGCAGGCAGATGATCGCCGCGGCCGCGATCGCGCGGGCTTGCAGGCTGCGGCGGTCGGAGTCGGGCAGCCGCGGCTCGATCAGCGGCGCGAACAGGTCCTGCCAGCGGGCCTGCTTCTCGGCGTGTCCGGCGCGCAGGGAGTCGTTGCCGAACAGCAGCGTGATGAACTCCAGGCGCCCTTCGGCCGTCATGTCGATCTCCTCGAGCGCCTGGAACGCCGTGCGCAGCGCCGTCCAGGCATCCTCGTCGGCCGGGCGCTCGGCGAGGCGCGCGGCGATCAGCTCGCCCTGTTCGTCCAGACCACTGAGCGCGAGGTCTTCCTTGGCGCGGAAGTAGTTGAACAGGGTCCGCCGGGAGACACCCGCGGCGGCGGCGACCTCGTCGAGGGTCGTGTCGTCGTAGCCCTTGGCGGCGAACAGCTCGATAGCGGTCCGGGCCAGCAGTGATCGGACCACGGAGCGGGTCTGTTCCCGAATGGGTGTCGGTTTCTGAGCCATGCACCGATGGTATGTCATCGCACTCCATGCATCTACTTGCACTCAGTGCAAAAGCGTGCGTAGAGTGAACGTCATGAGCGACATCGACTACCGCCGCCAGACCGTCATCGTCACCGGCGCCAGCTCCGGCCTCGGCGCCGAATTCGCCCGCCAGCTGGCCCGCCGCGGCGCCGACCTCGTGCTGGTGGCCCGCCGCGCGGACCGCCTCGAGAGCCTGGCCGCCGAACTCACCCGCGCCCACGGCGTCACGGTCACCACCGTCGCCCGCGACCTCGGCCGGCCCGACGCCGGCCGCACGCTGCGCGCCGAACTCGAGTCCCGCGGCATCCACGCCACCGGACTGGTCAACAACGCCGGCTTCGGCACCCACGACGCGTTCACCGACGGGGACCCCGACCGCCTGCAGAGCATGATCGCGCTGAACGTCAGCGCGCTGGTCGACCTCAGCCGCGCCTACATCGGCCCGCTGTCCGTCGCCGACACCGGCGTCCTGATCAACGTCGCGAGCCTGCTTGGCTTCCAGCCGACCCCGTACATGGGTGTCTACGGCGCCACCAAGGCCTTCGTGCTCAGCTTCACCGAATCGCTGTGGGAGGAGACCCGCGGCACCAACCTGCGCGTCCTGGCCGTGAACCCCGGCGCCACCCGGACCGAGTTCTTCGACGTCGCCGGCAGCCAGACCGCCGACTACGGCACGAAGCGGGCCACCCCCGAGCAGGTCGTGAAGATCGCCCTCGACACGCTCGACCGCCGGTCCGCGCCCCCGTCGGTGGTCACCAACGGCCGGCCGCTCGCCCTCCTCGGCAAGCTCCTGTCACGCCGCTCGATGGTCCGGCTCATGGGCTGGATGGCCCGCCGCCAGCGCCCGCAGCGCCCCGCAGCCCTCACCAACAGCCAAGGAACACGATCATGACCATCACCGACGTCACCACACAGCCCACCGACGCGGAGCGCTTCTACCACCCGTGCAGCGGCCAGTGCCTGGCCGAGGCGAACACCTCCGGAAGGAAACCACCGAGGGCTGATCACGACCTCGCTCTCGTCACCGGGGACCTGACCCGGCCCGAAACGGTGGCGGCCATGGTCGCGAAGGCGCGGCGAACTCGACGTGCTCGTGGACATGTCGCACATGACGGTGTCACAGATCGCGAGCATCGAGCACGAGGTGCAGGCGCGGCACGCCCGGACGACCGACAGAGCGCTGTGGCGTGTGTACACGGCCAGTTCGACCCCGTCGCCAGCCGCATTCTTCGACGCCCTTCGTGAGCTTCTCGCGATCGACGTCACCGAGATCGGCCGGGTACGTGGCGAGCATGTACCGACTGGGTGAGGCCGGTCAGTGATGGGCGTGGACGACAGCGTGGCCCTTGCCGCGGCCGATCATCCACTTGTTCACCGGCGTGGTGATCAGGAAGGCGACCCCGAAACCGCCGAGCAGGGCGGACCAGAACAGCCCGTCCGACAGGTGGGCGTCCATCGCACCCGGTGTGAGGGCGATGATCGCGTTGTCCACGAACTCCATCACCGCGATCGAGACGGTGTCGGCGGCCAGCGCGACCTTGATCGCGGACTTGAGGTCCAGGCCCGCCCGGCGGACCGCGAACAGGGTGAAGGAGTAGCCGAAGAGGAACGCCAGCGAGATCGCCAGGACCATGGTGGGCACGTCGCCCCACAGCAGGGCGGTGCCGATGACCATGCCGAGGATCTCGCCGATGGCACAGCCGGTCAGGCAGTGCAGCGTCGCCTTTGCGGCCATCCCCCACGACGCGGCCCCGTGCGCGTGCCCGTCGTGCCGAGCCGCATGGCCCGCGGGAGCGTGGTGAGTCTCGTGGGTGGCGTGCTCGTGCGCCGTGTCGGTGTGGTGCGCCCTGTGGTCCATGGCCTTCATCCCCATCCCGTCCAGTGGGGCCCGGTCCCCGAGCACCACATCGGAAACATATACCCCTAGGGGGTATGCAGCAAGGGCTCGTTCGGACCCGGGAAGCGGGGAGGCGACGACACGGACGGCATCGACCGGCGCGAGTCGGTCGACCCGCAGGTGCACGGCCGAGGGGCCGCCGCGGTGGGATGTGTTCGGGATGCGGGGGCGGGCCTGCCATCCATGTCCCGCCCCGGCGGCTGCCCGGTGCCCCGGCCCCGCGGGCACGTCCGCGGGGCCGGTCGAAGCGGCCGACTCTGCCCCACAGGGGCGGGTGCTGTACGGCACCCGCCCCTGGTTCCGGAGACCCCAGATGGGTCAGGCCGTGACGGGCTGCGGCTCGGGTGTCGGAGTCGCCAGGCGGCCTGTGCGGTGCAGGCCGTACAGGGCGGCCGCGCAGGCGAGTCCGAGGACGGACAGGGAGATCCACGGCAGTGCGGGCATGCCCGCGGCGCGGGCCGCGTCGAGAGCGGCGCCGGTCAGCAGGTTGCCGAGGGTGATGCCGATACCGCAGATGGTGTTGTAGAGCCCGTAGTGCGTGGCGACGAGTCGGTCGCCGGAGAGCCGGACGATGGTGTCCATCTCGAAGGGGTAGGCGATCATGGTGCCGAAGGCCAGCAGCAGGGCGGCGAGCGTCGGCGGCACCGCGGCGAGCAGCCACAGGCCCGCCCCGGAGTCCGGGACGGGGACGGCGGTGGCCGTCAGCAGGGGCACGAACGCGAGCCCCATGACCGCCAGGCCCCGGGTCAGTGCCTGGCCGGGCTCGTAGCGGGCCCTGCACCAGGCGGTCACCCGTGTCTGGCCGACGATCGTGCTCAGGCCGGAGACCGCGAAGAGCACCGCGACCGCCGCCGTGCCGAACTCACCGTCCCCGCCGAGCCGGCGGACCTCCAGCGGGAGGGAGAGGTAGACCTGGAAGGAGAGGACGTACGAGCCGATCATGGCGCAGGAGAAGAGCAGGAACGGCCGGTTGGCGAGGATGCCGCGCCACTGGGCGAGCACGCTCTCCCGGCCCCGCTCCTTCCTCTTCTGCGTGTCCTCGGCCCGCCGGGCGGGCAGGGCGCGGATCTGCACGATGCTCAGGAGCGCGAAGATCCCGGCGGCCACCAGGCAGGTGATGCGGAAGTCCACGCCGGTCAGCACCATCCCGACCAGCGGGCCCAGCAGGATGCCGGCCTGGTAGAAGACGTTGAACAGCGCGAACGCCTCGACCCTGCGCCCCCCGGCGTCGGCCGCGAGATACGCCCGGACGGCCGGGTTGAACAGCGCTCCGGCGAGACCGGTGGCCGCCGAGGCGGCGATCAGCGCGGCCAGCGAGTCGACCAGGCCGAGTGTCGCGAAGCCGACCGTGCGCAGCACGCAGCCGGCCACGATCATCGGCTTGTAGCCGAACCGGTCGGCGAGCGTTCCGCCGACGAGGAACATGCCCTGCTGGCTGAAGTTGCGTACGCCGAGGACGAGTCCGACGACCCAGCCGGCCAGCCCGAGAGTGCCGGACAGGTGGGCGGCCAGGTAGGGCATCAGCATGTAGAAGCCGAGGTTGATGGTGAACTGGTTCACCATCAACAACTGAACACTGCGTTCGTACGTGCGGACCTGTGCGAGGGTGCCCTTCACCGGTTCTCCTCCGCCGCGTCGCACGGCCCCAGCCCGGCATCCTCGCCGGCCCGCTTCGCCTGGCCCGCCTGATCCGCCGTGCCGAGCGGCTCGGCCTCCTCGGACGGATCGGTCAGCGTGAGCGGGTCGACCACAGTGGTGCACCGGGTCCAGCGGACGACCTCCTTCTCGTCCACGCGCCCGATCACGTCCGGCTCAAGCGCGGGTGGGGAGTCGAGCAGTCCGTGAGCGGCGCAGTAGTCGTCGTCGAACACCGTCCCGAGGTAGCGCTGCGGGCCGTCCGGGAAGATCGCCGCGATCCGGGTGTCCGCGGGCATGGTGCGGGCCAGCCATCCGGCGACCAGGGCGGCCGCCCCCACGCTCCATCCGCCGGTGGCGTAGTGCGAGCCGGCCAGCTGCCGGCAGGCCCACACCGCCTCGGCCGGGGCGACCCAGTGCACCTCGGAGAAGGTGTCGTAGGCCACGTTGCGGGGGTAGATGCTCGATCCCAGGCCGCGCATCAGCCGGGGCCGGGACGGCTGCCCGAAGATCGTGGAGCCGATGGTGTCCACCCCGGCCACCTTCAGCTCGGGATACAGCTGTTTGAGGACCCGGGAGACGCCGGCGGAGTGGCCGCCGGTGCCCACGCTGCACACCAGGACGTCGATGTGGCCGAGTTCGGTGGCCAGTTCCAGGGCGAGCGGGGTGTAGGCGGTGGTGTTGTCCGGGTTGTTGTACTGGTCCGGGCACCACGAGCCCGGGTGCCGCTCCATGAGCAACTGGACGCGCTCGCGGCGGGCCTGCTGCCAGCCGCCGGTGGGGTGGGGATCGGAGACCACGTTGACCTGGGCACCGTAGGCGGTCAGCAGCCGGGTCATGGACGTCTCCAGGCCCGGATCCGTGACCAGGGTGACCGGGTGGCCGTAGACCATTCCGGCGAGGGCCAGGCCCAGGCCCAGGGTGCCGCTGGTGGACTCGATGATCCGGGCGCCGGGCCGCAGCTCGCCGCGTGCGCGGGCCCGCTCCACCATGTGCAGGCCGGGCCGGTCCTTGATCCCGCCGGGGTTGAAGCCCTCCAGCTTCGCCCAGAAGCCGCGGTCCGGGGGTGTCAGCGGCTCGGACACCCGCAGCAGCGGTGTGTTGCCCACCAGGCCCGACAGGGCGGATCGGTCCGAGGTGACGGGGGTGTTCGTCGGTGACTGCATCTCTTTCGCTCTCGCTCGATGAATGCGTGGGGCGTGCTCATCTCGCGCCACGGCTCCACGGCGGAAGGGCGCTCCGGGCCTGTGGAGGCGTCGCACGGCAGCCGGTCGGTGCGGACGGCTGCGGGCGGGAGGTCTAGATGCGCCACCGGGAGGTGCGGGCGAGTGCTGTCCGTCCCGCGCGTGTCCTTCGCCGCTGGTACGGGTGACGAGGCACGGGCCGCACCCCGAGAACCGCCAGGGAGCCGGCGAGCGCCGGAATCCCTGCGTCGGCGGGCGGTTGCTCCGCTGCCTGGGTCGTCGTACGGACGACTCCGCCCGGCGCGCACTCCTCGTTCTCGTGGTGTCGGTGGGGTCCGTGCGGCGCCGCATCGCCCGCCGCTGACGCCGCCGACGCAGTGGTGGCGGAAACCGGCCGGTGATCGTCTCGGGTCGGCCCGTGGGTGAGGGCGCACAGCCCGACCACCAGGAGCAGGCCGCAGCGGATCAGAAGGAGGAGCCGTCGGAGTCGATATGGGGATCGGGCCCGCGGGGCATACGCGGGCGTACAGGAGTGTGTCGGCACAGGTCCTCCGTGCGTCCACCGCCTCTTTGTGCCACGACCGCAGCCATGGCACAAAAGGAGGACAGCAGGCATGGGTGGGGGTAGGACGGCGTCGACGATGCGGGCCGGGGATCCACGTCGGCGGGCACGGGATCCGGTCCTTGTCGCGCCGGGACTCCGGCGAACGCCCCCCTGCCCCTTGGCGAGCGGGCGGGGCGGAGGCCACCGGACGAAAGGGAGAAGCCGAGTCCTAGACCTGCTGAACCACGGATGATCTGACGGCTGCTGACGGCGAGACGGCAACCGCCGAGTCGCTGAGGCCCCGCTGTACCGCGACCCGCCCGGAAGCAGCCGATTCGCTGAACGATGCAGCAAAGCACGGCGGTGTGAGGACCGGGCCCAGATGCGGTTGGGCGGACAGGCACTGCTCGCCCGGATGCGACGAGCCGTGATGATCATGTCCGCCGCCCGCCGCGACAAGGCGGGGCATCGCCTGTGTGCCTGTGGCGTCGCGGGCGTCGTCGGGCAACGCCGAGGCAGGCGCCGCCGCGCTGGTCACCATGTGTCCTGTAGCGCTCTCGACGTTCACCGCGTGCGTGAACACGACGCCGAACAGCAGCACGGCCAGGCCCACTACGCGCAGCAGCGGACCCGCAGAAACGCGGGTCCGCACGATACGCGGGAGCGACCAGGCCGTAATCACGCCGTGATACTAGCGGCCCGCGGGGTTTGATCCACCAACTCCCCTGGAACGGCGCGTAAACGCGCCAAGCAAATGACCTGTTTGCTCCGGTGAGGGAGCGACGGCCGCCGGCCGCGACCCGTCGCGGATCGGCCGGAGGAACGTTCTACTATGTGGCTGCGTAGTACGGCGACAAGGGAGCGACCATGCGGCGGCTGGGGGAACTCGAGGCGGAGATCATGGACCGTCTGTGGCGCTGGCGGCGTCCCGCGACGGTGCGGGAGATCGTCGACGACATCAACAAGCAGCGGCCGCTCGCCTACACCACCGTGAACACGGTGGCCACGATCCTCTACAACAAGGGCTGGCTGCTGCGCGGGAAGCAGGGCCGCGCCTGGGTCTACTCGCCGATCCGCACGCGCGAGCAGTACTCGGCGGCGCTGATGGAGGAGGCGCTCGGCGCCAGCGAGGACCGCCCCGCGGCCCTCGCCCACTTCGTACAGCAGATGAGCCCCGAGGAAGTCGGCGCCCTGCGCGAGGCGCTGGCCACCGCCGACCGGCAGGACGGTCCGTGAACGCGGCTCCCGTGCTGCTCGGCTACGCCGGCGCGGTCGGGGTTCTCGCCCCGCGGCTGCTGCTGCGCAGCGCCTGGCCGTATCGCGCGCCCGCCCTCGCCGTGGCTTCCTGGCTGGCGTTGTCCGCGTCGTTCACCGTGACGGTCGCGCTGGCGGCGTACCAGCTCGCCGCTCCGACCGAGCACCTGCACGCCGATCTGATCGGCCTGCTGCACTCGTGCGGCCTGACGACCGGTACCGGCGCCCCCGACCCCACGGTGGCCACGCGACTGGCGGTGGTTCCGCCCGCCCTTGTGGTGCTTCTGGTCCTCGGCTTCTTCGTCCTCGAAGTGCTGCGGGGCCGGCGCACCCGGTCCCGTCACCGGAAGGTCCTGGACCTGGTCGGCCACCGTTCCGCACGGCTCGGCGCCACCGTCCTCGACCACGAACTGCCCGCCGCCTACTGCCTTCCCGGACACCGGCCGCGCATCGTCGTCAGCGCCGGCGCCCTGCGGCTGCTGTCCGCCGGGCAACTCGACGCCGTCCTCGCACACGAGCGCGCGCACATCGCCGGCCGTCACCATCTGGCCCTCGCCGCCGGCATGGCGTTCGCGAAGACTTTCGGCCCGCTTCCGCTGGCCCGGCACGGCAGGCAGCAGACGGCCGTACTCCTGGAGATGATCGCCGACGACCGGGCGCTGCGTCGGCAGCCCCGCGAGGTGCTCGCCGCCGCGATGTACGACATGGCCGCCGGTGCGGCGCCCGCGGGGGCCTTCGCGGTGGGCGGTCCGAGTGCGCTGATCCGTCTGCGGCGGCTGCTCACGCCGCAGCGGCGGCCGCACGCCGCACTGCGGGGCTCCGTGGCCGTGGCAGCAGCGGCGGTGCCACTGATCCCGCTGTTCCTGGGCTGCGTGCACGGCATCAGCTGATCAGGGCGATCCCTGCGGTTTCCCGGACAGGATTGCGATGCTAACTACGAATCTACTAAGTTGCTCCCAAAGTTGATCGACGCCAACGGCATGGCCGAGGACGGCTCGTGCCGCACCCCGCAGGTGAACAGAGGAGCTGCCGCAGGATGGGATCCCACCGCAGACCGAAGCCGCCGAGCCGCTCCCGGCTCACCGTTCTGGCCGCGACGGCGGGGACCGTCTCCCTCCTGCCGACCCAGAGCCAGGCCGCACCGAAACCGTCCATCGACGAGGTGCGCCAGCAGGTCGAGGAGCTCTACGAGGCGGCCGAGGCGCCGACGGAGGAGTACAACGCCGCCCTCGTCGAGAGGGACAAGCTCCAGAAGGAAGCCAAGCGGACCCAGGAGCAAGTGGCCGGGCAGCAGCAGGAGATCAACGAACTGCGCGACCGGATGGGCCCGATGGCCGCCGCCCAGTACCGCGACGGCGGCCTGGACCCGAGCGTGCAGTTGCTCCTCTCCACCGACCCGGACGACTACCTCGACAAGGCGGCGAGAGTCGACCGCATGAGTGCGCGCCAGGTCTCCCTGCTGAGCAGTCTGGAGGCCAAGCAGCGCACTCTCGCCCAGACTCGCGCCGAGGCGGTGAAGCAGCTGAGCGAGGCGGAGAAGGCCCGCAAGCGGCTCAGCGGCAAGAAGGAAGAGATCCAGGGCAAGCTCCGCGAGGCCCGACAGCTCCTGAACAGCCTCACCGCCGAACAGCGCGCCGAGTTGGAGGCCAAGGACGCCGAGGCCGACCGGGCCGCCGGCACCAGCGACAGCGCGGCCACGTACAACGGACCGGCGAGCGGACGTGCCCGTGCCGCCATCGAGTTCGCCTACGCCCAGCTCGGCAAGCCGTACGAGTGGGGCTCGACCGGGCCGAACTCCTACGACTGTTCCGGACTGACCGGAGCGGCCTGGCGCGCGGCCGGCGTCTCTCTGCCGCGCACCGTCCAGGAGCAGTACGCGGCGGGACGCAAGGTCGCCAAGTCGGACCTGCAGCCCGGCGACATCATCTACTGGTACAACAGCAGCCAGCACAACGGCATCTACATAGGCGACGGCAAGGCCGTCCACGCGCCGCGCACCGGCAAGAACATCGAGATCACCCCGCTCAGTTACATGCCGTACTTCGCGGCCACACGCCCCTGAGCCGACACGCCGGGTACGGCAGCCGGTCTCACCGGGTTCCCTGCACGCGATGCCCCGTGCAGCCAACGTCGGCTCGCACGAGCGAGGACGCCCCGGCGCGAAACCCACGGAACCGGTGAGCACTCTTCCACTCCGATACGTACTAAGGGGCCTAGCAGTTGAAGGCCTCGAAGTGACACAGCGGGGCGAACGGGAAGGGTGGACGTGGGAACTCTGGCTCTGAGCTGGTCCATTGCGGTGGTCGCCGCCCTCGTCGCCGCTGTGAGCGCGGTCCGAGTGATGACCACCGGCGGCGAGGCCCGGTTCGCGGCGGGCGGTGACCTGCTGATGGGCCTGTCCATGGCCGCGATGGCCCTGCCCGCGACGGTGGCCTGGTACGCGGAGTTCGGCATGTGGTGGTCGGCGGCGTTCACCGTCCTGGGGCTCGGCGCCGTCGCACTGGCCGTCAAGCACACGCGCGAGCGCGGCTGGACGTACGGCCGCCACTGGGTGCACCTCATCGTCGGCAGCCTGGGCATGGTGATCATGACGCTGGCGATGACCAGCACCTCCTCCGGTCCGGTACTCGCCCTCGGCCACGGTCACGCCATGGCGGGAATGCCGGGGATGGACCACGCGGCAGGCACGGAACACCCGGTGGACACGCAGCACTCCGCCGGAACGGGGCACACGGGCGGCATGGAGTCCATGCCCGGGATGAACATGCCGGGCAGTGCCCATGCCGCCACCGCCGGGGCCGACACCTCGTCGTCCGCGATCTGGCGCTGGGTGATCGCCGCGCTCGCCGTCTACTTCCTGCTGTCGATCGCCGCGTCCGTGTGGCAGCGCGCCCGCGGCGCGAAGCGGAACAGCCTCGCCGACAGCCGCGAGAGCGGCCGGCGCCGCAGCTGGGCCCGCTGGCTGCTCACCATGCCTGACACGGTCGTCGTGCACCTCGCGTCGCTGACGCTCTCCGCGTGGGACAAGACCCGCACCGCGGAGCGTGGTCGCCACGGCGGCCGACGCCGCCGGATCGGCGCCGCGCCGGAGGCGGCCCTCGCCGCTCACGTCGGCATGGGCGGCACCATGTCCGCCATGCTGCTGATGATGACCGTGTGACGGTCAGGACACACCAGGAGGCGGGACCTCGCGTCCGGAGTCCTCAACACCTTCCACGAGGTGGGCGGTTCGATCGGCGTGGCCGTCGTCTCCACCGTCGCCGCCACGACGAGCGCGGTGGTGGCGCTGGGTCTCGTACCGCGGGGCACACCACAGATGACCGGCGGGCCGCACGTGCACTGAGGCATCGTCTCCGCCCCTTGGCCGCACACGCCTCGTGGGCGGACTCCGCCGAGCGCGGTATACCCACGTGGGGTATATTGCAGCGACCCAGGTTCACAGCAGATATCGGAAGCGCGCGATGACGGTGCGGGAGTTCCCGTGGTTGCCCACCGGCGGAGTCGTCCGCCGGGTGCGCGGCATGTTCGTCACGCTGTGCGCCGCTCTCGCCCTGCTCGTGCACCATGACCTCTCCCACATCCCGGACGTCTCGGCTTCTGTCACGTCCGAGCGCGCCCCGGTCGCTTCGGCATCCGCGATGGCCGGCCACGCGATGCACCACTCGGCGCCGATGTCCGCCCCGCACACGCGGACGGGCTCGGCCGGGCAGAACACGCTGACCGGTGGCCCGGACGGTGCGGCCTGCTCCTCGATGGTCATGCAGCACTGTTCGACGGCGAACGTCACCTCCGTACAGATCGCGGCACCGTCCGAATCACCGATCCCGGCTGTCCCCCTCCAGTACGCCACGGTGGCCGGCGTGGACCTCACACGGTCCGTCAGCCGTGCGCCACCCGACCTGGCCGTCCTCTCCCAGCTGCGCATTTAGGCCGTGCCCAACGGCTTCCCGCGTCCCCGCGACGCGAGCGAGCCGTGTCCGGACACAGCCACAACGCCCCTTTGCGCACTGAGAAGAGGACCTTTCGTGAACAGCCTCAACCGTCGCTCCGTCCTGCTCGCCGGACTGGGCGCCGCAGGCACCGGCGTACTCGCCGCCTGCAGCGGCGACAGCTCCACCAGCCCCTCCCTCGTCAACCCCTCCGGTTCCCAGGTCACCCGCACCGAGAAGCAGCGGGCCGGCACGGGCAAGGTGCACCGCCTCGACCTGACCGCCGCGCCCGCCGTCCTCGACCTGGGCGGCGGCACCACGGCCAGGTCCTGGGCCTTCAGCGGCCAGGCCCCCGGCAAGGAGATCCGCGTCTCGGCCGGCGACACCCTCGCCGCCGAACTGTCCAACCAGCTGCCGGACAGGACGCCGACATCCATCCACTGGCACGGCCTGGCGCTGCGCAGCGACATGGACGGCGTGCCGCCGGTCACGCAGACGGCGGTGCGGGCCGGAGCCACCTTCACCTACCGGTTCATCGCCGACGCCCCCGGCACGTATTTCTTCCACCCGCACGTCGGCGTCCAGCTCGACCGCGGCCTGTACGCCCCGCTGATCGTCGAGGATCCCCGGGAGCCTCTGTCGTACGACGACGAGTGGGTCGTCGTCCTCGACGACTGGCTGGACGGCGTGACCGGTACGCCCGACGAGGCGTTCGCCGAAGTCAGGCGGGGCATGGGCGGCATGGACATGGGCGGCTCCGGCGATTCGTCCGGCTCTTCCTCCTCCGGCCACGGCATGGGGCACATGGGCGGAAGGGACATGAGCGGCGAAGGCGCGGACGCGGCGAGCCCCTCACCGTCCGCGTCCGGCTCCTCGGACGACGGCATGTCGATGAAGTTCATGCTCATGGGCGCCGAAAGCGACCTGCTCGGCGGCGACGCCGGAGACGTGAAGTACCCGTACCACCTGATCAACGGACGAGTGCCGGCGGCCCCTGACGTCTACACCGGCAAGCCGGGCCGGCGCGTACGCCTGCGCATCATCAACGCGGGCGGCGACACCGCCTACCGGGTGGCGCTCGGCGGCCACAAGCTGACCATCACCCACACCGACGGCTTTCCCGTCGAGCACCAGCAGGTCGACGCCCTGCTCATCGGCATGGGCGAGCGATACGACGTCCTGGTCACCCTCGACGACGGTGTCTTCCCGCTCGTCGCCCTCGCCGAGGGCAGGAACGCCGCCGGCATGGCCCTTGTACGCACCGGCTCGGGCCGAGCACCGAAGCCGACCGAACGGCCGGCCGAACTCGACGGCACGATCCTGACCGCCGCACAGCTGCGCCCGGCCGACGGTGTCCGACTGGACGCGAAGAAGACCGACCGGGTCCACCGCGTCGAACTGACCGGCGGCATGGACAAGTACGACTGGGCCGTCAACGGCAAGCGGTACGACATGACGGACCCGACCGCGAATCCGCTCCTGGTCGAGGAGGGCGAGCGCGTCCGCCTCGACTTCGTCAACACCACCGACATGTGGCACCCCATGCACCTGCACGGCCACACCTACCAACTCGGCGGCAACGGCCCGCGCAAGGACACCACGATCGTCCTGCCCAAGAAAACGGTGTCCGTCGTCTTCGACGCGGACAACCCCGGCCAGTGGATGCTCCACTGCCACAACGCCTACCACGGCGAAGCCGGAATGATGGCCCTCGTGGCTTACCGGGCCTGACACTTCTGCTCCCCACGGGCCGGGGCGGGACCTGGTGGATTCATCCGGTCATCCGGCCGATCCACCAGGTCCGACGGCGTGCGGCTCAGGCCCAGGCCGCCACCGGTACGAACGAACTGTCCTGCCGGAACAGGTCCGTGCCGTCCGTGCGTTCCACGCGGAGTTCGTAGTTGTAGTGGCGCAGGTAGTACCCGGGGTAGTTGTACGACTCGAAGCGGAGCGAGCCGGACGCGGTGCCGGTGCGGGCGATGAACGTGGCGTCCCTGGCGAAGGTGGACGTGCCGTCGTTGGGGTCGAAGCGGGCGCGGAAGTCCCAGTGGCGCAGGTAGTTGCCGGAGGGGTCGCGGAAGGAGTAGCCGTTGCCGTCGGCGAGGCCGGGGACGACGGTGAAAGTGGCGGCCTGCTTCGTGGCGGTGGTGCTGGAACTGCTGACGACCGGCAGGTTGAGGAGGGAGGACTGGACCTGCCAGTAGCGGGTGGTGAAGTTGGCCGAGCGGAAGGAACGGGTGACGTTCTTCGCCAGGGCCGGGCCGCCGGAGACCGTCTCCTTGATCACCGTGAAGTGGCGGGCAGTGCCGGAGACGGCGGGCAGGGCCGCCGGGGCGGACCAGGTGGCGAAGGAGTTGTAGCTGTCGCTGTAGTAGTAGGTGCCGTCGCCGTAGCCGTCGAAGAAGATCCGCCAGCCGCCGTTGTCGAGCTGCACCAGCGCCGGGCCCTCGCGGTAGCTGCCCCAGCCGGCCCAGTCGCCGGTCCGGGAGATCGTGTAGGGGCCGGTGAGGTTGGAGGCGGTCGCGTACTCGATGTACTTCGTCGTCTCGTTCTTGGTGAAGGCGTGGTAGGTCGAGCCGATCTTCACGATGTAGGTGTCGATGTGGTTCGCCCCGATGCCGGACAGCGCGACCGGTGAACTCCAGGACGTCAGCGCCGAGTTCGTCGCCTTCAGCAGGTACGGGGTGAAGATCCACTCGTCGTTGGTGGTCGAGCAGGACACGATGACGTTCACGCTGCCGTCGCTGTCGACGAACCACTCCGGCGCCCAGGCGCGGGACAGGTTGGCGATCGGGACCGTGTAGTCGTACAGGAAGGTCCAGTTGACCCGGTCGGTGCTGCGGGCGAAGCCGATGGTGGTGCTGACGTCCTGCCAGGTGTGGGTCGTGTAGGTGATGTAGTAGGAGCCGTTGGTGTGCTTGAAGATGCTCGCGTCGCGGATTCTGTTGCTGGGCGGGGTGTAGGCGGAGGCCTTGGCGAGCCGGAAGTCGGTGGCGTCGTCGGACTGGTAGACGTTCACGGTGCCGTCGTTGCTGTTGAGGAACGGCACGATGGTGTAGCGGGTGGCGGAGCCGCTCGGCGGCGCGGCGGCGAGGGCCGTGCCGGCCAGTCCCGGCAGTTCGCCCAGCAGGACGGCCGAGGCGGGCAGGACCGCCATGGCACGCAGCAGGGTGCGGCGGGACGGCGTGGGGGGTTGTGTGGTCACGGGCGGCTCTCCCTCGGACAGGACGCGGCTCTGCGTCCGAAATACCGAACCAAGTTCGGGAAGTCGATCAGAAGGTAGAGCCGAGGTGTGGGCCCGTCAATGCTTTGCGCATGACCTGGTGAGCACGGTGAGGCCACTGTGGCCTGCGCCGAAGCGGCATTCCGGGCAGGGGCGTTCCGCCGCGGCCCTCTAGGACGTTACCGTTCGGTAGGCAATGCCCCCCTCGATGGCTTCCGGAGGTGTCCGCGCATGACGCTCGACCGTTCCGCCGGCCTGGTGGAGACCGCCCGCGCACTGGCCGACGGTGCCGTCACCTCCCGCGCGCTCGTCGAGAGGACACTGGCCCGGATCGCTGACACGCAGTCGACCCTCAACGCCTTTCGGGTCGTTCGGGCCGAGGCCGCGCTCGCCGAGGCCGAGGCGGCGGACCGGGAACTGGCCGCCGGGGTGCGCAGGCCCCTGCTCGGCGTGCCCGTGGCCGTCAAGGACGACATGGACATGGCGGGCGAGCCGACCGCCTTCGGTTGCCGGGGCGAGTTCCCGGCGGTCGCCGAGGACGGGGAGGCGGTACGGCGGCTGCGGGCGGCCGGGGCCGTGATCGTCGGCAAGACCAACACCTGCGAGTTCGGGCAGTGGCCGTTCACCGAGGGGCCCGCCTTCGGCGCGACCCGCAATCCGTGGAGTCCGGAGCACACCCCCGGCGGGTCGTCCGGGGGTTCGGCCGCCGCCGTCGCCGCCGGTCTGGTGCCGGCCGCGCTCGGTTCGGACGGTGCCGGCTCGGTGCGCATCCCGGCCTCCTGGACCCATCTGGTCGGCATCAAGCCGCAGCGCGGCCGCATCTCCACCTGGCCGCGCGGCGAGTCCTTCCAGGGCATCACGGTCAACGGCACCCTCGCCCGTACGGTCGCCGACGCGGCCCTGCTCCTCGACGCGGCGAGCGGCAACCACGAGCGCGATCCGCACCGGCCGCCGGCCATCGACGCCCTGGCGGCGGTCGGCCGCGAGCCCGGCCGGCTGCGCATCGCCCTCGCCCTGAAGCCTCCCTTCACCGCACTGCCCGCCCGGCTCCGACCGGAGGTGCGCGCACGGGTCGTCCAACTCGCCGAGAAGCTCGCCGACTTGGGACACACGGTCGTGGAGGCCGATCCTCCCTACGGGCAGATCGGGCTCACCTTCATCCCCCGCGCCACCGCCGGTCTCGCCGAACGGGTCCGCGAGGCCCCCTTCCCGGCACTCCTGGACCGCCGCACCCGGGACGCCGCCCGGCTGGGCGGACTGCTCGGCGGTCCACCGCTGCGGGCGGCGCGGCGCGCCGAAGCCGTCCTGCACCGTCGTATCGGAGGGTTCTTCACGTCGTACGACGTCGTCCTCGCGCCGACGACGGCCGCTCCCCCGCCGCGCGTCGGCGCCATGCTGGGCCTGGGCGGGCTGGCCACCGACCGGGCGATGATCGCCGCGTGCCCGTACGCCTGGCCGTGGAACGTGCTGGGCTGGCCCGGAGTCAACGTCCCCGCGGGTTTCGTCGCGGGCGGCCTGCCGGTCGGCGCGCAGCTGCTGGGACCCGCGAACAGCGAGCCGCTGCTGCTCTCCCTGGCCGCGCAGCTGGAGGCGGAACTGCGCTGGCACGAGGCGTGGCCGCCGGAGCACCTGGTCACGCAATCCCCGGCCGCGTGACGGGTTCTGCCCGTACCCTGTGGCCATGGACGACGCGTCGATGGTCGGGCTCATGGGGCGGGTCACCGGGACGGTCGGGCCCGGGCTGGTCGGCGAGGTGATCGTCCGGGTGCGGGGCGGCGCCGAGCACTTCCTCGCCTACCCCGCTTCCGGCAAGGACCGGATCGAGTCCGGGACGGTGGTGATGGTGGTGGAGCATCTGCCGCCCAGAACGGTCTATGTCACAGCCGCGTACGACAATTGAGCCTGCTCCCCCGCAGGTGAGAGCGGTATGTGTCAAGCTTTCGACAAGGATGGGGCGGTCCCTGTCCCCCGGCGTCGTACAGGCGCACACTCCCTTTCGTTCGGTGCCGACAGGGCACCATGCAAAGGGGGCGAATGCCGATGGTTGTCGGCGTCGTTGCGGGGGCGGCGGTTCTCGCCGTTCTCGTCGTGATCGGTCTGTTCAAGATGATGTGGCGGGTCGCCGAACCCAACGAGGCTCTGATCATCTCCGGTTCGAAGCACCGGACCGAGGGCCTTGAGGAAGGGATGGGCTTCCGTATCGTCACCGGGCGCGGCACGATGGTGCTGCCCGGGGTGCAGGCGGTGCGCAAGCTGTCGCTCGACCTGAACGAGACCGAGTTGCACGTGGACTGCGTGACCCACCAGGGCATTCCGCTCAAGGTGCGGGGCGTGGTCATCTTCAAGGTGGGCGACGACTTCGTGTCGATCGCCAACGCCGGGCGGCGTTTCCTCGACCAGCAGAAGCTGATGTCCGAGCGGGTGCACAACGTCTTCGCCGGTCATCTGCGGTCCATCGTGGGCGGGTTGACGGTCGAGGACATGATCCGCGACCGGGAGAAGCTCACCGGGCAGACCCGGGCGGCCTGCGGGACGGAGATGGAGAAGCTGGGGCTGATCGTGGACTCGTTGCAGATCCACGAGATCGAGGACCCCACCGGCTACATCCAGAACCTGGCGATGCCGCACGCGGCGGCCGTGCAGCGGGACGCGCGGATCGCGCAGGCGGAGGCGAACCGGCTGGCCACCGAGGCCGAGCAGGCCTCGTACGCGCGGATGGCCGAGGCCACCCGGGACAGCGAGATCCTCCAGGCCGGTTACCAGGCCGAGCGGGACAAGGCGGGCGCGAAGGCACAGCAGGCCGGACCGCTCGCCGACGCGGCGGCCCGGCAGGAGGTCGTGGTCCAGGAGACCCGGGTCGCCGAACTGGAGGCGCACCGGCGCGAGCAGCAGCTCCAGGCGGACGTCCGCAAGCCCGCGGACGCGCAGGCCTACGAGAAGCGCACGCTGGCCGAGGCCGAGCGCGACGCGCGGATCTCGGCCGCCGAGGCCAAGGCCAAGGAGACCGAGCTCGCCGCGGCGGCCGAGGCCACCCGGGTCAAGGCGGCCGCGGGCGCCGAGGCCGAGGCGACCAAGGCACGCGGCAGCGCCATGGCGGCGGCCACCCGGGCCACCGGTGAGGCCGAGGCGGCCGCGGCTCAGGCCAGGGGGCTCGCGGAGGCCCAGGCGGCCAAGGCGAAGGGGCTCGCGGAGGCGGAGGCCATCAAGGCCCGCGCCGCCGCGCTCGCCGAGAACCAGGAGGCGGTCGTCGCCCAGCAACTCGCCGAGAACTGGCCGGAGATCGTCAGGGCGGGCGCGTCCGCGTTCGGCAACGTCGACAACATGGTGGTCCTCAACGGCGCCGACGGCATGGCGGACATGCTCGCCAAGGCGCTGACGATGGGCGGTACGGGACTGGGGCTGGCCCGCCAGCTGCTGCAGTCGATGAACCAGAACGGGCAGGCGGGGAACGGCACTTCGCCACTGAACGGGGTGGTGCCACCGCCCGCCCAGAAGGTACCGATCAAGGAGGACTGACGCGTCGCGGTCACGGGGGCACCCCTTAAGGTGCCCCCGTGACCGCTTTTACCCATGACACGGACGAGAACGTCCCCGGCCGCTTCGGCCGCACCGCCACCACCGAGGCCGACCCCCGCCAGGTCGGCAGGGTGCGCACCGAGTACTCCCCCGCGCACGACGGCGACCCCGACCCCGGGGAGATCGTGTGGACCTGGGTGCCCTTCGAGGAGAACGACGGGCGCGGCAAGGACCGGCCGGTGCTGGTGGTGGCCCGGGAGGCGGCCGGGACCTTTCTCGCCGTGCAGTTGTCGAGCAAGCGGCACGACGGGGACCGGGAGTGGGTGGCGATCGGCAGCGGGCCCTGGGACCGGTCCGGGCGGGACTCGTGGGTGGACGTCGACCGCATCCTGCGCCTGCACGAGCAGGGCATGCGCCGCGAGGCCTGCGCCCTGGACCGGGGGCGGTTCAACCTGGTCAGGCACCGGCTTCACGAG
This sequence comes from Streptomyces lincolnensis, assembly GCF_021173675.1. Classification (GTDB taxonomy): domain Bacteria; phylum Actinomycetota; class Actinomycetes; order Streptomycetales; family Streptomycetaceae; genus Streptomyces; species Streptomyces lincolnensis_B. The sequence continues at coordinate 93,269 of NZ_JAIHON010000023.1, read as the reverse complement.
CGCTACGGCTGGAGCTGAGCCGCCTCACCGTCACGCCCTACTCGCCGCCCCACTCGCCCCACGCTCACCGCTCGGCCCACGCTCACCGCTGGAGCTGGCACTCCGGCGACGGGAACGCCTGTACGAACGCCTCCCGCACCACCGCGCCCCGCGTCCGGTCCAGCACCCCGAACACCACGTGCTCGAAGGCCCCGGCGAAGCGTCCGCCGGGCCCGAGCAGGTCGCGGAAGGCGCCCGCCACCTGCGCGGGGTCGTTCTGGAACACCCCGCAGCCCCAGGCGCCCAGCACCAGCCGCCGGTAGCCGTGCGCGGCGGCGACCTCCAGGACCCGTTCGGCCCGCACCGCGAGGGCGCGGGGCAGTTCGCGTTCCCGTTCCGGAGCCGTGCGCCGCACCACCCCGGCGTTCGGCGCGGCGGCGGTCAGGAAGCCGGCGGTGTACGGCTCGTCGAGGAGGCCGCCGCGGTCGTCGCGGAAGACCGGCACGGCCGGTGAGTGGATGACGCGGTCGGTGTAGAACGGGTCGCGGTGGGCGCGGTGGTGGTCGTAGAACTCCCGGACGCCGATCAGGCAGGCGTACAGCGCGGAGGCCCGGCACAGGGCCTCTTCCTGGGCCTGGGCGCCGTTGAGGTAACCGCCGCCGGGATTGCGGGCCGAGGAGAAGTTCAGGACGGCGACCGGTCCGGCCAGCCGCCGGGCGGCTTCCAGGCTGCTCTCGCCGGTGACCTCGATCAGCGTGGCCTCGGCGGCGGACGGCGCGACGTCCACCGGGCCCGGCCCGTACATCCGCGTACCGTCCCGGGCCACTGCGACCGCCTCCGCGAGGGACACCTCGCGCCCGTCCGGCGCACGGTAGGACCCCGCCGCCACGATCCGCTCCGTCTCGTGCGCGATGCCGCGCAGGCGCGCGCTCATGGCGCGACCCCCGTACGCGCCGTGACCGCGCGCCCCGCGGTCCTCACCGTCGCGCCGTCCCCCGGCGCGCTCTCCCCCGTCGTGCTCATGCAGGCATCCTGAGCGATTCTGGTCATGGGCCGCAACGGAATTTCCCGGCCCCGGCACAGTCGGAAAACGCCTCGAAAACATGCGGGAAACGGAGATCATCGGCCCCGATTGCGACGATGTGCCCCCTTGTGCGGAACGGGACGAAGGTCTTGGGTGGGACGAGCGATGTCGGTCCGGCGCACCGGAAGCCGGACCGACGGCATGGTGGAATCTCAGGAGGATCCCTACATGTCCGATACACCGAGCGACTGTACGGAGCGCCGTACCGCTCTGACCGAAGCCGAGGTGGAAGCCCTGGTCCGGGGCATCTGCTTCAAGACGGGACCCCCTCGTACGGTAGGCGTCGAGGTGGAATGGATCATCCACGAGCTGCGCGCGCCGCGGCTCCCCGTGACACCCGAACGACTCGCAGCGGCCTACGCCGCACTGCGGACCGTGCACCTGGATTCGGCGCTCACCGTCGAACCCGGAGGCCAGCTGGAGCTGAGCTCCCCGCCCGCCGCCTCCCTGATGGAGTGCATCGGTACCGTGTCCGCCGATCTGGACACCGTCCGCGAGATTCTCGCCAAGGACGGTCTCGGTCTCGTCGGCGTCGGAAACGACCCCTGGCATCCGCCCCGCCGGTTCCTGCGCGAGCCGCGCTACGACGCCATGGAGGTCTGTCTCGACCGCACCGGCCCGGCCGGCCGCGCCATGATGTGCACCTCCGCCTCCGTCCAGGTCTGTCTGGACGCCGGCCACGAGGAGCCCGGCCCGCTCGGCCTCGGGCGGCGCTGGTGGCTGGCGCACCAGCTGGGCGCGGTCCTGGTGGCCGCGTTCGCCAACTCGCCCCTGGCCGGTTCCGAGCCCACCGGCTGGCTGTCCACCCGGCAGCGGCTGTGGACGGACATCGGCGCGGGCCGGGCGGGCGGCCCCACCCTGGACACCGACGCCCGTACCGCCTGGGTCCGGCACGTCCTGGACGCGCCGGTGATGTGCATACGACGGGACAGCGGCCCCTGGGAGGTCCCGGACGGGCTGGTCTTCCGCGAGTGGGCCAGGACCGGACTGCCGAGGCCGCCGACCCGGGAGGATCTCGACTACCACGTCTCGACCCTGTTCCCGCCGGTCAGGCCGCGCGGCCATCTGGAACTGCGCATGATCGACGCGCAGCCCGGCGCCGACGGGTGGATCGTGCCACTCGCCGTGACGACGGCGCTGTTCGACGACCCGGAGGCCGCCGAGACGGCCTACCGGGCCGTGAAACCGCTGGCCGAGCGGGCGCTGTCACTGCCCGCGCCGCACAATCCGCTGTGGCGGGAGGCGGCCCGGCACGGGCTGGCCGATCCGGAACTGCACGAGGCCGCCATGACGTGCTTCACGGCCGCTCTGGAGGCCCTGCCCCGGCTCGGCGCCACCGCCGAGGTCACCGGCGCCGTGGCCGCGTACCTGGACCGCTATGTGATGCGGGGCCGCTGCCCCGCCGACGATCTGCTGGACCGGACGGTCGGTCCGCGTGGGAAGGAAGTCCGTACATGACCGACCCCGAGACCTTCCGTGAGCGCGCGCTGAACACCCTGGTGACCGCCCGGGACCGCACGACGCTGCTCACCAGCTGCGTCGAGGAACCCGACCTCACCGCCCAGCACTCGCCGCTGATGTCACCGCTGGTGTGGGACCTCGCCCACATCGGCAACCAGGAGGAGCAGTGGCTGCTGCGGACCGTCGCCGGACAGGAGGCGATACGGCCCGAGATCGACAGCATCTACGACGCCTTCGAGCACCCGCGCGCGGAGCGGCCCAAGCTGCCCCTGCTCAAGCCCGCGGAGGCCCGCGCGTACGCGGCCGACGTACGCGGTCGGGTGCTGGACGTCCTGGAGGGGGCCGCGTTCCACGGGACGCGGCTGACCGAGGCGGGTTTCGCCTTCGGGATGATCGCGCAGCACGAACAGCAGCACGACGAGACGATGTTGATCACCCATCAGCTCCGCAAGGGCCCGCAGGCCCTGACCGCCCCGGACCCGGACCCGGTCCCGCTGTTCACCGGCCCGGCCGAAGTCCTGGTCCCCGGCGGCCCGTTCACGATGGGCACCTCCACCGAGCCGTGGGCGCTGGACAACGAACGCCCCGCGCACCGGCGGGAGGTGGCGCCGTTCTGGATCGACACCACCCCGGTGACCAACGGCGCCTACCAGCGGTTCATCGAGGACGGCGGCTACCAGGACGAGCGGTGGTGGGCCCCGGCGGGCTGGGACCACATCCGCCGGCACTCCATCAAGGCCCCGCTGTTCTGGAGCCGGGACGGCAAACAGTGGCTGCGCCGCCGCTTCGGCGTCACCGAGGTTGTCCCGGCCGACGAGCCGGTGGTGCACGTGTCCTGGTACGAGGCCGACGCCTACGCCCGCTGGGCCGGGCGGCGGCTGCCCACCGAGGCCGAGTGGGAGAAGGCCGCCCGCCACGACCCGGCGGGCGACCGTTCCATGCGCTACCCCTGGGGTGACACCGACCCGGCGCCCGAGCACGCCAACCTCGGCCAACGGCATCTGCGCCCGGCGCCCGCCGGCAGCTACCCGGAGGGCGAATCGCCGCTCGGGGTACGGCAGTTGATCGGTGACGTGTGGGAGTGGACGGCGAGCGACTTCGAGCCCTACCCCGGGTTCCAGGCGTTCCCGTACAAGGAGTACTCGGAGGTGTTCTTCGGCCCCGACCACAAGGTGCTGCGCGGCGGTTCGTTCGCCGTGGACGCGGTGGCCTGCCGGGGCACGTTCCGCAACTGGGACTATCCGATCCGGCGGCAGATCTTCTCCGGGTTCCGCACGGCCCGTTCGGAGGCCGTCTGATGTGCCGTCACCTGGCCTACCTGGGCCCCCCGGAACCGCTCGGCCGGATCCTGACCGAGCCGCCGCACAGCCTGTACCGCCAGTCGTGGGCACCCAGGCGGCAGCGGTACGGAACGGTCAACGCCGATGGTTTCGGGGTCGGTTGGTACGCCGAGGGGGACCCGGCACCGGCACGCTACCGGCGGGCCGGGCCCATCTGGGCGGACCTGTCGTTCGCCGACCTGGCCCGGGTCGTACGGAGTTCGGCGGTCCTCGCCGCCGTACGCGACGCGACCCTGGCGGGCGCCGACGCGGAGGCCGCGGCGGCGCCGTACGCCTCGGACCGCTGGCTGTTCAGCCACAACGGCGCGGTGGCCGGCTGGCCCCGCTCACTCGCGTCGCTCGCCCCGACACTGCCCGCGGCGGACCTGCTGTCGATGGAGGCCCGCAACGACTCGGCGTTCGTGTGGGCGCTGGTGCTGGGCCGGCTGCGCGGCGGCGACGAGGAGGGACAGGCGCTGGCCGACACGGTCCTGGAGGTCGCCGAGGCGGCCCCCGCGTCCCGGCTCAACCTGCTGCTGACCAACGGCGAGACCATCACCGCGACCGCCTGGGGCGACACCCTCTGGTATCTGTCGCACCCGGGCCGCGGCACCGTGGTGGCCTCCGAGCCCTACGACGACGACCCGCACTGGCGGGAGGTGCCCGACCGCACCCTGCTCGCGGCGAGCCGCACCGACGTGCTGCTCACACCGCTCAAGGAGCCGAGCGACCCCCTGGCATCCGCACCCTCGAAGGAGCCCCGTACGTGAGTCCGTTCCTTCTCACCCGCACCCTGCCCGAGGACGCCACGGAGGCCGCCCTGCGCGCCGACGTCCTCAAGGGCCTGACGCACACCCCGAAGACCCTGCCGCCGAAGTGGTTCTACGACGCCCATGGCAGCGAACTCTTCGAGCAGATCACCGAGTTGCCCGAGTACTACCCGACGCGTGCCGAGCGGGAGATCCTGCTCGCCCGGTCCGCCGAGATCGCCGCGGCGACCGGCGCCCGCACCCTGGTCGAACTGGGCTCCGGCTCCTCGGAGAAGACCCGGCACATCATCGACGCCCTCACCGGCCTGGACACCTACGTCCCGGTCGACGTCAGCGAGAGCGCGCTCACCCAGGCCGGGCAGGCACTCGTCGCCGAGCGGCCCGGCCTCCGGGTGCACGCCCTCATCGCCGACTTCACCGCCCGGCTGACGCTGCCGGACACCCCCGGCCCCCGGCTGGTGGCGTTCCTCGGCGGCACGATCGGCAACCTGGTCCCGGTGGAACGGGCCGCGTTCCTGTCCTCCGTACGCGGCATGCTCGCCCCCGGCGACGCCCTGCTGCTCGGCACGGACCTGGTCAAGGACGAACGGGTCCTGGTCCGGGCGTACGACGACGCGGCCGGGGTGACGGCCGCGTTCAACAAGAACGTCCTGACCGTCGTCGACCGCGAACTGGGCGCCGACTTCGATCCCGACACCTTCGACCACGTGGCCCTCTGGGACGCCGAGCACGAGTGGATCGAGATGCGCCTGCGCTCCCGTACCGCGCAGACCGTGAAGATCCCGGCGCTGGACCTCGCCGTCGACTTCGCGGCCGGCGAGGAGCTGCACACCGAGGTGTCGGCGAAGTTCCGGAAGGAGGGAGTACGCGCCGAACTGTCCGCGGCCGGGCTGGAACTGGCCCACTGGTGGACGGACGACGAGGGCCGCTTCGCGCTGTCACTGAGCGTGGCGCGCTGACGGACGGCTCGCGCCGCGCCGCCGCCTGGGGCACGGTGGAACCATGACGAATCACACGTACCGCGTGACCGAGATCGTCGGCACGTCGCCCGAGGGCGTCGACCAGGCGATCCGCAACGGGATCAGCCGTGCCTCGCAGACGCTGCGGAACCTGGACTGGTTCGAGGTGACCCAGGTGCGCGGCCAGATCGAGGAAGGTCAGGTCGCGCACTGGCAGGTGGGACTGAAGGTCGGCTTCCGCCTGGAGGAGTCCGACTGAAGGAGTCCGACTGAAGGTCCACCCCCACCGCGGGGTACTGCCCCTGAGGCCCTCAGGCACCCTCAGGTCCGCCCCTCCCGCTCCTGCGCGGTCTTCAGCGCGGCGGAAGGGGCGGTCCAGCGCGCCCGTACGACGGTGAAACCGGCCCGTTCCGCGTCCTCGCAGACCAGCTCGTCGTCGTCCACCAGCACCCGGATCTCCCGGGTACGGGCGAGCCGCTTGAGGATCTCCAGCTTGGTGCGCCGGGCGGGCCGTCGGTCGTCGTTGCGCCGCATGTACACCCGCCCCTCGGGCACTCCCTGCGCCGCCAGCCAGTCGAGCGTGTCGCGCCGGCAGCGCTCGGGCCGCCCGGTGAGATAGACGACCTCGCACTCCTCGGCGCTCTCCAGTACCAGCGCGATGCCCTCCGGGATCGGCGGATCCTGCGGTGCGGCGGCGAAGAAGGCGTCCCAGTCCCGCGGCGCGCGCTCCAGGAACCGCTGCCGGTGGGCCGTGTCGGCGAGGGTGTTGTCCAGGTCGAAGACGGCGAGGGGTGGCTTGCTGTCGGTCATGGCGTCGAGATTAGGCCGTGCCGGACCGGCCCGCCGCCCCGCCGAGTGCGTCGCGCCGCGCCGTGCCCCACTCCCACATGCCACGCATCACCGGCTCCAACGCCCGGCCCTGTCCGGTCAGGACGTAGTGGACCCGGGGCGGCCAGCCAGGAGTGCGGTGACGTTCGACGACGCCCGCACCGGTCAACTGGGCCAGCCGGTCGGAGAGCACCTTGTCCGAGAGGGTGGGCAGGGCCGCTGACAGCTCGGAGTAGGTGGCCGCACCGCGGCGCAGGAACTCGCGCAGCACCAGCGGTGTCCACCGGCCGCCCAGCACGGCGAGGGTGATGTCGACCGGGCAGCGCGGTTCGTGACCGGGCGGGACGAGAGCGCTGTCCGGGCAGTCCGCCAACGGTCCGTCGCGGTCGCCCGCCGACGCGTGCCCAACCGTTTGGTGAGTCACGAAGGCCCCTCCTACCGTCGGTCGCGAACAGCCCACCCGCTTCCCACCAGGAGGCCCTTGTGCGCATCCATCATCTCAACTGCGGTTCTCTGCGCGGGATTCCCTACCTCGGCGAAGCCCGCACGGCGGGCCTCGCGAGCGGCGATCCCGTCGCCGCCGTCTGCCACTGCCTGCTCATCGAGACGGACACCGACGGCCTGGTCCTCGTGGACACCGGCCTCGGCACCGCAGACCTACGGCATCCCGAACGTTCCCTGGGCGCGGACTGGGTGGCCTACATTCGGCCCGCACTGGACCCCGAGGAGACCGCGCTGCGGCAGGTCGTGCGGCTCGGGTACGCGCCCGAGGACGTGCGGCACATCGTGCTCACCCACCTGCACCGCGACCACACGGGAGGGCTGCCGGACTTCCCCCACGCACGGGTCCATGTGCATCCCGACGAGTACGGTGCCGTCACCGACCCCACGGCACCGCACCACCGGCACAGCCTCGACCGGTTCATGCCGGCGCACCGGGCGCACGGCCCGCTGCTGACGCCGGCTCGCGTGGACGGGCGTACGGACTGGTTCGGCATCCCGGGCGTGGCGCGTCCGCAGGGCCTGGAGTGCGAGCTGCTGCTGGTGCCGCTGCTGGGACACTCCGCCGGACATGCGGGCGTCGCCGTGCGCGACGAGGACGGACGGTGGCTGCTGCACGCGGGCGACGCGTACATGTACCACGGCGAGATAGAGCACACCCCGCCGCTCTCCCACCCCGCCCTCGAACCCGTCCAGCTGGGCGCGCAGACCGACGGCACGGCCCGCCTCGCGACCCGCGACCGGTTGCGCGACCTCCACCACGCCCCGACGGGACAGGTCACCGTCTTCAGCGCGCACGACCCGTGGGAGTACGCCCGTCTCGACGCTCCGGCGAACCAGGCGCCTCGCACCGCGCCCTGACCGAGGGGATGCCACCGGGCCGACCCGGGCCACCCGGGCCACCCGGGCCACCCGGCAACCTCCCCGCCCCCGGCGGCCACTGCTGTGCGACACAACAGGCACGGCAGGCAGGCGGAGGCGGGAGGCCCCATGCGCAACACGGCGATCTGGACGGCGGCGGCAGTGAGTGCCGTACTGATGACGGCGTTACCGGTGACCGAGGCGGCCGCGGCGCCCACCACCCTGGTCGTCGCCACCAACGGCAGCGACTCCGCGCCGGGGACGCTCGCGCAGCCCCTGCGGACCGTGCAGCGGGCCGTGGACCTGGCGAAGCCCGGTGACACCATCGCCGTACGCGGCGGGACCTATGCGCTCACCGACAACATCACCGTCACCACGTCCGGCACCGCCTCCCAGCCCATCACCCTCGGCGCCTACGAGGGGGAGCGGGTCGTGATCGACGGGGAGCGACTGCCCGCGAGCCACACGCCCGTGGGCGGCAGCATTCCGCGGGCCGAGCGCGGGGCGGTCCACATGGAGGCGTCGTACTGGCGGATCTCGGACCTGGAGATCGTGAACGGCCCGTACGGGGTGTACTGCGACGGCTGCAACGGCAATGTCTTCGCCCGTCTGCGGACCCACGACAACTACGAGTCGGGCTTCCAGCTCCAGGGCGCCTCCAGCGACAACCAGATCCTGAACCTGGACAGTTACGCCAACCGCGACCCGCGCAAGAACGGCGAGAGCGCGGACGGCCTCGCCATCAAGGAGGGCAGCGGCACGGGCAACGTCGTGCGGGGCGCGCGGCTGTGGAACAACGTCGACGACGGCTTCGACAACTGGAAGTTCGCCTCGCCGGTCGTCATCGAGAACACGATCGCGTACGGCAACGGCGTCAACCGGTGGAACTTCCCCGACTTCGCGGGCGACGGCAACGGCTTCAAGCTCGGCGGCGGCAGCCCGGCCCCGGCGGTCGCGCACACCCTCCGGGGCAGCGTCGCCTTCAAGAACGCGGCGCACGGCGTCACGGACAACGGCAACGCGGGCGCCCTCGCCCTGAGCCGCAACTCCACCTGGGCCAACGCCCGTACGGGCTTCGACGTCGACACCTCGGGCGGCCGGTCCGTCCTCACCGGCAATCTCTCCGTCGCCGACGCCACCGCCGCCGCGCTCGGCTCGGCGACCGTCTCCACCGGCAACTCCTGGGACCTGGGCGGCACATGGAACGCCTCCTCGGTCCTGAGCACCGACCCGGCTCCCCTCACCGGCGCGCGGAAGGCGGACGGCTCCCTGCCCTCGGCACCCTCGTTCCTGGTGCCGCGCAACGGGGCGACCATCGGGGCGCGGTTCTGACGCGGCGGGCGGCTGCGGCGGGGACCCCGGTTCCCTCCGGTGATCACCGCCTCCCGCATGCTTCTCCCATGGCTCTCTCGTCCCGTACGTCGTTGACCGGCTCCGCCTCCTGCACCCTCGTCGTCTGCCGGGGCTGCTGCTGCGGCAACGCCCGCAAGCAGCCCGGCACCGACCCGGCCTGGCGGCTGGAGCTGCTGCGCGCCGGTGCGGCCGAGCACGGCTTCCAGGTCCGTACGACCGACTGCCTGGGCCCGTGCGACCAGGCGGACGTCATCGTCGTGCGCCCCTCGGCGGCGGGACGCCGGGCCGGCGGGAAGGCCACCTGGATCGGGTTCGTGTCGGACGACGACAGCACCGAGGAGGTGGTGCGGTGGGCGGCCGCGGGGGGTCCCGGTCTCGCCGCGCCTCCGGCGACGCTGGAGCTCCAGTTCATCAAGCCGCCCCGGGACGCGCGCGTGCGCTCCCGCCGATGAGAGGCACGGCAGGGATCGGGCCCCTTCAATTGTTAATGGGATCCATTTTCAGGTAGCGTCCTCGGTGCCCGTCCATCGAGGAGGATCGCCATGGCTGTTCCCAAGCGGAAGATGTCCCGCAGCAACACCCGCCACCGCCGCGCGCAGTGGAAGGCCGCCACGCCCACGCTGGTGCCCGTCACCGTCGACGGCGTGCGTCATCTCGTCCCGCAGAACCTGGTCAAGGCGTACGAGCGCGGGCTGCTGCGCCCGGAGGGCTGAGGACCGGATGCCGTACGACAGCCGTCTGCCCGTCACCGTCCTCTCCGGCTTCCTCGGGGCGGGCAAGACGACCCTGCTCAACCACGTCCTCGCCAACCGCGAGGGCCTGCGCGTCGCCGTGATCGTCAACGACATGAGCGAGGTCAACATCGACGCCGCGTTGGTGCGCGGCGGCGAGGCGGCCCTGTCCAGGACCGAGGAACGCCTGGTCGAGATGACCAACGGGTGCATCTGCTGCACCCTGCGCGACGACCTGCTGGAGGAGGTCGACCGGCTGGCCCGCGAGGGCCGCTTCGACCATCTGCTCATCGAGTCGTCCGGCATCTCCGAGCCGATGCCCGTCGCCGCGACCTTCGCGTTCGCCCGCGACGACGGCGCCACGCTGGACGACCTCGCCCTCCTGGACACCATGGTCACGGTCGTGGACGCCGCCAACTTCCTGCCAGAGCTGGAGACCGGCGACGAACTCGCCGAGCGCGACCTCGCCCCGTTCGAGGACGACGAGCGCACCGTCAGCGATCTGCTGGTCGACCAGGTCGAGTTCGCGGACGTCATCGTGCTCAACAAGCTGGACCTGGTCGACTCCGCGGAGGCGGACCGGCTGCGGGCGGCTCTGGCACGACTCAACCCGGCCGCCCGGATCGTCGGGGCCGAGCACGGACGGGTGGATCTCCACCAGGTGCTGGGCACCCGGCTGTTCGACCTGGAACGCGCCCAGCAGGCGCCCGGCTGGGTGCGCGAGCTCAACGGCGACCACGTCCCGGAGACGGAGGAGTACGGGGTCTCGTCCACCGTCTTCCGCTCCGAACTCCCGCTGCATCCGGGCCGGTTGTGGACATTCGTGACCGAGGAGCTGGACAGCGGCGCATACGGGCGGATCCTGCGGTCCAAGGGGTTCTTCACCCTCGCCACCCGCCCGCACGTGACCGGGCTGTGGTCCCAGGCCGGTGCGGTGGCCCGCTTCGAGCCGTCGGCCGCGCGCGACCTGGACAGCCCCTACGCGCAGGAACTCGTGTTCATCGGGACGCAGTTGGACGCGGAGCGGCTGCGGGCGGCCCTCACCGAGTGCCTCGTGCGCCCCGGCGAACCGCTGCCCACCGACGATCCGTTCCCGGCCTGGGACACCTACGGCATCGACGAGGCCTGCGAGCACGAGCACGAGGCGCAGGCCACAGCGGTGTAGAAGTGGGCCCGCACCCTGCGCAGCCATGCCTCGACAGGCGCCTCGTCGGGTTGGTCCGGCAGCACGGTGCGGGTCTCGTCGAAGGCCGTCTCGTAGTGCCTGAGCACGGGCAGCGCGGCGGCCGGGTCGGCGGCCACGCGCTCGCCGAAGGCGTGGTACTCCTCCGGGTCCTCGACCCGGATCTCCAGCCGCCCGGTGGCGTACAGCTCCAGCCCCTGGTGGCACAGCCGCTTCAGGTGCCGGGCGTGCTTGGCGGTGCGCCGGTCGCTGCCCCGGCCCTCCAGGCGCCTGAACTGCTGGGTGGCGTACCCCAGGTAGGCGTCCCGGACGCGCTTGGCGCTCAGGAACGACGCGCGGATGCCGATCAGCTCCTCGCCCAGCGGTGTGCGCACCTCGTACAGGTCGTCCGGGAGCCACGCCAGCTCCATCGCGGTCGGGTTGCCGCCCAGGGCGAGCCGGCACCACTTCGCCGCCTCGTGCAGGGTGCGGTCCGGTGCCGTGGTGACGTGGGACTCCCTCGGCGGGTGCAGCCCGTGCAGGGCCTCGGTGGGTGCGGCGAACATGCCGAGCCGGTCCACGTCGGAGCCCGCGTGGGCGAGGCCGTACGCGGTCGAACCGACGATGCCGGACAGCAGGACGTGGTGGGTGGTCACCCGGCCCATTGTGTTGACCTGCACATATCGCCGTCACCCGGTTTTCCGGGGTCAGCACACGGGGGCCGCGGGAATGCGGCCGCCCGTCATACGTTGAACCCTGTGTGAGCTCCCTGATCGCCGCCACCCACTTCTCCGTCCTCGACCGCTCCCGCACCCGCGAGGGCGGCACGAACGCGGAGGCGCTGCGCGACACCGTGCGCCTGGCGCGGGAGCTGGAGGAGCTCGGCTACCACCGGTTCTGGGTGTCGGAGCACCACGGCGTGCCCGGCGTCGCCGGTTCCGCGCCGACCGTGCTGGCCGCCGCCGTCGCCTCCGCGACCCGCACGATCCGGGTCGGCACCGGTGGCGTGATGCTGCCCAACCACCAACCCCTCGTCGTCGCCGAGCAGTTCGGGGTGCTGGAGTCGCTGTTCCCCGGCCGGATCGACATGGGCCTGGGCCGCTCGGTCGGCTTCACCGACGGCGTCCGCAAGGCCCTGGGCCGGGACAAGGACGTGGCCGACGACTTCGCCGGCCAGCTGGACGAACTCCTCGGCTGGTTCCGCGGTACCTCCCCCACCGGGGTCCACGCCCGGCCCGCCGAGGGCCTCACCGTGCCGCCGTTCGTGCTGGCCATGGGCGAGGGCGCCGCGATCGCCGCCCGCGCGGGCCTGCCGATGGTCATCGGCGACCTCCGCAACCGCGAGAAGATGCAGCGCGGCATCGACCACTACCGCACCCACTTCCGCCCCTCCCCCTGGGCCGCGGAGCCCTACGTCGTCATCTCCGGCACGATCGCCGTCGCCGCCACCCCCGCCGAGGCCCGGCGCCTGCTGATCCCGGAGGCCTGGTCGATGGCCCACTCCCGCACCCACGGCACCTTCCCGCCCCTCCCACCCGCCGACCGCGTCGGCTCCCTCCCCATGACCGCCAAGGAGCGCGGCTTCTACGAGTCCGGCCTCACCGGCCACCTCGCCGGCACCGAGGACGAGGTCGCCCATGAGCTGGAGACGCTTTTGAAGGAGACCGGCGCCCAGGAGGTCCTGGTCACCACCAGCACGTACGACCGGGCGGCCCTGCTGGACTCCTACCGGAGGCTGGCCTCGATCACCTCCGGCTAGAGTCCTTGCCCATGTACGACCCGCACAGCCCCCACGACCCGTACGTCCGCGTCCGCGGCGCCCGTGAGCACAACCTCAAGGGGGTGGACGTGGACATCCCGCGGGATGTGCTGGCCGTGTTCACCGGGGTGTCGGGGTCGGGGAAGTCGTCGCTGGCGTTCGGGACGGTGTACGCGGAGGCGCAGCGGCGGTACTTCGAGTCGGTGGCGCCGTACGCGCGGCGGCTGATCCAGCAGGTCGGGGCGCCGAAGGTGGGGGAGATCACCGGGCTGCCGCCCGCGGTCTCGCTCCAGCAGCGGCGGGCGGCGCCGACGTCGCGCTCGTCGGTCGGCACGGTCACGAACCTGTCGAACTCGCTGCGGATGCTGTTCTCCCGGGCGGGCGACTACCCGCCGGGCGCGGAGCGGCTGGACTCGGACGCCTTCTCCGCCAATACGGCGGCCGGGGCCTGCCCGGAGTGTCACGGGCTCGGGCGGGTGCACCGTACGACCGAGGAGTCGCTGGTCCCCGACCCGTCGCTGTCGATCCGGGAGGGGGCGGTCGCCGCCTGGCCCGGGGCCTGGCAGGGCAAGAACCTGCGGGACATCCTCGACGCGCTCGGGTACGACGTGGACCGGCCCTGGCGCGAGCTGCCGGCCGAGCAGCGCGAGTGGATCCTGTTCACCGACGAGCAGCCGGTGGTCACCGTGCACCCGGTCCGGGACGCGGAGCGGATCCAACGGCCGTACCAGGGCACGTACATGAGCGCCCGACGGTATGTGATGAAGACGTTCGCGGACTCCCGGAGCGCCACTCTGCGGGCCAGGGCCGAGCGGTTCCTGACCAGCGCGCCCTGCCCGGTCTGCGGGGGCGGCCGGCTGCGGCCCGAGGCGCTCGCGGTGACCTTCGCCGGCCGTACGATCGCCGAGCTGGCGGCCCTGCCGCTGACCGAGCTGGCCGACCTGCTCGTCGCACACGAGGCCCGGGACGAGACGGCCCGGGTTCTCATCGAGGACCTCGGGGCGCGTATCGGCCCGGTCGTCGAACTCGGCCTGGGCCATCTCGGCCTGGACCGGGCGACCCCCACCCTCTCGGCGGGCGAGCTCCAGCGACTGCGGCTCGCGACCCAGCTGCGGTCCGGGCTGTTCGGTGTGGTGTACGTCCTCGACGAGCCGTCCGCCGGACTGCACCCGGCGGACACGGAGGCGCTGCTGACCGTGCTGGCGCGGCTGAAGGCGGCCGGGAACTCGGTGTTCGTGGTGGAGCACCACCTCGATGTCGTGCGCGGCGCCGACTGGGTCGTGGACGTGGGGCCGCGGGCCGGGGAGCACGGCGGCCGGGTGCTGCACAGCGGGCCGGTGGCCGAGCTGGCGGGCGTGGCCGAGTCGGCGACGGCCCGCTTCCTCTTCGACCGCTCCCCCGCTGCTGTACGCCAAGTGCGCACGCCTCGCGGCCAGTTGAAGGTCGGTCCGGTCACCCGCCACAACCTCCGGGGCGTGACCGCCGAGTTCCCGCTCGGTATGCTCACCGCGGTCACGGGCGTGTCGGGGTCCGGGAAATCCACGCTCATCGGCGAGATCTCCGAGGACCTGCCGGGCGTGCGGCGGCTCGTCTCGGTGGACCAGAAGCCGATCGGGCGCACCCCGCGTTCCAACCTGGCCACCTACACGGGCCTGTTCGACGTCGTGCGGAAGGTGTTCGCGGCCACCGACGGGGCGCGTGAGCGCGGTTTCGGCGTCGGCCGGTTCTCCTTCAACGTGGCGGGCGGGCGCTGCGAGACCTGCCAGGGCGAGGGCTACGTCACCGTCGAACTGCTCTTCCTGCCGAGCACCTACTCGCCGTGCCCGGACTGCGGCGGGGCCCGCTACCACCCCGAGACGCTCCACGTCACCCACCGGGGGCGGAACATCGCGCAGGTGCTGGACCTGACCGTCGAGGCGGCGGCGGACTTCTTCGCGGACACCCCGGCCGTGGCCCGCAGCCTCGCCGCCCTGCTCGACGTGGGCCTCGGCTATCTGCGGCTGGGCCAGCCGGCGACCGAGCTGTCCGGCGGGGAGGCCCAACGCATCAAGCTGGCGAGCGAGTTGCAGCGCGGCCGCCGCGGCCACACCCTCTATCTCCTGGACGAGCCGACCACCGGTCTCCACCCGGCGGACGTCGAGGTCCTGATGCGGCAGCTGCACGGGCTCGTCGACGCCGGGCACACCGTGGTCGTGGTCGAGCACGACATGGCGGTCGTCGCGGGCGCGGACTGGGTGATCGACCTGGGCCCGGGCGGCGGTGACCGGGGCGGACGGATCGTGGCGGCGGGGACTCCGGCGGACGTGGCCCTGGCCGAGGAGAGTGCCACGGCGGCCTACCTGGCGCGCGCGGTGCGGTAGCGGCGGATGCGGCAACACCCCGTCGCCGGAAATCCCGCCGGGCCGACGGAGGCCGCCCCACCAAAACCCATTGCCCACCGGCGCCTTGAGCGCCGTAGCATCTGCGCGTGCGTTGATCCTCCGCGCGGCGGCGCGTACCGCCGCGGACGAAGCGGGCGCCCGGACCTCCCCGGCAGGCATACCCACCGCCGTCCTCCCGGAGATCACGCATGCCCACGCAGCAGCAGCCCCACCTCACCTACGACGCGTTCGTCCGGCTCGCCACCGCCGACCCGGCCGTCGTCGGCCTCGTCCTCACGGGCTCCCGGGCCCACGACGGCATGGCCACCGAGCACTCCGACCACGACCTGTACGTCGTCCTCGCGGACGGCGCGGCCACGGATCTGTGTCGCTTCACCGGTCACCGCACACCGCGCCTGGACCTGGTGGTCGTCCCGCTCGCCGCGTTCCGGGCAGCCGGGATGCCCGGCTTCGAGCGCTACGCCCTCGCCCGGGCGCGGATCGTGCTGGACCGCCTCGGCGGAGGGATCGCCGACATCCTGGCCGCGAAGGCCCGCCTGGGCGCCGACGAGGCGTTCCGGACCGCCGACGAGCGCCTCGACGCCTACGCCAACTGCCTCTACCGCTCGGTCAAGAACGACCGTGACGGTGAGGCGCTCGCCGCCCGGCTCGACGCGACCGACAGTCTGGGCCCCCTGCTGGAGGTGCTCTTCGCCCTGGACCGGCGCCCCCGGCCGTACAACAGGTACCTACGCTGGGAGCTGGCCCGGCATCCGCTGCCCGGCTGGGACACCGGTGCCCTGCTGCGGGCCGTGGACCGTGTCTCGGCGAGCGGCGAGGTGGCGGTCCAGCGGCGGCTGTTCGCCCGGGTGGAGGCGGCGGCCCGGCGCCAGGGCCACGGGGCGGTGCTGGACGCCTGGGGTGAGGATCTGCGGCTGATGCGTCCTCGGTAGGGCGGAGTGTTCGGCGGCGCGGGCGAGGGAACGGCGGTCGGGGTGGCCACCGGGCGCGATGGCCTCGCGGACCTCGACCTCGGCGACCAGCCCGCGGGCCCTCGCCACCCGCCACAGGGAGGCGAGCAGGGAGTCGTCGCCGACGAAGGCGGGCACGGTGCTCGCCTCGCCCCGTCCGGTGCGGTAGCCGATGCGGACGGGCTGGACCGGGACGCCCGCGTCCAGCGCGGCCTGGAACACGGCACGCCGGAAGTGCCCCTGGGCGCGCCCGCACCAGGTGCTGCCCTCGGGGAATACCGCGACGGCCTGCCCGGCGCGCAGGGCCCCCGCGATGCGGGCGACCGTGTCCGGGAGCGCCCGCAGCCGGTCCCGGTCGATGAACAGGGTGCCGCCGCGGGCGGCCAGCGGCCCCGCCACCGGCCAGCGGCCGATCTCCCGCTTGGCGAGCATCCGGGCCGGGCGGACGGCGGCGAGCAGGGGGATGTCCAGCCAGGAGATGTG
The DNA here is from genome assembly GCF_021173675.1 of Streptomyces lincolnensis. Lineage (GTDB taxonomy): Bacteria > Actinomycetota > Actinomycetes > Streptomycetales > Streptomycetaceae > Streptomyces > Streptomyces lincolnensis_B. The sequence continues at coordinate 76,688 of NZ_JAIHON010000023.1, read as the reverse complement.
GTTGGCCACCAGCAGCAGGCCCCCGGTTGCGGCGGTGGTGCCGGTGACACGGACCTGGACCCCTGCGGCCCGTACGATCCACCGGCACCACCGCCGCACCGCCCCGGCGGGGATCCTCCCGCCGAGCGGCGACAGCACGGCCCCGGTCAGCACCAGGGCCGTGACCGCCATGATCCGCAGGACGGCCCGTGGTGCGGCCGTGGCGGATCCCGCCGGCTCCACGCACGCCCTCGGGGTGCAGGGCGCGCCGGGCAGCCAGACGCTCATCAGGACGGGACGAGGGAGAGGAAGTGCCGCAGGTAGCGGGCGTTGACCCGGCGCATCGACAGCAGGACGTACAGGTCGGCGACCCCGAAGTCCGGGTCGTGGGCGGGCTCCGCGCAGACCCAGGCACCGAGGCGGAGGTAGCCGCGCAGCAGCGCGGGCAGTTCGGTGCGCCCGGCGGGCGGCGCGACCTCGGGAACCCAGGGCAGCAGCGGCCGTACCCGGAACTCCTCGGGCGACAGGTGCTTGTCCCGCACCCGGTCCCAGGTGCCGGCGGCCAGGGCGCCGCCGTCGGCCAGCGGGATGGAGCAGCAGCCGGCCAGCCACTCGTGGCCGCCGTCCACCATGTAGCGGGCGATCCCGGCCCAGATCAGGCTGATGACCGCGCCGTCGCGGTGGTCGGGGTGCACGCAGGAGCGGCCGACCTCGACGAGTCCGGGCCGGATCGGGGCGAGCGGGGAGAGGTCGAACTCGCCCTCGGAGTACAGCCGTCCGGCGACCGCGGCGCGCTCCGGAGGCAGCAGCCGGTAGGTCCCGACGGCCTGCCCGGTCTCCGCGTCCCGCACGAGGAGGTGGTCGCAGTACGCGTCGAAGGGGTCGACGTCGAGTCCGGGCTGCGCGGTGGCCAGCAGGGCACCCATCTCCCCGGCGAACACCTCGTGGCGCAGCCGCTGCGCGGCCCGCACGTCGGCCTCGTCCCGGGCCAGGCCGACGGTGTAACGGACGGGTGCGGTCGACTGCAGGGGACGGTCGAGCGTGGAAACGCCGGTCATGGCACTCTCCTGGTCGGGCCGGAGGCGGCGAGCGGTGCCGCCAACCCTGTTCTTCCGACACCGGTTGGCGTGTACGTGACGGGTTCCAGGAGTGTGGATGTGCGGCGGCTGAACGCCTCGGGCAAGGTGTCGGGGAGCTCCGACTCCGCCGACGGGCCGATGTCCCCCCGGTGACCGGGGAGAGGCAACCCGTCGGCCGGGGCTGTCGTCTCTCTTCGGGAGCCGATCACGGGGACGGGGGCATGCGCGTGGTGGAGCTGTCGGCCGAGGCGCTGGACGCGGTGCCGTGGCAGCTGCTGGAGTCGGCGGATCCGAACGTTCCGGCCAAGGAGGTCCGCCGGGTGCTGCGGCGGCTGGTGCGCAAGGGACCGGAGTCGACCGAGCCGGACTGCCGACCGCTGTTCTCCGCCCTCGCCGACCCCGTGAGCGGGGCGTCCTCCCTGGGCACGGCCACGCTGCCGTTCGTCGTCGCGCTCGCCGCGGATCCCCGTACGGGTGCCCGCCGCACCCTCGTCGAACTGCTGGTCCACCTGTCCCGGGCACCGGATCCGGCGGAGACCGGCTGGGCCGTCGCCTGGGAGCACGCGCGCGACACGGTCCCGGCCCTGCTCGCCGACCCCGATCCGGGGGTACGACGGGAGGCGGTGCCCCTGGCCGACGGGGTCGGTCCGCTGCTGTGGCGCTGGCGGACCGAGCCGGACCCGACGGTCCGGCTGCCGGTGCTGTTCGCGCTGGGTGACGTCGCCGCCGACGCCGAGGTCCGCACGATCCTCACCGGGCTGCTGCGGGACTCCGACCCCGTGCTGCGGGTCGCGGCGGTCCACGCGCTCGCCCGCCGCGAGCCCCAGATCGCCGTACGGGAGCTGGACTCGCTGGTGCGGGATCTCACCGATCCCGCCGTACGGTCGCGCTGGGAGGCCGTCTGGTACGTCCCGGACGTCGAAGAACCCTTCAGCCGCGAGGACGTCGCCCACTGGACGGCGGCCCTGTTCGAGGGCGAACCCGCGACGGTGACCCGGTTCCTGCTCGGGCTGGCCGGGGCCGCCGATCCGGCCGGGGACGCCGACCTGCTGCGGACGGTGATGGAGTGGTCCTGGCGGTCGCTGACCTCCCACCGGTCCGTCGAAGCCGCCCTGCTCCCGCTCGCGGGCGGCCGGCTGGACCATGCGGACGCCGAAGTGCGGCTGACGGCGGCCCACGTCCTCGCCGCGGCGGGTCCCCGCGCCGCCGCGTACGCCGACCGGCTCGCGGCCCTGCTCGACGATCCCGGCGAGGGCGTCCTGCTGGACGGCACGGTCGGGGAGCACGCCCGGTGGGCGCTGGCCCGGATGGACGACCCGCGGGCGCTGCCCGGTCTGGTCGAGAGCCTGTGCACGCCGTACCGCGAGGAGCTGGGGCGCTCCTGGGCCGGTGGCGGCCCCCGGCGGCCCGAGATCGTGGACGTGCTGGGGCCGTTGCGGGCGCACGCGGACGTCCTGCTGCCGACGATCCGGGCGGAACTGCGGCGCGAGGACGCGCCGCGGACGGATCTGCTGGCCGTCGTGGAGGTCTGGGGCCCGGACGCGCTGCCCGCCCTGCCGGAGGTCATGGCCTGCGTGAGCGGTGCCCCGCCCTGGCATGCCGCCGCGCAGGCGCTGGCCGCCCTGGGACCGGCCGCCGCCTGCGCCGCCCCCGTCGTGCGGGAGCGGTTGAACCTGGAACCGCCGGAGAACCGACCGTGGCTGCGTCAAGTACTCCGGCGCATCGGCGCGGGCGACCCTGAGGAGCACCTGCGGGCCGTCGGCGAGTCGCTGCCCGTCGAGGGGCAGGCGCCGGACGGTCTCCCGGTCGGCGGCCTCGTCGACCTCATCGACCTCGGCCCGCGGGCCGCGCCGTACGCCGACCGCGTGCGGTACGTCCTGGAGAACAGCGAGGGATGGACGAGGAGGCAGGCGGCGATCGCCCTGTGGTCGATCACGGGCGAAACGGAATCCTGCCGTGCGGTCCTGGAGGAGGAGATCCTGGAGTTCGCCGCCGACCGTGAGTACTACGGCGTGTTCGACGAGGCGCTGCGTGCTCTGATCCGCCTCGGCCCGCCGAGCCCTGCGGTGCGCACCGCCCTGCGCACCCTCCGCGACCAGGACGCCCGCCTCTCGCCGTACGGCGACTACCGCGCGATCCTCGACGACGAGAAGCGGCTCGCGCTGATCGACGAGGCGCTGTCCTCGGCGGGGCCGCCCGACGAGGCTTGGCGGGACCGGAACTGAGCACCACGTCCGGTCCCGCCCGTCCGCACCTCGTCGGCGAACGTCTGTGGGGAATCAGGGCCGCTCGGCGGCCTGCGGCTAGCGCTTGGCGGCCTTTCGGGTCGCCCGCAGCCACTCCTTGTTCATGCCGGTGATGGACACCAGCGGGATGCCCTTGGGGCAGGCGGTGGCGCACTCGCCGGTGAGGGTGCAGCCGCCGAAGCCCTCCTCGTCCATCTGGGCCACCATGTCCAGGACCCGGGTCTCGCGCTCGGGCGCGCCCTGGGGCAGCACGTTGAGGTGGTTGACCTTGGCCGAGGTGAACAGCATCGCCGCGCCGTTGGGGCAGGCGGCCACGCAGGCCCCGCATCCGATGCACTCGGCGTGCTCGAAGGCGAAGTCGGCGTCCGGCTTGGGCACCGGCGTGGCGTGGGCCTCGGGGGCGGCTCCCGTGGGCGCGGTGATGTAGCCGCCGGCCTGGATGATCCGGTCGAACGCCGACCGGTCCACCACCAGGTCCTTGATCACCGGGAAGGCGGAGGCCCGCCACGGCTCGATGTCGATCGTGTCGCCGTCCTGGAAGGACCGCATGTGCAGCTGGCAGGTGGTGGTGCGTTCGGGGCCGTGCGCGTCGCCGTTGATGACGAGCGAACACGCGCCGCAGATGCCCTCGCGGCAGTCGTGGTCGAAGGCGACGGGGTCCTCACCGCACAGGATGAGTTCTTCATTGAGGGTGTCCAGCATCTCCAGGAAGGACATGTCGGAGGAGATCCCGTCCACCTCGTACGTGGACATGGCACCGTCGGCGTCGGCGTTCTTCTGCCGCCAGACGCGCAGGGTGAGCTTCATGCGTAGCTCCGCTGAGTGGGGTGGACGTACTCGAAGACCAGGTCTTCCTTGTGCAGGACGGGGGCCTCGCCGGTGCCGGTGAACTCCCAGGCGGCCGCGTAGGCGAACTCCTCGTCGCGGCGGGCCGCTTCACCGTCGGGGGTCTGCGACTCCTCGCGGAAGTGACCGCCGCAGGACTCCTCGCGGTGCAGCGCGTCGAGGCACATCAGCTCGGCGAGTTCGAGGTAGTCGACGACGCGGTTGGCCTTCTCCAGCGACTGGTTGAACTCCTCGCCGGTGCCCGGCACCTTGATCCGCCGCCAGAACTCCTCGCGGATCTGCGGGATGCGCTCCAGCGCCTTGCGCAGCCCGGCGTCGCTGCGGGCCATGCCGCAGAACTCCCACATGAGTTCGCCGAGTTCACGGTGGAAGGAGTCGGGGGTGCGGTCGCCGTCGACGGTGAGCAGCAGGTTCAGCCGGTCCTCGGTCTCGGCCAGCACCTCCTGGACGACGGGGTGTTCGGCGGTGACCGACTCGTGGTGCGGGTTGCGGGCGAGGTAGTCGTTGATGGTGGCCGGCAGCACGAAGTAGCCGTCGGCCAGGCCCTGCATCAGGGCGCTCGCGCCCAGGCGGTTGGCGCCGTGGTCGGAGAAGTTGGCCTCGCCGATCGCGAACAGGCCCGGGACGGTGGTCTGCAGGTCGTAGTCGACCCACAGGCCGCCCATCGTGTAGTGCACGGCCGGGTAGATGCGCATCGGCACCTCGTAGGGATCCTCGTCGGTGATCCGCTGGTACATGTCGAAGAGGTTGCCGTACTTGGCCTCGACGGCCCCCCGGCCCATCCTCTTGATCGCGTCGGCGAAGTCGAGGTAGACGCCCTGTCCGCCGGGGCCGACCCCGCGCCCCTCGTCGCAGACGTTCTTCGCGGCCCGGGAGGCGATGTCGCGCGGCACCAGGTTGCCGAAGGAGGGGTAGATGCGCTCCAGGTAGTAGTCGCGCTCGTCCTCGGGGATCTGGTTCGCCGGCCGAGTGTCGCCCTTGGCCTTCGGCACCCAGATCCGGCCGTCGTTGCGCAGCGACTCGCTCATCAGCGTCAGCTTGGACTGGTGGTCGCCGGTGCGCGGGATGCAGGTGGGGTGGATCTGGGTGAAGCAGGGGTTGGCGAAGTGGGCGCCGCGCCGGTGGGCCCGCCAGATCGCGGTGGCGTTGGAGTTCATGGCGTTCGTCGACAGGTAGAAGACGTTGCCGTAGCCGCCGGAGGCCAGGACGACGGCGTCCGCGAAGTAGGTGTCGACGCGGCCGGTGACCAGATCCCGCGCGACGATCCCGCGCGCCCGTCCGTCGACGACGATCAGGTCGAGCATCTCGGTGCGCGGGTGCAGCTCGATGTTCCCGGCGGCGATCTGCCGGCTGAGGGCCTGGTAGGCGCCGAGCAGCAGTTGCTGGCCCGTCTGGCCGCGGGCGTAGAAGGTCCGCGAGACCTGGACGCCGCCGAAGGAGCGGGTGTCGAGCAGCCCGCCGTACTCCCGGGCGAAGGGCACGCCCTGGGCCACGCACTGGTCGATGATCTCCACCGAGATCTGCGCCAGGCGGTGGACGTTGGACTCGCGGGCCCTGAAGTCGCCGCCCTTGACGGTGTCGTAGAACAGCCGGTGGACGGAGTCGCCGTCGTTGCGGTAGTTCTTCGCCGCGTTGATGCCGCCCTGGGCGGCGATGGAGTGGGCGCGGCGCGGGGAGTCCTGGTAGCAGAACTGGACGACGTGGTAGCCCTGTTCGGCGAGGGTGGCGCCGGCCGAGCCGCCCGCGAGGCCGGTGCCGACCACGATGACGGTGTGTTTGCGCCGGTTGGCGGGGTTGACGAGCTTGGCCTCGAAGCGGCGGGTGTCCCAGCGCTCGTGGACGGGGCCGGCCGGGGCTTTGGTGTCGGCGACCGGCTCGCCGGTCGTGTAGTCGGCGTAGGTACTCATGTCAGCTCACCAATCCGGTCATGACGCCCACGGGTACGGCGATGAACCCGGCCGTGAGCAGCAGCGCGAGGGCGTTGGCGACGGCCTTCAGGGCGCGGTCGCGGGCGCGGCTGCCGACGCCGAGGGTCTGGGCGGCGCTCCAGAAGCCGTGCCGGACGTGCAGGCCGAGCGCGAGCATCGCGACGATGTAGATGACGTTGCCGTACCAGGTGGAGAAGGTGTCCACGACGTTCTGGTAGGGGTGGCCCGACTGGAAGCCGGGGTGCACGGTGCCGGTGGTCAGGTCCAGGATGTGCCAGACGATGAACAGGCCGAGGATGATGCCGCCCCAGCGCATGGTGCGCGTGGCGTAGGAGGCCCGGGGCTTCTTGTGGACGTACTTGCTGGGCCGCGCCCTGATGTCGCGGCGGCTGAGCTGGTAGGCGGAGACGGCGTGCGCGACGACGGCGACGACCAGCACGATCCGCACCAGCCACAGCGTCCACTCGTAGTGCATGAACGGCTCGCCGACGGTGCGCAGCCAGTGCGCGTAGTGGTTGAACTCGCCCGCCCCGAAGAAGATCTTCAGGTTTCCGATCATGTGGACGACCAGGTACAGCAGCATGATCAGACCGCTGACCGCCATCACGGTCTTCTTGCCGACGGAGGAGTCCCACACGGTGCGCGCCATCGACGGCCGTCGGTCCGTCCGTGTTGCCAGAGCCATGTCACAGCACGCTACGGGCCGGTGTCCCGATCGGTCCAAGACATGGTCCAGCTCGTTTCCATAGCCAGTGGCTATCAAGGAGCTATCGTGGGTGGATGCAGTTCCAGCAGCTCCAGTACTTCGTGGCGGTCGCCGAGACCCGGCACTTCACCCGGGCCGCGGAGCTCGTGCACGTGGCCCAGCCGTCCCTGTCCCAGCAGATCAAGGCGCTGGAGCGGGAGTTGGGCGCGGATCTGTTCCTGCGGGCGCGCGGCAACATCTCGCTCACCGACGCCGGAGAGGCCCTGCTCCCTCTCGCCCGGCGCATCCTGGCCGACGCGGACACCGCACGGCACGAGGTGCTGGAGCTGGTGCAGCTGCGCAGCGGCCGGATCCGGCTGGGCGCGACACCGAGCCTGTGCACGGGTCTGCTGCCGGACGTGCTGCGTGCCTTCCACGACCGCTATCCCGGCATCAGGCTGCTGATCGAGGAGGGCGGCTCCCACGACCTGGTACGGGAGCTGGCCCGCGGCGCCCTCGACCTGGCCCTGGTCGTCCTCCCGCTGCCCACGCCCTCCCCCGCTCTGACCACGGTGGAGCTGCTGCGCGAGGACCTCGTCGTCGTCTCCTCCCCGGAGGCACCCGCGCCGGGCGGTCCCGGCCGCCGCACCGTCCGCGTCGCCGACCTGGAGGGCGCACGCCTGGTGATGTTCCGGCACGGCTACGACCTGCGCGAACTGACCGTCGCCGCGTGTCGCTCCGCTGGGTTCGAGCCGGATTTCGCGGTGGAGGGCGGGGAGATGGACGCGGTGTTGGGGTTTGTCCGGGCGGGGCTGGGTATTGCGGTGGTGCCCCGGATGGTGGCCGCGCGGTCCGGGCACGGGTTGCGGGTGACGCCTCTGGCCCGGCCCGGCCTGCACCGGACCATCGCTCTCGCCCACCGCAGCGATGTGGCTCCGCCGCGGGCCGCGCGGGAGCTTCAGCGGATGCTGTTGGAGCGGTGAGCCAGGCCGTAGCGGTGGGGTGCCTTCCGTCCGTCGAGGGGCGCGGGTCTGCTGTGGTTGCTCGCGCAGTTCCCCGCGCCCCTGTAGGGGCGCTGTCCCTCAGCCCGTTGCGTCCACCAGGGCCAACTCGTGCAGCCGGTCCGGCGGGCCCGGGCGGGCGTAGTACCAGCCCTGGGCCGTGTCGCAGCCCAGTATCCGCAACTGCTCGGCCTGGGCGCCGGTTTCGACGCCCTCGACCGTCACCGCGAGGTCAAGGCTGTGGGCCAGCGACACGATCCCTTCGACGATCTTGAGGTCGACGGGGTCGGCCGGGAACTGCTGCATGCTCTGGGTGAAGGAGCGGTCCAGCTTGAGGATGCTCACCGGCAGGCGGCGCAGGTTGGCGAGGTTGGAGTAGCCGGTGCCGAAGTCGTCCAGGGCGATGTCGACACCCATCTCGGCCAGCTGCCGCAGCGGCTTGAGCAGGTCGTCGTCCGCGCCGATCAGCGCCGACTCGGTGACCTCCAGGCAGAGCGCGTCGGGATCGACGCCCGTGCGCTCCAGGATGTCGACGGTGTCCTGGACCAGACCGGGATGAGTGAGCTGGCAGGGCGAGAGATTGACGTTGATGCGGAGCGGGCCGGCCGCCGTACCGTCGCCGTATCGTTCCCGCCACGCGCGGGCCTGGCGCACCGACTGCTCCAGGACCCAGCGGCCCAACGGCACGATCAGTCCGGTGTGTTCGGCGAGCGGGATGAACCGGTCGGGGCCGAGCACGCCGTGCTGCGGGTGCAGCCAGCGCACCAGGGCCTCGGCGCCGCGCACGCTGCCGTCGCCGAGGTGGACCAGCGGCTGGTACTCGATGAAGAACTCGCCCCGGTCCAGGGCGGTCGGCAGCGCGGTGGTCAGGCCGTGCCGGGTGATGGCACGGGCGTCGGCCTCCGGGTCGGCGAGCTCGAAGCGGTTGCCGCCGGCCGACTTGGCCCGGTACATGGTGATGTCGGCGCTGCGCAGCACCTCCGCCGGGCTGCGCTCACCCGCCGGGCCCTCGACGATGCCGATGCTGCCGCGCACGGTCAGTTCACGGCCGTCGACGCTGATGGGGGCGACCATCGCGTTCATGATACGGGCGGCGAGCTCGTCGACCTCCCGCTCGGTGTCGGTCCCGGTGGTCAGCGCCACGAACTCGTCGCCGCCGAGCCGGGCGACCATCTCGCCGGGCGCGGTCGTGCAGGACTGGAGCCGGTCGGCGACCTCCACCAGCAGCCGGTCGCCGGCCGCGTGGCCGAGGCTGTCGTTGATGGTCTTGAAACCGTCCAGGTCGAGGTAGCACAGGCCGAACCGCTGCCCCTGGCCGGCGCCCAGGGCCTTCTCCAGGCGTTCGAAGAAGAAGGTGCGGTTGGGCAGGCCGGTGAGCGCGTCGTGGGTGGCCTCGTAGCGCAGCCGGAGGTTGAGCAGGCGGCGCTCGGTGGTGTCCTCCATCAGGGCGAGCTGGTACTGCGGGTTGCCGTCGGGGTCGCGCAGCAGGGAGACCGTCAGGTTGGTCCACAGGACCGTTCCGTCGGGCCGGTTGAAGGCCTTCTCCACGTGGTAGTGCTCACGCTCGCCGCGGATCAGCTCGTCGTAGAGCCTCCAGGTCTGCGGCGCGTCCTCGGGGTGGGTCCAGTCCTGGACCTTGCGGGCCTGCATGCTCTGCTCGGAGAGGCCGAACATGCGCAGCAGCGCGCCGTTGACCTGCAGTATGTTGCCTTCGAGGTCGGCGATGCCAATGCCTATGGCGGCGCCCTCGAAGACCGCGCGGAAGCGGGCCTCGGTGGCGTGCAGCGCCTGGGCGACCACGCCCTGCGCCCTCAGGGCGGCCTGCGCGATGGCCTCCTGTTCGGCCAGGGTCCGTTCGCGCAGGGCCTGCGCGAACCCGGCGGCCATGGCGTGCTGGATCCGGGCGGCGCGGGCCCGCAGGTCCTCGGTGGGACCGTCCTCGCCGCAGTAGAGCACCAGGTAGGCGTCGACGCAGTCCAGGGTCCGGGACAGCGCGTCCGGGTCGGTGCAGTGCGCGTCGACCAGGGCGGCGCCCACCGCCTTCGCCTCGTCCGCGTCGAACGTCCTGGCCCGCAGCGCCTGGCTCAACCGCCGGGCGAGCGGCAGCAGTTGCTCCTCGAACTCGGGCCGGGTCGCGGACGTCGAGGTCACCGGGAACACCGCCCGGCTCCAGATCGTCGCGAACCGCCGCAGTCTGTCCTCCGGCCCGTCCGGTTCCGCGCTCACGCCGTACGCCCCACGCCGGCGAATCCGGAGAAGGCGTAGGGATCCTCGTCCTCCGGCGGGGTCTCCGGCCGCCAGTGCGGCATCGGCACCAGTCCGGGTTCCACCATGTCGTACCCCTCGAAGAACCGCGCGATCTCCTCGCGCGAGCGCATGATCAGCGGATTGCGAATGTCCTTGTATACGGCGACCGTGCCCTCCGCCCGCTCCGCCGACAGCGGGATTCCCTCGTACGAGGCATGCGTGAGGATGAGCCGACTGCCGGGCGCGAACGCGTCGCGCAGTTCGGCCACCGCCCCGTACGGGTCGTCCGTGTCTTCCACGAAGTGCAGTATGGCAACGAGAAGCAGGGCGACCGGCCGGTTCAGATCGATCAGGGACTGTACGGCCGGGCTGGAGAGGATCTCCTTCGGCTTGCGGAGATCCGCGGCGACCACCCCGGTGTCCGCGTTGCCCGCGAGGACCGCCTCGCTGTGGGCGACGGCGACGGGATCGTGGTCGACGTAGACGACACGGGCGCCGGGGCGGACCCGCTGGGCCACCTCGTGGACGTTGCCGAAGGTCGGGATGCCGGAGCCGATGTCGAGGAATTGATCAATTCCCTCGTCCGCGGCATGGCGCACCGCGCGGCGCATGAACGCCCGGTTCGCCTGCATGATCTTGGGAAGTCCCGGCATGAAGTCCATGGCCTTGCGGGCCGCCTGTCGGTCGACCTCGAAATTGTGCGAACCGCCCAGGTAGTAGTCGTAGATTCGCGCGACGCTCGGCACCGAGATGTCGATGCTTCGTGGGGCCCAGGCGGGACGCTCCATCTATCTCTCCAGGCGTAGGCGATCCGGTGTTCGAGCTGAGGCTACTGATCGCCCGCCAAAGGAGCGAGCGGAAACGGAAATTGACCATCCGTTCCCGGTCACTGCCTGCGGCACGTGCCGTGTTGATGCCCCGCAACATCTTCCATGAAGCCTCTGTCTTTTCTCTACGAGAAATCCCCGGGTAATTTCGGGGTGTTCCGAATGTTCCGGACAGAAGCCAGGAGTCGGAGAGTTGTGGTGAACGACGGCAAACCGGTCCGCCCCCTCCGTGCGGCGCGGAGGGGGCGGACCGGTGGTCCGGATGTGTCGTGCCTGCTGGTCCTACTGGGCCGGCGCGCCGACCGGCTTTCCGTCGGGCGCGATGGCGAACCAGGTGCCGCCGACGCCCTGACCGTTGGTGTCACCGGGCTTCTTGTCGTTGGCGAAGGTGTAGATCGGCACACAGTCGATGGTCTGCTGCTTGATGCCGTCGGGGCGGTCGAAGACCACGTAGCCCTGCCCCCTGGGACCGGATCCCTTCAGATCGATGCCCTTGGTGTCCTCGGCGTCGACCGGGGCGATGACCGGCCACTTCTGCAGGCACTCGCCGAGGCACGCCGTCTTCATCGGCCAGGGCGAGTCCTTCATGAAGCGGTAGACCGTGTGGCCGTTCTTGTCGACGACGATCTCGCCGAGCTTGGGGTCGTTCCGGGTCGACAGGCCGGGCAGGTCGGTGCCGGAGCCCGCGGCGGAGGCCTTGGCCTTCTTGCCGTCGGGGGCCAGCGCGTACCACTTGCCGCCCACGCCCTGGCCGGCCACGTCCCCGGCCTTGGTGTCCTTGGCGTAGCGGTAGGCCGGCCAGCCGCCGATGGTCAGCTGCTTGGTGCCGTCGGCGCGGGTGACCTCGCCGAGCTGTGCCTTGTCGATGCCCTCGCCGGCCGCGACGTCGTCCGCGAGGACCGGCGGCCAGGCGGTCGCGCAGTCGCCGTCGCAGTTCGACTTCGGCGGCTCGGCGGTGTCCTCGTCGAAGCGGTAGAGGGTCAGGCCCTTGCTGTCCGTCAGGACACTGCCGAGTTCCTCGTTGGTGGACACGTTCAGTTGGCCGGCGCCGGCCGCCTGGGGCCCGGTGGTGCTGCTGGACTGCGCCTCGCCACCCGCACCGGCACCGGTTCCGATCCCGGTGCCGCCGATGCCGTAGTCACCCGCGGCGGCCGTGGCCCCCACGTTCTGACTGCCCGTCGACGGTGCGCTTTCCTGGCCGCACGCTGTCGTCAGCGCCATCATCGCCGCGGCGCCAATCACGAGTGAGGCGCTCCGCCAGGAGGTCTTCATCGTCAACTCCCCATAATTCCAAGGCTGTTGCAGCGCCCTTCTGTGCCGCCGCACGACCATGGGTACGCATGGGAGGCCGGTTCGCGTTCAACCGTCCCGCATATTTCTTTTCGGACCCTGTGGCTCACCCGCTTCTCCTCGCACACGCGTACGCCCTGCTGGGCACGGACAGCCGCCGGTCAAACCTCCGACGGCGCCTTTCCCCCTTTCGGACCAATCCGGTCCCGCTCGGGCGTAGGACGGCACACCAGGCCCCAGGATCTTCGTCGTGCACAGACCCGAACCGACCCGATCCGCCCCCGCCATAAGGGTGTTGGCCCTGGCGACGCTGGCATGGCTGCTGGTGGGGCCGTCGGCCGGAGTGGCCGCCGCCGACGCCTCCACGTGCGTCCACATCTCGGCAGGCCCGCAAGGAGCGGAGGTGGTGGTGGCCGCCGGCACCCTCACCTGGCCGACTCCGCCGCTCTGTCCGCCACCGCCACCCCCTCCCCCGCCCTGCCCAACCCCCACGCCGACACCGACTCCCCCACCCACGCCCAGCCCCACCCCGACGCCCACCCCACCGCCCGAACCCACGCCGCCCGAGCCGCGCCCCACGCCCACGCCCGAACCCCCACCACCGGCGCCCCGCCCGGAACCGCCCCGCCCGCAGCCGACGCCCACGCCGACTCCGCCGCCCGCCCCGGCTCCGGCTCCCGTCCGGCCGCCCGCTCCCCCGCCGAAACCGACACCGACACCGACACCGTCGGCCGAGCCCACCCCACGTCCCACCCCCAGCCCGGTCAGCTATCCGCGCTACCGGACGGCGAAGTCCCCTGAACGGCCGTCCAACGGGACCACGTCACCCGTCGTCTACGTCCTGCTCATCACCGCTCCCGCGGTGATCGCCGTCGCCGCGCTGCGGCCCCGCTAGCGCCGATCCTGGAGGCACTCTTGCCGGAATGGCTTGTTCTCACCCTCGCGATGGTGGCCGCGTGCGCCGTGGTGGTGATCATCACCATCGTGCGGCACCGTACGGCGCCCGAGGACGAGGATCCGAACGAGACGCCGGACGTCATCGAGTACATGACGATGTGGATCGGCGTGGTGTACGCCATCGTCCTGGGCCTGGCCATCGCCGGTGTCTGGGAGGCCCGCAGCACCGCCCAGGACCACGTCCAGACGGAGGCCCAGGCCCTGCACGAGATCTCGGAGCGGGTCCGGGTCTATCCGCCCGAGGTCCGCGACCGCATTCGCGACGATGTCAACGTCTATGTCGGACACGTCGTCACCACCGAGTGGAAGGCGATGGCCGACCACAAGCAGGTCACCGAACGCGGCGGCGAACTCCTGGAGAAGATCCGCGTCGACGTCACCGACTACGAGCCGACGACGGACTTCCAGGCCCAGGCCTACCAGCCCCTGCTGGACCAGGTGGCCACCGCCGACCAGGCACGCAACGCCCGGGCGGAGTCGACCGGGGCGACCATGCCGGGCGTGGTGTGGTTCGGGCTGATCGGCGGCGGCGCGGTGACCGTCGGCATGATCTTCGCCCTCCAGATCCGCCGTACGGTGCGCGAGCTGGTCCTCGCGGGGCTGTTCTCCGCGCTGATCGCCTTCCTGCTCTTCCTGATCTGGGCCTTCGACACCCCCTACAGCCACAGCATCGCCGCGTCCGCCGAGCCGTTCCTGAACCTCTTCCCGGACGCCAAGGGCTGACGACCCCTCATCGCACCCTCACCACACCCGCGCCGGCCCGCCCCCAGCACACCGGCCGCCGGGGGACGGCCGACACTCCGCCACCGTCCCCCGGCCGCGGGAGCGTGGATCCCCTGAGCGGCGCACACGCTTGCCCCATTCGCGCGACTGCGATCGCGCGGACGCACACATGTTCCTAGCGTTTCGGTCATCGAGGTGCATTTCAGGCGCGAGCGGAAGAGGTCCGCAGCTGCTCCTCGGGGACCGGAGGAACCACCATGCGCGCGATACGCGTCGCTTCGGCCGCACTGCTGGGCGCCTGCGCCCTGGCCTTCACCGCCCCCGCCGCCCACGCGAGCGGCGAGAGCTCGGGCTTCCGGGTCGGCGTCCTGCCCCAGACCATCGCGGCGGGCGGGCAGGTGACCCTGCGTGCCACGGGATGCGACCAGGACGTGTTGGTCTCCTCCGGTGTCTTCGACGACGTGACCATCCGCAAGGGCCAGTCGTCGGCGACGGCGGTGGTCGACTGGGACGCCAAACCGGGCGCCCTGTACGAGGTGACGTTCCACTGCGGGACGTTCTGGCAGAACGCCGACCTCACCATCGCCGGCGGCCGCCCGGTCCCCACCCCGATGCCGGTTCCCCCCTACAACAGGGGTGTGCACGCCGGTGAGGGCGGCAGCTTCGCCGGCTTCGACCTCAAGGAGATCGGCCTCGGAGCGGCGCTCATCGCCGGGTCGGTCGGCGCGGCGTACCACTTCTCGCGCCGCCGCACCGGCGCGGACGACGCCTGAGCGCACAGGCCGTCGCCCCGGATTCCCTGATGGGGTCCGGGGCGACGGCCTGTCTCACGTGCGCTCGGCTGCCTCCGCGAGCGGATCGGGATCGTCGAGGGGTGGTCAGATCCTCTTCTCGGACCGGCGGCGCATCCAGAACACCCCACCGCCGATGACGGCCGCGGCGACGAGTCCGCCGCCGATGGCCATGTCGGTCGGCGTCGCCCCGGTGGAGCTGCTGCCGCCGATACCGCCTCGGACACCGCCGATGACGGTGAAGGCGTTGGTGAACGTCTTGGCCTTGCCCTCACAGTTCGTGGTGACGCTGTACGCGCCGGGGCCGGCGTTCGCGTTGACCGTGGCCGTCGCCGTGGAGGTGTTGCCGCTGCCGCCCTGCGACACGAGCGGAGTGGTCGGGAAGGCGTTCGAGCTGACCGTGCTGCCCGCCAGGGTGCAGGCGGAACCGGTGACGGTGATCTGGAGTTGGCCCCCGCGCGCGATCACGCTCGGCAGAACACTGACGCTGGTCGGCTGATCCCACGCGGCGGCCGTCGGCGCGGTGAACCCGAGAAGGGCCACCGCGGCGCCCGTGGCCGCCAGGGCACGATGAGTACGCATGTTGTTCCTCCGCGGGAGACGCCCCGGGAACGGTCCCCGGTGGATCGGCGAGAAAGCGCCTCCCGGAAAAACCCTCAGATGCCCTGCACAGGCCCGCATTTCGGCAATGGGCCGTCCTGGTGAGACGACACGCCGAACGACAACCACACAATCGGATATCACCGCAGGTCACGGACCGTCAGAAAATTCCTGTCGGCGGCAACTCGGATGGCGCACCGGGCGCGGCAGGGGCCACCCGTTCGCGTCCGTCCCGTCGCCGGTTGCACGTGCGGGACTTAGCGTTCTCGTATGCGCGAATGACGTGGCGACGGCCGCGTCGAGAGGGGAAGTCGAATGACTGCGTCCGAACTGGCCGACCTGGCCGAAGAGGAGGAGCCGCGGAAGAAGCGCGCTCCTTGGGGCGTGATAGCGCTTGTTCTGCTGACCGGCCTCGCGCTCATTCGGAACGGCTCGGGCGAGTTCGACGTGGGGCCCCCGCAGCCCGCGTCCGCGGCCGCCGCCGAGAGCCGTGCCACGCCCGGCACCTTCCTGAACAGTCCCGCTCCCCTGCCGTACGCGGTGCCCGACCGGGTCAGGATCCCGGCGATCCGGGTGGACGCGCCGGTCATGGCGGTCGGCCTGGACGCGGACGGCTGGGTCGGCGCACCGCCGCCGGAGGACCCGAACCTGGCCGGCTGGTTCACCGGTGCGGTCTCGCCCGGCGAGAAGGGCACCGCCGTGGTGGTCGGCCATGTCGACAACAGCCGCGGACCTGCCGTGTTCTACGCACTCGGGGCCCTGAAGAAGGGGCATCGCGTCGAGGTCGCCCGTAAGGACGGAAAGACGGCCGTGTTCGAGATCTACGGTATCGAGGTCTTCGCGAAGAACAATTTCCCCGGCGACCGCGTCTACGGTTCGAAAGGCGCCCCCGAATTGCGGGTCATCACCTGCGGAGGCGGTTTCTCCAAACAGAACGGCTACGACGGGAATGTCGTCGCTTTCGCCCGTCTGGTCGAGGTTCGCTGAGCGTTCCCCGACCGGACCGGCGTCGTGTTCTCCGGTTATGCGTGATGCCGTCTCGGGACGGTGACGTGGTAGCCGGAATCCAGCAGATGCGGCAGATAGTCGCGCAGCGCCCGGACGCTCTGGGTGCGGTCGCCCCCGGCGTCGTGCGAGAGGACCACGACACCGGGGGCGGCGCCGTGCTCGACCCGGCCGACGATGGTGCGGGTGCCGGGGGTGGTCCAGTCGAGGGTGTCGACCGTCCAGGCCAGGGGTTCCATGCCGAGGTCGGCGCCGAGCTGGAAGGCGGCGCGGTTCCAGGCGCCGTAGGGCGCGCGGAACCACTGGGGGCGTTCGCCGTACGCCTCCTCGATGACCTCGCAGGTGCGTTCCATCTCGGAGCGGATCCGGCCGCGGCTCAGGCGGGTCAGCAGCGGGTGGGACCAGGTGTGGTTGCCGACCACGTGCCCCTCGTCGGCCATGCGGGCCAGCAGGTCCGGGTGGTCGGCGGCCATCTCCCCGCAGACGAAGAACATCGCGCGGACGTCGTACTCCGCGAGGGTGTCCAGGATGTCCGGGGTGTAGCGGGGGTCGGGGCCGTCGTCGAAGGTCAGCACCATGGAGCGGCCCCGGCCCGACATGCGCAGGAAGGGCTCGTGCCGGACGACGGTCCGGGCCGGGGCGGTCCGGGGCGGTCCGTATCCGGTCAGGGGCTGGAGGCGGTAGGCGGAGGGCTTGACCGCGCGGTGCGCCGGGGGCCCGGCGGCGGGGGCGGGGGCGGCCGGTTCGGCGCCCTGGCCCAGCGACAGCAGACCTGCCGTACCGGCCGCGCCGACGGCTGCGGTGCCGGCCCCCGCGAGCAGCACCCGGCGCCGCGTGAACACCGCCGCGGACGGCAGCCGTGGGAGCGACGACGGCAGCCGTGAGAGCAACTGATCCTTCTTCATGACTCATCAGTCGCCCATCACTCCCCCGACGCACCACAGCGACACCGGGGCGGCGGCACGATTCCACCCGTCCGGCCCATGACGAGGCGTCAGCGGCGTCGCACCAGGGGGAACGGCAGGGTCTCACGGATCGTCAGGCCGGTGAGGAACATGACCAGCCGGTCGACGCCGATGCCGAGTCCTCCGGTGGGCGGCATGGCGTATTCGAGGGCGTCGAGGAAGTCCTCGTCCAGTTCCATCGCCTCGGGGTCGCCCCCGGCGGCGAGCAGGGACTGCGCGGTGAGGCGGCGGCGCTGTTCGACGGGGTCGGTGAGCTCGGAGTAGGCGGTGCCGAGTTCGGTGCCGAAGGCGACCAGGTCCCAGCGCTCGGCGAGCCGTGGGTCGAGACGGTGCTGGCGGGTGAGCGGGGAGACATCGGTCGGGAAGTCCTTGTAGAAGGTGGGCAGTTGGGTGCGCTCCTCGACGAGCCGCTCGTACATCTCGAGGACGACGTCGCCGCGGCCGTCGTCGGTCGTGTACGGCACGCCGGCGCGGTCGCACAGCCGGAGCAGCCGCTCCAGGGGCGTGTCCGCGTCGATCTCCTCCCCCAGTGCCTCGGAGATCGCGCCGTGGACCGTCTTGACCGGCCAGGGCCCGGAGATGTCGTACTCGGTGCCGTCCCTGCGGGCGACGGGCGAGCCGAGGGCGGCGGTCGCGGCGCCCTGGATCAGTTCGCGGGTGAGGTCGAGCATCACGTCGTAGTCGGCGTACGCCTGGTAGGCCTCCAGCATCGTGAACTCGGGGTTGTGCTTGTGGGAGACGCCCTCGTTGCGGAAGGTGCGGCCCATCTCGAAGACCTTCTCCAGACCGCCGACGCACAGCCGCTTGAGATACAGCTCGGGGGCGATGCGCAGGTAGAGGTCGAGGTCGTAGGCGTTGATGTGGGTGGTGAAGGGGCGGGCGTTGGCGCCGCCGTGGATCTGCTGGAGCATCGGGGTCTCGACCTCCAGGTAGCCGCGCTCCAGCAGGCCTTGGCGCAGGGCCTGTACGGCGGTGGAGCGGGCGCGGACCACGTCGCGGGCGTCGGGGCTCGCGACCAGGTCGACGTAGCGCATGCGGACCTTGGCCTCGGGGTCGGTCAGGCCCCGGCGTTTGTCGGGCAGCGGGCGCAGGCACTTGCCGGTGAGCTGCCAGGAGGTGACGAAGACGGTGGGCTCGCCCTTGTCGCTTGTGTCCGCGAGGCCGGTGGCCGTGATGTGGTCGCCGATGTCGGTGTCGGCGGTGAAGCGGTCGAGGGCGGGGCCCGACCGGTCGCGGGTGAGGGCGAGTTGGTGGTCCCCGGACCAGTCGCGCAACGTCACGAAGACGATGCCGCCGAAGTCGCGCACCCGCATGATCCGGCCCGCGACGGTGACCTGCTCGCCCGCGCGGACCTCGGCGAGGGCGTGGGTGCGGTGCGGGACGGCGACCGGGTAGGGATCGGTGCCGTCGGCGCGCAGGCGGTCCAGGGTGCGGTGCCGGACGCGGACCTGCTCGGGCAGGTCCGCGTCCGGCCGTGCGGCCCCGGCCTCGTCCCCTCCGTCGAGGCCGAGCGCCGAGAGCGACGGCAGGCCTTCGGTGGTGGCCGGCCGGTGCCCGCCCTTCGGGTGCCCCTTTCCCCAGAGTTTGCGCAACGACGGTACGGAGACGAAGCCTTCGGCGATCGCGGAGGCGAGGCCGATGCGGGCGAGGGCGCCGGCGTCGCCGTAGCAGAGGAAGCGCGGGTACCACTCGGGGCGGTACTTGGCGTTGGAGCGGTACAGGGCCTCCAGTTGCCACCACCGGGAGAAGAACAGCAGCAGGCGGCGCCAGAGTCTGAGGACCGGTCCGGCGCCGATGCGGGCGCCTTCCTCGAAGGCGGAGCGGAACACGGCGAAGTTGAGCGAGATCCGGCGGATGCCCGCCTTGGGTGCCGCCGCGCACAGTTCGGCGACCATGAACTCCATGACGCCGTTGGGGGCGCCGCGGTCACGGCGCATCAGGTCCAGGGAGACGCCGTCGCGGCCCCAGGGGACGAAGGAGAGCAGGGCGAGGAGGCGGCCGTCCTCGCTCACCGCCTCCACCAGCAGGCAGTCGCCGTCGGCCGGGTCGCCGAGGCGGTCCAGGGCCATGGAGAAGCCGCGTTCGGTCTCCGTGTCGCGCCAGGCGTCGGCCCGGTCGATCGCCTCCTCCATCTCGGCGTCGGTGAGGGTGGAGTGACGGCGGATCCGGCAGGTCGCCCCGGTGCGGCGGACCCGGCGGACGGCCTGCCGGGTGACGCGCATGTCGCGGCCGTCGAGGTCGAAGTCGGCGACCTGCACGATGGCCTCGTCGCCGAGTTGCAGAGCTCCGAGTCCGGCGCGGGCGAAGGCCTTGGCGCCGTCCTCGGAGGCGCCCATCGCGGCGGGCGCCCAGCCGTGCCGACGGGCCATCTCCAGCCAGGCGGCGATGGCGTGCGGCCAGGCCTCCCGGTCGCCCACGGGATCGCCGCCGGCCAGGCACACCCCGGCCTCGACCCGGTAGGCGACGGCCGCCTTGCCGCTGGGCGAGAACACCACGGCCTTGTCGCGGCGGGTGGCGAAGTAGCCGAGGGAGTCCTGATCGCCGTAGCGCCGCAGGAGGGCGCGGATACGGTCCTCCTCGTCGCCATGCAGGGCCGCTTCCAGGCGCTGGGAGCGGAACAGGGTCGCGGCGGCGTTCAGCAGGGCGAGCGCGCCGAACAGACCGAGGAGGAAGAACAGGGCGCGGGACGGGCGGCCGTCGAAGGCGCCGCCCGAGATCAGGCCGCCGCACACCCGGTCGGCGGCCCAGGCCAGTCGCTGGCCGCGCGGCAGGGTGCCCGGGAAGAGCTCCACGAGCCCCCAGCCGGCCAGGATCCCAGCCACCAGCCCGGCGAACAGGACGGCCAGGGCCCGGCGTACGGCGGCCCGGCGCGAGGCGGCGTAGAACTCTCGGCGGGCCACGACCAGCAGGGCCAGGGCGAGGGCGCACACCACGAGCGAGGGGATCGAGTCGGCGTACAGGCCCACGGCGACGCCGAGGGCGTCGGCCAGCACGAGCAGGCCCAGGTAGACCACGACCAGCCACCAGGCGATCTTCTTGCGGGCGGCGGTCGCGCCGGCGAGCAGGAACAGGAAGACGGCGTAGGCGAGGTTGGCGCTGACGGGTACCAGGATCTGGTCGAGGAGGCGGACGGCCGGGCGGAGCAGGGTGCGCAGAGGCGGGACGAGGGCGAGCAGTACGCACAGCAGGCCGAGGGCGCCGAAGAAGGCCGCGAAGCCCTCCGGCACCCTGCTGAGGAAGGCGTGTCCGGGTGGCCTCGTCGGGCCCGTGTCCTTCGCCGGCGCGGCCTGCACGGTGGCACTCATGTTCCGACTGTAGGAACACCCCGGCGGCCCCGCCCGTCGAGCGGTCCCGGACGGCGGCGGGACCTGCGGATTCCGATAGCCTCGCAGCCGTGACGGAACAGCACTCGCACCAGTTCGAGCGGGGCACCGACGGTCCCAAGGTCATCGTCGTCGGCGTCGACGGCTCCGACTCCTCGATCCGCGCCGCGGCCTACGCCGGCGGCCTCGCCCGACGCCAGCACGCGCTCCTCGCGGTCGTGTACGTGCAGCCGGTCCTCGCGGCCGGTGCGGCGGCCGGGGCGCCGGTCGCCGAGACCACCGACGCGATCGCCGAGGACCTCGTGGCCCAGCTCCGGGAGGCCACCGAGCAGACCAAGGGGATATTCGACATCCGCTGGGAGTTCCACACCTTCCGCGGCGACCCCTACAGCGGCCTGGTCAAGGCCGCCGACGACCTCAAGGCCGACGCGGTGGTCGTCGGCGCCTCCGAGCAGGCGGGGCACCGGATCGTCGGCTCGGTGGCGGTACGACTGGTCAAGGCGGGGCGGTGGCCGGTGACGGTGGTGCCCTGAGCGCTCGGGACGTGTGGTCCGCGGAGCCCACCGCCGGCGGCGCTCCGGGACGCCCTGGCTCGCCCGTCGGGGGCGGTCGCAGGAGCAGGACGACGTCCTGTTCAGCCACTTGTCTCACAGACCGAGCGGCACCGGTGCGGCCGGAACGCCTTCGGCGATCAGCGCCGCCAGCGGTGTGGCCAGGTCGCGGGGTGAGAACAGTTCGGAACCGCGGTAGTCCGCGATGTCCCGAAGGCGCCACCAGCGGAAGCCGTCGATGTGCTCGGCGGCGAGTTCGTCGTCCGACATCGCTCCGCGTGGCGGGAACGATGCGGTGCGGACCAGGACATAGTCGTTGACCACTCCGTCGTAGCCTGCCGCGTGGCCGGGGGCGACGACCTGCTGGTGCCATACATGCGGCGGGTCCGTGTCGACGGCCAGCCCCACCTCTTCGTGCAACTCGCGGCGGAGCGCGGCGAGCGGCGTCTCGCCGCGCTCGACACCGCCTGCCGATCGGCGAGGCTGGTGGTCTGCTTCGGCTGCTCGTACCGGCGGTCGGCGCTCGCCGACCGTTAGACGGCGCGGAGGAAGTCGAGGAGCAGGGTGTTGAACTCCTCGGGCTTCTCCACGTTCGGGAAGTGCGAGGTGTCCTCCACGACGACCGCGCGGCCGTTCGGGACGGTGCGGGCGAAGCGCTCCGCGTCGGGGAGGAGGGTGGGTGAGTCCAGGGCGCCGTTGACGGTGAGTACGGGGACGTCGATCTTCGGGACGCGGGGCCAGGTGTCGGTCATGGGCACGTGCCAGTTCCGCTCTCCGGGCGTGTGCTTGGCGATGGTGTGCAGGGCCATCTCGCACAGCCGCTCCCGGAAGGCCGGGTCGAGGTCGTCGGCCGTGCGGTAGGGGCCGGCGGCGCCCCGCAGGAACACCTTCAGCCAGGCCTCGATGTCGCCGGAGTTCAGGGTGCGGGCGGACTCGGCGACGACCTCCAGGGTCCACTCGTCCGCGTACTGGAAGTCGCTGGTCGTGGCCCCGCTGAGGACGATCCCGCGGACCAGTTCCGGGTACTCGATCGCCGTGTCGCTCGCGACGGCCCCGCCCATCGACACACCGACCAGGACCGCGGGCCCGGCGTCGAGATGCCGGAGCAGGCCCGCGAGGTCGTCGGCCCACCGGAAGGGCCGGCTCGCGTTGGCGGACCAGCCGTGGCCCCGGATGTCCGCCGCGATCACGCGGTGGCCGGCGGCGAGGGCAGGTATCTGCGCCTCGAAGAGGCGGTGGTCGACGTAACCGGAGTGAAGCAGGACCACGAGGTCGCCCGCGCCGGTGTCGCGGTAGGCGAGGTCGCCGTCGGTGGACGTGAAGAAGCTCAGTTCCGAAGCATCGGTCATGACAACCAAGGTGTCATCTTCAGAAGATTTTGGCAACCAAGGTGTCATGATGGCCGGGTGGACGACATCGACGCACCACTGCCACCCGACGAACTGGGCCACCGGGTCAGCGAGGTGTTCGACCTGATCGGCGCCCTCTACCGGCGCGGCCTGCGCAAGCTCGAACAGGGCGAAGAGGTCGAGGGGGTGTCCGTCGGCGTGCGCTCCGTCCTGACCCTGCTGCACAGATACGGGCCCATGACGGTGCCTCAGATGGGCCGGGTCATGACGCTGACCCGGCAGTTCGTGCAGCGCATGGTGAACGACGCGCTGGCCCGGGGCTGGGTGGAGACCACTCCCAACCCCGCGCACCAGCGGTCCTCGCTGATCCGGATCACGGACGAGGGCGAGACCGTCATCACCACGATCCTCACGCGCGAGCACGAGCTGAACCGGCAGGTGGGCGGGGATCTGACCGACGCCGAACTGCGCGCGTGCAAGCGCGTGCTCAAGGAGATGCTGCGGACGTTCGACCACGTGGAGGCCGACTGACCGCGGCCGCCGCATGGACGCCGAACCCACCGAGCCCGGCCGCCGGCGGCTACCTCCCCATCGTGAGCCCGTCCTTCGCGGCGCCCCGGCTGAGCACCACCTCGCGGATGCGGTCGCGCACGGCGCTCACGTCGGCGCCCGCGGCGAGCGCCTGGTTGAGGTTCACCACCCGGCCGGCGTCGACGTCGAACCACTGCGGGACGAACTCCGCCCTGGTGACCTTCCAGCGCTCTCCCGGCCGGGCGGGCGGGGCGAAGGTGAAGCGGCCGAGGGTGGACTGGTTGCCGCGCGGGTCGCGGGCGCCCTGGTGGTTGGACATCTCGCCGGCGATCTGGTCCCCCATGCCGTAGACCACCCAGGTGCCGTTGACCTTCTCGTACGCCTGCGGGACGTGGGCGTGGGTGCCGAGGATCAGATCGATGTCGGGGCGGTCGCCGGTGCGGGCGGCCGTGAGGGAGCGCGCCAGGGACAGTTGCCGGTCGTCGGGCGCGTCCTGCCACTCGGTGCCCCAGTGCAGGGACACCACGACCACGTCGGCGCCCGCCTGCCGGGCCGCGCGGGCGTCGGCCAGGATCCGGTTCTCGTCGATCAGGTTGACGGCCCAGGGCTGCTCCTGCGGGAGCGGGAAGCCGTTCGTGCCGTAGGTGTAGGAGAGGTGGGCCACCTTCGCCGGCCCGGCGGGCAGCACCGTGACCGTGCGCGCCTCCTGCTCGGTGCGGGCCGAACCGGCGTGCCGTACGCCGGCCCGGTCCATGGCGTCCAGGGTGCGGCGGATGCCCTCGGCACCGTCGTCGAGGCTGTGGTTGGAGGCCGTGGAGCAGCCGTCGTAGCCGGTCGCGGCGAGGCCCTCGGCGACCTCGGGCGGGGACTTGAAGGTGGGGTAGCCCGTGTAGTGGCCGTTCGCGCCGTACACGGTCTCCATGTGACACAGCGCCAGATCGGCGCGGGAGACGACCGGTTCGATCCCCGCGAGCATCGGGCGGAAGTCGTGGCCGCGGCCGCCGCCGTCGAAACGGGCGCGGTCGATGATCGAGCTGTGCGGGAGGACGTCTCCGGAGGCGACGAGCGTGAAGCCGGGCGGGCCGGCGGCGGACGGGGCCGGACGTCCCGGCTCGGCGGGTGGGTCGTGGTCCTTGCCCTGACAGGCGGCGCCCGTCGCGAGAAGGACCGTGAGAGCCAGGGCCACTTGCTGCCTGCGTGCAATCATCAGCTCACCCCACTGTGATCATATTTACTCACAAATAGGTACGAAGCTGAAGACGCCCTCAAACGGGCCCGGCCCTCCCGTTAGCCCGTCCGGCCCGCCCACGAGGCGGAGGGGACCGTTCATCGAACCGTTCGCCGACGCGATCGACCGTCCGTCGCAGACATGCGCCCCCGCCCTGTCCAGAAACGGCCCCCTGTTATGCCATACGGCCATGACGGCCGGAACCACTCTCACGAACGGGACGACCGCCGAGCACGAGCTCGCCGCACTGCAGCGCGAGCACGGCCGGCCCCTCTTCGCGCTGCTGCTCCGGCTCTGCGACGGTGACCGACAGCGCGCCGAGGACCTGGTGCAGGAGACACTCGTACGCGCCTGGCAGCACCCCGAGGCGCTGCGCGCCGACGACTTCGAGTCCGTACGGCCCTGGCTGCTGACCGTGGGCAGGCGGCTCGCGATCGACGCGCGGCGGGCGCGGCAGGCGCGTCCTGCGGAGGTCGGCGACGCGGTCCTGGAGAACGCGCGGGTGTGCGCGGACCACGCGGAGCGGGCCGCCGCGACGCTCGATGTGCGCGAGGCTGTGAAGACACTCACTCCGGAGCACCGTGAAGTACTGGTGCTGGTGTACTTCCAGGGGGCGAGTGTGGCGGAAGCCGCGGAGATCCTCCGGATACCGCCCGGTACCGTGAAGTCCCGCGCGTACTACGCGCTGCGCGCCCTGCGCCGGGTGCTTCCGGGATACGCGGCCGACCTGCGGTGAAACCCATGAATGAGTCAAACCTCCGTAAAGCGAGTTGCTGAGTACCCCGGTTGAGTAATCGGCTGTCCCCATCCGTGTTCCGGACTGGGGGCCCGGCGACGGGCGACGCGCACGCACCGGAGGAAGGCAGGAAGGGATGCTGCACAGAGGTCGAGAGAGCACGGACGGCGCGGACGGCGAACTGACCGTCCCCATGGCCTGGTTGTACGCCGAGTACATCGCCGACGAACTCCTGCGGTCGGGGGATCTGATGCCCCCGACGTCGTTCGAGTTCCGGGCCGGGCGCGACGCGCTGGCGTTGACCGTCTTCCTGTCCGACACCGAGGGCGAGCTGTCCGGCATCCAGGTCGTCTCCCAGTTGGAGAACTGGCTGTCGCTGACGGCGTACGACCAGCCGTGGCAGGACTGGGTGTGCGAGCGGATGGCTGCGCTGGCGGCCGAGGCGATCGCCGCCGACGGGCCCTCGCCGGACCTGGAGTTGGCGGAGGCCGCCTGGCGCTGGCTGCAGGAGACGGAGCTGCTCGCGCCCGATCTGAACGCGGTGCCGGGCGGTGGTCCGGTGATCGGGGAGGACGAGGGGCCGAAGGTCTGGACGCCCGCCTGGCAGCTCGGGCTGCCGCTGGGGCATCTCGCCATCCATCTCTTCTAGGTCGTTCCGATCTTCTAGGTCGTTCCGACTCTCTTCCGGATTCGTTTCGACTCGGACCAATCCTCGGGCCCGGCCGCTCCGAATCCCTTGATTACGATTCGGCGAGTGCCTTGAGTGATTCGGCTGGCTGGTGCGTACCGGTGGGAGCAAGGAGTCACCCCACCCGCACCCAAAGGCACGAGGATTCGGCATGAGGTCCCTGGAGAGGCATCGCGACGTCGGCGCGTACGCGCTCGGCGTGCTGGACGAGGCGGACGCCTTCCGCTTCGAGGACCACCTCATGGAGTGCCCCCGGTGCTCGGCACAGGTGACCGAGTTCGGGCCGGTGTCCCGGCAGATGATGCTCTACCGGCGGGCCACGCCCCGGGTGGTGCACCCCATGGCCCAGCCCGGCCCCCGGCTGCTGGACCGGCTGCTCGGCGAGGTCGCGGCGCGGCAGCGGGCGGGGCGCCGGCGCGTGCTGTACGCGGTGGCCGCGGCCGTGGTGATGGCCGTCGCCGGGCCCGCCGCGGTGCTCTTCGCGAGCGATGCCAACAGTGCCGTGCAGATCACCGCCACCGACCAACGCTCCGGAGTCTGGGCCCAGATCACCAGCGAGGACGAGGCCTGGGGCAGCGAGGTCGAACTCAAGGTCAAGGACGCCGCCGGCCCCCGCGCCTGCCACCTCGTGGTCATCGGCGAGGACGGCTCCGAACAGACGGTCACCGGCTGGAACGTCCCCGACCACGACGCCACCCCGCACACCATGCGCGGCGGCGCCGCCCTCCACCCCGACCAGATCGCCCGCTACGAGGTCCGCACGGCGACCGGCGAACACCTGGTGACGCTCGATCCCCGGTAGTCACTTGAGCAACCGTGACATCCTGCGGTCCGCCAGGGGCCTGCCTCCCGTCTGGCAGGTGGGGCAGTACTGGAGGGAAGAGTCGGCGAAGGAGACGTCGCGGATGGTGTCGCCGCAGACGGGGCAGGGGGCGCCGGTGCGGCCGTGGACGCGGAGGCCGGACTTCTTTTCGGACTTGAGGCGGGCCGCGGCCAGGCCACTGTTGCGGGAGAGCGCGTCGGTCAGGGTGGCGCGCATGGCCCGGAAGAGGGTGGTGATGTCCTCGGGGGTCAGGGAGGACGTCGGCTTGAACGGGGACATCTTCGCGGCGTGCAGGATCTCGTCGCTGTAGGCGTTGCCGACGCCCGCGATCAGGGACTGGTCGCGCAGGGCGCCCTTCAACTGGCGGCGCTCGCCCTTCAGCAGGGCGGCCAGGCGGGCCTCGTCGAAGTCGTCGGCGAGGGGGTCGGGGCCGAGACGGGCGATGCCCGGGACCTGCTGGGGGTCCTGGACGACGTACACCGCGAGCCGTTTCTGGGTGCCCGCCTCCGTGAGGTCGAAGCCCTCGCCGGTCTCCAGCGCGACTCGGAGGGCGAGGGGTCCCTTGCCGGGGCGGGGCATGCCGCTCGGGAGCCGGTCCTTCCAGTGCAGCCAGCCCGCGCGGGCGAGATGGGTCACCAGGCGAGGGCCGCCCGCCGTCTCCACGTCGAGGAACTTGCCGTGCCGGTGCACGGCCGTGACCTCGTGGCCCTCCAGGGCCGTCGGCGGAGGGTCGTACGTCTTCAGGACACTGATCGCGACGGGCAGCACCCGCACGATCTCGTGGCCGACGAGGTGCTCGGTGAGAAAGTCCCTGAGCGCCTCGACCTCGGGAAGTTCCGGCATACGTCCAGAGTGCCACCGCGGAGCGGAGTGCTCAGCTCCGCTTCCCCACCACGAACTCGCACCACACGCACTTGCCGCCGCCCCGCGCCTCCACGCCCCACACGTCGGTGAGCAGGTCGACGAGGAGCAGCCCCCGCCCGGAGACGCCCGACTCCCCCGCCTCGCGGCGCCGCGGGAGGGCGCTGGAGGCGTCCTCGACCTCGACGCGCAGTCTGCGCTCGCTGCCGGTGAGGACCCGGAGGGTGACGATCGCGGAGCCCTCGGTGTGCATGAGGGCGTTGGTGATCAGCTCGTCGGCGACCAGTTCGACCTCGTCGGAGCGCTCGCGCGCACCCCAGGCCCCGACCGCGGCACGGATCATGTGCCGGGCCTCGATCAGGGCCTCGGGGTCACCGGGCGCCACGTGCTGCTGGAGCCGCCCGCCCGACCGCGGGGCGTCCAGGCCGCGGCGGCGCAGCAGGAGCAGGGCGACGTCGTCGTCACCCCCGCGTTCGGCGGCCACGTCGATGAGGCGGTCGGCCAGGTCCCGGACGTCGTGGGGGCCGGTCTCGATCAGCGCCACGAGGGTCCGCATGCCGTCGTCGAGGTCGGCGCCGGGCTGTTCGACCAGACCGTCGGTGCACAGCAGGAGGGTGTGGCCCGGGTCCAGTTCGAGGGTGGCGACCGGATAGTCGAGGGCACCGAACTCGGCGGACAGGCCGAGCGGCAGTCCGCCCGCCACCGGAATCCGGCGGCAGCCGCCGTCCGGGCGGCGGATCAGCGGGTCGATGTGACCGGCGCGGACGACCTGGACCACTCCGGTGGCCAGGTCGGCCTCCGCGTACAGGCAGGTCGCGAAGCGGTCGGTGTCCAGTTCGTGGAGGAAGACGGAGGCCCGGGCCATCACCGCGGCCGGGGTGTGCCCCTCGGCGGCGTAGGCGCGCAGGACGATCCGCAGCTGGCCCATGACGGCGGCGGCGTGCGTGTCGTGCCCCTGGACGTCGCCGATGACCGCGCCCACCCGGCCTCCCGGCAGCGGGATCAGGTCGTACCAGTCGCCGCCGATGTCCCGGCCGAGCGAGCCCGAGCGGTACCGGACGGCGACGTCGGCGCCGGGGACGCTGGGGATGGAGCGCGGCAGCATGGCCTGCTGGAGGCCGGTGGCGAGGTCCTTCTCCTGCTCGTAGAACATCGCGCGCTGGAGGCTCTGCGCGATGCTGCTGCCGAGCGCGATGAGGACGTTGCGGTCCTCGGACGAGAAGCCGTGCCGGTCGTTGTAGAGCAGGCCCATGGCGCCGATCGGACGGGCCTCGGCGATGAGCGGCAGATAGGCGGCCGCGGTGATGTCCAGGTCGGTGATGTGCGGCCACAGCACGGGATAGCGCTCGGCGAACTCCTCCGGCGTCTCGATGAAGCGCGGGCTGAGCGTGCGGACCACCTCGCTCATCGGGTACGGCTCGTCGATGCGGGTGACCCGGGTGCCCGGCACGAAGCTGCCCTCGGGCCCCTCGGCGACCAGCCGGATACGCCCCGCCTCGACCAGGCCGAAGACCAGGCTGGCGGCACCGAGGTGGGTCAGGCCGTGGGTGTCCTTGAGGACGTCGATCACGTCGTCCACGGTGCGGGCGTGGGCCAGGGCGGCCGTGGTGAGCTGCACGACGTTGGTCTGCCGGCGGCGGGCCTCGTCCTGGGCCGCCTGTTCCCGGCGGGACTCCAGCTCCCCGAGTTCCTGGGTGGCGTCGCGGACGATGCCGACGATCCGGCGTGGCCGACCCGTCTCGTCGCGCCGGATGTAGCCCTGGGTGTGGGTCCAGCGCAGCGAGCCGTCCCGGCAGCGGAGCCGGAAGTAGGTGCCGTAGTTCTCGCTGCCGTCCTTGATGGCCTGGGAGACGAGCGCGTCGAGCCGGAGGCCCTCCGCGGTCGGGACCCGGACCGCCAGGGAGGTGGGGTGTCCGTCGTACTCGTCGGGGCGCAGGTCGAAGACCTCGTGGGCCTGGGCGTCCATGTGGAACAGACCGGTGTCCAGGTCCCAGTCGAAACTGCCCATGCGGTTGAGCGCCAGGATCGGATCCGGGTGGGCGGGCCAGTCGTCCGGGAGTGACAGGGCGCTCGCTCCCCGATCAACCATGGGGCCCACCTTGCCAGGGTTTGTCTGATTCTTCGAGTGGGGAGACGGGTTCGGTTACGGGCGGCCGTCAGCGGTCCGTCGCGTCGGGGATCAGACCGCCGCCGTCGGGCAGGTCGGGGGTCTCCGGGACGGTCTCGGGGCCGATGTCTTCGTGGCCGGAGGGGTCCGGGGCGGTGCCGGGCTCCTCATAGGGAGGCTCTTCGTGGGCGAGATCCTCATAGGCGGGGTCATCGTGGGCGGGGTCATCGTGGGCGGGGTCATCGTGGGCGGGGTCATCGGGGACCGTGGTCCAGGCATCGGGCTCGGTCGGCTCGCTCGTCGGGGATGCCGGGGGCGACGGGGGCGACAGAGGCATCGGGGGCATCGCCTCCAGGTCGGCCCCGTCGTAGGAGGCAGCCGGCCTCGCTGCCGGTGTCGATGCCGGCGTCGGTGCAGGTGTAGGTGTCGGCGCGACCGGCTCGGGATCCGGCACCACCCGGTCGTGGCGGACGTCATGACCGACGCGCCGCTCGATCCAGGTGGTGCGGGCGCTGTCGATGATCGTGAGGTCGGTGACGGCCCGGGGGGTCGGGGTGACGACGACGACCTGGTCGGTCCGGTAGCCGGCCCAGGCGCGTCCGCCGGCCCCGTGGCTACCTCGTGTCGCCGTCGCCGGCGTGAGCGGGTTGCCGCAGGCGCAGCGGACGCGCGGCACGCCCCGGTTGTCGACCAGGACGGCCGTGCCGGCCTGGAGGACGGCGTGGTGGGCGGTGGTCCGGCCGTCGCGGTAGCCGTGGTTGGTGACCCGGGTGTCGGCGCGCAGCACGACGGGGGCCAGGCCGCGCAGGTAGTCCGGGACGGCCGTCCGGTCGATGCCCTCGACCCGGGCGAAGGCGCGGGCCCGGTCCCGGTCCCGGGTGAGGCGGTCGATCTGCCGGTCGACGTCACAGCTGCCGACCCGTGCGATGCCGCCGTAGAGACCGGGCGTCCCGCCGGACAGGGACCGGGCCGTCGGCGGGCCCGGCCGAGCCGGTTGCTGCGTTCGGGTGACCGGGGGCGGGGTGGCGGTCGAGGTCGCGGTGGACTCGGTGAAGGGGTCGGGCCCCGGGGCGGCGACCGGCTGGAGGAGGAGTTCGCCGCTCGGTTCGCCGGGCGACCCGCTGTTCTGGTCCTCGTCGCCGCCGCAGCCGGCGACGAGGAGGAGTGCCGCCGAGAGCGTGCAGGCCGTGACGAGGGTTCCGGTGGGTGTCCGCACCACGTTCTCCCGTCGGTCCCGGACATTTCGCCACCATTGTCTGCTTCACTCACTTGGGTTACGCAAGCGCAGAGGAGGTACACGGAGAGTCACACCGGGTTCGGGGGGTGAGGCTGGAGGAGGAAGGAGCGCACGGCCGTGGACTGGTTCACCGCACCCGACTACTGGACGAGCCGGCTGGTCTTCCAGCGGGCCCTGGCCGGCGTGTACCTGGTGGCGTTCCTGACGGCCGCCCTTCAGTTCCGCGCGCTGCTCGGGGAGCGGGGGATGCTGCCGATCCCCCGGTTCGTGGCGCGGATGCCGTTCAGGCGGGCCCCGAGTCTGTTCCACCTGCACTACTCCGACCGCTTCTTCGCCCTCTGCGCGTGGACGGGCTGCGCGGTGTCGGTGGCGCTGCTCGCGGGCCTGGACTCCCGGCTGCCCCTGTGGGCCGCGATGGTGCTGTGGCTGGTGCCCTGGGTGCTGTACCTGTCGATCGTGAACGTCGGGCAGACCTGGTACGGCTTCGGCTGGGAGTCGTTGCTCCTGGAGGTGGGTTTCCTCGCGGTCTTCCTCGGCAACGACGAGGTGGCGCCGCCCTTCCTCGTTCTGTTCCTGTTGCGCTGGATCCTCTTCCGCGTCGAGTTCGGCGCGGGCCTGATCAAGATGCGGGGCGACGCGTGCTGGCGGAAGCTGACCTGCCTCGACCACCACCACGAGACGCAGCCCATGCCAGGGCCGCTGAGCTGGTTCTTCCACCATCTCCCCCGCCCCGTGCACCGGGTCGAGGTGGCCGCCAACCACGTCACCCAACTCGTGGTCCCGTTCCTGCTGTTCGCGCCGCAGCCCGTCGCCACGGCCGCCGCGTCACTGATGATCGTCACCCAGCTGTGGCTGATCCTCTCGGGCAACTTCTCCTGGCTGAACTGGATCACGATCGTGCTGGCCCTGTCGGCGGTGCGGTTCCCCGCCGACGCGCGACCGGTGCCCGACGGCCCCCTCTGGTACGAGGTCGTGGTCCTCGCGGTCGCCGCGCTGCTCCTGACCCTCAGCTACCGCCCGATGCGCAACATGATCTCCCGCCGGCAGATCATGAACCGCTCCTTCGACCCGCTCCATCTGGTCAACACCTACGGCGCGTTCGGCAGCGTCAGCCGGATCCGCTACGAGGTGGTCGTCGAGGGCACGGCCGACGACGTACCGCGCGAGGACTCCGACTGGCGGGAGTACGAGTTCAGGGGCAAGCCCGGCGATCCACGGCGCTGGCCGCGCCAGTTCGCGCCCTACCATCTGCGCCTGGACTGGATGATGTGGTTCGCCGCGCTGTCGCCCGCGTACGCCGGGTCGTGGTTCGGCGCGCTGGTCGAACGGCTCCTGGAGAACGACCGCGCCACCCTGAGGCTGCTGCGCCGCTCCCCGTTCCCGCCCGACGCGCCGCCCCGCTTCATCCGCGCCCGTCTCTTCCGCTACCGGTACACGACCTGGCGGGAGCTGCGGGAGACGGGCGCGTGCTGGGAGCGGACGTATGTGCGCGAGTACCTGCCGCCGACGCGGCTGACGGGGGAGGTTCAGAGATCGTAGACGCGGACGGCCGTGTCCTCGAAGACCTGCCGGTGCTCCCGCGCCGGGACCAACTGCCGTGCGGCGTCCAGCACGTCGCCGTAGCCGGCCGCGAGCGTGCACACCGGCCAGTCCGAGCCGAACATCAGGCGGGCCGGGCCGAAGGCGTCCAGCACCGCGTCGGCGTACGGGCGCAGGTCGTCGACGGTCCAGGAGGCGGGGTCGGCCTCGGTGACCATGCCGGAGAGTTTGCAGACGGTGTTGGGGTGCGCGGCCAGAGCGCGGACGTCGGCCGCCCAGGGTTCCAGGGCGCCGGAGGCGATGGGCGGCTTGCCCAAGTGATCCAGGACAAAGGTGAGTTGAGGCAGCGCCGCGGCCGCCTTGGCGCAGGCAGGTAGCTGGTGCGGCAGGACGACCAGGTCGTAGACCAAGCCCGCCTCGGCGACGGCGGCGAGGCCGCGGCGTACGTCCGGCCGCAGCAGCCAGTCCGGGTCCGGCTCACCCTGGACCTGGTGGCGGATGCCCTTGAGGTACCGCCCGCCGGGCAGCTCCCGCAGCCGGGCCAGTTCGTCGGCGATGTCGGGGCGGGTGAGGTCGGTCCAGCCGACGACGCCCGCGATCAGGGCGTGGGCGGCCGCGAGGGCCAGGAACTCCGGGGTCTCCTCGGGCACGGTGATCGTCTGGACGAGGACCGTGCGGTCGACCCCGGCCGCGCGGGCCTCGGGTGCCAGGTCCGCCACGGTGAAGTCGCGGCGGATCGGGCTGTCCGGCCCGATCCAGTCCTGGTCCCGGACGGACAGGTCCCACACGTGGTGGTGGGCGTCCACGGTCACGGCAGCTCCCACACGACGGGCAGGCCGGCAGCCGCGCCCTCGTCGGAGTAGTCGTGCACCACGTCGAGGAGTTCGGCCATCCGGGCCTGCCAGGCCACGTTGACCGGGAGCTTCTCCAGTTCGGCGAGGAGCCGGGCGTAGTCCTCGCACTCCAGGAGGTGGAAGAGGTCGGTGCCGCTGCGCCAGATCGTCCAGGACGTGGCACCGGCGGCGCGGATCGCGTCGGTGAGTTCGACGGGGACCTCGCGGTGCGCGGCGTCGTACTCGGCGACGCGGTCGGCGCGGACCTTGGTGTGCAGGGCGATTCTCATGACGGCTCCTCGGTGGCCAGGAGTCCGGTGTCCCGCAGCTCATGCCAGAAGGCGGCGGGCACCGGTGTCGCGAACTGGTCGGCGCAGTCGTGGACTTCGGCCGCCGAGCGGGCACCGGCCAGGACGCTCGCGACGGCCGGGTGGGCCGCGCAGAAGGCCAGGGCGGCGGCGCGCAGGGTGATGCCGTGCCGCTCGGCGACCGCCTTCATGCGCAGGGCTCGGTCCAGCAACTCACCCGGTGCCTGGGCGTAGTTGTACGTCGCCCCGGGTCTCGGGTCCGCCAGCAGGCCGGAGTTGAAGGCGCCGCCGATGACCACCGAGACGCCGCGTTCGACGGCGGCGGGCAGCAGGTCGGCCAGGGCGCTCTGGTCGAGGAGGGTGTAGCGGCCGGCGCACAGCACCACGTCGACG
Organism: Streptomyces lincolnensis; assembly: GCF_021173675.1. GTDB lineage: Bacteria > Actinomycetota > Actinomycetes > Streptomycetales > Streptomycetaceae > Streptomyces > Streptomyces lincolnensis_B. The sequence goes on along the minus strand of NZ_JAIHON010000023.1, from coordinate 43,012 downwards.
TCGGTGTCGCGGACGAAGCGGGTGAGCATCTCCGCCTGGTTCATGCCCGCGCCGATCGCGCCGACCACGCCCTCCGAGCGGAGCTTCTCCAGCGCCGGATAGCCCTCCCGGAAGGCCTGTTCGGCGTGGTCGTCGGGGTCGTGGAGGTAGACCACGTCCACCCGATCGAGGCCGAGGCGCTCCAGGCTCGCCTCCAGGGTGCGGCGTACGCCGTCGGCGGTGAAGTCCCAGACGCGGCGGTGGGTGGCCGGGACGGCGAAGCCGTTCGCCAGGTCGTCGCCGCCCGCGCCCGACGGCTCCAGGCGGCGGCCCACCTTCGTGGAGACCGTGTACTCCGCCCGGGAGTGCTGCCGCAGGGCCTCCCCCAGCCGCCGCTCGGACAGGCCGAGGCCGTAGTGCGGGGCGGTGTCGAAGTAGCGGACGCCCCGCTCCCAGGCGGCGGTCACGGCCTGGTGCGCCTGCTCCTCGCTCACCTCGGTGTAGAGGTTGCCGATCACGGCGGCGCCGAAGGCCAGCGGGCTGACCTCGACGCCGCTGCCGCCGAGGGTGCTCACTGGCCCACCGGGCGCAGCCTCAGGCCCTGCATGCCGCCGTCGACGGCGAGGGAGGTGCCGGTGGTGGCGCCGGACAGGGGGCTCGCGAGGTACGCGATGGCGCCCGCGACCTCGTCGGCGCTGACCATGCGGCCGGTGGGCTGGCGGGCCTCCAGGGCGGCGCGTTCGGCGGCCGGGTCGGGGGCCTGGGCCAGCAGGCGGCCGATCCACGGGGTGTCGGCCGTGCCGGGGTTCACGCAGTTCACGCGGATGCCCTCGCGGACGTGGTCGGCGGCCATCGCGAGGGTCAGGGAGTACACGGCGCCCTTGGTCGCGCTGTACAGGGCCCGCTGCGGCAGGCCCGCGGTGGCGGCGATCGAGGAGGTGTTCACGATCGCCGCGTGCGAGGACTCCCGCAGGTGCGGCAGGGCGGCGCGGGCCACGCGCACCATGCCGACGACGTTGACGTCCAGGACGCGGTGCCATTCCTCGTCGTCGTTGTCCGCCACGGTGCCCTGGGCGCCGATGCCCGCGTTGTTGACCACCACGTCGAGTCCGCCCAGGTCGGCGGCGGCCGCGGCGACGGCCTCGCGCACCGAGGCGTCGTCGGTGACGTCGGCCCGGTAGGCGAGCAGCGGCTTCTCGACCGACGACGGGTCCAGGTCGAGGACGGCGACCTGGGCGCCGCGCGCGGCCAGGAGCTCCGCGGTGGCCCGGCCGATACCGGAGGCGCCGCCGGTCACCAGGGCCTTGAGTCCGTCGAAGTCACTCATGCCGCCTGCTCCTTCTCGGTGTTCTGGTTCTTCTCGGCGAGATCTTCTGCCCAGAAGGCGCCGTCGGGGAACGTGTACCGGGCGATGGACTCCGGGCGCATGGCGGCCGAGAAGCCCGGCGCGGTGGGGGCCGTGTAGTGGCCCTCGCGGATCACCACGGGGTCGAGGAAGTGGTCGTGCAGATGGTCGACGTACTCGATGACCCGGTCCTCGGTGGTGCCGGTGACCGCGACGTAGTCGAACATCGACAGGTGCTGGACGAGTTCGCACAGGCCGACACCGCCCGCGTGCGGGCAGACCGGTACGCCGAACTTGGCGGCGAGGAGCAGGATCGCGAGGTTCTCGTTGACGCCGCCGACGCGGGCCGCGTCGATCTGGACGACGTCGAGGGCGCCGGCCTGGAGGAGCTGCTTGAACACGACCCGGTTCTGCACGTGCTCGCCGGTGGCGACCTTCACCGGGGCGACCGCCTGGCGGACGGCCGCGTGGCCGAGGATGTCGTCGGGGCTGGTGGGCTCCTCGATCCAGTACGGGGAGAACTCGGCGAGCGCCTTGGTCCAGCGGATCGCCTCCGCGACGTCCCAGCGCTGGTTGGCGTCGACGGCCATGCGGATGTCGGGGCCGACGACCCGGCGGGCGACACGGCAGCGCCGGATGTCGTCGTCGAGGTCGGCACCGACCTTGAGCTTGATCTGGCGGAAGCCGGCGGCGACGGCCTCGGCGGCGAGCCGGGTGAGCTTCTCGTCGTCGTAGCCCAGCCAGCCCGCGGAGGTGGTGTAGGCGGGATAGCCGCGCTCCAGCAGCCGCGCCGTGCGCTCGGCCGCGCCCTCCCGTCCCCGGCGCAGGATCTCCAGCGCCTCGTCCGGGGTGAGCGCGTCCGTCAGGTACCGGAAGTCGATCTGGCTCACCAGCCACTCGGGCTCGGCGTCGGCCAGGAGCCGCCACAGCGGCTTGTCGGCGCGCTTGGCGGCCAGATCCCACACGGCGTTCATGACCGCGCCGATCGCCATGTGCATCACGCCCTTCTCGGGGCCGAGCCAACGCAGCTGGCTGTCGCCGATCAGGTCGCGGTTCAGGGTCCCCGGATCGGCGCACAGCTCCTCGACGGACCGCCCGACCACGTGTCCGCGCAGCGCGTCGATCGCCGCGACCTGGACCTCGTTGCCCCGCCCGATGGTGAAACTGAACCCGTGTCCTTCGTGCCCGTCGGCCGCGTCGGTGCGCAGCACCACGTACGCCGCCGAGTAGTCGGGGTCCGGGTTCATCGCGTCGGAGCCGTCGAGCTCGCGCGAGGTGGGGAAGCGGATGTCGTAGGTCTCGAGCGCGGAGACGCGACCGGAGGGGCCGGAGGTCGGGGACACGGAGTGCCTTTCAGTAGGGGGCAGGGGTTCAGTCCTGGGCGCGGCCCGTGGTCACACGGGCGATCATGAGGGCGACCAGGATGATTCCGCCGTAGATGGCCTGGATCCAGAACGACGGGACCTGGGCCAGGGTGAGCAGGTTCTGCACGACACCGAGCAGCAGGACGCCGGTCAGGGCGCCGAACATGGTGCCCTTGCCGCCGTCGAGGCTGATGCCGCCGATGACGGCGGCGGCGAACACGGTGAAGATCATGTTCTGGCCCTGGTTGGCGCTGATCGCGCCGACGTAGCCGGTCTGGAGGAGACCGCCGACGGAGGCGAGGACACCGGCGACGACGAACACGCCGAGCATCACGCGGTCGACCCGGATGCCGGCCGCGCGGGCCGCGTCCGCGTTGCCGCCGATGGCGTACAGGGCGCGTCCGACGCGGTGGTACTTCAGCACGAGCCCGACGACCCCGAAGGCGATCGCGGCGAGCCACACCGACATCGGGACGTTCAGGAAGGTCGTGGTGGCCAGCGAGTAGAAGCTGTCGGGCATGCCGAACAGCGTCTTGCCCTTGGTGGCGCCGACGAGCAGACCGCGCAGGACGATCAGCATCGCGAGCGTCACGATGAACGCGTTCAGCTTGAACTTCACGACCAGCACGCCGTTGAAGGCGCCGATCGCCGCGCCGACGACGAGCATCGACAGCAGGGCGAACGCGGCCGGGAACTCGGTGCCCCAGCCGGACTGCGCCGCGGGCAGCACGAGGAGCGCGGCCACCGCGGGCGCGATGCCGACGACGGACTCCAGGGACAGGTCGAACTTGCCGGTGATCAGCACCAGGGACTCGGCCAGCACCACCATCGCCAGGGCGGCGGAGGCGCCGAGGATCGAGATCAGATTGCGTTCGGTGAGGAAGGAGTCGTTGACCACGGCGCCGAGCACCAGGAGCAGCACCAGGGCGGGGACCAGGGCGAGTTCGCGGGCGCGGCGCAGCAGCACGGTCCTGGCCGAGTTCGGGCTCGCGACGCGTGCCGGCGTGACCGGCGGAGCCTTCGTATCAGCCATGAGCCACTCCTTCTATGGAGGCGATCAGGTCGTGGTCGCGCCAGCCCGCCGGATGCTCGGCGACCACGCGGCCGTGGAAGAGGACGAGGACGCGGTCGCAGCGCCGGAGGTCGTCGAGTTCGTCGGAGACGACGAGGACGGCGGTGCCGTCCTCGCGGGCGCTGTCCATGCGGGCGAGCAGGGACTCCTTGGACTTCACGTCGACGCCCGCGGTGGGGTTGATCAGGACCAGCAGGCTCGGGTCGGAGGCGAGCGCGCGGGCCATGACGACCTTCTGGGCGTTGCCGCCGGACAGGTCGGAGACGGGCTGGTCGGGTCCCTCGGTGTGGATGTCGAGGCGGTCGATCAGCTCGGTGGCGAAGTGCCGCCTGCGCTCGGTGCCGACGAACCCTGCGCGGCCGAGCCGGTCGAGGACGCTGAGGGTGGCGTTGTCGCCGACGGTCATGCCGACGACGAGGCCCTGGACGTGCCGGTCGCGCGGGACGCAACCGACGCCGGCCTTCAGCGCGGCCGACACGTTCCCGAACGGCAGTCTCCTGCCGCCCAGTTGAGCCGTGCCGCCGCTCGGGGTGTGCAGTCCGGTGAGGGACTCGGCGAGCTCGATCTTGCCGCTGCCGCTGGATCCGGCGAGGCCGACGACCTCGCCGCGGCGGACGGTGAGGTCGACGTCGGCGTACACGTCCGAGGTCAGGCCGCGCACGTCGAGCAGGACGGGGGCGCTGTCGTCGACCTGCCGCTCCTGGACGGCCTGTTCGGCGATCGTCTCGATGCTCTCGCCCGCCATGGCCTCGATGAGGGCGGTGCGCGGCAGGTCGGCCACGGGGGCCGTGGTGATCCAGCGGGCGTCGCGCAGGACCGTGACGGTCTGGCAGACCTCGTAGACCTCCTGGAGGTGGTGCGAGATGAACAGGAAGGTGACCCCGGAGTTCTGCAGGGCGCGCATGCGGGTGAAGAGGCGTTCGATCTCGCGGTTGTCGAGCTGGGCGGTCGGCTCGTCGAGGACGATGAAGCGGGCGCCGAAGCTCAACGCCCGGGCGATCTCCACCATTTGGCGGTCCTCGACCTTGAGGTCGGCGGTGCGCGCCTCGGGGTCCACGCGCACGTCCCAGGCGTCGAGGAGTTCGGTGGCCTCGGCCTTGAGCCGGCGCCAGCTGATGAACCGGCGCCTGAGCGGCTGCCGGTTGATGAACAGGTTCTCGGCGACGGTCAGTTCGGGGACGACGGTGGGCTTCTGGTAGACGCAGGCCACCTTGCGGCGCCAGGCGTCCCGGTCGCCGAGCGCGGGCGCGGGCTCCCCGTCGAAGCGGACGGTGCCCTCGTCGGGTGCCTGGAGGCCGGTGAGCAGGGTGACGAGGGTGGACTTGCCGGCGCCGTTGCGGCCGACGAGGGCGTGGGACTCGCCGGGCAGGACGGTGAGCCTGCCGTCGGCGAGGGCGGTGGTGGGGCCGTACCGCTTGACGATGCCCTGGGCCTCGACGAGCGGTGTGGCCGGGGAGGTCGGCTGGGTGCTCACTGGACCGTGTTGCCCCACAGCTCGGGGTCGTCGACGTTCTCCTTGGTGACCAGCGGGGCCGCGAGCTGGTCCTCCAGGATGCCGCTGGGCAGCTTGACGATGGTCGAGTCGTGGTCGGTGGGTCCGGGCTTGAACGTCTTCCCCTGCATCGCCGCCTTGATGTAGTACATGCCGTACTTGGCGTAGAGGTCGGCGGGCTGGGAGACGGTGGCGTCGATCTCGCCCTTGCGGATGGCGTCGTACTCCTGCGGGATGCCGTCGTTGGAGACGATGGCGATGTGGCCGGACTGGCCCGCCTTCTTCAGCATTCCCTTGGACTTCAGGGTCTGCAGAGTGGGCGCGAGGTAGACGCCGCCGGCCTGCATGTAGATGCCCTTGAGGTCGGGGTTGGCGTTGAGCAGGGTGTCGAGCTTGGCGGCCGCGGTGTCGGACTCCCACTTGGCGGGGATCTCCAGCACCTTCAGCTTGGGAAAGTTGGTCTTCACGCAGGAGCGGAAGGCCTCGGAGCGTTCGCGGCCGTTGACCGAGGCGAGGTCGCCCATGATCTGCACGACCTTGCCGGAGGGTATCTGCTTGCCCAGGTACTGGCAGGCCTTCTCGCCGTAGGCCTTGTTGTTGGCGCGGACGACCATCGCGACCTTGCCCTTGTCCGGCGCCACGTCGACCGCGACGACCGGCACGCCCTTGCGCTCGGCCTGGTCGAGGCCGGCTTCGATGGCGGCGCTGTCCAGGGGAGCGACGACCAGGCCCTTGACGCCCTGGTTGAGCTGGTTGTTGATGTCGGTGATCTGCTGCGACGGGTCGCTGTTGGAGTTGACCGTCTTGAGCGCGTCCACGCCCTCGGACGTGGCCATCTTCGGCACGTAGTCGTTGTACGACTGCCAGAACGGCGAGGTGAGCAGGGGCAGGATCACCCCGACCTTGCCGTCGCCGTCGCCTCCCGCGGTGGCGGCGCCACCGGTGTCCTTGGTGCTGCCGCACGCGGCGAGCGCGAGCGCGGCGCCGACGGCGACGGTCACCGTGCCGATCGTGTGCTTCCTGTTCCGCTTCCCCACTGTCCTGCCAGGCATCCGGTTGCTCCTCGTCGAGCGTGTGCGAGCAGATGACCGCATACTTATCAGACCACTTCCCCGGAACAACACCCTCCTACCGCATATTTTCGCCATGTGGACCCGTGGTGGTCCGACCACATGATGGTGGTCGGACCACATCGCCGGTTAGACTGCGGCGCACCCGGTGAGTGGAGGAACGGCGTGGACGAGACAGCCCCGCAGAAGGGCACCGTGACGCAGCGCGCCATCGAGCGGATCAAGGCGATGATCGGCGAAGGCCGCCTGGAGCCGGGCCAGCGGCTGCCCACCGAGCGTGATCTGGCCGCGCAGATCGGCATCTCCCGCAGTTCGATGCGCGAGGCGATCCGCGCGCTCACGGTGATGGGGGTGCTGGAGGCCCGGCACGGCTCCGGCATCTACGTCACGCAGCTGGAGGCCGGCGACCTGCTGGAGACCTTCGGGGTGGTCGCCGACCTGTCGCGCGGCCCACGTCTGGTGGAACTCCTGGAGGTACGGCGCATCCTGGAGTCGACGGCCACGGGGCTGGCGGCCGCCCGGATCACCGCGGACCAGCTGGCCGAGGTCGAGAAGCACCTCACGGCGATGAACGCCACCGAGGACCCGGAGGAGATCCTCGCCCACGACATCGCCTTCCACCGCGAGATCGTCTCCGCCGCGGGCAACGAGACCATGGCGGCGATCCTGGACGGCCTGTCCTCCCGTACCTTCCGTGCCCGCGTCTGGCGCGGCTACCAGGAGGAGGGCGCCTTCGCCCGCACCCGCCGCGAACACGCCGCGATCCACCGTGCGCTGGTCGCCCGCGACCCGGACACGGCGAGGGCGGCGGCGGCCGCGCACGTGGGGGAAGTGGAGCACTGGCTGCGGGCGCAGCTCGGGGGGTAGCCCCGCGCCCGCGCTACCAGCGGGTCAGGGGCAGCCGGACGGCCGGTGGCAGCCGTGCCGGGACGGGGTTCGCCCTGAAGGACTGGATCATCAGGGCCGCGAAGCGGCGCGAGGCCGCCACTCGCAGCTCGGGTGACTCCGCCCGGATGCCCTCGTTCGCCATCAGCGCCAGGCTGAGGTCCTCCGGTACGAAGTCCTCCCGCAGGTCGCCCGCTTCCTTGGCCCGCCGGACCAGTTCGAGCAGCATCCGCAGGGCCCGGTCGTGGTCCGCGGCGAACCCGGCCGCCTCGGGGAGCCGCGAGGTGAACGCGCGGGCGAAGCCCCGGTCGAGGGCGTCGATCTCCATCAGCTTCTCGATCAGCAGACAGAAACCGCGCCACGGGTCGGCCGCCGCCAACCCCTCCTCGACGACCTCCGAGCAGACCGCCATCTGCTCGGCGAAGGCCTCGGTGATCAACGCCTCCTTGGTCGGGAAGTGCCGGTAGACGGTCGCGACGCCCACCTCGGCGCGCCGCGCGATCTCCCGGATCGGCACTTCCGGTCCCCCGGTGGCGAAGGCGAGCCGGGCGACGGCGAGGATGCGCTCGCGGTTGTCGCGGGCGTCCGAACGGAGCCTGGTTCCCACTTCGTCCCTCATCTCGCCCCTCGTCGCTCTCACTTCGGCCGAACGGACGGGCTGCTCGATTACGTTCCCGGCCCATGAGAGCTGTTCAGTTTTCCGAGTACGGCCCGCCCGGCGTCGTCCATGTCGCCGAGGTCGAGGCCCCGCACGCCGGGCCCGGGGAGATCCGTATCGCCGTCAGGGCGTCCGGTCTGTCGGTGGGAGAGACGCGCCTGCGCTCCGGGGCGCTGCGTGACGTGGTGCCGACGGCCTTCCCCTACCGGAGCGGGTTCGATGCCGCGGGGGTGGTGGACGAGGTCGGTTCCGGGGTCACGGACGTCGGCGTCGGCGACGAGGTGTTCGGCATCGCCGGCATGACCGTACGGGGCGCCAACGCCGAGTTCGCGGTGCTGTCCGCGTGGGCGCCCCGGCCGGCCGCGTGGAGCTGGGAGGAGGCGGGCGGTGCCGCGGGCGGCGTCGAGACCTCCACCCGGGTCCTCGACCGGCTCGCCGTCGGCGCCGGGCACACCGTGCTGGTGCAGGGCGCGGCCGGCGGAGTGGGCACGATCGCCGTCCAGATGGCGGCGGCCCGCGGTGCGCGGGTCATCGGTACGGCGAGCGAGCACAACCACGCCTTCCTGCGTTCCCTCGGCGCGGAACCGACGACGTACGGCACCGGGCTGGTCGAACGAGTCCGAACACTGACCCCGGACGGGGTGGACGCCGTGTTCGACTGCGCCGGAGGAGCCCTGCCCGACCTGGTCGCGATCGCCGGGGACCCGGCGCGCGTGGTGACGATCACCGACTTCACCGCGGCGGCCCACGGCGTGCACCTGTCGCACACCGCACCGGTCGACGAGAAGGGCGCTGTCGTCGGAGGCGCCGACGCCATGGCGGTGCACGGCCTCAGGAGCGCGGTCGTGCTCGCCGGACAGGGCCGGCTGCGGGTGCCGGTCGCGGCGGCGTTCCCGCTCGCCGAAGCGGCGGCCGCGCACGAACTGAGCGAGAGGCGGCACGCACCCGGGAGGATCGTGCTGGTGAGCTGAGCGAAGTCCGCGAAAGGGGCCGCGTTCGCTGTCAGGCGGGGAGTACGCGTACCTGACCGGCGGGCAGCTTCGCCCACCAATGCGCGTACCGGCTGTAGACCCGCGGGTCGCGGTCGGCGAGCAGGGCGGTCAGGGAGCGGGCCTCTTCGGCGAGTCCGTCCCACGCCTCGGGCGGCAGGTCGTGAAAGGCCGTCGCCTCGATGCCGCCGCCCTCGGCCGGGCGCCACACGCCGGCGACCTGTCCGTCGACCAGGAGCGTCGGCAGCACATCGCCGTTGACGCGGGTCACCAGGCGGCGGTAGTCCGGCGGGACGACCCGGCCGCGGTCGGCGTGGGCCAGCAGGACGCTGTCCCACATCGCCATCAGGCGGGGCGGGGCCGGGGTGTCCGCGGGCGGGCGCGGGGCGCCGGGGACGTCGAAGAGCACGGTCGCGTCCGGGCCGTCCAACCGCTCCACGGCGTCGCCGAGCGCGGCCAGCGCGGTACGGACGCGGGCCCGCCGCACGAGGGCGAACTGCGCCGCGTCCGCCACCGTGGCGGGGCCGAACGCCTTGAGGTACCGAAGGATCAGCTCACCCAACGCCTGCTCGGTCCCACGCTCGGACTCGCTGCTGAACCCTCCCTCCGGGGCGGCGACGTACGAAGGTGACGTGCCGAACGACCAGGGCCCGCCCGTCGGCACGTGCACCAGCGGCGCGTAGGCGCGCAGCCCCCACCACGCCCCCTCCTGCCGCTCCACGCCCACCCGCTCCCCGAGCCAGGACTTCATCTCGGTGTTGGACCGCGGCTGCCCGGCGAACTCCAGCAGCCCCGGTTCCAGTCGGGCGGCGTCCGCCGGAGTGAGCCCGGCGGCGGCGAACCGGGCGCCGAGCCGGGAGGCGTACAGCGTGGGCCGCATCGCGTCCCGGACCATGCGGTGGTCGTCGCGGTGGACCGCGTGCAGCGTGATCCGCAGCAGGGTCGCCTTGACGAGCGTGCCGTCGGCGAACGCGGTGTCCAGGTAGGCCGGATCGAAGCCGGTGAGCCGGTTCCACAGCGCGAGGTAGGCGGACGCGGACTGCTGCGCCTGGAGCGCGACGATCCGGCGTACGGCGTCGGCCACCGTCAACGGCTCACGCTGGAGCAGCAGTTGGCGGCCGAGGGTGGCCCGGTTCAGTTCCCGCGCGGTGATCTTCACGAGGGGATTGTGCCGCCGGTGGTTCCCCGGCCGCCAGGACCGGGGAACCATCTGCGGATGCGGGACCGGGGAACCGGCCGCGCGTCAGGCCCTCGTGAACCGCAGGGTGACCAGCTCGAACGGACGCAGCCGCAGCGAGACCCGGTTCCCGTCCCGCTCCGGTGCCGGTACGTCCGTCAGCGGGCGTTCCAGCAGATCGGTGGCCGTGACGCCGCCGACCTCGAAGCCCGCCGTGAGCGTGGCGCGGGTCCGCCCTCCGTGGGCCTCGTGGAAGCGCACCACCACGTCTCCGCTGCCGTCGTCGGCCAGCTTCACGGCGGTGACGACGACGGCGTCCGCGTCGACCGAGACCAGCGGCGCGACCTCCCGGGCGCCGGTGACCCGCCGCTCGGGGACGTTGATCCGCCAGCCCTCCCGCACCGCGTCCCCGACGGACGCGCCGGGCACCAGGGCGTGCCGGAAGCGGTGGACGCCCTGGTCGGTCTCGGGGTCGGGGAAGCGCGGGGCGCGCAGCAGGGAGACCCGGACGGTGGTGGTCGTCCCGCGGTCGCCCTCCGTGCGGACGGTACGGGTCACGTCGTGGCCGTACGTCGAGTCGTTGACGATCGCCACGCCCCACCCCGGTTCCTCCAGGTGGACGAAGCGGTGGTTGCAGGCCTCGAACTTGGCGGCCTCCCAGGAGGTGTTGGTGTGGGTGGGCCGGTGGAAGTGCCCGAACTGGGTCTCGGACGCGTACCGTTCGGCGTGCACGTCGAGCGGGAAGGCGAGCTTGAGGAACTTCTCCGTCTCGTGCCAGTCGACCTCGGTGTCCAGGAGCAGCCGCCGCTCACCCGGTGCGAGCGACAGCCGTTGGGTGACGCGGGAGGAGCCGAAGGACCGGACGACGCGCACCGACGCACCGTCGTCACCCGCCGCGATCTCGTCCACGTCGGTCAGGTCGGTGACGGTGTTGCGGTAGAACTCGTCGACGTCCCAGGCGTCCCACATGTTCGGGAGGTCCGGGTGGAGTTGGAGCAGGTTCGCCGCCCGGCCCGGAGCGATCGTCTCGCGGTCTGCCTCGATGTCGTACGCCGACACGACGAGCCCGTCGGCGTCGATCTCGACGCGCAGCAGGCCGTTGTCGAGGATGTGTCCGCCGCCGGGGCGGTCGGCGAGGGTGGTCCGCCCCTCGACGGCGGGGGTGCTCGCGCCGCCCGCCGGGACACCCTCGCGGGTGTGCGGGGCGGCGTTGAAGACGAGCGGGATCGGGCCCTCCCCCGCCAGGGCGTGCTGGGCCGCGTCGATGACGGCGCCGAGTTCCTCGGCGACCCGCTCGTAGGTCCTGCGGGCCTCGCGGTGCACCCAGGCGATGGAGGACCCCGGCAGGATGTCGTGGAACTGGTGCAGCAGCACCGTCTTCCAGATCCGGTCCACCTGCTCGTAGGGGTAGGCGAATCCGGTGCGCACGGCAGCCGTGGCCGCCCACAACTCGGCCTCGCGCAGGAGGTGTTCGCTGCGTCGGTTGCCCTGTTTGGTCCTGGCCTGGCTGGTGAGGGTCGCGCGGTGGAGTTCGAGGTAGAGCTCACCGACCCAGACGGGCGGTTCGGGGTACTCGGCCTCGGCCTTCTCGAAGAACTCCTGCGGGGTCTCCCAGACAACGGTCGCCGAGCCTTCGAGGTCGCGCAGGCGGGCCGCCTTGGCGACCATCTCGCGGGTGGTGCCGCCGCCTCCGTCGCCCCAGCCGGTGGGGGCCAGGGAGTGGCGGGCGGCTCCCTTGTCCTTGAAGTTGCGGGCCGCGTGGGCTATCTCGCTGCCCTTCATGGAGCAGTTGTAGGTGTCGACGGGCGGGAAGTGGGTGAAGATCCGGGTGCCGTCGATGCCCTCCCAACGGAAGGTGTGGTGGGGGAACTTGTTGGTCTGGGACCAGGAGATCTTCTGGGTGAGCAGCCACTTGGAACCGGCCGCCTTGATGATCTGCGGCAGTCCGGCGGCGAAGCCGAAGGTGTCGGGCAGCCAGGCCTCGTCGTTCTCGACGCCGAACTCGTCGAGGAAGAACCGCTTGCCGTGCACGAACTGACGGGCCATCGCCTCCGAGCCGGGCATGTTGGTGTCCGACTCCACCCACATGCCGCCGGCCGGCACGAACCGTCCGTCCGCCACGGCCTTCTTCACCCGCGCCCACACCTCGGGCCGGTGCTCCTTCACCCAGGCCCACTGCTGGGCCTGGGACATCGCGAAGACGAACTCCGGCTCGTCCTCCAGCAGGGCGGTCATGTTGGAGGTGGTCCGGGCCACCTTGCGGACGGTCTCCCGCAGCGGCCACAGCCACGCGGAGTCGATGTGCGCGTGACCGACAGCGCTGATGCGGTGGGCCGAGGGGACGGCGGGCTCGGACAGGACCGTCTCCAGACGGGCCCGCGCCTGCGCCGCCGTCGCGTTGACGTCCTGGAGATCGACGGCGTCCAGGGCCTTCTCGACCGCCCGCAGGATGTCCCAGCGCCGCGCCGACTCCACCGGCAGCTCGGCCATCAGCTCGCCGAGCACCTCCAGGTCGATCACCAGCTGCCAGACGACCTCGTCGAACACCGCGAGATCCATCCGGGCGAGGGTGTACTGCGGCTCGCTGCCGGCGGTCTCCTTGTCGCCCAACCGCGTGGGCAGGAAGGGGTGGTAGTCGAGGATGACCGGGTTGGAGGCGGCCTCGACGTGCAGGCGCACCTCCTCGCCGCCCTCGACGGGGGCGCCGACGCGCACCCACTGGTTGCGCGGGTTGAGGCCCTTCACCGGGGTGCCGTCGGGCCGGTAGACCAGGCCCTCGCACTGGAAGCCGGGCATGTTCTCGTCGAAGCCGAGGTCGAGGATCGCCTCCACGGTCCGCCCGGCCCACGCCTCGGGGACGGTCCCGGTGACGCGGAACCAGCTGGTGCCCCAGGGGGCGCCCCACCGGGCACCGACCGCGATCGGCTCGGGCTCGGCGGCGAGTCCCTCGGCGACCGGCACCGGCTCTCCGGGCGCGTGCCACACGGCCACGTCCAGCGGTACGGACTCGGGGTAAATGGCGGGCCGGATGCGCTCCTCCAGGACGCGCTTCAGTCGGGCTTCCACCAGGTTGCGGTCGTCATGCATGCGGGGTGCTCCAAGGCTGAGGGTGGTGGTTACCAGGGGTGGGTCACGGCCACGGGGGCCGACGACGTGTACAGCTCCCCCACCGCACGCAGCTCCAACCGCGCCGCCCGCTCGCCCTGTTCGGGTCGGAGCCCGCCGACGAAGAAGGCGGACTGGCAGGTACCGCCGAGAAAGCGCCGGGTGCCGTCGGGGAGGAGCCGGTGGAGGGTGTAGTGGCGTACGCCGCCTGAGCGGGAGCCGCTGGTCGCGGAGCCGTTGATGCCGGAGCCGCCGGCTCCGGAGCCGGGCACGGTGTTCCAGGCGAGGCGCAGGTCGCCGCCGCTCGCGTCGGTGATCCGGAACCCGGAGGGTGCGGCGGGTCCGGCGGGCGTGCCGGCCCCCTGCCGGACGGCGACACCGCCCAGCCGCCACGTCACGGGGCCGTCGGTCGCGGTGAGCCGCACGCCGAGCGCGTGGACCGTCCCGGAGAGCCCGGTGAGTCGTACCGTCGACGTCTGCCAGGAGCCGGCCGTGTTCACGGGGAAGTAGGCGTACGGCGGTGGCGAGCCCGGTGAGCCGGGCTCGGCGGTCGCCACGGCGAGCTCGACCCGCACCGCCCCCGCATCCGTGCGGTGCGTCAGCTCGACCACCGTGTCACCGGAGACCGGGAGCCGTGCGGCGTACAGGTCCACGGTGACGGGCGCGTCCGGTTCACCGTCCACCAGCACGCTGCTGCCGCCCCGCCAGGCGTCCGCGAAGTCGAAGGACACCGCGGGGCGCCGCCCCTCCGTGCGCACCACCCACCGTCGCGAGGGCAGCCGGTCCTGGAGCCCGAGGTGGTTCCAGGGCGCGTCCGAGGTGACGGTCCCGTCCTCGTACCATCTCAGCCCGTGCCCGGTGTTGAACACGCTCGCGAACGGTACCGAGGTCACCGTCGAGCGGTCCGCGACCGACACGGCGGGCGCCCGCCAGCTGTCGGTGGCGTCGGGGCGGGACGGGTCGAGGGAGCGGCCGGTCCAGAACCGGTCGTCGGCGGCGTGGAAGGCGCCCGGTGACCGGCCGTCGGAGGGCAGCTGGTTGCGCGTCCACTCCGGCCGGTACAGCCCGATCGACGTCACGTGCGCCTTGTCGCGCGGCACGATGGCGTCCCAGTTCTCGGAGGTGTTCCAGCCGTTCGCCTCCACGTCGACGCCAGCCCACAACGCGTAGCGGCTGCGCCCCAGTTGCTCGGCGCGCGTGCCCGAGGACACCAGACTGCTCGCCGACCAGCGGAAGTCCACGAACATGTCGTCGGCGGTCTCGAAGAAGGCCTGGTTCCGCGTGTTCAGCGCGCCCTGCCAGCTCACCGCGCCGTCCACGGTCATCGAGTCGTACCAGGTCACCCGCTGTCCCGCGGCCGCGGCGAGCGACTTCAGCTCGCGCAGGAAGCCGAGCATGGCCGCCCCGAGGGCGGCGTCCCCGCCCCCGGTCTCGGCGTTGACGAACCAGCCGTCGAAGCCGTACGCCCGTGCCACCGCGACGAGTTGGGCGGCCAGCGGGTAGCGGCCGGCCGCGTCCTGCTGGACCAGGTCGCGGGTCCACCGGAGCTGTCCGCCGTAGGCGGCGGGCGGCAGGAAGATGTTGCCGAGGACGGGCACGCCGTGGCGGTGGGCGGCGTCCACGATCGGCGCGTTCGGGGCGAGGACGAGCCCTTCGCCGGAGGAGCCGCCCCAGAAGACCAGTTCGTCGATGTAGGCCCAGTGGGTCAGGGCGTAGTAGTCGGCGGTGGCCGCGCCCTGGGAGGGGTTGCCCGCCGTCGGGCCGAAGGAGACCAGCGACTGGATACGGGCCTGCCCGGCGCGGGCCGTCGGGTTCGCCGGGACCGGGGTGAAGCGGTCGGCGAGCGGCACGGAGGCGGCGTTGAAGGCGAGGTCCGGATCGGTGGCCGCCCGCCAGGACTTGAGGCTGCGCCAGGTGATGCCGGCGCCCGGGGTGCCGGTGGGCAGGGAGTCGGGGAACCAGTAGGAGGCGTACGGCTGGAGCGCGGCGGCCTTCGTGGCTGCCGCCGCCGGCAGCGAGGTCGCCAGGGGCAGGGCGGCGGCCGCCAGCAGGACGGTGCGTCTGGTGGGGTTCACGAACGGGTTCCTCCTTGACGGGTGGGGAGTACCTGATCGGGGGTGACGACCTCGGTGATGCCGCGTGCCGAGAGGTGGTCCCGGTCGGTGGCACGGGTGTCGAGGACGGTGGTGGGGCGGGCGCCGTCTGCGGCCAGCCGGAAGTAGGCGTCGAAGACGGGGCCGCCCGGGGCGCAGTGAGAGCGGACGGCGGGATCGGCGGGGACGACCAGTGCTGTCGTACGGGTCTCGGGCGGGTACGAACCGGAACGCGCCGCCCGCTCCAGCACCCGGGCGGCCTCCTTCGGCTTTCGGTCGTTGGTCAACAGGCCGAGGCCGTACTCCAGTTGGGGGAAGTCGGCGAGGTCGCGGGAGACGTCGTGGGAGCACCACCAGGTGATGCCCCACAGGTCGGGGCAGTCCAGGGCGTGCGTGACGGTGGCCTCGGTGAAGGCGGCGGCGTGCTCGGCCGGGACCAGCGGTGCGGGGGCGCCGACCTCCTGGAGCCAGACGGGGCGGTGCGGGTCGTCGGCCCACGCCTTGCTGAGCTCCACGAGGTAGGCGGCGTGGTGCTCGGTGGGGACCGAGGTACGGCCGTGGCGCTGGGCGGTGCCGTTGAAGACCCAGGAGTGCACGGCCGTGACGGCGCCGCGACGGGCGGCCTGTGCCGGGGTGAACGGCTGGTCGTCCTGGTACCAGGTGGCGTCGTACTCGGCGTGCAGGTGGAGCCTGCCGGGGGCGCCCTCCTCGCAGGCGGCGAGCATGCGGTCCAGCCAGGCGTCGATCTGCGCCTCGGACGCCCGGTCGGGGTCGGGGTGCGGGCCCGCCGAGAACTGGTTGACCTCGTTGCCGAGGGTCATGCCGATGAAGTTGGGCCGGTCGGCCAGCGCCGAGGCCAGCGTGCGCAGATAGGCGGCCTGGCCGTCGACGACGTCCGGGTCGGTGAACAGGTTGCGCCGGTGCCAGGTCCGCGTCCAGGCCGGGAGGAAGTCGAAGCTGCTCAAGTGCCCTTGCAGGCCGTCCACGTTGACGTCTAGTCCGCGCTCGGCCGCCGCGTCGGCGAGCCGCACGAGGTCGGCGACGGCCCGTTCGCGGATCAGGGTGCGGTTCGGCTGGAAGTACGGCCACAGCGGGAAGATGCGGATGTGGTCGAGCCCCAGCTCGGCGATGGAGTCGAGGTCGGCGCGCACGGAGTCGAGGTCGAAGTCGAGCCAGTGGTGGAACCACCCGACGCTGGGGGTGTAGTTGACGCCGAAGCGCACGGCAGGAGGCATACGGTGTCCTTCTCGCACAACGGAGTCCTTCTCGTACAAGGGAGTTCAGCCCTTCACCGCCCCCTCGCCCACCCCGCGGAAGAAGTACCGCTGGAGGCAGGCGAAGAGGACGATCAGCGGTGCCACGGCGATCACCGTGCCCGCGGCGACGAGGCGTTCGTCGTTGGCGAAGGTGCCGTGCAGGTAGTTGAGGCCGATGGTCAGCGTGAACTGGGACGGGTCGCTCAGCACGATCAGCGGCCACAGGAAGTCGTCCCAGGCGCCCATGAAGGCGAAGATCGCCACGACGGCGAGGGTGCCCTTGACCGACGGCACCGCGATCCGCAGGAACCGCTGCCAGACGTTGGCGCCGTCGACGTAGGCCGCCTCCTCGATCTCGTACGGCAGGTTGAGGAAGGCGTTGCGCATCAGCAGGACGTTCATGGCGCCGATGCAGCCGGGCAGGACCACGCCGACGAGGGTGTTGTTGAGGCCGAGCTCCCGCATGGTCGTGAACTGGGCGATGATGATGCCCTCCACGGGCACGAGCATCGCCAGGATGAAGGCGAGGGTGGCCGCGCGGCGGCCCCGGTAGCGGAGCCGGGCGAGCGCGTATCCGGCGAGGGCCGCGCCCACGCAGTTGGTGACGACGTTGGCGGTGGCCACCTTCAGGGAGTTCAGCGCGTAGTCCCAGACGGGGATGGTGTCGGCGACCCGCTCGTAGTTGTGCACGGTGGGGTGCTCGGGCAGGAAGGTCGGCGGGGAGCTGTAGATGTCCTCGGTGGGACCCTTCAGCGAGGTGGACAGCTGCCACACGAAGGGGCCGACGGTCAGGGCGAGCACGGCCAGCAACAGCGCGTAGCGCAGGACGAGTTCCCACACCCGGACCCGCCGGCCGTGCTCGTCGGTGATCCGGGGTCCGTTCACCACGGCGGGCGCGGGCCGGACCCTTTCCGTGACGCTCATGACTCGTCCCTCCGGTCCGCCCGCAGCACGAGCAGCATCAGGGCGACGGTGACGACGAAGACGACGACGGAGATGGCCGAGGCGTAGCCGACGCGGCCGGTCAGACCGGTGCCGGTGCGCTGGACGAGCATCACGAGGGTCGTGTCCTCGCCCGCCGGTCCGCCGCTCGGGCCGGCCATCAGGTAGACCTCGGAGAACACCTTGAAGGCGGCCACGGAGGACAGCGCCCCGACGAGCACCATGGTGGAGCGCACGGCGGGCACGGTCACCGTCAGGAAGCGCCGCACGGCACCCGCGCCGTCCACGGCGGCGGCCTCGTGCAGTTCGCGCGGCACGTTCGCCAGCGCCGCCAGGTAAATGATCATGTAGTAGCCGAGGCCCTTCCAGACCGTGACGGCCATGGCGCTCAGTAGGAGCAGCCACTGGTCGCTGAGGAAGCCGATCCGGCCGACGCCGATCGTCTCCAACACCGAGTTGACCAGGCCCCGTTCGTCCAGGAGCCACACCCAGATCAGTCCGACCACGACGATCGAGGCGACGACCGGGGTGTAGAAGGCGGACCGGAAGAAGGCGATGCCGGGGATGTTCTTCTGCACCAGGAGCGCGAGCAGCAGCGGCAGGATCACCAGGGCGGGGACGACGCCGAGGACGTACAGCGTGCTGTTGCGCAGGCCGATCCAGAACATGTCGTCGTGGAGCAGTTCGCGGAAGTTGGCGAGCCCGACGAACTCCCCCGGGATCAGGGTGCGCCGGTCGGTGAAGGCGTTGACCAGCGTGGAGACGAACGGGTACAGGATGAACGCGCTGATGATCAGCAGTCCGGGTGCGGCGAACAGCCAGGGGCTGGTGGGCAGTTGGCGCCGGACCCGGCTGCCGCCCCGCACCCCGCCTCCGCCCGGCAGTCCGTTTCCGTCCCGTACTCCGTTTCCGCCCCGCGCCCGGGACACGGTGGACGACGACATGGTCATCCCTGCTGCTGGAGCAGCGTGTCGCACGCCTTGACAGCGTTGTCGAGCGCTTCCTCGGGGCTCTGCTTGCCCTGCAGCGCCTTGGCGACCTCGTTGCGCAGCGCGGTCTTCATCTGCTCGCTGAACAGCACGGGCGTGTAATTGACGGCGGTCTTCAGCGACTTGGCGGCGGCGACCCGCACCCGCGTCTCGTCGGTGCCGTCCTCCTTGGTGAAGTACGGGTCGTCGAGCGAGCCCGCGGTGGACGGGAAGATCGCGACCTGCTTGGCGAACGACATCTGGTGCGCCGCGTCGGTGACGTAGTGCGCGAAGGCGACGGCGGCGGGCGTCTTCTTGGTCTGGGCGTTCACCATCACGCCCATCACGTACATGTTGACGTGGCCGGTGCTGGTGATCTGGTCGGTGATGCCGATGTTCTTGTAGAGGCTGGGCGCCTGCTTCTTGAAGTTGCCGAGGTCCAGGGCGCTGCCGGGGTTCATCGCGACGGCCCCGGTGAGGAACTTCTTGCCGGAGGACTCGGGGGTCGCGGTCAGCGCCTGCGGGTCGAGGGCCTTGGCGTCGTACAACTCCTTGTATTCGGTGAGGAGTTCGACCCCCTTGGCGTCGTTGAAGGCGAAGGCGGTGCCCTGCTTGTTCATCAGCTCGACGCCGTAGCGGCCGAAGTCCTCGATGGTGGGGACGTTGGCGAGGGTGGCGACCTTGCCGTCGCTCTTCTTCGCCAGCTCCAGGGCCTGGGTGAACAGTTCGTCGTACGTCTTCGGCGGCCGCTCGGCGTCGAGGCCGGCCTCCTTGAACAGGGACTTGTTGTAGAACAGCGGCCCGGTGTTGAGGTACCAGGGGAAGGCGTACGTGCCGCTCATGCCCGGTATCCGGTGGCTGGCCCAGGCGCCGGCCAGGTACTCCTTCCGGTACTGCGGGGCGGCCTTGTCCAGGTCGAGGGCGAGGCCCGCCTTGGCGAGCGGGGCGACGAGGTCGGGCGAGACGTTGACGACGTCGGGCAGGGTGCCGCCGGCGGCGTCGGCGCTGATCTTGTCGGCGTAGCCCTCGGCGGGCTGGTCGACCCACTTGACGTGGGTGCCGGGGTACTTCTTCTCGAAGTCGGCGATCAGGCCCTCGAAGTACGGCTTGAAGTTGGCCCTCAGGTTCCAGGTCTGGAAGGTGATGTCGCCCTCGACCTTGCCGGAGGCGTCGGTGGAGCCGCCGCCGTCGCCTCCCGAGCCGCATCCGCTCAGTGACAGGGCGAGACAGAAAGTGAAAGCGGCAGTCAGGGTTCTGCGGGAAACAGGCACCGTGGACCGTCCTCCTCAGCGGACTGGTGTGACAGACGTGGCAGACCTTGCACGGCTGGCTCAGGGCCCGTCAATGGCTGTCGCGCAGCTAATTCGATTAGTTACTAATGCGCTTTAGGATGGACGAGCTGAACCGCATTAGTGCACACTGGCGCGGGAATGTTCGCGGGAATGGAGAAATGCCTTGTCAGGCAACTTGTCAGGCAAGAGGTCACCGGCCCGGCGGCCCACGATGAAGGACATCGCGCGGCATGCCGGGGTCTCGCAGAGCGCCGTCTCCTTCGCGCTGAACGGCAGGCCCGGGGTCTCGGAGGAGACCCGGGACCGGGTACGGCGGGTCGCCGAGGAGCTGGGCTGGCGGCCCAGCACCGCGGCCCGCGCGCTGTCCGGGGAGGGCGCGGCGACGGTCGGCTTCGTGCTGGCCCGGCCCGCCGAGACGCTGGGCGTGGACTCGTTCTTCCTCCAACTCGTCTCGGGCATCCAGGAGGTGCTGGCGGAACGTCATCTGGGGCTGCTGTTCCAGGTGGTGGAGGACGTCGCCGACGAGTGCGCGGTCTACCGGCGCTGGTGGGCCGAGCACCGGGTGGACGGCGTCCTGGTGGTGGATCCGCGCTCCGCCGATCCGCGGCCCGACCTCCTCGACGAGCTGGGGCTGCCGGCCGTGGTGATCGGCGGCGCCCCGGACGAACGCCACCCGGGTCTGTCGACGGTGTGGGCGGACGACGCGGGCGCGATGGCCTCGGTGGTGGACGAACTGCACCGGCTCGGCCACCGGCGGATCGTGCACATCGCGGGCCTGGCCGGCCTCGCGCACACCGAACGCCGGATCCGCACGCTGCGCGCCGAGGCCGCCCGGCGCGGTCTCGGCGAGGTGGAGTCGGTGACCACCGACTACTCCGACGCGGCGGGCGCCGCCGTCACCCGCCGCGTCCTGGAGGCCCCCGCTCCCCCGACGGCCCTGGTCTACGACAACGACGTGATGGCCGTCGCCGGGGTCGCCGCCGCGGCCGAGCTGGGTTTCTCGGTGCCCGCGGACGTGTCGGTGGTGGCCTGGGAGGACTCGGCGCTGTGCCGCATGGTCAAGCCGTGGCTGTCCGCCCTGTCCCGGGACAGCGTGGAGTTCGGGCGTACGGCGGCCACGGAACTGATGGCCCTGCTGGACGGCGGCCCGGCCCGCACCGTCCGGGTGCCGGTGCCGCGGCTCATCGAACGGGACAGCACAGGGGTGGCGCGCAGCGGCGGTGCCTGAGCGCGGTGCTTGAAGACTCGACGGAAAGTCGACCCCGATGACACCGGCCCGGGTGACAATGGCCGTATGCGGTCACGTCCAGCAACGGCCTGTGCCACAGCCGCGCTCCTGCTCGCGGTCACCGCCGGCTGCACGGACGGCGGTGACGGCGACGAGGCGGCACGCGGCACCCCGTCCCCGTCGACGAGCGCCCCGAGCCGCACCCCCTCCGCGACGCCCTCCCCCACCCGTACGCCGGTGAACCCGGTGTCGATCCCGGCCCTGATCCAGCGCGAGCACACCGGTTCCGCCCTGAAGCTCGGCGACGTGATCACCCGCACC
This sequence comes from Streptomyces lincolnensis, assembly GCF_021173675.1. Taxonomy (GTDB): domain Bacteria; phylum Actinomycetota; class Actinomycetes; order Streptomycetales; family Streptomycetaceae; genus Streptomyces; species Streptomyces lincolnensis_B. The sequence goes on along the minus strand of NZ_JAIHON010000023.1, from coordinate 21,776 downwards.
TCCGACTACACCAGCTACGAGGTGACGTACGAGGCGAACGGGCTGACGATCTCCGGGCTGATGAACATCCCCGAGGGCAGGGGGCCGTTCCCGGCGCTGGTCCTCGCGCACGGCTACATCGACCCGGCCGTCTACACCACCGGCCGCGGCCTGAACCGCGAGCAGGACCTCCTCGCCCGCAACGGCTACATCGTCCTGCACACCGACTACCGCAACCACGCCCGCTCGGACAAGGACCCGGACAACGACGTCAACCTCCGGCTCGGCTACACCGAGGACGTCATCGGCGCGGCGAAGGCGCTGAAGTCGTCCGGGCGCCCGGAGATCGACGCCGACCGCGTCGGGCTGCTGGGCCGGTCGATGGGCGGCGGGGTCGTCTACAACACGCTGGTGGTGGCCCCGGGCCTGTTCGACGCGGCCGTCGCCTTCGCGCCGGTCAGCTCGCGCCCCGAGGAGAACATCGACCACTTCCAGCGTGCCGAGGGCGATCCGCTCGTCGCCCGGATCGACGCCACGCACGGCACGCCCGAGAAGAACCCGGAGTTCTGGCGGGAGGCCTCCCCCGTCACCTACGTCGACCGGGTCACCGAGCCCCTGCTGATCCATCACGGCACCGCCGACGACACCTGCCCCATCGCCTGGTCCCGGCAGACCGCGGCCGCGTTCGAGAAGGCCGGCAAGGATGTCCGGCTGCGCACCTACCAGGGCGAGGGGCACACCTTCTATCCGCAGTGGCGGCGCTCGATGGACACCACGATGGCCTTCTTCGCCCAGCATCTGCGCTGAAAGGTGGTCACCGGATCGCCGACGCGCCCCGGTGACCACCCGGTCCCTCAGACCCGCGAGCGGTACAGGCCGAACTCCTTGATCCGTACGGCACTTCGGGCCCGCGTCACCCTCAGCCGCCAGCGCCGGGCGCGCACGGCGGACGGCAGCGGCAGGATCCGGCTCGCGCCGATCGTGCCCGCCGACGTGACCTGCGTCCAGGCGCCGTCGCGCCACGCCTCGACGACGAAGCCCTCCACCTGCTGGCCGTGCCGGATGTCCTCGGCGAGCCGGATGCGGTCCACCTCCCGCTCGCCGCCGAGGTCGACGGTGACGCGGCCCGGTTCCCTGAGCGTGCGGGCGCCCGCGGCCAGGTCCTCGGGCAGTTCGCGTTCGACACGTTCCCGGAACTCCCGCAGCCGGACCACATCGGTGTCGTGCAGCAGACCGTCGGTGTCCGGTGGGACGTTGAGCAGCAGCACGGCGTTGCGCCCCACCGAGCCGAAGTAGATCTCCGTCAACCAGTCGACGGACTTGGGCTGTTGGTCGGCGTGGTAGAACCAGCCGTCGCGGATGGAGACATCGCACTCGGCGGGCCACCACTGGAGGTGGTCCGTCGCCGGCCGCGCCTTCACCAGGGCGGCGCGGCTGCCCTCGTCGGGGGTGTCGTAGGACAGCGCCCAGTCGGTGCGGCCGTACTGGTTCTCCTTGACCGGGATGACGCTCCACTCGTCCTCGCGGGCGATGCCGCTCTCGTTGCCGACCCAGCGCAGGTCGGGTCCGGTGACGGCGATGGCCGCGTCCGGGGCGAGGGCGCGGACGAGGGTGTACCAGCTGTCCCAGTCGTAGCTCTCCACCTTGTCGGGCGGGATGTGCCCCTGGGCGCCGTCGAACCACACCTCGTCGACGGGCCCGTACTCGGTGAGCACCTCGTACAGGGTGTTGAGCATGTGGGCGCCGTAGTCGGTGGCGTCGAGGGTGTGGAAGCGGTCCGGCGAACGGTCGTCGCCGAGGACGAGGGCGGGGATGGTGCGCGGTGTGCGGGCGCTGCCGTTGGCGTAGACGCCGTGCAGGTACTGGTTCTCGTCGGCGGGCGAGATGTACACGCCGACCTTGAGACCGTGGCGGCGCATGGAGTCGGCGAAGGAGCGCAGCACGTCGCCGTGTCCGTCGCGCCAACTGCTCGATGCCACCGTGTGCTTGGTGTAGCGGGAGGGGTAGAGGACGAAGCCGTCGTGGTGCTTGACGGTGAGGATGGCGAGCTTGAAGCCGCCGTCCTTCAGGGCGCGCGCCCACTGGTCGGTGTCGAGGCGGGCCGGCTGGAAGACGTCCGGGTCCTCGTCGCCGGTGCCCCACTCCAGACCGGTGAAGGTGTTCACCCCGAAGTGCAGGAACGCGGTGCGTTCCAGGGCCTGCCAGGCGATCTGCCGTGCGGTGGGCCGGACTTGGGAGGCCTTGCGGACGAGGTCGGCCTCGGTGTCGTCCGGGGAGACGGGGATGCGGTAGCGGGGGTCCTCCGCCGCCGCCGAGGGCACGGCGGAGGCCCGCGATGCCGTGCCGGCGGTCACGGCGAGGGAGGTGGCGGCGGTGACGAAGAGGCGTCTGGAGACGGTCATGGCGGGACTCTCCTCAGGTCAGGTGCCAGACGGCGGGCGGGCGTTGGTCCGGCGGGTACTGCGCGATCCGGCCGTCGTCCGTGACGGTGAGCGCCATCCGCGTGATCGCGTTGACGAGCCGGTAGCCGCCGCCCGCCGCGGACTGCACCTCCCAGCGCTGCAGGGTGTTCGTGGCGTCGCAGGTGTCCCAGGTCGCCTCGACGCCGGGCTGGAGCGGGACGTTGAGGGTGAGCCTGCCGCCGCTGATCGCGAGGCAGCCGGCCGCCGACCGCAGGGTCGCGTAGCCGTCCGCCGTGCGGTGCACCGAGGCCGTGAAGGAGCTCCCGAAGGCGTACGTCCCGTCCGCCACCGGCACCCGGGTCAGGTCCCGCCATCCGGGCGCGTGCCCGACCGCCGTGCCGCGTTCCACGAACCCGGCGTACGTGGCGTCGGGGTGGGGGTCGCCCCAGGTGGCCTGGGCGATGTGCCGCAGGGCGGGCCAGAGCCGGACGGCGACCTCGTTCTCGGTCTCGCCGCGCCCGTTGTCCGGCCACAGGCTGATCTTCGCGCCGGTGATCCCCTGCGCGGAGGTGAGCTTCTCGCCCTCGAAACTGCGCGGGTCCCAGCTCTGGTCGTACAGCGACGCGGTGTCGCTGTGAAAACCGCCGCGGATGAGGTAGAGCGAGTAGGCGGCGTTCATCACCCGGTAGCCCCGCGCGACGAGTTCACCGGGCTTGACCGCCACGTTCAGCCAGTGCTCGACCGTGGTGTCGGTCTTCACGGGGACGGTGTTGGCGCCGGTCAGTCCGTCGTTCCAGATGCGCAGGTCGACGCCCTTGCCCGCCGCGTGGTCGTGGACGCGGTTGACGAAGTCCACGAAGGCGTCCTGCGGAGTGGCGTCCGGACCGTACTTGGCCTGGGCGTACTTCAGGATCTGCGGATACTTGGCGAAGTCGGAGCCGAGCATGTACTCGTCGGCGCCCATGTGCCAGGACTTCGCGGTGAAGACCTGGGCGTACTCGTCCATCAGGCTCGTGTAGTAGTCGAAGGCGGCCTGCTGGGTGATGTCGAGCCGTGAGGGCTGCTTGGTGCCGTCGGAGTCGGTCAGCTGGAGGTCCGGACGGTTCTCGATCCACGGGTCGATGTGCCCCGGGGAGTTGATCTCCGGGATGATCTCGACGTGGTACTTCTCGCCGAGGGCGACGAGCCGGCGTATCTCGTCCTTGGTGTAGTAGCCCCAGGTGTTGGCCTCGGGATGGGCGTCGCTCTTGACCTTCAGCTCCAGCAGGAGCTGGTTGAGCTTGTGGTACGCCATCTCCCGGACGAGGTTCTCCAGCCAGGGCAGGGAGACGTGGATGTAGCAGGCGCACACGCCCACGCCCCGCTCCTTGTAGCGCGGCACGTCCACCGTCCGTCCGGCGGGGATCCGGTCGCCCTGGGCCAGCAGCTGCAAGAGCGTGCGGGTGCCGTAGAAGGCGCCGGTCTCGGTCGCGCCGGTCACCGACAGGCGCTTGCCGGCGTGGAGTGCGTAGCCCTCGGTGCCGAGGGCGGACTCGGTGGGCCGGACGTCGATGACGATGTCACCGGCGCGGGCCCCGCCGCGCACCACCGGCACCGTGCCGTGGCCCGCCGCGCGGAGGTCGTCGGCGAGGGTGCCGGCCACCCGGCGTTCGGCACCGGTGTCGGCGACGATGCGGGTCCCGTTGCGGTAGGCGTAGGTCCCGGACTCCGGGGCCCAGTCGGTCAGGGCGGGCACCGTGACCGGCGGCTTCTGTTCCTCCTGCGCGACGGCCGGTGTCGGCGCCACGCCCATGGTCAGCAGCGCCGCGATCCCGATCGACCGCAGCCATCCTCTTCTGCCCGTGTTCAAGAGTGGGCCCCCAATCATCGGATGGCTGATGATTGAGCGGCCTCCAGGGACTGTCAATGGGATGCGAAGAGGCGGGAGTTGGGCTATTGATCGGATGACCTGCGGTTCAGTGGGTGCACACTCGGGGCAGCCGCGGCAAAAGTCCAACAAGAGCGGTCCGAATATCCAAGGAGTGCGGCACAGTTCTCCCTGAAGGATTACTCGCCAGTAAGGAGCGCCCGTGACCAGTTGGGCAGGCCGGACCGCCGCCGAGATCGCCGCAGCCGTACGGGAGAAGCGGGCCACGCCCCGGGAGGTGGTGGCCGAGCACCTCGCGCGGATCGAGCGGCTCGACGGCCGGGTGGGTGCCTTCCGGACGGTGCGGGCCGAGGCGGCGCTCGCCGAGGCCGACGCGGTGGCGGCCCGCGGAGATCTGGGCGAACTGCCCCTGGCCGGAGTGCCGGTCGCCGTCAAGGACAACCTCGCGGTGCGCGGCGAGTCGATGCGCGTGGGGTCGGCCGCGACCCCGGAGGCACCGGCCGCCGAGGACCATCCCACGGTGGCCCGGCTGCGGGCGGCGGGCGCGGTGGTCGTGGGCCTGACCAACGTGCCGGAGCTGTGCGTCTGGGGCACCTCGGAGGGTGTCCACGGCACCGCCCGCAATCCCTGGGACACCTCCCGCACGGCCGGTGGCTCGTCCGGCGGCAGCGCGGCCGCGGTCGCCGCGGGCCTGGTGCCGGTCGCCCTCGGCAACGACGGCATGGGCTCCCTGCGCATCCCGGCCGCCAACTGCGGCCTGGTCACCATCAAGCCGGGGCCCGACGTGGTGCCGCCCGGCACCAGCACCTGGTTCGGCATGTCGGAGAACGGGCCCCTCGCGACGACCGTCGAGGACGCCCGCCTGGTGCTGTCGGTCATCGCGGACGCCTCGTTCGCCCCGCGGGACACGGACACCACGCACCGCGTCGCCGTCTCCCTGCGCAGCCCCATCGCGGGCGTGGCGGTCACCGGGCCCTACACGGCCGCGGCCCGGGAGGCGGGCGGTGTGCTGATGAGGGCGGGGCACCGGGTGCGCCGGGCCGATCCGCCGTACCCGATGTCGCTGAGCCTCACCTCGTTCGCCCACTGGACGGCCGGCACCGCCGTGGACGCCGACGCCCTCGACCGGCGGCTGCTGACGCGGCGCACCCGGGTGCACGCGGCCGTCGGGCGCCGCTTCGTGAACACCGTGCGCACCGGCACCGGACGGGAGGCGCTGCGCCGGCGCCTGGAGCCGTTCTTCGAGGAGTACGACATCCTGCTCACCCCGGCGCTGGCCCGCCGCTCCCCGCAGGCCGCGCCCTGGCACGAGCGGGGCTGGCTGCGCAATCTGCTGGCCAACACCACCTACTCGCCGCTGACCCCGCCGTGGAACCTGACGGGCTGGCCCGCGATGGCGGTCCCCTTCGGCACCCTGCCCTCCGGCGCGCCCTGTGCCGTCCAGTTGGTGGGGCGCCCGGGGTCGGAGGCCGATCTGCTGGAGGTGGCGGCGGAGCTGGAGCAGCGGCACCCGTGGCGGCGGACGGCACCGCTCGACTGAGGGCGAGGGCCAGGGCAAAGGGAGCGCGGATTACAGGGCCTTGTAGCCGACTACAGGGCCTTGTACATGATGTGCAGGCCCACCCGGCCGTGCCGGGGATGGTCGTAGGCGTCCGGGACCGTGCCGAGGATCGTGAAGCCGAAGGAGGTCCACAGCTTCACGGCCGGGTTGGTCTCCACGACGGCGTTGAACACCATCCCCCGGTAGCCCGCGGCCGCGGCGGCGGCCAGGACGTGCTCGGCGAGGGCGCGGCCGTATCCCCGGCCGCCCTGGTCGGGGTCGACCATGAAGCCGGCGTTGGCGATACCGGCGGCGGGCCCGCCGTAGTTGGGGGTGAGGTAGGCGGAGGCGACGACGGCTCCGCCGTCGTCCTCCACGACGTAGACGCGCTTGGCCGGGGCCATCCACAGGGCCCGGGCCGCCTCCTCGGAGGTGTCCGGGTCCCAGGTGTAGGTCTCGCCGGCGGCGACGATCCGGTGCCAGAAGGGCCAGATCCGCGGCCAGTCCTCGGCCACGGCTTCTCTGATCTGCATGGGCGTGAGTTTCGCACGCCCATGCGGTCGGCGATCGCGACAGGTCCCCTCGGGGTGCCCCGGGGGTCTCGGTGGGTCAGTCCACGCTGGGCAGGATGTGGGGCTCGACGAGGTCGTCCTCGTAGCCCGCCAGGCGGATCGGGGCGGAGCGGGCCCACACGTCGAGGCTGCCGATCTCCCCGGGCCTGCGGCCGGCACGCTCCGTGCGTTCCTTGGGGCGTTGTTCGCGATTCGTCTTCTCCGGTGTCACCGCGCACTCCTTATGTGTCGGGTCACCCTCGGGGCGTACCTGCCCATGCTCCGGCCTGGTCGTCGACGCCCGCTCGGGTCTTGCTTGAGACAGCTCGGACGCGGTGGCGCCGGTTCCTCGTACGAGAACAGGCCGTGGTGAACGGGCGAGTCCCATGACGGACCGTGGGTGTTGGGTAGGACCCCGTACTGCTGTCCGTCCGCTACAGATTAACCAAATGAGCGCGAGTGCGCTCGATCGGGCTGAAAACAAAGGGTAACTATCCGGAGTCGTCCGTGTTCAGCTGGGTTGAATCGTCAGTATTCGCCTCATGATGCCGCTTTTGTGATTCCTCCGCTCGGCCTACGCCGGCGAACAGACGACGCAGTTCAGGTCCCGTTGGCCGAATGGAAAGCCGGCCATGATCTGCTTCCGGACGGCAGGGCTTGTCCGGCGGGAGGACTGGCGCATGGAGCTGCGCAGTGTCGAAGAGCTGATGGATCTGCTGTACGTCTGCCGGGGCCAGTGCGGGGCGCTGCGGACCGCCGCGCTGCTGCGCCGGTCCCGTCCGGCCGACAAGGAACTCCAGGTGGCGGGTCTCGTCCACTCGATCGGCCCGCTGCTGGGCCCCGGCGACCAGGCCCGGCACGCCCACCGCGCGGCCGACGCCGTCCGCCCCCTGCTCGGCGGCCGCGTCGCCCGCCTGGTCCGCGACCACTCCGCCCCCGGCCCCGCCGACGACGACCTGCTGCGCCTGCGCCACGCGGTCGAGGAGGCTCGCACCGCCGCCTTCGACGCCGGGGTCCTGGAGGACTGGCGCACAGTCCTGGAGCTGGTCGCGGGACGCAACTCCCGCCTGGAGTCTGTTGACTGACGGCCCGTCATGAGACGGTACGCCGATGACGTCGTCGTACGACCTCAAGGGCAGGGCCGCCATCGTCACCGGGGGCACCCGCGGTATCGGGTACGCCGTGGCCGGGGAGTTGGCCGCGGCCGGAGCACGGGTGTGCGTCACCGCCCGGGACCCCGACGACGTACGCCGGACCGCCGCCTGCCTGGACGGGGTCGGGCTGGCCGGCAGCGTCGCCGACCCGGACCACCTGCGACGGCTCACGGACCTCGCGCTGGACGAGTTCGGCCGGGTCGACATCGTGGTCAACAACGCGGCGACCAACCAGCCGTACGGCCCGCTGATGGACATCGACCCGCAGGAGTGGGGCGAGGCGTTCGCCGTGAACGTGGAGGCACCGCTGCGGCTGGTGCAGTGCGCGTGGCGCGGCTGGATGGCCGAGCACGGCGGCTCGGTGGTCAACATCTGCACGGAGGGCGCCCGGCACGTCGGCCCCCGCATCGGCGCCTACAACACCAGCAAGGCCGCGCTGCTGCACCTCACCGGGCAACTGGCGGGAGAACTCGCGCCCCGGGTACGGGTCAACTCGGTCTCGCCCGGCCTCGTACGGACCGAGATGGCACGGTTCGTGTGGGAGCCGGGAGAGACGGAGATCGCGTCCGGCCTGCCCCTCGGACGGATCGGCGAACCCGAGGACGTGGCGCGGGCCGTGCTGTGGCTGTGCTCCGACGCGGCGGAGTGGATCACCGGGGCGGACCTGCTGGTGGACGGCGGGACGAACGTCCGCAGGGCACGGATCACCCCGTAGGACCCGCAGCCGCTACCACTTGCCCGGCACGTAGTCCTTCAGGAAGACGCCGTACACGTCGTCACCCGCCTCACCGCGTACGACCGGGTCGTAGACGCGGGCCGCGCCGTCGACGAGGTCGAGGGGGGCGTGGAAGCCCTCCTCGGCCAGGCGCAGCTTGTCGTAGTGCGGGCGCTCGTCCGTGATCCAGCCGGTGTCGACGGAGGTCATGAGGATGCCGTCGGACTGGAACATCTCCTGGGCGCTGGTCCGGGTGACCATGTTCATGGCCGCCTTGGCGGCGTTGGTGTTGGGGTGCCCCGCGCCCTTGTAGCCGCGGCCGAAGACGCCCTCCATGGCGGAGACGTTGACGACGTACGCGCGTCCGCTCGGCGCCTTCCCGGCGGCGTCGGCCATGGCCGGGCGGAGCTTGCTGATGAGGATGAACGGCGCCGTGTAGTTGCACAGCTGGGTCTCCAGCAGCTCCACCGGGGAGATCTGCTCGATGGTCTGCACCCAGGTGTTGGTGTCGACGACGTCGGGCACGAGCCCGCCCGCGTCGATGGCGGTGCCGTCGAGGTGCCGCTCGACGCTGGCGTTGCCGGCGACCAGGGCGAGGTCGGCGACCTGCTGGGCGTCGAGGCCGGAGATACCGACGGGCAGCGCGGCCAGGCCGTCGACGGCGCCGGAGCCGAAGGCGCCGATGACGTGGTGGGCGGGCAGCTCACCGGCGGGCAGCGGGGCGCTCTCGCCCTCGACCAGGGCGGCGTAGGCGGAGGGCAGACGGCGTACGGTCTGGGTGGCGTTGTTGATCAGGATGTCGAGCGGGCCCGCCTCGGCGACCTGGTCGGCGAGGGCGACGGCCTGCGCCGGGTCGCGCAGGTCGATGCCGACGACCTCCAGGCGGTGCATCCAGTCCCCGGAGTCGTCCATGGCCTTGAAGCGGCGGATGGCGTCCTTGGGGAAGCGCGTGGTGATCGTGGTGTGCGCGCCGTCGCGCAGCAGCCTCAGCGCGATGTACATGCCGATCTTGGCGCGGCCGCCGGTGAGCAGGGCGCGCTTGCCGGTCAGGTCGGCGCGGGCGTCGCGCTTGCCCCGGTTCAGGCGGGCGCAGTCGGGACAGAGCTGGTGGTAGAAGTAGTCGACCTCGACGTACCGGGTCTTGCAGGTGTAGCAGGAGCGCGGCCGCTGGAGGATCCCCGCGAGGCGGCCCTCCTCGGTGACCGACGACGGCAGGATGCCCTCGGTCTCGTCGTCGATGCGCTGGGCGGAGCCGGTGGCCGTGGCCTCCGTGACCGCCTTGTCGTGGGCGGTCTTGGCGGCCCGGCGCTCCTGGCGGCGGCGCTGCTTGACGGTGCGGTAGACGCCCGCGGTGGCCCGGCGCACGGCGATCGCGTCGGGGTGGTCGACCTCCAGCTTGTCGAGCTCCTCCAGCACGGCGAGGCAGACCGCGAGCCGCTCCGGGTCGATGCCGGGCCCGTACACGACCTCGTCCATGGCCGCCGAGCCGTCCTCTGTCACCGTCATCGCGCTGCCGTTTCCCTGATCACCCGAGCGGCGCTCCGATCGCACCCGCTGTCGAACGGGGAATTCTACGGAGCGCCGGGCCGGTCCTCCAAAACCCGTGACCGTCAAGGCTCACAGGCGGTGATCAGCGTCTCCACCTCCTCGGACAGGGCCCGGGCGAACCGGTCCAGGTCCGGTACGGCTCCGGCGTCGGCCACGAGGCCGTAGTGGACCTGTCCGCGGTAGGTCGAGATCGCCACCGCGAGGGACTGGCCGCGGGCCAGCGGGGCGTAGGGGTAGACCGCGGTGACCGGGTTGCCGCCGAGCTTCAGGCCGAGGCTGGGCAGCGGCACGCTGGTGACCAGGATGTCGAACCAGAGCCGGGCGGCCTGGCCGACCAGCGGGCCGCCGAGCCGGTGGCCGAGGGCCGGCACGTGGTCGGCGAGCAGGGCGACGGCGCCGGCGCCCCGGCCCGGTCCCGCGTCCTTGTTGCGGTCCATGGCGGTGCGGACCGTGGCGAGGCGGCCGAGCGGGTCCGGGTCGGCGACCGGGAGCCGCATCAGGTAGCCGGAGAGCCGGTTGCCCTGCGGGTGGGCGGTGCGCGGGCGGCGCTGGGAGACGGGGATCAGGGCGCGGGGCGCGACGCCGTCGCTGCCGTCGCCGCGCTCGTCCAGCCAGCGGCGCAGGGCGCCGGCGACGACCGCGATCAGGACGTCGTTGACGGTGCCGCCGACGGCCTTGCGGACGCGGTGCACGTCGTCGAGGTCGACGACGACCCCGGCGGTGCGGCGGCTGCCGGTGGACGGGGCCGTCAGCGCGGCCGAGGAGCGGACGTCCAGGGTGGAGCGGGCGACGGAGGCGCCGATGTCGAGGGCCCGTCCGACGTCGGAGAGGGCGCCGCGCACGAGTCGCGGCAGTTCGCGCACGTCCGGGAGGAGTCCGCGGGGCGGTTCGGCGGGCCGGGGCCGGGGCGCGGGCAGGTCCAGGGGGTCCAGGACGGCGGCGGCGAGGGCCAGCGCGCGCAGGCCGTCGGCCAGGGCGTGGTGGAACTTGAACAGGACGGCGAACGAGACACCGTCCTCCCCCGGCAGCACGTGGGCCTCCCAGGGCGGCCGTTCGCGGTCCAGGGGCCGCTGCATCAGGCGGCCGGCCTCGGCCTGGAAGTCCGCGGTCGGGGCGTGCAGCGTGACGTGGTCGAGGGGGTCGAACTCGGGGGCGGGCTCGCGGGCGGCTCCGCCGAAGGCGGTCGGCCGGCCGAGCGGCCACACGTCCCGGATCCGCATCCGCAGTCCGGGCACCGCGGCGGCGCGGGCGGCGAGCAGGTCGGCCGCGTGGGCGCCGGCGGTGGGTGAGCGGGCCGCGAAGACGCCGAGCGCGCCCAGGTGCATGGGGTGCTCGGCGGATTCCATGTTCCAGAACGCCAGGTCGAGTGGTGCGAGCAGGTCGGACGTCAATGGCTTGCCTCGCGTCGACGACGGGTGAGCAAGCAGTCAATCGCCCTCAGGCGATTACGGTCAAGTACGATCAAGCTACGCACAGTTAACAGCAGATTAAGTCCCGCCCCTCGGGACACTGCCGGGAAGGGCGGGACTCATGGGGCGCCAGAGATCACATCAGCGCAGGTCCGCCGGGCAGCCCGACGGGGTGGCCCGGGACGCGTCCCGGATCAGCGCCTCGTGCGCGGCCCTCAGCCGGCCCACGTCCGGCTTGAGGACCTTCCGGTCATAGGTGAGCAGACCGTTGAGCTCGCCCTCCACGTCCGCGATCTGCGTGTAGACGGCCCCATTGCTGCCCCGGCAGACCAGGGCGCGCACCTCGTCCAGCTTGGCCAGGTAGTCGTCGGTGTAGGTCGCCGGGTCGACGTCGACGTACGACTGCTGCACGGACCAGGCGTGTCCGGGCACGGCGAGACCGAGGCCGCCGTACTCGCCGCTGACCAGGGCGCGTCTGCCGTCCGGGCGGGGCGGCAGGGCGGGGCTGGGATAGCCGTGCTCGTCCATCAGGTCGCCGGCGCCCCCGTCGGCGCCCAGGTTCAGACCCGACTGGTTGTTGACCAGACGGGTCGGATCCCAGGCCTTCGCCTGCTCGGCGACCCGCCCGACGTCGTACTGGCCCCAGCCCTCGTTGAAGGTCACCCACATCACGACGGACGGGCTGCTGATGTGCTCGTCGATCATCTCCTTCATCTCGCGCTCGTACTGGGCCCGCGCCTCGGCGCTCGGGTTCACCCCCGCGGTCATCGACGGCATGTCCTGCCACACCAGCAGGCCCAGCCGGTCGGCCCAGTAGAACCAGCGGTCCGGCTCGACCTTGATGTGCTTGCGCACCGAGTTGAAGCCGAGCCGCTTGTGGACCTTCAGGTCGTACGCGAGGGCCTCGTCGGTCGGCGCGGTGTGCAGGCCGTCGGGCCAGAAGCCCTGGTCGAGCGTGGCCATCAGGAAGACGGGCTCGCCGTTGAGGACCGTGCGCGGCACGCCGTTCACCTGCTCGACCGCGATGGACCGCATCCCGAAGTAGCTGCCGACGCGGTCGGTGCCGACGGTCACCTTCAGGCCGTAGAGGAAGGGGTCGTCCGGCGACCACAGGTGCGGGTCGGCGAGGGTCAGGGTGAGCGGTCCGCCGGTGCGGCCGCGGGCCGTGGCCACCGGGCGCTTCCCGTCGTACGCCGTCGCCGTGATCGGTACGCCGTCCCGCACTCCCCTGGCCTCCACGACGACCCGGTCGCGGGTGAGGTCCGGGGTGAGTTTCAGCGAGTCGACGTGGTCGCGGGCCACCGGCTCCATCCACACCGTCTGCCAGATGCCGGAGGACGGGGTGTACCAGATGCCGCTCGGGTCCAGGCGCTGCTTGCCGAGGGGCGGGTTCTCGCCGTTCGCGGCGTCCGTCGGGTCGTGGACGCCGACGATCAGCTCCTGCGTCCGGCCGGGCTTGAGCGCGTCGGTGATGTCGGCACTGAACCTGTCGTAGCCGCCCCGGTGTTCGGTGACCTTGGTGCCGTTGACGTAGACCTCGGACCGCCAGTCCACCGCGCCGAAGTTGAGCCGGAGCCGCCGGTCCGATCCGATGTGCCAGTCGGCGGGGACCGTGAAGGTGCGCCGGTACCACATGCGGTCCTCGTGCCGTTCGATGCCGGAGAGCTGGGACTCCACGGGGTACGGGACGAGGATGCGCTCGGGCAGGGTGCGGCCGACGGGCGGGGTCTCCCCCGCCTCGGCGGCGGCGAACTGCCAGCGGCCGTTGAGACTGCGCCACTCGGTGCGGGTCAGCTGCGGGCGCGGATACTCCGGGTGGGCGTTGTCCGCGCCCACCTCGTCGGCCCACGGTGTGCGCAGTTGATACGTCGAGCGGTTGGGTCCGCTGCTCCAGAACGCCCCGACGGCGTCGCCGTCCGCGCCGGTCAGTCCGCCGGCGCCGTCGTAGCGCAGGTCGGCGCTGCCGCGCGCGGTGCCGGTCTTGTTCCCCACGACGGGTTCGGCGAGGGCGACGAGAAGGGACCGGGGGTCGGCGGGGTCCCGCGTGACGCGGTCCAGGGGCCACTTGGCGCCGCCGATCACCGCTTCGAGGTGGCCGGTCAGGCCGGCCGGGGGTGCCGCGAGGGGCTGGGCGAAGTCGAGCCTGACGGTACGGCCGGTGCCCAGGACGGTGGTCGCGACGGGGCCGTCGTAGGCGTAGCCCTCGGGAAGGCGGAACGCCGACTGCGGGACGGCCTCCTTGGCGCTGCCCGGCGGGGTCCAGCGGAGGTGGAGGTTGGAGCCGCCGTAGTGCTCGAAGTACTCGACCTTGATGTCGTAGGCGGTACCGGCGGTCAACTCGACCGGTTCCGCGGTCTGTTCGCGGTCCCAGTCGTCGACCCAGTGGTCGATGAGGAGCTGTCCGCCGATCCACAGGCGGAAGCCGTTGTCGCCGATGACCGAGAAGGTGTGCGGTCCGGTCGCCGTCGGGACCAGCCTGCCGGTCCAGCGGACGCTGACGTCGTCCGAGCGTCCGGTCGCGGCGGCGAGGCGGGGCTCCAGGGTGTCGAAGTCGAGGGTCGGATCGAAGGTGGTGGCCTTCAGCTCGTGGAAGTCGAAGGCGCCGGGTGCGGACTGGGTGTAGTACTCGCCCTTGAGACCGCGGGGCTCGACGGGATCGTCGGCCGAGGCAGGCGTGGCGGTCAGGCCGGTGAGGCTGGTGAAGCCCAGGAGTGCGGTGAGGAGTAAGGCCAGTCGGCCTCTGAGACGTCTGGTGCGCACGGAAACCTCCACAACAACGTTGTCATGGACTGAAGTTGGCATGACAACACGGATTCCGTCGCACGTCCAGGGACCCGGAGGCCCCTGGACCGTACCAATCGCTACGACACCAGCTGACCCTTGCCCAGCGCGATCACCCCGCCCTTGGAGACGGTGTACAGCTCGGTGTCCCGTTCCGGGTTGACGCCGATCGTCGCGCCCGGAGGCACCTCGACGTTCTTGTCCAGGACAGCACCGCGCACCACCGCGCCGCGGCCTATCTTGACGTTGTCGTGCAGCACCGAGCCCTGGACCACGGCTCCCGGGTCGACCACGACGCCGGGCGAGAGCACCGAGCGGGTGACCTGGCCGCGGATGAGGCAGCCGGCGCTGATGATGGACTCGCTGGCGATGCCGCCGGCGTTGAAGCGGGCCGGGGAGAGCTGGCCGGAGTGGGTGTAGATGGGCCACTGCCGGTTGTAGAGGTTGAAGGCGGGGCGCTCGGCGATCAGGTCCATGTGGGCGTCGTAGTAGGCGTCCAGGGTGCCCACGTCCCGCCAGTAGCCGCGGTCGCGGGTGGTCTCGCCGGCGACGTGGTTGGCGCTGAAGTCGTAGAGCTGGGCCTCGCCCCGGTCGGTGAGCTGCGGGAGGATCGAGCCGCCCATGTCGTGCACGGAGTTCGCGTCCTCGGAGTCCCGCTGGAGCGCCTCGATCAGGGCCTTGGTGGTGAAGATGTAGTTGCCCATCGACGCGAACACGCACTCCGGGTCGTCCGCCAGACCCGGCGGGTCGGCCGGCTTCTCCAGGAACCGCTCCACCGTGAGGCCGTCCGAGCCCGGGGTGATCACGCCGAAGGACGGGGACTCGGCGCGCGGCACGCGGATACCGGCCACCGTGACGCCCGCGCCGGACTCGATGTGCTGGGCGAGCATCTGGCGCGGGTCCATGCGGTACACGTGGTCCGCGCCGAACACCGCGACGTACTCGGGGCGTTCGTCGTAGATCAGGTTCAGGGACTGCAGGATCGCGTCCGCGCTGCCCAGGTACCAGCGCGGGCCGAGGCGCTGCTGGGCGGGGACCGGTGTGACGTAGTTGCCGAGCAGGCTCGACATCCGCCAGGTGGTGGTGATGTGCCGGTCCAGCGAGTGCGACTTGTACTGCGTGAGCACGCAGATGCGCAGGATGTCGCCGTTGACGAGGTTGGAGAGCACGAAGTCGACGAGGCGATACGTTCCTCCGAAGGTGACCGCCGGTTTGGCGCGGTCCGTGGTCAGGGGCATCAGGCGTTTGCCTTCGCCGCCCGCGAGTACGATTCCGAGCACTGAAGGACCACCACGACGCATGGCCGCTCCCCTCACCCTGGTTTGACCCATGCCTGCCCCTGTGCGGGTCGCCCTACGCCTGTTTGACGATCTCCTCGTAGAGCCGCACCGTGCGCCGGGCGACGGCCTCCCAGCCGAACTCGCCCACCGCTCGTTCCCTTCCGGCCTCGCCCATCCGCCGTGCCTTCTCCGGATCACCGATCACCGAGTCCAGCGCCCGCGCGAGGCCCGCCTCGAAGTCGTCGTCCACCGGGACGAGTACCCCGGTCCTGCCGTCGTCCACGACCTCGGGGATACCGCCGACCCGGGAGGCCACGACGGGCGTTCCGCAGGCCATCGCCTCCAGGTTGACGATGCCGAGCGGCTCGTACACCGAGGGGCAGACGAAGACCGTGGCGTGGGTGAGGAATTGGATCACCTCGGGGCGCGGCAGCATCTGCGGGATCCAGTGCACGCCCTCGCGGACCCGGTCGAGCTCCTGGAAGAGCTCCCGGAACTCCTGGTCGATCTCGGGGGTGTCGGGGGCGCCCGCGCACAGCACGACCTGGGCCGCCGGGTCGATGTCCCGTACCGCGCGCAGCAGGTGGGGCACGCCCTTCTGGCGGGTGATCCGGCCGACGAACAGCACGATGGGCCGGCCGCGGTCGAGACCGATCCGGTCCAGCACGTCGGTGCCGTGGTCGGGCCGGTACAGGGCGGTGTCGATGCCGTTGTGCACGATGTGGACCTTGGCCGGATCCAGCGTCGGGTAGCAGCCGAGGATGTCCTCGCGCATGGCCCCGGAGACGGCGATCACGGCGTCGGCGCTCTCGATCGCGGTGCGCTCGGCCCAGCTCGACAGGGCGTACCCACCGCCGAGTTGCTCGGCCTTCCAGGGGCGCAGGGGCTCCAGCGAGTGAGCGGTCATCACGTGCGGGATGCCGTACAGGAGCTTGCCGAGGTGGCCGGCGAGGTTGGCGTACCAGGTGTGGGAGTGGACCAGTTCGCGGCCTTCGAGGCCGGCGGCCATGGCGAGGTCCACGGAGAAGGTGCGCAGCGCGTCGTTGGCGGTGTCCAGCGTGGACCAGGGCCGGTGGCGGATCACGCCGGCCGCCTTCTCCGCCAGGGACACCTCACCCCAGCAGTGCACGTCCAGATCGACGAGGGACCTCAACTCCCGGGCGAGGAACTCGACATGGACACCCGCACCGCCGTAGACGTCCGGCGGGTACTCCCGGGTCAACAGGCCCACTCGCACCCGGAACCCCCTGTTCTCAGCAGCTGTTCGGACTTCATGGTCACCCAGATGCGGCGCGCGGGGAAGAGCGCGGGGGTCGTGGGAAGCAACAGTCGCCACAGACGCCCCCGCCCGGCAGCCGGTAGTAGAGGCAGCAGCTGCGGCGCCGGAAGGTGGTTCCGGTGAGGGTGCCGGTGCCGGCGAGGAGGGGGTGGCCCAGCAGGTCCGAGGTGAGGTCGAAGGCGCGGGCGGCGGCCTCCTCGCGGCCGTTCGCGCGCGCCCATCCGGCCAGCTGACGGGCGGCGCCGGCGAGCGCGGAGGCCGCGTTGCCCCGCAGCAGTCCCGGGGCGACACGGTGGCGGGCGCGCAGGGCTCGCGCGAGGGGCTCCAGGTGCGCGTGCAGGACGAGGTCCGCGAGGGTCGAGGGGTCCGCCGGCAGCGGTCGTACGGCGGACAGCCACAGGTCGTCGGGGGCGCTGCCGTCCGGGTCCCAGTGCAGCAGCCGGGGGTCGAGGTCGGGCACCCGGCCGTACAGGGCGGCGCAGCCGAGCGTCACCGACCACAGCCGGGCCGCCAGTCCCTGCTGTGCGATCGAGGCCGCGACGCGCTCCTCGGGGGCGTGCAGGGCGGTCGCGACCTTGCGGACACGGAAGGCCAGGGCGCCTGTGTCCCCGCCCGAGGCCCCGTCCTCGTACGCCCGTGCCAGGGTCGTCAGGGGCGGTCTCGGGGTTCCGGTCGTGGGTAGGACGAAGAAGCCGCCGAGGGGCCGCAGGGCTGCGAGCTGGGGGTCGAGGTCCACGAAGAGCAGTAGTACCAAGGAAAAGGAGGTGCGCCCCTCAGGGGTGTCACCCATCCTGGGGAGGACACGGGACCCGTCGTACTCCATCGGCAGTAGGACTCATTGCCTGCTCAGGTACGACGACGGGAAGGAATTTTCCGGGCATCGTGTTGGCTATGGAAGCCGACCGTTCGTCGCGACGGGCAGACCGCCCCCGCCTCACGCAGAGGAGCAGCTCATGAGTGCCCTCGCGTTGTCCGTGCTGCTGTCGCTGGTCTCCGCGGTCGCCTACGCGGCCGGGGCCATCGTGCAGGAGCAGGTCGCGGTGTCCGACCCCGACGAACAGTACGCTCCGCTGCGCCGGCCGGCCTGGTGGGCCGCGGTCGCGCTGAACGGCCTGGGCGGACTGCTGCACGTGGTGGCGCTCGCCTACGGCCCGCTGAGCCTGGTACAGCCGCTGGGCGCCCTGACGATCGTGTTCGCGCTGCCGATGGCGGCCGTGTTCGTGGGCCGCAGGGCCGGGGCGACCGCCTGGCGGGGCGCGATCATGGCGACGGTGGGTCTGGCCGGTCTGCTCTCCCTGGTGGGCGCCTCCGACGCGCAGTCGCTGGACACCGCCCAGCGGGTGCTGGTCGCCGTGGTCACCGCGGGTGCCGTGATCGCGCTGATGATCGCGGGCCGGGCCGCGCACCGCCACCCCGCGGTGCGCAGCATCCTGCTCGCGACCGCCTCCGGCATAGCGTTCGGCATGTCCTCGGTGTTCACGAAGACCGTCGCCGTCGACTGGACCGGCGGGGTCACCACGGGCGACATCCCGTCCCTGGCGGTGATCGGCGTCCTGGCCACGGCCGGCATGATGCTGTCCCAGGCCTCCTACCGCGGCGCCGGCCTCGCGGCCCCGCTGGCGACCCTGACGGTCGTGAACCCGGTGGTCGCGGCCGCGGTCGGCATCACGATGTTCGGCGAAACCTTCCGCTACGGCACCACGGGCACCGTGCTGGCGCTCGCCTGTGGCGTGGTCGCGGCGGGCGGCCTGATCCTGCTGACCACCGAGCGGATCTCGCGCACCCACGCCGAGGACGAGACGGTCCCGGCGCGGACCGAGCCGGTCTCCGCCGAGCATCTGGCCGAGGAACTCCTCGCCCGGCTGCCCGAGCAGCAGACGGCGGCGCTGCGGGCGAGCGTGATCATCTCCTCGCCGGCCTCCGACCAGGTCCTTGTGCCCTCGTCACCGTCCGACGCGCTGCGGGTGCCCGCGCCGATACTCGACACCGTGCCCGCGCCCGACGCCGTGCTCGTGTCGTCCGCACCGGCGACCGTCCCGGAGGGGGTGGTCATCCCGGCTCCGGCCGCGGACAACGCCCCCGAGGACCGGGAGCCGTCGATCCCCGACGACTCCCTGAACCTCTACGGCCCCTTCTACGGCGGTCCCTACATCCCGGCGCCGCTCATCGACCGGCACCGGTCCCGCGTCAAATCCTGACCCCGCCGGGTCAGATCCTGACCCCGCCGGCCCGCAGATAGGCCAGCGGGTCGACGTCCGAACCGAAGCCGGGCCCCGTCCGCACCTCGAAGTGCAGATGCGGGCCCGTGCTGTTGCCCGTGGACCCAGAGCGTCCGATGCGCTGGCCGCCGCCGACGGTCTGCCCGCTCTTCACCGAGATCGCCGACAGATGCGCGTACTGGGTGTAGCGGCCGTCGCCGTGCCGGATCACCACCTGGTAGCCGAAGGAGCCGGCCCATCCGGCGGTGACGACCTTGCCCGCGCCGACCGCCTTCACCGAGGTCCCCGTGGGCACCGCGAAGTCGACACCGGTGTGGTAGCCCTTCGACCAGGAGGATCCCGTCTTGCGGTACGGCGTCCCCGCGGAGGCGTTCACGGGAGCGACCAGGGAGTCTCTCTTGGTCGCCTTCTCCTCGGTGGTCTTGTCGGGCGTGGACGTCGTGCTGGTGCTGGTGCTCGTGCTGGTGTTGTTGCCGGCGGTCTTCGTGGTGCCGCTGACCTTCAGCCGTTGTCCGGGCATGATCAGGTCGGGGTCCGCGCCGATGGTCCTGCGGTTGGCCTCGTAGAGCCCCCGCCAGCCGCCCCTGACCCGCTGGGCGTCGGCGATCGCGGAGAGCGAGTCGCCGCGGACGACCGTGTACATCTCGGCGGTCCCGGCCCGCGACTGGGGCGTGGTCTGCGGCTGCACGTCCGGGGTGGAGGCCCGTTTCACGTCCGGGGTGGCGGACGGCTTGATGTCCGGGGTCTTCCCGTCGCGGGTCAGCCCGGCCCGCTGCGAGCAGACCGGCCAGGCCTGGGGGCCCTGTCCGTCCAGCACCTTCTCGGCAACGGCGATCTGCTGGTCCTTGGTGGCCAGATCGGCTCGGGGCGCGTAGCGCGTGCCGCCGTACGCCTCCCAGGTGGACTGGGTGAACTGGAGCCCGCCGTAGTAGCCGTTGCCGGTGTTGATGTTCCAGTCGTTGGTCGACTCGCACGCGGCGACCTTGTTCCAGGTCTCCACGTCCGCGGCCGCGGCGCCACCGGCGCCGATGAACGGGATCGCCATGCCGGCGCCGCCCGCCGTGACGGTCAGTGAGGCACGGTTGATCCTGTTCGGCTGATACCGGCGGTGCCGGCCGCGTATGGGCATGAAGTCCCCCTCGACATGCGTCAGGAGGGGCAAAAGTAAGCGCTGCGAACAGGCCACCACAAGGCGGCAATCGGCCGCACTGCCGTCCCGGGCGACCGGGAATCAATCGCGGTTGTGCGAGCGCTGAGGCAGGTGGGGCTCTCCGTGCGTATCTGCCTGCGGAACGGCCGCACACCCTCGGACGTGCGGTCGGCGAACCGGCACGTCAGGATGGCCACAAGGGCAATACTGGCGAGCACGAACGGCACCACCGACAACCGGATCCCCGGGATCCTTGAGGAGCCACACCGTATGAGCACTTCAGCCCAGATCGGCGTCACGGGACTCGCGGTCATGGGCCGCAATCTCGCCCGCAACTTCGCTCGCAACGGCTATACGGTCGCGTTGCACAACCGGACGGCGTCCCGCACGCACGCCCTGGTGGAGGAGTTCGGGAGCGAGGGGACCTTCATCGCGGCCGAGACCGCCAAGGACTTCGTGGCGGCGCTGGAGCGGCCGCGCAGGCTGGTCGTCATGGTGAAGGCCGGTGAGCCGACCGACGCGGTGATCGAGGAGTTCGCCCCGCTTCTCGAACCGGGCGACATGATCATCGACGGCGGCAACGCCCACTTCGCGGACACCCGGCGCCGGGAGCGCGACCTGCGCGAGAAGGGCATCCACTTCGTCGGCATGGGCGTCTCCGGCGGCGAGGAGGGCGCGCTGAACGGGCCGAGCATCATGCCCGGCGGCCCCAGGGAGTCGTACGACTCGCTCGGTCCGATGCTGGAGAAGATCTCCGCGAAGGCGGCGGACGGGGCGCCCTGTGTGACCCACGTGGGTCCTGACGGCGCCGGGCACTTCGTGAAGATGGTGCACAACGGCATCGAGTACGCCGACATGCAGCTGATCGGCGAGGCCTACCAACTGCTGCGCGACGTCGCCGGGTACGAGCCCGCGCAGATCGCGGACATCTTCCGTACCTGGAACACCGGCCGGCTGGACTCGTACCTGATCGAGATCACGGCGGAAGTGCTGTCGCACGTGGACGCGGCGACCGGGAAGCCCTTCGTGGACGTGGTCGTGGACCAGGCGGAGCAGAAGGGCACGGGCCGGTGGACCGTGCAGATCGCCCTCGACCTGGGTGTCCCGGTGTCCGGCATCGCGGAGGCGGTCTTCGCCCGCTCGCTCTCCGGTCACGCCGAGCTGCGCGACGCCTCCCGCGGGCTCTCCGGGCCCAGGGCGACCGCGCTGAGCGAGGCCGAGGCGGGTGCCTTCGCCGACCGGGTCGAGCAGGCGCTGTACGCCTCCAAGATCGTGTCGTACACCCAGGGCTTCCACGAGATCGCGGCGGCGCGCGAGGAGTACGACTGGGACATCGACCTCGGCGCGGTCTCCTCGATCTGGCGGGGCGGCTGCATCATCCGCGCGGCCTTCCTCGACCGTATCCGCGCCGCCTACGACACCCGCGCGGACCTGCCGAGCCTGCTCTCCGACGACACCTTCGCCCGGGAGATCGCCGACGCCCAGGACGACTGGCGTGAAGTGATCGTCGCGGCGACCCGGCAGGGCGTGCCGGTGCCCGGCTTCTCCGCGGCCCTCGCCTACTACGACGCGCTGCGTGCGGAGCGGCTGCCCGCGGCGCTCACGCAGGGGCAGCGGGACTTCTTCGGTGCGCACACGTACCGGCGGACCGATCGTGACGGGTCGTTCCACACGTTGTGGGGCGGGGACCGCTCGGAGGTGTCCGCCTGAAGGTTCCGTCGCAGGACGGGTACCGGGCCCGCGGGGGGTGGGGGGGGGGGGGGGGGGGGCCCCCCCCCCCCCCCCCCCCCCCCCCCGCCCGCCGGGGGGGGGGGGGGGGGGCGCCCCCGCGCCCGGGGGGGGGGGGGGGGGGGCGGGGGGGGCCCCCCCCCCCGGCGCGGGGTCGAAGGGGGGGCGGGGCGG
>NZ_JAIHON010000022.1 GCF_021173675.1 Streptomyces lincolnensis | reverse complement strand
CCTCACCCGCCGCCGCGTCGACGTCCTGCACGCCATGCTCAAGCACAGCACCCTCTACCAACCCGGGCACCAACAAACAGCCTGACCAAGCCCACAGACCTTGACCGAACAGATAGAAGCACCCCCCCGGACACCACACACGACGAAGGGCCCCACCGCGAACGGTGGGGCCCTTCGACATCGTGCCCGGTGAGGCACTGGCGGAGGATACGAGATTCGAACTCGTGAGGGGTTGCCCCCAACACGCTTTCCAACTGTCCGCAACGCCGTACGGGAGCGTTCGCAGGGGTTCGCTCGCCAGGTCATGGCCAGTGCGCGCACTTCGGCGAACGCTGGCAGCTGGTGGCGCACTGGACAAAGACCAGGACAACAAGCGGTGGGCAAGGGACCCATGCGTCCGGCCCAGCTGGTCGCGCGCGCGTGGCTCCCGATCGGGGGCTTCGACGTGCGCCCCTTCGGCAGGGGAGCTCTGTCAGTGCCATCTGTTCCACTAGGGATGCCGCCCCACTTCAGGTGGCGCGCGCCACAGAGTGTGGACCCTTAATTTTCCGTGTGATATTTTCGCGCCTATGGTTAATGCCGAGGTGGAGCGGATCTGCGGTGCCATGGCGGATCTGTGCGAACCCCTGCACGACGCGTTTGCGCGCGCAGGCGAAGAGAACAAGAAGCGCAACGGTGACCTGACCGGCCGCGACTACGGTTGGCTCACTACGCACAATGTCCGTGGCCGCGCCCACCTCTACCTGACCGGGGCGGAACTTGGGGTGTGGAGCCTCACCGGCAAGCACCGGCGCAACGGTGAGCTGTGGGTCTCGGACGGCAGCTACAGGGCTCGCGTCCTGCACGCCCCCTCGGAAAGGGACGTACCTCCGCCGGGGCATAACGCCCAGCGGCGTGCCTTCTACGCCAACGAGCCGTTGTCCATCTTTGAGGGCATGGAGCCTCTCTGGGGACCCGCCAATGACCGCCTGCTCGTCCTGTGGCGCCTCGATGCCGAGACGGGAGCGCCGGCGTTCCGTGTGGTGCGCCCGATCGGAGAGTGGAAGTACGGTCGGAAGGAGAAGATCGACATTGACTTCCCGTTGCCCCAGACTGCTTCTGCCATGAGTGATCTGGAGTTCCGGCCTACGGATGCAGGTATCCACCTGGACATCCCTGCAAGCAAGGAGGAGGGCAATGCCTACGGTGCTGGCGGCATCTCCGGGTGAACGCCTACGCACGCTTCGAGAACTACTGGGCCTGACACAGGCCCAACTGTCGAAGATGTCTGGGGTTGGCGCGTCGTGGATTTCTGAAGTCGAGAATGGCTACAAGGAGCACGACGATGCCAAGCTTCAGATGATTTCCGACGCAACCGAAACGCCCTTCGGGTTCTTTTACGTTCAACCGAAGTCTGTTCCCCTCGACTCACTTCGGTTCCGAAAGCTGGCCTCTGCCAAGCGATCGGTAACCAAGCGCGTGCACGCGTTCTACAGCGAGAGTTATCGAGTCGCCGAGGACATGTTGACCTCGGAGAGGTATCCAACCCCGCCTCTGCCGTATGCAACGGCAGATGAAGTAACTGACGAGGAGATCGAGAAGCTAGCCGAAGAGACCCGCCAAGCGCTCCGGCTGGCGCCAGATCTACCTATTCCACATCTGACTCGCGCCCTAGAGCGGGGCGGTATCGCGGTGGCTCCCATCGTGCTTAACGACCCAGCTGGAGGGGAAGAGCAGGCTACTAGTAACCATTTCGGAGTCTCTTATTGGGGAGGCCTAGGGGACGCTGCACTCATCGGTTACTTCCCAGGTAGTCACGGCGACCGTGACCGTTTCACGCTGGCGCATGAGGTCGGGCACCTAGTACTTCATACCTTCCGTCCCCGGGTGGGAGATCCGGAAGGTGAGGCCAACAAATTTGCGTCGGCCTTGCTGGTGCCGCGTGAGCGAGCTGTTGAAGCAATCTCGGAACGTATGACACTGAATGAATATGCGCGCCTCAAAGCGAATTGGGGCGTCTCTATTCAATCCCTGATCATGCGTGGTGCTGCCGTCGGTGTAATCGACGAAACAAGAAAACGCTCACTCTACGTGCAGCTTTCTCAGCGTGGCTGGCGCAAGCAGGAACCCGTTCATGTTGGCCAAGAAGAGCCGCTTCTCTTGTGGACGTTGCTTACTCGTCAATTCGGGATTAAGCCGTATGTTCCGGCTTCGGAGAAGCTAGCTATTCCTCCTGCTGTCCTGCGTTCAATTGCTCCAACTCCCGAGAAGGATAGGATGGGATCTCCCTATCCTTCCAGCACGCATGTCGGGGCAGGTCAGCAGAATGTTGTTGACTTTCGTTCCCGAAAGCCCCGATCGAACTTAGACGTCCCTCGCATGGTCCAGTAAGGGATGTTGCCGCGCGTCGGGTGGTGGTTCTCGATATATAGAGCCTCATATTCTGACACGTGGACGCGCGTAGACAGTCTAGGATCTAGCGAATTGAGCAGAGGGCCCGGACGAACCGTCCGGGCCCTCTGCTCATCTGCGGCACGACTTATCGACCTGGTCCGCTAGGCGGGCCACAAGCTCTTTGGAACGAAGCACCCTACTGCCTGGAGCGACCTTCTTCCATGGCTGCCAAAGCTGCATAACGGGCTATGCGTTCAATAGCAGCATAGTCCCAGCCGCCCCACCCTCTCCTGCAATTCCTGTGGTTGGCGTCGCACACTTCAAAACATGCTTGACGCATTTCTGCATTGAAGCTGTTCGGAGAGTCCTCATCGTATGGATGCCGAAGAGAGCAATCGATGTAACAATCTCCGTAACGCTCGTCGCAGGAACGCCCTCCCCCTCCTCCTCCGTTATTTCGTTGAGCAATTGCGAATGCGGCGCGCACGGCGCGCTCGATGGATTCGCTCTGAGCGCCTTCCTTGGACTGGCTGCGAATATCCTGTCGGCAGTGCTTGCAGCGTACGGCTTGCGCATTGATTGATTCTTTGCAGAACGGGCATACGCCGCCGTGTCCAGGATCTGTCGGCTCCAAGTCAGCCTGACAGTACTTGCAGCGGAGTGCTTCCGCCTTGATCGATTCCTTGCATAGGGGGCACTCGCGAGTGTTGCCTTGGGTCATACCGTCACCCCCCTTAAGGTTGGAGTCCTGCCGTTAGGTATCCCACGGCGGTTTAGGTACGTCAACTGTCTTGGTGAAGCAACCCGGGTCGCCAGACGCCCCAATGGTTTCGAAAGAACTCCCCCGCAACTTCAGTTCGGGATGTTGGTTGCGTGATCACCAAAGGAGCTGCGGCAGATTTAATTTAGATCGGCATCTCTAGGCTGCTCGACGCTAGATACTGGAATGCGAGGATTTTTGGAGGCGGTAGCGGAGTCTGCATCCAAGGGTAAATTGGAAATGATTCTGCGAAGATTTCATGGACTGATGTCGTTCAGTGGAATGGATATGAAGAAACTAGTCAATTCGTCCAGTGTGCTGCGTGGGATAGCGAGGTGTTTGAAGCAGCAGCCAGGCGTGGGCCGGACATGGGAAGCTGGAGGCACGAGTGGGAAGATGTCGACCTGGTCAACGGAGAAGGGGAGGCCACGTGCCGCAGGGCAGTCCACGAGGTACGTACCTAGACGTCTCGGAATCTCTCCGCGAGAAGATCGAGAAGGGCGAGATCACGGAGGCACTGCCGTCTCAGTCGGCACTCATGAGCGAGTACGGCGTGAGCCGCAGCACCATCGAGCGGGCCCTCGCCGCGCTCAAGGCTGAGGGTGTCATCGAGTCGGTACAGGGCGCCGGGTGGTACGTCTCCGGGAGCGGCGATCGCCGGCCGTTGGTCGAGAAGGTCACTGACCTGTTGCGGGCCGATGGGGTCAGGGTTGGCGACCGCTTCCCCACGGAGAAGGAGCTGTGCGAGAGGTTCGGAGCGTCGCGGACTGCTGTCCGCTCCGCCATCGCGCAGATGGAAGGGCAAGGCCTGATTGGCAAGGGCGCCGCGCGTGGGCGGGAAGTTCGTGCGTTGCCTGTCGGACGGGGGACTCAGACGGCATGACGACGACTGAGCGGACCGAGTTCGACGCGGACGCAGCCGCCACCATCCTGCGCAAGGCCTGCGAAGTGGCTGGCGTGGACCTGGACGGAAGCGAGATGTTGAGGTTCGGGGACCATGCGGTGTTCCGTGTGGACGGCGGCCGCATCGTGTCGCGGGTTGGCCGGAGTCCGGATCGGCTCGCCTCCGTGCGGCAGGAAGTAGCCGTGGCGAAATGGCTCGCAGATCAGGCATATCCGGCAGCGCGACTCGTCACGGCAGCCGAACAGCCGGTCGTTGTCGAGGGGCATCCCGTGACGTTCTGGGAAGGGCTCGCGGACGGCGAGGAGTACGCGAGCACGGGCGAGATGGGTGTTCTGCTGCGGCGACTCCATGCATTGGAGCCACCGCCTTTCTCGTTGCCGGTCCTTCAACCCTTCGACAAGGTCGAACACCGTCTGGAACGTGCCGCCATTCCCGATGCCACCCGTGAGTTTTTGCGGTCCATGGCCGACGGTTTGGCCGCTGAGTACGACCGCCTCCAGTTCGCGCTTCCGGCTGGACACCTGCATGGTGACTTCAACGTTGGCAACGTTCTGCACGATGCGGCTGGCCAACCGAAGGTCATCGACTTGGACGGGTTCGTCACGGGTCCGCGGGAGTGGGACCTCATGCAAACGGCCATGTACTACGACAGCTTCGGCTGGCACACGGAAGCCGAGTACGCCGACTTCGTTACCGGATACGGTTTTGACGTGCGGAAATGGTCTGGGTACACCGTTCTCCGGAGCGTCCGGGAGCTGCTGATGGTGACGTGGCTCTCGCAGAATGCAGGCACCAACCCGCGCGCCGCCGAGGAAGTCGAGAAGCGCGTGGAGAGTCTGCGCTCAGGTGGCTCTCGCCGGGATTGGGCGCCCTTCTAGACGCGTCAAGCAGCCTCCTGCCAGAGGCGGAAACCTCGGGCTTGTTCCTCGAACTCACCGAACTCCGCCGCTCGTTTCATCCCGCCTGTGAGGCGTCCTTGAAGCTCCCGCACGTACTGAACGCAGCGAGCTGACTTCAGTCCTTCGCCGAGCCGTAGCGCGCTCAGGGCGAACTCGAAGCCCCGGCCAATCTCGCCTTGGATGATGTACGACTCGGCCTGAACCATCGTTGCGAAGAAGTCACTTCGATTGTTGAGGCCGTCACCGAAGATGGAGCCCGCGCCGCGCTCCGTGGCTTCGACAGACCGCCCCAGATCACGGAAGCAGTGGCCTATCTCGGCTGCAAGCTCCACTTCGTCGAAGTAGGCGATGTATGGCGGGTCGCTGTCGGCGGTCCGCTGGCTGAGCGCGCGTTCCGCCTCCGCAAGAGCGAGGTCGCAGCCACGTGCGTCCCCGAGACGGGCCAGGGCCCGTGCCTCCATTGCCAGATGGTGCGCTGCCATCGTCGGTCCCAGACTGCCGGCCGGACCTGTGTACGCGGCGCGGGCGAGGGTTGCAGCATCCCGGTATTGCCCCAGGAACGTCGCCTGGTGGCTCATTGCAGAGAGAATGCTGCTGCCGAGCAGCCGGTCACCGGCCGCCTGTGCCATGCGTAGTGCCTGGATGAAGTACCGCTGTGCGATGCCGTGCAGGCCGCTGTCGTACGACATGAATCCAGCGAGCAAGAGAGCTTCGGCAACCGCGGAGTGGAGCTGTTGGCCCACGGCATCGGAGTATGCCCCGCTCAGCATCGGCCGGACGTCTGTGTGCAGGTACTGAATCAGGGCACGTCGGGCGTGGCCCCCGCCGAACTTCCCATCGAGCATGCTGAACGCGTCGGCTGTCGAGCGCACCATTTCCACGTCCATGGTGCCAACGGCACGGCTGCCCACTCGGGACAGTTCCCCATCCGGTGGGGCCACGATCCACCGCAACGACGCGGCGGTCCAAGCCGCGGAATCTGGCAGTGCCCGAACCAGCGTTTCGGCGTCGGCCAAGTCGGCACGCCAGAGGTCCGCGACGGTCGCAGCTGTGCTCTCCGGCTTGTCCGCGAAGTCAAGCCCCAACTCTGGCTGTACGGCGGACACTGCCGCGGCACCCATCCCGATGTCGTCGATGGTGAGTTGACGTCCCAGCTTGCGCCCGATCGCGTCTGCGATGAACTGCGGCATGTTGCCGCGTGGGATGGAGCCCTTAAGCCACCTGGACACGTAGGTGTGGTCACAGGTGATGTCCTCACCTGAGCGAGCAGCAGAGGTGACTACCGCGCGGGCAAGCGACTTGTGCGAGAAGTTGGCTTCCTGCATGAGCGCGGCCAGTCCGGCGTTCCGGTCTGCCATCGAACCCCCAGAGAGCGGCCGTAGTACCAGCTTGACTCAACGTCACTCTACGCAGGTCAAGGCCGGGGTGTAGAGGGAACCGTGGGGGAGTGCACGAGTGCACCCCCAAGTACACGCTCCCGAAGTTCCCGCCGTTTGGCGACAGTTGAACCAACACCGCACGGGAAGAGCCGGCGGCCCCGAATCGAAAGCGACGGGGTTGACGGCGCGGAATCTCTCTGCCAACGTGAGTGGTAGGTAATACACACCACGCATTAACAGTGTGTGACACCGACCGTGCAGCGCCCGGAGGAAAGCCCGCAGGGGTGATTACGAAGGAAGTGCCGGTTCCTTGAGAACTCAACAGAGTGCTTTGAGAACGACGGGGCTTGGCCCCGTCCCCGTGGCGGCCGGGTGACGTCCGTCGGCCCCGGTATCCAGCCGTGAGGGCGCGAAATCGACTTTCGCCCGGGGCACTTGGCCGATCGCTGCCTGCGGTTTCGGCCTCTCGTACTGGGTGCGGCGGCACTCCCCGGACAAGGACAACCCGCCGTCCCGGTTTCCCTTCCCGACCTGCTCAAGGAGTGGAAGCACCATGGACCAGCACGACCTGAACGACATCGCCCACCGCATCGCGTCGGCCGCTGCCCAGTTCGGGCCCGGCTACCGGCCCACCGGCGCGCAGAAGGCGGACGCCGCGTCGGTGTTGCGGGACATGATCCAGGCGGCCGAGACGCACGGTGTGACGTTCGCGGACTTCGACGGCGTCGCGGACTTCCCCCGGCTGGCCATCCAGCTGGTGCAGACGCGCGACGCGAGCCGGTGACCGCGATGGAAGCCACCGTCTTCGCCGCTGTGTTCGTTGCCCTGTACGTCGCTCACAGCGTGGGTGACCACTGGGTGCAGACCTCCTGCCAGTCCGCGCACAAGGGCCGTCCCGGCTGGGTCGGCCGCCTTGCGGACGCCCGGCACGTCGCCACCCTGACGCTCACCAAGCTCGCCGTCCTGCTGCCGGTCGCATGGCTGCTGAACCTGCACCTGACGGTGTCCGGCATCCTCGCCGGACTCGGTATCGACGCCGCCACGCACTGGTGGGCCGACCGACGCAGCACGCTGGCCCGGCTTGCCGAGGCGCTCGGACTCGGTGGCTTCTACCGCCTCGGAACTCCGCGCGCCGGCCACGACGACAACCCGAGCCTCGGCACCGGCGCCTACGCGCTTGACCAGTCATTCCATCACCTGTGGCTGCTGGTCGCAGCGCTGATCATCGCCACCGTCTGACCCCCGCTTCTTCGTGGGGCGGTCGCACTCCCGGACAAGGACGCCGACCGCCCCACGCCTTCTTCCCGACGCAGCACTGAGGAGAGATCCACCATGCGCACCTACATCGGCCGCCAACAGGCCATCTCTGCCGAGGACTTCGCGGAACTCGCACTCGGCACCCCGCTTGAGCTGTGGCTCGGCGTCGAGGGCGAGACGCACGAGGAGCGCGCGGCCCGCCTGGACGCCGCCCGCGACATCCTCGCCGACGACCCCGACCTGCCCGACCACCTGATCCGCATGGCGGCGCAGGCCATCGAGGAGCACCCCGACCTGTTCGACGTCATCCCGCTGGCCCGCCCGGTCCGGCGCCGCCGCCCGGCCGCCAAGGGGGTCGCGGCATGAGCACCAAGTCCACCAAGACCGTGTTGCCCGCCGTCGCGATGACGACTGTGTCCATGGTGCTCACCCTGGCCGTGGTCGTGATGTGGCTGGGCACGGCCGTGCCGTGGCCCGTCGCGCTGGTCGTCGGTCTCGGGATCGACGG
The DNA here is from genome assembly GCF_021173675.1 of Streptomyces lincolnensis. GTDB lineage: Bacteria > Actinomycetota > Actinomycetes > Streptomycetales > Streptomycetaceae > Streptomyces > Streptomyces lincolnensis_B. Next base: position 104,410 of record NZ_JAIHON010000022.1, on the reverse strand, counting down.
CGGCTGGCTGGCCACCCTCGCCTACGAACGCCGCCTCGCAGCCCAGGGCGACCACAACCCCGCCGTAACCGTGGTGGGTTGGTGCTTCGGTCTGGTCGCCTCCGGCGTCCTGGTGGCGCACGCACTGACCGCCGAGACGTCCGCCGCCGCGTGGCTGGCTGTCGCCTGGCTGCCGATTGCGGCCAAGGCTCTGTGGCTGGTGCACGGGCTGTGGGAGCGGACCGCGCTGACCTCGATGGCGCTGGACGCGATCCGCGGCATCCAGCAGGAAGCCCGCGACGAAGCGGCCGTGGCCCGCGCCCGGCTGCGTGCCGAAGCCACTACGGAAGAGACCCGGCTTACGGCCGTGACGGCGTCCGGGGCCCGCGTCGCCCGTGTCCAGGCCAAGACCGCAAAGACCCTCGCGGGGGCGTGGTCGACGCTGGAAGAGGCGCGGCAGGGCGAGGACACCTCTCGGGCGCTGACCTGCGTGACGAGCCGAGTCACGCCCGGCGTCACACCCTCCTGGGAGCTTCCCGTGTGGGGTCCCACGGAGCCGGTTACGGCCCTGTCGCTGGAGACGGCGCCCGCGCTCACCGATGCCGCCCTGGACAGGCTGGTCGAGGAGATCCGTACCAGCGAGACGCCTGCCCTGTCCTACCGCGAGATGGCCAAGCGCTTCCGCGCGGCCGGACACTCGGCTTCCGAAGTCCGCCTCCGCGCCGCGTGGAACCGCGTCCTCGGGGTGGCCTGATGCCCACCGCCTACAGCAAGTGCTACGACCCCACTGGCGCCCGCTACGGCATACCGACGTACCCCTGGCGGTACGCCCCGGACGGGTTGGCCACGCGCCGGCAGTTACGGGCCAAGGGGCTGCGGCCGGGCGGTCAGCCCGTCTGCGCTCAGCTGATGATCCGCCACCGGGGCCGCAAGTCCGGCGCGTCGGTCGCCTACCTGTACCGCATCGACCTCGCCAAGCCCGTGCGGCCGATGACCTCGCGCAAATGGGGCGCCCTCGCGCTGGCGATGCTGGCCCGCCGCACCTGCCCCCTCTGCGGCGTCATCTACAGCTACTGCCTGCCGACCTCGCTCGGCTGCTGCGTGCTGTGCGCCCACCCCAACCCTTCTTCCGCTGTTCCGGCTTCTGACCAGGGAGGTCAGCCGTGAAGCGCATCACCTGCGAGACCCGCCGCGAGGACGCCGACCGCACGGAGCGCCTGCTGGACGCCGCCGACCTCGCGTTCGAGTCTGAGCCGCTCTCCGAGCTGCACGCGGACTTCGAAGCGGTCGTCATGGAGGGCCTGCTCACCGACCGGGCCGTGCCGGTCTACCCGCCCGCCGGCCACACCTACCCGCGAAGGGGCTAAGCCATGGCCAAGCCCAACACCCGCCGCCTGGACAAGGAAATCGAGAAGACGCGGGACAAGATCGAAGCGGTTCACAACGACCAGTGGTGGCCGCTGACCGGTTCCGAGCGTCGCCAGATCATGGGCGCTCTCGCGGGCGGCTCTTACCGGGTGGTGCGGGGCAAGAGCACCGACCGCGCGGAACGGAGGCTGGAGTCGCTGAAACAGTCGGTTCTCACTCGGTTGACCACTGAGATGACAGCGTTGCAGACCGAGCGGCAGCGCATCGTCAACGAGTACGCGCAGGCCAAGGCCGCGCGGAAGTCCTCGGGGTGGTGGTGACCATGGCGGCAAAGCAGACGCCTCCGGGTGAGTGCCCGCAGTGCTGGCAGCACGCCCACGATCGCAGCATCCACCGCAGGCTCAAGCCCCGTCAGAACTGCCCGGCGTGCGTGGATCACATGGTCAACGGATGCCCGAACCCCGTGCCGAAGAAGAAGCGGAGTTGGTGGTGAGCACCCCCACCGCGCGTCCCCTGCATGTCGCTTGACCTGCACGTTCCTGCCTTGAGCGTCGGGGCGGCCGTCCCTGCCACGGTCCTGACCGCCCCGGCTCTTTCTCTCAACTCCCGCCCCGTGAGGGCAGTCAGGAGCAGTACCAGCATGACTGAGAACGTCATCAACCTGCACAAGGACACCGACCCGCCCGCGGATGCGGGCAGCGTGACCACGCTGACCGTGGTCCCCGACCCGGCACCGGCCCCGATCGTGCCCTTGTGGGTGCGCTCCGGCCGCGCGATCCGGACCGCCGTCACGCACGAGCGCACCACGACCGCCGCACGCGTCGTCGCCCGGCACGGCCTCTACACCTTCAACGGCGGCCGGATCATCACCCGCCGCGCGTGGGACGGCCGTACCGGGGCCCGCTACGAGCGCATGCTCCGCGCCGCCGAAGCGCAGGGCAACCTGGAGGTCGCGGAGGAATGGGAGGAGCGTCTCCAGCGCTTCCGTGACGCCCGCCACCGCCGCCGCATGGACCTGCTCCACTCGCCCGAGCAGGTAGCCAAGGGCATCGCCGTGGGCACCGGCGTGAGCATCGGTGTCCTGGTCGCTCTCGGGGTCGTGATGGCCCTGAACACGAAGGAAGTCGGGGACGTCATCACGCCGTTGAAGGCGACCATCGAGTTCATCGGCGCCCTGATCCACATCGTTCAGGTGGTCTGGCCGTACGCGGTCGTCCTCGGCCCGCTGGTCGCCTTGCTCGGCATGTGGTCCGTCGGCCGGCACCAGCAGGCGGCACCGCAGTGGGCGCTTCCCGCCAACATCCGCTCCGGCGAGGGAGAGCCGATCACCCCGTCCATCGTGGTCAAGGCCCTGCGCGACCTGGGCGTTCCCGCTCTCCGTAGGGCGATCGACGAGATGGGCGACGTGGGCGCGTCCATGCTGTCGCCGATCGTGATCGCCGGGTGCGGTGTCGAGGTCGACGTCACCCTGCCATCCGGGGTGTCGACGAACGAGGTTCAGAACAAGCGCCGCAAGCTCGCGGAGAACCTCACCCGGCACGAGCACGAAGTGTTCATCACCATCCCGCAAGCCGCCCGCACCGTGCGGCTGTGGATCGCCGACTCCGGCGCCCTCGACGAGCCGATCGGCCCGTCCCCGCTGGTCACCGACGACACCATGACCGCCGACTACGCCAAGGGCAAGGCCCCGTGGGGTCAGGACCTGCGCGGCGACGCCGCCGCCCTGAGCCTGTACCAGCGCCACCTGCTCATCACCGGCCTGTCCAACCAGGGCAAGACCGTCGCCCTGCGCTCCCTCGCGCTGTGGCTGTCGCTGGACCGGTCGGTGCAGTTCCTGATGGGCGACCTCAAAGGCGTAGGCGACTGGGCCATGTTCGACGGACTCGCCGACGTGCTGATCCAAGGCCCCACCGACGAACACGTCATCCAGGTGACCGAGATGGTCGAGAGCGCGGTGGACGAGATGAACCGCCGCATCCAAGCCCCACCCGGCACCCAGTTCCCGCCTCTGATCGTGCTGGTCGACGAAGCACAGGTGGCGTTCATGTGCCCGGCCAAGGACGACGAGAAGCGCCCTTACGGCGGCTCGAAGGCCAACTCCCGGTACTTCATGGCCGTCCGTAAGATCCACAACCAGGGTCGTGCGGTCAACGTCCTGATGTGGCAGGGCACCCAGGACCCCACCAACGAGAACCTGCCCAAGCTCGTACGCGAGGGCGCCCACACCCGCGCCTCCCTCGCCCTGGGGACCGAGTCTCAGGCCCGTATGGCGCTGGGGGACAAGGCCGTCGACGGCGGGGCCGCGCCGAACCTGCTGCGTCCGGGCCTGGATCGGGGAACCTTGGTCGTCGCCTCCGACGGCATCTCGATTCCGGCCGGGCAGTCGTCCATCACGGTGCGCACGCACTACATCGACGATGACGCAGCCGTCGTCATCACCGACCGCGCCAAGGCCATGCGTGACGGCGTCACCACCTTGACCCTCATCGAGCGGGGCGAGGAACGCGACCAGCTCGCCGACATCGCGGCCGTGGTCGGTGACGTGCCCCGGGTGCGTACGCAGGACGTCCTGAAGCGGCTGGCGATGCTCAGCGAGGACGCGTACGGCAAGTGGTCGTTCTCCGACCTCAAGCGCGTGCTCGAAGAGGCAGCGCCGGACGGGCCTGACATCGCCTACAAGTCCGACGGGGTCATGGTCGTCCACCGCGACCGCCTCGCCCGTGCCCTCGCCAACCGCGACGGCGAGGGTTCCGCTTCCGCCTCCGAGTGACAGGGAGGAAAGCCTCTCCGGGTCAGGGAGCCAGGGAGAACTCCCTGAACCCCTCCCTGACCCCCCTCCCTGGCTCTGACCTGCACTAATGATCATTCAGGGAGGCAGGGAGGCGCCCCAGGTCAGACCCCGAAAACCCCCTCCACAGTGCACCCCGAAGGGGGTGCCCCTGCCTCCCTGACCCACGCTCGGAAGGGATTCCGCATGTACCCCGAACCTGCCCGCCCCACGGCCGCTGAGCGGTCCGTGGAAGTCCACCACCCCACCCCGATACAGCCCGTCGTCGTCCCACAGGCGACGCCGATGGTGCCCGTCCAGCCGGGCCACATCCCGACCGTGGCAAGCATCGTCCTGCCCGACGGCCGCGTCGTCACCGGCTACACCATGAACCACGCACAGCCCGAACCGGTCGCCGCCAAGCCGCCTGTCTCCCGCGCGGCGGTCAACGTCGCCCTCGGGGGCGTCGGCTTCGTCGCCGTGTGCGGCGGACTGCTGATGCTCACCACGTTCATCGCGGCCCTCACGGCGCTGATCACTCAGCTCATCACGCTCGCCGCCATCATCTTCGGCGGATACGTCGCCGTGCAGATCTTCAAGGGCAACGGCAGCAAGAGCGGCAACACGTTCCACATCCGCAAAGCCGTCTTCAAGCACAACCACTTCAACGGCTAGCTGTGCCCGAGGGCGGCGGCACTCCCGGACAAGGACAACCCGCCGCCCCCGGCCTCGCTATCCCGACGTAGCAGAACAGGAGATCTCCAGCATGACACCTGACTGCAAGACCCGGCGGCGCGCCAGCGGGAATCACCCGGACGGGAGCCCTCTGGACACTGCCCTGCACCTCGCGGCGGCCGGCGTCCCGGCCCTGCCCCTGCGAGCGGGCAAAGTCCCGTTCGGCAACTGCCGCACCTGCAAGGGGAACGCCTGTGGCGGACGCCCCAACATGAAAGCGGCAGGTCCCTGCCGATGCCCTGCGCCCTGCCACGCGTGGGCCGCCGCGACCACCGACCCGCGCGTCCTCACCTCGCCCGTGTGGGCGGCGGTGTGGCGTGAGGCGGTAGCGGTCGCCTACCACCCCGGCGGGGCCGGACTGACCGTGGTCGACCTCGACAACGCGGCGGCCGTCGCATGGGCCCGCGCAACCCTGCCCGCCACCCGCACCGTGCCGACGACGCGGGGCGAACACTGGCTCTACCAGGGCGCGATGCCGTCGGCGAACGCGGTCCGGCCCGGCGTCGACATCAAGTCCCTCATGCAGTACGCCCGTTGGCTCGGACCCGGCACCGGCCGCATGGCCGTTCTCCCGGCCGCCGTGCGCGCCCTGCTGGTGAAGGAAGACACCACCCCCGCCCGCGGGGAGGTGGCCTCTTCTCTCCCGACGCGCGCCCCGTTGTCGCGTGAGGTGGCCACCGGGTGCCGCCACACCGAACGCTACGTCCGCACCGGCCTGGAACGCGGCCTCGCTCTCGTGCGGGCCCGCACCGAATCCGGCGCCGGATCACAGGCGTTCGGCGTCGCCCGCTTCCTCGCCGCCCAACACACCGCCTGCCCCGGACCCTGCGGCCTCGCGGCCGTCGGTGAGGAGATCGTGACCGCCGCCGTCTCGGTCGGCGTCCCGGAGGCCTACGCCCGCCGCGCGGTCGCCAACGGCCTTGAGGCGGCCGTGGAGCGCGCGGCATGAACAAAGCACCACGAATCACTATGAACAGCTCTCAGGGCGCCGTACAAGGCTCGCCACGGCCGACTGTGGGCGAACCGAAGGGCGTCGCCCGTAAGGGCGTCCTTTCTGCCGTTGGTTCTGGCCCGCACACGGCCACCGTCGAAGGGAGGGCCGCCTCATGACTCCACAGCCTGTGGACAGCCCCGACCTGTGGGCCGGACTGCCCACCCTGCAAGAACCGCCCGGCGAGGACGACGCGGCACCGGACGTGTGGGAGGACCCCATTCCCCTCACCGGCCGCCGCGAGCGGCCGCCGTTCCCCGCCCACGTCCTGCCCGCATGGCTGGGCCAGTTCGTGACGGCCGTCGCGCAGGAGACGCAGACCCCGGTGGACCTCGCCGGATCGATCGCCCTCGCGGTGCTCGCCACGGCGGCCGGCGGCCGGTCCGTGGTCCACGTACGCGGCAACTGGCGCGAGCCCACCAACCTCTACACCGTGGTGGCGCTCCCGCCCGCCAACCGCAAGTCGGCCGTCTTCGCCCTGCTGACCAACCCCTTGTATGAGGCGGAGAAGCAGCTCAAGACCGCGATGCAGCCCGTGATCGTGGAAGCGGAGCTGACGGCACGACTGGCCAAGGAAGCAGCCGACAAGGCCGCCGCGAAGGCCGCGTCCGCTGACGGCGACAAGCGCGACGAGATGGTGGCCACCGCCGTGGGCCTCGCGCAGACCGCGGACACGCTCACCGTCCCGGCCGAACCGGTCTTGCTGGCGGACGACTCGACACCGGAGACGGTCACCTCGCTCATGGCCGAACAGGGCGGCCGGTTGTCGGTGATGAGTGCCGAGGGCGGCATCTTCGACATCATCGCCGGGCGCTACTCCGGCGCCCCCAACATGGAAGTCTTCCTCAAAGGCCATGCCGGGGACCGGCTGAGGGTGAACCGGCAGACCCGCCGCGAGTACATCGACGCCCCCGCGCTGACCATCGGCCTCGCCGTCCAGCCGGACGTGTTGCGGGACATCGGGAAGGTGAAAGGGTTCGAGGGGCGCGGACTGCTGGCCCGCTTCCTGTACTCCCTGCCGGTCTCCACGGTCGGCGACCGCGAGATCATCACCGACCCGGTCCCGGAACAGACGGCCGCCACCTACACCGCGAAGGTCATCGACCTCACCCTGTCCCTGGCGGAGTGGACCGACCCGGCCGTCATCCAGCTCACCCCCGAGGCGGACGCGGCCCTGATCGCCTATCAGCAGCGCATCGAACCGCAGCTCAAGGCACGCGGCGGCAAGCTGGGCCACATCTCCAACTGGGCCGGAAAGCTCGCCGGAGCGACCGCCCGCATGGCCGCACTGCTGCACCTCGCCCACCACGGCGGCAACGGCTACGCCCACCCGGTCACCGAAGACACCATGCGCGCGGCCATCGAGCTGGGGGAGTACTACACCGCCCACGCCCTCGCCGTGTTCGACGTCATGGGCGCCGACCCGGTCCTGTCCCGCGCCCGCAGCGTGCTGGAAGCACTTCGGGACAACGGATGGGAGGACGTCAGCCGACGAGACGTCTTCACGGTTCTGTCCCGCAGCGAGGTCCCCACCGTCGCCGACCTCGAACCGGCCCTCGCGCTGCTGGAAGACCACGGATACCTGCGGTCCTACCAACCCGAGCGCACCGGCAAGCGCGGACGCCCCCCGGCACCCCGCCTACAGGCCCATCCCACCCTGCGCCACGGCGGCCGGTGAGCCCTGTCCGCCCACCCAACCCCTCGCACAAACCGCAATATCCGCAGAAACCCCTGGCAGCCCCGCTGACCTGCGACGGGCCCAACGCCGACCCCGGCCGGGGGCCCGTCGCACAATTCCGCGATATTCCGCAAAAAACCGACGCCACCGCACCCACGGGCGGGCCGACCGGCCGTCCCTGATTTTTGCGGAATATCGCGGGTTTCTGCGGAGCGTCACCCGTCACCAGTCGCACACCGCAACGTCGCAGGTCAACGACCCTCCCCGGGGTTTCTGCGGATATTGCGGTTTGTGCGGCGGCACTTGCCCCTGAACTCAGCCCTACAGGAGTGAGCCGTGGACGAACCCACCACCCTTCCCGTGGCCGCGACCGAGGACCCGACCCTGGTTCTCCTCAAGGTCGAAGAGGCCGCTCGCCGCCTCCGCATCGGCCGCACTACCTGCTACGCGCTCATCCGTTCCGGAGAGCTGGAGTCCGTACCCGTAGGCCGCCTCCGCCGCGTCCCCGCTGACGCCCCGGCCGCGTACGTCGCCCGTCTCCGCGCGGCTCAGCGCACCACTTGACGATGCCGGGGCGGCGGCACTCCCGGACAGGACAACCCGCCGCCCCGGTCTCCATCCCGACGCATCAGAAACAGGAGCCTGCCTGTGGCAGAGAAGAAGAAGGGCACCCGCCGCGCAAACGGCGAATCGGCGATCTACCTAGGGGCGGACGGTCGTTGGCACGCCCGGGTGCCGATGGGCTACAAGGACAACGGGGAGCCGTACCGCAGACACCTGACCCGCAAGACGCGCGATGATCTGGTTGAAGAAGTCAAAAAGCTGGAGAGGCAGCGTGACGCGGGTTCGGCCCAGCAGCCGGGCAAGGCGTGGACGGTTGAGAAGTGGCTTCAGCACTGGGTTGAAAACATCGCCAAGCCGACCGTCAGCGAAAACACCTACGACGGCTACGAGGTAGCCGTTCGCGTTCACCTCGTGCCCGGCATCGGTAGGCACCGCCTAGACCGCTTGCAGCCCGAACACCTGGAGAGCCTGTATCGCCGCATGCAGGCGAACGGGGCGCGCAAGGCCGGTACGGCTCATCAGGCACACCGCACCGCCCGCACCGCGCTGGGGGAGGCGGTGCGGCGCGGCTACGCAGCGAAGAACGCCGCTGCACTGGCCAAGCCGCCACGGATGGAAGAGGACGAATCCGAGGTTGAGCCCTACTCCGTGGAAGAGGTTCAGTGCCTACTCCTGGAAGCCAACAAGCGCCGGAACAGTGCCCGCTGGATGCTGGCCCTGGCGCTCGGACTGCGGCAGGGCGAGACGCTCGGACTGCGCTGGGCTGACGTCGACCTGGCCAACGAGTACCTGAAGCTGCGCCGGAACCGTCTGCGCCCCCGGTACGAGCACGGGTGCCCGGAAGCCTCGCCGTGCGGCCGGAAGGCGGGGTACTGCCCGGACAAGGTGCAGGTCCGGCGGGAGACCAAGAACACCAAGTCCCGCGCCGGCCGCCGTGCCGTACCCCTGCCAGGCCCGCTGGTCGCCATGCTCCGTGCACACCGTGAGGCACAGGAGCGGGAGCGCAAGGCGGCCGGTGACCTGTGGACAGAATCGGACTACGTGTTCACAAAGCCGCTGGGGGGCCCGCTGAGCCCGAACACGGACTACCACGACTGGAAGCGGCTACTGGAAGACGCAGGGGTCCGGAACGCCCGGCTGCACGATGCCCGGCACACGGCCGCAACGGTGCTCATGCTGCTCGGGGTCCCGGATCGCGTCATCGACCAGATCATGGGGTGGGAGCCGGGCACCTCCGCGAGCATGCGAGCCCGGTACCTCCACGTGCCCGACGCCATGCTCAAGGACGTGGCCCGGAAGATCGCCGAAGCCATCTGGGGACCCCCGGAAACACCCGCTGTGGACAAAAACCAGGACAACGGCGCCTGAGGACAACGTCGAAGGGCCCCCTGTTTCCAGGGGGCCCTTCGACATCGTGCCCGGTGAGGCACTGGCGGAGGATACGAGATTCGAACTCGTGAGGGGTTGCCCCCAACACGCTTTCCAAGCGTGCGCCCTAGGCCTCTAGGCGAATCCTCCGCCGCAAACAATACAAGACGTTGAGGAGTGCTCGCGAACTCGTTCCCACCCCCTGCCATCGGGTACTGTTTGGGCAGCCCCTCACGCGGCGCTATCTGACTGAACTCCCCCAGGGCCGGAAGGCAGCAAGGGTAGGTTGGCTCTGGCGGGTGCGTGGGGGGCGTTCGCGTTCCCTGCGGGGGTCGGGTTGTCAGTGGGCGCCTATAACCTCGTAGACGTGTCGTCTCTCGCGCTGTACCGCCGTTATCGCCCGGAGTCGTTCGCCGAGGTCATCGGGCAGGAGCATGTCACCGACCCGTTGCAACAGGCGCTGCGGAACAACCGGGTCAATCACGCGTACCTGTTCAGTGGTCCGCGCGGCTGTGGCAAGACGACCAGCGCCCGCATCCTGGCCCGCTGTCTGAACTGCGAGCAGGGGCCCACACCGACCCCGTGCGGCGAGTGCCAGTCCTGCCGTGACCTGGCGCGCAACGGCCCCGGTTCCATCGACGTCATCGAGATCGACGCGGCATCCCATGGTGGTGTGGACGACGCCCGTGAGCTGCGCGAGAAGGCCTTCTTCGGGCCCGCGAGCAGCCGGTACAAGATCTACATCATCGACGAGGCCCACATGGTCACGTCGGCCGGTTTCAACGCGCTGCTCAAGGTCGTCGAGGAGCCCCCGGAGCATCTGAAGTTCATCTTCGCCACCACCGAGCCCGAGAAGGTCATCGGGACGATCCGCTCCCGGACCCACCACTACCCCTTCCGGCTCGTGCCGCCCGGCACCCTGCGCGAGTACCTCGGCGAGGTGTGCGGCAAGGAGAACATCCCCGTCGAGGACGGCGTCCTGCCCCTCGTCGTGCGCGCCGGCCAGGGATCCGTGCGTGACTCGATGTCCGTCATGGACCAGCTGCTCGCGGCGGCCAAGGAGGACGGCGTGACCTACGCCATGGCCACCTCCCTCCTCGGCTACACCGACGGCTCGCTCCTCGACTCCGTCGTCGAGGCGTTCGCCACCGGTGACGGCGCCGCCGCCTTCGAGGTCGTCGACCGCGTCATCGAGGGGGGCAACGACCCCCGCCGCTTCGTCGTCGACCTGCTGGAGCGGCTGCGCGACCTGGTGATCCTCGCCGCCGTGCCCGACGCGGCCGACAAGGGGCTCATCGACGCCCCGGCCGACGTCATCGAGCGCATGCAGGCCCAGGCCGGCACCTTCGGCGCCGCCGAGCTCAGCCGCGCCGCCGACCTCGTCAACCAGGGCCTCACCGAGATGCGCGGCGCCAACTCACCCCGCCTCCAGCTCGAACTCATCTGCGCGCGCGTGCTGCTCCCCGCCGCCTACGGCGACGAGCGCTCCGTCATGGCCCGCCTCGACCGCATCGAACGCGGCGTGAACTTCTCCGCCGGCGCGGGCGCCCCCGCCATGGGGTATGTACCGGGCCTCGAGGCCCACGGCGGCCACGCCACCATGACGCCCCCGCCGCCACCCCAGGCACAGGCCCACGCTCCGGCTCAGCCCCCGGTCCCGCCCGGCGGCGGCCCCGCCGCGGCCCGCGCCGCGGTACGCGCGTCCGGCGGACCCGGAGAGGGTGCGCCCGGACAGGGAGCCGCCGACCAGCACGTCCCCGCGAACCACGGTTCACCCGGCGGACCGACCGAGGGTCAGCCCAGCGCCGGCCTGCCCGACCACACCGAGCAGCAGCCGCGACAGCAACCCCAGTCACAGCCGACGACCCAGCAGCCCGTCGCCCCGGCCGCCCCCACCCCCGGCGCTTGGCCCACGGCGGCCCCCGCGGGCGGTGCTCGGCGCCCGGGCGGCTGGCCCACCGCCGCCACCGCGGGCAGCGGCCGACCCGCGACCCCACCGACCCAGGCCGCACCCACCCCCCAGCCAGCGGCCCCGGCATCCCAAGCACCCCGGTCGAACCCGGCGTCGGCCCCGGCCGCGTCCGCCTACGCGCCCCCGGCCGGCGGCGTCGACCCCCGCATGCTCTGGCCGAACATCCTGGAAGCGGTCAAGAACCGCCGCCGCTTCACCTGGATCCTCCTCAGCCAGAACGCCCAGGTGGCCGGCTTCGACGGCACCACCCTCCAACTCGGCTTCGTCAACGCCGGCGCCCGCGACAACTTCGCGAGCAGCGGCAGCGAGGAGGTCCTGAAGCAGGCGCTCGCCGAACAGTTCAACGTCCAGTGGAAGATCGAGGCGGTCCTCGACCCCTCGGGCGGTTCGTCCCCCGCCCCGACCGGCGGCTACGGCGGAGGCGGCGTCGGCTACGGCGGTGGCGGCAACGCCGCTCCCAGCGCCGGAGGCGGCGGCTACACCCCCACGAACATCGGCCCCGCCTCCTCACCCACCCCCCAGCACTCCTCGCCCGCCCGGCCCACCCCCCCACCCCCCAGCACGCCTTCCACCTCGGCCCCGACCCCCCAGCCCCCCGCCCCCGAGCCCCCACCGCCGGTCTCCATCGAGGACGACATCCCCGAGGACGACGACCCCGACCTCGACGAGTCCGCCCTCTCCGGCCACGACCTCATCGTGAGAGAACTGGGAGCGACGGTGGTGGAGGAGTTCACGAACGAGTAGGGACCGGCGCCTTCCCCTTGAGAGGCCGGCGCCTCTCAGCACCGGTCCGGGCAATCCCAGCCCGTCCGGCGTTTGAGGACGAGGCCCCTTCAGGGCCGACAGCGGGGGTCTGGGGGCGGCAGCCCCCAGGGACGCCCACTCCGACAAACCCCGTTACGCTGACCCCGTGAAGGTCCTCGTCATCGGTACCGGCGCCCGCGAACACGCCCTGTGCCGTTCCCTGTCCCTCGACCCCGACGTCACCGCTCTCCACTGCGCCCCCGGCAACGCCGGCATCGCCGAGGTGGCGGAGCTGCACCCGGTCGACGCCCTGGACGGCAAGGCCGTCTCCGCGCTGGCCGAACAGCTCGCCGTGGACCTGGTCGTCGTAGGCCCGGAGGCGCCGCTCGTCGCGGGCGTCGCCGACGCCGTCCGCGAGGCGGGCATCCCGGTCTTCGGCCCCTCCGGGGAGGCCGCGCAGCTGGAGGGCTCGAAGGCCTTCGCGAAGGACGTCATGGCGGCGGCAGAGGTCCCCACCGCCCGCTCGTACGTCTGCACGAACGCGGACGAGGTGGCCCACGCGCTCGACGCCTTCGGCGCCCCGTACGTCGTCAAGGACGACGGCCTGGCCGCAGGCAAGGGAGTCGTCGTCACCAGCGACCTCGCCGAGGCGAAGGCGCACGGCGCCGCCTGCGACCGCGTGGTCATCGAGGAGTTCCTGGACGGCCCCGAGGTCTCCCTCTTCGCCATCACCGACGGCGACACGGTCCTGCCCCTCCAGCCCGCCCAGGACTTCAAGCGCGCGCTGGACGGCGACGAAGGCCCGAACACCGGCGGCATGGGCGCGTACTCCCCGCTGCCCTGGGCCGACCCGAAGCTGGTGGACGAGGTCCTGGAGACGGTCCTCCAGCCCACCGTCGACGAGATGCGCCGGCGTGGCACGCCGTTCTCCGGCCTGCTCTACGCGGGTCTCGCGATCACCTCCCGGGGCGTCCGCGTGATCGAGTTCAACGCCCGCTTCGGCGACCCGGAGACCCAGGTCGTCCTGGCCCGGCTGAAGACCCCGCTGGCCGGTGTCCTGCTGGCCGCCGCGACCGGCAACCTCGCCGACCTGGAGCCCCTGCGCTGGAGCGAGGAAGCGGCGGTCACCGTGGTCGTCGCCTCGCACAACTACCCGGGCACCCCGCGCACCGGCGACCCGATCACCGGCCTCGACGAGGTGGCCGCCCAGGACGCCCCGCACGCGTACGTGCTGCACGCCGGCACCAGGAACGACGGGGACGCCGTCGTCAGCGCGGGCGGCCGCGTCCTGTCCGTCACGGCCACCGGCAAGGACCTCACCCAGGCCCGCGACCGCGCGTACACCGCCGTGGGCCGCATCCGTCTCGACGGCTCCCAGCACCGCACGGACATCGCGGCGAAGGCGGCGTCCGGCGCCTGAGGCGCCCCGGCCGCAGGAGCGAACCGGGCTGTTTCTCCCGGTCCCGAACAACCCGACAGGCCCCGGATCCGTCTCAGGATCCGGGGCCTGATCCTTGCTTTACGTCATCCACCTCTCCCCAGAGCCATTCCATCGAGTGACCGGTGGTCTATACGGCTGACGGGGGCCCGGGCCCCAACTAGGGTGCGGCGCAAGCGGTCCGGCACTTGGCCCACCGGCATTGCGATGTCAGTGGTCGGTGCCACAGTGGGGGAGTGAGCAACGCCAGAAGTGCCAGGCCGTCGGGACAGCAGGGAGGGGGCGGGACCAGGCCGTGACCGGTATGGGTGTGGAAGCGGGCGCGCAGGCCGCGCGGCACCGAGCCCTCGCCGTGCTGCGCATCCGCAGCCGTGCGCTGGCGGTGGCGCTGCTGCCCGCGGCCGTCGCCGTGGTGCTGCTGGCGGGCGGCTCCACCGGCCATCTCGTGGGCCCGGGCTGGGACGCCTCCCGCTGGGCCGTGTCCGCGCTCGCCGTACTGGTCCTGCTCGCCGCCGGCGGCATCGCGCTGGTCGTCTCCCGCGCCCGCCCGGCCGTCAGCCCGACGGTGGCGATCGCCGAGGAGTCGGCCCCGGACCTGTACCGGATGGTGCGCGACCTCGCCGACCGCCTCGACGTGCCGGCCCCGTCCGCGATAGCGCTCACCCCGGACTGCGACAGCTGGCTGGAGGACCGCACCCACCCGTCCCACGGCCCGCCCCGCGCGGAGGACCGGGACGAGATAGCGGGCGCCCGGCCCCCGCACCGCCGTGCGGCGGCCCGTACCGACACCGCCCCCGTGCTCGTCATCGGCTCCCCGTTCCTGTGGTGGATGCGCGTCGGCGAACTGCGCGCGGTCCTCGCCCCGGTCGTCGCCGGTACGGGACCCTCGGCGCAACCCGACATAGCCGCGGCCCGCCGCTTCGTCCGGGGCCTGGACGCGGCGGTGGCCGTGGCCTCGGCCCCCGGCCGGAACCCGGTCTTCCGCACGGTGCTCGCGGGCGTCGGCTGGGTCGCCCGTCTGCTGCTGCGCAGCTGCCGGGGCCATGCCGCCGAGATGGAGCGCGGGGTCGCCGCCGCGGCCGCCGAGCGTGCACAGGCTGTGGACTACGGCCTGCGGATCGTCGCCCAGGAACAGGTGGGCCTGGCCTACGCCGGCTGGGACCGCCTGCTGACCAAGGTCGCGCTGCCCGCCTGGCGCATGGGCCGCTGGCCCTCCCGGCTGGACGCGGGCGTCGTCGCCGCCCTGACCGAGCTGTCCCGCCGGGACCGCCTGGCCGAGGGCTTCGCCTCCCGACTCGGCGAGCGCCCCGCCTGCGACCTGCTCGAAGAGCCCGGCGCGGTGGACGAGGCGGCCTCGCTGCTCGCCGCCCGCCTCTTCCACGGCGGCCCGGCCGAGACCGGACCGGACTGGTCCCCGGTGGGCTGGCAGGAGTATCCGGACGAGGTCGTGGACCGCAAGTGGCGCACCGACGCGGCCCGCCTCCACCGGGTCCTCGACACCCTCGGCGTCCGCCGTTCCCCCGACCCCGCGTCCCCGGACCCGGACGGCCCCACCCTCTCCCGGGTCATCGACCACCTCACCGACCCCGACCCGCGCCCCGGCCTCCGACAGACCGAGCCCCGGCCGTACGACCCCGAACAACCCCGGCCGTACGACGGCGAGCAGCCCCCCACCGACCACCCCTCCGACGGCACCCGCCCCCTCGAAGGCGAAGACCACCCGGGAGAGGACCCCCCGGAGGAAGCCCCCGGCACCGAGCGCTCCACCGCCCTCGCCGCCCGCCTCACCGCCGAGATCGCCCGCGAGGACGCCGCGGCCACCCCGCAGGGCAGCACCCCCGCCTCCGCCCCGCCCGCCCCGGGACAGGGCAGCCCCGACACCGCCCTGTGGGACGACGGCATGCTCCCGCTCTTCCCGCTGCAACCGCCCCGCACCGGCCGCGAACTGCTCGCCGACCACGTCACCGCGATGGTGTGCTGCGCCGCGATCGACACCGCCGGCGCGGCCCCGGGCCTCGACTGGCTGGACGGCCCCTCCCTCCTCGTCAACGGCGAACGGGCGGCCGACCTGGCCCCCCGCGTCCTCAGCCTCGTCGAGGACGGCGACCCGGGCCCCCTGAGAGCCTGGCTGATCGCGTCCGGCATACGCCCGGAGAAGCCGGTACGGCTCGTCTGACGGATCCACGACACCGCCCCACCAGCCCGCCACACCAGTTCGCGCCTCCAGTCCGCCCCTCCGGGACCGGAACCCCTGCTTCCACTTTCGGCCAATTCGCAACGAATAGTGACAGCGTGAGTGCGTAATGTGATGTGCTGGGACCGATCGCGCACATGGCAAGGGCTTACGACATACGACAAGCACACAAGCCACAAGCCTTCAGACAGCGCCACGCACACCGCACACACGGGGGCACGAGGGAGGGCAGCCACCATGGGGTCGGAGCAGATCCACCGCTGGGAGTCGGGAGCGCTCGCGCACGCCGTGACGGACCCCTTCGGCCAGGGCCCCGTCCCCTGGCTCCGCGGCAACGTCACGTACTTCGACGACGGCCAGGTCGTCCCCTGGTACATGGACGGTCAGGCACATCCCCCCACCGACACCTCCCGCGTCCCGTCCCCCCGCCCGGCCGCCGGAGGCCCCCGCTCCGCCGACGACGTGCACCGCCAGATCAAGGGCTTCGCCTCCACCGGCGCGGCCGCCCCGGGCGAGGCGATCGACTTCCACGTCACCGTCGACCCGCCCCAGGAGTTCGGCGTCGACATCTACCGCATCGGCCACTACGGCGGTGACGGCGCCGCGAAGATCACCACCAGCCCCCGTCTGTCCGGCATCGTGCAGCCCTCGCCGCTCACCGCCGACCGTACGGTCTCCTGCCACCACTGGTGGCTGTCCTGGCGGCTCCAGATCCCGTCGTACTGGAGCATCGGCGCGTATGTCGCCGTCCTCACCACGGCCGACGGCTACCGCTCGCACATCCCGTTCACCGTCCGCGACGACCACCCCGCGGACCTGCTCCTGCTCCTGCCCGACATCACCTGGCAGGCCTACAACCTCTACCCGGAGGACGGCCGCACCGGCGCCAGCCTCTACCACGCCTGGGACGAGGACGGCCGCCTCCTCGGCGAGTCCGACGCCGCGACCACGGTCTCCTTCGACCGCCCGTACGCGGGCGCGGGCCTGCCCCTCCATGTGGGCCACGCCTACGACTTCATCCGCTTCGCCGAGCGCTACGGCTACGACCTCGCCTACGCCGACGCCCGCGACCTGCACGCGGGCCACATCGACCCCACCCGGTACCGCGGCCTGGTCTTCCCGGGCCACGACGAGTACTGGTCGGCCACCATGCGCGGCACCGTGGAGCGCGCCCGCGACCAGGGCACCTCCCTGGTCTTCCTCTCGGCCAACACCATGTACTGGCAGGTCGAGTTGGGCCCCGCCCCCTCCGGCGTCCCCGACCGCCTGCTGACCTGCCGGAAGCGCAGGGGCCCGGGCAAGCCCGTCCTCTGGCGCGAGATCGACCGCCCCGAGCAGCAGCTGATCGGCATCCAGTACGCGGGCCGCGTCCCCGACCCCCACCCCTTAGTGGTCCGCAACGCGGAGCACTGGCTCTGGGAGGCGACCGGCGCGCACGAGGGCGACGAGATCGAGGGCCTGGTCGCGGGTGAGGCCGACCGCTACTTCCCGCGCACCCCGCTGCCCGAGCACGACGAGCGCATCCTGCTCGCCCACTCCCCGTACACCGACACCGAGGGCGCCCTCCGCCACCAGGAGACGTCCCTCTACCGCGCCCCCTCCGGAGCCCTGGTCTTCGCGTCCGGGACCTTCGCCTGGTCCCCGGCACTGGACCGCCCGGGCCACGTCGACGCACGCGTCCAGCGCGCCACCGCCAACCTCCTGGACCGCATCTGCAAGCGTGACTGAGCTCACCCAGCGCACCCCAAGTCCAAGGTCAGCGGCCCGTACGGGACAATCGAGCCATTGGACAGAGCCACGGGGAGGAACCGTGTCCGGATTCGTAGAAAAGCCCGAGCCGATTCAGGTTCCGGGCCTGGTGCATCTCCACACCGGCAAGGTGCGCGAGCTGTACCAGAACGAGGCGGGCGACCTCGTGATGGTCGCCAGCGACCGCATTTCCGCTTACGACTGGGTGCTGCCGACCGAGATCCCCGACAAGGGCCGGATTCTCACCCAGCTCTCCCTGTGGTGGTTCGACCAGATCGCCGATCTGATCCCCAACCACGTCCTGAGCACCGAGGTGCCGGCCGGCGCCCCCGCCGAGTGGGCGGGCCGCACCATGGTCTGCAAGTCGCTCCAGATGGTCCCGGTGGAGGCCGTGGCCCGCGGCTACCTCACCGGTTCCGGCCTGGTCGAGTACGACGAGTCCCGCACGGTCTGCGGCCTCGCCCTGCCCGAAGGCCTCGTCGACGGCTCGGAGTTGCCCGCCCCGATCTTCACCCCGGCCACCAAGGCCGCGGTCGGCGAGCACGACGAGAACGTCTCCTACGAGGAAGTGGCCCGCCAGGTCGGCGCGGACACCGCCGCCCAGCTGCGTCAGGCCACCCTCGCCGTCTACAGCCGCGGCCGGGACATCGCCCGGGACCGAGGGATCATCCTCGCGGACACCAAGTTCGAGTTCGGCTTCGAGGGCGAGACCCTCGTCATCGCGGACGAGGTCCTCACCCCGGACTCCTCCCGCTTCTGGCCGGCCGACCAGTGGGAGCCGGGCCGCGCGCAGCCGTCGTACGACAAGCAGTTCGTCCGCGACTGGCTGACCTCGGCGGAGTCCGGCTGGGACCGCAAGAGCGAGCAGCCCCCGCCGCCGCTGCCGCAGCAAGCCGTGGACGCGACCCGCGCCAAGTACGTCGAGGCGTACGAGCGGCTGACGGGCACGAGCTGGTCGTAGAACACGAAGAAGCCCCCCGGAGAACCGGGGGGCTTCTTGCTGAAGAGAGCGGACGACGAGGTTCGAACTCGCGACCTCAACCTTGGCAAGGTTGCGCTCTACCAACTGAGCTACGTCCGCAGTGCGCCGTGGCGCGAGAGCAACTATACCCAACCTCGCTCGCGGGCGAGACGCACAGCCGCGTGACGGTTCTCCGCCCCGAGCTTCGACACGACCGACGACAGGTAGTTCCGCACGGTCCCCTGGGACAGCGCGGCCCGCTCGGCGATCTCCGCGACGGGCGCTCCGTCGGCCGCGAGCTCCAGGACCTCGGCCTCGCGGGCGGTCAGCGGTGAGTCACCGGCGGAGATCGCGTCGGCGGCCAACTCGGGGTCGACGTAGCGGTTTCCGGCGTGGATCGTGCGGATGATCTCCGCGAGCCGCTGCGCGCTGACGGTCTTCGGCACGAAGCCGCGCACCCCCGCCTCCAGCGCCCGCTTCAGATGACCGGGCCGCCCGTGACTGGTCACGATCAGCACCCGGCAGCCGGGCAGCGTGGCCCGCAGCGATGTGGCGACCTTCACACCGTCCGCGCCGGGCATCTGGAGATCGAGTACGGCGACATCGGGCTCGTGCGCCCGCGCCATGGCCAGCGCCTCCGGCCCCGTGGCCGCCTCGGCGACGATCACGAGATCGTCCTCCAACGCGAGCAGCGCGGCCAGCGCCCCCCGGATCAGATGCTCGTCATCGGCAAGCAGCACCCGCACACTCACGCGATCACCTCCCCGCCCACCAACGGCACCTTCGCCACCAACCGGAACACACCGTCACGGACCGGCCCCGCCTCCAGCGCCCCGTCCACCGCGGCCAACCGCTCCCGCAGCCCCGCGAGCCCCGAACCGGAACCGCCAGAGCCCGAGGCCCCCGAAGCACCCACGACGCCCCCACTCACCCCATCGTTCTCCACCGTCAACACCACCCGCCCCTCCGCCACCCGCACGGCGACCACACACCGCTCGGCGTCCCCGTGCCGCAGCACGTTGGTGGTCGCCTCCCGGACCACCCACCCGAGTGCCGACTGCACCTCGGCGGGCAGCCCGGCCGCCTCGCCGGTGACCTCGCAGCGAATCCCGGCGGCCGTCAACACGCCCTGCGCACCGGCGAGTTCGACGTCGAGGTCGGCCTCCCGGTACCCCCGTACGACATCGCGCACCTCGCGCTGGGACTCCTGCGCGATCCGCTGCACCTCGGTCATCTGGTCCACGGCCTCCTCGCGCCCGCGCCGCGCCAACCGGACGGCCAGCTCGCTCTTCAGCGCGATCACGGCGAGGTTGCGCCCGATGACGTCGTGCAGGTCCCGCCCGAACCGGAGCCGTTCCTCGGCGACGGCGAGCCGGGCGCGGGTCTCACGGCCCGCGTCGAGTTCGTACACGACGTCGAGGAGCCAGACGGAGAAGACGGACGTGAAGGCGAGGAATCCGCCACCGACCAGGACCCCCACTCCGACGAACAGCGCGCCGCGAACGGAGCCGCCCAGGGGGAACCCGCCGGCCACGGCACCCGCCGCGTAACCGCTCACGAGGGCGAAGATCCGCCGGCGTCGGCGGACCCCCAGCGCGCCGATGCCGGCCGCGAAGACCAGCACACCGGCGAAGACCGTCCCCGTCGCACCCTGGACGTCGTCGCTGTCCGGACCGCGCTCGGCGATCGCGATCGCCGCGACGGTGACGGCGAGCGTGACCGCGCCCAGCCCCCACAGCAGCGCCACCGGCTGCTCACGCCGCCCGCGCGTCCAGTCCAGCGCCCGTGACGCGGTCACCGCGCAGACCACGGCGTGCGCGCACACCAGGAGCAGCAGCCAGGCCGCGAGCCCGCCCCCCACCTGCCCCCAGGCCGCCAGCCCGATCCCGGCGATCTCGGCCACCGCGAAGAAGTGGAACGACCACCGCGTGTACGTCTCCACCTTCCCCGGCGTGCTCTTGCGCCCCCACCAGCCACCCGGCGCCCCGCTCAACACCGCCCCCAGCGCCTCACTCCTCGCCGCACCCGGCACCCCGCCGAACACCCCACCCGACGCCCCACTCCTCGCCCCACCCATCAGCCCGCCCGACCCCCGTGCGTTCAGCGCCTCGGCTCCCACCGGAACCACCGCCGTACAGCAAACACGGCGAGCACGGTCCAGGCCAGCGCCGTCAGCACGGGCCCGATCGACGCGGACACCGACAGCTCACCGCTCCAGCCGCCCCGCAGCAGGGTGATCACCGGGGTCAGCGGCAGCAGTTCGAGCACGGTCGCCACCCGGTCGGGCATGAGTTCCAGCGGTACGGCCAGCCCGGAGCCCGCCATCGAGACCAGCATCAGCGGCATCCCGGTGACCTGCGCGCTCTCCACGGTCCGGGTGAAGCTCGCCGTCAGGGCGGCCAGCGCCGCGCACATCACGAGCCCCAACGCCAGCCCCAGGACCGCGAGATGGGGCGCCTCGGGAGCGGGCACGTCGAGCAGGACGGCACAGCCCACCGCCAGCAGCAGCGACTGCACGAGCCCGGTCCCGACGGACGGCAGCGCCGACCCGGCCAGGATCTCCCGGTCCCGCAGCTCACCGGTCCGCAGCCGCTTCAGGACGAGTTCCTCGCGCCGCCCGACGAAGACGCCGATCAGCGCCGAGTACACCGCGACCAGCAGCGAGAACCCGATGGCGCCCGGCAGCAGGACCAGGCCGACGTTCAGTCCGGCCCCGCTCAGGTCCATGTCCTTGACCACCGTCCGCGCGCTGAACGGCAGCACCAACGGCACGAACACGGCCGCGACGATCATTCCCTTGCTGCGCCCGAACAGCGTCAGCTCGGCCCGCGCGAGGGCGGCCACGCGCCCGGCCGGGGTGGTGGTGAGAGCCGTCCCGCTCATGCCGCGTACTCCTTCACATCCGCGGCGCTCCCGGCGGCCGCCTGCCGGGCGATCCCGAGGAACGCCTCCTCCAGCGAGGCGGACCGCACGTCCAGCCGCCCCAGTTCGACCCCGGCCTGCTCGGCCCACCCCAGCAGCCCGGTGGCCGTCCGCTGCAACTCCCGCGTCCGCAGCCGTACGAGCCTGCCCTCGACCTCGTGTCCGAGGACCCCGAGCCGTCCGAGCGGCGGCAGGTCTCCGACGAAGTAGCCCTCGGGCAGCTCGAAGGAGATCCGGGACGGCTGGGCGGCGGTCACCTCGGCCGGGGTGCCGGTGGCCGCGATGAGCCCCCGGTGCAGGATCGCCAGCCGGTCGGCGAGATCCTCGGCCTCTTCCAGGTAGTGGGTGGTCAGCAGCACGGTCGTACCGCCGTCGCTCAGCTCGCGCACCAGGTCCCAGGTCTCCCGGCGCCCCTCGGCGTCCAGGCCGGTGGTCGGCTCGTCCAGGAACAGCACCTCGGGCCTCCCGAGCAGCGCCAGCGCCAGGTCGAGGCGCCGCCGCTCGCCGCCGGACAGCTGCTTGACCCGTACGCCGGCCCGGTGCTCCAGTCCGACCAGGCCCAGTGCCTGAAGCGGCGGGCGCGCCCCGCTCACGCAGCCCGCCCACATCCGCGCGGTCTCCGCGACGGTCAGCTCGGAGGGGAAGCCGCCCTCCTGGAGCATCACCCCGGTCCGGGGCCGTACGGCGGCCCGCTCGGTGTGGGGATCGCGCCCGAAGATCCGCACGCGTCCGGCGGTCGGCGGCGCGAGCCCTTCCAGCAGTTCGACGGTGGAGGTCTTGCCGGCGCCGTTGGTGCCCAGCAGCGCGAAGACCTCGCCGCGGCGTACGGAGAAGGAGATGCCGCGCACCGCCTCGAACCCGCCCCCGTACACACGTCGCAGGTCGGTGACCTCAATCACGTGTTCGTGTCCGTTGGTGTTCATGTCTTCAGCGTTCCGGCGATCCGGGGCCGGCGGCAGTGCGCGCTGTCATCACCGGACATGACAAATGTCAGAGGCCCTGTGCAGGGCCTCCGGGCGCACGAAAAGACCCCGGTCCGAGGGACCGGGGTCTGATTCCCGAGCGGACGACGAGGCTCGAACTCGCGACCTCAACCTTGGCAAGGTTGCGCTCTACCAACTGAGCTACGTCCGCATTGCATCCGACCGGCTCTCACCGATCGGCGCGAACATCATCCTACCTGATCCACAAGAGTGGTCGGACCGGCGATGCAGAGCGGGTGACAGGAATTGCACACTGCGCCTTCCCCCTGGAAGGGGGATGTTCTACTACTGAACTACACCCGCATGTACTCCGTGGGCTGGGCTTTTCCGTCCCCGCCCCTCGGCGTGCTCCAGACTCTAGCTGACCAGGTGGGGTGCAACGCAAGTCGGTTGTCCCGAGGGGCGGCTGACCTGTCGTCGGCCGGGGATCGGGCCGCGGACCGGCCCAGGGATCCGGCCGGCGGTCACCGTGCCTCGGCGAACGCCTCGTAGACCTTCTTCGGGATCCGTCCGCGCGCCGGGACGTCCATCTTGTTGGCCTGCGCCCAGGCCCGCACGGCGGCCGGGTCGGGAGCGACCTCCGTCTGCTGGTACGCCTTGCCCGAGCGAGAGCGCTTGCGGCCGGCCTCCACGTACGGTGCGAGCGCCTTACGCAGTTCCTTGGCATTCGCTTGGTTAAGGTCGATCTCGTACGACTTGCCGTCGAGTCCGAAGGCGATCGTTTCCGCCGCTTCCGAGCCGTCGATGTCGTCAAAGAGGGTGACCACGACCTTCTGCGCCACGAATATCGGTCCCTTCGTACGGCACGCTGACAATTCATTTGTACCGTGTCCGACAATGCATTCCAAAGCTCGACTAAATCCTCCCGCGTGTCCGAGCGCAATAGGTTTCGGGTATCGATCTCAGATCTTTCCCCGAACTTTTCGCGGTCGGCCGCCTCGTCATCGGATCGTGACAGCCATCACGTAGATTCCTACAAGTCGACGCGCGTAGAAATTTTGTGCAGGTAGTCTGAAACCACTGCAGGAACCTGCTCAGCACCACACCACCGGGAGTGCACGTGGCACGCGTCGTAGTCGACGTCATGCTCAAGCCGGAGATCCTCGACCCCCAGGGCCAGGCGGTGCAGCGCGCACTGCCGCGGCTGGGTTTCGAGGGGATCTCGGACGTACGTCAGGGAAAGCGATTCGAACTGGAAGTTGACGGCCCGGTTGACGAGGCCGCGCTCGCCCGCATCCACGATCTTGCGGAATCCTTCCTCGCCAACACCGTGATCGAGAACTTCACCGTCCGGGTCGAGGAAGTCGCGGAGGCCGTGAAGTGACCGCTCGTATTGGCGTCGTCACTTTCCCGGGCAGCCTGGACGACCGGGACACCCAGCGCGCGATCCGCCTCGCGGGCGCCGAACCGGTCGCCCTCTGGCACAAGGACAAGGACCTCCACCAGGTGGACGCGGTCGTCCTGCCCGGCGGTTTCTCCTACGGCGACTATCTGCGGGCCGGCGCCATCTCCCGCTTCTCGCCGGTGATGGAGACGGTCATCGAGCAGGCGAAGGCCGGGCTCCCGGTCCTCGGTATCTGCAACGGCTTCCAGGTCCTCACGGAGGCCCACCTCCTCCCGGGCGGGATGCTCGGCAACGACCACCTGCACTTCATCTGCCGCGACCAGAAGCTGCGGGTGGAGAACACCTCCAGTGCGTGGACGGTCGACTACAGCGCGGGCCAGGAGATCCACATCCCGCTGAAGAACATGGACGGCCGGTACGTCGCCGACGAGTACACGCTGGACAAGCTGGAGGCCGAGGGGCGGGTCGCGTTCCGTTACGTGGACTTCAACCCCAACGGCTCGCTCCGCGACATCGCCGGCATCACCAACGAGGCCGGGAACGTCGTAGGCCTCATGCCGCACCCGGAGCACGCCGTCGAGCCGCTCGTCGGCACCGGCCGCACCGACGGCCTCCCCTTCTTCACCTCGATCCTCAAGAAGCTGGTCAACGCATGAGCCGGACGCCTCTGGACACGGTCGAGCACGCGACCGCGACCCCCGACGTCGAGCTGCCCTGGGCCGAACTGGGCCTGAAGAAGGACGAGTACGAGCGGGTGGTGGAGATCCTCGGCCGCCGCCCGACCGGCGCCGAGCTCGCCATGTACTCGGTCATGTGGTCCGAGCACTGCTCCTACAAGTCCTCCAAGGTGCACCTGCGCCAGTTCGGCGAGAAGGCCCCCCGGTCGGACGCCCTCCTCGTCGGCATCGGCGAGAACGCGGGCGTGGTCGACGTCGGCCAGGGCTACGCGGTCACCTTCAAGGTCGAGTCCCACAACCACCCGTCGTACGTCGAGCCCTACCAGGGCGCCGCGACCGGTGTCGGCGGCATCGTCCGCGACATCATCGCGATGGGCGCGCGGCCGGTGGCCGTGGTCGACCCGCTGCGGTTCGGTGCGGCTGACCACCCCGACACCAAGCGCGTCCTTCCGGGCGTCGTCGCCGGCATCGGCGGCTACGGCAACTGCCTGGGCCTGCCGAACATCGGCGGCGAGGTCGTCTTCGACGCCTGCTACCAGGGCAACCCGCTGGTCAACGCCGGTGCCATCGGCGTGATGCGGCACGAGGACATCCACCTGGCGAAGGCGTCCGGCGCGGGCAACAAGGTCATCCTGTACGGTGCCCGCACGGGCGGCGACGGCATCGGCGGCGCGTCGATCCTGGCGAGCGAGACCTTCGACGACGCGAAACCCTCCAAGCGCCCGGCCGTCCAGGTCGGCGACCCCTTCCAGGAGAAGCTCCTCATCGAGTGCACCCTGGAGGCGTTCCAGGAGAAGCTGGTCGTCGGCATCCAGGACCTCGGTGCGGCCGGTCTGTCCTGCGCCACCTCCGAGCTGGCCTCGAACGGCTCCGGCGGCATGCGCGTCACCCTGGACGACGTACCGCTGCGCGACTCCACGCTCTCGCCCGAGGAGATCCTCATGAGCGAGTCGCAGGAGCGTATGTGCGCGGTCGTGGAGCCGGAGAAGGTCGACCGCTTCCTGGAGATCTGCGACAAGTGGGACGTCATCGCGACCGTCATCGGTGAGGTCACCGACGGCGACCGGCTGGAGATCTTCTGGCACGGCGGCAAGATCGTGGACGTCGACCCGCGCACGGTCGCGCACGACGGCCCGGTCTACGAGCGCCCGTACGCCCGCCCGTCCTGGCAGGACGCCCTCCAGGCGGACGACGCGAACAAGCTGCCGCGTCCCCAGAGCTCCGGCGAGCTCAAGGACCAGGTCCTGAAGCTGGTCGCCTCCCCGAACCAGGCCTCCAAGAAGTGGATCACCTCGCAGTACGACCACTTCGTGCAGGGCAACACGGTCCTCGCCCAGCCCGAGGACTCGGGCATGATCCGCATCGACGAGGAGACCGGCCTCGGCGTCGCCATCGCCACCGACGGCAACGGCCGGTACGCCAAGCTGGACCCGTACCACGGCGCCCAGCTGGCCCTGGCGGAGGCGTACCGCAATGTCGCCACCACCGGCGCCAAGCCCCTCGCGGTGTCCGACTGCCTGAACTTCGGCTCGCCCGAGGACCCGGCGGTGATGTGGCAGTTCGCGGAGGCCGTGCGCGGTCTGGCGGACGCCTGCCTGCAGCTCGGCACCCCGGTGACCGGCGGCAATGTCTCCCTGTACAACCAGACGGGCGAGGCGGCGATCCACCCGACGCCCGTCGTGGCCGTGCTGGGCGTCATCGACGACGTCGCCCGCCGCACCCCGGTCGCCTTCCAGGAGGAGGGCCAGCTGCTGTACCTCCTCGGTGACACCCGCGAGGAGTTCGGCGGTTCGGCCTGGTCGCAGGTGGTCCACGACCACCTCGGCGGCCTGCCCCCGAAGGTGGACCTGGAGCGCGAACGCCTACTGGCCGAGATCCTGATCTCCGCCTCCCGCGACGGCATGATCGACTCCGCGCACGACCTCTCCGACGGCGGCCTGATCCAGGCGGTCGTGGAGTCCGCCCTGCTGGGCGGCAAGGGCGCGCGCCTGATCGTCCCGGACGGCCTGGACGCCTTCACCCTCCTCTTCTCCGAGTCGGCCGGCCGCGCCGTCGTGGCCGTCCCGCGCTCCGAGGAACTCCGCTTCAACGACATGTGCGGCGCCCGGGGCCTCCCGGCCACCCGCATCGGTGTCGTCGACGGTGACACGGTCGAGCTCCAGGGCGAGTTCACCCTCCCCCTGGAGGAGCTCCGCAAGGCCCACGAGGAGACGATCCCGGCGCTGCTGGCGTAAACGCCTGTGCCGTACGGCGATGAAGGCCCCGACCGCTTGGGCGGCCGGGGCCTTCGGCGTCCTCCCACCTCTGACCCTTGCTCCTGCGAGGTACCGCTCCTCGTGATCCCCCGAGAAGCTGACTGCCGTACGGAGCAAGGCAGTTGAGCAGGTCAACCGAGCCAGGGAGAGGGACATGACCGGTAGGACATCGACCCGCAGAACCGCCGCGGCCACCACCGCCGCACTCATGATGGGGGCGGCGCTGATCACGGGAGCGTCGGCGGCCCCGGCGGGCGCGGCGACGGCAGCTGTCGCCTGCAGCAGCCTCACGATCCTGAGCGACCCGGGCGTGGTCCCCGGCCCCCAGACGGCGAAGACGGCCACGGGCAGCACGGGCACCGCGCAGGTCCGCTACGGCACCTACAACGGCAAGCAGTACGGCTGGGCGCGGACGACCGACTACAACTACACCGACCTGTACATCAAGTTCGAGGTCGACACCAACGGGGACCGCGAGTCCGACTGCTCCTACTACCGGGCGGTCACGAGCCGGACGTACACCACGGCGAAGGCCACGCACTCGTCGAGCGACGTCGCCTTCCGGGCCTGCCTGCTGTTCAACAGCGGCTTCGACTGCGACGCGGCCGCCACCAAGACCGGTTGGTGGTAGGAAGCGGTGCCCGCCCCGGTCGTACGCCTAACAGGCCTTGGCCCAGGTGTGCGACCGGGGCTTCGTCCCGGCCGGCAGGTTTGCTCGGGTGCCGTTCTCCACGCAGCCCAGACGGGCGCGCAGGGAGGGCTCGGAGAAGTAGACGACGTCGACGTACGTCTCGCCGGCGGCTGTTCCGAAGCCGTTGTTGAACACGGATCCGGCGCTGTCCGCGGCGGCCCAGGAGCAGGACTGCGCGCCGTCCTGCCAGTTGGTGTCGTCGTGCGTCCAGGCGCACATCCGGCCCCGGCCGTCCGGTTCGGTGAAGAAGCACACGTCGCCCTGGAGACACCGGGCGTAGCCGGCCGGTTCGGCGGCACCCGCTTCGACCGGTCCCCGGTCGTCGGGCCAGGCGAGCAGCCCGAGGGCGAGAGCACCGAGGACGGCGGCGGCCGGCGCGACCGACAGGAACCGCCGGCGCGGGGCGGCACGGTGGGGGAGTGCCGCCTCGCGTGCGGCCTCGACGACCCGGGGCAGCAGGGACTCGGCGTCGTGGGCGGCGCGTTCGGCGTGGGTGCGGGCCAGGCAGTCGGCCACGACCGGCCGCCACGCGGCGGGCAGCCGTGGCGAAAGGCGCAGGTCCTCGGCGCGCCGCGCGTAGCGCACGGCAGCCTCCTTGCGGGCGGCGACCGTCGCGCCGGGCAGCGGGTGGGTGCCCGCGAGGACGAGGTGGGCGAGGACTCCGAAGGCCCAGATGTCGGCGGTGGGCCGGGTCCGGGTACCGCGTTCGCCGTGCGTGGGCCGCAGCAGCTCGGGCGGTGAGTGGTCCGGGGTGGCGAAGGGCGGGGCGTAGGCGTGGGTGCCCTCCAGTTCGGCGGCCGTGCTGAAGTCGGCGAGCCGGGCGGTGCCGTCCGCCATGAGCAGGACGTTGGCGGGCTTGAGGTCGCCGTGCACCCAGCCGGCCCGGTGCAGCTGGACGAGCCCCTCGCAGACCTGGGCGAGGAGGGCCGGGCCGGCCTCGCGGGCGGCTTCCGGGCGCTCGGCCAGCAGGTCCTCCAGTGACCGCTCGGCGCGTTCGAGGACCAGGACGGTGGCGCCGTCGAGGTCGGGGTGGTCGGGGTCGTCGACGGTGAGGACGTCGTACATCCGGATCAGCCGGGGCTCGCGCACCCTCCGCAGCAGTGCCGTCTCGCGCTCCGCCAGGTCCCGCAGATGCCGCAGCTGGCGCGGGGTACGGGTGCCGGTCGGCAGGAACTTCAGGGCGGCCCGCGACGGCGTGCCGTCGTCCCCGCCGGTCTCCCGGGTCGCCGCGCACACCGTGCCGAACGCGCCCGAGCCCACCGTCGCGCCGACGGTCCAGGGGCCGACCCGGTACCCCTCGGGGACGGTCAGGGTGTGCGGCGGTCGCGTGCCGGACGTCATCGCAGCACCTCTCCGGCCAGCAGGTGCAGGTCGTCCTCGCGTACGAGGTCGAAGCGCAGCGCCAGCGACACCAAGGTCTCCTTCTTGCCGTGCCGGCGGGGCGCGCAGGCCTCGCTCGGCCGCAGGCGCAGCTTCTCGGCGAGGTAGTCGACGTTCCACTGCACGGATCCGCGGTTGGCCTCCGGCCACACCCCGCGCAGCCGCTCGACCAGCTGTTCGGCGGTCGGCAGCGGGGCGTACGGCTCTCCCCGCAGCCGGGGTTCGCACAGCGCGGCGAGCACCAGGAAGTAGCGGGCGCCACGGTCGAGCGGGAACGCCGACGCGGTCGGGGCTCCCACCCGGCCGGGGCGGTCGCGGTCGAGGTAGTCGTGACCGGGTGCCCAGACGTCGAAGGCCACCAGGTCGTGGGTCGCGGGCAGGACGACGCGGGCGAACTCGAACGACACGGGCGCGCCCAGCCGCCCCGGCGCGATCTTGATGTGCTCACCGGCCCCCTCCGGGTTCTCGACCACATAGGTCCGGTCGCGGCTGAGGTTGCTGAGGGACCAGAACGTCGGGTGCGCGGTGATCTCCCCGGCGACCCGTGAGACCCCTTCGTGTGCGATCACCATGCCGCCGCGCGGCACGGCCCGCCCGAAGGCCAGGGAGTCCCCCGGCAGGAGACGGATCTGCTCCTCGGGGCCGGTTCTGCCGTCGTGCGGCGGTACGACGATGACGGTGTCCACGCAGGACCTCCCCCTGTAGTCCGGCCCATGGGCACTCATCAAGGTAAGGACCCCGCCCGCCCCACGCACACCTCTGCGCCGCACTGGCGTGTCCACCCGCCTGCTCTCCGGCAACTAGGATCCCGCCATGCCTCCGGCCAAGAAGCGCGCCCGTACCTATGACCCCATGAAGATCCGCGCCGCGGTCCTCACCCAGTTCGGACATGTCCGGGAGGCCGTCCGGACCCTCACCCCCGAGCAACTCGCCGCCCCCACACGCCTGGGGCAGTGGACCGTACGCGACCTGGCCGCCCACGTGACGATGGCCGTCGAGACGGTCAGCCGGAACCTGGCGCGGGAGGAACCGGCGAAGGCGGAACTCACGCTGCTCCAGTGGCCGTTCGCCACCGCCGTGCGGGCCGGGGACATCGCGGAGGGCACGAAGGAGCTGGCGGAGGCTGATCCCGATTTGGACGCCCTGTACACCCGTACCGCGGAACGCTTCGCGGAGGCCGTGGCCACCGCGCCCGACACCCGCGTCCTGGCAGCCCGCACCGGTGCCATGACCCTCGCCGACTACCTGGTGACCCGTACCGTCGAGCTCGTGGTCCACACCGACGACCTCAACGCGGCCGTCCCGGGCCTCGACATCCCCCAGGACCGGCAGGCCCTCGCCGCCGCCACCCGCCTCCTCGCCGACGCGCTCGCCGCGAAGGCGCCCGGCGGTTCGACCGAGGTGCGGATCCCGCCGTACGCCGTGGTGCAGTGCGTGGAGGGACCCCGGCACACCCGGGGCACCCCGCCCAACGTCGTCGAGACCGACCCGCTGACCTGGATCCGGCTCGCGACCGGACGGGTGGCGTGGAAGGACGCGGTCGACGAGGCGAAGGTCAGCGCGAGCGGGGAGCGGGCGGACCTCGGTGGGCTGCTGCCGTTGCTGGCGTAAGGGGAACCGGTCGTCCCGGGTGACCGTCGAATCGACATGTACAGGCAGAAGCAGCGACTGATGATCACGGCGACCGCCCTGGCGATCCTGCCGCTCGCCGCGGCCTGCGGCAACGAGAGGGCGGGACAGGAGCCCGGCAGCGGCACGGTCCGCGCCGAGCCACCGGTCACCGGCACCCGCTGGAACATCGCCACCGTCACGGCGGACGGCACGACCCACAAGACCAAGGGGGACGCGCAGATCGCCATCGACCCCAAGACCGGCAAACTCGGCGGCCGGCTCGGCTGCAACCACGTCAACGCCACCGCGACCGTCCGCGACGGACATATCACCCTGGGCGCCCCGGCCACCACCCGAATGATGTGCGAAGCCTCACTCATGGACACCGAACGCGCCCTGCTGAAGCTCTTCGACGGCAAGATCAGTTACCGGATCGATCAGAACACCCTCACGCTGACCAGCGCAAACGGCACGAGCATGCGCGCATCCGCGGCCGAGTGATCCACTTCCGTCACAGGTAGGGGACCATTCCCCAATTCGGACCAGTGGTCGATCTCGCCTACACTCGGAGCCGTGCCACGTGGTGACGGACGACTCAACCACGACCTGCTCCCCGGAGAGAAGGGCCCCCAGGACGCCTGCGGCGTCTTCGGTGTCTGGGCTCCGGGCGAAGAGGTCGCCAAGCTCACGTACTTCGGGCTCTACGCCCTCCAGCATCGGGGCCAGGAATCCGCGGGTATCGCGGTCAGCAACGGCTCCCAGATCCTCGTCTTCAAGGACATGGGCCTCGTTTCCCAGGTCTTCGACGAGACCTCGCTCGGTTCGCTCCAGGGTCACATCGCGGTCGGACACGCCCGCTACTCGACCACCGGCGCCTCCGTGTGGGAGAACGCCCAGCCCACCTTCCGTGCCACCGCGCACGGCTCCATCGCCCTCGGCCACAACGGCAACCTGGTCAACACGGCCCAGCTCGCCGAGATGGTCGCCGACCTGCCCAAGCAGGAGGGCCGTACCCCGCGCGTCGCGGCCACCAACGACACCGACCTGCTCACCGCGCTCCTCGCGGCCCAGGTCGACGAGGACGGCAAGCCCCTGACCATCGAGGAGGCGGCCCACACCGTCCTCCCGAAGGTGCGCGGCGCGTTCTCGCTCGTCTTCATGGACGAGCACACCCTGTACGCCGCCCGCGACCCGCAGGGCATCCGCCCGCTGGTCCTCGGCCGCCTGGAGCGCGGCTGGGTGGTCGCCTCCGAGTCCGCCGCCCTCGACATCTGCGGTGCCGCCTACGTCCGCGAGATCGAGCCGGGCGAGTTCATCGCCATCGACGAGAACGGCCTGCGCACCTCCCGATTCGCGGAAGCGAAGCCCAAGGGCTGTGTGTTCGAGTACGTCTACCTCGCCCGCCCGGACACCGACATCGCCGGCCGGAACGTCTACCTCTCCCGCGTGGAGATGGGCCGCAAGCTCGCGAAGGAAGCCCCGGTCGACGCCGACCTGGTGATAGCGACCCCGGAATCCGGCACCCCGGCCGCCATCGGCTACGCGGAGGCCTCCGGCATCCCCTTCGGTGCGGGCCTGGTGAAGAACGCCTACGTCGGGCGGACCTTCATCCAGCCGTCACAGACCATCCGCCAGCTGGGCATCCGACTCAAGCTGAACCCCCTCAAGGAAGTCATCAAGGGCAAGCGCCTGGTCGTCGTCGACGACTCGATCGTGCGCGGCAACACCCAGCGCGCCCTGGTCCGCATGCTCCGCGAGGCGGGCGCCGCCGAGGTCCACATCCGGATCTCCTCGCCGCCCGTGAAGTGGCCCTGCTTCTTCGGCATAGATTTCGCGACCCGCGCCGAGCTCATCGCCAACGGCATGACCATCGACGAGATCGGCACCTCCCTGGGCGCCGACTCCCTGGCGTACATCTCCATCGACGGCATGATCGAGGCGACCACCATCGCCAAGCCGAACCTGTGCCGGGCCTGCTTCGACGGGGAGTACCCGATGGAGCTGCCCGACCCCGAGCTGCTCGGCAAGCAGCTTCTGGAGACCGAGCTGGCGGCCGGTCCGGCGGCCACGGCCGCCTCCGACGCGATCCGCCGCCCGTAAGACGGCCCGTGCTGTGCTCTGTCACACAGCGCCTGCCGTACGAAACGAAAGTTCTCACCGTCATGTCTGAGACCACTGGTGCCAGCTACGCAGCCGCGGGCGTCGACATCGAGGCGGGCGACCGCGCCGTCGAGCTGATGAAGGAGTGGGTGAAGAAGACGCGGCGCCCCGAGGTCCTCGGCGGCCTCGGCGGCTTCGCCGGCCTCTTCGACGCCTCCGCCCTCAAGCACTACGAGCGTCCGCTGCTCGCCTCCGCCACGGACGGCGTGGGCACCAAGGTCGACATCGCGCGCCAACTCGGCGTCTACGACACCATCGGCCACGACCTGGTCGCGATGGTCATGGACGACATCGTGGTGTGCGGTGCCGAGCCGCTGTTCATGACCGACTACATCTGCGTCGGCAAGGTCCACCCCGAGCGGGTCGCCGCCATCGTCAAGGGCATCGCCGAGGGCTGTGTGCTCGCCGGCTGCGCCCTGGTGGGCGGCGAGACGGCCGAACACCCCGGTCTGCTCGGCCCGGACGACTTCGACGTCGCCGGCGCCGGTACGGGCGTGGTCGAGGCGGACCGGCTGCTCGGCGCGGATCGTATCCGTACGGGTGACGCGGTCATCGCCATGGCGGCCTCGGGGCTTCACTCGAACGGGTACTCGCTCGTACGGCACGTCCTGCTGAACGAGGCGGGTCTCGCCCTGGACGCCCGGATCGAGGAGCTCGGCCGCACCCTCGGCGAGGAGCTCCTGGAGCCCACCAAGATCTACTCGCTGGACTGCCTGGCCCTGATCCGCACCACCGACGTGCACGCGTTCTCGCACGTCACGGGTGGCGGTCTGGCCGCCAACCTGGCCCGCGTCATCCCCGACACCCTGCACGCGGTCGTCGACCGCTCCACCTGGACCCCGGATCCGATCTTCGACCTCGTCGGGAAGACCGGTCGGGTCGAGGGCCTGGAGCTGGAGAAGACCCTCAACATGGGCGTCGGCATGATCGCGATCGTGCCCGAGGAATCGGCGGACGTGGCCCTGGCCACCCTGGCCGACCGCGGGGTCGAGGCATGGGTCGCGGGCGAGATCACCGAGCGCGGCGACCACACGACGGGTGCCGAACTGGTCGGCACGTACGCGAAGTAGTCACCCAAGCAGTCGCGTCGCCTGAGCTGCCCGTGGGCCGGCTCAGGCCGCGGGCCGCTGCTCGACCGGCAGCTGTTCGCCAGTCCGCTGTTCGACAGGCAGCGCAAAACCCGGTCCGGTGGTGTGGACCACTCCGGACCGGGTCAAGCACAGCTAATGCGTCAAGCGCCGCGGCGGTGTTGGGACGTGGGACCGGACTCGTCGTCCTCGTCCTCATCGTCGTTGTAGAGATCCGCGTACTGGGCGTACGGGTCATCTTCCTCGTCGTCGTCCTCGAACGGCTCGCCATTCGGCGGCTGACTCGAAGTCGAAGCGCCCAGCTCATTGGCCAGACGCGACAGGTCAGTCCCGCCGCTGCTGTACTTCAGCTGGCGGGCGACCTTCGTCTGCTTGGCCTTTGCCCGGCCGCGCCCCATGGCTCGACCCCCTCGGATACGGGGCTCGGTGGCCCCAGAGTCTTGACACGCGTTCATGATCTGGAACGGACTCTCCATGGAGAGACCGGTCCGTAGGGCTTCCACGGTACCTGAGCCCACGCCCATACGGTACGTCGCCCGCAGGACGCGCCTGGCCCCAGAACCCTCGGGGAGCCCTTTCCCCGCTGGTCAACCGCGATTTTAACCACTTCTTGGCAGCCGACCCGCCGACGAACGTGAGAGTTCTCTCTAAGTGTGCGCCGACGGGTACCGGCCAAACCCGGGAAGGGGCCTCAGTGCGTCCTGCGCCCCTCGGCCGTCCGCCCCTCCGCCATCCGCTGCTCGGCGATCCGGTCGGCCGCGGCGGCCGGCGGAATCCCGTCCGTCTTCGCACGTGCGAATATGGCGAGCGTGGTGTCGTAGATCTTCGCCGCCTTGGCCCTGCACCGCTCGAAGTCGAACCCGTGCAACTCGTCGGCGACCTGGATGACACCGCCGGCGTTCACCACGTAGTCCGGCGCGTAGAGGATCCCGCGGTCGGCGAGGTCCTTCTCGACACCGGGGTGTTCGAGCTGGTTGTTGGCGGCCCCGCAGACGATGCTCGCGGTCAGCGCCGGCACGGAGTCGTCGTTCAGGGCCCCGCCGAGCGCGCAGGGGGCGTAGATGTCCAGCCCCTCGACCCGGATCAGCGCCTCGGTGTCGGCGACCACGCCGATGCCGGGGTGCCGGTCGGCGATCCGCCGCACGGCTTCCTCCCGTACGTCGGTGATCACGACCCGGGCGCCCTCCTCCAGGAGGTGCTCCACGAGGTGGTGGCCGACCTTGCCGACCCCCGCGACGCCGACCGTACGGCCGCGCAGCGAGGCGTCGCCCCACAGGTGCCGCGCGGAGGCCCGCATGCCCTGGTAGACGCCGAAGGCGGTCAGTACGGAGGAGTCGCCCGCGCCGCCGTTCTCCGGGGAGCGTCCGGTCGTCCAGCGGCACTCACGTGCGACGACGTCCATGTCGGCGACGTACGTGCCTACGTCGCACGCGGTGACGTAGCGCCCGCCGAGCGAGGCCACGAACCGGCCGTAGGCCAGCAGCAGTTCCTCGGTCTTGTCGCGCTCCGGATCGCCGATGATCACGGCCTTGCCGCCGCCGTGGTCGAGACCGGCCATGGCGTTCTTGTACGACATCCCGCGCGCGAGGTTCAGCGCGTCGGCGACGGCCTCCCGCTCGCTCGCGTACGGGTAGAAACGCGTACCGCCGAGCGCGGGGCCCAGAGCGGTGGAGTGGAGGGCGATGACGGCCTTGAGGCCGCTCTTGCGGTCCTGGCAGAGCACGACTTGCTCATGGCCACCCTGATCGGAGTGGAACAGGGCGTGCAGTACATCAGCAGGTGCGCCGGTTACATCGGTCACTGTGGTGACTCCTGAGTACATTGCGGCGGGTGGAGATCAGCTCCCGTGTGGGTGGCGGGGGCTGTGAGGATGAGATTAGGGCCTGGGAGGCCCGCCATCCGTGCAGTGCTCAGGATCACCTACGACCGGAGTACGTCCGTGCGACGATTTGCATAGTTTTCCCGCTCGTTCGTGTGCGGGTTCCGCAGGTTTTCCTGGCGGCGGGAGGGGGAGGGAGCAGGCGTGCCCAAGGTGTCCTCGGTGATCGTTCCGTACACGACCTATCTGCGCGTGTACGAGCCGCTGGCCGCCTTCCCGGAGCCCGAGCGCGGCCACTGGGAGCGCTACGCCCGGCGCCCCGACCGTCCCTCGTACCAGGACGAACTGCGCCGCTCCCTGGCCGACCTGCTGCCCACCCCGCCGGTCCCGGTGCCGGTGCACGAGAGCGGCGACGCGTTCGTGCTCGACGTGGACGGCGTCGTCTGCGTCTGCCCGTGGCGCACCCGGCTGCGCGGCTGGCAGGCCCTGGACGAACTCGCCGAGGAGCTCCCGCCGCCCGTCCTGGACGCCGTGCTGCCCCCCGTCGTACGACGTCAGGCGGCCCAGGACTACGAACGCTGGCTGGCCCGCAACCCGGACGCCCGGCCCTGGATCCGTACGGCGACCTGGCAGGTGCCGCTGAACTGGTTCGTGCTCGTCGGCGCCGAGGAGCGGCGGTTCGACAAGGGCTCCGCCGACACCCCGCCCGCGCTGCGCTACCGCACCCCGATGGTGCAGGCCCGGCGGCGCGTGGCACGGGCCCTGAGGACCCTGAAGGAAGCGGTCGACGAGGGGCCGCTCATCGACGGCCTGATCGACGTGGGGCGCTGGCTGGAGGAGTTCCACCCGCGCTCCCTGGTGGAGCTCGACTACGGCGGACTGGTGCACGTGCTGCCGGTCGGCGAGCTGGAGGACGACCACTCGGCCGCGGACGTGGCCGAGGGCATCGAGGCGCTCCGGCACGGCGACGGGGTCACGGCGGGCGAGGCGTACGGGCGGCTCGTGGAGCGCTGGCGGTCGGTGCGGGACCGGCGTTCGGCGAACTGAGTCAAGTGGCCGGAACCGGCCATTGGCCGACCCAAGTAACGAACTGACGTTTGACCTGACGCCCGTTTTGGGGTTTCGTCCTCGCTCTGAGGTACGTGAAGTTCCTGAGATTTCCCCAACAAGGGACGTAGGTCCCGATCCGGGCGTTCGTCTCAAGTGTGGGTCAAGCGTGATGGACCGCACGTACGAGGCTCTTGCGTCCCTTGCCCCTCCTCATGCCAAAATAGGACAAGGATCCCGGGGGAGGTTCCGTCTTTGGGGGGTCTGATGACTCCTGATCGCTCTGTGACTGATCGTCACAGTGGCGTGACTGTCCGCTATGGCATGGTCCATCGGCTTCCGTCGCCGATGAACGTCTGGGGGGCAAATCCATAGGTTTGGCCGACGCGGCTGGACAGATGGTGTAGTTGTAGTGCCGAGGACAAGCCGTTCGTCCTATAACCGACTCGACTCGCGTCCGCCATTTCGGGCAACGCGGGTCAAGGTGCAGAATTTAGAGGAAAGAACCGAGAAGGTTCGGTTCTCCCGAGGAGGCCGCTCATGACCGCTCGCACCCCTGATGCCGAGCCGCTGCTGACCCCGGCTGAGGTCGCCACCATGTTCCGCGTCGACCCCAAGACGGTCACGCGGTGGGCGAAGGCCGGCAAGCTTACGTCCATCCGCACGCTCGGCGGGCACCGCCGTTACCGCGAGGCTGAGGTCCGCGCTCTGCTCGCGGGCATCCCGCAGCAGCGCAGCGAGGCCTGAACAGCCTGAACAACTGAATACCGGGCAAATCGGCTGGTCCCCCACCGGTCGAGGCGTCCGAACCCTGGCTACAAGCGACGCGGGTCCTGCCCCAACAGAGCCCACGCCCAAGCCCCTCGGGGCATTTTGACCAAGCAACAAGGGTGCGTCGTCGATCGCGCTGGACTCCGCCGGGTCCAGCGCGATCTTTTTTGTGCGCGGGGCGCGTGCTCTGTGAGTGCCCTTGTCGGAGTCTGGGGAGGGCTGTCGGATCTCCTGTGGGCGACGCCTGTGGCTGGTGCAATTGCACATATTAAATTGACCAGTTGTAGGCGAGGTGTAAGTACCGCGGTTTCAAAAACTCATGCGGTGACACCCGTCACATGCCGGAGTCCTGTTGCTCCTGTCTCCCGTGCGCTAGTGGAAGCGCACGTTCCACCTTCCCGCGCCGGTACGGGGGTTGGGGCCGGCGCCGGTCACGCGCCCGCGGGACTCTCGTCCTCGGCGACGCTCTCGTCGGGTCCCTGCGCCGTCTGTGGCGCCTGCGGGGGCGAATCCATCGCCAGCCGCAGCAGGTGATGGCAGATGGGGCAATGACGCGTCAGATGACCGTAGGAGGAAGCGGCCGACAGATGCGCACGGAGCAACGCCCGCGTCTCGTGCCTGACCGAAGCCGCCATACGCCACCTCCGGGAAAGCGGGCCCTGGTCTCTGGGTACCGGGGTCTACGGACGCCGTCAAGAAGGCGTGGAGGCAAGCGACCCGCCACAGGCCACGCAAAAGAGCCCGGATCCGAGGATCCAGGCTCTTGTTACTGCGGTCCTGACGGGATTTGAACCCGCGGCCTCCACCTTGACAGGGTGGCGAGCACTCCAAACTGCTCCACAGGACCAGGTTTCGCGGCGCCATTCGTGCGTTGCGCTGCGAGAAGGACTGTACAGGAGGGGGTGCCCGCTGCGCGAACTCACCCAGGGTGTGCGAGCGGTTACGGTACGGCCGCGTCGATCGCCTTCACGATCCGCTTGTCGGAGACGGGGTACGCCGTGCCCAGGGCGTGGGCGAAATAGCTGACGCGGAGTTCCTCGATCATCCAGCGGATGTCCAGCACGGTGGAGGGGACCGGCCGGCCCCGGGGCATCTGCTCCAGGAGCCAGGCGTACTCGTCCTGCATCTCGTGGACCTTCTCCATGCGGGTGGTGTCCCGCTGGACGCCTGTCGGCATCTGCTGGAGGCGCCGGTCCGCGGCCACCAGATAGCGCATCAGGTCCGGCAGCCGCCGCAGCCCCGCCTCCGTGACGAACCCGGGCTTCACCAGCGCGTCCAGCTGCTTGCGGACGTCCTGGAGGTTCGGGAGCAGGGCAGGGCTCCGTGCGGCCTTCAGACGGCGCTCACAGGCCTGCCAGGCGGCCAGCACCTGCTGCACCTGGCCCACCGTACGGACCGTCGTGTCGACGATCTCCGCGCGCACCTTGTCGTAGAGCTTCCGATACGACTCCTCGTCCCACGCCGGGCCGCCGAAGTCGCCGATCAGCTTGTCCGCCGCAGCCATCGCGCAGTCGTCGAACAGCGCCTGGATCGAGCCGTGCGGATTCGCCGAGAGCGCCAGCTTCTGCGGGTTCGTCAGCTTCTCGGACGCGAACTTCGCCGGATTGACCGGGATGTTGCGCAGGACCAGCCGGCGCGTGCCCTTCCACATCGCCTCCGCCTGCTCCGCCTCCGTGTCGAAGAGGCGTACGGAGACGGTGTCGCCGTCGTCCACGAGCGCCGGGTACGCCTTGACCGGCTGGCCGGCCCGGCGGGTCTCGAAGACCCGGGTGAGGGAGCCGATCGTCCAGTCGGTCAGCCCCTTGCGCTCCAGGGACTCCCCGCCATGGCGCTCCGCGGTCGCCGCGGCCGCCTGGGAGAGGGCCTTGCGCGCCTTCGGCTTCAGCTGGAGCTGCAGCGCCTGGAGGTCCTTGTCCTCGGCCAGCTTCCGCCGCCGTTCGTCGACGATCCGGAAGGTGATCCGCAGATGCTCCGGAACCCTCGACCAGTCGAAGTCCTCGGCCTCGAACGGCACCCCGACCATGCGCTTGAGCTCACGGGCCATCGTGACCGTCAGCGGCTCCTGCAAGGGCACCGCCGAGTCCAGGAACCGCTTCGCGAAGTTCGGCGCCGGCACGTAGTTGCGGCGGATCGGCTTCGGGAGCGATCGGATCAACTCGGTGACCAGTTCCTCCCGCAGCCCCGGGATCTGCCAGTCGAAGCCCTCGTCCGTGACCTGGTTGAGGACCTGGAGCGGGATGTGGACGGTCACACCGTCGGCGTCCGCACCCGGTTCGAACTGGTAGGTGACCCGGAACTTGAGCTGCCCCTGCCGCCAGGAGTCGGGATAGTCGGCCTTCGTGACCGCCTCCGCCGACTCCCGGATGAGCATCTCCCGCTCGAAGTCCAGGAAGTCGGGCTGCTCGTGCCGCTTGTGCTTCCACCAGGAGTCGAAGTGGGCGCCGGAGACCACGTGGTCGGGCACCCGCTGCTCGTAGAAGTCGAAGAGGGTGTCGTCGTCGACCACGATGTCCCGGCGCCGGGCGCGGTGCTCCAACTCCTCGACCTCGCTGAGGAGTCTGCGGTTGTCGGCGAAGAACTTGTGGTGGGTACGCCAGTCGCCCTCGACCAGGGCGTTGCGGATGAAAAGCTCGCGGGAGGTCTCCGGGTCGATCCGGCCGTAGTTCACCTTCCGCTGGGCGACGATCGGCACGCCGTACAGCGTGACCTTCTCGAACGCCATCACCGCGGCCTGGTCCTTCTCCCAGTGGGGCTCGCTGTAGGTGCGCTTGAGGAGATGCTCGGCGAGCGGCTCCACCCACTCCGGCTCGATCTTCGCGTTCACGCGGGCCCAGAGCCGGGAGGTCTCCACCAGCTCCGCCGACATCACGAAACGCGGCTGCTTCTTGAAGAGCGCGGAGCCCGGGAAGATCGCGAACTTGGCGTTGCGGGCGCCCAGGTACTCGTTCTTGTTGCCGTCCTTCACGTCCTTCATACCGACGTGCGAGAGCAGACCGGCGAGGAGGGAGACGTGGATGCTCTGGTCGGCCGCATCGTCCTCGTTCAGATGGATGCCCATCTGCTTGGCGACCGTACGCAGTTGGGAGTAGATGTCCTGCCACTCGCGGATGCGCAGGAAGTTCAGGTACTCCTGCTTGCACATGCGACGGAAGGACGACGAGCCGCGCTCCTTCTGCTGCTCCCGGATGTACCGCCACAGGTTCAGATAGGCGAGGAAGTCGCTGGTCTCGTCACGGAAGCGGGCGTGCTGCTGGTCGGCCTGGGTCTGCTTGTCGGCGGGGCGCTCACGCGGGTCCTGGATGGACAGCGCCGCCGCTATGACCATGACCTCCCGGACACAGCCGTTCTTGTCGGCCTCCAGCACCATGCGCGCCAGACGCGGGTCGACCGGCAGCTGCGCCAGCTTCCGGCCGGTCTGGGTGAGCCGCTTGCGTACGTCCTTCTGCGCCGGGTCCAACGCGCCCAGCTCCTGGAGGAGTTGGACACCGTCGCGGATGTTGCGGTGGTCCGGCGGGTCGATGAAGGGGAACTTCTCGATCTCGCCGAGGCCGGCCGCGGTCATCTGGAGGATGACGGAGGCGAGGTTCGTCCGCAGGATCTCCGCGTCGGTGAACTCCGGGCGGGCCTCGAAGTCCTCCTCGCTGTACAGCCGGATGCAGATGCCGTCGCTGGTCCGGCCGCAGCGGCCCTTGCGCTGGTTGGCGCTGGCCTGCGAGACCGGCTCGATGGGCAGCCGCTGGACCTTGGTGCGGTGGCTGTAGCGGGAGATCCGGGCGAAGCCCGGGTCGATGACGTACTTGATGCCCGGCACGGTCAGCGAGGTCTCGGCGACGTTGGTCGCCAGAACGATCCTGCGGCCGGTGTGCGGCTGGAAGACCCTGTGCTGCTCGGCGTGCGAGAGCCGGGCGTACAGGGGGAGGACCTCGGTGAAGCGGTAGTTCTTCTTCACGAGCGCGTCCGCGGTGTCCCGGATCTCCCGCTCACCCGAGAGGAAGACGAGGATGTCGCCCTTGCCCTCCCCCTGGAGCTCCTCCACGGCGTCGCAGATCGCGGTGATCTGGTCGCGGTCGGAGTCCTCGGAGTCCTCTTCGAGGAGGGGGCGATACCGCACCTCCACCGGATACGTCCGGCCGCTGACCTCCACGATCGGGGCGTCACCGAAGTGCCGGGAGAACCGCTCGGGGTCGATGGTCGCCGACGTGATGACGACCTTCAGATCCGGCCGCTTCGGCAGCAGCTGGGCCAGGTAGCCGAGGAGGAAGTCGATGTTGAGAGACCGCTCGTGGGCCTCGTCGATGATGATCGTGTCGTAGGCGCGCAGCTCGCGGTCGGTCTGGATCTCGGCCAGCAGGATGCCGTCCGTCATCAGCTTGATGAACGTGCCGTCCGGGTTCACCTGGTCGGTGAACCGCACCTTCCAGCCGACGGACTCCCCGAGTGGGGTGTCCAGCTCCTCGGCGACCCGCTCGGCGACGGTACGGGCGGCGATACGGCGGGGCTGGGTGTGCCCGATCATGCCCCGGACCCCGCGCCCGAGCTCAAGACAGATCTTCGGGATCTGGGTGGTCTTGCCGGAGCCGGTCTCACCGGCCACGATGACGACCTGGTGATCACGGATGGCGGCCGCGATGTCGTCCTTCTTCTGGCTGACGGGCAGCTGCTCGGGATAGCTCACCCGGGGCACCCGCGCCCGGCGTGCGCCCATCCGCTCCTCGGCCCGCACGACCTCCGCCTCGACCTCCGCGAGAACGGCGGCCAGGGCCTCGGGCTTACGGATCCGGCGCGCGCCTTCGAGCCTGCGCCCGAGCCGGTGCGCGTCGCGCAGGGACAGCTCGGTCAGGCGGGCGGCGAGATCGCCGAGAGCGGGGGTACCGGGGGCGGGGGCAGGGTGCGTAGACATACGCGATCCAGGATCTCATCCCCGGGAAATTCCTGGCGAACGCTTTTGCCGCAGCGGCTCGCGGGGAGCCCCCCATGGGAGCCTCGGGAACGTCGAAGGCCCCGATCCGGAGATCGGGGCCTTCGAGAGGGTGGCTGGGGCCGGGATCGAACCGGCGACCTACCGCTTTTCAGGCGGTCGCTCGTACCAACTGAGCTACCCAGCCACGAGACTTCCGAGGAAGTCTCAGCGGTCCTGACGGGATTTGAACCCGCGGCCTCCACCTTGACAGGGTGGCGAGCACTCCAAACTGCTCCACAGGACCAAGCGATGTACGACAGTGTCGCACACGGTGTTGCGTGCCCCCAACGGGATTCGAACCCGTGCTACCGCCTTGAAAGGGCGGCGTCCTAGGCCGCTAGACGATGAGGGCTATCGGCCCGCCTGGGCGCTTCGCAGCGCGTCGGGGACGTGAGAAGCATATGGGATGCCGGGAGGGATCGCCAAAACGGTTTACGGGGAGCTGGTGGCCGGGCTCGGGGAGGGGCTGGGGGAGGGTGAGGGCGACGGGGTGGCGCCGGGCTGGTTCTCCTCGGCGAGGTGGCGGCTGACCTCGGCGGTCGTCAGGCCCAGGCCGCCCAGTTCGATCGCGTCCCAGGCCTGGAGGCGGCGGGAGTCGCGGTCGACGTAGAGGATCGAGGCCTCGATGGGGTCGGGGTACTTGCCCTCGATGGCGCGCAGGCCGCTGCCGCCGGTGGAGCCCTCGACGCGCAGCCGGGTGCCGTTCTTCATGATCTCCATCTCCTCGTGGTGGAGGTGGCCGGACAGGACCAGGGGCACCGTGCCGTCGACCATCCGGGCCGCCGCGGGCTCGTGGGCGACGGCGATGTCGACAGGAGTGCCCGCGGTGCGCTGGTCGCGCAGGGCGGCGGCGAGGCGGGCGCCGGCCAGTTCCTGGGACTGCGAGGCGTCGGGCCGGCCGGAGCGGTCGGGGGTGAACTGGGGGTCGCCGATGCCCGAGAAGCGCAGGCCGGCGATGGTGGTCGCCTTGCCGTCGTCCAGGACGTGGACGTTCTTCAGGCCCTCCAGATAGCGCTGGGTCACGCGGGAGTCGTGGTTGCCGCGCACCCAGACGTAGGGCGCGCCGAGGTCCTCGATCGGGTCCAGGAAGCCGTTCTCGGCCGCCGTGCCGTGGTCCATCGTGTCGCCGGAGTCGACGATGACGTCGACCTTGTACTGCTCCACCAGTGAGGCGATGATCTTCCAGCTCGCCGGGTTCAGATGGATGTCGGAGACGTGCAGGACGCGGATCGTGGTCGGGTCGGGCGCGTAGGCCGGGAGCGTGGAGGTGGCGTCGTAGAGCTTGGTCACGTTGGTGACCAGGCGGGCCAACTCCTTCTGGTAGACGTCGAATTCGGTGACGATGCTGCGGGCGTTGCCGACCAGGGACGGGGCCGAGGAGAGCAGGCCGGAGAAGCGCGGTTCGAGGACCGAGCCGGGGTTCCAGGTGGCGTAGGCGGTGCCGCCCGAGGCGGCCAGCAGGGTCAGGGCGAGGCCGCCGCAGGCCAGGGCGCGGCGGGGGCGGCGGTAGACGGCGAGGCCGAGGGTGGTGGCGCCGGCGACGACGGCCACGCAGGAGCGCACGGCGAGGTCCAGGGTGCCGTGTCCGACGTCCCGGGTGACCTCGTCCTGGAGGCCGGAGAGCCGCTCGGGGTGGTCGACCAGGGCCTGGGAGCGGACCGGGTCGAGCTGGTCGACGT
Source organism: Streptomyces lincolnensis (assembly GCF_021173675.1). Classification (GTDB taxonomy): domain Bacteria; phylum Actinomycetota; class Actinomycetes; order Streptomycetales; family Streptomycetaceae; genus Streptomyces; species Streptomyces lincolnensis_B. The sequence goes on along the minus strand of NZ_JAIHON010000022.1, from coordinate 60,514 downwards.
TGACGTCCAGGCGGACGGGGGCGTGGTGGCTGTCCAGCTGGAGCGCGCCGAGCGGTGAGACGTTGATCTTCGTGCCGCCGGTGAGGGACGGGCGCAGCGTCATCGTCGTGTTCATGGGGCCGACCGGCACCCGGACGTTGCCCACGATCAGCAGGCCGAGCCAGGCGCCGAGGACGACGACGGTGACCAGGCCGAGGGCGCGGGCCCAGGGGTGCGGCTGGTGGACGAGTTCGACGGTCGGGTGGGGACGGCGGGTGCGGTAGTGGCGGGCCAGGGCACGCGGGGTCTTGCGCAGCTGGTGCACGGTGTTCCGGACGGCGAGGGGGACGCGGACCATTGGTCCCGTATGCCCAAGTCCGGATGCGGATATGCGGGCGTGCTCATGACTCTCGTACGTCCGTCCCGTACCGGACAATGGGGCCTGTGCTGGAGATGACGCGCGAGGAGTTCGAGGAATTGGTCGCCGAGGCGCTGGACCGGATTCCGCCGGAGTTGACGCGGCTGATGGACAACGTCGCGGTGTTCGTCGAGGACGAGCCGCCCGCGGACGATCCCGAGCTGCTCGGGCTCTACGAGGGGACTCCGCTGACCGACCGGGGCGAGTGGTACGCCGGTGTGCTGCCGGACCGGATCACGATCTACCGGGGGCCGACGCTGCGGATGTGCGGGTCGCGGGAGGAGGTCGTGGCGGAGACGGAGGTGACGGTGGTGCACGAGATCGCCCATCACTTCGGGATCGACGACGCGCGGCTGCATGCGCTCGGGTACGGGTGAGGGGCGCGGGTTGCGGCTGTCGGTCCGGCTGACGGACGCGGGTGAGCCGGTGGCGCCGTCGGCGTGCGCCGTCGGATACCGGTCGCGTGTCCTCTTGTGGGCGGCGGGAGTTGAACGGGTTGACTCCTTCATCCCACCCTCGGAGGTGGCCTCGTGCGCCCCTTGTACGTACCCGTTCGTCTCGCCGCCACGGTCATGGCCGTCGCCGCTGCCGCCGGCTGCATGAGCGTGGGTGACGGCGACGGCGGCAAGCGCGTCGAGCCGTCGCACTCGGCCGGGCAGCGGGGAGGTGCCGAGCCGGACGGTGGGACGGCGGTGTCGGGCGGCGGCTCGGGTCTCGACGCGGCGGCCGGTGACGGCAAGCACGGCCAGGGCCGGCACAAGAAGGGCAAGGGGGAGTCGGCGGCCCCCTCGGGTTCCCCGTCGGCCGAGGTCAGCGCCTCCGCCTCGGCCGGGACCAAGCCGGACAAGCCCCCGAAGCCCGGAGCGCCGACGCCCACCCGGGCCGAGCCGACGCCCACGCGCACGGTGGAGCCCCAGCCGACGCCCACGCAGGAGCCGCCCGCCTCACCGACGCCCACCCCGACCGTCGCCGAACCGTCGTCCTCGGCGCACCCGGAGACCCAGCCGCAACTCACCCAGCGCGAGCCGGCACCGGAGGCGGGCTCACCGGCGTAGGCCGCAGGTCGCCCGACCGCCGGCGCGGTCCCCCTCACCCGGAGACCCCCGCGGGAACAAAGTGGCGGCTCCGGTGTGTTGGTTCGGTTGCGTCCTGACAGCTGTGTGCGTCGGTGCGGTGGGAGACCCGGTGTGATCCGTGTGTGGCCCACGACTCCCTGGCTCGGTTTGCCTTCGGGGGTGGTGGGTGCGTATGGTGGTAGATCGTTTGATCCCATTGCCCGGCGCCATTGCAGAGAGCGCCGTGTGGCGCGTTCTCTCCCTTGCCGTGGCTGACCGCATAGAGGCGGTCGTATTGCGAATCACGGAGTTGACGGGCGCGTGCCGACGAGACTCCGGAAGGTTTCGCTTACGCATGTCCATTTCCAGTACTGATCACGTCGTCGTGCCCGAGAACGGCCCCGAAAACGGCCCCGAGGACGACGCGAACGAGACCAACGAGACCGTGGCGGAGACCCCCGAGGTCACCTTCGCGAGCCTCGGTCTCCCCGAGGGCGTCGTGCGCAAGCTCGCCCAGAACGGCGTGACCACCCCCTTCCCGATCCAGGCCGCGACCATCCCGGACGCCCTGGCCGGCAAGGACATCCTCGGCCGTGGCCGCACCGGCTCCGGCAAGACCCTCTCCTTCGGTCTGCCGACCATGGCGCGTCTCGCCGGCGGCCGCACCGAGAAGCACAAGCCGCGTGCCGTCATCCTCACGCCGACCCGTGAGCTCGCGATGCAGGTCGCGGACGCCCTCCAGCCCTACGGCGACGTCCTCGGCCTCAAGATGAAGGTCGTCTGCGGCGGTACGTCGATGGGCAACCAGATCTACGCCCTGGAGCGCGGCGTCGACATCCTCGTCGCCACCCCGGGCCGGCTGCGCGACATCATCAACCGCGGCGCCTGCTCCCTGGAGAACGTCGAGGTCGCCGTCCTCGACGAGGCCGACCAGATGTCCGACCTGGGCTTCCTGCCCGAGGTCACCGAGCTGCTCGACCAGATCCCGGCCGGCGGCCAGCGGATGCTGTTCTCGGCCACGATGGAGAACGAGATCTCCACGCTGGTCAAGCGCTACCTGAGCAACCCGGTCACGCACGAGGTCGACAGCGCCCAGGGCAACGTCACGACCATGTCGCACCACATCCTGATCGTGAAGCCCAAGGACAAGGCGCCGGTCACCGCCGCGATCGCCTCCCGCAAGGGCCGCACCATCATCTTCGTCCGCACCCAGCTGGGCGCCGACCGCATCGCCGAGCAGCTGTGCGACGCCGGTGTGAAGGCCGACGCGCTGCACGGCGGTATGACGCAGGGCGCGCGCACCCGGGTGCTGGAGGACTTCAAGAAGGGCTACGTCAACGCGCTCGTCGCCACCGACGTCGCCGCCCGCGGCATCCACGTCGACGGCATCGACCTCGTCCTGAACGTCGACCCCGCCGGTGACCACAAGGACTACCTGCACCGCGCCGGCCGTACCGCTCGCGCGGGCCGTACCGGCACGGTCGTGTCGCTGTCCCTGCCGCACCAGCGGCGCCAGATCTTCCGGCTGATGGAGGACGCGGGCGTCGACGCCGGGCGTCACATCATCAACTCCGGTACGGCCTTCGAGCCCGAGGTCGCCGAGATCACCGGCGCCCGTTCGATGACCGAGGTCCAGTCCGAGTCCGCGGCCAACGCGGCTCAGCAGGCCGAGCGCGAGGTCGCCCACCTCAGCAAGCAGCTGGAGCGGGCGCAGCGTCGCGCGGCCGAGCTGCGCGAGGAGGCCGACCGTCTGGTCGCCCGTGCCGCCCGCGAGCGGGGCGAGGACCCGGAGACCGCGGTCGCCGAGGCGCAGGCCGTGGTGGCTGAGGCGGCGGAGGCGGCTGAGGCCGTGGTCGCCGAGCAGCCCGCCGAGCGTCCCGCGTACGAGCAGCCGCGGCAGCGCCGTGACGAGCGGGGCAACTACGAGCGTCGGGACGACCGTGGTGGCCGTTCCTTCGAGCGTCGTGACGACCGCTCCTCGGGTGGGTTCAACCGTGACCGCCGTGACGGCGAGCGTGGCGGGTTCCGCCGTGACGACCGCCGTGACGACCGTGGTGGCCGTTCCTTCGAGCGTCGTGACGACCGCTCCTCGGGTGGGTTCAACCGTGACCGCCGTGACGACCGCCCCACCGGTGGTTTCAACCGTGACCGTCGTGACGAGCGTCCCTCGGGCGGCTTCCGTCGTGACGACCGCCCCTCGGGTGGCTTCAACCGCGACCGTCGTGACGACCGCCCCACCGGTGGTTTCAACCGTGACCGTCGTGACGAGCGTCCCTCGGGCGGTTTCAACCGTGACCGTCGTGACGAGCGTCCGTCCACCCACCGGGGCAGCGACCGTCCCTTCAACCGTGACCGTCAGGGCGACCGCCCCACCGGTGGAGGTTTCCGCTCCGGCGGCCACGACCGCCCGCACGGCCGTCGTGACGACCGCCCGGCCGGTTCCTCCTTCGGCCGCCGTGACGACAAGCCGCGCTGGAAGCGCAACGGCTGACGCAACGTGAGCTGAGCTGGGGCCCGTACGACTTCGGTCGTGCGGGCCCTTTTCGCACGTTTTATCGACTACCGCAACCTGTGTGGCCGTTGTTAACATCCGTGCATCGCGTGGTGGAGCGTGGCCGAGGGGGACAGACACGAGGCCTGCCACCGCGCCTTTTCTGACTTCCCTGGGGAGGGACCCTTGACCCGGCATGCCCGGATCGCACTCACTCTTGTCTCGCTGGCCGCTCTGGGCGCCGGCACCCTGACGGCCGCGGGCCCGGCGGCCGCGGACACCACCCCGACGCCGATCGCCACGGACGGCGTCTGGGGCATCGACTACGCGGCCGGCTATCTCACCACCGTCGAGTACCGGCCGAACGGCGAGCAGTACGTCGTCGGCAGGCAGCTCTCGCCCGACGGCTCCACGGTGCTCCAGCAGGACACCCGCGGATACGCCGGCTACTTCGCCGACGGCACCCACCTTCAGCGGGTGCCGTGCGACGCGGGCGACTGCGTGCCCCTGCGGTCCACCGGCACGCAGGGCGTGGGCTACTTCCGCGTCGACGAGTACGGCAAGGAGCGCGCCCAGATCTGGCTGGAGCCCAACAGCTACCACTCCGCGTCCGAACCGGACGTCACCGGCGGTCGTTTCGTCGACGCCACCGGCCGCTACTTCGTCTACACCGCGGCCTCCACCGGCAAGCAGTACGTCGACGCCGTGAACCGCTTCCGCGCCGAGGACGTCCGCCTGACCCGCTCGATCACCGCCGCCTCCGTCTGGGGTTCGGCGCTGTGGACGCCGGGTTCGGGCAACGGTGTCGTCACCCAGTACGACCTGGAGGGGAAGAAGACGGTCGCGACCGTCTCCACCGGCGCCCCCTGCACGGTCAAGGAGCTTCAGGTCATCGGCCGTTGGCTCTACTGGAACTGCGGTCCGACCGGAGCCGCGGGCGTCTACGACCGTACGGCGAAGAAGAACATCAAGGTGCCCTCCGGGCCCGCCCTCGTCGGTGACGGCTACCTCGTCCAGCACGACCGGACGGCCGGCAAGCTGATGCTGACGGACTACCACTCCGGTACGGCAGCCGCCGCCCGCGAGATCGCCGACCTGCCGGCCGGGAACACCGCCGACCAGCGGCGGCAGACCTGGTCGGTGGACAAGTTCGGCGGGGGCATCGCCTACGTCGGCACGGACAACGTGATCCGGACCGTGCAGAGCGGGGTGCCCGCCCAGTCGCTCGGGAAGATCGAGTCGGACCTGGACAACCCCTACTTCGACGCCTCGGGCCGCAACGGCGGCAACATGGCGTGGATGAGCACCTGGCAGCTCAACAAGCCCGCGACCTGGACCTTCACCGTCAAGGACGCCCAGGGCCGCGTCGACCGCACCCTCCAGGGCAGCGGTACGGCCATCGACCTGTCCTGGGACGGGAAGACCAGCTCGGGTGCCTACGCGTACAACGGCAAGAAGACCTGGACGCTGACCGCGAAGGCCGCCGACGGCGTGGGCACGTACACCACCAGCGGCACGTTCGCGCTGACCGGCGGCCGCCAGGGCCACCACGACCAGGGCGGGTACGCCTACGGCGAGCTGGTCACCCTCAACTCCTCGGGCACGCTGAGCCTTCAGTTCACCAACGGCGGCGGCAAGTTCGACTTCAAGCAGAGCGCGTCCGGCTGGCCCGCGGGCACGGTCGCCGTCCCCTTCGGCGACATGGGCAAGGACCGTTGCGCCGAGATGCTGGTCCGCATGCCGAACGGCGAGCTGCGCCGCTACGCGGGCAAGTGCGGCAGCGGCTCGTACGCCCCGGCGAGCAGCCACACCTCCCTCGGCACCGGCTGGAACGCCTACAACGTCCTGACCGCCCCCGGCGACCTCACCGGTGACGGCCGCACCGACCTGCTGGCCCGCAAGGCATCGACCGGGGACGTCTACCTGTTCGCCAACGACGGCGCGAGCAAGCTCAAGGCGGGCGTGAAGATCCGCAGCTGGGCGACGTACAAGAAGATCGTCGGTGCCGGTGACCTCAACGGCGACGGCTTCGGGGACGTGCTGGTGCAGGACAAGGCCGGGACGCTGTGGCGCTACGACGGCACCGCGAGCGGCCAGGTCAAGGAGCGGGTGAAGGTCTTCTCCAACTGGGGGACCTCGTACAACGTGATCGTCGGCGTCGGCGACATCACCGGCGACGGCAGGAACGACCTGGTCTCCCGGGACACCGCGGGCAACCTCTTCCGCAACAACGGCAACGGCAAGGGCTCGTTCGGGGCGCGCACGAAGATCGCGACCGGCTGGCAGGGATACAGGGGGATCTTCTGATGCGGCTGATGCGGCGCCACATGATCAGAGCGGGGGCCACGGCCGGCATCCTGGCCCTGGGACTCGGGCTCACCCCCGTCCTGGCCGCCCCGGCCGTCGCCGCGGACACACCGGCCCAGCTCGACATCACGCCCAACTGGCGTGCCGTGCCTCGCGCGGACTCGCTCGGCTCCTTCGGCGCGACCGGTTTCGTGCACGCGCCGGAGGACGCCGACGAGCACTCCGGGCAGGAGTTCCGGTGGACCCGGTTCGACACGGGTCAGACGACCACCCTGCTCGGCTACGGCAACAACGAGGACGCCGGCTTCGCCGAGTTCGGCGCCGAGTCGGACTACGTGGCCCACCACTACCTGGGCTCGATCGACATCGAGAACATGGCGGACGGCACCGCCCGCCGCTTCACCGTGCCGTACGACTCCGGCGACCTCTTCAGGGGCCTGCTCGGCTCCACGGTCCTGGTGCAGGACTTCACGGACAGCGACCTGTCGACGGTGGACGGCTGGTACCTGCTGCCCGCCGACAATCCGGTGGCCGACGCCAAGGTCGCCGTCACCGGCTGGCCCGAGGGCACGGACCTCAAGCAGGTGCGGCTGGTCGCGGGCGACGCGCGGGAGGCCGTCGTACGGTTCTCCACCTCGGGCGGCGCGGAGTCCGGCGACTTCGACCACTTCGGCCTGATCGACCTGACGACGGGACAGCTGCGCCCGCTCGCCGCGGACACCGGCTGGACCGCCTCCGTCGCGCTCGCCGGCGACGACCTCCTGTGGATCGACCCCGAACGGGTCGCCCATGTGCGCTCCCGCACCGACCTGGACGCGCCCGAGCGGACCTTCCCGGTCCCCTCCGACCTGGACATCTCAAAGATCGGGCTGCTGGACGGCTGGCTGCTGACCTTCACCCAGGCCGACGGCACGGACGCGGCGCTCAAGCGGAACCTCGTCGCCCTCTCCTTCGACGGGCAGCGCCGGACCCTGCTGGAGAAGGCCGACAAGGAGGCCGTGCAGACCCCGGGCGGCGGTGTCGCCGTGCTCGGCGGGACCTCGTCGGCGGACTGGTACGTCCAGAAGGCCACGGTCGGCGCGGACGGCCTGCCCCGCCTGGAGAAGCTGCGGCGCCTGGACCCGGTCGCGGCGGGCGTGGACGCGATCGCGCTGAGCGCGGGCGTGCTGTCCACCGTGGAGAAGGAGGGCCCCCAGGGCGCCGGCTTCTACAACCGCGTCCTCACCCCCGCCCAGGCGCCCACCGCCGCCTCCGACCCGGTGTACGCCGGACGGGAGAGCGGACGGTCGTACGACTACACGGTCTGCGGGCAGTCGCTGTGCACCCAGCTGTTCAACAGCGGTGACGGGCGGACCGTCTACCAGGTCCGCAATTTCCAGCAGAGCCCCGCGCAGGTCGAGATCGTCGGCCGCCGCGGGCCCGACCAGGCGGACCGCGCCCTGACCGGGAGCTCCGACGGGCGGCTCACCGAGTCCACCGGCCGGTACGCCGTCTACCAGAGCGGCCGGCCCACGGTCCCGGGGATGCCGGTGGCGGACGGCGTGACGATCGTCGCCGATCTCGACACCGGCTCGGTCGTCGACCAGCGGGCGCAGGTGGGCGCGACCGTGTGGGGCGGCACGCTCTACGCGGCGACGGCCACCGCCGGCACGGTCGCCCGCAAGGACCTGGCGACCGGCAAGGACACCGGGACCCTCGACACGGGCGCGCCCTGTGTGCCGGTCGAGCTCCAGAGCGCCGGGCCGTGGCTGTACTGGACCTGCGAGCAGTTCCGCCAGCACGGCGTGGTCAACGTGACCAGCGGCGAGAAGATCGCCCTGCCCGCGGGTAGGGGCGGCCTCCTCGGCGACGGCTACTTCGTCAACCAGCGCTACACGGGCTCGAATCTGCGCCTGACGGAGTTCCAGAGCGGCGGCACCGCCGTCACCCGCGACCTCGGCATCCCGATGTCCACCGACGGCAGCGACTCCCGCCGTCGTACCTGGGCCGTGGACCGGTTCGGCGGCGGCATCGCCTACGTCGACAAGGAGAACGCCGTCCACGTCGTGTCGAGCGGCGTGCCCGCCTCCCCGCTGACCGCGACGCGGGCGACCACGCCCACGACGTTCAAGGCGGCGGACACCTTCCGGGCGTCCTGGCAGCTGTCCAAGCCGGCCGCCTCCTGGAAGCTGACCCTGAAGGCCGCGGACGGCACGGTCGTGCGCACCCTCACCGGAGGTGAGGCCCGCAACGCCATCACCGCCGCGTGGGACGGCCGTACGACGTCCGGGAGTTGGGCCCCCAACGGCACCTACGCCTGGACCCTCACCGCCCAGCCCGCCGACGGCCAGGGCGCGCCCCTGACCACCACCGGCAGGACGTCCCTGTCGGGCGGTGCCGCCGTCCGCCACGACCACGCCGGCGACGACGGCGTGGGCGACCTGCTCACCCTCGACGCATCCGGCGCCCTGGCCTTCCAGCAGGGCACGGGCAAGGGGACGTTCTCGGGGAAGGTCACCGGCACCGGCTGGCCCACCACCGCGCGGTTCGTCTCCTACGGCGACCTGAGCGGCGACCGCTGCAACGACGTGCTGGTCCGGCTGAGCAGCGGCGCCCTGCGCCTGTACAAGCCGGCCTGCGGGGCGGCGGTCAAGCCGTCGACGCCGTACACGTCGCTCGGCACCAGTGGCTGGAACCAGTACGACGTCCTGACCTCACCCGGCGACCTGACGGGCGACGGCCGCCCGGACCTGATCGCGCGGGCCGCCTCGACCGGCACGGTCTACCTCTACAAGGGCACCGCCACCGGCAAGCTCTCGGCCCGGGTGAAGCTCTACGACAACTGGAAGACGTACAAGAAGGTCGTCGGTGTCGGCGACCTCAACGGCGACGGTGTCGGGGACCTGCTCGCGCAGGACACGGCCAACACGCTGTACCGCTACTACGGCAGGGCCAACGGCACCTTCGGGGCGCGAGCCAAGCTGTTCGGCGCCTGGGGCGGGTCGTACAACGTCGTGGTCGGCGTCGGGGACGTCACCGGGGACGGGAAGGCCGACCTGGTGTCGAGGGACTCCGGCGGGAGCGTCTACCGCAACAACGGTGACGGCAAGGGGTCGTTCGGCGGCCGTACGAAGATCGCGAGCGGTTGGCAGGGTTACAAGGGCGTCTTCTAGCCAAGTTGTGACGTGTGTCACGCCCCCGGTGTGGGAATCGCTGGGGGCATGACAGATGACGCCATAGAGAGCGGGCAGTCCGGGCCTTCGGGGCTCTCGGACGAGGAACGGCTTGCCCAGCTCGGCTACACGCAGGTCCTGGCCCGCCGCATGTCGGCGTTCTCCAACTACGCGGTCTCCTTCACGATCATCTCGGTCCTGTCGGGCTGCCTGACGCTGTATCTGTTCGGCATGAACACCGGCGGCCCGGCCGTGATCACCTGGGGCTGGGTGGCCGTGGGCCTGATGACGCTGTTCGTCGGCCTGGCGATGGCCGAGATCTGCTCGGCCTACCCGACCTCGGCCGGCCTGTACTTCTGGGCGCACCGGCTGGCCCCGCCGCGGTCCGCGGCCGCCTGGGCCTGGTTCACCGGCTGGTTCAACGTGCTGGGCCAGGTCGCGGTGACCGCGGGCATCGACTTCGGGGCCGCGTCCTTCCTGGGCGCGTACCTGAACCTCCAGTTCGACTTCGAGGTCACCCCCGGCCGCACGATCCTGCTCTTCGCCGGGATCCTGGTCCTGCACGGCCTGCTGAACACCTTCGGCGTGCGGATCGTCGCGCTGCTGAACAGTGTGAGCGTGTGGTGGCACGTGGTGGGTGTCGCGGTGATCGTCGGCGCGCTGACCTTCGCCCCCGACCAGCACCAGTCCGCGTCCTTCGTGTTCGGCGAGTTCGTGAACAACACGGGCTGGGGCAGCGGGGTGTATGTGGTGCTGTTGGGGTTGCTGATGGCTCAGTACACCTTCACCGGCTACGACGCCTCGGCCCACATGACGGAGGAGACGCACGACGCGTCCACGGCCGGCCCGAAGGGCATCGTCCAGTCCATCTGGACGTCATGGATAGCGGGGTTCGTGCTGCTCCTGGGCTTCACCTTCGCCATCCAGTCCTACGACGGGGCCCTCTCCTCGCCCACGGGCGCACCGCCGGCCCAGATCCTGTTGGACGCGCTCGGCGCCACGGCCGGCAAGCTCCTCCTCTTGGTCGTGATCGGCGCCCAGCTGTTCTGCGGCATGGCCTCCGTGACCGCCAACAGCCGCATGATCTACGCCTTCTCCCGCGACGGCGCGCTGCCCTTCTCGCACGTCTGGCACACGGTCAGCCCCCGCACCCGCACTCCCGTGGCGGCGGTATGGCTGGCGGCGGGCGGCGCGCTCGTCCTCGGCCTGCCCTATCTGATCAACGTGACCGCCTACGCGGCCGTGACGTCCATCGCCGTCATCGGCCTCTACATCGCCTACGTCATCCCGACGCTGTTGCGGCTGCGCAAGGGCGAGGCGTTCGAGCGGGGGCCGTGGCATCTGGGCCGCTGGTCACGGGCGATCGGGCTGGTCGCGGTGGCCTGGGTCGGCGTGATCACGGTCCTGTTCATGCTGCCGCAGGTCTCCCCGGTCACCTGGGAGACCTTCAACTACGCCCCGGTCGCCGTCCTCGTCGTCCTCGGCTTCGCCTGGATCTGGTGGCTGGCCTCCGCCCGCCACTGGTTCCTCAACCCCGACCACGAACGCACCCGCACCCGCGAGGCCGCCCGCGCGAACGCCCCCGAACCGGTCGATCCATAACACTCCCCTCACGATCCCCCCGCCGACAGGCCCGTGTCACCGATACCCGATCGGCGACACGGCCTCCTGCGGCTATGCTCGGGGAGGCAACATCGCAACATCGCCAAGGGCCCTTAGCTCAATTGGCAGAGCAGTGGACTTTTAATCCATTGGTTGTGGGTTCGAGTCCCACAGGGCCTACCGGGTCGCCCCCAGCTCAGAGGTAGTTCGAGCTGGGGGCGTGTCCGTTTTCGGCTAGATCTCATGATCACTGGCTGGCCCGTGGCTGGCCCGAGTGGACGGCCATCCCGCCGACCGTGCGACTGGCCCCAGCCGCCGACCGTGCCGGCCTCGGGCGCTCGACGTGCCGCTTGTCGAATCGCTGCGCTGTGTGAGCGGACGTCATCCCGCAGCAGGCCTCTTGCAGCTCGCTTCTCGCGCTCGTCGTACAGGTCGAAGCCGGGCCGGAGCTCCTGGAAGACCTCGCGGTGGTCGCGGCCTTGCTCGTCCACCAGACACCCGCCGACATCGAGTATCACCGCGCGAAGCATGGGGAGCAGCGCGGTAAGGCGTGACGAAAGGGGCTCCCGCCGCTCGGTACGTCGGTCCAGGGCGGCGCGGAACTGCTTGGCGGCGGCGAGTTCCGACTGTCAATCGTCTGAGGGCAGGGAAGCGGGCTTGCGCAGCAGCCACTGTCCGAACGTCCGCCGCGGGTGCCGTACCACGACGTGGCCGTGGGTCGTCGTGCCGGCCAGTTCCACACGCAACGTGATCGGCGTTCCGGGGTCTGGAGCCTGACGGACCTTGATCTTGCTGTGTACGAGGCTCAGGGCGCCGGTGTCGACCACGATGCCTGGCTTGGTGATCAGCGTCAGTTTCTTGCCTACCGTGTTCATGTCGATCCGCAAGGTGTCCTGCGTGATCACTGCCTGCGTGAAGTCGAGCGTCACCTCACACCACGCGGTGGCCAGCTCCAGCCTCCGCGGCACCACCCAGCGCCCTTCGCGCTTGACCGCACCACTGTGAATCCCCTCGATCCGGAGGACGTCCTTGACGTCCGATACTGCGGTGCCGGTCGAAGTGGACACGGCCGGCAGGTCAGCGGTCAGGGCGGTGAGCTCCCTGACGGTACGAGCGGACAGGGCGGCTTCCAGGCGCTCGTCCAGCTCGTCGGCGGTCAGCAGGCCGTCCCCCGCCGCGATGCGCAGCACGTCCACCACTCGGTCCCGGTCTGCATGAGAGGCCCGCAGCTCGGGCGACGAGTCCGCACCGGAGCTCTTCCCGGTGGGCGAGATCTCTCCCGACATGCTTCCGTCCTGGTCCTGTCGAAGGGCTCCGCGCGACGCGGGCAGCGGCGTGAGAAGAAGACTAGCGCTACATCGCGATATAGGTCGGTCCCGTCTGGGACCCCGTCGCGGAGGGGCGACGGCCGCGATGTTGCTTCGGGAATGCTGGGTGCCGGGGGAATCAATATCTGTGCTCGGGAGGTTAGATTTTGGCGGAATGGGCGGGGAGATTCTTTGGTGTGAGAAATAGGGTGGGGCTCTTTTTCGCGTCCGAGCCGTTGCGGTGTGCTACTGTCGATCTCAGTTGCAGTTGTGGTTCCCGAAACTTCAAGTGCTCTCCGGTCGGCCTTCGGGTCGCTGGGGACGCTTCTGTATTTCCGGTCTTTTTCCGGGCGGGGTGATCATCGCAGCGACATGGGATCCGCGCAGCGTGGATTCCGTCACGCACTGCCCCGAAGGAGAAATGACATGGCTGCTGGTACCGTGAAGTGGTTCAACGCGGAAAAGGGCTTCGGCTTCATCGAGCAGGACGGTGGCGGCGCCGATGTGTTCGCCCACTACTCGAACATCGCCGCCCAGGGCTTCCGTGAGCTGGTGGAAGGCCAGAAGGTGAACTTCGACATCGCGCAGGGTCAGAAGGGCCCGACCGCCGAGAACATCGTTCTCGTCTGACGCTGACGCGTATTTCGTAGCTGGGGCCCGCATCCTTCGGGGTGCGGGCCCCAGCTGCACGCATTTTCCGCGGGGGTTCCGCCGTCGCGGCAGTGTCAGTCGGATTCGGTATTCCACTTTTCACCGGCCCTCATTCTTGCGATTCTCCGTGTTGTTGTTCATCGCCGGGAATTCCTTGATATGCGTGCCACATCGAGGAAGATTTCGCATGAACCGCACACGCACGAACGACCGCTTCGCCCGCACCCGCAACAGCGGTGGCGATTCCGGACGGGGCGGCGGTCGATTCCGCTCGTCGGCGCCGAGCCGTTCCGGTGGTTACGGTCGCCGACCCGCCGCGATCCAGGGGGAGTTCGCCCTCCCCAAGACGATCACCCCCGCGCTTCCCGCGGTGGAGGGCTTCGCCGATCTCGACATGCCCGGGGAGTTGCTGGCCGCGCTCGGCTCGGCCGGCGTGGCCGTGCCGTTCCCGATCCAGGCGGCGACGCTGCCGAACTCCCTGGCCGGCCGTGACGTTCTCGGCCGGGGGCGCACCGGCTCCGGCAAGACGCTCGCCTTCGGGCTGGCGCTGCTGGCCCGTACGGCCGGGCAGCGCGCCGAGTCCAGGCAGCCGCTGGGGCTGATCCTCGTACCGACGCGTGAGTTGGCGCAGCAGGTCACCGACGCGCTCACCCCGTACGCCCGTTCCGTGAGGCTGCGGCTGGCCACCGTGGTGGGCGGGATGTCGATCGGCAGGCAGGTGAGCGTGCTGCGCGGCGGTGCCGAGGTGGTCGTCGCGACGCCCGGGCGGCTGAAGGACCTCATCGACCGCGGTGACTGCCGGCTGGACCAGGTCGCCATCACCGTCCTCGACGAGGCCGACCAGATGGCCGACATGGGCTTCATGCCCCAGGTCACCGCACTGCTCGACCAGGTGCGCACCGACGGACAGCGGATGCTGTTCTCGGCCACCCTGGACCGTAATGTCGACCTGCTCGTCCGCCGCTACCTGCACGACCCGGTGGTCCACTCCGTCGACCCCTCGGCGGGCGCGGTCACGACCATGGAGCACCACGTGCTGCACGTCCACGGCGCCGACAAGCACGCGGCCACCACCGAGATCGCCGCCCGCGACGGTCGAGTGATCATGTTCCTCGACACCAAGCACGCCGTCGACCGCCTCACCGAGCATCTCCTGAACAGCGGGGTGCGGGCCGCCGCGCTGCACGGCGGCAAGTCGCAGCCGCAACGCACCCGCACGCTGGCGCAGTTCAAGACCGGGCACGTCAACGTGCTGGTGGCGACCAATGTCGCGGCGCGCGGCATCCACGTCGACAACCTCGACCTCGTCGTGAACGTCGACCCGCCGACCGACCACAAGGACTACCTGCACCGCGGCGGCCGCACCGCCCGCGCCGGCGAGTCCGGCAGCGTCGTCACCCTGGTCACCCCGAACCAGCGCCGCGAGATGACCCGGCTCATGGCGGCGGCGGGCATCGTCCCGCGCACCACCCAGGTCCGCTCCGGCGAAGAGGCCCTGCACCGCATCACCGGCGCCCAGGCGCCGACCGGTGTCCCGGTCGTCATCACCGCACCGGTGGCCGAACGCCCCAAGAAGCGCGGCGCCACCTCACGCGGCCGACGCCGCCCCGCGTCGGTGGCCCGCCGCAGCGCCGTACGGCAGTCCACGGTCGCCGCGGCCGCGTAGCACCCTCGTGATCAGGAAGCCGACCGACTCCCCAGGAGGCACTCTTTGACGCTGGTCCAGACGCAGGCCCGCCCGGCGAGCGCCCACCCCGTGCACCGCACGGTGGCCGACGCCGTCGACGCGGGCGGACCGCAGGTCGGGCCTCAGGCCGGGCCGCAGGTCTGGGGGGACATGACCGTGGAGGTGGCGTTGTCCGTGATGGACGCCGCCCGCACGGGTCATCTGGTCGTCTGCGACGAGGACGGGCTGCGCACCGGCCTGGTCACCCGGGCCGGACTCACGGCCGTCCGCGACAGCTCCGGATACTCGGACCGGATCCGCCTGCGCGACCTCGCCGACGGCATCGGGCCCGCTGAACCCCTCCACCGAGGTCGGCCCCGTCTCTCCTTCTCCCTGTGAGGCATCATGCGCTGTGTCATCGCACGCTTCCCGTTCGACCTGACCAAGAGCGGCGTCCTGGAGTCCATGAAGGGCGTCAAGCCCGAACCGGTCACCGGTGAGTCCGTGATCATCGGACGGCGCCACTACCCCGTCAAGCAGGTCGGCCAGGTCATCACCCGCCAGGACCGCCGTGATTTCAGTGCCGGCGAAGTCCTGCGGGCCATGTCCCGGCTCGGCTTCACCTGCCGCACCCTCTCCGACGCCGCCCCCGCGCGCCCGGACAGCCCGTTCCTGCGGGCCTCCGCGATGCTCGGCGGCGCCCCGGCGTCCGTCTGACCTACGGGCACCCCACAGTGAAGGGCCCGACCGGTACATGCCGGTCGGGCCCTTCACTGTTGTTCTCTGCGCACCGGTTCGGCGGTTCGGCGGTTCAGTGGTCGAAGTAGCTGAAGTCACCCACCGTCCAGGCGCTGACGTCCTCGATCGCGACGCGGTACATCCCGCCCGTCTCCGGGATACCCACCGCGCCCTGCAGGATCCGGGCGACATGGAAGTGCAGATGCGTGGGCGGCCCCTCGCCCTTCGCGGGGGTGTCGAAAACGGCGGAGAACTCGCCCAGGTGGGCGGAGTCCTTCAGGACCTCCGACACCCTCTGCCGCCACACGGCTTCGGGAGCCAGCCGGCCGGTGATGACAGCACCACCGGTGACCACGGTCAGGGACATCTGGTTGCTCTGCCCGGACTCCACGAGGGCGGCGATGTCAACGATCAGCTCGTCATGCTTCGACATGACAGCGGAGTCTATGCACCGGCCCGCCCGGGCGGCTCGGGCGGTGGGACCAACAGGCCAGGACGGACGTCTTCGGTCCCGCCGGATTCGTAGACCGGCCGATCGGGTTACCTCATCGCCGAGGCCACCAAAATCTATCCTCGCTGGAGTAGACATTGGGCTCTCGGATCATTACGGTTTCTCTTGTAGCCGAGATCAGAGAGGCCCGGCAGACACGAACTGCCGGGCAGCAGTACACGCACGACGGTGCGGTGGTGGAGTTTCGAAGCCAGGTGGTTGTACGACGGCGACGGGACTGACGACCGGACCGGGTGGCCCGCGGTGATCAGGGGCCGCCGTGAGCAGGACCGCAGTTGTTCGACAAGCAAGTGCTCCAGAGGGAAGAACGGAGGAGTCGAGCGCCATCAGGATCGCCCGGGCGCAAGGCCTGAGCCCGGGTACCGCAGGACATCGATAGGCAGGTGGTCTCCGGTCACGCATCCGCGATCCCCGCACCTTCGTCGCAGTATCGGGCGGCCGTGCGGAAACAGAAGGCCGGTGCAGTACTAGGGCCGGCAGATGGTGTTGTATTTCCTTCGGGGCCCTGGTGCCGTACGGCACCAGGGCCCCTCGACGCGTTCCACAGAGAGGTGAGATGACAGCAGACGAGTCGCTGGGCCGTCTCGACGACGACGACTACCCCGCCTACACGATGGGCCGGGCCGCCGAACTGCTCGGTACCACTCCCGGCTTCCTCCGCGCCATCGGCGAAGCACGGCTGATCACACCGTTGCGCTCCGAGGGCGGACACCGCCGCTACTCCCGCTACCAGCTGCGTATCGCGGCCCGCGCGCGCGAGCTGGTCGACCAGGGCACCCCGATCGAGGCCGCGTGCCGGATCATCATCCTTGAGGACCAGCTCGAAGAGGCCCAGCGCATCAACGCCGCATACCGCCGGGCCGACCCGTCGGCCCAGCCGTCGTCCGCGCCCTGAGGTGAGCGGGCCCGCCGGTACCGGCGGGCCCTCACCCACGCGTGCGGCCGGCATGGCCGGAAAACGTCGTGGGACTTTCCTGTGGTGACGACGTGTGCGGACAGGTAGCGTCTGTGCCAGCTGTCGTGGTTCGGAGTTCCCCTTGCCCACGCCCTTGGTGTGGGCGCTTTGCTGTGCTGTGCCGCAGGGACCAGGGCGATCACCTCCGTCTACCCCATCCCGGGGAGGCGTTCATCGACTGGAAGGCATGACTATGGCTACGGGAACTGTGAAGTGGTTCAACGCGGAGAAGGGCTTCGGCTTCATCGCCCAGGACGGCGGCGGTCCGGACGTCTTCGCGCACTACTCCGCGATCAACGCCTCGGGCTTCCGTGAGCTCCAGGAGGGCCAGGCCGTGACGTTCGACGTCGTCCAGGGCCAGAAGGGCCCGCAGGCGGAGAACATCACCCCTGCCTGATCTTTCCCAGGGTGTACGTCCGGGGCCGCGCAGCGCACGCTGCGCGGCCCCGCGCTTTTTCCGCGGCCCTCGTCCTTTCCGCGAGCCCACCTCGTCGACCTCGCCAGCCCCGTCAACCTCATCAGCCCCGTCAACCTCGTACTTCTCAGTGTTTCCGGCCGAACGGGTCGTCCTACGGTGCGTTCGTGGGCGCGGTGACCGGTGCGAGTTGGGGAATCCGTGTGGAGATGGCGGTGAGTGTGAAGTCGGGCATGGTTCCTGTGCGTCCTCTGGGAGAGAGTACGAGTCCGGACGGACACGGATAAATGATCAAGGAGTACGGGGGCCATGGCGTGGGACGAATGGGAGCAGCTCAAGGCGGACGCGGCGGAGCGGCAGTCCACGAGGATGCAGCTCAACCAGTTGCCGCCCGACGGGGGCAGCGGAAGCGGCGGCAACAGCAAGACCTCGCACGGTGATCTCACCGTCGGCCAGGACGATCTGGCGGCGATCGGAGACCGGGCGTTCGCGCTGTTCGACAAGTTGAACAGCCAGGGCAAGGTCGCGGACGCGAGCACGGGAAGCGCCGCGACCGATCTGAAGACCCAGGGCTTCGCGCTCGGCGGCGCGCTGGAACGGGTCGACCAGCAGTGGGAGAAGCAGCTCAGGTCGCTGATCGACGCGTGCGCGCACATCTCCAACCACATGGAGTTCACGGGCAAGGTGCACCAGGGCGACGAGTACCACATCGTCGGTCAGGTCAGCTCGATCTCGACCCTCGACCAGGGCTTCGACGAGAACCCGAACAACCCGGAGGGCCGATGAACCTCAACACCCTCCGCTTCGGTGAGTTCGGGAAGCTCTCCACGGCCGTCGCCGACTGGACCACCCTGGTCACCAACCTGGAGGCCCTGCAGCGGGAGGCCGCCGAAGGTCTCAAGGGGTTCGCCGACAAGGCGAACTGGACCGGTGTGAACTCGCAGGTGACGAAGGGGTTCATCACCAAGACGGCCGGTGAGTTCTCCGACGCCTACAACCAGGCCAAGACGATCCGGAACATCCTCCAGGACACCCACGACGAACTCGTCGGCCATCGCGAACGGCTCAAGACGGCCATCGCCAACGGCCTCAAGAAGAACCTGACCGTCATGGACACCGGCAACGGCTCCTTCACGGTCACCATGAACGTCCACCCGGACCGCGCGGCCGAGGGCCACACGCCGCCCGAGCACACACCGCAGGACGTGACCGCGCTGCGCGACGAGGTGGCGAGGATCCTCGGCGACGCCATCACCAGCGACGAGACGGCCGCGGAGGCCCTGAAGGCGATCGTCGGCCAGGCCGAGCTGGGCTTCTCCGACTCCTCGTTCAAGGACCGGGACTCGGCGGCGCAGTCCCTGAAGGACGCGCAGCGCGTCGCGGACCTGATGAAGAAGGGCGACGACATGTCGCCCGAGGAGTTCGACGAGGTCAACCGCCTCATGGCGGACCACCGGGCCGACCCGCTGTTCCAGGAGAAGTTCGCCACGACCATGGGCCCGCGCGGCACCATGGACTTCTGGGCCGACATGTCCGATCCCTCGGACGGCAGCAGGCTCCTGCACGACCGCAGGGACCAGTTCGCCGAGTTCCAGAAGAACCTCGGCCTCACCCTCGCCGGAGCCACCCAGTCCGACTCGCCCGCCATGCGGAACTGGACCGACCAGATGGTCCAGCTGGGCGACCAGCGCTTCACCCAGCGCGGCGGCGACGTCTACGGCTTCCAGATCATGAGCAACCTGATGCGGACCGGGGACTACGACAACGGATTCCTCAACCGCTACGGCGACAAGCTCGTGTACATGGAGAAGGAGATGGGGATCCCGGACCGCTACTGGCAGATGCAGCCGACGTTCAAGACGAACTTCATCGGCGAGGAACGCGGCCTCGACCCGATGTCCGGCTTCATGAACGCCCTGTCGAACAGCCCGGACGCGGCCACCGAGTTCTTCAAGGACGACCAGCCGCAGGACAACGCGCGCTGGGTGCTCAAGGACCGCCCGTACTTCGACGACAGCCCGCTGCACGACGGCCCCAACGAGGGCAAGGACGCGGCCGGCCGGGCGCTCGTCGCCGCCACCACGGGCATGAACCCCAACGACCCGAACGCCCGCTACGTCGAGCACACCGACGACCAGCGCCGGGTCCTCGACCGCTCCCTGGGGATCCTCGCCGAGTCCAAGGACGACTTCCCGGCCGAGTTCCGCGACGACATGGCCAAGATCCTGGTGAACCACGGCGACGCCACGCACCACACGATGAGCTCGCTCGCGACCGACGAGAACGACCCGCGCCAGCTGGACCGCAAGCAGCTCCTGGAGGTCACCAAGCAGATCTCCCGCGACCAGGGCGCGTACGGCATGCTCAACCAGGGCCTGACCCACGAGATCGTCCACGACATCCACACCGACAAGCCCGGCGACCCGCGCCAGACCCTGCTGCGGGCCGGCGCCACCATGGGCTTCCTGGAGGAGGCGCGCTACCAGGCGCTGGAGGTCGACAAGGACAACCCGACCTGGAGCGCGAAGTTCATCGAGAGCGGGGTCGGCGCCGCGGTCAGCTACATCCCCGTGGCCGGTCCCGTGGTGGACAAGGGTGTGGGCATCGCCGTGGAGGCGTGGAAGCAGGACGAGGAGGCCCGTATCAACGAGGAGAACGCTCGGGTGAAGGGCGAGACGTTCACCGCGCGCGAGGGCCAGCTCCAGGCTCTGGCGCGGGAGTGGATGGCGGCCAATCCCGGCAGTCTGGCGGGCCGCGACGAGTACACGATCACCAACGACATCAACGGCGCCGCGTTCGACGGCAACAACCGGGCGCAGGGACTGGCGGGCAAGTGACGACGATGCGACCGGCCCGGCGGCGCGGCACCCGTGCGCTCGCGGTGGCCGCGTTGGCCGGGGCGCTGGCCCTCGTCTCGGCGGGGTGCGGTGAGTCCGGGGGGTACGCCGTGCCCGACCGGGTGTGCGGTGTCCCCGTGGACGCCGACACGCTCGGGCCGCTGCTGCCCGACGGCGAGAAGGTCACCGAGAGCCACCGGGACAAGGGCCGGGAGAGCGGGTCCTGCCGGGTGACCGTGGACGACACCCTTGTGCTCTACCTCGCCGGGGACGTCACGGACCGTGGCACGGAGGCGGTGTCCTTGGAGGACCGGGGGCTGCGGCGGCTCGGGGAACCGGCCCTCGTCCAGGGGGTGGGGGACAGGGCAGCGGTGGCGGACGGCGGGGCCAAGGCGGTGGCCTCGTGCACGTACGAGGGCGAGCCCCGGCAGTTCGTCGGGCTGGTCCAGCTGGAGTCCGACGACCCGGTCCCCGCGAAGACCGCGGACCGCCGGGACGCCCTTCTGGCGTTCCTGAAGTCCTGGTTCCCGGCGGCGGGCAAGGCCCAGGGCTGCGCGTCCTGAGACCCTGCCCCCTGTGATCCTCTAGGCCGTGAGCGGCTTGGTGGCGCGGACCAGGGCGGAGTGCATGCCGTCGGCGACCGGGTGGGTCGGGGTGATCTGGATGCCCGTGAAGCCGGCGGCCGCGAGGCCCGCCCGGTACTCGGAGAAGGACAGGGCGCCGGCGATGCAGCCGACGTGATCGCCGCGCTCGGCGCGCTGTTCGGGGCCGAGGGTGTCGTCGGCGACGACGTCCGAGACGCCGAGCCGGCCGCCGGGCCTGAGGACGCGGAAGGTCTCCGCGAAGACGGCGGCCTTGTCGACGGACAGGTTGATCACGCAGTTGGAGATGACGACGTCGACGGTGCCGGCGGGCAGCGGGATGGCCTCGATCGTGCCTTTGAGGAACTCGACGTTCCGGGCGCCCGCCTTCTCGGCGTTGGCCACGGCCAGCGCCAGCATCTCGTCGGTCATGTCCAGGCCGTACGCCTTGCCGGTCGGGCCGACACGGCGGGCGGAGAGCAGGACGTCGATGCCCCCGCCGGAGCCGAGGTCCAGGACGCGCTCGCCCGCGCGCAGATCCGCTACGGCGGTGGGGTTGCCGCAGCCGAGGGAGGCGGCGACGGCCTCGGCGGGCAGGGCGGCGCGTTCGTCGGCCGCGTAGAGGGTGGCGCCGAAGTTCTCGTCGACCTCGACGGGTTGCGGTCCGCAGCAGGCGGTGCCGCCCCGGGTGACGGTGAGGGCGGCGGTGGCGTAGTGCTCGCGGACGGTCTCGCGCAGGCGGGCGGTCTCGCGCGGGTCGGTGGGGTGCTCGCTCATGTCGAACTCCTCGCGTTCTGTGCTGTCAGCCTGCTCCTTGGATCGATGAACGTCAACATAGAGGAGTGTCAAAACAGGGGGCTGGTGCGGCTACGGGCCCGGTGTCACCCGGCGGTAGGCGGCGCGGGCGTGGGCGAGGCGGGCCAGGAGCGTGCCGGCGAGGGTGGCGGCGGACAGACAGGCGAGCCAGAAGGTGTCGCGGTGGCCGGTCCAGGTGAGGGTGCCGGCGGGCGGGACGGCGAAGCCGTTGAGCGTGAGCCAGCACAGTACGACCGTGCCGGGGGCCGCGGTGAAGCGGGCGTGGACGCCGAGCAGGGCGGCCAGCAGGGAGAGGACGGCCAGGGCGGTTCCGGGGTTGTTCGGGCCTATCAGCGCGTTGTGCAGGGCCACCAGGGCCAGGGCACCGCCGAAGGCCGTGGCCCACACCAGCGGGGTGGCGACGGGCTGGGGAACGGGTTTCGCGCCGATCCTCAGGGGCACCAGCTCGATCATGTCCACGCCTCCTCACGGCCCTCCCCGATGCCCACCGGCGTCGGCCGCCACCACGGCGTGGAGCCTGGACACGGATTCTCCCACCAGCCGTCCGGCGCAGTGCCGTTGCCCGATCCCGGACGCTGGCTAGGGTGGCACCCACAGCTGTTCGAACCGACGCTCACACCAGCCAGGGGGCAGACGTGGGGACTCCGCGCCTGAGCAGTACGCCGTTGCCGGGGATCGGGGTCCGCTACGACCTGACCACACGGGAGCGGCGCCGGCTGTCCGTGGTCGCGCACCGCGACGGCGCCCGGACGCTGAACGCGTACCACGAGGACGACCCGGACGCCTGCGCCCTGTCGGTACGGCTGACCTCCGGGGAGGCGGCGGCGCTCGTCGACGCGATGCTGCCGGCGCACCACAGCCCCAGCCTGCTGTCCACCACCGAGCTGGGGCTGGTCGCGGAGCGGATCGAGCTCTCGGCCGTCTCGCACTGGAACGGACGGCACCTGGGCGAGACCCGCATGCGCACCGACACCGGCGTCTCCATCGTCGCCGTACTCCGCCGCGCCGAAGCCATCCCCTCCCCCCGCCCCGACTTCCGCCTGGCCGGCGGAGACACCCTCATCGTCATCGGCACCCGCGAGGGCGTGGACACGGCGGCGGAAATCCTGGCACGGGAGTGATCCCCGGGGCGGGGGTGCCCTGTGCGGCCGGGCGGACGTCTTACGGGGGCGATCCGCCCCGCACCTCGAGCGGCGACTGAGCGGACCTGCCCACCCCGCGCCTGACCTGTATCGCCACGTGGACGTGCTTCCAAGCAGCTTCGTGCGGCCGGGTCGGCACCCTCCCGCCACCGCTTGCCCGGGGAGTGACCTGACACCCGCCTCGCGCGCCCGTCTCGCGCGCCCGTCTCTCGTGCGGTGGGGTCGGCGGGCCGTCTGTATCGGCGGCTGGGAGTGGCCCCTTTCCCCGCTACGACCCGGTCGGCGACCTGCCCGTGCCGCTGCCCGGGGTGAGTCCAAGCCCGTTCCGCGCGGGTGGGTGTGGCGGGCGGCCTGTAGCGGCTCGGGCCCGGACTGACGCCCGTCCGCTACCTCTACGGCTCGGTCGGCGGCCCGCCGGTGGCGGCGGCGCCCGGGGGTGCGCCCAGGCATGCTTCCTGCGGCCTGGTCGGCGGCTTGCCGTGCTGCCCGGGGGTGAGTCCAAGCCCGTTCCGCGCGGGTGGGTGTGGCGGGCGGCCTGTACTGGCTCGAGGCCGGTCCCACGCCCGTCTCCTACCTCTACGGCTCGGTCGGCCGCCCGTACCGGCGCCCGGGAGTGAGTCAACGCCCGCCCGCTATGGCCCCGGTCGGCGGTGCCTGCCCGTGCCGGCGCCCGGGAGCGGGCCCGCGCCTGCTCCCTTCGGCCCGGTCAGCGGCTTGCCTGTGCCGGCGCCCGGGAGCGGGCCCGCGCCTGCTCCCTTCGGCCCGGTCAGCGGCTTGCCCGTGCCGGCGCCCGGGAGCGGGCCCGCGCCTGCTCCCTTCGGCCCGGTCGGCGGTGCTTG
The DNA here is from genome assembly GCF_021173675.1 of Streptomyces lincolnensis. Taxonomy (GTDB): domain Bacteria; phylum Actinomycetota; class Actinomycetes; order Streptomycetales; family Streptomycetaceae; genus Streptomyces; species Streptomyces lincolnensis_B. The sequence continues at coordinate 37,052 of NZ_JAIHON010000022.1, read as the reverse complement.
CCCGTGCCGGCGCCCGGGAGCGAGCCCACGCCTGCCCCCCCACGGCCCCGTCAGCGGCGCCTGCCCATGTCCGCACCCCGGGGAGGGGCCCGCATGCTCCGCCCCGCCGCCCCCTCAACCGCCCGTCCGGGTCGGTTTCAGGGGCTCGGGGGTTGGGGGAGTCGGATTGAGGGGGGCGGGGTGGAGGCGGGTGGTGAGGTGGTGGGCGAGGGGTTCGGTCCAGCGGGCGGTGATGGGGCCGAGGATGACGAGGATGAGGACGTAGGCGGTGGCCAGGGGGCCGATGCGGGGTTCGGTGGCGACGGCGAGGCCGGCGATGACGATGGAGAACTCGCCGCGTGCGACGAGGGTGCCGCCGGCCCGCCAGCGGCCCTTGGCGGAGATACCGGCGCGGCGGGCGGCCCAGTAGCCGGTGGCGATCTTCGTGAGGGTGGTGACGGCGGCGAGGGCGAGGGCGGGGAGGAGGACCGGTGGGATGTCGGCCGGGTCGGTGTGCAGGCCGAAGAAGACGAAGAACACCGCCGCGAACAGGTCCCGGAGCGGGGTGAGGAGGGCCCCCGCGCCCTCGGCGACCTCGCCCGAGAGGGCTATGCCGACCAGGAACGCGCCCACGGCCGCCGAGACCTGGAGGTGCTGGGCGATACCGGCGACGACGAGGGTGAGCCCGAAGACGACGAGCAGCAGCATCTCCGCGCTGTCCGAGGAGACCGCCCGGCTGATCAGCCGCCCGTGCCGCAGCGCGAGATAGAGGACGGCGCCCACCGTGCCCAGCGCGATGAGCAGCGTGACCGTGCCGCCGGCCAGGCTCACCCCGGCGAGCAGGGCGGTGAGGATCGGCAGATAGACGGCCATGGAGAGGTCTTCCAGGACCAGGACGCCCAGCACCACCGGGGTCTCCCGGTTGCCGAGACGCCGTAGGTCGCCGAGGACCTTGGCGATGACGCCGGAGGAGGAGATCCAGGTGACGCCGGCCAGCGCGACGGCGGCGACCGGACCCCAGCCGAGCAGCAGCGCCATCACCGCGCCCGGGGTCGCGTTGAGGACGAAGTCGACCGCGCCGGAGGGGTACTGGGTCTTCAGGCTGGTGACGAGTTCGGAGGCGCTGTACTCCAGCCCGAGCAGGAGCAGCAGCAGGATGACGCCGATCTCCGCACCGATGGCGACGAACTCCTCGCTGGCCTGCAGCGGCAGGATGCCGCCCTGTCCGAAGGCGAGCCCGGCGAGGAGGTAGAGGGGTATGGGGGAGAAGCCCACCCGTCCGGCGAGGCGTCCCAGCAGGCCCAGGACGAGGATGATCGCCCCGAGTTCGATGAGCATGGCGGTGGTCTGGTGCACGGGCGTCTGTCCTCCGTCGGTCGGTTCGGTGGCGGCGTCTGTGCCTTCGCGGGTGCCCTGGCCGTGCGTCGGGAGCAGGGAATGGGGCGGCGGTGTCGTACAGGTGTGCGGGTGCGCGGGGCCACCCCTCGGAGCCGTCGGCGGCTCAAGGGGTCGGAGAAGAGGGCGGATCGGGCCGGGAGCGGCGGGGTGCACGAGCCTCGACGCGGCTCGACGGTGTCACGGCGTGGGCGCGGGACCACGCCGGACGGCGTGCGGCGTCAGCGCACAGGGCGGTGGTGCGGGCGGCTGAGGCCGGTATCAGGGACGCCGTCGCGAGCGGCGTTGTCGACGCGCACAGGGATGATTCGACCCATGACACGCCCCTCGACTCATGTCGGCGGCGGAACGCCGACCCCCACCACGGCTGAGCAATGCGAAGCTCAGGAGAGCGTAAGCGCTCGGTAAAGGATTCTAGCGCACACGGAACGGACGGTCGGCGACCGCCAAATGGGTTACAGCTGGCCGCTGTTGGCGCCGGACGGAGGCTCCGGCAGGGCCGTGCCGTGCCAGTTCAGCGCCTGTGACGCCTCGTGCTGCGCCTGCTCGGCGACCACCCGCGCTTCCGCCACGGCGTCACCGCGCTCGCGCACCAGGCTGTCGTAGACCGGCAGATGGTCGCTTCCGGACAAGTGCTCGCTTCCGGACGGGTCGGGTGTCACAGGTCTGGTCCTTTTCGATGTCGTACGTCTCTTCCGGTCCGTATGGGTCAGCGTCGCGGATCCGGCCTGGCGTTACCCGGTTTTCGGGGTGCCCCGAGAACCCCCGCACGAGCCTCACACCACCTGCACATGGCTCTGTGGAGGCGTCGTTAGTGTTACTGGCTGCTCGATCCCACGTGCGAACGTGACCGAGCCGCGGCCCGGTGGGGTCGGCGGCCCCATACAGGAAGACCGCAGATGGACTACTGCTCCTCGTGTCGTCGGCATCTCAACGGCGCCCTGGTGTGCCCCGGGTGCGGTGCCTACGCCCCCGACATCGCCCCGGCCGCGGCCGACGGCCGGATCGCTCCGGCCGCCGTCGCCCTGACGGTGGCTCCGACGGCCGCGCCGGACTCCACGGCCTGGGACGCCTGGTACGACGGCCGCCCCTACGACGAGACGGTCGAGCCGGGCGACGCGGGTGAGCCGGACGTCGACGCCGAGGGTGTGCCCATCGCGCCCGAGGGGCGGGCGGCACGGCGTCGTCAGCGCGCCCGCTGGAAGAAGAACCAGCGCCGGGCCGTGGTCGCGACCGCCGTAGCGCTCGTCGGCGGCGGCCTGACCCTGGCCTCCATGGACCGGCAGTCCGGCGACCACACCCAGGCGGCCACCGCCCCCCTGGACCCCGGCACCGGTGTCGAGGAACAGACGGCCCAGGTGTCCGGCCCGACCGGGACCCAGCCCGGGACCCGCCACACCACATCCACGCCGGCGCGCTCCGCCTCGGCCTCGGCCGGCCACGAGAACGGGCGCTACGTCACCGCCGCGCAGCGCACCACGGCGTCGAACACCGCCCGTACGGACTCCGCCACCGCTCCTCGCGAGACGACGGCGTCCACCTCTCAGGTCCGCTCCACCGTCACCTCGGCCTCCGACACGGTCTCCCAGGTCACCGGCACGGCCGGCAGCACGGGCACGACGAACACCACGGGCAACACCGGCACTTCGGGTACGTCGGGCACCTCGGGCGGTTCGTCGGGCTCGACCGCCACGACGCCCACCGACACCGCCACCGACGGCACCGGCACCTCCGGCTCCGGGACGTCCGGCTCCGGCACGGGAGCCTCGCAGTCCGACAGCTCCACCTCCGCGACCTCGCCGTCGGGGATCTGCGTGCTCGGCCTGCTCTGCATCAGCTGAACCCGGTACGCCACGACGAAGAACCCCGGGGCCTCGGCCCCGGGGTTTCGTCGTCTACGCGGCCTGCCTGCGCTGCAACGCCCGTGCCGCCGAACGGCGGTCGCCGTCCTGGGTGTCCCGGGCGATGCCGGCGCCCTCGCCGGGGGAGGCGTTCCAGGCGCGGAGCTTGTCGGCGACGCGCCCGAGCGCCGGGGAGGTGGGCGGGACGTCGATCTGGAAGTGGCTCTCGTCGGGGGTGGCGAAGTCGCCGCCCCACTTCACCACGCCCTCGCAGTCCGCGAGGATGTCGCGGATCACCGCGGCCTGGGGCGCGAAGAACCCGCCCCTCACGCCCGCCGGGTAGCAGTCCGGGCGGATGTCGACGGCCGTGCCCGAGGCGTGGTTGGTCTCGTAGCCCTTGGTCGTCGCCGGGGCCCGGTAGCCGATCACGTCGCCGGCGCGCAGCGCCTCGATCTCGTAGTGGAAGCGGCGGACGACGTGCACGAGGATCGTCTCCACGTCCCCGATCGCCACCGCGACGCCGAAGCCCGTGCCCGGCACCGGGCGCGTCCAGACACTGCCGCCGTCGTCCGGGGCCGCGGCGATCGGCCAGCCGTTGGCGGAGACCGCGCCGGAGCCGGCCGCGGTGTCCGACGCCGTCGAGCCCGAGGTGGCGCCGCCGCTCGCCGAGGCCGTCACCGCCGTACCGGAGACCGCGCCCACCGCGACCGCCGTGGTGACCGCCGAGCGCAGGAAGTGCCGTCGTGTTGCTGCCATGGGTGTGCTCTGCTCTCTTCTCTGGGTTCGTCGGCTTCCGATGACCGTCAACGGCCCGCGCGCAGCGGCGCGTAGTACTTCTCCAGCACCTGGTACAGCCCCAGCTGGACGGGCCCGTCCAGGAGCCGCAGGGTGCTGTGGTCCGTGTCGGCCAGGCCGGGGCGCGGCAGGCCCAGGTCGTGGGCGGACGTGATGAGGGCGTAGGCGACGGTGTTGACGCGGAACGTGGTGTCCTCGCGCAGCTTGCGCCCCATCGCGCGCACGTCCGCCGGGTCGTTCGCGTCGAGGATCGGGCCGCGCAGGATGCGCTGCCGGACGCAGTGGTTGCGGGCCGCGACGGCCGCCTTCGGCGAGAGCGTCGTGCCCGTGCGCTCCGCCCACAGCACGCTCGCCGCGATCAGCGCCTTGCGCATCCGCAGGGTGCGGGCCAGGTCGGTCAGTACGGCGTCGTAGGCGATGAGGGTGTCGAAGGCCGCGGTGGTGCTGGTCGCCCCGGAGGCGATCGTGGTGGACGTGGGTGTCGGGTCGCCGGTGCCCTCCTCCGGGATGCCCCAGGACTGGAGGTAGGCGCGGACGTCGGCCAGGGCGACCGCGCGCCGGGAGAGGTCGAAGCGGACGTCGAGGTCGGTCGCGGCGCCCGGGGGGTCGTAGGAGATCTGGCCGCGGTCCCGGCCCGAGGCGATGTTCTTGTCGATCTCGATGGCGCCGTCGCCGCTGCCCACGGAGAGGGTGACGATCTGGTCGAAGGCCCAGTCCTCGGGCAGCGGGGAGGCCACGTTCCCGGTGTACGCGGTGGACATGTCGGAGACGAAGCTCGCCGAGGTCAGGCCCTCGCCGCCGACCCGGGAGCAGACCGCGCGCGGGCCGTAGATACCGGTGCGGTAGCCCGCGCCGTCGGCGTCGATCGCGGCCTTGAGCGCCCGGAAGTAGGGGAGGACGCCGGTGGTGACCTCGGCGTCCACGGCGTCGTAGTCGACCGCGAAGTAGATACGGGTGCCGGGGCGGAAGCCGTGGTAGCGGGCCCAGTAGAGGGCGTCGGCGGCGTCCGAGGTGCCCTGCGCGGCGGTGAAGTAGCTCGCGGCGGCCCCGTTGGTCTGGTAGATCGGGAAGCAGGCCAGGCCGTTGTCGGCCATGACCTTGAGCTCGCCCGGCTTGATCATCTTGTCGAGGCTGGTGCCCGACACGTTCGACAGATACCGCCCGACCACCTCGTACCCGGCGGCGGCCAGCTCCTTGGCCCGGGCGGCGGTGACCTCGGTGGAGCAGTCCGCGGCGGTGCCCGGACGGGAGGTGTCGCCGGTGGAGACCAGCAGGGACGCCCAGGTAGCGAAGTCGCCCTTCCCGGTCACCGGCAGCCGTACGAACTCCTGGAAGGCGCCCACCCGTACGGCCAGCCGCGCGTCGAAGGTGTCCGTGAAGACGACCCCGCGCCGCCGGTTGAACGCCATCGCCGCCGAGAACAGCCGCACCCACGCCCCGGTGGACCCCACGCCCACCGGGTTGTTCCGGACACCCGCCTGGGTGCCGGGCCCGAAGACGCCGTTGGCCACGTCGTCGGTCATGCCGATCTCGTACTGCACGGCGAACATCAGCGCCCGCTGCACGTCCCGCGAGTAGCGGCCGTCGCAGGCGATGACGAAGAAGTTCGCCCGGCCGATGTAGGTGGCGTTGAGCCAGCGCTGGGCCGCGCGGACGGTGTCGTCGCCGCCGTCCTTGAGCGTGTACGCGTCCATGTTCAGGAGCGCCTTGAACAGCTTGGGCACCACCGCGTCGCCGGGGAACGGCACGTCGAGACCGGCGTCCGCCTTGATCTCCCGTACGGCGGCGGCGACCCGGGCGTTGTACGTGCCGTCGATGTCCCCGCCGTCGTAGCCCTTGCAGTACAGGGCGGACTGGAGGATCCGTATGACGTTGGCCGGGGCGGTCGAGGCCGCGTCGATCGACGGCCACTTCTCGGTCAGCGTGCGCAGGGTGGTGGGCCCGAAGTTGTCCGCGAGGGCGGTGATGCCCAGCTCGTACTGGAGGGCGCGGATCAGGGCGAACAGCGTCGGCCAGGTCACCACGCCGGTCTCGTCGACCTTGGTGATGCCCGGTACGTCGCCATAGGTGCTGTTGATGAATCTCTGGGCGCGCAGCACCATCTCGTCGGCCATGGGCGGCTTTCCTCTCACATGGGGGGGTGAGGGAAAGCAAACATCAGCAACATCACAGGTCCACCAGCGCCTCTTCGTTACCGGCCGGTCTCCTCGGGAGGATCACGGAACCTTCGCATCCCGCACGTTTCGGCAAGCCGCCGTTTCGCGGCCGGTCGCCGTTGTGCGCCTGGTGGAGTCCGCTCCACCGTCGTCCGGGTGCCTGCTCCCCCGACCGCCCGGTGACCTGTCCCTTAGCGTTGGCGCATGTGGACAACGGTGCGGGAGGCCGCCCGGGCGACCGGATACCTGGTGGTGGTCGCGGCGATGACCTTCGCGCTGTACCTCTTCATCACCGTGCTGCTGATCACCGCCGTCGGCACCGTCGCGGTGGTGGGCGCCTGGATGCTGCCCGAGACGGTTCTGGTGATCCGCCGGATCGCCGGGGCCAAGCGGAAGATGGTGGCCGCGTGGACGGGCCGGCGGATCCCCGAGGCGTACCGGGCCGTCGAGGGCACCCTGCGCGAACGGCTGCGGACCGCCGTACGCGATCCCGGCACGCTGGTCGACCTGCGCTGGATGGTCGCCTCCTACGTCTACGGCGCCCTCCTCGCCCTCGCGCTCCCGCTGTGGCCCCTCGGGCTGGTCGTCGACGGGGTGGGGTGCGGGCTGCTGCGGCGGCGGGCGGTCGTGCTGCCGCTGATCACCCGGCTCGCGGACACCGAGGCCCGCTGGTCGACCGCCCTGCTCATGCCCTCCCCGCAGGCCCGCCTCACCGCGCGGGTCGAGGAGCTCAAGGAGACCCGGGCCGACGCGATCGCCGCGCACGGCGCCGAACTGCGCCGTATCGAGCGCGACCTGCACGACGGCGCCCAGGCCCGCCTGGTGGCCCTGTCGATGCGCATAGGGCTCGCCAAAAGGGCCTACGACCGTGATCCCGAGGGTGCGCGCAAGCTCCTCGACGACGCCCAGGACCAGGCCGAACAGGCGCTCACCGAGCTGCGGCACGTGGTGCGCGGCATCCACCCGCCGATCCTCACCGACCGCGGTCTGGCCGGGGCCGTCCGGGCGCTGGGCGCGAGCAGCGGGCTCGCCGTGACCGTCGACGGCGGTGAGGTGGAGGAAGGTGGCGTGCGGGCGCCCGCGGCCGTGGAGGCCGCCGCCTACTTCGTCGTCGCCGAGGCGCTGACCAACGCCGCCAAGCACAGCGGCTCCCCGATCGCCGAGGTCCGCCTCGCCCGTACCCGGCGCGGACTCGCCGTCCGCGTGCGCGACGACGGCCGGGGCGGCGCCGACGAGTCCGGCGACGGCTCGGGGCTTCTCGGCATGCGGCGCCGGGTCGCCGCGCTCGACGGGGTGTTCCATGTGACCAGTCCCGTCGGAGGGCCGACCGTGATCGAAGTGGAGTTGCCGTGCGTGTGGTGATCGCCGAGGACAATGCCCTGCTGCGGGAGGGACTGGTGCTGTTGCTGACCTCCGCCGGCCATGAGGTCGCGGCCGTCGTCGGCACCGGTCCGGAGATCCTTCCGGCCCTGCTGGAGCACCGGCCCGAGGTGGCCGTGCTCGATGTCCGGATGCCGCCGGGGTTCCGGGACGAGGGGCTGCGGGCCGCGCTTGAGGCGCGCAGGGAGATTCCCGGGCTGCCGGTCCTGGTCCTGTCCCAGTACGTGGAGGAGTCCTACGCCGCCGAGCTGCTGGCCGGGGGCAGCAGTGGGGTCGGCTATCTGCTCAAGGACCGGGTCGGGCGGGTGGACGAGTTCCTCGACGCGCTGGAGCGGGTGGCGGGCGGGGGGACGGCGTTGGATCCCGAGGTGGTGACCGAGCTGCTGACCCGGCGCCGGGACACTCCGCTGGACTCGCTCACCCCGCGCGAGCGGGAGGTGCTGGCGCTGATGGCCGAGGGGCACGACAACGCGACCATCGCCAAGACGCTGGTGGTGACCGAGCGGGCGGTCCACAAGCACATCGGGAATGTGTTTCTGAAGCTGGGGCTGCCGGTGAGTGACAGTGGGCATCGGCGGGTGCTGGCCGTTTTGGCTTATTTGGCGCACGCGGCCCGGTGATGTGTGGGGGCGGTGGTCTCGGGGTGCGTGGTCTTGGGGTGCGGCTCCGGGGTGGGTGTGGCTTTTGGTGCGGGGTGCGGGGTGCGGGGTGCGGGGTGCGGCGTGCGGCGTGCGGGTCAGCCTGCGTGGAGGCCCGTCAGTTCTCCCAGGGGGAGCGTGTGGTGCGTCTGGAGCACCTTCGCGCGCAGGTAGCGGACGTTGTGCGCGGTGGTGAAGACGCCGGTGGGGGTGCGGTCGCGGACGTCGATGCCCAGGTCGCGGAGCTGCTCGGCCTTGTCGGGGTTGTTGGAGAGCAGGTCCAGGGTCGTGACTCCGAGCGCCTGGAGCATCTGCGCCGCCGCCGTGTAGTCACGGGCGTCCTCGGGCAGGCCCAGCGCGGTGTTCGCGGCGTACGTGTCGAGGCCCTGGTCCTGGAGGGCGTACGCGTCCAGCTTGTTGTAGAGGCCTATCCCGCGGCCTTCCTGACGGAGGTAGAGCAGGATCCCGCCGCGGTCCGCGATGCGCTCGACCGCCTCGCGCAGCTGCGGGCCGCAGTCGCAGCGGGCCGAGCCGAAGACGTCCCCGGTCAGGCACTCGGAGTGCAGCCGGACCAGGGGGGTGGTGCCGGGGGCGGCCGGGTCGCCGAGGACGACCGCCACGTGTTCCTGGCCGTCGGCCAGGCCGTGGAAGGTGACCAGTTCGGCGTCGACCGCGTAGCCGTCGTGGAAGCGCAGCGGGACCCGGACCCGGGAGCGCTGGGTGGCGGCCGGGATCTGGGTGGCGGCGGGGGTTGGCGTGGCGGCCGGGGCCGGGGTCGGGGTCGCGGCGGGGAAGTCGGGCATGCGGGTTCTCCCGGGTCCGTGCTCACTGCTGTTTCAGATTTGAAGCAGCTCTCTGGGTGAGGACCCTACCCCATGCTTGAAATTTGAAGCAACTGGTTTGTGGTGCTCGTCATGAGCAGGTGGGGGGCGTGGAGCGGCGTCGCCACGGCACGTCGTCCATGGCGGGGCGGGTCGTGTCGCCCTCCAGGGCGAGGGTGATCCCCGTGCAGATCTCCTCCAGCTGGCCCACCTGCTCCTCGGTGAGATGGTCGAAGAGCGAGGCCCGGACCGTCTCGACGTGGCCCGGCGCCGTGCGTTCCAGTACGGTCATCCCCTCGTCGGTCAGTCTGGCGATGCTGCCCCTCTTGTCCCACCGGCAGTTCTCCCGCCGGATCAGACCGTCCTTCTCCAGCCTGGTCACCGCGTACGTCAGCCTGCTCCGCGTGATCTTCAGGCTCTCGGCGAGCTCCGTCATGCGCAGGGCGCGTTCCGGGGTCTCGGAGAGGTTGGCCAGGATGGAGTAGTACAGGTGCGGCATGCCGGCGTCCTGCTGGAGCTGCCGGTCGAGCGTGTCCTCCAGGAGGTGCGTCGCGGCGATGTACGCGCGCCAGGCGCGTTGCTCCCTCGAGGTGAGCCAGCGAGTCGTCATGCCGCCAGTGTAGGTTTGTTTCAAACTTGAACCAAGCCCTGCTTCGCCCTGTCGTTCAGTCAGCCCCGGGAGCGCCGAACCGATGCCCCTTCCCTACGTCCTCCTCTCCGCCGCCGTCTCCCTCGACGGCTACCTGGACGACACCGGGCCCGACCGCCTGCTGCTGTCCGGCCCCGCCGACTTCGACCGGGTCGACGAGGTGCGCGCGTCCGTCGACGCGATCCTTGTCGGGGCGGGGACCATTCGGGCCGACAATCCCCGGCTGCTGGTCAACTCGCCTGTGCGGCGGGCCGCGCGGGTGGCGGCGGGGTTGCCGGAGTATCCGCTCAAGGTGACCGTGAGCGGCTCCGGGGACCTTGATCCCGGTGCGCGGTTCTGGCACACGGGGGGTGACAAGGTCGTCTATACGACCTTGGCGGGGGCCGAGGTGGTGCGGGAGCGGGGGGTGGCCGCCGATGTGGTGCCGCTCGGGGCGGAGCTGTCCTGGCCGGTGCTGCTGGAGCATCTGTACTCGGTGCGGGGGGTGCGGCGGCTCATGGTCGAGGGGGGTGGGCGGATCCATACGCAGCTGCTGCGGGAAGGGCTTGCGGACGAGCTCCAGCTGGTGCTGGCGCCCTTGTTCGTGGGTGATCCCGATGCGCCTCGGTTGTTCGGGCCCGGGGGGTATCAGGGTGGGCGGCTTCGGCTGGTGGAGACTCGGCGGATCGAGGACGTCGTGCTGATGCGGTACGAGCCGACTGCGCCGGGGGTGGGGCGGGGGGTGTGTGCGGCGGACCGGCACTGGCTGGCTCTCGCGTGTGAGCTGGCCGCGGAGTGTCCGCCTTCGCGGACGGCGTTCAGTGTGGGGGCGGTGGTGGTGGCCGCGGACGGGACGGAGCTGGCGCGCGGGTACTCCCGTGAGGGGGGCGACCCCGTGGTCCACGCGGAGGAGGCGGCCATCGCGAAGATCGCCCCCGACGATCCGCGACTGCCCTCCGCCACGGTCTATTCCAGCCTCGAACCCTGCGCCCGCCGCGCTTCCCGCCCCGCCCCCTGCGCCCGCCTCATCCTCTCCGCCGGCATCCACCGCGTCGTCACCGCCTGGCGCGAGCCCGACACCTTCGTCCCCGCCGCCGACGGCAACGGCCTCCTCTCCGCCGCCGGCGTCGACGTCGTCCACCTCCCCGAGTACACCTCCCGCGCCAAGGCTCCCAACCACCACCTCATCTACGACGCCTGACAGATGCCTGCGGCGCGCTGTGCGGCTCCGGTGGGGGCGTGCGTAGCGCCTGCGGTCCGGTGGGTGGGTCGGGGCCGGGTCGGGGGGTCTCCGTCCTCGGTCCGGCGGAACTGTGTCTCCGGGTTGTGCTGCGTGTCGGACGCCGGCCGCTGCGGGCGGACACCCCCCGCCCCGTCCCCTTCCCGCCGTGGGCGGCTACGACGCCAACGGCCGACGGTGCTTGATGTCCCAGGGCGACTGCAGGTGCCTTCTTTTAGGGGCGCGGGGCTGTATCGATTTGCGGCTCCGCCGCGTGGGCGCGACCAGCCACAACGGACCCGCAGACGTGCTACGACCGCACGAGGCACCCACCTCAGGGGCGCGGGGAACTGCGCGACCAACCACAACGCACCTGCAGCCGCCCCACGACCTCACTCGGCAGGTCGGATGGCGCCCCCCGCACTCTCAGACATAGGGCAACCCTGGTCCCCCTAGGGGCGCGGGGAACTGCGCGACCAGCCCCACGCACCCGCAGACGACACGCGACCCCACCCGGCACCCCCCCCGCACAATCACCCCGCACTAGACCGAACGGCCCACCATTTCAGGCGGCTCAACCCCCGGAGGGCCACGCTGCGAGGGGGAGGAAGGGAACCCGGAGTGAGAGGCGCGCGGAGGTGTTGATGAGGTCTGCCCGAAGACGTGCCGTGGGTGTCGTGGCCGTCGCCTTGGTCGCAGGGCTCCTGGGATCCTGCGGAACCCCCGGGACGGGCACGCGGACGATGGCGAGGGCGTTGCCGGCGGACGCGGAGTTCACGCATCCGGGGGTGCTGGTGAGCAAGGGGCAGCTGGACGTCGTACGGGAGAAGGTCGCGGCGGGGAAGCAGCCGTGGTTGAAGGCGTACCTGGGGATGAGGGACAGCAAGTACGGGGCGTACAGGTACCGGCCGGAGCCGTATGTGACCGTGGCCTGTCCGGCGGGGGACATGGCGGGGCACGGGTGTGTGGAGGAGCGGGAGGACGCGCTCGCGGCGTACACGCAGGCCCTGCTGTTCGGCATCACCGGCAAGCGGCGGCACGCGGTGAAGGCCAGGGAGATCATGGACGCCTGGTCGGCGCGGATCAGGCGGCACACGGAGGAGAACGCCGGGCTGCAGACCGGGTGGGCGGGGGCGACCTGGGCGCGGGCGGCCGAGATCGTGCGGCACACGCCGGGCGGGGGCTGGCCGGCGGACCGGGTGCGGCGGTTCGAGAACATGCTGCGTACCGCGTATCTGCCCGAGGTGACGAAGAAGGTCCCGGACTTCAACGGCAACTGGGATCTGGTGATGACCGACGCGGCCATCGGCATCGGCGTCTTCCTCGACGACCACAGGGTCTTCGACCACGCTCTGGAGCGGTTCCGGGAGCGGGTGCCCGCGTATTTCTACGTGGAGAAGGACGGCGGCGTGCCCCTCACCCCGCGGGGGAGCGGCGTGGACACCCCGCAGGAACTCACGGCGTACTGGTTCCGGCAGACGACGTACAAGGACGGCATCGCGCAGGAGACCTGCCGTAACTTCCGGCATGTCGGGTACTCCATCGCCGCGACCGCGCATGTCGCCGAGACCGCCTGGCATCAGGGCGTCGATCTGTACGGCGAGGTCAAGGACCGGCTGAAGGCCGCGCTCTCCTTCCACTCGCGCTACCAGGCGGGGGAGGCCGCGCCCGTGTGGCTGTGCGGCGGGAAGGTGGAGCGGAGCATGGGGCCGGATCTGGAGGTCGCCCTGAACCATCTGGAGGGGCGGCTCGACGTCTCCGTTCCGGCCGCGCGCAAGCTGGTCGAGGAGACCAGGCCGGGTGGTACCGACGATCTGTTCGTCGCCTGGGAGACACTCACGCACGCGGGCAATCCGGGCCGCTGAGGGCGGCGGACTCCGGCGATGCGACTTCTGTCCTGCGGATGGCGTACAGTGGTCTCAACGACGCGGGGTGGAGCAGCTCGGTAGCTCGCTGGGCTCATAACCCAGAGGTCGCAGGTTCAAATCCTGTCCCCGCTACTGAAGGCCTGGGGCCGGAATCCGAAAGGGTTCCGGCCCCAGGTCGTTTTGCTTGTCGGGAGTGGACTGAGTGGCCTGAGTGGTTCCTTGATCGTTGTCACGAGGGGTGAGTGGGTGGGTCCTCTCCGGTAACAACTGACATACCGTCAGTTCCTGTGTGGCTTCTGAGGCGTGGTCAACTCGCCCGTTTTTTGCCGCTCATGGGCCGTAAGTCCAGGCGGATTTCGTTAATGATCAAGCGGAACAGCTTGGAATCGAGCCCTCACGTCTATTAACGTTCGATAACGCAGCGCGGTCGTCCCAGCCGTCACAAGAGGCGGCTCCGTGCTCACGCGCCGAATCCTGCAAGGAACCGGGGAACCATCACCTTGGGGTGAATCGCGCGGATGCCACCGTGGAACCACGGTCGGTATACGCGCGTAGGAGACCTTCCTGCTCCGAACCCGTCAGCTAACCCGGTAGGCGATAAGGAAGGAAAGGAGTACGCCCACGTGGCGTCCAACCCGCCTGCCCCAGAGGCCCCGTTCGTTCCGGGTCAGCGTGACTCCGGCACCCTTGTGTACGGCGGCTACGCCGGCGACGAGGCCCCCTTGGGAGAGTGGAACCCCACCGCGGAATCCATTCGCCCCGTACGCGGCCGGCATCGCGTCGCCAAGCAGCGCGGCGGACTCGCCCGCAGCTCCACCGTCCTGGGCGTCGGTGTCATAGCCGCCGTCGGCGCGGGCGGCATGGCCAGCGCCAACACCGGCAAGCCGCCGGTCTCCATCTCCCTGCCCGACCTGGGCTCCGTGGGCTCCCTCATCTCGGACGGCTCCGACGACGAGCCGGTCGCCACGACCACGCTCAGCACCCTCGGTACGACCACCGCGGACACCGCGCAGGGCACCTCCGACGCCGGTGAGGCGCTGCGCTCCCGGATCCTGGCCCAGGCCGAGCGGCAGCAGGACCAGGTCGAGAGCAAGGCCGCCGCCGAGGCCGCGGCCGCCGCCGAGAAGCAGGTCGCCGACGCGGCCGCCAAGGCGGAGAAGGAAGCCAAGGAGAAGGCCGCCGCCGCGAAGAAGAAGGCGGAAGAGGAGGCCGAGAGGAAGGCTGAAGCCGCGCGCCTCGCCGAGCTGGCCAAGCAGTTCACGCTGCCGACCTCCTCGTACACCATCACCTCCACGTTCGGTCAGGCCGGCTCGCTGTGGTCCTCCGGCTACCACACCGGCCTCGACTTCGCCGCGCCCACGGGCACGCTCATCAAGGCGGTCCACACCGGCACGATCACCCAGGCCGGCTGGGACGGTTCGTACGGCTACAAGACCGTCCTCACCCTCGATGACGGCACCGAGATCTGGTACGCCCACCAGTCGTCGATCAACGTCAGCGTCGGCCAGAAGGTCAACACCGGTGACGTCATCGGCCGCGTCGGCGCCACCGGCAACGTGACCGGCGCCCATCTGCACCTTGAGGTGCACACCAGCGGTGGCGGCGACATCGACCCGATGGCCTGGCTGCGCGGCAAGGGGCTCAACCCGTAACAGCGGCTCCCATGACGGATCCTCCGCCTGTCCGGCATCCGGCGGAGGATTCTTTGCGGGGAGTTTGCGGCCGGAGCGGAAGGCCGTCCTCCGGGGCGGGCGTTGATGTGAAGCATGACTGCTTTTTCCGGTTCTTCTGCTTCTGCTTCCTCGCCGCTTCGTAAGCTCGGTACCTCGGATCTTGAGGTCTTCCCGCTGTCTCTTGGCGGGAATGTCTTCGGCTGGACCGCCGACGAGGAACGGTCCTTCGCCGTCCTCGACGCCTACACGGCCGCCGGCGGCAACTTCATCGACACCGCCGACTCCTACTCGGCCTGGGTCGACGGGAACTCCGGCGGTGAGTCCGAGACCATCATCGGCAAGTGGCTGAAGGCGCGTGGCAAGCGTTCGGACGTCGTGATCGCCACCAAGGTCAGTCAGCACCCGGAGTTCCAGGGGCTGTCCGCCGCCAACATCAAGGCCGCCGCGGACGCCTCCCTGCGCCGCCTGGGGACGGACTACATCGACCTCTACTACACCCACTTCGACAAGCCCGAGGTGCCGGTCGAGGAGATCATCGGCGCGCTCGACGAGCTGGTGAAGGCGGGCAAGGTGCGGCACATCGCCGCCTCCAACATCTCGCCCGAGCGGCTGGAGGCCTCCCTCGCCTTCTCCGAGCGCGAGGGGCTCGCCCGGTACGTCGCCCTCCAGCCCCACTACAACCTCGTCTCCCGCGACACCTACGAGGGTGACCTCCAGGCTCTGGCCGAGCGCTCCGGTCTCGCCGCCGTTCCCTACTTCGCCCTCGCCTCCGGCTTCCTCACCGGCAAGTACCGGCCCGGTACGACGGTCGACAGCGCGCGGGCGGCCGGGGGTGCCGGCAAGCACCTGGAGACCGAGCGCGGGCGCCGGGTCCTCGACGCTCTGGACGAGGTCGCGCAGGCCCACGCGGCGCCGGTCGCCACGGTGGCGCTCGCCTGGCTCGCCGCGCAGCCCACGGTCGCGGCGCCCATCGCTTCCGCGCGGACGGTGGAGCAACTGCCGGCGTTGCTGGGGGTGGGGGAGCTGGCTCTGACGGAGGCGGAGGTGGCTCGGCTGACGGAGGCGTCGGGCTGATTCCGCGGTAGCCGCTACGAGCGGTACGGGTTGTAGTTGTACGCGGAGTACGGGAGCGTCGTGCGGGTGGCTGGGGCTGGGGGGCCATAGGTGTAGCCGTAGCCGTACGCGCCGTGTACCGGCCACGGTGGCGCCGTCACCGCTACCGGCGGTGCCGTCATCCTCGCCGCGTGGTCCAGTGCGGGACGTGCCACCTCGCGGCGCCACCACAGCTCGTGCAGCAACTCCCGCTCCCGTACGACGAAATCGGCGCCCGCCCGGCCGCGGCGTCCCCGATGCCGCAGGAACGCCAACGACGTCGCGTACGACTCGTACTCCGACACCGCCCGTGCCGCCGGCTTTCCGCCGCGCCGCAACGCGTACTCCCGGGCCAGCCGTCGCGCCCGCATCGAGCCGAGCGCGTACGGCTCGGCCGGGGTCAGCCAGCCCGCCGCGACGTAGGCGGGCAGTTCCTCGCGCACCGTCCGCAGTTCGCGCTGCCTGGTCCAGACGACGAGCCAGGTCAGCAGGCCGAACGCGGGCACCATGAACACCGCGTAGACCGCGAAGAACCCGTACTCGCCGAATGTCGACGAGCCGTTCCACATCGCGTGCATGCCCATCGCGAGCAGCAGTCCGGACAGGGGGAGCAGCACGCGCCGCACGTGGTGGCGTTCCGCCGAGAGCGCGGAGATGCCGAAGCCGATGCCGGTGAGCACCGTGAACAGCGGGTGCGCGAACGGCGACATGATGATCCGTACGAAGAACGTCGCCGCGGTGACGGACGCGATGCCGCTGCCGCCGCTGAGCTGGTCCGTGCCGAACGCCGTGCCGAGGTAGAGGATGTTCTCGGTGAACGCGAAGCCGGTCGCTGTGACGCCGGCTATCACCACGCCGTCGACGATCCCGGTGAAGTCTCGTCTGCGGAAGAGGAAGACCAGGAGGACTGCGGCTGCCTTTGCTGTCTCCTCGACCACCGGCGCTATCACCGTTGCGCCGAGGGTGTCCGCGCTGGACGGGTCCGCCGTGGCCATGGCTATCCATCTCGTCGCGAAACTGTTCGCGATGATCGCTATCAGCGCCGCCGCGCAGGCGCCCCACGCGAACGAGAACAGCAGGTTCCGCCAGGGGCCCGGTTCGACCCGGTCCAGCCAGCGGAACGCGGCGATGAGCAGCGGTACGGGGAGGATGGCGAGGGCGAGACCGACCAGGAATCCCTGGGTGCCGGTCTGTTCGCGGACCAGGGCGAGGATGACCAGGCCGGAGAGCGCGAGCAGGGTGCTCAGGGCGGCGTAGCGCACCCACGTCCGCTGCCACCACTGCGCGTGCCGCGGCGTCGCGCCGCCGGCGGGGGCGCCGGTGGGGCCGCTGGGGGGCGTCGGGTACGGGGGACAGATGGCCACAGCATCGACCTTAACGAGACAGGGGCGTCGCCCGCAGGGGTGCGAGGGCCCTTCAGGCGCCGGTGGGGGGTTGGTCGCCGTGCTGTACGCGGCGGAAGAGCAGGTCGTTCACGACATGTCCCTTGTCCAGTCCCTGGCTCTCGAAACGGGTCTGCGGCCGGAACTGCGGACGCGGCGCAAAACCGCCGTCTTCCTGTGTGTTCTCGAAGGCGGGGTGTGCCGTCAGGACGTCGAGCATCTGCTCCGCGTACGGCTCCCAGTCGGTCGCGCAGTGCACGATGGCGCCGGGGGCGAGGCGGGTGGCGGCGAGGTCGAGGAACTCCGGCTGGATCAGGCGGCGCTTGTGGTGGCGCTTCTTCGGCCAGGGGTCGGGGAAGTAGACGCGGAGGCCGTTCAGGGCGTCCGGGTGGAGCATCTCGCGGAGGAGGATGATCGCGTCGCCGTTGGCCACGCGGATGTTGGTGAGGCCGTTGTGGTCGGCGAGGTTGAGGAGGTTTCCCTGGCCGGGGGTGTGGACGTCCGCGGCGAGGATGTTGGTGGTGGGGTCTTCGGCGGCCATCTGGGCCGTTGCCTCGCCCATGCCGAAGCCGATCTCCAGGTACACGGGGTTGTCGTTGCCGAACAGCTCCGTCAGGTCGATGAGCCGTTGGCCGTCGATGTCCAGGCCCCACTTCGCCCACAGCCTCTGCAGCGCGTCCGCCTGTCCGGCGGTCACCCTGCTGCGTCGCGGCTGAAAACTCCGGATCCGCCGCTCGAAATGCGACCCCGCGGGGTCGGCACGGGGGCCGTCCGGGAAGCGCGGCTCGCCCTTGGCCCGGGTGCGGCGGAGGGGGGCGCCGGGGGCGTGCGGGGTTTCGGGGGCGTTGAGAGAATCAGACACAGTGAGTCGATTTTACGGCGTGCCTGCGATGCCTGCGGCGCGCTGCGCGGGTCCGGTGGGGGCGGATGTAGCGCCTACGGTTGTGTGGTGGGTCGGGGCCGGGGCGGGGGGTCTCCGTCCTCGGTCCGGCGGAACTGTTCCGGCAAGAGGTCCTGCGTGTCGGACGCCGGCCGCTGCGGGCGGACACCCCCCGCCCCGTCCCCTCACCGCCGTGGGCGGCTGGGGCGCCCACGGCCCGGGTGCCTCATGTCGCCGGGCGACCGCAGCTTCCCTAGGGGCGCGGGGAACTGCGCGACCAGCCACGACGCACCCGCAGACGTGCTACGACCATCTGCGGCACCCACCTAAGGGGCGCGGGGAACTGCGCGACCAGCCACAACGCACCTGCAGCCGCCCCACGACCTCACGCGGCAGGTCGGATGGCGCCCCCCCCCCGCACCATTAGGCATAGGGCGACCCTGGTCCCCCTAGGGGCGCGGGGAACTGCGCGACCAGCCCCCACGCACCCGCACACGACACGCGACCTCACACCGCACCCCAAGACCCCCGCGGCCCGAACTACATCGCTCCCAGCGCGGCCAGCGCCCTGCGGGCCACTTCTCGGCCGATCGGGAGGGACGCCGTCGCCGCGGGGGAGGGGGCGTTCAGGACGTGGACGGCGCGGTCGGTTTCTTGGATGAGGAAGTCGTCGACGAGGGTGCCGTCTCGGAGGACGGCTTGGGCCCGGACGCCGGCGGAGGTGGGGAGGAGGTCGGTTTCCTGGACGGGGGGCAGGAGGCGTCGGACCGCTGTGGTGAAGGCGGCCTTGGAGGCGGATCGGCGGAGCTCGCCGGCGCCGTAGCGCCAGTGGCGGCGGGCTATGCGCCAGGAACCGGGCCAGGTGAGTGTGGAGGCGAGTTCGCGGGGCCGGAGGACGCCCCAGTCGTAGCCCTCGCGGGCCAGCGCGGGGACGGCGTTGGGGCCGATGTGGACGCTGCCGTCGATGCCGCGGGTGAGGTGGACGCCGAGGAAGGGGAAAGCGGGGTCGGGGACGGGATAGACCAGGCCTCGGACCAGCTCGGGTCGGGCGAGCTCGTAGTACTCGCCGCGGAAGGGGACGATCCGCATGCCGGGGTCGTCGCCGGTCATGCGGGCGATCTCGTCGCAGTAGAGGCCGGCGCAGTTGACGAGGACGCGTGAGCGGACGATGTCGCCTGTCCTGGTGAGGACGGCGACGCCCAGGCCGGTCCGTCGGTCGGCGCGGACGACCTCCGCGCCGTAGCGGATCTCCGCGCCGGACGCCTCGCCGAGTTGCCGGGCGACCCCGGCGAAGTCGCACACCCCGGTCGTCGCGACGTGTATGGCGGCGAGGCCTCTGACCTCCGGCTCGTAGTCGGCTATCTGGGGCGCGCCCAGCTCCCGTACCGGGATGCCGTTCTCCCGGCCGCGTTGCACGAGTGCGTGGAGGCGGGGGAGCTCGTCCCGCTCGGTGGCGACGATCAGCTTGCCGGTGACGGCGTGCGGGATGTCGTACTCCGCGCAGAACTTCACCATCTCGGCGGCGCCCTTCACGGCGAAGCGCGCCTTGAGGGAGCCCGGGCGGTAGTAGATCCCGCTGTGGATGACACCGCTGTTGCGCCCGGTCTGGTGCCGGGCGGGTCCCTGTTCCTTCTCCAGCACGGTGACCCGCGTCCCCGGTACGGCACGCGTGATCGCATACGCCGTCGAGAGACCGACGATTCCGCCACCGATCACCAGCACGTCGCAGTCGTACGCGATCCCCGGCCGCACCTGCACCACCTCCCACCCTCGATAGTGCACTGCGCCACTGACAGTCACTTCAAACGCGGGACACGGCAGTACTGCGGCGGGGGCAGGCCGCGCCTACGCCGGCGCCATCAGTAACGGCCGCGCCCTCTCCCGCAGCTCCACCACCCGCGGCTCGTCCCCGTACGGCTCCAGGCGGTGGAGGAGGTCCTTCACGTACTCGGTGGTGCGGGCCGAGGAGATGCGCCCCGCGACCTCCACCGCCCGTACGCCCTGCTCGCACGCCGCATCGAGATTGCCCGACTCCAGCTCGGCGACCGCGGAGACGACGAGCCGCAGGCCGTGCGAGCGTACGAACTCCTCCGTCGGCTTCGAGAGGGCCTGCTCCGTGAAGCGGCGCACCTGGCGCGGTGCCTTCAGGTCGCGGTAGCACTCCGCGGCGTCGGCGGCGAAGCGGTCGTAGGAGTAGAAGCCCAGCCAGGACGGGTCGGGGTCGCCCTCGCGGGAGCGTTCCAGCCAGCCCTCGGCGGCCTTGAGGGCCGCGCCGGCGGCCTGGGCGTCGCCCGCGCGCGCGTGGGCCCGGGCCTCGACCAGGCGGAAGAAGCTCATGGTGCGGGCGGTGGCCAGGCCCCGGTTGCGTTCCAGTGCGGCCTGGGCGAGGTCGACGCCCTCGTCGCCGAAGCCGCGGTAGGTCGCCTGGAGGGACATGGAGGCCAGGACGTAGCCCCCCAGGGGCACGTCCGCCGCCGCGCGGGCCAGGCGCAGGGCCTGGATGTAGTAGCGCTGGGCGGCTTCCTGCTGGCCGGTGTCGAAGGCCATCCAGCCGGCCAGGCGGGTGAGCTCGGCGCTCGCGCCGAAGAGGGCTCTGCCGACCTCGTCGGAGTAGGAGCCGAGCAGCAGCGGGGCCGCCTCCACCCTCAGGCACTCGGGCACCATCGAGGAACGCCAGTCGCCGCCGCCGTACTTGGAGTCCCAGCGCCGCGCGTCCTCGGCGGCCTCGCGCAGCTTCTGCACGTCGCTGTGGCCGACTTTGAGCGGTGCGCCGGAGGCTTCGGCGGGGCTCACCTCGCGCGCGACCGAGCTGTCGGCCGGGGTTATCAGCCATCGTGAGGCGGGCGTTGCGTATGCGCTCACTGCGAACGATCCGGCCAGCGACTGCCAGATGCCTCCGGAGCCGGCCCGGCGGCCCGCGAGGTCGAGACGGTAGAGCTCCGTCGCCGACTTCACCGCCTGTCCGACGTCCCTGGGGAAGGCGAGGCCCACCTCGGGTGCGGGATCCGCGTCCGCCAGGCCGATCTCGTGGAGCGGCACCGGGCGGCCGAGCTTCTGCCCTATGGCGGCGGCGATGAGGTGCGGCGCGGCGCCCTGCGGCACCATGCCCTTGGAGACCCAGCGCGCCACCGAGGTCTTGTCGTAGCGAAGAGTCAACCCGCGTTGAGCGCCAAGATCGTTGACGCGTCGCGCGAGTCCTGCGTTGCTGATTCCCGCGAGGGCGAGAACGGCGCCGAGTTTTTCGTTCGGCCCGCGTTGCTCCCTGGACATTGCGCCACCCCTCGACACAGACGGCTGCCGCGCTGGCATAACCACGCGGCATTCGTAAACCCAGCGTAGTTCGCCGCATCCCAAGCGTTAAGAGGCATTGTTCCGGATGGCGGGATTGTGGTCCGTACTGAAGTACGGGTCCGATACGCGCAGTTGCGTCGTGCTCCCGCTGTGTGGCCGTGCGCCTGTGCGTGCGCTCTTCTCCGGCCATCGCGGGAGCGGTTCCATGGGCCGTGCGTGGGTCGGCCCGCTGTACTGGATCCAGTGGGCTGGGGGACACCGCCGCCTCATATCCCCGCGGGCGGCGGACGGGCCCGGGGGGCGTAGCGCGTCCCCCGGGCTGCGCGACGTCCGGGTGGTGGGCGGAGCATGTACGGAGCGTGCGCAACGCCGCACCCTTGACGCCGATTTGGCCGAAAATCGACCCCACCCCTCACAGGTGATCAGCCCTCCTACCACGGTACTTGAGGGCGCGCGGGGCGTTTTTGGGGAGCGTTTCGGGGGCGCATTCGCGTCGCAGTCGTCCGGCCGACGGATCGTCAACTCCCGTACCCACGACGCCCGCACCGCCCTTGCGGCGATTTCCGGAGGCCCTGTGGGAGTATCCGCCGGGGCGCGTTCCGGGGAGCACAAGCGGCTCCGCCGCCCCTCCGGTGCACCGTCCTTCATGGCAGCATGGTGCCGAGTTCGTACGGTGCACTGGTTGTCCACAGCCTGTGGAGGCGGCGATGCGGTGGTTGGTGGGATGGAGCAGCACCGCCGCGGGGGCCCCCGAGTTCGGCTCCGCGGGGGCGGTGGGACACGACGGCGAGACCCTGCACCCGGTGGGCTCCCATCTTCTGTGGGGCGACCCCGATCCGCTGTGGGCGGTCGGCGACTGGCGCCCGGACGAGGTGCGGGTGGTGAAGGCCGACGCCCAGACCCGGATCGCCGTCCTCGGCATCTGCGGGGCGACGGACGAGCAACTGCGGGTCGGGCTGTTCGCCGCGCGCGGCGGAGCCCTGCGGCACCTGACCGCCTGGCCGGGCAGCTACACGGCCGTCGTCCAGGTCGGCCGCCGCATCACCGTCTGCGGCGATCTGGCGGGCGCGCGGCCCGTGTTCTACACCCCCTGGAGCGGCGGCACCGCGTACGCGACGGCCGCCCTGCCCCTCGCCGACCTCATCGAGGCCAACCTCGACTACGGCCATCTCGCCGCACTCCTCGCCGCCCCCGACGTGCCGGCCGCGGTGTACGACTCCACGCCTTACGACGGCGTACGGCGCATTCCGCCGGGGCACGCGCTGATCCTGCGCGCCGGGGCGCGGGAGATCGCCGGCTATGAGCAGGTCGCCTCCCTCGCGGTGGCGGCGCCCTCGGCCGACCCCGACAGTGCGGTGGACGCCGTACGCGACGCCCTGGTGGAAGCGGTGCGGGCCCGGCTGTCGGCGCCCCGGCACGTCCCCGGCGCCGACATAGACCCGGGTCCCGTCCCGGGCATGGGGCCCGCCGAACGCCGTGCCGCGCGCGGGATGCCGGTCCCGGGCATCGGCGCCGACCTGTCGGGCGGCCCGGCCTCGGGCACCCTCGCGCTGCTCGCCGCCGGCCTGCCGGGCATGCCGGGCACCGTCCTGGGCCACGGCACGGGCGCGGGGGAGCGGCTGCTGGCCGTCACCTTCAACGACCTCGCCGTCGGCGGCCGCGAGGCCGAGCTGCAGCGGGCGGGCACCCTCGCGGCCAACCCGCGACTGCACCACGTCGTGGTCACCGGTGGCGAGGAAACGCTTCCGTACTCCGAACTGGACGGCCCGCTCACCGACGAACCCGCCCCGAGCCTGGTCACGGCCGCCCGCCACCGCGCGCGCCTCGCGGCCGGCAGCGCGGACCACTTCACCGGCTACGGCGCCCGCCAGGTGCTCGACGCCCACCCGGCCCGCCTCGCCGACCTGCTGATGGACCGCAAACGCCGCCACCTGGTCCGCCCGGTCGCCGCCCTCACCAAGGCGGACGGCTCGGTCCTCGTCCCCGCGCGCGTGTACGGCGCGGCGCGGCGCCTGGCCCGTACGCCGTACCGCACCGGCCTGGAAGTCCTCGCCGACCGCCTCATGCAGCGCCGCTTCGACGATCCCGGAGGTGCTGTGGGGGCGTCTCTCGCCGCGCTCACCTGGGGCAGACCGGGTCCCGCGGCACGCTGGCTCACCGGCGAGGCCCTTGCTGAAGTATCGGTTCGCCTCCAGGGTGCGACCCACCGCTCCGGGGTCGGTCCCGGCCAGCGTCCCGGCGACTTCCGCGCGCGTGCGGCCCTCACCCGCAGCGCGGCGGATCTGCGCGTCCTGGACCAGGCCGCCGAGATCCGCTTCCAGCGCCTGCACGCGCCGTTCCTCGACAACCAGGTCGTCCGCGCCTGCCGCACCCTCCCGGAGGCCCTCAGGGTCCAGCCCGGGGCCCGCGCGGCCATCCTCCGTACGGTCCTGGAGGGCGCCGGCGTCGCCGACCTCCCGCCCGGCTGGGGCGCCCCCTCCCACGCCTCCTCGGCCGCCGCCGCCCGCACGGGCCTCCGCGTCGCCGCCGACCCCCTGATGGCCCTCTTCGCCAACCCCCTGCTCGCCCAGGCCGGCCTCGTGGAGGCCCGCGTCGTCCGCAAGGCCCTCCGCGCCGCCGCCGAGGGCGAACCCCTCCCCCTCGACGGCCTCGCCGACCTCGTCTCCCTCGAACTCTGGCTCCAACGCCTCCTCGCCCGCCGCGGCACCTGCTGGACCGGCACCCCGGCTCGCGCCCGCGCGGTCCCCGCGGGGATCACTCCGCAACGGGGGGCACTGGGGGCGGGGGCGGCGGCGCGGCGGGCGTAGGCGGTCCTCCGCTCGCTTGTAGGGGGCGGTGCTGTGTCGGCGTCGGTCGGGGGCTTTGCGGCTTGTTCGGTGTGGGGGCGGGGGCTTGCCGCCCCGGTCCTCCGCCCATCCGTGTCGGGCAGCGCTGTGTCAGTGCCGGCGGGGGTCTTTCCGGCGTGTTCGGTGTGTGGGGGCGGGGGTTGGTGTCCCGGTCCTCCGCTCGCTTGTAGGGGGTGGCGCTGTGTCGGTGGCGGTCGGAGTCTTTCCGGCGTGTTCGGTGTGTGAGGGGGGCCTTGTTGTCCCGGTCCTCCGCCCGCCCGCAGGGGGCGGCGCCGTATGAGTGTCGGCGGGGGTCTTTCCGGCGTGTTCGGCGTGTGGAGGCGGGGCTTGCCGCCCCGGTCCTCCGCCCGTCCGTGTCGGGCAGCGCTGTGTCAGTGCCGGCCCGGGTCTTCCAGCTTGTTCGGTGTGTGAGGGGGGCCTTGTTGTCCCGATCCCCCGCCCACCCGCAGGGGCCGGCACTGACACAGCGCCGGCCCAGGTACTTCCAGCCCGTCCGGCGTTTGAGGACGAGGCCCCTTCAGGGCCGATGGGGGTCTGGGGGCGGAGCCCCCAGTGGGCGCCCGGTGGAACCCCTGGCATGCAGCCCGGTGGAACCCCTCGCTCCCCGACCGTCGCCGACACGGCCGCCCCCACAAACACCGTGCCCCGCACAGCCACCCCGGCGACAATGACCCGGTGCGGTACAGAATTCTGGGCATCACCCAGGCGGAGGACGTCCACGGCACCGCCATACCCCTCGGCGGCCCCCGCCTCCGCGCGCTGCTCACCGCGCTCGCCCTGCGCCCCGGCCGCGTCACCACCCCCGGCACCCTGATCGACGAGGTCTGGGCGGACACCCCGCCCCAGGACGCCCCGGCCGCCCTCCAGGCACTGGTCGGCCGCCTCCGCCGTACCGTCGGCAGGGACGCGGTCGTCTCCGCCCCCGGCGGCTACCGGCTCGCGGCGACCGCGGACGACGTCGACCTGTACGTCTTCGAGCGGCTGGTCCGGCACGGCACCGCCGCCCTGGCCCGCGGCGACGCCCAGGCCGCCGCACGCGACCTCGCCGACGCCCTCGCCCTGTGGCGCGGCCCCGCCCTCGCCGACCTGCCCGACCGCACCGCCGCGACCGGCCCGGAGGCGCGGCGCCTGGAGGCGACCCGGGCCCGGGCCGAGGCCGACCTCCTCCTCGGGCGCGCCCACGACGCCGTACCGGAACTGAAAGCCCTGACCGCGGCCCATCCGTACGACGAAGCGCTGCACCTCCTGCTCATCCGGGCCCTGCGCGACACCGGCCGGCCCGCCGACGCCCTCGCCGCCTACGAGACCGCCCGCCGCGCCCTCGCCGACGGCCTCGGCACCGACCCGGGACCCGCACTCCGGGCCCTGCACACCGAACTCCTCGAACCGACGCCGACACCAACGCCGACGCCGACACCAACGCCGACGCGGGCATCGACACCCACCCCCGACCGCGTACGCCCCGAACCCCCCACCCCCACCGGCAACCTCCGCCCCCGTCTGACGACTTTCGTCGGCCGGGAACCCGAACTCGACGCCATCCGTTCCGAATTGCACAGGGCCCGCCTCGTCACCCTCACCGGACCGGGCGGCTCGGGAAAGACCCGCCTCGCCGAGGAAGCCGCCGCCGGGCTCCCGCAGGCCTGGCTGGTCGAGCTCGCCCCGCTCGACCGGCCGGAGGCGGTGCCAGGCGCGGTGGTCAGCGCGCTCGGTCTGCGCGAGACCGTGCTCATGACCACCGAGCTGACGGCCCCGCAGGACGACCCGCTCGCCCTGCTCGTCGAGTACTGCGCCCCGCGCAGCCAGCTCCTGATCCTTGACAACTGCGAACATGTCATCGAAGCGGCGGCCCACCTCGCCGAGACGCTCCTCACCCGCTGCCCGGGGCTCCGGATCCTCGCCACCAGCCGCGAACCCCTGGGCGTCCCCGGCGAGTCGGTGCGCCCGGTCGAGCCCCTCCTCCCCGACCAGGCCCACCGCCTCTTCGCCGAGCGCGCCGCCGCCGTCCGTCCCGACGCGGACACCGTGCTCGGCGACAAGCAGGCCGTCGCCGAGATCTGCCGGCGTCTGGACGGCCTGCCGCTCGCCATCGAACTGGCGGCGGCCCGGCTGCGACTGCTCACGCCCCGGCAGATCGCCGACCGCCTGGACGACCGCTTCCGCCTGCTGACCACCGGAAGCCGTACGGTCCTGCCCCGCCAGCAGACCCTGCGTGCCGTCGTCGACTGGTCCTGGGAGCTGCTGGACGAGCGGGAGCGCACGGTGCTGCGCGAGGTCTCCGTGTTCGCGGGCGGCTGGGACCTCGCCGCCGCCGAGGCCGTGTGCACCGGGCCCGTCGCGGACGTCCTCGGGGCGCTCGTGGACAAGTCCCTGATCGTGGCCGCCCCCCGCGCGCGGGACGACGGCGACGGCATGCGGTACCGCATGCTGGAGACCATCCACGAGTACGCCGTCGAGCGCGCCGCGGAACACCCCGGACCGCGCGCCGCGACCGAGGACCGGCACCGCGCGTGGGTGCGCGCTCTCGTGGAGGAGGCGGATCCGCAGCTGCGTTCCGCGGGACAACTGCGGTGGATCTCCCGCCTGGAGACCGAGGTGGACAACATCCGTGCGGCCCTGCGGCGCGCGATCACCGCAGGGGACGAGACCGGGGCCGGGGCCCTCGTGATCGCGATGGGCTGGTACTGGTGGCTGCGCAACTACCAGCACGAAGGCGCGCAGTGGGCCGACCAGGTGCTGCGCCTCGGCGCCGCCCGGGACGCCGCCGCCGGCCTCCTCCCCGGTACCGCCGCCCTCGACCCGGTCGACGCCTTCCTCGCCGCCCCGGACGGCGAGCGGCACCATCCCTCGCACTCCCTGCGCATGAACCTCCGGATGCTCCACCTCTTCCTCAAGACCGAGGTCGAGCCGGTGGAAGGGACACTGGACGACCGGCAGCGCGCGTACGTCGAACTGACCCGCGACCACTTCGCGCGGGGCGGCCCGCACGCGGCCCGGATGCCGGGTCTCGCCTGGCCGTTCACCACGTACATGCTGGACAGACCGGCCGAAGCCCGCCCCCTCATGGCCGCCGCCATCGCCAACTGCCGTGTCCACGGCGACGACTGGGCCGTCGCCGTGTCCCTGATGTTCCGGACCCACATGGTGGTCGACTCCGCGGGCGGCCTGGCCGGCGTGGACGAGGACCTCGGGGAGCTGCGGGTGCTCAGCCGGAGGTCGGGCGACCGCTGGCTGCGGGCCCAGGTCTCCAGCGCGGCCGCCGAGGCCGCCTTGGCCCGCGGTCGTCTGGCGGAGGCGAAGGAGGCGTACGAGGAGGCCTTGCGGCTCGCCCGCGAGGTGGGCGCCAACGGCGAGACGCCGTTCCTCCTCGCCCGGCTCGCCGAGATCGCCTACCGGGAGGGCGACCGCCCGGCCGCGCTGATCGCCCTGGACAAGGCGAGCGCGGCCGGCGAGCGCTACCGCGTCGCGCACACCGGGGCGTTCGTCCGGCTGCTGCGGGCCCAGATCGCGCTGGACGAGAAGAACATCGCCGACGCGCGCGAGCTGCTGGCGACGGTCCGCGCGGAGATCGCACAGAACGTGCCGCCACCCCAGTTCACGGTCATGCTGAACGCCGTCGAGGCCATGGTGACCGTCGCCGACTCGGGGCCGGAGCACGGGCTGCCGATGATGGCCGACACGGTCCGCGACGCCCTCCACAAGCGCTGCTCGGACACGGTCGTGGCCGCGCTCGTGGACGGTGCCGCCGCCCTGCTCTGCGACCTGGGCGACCACCCGCGCGCGGTCCGGCTGCTCGCCGCCGCCGAGCACTGGCGTGCCGGCGACGCGCGCCTGATGCCGGACGGCGAGCAGGCCGAGCGCGCCGAGACCGCCGCCCGCGCCCGCCTGGGCCCCGCCCGCTACGGCGCGGAGTACGCCAGGGGTGAGGCCCTCACCCCGCAGGACGCCCTCACCGAACTCGACGAGGCCGTGGGCGCCCTCTGAAGCGGCGCGGCCCGCCGGGAACAGACGAACCCCGCTAGGAACAGGCGAACTTCGACTCCGCCCAGTCCGCGAGCGCCAGCTTGTCGAAGGGGCTGTGCGGCTCCACCACCAGCCGTACGGTCTCCCGCCCGGCGAGGTTCACCCGCACCGGCACGGCCGCGTCCCCGCCCTCGACCAGGCCGGACCGCCACAGCAGGACCCCGTCGGCGTAGACCGAGAAGTAGACCTTGCCCAGACCGAGCATCGAGTCGTCGACGCCGACCTTCGCGTCGTAGGCCGTGCACGCGCGGTTGAGGTCGATCGTGACGGAGGAGTGTCCGTGCACGGTCACGCCGTGGGTGTACTGCTTCCCGCCGATCGGCACGCCGTACCGCTGCCACACCCAGCTGCTCTCGCCGATCCGCATCTCGGGCTCGGAGCCGTCGCCGGTGATGTCGTACGACAGCTGGCTCCACTGGTAGACGGCCGGCACGGGCGGGGGAGGCGGTGCCGGCGTGGGGGTCGGTGTGGGGGTGGGCGTCGGCTCGGGAGTCGGTGTCGGGGTGGGGGTCGGGGGCGGAGGAGTGGGGGTCGGCGTCGGTGTGGGGGTGGGGGTCGGTGTGGGCGTGGGGGCGATCACCGGCGGTTTCGGCGCGGGCTGCTTCTTCGGGGGTGCGGGGGTGTTCTCGGCGGGCTCGACCACGGGCGCGGACGCGGGCGGTTTGGCGTCCGGCTTCTTGGGCGGGTTGTCGTTGTTCATCAGCGCGAGCGCCACGGCGGCGGTCGCGACCGCCACCACACCGGCCGCGATACCGGCCTTCACCGGCGCGCCCAGGCCCTCGGAGGCCGCCGCGCCTCCGGCACCCGCCCCGCCGGACGAGCCGCCGCTCGCCGCGGCGGCCGCCCCGGCGGCACCGGCCGCGCCCGCTCCGGCGCCCCCGGCGATGAGCCCGACCGCCTTGGCGTATCCGGCGGCACCGAACCAGCCGATGACGGCGATCGGCACGACGGTGGGGATACCGCTGGCGACTTCCTTGATCTGGCCCGCGGCCAGCCGGCACTTGGCGCACTCCTCCAGGTGCTTGCGCAGTCCCCGTTCGGCCCGGGTGCGCAGGCCGCCGCGGGCGTAGGCGCCGAGCCGGTCGGCGTGGCGGGCGCACTCCTCGTCGCCGGCGAGGGTGGCGCTGACGTGGGCCTGGAGGTAGGCCTGCTTGAGGCCCTCGCGGGCACGGCTGGCGAGCACGCGGGTGCCGTTGGCGTCCAGCCCGAAGAGCGTGGCGACCTCGCTGGGTGACTCGTCCTCGACCTCGGTGTGCCACAGCACGGCCTGCCAGCGCTCGGGCAGCGACCGGAAGGCCTGCATGGCCATCGACTGCTCGGCCTCGTGCATCGCCCGCACATCGGCGCCCAGGTCCAGGGTGTCGTCGTCGGACACCTCCGAGACCCGCGCGGCCTGCGAGGCGAACACCGCGAAGTCGTCGACCAGCTGCTCCCGTTTCGCGGACTTCGTCCAGCTCGCGGCGACCCGTCGGACGGAGGTCAGCAGATACGCGCGTACGGCGTGCTCGGGGCCGGAGCCGCCGCGCACCGCCTGGAGCATGCGGGCGAAGACCTCCGCGGTGAGGTCGTCCGCGGTGTGCCCGTCGCGGCAGCAGGTGCGGGCGTACCGGCGCACCGCGTCGGCGTGGCGCCGGTAGAGCTCCTCGTAGGCGGAGTCGTCGCCGGCGCGCATCCGCTCGATCAGGTCGGCGTCGGGCGGTGGCAGCTCCCTCGGCGGCGGCAGCACACCGCTGTCCTCGCGCCGGTCGCGCTGGGACGGCACGCTGCCCTCGACGGGCTCGACCGGTTCGACGGGTTGTGCCGGGATGGCGACGGCCTCCAGCGGCTCGCCCTGCGGGGCACCGGACCGTCCCCCCTGATTCGGCACCTGTGGCGTGCCGCCGGCCTCCGCGTCACCGTCTCCGAGTGACCCGCCCCGCCCGTCAAAACTCATCGCGGAAAGCCCCCGCCGCCGGCCCAACCAGTCCAGAACACCGGGTCAGAGTGCCATATTGGCTTTTGGTCAGGACCGGTCGGTGCGGAGCATCCACTCGTCCGTGGGGTTGTCCCGCAGGGCAGTACTAACCATCACCCGTACGGGGAAGGCTCAACGGGCATTGCCTGGCCAGGAGTTGGATGCCACGCCCGAAAGGTCCGGAATGCTCCGGGGTGCGGGCGCCACGGGACCGGGGTGCGGGCGCCGCAGCACCCACACCCCGCAGTCACCCGTTAGAGGCACCGGCCAGACACCGCTGAGGCACCGCTCAGACCCCGCTCAGGCATCGTTCACGCACCGGACGTCACACCGGCCGCGACCGCAGCCCCTCCAGCAGGATGTCCAGCAGCCGTGCCGAGGCCGCCGCCTGCTGTGCTGCGTCCGGCAGCGAGGGCGCCGCCGTGGCGATCACCAGCAGGACGTCCGCCACCGACACATCGGCCCGCAGCTCGCCCGCCGTACGCGCCCGCTCCACGAGCTGGCCCACGACCTCCAGCAGCGCCGCAGCCCCCGAGTCGTCGTCCGCGGAGACCGCCGGGGCCTCCTCCGCCACCAGCCGCAGCTCGCCGGAGCCCGGCTGCATCCGCTGCTGGGGCACCCGCGCGCCGTCGTACCCGGTGGTCTCGTCCGCCACCCCGACCCGCAGCACCTGCGGCGGCAGCAGCCGCCCGGCGCCCGAGGCCACCGAGGTCCGCAGGAAGCGCGACAGCGCCGACCACGGCTCGTCCTCCTGACCGAGCGCCGCACGTGCCTGGTCGGTCAGCCGGGAGGTCTCCTCCTCGGCTATCCGGCGCACCAGGACGTCCTTGCTCGGGAAGCGCCGGTACACCGTGCCGACGCCGACCCGCGCGCGCCGCGCCACGTCCTCCATCGGCGCGCCGTACCCCAGCTCGCCGAAGACCTCGCGCGCCGCACGCAGTACGTGCTCCAGATTGCGCTGTGCGTCCACGCGCAGCGGCGTGGTGCGCGAACCGTCGCGCCCGTTGCCCGCCGCCCCGCTCACCGCTGAACCCATCGAACCCATGGAGCCGCCCAACGGCCCACCACCGGGTGCGATGGTGGACGCGGACGACCAATGAGAGTCCTGAACATGCATAAGTGATCCCCCGGTAATGACGTCTCCCCCCGGAGACTCTCCCCGCCATCGAAAGCCGGAGCGAACGGAAGCCGCTTGCCGGACCCGCCCGTCGCGGATCCGAAGGCGCATCCCCCTACACCCCGTCGACACACGAACATAGTTGAGCGGGGGTCAATTCAGAAGGGGCACGTTCCGCACGGAGCGTTCCCCGATCGGAGTACGCGAGGCATACGTCCTGAATGCGCCCCCTCCCATCGCCCGGCGCACACCATCTGACCTGCGAGGCTTCCGCGCCCTTCGAGTATTCGGCCAACTCGGCGCGCCGACGGCACGCGGTCACACAATTTGTCGGGGCTGTGGACAAACGCAAGCGCCGGGTGCGTCATGGGATGGTGAAGGAACGTGCGCGCATTCTCGTTGTCGGCGGCGGCTACGTCGGGATGTACACGGCCCTGCGTCTCCAGCGGAAGCTGAAGAAGGAACTGGGCCGGGGCGAAGCCGAGATCACGATCGTCAGTCCCGACCCGTACATGACCTATCAGCCGTTCCTTCCCGAGGCGGCCGCCGGTTCCATCTCGCCGCGTCATGTGGTCGTACCGCTGCGCCGCGTCCTGGACCGCTGCCGGGTGGTCATCGGCGAGGCCACCGCCATCGACCACGCCAAGCGCACCGCCTCCCTCACCACGCTCGCCACCGAGGAGGAGGGCACCGGCTCCGAGCAGCTGGTCTACGACGAGCTGGTCCTCGCCCCGGGCTCGGTCTCGCGCACGCTGCCCGTCCCCGGTCTCGCCGAGCACGGCATCGGCTTCAAGACCGTCGAGGAGGCCATCGGCCTGCGCAACCACGTCATCGAACAGATGGACATCGCCTCCTCCACCCGCGACCCGGCCGTCCGCGACGCCGCCCTGACCTTCGTCTTCGTCGGCGGCGGCTACGCCGGAGTGGAGGCGCTCGCCGAGCTGGAGGACATGGCCCGCTACACCGCGCGCTACTACCACAACATCCGCCCCGAGGACATGAAGTGGATCCTCGTCGAGGCCTCGGACCGCATCCTCCCCGAGGTGGGCGAGGAGATGGGCCGCTACACG
Organism: Streptomyces lincolnensis; assembly: GCF_021173675.1. Classification (GTDB taxonomy): domain Bacteria; phylum Actinomycetota; class Actinomycetes; order Streptomycetales; family Streptomycetaceae; genus Streptomyces; species Streptomyces lincolnensis_B. The sequence continues at coordinate 5,004 of NZ_JAIHON010000022.1, read as the reverse complement.
GTCACCCAGCTGCGCCGCCGCAACATCGACGTACGACTGAACACCCGCCTGGAATCCTGCGCGGACCGCGTCGCCGTCCTCAGCGACGGCGCCCGCTTCCCGACCCGTACGGTCGTCTGGACGGCCGGCGTCAAACCGCACCCGGTCCTCGCCGCCACCGACCTGCCGCTGACCGAGCGCGGCCGTCTGAGGTGCACGGCCGAGCTCGGCGTGGACGGCGCCCCGCACGCGTGGGCCGCGGGAGACGCCGCCGCCGTCCCCGACGTCACCGCCGGGGAACCCGGCAAGGAGTGCGCCCCGAACGCCCAGCACGCCGTCCGCCAGGCCAAGGTCCTCGGCGACAACATCGCGCACACCCTGCGCGGCGAGCCCCTCCAGACGTACTCCCACGCCTACGTCGGCTCGGTGGCCTCCCTCGGACTCCACAAGGGCGTCGCCCACGTCTACGGCCGCAGGCTGAAGGGCTACCCTGCCTGGTTCATGCACCGCGTCTACCACCTCAGCAGGGTGCCCACCTTCAACCGCAAGGCCCGCGTCCTAGCCGAATGGACGCTGTCCGGGCTCTTCAAACGGGAGATCGTCTCCCTCGGATCACTCGAACATCCCCGAGCGGAGTTCGAACTCGCGGCCGGTGGAAAGCCTCCTCACAACCCGACGAACGACCCGAAGGGGTCGTCCTGACCGGACCGAGGAACTCCGGCCGCCAGGTAGGCGTCTGACGGATGTCGACCCGGCAGGCCGCCCTGCCAGACTGGTCCCCACTTGGACCGACCTTGGACGGACCGACCCCGCCCTTCGAACCCACGAGGCTCTCCCCACCGTGCTGCAACCCCGGGGCCACCGGATCCCCCAGCGGGTCCGGAGCCGGCGGAACACGCCGCAGACGACGACACGAGGCAAGGATTCGTGAACTTCACGCGCTGGAGCGCCCGGCTCCCCGGAACGCAGCGCCGCGCCGCAGCGCGGACCGACCACCAGGTCACCACCGACCGGCGTGAGGACGGCACGGGTTCCGTCCCGGCGGCCCGCGCCGAACAGCTCACCGACGGCACCCCGCCCACCGTGCCCGCCGTCGACGAGCTCCCGGTGCGTGAGGTCCTCGACCGCGTCCCGGCCCTCGTCGCCCTCGTCCACGGCACCGACCACCGCCTCGCCTACGTCAACGACGCCTACGTGACGGCCTTCGGCGTACGCTCCACCGGCGTCCCCGCGCGCGAGTCCCTCCCCGAGTTCGAGGAACTCGGCCTCTTCCCCCTCCTCGACCAGGTCCTGCGCAGCGGCAAGCCCCGCACGGTCAAGTCCCGCAAGGCCCCCGACGGCCGCTCCTACACCTTCACGTGCACCCCGGTGGCCGAGGGCGGCGGCGGAGTCCTGATCTTCGCCACGGACGTCACCGACCACGCCGAGGCCGCCGAGCGCCTCAGAGCCAGCGAACGCCGCCAGCGCGAAACGGCCGTCACCCTCCAGCGCTCCCTGCTCCCGCAGGAGCTCGAGGAACCGGACGACCTCCGCGTCGCGGCGACCTACCACCCCGGCGGCACCGAGGCCGCGGTCGGCGGCGACTGGTACGACGTCATCACCCTCGGCGGCGGCCGCACCGCCCTGGTCATCGGCGACGTGATGGGCCGCGGCGTCCGCGCGGCAGCCGTCATGGGTCAACTCCGTACGGCGGTCAGGGCCTACGCCCGCCTCGACCTCCCTCCGCACGAGGTCCTCCAACTCCTCGACGGTCTGGCCACGGAGATCGACGCCAACCAGATCGCCACCTGCGTCTACGCCATCCACGACCCGAACGAGGGCCGGCTGATCTACTCCTCGGCCGGCCACCTGCCCATCCTCGTCCGCGACGAGAGCGGCGCGGTCCAGCGCGCCGACGAACCCACCGGCCCGCCCCTCGGCACCGGCGGCTGGATGCACGCCTCGGGCTCCATCCCGCTCACCCCCGGCTCCACGGCGGTCCTGTACACCGACGGCCTGGTGGAACGCCGGAACGAGGACCTCGACGAGGGCATCGCCTCCCTGGAGCGCGCCCTCTCCGGCGCGACCGGCACCCCCCAGGTGGTCTGCGACCGCCTGGTCCGCGCGGCCGGCGTGACGGCGGAGCACGACGACGACGTGGCGGTCCTGGTCCTCCAGCACCCGGCCCGTACCGGCCCCGACAGCGACCTCTTCCGCAACGCCGCCCTGGAGCTCCTCGGCGGCGTGGAAGCGGCCCCACGCGCGCGTGCGTTCGCCTCCGGCGTGCTGACCAGCTGGCGGTTCCCGGCGGAGCTGCACGACCTGGGGGTCCTGGCGGTGAGCGAGCTGGTCGCCAACTCGCTCCAGCACGGCACCCCGCCTATGCGCCTGCGCCTCCGCCGCACCGACCGCCGCCTGATCGTCGAGGTCACGGACGGCGACGACCACCTGCCCCGGCGCCGCCGCGCGGAACCGGGGGACGAGTCGGGCCGTGGCATCGCCATCGTCGCGACGATCGCCTCGAACTGGGGCTCCCGCAGGACGCCCGGCGGCGGAAAGGCGGTGTGGTGCGAGTTCGCGCTGCCCAAGGCCCCCTGAGACAAGGCCCCGTGAGCGGGGCTCCCGTCAGGCGCTGACCGACTCCTGCTGCGCTCCGCCCTGGGCCACCACCCGGCTCTTCCGCAGCGCCGGCTGGTCCTGCACGGCGGTGAGGTGCCGGCCCAGACGAACGGCCAGGACCGTGATCCCCAGCGAGAACAGCAGGAACGTCACGATGTACGGCGCGTGCAGTGACGCCCCCATGGGACCGCCCACCGCCGGGCCGACCGCCAGGGCCAGCTGCTTCACCAGGGCGAAGGCCGAGTTGTACTGACCGGCCATGCCCTCCGGCGCCAGATCGGCGACCAGCGGCGCGACGGTCGGGGACAGCATCGCCTCACCCAGCCCGAAGAGCGCGTACGTCGACACGAACGCCGCCGTCGCCATCTCCTGGCTGCCGTGCCCGAGCCCCGCGTACCCCGCCGTGAGCCAGGCCACGGCCCAGATCAGGCCGACGGCCGCGATCACCCGGGACCGCCTGCGCCGCTCCACGAACCGCAGTACGGCGAACTGCGCGACCACGATCATCGCGGTGTTGGCGGCCAGCGCCGTCCCCAGCGCGGACGTGGAGATCCCGGCGGCCTCCACCCCGTACGCGCTCAGCCCCGACTCGAACTGGCCGTAGCAGGCGAAGAACAGCACGAACCCCAGGACGGACAGCTGGACCATGGCCCGGTTGCCCAGCAACTGCTTCCAGCTGCCCTTGGCGGACCGGGGCGCGCCCTCGACGCGGGGCGAGCGCGGCATCCGCACCGTCGTCATCACCACGACCAGCAGCAGGAACATTGCCGCCTCGATCGCGAACAGCAGAGTGAAGGACGCGGCGCTCGACGTGTCGACGAGATGCCCGCCGATGAGGCCACCGACCCCGAGGCCGAGATTCTGGAGGAAGAACTGCATGGCGAAGGCCCGCGAGCGCGTGTCCGCGGTCGAGCAGTCCACGATCATCGTTGCCAGCGCCGGCTGCATCACCGCCTGCCCGGCCCCCAGAGCGGCCGCCGACAGCAGGACGGTGGCCGCCGTGCTCGCGAGCCCCAGGCTCAGCGCGCCGATCGCGGCCGTGACCAGGGCGGTGAGCAGCACCGGCAGCGGACCGCGCCGGACGATGGCCCGTCCGGCGAACGGCAGCACGACCAGCGCCGCCACGGCGAAGACGGCGAGGACGAGCCCCGCCGTCACGGCCCCCAGCCCTCGCACCTGCGTCACGTAGACGTACAGGTAGGGGACGGTGAAACCGAGCCCGAACGCGCTGAGTGCGTTACCCACGTGGATCCGGCGCATCGCTGCGCCCATCGCCCTGGTCACGTTCACCTCTCTCAGGTAGTTGGAGTCCCTCAGTACTTAGAACCGAAGACTTCAAAGATAAAGTTCGAAGTTAAACGGTACACCTAGAAGAACTTCAACGCCAAGCGGCCCCATGCGATACTTCCGCCCATGGGTGACACCCCCGGCAACACAGGCATGGGCAGCGGCGGCGAGCCGACCCTCGAAGAGCAGATCGCCGCCTACCAGCGCGAGTTCCAGGACCTCGACCCCCAGGTCGAGAAGATCGTCTCGGCCCTGTCCCGCCTGAACCGCCGTATGAACGTCGCCTACGGCCGCCAGACCTCCGCCCTCGGCATCAGCAACGCCGAGTGGGAGGTGCTCAAGGCCCTCGTCCTCTCCGGCGCTCCGTATCGCCTGGGCCCCAGCGACCTGGCCAAGCGGCTCGGTCTGACGCCGGCCGCGATGACCCACCGCATCGACCGCATGGTCACCGAGGGACTGGTCACCCGGGAGCGCGACGAGTCCAACCGCGTCCGCGTGATCGTCGAGCTGACCGGCGAGGGCCGCGAGAAGTGGCTGGAGGCGATGCGCCTCGCGTCGGTCTTCGAGGAGGACCTGCTCCAGGACCTCTCCCCGGACGAGCGCACGGCCCTCGGTGAGGTCCTCACCCGCCTCCTGCGTAGGGTGGAGGACGCGCAGCCGGACGCCGGCGGCCGCCTCAGCGACCTGGACTGAGGCCGCAGGAAAAGATCTTGACAGGCGGTGCTTGACAGCCACCTGCCCGATCCGTAGAGTTCTTCGGGTTGCCACGGAGCCGTAACGGTTCTGCGGCAGCACCTCCGCCGCGATAGCGGCACCTCACACCACAAGCATGATCTCCCAACAGGGTTGAATTCGGCGTGCCCGAATTCAATTCGATTTGGGGTCGGCCCCTCGATTTGAGCCCGGCCGACAGAGTCCGCTAAGGTTTGAGACGTCGGAACGGCCCAACAGCCGGGAAGGCAGCCCCCTTCTGACGGGGAGTCAGGCCCGAAAGGATCTGATAGAGTCGGAACCGCCGGAAAGGGAAACGCGGAAGCGGGAACCTGGAAAGCACCGAGGAAATCGGAACCGGAAACGGTCTGATAGAGTCGGAAACGCAAGACCGAAGGGAAGCGCCCGGAGGAAAGCCCGAGAGGGTGA
>NZ_JAIHON010000021.1 GCF_021173675.1 Streptomyces lincolnensis | reverse complement strand
CCTCCCGGAAGGAACCGGGGTCGAGGAGCAGTTCGATGCGCTCCCGTGCGGTCAGCTTGCCCTTGGCGTGCTGCGCCTCGGTCGCCTTCTCGCTCGGGCCGGCCAGAGCCCGCGCACGGATGTCGTGCAGTTCGGCCACTCGCCCGCGCGCGTCCGTCGGCTCGCCCGTCGACTCACCCGGCGCCTCATCCAAAACGGTCATGTAGCGACCTTACGAAGCCCGCCAAGAAAAGCTCGCCGTCGACTCCGTACAGTCTCCGGAGCGTTTTCCTGGTAGCACTGAACAGAACCTCACCGGCATGCAGCCGTTCCGACTGCTCAGGGGGCCCGCCCCTTGTAGGAGTCGCACAAAGCGGTCAGCTGAGAGTCACCTCACATTCATGCGTGACACAAGCCGTCCCCGGGGTGACACGGACGCGCAGACGGCGGCCCGTGGCCAGCACCTCGACCGAGTCGTCGGCCCGGATCACCCGGCGGACCGGGCGGTCCCAGGTGATCTCCAGCGGCTCACCGGTGCGGGGCGGCTCGCTGACGTGCAGGGTAGCGGTACGGCCCCGGCGGCGGACCAGGACGCTCGCACCGGCGGAGGCGGTCAGGCCGCCGGCCGTGCCGGCCCGCCAGAAGGTGGCCGCCGTCACCCCGGGGACCCGGACCGCCTGGCAGGTGGTGTCGTTGGCGAGGACCGACAGCCAGTGCCGGTCGGCGGCGCGGGCGGCGACCGTACGGCGGGAGGCTCCGGGCAGCAGGACGTAGCGGTAGCCGGCGTCCGTCGGGTCGGTGCCGTGGTCCAGCCAGAGGGTCTGCCAGCGGCGGGTGCGGCGCTCGGTCGCGCTGGTGGTGTTGATGTCGGACCAGGCGCCGGTGCGGTCCTCGCGCAGGGTGCGCAGCCCGCCGTCGGGGACCAGCCAGCCGCCGTGGCCCTCCAGATGGGCCCAGCCCCGTCCCCGTACGAACTCCCGCGTGCCGCCCTCCCCCAGGTTGCGGTTGTCGACGACCGTCTCCACCGGGACGCCGTCGGCGCAGGTGATGCCCGCGCCGAGGCAGACGATCGCGTCGGGCAGGCAGAACCACGACTTGCGGGCCTGGAGCGTGGATTCGAGCCCCTTGAGGTGTTGCCCGATCGCCGCGTACTCGCCGTCGGTGGCGCCGCCGACCCACCGCACGTCCGGCTTGGGCGCGCCCCACTCTCCGCCCGCCCGGTCGGGCAGGCGCTTGGTGGAGACGGTGGTGCCGGGCAGGCGGTACCAGTCGACGGTGGGCCAGAACCAGTCGGTGTACTGGTCGGAACGGCCGTCCGGCCACCAGGAGAGCATGCCCGCGCCGGTGTGCCAGCCGCGCGGGTTCTCGCCGTTGCCGCACTCGTAGTACGCGATACGGTCGCTCGCCATCGCGATGCTCGCGGTGAACCCGGGGCCGCGGTGGACGGCCCGGTCCATGGCTGCGAAGAGCCGGTGGCCGCGGGGTTCGGGGGCGGCCGGGACCGGGGAGGCGGCGACCGTGTGCAGGCGGGCGAGGTCGGCCACGTCGTACTGCGGGGCGGTCAGGATCGGCTGGACCGTGTCCCGTTCGATCCAGCCCTTGATCCGGCCGTACCAGCGCTCGCGCTCCGCCGGGCTCGCGCCGGCCGCGAGGAGGGCGATGGCGGCGATGACGCCCTGGCCGTGGAAGTGGTCGCCGCGCAGGACGTGGCGGTCGTCGCTCTTGAGCAGGCCCCGGCTGATGGCACGGCCGTTGACGCTGTCCATGACCAGGCCGTCGTGGATCAGGGGCGCGTAGGCGTGTTCGACGCTGTCCAGGACGATCTGCCGGTTCGGGTCGGTCACCTCCCACTCGGATCCGGCGAGCAACGCGAAGAGGCGGCCGAGCCCGTCGAGCATGACCTGTCCGTAGGTCCCCGAGTAGGCGACCCAGGTGTGCTGCACGAAGGAGCCGTCGGCGTAGAGGCCGTCGCCCCGGGTGACGTGGGGGAAGACCGGGGAGAGCGCGTCGCGGGCGAGGGCGATCCGGTCGGGGGCCCTGCCGACGATCCCCCGCACGGCGACCGAGCGGCACAGGTCGACGCGGTTGGCGCCGGTGGAGGTGCCGGAGTAGTCGGTGAGCATCGTGTCGGGGATGAAGTGGTCGACGGCGGCGCAGGCGGCGGCCCGCTGGGCGTCGGTGAGGTGGTCGTACAGGGCGGCCGTGGTGTCCATGAGCAGGCGGGGGCTGCCGATCTGCCATTCCCACCAGTTGCCGTAGCGGGTGGTGGAGGGGTTGTAGACGGTCGCGGAGAGGTGGTCCAGGCCGCGCAGGATGTCGGCGAGGAGGCTCTCGTCGCCGGTCGAGCCGGTGCCCGGGCAGACGTAGGCACGGGTCATGGTCCACAGGCGGCCGTAGCTCTGGGTGATGCCGGTGGGCGGGTCGTAGGGGTGACCGGGCCACAGGGAGGTGGGGGCCGGGGTCATGCTCGCGCGGAAGCCGCGGGCGAGCCGGCCGGTCTCGGCGAGGCGGGAGGCGTAGGGCTCGGCGGCGGGGTCGTGGCCGGTGCCGAGGGTGATGTCGAGCCAGCGGTGGCGGAGCGTGGCGTAGGGGTCGGCGGGGGCGGTGGGATCAGCGGGGTCGGCGGAGTCGGCGCGTCGGGTGGGGGCGGCCGTGGCGAGGAGCGCCGCCGTGAGCAGGACGGCTCGGCGGCTGGGCCGGCTCATGCCGGGGCTCCCGACGACTCTCGCGGCGACACTCCCGCCGAGTCACTCGCCGAGTCTCTCGCAGACACTTCGTCGATGATGTTGAAAGTTGAATGGAATAGGTCTACGGTCGTGCGCGTTAGGTAGTTCAACGTTCAACATCCTCACTTCTGGGAGCACGTCATGGCGAACACCGACCTGACCGCACTGACCGGCGACTACACGATCGACGCCGCCCACTCCACGATCGGCTTCACCGTGCGCCACGCCATGGTGACCAACGTCAAGGGCAAGTTCCTCGACTTCAGCGGCTCGCTGCACCTGGACGGCGGCGACCCGGCCGCGTCGACCGCCTCCATCGACGTCAAGATGGACAGCATCGACACGGGGTCGCCGGACCGTGACGGGCACCTCAAGAGCGCGGACTTCTTCAAGACCGACGAGTTCCCGACGATGACGTTCCGCTCCACCGCGGCGGAGGCGCTCGGGGACGAGGACTACCGCATCACCGGCGACCTGACGATCCTCGGCACCACCAGGCCGATCACCATCGACCTGGAGTTCAACGGCGCCGCCAAGGACCCCTTCGGCAACGAGCGCGTCGGCTTCGAGGGCAAGGCCGAGATCAAGCGCTCCGAGTGGGGCCTGACCTGGAACGCCACGCTGGAGACGGGCGGCGTCCTGGTCTCCGACAAGATCAAGCTGAACTTCGACATCTCCGCGATCAGGAACGCCTGAGCCCTCGGCGGTCATGCCGGTGGGTCCCCGGTCAGCCGGGTGAGCGCGGCCGACAGGCGCTGCGCCCGGCTCCGCGGGGTGCGGGCCCGCAGGAGCGGCAGCACGAGCAGGTAGCGGTCCGTCCTCCCGAGGCCTTCGAAGGCCGCCCGGGCCACCGGGTCCCGTTCCAGCGCGGCGGCCAGGTCGTCGGGAACCACGGCCTCGCTCTGCGACGCGTACGCCTTCTCCCACCGCCCGTCCGCCTGCGCCGCGGCCACCTCCGCGAGGCCCGCGGGGCGCATCCGGCCGGCCGCGGTCAGCTCCTCCACCCGGCGCACGTTGACCATCGACCAGAGGCTGCCGGGCCGGCGCGGGGTGATCCGCTGGAGGTAGTGCACGGCGTCGAGGCCCTTGCGGTGCCCGGTGATCCAGCCGTGGCACAGGGCCACGTCGTTGACCTCGGCGGCGGTCACGGAAGGCGGACCCGAGCCCTTCTTCGCGACCTTCACCCAGAGACCGGGGTACGGCGCGGGATGGGCGGTCAGCCAGGCGTCCAGGTCGGCGGCGGACGGGAAGGCCAGGGATTCGTCGGAGTCGGAGGACGGAAAGGCCACGGTTTCGTCGGAGTCGGAGGACGGCACGACGACACCGTAGAGGGGAACGCGTCCCGGCGCCGGGGGATCAACAGGTCCGGCGGTAGGGGATGTCCGGGAGGTACGTCTTCCAGTCGGCGCGGGAGAGGCCGGAGCCGGCGCGGGCGCAGACCTGGGCGACGAGGTGGTCCGGAGCGAGGTCGTACCGCTGTACGGCGATATGGGTGCCGGAGGCGTACAGCGTGCCGTCGTCCGGGCCGAACGCCAGCGCCTGCGTCTGGTCGCCCGGGGCCGGCAGGGCGGTGCCGAGCAGCCGTTGGGAGGAGACGTCCCAGAGCCGTACGGTGCCTTCCGAGCCCGCGACCGCGAGGGTGCGGCCGTCGTGGGAGAAGGCCAGCGCGGTCACTCCGCCCGTCGGGTCGGCACCGGCGTCGGAGGCGGATCCGTCCAGCACGCCCAGGCGGGTGCGCGCCGACCCGTCCCAGAGGGTGACGCGGCCCAGGATGTCGCCCACCGCCAGACGGGTGCCGTCCGGGCTGAAGGCCGCCGTCTGGAGCATGTCCTCGCCGAGCACGCGGGGCTCCATGCGTCCCGCGCCGAGGTCGGCGACCAGCCCGTCCTGGGTCACCAGCCGGTCCCCGTCAGGGCGCAGGGCCATGACCGTGCCGGTGGAGCCGAAGACGACGGAGTCGCCGGGGCGGCCGCTGTGCACGGTCCTCACCCGCTTCTCCCGGCGCAGGTCCCACACCTCGACGGACGGCCGGAACGCCGACCGGAACACCACCAGGGTGCGGGCGTGGGCGTCGAGGGCGATCCCGTTGACGGCGGGGGCGTCCTGCCCGTCGTTCGGGATGTCCACGGTGGCGTACGCGCGACGGGTCCTGAGGTCCCACACGGTGATCCGGGTCGCGTCCGGCGCCCCGGCCCGGTCGGGGTTCAGGCTCCGGCCGCGCGCGAGGTGGCGGCCGTCGTCGCTGAGGGCCAGGAGGTCGGCGCAGCTCTGGTCCTCGCCGTCGGGGCAGGTGCCGCCCGGGGGCTCGAAGACCACCCGGCCGCTGCGGGTGTCCACGACCTGCCAGCGCTGTCGGCCTCCTTGTTCGACCGCGCGGGCCAGGGTGCGGCCGTCGCCGGAGAGCCGCGCCCGGTACGCCATGGTCGTCGGCCACTTCCCGGTCGTGGCCCCGCCGAGGGCCAGTGAGCGCACGACGGTTCCCGAGCCGCTGAGGTAGCGCACGGCGCGGGCGCCGCGGTCGAGGGTGACGCCGGTCCACTCGTCGGCGGTCAGCCGCTTGCGCAGCACGGGCAGATACGGGTTCGCCACCCGCCACACCAGGAGTTGGTGGGGTCCCGTGGCCATGAGGAACCTGTCGTCGGCGCCGGACCAGACCTGGGTCAGCCCGGCCGCCTCCAGGTGCAGGGTCCGGCGGCCGGTGCGCAGGTCCCATCCGTGGACGCCGTCGTCGCCGACGGCGGTGAGTGTCCGGCTGTCCGGGGTGAACGCCAGGGTGTGGTCGAGGCAGTCGGCCGGGCGCACCCGCGCGGCCCAGGGGGCGGTGGTCTCCCTGCGGTGCGTGACGTCCCAGAGCCGCACCGACCGGGTGCCCGTGCACAGGGCGAGCCGGCGGCCGTCGGGGCTGACGGCCAGGCCGTCCGCGGTGACCCCGGAGATCCGCAGCATCCTGCGGCCGGTGCGCAGGTCCCAGGCGTGGACGGTCCCGTCCCAGTCCGCTGCGGCGAGGGTGGAGCCGCCGAAACCGACCTCCGGCTGCTCCGTGGCGTCCACACCGGGGAGCGTCCTGGTCACGCGCGCGGTCCGCACGTCCCACAGCCTGATCCCGTCGCCGGTCAGCAGCGCGAGCGTCCGGCCGTCCGGGCCGACGGCGGCCGGGACACCGTCCATCAGCTGTCCGGGACCCGGTGCGGAGACGGTGAGGCGGTGTGTCCGCAGGTCCCACATCCGGACCCGGTCGGCGGTGACGGACACCACCGATCTGCCGTCCGCCGTCACCCGGCGCACGTCGTTGCCCGAGCCGTCGAAGCCGTCGTCCGCGCCGGGCACCGCGAACACGTCCTCGTCCCGCTGGGCCATCGCGCCGATCAGCGCCGACCGGGTCTCCGTCGTGTCGGCGAGCCGAGCGGCGGCCACACCGAGCCGCATCGCCGTGCGGGGGTCGGAGAAGCGCACGCTCTCCGCCACCGCGGCGATCCGGCGGGCCTCGGCCTCCACATGGCGCCGGTCGCTGGTCCGGCCCTGCTGCCAGGCCATGGCACCGGCGACGAGGGCGAGCACCAGCAGGGTCGCGAGGGCCCCGACGAGACCGCGCCGCCTGCGCCGTTCGGCCCGGCGCGCACGACTGCTCGCGGTCAGGAAGGCGCGCTCCGGCGCGGTGAGCGAGGCGTCGGCGAGCTGCTCCTCGGCGGTGGCCAGCCGGGTGCCCCGGTACAGCGCGCCCGGGTCCCGGCCGAGCTCGTCCCAGGTGCGCGCCGCCTCGGTCAACCGCCGGTGCGCCCGCAGCTGTTCGCGCTCGGCGTCGATCCACCCGGACAGCCGCGGCCAGGCGGTGATCAGCGCCTCGTGCGCGAGATCCACGGTGCCGTGGTCGAGCGTGATCAGCCGGGCACGGGCGAGACGGTCCAGGACGAGGGAGATGTCGGCGGCCTCGGCGGGGGTGTGCGCGGCGAGGGGGGTGTCCGGTCCCGGGGAGCGCGTGAAGTCGAGTTCGGCGCGCTCGATCGGGCGGCGGGTGTCCTGGGAGCCCTCGCCGGGGGTGATCAGCCGCAGCAGGATCAGGCGGGCGAGTTCCGCGTGGTCGGCGGAGAGCCCGGCGTAGACCTCCTCGGCGGTCTGGGCGATGGCGCCGTGGACGCCGCCCGCGGCCTCGTACGCCTCCAGGGTCAGTGCCCGGCCGTGGCGGCGCCGCCAGGTCTCGCGCAGGACGTGGGACAGCAGCGGGAGACCGCCGGGTTCCTCCGCGGTCTCCTCCATCAGGCGGGCGGTCAGGGCCCGTTCGACGATGTGGCCCGCCGTCTGGGCCGGTTTGACGATCACCTCGCGCAGTTCGGCCGGCTCCAGCGGCCCCACCAGCAGCCCGGCCTCCCCCAACGCGTCCGCCAGGCCCCGGTGTTCGGCGCACCGGCCGTAGAAGTCCGCGCGCACGGCGATGACGACCCGCAGCCGGGACGCGGGCGCGCGGGCGGCGAGCAGCAGGTCGATGAAGGCGCGGCGCTCGGCCGCGTCCCGGCAGAGGGTGAAGACCTCCTCGAACTGGTCGACGACGAGGAGGACATCGCGGCCGGGCTCCCCCGACTGCGGAGCGGCCTCTTCCCGTACGGCAGGTTCTGCTACCGCCTTCAGGGCGTCGGCGTGGGTCCGCGCCGGGTGCTCGCCCGGGGTGAGGACGCGGATGGCGGCGAGTTCGCGCTCGGCGCGCAGGGCGGGGATCAGTCCGGCCCGCAGGAGGGAGGACTTGCCGCTGCCGGAGGGTCCGAAGACCGCGGTGAACCTGCGCTCGTGGACCAGCTCCCGCAGGGCGGTGACGAGGCGGTCGCGGCCGAAGTAACGGTCGTGGTCGTCGGGTTCGAAACGGGCCAGACCTTGGTACGGCGGCTCGGCGTCGTCGTCCTTACGGGCGGCGGCCTCGCGGACCTCCCGTTCCGTCTCCTGCCAGCGCCGCTCCCACTCCCGCTCGTCGCCCCCGCAGGCCCGGACGTAGGCCAGGGTCACCTGGAGCGAGGGCAGTTGCTCGCCGGCGGCGGCCTGGGAGAGCGCGGTGACCGAGAAGTGGGCGCGGCGGGCGAGTTCGCGGTAGGTGACGCCGCCGGCCTCCTGGCGCAGTTTGCGCAGCGCGTAGGAGAAACGCGGGACCGGCCCGGCGGCCGGATCGACAGGAGTCTCGCGACGGCCCATGTCCGCTCCGTCTCCCCCCGCCCCCGCCTGCCCCGTCCGACACAGACGCCTGTTCGCCGTCGCCACCCTAAGGAACCCCGCGGACCGCCCGCAAGGCGTCTCCCCGCCGACCACCAGGCACTTTCGCTTTGTTCGGAGTGGCGTGCGGTGGCTGCTGAACAACGCGCCGGCCGCTGAACTCGTTGTCGCGGGCCTCGTTCCAGGGACCGCACCGCATCCGTATCCGTGCGGTCCCTTCCGACGACTGCGACGACGCTCGTGCGAGGCGACATGACGATCACCCAGAGGGCCTCCACGCGGCCCTCGCGGACCGCCCGAGGTGTCCTCACGGGGGTGGGACACCTCGGCCGGTCCGCGTCCTCCGCTACCTCGGCCCGCCGGGCCCGGACCCACTGGACCTGGGCCTACTGGGCGGCGTGCGCGGGGTTCGCCCTCGTGCTGGCCGCGACGACGGCGCTCGGTCCGCACCGGGTGTGGGGCATCTGCGCGGCCGTCGGGTACGCCACGGCGGCGGTGCTCACCCTGCGGGACGCGCGTCCCCGGAACCGGGCCGGTGCGCTCGCCGCGCTGGCCGGCGCGGTCGTCGTACCGCTGGCGGTGCTCGTGGCGACGGGCGACGCCCAGTCCGAGGTCGGTGTCGTCGAGCGTTCCGGCGCGCTGCTGCTGCACTCCGGGAGCCCGTATCTGCCGGATCCGGCGCGGACCGTGGAGTACACCCCGTATCTGCCCGGCATGGCGCTCTTCGGCCTGCCCCGGGCCCTGTTCGGCGGCGGAGCGCTCACCGACGCGCGGGTGTGGTTCGGCGTCGCGTTCCTGGTCTGCATGTTCTTCGCCGCCCGGCGGCCCGCCCGAGCGGCGCTGGTCCCGTCGGCGGCGGGGCCCGTGAGCGCGGTGACGCTGCTCGCCGGATTCCCGGCGGTCGCCCTCCCGCTGGCCGTCGGTGGAGTGGACCTGCCGGTGGTCGGGCTGATGTGCCTGGGCCTGGCGCTGGCGGGCCGGGGCGGGTCGGGCGTGGCGGCCGGTGCGGCCATGGGAGCCGCGGCCGCGCTGAAGTGGACGGCGTGGCCGCTGCTGCCGGTCGGGCTGGTCCTGCTCGCGGTCACGGCGGGCCGCCGGACGAGCCTGCGCGCGGCGGCCACCGCCCTGTCCGTGTCGGCCCTGGCCGTCGTACCCGTCGCCCTCGCCGACCCGCACGCCTTCGTCGAGCACGTCGTCCTCTTCCCCCTCGGTGAGGGCGGTGTCCGTTCCCCGGCCGCCAGCCCCCTGCCGGGCCACCTGCTGGCCGCCCACGTCCCCGGTGGCTCCACCCTCGCCACAGCCGCCCTCGGGCTCGCCGCGCTCGGGGTGGCGCTCTCGCTCCTGATACGCCCGCCCCGCACCGTCCGGGCCGCGGCGTACCGGCTGGCCCTCGGCCTGGCCATCGCCATCTGCCTGATCCCGGCCACCCGCTTCGGCTACCTCGTCCTCCCCCTGGTCCTCACGGCCTGGTTCCGGCTGCCGTCGTTCGCCGCCGAACGCTCCCCCACCGCGTCCCCTCCCGCCGGCCACCCGGACCGCGTTTATTCGGTCGCCTCGCCGGCCGCCCGCGAGTAGCCTGCCGCCGTGTCCAGTCCCGAGGCGTCCAGACTCCGGCCACCGGTTCTCCGGTGGCTGGTCGTGATGCCGGGCTGAGTCCCCTCTCCTTCTCCGGGTGGTGTGTTCCGCACCCCGGAAGTCGTCGTGCCCATGTCGCTCGCCGCTGCCGGACGGCCGGTTCCGCGTGTCGTGTGTGTCTTCTTCTACGACTTCGGGTTGCGGAGTTTCCTCATGCCGTTCGCGTTGTTCCTGCTGGGCGTCGCCGTGTTCGCCCAGGGCACGTCCGAGTTCATGCTGTCCGGTCTGGTGCCGGACATCGCCCGGGATCTGCACGTCTCCGTCCCCGCCGCGGGGGCGCTCACCTCGGCCTTCGCCGCGGGGATGGTCGTCGGGGCGCCCCTGATGGCCGGGCTCGCCCGGCGCTGGTCGCGGCGGGGTGCGCTGCTGGGTTTCCTGGTCGCCTTCGTGGGTGTCCACGTCGTCGGTGCGCTGACCGACAGTTTCGGGGTGCTGCTCGCCACCCGGGTGGTGGGGGCGCTCGCCAACGCCGGGTTCCTGGCCGTCGCGCTGGCGACCGCCGTGGCCATGGTGCCGGCGGACGCCAAGGGCCGGGCCACGTCGGTGCTGCTGGGCGGGGTGACCCTCGCCTGTGTGGTGGGGGTGCCCGCCGGGGCGCTGCTGGGCCAGTTCTGGGGGTGGCGTTCGGCGTTCTGGGCGGTGACGGTCCTGTCGTTGCCCGCCGTGGTGGCGGTGGCCCGGTCCGTGCCGGCCGGTACCGCCGAGTCCGTACGGCCCGCCCCGGCGCTGCGGGCGGAACTGGGGGCCCTGCGCGAACCCCGGCTGCTCACCGTCCTGCTGCTGGGTGCGCTGGTGAACGGGGCGACCTTCTGCACGTTCACCTATCTCGCGCCGCTGGTCACGCAGGTCACCGGGCTGGACGGGGGTGGGGTGCCGGTGGTGCTCGCGCTGTTCGGGCTCGGGGCGTTTCTGGGGGTGCGGGTCGGCGGGCGGTTCGCCGACCGGCGGCCCGGGGCGGTCGTCGGCGCGGGCGGCACCGTCCTCTGCCTCGGCTGGTGCGCCCTCGCCCTCGGCGCCGGGCACCCGGTGCTGGCCCTCGGGCTCGTCCTCTCCCAGGGCGCCCTCTCCTTCGCCGTCGGCTCCACCCTCATCTCCCGGGCCCTCTACACGGCCCCCGCCGCTCCCACCCTCGCCGGTGCCTTCGCCACGGCGGCCTTCAACATCGGCGCCGCGTGCGGGCCCTGGCTCGGGGGCGCGGTGATCGACGCCGGGGGCGGTTATCGGTCACCGGTGTGGGTGAGTGCGGGGCTGGTCGCCGTGGCGATGGTCGTGGCGCGTGGGGTGGCGTGGCAGGGCACGGGCGCGGATCGGGGCCGTACTCCCGCGACGCGGCGGGCCTGACCGGCGTGACGGAGGCCGGGGCGCTTCGGTGGCTCGGCCTCCTCCGGTCCCGGCGGCAGAGCTGTGCTGGCCGGTTCTCGCCCCTTGTGCGGGTGCTCACAGGGTTCTCATAATCCAGCAACAGAAATTTGTCCTGCCCATGCCATCCGGTGGGCCTTTCTTTGTTGCCCCTTATGACATGTGCGCGTCAGTTCTGTGGTTCGTCTCTGTGGTTCGTTCGCACGTCCCCCGGTCAACCCCCCACGGAAGGCATCACGTTGAAGAGACTTCTCACGGCCCTCAAGAGATGCGCGGCCGTCGGCGCCGTCGCCCTCGCGGTCGCCAGTCTTCAGCCCGTCTCGGCCGCCCAGGCGGCTCCCGCGCCCGTCGTCGGCGGAACCCGCGCCGCGCAGGGTGAGTTCCCGTTCATGGTCCGGCTCTCCATGGGCTGTGGCGGCGCGCTCTACACGCAGCAGATCGTGCTCACGGCGGCGCACTGTGTGGGTGCGACCGGGCCCAACACCAGCATCACCGCGACCGCCGGGGTCGTGGACCTCCAGTCCAGCACCGGGCGGGTGCAGGTCAGGTCCACGTACGTGTACCGGGCGCCCGGGTACAACGGCACCGGCAAGGACTGGGCGCTCATCAAGCTCGCGCAGCCCATCAATCTGCCGACCCTGAAGATCGCCACCAACACGCAGTACAACACCGGGGACTTCACCGTCGCCGGGTGGGGGGCGGCGCGCGAGGGCGGTGCTCAGCAGCGGTATCTCCTCAAGGCCACGGTGCCGTTCATCAGTGACGCCACCTGCAAGGCGTACGGCGGGCTGTACAACGGGCTCGTCGCGGGTGAGGAGATCTGTGCCGGGTTCGACGCGGGTGGGGTCGACACGTGCCAGGGGGACTCCGGTGGGCCCATGTTCCGCAAGGACAACGCCGGTGCGTGGATCCAGGTCGGGATAGTCAGTTGGGGTGACGGGTGTGCGCGTGCGGACGCGCCCGGCGTGTACACCGAGGTGTCCACGTTCGCCACGGCGATCGCGGCGGGGGCGGCGACTCTCTGACGCGGTCCCTTCTCTCGTACGGCGTCCCACGGGCTCGGCGGGTGTTTCGCGCCGGGTCCGTGGGGCTGTCCGGGCGGGATGTTTCTCGCCCCCGCCGCCCCTACCCGTCCCATCCCCAGGGCTGCCGCCCCCAGGGGGCTCCGCCCCCTGGACCCCCGTATCGACCCTGAAGGGGCCTCGTCCTCAAACGCCGGACGGGCTGAAAACGCCCGGGCCGGTGACGAGGAAGCCAGCCTCGCCCGCACCCGCACCCGCACCCGCGTGCTCGGCTTCCGCGCCGGCACCCACACCCGCACCTCGCCGACGGCGCTGCATCCCCACCGGAGCCACCCGCACCCGCCAACGGCGTTACACCCCGCCGAGGCCACCCGCACCCGCCAACGGCGCCGCACCCCCGCCGGGCCACCCGCACTTGCCGACGGCGTTACATCCCCACCGAAGCCACCCCCACCCACCGACGGCGTCGTGCCCCCACCAGAACCACCCGCACCCGCCGACGACGCCCAGCCCCCACCAGGGCCACCCGCACCCGACCACGAAAGTTGCACGGGTGGTGCGAGTGGGAACAACCGGCCCGGCCGAAGGCCAGGGCCGGGGCGGGCCGGAGACGCCTCGGGGTCAGAATCCGCCGCCGCCGAAGTCTCCTCCGCCGCCACCGAAATCGCCGCCGCCCCCGAACCCCCCGCTGAAGTCGTCGCTGTTGAAGTCCGCGCCGGAGACGTCGCCGCCCTGGTGGCCGGTGCCGAAGTCGCCGTAGCCGGAGCCGTAGTCGGCGGCGTAGGCGGGGGTGGACATGAGGGAGCCGAGCATGGTGCCGACCAGGAGGGCGGGGAGGAGGCCGGAGGCGAAGTAGCCGCCGGCCCAGGGGCCGTAGGCGGGGCCGGCCTCCCAGTAGGGGCGGCGGCCGTACTCGGTGTCGACCTCGCGGATGACGGGGTCGCGGCCGTCGGCGAGGCGGGTGCGGTCGGCGGCGCAGACGGGGACCTCGCGGGGAGCGCCGCCGGGCGGGGTCCAGGTGGCGTCGGCGACGGACGGACCGTGGCGGGGGTCGAAGAAGCAGGGGGACCGGCGCTCGGGCGGCGGCCGCCCCTCGCGGCGGGCGGCGAGCCGGGCGAGGGAGAAACGGCCGTCCGCCAGGGCCTGGGTGACGGCCCGCACGTCCTCCGGTTTCCGGGCCGCGCCCATCAGGGACTTCGCCTGGTCGTAGGTGTCCAGCGCCCGTTCGTAGTCCGCGCGCATCGCGTCGTCGGCGCCCGCCTCCCCCGGATGGAAGTCCAGTCGGTCCAGTTCCTCGCCGAACGCGGTGATGTCCTCGTCGACCACCACCCGCAGCTGCTCCAGCGCGGCCCGCTGCTCCTCCTCGTGCCGCCGGCGGTTGCGGCGAACCAGGGCGTACGCGCCCCCGCCGCCGGCCACGAGCACCGCGCCGACGGCGATCAGCGCGGTGGCGGAGACCCGGCCGCCGTCGTCGGAGGAGCTCCAGGACGACGGGGCCGAGCCGCCCATGTTCAGCAGGGCGCGGTCGGTGAAGTCGTCCAGCTGGGTCCGGGCGCTGCTCGTGCCCTCGACGCTGGTGACCAGGTTCCGTACGGCGGTGCGGGGCAGGACCGAGGAGTCGGCGCCGGCGTCGAAGCGGTCGCCGACCCGGACCGCGTACAGGCCGGTCACGCCGGTGGCGGTGCGCAGGTTCTTCAGGAGGTTCTCGGTCGGGAAGTCGGCGGGCAGGACGGCCACGAAGAGGGCCTTGTCCGCGCCCCTGATCCGGTCGGCCAGCGCGTCCGCGTCCGCCGCGGACAGCTGGGCGGAGGCGGCCGGGTCGACGTAGACGGGACTCTCGCGCAGGGCCTCGCCGACGGCGGACACGCTCGTGGCCGCCGAGGCGCGCGGGGCGCCCGCCGTCAGGACCGCCAGAGCGGCCAGGACGGCGAGCGCCGCGGCGAGCAGCAGGGCGAGGGGGCCTCGGTTCGTGAGCGCGGCCTTCATACCTCGAACATACCGCGAACCCATCCGAAAGACGCACAATCGGACATGTGTGCAAGCGGGGTTCTCAGGCCGCCCGGTAGGCCGTCGTCAGCCGGTCCACCGCCTCTGCGTACCGTCCGGTCAGGAGCAGGTGGTCCGCGTCGGCGAAGGGTTTCGCGAACGCGGCGGTGATGTCCTGGCCGGCCTTCCCCTGGACGATCAGCCGCGCCTTGCCGACGATCGCGCGGCCCGCCTCCTCGGCACCGGTCCGCTCGGCCGCCCGTGCGGCCACGGCGAGCGCCCTGAGGGTCGCCTCACCGCCGTCGGGGATCCTGGTGAGGGTC
Organism: Streptomyces lincolnensis; assembly: GCF_021173675.1. GTDB lineage: Bacteria > Actinomycetota > Actinomycetes > Streptomycetales > Streptomycetaceae > Streptomyces > Streptomyces lincolnensis_B. The sequence continues at coordinate 155,824 of NZ_JAIHON010000021.1, read as the reverse complement.
GTCAGGCCCCAGCCGTAGGGATACTGCGGGTCGTAGGCCGTGTCGCCGACGTTGATCGGCAGCTGGGCCTCGGACCTCGGCCAGGTCACCGGGAGCTGCCCCGTGAAGGGGCGCCTGCCGTACAGGACGTCGGCCACGCCGTCGCCCTCCGTGCCCGGGAGCCAGGAGGCGACCAGCGCGTCGATGTCACCGAGCCGGTCGCCGAGCAGCTGGGGGCGCCCGGAGACGATCAGCACCGCGCACTTCATGGCCGCGCACACCGTGTCGACCGCGGCCTTGTCGGCGGCGGAGAACTCCAGGTCGTGGCCGTTGCCCACGTCGCCCTGGCCCTCGGCGTACGGGGTCTCCCCGACGACGACCACACCGACGTCGTGGCCGGTGGTCGGGGCCGAGGCGTCCTTGGAGTACGTCAGCCGCCCGGAGTCGGCCCGCATCGCCTCCAGGATCGTCGTGCCCGGGGTGATGTCACCCGAGGACCCCTGCCAGGTGACGGTCCAGCCGCCGGACTGGTTGCCGATGTCGTCGGCGTTGGATCCGGCGACGTACACCTTCTGGTCCTTGCGGAGCGGCAGGACACCGCCCGCGTTCTTCAGCAGTACCTGCGACTCGGCGGCCGCCTCGCGGGCCACGGCCCGGTGCGCCGCCGAGCCGATCCGGTCCGCGCCGCTGGTGTCGGCGTACGGCTTCTCGAAGAGCCCGAGCCGGAACTTCTGCGTGAGGATGCGGGAGACGGCGTCGTCGATGCGCCGCTCGTCGACGCGGCCCGCGCGGACCTCGGCGACGAGGGTGGTGTGGAAGTCCCGGTAGGCGTTCGGGACCATGATCATGTCGAGTCCGGCGTTGACCGACGTACGGACGTCGGAGGCGTAGTCGCCGGGCAGTTGGTCGATGGCCGCCCAGTCGCTGATCACGAAGCCGTCGAAGTCCATACGGCCCTTCAGCACGCCGGTGAGCAGGTCGGCGCGGGCGTGCATCTTCACCGGACCCCGTCCGTCGCCGACGATGTCGAGCGAGGAGAACGAGGGCATGACCGTACCGACACCGCGGTCCACGGCTGTTCGGTACGGCGCGAGGTGGACGGCCTCCAGCTCCTGCCGGGTGACCTTGGTGACGCCCTGGTCGATGGTGTACCCGTCCGTGGTGGAGGAGCCGTACTCGGTGCCGCCGTCGCCGACGAAGTGCTTGGCGGTGGCGAGGACCTTGTCGTCGTCCTTCAGGTCCCGCCCGTCGCGGGCGCCCTGGAAGCCCTGGACGACGGTGGCCATGGCGTCGACGAGGGCCGGGTCCTCGCCGAAGGACTCGTAGGCGCGGCCCCAGCGGTCGTCGCGGGTGACGCAGAGGCAGGGGGCGAAGTCCCACGGGACGCCGGTCGCGCGGACCTCGGCGGCGGTCACCGAGGCGGTCCGCTGCGCGAGGCGGGGGTCGCGGGAGGCTCCGAGTCCGATGTTGTGCGGCATGATCGTCGCGCCGACCAGGTTGTTGTGGCCGTGCACCGCGTCGACGCCGTAGATCAGCGGGATCTGGAACCGGGTGGCCCGCGCCCGGAGCTGGAAGCCGTCGATCATCCGCGCCCAGGCCTCGGGGGTGTTGGGCGTGGGCGTGGAGCCGCCGCCGGACAGCAGCGAGCCGAGGTCGTACGCGGCGATGTCGCCGGGAGCGGCGCCGACGGCGGCACGCTCGGCCTGCGTCATCTGGCCGGCCTTCTCGGTCGGGGTCATCCGGGCCAGGAGGTCGGCGACGCGCTTCTTCACCGGCAGCCGCGGGTCGAGATACGGCAGGCCGTGCGCGTCCACGACGATCTGCGGGCTCTCGGCCGGGGGCTTGGCGCCGGTGACGGTGAGCTTCAACGGGACGGTCTCGGCGGCCTCGGCGCCCCTGTCCTTCAGGGTCGGGACCCGGACGGACCGCGTGGCGCCCGAGGCGGTGCCCGCGGGGAAGGTGAGGGTGCCGGAGACGGGTGTGTAGTCCTTGCCGGGTTCCGCGGTGCCGGTCGCGGCCGTCTCGTAGGCGACGGTCACCGGCTCGTCGAGAGGGGCGGAGCCGGTGGTGGCGACAGCGACCTCGACGGTGGCCGTGCCGCCCTCCGTCACCGGGTACACGGCGGCGTCGGTCAGGACGTTCGCCCGCAGGGACTGGTCGGCCCTGCCGTACAGCTCCACCCCGTCCATGGCGAACCGGCCCTTGACGCCGGTGGGCAGGGTGACGGCGTACCCCCACATCTCGGTCAGTCCGAGGATGTGGTCGATGCCTCCGACGGGCTGGTAGTCGGTGCGGTACGCGAAGTCGGTGAAGGGGATCTCGATCTGCTTCCAGCCGCTGAAGTCGTCGGTGAACGACGTCGTCCACAGCTCGGACGCCTCGCCGTTCGCGCCGCCGTCCTTGAGCTCGAAGGCGATCTTCTGGCCGTTGTCCTGTCCCTCCCACCAGAAGCGGATCCCCTTGCGGGCGGACCAGTCGTGGGCGGGCTCGGCGAAGGCGAAGTCGTGCGTGAAACCGCCGTAGCCGCTGATGTCGTAGGTGCCGGAGAGCACGTGCGCGCCCTCGGGGGCGTCGGTCCGCGGGGTGAGTTCCAGTCGCGGCGGGTCGTCGGTGTCGCCGCCCCAGGTGAAGATGCCCTCGGCGGGCGGCGACGCGAAGGGGACCTCCCCCTCGAAGCGGTCGACGGGGGTGGGGGCGGGGTCGTCGGGGGCCGCCTGTGCGGTGGTCAGCGGGATCAGTGCGGCGAGCAGGGTGGCGGAGGCTAGCAGGGCGGTTCTTCGCATGGAACGTCCCTTCGGCTCTCATGGTCCACGTGTGGCTTGGAGCACGGCGTGAGTGAACTGAACTGGTGTCCCTCGACACCGTCAAGACCAACGACTTGCGCGCCAGTGGGATTTGGGCATCCGGGAAACAAGTGCCCCCGCGCCCCATACGATGCGTTGTTGCCGCCGTGGGTCGCACGGTCGGCCGGCGACGGCGGAAGGGCAGGGGCGGCATGGTCATCAGGCGCAGACCCGCGGACATGGTGGTGTCCGAACTCACCGAGCTGGACCGCTCGCGGAGCCGGGCGGACCTGCTGTGGGAGCTGTTCCGGCACGCCGAGGCCGAGGTGACCACGGCGATCGGCTGGTATCTGGAGCGGCGCCGGGCGCCCTCCCGCTGGTCGCGCTCACTGCGCGCCCTCGCCGCCCTGCTCGGGATCGTGGGCACGCTCACACCGCTGGTGCACTCGGCCGCCCCGGCGGCCGTGCGGCCGGAGTGGGGCTTCGTCTTCCTGGCCGCCGGCGCGGGCTGTGTCCTGTTCGACCGGATCTTCGGCTTCTCCGCGTCCTGGACCCGGTACATCCGTACCGAACTGGCCCTTCAGCAGGTCCTGAAGAGGGCCCAGTCCGACTGGGCGCAGCTGTATCTGCGGGCCACCGACGCGCCCAGCGACAAGGAGCAGACGGCCCTGCTCGCGGTGATCGAGCGGCTCCGGCGGGACACCCAGCGCGTGATGGAGGAGGAGAGCGCGGCCTGGGTCGGCTATCTGGCGGAGGGGGTCGAGGAGTTGACCCGTTCCACGGCCGGCGGGGCCGGTCAGCGACCGGCGCCCGCGGGTCTGTTCCGCATGGACCGGCTGTCCGGCCGTGACCGGGTCGGCGAGCAGACCCAGCGGCCCCGCGACACGGCTCTGTGACCGCGGGGCCGCCGGCCCGCCCGGCGCGCCTGCGCCCCGCTCCCTACTCCGCCGGTGCCACCCCGGCGCGCAGCAGCCCGTACGCGTAGGCGTCCTCCAGGGCCTGCCAGGAGGCCGCGATGACGTTCTCGGCGACGCCCACGGTCGACCACTCCCCCGCCCCGTCCGAGGTGGAGATCAGGACGCGGGTGGTGGACTGGGTGCCGTGGACGCCCTCCAGGATGCGGACCTTGTAGTCGACGAGGTCGAGCTTGGCGAGCTGGGGGTAGATCTTCTCCAGGGCCACCCGCAGCGCCCGGTCCAGCGCGTTGACCGGGCCGTTGCCCTCCGCCGTGGCGACGATGCGCTCGCCCTTGGCGAAGAGCTTGACCGTGGCCTCGTTGGCGTGGGTGCCGTCGGGGCGGTCCTCGACGATCGCCCGCCAGGACTCGACCTGGAAGTACTTCAGGGGGCGGCCCTCGACCTCCGACCTCAGCAGCAGCTCGAAGCTCGCGTCGGCGGCCTCGTAGGTGTAGCCCTTGAGTTCGCGCTCCTTGACCCGTTCGACCACCCGGCCGACCAGTTCGCGGTCGCCGCCCAGGTCGATGCCGAGTTCCTTGCCCTTGAGCTCGACGGAGGCCCGGCCCGCCATGTCGGACACCAGCATCCGCATGGTGTTGCCGACCTGCTCGGGGTCGATGTGCTGGTACAGGTCCGGGTCGACCTTGATGGCCGAGGCGTGCAGGCCGGCCTTGTGGGCGAAGGCCGAGACGCCCACGTACGGCTGGTGCGTGGACGGGGTGAGGTTGACGACCTCGGCGATGGCGTGGGAGATGCGGGTCATCTCGCGCAGCCTGCCGTCGGGCAGGACCTTCTTGCCGTACTTCAGCTCCAGGGCCGCGACCACCGGGAAGAGGTTGGCGTTGCCGACCCGCTCGCCGTAGCCGTTGGCCGTGCACTGGACGTGGGTGGCGCCCGCGTCCACGGCGGCCAGGGTGTTGGCCACCGCGCAGCCGGTGTCGTCCTGGGCGTGGATGCCGAGCCGGGCGCCGGTGTCGGCGAGGACGGTGGCGACGACCGCCTGGACCTGGGCGGGGAGCATGCCACCGTTGGTGTCGCAGAGGATGACGACGGAGGCGCCGGCCTCGGCGGCGGTCCGTACGACGGCCTTGGCGTACTCGGGGTTGGCGCGGTAGCCGTCGAAGAAGTGCTCGCAGTCGACGAAGACGCGGCGGCCCTGTGCGGTCAGGTGGGAGACGGTGTCGCGGACCATCTCCAGGTTCTCGTCGAGTGTGGTGCGCAGCGCGAGTTCCACGTGCCGGTCGTGGGACTTGGCGACCAGGGTGATCACCGGGGCGCCGGAGTCCAGGAGCGCCTTGACCTGCGGGTCCTCGGAGGCCTTGGCGCCGGCCCGGCGGGTGGCGCCGAAGGCGACCAGCTGGGCGTGTTTGAAGTCGATCTCCGCTTGCGCGCGGGCGAAGAACTCGGTGTCCCGCGGGTTGGCGCCGGGCCAGCCGCCCTCGATGAAGCCCACGCCGAAGTCGTCCAGGTGCCGTGCGATGGCCAGCTTGTCCGCGACGGTGAGGTTGATGCCCTCCCGCTGGGCGCCGTCGCGCAGGGTGGTGTCGAAGACGTGGAACTGATCGTCGAGCTCGCTGGTTTCGGTCATGGTCTCAAGGCTCCTGAGGATTTGGATCTCGGTCGTACCGGAATGACCGGCTCCACCGCCCCCACACAGTCCCTCACGCTCTCGCCTCCGGCTACGGATGGGCCAGAAATGCGAAAAACCCCTCGCGGGTGCGAGAGGTCTGCGCGCGGGTCGAGGACGACGGTGTCCACCCGTACCTGGTCGTACGTGGTGGTCACTGCGGACCGGCGCGCCTGCTGCCAATAATCATGGCGAACGAGAGCACGGGGGCAGTCTGGCACAACCGGCCCCCGCGCTCACCGCCCGTCTCAGGATGCGAGCAGAGTGCTGGTCACCGCAGGTGGCGCACGAAGGCGTCGGTGGCGTCGTTGGTGTCGCCGGCCGGGATCAGGGTCGGGTCGGCGGACTCGAACATGATGCGCCGGGCGCCGTCGGAGATCCGCCCCGGCAGGACGTCGGCCGTGGCCGTGCCGCCGTTGGTGTCGGGGGTGACCAGGGTGGTGGTGCCCTTCTTGAGGTCCCGCAGGTAGACGGGGTACTCCGTGCCGTACTGGCTGCCGGGCTCGGTCACCTCCGACTTGAACGTGACGTACCGGCCGTCGGCGCTCACCGCGGCGTTGCGGGTGTAGACCTGGCCGGGCCCGCCCTGGGTGCCGTGGATGCGCTGGTTCTTGCCGCCGGCGATGTCGTGCACGAAGACGTTCCAGCTGGCGTCGTTGTCTTCGGGGACCAGGTGGGTGTCCCGGGACTCGAAGACGACCGTGCGGCCGTTGCCGCTGATGGACGGGTTCAGGGACTCCTTCTCGGTCTGCGAGCCGTCGTGGGAGCGGTCGATCTGGGTGCGCTTGCCGCTGGTGCGGTCGTACATCCAGACGTCGCCCCAGTCGTCGCCGCGCGGGCCGTTGGCGTAGTTGTACTGGTAGACGATCCGGCGCCCGTCGTCGCTGACGGTCGGTTCGGAGGCGTTGCGGGGCTCCCAGGTGGGCCTCTCGTGGCTGATCCGCTCGGTGGTGCCGGCGATCCGGTCCCGCAGGAAGACCACGCTCGTGCCCTCGGCGTCCTGGAGCGTGTAGACCGCGAAGCGGCCGTTGGGGCTCACCGACAGGTCGGCCGGCTGCCCCGAGTACCCCTCGGGGATCTCGATGCCGAAGCCGACGCGCTCGCCCGTGGCGTGGTCGTGGATCCACACGTCCGTGTCCTCCGGGGGCGAGGTGAACTGGGCGTAGACGTAGCGGCCGTCGTTCAGGACCGCCAGCAGGCCGCCGAACCCGGCGAAGCGGAGCTTGCCGGTGTGCGGGTCGCGCAGGTACATGCCGCTGTGCGGCACGTTGGGGTCCAGGTCCTCGGCGTCCGAGCTGAGGGCGATGTGACGGCCGTTGCGGCTGATGACGGCCACGCGGTTCTCGCCGTTGCCCGCCTTGCCCTCCGGTGTGACGCTGACCGGCTCGGTGTACGGCGCCCTGGGCGCGGCGGCGGCGCTCGTGGCCGGAACGGCCAGGGTCGCCGTGGCGGCGACGGCGGCGATCGCGAGCGCCAGGACGCGCTTGTTCCTGTGCATGCTTGTTCCCCCGTGATGGTGCATGGCTGTTCCCCCGTCGTGATGCATGCTCGCTCCCCCTGAAGTCCCCGTGGACGCATTTTCCCCGGCCCCGCGCCGAGGGCTCTCCATGAGGCAAACGCACCACACGGCACACAGTCAATCCCCCGAATTGAGTACAACCCGGACAGGATCTCAAGCGTCCGCGAGAAGACCGGTGTCCAGGAACTCCCGGACGTGGCCGAGAATCATCCCCCGGTCCGTGCCCCGGAGTCCGATCGCCACGTGGATGGAGAAACCGTCCAGGAGCGCCCGCAGCCGGGCGGCGAACCGGTCCGGGTCGACCGTCCGGAACTCCCCCCGGGACATCCCTTCCGCGATCAGCGCCACCAGGTCGCGGTGCCAGGCGCCCTCGATGGCGGCCTGCCGGTCGCGCGCCTCGTCGTCGGCGTTCTGCGAGCGGTTCCAGACCTCCAGCCAGAGGGTCCAGTGCGGGTCGCGGTGGCCGTCGGGGACGTACAGGTCGACGTAGGCGTCGAGCCGTGCGCGCACCGTGCCCGTGCGCGTCAGCAGCCGGGCCCGCTCGGCGCCGAGGCGTCCCTCGCTCCACTCCAGGGTCTGGAGCAGCAGTTCGTCCTTGGAGCGGAAGTAGTAGAGGAGGTGGCCGCTGCTCATGCCGACCGCCCGGCCGAGCGCCGCCATGGTGAGCTTCTCCAGGCCGCGTTCGGCGATCATCTCCATGGCGGCGGCGAGGACGTCCTCGCGGGGCGGGGCCTGCTTTCGCCCACCGGCCATGCGCGCTCTCCTAGCTCCTCGGTTGCTGCTGCTGCGGGCGGATCCTCGGCTGCTGCTGCGTGACGCAGTGGATGCCGCCACCGCCCGCGAAGATCGTACGGGCGTCCACCGGCGTCACGGTCCGCTCGGGGAACAGCCGGCGGAAGATGCCGGCCGCGATCTCGTCGCGCGGGTCGTCGAAGCCGCACAGCACGACCCCGCCGTTGCAGAGGTAGTGGTTGATGTAGGAGTAGTCGGCCCAGTGGCCGTCGGCCTCCAGGACGGTCGGGGCGGGCACCTCCACGACCTCCAGGCGTCGGCCGCGCGCGTCGGTCTGCGACCTGAGCAGGCCGATGAGCTCCTCGGTCACCTCGTGGTCGGGGTGGGCCGGGTCCGGCTGGGAGTGCGCGACGACCACGCCGGGGCGCGCGAAGGCCGCGACGATGTCGACATGGCCGAGGGTGCCGAAGCCGTACGGAGGATAGTCACCGGTCAGTCCGCGCGGCAGCCAGATCGCCTTGCGGGTCCCCAGCATGGCGTGGATCTCGCTCTCCACCTCCTCCCGCGTCCAGCCGGGATTGCGCTCGGGACCGAGCTGGACCGTCTGGGTCAGCAGGACCGTTCCCTCGCCGTCGACATGGATCGCGCCGCCTTCGTTGACGAGCCTCGAGGCGTACGTCCGGTGCGAGCCGGCCAGCTCCGAGACATGCGCGGCGATCTTCGCGTCGTGCTCCCAGCGGGCCCACTCCTGGGCGCCCCAGCCGTTGAACGTCCAGTCGACGGCGGCGAGTTCACCGCGGTCGTTGGTCAGGAAGGTCGGCCCGACGTCCCGCATCCAGGCGTCGTCGAGATCGCGTTCGACCGTCTCGATGCCGTCGCCGTCGCCGAGCAGACCGCGGGCCTCCCGCGCCTCCCCCGGCCCGCAGACCACCGTCACCGGCTCGAACCGGCGGACCGCGCGGGCCACCGCGGCCCAGGCGCGGCGGGCCTCGGCCAGGTCGGCGGGGTCGTCGAAGGTCGGGTTGGGGCCCGGCCAGGCCATCCAGGTGCGTTCGTGCGGGGCCCATTCGGCGGGCATGCGGAAGCCGTCGGCGGCGGGCGTGTTCATCAGGCGGATCCTCAGAGGAAGTACAGGCGGTTGAGGGAGACGGAGTCGGCGGGCTCGGAGCGCAGCGGTTCGCCGTCGAGGGTGACCAGGCCGGTGCGCTGGTCCACGTCGACCGATCCGGTACGGGAGTTGAGGCGCAGGTCGGCCGGTCCGATGCCCCGGGTGCCGCGCACGGCGACCCTGCGGCGGCGCGTCGGCATGGTGTCGTCGCCCTGGTCGAGGGCGGCCTGCGCGACGAAGGCGACCGAGATGTCCGCGGGCGTGGCGCCGTACGCGCCGAACTGCGGGCCCAGGACGAGCGGTTCACAGGTGTCTGTCGCCGCGTTGGGGTCGCCGGTCACGCCGTACGCCGGGAAGCCGGACTTCAGCACCAGCTGGGGCTTCGCGCCGAAGTACTCCGGGCGCCACAGCACGATGTCGGCCAGCTTGCCGACCTCGATGGAGCCGACCTCGTGCGAGAGTCCGTGCGCGATGGCCGGGTTGAGGGTCAGCTTGGCCATGTAGCGCAGGACGCGTTCGTTGTCGTGGCCGTCGTCCGGGGCGCCGAACTCGGCCTTCATCTTCCCGGCCATCGCGAAGGTGCGGCGGACGGTCTCGCCCGCCCGTCCCATGCCCTGCGCGTCCGACGAGGTGATGCCGATGGCGCCCAGGTCGTGCAGCACGTCCTCGGCGCCCATCGTCCCGGCGCGGATGCGGTCGCGGGCCAGGGCGGCGTCGCCGGGCAGGTCGGTCTTGAGGCCGTGGACGGAGACGATCATGCCGTAGTGCTCGGCGACGGCGTCCCGGCCGAAGGGGAGGGTGGGGTTGGTGGAGGAGCCGATGACGTTCGCGACGCCCGCCATCTTCAGGACGTTCGGCACGTGCCCGCCGCCGCAGCCCTCGATGTGGAAGGCGTGGACGGTACGGCCTTCCAGGACCCCGAGCGTGTCCTCGACCGAGAGGCATTCGTTCAACCCGTCGCTGTGCAGGGCGACTTGGACGTCGTACTCCTCGGCGACCCGGAGAGCGGTGTCCAGGGCCCGGGTGTGGGCGCCCATGTCCTCGTGGACCTTGAACCCCGAGGCGCCGCCTTCCGCCAACGCCTCCACGAGAGGCGCCGGACCGGACGACGAACCCCGGGCCAGGAACCCGATGTTGACCGGCCAGGCGTCGAAGGCGTTGAACGCGTGCCGCAGCGCCCAGGGCGAGTTGACCCCGACGCCCCACACCGGGCCGAACTCCTGCCCGATGATCGTGGTCACCCCGGAGGCGAGCGATGCCTCCATGATGCGCGGCGACAGCAGATGGACGTGCGTGTCGACGGCCCCGGCGGTGGCGATCAGCCCCTCGCCGGAGACGATGGAGGTGCCCGTGCCGACCACGACGTCGACCCCGTCGAGGGTGTCCGGGTTCCCGGCCCGCCCGATCGAGCTGATCCGCCCCTCCCGGATGCCGATCGAGACCTTGCGGATGCCCTGCACGGCGTCGATCACGACGACATTGCCGATCACGACGTCACAGGTCTCCCGCACGGCGGCGGCCTTGAGGTGCAGTCCGTCCCGGGCGGTCTTGCCGAAGCCGGCCAGGAACTCGTCGCCGTGCCGCTGGGAGTCGGACTCGACGCGGATCACCAGCCCCGAGTCACCGAGGCGGATCCGGTCGCCCGCGCGGGGGCCGTGGGTGGCGGCGTACTCGTACGGATTCACCGCGCGCTCCCCTCGGCGGCCGCCGCGCCCAGATACCCGCAGGCGGCGGCCCGGAGCAGGGCCTCCTCCTTCGCTCCCGGCGCGTCCAGCGGTCCGTCGACGAGCCCCGCGAACCCGATCGCGATCCGCTCGCCCCCGATCGGCAGCAGCCCGACCTCGACGCTCTCCCCCGGACCGAAGCGCACGGACGACCCGGCGGGGACGGCGAGCCGCATGCCGTAGGCGGTCGCCCGCTCGAAGTCGAGCCGCGGGTTGACCTCGAAGAAGTGGAAGTGGGAGGTCACGGAGACCGGCACACCGGCCGTGTTGGTGACGGTGAGCCGTACGACCGGCTCGGGTTCGGTGTGCGCCGGTCCCGGCAGCAGCGCGCCGGGCCCTTCCCGGTCCCGCCCCGCGCCGATCGGATCGCCGACCACCGCGAGCCGTGAGCCGTCGTCGAAGACGGCTTCGACATGCACCTCGGTGACGATGTCGGCGACCCCCGGCAGCACGTCGTCCGGGCCGAGCACCGACCGGGCCCGCTCGACCGCCTCCGCCAGCCGCACACCGTCCCGGGCGGCCTCGCACACGGTGTCCGCGATGAGCGCGGTCGCCTCGGGGACGTTCAGCCGCAGCCCTCTGGCCCTTCTCGCCCGGGCCAGCTCGGCCGCTCCGAAGAGCAGCAGCCGGTCACGTTCCGTCGGGGTCAGTCTCATGGCGTGGCACCTTCTTGCCTTGTCTCGCTTTAGAGCGTCACTCTAAAGCGAGACACCACCGATCGAAAGACCCAAGCCGGATCATTGAGCCCTCTTCTTTGAACATCACTCCAATCGAGGCGGCTCCGGAGGCTCAGCGCGCCTCGGCGACCCCGTAGGCGGTCCGTGTCTCCCGCAGGTCCTCGTCCTCGGTGAACGCGCCGCCGCCCGCGAGCGCCCCGCCGAGGAGGGCGGTGAGGAGGGCAGCGACGCCGATCGACATCCGCCGGCGGGAGGGCCCGTGCCGTACGGGCGAGGGTTCGGGGGGCACCGCCCCGCACGCGATGCGGCTCCGCGCGTCCACCCACGCCTCCGCCTGCGCCCCGCGCAACCCGCAGGCCGCGACGAACGCGGCGACGAGTTCGGCGCGGGGCAGCCGGTCGCGGCCGAGCATGGTGGCCGCCGTGGAGTAGGGCAGCGCGTGCCCGGCGTCGGCCGCCCGGCGCTCCAGCGACCGGTAGCTGAGGCCCGACCAGACCTTGAGGCGGCGCAACGCCGCGACGAAGGCGGCCGGGTCGGTCTCGGGCGGTGCGGGCGGTGCGGTGGTCATCGTGGCCCCCTGTGAGCTGGACGTACGCGGTCTCGCACAAGCTCGAACACCCTGACAGCTTGAGGAACGGCGAGAGCGGTGGTCAACCTCGGTGCGGATTCCCGGTGTTGGAGGTCACATGGTTCTGTACCGCAGCTCTCGCCGTCATTTCGGCACCACGGTCGCGGGCGTCGCGGCACTGCTGACGCTCGGCGTCCCCGCCGCCGGGTCCCGGTCCCGGCCGGCGCGCCGCGACGGCGACACGCTCGCCGACTTCGTCCGGCGCACCTGGCCCGAGGGGGCCGGCGGCACCGTGCTCGCCGCGCGGGGCACCGAGCCGGTGTACTGCGCCGGGTTCGGCGCGTCGGACCGCGCCGTCGGCACCCCGGCGAGCTGCCGCACGGTGTACGACGTCATGTCGGTCACCAAGCAGTTCACCGCGGCCGCGGTCCTGAAGCTGGAGGTGCTGGGGCGCCTGCGGGTGAGCGACCCGGTCAGCCGCCACCTGGGACCGGTGCCGGACGACAAGCGCGCCGTCACGATCGAGCACCTGCTCACGCACACCTCGGGTCTGGTCGAGGGGCTCGGCGACGACTACGACCCGCTCTCCCGCGAGGAGTTGGTGCGCGGGGCGCTGGCGTCGAGGCTCCGATCGGCGCCGGGAGCGGAGTTCCGCTACTCCAACACCGGGTACAGCCTCCTCGCCGCGATCGTCGAGAAGGCGTCCGGGGAGGGCTACGAACCGTTCCTGGCCCGGCACCTGTTCGCCCCGGCCGGGATGACCCGGACCGGATACGTGCTGCCCCGGTGGCCACGGCACCTGGTCGCCGTGGAGTACGACAGCCGGGGACGGAGCCAGGGCAGGCCGTACGACCATCCCTGGGCCGCCGACGGGCCGTACTGGAACCTGCGCGGCAACGGCGGCATGCTCTCCACCGCGGGCGACATGCTCCGCTGGCACCGCGCACTCCTCGGCGAGCGGATCCTGCCGGCGCAGGCCAGGGACAGGCTGTTCGCGCCACACGTGCCGGAGCCCGGCTCGGAGAGCTTCTACGGCTACGGCTGGAGTGTCCAGGACACTCCCGAGGGCCCGCTGGCCTGGCACGACGGCGGCAACGACTGGTCCTCGGCACTCCTGGGCCGCTCCCTGCGCGACGGCGTCCTCGTCTTCTGGGTGAGCAACCAGGCCCGCCGGGACGGGAAGTGGAACCTGGAGGACCGGGCGGAGGACCTGACCCTGGGCATCATCGAGCGGGTACGGGCCGGGGACGCGTGAGCGCCGGGACGGACGGAGCCCGCCGCACGGTCGCGGCGGGCTCCGACAGGGCCGGACAGGGCGGACGGGCTCAGCCCAGCTTGTGCATCCAGCCGTGCTTGTCCTCCGTGACACCGCGCTGGATGCCGAGGAGGGCCTCGCGCAGACGGAGGGTGACGGGGCCGGGTGTGCCGTCACCGTGGCTCCAGGCGGCGTCCTTGGTCTTGGCGTGGCCGATGGGGGTGACGACGGCGGCGGTGCCACAGGCGAAGACCTCGGTCAGGGCGCCGGAGGCGGCGTCCTCACGCCACTGCTCCAGCGTGACCACGCCCTCCTCGGCGGTGTACCCGAGGTCGCGGGCGACCTGGAGGAGGGAGTCACGCGTGATGCCCTCCAGGATCGAGCCGGTGAGCTCGGGGGTGACGATCCGGTCGCCGTAGACGAAGGCGATGTTCATGGAGCCGGACTCCTCGACCTTGGTGCGGGTCACCGCGTCGAGGTAGACGACCTGGTCGCAGCCGTTCTTCGCGGCTTCGGCCTGCGGGAGCAGGGAGGCCGCGTAGTTGCCGCCGGTCTTGGCGTCGCCGGTGCCGCCGGGGACGGCACGGACGTAGTCCTCGGAGACCCAGATGGTGACCGGCTTGACGCCCCCGGCGAAGTACGCGCCGGACGGGGAGGCGATCAGCATGAACAGGTACTCGTTGGCCGGGTGGACGCCGAGCGCGGCCTCCGTGGCGAACATGAACGGGCGCAGGTAGAGGGACTCCTCGCCGCCGTGCGGCGGGACCCAGTCGCCGTCCTGCGCGATCAGCGCGTCGAGGGCCTCGATGAACAGCTCCTCGGGCAGCTCGGCCATGGCCATCCGGCGGGCGGAGTTGCGGAAGCGGCGGGCGTTGGCCTCGGGGCGGAAGACCGCGACCGAGCCATCGGCCTGGCGGTAGGCCTTCAGGCCCTCGAAGATCTCCTGACCGTAGTGCAGGACGTGGGTGGAGGGGTCGAGGGAGATCGGCCCGTACGGGACGAGCTGGGCGTCGTGCCAGCCGCGGCCCTCGGTCCACTTGATCGTCACCATGTGGTCGGTGAAGTGCCGGCCGAACCCGGGGTTGGCCAGGATCGCCTCGCGCTCTGCGGCGGCGAGCGGACTGGCGGAGGGCTTGAGCTCGATCGTGGGCTGCGTCATGAGTGGGTGTCCTTCACCGGTGTGGGTAGTGACGGGCCGCGCTCACGCCCGTACTGCCAGTGGCCAGTGCTAGGACGTCCGAGCATTCCCTCATTCCGCGGCTCCGCGTTCGATTATCGCAAGCGGAGGTCCGTGGACGAAACGGCGTGATTGCGACCCAGGGATGATGGTGGCACCCGGCGGGGACATACGAAAGCCGCCGGGTGGTGAGTGACCCGGCGGCTTCGAGGGTGATCGAGTGCGCGGCGGGTCAGCCGGCTACTCGTACGGCGAGCGCGTCGCCGATCTCGGAGGTGCTGCGGGCGGGCTTGCCTGCGCGCTCCGCGAGGTCGGCGGAGACGGCCTCCTCGATGCGCGCGGCCTCGGACTCGTGGCCGAGGTGACGCAGCAGGAGGGCGACGGACAGGACCGTGGCGGTGGGGTCGGCCTTGCCCTGGCCGGCGATGTCCGGGGCCGAGCCGTGCACGGGCTCGAACATGGACGGGAACTCGCCGCTCGGGTTGATGTTGCCGCTCGCGGCGACGCCGATGCCGCCGGAGACGGCCGCGGCGAGGTCGGTGATGATGTCGCCGAAGAGGTTGTCGGTGACGATGACGTCGAACCGGCCCGGGTCGGTGACCAGGTAGATCGTGGCCGCGTCGACGTGGATGTAGTCGGTGGTGACGTCGGGGAACTCCTCGGCCACCTTGTTGAAGACGTTCGTCCACAGGTGACCGGCGAAGGCCAGCACGTTGTTCTTGTGGACCAGCGTGAGCTTCTTGCGGGGGCGGGCCTGGGCGCGGGCGAAGGCGTCCCGGACCACGCGCTCGACACCGAAGGCCGTGTTCACGGAGACCTCGGTGGCGACCTCGTGCGGGGTGCCCTTGCGGATGGTGCCGCCGTTGCCGGTGTAGGGGCCCTCGGTGCCCTCGCGGACCACGACGAAGTCGATCTCCGGCTCGCCGGCCAGCGGGGTGGCGACACCCGGCAGCAGCTTCGACGGGCGCAGGTTGACGTGGTGGTCGAAGAGGAAGCGGAGCTTCAGCAGGAAGCCGCGCTCCAGGACACCGGACGGCACCGACGGGTCGCCGATGGCGCCGAGCAGGATCGCGTCGTGCTTCTTGAGCGCGTCCACGTCGGCGTCGGTGAGGGTCTCACCGGTGGCGTGGTAGCGCTTGGCGCCGAAGTCGAACTCCTTGGTCTCCAGCTTCACATCCTGCGGAAGGACGGCGGAGAGGACCTTGAGACCTTCGGCCACGACCTCCTGGCCGATGCCGTCACCGGGAATCACTGCGAGATTGATGCTGCGAGACATGCCGGGCACACTACTCCTCGTCCCATGGGATGACACGGGCCGTCCGCCATACGGACAAGGCGACCGCCCCGACGGTCAACCCGTTGCCACCCGTTCACCCGTACGTAGGACGGGTGTTGAGGTCCGCTGGGAAGTTCTCCCTCATGACTGTGCCTTCCAGGGGGAAACCCCCCGGACCCCCCGTCCCCGACTGCGGCATTCCGCCCGAGCTCGCGCGCCGGATGAGCATGGCCGAGCAGTACGAGTACCTGCGGACCCGGCTGACCCGGCGGCGCACGCTGGTGACGGCGGGCGCGGTGGCGGGCGGCCTGCTGACCGGTTGCTCGGGCGGGGACGGCTCCCCGGTGCGGAACACCCCGTCCCCCTCCCCCACGCCGACGGTCTCCGGCTCGGTCGTCTCCCCCTTCGGCCGCCACCTCGCCTTCGGCGCGGACCCCACGTCGCAGATGCGGATCTCCTGGCAGGTACCGCTCGCGGTGAAGAAGCCGTACGTCCGGATCGGCACCCGCCCCGACGACCTGGGCCGGAGGATCGAGGCCGAGATCCGCGACCTGCACACCCCCGGCCTGGAGGGGGTGCGTGCCGCCCTCGACCAGTTCTACGTCCACGCGGCCCTGGACACCCTGCGGCCGGGCACGACGTACTACTACGGCGTCGGCCACGACGGCTTCGACCCGGCCGCCCCCGAGCACCGCCGGACGATCGGCTCCTTCCGTACGGCGCCGGCGACCCCGGAGCGGTTCGTCTTCACGGCCTTCGGCGACCAGGGGGTGAGCCGGGCCGCCGCCGCGAACGACGACCTCCTGCTGCGCGAGAAGCCGGCCTTCCACCTCCACGCGGGCGACATCTGCTACGCCAACGGGAACGGCAGGGGCACCAAGGAGGACGGCTACGACCCGGCGTTCTGGGACCTGTTCCTGAAGCAGAACGAGCCGGTGGCGAAGTCGGTCCCGTGGATGGTGACGACCGGCAACCACGACATGGAGGCCTGGTACTCGCCGGACGGCTACGGCGGCCAGCTGGCCCGCTGGTCCCTCCCGGACAACGGCTTCGACCCGCGCACAGCGCCGGGTGTGTACGCCTTCACCTACGGCAACGTCGGCTTCGTGGCACTGGACGCGAACGACGTGTCGTACGAGATCCCCGCCAACCTCGGCTACAGCGGCGGACGGCAGACGGCCTGGCTGGACCGGAAGCTGGGTGAGCTGCGGGCGTCCTCGGCGGTGGACTTCGTCGTCGTCTTCTTCCACCACTGCGCGTACTCGACGTCCACGCACGCCTCCGACGGCGGGGTGCGGGCGGAATGGCCGCCACTGTTCGCCAGGCACCAGGTGGACCTGGTGATCAACGGGCACAACCACGTCTACGAACGCACCGACGCGATCCGCGACGGCCGGGTCGGCCGGCCGGTCCCGATCGGCGCGTCGACCGACCCGACCCGCGACGGGATCGTGTACGTCACGGCGGGCGGCGGCGGCCGTGATCTGTACGGCTTCCCCTCCGGCGTACCGGAGAGCTACGAGGGCCACGTGCGGGACCGCGAGTCCGTCGAGACCTTCCGGTGGACGAAGTCGCAGAAGTCCGACACGGAGACCGTGGAGTGGTCACGCGTGCGCTACCGGGGCTTCTCGCTGCTCTCGGTGGACGTGGAGAGCGGGACGAGGCCGCGCCTGAAGGTGTCGGCGCTGGCGCAGAACGGTGAGCGGATCGACCATTTCGAGGTGCGGCGCGGCGGTTAGACCGCGCCGCACCTCGTGCGGGTGCGGCTCCCGGGTCTGTGTGATGCGTGGCGCGCGGCTCAGTGGCCGGTCGAGCCGCCGTTGTCGCGGCGGTCGAGGGCGCGCTGGAGCGCGGCGGCGGCGTTCTTGCGGTCGGACTCGCTGGTGCGGGAGCTGTGACGGACTCGACGGCGGGCGGTCGTCTCGGCCATGGGAAATCGACTCCTTCGAAGGCTTCGAGAGGGGTTACGACGAGACGCCGGAAGAGGCGGGGAGCGCTGGCCGCAGGGGTTGCCTGCACGGGGCCCGGCTCACGACCGCCATTCGCTGGATCGAGCGAGACGTTCGGCTTCTACAAAGCTAGAGGAGGAGGGCCGGTCTGTCTCCACAATTACTCGGACTTCCTACTATCTGAGACGGCGGGTCGGTGGGAAGTGGACGCGCGGAGGGGCCGGGCATGGTGTGCCCGGCCCCTCATGACATCCGACCGACGGTCAGCCCATGTGCGGGTAGGTGTAGTCGGTCGGCGGGACCAGGGTCTCCTTGATGGCGCGGGTCAGGGTCCAGCGCATCAGGTTCTGCGGGGCGCCGGCCTTGTCGTTGGTGCCGGAGGCGCGACCGCCGCCGAAGGGCTGCTGGCCGACGACGGCGCCGGTGGACTTGTCGTTGATGTAGAAGTTGCCGGCCGCGTAACGGAGCTTGTCCATCGTGTACGCCGCCGCCGCACGGTCGGCCGAGATGACCGCGCCGGTCAGCGCGTAGTCGGAGGCCGACTCCATCTGGGTCAGCATCTCCTCGTACTGCTCGTCCTCGTAGACGTGCACCGCGAGGAACGGGCCGAAGTACTCGGTGGTGAAGACCTCGTTCGCCGGGTCCGTGCACTCCACGACGGTCGGCCGGACGAACCAGCCCACCGAGTCGTCGTAGGAACCGCCCGCGACGATCGTGCAGGTGGGGTCGGACTTCGCCCGGTCGATGGCGGCCTTGTTCTTGGCGAAGGCGCGCTCGTCGATGACCGCGCCGATGAAGTTCGACAGGTCGGTGACGTCCCCCATGGTGATGCCGTCCACCTCGGCCGCGAACTCCTCCTTGAAGCCGGAGTTCCAGATCGACGCCGGGATGTACGCCCGGGAGGTCGCGGAGCACTTCTGGCCCTGGTACTCGAAGGCACCCCGGGTGAGGGCGGTCTTCAGGATCGCGCGGTCGGCGCTCGGGTGGGCGACGACGAAGTCCTTGCCGCCGGTCTCGCCGACCAGGCGGGGGTAGGTGCGGTACTTCTCGATGTTGGCGCCGACCGTCTTCCACAGGTGCTGGAAGGTCCGGGTGGAACCGGTGAAGTGGATGCCGGCGAGGTCGCGGTGCTCCAGGGCGACCTTGGAGACCTCGATGCCGTCACCGGTGACGAGGTTGATGACGCCCTTGGGCAGGCCCGCCTCCTCCAGCAGCCGCATGAGCAGGACGGCGGCGTGGGTCTGGGTCGGGGACGGCTTCCAGACGACGACGTTGCCCATGAGGGCGGGGGCCGTCGGCAGGTTGCCCGCGATCGCCGTGAAGTTGAAGGGCGTGATCGCGTAGACGAAGCCCTCCAGCGGACGGTGGTCGAGGCGGTTCCAGACGCCCGGGGAGTTCGCCGGGGGCTGCTCGGCGAGCAGGTCGCGGGCGTACTTGACGTTGAAGCGCCAGAAGTCGATCAGCTCGCAGGGCGTGTCGATCTCGGCCTGCTGGGCGGTCTTCGACTGACCGAGCATGGTGGAGGCGGCGAGCGTCTCGCGCCACGGGCCGGACAGCAGCTCGGCCGCGCGCAGGATGATCGCCGCGCGGTCGTCGAAGGCCATCGCGCGCCAGGCGGGCGCGGCGGCGAGGGCCGCGTCGATGGCGTCCTGGGCGTCCTGCTGGGTGGCGTTGCGGTAGGTGCCGAGGACGGCCTTGTGGTTGTGCGGCTGCACGACCTCGAAGGCGTCACCGCCGCCCAGCCGCTTCTCGCCGCCGATGGTGCAGGGCAGGTCGATCGGGTTCTCGGCGAGCTCCTTGAGCTTGGCCTCCAGCCGGGCGCGCTCGGGAGAGCCGGGGGCATAGCCGTGCACGGGCTCGTTGACGGGGGTGGGGACCTGGGTCACAGCGTCCATGGGATCCGTAACTCCTTGTACGTGAGCGGGTGTTCGGTCAGCCCTTGCTGAGGGTCGAGCGGGCGAAGAAGAGGAGGTTGGCGGGCTTCTCGGCCAGTCGCCGCATGAAGTAGCCGTACCAGTCGGTGCCGTAGGCCGTGTAGACGCGCATCCGGTGGCCCTCGGCGGCCAGCCGCAGGTGTTCGTCGCCGCGGATGCCGTAGAGCATCTGGAACTCGTACTCGTCGAGCTTGCGCCCGGCGCGGTGGGCGAGTTCCTGGGCGATGGAGATCAGGCGGGGGTCGTGGGAGCCGATCATCGGGTACCCCGCGCCTTCCATGAGGATCTTCAGGATCCTGACGTACGCCTTGTCGATCTCGTGTTTCTGCTGGTAGGCGACGTCGGCGGGCTCCTTGTAGGCGCCCTTGACCAGGCGCACCCGGCTGCCGGCGTCGGCGAGGCGGCGGGCGTCGGCCTCGGTGCGGAAGAGGTACGCCTGGATCACGCAGCCGGTCTGCGGGAAGTCCTTCCGCAGGTCCTCGTGGATGGCGAACATCGAGTCGAGGGTGGTGTGGTCCTCGGCGTCGAGCGTGACGGTCGTACCGATCTCGGCGGCGGCCTCCACGACCGGCCGGACGTTGGCGAGCGCCAGTTCGTGGCCGCCCGGCAGGGACTGGCCGAACATCGACAGCTTCACGGACATCTCGGCGCGGGTGCCCAGTTCGAGGGGCTTGAGCCGGTCGACGAGCTCCAGGTAGGCGTCCCGGGCCGCGGCGGCCTGCTCGGGGGTGGTGATGTCCTCGCCGACGACGTCCATCGTCAGCTCCAGGCCCTTGGCGGTCAGCTCCTCGACGACCGGGACGATGTCGTCCACGCGCTCGCCCGGGATGAAGCGGTCGACGACCTGCTTGGTCACCGGGGCCGCCGAGACCAGGCGTCGCATCCGGTCGCTGCGCGACGCGGCGAGAATCACGGGACCCAGCACGGGGCACCTCCACAAACCAGCAGAACCAGCAGACAGGACCACCGTGAAACCTAAGGATCCCTCCGATCCCCGACCATCGACAGCTGTCACGCGTTCGTGCCGCAGATCTCAGACAGATGTATGAAGTGTCGGCGAAATGCGGGAGAATGCCCGGGTGACGACGTCGGACCACAAGGACTACAAGGACCACAAGGGCGAGTACCAGGAGCTGGTGGACGAGCTCTCGGAGCTCCTCGGCGCCCCGGCGACGCTGGAGAACCGCGACTTCGAGCTGATCGCCTTCGGCGCGTACGACAGTGAGGGCGAGCTCGACGCGTCCGCGCTGGATCCGGTGCGCACCCGCTCCATCCTGACCCGCCGGTCGACGGCGGCGGTCCGGACCTGGTTCGAGGGCTTCGGCATCACCCGGGCGACCGGCCCGGTCCGCATCCCGCCCACCCCGGAGGCCGGGGTGTACCGCGGACGCGTCTGCCTCCCCGTCCGCCATCGCGGTGTCGTCCTCGGCTACGTCTGGCTCCTGGACGACGATCCGGGCCCGACCGAGCGGCAGCTGGACGCGGCCATGGAGGTGACGGCCCGGATCGGCGCGCTGCTCGCGGACGAGGCGCAGCACGGGGCGGATCTCAGCCGGGAGCTGCGGGCCGTCCTCACCGCGGAGCGCGGCTGGCAGCAGGACATGGCCGTCGCCGACCTCCGCACCGCCCTCGGCCCCCGCGCCGACACCCTCCACGCCCTCGTCTGCGTAACCCCCTGGCCCTCGGCCGACCCCGCCGACGCCCCGTCGGTCCGTACGATCCCGGGCGCGACCGCCCTGTGCACGGTGCCGTGGGGGACGGCCGCCCAGTCCCTCGCACTCCTGGTGCGCCTCCGCTCGGCGGACGCCCTGACCCCGGCGACATCGGCGGCGGGCCGGCTGCTGGAACTCGCGGGCCGAGGGGACGGGGAGGGACGCCGGGAGTCCGGAGCCGAGGGGCGCCCACGGACGGGGACGCCGGGGCGCGGGACCGGTGGCGCGAAGGCCGCCGGAGCATCCGCCGCCGGAAACGCGGGTGCCGGAAACGCGGGTGCCGGGGCCCCCTCCGTCCGGACCGTCGGGATCTCCGCCGCCAGGGCCGGCCTCGCCGAGCTGGGCACCGCCTGGCAGGAGGCTTCCGCCGCCGCCCGGGCCGCCCTGGCGGAGCCGCACCTCGGGCCGGTCGCCGAGTGGGCGTCCATCGGGCCGTACCGGCTGCTGACCTCCCTGCCCGCCGACGCGGCCCACGACCCCGCCGTACGCGCCCTCCTCTCCCCCACCCACCGCGAACTCGCCCGCACCGCCGAGGTCTACCTCGACTGCGCGGGCCAGGCCGGCCGTACCGCCGCCGAGCTGGGCATCCACCGCCAGACCCTCTACTACCGCCTCTCCCGCGTCGAACAACTCACCGGCCTGGATCTCGACGACGGCGAGGACCGGCTGTTGCTGCACATGGCGTTGAAGGGGACGCGGCTCTAGGTGTGCTGTTCGGAGAGGTCGGTGACGCGGGCTGCGGTGTGCCCGCTCACGGGAGCGTGATGAGGGCGATGCTGTCCGTCTGCGCGACGGCCAGCCGGGTGCCGTCGGGGTGGAGGGCGGCCACGGGAGAGGGGATGTCCTCGGCGCTGAAGCAGGTGTCCTTGACGGGGAAGACGACCTCGGGCCATTCCGCGACGAGGCGCCCGGTGGCCGTGTCGATCAGGCGCGGATGACCGCGGAAAGAGACCACTTGATCGCCGCGGGGCAGCAGAAGGACACCCGGCTCGGCGTGGGCGAGCGGGTTGCGGTGGAGCCAGCGTCCCTCGGACATCGACCACACACCGAGACGGCCGGGAGGAAGCTCGGACTCGTCGGCACCCCCCGCTTCCGTCCCCGTCGCCAGCACCAGCCGATCGGCGTCGAGCCAGCAGCCCGCCGTCACCTCGCCGTTCGCGGCGTCGGCCGTCGGCACCAGACCGTCGCCGTCCAGAGTGCCGGGGTCGGTGAGCGCGCGTGCCGTGTCGTAGACCATGGCGACCCCGAAGGGATGCCAGAGCCATGCGACCGAGAGCAGGTACCGGCCGTCCGGGCTCAGACTGAGCCTGGAGTGGAAGACGTCCTGCGGCTCGCGCTCGCCGACGGTCAGCCGCTCGCCACTGGCCGCGTCCTCGATCTGGAGCGCGTTGTACTCGTCGGGGCAGTGCACGACGACCTCGCGCCCGTCGCTCAACGCGCCCAGGGCGAGCGGGTAGTCGTAGTCCCCCGCCAGCTCGTCGAAGCGGTGCAGCTCCCGCACGACCCGTCCTCGTTCGAGCAGCACCCCCTCGATGCCGCGCTCGTGGTACAGCGCGGAGTACCGGCCCGAGGCCGAGGTGGTCCCGGCGTCGAAGTAGTAGCTCTCCGCGAGGGCCTCCTCCCGCTCCACCCCACCGCGGCCCAAACCTCGACCGCCGGCCGCGGAGACCAGCTCGTCGCCTTGCCACACCAGCGATTTCGGCGCGGCCGGCACCGGTATCGACTCCACGGTCATGGATGACCACCCCCCTGTTGATGGTACGTGTGGTGCGGGGCCGGGCCGTGCTGATCAGCAGATGGACCCGACTGTTGAAAACGATTGTCATCGTGTTAACGTCAGCGCACTCACCCTTGACCGCCCCTTTACCCGGAGGGTTCCGTGCGCCTGTCCGCCCGCCGCCTGCTCCCCGCCACGGCCCTCACGGCCGCCTCCGTACTGCTCACCGGCTGCTTCGCCGGCGCGGAGTCGACCACGGGTGAGGGGGGCGACGGCAAGCGCGTCCGTCTCGCGATGATGCAGCCCCCACGTTCCGGGCTGTCTCCGCTCACGGACGACGCCTTCAAGCTGTCGCGCTGGTCGACGGCGGAGACGCTGGTGAAGCTGGACGCCGACGGGAACGCCGTACCGGCACTGGCCACCGAGTGGCGGCAGTCCGGCCGTACCTGGACCTTCGAGATACGCACCGGTGTCACCTTCCACGACGGCACGAAACTGGACGCGCAGGCCGTCGTGCGCTCCCTGACCAGAGCCGCCGGCGCGGCCCCCAAGCCCCGCATTCTGGACGGCGTCGAGCTGACCGCGAAGGCCGTGGACGCCGGCACGGTCACCGTCACGACCGCCGCAGAGGACCCCCTCGTCCCGCAGCGGCTCAGCTCGCCGCAGCTGTCGATCCTGGCGGCGAAGGCATACCGGGGGAAGTCGGTGAACCCGCTCGACGCCGGCACCGGCCCGTTCGAGCTGACCAAGGTCAACGGCACCTCGTCCGCGAGCCTCGACCGCTACGACACCTACTGGGGCCGCAAGGCCAAGGCCCCGGGGATCGACGTGAGGTTCGTGCCCGACGGCACCGCCCGCGCCGCCGCCCTGCGCAGCGGTGAGGCGGACATCGTCGAGGCCGTGCCGGTGTCGCAGGCCGCGCTGCTCGACGAGGACCTGATCACCGAGGTGCCGATGCCCCGCACCAACACCCTCTACCTGAACACCGGCAAGGGCGTCTTCAAGGACGCCGCGCTGCGCGCCGCCGCCCGCGAGGCGATCGACGCGAAGTCGATCGTGGACGGTGTGTACGAGGGGCGGGCGGACGTCGCCGAGGGGCTGCTCGGTCCCGCGCTGCCCTGGGCGGCGGAGCTGCGCACCCCGGTCGAGCGGACCAAGGCCCGCGCGGCCGACGGCGAGACGATCACCATCGGCACCTTCACCGACCGCGCCGAACTGCCCGAGGTCGCCGCCACGCTCCAGCAGCAGCTGCAGAAGGCCGGCTTCAAGGTGAAGCTGGACATCCGCGAGTACGCCAATATCGAGGCCGACATGCTGGCCGGCGCGTTCGACGCGTTCATCCTGTCCCGGGCCACCGTCCTCGACTCCGGCGACCCTGCCGCCTACCTCTACAGCGACTTCGCCTCCGACGGCTCCTTCAACATCCCCCAGCTCGCCGACACCAAGGTGGACGCGGCGGTGACGAAGGCCGGCGAGACCAGGACCGGTGAGACGCGCCGCAAGGCGGTCATGGCCGCCGAGGCCGCCGTGCTCGGCACCGACGCGGCCGTACCGATGCTCCACGAGCGGGTGATCCAGGGCGACGCCGCCGGAGTCGTCGGCGCCGCCCACGACCCGCGCGAGCGGGAGCTGGTCACGGCGGACACCTACGTCAAGTGAGGATCCGCACACGGAGGCCGGTGAGCGCGGCCGGGCTGACCCGGCTGCTCTGCCTCCTCGCCGTCCTGGCCGCCGTCGGTCTGCTGCCCTGGCTCTCCGGCAGGGACCCCGCGCTGACCGTGCTGCGGGCCCGTTCCGCCGAGCAGGAGCCGACGAAGGAGGCGCTGGACGCCGTACGACGGGATCTCGGGCTGGACGCGGGTCCCCTGTCCCTGCTGGGGAGTTGGGCGTCGGACCTGGTGCGCGCAGACCTCGGCACGTCCTGGGTGTCCGGCACCGACGTGCTGCCGTCGGTCCTCGCCGGGCTCCAGGTGTCCCTCGGTCTGATGGGCGCGGCCTTCGGGGTGGCCCTGCTGCTGGCCTGCGCCCTGGTCGCGCCCGTGCTGGTGCGGGGGCGCCGGTCGGCCGGGGCGTGGGGCGCGATGCTGGCGGCGGTCCCGGAGTTCCTGCTGGCCACGGTCGCGCTGCTGGTGGGCGGGGTGTGGCTGGGCCTGCTGCCGACCTCCGGCTGGCAGGGCCCCGCGTACATGGTGCTGCCCGCGCTCGCGCTCGGCGTCCCGGCGGGCGGTCTGCTCGGCCGGCTGGTCGCGGACGCGCTGCCCGCCGTGCTGGACGAGCGGTGGGTGGAGCTGTGGCGGGGCGCCGGAGTCGGCCGGGGCAGCGTCTCGGCGGCCGCCCTCAAGCGGGTCCTGCCGCCCCTGGTCCCGCAGTTCGGCATGGCCGCCGTGGGGCTCACCGGCGGCGCGGTCGCCGTGGAGACGGTGTTCGCGGTGCCCGGGATCGGGCGTACGGCCCTCGGCGCGGCGAAGTCGCAGGACCTGCCGCTGCTCCAGGGGTCCGTCCTGGCCCTGCTGCTGCTCGGCCTGGTCGCCGGCGCGGCCTCGGCCCTGCTGCGGCGCCGGCTGCTCGGTCCTGCCCTGCGGGACGCCGGGCTGTCGCTGCCGCCGGTCCGTCCGGTGCGTACCCACCCGGCGATCCCGCTGGCCCTGTTCGCCGCCCTCGCCGTGACGATCGGCTGGGGTCTGCTGCGCGACCCGTACACCGTGACCACGACGGCCCGCCTGGCGGCGCCCTCCTGGTCGCATCCGCTCGGCACCGACGGTCTCGGCCGCGATGTGCTGGCCCGGCTCGGCCACGGCGCCGCCCCGACGGTCGGCACGGCCGCGGCCGTCTGCCTGCTCAGCCTGGTGATCGCCCTGGTCCTGGGCTTCCTTCCGGGCGTCGCGGCGGGCGCGGCCGACATCGCCAACGCGCTTCCCCCGGTGATCGTCGGCATCCTGGTCGCGGCGGCCGCCGGTCCCGGCACCGGCGGGGCGGCCTTCGCGGTCGCGCTGATCTCCTGGCCGCCCCTGGCCGCGCACGCGGCGGCGCTGGTCCAGGAGGTGCGGGCGTCCTCCTTCCTCACCGCCCAACGGGCCATCGGCGCACCGCCGTCGTGGATCCTCACCCGGCACGTGCTGCCCTCGGTCGCCGGCCCCGTCGCCCGGCACGCCCTGCTGCGCCTGCCCGGTATCGCCCTCGCCCTGGCCTCCCTCGGCTTCCTGGGCCTGGGCGCCCAGCCGCCGGCCCCCGAGTGGGGCCTGCTCCTCGACGAGTCCCGCGCCTACGTGGAACGCGCCCCCTGGGCCGCCCTCGCCCCGGCGGTGGCCCTGGCCCTGCTGGCGGGACTCGCGGTGTCGGGCGCGTCGTACGCGCAGGGCCGCGACACCGTGGTCCGGCGCCGGAAGGCCACGCCCGGGTCCCGAACGTCCGTGAAGGAGACCCCCGTTGGCGTCTGAACCGCTGCTGTCCGTGCGGGACCTCAGGATCGCCTTCGACGGCGTCGAGGTGGTGCGCGGGCTGTCCTTCGACCTCCACCCGCGCGAAGTCCTCGCGATCGTCGGCGAGTCGGGCGCGGGCAAGTCCCTCACGGCCCGGGCCCTGCTCGGCATGCTGCCGCACGGGGCGACCGCCACCGGAACCGTCCGGCCGGACCTCTCGGCCGAGCGCGGCCGCCGGATCGCCCTGGTCCCGCAGGACGCCCTGTCCGCCCTCTCCCCCGTGCACCCGGTGGGCGACCAACTCGCCGCCGCCGTACGGTCGGTGGCCCGCGTCCCGCGCAAGGAGGCCCGGGCCCGGGCGGTGGCGGCGCTCGACCGGGTCGGCATCCCGGACGCGGCCCGCCGGGCGCGGGCGTATCCGCACGAGTTCTCCGGCGGTATGCGCCAGCGCGCCGTCATCGCCATGGCGACGATCAACGAACCGGACGTCCTCGTCGCCGACGAACCGACCACCGCCCTGGACGAGGAGCGCCGCGACCAGGTCCTGCGCGTCCTGGCCGAGCAGCGGGAGGCGGTCGGCGCCGCGCTCGTCCTGGTCACGCACGACCTGGACGTCGTACGGGAGCACGCGGACCGCGCGCTCGTGATGTACGCCGGCCGGCTCACCGAACTCGGCCCGGCGGACGAGGTGTTGACCCGCCCGCTGGCTCCGTACACGGCCGGCCTGCTGGCCTCGCTCCCCGAGCACGCGCGGGACCGCCGGCTGCCCACCCTCCCCGGCACCCCGCCGGCCCCGGGCACGCTGCCGCCGGGCTGCGCGTTCGCCCCGCGCTGCCCGCTCGCGGCGGACGACTGCCACCACGAGGAGCCGGAGCCGCGCCCGGCCGAGGGCCGGCTGACCGCCTGCCACCACTGGGCCGAACTCCCCCACCCCGCCGTCGAGTTGTTCCGGGACCAGCAGCATGCCTCTTCTTGACGTCCGCGACCTCGTCGTCCGCTACGGGACCGTCACGGCGGTGGACCACGTCTCCTTCGCCCTGGAACCCGGTGAGACCCTCGCCCTCAACGGCCCCTCCGGCTGCGGCAAGTCCACGACGGCCCTCGCGGTGCTCCAGATCCGCCGCCCCGCCTCCGGCGAAGTCCGCTTCGAGGGGCAGGAGTTGACCACGCTCACCGAGGCCGAGCTCCGCCCCCTGCGCCCCCACATGCAGCCCGTCTTCCAGGATCCCTACGGCTCCCTCAGCCCCCGCCACCGCATCCGCGACGCGGTGGCCGAACCCCTGAAGGTCCAGGGCCGCTGGGACACCGACAGCGGCCCCGCCCGGGTCGCCGACCTCCTCGACCGGGTCGGCCTGGACCCGTCGTACGGCGACCGCCGGCCGCACGAACTCTCCGGCGGCCAGTGCCAACGCGCCGGAATCGCCCGGGCGTTGGCCTCCGACCCGCGCCTGCTGGTCCTGGACGAACCGGTGTCGGCCCTGGACCCGTCGGTGCGGGCCGGTGTGCTGAACCTGCTCGCCGACCTCCAGGACGAGCTGGGCCTCGGCTATCTGTTCATCTGCCACGACCGGTCCGTCGTACGGCACTTCGCGGACCGGGTGATCGAGATGCGGGACGGGCGGGTCAGCTCCCCTTGACCCCCTCGACGATCCGGCGCAGCCCTTCGGCGAGCTGGTCCGCCTCGGGGGCGGTCGCCGGGTCGAAGGTCCACTGCGCCATGAGGCCCATCATCAGGGTCAGATAGAAGTAGCCGAGCGTGTCCACGACGTCGTCCGTGACGTCCTCCTCCCGGCCGCCGTGGAAGACGGTGACGATGCCGCGCGCACCCTCCCGCTGCGCCCGCGCCAGATGGTCGCGCACCTCGGGCACCTGGTCGCCCATGACGACGATCTCCAGGCTGAGCCGCCACAGCGACCCCGGGTCCCGCATGGTCCCGATGATGTTCGACCACACCTCGGCGAACCGCTCGATCGACCCGGGCTCCCCCCGGATCTCGCCGCCGCCCTCGAAGGCGTCGGACATGCCCTCCACCATCTCGACGTAGGCCTGCGCGAGCAGCGCGTCCTTCGAGCCGTAGTGGTAGCCGATCGACGCCAGGTTCGTCCCCGACTCCTTGACGATGTCCCGCGCCGTCGTCCGGACAAAGCCCTTCGCCAGCAGGCAGCGCTTGGCGCCTTCGAGCAGATCCTCACGGTGTCCCATACGGCCACTCTATCTAGACGGCCGACTTATACGACCGTCCAATACAGTCGTCATATACGGTTGTCATAGACAAGCGTTTAATACGTTCGTATAGTCACCGTCATGACGAACCCGACCCCCGTCGGCCGCCCTTCCGTGGCCGGCCGCCGTGAATGGACCGCCCTCGCCGTCCTGATGCTTCCGCTGCTCCTGGTCTCCATGGACGTCTCGGTCCTCTACTTCGCCGTCCCGGCGATCAGCGCGGACCTGGAACCCACCGGCACCCAGCAGCTGTGGATCTTCGACATCTACGGCTTCGTCCTGGCCGGCCTGCTGATGACGATGGGCGCGCTCGGCGACCGCATCGGCCGGCGCAGGCTGCTCCTGATCGGCGCGGCCGCGTTCGGAGCCGCGTCCCTCACGGCGGCGTACGCCCAGAGCGCCGAGATGCTGATCGTGGCCCGCGCGATCCTCGGCATCGGCGGCGCCACCCTGATGCCGTCCACGATGGCGCTGGTCCGCACGCTGTTCACCGACCCGGCGCAGCGGACGAAGGCGATCGCCATCTGGTCCGGCGTGATGACGGCGGGCGTCGCGCTCGGCTCGGTGATGAGCGGCCTGCTGGTGGAGCACTTCTGGTGGGGCTCGGTCTTCCTGGTCAACCTGCCCGCGATGGCCCTGCTGCTGCTCCTCGGCCCGCTCCTGCTCCCCGAGGCGAAGAACCCCGAGCCCGGCCGCTTCGACTGGCCGAGCATCCCGTTGTCGATGGCCGCGGTGCTCCCCGTGGTCTACGGCCTCAAGGAGATCCCCTCCGAGGGCTGGAACGTCCGCTACGTCGTCTCGATCACCGTCGGCCTGCTCTTCGCCGCGCTCTTCGTCCACCGCCAGCGCACGACCGCCTCGCCGATGATCGCCCCGGACCTGTTCCGCCGCCCCGGCTTCACACCGGCGCTCACGCTCTACCTGATCACCATGTTCGCGATGATGGGCTCGGCATACTTCACCACCCAGTACATCCAGTCGGTCCTCGGCAAGAGCGCCCTGGAGGCGGCCCTGTGGGCCCTGCTCCCCTCGGTCCCGATCGGCCTGGCGGCGCCCCTGTCCACCCAGCTGGTGCAGCGGGGCATGAGCCGCGTGCACGTCGTCGCGGCCGGCTTCGCGATCGGCGCCTGCGGCTACGGCCTGCTGGCCCTGGCCGGAACGGACTCCATGGCGCTGGTCCTGACCGCGTGCGGTGTGCTCGCCTCCGGGATCACCCTCGTCTCGGTCCAGATCGCGGACCTCGTGCTGACCGCGGCCCCCGTGGAACGGGCCGGCTCGGCCTCCTCACTCATGGAGACCGGCGCGGAGTTCGGCGGCGCCCTCGGCATGGCCCTGCTCGGCTCCATCGGTACGGCCGTCTACCGCCACGAGATCCCGGCGTCCGCGCCGGACGCGGCCCACGAGACGCTGGGCGGCGCACTGGCCCTCGCCGACCGTTTCCCGGGCCTCGCGACCGCGGCCCGCGAGGCCTTCACCGACGGGATGCAGGGGGCGGCGATCGCGGGGACGCTGCTGCTGGCGGGGGCGGCCTGCCTGGCACCCCTGGCCCTGCGCGGGACGCGAGGGCACGCAAAAACGCCGGACGAGCCGAGTTCCCTCAGCCCGTCCGGCGTTTGATGTGGTCTCAGACCAGGTTCACCGCGCGAGCCGACGTCGCGCCGATCTCTTCGGCCACCTCGGTCAGCACACCCGCCGGCACCGTGTCGTCCACGGTCAGGATGGCGAGCGCCTCGCCACCGGCGACCGCACGGGAGACCTGCATCCCCGCGATGTTGATGCCGGCCTCGCCGAAGACGCGGCCGACGGTGCCGACGACACCCGGACGGTCCTCGTAGTTGAGGACGACCATGTGGTCGGCGAGGGCCAGGTCGACGTCGTAGTCACCGACCGCGACGATCTTCTGCAGGTGCTTGGGACCGGCCAGCGTGCCGGAGACCGACACCTCCTCGCCGTTGCCGAGCGTGCCGCGCACGGTGACGACGTTGCGGTGGTCGGCCGACTCCGAGCTGGTCGTCAGCCGCACCTCGACGCCGCGCTCCTGCGCGAACAGCGGGGCGTTGACGTACGACACGGTCTCGTCGACGACATCCTCGAAGACACCCTTGAGGGCGCTGAGCTCCAGCACCTTCACGTCGTGCTGGGTGATCTCGCCGTAGACCTCGACGTCGAGGCGGACCGCGACCTCACCCGCGAGCGCGGTGAAGATCCGGCCGAGGCGCTCGGCGAGCGGCAGACCGGGCTTGACGTCCTCGGCGATGACGCCGCCCTGGACGTTCACCGCGTCCGGGACCAGCTCGCCGGCGAGCGCGAGCCGCACCGAGCGGGCCACGGCGATACCGGCCTTCTCCTGCGCCTCGTCGGTGGAGGCACCGAGGTGCGGGGTGCAGACGACCTGGTCGAGCTCGAAGAGCGGGGAGTCCGTGCAGGGCTCCTTCGCGTACACGTCGAGGCCGGCGCCGGCGACGCGGCCCTCCTTGAGGGCGGAGTACAGCGCCTCCTCGTCGACGATCCCGCCACGCGCGGCGTTGACGATGCGCACGCTCGGCTTGACCTTGTGCAGCGCCTCGTCACCGATGAGACCGAGGGTCTCGGGGGTCTTGGGCAGGTGCACGGTGATGAAGTCGGAGACTTCGAGCAGCTCGTCCAGCGACAGCACCTTGACGCCCATCTGCGCGGCCCGCGCGGGCTGCACGTAGGGGTCGTAGGCGACGACCTTCATGCCGAAGGCGGACATGCGCTGCGCGACGAGCGCGCCGATGCGGCCGAGGCCCACGACACCGAGGGTCTTCTCGGCCAGCTCGACACCCGTGTACTTGCTGCGCTTCCACTCGCCGTTCTTCAGGGCGGTGTTGGCCTGCGGGATGTGGCGCGCGGTGGCCAGCAGCAGACCGCAGGCCAGCTCGGCGGCGGTCACGATGTTCGAGGTGGGGGCGTTGACGACCATCACGCCGGCCTTGGTGGCGGCGGAGACGTCGACGTTGTCCAGGCCGACGCCGGCTCGTGCGACGACCTTCAGCTTGTTCGCGGCGGCGACCGCCTCGGCGTCGACCTTGGTCGCCGACCGGATCAGGATCGCGTCCACGTCGGCGATGGCCGGGAGCAGCTCGGCCCGGTCGGCGCCGTTGCAGTGGCGGATCTCGAAGTCGGGGCCGAGCGCGTCCACGGTCGCGGGCGACAGCTCTTCAGCGATGAGTACGACAGGTTTCGAGCTCACGTGAGTCCTCACAGGTCCAATGCGGACGGCCGTCCCGACGGCCGCAGGCGGTGGAGGTTACTGGCCGCGTGGAAGACGCACGACGCTGTGGGCCCGACGCGTATGTAGTACGGCAGTGTAGTGGCGCTACGAAGGTCGTCCCGCGCCTCCGCGGAAGGATCACCCGTCCGTGATGCGACGGGGTGGACGAGGGGGCCGGAGCTGTTGGCTCCGGCCCCGTCACCCGAGGCTCAGGCCTCTTCGTCGTTCACCCACGACATGAGCTTGCGCAGCTCCTTGCCGGTGGTCTCCAGGAGGTGGTTCTCGTCCTGGGTCTTGTACTCGTTGTACTTCTTCAGGCCGCCGTGGTACTCGGCCATCCACTCACGGGCGAAGGTGCCGTCCTGGATCTCGGCGAGGACCTTCTTCATCTCGGCCTTGGTGGCGTCGGTGATGATCCGCGGGCCGGTGACGTAGTCGCCCCACTCGGCGGTCTCGGAGATCGACCAGCGCATCTTCTCCAGGCCGCCCTCGTACATGAGGTCCACGATCAGCTTCAGCTCGTGCAGGCACTCGAAGTACGCGATCTCCGGCTGGTAGCCGGCCTCGGTCAGCGTCTCGAAACCGGCCTTGACCAGCGCGGCCGTACCACCGCAGAGAACGGCCTGCTCGCCGAAGAGGTCGGTCTCGGTCTCCTCGGTGAAGGTGGTCTTGATGACGCCGGCGCGGGTGCCGCCGATGCCCTTGGCGTACGACAGGGCCAGCGCGAAGGCGTTGCCGGTGGCGTCCTGCTCGACGGCGGCGATACAGGGAACGCCGCGGCCCTCCTCGTACTGGCGGCGGACCAGGTGGCCCGGACCCTTCGGGGCGACCATGCAGACGTCCACGCCGGCCGGGGGCTTGATGAAGTCGAAGCGGATGTTCAGGCCGTGTCCGAAGAACAGCGCGTCGCCGTCCTGGAGGTTGTCCTTGACGGACTCCTCGTAGACCTGGGCCTGGATCGGGTCCGGCACCAGGATCATGATGACGTCGGCCTCGGCGGCGGCCTCCGACG
This sequence comes from Streptomyces lincolnensis, assembly GCF_021173675.1. Classification (GTDB taxonomy): domain Bacteria; phylum Actinomycetota; class Actinomycetes; order Streptomycetales; family Streptomycetaceae; genus Streptomyces; species Streptomyces lincolnensis_B. Next base: position 123,242 of record NZ_JAIHON010000021.1, on the reverse strand, counting down.
GCGTCACCACGCGCAGGCCCTGCTCCTCGGCCCTGGCCTTGGACTTGGAGCCCTCGTGCAGACCGACACGCACGTCGACACCCGAGTCACGGAGCGACAGCGCGTGGGCGTGGCCCTGGCTGCCGTAACCGATGACCGCGACCTTGCGGCCCTGGATGATGGACAGGTCGGCGTCGGCGTCGTAGAACAGCTCGGCCACTTTGGGTTCTCTCCTTGGGGTGCAGGTGTTGCGTCCCACCGTATGACGGAGGGCGGAAGGGAAGTTTCGGGGTCTCGGTATACGGGCGGCCGGTGACCCCGGCCGCCCGTGTCCGTCGTTATGCCGACCGGTCGAGGGCGCGCAGCGAGCGGTCCGTGATCGAGCGGGCGCCGCGGCCGATCGCGATCGTGCCGGACTGCACGAGCTCCTTGATGCCGTACGGCTCCAGCATCTTGAGCATCGCGGACAGCTTCTCGCTGCTGCCGGTGGCCTCGATCGTCACGGCCTCCGGGGAGACGTCGACGGTCTTGGCGCGGAACAGCTGGACGATCTCGACGATCTGGGAGCGCGTCTCGTTGTCGGCGCGCACCTTCACCAGAACGAGTTCGCGCTGCACGGCCGAGCCGGGTTCCAGCTCGACGATCTTCAGCACGTTGACGAGCTTGTTGAGCTGCTTGGTGACCTGCTCCAGCGGCAGGTCCTCGACGCCCACGACGATGGTGATGCGGGAGATGTCGGGGTGCTCGGTGACACCGACGGCGAGCGAGTCGATGTTGAAGCCGCGGCGGGAGAACAGGGCGGTGATCCGGGCGAGGACACCGGGCTTGTTCTCGACCAGGACGGAGAGCGTGTGCTTGGACATTTCTCGGTGGTCTCTCTCGCTCAGTCGTCTTCGTTGTCGCCGAAGTCGGGGCGGACGTCCCGGGCGGCCAGGATCTCGTCGTTGGAGGTGCCGGCGGCGACCATCGGCCAGACCATCGCGTCCTCGTGGACGATGAAGTCCACGACGACCGGGCGGTCGTTGATGGAGTTCGCCTCTTCGATGACCTTGTCGAGGTCGTCCGGCGACTCACAGCGGATCGCGTAGCAGCCCATGGCCTCCGACAGTTTCACGAAGTCGGGGACGCGGGTGCCCCTGGCCTCGGGGTTGACGTCCTCGGGCCCGGAGTGCAACACGGTGTTGGAGTAGCGCTGGTTGTAGAAGAGGGTCTGCCACTGGCGGACCATCCCGAGGGCGCCGTTGTTGATGATGGCGACCTTGATCGGGATGTTGTTCAGGGCGCAGGTGGTGAGCTCCTGATTGGTCATCTGGAAGCAGCCGTCGCCGTCGATCGCCCAGACCGTCTGGCCCGGGGCTCCGGCCTTGGCGCCCATGGCGGCCGGGACCGCGTAGCCCATCGTTCCGGCGCCGCCGGAGTTCAGCCAGGTCGCGGGCTTGTCGTACTCGATGTAGTGCGCGGCCCACATCTGGTGCTGGCCGACCCCCGCGGCGAAGATCGTGCCCTCAGGGGCGAGCTGCCCGATGCGCTCGATGACCCGCTGCGGCGACAGCGAACCGTTGTCCGGCTGCTCGTAGCCCAGCGGATACGTCTCGCGCCACCGGTTGAGGTCCTTCCACCAGGCGCTGTAGTCCCCCTGGTGACCCTCGCTGTGCTCCTTCTGGACGGCCTGGACCAGGTCGGCGATGACCTCGCGGGCGTCCCCGACGATCGGCACGTCCGCGGCGCGGTTCTTGCCGATCTCGGCCGGGTCGATGTCGGCGTGGACGATCTTGGCGTACGGGGCGAAGCTGTCCAGCTTGCCGGTGACGCGGTCGTCGAAGCGGGCTCCGAGGGCGACGATCAGGTCGGCCTTCTGCAGCGCGGTGACGGCGGTGACCGCACCGTGCATGCCCGGCATTCCCACGTGCAGCGGGTGGCTGTCGGGGAACGCGCCGAGCGCCATCAGGGTGGTGGTGACGGGCGCTCCGGTGAGTTCGGCGAGGACCTTCAGCTCGGCGGTGGCCCGGGCCTTGATCACGCCGCCGCCCACGTAGAGGACGGGCCGCTTCGCGGAGGTGATCAGCTTGGCGGCCTCGCGGATCTGCTTGGCGTGCGGCTTGGTCACCGGGCGGTAGCCGGGCAGGTCCATGACCGGCGGCCAGGAGAACGTCGTCTGCGCCTGGAGGGCGTCCTTGGCGATGTCCACCAGGACCGGGCCGGGGCGGCCGGTGGCGGCGATGTGGAAGGCCTGCGCGATGGTCCGCGGGATGTCCTCGGCCTTGGTGACCAGGAAGTTGTGCTTGGTGATCGGCATCGTGATGCCGACGATGTCCGCCTCCTGGAAGGCGTCCGTGCCGATCGCCTTGGAGGCCACCTGCCCGGTGATCGCCACGAGCGGCACCGAGTCCATGTGGGCGTCCGCGATCGGCGTCACCAGGTTGGTCGCGCCGGGGCCGCTCGTCGCCATGCAGACCCCGACCCTGCCGGTGGCCTGCGCGTAACCGGTGGCCGCGTGGCCGGCGCCCTGCTCGTGCCGGACCAGGACGTGCCGCACCCGGGTCGAGTCCATCAGCGGGTCGTACGCCGGAAGGATCGCACCACCGGGAATGCCGAATACCGTGTCGGCGCCGACCTCCTCGAGAGAGCGGATGAGGGACTGCGCACCCGTGACGTGCTCGGGGGCGGACTGGTGTCCTCCGGATCGGGGCCGCGGCTGCGGGTGATGGGCCCCGGTGGCCTGCTCGGTCATCGTCATTCTCTTCTCGATGCTGAGGGTTTTTGCGAGGTTTGTGCGGTGTTCGGCTGCTGCACTAAAGGCGCCTGTGCAACAAAAAACCCCTCGTGCCGAAAGGCAAGCGAGGGGAGCGCGCCGGGTGGGGTCGCTGGGAGTTCCGGGTCCGTCCGGAGGTCACCAGCGTCAGCCGACGCGCTGTCCAAGTACGAGAATTCGGGTGCGCATGGCACTGACCCTCCCCCCGGCACGCACTCACTGTCAAGTGGGTGGGACGGGAGTCTCATTATGTGAGCGCAGGGCGCTGCCGCCGCCGAGAATGGCCGCGACACCTCCGGTGTACACCCCCGAGCCCCCGCCCGCGAACGCGGGCTCCGCCGGGCCGTGCGGCACCGGATAGTGGCCGGATCCCAGCGCCCGGCGCAGCCGGTACTCGTCCAGCGGACCGGAGAACGCCATCCCCTGACCGTGCGTGCAGCCCATCGCGCGCAGCGCCACGACCTGCTCCGGCAGATCCACGCCGTCGGCCACGGACTTCAGCCCGAGGTCCCCGGCGATCCGCAGCAGCCCGCTGGTGATCTTGTGCAGCCGCGCGGACTCGACGACCCCCTCGACCAGGCCGCGGTCGAGCTTCAGTACGTCGACGGGGAGTCTGCGCAACGCCGTGATGGCCGCGTACCCGCTCCCGAAGCCGTCCAGGGCGATCCGGACGCCGAGTCGGCGCAGCGCGCTCAGACGGCGCTCCAGCTCGTCCAGGGGGACCCGGGGGTCGAGATCGGCCAGCTCTATGACCAGGGATCCCGACGGCAGGCCGTGCCGGGTCAGCAGCGCCTCGACGGAACCGAGCGGCATCGAGCGGTCCAGCAGTCTGCGGGCGCTCGTCCGCACCGCCACGGGTACGGACAGGCCCGTCGCGGCCCGCTCGGCGGCCTGTTCGACGGCCTCCTCCAGGATCCAGCGGCCCAGCTCCTGCGTCTTGTCGCTGTCCTCGGCGACCCGCAGGAACTCCGCGGGCGTGAACAGCACGCCCTGGGAGGAGCGCCAGCGCGCCTGTGCGGCGACCGACGTGATCCGGCCGTCCTCCAGCCGGACCACGGGCTGGTGCAGCAGCGTGAACTCGCCGTCGTGCAGCGCGGCCCGCAGACGCGTGGCCAGCTCCGCCTTCCGTACGACGTCCTGCTGCATCTGCGGGGCGTACAGCTCGACGCGGCCCTTGCCGCCCGCCTTGGCGCGGTACATGGCCAGGTCGGCGTTGCGCAGCAGCTCGCCCGCGCCGAGGCCCGCCTCGGCGAAGGCGACGCCGATGGAGGCGTTGACGCGGACATCGTTGCCGTCGATGAGGTAGGGCTGCGAGAGCGTGCCTCTGAGCCGGTCGGCGAGTTCCAGGATGTGGCGCTCGCGGGCGCCGCGGTCCCGGGTGCCGTCGCCGGCGATCAGGGCCGCGAACTCGTCGCCGCCGAGCCGGGAGGCGGTGTCCCCCTGACGGACGGCGTCCTGGAGTCTGCGGGCGGCCTGGACGAGCAGCTCGTCCCCGGCCTGGTGCCCGATCGTGTCGTTGACGGCCTTGAAGCCGTCGAGGTCGATGAAGAGCACGGCAGTGCCCCGCAGGGCGGCGCGGTCGGAGGCGCGACGGCCGGAGAGGGCCTGCTGGACGCGCCGGGTGAACAGGGCGCGGTTGGGCAGGTCGGTCAGCGGGTCGTGCTCGGCGTTGTGCTGGAGCTGTGCCTGGAGGCGCACCCGCTCGGTCACGTCCCGGCTGTTGAAGATCAGGCCGCCCTGGTGGCGGTTGACGGTGGACTCGACGTTGAGCCAGCCGCCGTCGCCGGACCGGAAACGGCACTCGATGCGCGTGGTGGGTTCTTCGAGCGGGCTGGCGGCGAGGAAGCGGCGCACCTCGTGCACCACGCAGCCCAGATCCTCCGGGTGGATGAGACCGGCCAGTTCGGTGCCGACGAGGTCCTCCGCGGGGCGGCCGTAGACCCCTGCGGCGGCCGGGGAGACATAGCGGAGGATGCCGTTGGGCGCGGCGATCATGATGACGTCGCTGGAGCCCTGCACCAGGGAGCGGAAGTGGTTCTCCTTCTGCGCCAGTTCCTGGGTGAGGGTGATGTTGTCGAGGAGCATGATGCCCTGGCGCACCACGAGGGCGAGCACCACGGTGCCGCCGGTGAAGAGCACCACGCGGTCGACGCTGCGACCGTTGAGGACGTTGTAGAGGATCCCCAGGGTGCAGACGGCGGCGGCCATGTAGGGCGTGAGCGCGGCCAGGGAGCCGGCGATGGGCCGGGCGGCCGGATACCGGCTGTGATCACCTCCCTGGGGCTGCTGGTGCGGGTGCGGGTGGTGCCCGGTGCGCTGTCCGGGCAGGTGCTCGCGCACCACGCGCGTGTGCCCGGCGGCGCGCCGCCGCTCGGCCTCCGTGCCGTGCCGGGGGGTGGCCCAGGGCGCGTAGGCGAGCAGCAGCGAACCGGCGAACCAGCCCGCGTCGAGCAGCTGGCCCGAGCGGTAGTTGTTGTGCAGCAGCGGTGAGGTGAACAGGGCGTCGCACATCACGGTCAGCGCGAGCGCCCCGATCGCGGTGTTGACCGCGGTGCGGTTCACCGCCGAGCGCCTGAAGTGCAGCGCGAGCACCATGCTGACCAGGGCGATGTCGAGCAGCGGGTAGGCGAGCGAGAGCGCGGTGCGCGAGACGCTCACGCCCCCCTGCGAGTCGACCTTGGCCGCCTGCGCCAGGGCGAGGCTCCAGGAGAGCGTCAGCAGCGAGCCGCCGATCAGCCAGGCGTCCAGGCCCAGGCAGACCCAGCCCGCCTTCGTCACCGGCCGCTTGGCGAGGACCAGCAGTCCCACGATCGCGGGCGGGGCGAAGCACAGGAAGAACAGGTCGGCGTAGCTGGGGCTGGGCACGGCCCGCCCGAGGACGACTTCGTACCACCCCCAGACGAGGTTGCCGGCGGCCGCCATCGCCGAGGAGAGGGCGAAGAGCAACCAGGCGGGTCGAAAGCGGATCCGGCGGCCGCGGGCGTACAGGAAGCAGGACACGGCGGCGGCGCCAGCCGCGGCGCTCAGTCCGAAGTCCCCCATGATCAGGGCGACTTCGCGGGAGCCCCAGCCGAGCGCGGAACCGACGGCGTATCCCGCGCACACCAGGGCCAGGGCGAGTTGGTGGACCAGGCTCGATCCCAGGCCCATGGCCGGGGGGCGGGTCGGCGACGCCCCCGGCGCGGGCTTGGCCCGCGGCATCGAGTCGAGGGTGGTCGTGGAAGGCGACGGCGAACTCACCGGGCCCTCCCGGTCCGCGCCGCTCCCGGGTCCCTCGGATCCCGGAGCGCTGGGTGCGCATGCCTCCTGCGGCCGCTGTGCCTGCGGTGATTGCTGTGGTGGCTGTGGTGGTGAAGGCTGTGGTGACCGGCGTGGCCGGCGTGACCGCCGTGGTGGCTCGGATGGCTGGCGTGGTGGCCGCGTCTGCGCGCTGCCGTGTGCCAGGGTCGCCGCCGGCGGTCCCGCCGCGTCGGATCGTTCGTCCATAGGCCGTGCATCGCCCGTCGCCCCCCTCACAGTCTGAAATGTCCATCCCCGGCGCCGAACGGTGCGCGGCGCAGCCCCTGTCGGGACGATACACCAGTCTCGTCACTCAGGGACATAGTTCCTCTACGCTCCGTGACGACCAGCGGAGATGCGGGCACGGACCGCGTCCGGGAAGTTGCGGAGGGTACCGGAAACGGACTCTGTGCCTGTCGCACCGGAGCGCGGATCGCGCGCCCCGGAGCTCAACCGGCGGGCGTCACGCGCTGGTCGCGCCGTTGATCGGTCCTGTCGTAAGGATCACGTTGCCCAGCGGCTCCCGGTTCACGAAACGGCTCAACTGGTCGATCAGCAGGCGCTTGGCGCGCGGCAGGAAGGCGGACGTGGGCCCCCCGACGTGCGGGCTGACGAGGACTCCGGGCGCCTGCCACAGGGGGTGGCCCGGGGGCAGCGGTTCGGGGTCGGTGACGTCGAGGGCGGCGGTGAGACGTCCGCTCTCCAGCTCGGCGAGCAGCGCCTTGGTGTCGACGACCGGGCCGCGGGCGACGTTGACGAGCAGCGCGCCGTCCTTCATGCGGGAAAGGAAGTCGGCGTTCACCAGGTGGCGGGTGGTCTCGGTGAGGGGCGTGGACAGGACGACGACGTCCGCCTCGGGGAGCAGGGAAGGGAGTTCGGTGAGCGGATGCACGGGACCGCGCGCCGTGGTGCGCGCGGAGCGCGCGACGCGCGCCACCCGCGCGACCTCGAACGGAACGAGCCGGTCCTCGATCGCGGCTCCGATCGAGCCGTAGCCCACGACGAGCACGTTCTTGTCGGCGAGCGCCGGATGGAACCCGCCGCCCCACTCCCCCTTGTCCTGGGCGCGGACGAAGCCCGGGACGCCGCGCAGCGAGGCGAGGATGAGCGTGAGCGCGAGTTCGGCGGTGCTCGCCTCGTGCACCCCGCGCGCGTTGCACAGCCGTACGCCCGCGGGCAGGTCCTTCAGACCCGGCGTCACGTTGTCGACGCCGGCCGACAGGGTCTGCACGACCTGCACGGAACTCAGGTGGGGCATCGGCCGCAGGACGACGTCGAGGGGCTGCATGTAGGGGACGACGTAGAAGGCGCAGTCGGCCGGGTCCGCGGGGAAGTCCTCACCGCCGTTCCAGAAAAGGTAGTTCGGCCCCTCGGGGAGCCCTTCGATCTCTTCCGGCGGGATGGGCAGCCAGACAACGGGAGCAGTCATGGTCAGGAGGCTATGTCAGGCGCCTCGGACCGCAGAGGTTAGGTTGGGGGGTCTGGAGAGGGAGGGTCACGAGCAGGTGGAGCGCAGGACGATCGGCGCGGCGGCGCTCGCGGTGGGGGCCGTCGGACTCGGATGCATGCCGATGAGCTGGGCGTACTCCGGTTCGCGGCAGCGTGGCGAGGAGTCGCTCAGGGCGGTGCACCGGGCGCTGGACCTGGGCTCGACGCTCCTGGACACGGCCGACATGTACGGCCCGTTCACCAACGAGCTGCTGGTGGGGCGGGCGTTGAAGGAGCGCCGCCAGGACGCCTTCGTGTCGACCAAGGTCGGTCTGTTGGTGGGCGAGCAGCACATCGTGGCCAACGGCCGTCCCGGGTACGTGAAACGGGCGTGCGACGCCTCGTTGCGGCGCCTCCAGACGGACGTGATCGACCTCTACCAGCTGCACCGGGCGGATCCCGAGGTGCCGGTCGAGGAGACCTGGGGCGCGATGGCGGAGCTCGTGCGGGCCGGAAAGGTACGGGCGTTGGGGTACTGCGCGATGGGCGCCCGGGGCGGCCGCCGGTCCGGTGCCGGGCTGCACGACGCGACGATCCGGCAACTGCGGCGGGTGCAGCAGGTCTTCCCGGTGACCGCGGTGCAGGCGGAGCTGTCGGTGTGGTCGCCGGAGGCCGGGGACGCCCTGCTGCCCTGGTGCGCGGAGCGGGGCATCGGCTTCCTGGCGGCGATGCCGCTCGGCAACGGCTTCCTGACCGGAACCCTCACCCCGGGCCAGGGCTTCGAACCGGACGACGTGCGGGCCCGCCATCCCCGGTTCACCGCGGAGATGATGGCCGCGAACCAGCCGATCGTCGTCGGCCTGCGCCGTGTCGCCCGGCGACACGGCGAGGACGTCACCCCGGCCCAGGTCGCCCTGGCCTGGATCCTCGCCCAGGGCCCCCACGTGGTGCCGATCCCCGGCTCCAAACAGGAGCGCTGGGTCACCCAGAACGCCCGGGCCGCGACCCTGCGCCTGACCGAACGAGACCTCACCGAACTGGCGAAACTACCGCGCGCCCAGGGCTCCTGGGAGTAACGGCCCGGCGACCGGCAGCGCGCGTCGGGGGGTGCCTGTGCTGCGGGTGCCTCCGCCACGGGTACCCGCCCTGTGAGCGCCTGCCACCCCGAGCGCACTCGCCCCGGGCCGTCGGGTTTCGCGTCGGTTTCTGGTGATCGGGAACCTGTGGGGTGCGAGCGGTGTATGACAAGTAGAGGCTGGTGCGAGACCGCTCCGTCGAAGGGACCAAGATCGTGCAACGTCGAGCTGTGTCGGCCGTGCTGGCCGCTGCCGCGCTCGTGCTGACGGCCGGCTGCTCCTCCGACGGTGGAGGCGGTGGAGCACCGACCGACAGCGGGAGCACGACACCCGGGAGCACGGCACCGGGGTCCTCGCCCTCGCGGGCGGCGGACGAGGCGGCCCCCGCCAAGGGCTCGGTCAAGGTGCTCCGCACTGTCGCCGAGGGCCTGAACACCCCCTGGGGCGTCGCCCCGCTGCCGGACGGCGACCTGCTGGTCTCCTCGCGGGACGAGCGCACGATCACACGGGTCGACGGGCAGTCGGGGAAGAAGACCGAGCTGGGCGAGGTGCCGGGGGTCTCCCCGGCGGGCGAGGGCGGGCTCATGGGCCTCGCGCTCTCCCCGGACTACGCCTCGGACCACCTGGTCTACGCGTACTTCACCTCGGCCGGGGACAACCGCATCGTCCGCATGCTGTACCAGGAGGAGAAGCCGGCCGGCGAACAGCTCGGCGCCCCCGACACCGTCTTCAGGGGCATCCCCAAGGGCTTCGTCCACAACGGCGGGCGGATCGCCTTCGGCCCGGACAAGATGCTGTACGCGGGCACGGGCGAGAGCGGTGACACCGGACTCTCCCAGGACACCAAGTCCCTGGGCGGCAAGATCCTGCGGATGACCCCGGAGGGCGAGCCGGCTCCGGGCAACCCGTTCCCCGACTCCACCGTGTACTCCTACGGCCACCGCAATGTGCAGGGCCTGGCCTGGGACTCCCGACAGCGCCTGTTCGCCGCGGAGTTCGGCCAGGACACCTGGGACGAGCTGAACGCGATCAAGCCGGGCGACAACTACGGCTGGCCGGAGGCCGAGGGCAGGTCGAGCGACGACAAGTACCACAATCCCCTGGCCCAGTGGGGCACCGACGACGCCTCCCCCAGCGGCATCGCCGAGGCCGAGGGCTCGATCTGGATGGCGGGTCTGAAGGGCAAGCGCCTGTGGCGCATCCCCCTCAAGGGCACCGAGGCCGCCGCCGACCCGCAGGCCTTCCTGGAGGACGAGTACGGCCGCCTGCGCACGGTGGTCTCGGCCGGCGGCGACAAGCTGTGGCTGGTCACCAGCAACACGGACGGACGGGGCGACCCGAAGGAGGGCGACGACCGGATCCTGGAGATACAGGTCAGCTAGGCGGACCGCTGTCGTCCTCCGGGGCGTCCCCCGGGTCCTCGCCCTCGTCCTCCCCCTTCGAGGGGCGTACGACGACCACTCCTGACGTGAGATCTATCGGTCCGCGTCCGGGGTCGCCGTCCCCGACGTCCTCGCGGGTGAGCTCCAGACGGTTCTGCTCGTCGGTGGTGTGCTTGCGTCCCGGAGAGAACAGTTCCTCGAAGGCGTTGAACACGGGGTCTCCCTCGGCCGAAGTCCTTTACAGCGTAGATCTCACGGCGCGGTCCGCGCGGTGAGCGGTTCGGTCGGGAACAGCTCCAGCCGGTGCGCCAGCGCCGCCGCCTCTCCTCGTCCGGAGACGCCGAGCTTGGCCAGGATGTTGGAGACGTGGACGCTGGCCGTCTTCGGGGAGATGAAGAGTTCCTCGGCGATCTGGCGGTTGGTGCGGCCGGCGGAGACCAGCCGCAGCACGTCCCGCTCGCGGCCGGTGAGGCCGAGGGACCGGGCCGGGTCGCCGGTGGTGCCGTCGGCGGCCTCGGCCCCGGCTCCGGACCTCCGGGGGCCGGTCAGGGCGAGCCGGGCCCGCTGGGCCAGCCGGGTGGCGGCTGCGGCGAGAGGGCGGGCGCCGAGGTGCTCGGCGACGGCGTGGACGAGGCGGAGCAGCTCCGTGGCGCGGGCGCGCTCGGGCTCCCCGCCGCCGGTCAGCAGGGCCTGGGCCAGCCGGTACCGGACGCGGGCGAGATCGTAGGGCCGGTCCAGGGTCTCGAAGGCGGCGACCACCTCCGACCAGGGCTCGGGGTCGTCCTGTCCCTCGGCGTGCCGGACCTCGGCGCGGACCCACTTCTCGAAGGCCAGCCAGACGGGCGCGCCGGTGGTGAGTTTCCTGACCGTGGCGAGGATGCGCTCCAGGACGTCCGCCCGACCCGCTCCGACGGCGGGCGCGGCGGGCAGGTCGCGGGCGTCGGCCTCGGCGACGGCGGCGGCCAGCAGCACCGACCAGCCGTAGCGCTGGGTGCCGGGCGGGAAGCCGGCCTCGAGGACGCGGTCCAGTTCGGCTCGGGCGTCGAGGAGGCGGCCGTCGGCCGCGGCCACCCCGATCACGATGCGGGCGAGCGGCAGCGCCTGCTGGGGCAACGAGTCATGGGTGCCGTAGTAGGTGCGGGCGGCGCCCAGTTGAGCGGCGGCCGTGGTGACGTCGCCGCGGTGGAGGGCCAGATGCGCCAGGCGCAGTGCGCCGGAGCCCTGGGGCCTGGAGCTGTGTCCCGCTCTGAGGGCGTTCTCCGCGGCTTCGGCGGCCTCGGGCCAACGGCCCAGTGAGTACAGCGACTCGGAGAGGTTGCCCCAGATGTAGGCCTCGGAGTCCAGCAGGCCGTACTTCCGGGCGTAGACGAGGCCCTCCTGGAGGAGGGGGACGGCTTCCCGGGAGCGGCCGACGGCCTCCAGTTCGGAGGGAAGGTTCACCTGGGCCCGGCCGGCCACGTAGTGCATGCCCTCGGCGACGGCACGGTCCTTGACCTCGTACAGCACACGCAGCCCGGCCTCGGTGTCGCCCGCGTCGACCATGAGACAGCCGACGGTGAGGCGGGCGTTGAGCTCCATCTCGCGGGCACCGACCATGCGGGCGTACTCCACCGCGCGTTCGGCGGCGGAGAAGGCGTCCGGGCCGGGCTCGTGCAGCATCGTCCAGTTGGCGACGGCGGACAGGACCTCGGCGTGCACCTCGGACGGCGGGAGGCCGCGCACCAGGTCCTGGGCGGTGGCCAGCTCCTGCCAGCCGTCGCCGCGGGACTGCGCCTGCACCAAGCGGGAGCGCTGGACCCAGAACCAGGCGGCGCGCAGCGGGTCGCCCTCGTCCTCCAGCAGCCGCAGGGCCCGCTTGGTGATCTTCAGGGCGCGTTCGCGCTCCCCGCACAGCCGTCCGGCGACGGCGGCCTCGGCCATCAGGTCGAGATAGCGCAGCGGGGTGGTCTCCGGGTCGCAGCCGCAGGGAGGGTAGACCTCGGTGTAGTCGACGGGGCGCAGCCGGTCCCGAATCTCCTCGGGGGCGCTGTCCCACAGCTCCATCCCGCGTTCCAGGAGCCGCAGCTGCTCGGAGTAGGCGTGCCGGCGGCGGGCGGTGACGGAGGCGTCGAGGACGGCGGGCAGCGCCTTGGCGGCGTCGTGGGCGTGGTACCAGTAGCTGGCCAGCCGGGTCACGCGTTCGTCGGCGACGACGAGCGTGGGGTCGGCCTCCAGGGCTTCGGCGTAGCGGCGGTTGAGGCGGGAGCGTTCGCCGGGCAGCAGGTCGTCGCTGACGGCCTCGCGGACCAGGGAGTGGCGGAAACGGTAGCCGTCGCCGCCGGGCGCGGCGATCAGGATGTTGGCGTTCACCGCGGCCCGCAGTGCCTCGATGAGGTCGTCCTCGGTGAGCCGGGCGACGGCGGCGAGCAGCCGGTACTCGACGGTGGAACCGCCCTCGGCGACGATCCGGGCGACCCGCTGGGCGCTCTCGGGCAGTCCCTCGACGCGGACCAGGAGCAGGTCGCGCAGGGAGTCGGTGAGGCCGGTGCAGCAGCCCTCGGTGGCGGCCACGGCGAGTTCCTCGACGAAGAAGGCGTTGCCGTCGGAGCGTTCGAAGATGTCGTCGACCTGGTCGGGGTCGGGTTCGGAGGCGAGGATGCCGGCGATCTGGCGGCCGACCTCGGTGCGGTTGAAGCGGCCGAGTTCGATCCGGCGGACTGTGCGCAGCCGGTCGAGTTCGGCGAGCAGGGGGCGCAGCGGATGGCGGCGGTGGATGTCGTCGGCGCGGTAGGTGGCGAGGACGACGAGGCGGCCGGTGCGCAGCGTGCGGAAGAGGTAGGCGAGGAGGTGGCGGGTGGAGGCGTCGGCCCAGTGCAGGTCCTCCAGGGCGACGACGACCGTGCGGTCGGCGGCGACGCGCTCCAGGAGGCGTGCGGTGAGTTCGAAGAGGCGGGCCATGCCCTCCTCGTCGTGCTGTCGCGGGCCGCGGGCGGTGGCCGTGTCGCCGAGTTCGGGCAGCAGCCGGGCGAGTTCCTCCTCCTGGCCCGCCGCGGCGGCGGCCAGGTCGTCCGGCAGTTCGCGGCGCAGGGCGCGCAGCGCGGTGGAGAAGGGGGCGAACGGCAGTCCGTCGGCGCCGATCTCCACGCAGCCGCCGAGCGCGACGACCGCGCCCGCGCGGCACGCGGCGGTGGCGAACTCCTCGACGAGGCGGGTCTTGCCGACGCCTGCCTCGCCCCCGAGCAGCAAAGCCTGCGGCTCGCCCGCGGCGGCGCGGGCGAGCGCGTCGTGCAAGGTGTCCAACTCGTCGGCGCGACCGACGAACACGGGACTGACGGACCTGGTCTCCACGAGCCCGAGCATCGCACGCGGGTCCGACAACGCGGCACCGGTTTTCCCCCCGGCAGAACCGGTGTGCCCGGTTCCGCCGAGGGCTTTCGCGGCGGGAACGACCGTGACGGCCGCCTCACTCGGGGCGGCCGTCACGGCGCGGTGGACGGAATCCGTCGCGCGGCCGTCCCGCCGCGCCCCGGTGTTCACGCGGCGCGGGCGAACCAGTGCCTGCGCCGGCGGTTGGTATGCACCTCACCCTCGGCGGCGCGTGTGGCGGTTGAACGGCGGGCGGCGCGGCGGCCGCGGACGACCTCGCGGGCCAGCCGCTCGGCGGCGGCCTGACGGATCAGCTCGGCGGAACGAAGCTGCTGAAGCTCGTACTCATACATGGTGTGCCCCTGTGTCCCTTGGAAGAGGTCGGTTTCGGACTTCGCTTTCTGCGATGTCTTAACCTTCGTCTCCCAGGCGGGTCCGCCACATCGGGAGAGTTCCGCATCTTCGGCGGGCCGGGGGGCCTTAGATGTGCGTGAGGGGCCTCAAGAGCTCCGTAAGGTGCTTACGGATGCCCTAAGACCCCTCAGGACCTGCGGCGATACGAGCCGAGTCAGCTCGCGGACGGCAGTCCCATCAGCACGTCGGTGTACTTGAGGACGGCCAGCAGGAGGCCGATGACGCCGAGCGCGACACCGCCCCAGGCGACCGACTTGATCCATACGGCCTGCGGCTTGCCGGGCGCCCCGAAGGCGGGCCGGGCCAGCACGAGGACACCCACGACCAGCGCGACGAGGGCGAAGAGGCCGCCCCAGAGGGCGCTGGCCTGCCAGGCGTCGCCGTAGACCTCCTTGACCTGCGTGGCGACGCTCGCGCCCGAGGAGGTCTGGAGCTGGCCCATCAGCTGCTCGCGGGCGGAGGCGACGGTGCCGACCCAGCTGCCGGTGAGGGAGACGAGGCCGAGGGCGGCGGAGACGACGGCACCCGCGCCCTGTCCGACGCCGGTGGGGCCGTCGTCGTCCTTGCCGGCGCCCTTCAGCAGCTCGGCCTCCTCGAAGGCCGGCTCGTCGGCCTCGGTGTCCGCGGCGGTGTCCTGCCCGTTCTCCGTCACCTCGTCGGTCTTGGTGACGTTCGCCTTCTCCTCGTCGGTGGTGGTCTCGGCGCCCGTCGTGGCGCCGGTCTCGTCAGCTGTCTTGGTTCCCATGTCCGGCACCGTACGGATCCTGTCTGAGAGGTTTCTTAATGATCGCTGTGGGGGGCACGCGCGCGTGCCTCACGCCACTCGGGCGCGAGAATCGACCACACCTCGAGGTCGTGGCGCACCCCACGATAGGGGTGGGCGGCCCGCCGTACACCCTCCGGGGTCATGCCGAGGCGGCGGGCCACGTTCAGGCTGGCCGTGTTGCCCGAGGCGGCGACCCACTCGACGCGGTGGATGCCGCGTTCCTCGACGGCCCAGTCGATCAGCACCCGCATCGCCCGGGTGATCAGCCCGCGTCCGGTCGCGGCGGGCTCCAGCCAGCAGCCGACCTCGCAGTTCCCCTGCTCCGCGTCGAAGTTCAGCGTGAGCACTCCGCCGACGAGCCGTCCGTCCCGCCAGATGCCGTGGTACGAGGCGGTGTCGGCGGCGCGCATCTCGGCGTACCGCCGGAGCGTCTCGCGCGCGGTGGTGACGTCCGTCGCCTGCGAGCCGAAGGGGATGAACTGTCCGATGAACTCGCGTCCCCGGTCCAGATGCGCGAGGAACTCCTCGGCGTGCCAGGGCTCCAGGGGGCGCAGTGCGGCTCCGTCGTCACCCAGGGATATCGCGTACATCCTGTTCCCGCTCCTTCTCCAGCTGCCCCATGACGTCGGTGAGCCTCTCATGGGCGGCGCGGCTCTCCGGCGGTTCGATGCTGATGCGGGGCATCCGGCGGTCCAGCCAGCGCGGCAGCCACCAGTTGGCGCCGCCGAGCAGATGCATGAGGGCCGGGACCAGCAGGGTGCGCAGGACGAAGGCGTCGAGGGCGACGGCGGCGGCGAGGGCGATGCCGAACATGGCGATCACCCGGTCGCCGCTGAGCACGAAGGCGAGGAAGACGGAGATCATGATGACGGCGGCGGAGTTGATCACCCGGCTGGTCTCGGCGAGGCCGACGCGGACGGCCCGCCGGTTGTCGCCGGTCTCCAGCCACTCCTCGTACATCCGGCTGACCAGGAAGACCTGGTAGTCCATGGAGAGCCCGAAGAGCACGGAGACCATGATCACGGGGAGGAAGGGTTCGATCGGGCCCGCGCGGCCGAGGCCGAGGAGTTCGCCGCCCCAGCCCCACTGGAAGATCGCGACGACGACGCCGAAGGAGGCGGCGACCGCGGCGACGTTCATCGCGGCGGCCTTCAGCGGGATGCCGACGGACCGGAAGGCGAGCAGGAGCAGCAGGCAGCCCAGGCCGATGACGACGCCGACGAACACGGGCAGCTTGCCGACGATGACCTCGGCGAAGTCGTCGTAGCCGGCCGTCACCCCGCCCACCTGGATGTCGAGGGAGGTGCCGGTCTCGGCGCGGGGCAGGACCTCGGTGCGCAGCCGGTCGACGAGTTCGCTGGTCGCCCGGGACTGCGGGGAGGACTCGGGGACGATCGTGAAGTAGGCGGTGTCCCCGCCGGAGTTGTAGACCACCGGGGTCGAGGACGCGATGCCCTCGGTGGTCCGGATGGTCGCGTCGAGGTTGTCGAGCAGGAGCTTGTCCTCGGCGCCGTCGACCTTGGTGACGAGGGTGAGCGGGCCGTTGACGCCGGGGCCGAAGCCGTCGGCGAGCAGGTCGTAGGCCTGGCGTGTGGTCGAGGACTCGGGGTTGTTGCCCTGGTCGGAGGTGCCGAGGCGCAGGCCCAGGGTGGGCAGGGCGAGGACGGTGATGACGACCAGGGCGAGGGCGCCGAGCAGTTTGGGGTGGCGTTCCACGAAGGCCGACCAGCGGGCGGCGAACCCGGTCGGCAGCTCCGGCTGGGACCCGTGCTCGGCGAGGTGGCGGCGTTCGCGGCGGCTCAGCGCACGCATGCCGATCAGGGACAGCAGGGCGGGCAGCAGGGTGACGGAGGCCACGACAGTGAGGACGACGGTCAGCGAGGCGGCTATCGCGACGCCGTTGAGGAAGCCGAGCCTGAGGATCAGCATGCCCAGCAGGGCGATGCAAACCGTGGCACCCGCGAAGACGACGGCCCGTCCGGTGGTGGCGACAGCGTTGGTGGCCGCCTCGGTGACGGACAGCCCGCGCTTGAGGCCGCGTCGGTGTCTGGTGACGATGAACAGCGCGTAGTCGATGCCGACGCCGAGCCCGATCAGCATGCCGAGCATGGGCGCGAAGTCGGCGACGGTCATGGCGTGCCCGAGCAGCACGATCCCGGCGTAGGCGGTGCCCACACCGACCAGGGCGGTGGCGATGGGCAGCAGCGAGGCGGCGAGCGAGCCGAAGGCGAGGAACAGCACGCCCGCGGCGACGGCCACCCCGACCACCTCGGCGAGATGCCCGCCGGAGGACTCGGTGAGCGCGACGGCGCTGCCGCCGAGTTCCACCTGGAGTCCGTCGGTCTCGGCGTCCTTGGCGGCCTTCACGACCGCCCGCGCCTCGGACGGGTCGATGTCCTCGGCGGGGGCGTCGAAGGTCACCGTGGCGTAGGCCGTGTGCCCGTCCGCGCCGATCCGGCCGGCGCCCTGCCCGTCGTAGGGACCGGAGACGGCGGTGACGCCCGGCAGGTCGGCGATGCGGTCCAGGGTGCGGCTCATCGTCTGCTCGACGTCGGCGGCCCGGACACTGCCCGAGGCGGTGTGCCAGACGATGGTGTCGCTGTCGCCGCCGAGGTCGGGAAAGCCCTCGCGCAGCAGCTGGGTGGCGCGGCCGGACTCGGTGCCGGGAACCTCGTAGTCGTTCGAGTAGGCGGAGCCCGCGACGGCGGCGGCCGCGCTCACTCCGCCCAGGGCGAGGAGCCACAGAAGAACGACGACGAGGCGTCGTCGGACACACCAGCGCGCGAGGGCTGCCACGAACGTGCTCCCAGGGTGACGATGTGTGGATCTTTGACCGGGAACAGTCGTTCATGGCCCCTCATGAACGACATGAGGTGAACAGCCCGCAAAGAACGCATGAGCAATGTGGAGACCACTCTTGCAGTCGAAAGTGATCGTTTAACGCGTTCGTGCGCTTATTCACAGGAGTGGGAGCCAGATCACAGGACAGTAACGGCCACTCTGTCACGTCAGTCGAACTGGTCGCCCAGCGCCATCACCATCACACCGGCGACCAGCAGCCACAGCGCCCGCCGGGTCCGCCCCCGGGAGCCCAGCACCGACCCCAGCGCGCACACGGCGGCGCCGAAGGCGTAGGCGGCCGACACGAGCGCGGGTGCGGAACCGGTCAGCCGGAGCGTCGAGGCGGCCAGGCCCGCGAGAGCGAGCAGCGCCCCCGTCCCGGCCGCCGTCCAGCGGGCCCGCCGGGCATCCTCGGCCGGGTCCACGACGTCGTCCTCCGGTATCCCGGATGCCTCGGAATTCCCGCGTCCGTTCATGGCGGGCGAGCGTAGCGCGTCCGGCCGGGAAACCGGGTGCGTGTCCACGGGGCGTGCTGCTACCGTCCCGCCGTCCGTCGTTCCCGGCATCTCGCCGCCGACCGAAGAGGGTGCGTTGTTTGAAGGTCCGACCGAGCTCCTGCGCATCTCTTTCCCCTACGAAGGACTCAAGGAGCCCGTTCACCGATGTCCGACATCACCGCGAGGACCTCGAACGACCTCACTAGCCGGCTGATCCACCCCCGCCGGCCCCGCAGCAACGGCTACGACGCCCGCTGGCAGATCGACAACCAGATGGGCCCGAACGCGCTGTGGCTGCTGGAGTGGCTGGCCCCCGCCCTCGGTCTCGACGCGCTGCGCCCCGGCGCCCGCATCCTCGACCTCGGCTGCGGCCGCGCCATGACGTCCGTGTTCCTCGCCAAGGAGTACGACGTCCAGGTCGTCGCAGCCGACCTGTGGGTCAAGCCCGACGAGAACGCCCCGCGCATCGCCGAGGCGGGTGTCGCCGACCGGGTGCTGCCCGTGTTCGCCGAGGCGCACGACCTGCCGTTCGGCGAAGGCACCTTCGACGCGATCGTCTCCGTCGACGCCTACCAGTACTTCGGCACCGACGCCCTCTATCTGCCCACGCTGACCCGGCTGTTGAAGCCGGGCGGGCGGATCGGTGTCGTGATGCCCGCGCTGCGGGAGGAGCTGGAGGGCGACGAGCCTCCGGCCCATCTCAGGGAGTACTGGGAGAAGGACCCCGGTTTCTGGGCGTTCCACTCCCCCGCCTGGTGGCGGCGGCTGTGGACGCGCAGCGGGGCCGTGGAGGTGGAGACGGCCGACTGGCTCCAGGACGGCTGGCGCGACTGGCTGCTGTGGAGCGAGGTGTGCGCCGAGGAGAGCGACAGCGCGTTCATGGCGGACATGGCCCGCTGGTCGGTCGACCTGATGCACGCCGACGTCGAGCATGTGCTCGGTTTCGCGCGAGTCGTGGGACGCCGTAAGAGCGACTGAGTGACAGTACTGAGTGACGGTACGGCCCCGGAGACCTGGTCTCCGGGGCCGTACCGCACAGTCGCTCAGCCCTCGCTGACGCCCAGCTGCTGAAGGATCAGCTCCTTCACACGGGCCGCGTCGGCCTGACCGCGCGTGGCCTTCATGACCGCGCCGACCAGGGCACCGGCGGCGGCCACCTTGCCGCCGCGGATCTTGTCGGCGATGCCCGGGTTGGCCGCGATGGCCTCCTCGACGGCGGCGGTGAGGGCGCCCTCGTCGGAGACCACCTTCAGGCCGCGCTTGTCGACGACCTCGTCCGGGGTGCCTTCGCCCGCGAGGACGCCTTCGATGACCTGGCGGGCCAGCTTGTCGTTCAGGTCGCCCTTGGCGACCAGCTCGGTGACCCGGGCGACCTGCTCCGGCGTGATGGCCAGCTCGTCGAGCGCCTTGCCCGACTCGTTGGCGCTGCGCGCCAGTTCGCCCATCCACCACTTGCGGGCGGAGGCCGCGTCGGCACCGGCGTCGATCGTGGCGACGATCGGGTCCAGGGCACCGGCGTTGAGGATCGCCTGCATGTCCAGGGCCGTGATGCCCCACTCGGCGACGAGCCGGTTGCGGCGGACCAGCGGCAGCTCGGGAAGGGCCGCCCGGATCTCCTCGACCCACTCGCGCGAGGGGGCCACCGGAACGAGGTCCGGCTCGGGGAAGTACCGGTAGTCCTCGGCCTCCTCCTTCACGCGGCCCGAGGTCGTGGACCCCGTGTCCTCGTGGAAGTGCCGGGTCTCCTGGACGATCGTGCCGCCACTGCTCAGGACCGCGGCGTGCCGCTGGATCTCGAAGCGGGCCGCACGCTCCACGGACCGCAGCGAGTTCACGTTCTTCGTCTCGGAACGCGTGCCGAACTTCTCGCGGCCGTGCGGGCGCAGCGACAGGTTCACGTCGCAGCGCATCTGGCCCATCTCCATCCGGGCCTCCGAGACGCCGAGCGCCTTGATGACCTCGCGCAGCTCACGGACGTAGGCCCGCGCGACCTCGGGAGCACGCTCGCCCGCGCCCTCGATCGGCTTGGTGACGATCTCGATGAGCGGGATGCCGGCGCGGTTGTAGTCAAGGAGCGAGTGCGAGGCGCCGTGGATACGGCCCGTCGCGCCGCCCACGTGGGTGGACTTGCCGGTGTCCTCCTCCATGTGGGCGCGCTCGATCTCCACGCGGAAGGTCTCGCCGTCCTCCAGCTGTACGTCGAGGTAGCCGTTGAAGGCGATCGGCTCGTCGTACTGGGAGGTCTGGAAGTTCTTCGGCATGTCCGGATAGAAGTAGTTCTTCCGGGCGAAGCGGCACCACTCGGCGATCTCGCAGTTCAGCGCGAGACCGATCCTGATCGCGGACTCGACCCCGGTCGCGTTGACGACCGGGAGCGCGCCGGGCAGGCCGAGGCAGACGGGGCAGGTCTGCGTGTTGGCGTCCTGACCGAGTTCGGTCGAACAGCCGCAGAACATCTTGGTCTTGGTGCCGAGTTCGACATGGACCTCAAGGCCCATGACGGGGTCGTACGACGCGAGAGCGTCCTCGTACGACACCAGGTCGGTCGTGGTGGTCACGGTGAAACTTCCCTCTCAGCCCAGCAGGACGTCGTCGTCGCCCAGCCGCTTCAGTTCGCGGTACAGGATGGCGAGGCCGGTGACGATGCCGACGGCGGCCACCGACGCGTCGATCAGACGCAGCGTGTCCTGCTCGGCGCGGGCCTTCTTGATCCGCTTGGCGATGCCCCACGCGCCGAAGGCGGTGGTGGCGATGGACACGTACGTACCGGACTTGGACTTCTGGAAGTCCTTGGCCTTCGACAGTGCCTTGGTCACAGCGACGGAGCCTCCTCGATCAGCGGGTGGCCCCACTTTTCCACGAACGCGGCCTCGACGGCGGCGCCGACCTTGTAAAGACGGTCGTCCTTCAGCGCCGGGGCGATGATCTGCAGACCGACCGGGAGGTTGTCCTCCGGGGCGAGGCCGCAGGGCAGCGACATGGCCGCGTTGCCCGCGAGGTTCGTCGGGATGGTGCACAGGTCCGCGAGGTACATCGCCATCGGGTCGTCGGCACGCTCGCCGATCGGGAACGCGGTGGTGGGCGTCGTCGGCGAGACGATGACATCCACCTGCTCGAACGCCTTCTCGAAGTCCCGGGTGATGAGCGTACGGACCTTCTGGGCGCTGCCGTAGTACGCGTCGTAGTAGCCGGAGCTCAGAGCGTACGTGCCGAGCATGATGCGGCGCTTGACCTCGGGGCCGAAGCCCGCCTCACGGGTGAGGGAGGTGACCTCCTCGGCCGAGTGGCTGCCGTCGTCGCCCGTACGCAGGCCGTAGCGCAGGCCGTCGAAGCGGGCGAGGTTGGAGGAGCACTCGGACGGGGCGATGAGGTAGTACGCCGACAGCGCGAGGTCGAAGGACGGGCAGTTCAGCTCGACGATCTCGGCGCCCAGTTCCTTCAGGAGGGTGACGGACTCGTCGAAGCGCTGGATGACGCCGGCCTGGTAGCCCTCGCCGCGGAACTGCTTGACCACGCCGACGCGCATGCCCTCGACGCTGCCGTTGCGGGCGGCCTCGACGACCGGCGGGACCGGGGCGTCGATCGAGGTGGAGTCGAGCGGGTCGTGCCCGGCGATGACCTCGTGCAGCAGCGCCGCGTCCAGGACCGTACGGGCGCAGGGGCCGCCCTGGTCGAGGGAGGACGAGAACGCCACCATGCCGTAGCGGGAGACCCCGCCGTACGTCGGCTTGACGCCGACCGTGCCGGTGACGGCGGCCGGCTGGCGGATGGAGCCGCCGGTGTCGGTGCCGATGGCGAGGGGGGCCATGTAGGCGGCGAGCGCGGCGGAGGAGCCGCCGCCGGAGCCGCCGGGGATCCTGGTGAGGTCCCAGGGGTTGCCGGTCGGGCCGTAGGCGCTGTTCTCGGTGGAGGACCCCATGGCGAACTCGTCCATGTTGGTCTTGCCGAGGATGACGACGTCGGCGGCCTTCAGGCGCTGGGTGACCGTCGCGTCGTACGGCGGGATCCAGCCCTCCAGGATCTTCGAACCGACGGTCGTGGGCACGCCCTCGGTGGTGAAGATGTCCTTCAGCGCGAGGGGGACCCCGGCCAGCGGGCCGAGCTTCTCGCCCCTGGCCCGCTTCTCGTCGACGGCGCGGGCCTGGGCGAGGGCGCCCTCGCGGTCGACGTGCAGGAAGGCGTGCACCTTCTCGTCGACGGCCTCGATCCGGGCGAGGTGAGCCTCGGTGACCTGGACCGCGGTCAGCTCGCCGGAGGCGATCCTCGCGGCGGTCTCGGCGGCGGTCAGCTTGATGATGTTGACGTTGTTGTCCGTCATGACTTCTTAGTCCTCCCCCAGGATCTGCGGCACCTTGAAACGCTGCTGCTCCTGGGCCGGGGCGCCGGAGAGCGCCTGCTCGGGGGTGAGCGACGGACGGACCTCGTCCGCCCGCATGACGTTCGTCAACGGGAGCGGGTGCGAGGTCGGCGGTACGTCTTGGTCGGCGACCTCACTGACGCGTGCGACCGCGCCGATGATGTCGTCCAGCTGTCCCGCGAAGTGCTCGAGCTCTTCGGGCTTCAGCTCCAGACGCGCCAGCCGGGCGAGGTGGGCGACCTCCTCGCGCGTGATGCCAGGCATGCAGCGATCCTCTGGGGTGAGTGCGTGTGTGGTGTGGAGCCCAATCCTATGGGTCAGCGCCCCGTGCCCGTGAAACGGTTTCCTCGCCCCCGCCGCGACCTCGATCTGCGGGTGGGTGGGGGCTGGTCGCGCCCGCGCGGCGGTAGCCGCATATTCAGCACAGCCCCGCGCCCCTGGGTTTCTCAGCCCGTCCGGCGTTTGAGGACGAGGCCCCTTCAGGGCCGACAGGGGGGTCTGGGGGCGCAGCCCCCAGGGATGGGACGGGTAGGGGCGGCGGGGGCGAAAAAGCTACTCGTCGGCCGCGGCCGCCGGCAGGGCCGTCCTCGGGCGTTGCCAGCCGCGCGAACCCCGGGCCCGCAGCCAGGCCGTCGTCTCCTCCGGAGGCATCGCCGCCGCCACCAGCCACCCCTGTACGGCATCGCAGCCGAGATCGCGCAGACGTTCCCAGGTCTCGTCGTCCTCGACACCCTCGGCGACGACGAGGAGCCCGAGGGAGTGGGCGAGGTCGACGGTGCAGCGGACGATCTCGGCGTCCTCGGTGTCGATCGCGAGCCGCGCCACGAAGGAACGGTCGATCTTCAGTTCGCTCACCGGCAGGCGCCGCAGATGCACCAACGAGGAGTACCCCGTGCCGAAGTCGTCCAGGGACATCTTCACCCCGTGCCCGGTGAGCGCGGCGAGGGTGTCGGCGGCGCGCTGCGGGTCCTCCAGGAGGACGTGCTCGGTGATCTCCAGCTGCAGGGCGCCGGCCGGAACACCGTGACGGGCGAGACGCGCGGCCACCGATCCGGCGAAGCCGGGGGTGTGGACGTCGCGCGGGGAGACATTGACCGCGACCGGGACGAACAGCCCCTGGGAGCGCCACTCGGCGACCTGGCCGAGGGCGGTCTCCAGGACGTACTCGGTGAGGTGGGGCATCAGACCGGAGGACTCGGCGATGGCGATGAACTCGTCCGGCGGAACCTTCCCGCGCTCGGGATGCACCCAGCGGACCAGGGCTTCGAGGCCGGCCACCTGTCCGTCGAAGCGGACCTTGGGCTGGTAGTGCAGTTCGACTTCGTGCCGGTCCAGGGCCCGGCGCAGATCGCCGAGGAGGCCGAGCCGGTCCGGGGTGTTGGAGTCCCGCTTGGACTCGTAGACCTCGACCCCGGTACGGTCGCGCTTCGCCTGGTACATCGCCACGTCCGCCCGGCGCAGCAGCCCCTCGGCGTCGAGGGCGTGGTCGGGGAAGACGGCGACCCCGGCACTGGCCTCCAGGACGAGGGTCAGGCCGTCGAGGTCGAGCGGGGAGCTGAGGGCGGCGACCAGGCCGCGGGCGACCCGGGTCGCGGAGGTGGTGGAGTCGGCGACCGGCAGTAACACGGCGAACTCGTCGCCGCCGAGCCGGGCCGCCTCGGCGCCGCGCGGCAGCGCCAGCCGGAGCCGGTCGGCTATCTGGAGGAGCAGCCGGTCACCGGCGAGGTGTCCCAGCGTGTCGTTGACCGAGCGGAAGCGGTCGAGGTCGATGAGCATCAGGGCGGCGCGGGCGTCGATGCGTTCGGCGTCGTCGAGGGCCGTCCAGATGCGCTCCAGCAGCCACTGGCGGTTGGGGAGCCCGGTCAGCGGATCGCGCAGCTGTTCCTCCGCCCGGGCCCGGGCTATCCAGAGGGTGGAGTCGAGGGCGATGAGCGGGATGGCGAACAGCGGCAGCAGGACGGGCTTGGCGGTGGCGACCACGCAGACCAGCGGGGCGATGCCGAGCAGCGCGGCCGCGACCAGGCCCTGTCTGATCAGGGCGGTGCGGGCGACGGTGGGCAGGCCGCCGGAGCGCGGGGCGTGCAGATACCAGCCCAGTGTGCGGGTGACGGCGAGGTAGGCGACGGCGACCAGCACCACTTCGGGAGCGGTGTAGAAGGTCCAGCTGTCGGGGTTCCAGGGGTGCTCGACGGACGGCACCCGGCCGAAGACGGCCAGCAGCAGGGCTCCGGCGGCGATGCCGAGGATGTCGACCGCGCCGTGCAGGACGCCCTGGCGCCAGCGGTGGCGGCGGGCCACCCCGACCAGCAGGACGACGGTGAGGCTGACCAGGCCTGCGGAGACCCAGCCGTAGAGCAGCAGGACGGCGAGGGTGAGGGCGGCGCCGGAGCCGGTGCCGCCCCACCAGCGGGAGCGGCCGAGGGCGACCAGGTGGCCGACGATGATGCCCGTCAGCACGGCCAGGGACCAGCCCACGGTGCCGGACGGGAAGAGCGCGTGGCCGCCGGTGAAGGCCCGGTAGAAGCCGGCGCCCAGGACGAAGGCGGCCGCCGCGACGACCGCGGCGGGCAGCGCGGGCCAGGACAGGTGGCGTTCCGTCTCGGCGCCGGACACCCCCGGGCCGAGGACGGCGGTGAGCTGGGGGGAGTCGTGGTTCTCGGTCTGCGTGTAGGGTCCGGCGACATACGGGCTGCCGGAGGCGTACTGGCCGGTGGTGCGTTGCCCGGTGCGCCCCTCCGCGCCCGGATGCTCCGCCGGCCGTCCGGCCCGCAGACCCGCCCGCCATGCGCCGGTCAGCCGGCGCAGCCGTGAGTCCGGGGCGGCGCTCTCGCTCGGTTCCATTCCCGTCCCTCTCACAGCCGGCGGTGCCCACGCCACGCGGCCCGGTGCCCGACAACAACCTTCAGCGGCGCCGCGTTGGAAATCCCTTCCCGCTGCTCCCGAAGAGTCTTCGAGAGCAAAGGGATGCCCCTGCCGCAGCTGGGCACGGCAGGCGCACATCTCAACAGTAGGCCGCAGAAGGCTTCCACGGGCACCGGTCGACGACGGTTGCCCGAATGCGACCCGGCCACCCGTATGCATCTGGTATGCGCCGATCGGGTGGCCTTCAACCGCTACTCCTCGCTACTCCTCTGCCGGAAGCGCGACTTCGGCGGCCGCCTCCGGTCCCTGTTCCAGCAGGACGGTGAAGCCGTCCTCGTTGAGGACCGGCACCTTCAGCTGCATCGCCTTGTCGTACTTCGAACCTGGATTGTCACCCACAACGACGAAAGACGTCTTCTTCGAAACAGAACCGGTCACTTTGGCGCCACGAATTTGCAACGCCTCCTTGGCGCCATCCCGGGTGAAGCGCTCGAGTGTGCCGGTCACGACGACGGTGAGGCCTTCCAGGGGACGCGGGCCCTCGTCCTCGCCGGAGCCCTCCTCCTCCATGCGGACGCCGGCGGCCTTCCACTTGCGGAGGATCTCCTGATGCCACTCCTCGGAGAACCACTCTTTGAGTGATTTCGCGATGATCGGGCCGACGCCGTCGGTGGCCGCCAGCTCCTCCTCGCTCGCCTGCTCGATGCGGTCGACCGAGCGGAACTCACGCGCCAGCGCCTCGGCGGCGACCGGTCCGACGTGGCGGATGGACAGGCCGGTCAGGACACGGGCCAGCGGGCGCTCCTTCGCGGCCGCGATGTTCTCCAGCATGCCGAGCGCGTTCTTCTTGGGCTCGCCCTGCTGGTTGGCGAAGACGGTGGCGACCTTCTCCTCGCCGGTCTTCGGGTCGCGCTTGGGCAGCCCGCTGTCCTGGTCGAGGACGTACGCCTTGATAGGCAGCAGTTGCTCGATGGTCAGGTCGAACAGGTCGCCCTCGTCGGTGAGCGGCGGCTCGGCCGGCTCCAGCGGCCGGGTGAGGGCCGCGGCGGCGACATAGCCGAAGTGCTCGATGTCCAGCGACTTGCGCCCCGCGAGGTAGAACAGGCGTTCGCGCAGTTGTGCGGGGCAGGTGCGGGCGTTCGGGCAGCGCAGGTCGACGTCGCCCTCCTTCATCGGCCGGAGCGCGGTCCCGCACTCGGGGCACTCGGACGGCATCACGAACTCGCGCTCGCTGCCGTCGCGCAGGTCCACGACCGGGCCGAGGATCTCCGGGATGACGTCACCGGCCTTGCGCAGCACCACGGTGTCGCCGATGAGGACGCCCTTCAGCTTCACGACGTCCTGGTTGTGCAGGGTGGCGAACTCGACCTCCGAGCCCGCGACCGTGACCGGTTCCACCTGGGCGTACGGCGTGACCCGGCCCGTGCGGCCCACTCCCACCCGGATGTTGATGAGCTTGGTGTTCACCTCCTCCGGCGCGTACTTGTAGGCGATCGCCCAGCGCGGGGCGCGCGAGGTGGAGCCGAGGCGGCCCTGGAGCGGGATCTCGTCCAGCTTGACGACCACGCCGTCGATCTCGTGCTCCACGGAGTGGCGGTTCTCGCCGTAGTACGCGATGAACTCCCGTACGCCGTCGAGATCGTCGACCACCCTGGCGTGCGGGGAGGTGGGCAGGCCCCAGGTCTTCAGCAGGTCGTAGGCCTCGGAGAGGCGGGTCATGCCGTCGAAGCCCTCCAGCGCGCCGATGCCGTGGACGACCATGTGCAGGGGGCGGGTGGCGGTGACGCGCGGGTCTTTCTGGCGCAGCGAACCGGCCGCCGCGTTGCGCGGGTTGGCGAAGGGCTTGTCGCCGGCCTCGACCAGGCGGGCGTTGAGCTCCTGGAACTTCTCCATCGGGAAGTAGACCTCGCCGCGGATCTCCACGAGGTCCGGGACGGCGTCTCCCTTCAGACGGTCCGGGATCTCGGCGATGGTGCGGACGTTGGGCGTGATGTCCTCGCCGGTGCGGCCGTCGCCGCGGGTCGCCGCGCGCGTGAGGCGGCCGTGCTCGTAGGTGAGGTTGACCGCGAGGCCGTCGACCTTGAGCTCGCACAGCAGGTGGTAGTCGGGCGCGCCGACGTCCTTGGCCACGCGCTCGGCCCAGGCGGCGAGTTCCTCGTCGCTGAAGGCGTTGTCGAGGGAGAGCATGCGGGAGCGGTGCTGGACGGCCGTGAACTCCGTCTCGTAGGCACCCGCGACCTTCTGGGTCGGCGAGTCCGGGGTGCGCAGCTCCGGGTGCTCCTCCTCCAGCGCCTCCAGGGTGCGCAGGAGCTTGTCGAACTCCGCGTCGCTGATGACCGGAGCGTCGTTCACGTAGTACCGGAAGCGGTGCTCCTCGATCTGCTCAGCGAGCTTCGCGTGCTGCTCCCGTGCCTCGGCGGGCACCGTCGTCTCCGCTTGCTTGTCGCCGGCCACCGTGTTGTCCTCCCGTTACTCAGGGTTGTCCGCGAGGGATCTCGCCGCCCGGACGCAGTGGGCGAGGGCCTCGCGCGCGTACGCGGGGGAAGCCCCCGCGAGTCCGCACGACGGAGTGACCGTGACCGCCTCCGCGAGAAGTCCCGGATGCAGCCCCAGCCTGCGCCACAGCGTCCTGACACCCATGACGCTACCGGCAGGGTCTGACAATCGGCTGTCCGTGCCCGGCACGACACCGACGAAGAGCCGAGTGCCCCCTTCCACCGCCTCGCCGATCGCGTCCTCGTCACGCTCGGTGAGGAGCGAGAAGTCGAAGGAGATCGCCGCCGCGCCCGCCCGGCGCAGCAGGGCGAACGGGACGTCCGGTGCGCACGAGTGGACCACGACGGGGCCGTCCCCGTGAACCCCGACGACGTCGCGGAGGGTGGACTCGATGAGCTGGCGGTCGACGGCGCGGTGGGTGCGGTAGCCGCTCGCGGTCTTCACATGGCCCCTCAGTACGGCGATGAGGGACGGTTCGTCGAGCTGGAGGACGATCCGGGCGCCGGGGGCGCGGCGCCCGACCTCCTCCAAGTGCAGCCGCAGTCCCTCGGCGAGCGAGGCGGCCAGGTCCCGGGTGGCGCCGGGGTCGGAGAGGGCGACCTCTCCGTTCCTCAGCTCCAGTGCGGCGGCCAGGGTCCAGGGGCCGACCGCCTGTACCTTCAGCAGCCCCTCGTATCCCTGCGTGAACTCCTCCAGCGCGTCCAGGTCCTCCCCCAGCCATGACCGTGCCCGCTTCGTGTCCCTCCCCGGGCGGTCGCCGATGCGCCAGCCGCTGGGCTCCACGCGTGCGTACAGGTCGACGAGCATGCCCGCGGTGCGGCCGATCATGTCGGCGCCGGGGCCTCTCGCGGGGAGCTCGGGCAGGAACGGGAAGTCCTCGAAGGAGCCGGTGGAGGTCTTGACGGCTTCCCTGGCGTCGCCTCCGGGGAGAGAGCCGATGCCGGTGGCCGGGCCGAATGCGGGGTTGGCGTTCACACCCCGAAGCCTAGTTCTCGCCCCCGCCGCCCCTACCCGTCCCATCCCCAGGGGCTCCGCCCCTTCGACCCCGAGCTGCGGGTGGGTGGGGGCTGGGCGCGCAGTTCCCCGCGCCCCTAGGTTTCTCAGCCCGTCCGGTGTTCGAGGACGAACCCCGGCCCAGGCATCTTCAGCCCGTCCGGCGTTTGAGGACGAGGCCCCTTCAGGGCCGACAGGGGGGTCTGGGGGCGCAGCCCCCAGGGATGGGACGGGTAGGGGCGGCGGGGGCGAGACAAGTTCTTGTCAGTTGCCCGGACGGACCGTCAGGTCGTTGATCTCCGCGTCCCGGGGGAGGTCGAGGGCGAGGAGGATCGTCGTGGCGACCGACTCGGGGTCGATCCAGCGGGAGGCGTCGTACTCCTTGCCCTCCTGCTGGTGGACCTTGGCCTGCATGGGGCTCGCCGTACGCCCGGGGTACACCGAGGTGACCCGGACCCCGTTGGTGTGCTCCTCGTGGCGGAGGGAGTCGGCGAGGGCCTTCAGCCCGTGCTTGGAGGCCGCGTAGGCGGACCAGTCGGCGTGGGCGTTGAGACCGGCACCGGAGTTGACGAAGACGACGTGGCCCCGGGCGGTGCGGAGTTGGGGCAGGAAGTGGCGGGTCAGCTCGGCCGGGGAGATCAGGTTGACGTTGAGCTGGTGGCGCCAGGACTTCGGGGTCAGGTCACCGACCGGACCCAGGTCCACCACGCCCGCGATGTGGAGCAGGGAGTCGACCCGGTCGGGGAGCGTCTGGTGGGAGAAGGCCCAGGACAGCTTGTCGGGGTCCGACAGGTCGCCGACCAGGGTCCGCGCCCCGGGGAACTCCGCCGCCAACTCCTTCGCGCGGCCCGCGTCGCGCGCGTGGAGGACGAGTTCGTCCCCGCGCGCGTGAAGGCGGCGGGCGACCGCCGCGCCGATGCCGGAGCCCGCTCCGGTGATCACATGAGTAGCCGTGTCCGTAGTAGCCATGCCCGCCATGCTCGCATCACCCCGGGGTCACTCGACGCTCTACTCGATGCCCTGGCTCTCCTCCAGGTAGGCCAGCGCGCCCACCGGCTCCTCCGCGAAGAACACCAGGTCGGTGAGGGGGACGGGCAGGAAGCCCTCGTCCTCCATACGGCGGAACTGTTCCTTCAGACCGTCGTAGAAGCCCGCGGTGTTCAGCAGGACCACCGGCTTGTCGGTGTGGCCGTGCTTCTTCAGTTCCAGGATCTCGGTCGCCTCGTCGAGGGTGCCGGTGCCGCCCACCATGACGACCACCGCGTCGGCCTTCTCCAGAAGCAGCCGCTTGCGTTCGGCGAGGTCACGGGCGACGACCATCTCGTCGACGCCGGAACGCGCCTTGGCCGCGAGGAACTCCACCGAGACGCCGACCAGCCGGCCGCCCGTCTCCTGGACGCCGTCGGCGACCACCTTCATCAGGCCGACGTCCGAGCCGCCCCACACGAGCGTGTGACCGCCCTTGCCCAGCAGTTCCGCGAACTCGCGCGCGGGGCGCGTGTACCGCTCGTCGAGGTCGGCGGCCGAGAGGAAGACGCAGATTCGCATGAGGTCACCGTACGCGGGAAGAACCGGGAACCCGCGAGTGCTTTTCGGATATGGCTGACGGACACACGATCACGATCGAGCAGGGCACCCGGCGCGTACGGGTCGTCCACGGCGACCAGGTGCTGGCGGAGAGCGAACGGCCCCTTCTCCTGCGGGAGACGGGCTGTCCGGTCCGGTACTACCTGCCGCCCGAGGACGTACGCCTCGACCTGCTGACCCCTTCCGAGACCCACACGTACTGCCCGTTCAAGGGCACGGCCTCCTACTGGTCGCTGCCGGACGCGGCGGACCTGGTCTGGGCGTACCCCGAGCCCAAGCCGGACGTCGCCCAGATCAAGGACCACTTCTGCTTCTACGACGTGGAAGAAGTGCAGTAGGCAATAAGGGCGGCCGGGGTGACTCAAACCACCCCGGCCGTCGCCCGCACCGTGGACGCGATCGTCGCCGAGCCCACCACGCGTGTGCCGTCGTAGAGCACGACGGCCTGGCCGGGGGCCACGCCGCGGACCGGCTCGGTGAAGGAGACCCGGAGCTCGCCGTCGACCAGTTCGGCGGTGACCTCGGTCTCGTCGCCGTGGGCACGGAGCTGGGCGGTGTAGGTGCCAGGACCGCTCGGGGCGGCTCCGCACCAGCGCGGCTTGATCGCCGTCAGTCCGTTGACGTCCAGGGCGGCGGCCGGGCCGACCGTGACGGTGTTGTCCACCGGGGAGATGTCGAGGACGTAGCGCGGCTTGCCGTCGGGGGCCGGGTGGCCGATCCGCAGGCCCTTGCGCTGGCCGATGGTGAAGCCGTAGGCGCCCTCGTGGGTGCCGACCTTCGCGCCGGACTCGTCGACGATGTCGCCCTCGGCCTTGCCCAGGCGGCGGGCCAGGAAGCCCTGGGTGTCGCCGTCGGCGATGAAGCAGATGTCGTGCGAGTCGGGCTTCTTGGCGACCGCCAGGCCCCGGCGCTCGGCCTCGGCGCGGATCTCGTCCTTGGTCGTCACCGTGTCGCCCAGCGGGAAGAGGGCGTGCGCCAGCTGCTTCTCGTCGAGCACACCGAGGACGTAGGACTGGTCCTTGGCCATGTCGGAGGCGCGGTGCAGTTCGCGGGAGCCGTCCTCGCGGACGATCACCTGGGCGTAGTGGCCCGTGCAGACCGCGTCGAAGCCGAGGGCGAGCGCCTTGTCGAGCAGGGCGGCGAACTTGATCTTCTCGTTGCAGCGCAGGCAGGGGTTGGGGGTGCGGCCGGCCTCGTACTCGGCGACGAAGTCCTCGACCACGTCCTCGCGGAAGCGGTCGGCGAGGTCCCAGACGTAGAACGGGATGCCGATGACGTCGGCGGCGCGGCGGGCGTCGCGGGAGTCCTCGATGGTGCAACAGCCACGCGCGCCCGTGCGGAACGATTGCGGGTTCGCCGAGAGGGCGAGGTGGACGCCGGTCACGTCGTGCCCCGCCTCGGCCGCGCGGGCGGCGGCGACGGCGGAATCGACCCCGCCGGACATGGCGGCGAGGACGCGAAGAGGACGGGTGGGCTGCGTGGTGTCAGTCATAACCCTTCAAGGGTAAGGGGACACGGGAACCGGAGCCCACGAGTATCCGTTCAGGATCACATGGGCGCGAGACGAGCCAAGGACAAGGACGCCGACCGGCGGATCGGGCGGCGGGCCCTGCTGATCGGCGGGACGGCCGCCGCGGTGGGCTCGGCCGTGCTGGCCCGGGACGAGCTGGCGCGGCTGTGGTACCGCGCGCCGGGCGTGACCAAGCCCCGCAAGGAGGGCGAGGTCGACTACGCCGGCGCGCGCTGGGTGGCCGCGTCGGACGCGAACTGGCGGCTCGCGGACCGCCCCGACGACTACGGCATAGACATGGTGATCATCCATGTCACCCAGGGCAGCTTCGACAGCGCGGTGAAGGTCTTCCAGGACCCGGGACACGGCGCGGCCGCGCACTACATCGTCCGCAAGGACGGCCACATCGCCCAGATGATCCGCGAGCTGGACGTGGCGTACCACGCGGGCAACCGCGACTACAACGAACGCAGTGTCGGCATCGAGCACGAGGGCTTCGTCGACAAACCCGAGGACTTCACCGACGAGATGTACGAGGCCTCGGCGCGGCTCGCGGCACGGATCTGCGCGCGCTACGACATCCCGGTCGACCGCGAGCACATCATCGGCCATGTGGAGGTGCCGGGCACGGATCACACCGACCCGGGCGAGGACTGGGACTGGGACCGGTACATGAAGCTCGTCCGGCAGGCGCACACGGCGGTGGCGACCTCCCGGACCTGACCGGTCAGAACAGCGCCGCGACCAGTGCGACGGCGGGCGCGAGTCCCTGGCCGAGCGCTCCCCTCCACAGCCGCGGGAAGGAGACGAGGAACACCAGCGCGGACACGATCAGCGACGCGCAGAGGTAGACGATCAGCGTGCGGCCGACGGTGGCGTCCCCGGTGTGCAGGGCGACGACCCCGGCGACCAGGCCCAGGCCGAGCAGGATGTTGTAGACGGCGACGCCCGAGCGCCACAGCGTCACCTCGGGGGCGTCGGCGGGCGAGGTGGTCAGGAAGACGCGGATGGCCTGGCGGTCGTAGAAGAAGCGCTCCAGCGTGCCCACGACGAGGTGGATCAGGGCCGCGAGCAGGGCGAAGACCTGGGTGACGGTGTTCACGTCCGGAGTGTCCGCCGTTGTCCGGAGGTCGGCAAGGGCGTGCGCGTCGGGTCGCGCGCCCCACGAGTCCTGGCCGCGTGCCCCACGAGTCCGGGTCGCGCGCCCGGGAGTCCTGGCGGGAGTCCTACAGCAGGCCCGCCGCGCGCGCCCGCTCCACCGCCGGACCGATGGCCTTCGCCACGGCTTCGACGTCGGCCTCGGTGGAGGTGTGGCCGAGGGAGAAGCGCAGGGTGCCGCGGGCCAGGTCCGGGTCGGTGCCGGTGGCCAGCAGGACATGGCTGGGCTGGGCCACGCCGGCCGTGCAGGCGGAACCGGTGGAGCACTCGATGCCCTGGGCGTCCAGGAGGAGCAGCAGGGAGTCGCCCTCGCAGCCGGGGAAGGTGAAGTGGGCGTTGGCCGGGAGGCGGTCCTCCGGGTCACCGCCGAGGATCGCGTCCGGGACCGCCGTACGGACCGCCTCGATCAGGGCGTCGCGCAGGGCGCCGATCTCCCGGGCGAACCACTCGCGCTGCTCGGCGGCGAGCCGGCCGGCGACGGCGAAGGAGGCGACGGCGGGGACGTCGAGGGTGCCGGAGCGCACGTGCCGTTCCTGGCCGCCGCCGTGCAGGACGGGGACGGGGGTGTGCTCGCGGCCCAGGAGGAGGGCGCCGATGCCGTAGGGGCCGCCGATCTTGTGGCCGGAGACCGTCATCGCGGCGAGGCCGGAATCGGCGAAGTCGACGGGGATCTGGCCGAAGGCCTGGACGGCGTCGGCGTGCAGCGGGATACCGAACTCGGCGGCGGTGGCGGCCAGTTCGCGGACCGGCAGGACCGTGCCGATCTCGTTGTTCGCCCACATGACGGTGGCCAGGGCCACGTCGTCGGGGTTGCGGGCGATGGCTTCGCGCAGGGTCTCGGGGTGGACCCGGCCGTACCGGTCGACGGGCAGGTACTCGACCGTGGCGCCCTCGTGCTCGCCCAGCCAGTGGACGGCGTCCAGGACGGCGTGGTGCTCGACGGGGCTGGCGAGGACCCGGGTGCGGGCCGGGTCGGCGTCGCGGCGGGACCAGTACAGGCCCTTGACGGCGAGGTTGTCGGCCTCGGTGCCGCCGGAGGTGAACACGACCTCGCTGGGGCGGGCGCCGAGCGCCTCCGCGAGGGTCTCGCGGGATTCCTCGACCGTGCGGCGGGCCGCGCGGCCGGACGCGTGGAGGGAGGAGGCGTTGCCGGTGATGCTCAGGTGCGCGGTGAGTGCCTCGACTGCCTCGGGGAGCATCGGGGTGGTCGCGGCGTGGTCGAGGTATGCCATGGTGACGCCGATTCTACGGGCCGCCCACGGAGCGGCTTCGGCCGCCGTACGCCTTGGCCGGCGGGCCGCACCGGGCGTGGGTGCGGGCATGGGTGCCCCTAGAGCCCCCAGGACACCGTGCTGTCCATCTGCATGAACGTCACCAGGACCACCAGGTCGGCGACGCCCAGGCCCAGGCCCAGGTAGGCACGGCCCTTGCGGGCCGTGCCGCGCCAGAGGGCGACGGAGGCCAGGACGATGGCGACGGGGCCGAGGAAGATGTTGAGGACCAGGAGGCCCAGGAGGCCCAGGATGAAGGAGGCGACGGCCATGCCGTCGGCGTCGCGGGTGGGGTTGGCGGGGGCGTTGCGGCGGGTGGCCGGGGCGGTGAGTTGCATGACGGATCAGCTCCTGGAAGTCGCGAGGGGGGACGAGCTGGACGGCGGACGGTCAGTTGGTGGACGGACCGCGACGGCGGCCGTGGCGCTCGCGGATCGCGAAGATGCCGAGCCAGGCGGCGATGACCGCGGCGGCGACGAGGGTGAAGGTGAGCGGCGCGTGGGCGACGGTGCCCAGGACGACGCCGAGCAGCATGAGTGCGGCGACGAGGAACAGCATGGGACGGATCCCCCTCCGAACATGGCGACGAGATGACTCTCGTTACGGTTGGGTGAACAGTTGTAGTTACAGTTGTTCACTGACTCCAGAGTCTAGCGCGCCGTACGGCTTTTCAATTACGGAGAACAGTTGTTAACTGGATGACATGAGTCACACCCTCGGCATCCGACAGGCCCAGAAGCAGAAGACCCGACAGTCGCTCCTGGACGCGGCATTGGGACTGTTGGAGGGGCAGAGCCTGAGCAGCCTCGGCCTGCGCGAGGTCACGCGTGCCGTCGGCGTCGCCCCGACGGCCTTCTACCGGCACTTCCGCTCCATCGCGGATCTCGGCGTGGCCCTGGTCGAGGAGGCGCTGGGCAGCCTGCACCCGATGATCCGGACGACGGTGTCCACGGCGGACAACGGCAACCAACGCATCACACGCGCCATCGAGTTGATCGCCCGCCATGTGGAGGGGTACCCCGCACATGTCCGGTTTATCGCCCGCGAACGACATGGCGGGGTCGAGCCGGTCCGGGAGGCGATACGGGACCAACTGGCCCGGTTCGGCGAGGAGGTCAAGGCGGAGCTGGCCAAGGACCCCGAGTCGGCCGGCTGGAACGACGACGACCTGCTCATGCTCGCCAATCTCTACGTCGACCAGATGCTGATCACCGCCTCGCTGTTCCTGGAGACACTCCAGGCCCCGGAGGAGGAGCGGGAGCGGGTCGCACAGGTGGCGGAGCGTCAGATGCGGCTGATCAGCATCGGCCGACGTCACTGGCTGGACTGAACCGGACCCAAGGGGTCAGCTCTTGGTCGCCTGCGGGGTGGGAGCACCACTCGGGGCCGCGCCGCCACCCGAACCGCCGCAGCCACCACCGGGACCGCCGCCCTGGCCGCCACCCTGACCACCGCCGGGAGCACCACTCGGCGCGCCCGAGGGAGCACCGGACGGAGCACCCGAAGGAGCACCCGACGGCTTGGCACTCGCGGTGCCGGTGGGAGCGCCCGACGGCGCACCCGACGGCACCCCGGACGGCTGCCGGCAGTTCTGCTGCTGACCGGAACCGCCGCTGTCCGGGGACGACGAGGAGTCGCCCGAACCGCAGGCCACCAGGGCGAGGGGTGCCAGCGCCAGCAGGGCCACCGCGGGGACGAGACGCACACGCTTCATGAGGAACAGCTCCAAGGAGGATGAGGAGAACCTGAGGTCGTGCACTCAACCAACGCCCCTTAGGGCTTCTTTGGGACCGGCCTGTTCCTCACCTGTGCGCACGGCAAAGCGCGTCTAAAAGGCGCACAACTCCGTGACGGAGGGGGCCGCCCGGGCCAGTTCCGCGCGCACCTCCGGGGGCGAGATCACCTCCACGCGGTCGGAGAACGCCAGCAGTTGGCGGGTCTCGCGGAGGAAGCCGTACGACAGTCGCGCGGTCACCCACGCGCCGGTGCCGTCGTCGCCGTCGTCCTCGGGGAGTTCGGCCAGGTACGCCGCGTTCATGCGCAGGAACATGTCGAGCCGGTCGCGGCGGACGCGGACGGTGACGTCGAGTCCGCCGGGGCGTTCCTCGACCTGGCGGCGCAGCGTCTCCCAGGCGTCCGCGAGGTCGACGCCCGGGCGTACCAGACGCCGGCCTTGGAGACGAGGCCGTAGGGGTCGACGGTGTACGTCCTCGTCTCCGGCTCGCCGCTGTGCCGGTAGCGGAGCCTGAGGCGCCGGTCGGCGAAGACGGCGTCCTGGAGGACGTCCAGGTCCACGGTCCTCGCGGGCCCGCCGTTCCAGCGGGTGGCGTCGACCAGGATGCGGCGCGAGGTCACCTCGGCGGCCGGGCGGTGCGGGGCCGGGAGCGCGGCCATCACCTTGCGCAGGGCCGAGCCCAGGGCGGCGTCCAGGCCGAGGGTGGCGTGTGCGCCCTCGGCGGCCAGGATGAACAGGGCGCGGGACTCGTCGGCGGTCAGGCCGGTGACGTCCGTACGGAATCCCGCGAGCAGTTCGATGCCGCCGTGTCGCCCGCGCTCGGCGTAGACCGGGACGCCGGTGGCGGAGAGGGCCTCGATGTCCCGGTAGATGGTGCGGACGGACACCTCCAGCCTCTCGGCGAGTTCGCGGGCGGGGACTCTGCCGCGGGTCTGGAGGAGCAGGAGGATCGACAGGAGACGGTCGGACTTCACATGGTCAGGCTATGGCTGTACGTGCGCCTATCGACCAGCCACATCCGTCCGCGCGCGGCTTCAGGTCGCTCGTGGCCGGTCGCGCAGTTCCCCGCGCCCCTGAGTGGCTCTTCTCAGCCCAGTCTCACACGTGCGAGCTGCCTCGACTGGGCCACCAGACGGTCCTCCGTGTCCCAGACCTCCGCGTCCTCCTCCAGGAAGCCGCCGGCGAGGTTGCGCGTGGTGATGGAGACGCGGAGGGGGCCCGGAGCGGGGCGGCAGCGGACGTGGACGGTGAGTTCGACCGTGGGCACCCAGCCCTTCAGGCCGATCTCGAAGGCGGTCGGCGGAAGCGCGTCGACCGCGAGGAGCAGCGAGAGGGGGTCGGCGTCGCGGCCGTCGGCGAGGCCGAACCAGGAGCGCATCTCACCCTTGCCGGAGGGGGCGCCGAGGGCCCAGCCGAGGGTGGTGGGGTCGAGCTTGAGCATCAGACGGTCGGTGATCGCGGAGCTGCCCTCGACCGGGGCACCACCCGACGGTAGTCGGACATCAGATGCAGTGTCCTCGGGGCCGAAGCACTGGTCCATGGGCGGGATCGCGGGCGGCTTCGCCGTCGTACGGACGTCGTCCGGCAGCGAGTCCAGGTCGCCGTAGGAGGCGAGGACGCGGATGCGTTCGACCTCGCGGCCCTGGTCGTCGTACTGGAAGAGGGAGGCCTGTCCGGTGGAGAGGGTGCGGCCGGTGCGGACGACGTCGGTGCGCACGACCGCGGGGCCCGGCCGGGAGGCGGTGAGGTAGTGCGCCGAGATCGTGAACGGGTCGGCGTGCGGCAGGGCGTCGGCGAGGGCGCGGCCGAGCACGGCCAGCAGGTAGCCGCCGTTGACGGCACTGATGATGGTCCAGCCCGCGGAGAGGTCGATGTCGTAGACCCCGGGCTCACGGCGGACGACCGCGGTGTCCCGGTCGAACTCGCTGTCGCCGATGGTGGCGCGCACGGTAGCTGCTTCTGGCATGGGTGAACGGTACAACATCACATTACTAAGCGGTAGCTTTGCTTTTGGGTGAGGAGCGGGAAATTTCTCGGTAAGTGCCCCTCTCGTCCGTAAACCCGGAGCCCCCTGTGTCCCTCCTTAGGGACATGAGCCTCACCGGGACTTCGTTCCTCTACACCCTGATCGCGCTGGTGCTCGTCGCCGTGGTGCTGCCCTTCGCGCTGTGGTCGCGCCTGCGGGGCCCGAGGATCGTGCGGGCCGCCGGCCGTGGGCTGATGCTGCTGTTCGCGCAGGGCACGGCGGTCGCCCTGGTCTTCGTCCTGGTCAACAACCAGAACAACCTGTACGACAACTGGGCCGACCTGCTCGGCACGGGCGACCATGTGCAGCACGCCGCCAACCTGGGCGCCGACGGCACCGGCGGGATAGCCCTGGAGCGACTGCCGAAGGTCAAGCAGAGGTTCGCCGAGGCCAGGGGGCCCGGGATGCCCGCGTCCGAGGGGGTGCGGATCACCCAGCTCAAGGGCCGGGTCTCGGGCGTCAACGCCGAGGTCTACGTCTGGCTGCCGCCGCAGTACCACGAGCCCGCCTACCGGCACCACAGGTTCCCGGTGGTGGAGCTGCTGTCGGGCTACCCGGGCTCGGCGAAGGCCTGGTTCGGGTCGCTGCACGCGGTCAAGCAGCTGCGGCCGCTGATGCGCGAGGGCCGGGTGGCGCCGTTCATCCTGGTCGCCCCGCGCATGAACCTGCTGGCCGGGGTGGACACCGGCTGCGCCAACATCACCGGCACGGTGAACGCCGACACCTGGCTCAGCGTGGATGTGCCGAAGATGGTCATGGACAACTTCCGCGCCCAGCCCGCGCCGACCGGCTGGGCGGTGGCCGGCTACTCGGCGGGCGGGCACTGCGCGACCAAGCTGGCCGTCGCCCACCCCGACCGCTACCGGGCCGCGGTCAGCATGTCCGGCTACAACGACCCGATCGGCGAGCGCAACTCCCTGGCCTCCGAGACGCCCGCCCTGCGCCGCGCCAACAACCCCTACGTCCTGCTGCGCGAGGCCCGCACCCCGCCCGCGATCGCGCTCTACCAGTCCGGTCAGCCGGGCGACGGCTACGAGGCGGGCGCGGCCCTCGAACAGATCGCGAAGGCTCCGACGACCGTGCACGTCGTCTTCATCCCGAAGAGCGCGGGCGGCCACAACATGGCCCTGTGGCGGCCGCAGGTGGTCCCGGCGTTCCAGTGGCTGACCGAGGAGATGGGGCTGCTGCACGGACGGGCCGGCGCTACTCCTCACGCACGGTCGAGCGCCGGTTCCACGCCCGCGGAGCTCGCCAGTGGAACCGCATCGCGAGCAACCGCAGCACGAAGGCCGTGAGCGCCGCGAGCGCGCTGGTCAGCGGGGTGAGGGCGCCGTAGCGGATGCACAGGGCGACCATGGTGGCGCCGACGATCGCCGGGACCGCGTACAGGTCGCGGTCCCAGCGCAGCAGCGAGGGCACCTCGTTGGCCAGCACGTCCCGCAGCACACCGCCGCCGACGGCGGTGGCGAGGCCGAGGGTCACCGACTGGGTCAGGCCGAGTCCGTACTCGTACGCCTTCGTCGTCCCGGCGACGCAGAACAGGCCGAGTCCCGCCGCGTCGAAGACGTTCACGCCGGCCTGGATGCGTTCGACCTGCGGGTGCAGGAAGACGACCAGGAGGGCGGCGAGCAGCGGGGTGACGAAGTAGCCGAGGTCGGTGAAGGCGGCGGGCGGCACCGCCCCGATGACCAGGTCGCGGAACAGCCCTCCGCCCAGCGCGGTGACCTCGGCGAGGACGGCGATGCCGAAGACGTCGAAGTTCTTGCGGACGGCCAGCAGCGCGCCGGAGATGGCGAAGACGAAGATGCCGACGAGGTCGAGCGTGTGCTGGACGGAGGGGCTGAACAGTTGCTGGAACACCCTGCCATTCTCACCCAGCACTGAGCCCCTGCCTTACATTGCAAGGCAGGGGCTCGGGTTCGCTTACTTGTCGTCGGTGTCCCGGGGAGGCTCGGAGACGTCCTCGGGAGGATCGGAGACCTCCTGGGGAGGTTCGGAGACCTCCGCCGCGACCGCCGCCGACGTCTCCGCGGACTCCTCCAGCACGGCTTCCGGCACCAGCTCCGCCGCCTCCTTGGCCGCCGAGAGCAGGACCGTCTCCTGCGGGGCCTGGTCCTCGAAGTTCTCGGGGTGGTGGCAGGCCACGCGCTGGCCCGGCTTCAGCTCCACGAGGGCCGGCTCGGTGGTCCTGCAGATCTCCGTCGCCTTCCAGCACCGGGTGTGGAACCGGCAGCCGCTCGGCGGGGAGATCGGCGAGGGCACGTCGCCCTTGAGCAGGATCCGCTCGCTCTTGACGCCCCGGCGCTTGGGGTCCGGGATCGGCACGGCCGACATCAGCGCCTTGGTGTACGGGTGCATCGGCGCCTTGTACAGCGACTCGCGGTCGGCCAGCTCGACGATCTTGCCCAGGTACATCACCGCGATCCGGTCCGAGACGTGCCGGACGACCGAGAGGTCGTGCGCGATGATCACGTAGGTCAGGCCGAGTTCCTGCTGGAGGTCGTCCAGCAGGTTCACCACCTGCGCCTGGATCGACACGTCCAGCGCGGAGACCGGCTCGTCCGCCACCACCAGCTTGGGGTTGAGCGCGAGCGCGCGGGCGATGCCGATGCGCTGGCGCTGGCCGCCGGAGAACTCGTGCGGATAGCGGTTGTAGTGCTCGGGGTTGAGGCCGACCACCGACAGGATCCGCTGCACCTCCTTCTTCACGCCGCCCTCGGGCTGGACGCCCTGGAGCCGGAAGGGGGCACCGACGATCGTGCCGACGGTGTGCCGGGGGTTCAGCGAGGAGTACGGGTCCTGGAAGATCATCTGCACGTCGCGGCGCATCGGGCGCATCCCGCCCGCGTCGAGGTGCGTGATGTCCTTGCCCTGGAACTCGACCGTGCCCGCGGTCGGTTCCAGCAGCCGGGTGATCAGACGGCCCATCGTCGACTTGCCGCAGCCGGACTCGCCCACGACACCGAGGGTCTCCCCCGCCCTGACCTCGAAGTCGAGGCCGTCGACGGCACGGACCGCGCCGACCTGCCGCTGGAGCAGGCCTTTTCGGATCGGGAAGTGTTTCTGGAGCCCGGTCACCTTCAGCAGGACGTCACCGGGGCCGGCGTCCTTGGTGAGCTGAGCACCGGCACTCTGCGCAGGGGTGGTCACTGCCGCGTCCTTCGGGTTCTCGCTCACAGCTTCGGCGCAATCTCTTCGGTCCAGATCCGCTGCCGCTGCTCCTGCGTCATGTGACAGGCGGCCCAGTGCCGGCCGCCGACCTCGGTGAGTTCGGGGCGGACCGTGCGGGTGACGTTGTCCTTGGGGATGTCGGCGTACGGGCAGCGCGGGTTGAAGGCGCAGCCCTCGGGGAGGTTGATCAGCGAGGGCGGGGACCCCTTGATCGGGATGAGCCGGTCGGTCTCCTCGCGGTCCAGCCGCGGCATCGAGCCGAGCAGGCCCCAGGTGTAGGGGTGGCGGGGCTCGGAGAACACCGACTCGGCCGGGCCGCGCTCCACACAGCGTCCGCCGTACATGACCAGCAGGTCGTCGGCCATCTCGGCGACGACGCCCAGGTCATGGGTGATCATGATGACCGCGGAGCCGAACTCCTTCTGCAGATCCCGGATCAGGTCGAGGATCTGCGCCTGCACGGTGACGTCCAGGGCGGTGGTCGGCTCGTCCGCGATGAGCAGTTCGGGGTTGTTCACCAGCGCCATGGCGATCATCGCGCGCTGGCGCATACCGCCGGAGAACTCGTGCGGATAGCCGTCCACCCGCTTGTTCGGCTCCGGGATGCCGACCCGGTCCAGCATCTCGACGGCCCGCTGCTTGGCCACCTTCTTGCTGACGTCGTGGTGGACGCGGTACGCCTCCACGATCTGCTGGCCGACCGTGTAGTACGGGTGCATCGCCGACAGCGGGTCCTGGAAGATCATCGCCATCTTGCGGCCGCGCAGCCGTCGTACCTCGTCGGGGTCGGCGGCGATCAGCTCCTGGCCGTCCAGCCACACCTCGCCGGAGACCTTGGCGTTGGCCGAGCGGTGCAGGCCCATGACGCCGAGCGAGGTCACGGACTTGCCGGAACCCGACTCGCCGACGATGCCGAGGGTCTTGCCCCGCCGTACGTCGAAACTGACGCCGTCCACGGACTTGACCAGGCCGTCGTCCGTGTTGAAGTGGATGCGCAGATCGCGTACGGACAGGAACGCGTCGTCCGCGTCGGACGGGGCGACGCCGGCGGGTTCGCCGAGCGCGGCTTTGACGGGCTTGCTCACGAGTACCTCACCCGGGGGTCGATGGCTGCGTACACCAGGTCGACGATGAGATTGCAGAAGACGATGAAGAAGGCGGCGACCAGGGTCACGCCCATGACGATGGGCAGGTCGTTGTCCTTGATGGACTGCACCGCGTAGGCGCCGATGCCCTGCAGCGAGAACACGGTCTCGGTGAGCACCGCGGAACCGACGAGGGTGCCGAAGTCCATGCCGAAGATCGTGACGATCGGGGTGAGCGCGGCGCGCAGACCGTGCTTGGCCACGACCGTGGTCTCCCTGAGTCCCTTGGCCCGGGCCGTCCTGATGTAGTCCTCGCCCATCGTCTCCAGCATGCCTGCCCGGGTGAGCCTTGCGTACAGCGCGGAGAAGAGGAAGGCGAGGCTGATCCAGGGCAGCAGCAGATGCCAGGCCCATTCGGCCGGGTTCTGGGTGAACGGGACGTAGTCGATGCTCTCCCAGATGGGGACCTCGTACACGAACAGGGCGCTGAGGACCTGGCCGGTGAAGAAGATCGGGAGCGAGACGCCGGCGAGGGCGATGAACATCGCGACGCGGTCGACCGGCTTGCCCTTGCGCAGGGCCGAGATCACGCCGGTGGTGACACCGAAGATCAGCCAGATCACCGCGGCACCGATGGCCAGCGAGAAGGAGACCGGAATCCGTTCCTGGAGCTGGGGCCACACCTCGACATGGCTCTTGAAGGAGTAGCCGAAGCACGGGGCGTCGCAACGGGTGGCGTCGGGGCCGAACTTGTAGTCGGCGCCCACCACGAGACCCTTGATGTAGTCCCAGTACTGGATCGCGATGGGCTGGTCGAGGCCCAGGTTCTTCTTGATCGCGGCGACGGACTCCGGGTTGGCGTCCTTGCCGACGTACTGCGTTGCCAGCTGGTCGGCGGTCTGGCCGCCCAGCTTGGGGACCAGGAAGAAGATCGCGAAGGTGACTGCGCTGACCACCAGCAGCAACAGCACCGCGCCCATGACGCGTCGGAGGATGTACGCAGCCACAGCT
The DNA here is from genome assembly GCF_021173675.1 of Streptomyces lincolnensis. Taxonomy (GTDB): domain Bacteria; phylum Actinomycetota; class Actinomycetes; order Streptomycetales; family Streptomycetaceae; genus Streptomyces; species Streptomyces lincolnensis_B. Next base: position 80,221 of record NZ_JAIHON010000021.1, on the reverse strand, counting down.
GTACGGCTCCGGGTGGCCGGGGCGGAGGGTATCCGCCCCGGCCACCCGGTGCCTTCACCTGCCTTTCAGGGAATAAGGCCTGCCGGTGTTACTTGGAGGAGCTCATCAGCAGGTAGTCGTACATGCCGAGGTACGCCTGCGTGACCGTCACGTTGGTCGCCGACTTCGGCCTGAGCAGCAGGTTCTTGCGGTAGACGAGCGGCACGACGGAGGCGTTGTCCAGCACCATCTTGTCGATGTCGCCCCAGGCCTTGGTGCGGGCCGCGTCGTCGGTGTTGGCGATCGCGTCCGTCAGGGCCTTGTTGATCTTCGGGTCGTTCAGCTCCATCAGGTTGTTGCCGCCGGAGGGCTTGATGGCGGCACCGTTGATGATCTGGTCGAGGAAGCCGTAGCCGGTCGGCCAGTCGGCGCCCCAGGCCATCGAGAGCATGCCGAGCTTGTTCTGGTGGACGTAGCTCGGGACACCGGCGAAGTTGGAGAAGTACTTGCCGGAGGGGAACTGCTTGATCTCGATGTTGATGCCGATGCTCTTCAGCGACGCCTGGATCGCGGTCGCGGCCGCGATCTCGGCGGGACGGTCGGAGCGGGCGGTCAGGATCGTGGAGAAGCCGTTCGGCTTGCCGCACGCCTTCAGCTCTTCCTTGGCCTTGGCCGCGTCGCCCTTGTGACCCGCGCTCGGGTAGGTGTCGAACTTGGTGTAGCCGTTCACCGACGGCGGCAGCAGCGTGGTCGCCACGTCACCCTTGGGCGAGCCGCCCATCGCGTCGATGACGGACTGCTTGTTCAGACCCCACTGCACGGCCTTGCGGCAGTGCACGTTGTCGAACGGCTTCACGTTGACGTTCAGCGCGATGTACTGCGTCGCGCCGGCGTACGAGTTGTCCGTCTGCTTGGCGTTGGGGCCGGCCAGCACCTTGGGCTGGGTCTGCGGCTGCACACCCGTGCCGGCCGCGTCGGCCGTGATCTTGTCGGACAGCAGGTCGTTGTCGACCGTGACCGGGTTGACCTTGAACTTGATCGTGACCTTGTCCGGCAGTGCCTTGCGGATCGGGTCCGTCTTCGGGTCCCACTGCGGGTTGCGCACCAGGGTGGCGCCGCGCCCCTCCTCGTAGGACTGGAACTGGTACGGGCCGGAGGACACGATGTTCTGCACGTACTTCGCGCCGGTGTCCTTCGCCTTCGGCACCGGAGCCGTCTGCGAGAACGTCGCCAGGTAGTCGAAGTCCGCGAACGGCTGCTTCAGCTTGAAGATGATCGTCTGGTCGTCCGGCGTCTCGATGGACTTCAGACCCTCGGCCGACTTGTCCTTGTAGGGACCCTGGTACTTGTCGCCGCCGACCAGGTACGCCTTGAAGTACGTCGGCCCGTTGGAGAGAGCCTCGGGCGCGAAGTTGGAGCGCTCGATGGCGTACTTGACGTCCTTGGACGTGATCGGCGTGCCGTCCTGGAACTTGAGGCCCTTGCGCAGCTTGTACGTCCACGACTTGGCGTCGGCGCTCGGCTTGCCCAGGGACTCCGCGAGGTCCGGGACGATCTCGAGGCCTTCCTTGCCGGCGGCCGGCTTGAAGGAGGTGAGCGAACGCCCGTACAGACGGGAGAAGTTCTGCACCCAGCCGTAGTAGGTGTTGCCACCGTCCAACGAGTCCGGAACGTCGGAGTGCTCCAGGCTGAGCGTCCCTCCCTTCTTGCTCGACGCGTTGACGATGGAGGTGAGCGCCGCGTCCTTCGCGCCGTTGCCTCCGTTGTCGTCGTTGTTGTTGTCCCCGCCGCCACATGCGGCAGCACCCAGCGAGAGTGCCAGGACCGACGCCACAGCGGCGGTCACCCTTCTCGTCTTCACCTGAGGAAAGCCCTCTCTATCGATGGATCACTTGCTGCGAGGGTCGAGGGCGTCACGCAGCCCGTCACCCAGCAGGTTGAAGGCCAGGACGGTGATGAAGATCGCCAGTCCGGGCACGAACATGTACTGAGGATCAGCGGTGTAGAGATCCACAGCGTTGCTGAGCATGCCTCCCCAGGAGGCCTGCGGCGGAGCGATACCGACTCCGAGGAAGCTCAGCGCGGCCTCGAAGAGGATGTTCGTCGGGATGATCAGCGTCGAGTAGACGAGAATCGGCGCGACGAGATTCGGGAGCAGCTCCCGGAAGAGGATGTACGGCCCGCGCGCACCGAGGCTCGTGGCGGCCTCGATGAACTCGCGCTTGCGCAGCGTCATGGTCTGCGCGCGGACGATACGGCCGATGTACGGCCAGCTGAAGAAGCCGATCACGAAGATCAGCACGCAGATGCGCAGCGGCAGTCCGTCGAGCCCGAAGAAACCGTCCTGCACGGAGGCGGAGATGGAGATCGCGAACAGCAGCAGGGGGAACGCCAGGAAGGTGTCCATCATCCTGCTGATGACGCTGTCGATCCATCCGCCGTAGTACCCGGCGACGACGCCGAGGACCGTGCCGATCACCACGGACAGCAGCGTGGCACCGCCCGCGACCAGCAGCGAGACCCAGGATCCGTCGATGATCCGGGCGAGCATGTCGCGGCCGTACTGCGGATCGACGCCGAGCGGGTGGTCCCAGCTCATGCCGCCCCAGCCGCCCTTGGGGGCGAGCAGCGCGGGGTCGATCAGGTCCTGGTTGAACTTGTTGGGGTCGAGGTCGAAGACCCACTGGATGGGCTTGGACAGCACGGCCATGAGCACGAGCAGCACGACGACGACGCCGCCCGCCATGGCCACCTTGTCGCGCTTGAACCGCGTCCAGGCGATTTGGCTGAGCGAACGCCCTTCGATCTGACTCTTCTTGACTCCGGCGAGAACGGCCTCGGGCTGTGCTCCGGCCTCCGCCCCGGTGGTCTCGATCGGTGCGGTCACAGTGAGATTGACCCCTCTCGGGTCGACGATGGCCGACCCCCTGGCTGCCGCGGTAGCGGTGGTTTTGAACTCGCTCACGGGACCGACCGGCCCGTGTCTCCCGGGAGTCTTCAACGCTTTGGCGATCAGTTGAAAGACTTCGTGATGAAAGGATGCGCAACCGTGATGCGGCTTGGGGGATTCCGTTATCCGGACGGGAAGTAACGCGGGCCGGACGTGGGCCAGTTGGGACATACGGGGCGTGAGAGCTCCTTTCACCCCGGTCTACGCGCGAAGAAACGTGGCGGTAACAAAGTACCGTCTCCCGGCACGGAGTGCCTGTTGTGTGAACGCTGTGTCGCGAGAGGCGTCAGTAACCGCCCCGGGCGGGCGGGTAGCCGTAGCCCGCCGCCGGGGCCTGTGCGGGAGCCGCGTGAGCCTCGCGGTCGTAGAACGGGCGGGCGCTCGCGCGCATCCACAGGGCGACCGGGTCGTACTCGTCGGACATCGCCACGGTGGAGACCGGCAGACCGTCCGGGACGGCGCCGATGGACTGCTGCATCATCGCGCGCACCGAGTCGACGGCCTGCGGGCTGGTGTCGTACACGTCGAGTCCGATGGCCAGATACGGGGCCCCCAGCGCGGGCTGCACCCAGGCGCGGCGCAGTGAGCGGACCGCCGTGGTGCGGTGGGCGTTCTGCGTGAGCAGGGCGTAGAACTGCGGGACCTCGATCGCGGGTTCGGACAGCCGCAGGGGTCCGGCGGGCTGCCGCTCCAGGCCGGTGGCGATACGGCGCAGGTCGAGCCAGGGGATGCCGACGCCGCCGCCCGGGGCGTGCGGGTTGAGCCAGAGGCCGTAGTGGTCGGGGTACAGGGTGCGGGCCACGTCGAGGCCGTCGACCACCTCGTAGGACCTGTTCCAGCCGCTGGCGGACAGTTCCTGGGCGGAGGTCACGCAAGGGGCGTAGCCGAAGCCCTCGACCTGCATGTTTCCGTACTGGGCGTCCGGGGAGCCGGCCTGGCCGTGCCACAGCAGCATCCAGACCTGGCCGGAGTTCGGGGTCGCCAGTGCGCGCAGGAGCGCCTCGTAGGCGTCGTAGCGCCCGGGCGTCACCTGGCGCAGCATGTGCTCGACCTGCCCGGTCGCGGTGCCCGTGCCCGTGCCGCTGGCGCTCACCTGAACCGCCCCTTCTGGAAGTTGCACCGGTTGTGGGACCAGCTTAAGTGGAGGTGCCGTCAGCAATCGCCCAAGGGCTCGGGGGTTCTTGCCCGCCGGCGGGTGCGGGCCGTGCCGGCCGGTCGCGCCCGCGCGGCGGTAGCCGCAGATCAGGCCCGGCCGCGCGGCCCGTCAGTAACCGTGCTGGTAGAAGGGCCGTACCTGGTCGCGCATCCAGTGGCCCACCGGGTCGTCCGCCACGTCCAGGAGGACCAGGTTGACCGGCCAGGGGGCGGGGGCGCGGGTGAGGGCCCGGGAGAGCGCCTCCATGGGGAGGGCGCGGATGTCGCCCTCCCACTGGGCCAGTTCGACGCCGACGAACATCACCGGGTCGGCCGTCTCGATGGCGGCCAGGCAGCGGCGGGCGGAGACGACCACTCCGGTCTGCGCGAACTCCGTGGCGGCGGCGGCGAGGAAGTCGACGGGGTCGTCCTGCCAGTCGGGCTCGTAGAGCTTGACCCGGCCGCCGCTCGCGGGACCGTCGAGCGGGGTGCGGCCGGTCCGGCAGAGATCGGCGACGGCCGCCGGGGGCAGCGGGACGCCGACCACGCCGTCCGGGTTCAGGGCGATGCCCACCTGCGGGGGCAGCCCGCGCGCGAACTCCACGGCCGGGGCGATGGTGTACGACATGTGCGAGCCGACGACCAGGCGGAACTGCTCCTCGGAGCTGAACACGGGCACATAGGCCTGGCCCTCGATCTCCAGCGTCGGCAGGTCGAGCGGGCCGCTGTGCGGGCCGCCGCCGCCGGGCAGCGGCACCCACACGAAGCTCCGCCCGAGCACCTCGACGATCCGTCCCCCGGCCGAGGGGACGCCGAGGGAGGCCGAGAGCACCTCCTCCAGCTCGTTGCCGGGCCATCCGCCGTGGGGATGGGGGTGTGCCTGCGCCGAGAAGTCCGCGGGGAGATCCGCCGGGAAGTCCATCTGCCTACCGCCTGCCGAGTACCACTGCTGTGGCTGAAAAGGCTAACGGGTACGAACGGCCCGGACACCGCGCCGGAACACCCCGGCCAAACGGAACGTGCAGCTCCGCCGGGGGAGGGAGCCCGGGCCGCTCAGCCCGTGAAGCCGATGCGGTGCAGGACGTTCGCCGCGGCGCGGTCGATGAGGACCGCGGAGCCGACGCCCTGGGGGAGGTCGCCGTTCTCCGCGGCGCCGATCAGGCGGGCGGCGGCGCCGCGGTGGCGCAGGAAGGCGTACCGGGAGACGCCGCGGCCGCGCTCGCGCTGGCCGGCGAGGGCGGTGTCCGGGGTGACGTCGAGAAGCAGGAGGTGCAGGGTGCCGCCACGGCGGCGGGCCTCGCGGGCCAGCCAGCGGCGCACCCAGGCCTGCGTACCGCAGTCGTGCACGACGACGCCCTCGCCGGAGCGCAGGGCACGGCGCAGTCCGGCGTAGTGCGCGAGACGGACCAGGGGACGGTAGGCCGCGTACGGCAGGAAGCGGGGCACGCGTTCCTGCCAGCGGTCCCGGGTGTCCTGGGAGTCGATACGGGTGCCCTTGACCGTCCGCTTCATCAAGGTGGTCTTGCCGCTGCCGGGCAGGCCCGTGATCACCACGAGGTCCTGGGGCGCGAAGAGCAGGGCATGCGGGCTGTGTCCGTCACGCTCGCGCAGGTCGCGGACGACGGGTGCGGTGAGCGGGCCGCAGACCTCCCTGGCCGGGGCCGTCGGCTGCTGGGGCAGCGCGAGGGCCGAGGTGGTCGCGTACGCCGTGGTCCTGTTCACCGTGATCGTCCTCCCCTGGGGTGGTCACGAGATCCCATCCCCGTCGAGTGTAAAGAGAAGGTAATGCGCGGTGCCTCTCGTTTCCGTCCGTTTCCCGCAACAAGCCTGCTACAGCGGGACGTGGCCGTCCGAGAAGCCTGTGCGGCCCCGGTGCGGACCCGGCGGACGGGTCCCCCTGCCGCGCCCGACCGATGCGTGCAATGATGTGCCCGCCAACTGCATACCGGCCGTTTGAATCCGCGCGGGAGAGTCCCCAGCCGTACGTCATCGGGCGTACGTCGCCGGGGCGCCGAAGGAGCAAGTCCCTCCCTTGAATCTCTCAGGCCCCGTCACCGCGCGGGCGAGGCACATCTGAAAAGCGGGCCGCCGGTTCCGGTGGCTCCACCCAAGGTGCAAGTCATGCCCCGTACGGTCATGACGAACCTCTCAGGTTCCGATGACAGATGGGGAGGAACGACCTCGCCGTCATGCCTTGGGAGACGACCGTCCGATGAGCAGTACCCCGATCCGTCATACCGCGCTCGACGCCCTGCACCGCTCGCTCGGCGCCACGATGACCGACTTCGCCGGCTGGGACATGCCGCTGCGCTACGGCTCCGAGCGCGACGAGCACAACGCCGTGCGTGAGAGGGCAGGCCTCTTCGACCTCTCGCACATGGGCGAGATCACCGTGAGCGGCCCCGAGGCCGCCGCCCTGCTCAACCACGCGCTCGTCGGCAACCTCGCCTCCGTCGGTGTCGGCCGCGCCCGCTACACCATGATCTGCCAGGAGGACGGCGGCATCCTGGACGACCTGATCGTCTACCGCCTGGACGACACCGAGTTCATGGTCGTCGCCAACGCCTCCAACGCCCAGGTGGTCCTGGACGCCCTCGTCGAGCGCTCCGCCGGCTTCGACGCCGAGGTCCGCGACGACCGGGACGCGTACGCCCTGATCGCCGTCCAGGGTCCGCGGTCCCCGGGCATCCTGGCCTCCCTCACCGACGCCGATCTCGACGGCCTGAAGTACTACGCGGGCCTGCCGGGCACGGTCGCGGGCGTCCCCGCGCTGATCGCCCGCACCGGCTACACCGGCGAGGACGGCTTCGAGCTGTTCGTGAAGCCCGAGCACGCGGTCGAGCTGTGGCAGGCCCTGACCAAGGCCGGCGAGGGCGTCGGCCTGGTCCCCTGCGGACTGTCCTGCCGGGACACCCTGCGCCTGGAGGCGGGCATGCCGCTGTACGGGCACGAGCTCTCGACCTCGCTGACCCCCTTCGACGCGGGCCTCGGACGGGTCGTGAAGTTCGACAAGGAGGGCGACTTCGTCGGGCGCGAGGCGCTGACGGAGGCCGCCTCCCGCTCCTTGGAGAACCCGCCGCGCGTCCTCGTCGGCCTGGTCGCCGAGGGCCGCCGCGTCCCGCGTGCCGGGTACGCCGTGGTCGCCGAGGGCCGAGTGATCGGCGAGGTCACCTCCGGCGCCCCCTCCCCCACGCTCGGCAGGCCCATCGCGATGGCCTACGTCGACGCCGCGCACGCGGCGCCGGGCACCCCCGGTGTCGGCGTGGACATCCGGGGCAGTCACGAGCCGTACGAGGTCGTGGCGCTGCCGTTCCACAAGCGGCGGAAGTAGACACTCGAAGCGGCCGGTGCGTGACCCTGCGCACATGTCCGCTGCTCACGCGCACGTTCCGCAGTCCCCCATTCATCAGCACTCCCCCGCGTACAGGAGAATTCAGGCCATGAGCAACCCCCAGCAGCTGCGCTACAGCAAGGAGCACGAGTGGCTGTCGGGCGCCGAGGACGGCGTCTCGACGGTCGGCATCACCGAGCACGCGGCCAACGCGCTCGGCGATGTCGTCTTCGTCCAGCTCCCGGAGGTCGGTGACACGGTGACCGCGGGCGAGACCTGCGGCGAGCTGGAGTCGACCAAGTCGGTCAGCGACCTGTACTCCCCCGTCTCCGGTGAGGTCACCGAGGTCAACGAGGACGTCGTGAGCGACCCGGCGCTGGTGAACTCCGCCCCCTTCGAGGGCGGCTGGCTGTTCAAGGTACGCGTCGCGGAGGAGCCGGCCGACCTGCTCTCCGCCGACGAGTACACCGCCTTTTCCGCCGGCTGAGGAGTCGTACACCAGATGTCCGTTCTGAACACGCCCCTGCACGAGCTCGACCCGGAGGTCGCCGCCGCGGTCGACGCCGAGCTGGAGCGCCAGCAGTCCACCCTTGAGATGATCGCCTCGGAGAACTTCGCGCCGCTGGCGGTGATGGAGGCCCAGGGCTCGGTCCTGACCAACAAGTACGCCGAGGGCTACCCGGGCCGCCGCTACTACGGCGGCTGCGAGCACGTCGACGTCGCCGAGCAGATCGCCATCGACCGGCTCAAGGAGCTGTTCGGCGCCGAGTACGCCAACGTCCAGCCGCACTCCGGCGCCTCCGCCAACCAGGCCGCCCTGTTCGCGCTGGCCCAGCCCGGCGACACGATCCTCGGCCTGGACCTGGCCCACGGCGGCCACCTCACCCACGGGATGCGGCTGAACTTCTCCGGCAAGCAGTTCAACGTGGTCGCGTACCACGTGGACTCCGCCACCGGTCTGGTCGACATGGCCGAACTGGAGAAGCTCGCCACCGAGCACCGCCCGAAGGTGATCATCGCGGGCTGGTCCGCCTACCCGCGTCAGCTGGACTTCGCGGAGTTCCGGCGGATCGCCGACGCGGTCGGCGCGTATCTGTGGGTGGACATGGCGCACTTCGCCGGCCTGGTCGCCGCCGGGCTGCACCCCAACCCCGTCGAGCACGCGGACGTGGTCACCTCCACCACCCACAAGACGCTCGGCGGGCCGCGCGGCGGGATCATCCTGGCCAGGAAGGAGTTCGCGAAGAAGCTGAACTCCTCGGTCTTCCCCGGCTTCCAGGGCGGCCCGCTGGAGCACGTGATCGCCGCCAAGGCCGTCTCCTTCAAGGTCGCCGCCTCCGAGGACTTCAAGGAGCGCCAGCGGCGTACGGTGGAGGGTGCGCGCATCCTCGCCGAGCGTCTGACGGCCGCGGACGCCCGCGAGGCCGGGGTGAACGTCCTGTCCGGCGGCACGGACGTGCACCTGATCCTGGTCGACCTGCGCGCGTCCGAGCTGGACGGGCAGCAGGCCGAGGACCGTCTCCACGAGGTCGGCATCACCGTCAACCGCAACGCCGTACCCGACGACCCGCGGCCGCCGATGGTGACCTCGGGCCTGCGGATCGGCACCCCGGCCCTGGCCACCCGCGGCTTCACCGCCGAGGACTTCGCCGAGGTCGCGGACGTCATCGCCGAGGCGCTGAAGCCGTCGTACGACGCCGAGGCCCTGAGGACCCGTGTGAAGGCGCTCGCCGACAGGCACCCGCTGTACCCGGGCCTGAACAAGTAGTTCCCCGGTGGGGGCACCCGACGACGTGTGCCCCCACCCTTTTCTGGAGGAGTTCCCGTGGCCATCTCGGTCTTCGACCTGTTCTCGATCGGCATCGGCCCGTCGAGCTCCCACACGGTCGGCCCGATGCGCGCGGCCCGCATGTTCGCCCGCCGCCTGCGCAACGAGGACCTGCTCGGCTCCGTCACCTCCGTCCGCTCCGAGCTCTACGGCTCCCTGGGCGCGACCGGTCACGGCCACGGCACCCCGAAGGCGGTGCTGCTCGGACTGGAGGGCGCCTCGCCCCGGACGGTGGACGTGGAGGGCGCCGACGAGCGGGTCGAGACGATCAGGTCGTCCGGCCGTATCCGGCTGCTCGACGAGCACGAGATCGCGTTCTCCTTCGACGACGATCTGGTCCTGCACCGCCGTAAGACACTGCCCTACCACGCGAACGGCATGACGCTGTGGGCCTTCGACGCGTCCGGTGCGGAGCTGCTGTCGAAGACGTACTACTCGGTGGGTGGCGGCTTCGTCGTCGACGAGGACGCGGTGGGCGCGGACCGCATCAAGCTGGACGACACGGTGCTGAAGTACCCCTTCCGCACGGGCGACGAGCTGCTCCGGCTGACGGGGGAGACCGGCCTGTCGATCTCCGCGCTGATGCTGGAGAACGAACGCGCCTGGCGCACCGAGGACGAGATCCGCACCGGCCTGCTGGAGATCTGGCGGGTCATGCAGGCCTGCGTGTCCCGGGGCATGTCCCGCGAGGGCATCCTGCCGGGCGGGCTCAGAGTCCGCCGCAGGGCCGCCATGTCGGCGCGCCAACTGCGGGCGGAGGGCGACCCGTTGGCCCACGCCATGGAGTGGATCACCCTCTACGCGATGGCCGTGAACGAGGAGAACGCGGCGGGCGGCCGTGTGGTGACGGCCCCGACGAACGGAGCGGCCGGCATCATCCCGGCGGTGCTCCACTACTACATCAACTTCGTCCCCGGCGCCGACGAGGACGGCGTGGTGCGCTTCCTGCTCGCCGCCGGCGCCATCGGCATGCTCTTCAAGGAGAACGCCTCCATCTCCGGCGCCGAGGTCGGCTGCCAGGGCGAGGTCGGCTCCGCCTGCTCCATGGCCGCCGGCGCCCTCGCCGAGGTCCTCGGCGGCTCCCCCGAACAGGTCGAGAACGCCGCCGAGATCGGCATGGAGCACAACCTCGGCCTCACCTGCGACCCCGTCGGCGGCCTCGTCCAGATCCCCTGCATCGAACGCAACGGCATGGCCGCGGTCAAGGCCGTCACCGCCGCCCGTATGGCCATGCGCGGCGACGGCTCCCACAAGGTCTCCCTCGACAAGGTCATCAAGACCATGAAGGACACCGGCGCCGACATGAGCGTGAAGTACAAGGAGACGGCGCGGGGTGGGCTGGCGGTGAACATCATCGAGTGCTGAGCGAACTGGCTGTCAAGTGCTGAGCGAGGGGGCTCAGGGACGCGACGGCACCGCCGCCGACACCTCTGTCAGCAGAGTCTCGACGTCCCCGCCCCAGCGCGAGGCGATCACCAGGTCGCGGGCCGGGTCGACCCACAGGGTGTGGGTGCCGGCGTTGCCGCGGGCGCAGCGGCCGGTGGTGGGGGCGGTGGGCCAGACGGTGCGGTGGTCGTTGAGCCACCAGGACAGGCCGTACTCGGGCTTGACCGGGCAGGGGGTCCACAGGGCATCGATCCAGCGGAGTGAGAGGACCTGGTGACCGTTCCAGCGGCCCCGGCGCAGGCAGAGGTGTCCCAGGCGGGCCAGGTCCAGGGCGTTGATCCACAGGCCGCCGCCCCAGTGCGCGCCGCCGGAGACGACGGGGAGCCGGGTGCCTTCGAGGTCGACGAACGACGTGGAGTAGCCGTGCCAGGACCAGGTGTCGGAGGCGCCGACGGGGAGCATCACGCGCTCGCGCAGGACCTCCGGCAGGGCGCGGCGCAGCAGGACGGTCAGGGCCAGGGCGGTGAGGTTGACGCGGACGTCGTTGTAGGCCCAGCCCGCGCCGGGCGGGCCGCCCGGTGACTCGGTGCCCTCGCGGGTGCTCTGGGCGTCCACCCAGGTGGGCTTGGACCACAGTTCGCCCTCCCACTGGCTCGTCTGGTCCAGCAGGTGGCGCCAGGTGATCGCCCGGCCGTGGTCGTCCGCGAACTGCGGCAGGTCGATCGCGGCCGAGACCGGTTCGTCGAGGCGCAGCAGGCCGTCGTCGTGGGCGATCCCGGCCACCAGCGACAGCACGCTCTTCGTCGCGCTGTACGCCATCTCCGGGCGGGTCGGATCGCCCCAGGAGGCCAGGACCGTGCCATGGCGTACGACGACACCGCTCGCGCCGGCGCCGTCCAGCAGGGGGCCGACGACCTCCCGGTGCGAGGTGTCCGACACCTGGCGGGCCAGATACGACGCCATGTCGTCGATGCCGGTCACCGGCCGTCCCGCCTGCGCCCGCACGGCCCGCGCGAGTGCCGCCCCGTCCACGCCCGCCCACGGGTCGGCGGCGCGGTCCGCGTCCTCCAGGACCTGTGCGTCGTACCGCGAGGTCACCGTGTGTCCGGGCTTAGGCTCGCCGGTCATCCGATCGCTTCCTGGAGGCTGCTGCGGCGGGGCAGTTGGGCGAGCTGGCCGCTGCCGAGCCGGATCCGGTCCTCGCTGATCATGACGCGGGCGGACAGCACGTCACGGATCTGGCGGCTCAGGCTCCATCGGCTCGCCGACGGTTCCCGATAGGCGTCCACGCCGATGACCTGGAAGGAGTCCAGCACACTGTCGTTGGCGCGGGCGGCGGCCGTCAGGCGCAGCGCGTTCGAGCGGCGCACCAGGGCGTCGCTCGCGGCACCCCGCGCCTCCTCGTAGCGTTCGGCGAGGGAACGGACCTGCTCGGTGAGTTCGTCGATGGTGTCCGATGCCCGTCCGAGCCGCATCGTCTTGGCCGTGAGGACGTCGGGCGCCGTCCTGCCCTGCTGCCGGCGGAAGGCGTCCTGGGCGACGGTGAACGCGGACTCGGCGATGCCCAGCCAGCACGCGGCCCAGCCCAGGTTGGACAGCGGCATGATGACGCGGCCGGAGACCTCGCTGAACGACTCCTCCAGGATCCGGTCCCGGTGGGTGCGGGCCCGGACCCGGCCGCCGCCGCTGCCCGTGCCGCGCATACCGAGCGCCTGCCAGTCCCGCCATCCGGCGATGGTGAGTTCCTCGCGGAGCACCAGGACCACGGCCTGCTCGGTGACGGCGTCCTCGGCCGAGCGCCGGGCCACCAGCAGCCCGGCGTCGGCCTGCTGGAGGTAGGAGGAGACCGAGACGTTCTTGTCGATGGTGACGGTGCCGTCGCCGCCCGGGTCCTCGCGGCAGTGGGCGCGGCTCTCCCGGGGGCTCGCGGCTCCGGCCTCCGACATCAGGCTGGCCACCAGCGGCTGGGTCTGCCACGCCGTGTCGAGGAAGTCCTGCACCGCCTGGCTGGTCTTCGGCTGGCGGGCGACCGCCTGGATCTGTCCCTGGTGCATGGCCCAGATCATGCCGGTGGAGGCGCAGGCCTGGCCGAGCGCGTGGGCCACCGCGACCGTCTGGGGCGCGGTCCACAGCCCCTGTCCGGGGACCGGCTCCGGGGCCAGCAGCCGGTTCCGCTTCAGCTCGGCGACCGCCTCGGCGGGGAAACGGCCCCGCGCGTCCACGTCCTCGGCGTGTGCGCGCGCCGCCTCCACGACCGCGGCGACCCGTTCGCGCAGGGGCAGGTGGTCCGGGGTGTCCTTGGGGTCTTCGGCCATGGCCTCTTCCGTCTGTGGGTGCCGTACGGGTACAGGTGCTCTCGGCGTCAGCCGCCGAACTCCATGAGCGTGGCGCGCAGTCGGGGCCCGGATGCGGCCAGCATGTCGGGGTCGAGCATGCGCAGGTGCGGTGCGGTGGTCGCGATCGTCTCCGCGCCGCCCTTGAACAGGCCCTCCCAGTACCCCGGTTCGCGCCGCGAGGCGGGGTCGGTGGCGAGGAAGTGGGTGAGCCCGCAGGTCACCCGGGGCTCCGGCGCGTCGAGGTCGACGTCGGCCGCGTCGAACATCACCACGTGCTCGATCTCGTGGCCGCGGTCCTGGAGTTCCGCCGCGACGCCCGGCGCGAGGGCCGCGCCGACGGACCAGCCGACCAGCACGAGCGGGCCGAGGACGTCGACGCTCTCCACGGCCGACACGAACTCCTCCAGCAGCGCGGCCGGATCGGCGGAGCGCCCCTCGGCCGCCAGGAGCGGCGAGAGCACGCCGTGCACCGGCATGTGCCGGGGCAGGTACGGCAGCAGCTGGACGAAGCTCCACGCCGTGCCGGACAGCGGGGGCAGGCAGATCACCGTGGGCTCGCCGCCGGCGGTGCGCAGCGGGACGGCGGGCTCCTGGACGAAGGACGGGCGGCCGAGCCGCTCGGCGAAGGTCCGCGGGGTGGGGTGGCGGAAGACCTCGGCGGTCTCCAGCGTGACGCCGAACATGTCCTGGAACCTGAGCACCATCTGCACGGCGAGCAGCGAATGGCCGCCCAGTTCGAAGAAGTTGGCGTCGCGCCCGATGTCGTCGCGTCCGAGCAGATCGCGGAAGACACCCTGGACCAGCTGCTCGTGGGGTGAGCCGCCGTCGGGGTCGGCCACCGGCGCGGGTGCGGTGGTGGCGCCCAGGCGGCGCCGGTCGAGTTTGCCGCTCGCCGACATCGGCAGGGCGGTCAGCGTGGTGTAGGCGGACGGGATCATGTACTCGGGCAGTGTCTCGGCGAGCCACTCCCGCATCCGGGCCGCCTCGGGCACGGTGTCGCCGTCGGGGACGACCCCGGCGATCAGCCGGTCCCCGGTCTCCGGGTCGACGCCGACGACCGCGTCGGCGACGCCGGGGCACTGCGCCAGCCGCTTCTCGATCTCCTCCAGCTCGACGCGGAAGCCCCGCACCTTGACCTGGGTGTCGAGGCGTCCCAGGAAGCGCAGCCGTCCCTCGGCGTCCCAGCGTCCGGCGTCACCGGTGCGGTAGCGGCGGTATCCGTCCGCCGCGATCCGGTCGAGCGGGAAGCGGCTGGCGGTGAGTTCGGGCCGGCCGACGTACCCCTGGGCCACCTGGGGGCCGGCGAGGAAGATCTCGCCGGGCACGTTGACCGGGCAGGGGCGGTAGGAGGCGTCCAGGACGTAGGCGCGGTTCAGGCCGAACGGGGTGCCCACGCAGGAGGCCGTCTCGACCGGCGGGGTGTCGGTCCCCCCGCCGGATGTCTGGACGGTGCAGTAGACGGTGGCCTCGGTCGGGCCGTAGAAGTTCCAGTACGTCAGTCCGCGCGCGTCCAGGTGGTCGGCGAACTCGCCGGGCAGGGGTTCGCCGCCGAGCATCAGCCTGGTGCCGGGGGCGACCTCGACTCCCGCGTCGCGCAGCGACTTCCACACCGTGGGGGTGCCGCCGACGTATGTCACCGGCGGGGTCGCCGCCAGCGCCCGCCCGACCGCCGCGGGGTCGGTCGCGTTCTCCGGGAGCAGGCGCACCGAGGCCCCGGCCAGCAGCGGGACCAGGTACTCCAGCAGGGAGATGTCGAACGAGGTGGTGGTCAGGCCGAGCGAGACGTCCTCGGGGGTGATCCCGACGAGATCGACGGCGGCCGCGCAGAAGGCCGACAGCGCCGTGCGGGCGACGGCCACGCCCTTGGGGTCACCCGTGGAGCCCGAGGTGTACATGATGTACGCGGTCGTGTCGGCGTCGGGCTCCGGGCGTGCGGCCCGTGGCGTCGTACGGCCCCGCAGACCGGCCGGGTGCACCGCGCGGACGCCGGCGATCGCGTCCGTGCCGGTGTCCGTCACCACCAGGGCGGCCTGCGCGTCGCCGAGGACGAACGCGACGCGCTGCGCCGGGTGGGAGGCGTCGATCGGGAGGAAGACCGCGCCGAGCTTCCAGATGCCGAGGACGGTGGCCAGGAAGTCGAGTCCCCGCGGCAGCCGGACGGCGACGACGTCCGCGTGGCCGATGCCCTCGGCGGCCAGCGCGTCGGCGAACCGGTCGGCGTCCCGGTCCAGTTCGCGGAAGGTCAGGCCGTCCTCGCCGGATCGGGCGGCGGGCCGGTCCGGCCAGGTCTCCACCGCCTGCCGGAACCGGGTCAGGACGTCCGGTACGGGACGGGCGGCGGCGTCGACGGTGTGCACTCCGGAGTAGGCCAGGACCCGGCGCTTCTCCTCCTCGGAGGCGAGGTCCAGATCCGCCACCCGCACCGTCGGTGTCCCGGCCGCCTGGAGCAGGACCTGACTGAGGTGGGACACCAGGGTGCGCACGGTGCCGTCGTCGAAGAGCGCGGTGTCGTACTGGAGCCGCAGGCGCAGCCGCCCGCCGTCGGGGACGAAGGTGGTCGTCAGGTCGTAGCGCGCGCCCGCCAGTTCGACCCAGATGTGCTCGGACGGTTCCAGGCCGGCCAGTTCGAAGGGCAGGTCGGGCAGATTGGCGACGGACAGCGAGACCTGGAAGATCGGTGAGACGGTGTCGCGCCGCTGCACCGACAGGCCCTGGAGGACCTGGTCGAAGGGGAGTTCCTGGTGCTGCATCGCCTGGAGGCTGGAGCGGCGGGTGGACTTCAGCAGATCGAGGAACGAGGCGTCGTCGTCGACCCGCACGCGGACCGAGATCAGATTCAGGAACAGGCCCACGGTGGACTCGAACTCGGTTCTGGTCCGTCCCGCGACCGGGGTGCCCAGCACGACGTCCCGCTGGTCGGAGTACCGGGTGAGCACCACGGACAGCGCCGACGCGAGGACCATGTACAGGGTGCAGCGGGCCGTGGAGGCGAGCCGGCGGGCCGCGTCGTACACCTCGTCGGGGAGCATGAGGTTGAGGACGGTGCCCGTCATGTCGCGGCGCTCCGGGCGCGGGCGGTCCCGGGGCAGCTCGATCTCCGCGGGGGCTCCGTCGAGGTAGCCGCGCCAGAACTCGACCTCCTGGCGGATCCGTTCCTCGTCGAGGTGCTCGCGCTGCCAGGCCGCGAACTCGGGGTACTGGACCGTCACCTCCCGGGGCTCCTGATCCGTCGCGCCGACCTCGCGGTCGTAGAAGAGGGCGATCTCCTCCATGACGTTGGTCAGGGACCAGCCGTCGAGGGCGATGTGGTGTCCGATCACGACCAGGACGTGCACCGTGGGGCTCCAGCGCAGCAGGAAGGTGCGCAGGGGCGACTCGGCGGCCAGGTCGAAGGGCCGCCCGGCGGCTTCCCGTACGAACGTCTCCACCGCCGGCCGCAGGGCGTCCGTGGAGAGGTCCGGCGCGGACATCTCCACCACCTCCAGCGGCCGCCCGACCCGCGGTTCGACCCACTGCATGGGCTCCCGGCCGCCGGTCGCGGGCGTGATCCTGGTGCGGAGGGCGTCGTGCCGGCCGACGACCGTGCGGACGGCGGTGTCGAGCGCCTCGACGTCGAGCGGGCCGCGCAGGATCCGCACGTCCGGGTTGATGTAGGCGACGTTCCCCGGCGCGACCTGCTCGACGAACCAGATGCGCTGCTGGCCGAAGGACAGCGGCGTCTCGATGCGGGACATACACGAGCTCCAGATGTCAGGGGCGGTGGGCGGGGTGGGGGCGGTCGGGGGCGGGGGAGCCGGTGGAGCCGGCGAGATCGAGCCGGACGGTGTCGAGCAGCTCCGCCGTCCTGTCGTGCGGGAAGAAGTGGCCGCTGTCGAAGACACGGGTCGTCACCGACTCGGCGGCCTCGGTCCACCGGGCGAGCGGCTCGGGCGGGGCGACCCGGTCGGTGAGGCCCGCGTACACCGCGGTGGGGGTGGTGACGCGGCGGCCCTCCCACGCGTAACCGCGCAGGGACGCCAGGTCGTTGAGGAGCATCGCGACGGCCAGCTCCCGCATGCCCGGGTCGGCGAGCACCTCCTCCGGGGTGCCGCCCGCGGTGCGCAGGAAGGCCACCGCCTCCTCCTCGGTCCCGCCCGCCACGGGCGGCGGCCGGCGCAGATGGGGCGGGACGGTGGCACAGACGACGAGCAGTGCGGGCACCGCCTCCGGGCGGTGCCGCTCCAGATGCAGCACCGCCTCCGCGGCGATGAGCCCACCGAGGCTGTGGCCCACCAGGACGTACGGCTCACCGAGTGCGGCCAGGGACTCGGCCAGGTGCCGGGCCCTGGCCCGGACGGTCCGGTCGGGAGCGGGCGTGCCCGGCGTCGCCGTCCGCACGCCGTACATCCGGAACCCTCGCGTCCGGGCAGGCCTCAGCCAGTTCCTGAAGGCGTGCGCGGTCCCTCCGGCATGCGGCACGGCCACGAGCGCGAGCCCGGGGGTCGGGCCGGGGGCGGGATCGAGGGGAAAGACGACGTCCGTGTTCATCGCGGCGGCTCCAGGACAGGTGTGGCGGAACCGCTCCCCGGCGATCCGCCGCCCGGCGAACCGCTCCCCGGCGATCCGCTGCCCAGCGCGAGTTCGCGGAGCCGGGCGCGGTCGATCTTGCCGCTGGGGGTCATCGGGAAGCGGTCGAGGACGGTGAAGCGGCTCGGGACCATGGCGGGGGTCAGACGGGCCATGGCGTGGCGGCGCAGTTCCGCCCGGCCGGGCGGGTCGCCCGGTTCCACGACGAGACAGCCGACGAGCCGGTCCCCGGCGGGGGTCCCGACCTTCACGACGGCGCTCGCCCGTACCCTCGGGTGCTGGTCCAGGACGTGTTCGACCTCCCCGGTCTCGATCCGCACCCCGTGGACCTTGATCTGCTGGTCGGTCCGGCCCCGGTAGTCGAGGGCCGGCCGGCCGTCGGCGGACGTCGTTGAGGGGAGCCAGCGGACGAGGTCGCCGGTCCGGTACATCCGGCGGTCCGGGTCGGCCGTGAAGGGGTCGGGCACGAACCGCTCCCGGGTGAGGGCGGGGGCGCCCACGTATCCCGAGGCGAGGCAGACCCCGGCCAGATGGAGTTCGCCGACGGCGCCGAAGGGCACCGGCTCCCCGGCCGGGGAGAGCACGTACGCGTCGACGTTGTCGATCGGCGGCCCGATCGGCACGGCCGGCCCCGGCTCGGGCGTGCGGCAGTCCCAGGCGGTCACGTCCACCGCCGCCTCGGTGGGGCCGTAGAGGTTGTGCACGGTGACGCCCAGGACCGACGCCGCCCGGTCGGCCAGCGCGGGCGGGAGCACCTCGCCGCTGCACACCAGGCGGCGCAGCCGGGTGCCGTCCGCGGCGCGCGGCTCCCGCAGGAACTGCTCCAGGACGCAGGGCACGAAGTGGGCGACCGTGACCTCCTCCCGGACGACCGCCTCGGCCATCTCCTCGGGGTCGAGGTGCGCGAGCGGCGGGGCCATCGCCAGCCGGGCCCCGACCAGCAGCGGCCAGAAGAACTCCCAGACCGAGACGTCGAAGTCGAACGGGGTCTTCTGCAGGACGATGTCCGAGCCGTCGAGGCGGAAGTGGTCCTGCATCCACAGCAGCCGGTTGACGATGGCCTCGTGCGGCACGACGACACCCTTGGGCCGTCCGGTCGAGCCGGAGGTGAACAGCACGTAGGCGGGATCCTCCGGTCCGGCACCGGCCTCGGGCCCGGCACCGGCCTCGGGCTCCTCCCCCGGGCGGTGGACCGGCTCAGGGACGGCCCGCCGGGCCTGTCCGGGCGGCCGGTGGCCGGAGAGGTCCACGAGGGTCACGTCCGGTGCGGCCCGCCGGATCCCGTCCGCGGTGTCGTCGGCGCATACGACGATCCGCGCTCCGGCCGTGTCGATCATGGTGCGGAGCCGGGCGGGCGGCGCCTCGGTGCCGAGCGGCAGATAGGCGCCGCCGGCCAGCAGGATGCCCAGCAGCGCGCCGGGCAGGTCCACGCTCCGCCAGGCGCTCACGCCCACCACGTCACCCCGGCGGACCCCCTCGGCCCGCAGCCGGTCCGCCAGCTCCCGGGCCCGGGCGAGCAGTTCGGCGTACGTCAGTGAGGTGCCCGCCGCCGTGACGGCCACCCGGGACGGGTGCCGGTCGGCGGTCCGCGCGATCAGCTCGTGCAGCGGTGTCGCGGGCCGGGCCACCCGCGGTCCGCCGAGTGTCAGGAGCATGCGGCGCTCCTCCGCACCGGCGACCACCAGATGGTCGAGCCCGGCCTCGGGGGACGTGCCGAGGCGCTCCAGCACGGTCCGGGTCCGCTCCGGGCCCCACCGGGTGAACGTCTCGCCGCAGCCGTGCGCCACCGGGTGCCGGCCGGGCTCCCCGGCGGGCGGCGGGGCGAGGGCGAGCCGGCAGGGCCGGTGGTCGCCGGAGCCGTCCCGGCAGCTGTCGCAGCGCACGTCGAGGCGGATGGTGTCGTACGCGCTCCAGGTGCCGATCGCCTCGGCGAGCCGGGTGACCGTCTCCCGGCCGTCCTCCGCCAGGGCCACCGTCACGCTCTCGGGCGAGCCGTCCGCCCCGATCCGGACGGTGGCGTCCCCGCGGTGGCAGACCCGCGCCGCCACGACGGCCGCCGCCAAGGCGGCCGAGGTCCGGTCCGGCGCCTCCACCGCGAAGCGCCGACCCTCGGACTCCTGCTCCGGGTTCTGCTCCTGTTTCTGCTCTTGTATCTGCTCTTGTATCTGCTCTTGTATCTGCTCTTGTATCTGCTCTTGTATCTGCCGCACCGTCAGCCCGCCTCCCCCTGTGCCGCGCCGGTCTTCTCGTCGATCAGGCCGGCCATGGCGCGGGGGGTCGGGTCGACGCCGAACAGGTGGGTCGCCGTGATCTCCACACCGCAGCTCCGGGAGAGCCGGCCGGCCAGCCGGACCAGGGTGAAGGAGTCCCCGCCGAGCATGTACAGGTCGGCGTCGGGCCCGACGTCCGGGAGTCCGAGGGTCTCCCGCCAGATCCGGAGCACCCGGGGCAGCGTCTCCTCGTCGCCCGTCGGGTCCGCGGCCGGCGCTGGGCCGTCGTCCCCGCCCCGCCGGCCGGGCGCGTCGATCCAGTGCCGCCGCCGGTCGAACGGGTAGGTGGGCAACGGCACGCGCCGGTGGCCGTCCGCCCCGTTGGCCGCCCCGAGGTCGACGCCGATCCCCGCCGACCACAGCCGGCCGAGCTGGGTGAGGAAGGGCACGGCTCCGGGGCCGGGCAGCACCGGCACCACCTCGGACGGGCCGTCCGCCCCGACGTACGGGTGCAGCAGGTCGCTCAGCGAGCGCCCCGGTCCGATGTCGACGACCAGCGCGCCCGGCACGGTCGCGGTCAGGGTGCGCACGGCGTCCGGGACGCGCACGGGCTGTCCCGGACGGACGTCCCACCAGGGGCCGTCGCGGCCGGTCCGCGGGTCGACGGCCCGGCCCGTGCGGGTGGAGACGACCGGCAGGGACGGCGGCTTGAAGGCGGCCGTCACGACGTCCGTTCCGGCCCCGGCGGACAGCCGTACGAGGTCGGCGCCGTCGACCGCAGAGAACTCGCCGGCGAGGCGGGCCGCCGCGAACTCCCCGAGCCCGTGACCCAGCACCGCGACGGGCTCGACGCCGAGGGACCGCAGCAGTTCGGCGGTGGCCACCTGAGCGACGTAGAGACACTGGGCGGCCAGGTCGGCGGGCGGCGGCGGGCCGTCGGTCTCGTCCAGCAGGGCGGAGCGGATCCTGTCGCCGTCCTCCCCCAGGGCGGCGAGGATGTCCTCCACCCGGTCGCGCACCACGGCGTGGCGGGGGTACAGGCCCGCCAGCGCACCGCGTACGGAGCCCGTCCGCTCGCCGAAGGCCAGCACGACCGGCGGTGGCTTCCTCGGGACCCGGCGGGGGGTGTCCCGGAGGGACTCGGGCACCGGCCCGTCCGGGGTCAGTACGACGCTCAGGCGGACCGGGAAGCCGCGCCGGCCCGAGACGAAGGTGCGGGCCACCTCGCCCACCCGTGGACCGGGCCGGACCGCCAACTGCTCCAGCAGGGCGTCCCGGTAGCGCAGCACGCCGTCGGGGCCGGTCGCCGACAGCGGGATCACGGCCGCCGTCAGGTCCTCCTGCGGTGTCGGCGCGGAGGGCGCGAACTCCTCGACCACGACATGGCAGTTGGTGCCGCCCATGCCGTAGGAGCTGACCCCGGCACGTCGCGGCACCCCGGGTGCGGCGGTCCAGGGCCGGGCCACCGGGTCCACCACGAAGCCGTCCGGCAATTCGTCCGCGGCCGCGCCCTCCCCCGCCCCGGGCAGCGGCGGGAGGACACCGTGCCGGAGCGCCAGCACCGCCTTGACCAGGCCCACGACACCGGCGGCCGCGCCCAGATTCCCGAAGGTGGCCTTGGCCGAGCCCAGGGGCAGCGGCTCGTCCGCCCGGCCCCGGGCGAACACCTCGGCCAGCGCGGCGAGTTCGATGTCGTCGCCGACCTCGGTGCCGGTGCCGTGCCCCTCCAGGTAGCCGACCGTCGCGGGATCGATCCCGGCGTCCCGGTGGGCGGCGCGCACCACGTCGACCTGGCCGGCGAAGCCCGGGGCGGTGTACCCGGCCTTGTCGCCGCCGTCGTTGTTCATCGCCGAGCCGCGGATCACGGCGAGGACGGTGTCGTGGTCGGCGATCGCGTCCGTCAGGCGCCGCAGGGCCACCAGACCGAGGCCGTTGCCCGGCACGCTGCCGTCCCGGCCCGCCAGGAACGGGCGGCAGCGGCCGCTGCGGGAGAGCACACTGCCCGGGGTGAGCGCGTAGCCCTCCTCCTGCGGCAACTCGACGTTCACCCCGCCGGCCAGCACCAGATCGGCGTCGCCGCTCCGCAGGGCCCGGACGCCCTGGTGCACGGCGACCAGCGAGGTGGAGCAGGCGGTCTGGACGGTCATCGCCGGGCCGGTCAGACCGAGCCGGTAGGCGATCTTGGCCGCGAGGTGGTCCTTGTCGTTGGCGAGGACGATGGGCAGGAGTCCCTCCACCGCCTCGATCGAGGGGTCGGTGAGGATGTGCCGCAGCAGGTAGTAGTCCAGCCCCGCGCCGGCGAAGACACCGATCCGCGGGGCACCGCCGCCGCGCCCGGTCCGGTCGCCGCCGGTGCCGTGGCCCGCCCGTTCCAGCAGCACCCACGCCGCCTCCAGCAGCAGCCTGTGCTGCGGGTCGGTCAGCTCGGCCTCGCGCGGGGGCATCCCGAAGGCCTCGGCGTCGAACAGCTCGACGTCCGCGAGGACTCCGCGCCGGGGAACCCGGCCGGGGCCGCCGTCGGGGTCCGGTCCCGTCCCGGCGCCGGGCAGGGTGGTGACCGCGTCCCGGCCCCCGGCCACCGTGGCCCAGAAGGCGTCGAGGTCGTCCCCCGCACCCGGGGTGCGGGTGTACACCCCGATCACGGCGATCGGCTCGGTCTCCGCTTCACGCACCGCGCATGCCCTCCTTGATGTGCGCCGCCAGCTTCTCGACCGTCGGGGCGCGGTAGATGTCGACCGAGGTGATCCGGACTCCCGGGAAGCGTTTGCGGAGCGCGTCACGCATCTCGGTGAGCTGCAGGGAGTCGCCGCCCGCGTCGAAGAACGCCTCGTCGTAGTCGAAGTCGTCACCACCGAGGAGGAGCCGCCAGACCCCGGCGACCTCCTCGACGACGTCGTCCGCGGTGGGCGCCGCGACGGCCGGCTCCGGAACCGCCGTCTCCGGGGCGGTCGTCTCCGGGGCCGTCCGCTCCAGGGCCGCCGGCGCCGGGGCCTCCGTGAGGAAGCGCTCCGTCGTCCGGGCGCGGGCGGCCAGGGCTTCGGTGTCCACCTTGCCGTTGCGGTTCAGGGGCAGGGCCGGCACCAGGCACCACAGGCCGGGCAGGGCGTAGGACGGGAAGCTCTCCGCGAGCGTGGGGACCAGCTCGCGCAGGGCGGCCGGTTCCGGGCCGACGACCGCGGCGAGGACGGCCCGGTCGGTGTCGTCCGCGCCGACGGCGCTCACGTCGACGTCGACGACCCCGGGCCAGCCTCTGATGTGCGACTCGATCGCGGCGAGTTCGACCCGGTGGCCCCGGACCTTGATCTGACGGTCCCGGCGGCCGCGGAACAGCAGCTGCCCGGTGTCGTCCCAGCGGACGATGTCCCCGGTGGCGTAGGCGCGTTCACCGGAGAGCCAGGGCAGGCTGCCGAAGGCCGCGGCGGTGCGTTCGGCGTCCTGGGCGTACCCGTGGGCGAGGCCGAGGCCGGTGGCGTACAGCTCGCCGTCGACGCCCGGCGGGACCGGTCGGCCCGCCCCGTCGGCGACGAGGACGCCGGTGCCGGCGACGGGCCGTCCGATCGGTACGGTGTCGCCGATCCCGTCCGCCGAGGTCACGTGGTGGACGGTGGTGAATGTGGTGTTCTCGGTCGGGCCGTAGCCGTTGGTGATCCACAGCCCGGGGCAGGTCTCCAGGACGCCGCGGACGTGGTCGGGGGAGACCACGTCCCCGCCGGTCAGCACCTGGCGGAGGGCGCCGAGGGAGGCCGGCTCGTGCCGGGCCATCAGACGGAAGAGCCCCGAGGTCAGCCAGGCATGGGTGACCCCCTCCTCCCGCAGGAAGACGCCGATCGCGCGGGGCGCCGCGGGTCCCGGCGGGAGAACGGTGATCCGGTCGCCGTTCAGGAGCGGGGGGAAGAGCTCCAGGGTCGAGGCGTCGAACGCCAGGGGTGCCATCCGCAGCATCGAGCGCCGGTGGCCGGGGTTCTCGTCGTCCGCCGGGCGCAGCAGGTCCGGGTCCGTCGCGAGGCGGATCACCGCGCGGTCGGGTACCTCGACTCCCTTGGGTGTGCCGGTGGTTCCGGAGGTGAAGGAGACGTAGGCCGTGCTGTCCGCGGTGCGCGGGTGCGGTGCCGGGGCGGTGTCCTCGCCGGGCGCCGGGTCCGGGGTCCACGGTGCCACGAACCGGACCCGGTCGGGCCAGTCGCCGCGGTGGTCGGCGGAGGCGACGGCCACGGCCGCACCGGTGACGCGGAGCACCTCCGCGCGCCAGGCGGCGGCCGTCTCGCGCGGCACCGGGACGTAGCAGGCCCCGGTCCGCAGGACCGCCAGGACCGCGACGGCCTCCGCGGCCGAGCGGTCTACCTGGACGATCACCCGGTCGCCGGGCCCGACACCCGCCCGGCTGAGGACGGAGGCGTACCGCGTGGCGGCCTCCCGCAGCTGACGGTAGGTCAGCGTGTGACCGGTGGCCGGATCGGTGACGGCGACGGCGTCGGGGCTCCGCCCGGCGGTCTGCGCGAAGCGGTCCCAGAGCCCCGGGGGCCCGTCCGCCGTGGCGGGCGCGCGCTGCGCGAGGGCGGTGACGCGGTCCCGCTCGGCGGCGGACAGCCCGGTGAGGGAGCCGAGCGGTGTGTCCGGGTCCTGTGCGAACTCCCGCAGGGTCGCGAGCAGCGCACCGGCGAGCGCCGTGGCGGTCCGCGGTCCCACGGTGCCGACCGAGTACTCCAGGGCCAGGGCCGGTTCGCTCCCCCACCGCCGCAGGTAGAGGATCGCGTCGAACACCGCGCCGCGGCAGTGCCCTTCGACCACCTCGGCCGGGGTGCCGGCGAGGTCGACGGTGGCCGGGACCAACTCGTCGTGCGCGGCGAAGGCGAATGGGGCCGGTGCGTTGGAGCCGCGCTCGGGGTGGGCACCGAGGTGGCGCACGATGTCCTCGTAGGGGGCCTCGGAGTCCCGGGTCGCGGCGCCGTGCTCGGCGGCCGTCGCCCGGAGGTGGTCCGCGACCGTGCGGTCCGGGTCCAGCCGGATCCGCAGGGGTGCCACCCGGGTCAGCAGGCCGACGGTGTCGAACTGGTCCGCGCGGAAACGCCCGCTGGTGGGCATCCCCAGCACCAGGTCGTCGACCCCGGCACGCCGACCCAGCACCAGGGCCCAGGCCGCCAGCAGGACGACCGGGCGGCGCACACCGGCCCGGCGGGCCACGGCCTCGACCGCGTCCCGTACGTCGGCGGGCAGGACGAACGGCAGCCGGCCGCCCTCCGGGTCGAACGGCCGGTCCTCTCCCCCGGCCGTTCCCCGCAGGCGCACCCCGGCCGGCGCGCCCGCCAGCCGCTCGGCCACCCGGCCGAGGTCCTCCGCCAGCAGCCCCGAGCCGGCCCGCGCGCGGTACCGGGACAGCGAGGAGTCCGGTGCCGGGGCGCTCGGGACCGGGAGGGGGTCCGTGGCGTAGAACTCCGCGAACTCGCGCAGCAGGACGCCGATGCTCCATCCGTCGGCGATCGTGTGGTGGACGAGCAGGGTCAGCACGTCGCCGGTCCCACCGGAGCGTCCGACGAAGGCGCACCACGGGGGCTGCTCGAACGGCCGGAGGACGCTTCCCGCGGTCGGGGCGAGGAGGGCCTCCATCCGGGCCGGGGCCTCCATCCGGGCCGCGGGGCCGCCGCCGTCCGCGGGGAGTTCCAGCTCACGCAGCGGGACCCGCCAGTGCGGCAGGACACGCCGTACGAAGGTGTCGCCCTCGGCGACGAACCTCGTCCGCAGGGACTCGTGCCGTGCGGTGAGTGCCCGCAGCGCCCGGTCGACCCGGGTGCCGTCGAGGTCCGGGGCCACCAGGGAGAACATCAGCCGGTAGGGGGCGTCCCGGCCCGCCAGATGGGCCGTCAGCATCTGCTCCTGCCCGGGCAGCAGCGGACGGTCGCCGGGCGGGGGCGGCGGCGCGGGCCGGGCGTCCACCGGCCGTGCGGCGGCCAGCACCTCGCCCAGCGGGGCGTCGCCCAGCAGACGCGTGAGGTCCGGCGCCAGACCGAGTCGCCGTTCGCCCAGGGCGACCAGGTGGTACGCCTGGAGCGAGGAGCCCCCGAGGGCGCCGAAGGTGACGTCGGTCCAAGCGCCGGAGCGGGCGCCGGTCCGGGCGCCGGGCGGGCCCGCCGTGCCGTGCAGCGCCTCGTCGAGCAGCGGCTCCCAGTCCTCGGTCGCCGCCCGGTGGCGCGGTGCGTCGGTGCTCACTGGGCGTTCTCCCCCTTGGTCTCGGACACCGGTTCCTTCTCGGGGCCGGGCTCGGACGGCCGGGTCGCCGCCTCGATCGCCCGGTCGGACAGGTAGACCCGGATCGGGACGACGGTGAGCAGGGTCAGGACGGTGGACACGGCGAAGAGGACCGTGGCGTCGACGGCGAGCGCGACGGCACCGCCGATCGCGGCGCCGACCGGTGTCATCCCGTACGTCAGCATCCGCGAGGCCCCGCTGACTCGGCCCAGGTCCCCCCGGTCGACGGTGAGTTGCCGCACCGACATCGACTCGACCGACCACATCCCGCCGAGCGCGCTGCCGACCGCCATCACGGCCGTCAGCAGGACACCCTCGGCGAACAGCGGGCCCGCGAACACCAGGGCCCAGCCCACCCGGGTGAGGGTGAGGGTCGTGCTCCGGCCCACCAGGCGCTCCACATGGTGGGTGGCCAGGGCGCCGCAGGCCGCGCCCACCCCGATCGCGCCCACGAGGAAGCCGTACTGCGACGTGGACAGCCCGAGCGGGCCCGGCGTGATCGCGTACACCACGAGGACGGTGAAGAAGATGCTGTTGGCGATCGTGGTCAGGCCGCCCACGGCGACGATGGTCGCGAGGATCGGCCGGGAGAAGACGATCCGCGCCCCGTCCCAGAACCCGGTGGAGGTCTCCTCGGATGCCACGCGGGCCGCGGTGCGCGGCAGTTGGGCGGCGACCAGCGCGGCGGCCAGGCACGCCAGCCCGGACAGCACACCGGGCAGCACCGGGTCGACGTCGACCAGGACACCGGCCAGGGCCGGGCCCAGGAACTGGTAGAAGAGCCGGGTCGACACGGCCAGCAGACCGTTGGCCCGGGTGCGACGCGCGTCGTCGACCGCGTTGGCGGTGACGACCTCGGCCGCGGTGTCGACCACGGTCTGGAAGCAGGAGACCACGAAGACCAGCGCCGGCACGGTCACCGTGAGCGCGACATCGGCCCAGATCAGCGCCGCGAGGCCGAGCATGGCCACGCAGCGCCCGAGGTTGGCCAGGGTGACGGCCCGGACCGGATTCATCCGGTCCACCAGGACGCCGGCCGGTACGGCGGCGATCAGCCAGGGCAGGGTCGCGGCGACCGTGACCGCGGCGACCGCCGCGGCCGAGTGCGTGGTGGTGGCCGCCGTCATCGTCGCCGCCACGGCGAAGACGCCGTTGGCGGTGTCCGAGACCGCGGTGGCGGTCAGGAATCTCCGGAACACCCCGCTCATCGGGTGGTTGTTCCGGTGCCGGCACCCGCCATCTCGTCCCGCAGCCGGGCGAACCGCCGCAGACTGCCGATCACCTGACGTTGTGTCAGGCCGAAGTCGACGAGCGCGCCGATCTCGTTCACCCCCGCCTCCCGCAGCAGCTCGCAGCGCCGCCGCACCGAGACCGGGTCGCCGAGCAGGGCGCGCTCGGTGCGGAACTTCCGGTAGGCGCGCCGGAGCACGGCGTCGAGGTCCTTCGGGCTGGCCCCGGCCAGGTCGATCCGCTCCTCCGCCAGGGCGGAGGTGAGGGTGCCCACCAGGTGGGTGTGGCTGCGCAGATAGCGGATGAAGGGGTCGTGGCAGACCTCCTCCACCATGTCCTCCGACTCACCGACGTAGCAGTGGACCATCAGGGTGACCCGGCCGGTCTCGGGGTCGTGGCCGGCCTCCTCGCGCGCCTTGCGGTAGACGCGGATCTTGTCGGCGAGTTCGTCGGTCCGCAGCTCCAGCAGCGCGGTGAGCAGGTTGGCGCCGAGCGCACCGGCCCTGCGGAAGCTCTCGTCGTTCGAGGTCGCGGTCAGCCAGGTCGGCAGCTCCCGCTGCACGGGCGTCGGATACAGCGACACCTGGACGCGGCCGCCCGTGCCGTCGAGGGCGTCCGGCACGACGCCCTCGGACCACAGCGAGCGGATCCGCCGGACGTCGGCCTCGAAGGTGTCCCTGCGGCCGGCGAACCGGTCGGGGGCGAGCGCGAAGTCGGACGGGTGGAAGCCGGGGGCGAAGGACACCCCGATGCGGCCGCCCGAGAGCCGGTCGACGACCCGCCAGTCCTCGACCAGGCGCAGGGGGTTGTGCAGGGCGGGGATGACGCTGCCCGCGCGGATGTGGATCCGCTCGGTGGCGGTGGCCAGCGCCGCGCCCAGCACGGCCGGGTTGGGGTAGTGCGCCCCGAACTCGTGGAAGTGACGCTCCGGTGTCCAGATCGCCTCGTAGCCGAGCGCGTCCGCCTCACGGGCGGCGGCGAGGATGAGGTCGTAGTCGGATCCGTGGGTGCCCTCGGCGGAGGAGAAGAAGTAGACGCTGGTGCTGAGGGCGCCGTCCGCTGCGGCCGGGCGGTCCGCCCGCGACGGTACGGGGTCGGCCGGGACGTGGGCCCGGAGGGCCGGTTCCGGCCGCGCCGGGGGGATCTGTGCCGTCGGGGCCGGCACGCCCAGCCGCTCCCGTACGACCCGGCACAGACCGCCGAAGGTGGACTCGTCGAAGAACGAGTCCAGCTCCAGCTCCAGGCCCAGCGCGTCGCGGATGCGGGCGCTCAGCCGCAGCGCGGCGAGGGAGTGGCCGCCCTGGTCGAAGAAGTCGTCCTCGGGGCCCACCGCGTCGACGCCGAGCACCTCGCACCACAGGGCGCTGAGCACCGGGTCGGTGTCCGTCGTCGCGCTCACGGCCGTCTCCTGTTGTGTCACGTCGCTCCGTTCGTCGGTCGCCATGTGCCGTGCTGGAACTGCCTCGTGACGCGGGGGCCCGGGCGTGCGCGGTGCGGAGGGCGCGGCGTCGGCCGCCGGCCCGATCCAGCAGCGCTCGCGCGAGAAGGAGTACGTCGGCAGCGGCACCCGCCGGGCGGCCCCGCCGTCCCCGTGCCACCCCTCACCGAGCCCCCAGCTCCACAGCAGCCCGGCGGCGTCCAGGCCCGTGGCCAGGGATCCGCCCCGCCGCGGCCGGTCGAACCCGCCGGTCAGCGGTGCGCGATCGGAGAGGATGTCGCTCACCAGGCCCTGGAGCGTGGCACCCGAGCCGGTCTCGAACCAGGCGACGGGCCCGAGGTCGTCCGACGCGGCCCGGACCGCCTCGGCGAACCGCACGGGCAGCCGGATCTGTGAGGCCCAGAACCGCGGGTCCACGGCCTCGGCGTCGCCGAGCCCGCGCCCGGTCGCCGCGGAGAACAGGGGGGTGCGGGGCGGTCGCAGGGCGAGCCCCGCCATCACCTCGGTGAACTCCTCCGCCGCCGCGTCCATGCCCGGTGAGTGGAACGCGTGCGCGGTGCGCAGCGGCACCGTCGCCGTCCCGGCCGCCCGGCAGCGCTCCACGAAGGCGCCCACGGCCTCGGCGGAGCCCGAGACGACCACGTTGTGCGGTCCGTTGAGGGCCGCGACGACCAGGCCGTCGGCCAGCAGCCCGGCCACCTCGTCGGCCGGTGCGACGACGGCCGCCATCGCGCCCGGTGGCGCGGCGTGCATCAGCCGCGCCCGCTCGGTCACCGCGGTCATGCCGTCCGCGAGGGTCAGCACGCCGCCGACGCACGCGGCGGTCAGCTCGCCCAGGCTGTGGCCCACCAGCGCGCGGGGTTCCAGTCCCCGGGAGGTCAGGCTCCGGGCCGTGGCGACCTGGTCCAGGAAGAGACAGGGCTGGGCGAGCAGGGTGCTCATGGTGCCCTCGGGCCCTCCGGCCGCCCCGGGAGCCGACGGGGTGAGCAGGGCGTCGGCCACCTGTCGGCGCAGCGTGCCCTCGACGGCCGCCAGCCCCTCGTCGACGCAGGAGCGGTAGACCGGGTCGGCGTCGTAGCGGGCGCGGCCCATACCCGGGCGCTCGGTGCCCTGCCCGGGGAACATCAGGACGACGCCCGAGCCGGCCGGGACCCGGACCCTGCCGAGTGCGGCCCGGCGCAGCAGGGCGGGTGCCCGGGCGGTGTCCGGAGCGACGACCGCCGCCCGCCACGGCAGTTCGGCCCGGCCGACCCGGAGGGTGTGCGCCACATCGGCCAGGGCAAGGTCGGGGTGTTTCTCCAGATGGTCGGCCAGCCGGCGCACCGCCCGGCCCAGCGCGGCCTCGTCGTTGGCCGAGCAGGTCAGCAGCCGGGGCGCGGGATCGGCGGGAGCCGCCGCGGGAGCCGCGGGCGGTTCCTCCAGGACGACATGGGCGTTGGTCCCGCCGATGCCGAAGGAACTGACGCCCGCACGCCGGGGCGTCGTGCCCCGCGGCCACGGCCGGGCCTCGGCCGGGAAACGCAGCGCGGTCCCCTCCGCGCCGAGCCGCTCGGCGGCGCGGGTGAGGTTCGCGATCGGGGGCACCGTGCCGTGGCGCAGCGCGAGCACGGTCTTGATCAGGCCCACCACCCCGGCCGCGGCGTCGAGATGACCCACATTGGACTTCACGGCGGTCAGGTGGAGCGGGGAGCGCTCGGCGTCCCGCGCCCCGGTCAGGAAGACCTCCCGCAGCGCGGAGATCTCCACCGGGTCGCCGAGCCGGGTGGCGGTGCCGTGCGCCTCCAGCAGGCCGATCGACTCGGCCGGTACGCCCGCCGCGTCCAGGGCGGCCTTGATGACCGCGGCCTGGGCGGCCGGACCGGGCGCCGTGTAACCGACCTTCCGGGCACCGTCGTTGTTGACGGCGGACCCGAGGAGGACACCGTGGACGACGTCCCCGTCGGCGAGCGCGTCCGCCAGCCGCTTCAGGACGACGACGCCCGCCCCGTCGCCGGGGACGGTGCCCGCCGCGTCCTCGTCGAACGGCCGGCACAGCCCGTCGGGCGAGAAGATGCCGCCGGGCTCGTGGACGTAGCCGTGCCGGGACGGCGGCGCGACCGAGCAGCCGCCGGCGAGGGCGAGGTCGCTCTCGTGGGACAGCAGGCTCCGCACGGCCATGTGGACGGCGACCAGGGACGTCGAACAGGCCGTCTGGACCGTGACGCCGGGGCCCTGGAGGTTGAGCTTGTAGGAGATCCGGGTGGCGGCGAAGTCCTTGTCGGAGGCGATGACCGCTTGCAGGGGCCCGGCGGTCTCCAGGGCCTTCGGGTGGGCGAGCACCTCCTCCAGCAGGTAGGAGTTGCCGCCGACGCCGGTGAAGACGCCGATGCGGTTGTCGTCCGGCGCCACCGGGGCGTATCCGGCGTCCTCCAGCGCGCGCCAGGCGCACTCCAGCAGGATCCGCTGCTGCGGGTCGAGCAGCGACGCCTCCAGCGGGGAGTAGCCGAACAGCTTCCGGTCGAAGCCGGGGACGTCGTCCATGGCGGCGCGCACCGGAACGTACCCGGGGGTGTCGAGGATGCCGCGCGGTACCCCGGCGGCGCGCAGCTCCGCCGCGTCGAAGCGGGCGGCGGCGTGTCCGCCGGACCGCACCATCCGCCAGAAGGCGTCCAGGTCCTCGCCGGTGCCGGGCAGCCGTGCGGCCATGCCGACCACGGCGATCCGGCCGTCGTCGGGACGACGGCGGCCGGTGTCCCGGTCCGCCGGTGCCCGCCGGGTGCCGCCACTGCCGATGGCCTCCCGTGACCCGTGCAGGAACCGGGCGCAGGCCTCGACGGTGGTGTGGTGGAAGAGGTCGGTGACGCTGATCTCCAGGCCGGCCCCGGCCAGTGCCTCGTGGACCTTCAGCAGGGCGAAGCTGTGTCCGCCGACGTCGAAGAAGTTGTCGTCCACGCCGATGTCGGACCGCCCGAGCACCTGCTGCCAGGTCGCGAGCACGGTCCGGGTGAGGTCCGCCAGGTCCGGCCGCCGAAAGCCGTCGGGTCGTGGCGCCGCCGTGGCGGCGGTCGGCTCCGGGGCGGCGGTCGGCTCCGGGGCTGCCAGCAGTCCGAGCAGGAGGGCGCGGTCCGCCTTTCCGTTCGGCGTCAGCGGGATGGCGTCGACCCGCACGAACCGGTCCGGGCGGAGGTAGGGCGGCAGCTCCGCCCTCAGGTGCTCGCGCAGCTCGCTCTCCGGGAGCGGCCCGTCGACGGCCACGAAGGCGACCAGCGAGTCGTCGTGGGCCAGCACGCTGCAGGCCGAGGGGCGGCGTCCGGGCAGCCGCAGCACGGCCCGTTCGACCTCCGCGGGCTCGACACGGTAGCCGCGCACCTTCACCTGGTCGTCGACGCGTCCCAGGTACTCCAGGGTGCCGCCGGTGCGCCAGCGGGCGAGGTCGCCGGTGCGGTACAGCGTGCCGCCGGGGTGGAACGGGTCCGGGGTGAAGCGCCGCGCGGTCTGCTCCCCGTCGGCCAGGTAGCCGCGGGCGACATGCCCGCCGCCGATGTACAGCTCGCCCGGCACGTCGAGCCCGGCGGGGTCGCCGTTCTCGTCGAGCACGTAGCAGCGGGCCTGCGGAAGCGGCACGCCGATCGAGTGGGCCGGCACCGAGCCGAGGTCCGCGGCGGGCACCGGGTGCGCGGTGACGTGGACGGTCCCCTCGGTGATCCCGTACATGTTCACCACGGTGGTGTCGAGACCGCCGCCGCCGAGCGACAGGGCCAGCCGCCCCCAGTCGAGCGCCTCGCCGCCCAGCACGATGTACCGCGGTCCGGAGCCGGACGCCGCGGTCAGGGCCGGGGCCAGACGGTAGAGCGACCCGGGTGTCTGGCTGAGGATCGTCACCCCGTGCCCGCTCACCAGGGCGGCGAGCGCCGCCGGGTCGCGCACCTGGTCGTCGGTGGCGAGGACACAGGTGCCGCCGGTGGTCAGCGGGCCCCAGATCTCCCAGACCGAGAAGTCGAAGGCGAACGAGTGCGCGCAGAGCCATACGTCCGTCTCGTCCACCGTCAGCCCGGCGGGCCGGTCGGCGAACAGCTGGGCGAGGCAGGAGTGCGTCACCTCGACACCCTTGGGCCGGCCGGTCGAGCCCGAGGTGAAGATGACGTACGCGGTCCGCTCGGGATCGCTCCCCTGCGTATCGTCCCCCTCGGGATCACTCCGCTCCAACGGCGGGACGTCCGGGACCTCGTGCGGCTCCCGCCCGTCCACCACCTCGTCCACCACCAGCGGGTTCGCGGTGGGCAGCCACTCCTGGAGGTCGGCCCGGGTCGCCGAGTCGACCAGGACCAGGCCGATCCCCGCTCGCTCCGCGATCGACCGCAGGCGCTCCCCCGGGCCGACCGGGTCGAGCGGGACGTACGTCGCCCCGGCCTTCCACGCGGCGAGCATCGCGACCACGGTCCACGGGGTCCGCCGCCCGCACACCCCGACCCGCGTACCCGGTCCCGCTCCGGCGTGCCGCAGCCGTCGGCGGACCCGGTCGGCGTGGGCGTCGAGCTCGGCGTAGGTCAACGTGGTCGTGCCGTCGGTCAGCGCGGGGTGGTCGGGACGGGCCGCGCGGGCCCGCAGGAACCGGGACAGCACGGACTCGGTCTCGGGCGCGGCGGGCGCCGGGTTCACGCCGAGGGTGAGGTGGGCGGCCTCCCGCGCGTCCACCATCCGCACCGGCTCGTCCGGGGCCTCGACCGCGTGGGCGATCGCCGACTCCAGATGGCGTACGAGGGTCTCGGCGGTCGGCGTCAGCAGGATGTCGGCGTCGAACTCCAGCCGCAGGGAGGGGTGTTCGCCCGAGAGGTCGACGGTCAGGGCCAGGTCCCACTTCGCCCGGTCGCTGTGCACCTCGATCTCGGTGACCGTCGTCCCCGGGAGGTCGGGCAGCCCGGCGTCGAAGTTCTGCACCGCCAGGGAGCACTGCAGGAGCGGCGACCGCCCGGCGGCACCGCGCAGCGCGAGCTCGCGCACCAGCACGTCGACGGGCACGTTCTGCCGGGCCATGGCGGGGAGCACCGCGGTACGTGTCCTGCGCAGCAGGTCGGTGAAGGCGGGGCGGCCGGAGACGTCCAGGCGCAGCGGCACCATGTTCACCTGGCACCCGACGAGGGCCTGGTCCTCCTCCGAGTGCCGGCCCGCGACCGGGCTGCTGATCACCACGTCGTCCTGACGGGCGTAGCGGCCCAGGACGCTCGCGTAGATCGCGGCGAACGCCATGAAGACGGTGGCGCCCGCTCGCTGCGCGGTCTCGCGCAGCCGGCCCACCACCTCCCGGTCCAGCGGCACCAGTACGGAGCCGCCGGCGCCGCTGGGTACCGCCGGGCGGGGCAGGTCGGTGGGCAGGGCCAGGGGGTTCAGGTCCGCCAGGTAGCCACGCCAGAAGTCCAGATCGGCCGACGCGGTCCCGCCCGTCGCCCACTCGGCCCGCTCACGCGCCGCCCGGGCGAGCGGGCCGGGGGCCTCGCCGTCGAAGGGCTCGCCCTCCGGGGGCGTGCCGTAGGCCCTCTCCAGGTCGCGGAAGATCACGCCCAACGACCAGCCGTCACACACGATGTGATGGGCCACCAGGACGAACCCGTACTCCCCCGGCCCCAACCGGGTCAGT
Source organism: Streptomyces lincolnensis (assembly GCF_021173675.1). GTDB lineage: Bacteria > Actinomycetota > Actinomycetes > Streptomycetales > Streptomycetaceae > Streptomyces > Streptomyces lincolnensis_B. The sequence continues at coordinate 45,976 of NZ_JAIHON010000021.1, read as the reverse complement.
CCCCAGCGGACCGGCGGACCGGCGGCCAGGTCGAAGGGGTCCTCGCTCAGCCGTCGCACCAGCGCGCGCACGGCCTCCGCCCGTTCGGCGCCCGGCTCGGACGCGGTGACGGTCCAGGAGGGCTCGGTGTCCCGGCCGGGTATCCGCTGCACCAGCCGGCCGCCCTCGAAGGCGAAGGTGGCCCGTAAGGCGTCATGACGGGCCGTCACCCGCCGTACGGCCCGGTGCAGCGCCTCGACGTCGAGATCGCCGTCGATGTGCATCGCCACGACGACCAGGTAAGCGTCGTCCCGTCCCGCCGCCTCGCGCGTGACGTAGAGACGCTCCTGGGCAAAACTCAATGGCCCTTGGTCGGCTGTCGCGCTCATCGTGTCCCCCGTGGACGCTGAAGATCGTGGTGCCCGGAGGGCTATGTGCCCAGAGTCGATTCAAGATGCACTCATCGTGGGTATGGCACACATCACACGTCACAGGGATCACACGCGCCACAACCGCCGGCCAGGTTGACGTTTCCATGTCACGCGCGCCGCCCCCGTGCCACGCTGGGAAACACACCAACTCGTGTCACCCCACTGGCACTTCAAGGAGTCCCCCCATGCTGCGCGGCATCGACGTGAGCGCCTACCAGTCCTCCTCCTACGACACCGACGGCCTCTCCTTCGTCTTCATCAAGGCGACCGAGGGCCGCTCCTACATCAACCCCAAGCTCGCCGCCCAGACCAAGCGCGCCCGCGACGCCGGTCTCGTCGTCGGCTTCTATCACTTCCTCTGGCCGGGCAACCTCACCGCCCAGGCCGAGTACTTCGTCAAACACGCCCCCGAGAAGGGCGGCGACATCCTCGCCGTCGACTGGGAGACCACGGGCGAGGGCACCCACGCCTCCAACGCGGAGAAGGACAGCTTCATCCGCAAGGTGAGGGCACTGCGGCCCAACAACCGGGTGATCCTCTACTGCAACCGGAACTTCTGGCTCAACGTCGACACGACCTCCTACGCCGGCGACGGCCTCTGGATCGCCGACTACGTCACCGCCGGCAAGCCCCGCATCAAGGCCAAGTGGCGCTTCCACCAGTACACCTCGGACCCGCTGGACAAGAACGTGGCGGACTTCGAGAGCAAGGCGGCACTGCGGAAGTGGGCGACGGACGCCTGATCTGCGGCTTCGTCTAGGCTCGCCACCATGGGTGGGACAGTGAGCGCGGTCAGCAGCAGTGGTACGTACTCCTTCACCAAGCCGAACCGGGAGAGCATCACACTGCTCGCCGGGCTCGGGGTGGAGGGGGACGTGCACGCGGGAGTGACGGTGAAGCACCGGTTCCGGATGCGCAAGGATCCCTCGCAGCCGAACCTTCGGCAGGTGCACCTCATGCACGAGGAGCTGTTCGAGGAGGTCCGCGGGGCCGGGTTCGAGGTGGCGGCCGGGGAGCTCGGCGAGAACGTGACCACGCGGGGCGTCGATCTGCTGGGGCTGCCCGTCGGGACGCGGCTGCGTCTCGGGGACGAGGCGGTCGTAGAGGTGACCGGGCTGCGGAACCCCTGCGCCCAGATCGACACGTTCCGGCAGGGGCTGATGAAGCAGGTCGTCGGCCGGGACACCGACGGGAGCGTGCGCTTCAAGTCCGGGATCATGGGTGTCGTGCTCACGGGCGGAGTCGTACGGCCCGGGGACGGGGTCGAGGTCCTGCTGCCGGAGGGACCGCACCGGCCCCTGGAGATCGTCTGATCACCCCTGTCCGCCGAACGGATCCTCCAGCTCCCCCCGCACGATCTCCGCGGCCGCCTCCGCGTCCCCGTCCGCGACCGCCCGGATCAGGGCCTCGTGGGCGTCGTCCGCGGTGTTGGGGTCGTGGTCGCGCAGGCCGGTGAGGGTCAGCAGGTCGATGAGGCCCTCGCGCAGGACCGGGACGAAGTCGTGGAACAGGTCGGTGAGGACGGGGTTGTGCGCGGCGGCGACCACCGCCGCGTGCAGGGCGATGTCGGCGTCGATGAAGGTCGCGTCGTCGCGCGTGGAGGCGGCCCGCCGGCCCTGGAGCGCGTGTTCCATCGCGGTGACGTCCTCGGGGGTGCGGCGCCGGGCGGCCAGCCGGGCGGCCTGGACCTCGATGCCCATGCGGACCTCGTAGACGTCGGTGACGGCGGCCCGCCGCAGCCGGGTCGGCCAGTCCTCGACGGGGTCGGTGGCGAGGACGAAGACGCCGGCGCCCTGCCGGGGCTGGACGAGCCCGGCGCCGGCGAGGGCGCGCAGGGCCTCGCGGACGGTGGAGCGGCCGACGCCGAGTTCCTTGGCGAGGGTCGTCTCGCCGGGCAGCTTGGTGCCCACGGGCCAGTGGCCCTCCGTGATGTGCTCACGCAGGCGCTCGGCGGCCTGTTCGACCAGGGGACTGGGACGGACGGGGCCCAGCGGCATCGGGGGTTCACCAACTCGTCGGAGGAGTGCTGCTCTGCACGGCCATTCTCACCTGCCTCATCCCGCCCGTACTTGTCTGAGGAGCTGAGGAGTGGATAGCGTACCGCCATGACGCTTCGCGGTCTCCTTCTTCTCGGCTGCCGCGGCGGGGCCTGACGCGACCGGCACCCCGCCGCGGGACGCCGTGCTGCCGGTCTCCGACCGATCGACGGTCCACCGAGCGGACCGTCCGAGCAGAAGGAAACCCCGTGACCTCCGTATGGAATCCGCAGCGGCCCGGTCCCATGCCGCACCACCGCTACCGCCCCTTCCACGAGCGGGTGAACGTCCCGGCCGGCGACCGGAGTTGGCCCTCCGCCCGCATCGAGCGCGCCCCCCTCTGGGTCCCCGTCGACCTGCGCGACGGCAACCAGGCCCTCGCCGAGCCGATGGACACCCCGCGCAAGCGCCGCTTCTTCGATCTGCTGGTGGCGACCGGCTTCAAGGAGATCGAGGTCGGCTATCCGTCGGCGAGCCGTACCGACTTCGACTTCGTACGGCACCTGGTGACCGCCGGGGTCGTGCCCGACGACGTGACCCCGGTCGTGTTCACCCCGGCCCGCCCGGACCTGATCGACCGGACCTTCGACGCGATCGCCGGGCTGCCGCGGGCGGTGGTCCATCTGTACATCGCGACCTCACCGGTGTGGCGCGACGTCGTCCTCGGCCGGGACCGCGGGGAGGTGTGGCGGACCGTACGCGAGGCGGCCGAGCGCATGGCGCGGCGGGCCGGGGACACCGCGGGCGTCCGTTTCCAGTTCTCCCCGGAGACCTTCAACCTCACCGAACCGGACTTCGTCCTCGACCTGTGCGACGGGCTGACCGAGGTGTGGGACGCGAGCCCCGACCGTCCCGTCACCCACAATCTGCCGGCCACCGTGGAGATCGCCACCCCGAACGTCTACGCCGACCAGATCGAGTACGTCCACCGCCATCTGGCCCGCCGCGACGCGGTCGTCCTCTCCGTCCACCCGCACAACGACCGCGGCACCGGCGTCGCCTGCGCCGAACTCGCGGTCCTGGCCGGCGCCCAGCGGGTCGAGGGCTGTCTGTTCGGCAACGGCGAGCGCACCGGCAACGTCGACCTGGTGACCCTGGCGCTGAACCTGTACGCCCAAGGCGTCGACCCGATGCTGGACTTCGGCGACATCGACGCGATGAAGGAGACCGTCGAGCTCTGCAACCGGCTCCCGGTCCACCCCCGGCACCCGTACGCCGGCGACCTGGTCCACACGGCGTTCTCCGGGACCCACCAGGACGCGATCAGCAAGGGGATGGACGAACACGCCCGCAGGGCGAGGGAGTTGGGTGTTCCTGAGCGCGAGGCTCCGTGGGAGGTCCCCTACCTGCCGATCGACCCGGCCGACGTGGGCCGTTCGTACGAGGCGATCATCCGCGTCAACTCCCAGTCGGGCAAGGGCGGGACGGCGTATCTGCTGCGTACGCACCACGGCGTCGACCTGCCGCCGCGCATGCGTCCGGACTTCTCCCGGGTGGTCCAGGAGGCGGCGGACGACAGCGGGCGCGAGCTGACACCGAAGGAGCTGTACGAGCTGTTCCGGGCGGCCTACCTGGCGGAGGGCGAGGTACGGCTGCACGACTGGTCCGCGTACGAGGAGGCGCCCGGCGTCCATCGCTTCGTGTGCACGCTGGAGGCCGGGGACCGTGTCGGCGACTACGAGGGCACGGGAGGCAGCCCGGTCTCCGCCTTCGTCGACGCGCTGGCCGGTGCCGGGTACACCGTCGACGTCGTCGACTACGCCGAGGACGCGACGGCCGCCTACGCCGAGTGCCGGGTGGACGGCCGGGTGGCCTGGGGCGCGGGCGAGGGCTCGTCGGCCGCCGTCCACGCGGTGCTGTCCGCGCTGAACCGGGCGATGCGGTGAGCCGGGTCCTGCGCGCCGAGGACGTCCACGTCGTCCGCGACGGCCGCCCCCTGCTCCAGGAGGTCTCCCTGACCGTGCGGGCCGGGGAGCACTGGGCGCTCCTCGGTCCCAACGGCGCGGGCAAGTCCACCCTGCTCAGCCTGCTCGGCGCCCTGGTCCACCCGACCCGGGGCACGGTCGAGGTGCTGGGCCGCCGGCTGGGCCGGGTCGACCTGCGGGAGCTGCGTGCGTACGTCGGTCATGTCGACCCGCGTCATCCGCTCACCGCGCCCCTGCGGGTGCGGGACGTCGTCCTGACGGGGCTGACCAACTCGGTCGCCCCGCTCCCCCGGTGGCGGCCGACGGACGGGCAGCTGCGCAGGGCCGACGGGCTCATCGAGACGCTCGGCCTCGCCGACCACCGTGACGCCCGCTGGCCCACGCTCTCCCAGGGGCAGCGCGGCCGGACGCTGATCGCCCGCGCGCTCATGCCCGAGCCCAGGCTGCTCCTGCTGGACGAACCGGCGACGGGACTGGACCTGCCGGGGCGGGAGCGGCTGCTCGACGCCCTGGACACGCTGCGTCGCGCACATCCGGCCCTGGCGACGGTCCTGGTCACCCACCACCTGGAGGAACTGCCGGCCGGCACCACCCACGCCGTGCTCCTGCGCGAGGGCCGGGTCCTCGCGCAGGGGCCCGCGGCCGAGATCCTCACCGGGGACCAGGTCGGCAAGTGCTTCGACCTGCCCCTGGTCGTGGACCGGCACGACGGCCGCTGGAGCGTGCGGATCCGGCGCCGGACATGAGGAAGGGGCGCCCGTCCGGCCCGGACGGGCGCCCCTTCGACGCTTCGACGCCTCACTGGCTCAGGTACGTCACCTGCTCAGGTGCGTCACTTGCTCAGGTGCGTCCAGAACTCGTCGAAGGACAGCACCTTGTCGCCGTCGAGGTCGCGGGTCTTGATGATGACCTCGGCCACGGACTCGGTGACGTTCCAGTCACCGGCCTGGGCGAGGGCGGTCTTGAACTCGGCAGCGGTGATGAATCCGTCACCGTCCGTATCGATCCGCTCGAACTGCTTGCGCGCTTCGTCGATGTTCGCCACCGAGCCGCCCCTTTTTCGTCGTTCCTTGCCGTGTGCTGACGAAGGTCAGATTAACCGGCGGTACGAGCACGCAGTGCGGCGACCACCCACGCGAAGTCCTCGGCGTGCGGTGGCGCGGGCTGCCGGTTCACGACGGCGAGCAGTTCTCGGTAGCGGGCGACCCGGTCGTTGAAGCCCGCCGTCATGCGTTCCAGTACGGCGACCCGGTCGGCGTCCCCGAACAGGTCCCGCAGCGCCTGCTCCGCCTCGGGTGCCCCGGGCTCGACACCGCGCTCCCGCAGCGGTGCCACCAGCTCCACCAGGCGTTGGGCGAACCACACGGACTGCCCGCGCGGGGCGTCCGGGGTCCGGTCGGCCGCGTTGAACTCGACGGCCCGCCGCATCTGCCGCCGGAACTCGGGGTCCTGGAGCATCCCGGCCAGCTCCATCCACGCGTCGACCTGCTCGGGCGTCGGGTCGTCCGCGAGGTCGACGGCGGTGCGCCGCATCCGTTCCCGGATGTCCGGGTCGACGGTGTCGAGCCCGTGCAGGGCCTCCTCCACGAACTCCTCCATGATCCGCTGCCGTTCGGCCGCGGACAGCCTGGCCAGTTTGTTCGTCAACGTCATCTCCTCCGCCGTGGATCCTCGTCGTGCCACGCTCGACAGCACCGCCCGGGTCACCTTCAGTGAGCGGATCTGCGCGTCCAGCGCCGCCACGTGCGCGGCCGCGACCTCCGCGACCGTCCGCTCCCCGTCCAGCACCTTGCGTACGACGTCCAGGCCGAGGCCCAGTTCGCGCAGCGTGCGGATCAGTTCCAGGCGGGCGGCGGCCTCGGCGTCGTAGAGCCGGTAGCCGCCGGCGGAACGGGCCACGGGGTGCAGCACGCCCTCGTCCGACCAGTAGCGGATGGTGCGCACGGTCAGTCCGGTGGCGCGGGCCAGCTCGCCGATGGTGAAAAGGCCGGTGCTGTTGTCGATCACGTCTGCGAGTCTGGGCCTTCCAGTGGGTGGAGACTCAAGGAGCACCCGAGGAGCACTCAAGGAGCGTGGCGATGGAGACCTTGCGGGACATTCTCGACGCGGCGGCCCGCGGAGTCTTCCCGCCCGCGGACGGCCGTACGACCGTCGTGCCGCAGGCCTGCCGACGGGACGCGGGGGTGCTGGCCTTCACCGCGCACTCGGTGGTCTTCACGGACGAGGACCCGGCATGGGTGCACGAGACGCTGCGCGGCCTGGACTGCGACACGCTGGCCGCGACCATGAATCCGCGGTTCCTGGCGGCGCTGCTGGAGCGGACCGGGCGGACGTCCGAGACGATCGACGCGATGCTGGTCGCCGACCCGCTGCCGGGTGAACCGCCGCTCGCGCTGAAGGAGATCGAGGACGGCGGCCATCCCCGCATCGCCTACGCCCGCGGGCGGCGCGACGACGTGCGCGCGTGGGAGGCCGAGGGCGGTGTGGTGGTCGTGGGGCGCGGGATCGCCGGGCGGCCGGAGGTCTCCGTCGAGGTGGACGAGGGGGTACGGCACCGGGGGCTGGGCCGGGCCCTGGCGACGGCGGCCCGGCACCTCGTCGCGGAGCCGCTGTGGGCGCAGGTCGCGCCGGGGAACGCCCGCAGCACGCGGGCGTTCCAGGCGGCGGGCTACCGCCCTGTGGGGGCGGAGGCGCTGCTGCTTCAGTGCCAGGGCTCGTAGTACGGGTTGCTCTCGCAGTCGCTCATGATCTCGACCTTGGTCTTCTTGTCGACCGGGCAGACTCCGATGACGTACTGCCGGGCGATGCCGCCGGGGAACGCGACCTCGACCTGGTCGGCCCACTTGTGGGTGTCGCCGATGGTCTTGTTGACGTCGATGCCGCCGGGGGCGTCGATGTAGTAGTTCCAGCCCGACTTCCACCACTTCTTGTACAGGTCGTGGTCGTACGTCGTGGACACGTACGGGGAGGGCTGGTTGACCAGGACGTACTTCTCGATGTCGTACTGGCCGTCGATGTCCTTGGGGTGGAAGCCCTGCTCGAAGACGATCTCCGGGCCGCGGCCGTCGGCCCGGTAGAGCGTGCCGCAGGTCTTGCGCCAGAACGGGTCCGGGGTGATGCGGTCGACGTCGACGCCTCGGTCGGCGGCGGCCTGGATCGGATCGTCGTACTGGACGGGGCAGTCGGGGGCGGTGGGGGCCTTGGCGGGGGTGCCGGCGGGCGTGGTGGTGAGTTGGGTGGCGGGTGCGGTGGCGGGTGCGGTGGCCGCCGTCGTGGTGAGGACGGCGGCCAGGGACAGGACGGCGGCAGCGGCGCGGCGCCGCAGGCGAGTTGTGATCACGGAGAGCACAATTCCGGTTCGGCAGCGGCCCGTTGTGGACGTTCACTCGTCCGACGGCGTGTCAGCCGCCCGGGCGTTTTTCGCCCCCGCCGCCCCTACCCGTCCCATCCCCAGGGCTGCCGCCCCCAGGGGGCTCCGCCCCCTGGACCCCCGATCGGCCCTGAAGGGGCCTCGTCCTCAAACGCCGGACGGGCTGAAAATGCCCGGGCCGGCAACAAGGCAGCCGCACACCCGCCAACCCCGCACCCGCACCCGCCAACGTCGCCCCACCCCCACCAGGGCCATCCGCACCCGACCACGAAAGTTGTACTGGTGGTGCGGGTGGGAACAACCGGCCCGGCCGGAGGCCACGGCCGGGCAGGAGACGGCGCGGGGTCAGCGGTCGGTGACTCTCATTTCGAACCAGGTTGTCTTGCCTCGGGGGAGGAGGTCGACGCCCCAGCGGTCGGAGAGTTTGTCCACGAGGAACAGGCCGCGGCCGCTGATGTCGAGGTGCTGGACGGGCATGAGGCAGGGCAGCCCCCGGGAGGGATCGCGGACCTCGACGCGGATCCAGCCGCGGCGGCGGCGCATGCGGAGGCCGAAGACGCGGGCGCCGGTGTGGCGGACGGCGTTGCCGACGAGTTCGGAGACGAGCAGGACGGCGTCCTCGGTCATCTTGGGGGTCAGTCCCCACTCGCGGAGGACGACGACCTGGGCCAGTCTGCGGGCGGTGGCGGCGGACTCGGGCCGGGACGGCAACGGAACCTCCGCGTCCACGGGGTTGCCGAACAGTTCGAGTGCCTTGAGTGCGCGTTCGTCCTCGACCGCCGGAGACCAGCGCGCCGCGGTCGCACGGCTCTCTCCCCGCGGCTGTTCGATACCCTCCAGCCCCGCCATGCCCCCATCATGGCCGCCCAGAGCGCCCTCCGGGGGCGTTCCCGGCGAATGCGCCCCCCGGAATCCATCATTCCGCAGCGGGCTGTTGACATATGACACAGGCATGCCGGAAGCGCGAAGAGCGCCGCCGACCTGCGGTAACGGCTCAATCGGCGGCAAGCGACCCGCTCCCTCGACGCGACAGACTTAAGGGTGCCTTAAGGCTCCCATAAACCGCCCCAACGAGGGACCCGGGTCAGACATCCTGTCAATTGCAAGTGGTTCAGAGGAATTTCGCCTTGCCGGGGCCCTCCTCGACGAAGCTCTTCATGCCCCGCTCCCGGTCCTCCGTGGCGAACAGGCCCGCGAACCAGTTCCGTTCCACCGCGAGCCCCGTCTCGATGTCGGTCTCCAGGCCGGTGTCGACGGCCTCCTTGGCCGCGCGCAACGCGAGCGCCGGGCCCTGGGCCAGCTTCGCCGCCCAGGCGTGGGCCTGCTCGTACACCTCGGCGGCCGGCACCACCCGGTCCACCAGCCCCAGCGTCAGCGCCTCGTCCGCCTTCACCATGCGGCCGGTGAAGATCAGGTCCTTGGCCTTGGAGGGACCGATCAGGCGGGACAACCGCTGGGTGCCTCCCGCGCCCGGGATCAGGCCGAGCAGGATCTCGGGCTGGCCGAGCTTGGCGTTGTCCGCGGCGATACGGAAGTCCGCGCAGAGCGCCAACTCGCAGCCGCCGCCGAGCGCGTACCCGGTGACGGCCGCCACCACCGGCTTGGGGATGCGGGCCACCGCGGTGAACGCGTCCTGGAGGGCGCGGGCGCGCAGGACCATCGCGGTGTGGTCCATGGCCTGCATCTCCTTGATGTCCGCGCCGGCCGCGAACACCTTCTCCCCGCCGTACACGATCACGGCCCGTACGTCGGTGCGCCGGGTCGCCTCCTCGGCGAGTTCCTTCAGCCGGTCCTGTGTGGCCACGTCCAGCGCGTTCATGGGCGGGCGGTCGAGCCGGAGCGTGCCGACGCCTTCGGCGACTTCGAGATTCACGGTCATGCAGGTCAGGTTAACCATCATTAACGGCCGCGGCCCCGGTGCCGTAGCTCACACCGGGGCCGCGGACCGCGGAGCGGCTACGCCTTCCACTTCTCCCAGGACATGTTCCAGCCATTGAGGCCGTTGTCCGGGGCGACCGTGGCGTCGTTGGAGTTCTTCACGACCACCACGTCGCCGACCATCGAGTGGTTGAAGAACCAGGCGGCGGGGACGTCGCTGTCGTAGCCGCCCTTGACGTCGCGCAGGCCGATGCAGCCGTGGCTGGCGTTGTAGTTGCCGAAGGCGTCGCCGCCCCAGTAGTTGCCGTGGAGGAAGGTGCCGGAGGTGGTGAGGCGGGCGGCGTGCGGGACGTCCTTGATGTCGTACTCGCCGCCGTAGCCGACGGTCTCGCCGTTCATGCGGGTGACCTCGAGCATCTCGCTGATGACCATCTGGCCGTTCCAGGTGTCGTAGCCGGGCTTGCCGGTGGTGACGGGGATGGTCCTGATGGTCTTGCCGTCCTGCATGACCTTCATCTTCTTGGTCTTCACGTCCACGACGGAGACCTGGTCGCGGCCGATGGTGAAGGAGACGGTCTTGTCCTGCTTGCCGTAGACGCCCTCGCGCCCCTCTACGCCGTCGAGGTTGAGGTCGACGGTGACCTTGGTGCCTTCCTTCCAGTACTTCTCGGGGCGGAAGTCCAGGCGGTCGTTGCCGAACCAGTGGCCCGCGACCTCGACGGCCGGTTCGGTCTTGACGGTGATGGCCTTCTCGACGTCCTCGGGGCTGGTGATGCCCCGGGTGAAGCGGATCGAGAACGGCATCCCGACGCCGACCTTGGAGCCGTCCTCGGGGGTGAAGTTGCCGAGGAAGGTGTTCTCGGGCGTCAGGGTGGTGAAGCGGGAGTCCTCGGCTGCCGTGCGGCCTTCGGCGTCCTTGGCGATCGCGTGCACGGTGTACGCGGTGCCGGAGGCGAGGTGGGTGGACGGCGTCCAACTGGCACCGTCGGCGGCGATCTTCCCGGCGATCGCGGTGCCCTTGGCGTCCTTGACCTCGACCTGGGTCAACCTGCCCTTGGCGGCGGTGACCTTGAGGGCGCCGCTGGTGTCGACGGCCTTGGCGCCGTTCTTCGGGGCTATGGAGACGACCGCCTCCGACTGCTTGGTCTCCGACTGTGTGGAGTCCTCGCCCTTGCCCTTGCCCTCGGAGCCGGAGCCGGAGCCACCGCCTCCGCCGCACGCGGTGACCGCCAGCAGCAGGACGCCGAGTATCAGCGCCAGCAGGCCCTTACCGCCACGGCCCCTGTACCGGTCGTCGTCCCGGCCCGCGCGCGCGTCAACCGACGCCCCCGATATCGGTCGCACGTTCAAAGTCCCTACTCCCCTCGTCGGGCCTGGTCGGGCCCGCTCCCCCACGCATCACGCCACGCGTCCCGCGCGTGCATCGGCGCATATTAACCACAAGGTCAGGGCCCTCGGCGGCCCGCAGTTGTCACTGTTCTGTACCGACTGTCGGCCTACTTCACAGCACTGCCCGCCTTCCACTGCTTCCAGCCCATATTCCACCCACCGAGGCCGTTGTCAGGAGCGACCTTTTTGTCATTGCTGTGGACGACCTCGACGACGTCCCCGATGAGGCTGCGATCGAAGAACCAGCCCGCGGGGGTGTCCGCGCCCCCGCCCTTCACGTCCCTCAAGCCGATGCAGCCGTGGCTGACATTGACCCTCCCGGGGGCGTCCGGCGCCCAGTAGTTGCCGTGCAGGAAGGTGCCGGAGTCGGTGAGGCGCAGGGCGTGCGGGACGTCCGGGATGTCGTACTCGCCGCCGAAGCCGACCGTGCGGCTGTTCATCCGGGTCACTTCGAGCATCTCGGTGACGACCATCCTGCCGTTGTAGGTGGTGGTCCTGGGGGCGCCGGCGGTGATCGGCACGGTGGCCAGCAGGTCGCCGTCCCGGCGTACCTCCATGGTGTGCCGGGCGGCGTCGACGAGGGAGACCTGACTGCGGCCGACGGTGAAGGAGAACGTCTTGTACTGGAGGCCGTAGACCCCGGGCGCTCCCTCGACGTCCCGCAGGCGCAGCGAGACGGTGACCTGGGTGCCGGGCTTCCAGTACTGCTCGGGGCGGAAGTCCAGGCGGTCCGCGCCGAACCAGTGCGGGCGGATCTCGACAGGCGGCCGGGCGGTGACGTGGACGGCGCGTTCGACGACGGCGCGGTGTGCGATCTCCCGGTTGAACTTCAGGGAGACGATCATTCCGGTGCCGACGGTGGAGCGGTTCTCGGGGCTGACGTATCCGATGAAGCGCTCGTCGGGGACGTACGTGGTGAAGGTGGTGTGGCGGGCGGAGCGGCGGCCGTGGCCGTCCAGGGCGACGGCGTCGACGGTGTACCGGGCGGCGAGCGCGAGGCGGGACTCGTCGGGCTCCCAGCTCAGGCCGTCCTCGGAGAGGTGGCCGGGCACCGGGGACTCCTGGGCGTCCTGGGACCTGACGACCTTCACCGACTCCAGCCGCCCGTCGGGCACCCGGACGCGCAGCTTCCGTTCGGGCCGCACGCCCTTGGTGCCGTCGTCCGGAGTGATCCGGATGACGTCCTCGGGCGAGGGGGGTTTGCCGAGGCCTCCCATGCCGATCCCGCCCGTGCTCCCGGTGCTCCCGGTGCAGCCGGCGGCTCCCACCAGCAGCCCTGCCCATGTCAGTACGGCGGCCAGTGCGACCCCCACGCGCCGTGCGCGCCCAGTTACGTGCCTCACGGGGTGCCCAACGACCGGGCACGCCACGGGGAAACGTGAGTGCGAGCCTGGCGCTGGGCAGAACAGTGGGGAGAACGACGCGAGAGGGTGTCACGTCCGGGATGCCGTTCGCCCTTTTTCCCCGTCGTTCCGCGAGCCGTGGGAGGCTGAACGGTGTCCAGCGCAGCCGAGCAGGAGGCAGTGCCGGCGGAGCGGGAGCGCCCCGCCGCCCTGGTGAACGGTGCGCGGCGCGCGGTGCCCGTCGTGCCCGTGTGGCCGGGGACGCCGGTGCCGCTGGGCGCGCGGTTCCGGGTCGGCCCGGACGGGGTGGCGGGCACCAACTTCGCGCTGTGGGCGGGCGGGGCGGAGGCGGTCGAGCTGTGTCTGTTCGACGCCGACGGCAAGGAGACCCGCGCCCGGCTGGCCGAGCTCACCCACGAGATCTGGCACGGCTTCGTGCCGGGCGTGATGCCCGGCCAGCGCTACGGCTACCGGGTGCACGGCCGCTGGGACCCGTGGACCGGCGGCCGGTGGAACCCGGCGAAGCTGCTGCTCGACCCGTACGCGCGCGCGGTGGACGGCGACTTCGGGCTGCCGCCGGAGGTGTACGGGCATGTGCGGGACTGGCCGCAGCAGCAGGTCGCCGACACCGTGCGCGACGACCGGGACTCGGCGCCGTACGTCCCCAAGGGCGTGGTCGTGCACGACGACGCGCCCGACGACGAGTGGGCGGACGACCGCCGCCCGAAGACGCCGTGGGCGGACTCGGTGATCTACGAGCTGCATGTGCGGGGGTTCACGGCGCTGCACCCGGACATCCCCGAGGACCTGCGCGGCACCTACGCCGGGTTGGCGCACCCGGCGGCGGTCGAACACCTCGTCAAGCTGGGCGTGACGGCCGTCGAGCTGCTGCCCGTCCACCAGTTCGCGCACGAGGACCACTTGCTCCGCAAGGGCCTGAAGAACTACTGGGGCTACAACTCCATCGGCTACTTCGCGCCGCACGCGGCCTACGCCGCCTCCGGTACGACGGGCCAGCAGGTCGGCGAGTTCAAGCGGATGGTGCGGGCGCTGCACGCGGCCGGGATCGAGGTCATCCTCGACGTGGTCTACAACCACACCGCGGAGGCGGGCGAGCTGGGCCCCACGCTGTCGCTGAAGGGCATCGACAACGGCGGCTACTACCGGCTCCAGTCGGACGCGCGCAGGTACGCCGACTACACGGGCTGCGGCAACACGCTGCACGTGGTCCAGCCGCACGTGCTGCGGCTCATCACCGACTCGCTGCGCTACTGGGTGACGGAGATGGGCGTCGACGGCTTCCGTTTCGACCTGGCGGCCGCGCTGGCCCGCTCGATGCACGACGTCGACATGCTCTCCCCGTTCCTGGCCGTCATCGCGCAGGACCCGGTGCTGCGGCGGGTGAAGCTGATCGCCGAGCCGTGGGACGTGGGCTCCGGCGGCTACCAGGTGGGCGCCTTCCCGCCCCTGTGGACGGAGTGGAACGACCGCTACCGCAACGCCGTTCGGGACTTCTGGCGGGGCGCCCTGCCGGACGTACGGGATCTCGGCTACCGCCTCTCCGGCTCCAGCGACCTGTACGCCTGGGGCGGCCGCCGCCCCTACGCCTCGGTCAACTTCATCACCGCGCACGACGGTTTCACCCTGCGCGACCTGGTCTCCTACGAGCGCAAGCACAACGAGGCGAACGGCGAGGGCAACCGGGACGGCACGGACGACAACCGCTCCTGGAACTGCGGGGCGGAGGGAGACACGGACGACGAGCGGGTCCGGACGCTCCGGCGCCGGCAGCTCAGGAACCTGCTGACGACCCTGCTGCTGTCCACCGGCGTGCCGATGCTGGTCGCGGGGGACGAGCTGGGCCGCACGCAGCGCGGCAACAACAACGCCTACTGCCAGGACAACGAGATCAGCTGGGTGGACTGGGGGCTGCTGGAGGACCCCGGCTGGAAGGCGCTGTTCGACCTCACCGCCCGGCTGATCGAGCTGCGCCACCGGCATCCGGTGCTGCGGCGCAGGGCGTTCTTCTCGGGCCGGGCGCACTCCGCCGACGGCCTGCGCGACCTGGCCTGGTTCACGGCCCGCGGCACCGAGATGACGGAACGGGACTGGTACGCCCCCGCCGCCACGCTCGGCATGTACCTCTCCGGGCGGGACATCCCGGGCCGCGACGAGCGGGGCGCCCCGATCGTCGACGACAGCTTCCTCGCCGTCCTGCACGCCGGTGACCGCCCGGCGGAGTTCGTCCTGCCGGGGCCGCCGTGGGCCGAACGGTACGAGGTGGTCGTCGACACGTCACGCGAGGAGCAGGCGGACGCGCCCGGTGCCGTACACCGGGCCGGGACGACGATCACGGTGCCGGCGCGGGCGGTGCTGCTGCTGAAGGTGGCCGACTGAGACGGCTGCCGCTGGAGGTGGTCGGCCTGGGCGGCTGCTGCTCGCGGTGGGCGGCTGAGGCGGCGTTTCAGGATCATGAAATCTCGCCGTGATTCCTGGCCCCGGGATCGACGTGCTGATCGACTGAGGCGCATGCCCGAGATATCCCGCCGTGCCTTCGGCGGTCTCGTCGGCGGCGGTGCCGTGACCGCCGTCGCCGGTACGACGACCGCCGGGGCGGCCCCCGCCGAACGCCCCTTCACGGCCCGCCCCGCGGCCTCCGGACCGCGCCCCAACCTCCTCGTCATCCTCGGCGACGACCTCGGCTGGGCCGACCTGTCGTCGTACGGCGCCCCGCACATCAGGACCCCGAACCTGGACCGGCTGGCCCGCCAGGGCGTGCGGTTCACCGACGCCTACGCGGGGTCCTCGACCTGCTCGCCGACCCGTTTCAGCCTGTACACCGGGCGCTACCCGGGCCGCACGAAGGGCGGGCTGGCCGAGCCGATCGCGAACCGCGCGCAGGGCCTGGACCCGAGCCATCCCACCCTGGCCTCGCTGCTGAAGCGGGCGGGATACGCGACCGCGCTGATCGGCAAGTGGCACTGCGGCTGGCTGCCGGCCTTCAGCCCCACCAAGTCCGGCTGGGACGAGTTCTTCGGCAACTTCGGGGGCGTACTGGAGTACTTCTCGAAGCTGGGCCAGCTCGGCACCCACGACCTCTACGAGGGCGACGCCGAGTACCAGGACCTGCGCTACTACACGACCGTGCTGACCGAGCGGGCCGTGGAGTACGTGAGCCGCGACCACGGCAGGCCCTGGCTGCTCAACCTCAACTTCACCACCCCGCACTGGCCCTGGCTCGCGGAGGGTGACGAGGAGACCGGCGCGCGGATCGCGGCGCGGATCCGGGCCGCGAAGACGCAGGCGGAGATCAACACCGCGCTGAACCACTACGACGGCGGCTCGGTCGCCACGTACACGCGGATGGTGGAGAGTCTGGACGCGGCCGTCGGCGAGGTGCTCGGCGCGCTGCGCCGGTCCGGGCAGGAGGAGAACACGCTCGTGCTGTTCGCCAGCGACAACGGCGGCGAACGCTGGTCGTACCTGTGGCCGCTGAGCGGCGAGAAGTTCGTGCTCCAGGAGGGCGGCATCCGGGTCCCCACCATCCTGCGGTGGCCGGCCCGCGTCGACGGCCACCAGGTCAGCCACGAGCCGAACTTCTCCCCCGACTGGACCGCGACCCTGCTGGAACTGGGCGGCGCCCGCCCCGACCCGGCGTACCCCCTGGACGGCACCAGCCTCACCGGCTACCTGCTGCGCGGCGAGAAGCCGCCGGAGCGGGACCTGTTCTGGCGGGTGCGGGCCAACCGGGCGCTCAGGCGCGGGAGATGGAAGTACCACCAGGACTCCGCGGGCAGGGACCACCTCTACGACCTCGCCACCGACCTGCGCGAACAGGCCGATCTGGCCCCCGACAGACCGGAGTTGCTGGCCGAGCTCAGGGCTTCCTGGGAGCGGATCGCCGGCGGTCTGCTGCCCTATCCCCCGTCCTGAGGGCTCAGCCGAGGATCCCGCGGTCGTAGGCCGTCGCCACCGCCGCCGCGCGGTCCTTGACGCCCAACTTGGCGTAGAGGTGGGTGAGATGGGTCTTCACGGTCGCCTCGCTGATGAAGAGTTCGCGGGCGATCTCGCGGTTGGGGGTGCCCTTGGCGACCAGGGCCAGCACCTCGCGCTCGCGGGCGGAGAGGGGTTCGTTGCCCGGAGTCCTGGGGGCGCGGACGGCGGAGACCAGGCGGGAGGCGACGGCCGGGGAGAGGACGGTGCGGCCCTCGGCGGCGGCCCGGACCGCGGTGAAGAGCTCGTCGCGCGGGGCGTCCTTCAGCAGATAGCCGGTCGCGCCCGCCTCGATCGCGGGCAGGGTGTCGGAGTCCGTGTCGTACGTGGTCAGGACGAGGACCTTGGCGCGGGCGCCGCCGCGGGTCAGCTCCCGGATGGCGGCCACGCCCGAGCCGCCCGGCATCCGCAGGTCCATCAGGATCACGTCGGGGTCGAGCGCGGCGGCCCGCTCGACGGCCTCGACGCCGTTCGCCGCCTCGCCGAGCACGGTGAACCCGGGCGCCGACTCGAACATGCCGCGCAGACCGTCCCGTACGACGGGATGGTCGTCGACGATCAGAACCGAAATGTCACTGGTCATGGCGGACCAACGGTACGCGAGCCGACACCGCCGTGCCCCCTCCCGGCTCGGACTCGACGGTGAGGGCGCCCGCGATGCGTTCGGCGCGCGCCCGCATGCCGTCGAGGCCGAAGCCGCCCGAGCGGGTGCGGGGCGCGAGGGCGAGGGGGTCGAAGCCGACGCCGTCGTCGCGGATGTCGAGGATGACCTCGTCGCCCAGGAAGCTCAGCGTGACACCGAGACGGGTGGCCCGCGCGTGCCGGGCCGCGTTGGAGAGGGCCTCCTGGGCGATGCGCAGGAGGGTGGCGGCGACTTCCTCGTGGAGCTGTTCCGTGGCACCGGTGGCCGTGAACTCGGCGCGTGCGCCGGTGCGTTGACCCCAGTCGGTGACCGTCGCCTTCAGGACCTCGGGGAGTCCGGCGTCGGACAACGCGACCGGGGCGAGGTTGTGCACGGAGCGGCGGGCCTCACCGAGGCTGTGCCGGGCGAGGTCCATGGCACGGCCGACGTGCTCGCGCGCCATGTTCTCGTCGGGGGCGTTCGCGACGACCTGGAGCTGGGCGATGATCCCGGTCAGGCCCTGGGCGAGGGTGTCGTGGATCTCGGCGGCGAGCCGACGGCGCTCGTCGGCGACACCCGCCTCCCGCGCCTGGACGAGGAGTTGGGCGTGCAGGGCGGCGTTCTCGTCCAGGGCCTGCTGGAGGGCGGTGATGGTCTCCGCGCGCTCCCGGGAACGCAGTTCCTCCTGCTCCACCATGTGGGCGATGACCAGCTGCAGAGCGGCGTTGACGACGATGAGCCCGGCGAACAGGGCCCCCTGGCCGGCACTCTTCGGCGGCAGCCCGCCGGACTGGGACCCGGCCAGGGTGACCGCGGCGGCGAACACGCCGAGCCGCCGCCATCGGCCCGGGAGGAGTTCGTCGGCGTCCATCAGGCCGGTGGCCGCGTAGAAGCCGAAGAGCGGGTTGATCCAGGTGAGCGCGAAGGCGATCGCCCAGCGGACGACGTAGTAGACCGTGCCGGGCGGGGACGGCGTCCGGCCCCGGTCGGGACGCCGGCGCCGGGCGCCGTTCCACCACACCTGGAGCACGATCGCGGCGACGACCAGGGCTCCGGCCCCGTACCACTCGCGGGGGCCGTCCATCAGGTCGGCGGCGCCGGCCGAGAGGACGGCTCCGACGCCGAGCAGACCGTAAGGACCCAGGGAGCGCAATTGCTCCCAGCGCCGGTCGATCTGCGTTTCCACCACGGTCATGCCCTCAGTCTGCACGGCCGCCGTCCCCTACTCCCAGCGGAACCAGCGCGCGGCACCGGCTGTCAACAGCACGGTCCAGGCCACCAGTACGCCCAGGTGTCCCCAGCCCGGCCAGTCGCCGGCCGCCGCCTGGTTCAGGGCCTCCGCGGCGGCGCCGAACGGGGTGAGGCCGACGGCACGGGCCAGCGCGTCGGGCATGGTCTGCACCGGCATCCACACGCCCGCGCAGAACATCGCGGGGAAGAACACCGCGGACCCGATGGCTCCCGCGATCTTCGTGGTGCGGGACAGCGCGGAGATCACCGCGCCCAGCGCGAGGGCGACCAGCACCGCCAGGAGCAGGGCCAGGGCGTATCCGAAGGGCTGCTCGGGCAGTCGTACGTCGAAGGCGAGCCGGCCGACCGCGAGGGCGAGCAGGGCCGAGGCCAGGGCGGCACCGCCGTAGAGCAGCATCTGCGCGGAGAGCAGGGCCGCGGGCCGGACCGGAGTCGTGGACATCCGGCGCAGGATGCCGCGCTCGCGGTAGCCCGTGAGGGTCTGCGGCATCGCCTGGATCCCGCCGACGATCAGTCCGAGCAGCACGCCCACCGGGACGTAGCCGTCGATCGGGCGCAGCCCGTCGAAGGACGGGTCGGCCTCCCGGAAGGCCGGGATCGAGCCGAGGATCACCAGCAGCAGGGTCGGGAATCCCAGGATCCAGAAGAGGGCGCCGGGCTCCCGGCGGAACAGCCGGATCTCCGACTTCAGTACGGCGGGGTTGACCAGTGCCGTGCTCATGCCGATGCCTCCTTGGTCAGGTCGAGGAACGCGTCGTCCAACGTGGCGTCGTTGACGCGGAGTTGATGGGCCGTGATGTGGGTGCGGGCGAGCAGGGTGATCACGGCGTTGACGGTCTCGTCGGTGCCGGAGAGGGTGAGGCGGCCGTCCCGGTGCTCGACGGCGGCGAGTGCGGGCAGCGCGTTCAGGTCGCCGTCGTCGAGCGGGGCGGACGGGGTGAAGCTGATGACGGTGGCGCCCGCCGAGCGGCGGATCAGTCCGGCCGGGGTGTCGAGCGCCGCGATGCGGCCCTTGTCGATGACGGCGATCCGGTCGCAGAGGCGCTGTGCCTCCTCCATGAAGTGGGTGACGAGCAGGACGGTGACGCCGCCCGCGCGGATGTCCTCGATGAGCTCCCAGGTGTCGCGGCGGGCGCGCGGGTCGAGGCCGGTGGTCAGTTCGTCCAGGACGACCACCCGGGGATTGCCGACGAGGGCGAGTGCGATGAACAGGCGCTGCTTCTGGCCGCCGGAGAGCTTGGCGAACCGGGTGGTGAGCTTCTGGGTCAGCCCGAGGCGCTCGGCGAGCGGGCGCCAGTCGACGGGCCTGTCGTGGAACGAGGTGTACAGCTCCAGCGCCTCGCGGACGGTGAGCTTGGCCTGGAGTTCGCTCTCCTGGAGCTGGGCGCCGAGGACGCGGGCCACGCTCGCGTGGTCGGCGACGGGGTCGAGGCCGGTGACCCGCACGCGGCCCGCGTCGGGGACACGCAGCCCCTCGACGCACTCGACGGTGGTGGTCTTGCCGGCTCCGTTCGGGCCGAGGATCCCGAAGATCTCGCCCTCCTCGACGGTGAAGGAGACACCGTCCACGACGGCCCGGCCGCCGTACGACTTCCGCAGATCGCTTACCTCTATGAAGGACATGGCCTCAGCGTCGCGGCGAGGGCACCCCCGCCACATCGGCCGTCGCGCTCGAAGCGGCATCAGCCGATCGGTGGATGCGGTCGTACGACCTCCCCCGGAAGCCTTCACCAAACCCCCGCGTCGGCCGGTGCGGCTCCTCGAACACGCAGGTCGTAGGTCCGACGGCCGATTCAGGTCCGGCCAAAACTCGGTGGGCGTCATCGGTGCCGGTCCGTAGGCTCCTGCTGATGGCGACGACACCTGTACAGACCAAGGACCGTTCCGCCGTACGGACTCTGCTGCGCCTGTGGCCGTACGTGCGGCCCGTGCGGGCGCGGCTGTTCGGCGCCGCGTTCGTCGCGGTCCTCGCCTCCTGTGTGGGGCTGGTGATCCCGCTCGTCCTGAAGTGGGTGGTGGACGGTCCCGTCGCGCACCGGGATCCTGCGGGCGTCTGGCTCGGGGCGCTGTACCTGCTGCTGCTCGGGCTCGGGGAGGCGCTGCTGTTCGGGCTGCGGCGGTGGCTGGTGGCGCGCCCGCTGGCGGGGGTCGAGGCGGCCATGCGGGGGGCTCTGTACCGGCGTCTCCAGCGGCTGCCGGTGTCCTTCCACGACCGGTGGGCGTCCGGGCAGCTGCTGTCCCGGGGCACCACGGATCTGATGCTGCTGCGGATGTTCCTGGCGTTCCCGCTGACGTTCCTGCTGGTCAACAGTGTCACGATCGTCGTCGGCGTGATCATCATGCTGGCGCAGGACTGGACGCTGGGGCTGGTGATCCTGGGGCCGGCCGTCCCCGTGATGGTGACGTGCGTGGTCTTCGAGAAGCGGTACGCGGCGGTGGCGCGGCGCGCGCAGGACCAGGTGGGCGATCTGACCACGCTCGTCGAGGAGAGCGTGCTCGGCGTCCGGATCATCAAGGGGTTCGGACGGCACCGCAGTCAGGCCCGGGCGTTCCGCGAGCTCGCGCGGACCCTGCGCGGCACGGAACTGCGCAAGGCCTCGCTGCTGTCGACCATCTGGGGCGTCATCGTCACGTTGCCGGAGATCGCCATCGGGGCGGCCCTGGTGCTGGGCACCGTGCAGGTGGCGGACGGGGAGCTGTCGGCGGGGACGCTGGTGGCCTTCCTCTCCACGGCGCTCGCGTTGCGGTGGCCGGTGGAGTCCATCGGGTTCCTGCTGGCGATGAGCCAGGAGGCGGCGACGGCGACGGAACGATACTTCGAGGTGATGGACGAGGAGGTCGAGGACCCGGGGGTCTCCGGCGGGCGGCCGTCGACGGATCAGCGGGGCATACGCTTCGACGCCGTCTCCTTCCGTTACCCCGACGCTCCGGCCGGCTCCTCTCCCGTGCTGGACCGCATCGACCTGCACATACGACCCGGTGAGTCCATGGCGCTCGTCGGGGCCACCGGGAGCGGGAAGACCACGCTGACCGCGCTGGTGCCGAGGCTGCACGAGCTGACCTCCGGGCGGATCACGCTCGACGGACAGGACATCTCCGCGATGTCCAGGGACCGGCTGCGCTCCCTCGTCGCCGTCGCCTTCGAGGAGCCCACCCTCTTCTCCGCCAGTGTCGGGGAGAACGTCCTCATGGGCGCCCCGGACACCGCCGGCGGCCCGGAGCTGGAGCGGGCGCTCGCGGTCGCGCAGGCCGACTTCGCGTACGCGTTGCCGCAGGGCACGGACACGCAGGTGGGCGAGCAGGGCCTGAGTCTGTCCGGCGGCCAGCGGCAGCGGCTCGCACTGGCCCGCGCGGTCGTCGGGCGGCCCCGCTTCCTCGTGCTGGACGACCCGCTGTCCGCGCTGGACGTGCACACCGAGGCCGCCGTCGAGGCGGCGCTGCGGGACGTCCTCGCGGAGACCACCGCGCTGATCGTGGCGCACCGCCCGTCGACCGTCCTGCTCGCCGACCGGGTCGCGCTGCTCTCCGGGGGCCGTATCACCGCCGTCGGCACCCACCACGAACTGCTGCGCACCAACGCCGAGTACGCGCACCTGATGGCCGGCACCGAGATCACCGAGGCCGGCGAGGACATCGAGGAGGCCGACGCCCGATGACGGCGCCCACGACGACCGCACCGGACAGGAAACAGCCGGCCGGGGACGCCCCGGGGACGGGCGACCCGTTCGACCGGGACATCCTGCCCACTCCGCCGGGCGCCACCCTCGCCCTCCTGCGCTCCCTGCTCGCGCCGATGAAGGCGCGGGTCGCCGTCACCACGCTTCTGCTGCTGCTCCAGCAGGCGGCGGTCCAGGCGGGCCCGCTGCTGGTGGCGTACGCCATCGACAGCGCCGTACCGGCGTTCCGCCGGGCCGACCACGGGCCGCTGATCGCGGTGGGGGCCGGGTACCTGCTGTGCGCGCTGGCCTCCGGAGGGCTCCAGTACGCCTTCATCCTGGCCTCCGCCCGCGTCAACCAGGACGTGCTGCTGGACCTGCGCGGCCGGATCTTCCGGCACGCGCAGGCGCTGAGCATCGACTTCCACGAGCGCTACACCAGCGGCCGGCTGATCTCCCGTTCCACGACCGACGTGGAGTCCCTGCGGGAGCTGCTCGACGAGGGCCTCCAGGAACTCGTCACCGTCGTCCTGTCCTTCGTGTACATCTCGGCCCTGCTGCTCTGGCTGGACCTGGGGCTCGGCGCGGTCGCGGTGGCGTCCTTCGTGCCGCTGTACCTGCTGGTACGGCTCTACCAGCGGCGGGCGGTCGAGGTGTACCGCAAGCGGTCGACCGCGATCGCGGCCGTGATCGTGAAGTTCGTCGAGACGATGAACGGCATCCGCCCGGTGCGCGCGTTCCGCCGCGAGGCCGTCAACGACGCCGACTTCGGCGCGCTGAACGCCCGGCACGAGCGCACGAACGGCGACGCGCTGCTGGAGATGGCCCGCTATGTGGTCGGCTCCCGGCTGGTGGCGAACACGGCGGTCGCGCTGATCGTGCTGTGGGGTGCCCACCGGGTGGCCGACGGCTCGCTGGAACTGGGGGTGCTGGCGGCGGCGGTGCTGTACCTGCGGCGGCTGTACGACCCGATCGACCGGCTCGGGATGTTCCTGAACTCCTACCAGTCGGCGGCGGCCTCCCTGGAGAAGATCGCCGGCCTGCTCGCGCAGAAGCCGACGGTCCCGGAACCGGCCACGCCCCGGCCGCTCCCGCCCCTCGCCTCCGAACACCCCGGCCGCGAGGTGGTCTTCGACGGCGTCCGGTTCGCCTACCGCACCGGCGGCGAGGTGCTGCCCCGCTTCGACCTGACCCTCCCGGCCGGGCAGACCGTCGCGGTCGTCGGCTCGACCGGCGCCGGCAAGTCGACCCTGGCCAAGCTGCTCGCCCGCTTCTACGACCCCTCCGAGGGGCGGGTCCTGCTCGACGGCGTGGACCTGCGCGACCTGGACGTGCCCGAACTGCGGCGCGGGGTGGTGATGGTGACGCAGGAGGCGTTCCTGTTCTCCGGCACGATCGCCGAGAACATCGCGATCGGCCGGCCGGACGCCTCCCGCGAGGACGTCGAGCGGGCCGCGAAGGCCATCGGCGCCCACGAGTTCATCAGCGGCCTGCCCGACGGCTACGACACGGACGTCCGCAAGCGGGGTGGCCGCATCTCCGCCGGTCAGCGCCAACTCGTCGCGTTCGCACGGGCGTTGCTCGCCGATCCGGCCGTGCTGATCCTGGACGAGGCGACCAGCTCGCTCGACATCCCGGGCGAGCGGGCGGTGCAGCGGGCGATGGCGACGGTGCTCAACGGGCGGACGGCGGTGGTGATCGCGCACCGGCTGTCGACCGTCGAGATCGCCGACCGGGTCCTGGTCATGGAGCACGGCCGGATCGTCGAGGACGGCACACCGGCCGAACTCGTCGCGGGCACCGGCAGGTTCGCGGATCTGCACCGGGCGTGGCGGGACAGTCTGGCGTGATCGCGGGGCTTGTGCGATCCGCGACTTCGTCGGCGTCGAATGGCGCCGAGCAGGGGCGGTCAAGCCGCTCCACGTACCATTCCGGAGAGGTTTTCCGGTCGGCGCCGAGGGCGTCCGTTCAGAGAGGATCGTGGGGAATGGGCGTGGTGGAGAGCTGGTCCCGTGTGATGAGTCTTCTTCAGGAGCACGCCCCGGCCGATCATGCGGATCTGCCCGGGCCGGCCACGGAACAGATGCTCGCGGCCGCCGAGGAACGGATTGGTGTCCCGCTTCCTCCGGAACTGCGGGCGTGGCTGTCGCAGAACAATCTGGATCTTCCCGAGGAAGATGTGGACGACGACGTGGCGTGTTGCGGTTTCGACGGGTTTCCGGACGAGGGACTTTTCTTTCTGGGTGTGCGGGCGATGGAGAAGCTCTACGCGAACCACTCCATGCCCGGTGGGATCAATCCTCCGGATCAGCCGGACAATCCGTTCTGGCGCAATGAGTGGATTCCGTTCCTGTCGGACCAGGACGGCTGGACGGGAAAGTTCATCGACGCGCGGGACGGCCGTATCGGCAGGTGGTTCGTGGGTGAGAACACGACCACGGGCGAATACGCCTCGCTGGCCGACTACTTCGACTCCGTGGCGGAGATGCTCACGAGAATCGCCGATGGCAGCCATCCGACCTGCTCGGTCGCCGAAGGACGACTCGTCTGGTCGTGAGACTCTGGTCGTGAGACAAAAAAGTGCCCCCCGGTTGTCCCGGGGGGCACTTCTCATGGCGCGGTTACGGGGTGGGCGCGGTGAATCCGCCCAGGTCGAGCCAGTAGTCGTCGTCCTCCATCAGGCGTTGTTCCTTGATGAAGTCGCCGAACGGCCGCATCGACTGGGTGTTCTGCCAGTTCGACAGCGAGGACCGGCCGCAGGGTTCCTTCCAGGTCGGTGCCGGGGCATCGGGACGCAGGTGCAGCGTCATGGTGTCGTCGGCGTTCCGTCTGACATAGGTCTGCACGCATTCCTTGCCGCTGTAGGTGACAGGGTTGGGGCCCGCGGAGTTTCCGGCGCTCTGGACGGAGTTGGCGAAGGCGAACTCGTCACAGCTCTTGGCGTCGGTACGTGCCGCCCCTGCCTCCAGGGTCCACATGTCACTGAACAGACCGGTGTCCTTGTAGGTCTTCCACTGCCTGCCGCAGATGAGCTGCCGGTTGCGGTCCGACTGAATCTTGCCGGAGCCGTCGACGGACATCTTGTTGCCCAGGTACGTGAGCGGCTTGCCACCGTTGCGGTTGCCCCAGTCGACGTTGGTCTTGCGCCACATCATGTCGACGTGTGCGGCGGCCCCCGGGAACTTCTGGGAGTTCATGACGTACGTCGGGTCGTAGCCGGAGAACACGCAGCCGGTGCCGGCGTTGGGGACTTCGTTGTCGCAGCGGATGTCCAGCTTGGACTTCTCGACTTCGAGCGGATTGGAGATCGGAGTGGCGTTGGCCGTACCGCCGAAGTACCAGTACGGAGTGATCGTGTTCTTGGTGGCGCCACTGGGCGTCCACTTGAACCGCGTGGTGATGGTCCGCTGGATCGTGTCGCCCGTCTTGAAGATCTTCGACCCGTCCCAGGTGACACTGGTGATGTTGCAGTACCCGCGGCACTTGGCCTGGTAGTCCAGGTTGACCGTGTTCATCACGCCGCTCATGGACTTCAGCCGGACCGTGGTGACCTGGGAGAACTCATCACTCGCCGCGTCGAGGTAGATCGTGTTGTAGTAGTCGAAGGACGCGTTTCCGTCCGGTTTGCCGTCCGTGTAGTGATTCACCCAGAGCTCGTCGTGGAGACAGCTGTTGGTGCGCTTGCGGGTGATGGACAGGGACACCGTCGAGCACGACGCGGTACTCATGGTCGTCGCCGTCGTCGCCGAGGGCGCCGCTGTGGCGGTGCCGGTCGAGAACCCCTCGACCCCGGGGAAGAGGCCGTCGCTGATGTCCTCGCCGGGCTCGACCGGTGCCGGCTCCGGTGCGGTCGGGTTGACCGTCATGCTGCCCGTCATCTTCTGGCCGTTGTACGTGCCCGGGACGAACGCCAGTGCGTCGAAGGCGATGTCCGCGCTCCCGCTGCCGCCGTTGAAGTTGTCGAGCCGCACCTCGGGGATCTGGTCACCGAAGTCGTAGGCACCCAGGTCCACCCACTTGTTGGACTCGTTCGCCGTCTGCGAGACGGACACTTCCTCTTCCCCGTCGAGGGTCTGGATCCGGTAGACGGCGTTGGAGGTCTGCGCCCCGTGGTCGGGGATATGGGCGAAGACCTTCGCCTGGCGCGTGGTGTTGGTCAGCGGAGCGTTCAGCTTCCACGTGCCGGTGACCTTCATCCGGTCGGCGTTGGCCGTGGACGACTCCGGCGAGCGGGTGTGTGCGAACCAGAAGTGGTTGCCGTAGCCGGCGCCGATCTGGTGCGTGTCGATCTTCCCCGGATAGGTGGTGACGGTGGTCGGGTTGTCCGTCCCGTCGTTGGTGAGATCCATCTGGGTGTCCCACGGAACGAAGGTGAAACCGAACGTGCCGGCGGACTTCACCGCCCCGCATCCGCGTTTGGTGTCGACTCCCGCGGGTGTGGTGCCGTCGGGCAGGTCGTCGACCACCAGGGCGTTGGTGGGCAGGGCGGTGGTGGAGCAGTTCGGCGGGTACGAGCCGGCGTCCGCCTGCTCGCCGTAGGAGGTGTCGAAGCGGTGCACGCCGTTGCCGCACTCGGCGAGGCGTTCACAGTCCTTCCACTGCTCCTTGGTGATCTTCTCGTGCCACCAGCAGTGGAGCCAGTGCGGGTTGGTGTCGCTGTTGCCCGAGTCGAGGGTGCAGGCGCCCAGGCCCGGGTCGTTGGAGTCGTTGTCGCCGATCTTGGACGGGACGCAGTAGTTCGACGCGTTGCAGAAGAGATCGACAGGAGGCTTGGCGTTGGAGCGGTCCGCGTTGGTGGTCCACCACGCGGGACGGTAGCCCGCCTGGAAGTCACCGGGCGCGAACATCGCCGAGATCGGGCGGGCCGCCCAGCCGATCACCTTCTCCTGGTACGGCCAGTCCTGCGGGTGCGCGGCATGGCTGTAGTCGTCACCGGCGGGGTTGGTCGCGTTCTGCAGGAACGGGACGCGGTTGGCCTTCCACAGCGGGTTGGCGGGGTTGTTGGTCCAGCCCACACCCCAGTGCCCGGCGGAGTCGGGCTTGTCGTAGAACCCGGAGTTGTAGGCCCACAGGGCGAAGAACCAGTTCTCGATCCACTTGGGGTGGCCGCCGTTGATCGTCATGCCGGCGTTGTAGGTCTGGTTCCACTTCTCCGACAGGATCCGCACACCGGCGGCGATGTTCGCCGTGTAGTCCAGGGCTACGGCTTCCTGCGCGATGGTCGACAGGGCGGTCTCGCCGGGCTTGGTCCTGCCCGCGAGGCGCATACCGTCGGTGGCCTGGGTGATGCCGTAACCGCAGTCGGCGTCCGCCCAGTTGATCCGCCAGGGGTCGAGCTGCTCACCGTCGGCGGCGTAGTCGACACCGTAGTAGTTGCCGATCAGCGAGTTGGCGGTGACACCGGGCACGGCGAAGCGGGTGGCCTGCCACATGTTGGACTCCTGCGCGGTGATGCCGAGCATCACCTGCGCGGGAATGTGCCACTTGTCGGTGACATCGGGGTCCTCGTTGTCGAGGGTGCCGTTGGGGTCACCGGCGAGCACGGTCGCCGGGAAGAGGCCCTGCGGCTGGTAGCCACCGTTCCCGGTGTTCTTCCAGTTCCCCTCGCGGTAGAAGTCCAGCTCGCCGACGACGGCCTGGTCCACGGCCCACTCGACCTGGCGCGGGGTGGGCTGGAAGGCCTGCTTCTTCGCATCGTTGCGGGTCACCGCGCAGTAGCGTTCCCCGGTGCCTTCGCTGGGGTTGTCGGCCTGTGCGGTGACGGTCTGCGTGGACAGGCCGCCTTCGCTCTGCTCGCCCGTGTCCGGGCCGGACTCGACCGGGCCGCCGGTGGGCAGGGCGGGCGACAGGACACGCCCCTGGGCCTCGGCGCCCACGCGGTGGGCACCGGGACGCAGATCGAGGGTCACGGACCTGCCGGACTCCAGCACGCGCAGGACGGTACGCGCGGGGCGGGGCTTGGCGGCGTCCTCCGGGTTGACCAGGGTGGTCTTCCCGTCGGACCACGTGGTGGTCAGGGCTGTCCGGGCGTGGCTGGAGATCGCCGCGCCGTTGGGGAGTCTGCCGGGGTTGTGCACCCGCTTGGGCAGCGTTCTGGACGTGGCGGCACCGGTGACGAACACCTCGCCGCGTGCCGAGCGGGTCAGGTCCCAGGCTTCGAGCTTGCCGGACACGACGGTGACGGGCTCGGTCTTCTTGCCCTTCTCGACCTTGGCGCGGTCGAGGTGCTTGGCCCAGCTGGTCGGCGTCTTGGACTGCTTCTTGTCCAGCTCGCGGTCGATGAAGGTGATGCCGCCGTCGGCGTCGGCGGTGATCTCGAACGGCACCGCTGTGGTGGACGCCAGTGTCTTCTCGGCCGTGCCGTTGATCCGTACCAGCCTGTTGCCGTGTGCGGCGACGACACCCGCGTCCGTGGGGACGGCCGAGGTGACCGCGCCCGCGAGCGTGACCGGCTGGGACTCCTTGCCGGTTACCGCGTCGACGGTGATCAGACGGGTCTGCTGCTTGTTGTCACCGTCGTGGCTGAGCTGGGTGAACACCGCCTTGTCGCCCTGGCCGCAGCCGGGCGAGAAGTAGGCGAGCGACGACTGGAACGGCAGCTTGGTGACCTTGCCCGACCGGAGATCGACCACTGCGGTGAACGCGCCGCGCACCATCAGCTCGGGCTTGTTGGTGAACATACGCGGCGCGTAGGAGACGGCCGCGTACTTGCCCGACTCGGTGACGCAGTGGTTGCCGATCCAGGTGTCCGAGGCGAAACCGTCCTCGAACAGGCTGGCTATCGTGCGCAGTTGATAGCCGTCCTTCTCCTTGCCCGCAAGGAGGTGGAAACCGGTGCCGTCGCCGGTCGTGGTGACGGCGGTGTCGGCGGATTCCGCGTAGTCCTCGCCGAGCAGACCGGCGCGGTCCTTCGCGGGGATCGCGGAAGGCTTCAGGGAGACCTTCTTCTGTTCCCGCCCGGCATCGTTCCAGCCCTGCGCCGCGCCCTTGGGCGGCGCGGGTTCCTCGGCCTGTGCGGGCAGGCTCAGCGGTACGGCCAGCGCGGTGGCCACCGCGAGGGTGACCGGCACGCGCAGGCGCACACGTCTGTGTCTCAACTTCTTTCCCCCTTCGGTTACTTGACAGCCTCGGCGGCTGCGAGGACCTTGCTCATGCGCGCCTTGACCGCGGCGAGCTGGTCCTTGTTCTCCTTGATCAGCCGCTGCTGGATCGCCGACTCCTCCTTGAACCAGACCTCGACCAGGCGGGTCTGCTTCTTGCAGTCGATGTCGTCCAGCGCGAGCTCGATCGCGTCTTGGGTGGTGCCGTCGCCCTTGGCGTAGCCCTGCTCCATGGCCCGGTACGGGTCCGCGGCGGACCGTCCCTGCTTCTTCATGCAGGCCGACCAGTCCTTGATGGCCTGCGTGACCGGCTTGCGCGACCGGGACTCGGAGAGGCTTGTCGAGGCGAGCTGCGAGACATAGCCCGCGTCCGACTCGTTCACCTTGAGCCGGCGCGTCGACCATCCGGCGCAGCCACCCGCGTGCAGCTTCTTGCCCTGGTACTCGGCCCGGGCGGGTTGGGAGTCCGCACCGGTGAAGAACGGCCCGTCCCCCTCGGCGCCCTCGGGCGGACGGAACTCGGGCTTGGCGCGCCCGGTCAGCACCTCGACCTCCACGCCCGAAAGCCCCTTGTCGACGGGTTCGGTGTTCCGGGTCAGCTCCTTCGGCAGCCCGTACCCGTACTTCGCCGCCCGCGTGCGGTCGGTGATGCCGTAACGGGCCTCGATCGACATGGCGTTGCTGTGCGGCGGCGGGTTCGCGCCGGGGCGCGGCAGGTCGACGGTGAGCCCGTACTCGGCCATGCACCGCGTTTGGAGGGTGCGCAGCGCGGTGTCCACGGTGACCTGATCCGCGTACGGGGTCATATATGCCTCAAGCGGCAGCTCCAGGCCTTTGACCAGTCCCGAAGCGGGTTTCTCCGCAGGCCAGTTGCTCCGGTCGACCGGGGTGTCGTCCTTCGCCGAGCCGGAGCCGGAGCCGGAGCCGGAGCCGGAATCCAATCCGGACGACGAGCAGGCACCGAGAGAAATTGCTGCGAGCATGACAGCTGCGGCGACGGTCGTTGGCTTGAGGACACGCACGGGCTTTCCTTGTCTGCATGAAGTGTCTGCATGAAGTGCCGGATCGGACCGGGGGCAGGGGAAACAGCCCCTTTTTCACCTTTGGTCGACGATGGGCGTGAACTCGTCGACGTAGATCTTCGGAACCTTCGGAACCGGACCCATGTCCTTCGAGCCGATCACCGCGGCATCCCGGCCGGTCTCGCCCGGAGGGACGTCCTGAAGCCAGAACCGGTTGTACGCGGTCCAGCCCTCACCGTCGGCGATGCTGATCCGGACCGAATACGTGGTGTTCCGTTCGTGGGTATTGGTCACCTCGATCTCGGTACGCACACCGCTGCTTTCCGGCGTGGCACGAACGACCAGGTCTCCGTACTCCAGGACACGCGTACGGCCTTCGGAGTGCACCGCGGGCACCGGCGAGGGACGCGCTTGCGGACTGCTCGGCTCGGCGCTCGGAGTCACCGGCCGCTGCGCCGCGGGGGCCCTGTCGGCGGCGCCGCCCGTGCATCCGGCAGCCAGCACACCCGCCGCCGTCAGACACAGTGCCCGGACCATCCACAGTCCGGGCACTCCGCCACCGGCCTTCACCGGGCGGAAGCCGTCATCTGCCGGTGCGCGGCGGCGACTTCCTTGCCGTGCTGATCCTTGATGCCGGTCAGCCGGCTCTTGTTGCCGTCGATCTGCTCGTTCTGGATCGCGGACTCCACGCCGAACCAGATCTTCACCAGGTCCGTCTGCGTCTTGCAGTCGATGTCGTCGACCGCCAGCGTGATGGACTCCTTCGTCGGCTCCCCATCACTGGTGACACCCTGATCCATCGCCTTGTACGGATCGGCAAGTCCCGTGTGTCCCTTGCCGTCCATGCACGAGGACCACGCGGCGACGGCCGTGACGACCTTCTCGTCCTTCATCGACCGCATCAGACTGTCCCCGGCGAGCTCCGCCACGAAGGTCGGGTCGACGTCCTTCACACCGAGTTGGTCCTTGGACCAGCCGATGCAACCGCCCGTCTTCAACTTCTTCCCGTTGTACTCCGCCCGAGCGGGCTTGACGCCCTGGTGCGGGGCGGCGACCGGCTCTCCCGCCCTGACCGCGCCGGCCGGTTCGGGCTTGGTGTGGCCGGTCAGGACCTCGACCTCGACACCGGACAGATCACGCATGGTCTGCTCGGTGTGCTCCCGCAGCGCCGGGGGGAGCTCGTAGCCGTATTTCTCGGCCTCGGCCCGGTCGGTGATGCCGTAACGGCGTTCGATGTTGGCGTCGTTGTCACTGGGCGGCGGGTTGGCGCCCGCCCGCGGCAGCGTCAGGTCGATGCCGTAGTCCTTCATACAGGACTGCTGGAGATCGCTGGCGGCCTGCTCGACGGTGACCTGGTCCTTGTAGGAGGCCATGTACGCCTCCAGCGGAAGGGTCAGATTCCTGGCCGGGCCGCTGGTGGGTATCTCCTCGGGCCAGTTCTCCGTGTTCACGATCGGTCTGTCGTCGGCCACGCTCGTCGCGGTCTCCGCAGTCGTACCGGAGGAGCAGGCACTGGTCAGGAGGGCTGAACCGGTCAGGGCTACGGCGGCGGCGATCCGCTTGATGTTCTTCACGGGGTTCCTTACGCGAAGTGGGAGGAGGCGTTGTTGTTCTTCAGGGCGGAGATCAGGTTGGTGATGTTGCAGTCTCCGTAGGGCCCGTTCTTCGCGAAGTACTGAGCTGTACCGCCGTAGCCGGAGTTGAAGTAGACGCGGTAGTTGTCGTCCCGGGCGCAGTTCTGCACGGACGCCGCGTTGTTCTTCATGTACTGGTCGTCGCCGTTGCCGCCGTTGCCGAAGACGTACCGGTAGGTCGTCAGGGACGAGCCCTGGTACTGGCTCGTACCCCAGTGGTCGTACACGTTGCCGTAGAACATCGAGAACGCCGACTTGTAGGTGCCGTTTTGGACGGCGATGTCCTTCGAGTTGTAGAACAGCCACAGATCGCCGTACGAGCACTCGATCCATGGAACGTCACAGTTGTCCATGACGTTGTAGGTGGCCGCCTGAGCCGGCGTGGCGGTGACCAGCGTTCCCACACTGGCGGCGACCGCGGTGAGGGCTACGCCCAGTCTGGCTCGAACGGACACACGCTTCACACTGGACATACCCATCCCCCGTGATGTGGACATGATCGGGTGTCACTTTCACACACCCACTCAACTTCTGTCACTACTTTTCAAAGGCAACGGACAGACAAGCAAGGGCAACTGACAGACAAGCAGGGGAACCCGCAGGGTTCGGGCGCACAGGGGGACGACAGGTGATCGACGCGTACGAGGATCCCGGCACGCCCGACTCGCGCGGCGGCTGGCGGTACCTGGGGTGGCTGGTGCTGCGCCAGCCGGGGCGGTCGGCGGCGGGCGCGCTGCTGGGCAGTGTGTGGATGGTGCTGCTCGCGGCGACGCCCCTGCTGATGGCCAAGGCCGTGGACGAGGGCCTGGCGAAGGACGACATGGGCGCGCTGGCCCGGTGGACCGGCCTGCTGGTCGTGGTCGGCATGTTCAACGCCTGGCTGAGCATCATGCGGCACCGCACGATGACGCGGGTCCGCATGGACGCCAACTTCCGCACGGTCAAGGTCGTCGTGGGCCACGCGGTCCGGCTGGGGTCCGCCCTCCCCCGACAGGTCTCGGCCGGCGAGGTCGTCACCATCGGGGTGGGAGACGTCCAGCAGATCGCCTCCGCCCTCACGGTGATCGGCCCCGGCGTCGGCGCGATCGCCGCCTACCTCGCGGTCTCCGCCCTGCTGCTCACCGTCTCCGTCCGGCTCACCGTGATCGTCCTGCTCGGCATGCCGCTGATCGCCCTGCTCGTCGGCCCGCTGATGCGCCGCCTCCAGGGCACGGAGGCGGAGTACCGGGAACGCCAGGGCGTCCTCACCGCCCGCATCGGCGACCTCGCGAGCGGTCTGCGCGTCCTCAACGGCCTCGGCGGCAAGGGCCTGGTCGCCGACGCCTTCCGCCGCGACTCCACCCGCCTGCGCGAACAGGGCTACCGCGTCGGCGCGGTCACCAGCTGGATGCAGGCCCTCGGCGTCGGCCTGCCCACCCTCTACCTCGCGGTGGTCACCTGGCTGGCCGCCCGCATGGCCGTCCAGGGCACCATCACCGTCGGCGAACTGGTCTCCGTCTACGGCTACGTCGCCGTCCTGGTCCGCCCGGTCTCCTACTTCGTCGACTGGGGCTACCAGCTCGGCCGGGGCGTGGTGGCGGCCCGACGCGTCGTACGCCTCCTGCGCCTTGACCCGGAACCGGACGAGGGCACGAGCCCGGCCCCGGCGGAACCGTCTGTCCTCTACGACCCGGAGTCCGGCGTACGAATCCCCCCGGGCCGCCTCACCGCCCTCGTCGGCGCCACCCCGGCGGACACGGCGACGGTCGTGGACCGCCTGGGCCGCTACGGTCCGACGGAGGCGGTGTGGGGCGGGGTACGCCTGAGCGAGATCCCCCTGGCGCAGGTGCGGTCCCGCATCTTGGTGGCGGACCACGAGGCCGACCTCTTCGCAGGAAATCTCCGAGAGGTGACAGCGCCCCAAAGGGGCGCGGGGAACGGCGCGACCAGCCACGAACGACCCGCAGCCGCCAACAAACAAACCGAGGCACTACATGCGGCGGCGGCCGAGGACATCGTGCAGGCACTGCCCATCGGCCTCGACTCCCCGATAGACGCCCAGGCCCGCAACCTCTCCGGCGGCCAACGCCAACGCATCCGCCTCGTAAGAGCCCTCCTCGCCGACCCGGAGATCCTGCTCGCCACAGAACCCACCTCGGCCCTCGACGCCCACACCGAGTCCCTCGTGGCGATCCGGCTGCACCACACCCGCAAGGGCCGCACCACCGTCGTCACCACCACCTCCCCCCTCCTGCTCACCCACGCCGACACGGTCCACTACCTCGTCGACGGCAAGGTCACCGCGACCGGCACCCACCAGCAGCTCATGGAGGACGCCCCCGGCTACCGCGCCCTCGTGGCCCGCGACTCCGAGGAGATCGTGGGATGACCGACAAACACCTCCCGATCGCCGACGCCCCCACCGTCCGCCGCGCCTCCCTCCGCCTCGTACGCGCCGACAGAAAGGCCTTCGCCGGAGTCATCGCGCTGAACGCCGCCGCCGCGGCCGTCGGCCTCGCCGGCCCCTACCTCCTGGGCCACATCATCGACCAGGTGAGAGCAGGCGCGGGGGTGACCGCCGTAGACCGCGCGGCGTTCGGCATCCTCGCCTGCGCGATCGCCCAGCTCCTCCTCGCCCGCTGGGCCCGCTGCGCGGGCCACCGCTTCGGCGAGCGCACCCTCGCCCGGGTCCGTGAGGAGTTCGTGGACCGCGCGCTGGCCCTGCCGACCTCCGTCGTGGAGCGGGCGGGCACCGGCGATCTGACGGCCCGCGGGACGGCGGACGTGGCGACCGTCGGCACCACCCTGCGGGACGCCGGCCCGGAGCTGCTGATCAACATCGTGCAGGCGCTGTTCCTGCTGGGCGCGGTCTTCCTGATCGACCCGCTGCTCGGAGCCGTGAGTGTGTTCGGCCTGACCCCGATCTGGTTCGCCCTGCGCTGGTACCTGCGGCGGGCCCGGGACGCCTATCTCGCCGAGGGCGCGGCCAACTCGGACGTCGCCGAGATCCTCGCGGCGACCGCGGCCGGGGCCCGCACGGTGGAGGCGTTCCGGCTCCAGGAGCACCGGGTGGCGGCGAGCCGTGAGGCGCTGGAGCGGTCCCGGGGGCGGCGTCTGTACACCCTGTTCCTGCGCTCGGTGTTCTTCCCGGTCGTGGAGGTGTCGTACCTCTTCCCGGTGGCGGGCGTGCTGCTGGTCGGCGGGGTGCTGCACTCCCACGGGGCGGTGAGCCTGGGCGCGGTGGTGGCGGCCGGACTGTATCTGCGCCAGTTCGAGGGGCCGTTGGACGAGATCCTGGTCCGGGTGGAGCAACTCCAGAGCAGCGGCGCCTCGTTCGCCCGGGTGGAGGGGCTGGCCGGGGCCCCGCGGGCGGTCGAGGCCGACGCCCCGGTGCCGAGGGGCGACCGGATCGACGTGACCGGTGCCCGCTACTCCTACGGCACGGGCCGTGAGGTGCTGCACGGGGTCGATCTGACCGTGCGGCCCGGGGAGCGGCTGGCCGTGGTCGGCCCGTCAGGCGCCGGGAAGACCACGCTGAGCAGGCTGGTCGCGGGGATCGACGCGCCGACCGAGGGGAGCGTGACGGTGGGCGGGGTGCCCGTGGTGGCGCTCGGTCCGGAGCAGCTGCGCCGGCAGGTCGTCCTGGTCACGCAGGAGCACCATGTCTTCCTCGGCACGGTCCGGGACAATCTCCTGATCGCCGAGCCCGCCGCCACGGACGAGCGGGTGTGGGAGGCGCTGACGGCGGTCGGTGCCGACGGCTGGGTGCGGGAGCTGCCCGAGGGGCTGGACACCGCGCTGGGCGACGGCGGATGCCGTACGGACGGGTCCCAGGCGCAGCAACTCGCCCTGGCCCGGGTGGTGCTGGCCGACCCGCACACGCTGATCCTGGACGAGGCGACGGCCCTGCTGGACCCCACGACCGCCCGGCACACCGAGCGCGCCCTGGCCGCCGTACTGGAAGGACGTACGGTCATCGCCATCGCGCACCGGCTGCACACCGCGCACGACGCGGACCGGGTGGCCGTGATGGAGGACGGCCGGCTGACCGAACTCGGCACGCACGACGAGCTGGTGGCGGCCGGCGGGGCGTACGCGGCGCTGTGGGCCTCGTGGCACGGGGAGCCCGCGACCCGGGACCGCCCTGCCCAAGAGTCCGTATAGCGAACATGAACTCCCGGACAACGTACGATTTCCGGCCAAGTTCCTGACGCGCTCCTGACAGAAACGGCGATCTGGTGCCACTCTTCCCACGGCCAGGTCACAGCAACCCCACAGCACCATCACACCGCTGTGCCCGGCCGAGCTCCCGCACATGGCTTTCGTACGCCCCGTTCTGCCCGGACGGCCCACCCGCCGACCGGTCTCCCCCGGCCGCGTGACCCGCGGCCCGCAGAAGGAGTCAGTGTTGAGAGACAGTTCCTCCCACAGACGCACCTCCCACACCAGCACCACCCCCGGCCGGACCACCGGCCGCACCACCCGACGGGCCGCCGCCGTGGCGCTCGTCGGCGTCTCCGCCCTCATCGCCGCGGCCGTCCAGTCGGGCGCCGCCACCGCAGCCCCGGAGAAGGCACCGTCGGCCGCGGGAAAGGTGATACCGGGCGCGGAGTCCGTCAAGCTCACGCCCGCCCAGCGCGCCGAACTGATCCGCGCGGCCGACGCCTCCAAGGCGGCCACCGCCGAGGAACTGGGCCTGGGCGCCAAGGAGAAGCTGGTCGTGCGTGACGTCCTCAAGGACGGCAACGGCACGGTCCACACCCGCTACGAGCGCACCTACGACGGGCTGCCCGTCCTCGGCGGCGACCTCGTCGTCAAGAGCACGAAGGCCGACGCCACCGCGGCCGTCGTCAAGGCCAGCCGGGCCGCCGTCAAGCCGGCGACCACCACGGCGAAACTGCCCGCCGCGAAGGCCGAGACCCAGGCGCTGGCCGCCGCGAAGGCCGAGGACGCCAAGAGCCCGGACGTCAACCGCGCCCCGCGCAAGGTGATCTGGGCGGCGAGCGGCACCCCGACCCTGGCGTACGAGACGGTCGTGGGCGGCTTCCAGCACGACGGCACCCCGCAGGAACTGCACGTCATCACCGACGCGGCGACCGGCGCGAAGCTGTACGAGTGGGAGGCGATCGAGACCGGCACCGGCAACACGGTGTACTCCGGCACGGTCAACCTGACCACCACGCAGTCGGGTTCGACCTTCAACCTCACCGACGGGGCGCGCGGCAGCCACAAGACGTACAACCTCAACCGCGGCACCTCCGGCACCGGCACCCTCTTCTCCGGCGCCGACGACGTCTGGGGCAACGGCACCCCGTCCAACCTGGAGTCGGCCGCCGCCGACGCCCACTACGGTGCCGCGCTGACCTGGGACTACTACAAGAACGTGCACGGCCGCAACGGCATCCGCGGCGACGGCGTGGGCGCCTACTCGCGCGTCCACTACGGCAACAACTACGTCAACGCCTTCTGGTCGGACAGCTGCTTCTGCATGACCTACGGCGACGGCTCGGGCAACGCCAACCCGCTGACGTCGATCGACGTGGCCGCGCACGAGATGACGCACGGCCTGACCTCCAACACGGCCGGCCTCAACTACTCCGGCGAGTCCGGCGGCCTGAACGAGGCGACGAGCGACATCTTCGGCTCGACCGTCGAGTTCTACGCGGCCAACTCCTCCGACGTCGGTGACTACCTCATCGGCGAGGAGATCAACATCAACGGCGACGGCACCCCGCTGCGCTACATGGACAAGCCGAGCAGGGACGGCTCGTCCAGGGACAGCTGGTACTCCGGCCTCGGCTCGATCGACGTGCACTACTCGTCGGGCCCCGCCAACCACTTCTTCTACCTCCTGTCGGAGGGCAGCGGCGCCAAGACCATCAACGGCGTCAGCTACGACTCGCCCACCGCGGACGGCCTCCCGGTCACCGGTATCGGCCGGGACAAGGCGGAGAAGATCTGGTTCCGGGCGCTGACCACCAAGTTCACCTCCACCACCAACTACGCGGCGGCCCGCACCGGCACCCTCGCGGCGACCGGTGAGCTCTACGGCACCACGAGCGCCGAGTACAAGGCCGTGCAGGACGCCTGGGCGGGGGTCGCGGTCGGCGCCCGGTCCGGCGGCGGGGGCGGTGGCGGCACCTCCTTCGAGAACACCGCCGACGTGTCGATTCCGGACAACGGCGCGGCGGTCACCTCGTCGATCACCGTGTCCGGCCGGACGGGCAACGCGCCGTCCAACCTCCAGGTCGCGGTGGACATCACGCACACCTACATCGGTGACCTCCAGGTCCAGCTGGTCGCCCCCGACGGCACGGCGTACACGCTGAAGGGGTACAGCACCGGCGGCAGCTCGGACAACATCAACACCACGTACACCGTGAACGCCTCCTCCGAAGTCGCCAACGGCGTCTGGCAGTTG
Organism: Streptomyces lincolnensis; assembly: GCF_021173675.1. Classification (GTDB taxonomy): domain Bacteria; phylum Actinomycetota; class Actinomycetes; order Streptomycetales; family Streptomycetaceae; genus Streptomyces; species Streptomyces lincolnensis_B. The sequence goes on along the minus strand of NZ_JAIHON010000021.1, from coordinate 7,947 downwards.
AGGGTTCAGGACAACGCGGCGCAGGACTCCGGCCGCATCAACGGCTGGACGCTCACCTTCCCGTAGGCCGTACGCCCCGTGAGGGGCCAGGAACAGGGCGCCGCCCCGGTGGTTCGACTCCCCGGGGCGGCGTCCTCGTTCACATGCCCGAAACGTTTACCGGACAGTTGACTTTCGGCCAACATCATCGCGGGCGATGACATGTACGCGGCATGAATGTCACTCTTCCCTCACCCGCCGCACAACTTCCCAGCCCTTCCCCCCACAAAGGAGCTTGTGTGAACCCCCTCTACGCGCGTCACCGGCGCACCACGCTCGCCATCGCCACCGCGGTCGCCGCCGGAGCGCTGCTCACCACCGGTCTGACCACCGGTTCCTCGGCCGCCGAGTTCGCGAAGGAGACCGCCACGGCCGCCAAGCCGTCGGCCGCCCCCACGACCCTCGCGCCCGCCGCCCGCACCGCGCTCATCCAGGAACAGCAGGGCGAGGCCGGAGCCACGGCCCGGGAGATAGGCCTCGGCGCCCAGGAGAAGCTGGTCGTCAGAGACGTCGTCAAGGACGCCGACGGCACCGTCCACACCCGCTACGAACGCACCTACGCGGGCCTGCCGGTCCTCGGCGGCGACCTGGTCGTCCACGAGTCGCGGTCCGGCGAGACCGAGGGCGTCACCAAGGCGACGAAGGCCGCCATCGAGGTCGCCTCCCTCACCCCGGCCGTGACCACCGCCAAGGCCGAGAAGCAGGCCGTGACCCTGGCGAAGGCGGCCGGTTCGGAGAGGACCGAGGCCTCCGAGGCCCCCCGCAAGGTGATCTGGGCGGGCAACGGCTCCAAGCCGGTCCTCGCCTACGAGACCGTCGTCGGCGGCCTCCAGGAGGACGGCACCCCGAACGAACTGCACGTCGTCACCGACGCCGCCACCGGCGCGAAGCTCTTCGAGTACCAGGGCATCGAGACCGGCACCGGCAAGAGCCTCTATGCCGGCACGGTCACCCTCGGCACCGTTCTGTCGGGCTCGACCTACCAGCTCAACGACACCTCCCGCGGCAGCCACAAGACGTACAACCTGGCCCGGGGCACCTCCGGCACCGGCACCCTGTTCACCGACGCGGACGACACCTGGGGCACCGGCGCGGCCTCCAGCTCCTCCACGGACCAGACGGCCGCCGTCGACGCCGCCTACGGCGCCCAGACCACCTGGGACTTCTACAAGAACACCTTCGGCCGCAGCGGCATCAAGAACGACGGCAAGGCCGCCTACTCCCGCGTCCACTACGGCAACGCGTACGTCAACGCGTTCTGGGACGACAGCTGCTTCTGCATGACGTACGGCGACGGCTCCGGCAACGTCAAGCCCCTGACCTCGCTGGACGTGGCCGGGCACGAGATGACCCACGGCGTCACCTCCAACACCGCGGGCCTGAACTACAGCGGCGAGTCCGGCGGCCTGAACGAGGCCACGTCCGACATCTTCGGCACGGCGGTCGAGTTCTACGCGGCCAACTCCTCCGACGTCGGTGACTACCTCATCGGCGAGAAGATCAACATCAACGGCGACGGCACCCCGCTGCGCTACATGGACAAGCCGAGCAAGGACGGCAACTCCGCCGACGCCTGGTCGTCGTCGCTGAAGAACCTGGACGTGCACTACTCGTCCGGCCCGGCGAACCACTTCTTCTACCTCCTCTCGGAGGGCAGCGGCGCCAAGACGATCAACGGGGTGTCCTACAACTCCCCCACGTCCAACGGCTCCACGGTCACCGGCATCGGCCGCGCCAAGGCCGTCCAGATCTGGTACAAGGCGCTGACCGAGTACTTCACGTCCACCACCACCTACGCGGGCGCCCGCACCGGCACCCTCAGCGCGGCGGCGGCCCTGTACGGCTCCGGCAGCACCGAGTACCAGGCGGTCGCGGCGGCCTGGTCCGCGGTCAACGTGAACTAGCGCCTGTCCGGCAGCGGCTCACGGGCGGCACCCGGGACGAAGGCATTCCCGGGTGCCGCCCTACTCTTGGGTCCCATGCACTTCACGTACGACGAGGTCGGCGCGACCCGTCAGCAGGGTTACTGCCCGCCCGGCTTCCACCCCCTGCACGTCCGCAGCCGGATAGGCGAGGGCGAGGCCGTCTTCCGCAGAGCCGGCGACGCGGTCCTGACCTGGGAGATGCACCGCGCGCTGGGCGTGGGCATCGACGCCACGGCCGAACGCGCCGCCCCCGACGTGGACGTCACCGTCACCCTCGCCGGCATGATCAAGGCCCCCTGCCGCGTGGTCTGGACCGTCGAGGAACCCCGTCGGACCGGCTGGGCCTACGGCACCCTCGACGGCCACCCGGAATGCGGCGAGGAGTCCTTCCTCGTGGACCGCACCGGCGACGGCACGGTCTGGCTGACCGTCTCCGCCTTCAGCAGGAGCGCCAAGTGGTACACGCGGGCGGGCGGCCCGGCGACCCGGGGCCTCCAGCACGCCTACGCCCGCCGGTGCGGAACCGTCCTGCGCAAGCTGTGCGGCGGGGAGGACGCGGGCTGACCGAACGGCCCCGGCCCGCGCGCCTCCCCCTCCTCCCCCCGGATCACCGCATCAGCACCCCCGCGCCCTCCACCGCGTCCTCCGAAGGCACCGCCACCACCCCGAGCTCCGCGCCCGAGGCGAGCAGCCGGTGGGCGGGCAGGATGCGGACCGTGTAGCCGTAGGGACCCGTGCGGTCCAGGGACAGCGGACCCTCGTACAGCCAGCGTCCCTCCTCGTCCGGGCCGCCCGCCGACTTCAGCGGGACCGTCGACGCGTCCGCGATGCGGTCCTCCTCGTCGACGCGGCCGGAGACCGCCTGGACCTCCACGTCGTCCGGGCCGAGGTCACCCAGGGCGACGCGCACCCGGAGCCCGAGCGTGGCGCCCAGTTCCGCCGAGGCCGTGGCGGCGGTCGTCTCGACGTGGTCGACGGTCACGCCGTGCCAGGCCGCACGCAGCCGGGACTTCCAGGCGGCGAGTTCGCGCGCGGTGTCCGGGCCGATGGCGCGGTGGGCGTGGGCGGCCGGGGTGTACAGCCGCTCGACGTACTCCCGGACCATGCGGCCGGCCAGCACCTTGGGGCCGAGCAGGGTGAGGGTCTGGCGGACCATCTCGATCCAGCGGTCGGGCAGGCCCTGCCGGCCGCGTTCGTAGAAGCGCGGCGCCACCCGCTGTTCGAGCAGGTCGTAGAGGGCGTCGGCCTCTATGGCGTCCCGCCGGTCCGGATCGGTGCCGACGCCGTCCGCGGTGGGGATCGACCAGCCGAAGTCGGGCTGGAACCACTCGTCCCACCAGCCGTCCAGGACGGAGAGGTTGAGGCACCCGTTCAGCGCGGCCTTCATCCCGGAGGTCCCGCAGGCCTCCAGCGGCCGGAGCGGGTTGTTCAGCCAGATGTCGCAGCCGGGATAGAGCTTCTGCGCCATCGCCATGCCGTAGTCGGGCAGGAAGACGATGCGGTGGCGCACCCGCGGGTCGTCGGCGAACCGCACCAGTTCCTGCACCAGCCGCTTGCCGCCGTCGTCCGCCGGGTGCGCCTTGCCGGCGACGACGATCTGGATCGGCCGCTCGGGGTGCAGCAGCAGGTCCATCAGCCGGTCCCGGTCCCGCAGCATCAGCGTGAGCCGTTTGTACGACGGCACGCGCCGCGCGAACCCTATGGTCAGCACGTCCGGGTCGAGCACCTGGTCGACCCAGCCCAACTCGGCCGTCCCCGCGCCGCGTTGCCGCCAGGAGGCCCGCAGCCGCTCCCGCACCTCGGTGACCAGCTGCTCGCGCAGGCTGCGGCGCAGCTCCCAGATGTCCTGGTCGGGGATCTCCCCGACCGCGTCCCACCGGTCCGAGCCGCCGACGGTCATCGCGTCCTCGGTGCGTTGGGCGCCGATCTGCCGGGCGCCGAGCCGGAAGACCTCGGGGGCGACCCAGGTCGGGGCGTGCACCCCGTTGGTCACGGAGGTGATGGGCACCTCCTCGGGATCGAATCCCGGCCACAGTCCGGAGAACATCTCCCGGCTGACCCGGCCGTGCAGCAGCGAGACGCCGTTGGCGCGCTGGGCCAGCCGCAGCCCCATCACGGCCATGTTGAAGAGGTTGGGCTCGCCGCCGGGGTAGGTCTCCATGCCCAGGTTCAGGACCCGCCCGACGTCGATGCCCGGGAGTTCGGCCTCGGGCCCGAAGTGCCGGGCCACCAGCTCGCGGTCGAAGCGGTCGATCCCGGCCGGGACGGGTGTGTGCGTGGTGAACACGGTCCCCGCCCGCACCGCCTCCAGCGCCGAGTCGAAGTCCAGCCCCTGCGCGCAGAGCTCGGCGATCCGCTCCAGGCCGAGGAACCCGGCGTGCCCCTCGTTGGTGTGGAACACCTCGGGCGCGGCATGCCCGGTCAGCCGGCAGTACGTCCGTACGGCCCGCACTCCCCCTATGCCGAGCAGCATCTCCTGGAGCAGCCGGTGCTCACTGCCGCCGCCGTACAACCGGTCGGTCACCCCGCGTTCGCCGAGGTCGTTCTCCTCCACGTCGGAGTCGAGCAGCAGCAGCGGCACCCGGCCGACCTGCGCCAGCCAGATCCGCGCCCGCAGCCGCTTGCCGCCGGGCAGGGCCAGGGTGACGTCGGCCGCGGAGCCGTCGGCCTCCCTGAGCGGGACGACGGGCAGCTCGTTGGGATCCAGCACCGGGTAGTGCTCCTGCTGCCAGCCGTCCCGGGTCAGCGACTGCCGGAAGTAGCCGTGCCGGTAGAGCAGCCCGACCCCGATCAGCGGTACGCCGAGGTCGCTGGCCGCCTTCAGATGGTCCCCGGCGAGGATCCCGAGGCCGCCGGAGTACTGGGGCAGCGCGGCCGCGATCCCGAACTCGGGCGAGAAGTACGCGACCGCGGCGGGCAGTTCACCCGGCTGCGCCTGATACCAGCGGTCCCCGGTCACATAGTCGTTCAGATCGTCCGTGACCGCGGTGAGCCGGCGCAGGAACCGACGGTCCTCGGCGAGCTCGGCCAGCCGCTCGGGCCGCACACTTCCCAGCAGCCGCACGGGATCGCCCTTCACCTCCGCCCAGTGCTCCGGGTCGACGGACTGGAAGAGGTCACGGGTCTCGGTGTGCCAGGACCAGCGCAGATTGCGGGCCAGGTCACTGAGCGGGCGGAGGGGTTCGGGCAGAACGGGCCGGACAGTGAATCGACGGATAGCCTTCATTGCGACCTCGTCAGACGTGCGGAAGACCTGCGGAAGACACACGGTGGGGAACGCACGGCGGTGTGCGTCCCGCGTCACCGTCGACGGTATCCGTGACAGGGCCTCGGCCACTACGGCGCCGCCCCGGCCGAGGACCGTCCGAAAAGTGCCGCAACCTTCCCACATCCTCCCGGCCGATATGGCCGATTCCGCCCCTGTAGGCCTCCTTGTGGTGCTTCACAGCGCACGAGAGGCTGCCAAGTGGCGTACCGGTCCGGCCAGTCGCGCCGCGACGGTCCGGGGGTGCGGTACGCCGTGTTGAGGAGGGGGTACACAGCCATGGCACGGACGCGAACCCGGCGTCTGCGCGTGGCGGGGGGCCTGACCGCGGTGAGCTGTGCCGCGGTGCTTTCGGCCATCACCCTGCCCGCGCACGCCGCACCGCAGGGACGGATATCGGGGGCCGGAGAGCCCGGTTCCGTCGCCGGAAGTTACCTGGTGACACTCAAGGGGGGAACGAAGGCCCCGTCGGCGGCCGGAAAGGACCTCGCCGAGAAGTACGGGGCGAGAATCAGCCATACCTACGGCACTGTTCTCAACGGCTACGCGATCAGGGCGAACGAGAGACAGGCCGGGCTGCTCGCAGCGGACCCACGGGTCGCCTCGGTGGTCCAGGACACCCGTGTGGCCCTGGACCACGTCCAGAAGAACCCTCCCTCCTGGGGCCTGGACCGGATCGACCAGCGCAACCGGCCGCTGGACCGCCGTTACACCTCGCCGGAGTCGGGCGGTGCCGGCGTCACGGTCTACGTCATCGACACCGGCATCCGCACCGGCCACCAGGACTTCGGCGGCCGGGCGAGCCACGGCTGGGACTTCGTCGGCGGCGACCGGTCCGCGGGCGACGGCAACGGCCACGGCACGCATGTCGCCGCGACCGTCGCCGGAACGACGTACGGCGTCGCGAAGAAGGCCAAGGTCGTCGCCGTACGGGTGCTGGACAACGCGGGCGCGGGCACCACGGCCCGGGTCATCGCCGGCATCGACTGGGTGACCAGACACGCCAAGAAGCCCGCGGTCGCCAACCTCAGCCTCGGCGGCTACCGCAACGCCCAGCTGGACGCCGCCGTACGCACGTCGATCAGGTCGGGTGTGACGTACACGGTCGCGGCGGGCAACGACGGCATGCCCGCCGGTCTCTACTCCCCCGCCGCCGTGCGGGAGGCGGTCACGGTCGGCGCGACCGACGCGACCGACAAGAAACCGGGCTTCTCCAACCACGGGGCGGCCCTGGACCTGTTCGCCCCGGGCGTGGCGATCACCTCGGCCTCCCACGCGAGCAACACCGGCCGGGCGACCTTCTCGGGTACGTCGATGGCGTCGCCGCATGTGGCGGGCGCGGCCGCGCTCTACCTCGCGGACCACCGGAAAGCCACTCCGGCCCAGGTCGGCACGGCACTTGTCGCACAGGCCTCGTCGGGGAAGGTGTCCGGCCGGGGGCTCGCCTCGCCGAACAAACTCCTGCGGGTACCGGGCTCGTAGCGCCCGACTCACGGCACCGGCCCCGTTCGGCCTGAACGGGGCCGGTCTTGTGTGGAGACATACGCGTGAGTAGTTAACAAAGTGCCGGATTGCTCACCCGAATAGGGTGGGAAGGCTCCTCCGGTACGTCCCTGAGAAACTCAGGGGCACCACGCAGGACCCACCTCCCCACAGCCATCCGCCCACCCACGTTGACGCGGACAGGAGCGGTCATGCCCGCCACGCACCACTCGTCAGCACCCCCGACACCCGGCACCGACGCCGCCTCCACTCGCCCGGCCGACACCGGGCCGCCGACCCCGGAGCCACCCTCCGCACACGGCACCCCGTCCATCGGGCGCATACCTGTCCTCGATGTCCGTCCGGTCGTCCAGCAGGGCCGCAGGCCCGCCAAGGCGGTCACCGGCGAGTCGTTCGAGATCTCGGCCACCGTCTTCCGCGAGGGCCATGACGCCGTCGCCGCGAACGTCGTACTGAAGGATCCCCGGGGCCGCCCCGGACCGTGGACGCCGATGCGCGAACTGGCCCCGGGCACCGACCGCTGGGGCGCCACCGTCACCGCCGGCGAGCCCGGCCGCTGGACCTACACCGTGGAGGCCTGGGGCGACCCGGTCACCACCTGGCGGCACCACGCGCGGATCAAGATCCCGGCGGGCATGGACATCGACCTGGTCCTGGAGGAGGGCGCGCGGCTGTACGAGCGGGCGGCCGACGGCGTCCCCGAGAAGGAGACACGGCAGGTCCTCCTGTCGGCGGTCGAGGCCCTCCGCGACGAGACCCGGCCGCCCGCCGCCCGGCTGGCGTCGGCGTTGACGCCGGAGGTGGACGCGGTGCTGGCCCGCCATCCGTTGCGGGAGCTGCTCACCGCCTCCGACACCCTGCCCCTGCTGGTGGAACGCGAACGCGCCCTGTACGGCGCCTGGTACGAGTTCTTCCCCCGCTCCGAGGGCACCCCCCAACAACCGCACGGCACCTTCCGCACCGCCGCCCGCCGGCTGCCCGCGATCGCCGCGATGGGCTTCGACGTCGTCTACCTGCCCCCCATCCACCCCATCGGCCACACCTACCGCAAAGGCCGCAACAACACCCTCTCCCCCGGCCCCGAGGACGTCGGCGTGCCCTGGGCGATCGGCTCCCCCGAGGGCGGCCACGACGCCATCCACCCCGCCCTGGGCACCCTGGACGACTTCGACCACTTCGTCGCCGAAGCCTCCGCGCTGGGGCTGGAGATCGCCC
>NZ_JAIHON010000020.1 GCF_021173675.1 Streptomyces lincolnensis | reverse complement strand
CAGCGACCATCCGGTGCCGCCAGGACCGGCGACAGCACCCCCCGGATCATCAAGGACAGGGGCAACGAGTCATACCGGCCCCGAAGGCCACGAGCCCGAACCGGGCTCTACAACGAAGGTAATGGGCAGCGAGATGGGAGGCATGACGGCCGGGCTCCACTCGGCGGTCCGTCTGTCCGGACTCAGCGGATTCGTAGTGGCTGGCGTGTGCGCGTACGGCGGCAGCCGCCTGCACGCGCTGCGCGCCTCACGCCGCGCCCCGGTCGGGCCCCTTGCACTCAGGGCCGGCCGCGTCCGGCGAGCCGAAACCCGGTGAATTCCCCGGCAAGCAGGCACAAACCGCTCCCCCGCAGGCGTGCAGCTCCGCCACTCCGGCCGCACCGGACAGGGACCGCGGTACTCGGCAGGGGGGTCAGGAATGCGTGAAGCAGCCCGTCGAGCCGTGCCCCTTCCGGACTGGAGCGCGTGCCGGACGACATGCCGAGCCTTCAGATAGTCCTGCGGGTGAGTCGCTGGGCCGAGTGCGGGCATGCGATGACCGACGGGGAGCCGTAGCACCCCGCCGACCAGGGACCACCGATGACTCAGGCGCCGCGCACCGCGGCGTCGAGCTCGGCTGCGTCGGACCAGCTGCCGTGGAAGCCCAGGGGGACCCGGTGGTTGAGCTTGATCCGGGCGATGGGCGTGCCGGTGAAGTCCTGGGCTTCCTGGACGATGACCTCGCTGCGGTCGGTGGTCGGGTCCCACCAGACCGACAGCAGCCAGCCGTCGTCCTCGGCCTGGGCGCCGGGGCGGGGCACGAAGACGGGCTCGCCCGGGGAGGTCAGGACACCGTCGAGTGCCTGGATCGACGTCTCGCCCGTGCGGTAGTCGTGCTTGGCCAGGCCGTCGGTGAACCAGTCGCCGGCTCCGCGTGTCGTCGTGTAGTAGCCGTACTGGTGGGACAGCCCGGTTCGCTGATCGTTGATCCGGGGGAACTCTCCCTGGATATCGGTGACCTCGATGTCCCTGCTCTTCCCCGTGGCGAGGTCGAGTTCCCAGCGCCAGGGGGTGGTGATGATCTCCTTGAACCACCAGTTCCAGTCCCCGCCGGGCGGCGGTGACTCCAGGTCCTTGAGGGTGGGACCGAACTGGCCGACGCGGTGCCCGTCGACGATGATCTTCGTGCCGTCCTGGTAGGCGTTGAGGAAGTGTGACGTGGAGAAGGCGTCGGAGGCTTCTACCCACGTCACCTCGCCTGTCCTGCGATGCAGGATGGCCCAGCGGCATGTGTCCAGCTTCTCCGGCTCCCAGACCGTCGAAGGCTGACCGTTGATGATGCGCTCGAAGCGTGCCGTCGCCGGGCTGACCAGCCAGATCGCGTAATCGGTGGTGACGGCGTAGTCATGCGTGAGGGCGGGGAACCCCAGGTCGACCGAGTGACGGTCGAGGATGTTCCCGTCGCAGTCGGCTCGGTACCACGTGATCGCGCCGTCCATGTTGCCGAAGGTGAGGAAGTCGCCGTTCGTCGGATCGACCTTGTGGTGCGCGGTCAGGGGACCGACGAGTCCGCCGCGGAAGTTGTACTGCTCGCTGACCGTCTCCAGGGTGTCCGGTCGCAACTCGCGCGGAGGGTAGCCCTCACAGAAGGCCAGCAGACGGCTGCCGTACAGCTGCACGTGCGTGTTGGCGGGGTTGTTCGGGAACTTGCCGGGCGGCAGGGGGGTGTCCCTGCCGTTCATGAAACCGCCGTAGATCGCCCGCCCCAGCTCCATCTCTTCCTTCAGGCCCGCGGTCTGCACGTAGCGGTTGCGGTAGGTCGCACGGCCGTCACGCAGGAAGATGGCGTGGACCATGCCGTCGCCGTCGAACCAGTGATACCTGCTCGGGTTCTGCGGGCGGTGGAGCGGGCTGGGGCCGACCCGGAACAGGGCACCGCTCAGCCCGTCGGGGAGCCGGCCCTCGATCTCCAGGTCGAAGGCCTCGCCCTCCTCTCGCCAGGGTGCGTACGGCCCGTTGAGAAACATGTTGCTGGGGTCCCACATGGACGCCTCCTCCTTGCCATGTACCTGAGCGTGTCCTGATAGTCAGGAATTAAACCTGCATTATTGGGACACTATGGGGACCGTATAGCCGCACCAAGCAGAGGTCAAGTCGGACTTGAGTGCAGTCCGGACGCCAGGCACAGTCAACCTTCCTGCAGGAAAAGGCGTCCCGGGCCACTCCGCTTGCCAGGCGAGCCCCTTTCCCATACGGTCCCATGTGACAGGACTAGCGTCCTAACTTATGGAGTTCATATGTCTGAAGCCGCTGTCAGCCCTGCTTCCCCACTCACCGGCGGGACCCCGCCCCCGCCCAACCCGTTCGCCGGCCTGCGTGACGTCGTGTCCGTCAAGGACAAATTGACGCAGGAGTATCACGACGCAGTCGTCGAGAAGGTCTTCCGTCCGTCCTGGTTCCTGGTCGGAAACGTCAACGACCTTCCCAAGCCGGGGAGTTACTACGTCCTGGACGTGCCCACCTTCAACATCTCGGTGCTGGTCCAGCGGGGCCGGGACGGGGAGGTGCGTGCGTTCCACAACGTGTGCCGCCACCGCGGCAAGAAGGTGATCCCCACGGACTGCGGTTTCGCCGAGGGGACGTCGTCCGCGCACACCTGCTGGCTCCACGGCTGGTCGTACACCGGCGACGGGAAGCTGCGCTCGGTGCCGGACGAGAAGCAGTTCCGCTCCGTCGACAAGTCCCGCCTCGGGCTGGTGCCGATCCGCGTCGAGGTCCGGTCCGGCCTCATCTACGCCAACTTCAGCGACAACCCAGAGCCGCTCGACGACTGGCTGGGGGAGCTCGCCGAGGGCTTCGACGGCTACTACAGCGAGATGGAGAAGGTCAGCTGCTGGTCCATCGACGTCCGGGCCAACTGGAACATCGCCATGGACGCCTTCTCGGAGGGGTACCACACCGTCTTCCTGCATCGGCGCACCCAGCCGAAGCTGGCCGGCAAGAGCAACCCGATGCGGCACAAGCCCGTGGTCGACATGTACGACCGCCACATCCGCTCCAGCAACCCCTCCAACCCCGACTACGTCAGCCCGCCCGTCGAGGGTGCCCTGTACGGCCTCGGGTACAAGCAGACACCGGCGGTCGAGACCGACTTCTCCATGCTGCCGCCTGCGGTGAACCGCACCCGCTACCACCCCTGGTTCTTCGACATCGTGTGGCAGTTCCCCAACGTGGCCGTCCTCAACGGCTCGCACTGGTACAGCACCGTCACCGTCTGGCCGATCGACCGCAACCACTCCCGCGTCGTCTTCGACGTCTATGGCCGCAAGGCCCGGCACGCCGGCGACCGCCTGGCCCAGGCGTACAGCCGGGCCCTGCAGTACACGGTGTCCCGGGAGGACCTGGCCGCCATGGAGGACGTGCAGCGCGGCCTCGAGTCGGGTGCCATCAGCGACCTGTACCTCTCCCTGCAGGAGTTCGCGCTCCAGCACCGCTACGGACTCGTCGACGAACTGATCGGAGCCAAGTGATGGAGCTCTCCGCAGAAGCCGGACTTCCCGAAGGATTTGCCGACCTGGAGCGCTTCCTGGAGCGGTGGCGCCTGCGCGACGCACAGGAGCGGATGGAGGCGATGGTCGCTGCCGACATCGAGGAGCTGCGTGACCTGTGCGCCGCCATACTCCCCCGTATCGAAGCGGTCGTGAACCATCTGAACGCCTTCCCCCTCGACGACATGCCCCCGCGGGAGCAGGCCCTCTTCGAGCTCGCTCTGACCTTCGCCGAGGTCACTCACCCGGTCGACCTCGGATGGGCCACACCAGAGGTCAGCGACCTGTATCCGCTGGACGGGATGAACCTGGTCGGGCCCGCACGCGCCTGGTGATCCGGATGAACCATCGACCTCGTACAGAGATGGATCGCTCCATGACCGACCCCTTCGCCAAGCTGACACACGTCGGCCCCGGCAGTCCGACCGGAGAGTTCTTCCGCCAGTTCTGGCTGCCGATAGCCCGGTCCTCCGAGTTCGAGGCCGATGGTGCCCCGATCCGCCTGATGGCCCTGGGCGAGCGCCTCGTCGGCTTCCGCGACAGCGGCGGCCGGATGGGCATCTTCGACCACCGCTGTCCGCACCGCTGCGCCTCCCTGTTCTTCGGCCGCAACGAGAACGGCGGGCTGCGCTGCTCCTACCACGGCTGGATGTTCGACGTGGAGGGCCGCGTCACCGACATTCCCAGCAGTGCGGGAGGACGCGTGCCCACCCGCGTGCGCGCCAGGGCCTACTCGGTGCGGGAACGCAACGGCCTCGTCTGGATCTACATGGGGTCGCGCGAGACCCCGCCGCCGCTGCCCGTGATCGGCGTGGTCGCCGACGACGAGGAGCTGGAGATCCAGATGTGGCTGCGCGAGTGCAACTGGCTCCAGGGCATGGAGGGGGACATCGACGCGGCCCATCTCGCCTTCCTCCACCACGGCGGCCATGACCCCGAGGACGTCGGCGAGCACTTCGTCCTCAAGTGGGTCACCAGTGGCAGGGCCGTGGAGACCAAGGTCGTCAACACGGCCGGGGGCACCATGGAGGGCCACCGCAGGCCGAAGAGCTTCGCCCCCGACTACTGGCACTACACCCAGCAGCTGCTGCCGTCCTGGACCATCCCCGGCCAGAACCCCTTCGAGGTCGAAGAGCCCGTCGTGCGGTTCTGGCTGCCGATGGACGACACCCACTCCATGATCTTCCAGCTCAGCCGGCCTCGAGCGCTGGTGGACGGCAGGTCGGCGTTCCACGCCGGCGTCGCGGAGCTGCCGGGCGTCAAGGTCCGCATGGCAGACCTGCTCCAGCCCAACAACGACCAGGACTGGTACGGCAGGTGGCGGCTCACTCCCTCCGAGGAGAACAACTACTTCCTCGATCGGGACGCCCAGGCGAAGGGCAACTACACCGGAGTGCAAGGCATCCAGATCCAGGACAAGATGATCACTGAAAGCATGGGACCAGTCGTGGACCGAACCCACGAGCACCTGTCCGCCTCGGACCTGATGGTCAGCCGGACACGGCGGCGCCTCCTGAAGGCCGTCGACGCGTACGCAACAACCGGGGACCTCCCGGCCACCCTGGACGACACCGAGCTCACCCGCGGCCTCATGGCCGGCGGCGGTCATGTCCCCGAGGGCACCGACTGGTTGCAGTACTACCGGGACGTGGCAGAGGCGGCGGGCGCCGATCCGCGGATCCTGGAGAGCGATCTCGTCGAGGCGACCGAGGGGGTAGGGGCATGACCGCGAAACAGTATCCCGTCCTTCCCTTCGCCGCCCGCGAACTGCGCTGGCAGCGCACGCGTGACTTCATGCGGGACAAGGACCTCGACTGTCTGCTCGTCTTCGGCCTCAAGGGCCGCGAACGGTACGAGGGTTACCTCGCCAACGAGGTTCTCGACGGCGTCGTCGTCTTCTTCGCCGAACGCGACCCCGTTCACCTCACCTGGACCCACCACCGCTACACCCGCCGCCTGGCCGCGAACATGCGGGACGTGCGCTTCTGGATCGACGATGTACGCATCGGTCCGTTCGGCCGCGGGGTGGTCCAGGCACTCACCGAAGAGGGACTGACGTCCAGTCGTATCGGTGTGGTCGGCATGACCGGGAGCTCGGCGGGGGAAATGGAGGGCCTCATCACCCACATGATGTGGGACTACGTCCTCAACAACCTGCCCGAGGCCGAATTCGAGGACATGTCCCTCGACTTCGCCCAGACGATGCTGCCCAAGACGCCGCAGGAACTGGAACTGGTCCGCTTCGCCGCTCAGGCGGCCGAGGAAGCCTGCCAGACCATGCTGGAGATGATCCGGCCCGGCGTGCGCGAGGCCGAGATCTACGCGGCAGCCGTGGAGGTCCTCCACCGCAACTCGTGCACCACCACCTATCCCCACGTCATCATGAGTGTCGGCGCGGACGACCCGGGTTGGGCGCCGCCCTACTGGACCTACGCCGGCGGCGCCTCCCGGACAGTTCAGCCCGGCGACCTGGTCCAGGCCGAGATCATGTCCTGCTACGGCGGATTCGAGACACAGGTCCAGATGTCCGTCGCGGTCGAGCCTGTACCGAAGGTGCTGCACACGCTCCACGACGTCGCCCGTGACTGCTACGACGCCGGCCTCCGGGCCCTGCGTCCGGGAGCCGCCTTCCTCGACGTCGCCCGGGCCATGAGCGAGCCCCTCCTGAAGGCCGGCCACTACAACATGACCCCCCTGGTGCACAGTCTCACTCCCGCGGCCTTCGCGGGGCACATCGCGCTGAACGCCGAACAGATCCCCGGCCAGGACAGCCGCCGTGTCTTCCGTACCGTCGAGCCGATTTCCGACCTGGAACTCGTCCCCGGCATGGCGTTCGCTTTCGAACCCAACGCCTGTTCAGGACAGCACCGTGTCAACATCGGCGGCACCGTCGTCGTGGGCGAGAACGGACCGGACGAGCTCAACACCGTTCCCTGCCGCATGCACGTCGTGTCCTGACGGAACTCCGACCCCGTTCCGCCCGCGGTACTCGCTGATCTCACCGCCCCGTTCCTCACCTTCCTGACGGCTCCGGCCGCCCCTCACTCCAGGAGACACCGTGTCCGAGCACAACCACCCGATGACAGTGGGCGGCAAGGACGTCCCCACTGTCGATACCTTCGGGGTGCACAACCCCGCCACCGGCCGGGTGTTCGCCCAGGCGCCCGACTGCTCACCGGCTCAGCTGGACGACGCGGTGCAAGCCGCCGCCGATGCCTTCCCGCTCTGGCGCGACGACATGGACGCTCGCCGCAGCGCGCTGCTGGCCGCGGCCGCACGCATCGAGGAGAGCGCCGAGGAGCTCGCCACCTTGCTCACACTGGAGCAGGGCAAGCCTCTGGCCGACGCCCGTTTCGAGGTCATGGTGACCGCGATGACCCTGCGGGGCACAGCCGCCCTCGACGTGCCCCGGGAGGTGATCCGGGACGACGACGAGGAGCGGATCGAGGTGCTGCACCAGCCCATGGGCGTGGTCGCGGCGATCACCCCGTGGAATGTCCCACTGATCCAGGCCGCGATGAAATTCGCGCCGGCCCTGCTGGCGGGCAACACAGTGGTACTGAAACCGTCTCCTTTCACGCCGCTCTCCTCGCTCGCACTCGGAGTCGTGCTGCGTGACGTGCTGCCGCCGGGCGTGCTGAACGTCATCAGCGGCCGGGACCCGCTGGGTGCACAGCTCGCCGAACACCCCCTGGTCCGCAAGGTGTCGTTCACGGGTTCGGTCGCCACCGGAAAGCACGTGGCGGCGTCGGCTGCGCCCGACCTCAAGCGCATCACCCTGGAGCTGGGCGGAAACGACGCGGGCATCCTCCTCGACGACGTCGACCTCGACGCCATGGCCGACAAGTTGTTCGGGGGCGCGTTCGTCAACTGCGGGCAGATCTGCATGGCGCTGAAACGTCTCTACGTACCACGCGCCCGGTACACCGAGGTGGTCGACGCCCTGGCGGACCGGGCACGGTCGGTCCAAGTGGGTGACGGCATGCTCCCCGGCGTCCAGATGGGCCCGCTCGCCACCGCGCCGCAGTTCGCCAGGGTCCAGGAGCTGGTGTCGGACGCGCTGGCCGGCGGTGCCACCGCGGCCGCAGGAGGCCGGCGCCTGGACGGTGACGGCTACTTCTTCGCGCCGACCATCCTGAGGGATCTCGAGGACGGCGTGCGCGTCGTCGACGAGGAACAGTTCGGGCCCGTTCTGCCGGTGATCCCGTACGACGACGTCGAAGAGGCGGTGGCCCGGGCCAACGGTACGCACTTCGGGCTCGACGGCTCGGTGTGGAGCGCGGACCCGGAGCGGGCCGCGGCGGTGGCGGCCCGGCTGGAATGCGGGACCTCCTGGGTCAACACGCACGGCATGCCGGCACCGGGCGTGTCTTTCAGCGGGCACAAGTGGAGTGGCCTCGGCGTGGCCGGCGGACTGGCCGGCCTGCTGTCCTACACCGAGACCAAGGTGCTGCACGTCGTGCGCGGTTGATAAGCACCGGCGTCCGCGTGCGTGCTCGATGAGCAGCCGGCGTCGGTCAATCCCCTCGAAGTGCGGAGCCCTTCCTATGCGGCCAGTCCCACGGTGGGTTCGGCCCAGTACTCGTTCCAGTAGTCGATCCGGCTCTTGAACCCGCACATGCTCTGTAGGTGGCGGGTGGGGTATACAGCCGCTTCCGAAAACCGCCTGACGCCAGGGCGGAACACAGGGCCTCAAGCGGCCGACCGCCCGTCAGCGAAGGAGTCTTCCCATGTCCACCACGCCTTCCTCCGCCACCCCTGCACCCGCGCGGTCCATACGCTCCGCGCCCAGCCGGGCCGCCGCCGCGGGATGGCTGATCGCGGGCACCGTGGCCGCGATCATCGCCGACGCGCTGATCGCCCTGGTCTCCCGGGCGGCCGGAGCCTCCGACGACTTCGAGCCCCTCCAGCCCGGGCCATACGTCACCTTCACTGTCCTGGGCGTCATCATCGGCGCAGTCGGATGGGCGGTGATCCGCCGGTGGTCGGCCCGGCCGCGCGCCCTGCTGTCCTGGCTGGTCCCCGCCGTCGTGGTCATCTCCTTCGTCCCCGACCTGCTGATGCTCGTCAGCGACTACATTCCGCACGCCGATGCCGCCGGGATCATCGGACTGGTGCTCATGCACGTCGCGGTCGCCGCGGTGGCCGTCGCCGCCTATCACCGCGCCCTGCCTCTGAACGACACGCCCCGAAGCTGACCCACAGCCGCCCATCCATCACCCCACACACCACTTGACCTCTTCAGGGTGCGGCCATACGGTCCAACATAGTCCCAATTAACAGAATAATGTCCCGCCTATCAGGACATTCACTGGCGGGGCGTAAAGGCCCCCGGCGGCGCGCTCTGCTCTTGCCATAACCCGCATGATTCGGCGCCGGCGAATCATGGCCGGCGCGCTCCCGGCGTTCGGAAGAAAATATCCGACCGCGAGATCCCAGCAACCGCGGCCCCGGTTCCATCCCGGGCGCTGGTCCCTTCCTTCCGTTCCCCATCTGGAGGCCGGCATGCCGTCCGACACCGTCACACCCCCTGTTGGCCGCAGTCTGGTTCCACTCGGACTGTTTCTCCTGGCCGCACAGAGTTACCAGCTCGTCGCGTTCCCCAACTTCCTCGATTCCCTGCAGACCGAGCCCGGCTGGCACCTGTCACCGAGCACTGCGGGACTGATCGGGAGCACAGCTTTTCTAGGCGTTCTGGCAGGCGTCCACTCCGCAGTGGCGCTGGCCCGGCGCCTCGGGCTCCGGCAGGCGACACTCGCCGCACTCCTGTGGCTCACGCTCTGGTCCGGGGCTTGCGCACTCGCAACCGCCCCTTGGCAACTGGGACTTTTCAGCATGCTCGCCGGAGTCGGCACAGGCGTCGCATTTCCCCTGACCCTGAGTCTCGTCAAGGACTCCGCCACCAGGATCGGGGCCGCGCGCCAAAACGCCGCCCCCAAAGGCAGGCGCGCCCGCGCGGACGCGGCCACCCGCGCCAGGCGTTCACTCGCAATAGTTCCGCTAGGAATACCCATCGCGGGATTCGTCGCCCAGAACACGGCGGGCGCGCTGCCGGTCGAGAACGCGTGGCGCCTGATCACGGCCATGGGAGCCAGCCTGGGAATCATCGCCGTTGCCCTGGGCCTGTGGCTACTGCCGCGCGGTACCGACGTGTCCGTCCTGGCCTCTGGCCAGGACGGACAGCGCGAGCCGGGCCGGCGGGTCATCGTGTGGACGGGCGCCCTCGTGATCGGAGCGAACCTGATCGCCTGGTCAGGCCTGACGGGACTCGCCTCCGTCGACCTGCGCTTCAACGCCGCGCTGAGCGCGGGCGCGGTTGTGGCGATCTTCGTCGTGGCGTGCATGGCGATCCATCGCAACGGGACGTCCACCTCCCGCTCGGAGACCGCCCGGGCCACCATGGCTTTCATCCTGCTCTATCCGCCGGTCACGGTACTGACCGCTGCTGTGGTGCTGAGCCTCCTCGCAGGCCAGCCACTCTCCTTCGTCATGCCGCTGATCGGTGTGTGGATAGCCGACGGCTACCTTCGGTCGCTGACGCTCTGTACGGCACCGCGCGTGCTCGACGGCCGTCCTCACCCCGCCCTTCAGGAGCACGTCGGCACCATCGCGGACGCCGGGCACATCACCCCGCTGCCATCACCGTTTCACCCGGGCCCGAAATGTGACGGCGAGTTCACGACACCACCCCGCCCGAACCTGCCGTAGTTCGACCTGGCGCTGTTCGAGGCGGCGTTCTGCTTCAGCTGCCACGAAGTCCGCATGCATGGAACCGCCGTGCCACCCGCACTGGCCACGCAGTTCTTGGACGCGGGCGCCCCGCAGCCGCACACCCTCCTGGCCCTCTTGCGCGAGGCAGCACCGTAGCGGGTCGGCCCCAGTCGCTCAACAGGTCGCTCATCCGGTCAGAGACGAGAACGTGCTGATCGTCGTACGGTCCTGATCCCGCGTTGTTCGCCAGGACGTGGGCATGCCCGAACACTACAGGTGAACGAAGAAGGCCTAGCCCGTCAACCAGCAATGCCCGCTACGCGAGACGCCGTTGTCCCGCCCGGCAGTCGCATACTGGGCGAGTGACACCTGACGCTACGCACAAGGAAGCCGCCGCGCAGGACGGCGGCGAAGCCGGAATCAAGATCATCGGGCGGGCTGTCGCGGTGCTCCGCGCCCTCGCCGGCGAGCGGGAGGGACTCAGCCTCTCCCAGCTCGCTGAACGCACCGGGCTCCCGCGCTCGACGATTCACCGGCTGGTCTCTGCCCTGGAGGTCGAGGGCGTGCTGGTCGCAGCCTCTGCTACGGGCCGCGTCCGCATCGGTCCCGAATTGGTGCGATTGGCCGAGGCCGGCCGACCGGAGATTCGCGCCCTGCTCCGACCGACGATGGAGCACCTCGCCCAGACCCTGGAGGAAACCGTCGACCTCGCGGTCCTGGAATCGGGCCGACTGAGAATCACCGATTCGATACAGGGGCAGCACACATTGCGTGCCGTATCGGTGGTGGGAAGCAGCTTGCCGCTGCACTGCACCGCCAACGGCAAAGCCGTCCTCGCGAAGTTGAGCGACGCCGAGATCGCGCGCCTGCTCCCGGCACGACTGACTCGGCTCACCCCCTCCACGATCACGCGACGGGCCGCCCTCGTGGAGGAACTCACGCAGGTTCGGCGAACAGGCATGGCCTTCGATCTGGAGGAGAGCACTCCCGGCGTGTGTGCCGTCGCCATCGCCGCCCAGGACACCTACGGCAGACTGGCGGCGCTCTCCGTGCCGATCCCCGCCATTCGCTTTCATGGCCGCGAGCAAGACATCGTCGCTGCACTCAACACGGCACGGGAGCAGGTCTCGTCAGTGCAGTCCGACACGCTGCCCGAATCCGACACGTACGACGCATCGCCTCCCTCATGACTGCGAACAGCGCCTACCGGCCCAGCAGTCACCAGCCGGCACAGCGATCCGCGCCTGGGTGAACTCGCAGGCTTCCGCAGCTTGCCGAGGTCGAGCGACCGCACATTCGACGACGCGGGTGCGTGGGCGTCCGGGCAGCCCGGTTGGCCCAGGGCCACGGGTCGGGCGAGCGGCTCGCCGGTGCGGACCGCGTCGGCGGCGGCCCGGTGGACGTACGGCAACAGGCCGGTGCGCAGCCGGGGCGCAGGACGGCCGCGTACTCCTCCTCGCCGAAGTCCCAGGGCAGCCGGGACGTCATGCCGTGGAAACCGCCGATGTCGTGACTCCAGAAGGAAGGAGAGCGAGAGGCCCGCCCGCAGAGTCGAAGTGACGTCCTGCCAGGTCGCGTCGGGGTCGCCGGTTTTTTTGGCGCCGTGCCGCTGGCCGCCAGTCCCATGAGAACCTATTTCTGAACCTCGTATCAGCAGACCAGAGACCGCAGGCCCGAAACGAGAGCTTCATGGAAGCGTTCGTGGAACGGTCGCGGCGACCGTTCCACGAACGCAACGACTGATATGACAGTGACGTCAGCGAGAGCTCAAGCGTCTGCCCGACCGCTGCCATGTGCGGGCACGCGGACATGGTCGTCGGCGCGCAGGAGAGAGTCGGGCAGTACCGACAGCAGGGGCGGCCACCACGTGGGATGCGCTCGGAGCAGATGGCGGAGAGCGTGGCTGTTCTCAACGGTATGGCGGCAGTAGTCCGCCCACGGGCCGGCGCTGCCGCTTTCGAGGATCAACTGGTGCACATGCACTCCGCTGGTCATCACGTCAGCGAGCAGTTCCGCAAGGGTGATGACGGCCTCACGTTGGGGGCCGGCTTCGGGGAGCGGCTCACCGCCGTAGAAGTGCTCCCGCATACCCTCCCGCTCCAGCATGAGGATGTGCACCTCGCGCAGGGACCCAAGTACCGTGTCGTTCGCCGACGCAGCCGCCACGGCATTGCTCACCTTGGCCTGCCCGATGGCCACCTTCGTCTGCCTGGCCAGATGGAGCATCGACCACGCGTTGAGACACAGAACTGATCGGCTCTGATTCGGCCCTGTCGACAGTTTGGTCGGCGAGCTCAGCTGGCTTCGCCGCCCCACTAAAGCGCCACCGAGCTGAAGAGCACGATGCCGACGAGCAGGTTCTTCCTCATCATGCTCGCGATCCCAGCGATGCAGCCAGGTGCACCGGGTAAGCCACTTCACCCGGGGGCCGGTCCCCGGGTGAAGTGGCTGTTTGACGATCAGCAAGTGGCGCGCGGTGGGGTCACTGTCGACGGTTCGCCGACGGAGCAGACAAGCTGAGGAACGGACCTGACCGTCGCCGGCACATCTCCGTGCACATCGGTGACAACAATCAACGCGCCCTCGGCAGGCCCGCGTCGTCCGGCCCGCCGGTCCCGGCTAGCAGCACGTCGTACGCCAGCGGCTCCTCGCCCACCTCCAAGGTGGCGGCCCGCCGTTGATGGCCGTCGGCCGCCGCGGTCAGGACGTACGAGCCGGAGGCCGGCGTCGGCATCGAGTACCGGCCGTCGAGCCGGGTGACGGTACTGCCGAGCTGACGCCCGGTCAGGGAGGTCAGTGTCAGCGTGGCGCCTTCGACGCACGTACCCTCCGCGTCGCG
The DNA here is from genome assembly GCF_021173675.1 of Streptomyces lincolnensis. Taxonomy (GTDB): domain Bacteria; phylum Actinomycetota; class Actinomycetes; order Streptomycetales; family Streptomycetaceae; genus Streptomyces; species Streptomyces lincolnensis_B. The sequence continues at coordinate 163,934 of NZ_JAIHON010000020.1, read as the reverse complement.
CACCTGGCCCTCGATGGACGGCCCGCTCGTCGCGGGAACGGAGGCAGGCGCGCTCTCGGTGGAGGCGTACGCCGCCTGTGGCTCGGCCTCCGTCGACTTCCGCAGGGCACCCACTAGCACCGGCTGCCGCTCCGTCTGCGGCTCCGTGGGCGGGGCCTGCGTGTTCCCGCTCTGGTGCTGGTCCTGTGCGCGGAGCCGCTCGCCCTCGACGTCCACATTGGGCAGGGCGCGGTCCAGCCACTTGGGGAGCCACCAGGCGCTCTTTCCGAGCAGTGCGAGGACGGCCGGGACGATGGCCATGCGGACGATGAACGCGTCGAAGAAGACCGCGGCCGCCAGCCCGACGCCCATCATTTTGATCATGGACTCGCTGGAGCTGATGAAGCCGGCGAAGACGCACATCATGATGATCGCGGCGGCCGTGACCACGCGTGCGCTGTGCTTGAAGCCGGTCACCACCGCCTCCTTGGGCTCCTCGCCGTGGACGTAGGCCTCACGCATCCGGGTCACGAGGAACACCTCGTAGTCCATCGCCAGGCCGAAGACCACGCCGATCATGAAGATCGGCACCAACGACATGATCGGGCCGGATTCCTCGACACCGAGCAGACCGGCCAGCCAGCCCCACTGGAAGACTGCGACCACGGCGCCCAGCGCCGCCAGCACCGACAGCAGGAAGCCGAGGGCCGCCTTCAGCGGGACGAGGATCGAGCGGAAGACCACCATCAGGAGCAGGAAGGCGAGGCCGACCACCAGCGCCAGGTAGGGGATCAGCGCGTTGGTCAGCTTCTGCGAGAAGTCGATGTTCATCGCCGTCGTGCCGGTGACCAGCACCCGGGCGTCCGTGTCGGCCTTGATGCCGTCGGCCTTGTCACGGATGGCGTGCACCAGGTCCTCGGTCTGCGTCGAGGATGGCTTGGAGTCCGGGATGACGGTGATCGTCGCCGTGTCGCCAGCCTTGTTGAACATCGCGGGGGTGACCGTCGCGACGTCCTTCAGACCCTCGACTTCGTCGGTCACCGAGCTGGCGGCCGCCTTCGGGTCGCTGCTGTCCTTCGTGTCGACGACGATCATCAGCGGGCCGTTGAAGCCGGGGCCGAAGCCTTCCGAGAGGAGGTCGTAGGCCTTTCGCTGAGTCGTGGACGCCGGCTTCGTGCTGTCGTCGCCCAGCCCGAGTTGCAGCTGGGTCACCGGGAGGGCCATGACCCCCAGGGCGACCACGCCCAGCACCAGGACGGCGGCAGGACGGCGGACGACGAAGCTCCCCCAGCGGGTACCCATGTTGGGCTTGCCCTCGGTGTTCTCCTGCGCCTTCCTGCCACCGAACCGCTTGCTCTTCTTGCCTGTCGGCTGGATCTTCCGGCCCACGTAGCCGATCATCGCGGGGATCATCGTGAGGGCGATCAGCACCGCGAGCACGACCGTGCACGCCGCCGCGAGACCCATCTTGGTCAGCACCGGGACGTCGACGACCGAGAGGCCGACGAGTGCGATCACGACCGTCAGCCCGGCGAAGACCACTGCCGAGCCCGCCGTGCCCGTGGCCCGTCCGACCGCGTCCTCGCGTTCGCGACCCTCGGCCAGTTCGGACCGGTAGCGGGAGAGGATGAACAGGGCGTAGTCGATACCGACGGCGAGGCCGATCATCATGGCCAGGATGGAGGTGGTGTCGCCGAGGTCGAGCGCGTTGGCGAGGGCCGTGATGCCGGCGAAGCCGATACCCACCCCGATGAGGGCGGTCAGCAGCGGCAGCCCGGCCGCGACGAGCGAGCCCAGCGTGACGACGAGGACGACCGCGGCGACGGCGACACCGATGAGCTCTCCGGCACCCGACGAGGGCGAGTCGTCGAGCACGTCACCGCCGATCTCGACGGTCACCCCGGAGTGCCGGGCCTTTTCCACCGTCTTCTTCAGGAAGTCCTTGGTGGAGTCCTTCAGTTCCTTGGCCGGGGCGGTGTACTTCACCTGCGTGTAGGCGATCGTCCCGTCCTTGCTCACCGCGTTGTGCTGTGTGAACGGGTCGGTGACGGAATCGACCTCAGGCCCCTTGCCGAGGTCCTTGACGGTCTGCTCGACGAAGGCCTTGTTGTCGGCGTCTGTCATCTTCTCGCCCGCGGGAGCCTTGAAGACGACGTTCGCGTTCCCTCCGTCGGCGCTCGAGCCAGGCGAACGCTGCGCCAGCAGGTCGTAGGCCTTCTGGGACTCGATGCCGGGGATCGAGTAGGACGATGAGCCTGCGGCGGGCGCGTTGAAGGCCGCGACGCAGGCGGCGGCCAGCAGGGCGGCCCAGAACAGGGCGATGTAGTGCCGTCGCCGGAAGGCGAATCGGCCGAGTTTGTACAGGAAGGTAGCCACGGGACGTGCTCCGGGTCAGTCGTGGATGGTTCAGGGCAGCGAGCAGGCCCGACGACGATGGGGGCCCCACATGCCCTGGAGGCAGGGGGGAGGTTGCGCCAAGTACGGCTGGAGAGCGGCTTACTGCTGGGGACTGGAAGAAGGGGAGAGCCTGACGCCGAGGGCGGGGAAAAGCACGGAGTCGGCATACTCAGCCAGGAACGCCCGCGTCGGCGGGCGATCGTCGATCAGAGTGCGGGTGAAGTAGCCGCCGATGAGTACGTGCGGCACATAATCCAACGCAGGGTTGTCCGCACAGATCTCGCCTCGGTCAACGGCACGTTGCAACACCCGGTTGAATTCGGCCCGTTCCGGTTCGATGAACAGTTCCCGGAACGCCCGCCCGAGGTCAGGGTTGTGGTGTATCTCCATGACCAGGCCGCGCATCAGCGCGGAGTTCCGTTCCATGGCGGAGTCGTCCTCGATGGACAGCGCAGCCAGAAAGTCTCCCCGCAGCGATCCGGTGTCGACGCCCCTGACGCTGGCGCGCTTGTTGTGACGCATCGCCTTGACGACCAGCTCGGCCTTGCCACCCCACTGACGGTAGAGCGTCGCCTTGCTGCAGCGGGTGCGTGCGGCCACGGCGTCCATGGTCAGCGAGCCATAGCCGACCTCACGAAGCAGATCGAGCACAGCCACGTACAGCTCGGCCTCGCGCTCGGGGGTGATCCGACCGCGACGCGACATTGCAACCTCGACCATCACACCCCCTTAGAAACGAAACGGTTTCGTACGGATCACCGTACAGCCATGACCATACCGCCAATCCGATGAAAACGAAACCGTTTCGTACGCGAAACGCGTTCAGGCCTACGTGAGCCCCATGGCGCCCCTCCCGATGGACCGCGGGGCCAAGGCTTCGCCGCGCCCGAGCGGACTCGAACCTCAGCACCTTGCCGTATCGGGTCTGACGTGGGACGCAGCATGCCGCCAGTGGGACGATGCCGCGGACTTACATCGCCGCGAAGAACGCGAACAGCACTTCCCCGGCCCTGGGGGTCGTAGATGTCAGGCACCGGGACGGCCGTGGGTGGGGCATCCGCTGGCCGACGGGAAGCGTCGTCGCCCCGCCGGCCAGCGGATGCCGGGGGCTCAGGAGCCGCATATGGCGGCGTCGAGATCAGCGGCGTCCGACCAACTGCCGTGGGTTGTCAGGGGAACTCGGTGGTTGAGCTTGATCCGGGCGATGGGCGCAGCTGTGAAGTCCTGGGCCTCCTGAACGATGACCTCGCTGCGGTCAGTGGTGGGGTCCCACCAAGTCGACAGCAGCCAGCCGTCGTCCTCGGCCGTGGCTCCGGGGCGGGGCACGAACTCAGGTTCGCTGGGGGAGGTCAGCACACCGTCGGCTGTCTGCATCGACGTCTCGCCCGTGAGGTAGTCGTGCTTGGCCAGGCCGTCGATGAACCAGTCGCCGGTTCCCCGCGTCGTCGCGTAGTAGCCGTATCGGTGGCGCTGGCCGGTGCGCTGATCGTTGATCCGGGGGAACTCACCGAGGATGTCGTTGACCTGACTGTCCGTCGCCTTCCCTGTGGCAAGGTCGAGTTCCCAGCGCCAGGGGGTGGCGACAATGTTCTTGAACCACCAGTTCCAGTCGCCGCCCGGCGGCGGTGACTCGAGCTCCTTCCAGGTGGGGCCGAAACGGGGGGTGCGGTGCCCGTCGACGACGATCTTGGAGCCGTCCTGGTAGGCATTGAGGAAGTGGGTCTCCGTGAAGGCGTCGGGCGCCTCGACCCACGTTACCTCGCCTGTCCTGCGATGCAGGACAGCCCAGCGGCACGTGTCCAGCGTTTCCGGCTCCCAAACCGTGGACGGGACACCCTTGAGATAGTGCTCGAAGCGGACCATCGCCGGATTCACCAGGAAGATCGCATAGTCGGTGGTGACGGCGTAGTCATGGGTGAAGGTGGGGACGCCCAGATCGACCGTGTGAAGGTCGAGGACCCGCCCGTGGCGGTCGGCCCGGAACCAGGTGACCGAGCCTCCCCTGTTACCGAAGGTGAGGATGTCGCCGTTGGCCGGATCGATCTTGTGGTGGGCCGTCAAGGGGGGTCCGCTGAACCCGCCGTGGAAGTCGTAGCGCTGACTGACCGTCTCCAACGTGTCCGGCCGCAGCTCGTGCGGAACATCAGCCTCACAGAAGACCAGCAGGCGGTTGTCGAAGAGGCTCACGTGCGTGTTGGCGAGGTTCTTCGGAAAGGTACCGGGCGGCAGGGGGAACTCGCTGGGGTTCATGAAACCGCCGTAGAGGGACCGGCCCTCCTGCCTCTCCCGCTGCAGGCCGACGGTCTCCACGTAGCGGTTGCGGTAGCTCGCCCTGCCGTCGCGCAGGAAGAGGGCGTGGACCATGCCGTCACCCTCGAACCAGTGGTAGCGGCTCGGATCCTTAGGCCGGTACATAGGGTTCGCGCCCACCCGGAAGAGCGCACCGTTCAGCTCGTCCGGGAGCCGGCCGTCGATCTCCAGATCGAATGCCTCACCCTCTTCTCGCCAGGGTGCGTAAGGCCCGTTGAGAAACATGTTGTTGGAGTCCCACATGGACACCCCTCCTTGTCATGAACCATGCGATCCTGAATGTCAGAACATCATCCCTATATTTGGGACTGGTAGTGACCGTATAGCCGGTAGCTCGAAAGGGTCAATCCCTTCACAGCCGCAAGGTTCGGGGTGGAGTGAGTAATTCCTGAGTAATTCCCGAGTGATTCCTGTGAATGTGAATCCAGTAGCCACGTCTATTGCCAGGTGCCGTTTTATGGGCCTACCGTCCCTCTCGGCAAGGCCATCGTCCTCATCTGTGGATTCCCTATGACCGATGCCACTGTCAGCGCCGCTTCCGCACCCCCCGGCAAGACCTTGTCGTGGCCCACTTCGTTCGCCGGCCTGCGGGTAGCAGGTGCGTCCCGAGCCCGCCGCTTAGGCCGGAACCGGTAGGATTCTGGCCTGAAGTCGGCCCCGGAGACCGGCTCCAGAACCAGCTTCAGCGCGGCCTGGACGACCCGGTCGGCGATCACGGGAATCCCCAGCCGCCGAACCTTTCCCGACCCACCCGGTTTGGGAATCTTGCGCTCCCGCACAGGTAACGGCCGGAACGAGCCCTGCTTGAGCTCGGCCCGTAGGCCGTCCAATACTACAGCAGCAGATCTTTTGACGGCCACCGCTACGAACCGGGCGGTGGCCGCCGATCGGATTGCTGTATGCCGCTACGCGGCCGCCCGACGGCCGCTGAACGGCGTTTTGGGAAAGAATCCGGCCTTGGCGTGGCCGGATATATCGTCTCCGTCGACCTTGGCGGTGAACGTGACTTTCACGGCCACCGGCTTGGTCGCGTCGACCTTCCACGTCGCCTCGTCGCCGTTGACCGAGCCGTCCTGGATCTCGGTGGTCTCGCCCATGGACGACTGTGTGCCGGTCAACGTTTGACCGTCAGACCGCAGTTCCAGCTGCAGCACCTGGGTTCCCATCGGGGTCTTCATAGTAATGTCCCAGATTCCGTTGACGCTCAATGTCTGGCAACCTTTCTCAATCTTCACTGGATGACGCGAACGAAGGTTCGCAAATGAGCACTCAGATTCACGGCTTGCCGTGGCTGGTGTTCGAAGCCGCCTGGTTCAGTCGGCATGCACACTCAGCTTTAACGGAGCGTGGTTTCGTTCGGTGCCCCTCCCCGGATGGTGTGCAGGACCTTGGTGTTGGTGAACGACAACAAGCCGGGCATTCACCCTCCCCGCCTAGCCCACTCCACTTACTCCCGCCCGGTGTCGGCACGGCGTGGGTGTTGACCCAGGACTTACCGCATTCCAGCCGGGTAGCGAGCGCCGCGGCCCGTTCCGGATCCGCGCTCCACACCGCACACCGAGCCGTTCAGCCCGAAGCGGGTGTCATTGGCACGCGCGAGCGCGTCCTCGACATCGCCGTACGCCATGACCGGCAGTACAGGCCCGAACCGTTCCTCAGCGACGACCCGCATCCGTTCATCGAGGTCCGTCAGGATGGTGGTGCGAAGAAGTAGCCGTCGCCATCCATGCGTCGGCCACCGGTCTCCAGCGAGTCGACCCGCCAGCAGACTTGGGGGGTGAGTTTGCCTCCGTCGGACGCGGTCCGGCCGCGCTGCGGCACGAATTCATGGTGCTCCTGCTCGGGCTGCGCGGACGGGAAGACGATGCCGAGTTCCTCGTCCTCGTCGGTCACGGGCCGAACTCACGCATCTTCTCCAGGCCGTTGACCCAGAAACCGGTGTGGCCGAGTCCGGTGATCGCCATGGTGCCTCCGTGGCTGCTGTGGGTGGGGCCCGTCCGTGTCGCTGCGGCCCGGACCGTTCCTGGGTCCTTGCATGAGCTGGAGCAGGCCGCAGCGACCGAAGGGGACTACGCCAAGCTGCACAGGGCAGGCCTCGTCGGCGTTCCGGTCAGACCCGCGAGCAACCCGACGTGGACCCTTACTCGATTTCCGCAAAGCAGGACTACGGTCTTACTAAAGAGGACACTAACGCTCCTGCGGTATCGAGGTCAACAAGCCGCCCTGCAGCTCAACCGCTGCCCCTGGGACCAGGACCGAGTAGGCGGCCCGCTCGAAGCGGGTCCGCGGACGGCAGCCCGCCGATCGCGTGTCGCGCTCCCTGACCGGCCTCGCCGCGCGCCGGTGCTGCTGTATCGATCGGGCCTGCCCAGCCGCGATCTGCGCCGGGCAGATACCCGTGCTCACAGCGCAACCGGGCGCGAACTGGGTCGGCGCGAGTCGGGCGCACCTGCGCGAAGCTCGGGGTCAAGGGCGGGATCGGATGCGTCGCAGAGATGCAGCTGCGCCTGGCGCGCGCTCTCCTGGAGCCGGCTGCAAGAGGTCACAGTGCGTGTGGCCGACGACTTCGCTGCCGCGCAGCGCGAGATCGTTGAGCGCATCGCACGGGCGGAGTCATGATCGCCATCCGGCGGGATCGAGGTCGCCGGCGGAAATTGCGACGGAATGATCGGGGCCCGGACAAAGCGTCCGGGCCCCGATTCGTCAGGAGTTCGCGTGTCAGCGCGACATGTCGCCCGAGACAGCAGTCTGCGCGGCGCGGTCATGCGATCCGGGGTCGGCCTCGCTGACGAGTGCGGCCGTCTGAGCCGACTCGGAATCATGGCCGTGTCCCTGGCCTGAGTCCGGCGGACAGGTGCGGCAGGACGCGGTCTAGCCAGCCTGGGATCCACCAATTGGCACGGCCGAGCGTCTGCATACACGCGGGCGCCAGCACCGTGCGCACGATGAACGCGTCGAGGGCCACTGCGGCGGCCAGGCCGATGCCGGATTCCTCGACCGTCACGCGCTCGGCCGGTCCGCTCCTCGCCATGACATCAGGCCACGCGCCGCGCTCGTCCCACAGTCAACAGTTGACGTCTAGCTCGGCATCCACCTATCGTCCTGTAAAACAAGACTCTAATCCTGAAAAAGGAGACACGCCGTGGCGATTACTGGTCTCGGTCACACCGGTTTCTGGGTTCACGACCTCGACGCGATGCGCGACTTCTACACGCGGGTCCTCGGCCTGACCGTGACCGACGAGGACGAGGAGCTGGGCATCGTCTTCCTCTCCTCCCGCCCTGAGGAGGAGCACCACGAGTTCGTCCTGCAGCGCGGACGGACCGCCCACGACGGCGCCAAGCTCACGCATCAGGTGTCCTGGCGGGTGGACTCTCTGGAGTCGGTCATCGAGTTCCACCACCGGTTCCGCGCCGAGGGCATCCAGGTGCAGCAGGAAGTCACCCACGGCAACGCGATCGGTATCTACTTCTTCGACCCCGAGGGCAACCGCAACGAGGTGTATCTGCGGGTGGAGCGCGACGTGCGACAGCCGTTCCGCAAGACCCTCAACCTCGACCAGGAGCCCGCCGACGTCATGGCCGACGTGGAGCGGCTGCTGACCGAGGGCGGTCCCGCCTATCAGCCGGTCCAGTAGCACACCGCGCTCTCACACGCCGCCGACCGATGGAGTCCCACCCATGAGCAACCCCCAGCCACCGCATCCGGAACCGCGGCGAAGATTCGCTTCGGCAGCCCCGGTGCAAGCCGACGTGCTCGTGGTCGGCGCCGGTCCGACGGGGCTCACGGCCGCCCATTTGCTCGGCTCACTCGGCATACGCGTCCTGCTCGTCGAGCGCAATCCGACAACGAGCGACGACGCCAAGGCGATCAGTCTGGACGACGAGTCGCTGCGCACGCTGCAGTCGGCCGGCATCGACGGGGCGGTCTACCCGATCATCGTGCCCGGCACGGGAACGAAGTACTTCGACGTCGGTGGCCGACCCCTCGTGCACGCCCGCGGCCTCGGCGACCAGCGATTCGGACACCCGTTCAAGAACCCCTTCGCCCAACCCGACCTGGAGCGGGTACTGGTCGAAGAGTTGCGCCACCGCCCCAATGTCGAAACCCGTTTCCACACACGGCTGTTCTCGCTAGAACAGCACTCCGACCGGGTACGGGTCGGAGTCGGGCCGAGCGATGGCACGGAACCGGCCGAGCACTTCGACGTCTCGTACGTCCTCGGATGCGACGGCGGACGCAGCACCGTCCGGGAACTGCTGTCCATCCCCATGCAGGGGCGCAGCTTTCCCGACGTGTGGCTGGTCGCCGACACAGTGGAAGATCCCCACGACCAGCGCTACGGCATGCACATGGGAGACCCCAGCCGCCCCACGGTCATCGTTCCGGGGCGCGACGGCCGGTGCCGCTACGAGTTCCTGCTGCACCCCGGGGAGGGCCTGCCCGGCGATCCTCCACCGTTCGAGCTGGTACGCGATCTGTTGCGGCCCTACCGCGAGATCACCCCGGACCAGGTCGAGCGCGCCGTGTCGTACACGTTCCACGCACTGCTGGCCGACCGCCTGCGCGACGGACGCTGCTTTCTTCTGGGCGACGCCGCCCACATGATGCCGCCCTTCGCGGGCCAGGGACTCAACTCCGGCGTGCGAGACGCGGCCAACCTCTGCTGGAAGCTCGCCGACGTCCTGGCCGGACGCTCGGCAGACACCCTCCTCGACACCTATGACACCGAACGCCGCCCACACGCTCAGGCCGTCATCGACCTCTCGGTCCGGCTCGGCCGCATCGTCATGACGACCAGCCGCAGCCGCGCGCGGCTGCGCGACCTGTTGGTGCGCATCGCCATGCACACCCCGCAGGGGCGCCGGTACCTCACCGAGATGCGCTACCGGCCGAACACCCGCGTTCGTTCGGGCGCCGTCGTCCCCTTCGACGGCAAGAAAGGGTCACCGGTGGGCACGTTTCTTCCGCAGCCACGCGTCCTGCACGGTCCGCAGCTCCAGGTGACCCGGCTCGACAACGTGCTCGGCCGCGGCTGGAGCCTGCTGGGCGTAGGCCTCACCGACGCCGACTGGAACACTGCCGCGCACGCCGGTCTGCCCGCAGGCACACGGGTGTCGGTCGTCCTCGACGACCGCTACCCCCGCGACCGCCCGGGGCGCACTGCCGTAGCCGACGCCGACGGCCGACTTCAGGCGCTGTTCGGCGGGCTCACGGGACACTTCCTGCTGGTGCGCCCTGACCGGCTGATCGCGGCCGTGTTCCTAGCCGACCAGGCAGAGCGTGTCTCGCAGAGCCTGCGTCGTTTCGCGCCCGCTCCAGGGCGCGATCTCTCCCTTGCCGCGTCAGACGGTCCGGCGGAGATCAGTCACGAGGTCGTCCGACCGCGGCCCGCACCGACCGCACACCCCGTCACCAAGAGTGTTTCCAAGCCCCAAGGAGGGCCCCGATGAGGCTCAGCACCGTCCGGCTGCACGACGAGCGCGGCACAGCCGCTGCCCGCCAGGAAGGGGACGAGTTCGTTCTGCTGCCCTACTCCGACGTCGGCGAACTGCTGTCGAGCGGCGACGACTGGCCTGAACGCGCGGCCGCCGAGGACGGCGACCGCATCTCCCTGTCGACCGCGTCCCTCGCTCCCGTCGTCCCTCACCCGAACAAGATCGTGTGTCTGGGCCTCAACTACGCCACGCACATCAAGGAGATGGGCCGGGCGACCCCGGCCCATCCGACGCTGTTCGCCAAGTACGACGGCTCCTTGATCGGACCCTACGACGACGTGCACATTCCGCCAGTGAGCGACGACCTGGACTGGGAGGCTGAGCTCGGTGTGGTGATCGGACACCGCGCACGTCACGTGTCGCCGGACCAGGCGCTGGCGCAGGTCGCGGGCTACACCGTCCTCAACGACGTCACCGTCCGGGACTGGCAGCATCGCACCCGTGAGTTCCTGTCCGGCAAGACCTTCGAGGCCACCACCCCGGTAGGACCCTCGCTCGTCACACCGGACGAACTGCCGCGCGGTGCGTCCGGACTGACGATCAGCTGCCTCGTGGACGGCACCACGATGCAGAAGTCCAACACGGCGGACCTGCTCTTCGACGTCGCCACGATCATCGCGTACGTCAGCACCATCATCACGCTGCTGCCGGGCGACCTCATCGCCACGGGTACCCCGGGGGGCGTGGGTGCCGGCCGCGACCCCAAGGTCTTTCTCCGGCCGGGGCAGGAACTCGTCACGGTCGTCGAGGGGATCGGCGAACTGCGCAATACAGTGGTCAAGGACCGATTGTGACGCCCGGTGCCCGAGACGCCGCGACACCCGTTACGATGTCTCGCATGTCAGGAACAGCGTCCACCAGCTATCGCGAGCGTAACTCCACGGCCGACCGGGCCCTGGACATCCTGCTCATGTTCACCGACACCCACCTCGTCGTCTCCGGCACCGCTGTGGCCGAGCGACTCGGCGTGGCTCGCTCGACCGCGTACCGGTACCTCCAGAGCCTCGTGAGCAGCCGCTTCCTCGAGGAGGCGCCGGGTGGAGGCTTCCGGCTGGGGCTGCGCGTCATGGAGATCGCACGGCTGGCACGCCGCAGCTACGGCCTGTCCGAAGTCGCCCTCCCGGCGATGACGGCGCTCGCCGAGGACGTGCGGGAGACGGTCCTGCTCACCAGGCGGACCGGAGAGCTGGTCGTGTGCGTCGATCGGGCCGAAGCAGGGACGGGCGCCGTGCGCATCTCCTACGAGAGGGGCAGCACTCTCCCCCTCAACGCGGGTGCGGCGGCACTCGTCCTGCTGGCCTGGATCCCCGACGAGGAAGCCCGCCAGCTTCTTGAATCAGCAGACCTGCGCCGTTTCACTCCCGCTACCCTCACGGACGTCGACACTCTCATGCAGAGGCTGGCCCATATCCGGCGCGGCGGCTACTCGGTCACTCGTGGCGAACTCGACGCCGACGTGATGGGGGTCGCCGCTCCCGTGCGTGACGAGCAGCAGCAGGTAGTGGCAGCGGTGAGCATCGCGGCCTTGGCCTCTCGTGTGTTCCCCGAGGCGGAGGCGGAGCTGGCCCGGAAGGTTCAGGAGACGGCACGGGAGATCGGTGAGCGACTGACAGCCGTCGGGGGCTGACACCCGGGCGGTGCCGAACGAGGTGTACGGACGCTGTGGCGGTTCGGGCTCGAGCTAAGGGCCAACGGGGGGTCTTTCCCCCGTGGCGCTGCACTCCTTCCCAGGCGTGGCGGCCTCCTACCCTTGCTGAAGGAAGGGTCCCGCCCATGGCGGATGCCGGGGCCGCTGGCAGCGGTCCCGGCATCCGGCGGTTGTCTCCGGGCCGAGGCGCCGACTGTGGCCACGCCGCCGGAGGGTCCCGTCCAGGCCGCAGTCGCAGGCCGCCATCCCATGGCGCCGGGCGCCCTGTCGTCCCTCATAGGCGTTGAAGAAGTGAGTCGGGGCGAGGCCGTCGGACGCCTCGATCCACTGGACCACGCCGGTGTGACAGTTGAGCGCCCCGAAGCGGGGAATCCCGAAGTGTGGGGCCAATGCGTCGTTGCCCATTGGCACCCCAGGGCCGTCCTCCCTCGATCCGTGGATCAGCGGATGAGACTGGTCCCTGACTCACCTTCATCATCATGCAATTCGCCACATTTCATGCAAATACTTGCTTGCTGCAAGCTTGCCGCGTCCCGGCGCTCCTCCAGAGCCGACACTGCAGCACCACCCTGGGCATGCCGGCACGACGACCTGTCGCCGCCACCTTGGACATACCGCTTGACATTCAACAGCAATGTCCTGTTAATCAAGATGCGAGTCCTGTCCAACCGGACATCCCACTATTCCCGAACGGGCCGAGGCCGGGTTCCGACCGAGTGACCAGCGCCACCCGGCGCGATGCCTCCGGGACCGAGGGGCGGCGCAGACGGTGCGCCTTCCTGTGTCATCTACGCAGAACGGAACACCATGACCCTTCTCGATGCAGCCGACTGGCAGGAGCAGATCTTCTCGGGCGGATGGGTCAAGGGCTCGGGTGAGCCGTACGACTCCACCGAGCCGGCGACCGGAAAGACGCTGGGCCGCGTTGGCGCAGCATCTCCCGCCGATCTGGACCGAGCCGTGGCGCACGCGCAGCAGGCCCAACGCGCATGGGCGGCGGTGCCGTACCTGGAGCGTGCACGGGTGCTGCGGCGTGCCGCGGCCCTCTTCGAGCGGCACCAGGCGGAGATAGCGGAGTGGATCGTGCGCGAGTCGGGCGCCCCGCGGCTGTTCGCGGACACCCAGGCGACTGATGGTGGGGCCGAGGAGTGCTACGAGGCCGGCGCACTCGCTGCGGCTCCCTTTGGTGAAGTGCTCCGGTCAGCTCAGGACCGTCTGTCGTTCTCGCGGCGGCGCCCGGTGGGCGTGGTCGGTGTCATCTCCCCGTTCAACGCGCCGATGCTGCTGGCCATGCGTGCGGTGGCCCCGGCGCTGGCCCTGGGCAACGCGGTCGTCCTCAAGCCCGATCCGCGCACCGCGATCTGCGGCGGTGTCACCATTGCGCGGGTCTTCGAGGAGGCAGGGCTTCCCGAGGGCGTCCTGCACGTCCTGCCCGGTGGCGCCGCCGTCGGCGCGGCGCTGGTGGAGCACCCGCGCGTGCCCGTCATCGCCTTCACCGGGTCCACCCGGGCCGGGAAGGCCATCGCGGCGGCAGCCGCGCAGCGGCTCAAGCGGGTCCACCTGGAGCTGGGCGGCAACTCGGCGCTGGTCGTCCTGGACGACGCCGACCTCGACAAGGCCGTGTCCGCGGGCGCTTTCGGCTCCTTCTTCAACGCCGGGCAGGTCTGCATGGCCGCCAGCCGTCATCTCGTGCACTCCTCGATCGCCGAGGAGTACACAGCCCGCCTCGCCGAGCACGCCGACGCCACACCCGTGGGTGATCCGATGACCGGCACGGTCCTCATGGGCCCCATGATCGACGAGGGTCAGCTGCGGGCCGCCCACGCCGTGGTCTCCGACACTGTCACCGCGGGAGCACGGCTCGCTGCCGGTGGTACCCATGAAGGCCTGTTCTACCGGCCCACCGTCCTGGCTGACGTCCCGCTCACCGCCCGCGCCTACGCGGAGGAGATCTTCGGCCCTGTCGCGCCCGTAGTGACCTTCCAGGATCTCGACGAGGCCGCCCGGCTGGCCTCCGACAGCGAGTACGGGCTCTCTCTCGGCATCCTGACGCGCGATGTTGCCAAGGGCCTGGCGCTGGCCGAGCGCATCCCGACCGGCCTTGTGCACATCAACGACCAAACAGTGAACGACGAGTCGACCATCCCGTTCGGCGGCGTCGGCGACTCCGGCAACGGCTCCCGCCACGGAGGCGCTGCCGCCAACCTCGAGGCATTCACCGAGCAGCAGTGGGTCACCGTCCGCCAGGAGATCCCCTTCTACCCGTTCTGACCATGGCCTCCCAGACAGGGCGGCCCGGCCAGGGCCGCTCCCGCTCCCGCAGACCGACTCTCTCCCACCCGCACCTGGAGCACTCCGATGACCTCAGTCACCTCCGGCCCGGGTCTGATTCCACCCGACCCGATGACGATCGCGCCGCGTGCCGCGCTCCGGCCGTCGGTCCCACGGCTCGCACAGGACGCCGCCGGCTGGGCGCACCACAACAAGTTCCTCGACGGCCCCTTCACCCCCTGGACGGAGGAGACCGAGGCCTACGACTTGGAGGTGGACGGGGAGATCCCGGCCGACCTCGCAGGGGCTCTGTTCCGGGTCTCGTCCAACCCCCGTTTCCAGCCTCGCGATCCCGGTCGCTATCACTGGTGGGAGGGCGACGGCATGGTGTGCGGAATCTATCTGCGCGAGGGCCGGGCCGCGTTCCGCACCCGCTGGGTGATGACCGATTCCATGAAGTTCGAGGTCGAGCAGGGCATGGCCGTCTACAGCGGATTCGCCAACGGCGGCACACCCGGTCCACTCCCCCAGGGCGCTCCACCCGCGAAGAACGTGGCGAACACCAACGTCGGTGTCTTCGGTGACCACCTGCTCGTCTATTACGAGGGCGGTCTGCCGTACGCGATGCACCCCGAGACCCTGGAGACGTATGGCACCCACGATTTCCACGGTGGCATCGACGTACTGTGCACCGCCCACTACAAGATCGACCCTGACAGCGGCGACATGCTCTTCTTCGCCGCAACCGGGCCGGTCGTCACCTGGTACCGGGCGGATGTGAAGACCGGGCACGTCGTGGAAAGCCACAGTCTCGACATCAAAGTGCCCGTGCTGATGCACGACTTCGCCGTCAGCGACCATTACGCGATTTTCTTCGTCACCCCGGCCCAGTTCCGGCTGGACCACATCATGCAGGGAAAGCCGGGAGTCGTCTGGGATGAGGCATCGCTCCCGCACGGCGTACAGATCGTGCTCATGGACCGCCGCACCCACACCGTCACCTGGCACGAGGTGGGCGGCCACTGGGCAAACACCCACTTCTACAACGCCTACGAGTGCAATGGGCAGGTCATCGTCGACGGGCACCGCATCACCCGCCTGGGCACTCCTGCCGGCCGGCTCGACACCCCCGTCACCTCCCACTCCTGGTTCCCGCCGTCCCTGCCCCACCGCTGGCGCGTCGACCTGGCCACCGGATCGGCGACGGAGGAGATGACCAGCGGTGTCGCCGGTGAGTTTCCGCGGATCAACGACGCGTACACCGGCCGGGAGCACCGCTACGGCTACTTCGTCACCACGCGCGCGCTGGCCGAGGACACCATGAGCGACGGCCTGGCCAAGCACGACTTCCTGAGCGACGCCACGACCGTGGTCGAGGGGCCCGATGCGCTGACCAGCCCTGGTGAACCCGTCTTTGTGGCCCGCCAGAACGCCACCTCGGAGGACGATGGCTACCTGCTGACCCTGTGGTGGAACCGCCTCACCGGGTTGTCCGAGCTGCTCGTCCATGACGCCGCCGACCTGCGCCGTACTCCTCTGGCAAGGGTCAAGCTCCCGAGCCGCGTTCCCTTCGGCTTCCATGGCAACTGGGCCGATCACGCGACCCTGGACCGTGCCGTCGCGGCCTCGCGCGGCAACACTGGCTGAGACTCTCGAAGTAATAATGATCCAAGTATCAGAACTGGTGACCTCCGACGGGAGCGGCGCACGGTGACCCCCGGCGCGGGTGGTGCTCAGTGGTACTCGGGTACCACTCGGACGCCGAAGATTCCCCCGTGGTCCCAGGGTTTGAACCTGCCGCACTCCTAGCGTCGAACGCAGACACCGCGGCGCGTCCGCGGCCGAGGTCGAGACGGGAAGGGCCCACCCCATGATCGAGGTAAGTGAGCTGACGAAGCGGTACGGCGACAAGACGGTCGTCGACAACCTGAGCTTCACCGTCAAGCCCGGGGAGGTGACCGGCTTCCTGGGCCCCAACGGCGCGGGCAAGTCCACGACCATGCGCATGATCGTCGGCCTGGACTCCCCCACCAAAGGCTCGGTCACCGTGGGCGGTCGGCCCTACGCCATGCAGTCCGCACCGCTGCACGAGATCGGCACCCTGCTGGAGGCCAAGTCCGTCCACCCCGGGCGCAGTGCGTTCAACCACCTGATGGCGCTCGCGTACACCCACGGCATTTCGCGCAGCCGGGTGGACGAGGTCATCGAGCTGGCCGGCCTGACCAGCGTGGCCGGCAAGCGGGTGGGGGCCTTCTCGCTCGGCATGGGTCAGCGGCTCGGCATCGCGGCGGCCCTGCTCGGCGACCCCGCGATCGTCATGCTCGACGAACCGGTCAACGGCCTCGACCCCGAGGGCGTGCTGTGGGTGCGCAACCTGCTGCGCTCGCTGGCCGACGAAGGGCGGGCCGTGATGCTCTCTTCGCACCTGATGAGCGAGACCGCGCTGATCGCCGACCACCTGGTCATCATCGGACGCGGTCGGCTGCTCGCCGACACCACCGTCGACGACTTCACCCGGGAGGCGAGCGGCGGCGGTGTGAAGGTCGCCACCGCCGAGACCGCGAAGCTGCGCTCGCTGCTGTCCGGCCCGGATGTCACGATCACCTCCTCCTCCACCGAGGAGCTGCTGGTGCTGGGTCGCGACGCCCGTGAGATCGGAGCGATCGCCGCCCGGCACGGGGTGGCGCTGTACGAACTCACCCCGCAGTCCGTCTCGTTGGAGGCGGCGTTCATGGAACTCACCCGCGACGCCGTGGAGTACCAGAGTGCTCCGGCCGACACCGAACGAGAGGCCGCCTGATGCCCACCACCTCACTCCGTCCCAATCGGCGCCCTGGCAGGTACACCCAACTCTCCACGGCGCCCGACGCCCCCACGTCCGCTACTGCCTACAAGGTGACCGGTCTGCGGGTGCTGCGCTCGGAGTGGGCCAAGTTCTGGTCACTGCGCTCCAGTTGGATCACCCTGGGTGTCGCCGTGTTCCTGCTGGTCCTCTTCGGGACGATAGCCTCCTACACCTACAGTCCGGGCGCAGCGACCGGCGGGCCGCCGGGTGGGGCCAGCGTCGACAGCACCGCGGTGAGCCTGGCCCTGACTGGTGTCACGTTCGCCTCGCTGGCCGTCGGCGTACTCGGGGTGCTGCTGTCCGCGGGTGAGTACAGCACCGGCATGATCCGCTCCACCCTGGCCGCGGTACCACGCCGGCTGCCCGTCCTGTGGTCGAAGGCCGCCGTGATCGGCCCGATCGCCCTGGTCCTCACCAGCATCGGCGCCCTGGCCGCGTTCCTGCTGGGCACCCCGGGGCTGGACGGCGAGAACATCGCTCTGTCCCTGGGGGACGACGGCGTCCTGCGCAGTCTGGCCGGCGCCGGTGTCTACCTCGGCCTGGTCGCCGTGTTCGGCGTGGCCCTGGGCGTTCTGATCCGCTCTTCTGCCGGAGCCATCGCAGTCCTGGTCGGTATCCTGCTCATCCTGCCCGGCCTGGCCTCGCTCCTGCCGGACTCGCTGTACGACAACATCAACCCCTACTTCCCCAGCAACGCGGGCTCGGCCGTCTACGCCCTGCACGAGGCCTCGGGCTCCCTCTCACCAGCAACGGGCCTCGCGGTCTTCGCCGGCTGGGTGGCCCTGACACTCGCCGGGGCAGGTTACCGCCTCGTCAAGTCCGACGCCTGATCCGGCGACGGAGGCACTGGTGTCCATGAGTTCGCATCGTTCGGCAGCCGCCGGGGCCGGCACCCGGGGGACGGCAGCGGTCACGCCGTCCCTCGGGTTCGGTGCCGCCTGGGCGCATCCGCTGCTCGGCAGGCTGCTGCGCGACCAGGGTCGCCGACAGCGGCTGGACCGCCGGCATCCGTGGCTGCTCGACACCACAGTGGTGCTGGCCGTCGTCCTGTTCAGCCTGCCGGTCCTGCTCCGGGGCGACGGCAACGCCCCTTTCGGGGACACCACCACCCGTGACCAACTGACCTCCGGCGCCCTGTTCGGCTGCCACGCCGCTCTCATCGTTCCGCTGTGGTGGCGCCGCAAGGCCCCGGCGCTCACGTACTTCGTGATCGCGGCGGTCTCCCTCGCCCAATGGACGATGGGTCTCTGGCTGCCGACGAGCGCCAGCGCACTCATCGCTCTGTACACCCTGGCCCGGAACGGTTCGTTGCGGGCGCTGGGCTGGGCAGCCGCTCTGACCGTCGTCGAGGGGATCCTGGTTGTCTTCTTCCTGGCGTCGACCGAACATCCATTCGTCGGCAGCTTCTTCCTGCTGGCCACGGTCACGGCGGCCATCGCCGTCGGCCTGACACTCCGCATCCGACGGATGTACCTGGCTGCGCTGGAGGACCGCGCCCGACGGCTGGAGATCGAGCAGCACCAACGCATGCAACTCACCGCGGCCGCCGAACGCTCCCGAGTCGCCCGCGAGATGCACGACATCGTCGGCCACAACCTCTCCGTCATGGTCAGCCTCGCAGACGGCGCCGCGACCCTCGCCGCCAACCGGAACGAGCAGTCCACCGACGCCCTGCGCATCCTCGCCGACACCGGCCGCCAGGCCATGAGCGAACTGCGCCGGGTCCTGGGGGTCCTGCGTGAGGAACGGGACGGTGAAAGGACGCTCAGCCCTCAGCCCGGCATCCGGGATCTGGACCCCCTACTGGCACGGGTGCGCGCAGCAGGCCTGCGCGCGGCCTACCGGACGGTGGGCGATCTCGACTCGCTGGGCAGCGGCGTACAGCTCACCGTGTACCGCATCGTGCAGGAGTCGCTGACCAACACGCTCAGGCACGCGGGGACCGCCACGACCGCCGAGGTCGACATCACCGCAGAGGCGGGAGAGGTACGGATCCGAGTCGCCGACACCGGCAGACCCCCCGGGTCTCCCCCGCCACCGAAGCCGGCCGCACATGAACACGCACCCGGCCACGGCCTGGTCGGGATCCGCCAGCGAGCCGCCATGTACCGCGGCACGGTGATCATCGGACCGCGCGACACCGGCCACGGCTGGGTCGTTGACGTCGTACTTGAGGCGACGCCCGCGCCGGAAGCATCGGGAGAACTCCCGCGATGACCACCGTGCTGATCGCCGACGACCAGCCCCTGCAGCGCATGGGCGTGCGCATGCTCCTTGAGGGCACCCCGGGCCTGCACGTGGTCGGCGAGGCCGAGCACGGTGCGGAGGCCGTCCGCCTGGCCGCGGAGTTGCGCCCCGACGTCCTTCTCATGGACATCCGTATGCCCGGAACGGACGGCATCGAGGCCACTCGCCGCATCATCGCCACCGGCGGTCGCACCCGCGTCCTCATCGTCACCACCTTCGACCTCGACGAGTACGCCTACGAGGGCCTGCGGGCCGGCGCCAGCGGATTCCTGCTCAAAGACGCCCGCCCCGAGGAACTCGTCGCGGGTATCCGTGCGGTCGCGACGGGCGACGCCGTGGTGGCCCCCCGCCTGACCCGCCGTCTACTGGACGCTTACGCCCACCACGTCCTCGCCCCGGCCGAAGCCCCCACCGCCGAGGACCCCAGGTTGCAGACCCTCAGCGACCGCGAACGTGAGGTCTTCGTCGCCATCGGCCGGGGCTGGACGAACACCGAGATCGCCCAACGACTCGTCCTCACCGAGTCCACCGTGAAGAAGCACGTCGGCCGCGTCCTCACCAAGATCGGGGCCCGCGACCGCATCCAGGCCGTGATCGCGGCGTACGACATCGGGCTGGTCAGGGCCAAGCTATAGCTTGAGGAGGGCCACTTTCACGTGCAACACCCTGCCAGTCGATCAGCCGTCGGGCGCCTGCTCACAGCCGTTCCAGACACGTACGGCTTCTTCCTCAGCTCTCTGCCGACACTGACGGCGGCGCCCTGCAGAGCAGGGCTACCTGACCGGGTCGCGATAGCTGCCTGCCGCGACGTTGTTCGTGCCGTGCTCGGCCTGGCGTAACAAGTCGGCCAGCACGTCATCGCCCGCGCCAACCGGGCCTGGCGGCTGATCGCGTTGGGCACAACGTGGGCATCCGCGCGACCGTGGCCACCGGCGAGGGCAAGAGGTGGGCCCCTCGGTGGCCGGCATCCACCGAGCGCCCGCCGGGCACGCCCAAGCGTGAGGTGCATCCAAAAGCCGTGGAACAGGCCCACGCGGACTTCGCCGTTCTCCACGCTGGCCAGCCCCCTGAACCGTGTACCGCGACGGCATCCAGCACAGACCATGATTGTCCTCGTCGATATCCGCTGCAGGGCCGGAACACATCCGCGTGACCGGCTGACTAGCCGTGGGCACCGACCGGCTGGTGTCACGCCTCCGTCTCGTCCGTACCCTCGTAGCGGGTGCTGGACATGACGAGTTCGCCGCGCGCGCACCAGATCCCGTAGAGGCGCCCCGTGAAGCCCCCGGTAAGCTCTGTGGACAAGTAGCGGCCGTCGATGTCCCCCAGATTCAGGACCTCGGCGCCCTGCACAAGCGCCGCCACGACGCGGTCCGGGCCGCGCTCGGAGCTCAGAATCTCACCTCGGGCAGGCTCAGTTCGCAGCTCGAGTGTCACGTCCTGACCTGGGTAGACGGGGCACCGGCCGAGAACCGAACGGGCCGGACCGATCCGGACCACGGCCCGCACCTCGTCACCCTCGACCTCCAGATCGAAGTGGTGCCGCGCGTCGATGCGGATGCTGATGCCGCCGATGGTGCCCTGCGGAGCGGACACGACGGCGCGAAACCTGCTTAGCATGTGCTGCTGTCGACGGCCGATGAAGGCGACATCGTCCTGACGCGACTTCAAACCGTCCGCCAGCGCTCGCAGCAGCCACCCCTGACCGCTGCTCAGAACTTCCCCGGGAAAGCCGCCTGGGCGCACCCAAGTCGGCGGCAGCGCCGCAGTGTCGCCGGCGGAGATGTTCTCAACGACCACAACCGAAGGCGACTCTGCCGGTTCGATGGGGCCTGTGACATACGGCCACCCGGCGTCCCAGTCGATCTCGACGGCGAAGGTCTCCCGGCCCACGACGTGCCAGCTGGGAAAGGCACCCCGCGCGCGCACTCCGAGATGCACCATCGCCCAGGATCCGTCGGGGCGCTGCACGAGGTCGGCGTGGCCGGTGTTCTGCACGGCGGCCGAAGTGCCCCGGGCGGTGAGCACCGGGTTGTGCGGGCAGGGCTCGAACGGCCCCCAAGGGCCGGGGCCGCGAGCGATGGTGACCGCGTGTCCCTGTCCGGTGCCTCCCTCCGCGATCAGCAGGTACCAGTGCTCGCCGACGCGGTACAGGTGCGGTCCCTCGGGGAACTGGCCGCCGGTGCCCTGCCACAGTGCGCGCGGCTCGGTGAGCAGTTTCCCTGTCTCCGGGTCAAGCACAGCCTGCGTGATACGTCCGTACTGGGACCAGGTCAGGTAGCAGGTGCCGTCGTCGTCCCACGCAAGGTCCGGGTCAATGCCCGGAGCACCAGTGACGCGTACGGGATCGCTCCAGGAGCCTGCCGGATCGTCGGCGGTGACCAGAAGGTGACCGTCACCGTCAGAGAGGTTTGTGGTGATCATCCAGAACCGGCCGTCGTGGTGCCGCAGCGTGGGGGCGAAGATGCCACGCGATGCCTCGGCTCCGGACACCGCCAGCTGCGCGGGCCGGCTCAGCACGTTCCCCGCCTGGGTCCACGACCGCAAATCGGTTGAGGTGAAGATCGGGACGCCGGGAGCGTACTCGAACGACGACGTTGCGAGGTAGTAGATGTCGCCGACTCGGCAGACGCTCGGGTCGGGGTGAAAGCCGGGGATGACTGGACGCTGTGCGAGGTGCACATGGGTACCGACCATTGCTTCTCCTTGGTGTTGTTCGGGAAATCACCCATGGCTTCCGGCCGCCATGCACGCTCCTGGACCGACCACGCGCGGGCAGAGGCGCAGCCAGGAACGGCGGACCAGCCGACGCAGCCCACATCGACGCCTACAGCGGTGACGCCTGGCCGCCCGAGGTCTTGCACTCGTACGAGCGTGCCCTCTTGCTTGCTCGTGAGGAGGTCGCGCGCGGTCATCGCTCCAGGCGCTCCAATCCTGCTGTCGGTACTTGCTCCTGACCGACACAGGCACGGGACTCTCCCGCTGCGGAGACCCGGCGATGACGGCCGCCGTCTTCCCATCACCGACTTGGGCTTGGGCACGTCGGTCATCCGTAACCTCTGCCGGGTCACGCCGGTCTTCGACGCGACGGTCGTGTTCGCAGCGCGGTAGTCGGGCAGCCGGTGTTTCGACATCGCGCCCCGTTGCGGACTGGGCCCTGCGGAAGGCCGGCTGGGAGCCTTCTCCCGAGGTCGGCTGCGACGCCAGCCTCAGCTTGGCCTGCGGCATCATTTGCCGGCTGGCGGCTGAAGAACTTTCACTCTGTCAGGACGTCGACAAGTGCTCCACGTGCGGTGTCGATCAGTCGTCCGGCGTGCGCCGCAGTAGCGCCGCGCCAGGCGATGTGCTGGTCGGGCCGGATCAGGAGCAGTGGTGCGCCGTACCGGTCGGCCAGCTCGAGTGCCGAGAGGTCGACGGTGGTGAGCGGTACCCCCCGGGTACGGGCCGCCTGTTGCAGCGGGGCCGGATCGGTGGTCTCGGACAGGCGCAGCAGGGTGAAGCCCTCGCCGAGCAGGTCGTAGAGGGAGCGTCCGTCGGGGAGCCAGGTGTGGGGCAGGCGGGTGCCGGGGCGTGATGAGGGGTGGTAAGTGGTGAGCTGGTGGGCCGGTGTCGGTGAGCCGTCGTCGACGATGACGGGGGAATCGGCGTAGTGGTAACCGAGTACCAGGCCTTCGCTGTGGAATTCGCTGCGCTTGGCCTGAAGTGCGGTGGCCAACTGAGCGTCGTCGGCGTCTGTGAAGGACGGGGCGAGCAGCCGCTCCTGGGCCGCGCTGTCGGCGATGGTCTGCGCGGCGACCGGCCGACGCTCGGGTTCGTAACTCTGCAGGAGTCCCGGGCCGCCCCAGCCATGGATGACGGCGGCGAGTTTCCAGGCGATGTTCACGGCGTCGCCCACGCAGGTGTTGTAGCCGTGACCGCCCCATGGCGGGTTGAGATGGGCCGCGTCGCCGACAAGGAAGACCCGCCCATGCTGGTAACGGTCGACGAGCATCATCCGGGCGACCCAGCGGTCAGTGGCGACGACCTGTACATCCAGATCGTCAGCGGGGCCTCCGATGAGCGAACGCACCAGCGCCTCGGGGGCAGGTCCGGACGCCCGCGTGTCGGCGTGTTGGACGATCGCCCACCATTGGTCCGCCAGATCGAGTCGGCCCATCAGCCCGGAGGCCTCGGGGCTGACGATCCAGTACTGCACGGCCCGATCCAGAGTGATCCGCTGTGCCAGTCCGGGTGCGCGGAAGACGATGTTGAGGTTCGGGCGTTCACCGGACGTCCCGGTGTACGTGGCGCCGATCGCCGCACGGCTGATCCCGCCCGAGCCGTCGCACCCCAGCAGGTAGTCGGCTTCGACGATGCTGGACGATCCGTCACCCGAGGTAACGGTGGCGCGCACCCCGGCCGCGTCGTGATCGACGGAGGTGACGGTGTGACCGATGAGCACGTCCACTGCGGCGAGTTCGGAGACCGCCTTGCGCAACACTCGCTCGACGATCGGCTGGGGCACCTGCTGACCGGCTTCTGCCCAGTGTTCGCTGCGGCCCTCATGGAGCCCGAAGGCGTTGCGGAAGCGGGTGAGTTCGGTGCCGAGCAGGGAGGTGCAGAAGATGACGTCCTGGGACCATGCGACGGGCATCGGCGCTGCGGCACGCAGCCGTTCGGCCAGGCCCCACCGGCGCAGATGCTCCATGGTCCGGATGCTGGTCGTCTTGGCACGGGGCCTGCCGTCGTCGACGGTGAGGCGGGGTTCCACCAGGCAGGTGCGCACCCCGCGCCGGCCGAGTTCGATGGCGGCCGCGAGTCCGGCCGGCCCGCCACCCGCTATCAGCACCTGTGCTCTCGTGTCCGTCACGCGCTGGACCTCGCCGAGGCGTCGGTGATCGGGGTTCGCAGCAGGCCGAGCCGGTCGATCTCGACCTCGACGACGTCGCCAGGGGTCAGTAGACGCGGTGGCCTGCGGACGTAGCCGACTCCTTCCGGTGTGCCCGTGGCGATGATGTCGCCGGGATGGAGTGTCATGGTGCGGCTGATCCGGGAAAGCAGCTCCGGCACGGCGAAGATCATGTCGCGGGTGTTCCCGTCCTGCATGACCTCGCCGTTGACCCGGGTGACCAGACGCAGACCGTCGGTGAGACTGCCCGTCTCGTCGATCGTGACGATGGGGCCGAGCGGACCGCTGAGGTCGGCGTTCTTGCCGAGAGTCCACTGGGCGGTGAGCTTCTGCGCCGTACGGGCGGTGAGGTCGTTGAAGGCTGCGTACCCCAGCACTCCTGCCTCCGCTTCGCTCTCGTCCGCATCGCTGAGCCGGGCGCCGACGACGGCCGCGACTTCGCCCTCCCAGTCCAGCCCCGGTTCGTTGGCGGGTACCGGCACCGGACGTCCGCTCACCGAGAGCGAGGCCGTCCAACGTCCGAAGACGGTCGGATGCTCGGGCACCTGGAAGGCGCCCTCGGCAGCGTGCGCACGGTAGTTGAGCCCGATGCACAGGACCCGTGCCGACGGCGGTACCGGCGGCTCCGGCATCACGTCCGCGAGCCGGACGGAGCCACGACGGACCTTGCGCGCCCGCTCCAGCCATCGCGGCAGGTCCTCGTAGAAGTCGACGGCATCCACGAGGGGAGTCACCCGGTCGTCCACGACGACACCGACCATGACCTGCTGTCTGCCGCGCCGTGTCGACGGCGGACGCAATCCGATGAGCTTCACTGGACGGGTCCTTCCGCCGCGAGCCGGATATCGAACCGGGCCTGCAGGAACGCACCTTGGCCGCTCATGCCGAACCGGTGGGCCGTCTCCGGGTCGGTGCACGGTACGAAGGGCGCAACGAGGGCGTCCTTGACGGCGAAGGCCGCGTCGGAGCCGAGATAGGGGTCCGCGTCGACGAAGACGTGGGTGGTGAGCGGCCGGTGGCCGGGCGCCTCGACCCTGAGATGGACGTGGGCGGGGCGCATCGGGTGCCGGCCGAGGGCACGGAGCAGCTCGCCGACCGGGCCGTCGGTCGGGACCGGGTAGCTGCTGGGTCTGACCGTACGGAACCAGTAGGCGCCGTCAGGGCCGGTGGTGAGCAAGGCCCGCAGATTGCCGTCGGGTTGCTCGTCGTCCTGGCTGTCGTACAGGCCGGTGTCGTTGGCCTGCCAGATGTCCAGCACAGCGTCGGTGAGGGGCACTCCGTCGCAGTCGGTGACCCTGCCGTGCACGACCGCGGCCTCGCCGCGTTCCCGCTCAGGACCTTCCGCGATCCAGGCGCCCATGGGGCGCGGCGGTGCGGGTGAATGGAAGGGTCCCTCGACGGAGCTGGGTGTCATCGTGGGCGGCCCGGCATGGTTGACCTCGTCCACCGCGGAGGTGAGGCCCAGCATGTCGGAGAGCAGGATGAACTCGTTGCGGCGGTCGGTGCAGGCGGCTCCGGTGCGGACCAGGAAGTCCATGGCCCGCTGCCACTCGACTTCGGTGGGCCGGGCTTCCCGTACGAAGGCGTGCAGGTGAGTGACCAGGCCACCGGCCAGCTCGCGCAGCCGTGGGTCCTTGCCCTGGAGGGATCCGAGTACCTGGCCCAGCAGCTCGTCGAGCTGCCGGTCGGGGGAAGTGGTCGTCATCGGTTTTCCTCCCGTAGGTGCGTGCTGAGGAAGGCGACGGTCTGCTGGAGCAGCGTGGCGAGTTCCGGTGCCCCGAACAGTCCGTGGTCGGCGTCGTCGACGGGTACCAACTGGACTTCGGCACTGTGGGCCAGCAGGGACTTTTCCAGGAGAAGACTCTGCTCGAACGGCACCAGCCTGTCGGCTGTGCCGTGGATCAGCAGGAAGGGCGGCGCGGCGGCGGTGACATAGGTGACCGGGCTCGCCGGCATGGCCAGTTCCGGATCGGCGACTCCGCCGAGCAGTTGCTCGATCAAGTCCTGTGCCGTGTCCGCGGGCAGGGTGATGTCCGGGGGGAGCACAAACGTGGGCAGGGCGGCGAGATCGTAGATGCCGTACCAGCCGACGGCGGCCACGACCGTGCTGTCGGGCCCGGTGACACCGATGTTGCCCGCCAGTTCCACACGGTCTGCGGTGAGGGCGAGAAGCGCGGCGAGGTGCGCGCCGGCCGACTCTCCCCACACGGCTGTCCGGCTGCTGTCCAGGCCGAGTTGATCCGCGTGGCGGCGCAGGTAGCGCACTGCGGACTTGGTGTCGTGGAGCTGCGCGGGGAAGGTCGCCTCGCGAGAGAGCCGGTAGTCGATGGACGCGACAGCCAAATCGGCTGCCAGCAGCAGGTCGATCACGGCGGAGGTGTCGTGGGCGGGCAGCAGGTCGCCGCGGTCGCCGAGCGCCCAGGCACCACCGTGGACGAAGACGACAACCGGGTGAGGTCCCTCGCCCTCGGGCACCCACAGGTCGAGCTTGAGGGGGCGGTAGCCGGGCAGGGTGGCGTAACTGATCCCCGGATAGTGCCGCGAGCCGTCCGCGCGGCGGAGGGGTTCGGCCGGAGGCAGGAAGCGAGGTGGGGTCCACGCCTGTGGCTGGTCCTGGTGCTGTTCTGTCATCACGGTCACTCCTGCAGGTGCTTGGTCAGGAAGGCGACCGAGCGGGCGATCAGAGCGGGGATGTCGGTTGCGCCGACGAAGATGTGACCGGCGCCCTCGACCGTCACCAGTTCGGATTGCGCCCCCGCCGCGAGCAGCGCCGCGTGCAGAAGGCTGCTTTGTTCCAGTGGTACGGGAATGTCGTCGGTGCCGTGGATGAGCAGGAAGGGCGGTGCGTCGGCGCTCACGTGGGTGATGGGGCTCGCTGATCTGGCCCGCTCCGGGGTGGTGCCGCCCAGCAGTTGCTCGATCGGATCGGCTGTACCCGGCGGCAGGTCCGGGGGGACCTCCAGCTTGGGCATGGTGGCCAGGTCGCTGACTCCGTACCAGTCCACGACGGCCCGCACCGAGTCGAGAGGCTCGGCGACGACGGGGTCTCCCTCCTGTGCAGTGCGACCCGCGGTGAGGGCGAGAAGTGCCGCGAGGTGTCCACCGGCCGATTCGCCCCACACACCGAACCGCTCGGCGTCCAGACCGAGTTGAGCGGCGTGCCGGCGCAGATAGCGGACGGCGGACTTGGCATCCTGCAGTTGTGCAGGGAAGACGGCCTCGCCCGCGAGGCGGTAGTCGATCGAGGCGACCGCGATCCCGGCCTCCAGCAGCGCGTGGTAGACGGCGTCGGTCTCAAGGGTCGGTGGCAGATAGCGGCGATCACCGAACTGCCACGCTCCGCCGTGGATCCACACCACCACCGGATGCCTGCCCCCTCCCGCCGGTACCCACAGGTCCAACTGGAGGGGGCGGAAGCCGGGCGGGAGGGCATAGCTGATCCCGGAATAGTGCAGCGAGCCGTCCTCGCGCGCAACGGGGCCGGCAGGTGGCAGGAAGCCGGGTGGAGTCCACTCAGGAGGCTCGGAATCGGTTCGTTCCCGCTCGGTGCTGTGGGTCATCGGGAGGCTCCCGTCGTCGTCAAGGCGGCGGGCGCAGCACAATGGTAGGTATGCGTGCCCGGAATGGCGGTGCGCCGCGTGCCGTCAGGCAGGACGACCTCGGCGGTGGTGCCCGGTGGCACGGTGACGTCGAGCCGGAAACGGTCACCGTCGACTTCCCAGGCGGATTCAATCTGTCCGTACGGGCAGTGGTGTTCAGCTCGTGCCCAAGCAAGGCCGCCGCCCGGGCGCGGTGCCACGGTGAATCGCTGATAGCCCGGGAAGTCCGCGTCCGGCTCGATTCCGGCGGTGTAGCGATGCAGGAAGGAGACGACAGCGCCCTTGGAGTAGTGGTTGAGGGAGTCGCGTGGTGTGCCGTCGTCGGCCACACCCTCCCAGCTCTCCCAGATCGTGGTCGCGCCTCGGTCGATCATGTGCAGCCAGGACGGTGCGCTGTCCTGGAGCAGCAGCTCGTACGCCACGTCGAGGTGCCCGGTGTCGGCAAGCACAGGGAGCAGGTCCGGGGTCGCGAGGAAGCCGGTGCCCAGATGCGTGCCGGCGTCCCGTACGAGCTCGGCGAGCCGCTCCGCGGTCCGGGCTCGCAGTTCTTTCGGCACCAGGTCGAAGGCGAGGGCGCGCACGTGGTTGGCCTGGGTGTCGGGGCGCAGTGAGCCGTCGGGCGTGATGAACTCGGTTCGCCAGGCCTCGCGTATCCGCTCGCTCAACTCTTCGTAGGCCGCCGCCTCTTCGTCTCGGCCGATCACCCGGGCGATGCGCGCTGCCAGCCGGGTGGAGTGGGCGTAGTACGCGGTGGCGATGTCGGCCTTGTCGCGCTGCGCGTACTGGGGCAGGTCATCGCCGATATGCTCGCCGGGCACGAGCCATTCGCCCCAGTGGAACCCGGTGTCCCACAGATACCGCTCGTGCGGGGCGGGTTCGGCGGAGCGCAGGACCCGGTCCGGGTGGCGTGCTTCGCGTGCCACGCGTTCGGTCCGCCCGAGCCATGCGGTCATGGTCGGCCACAGCTCCTCCAGCACGGCCCGGTCTCCGTAGGCGCGGTACATCTGCCAGGGCACGATGATCGCGGCGTCGCCCCAGCCGGCCGAGCCGTTGAGGTGGGCCACGGGGCCGTTCGGGCCTTCGGTGCGGCAGGCGGGCGAGATGTTGGAGACCGTGCCGTCCGGCCACTGGTCGGCTGCGACGTCGCGCAGCCACTTGGCCGAGAACCCGGCGACGTCGTAGAGGAAGGCTGCGGTGGGGGCGAACACCTGCCAGTCCCCGGTCCAGCCGGCGCGTTCGCGGGTGGGGCAGTCCGTGGGGATGTCGCAGACGTTGCCGCGCATGCTCCACACGGCGGCTTCGTGCAGCCGGTTGATCCGCTCGTCTCCGCAGTCGAACCAGCCGGTGCGCCGCAGGTCGGTGTGGACCACTACGCCCCGCAGGTCGTCAGTGGTCAGCTCACCGGGGTGGCCTTCGATGCGGACATAGCGGAAGCCGTGTGTGGTGTGCCGGGGCTCGAAAGTCTCGCCCGGGCGGCCCGCCGAGACGACGTGGTCGACCTGGCCGGCCGGGAGGGGCTCGGGCAGGAAGGACAGGTCGACGCGGAGGTGGTCCGTCGTCACGTCACCGTCGTGGTCGAGTGATTCGCCGTGCGTGAGGGTGAGGCGGGTGTCTTTGGGGCCGAGGTCGCGCAGCCTTACCCAGCCGTTGATGTTCTGGCCGAGATCGAAGACCTGCCGGTCGGGACGCGGCCGGGTCACCGAGACGGGGGCGAGTTCCTCGACGCGTCGCACGGGCGGGGCCGGTGAGGTGACCAGTCCGGCGTAGCCGTGGTCGGCGACGTCGACCGGTCCCCACTCCTGGCCGTCGTACCCGGGTACGTCCCATCCCGTGCGTGTCCGGCGCAGGTCGCTGAACTGGCCGGTGATGAGGTCGGTTTCGACGATGTGCGCGGTGGCCGAGCGCCAGTGCTTCCCGGTGCACACGACGGTCGTGGTGCCGTCTTCATGTTCCAGATGCAGCTGCGCCAGGAATGACACCCGCTTCCCCCACTGGTCGTGGGCGCGGGTGATGCCGATCTGGCCGCGGAACCAGCCATCGGACAGGAGTGCCCCGAGGACGTTGTCGCCCTCCCGCACCAGTGCGGTGACGTCGTACGTCTGGACCTGAAGCCGTACGTCGTACTGCGTGAAGCCCGGCGTCAGTTCGGCGTCCCCGATCCTCTCGCCGTTGAGGAACGCCTCGTACAGCCCCTGCGCGGTGGCGTAGAGGCGGGCCCGGCGGACCGGGGACGTCGTCGAGAAGGGGGTACGCAACACATGGGCCGGGCGGTGTCCGGCGGGCGGCACCTCGGTCTCGACGGGCTCGATCCACAGGGCCTGCCAGTCGGAGGGGTCCAGCAGCCCGGTCTCGAACCAGGCCCACTCGGACCAGTCGCTCTCGCCGACGTCGGTCCAGACCTTGACCTGCCAGGTGATCCGTTCGCCGGAGCCAGGCGGAGGGCCGCCGTACGGCACATGGACACTGTCGGCCCCCTCGACGCGGCCGGAGTCCCAGCCCTCGCAGGTTCTGATCCGATGGGCCAGCTGCACGCGGGAGTCGGCCGGAAGCCGCCAGGAGAGCCGGGGCCGTCGCGTGCCGATGCCCAGGGCGTGTTCCAACTGTTCGGCACGCAGACAGGTGGGCGAGTTCATTCTGAGACCACCGTTTCGTCCGTGAGGATCGGCCGACCGGCTGATCGACTGGCGGAGAGAAGGAACGCG
Organism: Streptomyces lincolnensis; assembly: GCF_021173675.1. GTDB lineage: Bacteria > Actinomycetota > Actinomycetes > Streptomycetales > Streptomycetaceae > Streptomyces > Streptomyces lincolnensis_B. Next base: position 133,550 of record NZ_JAIHON010000020.1, on the reverse strand, counting down.
CCGCTCTCGGTCCGCCACTGACGACGGGTCACCGACCAGTGTTGGAGGGCTCGCGCGGCGATGCGTATGGGGACGTCCATGGCCTCGCCCGGGCCGGCCTCGGCGACGGCGAAGCCGGCCAGCCACAGTTCGGGGCGTTCGACGGCCGAGTCTGGCCGGGCGGCGTAGACCTGTACGACCTCCTTGCCGCGCCGCTCCCCGCTGTTGCGCAGGCGCACGGTGACGGTCAGGTCCTCGCCGGGGTGCACGTGGGCGGGTACGTCGAAGGCCTCGTAATCCCAGGTGGTGTAGCCCAGGCCGTGGCCGAACCAGTACGCGGGTTCGGTGCCCGCGCGCAGGTAGGCGCGGTGGCCGATGTGCAGGCCCTCGGTGTACTCCAGCACTCCGTCCCGGGGGGTGGTGTTCCACACCGGGACGTCCTCGTCGCGGGTCGGCCAGGTGGTGGGCAGGCGGCCGCCGGGCTCCGCGACGCCGAGCAGTACGTCCGCCAGCGCGTTGCCCAGTTCCATGCCTGGGAACCAGGCCAGCAGCACGGCGGCGACCTCATCCCGCCAGGGCATCTCCACGGGAGCACCGGAGTTGACCACGACGACGGTGCGCGGGTTGGCGGCAGCCACGGCGTGTACCAGGGCGTCCTGGTCACCGGGCAGCCGCAGGGTCGTACGGTCGAAGCCCTCGCTCTCGACGGCCTCGGTGGTGCCCACGACGACGACGGCGACGTCGGAGGCGGCGGCGAGTTCGACGGCGCGGGCGAGCTGCTGGTCGGCGGGCAACCTGGGTTCGCCGACCACCAGGCCGACCCAGAACAGCATGATGTCCTGGCCCCAGGTGAACCGCAGCCGCACGTCGACCTTCTGGCCTTCCCTCAGCCGCCGGGTGATGTACTCCTGCGGCGCGGCGCCGACCACCGAGCCGATGTCGAGTGGGTCGCGGACGATGTGTGTGTCGATGACCGTCTCACCGTCGAGGTCGAGGACGAACGCGCCGACGCCCCTGATGCCGAGCTGCCAGTCGCCGGTGGTGTCGGCGGTGAAGACGGTGCGCAGTTCGAACGAGACGCTGCCCTCCTCGACAGATTTCAGGTCGCGCACGAAGCACGTGCCCGCCGTCGGCTCCTCTTTGAGGCACGCTCCGGTCGCGTCGAGCCACCGGAGGGTGCCGGGTTGGGAGAGTTCTCCGGGGCGGGGGGTGCGCAGGTCGTCGCTGAGGGAAGCCCCCGGCGCGGTGACCAGTTCGACGCGGTCGCCAAGTGCCGAGCGCAGTCCTTCCAGCGGGCTGACGACATACGGCGGGAAGACGGTCGCGCTGCCCCCGCCCAGCGGCCGGGCGTCCAGCGCTCCGGGGCCCAGCAGGGCGACGCGGGACAGCCTGTCGGTCGCGAGAGGCAGCAGGTCCCCGTGATTGCGGACGAGCACCATGGCGGCGGTCGCGGCCTCACGCGCCAGTGCCCCGCCCTGCGCGACCGTGCCGGGACCGGGGCGTCCGGCGGCGGCGGGGTGTCCGTCGAGAGCGCCGACGCGGGCCGCCAGCCGTAGCAGCCTGCGCACCTTGTCGTCGATGGCGGCCTCTGGGACACGGCCCTCGCGTACCGCGGCGAGCAGCGGCTCGCCCCAGTGCTCCGACGGTCCCGGCATGGCCAGGTCGAGCGCGGCGGAGGCGGACTCCTCGGTGCCGTAGACGGCGCCCCAGTCGGAGACGACCAGACCGTCCCAGCCCCACTCGTCCTTCAGGACGTCACGCAGCAGTGGGCTCTCCGTCATGGGCGCGCCGTCGACGCCGTTGTAGGCGGCCATCACGGTCCAGGGGTCCGCCTCGGTGACGAGGTGGTCGAAGGGGGCGAGGTAGAGCTCGCGCAGGGTACGTTCGTCCACCCGGATGTCGACCGTGGTGCGGTCGGTCTCGGAGTCGTTGGCGACGAAGTGCTTCGGGCAGGCGCCGACCCCGTTGTCCTGGAGGCCGCGGACATATGCGGCCGCCATCCGGCCGGTCAGGAGCGGGTCCTCCGAGAAGCACTCGAAGTGCCGGCCGCCCAGCGGGGAACGGTGCAGGTTGACCGTGGGGCCGAGCGCCACGTCGACGTCCTTGCGTACCGCTTCCGCGGCGAGCAAGGCGCCCACCCGGTGGAGCAGTTCCTCGTCCCAGGTGGCGGCCAGCGCACTGGAGGAGGGCAGGTTGGCCGACCAGTCCCGCTCGTCCTCGACCGGGCCGCGGACGCCGACCGGCCCGTCGGAGACGCTGATCGGCCGCAGACCGATCTCCTCGCAGGCCTGAGTGGCCCAAGCGCCCGCGCCGGAGATCAGCCGGAGCTTGGTCTCCAGGTCGAGCTTGCGTACGAGATCGTCGAGTGTGGGGTCCATGGGAAGAGCTCCTGGGGTCGTGAGCGTGGGGCAGTCGTCGAGGAGGGAGGTCAGTCGGTGGCGTGATGGCAGGCGACATCGCTGTCACCGACCCTGCGCAGTGCGGGCCGCTCGGCGCGGCACACGTCGGTGGCGAGGGGACAACGCGACGCGAACGGGCAGCCGGCGGCGGAGGGAGTTCCGAGTCCGGCCGCTCCGATGCCCATCGCCTCACGCGCGGCGCGCCGGGCCGCCTGTTCGGCGGGGCGGGGCACCGGGGCGGCGGCGGTGAGGGCCCGTGTGTAGGGGTGGCGGGGTTGTTCGACCACGGCCGCCGCGGCACCGGTCTCCATCACCTGGCCGCGGTAAAGGACAACCACCCGCTGAGCGAGGAAACGGACCACCGCGAGGTCGTGGGCGACGAACAGGTACGACAGACCCCGCTCATCACGCAGGTCGGCGAGCAGGTTGAGCACCTGCGCCTGGGTTGACAGGTCCAGTGCGCTCACCGGCTCGTCGCACACCACGACCTTCGGGTCGCACACCAGGGCACGGGCCACCGCGATGCGCTGCCGTTGGCCGCCGGAGAACTGGCGGGGCCGACGCTCGGCGGCGGAAGCGGGCAGCCCCACGCGCTCCAGGGCGGTGCGCGCCCGCCGGGCCGCCTCCGCCTTGCCGACGCCCATCAGGCGCAGCGGTTCGGCGAGGGTCTCGCCGATGGTCATGGCGGGGTTGAGGGAGGAGTACGGGTCCTGGAACACCACCCGCAGCTGGGCCGCGAGGGCCCGCCGCCGGGCCGGGGCGGCATGGGTGATGTCGTCTCCGAAGAAGGAGATCGATCCACCGGTCGCGGACTGGAGGCCCAGGACCGCCTTGCCGATGGTCGACTTGCCCGAGCCCGACTCTCCGACCAGGCCGATGGTCTCGCCGGGGGCGATGGAGAACGACACGCCGTCGACGGCCGGAGGCACCGGCTTGCGCCGGGAGCGGCGGCCGTAGTGGACGGTCAGGTCCCGCACGTCCAGGGCGAGGGCCTGCTGGGTGTCGGCCGGGGCCGTGGTGGTGCTCATGCCGGGGTCCTCTCGTCCGGGTGGGCGGCGGCCACCGCGAGTTCGGTGGCCCTGACACAGCGCACGGTGCCGCCCCGGTCGGCCGCTTCCAGTGCCACGGGCTGCCCACAGGCGTCTGTCGCGTAGAGGCAGCGGTCACGGAAGCGGCATCCCTGCGGCCAGCTGCCGGGCGCCGGCACCTGGCCGGGGATGGCCGTCAGCCGGTGCGAGGGCGTCACGGTCTCACCCGCGTGCGGGTTCGCCCCGAGGAGCGCCTTGGTGTACGGATGACGGGGGGCGTCCAGTACCTCGGTCACCGTTCCGGATTCGACGATCTCGCCGGCGTACATCACCGCAACGTCGTCGCAGAGGTCGGCGACGACACCGAGGTCGTGGGTGACGATCACGACCGAGGTGCCTGACTGGCTGACGAGTGAGCGCAGCAGGCTGAGGATCTCCGCCTGCACGGTCACGTCGAGGGCCGTGGTCGGCTCGTCGGCCACCAGCAGTTTCGGGCCGCCGGTCAAGGCGAGGGCGATCGCCACTCGCTGGGCCATGCCGCCGGACAACTGGTGGGGGTAACTGCGCATGACGGCCTGGGGGTCGACGATTCCCACCCGTTTCAGCAGGCTCACCGCGCCGTCCCTCGCCTCCGCGCGGGACAGCCCGCGAAGTCGCCGCAGTGGTCCGGTGAGCTGGTAGGCGACGGAGAACATGGGGTCGAGGGCGACCATCGGCTCCTGCGAGACGTAGGCGATCTCGCGTCCGCGGACCGGGCGCAGGTGTCGCTCGTCGAGGTATGCCAGGTCGCGGCCCTGCCAGTGCAGCGCGCCGCCGGTGACCGCGACTCCGGCGGGCAGCAGTCCGAGTGCGGCCAGCGCGGTCATGGTCTTGCCACAGCCGGACTCGCCGACCAGGCCGAGCACCCGGCCGGGCTCGACCCGGAAGGAGACACCGCTGACCAGCACCGGTCCGTCGTCGACGGCCACCGTCAGGTCGCGTACGTCCAGTACTCCCGATCCATCGGGCTCGGCCGGCCCTGCGGCGGCCCCGCCGGCCCGCTTCCCGGCCCGCCGGGCGGTCCGGGGTGCTTCCTCCGGGTCGGTCAGGGCGTCGGCCACCAGGTTGGCGGCGATCACGGTCAGGGACAGCACCAGTCCGGAGGGCACCATCAGCCAGGGTGCGTCGTAGATGTGCTGTGAGGCCGTACCGATCATGGCGCCCCAGCTGGGCGCGGGCGGCTTCGGGCCGAAGCCCATGAAGGCGAGGCCGGACTGGATCAACAGGCCGATGCCGAACAGCAGGGCCGCCTGCACGGCCAGGACCGTCCGCATACCCGGCAGCACGTGGCGGAGGTTGACCCGCCAGGAGCCGAGGCCGTTGACCCGTGCCGCGTCCACGTACAACTGCTCCCGCAGGGAGCGCGCCACCCCCAGCAGCACCCGGTACATCCCGGAGGAGATCAACACGCCCAGCACGGTCATGATGAGCACGGTGTCCACACCGAACACCCCGATGAACGCGAGGATGATCACCGTGCCCGGCAGGGCCATCATGATCTCGGTGGTGCGGCTGATGACCGTCTCCGTGTGCCCGCCGCGCTCGGCGGCGACGAGCGCCAGGGGGACAGCGATGGCGTAGGCCACCGCCACGGTCAGCAGGGAGGCTCCCAACGTGCTCGCCCCGGCTGCGAAGATCCGGCTGAGCAGATCGCGCCCCAACTCATCGGTACCGAGCCAGTGTTGGGCACTGGGGCCCTGCAACGCGGCCGACAGTTGCTGGTCGTTGGTCCCGTACGGGATCCACCAGGACGCCGTGAGCGAGAGCACGACCAGCAGTGCCAGCCAGCCGAGTCCGAAGATGCCGCCCGGCCTGCGCAGCAGCCGGGGCAGCTGGTGCCGGGCGGGCTGCGACGCCTCGGTGGCGGTGTGCTCGGGTGGTTCGAGCAGTTGTTGTGCCGGCTTCGCCTGAAGGTATTCGCTCATGCCGCACGCAACTTCGGGTTCAGGGCGCTGATCAGCACATCGAGCGCGACGTTGGTGACCACGACGACGACCGTCGCGATGATCACGACTCCCTGCACGGACGGGAAGTCGTGGGAGGTGACTGCGGCCTGGGCGACCTGTCCCAGACCCGGCAGAGCGAAGATCTGCTCGACGATGACGGTGCTGCCGAACAGCCCGACGAACTGCATGCCCAGCCCCGCCACCACGGGCACACTCGCGTTGCGCAACGCGTGCACGTACAGCAGCCGCCAGGGCGGAATCCCCGTCGCGCGCAGGGTCCTGATGTGTTCCTGCCCCAGGGCCTCGACCATGGAGGCGCGTGCCTGCCGCGCCACGAGGGCAGCCCCGCCGATCGCCAGGCTGAGCACCGGAAGGGCCAGGCTCTTGGCCCAGTCGACGGGCGAGTCCGTGAAGGGGGTGTAGCCGGTCGCCGGGAGCCAGCCGAGCCGGATGGAGGCGATGTAGACCAACAGGATGCCCAGCCAGAAGGTCGGCAGGGACACCACGATCCCGGAGAAAGCGGTGATGAACCGATCAACGAGACCGCCGCGGACCGCCGCCACCACTCCCGAGACAATGCCGAGCACACCGCTCAGGGCAGTGGCGCCGAATGCGATGGCCGCGGTCACCGGGAGCCGGGACGCCAGGTCCGGGCCGACCTCGTTGCCGCCGGTGAGGGAGGTGCCGAGGTCTCCGCGGACCGCGTGGGTGATCCAGTCCCAGAACTGGACGGCCAGCGGCTGGTTCCAGCCGAGCAGTTCGTTCTGGGCGTGGATCTCCTGCGCGGAGGCTCCCGGGCCGAGCATCACCGCGCCCGGGCTGCCCGGAATGGAGTGAACGAGTGCGAAGGTCAGGACGATCACCGCCAGCAGCGTCAGGACCGCCATCGCGGCCCGCCGGGCGAGGAATCTGGTCACGGAGCCTCCTCCTTCCTCTTTTCTTCGAGTGGTCCCCGACCGGGCCGGTCGTCAGGAGGCCGGCTTGATCGAGGACAGCAGCGGGTAGGCGTCGTTGCCCGCGAAGGTGAGGGGCTTGACCTTCTTGGTGTTGTAACCGGCGTAGGAGTAGCTCTCGTACAGCGGGATCAGCCAGCCCGCTTCCACCAGACGGGTGTTGAGCTTGGTGAGAGCCTCTGTCCGCTTCGCGCCGGTGGCGCCCGCGGCGGCGTCCGTGTACTCCGTGAGCTGCTTGTCGGTCGCCTTCTGGGTGTTCAGGAACCCCCCGAGGACGACGGCCTGCATGGCTACCACCGGTTCCGGCCAGTTGAACGCGAGGTAGCCGAGCGGGGTGGTGTTCACGGCCGCGAAGGCCTCTTCGGTGGAGGCGGCGGCCTTGAGCTTCATGTCGATCCCGACTGCCTTGAGCTGCTTCTGGATCGCTTCCAGGTCGGTCTGATTGGCCTGGCTGGTGATCACCGTGAAGGAGAAGCCCTTGGCGTATCCGGCCTCGGCGAGGAGCTTCTTGGCCTTGTCCGGGTTGTAGCCCCAGGTGGTGTTGAGCGCGGCGTCGTAGCCGTCGAAGGAGGACGGGAAGGCGTTGGAGGTCGGCTTGTCGCCCTTGTGGAGACCGCTCACCAGGTCCTGGCGGTTGATCGCGACCTGGATGGCCTGGCGAACCCTCTCGTCGCCGAACGGCTTGGAGACCGTGCCCTTCTTGTCGAAGACCGGAAGGGTCACCACCGTGCCGCCCAGGGAGGACAGCCCCGTGCCGCGCGACTTGACGAACGAGGAGGTCGAGCCGGCGACCGCGGCGACGTCCACCTGACCGGACACCAGGGCGTTGGCTCTGGCCTGCGGGTCCGGCAGAGCACGGTAGACGACGGTGTCGTAGGCGAAGGCCGCGGAGTTCCAGTAACCCTTCCGGCGCACCATCGTGTACTTGCTGCCCTTGACCGATCCCGACTTGTCGAGGGTGTAGGGGCCCGAGCCGTAGGGTGCGGCGCCGAGGGCCTTGCTGTCGGCGAGTCCCTTGGCGCTGACGATCATTCCGGCGTCGGAGGCGAGCTGTTCCTGGAAGGTCGGCTGGGCCTTGGCGAAGGTGAGGACGACGGTCTGGTCGTCGGGTGCGGTGACCTGCTTGATCTCGGCCTGTCCGCCCTTGGCCATGTTCCCGTACGCGACCAGGGCGGCGTCATTGCGTCGGTCGAGGTTCTTCTTGACCACGGCGGCGGTGAGCGTGCTGCCGTCCGCGAACGTCACTCCCTTGCGCAGTGTGAGGGTCAGCTGCGTCTTGTCCTTGTTGTACGCGAACTTGGTGGCCAGGCTCGGCTTGACGCCGCCGTCGGCGGTCTTGACGAAGAGCGAGTCGTACACGCTCTCGAAGAACTGCCGCATCTCCGTGTACTTCGCGGGGTCGTAGCCATTCGCGGCCGAGTCGCCGTCCATGCCGACCGTGAGGGTGTCCGACGCGGACGCCGAGGACCCGCTCGCGGAGGACGAGCTGCAGGCCGTGACACCGGTGGAGGCGAGGGCGACGGCGGTTGCCAAGAGCACGCTGTTTCTTGCCGAGGAGAGTTTGAAACGATTCATTACCGAGGCTCCTTTGCCTACGACCTGGGCGGGTCGATGCCGGCGGGCGGGGACGGGGGGTGGGGACGGGGGGTGGAGTCAGAAGGCGCGCACGGCGGCGGGCCGGCGGGGGGTGCGTGCCGCGATCGGGGCGCAGACGCGCAGGGCGAAGTCCAGGGCCTCGTCGAAGACGGTCCGCGGATCGGGCAGACCGGCCCACAGGTGGTCCACGGAGTCGATGAGCCGCAAGGTCACCTCGCTGCCGCTGGCCCTCAGCGCCTGGGCGAGCTGTTCACTCTGGGCGCTCGGGACGAACCGGTCGGCCGTGCCGTGGGCGAGCAGGAACGGCGGAGCGGCGGAGCAGACGTAGGTGACCGGGCTCGCCTCCGCAGCAAGCCGGGGCGCCTCGGGTACGGGCGCCCCGATCAACTGGGCCTCCCGGGAATCCGCCGCGTCGGGCACGGTCACGGCGTCGGGGCGGGACTGGCTTTGCATGGTCCGCAGGTCGGCGGGCCCGTACCAGTCCACGACACCGACGACGCCGGCGTACGGACCAGCCACCACGTAGTCGGTTTCCGGCTCCGGTCGGCAGACCGTCAGTCCGAGCAGTGCGGCGAGATGGCCGCCGGCCGACTCGCCCCACAGCACGACCCGTTCGGCGTCGAGCCCCAGCTCCTCGGCGTGCTCGCGCACCCAGCGCAAGGCGGCTTTGCCGTCGTGCAGTTGAGCGGGGAAGACGGCCTCCGCGCTGAGCCGGTAGTCGATCGAGGCGACCGCGAAGCCGGCCGCCGCGAGCAGGTCGAACGGACTGACCTCCCACGCCTCGAAGGCCGACCCGAACCGAGCGCGACTCCCGGTCCGCCAGCCCCCACCGTGCAGGAAGACAACGACCGGCACGGGGCCCCCGGCAGGGTGCGCGGCGGGGAGGTGGAGATCGAGCAGGAGCGGGCGGAAACCGTCCGGTGTCGCGTACTCGACCCCTCGCAGCAGCCGGGTGCCCGCCGGTGTGACTTCCTCGGTGGGCACCGGTGTGGCGTGCCTGGCCATGTCAGCCGTCCAAGGGACGCAGGTCGAACCGGAAGTCGTTGCCGTACTCGCGCGCCGCGCGGCCGATCTGCTCCGGGGAGGGGACGTACGGCGGCTGCGGCAGTTCCAGGGAGTTCGTACGGGTGCCGGACGCGGCGAAGAAGCGCTCGAAACCGCCGCTGGACACGCCCATGATCCGGGTGTCGTCGGCCTCCACACGGAAGGTGTGCAGGCAGCCCGCCGGGACGTAGCCGAAGTCGCCGGTCCCCAGCAACTTCTCGTGTCGCTCACCTTGCGCGTCCTGGATCCACACGCGAGCCCGCCCGGAGAGTATGAAGAACGTCTCGTGGACATCGGCGTGCGCATGTGTGGGGATCGCGTCGCCCTTGGGAGCGGAGTAGGTGAACACTCCGAACTGTCCGTCGGTCTCATCTTTGCTGAGCAGCACGGTGATCAGTGAGTCGTACAGGTGCGCCCGCTCCCCCTCACCTGCCTCCAGGAAGAAGGGCACAGGCTTGCCCGGAAGGGAGAATTGCTCCACACCGCTCTGTGTGAACTCCGCAGTCATGGGTCTCCTCGGAATCGGCTCGGCTCGGAACCTGAGAGGCGGCTCGTCGACGTGTGGGGTAACAGTGGGAGATCGACCAGATCGGCACCAGCGGCAATTTCATTGAATGGCATGCGATCGAAACCTTGCCGCAATGTACGGGGAGCGGCCCGAAGAGTGAGACTGCAGGCATGACGAACCCCCCCAGCGTCTCTCGGGGTCGCCGGCCGGCCCATGGCGATCCGGTGATCGACCGGGCGTTCGCTCTGCTCACGGCCTTCAACGAGACCCGCCGCGCCATGACTCTCGCCGAACTGAGCCGGGTCACGGACACCCCGCCCAGTACGACACTCCGGCTCGCCCGGCGCCTGCTTCACTGGGGGGCTCTGGAACGGGACCCCGACGGCCGTTTCGTGGTCGGTCTGCGTCTGTGGGAAGTAGCCTCGCTCGCCCCGCGCGCCCACGGCCTGCGCACGGTGGCGCTCCCGTTCATGGAGGACCTGTACGAGGCGACGCACCAGCACGTCCTGTTCGCCGTCCTGGACGGCATGGAAGCTCTCCTGGTCGAACGTTTGTCGGCGCGTGAAGCCATCGATGTGCTGTACCGCGTGGGCGGCCGTCTGCCGCTGCATTCCACCGGGGTCGGTCTCGTTCTCCTCGCCCATGCCGACCCGGACTTCCAGGAGACCTACCTCGCCCAACCACTGGTCCACGAACCGGAAGGCGTGCCCCTCTCCTCGGCCGCGTTGCGCCGCGCCCTCGCCGAGGTACGCCGCAACGGGATCGCCGTCGTCAACCGACAGGAACCTCGCCCGCTGCTCGCTGCCGCAGTGCCGGTGCGAGGCGCGGCCGGAGACGTCGTCGCGGCACTCTCGGTTGTCGTACCGGCGGGCCACACAGAGTCACGGTTCATCTCTCCCGCTCTGCGGGCCACAGCCCGCGCCCTGTCGCGGGGCCTCGGTGCCCCCGTCCCCGCCGCGCCGACGCCCAGGGCCTGAACACCAGCATGCAGGACGGCTAAACCTCGGCTGGAAATCAGTTGGTGCCTCTGCTCTTCCGACACCCGTGCGGAGATGACCACGCCGGGCCCGGCCTGCGCCTGGAGTCTCTGCCGTTCGGGACCGTGACCCACGATGACCAGCCGGCCGCCGGTGACCGGGCGGACTCGTTCCCACAGCCGCAGCAGGAGATCTTCCCGAGGAAGACGCCAACTCCCAGCAGGGTGTGTCCGTGGACTGCTGACGAGAGCACAGCCTCGGTGAGAAACCCGCTCCTCATCCCGTCGCGCAAACGGGCGCCGTCAGCGCAGCAACGCCATAATGCATGCCGTGGCCAGTTGCTGGTCTCGCAGCTCGCCCCACTCGGCGCCGACTACAGGCGGAAGGCCGGCTCCGAGGGCTCGGCGTGATTCTCCTCGCCCAGCTCGGCCCAGACCGTCTTGCCCTGCCGGGCATGACGCGTTCCCCAACGTTCGGTGAGCTGGGCGACGAGCAGCAGGCCGCGTCCGCCTTCATCGAAGGCGCGGGCACGGCGCAGGTGGGGGGTGGTGCTGCCAGCGTCGGACACCTCGACCAGTAGGGAGCAGTCCCGAATGAGGCGCAGGCGGATGGGGGGCCGGCCGTAGCGGATGGCGTTGGTGACCAGTTCGCTGACCACCAGTTCGGTGACGAAATCGAGGTCCTCCAGTCCCCAGGCGGCCAGCTGCCGGGCTGCGCTCCTACGGACCTGGGCGACGGCTGCCGGGTCGGCGTCCACGTCCCAGGCTGCGACCTGGCCGTCCCCGAGGACGCGGGTGCGGGTCAGCAGCAGGGCGATGTCGTCGCGAGGCAGACCTGCTGCGGGCAGCAAGGCCTGGAGCACGCTGTCGCAGGCGGCCTCCAGGGATGCGGAGGGTTGCGCGAGAGCGTGGCAAAGGAGGGTGAGGCCCGCCTCGATATCGCGGTCGCGGGCTTCGACCAGGCCGTCGGTGTACAGAGCGAGGAGGCTACCTTCGGGAAGGTCGACCTCCGCCGCCTCGAACGGCAGGCCACCCAGGCCCAGCGGCGGGCCGTGCGGCATGGTCAGGAGATCGACGGTTCCGTCTCCGTGCACTACGGCGGGCGGCACGTGCCCCGCGCGGGCCAGGGAGCAATGGCCGTCGACAGGGTCGTAGACGGCGTACAGGCATGTGGCGCCGATGTCCCCGGTCGTTTCGGCGTCCGGGTCGGCCGAGACTTCGGCGGACAGGCGGATGACGACGTCGTCCAGGTGTGTCAGCAGTTCCTCGGGAGGCAGGTCGATGTCGGCGAGGGTGCGGACCGCGGTCCGCAGGCGCCCCATCGTGGCGGCGGCGTGGATGCCGTGGCCGACCACGTCGCCCACCACCAGGGCAACCCGAGCACCGGACAACGGGATCACGTCGTACCAGTCGCCGCCCACACCGGCCTGGGCACCGGCCGGCAGGTAGCGGCAGGCGACTTCGACGGCAGCCTGCTCCGCCGTACGCCGTGGCAGCAGACTGCGCTGGAGAGTGAGGGCCGTGGCACGGGCGTGTGTGTAGCGGCGGGCATTGTCGATGGCCACGGCCGCCCTGGCCGCGATCTCTTGGGCGAGGAACAGATCCTCATCGTCGAAGGGAACCGGGTCGTGGTGACGGCAGAACCTCGCGACGCCAAGAGTGACGCCGCGTGCGCTCAGCGGCACCACCAGCGTCGAGCATGCAGGGCGAGTGCCGAAGTCGTCGGCCGGATCCGTCGGTGTCGCCGTGTACCGGGAGGGCCGGCCGGTGGTCAGGGCGCGGGCCGTGACCGATCCGTCTGGGCAGGTGTGGCACTCCCCCACCCGAATCGTCGGCTCCTGGCCTCCTTGCAGCGTCGACGCCTGCGCGGCCCGGTTCAGTACTCGCGGACCCGGCGCCGAAGTGCCGTGCCCGTGCACCACGGAGTCGAGCAGGTCGACGGTGACCAGCTCGGCGAAGTGCTCGAGGGCGAGGTCTGCCAGTTCCTGGGTGGTGCGAGCGATGTCCAGGGTGGTCCCGATGCGCAGACCGGCCTCGTTCACCAAGGACAGACGCCGCTGCAGTCGCCGGTCTCGCTCCTCCTGGAACGCCGTGACACCCTGCTCGGACGCGTCGTCCACGTATCCGTTCGCCATCACGAGCAGGAGGCGCGATGCTTCGCTGACCAACTCCGCGTCCTTCGTCACCCGCGCGATTTCGGCAAGCATTTTGTCCAGGACTATGCCCTGACCGAGCCGGAAGGCCCGCAGCAGCGCTGTGACCGGCGTGCCGTAACGGGCCAGTTGACGTGCGCGTTCCAGCTCGGCGGCCGGCCGATCTATCTCGCGCGGGTCGATGCCGTATTCCAGGCCGGCCAGCACGCCGACGACATGCTCGGCGACGTTCTCAGACGTCATGCGGACGAGATCCGGATTACTCCACAGCTCAGGAACCTCACTCCGCAGGCACCGCAACACGTCGGCGATCACCTCGTCCGCCTTCGGCCCGAGGTCGCCGGCGACACGGGACACGAGGTGTGCGGCCGTGTACTGCACACTGTCGACGGTACGCCCCACAAGAGGCCCGTGAGCTGTCGGGCATCGACAGCTTCGCTCTCCAGGCGGCGCCCGTCCCGGTCCGTCAGCCTTCGGCGATCGCCACCCCGGTGTACGCCACCGCCGTCAGGGCCAATACGACGGCGGGCAGGCCCTGCACGAGCGGGTCGCCATGGCGCAGGTGCACCACCGCGCCAGCCACCATGAGCACAGTCAGCCCGGCGGCTGCGGGCGCAAACGCGACCATGCCCTGCTCACCTCCAGCCTGGACGAGGTCAAGGAGAAGCTCCGCGAGTCCGGAGAGCGGCTGCTGCGCAGCATCGGGCCCGCAGGCCCTCAGGCCTGACACCCCCAACATGCTCAAAGCAGGAACCGCGTGCTGGCGGGCACAGCACTCCGTCCTCGCCGGCACGACGGCCGCCGTCCCCAGCCCTCGGATCTCGGCCTGACCATCGTCCATTCCCTGGTCGCCGCCCACGACGGCCACGTCGAGGTCGACTCGGCCCCTCGCCAGGGCACCACCTTCCGGATCCTGCTCCCCCGGCTCAGCGACGAGCCCACCGCACCGGTGTCGGAAAGCGGCTCGCCGGAGGTCCGGCGAGCCGCTCCGCACGGTGAGGGGACCTCACATGTGCACCGCGGGTGCGGCATTGGCGTCCACGGCGGGCGCCCCACGCCGGTACAGCAGCACGCTGACGACCAGTCCCGCCACGAAGAACGCGGCCGACCACCAGTAGGCAGTGGAGTAGGCCTCCAGACTGGCCTGGGCGACGACAGCGGGGTCCTTGGGGTTCCTGCCGGCCAGATAGTCCGTGGCCGCGCTGGTGGAGAGGGTGTTCAGCAGGGCGGTACCGAGGGAGCCGCCCACTTGCTGCATGGTGTTGACGGCCGCCGAGGCGACACCGGCGTCCTCCGCGCCCACGCCTGCCGTGGCCAGGCTCATGGACGGGGCCATCACCAGACCGAGACCGAGGCCCGCCACGACCAGCGGGGGCAGGACGTCCGTGGCATAACCGCTACCCAGGTCCAGCGCCGTGAGCCAGGCCATGCCGGCCGCGGCCATGCCCATCCCCAGCGGCACCACCGGCTTTGGCCCGAACCGGGGGATCAGCGCGGTGGAGGCGAGAGTGGAGGCGAGCATGAGCCCGGCGACCATCGGCAGGAAGGCCAGCCCGGTCTTGACGGGGGTGTAGGCCAGGCTCTGCTGCAGGTAGTAGGTGAGGAAGAGGAAGACACCGAACATTCCGGCGCCGGTGATGAGCACGGAGATGAACGAGGCGCCCCGGTTACGGTCGAGCAGGATCCGCAGCGGCAGCAGCGGGTGGGCCGAGCGCGTCTGCCACCAGGTGAATGCGGCGAGCAGCACGGTTCCGGCGAGCAGGAAGCCCCAGGTGGCCGAGGAGTCCCAGTCGTGGCTCTCCGCGTTGGAAAAGCCGTAGACCAGGCAGAACAGACCGCCAGAGACCAGAACAGCACCAGGGATGTCGATCGTCACGCTCTTGTCGCGCCGGGCACGCTGGAGCAGCAGCGCACCGCCGACGAAGGCGACTGCCGCGAAGGCGAGGTTGACGTAGAGGGTCCAGCGCCAGTCGAGGTACTCGGTCAGCACGCCGCCGAGGAGCAGTCCGATGGCACCGCCCGCACCGGCGATGGCACCGTAGACGCCGAAGGCCTTGGCTCGTTCCTTGGCGTCGGTGAAGGTCGTGGTCAGCAGGGACAGGGCGGCCGGGGCGAGCAGCGCGCCGAACAGACCCTGCGCGGCCCGGGCGATGATGAGCATCTCGAAGCTGCTCGCGGCCCCGCCGAGCGCGGAGGCGCCGGCGAAGCCCACAAGGCCGACCAGGAAGGTCATCTTGCGGCCGAAGAGATCGGCTATCCGGCCGCCGAGCAGCAGCAGGCTGCCGAAGGCGAGCGCGTAGGCGGTGACGACCCACTGCCGGTCCCCGTCGGAGAATCCCAGGTCCTTCTGGGCGGACGGCAGAGCGATGTTCACGATCGTCGAGTCCAGCACGACCATCAGCTGGGCGACGCCGATGACGGCGAGGATCCACCAGCGGTGGCGGTGGGACGGATGACCTGACGGCAAGGCGGTAACGGCCGTGTCAGTGGGCGTCCTGGGCATGGTGGGAACTCCGAAGCGTGGGCGAGAGGAGTGCACTACGTGCACGGCGCACTGGGCCGACACACATCTTGACACCTGTCAGATTACAGATATTCTGACAGGTGTCAAGTAATAATCCGAGGCCCCTAAGATGGCCTTTCACAGTCCGGGTCACAGAAGGAATCGGAGGCAGGGGTGGGCGCAAGAGCCGAATCCACTCGACGCCCGGGACGCCCCGGCGCGGACACTCCCGCGGTGCCCCACGAGGAGAACATCCTGCTGCGCGGCTTGGAGGCCTTCGCGGAGCTCGGATACGACCGCGCCTCGGCGCGCGAGTTGGCCCGCCGCCTGGGCGTGAGCCACAACTTCATCAACGACCGGTACGGGTCCAAGGCCGCGTTCTGGCGGGCGGTGATGGACGCCGCCCTGGGGGCGCAGCTGGAGAGCATGCCACAGGTGGACACATCGGTCGACGACGCCGAGCACCTGCGGCGAGTCATCACCGGCTTCTACCGGTCCGCCGTGGACACCCCCCTGATCGGACGGGTCGTCGTCGTCGAGTTCTCCCAGGACACCGAGCGGCTGGACTACCTGTACGAGCACTACTTCACTCCGACCCTGCGGCTCATGACCCCCAGCATCGAGCGGCTCGTGGCCGCCGGCCGTATGGCACCCGTCCCGATGGACGTGCTGTTCTTCGCCGTCGTCCCGCCCGTCTCGGGCATGCTCGACACCCCGCTGGCGAGGCGCCTCGGCAGACCGGAATCCGCCTCGCCGGAGCAACTCACGGCAACGGCGGAGTCGTTGGCGACCCTAGTGGTCAACGGCCTGCTCGCGACGGGGACAGCGGCCCCCTCCTGAGGGTGACACGGCACCGCGCTCGTCAGGCGGCTGGCCGGACCAGCCCGGACTCGTAGGCGAACGTCACCGCTTGGACGCGGGCCCGGACTCCGATCTTGGCGAGGGTGTGGCTCACGTGCGACTTCACGGTGGAACGCACTGGGCTCCTGGCCGGACGATGTGCTGGTGGGCATCGACCCGGGCCGCTGCGCCGGTCACGAGGCGGTCTCCTGGGCCTTCTGGGCGGTGAGCAGGTCGAGCGCCACGTCGGTGAGCATGTCTTCCTGGCCGCCGACCATGCCGCGCCGTCCGACCTCGAGGAGCAGGGCACGCGCGTCAATGCCGTAGCGGGCAGAGGTGGTCTCGGCGTGGCGCAGGAAGCTGGAGTACACGCCGACGTAGCCGAGGGTGAGGGTTTCGCGGTCAACCTGGACAGGGCGGTCCTGCAGCGGTCGTACGAGGTCGTCCGCTGCGTCCTGCAGGGCGAACAGGTCGCAGCCGTGGGCGTGTCCGAGCTTGTCGGCGGCGGCGATGAACACCTCGAGCGGGGCGTTGCCGGCTCCGGCGCCCATGCCGGTGAGGCTGGCGTCGACGCGGTGAGCGCCGTGTTCGACGGCGGTGAGGGAGTTGGCCACGCCGAGGGAGAGGTTGTGGTGGGCGTGGATGCCGGTCTCGGTGGCCGCATCGAGGGTCTGGCGCAGGGCGTCGACGCGTTCGGCGACCCCGTGCATGGTCAGGGCGCCACCGGAGTCGACGACGTAGACGCAGGTGGCACCATAACTCTCCATGAGCTTCGCCTGACGGGCGAGGTGTGCCGGGTCGGTCATGTGGCTCATCATCAGGAAGCCGACGGTGTCCATGCCCAACTCCCGTGCGGCCGCGATGTGCTGGGCGGAGATGTCGGCCTCGGTGCAGTGCGTGGCCACGCGGACGACGGAGGCTCCTGCGCGGTGGGCGTCACGCAGGTTGTGGACGCTGCCGATGCCGGGCAGGAGGAGCGTGGCGACCTGGGCGTGGGTGACGGCGTCGGCGACGGCCTCGATCCATTCCAGGTCGGTGTGGGCGCCGAAGCCGTACACGCAGGAGGAACCGGCCAGGCCATCGCCGTGCGCGACCTCGATGGAGTCCACGCCGGCCGCGTCCAGGGCGGTGGCTATGGTGACCGCCTGGTCGACCGTGTACTGGTGGCGGATGGCGTGCATGCCGTCCCGCAGGGTGACGTCGCTGATGTAGAGGCGGCTCATCGGGCGGCTCCCGCGGGGGTCTGCGCGCACTGCGCGTGCTGGGCGATGCGCTCTGCGGCGGCGACGGCCGCGGAGGTCATGATGTCGAGGTTTCCGGCGTAGGCGGGCAGGTAGTCGGCTGCGCCGGTGACTTCGAGCATCACCGTCACCTTGGTCCCGGTGAACTTGCCCGTATGCGGGATGTGCAGGGGGTTTTCCGGGCCGTACACGTCGAACTGAACCTTCTGCTTGAGCCGGTAGCCGGGCACGTAGGCGTGCACCTTCTCGGCCATGGCCACGATGCTGGTCTCGATGGCGGCGTGGTCGCAGTCGCCCTCGATGAGGCAGTACACGGTGTTGCGCATCAGCAGCGGCGGCTCGGCCGGGTTGAGGACGATCACGGCCTTGCTGCGCTGCGCGCCGGCGACCTCGCGCAGGGCGCGGGAGGTGGTCTCGGTGAACTCGTCGATATTGGCGCGGGTGCCCGGTCCGGCCGACCGGGCGGCGATGGAGGAGACGATCTCGGCGTAGGCGACGGGGGCGACCTGCGCGACCGCGGCGGCGATCGGGACGGTGGCCTGGCCGCCGCAGGTGACCATGTTGAGGTTCGGGGCGTCGAGGTGGGTGTCGAGGTTGACCACGGGCACGCAGTACGGCCCGACAGCGGCCGGCGTGAGGTCGAGGACGCGGACGCCGGTGGGCTCCAGCCTGGCCCAGTTCGCCTGGTGGGCGGTGGCGGAGGTGGCGTCGAAGACCAGCTTGATGTCGGCGAACTCGGGCAGTGCCAGGAGTCCGTCCACGCCGTCGGCGGTGGTGGCGATGCCCAGACGGCGGGCGCGGGCAAGGCCGTCGGAGGTGGGGTCGATGCCGACCATCGCCCCCATCGTGAGCGTGCCGGAGCCACGCAGGATCTTGATCATCAAGTCGGTGCCGATGTTGCCGGAGCCGATGACGGCGACCGGCCACGGGGCGGGGGCAGCAGGCATGAAGGAGTCCTCGAGTGAATGTGGTTAGGGCGGGCAGTACCTCAGACGAAGGTCACCGACACCGGGCCGAGGCTGCTGAAGCGTGCCTCGATCTTCTGACCAGCGCTGACGAAGGGGGCGGTGGTCATTGCGCCGGGCAGCACCACCTGTCCAGGCTCCAGGACGACGCCGAAGCCGGCGAGGGTGTTGGCCAGCCAGGCGACCGCGGCCGCCGGATGGCCCAGCACTTCCTTCCCACTGCCCGAGGCGACGCGCTCGCCGTCGACGACCAGGTCCACGAGGACGGCAGCGAGATCGGGGACCTCGGCAAGGGGTGTCCAGGGGCCGCAGACCAGGCCGGCGGAGCTGGCGTTGTCGGCGACCGTGTCGACCAGGGTGATCTCCCAGTCGCGGATCCGGCTGTCGACGATCTCCAGCGCGGGCGCGACCGCGTCGGTGGCGCCCAGGACGTCCTCGACGGTGACGCCCGGTCCGCACAGGGGCTCGGCGAGGCGGAAGCAGATCTCCGGTTCGATGCGCGGCCGGCAGTAGCGCGCCGCGAGCACGCTGCCGCCGTCGCGGTGGACCATGTCGTCCAGCAGGTGACCGAAGTCCGGCTCGTCCACGCCGAGGAGCCGCTGCATTGCCGTCGCGGTCAGCCCGACCTTGTGTCCGACGACGCTCGCTCCGTCGGCCAGGCGCCGGGCGACGTTGCCCTGCTGGACGGCATAGGCGTCTGCCAGCTCCAGGCCGGGCAGCAGGGCCGACAGCGGGTCGATCGGCGCCACGTGATGCTCCGCCTCACGCAGTAGCCGACGGGCTGTCTCACGCTGTGGTGCGGTCAGGGTCATCTCTTGCTCCTCGATGCCATGCGGCCGGCCGCGTCACAGACCAGCTGTGCATGCAGCTCGAACATCGCCACCAGGTCGACGGCGTCGCCGTGGATCTCCCGGTGCACGAACAGACCGTCGGCGCCGGCGACGGCGTAGGTGGTGAGCGTGCGCACGGCGTCCTCGTCGAGATCCGGGAACACAGTCCCGGCCACCTCGGTGATCTTCTGGGTGGCGATGTCACGGACCTGGAGGAACACCGTCCGGCCCCGGGGCTCGGTGGGCCGCCGCTCCAGAGCGAGCATCAGGCCGAGGCGCAGGAAGTCCGGAGCGTCGACCAGTGACTTGGCCACGTTCGTCGCCATGGCGGTCACCCGCTCCAGCGGTGTGCCCGTCTCTTCGCCGGGCAGCTCGACGGCTGCCAGCCAGGTCTCGAAGCTGCGCTCGATGACGGCGGCGATCAGGTCGTCCTTGTCCTTGAAGTGCCAGTAGATCGAGCTCGCAGGCAGCCCGCACTTGGCGCTGACCGCCGCGATGGACGTGCCCTCGTAACCGCGCTCGCCCGCGATCTCCACCGTGGCGTCGAGGATGCGCTGCCGTGACTCCACCCCGTTCGCCCGCTTCTTGCGCGTCATCTGCGGCCTGCTCATCGGATGTGCTCTTCCTGTCGTGCTGGCACTTGACCCCGTTCTCCACCCACCTTACCGTAGCGTTCGTTCCAACTGGAGTAAACACTACAGCAATGTGATCGCAACACACCGCGACAGGGACGACAGCGAGGTGCCCGGTGAGCGAGTTCAGAGCCGCAGACATGACCTACGACGTGGCGGTGATCGGCTACGGCCCCACCGGCGTCACCGCCGCGAACCTGCTGGGGGCGATGGGCCTACGGGTCGTCGTCGTCGAACGCGACGCCGAGATATACACCCGCGCCCGCGCGATCTCCACCGACGAGGAGGTCCTACGGATCTGGCAGCGCACCGGTCTGGCCGACCGACTGAAGCAGGACATGCTGGCCGAGCGGCCCCTGGACTTCGTCGACGCGCGCGGCCGGCCATTCCTCAGCGCGCACCCCACCCCGCGCGGACACGGACACCCGCCGCAGATGTTCATCTACCAACCGGCGCTGGAGCAGGTCCTGCGCGACGGGGTAGCCCGCTACCCGAACGTGGAGGTGCTGCTGCGACACGAGTGTCTGCGGCTGCGCCAGTCCGCAGACGAGGCGGGCGTGGAGCTGACGGTGGTCGGCACCTCCGACGACTCCGTGCACCGCCTTCGCGCCTCGTACGTGATCGCGGCCGACGGCGGCTCCAGCCTCACCCGGGCGCAGCTCAACATCGGCTACGAGGGCCGCACTTACGAGGACCGCTGGGTCGTCATCGACACCGAGATGCTCAAGCCGTGGCCGGACCACGACCGGCTGCGCTTCCGCTGCGACCCCTCGCGGCCTGCCGTGGACTGCCCGACCCCGCTCGGGCACCACCGCTGGGAATTCCCCATCCTCCCCGGCGACGACGAGCAGTACCTGACCACAGATGACGCGATCTACGCGATGGTGTCGCGGTACGGCATCAGCCGGGACCAGATCAAGATCCTGCGGGCCACCGTCTACAACCACCACGTGCGCTTCGCCGCCCGCTTCCGTATGGGCAGGGTCTTCCTCGCCGGCGACGCCGCCCACGCGATGCCGCCGTGGATCGGCCAGGGCATGGCTGCCGGCGTACGCGACGCGGCCAACCTGTGCTGGAAGCTGGCCGCCGTGCTGCGCGGCGAGCTGCCCGAGACTGCGCTGGACAGTTACGAGGCCGAACGCAAGCCGCACGTCAAGGAGATCACCAAACGGGCGGTGTTCGTCGGGCGGATCATCACCGAACGGCGCCTCCCGATAACCCGCATCCGGAACACCGCATTGCGCGGCCTCAACCGCATACCGGGCTTCAGCAACTGGCTCCAGGACTCCCACTGGATACCCATCGCCCACTACGCCGCCGGCCTCCAGGTCCGCCCCCGTACCAAGGCGTCCGGCCACCAGATCCCGCAGCCCTGGGTGACCGGCCCCGATGGTGAACGCGTACGGCTGGACGACGTGCTCGGCGGCCGCTGGCTGCTCCTGCACCGCGGGCACCCTGTGCCCCAACCCGCGTGGGACCGCCTCGGTGTTCCCACGCTCACCGTCACGCCCGTCGGCTCCGAGCCGGCCGAGGGCACGGTCGTCGACCGGGAAGGCGTCCTGCTGCCCTGGATGGCCGAGCACCGCGTGGCCACCCTCGCACTGCGCCCGGACGCCTACGTCTACGCCGCCGCGCTCACCGGCGCCCCACTCCCGCCGCCTCCCGCCGGTTTCGCTCCGGCGTCGCGCGCGACCGCCTCGATCGCTCTGTAAGGACTGTTATGACTACGCACACCGAACTGCCGTCGATGCGGGAGTCCCTGCTCGACGTCGCCGGTAAGAAGATCTTCGTCGCGGAGACCGGGGGCGGCCCGCCCGTACTGCTGCTGCACGGCGGCGGACCCGGCGCCTCCGGAGTCTCCAACTACCAGCGCAATATTGCCGAGTTGGCCAAGGAGTACCGGGTCATCGTCCCCGACCTGCCCGGCTACGGCCGCAGCACCAAGGGCATCGACCTCACCGACCCCTTCGGAAGCCTCGCCGACGCCATCCGCGGCCTGCTCGACGCACTCGGCCTGGACAAGGCCCACATGGTCGGCAACTCCTACGGTGGTGCCTGCGCCCTGCGCCTCGCCCTGGACACCCCCGACCGCGTCGACCGCATGGTCCTGATGGGCCCCGGTGGCATCGGCACCACCCGCGCACTGCCCACCCCGGGCCTCAACAGCCTGCTCAACTACTACTCCGGGGACGGCCCTTCCCGGCCGAAGCTGGAGAAGTTCATCCGCAACTACCTTGTCTTCAACGCCGCCGACGTGCCGGACAGTGTCATCGACGCGCGCTATCGCGACAGCGTCGACCCAGAGGTCGTCGCGGCTCCGCCGCTGAGGCGCCCCAAGTCGCTGCGCGCCTTGTGGAAGATGGACTTCACCCGCGACGCCCGGCTGTCCCGGCTGCCCGTACCGACTCTGGTGCTGTGGGGCGCCGCCGACCAGGTGAACCGGTCCAGCGGCGGCCGGATGCTGGCCGAGCGGATGCCCAACTGCGATCTGTACGAGGTCGCCAACACCGGTCACTGGGTCCAGTTCGAACGCGCCGTACTCTTCAACCGGCTGTGCGCCGACTTCCTGGCAGGCCGCCGATGAATCCCACGGCCTCGGTCTTCGGTGCCGTCCACCTCGGCTACCTCGTCATCGAAACCAACCGATTCGCCGACTGGCGCCGCTTCGGCACCGACGCCATCGGCATGCACCGCGACGACCTCGACGCCGGCCTGATGCGGTTCCGCCTCGACGACCAGGAATGCCGCTTCCTGCTCCGGCGCGGCCCGGCCGAGGACGTCGTCGTCACCGGCTGGCACCTCGACGACCACTCGACCTTCGAGCAGATCGAGGCCCGCATCCGCGCCCACGGCGTACCCCTCGTCGAAGGCACTGCGGAGGAGGCTGCTCTGCGGGGCGTCGAGCGCCTGCTGCGGTTCCCCGGCCCCAAGGGCATCACCCAGGAGATCTACACCACCGCGGTGAAGTCCGCCGAGCCGCTACGGATGCTCGCCTCCGGGTTCATCACCGGCGACTCGGGCATGGGCCACATCGCGATCACGTCCACCAAGCCGGCTCAGCTGCGGGGCTACTTCAACACCGTCTTCGACGCCCGGCTGACCGACTCCATCGACGAGACCATCAGCGGCGTCAAACTCAAGATCCGCTTCCTGCGGGTCAACGAACGCCACCACTCCATCGCCATCGCCGCCGTCCGCGGCCTGCCGATCGACCCGGTCCGCACCCGCGTCCAGCACCTCAACATCCAGGCCGCCACCCTCGACGACATGGCCCGCAGCTACCAGCGGGTGCACGAACTCGGCTTCGACATGGCCCTGTCCGTCGGCCAGCACACCAACGACAAGGAACTCTCCTACTACGCCCGCACCCCCTCGGGCTTCGAGTGGGAGGTCGGCTGGAACCCCATCGTCATCGACGAGACCACCTGGCAGCCCACCACCCACCAGGGCATCAGCATCTGGGGCCACACGCCCGTCGGCCAGACCATCATCGACAAGCTCGACCAGTTCCGCCTCGGGGCCCGCTCCCTCGCCCACCCCGAGACGACCGTCCCCGCCCTCAGCGGCGCCGGCATCGCAGAAGACTGATCGCCCGACCGGCCCCCCGTTATGCTTTCCGCGGTCCTGCAACGGGACCGCCGGCCTCCGGGCCCGGCATGGCTGGTCCCCCCTGTCGAACGGATGACCTGGGGTGGTGCCACCGGGTGCCCGAGAGGCACCGTTAGAGACGCTCATGAGAGGTCCGACTACCGCCCGGCCGAGCGCAATGCCCGGCCCCTTGCGGGCGGCAAGTCTGTGGCGTTCCTGAAGAGTCGTGATGTCCGTCCGGATGGTCATGGATCCAGGACAGGCCGCCGAGGTCCAGGCGCTGGCGGGTGCGGGTGACGGCGACGTAGGCCAGGCGGGCTTCGGCGTCATCGACGGGGTCGGGCGGTGCCGGGATGCCCGTGTGATCGTCGGTGGGGTCGTCCTGGGGGCGGGCGAAGTCGTCGGCGATCAGCACACACGGCCATTCGCGCCCTTTAGCTTTGTGGGCGGTGGAAACGGTGACCTGGGCGTGCGGTTCGGGGGCGAGGTGGGCGACGGCGGTGAGGATGGCGTCGGTGCCGTGGGTGTCGACGAGGTTGCCCAGGGGCTGCAGGTCGCGTCCGGCTGGGTCGTGCGCGGCGTAGTCCTGCAGGTCGCCCCAGCAGGGAAAGAGGATCAATTCGGGGTGGTGAGTGCGGCGGCCTTCTTTCAGGTCGCGGGCGGCGAAGGCCAGGGCTTGCAGGCTGTCGCCTCCCCCAGCGAGGGCAACCCGGTATCCGGCGGCCATGAGAGTCATGACCTGGGCCATGGCACCGACGTTGGTGCGGCACAGCACGGCGTCGGGCTGGGTTACGGGGCCGAGTTCGGTGGGAATGGTGGGGGCGCCGGTGAGCCGGATCGGGGCGTCGGCCAGGTGCAGCCAGCGGTTGGCCTCGTGGGCGAGGTCGGGGCCGAAGCGGAAGGACTGGGACAGGGCCAGTTGGGTGCCGTCGAAGCTGGTCATGATGTCTTTGGCTCCGCGCCACTGGTAGATGGCCTGGGCGGAGTCGCCGACCATGACGAGCTGGGCGTGTTCGCGCTGGGCGAGGAAGATCTGTTCGACGACGGGGTTGGTGTCCTGGGCCTCGTCGAGTAGCAGGAAGCCGGCGTCGATGCGGGGCTGGGTGAGGGCCCAGATCTTTAGGTAGTGGTCGTGGTCGAAGCGGACGGCGCCGTCGTCGGGGTGCTGCAGGTCGGCCCATGCTTTGCGGGCGAACGGCACGATGTGGGCGGCGAGTTGTGCGTGGAGGTCGGGTTCTTCCAGGCCGCGCAGATGGGGCACGTGGTGGGGGGTGATGGCTTCGTCGGGGGTGTGGCAGAAGCGGGTGACGGTGCGCAGGGTGGCGTTGGAGAGGGCTTTTTGGGTGATCTCGCGGTCGCCGATGCGGAGGGCTTTGGTGATGCCGAGGGCTTGGCCGGTCTGCCAGGCCGGGCGGCGGGGGGCGTTCAGGCGGCGGGTGTAGCGGTGGCCGACGGCTGCGTAGGCCAGGGCGTGGGCGGTCTTGCACTGCACGGTGGTCGGGAAGCGGGCGCGCGCGTCCTGGGCGATGGCCCGGTTGTAGGCGATGTAGCAGCCGCGGTGGTCGGTTGTGCGGGCCAGGAAGGTGAGGGTGGTGGTCTTCCCGGTGCCGGCACCGGCCTGCAGGGCGATGTGGTCGCCGGCGCGGAAGGCGTCGGCGGCTGCCGTCTGTTCGTCGGTCGGGTTCATGGGGTGGGCCTCTCGGGGAGCCGGGTGAGTACGTGCCCCACTGAAGCCAGCAGGTAGGCGGGGGTGCTGTGGGCCAGCAGCTCGCGTACCGCCCGGTCGAGGCGGTCGGTCTCCTGGTCGGCGTGCTCCGCCAGGGCCCGGTGCAGGGCCAGTTCCACGAAGCGCTCCGGGGTCTGCTGGGTGCGGCGGGCAGCGGCCTCGAGGACAGCGTGCGTGGCGGGTGGGAATGCGACATTGAGCAGCACTTTGTGGTCTGCGTCCGGGTAATGCGTGGTGATCACGTCGATCGGCAGGCGGGCGCCGAGCCGGTGGCGCAGTCGGCGGGCCGCCCGGTGGGGGGTCTTGGCAGGTACGAGGGCCATCAGACGGGTGGCGTCGTGGTTGGCGGCGAGCGGCAGCACGCGGGCGGCGCGGAGCAGGGCCGCCAGGGACAGGGGCCGGGTGAGCACGATTTCCAGGGCGTGATGCGGCATCGTCACCTCCTGCCGTGCCGGCGGGCCGGGGGGTGGGGCAGGCAGGTGTGGATGTGCGCCGCGTGCAGGAGGGGGTCGAAGGGCTGCCATCCGGTCAGGGCGAGGTCGGCGACGCCGCGGGTGGCGGCATGTGCGGGGCAGTGTTGGGTGCGCCAGCGCAGTTGCTCGCCGCAGGGGAGGTGGCCTAGGTCGTAGACGGCCATCAGAGGGTTGGGCAGGGCGAGTTGGCCTCGCTGGGGGTCGGTGGGCAGCAGTCTCCAGGTCCCGGCAGGGCCGGTGGGGGCAAGGACCGGATTCGTGCAGCGGTGGCGGTGGCGGGTCTGAGCCACGCAGCGCAGGCGCTCGACGGGACACTCGGCAAGGTAACGGCACAGCAGCATCTGCACGATGGGGTGGTCCGGTGCGTCGGTGTCGGCACCGGGTGCGCTGCCGCTGGTGCGCAGGGCGGGGGTGAAGGCGCCGGTGTCGATCAGACGGCGGGTGCGGACGGCGAGTTGGCGGCGGACCGTCTCGAGGCAGGGGTGGGGCCGGCAGGTGGGCGTGCGGCGCGGGCAGAGCACGGCGTGCGGGATGCGGCACCAGGCGCTGCCGTCGCCGTGCGGGTGGGCGATGCCGCCGCTCAGGTGCCAGCGGCACGATTCGGGGACCTGGGCGGCGGTCAGTTCGGCGGGGTGCAGGGCGATGGGCCGCTGGTCGGTGCGCGGGTAGAGGTCGATGCGGTTGCCGCAGCGGCGGCAACGGCTGTGCTGGCCGGCGCGCAGCAGGCGGCTGGGGCTGGTGGCGGTCACCCGCAGGGGGCGGGAGTGTCGGGTGACGCTGGGGCTGCCGTCCCAGTGGCGGCCGGCAGGGGTGGGCGTGAGGCACATGGCAGGGACCGTGCCAGGGGACGCGCAGGCGTGAGCAACGTGTCGGGAAGTATGTCCCCCGGCCAGCCCAACGAGCTCGCACGCATGAACGCTGTCGCGAATGGTTGTTCTACGCCTGATTGCCCGATCGGGTGATTCGTGACTGGTGCACGCCGGGACGGAGCGAGGATTCAGGAACCGGCCGTGCCGGGCGGAGTGTGGTCGTCGCACAGGGCGCCCAGGAAGTGCTCGATGGGCACGTCGAAGGTGTGGGCGAGGGTGTGCCACGTGGTGACACTGCCGGTGGTGTGGCCGTGTTCGAGGTCGATGAGGGTGCGCCGGGCCAGACCGCTGCGGTCGGCGAGTTGGTCGAAGGTCCAGCCGCGTTCGGCCCGCAGGCGCGCGAGCACGACGCGCAGTGCGGTGAGGTCGGGGTCGGGCGGCAAGATCGTCACCTGACCATCCGACGGTGCAGACCCCTGCCCCGTCAGTGCGGGTTTCTGCACTTTCGCCAGGGTGAGAGAAGGGCGAAATCCGAGGTGCGGGAATCTGCACTACGGTGCGTGCGTCTCGGGGGCCTGCCACGGTGAGCCCCGCCATGACGCGGACAGACGGGAGGACGACAGCCCATGAGGCTCGGTGGCGCGCATGCCGCAGTGCGGCGCATCTGGACAGTGGAACTGCGTCCGCAAGCGGGCGGCCCCCTGCTTGTCTGCCCCTCCTGCACCGCCCACACCTCTCCCCTTCAGGCGTCCTCCGCACGATCCGTCGCCCTGGCACATCTGGCCTGCCACGCCCGTGCCGACGTGTTGCCGGCATATCTGCGCAGCTGTCAGTGCCGGGCGCAGGGCTGCGCGTGGCATCCGCGCCGCCGCGGGTGCGCCGGGCCGGTGCTGCTCGCCCTCACCGGCGACCGTGGCGGCCGCACCTGGCGGCTGGCCGACACCTGCGCGGCCTGTGCGGCGGCGACCAGCCATACCGCCGTGGTGCCGGACACCCTGCTCAGCTCCCCCCGGCCGCAGCCAGCGGCTCCTCCACGGTCTGCTGCGCGCACCGGACTGGGTACGGAGTTCGACGAGCGGGTGCGCGTGCGGGAGATGCTCACCTACCTCGGCGCCGCGCTGCCCCGTTTCACCTCACCCGCCGCCCGGCTGCTGGGTCTGCAGTGCGCCCTGCGCGCCGACACCCTCGGGCACGTGCGGCTGCCGGCGGGCCTGCTGCGCGGCATGCGCCTGCGCGGGCACTGGGAGTTGTGGCAGGAACTGGCCCACGCCGGCTGGCTGGAGCCGCCGGATGTGAGGTCGCCGCTCATGCAGGTGCGGCTGCTCGATGCCGCGGTCCTGGACCAGGCACCGGGTCGCTGCGCCCGCCGCCGTGCAGCCCACTGGGCGCTGTGCCCTGCCCCGTTGGCCCTGCCGGCCGCGCCGCCTGCCCTGCGGCTGACCGCCCTGGTACTGGCCGCACACATGTGCGCCGGTGCCGCACACAGCGCCGACATGGACGTTCTCGCCCGCCTGTGCGGGCACTCACCGCAGCAGACCGGAGAGCTTCTCGACCGGCTGGTGACCACCCGCACGCTGGGGGCCTGGCAGCACAACCGGGAGACCGACGAGGTGTCCTGGCAACTACCCCAACCCCGTACACGAGCCCGCCCAGCAGTACCGTCCCGCAGATGCCAGGCGCCACTGCCTTGAGGCCGGCCTCGGGCCGAGAAAGGTCGCCTGAGAGGGAACAACCGGCTCCGCCGGTCCGTACCATCACTACGTCAAGGCACGTTGTTGCAGCGGTGGCATCCGTTCTGCGGCACCGTCGGCACTGGCCGCCAGGAACGCTGCCCGGTCAGGAACGGCCCACAGACGCCACCCTCACGGCCGCACACGAGGAAAGGTCAAGCACCATGTCCGAGAGCACGACCAGCACCACCGAACTGACATCGCAGTACATCGCCCGGGTGACCGACGACCTCGAACACAATCTCAAGGAACAGGAACGCGTCGGTGCGGAAATCACGGCCCTGCAAGAGCAGTTGACCGCCCTGCAGCAGGACCACACCGTGCTGGTGAACATGCAGCAGGCGCTCGGCATCAGCAAAGCACCAGCCGAGTCGGCAGTCACGCCCGAGAGCACCGCAGTGCCCTCCCCCCGGCAGAACCCCAGCGCCGAACCGAGCGGCAGGCGGAGGGCGAGGAAGGCCACCGCCGCGCAGGCAAGCCCGGCGGCCAGGAAGCCAGCCGCCAAGAAGCCCGCGGCCAAGACCGCACCTGCTGCCAAGACAACCCAGCCCACCCTGGTAGAACTCATCCGCCGCCACCTCACCGAGCAGAGCGAACCGCGCTCCGCCGCGGAAATCTCCGCCACGCTCGACCAGGCCCATCCCGAACGCGGCATCAAGACCAAGGTCGTACGCGTCACCCTCGAAGGACTCGTGGCCAAGAGCCAGGCTCAGCGCACCAAGCAGGGCTCCTCCGTCTTCTACACCGCGCCCGACGCGCCGGAGCCGACAGTTGCGCCCCAGGCCGAGGAGAAGCCCGAAGGCACCGACAGCTGAAGCTGTGCCAGGCCCTCCAGCGTGACGCACACTTTTCAAGGCTCTCTGCCACTCGGCTCGTCGAGAACGGCTCAGAACATCCCTGCTCACCTGCGAGAACCCGTGCGCAGGCGCCCAACTGAGCCAGCGAGGCGATCAGGGGGAGGCAATGTTCCAGCAGCTCACGGACTTCCGCACAGACGCCGGCCGCCTACGGCCGAGCCTGACCTTCGGCAGTGAGCAGGAGCAGAGGCTCACCCGGTGGAAGCGCCCCCGGAAAAACCGCCTGCAGGGTCGCGGCGACGCCAGGGCCCACGCGCTCCGCGTGGTGCTCGCCCGATACGGGGAGGAACTCCCCTGAGCCGGCCAGCGGGGACGTACCCGGCCGTCTGCCACGCCCAGTTGTCGACCACTCAGGCGCAGATGCCGGGGCGGGCGGAAGGAACACCGCCCTGTCAGTAGTCGACGTCGAGGTAGTCGATGTCGGTGAAGTCGACCAGCAGGCCGTGCGCGCGCCGTCCGCGGTCCTTGAAGTAGATCTCCTGGAGGCCTTCGGCCACGATGTCCTGGAGCTGTTGCTCGGCGGCTCCGGCGGCATGTGCGTCGAAGAGCCGTGCGGCGTAGGCCGGGGGCAGGCCTTGGGTGATGGGCCGCAGCCGCGGGTCGTCGGTGGTGCCTGGGGCTGCGGTGAATCCGAAGCGTGCCCGGGTGTCGATGACGATGCCGCCGGTCGTGGCGGCCTGTTTTTTTGCCCTCTCGCGCACGCGGGGCTGCCACCGCTTGCGGACCTCGTCGGCGAGCCGGTCCGCGAGGTCGCGGCGGGGCTGCTTGAGCTGTCCGGTGAGGTAGCGCTCGACGGTGCGCTGGGTGACGCCGAGCAGGTCTGCTGCGGCCTTGGTGCCCTTGGTCTGCTTGACCAGGTATTGCATCTGCTTCTGGGCCGACTTCGGCAGGGGGCGGGTGAAGTGTGCGGCGTCGGCCTTGTCGAGGCTGTCGGTGAGGATGCCCATCGGTGCCTACTCCCCCTCGTCCTGGCCGGAGACGGTGCCGGTCTTGATGTGCCGGGCGATGTTCACGTCCGGGCCGTGCTCCTCGAGCAGGCCCTCGGCCCACAGCACGCTCTGGGTGCCCTCGTGTTTGACCATCCCGGGTGAGACGCCGAGCCGGAAGCCTCCGGGCAGCGGCTTGCCGTCCCGGTAGGGCAGGAAGTCGAGCGGGCTGGGGCCGTCGGAGGCGTAGACGGCGCAGTCGGAGAGGATCGCGACCGGATACAGGCCGGCGTGGTGGGCGAGCTTGAGCATCTTGCGGTGCATGTTGGTGCGGGCGCTGGCGATGACGGCGGCGCGGATGTCGGGGCGCCAGGTCGGGCGGGCGAGGGCGGGCCACGCCTCGCCCGGCCGCCAGCCGCCGCTGCGGGCCCGCTCGCGCAGTTTGCCGATACCGCCCTTGACGGTGGCCTTGATGGCGCTGAGCACTGCGGCAAGGACGGGATCGGTGTGCTGGTGGGTGGCCATCGCGGCGAGGAACTGTTCCTCGGGCATGCCCGGGGTGATGCCGAGATCGGCCATGGTGGCGATGTAGGCGTCGCGCAGCCGGGTGTACCAGGCGTCCAGGTAGGGGCCGTGCTCGTAGCGCAGGTAGGCCTCGATAGGGGTGACCGGGTAGCCGAGTTCGACGGCGTAGGCGACGGTGGGGGTCGCGTACCAGGCCGGGCCCTGGGGCGGCTCGCCGTGCGGGGTGAATGGGCTGGGCAGTCGCTCGTCGAGACGGATGTGGGAGAGGTCGACCAGCCAGGAGCCGGGCAGTTTCGCGTCGAAGACCGGGCGGTGGACGTGGACGGGGGCGGACAGGCCGACGGTCAGCCTGTTGGCGGCCGCGGCGAAGGCCATGTTGACGTCGATGCCGACGACGTTGGGCTTCATGCATTCCTCGTCGGTCAGCGGCCTCGCCCACTGGTAGGCCTCTTCGTCCAGCACCTGGTCGGGGGTGCGCTGGTGGAAGCGGGGATACAGGGCGGCGACGGCCGGATGCCCGTCGGGGGCCTCGGGCGGGGCGCACTCCACCGGTTCACTCAGTGAGCCGGGCATCGGGCCGGACACCCACTTGCCGGTGGCGGGGTCCTTCACCGCGCGGGTGGGCGGGCGCAGTGCGGTCATCAGTTCCAGTCCGGTGACGGCGGTGGAGCCGCACGGGGTGAGCACGCGGCTGGCGTAGGTACCCAGCAGGCGGGCGAGTTCGGCCGGCGGCAGCTGGTCGGCCGTGCCCCACGATCGGGTGTCGAGGGCACCCCAGGGGACGACGGCGAACTGCACGCACTGGCGGCGCGCGCCGTCGGCCGTGCGGTAGACCCTCGCCCATGGGCCGAAGCCTCGCTTCGTCAACTTCCACTGTGCTTTGGTGAGTTGCTTGAGTACCGGGTGGTTGTCGGGCAGGCGCAGGCCGCGCCGGTCCTCCAACTCGGCTGGCAGGCCCAGGCGTTGGACGGCGGAGGCGGTCAGCACGATCAGCGGGTCGGCGTCCTTGCCCGAGCGGTGCAGGCGCGCGGCACCCAGCTTCGCCTCGCCCAGTGCCCAGTCGACGAGCGCCGGAAGGTCGGTCAGCGGGTAGTCGAGCACCAGGCCGTCCGCGCAGTAGGCCGCGCCGTCGCCGTCCACGACGGCGAGTGGTCCGTGAGCAAAGCGGGCGTCAGCTGCGGGCGCGGCCACCGTCTTCTGGGGCGCCAGCCGACGTGCCGTCACGGGTAGCCGCATCGGGGTCGCGGGACCTGTTGTGGGCGCGACGGGCGGTGCGGGCGCCTGCAGCTGCGTGATGACGGACGGGCCCGCAGGAGGTCCTGGCATCGAGCCGGACGGCGCCGCAGGGTCGGGGAAGCGGTCAGCGAGGCCGTCAAGGAGACGGATGTAGGCGGCCCGCGCGGGAGGGCGTGGCTCGGTACGGCCCGCCTCCCAGCCGGTCACCGTCTCGCGTCGCACATCCAGCGCCTTCGCGACCTGGTCCTGGCTCAGGCCTGCGGCCTCGCGCAGCCGTTTGCGTTCGGCGGGGGCCGGCAGGGCATCGGGGGCCGCCGCCTGTTCCAGCAGGGCATCGACCGATGCGAAGAGCCCGTTCTGCTCGTCGGACACGAGAGCCACCTCCAGCACCCCACCCTACATGGAACGCACATTGGATCGCACATAGAACGCACGCCAGGCACATTGAACTTGAGGTGGATGTCGGCAGCACGGCAGCCATCGCCGACCGCGGCCTGGGGGGCGGCCTACCAGCGAGCCTTCAACAGCTGGGCATTGCTGTCGGGGACGCCCGCAGGAACGCGCACACCAGAGCGGGAATGCCGTCCGGTGGCGTCAGTTCAGCAACGGCCGCCTGCGTCAACGGCGGGACACACCCGCCATGGCTGAACCGCTCCAGGGACGGGCAGGATGAAAGTAATACAATCTCACCAATGGCTTTCGCCTGGCTGGGCAAGTCCTCTCCCCTACCGGGCAGTTGCGTCTGTGCGGAGTCCGGGCACCCTGCAGTGGCTGCGGCCGTCCGGTGCAGGGCGAGAGAGGACACGCAGGATGAGAGTACGGCGGCTGACACTGCAGCACTTCCGCGGCGTCAGCCAGGGCACGGTGCTGCTGGACGGGAATTCGCTGCTGGTGGGCTCCAACAGCGTCGGCAAGTCCACCGTCTGCGACGCCCTGGAGCTCATCCTGGGGCCGGAGCGCATGTTCCGCCGTCCGGTGATCGACGAGTACGACTTCTACGGCGCCCGCTACCAGCCGGTGGACGGTGAGCTGCCAGAGATCCGGCTGGAGGCCGTACTGACCGACCTGTCACCCGAAGCGGAACGCCACTTCGGCCCCCATCTTCGCCGCTGGTCGCCCGAGTCCAATGACTTCGCCGACCTGGAAGCGGGCCTGCTGGCGGAGGCGGACGCCGGCAAGTGGTGCCTGCCGGTGGTGTTTGTGGGCCGGTTCGACCCGCAGGAAGACGACTTCTTCGGCGGCACCTACTTCGCCCACCCCGAGAGCGTGCCGGACGATCTCACCGAGGAAAGCACCGCCTTGGGCGCGGGCCTTTCCCCCTTCACCCGGGAGGACAAGCGGCACTGCGGTTTTTTGTACCTGCGGCCCAACCGGACCGGGAGCAGGGCACTGACCTTCCAGCGCGGATCATTGTTGGACACCATCGTGCGGCTGGAGGCCGAACGGGCTGGCCCGTTGTGGGAGAAGGCGCTGACCGACCTGGCCGCGGTGATCCTCGCGGGTGAGGACTCGGGCTTCGCGAAGATCCGCAGCGAGGTGACGCAGCGGGTGGACCGCTTCGTCAGCCTGGCCGCCGGGCCCGACCCGGTCGATCTGCAGGTCTCGGAGCAGACGCGGGAGCACCTGCGAGAGGTGCTGAGACTTTTCATCGCCACCCAGCCCGGTACGCACGGGGTACCCTTCAACCGGCTGAGCACGGGCACCCTGAACCTGCTCGTCTTCGCGCTGCTGACCTACATCGCCGAGCTCAAGGGCGACCACTCTGTGATCTTCGCGATGGAGGAGCCGGAGATCGCGCTGCCGCCGCATGCGCAGCGCCGTCTGGTCGACTTCGTCACCCAGCGCATGGGGCAGACGATCGTCACCTCGCACTCGCCCTATGTCATCGAGAAGTTCGACCCCGGCCACATCGTGGTGCTGGGCCGCAACGAGGCGGGCGAGCTGGCCAGTTCGCCGGTCGTGCTGCCGGACGGCTTCAAGGCCAAGCGCTACCGGGACAACCGCCGCCAGTTCGCCGAGGCGGTCCTGGCCCGGGCGGTCCTGGTGGTGGAGGGAGCCACGGAGGCCGACCTCGTTCCCGCGGTCGCCGACGTCCTGGAGCAGGATCCCGGGGTCGATTACCTCCACCCCGACCTCGCCGGTGTCACGGTCTTCAACGCGCAAAACGATGTGTCGGTGCCGCTGTTCGCCCCCGTCTTCAAGAGCCTGGGCAAGCCGGTCTACGGCATCCACGACACCCCTGTGCGTCCCCTGGCGGCCGAGGTCACCGTCAAGGCGGCCGACTTCACCCGCTATCAGGTCATCCCGCACAAGGGGATCGAGGACTTGCTCACCCAGGAGATCCCGGCCGCAGTGCAGCGCCGCTTCCTGTCCGCCGCGGCGGGCCGGGCCGACTATCCGGAGAAGTGCGGGTCGCTGCGCGGCGACATGGACGACGACGCGGTCCGCGCGCTGGCCTGGGAGGTCCTTAAGGCCCGCAAGGGCGACGGCTACGGCGCCGCGCTCGTCTCCGAGTGCCGCGGCCAGGCCGAGCTGCCAGCCTCGATCGCCGATTTCCTGCTGCAGATCGACCGCGACCTGCGCCCACCGGCCAGCTCCGAGGACGCGCCGCCCCCGGGCCCGGTCCCGGAGAGCGACGCCGGTGCGGCCGATGGAGCTTGACGATACCCGCCGGACGATCCTGGCCAGCACCGGACATGTGCTGATCGAGGGCGGCCCCGGCTGCGGCAAGACCACCATCGCCCTGCTCAAGGCCCTCAAGGCCCTGGACGGCCTGGAAGCCGGGCAGCGGGTGCTGTTTTTGAGCTTCTCCCGCGCGGCGGTCCGCCAGATCACCGACCGGATGGGCGGCCTGTTCGGCCCTGCCGCGCGCGCCCAGCTGGAAGTGCGCACCTTTCACGCCTTCTTCCTCGAGCTGGTGCGCAGTCATGGCCGACTGCTCACCGGCCGGCCCTCATCGTTCATCACTCCCGACCGGGAGCGAGAGCTGCGGGCCGACTTCACTGGTGACAAGGACGCCTGGGCGGTGGAGTGCCGCCGGGTGGCCACCAAAGAGGGCCGCTACGTGTTCGACCTGCTGGCCGATACCGCAGCCACCTTGCTGGAGGGCAGCAGCGCGGTGCGCGCCCTGTACAGCAACATCTACCCGCTGATCATCGTCGACGAGTTCCAGGACACCAACATCGACCAATGGCGGGCGGTCAGGGCACTGAGCCAGACCTCCACCGTGATCTGTCTGGCCGACCCCGACCAGCGGATCTTCGGGCACCTGCCCGGTGTCGACGAAGAACGCATCACGCACGCGGTCGCCCACCTGCAGCCGGCTCGCTTCGACCTGTCGAAAGACAACCACCGCAGCCCCGAAGGTGGTCTGCTCGGCTACGCCAACGCCGTTCTGCACAACACGCCCGTGCCCGTCCCGGACAGCGTGCGGACCCTCACCTACATGCAGCGATGGGGAGCCCTTCCGGTGGAGATCCGCACTCACCAGGCGGTGATTGCTCTGCGGGAGCATTTGCGGGCCGAGCTCGGACGCGAGCCTACCCTCGCCGTCCTGGCCACCACCAACAGTCTCGTCGGCCGCATCTCCGAGAAGATCAGCGTCGAGAACGTGACCGTCCGCGGCGTGCTGCCGCCGGTGGAGCACGACCTGCACTGGGACCCCGAGCTGGCGGCCGCGGCCGGGTTCGTCGTCGCCTCCCTCCTGGAGTGGCCCGCCCTGCCCCGCCAAGAGGCGCTCGCCAAGACCCTGCGCACTGTGGCGGACTTCTACCGCACCAAGTTCGCCCGCGGCACCGCCGGCGCCCGCGCCAAGATCCAGACCATCGAGCGGGCCGTGGCCGCCCTGGCCGAGGGCAAGCCCGGGCGATCCAAGACGGCCCAGGTCCTGCTGGCCGCCTACGACACCGGCCTGAAGCTGGCCGGGCAGCCCGTCACCGACTGGCAGGATTCCCGGGCCCGGCTACGGGGCTCTGCCGAGCTCGAGGAACTGTCCAAGCAGGTGCGGATGCTGCGCCTGCTGAACGCCACCGACAGGCTCGCCCTCGCCCTCGCCCAGGCCTGGGACGGATCCGCCGCCTACACCGATGCGGCCGCCGCCGTACGCCGCGCCCTGGCCAGTGACCAGCTGGCCCTTCCCGAGCAGAGCACCGCTACGGTCAGCCTGATGAGCATGCACCGCTCCAAGGGCAAGGAATTCGACGGCGTGGTCATCGCCGAGGGTTCCCACCACAGCCGTCTGCTGGATGTCACCTGGGACGAGGAGCGTATCCGGGCCAACCGGCGCCTGCTGCGGGTGGCGATCACCCGCGCCCGCCACATGGTGGTCTTCGTCCGGCCCGAGGACGCTGTGCCCCTCATCCCCCGCGGCGACGATTCGACGACCGTCTCTCGCGAAGCGTGACGCCCGCGAGGCTCTGTGGATGAGGCGGGCCAGCCCCATCCGCAGACCCCGACCCAACCTTTGGGAACGGCCACCAGCGGCCCTTGCATCCGGAGGGGCCACAGCCAACCCCGCACGGATTTGCTTTTCACCGCCGCCCCCCGCGGCAAGATCACGCCACCGGACGCACACGTTCGTCGGGCTGCCCAGGACCGCTGCAAGCCCTCTCCGATCGTCCGGCGCGGCTACAACTATCAGCACGGCAACAGCGACCGCGGACTGCTCTTCTCCTGCTTCCAGCCCGACCTGGAACAGGGCTTTGAGGCGGTGCAGGGTCGGCTGCAGGGCGAAGCCGTGGCCAAGCACACCCTCACCGTCGGAGGTGGCTACTGCTTCGTCCCACCACCGGGAACCGCGTGGCTGGGCACCTTGACGAAGGCCTACTGGTGGGTGGGGTACAGAGCGGACAGGACAGTCCAGGTTCCAGTACGTGCAGTGCAGCGCCAGTCTGGTTGTGCAGGTGCCCGGGGCTACTGACCTGGGCAGGATGCACCCGTAGCCGTCGATGGACGGGTGGATTGCGCCTGGGAAGGACGATTTGGTGCAGGTGGAAGTACTGATTCCAGGACCGCGGCAAGAGAGTGATCTGCGGTCTCTGCACGGATGGTTACGACGGGAGCCCGCTCTGCGTGGGACAGCAGTCTCTCTGGACGGTGAGGCGCCTGCACCGGGTTCCATGGGCCAGCTAGTCGACGTGGTGCAGTTGGTGACGGGCAACGGCTGGAGTGCGGCATCGTTTGTCCTGTCCGTTCTCGCGTGGCGGCAGACTCGGCCCCGGCCTCCGAGGATCGTGATCCGGCGGGGCGACGTCGAGGTCAGCCTGGCCGAGGGCACGGAGGAGGAGGTGCGGCGGATTACGACTGCGCTGCTGGAGCAACCCGGTGACGCGAACGGATCTTCGTCGTGAGTGCGCTGCCTGATCCGGCTCTGTCCCGGGCGGTGCTGATAGGCGTCAGCAGCTATCTCCAGCTCGAGTCGCTGCCGGCGGTGGCGAACAACCTGCCTGCTCTGGCCGCTGTCTTGACCAGCTCCGCCTCGTGGGATCTGCCCGCCTCGCACTGTGCTTTGGTGGCGGAACCCCAAACGGCGCCCGCAATGCTGGACGCGGTGCAGCAAGCTGCGGAATCAGCCGAGGACACGCTGCTGGTGTATTTCGCCGGGCACGGCCTACTGGATGGCCGTGGTGAACTCTTCTTCGGCCTCCCTGCTGCCGTCGCAGGACGCAGCCATACCGGCGTGACTTACCAGGCGCTGCGCGAAATTCTGATGGATTCGTCGGCGCACCGTTTGGTCATCGTTCTCGACTGCTGCCTGAGCGGCCGCGCGTTGGGCACGATGAGCAGCGGCGAGATCCTGGCCGATCAGGCCGGTATCGAGGGCAGCTACCTGCTGGCGGCGGCGCCCGACAACGGACTGGCTCTCGCTCCGCCAGGGGCTGTGCATACAGCGTTCACGGGTGAGCTTCTGCGCATCCTGCGCCATGGGGTACCCGGTCAGGCACGTGATGTGGATCTGGACTTGGTCTACCGCGAGCTGCGCTCGTCACTCGCAGCGCAAGGACTGCCGCAGCCGCAAAGACGCATCCGGAACACAGCTGGGCGGCTCGTCCTCGCCCGCAACCACGCCTACCAGCCCGCGTCCCGAGCTCCCGCCGACCCGGCGGGTTCCGCGTGGCCCGACCCCGGTCAGTGCCACACTGCTCGGGCCTTCCTGGATGCCCTCGCCGAGGTCAGAGCCGTCAGTGGTTTCACCATCACTGCGCTCAGCCAGCGCACCCAGCCGCCCGTTGCGCCCAGCACGATCAGCGCTCTGCTCAACCGCACGGCCCTGCCCGGCACCTGGAAGAGCACGGGGAGCTATCTCGCCGGCTGCGGCTTGACGGACGAACAGATCGGGGAGTGGAAAACTGTCTGGCAGCGTCTGCGCGCCGCCGAACCGCCGCCATCCCCCGCCCCACGAGCCGCCGCTCCATCTTCTGCGTCCCGCAGGTGGCGGGCACGGCTGAACCGCACCCGGCGCAGGACCTAACGAGGACTCTGGCTGACGGGCGTTACCGGCCCGCGGGGGCGGAGGACGCAGGCGAGGAGGGTTGGTCCGTAGTGCCTTGGGCGTCCGAACTCGGGGAGAACAGGCCCAGCCATGCTCCCACCAGAAGCAGCCCAACCACTACTACACCCGTGGACTTCTTGCCCATCTTGCCCTTCGTGTTCCCTGCGGACCGGTTCACCCAATGCCCGGCCCGGTAATACTGACCCGAACGTCCCGTCACACCCAACACCCCCGAGAAATAGGACCTTTGATGACCCGGCGAGCCTCATCGTCACAGAGTGTTGCAGCCAAAGGGTGAGCTGGACAGGAGATGCACCAGAAATGGCCGATACATGACGTAACACTCTGTGCTGCTGTCGACACAGTGAACGCGTCGGCGCGGTGCCAAAGACATACAGCAATCGCGGGGACACGCGGCAGCTATCCCGCAAGGACCCGCAACGGCCATCCCGTGCAGGGACCGCTTCGGGAAGGACTGCGTCGTCTATGAGCCCACTCCCCCTCAGTCCGGGCCCCGAGCGAGGGGCGGCGCTGATGCGGACGATGGAGCCTGAGGGCATCCGCCGGGTGATCTTGGCCAGCACCGGGCTGTGCTGATCGAGGGCGATCCCGGAACGGCAAGGTCACTCACGGCCTGGATGAAGGCTCTCGAGGCACCGAGTGGCCTGGAAGCCGAGCAACGGATGCTGTTGCTGAGGACGCGGACGGCCAGCAGTCAGATCCACCGCATGTCGAGGGCTTCCAGAGCGTCGAGTTGTTCGCGGGTGAGCTGGGCGGGCTCGCGGCGTCGTTCCCTGATCCAGCGGCCCAGATCGAGCAGCTGACCGTCGACGGTGCACGGGTACCGGCGAGGGACGTTGAGGTGCTGGTGGGAGCGCCAGAAGATGCGGGCGGCGCGCAGGCCGCGGGCGAAGGCCCAGCCGGACGGGCCGTAGGGCCGACGCAGGAGGAGGGCAAGGGGGTGGTGGAGCGGGAGGGCGCCGAGGAGGTTGTGCTGCATGTCGGTAAGACTGCCGAGGTGGTCGATTTGGTGGTCGAGCCAGCGGGTGAGGGGGCTGTCGTCGCTGTCGGGGCTGAGGTCGGGAAAGGTGAGGTGGCCGCCTCGGGCGGCCTTGAGGGCCTTGGCGTAGGTGCGTTTCCACTCGTCTTTCCATCTGGCTGCCCACCAGGGGTAGATGTCGTTGAGGGCCCGGTGGTAGCAGTCTGGGAGAGCGCGTTGGCGGGCTTCCCGGCGCCAGTCGGCGACGTGGCGGCCCAGGGCGATGCCTGCGTGATGTTCGTTGGCGCGGGGTGCGAGATGGCCGTGCTGGGCCGTGTAGTCGCGGGCGATGTCGAGTTTGTATTCGATGCTGCGGGGCGGGTGCTGCCAGGTCATGCCGAGTGCGGTCAGGCGTTTGATGCGGTCGGGCAGGAGCATGCGGTTGGCGCGTAGGGAGCGCTGCTTGCCGAGCCACCAGCCCAGGTAGAAGCGGTCGGAGGTCAGGTGCCGGCTGGCGACGTCGAGGTTGCCGTGTTCGGTGTGGTAGCGCTGAGCCTGTTCGAAGCCCATCTCCCAGACCTGGTTGGGGGCATCGACGTGGTTGAGGCCCAGGACGGCGAGGATCTCGTCGACGCGGATGGGGTGAGCTGCGAGTTCGGGCTCGGTGGGCTCGCCGTCCACAGTGAGGTATTCGACGCGTTCGAAGACGTGCTCGTCGTAGACGCTGAGTTCGATGAGGACTTGATAGATCAGGTGGAAACGGGTGCGCCGGGTGGCCTGACCGATGTCCTCTCCTGGAGCGGTATAGACGGGGATGATGATCGTGGAGATCTTGCCATCTCCGGGGGTCTGGCGCAGGGTGCGGCCGACGGCCTGGACGATGTCGATCGTGCTGGTCTTGGGGTGGGCGAACACGAGGGAGTCGATGGCGGGGATGTCGATGCCTTCTGCACAGCAGCGGCAGTTGGTCAATACGGCACGGCGCGGCCTGGTGTCGGAGGGGTTGGTGGAGAGCGGGGCACTGCGGAAGGCTTCGTAGTTCTGGTAGCGGACGAAGGAGTTCTGTTTGGAGTTGACGGTGTTGACCTGGAGCCTCGACACGTCGTAGCCGGGCATACGGGCAGCGGTCTGCGGGAGTGTTTCGGCGCAGACTTCGGCGGCCGCGATGCAGGGGTGGAAGGTGAGGGTGCGCCTGAGGTCGTAGCGTTCTTGTGCCACCAGGAGGGCGATCTGAGCGGCAGCAGTCCGCAGTGCTTCGCCCGTGTAGGTGGTGACGCCGCCTCGCAGGCTGTGGCGTAGGTCTTTGTCGGTGATCGTGATGACGGCGATGCGGTAGTCGGCGAGCAGGCCTTGCTGGATGGCTTCGGCCATGGAGAGGCGGTAGACGACGGGCCCGTACAGGCTCTGGTCGTCCATGGAGGCGACTTCGATGTCGACTGCGCCTCGTGGATTGTTTTTGTGGTCGAACTTGCGGAACGTGGCGGTCATGTAGAGGCGGTGGCGGGCGGGCAGCGCGTCGTTGTCGTGGACGGTGCCCCAGGCTTTGTCGAGGCGGCCTGCGGTGTGGTGGGCCTCGTCGGCGATGACGACATCCCAGTCCGGCAGGTGGTAATCGGCGTGTGCCTGGACGATTTTGGACAGCGAGTGGTAGGTGCAGAACACGTTGAGCGGGCCGTCGATGTCTGCGGCGACCTCAGCAAGGCTCTCGGGTGTGTTCACCACGGTCAGCGTCTTGGCCAGGGAGCGGCTGAGGGCCTCGTCGGGCGAGCAGACGCCCAGGTAGCGGCCGGGGCGTCCCTCGTTGTGCCAGGTGTTTGCGGTCTGTTCGAGCAGGGCTTGCGAGGGGACCAGGACGAGAGCCCGTCCCTGGGGTGCGGTTTCCTGGACGGCGTGCAGACCTACATGGGTCTTGCCGGTTCCGGTGGCCATGGTGCTGGTGACGCGGGTGGCGCCTTCGGCGAAGCTGGTGACGATGGCGTCCACGGCCATGTCCTGGTGGCCGCGTAGCGGTGTCTTGAGTCCGTTGAGGGTCAGGGTTGCCACGCCGTGTCCTCCCCTGGGTTTCATGGCAGTCCTGGCCCCGAGGGTGGGGAGGTTTTCGAGGTGCGGGGGGCGGGGTCGATCCAGGTTCACTCGAAGGTGTGGCCGGGCCTTGACGGCATGTGCGAAGCGGCACGAATGTCCTGGTGGGGCGTGCTGCGGCGGGGAGGGAGTCTTATGGACTTGACGGGGTTGCTGGGGCCGAGCCGTCCGCTGCCTGTGCAGGTGCGGCCGGTGGGCGGGGAGTCGACCGGATCGTTCGTGCGTCGGTTGGGACGGGCCAACGGTCTGAACCTGGCCTCGTTCCTCGAGCGTGTCGGGCAGGGTGAGGCATCCCAGGATCCGGAGCAGGTGGAGAAGTATCCGCAGTACACCGAGATGAAGATGAACGTGGCGGGCCGCACCTATCTCTCCGTGCTCTCGGGCCTGGAGGTGGGGCTGCTTCAGTGGGCTCTGCCGTCGCTGGCGGATGACCTGCTGCTGCCCGGTAGGGGGCCGGCCATGTGGCAGTGGCCGTGGGAAGCGGAGGGCGGGCATCTGGTGCCGTGGTGCACGTTGTGCGGGCACCGGCGGCAGGTCGGTGAGCGGGTGTGGCTGATGTCGGCGGACGGTTGGCAGCTGTGCGGTCGGCACCTGCGGTGGACGGATGACTCGCGCAGCACCGATCCGGAGGCCGTGTCGGTGGCCGCGCTACCCGAGTGCGTTGCAGCGCATCAAGGCAGGTTGCGTCTGCAGAGCAGGTTCAAGGCGGCCGGCGATGAGCTGTTTGCCGATGCCTGCCAGGTCATGTACCGGTGGTGGAGGTATGCGCCTGACACGCTGGTGTGGGTGCAGCGTGCCTGGGCGGCGGGGCTGGAGGCCCGTTCGGCGCGTGCTGTTCCGCTGGTCGTCTTCCCCGAGGCGGTCAAGCTGGCTTGGCTGATGCTGCGATTTGAGCAGGCCGGGTTGCGTACGCCGCAGGACCGGGGCAGGTGGCTGGTTCGGGTGCAGCATCAAGCGGACCTGTGGGATGTCGACTTCGCCGCGGGCAAGGCTGCGCTGTTGCAGTGGCTGGAACGCCACAGCAGTCCCGCTGCAACAGATGGCGAAGCCACCATGGCAGGACGGCGCTGGCTCCCGCTGGCCGAGCGGCACAACCGGATCGCATCCCGCGCGGGCTCACTTGAGCAGCGCTCGTGCATGCCCGCAGCCTGACGCTTGCTGCAGCTGCCCTGGCGGCAGGTTGCCTTGACCTGGCAGGGTGGATCTGTAGCCAGCCAATGGTGCGATGAACTCGAACCGTTGAGCAGCATGGGGGCGTGTCATTTTGGCATGAGCCGCCGCCGAATCCAGTGGTCAGTAGTACGTCTCGCGTCCCAGACCGGAAACCACGACTTCGACCAGGCCTTCGTACTCAGCGACTGACATATCGGCCAAGGAGGTGAAGGCCACTGGCTGCAAGCGGATGCCGTGCTTACGGAGCTTCTTCTCTGTTTTGCTGCGCCAGTTCCGCCAATGAAGCTTGTCCGGTGTACTCAGCGGAGTGTCCTGGAAGACGACGACCTGAACCCACTCCGGCTCAAGACGGTCACCTTCGAAACGAAGAGCTACCCGTTTGACGTCAGCGAAGCGCGCCAGCCCTCCGCGGAGGACCTTGGGAGCTCCCTGCGCGGCTTCCCGTTCGTCGTCCTTGATCCACCGATCGAGTTCGGCAACGATCTGGGTGTGCACGATGT
The DNA here is from genome assembly GCF_021173675.1 of Streptomyces lincolnensis. GTDB lineage: Bacteria > Actinomycetota > Actinomycetes > Streptomycetales > Streptomycetaceae > Streptomyces > Streptomyces lincolnensis_B. Next base: position 90,824 of record NZ_JAIHON010000020.1, on the reverse strand, counting down.
CTGCCAGCGCCGGCCGCATGACGCGCTTGCCCAGGCGTCTGGCGAAACGGAGGCGGTCGGCCTCGGTGGCAAATCCTTCGACAGGCTTGCGATCGCGCAGGGCGCCCTTCTCGACTGGAAAGACGACACGCAGGTCGACCACCCAGACACCGGTGGGTCTGGGCTGTTTCGTCAGGTACACGAAGTCCCCGTACCGGCCTGCACGGATCATGTTGGCTTCGCCGTTTTTTAGGCTGGGACCGATGTCGAAGACGGGCGCCACCTGGATGAAGGGGTTCCTGGGGGTACCTGCCTCTGCGATGTCGCAGGTTGCCGATGTGATCACCGCGAACGGATAACGCTTCGCCTTGGGCAGGGATATGACTTTCAGATCGGGGACGTCGCCGCCGGCCCGTCTCGCGGCCTCTGCGACCTTCTTGGTGCTGAGGGTGACGGGCGCGGTGGGGCTGCCCGCGTAGAACAGCGGGATGTTGCGGATCAAGTGGCCTTGATGGAACCGATCTAAGGACTGGTCGATGTCCTCAGACCACTCGTCCTTGTCGATCAGTGCTTCCAGATTCACTCTGGCGGCTCCACAACATCATCGGCGTCGATCTCCAGGTCGTCCATCTCGTGCGGATCGACGAAGATCCTGGGTTCCGCTTCCACCTCTGCGGTTTCGACCCGCATGAGGGGAGCCGACGTCTTCACGGGGTCGGGAGCGGAGGCTTGCAGCATGAGGGGGTCGAACCTTCCCTCCCTCAGTCCCTTCTTCCGGGTCTTGTCCTGGGCCAGCCAGTGCTGCAGGCCGCTGATGCCCTTGATCTCGGTCAGGTCCTGGACCAGCGCGTAGAGCTCCCACAGCCGGCCGATGCTGGCCGGTCGCACGTGCTCGACGCTTCCCTTGCGCCAGTTCTGGAAGGTCCGCTTGCTCACCCCTGCGGCCTGCAGGACCTCCTGCTGCGTGAAGCCCAGCAGATCCTGCAGTTCTGCGACCGCCCTGAGGACTACCTGCACCGAACGGGACCTGGTACGGGTGCTGCCCAGCCAGCCCATCCCGGTGGAGCGCAGGGGGGATGGCTGGAGTTCCTGGGAGAGCGCGATCATGACGGCGTCCAGGGGCCAGACCGTACGTGAGTACAGCGGTAGTGAAGGGCCTCCGACGACGCTCAGACGCGCCTCGAATGCGATCAGGGTGTCCCTCAGGACCGGATCGATGATCCGGGAGATCTCCACGTCGGTGCGTCGTGTGACCAGGGCGGACTCGTGTTCTGCCCTCGGATGCCGCAGAGTTTTGCCGCGCGCGAGAGGGGACGTCAAAGGCATCAGTTCTCCCCCCGTAGAACTTCGAGATACCGCTCAGTCAGAGACTGCTGGAACACGGATACAGCCATCAACTGTAGTCCGTCCACTACAGAGAGTACCCGCGCGGGAGTGAAATTACCGCCGTTCGCGTCGGAGATATCAATGTCGAGCAGGTAGCTGAACGAGTTCGACACGGCGCCGTCTTTGAACGCTCCATGTCTGATCACTCCGGTGACACCGCCCTCCCACGCCAGGTCCAGCTGCTGCTGGCTTCCCGCGAGAGCCGGCCCGAGAACGGGATGCAACGCCGCGCCCAGGAGTTCATCGACGACCTTGCCGCGCCAGTGATCGGCGGTCTGCGCCTCAGGGTCGACGAGGCGGTTGATATAGCGCAGGCCGATCCGCTGGACGGCGGGGGGCTTCATCACCTCGTGCATGGCAGTGATCACTGCCTCGAAGGTCTGCCGGAGCGAGTGGCGCCAGGAGCTGTACCTGTTGGCCTGGATGTTGACGACGGTGGGGAAGATGGAGGCGGTCACCGGCGGGTCCTCCTGCCCGATCAGCGTCCACCCTCTGGCTTCATCCGCGAGCATTTCCCCTGGCTCGAGTTTCAGCTTCAGGTTGCGACGGAAGGCGGACTCGAATCGGGTCGCGGCCCATCCGTGGGATGCCACGGCTTCTTTCAGCTCCAGGATCTGCGCAGCACCTAGGGGCTCGAGGCCAGGCGGGAGCAAAAGCTCGAAGACCACCAGTTCGATCGGCGAGCGTTTGAGGTGGCGGACGTTCGGGTCCGGAAGCATCGGCCTTCTGTCTCTGCATCGGATGACAGGTGACGTCATGTTCCCCCCGTGAAAATTCGTGAGCCCGTAGTGGCACTTTAAAGGCACTTACGGCTCGCGGCGAGGGTGGCGTTCAGAGCTTTCATGCTTCTGGGGTGGATCTGGTACATCCGTCGTAGTAATCGTCTGGATGCACAGCGTGTTCACAGGGGCAGCAGAGAGCACTGGTGTGCCGTGCAGCACGTCTCCCTCCGTGGCTTTCCCCGCCCCATCCATCTCCTCCAGCGAGAGGCCACAGCAGCAACACGCCCAGGCCAGACGGCGCGTGCGGCTTCCCCCGACGGTGGATCGGGCCGGATGAAGCCAGGAGGCGTGTGCTCCGGCATCTCTGCAGCACTTACCCACAGTTACCTCGACGGCCGCGCCCTGCCGTGGGTGGACGAGCTGATGCGGCACAAGGAGCAGCCGGCGCAGCGGTCCCACACAGCGTGTGCGGCCCGGCGGGAAGGACGGTCGTCAGCGCCGTCGGCGCCGATAGTCGAAGGCTGCGGCTGCAGGGGATGGCGCGCTCTGCAGGAGGTCCCCTGGATCCCTGCGGCCACCGGAGCGGCGTCGTTCAGAATCCTAATCCTGCGGCTGCCGGGTCACGCGTAGCAAACAGTCCCCCGTGCCGGTTTCGCCCATAGATCAGCAGACCCGGGCTGTGTCCGAGCGAGGGGGCGCTGGCACGGATCTGTCAAGGGCGTGCCCCTCTTTCGGAGGACATCTGTCAGGTGGCCGGCTCCACCCCGTCGGCTGGCGCCCATCTTGGAACGGACGGGAGGGCGCCGTGGATGACGTGCGGGTGTGCCATCTGGATGAGCATGGCCAGTTGGTGTCCACTTCCCCTGCTGGTCTGGTGGGGGTGCGGGTGGAAGAACGGCTTCCGCCGAGTGAGCCGGTGGCCTTTCACGGCCGTCCCGGGAAGTTGTCCCACTGGTGGTGTGCCACGACGGGCGGGCATGTGGTGTGCGGTTCCTTGCGGCGCCGCCGGGTGGCGCTGGAACTGGACTTCGATCCTGAGATCGCCTGGATCGGCGGGGAACCGGTGGAGCTGCATTGGCAGGGCAGGCAGGGCAGACGGCGCTGGCGTCCGGATTTCGTGGTGCGCACGCTCACCGGAGCACGTCAGGTCGTGGTGGTGGAGCCCGAGAAGGGCGGTCCGCAGTGGCAGGAGGACCTTGAGGCCGTAGGCCGGGTCGCGGTGGCGGCCGGCTGGCGGGTGCGGGTGCGGCGCGTGCCGGAGGGAATGCGCCTGGCCAATCTGGAGTGGGCGGCCGACTATCGGCAGGCGGTGCGGGTGCCGGGCGCGGAGCGGGAGGCGGTCGAGGATGCCTTCCGCTGCGAACGCCCCATCGGTGAGGGGGCGCGGGCCAGTGGGGTGCCGTACGCCGCGGCGCTTGATCTGGTGTACCGGCTGGTGTGGCAGCGCCGTCTAGAGATCCATTGGGACCAGCCCCTGATGCCCCGGGCGACGGCGTGGCGTGCCGACGTGGCGGCATGAGCGGGCCGTCTGCGTTCACACCGGGGCAGGTGCGCCTGGGTGACCGGGTGCCGTGGCTGAACAGGACCCACCAGGTAGTGGCGTTTCATGGGGCGAATGTGGTGCTCCTGGACGAGGAGACGTCCAGTCCGGTGGAGGTGCTGTACGCGGCGATGGTCTCCGCGCCGGGTTTCGCCGTCCTGGATGGTGCCGGCTGTCCCGTGGCGTCGGCCCCGATGCCCGCCGTGGACGATCCGCCGTCCAAAGCTCAGCGCAAGGAGGCCAAACGGTGGCATCGGCACATGAAGGAGCTCGACACCGGCCTACTGCCGGGCAGCAGTCAGGCTCGTCCCGGATACGAGCCGGGCGAAACGACGCTGGTTGAGCGTTATGCCTGCAAGTCACGGGAGTTGGCAGCCGCCGGCATTGAGATCAGCGCCAAGACGCTGGAGTCGATGCGGCTGAAGTGGAAACGGGCGGGCGAGAATCCGTTGGTTCTGATCGAGCGGCGCCCCCGCGAGGTCGGGCATCGCACCGACCCGCGGGTAATCGAGATTATGCGGGAAGTGGTGATGTCCCACAGCCGCGGCTCAGGGGTGGACATCCAGACCGTCTGGGAAGAGGTGCTGGATGTCGTCCAGGACCGCTTCAAGACGGAGCTGGAGGATCCGCAGGAGGCCCAGCGGCTGCTGCTGAAGCGGGCCACGTTCTACCGGCGAATGGAGGGCACTGGGCTCGCCGAGTACCTGGCCGCCCCCACGCGGCGGCGCGCGCAGCGGGCGAGCAAACCGCTTCCTCCCTACCGGCCCTCGCATGCGCGGCGGCCGGGCGAGGTGGTGCAGATCGACACCTCCCCGCTGAAGGTGAAGGCCCTCGGGGACGACGGCCAAGTCATCTCTGCCGAGCTGACCTCGGCGATCGATGTGGCGTCCCGGTCCAACTGCGCGGTGATGGTTGTCCCGGTGGTCACCGGGGAGGGCTCGCCGGGCAAGCGGATCGGAGGCCGGGCGACCCGCGCCTACGACCTGGTGCTGCTGCTGGCGCAGTGCTTTGCCCCGCTTGCCTGGCGTCCGCACTGGGATCCACTGGCGCTGGCCGCCAACTCGGCACTGCCGTACGAGGATCTGCGGGACGCGGACGAGCGGTTCGCCCGCGCGGTGGCGGCGCGTCCGGTAATCCACCCCCGCACCGTGATCATCGACCAGGGCAGCCCCTACCTGAGCGAACACTTCAAGTACGTATGCGACATGCTCGACATCACCATCGAGTACGCCCGCAAGGACACCCCGACCGACAAGCCAATCAAGGAACGGTTCTTCCGCACCCTGGGCAGCAGGTTCAGCCAACATGTGGTGGGCTGGACCGGCAAAGGCTTCGCCCACCGCGGGCTGGGGATCGACAAAGGCCCCCTGTATCCCATCAACACGCTGCAGGACCTGGCCGAGCAGTGGGTCGCCCTCGACTACCAACAGAGGCCACACAAGGGCCTGCGCAGCCCGTTCACTCCCGGCCTGATCTTGTCGCCGAACGAGATGTACGCGCAACTGATGCCCATGACGGGCTACCGGCCGCGGCCAATCACCGCAGCCGAGGCACGCGAGCTGCTGATCCCGGCCTGGGTGAAGATCAGCGACAAGGGCATCACGATCGAGAACCGCACCTATCAGAGTTCGGACCGGCGGATGCGGCTGCTGATCGAACAGCGGTCCGGGATCAACGAACACCATGACCGGTTCAAAGCCCGCTACAACCCCTACCACCCCGAAGTGGCCTACCTCTTCGACCACCTGTACTCACAGGAGTGGATTGAGCTGGAGTTCATCTACCGAGAGCTGCTTGAGGACGAATGGACGCAGGACCTGTGGGAGCGGGCCACCGCGGCAGTCGTAGACAACGAGGGCCGCACAGACGACCAGCTGGCAATCGTCAAGGCCGTGCGCGCGCTGCGCCGTTCACTGCGTCACGGCCCCGGCAAGGCGCAAAGGAACGCTCCCAAAATCCCGTTCCAAGGGCTGGAGGTGACCGCGGAGCCGGAGCCGGTAGTGGACCCGTATGCGGGAGTGTCCATCGACATCGAGGCAGTCACCGCCTACCCGGCCCTGCCCATCGCTGGCCGGGAGCTTAACCGGCCACCACTGGCAGACGACGCAGACGCTCAGTGAGAGTCACCTACCCCACCGACTGTGTCCGATGAGGGCACGGTGGCCCCGCACCGTCCCCGAGGAGGACACTGTGGCAACTTCCACGGCCGCACGCGCCGCCGCACGCGCCGAGCGGGAACAACAGGTCCTGGACCATGCGCGGGCCGCGCCGATGGCTCCACGCTGGATCTTCACCCTGCAGGGCTGGAACACCTACGTCCACGAGATGATCAAGCGCCCTGATCTCGCGGACTCCGCTCCGCTCGGCACTCCGGTCACCTCCGACGACGCCCGTCTGCGCTATCACGGGCATCTGCTGCTGGTGCCGAATCCCGCATTCGATGCGGCGTTGTTGAAGGCGCACCGGTTGCTGCTGGTCAACCGCAACCGGCGCGAGGGGCTGATGGACCGGGTGATCGACGGGCCCCCCGGCACAGGCAAGACCTTCCTGCTGCGGGCCATCGGCCGGGAGTTCCAGACCAGCACCGAGGAAGTACACAGCGACCGGATCCCCGTCGTGCACATCATGGCCCCGCAGGAAGCGGACAACCTCGTAAACTGGGTATGGGCGATCGCTGAGTTCCTGGGACTGGCTCCGGCGCCGCTGACCGAGGACGAGGTGCGTCAGCCCAGGCGCACACCCGATCTCTCCCAGCCCGTGTGGCACGTCATGGAGCGGCGCTGGACCCAACTGCTGCTCGTGGACGGCATGCAACGGGTGCACCCGGATCAACTCGTCCCAGTTCTGCACTACTTCGACCGCCTGCGCGAGGAACTCGGCATCACGACCATCTTCTGCGGCACCGGTGCCCGCGAGATCGTTCGGGCGGCCCGTGTGAAGGCGGACGGACTCAGCGAGGCGCACCAGGGCCTGAGCCTGCGGGCACCGGTCATCACCGGTGAAGACGGCAAGGAGCACAAGGTGCTCCCTCAGGCGGATCCCAGCCGACTCCCAGTGACCTGGCTCGACCCCATCCCACTGTGCGAGGGCGACCAGGATGCCTGGCCCAGCATCGTGCGCGGCTTTGAGGAGGCTCTCTGTCTGCATCGGCTCTCCCCCCACGCGCTGGTTCGTAAAGCCCAGTACCTGCACCTCCGCACCGGCGGCTACCTCAGACTGCTGTCCCAGCTCATCTGCCAGGCAGCCGTCACAGCCATCGAAGACGGCATCGAAGACATCACCCCGGAACTGCTGGAAGACATCGACGTCGGCGGCTGACGCACGGATATAAAAAAGGGCACACTTACTGCCCAGTACTGCTGCTTAGCCCCGTAAGGAGCCGTGCCGACACCGCCTTTGATGGCAGCGGCCAGCAGGACAGCAACGCCCTTGTTCTCCTGTCGCGCGCGCTTGCCTTGGCGGAGGTGCCTGCCCGGGTGACGGAACTCGTCAGCCGCTGGCGGGAAGGGTGGCGACTTGCGGCCGCAGGTCTGCCAGGTCCATACAGAACTCTTCCCCATCCCGGACCCAGTCGTCGTCCCACTTGCAGTGCGCGGCCTGGGCGGACAGATCGGCCAGGACGTCGGGCAGGTCACGCAACCCACGCAGCACCTGCGTGCCATTGCGCGGCCCGGCTTTCGACCGGCCTATCAGATCAGCGATCTCCCGGTCAGGGACGACGACGTGGCAGTAGGGAACAGCGCAGCTCACCGCATCGATGTCGTTCACCGTGTTGCGGTTCCATGTCCTGGCTGCGTTGCGGAACAGCTCCACCTTCACGTCGACGGCGATGCGCACCGAGGGGATGCGGTCAGCAAAAGCGACCATGCGAGGCCGCGATGCTTTGGGGCGGGCGGGATCAACTCCGGTGGCGCGCAGCAGGTCCAGCCGGTACTCAGCGCACAGGTCACGAAGGAGATCGTGGTGTTCGTGGATGATTTCGCGGGCCTGGACGCGCACCCGCAGTTCCGGACGGCTGACGGGATCACCGGCCAGTAGATCGGCGAAGAATATTTCCCAGTCGACTCTGCTCTGGCCTGCCTTCTCGACTTCCTCGGGCCGGTAGCCGAGTTGCCGCAGCGTAGGGATGTCGGCATCTTGTGGCCCGGCCAGCAGTTGGTACTCAGTGAACTGGGCGGCCCTGCGCAGGAAGTCGATCATGCCCGGCCGTGAGGCTGTATCGACGGGTCCGGATGGCGTGCGCAGTTGCGGCTGCAGCCGCCTGCCGGCGAACGCCCAGCCGCACCCGATGCCCAGCGGATGGGGTGGTGTGGGTCTGAACGTCGGCCGGCCGAAGCTCAGGTGCATGGCCTCGAGGAACTGATGGCGCAGCAGGATCCTGTAGGAGCACAGAGTCCGGCAATGCGAGATCGACGCCATCGTGCGGGCAAGATCTGCCCGCTGGCGAGGGTGAGTGATCCGGGTTGTCTCGTGATAGTGGGTGGCGGACAGGGGGAAGGCGACACCTGCCTCGCTGGCCTGGCGTACCGCGGCGAGCACCTGCCGGTCGGTCGGCTCGCGCGGTTCGCCGATCGCTGCGCTCGCCAGACGCACCCACACCCACTGATCCAGGTAGACCGAGGGCCTGATCGTCTTCAGGCTGGCTGGTTGTGCAGCGTCGGCCATCCTGCCTCCCAGGACCGTTGGTGGTGTGTGCCCGCGCGGCGATGCGCCTTCCGTACGGGGATGATGGTGGCATCCCCCACTGACATCGGCCGCTGCTTTTGCCGACGGCCCCCGGCCACGAACCGAGTTGGCCACGGCCGTGCAGGCTGAGCGGACAGTCTGGCATCGTGGTTGGTGATGACCCCAACGGGAATGGCCCGGCGTCAGTGCCCGCCGTCGGGGTCGGTGCTGTGACCAGGGAGCGCTATCCACGAGCGTGGCAGCATCTGCGCAAGCTCAGCGCCCAATTCGGCGGTGACGCGGCTGTGGAGCACGCTGGCCCAACGGGCCCGGGGGCGGCGGCAGACGGCGGACGGATATCCGCCTGGACGAGCCGAGAGCCGCGCCCGTCCGGCCACGGACCGCCTGGCCCGGGGAAATGAGGACCGGACCGTGATCCACCACCTGATGCAACAGCCCCTCCCCCGGCCCGAAGGGCTCCAACGCGATCAGCAACAGACCCGTCAAGGACGCCTCACACGTGCCTCAGGGCAGCGGATCGCACCGCGAGGTCGAGTACGGCAAGACAGAGAGGGCCCTCGTGGTGGGTGAACGGATTGCGCACCACGGTGTCGGGTGATGCGGATTCGAGAATTCGGGTGGCTGCCGCCGCATCTGCCTGCGGCAACGCGCCGGCCTGTCGCAGCACCACCGCGAAGAGGTACCTGCGCTGCAGGGCTTGCATATCCGGATAGGCACAAGCAATCGGGTCCCATGGGTCGGCCATGATGGGACTGTCTTCGCAAATCCGCATGGGTTCGCTGCAAGCGCCCTTGAACGCCTCGATGGCATCTGTGTCGGTGCGAAGTCGCCGCAGCAGCGGCTTGGTGAACATCGACAGACGCCCGTCAGAACCATCCAGACGGAATCGAGTGTGCGCGCGGATCGCGAGGGCTGGCAGATCCCCCGGCGGGGCTGCACCGAACGCGATGGCCAGGATGCTGCTCCATTGACGCGGTACGCGAGCTTCGCGATCTGTTGTCCACCACGTTTCAAGGTCGCGGAAGGCGGCGACGGCCAAAGGATCGGAGGGGAAAAGCTGCGTATAGGCAGCTAGCCCGTCACCGTCTCGAATGAAGCCTGACCGAGTACTGATCGTCTCTTCGGTGAGAATGGCCTTGAACAGTTCGTCGGACACGTTCCAGCTGTCTCTGTCCAGCAGGGAGTCAAGATCGTTACTCTCTCGGTGATGCGTCCGGTCGAGTGTGGTTACGACGGCGCGCAGGACCCCTTCGTCGCCTCTGTTCTCTTCTTTGGCCCACGCGAGAAAGCGCTCGTCTTGACGCAGTGCGGCGTCATTGTCCGTCTCGTCGCGGAGCAGCTCGGCGATGGCGGGATAGCGGGAAGCAGCTGTTGCAAGAGCCGACATGACATGGCGCCGTTGCTCACTCGCCGTCCGCTCGCCGGTCCTTCCGTTTAGCCGCTCGAAGACTTGCTCGCCGAAATGAGAGCGCAGCTGCTCCCAGTTCTCAGCGACGAGGTCCACCAGGATACGGTCCACGTCGCCGTAGAGAACGTCGAGCGTGACACTGGGCGCATCCGGGCGCCCGATGGTTTCACTGATGCCGTCCATCAGAGTGAGATCGCCAAGCATGAGCATGCCGATCCATGCCAGTTGGCGTCGCTCTTCAAGTTCAGGGCCGTAGGCGCACAGCTCGTCCCTGATCTCGCCACGCAGCCATTCCATCTCGGCTGTCCAGGTGGCTGAACCTCCCAGGTCGTTGTGAGCCTGCTGGTGGCGCTTGATCACCTGGGTCAGCCCGATGAACGCCGTGCGGCGAATAGCGGTATCCGGCTCGTTCTTCCATTCCCTCATGACGTCGACGAGTTCGGTCACAGAGAGTGCGCTGTGCGCAAGTTCGAACACCAGGACTTCACGCAGCTCTGGACCGATGTACTTGAGGAGGCCGAGCGTCTTGTCGAGGATCCGGCGGGACGAGACGTCAGTTCTGTTGCTGTAAGCCCTGAGGATGGCAACCGGAATGGTGTCCGCGATTCCCGCGATGATGGGCCGTGTGTCATAGATGAGCCGATCAGCGAACTCCTGGACGGCCGGTTGGTCAGGCCAGGCGCTGATGACCGCAGAGACGTGCCACATCAAAGGGTCAGGGCTGACCGCCGTGCACAGGGCTGCCAGTTCGGCTGGATCGTAGGCGGCAAGCACTTCGCGCGCGGCCGTGGCTCCGGCACGGTGTTCTGAAACGGTGCGCTCGAACGTCTTCCAGGCTTCGGCTATCGCCTCGGCGACGACGACGTGCTTCTCGGACCCGTGATCGGCGGTCGACTGGCGCAGCAGGGACACCAGGACGGCGAAACCCTCCTGTGGGCCGAGGACGTCTACGGCTACGCCGGCCATCGGCGCAGCCTGGTCGAAATCGCCACGAAGCCTATGGGTCAGAACAGTACGAACCTGCTCGTCGTCGGCATGCTGCTCGACCAGGACGCGGGCTGCGGCGTAGGGACGGTATCCGTCCAGACTGCGCAACAGCAGAGATTGAGCTTGGGCGGGTGGAAGCGCGTCGACAAGATCGGCTCCCTGGTATGACGCTATACCCGACAGTTCTTTGTCGACATAGGAGTGCAGAGCCTGAGCGAAGTCCGGATCATCGCGCCACTGCTGGGGAATCGTGCCGGCGTTGTACAAGATCAACCCATGTTGTTCTGGAGCCGAAAGCTGCTCGGCCACCCAGGTTTTGAAGCGGTTGTCGTCGGCGAAAACGTGACAGGCCAAGCCCCATGCAAGACGGCGGTCACCGCCGTTGCGTCCGTTCGTCCTCAGGGTCTCCAGCGCGAAATCGGCTGCTTGTGGGTTTGCGGTGGCGGCGAGGTTGACGAGGTCCGCTGTGGGCCACGGGCCCACGTGGACATCTTCCCTGTGCAGCAGGGACAGCAGCCAGTCGCGCTCTTCCCGCCGGTACAAGGTGACGTCACCTGACGGGGTGCCGCGTTGCAGGGCCTGTAGAGCAACCAGCCGAAGCGGTACGGATGGCTGGCGTCGCGCCCAGGCCACCAGCCGTGTGGTTTCGTGTGTGTCCGGCCAGCCGCGGCCGAGGGCGAGGAGGGCAGCGGCCTGAGTGGCTGAGGACGGACCTGTTTCAGTGAACATGATCAGCCGTTCCAGCATGTGCGCCTGCCCACCGAATCGGTGGGCGATGGCTGCTGCCGCGTTGACCTTTACCTGTTCGTCCGTGTGTCGCATGCCCCAAAGCAGGTACTCGGCGGCCATGTCGTCGCCGATGTCCAGATCGCGCAGCGCCCACATAGTCGGCGAAGGGGCGGGACGGAGTGCGGTGAGCCAGCGCTTCATGACCGGCAGCAGGTGCGTTCGTGCGGCATGGCTCGCGAGCATGCCGGTGAGCGCGACGATGAGGTTGGCGCGATGCGGCAGCGAGGGATGGGTCTCTACTCGTTCGACGAGCTGGTTGAGATAGACGCTCTGCGCTTTCGGAGTGAGCTTGGCACCGGCGGCGAGAGCTTGGGCGAGCAGCTCGTATCCATCGATGTCTGCCCATCGTTGCGTGCCGGTGTCGAGGGCCGCAGCGAGCAGGGGTTGGGTGGTATGGGAGCTGATCTGCGCGGTCAGCAGTGCCAGGAGGACATCGCGCCACGCCGGATCCTGCACCGTCCGTTGGACGACTGTTCTCTGTTCTTCGGCGGGGCGGGTGGCCAAGTGCTGGCCTGCCAGATGGTCGAGCACCACGCGGTGCAGGAAGCCGAAGGTGCCGGCGCCGTGCGACACGATCAGTCCGAATTCGTCTTCGGCCATGGTGAGGACAGCATCGGCGACGCGGCGGGCTTCTGGCCGCGGATAGCCGAGGACTTGGTCGTCGGTCATCGCCTCGACGATGAGCGCACGCATCTCCGCCTTGGTGACCGTGCCGGCAGGGTCTTTGACCCGCAGCCGGTAGGCCACGGCAGCGAACAGCGTGGTGGCCTCGGCGGCGGTCAGGACAGCCCCGTGAGCATGTGAAGCACGCTGGCGCATCTGGGGGTGCTTCTCCACGAGCAGTTCAACGAGTCGGGCGTAGATCTTGAACCGCTGGCGTGGGAGGGGTTCGCCTTGCCAGGTCGTGGCGAGCAGGGTGAGAAAGAGGGGGGACCGGGAGAGTTCCGCGAGTTCCGGAATGGTCTCGAGTTGGGCGAGGAACGTCTCGATACCGCCGCTCCACATCGCAGGAGTGGCGGCTGCGTCCAACGACCCTGCGGCCGACCCGAGGACGGCAGCTGCGATCGTCCAGCGCTGCCGGTCGGTCAGGGGTGTGATCTCCGCTTGCGCCCAGGGGCGACTCCAGTTGAGGCGGTCGACCGCGTACGGGCGTGTGGAAAGGATGGCGGAAGCCGTCGTGCGTCCGAGAAACGCCTCGAGGGTTCCCAGGGCACGTTCGGCTGCGCTGACGTCGCTCCACTCGTCGATGCCGTCAATGAGCAGGAGCAGGCGATCGTCCCGCAGGGCACGTTCGACCAGCGGCCAGAGGTGGGCGGCGCTCTGCGACCTCAGCCAGGCCTCGACGGCCGAGAAGAGGGAGTTCTCTGTCGATCCTTCGAGGTGGCGGCACAGGTATCCGAACGGCAGCCAGACGGGCAGGTCGGTGCCGTGTTGCCGCTGCAGCGGGACGGACTGCGGCTGAGCCGAAAGCAAGTCGACTGCGACAAACCGCAAAAGGCTGGACTTTCCCGCTCCCGGGCGGCCGATGAGCAGCCGGTACTTGCCGCTGGCCAGCCACTCATCAGCTGCCATGGTGGCGACTGCGGCAGGCCTTCCCTGGTTGCTATGCCTGAGGAGCTGGTGAGCGGATCTGAAAGACTGACGTGAGTCGCCCAGGCGTGAGGCGACGTAGGTGTCTCCGTCCCCGGAGTCCTGGGACAGCCGTGGGTCTTCGACGGCGGGTTCGGGCTGTTCAGCGTCGAAACGATCCGGCCACGGACGGCTGGGATCGACATCCAGGACGACGAACGCGCCAGCAGCTTCGGCGTCGTCGACTGGGTGGACCCCGCCCTGAGCGGAGAAGACAGCGTGGTAAAGGTCACGCAACTCAGCGCGAAGTTCTCGGCTGTCCTGCTGAGGCAGATTGTGTGCCAGACCTTGGGCTGCCTCGGCACCGCAAAAGCGCTCCACCCAAGGCCGACCGAAAAAGTCATCGACGATGCGCGGCTGGTCCTTCAGAAGGCCGGAGACCTCCTGGACCCCCCACGGAACGAAAGTGATCTTGAGCTCGGCCAGCCGTTCCGTCTGCTCGCGGATCGCCCTGTCCAGCTTGGTGTCCTGCAAGTCGAACGAGGTGGCGAAGTAGAACCTCGCCGTCCTATCCGCCCACTCCCCTGCCAGGAAGTCGTCGACAGCCTCCTCAATCTTGGCCGCCGTCAGCGTCCTGATCCGCCGGGACTGCAAAGTGATGTAGTCCCGCCCGCTGGTTTCACCGTGCGCCAGGTCGAGCGGAAGCCTCGCATAGGCGTCGATCCCTCCTTGAGCTTGGCCCGGCACACCGAAGAGCTTGGCGTACTGAACCGGCCGGACAGTGTGCAGCAACCGCAGGAACAGACGCTCTACGTCGGACCAATCCATGCCGCCAACGGGTAGCACCTGCGCCCTGGTGTCAATGGGCGGCGCCGGCAGCGGGCCGGTGGGGGCAGACCACAAGAGCGCTTCGGTATGGTCTGCGCTGCCCGCCTCACTGGTCGCCATCATCGTCAGGTTCCCCTTGCTGTTCGGCGTCAGCTCCTGTTGCCAGATTAAAGATCCCGCAGACCTGGTGCGTGCCGCTCCGACGATGCTCTGCCTCTTTCTGAGTCGCCCTCGTGGCGGGCCGACCAGCAAGGTCCACCTTGCAGCGGACTGGCACTGTCACCCGTTGGCCTTTGTGCTCACGCCCGGGCAGGCCGCCGACAGCCCTCGGTTCGTCGCTGTGCTAAAGGAGATCAAGGTGCGCGGGCCCGTCGGCCGTCCGCGGACCAGGCCTGATGCGGTGGCCGCCGATAAGGCGTACTCGTCGCGGGCCAACCGTGCCTACTTGCGCAGACGCGGGATCAGGGTGGTGATCCCGGAGAAGGTGGATCAGTCCGCGAACCGCAAGAAGCGTGGCAGCGTCGGCGGGCGACCCGTCTCACACGATGCCGACCGGTACAAGGACCGCAATACGGTGGAGCGCTGCATCAACAAGATCAAGGCATGGCGAGGCCTGGCAACCCGCTACGACAAGACACACGAGAGCTACATGGCGGGGCTTCAACTGCGCGGATCGATCATCTGGATGCGCAGCCTCGCCCCCGCCACGTGATCACGACTCCTAACAGACCCTAGGTGGCACGAAGCTCGGAGCCGATCCCCATGCTGTCGAGGTCGTTCACGAGCCTCCAGTAGACGTCGGTCTCGTAGAAGCCCGCTGCATCGCTGTTCCCCTCAGCAGGGTCGATTTTGTACATCTCGGCGACGTCGTAAGCCATCGTGTACCCGGCCTCAGTGTCGGACCACTGGACCCTTACCACCATGTCCGCTGTGCCGACGTCGTAATTGTCGTTCCCGTGGTTCTTAGCGATGTACTCGAACGGGTACGTGAACGTATAGCTGTCGTCCTTCTTGAGCGACCGCAAGTAGTCATGCTCGTTCTCGAAGCCATAGTTGTTCAACTCACTCCACATGAAAGGAGCTTAGTGCACCGCAGCTTTGCCAGAGTTGACACCGTGGGCCAGTGGGCAGAGCGCTCGTAGACCGCATGCCAGGCGCCCGAACTCCTCATCGTCCCGCGGCATCTCCCGCCACTGGCTGCCGGTCCTCCAGAACCGCCCCACACCACGCCCTCGAACTGCTCACACAGCCGCTGCGGATACGGGGCGCACTGTCCGGCCGGAAGAAGCGACTCGATCAACTCCCCCTTACTGTCGCTCAGCTGGCGTCGCGTCGCGCGAAGGGTTCCATCAGCCAAGCACAGGTCCGATAGCCGAATCAGCCCACAAAGGCTGCAACTCCAGACAGGCCCTAGGACCGGCCCGGCGCACACGGCAGAGACGCTCGGCCTGCCAAGTCGAAGCTCACGCTGTGGACCATCGAGTCTGGCCCCGGGCAAACGACGCGGGCTTGCTACGGCTCTGGCCAGCGCCAGACGGACGTGGTGTCACGTCAAGGGCCCTCGCCGAGCTCAGTAACTCCTGTGCGACGACAGGCGGCGCGGCCAGGGTGACGACGCTTTGGGCCCAGTCTGCGGTGGTCCTATAGGCGGCGATCGCGGCGATCTCCCACATCGACAGGGGTTCCACCATGCGGTGTCCGAGCTCGTCGGGCCCGAGGGGAGGAAGTCGCATACTGATCTCTACGGTCGCTGCGCGGCTCCTGGTGCCGGACGGGTTGGGAGGCCTCAAGCGAGCGTTCTGATCATAGTAGGCATCGTCCGGGCTGGTCTCGCGGGCATGGCCCTTGCGCTGCCGCCACGTCTGCCAGGCCTGCGCCAGGCGCGCGGTGGACGTCTCGCGCTGCTGCAGCGTCACGGCAGCCTGCTCGATCGTGGCTGTGTCGATGAGAGTCTGCTGTTCCTCACACCGGCGTTCCGCGTAGGCCGCGGCACGTGCCAGCGCGGGACGTGCCCAGTCGTACAGCCAGGGGTGCGCTTGCAG
This sequence comes from Streptomyces lincolnensis, assembly GCF_021173675.1. GTDB lineage: Bacteria > Actinomycetota > Actinomycetes > Streptomycetales > Streptomycetaceae > Streptomyces > Streptomyces lincolnensis_B. The sequence goes on along the minus strand of NZ_JAIHON010000020.1, from coordinate 74,888 downwards.
GCCGTCGGTGGTCTCCGCCAGTTGGAACTGCAGGTAGCGCCAGTGGTTCCAGTTGAAGTTGGATCCACGGAAGTCCGGCACATAGTCCGGTCTCCGGCGGTTTTCTTCTTCTTCGGTCTCTTCCTCAAGGCCCTCGCAAAGAAATACGAGCGCGACGATGGCGTCCTCCAGACCGCTGTCCGCCGCGGCGGCCTCCACTCGGCAGCATCTGCACATGCGCGCCGCGGTGAACGCACCGAAGTGGACACGGTGTGTCTCTCCTGAGCCAGCGCTCGGCGCGGCGCGGCATGAAGGATCGCTGTGCATGAAGGGGTCGGTGATCCAGGTGACCGCGTCCATCGGCTGTCCGTAAAAACGGTCAACTGGCATGCCGTAGCAGCCCATCAGACCGACCGGGATGAGCTCCGCTGTCTCAGTCCTCACCTGTCCCACAGTAGGTATGCAGGCCGTGCGCGATGCGGGAATGGCGAGAGTGCCCCACTATCGGGGCACCCACCCGCAAGGAGTCACTCAGTCGGCGTGCTGTTTGAGAGAATCCTGCGCCCGAAGGCAACGGCGCGAGAGGATGCACTGGGTCTGTGGGCCGTGCCCAGTGGGGTGCACGGTTGCGGACCGGCCGCACCACGGCGCGTGGGTGTGGCTGGAGCGGCGGTGGACGCCGTGAGCGTGGGGGTGAGCGGGGGCCATGGCAACCTGGTTTGAGCGTATGGCGGCGATTCCCGGTGTGCGGTTCGCCGGGAGCCCTGGTGTCGTCCGCGAAGCGCTCGACGCGGCACGTGTCCGTCCGGAGGTGTCGTACGGCTCGCTGATGTGGCCGTCTGCTGAGGGCAGTACGTCGGCAACGCCAGCCAGCCGGCATGTGCCGGTGGACGTGAGCGGGACGGACCTGGTTACCCGAGTCTGGGAGGCGCTGGAGCTTCCCGGTGAAGCGATGGACTACCACTTCGTCCTCCAAGGTGCGGTGGACCGCTTGTGGAGCGGCAGGCGCTCCTACCCTGACGGGCTTGAGCTGCTTGAGGTGTTCGCGCTGCTGGACTTGGAGTTGATGGAGGCTGCCCCTCAGGCGGTCTCCTTTGACACCGGCCCTGTCCCGGCTTCGTTCGTGCATGTGACGTCCGTTCCTCGGCTGGTGATGCTGCTGGAACGCGAAGGCGCCCTGACCGACGCTCTCGAGGTGGCGCGGCGGCTGACCCGTTTCGACCAGGGTGAGGATGCGGTGGCCCGCCTTTCGGAGAAGCTCGGCGCGCTGGTGGCCGAGGCGGCGGTTGGCGGGGCAGCGTGAGCGCTGGGCTGGAGCAGCTGATCCCCTCGGCGTCCTACCTGGAAGAGGCCTTCCTGCGCTGGGTGCTCACCCCCGCCGCGCAGTGGGGCATCGTGGCGCATGTGCACAGCCAGCATCCGGTGACCGTCAACGAGCGCACCTACCGGCTGGACTATCTGATCGCCGGCGGATCGCTGCAGCTGGCTGTGGAGTTGGACGGGTTCACCTTCCACAGTGACCGTGCCGCCTTCACCTACGACCGGCTGCGGCAGAACGACCTGGCGGCCACGGGGCTGACGGTGTTGCGGTTTTCCTACGATGCGGTGCGCCTGGACACCGCACGCTGTGTTGCCCAGCTTCAGGCGATGCTGCGCCAGGATGCCGTGCTCTCGCCCCTGGTCATCGCCGCCCCGCGCGTCGAGGTCCCGGAGATGGCGGGCGATCCCCTGCGGGCGGCCGATCCTCCTCGGGGCATCCGGTCAGCGGACGATGAGGCTTACTTTGCCGGTGTTCGCGCTCAGGTGGCCCGGGAGCCGTTGCGTACCTGCCAGGACGAGGCCCTGGCGGCGCTGGCCAACTACTACGCCTCCGGTGGCCGGCATGCGGCCACGGTGATGGCGGTCGGGGCCGGCAAGACCGCGCTGGGGGTGGCGGCTGCGTTGTCGTTCACCAAGCGGCGAGCCCTGGTGGTGACGCCGGGCTCGGTCATCCGCGGCACCTTCGCCAAAGCACTCGACCCTGGAGTGCCGGGCAACGTCTTGTACGGGCTGGCGGGCGGGCCCCTGCTGCCGGGGGCGAAGCCGCCGGCCACGCTGGTGCTGGATGCGGAGGACGGACAGATCAGCGGGGTGAGCCGGCAACGGTTGCTGGCCGCGGACGTGCTGGTCACCAACTTCCACGCGCTGGGCACCGGAGAGAGGGAGGGGGATCTGCTGGCCAAGTTGGAGCCGGGCGACGTCGACTTCATCGTGGTCGACGAGGCCCATATCGCGGCCAGCGCGTCCTACCAGCGGCTGTTCGCTCACTTCCACGGTGCACGCACGCTGTTGATGTCGGCGTGCTTCCAGCGTTTGGACGGCAAGCCGATCGACGCCGATGTCGTCTACCGCTACCGGCTGGTCGACTCTGTCGCGGACGGCTCGGCGAAGAACCTGCGTGTGCACCGGTTCGCCCCGGATGCGGCGACGACGGTGTACGAGGCGGTGTGGCCGGACGGGCGACGTGAGCAGATCACCGGCCGTGATGCGCTGTTGGCGGCGTTGGGCAACGAGCGGAGGATGGCCCGCATCACCGCGCAGTCCGATGCCTCGATCCGGCAGGTGATGATGGTGACCCGGGCTTGTCTGGACGCCCAGGCCAAGCTGCTGGCCCCGGTCAAACCCCGGGCGCTGTTCGCGGCGATGGGTGAGGCCCACGCTCAGCAGATCGCCCGGATCGCCGAAGAATATGGCATTCCCTGCGCCACGCTGCACCACAGCATGTCGGCGTCGTCGATCAAGGCCACCCGGCGGCGCTTCGAGTCGGACTCGGGTGATCTTCAGGGCATCGTGCAACTGCGGATGCTGGGCCAGGGCTACGACTTCCCGCCCATCACCGTGGTCGTGCCGGTGCGCCCCTATGGCAGTTTCGGCGAGTTCTACCAGTTCATCGGACGTGGTGTGCGGGTGCTGCGGCATCCCGGTCTGGCCGCCGATCAGCAGTACCTGGATGTGGTCTGCCATGCCGAACTCGGCCTTGAGGACCATCTGGAGGCCATGTGCGAGGACAACGACATGGATCCCGCGCTGCTCCTGGACGTTCCTTTGATCGACACCTCCACGCTGGAGGCGAGCTTCGTAGATGGTCGGGGCCCGGGGGAAGGGGAATCAGACAGTGCGCTCCCGGGCGGAGTTGACGCGTTCGTGCTGTACGAGCAGGGACGTGTCGAGCAGCGGGTCGTGCATGACCTGGACCGGGTGGAGGCCCGGCGCTCGGAGCGGGAGATGCAGCTGATGGCGCAGCGCTACGCCGTCTACGCGCAGAACACCGCGACCCCGATGCCGTTTGAGCAGTTCGTCGACTACATGCGGAGGCTGACCGGTGGCCAGTGACCAGCCGCGCTGGTGGCACCCCGCTATCGATGCCTGCCCCGAAGATGCACTTGGCCTGGAGGCAGCCAGCGGGCAGCAGCAGAGGTTCGCTCAGCTCGACACGCTCGCCGCCCGGCTGCTGACTGCAGCGCTCAGGGGCCGGCCCGCGGCCGCGGTGGTCCGCGGCATCGGGCCGCAGGCCGCGGACAGCGTCGCGGTGGTGGGGCTCAGCGCCCAGGAAAAGACATGGTGTGCCGAGACGTTCGGCGTCCCGGAGCAGCAGCGGCGCGGTGCCTGGTATCTGCCGCAGAAGCTGTCGCTGAAAGCCGGGGCGGTGAACCTGCCCCACCTGGTGCGCGAACGCCCTGCCCATGCTCTGACGCTGGCAGCGGACGACTCGGCCGGCGTGAATCTGGTGGACGGTGCGGCCGACGCGGTGCTGCTGTGGTCCGTGCTGGTCCCGTTGTTCGAGACACTGATCGAACCGATCCGGGTGAGGGCAGCCGGGCCGACGAAAACGATCGACGACCAGCGGCAGGTGTGGTCCGGCATCGAGGCACGCTACCGGCTGCTGGGCATCGCCGGCGATGTTCTGGAGGACTTTCGCTTCGGCGGCGGATGGCACCGGCTGGACCGGCAGGGCCAGCAGCGCGCCCGCCTGCGCCTCCTGGACGCTTTGGGGGGCGTTGATCCGCTGCAGCTCGTCACCCGTCATCGCATCCTGCAGCTGCAGGCGCTGATGGCCGGTTTCGCCAAGAAATCCAAGACCGGTACCGCCCTCGCGCGCCGGGTGGTGACGCGTGCGCTGCAGCCGGTTGTCTCCGGCTACTTCGCCGGCGACTGGCTGGCCGCGCTGGACTACCTGCAGGCGCCGCCGCACCCGGACGAGGAGGTCATCACCGCGCTGCCCGAGCCGCGCCTGTATGTGGGAATGTCCGCCCAGGCGGCCGGCATGGCGGCCGAGGCGGGCATCCCGGAGGACCAGATTCATGCGATGCTCGCGGCCTTCCTCGGCGGCCCGACCTCCCTCTCCCCCGTGGAGGAACGCGTGGCGGCCCTGCGCGAGTGGTGGACGGCCTTCGACCAGGCGCACGCCGTCCAGCGCCCCGGCATGCGGTCACTGTGGGGTCTCGTCGATGACGGCATCATGGGCCTCGGGCCGGACGAGCACATCTTCACCCAGCAGCTGTACAAACAGGTGCTGCCCGCCTCGGTCAACGAGCAGGTGGACCGGCTGTGGCAGTCGGTGACCTTGCAGAGGCACGCCAGGAGCATCGTCAGCAACCCACACCCACACCAGCTGATGGCCCAAACCCTCGGCCCGGCCCTGGAGTTCTGGCACGGCCTCGCGCTCACCGCCTGGTTCGTGTGCGAAGGCCCCTACTCCCGCGCCCCTCTGTCCGGTGTGGCCGACTACTACAGCCGCCCCCTGACCGCGCTGCGAGATGCCGGCTGCCCCGTCCCGACGGGGCTGTTTGAGGAACTGCGCACTGCTGAAAGGCATTTGGGGCCAGAGGAGCCAATCGTCAGGGACCGCAAGGAGCTCCCGGTGGACACGACCGTCGGCTCGTTCAGCCTGACCATGAGCTACAGCAGCGGCAGCCGTCGGGAAGGCTTCGAGAGGGTGCGCGACATCGTCACCCGCCATCGCCGCGCCTGGGCCGACCAGTATCTCGGCACCTACCTTGAGCAGCGCTGGCGCACCGCACTGGAGGACGTCGCCCGCGACCATCACCGGCACGTGGCCGCGAAGGGCCGGCCGCCCACACTGATCCAGTTCGCCCAGTTCGCCACCGCCGCGGCCAACCAGTGGACCGGAGGCGACCTCGGCGGCCTGTACACCGCGATCGGAGAGCCCGCGCCCGCACAGCAGGAGCGCCCGGCCCGTCTCCTGCCGAGCGACTGCTACGACTTCGCCCGCCGCGTCTACACCGCACTCGGCGGCATCGCCGTCGACGACGACCTGCGCAGGAACCAGCCCGAAGAAGCCCAACGGCAATGGCAACTCAACGGCCTAGCCATCGAGAGCCTGCGCTACATGCAGCTCCACGAAGCCCTCGGACAACCCCCCACGTTCAAACAGTTCGGTTCCAGACGGCTGGCCCTGGCCTGGCCCGGAAACGAAGCCGAAGGCTGGTCTGTCTTCCAGCGCACCCTGGCCTCTCTCACCGACGCCAGTCCTCCCCCTAGTGAACCGGCCGCAGGGACAGCGGAGGCCAGCCCCGGCCTGCTGGACAACGCCCAGCGCATGCTGGCCAAAGGGGCCAACGCCCCGCTGCGCACCGAATCCGTAGCGGTGCGCCTCATCACCACCGGCGTCCCAGTCGATGTCTCTGCCGTCCTCCTCGCCAGCAACGGCAAGGTGCGCAGCGACCACGACCTCGTCTTCTACAACCACCCGCACCACGACGGAGTCCGCACCAGCAGCGACACGGTCACTGCAGATCTGCCCCATCTTCCCGAGGACGTCCACACCGTAGCCGTCATCGCCAGCATCGACCTCGAGGCCCAGCCCACCGCTTCCTTCGACCAGCACACCACCTGGCACGCCGAGATCACCCAACCCACTGGCGGAGGCATCGCCTTCACGCCCGTGCCGTTCGCCTCGGGCGAGACCGTCACCATCGCGATGGAGATCTATCGGCATGGTTCGAGTTGGAAGGCGCGTGCTGTCGGTCAGGGCTACGACACCGGGCTCGCCGGTCTGGCTGCGGACTACGGCATCAACGTCGAAGCCTGACGGCAATGTCAGTGCCTGCCGCTAGGGTCGATTCTGTGACCAGTGACCACGAGCCAAACCCGCCGACCGGCAAGAAGGCACGGCGGAAGCTGTCCGTCGCTCGTCTCCTGCACACGCGGGTGCGATCGTGACCGAAAGCCACATCGTGCGATGGGTAGTGCTGGAACTGCTTTGATCGCAGGAACCGTCCTTCATCCCGTGCCCCCTGGTTGCCGGAGTGCGGGAAGCTTCAAGAGGTGGCGAACGGTAGGGAAGGGATGGACATGTCGCGTGGGCTCAGAGTCACGGTAGTGGTTGCCGCTGTAGCCGTGATCGCCTCAACTCCCGCTTTTTGGCTCCTCGATGGGCCGAACGCGGGGCAATTGGTGGGGGCTTCGGTGCAGGGCGCCACCGGGGTGTGCGCCTTGGTGTGGGCCTGGCTCCAGCCCACCGCACAGGCACGGGACACCGTCACACGGACAGGACGGGCTGAAGCGTACGGCGGAGGAGAGGCCCACACCGGCATTCGCCGTCGTCAGGGAGGCAGCGGAACGGGGAGTGTGGAACAGAGCGGGGATGCGATCGCCCGCGGGCCGAGCAGCAGGGCCGGCACCGGCATCGACTACACCGGCTAAGGCTGCCATGGCAGCGGGGTGGATGGTGAGAGGGTCGATGAAACGGTTTCGGGTGAGACGCCCGCTCGGTGGCCAGGACGGCACCGAGCAAACGGCGCCGCCCGTCGGCGTCAACGAGAGCGGTGATGCCGTCGCTACGGATGGCGGCGATGCGCTAAGCGGCTACCGCGGCCCGGGCCCCCAGACGGATGACGGAGCCGTGCAGGTAGAACGGTCAGGCGATGCGATCGCCTCGGCCGCCCATGCGGTGGCCATCAGCGGTCATGTCAGCCAAGTGACGGTCTCCGCTCCCCCACCGCGCCAGCCGTTGCACTGGCCCGTCCGGTTGGGCTCGGTGCCGGTGCTTGCATCTGCGTTCCAGGACCGGTCTGCGGTGCGCGATCGGATCGATCAGGCCAGGGTTGGACGTACCACGGTGGTGCTGGCCCAGGTCCTGTCCGGCGGCGGAGGTGTGGGCAAGACGCAACTCGCTGCCGCCTACGCCCACCAGGCCCTGGAGGACGGCATCGACCTGGTGGTGTGGGTCGACGCCAGTGACATCGAGCAGGTCATCGCACGTTACGCGCACGCCGCACAGGTCGTGGAAGCGGCGGCCGAGCACCTTCTGGGCAAGAGTGCTGAGTCCGACGCCAGCCTGTTCCTTCAGTGGCTGGCGACCACCCGACGCCCGTGGCTGCTCATTCTTGACGACCTCACCGATCCAGAAGCCATGCACAAGTGGTGGCCGCCCTCCTCCGCTTTCGGCTGCGGACGCGTCGTGGCGACTACCCGCCGCCACGACGCGGTGCTGTCCGGCGGCGGCCGAGCAGTGGTGGACATCGACACCTACAGCACAGAAGAGGCCGAGGCCTATCTGCACGAGCGGCTCGACTCGGCAGATGCGGCCCACCTCATGGATTCGCAGGCCGGTGAACTGGCCGCGGCACTGGGCTACTTGCCGCTGGCCCTCTCGCACGCAGCCGCCTACATGGTCAACGAAGACGTCCCGTGTACGGAGTATCTGCATCGCTTCAACGGCAGCACGGCACGCCTGGACGACCTACTGCCACGCACGGCAGATACCGAGGGCTACGGGCGGCAGGTCGCCGCAGCTCTCCTGCTCTCCTTGGATGTCGCCCAAGCGAGCGAGCCCGTCGGCCTGGCCGTTCCGGTCATGCGTTTGGCCGCCGTTCTGGACCCAGCAGGACACCCCCGTTCGCTGTGGGCCAGCGACGCAGTCACCCACTACCTCAACAGCCACCGTGCCGCGCTTCCCTACGGAGTTCATGCCGCCGTTGATCCCGACCAGGTGCGGGCAGCCCTGCGACTTCTGCACCGATACGGCCTGCTCTCCGATCACGCTCAGGCCGGTTCCCGCGCGGTGCGGCTGCACGCCCTGACCGCACGAGCCGTACGCGAGTGCACTCCCGACGCCACGACCCCAGCGGTCGTGAAAACCGCAGTCGACTCATTGAGGGAACTGTGCGACAACGTCCCCTGGTACGACCGTGAGACGACAGCCGTGCTGCGCACAAACATCGACAGCGTCGATGCATGCGCCGGAGACCTGCTGTGGAGAGTCGAAGGCCACTACCTCCTGCACTGGACTCTGCGCAGTCTGATCAGTGTCGGCCTCGCCACCGCGGCAGTCCCCTACGGCCAGCGGCTGACCGGCATCAGCGAACAACTGTTGGGCCGCACGCACCCCATGACTCTCGGCGCTCGACGCGATCTCGCATGGGCCTCCTTCCTCGCCCGCCGTCACAAGGACGCCTTCACGCTTCTACAGGAAGACCTCCCCCACCAGGACGCTCGACTAGCCCGTGAACTACAAGAACCCCCTCCGGTTGCCAATGGGCGTGTCCATGCCGATGCGCTATTGGAGGACACCGCTGCTGTCCGCACGCGCCTGTTGGGTCCCGAGGACCCCTCGACCCTGGAATGCCAAGTCAACCTCGCCGTCCTGTACTGGTCACGAGGCGACAAGTCGAGGGCCACTGCTCTGCTGGAGCAATCCCTCGTCGGCTGCCAGACAACCTTTGGGGCCCACCATCCGTACACCACCTCGGTGAACGACCGGCTGTCCCTTTGGCAAGCGCAGCACAAGCGGCGCTGGTGGAGCCGCACGCGCAGCCAGCCCCATCTGATCTGACCAGCGAGGACTGGCAACCAGCGACGTGACAGGCCCGGGTGAGCAGGACCAGATCGTCGACGTCCCAACCCATGCCTCCTCGATGTTCGGTCGCCGTAAGGCAACCGCCCCCACTCAACGCGCAACTGGGCCCCAAAGCCTGGCCCACGGCTGCTTCGGCAACCGCCCATCCCCATACGGGTTCTCAAGACCATCAGGGAATCTCAGACGGATCGAGGGACCGCACCTCAGAGCCTGCAACATCCCAGGCCACACATACACGCTCCGTTAGATACGCAGCTCACCAGACATCATCCAAGAGACAAGATCAATCTCAGACTCAGACAGGGATCTGAGCTGAGAGAACAGGGGAGGATCTCACGCACCTCTGACAAGACGAGAACCCACACTGGGCGGTGGTGAGTTCGGCGGGATGCAGGGCGATGGGCCGCCCGTCCGTACGTGGGTAGAGGTCGATGCGGTTGCCGCATTGGCGGCAGCGGCGGCTCTGGCCGGCGCGCAGCAGGCGGCTGGGGCTGGTGGCGGCCACCCGCAGGGGACGGCGCACCGGTGCAGTGCGGGGGCTGCCGTCCCAGTGGCAGCCGGTGGGGGCGGTGTTGGGGCGCATGGCGAGGACCGTGCCAGGCGAAGCGTGCCGGGGACGGAGCAGGCGGGCGGGCAGTCCCCCGGCCGGCTCAGTGGTATCGAACGTTGACGCGGTTCTGCGAGTGTGCGTTCTATGCGTGCTCGCCGGTTCGGGTGATTTGTGCCGCGCTGCAGCCTGGCGCGGGCCGGAGTCAGGCGCCCTTGGATCCGGGCGGGGTGTGGTCTTCGCAGAGCGAGCCGAGCAGCTGCTCGATGGGGACGTCGAAGGCGTGCGCGAGGGCATGCCAGGTGGTGACGGTGCCAGCGGCTCGGCCGTGTTCGAGGTCGATCAGCGTGCGCCGGGCCAGGCCGCTGCGGTCGGCGAGTTCGTCGAAGGTCCACCCGCGCTCGTTCCTCAACCGTGCCAGCGTCACACGCAGGGCGTCGCGGTCCGGGTCGGGGGGCAAGATCGTCACCCCACCATCCGACGGTGCAGACACCTGCCCTGTCAGTGCGGATTTCTGCACTATCAGCGCAGGTGAGCGCACCGGGCACCCGCTTCTGCGCAAGTGCAGGAATCTGCACTACGGTGCGGGCGGCTCCCGTGCGCGTCCCGGGAGACCACCGCACGACGCCGACGCAGACCAAAGCGGAGGGACAACGAGCCGATGCGGCTTGCCAGCACACACGCCAAGGTGCAGCGCATCTGGACAGTGCACCTGCGCCCGCAAACGGACGGACCGGCCCTTGCCTGCCCCCGCTGCGCGCACAGCCCCGTCCTGCAGGCCGTCTCCGCTCGCTCGGCCGCCCTCACTCACCTGGCCCGCCATGCCCGCGCCGACGCGTTGCCCGGGCACCTGCGCACCTGTCAGTGCCGGGCGCTGGGCTGCCACTGGCACCCCCGCCACCGCGGCTGTGCGGGGCCCGTTCTGCTCGCCCTGACCTGCGACCGCGGCGGCCGTACCTGGCGACTGGCCGATGCCTGCGCCGCCTGCGCGGCGGCGATGAGCCGCACCGCCGTCGTGCCGCCCACCCTGCTCCGCGCCGACCGCGCCCAGACGCACTCCAGTACATCGCGCTCTGCGCGCATCGCACCGCCATTCGGCCCGGCAGAACAGCAACGCGTACGCGAAATGCTCACCTACCTCGCCACAGCACTGCCGCGTTTCTCCTCCCCCGCGGCCCGGCTGCTCGCCCTGCAGTGCGCACTGCGCGCTGACCGCCAGGGGCAGATCCGCATGCCCCACGGCTTCCTGCGCGGCATGCGGCTGCACGGCCGCGCAGAGCTCTGGCTGGAGCTGGAACACGCCGGCTGGCTGCACCGCTTCAGACGCAGATGCTCTCCCATCCAGGCGCAGTTGCTCGATGCCCCCGTCCTCCACCAGGATCCCGGACGCACCGCGCGCGTCCGCGCCGCCCAATGGGCGCTGCGCCCCGCCCCGCTGATCCTCTCGCCCGCCCTGCCCTCCGCTCTGCGACTGGCCGCACTGGCACTGGCCGCCCACAGCACCGCTGGGGTGGGCGGGGGCGAGCTCGATGCTCTCGCCCGCCAGTGTGGGCAGCCGCCTCAGCAGTTGGAGGACCTCCTCGACCAGCTGGTCCGCGCCCGTGTCGTGACCCTCTGGCGCCAGCATCACGACGGCGACGAGGTGCGGTGGGAGCTGCCCGGGCACTCCTGATCGGCGCAGAAGCCGGCCAGCGGACCGAAGTCGGCTTCTTGACCGGCGAGTTCAGCAGCCGAGCCGCCGCACAGGATGCCGACCGGGCAGCGCCCGGCGTCCCTCCGTTGTCGCCGACTTGTTCACCCTTTCAGGTGTATCCGGCTGGCGGGAAAGTCCTCGCAGCGCGGAGCGGAGCAGCATGGGCATGCCGGGCTGCGGCAGCAGTCATCACCGAAAGAGGCAGGGGCGGGTGCACAGGTGGCGGGAACTTGGCTATCCGGCCCCCGCCAACCGCTGCCGGTGAGGGGGCAGCCGACGGCGGGCGGTTTCGTGGGCCGACCGGTACACGGTCAGGGACTGGGCTCAAAGGGGCTGACGGCCGGCCAGGTATGCGGGACCTTGCGGCGGCACGGCAAGGGGTGGGCGGCGTGAACACGGCGGAGGACCCCGGCGGCCTGACGGAAGGCGAGGCCGTGCCGAAGGCGGGGCAGGGTGTCGTGGCTCTGTACCGCGAGCCGTACGGGCCGGTGCGCCTGTGCAGCGCGGCCGGGCTTCGGGGCGTGGCACTGGAGGAGTTCGGGCCGGTGAGCGAACCGGTGCCCTACCGGGGCCGCAAGGGCATCATCACCTACTGGCCGGTGGCGACCCGAGAGCAGACCGTGGTGTGCGGCAGCCTGCGGCAGTGGCGGCTGGCGATAGAGCTGGACTTCGAGCCATCCTGGGCGGCGTTCAGTGCCGGCCCGGTGGAACTGCGGTGGCGGGCGGGAGGCCGCCTTCGCCGCTGGCGCCCCGACTTCGTGGCGCGCACGGCCGAGGGCGAGCGTGAGGTGCTGGTGCTGAAGCCGCCCCGACAGGAGAGCCTGCCCGCGGTGAGACTCGAGGTGCTTCAGGAGGTGGCGCAGGCGGCCGGGTGGCGGGTGCGGCAGGTGCGTGAGCCGTCGGGGCTGCGCGTACGCAATCTGGGGTGGCTGGCCGGCTACCGGTTTCCCGCGGGCGACGAGGAGGACCGGGGGCGGGCGCTGCTGGAGGCGTTCAGGCAGCCGGCGGGCCTGCGGGCGGGGGTGGCGGCGAGCGGGCTGGACGAGCTGACGGGGCTGGACCTCGTCTACCGGATGCTGTGGCAGCGACGGCTGCTGTTCGACCGCGCACAGCCGCTGCTGCCCGATGCCATGGCCTGGACGGCCTGATGGCGCGGAGGGGGGCGCATGGCGGGATCGGGTGAGGCCCGGCTTGCGGGGTCGCTGTCCATCGGGGCACGGGTGCGCTGGCAGGAGCGCGAGTGGGAGGTGGTGGCGTGGCAAGGGTCGCAGGTCACGCTGCTGCCGCAGGACGGCGACCAGGCACCGCAGGCGGTGTCGTACCGGTGGCTGGTGGGCGCGGAGGACTTCACGGTTCTCAGCGGCGGCGGGGCACCGGCCGCGGACAGCACGGCTCTTGACGGGTGGGGGCGGCAGGAGGGCCGGGAGGAAGAAGCCGCGCTGTGGCAGGCGCGCATGGTGGAGATCGACACCGGTCTGGCGCCAGGCGAAAGCGAGCATGCGCGGGGATTCGGGCCGGACACGACTCTGGCCCAGCGGTGCGCCGCGATGTCGGCGCGGCTGGCCGCCGACGGCGTCCGCTGCTCCGCCCACACCCTCGCCGACAAGCGGCGCAAGTGGAAGGCGGCCGGGGAGAATCCGGTTGTGCTGCTGCCCGCCGCGCGGGACAAACGGGCGGGGGGCTTCACCGACCCGCGGTGTCTGACCGCCATGCAGGACGTGGTGGCCCGGCGCGCGCACGAGTCGGACGTGACCATCGAGCTGATCCGCGAGGAGGTCGAGGACCTCCTGCACTCGCGCTACGACGAGGAGCTCGGCGACCCGGCTGCCGTGGCGGCTCTCCTGCCCTCCCGTTCCACTTTCTACCTTCGCATGAAGGAGTCCGGCCTGGCCGACATCCTGGACCGGCCGACACGGGCCCGGGCCGCCCTGGCCTCCACCCCGCCCCTGCCCCACGGCGGGCGCGAGGCCGTGCTGCGGCCGGGACAGGTGACCCAGGTCGACACAACGCCGCTGCGGATCCTGGCCCGCGGCGACGCCGGCCGGCCCACCTCCACGGAGATGACCTCGCTGATCGACGTGGCCAGTCACAGCATGTGCGCGCTGATGATCACGCCAAGCCGGCCCCGGGACGCCGAGAGCGGACAGGCAGGCCGGGCGACCCGGGCGATCGACCTGACCCTGATGCTGGCCCAGGCTCTCGCCCCCTGGCCCGTCATGCCCGGTTGGGACCCGCTGAGCGCGGCCGCCGCCTCCAGCCTGCCGTTCGGGGCGCTGCGCGCGGCAGACGAACGGTTCACCGAGGCCACCGCCGCCCGCCCGGTCATCCGCCCCGAACTGATCATCTACGACCAGGGCAGCCCTTACGTGAGCGAGCATTTCACCGAGGTCTGCGACCGGCTGCGCATCGCCCGCCGCCCGGCGCGCAAGAGGACCGGGCCCGACAAGTCGCTCGTCGAGCACTCCTTCACCACGCTCGCGCACCGCTTCAGCCAGTACGTGCGGCACGGCTGGCAGGGCCGCAGCCACAAAAAGCGCGGCCGCGGCATCGAGCGGATGCCGCTGTACACGATCGCCGAACTCCAGCAGATGGCCCAGGAATGGGTGGCCCTGGAGTACCAGCAGACCCCCGACACGGGACTGCGTGACCCGTTCCGGCCGGGCGTCGTGCTGTCCCCCAACGACATGTACGCCGTCCAGGTGGCCCGCAGCGGCTACCGGGCCGTGCCGCTCTCCCCCGCCCAGAACCGCCTCTTCCTGCTGCGGCGGTGGGTCGTCCCCGGCAAGAGCGGCTTCATGATCAACTATCGGACCTATCAGCCCGTCGCGCAGGACGCCGCCCACTACCGGGAGATCCTCCTGCGCGGCGGCTCGAAGCTGCCCGGCGCAGAGGACAAGTGGGAATGCCGCTACAACCCCTACCGTCCCGAGCGGGTATGGCTCTACGACCACACCGCGGGCACCTGGGTGACGTGCGACTTCCGGCTGCGGCACCTGCTCACCGATCCGTGGACCGCGGACATGTGGCAGGAGCACGCCGAGCAGCACCGCGCGGCCGGTGGCAGCGAGCAGGACGAGGAAGCAATCGCCCTGTCCCTGGCCCAGCGTGACCGGCGCCGCCGCAGCCGCAGGCCGCCACCCAAACGCACCGGGGCCGAACCGCTGTTCCAGGGCCTGGAGTTGGAGACCGAACAGCCCTCCCACGACCCCTACGCGAGTCTGAAGGAGTTCGACCTGTCGACGCTGCGGCCCTACCCGGCGCTGCCCATCTCCCCTCTGGCTCCCCCGTCCGCAGCCGCCCCGCCGGCGCTGCCCTCCGGCACTAGCGGCGCGGAACCGCCCTCGGACAGCGAGCAGGCTCCGCATCCGCTGGCAGCACTCTTCCCCGACGACGGCGACAGCCCGCCGGATGCCTCCGCTGCCGGAACATCGGCAGCTGCCGAAGAGGTCGTCGAGGCGGAACTCCTCGACCCCCTCGATCCGGACGGTGATGACGGTGACGAGGACGAGGGCGACGTATGGGAGATGTAGACGACCAAGAACAGGAGCCGTGACAGCGCAGCCCAGGCCGAACCCGCAAGCGGACAGGTTTTTGCGGTCCGGAGCCGGTGTGCCGGTGCAGTGCAGGACCGTGACGAGAGAGAAGCGTGATGAAGGCATCCATCGAACTGCGCGACAAACGCGAAGCCCGTCTGCGTCAGCAGCTGAAGGACACCCCGATGCGTCCTCTGCCGCTGTTCCAACTCACGGGCTGGACCTACTTCGTCGACGAGGAAGTGGAGCCGCCCGCACTGCCGGCGGGCAGCAGTCCGGCCGAGGACAGGAAGACGGACGAACAGGCCATCGCCTACCACCGGCATCTGCGGATGGTGCCCACCGACGCGATGACCCACATGCAGGAAATGGTCGTCGAGGCAGTCCACGCCAACAGCGGGCGCCGTGACGGGCTGATGGATCATGTCATCGACGGCCCCGCGGGCACCGGCAAGACCTGCCTGCTGCGGGCGATTGGACGCACCGCCCAGAGGGAGATCGAAGCCGCCATGGGCGGCAGACGCCAGAACACGATCCCGGTCGTGCACATCACCACCCCCGCAGACCCTGAGCCCAGGGTGAACTGGCTCTGGGAGATCGGCTCCTACCTGGGTCTCAACCCCGAACCGAAGAGCCTCGTGGAAGTCCTGGAGATGCGCAGGCACCAGGACGTGACCCTGCCGGTCAACTACGTCCTGGAGACCGCGCAGACCCGTCTGCTGCTCATCGACGACATCAACCGTGCCTCGCCGCAGCACCTGGCGAACGTGCTGCCCTACTTCGACTACCTGCGCGACAAGCTGGGCATCTCCATCGTCTTCTGCGGCACCGGAGCCAGCCACCGCCTGCACCAGGCCCGCATCCTGGCCGGAGAGCTGACCCGGGTCAGCGAGGAGAACCAGGTACGGCTCGAACAGGCGGGGCGGCCGGCCGAACCCGTCTCGCCCTCCCCCACCGCCCTGCTGCCGGTGACCTGGCTGCACCCCCTGCCCCTGGACACCGAGGACGACGAGACCTTCCGGCGCGTCCTGGCGAGCTTCGAGGCCGACCTGAGCCTGTTCCGGCTGGAGGAGAACGCCCTGAGCAAACACGCCGTCACACTGCACCAGCTCACCGGCGGCTACTTCAAGGCCCTCACCTACGTCATCTCCACCGCCGCCGTCCTCGCGATCCGCAGCGGCAGCGAGAACATCACCGAGAAAGAGATCAAAGCCGCGACAGCCCAACTCGGCCCCTGAAACAAACCGCAGGCCCGCGGCGCCGGCCCGGCCGGCACTCCTGCCCGTGGCTGCCGGGCGCCAGAGGCCCCCGCTACGCGCCGTCCGCCCCGGCGGGGCCCGCTGTCCAGTTGGGCCGGACATCTGACGTGACCGGCACACCCGCATGTCCAGGACAGGAACCCGGTCGGGTACCCCCTCCCGACAGCCCCGGGCCGTCCGTGGGCTCCGTCCCGACCCGCTACGGCGACACTGCCTTCCGCTCCCGGCTCGAAGCAGTCTGGGCCCCTGAACGGCAACAACTGTCTCTTCACGATGCCCGACCTGGGCGAGCCCCTCACCGACGCGGAACGCGCACTCATGGACAGGCCCGAGGACGACCTACTGTGATCACCTGCTCAGGTGAGGAGTGAGGCCGCACCGGTGGGTGGCGCCATCGGCGGAACGAACGTGACGCGCGGGTGCCGGGGCTGGCTCCGGGTCGCCGGCACAAGGTGTTCGTCCTGTGCGCCAACAGACCGATGAACGGCGAGAAGAGTTCGCCGAAGCACCCAGCAGTTGAAAGACATGGTGATGCCGTAGCGCGACGGCGGGCTGGTCGGGGAGGCTGTACGCCGTGGCCGATGACAGCGACACCGAGGACTGGCCGGGCTTCACGCCCAAAGAGATGGACCTGCCGACCGAACTGGTGGAGAGGATCAGACTGGTCTGCTCCCTTCTGCACCTGCCGGTGGCCGAACGCCACAGCATGCCGGGTGTGGCGCTGGGGCGTGAAGAGGTGTGGAAGCCGGGAGAGCCGGCCGACCATGTCACCGTCAGCTGGAATGTCAGCGACAAGCTGTTCGACATCGCGGAGACACAGGGCAGCGACGGCAGGGCGGAGCACCTGTGTGGCGCCATCGACGCTCTGGAACGCGGATTGGTCGACGCCCTGCGCCGGGGAGGCCTGCGGGTAGAACGCGACACCGGCGCTCAGGACTGGAAGGTCCTGGGCATCACTGCCCCTTCCCCGCTGAACTGACCCCAGCACCACTGCTCACGGGTGCGGCTGGTACGCGGTCTTTACCCGCAGAGCGTATGCACTCACCATCGGTGATCAGGGTCTGGTCGGTCAAGCTGCCGACTGCGTGGGGGACAACGCGTGCAGGGGGTCGGAATGGGCGTCTTGTGGAAGCTGGAGCCAGCGACCGAGGCGAAGCACCGGTTGTACAAGCAGTACCTGGACGCCTGGTGGCCGATCTTTCTGCAGACTTCCGCCCGCACCGGATACTCCCGTCCTCGCGTCACACTGCTGGACGCCTTCGCCGGCCCTGGCCGCTACCTGGGCGGAGAAGAGGGCTCGCCCATCTTCATCCTGAGAAAGCTGCTGAATCACAGTGCGGTCGACCGCATGAACCTCAGCCGGCAGCGTGTCCGTCTGATCTTCATCGAGAAGGAGCGGCCACGTTACGAGCATCTGTGTGCAGAGCTCGTCCGCTGCTTCGGGCCGTTGGAGGACCTGCCCGTACACGTCGAAGTGCATCACGGCGAAGCCGGACAGGACAGCGGCGAACTGCTGACCAAGCTGGACGCCTGGGGCCACCCGGTCCTGGGGATCTTTGACAGCTGGGGCAACATCAACGTGCCGTTGTCTCTCATGCGCCGCATTGCCCACAACCCCTCCAGCGAGGTCATCACCACCTTCGGCCCCAACTGGTTCAGCCGCGAGCAGGGGCGGCAGATGGCCAGTGAGGAGTTCAACCCGGAGCTCCTCGACATGGTCTTCGGCGGCCGCGAGTTCTGGTCGCCCGCTGATGCAGAACTCCGGCCCGACGAGCGGTGGCGTGTGTGGCTATCGACCTACCGTGACGCGCTGCGCCGGGCGGGGTTCCGCTCCCAGTTGCAGTTCCGGCTCGTGCCCCGCACCGGCCAGCCTCTGTACCTCGTCTTCGGCACCGGCCACCCCAAGGGCCTGGAGGCGATGAAAGAGGCCATGTGGAAGGTCGACGTCAGCGATGGCATGAGCTTCAAGGACCCCCGCACTCGCGGCGGGGTCCTCCCCGGACAGTCCACGCTGTTCGCCGGCGCGGACGTGGTCGACCCCGAGCTGCTGGAACTGGTCCACCAACGTCTGTCCCAGGGAGTCGCGACGGTAGAGGACATCGGTCAGTGGCTGCTGACCGAGACCTCCCGCTGGCTGCCCAAGCATGCGCTCGCCGCTGTCCAGGAGCTGCGCAACGACGGCGTCGTGAGGGTGCTGAGCAGTGGCAAGCTCACCCGCAAGAGCCGCATCAGCCTGAACTGACCGCCGCGGCCAGCGGAAGCTGGTCCCACTGCTGTCCCTCCAGCAGACGCCCTCCCGCCTTCGGGGTCCGACCGCCCCACTGCTTGAAGAAGAACGGCACATCGGCCTCCTGGCAGACGTCGCGGATACCGGTCACCCACTCCGGCTCCAGCGGCCTGAAGCGCGGGCCGGACTCCCCGCCGGCGATCACCCAGTCGATGCCGGAAACGTCCAGGCTTTTCAGCGGCCCCAGCAGCGGTTCGCACGACAGGAACCGCACCGCAGCCGGCACCTGGCGCAGGTCGTCGACGCGAGCGAGTTCCTTCTCGCCCTCCACCGACACCCCCATCCACAGGTTCGCCGGCCACTCAAGCCGGTCAGCGACCTGCCGTAGCCGCCGCGCCCGCTTGGTCAGCACCTGATAGGTGTGCTGCGGCGTGTCGGCGATCACCTCAAAAACCTGGCGAACGAAGTCCAGCGGTACGCGAGCGTGGAACAGGTCCGACATCGAGTTGACGAACACCGTCCGCGGACTCTTCCAGCCGTAAGGGATCTGGAGAGCATCCGGATGCACGGTCAGGCCGAACCCCGGCCCGGAGGTCCGCGGATCGCCATCCCTCTGGTACTTCGCCGACCCCATCGCCTTGAGGCGTTTCGCCAGGGTGAGCGCGTAGCAGTTGTCGCAGCCGGCCGACACACGATCGCACCCGGTCGTCGGGTTCCACGTCGCCTCAGTCCACTCGATGGCGCTGCGATCACTCACCGGTTTCCTCCTGCCATGCGCGTCTTCACACCGTCACCAGGGACAAGCGCGGCGTGCTGCCCAACGATGCCCGCATCCGGCAAGTACCGGGGCCCGTTGCTCGGTATTGCTGCGGTTGCCGACTGCTACACTCACCTCAATGTTCGAACTTTCGTTCTAAATCTAGTGACCGGGAACCATGCCGTCGACAGGCAGTACGGGCCATCGCCGCGCTTCCGCGGCGCCCGCTCCACCGAAACCCGCCTCTCAAAGGCCCTCATGGCCGCGCATCGCAGCACGCGCCCGGGCAGCACCCGCCGCGCACGGGTCCGGCTCACCGCCGACGGCCGGTACGGCGACGTCGGCATACTTCCCGGCGCGCACCGCGGCCGTACGAGTGGACGCGGTGCGCTCACAGGCCTGCTGGGCGACCTCGGCGGCGGCTTCCTCGACCGCGGCACGAGTTGTCGACGGTGCACCGATGAGCGCATCTTCGCCCCGTACGCCAACCGGGCCTCCGCCTCGGCCGGTTCGCTGCGGATCAGCGCCGACAGGGCGGAACACCAGTACTCCGCGGCCGCGTCGGCCAACAGCTGGTCCAGCTCGGTGCGGATGGTCGACTCCCGTGCGCCAGGACGCCATCGATGTCGGCGCGATCGTTGACGTCCGCCTGCGCAGCGGCCGCTGTCAGCGCCGACTCGACGATCAGGTCCTCGACTGCGCTGAGGTTCGCATAAGCCTCACCCCCCCGGCCGCATCCTGCTTGCCGCAGCCAGAGCACGGCCGTGCGCCAGGCCTGCCCAGCTGCCTCGGCTTCGGCGCGGGCCACGCGAGGGCCTCCCGACGCTGTTCGCGCTCGAAGACGGCACCCTCTTTCCGGGCCTGTTCGTGCACCAGTTGCTCGCAGACCGTCTCACGAAGCTGCTGCCCGTACGCCACCCGCGGCCCTTCCGCCATAGCGTGAGGCGGGGCCGTATCTCCCTTCGCGGCCACATGAGGCGCAGGCCGCACCGATCGGCAACCAGGGAGCCGCAGGTCCCGCAGGGGCCGCCGGTATCCATCCGCAGGACTTCGTCTCACCGCAGACACCCGCAGTCGGCCTGGCGCGACAGCCCCCGCCCGATCAGCCAGCCCACCGGATCCGTCAGCGCACAGCGCAGCCGGGCCGCCCGGCGCCCACCGAAGGTGCGCTGAATCGCTGACCAGCACAAACCAATCCACCGAGCCACGTAGGCGGCTCTGGCCGTGCATGTCCACGAGCAGCGGCGTCTCCACGTCGTGCATGCCCCTGCTCAAGCGCGCTGTCGCGGCGGTCACCGTCGGCCCACGGACTGTTCCAGCCCTCACGCATGGCGGTCCGCGCACCGGCTTCTGCCCCATCCCGGCATCACGACGGTCGCGGGCGCGGGATGATCTGTTGAGGAAGCTGCGGACGGCTCGGGCCGACTGTCGCGGGCGCGGGAGTTGGCGGCAAGGGGGATCTCGGCATGCGCAATGTTCTGAGCCGGATTGCCACGGAGGGAACGGTCCTGGCACGCCGCCATGTGCGTCCCTTCAGACGTGCCTATCTGGTTCGCGACGACGACTACGCAGGCGTGCTGCGGGTGATCGAGCGTGCCTGCCAGGTGTGGGGTGGGGTCGGCGACCTCATTGTTCCGGTGGCTGCCGACGGCAGCGTCAACGACTTGTACCGGACGTTGTTGCTGCGCAGCGAGCTCGACTACCTGACGGTCGTCGTCCCTGATACCGAGTCACAGGCCTGGCAGCAGCGATGCCGCGAACTGGGTGAGGCGATGCGGCTGCCGACGGGACGGGGTGAAGAGATACCGGTTCTCATGATTGCCGGAGCGCGGGACGCCGGGAATCTCCGTACGGTGACCGTGACCGGCACACCGGCGGGCGATCCCTGGGAGCTGGTGTACAGCGTCATGCTGGGGCGCTTGCCGCACCGGCCTGACGAGGACCTGTTGGCGTACTCAAGAGCCCGCGATGATCTGCAGTTCTCCGATGTCTTGACCCTTGAGCGGCAGACACCCGAAAACTTGGGGGTAGATGACCTGCTGGCACGGTGCCGACAGGTCACACCTGTGGGACTGAGCCGGATGTCCCTGACACCCCGCCCCGTGCGGGTGGGCACCAACGGTGTTGACGACTGGCTGCAGGAAGCCGGTGCTGCAGCACGCGATCTGGGCCGCAACGTCTACGTCCTCTGCGAGCACCGAAGCGTCGCGGACGCCGCCCTGTTGTGGAACCTGCGCGCCCTGCACGGCTGGTCCCACATCGTGCCGATCGGCCTGCCGGTGCCACGTACTCCCGCTGGGGAGCTGGACATCGCCGAAGTGCAAGCAAGGATCGAAGCCGTCGCTCGTCAGCCGTTCTGGGTGACCGGCGCCGCGCCCATGATGGTGCTCACCTCGACCACGTTGCCGAACGAGGACCTTGAGGTTGTAGGGCGTGCTCTGCCTCACCGTCCGGTTTACGCCCTCAGCCCTTCCGATGTACTGGTCCCCACTCCCGCGCCCCTGGCCCGGAGTTCCAGCATGCCGCTGACCTTCGCCGCCGGCCGCGCGCTGGCGCCGACACTGACCGAGGACGACCGGGAGGTACTGGCTCTGGTGGACACGGACCAGTCGGTCCGTGTCACGGTCGAGGTCGACCGGCAGCCGCTGCCTTCGCTGGTTCCGCTACGCGGTGGGCGCTGGTCGAGGTACCCGGAGTACGGCGGAGGCGGAGCGATCGTCAGGGCGTCAGCGACGGGCGTTGCCGAAGTGCGGTGGCCGCAGACGTGGACCCTGCTGGAAGCGGCCGCGCGTGAACACGGCCTGACAGTAAGGGAATCCGTCCCCGGACAGCACGCCGTCGCGCTGGCCGAACTCGCC
The DNA here is from genome assembly GCF_021173675.1 of Streptomyces lincolnensis. Classification (GTDB taxonomy): domain Bacteria; phylum Actinomycetota; class Actinomycetes; order Streptomycetales; family Streptomycetaceae; genus Streptomyces; species Streptomyces lincolnensis_B. The sequence goes on along the minus strand of NZ_JAIHON010000020.1, from coordinate 53,175 downwards.
GGCGGCGCGCACGACGTACGCTGGCTGACTCATCGTGGTCTGCTCTCACTGCTGTACTCCACTGCGGCAAGCACATCCATGAGCTGGTTCAAAGCGCGGGCGGATCGTCTGGCCAGGCAGGTAGCCGCAGCTCAGGAAGACCCCGACGCCGCGATGTCGCAATTCTCCGAACTGCTCGCGGACATCAACGTCAGTCATGACGCCGAGACCTCGGGCGCATTCGATCTCAGCTCCCTCAGCAAAGCGCTGGGCGGGAAACGCTCGGTCGCGGAAGCCTGGCTGCGGTGGGCACTGCAGCGGCGCCTCGTCCTGCGTGTCGTCCAGCTCATCTGTGATCACTGCGGCTTCAAAGTCCTGCGCCCGGTGGAGCAGACCGGCAACGCCGGCTGCCCACGATGCGGCCGCACCATGGTGGACCCGTTCGCCCTGACGTCGCTGACGTTCCGATACCGCCTGGCCGAGCCCCTGCGACGGTCCATCGACGACGATTCCGTCTACCACGCCTTGATCATGCGCTGGCTGATCGCGGCCCTGGGGAACCGGCCCGGCTACCTGGTGGGCGCGCACCCCGGAGTCGAGTTCTACCGCGGGAAGCAGCAGATCGGCGAGGCCGACATCGCCCTGCTCATGGCGGACGGCACCATCATTCCCGCCGAGGTGAAACGGCACGGCCGCCAGCTGACCGAGGGCGAGGTGGACAAGGTCCGCTCGATCGCCGACGCGCTGCAGTCCCCCACCGTGCTGCTTGGCGCGGGAGACAGCAGCGAAGACTGCCCTCAGGCCCTCACACATGACCGCGACGACGGCACCGCCCGCGTCATCACCAGCGACTACTGGCTCACCCCGATCCCCCGGCCCGCCATCGACGGCTCAGGCCTGCCCCGCTGGAACAGAGACAACAACCATCCTCCCGGCACTCTGGAAGATCACGAAGAAGCCTTCTGCAGCCTCATCGAGGACGCCAGCGCCCGCGCCTTCGGCACACACGACCCCGTCCGCGACCTGTTCTGACGTGCGGTACACCGGCGATTTCCGCTGCCTCTACCAGCGCAGGCTGCCCGGTCAAGACCGTCGCCGGCCCCGCCCGGGCAAGTCCACGCGCCGGACGGCGTGTTGACATGATGCGATCGTCCGGGCGACACCGTGGAACGCAGCCGTGGAGCCCGACCACGCCTGGTCCGTACGGGTTCACTGCGGTTGCCCGGCGCGCACAGTCAGTTGGGGCGCTGCCACACATGCCTGTCCCCAACCATTACAGCGGGCAGGCCTTCCTGGCGCCGCCACCTGACGCGGACCGGCTACCTCTGTACGGGGCGTCCGACCGTCCACAGGTCACCCGGGGCGCGGACGAACGCGGCGTGAGACGTCATGTTCCGCCTCAGCTGCGCGGCGGAGACCATGTGCCCACGCCGGGCGAGTGCGTCACGCAGTTCGCCGGGTGTCACGGGCTGGCCGCACCGCGCGAGGTAGCGGGCCGCGACCTGCTCGGTGGTGGGATAGGCCGGAGGCTCCACCACCACAAGCGAATCACTGAGCGTCTGATGCTCGGTCATCCCGGCTTCGGCCAACTCCAGCAGCGGCTTCGCCACGTCCCCCAGCCGCGACAGGCGCCGCCGCCAGTTGTCCCGGACCAGCCAGCCGCTCGTGTAGCACCACCACAGCAGCCCTCCCACCACGACCGTCGCGGCCAGCGGGTTGCGTCGCGCGAGGACCGCCAGGCGGTGAACACCCCCGCCGAACAGCCGCAGGGCCCAGTCGAGAACCACCAGCGCGTTCGCGGCGGTGGCCTCCAGGCCGGCCATGCGCATCACGCTCTGGACGACAGGGATCCACTCGATGACGGCGAACCCAAAACGGGAGAAGACGCTGTCCTCGGTGAGGATGACACACGGCCCCAGAAACTCCGCGAGTGCCATGGTGGGTGCGTCGTCCGGGTCGCCCTGGTACCTCTTCGGCAAGTCCGGGTCGACGTGCAGGATGCGCCGGGTCTGCGGGGACAGGTGATCGCGAATCTCCAGATCGACCACGCGCAGGGCAGGGAGGATCTGAGCCCCGAGGAGACGGCGTACGTCGCGTTCTGCCACCTGGTAGTCAACTGCCAGCCGGGGCAGGTGCTCTTCGATCTCGCCGGGAACGTGTGCCGCAATGTACGGAGTCGCACGACCGGTACCGGCCAGCGCTGTCACCTTGTCGTGCTGGTACCCGTTCTGGACCAGCCAGCAGGCGTGAGTCAGCAGCGCGTTGGTGTCCAGGACCGGCAGCAGTATCCGCCGGTCCAGCACCATCGGGTTGATCGCCGATCCGGAAGGGATCAGCAGCGGCGGTGCCGAAACAGCACGGTCAAGCGTCATGGATCAAGTGTCGCCACCGCCACTGACATCCGGGCAGGGTTTTCCGTCCGGCACCGGCCCGGCCCTCCATCTGGTCGACAGCAGCCGGAGCCGTTCCACAACGTCTCGAACCCGCCCGGTCTGCGGCGAGCGCACAGAAGAGCCCCATGGATCGGCGTGACAAAGCCTCTCACCCGTTCAGACCTCATCGAAGAGATACTTGCCGGTGACGCCTTGGAAGGAGCCGTTGCGCAGTGTGATCGCCTTCTCCACCTCGCCCAGGGTCCGCTCAGCACCCAGGGCCGCAGCTTCGTCCCGGTGCCCGACGGCGAACGTCGGCGCGGTGGTCCACGTCACGGTGTTCAGCCAGCGGACCCAGTTCGGGCGCAGCACCTGGTGGTCGAACCCTCCGGTGCTCTCACCCAGCCAAGCCACCGCGGCGACCCGGGAGTTGAGCGGCAAATACAGGGCGCGCCGCCCGCGTGCCTGACGACGCAGCTGCGGGAGGTAGCTCCAGGCGCGGTCGTTGAGTGTGAAGCGCGGGGCTTCGGGCGGGCTGTGCAGGATGCGCCAGCGCCAGTTGCTCATCGGCACCAGACCATTTCCGAGTGCCTCGAGCCGCACTCGATGCACGTCATCACCACGGACGCCGGGCTTCCCCCACTCGGCGAGCCACCGGTTGATCGCGAACTTGAAGTCCGGGTGGCGCACTCCGGCCATGGAGGCGTACGCCACCAGCCACTCTCGCTCCCCCGCTGTGTCCGTGCCGCTCTCGAATCGGCGCACTGCGCCCGAAATCCCCGGCTCGATCACGTCCCACACCGCGTCGACGACATCCGGGTCGAGGCCGTGCGCGGGGTTTTCCAGCCGGTACATCCCCCAGTGCCAGCCAATCGCCTCGGCCTTCGTCTCCCGGGCCACGCCCCACCCGCGTCGCCGCCAGCACACGACCGCGTCCCGAGGGCGCTTGTGATCAGCAGTCTCTCCGAAGCCACCGATCAGCGCGGCGGGCACGTAGTGCTGCTTGGCTCCCGAACTCATGAACTCACCCTTGCACCATCAGCGACCGTGCCCAGGGCCACAGCAGCCGCGTCGTACAAGTCGATGCCGGATGCAAGATCCAACTGACCTGTAAGGCATCAGCCGCAAGGTCGATCTGACCTACGCAAGGTCACCCGGCACGAGACACGCTAGACCAACCTTGACCAGCACAAACTTAGCCGCCCAGGCCGCGCAGACAGGTAAAAATCCTGAGCCGATCACCACCTTCCGAAATGATCACTAAGCCCGCATCTCAGAGCCTGCCTGCATCCCGACTGCCACAAGAAACACCAGGTCAGGCCCACGCCCCACCACAGCAAGAGGTCCTGAAACGATCACTAGATGCGCATGTCAGCGCATCCTCCACCTAGTGATCGTTGGCAGATTTGTCACATGCGTCGAGTAAAGCGGACCGCAGCTCTCGCCGGAGGTAAAGCGATCAATCGATGAGCGGACGACCCCACCGCCAGCCGGCGAGCCCTCAGTCATACGGGTATCTGATGTCTTGCGACGTCAGCGTGCCTATGCGCCACTAGCCAGGCAGTAGGTGAACTCTTTTCCGCCCCGCTCAGGCCCTGTGCCGCGCTCTCGGTACAGAGCCCCGGCTTCGACGAGCTTTTTGAGTCGGTTGTTGGCGTTGGGAAGGGAGATGGTGAGCTCGTCGGCAAGTTGCGCTGCTCTGAAGTTTCCTAGGCGACGTGCTGCAGCCCATGTGTCAGAGAGGAGGGCAGTGTCGCCGAGCAGCTCGTTGGTGTCGCCGTCGACGGCGATCTGCTTGCGGCGCTCAAGGCAGACGGTGACGCCGTCTCGGGTCTCTTCGTTCAGGCCTGTCAGCTGCACTGTGCTGGTGGAGAGGTCTCCAGCGGCCAGGGAGAGGTAGACCCTGCCGAGAAACTCGTCGACGAAGCTGTTGGTCATAGCTTCTACGCCGCCGAAGTCAATGGTCAGCAGAGCGACGGGGGCGTTGGCTGCGACTTGCTCTTCTAGAGACCTGCGCGCGTCTGCGCCTACGGTCCGGGCAAAGAGAAACGCGCCGTGCTCCTTGACGGTGTAGGTGAGCAACGTTCGTTTCCTCGGTTTCATTTAATTCATTGAAGCACAGGTTGGCTTGGTGCGATATGAGACTCTCAGCCAGGACCATGTACCTCGTACGACCATGGGCGTAGGGAAGGTGTGGGTGACTGATGCACCCTTGCCCCTGTGGCGTCCGGCGCGCAGAAGACCGTCGCCGCTACGCAGCACCAGCCTGGTGGCGGCGGTGGCACCGCTGCTGGTCAGCAGGTCGGGGAGGCCGTTACCGCGCTTATCCTCGGTTCCGCTGGCGCCTCGCTGCAGGGCCCGCTCGAGGGCCGCGGCGCTGCTGCTGAGGAGGCGGTGCTCCGGATTGCGCCGGAGATGGTCGAGGACTCCGATGCCCGTGTCGCAGACGGCTATCTCAAGGCGCCGGTAGCCGGTCGTCTTGCCGCTGTAGGCCTGCGCGGCGATGAAAGCTCCGCAAGTGCTGGCGCCGTGATCAATGGCGTTGTCGATCAGTTCACCGATGCCCTGGCAGACCCGGCGTCCGTCGCGGGGGCCGAGGTGATGGAGAGTCAGGCGACCGAGTCGCTCGCTGATTTGGCCGACCGTGTCCGGCCGTAGATGGGTGACCTCCAGGAGGTTCAGAGACTGGTCTTTACGGATCTCGTCGGGGAGGTCGCCTTCTATGTGCGCTCCGTCAGGCAGCGCGGTGATCAGGTCCATGCGCTGCAGGTAGGAGGTGACGTCCGGCGAGCGGGGCAGGACCAAGGCGGTGGGGGTGCCGTCGTCAGCATGGAGGTGCGCGCTGGCAGCCGCAGCGGCCAGATCAAGAGGGCTGGCGAACATAAGGCGACGGGCGTCGAGGACGAGCCGACCACAGGCGGTGCGTGTGGTGGGGCTGTTCCGTAGGAGCGGGTGACGCCCGGCGAGTTCGAGTAACACGGCTCACCAGGATGCCAGCGGCACGACATACAAGGAGGCACGCGCGAGGGCGTGTCGTGATCCAACCGAAGTAGCCGTGCTACGCTTTCACTGTGTTCAATGAAAACGAATTGGGAGGAGTCGGCTCATGAGTCGTCCCGAAGACCCGAAGACCTCCGGGCATCACCGCACGTACAAGATCATCGTCAACGCACAGGAGAAGGTCGTACACACGGACACCCTCTCTTTCGAGGAGGTGGCCCAGCTCGCCTTCGACCCGGTTCCTACAGGCCCCACCGTCCTCATCACCGTCAGCTTCCGTCACGCTCACCAGATGCCAGCCCAGGGCACGCTCACAGCGGGCCACAGCGTCAGGATCAAGAACGGGACCGTGTTCAATGTCACCGCGACTGACAAGTCATAGCCCCGACCTGAGGCAGCTTCAGGAGGAGGGCTATCACATCGAGATCCGCTCCGGCCTGCTGCTGATGCACCACGTGCCGTACGTGGATGCCCAGCGCACCGTGCGCTACGGGACGCTCGTTTCTCAGCTGTCCCTCGCCGGAGATGCGACGGTGACTCCGGAAACCCACGTGGCCATGTTCAGCGGTGCCGAACCGTGCGATCACGAGGGCCGGCCGCTCGAGGCCCTCATCAACAGCAGGGGGCCGCAGACCCCGGGGGCGAACGTCGACATCAACTACACGTTCTCCCACAAGCCGGCTGCCGGATACCGGGACTATCACGAGAAGATGACCACGTACGCCGCCATCCTGGTCTCCCAGGCGCAGCGGCTTGACCCCGCGGCCACAGCCACGGTCTTCGCCGACGCCGACCTCGGTACTGAGGGACGTTCCGTCTTCCATTACGAGGACACGGCAACCAGCCGGGCCGGCATCGGCGGCCTCACCCGACGATTCGAGGACCTGCGCATCGCCATCGTGGGTCTGGGCGGGACCGGCAGCTACATCCTGGACCTGGTCGCCAAAAGCCCCGTGCGTGAGATCCACCTCTACGACGGCGACAAATTCCTGCAGCACAACGCCTTCCGCTCCCCCGGCGCGGCCACCCGCGAGGACCTCGCAGAAGCCCCGCCCAAGGCGGAGTACTTCGCGTTCGTCTACGCACAGATGCGCGACGGTGTCGTGGCCCATCCCGTATACGTGGACGCCACGAACGTCGAGGATGTGTGCACCGCGGACTTCGTCTTCCTGTCCGTGGACGACAACACGGCCCGCCGACTGATCGTCGAGAAGCTCGAGCAGTGCCGGGTGCCGTTCATCGATGTCGGCATGGGCGTGTACGAGGCGGACAGGCACCTGTCCGGGCTGCTGCGGGTCACCACCAGTACCCCCGAACGTCGCCGGCACGTGCACGAGCACCAGCGCATCCCCATGACTGCCGGGGAGGTCCCCAACGACTACGGCAGCAACATCCAAATCGCCGAGCTCAACGCATTCAACGCCTGCCTAGCCGTGATCAAGTGGAAGAAGCTCTACGGCTTCTACCTCGATCTGGAGGAGGAGATGCACAGCGTCTACCAGATCGACGGCAACGTGCTGACGGGCGAGGACACGCCGTGAAACAGGCTCGGCTCGATCACCGCTTCGTCGAGTACATCCCCGAACAGCTGCAGCCCGGTGTGCTCTACGTGTCACTGACGTTCACGACCGTGGCCCACCTGTGCTGCTGCGGTTGCGGCAGCAAGATCGTCACCCCGCTCAGCCCGGACGACTGGCGTCTGACCTTCAACGGCGCCACCGTCAGCCTCGCCCCTTCCATCGGGAACTGGAGCTATCCCTGCCGCTCTCACTACTGGATCCACGAGGGCACCGTCCGCTGGGCCCGCCAGTGGACACCCGCCCAGGTCCAGGCCGCTCGCGCCCGCCAGCATCAGCCAGGCCGCCCCAACCATCATGACCCCACCGGCGCGGGACACCTGCAGCGCCTCCTGCGACGGCTGCGACGCCGCCGGGCACCAAAGGCTTGAGGCCGCCTAGCAAAGAGCACCTGCTCATGGTGTCAGGCCACGACCACGCACACGACGAAGAGGGAGAGCCCGTACAGAGCTATGGCCAGGTGCAGGACCACCCACAGGCGATGAAGCCGGATGCGGTACAGCCGGGGGAATCTGCGGTAGTGCTCCTCGCGTGCCTCCACCAGCTTCTCGTCCGACCCCAGCACGCCCCGCTCCACCAACTCCCTGGTCAACGCCCGTGCCTGGGACAGGTGATAAGAGGCCCGCTCGAAATACTTGGATACCGCCACTGCCCCATACGCTCCGGTCAACGTAACGAAGAGACACAAAGGCATCATGTTCAGCGTAAATTCTTGCTGAACGACCAACGCGCTCAAGGCAGCCGTAATGACAAGCAGGAGGTTGGTCAACGTGGAGCGCTGGGTCTCGCACTGCCGCAGTTGCTCCCGATGCTCCTTCCAGTAGGCGCGAATCGCCTCTTCCGAGACCTCGGCCATGAAGAGCTCCCCGCATCCCCTAACCAAGCTCACCGACGACCGGTTCGCCCCGGAAACGAATCCTAAGCAGTGGAGACACCGTAGCGTGAGAATCTTTATCAGCAGCGTCCGCAAAGGCCTGGAAGAGGAGCGCGACGCCCTCCCCGGGCTGATCAGCGCACTCGGTCACACCCCGGTGCAGTTCGAGGACTTCACCGCACAGTCCACGCCCAGCCGGGAAGTCTGCCTGAGGGCACTGCACTCCGCGGACGTCTGTCTCTTCCTCCTGGGCCCGAACTATGGCCACACCTTCCCCGAGACCGGGCAGTCGGCCACGCACGACGAGTGGGTGGCAGCTCAAGTGACAGGTATGCCCCGCCTGGTCTACCGCAAGCTAGGCGTGACGTTCGAGCCGGATCAGCACGAGTTCACACGAACTGTGGAGGCGTATGCCACTGGCGTTTTCCGTGACGACTTCCGCACCACCGCGGAACTTCAAAGGAAGATCGTCGCGAAAATCAAGGAACTGGAGTCCGGCCCGTCGCCTCTCGCCTATGCCAAGCTGACGGCGCCCCCTGCCCTGCACTGGAGCCTCGACGAAGACACACCTTCCGGAACCAGCGATCCCACCCCGCGGCTCGAGTTGCACGTCGCGCCAGTGTCCTTCGCCGGCTACTCGGCCCGGGAACTGGCAGAGTTCACCACATCCCTGGCGGAGCGGATCCGCCGAACAGGAACAGTCCGCAACGACGCTGCCCTCAGCACCACCCGATCCCAGGAGTATGCAGCCGTCACCATTCCCACCAGCGCTCCTCCCGGCCAGCCCCAGCAATGGAACGCACCACACCCGGGGCAGCTCGTGGAGGTGCGCCTGTTCAAAGCGGGCCAGATCTCCACGCGAGCCACCCTCCCCGGGGACAGCATGGGTTCCGTCCTAGATCCCGAGGCACTGCCTCGGCAGATCGCCAGCATGCTGAAACTCACCGGCGCACTGGACATCATCCGGCAAGAGAGGATCGTCGTAGCCGCCGGTGTGTCAAACCCCGCACGAACCACCGTCGAAACCTTCAACCCGCACCAAGCACGACAAAGTGTTCAGATGGCTGGCTTCGGCCGTTCCCTCCCCGCATTGCGCACCGAACCCGACGAGTCCGTCAGCCTGGCCGCCCTGGCAGCCGGAGCCCAGGAAGTCGCAAGCGTCCTCGCCCGCGCCCTGATCACACAACACCCCTCTTCGGCCTAGCCGCTTCTGCAGCCGATGGCGGGTCACGTCCGCCGCTCAGTACGTCTGTGCCTCCGCCGGACCACGGCCAAAAGCGATAAGCAGCTCGACTGGCCACGCTATGCCAGGCAAGCTCAGGAGGGGGGACTGTCATGCCCGTTTGGGCTCGTACGGGCTCCAGCCACGCAGGTACGGGCGCAGGTCTCCTGGTGTGATCGCTGGGGGGGTCCGGTAATCCTGGGTTCTGGATTACCGGATCAATACGGTCTGCATAGGCCCGGGCCCACGCGGTCCAGGCAGCGGTTGCTTCGGCCACGTGCGGCGTGGCGTGGTGGTCTTCGAGTGCTTCGCAGTAGGCGCGGATGGCGGTGGCTTCCTGCCATGCCTGCACCTGCGTGCGCAGGGCCTGTTGCCGGTGGCATTCCAGCAGAGAGGTGCGAGCCTGCTGCATCGCGGTCAGCCAGCGTTGGCGTGTCTCTTCCTCCTTGCGCTGCTGGGCCTGCCGTCGTTCGTACTCTGTGTGCGCGCGGTGGGCGATCTCTCGCAGCAGGGCGGGGAGTTTGTCTTCCAGTCGCCAGCGTTGCCGGTCTCCCCAATGCGAGCGCCGGCCTCGATGGGCGTAGGTGTACTCGAGGCTGAGCTCGAGTTGGTGGGATGGACGTGTGGTGCGTGCGGTCACGCGTTGCCAGGCGTACTTCACCCCGCTGGGGTCGGGGACCTCGTAGGCGCCTTCGTGGAAGGAGAGAGGGAAGGAACTGTCGCCAGTGGTGATCACCAAGCTGGCTGCTGTACCGGACTCTGGGTTGCTGACCGTGTAGTTCTTGGCTTCGGCTGCGTGGCACAGGGCGTGGAGGATGCGGCGGGCGCGGGGCTGGCAGTCGGGGCAGGCCGGGATGAGTGCTGTGGCGGCTGCGGGGTGCAGGCGTTCTGCGGGCAGGTTGGCGGGGACGGGGACGGTCTCGGGTGGGGGTGTGGAGCCTCGTAGTGGTGGCCCGGGGCGCAGGGTGATGACCAGGTCGCCTTTGTCGCGTCCGGTGTGCTGGAGATGGTGGCCGTCGGGGACCAGGTGGTCTGCGCGTGCGGAGTGCAGGGCGCGGCGCCAGCGGGCCCGCTCGCCCGGGGTGGGGTTGGTAATGCGCAGGGTGCCGCCGGCTTGTTGGAGTCTGCTGATCAGTTCGGCCGCCTCAGGTGCCGTTGACGGGGCAGAGGCGCTCGGGCGTGGGGCGGGCGTGGCGTCGGTGTGAGCGAGGTGCTCAAGACCGGCCTCGGTGGGTGCTGCGCTCCAGCGGCCGTCGGCTCGGGGCGTGGTGACCAGGCCTCGATTGCGCAGGGCGTAGACGGTCGCAGCGAGGCTAGAGTCGTCGGAGGTGACGGGTGTCTCGCCGTGGCAGATGCGGCGCAGGACGTCGAGTTGGCGCTCGTTGAGGTTGGTGCGGGCCACGGATCTTCCTGTCTTTGGTGCCCGGTCGGTCGGGTGTCAGTCGTCGCGTTCGGCGTGGCGCAGGGTCTCGAGGGGGATGCCGAGTTCCCGCTCGAGGCGGTCGGCCGTCTTGGCCTGGCCGGCCTGGCGGAGGCAGCCAATGGCCTGCTCCACGAGCTGGCCGATGCGGAAGACTTCGTCCCGCAGGGCCTTAAGTTCTTCGAAGCTTTCGACCACGGCCGCGCCGCACCACTGGCGCAGCAGGTCGTAGGCGGGTTAGGAGCTGCGGTCGACCTCTGCGCAGATCTCGGGGCTGATGTGGGTGCCCGGGCTCTTGCCGCGGCCGGGGTAGTAGTGGCCGTAGATCGCGTCTTGGCGTGCCTGGCGTTCGTGTTTGTCTACGACGGTCATGAGGTAGTCGGCCCGGGTGCGGGCCAGGAGCCGAGCCACCTCCACGGTGGTGGGCCAGGGCGCGGTCAGCACGCCGTCGGTGTCGGTGAAGGTCCGTGGGTCGCTGCAGAAGAAGCTTTCGGGCACGTCGAGGAGCGCGGTCAGCGCGGGGACATCGTCGACGTACAGCAGGCCTCGGTCACGGTAGTTGACACCGAAGGACACCAGCCCCTCCCACAGGTGCTCGTCGAAGAGGATGACGACCGCCCGGAAGGCAGGGTCCTCGTCGTCCGGGCTGTCTTTCGTCAGTTCGCTCCACTGCTGCTCGCGGGCCAGCCACGCGTCCTTGTCCTGCCAGGCGACACGCAGCCGGGCCGGCGGCACCCACTCCTGTCGGCCTTCCGCTTCCTCGGCGACGAAGCGGACTTTGACCCGCACCGGGCGTTGCGTACCCATCTTCAGGACCTCGACTTCTGCGACGGGTCCGTGGTGTGGCGCCACCCGGTACGCCCACCGCTCCCCCACGTCCACAGGCCCTCCTCTCCTGGCCAACTCCTTGCCACTATCCTGCTCCTGATCACATGGCAGGATGGTGAGCTCCATCAGACCTGCGCCCCGTAGCGGTGGAAGAAGAGCAGAGTCGAACGGGTTGTCGCCCGTTGGCCACTGTAATGCCAGCGCGGACTCCGGGCCCGGATGCTCGATTCCAGGAAGAGCGTTCTACGGGTGCCCGTCGGGGTCAAGCAGCGCGCTCGTACGTGGTGCCGGCCCCGAAGACGTCGTCGAAGGGTAAGGCCCGCTGGCTGCTGACCAGGTGGTAAGCACCGCTGGTGGGGTGGAGGGTGTGGAAGCTGTTGTAGAGGACCTCCGCGGGTGTCAGGACACGGAGGTCGCCCAGGACGTAGTACAGCGGCACGGGCACATGGACGCCCATGAACTGCACACCTGCCAGGGCGCACTTGTGGGAGATGGCGTAGTTGCGGGAGGTGGTGCTGGGCATGCGCGCTTTGGCGTCTATGGTGACGAGTTCGCTGCCGCGGGCTGCGATGAGGTCGGGGAAGTAGCGCAGTGCCGAGGGCGTGTGGCGCAGGGCTTGCTGGATGGGGGCCGGGTAGGTGCCCTGTCCGCAGGGGTGGACGGTCCAGCCGCGTGCTTCGAGCGCGGTTTTGACGGTGTGTTCGTGCTGGTCTCCGATGGTCTTTCGTGCCAGCCAGTCGGCCACTGCTGCGCCTCCTCGTCCGCGGCCCCTCTTCGCGTAGTACGAAGTGCCACTGTTTCGTATTACCAATGTAGCGGCTATCATGCCGTCATGACGGAGTACGTTGACCCACGTTTTCGTCCCACGCTGTGGCCCGGATCCACCATCCCGGTCCCGCCCCTGACGCGGCGCATCAAGAACGTGCGTGTCAAGGGCGACTGGATCCTGTGGACTCCCGCTCCCTTCGAGGACCGCCCGGCCGTGGAGCTGCCCGAGGACTTCTACCTGCGCGAGCTGATGGAACTGCCGGCCGACGACCTCGAGGGCGCGGCCCGGATGATGGAGGCCTACGGCCCCCTCTTCGGCGGCGACCGCGACGATCTGTCCTTCGATAACGAGGACGTGTACTTCGAGGTGCAGGACATCCCCGAAGCCGACAGCGAGCAGCAGCCCTACCCGTTCGGCGTGCACCGCGATCTGGTGGCCGTCTACGTGCGGACCGCGCAGGCCGCGATCACGACGTGGCTTGCCTGCCAGCGCGAGGGCGGCCTCGAAGAACTCGTCCGGCCCCATGTCACCGAGGAGACCCTGGCCGATCTCCGCTCACAGACCCAGGACCACAAACCGCTGTGGCCGCAGTCGCTCCAGGAGCTGCAGGAGCTTCTCATCGACGCCGAACTCACCTCGCTACAGGAGGTGTTGAACCGGGCCCTGGGCCGCTTCAGCATCGGCATCGGTGATCTCTCCGACCGCTACCCCACCGTCTACTCCGTGGCGTTCCTGCAGCTGTACAACCACCTCGTCGAAGGCGCCACCGTCCACCACTGCGCCAACGAAAGATGCGGCCGCGCCTTCGTCCGCCAACGCGGCCGCGCCGCATACCGCCAGCACCGCACCACCGGAGTGAAGTACTGCTCCCGCGAATGCGCCCGCGCCCAGGCCCAACGCGAACTGCGCCGGCGCCGCAAACAGGAGGCCAGCAGTCCCTGAGGGGCGCGCCGGGGTCGCCGCATTCGCCTGATCGCTCGACGCATAGCGGTGCACATGACGCAGCCGAAGCGCTAGCGACTGGTCTCGAGGTCGTTGAGGACGGCGAGGACCGGGCCCCAGCACATGCCGACGGTGTCGCGGTCGGGTGTGACGCCTCGTTCTTGTTGTTGGCGCAGGTGGACGAAGTTGCGGTAGTCGCGGACGATCTTCATGAAGTCGTGGGCGTCCATCTGGATCCAGCCGCGGGTGCGGGCGGTGTCGAGCAGCAGGGAGAAGCTGGTTCGTTCGGGAGGCACGAGCTTGCCGTTGGGCAGGACGAAGCCTTGCAGCAGGGTGGGGTCGCGGTGGGTGAGGACGTCCAGGAGCAGTGCTTCGGCGAAGCTGCCGATGCCGATGAGGGTGAGGCCGTAGGCGCCGTGCTGTTCGCAGATCTGGGTTTCGGTGACGCGTTCCATGAGCTGCTGGAGGAAGGCTTCGCTGCTGACGAGGGGGCGTATGCGGGCTTCGAGGTCGTCGGGGACGGTGAAGACGGTGGTGTGGCCGTCGGTGCCGGGCTGGCCCAGGACGGGGCGTCCGGAGACATAGGTGACGGTGAGCTGTTCGGCGGCGAGGTGGGTGTTGAGTGTCTGGCGGATGAGGTCGGCGGAGGCGAGGCCGTCGTCGTATTCGAGCGGGTCGCAGATGCGGCACAGCAGCCGGCTGACGGCGGCCACATCGTCGGTGCTGGTGAGGATGTCGGTGAGCCAGGGGATGCGGGGTGAGCCGTCGTACTCGGCGGGCTGGGGCCATCCGGCGCGTTGGAGAAGCTGGGTGAGCTGATAGCCGCGGCGTTCGAAGGGGCCGTCGAGGTCGACGATGAGGCGGGCGACGCGTTCGAGGGTGAGGGGGTCGAGGGGTTTCACTGCGGGGTCTCCTTGTCTGCGGTGTGCTGGGCCTGTTCGAAGGCGCGGGTGAGGCGTTGGACGATGACGCGGCCGCGTTTTTTGAAGCCCAGTTCGGTGATGGCCTGGTTGATGCGGGTGTCGCGGTCGAGTTGGAATCCGTCACTCAGCAGCCAGGACGCCAGAGCCAGCAGGTCGGCGTCGGAGTAGTCGCCGATGCGGTCCGCTGCGGGTAGGGCGGGGCGGGGGCGGCGTGTGGACGCCGCTGGAGGCGGGGGTTCTGCCGGGGCGGGCGTGGGGGCGGGATCGGCGGGGGTTTCGTCGGCCTGTCGTACGGCTTCATGCCAGACGGCAAGGAGGCGGTCGATTTCGGTGTTCGGGTTGGTGAACCAGTCGGCGGCCCAGATGCGGTGGAAGCGCCAGCCGAGTCGTTCCAGGTGTGCCTGGCGCAGGCGGTCGCGGTCTCGGGCGCTGGGAGCGCTGTGGTAGCGCTCGCCGTCGGTTTCGACGGCGAGGAGCATCTGGCCGGGGCGTTCGGGGTGGCCGAGGGCGAAGTCGATGCGATAGCCGGATACGCCCCACTGCGGTGTGACGGGGACGTCGGAGGCTTCGAGGGTGGCGAGGACTTGCTGTTCGAAGCCGTTGAGGTTCCAGTCGGTGTGTGCGGTTCCGGTGCGCTGGAGGTCTCCTCCGTGGGAGCAGTACTCGAGGAAGGCACGCAGCAGTTCGGGGCCGCGGTTGCGGGTGTTTTTGAGTTTGCCGGGGTCGAAGTCGTGGTGGGTGAAGGAGCTGACGACGGTCATCGACTGGCGGGCGCGGGTGATGGCGACGTTCAGGCGGCGCTCTCCGCCGTCGTTGTTGAGCGGGCCGAAGGACATGGAGAGCCGGCCGTTGGAGGCTTTGCCGTAGCCGATGCTGAGGATGATGGCGTCGCGTTCGTCGCCTTGGACCTGTTCGAGGTTCTTGGTGAAGAAGCGGCGCCGGGCTCCGGCGTCGGGGCTGAAGAATTCCTGGAGTTCGGGGTGGTCTTGGAGGGCGTGGCGCAAGGCGAGGTTGATGCGGTCGGCGTGGCGTTGGCCCATGGTGATGACGCCGAGGCTGAGATGGGGGGTGTGGGTGGCGTGGTCGAGGGCCAGTTCGACGACGCGTTCGACTTCCTCGGGGACGGAGCCGCTCTGGCCGGGCTGGGCGTGGCCGTCGACGGCCACGAGGCGGATGGGGCTGGTGAGGGTGGTGCCGGGGAAGGTGACGAGCCGGTCGTCGTAGATGGTGTGGTTGGAGAAGGCGATCAGGCGTTCGTCGCGGCTGCGGTAGTGCCATTTCAGGGTGTGGACGTGGGGCAGGCGGCTGCAGAGCAGGTCCAGCAGTGACTCGTAGGCGGCCGGGGGCGCAGCGTCGTCGAGGTCGTCGTCGGTGTCCTCTTGTGTGCCGCTGAGGACGCGCTGGAAGAAGGTGGTGGGCGGGAGTTGGTGGGGGTCTCCGGCGACGATGACCTGCCGTGCGCGCAGGATGGAGGTCATCGCGTCGTGCGGCAGGACCTGGCTGGCCTCGTCGAAGATGACGACGTCGAACAGGCGGGTGGCCGGCAGGACACGGCTGACGACGAGGGGCGACATGGCCCAGCACGGCTTGGCGGCCAGCAGCACGTCAGGGGCCTTCTCGACGAGCCTGCGCAGCGGGAGGTGCCGGGACTTGCGGCGGGCCTGGGTGCGCACCAGGGTGTTCTGGTCGGGGTGGGCGTCGCGGACCTTGCGGAGCCGGACGGCGACCTCGTAGCGGACCCGGGCGGGGTTGCTGTCACGGTGGATGAGGTCGTTGCGGCGGAACTGCTCGACGACGTGGTCGTGTTCGAGGCGGGTGAAGGAGCGCAGGTAGGTGGAGCGCAGGTGCGCCTCCTCCAGCACTGATGACCACCACAGGTAGTCGAAGGTGGCCACCGCCGTGTCGGGGTCGGCGTCCGTGTGTGCCAGCTCGTCGAGGAGGCCTGCGAGTTGGGCCGCTTCGAGGCGGTCGGTGAGCTGGTTGAGTTCGGGCATGCGCAGCAGGGTGTCGCGGTCGCCGTCGAGGCGCTGAAGGGTTTTGTCGACGTCGTCGACGGGAGCGGTCTGCCAGCCGTCCCAGCGCACGCACAGGGCTATCGCGGCCAGACGGCTCTGCAGATCCGTGAACGCGGCCAGGGCGCCGTTGAGGCCGGGGACGGTCCAGGGGGTCGCATTGCCGGTCACGGACAGCGCCTGCCAGCGGGCGTGCTGGTCGGCCGCCTGGAGGAGGGCGGCGTGCAGCGCATGGCGTTCGCGCAGACCGTCCTTGGTCAGGCCACGCGCCTTTTTGATCAGCTTCCGGCGGCTGAACCAGCTGATGTTCCGGTCGTGCTCCTTGCGCCAGGCGCGGCTCGCGGTGGCGGCGATGAGATCGTCCAGGCCGGGGGCGAAGACGGCTGCTTCGAAGCGGGCCAGTGTCGCGGTGACGTCCTGCAGCAGGGTGAGCAGGGCCTGCCATCCCTCAAGGTCGTCGGCCGGGCGCAGGCCTGCGGTGTCCACCAGGTGGGCAAGGGTGCGGCGGGTGTCGCTCAGTGCTGTGCCGGTGAGCTGGTCGAGGCCGGCCACCACGGCGCGCAGTTCGTCCTCGGTGCGGGCCTGGGTGTGGGACCAGGGGGATTCGCCGCGGCGGATGGTCAGTCCTTTCTTGGCGACGAAGGTCCGCAGATCCTGCTCTATCTGGCGATGGTGCTCGCCGTGGAGGTGGCGCAGTGCGGAGCCGCGCAGACGCAGACGGGTGTGATGGGCGGGCGGGCAGCCCATCAGGTGGGTGATCGCCTGGTGCGGGCTCACCTGCCAAGGAGTAAGCGGCTGGTGGAACTCCTGTATGTGCCGGAGGGTTTCCTCGCGGTAGTGGGCCAGGCCGGTGTGCAGGTCGGCCGGGCGGGGCGGAGCCTGCTGGCCTGCGCGCTCCAGGGCGTCGTGGAGTTGCTGGGCGATCTGGCGGCGGCTGAGTTTGTTGCCGTGGAGGTCGAAGACCAGTCCGTCCAGGTCCACGGTGGCGAGGCTGTCGGTGACGGCTTCGATCGCGGCGCGTTTCTCCGCGACGAACAGGACGCGTTTGCCCTGGGCCGAGAAGGTGGCGATCAGGTTGGCGATGGTCTGGCTCTTGCCCGTGCCCGGCGGTCCTTCGATCACCAGGTGGGAGCCGGCCAGCGCGGCGCTGATGGCTTTCTGCTGGGAGGCATCCGCGTCGAGAACGAGGTACTCCGAGCGGGGCGGGATGTCGTCGGCGCCGGCTGGAGCGCGCGGGCCGGTGTCCTCGGCCAGAGCACGGTTTGCCTCCCGGTCGCCGGCCAGGGCGGCGATGACCGGGTGGTCGGCCAGCAAGTCGGTGGCGTTGCGCAAGTCCTGGACCATGGGCAGCCGGTCGAAGCTGAAGACGCCCGCCACGATGCGTTCTTCCAGCTCGGCCGTCAGGCTGCTGCGGACGAGAACCGCCTCAAGAATCTCGTAGGCGCGGGGGATGCGATCGGCCGGGTCCGCGCACTCCTCCAATGCGGTGGACACCTTGTCGGCGAGAGCTTCCGTGTCGCCGTCCATGCCGTACTGGCGGCTGAGCGCGTACAGCAGCACCGGGTTGATCTCCGCCTCGCCCGCCGTCTCGAGGACGAAGTCGTTCTCGGACGCCGTGCGCGGCTGGATGACCAGAGGCTGCAGCAGCAACGGGGCACGCAGCGCCGGCACAGGGGTGCTGCCGCGCGTGGGCGGCGGGTCGACGCGCAGCAGGCCAAGAGCCAGGCGGCCGGCCTCGATGCCCTGCTCCTCGTCCAGTTCCACCATCCTGCGGCGCAGGCTCCGTGCCCGAGTGCAGGCAGGACCGTGGTCGGCGGCAGCGGGGAACAAGGCGGCCAGGCGGGTCTTGCGTCCGGCCAGGAGCGAGGTCAGAGCCTGCCCATCCGCGTCGGTCACATCCAGCGACGCCGTTTTGGTGTCCTTGAAGTGCAACAACGTGTTGTAGGGGCCGAAGTCGACCAAAGCATCGGCCCACTGCTGTGCCTCAGCGGCCACTTTCTCCCGACGGGCCTGCCGTGCGATGGCTTCCACGTGTCACCCCTTACCAACCGGCTGTCGAACCCGGCCCGTCTCGCGCCGGAGCCGCCCCGCGTGAGGCGAACAGGTCAACGTACGAAGCTCAAGGCACCTTTAGACAGAGGGAGTTGGAGCGCACGAAGGGCGTGAAAGAAGCACACACGGCGCACCGGGAGCGCCCGGAAGACGAGGCTCCGCGTCTCTGCCTCCCGTCACCGATCAGTCCGTGGCAGGCAAGTGGCTAGGAGCCGCGGGTCCAGAAGCCAGCACCCCCATCCACACGCCGGCGTGGTACGCGGCGCAGTCGCGCTTCACAGGGCCTGGCCCGCCGCGCCGGCCGTGGCACATCCACAGCCACCCGGCCCACGCGGGTTTTCTCCAGCCGCTTCCCGTCCGCGGTCCCCAACGCGGATTCCCGTGCCGCTTGCGACAGTCCACTGCAAGTCTCCAGAGTCCGGACACACCCGCCACGCCTCCAGCAGCCCTGTTGCCATCAGTTGATCAAGCGCGCTGGGCAGTTGCGGAGGCTGGAGGCCGCAGGCACGACCCTCACTGGTGGATCATCACCCCGGTCGGCAAGGCCATCGAGACCGCCATGCACCTGTCCATGCACGACACCCTCGCCTTCGCCACGGTCACCCCGCGCTCCAGGGGCGACGGCTTCACCAGCCAGACCGCCATCACCCGATTCATCAACCACGCCAACCACTACCGCCACACCACGGGGCTCCCCGAGATCCCCCCGGGCAAGGTCACCCCGCACATGTTCCGCCGCACCATGGCCATGCTCACCCGCGACTACCCCGGCTCCGAGATCGCCGTCGGCATGCAGCTCAAACACGCCGGCCACCAGAGCACTGGCCAACCGCTCGACCCAGGGCTACATGGACCACGACCCCTCCTGGGCCCGCCTGTTGACCACCGCCATCGACGAGCGCCGCCTGAACCGTCTGAGGGACCTCTTCGACACCGACAGCCGCGGCGAGACCACCGGATACGGGCCCGGCGCCGACCACATGCGCCAGGCTTTCGCCGCCGTCCGCGAGAAAGCCGAAGCGCTCCGGACCAGCGGGAAAGCCCAGCGCGGCGACATCCGCGTCGAACACGGCCTGCTCAAACGCACCCGCCTGTCGATCCGGTTCGGCAAGCTCAACCACTGCACCCTCGACGAGAACAACCCCGTCGGCGCCAAGTGCCTCGAAGACGCCGTCGTCCCCACCGGCCACCGCGGCCCGCTCATCGACCGCTGCCAGCCCGCACACTGCGCTAACAGCATCATCGCCCCCGAACACCTGCCGATCTGGCAGGCCGAACACGCCTCCCCGACCGCACTGCGCAACCTGCCCGGCCTCCCGGCGAACCGCACAGCTCTGATCGACGACGGTTCCGGTGTAGTCGTTGAAACCCTCAAGGATCTCCAACGCGCTCCGCGCACGCGCCAGAGCCCCCTCCTCGTCGCCGTGGGCCCAGAGCGCGAAGCTCAGCGCGGCCAGGGCGTACGAACGGTAGAGCTGCTCCCCGTGCCGCTCCGCGATCTCCACCGCTCGCTCGCTGGTGACCAAAGCATCGGGATGGCCCAGCCGGACCTGGACGATGACCTTCTGGAACAGCCAGAAGAGCTGTTCCGGTCCGTCTCCCGTCGACCGGTGCATAGCCAGGGCCGCGTCAAACAGATACAGGACCCCCGCCTCCCGCCGGAAGGAAGCCAGCGTCCCGCGCAGGCCCTGGACATCGGCCTCGACGGACGCAACGGCAAGCCGTCCGCACAGGTCCTGGACGACGTCGAGCCGTTCCTCGGCTCCGGTGAAGTCGCCCTGCAACAGTGCCACCCATGCGGCACACCACAGCACTCGGGCCCGGACCGGGGCAGGGCGGGAGTCAGCGGCGAGCAGCCGGCCGAGCTGCCGGCGCCCTTCGGCCAGGAAGCCGTCCGCGCACCAGTGGAAACGCAGCGCCACAGCCAGTCACAGCCCGGCCTGACCGACGGAGGCGTCATCGGCGTCAGAGACATCGGCGTTCGGGCACTCCAGTGCCGCCACCAGATTCACGTGTTCGCCGCGCAGCCAGGCCAGGACGTTCTGCTGGTCGGCGCCGAACCACCTGTCAGCGAATCACTCGGCACGGCCCACATAGAAGTCCCGGTGCCGACGCGACAGTCGCGAATGCTCACCGGACACGGCAACTCCCATACGCCCGCACTCACGGATCGTCTCCAGCAAGCAGTAGCGGCACGGTCCATCGCCCTTCGTCATCAGCACGACCGACTGAGCCACCAGTCGATCCAGGAAATCCATCACCCGATGCGTCGGCAACCCGTCACCCGCACACACCTCCTCGACGGCATCCAGGGTGAAGGAACCGGAGAAAACCGACAGGCGCTCCCACAGCAGACGCTCCGAGGGGGCGCACAGCTCGTAGCTCCACCCGATCATCCCGCAGAGCGTGCGCTGGCGCGGCAGCGTGGACCGGCAGCCACCGGTGAGCAGCGCGAACCGGTCCTCCAGCCGGCCCAGGAGTCGCTCCACGGACAGCGTCCCCAGCCAGGAGGCGGCCAGTTCCACGACCAGCAGCAGCCCACCGAGGACGGACCACAACCCGACAGCCTCGGTCCGGCCCAATGCGGCCCCTCTCCATTGCTGCTGTCCGTGGCCGCCCCTGTGCTCCCCACGGGGGCTGGCACCGCCCCCGGCTGGAGCGTCCGACATGGCGGCTTCCGGGAGAACCGACAACCTGCCCGCACCGCTGACGACCTTCGTGGGCCGCCGCCAGGAACTCGGGGAGATCGGCGGACGCCTCGATCAGGCCAGACTCGTCACGCTGACCGGAGCCGGTGGAGCGGGCAAGAGTCGGCTCGCCCTCGAAGTGGCAGCCCGGCGGACCGAACGGCATCAGGACGGCGTATGGCTGGTGGAGTTGGCCGGGCTCGCCGATCCCGTCCTCGTCGCACACACCGTCGCCGGCGTTCTTGATGTTCCCGAGCAGGGAGGAAGGCCCCAGACCGCCGTTCTCACCGAGCGTCTCCGCAACTGCGACATGCTGATCTTCCTGGACAGTTGTAACCCATCTGGGCACCGTGCTCGGCGCCGTCCAGGAGCGCGCCCGCGCTTACTGGGTCTTCGCGGTTGAGCGGTGTGGCTGACGCTGGCGGCGAGGGTGTCGTCGCGGTCGGTGTTCGGTCTGCGGGGTTCCGGCCCTGGATGCGGAGAGCCCGTGGTCTTGCATGATCATTTCTGTTCTTCGCTCAGAACGATCATGCAGAGGCCACAGGGACGCCGCCCCGAGTGGCCCTGGACCCTCGTCCACCACCTCAAGCACCTGCATCCCTGGCCTGCCGAGTTGGTCCCGAACCCAGAGTGATCGGCCTCAGGAGACGGCGGGCAGCAGCACCGAGGAGTCGGGTTCCATTTGGGTGCCGAAGCCGCCGACGACGGCGAGCCGGTCCAGATCGACGACGGCGATCCGGTTGGTGCCCAGCAGGGAGACGTACGCCAGGGGCCTGCCGGGGTGAAGTGACACGGCGGCTGGGGTCCCGTCGAACTGAAGGGAGCGGAGCGGCCGCAGGTCGGTGGTGAACACGGTGAGGGTGCCCGCGACTATGTCCGTCACCAACAGCCGCTCGTCGTCGAGGGTGTAGACCCGCAGCGGGTCTCCGCCAATCTTCCGGCTCCGCCGCACCTTCATGGTGCGCGCGTCCATGGCGACGAGGGAGGAGCTCTTACGGGCACCGACGAACAGCGTCTTCTCGTCCCGGCTCAGACAGCTGCTCTCGGGCAGTTGGCCGGGAGTCACCAGGAGCGGTGGGACGGAGGCGTCGTGGGGGCGCACAAGGCTCACCGTGTGCGACAACAGGCCGGTGACGTAGGCTCGTTCGCCGTCCCGGCTGAGTGTGAACAGATGGGTCTTCACCCCGTGCGTGGGTACCGCCCTGGTCGGTGCCTGGTCGGTGGACGGGGTGTCAAAACCGAGCAGTACCGCCTTCTCCTCACTCAGGGCGTACAGCCGGTCGTGGCGGTCGATGCCCATGCCGTGGATGCGGTTGAACGGCCGGGTGTCGATGGTCCGGGCCAGGGACCGCTCGACGAGGTCGATGACGAAGACCGCGGCGCCGCCCTCCCCGACGACGGAGGACATGCGCACTCCATAGTGCCCGACATAGGCGAATCGCCCCCGCGAGTCGACGACCATCTCATGCGGATAGTCGGGCAACCCGACGGTCTGCAGGCGCTGTCCCGACGCGGCGTCGTAGAAACCGACCGCGTGGCTGCCCTTCTCCACCACCACCAGTACGTCGGCCTCCACCGCCCGGGGAGCACCGGCAGCCTGTGTGGTCAGCCCGCTCGCTAACGTTCCGGCGCCCGCCGCCTTGATCACCGTACGACGCGTTACCACAGTCCCTCACCTCGATCTCTCAACAGCCCGTCATCGTCGTCGGCGCGGGACCGCGGCCCCCGCGTCCAGGCATGAGTCTGCTCGACACGGAACCGTGGCGTCCAGATCTTCGCCAGAGCGCCGGCACCCACACGAACTGAACCACCGGCCCCCGCGGGCCCCGTCACCCAGCCGGGGTCGCACCGAGCGGAAGGACCCGAGCACGACGGCGCCGGCCGAACCCATCGGCGTCGTCGCACGGCAGGAGCGAGCTGATCGCGTGACGAACTCTCAAGGGCCGCCGGCGCGAACGTCAACAGCAGCCCGGCGACGGCAAGACGCGAGCGCCGTCGCCGACATCCTCGTACGGATCACCCGACTTCCCCGGACCCCCAGATCCCGACTTCCCCAGACCCCCAGATAGGGGCGATCAGGCGACCACCGCCGCCTGGAAGACCATGGCCGGACTGACCCTGTCCGGAGTAGGCCGGACAGGGACTAGGCCACCGCGCACCTCCTATGTTGAACTGCCCGTTCATCAGGGCGAGTTGCACGGTGGCCCGCCTCATGCGCAGAAAGCGGAAGCCCCTCGTGGGTGTGCGCCCCGAGAGCAAGCCCGCGCACACCTCAACCTCGATCGGCTACACCCACGCAACGGGACGCCGTCGCGGAGTCCCCCAACAAAGGAGCTTGAATGTCAAGACTCAGACGAGTAGGCCTCGGGTTGACGATGGCTGCTCTGCTGTCCGCCACGGTCGTGCCGGCCGCGTCCGCAGCGCCGGACGGTTCTGGTCACGGTGTACCTCTGGACCAGTTGACAGTGGTCACCACCCCGGTGGCATCCGGTCTGAAGCAACCGGTCGCGATGGTCGCGGCCCACGACCACAGCGGGCGGATGCTCATCGCCGAGAGAGCCGGAACGGTCCGGGCCTTCCACCCGAAGGACGGGCTCGCCGCCGACCCTGTGCTGG
The DNA here is from genome assembly GCF_021173675.1 of Streptomyces lincolnensis. GTDB lineage: Bacteria > Actinomycetota > Actinomycetes > Streptomycetales > Streptomycetaceae > Streptomyces > Streptomyces lincolnensis_B. The sequence goes on along the minus strand of NZ_JAIHON010000020.1, from coordinate 29,902 downwards.
ACATCAGCGACCGGGTGAACAGCACCGGCTTCGAACGCGGCCTGCTCGGCATCGTCCCGGCGCCCGACTTCCGCAAGACATCGCAGGTGTACGTGGCCTACACCAGCCGGCCGGACGGAGCATTGACGCTGTCCCGGGTCCCGCTCGGCGACCCGGCGCGGGAGCAGGTGCTGCTCACCCAGGAGCACTCCCAGTTCACCAACCACAACGGCGGCCAGCTCGCGTTCGGCCCTGACGGCTACCTGTACTGGAGCCTCGGCGACGGCGGAGGCGGCGGGGACCCGTTAGGAAGCGGGCAGAGCCTCGGCACGCTGCTCGGCAAGATCCTGCGCCTGGACGTGAGTCGCTCCTGCGGCGAGCTCACCTACTGCGTCCCGAAGAACAACCCGTTCGTCGCCACGCCCGGGGCTCGGCCGGAGATCTGGGCCTACGGTCTGCGCAACCCGTGGCGGTTCTCGTTCGACAAGCTCGACGGCTCCCTCTGGGTGGGCGACGTCGGTCAGAGCGCGTTCGAAGAGATCAACCACACCAGGGCCGGGCTCGGCGGGCTCAACTTCGGCTGGTCCTGCAAGGAAGGGCCCGCGGTGTTCAACGCCGAACGCTGCGAACCGGACGCCAACTACACCGACCCGATATTCCACTACCAGACCGGCGTTGACGGCTGCTCGGTCATCGGCGGACACGTCTACCGCGGCCAACGTCACGCCCGCCTCGCCTTCGGCACCTACGTAGCGACCGACTGGTGCTCCGGGACCGCATGGGCAGTGCGCGAGAACGGCGACGGCACCTACCGCAGCGCCACGATCGGCCAGTTCCCGACCCAGGTCAGCTCGTTCGCCGAAGACCGGTCCGGCGAGCTGTACGTGATCACCGACCAAACCGGCGAGCTGCACCGCGTCGGCTTCGAGCGCGTCGCACCGCGGGCGGACTGACCGTACGGCCGGGGCGGGGTGAGAGATGGAGCGTCATCTCCCACCCCGCCCCGGCAGGCGGTCAGCCGAGCCGGTACCGGTAGGCCGGAACACAGAGCGTTTTCCAACCTCACGTCGACGCGTGGTGAAGGACGAGGACGGCCTTCAACACGTCGGTGATCCGATTGGTGCTGCAGCGGAGCTTCCGCAGAAGACGCCGGCCCTCGAGCGTGGCCATGGCCCGTTCGCCGGCACATCGGATCTTGGCGTGACTGGTGTTGTGGCGGCGCTTCCACCTCTTCAGGCGGCAACCGCGGAACGCGACCCGAACAGGCCCGCCGGCGCCTTGGTACACCTTGTCCGCCCAGCACTTCAGGCCCGCCTTGGTAAGCGCGTCGATGATCCCGTGGTACCTGGCAGCAGTGAGGTCGTGGGGCGATCCGGGCAGGGCGGGCGAGGCCCAGAGCAGGTGTCCGAACGGATCGGTGAGGACCTGGATGTTCATGCCTTGGCGCTTGTGTTTCCCGGAGTAGTACGGGGTGTTCGCAGTGATCCGGTCGATCGGCAGCAGGGTGCCGCCCAGGATCACGAACGCCTTCTCGCGGATCGTCCGCATCGCCTCGGCGAGCGAAGGCGCCAGGGCGGCCAGGAAGCCCAGGAGGTTGCCGGTGGCGTCGGTGAGGTAGTAGGAGGACTCCCCCCCAGTCGTCATGGAGTTCAACGTGCCCGCCGGTTCCCGGATGAAGCCGGTGTCGACGCCGTTCGTCGTCGTAGACGCCAGCCCCAGCGCGGAGTGGTGGAACCAGGTCGAACCCGGTGTCGTCCGCGCGGTGGCGGCGGTGCGGCCGCCGGCGGTCTCGTTGCCGGCCTTGTCGTAGGACCAGCCGGTCGTGGAGCCGTTCTGCGAGGTCAGCCGGCTGGCGTCGTTGTAGGTCCAGGTGGGCGTGGTGGGGCAGGTGGCGGCGGTGCCGTCCTGGGCGGTGAGGTTGCCGGCCTTGTCCCAGCAGTACAGCCAGGACGCCGCGCGGGCGCCGGCCGAGTCGGCCTTCAGCGCGTAGGACAACCGCTCCTGACTGTCGTAGGCGTAGGTGGTCTTGCGGCTGCAGTCGATTACGTGAGTACGCGGCGGGCCATGACTGGCTCACCATCGTCCAGCTGGCCAGCTATGCACCCGACCTCAATCCGGTCGAGGGCACCTCATCGAGGGCTGCCTCGCCGAAACATGCCTCTCGCTCGGCACGACAACAGAACGAAAAGATCAGTAGGGCCTTTTACACGGACGGCGTACTGATGGTCATCGACGGCATCGCCGCCCGACTGGCACCCGACGATCTCTCTCCCTCCCCCGCAGATCAAACGCCCACACGACGGCAGCCCCGACCAAACGGAGCTCCCGTTTGCCGCCACCGAGTCAAGCACGTTAGAATTATGAACGTACTGCTATAGGCTGCCCGGGATGCACAGCACCCCGTCCGCTCGCGGACGAGATACGGAGACGACGATGAGGGCCCTCACCGTAGAACGCTACGGGGACAAGGCCGGCGTGCATGTCGGCGAAGTGCCGGATCCGGAGGTGGGTGCGGACGATGTCCCGGTACGGATCCAGGCCGCGAGCACCGCCAACGTCGACCACGTGAAGGGCCTGGGCGCGGACGTCGTCGTCGACTACAGGAAGCAGGCGTTCGAGACAGTGCTGCACGACTACGACGTCGTGCTGGACTCGCTCGGCGGCCGTACGCTTCACAAGTCCCTGGAAGTTCTCAAACCTGGCGGAAAGGTCATCAGTGTCGCGGGCCCTCCCGACGCCGCTCTCGCCAGGGAGCTGGGAGCCGGTCCCGTCATCCGGCCGGCGATGTCCGCACTGAGTTTCCGCATCCGACGTGCCGCCCGGCGCCACAGGGTGACCAACTCGTTCCTGTTCATGAAGGCCAGCGGCGACCAGCTGCGCGAACTCACCCCTCTCGTCGAGACCGGCAGGATCCGCCCCGTCGTCGACACCGTCTTCCCGTTCGAGTCGGCCCCAGAAGCGCTGGAGTACCTCGAAGCGGGCCGTGCGAAGGCGGGCAAGGGCGTCGTCCGGATGACGTGAGGGGACAGCCCTGCCAGAGCATCAGGGCTGTCCCACATACCGGACGGACACGCCACCCGCCGTCCGCGGCACGAGAAGCCCCCCAAACCCGCCGCCAAAGGAACCGGACATGAGCACACCGCGGAACTCCCCCTCCCCCTCGACGGCCTCGTACAAGAACGCGGCGACCCGCTCCGTGTCCCTTCGCGGCGCGGACTTCGCCTACCGGGAACTCGGCCCCGAGGACGGCGTACCGCTCATCCTCCTGGTTCACCTCGCCGGGGTGCTGGACAACTGGGACCCGCACGTCGTCGACGGACTCGCCGCGTGGCGTCGGGTCATCACCTTCGACAACCGCGGAGTGGGCGGTTCGAGCGGCTCCACACCAGACACGATCGAGGCGATGGCCCGCGATGCCGTGCTGTTCATCCGGGCTCTCGGGTTCGACCAGGTCGATCTGTTCGGCCTGTCGATGGGCGGCTTCGTCGCGCAGGTCATCGCGGCGGAGGAGCCGGACCTCGTCCGCAAGGTCATCCTCGCCGGCACCGGCCCCGCCGGGGGTCACGGCATCGACAAGGTCCCGGCACTCACCATCCAGGCCACACTCAAGGGCGCTCTGACCCGTCAGGACCCCAAGCTCTCCCTCTTCTTCACCGACACCGCAAGCGGACGGCAGGCCGGACGTGACTTCCTGGAACGGCTGAAGGAGCGCACGCACGACCGCGACAAGGACATCTCGCTGCCGTCGCTCCGCGCCCAGCTGAAGGCCGTCAAGCGGTGGGGCCGCCAAACGCCGTCGGACCTGTCCGCCATTGGCCAACCGGTCCTGGTGGCGAACGGCGAGAACGACCGGATGGTACCCAGCCAGAACACCCTCGACCTGGCCGCCCGCCTGCCCCACGGCGAACTCATTCCCCTCTACCCGGATGCCGGACACGGGGGTGTCTTCCAGTACCACGACGACTTCGTGCTCCGGGCGCTTGAGTTCCTCGAGTCCTGAACCTGAGCGGCTGTCGCAGGAGCGTCAGCCTCACGGCCACAGCGTTGACGCTGGAAAGCGCAGCAGTCCGCGATACGGCGCCGAAGAGCAGCAGAGCACCCAAGGCCAGGGCGTAGGCCGGCATCTACGGTGCGATCGCCGGCGGCGGCGCCGTGGGCTTCATCCTCGGCGGCCTGCTAACCGAGCGCCTCGACGGGCGCTGGACGTTCTTCGTGAGCATCCCGTTCGCGGTCATTGCTGCCGCGGGCGCGTACTTGGTCATCCGTGAGCCGTCCGGCAGCCGCAACCGCGCGCCGCTCGACATCCCCGGCGTCGCCCTGCCCATCCTCGGTCCGCTCACGCCGGTCTACGCCGTCACCCGCGCCGCGTCCGAAGCCGGGGCGACTCCTCGACGGTCGGCAGCCGGTGGGCGGCTCGATCGGTACGGCCCTGCTCAACACCGTCGCCGCCTCGGCCACGACCGCGTACATCAAGGACCACAGGCCCAGCAGCGGCTGGTCCCGCCGGAGGGCCAGGCGCACGGGTGCACCAACGCGATCTGGTTCACCGTCGGCGCCCTCGTGCTCGCCGCAACGATCGCCTTCACCTTCGTCACCATCCGGCAAGCCGGAAGTCGGCCCGGCCTCCGGCGAGGCGGCCACCACGAACGTGGCCATCCCATTCGCCGCCCTCATCCACAGTGACCGCGCAGCTCGGGAAGTGCCGCGATCTTCCACGAACCCATCCGCGTTTCTCGGATCGCCGGACGCGACCGCTTGCCATCGACCCCATGACCACCCTATGGTCGTACGAGTGTAAGACATACGTTCGTACGACAAACCAAGGGAGCCCCGTGATGGCGACAACTCGGCCCGTAGCGCTCGTGACAGGTGCCTCATCCGGCGTCGGCAAAGAGACGGCCCGGGCCTTCGCCGCGGCGGGCTTCGAGGTGATCGGAACCGCTCGCAACGCCGCTCGGGTCACCGCGCTCGCCGGGGTGACCTACCTCGACCTCGACGTGACCAGTGAGGAATCGGTCGCCTCCGTGGTCAAGCAGGTGACCGACCGATTCGGGCGCATCGACGTCCTGGTCAACAACGCCGGCGTCGGCGCCAACGGCGCCGCCGAGGAGTTCTCCGCCGCCCGGACGCAGGAGGTCTTCGACGTCAATGTCTACGGCATCATGCGGATGACCAAGGCGGTTCTGCCGCACATGCGTGGTCAACGGCGCGGACGCGTCATCAACGTCTCTTCCCTCAGCGGGTTCCTCCCCACCCCGTTCATGGCCATCTACACCTCGACCAAGCACGCGGTCGAGGGCTACTCCGGATCGCTGGACCACGAGGTCCGCGAGCACGGCGTGCGGATCCTGCTCGTCGAGCCCGGCCCGATCAACACCCCGTTCGGGGACCACAGCGTGCAGGGTGACACCCCGATGGCGCTCTACGCGCCGGGACGGCGGACCTTCGACGAGGTGCTGGCGAAGAACCTCAGCGGCGGCGACGCTCCCGCCACCGTGGCCAAGGTCATCGTCGCGGCGGCCACCGACCGGAACCCGAAACTACGGCGCACCGCCGGCACGACGGCCGCCACCATCAGCGCGTTCCACCGCGTCCTTCCGGCCCGGATCTTCGACCGCATCGTCCGCAGGTTCAACCGGATGCCGAGCTGACACTCACCTTTCGCGCACCTGTGATGCAGACGCCGTCACCGGCAGCTCCGATCTTCCTGAATGTCCACTGATCAGTAACTCCTTGAATCACCGAGGAGGATCCATGCAGCGGCACACGGCCCGGCGAAGCGCGTCGAGCGCACAGCTGATGCGTATCTCCGCCTCCGGGGAGCGCACGGTGCTCGTCACCGGGCAGGTGGGCGAGGCGGACCGCAACGGCGTGTACAAGCTGCGTGCGGACGGTACCCCGTAGCACGTCGCCGCTCTGGACTCCGGCCCCAACGGGCCGGCACAACCGCGCCCTGTGGGTCAGCGACTTCAACAAGGGAACCCTGCTGCGCATCCGACCCCTGCTCCGATGTCGTGTTCGCCGCTCAGAACGGCTCCTCCTCGGACACAGCCCCGGACAGGGTCGTGGTCATCTCTCCCAGCGGCACCCACAAGCCCATCCTGACCAACGCGAACGGCCTTTCCTCGCCCTCCGCCACCGCTGTGCCGGGATCAACCTTCCCGGCTCTCCTCGCAGGCGCGACACTCTGACCCGACCACGACGGCAGCCGGGGCACACGCCCCGACTGCCAGGAGGAACACATCGTGCGGTACACGAAAGACCACAAGCAGCAGACACGGCAGCGGATCATCGCGACGGCCGGCCGCCGGCTCAAGCAGGACGGCATCGACGGCTCCGGCGTCGCCACGCTCATGAAGGACGCGGGTCTGACCAACGGCACCTTGTACGCCTACTTCTCCTCCAAGGACCACCTCGTCGCCACCGCCGTTGCCGACCAGATGCGCGCCCAGCACGAGGGCATCGTCGCGCAGGCGGCGCCCGGCCGCGCCGGGCTCGAACAGATCATCCGCTGGTACTTCACCCCCGACCAGCGCGACAATGTAGCGGACGGCTGTCCCAACGCCGCCCTGCTCGACGAGATCGCACGCTCCACGGATCCCACCAGGCAGGCCTACACCGACGGCGCACTGGTCCTCATCGACGGTTTCGCCGCCCGCCTGGCACCCCACGATCCGCCCTCCGCGCGCCTGAAGGCACTCAGCCTCCTCGGCATGATGGCGGGAACGCTGCAGCTCTCCCGCGCCCTGACCGACCGGCAGCTCGCCGACCAACTTCTCGAACAGGGCATCCGCAACGCCCTCGCACTCATAGATGCCGGACAGCACAACTGAGACGCCTTCCGCCTACGCCTCAGAAGCTGATCAGGTCGAACAAGTCCTCCCTGTCGCAGTCTTAGCCGCCTTTGCCGAGCAGGTTCCGGCACTCGCGGCTCGAGGAGACGAGGTCGCGACCTCCTTGGTCGACACACAAGTGAGGCCGCATACCGCAACGAGGTCACGCGGGTCTGCGACAGCGCCGAGGAACTGCTGGCTCAATACCCGCCCGACCAGGCGATGCGGGTGTGGATGGACCGGTTCATCGACTATCTGGCCACACGGCAGGGCAGGGCGGACGCGTTGAAGGCCGGGCCCGAGGCGGGCGTCCTGCGCTCCGACGTCGACCCTCTCGACGTCGGCTTCAGCCTCGGCGGCATCCTGCTGATCACCACCGACAAGGGACTGCGCGACCGCGCGGGCCGCATGCTCGGTCTGCTCCTCGACGGACTCCGCCACCGCGCCGGCCGAACCCTCGGGCCCGAGCCGGCCGCGGCGAGGCGAGGGCCCCTGCTCGCGCAGGGCCGCCGCGTCTTGGAGGCGGGGAACGCGGCGGTCGGCTGGGTCAGGGTGATGGGCCGGTATCAGCCGTGGCCGGGGTCTCGGATGCACCCACCGGCAGCGCTGCGGGTCGCCGGTCCGCTTCTTCGGCAGATACAGGCCGGCTGATCAGTGGCCGCTGTCGCTGGTGACCTTGACGGCGGCACCGAGGTTCGGCGCCGCCCTCCTGGCCAGTTCGTCGGCGTGGTCGCGATCCGCGCCCTGCGCCACGACGATGCTGACCGCCGATCCAGACACAGCGTCGCGTCGCACACCCGCGCCGACGACCGGGTACTGAGCGAGCACCGCCTCGTATGCGGCGATCGCCTCGGCAGGGAAACCGTCGTTGAAGTCGGTCTCCACAAAGAGCCCCGGCCCTGTGACCTTGAGGACCATCACACCGGAGAGTCTCCGGTGCCGGTCGCCCTCGGCGAGCATGTCCTTGAACACCGTCAATGCGCCGCCGGCATCGACCGTGGCGACCTCGATCCGCCAGCGCTCGGTTGCTTCTTTCCAGGGCTGATCATCGATGTCGGCGTTCACCACCTGGGCGTCGGCCGTCAAGGACCGCCACAGCGCCAGTACTTCATGGGTGCGCCTTTTGTCCGCGACCACGGTGAAGGTGATGCCGTCCGCCGTGATCCGACCGGTGATCTTGTCGTGACGGGCGACGTACTCCCTCATCTCGCCCGCCAGCTTGGTCACGCGGTCGGCAGAAGTGCCCTCCTTGAGAATCAGCGTGCCGTCCGATGTCCCCTTGAAGGGCAGCGTGTTGTTCTTGGTGGTGCGGATCTTTGCCACGTCCGGCGTGCCGGCCCAGGCTTCTTGGAAATCCGCGGCGAGTGCCGTGCCCTTGTCGATGGCGCAGCCGGTCAACCAGGGCAGGCCCAGCACGGACGCGATGATCGGAATCGGCCACCGCAGGGGGCTTCTTCTCAGTGTCGTCTCCTTACACGAGGGTGAGCGCTCCGGGGCCGATCAGTCCCGGGGCCCGGCCCGCGGTGTCGCGACCGGCTCATCAACTGGGCGGGGCGGCCGCCGTTGACGAAGATGGTTCGGGACCGTCAGTTCCCGAAGCCGGGCTGTGGCCGGCCGTTGTGGCGCAGTCGTAGCCGGCGCCGGGGGTGCGAGCGCAGCACCGGATGGAGGTTCCAGCCCTGCTCCGAGGCGACGCGCAGGACGTGACCGGCGCCGGCGCCCCGGAAGTAGTGTGCTGCGAGTTCCAGGTCGCGGTGGTACTCGCGGCGGTGCCGTGAGGTCTCCACTCGCCGGGTCTGCTGCTCGACGCGCCGCTCCACCCGCGTCTGGTAGTACGCCGTGTCGCCCTCGCGCAGCAGCCCCACCGGGGTCACGCACCAGAGCGGGACGAACGGCACTTGGCCCAGCGTGGCGTCCAGCATCCGTGTCGCACCGTTCTCGGCACGCGGCACCATGTAGACGATCAGCTCGGCCAACGGCGCCAGGCAGTAGACGCAGAGCGCGATGAGGACCCACACAACCCACCACAGCGGCAGGAACACCAGGGTCAAGGGGAGAAGCAGCAGCCAGCGCAGTGCGGCCGGGCGGACGGGAAGCGGCCCCCAGGCGGGGTCGTCGTAGTCGTGCACGGATAGTGCCCTTCGATCGCGAACGGCTGGAAGCCGTCCGTGGCACAGCCGTTGCGCGTGCCGTCCTGTGTGTACCTCGCGGAGGGCGAGCTGGAGGGCCTTGTCGCCGTTTCCAGTGCTGCCGTAGTCCATCCAGCCGTGTACGTTGCCGTGCCCGTCGTACCGTATCGTCGGCACCTTGATCAACTGCGCGGAGATGCCCGTGTAACTGCCGGTTGAACCGCCCGAGAGCCTCCTGCGTCACCGCACCGCGGTCAACGGATCCGGGCACTCGCCTTTGGCCGGCGACGTGGGACAGCAGGGGTGGAGCCCCGCAAGCGGTCGAGTGGACGCCGCCGCGCACCACGGCGGCGTCCGATTCCGCGCCGCGCCATCCCCTGGCCTGGGACGCGGACCGAGCAGTTCCCTGTCCACGTCGGGGGCCGGGCGGTGGATCGGCTGTTCGTCAGTTACAACTGATCCGCGCCCCGGTTTCTACGCTGTAGTTGGCCCACACCATCGCATCCCGCGTATTGGGGCCGTAGTCGCCGTCCGCCCTGACGCCCACCTTCTTCTGAACGGTGACGAGCGCCGACTCGGTGAGGTCTCCGAAGTCCCCATCCGTTGCCAGCCTGTATCCGTAGCAGGAATTCAGGTTCTTCTGCAGGGCGCGGACGGCTGTGTTGCTCATCCCCCAGTCCAGCCAGCAGTTGGACCCGTCGCCGGTGGCGTAGGGGACGTACTTGTACGAGGTGGGGTTTGTGACCTTGTTGTAGAGGTAAGCCCCGTAGGTGCAAGGGGAGGAAGCCGCAGCGGCGGTCGCAGACGGCGCGCCGGCGACAGCGCCGCCGAGGAGGCCGACCAGCAGGGCTCCCGCGGCCGTAGCCGACTTGGCGCGCCCGCTTCGGATTCTGATCAATTGTGCTCCACCTTCCGATTGTCGGGCGAATCGCCCGAGTTCCTGCACGACGGGAGTACGGGTGCGCCTTGAGCAGCGCGAACTCATGAGATCAGTGGCGTGATGCCGGATGCACCTGCCCGGTGTCGGCTCCGTACGACAGGCACCGTAGCCCGGTCCGGTCGCTGAGTGTGCCGGTCGTTCGCCCCACAAGGAACGGCCGCCGCGCACACCGGAATACGCGCAGGGAAGCGGACGAGACCGCCTCTCGTTCACTGCGGTGATCTTTGAGCGCGACTGCCGCTATTACCCTTGCTGCCATGCAGCATGGGGGGTACGGGGGGAACGGGGCCGCTGAGCCGATGCACGGCGCCGGGTCCAGCGAGCGCCTGTTGATCCTGACTCTCCAGCGGTATGGGGTGTGGCTCCGGTCCGGTGTGGTCTGCCTGTGCGGTGCGCTGGGTGTCGTGTTGGCGGATGTGGCGGAGATTCCGCCGGCGATGTCTCTGCTGGTGCCCGCTGTCCTGGCCTGCGGTGTGCGTCTTTACGCGCTGCGCCACCCGCGTATGTTCCCGGTCGCCCTGCTGTGGACGCTGGACGCGGCCGTGGTGGTGTTGACGGGGCTGTTTCAGCCGGTGCTCGGGGGCGAGGGCGCGGATGTGATGGTGGAGGCGATGGTCGGCATCTGCGTCGTCGCCTTCCAGTACGAGTGGGCGACGCGCCCAGTGGCCGCGTTTGGCCTGGCCGCGTTGGGGACTGTCGTCTGCGTGCTGGGAGACGTCCTCTCCTCGCCTGGGCACAGCGCCGACGTAGTACCCCTGGTGCGCATGTTCGTCCAGGCGGGTCTGTCAAGGGCTGCTTTCCTCATGGTTCGCGCGCGGGCCAGGGCGGCCGACCGGTCGGCCGCGGCCAGGGCGGCGTCGCGCCGCGAGGCCGCTGTCGCCGCCGCGCGCAGGGCGACCGAGCGCGAGTACCTGGCGACCCTGCACGATACGGCGAGCGCGACGCTGCTGATGGTCTCCCAAGGCGACGGCCGGGACTGGTCGTGGCTGCCGCCGCGGGCCAGACAGGATCTGGAGGCGTTGTCCGCCATGCCCGGATTCGAGACGGGAAGCGTCGACCTCGCGGCGCTTCTCAGCTGCGTGCCCGAGGGTGAGGGACCGGCCAGGGTGCAGCTCAAGACGCACATCGAGGGCCCGATCATGACTCCGTCCGGCCCGGGACTCGCGATATTCAACGGGGTCCGGGAGGCCGTCACCAATGTGGCACGCCATGCCGGAGTGCGGGAAGCGGAGCTCAGGGCGTGGCCGGAGGAGGGCGGCGTCGTCGTCGAACTGTCCGACGCGGGACGGGGCTTCGACCCGCAGTCCGTCCCCGCCCGGCGCCGCGGCATCTCCGGATCCATCATCGGCAGGATGCACACGGCCGGAGGCTCGGCCTTCGTTACCTCCCATCCCGGCACCGGGACCCGCGTGCAGTGGCGCTGGCACGGCCGGGACCGGGAGCCACAGGCGCAGGACGGAGCGCAGGTGACCGGCGACATACCGCGCCCGCCCCGCGTCCAGGCGCACCACAGCGCGGCCGTCCGCCTCATCCGCGGGCAGCTCCTCTACGGGGCTCAACTGGCCGTACTGCTGATCAGCCTGGTGTGGCAGTTCACCATCTCGCTGCGCCGGCTCATGGTCCACCAGGACGTGTACCGGCCCGCGTGGGCACAGACAGCCGCCTTCGTCTGCCTCGCCGCCGTCGCGGTGACCGGGGGCGCCTATCTGCTGCGTGGCAGACAGATCCCGCCAAGGGTGCGCGGGTGGAGCCTGGGCTCGGTGCTGGCCGCTTCGGCGGTATGCGCGTTCACGCTCCCACCGGGGCAGTCGACAGGTCCGGCGGACTGGGCGTTCGGAGTGGTCGGCTGGCATGCGCTGTTCCTGCTGGCAGACCTGCGCGTCGGGGTGTACGCGGCGTTCCTCGGGGCGCATATGGGACTCAACGCGACCGCTGTGTTCTTGTCGGGGGCGCCGCCCACCGCCGCCGAGTCGGCCGTCATGGGGATCTCCACGATATCCGCCTGCGGCTTCCAGTTCTCCGTCGGTGCACTGGTGACACGCCTGCTCCACGGTACGGCGCCGGCAGCGGGGACCGCGGCCGCACAGGAGGAAGAACTGCGAACCAGGGAACGCATCCACGAGGACATGCAGCGTGATCACAAGGAGCGCTACCGCGCCCTGACGGCGACGACGGTGCCGCTGCTGGTCGGCCTTGGCCACGGTGTGCTGAGCCCGCACGACGAGGAGGTCAGGCGGCGGTGCGGTGTGGAAGCCACCCGCATGCGCCGCCTGTTCGCCGAGGGCGATGCCGTCGCGGACCCGCTGCTGAACGAGTTGCGGGCATGCGTCGAGGTGGCCGAGCACCAGGGGGTGACGGTGAGCCTGGCCGTGCGAGGCCGGCCGGGTGAGGTGCCTGTCGAGGTACGCAGGGAGTTGGTCGACCCGGTGGCGGTGATTCTGGGCCATACCCGCTCGACCGCGCGGGTCACCGTCGTGTGGACCCCCCGCGCGGTACGTGTGAGCGCCATCAGCGAGGACTGCGCCGATGTCCACCATGGCGTGGGCGCGGCCTCGCCGACCCACGGCCGCGCCACGGACGCGAACGTGACCGTGGTGCGAACAACACGCGGCGGAAGTGTGTGGGTGGACGCCGGCTGGAGAAGACCGTCGGCCTCTGGAGTTGACCTGGCATGAGTGACAACGCACCGGTCAGCGTGGTCGTCGTCGACGACCATCCCGCCATCCTCGCGGGCATAGAGGCGTGGTACGCGGCATCGCAGCGGCCCATCACCGTGGTAGCGGCCGGCGGCGCCGTACAGGAAGCCTGGACCCCGCCGGGCAGCACGGCCGATGTCGTCATCCTGGACCTGCAGCTGGGCGAGGGCGGTCCCGCCTTCGGCAGCCTGCGAAGACTCGTCGACGCCGAACGGCAGGTCGTCGTCTACTCGATGCGGGATGACGAGCAGACAGCGCTCAACTGTCTGGACCTGGGAGCCGCGACCTTTCTGACCAAGAGCGAGGGCCGAGAGCACCTGGTCGAGGCGACGCTGGCGGCAGCCGATGACCGGCCCTACATGCCGCCCGCTCTGGCCGGGGCGCTGGGAACGAACACCCGCGCCGACCGCCCCCAGCTGTCCGCACGCGAGGAGGACGTGCTCATCGAGTGGTTCCAGTCGGAGTCCAAGGAGTTGGTCGCGCAGCGTCTCGGCATCTCCGTGCGGACGGTCAACTCGTACCTGGACCGGGTGCGGATCAAGTACGCGAACGTCGGCCGCGACGCGCGGACCAAGGCAAGCCTGGTGGCCCGCGCCATCCAGGACGGGCTGGTCGACGTGGCCGACCTCTGACTGAGCGTTCGCTATTGGTTCGTTGCCCCGCACCCCGTCGGAGCTGCCCGCACCGCGCCGATAATGGGATCAGCGCGGTGCGGCCGGGGAAGACACCCGGGGCAACACGTCCGCCCCGCACCGGCCGGTGAGGGACGGACGCATTCGGCGGGTCACTCGCACGCGAGGGCCCACCCCTGCTCGGGACTCCAGGTCTTCTCGCCGGAGGACGCGCCCTCCAAGCTGAACGTCGCCACCACGCGGAAGCCGTGGATCGTGTCGGACGAGCTGGGGGAACGTCTGGAGCCGCTGCTGGCGCAGCGTGTGCGCGGGTTCCGGTATGTGGGGCGCAAGCCCTTGCCGGACCGGGAAGTGCTGTGCGGGATCCTCTACGTGCTGCACACCGGCATCCAGTTGGAGTACCTGCCCCAGGAGCTGTGCTGTGACGGTTCTTGAGCCCTCGTCGTATTTCAGGGGGATACCCGCGCCGCTCTGCCAGCGGCAGAACAGCGGCCGGACCGGGGTCGACGATCACTACAGTCCAGTCTCATGACGACGATTACGACGCGTACGGTCGAGTACCCGGCCGATGGTCTGACGATGATCGGGCACCTTGCGCTCCCGGCCGGTGTCGACCGCCGGCCCGGGGTGCTGCTCGGACCAGAGGGCACGGGGCTCAGCGACGTCGAGCGCCGCCGGGCCGATGCTCTCGCCGAGCTGGGATACGTAGCGCTGGCCTTCGACCTCCACGGCGGGCGCTATTTGAGCGATCCCGAGGAGATGCTGGCCCGTTGCATGCCACTGCTTTCTGATCCCGACCGGATGCGGGGGATCGGCCATGCGGCACTCGACGTGTTGCGCAGCGAACCGCGGACCGATTCCGACCGGATCGCCACCGTCGGCTACGGTACCGGGGGTGCCATCGGGCTGGAACTCGGGCGCGACGGCGTCGACCTGCGCGCGATCGGGACGGTCAACGCAACTACCACGGGCCGACCGGGCGAGGCAGCGCGCATTCGCTGCCCGGTGTGGGCCGGGGTCGGGTCGGAAGACCCGATCATGCCGCCCGCGCAGCGGAACGCGTTCACCGCTGAGATGCAGGCCGCCGGCGTCGACTGGCGCCTCACGGTCTACGGCGGCGCCTTGCACGCCTTCCACCATCCGACGGTCGACCACCCCGTTCTCCCCGGCGTCGGCCACCACCTGCGGCACGCGCAGCGAGCCTGGCGCGACGTCGTCGACCTGCTCGCCGAGTGCCTGCCCGTGACGGAGGATCTGGGGGCATGACCCAGGCAAACATGCGGGCACCGGGCTTGGTCGGCGTCATGACTCGGACGCCTCAGTGCCTGTTCCTAGACCGGCTTGCTGGGTAGCTTCGGGTCCTACGCTGGCGTGGTGTCCGAGGGCGCCGGGACCGCCGTTTTACGCAAGCGGGGGGCCGCTGAGCTGAGCGGGGCCCGCAGCACCAAGTGCCCCGAGGGCGGGGCCGCTTGGGTAGCGGGGGCGGACCGGCGGTCGAACGCTGTCCACTGCTCGCGGCGGTGCGTCACGAGGGCCTGGAGGGCCCGGGGCCGTGCTCCGGCCTCGCGGTGGGTGGTGAATGCCATGCCCGAAGAGCTCCGGACGACCCCTCGACCCGGACCGCTCCAAGGCGCGTCATTTTGGACGGAATCACTAGATTCGCAGCCCTGACAAGGCGGCATCGGCGATGATCGCATCGGCCACCTGCTCGACGGTCTGCCCGTCGGTGTCGATGCGCAGATCACCGATCCCGGCATCTTCCAGGCCGGCGGCCGATGCCGCCGCCTGGTCGGCGACGTGGAGCAGGCGTGTGACGGACTGGCCCCGCAACGGGTCGCCCGGTTGGGCCCAACTGCCTCCTTGTCCACGGGACATGATGCGTTCTGTCAGGTACTGCCGTCCGGCGTGCAGTCGGCACAGCGTGAGCTCGACCGCGGGCATCGCGTCGGAGTACGCCTTGACCGTGGCCTCGTCCTCGACCGGGCCGGACATGATCAAGCACTGGGCCCCGGCCGCACGGTAAGTCCGCGACACGGCGGCCAGGTTGCGGGCCTTGAGCCGGTGGTTGGCGGGATCATCCGGAACCGGGCGGCAGAAGCCGAGCTGGTCGAGATCGAGATACGCGGCGGTGGTACCAGCGCCCAGGACTCTTTGGTAGACCTCGAAGCCGACCGTCGACTTGCCGACGCCGGTCGCGCCGCACAGCCACAGAACGGGAAGATCAACTGAAGGCTCCGCCTGCGCCAAGGCCGAGGTCCTGCCCGCAGGGGTGACCGCCAACGGCTCGGGCGCGTCAGCCGACCGGCCAAGAGCCGAGGCCGGCCATCCGCCGGTTCGCTCCCCCACACGCCGCGCCACCTCGTTCACCAGCAATCCGCTGGTGTCGACGCAGACATCCGCGAAGGTGCTCGCGTCCAGGGCGTCGGCTTCCCGCAGCACCTCGTCGACCAACTCGGCAGGACCTCCGCGACCGGTGAACCGCCGCCGAAGCACCTCCCGGTCGGCACGCAGGCGGCAGACTGTCACCGCGGCCTGCGGAATCTGGTCCACGTGCACTCCGCAGGCGGGATCGACGACACCCGAAACGATGAGACACCGGGCGCCGGCCGCCCGGAAACCGGCCACCACCGCATCAACGTTGCGTGCCTTCATACGGTGCCGACCTGGATCCCCCACAGGCTCGGGGTAGCAGATCCCCAACTGGTCAATGTCAACGAAACCGCTCTCGATCCCGGCTTGTACGAGGTGGGAATACATCTCCCAGGCGACCGTGGTCTTACCGACTCCTGGCGGACCGCAGAGCCACAGCACGGGGAACACAGCGTCCTTCACCAGCTTGCCGTCCGATCCGGGCGACGCGCCGTGAACTCCGGAAGCGCGGGTTCGATCACAGAGACCATGGCCCCGGATTCTCTCCATCGCGCACGTGCTTGTCGACAGATTTTGGCGCGCTAGCGGAACACCCCCACGAGGATCAGGAACAGGCACTCAAGCAGCGTGGACGGGTTCGGCAGATCGAGGCGTGGACGCGATGGGCTGGACGGCGGGCCGGGTGAGCCTGCGGATCATCAGCGTGATCGAGGCGAGCCCTGCCCGCGCCACCAACCTGCTCCGCGCCCTGCTCGTCCTGACGCACCTCGGACTCGACCGCTGACAGACGATCAAGACCGAAGACAGCCGCCCTCGACCAGCACGGGCATCCACGCCCCCGTCACACCAGCAGCCACACCAGCGAAGACCAAGGTGGCGGATCTTCAGTGGAGATCCGACCGGACCTCGGTCAGTCGATGCCTTCGACGATGCGGAAGTCGCGCTCGAAGCCGTCGGGGAGGGCCACCAGTGCCTGCTGATAGGCCTCGCTCTCGTATGCCGCGGCCGCCTGTTCGAAACTGTCGAACTCGATCAGGACGACGCGTTCGGCGATTCCGGCCTCGTGGGCGACGACTCGACCGAAATTGGACAGGACGCGCCCGCCTCCAGCCCGGACAGCCAGACCCGCCAGCTCGTTGTAGGCCGTCAGCTCCTCGGGGTCGGAAATGGTGGGGTAGACGCTGACCCAGTAACCCTTGGGCATGGAACCTCCAGTGTTGGGATGAGTACATCTGACTTATGGGGTGGTCTCGGACGAGCGTCGGCGGGCGAGAGCGAGACTCGTCAGTGTCGTGATCGCCATGGCGCCGATGCCGACCAGCGCCGCGGTGGTGTAGGCGCGGTCCTCGGGGAAGAGGTGGCCGGGGCCGGCGCCCGCGGCGAGGATCAGGCCGCCGATGGCGCTGCCCAGGGAGTACCCGACGCTGCGGACAACGTAGTTGAAGCTCATGGCGCTCGACGTCTCGCTCGTGGGGGTGGCGGCCAGGATGACGCCGGGCATCGCGGCCGAGAAGCCGCCGACGCCGAAGCCGAGTACGCCCATCGCCGCGAACAGTTCGGCCAGGTTCGACCGGGCCGCCGCGAACAGGGCGAACCCGCCGCCGACCACGACGGCGCTGCCGGCCAGGAGCAGGGGGTCGGTGATCCGCGTCCGCACCCGCGGCGTGAGCTTGCCGGCGACGAACCCCAGCACGGAGAACGGGATGAGGACCAGTCCGGCGACGAAGGTCGTCGGCCCGAAGCCGTAGCCGGCGCCGTGTGGCGTCTGCGCGTACCGGGTGATGAGCGTGAGCAGGAGGTACGTGCCGATCCCGCCGACGAACATGGCGAGGTTCGCCCCGGCGACCGCCGGGTGCCGCACCGCCCGCACATCGACCAGGGGCGTCGTGCCGCGCAGTTCGATGACGGCCCAGACACAGAGCAGTGCCACCGCGACGACGGCGAGGCCCGCCGCCACGGCGAGGTGCCGGCTCCACAGATTCCGTTCGCCGGCGAGGAACAGCACCAGGTCGCTGCCGGCCGTGCACCAGCCGCTCGCCGAGGCGGCGTGGCGCACGGTGCCCAGCACGTACGTCCTCTGTGAGGACGACGTCGCCATTCCCCTGTCCCTCCAGGAGGAAATGGCGAAGCACGCCCAGCGCGTCCGCCGCCTGCGCTCCTCGCACTCGCCGTTCCTCAGCCGCCCGGCGGAACTGGCTCGACTGCTCCGGGACGCAATCGCGCGGTCCTGATCGTTGCTGTCGACGGGACTGCCCGGGCACCGCGAACCCCGTGCCCACCTGCTGCGAAGAAGTCGTCACCCTGACGGACATCGAGATGCCGCCAGCCGTCCGCACGTTCATCGAGGCGACCAACAACGGCGACTCGGACGCCTTCGTGAACGCGTCCACTCCCGACGCCTGTCTCAACGACTGGGGGCGGGAGTTTCACGGACGAGACGGCGTGCGCAGCTGGAACACCAGACAACATCGGCGTACAGGCGCACTTCACGTTGAAGGGCGCGGAGAGGCCGGCCGAGGACACCTTCGTGGTGACGCCGACCGTGAGGCATCTCCGTACGCGGTGCCGCTCCCTGCCCGGATCGCTCTCGCCGGCCCGGCCCCGGCGCGTGAGCAGCCGAGTTGGGTGACCGTGACGAGGACACCGGCGGCCTGCGTGGAGGTGCCGAGAGCGCGCGCGATCACGGCCAGGAGGGGCTGGGCGTAGTACAAGTTGGCGGCGACCGCACCGGTGGCCACCGCCAGCGGCAGAGTCATGGCGTCGCTGATGCCTGACGGACATGAGCGGCCTGCGGGTCGTTCGCGCGGCGCGCAGCCGGCTCCGCTTGATGCCCTTCGGGTATCAGAGGCGCCGGAAGAGGTCTTGGACGCGGGTCCGCCCCCGGACGCAGGCTGGTCAGCGAAGTCGGCAGCCCACGAATGACAGGAGCCACGACCATGAAGATCTTTCTCACCGGCGGATCCGGATACATCGGCAAGGCCACGATCGGCGCCCTGGTCCGGCACGGGCACACCGTGGAGGCGCTGGCTCGCAACGACCGCGCCGCCGAGACCGTCGGCTCCCTCGGGGCGACGCCGGTACGGGGCGGGTTGGGGGATCTGGGCGTGCTGAACGCGGCCGCGGCCCGCGCGGAAGCGGTCGTCCACCTGGCGCAGGCCGAGAGCGGTGACGAGGACCTCGCGGCCGCCGCCGCCATGCAGGACGGCATCGGCACCGGCACCTATGTGCACACCGGCGGCACCTGGGTCTACGGCGACACCGGCGGGGTCGTGGACGAGACCGCGCCCTGGAACCCGCCGTCCCTGGTCGCCTGGCGCAAGCCCGTCGAGGAGGCCGTCCTGCGGCGCGCACAGCAGGGCGGCCGGCCCGTCGTGGTGCAGCCCGGTCTGCTGTACGGCGGGGATAACCGCCTGATCGACATCTTCTACGGCACTCCGGGGAAGGAGGCGGGAGCCGTCCCCTGCATCGGCGACGGGGCGAACCACTGGGCGCTGGTACACATCGACGACCTCGCGGAGCTGTACGTCGCCGCCCTGAAGGCGAAGCCCGGTTCGGTGTACGTGGGCGTGGGCGGGGTGAACCCGACCGCCAAGGAGTGCTCGCTGGCCGTCGCACGGGCCGTCGGCCTCGACGGCAAGGTCGTCTCCCTCACACTGGAGCAGGCTCGCGAGCAGATGGGCCCGATCGCGGACGCGTTCGCCCTGGACCAGCAGCTCACTCCGGCGCGTGCCGGGGCCGAGCTGGGGTGGATCCCCGCGCACACCGACCCGCTGGCCGTGCTCGCCGAGGGCGAGTGACGCGGGTGGGGAGCGGGCGGCGTCGGCCGTGACGGCTGGTGGTGGCCAGAACGGTAGATTTGTGGCCAACTGCCCCGTCCGCCCCAGGGCCGCCAGGGGCGACGAAGTCGGAGAAAGTGAGCGGTGAGTTCGGGTGGATCTTGACCTGCGAAAGCTCCGGTACTTCGTTGCGGTGGCCGAGGAACTTCATTTCGGACGCGCGGCGGAGCGGTTGCACATCGCGCAGCCGGTGCTGTCCCGGCAGATCCGGAGCCTGGAGGACGACCTGGGCATCGACGTCTTCGACCGAGACCGACGCGGCACACTGCTCACTCCGGCCGGGAAGCAACTGCTGGAGGACGCCGTCCCGCTGCTCGCCTCGGCACAGGCGCTGCTGCGACGGGCGAAGGCGGCGGCGCAGGGCACACCCACGCTGACCGTCGGCTTCATGCCGGGCATCACGGTCACCCCGGCCCTGGCCGTCTTCTCCACGCTCCGGCCCGGCGTCAACGTACGTCTGTTGCGCACCAGTTGGAACGACCAGGTGGAGGTGCTGCTGGACGGCCGCGCCGACATCGGCGTCGTACGGCTGCCCATCGACCAGTACGGCCTTCAGGTGCGGCCCCTGTTCAAGGAGCCCCGGGTCGTCATGCTGCCGGTGGGGCACCGTCTGGCGGACCGTGCGTCGGTGACCGTGCACGACCTCGCCTGCGAGCATCTGCTCCAGGACCCGGACGCCGTACCCGAATGGCGGGACGTGGCCCTGGAGTTGCGTGACCGGCGACGCCCCGAGGTACCGCCGATCCACCAGGTCGAGGAGAAGCTGGAGCTGGTCGCCTCCGGCGCCGGCATCTGCGTACTGCCCTTGTCCACCGCCACCTTCTACACCCGTCCCGATGTGATCCCCCTGCCGGTGGAGGACATCGGCCCCAACGAGGTGGCGCTGGCGTGGGTGGCGTCCCGACGCTCCCCGCTCGTCCACGACTTCGCCGAGGCCGCGGAGGAGACCCTGGGCCGGCCTCGGTCCGGGTGACGCCCGGGAACGCCGAGGACGCACACGCCATACGTCCCGTCGGGACGCCGCCGAGTCACGAAGTCCCCGCGGCAGGAGAGCCTGCCATGACCACGGACGCGGAGAGGTCGCATCAGCACCGGCTCACACGGTCGGTCGCCGGCAGTGCAGGCGCATCCGCGGCTCGCGCGGACCGACGGTCGCCGCACAGATGGGGCGGACCGGCGCCGGCCGACCCTCGACGCCCCTAGGCCCCTACGCCCCTACGCCCCTACGCCCCTACGCCCCTACGAGCACGGCGGACCCGGCGAGATCCCGGATCCGCCGACCTCCTATGCCGTGATGACGGCAACCCCCGTCCGACCGCCGTCCACGTCCACCACGGTCCCGTGCACGAAGGCCGCCTCGTCGCTGGCCAGCCAGACCGCGGCGTGTGCGATGGCGTCCGGTGTGCCGGCGTCGCCGGCCGGGGTGCCCTTCATCATGATCCGGCCGGGGTGGGGCTCATCACTCTCCGGGCCCGGAGGCAGGATGACGCCCGGCGATACGGCGTTCACCCGCACCCCCCTCGGGCCGAACTCCGCGGCCCACGCCCGGGTGAGCGTCTCCATGGCCCCCTTGGTGGAGCTGTAGAGCGCGGCGACCGGGACGGCCATGCGCGCGATCCACGAGCCGAGGTTGATGATCACTCCGCCGCCCGCCTCGGTCATGCAGGGCACGACGGCGGCGGTGAGGAAGAACGGTGCCTTGACGTTCACGGCGTAGACCTGGTCGAACGTCTGCTCGTCGGTGTCGACGGTGCTGGACGCCGGGTAGATGCCGGCGTTGTTGACCAGAATGTCGATCCGCCCGCCCAGGGTGTCCCCGGCCCGCTCGGCCAGGTCCCGGGAAGCCTCGGCACTGCCGTCGAGGTCCGCCTCCAGGAAGTCGGCCCGGCCACCGGCTGCCCGGATGCCCTCGACGACGCGTGCACCCCGCTCCCGATTGCGCCCGGACACGATCACGTGGGCCCCCTCGGCGGCGAACGCCTCGGCGATCGCCTGCCCGATGTTGCTGGTCGATCCCGTGATCAACGCCGTCTTGTTCCGCAGTCGTTCACTCATGACGCGCTCTCCCTTGTCTCGCGGTGTGCGGCAACGCGGACAACTGTGCGCCGCAGAAAATGGACCAGCAAGTCCAGAATGGAGTTAGGGTGGAGCCGTCAACCCATCGACCGGAGGGCGGGAGGCCCGATGCCGCAGACACCAACCGCGAAGGGCCGCGCCACACGGGCCCGCATCATCGAGGGAGCGGCCGAGGTACTGCGCGAGCGGGGCGTCGCCTTCACGACGCTCGACGACATCCGCGGCCGCACCGGCACCAGCAAGAGCCAGCTGTTCCACTACTTCCCCGACGGCAAGGACGAACTACTGCTGGCGGTGGCCCAGTTCGAGGCCGATCGCGTCCTGGAGGACCAGCAGCCGCATCTGGGGCGGCTGGACTCCTGGGAGTCGTGGCAGCAATGGCGGGACGCCGTGGTGGAACGCTATGAACGCCAGGGTGACGAGTGCGCCCTGGGGGCCCTCTTCCTCCAGGTCGGGCGGGCCCGCCCGGGTGCGCGGGCGATCGTGGCGGAGCTGATGCGCCAATGGCAGGGACAACTCGCCGCCGGCATCCGCGCCCTCCAGGCGAACGGCCTGGTGCCGTCATCGGCCCTCGACGTGGACCGGACCGCCGCC
Organism: Streptomyces lincolnensis; assembly: GCF_021173675.1. Taxonomy (GTDB): domain Bacteria; phylum Actinomycetota; class Actinomycetes; order Streptomycetales; family Streptomycetaceae; genus Streptomyces; species Streptomyces lincolnensis_B. The sequence continues at coordinate 7,817 of NZ_JAIHON010000020.1, read as the reverse complement.
TCTCTGCTGGCGGGCGTCCAGGGCGGTGTGGCGATCATGATGTCCACAGGCGACGCGACCCACCTCAAGGCGGCACTGGACACAGGCATCGAGCATCTGCGCGCGATGGCGGGGGCGCCGGGAACGGCGACGACGGAACGAAACTGTCCCTGACCGTGAAGGTGTCGTACGGCAGCGGCCGCACCTGGAAACCCGCCACCGTGCACACCGCTACGAACGGCAGGCGGTACCTGACCCTCGCCCACCCGGCCTGGCCCACCACCCCGAACGGCGGCGCAACGCCCGCCGGCCAGATGCAAGATCAACTGCGATCCCCGTAGGCAGTCTCACAGCTCGGGCAGGATTGCGAGGGGATGGGCGAAAACATAGCTTGTACGCCTGTTGTTCGGGTTGACGCATGTGAAAGGTGTCCCGGTGGGGCGACGTGAGAAGCCGGTCGACGCCGACGCCGGTCCCGTCCAGCGGTTCGCGCACGATCTGCGGGTTCTTCGGGAGAGGGCCGGTAAGCCACCGTACCGGGAGATGGCCGAACGGGCGGGCTACTCCATCACCGCGATGTCCCAGGCCGCCGCCGGTGACCAGCTGCCGTCCCTGGCGGTGGCGCGGGTGTACGCCGAGGCGCTGGACGCCGACCCGGACGAGTGGGAACGGCGCTGGCGGGAGGCGGACGCCGAGGTCCGGGTGCCCGCGCCGGACGAGAGGCCGCCGTACCGGGGACTGGCCCGTTTCGAGCCGGACGACAGCGATCTGTTCTTCGGCCGGGAGCCGCTCGTCTCCGAACTGGTGGAGCTGGTGCGTGAGCACCGGTTCGCGGCCGTGTTCGGGCCGTCCGGCAGCGGCAAGTCGTCGCTGCTGCGGGCGGGACTGATTCCGGGGCTGCGGCAGGCGGCGGACGCGCAGCGGCCGGCGGTGATTCGCGTGCTGACCCCTGGGGATCGGCCCGCGCGCACGCACGAGAAGGCACTCGTCCCGCTCGAGGACGGGGAGACCTGGGTGATCGTCGATCAGTTCGAGGAGCTGTTCACACTCTGCGGGGAGCGCGCGGAACGCGACCGGTTCCTGGATCTGCTGCTTTCGGCCCGTCGGCCGGAGAGCCGGCTGCGGGTGGTGATCGCGGTGCGCGGTGACTTCTACGGCCATTGCGCCGACCACCGCGGGCTCGCCGCGGCCGTCTCCCGGGCCGCGCTGCTGGTCCCGCCGCTGAGCCGGGAGGAGCTGCGCGAGGTGATCACCGGACCGGCCGCCTCCGCCGGCCTGAACGTGGAGCGCGCTCTCACCGCCCGGATCATCGACGAGGTCGTCGACCGGCCGGGTGCGCTGCCCATGCTCTCCCACGCCCTGCTGGAGACGTGGCGCCGCCGCCGGGGACGGCTGCTGATCCTGGCCGCGTACGAGGAGACGGGGGGCGTGCGCGGTGCGATCGCCGCCACCGCCGAGGAGGTGTACGGAGGGCTGTCGGCGGAGCAGAGCCGTGCCGCTCGGCGCATCCTGCTGCGGCTGATCGCGCCCGGGGACGGCACGGCCGACACGCGCCGTCCGGCGTCCCGCGCCGAACTCGGCAGCGGTGCACGGGATGTGCTGGATGTGCTGGAACGTCTCGCCGCCGCTCGGCTGGTCACCCTGGACGGCGACACGGTGGAGCTCGCACACGAGGCGCTGATCACCGGCTGGCCACGCCTCGCCGGGTGGATCGAGGAGGGCCGGGACCGACTGCGTGCGCAGCGCCGGCTCGGCGAGGCGGCTCGTGGCTGGGAGGAGCTAGGGCGCGACCCCGGAGCCCTGTATCGGGGCACGCGGCTGGACCGGGCCGAGGAGCTGTTCGCCCGGCAGGAGAACCCGGGGGACGACCGGCTGAAGCCGTCGGACAACGATCTTGAGCCGTCGGACGACGATCTCACCGGCCTGGAGCGGTCCTTCCTCACCGCTTCCCTCACGGCCCGCAAGACGGAGCGGGAGGCCGAGACCCGCACCGCGCGTCGGACGCGTTCCCTGGCTGTCGGTCTGTCCGTGTTCCTCGTCCTCGCCCTGGCCGCCGGCCTGGTGGCCTGGCAGCGCGACCGGGTGAGCGAGGCGGAGGCCGCCAAGGCCGCCGCCCGGCGTCTGGCCACGGTGGCCGACAGTCTGCGTTCGACCGATCCGCGCACCGCCGCCCTGCTCGGGGTCGCCGCGTGGCGGACCGCCCCGCTCACCGAGTCCCGCTCGGCGCTGCTGGGCGCCTTGGCGCAGCCGGACCGCGATGCCTTCACCGACCCCCGGACCGGAAAGAACGTCCGGCGTTTCCTCACCGACGGCGGCCGGACCCTGCTCAGCGTCGACGGCACCACGGTGACCTCCCGGAACGTGACCGCCCGCAGGCTCACCGCCACCTACCACCTGCCGAGCGGGACGGAGGTGGGCGACGTCGGTCCCGGGTCCCGGTTCCTCGACGTCCTCGGGCCGGACGGAGGCGAACAGCTGTGGAACCTCCCTCTGGGCAGGTCCGCGGCCGAACTGGGCGAAGCCTCGTTGCGGGGCGGCACGCCCGACGGCAGCGCGTATCTCACCGGGCCGACGGACGGCCCGGGCACGGTGCGGCTGCACCGGACGGACGACCGCGGGGTCATCTTCAGCACCCGCGTCGCGCGCACCCTCGCTTCGGCGGCCGTCGGCCCCGGCGGACGTCTGCTCGCCCTCTGTCCCGCCGAAGGGCGGCTCCAGTTGTGGGACACCGCCGCGGCCAAGCGACTGCCGGGAGCCTGGGAGAAGGCGGACAAGACCCTGTGCGGCACCGGCTCCGGCGCGGACGACGGCTCGCGTCTGCTGCGCTTCAGTGCGGACGGCAGGCGGCTGGCCGCCGTCTACGGCACGCGGGCCATGATCTGGGACGTGCGCGGCGGGCGCGCGCTCGCCGACTTCGCCAGTGGCGGGGTCACCGGCTTCACACAGGCCGCCCTCTCCCCCGACGGCGAGTTCCTGGCCACGGCGGACGACCACGAACTCGCCGTATGGCGACTGGCCACCGGTGGTACCCAGGTCTTCCGCCGCCCGCTCTCCAAGGATCAGGCCACGGCACTGACCTGGGACCCGGGCGAGCCTCGTCTCCTGCGCTACCTCGACGGCGCCACGGTCCGCACCTTCGACCTGACCGACCACCTCACCCCGCGGTGGCAGAGCACTCCGGCCGACGCGAGCCTGCTCAGTCCGGACGGCACCGCACTGGCCACCGTCACCCGGTCCGGCGGCGGATACCGTCTCGAACTGCGCTCCACGCGCACCGGTGGCGTCCTGGCCCGCGCGCAGCTCGGCGCACTGCCGAGCATGTCCGACGAGAACGTCCCCCGCCTCGCCTTCAGCCCGGACGGCGGCATGCTGGCCGTCGCCGACACCGTGTCCTCGCACGGTTCACTGCGGCTGCGCTCCACCGTGTGGGATGTACGGACGCACCGGGTCCGTACATCCTTCGGCATCTTCGGCGCGGCCGACCGCCCGGCCGTGGCCCTCGCCCTGGGGCCCGGCGGCCGCACGCTGCTGGCCGTCCGCGCCGTCGCCGACAACTACACGACGGAAGTCTGGGACACCCGCGGCCAGCGGACGGCCAGGACCGTACGTGGCCTCTCCGGCGAGGAGCTGGTCGTACGGCCGGACGGGGGTCTGCTGGTGAGCTCGGACGACCAGTACGCCGATCCGGGAACCGGACACGTCACCGGGCGCGCGCTCGCCGACGGCCGGCAGGTCACCGCGCTGGCGTTCAGCCCCGACGGCACCCGGCTCGCCGTCGGTGACTCCACCGGGCACGTCACGCTGTGGGACGGCGAGGTCCGTCACCGTACGGGTGCGCTGACCGGTACCTCCGACACGGCCTCCCAGGGCGAGCCGGAGGCGGTGGGGGCGCTCGCCTTCTCCCCCGACGGCGGCACGCTGGCCGTGGGCGGCACGAACGGGACCCTGCGGCTGTGGGACACCGAGGGACAGCAGCTCCTCGGGACGGACCTGCCCACGTCCGGCGACGAGGTCCGCTCCCTCGCCTTCGCCGAGGACGGCGGCACGGTCTACGCCGGCGGCCCCCACGTACCGCTCCAGCGTCTGTCCATCGCACCGGACCAGGCCGTCCGCACCATCTGCGCCCGTACCGGCGGCGGACTGACCGAGGCGCAGTGGCGGACCTACGTCCCTGACGCGCCGTACGAGAACGTGTGCGCCACAAGCGGATGAAGCTGCCGAAAACGGAATAAGTGTTTCGCGATCGAGTTTTTCAGGGCGACGTTGTGCGTCGCTGAAAAACGCCTCTGACCTGGACGATCAGTAACCAGAACGACCGCGGCGTCCCGTCTGCGGCGTCCGGACATCCCTTCAGTCAGGTTCTGGTCTCATGCGCACTCACACCCTCGTCCCCTCGCTCCTTCTGCTCGGCGCCTTCTCCTGCACGGCCGCCTGCTCGTCCGGATCGGACGGCTCATCGGGTACGGCATCCGACGCCCGACCCGGCGCCGCCCCCACCCCGTCACCGGTCCGCGGCGTCGATCCGTCGAAGATCAAGGGACTGGAGATCGTCAGCGACAGCAGCGAGCAGAGCTCCTGCCCCTTCGCGACGAGCTATCCGAACGTGCCCGGAGCGGAGGCCATGACGGCCGCGATGAAGAAGGACGTGGACGAACGCCTGGCCGACTTCCGCTCGGGGGCGTGCGAGGGCGGCGGGAACAGCCTCGAACTCAACGTCAGCCATCAGTTCCTGGTCGCCTCCGGCGACGTCCTCGGCGTCCGGCTCAGCACCCAGGACCACAGTGGCGCCGGGTCCGGGCTGTCGACCAGGACGTACTGGTACGACGGCAAGGCCGGCGCATACCGCACGCCTCTCGGCCTCGTCGCCGACGGCTCCCAGGACGCCTTCATCGCCGCGTTGAAGGATCAGCTCAAGGGGCGCGAAGGCATCGACGCCACCGCGCTCGACTCGACGCTCTCCGACCCGGCCTCCCGCACTGCCGCCCTGGACGACATGGTCTTCACGACCGACGGTGGACTGCGCGTCACCTTCGACCGCGGCGAGGTGGGTGTCCCGCCCGCCGGAACGTACATGGTGGCCTTCCCCAAGGAGACGATCACCCCCTGGCTGTCCGCGTTCGGACAGCGTGTCCAGCAGCAGACCATGACGCCCAGCCGTTCCCTCGACCTGGGCGCGGCGCCTGTCCCCGCACCGGCCGTGCCCACCCACACCGCTTCCGGCGACGACGACACCGACTGCAAGAAGGTCACGTGTATCGCGCTGACCTTCGACGACGGGCCGGCGGCACCGGAGACCGCGACCCTGCTGACCTCCCTGGCGCAGTACAGGGCGCGCGCCACCTTCTTCACCGTCGGCCAGAACGTCGCCGCCCACCCCGAGCTGGTCCGTGCCGAGGCCCGCGCCGGACACGAGGTCGGCAACCACTCCTGGAACCACCCCGATCTCACCAAGCTCACCCCCAGCCAGATCGCCTCCCAGCTCAACCGCACCAGCGCCGCCATCAAGGCCGCCACCGGCAAGGCCCCCACTCTCTTCCGCCCGCCCTACGGCGCGATCAACGCCCAGGTGAAATCCGCCACCACGCTCTCGCCCGTGCTGTGGGACGTGGACACCGAGGACTGGAAGTACCGCGACGAAGACAAGGTGGCCCGGACCGTCATCGCCAAGGCACAGCGCAACGACGTCGTCCTCATGCACGACATCCACCCCACCTCGGTCGCCGCGGTCCCACAGATCCTGCGCACCCTGACCGACCGCGGCTACCACTTCGTCACCGTCAGCCACCTGCGCGCCAGCCTCTGATCGCACTCGACCTCCTCGGTACCGTCCACCACCGGCTCGGACGTCACGGCGACGCGGTGGAGTACTGCCGGCATGCGCTCACCACACATGCGACGGCACGGGCTCCGCTTGAAGCAAGCCCTGCTCGGCAGGTCCCGTGGCGGGCTGACCAGCAAGATTCACCTCCCCGCTGACCGCAAACGCCGGCCGCTGGCGTTCGTCCTGACCGCCGGGCGGAAACGCACTATCAAGGCGGTGGTCCCGGAGAAGAAGGACCAGACTGCCAACCGCAGGAAGAAGAGCAGCACAGGAGGTAGATCCGTCAGCCACGACGCGGCGAGACCTCCTGACAGAGCACCACCACGTGTGACGGCTGGGTCGCCTCGTCCCCCTCGATGGCGATGAGGTTATCGGTCGTGGCATGAACGATTCCGATACTTCCCGTCACCCCGAAGCCGACGTTCACAGGCGCGCTGTCCACCAGGCGTACGTCGGCGGTCGGCCGGCAGGCGCGGCGTGGCCGCTCGGGGTCACTGCTTCCAGAAGCCTTCAAGGACGTACGGGTCCTTGACCTCGTCGAAGCCGATGGGGCGGAGTACGTAGTCACAGGTGAGGGTCCGGTATGGGCCGGTCAGACCCCGTGCCACCCACTCGGCGGGTCGTCGTGCAGCTCGGTCCCGTGGATCAAATCCCGCGCGATCGCCCCCTCGCTGACGGTGTCGACGAGCGGATCGCCCTCGAAGTGGATCTGGTGGGTGAGCAGGTGATGGGCGTCGTGGGAGACGTACGCGTGGATGTGCCTCGCGCGCGAGGTGGCCCGGCCCAGCATGTGCAGGAGGTCGTCGAGCACACTGCCCGGCACCGCCGCGGGCTCCACGCCCGGTACGACGGTCCGGTACTCGTAGCGACCCTCGGTATCCGCGACGATCCTGCCTCGCAGGTGGAACTTCGGCAGGTCGAAGTCGACGAGGTCGAGGCCTTCCAAGGGTCCCGCCTGCTCGGGCGTCAGACCGGCGTACCTGCCGTCGGCGGTGGTCTGCCAGAGATCGATCACCGCACCGGGCAGCGGCTTGCCCGAGGTCGAACGTACGACGCCGGAGACGATCAGGGGCTCCCCCGGCTCGTCCGGCGCCATCGGCAGCACGCCGGGGTTCTCGATCTCCGGCGCCCCCGGCACATAGGCGGGCCCGGTCGCCATCCATGGGGAGGCACCGTCCTTCTCCGGGTTGGCGTAGGCCCTGCCGTAACTGACCTCCGTCGTGCGAACGGCGAAGAGAACGGTCGCCGCCAGCATGAAGTCCCCCGACTCGACCAGCTTCGTCACGTAGGTGATGGCCCGGCCCAGCTCCCCGTGCGTGATGCCGTGCCTGATCGCGATGTCCCCAAACGCCTTCTGGAGTGCTGCCCCACATGCGCGCCCAGCGCCGTGGCCGCGTGGTCAACGTCTCCTCGGTTGTCGGTCTGATCCCAGCCCAGCCCCCTTCAGTTCGAACACGTCACCTTCGACCTGCCGCACGGCACCTTTCACGGTTGCAGGGTGGTGATCCCGATGGTCGGCCGACGCTCGTCCTGCACGGCTTCCCGGACCATCCGTCGGGGAGAGCAGTCCTGGACCACACTCGTGGACCCGGAGGGCAACGAGTTCTGCGTGCTCGGCTCACGGCGGAGCCGACCGGAGCGAAGCAGGGCGACGACCATACGATGGCTGAAAGGCGGCGCAGCACCGAGCCGGCGCCGACCGGTGATCCGATCACTCGGGGTGGGAGACGTATGGCACAGGCCGCGGACGCTGCGCGGACGGTCATCCTGACCGTGGACGACGACCCGGGAGTCTCCCGTGCCGTCGCCCGCGACCTGCGGCGCCGCTACGGCGAGTCGTACCGGATCGTGCGCGCGGAGTCCGGCGAGTCCGCCCTGGAGGCCCTGCGCGAGCTGAAGCTGCGCGGTGATCTGGTCGCGGTGATCCTGGCCGACTACCGGATGCCCCAGATGAACGGCATCGAGTTCCTCGAACAGGCCCTGGACGTGTATCCGGGCGCCCGGCGCGTGCTGCTGA
>NZ_JAIHON010000002.1 GCF_021173675.1 Streptomyces lincolnensis | reverse complement strand
TCCCAACCGGTGATCCGGCCGGAGACGGGGTATCAACTAAATCTGGCGTTGATTTTTGGCACGCTGTTGAGTTCTCAAGGAACGGACGCTTCCTTTGTACTCACCCTCTCGGGCTTTCCTCCGGGCGCTTCCCTTCGGTCTTGCGTTTCCGACTCTATCAGATCCTTTCGGGCCTGATTCCCTGTCGGCGGGATGTGCCGGAAGGCTTTGGCTTTCGCCTGTCGGCCTTTCGACATTCACTACGTTAGCCGATTCCCTCGCCAACTCATAATCGAGTCCCGCAGATTCGGAATTCAGGCGTGCAGGCACGCCGAATTCACCCCTGCTGAGGGGAAGTCGTAGGTAGTGGTTTGGCCGCTTCCGGCTGCAGGCGATTGCCGTACCCGGTTCAAGCGGCTCGGGCTACGTTACGCGCCCGTCCAAGGCGAGTCAACTTCGGCGGCGCCTCGGGACGTGGGCCCGATAGGGGCTCACCGTCGGGTCGTTGGCGATCCAGAAGCGCCACGGATGGATGTCACCGTTGCCGCCCTCGCCGGCCACGCCCGTGCGTGGACCGCTGCGTACCTGGTCGGAGGTGACGGGGGTACCGGTCAGGATCCTCAGCGGGGTCTCGCCGGGGGCGCAGGCGTCGGTGCCGTCGAGGGCCCGGTCCACACCGAGGGCGGTGGCCAGACGGGCGGGGCCTTTGGCCAGTTCCATGTCGTTTCGGGCCGAGAGTCGACGTTTGCGCGCGAGTTCGGCGCCTTCGACGATCTCGCCGGCGCGCAGGAGGACCGCGCTCGCCGTCCCCTCCGGACCGCACACCAGGTTCATGCAGAACCACATGCCGTAGGTGAAGTAGACGTAGACGTGTCCGGGGGGACCGAACATCACCCCGTTGCGGGCCGTGCGGCCCCGGTATGCGTGGGAGCCGGGGTCATTGGGGCCGTCGTAGGCCTCGACCTCTGTGATGCGGAGGGTGATCGGACCGTGCGGGGTGCTGCTGACGAGGACGCGGCCCAGGAGGTCGGGGGCGACTTCCAGTACGGGCCGGTCGAAGAAGTCCCGGGGCAGGGGCGTACGGTCGGGGGTCGCGATCATGCCGTCCGAGGGTAGTGCAGACGGGTGGATGCAGCGGGGTGGTCAGGGCGGGCTCGCCTTGCAAGGGTGAGGTTCCGGAACCGGCCACGGCTGGATCGCGTTTGTAGGGATCAAGGATCCATACGTAGAGGGAGAGACATGGCGTTCAAGAAGCTGCTCGCGAGCCTGGGGGCCGGCGGTGCTTCGGTGGAGACCGTGCTGACCGAGGTCAACGTCGTTCCGGGTGGTGTCGTCCAGGGCGAGGTGCGGATCCAGGGCGGGTCCGTCGACCAGCAGATCGAGGCGCTGTCGGTCGGTCTTCAGGCCAAGGTCGAGGTCGAGAGCGGCGACCAGGAGTACAAGCAGGACATCGAGTTCACCAAGCAGCGGCTCGGCGGGGCCTTCGAGCTGAAGGCGAACGCGGTGCACACGGTGCCGTTCGGGCTGGAGATCCCGTGGGAGACGCCGATCACGACGATCGACGGCCAGTCGCTGCGGGGGATGAACATCGGCGTCACCACCGAGCTGGAGATCGCGCGTGCCGTGGACTCCGGTGACCTGGACCCGGTGAACGTGCACCCGCTGCCCGCGCAGAAGGCCATCCTGGACGCCTTCATCCAGCTGGGCTTCCGCTTCAAGAACGCCGACCTGGAGCGCGGTCTCATCCGGGGTACGCGCCAGAAGCTCCCCTTCTACCAGGAGATCGAGTTCTTCCCGCCGCAGCAGTACCGGGGACTGAACCAGGTCGAGCTGAGCTTCGTCGCCGACCAGAGCGTGATGGACGTCGTGCTGGAGATGGACAAGAAGCCGGGACTGTTCAGCGAGGGCAGCGACACCTTCCGCTCCTTCCAGGTGGGTCTGCACGACTACCAGGGCACCGACTGGGTCGCGTATCTCAACCAGTGGCTGTCCGAGGTCGGCAGCAAGCGCAACTGGTTCTAGGCTCGGAACTGCTGATTCCAGTCTTCGATCAGGAGGTACCGAGGTGACCGAGCTCAAGCGGCGGCCGCTGCCCCATGACTTCCACCCGCCCGTGCCGTCGTTCACGGTCACGAGCGAGGACGTCGCGGAGGGCGCGACGCTCAAGGACGCTCAGGTCCACGCGGCCGGCAACACCTCGCCGCACCTGCGGTGGGAGGGCTTCCCGCCGGAGACCAAGAGCTTCGCCGTGACCTGCTACGACCCCGACGCCCCGACGGGCAGCGGGTTCTGGCACTGGGTCGTGTTCGACATCCCGTCCTCGGTGACCGAGTTGCCGGTGGGCGCGGGCAGCGGCAAGTTCGAGGGGCTGCCGGAGGGGGCCGTACAGGCTCGGAACGACTACGGGTCGAAGGACTTCGGTGGTGCCGCTCCGCCGCCCGGGGACGGGCCGCACCGGTATGTCTTCACGGTGTACGCCGTGGACCAGGAGAAGCTCGGTCCCGCTTCCGACGCCTCTCCCGCCTTCGTCGGCTTCAACCTGCGGTTCCACGCGATCGCGCGCGCCCATTTGATCGGTGAGTACGAGGTGCCCGCCGAAGCCTGACGTTCACGGGACGTTTGCCCGTCTCTGGTCTTGGAATTGATCAGAGGCGGGCAGTTTTTATTGCGTTGTCCATCTCGGCGTGCCCGGCCAGAGTTGATCCAAGCCCGCCAGTGGGTGGGCCGGTGACGTGGGAGGTGGGCTGGATGCGTGACACGCTGGTGCTGAATGCGAGCTTCGAGCCGCTGTCGACAGTGACGTTGAACCGAGCCGTCGTTCTGGTGCTTCAGGACAAGGCCGTCGTCGAGCAGTCCCACCCCGAACTGCGCATGCGCGGAGCCGCGGTCGACATACCGGCGCCCCGGGTGATCAGGTTGTGCAGGTATGTACGGGTGCCGTTCCGAAGACAAGCCCCGTGGTCGAGGCGGGGTGTTCTGGTGCGGGACCGGCACAGGTGCGCGTACTGCGGCCGGCGGGCGACGACCGTGGACCATGTGGTGCCGAGGGCGCAGGGTGGTCAGGACACCTGGCTGAACACGGTGGCTTCGTGCGCGGAGGACAACCACCGCAAGGCGAACCGGACTCCGGAGGAGGCGGGGATGCCGTTGCTGCGGCAGCCGTTCGAGCCGACTCCCGCCGACGCGATGCTGTTGTCCTTGGGCCGCGAGGACTTCTCGGCTCTGCCGGAGTGGTTGGCCCGCGATGCGGCCTAGCCGGTCGTCTTGAAGGCAGCCCCGCACCCCTGGAGTGGGTGCGGGGAACCTCTGTTTTCCAGCCCGACGGGTCTCAGTCGATCGATGGCTTCTCCCGGCGCTCCGAGCCGCTGCCGCCGCCGTTGCCGGAGGAACCGCCCCCGCCCATGGCGCCGAAGTTGCCCATCGCGCCCGACAGGCCCTTGAGGGCGTCGCCGATCTCGCTGGGGACGATCCAGAGCTTGTTGGCGTCGCCCTCGGCGATCTTCGGGAGCATCTGGAGGTACTGGTAGGACAGGAGCTTCTGGTCCGGGTCTCCGGCGTGGATGGCCTCGAAGACCGTACGGACGGCCTGGGCCTCGCCCTCGGCGCGCAGGGCGGCGGCCTTGGCCTCACCCTCGGCGCGCAGGATCTGGGACTGCTTCTCACCCTCGGCGGTGAGGATCGCCGCCTGACGCGTACCTTCGGCGGTGAGGATCGCGGCGCGCTTGTCACGGTCGGCGCGCATCTGCTTCTCCATCGAGTCCTGGATGGAGGTGGGCGGCTCGATCGCCTTGAGCTCGACGCGGTTGACGCGGATGCCCCACTTGCCGGTGGCCTCGTCGAGGACGCCGCGCAGGGCCGCGTTGATCTCCTCGCGGGAGGTCAGGGTCCGTTCCAGGTCCATGCCACCGATGATGTTGCGGAGCGTGGTGACGGTGAGCTGCTCGATCGCCTGGATGTAGCTGGCGACCTCGTAGGTCGCGGCGCGGGCGTCGGTCACCTGGTAGTAGATGACCGTGTCGATGTTCACGACCAGGTTGTCCTGGGTGATCACCGGCTGGGGCGGGAACGGCACGACCTGTTCACGCAGGTCGATGCGGTTGCGGATGGTGTCGATGAACGGGACGACGATGTTGAGGCCCGCGTTGAGCGTGCGCGTGTAGCGGCCGAACCGTTCGACGATCGCTGCGCTCGCCTGCGGGATGACCTGGATCGTCTTGATGAGGGCGATGAAGACCAACACCACCAGGATGATCAAGACGATGATGACCGGTTCCATCGTGCTCCCCGTACCCTTCTCGGCTTCGGCGCTTTCGGAAGATCTTATGGTGTTGAAGATCTTGCTGGACGAGTCTGACAGACCGTCGGGTAACTCGTGGTGCGTTCGGTTCAGTTACGTCGTCCGAGGTCACATGACGATCGCCGTGGCACCCTCGATCTCCACGACGTCCACTTCCTGACCCACTTCGAAAGCGCGCCCGGTGTCGAGGGAACGGGCCGACCAGACCTCTCCGGCGAGCTTGATCCGGCCGCCGGAACCGTCGACACGCTCCAGCACGAGGGCCTGTTTGCCCTTCAACGCGTCCACTCCGCTGACGAGTTGGGGGCGCTGCGAGCGGTGCCGGGCGGCGACGGGCCGCACCACGGCGATGAGGGCGGTCGAGACGGCCGCGAAGACCAGCACCTGGACGACGACGCCCCCGCCGAGTCCGGCCGCGATCGCCGCCGCTCCCGCGCCCACCGCGAGCATGCCGAACTCCGGCATCGCGGTCACCACGAGCGGGATTCCGAGCGCTGCCGCGCCGATGAGCCACCACACCCATGCGTCGATGTCGTTCACGTGGTCATGGTAGGTCCGCAAGTCCCGCCACGGACAGGGCGCATGGGACCCGAACCTGCTTCTTACCCGTGTTTTCGCGGGTACTTCACCGGGTCACGACAGAGGAAGGCCCTGCGCGGTCCAGCGCTCACCGACCTGTTCGACGACGAGCGGGAGACCGAAGCAGAGGGAGAGGTTGCGGGAGGTGAGCTCCAGCTCCAGCGGGCCGGCGGCGAGGACCTTGCCCTGGCGGATCATCAGGACGTGGGTGAAGCCGGGGGCGATCTCCTCGACGTGGTGGGTGACCATGAGCATCGAGGGGGCGATCGGGTCGCGGGCGAGACGGCCGAGACGGCGTACGAGGTCCTCGCGGCCGCCGAGGTCGAGACCGGCGGCGGGCTCGTCGAGGAGGAGCAGCTCGGGGTCGGTCATCAGGGCGCGGGCGATGAGGGTGCGCTTGCGCTCGCCCTCGGAGAGGGTGCCGAACCTGCGGTCCAGGTAGTCGCTCATGCCGAGGCGGTCGAGGAAGGCGCGGGCGCGCTGCTCGTCGATCTCCTCGTACTCCTCCTGCCAGCCGGCGGTCATGCCGTAGGCGGCGGTCAGCACGGTCTGGAGGACGGTCTGCCGCTTGGGGAGCTTGTCGGCCATGGCGATGCCGGCCATGCCGATGCGCGGGCGCAGCTCGAAGACGTCGGTGCCGGGCTTGCCGAGGGTCTCGCCGAGGATGGTGGCGGTGCCCTTGCTGGGGTAGAGGTAGCTCGACGCGAGGTTCAGGAGCGTGGTCTTGCCGGCGCCGTTCGGGCCGAGGATGACCCAACGCTCGCCCTCCTTGACCGACCAGGAGACCTGGTCCACCAGAGCCCGGTCCTCACGGACCACGGATACGTCCTGAAGCTCCAGAACATCGCTCATGAGCGCGTTGTCTCCCCTTGCAGTGTGGCCGGTCTCGGCTGTCGCGTAAGCCAGTGGCTCGGTCCGCCGCGCCGGTGGGCGCAGTCCTCTAGGAAATCTACGCCACCGGCCACCCGCTCCCCTCCATCGGTCCGGTCCTTAGGCTGGGGGCATGCTCACGGAACCACGCTCTGGACGCCTTGCCGCTTGGGGAAATGCCCTGTTGGCCGGACTTGTCTCACCTGATGACGCCGTGCTCTCGATCGTCGGGGAGGACGCCGTGCACCGGGTGGAGGGGCTGCCCGGCGAGACGGCGCCGGTCGGTCTCACGCTCGCGCTCGGGCGGCTGCGGTCGCTCGGGGTCACGGGCCTCCGGGTGGCGCTGCCGGCGCCGGGGCATCCGCTGGGGCTGAGCGGCCCGCCGGAGTTCAACGCGCGGGCGCTGGAGGCGAAGGAGGCGGTGGTCTGCCACGGTGCCGCGCTCGGCCTGGTGCCCGAGGTGTACGAGGCCGGGCCCGAGGGTGATGTCCATGTCGAGGTCGTCTGGCACTGCCTTGCCGTGCGGGAGGCGCCGCCGGCCGATGTGCCGTCCCTGGGGGAGGCCGAGCGGGAGCTGGCCGAGGCGCTGCGGGACGCCACCGAGGTGCTGACGCGGCTGGACGTGGCCGGGTCGGGGCCGGTGGCGGAGGCGGCGATCGACGCGTATCGGGCGCGGGCCGAGCGGGGGCGGGAGGTGTTGGCGCCGGGGTATCCGCCGCGGGCGGTGCGGGTGCTGGAGTTGGCGCAGCGGGTGGGGTTGCTGGTGTCGCTGGCCTATGAGAACGGCCATGGGGGCGCGGTGAGTTCGGGGGAGATGGCCGCCCGGGGCGAGGCCCTGCGGCCGGTGGAGCGTACGGCGCGCAGGGCGCAGGTGGCCGCGTACAACGCGTATGTGGAGGAGCGGGAACGGGGGGTTCGCTGAGCCGGGTTCCACGGTGCGCCGTGATTGCCCGGGGGGGCGCTTGCCCGCGCTTGCGGGTGCCGCCTTCTGTGGGACGGGAGCCGCCCTGGGCGGCACGATGGCCCGCAACTCGGCCGAGCACGACCAAAGGCCCCTCGAGTCGCCGTTGACTCAAGAGGCCCTGGTCGGCTGAGACGAGGTCAGTCGTTCGTGCCCGCGTTGCCGAAGGTCGGGTTCAGCAGGGCGATGAGGTTGGCGGTGTTGCCGACCGCGTTCACCGGAACGTGGACCGGGACCTGGACGAGGTTGCCCGAGCCGACACCCGGCGACTTCACGGCCGCGCCGTCGGCTCCCGCGTCGGCGACAGCGGCACCGGCGGCGGCACCCGTGGCGATACCGGCGACGGTGAGGGCCACGGCGGCCTTCTTGGCGATGTTCATGAGAAGCGCTCCTCCTGCGGTTACGTGTCCGACCCGGCCGCGGGTCGTGCGCTGAGAACGCCGGAGGGATCCGGAACGGCACGCGGATTCGAGTCCTCTTGCCCGTTCGGATTATTCGAACGACAAACGGACCGGCCCCCCGGTGCGCCCGGGAGGCCGGAGGTCACTGCCCGTGGGGCGACCGGTCTCAGCGGTTGATGCCGAGGTTGCCGAAGGCGGGGTTCAGCACGCCGATGACGTTCACGCTGTTGCCGACCGCGTTCACCGGGACGTGCACCGGGGCCTGGACGAGGTTGCCCGAGGCGACGCCCGGGGAGCCCACGGCGCTGCCGTCGGCACCCGCGCCACCGGTGGCGGAGGCCATGCCGGCTCCGGCGGCGACCAGACCGCCGGCCACCATCGTCACGGCCGCTGCCTTCTTCAGGTTCTTCATTTCCAAGCCCTCCTAGCGATCACTGCGGCGGTTCACCGCAGCACGCACTGGAGAACGGCGGAGATCCAGGAAGGATGCGCCATCCGGGGGACATTCCCACGACGGTATGAATCTCAGTCCGGAATGCAACGCTCCGTGTTGCCGTGCGGGGCGCGCGCCGGGCGCGTTTCAGCCGGTCAGGCCATGGCGTACGGCCCAGAGCGCCGCCTGGGTGCGGTCCGCCAGGTCGAGTTTCATGAGGATGTTCGAGACGTGGGTCTTGACGGTCTTCTCGGAGAGCACCAGGGCACGGGCGATCTCGCGGTTGGACCGGCCGTCGGCTATCAGCCCGAGCACCTCGCGCTCCCGTTCGGTGAGCGAACCGCCTCTCCCCTGGCCGGAGTTGTTCTCCTCCTGGGACAACAGGGCGCCCGCGACCTCGGGTTGGAGCAGGATGTGTCCGGCGTGCACGGACCGGATGGCGCCGGCCAGGGCGTCGGGGTCGACGTCCTTGTAGACGTAGCCGGCGGCACCCGCCCGCAGTGCCGGGACCACCGTGCGCTGCTCGGTGAAGCTGGTGACGATGAGCACGCGCGCGGGGTTGTTCAGTTCGCGGAGCTTGCGCAGGGCCTCCACGCCGTCCATGCCGGGCATCTTGACGTCCATGAGGACGATGTCGGGCTTCAGTTCCTCGGCGCGGGCGACGCCCTCGGCGCCGTCGGCGGCCTCGCCCACGACCTCGATGTCGTCCTGCACTTCCAGGAAGGTGCGCAGCCCCCGGCGGACCACCTGGTGGTCGTCGACGAGCAGGACCTTGATCGCGTCAGCCACCGGGGACCTCCATCTCGATCGTGGTGCCCTTGCCGGGCGCCGATTCCACGGTCAGCGTGCCGCCGACGCCGCTCGCCCGGTCGCGCATGGAGACGAGGCCGAGGTGGCGTCCCGCGCGGCGTATCCCCTGGGGGTCGAAGCCGCCGCCGTCGTCGGTCACCCGGAGCACGGCTCCGCTGCCGGACCGGCCCAGGCTCACGTCGACGTGGTCGGCGCCCGAGTGCCGCAGGGCGTTGTGCAGGGCTTCCTGGGCGACGCGCAGCACGGCCTCCTCCTGCGCCGCGGGCAGGGCGCGGACGCCATGGCCCGCGAAGGTCACGCGCGCGGTGTGGGCCCGGTCCAGGACCTGGATCTGGGTGCGCAGGGTCGCCACGAGGCCGTCCTCGTCGAGGGCGGCGGGGCGCAGCTCGACGACGGCGGCGCGCAGTTCGTCGGCGGCCTCGGCGGCGAGCGCGGCCACCTGCTGGAGCTCGCCCTTGGCGCGGGAGGGGTCGCGGTCCACGAGAGCGGCGGCGGCCTGGGCGGTCAGGCGCAGGGAGAACAGCTTCTGGCTGACCGCGTCGTGCAGTTCGTGCGCGAGGCGGGAGCGTTCCTCGGCGATGGTCAGTTCGCGGCTGCGTTCGTAGAGCCGGGCGTTGGTGAGGGCGATGGCCGCGTGCTGGGCGAGGATCGCGAGGAGTTCCTCGTCGTCCTCGGTGAAGCCGCAGCCGCCCTCAGGCCGCGGGCAGTTCTTGTTGGCCAGGAAGAGGGCGCCGATGACCTCGTCGCCGTCGCGGATCGGCAGGCCCAGGAAGTCGACCAGGTCGGGGTGGGCGGCGGGCCAGCCCTCGAAGCGGGGGTCCTTGCGGACGTCGGCGAGGCGCTCGGGCCGGGCCTCGTGGAGCATCGCGGCGAGGATGCCGTGCTGGCGCGGGAGGGGGCCGATGGCCTTCCACTGGGCGTCGCTGACGCCGTCGACGACGAACTGGGCGAAGCCGCCGTGGTCGTCGGGGACGCCGAGGGCCGCGTACTGGGCGTCGAGCAGCTCACGGGCCGAGGCGACGATCGTCTTGAGGACGTCGCGCACCTCGAGGTGCCTGCTCATGGCCAGCAGCGCGGTGCTCACCGCGGCCAGTCCGGACCTGGGGCCTTGACTCATGCCCTCACGGTACCGGCGGGGTGTGACAGCGCGGATCCGACCTGTGACGGTGGCCGCCTAGGGCGGGGGACCTAGGGCGAAGGGCCGCCGCGTCTGCTGCCCGCGTCCGACGCGGCGCCCGCGCCCCGGTTCCTACGGTGGGGGCACCGATCGGGGGTGTCGAGGACGAGGAGACGTGTCTCATGCCGGTAGCGATCATCACGGGCGCCTCGAAGGGGCTGGGCCGGGCGCTGGCCGAGGCCCTGGCGGCCCGGGGCTGGGATCTGGTGCTCGACGCCAGGACGGCGCCGGCGCTCCGGGAGACGGCGGAGTGGCTCGCGGCGCACGGAACACGGGTGACCGCCCTGCCGGGGGACGTGACGGACGCCGGGCACCGGGAGGCGCTGGTGGCGGCGGCTCGGCGGCTCGGCGGGCTGGACCTGCTGGTGAACAACGCCAGCGCGCTGGGCGCCGAGCCGCTGGTCCGGCTGGAGAAGCTGTCCCTGGAGGGGCTGCGGCGGGCGCTGGAGGTCAATGTGGTGGCGGCCCTGGGGCTGGTCCAGGAGGCCCTGCCGCTGCTGCGGGCGTCCGGGTCCGGCACGGTGATCGCGGTCAGCTCGGACGCGGCCGCCGAGGCGTACGAGACCTGGGGCGGCTACGGGGCGTCCAAGGCGGCCCTGGAGCATCTGGCGGCGGTGCTGGGCGAGGAGGAGCCGGGTCTGCGGGTGTGGGCGGTGGACCCCGGGGACATGGCGACCGACCTGTACGCGGCGGCCGTACCGGACGACGGCGATCCGCGGCCGGAGCCGGTCACGGTGGTGCCGGCGTTCCTGCGGCTGCTGGACGAGCGGCCCGCGAACGGACGCTACGGCGCTCCCGCTCTGCTGGAGCCACGATGACGGTCGCGGTCCGGGTCCCCGAGGAGCTGTCGGCGCGGGTACCGGCCGAGCAGCGTGGTCCCGGGCGGGGCCGGGACGCCGTACGGCTGCTCGTGTCGCGTGGCGCGGCGGTGTCGCACCACGCGTTCGTCGAGCTGCCCCGGCTGCTGCGGGCGGGGGATCTGCTGGTGGTCAACACCTCGTCCACGCTGGCCGCGGCCGTGGACGGGCGGATCGGGCACGCGCGCGTGGTGGTGCACTTCTCCACGCGCGGGGACGACGGGCGGTGGGCGGTCGAGCTGCGGGATCCGGACGGGAGGGGCACCACACGCGCGCGTGCGGGAGGGCCCGCGGGGACGGAGGTGCGGCTGCCCGGGGGTGTGCGGCTGACGCTGGAGGAACCGGTGGCGGCGCGGAGCGAGCGGCTGTGGTGGGCGCGGGTCGCGGGAGCGGGCGTGCTCGGGCTGCTGCGGGAGTACGGGCGGCCCATCCGTTACTCCTATACGGAGCGGGATCAGCCTTTGTCCGTGTACCGGACGGTGTTCGCACTGCCGTCGCCCGACGGGTCGGGCAGTGCGGAGATGCCGAGCGCGGCGCGGCCCTTCACCGCGCGCCTGGTGGCCGAGCTGGTGAGCCGGGGCGTGCAGTTCGCGCCGATCACCCTGCACACCGGGGTGGCCTCGGCGGAGGCGCACGAGCCGCCGTATCCGGAGCGGTTCTCGGTGCCGGAGGCGTCGGCGCGGCTGATCAACGCCGTGAAGGCGGGCGACGGCCGGGTGATCGCGGTGGGGACGACCGCCGTGCGGGCCGTGGAGTCGGCCGCCGGGTGCGACGGCGTCGTCCGCGCGCGTGCGGGGTGGACCGATCTCGTGGTCACCCCGGAGCGCGGGGTGCGGGTGGTCGACGGGCTGCTGACGGGGCTGCACGAGCCGGAGGCCTCGCATCTGCTGATGCTGGAGGCGGTCGCCGGGCGGGCGGCGATCGACCGGGGGTACGAGGCGGCGCTGCGCGGGCTCTACCTGTGGCACGAGTTCGGGGACGTGCATCTCCTGCTTCCGGAGGAGAACCCTCACACAGAGCATTGCGACAGCAACAGCTGGTGAGACCTTTACGTGCCCGATGTGAGCCCGCACATAGGGCGCAGATCACGTACTAAGAGAAATAGGAGACAAAGGTTTCCCGCATGAACGGGGCAGACGCTCTAATCTGTCCCGTTTTGCCCTTCCCTGATCCACTAACCGGCTTCGTAGGTCACATCTTTGCCACTGCATTTTGCGGCCGCTAAGAATGGCAGCCGTCGCTCAGCGCCGCGGGTCCCACCCGCGGCGTTTGTGCCGGAAGCACCACTGTCCCCCCGGACTGACGAGCGACCTCCGCGCTATTCGAAGAGGTCCATTTCGCCATGCCCAAGAACACCAACACTCGTGGTCATAGTCGCGCGCTGACCAAGCGCCACCGGATCGCGATCGCCGGGGTCGCCACGCTCGGCGCCGCCGCCGTCGCCTTCACCGCGATTCCGGGCGGGCAGACGACCACGTCGGAGGCGGCCGCCGCCCCGGGGCAGGTGGCCTACAGCTCCGAGCAGCTCACCGGGCTGCGGTCGGGCGTCTCCGAGCAGCTCGCCGGGGACAGCCTCCAGAGCAGGGCCATCGAGGCCAAGGAGAAGGCCGCGGCACGAGCCCTGGCCAAGGCGAAGGCCGAGGCCGCCGCCGAGAAGAAGGCCGCCGAGGCCTCCGCGAAGAAGAAGGCCGACCGGGAGCGCAAGGCGAAGGAGGCCGCGAGCCGGTCCGCCAAGCGCGTCCAGGTCAAGCCCGTGGCCGCCAAGACCTACGCCAACAACCTCGACGGCTGGATCAGGGAAGCCCTGGACATCATGGACGCCAAGGGCATCCCGGGCACGTACAACGGCCTGTACCGCAACATCATGCGGGAGTCCTCCGGCAACCCGAACGCCATCAACGGCTGGGACATCAACGCCATCAACGGCACGCCGTCGATCGGTCTGCTCCAGGTCATCAAGCCGACCTTCGACGCCTACCACGTCGCCGGCACCGCCTGGAGCCAGTACGACCCGGTCGCCAACATCACCGCCGCGGCGAACTACGCGGCCGACAAGTACGGGTCGATCGACAACGTCAACAGCGCGTACTGAGGCCGGCGCGGGCCTGCAGGTACACGGACCTCCCGTACGGCGAAGGGCGGCACCCCCAGCGGGTGCCGCCCTTCGCCGTCGTACCGGCAACGACTACTTGCGCATGACCTCGGGCTCGTGGCGGCGCAGGAAGCGGGCCACGAAGAAGCCGCAGATCACGCCGATGGCGATCAGGGCGGCCATGTCCATGCCCCAGGCGCCGACGGTGTTCTCCCACAGCGGGTCGTTGCTGTCGCCCTTGGCGGGCGGGCTGATCCGGTTGAAGTCGAGCGTGGCGCCCGCGGCGGCGACCGCCCAGCGCGACGGCATCAGGTACGACAGCTCGTTGACGCCGACCGAGTTGGCCAGCGGGAACAGGCAGCCGGTGAAGACGACCTGGACGATCGCGAACATCACCAGCAGCGGCATGGTCTTCTCGGCGGTCTTCACCAGGGCCGAGATGATCAGGCCGAACATCATCGCGGTGAAGCCCAGCGCCATGATCGGGATGCACAGCTCCAGCAGCGTCTGGCTGCCGAGGATCAGGCCCTCGTCCGGGATGGTGCGGCTGGAGAAGCCGATGATGCCGACCATCAGGCCCTGCAGGACGGTGATCACGCCGAGCACGAACACCTTGGACATCAGGTACGCCGACCGGGACAGGCCGGTGGCGCGCTCCCGCTCGTAGATGACCCGTTCCTTGATCAGCTCACGGACGGAGTTGGCGGCACCGGCGAAGCAGGCGCCCACCGCGAGGATCAGCAGGACGGTGAGGGCCGTGCCGTTGGCGACGGGCTTGCCGGTGGTGGGGTTGATCTCCGTGTTGACCAGGAGGTCCTTGCCCGAGTCGATGAGCAGGCTCACCGAGCCGAGGACGAGCGGCAGGATCACCGTCAGTGCCAGGAAGCCCTTGTCGGAGGCGATCACCGAGACATAGCGGCGCACCAGGGTGCCGAACTGGGACATCCAGCCCTGCGGCTTCGGCGGCCTCATCGCCTGCATCGGCGGCATCTGTACGGACTGTGGTGCGACGGCGTCGATGTCCGCGGCGTACATCTGGTAGTGCTGGGAGCCCTTCCAGCGTCCCGCCCAGTCGTAGTCGCGGTAGTTCTCGAAGGCGGAGAAGACGTCGGCCCAGGTGTCGTAGCCGAAGAAGTTCAGGGCCTCCTCCGGCGGACCGAAGTAGGCGACGGATCCGCCGGGCGCCATCACCAGGAGCTTGTCGCAGATCGCCAGTTCGGCCACGGAGTGCGTGACGACGAGGACCGTGCGGCCGTCGTCGGCGAGGCCGCGCAGCAGTTGCATGACGTCGCGGTCCATGCCCGGGTCGAGACCGGAGGTGGGCTCGTCCAGGAAGATCAGGGACGGCTTGGTGAGCAGCTCCAGGGCCACCGAGACGCGCTTGCGCTGGCCGCCGGAGAGGGAGGTGACCTTCTTCTCCTTGTGGATGTCCAGCTTCAGCTCGCGCAGCACCTCGTCGATGCGGTTCTCGCGCTCCTGCGCCGTGGTGTCGGCGGGGAAGCGCAGCTTGGCCGCGTACTTGAGGGCCTTCTTGACGGTCAGTTCCTTGTGCAGGATGTCGTCCTGCGGGACCAGACCGATGCGCTGGCGCAGCTCGGCGAACTGCTTGTAGAGGTTCCGGTTGTCGTAGAGGACATCGCCCTGGTTGGCGGGCCGGTAGCCGGTCAGCGCCTTGAGCAGGGTCGACTTGCCGGAACCGGACGGGCCGATGACCGCGATCAGCGACTTCTCCGGTACGCCGAAGGAGACGTCCTTCAGGATCTGCTTGCCGCCGTCGACCGTGACGGTCAGGTGGCGGGCCGAGAAGGAGATGTCACCGGTGTCGACGAACTCCTCGAGCCGGTCGCCGACCAGGCGGAACGTGGAGTGGCCGACGCCCACGATGTCGTTCGGGCCGAGCAGCTGCGAACCGCCCTTGGCGATCGGCTGGCCGTTGACGTAGGTGCCGTTGTGCGAGCCCAGGTCACGGATCTCGAAGCGGCCGTCGGGCGTGGCGTGGAACTCCGCGTGGTGGCGCGAGACCTGGAGGTCCGAGACGACCAGTTCGTTCTCCAGGGCACGGCCGATGCGCATCACGCGGCCGAGCGAGAACTGGTGGAACGTGGTCGGGCTGCGGTCGCCGTAGACCGGCGGCGCCCCCGCGCCACCACCGGGGCCCTGCTGCTGCGGGATCGGCGCGCCCGGGTGGGCCTGCTGCGGCTGCTGCCAGCCGGCCTGCGGGCCCGCCTGCTGCGGAGCCTGCTGCGGCGGCGCCTGCTGTGCCCAGCCCGGGTTCGCGCCCTGCGCGGCGTACGGCTGCTGCTGCGGCTGGGCCTGCGGCGAGGCAACGGCGGCCGCGGCACCGGAGAGGCTGACCAGCGGCCCGTCCGTCGCGTTGCCCAGGTTCACGACCGCGCCAGGGCCGAGCTCCAGCTGATGGATCCGCTGCCCCTGCACGAACGTGCCATTGGTGCTGCCGTGGTCCTCGATGACCCAACCACGGCCGTTGAAGCTGATCGTGGCGTGCCGCCAGGAGACCCTGGCGTCGTCGAGCACCACATCCCCCTGCGGATCACGTCCGAGGGTGTATGACCTGGACGGATCAAGCGTCCAGGTCCGTCCATTTGATTCCAGTACGAGTTCCGGCACTCCATGCCCCACTGAGTAGTCCCCCGAGTTACCCCCAACACAGGGAGTCTAGGGATGTCGAACATCGTCGGGAACTATTTCAGGCTGCACCCCCTGACCGAAAGTCGGGCCTTGTGAAGACCACGTTCATACGCATCGACCGGTTCCGTTGACGGGGTTGAAACCGACCCGGAGAGTGGGTAATCCACGCGAGGGGGACAGCGCGGCGACCGGCCGCGCCGCGGATCGGGGGGTCTGCCATGAGTGCGTCCATGAGCGTCGGGACCGCGAGGCCCGGCACAAGGCTGCCGTGGGGGGACATCCTGTTGTCCGCGATCGCCGCGGTGAGCTGGGCGTTGATCGGGATGGCGGGGACGGCCGCGCTCGGTCTGCATCTGCTGGGAGCGGACGAGACCGCCTCGCTGGGGCCGATGACCGCGGCTGTGGTGGCTCTTGGGGCGGGTGGTTCGGTCACTCCGTCCGGTGATGTGTCCGCGTTCGGTCTGACGGGCGCGCAGGCGGCGACCGCCATCGAGATCACGCCACTCGGCGTCGGACTGGTCGGAGCGCTCCTTTTGTCATGGTTCTTCCTCCGGTCCCTGCGCACGGCCGGGCTGGTGATCGCACCCTCCGAACTCCTCGCGCGGGCGGGCACGGTGGTCGCCCTGTTCGTGGCGATGCTCGGCGGGCTGGCCTGGGCCGGGAACGACGTCATCACGATCGACGGGAGCGCGCTGGGGCTCGACGACCTGCCCGGTGCGGGCGGCGGGGACGGCGGTGTCGAGATCCCCGGACTGGGCGACATCGGCGACATCGGGGGGCTGCTGCCCGACCGGATCGGCGACCTCGTCGACGCGCAGGCCGCCGTGGGCTTCACCGTGGACACCGCGCCGACGCTGCTCGGCGGACTCGGCTGGTGCGCCGGGGTGCTGCTGATCGCGCTGCTCGCCTCACGCCGTACGCCGCTCCCCCACGGCTGGGAGGCCGTCCACCGGGTGGTACGGCCGGCCGCGTCCGCCCTCGTCACGGTGCTGCTGATGGCGGTGGCCGCCGGGTTCGCGGCGGCGGCGTACGCGGCGATCGGCGACGACAACCCCAAACGGATCGCGGGCGCGGCGCTGCTGGGCGCGCCCAACGGGGTGTGGCTGGGCATTCCGATCGGCCTGTTCGTGCCGTTCGACGGCCGGGCCTCCGGGGTGCTGACGAACTTCCTGCCCGATCCGCTCGACCGGTTGCTGAACTCCGAGTCCGACCAGTCCGTGACGCTGGGACGGCTGGCCGAGCTGGACGGGCGGGTGTGGCTGCTGGGTGTCGCCACGGCGCTGATGATGCTGCTCGCCGGGGTGCTGACGGCGGTGCGGACGCCTGTGATGGAGCGTGGTGCGGGGA
Source organism: Streptomyces lincolnensis (assembly GCF_021173675.1). Taxonomy (GTDB): domain Bacteria; phylum Actinomycetota; class Actinomycetes; order Streptomycetales; family Streptomycetaceae; genus Streptomyces; species Streptomyces lincolnensis_B. The sequence goes on along the minus strand of NZ_JAIHON010000002.1, from coordinate 780,486 downwards.
CCGGTGCGGCGCCGGGTGCCGAGGCCGGCGCGGGCCCCGGTGCGGTCGTGCGGGATCCGGGTGCTCTGCGCTTCGCGGGCCGGTGCGCGCTGCGGCTGGGGATCGGCACGGCGCTGGCCCTGCCGCTGCTCGCCTGGCTGACCGAGGTCTCCGTGGACGCCTCCCTGTCCGTGCTGGGCTTCAACGCCTTCGGCGCCGGCATCACCCTCGACGGCAACCTCGGCATGGCCCTGCTCCTCGGCGCGCTGTGGGGCGCGGGGGTGGGGGCGGTGGGGGCGCTGCTCGCCCGTGCCACGGGTGCGGCGGGGCAGCGGGCGGCGGTGCTGGCGCTGGGGGACGTGGGGGCGCCGGGGCCGGGGGATGCGGGTGGTCGGGGTGCGTACGTGGCCGGGGCCGGCGGGGCTGTCGAGTCCGGGGGGCCTGGGGTGCCTGGTGGGATGTCGTATTCCGCAGGGGCCGGACCGTCCGGAGGGGGCGGCGAGGCCAGGGGGCCCGGTGGGGCCGGGTCCGGCTGGCAGGGGCCGTATGCCGGCGGGGCGCCGGGAGTACCAGGAGCGCCGGGCAGGCCGCGTGGAGGGACGGGTGGGAGTCGGTCCGGGCCGTACGCCTCCGGGGCGCCTTACCGGCCGCCGAATCCGGCGACCAATCCCTATCTGCAGGTGCCGGAGGAGATCGTCCGGGAACCGGAGGACGCCCGGCCACCCGGGTCGGGGCAGGGGCGCCGGCCCGCGCAGATGCCGGAGGACGCCCGGCCACCCGGCGCGGGGCAGGAGCGCGGGGGCACGGCGCCGCCCGGGAACCCGCGGCCCGGAGAGAGGCGGTACGGCGAGGCGTCGCCGTACGAGGGGGCGGGGACCGGGGCCGGGTCCGCCGGGGATGCGCGTTCGGCGGAGGAGGCGTCGTCGTGGCCGGACGTCTCGCAGTCGCCGGGTGACGACATGTACGGCGCTCCGACGGTGGCCCGTTCGATCGATCCGCCTCCTCGCTCGCCCCGGCCGTCGGGAAGGACCGCGCAGCCGGAGGGCGAGGACCGTCCGTCGTCCGCGCCGCAGAAACGGCGCCCGCCTCCACCGCCTCCTCCCCCGCCCCCTCCGCCGCCTCCCAGGGGGCCGAAGGGACGACGATGACGAACCGCGGCGGGACGCGCGCGGCGGGCTGACACGGGGACGCCCGCTCTCGCGCGCGCCTGCCTGCTCCGGGTCCAGGCCCGGCACGGACCGGTCCGCGCTCACCGTTTGTCACGCCGCCGCGCCACCCGTGCACGCTGCGCAAACACCCCCACGCCGTAAGATCCACGACACCTGCCCGTCGCCCACTGTTCCGTGTCCGTCAGACGGACCTCCTGCGCGGAATGCGCTGAGTGCCGGATACGGTGGGAACACCATGAGCCCTTCGCAGACCTCGAGCTCCGACGTCCCCACCCTTCTCGTGAAGATCTTCGGGAAGGACAGGCCGGGCATCACCGCCGGACTCTTCGACACCCTCGCCGCCTTCTCCGTCGACGTGGTCGACATCGAGCAGGTCGTCACCCGTGGCCGCATGGTGCTGTGCGCGCTCGTGACCGCGCCGCCGAGTGGGCTGGAGGGCGATCTGCGGTCCACCGTCCACAGTTGGGCGGAGTCGGTGAAGATGCAGGCGGAGATCATCTCCGGCCGTGGTGACAACCGGCCGCGCGGCCTGGGCCGTTCCCTGGTGACGGTCCTCGGGCACCCGCTCACCGCGGAGGCGACGGCGGCGGTGGCCGGTCGGATCACCCGGACCGGCGGCAACATCGACCGTATCTTCCGGCTCGCCAAGTACCCCGTGACCGCGGTGGAGTTCGCGGTGTCGGGTGTGGAGACCGAACCGCTGCGCACGGCCCTGGTGACCGACGCGGCGATGCTCGGCGTCGATGTCGCCGTCGTCGCGGCGGGGCTGCACCGGCGGGCCCAGCGGCTGATCGTCATGGACGTGGACTCGACGCTCATCCAGGACGAGGTGATCGAGCTCTTCGCGGCGCACGCCGGCTGTGAGGACGAGGTCGCCGAGGTGACGGCGGCGGCGATGCGCGGGGAGCTGGACTTCGAGCAGTCGCTGCACGCGCGCGTGGCGCTGCTGAAGGGGCTGGACGCCTCGGTGGTGGACAAGGTCCGCAGCGAGGTGCGGCTGACGCCGGGGGCACGGACGCTGATCCGCACGCTGAAGCGGCTCGGCTACCAAGTGGGCGTGGTGTCCGGTGGGTTCACCCAGGTCACCGACGACCTCAAGGACCGGCTCGGGCTGGACTTCGCCCATGCCAACACCCTGGAGATCGTCGACGGCAGGCTGACCGGCAAGGTCACCGGGGAGATCGTGGACCGGGCGGGCAAGGCGCGGCTGCTGCGCCGGTTCGCCGCGGAGGCGGGCGTACCGCTGGCCCAGACGGTGGCGATCGGCGACGGCGCCAACGACCTGGACATGCTGAACGCGGCCGGACTCGGGGTCGCCTTCAACGCCAAGCCGGTGGTGCGGGAGGCCGCGCACACCGCGGTGAACTTCCCCTTCCTCGACACGGTCCTGTACCTGCTGGGCGTCACCCGTGAAGAGGTCGAGGCGGCGGACATGCACGACGAGGACTGAGCGACGTACCGCATGGTGAGGGGCCCGGCACCGCCGGGCCCCTCACGCGCGTCTACAGGGGTTCTCGGGGGTGGGGTCAGTCGGACGGGGCCCAGTAGTCCAGCAGCGTGGCGACGCCCGGTTCCAGGGCCTTCCAGGAGCCGCTGAAGGACAGGACGGCGAAGGCGGCGGCCGGGAAGCCGCGGCCGCTCATCCGGTCGCGCGCGTCGCCCTCGGCGGAGCCGGCGAGGATGTCGGCGAGACCCTGGACGCCCGGGTTGTGGCCGATCAGGACGACGTTCTGCGCGTCGTCGGGGGTCTCGTTGAGCAGAGCGATCAGTTCGCCGGGAGAGGCGTCGTAGATCCGCTCCTCGTAGACCGTTTTCGGCCGGTGCGGGAACTCCTGGACGGCGAGTTTCCATGTCTCGCGTGTCCGGGTCGCCGTGGAGCACAGGGCCAGATCGAAGGAGAGACCGGTGTCGGTCAGCCTCCGTCCGGCCTCCACCGCTTCCTTGCGGCCCCGGTCGGCGAGCGGCCGCTCATGGTCGGTCACCTGTGGCCAGTCGGCTTTCGCATGCCGGAAGAGGACAATCCTGCGGGGTTCTGCGACGCTCATGGGATCCAGCTTCGCACGAAACACGCCATGGGGCGCAGGGAGTTGACCGGGCGGATCAGGCCGTGCTCAGCCCGCTATGAGCTGCCGCAGGTGCTCCAGGAGACGGGTGACGGCGGGGTCGCCGGTCGCCGCGTGCGCGTCCGACGGGTTCAGCATCAGCGCCAGGAGCACGACGAAGGCGAGCGTCGGCAGAGCCAGGGCCCACCAGGGCAGGCGCATGTCGACGCCGCCCCGGGACGCCGGGTGGGGCGGAGTCTGCGTAGGGGCCGACATGAGTGCCTCCGCTCGTCTTCGAGTGGTCCGTGATCCGCCTCTCGCGGTCACATCTCGAAGCTACGGGCTCCGCGCCTCTCAACCCATCCGGTGATCCACCCAGTTGACCCTGACACTCGCCCCCTAGGGGACAGGGGGGTTACCCCCACCCCGGCCCCCTCGGACTAGCGCTCTCAGGGTGAGGCGATCGTCGCGATGACGGCGATGATGATGAAGATGGCGAAGAACGAGCCGAAGACGAGCAGCATCTTCTTCTGGCCGTTCTGGGGGTTCGGCTCGAGCACTGGCATACGGCAAGTCTCGCACTCCCCGGATCCGGGGCCCACGGCGGGGCATCCCGCTCAGCGGACCGCCTCGTCCTCCACCGTACGGTTGCGCCCCGCCAGGACGCCCACCACCATCTGCGGGATCATCAGGGCGGTCATGAGAGCGATCGGCAGCCCCCAGCCGCCGCTGCTCTGGTAGAGCACGCCGACCAGGAGCGGGCCCGGGATGGAGATCAGATAGCCGGTGCTCTGCGCGAAGGCCGACAGCTTGGCGACGCCCACGCCGGTCCTGGCCCGCATCCCGACCATGGTGAGCGCCAGCGGGAAGGCGCAGTTGGCGATGCCGAGCAGGAGGGCCCAGGCCCAGGCGCCGGCGGCCGGGGCGAGGTACAGGCCGGCGTAGCCGGCGAGCCCGCACACGCCGAGCGCGACCACGATCGGGCCCTGGTGCGGCAGCCGGGTGGCCAGGCGCGGGATGACGAAGGCCAGCGGCACGCCCATCACCATGGTGACGGCCAGCAGCAGCCCGGCCGTGGACGCCGGAACGCCCGTGTCCCGGAAGATCTGCGCCATCCAGCCCATCGTGATGTAGGCGGCGGTGGCCTGGAGCCCGAAGAACACCGCGAGCGCCCAGGCGGTACGGCTCCGGGTGATGCGCACGGTAGGGGCGGCCTCCTCGCGCGCGGGGCTCCGCCCGGGCGGCGACGCGGGGGCCCGCCCGGCCGAGGAGGCGGTGTCCCGCTCGTCCGGGGTCGCTCCCCGGTCCCGGACGAGCGGGACCCACGGCACCACCGCCGTGGCCGCCAGGACGGCCCACAGGGCGAGCCCGGGCTGCCAGCTGCCGCCCAGGGCGTCGGTCATCGGCACGGTCACCGCGGCGGCCGCCGCGGTGCCGAGGGCGACCGCCATGGAGTACAGACCGGTCATGGAGCCCACCCGGTCCGGGAACCAGCGCTTGACGATGACCGGCATCAGGACGTTGCTGACGGCGATCCCCATGAGGGCCAGGGCACTGGCGGCCAGGAACCCGGCCGTGCTCCCCGCGTACGGGCGTACGAGCAGGCCCGTCGTGATGGCGAGCATGCCCGCGCACACCACGGCGGCAGGACCGAAGCGGCGGGCCAGGCGGGGGGCCAGGCCGCCGAAGAGGGCGAAGCAGAGCGGGGGCATGGAGGTGAGGAGCCCGGCGACGCTGCCGCTCATGCCGAGGCCGTCGCGGACTTCCTCGAGGAGGGCGCCGAGGCTGGTGATGGCCGGGCGGAGGTTCAGGGCGGACAGCACGATGCCGACGACGACCAGACGCACCGCCCACGCGCGCGGGGCGGGCATCGCGGCGCCCTGGGCATCGGCGGCCCCGTCACCGGCCGCGCCGCTCCGCGCGTCGGTGGCCGAACTGCGTACGGTCGTGGACGTCGTCGTCCGTATTTCCTCACGTGCCATGAGACCCATCATAGAATCATGGGATGATTGGTTGTCCATCCTCGGGTCGCCCGCACCGGCCCCGCCCGTGCGAAGGTGTGCCATGCCTCTGAGCCATCCCCGCCGGTCGGCGCTGTCCGAGCAGGTCATCGCCGCACTGCGTACCCAGATCACCTCGGGCGAGTGGCCGGTCGGTTCCCGGATCCCGACGGAGCCCGAACTGGTCGAGCAGCTCGGTGTGGCCCGCAACACCGTCCGCGAGGCCGTGCGCGCGCTGGCGCACAACGGCCTGCTGGACATCCGCCAGGGCTCGGGAACGTACGTCGCGGCGACCAGCGAGCTGGCGGGTGTGATGCACCGCCGCTTCGCCGACGCCGATCCCCGGCACATCGCCGAGCTGCGCTCCACCCTGGAGTCGTCCGCCGCCCGGCTGGCCGCCGTGCGGCGCACGGAGAAGGACCTCAAGCAGCTCGACGCGCTCCTGGTGCGGCGCGAGGAGGCCTGGGAGTCGGGCGACGCGGAGACCTTCGTGGCCGCGGACGCCACCTTCCACCTCGCGGTGGTGGCCGCCTCCCACAACGACGTGATGACCGAGATGTACGCCGACCTGGGCGAGGTGCTGCGGGACTGGCTGCGTGAGGACATCGGCGAGGAGCTGACGCCTGAGACGCACATGGACCACGCGCGGCTCGTCGACGCGATCCGGACGGGCGACGCGGCGGTGGCCGCCGAGGAGGCGGCCGGCTATCCGTTCCTGTGCCGTCCGGGGCGGCTCAGCGCGCCAGCTTCCGGTGACTGACCCACACCGCCCGCACCTCTTTCCAGCAACGGCCGGTCAGACGCACGGTCTGCGCGGGGCCGGCCTCGACCTGGGCGCCGTCGCTGTCGATGTCCCACCAGCGGTCGCACTCGATGTGCAGCCTGACGCCGTCCACGCGCGGATACGGGTTGTGGCAGTACGCCGTCACCCGGGAACCGTCGACCCTGCTGTGGCAGGAGGCGCCGAACAGTTCCGGCTCGGCGGCCTCGCGCGCCTCCACGCGCGCGTGCGGCAGCGCGTCGTACGGCAGGGACAGCACGACGGAGACGGCCACGGTCACTGAGGCCAGGCTGCGGGACATGCGCACAAGGGGACCTCCTCGGCCGTACTGGGGAGGGAATCGCGGAGTGAACGCGTAATCCAGCGTGCCCAGTTGCGGCCGGTGCGCGCCCGGCCTGGTGGGCCGAACGGGTGAGGGCCCGCGTCCCGGAGGACGCGGGCCCCGCACATCGGTACAGCCCCGCACATCGCTACGGAGGTGTCAGGCGCCGATCGCGTGCAGACCGCCGTCGACGTGGATGATCTCGCCGGTGGTCTTCGGGAACCAGTCGCTCAGCAGGGCGACGACGCCCTTGCCGGCCGGCTCCGGGTCCTTGAGGTCCCACTCCAGAGGCGAGCGCTCGTCCCACACGGCGGCCAGGTCGCTGAAGCCCGGGATGGACTTGGCGGCCATGGAGCCGATCGGGCCCGCGGAGATCAGGTTGCAGCGGATGTTCTGCTTGCCCAGGTCCCGGGCCATGTAACGGCTGGTGGCCTCCAGGGCGGCCTTGGCCGGGCCCATCCAGTCGTACTGCGGCCAGGCGTACTGCGCGTCGAAGGTGAGGCCGACGACTGAGCCGCCGTTCTGCATCAGCGGCAGGCAGGCCATGGTCAGCGACTTCAGGGAGTACGCCGAGACGTGCATGGCGGTGGCCACGGACTCGAACGGCGTGTTGAGGAAGTTGCCGCCGAGCGCGTCCTGCGGCGCGAAGCCGATGGAGTGCACGACGCCGTCGAGGCCGCCGAGCTCCTCGCCGACGAGGTCGGCCAGCCGCGCGAGGTGCTCGCCGTTGGTGACGTCGAGCTCGATGACCTTGGCCGGCTTGGGCAGCTTCCTGGCGATGCGCTCGGTCAGCGTGGGCCGCGGGAACGCGGTCAGGATGATCTCCGCGCCCTGCTCCTGGGCCAGCTTGGCGGCGTGGAAGGCGATGGAGGACTCCATCAGCACACCGGTGATCAGGACGCGCTTGCCCTCGAGAATTCCGCTCATGGTGATCAGTGACCCATTCCCAGTCCGCCGTCAACGGGGATGACGGCTCCAGTGATGTACGAAGCGTCGTCCGAGGCGAGGAACCGCACCGTCGCGGCGATCTCCTCCGGCTGCGCGTACCGGCCGAGCGGCACCTGCGACACGATGCCGGCGCGCTGCTCGTCGGTGAGGACCTTGGTCATGTCGGTGTCGACGAAACCGGGCGCCACGACGTTGAAGGTGATGTTGCGCGAGCCCAGCTCACGGGCGAGGGAACGCGCGAAGCCGACCAGGGCGGCCTTGGATGCGGCGTAGTTCGCCTGTCCCGGCGAGCCGTACAGCCCGACCACCGACGAGATCAGGACGACGCGGCCCTTCTTGGCGCGCAGCATGCCGCGGTTGGCGCGCTTGACCACCCGGAAGGTGCCGGTGAGGTTGGTGTCGATGACCGAGGTGAAGTCCTCCTCGGACATCCGCATCAGGAGCTGGTCCTTGGTGACGCCGGCGTTGGCGATCAGGACCTCGACCGGGCCGTGCTCGGCCTCGATCTCCTTGTAGGCCTGCTCCACCTGCTCGGGGTCGGTGATGTCGCACTTGACGGCCAGGAAGCCGGACGGCGGCTCCCCCGAGCGGTACGTGATGGCGACCTTGTCGCCGGCGTCGGCGAATGCGCGGGCGATGGCGAGGCCGATGCCCCGGTTGCCTCCGGTGACGAGAACCGAGCGGCTCAACGGATCACCCTTTCGATAGCGGTCTGACACACCCGCCCGAACACCTGGATGACAGGCGGCTTCTCCGAAAACCTATCGGGCCCGGCCCCCGCGCGGACATTCGGGCACCCACAGTGGCTCGGGGGACTCACTGTCGGGTCCCTACAGAAAGTGCGGACTCCGGGCACAAACGTGTGGTCCGCGGACCCGTGGCCGCGACATGATCGGGGCAACCGCCGGTCACAGTCATGCCTACAGGAAGAGACCCAGGTGCCTCATACCATCGACGAAGCCTTCACGGCGCTCCCCCTACGTGCCCTCGCCGACGCCGCGCTGGCACGCGCGCGTGCGCTGGGCGCGGCGCACGCGGACTTCCGGTTCGAGCGGGTGCGCAGCGCGTCCTGGCGGCTGCGGGACGCCAAGCCCTCCGGGACGTCGGACACCACCGACCTCGGGTACGCGGTGCGGGTCGTGCACGGCGGCACCTGGGGGTTCGCCTCGGGCGTGGACCTGACCCTGGACGCGGCCGCCAAGGTCGCCTCGCAGGCGGTGCAGATGGCGAAGCTGTCCGCGCAGGTGATCAAGGCGGCCGGGTCGGACGAGCGTGTGGAACTGGCGGACGAGCCGGTGCACGCCGAGAAGACGTGGATCTCGTCGTACGAGATCGATCCGTTCAGCGTGCCCGACGAGGAGAAGGCCGCGCTGCTCGCGGACTGGAGCGCGCGGCTGCTGGCGGCGGACGGCGTCAACCATGTCGACGCCTCGCTGCTCACCGTCCATGAGAACAAGTTCTACGCCGACACCGCCGGGACCGTGACCACCCAGCAGCGCGTCCGGCTGCACCCGTCGCTGACCGCCGTGTCGGTCGACGAGTCGAGCGGCGAGTTCGACTCCATGCGCACCATCGCACCGCCGGTCGGACGCGGCTGGGAGTACCTGACCGGGACCGGCTGGGACTGGGACGACGAGCTGGCGCGGATCCCGGAGCTACTCGCCGAGAAGATGCGCGCGCCGAGCGTCGAGGCGGGCGTCTACGACCTCGTCGTGGACCCGTCCAACCTGTGGCTGACCATCCACGAGTCCATCGGCCACGCCACCGAGCTGGACCGCGCGCTCGGCTACGAGGCCGCCTACGCCGGCACCTCCTTCGCCACCTTCGACCAGCTGGGCAAGCTGCGCTACGGCTCCGATCTGATGAACGTGACGGGCGACCGCACCGCCGAGCACGGGCTCGCGACCATCGGCTACGACGACGAGGGCGTCGCGGGCCAGTCCTGGGACCTGGTGAAGGACGGCACGCTCGTCGGCTACCAGCTGGACCGGCGGATCGCGAAGCTGACCGGGTTCGAGCGGTCCAACGGGTGCGCGTTCGCCGACTCCCCCGGCCATGTGCCCGTGCAGCGGATGGCCAACGTGTCCCTGCAGCCGGATCCGGCCGGGATGTCGACCGAGGATCTGATCGGCAGCGTGGACCGCGGGATCTATGTCGTCGGGGACCGGTCCTGGTCCATCGACATGCAGCGCTACAACTTCCAGTTCACCGGCCAGCGGTTCTTCAGGATCGAGAACGGGCGGATCACCGGGCAGCTGCGGGACGTGGCGTACCAGGCGACGACCACCGACTTCTGGGGCTCGATGGCCGCGGTGGGCGGTCCGCAGACCTATGTCCTGGGTGGCGCCTTCAACTGCGGCAAGGCCCAGCCGGGCCAGGTCGCGGCCGTCTCGCACGGCTGCCCGTCGGCCCTCTTCAAGGGCGTCAACATCCTCAACACCACGCAGGAGGCCGGTCGATGAGCGCCCGCACCAGCAAGCCGTACGAGATCGTCGAGCGTGCCCTCGCGCTGTCCCGGGCCGACGGCTGTGTGGTGATCGCCGACGAGCAGTCGACCGCCAACCTGCGCTGGGCGGGCAACGCGCTGACCACGAACGGCGTGACGCGCGGGCGGACCCTCACGGTCGTCGCGACCGTCGACGGCCAGGAGGGCACCGCCTCCGGTGTCGTCTCCCGCTCGGCCGTGACCGAGGACGAGCTGGAGCCCCTGGTACGGGCCGCCGAGGCCGCCGCGCGCGGGGCCGGACCCGCCGAGGACGCCCGGCCGCTGGTCACCGGCGTACCGGTGTCGCCCGACTTCACGGACGCGCCGGCCGAGACCTCGTCCGCCGTGTTCGCCGACTTCGCGCCGGCGCTCGGCGAGGCCTTCGCACGCGCGCGTGCGGGCGGTCGGGAGCTGTACGGCTTCGCCAACCACGAGCTGGTCTCCAGCTATCTCGGCACGTCGACGGGGCTGCGGCTGCGGCACGACCAGCCGAACGGCACGCTGGAGCTGAACGCCAAGTCTCCGGACCGCACCCGCTCGGCGTGGGCGGGCCGCTCCACCCGGGACTTCAAGGACGTCGACCCGGCGGCGCTGGACGCGGAGCTCGCCGTCCGGCTCGGCTGGGCGGAGCGGCGCATCGAGCTGCCCGCCGGGCGGTACGAGACGCTGCTTCCGCCGACGGCCGTCGCGGACCTGCTGATCTACCAGATGTGGTCGGCGTCGGGCCGGGACGCGGTCGAGGGCCGCACGGTGTTCTCCAAGCCGGGCGGCGGCACGCGCGTGGGCGAGAAGCTCACCGATCTGCCGCTGACGCTGCGCAGCGACCCGAACGAGCCGGGCCTTGAGTCCGCGCCCTTCGTGCTCGTGCACTCCTCCGGGGGCGACCAGTCGGTCTTCGACAACGGGCTGCCGCTGTCCGCCACCGAGTGGGTGCGGCAGGGCCAGCTGAGCGGTCTGCTGACCAGCCGGCACAGCGCGGACCTGACCGGGCTGCCGGTCGCGCCGGGGATCGACAACCTGATCCTGGACGGGGGCGAGGACAAATCCCTGGAGGAGATGGTCGCGAACACCGAGCGCGGGCTGCTGCTGACCTGCCTCTGGTACATCCGCGAGGTCGACCCGGCCACGCTGCTGCTCACCGGCCTGACCCGGGACGGCGTCTATCTCGTCGAGAACGGCGAGGTCAGCGGCGAGGTGAACAACTTCCGGTTCAACGAGTCGCCGGTCGATCTGCTGGGCCGGGCCACGGAGGCCGGGCGCACGGAAAAGACGCTGCCGCGAGAGTGGAGCGACTGGTTCACTAGGGCTGCGATGCCGGCCCTGCGGGTGCCGGACTTCAATATGAGCTCTGTCAGTCAGGGCGTATAACCTCGTACCTGATTACGAGCGAAACCAAGGAGATACGAGAACCGTGACGGACATCGTCGACGAACTGAAGTGGCGCGGGCTGATCGCCCTCTCCACTGACGAGGACGCAATGCGCAAGGCGTTCGCGGACGGTCCCGTCACGTTCTATTGCGGGTTCGACCCGACCGCGCCCAGCCTGCACCTCGGCAACCTCGTGCAGATCCTGACGATGCGCCGGATCCAGCAGGCGGGCAACCGTCCGCTGGGCCTCGTGGGCGGTGCGACGGGCCTGATCGGCGACCCCAAGCCGACCGCGGAGCGGACGCTGAACTCGCCGGACGTCGTGGCCCAGTGGGTCGAGCGGCTCCGGGGGCAGATCACCCCGCTCCTCGACTTCGAGGGCCCGAACGCCGCGATCATGGTCAACAACCTGGACTGGACCCAGGGACTGTCGGCCATCGAGTTCCTGCGGGATGTCGGCAAGTACTTCCGGGTCAACAAGATGATCGCGAAGGAGGCCGTCGCCCGGCGGCTCAACTCCGACGCGGGCATCGGCTACACGGAGTTCAGCTACCAGATCCTCCAGGGCATGGACTTCCTGGAGCTGTTCCGCAGGCACGGCTGCACGCTGCAGACCGGCGGCAGCGACCAGTGGGGCAACCTCACCTCGGGCACCGACCTGATCCACCGGGTCGAGCCCGACGCCGTGGTGCACGCGCTGGCCACTCCGCTGATCACCAAGGCCGACGGCACCAAGTTCGGCAAGACGGAGTCCGGCACGGTCTGGCTCGACCCCGAGATGACCACGCCGTACGCCTTCTACCAGTTCTGGTTGAACGCGGACGACCGGGACGTCTCCAAGTTCCTGCGCATCTTCAGCTTCCGGTCCCGCGAGGAGATCGAGGAGCTGGAGCAGCAGACCGAGGAGCGGCCGCAGGCCCGGGCCGCGCAGCGGGCGCTCGCCGAGGAGCTGACGACCCTGGTCCACGGCGCCGACCAGACGGCCGCGGTGATCGCCGCGAGCCGCGCGCTCTTCGGGCAGGGCGAGCTGGCGGAGCTGGACGACAAGACGCTGACGGCCGCCCTGTCGGAGGTGCCGCACGTCCGGGTCGCCGAGCTCGGTCCCGTGGTCGACCTGTTCGCCGAGGTCGGTCTCGTGGCCAGCAAGTCCGCCGCGCGGCGGACCGTGAAGGAGGGCGGGGCCTACGTGAACAACGTGAAGGTCACGGCGGAGGACGCGGTCGCCTCGAAGGACGAGCTGCTGCACGGGCGGTGGCTGGTGCTGCGGCGCGGCAAGAAGAACCTGGCGGCGGTCGAGGTCACGGGCGCCTGAGCCACACGCGAAGGGGACGGTTCCCGGTATCGGCAACCGCCCCCTTCGCTCGCCTGCCCTCAGGTTCTCTGCTTGTTCCTTCCCAGCGTCGCCATGTAGAGCATGTCGCCCACCAGGACGATGACCACCGCGGCGATGAGCTGGAAGGCGTGGCGGCTCCAGTCGATGCCCGACGTCGCGTCGACGCCGAAGGCGCGGGCGAGGGCGTTGCCGGCGATGGCTCCCAGCATGCCGAAGATGGTCGTCAGCCAGAGGGGGCTGTGTTGTTTGCCCGGGATGATCGCCTTCGCGATCAGGCCCAGCACGAATCCGACGATGATCGCCCACAACCAGCCCATGGCTGCCTCCTTGTACGGCTCGACGTGAGCATTACGCCCAGTGTCGGCCCGTACGCGCTACGCCGCATGTCGGCCTCGCCCGTACGCGCTACGGCCCGGTCGGATCGGCCCGATCCGGGGCGCCCCGGTCTCGTAGGCGGCGCAGGCCAGGCGTAACGTGGGAGCTGTCCGGGCCCGGTTCCCCGACGGGGGACGGACCTGGTGCGGTACGGGGAGGGGCCGATGCGGGCGGATGGTGGAATGTGATGCGGAAGCAGCATGACGGCGGCAACGCCCAGGTGTTCCGGATCACCGGAGCCCGGACGGGGCTCCAGGAGGATGTGCGCGGGCGGCAGCGCCGGTACGTCATCTCGATGACGGTCCGCACGATCGCGGTGATCCTCGCGGCCACCCTGTGGAACGTCGAACGGCACGTCGCGATCGTTGCCCTGGTGCTCGGCATGGTGCTGCCGTATGTCGCCGTGGTGGTCGCCAACGCGGGGCGGGAGAACGCGCCGTCACTGCCGTCGACGTTCGTGACCGCGCCGACCCCGCCGATGATCCTCCCGCCGCGTGCGGAGGAGGCCGGCGCCGCGCCCCAGGACGGCTTCGCGGAACCCGGTCCGGAGGACGTGAGGGCCGATCCGACACCCGGTGCGCGCTCCGGACCGCACGAGCGGGCGTGATCATGGCGCATCCGTATCGGGTGCGCCGGAAGCGGAAGTCAGGCCCCCACCAAGCTCAAGAAAAGCTCAGATCAATCATGTTGTTCCGGTGCCGGGCGGTGGGTTACCCGTGACATACTTCGTAGGCGCTCCGCATCCCCCGTCGGAGCGACAGACCGACGCCGGGCAGCTCCCCCCGTGGCTGCTCGGCGTCGCCTTTTGTGCGTGCTTTCTTGTGCGCCGATCGGGTTAGGGTCGGGCTGTGATCGTCCCTGACCCCGATACCCCGATCTGTTCCGCGAAGGGCTGCCGCGCGGCCGCCGTGTGGGTCCTCGCCTGGAACAACCCGAAGCTGCACACGCCGGAGCGGCGCAAGACGTGGCTGGCGTGCGAGGAGCATCGCGAGCATCTGTCGCAGTTCCTCGGCGTCCGGGGCTTTCTCAAGGACGTGGTGAGGTTCGAGGACTGGACGGCGCCGGAGGGCTCCTAAGGTCTGTCCGGCGGAGGACAGCCCCTAGCCGCCGATCGCCGACATGGGCCGGTCCGGCTGGACGAAGGTCGGGTCGTCCAGGCCCGCGCCCGCCTTCTTGCCCCACATCGCCAGGCGCCAGATGCGGGCGATCTCCTCGTCGCCGGCGCCGGAGCGCAGGGCGGCGCGCAGGTCGGTCTCCTCGCGGGCGAACAGGCAGGTGCGGACCTGGCCGTCGGCGGTGAGCCGGGTGCGGTCGCAGGCCGCGCAGAACGGGCGGGTGACGGAGGCGATGACCCCGACCACATGCGGGCCGCCGTCGACGATCCAGCGCTCGGCGGGGGCCGAGCCGCGCTTCTCGGAACCCTCCTCGGTGAGCTCGAAGCGGGTGCGCAGGGAGGTGAGGATGTCCCCTGCGGTGATCATGCCGTCGCGCTTCCAGCCGTGCTGGGCGTCCAGGGGCATCTGCTCGATGAAGCGCAGTTCGTAGTCGTGCTCCACCGCCCAGGCCAGCAGGTCCGGGGCCTCGTCCTCGTTGAGCCCGGGCATCAGGACCGAGTTGACCTTGACCGGGGTCAGGCCCGCGTCCCGGGCGGCCTCCAGGCCGGCGAGGACGTCCTGGTGGCGGTCCCGGCGGGTGAGGGTCTTGAAGACGTCGGGGCGCAGGGTGTCCAGGGAGACGTTGACCCGGTCCAGGCCGGCCGTCTTCAGGGCGGTCGCGGTGCGCTTGAGGCCGATGCCGTTGGTGGTCAGCGACATCTGGGGGCGCGTGTCCAGGGCGGCGACCCGCTCGACGATGCCGACCAGGCCGGGCCGCAGCAGGGGCTCGCCGCCGGTGAAGCGGACCTCCTCGATGCCCAGGGAGGTGACGGCGATGTCGATCAGACGGACGATCTCGTCGTCGGTGAGCAGGTCGGGCTTGGCCAGCCACTGCAGGCCCTCCTCGGGCATGCAGTAGGTGCACCGCAGATTGCAGCGGTCGGTCAGCGAGACCCTCAGGTCGGTGGCCTGCCGGCCGTAGGTGTCGATGAGCACGTGGGCCCCCTCCCTCGTCACACTGTTTCCGTCACCTGTGAGCCTACGTGAGACGTCTGACATCGACAGGGCCCGAACCCACGACGTACGACGCGGCCGCGTCGTAGAGAACTACGACGCGGCCGCGCGGGGGACGTGCTCAGTGGGCGCCGGTGCCGGTCAGGGACCGGACCTCCAGCTCCGCGTACTTCTTGACGTCGGGCTCCTCCTTGGACAGGACGGTGCCGAGCCAGCCCATCAGGAAGCCGAACGGGATGGAGATGATGCCCGGGTTCTTCAGCGGGAACCAGGCGAAGTCCACGTCGGGGAACATCGCCTTGGGGTCACCGGAGACGACGGGCGAGAACAGCACCAGACCGACGGCGACGATCAGACCGCCGTAGATCGACCACAGCGCGCCCTGGGTGGTGAACCGCTTCCAGAACAGGCTGTAGAGGATCGTCGGCAGGTTGGCGGAGGCCGCGACCGCGAAGGCCAGGGCGACCAGGCCGGCGACGTTGAGGTCGCGGGCGAGGGCGCCGAGGAGGATGGAGACGGCGCCGATGCCGATGGTCGCGAGGCGGGCGGCCCTGACCTCCTCCTTCTCGGTGGCCTGGCCCTTCCTGATGACGTTCGCGTAGATGTCGTGCGCGAACGACGAGGACGAGGCCAGGGTCAGGCCGGCGACGACCGCCAGGATCGTCGCGAAGGCCACCGCCGAGATGGTGGCGAGCAGGATCGCGCCCCAGGCCGAGTCCACGCCGCCCAGATGCAGGGCGAGCAGTGGCGCCGCGGTGTTGCCGGACGGGTTGGACGCGATGATCTCGTCCTGCGAGATCAGTGCGGCGGCGCCGAAGCCGAGCGCGATGGTCATCAGGTAGAAGCCGCCGATGATGCCGATCGCCCAGTTCACGGACTTCCGGGCGGCCTTGGCGTTGGGCACCGTGTAGAAGCGGATCAGGATGTGCGGCAGACCGGCGGTGCCGAGGACCAGGGCGATGCCGAGGGAGATGAAGTCCAGCTTGGTGGTGCCGGTCGCGCCGTACTGGAGGCCGGGCTCCAGGAAGGCGGCGCCCTTGCCGCTGTTCTCGGCGGCCGTGCCCAGCAGGTCGGAGATATTGAAGTTGAACTTCAGCAGCACCAGGAAGGTGATCAGGATGGTGCCGCCGATGAGCAGCACGGCCTTGACCATCTGGACCCAGGTGGTGCCCTTCATGCCGCCGATGGAGACGTACACGATCATCAGGACGCCGACGAGGGCGACGATGAGGATCTTGCCGGCGTCGGAGGTGATGCCGAGCAGCAGCGAGACGAGGACGCCCGCGCCCGCCATCTGGGCCAGCAGGTAGAAGATCGACACGACGATCGTGGACGTACCGGCCGCCGTGCGCACCGGGCGCTGGCGCATGCGGTACGCGAGGACGTCACCCATGGTGTAGCGGCCGGAGTTCCTCAGCGGCTCGGCCACCAGGAGCAGCGCCACCAGCCAGGCGACCAGGAAGCCGATGGAGTACAGGAAGCCGTCGTATCCGAAGAGGGCGATGGCGCCCGCGATGCCGAGGAAGGACGCGGCGGACATGTAGTCGCCGGAGACGGCGAGGCCGTTCTGGAAGGCGCTGAAGGACCGGCCGCCGGCGTAGAAGTCCGCGGCGTCCTTGGTCTGGCGGCCCGCCCAGACGGTGATGAAGAGGGTCGCGACCACGAAGAGCGCGAACAGGGTGATGATCAGTGGCCGGTGTTCGCTGGCCTCGTTGGCCGCGAGCTGCACATGGGTCATCGCGGGGCTCATGCGCCGCCCTCCATTCGGGTCTTGATGGCCTCGGCCTTGGGGTCGAGCTTCGCGGCGGCATGCCGCGAGTACCACCAGGCGATGAGGAAGGTGGTGACGAACTGGGCGATACCGAAGACGAACGCCACGTTGATGTTGCCGACGACCTTGGTGCCCATGAAGTCGCCCGCGTAGTTCGAGAGCAGGACGTACAGCAGGTACCAGGCGATGAAGCCGACGGTCAGCGGGAAGGCGAAGGAGCGGTAGGAGCGGCGCAGTTCACCGAACTCCGCGCTCTCGTGCACCTCGGTGAACTCCTCGGGGGAGGGGAGTTTGTGTTGTTCTTTCGAGGGTGGCGGTGCGTCGGTGGCCACGGAGTCTCCTCGCGTTGCGGGTGCGGTTGTGACGGGGATCGGGGGCGAGTGTCCTCGCGCTCCCTGCCCAAGGTCACGGCGGCGCGCAAGGACCGGTTCAACAACGAGGGCTTCTTTCGCAAGTCACCTCGGAGAAGTCATTGCTGGCCAGCGACTTCGGAAGATAGCTTCGGGCTGCACTGCCCGTCATGTACCTGCCCGAGCGCGACCTGTGTCTCGGGCCGGTCTCGTTTCTGGATATTTCCGGAAACGCTCCTGGATGAAGTGGAGACCCCATGCCTCATCTGCGTTCCAGACCGCGTCTCGCTCTCGCCGTGCCCGTGGTGCTGTCGCTGACCGCCTCGCTCGGCTTCCTGCCGGCTGCCGCCTCGGCCGCCCCGAGCGCGGAGAAGGCCACGCAGACGGCGGACGCGCCGGCCCTGGCGTATGTCGTCAACACCAAGGTGGACCGCCGCACGATCGAGTCGGTGAAGCGGGCCGTTCCCGCGGCCGGCGGCACGGTCGTGACCACGTACGACAAGATCGGCGTGATCGTCGCCCACTCCTCGAACCCGGACTTCGCGAAGGCCATGCGTGCCGTGCGCGGGGTGCAGTCGGCGGGTGCCACGCGCACCGCGCCGCTGACCGCCGCGGGGACGACGGACGAGGGCGCGGCGCAGTTCCTGTCCGGGACGCAGGCCGCCAAGGTCGCGAGCGCCTCCGCCGCGGTGCCGGACAGCGAGCCCCTGGAAGCCGACCAGTGGGACCTGCGGGCGATCGGCGCGGACAAGGCCGCGAAGATCAACCCGGGCAGCCGCAAGGTGACCGTCGCCGTGATCGACACCGGTGTCGACGACACCCACCCCGACCTCGCCCCGAACTTCTCCGCGTCCCAGTCGGCGAACTGCGTCGGCGGCGTCGCCGACACCGCCGCGGGTGCCTGGCGCCCGTACACCCCGGAGGACTACCACGGCACGCATGTGGCCGGTGAGATAGCCGCGGCCCGCAACGGCATAGGCGTCGCCGGGGTCGCCCCCGGCGTCAAGGTCGCCGGCATCAAGGTGAGCGACCCGGACAACGGCCTCTTCTACCCCGAGAGCGTCGTGTGCGCCTTCGTGTTCGCCGCCGACCACGGTGTGGAGATCACGAACAACAGCTACTACGTCGATCCCTGGCTGTACAACTGCATGGACGACCCGGACCAGAAGGCGATCGTCGACGCGGTCAACAGGGCACAGCTGTACGCCCAGCGCAAGGGCACGCTCAATGTGGCGTCGGCGGGCAACTCCAACCACGACCTGGACTCGGACGCGATCGTCGACAGCACCAGCCCGGACGACTCCACGCCGGTGACGCGGACCATCGATCCGCACGAGTGCTTCGACGTCCCGACCCAGCTGCCGGGTGTCGTCACGGTCAGCGCGACGGGCGTGCAGAACCTCAAGTCGTACTACTCCACGTACGGCAAGGGCGTCGTCGACGTGGCGGCTCCGGGCGGTGACCGGCGCTACCAGCTGCCGGACACGCCGTCGAAGGACGGCCGCATCCTGTCCACGATGCCGAACGGCGCGTACGCCTTCCTCCAGGGCACCTCGATGGCCTCGCCGCACGCGGCCGGAGTCGCCGCGCTGCTGAAGTCGAAGCATCCGTTCGCCACGCCGGCCCAGCTCCAGGCGCTGCTCAAGGCCCAGGCGGACAACCCGGGCTGCCCCGCCTCCTACGACCAGGACGGCGACGGCACGCAGGACGCGGTGTGCGAGGGCGGCAAGCGTGTCAACGGCTTCTACGGGTACGGCATCGTCAACGCGCTGCGCGCGGTGAAGTAGCCGCTCCTGCCCACACCCCCGTCCCTGTGCACCTCAGGGCGCCCCAGGTCCCCTCAGACCTCCCGCACGGTCCGCTCGTCCCACGAACGAACTGGAGACATCCACACCATGACAGTGGTTCACCCGCGCTTCCGGCGCGCGATCACGATCCCGCTCGGGATGACCATGGCCACGGCCATGGCGTTCCTGCCCACCGCGACGGCGTCCGCGTCCGTTCTGCCCGACACGGTGCAGGGCGTCACCGGCACGGTGAACGACGTCCTCGCCTCGGTCGGCAAGGCCGACGCGGGCGCGCTGAGCTATGTCGTCAACGTCCGCCCCGGGAAGGCCCCTTCGGCCACGGTGAAGAAGGCCATCGCCGACGCCGGCGGCACGATCGTGACGTCGTACGACACGATCGGCGTGATCGTCGTCCACTCGTCGAACCCGGACTTCGCGAAGACCATCCGCAAGGTCAAGGGGGTGGACTCGGCGGGCAACACGCGCAACGCGCCGCTGCCCGCGCAGTCGACCGAGGACCTGGGGACGCCGAAGGCGCTCACCGCGACGGAGCTCGCCGCGGCCAAGGCCGACGCGGAGGCCGGCCAGGACCCGCTGGAGAACCTGCAGTGGGACCTGCCGGCCATCAAGGCGGACAAGGCGCACGAGAAGACGCTCGGCAGCAGCAAGGTCACCGTCGCGGTGATCGACACCGGTGTCGACGACACCCACCCGGACATCGCGCCGAACTTCGACCGGGCCGCGTCGGTCAACTGCGTGACGGGCAAGCCGGACACGGCCGACGGGGCGTGGCGGCCGAGCGCGTCCGAGAGCCCGCACGGCACGCACGTGGCCGGTGAGATAGCCGCGGCGAAGAACGGCGTCGGCATGACGGGTGTCGCGCCCGGGGTGAAGGTGTCCGGCATCAAGGTGTCGACCACCGCCGGCTACTTCTACACGGAGGCCGTGGTCTGCGGCTTCATGTGGGCGGCCACGCACGGCGTCGACGTCACCAACAACAGCTATTACACCGACCCGTGGTACTTCAACTGCACCGACGACCCTGACCAGAAGGCGCTCGTCGACGCCATCACCCGGGCCTCGCGGTACGCGGAGAAGAAGGGCGTGGTCAACGTCGCCGCGGCCGGCAACGAGAACTACGACCTCGCGGCCGACGAGATCACCGACCCGGTCTCGCCGAACGACGGCACGCCCTCGGACCGGGTGATCGACCCGTCGAAGTGCCTGGACATACCGACCCAGCTGCCGGGTGTCGTGACGGTCGCGTCGACCGGCGCGAAGGGCATCAAGTCGTCCTTCTCCAACCACGGCCTCGGCGTCATCGACGTCGCCGCGCCCGGCGGTGACTCGACCGCCTACCAGACCCCGGCGCCGCCCGCGACGAGCGGTCTGATCCTGGGCACGCTGCCCGGCGGCAAGTGGGGCTACATGGCCGGTACGTCGATGGCGTCGCCGCACGCCGCGGCCGTCGCCGCCCTGATCAAGTCGACGCACCCGTACGCCACGCCGGCCCTGGTGAAGGCCCTGCTGTACGCGGAGGCCGACGCCACGCCGTGCACGGACCCGTACGACATCAACGGCGACGGCAAGGTCGACGCGGTGTGCGAGGGCTCGAAGAACCGCAACGGGTTCTACGGCTGGGGCACGGTGGACGCGCTGGACGCGGTGACGAAGTAGCCGCAAGGGACGGTCAAGACCCGTCCACATATTGATCGAATCAATACTGCATAGTGCAGTAATGACTGGTATCAAGGTGGCCTGGTCCGCGGTGGGCGGCGATCCCGCCCTCGTCTCCCGGATGTCGACCGTGGTGCGGGAGGGCGCTCTGCGAGGGCGCCTTCCCGTACGGGCACTGGCGAGGGCCTGCGTGGGCGCGTGCGCGCTGGCCGCCGCCGAACTGGGCGCACGCCGGGCCGGGTTGCCCGAGGTGCCCGCCGTACGCGTGGACGACGGGGCCGTGGCGACCGCGTTCCTGAGCGAACGGCATCTGACGGTCGACGGGCGGGCGCCCGTCACCTTCGCCCCGCTGTCCCGGTTCTGGCGGACGGCCGACGGCTGGGTCCGCACGCACGCGAACTATCCGCACCATCGCGCCCGGCTGCTGGACGTGCTGGGCGTGCCCCCGGACGTGGCCGCGGTCGAGGCGGCGCTCGCCGAACGGCCCGCCCTGGAGGTCGAGGAGGCGGTGTACGCGGCCGGCGGCCTCGCCGTCGCCCTGCGCACCCCCGAGGAATGGGCCGCGCACGAACAGGCGGCCGCAGTGGCCGGACGCCCCCTGGTGGAGCGGGAGCGCCTGGACTCGGCCCACGCGCGCGTGCTCGCCCCGCTCGACCCCGCCGACGCTCCCCTGCTGCCCGCCGCGGGGCTGCGCGTCCTGGACCTGACCCGGGTCATCGCGGGCCCCGTCGCCACCCGCACGCTCGCCCTGCTCGGCGCGGACGTCCTGCGCGTGGACGCGCCACGGCTGCCCGAACTCCCCGACCAGCACGCCGACACGGGCTTCGGGAAGCGGTCCGCGACCCTCGACCTCACCACCGACCGACGGGTCTTCGAGGACCTGCTCGCGGCGGCGGACGTGGTCGTCACCGGCTACCGGCCGGGCGCCCTGGACCGGTTCGGACTGTCGGCGCCGGCCCTGGCCGAGCGGCGGCCCGGCCTGGTCGTGGCGCAGTTGTCGGCCTGGGGTGCGTACGGGCCGTGGGCCGGGCGTCGGGGCTTCGACAGCCTGGTCCAGGCGGCCACCGGCATCGCGGCCGTCGAGGGGTCACGGGAGCGGCCCGGCGCGCTGCCCGCGCAGGCCCTGGACCACGGGACGGGCTACCTCCTGGCGGCGGCGGTGCTGCGGGCGCTGACGGAGCAGTCGTACGACGGAGGCAGCCGGGTGGTCCGGCTGGCGCTGGCGCGGACGGCACGGTGGCTGACGGACGGGGCGGGAACCGGGGACGCCGACGGTGCCCTCTATGACGGTGCCGAGCCGTGGCTGGCCGAGCGGGACAGTCCGCTCGGGCGGCTGCGGTACGCCCGGTCGCCCGTGTCCTTCGCGGGCGGGCCGGTCGACTGGGCCCGGCCGCCGGGACCGTGGGGCGCCGACGAGGGGCGCTGGCACTGAGCGGGTGCCGGGCCGGAAACGTACCTATGGGCGGAATGCCGTACCGCCAGTTGTTTCCCTGCACTTGCCCTGTTCTGTCGGGCCTGGTGAAGATCTTGAGGTGACCTTGATAAGACCCGGTACCGGTGTGGCCGAAGCGAGCGGGCCCGAGCGGCGCCCCGGTACCGGCCGGGCCGTCGCCGTTCTCGTCCTGGTGGCGCTGGGCGCCTCGATCCCCCTGCTCGGGCCGTCCGTCGCGCTGCACGAGACGGGGGAGGCGGCGGCGCCCGGCGTCCGCGGCGTGGGCCTCCTGCGGGCGGTGCTGTTCGCGGCGCTGTGCGTTCCCCTGGGCGAGCTGTTCGTGCGCCGGCTGGCCCGTTCGGTGCCCGGCGCTCCCCCGGCCGGACCCCCGAGCTGGGCGCCGTACGCGGCCGGCACCGGGTTCGTCGCGGCCCTGGGGCTCGCCTCGGTGGTGGCGACGGGCAACCTGGTGCCGGGGGGCGTCGCCGAGATCGACGTGGGCGGCCTGTACGAGTCCCGGGAGGGCAAGCTCGCCCTGATCGAGGTCAACGCCTTCCTCGCGGCCGGTCTGTGCGCCCTCTCGCGCCGTCCGGCGACCCAGGTCTGGCCGCTGGCCGCGGTGATCGTGGCGGAGGCCCTGCGGGCGCATCCCGCCCCCGAGGACACCGCCCTGGTCGGCTCCGGCCTGACCCTGGTGCACCTGACGTGCGCGTCGCTGTGGACGGGCGGTCTGGTGTACGCGCTCCGGACGCTGCGGCACTGGCGGTCCTCGCCGACGGCGGGCGCCGCCCTCCTCGGCCTGTACGCGCGCGTGGCCGCCGTTCTGCTCGCCGTCATCACGGCGACCGGGGTGTGGAGTTCGCTGCGCCGCATGCCCTCCGGCACGATCCTGGAGCAGCTGACGGCGACGGCGTACGGGCGCGCCCTGCTGGCCAAGGTGCTCCTCGTCGCCGCCGTCGCCGCGCTCGCGCTGTGGGCGCGGATCCGGCTGGGCCGGGCGGCCGACCCTCTGAGCGCCTGTTCTCCCGCGCGGGCCGAGGTCGTGGCGCTGGGAATGGTGGTCGCGGTGTCCGGCCTGCTGACCGCACTCCCGTTGCCGATCCGCTGGTGACCGGGCGTCAGGTACCGAGGAGGAGGCCCGCTGCCCCCGACCGGCCCTCAGACCCCCGCCGCGCCCAGCAGTGACCCCGCCCCGTACGTCACCGCCATCGCCAGCGCGCCGCCCGCCACGTTCCGCAGCACCGCCCGCCCCGGCGTCGCCGCTCCCAGTCGCGCGCTGCTCCAGCCGGTCAGGGCGAGCGCGGCCAGGACGCAGACGACGGTGACCGGCACGCGCCCGGAGGAGGGCGGCAGGACGATCGCCAGGAGCGGCAGCAGCGCTCCGACGGTGAACGCCAGGAAGCTCGCCCAGGCCGCGTGCCACGGGTTGGTGAGCTCGTCGGGGTCGATACCGAGCTCCACGCGCGCGTGCGCCCTGAGCGCGTCACGTTCCGTCAGCTGGACGGCCGCCTCCCGGGCCACCTCCCGCGTCAGGCCCCGCTGCTCCAGCAGCTCGGTCAGCTCCGCCAGTTCCGCGGCGGGCTGTTCGCGCAACTCCCGCCGCTCCAGGGCCAGGGCGGCCCTCTCGGAGTCGCGCTGGGTGGAGACGGACACGTACTCCCCCGCCGCCATGGACAGGGAGCCGGCCAGCAGACCCGCCAGGCCGGCCGTCAGCAGCACGGAGCGGTCCGCGGTCGCCCCGGCCACGCCGACGACGAGACCCGCGGTCGAGACGATGCCGTCGTTCGCGCCCAGGACCGCCGCCCGCAGCCAGTTGAGGCGGACGCCGAGCGCTCCGCCGTGGGACTCGTCATGCGTGGGTTCGGTCACAGCCGGAGGATCGCACTCCGGGGCGCGGCGGGGCGGGACCGACGCGGTCCGGCGCCGGGAGCGAACCCGCCACCGGGCAGGGGAACTTCGGCGTCCCGCGACCCGTGCCGCCGCTCGACGCCCGAACAGGCGGACGCGGCACGGCACCTGACGGACGGGGGCCGGACCGGACTGTCAGTCGTGGCCCGTATCCTCAGGAACCATGCTCGAAGACCGCATGCCCGCAGCCTCCTCCGCCACAGACTGGCCGGCCGCGTATCCGAAGGGATACGCGGTCGTTGACGTGGAGACCACCGGCCTGGCCCGGGACGACCGGATAATCTCCGCGGGCGTCTACCGCCTGGACGCGCGCGGCGAGGTCGAGGACCACTGGTACACGCTCGTCAACCCGGAGCGCGATCCGGGCCCGGTGTGGATCCACGGTCTGACGAGCGACGTACTGCGGGGCGCTCCCCTCTTCAAGGACATCGCCGAGGAGTTCTCCACCCGTCTGGAGGACCGTGTGCTCGTCGCGCACAACGCGGTCTTCGACTGGCAGATGATCGCCCGCGAGTACGCGCGCGCGGAGCGCGAGGCACCGGTGCGGCAGCGGCTGTGCACCATCGCGCTGTCCAAGGAGCTGGGCCTGCCCCTGCCCAACCACAAACTGGAGACCCTGGCGGCGCACTTCGGCGTCGTCCAGCGGCGGGCCCACCACGCGCTGGACGACGCGCGCGTGCTGGCGGAGGCCTTCCGGCCGAGCCTGCTGGCCGCGGCCGCGGGCGGGGTCCGGCTGCCGCTGCACGAGTGCCGGCCGCTCACCGAGTGGACGGACCGGGCGGCCCCCCGGATCGGGCAGCAGTCGAGCGGCGGCTACGGCAGCTACCGGCCGACCAGTTGGCGCCCCTCCCGCAGCAGGCCCGCCTGCCCCTACCCCAACCCGGGCCGCTACGAAACGGGCAAACCACTCAAGCAGGGCATGCGGGTGGCGTTCTCCGGGGACACCTCGGTCGAGCGCGACCTGCTGGAGGACCGCGCGGTCGAGGCCGGGCTGCATGTCGCCACCTCGCTCTCCCGGCTGACCAGCCTGCTCGTCACCAACGACCCGGACTCGGGCACCTCGAAAGTGGTCAAGGCCCGGCAGTACGGCACACCGGTGGTGGACGAGGCGGCCTTCGGGCAGCTCCTCGCCGATGTGGAACCGGCGTCGGAGGGATGACCGTACGGACGGGTGATTGCCGGGCGACTCGCCCGGCGCCCGCTCGCCCGTGCCGCGCCGAGCCCCCACCCTGTGGCGCATGGCGACTTGCGAAGTGTGCGGCAACAACTACGGAATGACCTTCGAGGTGCACGCCCAGGGCGCGGTGCACGTCTTCGACTGCTTCTCCTGCGCGATCCACCGCATGGCCCCCATCTGCGAGCACTGCCGGGTGCAGATCATCGGGCAGGGCGTCGAGGTCGAGGGCCACTGGTACTGCGGCGCCCACTGCGCCCGCGCGGAGGGAAAGGCGGGCATCGTCGACAAGGTCTGACCACACCCCTGCCACCGACACGGTCCGCCCCTCCCTTCACCACACCCCTGTGCGAACACCCCATGGCCCGAGTTGTACGGTCGTGGGGTGTACCGCTTCCTGTTGTCCCGGCAGTGGGTGATCCTCACGCTGGTCGCCCTGCTGCTCATCCCCACGATGATCCGGCTGGGCATCTGGCAGATGCACCGCTACGAGGAGCGCTCGGCGAGGAACCAGCTGGTCACCGACGCGCTGGGCGCGAAGCCGGTGCCGGTGGAGACGATGACCTCCCCCGGGCACACGGTCACCTCCGAGGACCGGTACCGCAGCGTGACCGCGACGGGCACCTTCGACACCGCGGACGAGGTCGTCGTCCGCCGCCGGGTCAACTCCGACGAGACGGTCGGCTTCCACGTGCTGACCCCGTTCGTCCTCACGGACGGCAAGGTGGTGCTGGTCAACCGGGGCTGGATCCCCGCGGACGGCCCGAGCCAGACCGCGTTCCCCAAGATCCCCGCGCCGCCGAGCGGCCGGATCACCGTCACCGGGCGGCTGATGCCCGACGAGACGACCGCGGCGAGCGGCATCAAGGACCTCAAGGGCCTGCCGGACCGGCAGATCATGCTGATCAACAGCGAGGAGCAGGCGCGCCGCCTGGGCGCCACCGTGCTGGGCGGCTATCTCGCGCAGACGGCTCCCGAGCCGAAGGGCGACACCCCCGAGCTGGTCGGCCAGCCCGGCAAGGAGGACGCCGCGCTGAACTACGCGTACGCCATCCAGTGGTGGCTGTTCTCCGCGGCCGTCCCGGTCGGCTGGGTGGTCCTGGTCCGGCGTGAACTGCGCGACCGCGGGGCGGCGGACACCGAGGAGACGACGGAGGAGTCCGCACCGGCGGCGGTCTGAACCGCGTCCCACCCTCACGTGAACCGGGGCGCCCCGGGCGCCGTCACTCCCCCGGCCCTTCGCCTGATTGCCCCCTCGGCCCGCCGGGAACCCGCACTGAGTGCACCCCCTTATCGAGGACTACGCCCTCATCGGCGACGAACAGACCGCGGCGCTGGTCGGCCGGGACGGCTCCGTGGACTGGCTGTGCCTGCCCCGCTTCGACTCGGCCGCCTGCTTCGCCCGGCTCCTCGGCGACGAGGACAACGGCCACTGGAGAATCGCCCCCCAGGGTGCGGACCTGTGTACGCGGCGCGCCTACCGCCCCGGCACCCTGGTCCTGGACACCGAGTGGGAGACCGCCGAGGGCAGCGTGCGCGTCACCGACCTGATGCCCCAACGCGACCGCGCCCCCGACGTCGTACGCATCGTCGAGGGGCTCGGTGGTCAGGTCACCGTGCGCAGCACCCTGCGGCTGCGCTTCGACTACGGCTCGGTCGTGCCGTGGATGCGCCGGTCCGACGGGCACCGGGTGGCCGTCGCGGGGCCCGACTCGGCGTGGCTGCGCAGCGAGCCCGCGGTGCGCACCTGGGGCGAGGACTTCGGCACGCACGCGGAGTTCACCGTCGCCGAGGGCGAGAAGGTCGCCTTCGTCCTGACCTGGCACCCCTCGCACGAGCCGCGCCCGCCGCTGGTCGACCCGTACCGGTCACTGGAGACCAGCCTCGCCGACTGGAAGGCATGGACCGACCGCTGCCGCTACGACGGCCCGCACCGGGACGCCGTGGTGCGCTCCCTGATCACCCTCAAGGCCCTCACCTACGCGCCCACGGGCGGCATCGTGGCCGCCGCGACCACCTCGCTGCCGGAGGAGGCGGGCGGGGTGCGCAACTGGGACTACCGCTACTGCTGGCTGCGCGACTCCACCCTCACCCTGGCCGCCCTGATCGCGTGCGGCTACCACGAGGAGGCCGAGGCCTGGCGGAACTGGCTGGTGCGCGCGGTGGCCGGCGACCCGGCGGACCTCCAGATCATGTACGGCCTGGCCGGCGAGCGGCGGCTGCCCGAGTTCGAGGTGCCGTGGCTGTCCGGCTTCGCCGACTCGCGTCCCGTACGGATCGGCAACGGGGCCGTGGACCAGCTCCAGCTGGACGTCTACGGCGAGGTCATGGACTCCCTGTCGCTGGCCCGGGAGGCGGGCCTGCCCACCCGGCCGCACCTGTGGGCCCTGCAGTGCGCCCTGATGGAGTTCCTGGGCTCGGCCTGGCGGCAGCCGGACGAGGGGCTGTGGGAGGTGCGCGGGGGCCGCCGCCACTTCGTGCACTCCAAGGTGATGGTGTGGGTGGCCGCCGACCGGGCCGTGCGCACCCTGGAGGCCCACCCGGACCTGCCCGGCGACCTGGACGGCTGGCGCGCCCTGCGGGACGAGATCCACCGCGAGGTGTGCGAGAAGGGCTACGACGCCGACCGGAACACCTTCACCCAGTACTACGGCTCGCGCGAACTGGACGCCGCGCTGCTGCTCATCCCCCGTGTCGGCTTCCTCCCGCCGGACGACCCGCGCGTGATCGGCACCATCGACGCGGTCCGCGACGAACTCGGCCACGGCGGTCTGCTGCGCCGCTACAGCGCCGCCGAGAGCCCCGTGGACGGGCTGCCGGGCGGCGAGGGCACCTTCCTGGCCTGCTCGTTCTGGCTCGCCGACGCACTGCACATGACGGGCCGTACGAAGGAGGCGCGCGAGCTGTTCGAACGGCTGGTCGGTCTCGCCAACGACGTGGGGCTGCTGTCCGAGGAGTACGACCCGGTGGCGGGCGTCCAGCTCGGCAATGTCCCGCAGGCGTTCAGCCACATCGGTCTGGTGAACACCGCCCTCGCCCTCTTCGGGACCGAAGGGGCAGGATAGGGGCCATGGATCTTGGACTGAAGGACCGGGTGTACGTCGTCACCGGAGCCACGCGGGGCCTGGGCAACGCGGTCGCGCGCGAACTCGTCGCCGACGGGGCGAAGGTGGTCATCACGGGGCGGGAGGAGAAGCGGGTCGCCGACGCGGCCGGGGCGCTGGGACCGAACGCGGTCGGGGTCTCGGCGGACAACGCCGACCCGGAGGCGGCGGCCCGGCTGATCGCCGCGGCGCGTGAGCACTTCGGCGGATTCGACGGCGTGCTCGTCAGCGTGGGCGGGCCCGCGCCGGGGTTCGTCGCCGACAACACGGACGAGCAGTGGCAGGCGGCATTCGAGTCGGTGTTCCTCGGCGCGGTCCGGCTCGCGCGGGCGGCCGCCGCCGCGTTGGAAGCGGGGGGTGTCATCGGGTTCGTACTGTCCGCGTCGGTGCACGAGCCGATTCCCGGGCTGACGATCTCCAACGGACTGCGTCCGGGTCTCGCCGGATTCGCCAAGTCGCTCGCCGACGAACTGGGGCCGCGGGGAATTCGGGTCGTGGGGCTGCTGCCGTCGCGTATCGACACGGACCGGGTGCGGGAGCTGGACGGAATGGCCGCGGATCCCGAGGCCGCGCGGGCCGCGCAGGAATCGCGGATTCCGTTGCGGCGGTACGGGACGCCGGAGGAATTCGGGCGGGTCGGGGCGTTTTTGCTGTC
The DNA here is from genome assembly GCF_021173675.1 of Streptomyces lincolnensis. Classification (GTDB taxonomy): domain Bacteria; phylum Actinomycetota; class Actinomycetes; order Streptomycetales; family Streptomycetaceae; genus Streptomyces; species Streptomyces lincolnensis_B. The sequence continues at coordinate 751,718 of NZ_JAIHON010000002.1, read as the reverse complement.
GCCGGCGGCTTCTTATCTGACGGGGGTCATGCTGCCTGTCGACGGTGGGATGCGGCACGGGTTCTGAGCGGCTGCCTGCCGGTTTCTCAACTGACCCTTTCCGCGCGGTGCTTGACCCCGTTCAGCCGGACCTCCGCCGGGAGGGACGCGAGCCCCGCCGAATCGCGGGCGTGGGTCAGGGCCTGGGCGGTGAGGTCGCGCAGGGCCGCCGCCGGGTCCACGTGCGGCTCCAGGTGCAGCCGTACGCGGGCCTCCGGGGCGCTGGAGCGGCCGGTGAGGTGGGCGTGGGCGTGGTCGACGCCGTCCGACCGGGCCGCCTCCCCGGCGAGTACGTTCTCCAGGGCCCGCCCCCTGAGCAGCGCGCCCTCGCCGTCGCCGGTGTCGACGAGCACCTCGGAGAGCCGGCGGCGGCGCAGGACGGCGGTCAGCCACCACAGGGCGAGCAGGACGAGGACGGCGAGGACCGCGAGGACGGTCGGCCACCACCAGCCGGCGTCGCGCCAGCGGGTCCGCTCGCCGTCGCTGAACAGCACGTCGTGGCGGCCGTCGTGGATCCACCAGGAGGGGGCCGGGGCGCCCAGCCCCACGGCGAGGACGGAACCGCCGAGGACGAACAGGACGAGGCCGACAAGGCCGAGCACTACGCGGTTGACGGTCCTGAGCACCGTCCTCACCCCTTCCGGCCGGGTCGGGCCACATGCACGGACAGCGCGGGCGGGCGGGCCAGTCCCAGGCCCCCGACCGCCGCGGCGAGGGTGGCGTCCAGGTCGGCGCGGACCTCGTCCACCTCACGGAAGTGGGAGACGGCGCGGACGTCGGCCCGGGCGCGGCGCACGCGCACCCGTACGGACTGCACGCCCGAGACCTCCATGGCCCGGTCGCGCAGCACTGTGGCGGCCGCGTCCCGGTGGAGGCCGGCGCGTACGTCGGCGCGGGGGCGGCGCATCGGCAGCACGGCGCGCAGGCCGGGCGTGCAGGCGAGCACGATCAGCCACAGGCCGAGCACCCCGGCGACGCCCGCGCCGACCAGCACCCAGGTGTCGTCGAGGGGCCGCTCGGCGAGTTGCCGGGCCAGATCGCGGCGCCAGGACAGGGCGTCCCGACGGGCGCGCACGGCGGCGACGTCGTACAGGAAGGCGCCCGCGACGACCAGGAGCAGCACGGCCACGATCCCCGCGGGGACCCGGCGGGCCGACCAGAAGCGGCGGTCGCCGCCCGTCTCGCCGCCCGTGTCGTCCAGGACGGGCGGGGCTTCGGCGGGCGGGACCTCGACGGGTGGAGCCTCGTACTCCCCGCCCGTGTCGGCCGCCTTCTCGATGACCGGCAGTCGTCGTGTGGTGCCCTCGGAGCCCTGGGGCTCGCTCATCGCGTCCTCCCCTGTGCCGCGCCGTGCGCCGGAGCCAGGTGCAGCCGCTCCACCTGGACGGCGACCTCCGACACCTCCATACCCACCAACGCGCCTACCCGCTCGGCGACATGACGACGCACCCGACCGCACCGGGAACCGATGTCGCCGGGGTAGTCGAGTTCGACGTGCACCCGGATCCGGGCGACCTCGTGGTGCACCACGACACCGGCGTAGGGGGGTTCGGCCTCCGGGGACAGGGCGCCGAGCGCCTCGCGTGCCGCCTGTCCGGCGATCTTCGCGACGACCCGGTCCGCGATCCGGGTCGCGCCGCGCTCACCCGGCGGGACGGCGGTCAGGGATCCGCGAGGTTCTCCGGCGGCACCGCTCGCGGACGTCATCGCCGCCGGTCGCGGCGGTCGTCACGGGCGCGGAAGAAGTCGCCGAGCTCCAGGTCCCCCTCCAGGAACCGGCCGACGACGAATCCGACGGCGCCCAGGGCCGCCACCAGCAGGAAGGCGCCGAACCCGCCGAAATACCCGGCGAAGCCCAGCGCCATGCCGGCGATCATGCCGACCACGGCCATGCTCATGCTGCGCTCCCTAAGCTGTGGGGGTGGCTACTGGAGACGGGATTCCGGCTCCTCGTCCTCTTCCTCGGGAAGCTTCACGTCGCTCACGGCGATGTTGACCTCGACGACTTCCAGGCCGGTCATCCGTTCCACCGCGGCGATGACGTTCTCCCGTACGGCCTGGGCCACGTCGGCGATCGCCACGCCGTAGTCGACGACGATCTCCAGGTCGAGCGCGGTCTGCACCTCGCCGACCTCGACCTTGACCCCGCGTGTCACCGACTTCGCCCCGCCGGGGACCCGGTCCCGCACCGCTCCGAAGGTGCGGCTCAGCCCACTGCCCATGGCGTGCACGCCGACGACGTCCCGGGCGGCCATGCCGGCGATCTTCTCCACGACACCGTCGGCGATGGTCGTCCGCCCTCTGGTGGCCGGGTCCCCGCCGCCGCGCTTGACGGTCTTGCGGGTCTGGACCGGCGGCTCGAACTCGCCCTCGGCGCTCTGTGTCCGGTTCCGCTCCGTCATGTCGCTCATGGCCGTACTCCCCTTCCGCTCGTCTCTTCGACCACCGTAAGCGGGGTTGCGCGATCGCGCGCCAGGGATGCGGCAGGCTGGAGGAATGACAGCGGAACGGTGGGCGCGGGCAGTGCGGCATCAGCTGGGGCTCGGGAGACTGCTGCCCCTGGGCGGCGCGCGCGACGGCGTGTGGATCACCGAGCAGGCGGCCGGGGCGGTACTGGGGCGCGCGGCACGGGAGACGCGCGGGCTGCGGCTGGGTCCGGTGCGGATCGGGCTCGCCGATCCGGCGGACGTGCGCGAGCCCGCCGTACCGCCTCCGCCGGGCGCTCTGCCGCCCGGTCCGCTGCGCGTGACGGCGGAGTTCGGCGCGACGGCGTCCGCACCCCTGCCGGTGACGGCGGCGCGCCTGCGCGCGCTGGTGGTGACGGCGGCCCAGGGCCTCGGCCTGGAGGTGGCGGAGGTCGACCTACGGGTGACGGACCTGCTGGACGAGGAGCCGGAACCGCCTGCGCAGGAGCCCCGGCCCGATCCCGTACGACCCTCCGAGCCGGCCCCCGCCGCTCCGTCGAGCGGGGACGACGACGCCGGACGGGCGGCCGAAGCGGCCCTGGGTGTCCCCGGCGTGGACCGTCTGACGGACGTGCTGGGCCGCCCGGCGCACATCGCGGAACGGCAGGACGACACCGCCGCCCTGCCCCGACGGCATGTCCGGGTGGAGCTGGCGGTCGGCACGGACCACCGGGCCCTGGACGTGGCCCGGGAGGTCCGTGCGGCGGTGGAACGGGCGCTGCCGGGTCATCCGACGGTGGCGGTCCTGGTGACCGCGGTCGGATGAGCGCTCACTCGCCCACGCCGGCCAGATCCCGCAGCCGCCGGGCCTGGGCCGCTCGTTCCGCGGTGCGCTGGGCCTCGTAGTCGCGGTCCTGGGCGCCGCGCAGCAGTGCCTTCGTCTCGATGACGGCGTCGCGGGGCGCGGCGAGGACCGCTCCCGCCAGGTCGCGTACCGCGCCGTCGAGCTGGTCCAGGGGTACCGCGACGTTCGCCAGCCCCGTGCTCACGGCCTCCTCGGCCTGCACGGACCGTCCGGTCACGCAGATCTCCAGGGCCCTGGCGTATCCGACGAGCCCCACGAGGGGGTTCGTGCCGGTGAGGTCGGGCACCAGGCCCAGGCTGGTCTCGCGCATGGCGAACTGCACGTCGTCGGCGACGACGCGCAGATCACAGGCAAGGGCGAGCTGGAAGCCCGCCCCGATGGCATGCCCCTGTACGGCGGCGATGGACACGATGTCGCTCCGCCGCCACCAGGTGAAACCCTCCTGGTACTCGGCGATGGCAGCGTCCAGTTCGGCATCGGTGCCACGCGCGAGGTCGATGAACGACGGCTCGCCGTCGAAGCCCTCGGGCGTGAACGCCTGCCGGTCGAGTCCGGCGGAGAAGGACTTGCCCTCGGCACGCAGCACGACGACACGGACCGACCCCGGCAGCAGCCGACCGGCTTCGGCCAGCGCCCGCCACAGAGCGGGGCTCTGCGCGTTGCGCTTGGCCGGGTTGGTCAGCGTCACCGTGGCGATCGCGTCGTCGACGGTGAGCCGTACGCCGTCCTTGTCGAGTGCGGAAACTTCGGGACCTCGGGCAACGACGTCCTGGTCGGGCGAAGCCATGGGGTGCCTCCGATGCGTGCGGTCAGCAGAGCGATACAGCGATGCTAAGTGACTGCACAGTAACCACCCGGTCGATCAGCTGAACGACCGGGTGGCCACCATCGAAAGCCGATGGGCCGCCCGGTTCAGGACGTCGCGGCCTTCTTGCCCCTGGTCGCGCCGCCACGCCCACGAAGCGTGACGCCGGACTCACTGAGCATCCGGTGGACGAAGCCATACGAGCGGCCGGTTTCCTCGGCCAGCGCTCGAATGCTCGCACCGGAGTCGTACTTCTTCTTCAGGTCTGCCGCGAGCTTGTCGCGCGCGGCGCCGGTTACCCGGCTGCCCTTCTTCAGAGTCTCGGCCACCCGTGCCTCCTCATGGGAAGTGCGCTCTGGTCTCCTCATGATCACCCCTCCGGGGCTTCATGGCCACCCATTCGGCAAGGTCCGTAAGACCTGGTTTTGACGACAGGAGCGCGTCCCCACAAGCGGAATCCGTGATTCAACTCAGTGGCGTTCGTACCGCCGAACGGGTTCTTTCACGAATGACCAGGTCAGAGACGTGCGACGGCCGAGCCCTTGTCGATAAAGGGCTCGGCCGGGAAATGGATGTAGGACACACCTCGGTACGAGGAGATCTCACACAGATGATGGATCACCGGTAGGCCGAATGATCCATACGCTGTGGATCACGGATTCGATCAAGCGAGCGCGACGAGATCCGCGTAGTCGGAACCCCACAGATCCTCGACACCGTCCGGCAGCAGAATGATCCGCTCCGGCTGGAGCGCCTCGACGGCGCCCTCGTCGTGGGTGACCAGGACGACCGCGCCCTTGTAGGTGCGCAGCGCGCCGAGGATCTCCTCGCGGCTGGCGGGGTCGAGGTTGTTGGTCGGCTCGTCCAGCAGCAGCACGTTCGCCGAGGACACCACCAGGGTGGCGAGCGCGAGACGGGTCTTCTCACCGCCGGACAGGACCCCGGCCGGCTTGTCGACGTCGTCGCCGGAGAACAGGAACGAGCCGAGCGTCTTGCGGACCTCGACCAGGTCCAGGTCGGGGTTGGCGGACCGCATGTTCTCCAGGACCGTGCGCTCGGGGTCCAGGGTCTCGTGCTCCTGGGCGTAGTAGCCGAGCTTGAGGCCGTGGCCCTCGATGACCTCGCCGGTGTCGGGCTTCTCCACCCCGCCCAGCAGCCGTAGCAGGGTGGTCTTGCCGGCGCCGTTCAGGCCGAGGATGACGACCCGGGAGCCCTTGTCGATGGCCAGGTCGACGTCGGTGAAGATCTCCAGGGAGCCGTACGACTTCGACAGGCCCTCCGCCATGAGCGGGGTCTTGCCGCAGGGCGAGGGCTCCGGGAAGCGGAGCTTGGCGACCTTGTCGGACTGCCGGACCTCGTCGAGCCCGGCCAGCAGCCGCTCGGCACGGCGGGCCATGTTCTGCGCGGCGACCGTCTTGGTGGCCTTGGCGCGCATCTTGTCGGCCTGCGAGTTGAGCGCGGCCGCCTTCTTCTCGGCGTTCTGCCGCTCACGCTTGCGGCGCTTCTCGTCGGCCTCGCGCTGCTGCTGGTAAAGCTTCCAGCCCATGTTGTAGACGTCGATCTGGGCGCGGTTGGCATCCAGGTAGAACACCTTGTTCACGACCGTCTCGACCAGGTCGACGTCGTGGGAGATCACGATGAAGCCACCGCGGTAGGTCTTGAGGTAGTCGCGCAGCCAGACGATCGAGTCGGCGTCGAGGTGGTTGGTCGGCTCGTCGAGCAGCAGGGTGTCCGCGTCGGAGAACAGGATGCGGGCCAGCTCGATACGGCGGCGCTGACCGCCGGAGAGAGTGTGCAGCGGCTGGCCGAGCACCCGGTCGGGCAGGTTGAGCGCGGCGGCGATGGTGGCGGCCTCGGCCTCGGCGGCGTACCCGCCCTTGGTGAGGAACTCCGTCTCCTGGCGCTCGTACTGCTTGAGGGCCTTCTCGCGGGTGGAGCCCTGGCCGTTGGCGATCCGCTGCTCGTTCTCGCGCATCTTGCGGATCAGTACGTCGAGGCCGCGCGCGGACAGGACGCGGTCGCGGGCGAGGACGTCGAGGTCGCCGGTGCGGGGGTCCTGCGGGAGGTAGCCGACCTCGCCGGAGCGGGTGATGGTGCCGCCGGCCGGGACGCCCTCGCCGGCCAGGCACTTGGTGAGGGTGGTCTTCCCTGCGCCGTTGCGGCCGACCAGGCCGATGCGGTCGCCCTTGGTGACACGGAAGGTGGCGGACTCGATGAGGACGCGGGCACCGGCGCGCAGCTCGATACCGGAGGCGGAGATCACGGACAGACTCCAGGGCGGATATGGGGGGCGGGATGGACGGCTGAGGACGTTCCCGCCGTCTAATGCGCGAGGAGAATGGCCATGGGGCCAGTCTAACGGGGCCGTGCAACCACTTTTTCTGCGTTCGCGTGTTCGATCACCGGCCCCACCCTGCCCCGCCCGGCCTCACCGGCGCGGGGGCCGTTGTCAGTGGTCCCTGCAAGACTGGGCAGCAGGTGATTTTCCGGGAGATCCGGCAGTTCCGGGAGAGATCACCGATTTCCGGCATGCGGTCACGAGGGAGTGATGGACATGGCAGGCACGGGCGGCGGGCGTCCCAGCATCTACCCCACCCTGATCTACGCGGACGCCAAGGCGGCCATCCGGCAGCTCACGGAGGCCTTCGGCTTCACGGAACTGTCCGTGTACGAGGACGAGAACGGCGCGGTGGTGCACGCCGAACTGGTGCAGGGCAACGGCGCGGTGATGCTCGGCTCCAAGGGCACCGGCAGCGCCTACGACAAGGCGATGAAGGAGGCGGGCCCGACCGGGGTGTACGTCGTCGTGGACGACGTCGACGCACACCACCAGCGGGCCGTGGAACACGGCGCGGAGATCCTGATGCCCCCGACCGACCAGGACTACGGCTCACGGGACTACATGGCCCGCGACGCCGAGGGCAATGTCTGGAGCTTCGGCACCTACGCCCCGGAGATAGGGGCGTAGCAGGCCGTCAGCTTCCTCCGGTGTGCACCTGGAAGGCGGCCCGGCGGACGGCCTTGGCCAGGGCCGGGTCGGGGTGCGCGGCGGCGAGGGCGACCAGGACCTGCACGGTGCGGGGGTGGCCGACGGCGCGCACCTCGTCGAGCAGGGCGGGGACGGTCGGCTGGAGGGCGGACTCCAGGTGCCGGACCAGCATCGGGGCCTCGCCGTGGTCGGCGACGGCGGCCGCGGTGTCGACCCACAGCCAGGTGGCCTCCTCGCGGGTGAGGACCTCGTGGGCGTCCTCCGGGTCGATCCCGTCGTGCTCGGCCAGCCACAGCAGGGCGTACGGCCGCAGCGTCGGCTCGTCGGCCACGGAGCGCACGTCGGGCTCGGCGGGGGCGCCGACGACGCGCAGGGCCTCGAAGGCGAGGCCGCGCAGCAGGGCGTCGTCACCGCGGGCGGCGTCGATCAGTTCGGTGACGGCGTTGCCGACGGGGCGCGCGGCGAGCCAGGCGCGGTACTCGGCGCGGGCCGCGTTCGGGCGCAGTTGGGCGCAGCCGCGGAGCATGCCCTCGGCGGCCTGCTCGATGTTCCCGGCGGGGCTCTGGGCGGCCACGCAGATCTGCTCCAGCTTGACCCAGACCGCCCAGCTGCCGAGCGGGGTGAGCGTGGCCTGTCCGTGGCCGTAGGTGAGGGCGCCGACGGAGGCGAGCGCGCGCAGGGCCCAGTCGAGGAGGGGGGCGAGCGGGGCGTCGGGCTCGGGCCGCGGTGCGGCCTCGGACTCCGGTCGCGCGGAGGCGAGGTGGAGCGCGGCGGACTGCGCCGGCTCGGCCTCCGCGAGGGCCGGGTGGGCCGGGTGCGTCGGGTGGGCGGGTTCCGAGCGAGGGCCGTAGGGGATCTCGCAGCGCTCGGTGCGCAGTTCGGTGACCCGCTGTTGGAGGAGGTCCAGGAGCTGTTCCTCGGGCACGGGGCCGGCGGACAGCTGGAGGAAGGAGAGCACCTGGGGCATGGCCGAGACGACCTCGGCGACGGCGGCCGGCTCGTGGTCGGTGGGTTCCGGGTAGGCCAGCGACCAGGCGTCGAAGAGGGCGACCCAGCCGCGCAGCACGGCACTGTCGTCGCGGTTCCAGGCGCGCAGCCGCCAACCGGGGCGGGCGCTGTCGCCGTGCACCTCGACGAGGCCGGCGAGGCGGGCCGTGTCCCAGTCCGCGCGGATCTGATCCGGGGTCAGGCCCAGCTCGGCCGCGGCCCGTTCGGCGGTCTCGTCGGAGAGGGTGCCTTTGCCGTCGGAGGTCGCGCCGTCCCGGCCGGGGTGGAGTGCGGCGTCCGCCCAGCGGGCGACACGGGCCGCGGCTGCCAGGCCGGAGCGCGCCATTCTGGCCAGTTCCGCGGGGGCCGGTGTGCCTTCCGGGGGCCGGGGCGCGGGGCGGCGTGGGCGCCGCTGGTTCACAGCTGAGGGGGCGGCGGCCAGGGGTCGCGGGCGGACGAGTCGAAGCCTGGAGTCGCGCGGGATACGGGACGTCACGGGTGCAGTCTTCCGGTTGACGGTCCGAAAACCCAAACGGAATGCCACGGCGGGCCGGGGGGAGGGTCTGCGGCGGGCCGTCGCGGGAGGACGAAGTACGAGATCAGGCCAGTGGTACGGGGTTAAACGGAACCTGTGGGACCGGGTGTGGAGGGGGGTGTCGTCGGTGGGACGTCGGTGGGTGCGGGGAGCGTGCGGGGGCGCACGGGGATCGCAGGGGATCACATGGGGATCACATCAAGGGGGTCAGGAAGCGGCGCAGTGCTTCCTCGTACCCCTTCGGATCGGCGTTCCACATGGCTCCGTGGGGAGCGTCGCGGACGGTGTGGAGGGCGACCCGGTTGGGGTGGGCGTCGGCGAGGCGGCGGGAGTGGGCCCAGGGGGCCACCCGGTCGTCCGGGCCGTGGATGATCAGGGTGGGCGCCATGGGGCGGTGGCGGTCGGGAGTGCCGGCCGCGGTGCCGGCGGAAGTGTCGGCCGCGGTGTTGGTGGCGGTGTCGGTGGTGGGGCGGCGGCCGTGCAGGCCGGTGCGGCCCTGCGCGGCGCGCACCGCCAGGGGCAGCAGGGCGCCCGGGGTGCGGCGGGCCGAGGCGAGGGCGCGCAGGGTCGTCTCCCAGCTGAGCACCGGGGAGTCCAGGATCAGTCCCGAGACGCGGTCGCGCAGCTCCGAGTGGGCGGCCGCGCGCAGCGCCATGGTGGCGCCGGTGGACCAGCCGTGCAGGACGACCTGGCGGGCGCCGCTGTCGACGGCGTGGTGGATCGCGGCGTCCAGGTCCCGCCACTCGGTCTCGCCGAGGTGGTTCAGGCCGTCCCGGGGGTGGGGTGCGCCGGGGTCGCCGCGGTAGGCGAGGGCGAGTACCGGGAAGCCGTGGTGGTACAGGAACTCCATGACGTTCAGGGGGAGTTCGCGGGTGGTGCCCAGGCCGTGCACCGCGATCACCCAGGTGGTCCGCACGCCGGGTACGAACCAGGCGGGCAGGGGGCCCAGTTCGCCGGGGACGTCGATGTCGGTGTGGTCCAGGCCGAGGGCGGAGGCGGGGTCGCCGACGTGGAGGTTCGGGGTGAGCCAGACCTTGTCGCCGGGTTTCAGGGTGCCGTGGGTGACGCGTTCCAGGCGGCGGACGACCGTGTCGGCGGAGTGGGTCTCGGTGCCGAGGACTGCGCCCACTACCGCGTGGGAGCCGTCGCCGCCGAGGCCGTAGGTGCCGGGGCGCAGGGTTGCCAGGTCGCGGGTGAGGGCGATGCGGCCGGCCGCGGTGGCGTGGACGGTGAGCCGGGGTTCGGTGGGCAGGGGGCGGCCCGGGGGCGCCTTGAGCGCGGCGTTGCTGGCGAGCCGTCCGGCGGCGACACTCGCCGCGGCGGCGGCCAGGGTCGCGGTGACGACAGCGGCTGTTGCTTTGACGGTGCGCACCTGTCCAGTGTCCTGGTGCGTCTGGGTGCGGGCCAGTGGGCGGGGGCCTTCTGTGGTGGGGTGGGGTTGTTGCGTGTCTGCGGGGCGGTGGGGGCTGGTGTTCTGCGCAGTTCCCCGCGCCCCTGGATGCCTGCGGCGCGCTGTGCGGCCCCGGTGGGGGCGGATGTAGCGCCTACGGTTGTGTGGTGGGTCGGGGCCGGGTCGGGGGGTCTCCGTCCTCGGTCCGGCGGAACTGTCTCTCCGGGCAGTACCGCGTGTCGGACGCCGGCCGCTGCGGGCGGACACCCCCCGCCCCGTCCCCTCACCGCCGTCGGCGGCCGCCACTCTCGATCGCCGGGCGACCTTCCTCACCTAAGGGGCGCGGGGAACTGCGCGACCAGCCCCCACCCAGCCGCAGCCGCTCTACGACCTTCCGCGGCACCGGAATGGGCGGCTACGGCCGCTGACCGTACCCCCGCAGCCGCTCCCCCGCTTCCGTCACCTGGGCCTCCGTCAGCAGGTGGGGGGTGAGGCCCGGGACGGAGGAGGCGGTGAGCCAGAGGTGGCACATCCATTCCAGTTGGGCCGTGCGGTCGTAGGCCTGGGAGAGGCTCGGGCCGTGGGCCATCGTGCCGTGGTTCTGGAGGAGGCAGGCGGAGCGGTCGGTGAGGGCGTGGAGCATGTTCTCGGCCAACTCGTCGGTGCCGTAGGTGGCATAGGGGGCAACCCGGACGGCTCCGCCGAGTGCTCCGGACATGTAGTGGATCGCCGGGAGCTCCTGGACGAGTGTCGAGACGGCGGTGGCGTGCACGGCGTGGGTGTGGACGACGGCGCGGGCGTCGGTGGTGCGGTAGACGGCGAGATGCATGGGCAGTTCGCTGGTGGGGACGAGCGTGCCGAGCACCTGTCGGCCGTCGAGGTCGACGCCGGTGATGTCGTCCGGGGCGAGCCGGTCGTAGGGGACGCCCGACGGGGTGACCAGCACGGTGTCGTCGACGCGGACGGAGACGTTGCCGGAGGTGCCGACGACCAGGCCGTCGGACACGGTCCGGCGGGCCGTCGCGACGAGTTCCTCCCAGGCATGCGCCTCCTCGGGGCGCACACTCCGGCCGCACGACTCCCCCACATCCCGCGCGCTGTCCCGGACGCCTCGCGCGCCCCCCGTGTCCCGCTGCTCCTCGGCCATGCCGCGATCCTGCCAGGGACGCTGTGGACCTGGCGCCGGGCGGGGGCACTTTAGGCCGGAATCCCTAGATCCGAAAGAGCACATATGGGCATACATGGGCCTCTTCGATCACTTGGCCAGAGATCGTCCGGGATTCGGTGATCTTCCAGTAGCCTCTGGGGGATTTGTCGTGCACGTAGCCATTCCGGGGGGACATATGGCCCGTGATCGCAATCCATCCCGCCGTCGCAGGCGCGCGCTGGCCGCGTCCGTGGCGGCGCTGACCGTCGGGGGCATCGCCCTCGCCGAGACTCCGGCCTCGGCGGCGAGCCTGCCGAAGGGGCACGACGTCTCTTCCCATCAGAAGAACGTCGACTGGCAGAAGGCCAGGTCGAAGGGCGCCAGGTTCGTCTACGTCAAGGCGACCGAGTCCCACACCTACCGCAATCCGTACTTCGGCCAGCAGTACAACGGGGCGCGCGAGGTGGGCATCATCCGCGGGGCGTACCACTTCGCGCTGCCCAACAGATCGTCAGGCAGGACCCAGGCGGCGCACTTCGTGCGCAACGGCGGCGCCTGGAGCGCGGACGGACGGACGCTGCCGCCCGCGCTCGACATCGAGTACAACCCGTACGACAAGAAGCGCAAGTGCTACGGCCTGAGCAAGGCGAAGATGGTCAGCTGGATCAAGTCGTTCAGCGATGAGGTGAAGCGGCAGACCGGTCGCCGGCCGGTGATCTACACGACCACCCATTGGTGGAACACGTGCACAGGGAGCAGTCGAGCCTTCGGGTCCAACCATGCGCTGTGGATCGCCCGCTACGGCTCCGCGAGCGCGGGGGCGCTGCCGGCCGGCTGGTCGTTCTGGACCATCTGGCAGTACGACAACAGCGGCGGTCTGCCGGGTGACCAGAATCTCTTCAACGGGTCCCAGGCCCAGTTGAAGAAGTTCGCCAGGGGCTCCTGACCGCGCGCCGCACGGGCCGCACGTTCCGTTTGGCGTCCGGCGGAGTGACAACCGCCGATTCCATACACCGTGCGGCCCGCCTCAGTTCATCTTCCGTTCATCCAGGTTACTTACGTTCGTCCAGCCAATGACCTCGAACGATTGCCTGGGTAAATGGAAAACTTCTCGCTGATCCTCGCGATTGTGGTAGTAACCGCACTCGCGTTCGATTTCACGAACGGTTTCCACGACACCGCCAACGCGATGGCCACGACCATCTCGACCGGCGCACTCAAGCCCAAGGTCGCGGTGGCCATGTCCGCCGTGCTCAACCTTGTAGGCGCCTTCCTCTCGGTGGAGGTCGCCAACACGATCTCCAAGGGTCTCGTCGACGAGAGCGGCATCCGTCCCGAGGTCATCTTCGCCGCCCTGGTCGGCGCGATCCTCTGGAACCTGCTGACCTGGCTGGTCGGACTCCCCTCCAGTTCCTCGCACGCCCTCATGGGCGGTCTGATCGGCGCCACCATCGCCTCGGCCGGCATGGGCGCGGTCCACGGCGACGTGCTCGTCACCAAGGTCCTGATCCCGGCGATCGCGGCCCCGATCGTCGCCGGCCTCGCCGCGATGCTCGCGACCAGGCTGTCGTACTCGCTGGGCAGGAAGGCCGACGGAAAGGCCGCGGCGAAGGGTTACCGCACCGGCCAGATCGCCTCGGCCGGCCTGGTCTCGCTCGCCCACGGCACGAACGACGCGCAGAAGACGATGGGCATCATCACCCTCGCCCTGGTCGCCGGCGGCGCCGTCGCCCCGGACTCCGACCCGCCGATGTGGGTCATCCTCTCCGCGGGCATCGCCATCGCGCTCGGCACCTACCTCGGCGGCTGGCGCATCATCCGCACCATGGGCAAGGGCCTGACCGACCTCCAGCCGCAGCAGGGCTTCGCCGCCCAGACCAGCGCGGCGACGGTCATCCTGGCCTCCTCCCACCTCGGTTTCTCCCTCTCCACCACGCACTCCGTCTCCGGCGCGGTGATGGGCGCGGGGCTCGGCCGCAAGGGCGGGGTCGTCCGCTGGTCGACCGCGACCCGGATGTTCGTGGCCTGGGGCCTGACCCTGCCGGCGGCCGCGCTGGTGGGCGCGCTCGCCGAGTACGTGACGGGCTTCGGCGCGTGGGGCACGGCCGTCGTCGCCGTCTTCCTGATCGCCTCCAGTGCCGCGATCTGGAAGGTCTCCCGGCGCGAGGTCGTCGACCACACCAACGTCAACGAGACCGACGAGACGCCCGGCGTGGTGACCACGGCGATCGCCGCCGTGACCCCGCCGCCCGCGGGCACGGTGACCGAGGACCTCACGGCCACCATCCCCGCCCCCACGGCCGACGCCGCCCCGTCGACCGCCACCACCGTCTGAGCCCGGCACGCCCGGTCACGTCCGGTCCAGCCCGGCTGAGAAGGAAGTAGAAGCATGAAGATCGACTGGGAAGCGCTCGGCTCCGTCTTCGGTGTCAGCCTCGTCGTCACCGTGGCCCTCGTGGCCCTGTTCACCCTCGGCATCATGGGCCTGTCCCGCCAGGAACGGGCCACCGCCCAGGGCGGCTCCGCGGCCCTGGCCGTGACGGGCGCGTACGCCTGCTTCGCCGCCTGCGCGGCGGCGGTCGCGTACGGCATCTATCTGATCGTGGCCTGAGGCCGCCATCCGGTCGTGGCCTCGGGCCACGCTCCTTCAGACCTTCCGGGCGGGCACGGGACTTCGGTCCTGGCCCGCCCGGTGGGCGTTCGCCGACGCGCCGATGTGGGCTTGTCCACACTCCGCTCCCGCAGGTCAACGGCAAGTTGACTGCTGTTCCGGGCCCGTGGTGGACTGCCGGAGCCAATACGGCGGCAGGAGAGGAAGCCGGTGCGAGTCCGGCGCGGTCCCGCCACTGTCACCGGGGTAGGAAGCCCCGGGAGCCAGGAACTCTCGCCGCCGGTCTCGTCGAACCAGGGCGTGGACACCCTGAGTGAGGACATGTCGCCATGCTCGGCTGCCGCTTGAGTCGTACCACCCGCACCCCGTCTGTGACAGCGGTCGGCTGAGTCCATGCGTGCCGATCGCGTCTTCGCGTACGGCGCCACTGTCGGCCTCCTCGGTGACCTGCTCCTCGGCGATCCACGCCGCGGGCATCCGGTCGCCGTGTTCGGGCGGGCCGCGGGTGCCGTGGAGCGGGTGATGTGGCGTGACCACCGCGGGTGGGGCGCGCTGCACACCCTCGTGTGCGCCGGTGGCGCCGTCACGCTCGGGGCCCTGGCGGCCCGTGCGGTACGCCGCTCCCCCACCGCTTCCGTCGCCCTCACCGGTGCCGCCACCTGGGCCGTGGTCGGCGGCACGTCGCTCGTCCGGGAGGCCCGGGCCATCGGGCGTGCCCTGGAGGCGGGGGACGTCGAGGCGGCCCGGGAGCGGCTGCCGCATCTGTGCGGCCGGGATCCGCAGGCCCTCGACGCCGACGGCATCGCACGGGCGGTCGTGGAGTCCGTGGCCGAGAACACCTCCGACGCCGTCGTGGGCGCGCTCGTGTGGGGCGCCGTCGGCGGGGTGCCGGGGCTGCTCGGGTTCCGGGCCGTGAACACGCTCGACGCGATGGTCGGGCACAAGTCGCCCAGATACCGGCGGTACGGGTGGGCCTCCGCCCGGCTGGACGATGTCGCCGGGTGGCCGGGGGCGCGGCTGACCGCCGTTCTCGCCACGCTCGCCGGGGACGATCCCCGGGGGGCCGCAGGAGCCTGGCGTGCCGATGCCGCCAAGCATCCGAGCCCCAACGCCGGGCCCGTGGAGGCCTCCTTCGCGGGGGCGCTCGGGGTGCGGCTGGGCGGGACGTTGTCGTACGCCGGGCGGGTGGAGCACCGGCCGGTGCTGAACGGGGAGGGGCGTTTCGTGGAGGTCCAGGACATCGAGCGGGCCGCACGGCTGTCGCGCCGGGTCGGGCTGCTCGCGCTCGGCGTCGGTGTCGCCGCGCGGGCCGTCCTCAAGGGGCGTGTCTCATGAGCGGGGGCGGGCTGCTGGTCGCCGGCACCACTTCCGACGCCGGCAAGAGTGTCGTCACCGCCGGGATCTGCCGGTGGCTGGTGCGGCAAGGGGTCAAGGTCGCGCCCTTCAAGGCGCAGAACATGTCCCTGAATTCGTTCGTGACGCGGGAGGGCGCGGAGATCGGGCGGGCGCAGGCCATGCAGGCGCAGGCCTGCCGGATCGAGCCGACCGCGCTGATGAATCCCGTCCTGCTCAAGCCGGGCGGCGAGCAGAGCAGTCAGGTCGTGCTGCTCGGCAAGCCGGTCGGTGAGCTCAGTGCGCGTGGGTATCACGGGGGGCGGCAGCAGAAGCTGCTCGGGACCGTGCTGGACTGTCTCGCCGAGTTGCGGGGCACGTATGACGCGGTGATCTGTGAGGGGGCGGGGAGCCCGGCCGAGATCAACCTCCGGCGGACCGACATCGTGAACATGGGGATAGCCCGGAATGCCGGGCTGCCCGTGCTCGTCGTCGGTGACATCGACCGCGGGGGCGTCTTCGCCTCCTTCTTCGGGACCGTGGCCCTGCTGTCGCCGGAGGACCAGGAGTTCGTCGCCGGGTTCCTCGTCAACAAGTTCCGGGGCGACGTGTCGCTGCTCGAACCCGGGCTCGACATGCTGCACGGGCTCACCGGGCGGCGCACCTACGGCGTCCTGCCCTTCCGGCACGGGCTCGGGATCGACGAGGAGGACGGCCTCAGGGTCTCCCTGCGCGGGACCGTGCGGGAGTCGAACACCGCCCCGCCCGTCGGGGAGGACGTCCTGCGGGTCGCCGTCTGCGCGATCCCCCTGATGTCCAACTTCACCGACGTGGACGCGCTCGCCGCCGAACCCGGTGTCGTCGTGCGGTTCGTGGACCGGCCCGAGGAACTGGCGGACGCCGACCTCGTCGTGATCCCCGGGACCCGGGGGACCGTACGCGCGCTGGAGTGGCTGCGGGAGCGGGGGCTGGCCGAGGCGATCGTCCGCAGGGCCGCCGAGCAGCGGCCGGTCCTCGGCATCTGCGGTGGCTTCCAGATCCTCGGCGAGCACATCGAGGACGAGGTCGAGAGCCGGCGGGGGCAGGTGGACGGGCTCGGCGTCCTGCCCGTACGGGTGCGGTTCGCGCGGGAGAAGACCCTCACCCGGCCGGAAGGGGAAGCCCTCGGCGAGCCCGTCTCGGGGTACGAGATCCATCACGGGATCGCCTCCCTCGACGGGGGCGACCCCTTCTTGGACGGCTGCCGGGTCGGGCAGACCTGGGGCACCCACTGGCACGGCTCGCTGGAGTCCGACGGTTTCCGGCGGGCCTTCCTGCGCGAGGTGGCCGCCGCCGCGGGCCGCCGCTTCGTGACGGCGCCCGACACCTCGTTCGCCGCGCTGCGCGAGGAGCAGCTCGACCGGCTCGGCGACCTGATCGAACAGCACGCGGACACGGACGCGCTGTGGCGGCTCATCGAGTCCGGCGCGCCGCAAGGACTGCCTTTCATTCCACCGGGAGCGCCCGCATGAGCACTGTGTTGTTGTTGTCGACCGCCGACACGGACCTGCTGGCGGCCCGGGCCGCCGAGGGTGCCTCCTACCGGATCGGCAACCCGACCCGCGTGGACGTCGAGCGGGAACTCCCCGGTCTCCTCCGGGGCGCCGACATCGCCGTCGTACGGCTGCTCGGCGGCAAGCGGGCCTGGGAGGACGGGCTGGCCGCGCTGAAGGCCTCCGGTGTCCCGACCGTCCTGCTCGGTGGCGAGGCCGTCCCGGACGCGGAGTTGATGGCCGAGTCGTCGGCGCCGGCCGGTGTCGTCGCCGAGGCGCTGAGGTATCTCGTGGAGGGCGGGCCCGCCAACCTCACCGAGCTGGCGCGGTTCCTGTCCGACACCGTGCTGCTGACGGGCGAGGGGTTCGTCGAGCCGCAGAAGATGCCGGAGTACGGCGTCCACGGCGAGCGCGCCTTCGTCGAGGGCCGCCCGACCGTCGGCGTGCTCTTCTACCGGGCCCACGAACTGAGCGGCAACACCGCCTTCGTGGACACGCTGTGCGACGCGATCGAGGCGCAGGGCGCCAATGCCCTTCCCGTGTACTGCGGTTCGCTGCGCGGGGCGGACGCCGGGCTGTACGAGATCCTCGGCAAGGCCGACACGCTCGTCGCCACCGTCCTCGCCGCCGGCGGCACGCACGCCTCGCAGGCCTCGGCCGGCGGCGACGAGGAGGCCTGGGACATCGGGGCGCTGGCCGACCTCGACGTGCCGGTGCTGCAAGGGCTCTGCCTCACGTCGTCCCGCGCGGCCTGGGACGCGTCGGACGCCGCCCTCTCCCCCATGGACGCGGCGATGCAGGTCGCGATCCCGGAGTTCGACGGGCGGCTGATCACCGTGCCGTTCTCGTTCAAGGAGCAGGGCCCGGACGAGGTCCCGGTGTACGTGGCCGACCCCGAGCGGGCCGCACGGGTCGCGGGGATCGCCGTACGGCATGCCGTGTTGCGGCACAAGCCGAACTCCGAGAAGAAGCTGGCGCTCGTCTTCACCGCCTACCCGACCAAGCACTCGCGGGTGGGCAACGCGGTGGGGCTGGACACGCCCGCGTCGGCCGTGCGGGTGCTGGACGCGCTGCGGGACGCCGGGTACGTCGTCGAGGGGCATCCGGACAACGGCGACGAGCTGATCCACCGGCTCATCAACGCCGGTGGTCACGACGTCGAATGGCTCACCGAGGAGCAGTTGGCCGCCGCGCCCGCGCGGGTGCCGCTGGCCGACTACCGGGCGTGGCTCGACACGCTCGACCCCGCGCTGCGAGACGCCATGCTGGAGGCGTGGGGCGAGCCGCCGGGGTCGCTCTACGTCGACGGTGACGACATCGTCCTCGCCTCCCTTCAGTTCGGGAACGTCGTCGTGATGATCCAGCCGCCGCGCGGCTTCGGCGAGAACCCGATCGCGATCTACCACGACCCCGACATGCCGCCGTCGCACCACTACATGGCGGCCTACCGCTGGCTGGACAAGTCCTTCGGCGCCGACGCGATCGTGCACATGGGCAAGCACGGCACGATGGAGTGGCTGCCGGGCAAGGGCCTCGGGCTCGGCGGCGGTTGCGCTCCCGACGCCGTGCTCGGCGACCTCCCGCTGATCTATCCCTTCATCGTCAACGACCCCGGCGAGGGCACCCAGGCCAAGCGGCGCGGGCACGCCACCGTGGTCGACCACCTCGTACCGCCGATGGCACGCGCCGACACCTACGGCGACCTGGCGAAGCTGGAGCAGCTCCTCGACGAGTACGCGCTCGTCTCCGACCTGGACCCGGCGAAGGCGCCCGCCGTACGGGCGCAGATCTGGACGCTGGTGAAGGCGGCCGAGCTCCACCACGACCTGCATGTGGACGACCAGCCGGACGACGACGCGTTCGACGAGTTCGTCATGCACATCGACGGTTATCTGTGCGAGATCAAGGACGTGCAGATCCGCGACGGGCTGCACATCCTCGGTGGCGGTCCGGTCGGCGAGCCCCGCGTCAACCTGGTGCTCGCCGTGCTGCGCGCCTCGCAGGTGTGGGGCGGGCAGGCGAACGCGCTGCCGGGGCTCAGGGCCTGTCTCGCGGCCCACTTCGGGCTGGTGGAGAAGGAGTTGCTGGCCGAGCCGGGCGCGCCGGTGAAGGTGCCGGTCGAGCTCTCGGATCTGGTCGAGGGGCCCTCGCGTACGGCCGCCGACGCGATCGACCTGCTGGAGCAGCTGTGCCGGCGGATTGCGGAGGGGATGGAGGAGCGGGAGTGGGCCGTCGGCGAGAGCCGTGCCCTCGTCCGTGACGTCCTCGGCACCGAACTCCCCGACGCCGTCGCGGTGGTGAAGTTCGCCTGTACCGAGGTCGTGCCCCGGCTGGCGCGGACCACCGACGAGATCGGGCACATCCTCAAGGCGCTCGAGGGCGGTTACATCCCGGCGGGGCCGTCCGGTTCGCCGACGCGCGGGCTCGTCAACGTGCTGCCGACGGGCCGGAACTTCTACTCGGTCGACCCCAAGGCCATTCCGTCGCGGCTGAGTTGGGAGGTCGGGCAGTCCCTCGCCGACTCCCTCGTGCAGCGGTACCTCCAGGACACCGGTGACTACCCCAAGTCCGTCGGCCTGACCGTCTGGGGCACCTCGGCCATGCGCACCCAGGGCGACGACATCGCCGAGATCCTGGCGCTGCTGGGCTGCCGTCCGGTGTGGGACGACGCCTCGCGCCGGGTGACCGGCTTCGAGATCGTGCCCCTCGCCGAGCTCGGCCGGCCCCGCATCGACGTCACGGTCCGGATCTCCGGGTTCTTCCGGGACGCGTTCCCGCACGTGGTCGGACTGATCGACGACGCCGTCCGCGCGGTGGCCGAGCTGGACGAGCCCGCCGAGCGGAACTTCGTGAAGGCCCACGCCGACGAGGACACCGCCGAGCACGGCGACCGGCGGCGCGCGACGGCCCGCGTCTTCGGCTCCAAGCCGGGCGCCTACGGTGCCGGTCTGCTGCCGCTGATCGACGCGCGCAACTGGCGTTCGGACGCCGACCTCGCCGAGGTGTACGCCGTCTGGGGCGGCTACGCGTACGGGCGCGGGCTCGACGGGCGGGCGGCGCGCGGGGACATGGAGACGGCGTTCAAGCGGATCGCCGTGGCCGCGAAGAACGTCGACACGCGTGAACACGATCTGGTCGACGCCGACGACTACTTCCAGTACCACGGCGGCATGGTCGCGATGGTGCGCCATCTGACGGGGGCGAGTCCGGAGGCGTACGTGGGTGACTCCGCGACGCCGGACCAGGTCAAGACCCGCACGCTCGGCGAGGAGACCCACCGGGTCTTCCGGGCCCGGGTGGTCAACCCGCGCTGGATGGCGGCGATGCGGCGGCACGGCTACAAGGGCGCCTTCGAGATGGCGGCGACCGTGGACTACCTGTTCGGGTACGACGCCACGGCCGGGGTCGTGGACGACTGGATGTACGAGAAGCTGTCGGCCGAGTACGTCTTCGACGCCGAGAACCGGGACTTCATGAAGAAGTCCAACCCGTGGGCGCTGCGGGGCATCACGGAACGTCTCCTGGAGGCGGCCGACCGGGGCCTGTGGGCCGAGCCGGACGCCGACACGCTGGAGCGGCTGCGCGCCACCTACCTGGAGCTCGAAGGCGACTTGGAGGGCGACCAGTGACCACCCCCTTCCCCTTTACGGCCGTTGTCGGCCAGGACGACCTGCGGCTCGCGCTGCTGCTGAACGCCGTGTCCCCGGCGGTCGGCGGGGTGCTGGTGCGCGGGGAGAAGGGCACCGCCAAGTCGACGGCGGTACGGGCCCTTTCGGTGCTGCTGCCCGCGGTGCCGGTCGTCCCCGGGTGCCGTTTCTCCTGTGATCCCGCCGCGCCGGATCCCGCGTGCCCGGACGGGCCGCACGAGAGCGGGAACGGGGTGGAGCGGCCGTCCCGGATGGTCGAACTGCCCGTCGGGGCCTCAGAGGACCGGCTCGTGGGAGCCCTCGACATCGAGCGGGCCCTGTCGGAGGGCGTGAAGGCCTTCGAGCCCGGTCTGCTCGCGGACGCGCACCGCGGGATCCTCTACGTCGATGAGGTCAATCTGCTGCATGACCATCTCGTCGACCTGCTGCTGGACGCCGCTGCCATGGGCGCCTCGTACGTCGAGCGCGAGGGTGTCTCCGTACGGCATGCCTCGAAGTTCCTGCTCGTCGGCACCATGAACCCCGAAGAGGGCGAGCTGCGACCGCAGTTGCTCGACCGGTTCGGGCTGACCGTGGAGGTCGCGGCCTCGCGCGAGCCCGACCAGCGGGTGGAGGTCGTCCGGCGGCGGCTCGCCTACGACGACGACCCGGCCGGCTTCGCCGCGCGCTGGGCGGACGAGGAGGCCGCCGTACGGCAACGGGTCGTCGCCGCACGGGAGTTGTTGCCGTCGGTGCGGCTCGGGGACGGAGCGCTGCGGCAGATCGCGGCGACCTGTGCGGCCTTCGAGGTCGACGGGATGCGGGCCGACATCGTGATGGCGCGGACGGCGACGGCGCTGGCCGCGTGGGCCGGGCGGGCCGAGGTGCTCGCGGAGGACGTGCGGCAGGCGGCGCTGCTCGCGCTGCCGCACCGCAGGCGCCGCAATCCCTTCGACGCGCCGGGGCTCGACGAGGACAAGCTGGACGAGACGCTGGAGGAGTTCTCCGGGGACGACGATCCCGACCCCGGATCCGACCCCGATCCCGATCCCGACGGGCCCGGTGGCGGGGGTGGTGGGCAGCCGTCGCCCGAGGACGGGCCGCAGGGTGGCGACACGGGTGCCCGTCCCGAGGCCGGCGAGGACGGGCCGCCGCAAGCCTCCGGTGCCGGGGAGCAGCAGGCCGCGCGGGCCTCGGAGCCGTTCCGGACCAAGGTGCTGAGCGTGCCGGGACTGGGCGAGGGTGCCGCCGGTCGGCGGTCCCGGGCGCGGACCGAGCACGGGCGGACGACCGGTGCGCGACGGCCCCGGGGCGCGCTGACCAAGCTGCACCTGGCGGCGACCGTGCAGGCCGCCGCGCCGCATCAGCGGGCGCGGGGGCGGGCCGGGCGCGGGCTCGTCGTACGCCGTGACGATCTGCGGCAGGCGACCCGGGAGGGGCGTGAGGGCAACCTCGTGCTGTTCGTGGTCGACGCCTCGGGGTCGATGGCGGCGCGGCAGCGGATGAGTGCCGTGAAGGGGGCCGTGCTGTCGTTGCTGCTGGACGCGTATCAGCGGCGGGACAAGGTGGGGCTCGTGACGTTCCGGGGAGCGGCGGCGGAGGTCGCGTTGCCGCCCACGTCGTCCGTGGACGCGGCGGCCGCGCGGCTGGAGACACTGCCGACGGGTGGGCGTACGCCGCTCGCGGCGGGCCTGCTCAGGGCCCATGAGGTGCTGCGGGTGGAGCGGCTGCGGGATCCGGCGCGGCGGGCGCTCGTGGTCGTGGTGACGGACGGGCGGGCCACCGGTGGGCCCGAGCCGGTCGCCCTCGCCGGGCGGGCCGCCCGGCTGTTCGCCGCCGACGGGACGGCCTCCGTGGTCGTCGACTGCGAGTCCGGGCCGGTGCGGCTGGGGCTCGCCGGGCAGCTCGCGGGTGAGCTCGGTGGTACGGCGGTGACGCTCGATGAACTGCGGGCCGACTCGATCGCCGGTCTGGTGAAGGACGTACAGAGGGACGGGCAGAGGAACGGACAGAGGAGGGCCGCGTAATGCCTCAGGGACAGCCGAGTGTGGTGCCGGACGATGGGCTGACTACTCGTCAGCGGCGTAATCGGCCCTTGGTGGTTGTGCATACGGGGGTCGGGAAGGGGAAGTCGACCGCCGCCTTCGGGCTCGCCCTGCGCGCCTGGAACCAGGGGTGGCCCATCGGGGTGTTCCAGTTCGTCAAGTCGGCGAAGTGGAAGGTCGGCGAGGAGAACGCGCTGCGGGTGCTCGGGGCCAGTGGTGAGGGCGGGGCCGTCGAGTGGCACAAGATGGGCGAGGGGTGGTCCTGGGTTCAGCGGGACGCCCAGATGGACAACGAGGAGAAGGCACGGGAGGGCTGGGAGCAGGTCAAGCGGGATCTTGCCGCCGAGACCTATCGGCTGTACGTCCTCGATGAGTTCGCCTATCCGATGCACTGGGGGTGGGTCGACACCGATGAGGTGCTCGACGTGCTGCGGAACCGGCCCGGGAACCAGCATGTCGTGATCACCGGGCGGAACGCGCCCGAGAAGCTCGTCGACTTCGCGGATCTTGTGACCGATATGTCCAAGGTGAAGCATCCGATGGACGCGGGGCAGAAGGGGCAGCGGGGTATCGAGTGGTGATGTCCTCGTCCTCCGTCCCTCGGCTGGTCATCGCCGCGCCCTCGTCGGGGAGTGGGAAGACCACCGTTGCCACCGGGTTGATGGCCGCGTTCGCCGCGCGGGGGCTTGTCGTGTCTCCGCACAAGGTGGGGCCGGACTACATCGATCCCGGGTATCACGCGCTCGCGAGTGGGCGGGTGGGGCGGAATCTCGACGCGTATCTGTGTGGGCCGGAGCTGGTGGCTCCGTTGTTCCTGCACGGGGCTCGGGGGTGTGACATCGCCGTCGTCGAGGGTGTGATGGGGATGTACGACGGGGCGGCGGGAGAGGGGGAGCTGGCGTCGACCGCGCATGTGGCGAAGTTGTTGCGGGCGCCGGTGGTGTTGGTGGTCGATGCGTCGTCGCAGTCGCGGTCGGTGGCGGCGTTGGTGCATGGGTTCGCTTCCTTTGATCCGGAGGTTCGGGTCGGGGGCGTGATTTTGAACAAGGTCGCGTCCGATCGGCATGAGGAGTTGCTGCGGGAGGCGTTGGACGCGGCGGGTGTGCCGGTGTTCGGGGTGTTGCGGCGGGTGGCTCAGGTGGATACGCCTTCTCGGCATCTGGGGTTGGTGCCGGTCGCCGAGCGGCGGGGGGACGCGGTGTCCTCCGTCGCGGCGATGGCCGCGCAGGTCGAGGCGGGGTGTGATCTTTCGGGGTTGGTGGGGCTGGCGCGTAGTGCGGGTGTTGTGTCGGGTGCGGCTTGGGATGCGGCTGAGGTGTTGGGTTTCTCGCCCCCTCCGCCCCTTCCCGACCCGAACCTGGGGGCTGCCGCCCCCAGACCCCCGCTGTCGGCCCTGAAAGGGCCTCGTCCTCAAACGCCGGACGGGCTGAATACACCCGAGCGGGACTCACGAGTCACCGTCGCCGTTGCCGGTGGGCCCGCCTTCACCTTCTCCTATGCCGAGCATGCCGAGTTGCTCGCCGCCGCCGGGGCGGAGGTCGTGACGTTCGATCCGTTGCGGGACGAGCAACTGCCCGACGGGACCGACGGGTTGGTCATCGGTGGCGGCTTCCCGGAGGTGTACGCCTCCGAGCTGTCCGCCAACGAACCTCTCCGCAAGGCGGTCGCCGCCCTCGCGGAGAGCGGCGCTCCCGTCGCCGCCGAATGTGCCGGGCTGCTCTATCTGTGCCGGGAGCTCGACGGGCTGCCCATGTGCGGCGTGCTCGATGCCACGGCGGCGATGAGTGAGCGGCTCACGCTCGGTTATCGGGACGCCGTCGCCGTGAGTGAGAGTTCGCTCGCGGTGGTCGGGACGCGGATGCGGGGGCACGAGTTTCACCGGACGGTGGTCGAGCCGGGGGCCGGGGGCGCGCCGGCCTGGGGGCTGCGGGCGCCGCGGCGGGTCGAAGGTTTTGTACAGCGAGGTGTGCACGCGAGTTATCTGCACACGCACTGGGCGTCCGAGCCCGGTGTGGCCCGTCGGTTCGTGGAGAGGTGCCGGACGTCATGAGCAGCAGCAGGTTGATCGGGGTCGGGGTGGGTCCCGGGGATCCGGAGCTGGTGACCGTCAAGGGTGTCAACGCCCTGCGTGCCGCCGACGTCGTGGTCGTCCCCGTGATGGACACCGGTGAACGGGGGCGCGCGGAGGCCACCGTGTTGCACTACGTGCCCGAGGAGAAGGTGCTGCGGGTCGTGTTCGCCCTGAACGAGCGGACCGACCGGGCTCGGCGGGAGGCGGCCTGGGATGCTGCCGGGGCTCGGGTGGCCGAGCTGTTGGAGACGCACGGCACTGTTGCCTTCGCGACCATCGGCGATCCCAACGTGTACTCCACGTTCACCTATCTCGCGCAGACCATCGGGGAGTTGGTGCCGGGGGTCGTGGTCGAGACCGTGCCCGGGATCACCGCCATGCAGGATCTCGCGGCCAGGTCGGGGGCCGTGCTGACCGAGGGCACCGAGCCGTTGACGCTCGTGCCGGTCACCGCGGGGGCCGCCGTGCTCAAGGACGCGTTGAACGGGCCCGGGACCGTCGTCGCCTACAAGTTCGGGCGGCAGGCGGGGGAAGTGGCCGAGGCGTTGCGGGAGACCGGGCGGATCGAGGACGCGGTGTGGGGATCGGCGCTCGGGCTGGACGGTGAGTCCATCCAGGCGGCCGACGGGCTCGACGGCACTCCCCTGCCGTATCTGTCCACGCTCATCGCGCCCGCCCGGCGTGACGGTGGCCGGGGCGGCAAGCTGTGAGACCCTCCGTCGGAGCCTCAGCCGGCCACTCCCACCACCAGCCAGATGAAACCCGCCCCGGCGATCGTGCACAGCAGGGTCGAGCGGGCGGGGTGTTCGTGGTGGGCCTCGGGGAGGATCTCGGCCGCCGCGAGGTAGAGGAGCGCGCCGCCGAAGAGGCCGAGATAGCCGCCGAGCATCTGTTCCGGGATCGTGAAGAGGAGGGTGGAGGCCGCGCCCAGTACCGGGGCCACCGCGTCCGCGAGCAGCATGGCGATCGCCCGGCGGCGGGCGTTCCCGTACAGGCTCGTGATCGTGTACGTGTTGAAGCCGTCCGCGAAGTCGTGGGCGACCACGGCCAGCGCGACGGCCGTGCCCATGCCGCCGCCCACCTGGAAGGCCGCGCCGATCGCCACTCCGTCCATGGCGCTGTGGCCGACCATCGCGGCCGCGGCGGTCAGGCCCACCTCGGGGGCGCGGCCGTCGCTCTCCTCCGCGCCGTGCGCGGCCTGACGGGCGGCCAGCAGACGTTCCACCAGATGGGCCAGCAGGAAGCCGGCCACGAAGAGCAGCAGGGCGGCCGGGACGCCGAACACCTCGGTACCGGCCGCGTCCAGTGCCTCGGGCAGCAGGTCCAGGCCGACGACGCCCAGCATCAGGCCGCCGGCCAGGCCCAGGACGAGATGGCGGCGGTCGGTCACGCGCAGTGCCGTCCAGCCGCCGGCCAGCGTCATCAGGAACGCGCCGAGCGCGACGAGTACGGCCATGTGCCCTTGGTAGCGGATCAAGGGCCCGTCGCGCACATCCGACAAGCCCCGGCCGCCCACGGCCGCCCGTCACGGCCCTGAATCCCACGGCACTGAGCCTTGAACCACCCCATCACCGAACTTCCGTACGAGAGGACCGAACCCATGGCCGATGCCCCCGCCGGCAAGGTGACCTTCGTCGGTGCCGGCCCCGGCGCCGCCGACCTGCTGACGTTCCGCGCCGCGCGCGCGATCGCCGAGGCCGACGTGGTGATCTGGGCGGCCAGCCTGGTCCAGGAGGAGGTCCTCCAGCACGCGCGCGAGGACGCGGAGATCCTCGACTCGGCGACCATGTCCCTCGAGGACGTCGTCGCCGTCTACGAGCGGGCCGTCACCGAGAATCTGCGCGTCGCCCGCATTCACTCCGGTGATCCCGCTCTCTGGGGCGGTACGCAGGAGCAGCTCGACCGGTGTGCCCGGATCGGGATCGCCACCGAGGTCGTCCCCGGTGTCTCCGCCTTCTCCGCCGTCGCCGCGCTCGCGCAGCGCGAGCTGACCATTCCCGAGGTCGCGCAGTCCGTCGTGCTGACCCGGCTCGGCGGCGGCAAGACGCCGATGCCACCCGGGGAGGAGGTGCGGGAGTTCGCCAAGCACGGCACGACCATGGCGGTCTTCCTGTCGGCGGCCCGCAGCGGGCAGCTGGTGCGGGAGCTGCTGGAGGGCGGCTATCCGACCGGCACGCCGGTCGTGGTGGCGTACCAGGCGACCTGGCCGGAGGAGCTGATCGTGCGGTGCACGATCGAGACGCTGGAGGAGACGGTCAAGGAGCACAAGCTCTGGAAGCACACCCTCTTCCTCGTCGGACCGGCCCTCGACGCGCACGGCACGCGTTCGCATCTCTACCACCCCGGTCACTTCCACGGCTTCCGCAAGGCGGATCCGGCGGCCCGTCGGGCGTTGCGCGAGCGAGGGGCGAGTACGTGATCACGGTCGTCGGTACGGGGACGGGGGCGCCGCTCGCTCCGGAGGCGGCGGCCGCCGTGGCCGGGGCGCGGCTCGTGGTGGGCGGGCGGCGGCATCTGGAGGCGGCGCCTGTCCCGGCGGATGCCGAGCGGGTCGTCCTCGGTGCGTTGGGGCCCGCGCTGGACGTCATCGAGCGGCATGTGGACAAGCGGAGTCCGGTCGTGGTGCTGGCCTCGGGGGATCCGGGGTTCTTCGGGATCGTGCGGGTGCTGGCCGAGCGGTTCGGCGCCGAGGCGCTGGATGTCCGGCCCGGGGTCTCCTCCGTGGCCACCGCCTTCGCCCGGCTCGGGCTGACCTGGGACGACGCCGTGGTCGTGAGCGCTCATGGGCGGGCGCTGCGGACGGCGGTCAATGTGTGCCGGGCGCGGCCGAAGGTCGCCGTGCTGACCGGTCCGGGCGCCGGGCCCGCCGAGCTGGGGGCGGCGCTCGACGGCTACGCCCGGGTTCTCGTCGTCGCCTCGGCGCTGGGCTCGCCGGAGGAGCGCGTCGAGCGGGTGACCCCGGCCGAGGCCGCCGGGCGGGACTGGGGCGCGGCGGTGAGTGTCGTGCTGTGTCTGGACGAGTCTCGGGTGCTGGGTGCCGTACGGACGGTCGCCGGGGCGCCCGCCGGGCCGGCCGGGTGGGCCCTGGACGAGGCGGAGTTCGCCCACCGCGACTCGATGATCACCAAGTTCGAGGTGCGGGCGCTCGCCCTGGCCCGGCTCGGGCCCCGGCAGGGCGAGCTGGTCTGGGACGTCGGCGCGGGCTCGGGGTCCGTGGCCGTGGAGTGCGCGCGGTTCGGCGCTGCCGTGACGGCGGTCGAGAAGGCCCCCGACGGTGTCGAGCGGATCCGCGCCAACGCGGTCGCGCACGGTGTGGACGTACGGGTGGTGCACGGCGAGGCGCCGGGCGCGCTGTCCGGACTCGACGATCCCGACGCGGTGTTCGTCGGCGGCGGGGGGCGCGAACTGCCCGCCGTCGTCGCCGCGTGCGCCGCGCGCGCCCGGCGGACGGTCGTCGTCGCGATGGCCGCGCTGGACCGGGTGCCGGCCGCGCGGGCGGCGCTCACCGGCGCCGGGTTCGACTGTGACGGCGTGCTGGTGCAGTCCTCGCGTCTCGCGCCGCTGCCGGGCGATGTGACTCGGCTCGCGGCCACCAATCCGGTTTTCCTGCTGTGGGGCGTACGGAACCCCGTGCGTCCCGTGTATCGAGAAGGAGTTGCTCAGTGATCGGCCTCATTTCCGCCACCGCGGCGGGGGCGGTCGCGCGGGACCGGCTGGCCGCCGCGTGGCCGGACCGCACCCGCGTGTACGAGGGTCCCGTGGGGGACGCCGTACGGGCCGCGTTCGCGCAGTGCGAGCAGCTCGTGTGTTTTCTGGCGACCGGGGCGGTCGTCCGGCTGGTGGCGCCGCTGCTCGGCGACAAGGCCGCGGACCCGGGTGTGGTGTGCGTCGACGAGGGCCGGCGGTTCGCCGTGTCGCTGGTCGGCGGGCACGGCGGCGGGGCCAATGAACTCGCCGTGGCGGTGGGCGAGGTGCTGGGCGCCGAGCCCGTGGTGACGACGGCGACGGACGCCGTCGATCTGCCCGGCCTGGACACGCTCGGTCTCCCGGTGGAGGGCGATGTCGCCGCCGTCTCGCGGGCCCTGCTCGACGGTGTGCCGGTCGCGCTGAAGGCGGAGGTGGCCTGGCCGCTGCCCGCGCTGAAGGTCTCCGCCGAGGGCGCGTACGCGGTCCGGCTGACCGACCGGCTCGTGGAGCCCGCCGAGGGTGAGGTCGTCCTGCGGCCGCCGTCCCTCGTCGTCGGCGTCGGTGCCTCGAAGGGCGCGCCGGTGGAGGAGGTGCTCGGGCTGGTCCGGGCCGCGCTGGCCGACGCCGGGCTGTCGGTGCGGTCGGTGGCCGAACTCGGCACCGTCGACGCCAAGGCCGAGGAGCCGGGGATCGTCGAGGCCGCCGGGCGGCTGGGCGTTCCCCTGGTCACGTACTCCGCCGAGGAGTTGGCCTCCGTCACGGTGCCCAACCCCTCCGACGCGCCCCTCGCGGCCGTCGGCACCCCCTCCGTCGCCGAGGCCGCAGCCCTCGTGCGCGGCGGCGAACTCCTCGTCCCCAAGCGGAAGTCCGAGCGCACGGACGGCCTGCCCGCCATGGCGACCTGTGCCGTCGTACGGCGTCCCGCGCGCGGGCGGCTCGCGGTGGTCGGGCTCGGCCCGGGCGCCCGGGACCTGCTCACCCCGCGTGCGAAGGCGGAGCTGCGGCGCGCCTCCGTGCTCGTCGGGCTCGACCAGTACGTCGACCAGATCCGCGACCTGCTGCGTCCGGGCACCCGGATCCTGGAGTCGGGTCTCGGGGCCGAGGAGGAGCGGGCCAGGACCGCGGTCGAGGAGGCCCGTCGCGGCCGGGCGGTCGCGCTGATCGGCAGCGGGGACGCGGGCGTGTACGCCATGGCCTCCCCGGCGCTCGCCGAGGCGTCCGACGACATCGACGTGATCGGCGTGCCCGGTGTCACGGCCGCTCTCGCCGCCGCCGCGGTCCTGGGCGCCCCGCTCGGCCACGACCATGTGTCGATCAGCCTGTCCGACCTGCACACGCCGTGGGAGGTCATCGAGCGGCGGGTGCGGGCGGCGGCCGAGGCGGACATCGTGGTCACCTTCTACAACCCCCGCTCCCGGGGCCGGGACTGGCAGCTGCCCAAGGCGCTCACCATCCTCGCGGAGCACCGGGAGCCGACGACGCCGGTCGGGGTCGTACGGAACGCGTCGCGGCCGGACGAGAGCAGTCGGCTCACGACACTGGGCGCCCTGGACCCCGCGACGGTCGACATGATGACGGTCGTGACCGTGGGCAACACGGCCACCCGGCGGATCGCCGGGCGCATGGTGACCCCGCGCGGCTACCGCTGGCAGGAGGAGCCCCGGTGAACCGTGTGATCCATCCGATCGAGGTGGAGTC
Source organism: Streptomyces lincolnensis (assembly GCF_021173675.1). Classification (GTDB taxonomy): domain Bacteria; phylum Actinomycetota; class Actinomycetes; order Streptomycetales; family Streptomycetaceae; genus Streptomyces; species Streptomyces lincolnensis_B. The sequence continues at coordinate 721,954 of NZ_JAIHON010000002.1, read as the reverse complement.
CTACCGGCGGATGCGCGCCCGCCTGGACACCTCGCACCTGCCGCCCCTGACCCGGGCCGTCGTCGAGCGGGTCGTGCACTCCGCCGCCGACCTCGACTACGCGGCCGATCTCGTCATGGACGAGGCCGAGTTGGAGCGGGCCCATGCCGCTCTGCACGCCGGGGCGCCCGTCGTCGTGGACGTCGAGATGGTCGGGGCCGGCATCACCCGGCGCGAGACCGTCTGCCGGCTCCGGGACGCCGTCGCCGGGCCGGGGCTGACCCGTTCGGCCCACGGCATCCGCCTCGCGTACGAGCAGGTCGGCCCCGGCGCGCTCTGGGTGATCGGCAACGCGCCCACCGCGCTGGAGGAGTTGCTGACCCTGGACGCCGATCCGGCGCTCGTCATCGGCCTGCCCGTCGGTTTCGTCGGCGCGGTCGAGTCGAAGGCCGCGTTGCGCGAGAGCGGGCTGCCCGCCGTGAGCAACGTGTCCGAGAAGGGCGGGTCGGCGGTCGCCTCGGCCGCCCTCAACGCCCTTCTGTACCACCCCGCTTCATCATCCGAAGCATCCCTGTCGTCTGAAACATCCCTGTCGTCCGAAACATCCGAGGAGAAACAGTGACCACCCACCGGCCCGCCCTGCTCATCGCCGGCCACGGCACCCGGGACGACGCCGGGGCCGAGGCATTCCGCGACTTCGTCCGGGAACTGGGGCGCCGCAACCCGGATCTGCCCGTCGCGGGCGGCTTCATCGAGCTGTCGCCGCCGCCGCTGGGCGACGCGGTGACCGAGCTCGTGGAGCGGGGCGTGCGGCGCTTCGCCGCCGTCCCGCTGATGCTGGTGTCCGCCGGGCACGCCAAGGGGGACATCCCCGCGGCACTGGCCCGCGAGAAGGAACGGCACCCCGGCATCTCGTACACCTACGGCCGTCCGCTGGGCCCGCACCCCGCCCTGCTGACGGTGCTGGAGCGGCGCCTGGACGAGGCGCTCGGCGGTGCTTCCCGCACCCCCGAGGACCGGTCCGACGTGACCGTGCTGCTGGTGGGGCGCGGGTCGACCGACCCCGACGCCAACGCCGAGGTGCACAAGGCGGCGCGGCTGCTGTGGGAGGGCCGGGGATACGCGGGCGTGGAGACGGCGTTCGTGTCGCTGGCCGCGCCGGACGTGCCCAGCGGGCTCGACCGCTGCGTGAAGCTCGGCGCGCGGCGGATCGTCGTGCTGCCGTACTTCCTGTTCACCGGGATCCTGCCGGACCGGGTGCGCCAGCAGACCGAGGGCTGGGCGGCCGCGCACCCCGAGGTCGAGGTGCGCTCGGCGGACGTGATCGGGCCGGAGCCGGAGCTGCTCGACCTGGTGATGGAGCGGTACGAGGAGGCCCTGAAGGGCGATCTGCGGATGAACTGCGACTCCTGCGTGTACCGGATCGCGCTGCCCGGCTTCGAGGACAAGGTGGGCCTGCCGCAGCAGCCGCACTTCCACCCGGACGACGACGGCGACCACCACCACGGGCACCACCGTCACGGAGGACACGCACACTCCCATGCGCACTGAGGGACACGACCTGCGGCACCACGGGGACGCCGAGGTGCGGGACGACGGCTCGGCCCTGGTCGACCTGGCCGTGAACGTCCGCGCGGACACCCCGCCCGGGTGGCTGCGGGAGCGGATCGCCGAGTCGCTGGCCGGCCTGGCCGCCTACCCCGACGGGCGGGGCGCGCGGGCGGCGGTGGCGCGGCGGCACGGGCTGCCGGTGGAGCGGGTGCTGCTGACGGCGGGCGCCGCGGAGGCCTTCGTGCTGCTCGCGCGGGCCCTGAAGGTGCGCCGCCCTGTCGTGGTGCACCCGCAGTTCACCGAGCCGGAGATGGCCCTACGGGACGCCGGCCACACCGTCGACCGCGTGCTGCTGCGGGCGGAGGACGGTTTCCGGCTGGATCCGGCGGCCGTCCCCGAGGACGCGGACCTGGTGGTGATCGGCAACCCCACGAACCCGACCTCGGTGCTGCACCCGGCCGCCTCGATCGCCGAACTCGCCCGCCCGGGGCGGACGTTGGTGGTGGACGAGGCGTTCATGGACGCGGTGCCGGGCGAGCGGGAGGCGCTGGCCGGGCGCACCGACGTGCCCGGTCTCGTGGTGCTGCGCAGTCTGACCAAGACCTGGGGCCTGGCCGGGCTACGCGTCGGCTATGTCCTCGCGGCCCCGGAGACGATCGCCGAGCTGGAGCGGGCCCAGCCCCTGTGGCCCGTCTCCACCCCCGCTCTCACGGCCGCCGAGGCGTGCGTCTCGCCGCGGGCCCTGGCCGAGGCCGCGCACGCGGCGCATCGCGTCGCCGCCGACCGGGCCCATCTCGTCGCGGGCCTGGAGGAGTTCGCCTCCGACGGACTGAGGGTGACCGGCCCCGCCGAGGGCCCCTTCGTCCTCGTACGGCTGCCGCGCGCCGCCGCTGTCCGACGGCATCTGCGCACCCTCGGGTTCGCGGTGCGGCGCGGGGACACGTTCCCGGGGCTGGGCGAGGAGTGGCTGCGGCTGGCGGTGCGGGACCGGGTGACGGTCAACTCGTTCCTTCAGGCGCTGGACCGGGCGACGACGCTGGCGCACCACTCGGCCGGCGGGCCAGCAGCACGCTGACGGCGGCCACCCACAGGCCCGCCAGCATGAAGGCGAAGAACCCGACCCAGGGGACGAAGACCAGGACGCCGAGGGCGACGGCGGTCCAGCTCAGCCACCGGGGCCAGGGAGCGGCCTCGGCACGGACCGTGGCCAGTCCCGCGGCCAGCAGCATCAGGCCCATCCCGCCGACGAACGGGATGAAGAAGTCCTCGCTGAGTGCGTTGAGCGCCTGAAGCGAGGCCTCGGCCGCGGAGTCCTTGTCCGACAGGTCGAGCAGGGCCAGGCTGAGGGAGGCGCCCACCAGGAAGCCCACGGCGATCAGGACACCGCCCGCGGCCACCGCCCGGTGCAGCCAGTCGCCGCCGCCCGGGACGGCCCGCACCACCCGGGCCAGGTGGGCGGCGAAGAGGACGAAGAACACCGAGGCAAGGACCAGCAGATACAGGCTGACGGCGGTCTGCGCCCGGTGGTCGTCGTAGTAGGACGCGACCTCGGCGCCGGCGGCGTCGACGTCGGGTGTGTCGCCGTAGAGCAGGAAGGCGACGACGGTCAGCGCCACGGCCAGCAGGCCGGTCAGCGGTGCGACGCGCATGGGGAACCTCCTACCCCCCTGCGGGGCCGAACCCTCTCGCCTCCCACGCTGGCAGACATCCCGGTGCACCGCCATTCAGGTGAGTCCCGGGCGCCCGGACGCGAGCGGTGCGCGACCACCGCGTCCGGGCGCCGTCACTCAGCGTGTGCGCCGGGTCCGTCGCCGGGCCAGGGCCGTCGCTCCCCCGCCGGCCAGGAGCAGGGCGAGCGCGCCGCCCGCGAGGTACGGGGTGGTGGAGCTGCCGCCGGTCTCGGCGAGGTTCGCCTCGGCGGGGGCGCCCTGGGGCTCTACGTCGGCGGCGGGCTCCTCGGCCGGGGCGGGCGCGGGAGGGGTCTCGCAGGTCGCCCGCGCCAGGGTGAGGGTGCCGGTCACCTCGGCCACGTTGAGCTTCAACGGGTTGACGGAGACGGCGAGTTCGAGGGCGGTGGCGGCGGCCGTGCGGGAGGTGGTCGCCGTCTTCGACAGGTCCAGGCGGACCTCGCCGACGCCGGGCACCGTGACGTGGGTGGGGCCGCCGGTGGTGACCTTCACCCGCTTGCCGAGGACGGTCACGGCGCCGAGCAGGTTCGCGGAGGCGAGCGGGGCCTTACCCACCTCGCAGGTCGCCTTGGAGGTGACTCCTTCGAGCTCGATCAGCGACAGCAGGGGCAGGCCGGGGACGTGCACCTTGGCGTGGGCGAGGCGGGTGCCGCCCTCGGCCCGGTCGGCGGTGACCGTCGCCCGCGCGTCGGCGACCTCCGCGGCGAGCACGCTGAAGGGCTGTCCGCCGTCCACACCGTCCAGGCGGGCGGTGAGCGCGGTGCCGCGCGCGCTGTCGGGTGCCTGGACCTCGTTGAGGGCGACCGCGAGCGGTACGTCCACGGTCCGGTTGAGCAGGGCCACGTCGAGGCCGGTGCGCAGGACGACGGCGCTCGCGCGGCCCTGGTCGGGGGTCGCGTGGGCGGTTCCCGCGTCGGCCAGGGCCGTGGGACCGGCGGCCAGGGCGGTGGCCGTCGCGACGGTGGCCAGACGGCGTGCGGGCATGCGGAAGGTGTGGCTGTTCAAGGGTGGGACCCCCAGAAGAGACGCTTCGGGACTCCGCAAGAATCACGTATCCCGGGGCAACCGTCAGCGCCGTGACGGGAGTTCACCCGTACGTGAGTCCCCCGCGCACACCTTCGAATCTCCCGGCACGTGCGGTCACTCGTTCACCCCACGACCCGCCCGTTCAGCACCACCCGGCGCGGCGTCGACAGCACCCGTACGTCGGCGCGCGGGTCCGTCTCGTACACCACGAGGTCGGCCGCCTCGCCCTCGTCCAGGCCCGGGCGGCCGAGCCAGGTACGGGCGTTCCAGGTGGTGGCCGAGAGGGCCTCGACGGGGGTGAGGCCGGCGGTGACCAGTTCGGCGACCTCGGCCGCGACCAGCCCGTGCGGGAGCGTGCCGCCGGCGTCGGTGCCGACGTAGACCGGGATGCCGGCGTCGTGGGCGTTGCGGACCGTGTCGTAGCGGCGCTCGTACAGCCGTCGCATATGGGCGGACCAGCGAGGGAACTTGCTCTCGCCGCCCTCGGCGAGGGCGGGGAAGGTCGCGATGTTCACCAGGGTGGGGACGATGGCGACGCCCCGCTCGGCGAACAGCGGGATCAGCTCGTCCGTCAGGCCCGTGGCGTGCTCGATGCAGTCGATGCCCGCCTCGACCAGGTCCGTCAGCGAGCTCTCGGCGAAGCAGTGGGCGGTCACCCGCGCGCCCAGGCGGTGGGCCTCCGCGATCGCCGCCTCCACGGCCCCGCGCGGCCAGCAGGCCGACAGGTCGCCGAGGTCGCGGTCGATCCAGTCGCCGACGAGCTTGACCCAGCCGTCGCCGCGCCGGGCCTCCTGGGCGACGTACGCGACCAGGTCGTCCGGCTCGATCTCGTGGGCGAAGTCCCGGATGTAGCGGCGGGTGCGGGCGATGTGCCGGCCCGCCCGGATGATCTTCGGGAGGTCCTCGCGGGCGTCGGTCCAGCGGGTGTCGGAGGGCGAGCCGGCGTCGCGGATCAGCAGGGTGCCCGCCTCCCGGTCGGTCAGCGCCTGCTTCTCCGCCACGTCCTGGTCGACCGGGCCGTGCGCGCCCAGGCCCACGTGGCAGTGGGCGTCCACGAGTCCGGGCAGCGCCCACCCCTCGACGGTTCGGACGTCGTGGGCGCCGACGGGACGGTCGTAGGAGATCCGGCCGTCGACGACCCACAGGTCGTCCTGTACGTCCTCGGGGCCGGCCAGGATCCGGCCCTTCACGTGCAGCACCGCGTGATCGCTCATGCACCGCACCTTAGTGAGCGGACCGGGGCGCCGGGCAGGGGGCCGGGGTGTCACTGCTCCCAGGGCGGGGGGCCTTCGAAGGCGAGCTGGTGGACGTCGAAGAGGACCGCGGCCTCGACGCCGAGGGCGGGGCCGCCCTGCCTGGCCGCCCAGGTCAGGAAGGGGGCGGGGTCGAAGCCCTGGGCGCCGAGGCCCTTGGTGTACTCGGCGTGGGCGGCCAGGGAGGCGATGCCGCGTTCCAGGGGCTCGCCGGTGACGTCGACGCCGTGGGTGGGCCGGTCGGTGCCCGCGACGCACACGCGGCGCACCCCGCCCCAGGGTTCGAGGCCCTCGTCGGCGAGTTCCGGGAAGATCCAGCGGTTGCCGGCGTCCCGGGCCGCGTCGAGGGTGGCCAGGCCCACCACGCGGTGGTCGGCCTGGTTGATCACCCCGGCGACCATGCGGACGTCGTAGGCGCCGGTCACCACGATCTCGGGGCGGTGCCGGCGGATGGCCCGCACGATGTCGCGGCGCAGGGCCGGGCCGTACTCGATGGCGCCGTCGCGGTGGTCGAGGAACTCGACCGTCTCCACGCCGACCTCACGGGCCCCGGCCCGCTCCTCGGCCTCGCGCAGCGGGCCCGCCTCGTCGGGGTGCAGGGCGTCGATGCCCGCCTCGCCGCGGGTCGCCAGCAGGTACGTGACCTGCTTGCCCCGGGCCGTCCAGCGGGCCACGGCGGACGCGGTGCCGTACTCGATGTCGTCCGGGTGCGCCGCCACGGCCAGACACCGCTGCCAGTCCTCCGGCAGCGGGGGCAGGGTGGTGCCGGCTCCGAAACCGCTCACGTCGTCGAGAGTCGTCATGCACCGAATGATGGCGGTCGGCGCGCTCTGGGCGACAGGGGTGCGTATGCCCTTTTGGGGAGCCTTCTCAGTCGGTCTTCGGGTCGCCGCCGCCCACCTGGTCCGACGTCTCCTCCTCCACCTCGGCCATCGCGGGGTCGAGCAGGCGGGAGAGGAAGTGGCGGGTGCGTTCGTGGCGGGGGTTGCCGATGACCTCGGCGGGGGTGCCGTCCTCGACGACCACTCCGCCGTCCATGAAGACGACCCGGTCGGCGACCTCGCGCGCGAAGGTCATCTCGTGGGTGACGACCATCATCGTCATGCCCTCGTTCGCGAGCCTGCGCATCACGGCCAGCACGTCCCCGACCAGTTCGGGGTCGAGTGCGGAGGTCGGCTCGTCGAAGAGCATCACCGCGGGGCCCATCGACAGGGCGCGGGCGATCGCGACGCGCTGCTGCTGGCCGCCGGAGAGCGAGGACGGATAGGCGCCCGCCTTCTCGGCCAGCCCGACCCGCTCCAGGTTCTCGGCCGCGACCTTCGCCGCCTCGGCCTTGTCCCGCCCGAGGACCCTGCGCTGGGGCAGGGTGAGGTTCTCGGTGACGGTCAGGTGCGGGAAGAGGTTGAACTGCTGGAAGACCATGCCGATACGACGGCGTACGGCGTCGATGTCGACGTCCGGGTCGGTGAGTTCGGTGCCACCGACGAAGACCTGGCCCTTGGTGGGCTCTTCGAGGAGGTTGACGCACCGCAGCAGGGTCGACTTGCCGGAGCCGGACGGGCCGATGACGCAGACGACCTCGCCCTGGCCGATCTCCAGGTCGATGCCCTTGAGGACCTCGTTGTCGCCGAACGACTTGTGCAGGCCCTTCACTTGAATCTCGGGGCGGCTCATTTCACGGCCTCCTGGGCCTTCGCCTCCATGCGGCGCACGACGAAGCCGAGCGGGATCGTGACCAGCAGGTAGCACAGGCCGGCGACGAGGATCGGCGTGGAGTTGGCGGTCGTACTGGCCAGGTCGCGGCCGTACTTGGACAGTTCGCGCTCCTCCAGGGTGACGCCGAGGAACAGCACCAGCGAGGAGTCCTTGAAGAGCAGGACGAGTTCGTTGGTGAGCGGCGGGAGGATGATGCGGAACGCCTGCGGGATGATGATCGAGATCATGGCCCGCGCGGGCGAGAAGCCCAGCGAACGGGCCGCCTCCATCTGCCCCTTGGGCACCGCCTGGATGCCCGCGCGGATGGTCTCCGCCATGTAGGCGGCGGCGACCAGGCCGAGCGCGAGGGCGACCTTGCCGTAGGTGCCGCCGACGATCTCGGTGCCCGGGAAGGCGAGCGGGACGGCGACGCCGATGAAGATGAAGATCAGCAGGGCGGGCAGGCCGCGGAAGATCTCGATGTACACCCCGGCGAACCAGCGGTACGGGCCCACCGACGACAGCCGCATCAGCGCGATGACCATGCCGAGGACGAGTCCGACGACGAAGCCGGAGAGCGTGTACAGCACGGTGTTCTTCAGCGCCAGCGTGATGACGTCCGGGAACATCTGCTCGGCGATGTCGGCCTGCGCGAACTGGTTCTTCAGCCGGCCCCAGTCCGCCGAGACCGCGAAGGCGATCACGGCGGCGACGAAGAGGGCGTACTGGATGCCCTGGGACAGACCGCGCTTCTGACGCCGGGTCAGTCCCTTTCTGCGGGGCGCGGGTTCGGTCTTGGCGGGATCGCTTTCGGCCTTGGCGGGATCACTCATGAGGCGGACGGGGAGGCCGCGGTCTCGTCGTACGGGCCGATCCACTTCTCGTACAGCGTCTTGTAGGTGCCGTCGGCGCGGGCGTCGGAGAGCGCCTTGTCGATGGCGGCGAGCAGCTTGGTGTTGCCCTTCTTCACCGTGAAGCCGTACTGCTCACCGGTGTTGATGTTGTCGGCGACCTCGAAGGCGTCGGCGTTGGCCTTGGTCTTCAGCCAGCCCTGGACCACCGGGTAGTCGATGATGACGGCCTTGACCTGGCCGGAGCGCAGGCCGTTGAGGACGGCGTCGGAGGACTCGAAGGAGACCGGGTCGAAGCCCTGGCCCTTGGCGTAGTCCTCGCCGGTGGTCTGCGCCTGGGCGCCGAGCTTGCTCTTCTTGGCCTTGGCGTCGGCGAGCGAGGTGATCCCGCTGCCCTTGGCGACCAGGAGGGCCTGGGTGGCGTCGAAGTACGGGTCGGAGAAGTCGACGTTCTTCTTGCGCTCGTCGGTGATCGTCATGCCGGCCGCGGCCAGGTCGCACTCGCCGGAGTTCAGGAAGGCGCCGGTCTTGAAGTTCTCGAAGGGGGTGTCGAGGATCTCCTGCTTCACGCCGAGGTCCTTGGCGACCAGGTCGATCAGCGCGACGTCGAAGCCCTGCACCTTGCCGTCGATCTCCGACTGGAAGGGCGGGTACGGCAGGTGCGTGCAGGTCGTCAGCTGCCCGGCCTTGACCAGTTCGACACCGCCTGCCGCGGTCTTCGAGCCGCTGCCGCCGTCGTCGCTGGAGGTGCAGCCGGAGACAGCCACGAGCAGCAGCCCGGCCGTCGCGGTGGTGGCGGCCAGGACGCGGGTCCGGCGACCGAGGGGCGTGTTCACGGCGGGCCTTCCTATGGGTGAGCTGTGGCTTCCGATTATAAGGAGAAGTTTGAGGCTCTCAAATCAATCCGATGGTTCTGGTGCCGTATGGCCTAGGAAGTCACCGGTCCCTGGGGCGGGTGGGGTGCCGGTTACCCTCGTCTCCTCTACCCCGTGAGTGAGACTCGTTACCCCGTGAGTGGTCCGTGAGTGGCCCTGTGAGTGAAGTGAGCACCGCCGTGACGCACCCGTTTCTGGATCTGGCCCCGTTGACCGCGGCGCGCTTCGCGTCGATCGAGGACCGGGTGGCGCGGCTGCTGCGCACCGAGCAGGACGTCGTGATCATGCAGGGCGAGGCGCTGCTGCCGCTGGAGGGGGCGATCCGGGGGACCGCCGGCCCCGGTACGACCGCGCTGAACGTCATCACCGGCCCCTACGGGCAGACCTTCGGGGACTGGCTGCGGGACTGCGGCGCCACGGTGATCGACCTGGCGGTGCCCTTCCACACGGCGGTCACGGCCACGCAGATCCGGGACGCCTTCGCCGAGCACCCGGAGATCGACTTCGTGTCGCTGGTGCACGCGGAGGCCGCGACGGGCAACACCAACCCGGTCGCGGAGATCGGCGAAGTCGCACGGGAGCACGGCGCCCTCTTCTACCTGGACGCCGTCGCCTCCGTGGGGGCCGAGCCGGTGCTGCCGGACGCGTGGGGCGTGGACCTGTGCGTGATCGGGGCACAGAAGGCGATGGGCGGGCCCGCCGGGGTCTCGGCGGTGTCGGTGAGCGAGCGGGCGTGGGCGCGGATGGCGGCCAACCCGCGGGCGCCGCGCCGGTCCTACCTCTCCCTGCTCGACTGGAAGGAGCGGTGGGTCGACGGCGGGCGCAAGGCGCTGCTGCACGCTCCCGCGCAGTTGGAGATGCTCGCGCTGGAGGCGTGCGTGGAGCGGATCGAGGCGGTGGGTCTGGAGAGCGTGATGGCCCGGCACGCGTCGGCGGCGGTGGCGACTCGGGCGGGTGCGGTGGCGCTGGGCGGAGGCGTCGGCGGGGGTGGCGGGGGCCTGGAGCCGTATGTGTACGACGCGGCGGACGCGGCGCCGGTCGCCACGACCTTGCGCACCCCCTCGGGCGTCGACGCCTCCGAGCTGGTGGCCCGCGCCCTGGAGTCGGACCCGGCCCTCCCCCTCGCCGCGGGCGGCGGCGCCCTCGCCAAGGAGATGATCCGCGTCAACCACTACGGCCCGGACGCCACCCCGGACGCCGTCCGCGCCTGCCTCTCGACCCTCGGCGCCGCGTTGACCGCCAAGGGGCTGACGGTGGACGTGGCGGGTGCGCTGCGCGCGGCGGAGGACGCCTGGCGGTAGAGGCATTGCGCTTACCAGGAGCCTAATTCCGGTATAAATTCCGACGTAATTCAGGAATTCATTCGAGCGCAGCTTCCCGTATTCTTCTGCCCGGTTTTCATCGAGTTAAACGCAAAGATTCTGCGGACGCGAGGCGACGTAAGTCGGGTAGATCTCGTGGGGGTTACATGCCTGTGACGCGTTACACATCACGGGCGATTTGAGTGGTATGTGGCGGTCAAATCGGTAGATACAGGTCCTCTTTCGTGCGGACGCACGCGCTCGCGCGATAACACAAAGGGCGCTCCGACGTAACCCCACCCGGCGATGCAATTTTGAATTTCCCTCGGTAAATTCAATCCGCATGACTGCCGCACAAGCAGACCTGCAAATCGACCGCCCATCGGTGGCCGACGGAGCCGCGCTGTGGCGGATGGCGAGGGACTCGAAGGTCCTGGACCTGAACTCGTCCTACAGCTATCTGCTGTGGTGCCGCGACTTCGCCGCCACGTCCGCCGTGGCGCGCGACGAGCACGGCGAGCCGGTCGGCTTCGTCACCGGATACCTCCGGCCGGAGAGCCCGGCCACCCTGCTCGTCTGGCAGGTCGCGGTGGACGAGACCCACCGCGGCCGCGGACTCGCCGCCGCCCTGCTGGACGGGTTGGTCGCACGGACCGCCCGGGAGCACGGAACCAACGCCGTCGAGACCACCATCACGCCGGGCAACATCGCCTCCGAGCGCCTGTTCACGTCGTTCGCCGAGCGTCACGGCGCCCGGCTGGAGCGCGAGGTGCTGTTCGAGACGGCCGTGTTCCCCGACGGGCCGCACGACCCCGAGGTCCTGTACCGCATCGGCCCCCTGTCCCCGACTCCCTCTGCCTGACCCCCCACGCAACGAGGAGCGATTCGTCGTGACCATCACCCAGCCCGACCTCAGCGTCTTCGAGACCCTCGAGTCCGAGGTGCGCAGCTACTGCCGCGGCTGGCCCACCGTCTTCGACCGCGCGCAGGGCAGCCGCATGTACGACGAGGACGGCCACGAGTACCTGGACTTCTTCGCGGGCGCCGGCTCACTGAACTACGGGCACAACAACCCCGTCCTGAAACGCGCGTTGATCGACTACCTGGAGCGTGACGGCGTCACGCACGGGCTCGACATGTCGACCACCGCCAAGCGGTCCTTCCTCCAGACCTTCCAGGACCTGGTGCTGCGCCCGCGCGACCTGCCCTACAAGGTCATGTTCCCCGGCCCCACGGGCACCAACGCCGTGGAGTCCGCGCTGAAACTGGCGCGGAAGGTGAAGGGACGCGAGGCGATCGTGTCGTTCACCAACGCCTTCCACGGCATGTCGCTGGGCTCGCTCGCCGTCACCGGCAACGCCTTCAAGCGGGCCGGCGCGGGCATCCCGCTCGTGCACGGCACGCCCATGCCGTTCGACAACTACTTCGACGGCACCGTCGAGGACTTCCTGTGGTTCGAGCGGCTGCTCGAAGACCAGGGGTCGGGGCTCAACAAGCCCGCCGCGGTGATCGTGGAGACCGTGCAGGGCGAGGGCGGCATCAACGTCGCCCGCCCCGAGTGGCTGCGGGCACTCGCCGAACTGTGCGAGCGCCAGGACATGCTGCTCATCGTCGACGACATCCAGATGGGGTGCGGGCGGACCGGGGCCTTCTTCTCGTTCGAGGAGGCCGGGATCACGCCCGACATCGTCACCGTGTCCAAGTCCATCAGCGGCTACGGCCTGCCCATGTCGCTGTGCCTGTTCAAGCCCGAGCTGGACATCTGGGAGCCGGGCGAGCACAACGGCACCTTCCGCGGCAACAACCCCGCCTTCGTCACGGCCACCGCCACGCTGGAGGCGTACTGGGCGGACGGCTCCGCGATGGAGAAGCAGACCCGCAAGCGCGGCGAGCAGGTCGAGCAGGCGTTCATCTCCATCACCGAGGAGAACGCCGACGACGTGAAGGAGTACCGCGGCCGCGGGCTCGTGTGGGGCATGGAGTTCCACGACAAGGAGCGGGCCGGCCGGATCGCCAAGCGTGCCTTCGAACTCGGGCTGCTCATCGAGACGTCGGGGCCGGAGAGCGAGGTCGTGAAGCTGCTGCCGGCGCTCACCATCACGCCCGAGGAACTGGACGCCGGGCTCAGCGTGCTGGCCCGTGCCGTCCGGGAGACCGCCTGAACGCCACCTGAACACCGACAGCACCTCTCACAGAATCTTTCGCAGCACCTTTATCTAGGAGGCATCGCAGCACCGTGATCGTCCGTTCGTTCAAGGACATCGAAGGCACCGACCGGCATGTGAAGGCCGCGTCCGGGACCTGGGAGAGCAAACGCATCGTCCTCGCCAAGGAGCGGGTCGGCTTCTCGCTCCACGAGACGATCCTCTACGCCGGTACGGAGACGTCGATGTGGTACGCGAACCACATCGAGGCCGTCGTGTGCGTCGAGGGCGAGGCCGAGCTCACCGACGACGAGACCGGGCAGAAGTACACGATCACGCCCGGGACCATGTACCTGCTCGACGGCCACGAGCGGCACACGATGCGGATCAAGGAGGACTTCCGCTGCATCTGTGTGTTCAACCCGCCCGTGACCGGCCGGGAGGACCATGACGCGAACGGCGTCTACCCGCTGCTCACCGAACCCGAGGAGGTGTGAGATCACCATGACCACCGCCACCAGGCTTCCCGACCTCTACCCCAGCCGCGGCGCCACCGAGGTGTCCACCCCGCGCAAGGACCCGGTCGTCTGGTCCGCGCCCGGCGCCGCCGGGCCGATCCCCGGCGCCGATCTCCAGGCCTTCGAGCGGGACGGCTTCCTCGCCGTCGACCAGCTCATCACGCCGGACGAAGTCCCCACGTACAAGCGTGAGCTGGACCGCCTCGTCACGGACCCGGCGATCCGCGCCGACGAGCGCTCCATCGTCGAGCCGAAGTCCCAGGAGATCCGCTCCGTCTTCGAGGTGCACAAGATCAGCGAGGTCTTCGCCAACCTCGTGCGCGACGAGCGGGTCGTCGGACGGGCGCGGCAGATCCTCGGCTCGGACGTGTACGTCCACCAGTCGCGGATCAACGTCAAGCCGGGCTTCGGGGCCAGCGGCTTCTACTGGCACTCCGACTTCGAGACCTGGCACGCCGAGGACGGCCTGCCCAACATGCGCACGGTGTCCGTCTCGATCGCGCTCACCGAGAACTACGACACCAACGGCGGTCTCATGATCATGCCGGGGTCGCACCGGACGTTCCTCGGGTGTGCGGGGGCCACGCCGAAGGACAACTACAAGAAGTCCCTCCAGATGCAGGACGCGGGCACGCCCTCCGACGAGGCGCTGACCGCCATGGCCTCCGAGTACGGCATCAAGCTCTTCACGGGCAAGGCCGGTTCGGCGACCTGGTTCGACTGCAACTGCATGCACGGCTCGGGCGACAACATCACGCCCTTCCCGCGCAGCAACGTGTTCATCGTGTTCAACAGTGTGGAGAACGCGGCCGTGGAGCCGTTCGCGGCGCCTGTGCGGCGGCCGGAGTTCATCGGGGCCCGGGACTTCACGCCGGTGAGGTAGGGCCGAGTTGAGCCGTGGGCTTTCGGGCCTACGCGGTGTGCAGAGCGGGTGGTGTCACAGCCAGGACAGTGACGCCGCCCGCTCCAGTACGTTGCGTACGGCGTCCTCGTCGCCGGATGCGGAGCGCGGGATCTCGTCCGGCGGGTACCGGCCGCCGACCAAAAGGCAGAAGTCGACTGGTTCCAGGGCGAGTTCCGCCCGGACAGGCTCCGCGTCGGAGCCCAGGACCCACCGGTCGCCACCGGTGACCTCGAACAGCACCGGCGGCGCGGTGGGGCCCAGCGCGAGGCCGAGGACGCGGACGGCCAGGCGGATCAGCTGCCGCAGGTGCGCCTCGGGCGGCGGCGGGACGGACAGGCCGAGGGCGCGGCCGATGTCGTCGGTGTGGATCCATGTCTCGAAGGCCCGCACGAGGAAGTGGTCGGCGATCGGCAGCCGCATTCCCATCAACTCCGCTGCCCTCGCGGCCCGTTCGGGGTCGCGTGCCTCGTCCGTGGCGAGCAGCTCGTCCGCCTGTGCGGACCAGTCCGCGGCGGACTCCTGGGGGGTACGGCCGTACTCGTGGTCGATGACGTGGGCGGTACGGCGGTTCCAGGCTTCCTGCCAGGGCGCGGGGGGCGTGGGGGCGGCGGTGCGCGAGGGGGGCACTCTCGGGGCGATGCCCAGCCTGGCCGCGAGGGGTTCGTCCGCCGCGAGCAGGTGCGCCAGCGTCGCGTGTACGTCCCAGTCGTGGACCACCGGGGTGGACCAGCGGGCTTCCGCCTCGGGCAGCAGTGCCCTCAGGCCGGCCACCGCGGCGGCGTAGGGGGTCGCGTGTGCGGCGACATGCGGGGTGGCGGGGCGGCGGGTGCGGCGGGCTGCGGACAGGACGCCGTCTTCAGGCGCGGGGGCGGAGGGTGCCGTCGTGGACGGGGGGCCGTCCAGGAGGCTTATGGTCCGTTTGAGGCTTTCCGCCTCTGTTCCGCAGGTCTCGCACTCTGCCAGGTGCCGCCGGACCGTCTTGTCCTCGGACGGGTCCAACGCGCCGAAGGCCCAGGCGGCCAGCAGGTCGCGTACATCGTCGTGCTCGGTCACCGGATGCCTCCCTTCCTGGCTTCCCTGCCTGCCATCATGCGCCCTGTCCCCACGCCGGGTCGGGCGGGTCGGCCAACGACTCGGCCAAGGTCCGTAACGCGGTGCGCAGTCTGGTCTTGGCGGTGCCCTCGGGGATGCCGAGTTCCACGGCGGCCTGCCGGTAGGTGCGGCCCGCGAAGTAGGCGAGGTGCACCACCTCCCGTTGCGGCTGCGGGAGTTCGGCGAGCGCGGAGTGCAGGAGCAGGGAGCGTTCCCGGTCGACCACCGCCTCGTCGGGACCGGGCGCGGCGTCCGGGATCGTGTGCAGCGCGTCGTCGTCGGCGCGGGCGTCCTTGCGGTGCCGGGCCTCGCTGCGCACCCAGTCCACCGCCCGCCGGTGCGCCAGCACCGACAGCCAGGTGCGCAGGGTGCCGCGGTCCGCGTCGAAGGCGTACGGCCTGCTCCACAGCTGGGCGAAGACCTCCTGCGCCACGTCCTCGGCGGCGCCCGGACTGTGGGTGACCCGGACCGCGACCGCCTTCACCAGCGCGCCGTACGCCCGGTACGCCTCCGCCAGCGCGGACTCGTCGCCGTACACCAGCCGCCGGTGCAGTTCCGCGTCGGCGGACGGCTCGACGGACGTGTTGCCCGTGGACTCCAACGACACCACCACCCCTTGGTGCCCTTCCTAGCGTCCTCGACGGGCCCGCGCCAGCGGTTCACGAAGACAGGGCCTCCAACAGGCGTTCGACGTCGTCGGATGTGTTGTACAGGTGGAAGGACACCCGCAGGTTGCCCGCCCGGTCGGAGAGCTCGATGCCCGCCCTGCTCAGCTCGGGCTGCCGGTGGCCGAGGCCCGGCACCGAGACGATCGCCGAACCCGGGGCGGGCACGGGCTCGTGGCCGAGCGCGGCGACTCCCGTGCGGAAGCGGTCTGCGAGGGTGAGATTGTGGGCGTGGATGGTGTGGACGCCCAGTTCCTCTATGAGTTCGAGTGAGGTACGCGCCCCGGCGTAGGTGAACAGGGCCGGGCTCACGTCGAACCGGCGGGCCGAGTGGGCCAGTTCGGCGATCGGGCCGTAGCAGCTCTTCCAGGGGTCCTCCCCCGCGACCCAGCCGGCCAGCAGCGGTGTCAGGTCCCCGAAGTCCTCCGGGACGACGAGGAAGGCCGCCCCGTGCGGGGCCAGCAGCCACTTGAACGTCGTCGCCACGGTGTAGTCGTAGGCGTTCGCGTCCATCGGGAGCCAGCCTGCCGCCTGGGAGAAGTCCACGTAGGTGCGGGCGCCGTGGGCTTGGGTCGCCTCGCGGAGCGCGGGCAGGTCGGCGATCCTGCCGTCGGCGGACTGGGCCGCGCTGACCGCGACGAGTGCGGTGGTGGGGCGGACGGATTCGGCCATCCGCTCCAGCGGGACGATCCGCATCTTGAGGTCGCCCCGGGCGTGGAACGGGTTCACCACCGACGTGAAGTCGTCCTCCGCCGTGAGGACTTCCGCACCCGCCGGCAGCGAGGCCGCCACCAGCGCGGACTGGCTGGAGACCGAGGCCCCCGCCGCGACCCGGCCGACCGGGACGCCGGCCAGCCGGGCGAACGCCGCCCGGGACGCCTCCACGTCGGCGAACAGCGGGTCCAGGGGGCTGCCCTCCGCGCGGATCTGTGCGGATCGGGTGAGGGCCTTGATGGTGCGGGCCGGGAGGAGGCCGCTGCTCGCTGTGTTGAGGTACGTGTTCTTCGGGGCGAACTCGGAACGGACGAGGCTCTCGAAGGTCTCCATGGGACCACTGTGGGGGGCCGGTCTTCTCTCGTCCATTGCGAATTTCTACGCGGTTTCGCCAAGCGATCCTTATACGTCCGTGCTGAGCTGGGTTTTTGGGTGTGTGCTCAGGTGTGCTCAGTGTTGCGGGACCGCGCAGCCGTCGGGGCCGCAGGCCTCCGCGTCGGTGTCCTCGATCAGCTTCAGCGGGGGGCGTTCGCCCCAGGCCTGGGTGAGTGCCCGGGTGAAGACCTCGGCGGGCTGGGCGCCGGAGACGCCGAACTTGCGGTCCAGCACGAAGAACGGGACGCCGTTGGCGCCGAGTTCGGCGGCCTCGCGCTCGTCCGTGCGGACGTCTTCGGCGTAGGCCGTGGGGTCGGTGAGGACCCTGCGGGCGTCGGTCTCGTCCAGGCCTGCGGCTACGGCGAGCTCCACGAGGCGGTCGTCGCCCTCCGTGAAGACGGAGCGTTCCTCGGCGAAGTTGGCCCGGTAGAGGAGCTGGATGAGCTCGTTCTGCTTGCCGTGCTCCTTGGCGAGGTGGAGGAGGCGGTGCATGTCGAAGGTGTTGCCGTGGTCGCGGTCCTCGGTCCGGTACGCGAGTCCTTCGGCGGCGGCCTGTGCGCCGAGGTTCTGCTCGCCTGCCTTTGCCTGGGCCTCGCTCATGCCGTACTTCTTGGTGAGCATCTGGATCACGGGCTGGACGTCGCCCTTCGCTCGGCCGGGGTCCAGCTCGAAGCTGCGGTGCACCACCTCGACGTGGTCGCGGTGCGGGAAGGCGGCCAGGGCCTTCTCGAAGCGGGC
The DNA here is from genome assembly GCF_021173675.1 of Streptomyces lincolnensis. GTDB lineage: Bacteria > Actinomycetota > Actinomycetes > Streptomycetales > Streptomycetaceae > Streptomyces > Streptomyces lincolnensis_B. The sequence goes on along the minus strand of NZ_JAIHON010000002.1, from coordinate 704,585 downwards.
CTTGCCCACGTAGCACCAGGGGCAGGCGATGTCGCTCCAGATCTCGACGCGCATGTCTCGGCTCTCTCGGTCGTGCGGGTGCGGGGGGTCCCTCCGCCGGTGGGTGAACATTCAAGCAGTCGTCGTTCATTCCCGTGAGATGCGTGATGCCTGCGGCGCGCTGTGCGGCTCCGGTGGGGGTGCGCGTAGCGCCTACGGGTGCGTTGTGGGTCGGGGCCGGGGCGGGGGGTCTCCGTCCTCGGTCCGGCGGAACTGTTCCGGCAAGAGGTCCTGCGTGTCGGACGCCGGCCGCTGCGGGCGGACACCCCCCGCCCCGTCCCCTCACCGCCGTGGGCGACTGCGTCATCACCGGGCGCCTGTCCTCACCTCAGGGGCGCGGGGAACTGCGCGACCAGCCACAACGGGCCTGTAGACGCTCTACGACCGCACGAGGCACCCCATAGGCGCACGGCAACCCCACCCACCCGCACTCTCACGCCGCACCCCGCGAAGCGCCTCCGTGAGTGAATTGCGCTCGGTAGGCCGTGGGGGTCAGGCCCGTTCGGCGGATCATGTGGCCGCGGAGGGAGTCCGCTGTGCCCAGGCCGCTGGTGTGGGCGATCTGGTCCATGGGGAGGGTGGTTGTTTCGAGGAGTTCCTTGGCTCGTTCGATGCGCTGGTGGAGGAGCCACTGGAGGGGGCTGACGCCGCTCTCGGCGTGGAAGCGGCGGGTGAGGGTGCGGATGGAGACGCCGGCGTGGCGGGCCAGGTCCGTGAGGGTGAGGGGCTTGTCGAGGTTGCGCATGGCCCAGCCGCGGGTGTCGGCGCAGGTGATGCCGCGTTCGGGCGGCAGGGGGGTGTGGGTGAACTGGGTCTGGCCGCCGGGGCGGACGGGGGCGACCAGGGCGAGGCGGGCGACCTCGTTGGCGACGGCGGCGCCGTAGTCGGTGCGGATGATGTGGAGGCAGAGGTCGATGCCCGCCGCGTAGCCGGAGGCGGTGAGGTAGGGGCCGTCCTGGACGTAGAGGACGTCTCCGCACAGGTCGACTTCCGGGTACCGCCGACGGAGTTCGTCGGCGTGTGCCCAGTACGTCGTGGCCTTGCGGCCCTGGAGCAGGCCCGCCTCGGCGAGTTGGAACGTGCCGGTGCACAGGGCGGCGATGCGCTTGCCGTCGGCCGCAGCGTCGCGGACGGCGGCCACGATCCGTGGGTCCGGTTCGTAGGGCGCTCCGGTGCCCGCCACCATCACCGTGTCCGCCTCGCGCAGGGCGTCCAGGCCGTGCCGTACCTGGAGGTCGAGGCCGGCCGAGGTGGGCAGGGGGCCCGGTTCGGCCGCGCAGACGATCACGTCGTAGCCCGGCTGCCCGTCGCTGACGACCTTGCCGAAGAGCATCTCCGGGATCGCGAGGTTGAACATCGAGACGGGTGAGGGCGCTATGACGGCGACGCGGTGCGGCGTGGGCATGGCCAGAACCTCCGGACGTGTGGCGTTCCGGCCACTACTGTACGGCGGCGATGATCCGCAGGATGGAGTCATGTCGACCAACGGGACTGTTCTCGGCGACGGACTCGCCGCTCCCGAGCGTGTGTTGGGGCCCAGAACCCCCGCACTGACGCTCACCGCCGCCCTTCTGGGCTTCGCGCTGATCTGCCTCGACGCCTCCGTGGTGAACGTGGCGCTGCCCGCGATCGGTGACTCGCTGGGCAGCGGGATGTCCGGGCTCCAGTGGGTGGTGGACGCCTACACGCTGGCCTTCGCCTCGCTGATGCTCTCCACCGGGGCGTTCTCCGACCGGGCGGGGGCCAGCCGTGCCTATGTGCTCGGGACGATCGTGTTCACGCTCGCCTCGGTGGCCTGCGGTCTGGCGCCGAATCTGCCGACCCTGATCGGGGCGCGGGTGGTGCAGGGCGTCGCTGCCGCCGCCGTGCTGCCCGCTTCACTGGCCCTGGTGCGCCAGGCCTACGTCGATCCGGCGCGGCGGGCCCGTGCCGTCGCCCTGTGGGCGGCCGGTGGGTCGGTCGCCGTGGCCCTGGGGCCGGTGCTGGGCGGTGTGCTGACCACGGCCTGGGACTGGCGCGGGATCTTCTTCGTCAATGTGCCGGTGGGGGTGGTGATCCTGGTCCTGCTGGTGCGCGCCCCGCGTTCGGAGCGGCGTCCGGCGCCGCTGGACCTGCCCGGTCAGGTGACGGCCGTGCTCGCCCTCACGGGCGTGGCCTTCGCGGTCATCGAAGGGGGTGTGGAGGGGTGGGTCGCGCTGGCTGTTGCCGTGGTGGCGGCCGTGGTCTTCTTCCGGGTCGAGGCCCGCAGTCCGCATCCGGTGGTGCCGCTGGATCTTTTTCGCAGCCGGACGGTGACCGCCGCCGTTGCCGCCGGGGCGGCTGTGAGCGTCGCCTTCTACAGTCTGGTCTTCGTCTTCTCGCTCTTCTTCCAGCAGGTGCAGGGACGGTCCGCGCTGTACGCGGGGCTGCTGTTCCTGCCCATGACCGGGCTGATCGCCGTGACCAACGTGGTGGCCGGCAAGCTCGCCGGCCGGTACGGGCCCCGGCTGCCCATGCTGGTGGGGCAGGCCCTGGCCGTCGTAGGACTGCTGGTGCTGTTGTACGTCGATGCCGGGACGTCGTCGGGCCTGGTGGCCGTGCTTTTGGTGCCGATGGCTCTGGGGTGTGCTCTGACGGTGCCGCCGCTGACCGCGGCCATGATGGACGCCGTGCCCGCCGAGCGGGCCGGTCTGGCGGCCGGTGTGCTCAACGCGGCACGTCAGGTGGCGGGAGGTCTGGGGATCGCCGCCTTCGGGGCGCTGGTGGCCGACGGGTTCGTCGGGGGGATGCGGGTGAGCCTCGCCGTCAGCGCGGGTCTGCTCACCGTGACCTTCGCGCTCAGCTGCCGTCTCGGAGGTCGTTCGGCCAGCTAGGGCGGTACTCGATGTGGTCGTACGTCACCACACAGCCCTCCCCCATCGGCGACTGCGCCATGAAGCCGACCAGGGCCGCGTCGGTCTCCTTCTCCTCGCCCAGGGTGAACAGCCGCACGAACACCCAGCGTTCACCGTCGCGCGAGGCGTGGAAGGCTATGGCGCGACCGGTCCGGCTCAGTCTCAGCCACACCGAACTGCCGTCGACCGTCCAGGCGTTGGCGTCGTCGGAGTGTCCCCGGGTGACGACGGTGCAGACCGTCGCCACGTCCGGGGAGTACTCCAGACAGAGCTTCGCCCAGGCCCGCTCGCCCACATGCACGTAGAGCGCCCCCGCGTCGAACGCGGCACCGAATCCCACGGTCACCCGGGCGATCAGCTGGAAGTCCCCCTCCGGCGCCCCGAGCAGCCTGGGTGCGTCCGATGCGGGGTCCAGCCCGTCCCCCGTCGGCGGCACGAATCGGTCCTGCCGCGACCCGGCCCAGCCACTCAACACCCCGTCCTCGTACAGCCAGTGACCATCGGGCCCGTATGTACGGAGCAGGAAGGGCAGTTCGGGTATTTCGAGATCCATGCGCTGATCTTCTCAGGTTCAGATGCCCCACCCAGGGGCGCGGGGAACTGCGCGACAAGCCACCGACTACCAGCAGCCCGAAACGCACCCGCACCCCTACCGCGCACCCCGCGGAGCGCTACCGCTCCAAACGGCCGTTGAACCTGCGCGGCAGCCCCAACGGGTTCCCATCCCGCAGCTCCGCCGGCAGCAGAGCCTCCGGCGCGTTCTGGTACGCCACCGGCCGCAGCCACCGCTCGATCGCCGTACCGCCCACGGAGGTCGACGTGGAGGTCGTGGCCGGGTACGGCCCGCCGTGGTGCTGGGCGGGGGCCACGGCGACGCCCGTGGGCCAGCCGTTGACCAGGACGCGGCCCGCGAGGGGGGTCAGCTCGGCCAGGATCTCCGCGCCGCGGCCCTCGCCGGCGGCCTCCTCGGTGGAGAGCTGGACCGTGGCGGTGAGGTTGCCGGGGAGGCGGGAGAGGACGCCGCGGACCTCGGTGTCGTCGTCGTAGCGGGCGACCACGGTGACCGGGCCGAAGCACTCCTCAAGGAGGAGGTCGTGCTCGCCCTCCTGGGCCAGCCTGGCGGCCGGCACGGTGAGGAAGCCGGGGCTGACGGTGTGCTCGCCGCCGGCGCCCGGGGTCACCGGTGAGTCGACGTCGGGGAGTTCGGTGCGCTCGGCGACGCCCGCGATGAAGTTGTCGCGCATGCGGTGGTCGAGGAGGACGCCCGCGTCGGTGTCGCTGACGGCGGCCGTCAGGGACTTGACGAGGCCGTCGCCCGCCTCGCCGGAGGGGACGAGTACCAGGCCCGGCTTGACGCAGAACTGGCCGACGCCCAGGGTCATGGAGCCGGCCAGGCCCGCGCCGATCGCCTCGGCGCGCTCGGTGGCGGCGGCCTCCGTGACGACGACGGGGTTCAGGGAGCCGAGCTCGCCGTGGAACGGGATCGGCACCGGACGGGCCGCCGCCGCGTCGAAGAGGGCGCGGCCGCCGCGGATGGAGCCGGTGAAGCCGGCCGCGGAGACCAGCGGGTGCTTGATCAGCTCGATGCCCGCCTCGAAGCCGTGCACCAGGCCGATGACGCCCTCGGGGATGCCGTGCGCGGCGGCGGCCCGGCGCAGCACGGAGGCGACCAGCTCGGACAGGCCGGGGTGGTCGGGGTGGGCCTTGACGACGACCGGGCAGCCCGCGCCCAGCGCGCTCGCGGTGTCGCCGCCGGCGACGGAGAAGGCGAAGGGGAAGTTCGAGGCCGAGTAGACGGCGACGACGCCCAGCGGGACCTTGTAGCGGCGCAGGTCCGGGATGGGCGGGGTCGCGGTGTCGTCGGGGTGGTTGATCACTACGTCGAGGAAGGCGCCCTCGTCGACGATGTCCGCGAAGGCCCGCAACTGGTAGCAGGTGCGGGCGAGCTCGCCGGTCAGGCGGACCGGGCCGAGCGCGGTCTCGGCGTCGGCCGCCTCGACCAGGTGCTCCTTGGACGCCTCCAGGCCGTCGGCCGCGGCGCGCAGGAAGGCGGCACGCACGGCGCGGTCCGCGAGGGAAGCGCGCGCGGCGTGCGCGGCGCGGACGGCCGCGTCGACCTCCTGGGCTGTGGCCTCCACCGCAACCTGTTCCCGCTGCTTCCCGGTTCGGGGGTCGACACTCCAGACTGGTGCTGCTGCCACCGCAGGTCCCTCCACGTATAACGGGGTCATTCACCAGGGTCGTTCGATATGCTGAACGCTGTCTCTGATGATGAATATGCTGTTGGAGACTATTTCCCGTCGAACGAAGGGGTCAAGGGCGATGTCGGCTGGCGAGACGGCGGGCGGTGCGCAGGTCAAGTCCGCGGTACGGACGGTTGAGCTGCTGGAATACTTCGCCGGACGCCCCGGTATGCACTCCCTCGCGGCGGTCCAGGAGGCCGTCGGGTACCCCAAGTCCAGCCTCTACATGCTGCTCCGCACGCTGGTGGAGCTGGGCTGGGTGGAGACGGACGCGACGGGCACGCGGTACGGCATCGGGGTGCGGGCGCTGCTCGTCGGCACCTCGTACATCGACGGCGACGAGGTGGTCGCGGCGGCCCGGCCGACCCTGGACCGGCTCTCCGACGACACGACCGAGACCATCCACCTTGCGCGGCTCGACGGCACCAATGTCGTCTACCTCGCCACCCGGCAGTCCCAGCACTATCTGCGGCCCTTCACCCGGGTCGGGCGCCGGCTGCCGGCGCACTCCACCTCCCTCGGCAAGGCGCTGCTGAGCACCTACTCCGACGAGCAGGTCCGCAAGATGCTCCCGGAGACGCTGCCCGCGCTCACCGAGCACACGATCACCGACCGGGAGAAGCTGATCGAGGAGCTGCACCAGATCCGGGAGCAGGGCTTCTCCGTGGACCGTGAGGAGAACACGCTGGGGCTGCGCTGCTTCGGTGTGGCGATCCCGTACCGCACGCCCGCGCGGGACGCGATCAGCTGCTCGGTGCCGGTGGCGCGGCTGACGCCCGCGCACGAGCAGATGGTCAAGGACGCGTTGTTCGACGCGCGGGACCGGCTGACCCTGGCCACCCGTAGGCTCTGAGGCATGCAGATCGTCCTTCGTGAGGTCCATGACAGCGACCTGCCGGTCTTCTTCCGGCAGATGAACGACCCCGAGGCCGTGCGCATGGCCGCCTTCACGGCCAAGGATCCCGCCGACCGGGACGCCTTCGAGGCCCACTGGAAGCGGATCCGTTCGTCGGACGCGGTCCTGCGGACGGTCCTCGCCGACGGTGACGTGGTGGGCAACGCGGCCGTCTACGGCGAGCCCGGCGAGCGCGAGGTGACCTACTGGGTCGACCGCGCGTACTGGGGCCGGGGTGTCGCCACGGCCGCGCTGAGCGCGCTGCTCGCGGAGGTGCCCGAACGGCCGCTGTACGCCCGGGCCGCCGCCGACAACGCCGGTTCGCGGCGCGTGCTGGAGAAGTGCGGCTTCCGTCTGACCGCGCGGGCCAGCGGGTACGCCAATGCCCGCGGCGAGGAGATCGACGAGGTCGTGCTGGTGCTGGAGGGCTGAGAGGGCTCGGTCCCGGGTGGGTCGAGAGCCCTGGGGAAGGGCGGCATGAGCGGTTTCGTCCGCCTGCTGTTCGGTCGGCGGGCCCGGCTGCGGTGGGTGCATCTGGTGCTGGGCGGTGCGCTCGCCACACCGTACGTCCTGGTCGGCGAGGCGGTGATCGGGCCGGTCAGCGGCTCCACGAACGTGTTCGGGTCCTTTCCGCTCCAACTGGCGTCCTTCGGCGTCGGGCTGCCGCTCGCCGCGCTCACCTCGTTGTTTCCGCTGACCCGGCCGCTGGAGGCGGCGGCGGTGCGGTGGCTGTGCGGGGTGGCGGAGGAGCGGCTCGCCTTCGGGCCCGCCCGGACGCGGGGCGCTCGGGCGCGGACGGCGGCCTGGTTCACGCTGCACCTGGGGTTCGGCGGGATCGTCGCCGGGATGACGCTGGCCGTGCCGCCCTTCGCCGTCGTCCTGATCGTGCTGCCGCTCGTCGCGGCCCTGCGGGACTCGCGGCTCGGGCTGCCCGAGGTCCTCGACCACACCTGGGCGTTGGCGCTCGCTCCGGTCGTGGGTGTGCTGTCGCTCCTCGCGCTGGCCGGGTGCGCGGCGGGCTCGGGGGCGCTGTTGGCCCGGTGGGCGCCCGCGCTGCTGGGTCCCGGACCCGAGGACCGGCTCGCGGCGGCCGAGGCACGCGCCGCCGATCTCGCCGTACGCAATCGCCTCGCGCGTGAGCTGCACGACTCGGTCGGGCATGCCCTGAGCGCGGTCACCCTTCAGGCGAGCGCGGCCCGCCGGGTCCTGGACAGCGATCCCGGGTTCGCCCGTGCGGCGCTCGCCGCCATCGAGGACACCGCCCGGCGCACGGTCGGTGAACTCGACACCGTCCTGGGCGTGTTGCGGGACGGCGACGCACCGGGGACGGCGCCCGCGCCGACGCTCGACGCCGATCTGGACGGACTGCTGCGGCGCACCAGGGCGGGTGGCCTGCGGGTGACCGCCACGGTCGCCGTCGATCCCGGGGCGCTGCCGCCCGTGCTGTCCCGGGAGGCGTACCGGATCGTGCAGGAGGGGCTGAGCAATGTCCTCAAGCACGCGGGCGGGACGGGCGACGGGGGCGCGGTGAGCGTTCGGATCGGGCAGGCGGACGGGCATCTGGAGATCACCGTCGAGAACCCGGTGGACGGCTCCTCTCCCGGCCGGCCCGGTGGCGGTCACGGGCTGAACGGGATCGCCGAGCGGGTCCGGCTGCTGGGTGGAGCGGTGGAGGCGGGCGCGGGCCCGGAGATCTGGCGGCTGTGTGTCCGGCTGCCGATGAGAGGTCCACGTGACAGCACCTGAAGGGACGCGTATGACACCCGTCCGGATCGTCCTCGCCGACGACGAGCACATGGTCCGCACCGCCCTGCGCGCGATCCTCTCCGCGGAGCCGGACCTGGAGGTCGTCGGCGAGGCGACGACCGGGGCGGAGGCGGTGTCGGCCGTCCGCGAGCTCGCGCCCGACGTGGTCCTCATGGACGTCCGCATGCCCGAGGTCGACGGTATCCGGGCCACCGAGCGGATCCTCGCCACGCTCGACGACCCGCCCCGGATCATCGTCGTGACCACCTTCGAGAACGACTCCTACGTGTACGACGCCCTGCGTGCCGGCGCCGCCGGGTTCCTGCTGAAGCGGGCGGACGCGGACGCGCTGGTCCAGGCCGTACGGCTGGTCGCGCGCAGCGACACCCTGCTGTTCCCGTCGGCCGTACGGCGGCTCGCGGCCGAGCACGCGCGCGCGTACCCGGCGCCGCCGGACTGGGTGGCGCGGCTGACGGGGCGGGAGGGCGAGGTGCTGCGGCTGATGGCGGCCGGGCTGACCAACGCGGAGATCGCCGGGCGTATGGGCGTCGGTGCCGCGACCGTGAAGTCGCACGTGGCGGCGGTTCTGGCGAAGACGGGCTCCCGGGACCGCACCCAGGCGGTGATCGCCGCGTACGAGGCGGGTTTCATGAACAACCGATGAGAAAGCGGGGCGGAAGGGAACGTTCCGATCAGCCCCGATCGTCTTCTCAGCGGGATGAACAAGACGATCAGGCGCGCCTCCGTCTTCGCGCTGCTCCTGGTGCTCGCCCTCCTCGTGCGGGCGACCTGGGTGCAGTTCTACGACGGCCAGGCGCTCGCGGACGACAAAGACAACCGACGGAACGCGATCGAGACGTACTCCTCGCCCCTCGGGAACATCATCGTGGCCGGGAAGGCGGTCACCGGTTCGGCACGGACCGAGGGGAGCGACCTCGCGTACAAGCGCACGTACACGGACGGCGAGCTGTACGCGGCGGTGACGGGCTACGCCTCGCAGGCGTACGCGCCCACGCAGTTGGAGGGCATCTACACGAACCTCCTCAACGGCACCGACAGCAAGCTGAAGACCGTGATGGACACCGTCACCAACCAGCGCGCCGAGCCGGGCAACGTGGTGACGACGATCGAGCCGGACGTGCAGAAGGCGGGCTACGACGCGCTCGGCGACAAGAAGGGCGCGGCCGTCGCGATCGACCCGACGACCGGCAGGATCCTGGCGGTGGTGTCGACCCCGTCGTACGACCCGTCCTCGCTCACCGACGCCAACACCGCGGGCACCGCCTGGAAGAAGCTCAACGCGGACCCGGAGAAGCCGCTGACCAACCGCGCGCTGCGGCAGCCGCTGCCACCGGGGTCGACGTTCAAGCTGGTCGTGGCGGCGGCCGCGCTGGAGGACGGGCTGTACTCGTCGGTGGACGAGCGGACCGACAGCCCGAACCCGTACCCACTGCCGGGCAGCACCCGGACCCTGGACAACGAGAACGCGTCCGCGCCCTGCGAGAACGCCACGATCCGGGTCGCGCTCCGGTACTCCTGCAACAACGTCTTCGGACACATGGCCGTCCAGCTGGGGCAGGACAAGGTCCGGGCGATGGCGGAGAAGTTCGGCTTCAACGACAGCAAGCAGGACGTGCCGGTGCGCGCCTACGCCAGCGTGTACCCCAAGGGCATGGACGACGCGCAGACGGCGCTGTCGGGCATCGGCCAGTTCGACGTCACGGCCACGCCCCTCCAGATGGCCATGGTGTCGGCGGCCATAGCCAACGGCGGCAAGCTGGTCTCGCCGCACATGGTGTCGCAGATCACCAACAGTGGCGGCGACGTCCTGGAGAACTACGACGACGGGGCGGACACCAAGGAGATCGTCAGCTCCTCCACGGCCGAGCAGTTGCAGTCGGCGATGCAGACGGTCGTGGACGACGGCACGGGCACGAACGCGCAGATCCCCGGCGCGACGGTGGGCGGCAAGACCGGTACCGCGCAGCACGGCGAGAACAACAGCCAGACGCCGTACGCCTGGTTCACGTCCTATGCGAAGGCCGACGGCAAGGAGGTCGCCGTGGCGGTCATGGTCGAGCAGTCGGACGCGGCCCGGTCGGAGGTCAGCGGCAACGGGCTGGCGGCGCCGGTCGCGAAGGCGATGATGGAGGCGGCGCTGAAGGGCTGAGGGCTGAGGGCTGAGGAGGGCCGCGCGGCCGGCCGCCGGTGGTTCGTGGTCGGCCGCGCGGTTCGCCTTCCGGTCCCCGGCGCTACTTGGCGCCCAGGATCTGCTCGATCGGGTCGATCGCGAAGTACACCAGGAACAGCGCCGCCGTCCCCCACAGCAGCCAGTGGATCTCCTTGGCCTTCCCCAGCACCGCCTTGATCACGACGTAGGCGAGGAAGCCCGCGCCGATGCCGTTGGTGATGGAGTAGGTGAACGGCATCACGGCGATGGTGAGGAAGGCCGGGATGGCGATCTCGTAGCGCTCCCAGTCGATGTGCTTGACCTGGGTCATCATCAGGAAGCCGACGGCGACCAGGGCGGGGGCGGCCGCCTGGAGCGGGACGATGGTGAGCAGCGGGGTCAGGAAGAGGGCCAGCGCGAACAGGCCGCCGGTGACCAGGTTGGAGAAGCCGGTGCGGGAGCCCTCGCCGACGCCGGCCGCCGACTCGATGTAGGACGTGGCCGAGGAGGCCGAGGCCGCGCCGCCCGCGACCGCCGCGGCACCGTCGATGAGCAGCACCCGGCCGAGGTTGGGCACCTTGCCCTCCTCGTCCAGCAGGCCCGCCTCCGCGCTGATGCCGACGACCGTGCCCATGGTGTCGAAGAAGTCGGACAGGATCAGCGTGAAGATCAGCAGGACGACGGTGACGACACCGACGCCGGCCGCGTCGAAGGCACCGAACAGGCTGAAGTGACCGATCAGCCCGAAGTCGGGGGTGTCGACGATCTTGTCGGGCCACTCGGGCGTGGTCAGGCCCCAGGCCTTGATGTCGGCGATCGAGTTGATGATCATCGCGACGATCGTCATGGTCACGATGCTGATCAGGATGGCGCCCTTGACCTTGCGGGCGAGCAGTCCGATCGTCAGCAGCACGCCGAGGCAGAAGACGAGAATCGGCCACCCGGTGAGGGTGCCGGTGCCGCCGAGCTGCACCGGCACGGTGGTGTTCGCCGCGTCCGGGATCCGGCTGACGAACCCGGCGTCCACGAAGCCGATGAAGGCGATGAACAGGCCGATGCCGACGCTGATGGCCTGCTTGAGGGACTGCGGGATGGCGTGCATGATCGCCTCGCGCAGCCCGGTCACCACCAGCACGCAGATCAGCAGGCCCTCCAGGACGACCAGGCCCATCGCGTCGTCCCAGCTCATCAGCGGGGCGATCTGGAAGGCGACGACGGCGTTCAGTCCGAGACCGGCGGCGAGCGCGAGGGGCAGATTGCCGCCGACGCCCATGATGATCGTCATGACCGCGGCCACCAGGGCGGTGGCGGTGGTCAGCTGGACCGCGTCGAGCTGCTCGCCGAACTTGTCCTTCGCGCTGCCGAGGATGATCGGGTTCAGCACCAGGATGTAGGCCATCGTGAAGAACGTGGCGAAGCCGCCGCGTATCTCCCGGCCGAAAGTGGACCCCCGCTCGGTGATCCGGAAGAACCGGTCGACCCCGTTCGCCGCGGGCGGCGGACCAGCGGTTCGGTCGGCCACCTTGTCGGTCTCGGACATGCCTGTCGCTCCTAGTTGCCTGATGTTTCGGTGTGCGGATGCTGGCTGGATTGTTCCCGCGTTGAACGCGTTACAGGTTTTCTCCGTGTTACGGAATCAGAGCTGCTCACCGTACGGCCTGCCACACGTTGTTCGAAGTACCGTACGAATGCGCTTCACGATCACTGCTACGCTTCCGGATCTCCGTCCGGGCACCCCCGGATGATCACATGTCAGACACATGACACGCACAGCTGGGAGAGGTCGCCCGTGGGCACTGTCGTCGACGACGCCGCCTCCGTGGAGTTCCACGCCTTCTTCGAGCGCCACTACGCCGAACTGTCGCGCCTCGCCCATCTGCTGACGGGCGAGGCGGACGCCGCCGACGATCTCGCGGCGGACGCCCTGCTGGCCCTGTGGCACCGCTGGGACCGGGTCCGCGCGGCCGACCATCCGGCGGCGTACGCGCGAGGCGTCGTCGCCAACCTGGCCCGCACCCGGATCCGCAGCGCGGTCCGGGAACGGCGGCGGGTCGCGCTGTTCTGGTCGCAGCGCGAGGAGAAGACCGAGAACCCGGACGTGGCGGGGGTCGTCGACGTCCAGGAGGCGTTGCGTAGACTCCCGTTCCGCAAACGCGCCTGCGTGGTGCTGCGACACGCCTTCGACCTCTCGGAGAAGGACACCGCGCTCGCCCTGGGCGTCTCGGTCGGTACGGTGAAGAGCCAGACCTCCAAGGGAATGGCCGAACTCCAGCGGTTGCTCGGGACACAGGCGGTTCCGCGGAAGGTGCACGCGGCGATGGCGCGCACCGGTGACGCCGGAGGAAGGGACCGATGACCATGCAGCGGGACGTGCACGACGAACTGCGCTCCCGGCTGCACGAGGCGGCCGGAGCCCACCAGCCCGACCGCGCGCGCATCCTGGCCCGCGTCGAACGCGGCATGGCCGAGGAGACGCGCTCCGACCACCGGGCGACCCGTCCGCCGGTGTTCGGCTGGGTGCGGGTGGTGGCCGCCACGGCGGCGGTCGCGGGCGTCCTGGGTGTCGGCGGCTACGCGGTGGCGTCCGCGGTGAAGGAGGAGGCCGCCCCGCAGAACGTCACGGCCTCACCGACGCCCTCCCCGTCCCCGGACGCGACGAGCCGCGCTCCCGTGCCGCCGGTGGACCCGGCGCCGAGCACCCCGCCCGACTCCCCCGACCCCGACCCCAGCGGCAGCCCTGAGCGGTCGCCGAGCGCGTCGGTCACCCCGGTGGCTCCGGGGGCCGGTCCCGAGGACGGTCCGGTGTGGTCGGACGGCTCGGTGGACCCGCACAGCAACGAGTTCTGGGCGCAGAGCAACGTGACCGTGAAGACGAGCGAGAAACTCACCGCGCTCACCGTCCAGTTGAGGATCCGCCAGACCGGCGGGGTCAGTTCGGCGGGCGCCTGGCGGTCCGCACCCGAGGACGACTTCACCACGACGGTCGCCGAGCAGGACGGCTACCTCGTCTACACCTGGGTGCTCAAGCAGGGCCGTACGGTGTGGCCGGGCGAGTGGGTGTTCGCCGGACAGTACGACCACGACCGCGGTGGCCGGGACGCCCGGGACGACCGCTACGCGGTCACGACGACGGCGGGCGGCGAACAGCGCGCCGTGGCGGGCGACTTCGCGGCCCGTGAAGACGACGAGGACGACTCGTAGCGGAGTCCTGAAGGGGCGGCAACCCTTTCCTCACGTGTGGCGACCAGGAAGCGCAAGGTTCCTCTCCCACGCAAGGAATGGGCATGACTGCACGAGCCGAACAGCGCGTCCGCCACCGTCGCCGGGTCACCAAGCGGCGGGCGGTGATCGCCGGGACAGCCGCCTTGGGCGTGACGGGCGCGGCGATCGTCACCTCGACGCTCCTGTCCTCCGCGGGCGCCGCCCCGTCCTGGCCGACCGCCAAGGGCAGCAAGGCCGTGTCATCGACGATCAAGGTCTCCGGCACCTACGACGGCGGACTGAAGAAGTTCTACGGCGCCGGCGCGCTGGGCGGCAGCGGCCAGGAGGAGGGCCAGGACCCCGTCTTCGAGCTGGCCGACGGCGCCGTGCTCAAGAACGTGGTCATCGGCACCCCGGCCGCGGACGGCGTTCACTGCAAGGGCAGTTGCACGCTCCAGAACGTGTGGTGGCTGGACGTCGGCGAGGACGCCGCCAGCTTCAAGGGCAAGTCGTCGTCGGCCGTCTACAAGGTCATCGGCGGCGGCGCGAAGAACGGCTCCGACAAGGTCCTCCAGTTCAACGGCGCCGGCAAGCTCACCGTGACCGGCTTCCAGGTCCACAACTCCGGCAAGCTGGTCCGCTCCTGCGGCAACTGCAAGACGCAGTACAAGCGGACGATCGTCCTGAGCGACATCGACATCACGGCCCCCCTCCAGGCCGTCGTCGGCGTCAACGCCAACTACGGCGACACCGCCACCCTGTCGAGGATCCGCGTCCACGGCGACCCCAAGAAGAAGACCAAGACCTGCGTCCGCTTCCAGGGCAACAACACCGGCAAGGAGCCCAAGGAACTCGGCACCGGCCCCGACGGCAAGACCTGCAAGTTCAAGTCCTCGGACATCACGTACCGCTGATCCCCCTCGATCGGTACGCGTAAAGCGCCCCGCCGGCAACGACCGACGGGGCGCTTGCGCCCCTATAGGGGCGCGGGGAACTGCGCGACCAGCCACAACGGACCGGCAGCCCGCATACAACAGTCAGCCCATGGTGGATCCGATAACGGAGGACCCAGTAGTCAGAAACGCGGTGACAGGCAGCCCCCCACCCGACCTCCGCACCCCAGAAGCCGCCGCCGCATCCGTCGACCTGAACGACGGCGTCACCACCCCGGCGTCCCAGTTGTTCGCGGCGGACACCGTCGAGACCCCCACCTTCGACATCCCACCCTTGTTGCCCACCGCAAGATTCCGAGCGAGCCGAGCCTTCCCGGCCGCGAAAGAGAACCCCACCCCGCCATTGCCATACGCGGTGTTCCGGTTCAGCACGATCCCCCCGAGATTGGAGCTCTCGGTGAACCCATCCCCCCTGTTGTCCCACGCCGCGTTGTTGTTGACGACATGCCCGACCGCGACACCCCCACCACCGAGCTCGAACCCGTTCCCGTTGCCGAAGGCCCACACGTGCTCGATGGTGACCGGGGACGAGAACTGCCACAGATCGAGCCCGGCGCCGGAGTTGTCGAACAGCCGCGCCCCGGTGATGCGGTTCCCCGTGCCCGAGCCGAACCTCACCGCGATCCCGTCGGCGTTGTGCCCGCGCCCGGAGGGGTCGTGGTTGGCGTGACTGTCCAGGTTCCGCACGAGGTTGTCGGTCGTACCGTCGCCGCGCAGCGTGAACCCGGAGTCCCCGTTGTGCGCGGTGACGAGGTTATCGAAGACACCGCCGACGGACGAGGTGGCGACGAACCCCTGCGCGGGCGAGTTCTGGAAGGTGAGGTCCCGCACGGTCCAGTAGTCGCCGTCGATCCCCGCCAGCCAGGAGCCGTCCGCCAGCTTCGACCCGTCGATCCGCACCTTCTCGCCGCCGTGCGCCCGCAGCACGATCCGTGCGGAACTCGTGCCGTTCGCCGTGGACTTGAGGGTGGCCGCCGGGGTGTAGGTGCCGCCGCGGATCTCGATGACGGTGCCGGCGGTCGCGTTCCTGACGGCCGTTTCCAGCTGCGCGGTGGTGGACACGGTGACCGTCGTCGCCGCGGCCTGGGCTCCGCCGTCGGAGAGGCCGAGGTGGACGCCGCCCGCTCCCGCGGCGACGGCGATCGCCGCGGCGATGGAGAGGGTACGGGTCCTGCGGTGGCGTCCGGTGCTGAGCCGCACGGGGCGTTCCTTTCCTCGGGGACGTGAGACGGCATGCAGTCGTCACCGTCCCCGGAAGAGTTGCCGCGCCCCTGCGAAAACAGTCGAAACTTTCGCTGGCTCTCATCCCGTACTCACCGATTGACGTGCTGTTTCCCACTGGTGAGACTCCGAAGGCGCGCACTACTCAACAGAAACCCCCACACTCACACAGAGGACTGGCATGCGCCCCCGACTCCTGCTCCTCGCCTGTCTCGCCCTCCTCCTCTCTCTGTTCACCGCCCCACCGGCGTCCGCCCATCCAGGAGCACCACCCGTGAAGCAGCCCCAGTACGCCGGCTATCTGTTCGCCTACTTCACCGGCGAGGGCACGGCCGACGGCGAGCAGATCCGCTACGCCCTCAGCCGTGGCAACGACGCGCTGCACTGGCGTGAGCTGAACCAGGGCAAGCCGGTGCTCACCTCGACGATCGGCGAGAAGGGGCTGCGCGACCCGTTCGTGATCCGCTCCCCCGAAGGTGACAAGTTCTATCTGATCGCCACCGATCTGAGGATGTACCAGAACAGCAGCGGCAGTTGGGACGACGTGCAGCGGCACGGCAGCAAGTCGATCATGGTGTGGGAGTCCACCGACCTGGTCCACTGGACCGACCAGCGCCTGGTGAAGGTCTCCCCGGACAACGCGGGCAACACCTGGGCGCCGGAGGCCTACTGGGACGACTCCCTCGGCAAGTACGTCGTCTTCTGGGCGTCGAAGCTGTACGCCGAGGACGACCCCGGGCACACGGGATCGACGTACAACAAGATGATGTACGCGACCACCGAGGACTTCCGCACCTTCAGCGCGCCGAAGGTCTGGAACGACCCGGGCTACTCGGTCATCGACTCGACGGTCGTGAAGTACAAGGACACCTACTACCGCTACACCAAGGACGAGCGGGACCCGGCCTCCAGCTCCCCCTGCGCGAAGTTCATCACCGGCGAGAAGTCGACGAGCCTGACCTCCACGAAGTACGACTTCGTCGCGGACTGCATCGGCAGCGGCGCGATGGAGCGCGGTGAGGGCCCGACGGTGTTCAAGTCCAACACCGAGAAGAAGTGGTACCTCTTCATCGACGAGTACGGCGGCCGCGGCTACGTCCCCTTCGAGACCACCGACCTCGACTCGGGCAAGTGGACCCCGTCCACGAACTACCAGCTGCCGGCCAGCCCCCGGCACGGCACCGTGCTCCCGGTGACGCGGAAGGAGTACGACCGGCTGCTCGCCGCGTATCCCGCCTCGCCCACCTCGGTCGTGGACGCGACGGCGACCGGCCAGAAGGGGTACGCGATCGTCACCGAGGCGGCCTCGAAGGTCGTGCTGCCGATGACGCCCGGCACCGACCTGAGCCGCCTCGCCCCGAAGCTGTGGGCCGGCGAGGGCTCGACCGTGAGCCCCCGGTCCGGTACCCGCCGGGACTTCCGCACGCCGCAGACGTACACCGTGACGGCCGCGGACGGGACGAAACGCGCCTGGACGGTCGAGGCGGTGCGCACCGGCAGCCCGACCCTGCCCGGTCTCAACGCCGACCCGGACGTGCACTATCTGAACGGCGAGTACTGGATCTATCCGACGACGGACGGCTTCCAGGGCTGGAGCGGGACGAAGTTCAAGGCGTACTCGTCGAAGGACCTGGTCCACTGGAAGGACCACGGCGTCATCCTGGACCTCGGTCCGGACGTGAGCTGGGCGGACAAGAACGCGTGGGCGCCGGCGATCGCCGAGCGGGACGGCAAGTACTACTTCTACTTCTGCGCCGAGCAGCAGATCGGCGTGGCGGTGGCCGACTCCCCCGCGGGCCCGTTCAAGGACGCGCTGGGCAAGCCCCTGGTGGCGAAGGGCGGTTCGCTGAAGGGCCAGATGATCGACCCCGCGGTCTACACCGACGACGACGGGCAGTCGTATCTCTACTGGGGCAACGGCCACGGATACGTCGTGCCGCTCAACGACGACATGGTGTCCTTCGACGCCTCGCAGGTGAAGGACATCACCCCGGACAACTTCCGCGAGGGGTCCTTCGTGATCAAGCGCGAGGGCACCTACTACTTCATGTGGTCCGAGGACGACACCCGCAGCGAGAACTACCACGTCGCCTACGCGACGGGACCGTCCCCGCTCGGCCCGTGGACCAAGCAGGGGACGATCCTGTCGAAGCGTCCCGAGTACGGCATCCTCGGCACCGGCCACCACTCCGTGGTGAACGTGCCCGGCACCGACGACTGGTACATCGTCTACCACCGCTTCGCCCTGAACGGGCCCGGTAAGTCCGGCGGCGACGGCATGCACCGCGAAACCACCATCGACCGGATGGAGTTCGCGGCGGACGGCTCGATCGAGCCGGTGGTGCCGACACTGGAGTCGATCAGGCCGGTCCGGCGCTGACGCTCAGCCGACGAAGTACGTCGGGTTCGGCAGCTTGTACGTCCTGTCGGCGTAACCGCCGTCGAGGTCGGAGTACTGGTCGCCGAAGTTGGCGATGATCTCGTACCCGAGGTCCCGCTCGATGTGCTTGCGGGTGCCGGACTTGTACTGCACGGTGGTGCAGGTCCAGGTGCCCGGAGTGGCGCAACCGCTCAGGTACGAGGGCGGGTTGGCGGTGTTCTTCAGGAACATGTGGTCGGCGTCGAGGTTCACCTCGGCGCCGACCTTCTTCAGGTTCTCGACGGCAGCGGAGCGCTGGGCCTCGCTGAGCCCCGAGTTGTAGAAGACCTCGACGCCCTTCTTCTCGGCGTACCGCAGGAGTTCGGGGCTGCCGAAGACGGCCGGCCGGTCGGCCTTGTTGACGTAGGCGGCCCATGTGGCCGAGTTGTAGGTGTAGTTGTACCGCTTCTCGTAGTCGAGGCTGAGCAGCAGTGTGTCGTCGATGTCGAACACGACCGCGGGCTTCTCGCCCTGGTGGACGGCCTTGCGGGCGGCCTTGTCGATGTACGTCCTCGCCGCGGCGTCGATCGACGCGAGATCCTTGGCGTACGGGCTGTCCGGGGACGCCTGGTACACGCCGTTCGCGTCGGCCGCGGTGCCGTAGTAGGTGTCGATGTCCTTGACCAGGAGCCCGATGTTGTAGGGCTCGTGCGTGGAGCTCGCCGTGGACTGACCGGCGGTCGCCATACCGGCCCCGTAGAGGGCACCGGCGGCGACGGCACAGGCGGCGGTGAGGGCTGCGAGACGCAGTGGCTTATGCATGACAGACGTTCTACGCGCGTCACCCCGGCGGGCGCGAGACCCGCCGGGCAAAAAACGGGTCAAGCGCCCCGGGACCGGGGTGGCGGGCGTCAGGTCAGTTCATGGTCGAGCCGATGGTGGTGCTGCCCGTGGTGAGGAACGTGGTGGCGGGGAGCGTGCCGCTGGAGCTGCGGGCGTTGTACGTGCTGCTCGCGTCCGTCGATCGGAAGGCGGGTGTCGGGATGCCGGAGTCCCAGTTGTTGCCGGACGAGGTGACCGAGGAGCTCTTGCTGACCGAGCCGCCGCCGTTGCTCACCGCGAGGTTCTTGCCGAGTTTGGCGGTGCCGGTGGCGAAGTAGTAGCCCCATTTGGCGTTGGCGTAGGCGGTGGTGCGGTTGATGACGATGGCGCCCTTGTTGCTGTTCTCGGTGAAGCCGTTGCCGGCGTTGTCCCAGGCGGCCGAGTTGTTGACGACGTGCGCGACGACCTCGCCGTCGCCGCCGAGCTTGTAGCCGTTGCCGTCGCCCGCGAACGCGGAGTCGGACCAGCGGTTCTTGCCGTTGCCCATGGCCCAGGTGTGCTCGACGGTGACGGGCGAGGAGAAGGACCAGAAGTCCAGGCCGTCGTCGGAGTTGTTGTAGAGGCGGGCCCCGGTGATGAGGTTGCCGGAGCCGGAGCCGAACTTCACGGCGATGCCGTCGGCGTTCTCTCCGTGGGTGGCGGCGTCGTAGTGGCCGTAACTGTCGATGTTCCTCACCGTGTTGTTGACCGTGCCGTCA
This sequence comes from Streptomyces lincolnensis, assembly GCF_021173675.1. Taxonomy (GTDB): domain Bacteria; phylum Actinomycetota; class Actinomycetes; order Streptomycetales; family Streptomycetaceae; genus Streptomyces; species Streptomyces lincolnensis_B. The sequence continues at coordinate 685,305 of NZ_JAIHON010000002.1, read as the reverse complement.
CCGGTGAGCGTGAAGCCGGAGTCGCCGCCGTTGATGGTCTTGATGTTGTTCCAGTTGGTGCCGGTGCAGGACTGGCAGACCACCGCACTGTCCGGGGAGTTCTGGAAGGTCATGTTGGAGACGTTCCAGTAGTCGGCCGTCAGCTTCAGGATCCAGGAGCCGGAGGGCAGGGACGAGCCGTCGATCTTCACCGTCTCCGAGCCGTACGCGGTGAGCGTGACCGGCGCCGAGGACGTGCCGTTGGCCGTCGACTGGAGTGTGGCCGTCGGGTAGTAGGTGCCGCCGCGGACCTGGATGACGGTGCCGGGGGTGGCGTTCTTGATGGCGTTGGACAGGTCGGTGGAGTTGCTGACGACCACGGTCGCGGCCTGCGCCTGGGTGGGGAGGACGGCGAGGCCGGAGCCGAGGGCCACGGCGGCCGTGAGGAGAGCGGTACGACGAGACATGGAGTGCGGGTCCTTTCGTCGTGCTGTGGGGAGATGAACGCGGGGACGGTCACAGGACGCTGTCGAGCCAGGCGAAGACCTCGTCCTGCATGCGGTCGACGAAGACATGGCCGAGGTCGGGCCAGATCTTGAGGCGCAACCGCTCCTCGGCGTGGCGCGAGCGCCAGACGGCGGTCAGCTTGTCGTGGGCCACCCGTACGCCGTCGGCAGGGAAGAGGGTGTCCAGGGCGCCGCTGAAGAAGAGCATCGGCCTGGGTGCGGCGATGCTCGCCACGTCGGGGAAGTCGAGGAACCGGGGGAGCCCGGGGTGGAGCATGTAGTAACTGGACTGCCCGCGCAGGGTGTTGTTGCCGGGCACCATCATTTCCTTCAGGCCGGTCATCCAGCAGACGGCGGCGGTGGCCGCGACGGTGTCGGTCAGCGCGGCCGTCTGCCAGGCGCGGTAGGCGCCCATGGAGAAACCGAGGGCGGCGACCCGGCGGGCGTCCACCCGGTCCAGGCCGGCCAGGAACCCGGCGGCGCGGGCGTCCTCGCGGGCCATGAGCCCGGCGAGCGAGGAGCCGAGGTTGTAGAAGTTGCCGGCCAGCGCCTGCTGTTGGTCGTAGGCGAGCGGGCCGCGGTCGCCCCAGCCGAGGGCGTCCAGGCAGAGGACGACGTATCCGCGCCTCGCCAGTTCGTCGCCGACGAAGCGGCCGCTGAAGTACTTGTCCGCCCAGGCCTGTGCGGAGGCGAGCCGGGTGTCGTCGTACCAGGGGCGGATCAGTTTCTCCTTCCCGATGTCGAACCGGGCTCCGTGGTCGTGCAGCAGCAGCACGGCGGGGAAGGGGCCGGGGCCGTGCGGGGTGAGCAGGGCCCCGCGGACGCGTTCGTGGCGGGTGAGGGAGAGGGTGACCAACTCCCTTGAGTAGCCGTCACCTTGGGGGCCGGAGGTGAACTCCGGCGTGTACCGCGTGCTGTGCTGGCGTGGGACGATGAGGTGTTCCTCGACCACCGTCCGGGCGGCCCGGCGCCAGGCCTTGAAGTCACGGACGGGTGAAGTGCCCCAGGCGAGCGGGAAGTTCAGCTCGTTCTTGAGCGCGGGATAGAAGTCGGGCAGATTCCCTCCCACCAGGTCGGCGGCCTCCGCGCTCCCGGTGCCCGCCCCGGCGAAGGCCGCCGCCGCGGCTCCCGCCACGAACGTCCGGCGGCCGAGCGACTCACTCATGCGGCCTCCCTTCCTTCGCACGACCCGCCCCGGCATGCCGCAGCACTTGACGCTCCACCGCCGAGGGGGACGTGAGCACCCGGTAGTCGTAGACCTCGGCCGGATCCCAGCCGACCTCGTCGCCGAGTCCGAGGGCGCCGGCCATGGCGTTCAGCCCGGCGGGGCGGCCGTTGAACCAGGACCCGGTGTCGTGGAAGTGCTCGCCGCCGTAGTCGGCGACCGCGAGGGCGGGGGTGCCGCTCCGGTACCGGAACACGTTGCGTTCGGAGAAGATCGCGGACTCCATGCCCACGCCGAGGGCGTAGAGCGGGGTGGTCCGGCCCCGGTACACGTTGTTGACGACGTGCACCTGGCCGAAGCGGACGCGTGGCGCGCGCTGCACGATGTCCGTGAACAGGTTCCGGATCAGGGTGACCTTGAGGTGGCCGCGGTCGCGGTCGCCGCGGCCGTCGCCCGACCCGATGAGGATCGCCTTGTCGTGGTCGGTGAACCGGCTGTCGGAGACGGTGACGAAGTCCGAGCCGTCCTCGATGTCCAGCAGTCCGTCGTGCCGCCCCACCCGCTCGCCGTGGAAGCCGAGGGGTGCCTCGCGGTCCGGGAAGCGGCCGTCGGTGAAGGTGCAGTGGTCGATCCAGATGTTCTTGCCGGTGATCACGGTCAGCGCGTCGAAGCGGGCGTTCCAGCTGCCGCGTGTGCTGTCGCCGGGCGACCAGGTGGTGAAGTGGTCGACCGGCGCTTCGAGGTGGAGGTTGCGGATGACGATGTTCGTGCCGGTGTTGACCGTCAGGAAGACCCCGAGCAGCCGGGCCCTGTCCCCCACACCGACGAGCGTGGTGTCGCTCGGCACGGTCAGCTGGATCTGCGCCTTCTCCTTGTTCGACCCGGTCTGCCGCAACTGGCGTTGCTGCCTGCAGTAGTCGTGGCGGGTGTCGGACCAGCCGGCGCCGTCCTCGCCGAAGCAGGACATGTACTTCGCGAGGTCGTAGCCGGGCGCGTAGTCCTGCTCGCCGAGGAGTGAACCGTCGTCCGCCTCATGGCCGTTGATGTCACCGACGACCCGGATCGTCTTCGGTCCCGTGACCGCCAGCGCCTCCTTGAGCTCGGCGCGGGTGTGCACTGTCCAGGTCGGGCCGCCTGCGCCTCCGGTCGTACCGGCGCCCCAACCGGTGGCGCCCCAACCGGTGGCGGCCGAGGCAGGCGTGGGCCAGCACAGGAAGGCGCCGGCGACCAGAGCGGCCACGGCCCTAAACACGGGGGCGCCAATCGCCCAGATACGTCCTCCTGGTGTGTACCCCGGCCTCGGCCGCCGTCAGCTGCGGCCGGTTCTCCGGGACCGTGATCACCGCGCCGGGCCCCGAATTGCCGTACTCCCGAAAGCGCATGGTCTGCCAGGGGTACGCCTCGCGCATGTTGGTGTACGGCGTCACCGCGTCGATCCCGGGCCCGATCCGGGTGTCGCGGACCACGAGGGACGGCCAGGCGGTCGTCTCGTACGACGGCACCCACGGCCTCGCCAGCTTGTACGCGGCGTCCTCCGCGCCGGAGGTGATGCGGCAGCGGACGGCCAGGATGCCGTGGGGATTCGCGCGGGCCGTGGAGGGGGCGAAGACCATGCCCTTGGGGGTGAAGTCGACGTCCCGTCGCAGCGTGTGGAAGTGGCACTCCTCGAAGACGGCGGTGGCCCGGCCGAAGACGAAGTCGACGTCGCCCTCGATGTAGCAGCGGTGGAAGTACTGCCGGTCGAAGGCGTCGAGCGCGCTTGTCTCGACGAAGACGGTGTCCTGGTGGGCCAGCAGACGGACGTTCTCGAAGTGGGTGCGGTCCCCGTAGGTGTAGGACGCCACCGCCTGGGTGCCGGTGATCTCGGGGTGGTCGGCGCGCAGCCAGTCGTTGGCGAGGGTGAGGTCGCGGACGGTGAGCCCGGGGGCCGCCGAGGTGAAGGTGGCGGAGCCCGCGGTGCCGTAGGTGCCCGAACCGTCGGGCCTGGGAGTGCCGTTGGCGTTGTCGTACACGATGACCGTGCGGCGGGGGTCGCGGGTCGCTCCGCGCAGAGTCAACTCCGCCTTCGAGACCGCGATGTTGACGACCTCCCGGTACGTTCCCGGGTGCACGACGATCGTCCAGCCCGGTCCGGACACCGCGTCGACGGCCGCCTGGACGGAGTCGCCGGGGCGGACATGCAGGACACGGCGGCCGGAGGCGGGAGCAGAGAGGGCGGGCGCGGGAACGGCGAGGGCGGGAGCGGTTCCCGCGCCGACGGCCGCCAGTCCCCCGGCGATGCCCGTGAGCAGGGTGCGTCTGCGCATGTCAGCACGCCTCCTTCCACGGCTCCCAGTTGCCGAGGTAGGCCGCGCGGGTCGCCGACGCTGCCTGTTCGGCGGTGAGTTGGGGGCGGTTCGCGGGGACGGTGATCGCGGCGCCCGGACCGCTGTTGCGGTACTCGGCGAACCGCTGGTTCTGCCAGGGGAAGGAGTCGGACATGGTGGCGTAGGGCGCGACCGCGTCGATGCCGGGGCCCAGCCTGGTGTCGCGGACGACGAGCGAGGGGCGGGCGGTGGTGTCGGAGCTGGGCACCCAGGGGCGGGCGAGCTTGTAATAGCCGTCGGGCGCCTCGCTGCTCACCCGGCTCCGGGTGACGAGGTATCCGCGTGGGTTGGCGCCCGCCGTGGAGGGGGCGAAGACGAAGCCGTACGGGGCCGAGGCCAGGTCGGTCCGGATCAGGGTCCGGAAGTGGCAGTTCTCGTACACGGCGGTGGCCCGGCCGAAGACGAAGTCGACGTCGCCCTCGACGTAGCAGTGCGAGAAGTACTGGCGGGCGAAGACGCCGAGGGCCATGGAGTCGGCGTACAGGGTGTCCTGGTGGCCGAGGAAGCGGCAGTGGTGGAAGGCCGAGCGGTCGCCCTGCACCTTGATGGCGACGGCCTGGGTGCCGCTGACGCCGGGGTGGTCGGCGCGCAGCCAGTCGTTGGCGAAGGTGAGGTGACGGGCGGTGAAGCCGTCGGCCTTCACGGTGGTGGTGGCGGAGCCGGTGGTGCCGTAGGTGCCGGAGCCGTCGGGCTTCGGGGTGCCGGCGGCGTTGTCGTAGACGATCACGACATCGCGCGCGTCCGTGCCTGCGCCGAGCCAGGTCATCTCCGTACGGCTCGCGTCGACGGCGACCGTCTCCCGGTACGTCCCCGGCGCGATGACGAGTGTCCAGCCGCTCCCGCCGGTCGCGGTCACGGCGGCCTGGACGGTGGTGAAGTCGCCCCGGCCGCCCTGGTCGACGTAGAGGGTGGTCGGGGTGAGGCGCGCGGCCGGGGAGCCGTAGCGGCCGAAGGGGCGGGGGCGGGCGGCGGCGGGCGTGGGGAGCGTGGCGAGGCCGAGGGCGGCGGTCGCGGTCAGGAACCCCCTTCTGGAGAAGGGGAGTCGGTGGTGGGGCGAGGGCATGCGGGTGCTCCTTCGCTGGCTCTTTCGGGGGTGCGGGCCGGGGCGGCGGTGCGCCCCGGCCCGGTCAGGAGAGGAACGTCAGCGCAGGCGGCCGGCGCCCGCGTTGTACCCGACGATTCCCGGGACCGCCTTGGGGTGGTCGACCTTGGTCCGCAGGGTCGGCTTCCATCCGGCGCCCGACTGGAGGGTCTCCGACGGGATCTCGGCGTTGTGGACGGCGATCAGGTCGGTCCGCTTGCCGTTGACGTAGTTGTTCTCGGCGGTCAGCGGGGACTCGTTCCACTTCTTCAGGGCCTTGCCGACGCTCGCGCCGGGCGGCAGCGAGATCGAGTTGTCGGTGGCGTACAGCTGCGAGGAGATGCCGACACCGAAGATGTAGTAGTCGTCCTGTTGTTCCTCGGTCACCACGTAGTGGTTGTTGTAGACGTCGACCTGCCCGAACCGCACGCGCGGGGAACGCTGGAGGATCCCGTCGAAGCGGTTGTGGTGCATGGTGACCTTGAGCTTGCCGGCGTCGATGGCGGCGAGGCCGTCGCCGTTGCCGATGAGCATGTTCTTGTCGTGGTTCTCGTAGCGGTTCCAGGACACCGTCACGTAGTTGGAGCCGCGCACGATGTCCGTCAGCCCGTCGTGCTGCTGGAAGACCTTGCCGAAGTAGACCGGCCGCTCGCTGTCGGGGTAGCGCCCGTCGGTGAACGTGTTGTGGTCCAGCCAGACGTGGTCGGTGCCGTAGACGACCACGGTGTCGTACTCGGAGTTCCAGTTGCCGGTGTTGTCGTCGTCGGTCGGGTCCCACTTGGGGAAGCAGTCGAGTGGGGCCTCGATGGTGAGGTTGCGCAGGATGACGTTCGAGACACCGAAGACCTGGAGGCTGCCGCCGAGGATGCCGGAGTTCTTCCCGACGCCGACGATCGTGGTGTTGCTGGGGATGAACGCCTTGATCTCGGCGTTCTGCTTGGCCGCGGAGGCCACCCGGGCGTCCTCCTGCGGGCCCATGGCGACCTTGTCGTTGCCGTAGACCGCCGGGTCGTAGTCCTTGAGGTACTGCTGGAGGTCGTAGCCGTCGGTGACGAAGGCCTCGCAGCCCTGGGCGACGGCGTCGATCATGCCCTTGACCTTGATGATCTTCGGCGCGTCGCCGCCGGCGGCCAGCGCGGCCTTGAACTCCGCCCAGGTGGTGACCGTGTAGACGTGCTCGGCGTCGGCGGCCGAACCGCCGGTCGTGCCCGCGCCCTCGGAGCCCCATCCGTCGTTCGCGCCGAGGACCTGGCGGCCGAGGTCACGGGAGGAACCCGCCTCGGCGTCGGTGGCGGCGCCGGTGAGACCGAGGACGAGCGCGGTGCAGCCGATCAGCACGGCGGACTTCTTCATGGCATGCCCATGCCATACCTGTGTGTTCATGGTGCGGCTCTCTTTTCTGCGGTCGGGATGGTTACGCGCGGTCGGGACGGTTACGCGGCGGCTTCCGGCCAGGTGATCCACGCCTCGGGGATCTCCTGGTCGAGCCGGCGGACGTCCTGCGGGGCCAGCACACGGGTGCGCAGCAGCTCGCGCGCCACCAGCCGGGCCACGGCGATCGCGCCCGGCGGGTTGAAGTGCGTGTTGTCCTGCTCGGTCGGCGTCCAGTTGAAGTACGTCTTCGTCCCCTCGACCCCGAGCTCCTGCCACAGCGCGATCGACAGGGCCTGGACGTCGAGCAGCGCGACGCGCTCCTTCTCGGCGAGCGCACGCATCGCCGCCGGATAGTCGCCGTGGCTCGTCACGGCGTTGCCGCCCGCGTCGAACCTGCGGCGCTCCACCGGCGTCGCCAGCACCGGCCGGGCGCCACGCGCACGGGCGCCCTCGACATACAGACGCAGGTAGTCCTGGTACGTCGTCCAGGGCTCGGTGTACCGAGCGGGATCCTCGGCCTTCTCGTCGTTGTGCGCGAACTGGATGACCAGGTAGTCACCCGGCCTGATCGCACCGAGGACGACATCGAGCCGCCCCTCGTCGACGAAGCTCTTCGAACTGCGCCCGTTCACCGCGTGGTTGGCGACGGCCAGCCCCTTGCGCAGGAAGAACGGAATCGCCATCCCCCACCCGGTCTCCGGGGCGGCGGCAGCGTATTTCTGGGCCGCCGTGGAATCACCGGCGATGTAGAGGGTCCGGGTACGACGGCCCCCGGAGGCCTGAGCGGTACCGCTCGCGGCAAGACCGAGCGGAACGGCCGCGAACGCCGCGGAAGTTACTTGTCTGCGGGAAAGTGACACGGGGGGTGCCTTTCTCAAAGGCGTACGAAAGAGATCTGTGCGGCGGTGCCTTTCAAGTGGGGGGTAACCCCCGCGCCCCCAAAGGGGCGCGGGGCCGTGCTCAATGTGCGGCTACCGCCGCGTGGGCGCGACCAGCCACGATTAACCCGCAGCCGGCCTCAGACATTCACGACCGAGCTCTTAGCCGTTCCGCTCGTTCCACTCCGCCTGAGCCGTGTTCAACTGATCGGCCAGCGTGTCCAGGAACTCCTTCGCCTTCATGTCCCCGAGCAACACCTTCTGGAAGTTCGGCTCGTTGTCGGCCTTGGAGATCGTGTTCCAGTCCGGCAGGTAGTACGGCAACTGAACGATCGTCGTGGACCCGTCACTGAGCGCGGCAGCAGCCAGCTTCGTCGGCTCCGCCTCCGACACCCACGCGTCCTTCGCCGCGTCGTTGTTGGACGGCACCTGCCCGGCCGACTTGTTGAACTTGGAGTTCTCCGCGGCGGTCGTGGCGAACTCGATGAACTTCCAGGCCGCTTCCTTGTTCTTGGAGCTCTTGAACAGCCCGAGCCCGTCCACGGGGTTGGACACCTGCACCCGCTTACCGGCGGAGCCGATCGGCTGCGGAATGCCCCGGAACTTGTCGACCCCGAGCGCCTTCACATGGTCCTGGTAGGAACCCAGGTTGTGGTTCAGCATGCCGATCGTGCCGGAATCCCACTGGGCGACCATCTTGGTGAAGTCGTTGTTCAGGTCGGCCGCCGGGGTGGCCTTCTTGTAGAGGGCCGCGTACTTCTCCAGCGCCGCGACGTTCTTGGGGTCGTTGACCGTCGTCTTGTCGCCGTTCCAGAACGAGGTGATCCCGCTCTGCCCGTACATCGCGTCCAGCGCCTGGGCGATGGAACCGGCGCCACCGCGGATGGTGTAGCCGAACTCGTTGTTCTTGGCGTTGGTGAGCTTGTCCGCGGCCTCGTAGAACTTGTCCCAGGTGGTGGGCGCGTCCAGGCCCGCCTTCTGGAACAGGTCGGTGCGGTAGTAGAGAACACCGTTGTTGGCGGAGGTCGGGACGGAGTAGAGCGTGCCGTCACCGCCGCCGGCGGCCTTCAGCGACTTGACCATGTCCTCGTTGAGCTTGCCGTTCAGCGAGGACTTGGTGAGCCGGTCGTCCAGCGGCTCCAGCGCGTTCTGGGCGGCGAAACCGGCGAGCATCGCGGCGCCGACGCCACCGACGTCCGGCAGACCGCCGCCCTGGAGGGCGGTGTCGACCTTGGACTGGTAGTCGGTGGAGGGGATGCCGACGTACTCGACCTTGATGTCCGGGTTCGCCTTCTCGAAGTCGGCGATGATCTCCTTCCAGATGTCGGTGCGCACACCGCCGTTGTTGTCCCAGAAGACGATCTCGCCCTTGCCGCTGCCCTCTTCGCCCTTGTCACCGCCGGTGCCGCTGCCGTCGTCACCGCAGGCGGTGGCGGTCAGGGCGAGGACGGAGCCCAGAGCGACGGCCACGGCGGCGCGCCTGCTTCTGCGGATGCTGATCTTCATTGGTCGGCTCTCTTCTTCTGGTCCAAACACTTCTTGGTCGAGCGCAGCCCGCGAGGGAGCTGTGGAGCTATGGAGCAGTGGGGCCATGGAGCTGTGGGGCTATGGAGTTGTGGGGGTCAGTGGCGGGCGGCGTACGGCGCCCAGCCGTCCGTGCCCGCGAGGTAGTCGGCGACGGTGTGGTCCCGGGCCTCGGCCTCGCTCATCTGCGGCCGGTCCGCGGTCACGGCCGCCCCCGGTCCGCGGTTGCCGTACTCGCTGAACCGCGCGTCCTTCCACGAGAAGCCGCTCATGTCGGTCCACGGCGAGGACTTGATCGCGGCGGGCAGCCAGGTGTCGCGGATCAGCACCTGGGCGACGGCGTTCGGCTCCCCGCCCGGGTGCCACGGCCGCCCCAGGTGGAAGGTGCCGGCCGGCGCGTCGCTCACGATCCTGGAGTCGGTGATCAGGAAGCCGTACGGGTTGCCGGTCCAGGTCGAAGCGGCCGTGATGTAGCCGTTGTTGCTGTCCGAGCCCCGGCTCAGCGCCCGGATCACGGAGCGCTCCACCACGGTGGTGGCCCGTCCGTAGACGAAGTCGACGTCGCCCTCGATGTAGGAGTCGCGGACGTAGACCCGGCTGATCACGTCCAGCTTGGGGCTGTCGGTCATCAGGGTGTCCTGGTTGCCCAGGAACGCCGTGTCCTCGAAGACGATCCGGTCGCCGGTCGTCTTCATGGCGAGGGCCTGCTCGCCGCTGAGCTCGACCGCGGCCTCGTCGAAGTCGTTGCTGAAGGTGAGGTTGCGGGCGGTGACGTCGTTCGCGGCGATCCGAACCGTCGCGCTGCCGGTCGAACCCCCGTACGCGGCGGGCGTGTCGAAGACGATGACGGTGTCGGACCGGTCCTGTCCAGTCCCCTGGAGCACGATGTTCGGCTTGCTCGCGGGGATGAACACCTTCTCCCGGTACGTCCCCGGAGCCACCGCGATCGTCACCGGCACGGTGTTCCCAGCGGGCACGGCGTCCACGGCGGCCTGCACGGTCGGAAGGTCACCGGGTACCCGCAGCGTGGTCCCGATCCTCTGCTGCGGCCCGGAGAACTTCTTCACCAGCGCCGGGACGGCGGCCGCCGGGTCCAGCCGGTAGGCGTAGAACTCCCGGGGGTCGAAGGCGGAACCCCACGTGTCGTGCCGTCCGGTCGTGCGCTTCAGGATCGACCCGCGCTGCACCAACTCGGCGGTGGTGTCTGCCTGGTAGGGGTGCTGGACGTCCTGGTAGTAGCTGTTCTCGATGACCATCTTCGTCCTGCCGCGCGACCAGTTGCCGTACGTCCAGACGGGGTCGCCGGGATCGGCCTGTGCGGTCAGGTAGTTGTTGTAGAGGTGGGCGTAGGCCGCGTTGTCCACGGACGGGTTGCGCTGCTTGGTGTTGGCGAACCAGTTGTGGTCGATCGTGATCTGCGTCCTGACGTTGGTGGTCCAACCCAGCCCGAACGTCTTGTTGTTGTTCTCGAAGCGGTTGTAGGAGACGGTGACGTACTCGCTGTCCTTGCGGACGTCGAGCTGCCCGTCGCAGATGTTCGAGAAGCGGTTGTGGTCGACCCAGACGTGGTGGACGGTGTCCATCTGGATGCCGTCGAAGTCGGTGTCCTTGCAGTCCCAGTTGCCCTCGACCGCCGAGTCGCGGATCGTCAGGTTGCGGATGATCACGTTGTGGGTGCCGGGTGCGAGGTGGAACTCGCCCTGCACCAGTTCACCGCTCGTGCCGACACCGACGATCGTCTTGTCCGAGGCGACGGTGATGCTCGCGCCGAAGGGCTGGGCGGTGATCGTGCCCTGGACGCGGATGACGTACGGCTCGGGCGCCGCCGCGTACGCGGCCAGCGAGGCCTGGTCGGTGACGGTCACGACCTTGCCGCCCGCCCCGCCGGTGGTACCGCCGGCCAGGGAGGCGAAACCGTGCGGCCGGTCGCTCCAGCGGTCGGCCGAACCGGAGGTGGCCGGCGCGGGGGTCGCGGCACCGGCCTCCCCGAGCGACCCGAGGCACAGGGCACCCACCAGGGCGAACACAGCGGCCACGACTCTGCCGTGGCCCGGTCTCGGCAAGCGCTTGCTACGGAAGTGCGTCATTGCGGCTCCCAACAGGCGGACGGGGTGGGTTACAGCGGGGTGATCCGGAACTGCGTGAAGCTCGCCGCGCCGGCGTGTCCCGGTCCGGCGGGTGCGAGGGCGAACAGTCCGAGCAGGGCGCCTACCCAGCGCCAGGGGGTCGCGGCGAAGACGGGACCGGACGGGACCGGGCCCTCGCCGATGTCGTAGAAGAACCGGCAGCGTGCCCCGGCGCCGATCTCGATCCGCAGCCGGGCCCGTCCTTCGGGGGCGAGCCGCGGATGATCGGCGTCCCGTTCCCGCTCGGCGACCCCCTCGGCGAAGCGGTGCACGAGATGGACCGCGCCGTCGGCGCCCCGCTGGAGCCCGATCCAGCCGAAGGCGTCACCGAGGACCACGAGGCCCGCGCGGGCGCCCGGTTCCTCGCCGTGCAGGGTCAGGTCGACCTCGACGGCGGACGGGGTGCCCGGCAGCCGCTGGGTGAGGACGTGGGGCAGTTTGCGCAGGTCGTGCGCGTCGGCCGAGCGGACGCAGGCGAGGCGCAGGCCGTCCCCGGAGTGCTGGGTGGCCCAGCCGTCCCGGGGGTTGGCCGTCCACTGCCACTGCCGTCCGAAGCGTCCGCCGGGGAAGTCGTCGTCGGTGGCCGGGGCGGCGGCCGTCTGCTCCGGCAGGTCCGGCTTCCGGTGTACGGCGACGGGGGCGCCGTCGGCTCCGAGCACCGGCCAGCCGTCCGTGCCCCAGCGCATCGGCTGGAGGTGGACGACCCTGCCGTAGGCGCCCTTCTGCTGGAAGTGCAGGAACCAGTCCTCGCCGGACGGGGTGCGCACCCAGCCGCCCTGGTGGGGGCCGTTGACGTCGGTGTCCTTCTGCTCCAGGACGATCTGCTCCTCGTACGGCCCGAAGAAGCCGCGCGAGCGGAAGGCGCCCTGCCAGCCGGTCTCCACTCCCCCGGCGGGCGCCAGGATCCAGAACCAGCCGTCGTGCCGGTAGAGCTTGGGGCCTTCGAGGGTGAACCAGCCGGGTATGCGGTCCCCGTCGACGATCACCTTGCCCTCGTCGAGAAGTGACGTCCCGTCAGGGTGCATCCGGTGCCCGGTGAGACGGTTCTTGACGCCCGAGCGGGACTTCGCCCAGGCGTGCACCAGGTACGCCTCGCCGGTCTCGTCGTCCCACAGGGGGCAGGGGTCGATGAGCCCCTTGCCCGCCTTGACGAGGTGCGGGCGGGTCCAAGGTCCCCTGATCCCGGGGGCGTTGATCTGGAAGATGCCTTGGTCGGGGTCGCCCCAGAAGATCCAGAAGCGCTCGTCGTGGTGGCGCAGGGAGGGTGCCCAGACACCGCAGTCGTGGCGCGGACCGGCGAACTCCGCGGCCGGTTCCAGCCGTTCGAGGGCGTGGCCGACCAGGGTCCAGTTGACCAGGTCGCGCGAGTGCAGCAGCGGCAGCCCGGGCACGCGGCTGAAGCTGGAGGCGGTGAGGTAGAAGTCGTCGCCGACACGGATCACGTCCGGGTCGGACCAGTCGGCGTTCAGGACCGGGTTCGTATACGTCATGGGGTCCGGGTACGTCACTGGCCGACCGCCTTCCGCACCAGGGCCGCCGCCTCGTGCCGGCCCAGGCGGCCGTCGGCGACCACGGTGACGATCCGCCGTACGACGGTCTCGCCGGGCGGGATCGGCAGCCGCGTGTCGAACGCCAACGACGAGCCCACGCCCGGGTATTCGGCGGTGCGCACGAACCAGGGGTCCCGGCGGGTCTGCTCGGTGGCGCCGGCGAAGACCAGCGTCCAGGCGGAGCCGGTCAGGGCCAGCCAGTCGGCGCGGGTGCCGTGCAGGGCCGTCTCGCCCTCGGTGTCCGCGCTGAACACCTCCGGCGCGTCCCGCTCCTTGCGGGCCCGCCAGAAGAAGCCGCCGTAGGCCGCGCCGGGGCGGCCGTTGGTGGCCGGGCTGCCGATCGACAGCGGGTCCGGGGTGACGTTGGTGAGGGAGAAGGTGAAGTCCAACGCCCAGGCGGTGTCGGTGAGTTCGGTGGCCGCGACCGTGCGGCGCTCGCGCAGCAGCTCGGCCGCGGCGGCGACCCAGCGCAGCTCCTCCACGAAGCCGTCCGGGTCGCGCAGCTGGAACGTGGTGTGGCGCTGGGCGCCGTGGTTGTCCAGCTCGGTCGGGCCCTGGTCGCGGACGTAGGTGCGTCCGCCCCAGAAGTTGAACCCCTCGACATCGGGAACGGCGACACCGACGCCGAGGTGGTGGAGGTGGTCGGCGGGGCTCAGTTCGGTGACCGCCGTGCCGGCCAGGGTGGTGACGGGGTGCAGGTAGGGGCGAGGGCTGAGCCGGGCGGGCAGCTCGGGCCGGGTGATGTAGCGGCCGACCGGGCGGCCCGCGATCCGCAGGACCGGTGAGTCGTTGGTCGTCATCAGGTGCTCACCTCTTTCGGTGGCGCGGCAGCGAGCGCCCAGGGGGCGCCCAGCTCGGAGTAGAGCGAGAGGGTGTCGGCGGCGGCCGCGACGAGGCCGTCGATGCCGGGCACGACCCGGCGGTTCTCCTCGGGGAGCAGATGCCAGGCCTGCTCCGGCAGCGCGGCCGGGTCGGGGGCCAGCCGGATCGCCTCGACGACCTTCATGAAGGCGCCGGTCCCGTCCGGGGTGACCAGCAGGTCGGCGCCGTCGGTGAGGTGGTCGACCAGGTTCTCCAGCAGGTCGGTGCGGCCGAACTCGTACTCCTCGGGGCCGTGGTCGGCGCGCTGGAGCAGAACGCGGTCCTGCTTGTACCAGAAGGTGATCCGGCCGCGGCTGCCGTGCACGAGGACGTACGGGTCGTCGGGGTGCTCGGCGCACAGGGTCGCGGCGACGGTCACCGGCAGGCCGCCCGCGGTGGTGACGCGGACGCAGGAGGTGTCGTCGGACTCGATGTCGTTGGCGCGCAGCAGCTCGGTCTCGATGCCGGTGACGTCCTCGGCGCGGGCGGCGCCGGCCAGGGCGAGGCCGGTGGCGACGGCGTGCGCGAGCGGGTTGGTCAGCGCTCCGTCGATCACGTCGACGCCGTTCATCCGGCGCCGGCCCGCCCAGGGGGCCCGGCGGTAGTAGTCCTCGGCGCGCGCCCAGGCACCGGCCCCGCCGACGCCGGCGATCTCGCCGATCGCGCCCTCGGCGATCATCTCGCGGATCGCGGGCACGGCGTGCGAGCCCAGCGACTGGAAGCCGATCTGGCAGGCGACGCCGGCCGCGGCGACCCCGTCGGCCATCCGCCGGTACTCGGCGTACGAGGGCGCCGGCGGCTTCTCCAGCAGGACGTGGACGCCCTTGGCGGCGGCCGTGAGCGCGAGGTCGGTGTGGGTGGGGATCGGGGTGCAGATCACCGCGATCCGGGCGCCGGTGGAGTCGAGCAGCGCGCCGAAGTCGGCGGACTGCTCGGGCGTGCCGAGACCCTCGGGGAGTTCGTCCCCGGTCAGCGGGGTCAGCTCGCAGATGCCGGCGAGGCGGACGATGCCCTTGTCCTGGAGCCTGCGGATGTTGTCCAGGTGCCAGCGGCCGTGTCCGCGCGCGCCCGCCAGGACGATGTCGATGGTCGTAGAGCTCACAGCAACCTCCCTGCGCCCGCGCCGCGTGCCACCTCTCGGTCGGCCGTGGCGGCGCTGTCGATCTTTGTGTGCAGGGTAGGCGTCCAGCCGACGTCCGCCGTGAGATCGCGCTCGCTGCCCGAGTTGTAGGCGTTGTGGATGGCGAGCAGGTCCACCGGATAGCCGTTGAAGAGGGTGCCGCTCTGGTGCAGGGCGGTGCCGTTCCAGCTCTTGACCAGGTCGGCGGCCTCGACATGGCCGGGGGTGTGGAAGGCGTTGTTCTCGGCGTGGATCGCGGACTCGGTGGAGACGCCGATCGAGTAACGGTAGTCGTGGGCGTCCTCGGGGACGACGTACCGGTTGTTGTAGAGGTGGACCTGCCCGAAGCGGACGCGGGGCGCGCGCTGGACGACGGACTCGAACTCGTTGTGGTGCAGGGTCACCCGGAGCCTGCCCCGGTCTCCGGTGGCGGTGTCGCCGTTGCCGATGAGCATCGCCTTGTCGTGGCCGGTGAACCGGCTCCAGGAGACGGTGACCAGGTCGGACCCGTTGGTGATGTCCAGCAGGCCGTCGTGGCGCAGGTAGTTGCGGCCGAGGTGGGTGGGCTCGGCGGCGTCGGGGTGGCCCTTGTCGCTGAAGGTCACGTGGTCGATCCACACGTGCGTCGCCCCGGCCAGCCACAGGGTGTCGTAGGCCGTCTTCCAGTCGCCGAGGCCGCCGGTGTTGGGCTGCCAGACGGGGAAGCAGTCGTAGGCGTCGCGCAGGTCGAGGTTGCGGACGATGACGTTGTCCGCGTTCTTGACCTGGAGGGCGGCGCCCTTGAGGACGGCACCCTTGAGTCCGACGAGGGTGGTGTTCGAGCCGACGAGCAGTTCGACCCGCTCGGCCTGCTTCTTCGCGGAAGCCTGGCGGGCCACCTCCTGCTCGCCGCTCGGCTTGGCGGACCCCCAGGTGCGGGGGTCGTAGGCGGCCAGGTACTTCTTGAGGCCGTAGCCGCCGGTGGTGTAGTCGGCGCAGTCCAAGTGGTCGCCGTCGTCGTCGGTGTTGGCGTCGATGGTCCCGGCGATCCTGATGATCTTCGGGGTGTCGCTGCCGCCGTCGAGGGCGCGGACCAGCCCGGCGCGGTCGCTCACGGTGAAGACGTGGTCCGCGTCGGCGGCCGCGCCTCCGGTGGTGCCCCCGCCCGCGGCGGCCCACCCGTCGTTCGCGGGCAGGGTGTCGCGGCCGATGTCACGGGCCTCGGCGTGGGCGGGGACGCTCAGGATCCCCAACAGAGCTCCCACAGCGCCGATGTGACGGAGCCTCATATCCTCACCGCCTCGGCGTCGCGGCGCAGGACCGACCGCTCGCGACGGCCCGCCGCCCGACGGACGGGCCTGCCGGGCCGACGGCCACCCGCCACGCGGGTGCCGGCACCGACGCCCGCGCTCGCACCCTTGAACATCCGGCCGTGCGGCGCGGCCGAGGTGTCACGGGAGCCGCCCCGGGCACCGGCGTGGGCCAGGCGATCCAGACCCTCGGACCCGGCCGCCCCCGTCCCCGCGCTCGTCCGACGGAGTCTCATCCCTTCACCGCCCCCGCGCTGAACCCGGTGATCAGCCACTTCTGGATGAAGGCGAACACGATCACCACGGGTACGGCGGCGATGATGCCGCCCGCGGCGAGCGCGCCGAGGTCGACGCTGTCCGCGCTCATCAGGGTGTTGAGGCCGACCGGGATGGTCTGCTTCTCCTGGTTGTTGAGGAACATCAGGGCGAACAGGAAGTGGTTCCAGGAGTGCACGAAGGCGAAGGAGCCGACGGCGATCAGGCCGGGCCGCAGCAGCGGCAGCACCACGATCCGGAAGGCCGTGAACCTGTTGCAGCCGTCGACCCAGGCCGCCTCCTCCAGGGAGTACGGCACGTTCTTGATGAAGTTGCTGATCAGGATGATCGACAGGGGGAGCTGGAAGACGGTCTCCGCGAGGATGACACTGCCCAGCGAGTTGATCATCTGGAGCTCGGCGAAGATCTCGAACAGCGGCACCAGCAGCAGCGCGCCCGGCACGAACTGAGAACACAGCAGGCCGAGCATGAAGGCCCGCTTGACCTTGAAGTTGAACCGGGCCAGGGCGTAGCCGCCGGCCAGGGCGACCAGGGTCGTCATCAGCAGGGTGGCGACGCCGACGAGCACGCTGTTCTCGAAGTAGGTGCCGAAGGACCGTTCCGTCCAGACCTTCTCGAAGTGCTGGAAGGTCATCGGCCAGGGCAGCAGCGAGGTCGAGCCGGGCGGGCGGACCGCGAAGAGCAGGATCCAGTAGAACGGGATCAGGGTGAAGACGAGATAGATCGACAGCGGCAGATAGATCTGCCAGCGCGGGACCTCGTCCCAGTTGCGCCCCGCCTTCAGCGGACGCGGGGGCTCGGTGGTCCTCCTGCGCGCGGGAGCGGGCGCCACCTTGGTGGCCTCCTTGGTGATCACTTGTCCTCACCTCCGAACTTGCTCAGCCGCAGATAGACCATCGAGCAGAAGAGCAGGATGACGAACGCCACCGTGGTCAGGGCGGACGCGTAACCGAAGTTGTGGGCGTCGACCGATGTGTTGGCGATGTAGAGCGGGAGCGTGGTCGTCTCCCCCGCCGGACCGCCGCCGGTGAGCGTGTAGAGCAGGTCGACGTTGTTGAACTCCCACACCGCGCGCAGCAGCGTGGACAGGACGATGGCGTCCTTCAGGTGCGGCAGCGTGATGTGCCAGAACTGCTTGATCCGGCTGGCCCCGTCGACCTCGGCGGCCTCGTAGAGGTCCTTCGAGACGGACTGGAGGTCGGCGAGGATGAGGATCGCGAAGAAGGGGACACCGCGCCACAGGTCGGCGACGATCGCAGCCGGGAAGACGGTCGAGGTGTCCGACAGCCAGCTGGTGCCGTAGCTGCCGATCCCCATGTCCGCGAGGTAACGGGTGATGCCGGTCTGGGAGTTGTAGAGCAGCACCCAGATCGCGGAGGTCAGCACGCCCGAGACGGCCCACGGGGAGAAGACCATGGCCCGTCCCAGCGCCCGGCCCGCGAAGGTCTGGTTGACGATGAGCGCCAGCGCCAGACCGAACAGCAGCTGGAGGCCGACCTCGACGAAGACCCACTTGGCGCTGAAGACCAGCGTGTCCCAGAAGATGGGGTCCTTGGTGAAGGCGTGGACGAAGTTGTCGAAACCCGCGTATCCGTTGCGCCACGGCTTGGTGGGGTTGTAGTTCTGCAGGCTGTAGTAGAAGACGCTGAGCACCGGGTAGGCGATGAAGCCCAGCATGAGCAGGGCGGCCGGCGCGATCAGCAGGTACGGGAGCCTGCGTGGCGTGGCGGAGGTACGGCGCCGCCGGGGTGGCGCGGGCGGTTTCGCCACGGCTGCGGCTTGGGCCATGACAGGGTCTCCGATCTCGGTGCGGGTGCCTTCGGCTTGCTCTCGTGGTGCAGGAAGCGCTTTCTCTGGTTGCGTGGGTCGGCCCCGGTTGCGGTTTCGCGGTACGGGGTGCCTCTTGCTGTTGTGCGGCGGCTGCGGGTTCTTTGTGGCTGGTCGCGCAGTTCCCCGCGCCCCTTAGGTGGGGATGGTCAACCGGCGTGAGGATCTGCGGTCTTGCCCTGCCTTGCCAGGAAATCGAAGTCGCAGCCTGTGTCGGCCTGGGTGATGTGGTCGTTGTAGAGGGCGCCGTAGCCGCGCTCGTAGCGGAGCGGGGGTGGGGTCCATTCGGTTCGGCGGCGTTCCAACTCATCGTCGTCCACGTTGAGTTGGAGGGAGCGGGCCTCGACGTCGAGGGTGATGGTGTCGCCGGTGCGGACCAGGGCGAGGGGGCCGCCGGCGTAGGACTCGGGGGCCACGTGCAGGACGCAGGTGCCGTAACTGGTGCCGCTCATACGGGCGTCGGAGATGCGGACCATGTCCCGCACGCCCTGCTTGAGCAGGTGGTCGGGGATCGGCAGCATGCCGTACTCGGGCATGCCGGGTCCGCCCTTGGGTCCGGAGTTGCGCAGCACCAGCACGCTGTCGGCGGTGATGTCCAGGGAAGGGTCGTTGATGGTCCGCTGCATGGTCTTGTAGTCGTCGAAGACGACCGCGCGTCCGGTGTGCTTGAGCAGGTGCGGCTCGGCGGAGATGTGCTTGATGACCGCGCCGTCGGGGCAGAGGTTGCCGCGCAGCACGGCGACCCCGCCCTCGCTCGCGACCGGGTTGTCGCGGGGCCGGACGACCTCGTCGTTGTGGACCTCGGCGCCCTCGATCTGCCGGCCGAGGGTGCCGTTGACCGTCGGCCGGTCCAGGTGGAGCAGGTCGGTGATCCGCGAGAGGAAGGCGGGCAGGCCGCCGGCGAAGTAGAAGTCCTCCATGAGGTACGTCTGTCCGCCGGGCCGGACGTTCGCCAGCACCGGCACGGTACGCGCGATGCGGTCGAAGTCGTCCAGGGTGAGCTTGACGCCGGCGCGGCCCGCCATGGCGATCAGGTGGATGACGGCGTTGGTGGAGCCGCCGAGGCCGAGGATGGCGGTGACGGCGTCCTCGAAGGCTTCCTGGGTGAGGATCTCGGACGGCTTGAGGCCGGTCCAGGCGAGTTCCACGGCGCGGCGCCCGGAGGCGGCGGCCATCCGCTCGTGCCCGGAGTCGACCGCCGGGATCGAGGAGGCGCCCGGCAGGGTCATGCCGAGGGTCTCCGCCGCCGCGGTCATCGTGGACGCGGTCCCCATGGTCATGCAGTGGCCGGGCGAGCGGGCCAACCCGCCCTGGAGTTCGCGCAGTTCGCAGTCCGTGAGGTTGCCGGCGCGGTGCTCGTCCCAGTACTTCCACATGTCGGTGCCGGAGCCGAGGGTCTCGCCGCGCCAGTGTCCCGGCAGCATCGGGCCCGCGGGCACGAAGAGCGACGGTGTGTCGGCCGAGGCCGCGCCCATGAGCAGCGCGGGCGTCGACTTGTCGCAGCCGCCGAGCAGCACGGCCGCGTCGATCGGATACGACCGCAGCAGCTCCTCCGTCTCCATGGCGAGGAGGTTGCGGTAGAGCATCGGGGTCGGCTTCTGGTAGGTCTCCGACAGCGTGGCGACCGGGAACTCCAGCGGGAAGCCGCCCGCCTGCCACACCCCGCGCTTGACGGCCTCGGCGCGCTCGCGCAGATGGACGTGGCAGGGGTTGATGTCGGACCAGGTGTTGAGGACGGCGATCACCGGGCGGCCCCGGTACTCCTCCGCCTCGTAACCCAGCTGGCGCATCCGGGCGTTGTGCGACCAGGTGCGCAACTGGCCCTCGGCGCCGTACCACTGGTGACTGCGCAGCTCCTCCGGGCTCAGGCGCTCTCTGTCGGTCATATCGACCACCCGGCGGCTATCGAGGCGACCTCGGCGCGTTCGGTCTCGGGCAACTCCCGGCTGGGCGGGCGTACATCGCGGCGGCACAGGCCGAGGGAGGCGAGGGCCTCCTTGACGACCGTGACGTTGTCGGCGGAGCCGTTGGCGGCGCGCAGTTCCTCGAAGCGGCGGATCTGCTCCCAGACCTTCATGGCGGCCGGGTAGTCGCCGGACCGAAGCGCCTCGATCATGTCCAGCGAGACGGACGGGGCGACGTTCACCAGCCCCGAGGTGAAGCCGGTGGCGCCCGCGGAGAAGTACGAGGGGGCGTAGGGCTCGGCGAGCCCGGCGACCCACACGAAGCGGTCGAGGCCGGCGTCCCGCGCGAAGGCGGCGAACTTGGCGGCGTCCGGGACGGCGTACTTCACGCCGATGACGTTCGGGCAGGAGTCGGCGAGTTCGGCGAGACGGGCGCCGAGCAGCTGCGCGTTGCGGACGTACGGGACGACGCCCAGCTCGGGCACGGCCTCGGCGATGGCCCGGTGGTAGTCGACCCAGCCGGCCTGGGAGACGTAGGGGTGGACGGGCTGGTGGACCATCACCATGGCGGCGCCCCGCTCGCGGGCGTGGCGGGCGGAGGCGATCGCGGTGGGCACGTCGTGGCCGACACCGACGAGGATCACCGCCCTGTCGCCCGCCTCCTCGATGGTCAGCTCGGTGACCAACTGCCGTTCCTGGGGCGTCAGGGCGTAGAACTCACCGGTGTTGCCGTTGGGCGTCAGGGTCCGGATGCCACCGTCGAGCAGACGACGCAGCAGGGCCCGGTGGGCGTCCTGGTCGACGGTGCCGTCCTCGGCGAACGGGGTCACCGGGATCGCCACCACGTCGGCCAGGGCCGCCCGTTGGGTCTCGAACGTCGTAGTCATGCCTGACCGTCCTCTCCCTGGGCCTCGGACTCCGCTTGCGGGAAGGCCCGTTCGACGAAGGATCCGATGTGGGCGTGGAGCGCGCGGGCCGCGCCGTCGGCGTCACCGTCGAGGGCGAGCCGCAGGATCTCCCGGTGCTCGCCGGCCTCCCGCTCCCACGAGGGCGAGGCCGCCCAGGCGACGGCGGAGACGAGGGCGGCCTGGTCGCGGACCTCGTCCAGCATCCGGCCGAGCAGCGGGTTGCCGCACGGCAGGTACAGGGCGCGGTGGAACTCGCGGTTGGCGAGGGAGCGTTCGGCGGTGTCGGTGGCGGCGTCGGCCCGGGTCAGCGCGTCGCGGGCGGCGGCCAGGGAGGCTCCCCTGTGCACCGCGCGCCTGAGCGCCTCCGGTTCGAGCAGCAGCCGCACGTCGTAGACCTCGCGCGCCATGTCCGCGTCCACCATGCGCACCGTGACGCCCTTGTACTGGCTCATCACGACGAGACCGGTGCCGGCCAGGGTCTTGAGCGCCTCCCGCACGGGGGTCTTGGACACCCCGAACTGTGCGGCGAGCTCGGTCTCCACCAGGGCCTGACCCGGCGTCAACCGCCCGGTGAGGATGCGGCGTTTGATCTCCTCCAGCACGTACTGCGTGCGGGAGGGGATCGGCGTGGGCACAGAGGTCATGCGCGCCTCTCGGATCTCGCGTATCGGATCTTGCGTATCTGATCTCGCGTATCGCGTCTCATATATGACGTACGAAGTACGACGCGTTGAAGGTAGGAGGGCCGCTGTGTTTCGTCAATGCTTCTGACAGAGGAAGTGAAGATTGCCGTCACACGGCGTGTGTGTCGCCCACCCGGGCGGTGGCGGTCGGTCCGCCGAAGACGGCGGCGGCCCGCGCGGTGGCCGTCCCGGGAGTGAGGGTGGGCCCGACATGGGTGACGAGCAGCCGCCGCGCGTCCGCCGCGCGGGCCGTGCGTCCGGCGTCCTCGGGCGTCAGGTGCACCTGTTCGCCTTCGCGATGCGCGTCGATGTCGGCCTCGCAGAGGAACAGGTCGGCGGCGTCGGCGAGTTCGGTGAGCGCGGCACAGGGCCCGCTGTCCCCGGAGTACGCGAGGACCCTCCCGTCGGCCTCGGCGCGCAGCCCGTACGCCTCGACGTCGTGCGTGACGGCGCGGGCGGTGAGCGTCAGGCCGCCGTACCGGACGGTGTGGCCGTCGTGCAGGGTCCGGAAGTCCAGCACACCCTTCAGGAACCCGGTGTCGGCCCGCCCGAAGAACCCGGCGAGCCGCTCCGCGCACCCGGCGGGGGCGTACACCGGAATGGGCGCGTCCGGAGTGAGCCCGCCGTACGCGAGGGCGTATACGGCCGACAGCAGGTCGGCGTTGTGGTCCGCGTGCAGATGCGAGATCCATACGGCCGTGAGGCGCGCCGGATCACTGTGCCGCTGCAACTCCGCGAAGGTCCCGGGCCCGGCGTCCACCCACACCTCGGCGCCCCCGCCGCGCAGCAGATATCCGGAGCAGGGGCGGTCCGGCCCGGGGTGCGGGGAGGCGGTACCGAGGACGGTGAGGGTGAGCGGGAAGGGGGCGGCGAGGGCAGGGGTGAGCGACATGCGGGGAGCGTATGCGCCTGTTCGCACCTCCCCGCACCCGTTTTCCGCGTCTTCTTCGTCGCCGGTTCTCCGTCGCCGGTTCTCCGTCGCCGGATTCGTTCGCTACGACGTCCGGGGCCACCCCGGGTCGCGCCCGCTCAGGCCGGCCGCGCGGTCGAGGAGCGGGGCGTCGTCCGGCACGGGGACGATCGGGCCGAAGATCTCGTCCCGGCTCGGGTCGCCGACGCAGGCCTGGAGGAAGGCGTACGACGCGCGCAGGGCGGCCGGGTCCGGCTCGTACTCCTGGCCGGTGGCGCGGGCCAGGTCCCAGCCGTGGACGACCAGTTCGTCGACCGCGACGGCGGCGGCGACCTCGCCGGGCAGGTCGACACCGCCGGCCCGGGTCATGCCGGTCCAGGCGGCCGGGTCGCGCCAGGCGCCGGCGAGTTCGTCGAGGACCTTGGGCAGTTCCTCGCGCCAGCCGGGACCGATGTCGGGGACGGAGGAACCGGGGTCGGTGTCGGTCGTGGCGCCGAGATCCTTGCGCCCGGCGTCCCGGAAGGCGACGGAGAGCCCGAGCAGGTGGCCCAGCAGATTCCGCACCGCGAGGTCCGGGCACGGGGTCGGGTCCGCCAACTGCTCGTCGGTGACCGCGGCCGCGAGGTGGGCGATGACCCGGGTCTGCGGTCCCAGGTCGAGCATCGTGTCGGTCATGCGAAGGCTCCTCAGAGGTCGGTTCCTGAGGTGCAGACCGCCCCCGGCACCGAAACTCATCGCCACCCCGGCGACCGCTCATCGCCACCCCGGCCCCGACGCCCGCCACCTCAGCCCCTCCGCCGA
Organism: Streptomyces lincolnensis; assembly: GCF_021173675.1. Lineage (GTDB taxonomy): Bacteria > Actinomycetota > Actinomycetes > Streptomycetales > Streptomycetaceae > Streptomyces > Streptomyces lincolnensis_B. The sequence goes on along the minus strand of NZ_JAIHON010000002.1, from coordinate 662,177 downwards.
GCACCCGCCCCTCCCGCATGACTTCTAAGGCACCTGCCCGATCCCCGCGCCCCCGCCTTAGGCCCACGATGACCAGGCATGACAACCACACCACGCACCCCGTGGACGCTCGTGCGGGTCCTGCGCGACCGCAACGCCGGTCTCTACCTCGCCGGAGTCGTGGTCTCCGGCTTCGGCACGTCCGCGCTGTGGCTGGCCTCCGGTGTCTGGGTGAAGGACCTCACCGGTTCGGACGGCCTGGCCGCGCTCTGCCTGCTCGCGATGTGGGCGCCCACCCTGGCCGGCCCCCTGCTCGGCACCCTCGCGGACCGCGTCCGCCGCAGGCCGCTGCTGATCGGCACGAACCTGCTGCTGGCGGCGCTGCTGCTCGCCCTCCTCACCGTCGACTCCCCCGACCGGCTCTGGCTGCTGTACGCGGTCCTGTTCGTGTACGGCGCGGCCGGCGTCGTCCATGACGCGGCCGAGGCCGCCCTGATCGCGAGCGCCGTCGACCGCTCCCTGCTCGGCGACTTCAACGGCCTGCGCATGACGGCCACCGAGGGCATGAAACTGTTCGCCCCCCTGGCGGGCGCGGGCCTGTACACGGTGTACGGCGGCCCGGGCGTCGCGCTTCTCGACGCCCTCACCTTCGTGGCGGCCACCGGCCTGTACGCCTGCCTCCGCGTCCACGAGCCCCGCCCCGAGCCGCCGACCACCGGCTGGCGGACCCGCACCGCCGAGGGCGCCCGTCACCTCCGGCACCACCCCCGGCTGCGCCCCCTCGTCCTCGCCGGCGGCGCCACCATGCTCTGCGCGGGCCTCAACGGGGCCATGACCTACGCCGTCGTCGACGACCTCGGGCGCTCCCCCGCCTACGCGGGTGTGCTCTACGCCGTCCAGGGCGCCGGCTCGGTGGCCGTCGGGCTGGTCTCCGGTGCCGCCCTGCGGCGCCTGGGCGAGCGCCGGTTCGCCGCGTACGGCATCGCCCTGGCGGCCGTGGCGACCGGGCTGCGTGCCGTCCCGTCCGACGCGGTGGCGCTGGTGTGCGGTGCGGCGATCGGCGCGGGGCTGCCCTGCGTCCTGATCGCCACGCTGACGGCCGTGCAGCGCGAGACGCCGGACGCGCTGCTGGGGCGCACGGCCGCGACCGCCAACACCCTGGTGTTCACGCCGAACGTCCTCGGACTGGCGGCGGGCGCGGCCCTGGTCGAACTGGTCGATCAGCGGCCCCTGTTGGCGGTGCTGGGCGGGGTCTGGCTCACCGTCGCCCTCCCCCTGCTTCAGCGGCCGGCGAGTGCCTCGCGCACCGACTCCAGGTCGCCGTCCGACGCCAACCCGGCGTGATACAACCGCAGTTCGGTGGCTCCGAGGCCCTGGGCGCGGGCCGCGTCCGCGGCGAGCGTGCCGGGGCTGCCGCCCATGCCGGAGACCACCCCGAAGTTGGCGGCGACGACGGCGCCCTCACGCCGCTGTTCGGCGAAGGGCGTCAGCAGGGCGGGACCGCCCGCGCACGGGACGACCACGCCGTCGGCGACGGACAGGATGTGCGCGGGGTCGACGCCCGGGTTGGCGCCCACGTGGTAGGTGACGGGGTCGGCGTGGAGCAGCACCTGGAAGTCCTCGGGCGCGGCCGCGCGGACCGCGGCGACCGCCTCCTCCTGGAGCGTGCGGGCCCGTTCGTCGCGCCACGCGCGCGTGGCGGCCGCGTTCGCCTCCCCGAGGAGCTTCTCGACCCCGGCCCAGCCCTCGTCAGGGGCGCCCCGCCACAGCGGTTCCAGCGCGGCCCGGACGGCGGCGGCCAGCTCGTCGGGATCGACGCCCTGGGCGCCGTAGCCCTCCCGGCAGACCGCGCAGAAGCAGAGGGCCATCAGGTAGAAGCCCGCGTCGCCGAGCGGCACCCCGCCGGTCTTGTCGTGGGCGTGCAGGTGCTGGAGCCCGTACCAGCCGAGGGACTCCAGCTCGGTGCCGCGCGCCCCGGGCCGGACCGCCGCCTCGGCGGCCAGCGTGACGAGGTACTCGCGGACGGCGGGGCGCGCGATGCACGGGGCCCACGCGTAGCGGTCGCCGTAGGCGTTGACGACGGAGGTGTCCGGGTGGTCGGCGCCGAGGCGGGAGTTGTGCGCGAGCACGACCCAGGTGTGCACCTCCAGACCGGCCCGCGCGAGCGCCTCGGCGGCCTCGCCGAAGGCGTCCCCGGGAGCCCAGTCCCCGGCCGCGTAGGGGCGCAGCTCGCGCCCCTTCCACCGGTCGTCCATGGGGTAGAGCACGGCGGCGTGCTCGGCGGTGACGATGCGGTGGCGCGGGTGGCGCGGGGTCAGGGCGCGGGTGGAGTGGTAGGCGGCGGCGAGCGTCGCCTGTCGTACGCCGAGCGCGGCGATCCGCCCGGCGGCCTCCGGGTCGCCGTTCACGTCCCAGGGGTAGACGAACGTCGAGGCCTTCACTTGTCCTCCGCCTTCAGTGCTGGTGCTGTGCGTTCACTTGCCCTCGTCCAGCAGCGCGTAGCCGCGCTCGATGATCTGGGCGAGCTGCTTGACATGATCCTCGGCCGGCTCGTGCAGCGGCGGGCGGACCTCCCCGACGTCGAGGCCCCGCATCCGTACGCCGGCCTTGACCAGGGCGACGGCGTAGCCGCGGCCCTTGGCGCGCAGTTCCACGAAGGGCCGGTAGAAGCCGTCGAGCAGCCGGTGGGCGGTGGTGTCGTCGCCGGTGTGGTGGGCCGTGTGGAAGGCGAGGGCGATCTCGGGCGCGAAGCAGAAGACGGCCGAGGAGTAGAGGGTGACGCCGATACCGCGGTAGGCGAGCTGGGTCTGCTCGGCGGTCGGCAGTCCGTTGAAGTAGAGGAAGTCGCCGGGCACCTCGGTGCGGACGGCGCTGACGATCCGCTGGAGCAGGTCGAGGTCGCCGAGCCCGTCCTTGAAGCCGATGATCCCGTCGGTGCGGGCCAGCTCCACGACCGTCTCGGGGGTGAAGACGGCGTTGTCGCGCTGGTAGACGATCACCGGCAGCGCGGTCGCGGCGGCCACCTCGCGGTAGTGCCGCAGCAGGCCCTCCTGCCCGGCGACCACGAGGTAGGGCGGCATGGCGAGCAGTCCGTCGGCCCCGGCCGCCTCGGCGAGCCGCGCGTACCGCACGGCGAGGGCGGTGCCGTAGCCGGCGCCCGCGACGACCGGCACCCGGCCCGCCGTCTCCTCCACGGCCGCCCGCACGCACGCCTCGAACTCCTCGGGCGTCAGTGCGTGGAACTCGCCGGTGCCGCAGCACGCGAAGACGGCGGCCGCCCCGGCCTCCACCCCCCGGCGCACGTGGGTGCGGTAGGCGTCGAGGTCGACGGAGCCGTCGGGGCCGTAGGCGGTGACGGGGAAGAACAGGGGCCCGCTGGGGATGCCGAGTCGAGTGGCGAGGTCGGCAGGCGTCACAAGCTCTCCCTAGAACGAGGACGAGTACGTGCAGGCTTCGGAACGTGCGGTTCAGGACGCGCAGCATCAGGACGTGCAGGCTTCTGATCGAAGTTTATGGTTATGAACATGGGCAGCGCCACCCTTGACGAGCCAAGGAAATGATCCTTAGCTTGTCCACGAGTGTGAATACTGTGCATTCATGCGGCCATCGACCCAAGGAGAACCGAGGATGCCAGCGCCCCGCACCGTTCTGCTCACCGGCGCCGCAGGCGGGCTCGGCACCCTGATGCGGGACCTGCTCCCCGCGTACGGCTACCGGCTGCGGCTGCTCGACCTGCGGCCGATCGAGGGCGAGCCGGACGCCGTCGTCGCGGACCTCGCCGACAAGGACGCCGTGCGCGAGGCCGTCCGGGGCGTCGACGCGATCATCCACCTCGCGGGCATCTCCCTGGAAGCCCCCTTCGAGAAGATCCTCAAGGCGAACATCGAGGGGACCTACCACCTCTACGAGGCCGCCCGCGAGGAGGGCGTCGGCCGCATCGTCTTCGCCTCCTCCAACCACGCGGTCGGCTACACCCCCCGCCCCCGGGGCACCGACCCCCTCATCCCGATCGACACCCCGCGCCGCCCGGACACCTTCTACGGCCTGTCCAAGTCCTTCGGCGAGGACCTCGCGCAGTTCTACTGGGACAAGCACGGCCTGGAGACGGTCTCCGTGCGCATCGGCTCCTGCTTCCCCGAACCCACCAGCGTGCGCATGCTCTCCCTCTGGATGAGCCCGGCCGACGGCGCCCGCCTCCTCCACGCCTCCCTGACCGCCGAGAACGTCGGCCACACCGTCGTCTACGGCTCCTCCGCCAACACCCGCCTGTGGTGGGACCTGACCACCGCCCGCGCCCTCGGCTACGACCCCCAGGACGACTCCGAGCCCTACGCCGAGAAGCTGATCGCCGAGCAGGGCGAACTCCAGGACGGCGTGGAGGCCCACGCCTACCTGGGCGGCCAGTTCGTGACGGACCCACCGGTCTGGCCGTACTGACACTCGCGCAAGAGCGGGCGGGCACCGAACGGGCCCGCCCGCGGGCACATCCGGGCAGCACAACAATGCTGGGTGCAGGCGCGCAAGCGCCACACCCAGGGGCGCGGGCCGTGACATTTGCGGCTCCGCCGCGGGGCGCGACCAGCCACGACAAACCCGCAGCCGCCGCACAACAGAAATCCCCGAGCGCGTAGGCCCACCCCGCCCGAACGGGCACACGCGGTCAACATCGGTCACGGAACAGACCTGGTCACCACCCCACACCCGCTGTACAACTTCCTGCATACGGCCCGAACGGGCAGCACGACAGGAAGGCGGGTGACCGAATGACCAGTACCGCGGAAGAACGCCAGCGGGAAATCGTGCGCGCCGCCCGCACCACCGGCGCCGTCGACGTCAACACCCTCGCCGCCCAACTCGGCGTGGCCAAGGAAACCGTCCGAAGAGACCTCCGCGCCCTGGAGGACCACGGCCTGATCCGCCGCACCCACGGCGGCGCCTACCCCGTGGAGAGCGCCGGCTTCGAGACGACGCTCGCCTTCCGCGCCACCAGCCACGTCCCCGAGAAGCGCCGCATCGCGACCGCCGCGGCCGAGCTCCTCCAGGACGCCGAGACGGTCTTCGTCGACGAGGGCTTCACCCCGCAGCTCATCGCCGAGGCACTGCCCAGGGACCGGCCGCTGACCGTGGTCACCGCGTCCCTGCCGGTCGCGGGCGCCCTCGCCGAGTCCGAGAACACCAGCGTTCTCCTCCTCGGCGGCCGGGTCCGCCCCGGCACCCTCGCCACCGTCGACCACTGGACGACGAAGATGCTGGCCGGCTTCGTCGTCGACCTCGCCTACATCGGCGCCAACGGCATCTCCCGCGAACACGGCCTCACCACCCCCGACCCGGCGGTCAGCGAGGTCAAGGCGCAGGCGATCCGGGCCGCGCGCCGCACGGTGTTCGCGGGTGTGCACACCAAGTTCGGAGCGGTCAGCTTCTGCCGGTTCGCCGAGATCGGCACCCTGGAGGCGATCGTGACGAGCACCCTGCTCCCCACGGCCGAGGCCCACCGCTACTCCCTGCTCGGGCCGCAGGTCATCCGCGTCTGACCATCCACCTCACCCCCTGTAGGGCCACTCCTCACCACCCACAGGGCCGCGCCCCACCTTGGCGTGCCCCTTATCTCCCCATACGTCCAGGAGCGATCCATGCGAACCCAGAGCCGACGACGGCCCCCGCGAGCCACGCTCGCCATGGCCGCCGCAGGGACGCTGCTCGCCCCGCTGCTCTCCGGCTGCTGGGTCGGAGCGGGCGGGGCCGGAGCGGGCGGCAACTCGATCAACGTCCTCATGGTCAACAACCCCCAGATGACGGAGCTCCAGAAGCTCGCCCCCCACTTCACGAAAGAAACGGGCATCAAGGTCAACTTCACCGTCCTGCCCGAGAACGACGTCCGCGACAAGATCAGCCAGGACTTCGCCAACCAGGCCGGCCAGTACGACGTGGCCACCCTGTCCAACTACGAGATCCCGATCTACGCCCGCAACGGCTGGCTGCACGAGATGGACTCCTACGTGGCCAAGGACCCGGCCTACGACGAGCAGGACGTGCTCAAGCCGATGCGCGAGTCCCTCACCGGCGACGACGGCAAGCTCTACGGGCAGCCCTTCTACGGCGAGTCGTCCTTCCTGATGTACCGCAAGGACGTGTTCGCCAAGGAGGGCCTGACCATGCCCGCCCACCCCACCTGGACCCAGGTGGCCGACCTCGCGGCGAAGGTGGACGGGGCCGAGCCCGGCATGAAGGGCATCTGTCTGCGCGGACTGCCGGGCTGGGGCGAGGTGATGGCTCCCCTGACCACCGTCGTGAACACCTTCGGCGGCACCTGGTTCGACAAGGACTGGAAGGCCCGCCTGGACTCCCCCGAGTGGGAGAAGGCCGCGAAGTTCTACGTCGACCTGGTCCGTGAGCACGGCGAGTCCGGCGCCGCCCAGTCCGGCTTCGCCGAGTGCCTGAACAACCTCACCCAGGGCAAGGTCGCCATGTGGTACGACGCCACCAGCGCCGCCGGTTCCCTGGAGGCGGCCAACTCCCCCGTCAAGGGCAAGCTGGGCTACGCCCCCGCCCCCGTCGAGGAGACGAAGTCCTCCGGCTGGCTCTACACCTGGGCCTGGGGCATCCAGGACGCCTCCCGCAACCCCGACAAGGCCTGGAAGTTCGTCTCCTGGGCCTCCGGCAAGCGGTACGAGCAGTTGGTGGGCGACGAGATCGGCTGGTCCAACGTGCCCGCCGGCAAGCGCGCGTCGACGTACACGAACCCGGCGTACCGCAAGGAGGCCGCCGCCTTCCAGGAGATGACCAAGGAGGCCATCGAGGGCGCCCGGCCGAACGACCCCGGCGTGCAGCCGCGCCCCGCGCCCGGCATCCAGTTCGTCGGCATCCCCGAGTTCACCGATCTCGGCACCAAGGTCTCCCAGGAGATCAGCGCGGCCATCGCCGGACGCCAGTCCGTCGACGCGGCCCTGAAGAAGTCGCAACAGCTCGCCGAGCGGATCTCCGAGGAGTACGAGGGACGATGACCGCGACGACAACGGCCCCGGTGGCCACCGCACCCGTACAGCGCACGCGGCAGCCCTCCGCCCGCCTGCGCGCCTGGGCCACCCGCGCCCCCCTGCTCCCCGCCCTGATCTTCATGATCGTGGTCACCCAGCTCCCGTTCGTGGCCACGCTGGTGATCTCCTTCTTCGACTGGAACTCCCTCTATCCCGACGCCCGCAGCTTCACCGGCATCGACAACTACCAGCAGGTGCTGACCGACGCCGACCTGCGCCGGTCGGTCTGGACGACGATCCTGCTGACCGTCGCGGTGGTCGTGGTCAGCCTCGTCCTGGGACTGGTCCTCGCGCTGCTGCTGGACCGGAGGTTCAAGGGCCGGGGCGTGGTCCGCACGCTGCTGATCGCCCCGTTCCTGGTGGTACCGGTGGCGGCCGCGCTGCTCTGGAAACATGTGCTCTACAACCCCGAATACGGCCTGCTCAATGGGTTGTTGCACTATGTGGGCGGTCCTCAGCCGGACTGGATCTCCAACACCCCGCTGCTCGCGGTCGAGGCCTCCCTGGTCTGGCAGTGGACGCCGTTCATGATGCTGATCCTGCTGGCCGGCCTCCAGAGCCGCGACCAGCAGCAGATGGAGGCCGCCCGGGTGGACGGCGCGAGCGACTGGCAGATCTTCCGCTATCTGACCCTCCCGCACCTGCGCCGCTACCTGGAGCTGGGCGCCCTGCTGGGCTCGATCTACATCGTCCAGAACTTCGACGCGGTCTTCACGATCACGTCCGGGGGCCTGGGCACCGCCAATCTCCCCTACACCGTCTACCAGAGCTTCTACCAGGCCCACGAGAACGGCCTCGCCTCGGCCGCGGGCGTCCTGGTGGTCATCGGCTCGATCATCATCGCGACCTTCGCCCTGCGCGTGGTGTCGTCCCTGTTCCGCGAGGAGGTGGGCCGGGCATGAGCAGTATCGCCGTACGACGTCGCAGCGGCCGTGGGAAGGGCGCCGGCCTCGGGCTGGTGGCCTGGCTGCTGGGGATCGTCTTCTTCCTGCCCATCGCGTGGATGGCCCTGACGTCCTTCCACTCGGAGGCGGACGCGGCCACCAACCCGCCCTCCTTCGGGGCCGCCCTCACCCTGGACGGCTACCGCGAGTTCTTCGGCACCGGGGGCGGCGCGAGCCCCTGGCCGGCCCTGATCAACTCGACCGTGGCGTCGGTGGTGTCGACCCTGTTCGTCCTGCTGCTGGCCCTGCCGGCCGCGTACGCGCTCTCGATCCGGCCGGTGAAGAAGTGGACGGACGTCCTGTTCTTCTTCCTGTCCACGAAGATGCTGCCGGTGGTGGCGGGCCTGCTGCCGATCTACCTGTTCGCCAAGAACGCCGGGATGCTCGACAACATCTGGCTGCTGGTCATCCTCTACACCTCCATGAACCTGCCGATCGCGGTGTGGATGATGCAGTCCTTCCTCGCCGAGGTCCCGGTCGCGGTCATCGAGGCGGCCCGGGTGGACGGCGCGCGGCTGCCGACGATCCTGGCGCGCGTGGTGGCCCCCATCGCGCTCCCCGGCATCGCCGCGACCGCCCTGATCTGCTTCATCTTCAGCTGGAACGAGCTGCTGTTCGCCCGTGTCCTGACGGGCGTGGTCGCCGAGACCGCCCCCGTCTTCCTGACCGGCTTCATCACCAGCCAGGGCCTGTTCCTGGCGAAGGTGTGCGCCGCGTCGCTCGTCATCTCCCTGCCGGTGCTCGCCGCGGGGTTCGCCGCCCAGGACAAACTGGTCCAGGGCCTGTCACTGGGAGCCGTGAAATGAAGGCCGCCGTCATCGAGTCCGTGGGCCGTGCCGTCGTCGCCGAGGTCCCGGACCCGACGCCGGGTCCGCGCGAGGTCGTCGTCGAGGTCGCCGCGTGCGGTCTGTGCGGCACCGATCTGCACATCCTCCAGGGCGAGTTCGCGCCCAAGCTGCCGATCGTGCCGGGCCACGAGTTCGCGGGCGAGGTGGTCGGCGTCGGCACCCAGGTCACGGAGGTCTCGGTCGGCGACCGGGTGGCGGTGGACCCGTCCCTGTACTGCTACGAGTGCCGGTACTGCCGTACGGGCCACAACAACCTCTGTGAACGCTGGGCCGCGATCGGGGTGACGACCGCGGGCGGCGCGGCCCAGTACGCGGTGGCCCCGGTCGCGAACTGCGTACGCCTCCCCGAGCACGTCCGCACCCAGGACGCGGCCCTCGTGGAACCCCTGTCCTGCGCGGTCCGGGGCTACGACGTCCTCCAGTCCCGCCTGGGCGCCCACGTCCTGATCTACGGCTCGGGCACGATGGGCCTGATGATGCTGGAGCTGGCCAAGCGGACCGGCGCGGCGAGCGTGGACATGGTGGACGTCAACCCCGCCCGCCTGGAAACGGCCCGCACCCTCGGTGTCTCGGCATCCGCCGCGAACCCCGACGAACTGGACCGTCCCCAGGGCTGGGACCTCGTCATCGACGCGACGGGCAACGCGGCGGCCATCCAGGACGGCCTGGAGCGCGTGGCCAAGGCGGGCACGTTCCTCCAGTTCGGCGTCGCCGACTACGCGACCCGCGTGACGATCGACCCGTACCGCATCTACAACCAGGAAATCACCATCACCGGCTCCATGGCCGTCCTCCACAGCTTCGAGCGGGCGGCGGAACTCTTCGCGAACGGCGTCCTCGACCCGGACGTCTTCATCAGCGACCGGATCCCGCTGGACCGGTACCCGGAGGCTCTGGAGCAGTTCGCGGCAGGGGTGGGGCGGAAGATCGTGGTGGTGCCGTAGGGGTTCCTGAAAATCAGCCCCTCCGGCGTTTGAGGAGCGGGGGTCCAGGGGGCAGAGCCCCCTGGCGGGGTCGAAGGGGCAGCGCCCTTTCAAGGATGGGACGGGTAGGGGCGGCGGGGGCGAAACCCATGCGCCCACCGAATGGTCCCGGGTAAGGGAACGGTAAAGCGCCCCCGCTCGTTCACCGGGCATGACAGCTATGACCCCCGGCTCGAACATCCCCCTCTCCGCCGCCCGCGTGACGGTGGACGTCGCCGCGCCCGTGCGGCTCGACGTATCGGGCCTGCTGCTCACCGCCGACGGCAAGGTGCGCTCCGACGACGACTTCATCTTCTACAACCAACCCACCGGCCCCGGCGTGACCTACCGCTCGGGCGGCGGCACGGCCCCCGACGCGATCACCGTCGACACGGCCGCCGTACCCCCGGGTATCGAGAAGATCGTCGTCACCGCCAGCCCGGACGCCGCGGGCCAGACCTTCCAGGGCGTCGAACCCACGGCCACGATCCGCAACGCGGACGACAACAGCGTCCTGGCCACGTTCACACCCCCGCAGCTCGGCAGCGAGACGGCCCTGGTGATCGTCGAGGTCTACCTGCGCAACGGCGCCTGGAAGGCCCGCGCGGTCGGCCAGGGCTACGCCAACGGCCTGGCCGGCATCGCCACCGACTTCGGCGTCACGGTGGAGGAACCGGCCCCGGCCCCCGCGCCCGTCGCCCAGCCGGTCGCCCCGCCCCCGTCGCCGCCCGCCATGCAGCCCCCGGCCGCGCCGCCCGCCCCGCCCGTGGACCCGCGCCTGGCCGCGCCCCCGGCCCCCGCCGCTCCCCCGGCACCGCCGGCCGCCCCGGCCCCCGGAGCCGGGAAGATCAACCTCGACAAGGGCCGGGTCAGCCTCCAGAAGAACCAGACCGTCTCCCTGGTCAAGGGCGGCCGCCCGCTGCTCTCCCAGGTCAAGATGGGCCTCGGCTGGGAGCCGGCGTACCGCGGCAAGGACATCGACCTCGACGCCTCGGTCATCGCCTACGGCCCCCAGCGCAACCACATCGACAGCTGCTACTTCGGCAAGCTGTCCATCGTGGGCGGCGCGATCAAGCACTCCGGGGACAACCTCACCGGCGAGGGCGGCGGCGACGACGAGGTGATCGTCGTGGACCTCGGACGGCTGCCCCAGGAGGTCACCGGGCTGGTCTTCACGGTGAACTCCTTCTCCGGCCAGAAGTTCACCGAGGTCGCCAAGGCCTACTGCCGTCTCATCGACGCCGCCACCGGCGAGGAACTGGTCCGCTTCGACCTGACCAACGCCGAGGCGCAGACCGGCGTGATGATGGCCAAGCTGATCAAGCAGTTCACCGGCGAGTGGGACATGACGGCGATGGGCGACTTCGTCAAGGCCCGCACCGTACGGAACATGGTGAAGCCGGCCGCGCAGGCGCTCTAGGCGTACGGCCGGTCCGTGGCCGCGGGATCGTCCGGTCGCGGGGGTTCGCATCCGCCCCCGCGGTCCCGGGCCGGCTGATAGATTCCAGGAGTTCGTGTCCGTCCGAGTGCTGACCGTGGAAGAGGTGAGGTTGATGACCGCGTTCAAGGCCCCTGCCGTGCGCTGCGCCCGAGTCGTCCTCACGTCCCGGGCGAGGGTCTGACCTCGACACCCGTCCACTCACACGAACACCTTCACGAAACGGATCCGCATCCCGTCATGAGCATGCGCACCGACTGGATCACCCGCGCCGAGACCGGCGCCGACCTCCCCGCCGTCCGCGAGATCGAGCTGGCGGCCTTCGACACCCCGCTGGAAGCCGACCTCGTCGACGCCCTGCGCGCCGACGCCGCCTGGATCGACGGCCTGTCCCTCGTCGCCGCCGACCAGGAGGGCCGCCTCGTCGGCCACGCCCTCCTGACCCGCTGCCACATCGGCGACACCCCGGCCCTCTGCCTGGGCCCCGTCGCCGTCCTGCCCACCCACCAGAACACCGGCGCCGGTTCCGCCGTGATCCGCGCCGCGCTGGCGGCCGCCGAGGCCAAGGGCGAGCGTTACGTCACCGTCCTCGGCCACCCGGCCTACTACCCCCGCTTCGGCTTCACCCGGGCCTCCGACCACGGCATCACCGTCACGCTCGACGTCCCGGACGAGGCCCTGATGGCCCTCACGCTCGACCCCGCCCACCCCCTGCCGAGCGGCACGATCCGCTACGCACCTCCGTTCGGCATCTGACGGGACGGCGCCGACGGCAGCCGCGGCGGCCACAACCGCCGTAGCTGCCGCCGGCCGCACTCGCTGTCCTGGCTGCCCTGGCCGCGGGCGTTCGTGCCGCCCAGGGCAGCACCCGTCCCGAAGACGGACGGCACCCGGCAACCGCCGGTGAGCGCCTTCCACCGCCCCGGCCGCAGCACCGGGAACAGGCGAACCCTCAACAGCCCGTACCGCTTACCCCCGCCGTAGCCCCTCCGTCAGCAGCGCCAGATACCGCCGTACGTCCTCTTCCCCCGCCCCCGCCAACTCGGCGGCCACAGCCACCCCGTGGGTCAGGCGCAGGACCTCGATCGGCTCGACATCCCCGCGCAGTGTCCCCTCCCCCTGCGCCGCTTCCACCAGCCCCGTGGCCGCCGCGCGCATCCGGTCCGCGCACACCGTCGCCGCGGCGGATCCCCCGTCCGCGACGGCCGACCCCAGCAACGCCTTCATCCCCCGCACCTGGATCGTCCCGACGGCCAGCTCGTAGAGCCACGCCACCAGCGCCTCCCCCGGCGGCAACGCACGGGCGAACACCTCCGCCCGCCCCGCGATCGCCTCGATACGGTCGACATAGGCGGCCTCCAGCAGCGCCTGCCGGGTGGGAAAGTGCCGGTACAGCGTGCCGACCCCGACCCCCGCCCGCCTCGCGATCTCATCCAGCGACGCCCCCTCCCCGTGCTCGGCGAACGCCTGCGCCGCCACCTCCAGCAACCGCTCATGGTTGCGCCGGGCATCCGCACGCATGGACCTGACCTGCGCCATCCCGTCACTCCTCGCACCCCGGGGCCCCTGTCCGCACCCTACCCAGCGGGCGTCCCCGAGTGTCGGCGCACCTCAGTCCACGACGAACCGCTCCACTCCGACCTCGGCCAGCGAGTCCAGGGCGTCCAGCCGAGAGGCGGCCGCGACGATGTCGTCGTACTCCGCGCGCCGAACGCCGATACGGAAGTGGGCGATCACGCGCACGAGGTCGTCCACGGCCAGGTCCGCCTCGTCGTTGTCGACCATGTGGACGACCGACTGAAGCGCCCCGACGGGCCCTTTCTCCCCCGCCGACCGCCGCGCGATGCTCTCGGCGACGGAGCGGACGAGCGCCCCGGGCAGGTCGGGGACCGTCTGCGGGTCCGGTGCGTTCATGTACGGAGTCCTCCTCGTCGTGGCGGCCCCTCGCGGCGCCCTCTCACATCTTCGTCGCCCCCGCCGCGAGGTCCCGCAGGAAGTGCCGCGCGCCCAGCAGGAAGACGAGGATCAGCGGGACGACGCTCATGAGGGAGCCGGCCATCACGAGGGAGTAGTCGGTGTTGTAGAGGGTGTTGAGGTTGGCCAGGGCGACCTGGAGGGTGACCTTGTCGGGGTCGATGAGGACGACCAGGGGCCAGATGTAGTCGTTCCAGAGGCCGATGAAGGTGAAGATGCCGAGGAAGGCGAGGGCAGGGCGGAACAGCGGCAGCGCGACCGTCCAGTAGAGGCGGAAGAAGCCGGCGCCGTCGATCCGGCCCGCGTCCAGCAGCTCGTCGGGCAGGGAGTTCTGGGCGTACTGGCGCATCCAGAAGATGCCGAAGGCGTTGGCGGCGCTGGGGATGATCAGCGCCTTCAGGGACCCGGCCCAGCCGAACTCGGCCATGGTGACGAACTGCGGCACCAGGGAGAGCTGGGCGGGAATCATGTAGGTGACGAGCAGCATGCCGAAGAGGAACTTCTTCGCCGGGAACTCGTACTTGGCGAAGGCGAACGCGGCCAGCGAGTCGAAGAACAGCACCAGCACGGTGCCGAGCACGGCGACCACGACCGTGTTGAACAGCGAGCCGAAGAAGTCGACGGTGTCGAGCACCCGCCCCATGTTGTCCAGCAGATGCGGGCCCGGCACCAGCTTGGGCGGGTAGCGGTAGATGTCCTGCGTGGTGCCGGAGGCGAGCACCACCAGCCAGTAGAAGGGGAACAGCGAGATCAGCACCCCGAGCAGCAGTGCCGCCCGCACGCAGATCCGGGTGAGCCTGCTGCCGGAGCCGATGGCCAGGCCCGCGCTGCCGGTCGTCCTGTCCTCAGCGGCCATCGCGGGCCCCCTTCCGGCGCAGCAGTCCGGCCAGGCCGGGGCGGCCCTCGTCGCGGTCGGAGCCGGACACCAGGCGCCAGTTGATGATCGTGAAGACCGCGATGATCGCGAAGAGCAGCCAGCCCATCGCGGCGCCGTAGCCGAACTGGTGCTCCTTGAAGGCCTTCTGCCACAGATAGAGCACGATGGTCATCCCTTCCTGGCCCGGTCCGCCCGTGGTGCCGACGTCGTCCGACTGGAAGAGCACCTGCGACTCGGTGAAGATCTGGAGGCCGTTGATGGTGGAGGTGATCGCGGCGAAGAGGATCACCGGACGCAGCTGCGGCACCACGACCCGGAAGAGGGTCTGCCAACTGTTGGCGCCGTCCACGCGGGCGGCCTCGAAGTGCTCGGTGGGGATGGCCTGGAGGCCCGCGAGGAAGATCAGCGCGTTGTAGCCCACCCAGCGCCAGATGATCATGAGGGAGACGGACGACTTGATGCCCCACTCGGAGGACAGCCAGCCGATCCCGTCCATCCCGATCGCCCTGAGCGCCGAGTTGGCGAGACCCGACTGGGCGAAGACCGAGCCGAAGACGATGGTCATGGCGACCATCGAGGTCACGTTGGGGATGAAGTACGCCACCCGGTAGGCGCCGGTGAACCGCACCTGCGAGTGCAGCAGGAACGCCAGCACCAGGGCCAGGAACAGCATCGGCACCGTGGACAGGAACCAGATCTCGAAGGTGTTGAGCACCGAGTGCCAGAACACCGAGTCCTCGAGCAGCCAGCCGTACTGTTCGAGGCCGACGAAACGCATCTCCCCGATGCCGTCCCAGTCCTGGAAGGACAGGTACAGCGAGAACACCACCGGGAAGGCCCCGAAGACGGCGAACAGCACATAGAACGGCGAGATCGCGAGCAGCGGCGGAACATGCCGCCTGCGTCCGCCCGGTGCGGTGGACCGGCTACGGCGGTCGGGGCGCCGTTCCTCGGCCGCCGGCGCGCCCGTCGGGTCGAGAACCGTGGCCATGTCAGCTCACCCCCAGCCGGGACACCGTGGTCTCGGCGGTGTTCACGGCGTCCCGCCAGGCCCGGCCGGGGTTCTTGCCGAGCATCTCCACGTTGGTCAGCTCCTGGAAGAACGGGGTGTTGGCGCTCTCCTCGTAGGGGCTGAAGTAGACGACCGGGGCCTTCCGCGCGGCCGGGCCGAAGACGTCGATGGGCCGCTGGCCGCCGAAGAAGGGGTCGGGCGTGCGCATCGCGGGGTCGGCGTAGACGACCGGAGTGGTGGGGAACAGGGACATCTCCTGATAGCTCCTGAGCTGGTTCTCCGGGCTGAGCAGCCAGGTCAGGAAGGCGAAGCCCGCCTCCGGGTCCCGGCAGTAGCGGGTCAGGGTCATGTAGGAGCCGCCGTAGTTGCCGGGGCCGTCCGGCATGGTGGTCAGCCGCCAGGCCCCGGAGGTCTTCGGCGCGGATTCCTTCAGGCTGTTGACGGCCCACACCGCCGTGGTCATCGTGCCGACCCGGCTGCCGCTCATGGCCGCGTTGTAGTCGGGGGTGCCGTCCGTGATCCGGGCGCTCAGGCCCTGGCGGAGGATCTCCACGGAGATGTCCCAGGCGCGTCGGACGTGTTCCTGGTCGCCGATGAAGCGGTTGTCGGCGTCCACGAACTGCCGGGTGCTCTGGAGCAGGATCTGCTGGAAGACGTTGCCGATGTTGCTCACCAGGTAGGGCTTGCCGGGGGCCTTCGCCCGCAGCCCCTTCCCGGCGGCGATGAACTTCTCCCAGGTGGGGACCGCCTCGGCGATGTCCGCGGGCTCGTACGCCAGACCCGCCTGTTCGAAGAGGTCCCTGCGGTAGTACAGCGCGGTGGGACCGGCGTCGAGGGGGAAGCCGATCATCCGGCCCGACGGGGTGAAGCAGCTCTTCCACTTCCAGTCGAGGTACCGGTCGCGGACCTTTTCCGCGCCGAGTTCCCTGAGGTCGAGGAACTCGTGCTCGTCGGGGAAGAAGGTGGCGAGGTTGTCGGAGTTGGCGACCGTGATGTCGGGGACGTAGGCGCGGGCGGCGAGGCTGGTGCGGACCTTGGAGTCGATGTCGCCGTCGGGGATCTGCGAACCCCGCACCCGCAGTCCCGCCCGGCCGGGGACACCCCGCCGGGCGGTGGCGAGGAGCTTGTCGCTCAGGGAGCCCTTCCAGTACCACAGGCTCAGATGGTCGGTACCCGCGGAGGCCGAGCCACTGCTCGCCCCGCATCCCGACAGACCCAGCAGGGCTCCGCCCACGCCACCGAGGGAGACCCCCAGCAGACGTCGGCGGGACAGCCTTCGGTGTTCCATCACGCGGCACTCGCTTTACGGGGAGGGGGAAGCGGAGGGAGGCGCAGAACGGCGGACAACGATGTCGGTGGGGCGGCTCGTGAACGTTCACGGGAACGTTCACGTCGAGTATTGAGGCGGCCGAAAACCACTGTCAAGACACGTACATCGGTGATGTCGCGACGACGTGTCAGGGGGCGTGTGGGGTGCGTGAAGGCGGGTGGAGGCGGGTGCAGGCCGGTGAGCGGAGGCTGCCGGCGAGCGGCTGCCGACGGAGATCGGCCGGTCACGCGGAGGTGCGTACCACCAGCTCGGGGATCACCCACGCGTCCGCGCCGGTCAGCGGTTCCTCGCCCGCGCGCAGGCGGGCCACCTGCTCGACGGCCAGTCGCCCCAGACGCCGTTTGTCGAGGTGGAGCGTGGTCAGGGCGGGCTCGACCAGTTCGCCGAGCGAGAGCCCGTCGAAGCCCATCACGGCCAGGTCGCCGGGGACCTGGCGGCCGTGGCGCCGGGCGGTCCGGATCGCGCCGATGGCGATGAGGTCGTTGAAGCCGAAGACGGCCGTCACCTCCGGCCGCGCGGCGAGCAGGCGCTCCATGCCCGCCTCGCCGCCCGCCACGCTGTGCTCGGGGCACTTGACGACCCAGCTCCCGTCGACGGGCAGTCGGTGCCGCCGCGCCTCGGCCAGGAAGGCCTCCCGTCGCGGTCCGGGGGCGTCGAGCCGGTCGCCGTCCAGCATGCCGATCCTGCGGTGGCCGGTGCGCACGAGGTGGGCGATGCCCTGCTCCAGACCGGCGGCGGCGTCGATGCCGACGGCCGCGAACCGGGTCTGCTGCGGGCCGCGTTCCAGCAGCACCAGCGGCATGCCGCCGAGGTGTCGGGCGAGGACGTCGTCGTCGTTCTTGAAGTAGCCGACGACCGCGTCCGCCTGGTGGGAGAGCACGTCGAGCGCCTCGCGCTCGCGGCCGTCGTCGGTACGGATGTCCCACACCACGACCTGCCAGCCGCGCTGTTCGGCGGCCTCCAGCACCCCGGCGGCCACCTCGGGGAAGAACGGGTTCATCAGGTCCGGGATCACCAGCCCCGCCGTCACCGTGCCCTTGCGGACCAGCCCCCGCGCGAACCGGCTCGGCCGGTAGTCCAGCATGCGGGCCGCCTCCAGCACCCGCTCCTTGGTCGCCGGGTCGATCTCGCCCTTGTCGTTGACCGCCCGCGACACCGTCTGCCGCGACACCCCGGCCAGCCGGGCCACGTCATGGATCGTCGCCCGCCGACGGAGTCCGCCGCCGGACTCGTCGCCACGCGGCGCCCGCTGCTCGTTGTCGGCCCACACGCTGTGCACTGTATCCGGCCGTCGGGAGAGCGGATCGGCGCGGCGGCCGGAACAGTGCGGTATCCCTGCCGGGCGGGGGGCGGTGGGGGTCGCGCCGTAGGGGGTCTGTGCGATGCCGGGTGCGGGTAGCGCTGTGGCTGGTCGCGCAGTTCCCCGCGCCCCTTGGGTTGGTGCACTCACGTCGGTCGAGCTGCGGGCAGCGTCGCCGCTCCCGTCCGCCCCGCTCAGAACAGCGCGCTGTACGCGTTCAGCGCCGGCTGGCCGCCCAGGTGGGCGTAGAGCACGGTGGAACCCGTGTCGATCTCGCCACGGGCGACCAGGTCGACCATCCCGGCCATCGACTTGCCCTCGTACACCGGGTCGGTGACCATGCCCTCGGTACGGGCGGCGAGCCGCATCGCCTCCAGGGTGGTCTCGTCGGGGATGCCGTAGACGCCCGCGTGGTAGCGCTCGTCGAGTTCGACGTCGGCCACCGTCAACTCCTTCTGTACGCCGATGAGTTGCCCGGTGCGGTCGGCGATCCGCGCGATCTGCTCCCGGGTGGTGGCGGGCTTGGCGGAGGCGTCGATGCCGAGCACGCGCCGGGGCCGCCCGCCGGCCTCCTCCAGCGCCCGGAAGCCGGCGACCATGCCGGCCTGGGTGGACCCGGTCACCGAGCACACCACGACGGTGTCGAAGAAGACGCCCAACTCCTGTTCCTGCTCGGCGACTTCATGGGCCCAGCCGGCGAAGCCGAGACCGCCGAGCGGGTGGTCGGAGGCACCGGCGGGAATGGCGTACGGCTTGCCGCCGCCCTCCTCGACCTCCCTGAGCGCCTGCTCCCAGCTCTCCTTGAACCCGATGCCGAACCCGGCCTTCACCAGCCGTACGTCGGCCCCGGCGAGCCGGCTGATCAGGATGTTGCCGACCTTGTCGTACACGGCGTCCGGCCACTCCACCCAACTCTCCTGCACCAGCACGCACTTGAGCCCGGCGCGGGCGGCACAGGCGGCGACCTGACGGGTGTGGTTGGACTGCACGCCGCCGATCGAGACGAGGGTGTCGCAGCCCTGGGCGAGGGCGTCGGCGACCAGGTACTCCAGCTTGCGGGTCTTGTTGCCGCCGTACGCGACACCGGAGTTGCAGTCCTCGCGCTTGGCCCACAGGGAGGCGCCGCCGAGGTGCGCGGTGAGCCGTTCCAGGGGGTGGACGGGCGAGGGGCCGAAGAGGAGGGGGTAACGCTCGTACGAGGAGAGGGACTTGGGTGCTGCGGTTGCCATGGATCCTCCCGGATCAGTCGCTGTCGGCGAGCTCGGCCAGGCCTCGCCAGATCTCCGCGGTGACCCGGACGGCCTCGTCCACGTCACCGGCCGCACAGGCCTCGATCAGTCGCTCGTGCAGACCGGTCGAGCGGCAGTTGCCGCCCTCGCCGAAGCGCCGTCGCTCCAGCCGGCGGATGAGGGGGGTGTAGCGGGCGGTGGTGGCGGCTGCCGCGCGGTTGCCGCTGACGCGGACCAGGACGTCGTGGAGTTCGTCGTCGGCGTGCAGGGCGGAGTCCACGTCACCGGCGCCGACGGCGGCCGCGAACCGTTCGTTGGCCGCGCGCATCGCGTCGATGTCGGCGGCGGACAACCGCGGCACGGCGACCCGGGTGACCAGCTCGTGCATGGCCCCGACCACTGCGGCGGCGTCCCGTACCTCGGCGGCGACCACCTGCGTCACCCGGGTGTAGCTCTGCGGCTTGCTCTCCAGCAGCCCCTCGTCCACCAGCCGCGCGAAGGCCTCCCGCACCGGCGCCCGCGACAACCCGAGCCGCTCGGCCAACTCGGCGTCCCGCACCACCGCACCGGGCTCGATCTCCCCGGTGACGATGGCGTCCCGGATGGAGGTGTAGGCGCGGTCCCTGAGCAGGGTGCGGCTGACGGGGCGAAGGGCTTCCATGGACTGACATGTTAGATGTCAATCCTGGACGCGGGCAAGGGTGTGGCCCGCACCCCCCGTAGAAGTGCGGGCCACGCTCACGGCCGGCTCGGCCAGGTCCGGCCAGTCCGGCCCGACCCCGCTCAGGCGGCCCAGGGCCAGTCGGCGTCCCGGGCGGCCTCGATCAGCGGAACCATGCGGAAGGCCGCGTCCGAGAGACCTCCGAAGGTGTGCCGGTTCGCCTTGCCCGAGGGGCCGTGACCCGCCCGGTAGCCGGCGAGGTTCCAGGTGTAGACCGGCACACCGGCCGGAACCTGCTCGGTCGGGTCGCCGTGGTGGTTGTGGGCGTACTGCTCGTCGGTGACGATCAGCACCCGGTCCTGGCCCCGGTAGTGCGCGCGCACCGCCGAGGTGGTGTCGGTGCCGCCCAGGTCGCCGAAGCGGCCGAGGACCCTGAGCACCGACTCGCCCTCGCCGAACGTCAGACGCCGGCTCGTGGTGCCGAACTCGACGAGATCCGCGTCCGCCGCCCGCAGCGCGAGCGCCGTACCGAAGATCGCCGCCGCGTCGGCCCGGTTGAGCTGCGAACGGTCGGAAAGCCGCGCCCACATCGAGCCCGAGCGGTCCACCAGCACCAGCGTCCGGCCGGGCAGCGCGGGCACGTTGGCCAGCGAGTGGCCGAGCGCCCGCTCCAGCGGGTACGCCCACCGCAGCGAAGGCGCGTGCTGGTACGCGGCGAGGTACCGGAACGGGAACTGCCGCGAGCGCGCGACCTCCGCGGGATCACTGATCCGGGCGGCGACCCGGGCCGCCACCTCGTCCGAGACCCCGGCCTCGTCGAAGTTGCGCAGGTTGCGGACCAGCGCCATCGGGCCCATCGACGGGATCACGGCCTCCCAGGCCGCCTTGTCCATCGGCCCCTGGAGCCAGCCGGCCAGCGCCTCCCACGTCATCCCGGCCGCGGCCAGCCGCTCGGCGCCGCCGTCCGAGGTGAGCACCGCGCGCCGCCGC
Organism: Streptomyces lincolnensis; assembly: GCF_021173675.1. GTDB lineage: Bacteria > Actinomycetota > Actinomycetes > Streptomycetales > Streptomycetaceae > Streptomyces > Streptomyces lincolnensis_B. The sequence continues at coordinate 641,599 of NZ_JAIHON010000002.1, read as the reverse complement.
GCCACCGGCAGCGCCATCAGCTCGCGGTGCGCGGTCAGCACCCGGTTCGACGCGGGCGGCACGGCCGTCTCCGGGTTGTGCCGGCGGTCGAGGGCGTACCGGAACAGCTCGCCCTGCCACGGCTTGTCCGGGTCCGGCGCCGCGTGCACCAGGTTGAGGATGTCGCCGAACCGGTAGCCCTTGGACGCGGTGTCGTACTTCAGCAGCGACTTGCCACCGTAGAGCCGTCGTACGGCATCGGCGACGCCGCGCTTGACCGGCTTCGGGACGGCACGGCCGTACGTGGCCGTCCAGTACCCGAGGAACTCACCGGGCTCGTCCGGCCGCTGGAGCACGGAGTCGACGACCTGCCGGTTCGACGGGCCGTCGGTGACGCCCGCGTCGAGGCGGGCCTTCACGTACTCGGCGGCTCCCACGACCGCGGCCGTGCGCAGGTTGCCCTCGGCACGCAGCCAGCCGAGCAGGCCGGCCGTCCACTCCGCGTCGGTGACGGCGAGGTCGCGCACGAGGCGCGCGAACCGCTCGTCACGGCTGTCGCCGGACTCGTAGAAGGTCTGCTGGGAGACGAAATTCGAGACAGCCAGCAAAAAGAGCTCGGAGCGCGCGTCGCGCTCACGGCCGCGGCCGCCCTCGAAGGTACGGAGCACCCGTCCCGTCGACGTCACACGCGACGTGGGCTGCGCCTTGGCGGCCCGGGTGTTGAATCGTGCCATGGTGAATTCCCCCGAATTCCTTTCCTTTTCGGAGGAGGCGCGACAGAAGGAGGGTGCCCGAGATCAGGAGTCGGCGACGGACTTTATCCTGGTGCTCTACCGAATTGAGCTGCACCGACCCTAAGTCGATGACGGGACTCGAACCCGCAACCGCCAGATCCCGTGAAGTAACCGTTGCCTGCGCACCGGGCACCCACCATGAGCCGCGCCTCCCGAGATCGAATCGTCGCACCGGGAGGTGCGTGAAGTTGTGGTGTCCAGAGTTCAGGCCGGCGGAACCGACGTAGGTGCTCTGCCCCTGAGCTACACCGGCGCGTTGTACCGGTGGCGGGATTCGAACCCGCGGCCGCCCCATTATGAGTGGAAGTAGGTCCTGCCTTCGCACCTGGACAGGAATGACTTTAGAAGCCGAACCTCGGTGGGCGCCAAGGGTTTTTACAGGCGCCATGCGTCGGTGACGAAGGAAACGGCCGTGCGCAGCGCCGGCAATGCGCTGTCCCCGTCAGGGAAATGACGGGCCACGACTCGCGCGAGCTTCCCGAACCGCCGGTCCTCCCGTACGGTGCCGAGCCTCGCCGCCACCGGGGGAATCAGCCGCGCGACGATGTCGGCGGGCGGATCGGGGTCCACCGCCAGAGCGTGGACGAAGTCCTGTAGAAGGTCGGGGAGGCCGATGTCCAGCGTGGTGCCCTCCACTTCCTCCAGAGCCACCGCGTAGGCGCGCCGGCGCTCGCCGGCCGGGGCGAGCCGGGTCGCCGCGAGGACGAGCCTTCCCACGGCAGGTCCCCTGACGTCCTCCGCGTCGATGGCCCGGGCGATCCGCATCCCGGCGTGCCAGTCGTCCTCGGCCACGGCCAGGGCGACCCCGCGCAGGGCGTCCCGACCCACCGCGTCCTCCGGTTGCCGCTCGCAGAGGTCCCGCGCGGCGGCGACGGCCAGGTCCGGGTCGGCGCGCGCGACGGCGGGGAGGACGTGGAGGAGCAGACGGGACCGCTCGACGACGGGGAAGAGCCAGGCCGGCCACTCCCCCGGCGGGTCGGCCGGCACATCGAGGGCGGCCCGCGGGTTCACCCGCGCCAGGGCCAGCATGGTTGCGTGAACTGCCTTCCACTGCAGGGAATCTGACGGGTCCTCAACGTTCTGCCGCCGCAGCCAGTCGGACGGAGACCGCCCGGTCCGGCAGACCATCCGTACCCCCTCCAGGGCCGTACCGAGGGCGGGTTGTCGTCGCACGGCGGACTCGGCGACGCGATCCGTGCCCGGAAGCTCCGTCAGGAGCAGCGCCAAGACCTCGACCGCGTCCTCGCCCCTCAGGCGCCCGGTCACCACGTCCACGAACGCGTCCGGCGACAGCAGCCCATAGGTCCGCCGCACCGCCCGTGCGACGCCGGGCCAGGTCGGCGGGCGGGCCACCCTCCTGTCGTAGGACGGATCCAGGCAGTACCGGAGCAGATCGCGGGCGGGGCCGTCGGTGCCCTCCGCCACCTCGGGATCCAGAGCCAGGGCGGTCGCCGCGAGCAGGGCCGCTCCGGGGTGCCGGGCCCGGGCGGCCAGCAGTTCCGCGGCCGCTCGGAGACCCGGGCCCTCGGGCGGGTCCGTGGTCGCCTCGTCCGCCGGCCGGAGTTCGACGCGCCGCCGCAGAGCCTCGGCGAGGCTGTCCGGGGGCGAGGGGGAGAAGGCGGCACGCATCGCGTCGTACTCGGCCCGGAAGGCGGCTCCTTCGGCGATGGGCGAGACGAGTCGGAGCAGTTCGCTCGCGCCCTGCCGGTCGCCGCGGGGCAGCTTTCGCGCGAGCAGTCCGGCCAGTTGAGCGCGGGTCGCACTGAACTCGGCCCCGATGGAGGCCACTTTGCGTACGCCCTGCCGGGAACAGTCCGCGGGCAGTGCCTCGGCCCAGGCCCGGTAGACGCCGTGGGTGTCGAACCACTCGGCGACACGCCAGGCGTGCTCCGGGTCCGTCGGGCAGAGGTGGGCGACGACGGCCTCGCCGAAGGTGTCGCGACCGGGGTTCGGTTCGGGTGTCAGCGCGCCGACGATCTCGGCCGCCGCGTCGGGGTCGAGAGCGGCGAGTGCGGCGCACAGACGACCGTTGAGTACGGTCCTCTCCCAGTCCGGCGGGTCCCGGAGGTAGTTGTTCTCCGCCTGGAGGAACCGGAACACCACGGACGCGCCGAGCCGCGCCGCCAGGGGGTGCCGCCGCAGGGCTGCGAGGTCCAGTTCGACCAGGTCGACGGCCCGTAGGCGCGGCCACGGGCTGGGCAGGTCGCCCAGTGCTCCGGCGGTGGGGCGGGACAGCCCGGCGAGAACGTCGGTGGACGCTCGCAGCGCGCGTTCGTCCGGGTCGTGGGTGAGGGCCGCCGCAAGCAGCAGGAGGTCGATGTCCTGGAGGGCGTCCGGGTCCGCCGTCTTCTCCGGAATCCGGCGAAGGGGCAGGCCCGTCGCCAGGGCCTGCCGGTAGCTCAGCCGGGTCCTGATCCAGTCGTCCGCCGCCGAGGAGCCGAGCAGCCGGTGGGCGTGTGCCGGGTCCACCGCGGCCAGCGCCTCCAGCACCGTCGCACGGACCGGCCCGCTCACCTCGTCGGCCAGGTCCGCCGCTCGCTGGGGGTCCCAGCGGGCCCGGCCGACAGCCACGGCGTCCAGCAGTTCCCGCCGGTCGCCGGCGAGCGCGAGCGCCCGGTCGGCCAGAGCGGGCTGCGCCGCCAGGGCCGTCAGGAGGACCGGCCGGTCGCCGCGGTACAGCGGGTCCGGGTCGCCGTGCGGGGCCAGGGCCTCCTCGGCGAGGGCCCAGGCCTGGTCGGGGTCGGTCGGGGCGAGGGCCGTGGCGGCCACGGCGAGCAGGTGCGGGCGCTCGTCCGGTCCGGCCAGGGACAGGACCGTACGGACGGCGGCGGACCGCCCTTCGCCCGCCAGGGCGGTCAGCACGTGGGCGAGGCGGCTGCCGCCGTACAGCCCGGTGCCGGTGGTGAGGCTCAGGCCCGCCAGGGCCAGGTCCTCGTGTCCGGCCTTGACCAGCAGGGTGGGCATGTCGGCGCCGAGGAGTTCGAGCAGTGCCCCCTTGATCCTCCGGGCCGTCCAGGACCACAGGACGGCCCGGACGAGGTCCGGTTCGGCGAGGGCCACGGCGATCGGGGCGTCGAGAGCCCGCAGGACGGCCGCGGCGGCGTCGGGTCCCTCGGCGATCCGGGCCGCGCAACCGGGCACGAGCAGGCGGTCGAAGTCGGCCGCCGTCCAGCCCGCGAGGCGGGCGTGGGTGAGGAGGTGCCGGGCGCCGTAGTCGTCGAGCCGCTGCCAGCGGGTCCAGTCGGCGGTCCGCTCGCAGTAGGCGTCCAGCACGCGCTGGTGGGCCTCCTCCGGGTCGCACCACCAGCGCCGGGCACGGTTGCGGTCGGCGAGGAACGCGCGGAACTGGGCGTGGTAGAGGGAGTGGCGCTCCCCGGCGGTGGCGGCCTCGGGGCTGAGCAGCGGGCCGATGCGTTCGAGGACGCGGGCGGCGACCGAGGGGCGAACTCCGCTGAGACGGACCAGAGTCGGCAGGTCGAGGGGTTCCTGGACGGCGACCAGCGCCGAGAACACCGGGTGGTAGCCGTGCTGCCAGCCGATCTCCGGATCGCCGTCCACGATCTTGAGCAGATAGCCGTACTGGCTGCCGTCGAGGTCGGGCGGGGTGTCCCGCACCACTCTGTGCACCTGTGCCGGTTCGAGGGCGCCGGCCGCCCGGACGGTCTCCACGAGCAGACGGGCGTGCAGGAAGTTGCCGCCGGTGCGCTGGTCGGACAGGTCCAGGACGGGGCCGTCCGGCAGCTTCAACTCGCCCTGGAGGAAGACCCGTACGTCCCTGCGCGTCTCGTCGCCGCCGGGCCCGTGGGACAGGTGCCACTGCCGTACGTCCGTCTCGGGCAGCCGTTCCGCGAGGAGGTCCGGGTAACGGGTCGACAGCAGCCAGCGCACCGGGGCGAGTTCGCCGCCGGTGCCCAGTACCAGGTCGGTCAGCTTGGTGCGTCCGTCGTAGAAGTCGGCCTCGTCGAGCGCGTCCACGGCGATCAGGACCGGGGGCAGCCGGTGGTCGGCGACGAGTCTGCGCAGGGGGCCGGTGACCGTGCGGAACCAGGCGGCCTCGTCCGAGGGGGCGTCGACCACGAGCGTCGAAATGAAGACGCCCGCGTTGACGCCCTCGGGGTGCACCTCGTCGGCCAGCGCGGTGCCGGTGACCTTGACGGGGGCGCTCGGCGCCGCGTCGAGCCCGATCAGCGCGGCCGTGAACCCGCCGATGCGGGCGGCGAGTTGGACCGACAGGCTGCGGGCGGCCTCGACCGGGTTACGGGTCGTCAGGTCGCGCGGGTCGCAGAAGTGCCGTGCGGTGACCGCGGGTTCGCGAGCGACCAGGCGGGCCATGGCGGTGGTCTTGCCGGTGCCGACACCGCCGCCGAGCACGAAGTAGCGTTCACCGCCGTGCGCATGCCAGTCGGCGACGGCACGGAAGAGATCCGTACGGCCCGCGAAGTCGGCCAGGTCCTCCATGGCGGGGCACCGGGCCCGTGCCTACCGGCCGCCGATCCGCCGTGCGCGGACGCCGTACGACTCTCCGCCCGGCCCCACGTCCTTCGCGCTGCTCTCCCCTGTCACATCCGCGCCCGCGCCGATCTCGTCGGCGGCGACTCCGGCCTGACGTCCGTGGACGACGTCGGCGGTGGCGGTGCCGCGCACGACCGTGGTGCCCGAGGGCTCCCGGCCCGGCTCGCCCGCGAAGGTGATCCGGCGGCCGGAGACCCGCTCCAGCAGGGCCCGCAGCTCGGCCACGGCCCGCAGCTGGTCCTCGTCCTCGGGGTCCACCGACTCCCCCACGTGCACCCGGACGAGTCCGGGCGTGGACAGCAGCGCGACGAAGGCGTCGGCGTGCTCGTCGAGGACGGAAGGGTCGTCGGGGACGAGCCGCAGCTCCCCCAGGAACACCCCCTCCGGCGGGGTGCCCGTGGTCTCGGCCGTCCTGCCCCGCCGCCAGGAGCTGATCAGTTCCTGTGCCTGCTGGTAGAGGAACCGGACCCCTTCGGTCAGCGTCGTGGTGACCACTCCGGCGATCGCGCCCTCGATCATGTGAAACCCCCCGATGTCCGACGCGGACGCTCTCACTGTAGTGGCGGAGGGCCGCCCGGGCACCCGTCGCGCGCCGGGTGCCGGGGCGGGGCGGCCGGTGTCAGCGGCGCTGCCGCTTCCACGGCCCCGTGATGGCGACCAGGATTCCCGGGTCCTGGATGTTGGCGTAGAGGGTCTTTCCGTCGCACGAGAAGGTGACGCCGGCGAACTCGCTGTACTCCGGCTCCTCTTCGGTGCCGATGTTCAGGTCGTTGCGGGCGATCGGGTAGGTGCGGCCGCTGTCGGTGGCGCCGAAGAGGTGGGAGACGCCCTCGCCGTCCTCGGCGAGGACGATGCCGCCGTAGGGGGAGACGGTGATGTTGTCGGGGCCGTCGAAGGCACCGTCGACGGAGGGGTCGGGGTTGACGCCGAGGAGCACCTTCAGGGTGAGGGTGCGGCGCTTGGGGTCGTAGAACCAGACCTGGCCGTCGTGCTGGACGGGGCTCTCGTCACGGGCGTAGGAGGAGACGATGTAGGCACCGCCGTCGCCCCACCACATGCCCTCCAGCTTGCGGGCGCGGGTGATCTCGCCCTCGCCGAACTGCTTGCGCACCTCGACGGTCCTGCCGTCCCGGTCGGGTACGTCCACCCAGTCGACGCCGTAGACCGTGCCGGTCTTCGTGGCGCGGGAGAGGTCGTCGACGTACTTGCCGCCGGAGTCGAAGCACTTGGGGGCCTGGAGGACGCCGGCGTCGTCGGCGAGGGTGCGGAGCTTTCCGCGGCCGTGCTCGAAGCCCTTGGGCGGGGTCCAGCGGAAGAAGAGGCCGTTGGGCTCGCTGTCGTCCTCGGTGAGGTAGGCGTGGCCGCGCCTGGGGTCGATGACGACGGCCTCGTGGTCGTACCGGCCGAAGAACTTCAGGGGCTTGGGGTTCTTGTTGGCGCGCCGGTCGATGGGGTCGACCTCGAAGACGTAGCCGTGGTCCTTGGTCATGCCGTTGGTACCGGCGCGGTCGGAGTTCTCCTCGCAGGTGAGCCAGGTGCCCCAGGGGGTGCGGCCGCCCGCGCAGTTGGTGGAGGTGCCGGCGATGCCGACCCATTCGGCGACCCGTCCGTCGGGGCGGACCTCGACGACCGTGCAGCCGCCGGACGCGGCGGGGTCGTAGACGAGGCCCTCGGTGAGCGGGACGGGGTACTTCCAGTTCGCGCGCGGGCCCTTCAGCTCGTGGTTGTTGACGAGGAGGGTGGTGCCGCGCGGACCGTCGAAGGTGCCGGTGCCGTCGTGGTTGGAGGGGGTGAACTCGCCCGACTCCAGTTTGGTCCTTCCGCTGTACGTGATGACGCGGTACCGGAACCCGGCGGGCAGGGCGAGGATGCCGTCGGGGTCGGGGAGCAGCGGGCCGTAGCCGACGCCGCCGTAGGTCTCCGCGGAGGTGTCCGCGCCTTCGGTCTCGGCGGAGGCGAGGGCGTTCGGAGCGGTGGCGAGGGCGCCGACGCTGCCCGCCAGCGCGACACCGGCACCGGTGATCGCGGACGTTCTGGCGAAGTCCCTGCGGGTGAGCGACATGCTGTCTCCTGTGACGGGGGGTATGCCGTGTGGAGGGTGGCGGACCTCGGTCCGCGCCACCGTCCCGCCCGCGGCTGAACGGCGGTTGAACTCCGGGCGACGTCCCCGGGCCCGCTTGCGTTAATCCGTAAGGGCGGCGGGTGACGTCGACGTGGGGACAGTGTCTAGCCGACGCCCAGCACGGACACCGCCACGCCCAGGCACAGCATCAGGCCGGTCCAGGGCATGGCCCGGGTGAGGTGCCGGTTCTTGGCGTGCGCGATGCAGCCCAACAGGCGGGCCATGTCCCAGAGTTGGGCGCACAACTTGCGGGGGTCGGTGGCCGGTGGGATGTCCAGGCCCATGAAGCCGAAGGGGCTGCGCGGCAGCGGGGTGTGCAGCCGGGGCCGCATCGCCCGCCCGAGATGGAAGCCGGAGACGAGGAAGGCACAGGCGAACGCGGCCAGCACGATCCGCCCCACTGTTCCGAACCGCTGGCCACCGGGCGCCCCGAGGGTGGTCACCACGGCGACCACTCCCCCGGTGTGCGCGACGAGCATGCTGTTGATCTTCGCGTCGGCCTCCTGGACGTATCCCTGGAACGCGGTCAGCGCCCCGAGTCCCGCCGCCAGCGCCATCTCGACGGTCCGTCCGTCCCCGTGGTCGGTCATCGGCTCCCCCTGGTCGTTCCCCTGCTCCCAGGATCGGGGCGCCGGCGGCACGGTCCCGTGTCGCCCGTCAGGTGACGGGATGGCGCCGGAGCGCGGACGCGTACGGCGGCGCGCCCGCGGGGCGCGGACACCGGACGTGCGTCCCGTCGGAGCTGAACACGCCGGAGCCGAACACGGCGGTGCCGTAGCCGTGCACGACCGTCGTGTACCGCTGGACCAGGAACCCGCGGCAGGCCACGCCGCCTCCCGTGAGCGGTGCCGCGTGGCTGGTGCCGGGCGCCTGGGCCGCCGCCGCTCCCTGCCGGACGCCATTACCGGCCGTGTCCCGGAGGGCGGTCCCGGCCGTGTCCCGAACCCCTGTCCTGGACGTGCCCCCGACGCCGGTGTCCGGTGCGGGCGTCGCGGCCGGACCCGTGGCGGGCGAGGGGGTCAGGCCGGGCCGGTCGTAGGAGCGCGAGGTCGACGGTTCGGGCCGGTCGGGGTCGGGGGCGAGGGTGGCGGTGGCCCAGGCCGAGGCCTCACGCGGGGTGTCCTTGCCCGACGACCAGGACGCCATGGAGGGCAGCAGGACGGCGGCCGCGGCGATCGCCACCGCGGGCACCAGGGTCGCCACCAGCAGCTTGGGGGTCCGCCCGACCACCCGGGCGGCGCGGCGGGCCCCGGGCGTCACGGTCCGGCCCAGGAAGCGCGTGAACCGGGCGAGGAGCCCCTCCGGCCGCATCGCTTTGGCGACCTCGTCCGCCGAGTGCCCGGGCATCCCGATCCAGGCCTTGTACGTCTCGTCGACGTCGCCCTTGGCCCGCACGTCGACCGGGGCGAAGCCGCCCGGGTCGATGTCGGTCCACCCCTGCCGAATCGTTTGCTCGAAGACATGCTTGCTGATGATCAGCACCACCGGCTGCTCCGTGAGCACCTGCTGGACCCGTTTCGCCTGGGCGCAGTTGACCAGCCGTTCCGCTTCGACGGCCGCCCGGCCCGCGATCCCCAACCTGCTGTCGGCCACCAGACCCGTGACGACCGCGAGGCGGACCCGCAGCGGCCGGTCGAAGCCCTGTTTGCGGCTCTCCTCGGCGAGGCTGTCGCAGAACGCCGGAACGTACTTCGCCAGGACGTCGTTCACCCGGTGGCTGATCCACTGGGCGAGGAACCCGTCACCCAGCGGCTGCACCCCGAGCGGGTCGGCGCTCACCGCGGCCGCCGTCTCGTGGGCACAATGCAGCGCCTCCTGCGCCTGGCGCATCTCATGGACCGTCAACTGGCTGTACGCGCACAGATCCACACCCAGGAAGACCCGGTCGGAGGGCTGGCCGGATCCGGCTCCCGCGGCGGAGTCGGACAGGTTGTCGGTCAAGGTCGTCGGACCTCTCCATGGCAGGAGACGGAATGAAGCTCGGTAACTGTCGGTGATAGCACGAGCACAGGGCCCATGTCATTCCGCCGATCGGCCCACCGGACGCGCCCCGGCCGGTCACTCGGTCCCGGCCACCGTCCGCAGCCCCGGCAGGTCCGTGACGATGATCCGCCGGTGCTGGGCGTCGACGAGGCCGCGCAGCTCCCTGAGCGTCCGGTACGCCGTGCTCTCCGAGACCCCGATCAGGTCGCCCCACTCCACCTGTTTCAGGTCCACCGGAAGGATGACGTCGTGCCCGCGCACCGATTGACCGAAGTCGTCGGCCATCTCCACCAGCACTCGGGCCAACCGCCCCTTGGGGCTCCTGCGGTTGTGGTCGATACGGCGCCGGGTGGCGGCCGCCAGTTTCCGGCCGACGGACTCCTGGAGGCGGTGCTGTACGGCCGGACGGGCGTCCTTCACCTCGTCGAAGTCGCCCCAGGCGAGCCGTACGGCCGTCACCGGCTCGCTGCCGCAGGCGATCACCGACGCGCTGCGCGGCACCCCGGCCATGCCGGCGAGTTCGCCCACGAGATCGCCGCCGATCCGGACGGCGAGCAGGCTCCGGCCGCCTCCCGGCAGGGCGGCGGTGACCTTGACGTAGGAGGAGAGCAGCAGGAAGACGTCCGAGGCGGGCTCGCCCTCCCTGATCAGCAGGGTGCCGCGCGGATAGACGGCCCGCTGTCCGCGTCCGACGAGGGCGAGTTGGTCGGCCGGACCCAGGCCGCCGAGGAAGCTGCCGCCGCGCCAATGGCGGCGCGCCTCCCGGAGCAGTCGCTCAGCAGCAGCCGCGTCCATGCGCACTCCGCCGATCCGAAGGGTGACCCGCACCGGGATGGTGCCCACCCGGCGGGTCCGTGTCACCTCCGGGCCTGGAACAGGTCAATCGCGGTGCCTCGTCGGGAGACGGAGGAACAGGTCAATCGCGGTGCCTCGTCCAGAGACTGAGGCACCGTCAGGCCACGGTTTCCCTCAACTCCCCTGCTGGGAACGCGCCTTGAAGGCCGCCTTCCTGGCTTCCTTCGCCACCCGCTTGTCCGGGTGCAGCCGTCCCATCGCCTCCAGCACGTCCGCCGTCGCCGGGTGGTCCACCCGCCAGGCCGCCGTGAAGAAGCCGCTGTGCTGCTGGGCCAACCCCTCGACCAGGCCCCGCAGTTCGTCGGAGTTGCCCTCGGCGGCGAGCTGCGCGGCGACCGTGTCGACGGTCAGCCAGAACACCAGGTCCTCGGAGGGCGCGGGCACGTCGGAGGCGCCCCGCTCGGTGAGCCAGACGCGGGCCAGTCCGCCCAGTTCGGGGTCGTCGAGCACCGCGCGCAGGGCGGGTTCGGCCTCGGCGCCCACCAGGGACAGCGCCTGCTGGCAGCGCAGTCGGCGCAGCGGCGCCCCGGCGTCCAGGCCCTTGGCCGCGGCCAGCAGCTCCCGGGTGGCGGCGAGGGGTTCGCGGCGGGCCAGCCACTGCTCGGTCTCGGCCTGGGCCGCCGCGGGCGGGAAGCCGGCCGTGCCGTCGAGGAGCGCGTCGGCGCCCTTGTCCGCGAGGTCTCCGACGGCGGGCGCCTCGAAGCCGGCGTCCAGCAGCCGCGCGCGCAGGCCGTAGAGGCCGAGGGGGGTCAGCCGGACCATGCCGTAGCGGGAGACGTCGGTGTCGTCGACCGGAGCCGCGGGCTCCTCGTCGGCGTCCGCCATCAGCGCCTCGTCGACCGGCTGGTACTCCACGAGGCCGACCGGCTCCAGCAGCCGGAACTGGTCGTCCAGGCGCATCATCGCGTCGGACACCTGCTCCAGCACGTCGTTGGTGGGCTCCCCCATGTCACTGGGCACGATCATCGAGGCGGCCAGGGCAGGCAGCGGCACGGGGCCCTCGCCCGGTCCGTCCTCGGTGACGGTGAGCAGGTAGAGGTTGCCGAGCACGCCGTCCAGGAACTCGGACTCGGCCTCCGGGTCCCAGTCGAGCTCGGAGAGGTCGACCTCGCCGCCCGCCTCCATGGCGCCGACGATGTCGTCCAGGTCGGGCACGCTCGCGTCGGCGAGCACGGTCTCCAGTGCGCCGAGCCACACCCCGAGCACGTCGTGCGGGGCGCCCCCGGTCAGCAGGGCCAGGTCCTCGCCGGCCGCCACGGTGCCCGCCTCCTCGTCGGCGATCTCGACGAGCCCGGTGTCGACGGCGACCCGCCAGGCCTCACTGGCGTACGCGGCGGCCTCGTCCCCGCTCAGTCCGAGGGCCTCGGCGGCCTCGGGCAGCTGCTCCTCGACGAGTCCGCCCCCGGCGTCGACGCGGGTGTCCGGGCCGGCCCAGCGAGCCAGTCGCGCGGCCCGGGACAGCAGGGGCGTGGACAGCGCATCCCGCGCCAGCTCCGCTTCGGGGTGCAGTCGCACCGGCGGCAAGGGGGAGCTGTCTGTCATCGGCTGGTTCTCCTAGGGCGCGTGCTACCACTCAGCCGCTCAGCCTAGACGGATTTCCACCCATGCCGCCCGGTTCATCTCCCGGTCGGCCCGCGTACATGGCTGAAACCTTGACAAGTGGGCTGACCAGGCAGGAGATTGACGCGCGTAGAAATCTGGCGGACATCTGTTCACCGTATTGTCTACGCGCGTCGTCACCGCCCCACAGGTGCGGCTCCCACGGTTCCACGTTCCACCCTCGTCCCGGCGCCCATGTACGTCCCCGGAGGGATCCCGTTGCCGAGCAAGTCTTCCGCGCGTCTCGCCGCGCTCACCGTCGCCGCCGTCTGTTCCGCGGCGTCCACCGTCGTCCTCACCTCGCCCGCGCACGCCGCTGACGTCGCCGTTCACGACATCCAGGGCACCACCCGGATATCCCCGTACGCCGGTCAGGCGGTCACGGGCGTGACCGGCATCGTCACCGGTATACGCACCTACGGCTCCTCCAGAGGCTTCTGGATCCAGGATCCGAACCCGGACGCGAACCCGGCGACCAGTGAGGGCGTCTTCGTCTTCACCAGCTCCACGCCGAAGGGCGTCGCGGTCGGTGACGCGGTCACGGTCTCCGGCACCGTCTCGGAGTACGTCCCGGGCGGCACCTCCTCCGGCAACCAGGCACTGACCGAAATCGTGCGCCCGACGGTGACCGTCGTCTCCAGCGGCAACCCCGTCCCGGCCGCCACCGTCGTCTCCGCGCGGTCGGTGCCGAGCGCCTACGCCCCGGCCGGCGACCCCGCCGCGGGCAACTCGATCAACGGCCTGCCCCTGCGGCCGACGCAGTACGCCCTGGACTACTACGAGTCCCTGGAGGGCATGAACGTCCAGGTCGCCGACGCCCGCGTGGTGGGCGCCACCGACCCGTTCACCGAGCTGTGGGTCACGGTGAAGCCGCGCGAGAACGCCAACCGGCGCGGCGGCACGGTCTACGGCTCCTACGCCTCGCAGAACACCGGCCGGATCCAGATCCAGTCGCTGGGCGCCACCGCGGACTTCCCCGCCGCGAACGTCGGGGACACCCTCACCGGCACCACGGCGGGCCCGCTGGACTACAACCAGTTCGGCGGCTACACCCTGGTCGCCAACAAGGTCGGCACGCTCAGGAGCGCCGGTCTCGCGCGCGAGACGACCGAGAAGCAGAAGAGGGGCGAGCTGGCGGTCGCGACGTACAACGTCGAGAACCTCGACCCGGGCGACGCCACCTTCGAGGAGCACGCCGCCGCGATCGTCCACAACCTCCAGGCGCCCGACATCGTGTCCCTGGAGGAGATCCAGGACAACAACGGCGCGACGAACGACGGCACGGTCGCCGCCGACCGGACGGTGCAGAAGCTGATCGACGCGATCGCGGCCGCCGGCGGCCCGACGTACGACTGGCGCTCGATCGACCCGGTCGACAAGGCCGACGGCGGCGAGCCGGGCGGCAACATCCGCCAGGTGTTCCTGTTCAACCCGGAGCGGGTCTCCTTCACCGACCGCGCGGGCGGCGACGCCACCACCGCCGTCGGGGTCACCAAGGAGAAGGGCAAGGCCGCGCTGACGGTCTCCCCCGGCCGTATCGAGCCGGCGAACGCCGCCTGGGCCAACAGCCGCAAGCCGCTGGCCGGCGAGTTCGTCTTCCGCGGCCGGACGGTCTTCGTGATCGCCAACCACTTCAACTCCAAGGGCGGCGACCAGGGGCTGACCTCGCAGTACCAGCCGGTGGCGCGCAGCTCGGAGGTCCAGCGCCACCAGCAGGCGACGCTGGTGAACGCCTTCGTCAAGGACATCCTGGCCACCCAGAAGAACGCGGACGTCGTCACCCTCGGCGACATCAACGACTTCGAGTTCTCCGACACCGCGAAGATCCTGGAGTCCGACGGCGCGCTCTGGTCGGCGATCAAGTCGCTGCCGAAGAGCGAGCGTTACTCCTACGTCTACCAGGGCAACGCGCAGGTCCTGGACCAGATCCTGGTCAGCCCGTCGATCCGGACGTCCTGCGACTTCGAGTACGACAGCGTGCACGTCAACTCGGAGTTCCACGACCAGATCAGCGACCACGACCCGCAGGTGCTGCGCTTCGAGCCGTAGGCAGGGACCGGTCAGGGCCGGCTGAACACGCCGTTCAGCCAGCCCTGCCACTCCGACTCGCACTCCTTGATGTCGGTGCCCGGAGTGAAGTCGTGCAGGGAGATGCCGACCGGGTGGCCCCAGTGGTTGCGGCCGAAGATCCGGGTGAGGCCCCGGTCGGTGCGCAGGCCGATGAAGTACGGGTCGCGGTAGTCGACCACGGCCTCGAACGCGTCGGGCCCGTGGACCGTCACGCGGGTGCCCGCGGCCACGTCCTCCCCGACGCCGAGCGCCCGTCCCACGGCGGCCAGGGCGTCGGCGGCCTTGGACGCCTCGGGTCCGTCGAAGGTGGCGAAGGCGGCCGGGCGGGGCGCGAAGTGGACCAGGTACTCGCGCAGGGTGTGCAGGTAGAAGTCGGTGTGCTTGGCGGCGCCGTCGTACTGGTTGTCCCAGTCGTCGACGAAGATCCCGCTGTGCACGTACCGCACCCAGGCGCGGCGGCCGTCGTCGCGGGGCTCGACGGTGTAGTCGAGCTGGTTCATCGTCTGCTCGGAGATGCCCTCGACGTTCTCGACACGGTTGGTGTAGCGGTGCGGCGGGTCCCAGGCGGTGACGGTGGACCCGAAGGGCCCGCTGCCGCCGACCCGGGGCTCCGGCGGCTCCATGGGCCACAGATAGCCACCGGTTCCGGTGGTGATCGCCTCCCACACCTGCTCCGGTGTGGCGTCGACCTCGAACTCGCGGGCGATCTCGAACTCTTTGGGCTCAGTGGACATGATCTACTCCAACTCGGTCTGCTTGAGCGAGGGTTCAGCGTCTTTGAGGGTGGGATGAACGGCCACGACGATCCGGTGGTCACGGCCGCCCTCGGCGTCCGGAGCGTCGTACTTGCGGATCAGGGCGGTGACTCCCGCCGTCAACTCCTGGACGAACGCGGCCCGTTCGGCGGCCGAGGCGAAGCGCACCTCGCCGTCCAGCGCGAAGGTCGCGAGTCGTTGCCGCGCCTTCGTCGCGCCGGTGATCAGCGAGCCGACGTCCCGGACCAGCCGGGCGCCGAGGGCGAGCAGCCAGCGCGCGGACAGCTGGTCCCGGAAGCGGTCCGGGTCCGGCTGCACGGCGGCGAGCGCGAGCGGTGAGATGACGTACGACGCCGCGGTCGCCCGCATCAGCCGCTCGGTGACATTGCCCTTGCGGCGCTCGTCGGCCAGCTCGACCAGGCCGTGCCGCTCCAGTGCCTTGAGGTGGTAGTTCACCTTCTGGCGGGGCAGCCCGACCTGACCGGCCAGCATGGCGGCCGACGCGGGGCCGGCCGCCAGCTCGGCGAGCAGCCTGGCCCTGATGGGGTCCAGGGAGACGGCTGCGGCCTCGGGGTCCTCGATCACGGTGACGTCCAGCATGGGTCCACCGTTTCACCGAAAACTTTTTTTGTCCAGACCGATAGAGTTGTCGGGTCGGCGAGGGATCCGGTCCTAGTCCGGAACCAGGCCGAGCGCGTGGTCGTAGCGGCTGACCGTGCTGTGCTTCAGGCCCGGCCAGGTCTGTACGCGCTCCCACATCTCGGTGGCCGAACCGATGCCGTCGCCCGGGGCGGCGAGCGCCTCGATGTGGGCCTGGGCGCTCTCCCACTCGGCGTAGTTGAGGACACGGGTGCCGTCGGTGCTGAGGTGGAAGTGGGCGGACATCCCGCCGGGGTGGAGGTCGGTCTCGCTCTCCAGCGCTTCGAAGACGGCGTCGACCCAGGCGCGCTGCCGGTCGGCGTCGGAGCTCTCGAACTCGACGTCGACGATCACGACGCAGCCCGGGACGCGGGTGTCGCCCTCCCGGACGGCGCTGCGGTAGTGCCGGTAGCGGCCGAGCCAGAGCCGCTCGATGCCGGGTACGGCGGTGTCGATCTCGTCGTTGCGCTCCTGCCGGCGGGTCCGCGCGAAGGCCTCGTAGGCCTGCTCGTCCCGCCACTGCGAGTGGTGGAGCAGGCTGGAGGCGTCCTGGCCGGTGTAGACGTGGTAGCCGAGCAGCCCGTCGGACGGCCAGGGGCGGCGCTCCCAGGCACGGGCGATCGCCTCCACGGTCTGCCGCTGCCGCAGCGGGGTGCCCACCCGCCAGGTGCTGAAGAAGCGGGCCTCGGTATCGGTGCGGGTGAGGTCGGGGTGGGTCTCGGTACGGCGGGTCATGGCTGCCTCCGTCACTCGGCGCGGATCGCGGACTACGTGCAGCCACCACCCTTCAACCTCAACCAAGATTCAGGTCAAGCAGCCGATTCGAGCGGCGGATTCGGGTGACCCGCCTGTCCATGGACGAGAAGGCCGAAAAGGCAGGTCGGGCCGAGGAGCCCGAGGTGGACAGTCCTTCCGAGTTGCCCGCACGGTCGTGGCGGGCGGTGCTGCGGCGCACGTTCAAGGAACTGCTGGACGACGAACTGGCCGACCGGGCCGCCGCGTTGACGTACTACGGCGTCCTGTCCCTGTTCCCGGCGCTGCTGGTGATGGTGTCCCTGCTGGGTGTGGTGGGACAGCGGGCGACGGACAAGATCCTCGACAACATCGGGGACCTCGCCCCCGGTCCGGCCCGGGACATCCTGCGCGACGCGGTGGTCCAGCTGGGCGACAGCGGCGGAACGGGCAGTGTGCTCGCGATCATCGGCCTGCTCGCCGCGCTGTGGTCGGCGTCCGGCTACGTCGCCGCGTTCATCCGTACGTCCAACGCCGTGTACGACCTGCCCGAGGGGCGCCCGGTGTGGAAGCTGACCCCGCTGCGGCTGGCGCTCACCGTGGTCCTGATGCTGATGCTGGCCGCGAGCGCGCTGATCGTGGTGTTCACGGGCCCGCTGGCCGAGCGGGCCGGCACGACGATCGGGCTCGGCGACGAGGCGATCGCGGTGTGGGACGTCGCCAAGTGGCCCGTCCTGCTGCTCCTGGTGATCCTGATGATCGCCCTGCTGTACTGGGCGGCCCCCAACGTCCGTGGCCGCGGCTTCCGTTGGATCAGCCCCGGCAGCGTCCTCGCCACCTTGATCTGGCTCGCCGCCTCGGCCGGCTTCGCCCTCTACGCGGCCAACTTCGGCTCCTACAACAAGACCTACGGCACCCTCGCCGGCGCCATCGTCTTCCTCGTCTGGCTCTGGCTCACCAACCTCGCCATCCTCCTGGGCCTCGAGTTCGACGCGGAACTGGCCCGCGAGCGCGCCATCAGCGACGGACAGCCGCCCTCTCAGGAGCCGTACGTCGAACCCCGCGACACCCGCAAGTGGCCCCCACGTCTGAGGGCGGCCCGGGGGAAGTGAGCGGGGCGGCGGGGCGGGGGCGGCGGGGCGGCGTCCGGCAGGACCGGCGCGGCCATCGGACCGGCCCGCGCATTCCGCGTCCACGCGGAGCCGAGCGAGAAGGCCGGTCGGTCGCACCGCGCTCCACGGAGAGACAGTCGGCGACGCCACGGAACCGAACGTGCGGCGCCTGGACCGCGGTGGCGAACAGGCGGCGGGAGGCGGGCGCCGGCCGCGCTCAGTGGTAAGCCGTCGGCCGCTCAGTGGTGAGCCGCCGGCGCGGAACCGAACCCGACGGCGATCGGCGGTCGGCGATCTGCGGTCGGCCCACACCACGCAGCGCGGAGCGCAGCCGGGGGGGGCGGGCGTGCGGGGGTGCGGAAGAACGGAGGCTGCCCGCCCGGAACGGAAGCATGCCGCCGTGCTCAGGCGCGGAAGCATGCCCGGGCAAGCCGAGGGCCGCGGCCCGTTCTCGACGGGACGCGGCCCACAACGCGTACCGCCGCTATCGCTTTCGGGGATACCGCCAGGCCACGACCACGACGAATCCGACGGCCGCGCCGATGGCGAGTGCGGGGCGGGGGTGTCGTATCGCCGCCTGGACTACGGGGCGGGCGGGCCAGGGGACCGCGTGCTCCGCGCGGTGCTCCAGGGTGTGGCCCGCCCGGGCCGCCCTGTCCTGGGCGGTGTGACCGCTTCGCGCGGCCCTGTCCTGCACGAGGTGCCCGGCGTGGGTCGCCCTGTCCTGCACGAGGTGTCCGGCGTGCGAGGCCTTGTCCTGTACCGCGTGCCCGGCGTGCGAGGCCCTCTCCTGCATCAGGTGGCCGGCGTGTGCGGCGCTGCTGCGGAGCTGGACCGTCATCGCGCCGGCCTTGTCCCGGAGGTCGGCCGCCCGGGCCCGGGCGCGTCCCTTGACATCCATCTTTCCGGCCAACTCCTCCACCGTGTCGCCGAGTTCACTACGGGTGCGTTCGATCTGCCGCCGCAGCTCGTCGGGCCCCTTGGCGCCGAGCTCCTGCGCGGCCCCGCCACCCGTTCCCTGTCCCTGTGCCGCCTTGTCCGTCATCGGTGCGCCCTTTCCCTGATCTCCTCGACATCGGCCCTGACGCTCCCGAGGGCCTCCTCGGGTGTGGGCGGTGTGGCGCGCCGCAGCTGGGCGCGGCCCGTCACCGCGAGCAGACCGGCGAGCGCGAACAGCACGCCCGTCACGATGAGCGCCGCGGCCCAGACGGGCAGCGTCAGCGAGAGTGCGGCGGCGGCCGTGGCGGCCAGGGCGAGGAAACCGGCGTAGGCGACGGCACCCGCCGCGCCGATCAGTCCGCCGCCGCGTCCCGCCCGGCGTCCCTTCTCGGCCAGTTCCTCCTTGGCGAGGGCGACTTCCTGCCGTACGAGCCGGGAGAGCTGTTCGCTGGCCTGTCCGACGAGTTCGCCCACCGAATGGTGTTCGTCGTGGGTCTGGGTCGGCCTGGGGGCCGTGGTACCGGTCACGATGTTCCGCCTCCTCTCGGTTCCGGAACCCCCGGGTACCCTGGCCGGCCCCCGCTACCCCTGCGGCGCCCCACCCGGGCCGTGTCCGCCGAGGCGGGCCAGCTGGGCCTGGAACCAGTCGAGCCGGGCCTGCAACAGGGCGGCCTCCGCGGTGAGTTCGGGCACCCCGAGCCCCTCGGGCGGGTCGAACCCGGCGATCGTGCTCCCGGCGCCGGCCACCACGCGCAGCCGGTCCCCGGCCAGCCGGGCGAAGTCGGCGAGCGAGAGGGACGTACGGCCGCGGACACAGCCGGCGCAGGAGGGGACCAGCGCGCGCCACCCCGGCCGGCCCCAGCCGGCGTCGGCCAGCGCCGCCGCGACCGTGCCGCAGGCGCAGGGGCCGACGGTGACGGTGCGGACTCGCTGACGGGCGTAGCGGAAGCCGCGCTCGAAGCGGATGTAGCGGCCGAGGACGGAGACCTCCAGCAGGGCGGCGGTCCGGTGCTCGGCCGTGCACAGCAGTGCCTCGGCCGTCGTGCGGTCGTGCACGCAGTGGAAGCCGCAGTCGCAGCGGCGGTGCGGTGCCTTGTGCCTCAGGCCGTACACGCAGGACGCGTCGGCCAGCACTCCGTACGGCAGCGCGCCGCCCAGCGACACACCGGTGAACCCGGCCCCGGTGCCGTCGTGGGACAGCACCGGGTGGGCGATCTTGTATCCGGTCGGCGGCTCCGTCGGGCGTTCCTCGGGGAGCCGCAGTCTCATCGGGCGGCCGGGGCCTCTTCGGGCGCCTTCAGTTCCTTGAGCTCCTCGGGGAGTTCGAGTTCTTCGTCGTGGGCTTCGGGCCGCTCCTCCGCGACTCCGGTGGCGAGTGCCTTCCCGAGCTTCATGACGCCTCCCATGACCAGGGGTCGTTGACCGTCCTCGCCATGGTGGCCCATGGGAGCCCGGTTTGGACATAGGGCCTCTCCCCCAGAAAACATCGCAGCAACTCTTAGGGGTACACCGTAGAAGAATTAAGTGGAGCTTCACTGTCATCCCGCCGAGACTGTCCGTATGACGACACCCCCATCCTCGGCACCCCCGGCCCCGCCGCCCCCGGCCCCGCCCTTCGGCCGCGCCCTCTGCGCCATGATCACGCCCTTCACCGACTCGGGCGCGCTGGACCTCGACGGTGCGCGGGCGCTCGCCGACCGGCTCGTGGCGCAGGGCTGCGACGGCCTCGTCCTGTCCGGCACGACGGGCGAGTCGCCCACGACGACGGACGCGGAGAAGGCCGCGCTGGTCGCGGCCGTCCGGGACGCGGTGGGCGGCCGGGCGTCGATCGTGGCGGGCGTGGGCACCTTCGACACCCGGCACACGGTCGAACTGGCCCTGGCGGCCGAGAAGGCGGGCGCGGACGGCCTGCTGGTGGTCAGCCCGTACTACAGCAGGCCCCCGCAGGACGCCCTGGAAGCACACTTCAGGGAGATCGCCGACGCCTCCGGCCTCCCCCTCGTCCTCTACGACATCCCGGGCCGCACCGGCACCCGCATCGAGCCCGACACACTGATCCGGCTCGCCGCCCACCCCCGGATCGTCGCGGTCAAGGACTGCTCCTACGACTTCCTGGGAGCCCAGAAGGTCCTGGCCCGCACGGAGTTGGCGTACTACGCGGGCTGCGACGAGCACAACCTCGCGCTGTACGCGGTGGGCGGCACGGGGTACGTGAGCACGGTCGCCAACGTGGTGCCGGCCCAACTCCGCGCCGTCCTGGACGCGTTCGACGCGGGCGAAACGGCTCGGGCCGCCCGCCTCCAGCAGCGCGCCACCCCGCTCATCGAGGCGATGATGTCCGCGGGCCTGCCCGGCGCGGTCACCACGAAGGCCCTGCTCACCGCACTCGGCCTGCCCGCGGGCCCGGTCCGCGCACCGCTCCGGCCCGCCGGCCGCGAGGCGGTCGACGGGCTGCTGGCGGCGTACGCGGAGGCGACGGCCGGCTGATCAGCGCCGGACGAAGACGGGCTCCCACTCCACGGTCTCGCGGTCGTCGTCGAACATCCGCGTGCCGCTGAGCGGGACGACCTTCTCGCTGCTGAGAGTGACCAGCACGAGCCGGGCACGGTAGGGCTCCTCCAGGCCGCTGACCCGCTCCCAGGCGATGAGCCGCTTGTCATCGGCCCACGCGAGCAGTTGGGCCCCGCGGACCTTGGTGATCTCCTTGCCGGTGCGGGGGTCGCGGATCGAGGAGTACGACCTGCCCGGCGAGCCGTCGACCTCCCTGGCCAGACCGAGGGCGGCCAGCCTGCCGTTCGGCGAGAGTCGCGCGCCGACGTCCCAGCGCAGGTGCCGCTCGTCGGCGGGCGCGGTGACCGGCTTGCCCGCGAGGTCGTAGAACTGCTCCATGCCGTCCTTCGAGCCGACGATCCGTGCGAAGAGCAGGCGGTCGTCGCGGGTGAAGGCGAAGTCCGCGCGGCCGAGGACCCCGGGGCCGTTCGTGACCCGCGACCAGGTGGCCGTGCCGGCGGCCGGGTCGACCAGGAGGAACCCGGTGCGGGGCGACGCGTGCACGCCCACCCAGCCGTCCTTGCCGGTGAGGGGGTTCCGCTTCTTGAACTGGGCGTCGGGATTCTCGGCGTACGTCGTCGCGACCAGCCTCCTGCCGTCACCGGAGAACGCGAGCCCGCCCACCCCGTGGTCGACCGGGATCCACCGCTCGACCTCCCCCGTCGCGAGGTCGAGCAGCCCGATCCGCCGGGCGGGCAGGCTCCGCTCCAGCACGGCGGCGGTCCGCAACCCGGGCGCCACCGCGACGTGGGACCACCGGCCGTCCTTCCGGTAGGTGCCGGTGCGGGTGTCGAGGAGCCGGTACGTCCGCTCGGAGGTTCCCTCGTCCTTCGTCCGCGCCACGAAGCTCTCCGTGTAGTACGCGGCGAGCGCCGACCGCCCCGCGGCGATCATGTCCTTCGGCGGTGTCTGGTCCGGGTGGGCGTGGATGCCGTCCCGGCCGACGGTGCCGACGGGATGTACGTCGCCCTTGCCGGTGTCCAGCATCGGCACGGCCACCACGACGGCGACCACGGCGGCGGTGGCCGCGGCGACGCTCGCGAGGCGGCGGACACGGCGGCGCCGGCGCACGGCCAGCACCCGGTCGGCGAGGCCCGGGGCGGCCGGGCCCTGGGCGGCGGCCTGCTCCCGCAACGTCTCGCGGACGAGTTCCTCGACGTTCATGGACGCACCTCCATGGGTGAGAAGTCACGGGACGGGCGTGGCTCGGTCCGCGCCGGGTCCAGGGCGGCCAGTTCCGGCGCGAGGGAGCGCAGCCGGGCGAGGGAGCGGTGGGTGGTGGACCGTACGGTGCCGACCGAGCAGCCCAGCAGGCGGGCCACCTCCGACTCGGGCAGGTCCTCGAAGTACCGCAGCACCAGCATGGTGCGCTGGCGAGCGGTGAGCCGGGAGAGCACCTGGCGCATCACCACGCGCAGCTCGGCCGCGGCGACCGTGTCGGCACCGGCGGTGCCCGCCTCGGGCGGCTCGGCGACGCTGACCTCCCGGCGCGGCCACTTCAGCCGCCAGCGGCCGACCTGCTGCCGGTAGAGGATCCGCCGGACGTAGGCCTCGGGCTCGTCGATCCGCTGCCACTTGCCGGCCGCCCTGACCAGCGCGTTCTGCAGCAGATCCTCGCCGGCGTGCCGGTCTCCCCCGCAGAGCAGCACGGCCGTCCTCAGCAGCGCCGACGATCTGTTCTCCACGAACTCCCGGAAACCGTCCAGCTCCGCGGCATCCATCGTCACCTTCTCTTCCCCGGCGGCCCCTGTGTCCCGCCCCTGTGCCCCTTGTGACGCGTGCGGCCCCGCGCCGCTATGCCGGCCGTCCGGAAAAGGTTTCCGCCGACCACGAAGGAGGGCGCGCAAAAGGCCGGAGCCCGTACCGCACACACATGCGATACGGGCCCCGGCCCACGGCGGGATCGATCAGCTCCAGGAGTATCCGTCGCCGAACAGCAGCACGTGCTCCAGCACGTCCTCCATCGGATCGTCCACCTGCCCGATGTTGACCAGCCCGACCCGCGGGCCGTTGTGCGCGTGGCTGTTGGTCTCGTCGGCGTACGCGGTCCCGGTCGGCAGCCAGCACACCGTTGCCAACGTCAGCGTCCCGGTCAGCCAACGCGCCACGGTGCTCGCCCGCTCGTTCCTCATCGCTCGGCCCCTCGTTCGTCGTTTCGGCGTCTGATCGGACTCTGCGTCCACCCGTTCATCTGCCGAAAGCACCAGAAGGTCACGCCGAGCAACCCGTACGTGATCAACGGGCCTCAGTTGTGGCTGTGCAGAATCTCGTTCAGCCCGCCCCACTCGGCGTTGTTCGGGACGGCCTGGACCGTGCCGGTGACCGAGTTGCGGCGGAAGAGGATGCTGTCGGCGCCGGAGAGCTCGCGGGCCTTGACGATCTGGCCGTCGGGGAGGGTGACCTTGGTGCCGGAGGTGAGGTAGAGGCCCGCCTCGACCACGCAGTCGTTGCCGAGGGCGATGCCGACGCCCGCCTCGGCGCCGATCAGCGACCGCTCGCCGATGGAGACGCGCTCCGTGCCGCCGCCGGAGAGGGTGCCCATGGTGGAGGCGCCGCCGCCGATGTCGGAGCCGTCGCCGACGACGACGCCCTGGGAGATACGGCCCTCGACCATGGAGGTGCCCAGCGTGCCGGCGTTGAAGTTGACGAAGCCCTCGTGCATGACGGTGGTGCCGGCCGCGAGGTGGGCGCCGAGGCGGACGCGGTCGGCGTCGGCGATGCGGACGCCGGCCGGGGCGACGTAGTCCGTCATCCGGGGGAACTTGTCGACCCCGAAGACGCTGACGTGCAGGCCGCGCGCGCGGGCGGCGAGCCGGACGGTCTCCAGGGTGTCCACGGCGACCGGGCCGAGGGAGGTCCAGGCGACGTTGGCGAGGTGGCCGAAGATGCCGTCGAGGTTCTGCTCGTTCGGCTTGACCAGACGGTGCGAGAGCAGGTGCAGGCGCAGCCAGACGTCGTGGGAGTCCAGCGGCTTGTCGTCGAGCGAGGAGATGACCGTACGGACCGCGACGACCTCCACACCGCGCACCTCGTCCGTGCCCAGGGCGGCCACGCCGTGCTCGCCGAGCAGTTCACGGGTGCGTTCGGCGTCCAGCCGCTCGCTGCCGGCCGGGCCGGGTTCGGCGGTGAGCTCCGGCGCGGGGAACCAGGTGTCGAGAACGGTGCCGTCGGCGGCGACGGTGGCGAGGCCGGCGGCAACAGCGCCGGTGGTACGAGGAGCAGTCGTGTCGGTCATGAGGGCAACCTAACCGCCGGGAGGCCACCGAGGCCAACCAGCACGGAGGGCGTCTCAGGTGCCGGGCGGACCTCGCACCCGAGGCGGCGACGGGCGGCACACGACGACGCCCGCGCAGGGTGCACGCCGCGTGGGGACCACCCGGTGCAGCTCCTCCCCGACACCCCCGCAGGGCTCACGGCCCCGTGGGGATCACCCGGCTCACTACCTCTCTGACGCCCGCGCAGGCTTCGCACCGCGCGGGGATCACCCGGCGCGGCACCTCCCTCACGCCCCCGCAGGGCTCACGGCCCCGCGGGGATCACCCGGCTCAGCACCTCCCTGGCGTACGCCTCGTCGTACGACGTCCCGGTCAGCAGTACCTGGAGGCAGATGCCGTCCAGCAGCGCGATCAGCGCCCGTACGGTGACCGGGTCGGTGCGGTGGGCGAGGCGTTCGGCGAGGTCGTCGGCCCATTCGGCGGCGACCGGGCGCAGGGCGGGGCGGCGCAGGGCGGCGAGGTAGAGCTCGTACTCCAACTCGACACCGGCGCGCTCGCCGGACAGCCACTCGCCGAGCAGGGCGGCGAGTTCGGCGGCCAGGTCGGTGTCCGGATCGGTCAGGCCGCCGTGCGCGGCGGTGACCTTGGCGAAGGACTCGTTGCTCTGCCGCAGCGCGGCGACCATCAGCTCGTCGAGGGTGGCGAAGTGGTACGTCGTGGAGCCGAGCGGTACGTCGGCCTCGGCGGCGACGGTGCGGTGGGTCAGTCCCGCGAGGCCCTTCTCCCCCACCACCCGGATCGCCGCGTCGATGATCCGCTGCCGTCGCCCGGGGTCATGGCGCCGGGGCATCAGTGCGCCCCGCCGAGGTTCAGCACCACCACCCCGGCGATGATCAGCGCGATCCCGGCGGCCTTGGCGGCGGTCACCCCCTCCCCCAGGAACACGATGCCGATGGTGGCGATGGCCGCGGTGCCGATGCCGGCCCAGATCGCGTACGCGGTGCCGACGTTGACGGTCTTCAGCGTCTGGGCGAGCAGCGCGAAGGAGACGAGGTAGCCGGCGACGGTCAGCAGCGAGGGCAGCAGCCTGCTGAAACCGTCGGTGTACTTCATCGCCGTCGTCGCGGCGACCTCGGCGGCGATGGCGCCGGCGAGCAACAGATATCCCATGTGTACGAGCGTACATAACGGCGCTCTCGCGGGCGAGGGACGGCGGGTGGCCGGAAGGCGGGGATGACGAGGGGGCACCGGGTCGGCCAAGATCCGGGATCGCTCGTTTCAAACGCCTGCCGCCAACTCCCTGCCTCCACTAGTGTTTCACCGTTCACCTACTTCCCCACCACTCCCCATCACAGCCGGAACCGTGTCCCGCCCGGTGCCGCTGGAGGAACCGCGCATGCCAAAACGCCCGTCCCGCACCCCGCAGAACCAGCCATGGGAGAACGGCTGGTCACCGGACAGCACCCGGGTGCCGGGTACGCGACGGCTGTGGCTGGCCGGCGCGATGGCGATAGCCACCGTCGCCGCGTGCGTGACGGCCATCGTCGTGACGGACCGGCACGACGGCGGCAACGACGAGTCGGCCGCCCCGAACCCGACGACCTCCGCGTCACCGACCGGCCCCGGCCTCATCTCCTACGCCAGCGACTCCCCGACGCCGACCACGTCACCGGGCACGAAGCGCGCCACGCCGTCCGCCCCGCCCACCGGCGAGACCCCCACCCCGCACGGCTCGCCCTCCGCGTCGAAGCCCACCGCCCCGGCCAAGTCCCCGACCGCGCAGCCCGGTTCACCCCCCGCCAAGCCGTCGACGACCTGGCGCTCGGTCCGCTCGGTCAACTACCCCGACCGCTACTGGCACATCAGCCGCGGCCTGGTGAGGCTCGACCCCGTCGGCGGCTCGGAGTCCCGCGAGGACTCCACCTTCAAGCTGGTCAAGGGCCTCGCCGACAGCTCCTGTTACTCCTTCGCCACCTCCGACGGCACCTACCTGCGCCACCGCAGCTTCATCCTCCGCTCCGAGCGCAACGACGGCTCCTCCCTCTTCGCCCAGGACGCCACCTTCTGCCCCCGCGGCTCCGCCCACTCCGGCGCGGTCATGCTCGAGTCCGTGAACTACCCCGGCCGCTTCCTCCGCCACAAGGACTTCCAACTCCGCCTGGACCCCTACCAGCACAGCGGCGTCTACCAGGCGGACTCGGCGTTCAGGTTGGTGGCGGGGCTGGCCTGAGCAGGGGCTGGCCTGAGCAGGAGCCGCCCCGAGCACACGAAAGCGGCGGCGCCCCGAGGGGCACCGCCGCTTCGACGTGGCTCACGTACGGATCTCAGACGTTGAACCCGAGCGCCCGAAGCTGCTCCCGCCCATCGTCCGTGATCTTGTCGGGCCCCCACGGCGGCATCCAGACCCAGTTGATGCGCAGTTCGTTGACGAGGCCGTCCGTGGCGGACTTGGCCTGGTCCTCGATGACATCGGTCAGCGGGCAGGCCGCCGAGGTCAGGGTCATGTCGATCGTCGCGATGTTCGCGTCGTCGATGTGGATGCCGTAGATCAGGCCGAGGTTGACGACGTCGATGCCGAGTTCGGGGTCGACGACGTCGTACAGGGCCTCGCGGAGTTCTTCCTCCGAGGCCGGCTTCATCTCAAGGGTCTCGCTCATGCCGTCTTCCTTTCGGCGTCGGCTCCGCCCAGGGCCTGGGCCGTCGCGTCCTTCCACGCCATCCAGCTCAGGAGGGCGCACTTGACCCGGGCCGGGTACTTGGAGACGCCGGCGAACGCGACCGCGTCCTCCAGCACCTCCTCCATCGCGTCGTCGGGCTCGATCTTCCCCTTGGACTGCATCAGCTCCAGGAAGGTCTCCTGGATCTTCTGCGCGTCGGCCAGGTCCTTGCCGACGAGGAGGTCGTTCAGTACGGAGGCCGAGGCCTGGCTGATGGAGCAGCCCTGGCCCTCGTACGAGACGTCCTCGATCGTGGTGCCGTCGTACCTCACACGGAGGGTGATCTCGTCGCCACACGTCGGGTTCACGTGGTGTACCTCGGCGTCGCCATCCCGCAAGCCCCGCCCGTGCGGGTGCTTGTAGTGGTCCAGGATGACTTCCTGGTACATGGAGTCCAGTTTCACCTTGTCAGCACGCCCCTCAGCCGAAGAAGTTCCGTACGTGCTCCAGGCCGTCGACCAGTGCGTCGATCTCGGCCGGCGTGGAGTACAGATAGAACGACGCTCGCGTGGTCGCAGGAATTCCGTAACGCAGGCAGACGGGCCGCGCGCAGTGGTGGCCCACACGGACCGCGATGCCCTCCTCGTCGAGGACCTGGCCCACGTCGTGCGGGTGGATGTCGCCGAGCGTGAAGGAGATCGCCGCGCCCCGGTCCTCGGCCGTGGTGGGGCCGATGATCCGGAGGTCCGGGACCTCGGCCAGCCGCTTGACCGCGTACTCGGTGAGCGCGTGCTCATGGGCGAGGATCTTGTCCATGCCGATCGCGGACAGGTAGTCGATCGCCGCGCCGAGACCGACCGCCTGCGCGATCGGCGGGGTGCCCGCCTCGAACTTGTGCGGGGCGGGAGCGTACGTCGACGAGTGCATCGACACCGTCTCGATCATCTCGCCGCCGCCCAGGAACGGGGGCAGGTCCTCCAGCAGCTCCTGGCGGCCCCACAGCACGCCGATGCCGGTCGGACCGCACATCTTGTGGCCGGTGAAGGCCACGAAGTCGGCCTGGAGGGCCTGGACGTCCAGCGGCATGTGCGGCGCGGCCTGCGAGGCGTCGATGCAGACCAGCGCGCCGACCTCCTGCGCGCGGCGGATTATCGTCTCGACCGGGTTGACCGTGCCCAGGATGTTCGACACCAGCACGAAGGAGACGATCTTCGTCTTCTCCGTGATGATCTCGTCGATGTTGGACAGGTCGAGCCGGCCGTCGTCGGTCAGGCCGAACCACTTCAGCTTCGCGCCCGTGCGCTGCGACAGCAGCTGCCACGGCACGATGTTGGAGTGGTGCTCCATCTCCGTGATGACGATCTCGGTCTCGGAGTCCACCCGGTAGGGCTCGTCGGCCCAGCCCAGCATGTTCGCCACGAGGTTGAGCGACTCGGAGGCGTTCTTGGTGAAGATCACCTCGTCGCGGCTGGGCGCGTTGATGAACGCGGCGACCTTGTCGCGCGCGCCCTCGTACAGCGCCGTGGCCTCCTCGGCGAGGACGTGCACGCCACGGTGGACGTTGGCGTTGTAGCGCTCGTAGTACTCGTTCAGGGCGTCGAGCACCTGGCGCGGCTTCTGCGAGGTCGCCGCGTTGTCCAGGTACACGAGCTTCCGGTCGTCGTGGACCTGGCGGTCCAGGATCGGGAAGTCCTTACGGATCGCCTCTGTGTCGAGGAGGCCCGGCAGCAATGTCACGCGACATCCTCTCCTGAGTTCGCTCCGCTCACGGGGCCACCCTTCGTGTATGCCTCGTAGCCCTCGTTCTCCAGCTTGTCGGCGAGCTCGGCGCCGCCGGACTCGACGATCCGGCCGCCGGAGAAGACGTGGACGAAGTCGGGCTTGATGTAGCGCAGGATGCGCGTGTAGTGCGTGATCAGCAGGGTGCCGACCTCACCGGTCTCGCGGACGCGGTTGACGCCCTCGGAGACGACCCGCAGCGCGTCGACGTCGAGGCCGGAGTCGGTCTCGTCGAGGATCGCGATCTTCGGCTTGAGCAGCTCCAGCTGGAGGATCTCGTGGCGCTTCTTCTCACCGCCGGAGAAGCCCTCGTTGACGTTGCGCTCGGCGAAGGAGGAGTCCATGTTGAGGCGCTCCATGGCCTCCTTGACCTCCTTGACCCAGGTGCGCAGCTTGGGGGCCTCGCCGCGGATGGCGGTGGCGGAGGTGCGCAGGAAGTTGGAGACGGAGACACCGGGGACCTCGACCGGGTACTGCATCGCCAGGAAGAGGCCGGCGCGGGCGCGCTCGTCGACCTCCATCTCCAGGACGTCCTCGCCGTCGAGCAGCACCGTGCCGCCGGTGATCGTGTACTTCGGGTGACCCGCGAGGGAGTAGGCGAGGGTCGACTTGCCGGAGCCGTTCGGGCCCATGATGGCGTGCGTCTCGCCCTGCTTCACGGTGAGGTCGACGCCCTTGAGGATCTCCTTCGTGGCGTTGTCGGCCTCGACGGTGACGTGCAGGTCTCGGATTTCAAGCGTTGCCATGGGTGCCTCAGGACTCCTGGGTGAGGGAGACGAGCACGTCGTCCCCTTCGATCTTTACGGGGTATACGGGGACGGGGCGCGTCGCGGGAAGGCCGGACGGCTTGCCGGTGCGGAGGTCGAAGCTGGAGCCGTGCAGCCAGCACTCGATCTGGCAGTCCTCCACCTCGCCCTCGGAGAGCGAGACGTTCGCGTGGGAGCAGATGTCGTGGATGGCGAACACCTCCCCCTCGGTCTGCACGACCGAGACCGGCGTGCCGTCGAGTTCCACCCGCTTGGGGGTGTCCTCCTCCAGCTCGCTCAGCCCACAGGCGCGTACGTAGGCCATCAGACGGTGGCCTCCAGCTCCTCGTCGATCTTCACGAGAAGGCGCTCTTCGATGTCGTCGACGCCGATCTGCTGGACCAGCTCCGCGAAGAAGCCGCGCACGACCAGGCGCCGGGCCTCGTCGGCGGGGATGCCGCGGGCCATCAGGTAGAAGAGCTGCTCGTCGTCGAAGCGGCCGGTGGCGCTCGCGTGCCCCGCGCCGACGATCTCGCCGGTCTCGATCTCCAGGTTCGGCACGGAGTCGACCCGGGCGCCGTCCGTCAGGACGAGGTTCCGGTTCATCTCGTACGTGTCCGTGCCCTCGGCCTTGGCCTCGATGAGCACGTCGCCGATCCACACCGCGTGGGCGCCCTCGCCCTGGAGCGCGCCCTTGTAGGCGACGTTCGACTTGCAGTGCGGGGTGTTGTGGTCGACCAGGAGGCGGTGCTCCTGGTGCTGGCCGGCGTCCGTGAAGTACAGGCCGAAGAGCTCGGCCTCGCCGCCGGTACCGGCGTAGGCGACGCGCGGGTGGAGACGTACGAGGTCGCCGCCGAAGGTGACCACGAACGACTTGAACGTGGCGTCCCGGCCGATCAGCGCGTTGTGCTGGGCCACGTGCACGGCCTTGTCGTCCCAGTCCTGGACGGAGACGACGGTCAGCTTGGCGCCGTCCCCGAGGACGTAGTCGACGTTGGCGGCGAGTACGGCGTCACCGGTGTGGTCGAGGACGACGACGGCCTCGGCGAAGGCACCGAGCTCGACGACCTGGTGGGCGAAGGCGGTGCCGCCCTCGCCGTGCACGGCGATCCGGATCGGCTCGGTGAGCACCGTCTCCTTGGGGACGGTGACCACGCCGGCCTTCTCGAACGCCGAGTACGCCTGGGCGGCGATGCGGTCCACCGGAGTGCCGGCCCGGCCGATCCGGGCGTCGTCACGGCCGACGGTCTCGATCACGACCCCCTCGGGGGCGTCGATGGCGACCTTCAGGCCGTCGCCGGTGGCGACCGCGGTGCCGTCGTGCAGGCCGCGCAGCCGCTCCAGCGGGGTGAACCGCCACTCCTCCTCGCGGCCGTGGGGGACCGGGAAGTCCGCCACGTCGAAGGACGGGGGCGCGCTCATGCGCGTGGCGACGGTCGACTCGGCGGCCACCGCGATCTGGCCGGCGGTGGTGCTGCCCACCGGTAGGGGTCCCCCCGCCCGAGCGGATTCGAGGGTGGGGGAGTTCTGAGCCTCAGCCATGGCTGTCGGTCTGCTCGCTTTCTTGCGTGAGTGGCTTGATGGGGACGGGCGGTCGCTTAGCCGACCGCGCCTTCCATCTGGAGCTCGATCAGCCGGTTGAGCTCGAGGGCGTACTCCATGGGCAGTTCCTTCGCGATCGGCTCGACGAAGCCGCGCACGATCATCGCCATCGCCTCGAACTCGCTCAGACCACGGCTCATCAGGTAGAAGAGCTGGTCCTCGGAGACCTTGGAGACGGTCGCCTCGTGGCCCATGGACACGTCGTCCTCGCGGACGTCCACGTAGGGGTACGTGTCGGAGCGGGAGATGGTGTCGACCAGCAGCGCGTCGCACAGCACGTTCGACTTGGAGCCGTGGGCGCCCTCGCCGATCTCGACGAGACCGCGGTAGGAGGTACGGCCGCCGCCTCGCGCCACCGACTTGGAGACGATGTTGGAGGAGGTGTTCGGCGCCATGTGGACCATCTTGGAGCCGGCGTCCTGGTGCTGGCCCTCGCCCGCGAAGGCGATGGACAGGGTCTCGCCCTTGGCGTGCTCGCCCATCAGGTAGACGGCCGGGTACTTCATCGTCACCTTGGAGCCGATGTTGCCGTCGATCCACTCCATGGTCGCGCCCTCGTACGCCACGGCGCGCTTGGTGACCAGGTTGTAGACGTTGTTCGACCAGTTCTGGATGGTCGTGTACCGGCAGCGGGCGTTCTTCTTGACGATGATCTCGACCACGGCGCTGTGCAGCGAGTCCGACTTGTAGATCGGGGCCGTACAACCCTCGACGTAGTGCACGTAGGCACCCTCGTCGACGATGATCAGGGTCCGCTCGAACTGGCCCATGTTCTCCGTGTTGATGCGGAAGTAGGCCTGGAGCGGGATCTCGACGTGCACGCCCGGCGGCACGTAGATGAAGGAGCCGCCCGACCACACGGCGGTGTTCAGGGAGGCGAACTTGTTGTCGCCGACCGGGATGACGGTCCCGAAGTACTCCTTGAAGAGCTCCGGGTGCTCCTTCAGGGCCGTGTCGGTGTCGAGGAAGATGACGCCCTGCTCCTCCAGGTCCTCGCGGATCTGGTGGTAGACGACCTCGGACTCGTACTGGGCCGCGACACCGGCGACGAGGCGCTGCTTCTCCGCCTCCGGGATGCCGAGCTTGTCGTACGTGTTCTTGATGTCCTCGGGCAGGTCCTCCCAGGACTCCGCCTGCTTCTCCGTGGAACGTACGAAGTACTTGATGTTGTCGAAGTCGATACCCGAGAGGTCCGAGCCCCAGTTCGGCATGGGCTTCTTGTCGAACAGGCGCAGGCCCTTGAGGCGGAGCTTGGTCATCCACTCCGGCTCGGACTTCTTCGCGGAGATGTCCTTGACGACATCCTCGCTCAGACCGCGCTTCGCAGAGGCGCCGGCTACGTCGGAGTCGGCCCAGCCGTATTCGTACGTACCCAGACCCTCGAGTTCGGGGTGGGCAGTCTCCGTGGGGAGAGTCATGCGGGGTTCCTCCCGGCCGTGCTTGCGGATGCGTGATGTGTGGTTGTGGAAATCTTTGGGATGAACGTCGTGCAGACGCCGTCGCCGTGCGCGATGGTCGCCAGCCGCTGGACGTGGGTGCCGAGCAGCTGGGAGAAGATCTCGGTCTCCGCCTCGCAGAGCTGCGGGAACTTCTCCGCGACATGCGCCACCGGGCAGTGGTGCTGGCAGAGCTGCTCGCCGGTGTGCGGGAGGGGGGCGCTGCGCGCCGTAGCAGCGTACCCGTCCGCGCTCAGGGCCTTGGCCAGGGCTTCGGTGCGCCGCTCCGGCGGGGCGGCCTCGATCGCCTCGCGGTACGCGGCCGCCTGCTCGGCGATCCTCGCGCGGGCGAAGGCGACGACGGCCTCGTCCCCGCCGAGCCGGTCCCGGATCCAGTTCAGGGCGTCGGCGGCGAGCTTGTCGTAGGACTGGTCGAAGGCGTCCCGGCCGCAGTCGGTCAGCGCGAAGACCTTGGCGGGGCGGCCTCGGCCACGCGCTCCGTAGACCCGCTGCTCGCGTGCCTCCACGACGTCGTCGGCGACCAGTGCGTCCAGATGCCGGCGTACGGCCGCGGGGGTGAGCCCGAGGCGTCCGGCCAGCTCGGTCACGGTCGACGGCCCGTGGTCCAGGATGGACCGCGCGACGCGGTTGCGCGTGGAGCGCTCACCGGTCGCCAGCTCCTCCTGAGGGGTCCCCGTGGGGGTCTCCCGAGCCTCGCCGACGTTTTTCACAACGCCATTGTTGCGTAATTCCTCTGAGCCAGGCAAGCCGCGTCCCGCCCACCGGGCGGTGCCCTGCGTCACTTAGGTTTACCTAATCTGACCTGCGAGAACGATCTTTGATCGATCAAATGGGTGGCATCGCCCGGCCACGTCCGGGACACTCCGGAAGCATGCCCACACCCCCTCCGACCGGCCCACTTGTCACTCGCGACACCATCGCCTCCGCACTGCGCGAGCTCGGCGTCCGCCCCGGTGAGACCCTCCTCGTCCACTCCTCCCTCAGCGCGCTCGGCTGGGTCTGCGGAGGATCCGTCGCGGTCGTCCGGGGAATCCTCGACGCACTGGGCCACCAGGGCACACTCGTGGTCCCCACCCAGACCGGCGACCTCTCGGACCCGGCCCTGTGGAGCAGTCCGCCGGTGCCCCAGGAGTGGTGGGAGCCGATCCGGGCCTCGATGCCCGCCTACGACCCCCTCGTCACGCCCTCCCGGGGCGTCGGCGTGATCCCGGAGACCGTGAGGACCTGGCCGGGCGCCCGGCGCAGCGCGCACCCGCAGACCTCGTTCGCCGCCGTGGGCCCGCGCGCGGCGGAGATCGTCGACGGGCACGCGACCGACTGCCGGCTCGGCGAGCGGAGCCCGCTGGCCCGGCTGGAGGCCCTCGACGCCCGGGTGCTGCTCCTGGGCGCGGGCTACGACACCTGCACCAGCTTCCACCTCGCCGAGTACCGCATCCCCTCGCCGCTGGTGAAGGTGGGCCGGCCGGGCCCGGCGGGCTGGGAGGTGGTGACCGAGGTGTCGATCAGCTCGGACCGGTTCGACGAGCTGGGCTGGGACTTCGAGCGGGACCGTCCCGTGGTACGGGGCCGGGTGGGCGCGGCCGACGTACGGCTGTTCCCGGTGGCCGACGCGGTGGCGTACGCCGAGCGGTGGCTGGCGGTGCACCGGCCCCGTGAGGAGGAGATCGCGCACCCGCCGCTCTGAGGCGCCGGACCCGAACCTAGACTCGGGCCCATGCGAAGTGAGCCCGTGGTCCAGGTCCAGGCCCTGGTGAAGCGGTACGGCACGAAGACCGCGGTGGACGGCCTCGACCTGGTGGCCGAAGCGGGTGTGACCGCCGTACTCGGTCCCAACGGGGCGGGCAAGACGACCACGGTGGAGACCTGCGAGGGATACCGCAGGCCCGACTCCGGCACGGTGCGGGTGCTGGGCCTGGACCCGGTGAGACAGTCCCGCGAACTGCGGCCCCGGATCGGCGTGATGCTCCAGTCCGGCGGGGTCTACTCGGGCGCGCGGGCGGACGAGATGCTGCGGCACGTCGCGAAACTGCACGCGCATCCGCTCGACGTGGACATGCTCATCGAGCGCCTGGGACTGGGCGGTTGCGGCCGGACGACGTACCGCCGCCTCTCCGGCGGCCAGCAGCAGCGCCTCTCGCTGGCGATGGCCGTGGTCGGCCGCCCGGAGCTGGTGTTCCTCGACGAGCCGACCGCCGGGCTGGACCCGCAGGCCCGTCGCGCCACCTGGGACCTGGTCCGCGACCTGCGCGCCGACGGCGTCTCCGTCATCCTCACCACGCACCACATGGACGAGGCCGAGCAGCTCGCCGACGACGTGGCGATCATCGACGCGGGCCGGGTCATCGCCCACGGCTCCCCGGAGGAGCTGTGCCGCGGCGGCGCCGAGAACACCCTCCGCTTCTCCGGCCGCCCTGGCCTGGACGTGGGCTCCCTGCTCAAGGCCCTGCCCGCGGACTGCACGGCGGCCGAACTGACCCCGGGCTCCTACCGGGTCGTCGGCAAGGTCGACCCGCAACTGCTCGCGACGGTCACCTCCTGGTGCGCCCAGCACGGCGTGATGCCGGAACGGATCTCGGTCGAACGGCACACCCTCGAAGACGTGTTCTTGGAACTGACCGGCAAGGAGCTGCGTTCGTGACCGTAGGTACCTTCACGCCGAACCCGGGCGCGGCGCCCCTGGGCCGCATGATCACGGCGCAGGCCGCGCTGGAGACGAAGATGCTCCTGCGCAACGGCGAACAGCTGCTGCTGACGGTCGTCATCCCCACGCTGCTGCTGGTGCTGTTCAGTACGGTGGACATCGTGGACACGGGCAAGGGCGAGGCCGTGGACTTCCTCGCCCCCGGCATCCTCGCCCTCGCCGTCATGTCCACCGCCTTCACCGGCCAGGCCATCGCCACGGGCTTCGAACGCCGCTACGGCGTCCTCAAGCGCCTCGCCTCCTCGCCGCTCCCCCGCTGGGGCCTGATGACCGCCAAGACGATCTCCGTGCTGGCCACGGAGGTCCTCCAGATCATCCTTCTGACGGTGATCGCCTTCTCCCTCGGCTGGTCCCCCCAGGGCAACCCCTTCGCCGTCCTGCTCCTCCTGGTCCTCGGCACGGCCGCCTTCTCCGGCCTCGGCCTGCTGATGGCCGGCACGCTGAAGGCCGAGGCCACCCTCGGCGCCGCCAACCTCGTCTTCATCCTGCTCCTCGTCGGCGGCGGCGTGATCGTCCCCCTGGACAAGTTCCCGCCGGGCGCTCAGGACGTGCTCGGCCTGCTGCCCATCACGGCCCTGTCGGACGGCCTGCGGGACGTGCTCCAGCACGGGGCGGGGATGCCGTGGGGGGACCTGGGAATTCTGAGCGTGTGGGCGGTTCTGGGACTCGCGGCCGCCGGCAGGTTCTTCCGCTGGGAGTGATCAGCGGACCCACATCTGGGAGACGAGGGGGCCGAAGCCGAGGGTGGTCTGGTAGTTGCCGAGGCGGGTCGAGGTGAAGGAGACCTGTTTGATGTTGGCGACGGGGATCCAGACGGCCTCGTCGATGGTCATGCGGTCGACCTGCTCCCACAGCCGGCCTGCCCGTGCCGGGTCGGAGGCCTCGGCGCTCTGGGCGGAGGCGACGAGACGGTCGAAGGTGGGGGAGCAGTACCCGGAGATGTTCGCGCTGTTGTCGCCGTCGGCGGGCAGGAATCCGTCGCAGGTGAGCATGGGCGTGAAGTACGTGGAGGGCGACGGGTGGTCGGGCCACCACCCGAGGAACATCAGCTGTGCCCGCGTACGCGAGTCCGCGATCGTGGGCCACCAGTTCTCGTCCTGCGGGCGCACGTGCAGCCGTGCCCGATAGCCGAGGTCCTCCAGGAGGCCCACGAAGTAGGAGGCGACACGGCGGGACGCCGCCAGTTCCCACGTCCACACCCCCACGTCCATACCGGCGGTGCCCGACGCCTCGATCAGCTTCCTGGCCCGGTCGATGTCGGGGCCGGACCAGCGGCCGTCAGCCCTCGGAGTACGGGTGTACGGGCAGTAGGGACGGTAGCCGGGATACCCCTCCGGCAGGGCCTGGCAGGTCATCGTCGCGATCTCGGGCCCGCCCATCAGGCCGACCAGCCGGTTGCGGTCGACGGCGTAGGACAAGGCCTGGCGGACCCGCCTGTCGTCGAAAGGAGCCACCCGGGTGTTGAGTGCCTCGTAGATCATGAGGAACGACGGGTCCGTGTGCAGCTGGGTCGGGTGGCTCACGGCGAGCCGGCGCAGGTCGGGGAGGCGGGGGTGGCTGTTGAGGTGGATCGCTAGGTCCGCGCGGCCGGCGTTCACCTCCGCTATCTGCTGCTCGGCCGTCGGGACGTTCCGCCAGTGGATGACATCGGGGTAGCCGACCGGCTGGGCCACGTGGGACCACTGCCGGAAGTACGGGTTCCGTTCGAGGACGAGCCGCTTGCCCTTGCGGAACTCCGCGATGCGGTACGGGCCGGTCGACGGAACGGGACGGCTGCCCACGTTGTCGGCCGGGGTGCCCGGCGGGGTCGGCACGACGAACAGGGTGAGCTTGCCCAGGAAGTCGGAGTCGGGCTCGGTGAGATGGAAGGTGATGGTGCCCCGGGCGTCGTCGGTCGTGATCCCCCGTGACAGATCGCAGCGTTCGGGGTGCTCGAAGCACGCGGCCCCGCCGACGATCCGCGTGAAGAGCAGAGGATTCCCTCCACCCACGGTCAGCGCCCTCTGCACCCCTCGGCGGAAGTCGGAGGCCCTGACGGCTCTGCCGTCGGAGTAGCGGATCCCCTTCCGGATCGTGAAGGTGTAGATCCGGCCGCCGTCGGAAGGCCGCGGGAGCTCGGTCGCCAGGTCCGGGATGAGGGTGAGCTCCGGCCCGCCGGGCACCTGCCGCCAGCCGACGAGATGGTCGTAGACGACGCTGAGCGCCAGCCATGTCTCGCCGAGATAGGCGTTCGCCGGATCGATGCCGTGCTCGATGGCCCCTCCCAGCCCCAGCACCGTCAACGTCCCACCCCGATGCCCCGGCGAGGCGAACGCCCGCGCCCCCACCCACACCGTCTCCCCCGCCAACGCCAGCCCCCGCGGCGAGCTCCCGGTCCGCACCGTGCGTACCGGCTGCCCCGTACGGGGATCCAACCGGACCACCGTCGCGTCGTACTCGTTGCTCACCCACACCCCGTCCGCCCCCGCCGCCACCGTGCGGGGCCCGTCGCCGACCTCGTGCGAGGTGACGACACCAGAACGCGTGTCGATGCGGGAGACGGTGAGCGAGAGCCCGTTGGCGACCCAGACCGCGTCCTCGGTGACGGAGACGCTGCGGGGTCCGGTGCCGACCGGAATCGGCCCCCGGGCCTGCCCGGAGGCGGCGTCGACCGGGGTCACCGTGCCGTCCAGGCTGTTGGCCACCCAGACGGTGTCCGCGCCGACGCCGATGCCGGTGGGCGCCCGGCCCACCGGGACGGGCCGGCCGACGCGCCCCGAGTCGGGGTCGATACGCCGCACCGCGTGGTCCCCGCTGAGCGCGACCCACACCCCGCCGGGACCGGTGGCCACCGCCGAGGGCAGGTTGCCGACGGGCACGGTGTCGACGACCCGGTCGACGGAGGCGTTGATCCGCGAGACCGTGCCGTCGCCGCTGTTGGCGACCCAGACGTCGTCGCCGTCCACCGCGACGGCGACCGGACCGGAGCCGACGGGGATCAACTGCACGGCGCGGGTGCGCGGATCGATACGGCTGACCGAGTCGTCCCCGCTGTTGGCCGCCCACACCGACCCGGCGCCCCAGGCGAGTCCGTCCGGGCTCTGTCCGACGGGCACGGCGGGACCACCGCCACCGTGCACGGCACCCACGCTGTTGGCCTCCAGGGAGACGGGAACCGACCGGGGCACACTCGCGCCGGAGAGAAGTCCCGCGCACAGAGCGGCGATCGCGGTGAAGGAGACGACCGTGCCCCGGAGCCGTCGTCGTGCTGCGGTGACCGGTACGGCCGTGCGGTGGGGCGCGGCGACGGTCGGGTCGTGGGCCAGCACCGCCTGATGCACGCGCTGCACCGACTCGTCCGGATCCAGGCCCAGTTCGTCCGCCAGCCGGTCCCGTAACCGCCGGTAGTACGCCAGTGCCTCGGCCTGCCGTCCGCAGCGGTACAGCGCGAGCATCAACTGCGCGCACAGCTGCTCCCGCAGGGGGTGGGCGGCGACCAGTTGCTCCAACTCGCCCACGACGGCCACGTGCCGTCCCGACGCCAGGTCCGTCTCGACCCGCGCCTCGATCGCGGACAGCCGTACGCCCTCCAGGCGCGCCGCCTCACGCCGTACGAAGCCGTAGTCGCCCAGGTCCTCCAGGACCGCTCCGCGCCACAGCCCGAGGGCCTCACGGAGGATCCGGGCCGCCTCGGCATGCCGGCCCGCGTCCAGTGCCGCCCGTCCCTCCCGGACCGCCGCCTCGAAGCGTCCGGCGTCCGTGGCGGCGGGATCGGTGCGCAGCAGATAGCCGCGGCCCTGGGTCATCAGCACCTCGGCGGTGGCGCCACGGGCCCGGCCCGGCTCCAGGATCCGGCGCAGGTGGAAGACGTACGTCTGTACCGAGGTGATCGCCCCGTCCGGCGGGTCACCGTCCCACACCTCGTCCACCAGCCGGTCCAGCGGGACGGCCCGGTTCGCCTCGATCAGCAGCAGGGCCAGCACCGCGCGCTGGCGCGGCCCGCCGAGCGGCAGTGCGGAGCCGGAACGCAGCACCCTGAGCGGACCGAGCAGCCCGAACTCCGTGACCGTCTCCGTGGCTGACATGGCACATCGCCTCGTTCCAAGCCGGTGCCAAGGCGTTCCAAGCGCCCGTCGAGGAGCGTAGCGCCGCAACGCGGTGAAGTGTGACCCAGTTCACGTAACAGCCGCTCGCCGGACGGGCGTCGCGGCCCGATCCCAGGGAGATTCACCATGATCCAGGCACCTGCGTCCCGCCGTCCCCTCCTGTGGGGCACCGCGATGGCCCTCGGCGCGGCCCTCGGCGGACAGGGACTGATGGCAGCGCCGGCCGCGTCGGACGCACGGCCGGTCGCCGTCTCCGGCTACACCTACGTGGAGCGAGCCAGTGCGACCAACTCCACCCCCTCGCGCAGCGTCCGTGCTTCCTGCCCTCGCGGGAAGGTGATCCTCGCAGGCGGGGCGCGAATCGTGGACGGAGGAAACCGGGTACTGCTGCGCGGCTCGTATCCGGTCCGTTCCCACCGCGGGCACGGCTGGGCCGTGTCGGCGGAGGAGCTCGGTGCCCTCAACTCGGCCAGGTGGTCCGTGCGGGCCTATGCGGTGTGCGCCAACAGGCCGCTCGGGCTCCAGTACCGCACCGTCAGTTCGGGGTCCGACTCCAAGAGCCCCAAGTCCCCGTCGAGTGCCGTCTGCCCGCGCGGCACACGCCTCATCGGTCTCGGCGCCAGCGTTGCGGGTGTCAACCACCCCATCGGCATCAACGCCATCACCGTCACCTCCAGTCGCTCCGCCTCCGTCCGGGCCAGTGAGGCACTGGCCACATCGCTGCGGTGGCGCGTGCGGACTCACATCGTCTGTGCGGAACTCGGCCAGACGTACCAGGAGACCGACTGGAAGACGGTCCCCAGCCCCGCCCAGGCGGGCACGGCCCTCGCCGTCTGCCCGCGCGGCACCAAGGCGTTCGGCGCGGGCGTCCGCGTCTCCGCGATCGAGGCCGCCTTCAACCGGCTCGTCCCGGTGGAAGTGCGCCCGACCCTGGCACCGTCCGGGGCACGGACAACCGTGTCCGAACTAGCTTCCGGAATGCTGTCCCACTGGCACCTCAAGGCCCAGGTCATCTGCGTCCGCTGACCCTCCGGCACGGGGGTCCGGAGGACAGGGGCGGGGCGCCCGAGGGAGCGCCCCGCCCCCTTCGACGCCCCCTCGTGAAAGCGTGCACAAGCGGCCCCCTACGATGGACGGCGTGCCAAACGTGACCCGCGCCGACGTCGTAGCAGCCGTCCGCAACCCGCTCGCCTTCATCGCCGCACGCTGGACGCCCACCCCGAGGACGGTCCGGCGGGCGGCGCTCGCCGCGCTCGTGATGTCGGTGGTCATCGTGGTCACCGGTGGCGCGGTGCGGCTGACCGGGTCCGGGCTCGGCTGCCCGACCTGGCCGAAGTGCACCGACGACTCGCTCACCGCGACGAGCGCGATGGGCGTGCACGGTGCCATCGAGTTCGGCAACCGCATGCTGACGTACGTGCTGTGTGCCGCGGTGGGCTGGGCCATCATCGCCGCGCGCTCGGAGAAGCCGTACCGGCGGAGTCTGACGCGGCTGGGCTGGGCGCAGTTCTGGGTCGTGATGAGCAACGCGATCCTCGGCGGCATCGTCGTGCTGGTCGGCCTCAACCCGTACACGGTCGCCGCGCACTTCGTGGCGACGTCGGCGCTGATCGCCATCGCCACGGTGATGTGGCAGCGCGCCCGGGAGGGCGACGGGGAGCCCCGGCCGCTGGTCGGCAAGGCCGTGCGGCAGCTGGTGTGGTTCCTGGTCGCGGCCTCGGTGCTGCTGATCCTGGTCGGCACGGTGGTGACCGGCGCGGGCCCGCACGCGGGTGACTCCAGCGAGGTCGAGCGGATGCCGCTGGACTGGGAGACCGTCAGCAAGGTGCACGCGGTGCTGGCCTGGATCGTGGTGTCGCTGACCTTCGCCCTGTGGTTCGTCCTCAAGGCGGTCGACTCCCCCAAGGTGCCGCTGGCCCGCACCCGTGATCTCTTCCTGATCCTGCTCGCCCAGGGCGTCATCGGGTACGTCCAGTACTTCACCGACCTGCCGGAGATCCTGGTCGGCCTGCACATGCTCGGCTCCGCCCTGGTGTGGATCGCGGTCGTGCGTGTGCACCTGTCCCTGCGGGAGCGGCCGGAGCTGGTGGCCGACGTACCGGGCCCTTCCAGCGAGGCGACGCTGACCCGGGCGTGAACACCTGAGCCGTGGCTCAGCGCAAGCCATAGACCCGCCGCGCGTTCCCCTCCGCGATCAGACCCGCCACGCGCTGCGCGTCCGTCAGCGACCACGCCCCGTCGGCGACCCAGCCACCCAGGACGCGTCCGAGCGCCTCGCGGAACAGGCGGGCGCCCACCACGTGCAGCTCGGGCAGACCCTGCGCTCCGCTGGAGAAGAGGATCTTGCCGAAGGGGGCCAGCTCCAGGATCTCGGCGAGGACGGTCGCGGCCCGGGCGCCGGTGCGGACCAGGGCGGCGCCGGAGTCGGCGTAGACGTGGGGGAAGACGCCCGCGAGATGAGCGGCGTGGCGGTGGTAGGGGTAGCCGTGCAGGAGGACGAGGTCCGTGCCCAGGCCGGCCGTGGCGCGGACGAAGTCCGTCAGGAGCACGGGATCCGTGCGGTCGATCCGCAGGCCGGGCTCGCCGAGGCCGGCGTGCAGTTGGAGAGGTCGGCCGGAGGCGATCGCGATCCACAGCAGGTGGCGCAGCAGAACCGGGTCGCTCAGCTCCCCGCCGACCCGGCGCCCCGCCAGCCAGCGGCCCGCCGCACCCCGCACCTCCCCCGGCCCCGGCGGCTCGGGGGCGAGCGCGAGTCCGTGCCGTACGCCCGCCACGGAGGTGAAGGCCACGGCTCCGGCGGCGGCGCCGTGGACGGACTCGGCGAGGTTGGCGAGAAAGGACTCGACCGTGCCGGAGGTGTCGGCGACCTGCTCGGCCAGGAGTTCGAGCCGCACGATCTCGCGGGCCTCGGCGCCCGCCGTCGAGGCCATCTCGTCGGGCCCGGTGAGGTCTCCGGGCAGTCCGGTGTCGACCAGATACGTCGTGATTCCGCTGCCCCTGAGGAGCCGGCGGCCCGATTCCAGTACGCCGAGTTCACGGCGCCGGGCGAGATAGCGGGCGGGCGGGCAGTGCGGTTCAAGCCCGAGGAGCGGGGGGCACCAGCGGCGTACCGCGAACCCGGTCTGGGTGTCGAACAGCGTCGTCCCGGCCGCGGGCGGGCCCTCGGTGCGGGCCAGCTGGGCCTCGAAGGTGCCGAGGCCCAGCTCCGTCCTCAGTACGCCGTGGCAGTACTGGTCCACGAGGGACGGCGTTTCGATCATCCGGGCTCCCCGTGCAGCGGACCACGTCCGAGGACCGTGTTCTCCTACGGTCCTCCACGGGGCCTAACGGGTGAACCCGGTGTCAGGTGTTGCTCGGCCCGCCCACCTGGATTCCGGCCATCCGCGTCCACTCGTACGGCCCGGTCCGCACCTTGGCGGCGAACTCCCCGTCGAACTCCTCGTGAACAGTGATGCCGGACTTCGCGACCGCCTGCTCGGCGATCTCGTACGACGGGGCCACCAGGTCGCCCCAGCCGCCGTCCTCGCCGACCAGGACGATCCGGGCGCCGCGCTCGCCGAGGTAGGCCACCTGGCCCTCGGCTCCGCCGTGCTTCTTGGAGAAGGCGCCGATCTGCTTGGCCAGGCGGGCCACCCTGCGCTCGGCCCGCGCGGCCTTCTTGGCGTCGGTGCCCTCGTCAACCTGCTGCGTGTCTGCCATGGCCAGGATGCTACCGACGGGTAGATCAAACGGCGACGGCCGGGGTGCGTGGCCTTGACCACGCACCCCGGCCGTATACGCGTACGGGACCGGCTACCGCAGGAAGGGGTCCACCGCGACCGCCACGAACAGGATCGACACGTAGGTGATCGACCAGTGGAACAGCCGCATCTCCTTCAGCTTGGCGCCGGTGACCTCGGCCCTGGCGCGGTTCTGGAGCCCGTGCGCCTCCCACAGCCAGAAGCCGCCGGCCAGCAGCGCGACCGCCGTGTAGAACCAGCCGGTGTAGCCGAGCGGCTGGAGCAGCAGCGAGACGGCGACCATCACCCAGCTGTAGAGCACGATCTGCTTGGCGACCACCTTGTTGGAGGCGACGACCGGCAGCATCGGCACGCCCACGCGCGCGTAGTCCTCACGCACCTTCATGGACAGCGGCCAGTAGTGCGGCGGCGTCCAGAAGAACATGACGAGGAAGAGGATGACCGGCGCCCACGACATGGAGTTCGTGACGGACGACCAGCCGATCAGCACCGGGAGGCAGCCGGCGATGCCGCCCCACACGATGTTCTGCGAGGTGCGGCGCTTGAGGATCATCGTGTAGACGACGACGTAGAAGAGGAGCGCGCCGAGCGACAGCCAGGCCGACAGCCAGTTGACGGTGAGGCCGAACAGCAGCGTGGAGACGACCGCGAGGGTGATGCCGAAGGCCAGGCACTCGCGCGGGCTGACCATGCCGGTGACCAGCGGGCGCTGCGAGGTGCGGTCCATCAGCGCGTCGATGTCGCGGTCGATGTACATGTTCAGCGCGTTGGCCCCGCCCGCGGAGAGGTAACCGCCGAGGCAGGTGAGCAGCACCAGCTTCAGGTCGGGCACGCCCTGCTGCGCCAGGAACATCACCGGAACGGTGGTGATGAGCAGCAGTTCGATGATCCGCGGCTTCGTCAGCTCCACGAACGCCTTGACACGGGCCCCGAACGGCCGGTGACTCGAGCTCCTGCTCTTCTCCCCCAGCACACCGGCTGGACGGGATTCGACGGCCGTCACGCACACCCCTACAGAGACATCCCAGCAAGCCTCGCCCGTGTGAAGTCCCGGTAAAGGCTCGCGCGTACCACGCCACTGTAGACGTTGCCCATACCCCGACATTCGCGGGGGTGGGGTCGTGTTGGCAGGCACCGCGACAAGAGCCCGCCGGCACTCGATTGAGCACTCGAACGAGCAGCACCGTATTCAGTTGCCGAACACGGAACGACCCGGTGGGGAGGCGGATCCCCGACACTCCCGGCACTCTGGAACGACTCGAAAAAACGCACGTACCGACGGGGGTAGGCTCGACAACGGCCGCTGCGCCCCGTGCACCGGCATTCGACATGCGTGACATGTGGAGAGGAGCCCTGACCCAGGGTGAGCACCAAGCCGACCACCACAGACCTCGAGTGGACCGAGTTGGACCAGCGGGCCGTCGACACGGCCCGCGTCCTGGCCGCCGATGCCGTACAGAAGGTCGGCAACGGCCATCCCGGTACGGCGATGAGCCTGGCTCCCGCCGCCTACACCCTCTTCCAGAAGGTGATGCGGCACGACCCGGCGGACGCCGACTGGGTCGGCCGCGACCGCTTCGTGCTGTCCGCGGGCCACTCGTCCCTGACCCTCTACACCCAGCTCTACCTGGCCGGCTTCGGCCTGGAGCTGGACGACCTGAAGGCGTTCCGGACCTGGGGCTCGAAGACCCCCGGCCACCCGGAGTACGGCCACACCACGGGCGTCGAGACGACGACCGGCCCGCTGGGCCAGGGTGTCGCCAACGCCGTGGGCATGGCGATGGCCGCCCGCTACGAGCGCGGCCTGTTCGACCCGGAGGCCGCGCCGGGCGAGTCCCCCTTCGACCACTTCGTCTACGCCATCGCCGGTGACGGCTGCCTCCAGGAGGGCATCTCCGGCGAGGCGTCCTCCCTGGCCGGCCACCAGAAGCTCGGCAACCTGGTCCTGCTGTGGGACGACAACCACATCTCGATCGAGGGCGACACCGAGACGGCCGTCTCCGAGGACGTCGTCGCGCGGTACGCCGCGTACGGCTGGCACGTGCAGCGCGTCGAGCCGCAGGCCAACGGCGACCTCGACCCGGCCGCCATCTACGAGGCGATCCAGCAGGCCAAGGCCGTCACGGACAAGCCGTCCTTCATCGCGATGCGCTCGATCATCGCCTGGCCGGCCCCGAACGCCCAGAACACCGAGGCCGCGCACGGCTCGGCGCTGGGCGACGACGAGGTCGCGGCCACCAAGCGGGTCCTGGGCTTCGACCCGGAGCAGAGCTTCGAGGTGTCCGACGAGGTCATCACCCACACCCGCCAGGCCCTGGAGCGCGGTGCGCAGGCGAAGGCGGAGTGGGA
This sequence comes from Streptomyces lincolnensis, assembly GCF_021173675.1. Taxonomy (GTDB): domain Bacteria; phylum Actinomycetota; class Actinomycetes; order Streptomycetales; family Streptomycetaceae; genus Streptomyces; species Streptomyces lincolnensis_B. The sequence goes on along the minus strand of NZ_JAIHON010000002.1, from coordinate 596,627 downwards.
GAAGTCGTTCCAGCTGTGGCGCGACAACAACCCCGAGCGCGCCGCCGAGTTCGACCGCATCAACGCGGGTGAGCTGCCCGAGGGCTGGGAGTCCGCGATCCCGGTCTTCGAGACCGGCAAGGGCGTGGCCACGCGTGCCGCCTCCGGCAAGGTGCTCCAGGCGCTCGGCGCGGTCGTCCCCGAGCTGTGGGGCGGCTCGGCCGACCTGGCCGGCTCGAACAACACGACGATCGACAAGACCTCGTCGTTCCTCCCGGCGGACAACCCGCTGCCGGAGGCGGACCCGTACGGCCGCACGATCCACTTCGGCATCCGCGAGCACTCCATGGCCGCGGAGATGAACGGCATCGCGCTGCACGGCAACACCCGTATCTACGGCGGCACCTTCCTGGTGTTCTCCGACTACATGCGCAACGCGGTCCGCCTGTCGGCCCTCATGCACCTGCCGGTGACGTACGTGTGGACGCACGACTCGATCGGCCTCGGCGAGGACGGCCCCACCCACCAGCCCGTCGAGCACCTCGCCTCGCTGCGCGCCATCCCGGGCCTGAACGTGGTCCGCCCGGCCGACGCCAACGAAACGGCGATCGCCTGGCGCGAGATCCTCAAGCGATACACCAAGGAGTTCGGCAAGGGCGCCCCGCACGGCTTGGCGCTGACCCGTCAGGGCGTGCCGACGTACGAGCCCGACGAGAACGCGGCCAAGGGCGGTTACGTCCTGTTCGAGGCCTCCTCGGGTACGCCCGAGGTGATCCTGATCGCCACCGGTTCCGAGGTGCACGTAGCCGTAGCGGCGCGCGAGGCCCTGGAGGCCGACGGTGTGCCCACGCGCGTCGTGTCCATGCCGTCGGTGGAGTGGTTCGAGGAGCAGGACCAGGGGTACCGGGACAGCGTCCTGCCGCCGTCCGTGAAGGCCCGTGTCGCGGTCGAGGCCGGTATCGGTCTCACCTGGCACAAGTACGTCGGGGACGCCGGTCGCATCGTTTCCCTGGAGCACTTCGGTGCTTCGGCCGACGGCAAGGTCCTCTTCCGCGAGTTCGGCTTCACTGCCGAGAACGTGGCCGCCCAGGCGCGGGAATCGATCGCCGCAGCCCAGCGCTGACGCTGATACACGACACGTAGGAGATGCATTTTCCATGACAGACGCACTCAAGCGCCTCTCCGAAGAAGGCGTCGCGATCTGGCTGGACGACCTGTCGCGCAAGCGGATCACGTCCGGCAACCTCGCCGAGCTGCTCGACCAGCAGCACGTCGTGGGCGTCACCACCAACCCGTCGATCTTCCAGAAGGCGATCTCCGAGGGCGACGGTTACGACCAGCAGCTCTCCGACCTCGCCGCCCGCAAGGTCACGGTCGAAGAGGCCATCCGCATGATCACCACGGCGGACGTCCGCGACGCCGCCGACATCCTGCGGCCGGTCTTCGACGCCACCGGCGGCCAGGACGGCCGCGTGTCGATCGAGGTCGACCCGCGCCTGGCCCACAACACCAAGGCGACGGTCGCCGAGGCCAAGCAGCTCGCCTGGCTGGTCGACCGCCCCAACACGCTCATCAAGATCCCGGCCACCAAGGCGGGCCTGCCGGCGATCACCGAGACCATCGGCCTCGGCATCAGCGTCAACGTCACGCTGATCTTCTCGCTGGAGCGCTACCGCGAGGTCATGGACGCCTACCTGTCCGGCCTGGAGAAGGCCAAGGAGAAGGGTCTCGACCTGTCGAAGATCCACTCCGTGGCGTCCTTCTTCGTGTCCCGGGTGGACACCGAGATCGACAAGCGGATCGACAAGCTCGGCACCGACGAGGCCAAGGCCGCCCGCGGCAAGGCCGGCGTCGCCAACGCCCGTCTCGCCTACCAGGCGTACGAGGAGGTCTTCGCCGGTCCTCGCTGGTCGGCGCTGGAGAACGCGGGCGCGAACAAGCAGCGTCCGCTGTGGGCCTCGACCGGCGTCAAGGACAAGGCCTACAAGGACACGCTGTACGTCGACGAGCTGGTGGCGCCGAACACGGTGAACACCATGCCGGAGGCGACCCTGTTCGCCACCGAGGACCACGGCCAGATCCGCGGCAACGCCGTCGCCGGCACCTACGAGCAGGCCCGTGCCGAGCTCGACGCCGTCGAGAAGCTCGGGATCTCGTACGACGACGTGGTGCAGCTCCTGGAGGACGAGGGCGTCGAGAAGTTCGAGGCGTCCTGGAACGACCTGCTCAAGTCGACCGAGGCCGAGCTTCAGCGCCTCGCCCCTTCGGAGGGCTGATCTCTTGTCCCCCCTTTCCGGTGCCGGAGCGAATCCGCTCCGTGACCCCGCAGACCGACGGCTCCCGCGTATCGCGGGGCCGTCGGGCCTGGTCATCTTCGGCGTCACGGGCGATTTGTCCCGAAAGAAGCTGATGCCCGCGGTGTACGACCTCGCCAACCGGGGCCTGCTGCCACCGGGCTTCTCGCTGGTCGGTTTCGCCCGGCGCGAGTGGCAGAACGAGGACTTCGCGGAAGTGGTCCACGACGCCGTCAAGGAGCACGCCCGCACGCCGTTCCGCGAGGAGGTCTGGCAGCAGCTCATCCAGGGGATGCGCTTCGTCCAGGGCACCTTCGACGACGACGACTCCTTCGAGCGGCTGCGCGACACCATCGACGAGCTCGACAAGGCGCAGGGCACCGGCGGCAACTTCGCCTTCTACCTGTCCGTGCCGCCGTCCGCGTTCCCCGTGGTCATCCAGCAGCTGAAGAAGCACCGGCTGGCCGACCAGTCGAGCGGCTCCTGGCGGCGCGCGGTCATCGAGAAGCCCTTCGGCCACGACCTGAAGTCCGCCGAGGAGCTCAACACCACCGTCGAAGAGGTCTTCGCCCCGGACCAGGTCTTCCGCATCGACCACTACCTGGGCAAGGAGACGGTCCAGAACATCCTGGCGCTGCGCTTCGCCAACACGATGTTCGAGCCGATCTGGAACCGGTCCTTCGTGGACCACGTGCAGATCACCATGGCCGAGGACATCGGCATCGGCGGCCGGGCCGGCTACTACGACGGCATCGGCGCCGCCCGTGACGTCATCCAGAACCACCTGCTCCAGCTGATGGCGCTCACCGCGATGGAGGAGCCCGCCTCCTTCGACGCGGACGCGCTGGCGGCGGAGAAGACCAAGGTGCTCGGCGCGGTGCGGCTGCCGAAGGACCTGGGCCGGGACACCGTGCGCGGCCAGTACGCGGAGGGCTGGCAGGGCGGCGAGAAGGCGGTGGGCTACCTCCAGGAGGAGGGGATCAACGCCAGCTCCAAGACCGACACCTACGCCGCGATCAAGCTGGAGGTCGACAACCGCCGCTGGGCGGGCGTCCCCTTCTACCTGCGCACCGGCAAGCGGCTCGGCCGCCGGGTCACCGAGATCGCGGTCGTCTTCCAGCGGGCGCCGCACTCCCCGTTCGACCACACGGCGACGGAGGAGCTGGGCAAGAACGCGATCGTCATCCGCGTCCAGCCCGACGAGGGCGTCACGGTCCGCTTCGGCTCCAAGGTGCCTGGCACCTCGATGGAGATCCGGGACGTGTCCATGGACTTCGCCTACGGCGAGTCGTTCACGGAGTCCTCGCCCGAGGCGTACGAGCGCCTGATCCTCGACGTGCTGCTCGGCGACTCGAACCTCTTCCCGCGCACGGAGGAGGTCGAGCTGTCCTGGAAGATCCTCGACCCGATCGAGGAGTACTGGGACAAGAACGGCAGGCCCGCCCAGTACCAGTCCGGTACCTGGGGTCCCGTCGAGGCCGACGAAATGCTTGAGCGAGACGGACGGAGCTGGCGCCGGCCATGAAGATAGACCTCACGGACACCACGGCCAGCAAGGTCAACAAGGCGCTGGTGAAGGGCCGCCGCGCCATCGGCACACCCGCCGTCGGCATGGTGCTCACGCTGGTCATCGTCACGGACGAGGAGAACGCGTACGACGCCCTGAAGGCCGCGAACGACGCCTCGCACGAGCACCCCTCGCGCACGCTCGTGGTCATCAAGCGGGTCTCGCGTTCCCCCCGCGACCGTACGCAGTCCCGGCTGGACGCCGAGGTGCGGGTCGGCGCGGACGCGGGCACCGGCGAGACGGTGGTGCTCCGGCTCTACGGCGAGGTCGCCGACCACGCCCAGTCGGTCGTCCTGCCGCTGCTGCTGCCGGACGCCCCGGTGGTGGTCTGGTGGCCGGTGAACGCGCCCCTGGACCCCGCGAAGGATCCGCTGGGCGCGCTGGCCCAGCGCCGGGTCACCGACACCTACGCCTCCGAGCAGCCGGTACGGGAGCTCGGTGCCCGCGCGGACGCGTACACGCCCGGGGACACGGATCTGTCCTGGACCCGGATCACCCCCTGGCGTTCGATGCTGGCGGCCGCTCTCGACCAGGTCACCTGCGAGGTCGAGGCCGTCGAGGTGGAGGGCGAGGAGTTCAACCCGAGCTGCGAGCTGCTCGCGATGTGGCTCGCGGACCGGCTGGACGTGCCGGTCAAGCGCTCCCTGTCCGGCGGTCCCGGCCTTACGGCCGTCCGCATGGACACGGACTGCGGTCCGATCGTCCTGGACCGTGCCGACGGCTCGCTGGCCACGCTGTCCATCCAGGGTCAGCCGGACCGTGCGGTGGCGCTCAAGCGCCGTGAGACGGCCGAGCTGATCGCGGAGGAGCTGCGGCGGCTGGACCCGGACGACACGTACGCGTCGGCGTTGCGTTTCGGAGTGGACCGGCTGAACTCCAGCGGTGCCGCTCCGGCGGTCCGGGGCGCCGAGGCCGCGATCGCCAAGGCGGCGCAGGCGGTCGCCCTGGCCGATGCCGCCGTGGCCAGGGCCGAGGAGTCACCGGCGTCGGACGAACCGGCCCCGGAGGGACCGCCGGCCAAAGGAGAAGCGGCCGGAGGAGAAGCGGTCGACACTCCCGTCGAAGCCGCTGCGAAAGCTCCCGCGAAGGAAGCGACGGCGCCGGCCCCGCTGAAGAAGGCGGCGGCGAAGTGAACACTCCCCAGCTGGTCGTGCACCACGACAAGGAGCTGATGGCCCAGGCCGCCGCGGCCCGTCTGATCACCAAGATCGTGGACGCGCAGGCCTCCCGGGGCTCGGCGTCGGTGGTCCTCACGGGCGGCCGCAACGGCAACGGCCTGCTGGCCGCCCTGGCCGCTGCGCCCGCCCGGGACGCCGTCGACTGGAGCCGCCTCGACCTGTGGTGGGGCGACGAGCGCTTCCTCCCGGAGGGCGACCCGGACCGCAATGTCACGCAGGCCCGCGAGGCCCTGCTGGACGCGGTGCCCCTGGACCCCAAGCGCGTGCACGCCATGCCCGCCTCGGACGGTCCCCACGGCGACGACGTGGACGCGGCCGCGGCCGCCTACGCGGAGGAGCTGGCCCGGGCGGCGGGCCCCGAGAACCATGGCGCGGTGCCGACCTTCGACGTGCTGATGCTGGGCGTCGGCCCCGACACCCACGTGGCCTCGCTCTTCCCCGAGCTCCCCGCGGTACGGGAGACCGAGCGCACGGTGGTCGGCGTCCACGGCGCCCCCAAGCCCCCGCCGACCCGCGTCACCCTCACCCTCCCGGCGATCCGCGCCGCCCGCGAGGTCTGGCTCCTCGCGGCCGGCGAGGACAAGGCCAACGCCGCCGCCATCGCCCTCTCCGGCGCGGGCGAGATCCAGGCCCCCGCAGCAGGCGCCCGCGGCCGCGCCCGCACCCTGTGGCTCCTGGACACGGCGGCGGCCTCCCAACTGCCGCGCTCGCTGTATCCACCGGCGTCGTCCTGACGCACCGGATGTCCGGCCGCGGAGCCCGTACGGTCCTTGACCGTACGGGCTCCCGTCGTCACTGCCGCTCGCGCAGCTCCCGGTAGGCACCGACCAGCGCCTTGGTGGACGCGTCCAGCCCCGGCACCTCCGCGCCCTGGGTGAGGGCGGGTTCGACGCGCTTGGCGAGGACCTTGCCGAGTTCGACGCCCCACTGGTCGAAGGAGTCGATGTTCCACACGGCGCCCTGGACGAAGACCCTGTGTTCGTAGAGGGCGATGAGCTGGCCCAGGACGGACGGGGTGAGTTCCTTGGCCAGAATCGTCGTCGTGGGGTGGTTGCCCCGGAACGTCTTGTGGGGGACGAGTTCCTCCGGGACACCCTCGGCGCGTACCTCGTCCGGTGTCTTGCCGAAGGCCAGGGCCTGTGTCTGGGCGAAGAAGTTCGCCATCAGCAGGTCGTGCTGGGCCACCAGCGCGGGCTGGAGGTCGTCGACGGGGCGGGCGAAGCCGATGAAGTCGGCCGGGATGAGCTTGGTGCCCTGGTGGATCAACTGGTAGTAGGCGTGCTGGCCGTTGGTGCCGGGCGTGCCCCACACCACCGGGCCGGTCTGCCACTCCACCGGGTTGCCGTCCCGGTCCACCGACTTGCCGTTGGACTCCATGTCCAGCTGCTGGAGGTAGGCGGTGAACTTGGACAGGTAGTGGCTGTAGGGCAGCACCGCGTGCGACTGGGCGCCGAAGAAGTTGCCGTACCAGATGCCCAGCAGGCCCAGCAGCAGCGGGGCGTTGTCCTCGGCGGGGGCGTTGAGGAAGTGCTCGTCGACGATACGGAACCCGTCGAGCATCTCCAGGAAGCGGTCCGGGCCGATGGCGATCATCAGGGAGAGACCGATCGCCGAGTCGAAGGAGTAGCGGCCGCCGACCCAGTCCCAGAACTCGAACATGTTGTCCGCGTCGATGCCGAACCCGGTGACCTTCTGCGCGTTGGTCGACAGCGCCACGAAGTGCCGGGCGACGGCCTTCTCGTCGCCGCCGAGCCCGTCCAGCAGCCAGGAGCGTGCCGAGGTCGCGTTGGTGATGGTCTCGATGGTGGTGAAGGTCTTGGACGCGACGATGAACAGGGTCTCCGCCGGGTCCAGGTCGCGGATGGCCTCGTGCAGGTCGGCGCCGTCCACGTTGGACACGAACCGGAAGGTCAACTCCCGTGCGGTGTAGGCCCGCAGGGCCTCGTAGGCCATCGCCGGGCCCAGGTCGGAACCGCCGATGCCGATGTTGACGACGTTCCTGATCCGCCGGCCGGTGTGGCCGGTCCACTCGCCCGACCGCACCCGGTCGGCGAAGGCGCCCATCCGGTCCAGGACGGTGTGCACCTCGGGCACCACGTTCGCGCCGTCGACCTCGATGACCGCGTTGGCCGGGGCACGCAGCGCGGTGTGCAGGACGGCCCGGTCCTCGGTGATGTTGATCTTCTCGCCGGCGAACATGGCGTCCCGCAGCCCGAACACGTCGGTGGCGGCGGCCAGCTCGCGCAGCAACCGCAGGGTCTCGTCGGTGACCAGGTTCTTGGAGTAGTCGATCCGCAGGTCGCCGACCCGCAGGGTGTATCCGGTACCGCGCCCGGGATCGGCGGCGAACAGCTCCCGCAGCCGCACCTCGCCGAGTTCCTCACGGTGCTTCGCCAGAGCGGTCCACTCGGGCGTCTGGTTGAGCCTGGTACGGCCGTCTGCGTTCATGTCGGACTTCAGCCTTCTTTCGTACCCGTGCCTGCTGTCCCGCTGCGGTTCCCAACGTAGTTGATCACTGCGGGACCTGAGCTGTCGTGGTGCCCTCTTCGGACGCACCCACAGATACGTCCGCCCGGAGCACGGGTATCAGCGAGGCGACGGACAGGACGAAGAAGACCGCCGCGAGCAGGGCCGGCGTGTTCAGCCCCCAGCCGGTGGCGACCACACCGCCCAGCAGGGCCCCCACCGGTGCTCCGGCGACCGCCAGGGTCCGGAAGGCGGCGCTGACCCGGCCCAGCATCTCGGCGGGACCGCGTTCCTGCATCAGCGTCCTGGTGTTGACGTTCCACACCATGCCCATGAATCCGAAGACGGCCATGGCCCCGACCAGCGCGACGATGTGCCGCACCGATCCCATGACCACCAGCGCACCGATCTGCACCGTCCCGGCGAACAGCACCGCGCGCACCCGCCCGAGCCGGGCGACGAGCCGGCCGCCGGCCACTCCCCCGGCCAGGCCACCACTCGTGTACGCGGTCAGGGCGGCCGCGTATCCCGCCGTGCCGGCGTCCAGCCAGCCGGTGACCAGGAGCACCAGGCAGGCGATGAGGGCGCCCATGCCGACATTGCACAGGGCCGTGGCGGCGCACAGCCCGCGCAGGGCCCGGTCCCGTCCCAGGACCCGCAGTCCTTCGGCGATCTCGCGGCGCAGGGTGCTCCCGGCCGGTCGGGGCTTCCGCTCGGGTCCGGCGGTCCGCAGCGACGCGATCAGGGCGGCGGCCGCGAGAAAGGTCGCCGCGTCGGCCACGAAGGGCATGGCGGCGCCGGCCGTCAGCAGCAGCGGCACGAGGGGGGCGCCCAGCAGGCCGCCCGCGATCTGCTGGCCGGTCATCAGGCGGGCGTTCGCGCTGCCCAGCACGGCGCGGTCCACAAGGGCGGGCAGCAGGGCGGTGGAGGCGTTGTCGAAGAGGGTCTGCAGGGTGGTCAGGGCGAAGGCCAGCGCGATCAGCAGGCCGATCGAGGCGTGTCCGAGGGCGACGGCCACTGCGAAGCAGGCGACCAGCAGCCCTCGTAGCGCGTCCACGGTCCACATCGCGCGCCGCTGGTCCACGCGGTCGGCGACGGCTCCGCCGAGCAGCCCGAAGACGATCCAGGGCAGATAGCCGCAGGCGGTGACCGCGGCGACGAGCAGCGGGCGGTTCGTCAGGGTTGCGGCGAGCAGGGGCAGCGAGGAGTTGCGCAGCGCGTCGCCGAAGCTGGAGAGCACCGCGGCACCCCACAACCGCCCGAATCCCCCGCGCCACGCGGGCGCACGCCCGTCCACCGACTCGACCGCCGCCACTGCTCCCCCTCACGATTCCCCGATGTGCAAACCGTAGAGGGCACCACTGACAATCGGTCCGCGAGCAGCGGCCGGGCAGCTCGGAACAGGGCTCGGGGCGGTCCGCCGCCCGGGTCGCGAACCAGTCCGGCACAGGGCCGGAACGGATCCGGCCGGGCATCCGCGGACGCCCGGCCGGTCTCGACTCCTAGATTTCGCCCCGCAGTTTGGCGAGCGCCTCGGCGAGGATCGCCTCGCCGTCCGCGTCGCTGCGCCGCTCCCGCACGTAGGCGAGGTGTGTCTTGTAGGGCTCGGTGCGTGGCGGGTCCGGGGGGTTGTCCCGGTCCTGCCCCGCCGGAAAGCCGCAGCGCGGGCAGTCCCAGGTTTCGGGAACCTGCGCGTCGCTGGCGAAGCTGGGCTGCGTCTCGTGCCCGTTGGAGCACCAGAAGGAGATGCGCAGCCGGGGCGCGGACTCGCCCCGCTCGGCCTCGCCCATCGGCCCCGCCCCGACCCGGCTTCCTCGGATCGCGTTGCCACTTGCCACGGTCGTAACTCCCTGCGTGATGGTGCCGCAAAGCGAGTCGGCGTTTCGCTTCACTGCGAGCGCCTCAGTCTACGTAAGGCCCAACGCGCGTCCAGTGATTGGAGTTACAACCCCCATACACAGACGCAAGCCCCATGATAGGCCGCGCTCAGCTGCGCGTACCGAACATGGGGCCTTACGTGCGGAATGGACGTGCTGCGTGTGCGACGCCGATCAGTTGTTGACCTTCATCAGGAGGCCGAGCACGACAATGCACGCGAACCACAGCAGACCGACCACCACGGTGATGCGGTCGAGGTTGCGCTCGGCGACCGAGGAGCCGCCGACGGAGGACTGCATACCACCACCGAACATGTCGGACAGGCCGCCGCCCTTGCCCTTGTGCATGAGCACCAGCAGCATCATCAGCCCGCTGAAGACGATCAGGGCGATCGAGAACCCCATAACCACGGCTGGACCAACTTCCTCGGATCTGGATGGACGACAGGGGCACAGCTCAGGGCCGTGCCCCCGCAAGGGTACGACGGATCCCGCCTACCGCACACTCACTGGTCGCGGAAGCGCACGATCTTGACGAACTCGTCGGCATCGAGGGACGCACCGCCCACGAGAGCACCGTCGATGTCGGCCTGCGCCATGATCTCGGCGACGTTGCCGGACTTCACGGAGCCGCCGTACTGGATGCGGACCTGGTCGGCCAGCTCCTGGGTGTACAGCTCGGCGACCTTGCCGCGGATGGCGGCGCAGACCTCCTGGGCGTCCTCGGCGCCGCAGACCTTGCCGGTGCCGATGGCCCAGACGGGCTCGTAGGCGATCACGACGGTCTCGGCCTGCTCGGCCGGGAGGTCCTTCAGACCGCCCTCGACCTGGGCGAGGGTGTGGGAGACGTGGTTGCCCGCCTCGCGGACGTCCAGCTCCTCGCCGACGCACAGGATCGGGGTCAGGCCGTGCTTGTAGGCGGCCTTGACCTTGGCGTTGACCAGTTCGTCGGTCTCGTTGTGGTACTGGCGGCGCTCGGAGTGGCCGATGGCCACATAGGTGCACTTCAGCTTGGCCAGCATCGGGCCGGAGATCTCGCCGGTGTAGGCACCGCCGTCGTGCGCCGAGATGTCCTGGGCGCCGTACTTGATCTTGAGCTTGTCGCCGTCGACCAGGGTCTGCACGGAGCGCAGGTCGGTGAAGGGCGCCAGGACGGCGACCTCTACGGCGTCGTAGTCCTTGTCGGCCAGGGCGAAGGCGAGCTTCTGGACGTGGGCGATGGCCTCGAGGTGGTTGAGGTTCATCTTCCAGTTGCCCGCCATCAGCGGCGTACGCACGGTCATGCGGTTCAGTCCTCCAGTGCGGCGAGGCCGGGGAGCGTCTTGCCCTCTAGGTATTCGAGGGAGGCGCCGCCGCCGGTCGAGATGTGGCCGAATGCGGTCTCGTCGAAGCCCAGGATCCGCACGGCCGCGGCGGAGTCGCCACCGCCGACGACCGTGAAGGCCGGGGAGTCGAGGAGGGCCTGGGCGACCGCCTTGGTGCCCTCGGCGAAATCGGGGTGCTCGAAGACGCCCATCGGGCCGTTCCAGAAGACGGTGGCGGCGTCGGTGATCTTCGAGGCGTACAGCTTGCCGGACGCCTGGCCGATGTCCAGGCCCATCCGGTCGGCCGGGATGGCGTCCGCGGCGACGGTGGTGGCGTCGGCCGGGGCCTTGGTCTTCAGGTCCGGGAACGCGGGCGCGACCACGGCGTCGACCGGCAGGACCAGCTCGACGCCGGTCTTCTCCGCGCGCTCGATGTACTCCAGGACCGCCGGGATCTGGTCCTCCTGGAGGAGCGACGCGCCGACCTCGTAACCCTTCGCCTTGAGGAAGGTGTACGCCATGCCGCCGCCGATGAGGATGCGGTCGGCCTTGCCGAGCAGCTGGTCGATGACGGCGAGCTTGTCGGAGACCTTGGCACCGCCGAGCGCGACCACATAGGGCCGCTGGACGTCGTCGGTGAGCTTCTTCAGGACGCCGACCTCGGTGGCGATGAGGTACCCGGCGTAGTGCGGCAGCCGGGCCGGGAGGTCGAAGACCGAGGCGTGCTTGCGGTGCACCGCGCCGAAGCCGTCGCCGACGTAGACGTCGGCGAGGGCGGCGAGCAGGTCGGCGAAGGCGCCGCGCTCGGCGTCGTCCTTGGAGGTCTCGCCGGCGTTGAAGCGCAGGTTCTCGACGACCGCGACCTGGCCGTCGGCGAGGCCCGCGACCGTGGCGGTGGCGGACTCGCCCACCGTGTCGGTAGCGAACGCCACGGAGGCGTCCAGGAGTTCACCGAGGCGCGCGGCGGCCGGGGCGAGGGAGAAGGCGGGGTCCGGGGCGCCCTTGGGGCGGCCCAGGTGGGAGGCGACGACCACGCGGGCGCCCGCCTCGGCGAGGGCCTTCACGGTCGGCAGCACCGCACGGATACGGCCGTCGTCGGTGATGGTGGTGCCGTCCAGCGGCACGTTCAGGTCGGCGCGGACGAAGACCCGCTTGCCCGCGACGCCTTCGGCGAGCAGTTCGTCGATCGTCTTCATTGGAAGGGACTCCCGAGTGGACTGGTGGTGCTCGTGATCGTAGGAGGGCCGGTCTGTACGCGAGTCAGGGCCCGGTCGGCGCGTCGCTGCGCCGCCCGAGCCCTGCTCTCACATCAAAGTGCCTGCTCTGTGGATCAGAGCTGGTTGCCGACGAAGACCGTCAGGTCGACGAGGCGGTTGGAGTAGCCCCACTCGTTGTCGTACCAGCCGAGGATCTTCACCGACTTGCCCTCCTGGACCATGGTCAGGGAGGAGTCGAAGGTGCAGGACGCCGGGTCGCCGACGATGTCGGAGGAGACGATCGGGTCCTCCGTGTAGGACAGGTAGCCCTGGAGCTCGCCCTCGGAGGCCTTCTTGAACGCGGCGTTGACCTCGTCCTTGGTGACCTCGCGCTCCAGCTCCACGACCAGGTCGGTGGCGGAACCGGTGGGGACCGGGACGCGCATCGCGATGCCGTCGAGCTTGCCCTTGAGCTTCGGGAGCACCAGGGCGGTGGCCTTGGCGGCACCGGTGGTGGTCGGGATGATGTTCTCCGCGGCGGCGCGGGCGCGGCGCAGGTCGGAGTGCGGGAAGTCCAGGATGCGCTGGTCGTTCGTGTAGGCGTGGACCGTGGTCATCAGGCCCTTGACGATGCCGAAGTTCTCGTCGAGAACCTTGGCCATCGGCGCCACACAGTTGGTGGTGCAGGAGGCGTTCGAGATGACGTGGTGGTTCGCCGCGTCGTACTTGTTCTCGTTGACGCCCATCACGATGGTGATGTCCTCGTCCTTGGCCGGAGCCGAGATGAGGACCTTCTTGGCGCCGCCGGCCAGGTGCTTCTCCGCGTCGGCCTTCTTGGTGAAGATGCCGGTCGACTCGATGACGATGTCGACGCCCAGCTCGCCCCACGGGATGTCGGCGGGGTTGCGCTCGGAGAGCACCTTGATCGTCTTGCCGTCGACGGTGATCGTGTCGGCGGTGTTCGACACCTCGGCCTTGAGGCGGCCCAGGATGGTGTCGTACTTGAGCAGATGAGCGGTGGTCGCGGTGTCACCCAGGTCGTTGACAGCCACGATCTCGATGTCAGCACCCTGCTCCAGCAGCGCGCGGAAGTAGTTACGACCGATGCGGCCAAAGCCGTTGATGCCTACGCGGATCGTCACGAACCGATCTCCTCGTTGGTACGCCGGCTGTGAGACCGGCGAGCTGTATTGGGATGTCCCCGACCGCCTACGACCCTACCTCCCTGAGGCCGCCGGGGTGACATCGAGATGCCCCATACACGGCAGGGCGGTCCGTACCCGCCAGTAGGGGTACGGACCGCCCCGACCCGAAGGCCTGATCACCCGATATGACTACGAAGGGTCAGACCGGGTTGACCAGGGACATCACCCTTCGAGCGGCACCGGAGCCCTCACTCTTCGAGCGCCGCCAGCGCCTTCTTCATGAGAGCCGTCCGGTCGGCCGCCGCGGTGACGTGCTCCAGGCCGAAGCCCAGCAGCACGGTGTCGTCCGTGGTGACCGCGCCGTAGGTCTGGAACAGCGCCCCGGTGCGCGCCCAGTCCTTGAGGACGGCCGGGCTGCCCGGGGGCGGTCCGGCGACGCTCCAGGCGCCGAGCGAGGTCTCGAAGCCCTCGGCCTGGGTGGCGGTGCCGCCCACGACCAGCGAGGCGTCGTCGGCGAGGACGCCGTGACCACCGGTGCCGGGGTCGCTGACGTAGCTGATCGAGATCTCGACGGACTTGCCGACGTAGGCGCTCAGGTCGAACTCGACCTGCTCCCAGCCGCTGGAGGCGCCGGTGAGGGCGTTCCACGCGCCGGTGGTGCCGGTCGCGGTGCAGCCGTCGGCGCCCAGGGTCAGGTAGTGCCTGAGCTGCGGGTGCTCGTTCACGTAGTACCCGGCCGAGCACTCCGCGGGTACGGCGGTGCCGGTGGCGCCGCCCTTCTCGGGGAGCGTGGTCCAGTCGTCGGCCCCGGTGGTGTGCGCCTCGACGATCACGTTGTCGTAGCCGGGCTCGGTGTCCCACAGCAGCCGGCTGCGCAGGGTGGGCGCGTCGGCCGCGGTCACTCCGGTGAGGTCGACGGTCCGGGTGAGCCGCTTGTAGGCGTCGTCGGTGTGGACGGCGGCCGCCATGAAGGAGCCCGCGTAGGGGCCGTAGGGATTGACGGTCCCGGCGAACTTGCCCGCGCCCGCGCTGGCGAACTGCGGGAACTTCTCGACCGGCAGTTCGTCGGACGTCACGCCGTAGGTCCCCGCCCGGTCCAGCGGGTTGCCGCCCGCGTGGCCGAGCGCTCCGATGAAGCCGGCCAGTTCGCCGGAGCCGGTGAAGCCGGTGGCCCCGGGCGTCGACGTACGCGAGTAGGCGCCCAGGTAGTACTGGCTGAAGTCGTTCGTCGGGGTGCCGTCGGCGAGGGTGACGCTGCCGCCTGCCAGTTCACCGGCCTCCAGCAGCTTGCCGCCCTCGTTGAGGAAGGCGCGGATCTGGAGCTGGGTGGCGATGCCCGGGGTGCTCGCCCCGGTGTAGTGGACGACCGTGTCGAAGTGGCTCAGCACGCCGAGCGCGTCGGGGGCGCCCTGGGTGGCGACGTCCCAGACGAGTGCCCTGCGGCCGTTGGCCTTCAGCGCGTCGACGTAGGTCTGCGCCTGTGTGGCGGCCGCGCCCTCCTCGGCGACGACGAGGACGTCCGCGCGGGGCCGCTGGGCCACGGTGTAGGTGAAGCGCTTGCTGGAGACCGGCTTCCCGGCCTTCGTCTCGCCGGTGAACCACACCTCGACCTTGTCGCCGGGATCGCCGTCGGCGACCTTCGCCCGGTACTCGTCGAAGTAGATGTTGTCCTCACCGCCGTAGGTCTCGCCGCCCTTCCATGCCTTGAGCGCCATGTCCTCCGTACGGCCGCCGTTGACGCGGTACTTGAGCTCCTTGTCGCGCACGGACTTGCGTACGACGACGGAGACCTCCTGGTCGGCGCCGCGCGAGTAGGACGTGGTGAAGGGGGCCGGGGTGAAGTCGGCCGCGCTCAGGCCGACCGCCGACTTCGGCTGGTCGGGCTTGGCGGCGGACTCGGCGAGGGAGAGCGCGAAGGGGATGTTCTTGGCGAACTCCTGCTGGATCAGCTTCTCGTCGTCCGGGAAGGTGAAGATCGACAGGCAGTCCTCGGGCTTCCAGGCGTCGTTCGGGTCGACGTTCGAGGCGGTCTCGCAGGTCGACATCTCCGGGGTGAACATCGCCATGCCGTTGACGTTGGCCGCGTGGCCGTCGGCCTCGCCGTTGGTGGTGTACAGCTCGGAGGAGACCTGTGGGTGGTAGCCGGGGACCGCGGGGTTCTCCGGAGTGCCGGCGAGGGCCTCGTAGAGCACGTCGTCCGGGGTCTCGGTGGCGACCTGCCAGCCGACCCCGTAGAGGATGAGTTCGGCGGCGGAGTGGTAGTTGATGCCGTAGGTGAAGCCGATGCGCTTCTCGAAGGCGTCCAGGGCCTGGGTCTCGGGCTCGGAGCCGGGCGCGGTGCCGCGGTAGGTCTGGCTGGTGGGGTTGGGCGACGAACCCTCGTCGTCGTAGCCCCACTTGTAGGAGAAGTTGCGGTTGAGGTCGACGCCGTCGCCGGTGGCGATGACGCCGTCGCCGTTGTTGTCGCGCAGGTTCTTGCGCCACAGGCGGTTGTCGGTGCTCTGGAAGGTGTAGTCGTAGCCGTCGGGGTTGGCCGAGAGGACGAACCACAGCTCGGTCGTGTCGACGAGCTTCTTGATCTTCTTGTCCGTCTTGTAGTTGTCCAGGTAGTGGTGCATCAGCCGGCGGGTCATCTCCGGCGTGATCCACTCGCGCGCGTGCTGGTTGGACAGGTACAGCACGGAGGGCTTGGAGCCGTCCTTGGACTTCTTGGCGCCCTTGGTCATCTTCAGGGCCAGGATGTCCTGCCCGTTCACGGTCTTGCCGATGGAGACGACCTTGGTCAGGTCGGGGTTCTGCTGCCCCGTCCGGACGATCTCCTCCTTCAGGCCGCCCTTTCCGCTGTACGGGCGGAAGACGCCCTCGGCGGCGGCCTCGACACGGTTCTCCGCCTTGGCGGAGAGCTTGTGTTCGGTGAGGTCGACGCCCTGGTCCTGCAGCTTCTCGGCCTGCTGGTCGGTGAGGTACACCTCGACCGTGGCCTCGCCCTTCTCGGGTACCTGCTCACCGAGTTCGTGGGCGTCCTGGCCGGCCGCCAGCAGCAGGGGTACCTGCTTCTGCGTGACGTCGGCCCGGAAGACCTTGACCTCGTTCGGATCGGTGGAGGCGGGGCCTTCCGCTGCCTGGGCGAGGGGCGCAATGCCCGCTCCGCCCAGCAGGAGTGCGCCGACAGCGAGGATCGGTCTCGCTCTTCGTCTCATGAACCCCCCTTGCGTGGGTTCGCCACAGTGGCGAACAGATGCCAGGCTCATGACAGTTCATGATCGAGTCAAGGGCGCCTCAACGACACGCAAACGCCGGTGCCGATCACCCAAGTGGTTCTCGGCACCGGCGTGTTGGACCGTGCGGGTCAGCCCACCAGGTTGTCGGCCAGCTCCTCGCTGAGGTTGGCCTCCGTGCCCGGGACGCCCAGGTCGGAGGCGCGCTTGTCGGCCATCGCCAGCAGCCGGCGGATCCGGCCGGCCACCGCGTCCTTGGTCAGCGGCGGGTCGGCGAGCGCGCCCAGCTCCTCCAGGGAGGCCTGCTTGTGGTCCATGCGCAGCCGGCCGGCGGCCGCGAGGTGCTCGGGGACGTCGTCGCCCAGGATCTCCAGGGCCCGCTGGACCCGGGCACCGGCGGCCACGGCCGCGCGCGCCGAGCGGCGCAGGTTGGCGTCGTCGAAGTTGGCGAGACGGTTCGCCGTGGCCCGGACCTCGCGGCGCATCCGCCGCTCCTCCCAGGCCAGCACGGACTCATGAGCGCCGAGCCGGGTCAACAGGGCGCCGATCGCGTCACCGTCCCGGACGACCACGCGGTCCACGCCGCGCACCTCGCGGGCCTTGGCGGCGATGGAGAGCCGGCGGGCGGCGCCGACCAGGGCGAGCGCGGCCTCCGGGCCCGGGCAGGTCACCTCCAGGGAGGAGGAACGGCCGGGCTCCGTCAGCGAGCCATGCGCCAGGAAGGCCCCGCGCCAGGCGGCCTCGGCGTCACAGGTGGCCCCGGAGACGACCTGCGGGGGCAGACCACGGATCGGACGACCCCGCCCGTCGACCAGACCCGTCTGGCGGGCCAGCTGGTCACCGCCGGCCACGACCCGGACCACATAACGCGAGCCGCGGCGCAGTCCGCCCGGTGCCATCACGATCAGTTCGGAGCTGTGGCCGAAGATCTCCAGGATGTCCCGCTTGAGGCGGCGGGCCGCCATCGCGGTGTCCAGCTCCGCCTCGATCACGATGCGCCCGCTCACCAGGTGAAGGCCGCCGGCGAACCGCAGAATGGCGGAGACCTCCGCCTTTCTGCAGCAGGTCCGGGTGACGGGGAGCCGGGAGATCTCGTCCTTCACCGCTGCCGTCATCGCCATGGGCCGATCCTTCCATGCATCCGAAAAATACGGTCGTACGCGGCGGCCAGCAGCTCCGGGTCATGCCGGGGAGATCCGTCCCTCCGGGCGACCGGGGCCAGCTCGACCGCGGCACCGAACCGCTTGGCGGCCTCGGTGAGCACATCGCGGTCGGGCACGGCGGCCTCGTCGGCCAGCACCACGTCCAGGGCGAGTTTAGGGGCGTGTCGTCCCAAAACCTCCAAATGACGCTGCGGGGAGAAGCCCTCGGTTTCTCCGGGCTGCGGCGCGAGGTTCAGGGAGAGTACCCGGCGCGCCTTCGTCTGCGTGAGGGCGTCCAGGAGTTCGGGCACGAGCAGATGCGGGATGACGGATGAGAACCAGGACCCGGGGCCGAGCACCACCCAGTCCGCGTCCAGGACGGCCGCCACCGCCTCCGGCACGGCGGGCGGGTCGTGCGGCACCAGGTGCACCGACTGCACCTCACCGGGGGTGAGGGCCACGGTCGCCTGCCCCCGCACGGTGTCCACGTCCGCGGGCCGCGCCGGGTCGTGGCCCCTGACCAGGGCCTGGAGCTCCAGCGGTACGGCGGACATGGGCAGCACGCGGCCGTGCGCGCCCAGCAGCTTGCCGACCAGGTCCAGGGCCTGGACATGATCGCCGAGCTGCTCCCACAGCGCCACGATCAGCAGGTTGCCGACCGCGTGTTCGTGCAGGTCGCCCTTGGACTCGAAGCGGTGCTGGATCACTCGGGCCCAGGTCTGGCCCCAGTCGTCGTCCCCGCACAGCGCGGCCAGCGCCTTGCGCAGGTCACCGGGCGGCAGCACCCCCAGCTCGTCACGGAGCCGGCCGCTGGAGCCGCCGTCGTCGGCCACGGTGACGACGGCGGTGAGGTCGCCGGTGATCCGGCGCAGGGCGGCGAGCGAGGCGGACAGGCCCATGCCGCCGCCGAGGGCGACCACCTTGGGCTGGGCGCCCCGGCGGCGCGGCCGGGCGCCGCGGGCCTCGACGGGCCTGCTCGCCCGGCCCTCGGGCACCGTCCGGCGCAGCCTGCTCAGCCGCGGAGAACGTCCGGTCATTCGCGTCCCATGTCCCGGTGCACGACCACCGTCTCCACGCCCTGGGAGGCGAGACGGGCGGCGAGCTTCTCCGATGTGGCGACGGAGCGGTGCTTGCCGCCGGTGCAGCCGACCGCGATGGTCACGTACCGCTTGCCCTCGCGGCGGTATCCGGCCGCGATGAGCTGCAGCAGCTCGGAGTAGCGGTCGATGAACTCCTTGGCGCCGGGCTGGTTGAAGACGTACGCCGACACCTCCTCGTTCAGGCCGGTGAAGGGGCGCAGCTCCGGGACCCAGTGCGGGTTGGGCAGGAAGCGCATGTCCACGACCAGGTCGGCGTCGACCGGGAGGCCGTACTTGAAGCCGAAGGACATGACGGTGGCCCGCAGCTCGGGCTCCTCCTCGCCGGCGAACTGGGCGTCCATCTTGGCGCGCAGCTCGTGCACGTTCAGGCTGGAGGTGTCGATCACCAGGTCGGCGTCGCCGCGCAGCTCGCGCAGCAGTTCGCGCTCGGCGGCGATGCCGTCGACGATACGGCCGTCGCCCTGGAGGGGGTGCGGGCGGCGCACCGACTCGAAGCGGCGCACCAGGGCGTCGTCGGAGGACTCCAGGAAGACGATCCGCCGGGTGACGTGCCGGCTGTCGAGGTCGGCGAGGGACTCCCGGAGGTTGTCGAAGAAGCGGCGTCCGCGGACGTCGACGACGACCGCGATCCGCGCCACGTTGCCCTGGGAGCGGGCGCCGAGCTCCACCATGGTGGGGATCAGCGCGGGCGGGAGGTTGTCGACCACGAACCAGCCGAGGTCCTCCAGACACTTGGCGGCCGTGGAGCGGCCGGCCCCGGACATGCCGGAGATGATCACCAGCTCGGGGATGGCCGCCTCGGGGACCGCGGCTGTTTCGCTGCCCGTACTCACCTGTGCTCCGTCGTCGTGGTGTGCGTCCTGCTCGGCGGGATCGTCGCCGGTTTCCTGGTGCGTCTGATCTCGCTGTGCCGTGGGTTGCTCGTCGTGCTCGTTCATCTCTCCTGCCCCCGTCGTTCGTCCGGGGCGCCCGCGGACACGGGCTCCCCAGGGGCATCCGCCGTCGTCTCGGGTGCCCCTGTCTCATCGTCTTCCATGATCTCGCCTGTCGCCGTGTTGACGGCGGGCGCGGGCGGGGCCGTCCGGGCGAGGGCCACGGCGATGGTCTCGGCCGTCTTGCGGCCTATCCCCGGGACCTCGCAGATCTGCTCGATCGTCGCGGACCGCAGCTTCTTCACCGAACCGAAATGCTTGATCAGCGCCTGCTTCCGAGTCTCACCGAGGCCCGGCACGTCGTCCAGGGGGCTCGACCGGAAGCGCTTGGCGCGCTTGACGCGCTGGTAGGTGATCGCGAAGCGGTGGGCCTCGTCCCGGACCCGCTGGAGCAGGTAGAGGCCCTCACTGGTACGGGGCAGGACCACCGGGTCGTCCTCGCCGGGCAGCCAGACCTCCTCCAGGCGCTTGGCCAGACCGCACACGGCGATGTCGTCGATGCCGAGCTCGTCGAGCGCCCTCTTGGCCGCGGCGACCTGGGGCTGCCCGCCGTCGACCACGACGAGCTGGGGCGGGTAGGCGAAGCGCCTGGGGCGGCCGTCGTCGTCCTTGAGTGCGCCGAGGCCGGCCGCGGAGTCGTCGGGGAGGCCGGTGCCGGTGCCCTCGGGGAGGCGGGTGCCGTTGCCGTCGGGGAGGCCGGTGCCGTTGCCGTCGGGGAGGCCGGTGCCGGTGCCGTCGGTGACGGGGGTCTCGCCGTCGGCCCACTCCCCCGTGCGCTCCTTCTCCGCGAGGTAGCGCCGGAAGCGGCGGGTGATCACCTCGTGCATGGACCGCACGTCGTCCTGGCCCGCGAAGCCCTTGATCTGGAAGCGGCGGTACTCGCTCTTGCGCTGGAGGCCGTCCTCGAAGACGACCATGGAGGCCACCACGTCGTCGCCCTGGAGGTGGGAGATGTCGTAGCACTCGATCCTGAGCGGGGCGCTGTCCAGGTCGAGGGCCTCGGCGATCTCCTCCAGGGCGCGCGAGCGGGTGGTCAGGTCGGAGGCGCGCTTGGTCTTGTGCAGGGCGAGCGCCTGGAGGGCGTTGCGCTGCACGGTCTCCATGAGGGCCTTCTTGTCGCCGCGCTGCGGGATGCGCAGCGAGACGTTCGAGCCGCGGCGGACGGTGAGCCACTCCTGTACGGGCTCCACCGGGTCGGGCAGGGCCGGGACGAGCACCTCCTTGGGGACCGAGTCGCCGGTCTCCTCGCCGTAGAGCTGCTGGAGGGCGTGTTCCACCAGGGCGCCGGTGGTGATCTCCTCGACCTTGTCGGTGACCCAGCCGCGCTGGCCGCGCACCCGCCCGCCGCGGACGTGGAAGATCTGCACGGCCGCTTCCAGCTCATCCTCGGCGACCGCGATCAGGTCGGCGTCGGTGGCGTCGGCGAGCACGACCGCGTTCTTCTCCATGGCCTTCTTCAGGGCCTCGATGTCGTCGCGCAGGCGGGCCGCCCGCTCGTACTCCATCTCCTCGGCCGCCTCCGTCATCCGCTTCTCCAGGCGGCGCAGATACGTGCCGGTGCGGCCGGCCATGAAGTCGCTGAACTCCTCGGCGAGTTCGCGGTGCTCCTCGGCGGAGACACGGTCGACGCAGGGTGCCGAGCACTTGCCGATGTAGCCGAGGAGGCAGGGGCGTCCGGTGCGGGCGGCGTTCTTGAAGACGCCGGCCGAGCAGGTGCGGACCGGGAAGACCCGCAGCAGCAGGTCGACGGTGTCGCGGATGGCCCACGCGTGCGCGTACGGCCCGAAGTAGCGGACCCCCTTCTTCTTGTGACCGCGCATCACCTGGACGCGCGGATACTCCTCGTTCATCGTCACCGCGAGGTACGGGTAGCTCTTGTCGTCGCGGTACTTGACGTTGAACCGGGGGTCGTACTCCTTGATCCAGGAGTACTCCAGTTGGAGGGCCTCGACCTCGGTGGAGACCACCGTCCACTCCACGGACGCGGCCGTGGTGACCATGGAGCGGGTGCGCGGGTGCAGGCCCGCCAGGTCCTGGAAGTAGTTCGCCAGGCGCTGGCGCAGGCTTTTCGCCTTCCCGACGTAGATCACCCGGCGGTGCTCGTCACGGAACCTGTACACCCCGGGAGAGTCGGGGATCTGTCCCGGCTTGGGGCGGTAGCTGGAGGGGTCGGCCATGTCTCACACCCTACTGGCGAGGGCTGACAGCGCGGCGAGCCTGTGGACAACCGTCCCAGGGCCCGCCGGGAGTCGTTACCGGGACTCCAGGAACGTGAGCACGGCGAGCACCCTGCGGTGCGCGTCGGTGTCCTCCTGGAGGCCGAGCTTGCCCAGGATGCTGCGGACGTGCTTCTCGACGGTGCCCTCGGTGACCCACAGGCGGCGGCCGATGCCCGCGTTCGAGCGGCCCTCCGCCATGAGAGCGAGGACCTCGCGCTCGCGGGCGCTGAGGTGGGACAGTGGGTCGTCGCGCCGCTGGGCCGAGAACAACTCCTGCACCAGCGAGGGGTCGACGACCGAGCCGCCCCTGCCGATCCGGTCCAGGGCCTCGATGAACTCGTCCACGACGGTGACCCGGCTCTTGAGGAGGTAGCCGACCCCGCGGCCGCCCGCCAGCAGCTCCAGCGCGTCCTCGACCTCGACGTACGCCGACAGCACGAGGATGCCGGTGTCCGGATGGCGCTCACGGATCGTGCGGGCCGCCTTCAGTCCCTCGGTGGAGTGGTCCGGGGGCATCCTGATGTCCACGATCGCGAGATCCGGGTGCTGCTCGGCCACCAGGGCCAGGAGCCCGGCCGCGTCCCCCGCCTGGCCCGCCACCTCGTATCCGACGCCCTCGCAGAGACTGGCCAGGCCCTCCCTGAGCAGGACGTCGTCGTCGGCGAGGACGACCCGTCCCCGTACGGACTGCTGCGATGCCTGCATGATCCGGCCCCCGTCCCCTGCGGTGCGCCCCCAACAGCCTGCCGGAGGAGCGGGGGTACGGCTAGCCGGAAGCGGAATTGGGGGCCTGCCGTGACGACTTGGGGACGTGGGCGAGGGATGCTCGACCCACTGCGGATACGAAGGGACCGGCGCTTCGGCAGTGAGGCGGTGGTCATCGGTCGAAGGGCTGCGGGACATGCGGCGGACACGGATCGAGAAGCGACGCGGACCGGCGCGGGCCGGCCGGGCCACCGACGAGACGTCCACGCTGCGCGACCTGCTCGACCCGCGGGACTCCGACATCGTGCGCGCCAAGCGCGCGGCCCGGGGTCGGAGCGGGACTGCCTGCCCGTAGCAGGACAGGAAGGCGGCGGTGCGTTCCGCCCCTCCCCCGGAACCGGACGGTTGCCTCTCCGTCCGCCACGACCGCCCGAGGTGTGCGCCACGTCACCGCGTCCGGAACTCCCCCGTCCGGACAACTCCCCGGCGTACACCCCGGGCGGTCACCTCTGTGTTCCGGGACCCTCCAGCGGCAGCCGCACGTCCAGGGTCGTGCCGTCCCCCGGCGGGCTGCTGACGACGAGCTTGCCGCCGATCGCCTCGACGCGGTCGATCAGGCCGATCAGTCCGGAGCCGCGGCCCGGCTCGGCGCCTCCGCCGCCGTCGTCGTGGATGGTCAGCTCCAGGTGGCCGTCCCGGATCCCGGCCCGGACGCTCACCTCGCGCGCGTGCGCGTGCTTGGCGGCGTTGGTGAGGGACTCGGAGGTCACGTAGTAGGCGGCCACCTCCAGCTGTTCCGGCAACCGGGTCCCGGGAAGCCGCAGATCGAGCGCCACCGGGATCGCGGAGCGACGGGCCAGGGAGCGCAGGGCCGGGCCGAGGCCGCCCTTGGAGAGGATGGCCGGGTGGATGCCGCGGGCCACCTGGAGCAGGTCCTGGAAGGAGTCGTCGAGGCCCTTGGCGACATGGGCGAGCTGCCGGGCGAGTTCCGAGGACGGGTCGGGCACCAGGGACTCGGCCAGCCGCAGGTCCAGTTGGAGCGCGACGAGCCGTTGCTGGACGCCGTCGTGCAGATCGCGCTCGATGCGCCGGCGGGAGGCGTCGGCGGCGGCCACCACGCGCGCGCGTGAGGCCGTCAGCTGGGCACGGCTGTCCGCGTTGGCGATGGCGGTGGCGACGAGTTCGGTGAAGTCGGCGAGTCTCGCCTCGGTCCCGGCCGGCAGGACCTTGAGCGGGGAGGCCGCGACGACGAAGCCCCAGATCCGGTCGTCCACGACGATCGGCGCGCCCACGGCGTGGCCCACATGGGCCGCGCGCCGGGTCCGCGCCACCTCCTGGACCACCTTCTGTCCCGCCGCACGGCGCGCCTCGCGCGTGGCCGACTCGACCTCCCGGGAGATCCCGTGCGCGGTCCCGAGCACCGTACGACTGCCGTCGGGCTCGTGCCTGAGGACGGCGGCGGTGGTGTCCAGCAGGCCGCCGACCTCCTCCGCCACCCTCGCGAACACCTGGGACGGCGGGGCGCCACGGGCGACCAGGGTGGCGACCCGGCGCAGCGCGGCCTGCTCCCGGGCGGTCCGGCGGCTCTCGGTGACGTCACGGGCGGCGGCGTAGATGAGGCCCTCCTCGGGGACCGGCCGCGCGCTCCACTGGAGCCAGCACTCGGTGCCGTCCGCGCGCAGATAGCGGTTCTCGAACTCGATCACGTCGGCGCCGCTCTCCAGGCGCAGGAAGGTCTCGCGGGTGCCCGCCCGGTCCTCCTCGTGCACGAACGCCACGAACGGCTTGGCCAGGAGGGCGTCGACCGGGTACCCCAGGGTGCGTTGGAAAGCCGGATTGACCCGCTTGAAGTACCCGTCGAGTCCGCTGATGCACAGCAGGTCCAGGGAGAGGTTGAAGATGCTCTCCAGCTCCTGTTCGGCCTTCCGGCGCCGCCCGTGCGCCGCCGAGAAGGACGCCATGGTGCCGTTCATGCCACCGAGCAGCTGGGCCCAGGTGCCGTCGAAGGAGGCCACGTCGGCACGGTGTTCGAGCCGGTTGTCGTCGATCGCCTTGTTCATGGCGCGGATCTCGCCGGCCAGCCGCTCGGTGGTCACCCGCAGCTCGCGGAAGGTGTCGGCGACATCGCCGAGTTCGTCGCGCCCGGCGTACCGGATGTCGTACGAGAGATCGCCGGACGACAGGGCCCGGGCGCCCGCGGAGACCTCGCCGAGGGGGCGGGTGATCGACCGTCGCAGCGTCAGCGCGAGGACCGTGACGACGGCCAGGACGGCCAGGGAGGCGGCGAGGTCGCGCTCGGCGTGGGTCTCGGCGGTGCGGCGGTCCCTGCCCGCCGTGTCGGCGAGGTCGCGCGCGGCCCGGTCCTGGATGCCGCGCAGCGCGTCGACGCGGGCCGCGGAGTCGGCCGTCCAGCGTTCGTACGAGGGCCAGTGGGCGGTGGCGGGGTCCGCGGTGGCGAGCATGTCGCGGACCCGGCGGACGGCCCGCCCCGGAGCCTGGAACTTCGTGGCGTACACCGCGGCCCGCAGCTCGTCCGTGGTGTTCTGCTGGAACGTCCTGAGCTGGGCGTCCTCCAGCGCGGGCCAGCGGCCCGCCCCGGTGGGCCGCTCGGCGGCGGGGGCGTCGAGCAGGACCGCCAGCTCCACCCGCTCCCGTTCGGCGGCCTCGACGGCCCGCAGGAGCGCCACATGGGCGTCGGCCGCGCGACCGGAGGCCCTGGTGGGGCGGCCGGACTCGAGGACGGCGACGGTGTCGAGCAGCGTGTCCTCGATGGTCGCGTACCTGTCCGTCACCGCGCGCGTGCCGAGCGAGCCGGTGCCCGTCTGGACCCGGAGGGCGTGCAGTCGACGGCCGACGGCGTCGAGCGTGCCGGCGACATCGGGCCCGGTCCGGGCGCCGGCCCGGTCGACGGCACGCTCCAGCGTCCGGCCGGTGGCCCGTTCGGCCTCGGTCCGCTCCGCCAGGGCGGCCGGTCCGGGCCGCAGCAGGACCTGGACGGCGGCGTTCCGCTCCCGTGCGACGGCGTCGGAGACCTCGGTCGTCGCGAAGGACACCTCGGTCGCGGTGTGGAACTCCCGCAGCGTCCGCGCCTCCTGCCACTGCCCCACACCGCTGAAGGCGGTGAAGGCCAGCAGTCCGGTCACCGGCAGCAGCACGAGGAGCATCAGCTTCCGGCCGACCCGCAGCCGGGCCAGGAGCGGGGGACGCCCCGGGCGTCCCGTCAGGAAGCGGAGCGGGGCCGGAACGCCTCGTCTCGGCGGTGAGGGGCACATGGCCGGCTCCTCACCGCCCGGTGTCCGGGTTGTCCGCGTGGGCGGGGATCGTGCCGTCGACGTCGGTCATGCGCACCACCTGGTCGGGCTCGGCGGGGAGGACGGAAAGCGCCGGAGGGCGCGGCGGACAGCGCGGCGGAAACGCGGCTGAAGGCTTCGGAGCCCTCGTCGGGCCGAAGCCTTGGGTGTCCGGGCGGGCGGGCCCCTGGCACCCTGGACCACCGGGACGGCGCGGGTCACGGCCCGCTCCGCGGATAGCCGTCGTGGGCGGCGAGGTCCTTGTCGATGGCCTCGGCCGCCGCGTCGAGGGTGGCCCGCACCGGCGCCCCGTCGATCATGATCTTCCGGAAGGCCCCGGCGAAGGCCTCGGTGACGGCGGGGTAGGCGGGTGTCTGCGGCCGGGGGCGTGCCACGCCGCTTCGCAGTTGCTCGATGAACAGGTGCTCGGCGCCACCGGCCCGGTACCTCGCCGACAGCTTCACCGCGCTGTTCGTGGCCGGTACGGCGCCGTTGGCCGTGGTCATCCGGTGCACCTGCTCCGGCTTCAGCAGATGGTCGAGGAAGCGCCAGACGGCGTCCCCGTCGGCGTCGCCCGCCGGAACGCCCCACTGCCAGGAGCCCATGCCGGTCACCGTGCCCTCACCGAAGTCGGGCAGGGGCACGATCGCCACGTCGTCGGGGAAGGCCCTGCTGTAGTCCGGGTACCACCAGTGGCCGGTCCAGGACATGACGCTGCGGCCTTCGAGGAAGGCCCGCTCGTCGCCCTTCCCGGGTTCGACCAGCCCTTCCCGGACCCAGTTCTGGAGGACGGTGAGCGCCCTGACCGACTCGGGACCGTTGAGGAACCCGTCGGCCGTGCGGAACGTTCTCGGTTCGATGAGATCACCGCCCGCCGACCACACCGCGGGCGCGAAGCCGTACGCGGGCCACTCCTCGCCGGGCCGCACGTGGACGAGCCCGAGGTCGAGCGGTGTCGGGTGCCCCCGCTCGCGAAGGGTGCGCAGGACGCCGGTCAGCTCCTCGGCCGTCCAGGCGTCCTCGATCCCCCGGGGGACGCGGACCCCGGCCTCCTTCAGGACCGACGGCCGTACGTACAGACCCATGCCCGAGTCGAAGGTGCCGAGGCCGTACAGCCGCTCCTCGTAGGTGCCCTGCCGGAGGATCGAGGGCAGCAGATCGTCGCGGAGGCGCTCGGGGACGCAGGAGTCCATCGGCCTGAGCTCGCCGGACCAGGCGTAGCTGTACAGCCGCGGCCCGTCGAAGTCGAGCAGGTCCGGCAGATCGCCGCTGGCCGCGGCGGAGAGCACCAGTTCGTTGTACGGCCGCTGCTCGGGCAGGGTGACGAGCTCTACCCGTACCTGCCGCTGCGTCCTGTTGAAGTCCTCGACCTGGCGCCGCAGCGTGTTGTACTCGCCGCTCGGTCCCGCGTGGAACCACACCGTGATGTACGCGGTGCCCTCGATCCTGCCGTCGCAGGTCGTGTCCCCCCGCGCCCGCCGCCTGTCGTCGCCCTCGCTCCCGCCACCGCATCCGGCCAGCAGCAGGGCCGCTGCCACCGTCCCCGAGGCCAGGATCCGGGGGATCCGGCGGAGTCCGTGGTCCCTCTGCGACGCCTTCATCGCGCACCCCCACTCGACCGGACGTTCGCGGCCTCCCCAGGGCGGACACCACGCTACCCCCCGTGACGCCCCGCGGCGCCGGGTCCGTACGAAACGGTGGATTCGGCACAGCACTTGGGCACGTACCAGGTGACCGGTATCGCCGGGCCCCGATCTTTTCCGGCTAGCCGGAAAGCGCAATCACCGGTCGGTCGGCACGCTGGCAGCATGTCCCTGCGCTGTCTCATCGTGGATGACAGCGCCCGGTTCCTGGAGGCCGCGCGCACGCTGCTGGAACGCGACGGGATCCCTGTCGTCGGCGTCGCCTCGTCGGGCGCGGAAGCCCTCTCACGGGCCACGGAGCTGGTCCCGGACGTCGTCCTGGTGGACCTCGACCTCGACGGCGAGAGCGGCCTGGACGTCGCGGCCGAACTGGCCCGCCGTGTCTCCTCGGTCATCGTCCTGATCTCCACGCATTCCCTGGAGGACTTCCAGGAACTCGTCGCCGCCAGCCCGGCCCGCGGTTTCCTTCACAAGTCGGCGCTGTCCGCACGCGCGATCAGAGAGGTGCTGGGCGAGAACGGGACGGGGAGCGCGTCCTGAGGCGACGGGCCCGAAGTCGGCCAGGAGTGTGCCCCGGTTGGGCATCAGGTGTTGTCGGGACTAGGTCAACACGCTTCAATGCGGGGGAACTCGGGGCCCTGAACGACGGCGTACGGATGTGAAGACCCCCGGCGTCGGCACGGCCCCGCATGTCCGCGAACGGCCTGACCAACCGTTGTGCACCTTCACATTCACAGAAAGGCCCCTGCATGCCGCACGCCCCACAGCACGCGGACGTCGCCGACGACGTCACCGCGGAACTGGACTCGGCCCTGCGCGGCGGCCCCTTCCACGTCGCCCTGCGGGCCGCGATCGCCGCCCGCGGTCTGCCGCTCCAGCGCGTCCAGCACCATCTGTCACGCCACGGGGTCAAGGTCGGCGTCACGAGCCTGAGTTACTGGCAGCAGGGCGCCCGGCGCCCGCAGCGTCCGGAGTCCCTGCGGGCCGTGCGGGCCCTGGAGGAGATCCTTCAGCTGCCGGAGGAGTCGCTGATCCGGCTGCTCGCGCGGGCCGACGAGAGCACGGGCGCACAGCGCCCCGCCGCCCGCACCTACCGCTCCCTGGTGGCCGCCTCGGACGTCCTGGAGCAGCTGCTGGCCGAGCTGGACTGTCCGCCCGACGGCGGGCTGCACACCCTGGGCCACCACGAACGCGTCCGCATCGGGGCGCGCCGCGAGCTGGCGGGGCGCGAGTCGCACCACATCGTGCGGGCCCACCGCGACGGCGTCGACCGCTTCGTCGCCGTCCACCACGGCGACCCGGGGTGCGCGCCGGAGCGCATGGCCGTGCACGCGCTGGACAACTGCCGTACCGGCCGCGTGCGTTCGCACCACGACACCGGGATCCTGGTGGCGGAGCTCCTCTTCGACACCCGGCTGCGGGCCGGCGACACCTTCCTCTTCCGCTACGGCGTCGAGGACGGCACGGCGGGTGTGTCCCGCGAGTACGTCCGGGGGTTCGGGCCGGCCGGCGGGCAGTACGTGCTCCAGGTGCGGTTCGACGAGAACGCGCTGCCCGCGCGCTGCCACCGGTTCGCCCAGCACTCGGCGGCGGCGCCCCGCAGCGGACGCCAGGAGCTGGCCCTCACGGGGCGGCACCACTCCGTGCACCTGGTCGAGCCGCGGGTGCGGTCGGGGATCGTGGGGATCGCCTGGGACTGGGAGTAGGAGTAGCAGTACGAGCAGGAGTGGCAGCGGGAGAGGGGTGCGAGTGGGAGTGGGTGTGGGAGTGACGGTGCGTAAACGCTTGCGCAAGCGTTTACGTCCCTCCCCGGATGCGATAACTTCCCGGTGCCGTACCGGGAAGGGAGTGCCATGCCGACCATGGCCGACGTGGCACGCAGCGCCGGTGTGTCCGTGGCGACCGTCTCGCACGTACTGAACGACACCCGGCCGGTGCTCCCCCACACCCGCCAGGCCGTGCTGGACGCCATCGACGAACTCGGCTACACCCCCAACACCCTCGCCCGTTCCCTGGTGACCTCCCGCACCCGGTCGATCGGGCTCGCGGTGTCGGCGATCAGCAACCCGTACTTCACGGAGATCCTCCAGGGTGTCGAGGCGGCCGCCCTGGAACAGGGCTACAGCCTGCTCATCGCCGATCCGCACGACGATCCCGAGCACGAGCGCAAGGTCGTCCAGCTCCTGCACGAGCGCCGGGTGGACGGCATGATCGTCGCGCCCTCCGCGGATCCGCGCGCGCTCGTCTCCTACCTGCGGCGCCACGACGTCCCGGCCGTGTTCCTGGACCGGGTGGTCGACTCTCCTGAGGACGACGGGCCGCGTTTCGACCAGGTGTGCGCCGACAGCGCCGAACCGACGGCCGAGCTGGTCGGTCACCTCACCGGTCTCGGCCACCGGCGCATCGGCCTGGTCGCGGGCCGACCGGGGCTGAGCACCACCAGGGAGCGGATCACCGGCTACCGGCACGGTCTCGCCGCCGCCGGTCTCCCGTACGACGAACGGCTGGTGGTGCACGGCGACTCCGAGTCGGAGGGCGGCCGACGCGCCACCTCGGCCCTGCTGTCCCTGGTGGTGCCGCCGACCGCACTGGTCACCGCCAACAACGCGATGACCCTCGGCGCCCTGCGCGCGCTGCGCGAGCACGGCCTGTCCGTTCCGGACGACATCGCGCTGTGCTGCTTCGACGACTTCGCCTGGGCGGACCTGTTCACCCCCCGGCTCACCGCGATCGCCCAGCCCAGCAAGGACATCGGGGCCCAGGCGGTCCGGGTGCTCCTGGAGCGTCTCGCCGCTCCGGACCGGCCCGTCCGGACCATACGGCTGGCCTGCGCCTTCGTCCACCGCGGCTCGTGCGGCTGCACGGCCGGCCCCTCCGTGAAACAGCAGGGGAATTCGAGGAAAGGAACCCTCTCGTGATCGTCGTCGCCGGTGAGGCACTGATCGACCTGGTACCGCAGGGCACCGGTGCCCTCGCGGACCTGAAGCCGGCGCTCGGCGGCGGCCCCTACAACACGGCCGTCGCCCTCGGCCGCCTCGGCTCCCCCACGGCCTTCTGCTCCCGCACCTCCTACGACGCCTTCGGCGAGGCCCTGCTCGACAGGCTGCGCGCGTCCGGTGTGGACGTGTCGGCCGTACAGCGCGGCACCGAGCCGACCACGCTCGCGGTCGCCACGATCGACGCCGACGGGTCGGCCGCCTACTCCTTCTACGTCGACGGCACCGCCGACCGGCTGTTCGCGGCGCCCTCGGGGCTGCCCGACGGCACCCGGGCGGTGTCCTTCGGCACCTGCTCGCTCGTCCTGGAGCCGGGGGCGAGCGCCTACGAGGAGCTGATGCGGACGGCGGCCGCGCAGGGGGTGTTCACCGCGCTGGATCCGAACATCCGGGCCGGCCTGATCCCCGACGCGGACGCCTACCGGGCGCGGTTCAAGAGCTGGCTGCCGTCGGTGTCGCTGCTCAAGCTCTCCGAGGAGGACGCGCTGTGGCTGGGCGGCACTCCGCGCGAGTGGCTGGCCGCGGGCCCCTCGGCCGTCGTGATCACGCAGGGCGGTGACGGACTGACCGCGTTCACCCGGGACGGTGCCGTGCACGTGGTGCCGGGCGAGAAGGTAGACGTCGTGGACACGATCGGCGCGGGCGACACCGTGAACGCGGCCCTGCTGCACGGCCTGTCCGCCCGGGACGCCCTGTCGCCGGAGGCGCTCGCCGGGCTGGGCGCCGACGGCTGGAGTCAGCTGCTGCGGTTCGCGGCGCGCGCGGCGGCGATCACCTGCTCGCGGGCGGGCGCGGAACCGCCGTACGCCTCTGAACTGGGTGGACTGTAGAGGCCGTGGAGTAGAGGACGCGGAGCCGGAGAACGGGCGGTGCCCTGAGGGCACCGCCCGTTGCGGTCGCTGTCGCGTGGCCGGCCTCAGGCCTTGCGGGCCCGGGTCGCCTTCTTCGCGGGCGTGGCCTTCTTGGCGGCGGCGGTCTTGGCCGTCGCCGTCTTCCTCGCCGGCGACTTGGCCGCGACCGTCTTCTTGGCCGCAGCCTTGCGCGGGGCCTTCACCGAGGAGGCGTCGCTGATCCGGTCGGCGCCGAGGACCTCCCGCAGGAACTTGCCGGTGTGGCTGGCCGGAACCCCGGCGACCTCCTCCGGCGTGCCCTCCGCGACGACGAGGCCGCCGCCCGCGCCACCCTCGGGACCCATGTCGACGACCCAGTCGGCGGTCTTGATCACGTCGAGGTTGTGCTCGATGACGATGACCGTGTTGCCCTTGTCGACCAGGCCCGACAGGACCCTGAGCAGCTTGCTGATGTCCTCGAAGTGCAGACCGGTGGTCGGCTCGTCCAGGACGTAGACCGTGCGTCCGGTCGACCGCTTCTGGAGTTCGCTGGCGAGCTTCACGCGCTGGGCCTCGCCGCCGGACAGGGTGGTCGCGGACTGGCCGAGACGGACGTAGCCGAGACCGACGTCCTTCAGCGTGTTGAGGTGCCGGGCGATGGCGGGGACGGCCTCGAAGAAGTCCGTCGCCTCCTCGATCGGCATGTTCAGGACGTCGGCGATGGACTTGCCCTTGTAGTGGACCTCCAGGGTCTCCCGGTTGTAGCGGGCGCCGTGGCAGACCTCGCACGGGACGTACACGTCCGGGAGGAAGTTCATCTCGATCTTGATGGTGCCGTCGCCCGCGCAGTTCTCGCAGCGGCCGCCCTTGACGTTGAAGGAGAAGCGGCCCGGCATGTAGCCGCGGACCTTCGCCTCGGTGGTCTCGGCGAACAGCTTGCGGACGTGGTCGAAGACACCGGTGTACGTGGCCGGGTTGGACCGCGGGGTGCGGCCGATGGGCGACTGGTCGACATGGACGACCTTGTCGACCAGGTCGTCGCCGTCCACGCGCGTGTGCCGCCCCGGAACGCTCCGGGCGCCGTTGAGCTCGCGGGCCAGGTGGGTGTACAGGATGTCGTTGACCAGCGTCGACTTGCCGGAGCCGGACACGCCCGTGACCGCGGTGAAGACACCCAGCGGGAAGGAGACGTCGATGTCCTGGAGGTTGTTCTCGCGGGCGCCGTGCACCGTGAGCTGCCGGGACGGGTCGTGCGGGCGGCGGATGTCGGGCACCGGGATCGACTTCTTGCCCGAGAGGTACTGCCCGGTCTGCGACTCGGGGTTGGCGAGCAGCTCCTTCAGGTGACCGCTGTGCACGACCTTGCCGCCGTGCTCGCCCGCACCGGGTCCGATGTCGACCACCCAGTCGGCGACTTTGATGGTGTCCTCGTCGTGCTCGACGACGATGAGCGTGTTGCCCATGTCGCGCAGCCGGACCAGCGTCTCGATGAGCCGGTGGTTGTCGCGCTGGTGCAGGCCGATGGACGGCTCGTCCAGGACGTAGAGCACGCCCACGAGGCCGGAACCGATCTGGGTGGCCAGGCGGATGCGCTGGGCCTCGCCGCCGGAGAGTGTGCCCGCCGCGCGGTTGAGCGAGAGGTAGTCCAGGCCGACGTCGACGAGGAACTTCAGCCGTTCGTTGACCTCCTTCAGTACACGCTCGGCGATCTTCTTGTCGCGGGCGGTCAGCTTCATCTCGCCCAGGAAGTCCGCGCAGTCGCTGATGGACATCGCGGAGACCTCGGCGATCGACTTCCCCATGACCGTGACCGCGAGGACGATCGGCTTCAGCCGGGTGCCTTCACAGGTGGGGCAGGGCACCTCGCGCATGTAGCCCTCGAAGCGCTCACGGCTGGCGTCGCTCTCGGCCTCGCTGTGCCGGCGCTTGACGAAGGGGACGGCACCTTCGAAGGGCGTGGTGTACACGCGCTCGCGGCCGTACCGGTTGCGGTAGCGGACCTCGATCTGCGTCTTGTGGCCGTGGAGCAGAGCCTTCCTGGCGCGCTGCGGCAGCCCCGCGAAGGGGATGTCCGTCCGGAATCCCAACGCGTCCGCGAGGGCGTTGATGAGGCGGGCGAAGTAGTCCTTGGTGTGGCCGTGCGACCAGGGGTGGATGGCACCCTCATCGAGGGACTTGTCCTCGTCCGGGACGATCAGTTCCGGGTCGACCTCCATGCGCGTGCCGATGCCGCTGCAGTCGGGGCAGGCGCCGAAGGGCGAGTTGAAGGAGAAGGAGCGGGGCTCCAGCTCCTCGAAGGACAGGTCGTCGTAGGTGCAGTACAGGTGCTCGGAGAACATGCGCTCGCGCTCGGGGTCGTCCTCGGGGAGGTCGACGAAGTCGAGCACGACCATGCCGCCGGAGAGGCCGAGGGCGGTCTCCACGGAGTCGGTGAGCCGGCGCTTGGCGGAGTCCTTCACCGTGAGACGGTCGACGACCACCTCGATGGTGTGCTTCTCCTGCTTCTTCAGCGTGGGCGGGTTGGAGAGCTGGACGGTCTCGCCGTCCACGCGCGCACGGCTGTACCCCTTGGTCTGGAGATCGGCGAAGAGGTCGACGAACTCCCCCTTGCGCTCGCGCACCAGCGGCGACAGCACCTGGAAGCGGCTCCCCTCCGGCAGCTCCAGGACCCTGTCGACAATGGCCTGCGGCGACTGGCGCGAGATCGGGCGGCCGCACTCGGGGCAGTGCGGCTTGCCGATGCGGGCGAAGAGGAGCCGGAGGTAGTCGTAGACCTCGGTGATGGTGCCGACCGTCGAGCGCGGGTTGCGCGAGGTCGACTTCTGGTCGATGGAGACCGCGGGCGACAGGCCCTCGATGAAGTCGACGTCCGGCTTGTCCATCTGGCCGAGGAACTGGCGGGCGTACGAGGAGAGCGACTCCACGTAGCGCCGCTGGCCCTCGGCGAAGATGGTGTCGAAGGCCAGGGAGGACTTGCCCGAACCGGACAGGCCCGTGAAGACGATGAGCGAGTCGCGGGGCAGGTCGAGCGAGACGTTCTTCAGGTTGTGCTCGCGCGCGCCACGGACGATGAGACGGTCGGCCACGCCGGTCCGCACCTTTCTTGAGAGAAGTGACAGGGGCGAGGCCCCCGTGCTTTCTCAGACTAGGGGGAGCCACTGACAACGCCGGTCGGATTCCCGGAGGCATAACAATTCCCGGCCATCCAGCATGCCCGACGCCACCGCCGACCCTATAGCACGCACATTCGATTTACGGCACTGCTTCACCACCTTCACCCAAAGGAGTGGCGGGGCTAATGTCAGCACCATGATTGATCACGCGCATGACCTGGCGTCTGTACGTGACGCGACCGAGCGGCTGCTCACCGCAGTCGCCAAGCTGGACAACGCGTCGGTGGCCGAGCCGTCACGGTTGCCCGGCTGGACCCGCGGCCACGTCCTGGCCCACCTCGCCCGCAACGCGGACGCCCTCGTGAACGTCCTCGAAGGCCGCCCCATGTACGCCTCGGCCGAGACCCGGGACGCCGACATCGAGCGGGACGCCCCGCGCCCCCTCGACATCCAGCTCGCCGACCTGCGCGACAGCGCCGCGCGCTTCCAGGAGACGGGCGCCGTGCCCGCCGACTGGTCGCGCACGGTGGAGCTGCGCAACGGCGTCACCGACGCGGCGGCCCGGGTGCCGTTCCGGCGCTGGGTCGAGGTGGAGCTGCACCACGTGGACCTGGGGATCGGGTACGAGCTGGAGGACCTGCCGGCCGAGTTCACGGAGCGGGAGATCGCGTTCCTCGTGGAGCGGTTCACCGGGCACCCCGACGTGCCGCCGGCGCATCTGACGGACGGCACGCGCGCGTGGAGCACGGGCCGCCGCGAGCCGAGCGCGCCCGAGGTCACCGTGACGGGCCCGGCGTCCGACCTGCTCGGCTGGCTGTGCGGCCGCCGCGACGGCGCCGCACTGACCGTGGCCGGCGGCCCGCTGCCGGCCCTTCCGCCGCTGTAGGACGCGCCCGGTTGTCGGGCCGCTCCCCGGCTATAGGCTGGCCGCCATGACGTACAGCGGACAGGTCACGGTGGGCGGCCCGGCAGACGTCCACGAGCTCAAGGACCTGATGATCACCAAGATCGCGGTCGGCCCGATGGACAACAACGCCTATCTGCTGCGCTGCCGGGCCACGGACGAGCAGTTGCTGATCGACGCGGCCAACGACGCGGACACCCTGATCGGCATGATCGGTCACGACGGCATCGCCTCCGTCGTCACCACGCACCAGCACGGCGACCACTGGCAGGCACTCGCCGCGGTGGTCGCGGCCACGGGCGCGCGGACGTACGCCGGACGGGACGACGCCGACGGAATCCCGGTGCCGACCGACGTCCTGATGGACGACGGCGACACCATCCGCGTGGGGCGCGTGGAGCTCACCGCGCGCCACCTGGTCGGCCACACGCCGGGCTCGATCGCCCTCGTCTACGACGACCCGCACGGCCACCCCCATGTCTTCACCGGGGACTGCCTGTTCCCGGGCGGCGTCGGCAACACCCGCAAGGATCCGAAGGCGTTCGCCAGCCTGATCCACGACGTCGAGACGAAGATCTTCGACGCGCTCCCGGACGAGACGTGGGTCTACCCGGGCCACGGCAACGACACGTCCCTGGGCGCCGAGCGACCGCACCTGCCGGAGTGGCACGCGCGCGGGTGGTGAGCGCACGCGCCCCGTGTGAACCGTTCGCACACGCCGGTGTCACACGCACGCTCCCGGCGCACATGGTTGCGCAGTCAACTGGGAGCAGCCCCGCACAGGAAGACGGCTCCTGCGCGGTACGGGCCGCCGGTCTTTCGATCCCCGCCCTCGACCGGCGGCCCCGGCGATGTCCCAGAAGCCCCGTTGTCCCAGAAGCCCCGCTCACGGGCCTTGTTCACGGTGGCGCAACACGCGTTCCCACTATGCGGACAAATCCTGTTGTGACCTCGACAAACAGGACGACCGGCTGTCAATCTCCCGCCATGCATCCTGCCCCGCGCGCGCTGCGCCGCGCCGTCGCCGCCACGACCATAGCCCTGCTCGCCACCGCCGTCGGCTGTGCCCCGCAGCCCGAGGAGAAGGCGTCCGACGCGCCCTCGGGATCGGCCGCCGCCTGCGCCAAGGGCACGTTGGCGACCAGGACCTCCGGCAAGCTGACCATCGCCACCGACGAGCCCGCCTACGAGCCGTGGTTCAAGGACGACAAGCCGGCGAACGGCAAGGGCTTCGAGTCGGCGGTCGCGTACGCCGTCGCGCAGGAGCTCGGATACGACAAGAGTGCCGTCGTCTGGCAGAGCGTGCCCTTCAACAAGGCGTTCGCACCCGGTGAGAAGACGTTCGACTTCGACATCAACCAGGTGTCGATCAGCGACGAGCGCAAGAAGGCCGTGGACTTCTCCTCCGGCTACTACGACGTGCGCCAGGCCGTCATCGCGCTCAAGGGCACCAAGGCCGCGAAGGCGACGAGCATCGCCGATCTGAAGGGCCTCAAGCTGGGCGCCCAGGTCGGTACGACGAGCCTCGACTACATCGAGGACGTGGTGAAGCCGACGCGGGACGCCGCCGTCTACGCCAAGAACGACCAGGCCAAGTCGGCGCTGAAGAACGGCCAGGTGGACGCCGTCGTCGTGGACCTGCCGACCGCGTTCTACATCACCGCGGCCGAGGTGACGGACGCGACGATCGTGGGCCAGTTCGAGAACCAGGGCGGTACGCCGGAGCAGTTCGGGCTCGTCCTCGACAAGGGCAGCGCGCTCACCTCGTGCGTCACGAAGGCCGTGGACACGCTGCGCGAGAACGGCGTCCTGGCGAAGCTGGAGCAGCAGTGGCTGTCCGACGCCGTCGACGCCCCGGTGCTCAAGTGAGGGTCGCGAAGGAGCGGTCCGGCCAGGACGGCGCGGACGACGACGGCGCCCTGACGGGCGGGGACGGCGGCGGGGAGGACGGATACGTCCCCTCGCGGCGGCGGATCGACCG
Organism: Streptomyces lincolnensis; assembly: GCF_021173675.1. Taxonomy (GTDB): domain Bacteria; phylum Actinomycetota; class Actinomycetes; order Streptomycetales; family Streptomycetaceae; genus Streptomyces; species Streptomyces lincolnensis_B. The sequence goes on along the minus strand of NZ_JAIHON010000002.1, from coordinate 559,548 downwards.
GGAGGCCTACAAGCGCGCCCGTTCCCGCCGCGCGACGGCGATCGCCGCGGTCTCGACGCTGGTCACGGGTGCCGTGCTCTACCTGATCGTCGTCAACGCGCCGGGCTGGCCGCGCACCAAGGAGACGTTCTTCGACGGGGAGTACGCGCGCGAGGCGCTCCCCAAGGTCCTCGAAGGGCTGTGGCTCAACGTCCGGCTGCTGCTGATCTGCGGGGCCGCCGTCCTCGTCCTCGGGATGCTCATCGCGATCGCCCGGACCCTGCGCGGTCCGGTGTTCTTCCCGCTGCGGGTGCTGGCCGCCGCCTACACGGACTTCTTCCGCGGCCTGCCGCTGATCATCAACCTGATGATCGTCGTCCTTGGTGTGCCGGCGCTGCGCCTCCAGGGCGTCACCGTCGACCCGGTGGTACTGGGCGGGACGGCGCTGACGCTGACGTACTCGGCGTACGTCGCCGAGGTGTTCCGGGCCGGGATCGAGTCCGTCCACCCCTCGCAGCGCGCCGCGGCCCGCTCGCTCGGGCTGACGAACCGGCAGGCCCTGCGGTTCGTGGTGCTGCCGCAGGCGGTGCGCCGCCAGGTGCCGCCGCTGCTGAACGACCTGGTGTCGCTCCAGAAGGACACCGGGCTGGTGTCGATCGGCGGTGCCGTCGACGCCGTGCGGGCCGCGGACATCATCGTGGGCCGCAGTCTCAACTACACGCCGTACATCGTCGCGGGCCTGGTGTTCGTGGCGCTGACCATTCCGATGACCCGGTTCACGGACTGGGTGACGGCCCGCATGGACCGCCGGCGGGCCCAGGGAGGAGCGCTGTGAGCGACACGCCCGTGCTGCGCATGGAGTCCGTCCGCAAGACCTTCGGCGAGACGGTCGTGCTGCGGGACGTCGACCTGGAGGTCGCCCCGCACACGGTGACCGCGCTGATCGGTGCCTCCGGCTCCGGCAAGTCCACCCTGCTGCGCTGCGCGAACCTCCTGGAGGACATCGACGACGGCGCGATCTGGCTGGACGACGAGGAGATCACCGACCCGCGCGCCGACCAGGACGCGGTACGGCGTCGTATCGGCGTGGTCTTCCAGGCGTACAACCTCTTCCCGCACATGACGGTGCTGGAGAACATCACCCTCGCCCCGCGCCGGGTCCACGGGGTCTCCCGCACCGAGGCCGAGGAGCGGGCGAGAGAGCTTCTGGAGCGGCTCGGGCTGGCCGGGAAGGCGGGCGAGTACCCGGACCGGCTCAGCGGCGGCCAGCAACAGCGGGTGGCGATCGTGCGTGCCCTGGCCGTACGTCCCCGGCTGCTGCTGCTCGACGAGATCACCGCCGCGCTCGACCCGGAGCTGGTGGGCGAGGTCCTCACCGTCGTCCGCGATCTCAAGGACGAGGGCATGACCATGGTGCTGGCCACGCACGAGATGGGGTTCGCGCGCGACGTCGCCGACCAGGTGTGCTTTCTGGACTCGGGGGTGGTGCTGGAGCGCGGCACCGCCGAAGAGCTCTTCGGCGATCCGCGGCAGGAGCGCACGCGGCGTTTCCTGCGGCGGATCGTGGAGGCGGGGCGCCTGTAAGGGGCACCTCTCCAGGCCGTCGGTCCTTACACGTCGGCCTGGGCCGCGCCCACCAGCGCCACGACCCGCTCCACGCCGAACACGTACCCCTGCACTCCGCACCCGGCGATGACCCCGTCGGCACGCAGCGAGACGTAGGAGTGGTGCCGGAACGTCTCGCGCTGGTGGATGTTGGAGATGTGGACCTCCAACACCGGTAGGCCGTCACAGGTGTTGAGCGCATCCAGGATCGCCACCGAGGTGTGCGAGTAGGCGCCGGGGTTGATGACGATCCCGCAGTGGTTCAGCCGCGCCTCGTGGATCCAGTCGACCAGCTCGCCCTCGTGGTTGGACTGGCGGAAGTCCACCGTGCCGCCGTGCGCGGACGCCGCCTTGGCGCACAGGGCCTCGACGTCGGCCAGCGTGTCCTTGCCGTAGATCTCCGGCTGCCGCTGACCGAGCAGGTTCAGGTTGGGGCCGTTGAGGATCATGATCGGGGCGTTGGCCAGGGTGCGGGGCACGGTTCCTCCGGTCCGTCGGGGTGGGGCGATCCGTCGGGGGACCGCCGCTCGGACCCGGTTTATCACGGTGCGCGGACGCCGGGAGGGCCCCTACCCTCGCGGAATGACACTCCCCGTCTACCCTTCGAAGCCCTCGCCCGGCGACCGCATAGCCGTCGTCTCGCCCGGCGCCGGGCTCCCCGGGCTCTTCCCGCGCCCCTTCGAACTGGGCCTGGAGCGGCTGCGCAAGGAGTTCGGGCTGGAACCGGTCGAGTATCCGGCGACCCGCACGATGGGGTCGACGCCCCAGGAACGCGCCGACGACCTCCACGCCGCCTTCGCCGACCCCGGCATCAAGGCGGTCATGGCGTCCGTCGGAGGCGACGACCAGATCACCGTGCTGCCGTTCCTCGACCGTGAGGTGCTCAGGGCGAACCCGAAGCCCTTCTTCGGGATGAGCGACAACACGAACCTGCTCGCCTTCCTGCGCGCCACCGGAATCGTCGCCTACCACGGCGCGAGCGTGATGGTCGAGCTGGGCCGGCCGGTCGCCATGCACCCGCAGACCGCCGACTCCCTGAGGGCGGCGCTGTTCACCCCGGGCCCGTACGAGCTGGCACCCGCCGAGCGGTGGCGGGACGTCGACCGCGACTGGGCGGACCCCGCGACCTTCGACGCGGAACCCGAGACCCGCCCCGGCACCGGCTGGACCTGGCTGAACGCCGACCGCGTGGTCGAGGGCCGCAGTTGGGGCGGCTGCCTGGAGATCCTCGGATGGCTGCTGATGGCCGACCGCGAGATCGCGCACGACCTCACGGAGTACGACGGCGGCGTGCTGCTCCTGGAGACCTCGGAGGACCTGCCCAGCGCCACGGAGGTCTTCCGCACCATGCGGAACATGGGCGAACGCGGCCTGCTCCAGCGCTTCTCCGCCCTTCTGATGGGCCGCCCGAAGACCTGGTCCTTCGAGCACCCCAACAGCCCCGAGGCAGCCGTCCGTTACGCCGCCGACCAACGCGAGGCCGTCCTGAGCGCCATGCGTGTGTATGCCCCGAACACCACGATCGTCTTCGACGTGGACTTCGGACACACCGATCCACAACTGGTCATCCCCTACGGCGGGATCGTGCGCGTCGACGGGCCCGCCCGGCGCATCACCGTCACCTACTGACCCGCGCTCCACCCCCGCGCGCCCCCGTAACCCGCGATCACCGTGGGTAGTTGACGCGGCATGCACGACGTACGCACCGTAAGGACGCCCTCCATGCCGCGGCTCGCGGCGGCCTCGCTCGCCGGGACGGCCATCGAGTTCTACGACTTCTTCGTCTACGGGACCGCCGCGGCGCTGGTCCTCGGGCCGCTGTTCTTCCCGACGTTCTCGCCGCTGGCCGGGACGCTGGCCGCCTTCGGCACGTTCGGGGTCGGCTTCGTGGCGCGGCCGTTGGGCTCGGTGCTGTTCGGGCACATCGGGGACCGGCACGGGCGCCGGCCGGTCCTGGTGGCCTCGCTGCTGCTGACGGGTGCCGCCACGGTCGCGGTCGGCTGTGTCCCGACGTACGACTCGATCGGGGTGGCGGCCCCCGTGCTGCTGCTGGTGCTGCGTTTCCTCCAGGGGTTGGGGCTCGGCGGGGAGTGGGGCGGGGCGGTGCTGCTGACCGCGGAGCACGCGCCCGCCGACCGGCGCGGCCTGTGGTCGAGCTTCCCGCAGGTGGGGCCCGCCGTGGGCTTCCTGCTCGCCAACGGGGTGACGCTGGCGCTCGCCGCGACGCTGTCCGAGGCGCAGTTCGCCTCCTGGGGCTGGCGGGTGCCGTTCTGGGCCGCCGGTGTGCTGGCCCTGGTGGGGCTGTGGTTGCGGTCCTCGCTCGCCGAGAGCCCCAGCTTCCTCGCCATCGACGACCACGCGCGTGTGCCGCTCGCGGAGGTGGTCCGCGACCACTGGCGGCTCGTCCTGCTGACCGCCGGGGCGCTCTCCGTCGGGTACGCGATCTTCTACGCGGTGACGACCTGGTCCCTCTCCTATGCGACGGAGCGGCTCGGGGTGAGCCGTACCGTCATGCTGACCTGCATCATGGCCGCGGTGCTGGTGAAGGGATCGCTGACGCCGGTGGCGGCGCTGCTGGGCGACCGCTACGGGCGGCGGCCGCTGTGTCTGGCCGGGTGCGCGACCGCCGCCGTGTGGATGTTCCCGATGGTGGCGCTGCTGTCGACGGGAGAGCCGCTGCTGATGTTCGTGGGCTTCCTGGGCGCGATGCTGGCCTTCATCACCATGTTCGCCGTGATCGCCGCCTATCTGCCGGAGCTGTACGAGCCACGGGTCCGCTGTACGGGCGCCGCGGTCGGTTACAACCTCGGTGGGGTGCTGGGCGGCGCGCTCACCCCCATCGTGGCGACCGCGCTCGTCGAGCACAGCGGGCGGGTGCCGTGGGGTGTGGGCGCGTATCTGACGGGGATCGCGCTGCTCAGCCTCGGGTGCTTCGCGCTGTTGCCGGAGACCCGGCCGGTGCCGGCGAAAGCGGTGGCGGAGCCGGTCATGGATTGATCGCCAGCTCCAGATAGGCCGCGAACAGCACCAGGTGTACGCCTCCCTGGAGCGGCGTGGCCCGGCCGGGCACCACCGTCAGGGAGCTCACCACCACGGTCAGCGCCAGCAGCACCATGTGCGTGGCGCCGAGGCCGAGGACGAGCGGCCCGGAGAGCCAGATCGACGCCAGGGCGACCGCGGGGATGGTCAGGCCGATACTGGCCATCGCCGAGCCGAGCGCGAGGTTGAGGCTGGTCTGCACCCGGTCGCGGCGGGCGGAGCGCAGGGCCGCGATGGTCTCGGGCAGCAGCACCAGCAGGGCGATGATCACGCCGACGACGGCGTGCGGCAGTCCGGCGGCCTCCACACCGGACTCGATGGTCGGCGACACCCCCTTGGCCAGGCCGACCACGCCGATCAGGGCGAGGCCCAGCAGTCCGAGGCTGATCAGGGCGGTGCGGGCGGTCGGCGCGTCGGCGTGGTCGTCGGCGGTGATCACCTCGCCCTGGCGGGTGATCGGGAGGAAGTAGTCGCGGTGCCGTACGGTCTGGGTCGCCACGAACAGGCCGTACAGGACCAGCGAGGAGATGGCGGCGAAGGTCAGCTGGACGCCGGAGAACTCGGGCCCCGGCCTGCTCGTGGTGAACGTCGGCAGCACCAGGCTGAGCGTGGCCAGGGTGGCGACGGTCGCGAGGGCCGCGCCGGTGCCCTCGGGGTTGAAGACCGCCGTCCCGTGGCGCAGGGAGGCGACCAGGAGGCTGATCCCGACGATGCCGTTGCAGGTGATCATCACCGCCGCGAAGACGGTGTCCCGGGCCAGGGTGGCGCCCTTGTCGCCGCCGTCCGCCATGAGGGTGACGATCAGGGCGACCTCGATGACGGTGACGGCCACGGCCAGGACGAGGGAGCCGAACGGTTCGCCGACCCGGTGGGCGATCACCTCGGCATGGTGCACGGCGGCCAGGACGGCACCCGCGAGGACCACGGTGACCAGCGCGACCACCGCCGCGGGCAGGTCCCGGCCCCAGGTGAGGACCAGCATCACGACCGCGAGCAGGGGCGCGGCGGAGGTCCACCGCGTCGCGAACGACCCGACCCGAGCGATCATGCTGCGATCGTCGCAGACGGGGTCGGGCCCCGCACTCCGGTCCTGACACCGGTCGTGCGGGGCCCGTCAGGGTCATCGGAAGTCGGTCGTGTCCAGCGCGTCGCAGTCGGTGAAGGTCGGCGGCCGGGAGCAGAGGGCGGCCATCTGTTCCGCGAACCTGCCGGTCTCGGGATCGTCGCTGTTCGCCATCGCCTCCTCGTACGAGTCGAACTCGATGACGACGAGATAGTGGCCGGGCCTGTTGCGGTCCTTCAGGACGATGCGGCGGGTGGGGCCGCCCTCGCGGTCGGCGAACCGCTTCTCCGCGTCCTCGGAGAGCGCTCGCATCTCGTCGAAGCGCTCGGTCTCGAAGTCGATGATCTGCACGAACCTCATCGGTGTGTCCACGGTGCCTCCACCCGGCCCGGCGTCCCCCGGGGTGGGAGCGCTCGGTTCCCAACGAAGCACCGGGAGCGGTGGTCGGCAATTCGCCGCGCACCGCTCCCGGGGATGGTTCTTGCTACGTCCGACGTGGTCAGGCCTCGATGCTGTCCTTCGGAGCGCCTTCGCTCTTGGTCTGCGCCGCCTCGGCCGCCGCCTGCTTCTTGGAGGCCCGCAGGCTGGTGATCGTGGTGACGATCAGGACCGAGCAGATCACGCCGAGGGAGACCGGGATGCTGATCTCCGGGACATGGACGCCGGACTCGTGCAGCGCGTGCAGGACGAGCTTGACGCCGATGAAGCCGAGGATGACCGACAGGCCGTAACTGAGGTGGACGAGCCTCTTCAGCAGTCCGCCGATGAGGAAGTACAGCTGTCGCAGACCCATCAGGGCGAACGCGTTGGCCGTGAACACGATGTACGGGTCCTGGGTCAGACCGAAGATCGCGGGGATGGAGTCCAGCGCGAACAGGACGTCCGTGGTGCCGATCGCGAGCATCACGACCAGCATCGGGGTCATGATCCGCTTGCCGTTCTCCTCGATCCAGAGCTTGGTGCCGTGGTAGCGGTCGGCCACACCGAAGCGGCGCTCGGCGGCCTTGAGGAGCTTGTTCTCCTCGAACTCCTCGTCCTCCTGGTCGGCGCGAGCCTCCTGGATGAGCTTCCAGGCGGTCCAGATCAGGAAGGCGCCGAAGAGGTAGAAGACCCAGGCGAAGCTGGCGAGGATGGCGGCACCGGCGGCGATGAAGATCGCCCGCAACACCAGGGCTATGAGGACACCGATCAGCAGCACGCGCTGCTGATACTGGGACGGCACCGCGAACTTCGCCATGATCAGGACGAAGACGAAGAGGTTGTCCACGCTCAGGGACTTCTCGGTGATGAAGCCGGCGAAGAACTCGCCACCCGCCTGACCTCCGCCGAAGATGAGCAGGCCGAGCCCGAAGAGGCCGGCCAGGGCGATCCAGACGACTGTCCAGATGCCCGCTTCCTTGATGGACACGTCATGCGGCTTGCGGCCGATGAAGAAGTCGACCGCGATCAGGGCGGCGAGGCCCACGATCGTGAGGACCCACAGGGTGGGGGAAACGTCCACTGCTGCCTCCGGCAGTACGTAACGGCAAGTAACCAGCGTCGTTGCGCTGCCGGAGGTCTCTTCCACCCAGGGTGGGCCGACGCCCCGGGATCATCAGGTCTGATCCGTATTGACGGGTACGCCGCATCGACAGGGAGTACTCCCCTCCGTACGAACAACGGTACCCCAATCACCAAGGAAAGGTAAAGCAATTGGTAAAGTAAAAGCCAAATAAGCAGGTCAGAGTGACTTTACGCATGCTTGACGAATGAGCGGGACAGGTCACCTGTTCCAGGACCGACGGGCCGCCACGACCTGGGCGAGCACCTGGTGGAGCACCTGGCTGCCGGGCGGCACGAGAGGCGGCTCGTACGTCCAGGCGTGCCCGACCCAGGGGTCGGCGAGGTGGTCGTCGGGCACCGGAGTGAGCCGCATCAGGGACCGCCACAGCGGGTCCAGCAACGGACCGTAGGCGGAGGCCTCCTCGCGGTCCGCGACCATCATCAGGTGGACGCCGACGCCGGGGCCCTCGTCCGCGAGGTAGCGCAGCTGGGTGACGGCACGGTCGTCGAAGCCGTGCGGGAAGTCGTTGACGATCAGCAGCTGCTGGGCGGTGTCGAGACCGGGCGGGAGCGAGTCGGTCGCTCCCGCCCGCACCGCCATCTGTACGAGGTCGACGCGCTCCGTGAGCCGACGCAGAACGTCCGTCACACCCGCCGCTCCGAGTGCGGGAGGGCCCGCGAGGGCACCGGTCTGCACCAGTGGGACCAGCGTCTGTGCCCCCGAGCCGGCGGGGTCGACGACATGCACGGTGAACTCGCCCGGTGGATGCACCGCCAGCAGCCGGGCCGCGTGTGCCACCGCGGTCTCCATCGCCGGGCTCCGCAGGTCGTGGGCGTCGGAGAAGGAGCCGTCGGCCGCGCCGACGTGCCCGCTGTCGATCCACAGGCCGCGCTCCAGCGGCAGCCGGACCAGCATCGGTATGCGCAGCGAGGCGGCCTCGGGCAGCTGGAGATCGCCGAGGCGCAGGGCCATGGGCATCTCCGTCGGCACCCGGTAGCCGTGCCACACGGGGGCGTCCCAGCGGGCGTAGGCCGGCGGGAGCGCGGGCTCGACGACCTCGGCCTCGGCGGTGAGCTGGACGAGGTCCCGGTCGAGGGCCGCCCTGGCCTGGTCGACGAGCTGTGCGCGCTTGGTGCGGGCCGCCTCGCGCGCCGCGTCGCCCTGTCCTCCGATCCGGCTGCGCGGGTCGGACAGCACCTGGTCGAGTTCCTTCTCCATGCGCGAGTCGGCGAAGTCGACGGCGCTGCGGTACGCAGCCGTGGTGCGGGCCAGGTCCTCGAACATGCCCCACACCTGGTTGTAGAGCCGCTCGTCCATGGACCAGCCGGTGGCGTCACCCGCGACTGGTCGCGGGGGCTGCCCGGGCGGGCCGGGAGGCGCGGCCGGCGGGGGCGGGGGTGGGGCCGCTTGCCGCCGTCGCGGGTGGGTGTAGTCGACCGGGCCGCCCGTGCCGGTCCCGGCGGGCCGGGGGGCGGCGGATGGGGCCACGGGGCCGTGGGGGTGTCCGGGCTGTCCGGGCTGCGGTGCCGCGGCGCCCTGGGGGCCTTGTGCGTCGTAGGGGGAGGCGGGCTGCTGTGAGGCCGGGCCGTTCTGGGTCCCGTAAGGGGAAGCGGACTGCTGCGGTGCACCGGTCGCCGGGGCGTCCTGGGGGCCGTAGGGCGAGGTCGGCTGGGGCGGGGTGTCCGGGGTTCCGGGGCCGTAGGGGGACGTCGGCCACGAGGGTGGAGAGCTCTGGGGCGTCGGGCCGCCCTGGTCGGGGCCGGGCGCCGGGGTGGCCGTCTGCCGGGAGCGGTCGGTGTCGGGAGTGCGGGGCGGGGGCGCGGAGATCGAGCGGGCCAGGCCCCGGGCCACCGCTTCGTTGATGCCGCTCGCGAGCTGGTGGGCTTGGGGCAGGCCCTGGTCGGTGAGGAGTTCGGCGAGACCGCCCGCGTACCCCTGGCCGACGGCACGCACCTTCCAGGCGCCCTGCCGGCGGTACAGCTCCAGCGCGACCACGGCCGACTCGGCGTCCAGGCCGGTGATCGTGTAACTGGCGACCTCGGTGCCGTCGAGGCCGGTGACCGCGACGAACGGGGCGGCGAGGGCACCGAAGCGCACGGGGCCCCCGGTGCCCGGGGCGGGCAGGGCGAGCAGCACGCTGATCCGGTGCACGGTCTCGGGCATGGCGTCGAGATCGACGGCGAGGCGGTGGTCGGCGGCCGCCTGCCGGGAGACCTCGAGCCCGGGAAGGGTGGGCGCGCCCGGATGGACGACCCACTCGACCCCCTGCACCCTGCCGCGCTCGTCGCCGATCGTGGCCCCCGCCACGACGGGCGTGCCGGCCGAGACCCGGATCTCCAGACGGGCTTGGGAGAGCGGGTGGTTCTGCCCCCGCACCAGCTCGGCCGTCATCGCCTTCGTCCCCCGTGTCGATGTGTCGTGTGCTGCGCGGGCCGCCCTACAGGTGCGGAAGGATCGCCGGCATCAGGTCCTGGAAGGTGCGGCCGTTGGCCTGGGAGCCGAGGGCGGTCATCGTCCAGCCCGGGCCGGTGCGGTGCACCTTGGCCATGATCTGGGCCGTGTAGGCGCCGCCGCCCGCCAGCGTGTAGCGGGCGAGCTCCTGGCCGTTGGTCTCGTCGACCAGACGGCAGAAGGCGTCCTGCACCTCCTGGAAGGTCTGGCCCGTGAAGGAGTTCACGGTGAAGACGATCTGGTCGATGTGGACCGGTACGCGCGCGAGGTCGACGAGGATCGCCTCGTCGTCGCCGCCCTGGCCGACACCGCCGACGAGGTTGTCACCGGTGTGGCGCACCGAGCCGTCGTCGCTCACCAGGTGACGGAAGAAGACCACGTCTACCGGCTGCTTGTCCGCGAACAGGACGGCCGAGGCGTCGAGGTCGATCTCCCGGGTGCGTGAGCCGAAAAGGCCGCGCCGGGGGGCGGCCTGCCAGCCGAGACCCATACGCACCGCGGTCAGACTGCCTCCGTCCCCCTTCTGGAGACTGATGGCCTGACCCTTGGTCATGTTGACGCTCACGCGGCGATCCCCTCTCGCTGTCCCCTGTTGCCGCGGCACCCGCGGTTGTCCAGAACCCTACGCAGGACCACTGACAGTGACGCACCCCCGCCCGTACTTTGTGTCGGGTTTGCAACACAGCGCGTGCCCGGCGGCCCGGTGCCGTGGGCCGGGCCGTCGGGCAGGGGCGGGTCAGGCCAGGCCCGCCTCCTTCATCTGACGCAGTTCCTTCTTCATCTCGGAGACCTCGTCGCGCAGTCGGGCCGCGATCTCGAACTGGAGGTCGGCGGCCGCCGCGCGCATGCGTTCCGTCATCTCCTCGATCTGTCCGGCGAGTTCGGCGGCGGGACGGTCCGTGGGGACGCTCTCCTTGCCCTTCGCCGCCTTGCCGCCCTTGGCCGCCTTGCCACCGAGGGCGGGCACCGGGGCCTTGGCTCCCTTGCCGTCCTTGGACTTGCGGTAGCCGGAGCCCAGCAGCTGCTCCGTGTCGACGTCCTCCCGGGCGATCTGCGCCACGATGTCGTTGATCTTCTTGCGGAGCGGCTGGGGGTCGAGGCCCCGCTCCGTGTTGTAGGCGATCTGCTTCTCCCGGCGGCGGTTGGTCTCCTCGATGGCCTTCTCCATCGCCGGGGTGATCTTGTCGGCGTACATGTGGACCTGGCCGGAGACATTGCGCGCCGCGCGGCCGATGGTCTGGATCAGGGAGGTGCCCGAACGCAGGAACCCCTCCTTGTCGGCGTCGAGGATCGCCACCAGGGACACCTCGGGCAGGTCGAGGCCCTCGCGCAGGAGGTTGATGCCGACCAGGACGTCGAACTCGCCGGAGCGCAGTTCGCGCAGCAGCTCGACGCGACGCAGCGTGTCGACGTCGCTGTGCAGGTAGCGGACCTGAATGCCGAGTTCCAGGAAGTAGTCGGTGAGGTCCTCGGCCATCTTCTTGGTGAGGGTGGTGACCAGGACGCGTTCGTCCTTCTCGGTGCGCGTGCGGATCTCGTGCACCAGGTCGTCGATCTGGCCCTCGGTGGGCTTGACGACGACCTCGGGGTCGACCAGGCCGGTCGGGCGGATGATCTGCTCGACCACGCCGTCCCCGCGGGAGAGCTCGTACTTGCCGGGGGTCGCCGACAGATAGACGGTCTGACCGATGCGCTCGGTGAACTCCTCCCACTTCAGGGGGCGGTTGTCCAGCGCGGAGGGGAGGCGGAAGCCGTGGTCGACGAGGGTGCGCTTGCGGGAGGCGTCGCCCTCGTACATGGCGCCGATCTGCGGCACGGTCACGTGCGACTCGTCGATGACGAGCAGGAAGTCGTCCGGGAAGTAGTCCAGCAGGGTGTTCGGCGGCGAGCCGGGCAGGCGGCCGTCGAAGTGCATCGAGTAGTTCTCGACGCCGGAGCAGGAGCCGATCTGGCGGAGCATCTCGAGGTCGTACGTGGTGCGCATCCTCAGGCGCTGGGCCTCCAGGAGCTTGCCCTGTTTCTCCAGCTCGGCCAGGCGCTCCGTCAGTTCCTTCTCGATGTCGTTGACGGCCCGCTCCATGCGCTCGGGGCCGGCGACGTAGTGGGAGGCCGGGAAGACGTACAGGTGCTCGTCGTCGCTGATGATCTCGCCGGTGAGCGGGTGGAGGGTGGACAGGGCCTCGATCTCGTCGCCGAACATCTCGATGCGGACGGCCAGTTCCTCGTAGACCGGGAAGATCTCGATGGTGTCGCCGCGGACCCGGAAGGTGCCGCGGGTGAAGGCCAGGTCGTTGCGCGTGTACTGGATGTCCACGAAGCGGCGCAGCAGCTGGTCGCGGTCGATCTCGTCGCCGACCTTGAGGGGAACCATGCGGTCCACGTACTCCTGGGGAGTACCGAGGCCGTAGATGCAGGAGACGGAGGCGACCACGACGACGTCACGGCGGGTGAGCAGCGAGTTGGTCGCGGAGTGGCGCAGGCGCTCGACCTCCTCGTTGATGGAGGAGTCCTTCTCGATGTAGGTGTCCGACTGCGGGACGTACGCCTCGGGCTGGTAGTAGTCGTAGTACGAGACGAAGTACTCGACCGCGTTGTTCGGCAGGAGTTCGCGGAACTCGTTCGCCAGCTGGGCGGCCAGGGTCTTGTTCGGCGCCATCACCAGGGTGGGGCGCTGGAGCTTCTCGATCATCCACGCCGTGGTGGCGGACTTGCCGGTGCCGGTCGCGCCGAGCAGGACGACGTCCTTCTCACCTGCCTCGACGCGCTTGGCCAGCTCGGCGATGGCCGCCGGCTGGTCACCGCTGGGCTGGTAGGAGCTGACGACCTCGAAGGGCGCCACCGTGCGTTCGATCTTGGAAACTGGCCGCATGGAATCCACGGTACGACCCACCACTGACAACGCGGTGGGATCGGCGGTTCCGCGGGGTCCCGGAGGGGCTGTGGGAGCCGGGTGAGGGGCGGGTCCCGGCTCAGCGGTTCTGAGGGGTGCGGGAACGCTGGTGGGTGGAGTGGCGGCGGCTGCGCAGTACGGGGCGGCGGCCCGGGGGGTGGGTGAGGAGTTCGCGCGCGGGGACGCCCGGCTTGTTCTCCGCGGGCGTCCAGACCGGCTTCCCCATGACCATCAGCGGGTCGAACATCACCACGACACCCGCCAGGAGCAGGAAGGCCAGCGGGCCGATCATCATGGGCGCCAGCAGGGACGCGGCGGAGTCACCCGTGGTGGGGGCCGCGGTGCCGTGGAGGTGGACGCTGAGGGCGGCCATGCCCGTGTAGTGCATCCCGGTGACGGCGAGCCCCATGATGAGGCTCGCGCCCACGCTCCACAGGAATCCCCGGACCTGCCCGGCGGCCCACAGCGCGGCGGTGGCGGCGGCGACGGCTATGACGACGGAGAAGCCGACGGTGACGGTGTTGTACTCCAGCTTGCCGTTGAACCGCATTCCGGCCATGCCCAGATAGTGCATGGAGGCGATGCCCAGGCCGGTGATGGCACCCCCGGTCATCAGGGCCGTTCCCCTGGCCCCCTTGTAGCCGACGATGAAGATCCCGATGCCGACCATGACGATGGCGACGCCCAGGCTCGCGAAGGTGATCGGTCTGTCGTAGTGGATCGGCGCCTGCTGGACCTTGAAGCCCATCATCGCGACGAAGTGCATGGTCCAGATGCCGGAGCCGATGGCGGCCGAGCCGAGAGCGAGCCAGCCGGGGCGCCAGGAGTGGCTCACGAGCATGGACCGGGTCGTGCAGCGCAGACCCAGGGCACCGCCGAGGCACGCCATGAGGTAGGCCACCAGCGGTGTGACGAGTCCGTAGCTGAATCCGTCGACCGTGCCTTGCATGCGCGGCTGCCCTTCCGCCTTCTTACGCCCCGGAATTTCCTGATGTGCACCCCTTCCCAGGACCGCCCGAGCGGTCAGGGCTGAGGCAGAGAGTATGACCCCCACCGGAATGGTCGAACGATTTTCCGGCAAAGAAACACGCCGTTGCCCCAGTTGTGCGGCACCAGTGAGCGGACTTGGGGCGAGTCCATTCAACTTGTGGTCATTCTGCACCCCTCTCGTAGTCACCCTCTGCTGTCACAGTTGACCTGACCGTGATGCTCGACGCGAGGAGTACGCATGCACGCGCGCGCAGTTGCCGCCACGACCACCGCGCTCCTGGGGACCACCGCCTTCCTGCCTCCCTCCTTCGACGCCCGGACCGACGCGGCCACCGACCGCCCCACGGTCATCGCCCACCGCGGCGCCTCCGCGTACGCCCCGGAGAACACGCTCGCCGCCGTGGACAAGGCCGCCGAGCTGGGCATCGACTGGGTCGAGAACGACGTCCAGCGCACCAAGGACGGCGAACTCGTCGTCCTGCACGACGACAGTCTCCGGCGCACCACCGACGTCGAGCAGGTCTTTCCCGGGCGGGCGCCCTGGAAGGTGAAGGACTTCACGACCGCCGAGATCGCGCGCCTCGACGCGGGGAGCTGGTTCGGCGCCACGTACGCGGGCGCGCGCGTGCCGACGCTCGATCAGTATGTGCGCCGTGTCGAGCTCCACCACCAGAAGCTGCTCCTGGAGATCAAGAACCCGGATCTGTATCCGGGCATCGAGGGACAGACCCTGAAGGTCCTCAGCAACGAGGGCTGGCTCGATCAGGACCACGTGGTGGACCGGCTGATCGTGCAGAGCTTCAGCGCGGCCGGCGTACGGAGGGTGCACGAGCTCAAGCCCGGGGTCAGGACCGGTTTCCTGGGCAGGCCGCCCGTGTCCGCGCTGGCCGAGTACGCCACCTTCGCCGACCAGATCAACCCCTCGTACAGCACGATCTCCACCGGGTACGTCGCCGCCGTGCAGGCCTTCACCGGACCGCACGGCAGGCCGCTGGAGGTCTTCGCCTGGACCGTCAACACCGCGTCCACCGCCCGGCTGGTCGCCGGGTACGGCGTGGACGGCATCATCACCAACGCGCCCGACGTGGTGCGGGACGCGCTGTCGTCGTCGTGAGCCCCGCCCGCCCGGGGAGAGCGGTGGCGGCCCGCTTCCACCGGCTCCCCGGGCGTTGTCAGTGGTGGGTCGTACGGTGGGGCGCATGAACAGCGAAGGGCAGTACGAGCAGCAGGTCGTGTGGACCGTCGTCGCCACCGGCATCGGTCCGCTGCTGCTGGCCGCGACCCGCGAGGGCCTGGTCAATGTCGTGTTCCACGCCACGGACCCGGTCCGCGACAAGGCGCTCGACCGGCTCGCCTCCCGCCTGGGCGGCGAACCCGTGGAGGCCCCCGACTCCCCGCTGCTGGCCGAGGCGATACGGCAGGTGGAGGCGTACTTCGCCGGTGAGCGGCACGACTTCGAGCTGTCCCTGGACTGGTCGCTGATCTCCGGCTTCAACCGCCAGGTGCTGCGCGAGCTGGCGTCCGGCGTGCCGTACGGCTCGGTCGTGGGATACGGCGATCTGGCCGGGCGGGTCGGCCAGCCGGGCGCGGCCCAGGCCGTGGGCACGGCGATGGGCGCCAACCCGCTGCCGGTCGTGGTGCCCTGCCACCGGGTCGTCGAGCGCGACGGCGGCATCGGCGGCTTCGGCGGCGGGCTGGAGACCAAGCGAAAGCTGCTGGCCCTGGAGGGCGTGCTGCCCGAGCCACTGTTCTGAGCCTGCGGGCCGTGATTTCCGGCCCTCCGGCCCGATTCCACGAGTCCCTCTGACCGTGCGAGCCCGCGAGTCCCGCTGCTGGTCCGAGACCGCCACTCCCGCTGACGGTCCGATCCCGGGATTCCCGCCACCCGGCCGAACCACCGGGTCCCGCCGACGGCCGTGGACACGGCCCGCGCGCGACGGCTGGTCGGAAGGGCGGGCCGGTAGCAGACTCCGCCATGCGCACAGCCGCTCGCATCCGAAGGGCATCCGGCAGACCCGGATCCGAAGGGACGGCGATCACGCATGAGTGAGAACAGAGGAGTCGCGTATCTCAAGCCGGGCGCGGTGGAGGTCAGGACCATCGATCGCCCCACGCTCGAACTCCAGGACGGGCCGGGTGTCGCTCCCGAGAACGTCGGCAGGAAGTGCCGGCACGGAGTGATCCTCAAGGTGCTCGCCAGCAACATCTGCGGAAGCGACCAGCACATGGTGCGCGGGCGGACCACCGCGCCGGAGGGGCTGGTCCTCGGCCACGAGATCACCGGAGAGGTCGTCGAACGGGGTCCGGACGTCGAGTTCGTCGAGGTCGGCGACATCGTCTCCGTACCGTTCAACATCGCCTGCGGACGGTGCCGCAACTGCAAGGAGCGCAAGACCGGCATCTGTCTGAACGTCAATCCGTCCCGCCCCGGGGCCGCCTACGGCTATGTCGACATGGGCGGCTGGGTCGGCGGTCAGGCCGAGTACGCCATGGTCCCGTACGCCGACTTCAACCTGCTGAGGTTCCCGGACCGGGACGAGGCCCGCGAGAAGCTGCTCGATCTGACCATGCTGTCGGACATCTTCCCGACCGGTTTCCACGGGGTGGTCAGCTCGGGGGCGGGCGTCGGGTCGACGGTGTACGTCGCCGGTGCGGGCCCGGTCGGTCTCGCGGCGGCCGCCTCGGCGCAACTGCTGGGCGCCGCCGTGGTCATCGTCGGCGACCTGAACGCCGAACGCCTCGCCCAGGCACGGAGCTTCGGCTGCGAGACCGTCGATGTGTCGCAGGGCGGCGTGGAGGAGCAGATCGCGCAGATCCTCGGTGAGCCCGAGGTGGACGCCGCGGTCGACGCGGTCGGCTTCGAGGCCCGGGCGCACGGCAGGGACGCCCCGGAGGCGCCCGCCACCGTCCTGAACTCGCTGATGGGCCTCACGCGCGCGGGTGGTGCCCTGGGCATCCCCGGCCTGTACGTCACGGACGACCCGGGCGGGGTCGACGAGGACGCCAGGAGCGGCACGCTGAAGGTGCGGCTCGGTCTCGGCTGGGCCAAGAGCCACCGCTTCACGACCGGGCAGTGCCCGGTGATGAAGTACAACCGCAACCTGATGATGGCGATCCTGCACGGCCGGGTGCAGATCGCCAAGGCGGTCAACGCGACCGTCATCGGGCTGGACGACGCGCCGCGCGGCTACGCCGAGTTCGACCAGGGCGCGAGCCGCAAGTACGTGCTCGATCCGCACGGGGCGCTGAAGGGGGTACGGCCGGTCTGACGTCGTTCTCGTGAGGGGGCCGCGCCGACGCGGCCCCCTCGCCCGCTCAGTCGTAGTGCCGCGCCTCGAAGACGTTGCCGTCGGGGTCGCGGAAGTAGAAGCTGCGCCGGGCCATGCCCCGGGCGCCGAAGGAGTCGTGGGAGATCTCCGAGACGGGGACCGAGCGCTCCTCCAGGCGGGCGCGCAGCGCCTCGAAGGCGTCGCCGGGCAGGGCCAGGCAGACGTGGTTGACCGGGTGGCCCGCGCTCTCGGCGGCGCCAGGGACCATCTTCATGCGCTCCACCATGGTGAGCGGCATGAGGTCGAGGATGGTCTCGTCGTTGAGCCGTACGGAGGGGAAGGGCACCACTCCCGCGGCGAAGTCGGTGATCCTCACGGGTTCCATGCCGACCGCCTTCTCGTAGAAGTCGGCCGACGCCAGTGGGTCGCGCACCCAGAGGACGACATGGTCGAGACGTGTCGTGTTGTCCGTCATGTGGCCCAGGCTGGTGGTGTCCCCCACAGCGCGCAAGTGTTTGACGAGGGGTGCCGCCCGCCAGAGATGAGGGAAGACCGACCGACAGGAGGCAGGCACGTGGTGCTGGTGTTGTCCGAGGAAGTGCGCGACGCGATCGACGCGCGTCGACCCGTGGTGGCTCTGGAGTCCACGATCATCGCGCACGGGCTGCCGCGCCCGCGCAATCTCCAGGTGGCACTGGAGCTGGAGGACGTCGTACGGCAGGAAGGGGCCGTCCCCGCGACGATCGCCGTGCTGGACGGGCGTCCCCATGTCGGCCTGGACAAGGAGCAGTTGGAGCGGGTCGCCAACGAGGACGGCATCCGCAAGCTGGGCCACCGGGACCTGCCGCTCGCGCTGGCGACCGGGGCGAGCGGGGCGACCACGGTGTCCGCGACCGCGCAGCTGGCGGCCCTGGCGGGCGTGCGGGTGTTCGCGACCGGCGGTCTCGGCGGGGTGCATCGGGAGTGGACGGTGACGCAGGACGAGTCGGCCGACCTCGGGCTGCTGGCGCGCACGCGGATCACCGTGGTGTGCGCGGGCGTGAAGTCCATCCTGGACGTGCCCGCGACCCTGCAACGGCTGGAGACGCTGGGCGTGGCGGTCGCCGGGTACGGCACCGACCGGTTCCCCGGCTTCTATCTCTCCGACTCGGGACATCCCGTGGAGTGGACGCTGGACTCCCCGCAACAGGTGGCCGATGTGATGAGGGCGCAGGACGCGCTCGACGGTCCGGGGTCGTCGCTGATCGTCGCCAATCCCGTGCCCGAGGCCGAGCAGTTGGATCCGGAGCTGCACGCGCGCGTGCTCGCCGACGCGCTGGACGCGTGCGAGGAGGCGGGCGTCACGGGCCAGGGAGTCACGCCGTTCCTGCTGAGCTACCTGGTGCGGCACACCGACGGGGCCTCGCTGAGCGCCAATCTGGCGGCGGTGCGGGGCAACGTACGGCTGGCGGGGCGGATCGCGGCGGCCTGGGCCCGGGCGTGACAGTGGAGCGGTCCCGGCGCGAGACGGCCGGTGTGGCGGACGGTCGGCCGGGACACGGCCGTCCCGAGGGGGCGCTGCTGGTCGTCGGGGACGTCGTCACGGACGTCGTGGCCCGGCACCGGGGGCCGCTCGCCGCGGGCACGGACACGGCCTCCACGATCCGGACGGTGCCGGGCGGCGCGGGCGCCAACGTGGCGTGCTGGGCCGCGCGGGACGACCGGGTGGAGGTACGGCTGCTCGGCCGGGTGGGCACGGACGCGGCCGTCTGGCACGAGCGGGAACTGCTCGCCCATGGTGTACGGCCCCGGCTCACCGTCGACGAGGAAGCGCCGACCGGGACGGTGATCTGCCTGGTCGACGCGGACGCGGCGGCCGAGCGGACGTTCCTCACCGACGGTGGTGCCTCGGCACGGCTCTCGCCGGACGACTGGTCGGACGCGCTGCTCGACGGGGTCGCCCGGCTGCACCTGTCGGGGTATCTGCTGTTCTCCGAGCCGAGCCGTGAGCTGGTGTCGGTGGCCCTGGCGGCGGCACGGGCGCACAGAGTGCCGGTGAGCCTGGATCCGGCGTCGGCCGGTTTCCTCGTGGAGCTGGGGGTGGACCGTTTCCTGGCGCTCGTCGAGGGCGTGGACCTGCTGCTGCCCAGCCGCGACGAGGCGTGTCTGCTCACCGGTCTGCCCGACGCGGCGGACGCGGCGGCCAAGCTGAGCCACCACGTCCCGCTGGTGGTCGCCAAGCAGGGCGTGGCGGGTGCGCTGGTGGCCCGTTCCGGCACCGTGGTCGCTCGCGTGCCGGCGGTACCGGCGACGCCCAGGGACACCACCGGGGCCGGCGACGCCTTCACGGGCGCCTTCCTCGCCGCCCTGCTCACGGGCGCCGGGCCCGAGGAGGCGGCGACGGAGGGATGCCGGGCGGGCGCTTCGGCGGTGGAGCGGGTGGGAGGTCGCCCGCCTGCGCGGGGCTGACGGGCGCGGTCACCGGCACGGGCACTGGCGCGGGCGCGGTCACCGGCGCGCGCCCCGATTTTCACCGCTCCCGCACTCCCGTGTTCTACGCCTTGCGCCCCCACGCCGAGATCATCGGGGCGGTGGCCAGGTCCATGCCGCCGGAGGCGATGTTCGCGAGGTGGCGGTCGATGTCCTGGTCCGTGGCGTGCCCCGCGGAGACGAGTTGGTCGCGGATCTGGCGGACGGTGGCGGCCTCCAGGGCGGCGCAGGCGGGCGAGGTGACCGGGAAGTACGCGTCTGCCTCGACCTGGCGCAGGCCGGCCTCGCGGAGCAGGCGGGGCAGCCTGCGTCCGTAGGCGAGGTCGGCACCGCGGTCGGCGAGCAACTGGCGGAATCCCTGCCGCAGCCGGTTCGCGAGTTGCTGCTCGGGGCCGTGCTCGTCGGGGCAGAGCAGGGGCTGGAGGGCGGGGTCGGCGTCCTCGACGAGGAGCCGCCCACCAGGGCGCAGGGCCTGGACCATCGACCTCAACGCCCGGTCCCGGTCGGGCACATGGACCAGGACCAGCCGGGCGTGCACCAGGTCGAAGCCCTCCCCCGGCGGCTCGTCGGCCCCGACGTCGTGGACGCGCACCTGGACCGGCGGCCGGGCCGCGGCGGCGACGCGTGAGGTGTCGATGTCGGTCGCCACGACCCGTCCGGTCGGGCCGACCTTCTTGGCCAGCCAGGAGACGACGGAGGTGCCGCCCGCGCCCACCTCCCAGCAGCGCCAGCCCGGTCCGATGCCGAAGCCCTCGAGATGCCGGAAGGTCGTGGGGTCGAAGAGTGCGGCGAAGGCGTCGAAACGTTCCCCCGCCTCGGTCTGCCGGTTGTCGAGGAGGTATCCGTCGGTTCGCTTCATGCCGCGATCATTCCAGTTGCCCGGCTTGTCGCCTGGAGGCGACGCGGCACCTGCGACGAAACCGTCGTCCACAGCCGGGAACAAAGCGGAACGTCCTGTTCCCACAGGCTTACCCACTCCACACACCGAGCTGGCAAACTGGCTCGCCACGGCGCGGAAACGCGATACGGGGGAGATCCACGCAAGGAGACCAGATGTCCATGGCAGGGAATCTGCGGAAGGTCACGAGCCTCGGCACGGTAGGCGGCCTCCGCAGAGTGGCACGACTGGCCAGGCGCCGTCCGCGCGTCGACCTGAGCCATCCGGCACGGTCTCCGTTGGGTTCCTCGGTGGTCAACTGCGTGACGTACCGGGAGGGTGTGCGCACCCCGGCGGGCGGCGATCTCGTCGACACCGTGGAGCGGATGCGCAAGAACCGCGAGGGTTTCGTCTGGCTCGGTCTGCACGAGCCGACGGAGCGGGAGTTCGCGGGCATCGCCGACCTCTTCGACCTGCACCCGCTGGCGGTCGAGGACGCGGTCGAGGCCCATCAGCGCCCGAAGGTGGAGCGCTACGGCGAGACGCTGTTCGCGGTGTTCAAGACGGTCTGCTACGTCGAGCACGAGGAGCTCACGGCGACCAGCGAGGTGGTCAACACCGGCGAGATCATGGTGTTCGTCGGCCGGGACTTCGTGATCACGGTGCGCCACGGCCGGCACGGCTCCCTGGGGCCGCTGCGCGAGGAGCTGGAGTCCGCCCCGGAGCAGCTCGCCAAGGGCCCGGCGGCGGTACTGCACGCGATCGCGGACCATGTGGTGGACGACTACCTGAACGTGACCGACTCGGTGCAGGCGGACATCGACCTGGTCGAGATGGCCGTGTTCGCGGACGGCGCCCGGGTCGACGCCGGCCGCATCTACCAGCTCAAGCGTGAACTGCTCGAACTGAAGCGGGCGGTGGTCCCGCTCGGCCGCCCGCTCGAAGAGCTCTCCACACGGCCGGTCCGCGTGGTCGACCCGGAGATACAGGCCTACTTCCGGGACGTCTCCGACCACCTGCTGCGGGCCAAGGAGCAGATCGCCGCCTTCGACGAACTGCTCAACTCGATCCTCCAGGCCCACCTGGCGCAGGTGACGGTCGCGCAGAACGAGGACATGCGGAAGATCACGGCATGGGCGGCGATCATCGCCGTGCCGACGATGGTGTGCGGCGTCTACGGGATGAACTTCGACCACATGCCGGAGCTGCACTGGAAGTACGGCTACGGCATGGTCATCGGCGTGATATCCGTCGCCTGCCTGACGCTGTACCGGGCGTTCAGGCGCACCGGCTGGCTCTGACGGGTCAGGGACTGGCGGGGGTCCGGGCGTAGACGCTCTCGGCCCAGGTCGCGATCTGGTCCTCCGTCAGGTGCCGGGCGAGGTCGGCCTCGCTGATCATGCCGACCAGGCGCTTGTTCTCGATGACGGGGAGCCGGCGGATCTGGTGCTCCTGCATCTCGTGGAGCACCTCGCCGACGTCCGCGCTCGCCTCGATCCAGCGCGGGGTGCCGTGGGCCATCTCGCCCGCGGTGACCCTGGCCGGGTCGTGGCCCATGGCCACGCAGCCGACGACGATGTCGCGGTCGGTGAGGATGCCGCAGAGCCGTTCGTTCTCGTCGCTGATGGGCAGTGCTCCGACGTTCAGTTCGCGCATGAGCTGGGCGGCGCGGTCCAGGGTCTCGTGGGCGGGGATCCAGCGGGCGCCACGGTGCATGATGTCTCCGGCGGTGGTCATGGAGTACCTCCTGGTGCCGGACGGCCGGCGCGGCGCGGAGGGCACCGCTAGTCCCGGCGCCCTACATTCTGGCGTCGCCACCGGACACCCGCACCCGGAGCGCGTCCCGGACCGCACCCGACCGCACGAGGACCGCACCCGCCGTCTCAGGCGGAGAAGCCCACGATCTTCCGGGGTACGACGCGGACCTCGTCGTCCTTCTCGCCCGGCGGGTCGATGCCGAGGTACTTGTGCGAGAGCGTGTGCGGGAGCCGCTTGCCCTCGTCCGGGAGGACCTCGGCGGTGCCGCGGATCTCGACCGAGGTGTAGGGGTCGGCGAGATCGAAGACCGACAGGCTGATGCGGGGGTCGCGGCGGAGGTTGCGCACCTTCTGACGGCCGTCGGTGGAGGAGAAGAGCACGGTGTCGCCCTCGCGCTGGATCCAGACCACCGAGTTCTGCGGGGCGCCGTCGGGACCGAGGGTGGCGACGCTGGCGAAGTTCTTGCCGTCGAGAAGGGTGCGGACCGAGTCGCTGAAGGGGAGGGGGTCGCTCGATGAAGTCGTCATGACGTCAGCGTAGTTACATGCGTGCGCATATAAAAGCGGTTTGATCGAAACCGCCGGACACCAGCGAGGGCAGGCCCGGCCGGTTCAGCCGGTTCAGTCGCCCGAGCCGTTCCAGGCCGGGTGGCGCGGGTCGTCGGCGCGCACCAGGACGTCGGCCGTGGCCGCCGGGTCGGTCTCGTCCGTGTAGCGCTCGAAGGCGGGCAGGGTCCAGCGCTCGGCCTCCGGGGTGCGGCGGCGCAGGGCACCGGGCGAGAGGAGGACGTGGACGCTCAGGTCGAAGGGGAACCAGTGGCGCAACAGGAGGGGACCGTGCAGCAACAGCACGCCGCCGGGCGGGAGTTGGACGTAGGGGCTGCGGGTGGCGCGGTCGGTGGCCGGGTCCCACAGGTCGGGCAGGACACGGCCGTCACCGTCGGGTTCGAGGGGGCCGAAGACCTCGCGCCACAGGGCGCCGGTGTCGAACCAGCCGTCGTAGTAGGCGTCCACGTCCTGGTGGCCGTACTCCAGGCGGAGCGAGGCGGGGCGCAGGAAGCCCTCCGTGCCGACGACCAGGGAGGAACGGCCGCGTATCCGCAGGGATTCCGAGACGCGGGCGGCGAGGTCGCCGGGGCGGGCGGCGGAGGCGCCGTCGAAGGCGATGCGTGGCCACGAGCTGCCGTCAGCCGGTTTCAGGTCGAGCAGTCGCTCGGCCAGGAGGTCGCCGAGCCGGTCCCAGGTGATCGCTTCGAGTCGCACAGGGCCCATGATGCGTCAGGCCGGGGGCGGAACGCGCGGCGCCCGCAGGCCCGGCGGGCGGTGTCGAGGCAGCCCTCTCGACCGCCCAAGGCGTGGCCCGATGCGCGGTCCGAGGCGTGGTCCCGGGCCCGCGAAAGGGAATGACACCCCTATGGCCTCCCCCATGACCTCCGCGTTCCGTACCGGACTTCTCGTGATCCAACCCCTGCGGAGACGGCACTGTGCGGAGTGCCGCGGTGGGCCCTTGTCGCTGCTCGTCGTCGAGGACGGGGCGCCGCGGTGCCTCGACTGCGCCGATCTGGGGCACCTGGTGTTCCTGCCGCGCGGCGACACCGCGCTCACGCGCCGTTCGCGGGAGGAGAGTTCGTTGTCGGCGGTCGTCGTGCGGTTCAACCGGCGCAGGGGGCGGTACGAGCGACAGGGCGTTCTCGTCGAGGAGGCGGGGCTCGCCCGGGCCGAGGCGCGGTGTCTGGCGGACGCGGAGGCGAGACGGCGGCGCCGGACGCGGGACGCGCGGCGGCGGGCTGCCGAGGACGTGCGGTTCGCGGAGGCGTTCGCGGCGGAGATAGGGCGGCTGTTCCCCGGGTGTCCGACGGAGCGGGCACGGGCGATCGCCGCGCATGCCTCGGTGCGGGGCAGCGGACGGGTGGGGCGGAGTGCGGCGGGGCGGGCGTTCTCCGAGGGCGCGGTGATCGCGGCGGTCGTGGCCTCCGTACGGCACGTGGACACCCCGTACGACCACCTGCTGATGAGCGGAGTGGCCAGGCACGAGGCGCGGCGGCGGATCGCGGCGGGCGTGGAAGGGGTGCTGGCGGGGTGGAGATCGGCGGGGGCTGAGGCGGATCTCGCGGAGGCGGAGACGGAGGTCGCGACAGGGACGCGTGTCTCCGAGGCGGAAGTCGGGTGAGCACCGGAGTGGGCGGGGAGGACCAGGGAGTGGACGACGGGGAAGGGCCGGCGGAGGACCGGGCAGCAGAAGACAGGCCGGCGGAGGACCGGGCGGGCCGGCCGGGCTGGACGCTCGCGTATGGCCTCGCGCGGATCGGGCATGGGATCGGTCGCCGTGGCGGGCTTCACTGGTGGTGACGGTGGTGCCGGGCATGGGCTCGGCCGATGGGGGAATCGAGGTCGTCATGATCGATGGTCCGTACTTCGTACTGACGGTGCTGGGCGTGCTCGGGACCGGTCTGGTGGCCGGGGTCTTCTGCGGGTTCTCGACCTTCGTGATGCGAGGGCTGGCCGCGTTGCCGCCCGCACAGGGGGTCGCCGCGATGCACGCGATCAACGTGACCGCGTTGCGGCCGCCGTTCATGCTGGTGTTCGCCGGGTCGGCGGTGCTGTCCGCGGTGATAGCGGTGGTGACGTTCGTGCTGTGGCCGGACGAGGGGACCGCCGAGCTGCTGATAGGCAGCGGGCTGTATCTGTTCGGCGTGTTCGGGCTGACGATGGTGGCGAACGTGCCGCGCAACGAGGCGCTGGACCGGCTGGAGCCGGGTACTCCGGAGGCGGCCGCGTACTGGCCGACGTACGTGCGCGAGTGGACGCTGTGGAACCACGTCCGCACGGTCGCCTCGGCCGCCGCCGCGCTGGCGTACGTGCTGGCACTCACCTGAGTGAGCTCTTCTGAGGGAGCCGTGCTGAGGGAGCCGTCCTGAGGGGCCCCGCTGAGGAGCCCCGCGTCTCGCCCGAGCGACCCTCCGACACGGCCCCGGGAAGATCCGGAGAAGCCCGTCGCACAGCGCTGTCCGACGCTCTGCGTCCCCACCCACGGGGACGTATCGTGGCCGAAGGAGTGCCGCTCGATGACGCACGGCCACGTCGGACGCGTAAGCGTCGCACGCGCGAGCAAGGAAGACGCCCATGGCCGATCCCAAGGGATTCATGACCACGCCTCGCCAGGACTGGCCGCGCAGGCCGGTCGGGGAACGGGTGCGGGACTGGGACGAGGTGTACGTCCCGGGAGCGCTGCTGCCCATCATCAGCAAGCAGGCCGACCGGTGCATGGACTGCGGTATCCCGTTCTGCCACGAGGCCTGTCCGCTCGGGAACCTGATCCCCGAGTGGAACGACCTGGTGTCCCGGGAGGACTGGCGCACGGCCGCCGACCGACTGCACGCCACGAACAACTTCCCCGAGTTCACCGGCCGGTTGTGTCCGGCGCCCTGCGAATCGGGGTGCGTGCTGGCCATCAACCAGCCCGCGGTGACCATCAAGAACGTCGAGGTGGCGGTCGCCGACCGGGCGTGGGAGCTCGGGTTCGCGCCGCCGCGGCCTCCGGAGCGGCTGTCCGGGCGAACGGTCGCGGTGATCGGTTCCGGGCCCACCGGCCTCGCCGCGGCACAGCAGTTGACCCGGGCGGGCCACACGGTCGCCGTGTACGAGAAGGACGACCGGATCGGCGGGCTGATGCGGTACGGCATCCCCGCGTTCAAGATGGAGAAGCACCACCTCGAACGGCGTATCGAGCAGATGCGGGCGGAGGGCACGAAGTTCCGTACGTCCACGGCGGTCGGGCGGGACATCGGTGCCGCCGAACTGCGGGCGCGGTACGACGCCGTGGTGATCGCCACGGGGGCCACGCGTTGGCGTGAACTGGACGTTCCGGGGCGGGAGTTGGCCGGGGTGCACCAGGCGATGGAGTATCTGCCGCTGGCCAACCGGGTGGGCGAGGGCGACCTGGAGGTCTCTCCGCTGTCCGCCGCCGGGAAGCACGTCGTCATCGTCGGGGGCGGGGACACGGGGGCCGACTGTCTGGGGACGGCGGTGCGGGAAGGGGCCGCGTCCGTCACGCAGTTGGACATCTACGCCCAGCCCGGTACCGAGCGCGACGAGGACACCGACCCCTGGCCGACGTATCCGAAGATCTACCGGCTGTCGGCCGCGCACGAGGAGGCCGGCGAGCTGGCGACCGCGCCGGCGGCGGACGCCGACGCGCGGCTGTTCGCGGCGTCCACGCTCCGGCTCACCGGTGACGCCGACGGGCATGTGCGGCACCTGCATCTGGTCGAGGTGGACGCGCTGCGGCGCCCGGTGGCGGACCGCGGGCGGGCACTCCCCGCCGACCTGGTCCTGCTCGCGCTCGGCTTCTCCGGGCCTGACCAGGGGGACGGGCTCGTCGAGCAGCTGGGCCTGGAGCTGGATCCCCGCGGCACGATCACCCGGGACACCGACTTCGCCACGAACGCCCCCGGGGTGTTCGCCGCGGGGGACGCGGCCCGGGGGCAGTCGCTCATCGTGTGGGCGATCGCGGAGGGGCGGGCGGTGGCGGCGGCCGTCGACCGTCACCTGACGGGCAGCTCACGGCTGCCGGCGCCGATCGGTCCGTACGACCGGCCGATGACCGTGTAGCCGGTCCGCGGGCGGTGACCGGAGCGGCACGCTCAGCGGCGCTCGTCCGTCCCCGCCACCTTCGCCGTGGCCAGGGCCACCCGGTTCCACGTGTTGATCGTGAGGATCACGGCGAGGACGTGGGCGAGTTCCTCCTCGTCGAAGTGGGCGGCGGCGCCCGCGTAGGCCTCGTCGGGGACGCCGTTGTCGGCGACCAGGGTCACGGCTTCCGTGAGGGCGAGGGCGGCCTGTTCCCGCTCGGTGAAGAAGTGGCGGGCCTCGCGCCAGACGGGGACCAGGTGCAGCCGGTCCTCGCTCTCGCCGGCCTTGCGGGCGTCGTTGGTGTGCATGTGCAGGCAGTACGCGCAGTGGTTGAGGTGCGAGGCGCGGATCTGGATCAGCTCGACGAGGGCCGGGTCGAGGCCCTGGCGGGCGGCGGCGTCGAAGCCAATGATCGCGCGGAAGACCTTCGGGGCGGACTTCGCGAGGTCCAGGCGGTTCCTCCGGGCCACGACCTGGGCGGAAAGAGTGCTGGTCACGTCTGTCGTGTTCGTCGTCATGTGCACCAAGCTACGACCTGAAAAGACCCACAGTAGGGTGCATTTCCATGGAGGAATCGTGGGTCAATTCCGCGGAACGGATCGGTGCCGATCTGCATCTGGAGCTGTCCGGTCCCGGTGGCCGGCGGGCCGCGCTGATCCGGGCGCTGCGCGAGGCGGTGCGCGACGGACGGCTGGCGCCCGGGACCCGGCTGCCGCCGTACCGTTCGCTCGCCGCCGACCTCGGGGTCGCCCGGAACACGGTGGCCGACGCCTACGCGGAACTCGTCGCGGAGGGCTGGCTCACCGCCCGTCAGGGCTCGGGCACCCGGGTCGCGGAGCGGGCGAGGCCGCTGCGTCCCGCCGTAGAGGCGCGCCGTAAGGTGTCCGCACGCGCGCGGGGGACGCGGCACGACCTGCGGCAGGGCAGCCCGGACGTGTCGGCGTTCCCGCGGGCGGAGTGGCTGGCGTCCTACCGGCGGGCGCTGCAGCAGGCGCCGAACGAGGTGTTCGGGCCCGGCGATCCGGCCGGGCGGGTGGAGCTGAGGGAGGCGCTCACGGAGTACCTGGCCCGCGCGCGGGGCGTGCGCACCGAGCCGGGCCGGATCGTCGTCTGCTCCGGTTTCGCCCACGCGCTGCGGCTGCTCTTCGGCCAGGGCGGGGGCGGGGTGCTGCGCGGTCCGCTGGCCGTGGAGGCGTACGGGCTGGGCTTCCACCGGGAGCTCCTCGACACCGCCGGGGTGCGGACCGTACCGCTCCCGTTGGACGAACGCGGCGCGCGGACGGACCTGTTGGGCCGAGAGCGGGCCGTCCTGCTCACGCCCGCGCACCAGTTCCCGACCGGCGGGCCGCTGGATCCGGCGCGCCGGGCGGCCGTGGTCGGCTGGGCACGCGCGCGTGGGGCGGTGATCCTGGAGGACGACTACGACGGGGAGTTCCGCTACGACCGCAAGCCGGTCGGCGCCCTCCAGGGACTGGACCCCGAGCGCGTGATCCACCTCGGCTCGGTCAGCAAGAGCCTGTCCCCCGCGCTGCGGCTGGGCTGGATGGTCCTTCCGGAGCGGTACGTCGACGGCGTGCTCGCGGCCAAGGGCGAGCGCGAGGCCTGGGCGAGCGTCCCGGACCAGCTCGCCCTGGCCGACTTCCTGTCCCGCGGGTCCTACGACCGTCATGTGCGCCGGATGCGGCAGCGGTACCGCGCCCGCCGGGACCGGCTCGTCGCGGCGCTCGCCACGCACGCGCCGCACGTGACGATCACCGGGGTCGCGGCCGGTCTGCACGCGGTGCTCGGGCTGCCGCCGGGCACCGAGCGGTCCACGGTCAAGGCCGCCACCTGGCAGGGCATCGCCCTGGACGGCCTCGCCGAGTTCCGGCACCCGGCGACCGACATGCCGGCGCACGACGGCCTGGTCGTGGGGTACGCGACCCCTTCGGAGCACTCCTACGGCGCGGCGATCGAGGCCCTCTGCGGAATCCTGCCGCCGACCGACATCTGACCCACCCACCCCTGCCCCCGCCGCGCCCGCCCGTGCCCACCCCCGCCCGCTCCTCCACGCGCTCCTCCGCACGGACGAGCCGCCCGCCGCGGCTCTCCTGCCTGGGGAGGAACCACGGGATGCTTCGCCAGGACGAGCACCACGATCCGCCCTCGTACCACCGCACTGATTTTTCCTTTATATGTCCGAAAAGTGGCTTACGGGCTACAAGGATCCGAACTGCGGTGGGATCATCGGAGCAGGAGGCGAGCTGTCGTCGGACCCGGTCCGCCGGACCGGCAGCGGCCCGTCCCATCCTTCGTTCCGCCGTCAGGCGCAGGGCCACCCCCGCGCGTCCCCCCTGTTGGCGGCCGGTCCTGGAGGGTGCTCGATGACGACGCTCGACGAACGCCACGGAGAAGGCGCACGCGAGGGGGAAGGAGCCCGGGGCGAGGTCGCCCCCGGCCGAGCGCGGGCGCACGCTCCGGCCGCCGTCCCGCTGGGACATCCCGACGCCGTTCTCCCCGGACTCACCGGATCCAAGGCCGCCAACCTCGCCCGCGCGGCCGGCGCCGGGCTGCCGGTGCTCCCCGGTTTCGTGATCCCGCCCGGCGGGAACACCGACGCGATCGCCCTGCGGCGGGCCTGGCAGGAGCTCTCCGACGGCGGCGTCCTCCCCCTCGTCGTACGGTCCTCGTCGCCGCGGGAGGACACCGAGCAGTCCTCGCTGGCGGGCCGTTTCGACTCCGTGCTCGATGTCCGCGGCTGGCGGGAGTTCCGTACGGCCGTACGGACCGTGCTCGACTCGGCGTACGGGCCGGACGGGTCCGCCGTGCCGATGGCGGTCCTCGTGCAGCCGATGCTCACGGCCCGTGTCGGCGGCGTGATGTTCGGTGCCGACCCGGTCGAGGGGCGCACCGACCGGATGCTGGTGAGCGCGGTGCGCGGCGGGCCGGACAGCCTGGTCAGCGGCGCGCAGGCCGGGACCTCGTACTGGCTGGGCGGGCACGGGCGGCTGCTGCGGACGGAGCCCGCCGGGGCCGGATCGCCGCTCACGCGTTCCGAACTGGTCCGGCTGGCGCGGCTCGCGCGGCAGGCCCGGCGGGTGTTCGGCGGGCCGCAGGACATCGAGTTCGGGTTCGACGAGGACGGGCGGCTGTGGCTGTTCCAGAGCCGTCCGATCACGGCGATGGCCGCGCGCCCGGAGCGCGGGGCACGGCTCCTGGGGCCCGGACCGGTCGCGGAGACCCTGCCGGAGCAGCTGACTCCGCTGGAGGAGGACCTGTGGGTGGCGCCCATGGCCCGGGGGCTGGCTGCCGCGCTCGACATCGTGGGCAGCGTGCCGCGCCGGCTGCTGAGGTCGGTGCCCGTGGTGACGACGGTCGGCGGACGCGCCGTCGCCGACCTGCGGCTGCTCGGCGTGGTCGGGCCGAGACACCGGTGGCCGACGCTGCTCAATCCGGCGCCCGGTGCGCGGCGGCTGGGCGCGGCCTGGCGGGTGGGCCGGCTCACCCCGGCGCTGCCCGGCCTGGCGACGGACCTCGTCGCGGACGTCGACCGGCACCTGGCCGATGTCCCCGCCCCGGCCGGACTCCCCTCCCCCACTCTCCGGACGGAACTCCGCTGGACCCGTCGCGTCCTGACCTCCCTGCACGCGCAGGAGGCCCTCGCCGGTGCGCTCCTGCGCGACCCTCCGAAGGGCCGTACGGCC
The DNA here is from genome assembly GCF_021173675.1 of Streptomyces lincolnensis. Classification (GTDB taxonomy): domain Bacteria; phylum Actinomycetota; class Actinomycetes; order Streptomycetales; family Streptomycetaceae; genus Streptomyces; species Streptomyces lincolnensis_B. The sequence goes on along the minus strand of NZ_JAIHON010000002.1, from coordinate 529,301 downwards.
GCGGGCCTGGCCCTGTCCGCCCTCGCCCGGGCCCGCGCCCGGGGCCTTCCCGACGACCACGCGATCGCCGAGAACCCGGTCGTCCTGGCTCTGACGGCACCGAGTCTGCGGGAACGGCCGGGAGCCCTGCCTCGGCCCGTGACCCAGCCTCGGCCCGTGACCCGCGAGGACGGGACACCCCGGCAAGACCCGCACCCGCACGCAGGAGACCCGACCAGTGACCTGGCCGGAGGAGGACCGCCCACGGCGAGCCCCGCCTCCCTCCCGCCCCGAGAAGCCCTCCGCCTCCGCATCCGCTGGGTGCAGGAGCTCCAGGTACGGCTCGTGCGGGAGGCGGCACGGCGGGCCGGGATCGCCGTGGAGCGGGTCGGGCTGCTCCGGTGGGCGGAGCTCAGCGAGATGCTGGAGGGCGGGGCACCGCCCGCCGACCTGGAGGCGCGGGTGCCGCGAGCCGTCTCTCCGCCGCTGCCGGACGCGTTCCGGCTGGCGGCGGACGGCGCCGTCGTCGCCGAGCGGGACCACGGCCGCGGCGACGGCGTCCGAGGGGTCTCCGGAGGACGCGCGGTCGGGACCGTCTGGGACGGCGCCGGGCCCCGGCCGGCCGATGCCGTGCTCGTCGTACGCACACTGGACCCCGCGCTCGCCCCGCTGCTGCCCGGCCTCACCGCACTGGTCGCCCAGACGGGCAGCCCGCTGTCCCACCTCGCCGTGCTGGCGAGGGAGTTCGGACTCCCCGCGGTCGTCGGCGCCACCGACGCCCTGAACCGCTTCCCACCCGGCACCCGACTCACCGTCGACGGAACGACGGGCGACGTACGGCCGACGGGCGACGTACGGCCGACCGCCGACGCCACACGACCGACAACCAGCGACACCCGGCCGACAACCGGCGCCATCCAACCGGCGACCAGCGACGTACGGCCGACGACCGGTGACTCACGGCCGGCCACTGGCGACACACCGCTGGGGAGCGCGCCATTGGGGAGCGCGCCATGAGGAAGGTCGCGTACGTCTTCGGAGGGCTGGCCGCGGCCGGGGCCGGCACCTACCTCGTCATCTACCTGTACCGCTGGCAGTGGCAGCGGGCCCTGATCTGCGGAGTGCTGCTGCTGGTCGTCGAGGTGCTGCTGCTCGGCCTGGTGACGCTCGGGCGGCTGACCCGGATCGAGGAACGGCTGCGTGACACCGACCGGCGGCAGCGGGAGGCGGAGGCACGGCAGGAGGACGTGCTGACCCGGCTGCGGCAGCCGGCCGCGGCCCGCGAGGAGACCCGGTTCCGCTGGCTGGCGGACCCGGCGGACCGTACGTACGTCTTCGTGCCGGTCCTGATGGTCACCGGTGTGGTGCTGACCGGGCTCGCCTGGGTGGTGCAGAAGGTCGCGTCGGCCACGGCCAGGCCGGCCGAGCGGCGGCTCGCCGGGCGGCTGGCCGTCCTGGCGGCCCCGGACCCGGGCAGGTCCGACGACCTGGAGCACCGGGAGCATCTGGAGGACCTGGACGATCTGGAAGACCTGGAGGACCTGCCGGGGCCGGGCGCCCGGCGCGACCGGGGACGCGCCACCCGCGTGACAGTGGTCACAGTCGTCGGGGCCGCCCTGCTCGCCGCGCTGGTCGTGGGGCTCGCCGAGCTCACCCAGACCCGCGACGAGGAACGCGACGAGAGCCGGGCGACCTCGGTGATCGTCCAGGTCGACCTGCGGGGCTCGGACACCACGGCCGAGCGGCGGTCCCTGGCCGCGCAGCAGGTCTGGGAGCGCTGCCGCGACTCCACGTCAGTGCCCTTGCGGCACGCGGCACTCGGCGACCTGGGCGACGGTCTGTTCGCCGGGGTGGTACGCCCCGCGCTCACGGACCACGACCTCATGCGGCTGCGCGGCTGCCTGGAGGACGCCACTCTGGAACGCGCCCACCTCACGGTGGTCGGCATCGGTGACGCGGACGACGACTGACCCGTCCGCGGCCGCACCGGAGCCCGCGGAACGATCACCTCGGTGATCACATAGCCGCACGTACACGGACAAGACAGCCATACGCCACCCGGGTTAGCCTGCGAAAGCTTTCCGTCCCCTATCCCCCGGGTCGCCCATGGCTGTCCTCACCGCTTCCCTGCCCCCCGCCGCCCTTCGCCCGCGCCCCCTGTCGCGGCGCATGCTGCGGATCGTCCTCCTCGTGGCCCTCGGCTACCTCACCCTCTGGGCCACCGGCGCCCTCGGCATCCTGGCCGTGTCGTACTGGGCACGCGAGGAGACCCCGGCCCCGGCCGGGACCCGCACGGTGCAGGGTGTGCACCACTTCCAGCCGGTCGACTCCGAGGGACGACTGTGGCGGGGCGCCGCCCCCTCCCCCGCCGGTTACCGAGCCCTGGCGAGCATGGGCATCACCACGGTGGTGGACCTGCGCGCCGAGGACCTGAGCGCGGCCCAGCTCGCCGGACCGAAGCGGGCCGGACTGGATGTCGTACGCATGCCCATCCGGGACGGGCAGACACCGAAGCCGGAGCAGGTGCGGCGCTTCCTCGACGTGGTCGCCCGCTCGTCCGGACCGGTGTTCGTGCACTGCGGTGCCGGCGTGGGCCGCACGGGCACGATGGCCGCGGCCTATCTCGTGCAGACCGGGGAGCAGACCTCGTCGTCGGCCGTCCGGCGCAACCTCGCGGTCGGACCGCCCTCGATCGAGCAGATCTACTACGGTCTGCACCTCAGCTCCGACCAGGCCGCTCAGCCGCCGCTCCCCGTGGTCGCGGTGAGCCGACTGGTGGACGCCCCGCGGCGGATGTGGTCCTGGCTGTGATGCCCGCCGACGGAGTGCGGCGGCGACACGGTGGCGCACTCCGTCATGGCGACAGCCTCAATCATTAGCGACAACCCAGCAATTGGGCTCGATCGAGCCCAGAGATCAGGAAAGCAGGAAGTCGGCCTCCCCCGCCTTGGCGCCCTCGATGAACGCGGTCATCTCGTCCGTGGTGTAGATGAGCGCCGGACCGTCCGGGTCGGTGGACTGCCGGACGGCGATCCGGCCGTCGGCAAGCTTCATCGCCTCCACGCAGTTGCCGCCGTTGCCGCCGCTCCACGGTTTGTGCCAGCCTTCGCTGCCCAAGTCCCGCGCGGGCATGCCGTTGTAGACGTTGCGCGGCTTGATGCGATCCATTCACAGCTCCTTGCGGAGATCCTTCAGGATCTCCTTCGTGCGATGTGCAGTAGCGGCCTGCGCCGCCATGCGGTCCATGACCTCGAGGTGGGTCGCCACCTCCACGCGCGCGTCCAGGTAGACGGCGCCGGTCAGGTACTCGCTGTAGACCATGTCCGGCAGTTCGGACACGGCAAATCGGAAGAGCACGAAGGGCCCGTAGGTGCCCGGGTGCGGCCCGTTCGCGAACGGGGCGACCTGGAGCGTGACGTTGGGCAGCTTCGTGGCGTCGAGCAGCTTGTCGATCTGGGCACGCATCACCTCCGGACCGCCGACGGGGCGGCGCAGCACGGTCTCGTCCATGACGACCCACAGCCGGGGCGCGTCCGGACGGGTGAGCAGACCCTGGCGTTCCATGCGCAGGGCGACATGGCGCTCGATGTCCTCGGGGCTGGTCTGGCCGATGGCGCCGGAGCGCAGGACGCCACGCGCGTAGTCCTCGGTCTGGAGCAGTCCGGGCACGAAGTGCGGCTCGTACTGGCGGATCAGGGCGGCGGCGCCCTCCAGGCTGACGTGCATCGAGAACCAGCCGGGCAGGACGTCGTGGAACCGCTGCCACCAGCCGGGCCGGTTGGCCTCCTCGGCGAGCTGGACGAAGGCCTCGGCCTCCTGGTCGGTGATGCCGTAGGCCTTCAGCAGCAGCTGGAGGTACGGGATCTTGAGGGCGACCTCGGCCATCTCCATGCGCCGGACCGTGCCGGGTGCGACGCGCAGGATGCGGGCGGCCTCCTCGCGTCGGAGCCCGGCGCGCTCCCGCAGATCCAGGAGGCGCCGGCCGAGCACGACCTGGCCGACTGTCGGCGCGGACCGCGGTTCGCTCACCCTCCACCTCCACAAAGTCCCTGGTCGGGCGGCCACAGGGGATCGGACCGGCCTCGCGGCACGCTGACAGTGCTGCGGCGCCATTCGAAGACCTATTCGAAGATCTGTACGGATGGGTACGGATCTTCGGTGATCCCAACTGGCGCCGCTCGACGTGCTGTTGCGAGCAGTGTGCCACGGCACCTCACCACGTCACACAGCACTCTGCATTTTTCAGAGTGACACTTGCCAAGTGTTCACGTCGGGGCGATAGTGGCAAGCGTGATTCCGTCCGCGCCCTTAGGAACAGACGCCGCCGCAGGCCGCCCCCTCGGTCTCGGTGCCGCCCCGGCGAAGGGGCCCGACAGGGTCGCCACCGAGCGCCGGTTCCGGTTCGAGCTGGCCGCCCATCCGGGTTCTCCCGCGCAGGCCAGACGCCTGACAAGGGCCCGGCTGACCCATTGGTCGGTCGGCGAGGACACCTGCGACTCGGCCGCCCTCGTGGTGACCGAGCTGGTCACCAACGCCATCGTGCACACCGCGAGCCGCCGTGTGGTCTGCGAGCTGCACGACGGTGACGACCTGGTGCGCATAGCGGTGCGTGACGAGGGGTGCGCGCCGGGCGAGCCCCACCCGTCACCGCAGCGGCCCGAGGAGGAGCACGGGAGGGGATTGCTCCTCGTCGAGGCCCTGTGTCATTCGTGGGGTGCCCATGAGCACGGCCCGGGGCTGCTGGTCTGGGCGGATCTGCCGCGCAAGGCCGACGAGCCCCGCACCGACACCGGTCCCCGCAACGACCTGGGCTGGGGAGCCCGCCCGAAGCCCGGCCCGTCCGGCGGCTCGGGCGAGGAGGACGCGGCGGAGACCCACCACCGAGCGGCGCCCGACACCGAGGCCCGCGACCACCGGACGGGAGGTGCGTGGGTGTGAGGGCCGGCTCCGGCGGCCAGGTGTTCACCCTGGACACGCTGGTCCGCCTCCGACGCGGACTGCGTACACCGGGGACACCCCGGCCCCTGCGGCTGCCGGTGCCCGACGGCATGACGGTGCCCCTGGGCTGCGACGCGGTGGCGGTACCGGCGCGGCTCGGCCCTCAGGTGATGTCACGACTGCCACGACCCGGATGCGTCTACGCCGATGAGGCGCACTGGTGGTGGCTCGTGCCGGCCGACTCCGACTACGCCCTGGAGTGGCCCGCGCCCGCCCAGTACGCCACCGGGGCGATAGTTCCGGACGCCCCGGTGGTACCCGATCTGCTGCACCGGCCGGAGGGGACGGTGCCGTACACGCCCCCGATACCGCTGTATCTGGCGGTGTGCCGGCTCACGGGGACGACGCCGACGTGGTCTCGGCCGGTCAGCGCGTAAGCGCTCCGCTTCGGGTGCCGAGTTACTGCGGGTTGTTTGTCGCGTGCGGGTCGCGTGTGGCTTGTCGCGCCGTTCCCCGCGCCCCTTAGAAGGGGCGCTGCTGGACCCGGAGTTCACAGGTGTGCGCCCGCGCGCTTCCCCCTCCCCTTTCTGCGCCCTGCCCCAGGGAGTCCGCCCCCGCGATAGTGGCCTCCGTCCAGGGACCGGGGGAGGACTGCGGTGGGAAAGCGGAAGGCTGCGGAGCAGCCCGGGGTCTCCGAGTCGGAGCGGCTGCTCTTCGGGGGGCCGCTGCGGTACGACGTGGGGTGGAACTCGCATGAGGACGCGTTCCTGGAGCTGAACTTCCGGGCGATGGTGACCCGCCTGCCGTCGCTGCTGACGGCGAGTTTCCGGCTGGCGTGGCAGGCGGACCGGCCGGCGGCGCGGATCGTGCTGGCCGCGGAGGTGGGCCGGGGCCTGTCCCAGGCGGTGAGTCTGCTCGCCGTCAACAGCGTGCTGGGCCGGCTGATCGGCGGGGGCACGCTGGAGGAGCGGCTGCGGGGCGCCGTACCCGCGCTGGTCGTGATGGCCGCCGTGATGATGGTCGGGGCGCTGCTGCGGGCCGCGTCGACGTACGCCACCGGACGCCTCGAACCCAAGGTGGAGCGGGTGGCGACCGAGCGGTACCTGGAGCGGGCGGCGACGGTGGAGCTGGCCGCGATCGAGGACCACACCTTCCACAAGCTGCTGGACACCGCGCAGTACGGCGCCGTCTCCGCCCGGCGGATGATCTCGTACGCCACGCGCGTGGTGAACGCGATGATCTCCCTGATCGCGGCGGCCGGTGTGCTGACCGTGCTGCATCCGGCCCTGCTGCCGCTGCTGGTGACGATGACCCTGCCGAGCGCGTGGAGCGCGCTGACGATGGCGCGTCGCCGGTACGCGTCGTTCCACGCCTGGGTCCAGCATGTGCGCGCGGGCCGGCTGCTGGGCGCCCTGCTGATCGAGCCCGAGGCGGCGCCGGAGGTCCGTGTCCACGGCGTGGGGCCGTTCCTGCTGCGTCACTTCCGCGCCATGGCCGAGACGGCCGAGGCGGAGCAGACCCGGCTGGCCCGGCTGGCCGCGGGCACCGGTCTGATCGCGGCCGGGTGGACGGGCCTGGCGACGGCGGCGACCTACGCGACGCTCGGCGGGCTGCTGCTGGGGGGCGCGATGGCGCTGTCGGTCGCGGGTACGGCCGTGATCGCCATCCGTACCGGTTCGCAGAGCCTCGACACCTTGGTCGTCGAGGTCAACGCGCTGCACGAGGAGGCCCTGTTCGTCGGCGATCTCCAGCGGCTGCACACCGAGGCTGCCGCATGGGCCATCCCGGTGGGCGGCACCGCGCTGCCGGACGATCCGCGCGAGATCCGGTTCGACAACGTCAGCTTCACCTATCCGGGTGACGCGACCCGCCCCGCCCTCGACGGGGTGACGCTCTCCGTCCCGCTCGGCAAGATCGTCGCGCTGGTCGGCGAGAACGGCTCGGGCAAGACGACGCTGGTGAAGCTGCTGGCCGGGCTGTACTCGCCCGGCGAGGGCCGGATCCTGTGGGACGGCGTGGACGCGGCGGGCGCGGACCGGCGGCTGCTGGCGGAGCGGGTCGCGATGGTGGCCCAGGACTTCAAGCGGTGGCCGTTCACGGCCCGTGTGAACGTGGCGGTGGGGCGCCCCTCGGTGCCGGCGACCGACGAGCGGGTGGACCACGCGGTCGGGGAGGCCGGGGCCCAGGAGGTGCTCGCGGATCTGCCGCGCGGCCTGGACACGCTGCTGGCGCGCAACTTCAGCGGCGGCCACGAGCTGTCGGGCGGTCAGTGGCAGCGGCTCGGCATCGCCCGGGCCGCGTACCGGCGCGGGCGCATCCTGATCGTGGACGAGCCGACCGCGGCGCTGGACGCGCGGGCCGAGCTGGAGGTCTTCGAGAAGATCCGCGCCCTGGCCGGCACCGGCCAGACGGTCATCCTCATCACGCACCGGCTGGCGTCGGTGCGCCACGCGGACCTGGTGCACGTACTGGAGCAGGGCCGGCTGGTGGAGTCCGGCACACCGGACGAGCTGCTGGCCTCCGGCGGGGTGTACGCGGAGCTGTACTCGCTCCAGGCGGAGCAGTTCACCAAGGTGCCGAGCGGCCCTGGTCTGCCGGACGACGTGCCCGCCCCGAAGGCGGGCTGATCCGTCGGCCCGGTCGCGAGGCGCGACCCTCCGGCCATCGGCGGAGTGACCCGTCAGGCCACCGCGTCGACGGCTCCTTCCGCGCTGCGCACGATCACCAGGAACGTGTCCGTCGCGAGATCCATGACCACCTCGGCGGGCAGTCCCTCAAGACGCCGCGCGTGCGCGAACTCCTCCGCCGGCCAGGAGCCTCGCGGCCCACCTGCGGGAAAGCGTTCGAGCACTGTTCGCCCGTTCACCACCCTGCACCTCCAGAAAGCGTTGTACTCATCCGTAGGAGTACTTGTAGGAGTTAACGCCTTCCAGGGGCCGAACGCCTCGCTCAGTTGCGGGACTGAGACGTAGTTGACACTCGTTCAGCGCGAAGGGTGAGAATTCGGTTACTCAGTGGTCACTTTCGCTACGGAATGTGTCAGTCCTCGTACTCGTCGTGATATCGGATGCGCTCACTGCCCGCGGGCGCCCCCAGAGTGGACGCGCGCCCCTTGGGTTCCTCCCACTCCTCCTGCCGTCCCAGCGCGGTGAGATCCAGCAGGCTGGTGGTGGAGCCGAGTCCGTCGAGGCCGCGTTCGTAGGTCGAGTAGGTGTGGAAGACCCGGTCGTGCTCGCGCAGGAAACAGCTGATCCCCGGCCGCTCGACGCGTTCTCCCTCGTGCTCCAGGGTCACCTCGAAGTCGCGGTTGAAGTCGCTCGCGTACGACGAGTACCAGGGCACCGTCCAGCCCATCCGCGCCTTGAACGGCAGGATCTTCGGGTACGGCGCCCGGGACACGGCGGCGAACGTCGTCCCCCGTGCCTTCAGATGGGCGAGGTGCCCGATCTGGTCCAGGAAGGCCGAGCAGCTGCGGCAGCCGGCCTCCCACTCGGGCGCGAACATGAAGTGGTATACGACGAGTTGGTCGCGGCCCTCGAAGAGGTCGAGCAGCGTGGCCTTGCCGTCGCCGCCCTCGAACACGTACTCCGTGTCGATCTCGACCATCGGCAGTCCGCGCCGCTCGGCGTTGAGGGCGTCCCGCGCCCGCGTGACCGCCTTCTCCTTGAGCAGCAACTCCTCGCGCGCCGCGCGCCACTGGGCCCGCGAGACGATCTCCGGAAGCGACATGACCCCTCCTGTGCAACGGTCCGTTCCGGGTGGTGACCGACGGGAGGGGCGGAACTCATCGCCGCCGCGGGATTTTTTTCCGCACGGATTTCTTCCGGGCTCCTCAGGGCCGTGCCGCCGGCCTCTCAGGTGTCGTACTCCTGGATCCGCTTCCCATGACTGCGGTCGACGAGGGCGGGCAGCCGCTCCCCCAGTTCCGCCACCACTGTGGGTACGTCGATGGTCAACAGCTCGCGGTCGCGCATGAGGATCCGGCCCTCGACGATCGTCGTGCGCACGTCGGAGGAGCGGGCGCTGTGCACGAGGGTCGCGGCGAGGTCGTGCACGGGCTGGGTGTGCGGCCCGGTGAGGTCCACGAGGACGAGGTCGGCGCGCCGCCCGGGCGCGATACTGCCGATCCGGTCGCCGAGGCCCACCGCGCGGGCGCTCTGGAGGGTGGCGTGGTGCAGGGCCTGGCGGGAGGTCAGCCAGCGGGGGTCGCCGGTCGTGGACTTCTGGATCAGAGCGGTGAGCGCCATCGACTCCCACACGTCGAGGGAGTTGTTGGAGGCGGCGCCGTCCGTGGCGAGCCCGACGGGGACGCCGATGTCGTGCAGGGCGCGGACCGGTGTGGTGGTGGGCCAGGCGAACTTCAGATAGCCGCGGGGAGCGGTGGCCACGGCGGTGAGACCGGCGGCCCGCGCGAGGAGGGGCAGGTCGCGGTCGAGGATGCCGGAGCCGTGCGCGATGAGGACGTCGGTGTCGAGGATCCCGGTCCGTTCGAGGACCTCGATCGGGGTGACACCGTGCCGGGCGAGGCTGGTCTCGGCCTGGTCGCGGTTCTCGGAGGCGTGCAGATGGACGGGCAGACCGTGTTCGCGGGCGAGGTCGGCGGTGGCGGTGAGGTCGGCGTCGTCCACGGTGTAGGGGGCGTGCGGGGCGAGGGCGGTGGTGATGCGGCCACCGGCGCCACCACGGTGTCGTAGCGCGAACTCCAGTGACGCTTCCCGGCCCTGGGGCCCTTGTGAGGAGAAGTACGCCTCGCCGAGGTGCGCCCGGATCCCGCACTCCTCGACCACGGCGGCGACGGCGTCCATCGAGAAGTAGTGGTCGGCGAAGCAGGTGACACCGCCGCGGATCATCTCCGCGCAGGCCAGCTGCGCCCCCAACGTCACGTCCCGCCCGGTGAGGTTGGACTCGGCCGGCCAGACGACGTCGTTGAACCACTCCTCGGTGGGCAGGTCCTCGGCGAGTCCGCGCAGCGCCACCATGGGCGCGTGCGTGTGGCAGTTGACGAGGCCGGGGAGGGCGACCTGTCCGCGGGCGTCGATGCGCTGCCGGGCCTCCACCGTGGCCGGGGTCGTGGTGACGGACTCGATGACTCCGTCCCGTACGACGATCGTGGCGTTCTCCTCGAACCCGATCCGTTCTTGGTCGTCGTGCACGAGGGCGGTGCATCCGGTGATGACGAGGTCGGCGGGAGAGTCGCTCATCACGCCAACGTACGACGAGGCCGGCGTGTCGTGTGCGCCGAACCGCGCATCCCGTCGCCGCCGCGCCCTCAGGGTGCGCTCACCCGGCGACGCGCAGTTCGGGGATCCGCAGATGGCCGCGCTCGCGCTCCCTGTCCAGTTCGTCGAGGAGTTCGGCGAGGCGCTCGGTGTGCCGGGCCGTGAGGCGGCCGGTGTCGTCGAGGTGGACGGCGCAGGCGGTGACGGTGTCGACGAGCCGTTCGAGGGTGGCGGCCACCTCGTCGGCACCCTCCGAGTGGCGTGCGAGCGGGGGCAGTTCGGCGGCGGCGAGGGCGATGGCGGTACGGGCTTCGGCGAGCGCGCGGTAGGCCTCGCGGCGCAGGGTCCAGCGGGCGGTACGGCTGTCGGGGTCGGGGGCGGTGACGTCCGTACCGGCACCGGCGTGCAGCGCGTGGGCGTCGGACTCGCGCAGGACGTGGGCCAGGTACGCCTGGGCCGCCTCGCCCGCCGCGGCGAGCCTGGCCCGTACTCCCCCGGCCCGCTGTCCGGGCATCGGCAGATGTCCGACGATCAGGACGATCGCGCAGGCCAGCAGCGTCTCCGCGATCCGTCCGGCGGAGGCCTGCGGTTCGCCGCCGACCATCACCAGGGCGAGCACCAGGACGGTGACGACGGCGGTCTGCGCGGCGAAGTGCCGCGTGGCGACCGGTATGAGCGCGCCGCTGACGGCGACGAGCACGATGAGCCCTTCGGGCCGGGGCAGCACGGCGGCGAACCCCGCGAAGAGCAGCGCCCCCAGCACCGTCCCGGCGGCCCGGCACAGCACGCGCGAGACGAGCGGGCCGAGATCGGGCTTGACCAGGAAGACGGTGGTGGCGGGCAGCCAGTACCAGTGCTCGTGCTGTCCGTACCACTGGGTGTGGTGCAACGCCTGGGCGGCGGCGACGCTGGCCCCGAAGCACAGGGCGACCCGCAGACCGTACTCCCGCCCGCCGGCCCCGAACACGGACCGCAGCACATCCCCGATGCCGTGCCTGCGGGTGTGCAGATCGCTCCCCCGGCCCCGGTCGAAGGCCTCGGCGGCGTGCAGCAGGGCGTCGTCCAGGGCGCGCAGCCCGGGCGCCGAGCGGGAGGGCGCGGGCAGCGGCCCGGTGTGCGTGTTGTCGCGTACGGCGGCGGCGAGGCGCCGGGGTCCCGCGGCGGAGCGCCGGGACACCGGGTCCCCGGTCCAGGCCAGCGCGGTCGCGGCCTCGGCGATCGGGAGTGCGGCGGCGTACTGGGTGTGCAGGCGTCGTTCGGCCGCGGAACTGGCATACCGCCGCAGCCGGGGTCCGGCGAGGGCGTCCTGCGCATGATCCAGCGCGGCGGTGAGCGCGACCCGCCGGGCGGTGGCGTCGTCGCTCCCGACGGCGTCGAGCAACTCGGCGACGGCGTCGTACACCCTGGCCACCGCCTCCCGCTCCCCGTCGAACCGGAAGTCCCCGGCGAGCGAACCGGGGGTGGGCAGGACGAGCCGCAGGCCGAGCAGCCATCCGGCCCCGACGAGATAGGCGACCGCCCGTTCCCATCCGGCCTCCGGGAGCGGCATCCCGGCCCCGATCGCGGACGCGACGAGCAGTTGGGTCCCCGCCGCGGAGGACACCGGCCCCACGGCACTCAGCCCACCGGCCGCCAACCCGACCAGCGTGAACAGCAACGTCAGCAGCACGGGCCCGACATGGTCTCCGGCCTGCGTCCCCACCAGCAGTCCGACCGCCCCGGCCGACGCCGGCGCCCCGATCCGCTTCACCGAGACCCGTCGGCTCCCGGGCCGGTCGTTGATCCCGGCGAGCATGGCACCGATGGCGGCGACGACTCCGAGGGACTCCCGCCCCGCCAGCACGGCCACCAGCAGCACCGGCCCGGCGGCCAACACCCCCCGCACCACCGCGTTCCACGGCACCGGCCCCCGCTGCGCACGCAGGGCATGCGCCAGCCAGGGCGGCAGGGACAGAGCGAGACGACGCGACACGGGGCTCCTGTCGTCGGTACGAGGCGGGGGTGAGCCTTCGGGCGACGGCGGCCGGGCTTGTGCACCACGGGCCTTCTCGGGTACGGCCCGTGTTCTCCACGGTAGATCGCGTTGTTGGAGGCTTCGGAACGCTCGTGTTACTCACGTGTGACGATGCCTGCACATGGCATGTTCTTTATGAACGCAATCACCGTCCCTGCGACCGTCCCCAGTCCCCGTCCCCGTCGGGCGGTTCCTCCGCCGCCGCGACGCACGTGTGCAACGCGAGCTCCTGGGACGTCAGTTGTCATACTGTGGAGGGATGGCGCTGCATCATCACGGCGAACGGGAGTCGGACGCCCGCGCGGGTCGGAAACCCACCGCAGCTCCGGCCACCGCCGGTCACCGTGCAGCGCGCCACGTCACCGCCGGTGTGGCACAGGTCCGCCCCAACCCCTGGTACGGCCTCGAACTGGTACCGGAGGGGCATGTGCCCGAGCTCCCGGAGCTCCCACTGCACACCGCCGCCGGGGTGCTGGACGAGCAGCACCGTCACTGTGCGAACCCCGCGTGCGGGAAGCCGGTGGGGCGGGGGCACGAGGGTGAGCCGGGGCGGGTCGAGGGAGTGTGCCCGCACTGCGGCACCCCGTTCGACTTCAGCCGGCCTCTGGGCCGGACCGTCGCCGGGCGCTACGAGCTCGAACACGTCCTCGGGTCGGGGGCGTACGGGGCGGCCTATCTGGCCCGTGACCGCAATCTCGACACGCATGTGGTCCTCAAGCACCTGAACCAGTCGGTCGCGCAGACCGCCCTGGACGAGCGGAACGCCCTGGTGGGGCTGCGGCACGACAGCATCGTCCGCATCCTGGGCTACGAGCCGGAAGGACCGCACCTGGTCCTGGAGTACGTCCCGGGCGCCCCGCTCGCCGCGCGGGACGACGATCCGCTGGAGACCCTCCTCGCGCACGGCATCCGCGTGCTCCAGGCACTCGACTACCTGCACGCCCGAGGACTGCTGCACTGCGACGTCAAGCCGCTGAACATCATCCGGTTCCGGGAGGAGGGCGCCACCGGCCCGCTCGACCGGGTGCGGCTCATCGACTTCGGCTCGGTCCGGTCGCGCAAGGACACCGGCCCGGTCGTCGCGTACACGAAGCCGTACGCGCCGCCGCAGGAGGACAGGGAGCACGCCGAACCCACGGCCGGTTTCGACCTGTTCGGGCTCGGGCGCACGCTGCTGGAGGTGTGCAGCGCGCATCTGAAGAACCGGACGGCCCCCGGCGTCCACTCGCTCGAACTGCTGCTCCAGCGCGCCACGGACGTCACCCAGCCGGAGCGGAGATTCGTTTCGGCACGGCAGTTCGGAGAGCAGCTCAGCGGGGTGGTCCGGCAGCTCGTGGCGGCATCGCCGACCGGTCGGCAGGTGGCCCGCCCGTCGGCCCTGTTCGGCTCGATGCCCGAACCGCTGCACGGCGGACTGGGGGTGGCCAGGCCGCTCGGCGACTGGGTCCGGGCGGTCCCGGACGAGGACGGGCTGCTGACGCTGCCCGAGCCGTTCTCCGCGCCGAGGCTCGGGGAGATCGCCGTAGCCCTGCCCACTCCCCTGGCCGATCCCGACGATCCGTACATCGGCGAGTCGGCCGGGAACGCGCTGGCGGAGAGCCGGCTCGCGCTGCGCAGGAAGGACGTGGCGCTGGCCGCGCGGGCGCTGGAACGCTCGGGCCTGGAGCCGTGGCACTGGCTGCACGCGTGGTACTCGGGTCTGATCGCGCTGGCCCGTGAGGACGCCGGGCTCGCGTCCCACCACTTCGGCGAGGTGCGGCAGACCGTGCCGGGCGAGTTGATCCCGCAGCTCGCCCTGGGCCTGTGCGCCGAGTGCGACGGTGACCGCGGCCTCGCCCTGGCCCACTACGCCACGGTCTTCGCCACCGCCCCCGCGCTCGGCGCGGCCGGCTTCGGCCTGGCCCGCGTGCTCCTGCCGGCGGGCCGCCGCGAGGACGCGGTGGCCGCCATGGAGCGGCTGGCCCAGGAGTTCGGCCACGAGCGCGAGGCCCGGATCGCCGCCGTACGCCTGCTCGGCACGGTTCTCGTACCACCGGCACGGGCCACCTCACGGACGCTCGCCGCCCCTCCCACCGAGGACGACCTGACGCAGGCCCGCGAGACCCTGGCCGGGCTCGATCTGGACGACGCCGCGGCCGCCGGGCTGCGGGCGGAGATCCAGTACGCCGAGTTCCTGCGCACCCGCGACCGGCTCGCACTGTCCGAAGCGGTACGGCAGTTGGGCGCGTACGCCCCCACCGAGCGGGAGTACGTCGCCCTGGTGGACCTCGCGAACCGGCTGCGGCCCCCTCCGGAACGCCGCTGGTTGCGACGGCTCGGACGAACCGGTCGCGCCCGTTTCCGCGGCACACCCGACACGCTAAGCTCCTGAGGCACTACGCAGCGGGACACGCCGGTGCGGACGCAGGTCATATGTAGGTCGGTCGTACGCAGGGTGACACGCAGGGACGCGGTCGGATGGTGCTCGTGGGGGACGAACCACCTTCAGGGCTCGACGGATCACCTCCGGGGGTCGGCTCGGCGAGGGCCGTGGACACCGGGGCCGGGCGGAACAACACGTCGGAGCAGTCATCGCCGCGCCCTTCCCGGCGGTCTGTGCGGTCCGTGTGGGGCGTGTGGGGCGTGCGGGGCACGCTTCGAGCCCGTGTCGCGCGCCTGCGAGCGACGCACCCCGTGCGGGTGCTGCGGTGGCTCAGGGCGGGCGCGCTCACCTCGGTGCTCGCCACCGGGCTGCTGTATCTGCTGGTCTCCGCCCAGGCCGACCACCAGATAGCCGCCGCCCGACGCACCCAGGAGGCCATACAGAACCTCGACCGGGCCCACGCCACCGCCCTGGCGGCGGACAAGGCGCTCGGCGAGGTCTCCGCCACCGGGCAGGCCGACCTGATCGGCACGGGCACCGACTTCGCCAACGCCACCGCCCGGGTGAACACCCTCGTCACCGCGTCCACCCAGGGCAACGCGGCCGGGAAGCAGGGGCTCAGCCAGATCCAGTTCGTCCAGGGGCAGTTGACCACCAGCGTGCAGCTGGCCGAGGAGGCCGCCGAGGGCTACGAGCACAGCGGCCGGGCCGGTCTGGACACCGCCCGCGAGACACTGACCCGCGCGCGCGAGCGGGATCCCGCGACGGGCGATCCCATCCCGGGCACCGGCGGCCTCATGGAGTCCCTCACCGATCTCCGGAACCTTCAGCAGTCGGCGCTCGACCGCCAGCGGGACTCGCGGTCGCTGCGTCCCCCTTACGTCTGGTCCCTGCTCGTCGGCCCGGTGGCCGTCATGGTCGTGTGTGTCCTCGTCACCCGCCATGTCACCGTGCGCCACTTCCGACGCCGGCTCAGTCCGCAGCTCGGGATCGCGCTCGGAATCACGGCCGCGGTGGGCGTCACCACGGCCGCCCTCTGCCTGCACGACGCCCGGCGGCTGACCGCCGATCCCCTGGTCGGGCTCCCGCTGACGATGGCCCTCGCGCTGTCCCTGCTGATGGCCGCGGGCGTGCTCACGCACCTTTCGTACCGGCCCCGGCTGGCCGAGTACAGGTTCCCGCGGTCGTGAGGGGCCGGAGGGTGCCCGGGATCGGGCGGAGAGCCGGGGCCGTACTCATGCACTGGGTACGCATGCGCTGGGTGCTCATGCGCTGGGTACTCATGCGATGGGTACTCATGCGATGGGTGCTGACGCTCGGGCTGCTCGTGGCCGTGGCCGGCTGCGGTGGCGGGCCGCGGGAGGACCGGGTGACGATCATGATCCCCTGGTCCGGCGACGAGTTCCAGGCGTTCTACTCGGTCATCAGGACCTTCGAGCGGGACACCGGCATCCAGGTGGACGTGCAGGCCACACGGGCCCTCACCCAGCAACTGGACGCCGCGGTCGCGGCAGGCGCGCCGCCCGACCTCGCCATGCTGCCG
Source organism: Streptomyces lincolnensis (assembly GCF_021173675.1). GTDB lineage: Bacteria > Actinomycetota > Actinomycetes > Streptomycetales > Streptomycetaceae > Streptomyces > Streptomyces lincolnensis_B. The sequence continues at coordinate 513,246 of NZ_JAIHON010000002.1, read as the reverse complement.
AGCGTGGGGGCCATCAACGAGTACGCGGGCAAGGGGCTCAAGCCGCTCGACGTGTCCACGACGTCGTACGTGGAGCCGTTCCGCGGGCTGACGAAAGTGGGCCGGACCACCTACGCGGTGCCCGTGAAGGTGGACGTCAAGAGCCTGGTCTGGTTCGACCCCGGGGCCCCCGAGCGTCCACCCGCCGCTCCCCTCTCGCCCCGGAGGGCCGCCACCTGGTGCCTCGGACTGGAGTCCGGGCCGACCTCCGGCTGGCCGGGGGCCGACTGGATCGCCGACATCCTGCTCGCCCACGGCGACGGCACGGCCTACCAGCGGTGGCTCTCCGGCGAGTTGAAGTGGAACTCGCCCGAGGTCCACGCCGCGTGGACCGGTTGGCGGCGGCTCGTCGAGGGCAGCCTCGCCGACGCGCCCACCCGGAACTTCAGCCGGGCCGCCGAGGGGATGACCACCGAACCGCCCACATGCTCCTTCGCCCACGGCGCCCTGTCCGCCATGAGCTTCCCGAAGGGCGCGCGCTACGACTTCGTGGCCTCCTCCGACACCCGCCGGCTGGAGGTGTCGGCGGACTTCGTCGGCATGTTCACCGACGACAACCCGAGTGCCGAAGCGCTCATCGCCTACCTCGCGGGTCCCGAGGCCCAGCAGTCCTGGGTGAACCAGCGCGGCGGCTACGCCTTTTCGGCCCACGGCCGGGTGACCCGGTACGGCAATCCCGTCCAGCGCCGGATCGCACAGCTGCTCCGGCCGCACTCCGGCCACACGCTGTGCTTCGGCGCCGCCGACGCGATGAGGCCCGACGTGTCGGCCGCCTTCTACCGGGCCGTCCTCACGTACGCGACGAACCCGGACGCCGACGACACGGACCTGCGCGCCCTCCTCACCGACCTCGACGCGGTCCAGGACGTCCTGGGGGACGCCGACCCCGACATCTCCGGCAAGCTCTGCGCGACGCTGGCTTGAGAGGGGCGGCATCAAGAGGCCGAGGCCGCGGACTTCATCGCCGTGGCGAAGAGCCGTTCGGCCTCGTCGACAGCAGCCGTCAGCACGTCCCCGGCATCGCCACCACCCGCACCCGCACCCGCACCCGCACCCGCCACGATCCCGTCCACCGCCCGCAACCCGGCCCGCTCCAGCAGCCGCTTCTCGTTGGTCACCCACTCCCCGCGCGCCGCCAGTACGGCGTGCCCCGTCTGCACCGCGGCCGTGGCGACGGCTCCGGCGACCTCGGTGAGGCGGCCGGCCGGGGCGTGGTTCGACCTCGCGTAGGCGAGGGTGGCGCGAGCCGTGCCGTACCAACGCTCGTTCGCCGTACGCCGCAGCTTCTCCGGAAAGGCCTCCGGGCGCGGGAGTTCGCCGCGCAGCACACAGTTGATCGCCAGTTCCGCGACCACCAGATAGCTGGGAATCCCGGCGAGATGGAACAACAGCGGCTCCACCCGGAACCGCCCTTCCTCCGCCTCCGCCAGCTCGTGTTCTACGACGTCCAGGTCGCGGTAGTGCACATCCACGCGCCGTCCGTCGATCGTGAGCCAGGCGCCTCCGTTGAACACCCCGCCGCCCCAGCCGCCGACCTCGGACACCTCGCCCTCCCAGCCGAGGGCGCGCAGATCGGCGGGGTCGAAGGGGCCGCGGTAGTACACGGCCAGGTCCCAGTCGCTGGCGGGGGTGTGCGTGCCCTGGGCGCGGGAACCGCCGAGGGCCACCGCCCGGACCGTGGGGAGGGCGGCGAGACGGTCGGAGACGGCGTCGGGAAAGTCGGCGTCGGACAAGGCGAGACCCCCATTGTCAGTGGTGCGCGATATCAATGAATCAGTCACTCAGCGTAATGGCAGATTCGACGCGACGACGGGGGAAATCGCGATGCCCGCACACCGGACGGACCACGGGGACGACGACCGCGCCGCCTGGCGGCCGCCGCCCCGCACCCATCTCTCGGCCGCGGGACTGCGCGTGCGGGGCTGGACACCCGGCCTGGTGCGCCACCTGCTCGGCGAACCCGACCTGTTGCGTCCGCACCCGCACCTCCGCTCGGCTCCGCAGACCCGCCTGTACCGCCTGGAGCGGGTCCGGGCCGCCGAGCGGAGCGGAGAGTTCCGGGCCGTGTGGGCAGCAGCCGCGCGCCGGTCGACCGCGGCGAGGGCCGCGGCGGCGCGCAGACGGCGGGTGGTGCTCCGGCGCAGGGTGTACGCGTCGCTGCTCGCGGCCGGGAAATTCGGATGCGGCGGTGGCCCCGGCCTCAGATGATCGGGCCGTCACCCCTCGCCCTTCGCCTCTCGCCTCTCGCCTCTCGCCTCTCGCCTCTCGCCTCTCGCCCTTAAGCCTCCACCCATGTCAGGAGCCCCCGTGATCCAGCGTGTCACCGTCCCCGGTCTCTTCCCGCCGCCCACCTACGCCCACGCCTCCGTCGTCGAGGCCGGCACGAAGCTGGCCTTCCTCGCGGGCTCCGTACCCCTCGACGCCGACGGGAAGGTCGTCGGCGAGGGAGACCCCGTCCGGCAGGCCGAGCAGGTGATCGCGAATCTCGGTGAGCAACTGCGGGCGGTCGGCAGCGACTTGGAGCACGTCGTGTCGACGGACGTGTACGTCGTGAGCGGTGAGCCCGCGATGCTGTCCGCCGTGTGGGACGTCGTCGAGGCGTCCGGGCTCAGCACCGGACCGCACTCCTCGACGCTGATCGGGGTCGCCTGCCTCGGATACAGGGGCCAGCTGGTGGAGATCACGGCGACGGCGGTCGTCCCGGAGGAGGAGCCCCCCACTGCCGCCGCTTCGGCACCGGCTTCGCGTAGCTCCCGGCCCGACTAGTGGTGAGGCCCAGCGCGACCAGTGACTCGGCGAGCCTGACCGCCGCCGCGACCCCGTCGACGACAGGGATGCCGAGCTTCTCCCCCACCACCCGCTGGAGTCCGGTCATCCCGGCGCAGCCGAGGACCAGCACCTCGGCGCCGGCCGCGCACGCCCGCTCGGCCGCCGTCAGGAACGCGGCCTCGGTACGCGCCGTGTCCCCGAGGTCGAGGACGCCGAGGCCCGTGCCGACGACGACGGCGCAGTTGCGGCCCACGCCGGCCAGTTCCAGGCTGTCCTCGATCTGGCCGCACGAGCGTTCCAGCGTGGTGATCACCCCGTACCGGCGGCCGAGCAGACAGGCGAGATGGGCGGCGGCCTCGGTGATGTCCACGACCGGGACGTCCACCAACTCCCGGACGCCTTCCCGCCCGTGCTCGCCGAAGCCGGCCATGACCACGGCGTCGTAGGGGCTCTCGTACGTCCGCAGCAGGTCGATGACCGCCGCCGCCGAGAGATAGCTGTCGAGCCAGCCCTCGGCCGACTCGGGCCCCCAGGCCGGGGTCAGCCCGGTCACGGTGGTGCCCGGGCCTGCGGCGGCCCGGGCACCTCGTACGATCTCCTCGGTCATCTCCTGCGTGGTGTTGCAGTTGGTGACGACGATCCGCACGTCTCTCAGACCTCCACGGACGTCTCGGTGACGGCCACGGAGTTGGCCGCCCGCTCGGAGCGGCACAGAGCCAGGTACAGGCCGGCGGACAGCGCCGTGCCGATGAACCAGGAGTAGGGCGCCACCTCGCTGAACTCGCCCCACAGGGCGAGCACCGCGGCGACCGCGGCCGACGGCAGGAACGCCCACAGGGCCTTGGGGTTGACGCCCTTGCGGTAGTAGTACGGGGAGCCGGGCTCCGCCTTGAACAGGTCGTCGACGTTGATGCGGCCCTGCTTGACCAGGTAGTAGTCGACCATGATCACGCCGAACAGGGGGCCGAGGAAGGCGCCGAGACCGCCGAGGAAGTAGTTGACGACCGTGGGGTTGGAGAAGAGGTTCCACGGGGTCACCAGCAGGGCGACCACGGTGCTGATCATGCCGCCGACCTTGAAGGTGATCTTCTGCGGCCAGACGTTGGCCAGGTCGTACGCCGGTGAGACGAAGTTGGCGACGATGTTGACGCCCATGGTGGCGATGGCGAAGGTCAGCGCGCCCAGCACCAGCACCCAGGTGTTGCCGATCTCGGCGACGAGGTGGGCGGGCTCGGTGATTTCCTTGCCGAACACCTCGAACGCGCCCGCCGTGACGACGACCGACAGGATCACGAAGGCGGTCGAGTTGACCGGCAGGCCCCAGAAGTTGCCGCGCCTGACGCTCTTGTAGTCGGGCGAGAAGCGGGAGAAGTCGCAGAAGTTGAGCATCAGCGTGCCGTAGGTGGCGAGAATCAGGCCGACCCCGCCGAACCACTGCCGCCACTGCTCGCCGACGGAGACCGGGTGCGGGGTGCTGGTCAGCGAGATCGTCCAGCCGGCCTTCCAGAGGATCCACACGGCCAGGGCGATCATCACGACCCAGATGGCGGGACCGCAGAAGTCCTGGAACTTCCGCACGGACTCCATGCCCTGGCTGATGATCGCCGCCTGGATCAGCCACAGCGCGACGAACGACACCCAGCCGAGCGCGTCGAGCCCGAGGAAGGAGTTGTGCGTCCAGGACTCCAGGCCCGGCCAGGCCGCGAGCAGCATCACGTTGACGGCGACGGAGGCCAGGTAGGTCTGGATGCCGTACCACATGATGGCGATGACGGCCCTGATCAGGGCGGGGATGTTGGCGCCCCACACGCCGAAGGCGATCCGGCTGACCACGGGGAAGGGGACGCCGGTGCGCTGTCCGATGCGGCCCATCATGTTCATCCCGATGTAGATGATCACGAAGCCGACGAGCAGGGACGTGAAGATCTGCCACACGTTCATGCCGAGGAAGAGCAGTCCGGCGGCGAAGGTGTAGTTGCCGAGGTTGTGGACGTCGGACATCCACATGGCGAAGAGGTCGAAGACCTTCCAGTTGCGCTTCTCCGCGGGCGCGAGGTCTTCGTTGGTGAGCCGGGGGTCGGGGACGAACGCTGCTGCGCCGGTGGCTTCGGCGGACTCGGCGAGGGACACGGGGCCTCCATGAGGAGCCGGGGACGGAGGAGGAGCACTCGGGGGGTGGCTGGTTTCCGGTCGCTTGGCAACGCGTTTGGTATACCAAACTGCGGACATGGTCCTCTCGTCAACCATTCCGGCCGATGTCGTTACCGTTAACGCTCCGTAAAACACGCCCCGGGTCGGCGAGGATGGGCTCATGAGCTCCACGACGACGAAGATCGAACCCATCGGCGCGGTGCGCGAACGCGTCCTGGCCACGCTGCGGCAGGAGATCATCTCGGGCGGCCTGCGCCCCGGCGACCGACTCGTCGAACGGGAACTGGCCGAGCGCTTCGGTGTCTCCCGGGTGCCGGTCCGCGAGGCGATCCGCGCCCTGGTCGCCGAGGGCTTCGTCCACTTCGAGACCCCGCGCCGGATCGTCGTACGCCGTCTCACCCCCAACGACGTCAAGGAGCTCTTCGAACTGCGCGAGGCGCTGGAGGTCTACGCGGCCGGACTCGCCGCGGCCCGTGCGACCCCCCAGGACCTCGCCGAGGTCGAGGAACTCCTCGACCGGGCCGCCGCCGCGACCGAGGCGGGCGACGCGGAGACGATCACCGACGTCAACAGCCGCCTCCACGACCGCATCGTCGCGATGGCGGACAACAGCCTGCTCATCGAGGCCCTGGAACCCGTCGCCGGCCGGCTGCGCTGGATGACCCGGCGCAACGAGGAGTGGCCCCAACTCCTCGTGGAACACCGCGAGTTGTACGAGGCGATCGCATCCGGCGACCCCGACCGGGCCCGCGCCCACGCCCTCGCCCACGTACGGACCAACTACGACTCGACGGTACGGCAGCTGTTCGGCGAGGCCGCCGAACTCACCTAGCTAGGAGCGCGCGTACTTGTCCGTCGCCGCCACCAGAGCCTCGGCGACGGCCGGAGCCCCCGCGTTGTGCCCCACGTCGTCGACGAGCACCAACTCGCTGCCGGGCCAGGCCTGATGGAGGCGCCACACGGTGCCCAGCAGGTTCCCGAAGTCGAGGCTGCCCTGGACCAGGGTGCCGGGGATGCCCTTCAGCAGCGGGGCGTCGCGCAGGACGACCCCTTCGTCGTTGCCCTCGCCGAGGAAGTGGTCGTTGCCGAAGTAGTGCGTGACGGTACGGGCGAAGCCCATCCGGAACCGCTCGTCCTCGTACCGCGGCACCGACCGGGGCGGCGCCGGGACGCAGGCCGTCTCCCAGTCCGTCCAGGCCCGAGCGGCCCGCGCCCGCACCTCGGGGTCGGGTGACTCGATCAGCCGGTTGTAGGCGGCGGCGAGGTCGCCGTCGCGTGCGTCGGCCGGCAGCTCACCGACGAACCGCTCGAAGGCCTCCGGGAAGATCTGCCCGAGCCCCCTGGTGAGCAGGGCCGCCTCGGGGTTGGAGCCGGTCGCGACACCCGTCAGGACCAGCTCGCTCACCGCCTCCGGACGGGTCTGCGCGTACCGCAGCCCGAGCACCGAGCCCCACGACACCCCCCACACCAGCCACCGCGCGATGCCCAGTTCCCGCCGCAGTACTTCCAGGTCGGCGATCAGATGAGCCGTCGTGTTCACGCTCATGTCGGTGTCGTACGCGCTCGCGTGCGGTGTCGAACGCCCGCAGCCGCGCTGGTCGAGCAGCACGATCCGGTACGCGGCGGGATCGAAGAGCCGCCGGAAGTAGGGCACGCAGCCGGACCCCGGCCCGCCGTGCAGCACCAGCGCCGGCTTCCCGGCCGGGTTCCCGCAGGTCTCCCAGTACACGCGATGGCCGTCGCCGACATCGAGCATGCCGTGGTCGTACGGTTCGGTCTCCGGGTAAAGGGGCATCCGGCGAACCTAACCCTCGTACGGCAGCCGTGTCCCCTCGTTTTCCCGGCGCAGTCCCGCCGCCTCCGCCGCCGTCCCCAGCACCTCCCGCAGCATCGCGGGCGTCAGCCGTCCGGTGAAGGTGTTGCGCTGGCTGACGTGGAAGCAGCCGAAGAGGTCGAGGCCGTCGCGCGAGCCGTCCCCGTCGAGTGTGAGGCGGGCGCCGTGGGCGAAGGCGGGCCGGGGTCGGGGCACCCGCCATCCCGCCTCCGCGAACGCCGGCAGCGCGGCCTGCCAGCCGAAGGCACCGAGCACGACCACGGCCCGCAGGGTCGGCCGCAGCAGGTTCAGCTCCTGTACGAGCCAGGGCCGACAGGTGTCCCGCTCCTCGGGGGTGGGCTTGTTGGCGGGCGGGGCGCAGTGCACGGGCGAGGTGATCCGCACGCCGTGCAGTTCCAGGCCGTCGTCCAAGGAGACGGCCGTGGGCTGCGAGGCGAGTCCCACGTCGTACAGCGCCTGGTACAGCACGTCCCCGGAGCGGTCGCCGGTGAACATCCGCCCGGTCCGGTTGCCGCCGTGCGCGGCCGGGGCCAGGCCGACGATCAGCAACCGGGCGTCCGGCGGGCCGAACCCCGGCACCGGCCGACCCCAGTACGTCCAGTCGGCGAACGCGGCCCGCTTCGTCCGGGCCACCTCCTCACGCCAGGCGACCAGCCGCGGACAGGCCCGGCAGCCGGCGATCCGCTCATCGAGCCGCCCCAGCCCGCCGAGCCCATCAAGCCCGTCGAGCCCATCGAGTCCGCCGTGACCGGCCGGCCCGTCCCGACCGCTGCTGTCCATTCCCCCACCGTACGAAAGAGCCGGGCCCGACACCGAAACGGCCCTGTACACCCACCCCGTTCCCGCCCCGAAAACCCATCCGCTCCTCCCTCCCCAGGGCATTAAGGTCAGAGGCATGGCTGCTGAGCACGCGGACGACAACACGACGGGCGGGACGAACGGCACCGACGCCGACGCGGGCACGACCACGCGCACCGGCACCGGCCAGGAGACCGCCCCGCAGGACCTGGACCCCACGGTCGCGGCCGCCGTGTCCGCCGCCGAGGCGGCCGGCCCGCAGAGCGGCGAGAGCGTGCGCCTCGACAGCTGGATCTGGTCCGTGCGCCTGCTCAAGACCCGCTCCATGGCCGCCACCGCCTGCCGGGGTGGCCATGTCCGGGTGAACGGCGAGCGCGTGAAGCCCGCGTACTCCGTGCGCGTCGGCGACGAGGTGCGCGTACGGCAGGAGGGCCGGGAGCGGATCGTCGTCGTCAAGCGGCTCATCCGCAAGCGGGTCGGGGCCCCCGTCGCCGCCCAGTGCTATGTCGACAACAGCCCGCCGCCCCCGTCCCGCGAGGCCGTCGCCCCCATCGCCCTCCGCGACCGTGGCGCGGGCCGCCCGACCAAGCGCGACCGCCGCGAGCTGGAACGCCTCCGGGGCCTGGAAGCCTCCCGCAGGAGCGCCGACCACCAGAAGCCCTGACCCCCGACACCAGCCCCCGCGTGTCACCGGCCCCCGTCACCCTCGCCGTGTCACCAGCCGCAGCAACCGCCGGTTGCTGTCCCGCCGTGCCCAGGCGATGAGGGCGAGCAGCAGGATCAGGATCAGCGGTGTGGCCGCGTTCTCCCCGTTGAAGTAGGTGAGGGTGACGACGAAGGCGCCCACCATCAGGCCGCTCAGCGCGATGGCCGCGACGGACTGCAGGACCGGGATCACCAGGGCGATCGCTCCGGCGAGTTCGAGGAGGCCGATGGTGTACATCCCCGCGCTGCCCCAGCCCATCGTCCCGAAGCCCTCGGCGGCCGAGGGGTGCGCGATCAGCTTGGGCACCGCGCTCGCGAACGCGTAGAACAGCGCGAGGACGGCCTGAAGCGCGCGCAGGGCGATCCGGGCACGGCGCCCGCGAGCGGTGGCGGACTCGCCGATGACGGTGACGGACGCGGTGGGGGTGACGGAAACGGTGGTCTCGGACATCGGGGTCTCCTGTGTGAAGCGGTTCGTGGTGCTGTCACAGAGGTAGACCAGGGCCCGTCCGGAAACTCATCGCCGTATCCCGCCCACTTGTCAGGCGGGGACCGCCCGCACCCATATCCGGTCCTCCGTCAGATACCGGTCCACGCGCAGCCCCGCCTCCCCGAGTGCCTCCTCGAACTGTTCCTTCGTCAGCGGTCGGGCCCGGAAGGTCTGTGTCCAGGTGGCGTCCGGGAACTCGTACTCCGCGCGCACCGAGTTCACTCCGTCGCCGAGCGGCTCCGACGAGGCGATGCGCAGGGTGAAGCCGCTGGGGTCGACCCGCTCGCGCGGCACATCGGTGTGGTAGTCCTCGCCCTCGCGCTGGATGAGCACACAGCCGCCCGGCGCGACATGGCGGAGGCAGGTGCGCAGCAGCGCGCGCCGCACCTCCACGTCCCCGGTGTGGACCAGGAAGGACGCCAGCAGCACCACGTCGAACGTCTCGCCCAGGTCGAGGTCCTCGATCCGACCGCATATCGTGCGCGCCCCGCGGACGCGCTCCAGCATCTCGGCGGACTCGTCCACCGCCGTGACCGTCAGGCCCCGCTCCTGGAGCGGATGGGTCATGCGCCCCACTCCGCTGCCCAGTTCCAGGAGGTGCGCGCCCGCCGGTACCGCCCCGGCGACGATGTCCGGCTCCGGCCCCACCGGTAGCCGTGAGTAGAGCTCGACCGCACACCCGTCCGGCGTGATCGCTCCGTGCCCCGTCCCTTGATGTCCCGCTCGCATCTTCAGCTCCATGCCCGTCCAACGGCCCGTATCCGCACGGCCGTTCCCACCCCTGCCGCCTTCACCCGTACGAGTGAGAAACGACGAGCGAGGAACCACGAGTCAGGAACGACGGACGAAGAAGCACGGGTCAGGAGCCACGAGTCAGGAACCACAAGCCAGGAACCGAGCGAGCCCTCCGCCTACAACGGAAACCACCCGTGCCCGACGTACCAGTGACCCCCCGCCCGCAGATGGTCCCCCACCGCCCGCTCCACCGACGTACGCCTCGGCAGGCTCTCCACCGGCAGGTCCGGGTCCCCGAAGACGAACTGGACCGGCTCGGTGTCCGCCGGCTCCGTGTCCTCGCGGGCGACCCGGAAGCGCTCCTGGAACCGGATGATGTTGGAGTCGGCGAGCAGGTACCGCTTCAGCTGCGGGTCGAGCAGCCAGGAGTGGCAGAGCGCGACCGGGTACGGGTCCTCGGGATAGTGCCGGGCGAAGAACTCCCGGGCCAGTGCCAGCGAGCGGTCGCAGGCGGCCGGTGACAGCGGGCCGAGGAAGTCGGGGATGTGCAGGTTGAGACAGGGGGTGCCGGGGGCCACGTCCAGCCCGGCCGCCGCGAGCGCCGACCTGGTGCGCTCCCCGCACCGCGCCCGCTCGAACTGGAGCCGCCCCAACTGGTAGAGCTCGCCCCGGAAGTGATGGGTGAGCCAGCGGGGCGCCAGGACGCCCGGGAGTCCGTAGCGCCTGCGGTGCACGGCCATGTTGCGCCCGAGGTCGGCGAGGGTGCGCCGGGAGACGTCGGCGGGCACACCGCGCTCGCGGTGGTACGCGCGCGTGTGCGGCAGCGCCGCCACGAACACGTACGCCGGGAAGCAGCGGTTCAGGGCACCCGACGGCCAGTCCAGCTCGGGCAGCTCGATCGCGCTGTCGGTCTCGCCCATGTCCCGGACGAGCTCCTCGACCGAGGCCTCCAGGAAGCGCCGCAGTTCCGGGTCGTCCGTGACCCGTCGGCCCATCCTGACGAGGTCGTTGATGTCCTCGTGCGATACGGCGAGGTCCAGCAGCACCTCGGCCAGCTCGTCGGCATCCGGCAGCACGCGGTGAACCCCCTGTCCGGACCCCTGAGCGGAGCCCTTTGGTGAACGCTCGCTCCGAAGAGTACGTTGCAGACAGGAGTGATGATCCGGGGAGTGGTGATCCGGATGCGTACGGGCAGTGAACCGACGACCGCGCGCAGTGCGCTGCGGGTGCGTTTCTGGCTGAGCGTGTGGGGGCTGGTCTGGGCGGTCTTCGGCACGGTCGCCTTCGCTCTGGCCGGGCGGCCGGGCTGGGCGATCGCCTGCGGGGTGCTGTGGCTGGTGATCACCGCCGACATGGCCATGATCCTCAGGCACATCCGACAGGGCCCGCATTACCAGCCGGGCCCCGACATCCCGCCCTACCGCCCGCCCGAGAACCGCCGTCCCGGGTCCCCGTAGCAGCGCCTCAGCCCTCGAAGCGCGCCGCCTTCACGAACTCCGGTTTGGGATCGAGCGCGGCCGCCAGCCGGAAGTGACGGCGGGCCTGCTCGGGCCGGCTCTGGCGCTCGTAGGTCCGGGCGAGCGCGAAGTGCGCGAACGCGTTGTCCGGTTCACGCTCCAGGACGATGGTGAACTCCAGCTCGGCGGGCCGCAGTTGCGCGGCCGCGAAGAAGGCGCGGGCGCGCAGCAGCCGTGCGGCGGTGTTCTCCGGGTGCGCGGCGATGACAGGGTCGAGCAGCTTCACCGCACCCTGCGGGTCCCGTGCGGCGAGCAACTGCTCGGCGGCACGGAAGTCGATGACATGCGTCTCCGGAGTACGTCCGGTCGATCCGCTGGTCTGGGGCACGGCAGAGTCCTTCCCTCACTGGAAGGGTTCAACGCCCGGACGGCGGCCCGCTATTCCTGAGAGGCGTCCGGAGCTTGCCGAGGCGCGTGGGCTCTGCGGACGAGTTCGTCCCATACGTCCCGCACGCGCCGCCGCAGCTCGTCCAGGGGTACGTCGTTGTCGACGACGATGTCCGCGATCTCCCGGCGCTTGTCACGGGTGGCCTGCGCGGCCATGCGCGCGCGTGCGTCCTGCTCGGTCATGCCGCGCAGCCGCACGAGGCGGTCGAGCTGGGTCTCGGGGCTCGCGTCGACGACGACCACGACGTCGTAGAGCGGCGCGAGGCCGTTCTCCGTGAGGAGCGGGACGTCATGGACGACGACGGCGTCCTCGGCGGCCGCGCTCTCCAGTTCGCGGGAGCGGGCGCCCACCAAGGGGTGCACGATCGAGTTGAGCACGGCGAGCTTGTCGGCGTCGGCGAAGACGATCGAGCCGAGTTTCGGCCGGTCCAGGCCGCCGTCGGCCGTGAGCACCTCCGTACCGAAGGCGTCGACGACCGCGGCGAGACCGGGCGTGCCCGGTGCGACGACCTCGCGCGCGATACGGTCCGCGTCGATCAGTACGGCCCCGCACTCCACGAGCAGCCGTGACACCTCGCTCTTGCCGGCACCGATGCCGCCGGTCAGGCCCACCTTCAACATGTCCGGCAGCTTAGGCCCTGCCACCGACGGCGCACCCGGCAGGACCGGCCTTCAGCCGTCGCCCTCCCGTTCCGCCAGGAACCGCTCGAACTCGCGCCCGATCTCGTCCGCCGAGGGGATCTCGACGGGCTCGGCGAGCATGTTGCCGCGGGTCTCGGCGCCCGAGGCGGCGTCGTACTGGTGCTCCAGGCCCTGGACGAGGGCGACCAGGTCCTCGTCGCCCTCCTGGATCTGCCGGTCGATCTCGGTCTGCGTGCGGTGGGCGTCCGTGCGCAGGGAGTGCGCGACGCCGGGAAGGACCAGGCCGGTCGCCGCCGTGATGGACTCCAGGACCGTCAGGGCCGCGTCCGGGTACGGGGACCGGGCAATGTAGTGCGGCACGTGCGCGGCGACGCCCAGGACGTCATGGCCGGCCTCCATGAGGCGGTACTCGACCAGGGCCTCGGCGCTGCCGGGTACCTGGGCCTCCTCGAAGGGGCTGCGGTGGCCGGGGACCAGGTCCGCGCGGTTGCCGTGCGGGGTGAGGCCCACCGGGCGGGTGTGCGGGACGCCCATGGGGATGCCGTGGAAGTTCACCGACAGCCGGACGCCGAGCCGTTCCACGATCTGTTGCACGGCGGCGGCGAAGCGCTCCCACTCCACGTCCGGCTCGGGCCCGGACAGCAGCAGGAAGGGCGCTCCGGTGGCGTCCTGGACGAGACGCACGTCGAGGGTGGGTTCCTCGTACGCCGCCCAGCGGTCGCGCTTGAACGTCAGCAGCGGGCGCCTGGCCCGGTAGTCGACCAGCCGGTCGTGGTCGAAGCGGGCGACGACCTGTTGGGGCAGCGAGTCGAGAAGTCGGTCGACGATCTGGTCGCCGGTCTCGCCCGCGTCGATGTATCCGTCGAAGTGGTAGAGCATGACAAGTCCGGCCGACTCCTGGGCGAGCGCCATGTCCACCACGGCGAGGCCCTTCGGCTCCCATGCGTACAAACCCTGCGGATCAAGCACTGTGACCGCTCCTCCTCGTGTTCGTACAGCACAACACGCCCTGGAACAGCGGCATTCCCACCAGCGCCCCTGATCAGCCAACTCCTACGCCCTTTTCATGACAGGCAGAGGCACAAACGCGCCCCCGAAGGGGCGCGGGGAACTGCGCGAACAACCCCACCGGCCGTCAGCAGAACGACTGGCCGGGGAGGGGGCAACACTGAGGGGCCGCACCTCGAAAGGTACGGCCCCTCAGCTCAGCTCAGCGGCCAAGCCTCAGCGGCAGCGCTCAGCTCTGGCCACCCGCGAGCTTCTCGCGCAGCGCGGCAAGCGCCTCGTCCGAAGCCAGGGCACCGGAGGTGTCCGCACCCTCGGAGGAGTACGAACCGCCACCGCCACCCGCGGCCGGAGCCGCACCCGCGGTGTCCCCGCCCTCGGCGGCGGCAGCCGCGTCGGCCTCGCGGGACTTGATGACCTGCTGCTGGTGCTGCTCGAAGCGGGTCTGCGCCTCGGCGTACTGGTGCTCCCACGCCTCGCGCTGGGTCTCGTAGCCCTCGAGCCAGTCGTTGGTCTCGGGGTCGAAGCCCTCGGGGTAGATGTAGTTGCCCTGGTCGTCGTACGACGCGGCCATGCCGTACAGGGTCGGGTCGAACTCGACCGTCGCCGGGTCGGCGCCGAAGGCCTCGTTGGCCTGCTTCAGCGAGAGGCTGATGCGACGGCGCTCGAGGTCGATGTCGATGACCTTGACGAAGATCTCGTCGTTGACCTGGACGACCTGCTCCGGGATCTCCACGTGGCGCTCGGCCAGCTCGGAGATGTGGACCAGACCCTCGATGCCCTCGTCCACGCGGACGAACGCACCGAACGGAACCAGCTTCGTGACCTTGCCGGGCACGACCTGGCCGATCTGGTGGGTGCGGGCGAACTGCTGCCACGGGTCTTCCTGGGTCGCCTTCAGCGACAGGGAGACACGCTCGCGGTCCATGTCGACGTCGAGGACCTCGACGGTGACTTCCTGGCCGACCTCGACAACCTCGGAGGGGTGGTCGATGTGCTTCCAGGAGAGCTCGGAGACGTGGACCAGGCCGTCGACGCCACCCAGGTCCACGAAGGCACCGAAGTTGACGATCGAGGAGACCACACCGGAACGGACCTGACCCTTCTGGAGGGTCGTGAGGAACGTCTGGCGGACCTCGGACTGGGTCTGCTCCAGCCAGGCACGGCGGGACAGGACCACGTTGTTGCGGTTCTTGTCCAGCTCGATGATCTTGGCCTCGAGCTCCTTGCCCACGTAGGGCTGGAGGTCGCGAACGCGGCGCATCTCGACCAGGGAGGCCGGGAGGAAGCCACGGAGGCCGATGTCGAGGATGAGACCACCCTTGACGACCTCGATGACGGTACCGGTGACGATCCCGTCCTCTTCCTTGATCTTCTCGATGGTGCCCCAGGCACGCTCGTACTGGGCGCGCTTCTTCGAGAGGATCAGGCGGCCTTCCTTGTCCTCCTTCTGAAGAACAAGGGCTTCGATCTCGTCTCCGACGGCGACGACCTCGTTCGGGTCGACGTCGTGCTTGATCGAGAGCTCGCGGCTCGGGATAACGCCTTCGGTCTTGTAACCGATGTCGAGCAGGACCTCGTCCCGGTCGACCTTCACGATGACGCCGTCGACGATGTCGCCGTCGTTGAAGTACTTGATCGTCTCGTCGATCGCGGCGAGGAAGGCTTCCTCGTTACCGATGTCGTTGACCGCTACCTGCGGGGTGGTTGCGGTGGTCTCGGTGCTGCTCGTCATGTGGGAAAGGGCTCCGGTACGGACATTGAAGTCGTAGGTACTGCTTACGCCGGGAGCCCGTTTCGCTCTGAAGAAGCCGGACAGCCAAGGAAGCGCCACACCAATAAAGCTCTGGTGGCGCCTCGACAACCGAGGGGACATACAACAGATGCGAGCGCAGCCTGCTACGTCTGAGGAGCGCAGGCCCGCAGCGCAACTTGTAGCATACGGGGGCAGCCAGGCAGGGTCAATGCGCGAAGGCGCACACCCGGGGCGGATCGCCGCATACCCGGCACAAGAACCGTCCCTGGAGGCCACGCGGGCCCAGGACACCTCTTCCGTGACACCCCCGGAAGAGGGGTGGCGTCGCAGATGTGACCGAAGAGTACGACGAGGGAGCCGATCATCCAAGAGCCCACATCGTCCGAGCCGCGGCCGGATTCCGAGCCGCAGGCGCAGCCGGATTCCGAGCCGGCGGCCACCCGCCGCACCGCCGACGTCGCGGAGAGTTCCCGGGCCAACCGGGGCTGGTGGGACCGCAACGCGGACGAGTACCAGGTCGAGCACGGCACGTTCCTCGGGGACGACCGATTCGTGTGGGGCCCCGAGGGCCTCGACGAGGTGGAGGCCGAGCTGCTCGGCCCGCCGGAGGAGCTGAAGGGCAAGGACGTCCTGGAGATCGGCGCCGGCGCGGCCCAGTGCGCGCGCTGGCTGGCCGCGCAGGGCGCCCGCCCGGTCGCCCTGGACCTCTCCCACCGCCAGCTCCAGCACGCCCTGCGGATCGGCGGGTCCTTTCCCCTGGTGTGCGCCGACGCGGGCGCGCTGCCCTTCGCGGACGGCTCCTTCGACCTGGCGTGCTCGGCGTACGGGGCGCTGCCGTTCGTCGCCGACCCGCGTCTGGTCCTGCGCGAGGTGCACCGGGTGCTGCGTCCCGGCGGCCGTTTCGTGTTCTCGGTGACGCACCCGATCCGCTGGGCGTTCCCGGACGAGCCGGGTCCGGAGGGCCTGTCGGTGGCCGCCTCGTACTTCGACCGCACTCCGTACGTCGAGCAGGACGAGGAGGGCCGCGCGGTGTACGTCGAGCACCACCGCACGATCGGTGACCGGGTCCGGGACATCGCGGCGTCGGGCTTCCGTCTGGTGGACCTGGTCGAGCCGGAGTGGCCGGCCTGGAACAGCTCCGAGTGGGGCGGCTGGTCGCCGCTGCGCGGGAATCTGATCCCGGGCACGGCGATCTTCGTGTGCGTACGAGACTGAGTGCGTGATCCGTTACGACGCTCTGGACGCCCTTCCCGTACGCGGTGCCCTCGACGGCCTGGACGACTCCCTGGAGGGACACGGCACGGCCGTCCTGGTGGCGCCTCCCGGCACGGGCAAGACGACCCTGGTCCCGCTCGCCCTGGCGGGTCTGCTGGACGACGGCTCGCCCGCGCGGCGGGTCGTCGTCGCCGAGCCGCGGCGGATCGCGGCCCGTGCCGCCGCCCGGCGCATGGCCTGGCTGCTGGGCGAGAAGGTGGGCGAGAGCGTCGGCTACACCGTGCGTGGCGAGCGGGTGGTCGGGCGGCACGCGCGCGTGGAGGTCGTCACGACGGGTGTGCTGCTCCAGCGGCTGCAGCGGGACCCGGAGCTGACCGGTGTCGACGTGGTGGTGCTGGACGAGTGCCACGAACGGCATCTGGACGCGGACACCGTGGCGGCGTTCCTGTGGGACGTGCGCGAGACGCTCCGGCCCGAGCTGCGGCTGGTGGCCGCGTCGGCGACGACCGACGCGCAGGGCTGGGCCCGGCTGCTGGGCGGCGCCCCGGTGGTCGAGGCGCGGGGGACGTCGTATCCCGTGGAGGTGGTGTGGGCGCCGCCGCCGCGTCCGGTACGGCCGCCGCACGGGATGCGGGTGGATCCGGTGCTGCTGACGCATGTGGCGTCGGTGGTGCGGCGGGCGCTGGCCGAGCGGGACGGGGACGTGCTGTGCTTCCTGCCCGGCGTGGGCGAGATCGCGCGGGTCGCCCGGCAGCTGGGCGCCCTCGGTGAGGTGGACGTGCTCCAGGTGCACGGGCGGGCCCCTGCCGCCGTGCAGGACGCGGTGCTGGCCGGCGGTGAGCGCCGCCGGGTGGTGCTGGCGACCGCGGTGGCGGAGTCGTCGCTGACGGTGCCGGGTGTGCGGGTGGTGGTGGACTCGGGGCTGGCGCGGGAGCCGCGCGTGGACCACGCGCGTGGGCTGAGCGCGCTGGCCACGGTGCGGGCCTCGCAGGCGGCGGGGCGGCAGCGGGCGGGCCGGGCCGGGCGTGAGACGCCCGGCGCCGTGTACAGGTGCTGGGCGGAGGCGGAGGACACCCGTCTGCCGCGTTTCCCCTCCCCCGAGATCAAAGTGGCCGACCTGACGGCGTTCGCCCTCCAGGCGGCCTGCTGGGGCGATCCTGAGGCGGCCGGGCTGGCGCTGCTGGATCCGCCGCCGGCCGGTGCGATGGCGGCGGCACGGGCCGCTCTCGTGGGAGTGGGTGCGGTGGACTCGGCCGGCCGGGCCACGGAACGCGGCGCGCGGCTGGCCCGGCTGGGGCTGCACCCCCGTCTGGGGCGCGCCCTGCTGGACACCTCCGGTGCGGGAGCCGAGGTGGTCGCCCTTCTGTCGGAGGAGCCGCCCCGGGACTACGGCGACGACCTGGCCGCCGCCGTACGGACCGCCCGGCGCGGGGGTGACGCCTACGCGGGCCGCTGGCGGGCGGAGGTGCAGCGGCTGCGCGCGGTCTCGAAGCAGGCTGCCCGCGCCACCGAGGGTCCGCCGGACACGGGTGGTGGGCCGGCGGATTCCGACGCGGCCCGGTCGAAGGGCACCGGAGGGAGCGAGCGGACGGGCGGCACCGCGGGCCGGTCGGCAGGCCCCGGCGCGGGCGGGCCAGCCGATCCCCATACGGGCGCCCTCATGGCCCCTGGTGTCGACCGGCTCGCCGGGCTCGTCGCAGCCCTCGCCTTTCCCGAGCGCGTCGCCAGAGGGGTCGGTGGCTCCTATCTCATGGCGTCCGGGACCCGGGCCGAACTGGCCGAGGGGTCCCCGCTGCGGGGCGCCCCCTGGATCGCCGTGGCCGTGGCGGACCGGCCCGTGGGGAAGGGGCACGCGCGCGTGCAGCTCGCCGCGGTGATCGACGAGGACCTGGCCCGGTCGGCGGCGGCAGCCCTGCGTTCCGAGCGGCAGGAGGTCCACTGGGCGGACGGGGACGTCGTGGCCCGGCGCGTGGAGCGGCTCGGGGCGATCGAGCTCACCGCACGGCCGCTGCGGAACGCCGACCCCGCCCTCGTACGCGAGGCACTTCTCGAAGGGCTGCGGCAGGAGGGGTTCGGGTTGCTGCGGTGGACGCCCGAGGCGGCCGTACTGCGGCAGCGGCTCGCGTTCGTCCGTCTGCACCTGGGGGAGCCCTGGCCCGATGTCTCCGACGAGGCGCTGCACGCGCGCGTGGACGAGTGGCTGGAGCCGGAGCTGGGGCGGGCCCGGCGACGGGCCGACCTGGCGCGGATCGACGCCGGGGCGGCACTGAGCAGGCTCCTCCCCTGGGCCTCCGGGGAGGCCGCGCGGCTCGACGAGCTGGCGCCGGAGCGGATGGCCGTACCGAGTGGGTCCAGGATCCGGATCGACTACGGCAGCCCCGAACAGCCGGTGCTCGCCGTGAAGGTGCAGGAGATGTTCGGCTTGCAGGAGTCACCGCGGATCGCCGGTGTGCCGCTGCTCGTTCACCTCCTCTCCCCGGCCGGGCGCCCCGCGGCCGTCACCGCCGACCTCGCGTCCTTCTGGAGGGACGGCTACAAGGGCGTTCGGGCGGAACTGCGCGGCCGGTATCCGAAGCACCCCTGGCCGGAGGATCCGGCGACCGCGGAGCCGACGCGGTTCACCAACGCGCGGCTCAGGCGGTGACAGGTGCCGGTTCCGCGTCCTTTGCGGGCTCCGCCTCGCCCGGCCGTCGGCCGCGGGCCTCCAGGTAGAGGGAGAGCGACAGGAGCAGGGCGCCCAGGCCGAGGAAGCCCCAGGGCAGGTACGAGGTCATCAGCAGGACCAGGGTGCGGTTGGACTTGACCAGGTCCACGGTGTGCGCGATGTAGTCCTCGCGCATCTTCACGTGCCCGGCGAACGCCGTGACCTTCTCGCGGCCGCCGAGCAGGGAGCCGCCGCGCAGTTCCTCGCGGTGGATCTCCTCGCCGTAGACGGGGGCGCCGGTGAGGGGTTCGACCCAGAACTTGCGGACCGTGGTGTACCAGCGGGTGGTGCCGGTCTTCGCGACCGACTCGGGGGTGATGCCCTGGACCGGCAGGGCCTTGGGGAAGGGCACCTTGGTCCACGGGATGGTCTGCTCGAAGTAGTAGACCTCGACGCCGCGGAAGTTTTGGGTGCCCTTGTAGTGGATGGGGGCGGTGACGCGGGCCTGGGCGTCGAAGTACTCGTAGTCCCGTTTCTCCGTCAGGAACGGCCACTTGAACTCGATGCCCTCGCGTTTCACCGGGTCGCCGTCGACCATCTCGCCGGGGGCGTGGACGGGTTGCTGGGTGTGGGCGTCGAAGATGTAGCGCTCGGGAATCCTGGAGACCATTTTGCCGTCGGGCCCCACCACATAGGAGAGGCCGTCCCAGACGACGACGTCCTTCCCGGCCGTCTTCTCGACCTGTTCCGAGGCCTCGACGTTGCCCTTGAGGGTCTGCACGATCGTGACCCGGGGAACCGTCTTCGCCTTCATGGTGCCGTAGTCGAGGAGGGTGGCGTCCTTCGCCTCCAGGACCATGTCCTGGTACTGGCCGGCGGGGATCTTGGCGAGGCGCGGGAAGGCGTAGTGGCGCAGCAGTGGGGACAGTGCCGCGAAGAACACGGCGAGGGCGAGCAGGACCAGGCTGGTCTTGCGGCGCATCTCGACCTCCCTGACGGCCGGTTAGGGGTGGGCGGGCACCGTGGTCAGCAGCGGCTTCGGCGACGTCGTGCCGGTCGGCGACCCCAGCGCGGTGATCGTGAGGACCAGGGCGAACGCGAGGACGAGACCGGCCGTGGCGGCGATCAGGGCGCGCATACGGACCTCCCGACGGACGGGAACCGACACCTTGTCAGATCCGGCACGGTAGCAACGGGCGGGTGAGATGAGAACAGCTCGCGCACACGTCGGCGGCGCCCCTCCTCAAGAGGGACGCCGCCGATGTCGTACGGGAAACCAGGCGCCTTAGCCGGCCGAGGTGGACGGCGAGGGCGAGGGGCTCGGTGAGGACGTCGTGGCCGCCTCGACGGTCAGCTGGACGTTGATCGACGCGCCGCCCGCCGTGGTGATGTGCAGCAGGTAGGTGCCGGCGGTGTCGTCGGCGTACAGCTTGGGCAGCTTCAACAGCCCGTTCTCGTCCGTCTCCAGGCCCGTGAGGGTGCGTACGGTCTTGCCGTCCGCGTCCTTGAAGTACGGGCCCTTGTCGTTCTCGGTCGGGTCGATCGCCGTCTTGATCAGCGTGGCGGTGGCCGCCACCTTGTCCGCGACCGCGCCCTTGTAGGTGGCCTTCACCTCGACCTGGTCGGCGAACTCGCCGCCCGGCACGCAGGTCAGGGCGGTGTCGCTGGTGCGGGTGAGAGTGTCGGCGGCGCGCTCGGTGACGGTGGCCTTGTAGTCGAGGCCGCCGATGGTACGGCCGACGACGGTGACGCGGACGGTGAAGCCGCCGGTCTTCTCGCCGGCCCGGAGCGCGGGCGCGACGGCCGTGCCGGAGCTGTTGGTGACGATCGTGGCCACGCTCTCGCCGCCGGTGAAGGTGGTGTCGGTGTCACCGATGATCGTGAAGCGGACCCGGACCTTGGCGACGGCCTCGCCGCTCTTGGTCTCGGCACGGGTGCTGATCTTCTTGGTGAACGCGTCGCCCGCCTGCGCGGTGAGCGCGCCCGTGCCCGCGTCCTCCAGGTGGTCCACCGTGTCGGTCGGGGTCTGGGGGGTGCCGGGCGGAGTGCTGCTCGGCGGCGGGGTACTCGGCGGAGTGCTGCCGGGCGGGCGCGTCGACGGCGGGGTCGAGGCACCGCCGCCGGGCTTCTGCGGCTTGCTCCCGGGCGGCGAGGCCGGGGGTGTGGGCGTGGGACTCACCGAGCCCGAGCCGCCGTTGTCGCTGCGGTTGCCCGGCAGCGAGCCGGTGCCGTCCGGGATCTCGTGGGTGCCCTTGCGGTAGTACTCCAGCCACGACAGGACCGTGTTGAGGTAGTCCCGCGAGTTGTTGTAGCTGAGGATGGCGCGTTCGAGGTCGCCGTCGGTGGACAGGTCCCAGCCGTAGCGGCACAGGTAGTGGCCGGCCGCGAACGCGGCGTCGTAGATGTTGTTGGGGTCCTTCGTGCCGTCGCCGTTACCGTCCCGGCCCGCCCACGCCCAGGTGGAGGGGATGAACTGCATGGGGCCGACGGCCTGGTCGTAGGTGCTGTTGCCGTCGTACGCGCCGTCGTCGGTGTCCTTGATGAGCGCGAAGCCGTTGCCGTCGAGCTGCGGGCCGAGGATCGGGGTGAGCGTGGTGCCCTCGGCGTTCACCCGGCCGCCGCTCGCCTGGCCGGACTCCACCTTGCCGATGGCGGCGAGGAGTTCCCAGGGCAGGTTGCAGCCGGGCTTGGAGGACCGCAGCTCGTCGGCCGCCTTCTTGTAGGCGTCGAGGACGGTCGCGGGGATGCCCGCCTCGGACGTGCCCGGCGTGACGGGTGTGTCGAGGGTCGGCGACGGGCTGGGGCTGTTGAGCGGCGGCAGGTCCGTGTAGTAGGGGCCGTTCGCGGTCGGGCTGTCGCCGGCGGCCGCGTCGGGCGCGGTCTCGGCACCGGTGGCGGTCGGTCTGTCCTGGCCCTCGGCCGTCACCCCCGGAGCCTGAGAGGCGGACAGGGCCGCGACCGCGGCCGCTGCCACGGCGGTGGTAGCCGCCCCCTTGCGCAGCCTCCTGCCGAATTGCGCCGCCATAGATCGAACCCCTCCCGTGGACGCCCGAGCGCCCGTCTGTGTCGGTGACCCTCGTCCAGTTGTGACGGTCGGCCCGCCCTGGGGGTTGCCCCCGCGCCCCGCATTCATTCCTTGTTCGCGCGTTCGACCGAGCTCCCCGCACGGCGACCCAGGCGACCCTACGACAACTTCCTTTGCGCGGGCACCCGTTCGTGACCGATTTTTACCGGTTGGCCGTGTTCGATCGTGGCGCGTTCGTATCGCTCATACTGGACGGGCTCGATCACCCGTCCCCAGGAGCCCCGTTGCCGTTCACCCTGAGCCACGCGGCAGCCGTCCTGCCCGCCGTACGCACCGACGGAACCGGCCGCGGCAACCTCGTACCGGCCGTGCTCGTGGCGGGTTCCTTCGCTCCCGACATGACCTACTACGCGGCGAGTGTCCTGCCCGGCGCCATGGAGTTCGGCGAGGTGACCCACTCCTTCCCCGGCGTCCTCACCATCGACGTCCTCGTCGCCTGGGCACTGGTCGGGCTGTGGCTGCTGGTCCGCGAACCCCTGCTGGCACTGCTCCCCCGGGCCCGGCAGGGCCGGCCGGCCACGCTGCTCCGCTCCGGAACACCCCGTGCCCGCCTCCGCCCGGCCACCGTGCTGTGGTGGTACGTCTCCGCCGCGCTCGGCGCCCTCACCCACGTCGTCTGGGACGCCTTCACCCACCTCGACCGCTGGGGAATGCGCATGTTCCCCGTCCTCGGCGAGGAAATCGCCGGCTCCCCTCTGTACTGGTACCTCCAGTACGGCGGATCCGCGGTCGCCGCGATCGTCATCGCGGCCTTCGTCGCCCAAGCGCTGCGGCGGACCAGGGCGTCGGCCGAACCCGCCGGAGTACCCATCCTCTCCGCCCGGGACCGATGGCTGGCCGGTGCCCTCATCGGCGGCTGCGCGCTGGTGGCCGCGGTCCAGCGGGCCACCCGCTGGTGGGACTACTGGGGCTCCACCGCGAAGCCCTGGGAACTCATCCCCACCCTCTGCTTCGGCGCCGGCGCGGGTCTCGTCCTCGGCGTGGTCCTGTACGCCGCGGGAATCAGAACCTGGCGTCCCTCCGGGGCCCCGGAGGACCCGACAACGACCGATCCGGCCCCCGGGGCTCCGCCGAGCCGCCCGACCGCCCGTCGACCACAGTCCTGAACACCCTCACACCGGGCAACGGCCGCGACCTCGGCAACAAAGTGAGCGCGAGGGCCAGATAACCCAGCCCCAGATCCGCCCACACCCGCCACACCGACCCCGCGCGCTCTCCTACGACGCCCAGGGCGCGCTTCTCGCCCCTCCGCCGCCGGAGCACCGCCCCGGCCCGGCGCCAGGTGTCCCCGCGGATCCGTCTCCCCCCGACACCGGTGACCGTCCTGCGCAGGGTCGTCCCCAGGTCCGCCGGTATGCGAGCGCTGCTCGCGCTGACCGAGAAAGCCTGAACCGGCGCGGACGTCGCCGCGCGCCCTCGCGCCCTCCGGCGGTGGAGCATGCGTATACCCATGCCCGCATCCTTAACTGCGGCACCGCCCGTATGCGTCTCCGCAAGGACCACACGAGTGACGGGCCTGCCTGGCGGGGGTCGCGTGTCGTCTGCGGGTCCGTGGGGGCTGGTCGCGCAGTTCCCCGCGCCCCTAGGGAAGCTGTAGTCGCCCTGGGACATCAAGCACCATCGGCCGTTGGCGTCGTAGCCGCCCACGGCGGCGAGGGGACGGGGCGGGGGGTGTCCGCCCGCAGCGGCCGGCGTCCGACACGCAGTACCCCTTGCCGGAACAGTTCCGCCGGACCGAGGACGGACACCCCCCGACCCGGCCCCGACCCACCCCACAACCGTAGGCGCTACGCACGCCCCCACCGGGGCCGCACAGCGCGCCGCAGGCATCGCGCACCCCCACTAATGCGCGGCCGACTCCCAGTCCGCACCGTCGCCCACCGAGACGCCCAACGGCACCCTCAGCGCAACGGCGTTCTGCATTTCGCGGCGGACCAGTTCCTCCGCGGTCGCCCGCTCGCCGGGGGCGATTTCGAGGACGATTTCGTCGTGGACCTGGAGGAGCATGCGGGACTTCAGGCCGGCGTCACGCAGGGCGCGGTCCACATGGAGCATGGCGATCTTGACGATGTCCGCGGCGGTGCCCTGGATCGGCGCGTTGAGAGCCATCCGCTCCGCCGCCTCACGCCGCTGACGGTTGTCGCTGTTGAGGTCGGGAAGGTAGCGCCGCCGCCCGAACAACGTCGCCGTGTACCCCGTGGCCCGCGCCTCGTCGACCGCCCGCCGCAGATAGTCCCGCACGCCACCGAACCGCTCGAAGTACGCGTCCATAAGCGCCCGCGCCTCCCCCGCATCGATGTTCAACTGCTGCGAGAGCCCAAACGCCGACAACCCGTACGCCAACCCGTACGACATCGCCTTGATCTTGCGGCGCATCTCCGCATCGACCCCGGCGGGCTCGACCGCGAACACCTGCGACGCAGCCGTGGTGTGCAGGTCCTCACCGGAGGTGAACGCCTCGATGAGCCCCGCGTCCTCGGACAGATGGGCCATCACCCGCAGTTCGATCTGGCTGTAGTCCGCGGTCATCAGGGACTCGAACCCCTCACCGACCACGAACCCCCGCCGGATCGCCCGCCCTTCATCGGTACGGACGGGAATGTTCTGGAGGTTCGGATCCGTGGAGGACAACCGCCCGGTAGCGGCAACGGTCTGGTTGAACGTCGTATGGATCCGACCGTCCGAGGCGATCGTCTTGATCAGTCCCTCGACGGTCACCCGAAGCTTCGCCTGCTCCCGATGCCGAAGCATGATCACCGGCAGCTCGTTGTCCGTCTGGGTGGCGAGCCAGGCGAGCGCGTCGGCGTCCGTGGTGTACCCGGTCTTGGTGCGCTTGGTCTTCGGCAGGGCCAGCTCGCCGAAGAGGACCTCCTGAAGCTGCTTGGGCGAGCCGAGATTGAACTCGTGCCCGGCGGCGGCGTGCGCCTCCTTCACCGCCTGCTGCACCGCACCGGCGAACATCTGCTCCATGGCCTCCAGGTGGGCCCGGTCGGCCGCGATGCCGTGCCGCTCCATCCGGGCGAGCAGCGCGGACGTGGGCAGTTCCATGTCCCGCAGCAGATCCGCGGCGCCGACCTCCTCAAGGCGCCCGGCGAAGGCCTCGCCCAGATCGAGCACCGCGCGGGCCTGGATCATCAGCGCCTCGGCCTCCGCGCCCTCGTCCGTGCCGAAGGCGAGCTGCCCGTCGGCCGCGGCGGCGGGGGCGAGCTCGCGGCCGAGGTACTCCAGGGACAGCGCGTCCAGGTCGAAGGAGCGGCGGCCGGGCTTGACGAGGTAGGCGGCGAGGGCGGTGTCCATGCCGACCCCGGCGACGCTCCAGCCGTGCTCGGCGAAGACCCGCATCGCGCCCTTGGCGTTGTGGAAGATCTTGGGCCGCTCGGCGTCGGCGAGCCAGGAAGCGAACGCCGTCTCGTCGGCCTCGTCGAGCTGGGACGGGTCGAACCAGGCGGCCGCTCCCCCGGCCGCGGCGAGCGCGACCTCGGTGACCGAGCCGGTGCCCAGCGCCCAGGTGTCGACGGTGGCGACGCCGAGGACCTGGGTGGCGTGCTCGGCGAGCCAGGGGGCGACCTCGCCGGTGCCGAGCACGGCGCCGTCCACGGCCACGCCGCCCTCGACCACGGGGGTGGTGTCGGCCTCCTCGGCGCCGGGGTCGACGGCGAGCAGCCGCTCGCGCAGCGAGGGGTTGCGGATCTCCAGGGTGTCGAGGACCATCGCGACGGTCTTGCGGTTGTAGGGAGGGCGCTCCAGGTCGGCGACGGTCCTCGGCAGCTCGACGGTGCGGACCATCTCGGTCAGCCGGCGGTTGAGCTTGACCGCCTCCAGGTGGTCGCGGAGGTTCTGCCCGGCCTTGCCCTTGACCTCCTCGACGCGCTCGACCAGCTCCGCGAACGACCCGAACTGGTTGATCCACTTCGCGGCGGTCTTCTCGCCGACCCCCGGGATGCCCGGCAGGTTGTCGGACGGGTCACCGCGCAGGGCGGCGAAGTCGGGGTACTGGGCCGGCGTCAACCCGTACTTCTCGAAGACCTTCTCCGGGGTGAACCGGGTCAGCTCGGAGACGCCCTTCGTCGGATACAGCACGGTCGTGCGCTCGCTGACCAGCTGGAAGGAGTCGCGGTCGCCGGTGACGATCAGCACGTCGAAGCCCTCGGCCTCGGCCTGGGTGGCGAGCGTGGCGATGATGTCGTCGGCCTCGAAGCCGTCGACGGCGAACCGGGCGACATGCATCGCGTCGAGGAGCTCGCCGATCAGCTCGACCTGGCCCTTGAACTCGTCCGGGGTCTTGGAGCGGTTGGCCTTGTACTCCGTGAACTCCTCGGAGCGCCAGGTCTTGCGGGACACGTCGAAGGCCACCGCGAAGTGCGTGGGCGCCTCGTCGCGCAGGGTGTTGGCCAGCATCGACGCGAAGCCGTAGATCGCGTTCGTCGGCTGGCCCGTCGCGGTCGTGAAGTTCTCCGCGGGCAGCGCGAAGAACGCGCGGTAGGCCAGCGAGTGCCCGTCCATGAGCATCAGGCGGGGGCGCGCGCCGTCGGCGGTGTTCTCGGTCTTCTTCGATGCTGTCTCTGCCACGCCCCCGATCCTGCCACGCCCCACTGACAGTCCACCCCAACCGGGCCCCGCCCACCCCCCACCGAACCCCACCACCGCGCCCCAGCACCCCACGCACCCACCCCGCCCCCATCCCCTCCCACCGCTGACCACTGTCAGCACCGCGTGCGAGGATCGGAGAGGTACTTCATACGTGTGCGTGAAGGAGAGTCCGCGATGGCGAGCAAGCCGCCCAAGAGCGATCCGGTTCAGGACGCGCCGCAGGTCGCGGAGCCCAAGCACGCGGCGGCGGGACTGCCGGCCATCGGCCACACCCTGCGCATGGCGCAGCAGCAGATGGGCGTCAAGCGCACCGCGCTGACCCTCCTGCGCGTCAACCAGAAGGACGGCTTCGACTGCCCCGGCTGCGCCTGGCCGGAGCCGGACCACCGGCACGCCGCGGAGTTCTGCGAGAACGGCGCGAAGGCGGTCGCCGAGGAGGCCACCCTGCGCCGGGTGACCCCGGAGTTCTTCGCCGCGCACTCCGTCGCCGACCTCGCGACCAGGAGCGGCTACTGGCTGGGACAGCAGGGTCGGCTCACGCACCCCGTGTACCTCCCCGAGGGAGGAGACCGCTACGAGCCGGTGACCTGGGAGCGGGCCTTCGACATCGTCGCCGAGGAGATCGCCGCCCTCGGCTCCCCCGACGAGGCCCTCTTCTACACCTCCGGCCGTACCAGCAACGAGGCCGCGTTCCTCTACCAGCTGTTCGCGCGCGAGCTGGGCACCAACAACCTGCCCGACTGCTCCAACATGTGCCACGAGTCCTCCGGCTCGGCCCTGTCGGAGACGATCGGCATCGGCAAGGGCAGCGTCCTCCTTGAGGACCTCTACAAGGCCGACCTGATCATCGT
Source organism: Streptomyces lincolnensis (assembly GCF_021173675.1). GTDB lineage: Bacteria > Actinomycetota > Actinomycetes > Streptomycetales > Streptomycetaceae > Streptomyces > Streptomyces lincolnensis_B. The sequence goes on along the minus strand of NZ_JAIHON010000002.1, from coordinate 486,033 downwards.
GGCCGGGCAGAACCCGGGCACGAACCACCCGCGCATGCTCTCCGCCCTGGAGAAGGCGAAGGCGGGCGGCGCGAAGATCATCAGCGTCAATCCGCTGCCCGAGGCAGGCCTGGAGCGCTTCAAGAACCCGCAGACCGCCAAGGGTCTCACCACCGGCGCCGCGCTCAACGACCTGTTCCTGCAGATCCGCATCGGCGGCGACCAGGCCCTCTTCCGGCTCCTCAACAAGCTGATCCTCGGGACCGAGGGCGCCGTCGACCGGGCCTTCGTCGACGAACACACCCACGGCTACGAGGAGTTCGCGGCCGCCGCCCGCGCCGCCGACTGGGACGAGACACTCACCGCGACCGGCCTCACGCGCGCGGAGATCGAGCAGGCCCTCGCCATGGTTCTCGCCTCCGAGCGCACCATCGTGTGCTGGGCGATGGGCCTCACCCAGCACAAGCACTCCGTGCCGACCATCCGCGAGGTGGTCAACTTCCTCCTCCTGCGCGGCAACATCGGCCGCCCGGGCGCGGGCGTGTGCCCGGTGCGCGGCCACTCGAACGTGCAGGGCGACCGCACGATGGGCATCTTCGAACGCCCGGCGCCCGCCTTCCTGGACGCCCTGGAGAGGGAGTTCGGGTTCGCCCCGCCCCGCGGGCACGGCTACGACGTCGTCCAGGCCATCCGCGCCCTGCGCGACGGCCACGCGAAGGTCTTCTTCGCCATGGGCGGCAACTTCGTCTCCGCCTCGCCCGACACCGAGGTCACCGAGGCGGCCATGCGCCGGGCCCGGCTGACCGTGCACGTCTCGACGAAGCTCAACCGCTCGCACGCCGTCACGGGCGCGCGTGCCCTGATCCTGCCCACCCTCGGCCGCACCGAGCGCGATCTCCAGGGCAGCGGCGAGCAGTTCGTGACCGTCGAGGACTCCATGGGCATGGTGCACGCCTCCCGGGGCCGCCTGGAGCCCGCGAGCCCGCACCTGCTGTCCGAACCGGCGATCGTCTGCCGCCTCGCGCGCCGCGTGCTCGGCGAGGACAGCAAGGTTCCGTGGGAGGAGTTCGAGAAGGACTACGCCACGATCCGCGACCGCATCGCGCGCGTGATCCCCGGCTTCGAGGACTTCAACGCGCGCGTCGCCCACCCCGGCGGCTTCACCCTCCCGCACGCCCCGCGCGACGAGCGCCGCTTCCCCACCGCCACCGGCAAGGCCAACTTCACCGCCGCGCCCGTCGAGTACCCCCGGCTGCCCGAGGGACGGCTGCTGCTCCAGACGCTGCGCTCGCACGACCAGTACAACACCACCATCTACGGCCTGGACGACCGCTACCGCGGCATCAGGAACGGACGGCGGGTGGTGCTGGTGAACCCCGAGGACGCCGGCCGCCTGAAGATCGCGGACGGCTCGTACGTCGACCTCGTGAGCGAATGGAAGGACGGGGTCGAGCGGCGGGCTCCGGGCTTCCGGGTGGTGTTCTACCCGACGGCGCGGGGCTGCGCGGCCGCCTACTACCCCGAGACCAACGTGCTCGTGCCGCTGGACGCCACCGCCGACGTCAGCAACACCCCGGCCAGCAAGTCCGTCGTCGTACGTCTGGAACAATCGGCTACCGACTGAGCGTTTGCTCAGCCGGTGAGCGGCGCCGGACGGCCGCACCGATCACGACGAACGGAGTCGGGCCCCATGGGCGAGCAGCAGCACGTGACGTTCCCGCAAGAGGTCATCGACGAGTACGCCGCACTCGGCGTGGACCTCCAGGCACTGTTCTCGGCGGGCCACCTCGGGACGCGCATGGGGGTGCAGATCGTCGAGGCGTCCGCGGAACGCGTGGTCGGGACGATGCCGGTCGAGGGGAACACCCAGCCGTACGGGCTCCTGCACGGCGGCGCGTCGGCGGTGCTCGCGGAGACGCTCGGATCCGTGGGATCGATGCTCCACGGAGGCAGCTCGAAGATCGCCGTCGGCGTGGACCTGAACTGCACACACCACCGCGGCGCCCGGTCGGGCCTGGTGACCGGAGTGGCGACGCCGGTGCACCGCGGACGGTCCACGGCGACGTACGAGATCGTGATCAGCGACGAGGACGGGCGACGCGTGTGCACCGCCCGGCTGACCTGTCTCCTGCGGGACGTGAACCCCGGGGACGGGGAGCGCGTGGGCGCCACCGGCTGACAGGACGACCGCCCACCACCGACCGAAGGGCGAGGCGCGCGACCCGGCACCGACCGGGTGCCGCCCGCCCCGCCACGAGCACCACCCCGAAGCCGCACGACCACCCGCAGCCAGAGCGCCCGACAGCCGGTACCGTCATTCCATGAGGCCGCTCCCATGACCGGCATCGGTCCCGTCGAGCCCGTCAACTCGGCGGAGACCGGCGAGAGTTACGACGTGATCGGCGCCGACGCGCCACGCCTCACGGACCGGCTCGCCGGGCGGTGGAACGGACTGCCGCGACGAGCCAGACAAGGCCTCCTCACGGCCACGGCCGCCACCGCGACAGCGATCGGCGCCCTGGTCCTCACCCCCGGCGGCGACCCCGCCCCCACCTTCCCACCCCGGCCCGTCCCCTGGCCCGCCAACGTCACCACCTGGCACTACTCCGGACTCGCCGCACCCCTCAACTCCGCGAGAACCAGCGGCCGCTATCGTTTCGCCGTGTCCGTCGACCACGGGCCACCCGTGACCCTGACGGTCACCGGCGCCGCCTTCCCCGGCCTCCGGGCCCGGGTCGTCCCCGAACCCGCCTTCACCGTCCACGCCGGAACGCCCCGCCGAATCACCGTCGAGATATCCGTATCCAACTGTTCCGGCCTGCCCCTCAATGCGGGCCTGTCCTTTCTCGACGTAACGCTGCGTAACACACGCGCAATACAGCGACACAGTTTCATCTTCGGCCGCGCCTACTCCAGGGACCTTTCCACGCTCTTGAAGAACGCCTGCGAGCCCCCGACCGCGACGCCGGGCCCACGGCCAACCGGAAGTGCGGGTTCTCAGCATGCGGACTGAGAGCACCCCCTCTAAAACGGCTGAGAGCCCCCTTTACCGAAGCTTGCCCTCCATCACGTCATAACAAGAAAGTCACAAGCCAGCGCACAGCGATGCCCAGCACTACAAACCGGGCTTAGAGTCACGGCCAGTCACCGCTCCATCGGGAGTTCGGTACCAGCGCGGCACCCGCCGTCCCCCACAAGGGGTGACAGTGCCTGCGGAAAGGACTGATTGTGCGACGTTCCTTGGTGATACTTAGCTCCGTTCTCGCGACCGGCGCTCTGACGCTCACCGCCTGCGGCTCCCGAGACGACAACGGCGGCGGCGACAGTGGCGACAGCGGCGGCGGCACCACGCTGACCATCGGCGTCACCGCCCCGTTCACGGGCGAGAACTCCACCACCGGCCTCGGCATCCGGTACGGCGCCCAGATCGCCATCGATGACGCCAACAAGAACAAGCTCGTCCCCGGCGTCACGTTCAAGATCAAGGCCCTGGACGACAAGGCCCAGCCCGCCACCGGCCAGTCCAACGCCACCGCCATCACCGGCGACAAGACGGCCATCGGCGCCGTCGGCCCGCTGAACTCCGGCGTCGCCCAGACCATGCAGCAGGTCTTCGCCTCGGCCAACATGGTCCAGATCTCCCCGGCCAACACCAACCCCGAGCTGACCCAGGGCAAGAACTGGCAGACGGACAAGAAGCGGCCGTACAAGACGTACTTCCGCACCGCCACCACCGACGAGCTCCAGGGCAGCTTCGCCGCCGGCTACGCCTTCAACGACCTCAAGAAGAAGAAGGTCTTCGTAGTCGACGACAAGCAGACCTACGGCGCCGGCCTGGCGAAGATCTTCAGCGACCAGTTCAAGAAGCTCGGCGGCCAGGTCGTCCAGACCGACCACGTCAACACCGGCACCAAGGACTTCGGCTCCCTCGTCACCAAGATCAAGAGCTCCGGCGCCGACCTCCTCTACTACGGCGGCCAGTACGACGAGTCCTCCCTGCTCACCAAGCAGATGAAGGACGCCAACGTCAAGATCCCGCTCTTCGGTGGCGACGGCATGTACGCGTCCACCTACATCTCGGCCGCCGGCGCCTCCGCCGAGGGCGACCTCGTCACCGCCATCGGTGTCCCCGCCGACACCCTGCCGGCCGCCAAGGACTTCATCGCCACCTACAAGTCCAAGGGCTACAAGGGTGACTACGGCGCCTACGGTGCCTACGCCTACGACGCCACCACCGCCATCATCAAGGCCGTGAAGGCCGCCGTGGACGCCAACAACGGCGACGTCCCCAGCGACATCAACGCGCTGCGCTCCTCCGTCGTCGACGGCGTCCAGAAGTCCGACTTCGAGGGCCTGACCGGCAAGGTCTCCTTCGACCAGTACGGCGACACCACCAACAAGCAGCTCACGGTCTACCAGGTCGAGAAGGGCAAGTGGAAGGCTGTCGACACCGGCACCGCCGACCTCGGCTGACCCAGACCCGCAGCACACCGCTCACGGGCCGCGCGGAAGGAGGATCCCGACCGCGCGGCCCGTTTCCACACCCGGACTTCCGCACACCAGTGCACCCCAGACCCTGCACGCCACCAGTGCACACGACCACCACCAGTGACATGGAGGCCACGCGGTGAACACCCTGCCGCAGCAGCTGGCCAACGGGCTGCTCCTAGGCTCGATGTACGGGCTGATCGCCATCGGCTACACGATGGTGTACGGCATCGTCCAGCTCATCAACTTCGCGCACGGCGAGATCTTCATGACCGGGGCCTTCGGCGCCCTCACGGTCTACTTCTACATCCTGCCCGACGGCACCACGATGGTCATCGCCGTCCCCCTGATGCTGATCGGCGGCGCCCTCGTCGCCATCCTCATCGCCGTCGGAGCGGAACGGTTCGCCTACCGCCCACTGCGCGGAGCACCCCGGCTAGCCCCCCTCATCACCGCGATCGGCCTCTCCCTGGCCCTCCAGGAAGTCGTCCGCAACTTCTACCCCGGCGCCGACCGCGCCCGCGCCTTCCCCGGCCTGGACACCACCCGCGACATCGGCTCCGTCACCATCAAGGACGCCGACATCTTCCTCGTCGTCGCCGCCGTCGTCTGCATGGCCACCCTGGCGTTCTTCGTCCGCAAGTCCCGCACCGGCCGCGCCATGCAGGCCACCGCCCAGGACCCGGACACCGCCCAGCTCATGGGCATCGACACCAACCGCATCATCGTCATCGCCTTCGCCATCGGCGGCTTCTTCGCCGCCGTCGCCGCCGTCGCCTACGGCCTCAAATACGGCAACGTCGACTACCGCATGGGCTTCCTGATGGGCCTCAAGGCCTTCACCGCCGCGGTACTGGGCGGCATCGGCAACATCTACGGCGCCATGCTCGGCGGCCTCGTCCTGGGCGTCGCCGAAACCCTCGCCTCCGCCTACATCGACGGCATCCCCGGCATGCAGCAGCTCGGCGGCCAGGGCTGGTCCGACGTATGGGCCTTCGTCCTGCTCATCCTCGTGCTGCTCCTCAGGCCACAGGGCCTGCTCGGCGAACGCGTAGCGGACAGGGCGTGATCACATGACCGAGACCAAGAACACCAGCCCCTCGGCCGGGGACGCCCCCACCGCCGAAACCCGCGGCCTCCTCCCCCTGCCCCTCGCGGCAGCCCGCGCGCTCCTCCTCGCCGGAGGCATCGCCACCGCCGCCTCCACCTTCCTCGCCTGGACCTGGACCTCCGCCTTCCCCGGCGACCTCACCGTCACCGGCTACCCCGGCGGCCTCCAGTGGCTCACCTTCACCGCAGGCATCCTCACCACCCTCTTCGCCCTCGCCTCCTACGGCATCCGCGGCCTCGGCTGGCTCATCCCCGCCCGCAACAACGCGCCGCTGTTCCTCACCGCCCTCGGCGGCTTCGGCGTCACCTGGTACACCGTCCTCGCCATCAGCGTCGACCTCGGCGGCCTCGCCAACCTCGAACCCGGCGGCTTCATCGCCGCCATCGCCTCCCTGCTCCCCGTCATCGGCGCCCTCTCCCTCCCGGAGAAGGCCACCGGCGACACCAAGGAACACCTCAAGGCGTACATCACCAAGGCCGAACAGATCCCCGCCCCCCAGGACCTCGCACCCTGGATCGAGCGGGCGGTCATCACCGTCGTCACGATCATCGGCCTCGGCGTCTTCACCTACGGCATCGACACCGAGTACGGCGAGCTGTTCATCGGCTACCTGATCGTGGTCGTGTTCTCGGTATGGGCCCTGCACACCGCGGGCCTGCTGGACCGCTTCTCCCGGCTGGTCGCCCGCCACCGCAGCTTCACCCTGGCGATGGGCTTCGCCGCCGCGATCGCGTTCCCCTTCACCCAGACCGACGACCACTACGCCAACATCGGCGTCAACATCCTCATCTTCGGCACCGTCGCCCTCGGCCTGAACATCGTCGTCGGCCTCGCCGGACTCCTCGACCTCGGCTACGTCGCCTTCCTCGGCGTCGGCGCCTACACCGCCGCCCTGGTCTCCGGCTCGGAGTTCTCCACCTTCTCCGGCGTCCACTTCCCCTTCTGGGCCGCCGCCCTGACCGGCGCCGCCGCCTCCCTGGTCTTCGGCATCCTCATCGGCGCCCCCACCCTCCGCCTGCGCGGCGACTACCTCGCCATCGTCACCCTCGGCTTCGGCGAGATCTTCCGCATCGCGGTCAACAACATGGACGGCGACTCCGGACCCGACATCACCAACGGGCCCAACGGCATCCCCTCCATCCCCGATCTGAAACTCTTCGGGTTCAACCTCGGCGAGTCCCACGACATCGCCGGCTTCACCCTCGGCCGGTTCGCCAACTACTACCTCCTCATGGTCCTGATCATGGCGATCGTGGTCCTCGTCTACACCCGCGCCGCCGACTCCCGCATCGGCCGCTCCTGGATCGCCATCCGCGAGGACGAGACCGCCGCCACCGCCATGGGCATCAACGGCTTCCGCGTCAAACTCATCGCCTTCGCCCTCGGCGCCGCCCTGGCCGGCCTGGCCGGCACCGTCTCCGCCCACGTCACCTACAGCGTGGTCCCCACCCCGTACCAGTTCGCCGGCTCCACCCCGCCCAACTCGGCGTTCCTGCTGGCCGCGGTGGTCCTCGGCGGCATGGGCACGGTCGCCGGACCCATCCTCGGCGCCGCCCTGCTCTACCTGCTGCCGGAGAAGCTGGTCTTCCTCCAGGACAAGTCCCTGCTCGCGTTCGGCATCGCGCTGATCCTGCTGATGCGCTTCCGCCCCGAAGGCATCATCGCCAACCGCCGCCGCCAGCTGGAATTCCACGAAACCGGCCAGCTCGACGTACCACAGACCACGACACTGACCGACGATTCGGCCACCGTCACGAAGGCGGGGGCGTGACCACCATGACGACACAGACCACGCAGACCACCACACCGGTGCTCGAAGCCCGTAACGTCACCATGCGCTTCGGCGGCCTCACCGCGGTGCGCTCGGTCGACTTCACCGTCAACGCCGGCGAGATCGTCGGCCTGATCGGACCCAACGGCGCCGGCAAGACCACCTTCTTCAACTGCCTCACCGGCCTGTACGTCCCCACCGAGGGCACCGTCTCCTACAAGGGCACCGTCCTGCCGCCCAAGCCCCACCTGGTCACCCAGGCCGGCATCGCCCGCACCTTCCAGAACATCCGCCTCTTCGCCAACATGACCGTCCTGGAAAACGTCCTGGTCGGCCGGCACACCCGCACCAAGGAAGGCCTGTGGTCGGCGCTGCTGCGCGGCCCCGGCTTCAAGAAGGCGGAAAAAGCCAGCGAGGAACGCTCGATGGAACTCCTTGAGTTCATCGGCCTGGCCCACAAGCGCGACCACCTGGCCCGCAACCTGCCCTACGGCGAACAGCGCAAGCTGGAGATCGCCCGCGCACTGGCCTCCGAACCCGGCCTGCTCCTCCTCGACGAGCCGACCGCCGGCATGAACCCGCAGGAGACCCGCGCCACCGAGGAACTCGTCTTCGCCATCCGCGACAAGGGCATCGCCGTCCTGCTCATCGAGCACGACATGCGGTTCGTGTTCAACCTCAGCGACCGCGTCGCCGTCCTGGTCCAGGGCGAGAAACTCGTCGAAGGCACCTCCGAGGTGGTCCAGGCCGACGAACGCGTCATCGCCGCCTACCTCGGCGAACCCTTCGAGGGCGAACCCGGCGCCGCCGAAGCCGCGGAAGTCGAGGCCGCCGAGGCACAGAGCACCATCAGCAAGGGAGAAGACCGGTGACCGCACTCCTCGAGGTCGAGGACCTGAGGGTCTCCTACGGCAAGATCGAAGCCGTCAAGGGCATCTCCTTCCAGGTCGAAGCAGGCCAGGTCGTCACCCTCATCGGCACCAACGGCGCCGGCAAGACCACCACCCTGCGCACCCTGTCCGGGCTGCTCAAGCCCACCAGCGGGAAGATCCTCTTCGACGGCAAGCCCCTGGGCGGCATCCCCGCCCACAAGATCGTCTCCTTCGGGCTGGCCCACTCCCCCGAAGGCCGGCACATCTTCCCCCGCCTGACCATCTTCGAAAACCTCCAGCTCGGAGCGTTCCTCAGGAAGGACAAGGAGGGCATCGAGCGGGACATCCAACGCGCCTACGACCTCTTCCCCATCCTCGGCGAACGCCGCAGCCAGGCCGCCGGCACCCTCTCCGGCGGCGAACAGCAGATGCTCGCCATGGGCCGCGCCCTGATGTCCCAGCCAAAGCTGCTGATGCTGGACGAGCCCTCCATGGGCCTCTCCCCCATCATGATGCAGAAGATCATGGCCACCATCGTCGAGCTGAAGTCCCAGGGCACGACGATCCTGCTGGTCGAGCAGAACGCCCAAGCCGCGCTCTCCCTCGCCGACCAGGGCCACGTCATGGAAGTCGGCAACATCGTCCTCTCCGGCACCGGACAGGACCTCCTCCACGACGAGTCCGTCCGCAAGGCGTACCTCGGCGAGGACTGACCCACCCGGAGATACGACGAGGCCCGCGGCCCCCTCTCGGGGACGCGGGCCTCGCTCATGCTCGGGCGCCGGACGGTCAGCCCTTGTTCTTCTTCTCGTCCGCGTCCTGGATGACGGCCTCCGCCACCTGCTGCATCGACATCCGACGGTCCATCGACGTCTTCTGGATCCACCGGAACGCGGCGGGCTCACTCAGGCCGTACTCCGTCTGAAGAATCGACTTCGCGCGATCCACCAGCTTGCGGGTCTCCAGGCGCTGGGTGAGGTCCGCGACCTCGTTCTCCAGCTCCTTCAGCTCCGTGAACCGGGACACGGCCATCTCGATCGCCGGCACGACGTCACTCTTACTGAACGGCTTCACGAGATACGCCATCGCACCGGCGTCCCTCGCCCGCTCGACCAAGTCGCGCTGCGAGAACGCGGTGAGCATCAGCACCGGGGCGATCCGGTCCTCGGCGATCTTCTCCGCGGCGGAGATACCGTCCAGCTTCGGCATCTTCACGTCCAGGATCACGAGGTCGGGCTTGTGCTCCCGGGCGAGCTCCACGGCCTGCTCGCCGTCACCCGCCTCACCTACTACGGTGTAGCCCTCCTCCTCCAGCATCTCTTTGAGGTCGAGCCGGATCAGTGCCTCGTCCTCGGCGATGACGACACGGGTCGTCAGCGGAGGCACGTGCGACTTGTCGTCGTCGGGCGCGTCTACGGGCTGGGGCGACTCGGGGGCGGTCACGGGGGCTCCTCGTTCAGGGGCGGGGGTACAGCTGACAAGAGCCTACCTAGCTGCGGTATGGTGGGAGCTCAGCGGGTCGGGGAGAACCTTCGATTCGCAGGGCTCCGGTAGTCCAATCGGTAGAGACGATACCCTCAAAAGGTATTCAGTGTGGGTTCGAGTCCCACCCGGGGCACTTTTCCTTCGATTCGAAGGTAGACGCCAAGAAGCGGATGTTCCCGTTCTCGTGAACATCCGCTTTTTGCTGCGTGTCGTCGCGATCACGCTTCCAGAGTGGGCCGCATGTACGACGTCAGCACACGCAAGCGGGGCCTGACCCTCGTCGCCCAAGGGCGCAGCATGAACTCCGTCAGCAAGGAGATGGGGATATCGCGCGCTGCGATTCGGTCCTGGCAGACGCGAATCGAGCCGATCCCGCGCATGCGAGTGCAACCCGATCCGTGCAGCCGCTGCCAGCGCCAGCCTCGACCACCCGAGGACACAGAGGCCTACTGCTACCTGCTCGGCCTGTACCTCGGCGACGGTTGCATCAGCGCGCATCGCCGCACCGGCCACTACCTACGGATCGTCTGCGCAAACGTCTGGCCGGGCCTGATGAACGCCTGCGAGATTGCCATGCGGGCGGTAAACCCGACAGGAACCGCCTCCCGCACGCAGGCAAAGGGCTACGTGTCTGTCATCGCATAAAGCCAGCACTGGCCCTGCCTGTTCCCCCAGCACGGCCCCGGCAAGAAGCACGAGCGGACGATCGCCCTGGAACCTTGGCAACAGGAGATCGTCGACACGCACCCCTGGGAGTTCATCCGGGGCCTCATCCACTCCGACGGGTGCCGTATCACCAACTGGACCACCCGCCTCGTCGCCGGTGAGCTCGCGGCAGCGACCCGTTCAACGTCTCGATCGCCCGCAAGGCCTCCGTAGCCCTCATGGACATCCACGTGGGCCCGAAACACTGACGCCCCCTACCTCTCCTCCTCCCCGATGTGATGCACCCGGACCAGGTTCGTCGACCCGGAGACCCCGGGCGGCGAGCCGGCCGTGATGACGACCACGTCGCCCTTCTGGCAGCGGCCGTACTGCAACAACAACTCGTCCACCTGGTCGACCATCGCGTCGGTGGAGTCGACGTGCGGGCCGAGGAAGGTCTCGACGCCCCACGTCAGGTTCAGTTGGGAGCGGGTCGCCGGTTCCGGGGTGAAGGCCAACAACGGGATGGGGGACCGGTAGCGCGACAGGCGGCGGACCGTGTCGCCGGACTGGGTGAAGGCGACCAGGAACTTGGCCTGGAGGAAGTCGCCCATTTCAGCCGCCGCACGGGCGACCGCACCCCCCTGCGTGCGGGGTTTGTCGCTTTCCGTCAGGGGCGGGAGGCCCTTCGCGAGGAGGTCCTCCTCCGCCGCTTCGACGATGCGGGCCATGGTCCGGACGGTCTCCACCGCGTGCTTGCCGACGCTCGTCTCGCCGGACAGCATCACCGCGTCCGTGCCGTCGATCACCGCGTTGGCGACGTCGGACGCTTCCGCCCTGGTCGGGCGGGAGTTGTCGATCATGGAGTCGAGCATTTGCGTGGCGACGATGACCGGCTTGGCGTTGCGCTTCGCCAGTTTGATGGCGCGCTTCTGGACGATGGGGACCTGTTCCAGGGGCATTTCGACGCCGAGGTCGCCGCGCGCGACCATGATGCCGTCGAAGGCGGCGACGATGTCCTCGATGGCGTCCACGGCCTGTGGTTTCTCGACCTTGGCGATGACGGGGAGTCGGCGTCCGGTCTCGTCCATGATGCGGTGGACGGCGTCGATGTCGTGGCCGGAGCGGACGAAGGAGAGAGCGATGACGTCGAAGCCGGTGCGGAGGGCCCAGCGGAGGTCTTCTTCGTCCTTGGAGGAGAGAGCGGGGACCGATACGGCGACACCGGGCAGGTTCAGGCCCTTGTGGTCGGAGACCATCCCTCCTTCCACGACCGTGGTGTGGACGCGGGGGCCGTCGACCGAGGTGACCTCCAGGCAGACCTTGCCGTCGTCGACGAGGATGCGTTCGCCGGGGGTCACATCACCCGCGAGTCCGGTGTATGTCGTGCCGCACTGCCGGCCGTCGCCCTCCGCGCCCTCCTCCACGGTGATGGTGAAGGTGTCGCCGCGTTCAAGGAGTACCGGGCCTTCGGTGAAGTGGCCGAGGCGGATCTTCGGTCCTTGAAGGTCGGCGAGGATGCCGACGCTGCGGCCGGTCTCGTCGGAGGCCTTGCGGACGTGGTGGTAGCGCTCTTCGTGTTCGGCGTGGGTGCCGTGGCTGAGGTTGAAGCGGGCCACGTCCATGCCGGCGTCGACGAGGGCTTTGATCTGGTCGTATGTATGGGTGGCGGGGCCCAGGGTGCAGACGATTTTCGCTCGGCGCATGGTGTGACCCTAGGCCTTACCGATGGGTAGCGATTTGGTGGGGCGTGACTACTCAACAACCTTTGGATGAAGGGTTGTTGACAAGGGTTGAAGTGTGCGCCGGGGTGCTCTGATGAGCTTCAGAGTCGGGGTGGGGCCATGGTGAAGCGGGCGTTGACCTGTGCGTGGACGCGTTGGCGTTGGGGTTCGAGGTCGAGGGGTGCGGCGGCGGTGTCTTCGGCGTAGGCGGCTTGGGAGCGCATGCGGCCGCTGGGTGCGGCGGGGTGGGTGGGTGGGGTGGCTTCGGCGCCGATGTCGGCGAGTTCGACGAGGGCGGCGAGGGTGGTGTCGAGGGCTTCGGCGTATTCGCGGGCGCGTTGGACGGCTTCGCGGACTGCTTGCTGGCGGGCGCGGCGGTGGGCGGGTGAGTCGGGGCGGAGGGCCCACCAGGGTCCGTCGACGCGGGTGAGGTCGGTGTCGGCGAGGCGGGTGGTGAGTTCGCCGAGGGCGGTGAAGTCGGTGAGTTCGGCGGTGATGTGGACGCGGCCGTGGTAGGCGTGGATGCGTTCGCCGCGGCCTTCTTTGAGTTGGGGGGTGATGGAGAAGGCGCCGGTTTCGAGGCGTTCGACGGCTTGGCCGTAGGTTTTGATGAGGTCGAGGGCGGCGGTGTTGCGGCGGGTGAGGTCGTCGAGGGCGGTGCGGCGGTCTTTGCCTCGGGAGGCGATGGTGACGCGGATGCGGGCGATCTCGGGGTCGACTTCGAGGTGGGCTTCGCCGCGGACGGCGATGCGGGGGGCGTCGGGGGTGCCGTAGGGGACGGCGGGGCCGTGGTCGTCGGCGGGGGTGGTGGCCGGTGGGATGGTCATACGTCCCACTCTGTCACCGATTACCTGGTTACGGCCCGTGTCGGTCATCAGATCGAAACCTGGCGGGTCTGTTGTGGGGCGGCATGTCCGGGTCAGAATCTACGCGCGTTGTTGACCATTCCCCGAGGAGTACGTGACATGCCGTTGAACCGCCGCAGGTTTCTGAAGAAGTCCGCCGTGACCGGGGCGGGGGTGGCGATGGCGAGTGCTGTGGCGGCTCCGGCGGCGCGGGCCGCGGAGGCGAAGAAGGGGCAGCGGCCCGCGAAGCGGTATTCCTTCACCGTGATGGGCACGACCGATCTGCACGGCAACATCTTCAACTGGGACTACTTCAAGGACGCGGAGTTCTCGGACGCCAAGGGCAACGCGCGGGGGCTGGCGCGGGTGTCGACGCTGGTGGACGAGGTCCGCCGGGAGAAGGGTCGCCGCAACACGATGCTCATCGACGCGGGCGACACGATTCAGGGCACGCCGCTGACGTACTACTACGCGAAGGTCGACCCGATCACCGCGCCGGGTGGTCCGGTGCATCCGATGGCGGCGGCGATGAACGCGATCGGGTACGACGCGGTGGCGCTGGGGAACCACGAGTTCAACTACGGCATCGAGACGCTGCGCAAGTTCGAGGACCAGTGCGACTTTCCGCTGCTGGGGGCGAACGCGCTGGACGCGAAGACGCTGCGGCCGGCTTTTCCGCCGTACTTCATGAAGACGTTCCATGTGAAGGGCGCGCCGCCGGTGAGGGTGGCGGTTCTGGGGTTGACGAATCCGGGGATCGCGATCTGGGACAAGGCGTATGTGCAGGGGAAGTTGACGTTCCCGGGGCTTGAGGAGCAGGCGGCGAAGTGGGTGCCGAGGCTGCGGTCGATGGGTGCGGACGTGGTGGTCGTGTCGGCGCATTCGGGTTCGTCGGGGACGTCGTCGTACGGTGATCAGTTGCCGTATGTCGAGAACTCGTCCGCGCTGGTGGCGCAGCAGGTGCCGGGGATCGACGCGATTCTGGTGGGGCATGCGCACACGGAGATCGCGGAGTTGCTGGTGACGAACGAGAAGACGGGGAAGACGGTCGTGCTGTCGGAGCCGCTCGCTTATGCGCAGCGGCTGAGCCTGTTCGACTTCGAGCTGGTCTTCGCCAGGGGGCGTTGGTCGGTGGAGTCGGTGAAGGCGACCGTGCGCGATTCCAGGACGGTGGCCGACGATCCGAAGATCACCAAGCTGTTGAAGGACGACCACGACATCGTGGTGGCGTATGTCAACCAGGTGGTCGGTACGGCGACGGAGAAGCTGACGACGGTCGAGGCGCGGTACAAGGACGCGCCGATCATCGACCTGATCACGAAGGTGCAGGAGGACGTCGTCAGGGCGGCGCTGGCGGGGACCGAGTATGCCTCGTTGCCTGTGATCGCTCAGGCGTCGCCGTTCTCGCGGACGTCGGAGATTCCGGCGGGCGAGGTGACGATCCGGGATCTGTCGAGTCTGTATGTGTATGACAACACGCTGGTTGCGAAGGTGATGACGGGGGCGCAGATCAAGGCGTACCTGGAGTACTCGGCGGAGTATTTCGCGCAGACGGCGGCGGGCGCGGCGGTCGATGTGGAGAAGTTGACGAACGCGGGTGGTCGTCCGGACTACAACTACGACTATGTGTCGGGGTTGTCGTACGACATCGACATCGCGCAGCCTGCGGGGTCGCGGATCAGGAACGTGACGTACGAGGGTGCCGCGCTGGATGACGCGCGGAAGTTCGTGTTCGCGGTGAACAACTATCGGGCGAACGGTGGCGGGGCGTTCCCGCATGTGGCGTCGGCGACCGAGGTGTGGTCGGAGTCGACGGAGATCCGGACGCGGATCGCGGAGTGGGTGACGGCGAAGGGTGTGCTGGACCCGAAGGACTTCGCGTCGGTGGGCTGGAAGTTGACGCGGGACGGTACGCCGGTCTTCTAGAGAGCACGCGGCGTTGGGTGAGGGCAGGACGGGATCCGTCCTGCCCTCACCGTTTTCCTGGGCGTTTCCTGTCGGCCTATCGGCCGTCGATCAGTGGGGTGAGGGCCGGGGCCTGACGGGCCGTCGGGATCCGTGGTGTGTGCTGTTCGAGGCCGAAGGTGGTGAAGGCGGTGCGGGTGGGGAGTGGGTAGGGGTCCTTGTCCGTCAGGGCGTTGAGGATGGTGGCGCTGCGCCAGGCGGCGAGGCCGAGGTCGGGGGTGCCGATGCCGTGGGTGTGGCGTTCGGCGTTCTGTACGTAGACGTGGCTGCCGGTGGCGGTGACGGAGGGGTCGAGGAGGAGGCGGAAGTGTTCGTCGACGCGGGGGCGTTCGCGGCTGTCTCGGCGCAGGTAGGGGTCCAGGCCGGCGAGGATGCGGTCGAGGGGGCGTTCCTGGTAGCCGGTGGCGAGGACCACGGCGTCGGTGGTGAGGCGGGAGCGGGTGTTCTGCTGGATGTGTTCGAGGTGGAGTTCGATCTTGGTGGTGCCGATGCGGCCCGCGGTGCGGACGCGGACGCCGGGGGTGAGGACGGCGTCGGGCCAGCCGCCGTGGAGGGTGCGGCGGTAGAGCTCGTCGTGGATGGCGGCGAGGGTGTCGGCGTCGATGCCTTTGTGGAGTTGCCACTGGGTGGTGACGAGGCGGTCGCGGACGCTTTCGGTGAGGGCGTGGAAGTAGCGGGTGTAGTCGGGGGTGAAGTGTTCGAGGCCGAGCTTGGAGTACTCCATGGGGGCGAAGGCCTCGGTGCGGCCGAGCCAGTGGAGTTTCTCGTGGCCCGTGGGGCGGTCGCGGAGCAGGTCGAGGAAGATCTCGGCGCCGGACTGGCCTGATCCGACGACGGTGACGTGGTCGGCGGCGAGGAGTGTGTCGCGGTGGTCGAGGTAGTCGGCGGCGTGGACGACGGGGACGGTGGGGGCTTCGACGAGGGGTTTGAGGGGGTCGGGGACGTACGGTTCGGTGCCGATGCCGAGGACGATGTTGCGGGTGTAGGTGCGGCCGAGGGCTTCGGCTTCGCCGTCGGTGTCGAGTTGGGTGAAGTCGACTTCGAAGAGGTCGCGTTCGGGGTTCCAGCGGACGGCGTCGATCTGGTGGCCGAAGCGCAGTCCGGGGAGGTTCTCGGAGACCCAGCGGCAGTAGGCGTCGTACTCGGCGCGCTGGATGTGGAAGCGCTCGGCGAAGTAGAAGGGGAAGAGGCGGTCGCGGGCCTTGAGGTAGTTGAGGAAGGTCCAGGGGCTGGCGGGGTCGGCGAGGGTGACGAGGTCGGCGAGGAAGGGGACCTGGATGGTGGCGCCGTCGATGAGGAGGCCGGGGTGCCAGTGGAAGGCGGGGCGTTGTTCGTAGAAGACGGCGTCGAGTTCGGTGAGGGGGTGGGCGAGGGCGGCGAGGGAGAGGTTGAAGGGGCCGATGCCGATGCCGACCAGGTCGCGGGGTGCGTCGGGCTCGTGGTGTGGGGGGTGGTGCGTCATGGGGGTGGGGTTCCTTCCACGAGGTTGAGCAGCCCGGCCAGGTCGTCGGGCGTGGTGTGGGGGTTGAGGAGGGTGGCTTTGAGCCAGAGGCGGCCGTGGAGGCGGGTGCGGCCGAGGACGGCGTGGCCCTGGTGGAGGAGGTGGCGGCGTATGCGGGCGACGGTGTCGTCGTCGGCGCCGGTGGGGCGGAACAGGACGGTGCTGATGGTGGGCCGGTCGTGGAGTTCGAGGGCGGGGTGTGCGTCGACGAGGTCGGCGAGGTGGTGGGCGTGGGCGCAGACCTGGTCGACGAGGGCGCCGAGTCCGGTGCGGCCGAGGGTGGCGAGGGTGACGGCGATCTTGAGGATGTCGGGGCGGCGGGTGGTGCGTGGGGAGCGGCCGAGGAGGTCGGGCAGTCCGGCTTCGGTGTCGTCGTCGGCGTTGAGGTAGTCGGCGTGCTGGTGGAGGGCTGTGAGGTCGTGGGGGTCGCGTACGGCGAGGAGGCCGGCGGCGACGGGTTGCCAGCCGAGTTTGTGCAGGTCGAGGGTGACGGTGTCGGCGGCGCTCAGGCCGGTGAGCTTGGACCGGTGGTTGTTGCTGAAGAGGAGCCCTCCCCCGTAGGCGGCGTCGATGTGCAGGCGGGCGCCGTGGATCGCGCACAGGTGGGCGATCTCGGGGAGCGGGTCGATGAGGCCGGCGTCGGTGGTGCCTGCGGTGGCGGTGACGAGGTGGGGGCCGGGGAGGGTGTTCAGGGCCGTGTCGAGGGCGGCGGGGTCGAGGGTTCCCGCGGGGGCGGGCACGACTACGGGTTCGGGCATGCCGAGCAGCCAGGCGGCTCGGGGCAGTGAGTGGTGGGCGTTGGCTCCGTGGACGAGTCGGACGCCGGGGCCTTGGGTTTCGCGGGCCAGGAGGAGGGCGAGTTGGTTGGATTCGGTGCCGCCTGTGGTGACCAGGGCGTCGCTGTCGGCCGTGGATCGTGGGGGTTTGCCGGTGTAGACCTCGTTCGCCAGTGCCCGTGTCACCAGGGTCTCCAGTTCCGAGGCGGCCGGGGCCTGGTCCCAGGAGTCGAGGGAGGGGTTGAGGGCGGACACCGCGAGGTCGGCGGCGGTGGCGACGGCGAGGGGCGGGCAGTGCAGGTGGGCGGCGCACCAGGGGTGTGCGGGGTCGGCGGCGCCTTCGGCGAGGGCGTGGACGAGGCGGCGCAGGGCGTCGGGGTCGCCCTTTTCGGGGAGTGCGTCGGGTACCGCGTCGCGGACCCGGGCGGCGACGGCGCTCGGTCCTCCGGCGGGCAGGGGTCCGCCGCGGGCCGTGGCGCCGGCGTGCAGTGCGTCGAGGACGGTGTCGAGCAACGGCCGCAGGGCGTGGGGGCCTTCGGGGCCTGAGGCGAGCGGCGGGGTGCTCATCGGTGTTCTCCGGACGGCGGGCGGCGGGACTTCCAGCTTGGCCGTGGTGGTGCGGGCGCGCCCGGAATTCGCCGAGGAGAACTCGAAAGGGGTACTGCTGTGCTGCGAAAACGTGGTGCGGAAACGTGTGGGGCCCCGGCCGGGATCGTGGTCTCCGGCCGGGGCCCCGCGTGTGTGTTTCTACTCGCCTACTCGCCCCTGACGCGCAGCGCCCTGGCGAGGTCGTCCAGTTGGTCCGCCAGCTTGCGCCGCAGGGCGGGGATGGGGTCGGCGTCGCGCAGGCAGTCCTCGCCGAGGCGGAGGGTGTCGGTGTCGACGGCGTGGGTGGGGAAGGCCCAGCGTCCGGCGGCGTCGGCGATGGCGGGGCCGCGGCGGGCGGCGACGGCGACGGCGTCCTGGAAGTAGCGGGGGACGTAGTGCCGTAGCAGGTCGGCCTGTTCGGGCTGCCAGAAGCCCTGGGCGGTGGCGGTGAACAGGTAGTTGGAGAGGTCGTCGCCGCCGAACATGGCGTCCCAGGCGGTCGCCTTGGCCTCGGGGTCGGGCAGGGCGGCCCGGCAGCGGGCGGCGCCCTCCTGGCCGGTGGCGCTGGGGTCCTGGATGAGTTCGGCCTCGATGACGGCGTCGTCGATGGCGCCGAGGACGGCGAGGCGGCCGAGGATGCGCCAGCGCAGCTCGGGGTCGAGTTCGGGGCCGCCGGGGACGGTGCCCTCGGAGAACCAGGCGCTGATGGTGTCCGGCTGGGCGGCGACGTCGATGAAGTGGCGTACGGCGATCAGGCGCAGGCCGGGGTGGTCGCCGTCCTCGGTGCGGCGGATGAGGTCGCGGCACAGGGAGGTGAGGGTGGCCAGGGCGGCGGGCCGGTCCTCGGGGGCGAGGTAGCGGTCGGCGATCTGGGTGGTGGCGAAGGCGAGGACGCCCTGGACGAGGGCGAGGTCGGTTTCGTGCGGGAGGTGGGTGCGGGCGGTCTCCAGGTAGGCGGTGGGGGGCATCGGGGGTTCGGGGGTTGTCCCCCGATGGACGCTGCCGTTGTCGCGTACGGCGTCGCGCAGGGCGTTCCAGACGACCGCGCGGGTGAGGGGGTCGGGCAGGCCGCGGAGGTTGGCGCGGACGGTGTCGAAGGAGTCGGCGTCGAAGCGGATCTTGGCGTAGGTGAGGTCGTGGTCGTTGAGCAGCAGGAGTGCGGGGCGCTTGCCGAGGGGCAGGGGTTCGGTCTGCGGGACGTCGAGGTCGAGGCGGCGGCGCAGGACGAGGTGGTGGCCCTCGTCGGCGACGTCGTGGTCGTAGACGCCGACGGCGATGCGGTGGGGGCGGCTGCCGGTGCGTTCGACGGTGAGGGTGTGGGTGCCTTCGTCGCCGCGGGTCACGGTGGGCCGGAGGGTGTCGACTCCGGTGGTGCGCAGCCAGGCGTCGGCCCAGGCGTGGACGTCGCGGTCGGTGTTGGCGGCGAGGGAGTCGATGAAGTCGGCGAGGGTGGCGTTGGCGAACTTGTGCCGGGCGAAGTGGGTGTTGATGCCGGCGAGGAAGTCCTTCTCGCCGAGCCAGGTCACCAGCTGGCGCAGCGCGGAGGCGCCCTTGGCGTAGGAGATGCCGTCGAAGTTGAGCAGCGCGGAGGCGGTGTCGTCGACCTTGTCGGGGGCGACGGGGTGGGTGGAGGGGCGCTGGTCGGCGTCGTAGCCCCAGGCCTTGCGGATGACGCCGAAGTCGGTCCAGGTGTCGGTGAAGCGGGTGGCTTCGGTGAGGGTCTGGTAGCCCATGTACTCGGCGAAGGACTCGTTCAGCCAGATGTCGTCCCACCAGCGCAGGGTGACGAGGTCGCCGAACCACATGTGGGCCATCTCGTGGGCGATGACCATGGCGCGGGTCTGGCGTTCGGTGTCGGTGACGGCGGAGCGGTAGACGAACTCGTCGCGGAAGGTGACCAGTCCGGGGTTCTCCATGGCGCCGGCGTTGAACTCGGGGACGAACGCCTGGTCGTAGGAGTCGAAGGGGTAGGGCTCCTCGAACTTCTCGTGGTAGCGGTCGTAGCACTGCTTGGTGATCTCGAACAGTTCGTCGGCGTCGGGGTCCAGGTGGGGTGCGAGGGAGCGGCGGCAGTGGATGCCGAAGGGCAGGCCGCGGTGTTCGGTGCGCACGGAGTGCCAGGGGCCGGCGGCGACGGCGACGAGGTAGGTGGAGATGAGGGGGGTGGGGGCGGCCTGCCAGCGGCCCTCGCCGAGGTGTTCGGTGCGGGAGTTGGCGAGGACGGTCCAGTTCTCGGGTGCGGTGACGGTGAGGTCGAAGACGGCCTTGAGGTCGGGTTGGTCGAAGGCGGCGAAGACGCGCTGGACGTCCTCCATGAACAGCTGGGTGTAGAGGTAGGTCTCGCCGTCGGTGGGGTCGGTGAAGCGGTGCATGCCCTCGCCGGTGCGGGAGTAGCGCATGGCGGCGTCGACGCGCAGTTCGTGTTCGCCGGGGGTGAGGTTCTTCAGGGGGAGCCGGTTCTCGTCCAGGGTTTCCGGGTCGAGGGGGTGTCCGTCGAGGGTGACGGAGCGCAGTTCGGCGGGCCTGACCTCGACGAAGGTGTCCGTGGCGTCCTGGTCCGCGCGTACGGTGAACCTGATGACGGTGCGGGAGTCGAAGGTGGCGTCCCCGGTGGTCAGATCGAGGTCGATCGTGTAGCGGTGGACGTCGAGGAGCCTGGCACGGGTCTGCGCTTCGTCGCGCGTCAGTACGGACATGCAGGACATGCTGCCTGATGGCGCAGGCCAGGCACAGAGGCGGATCGGTACGCGGCCTATGTCCGGTCCTGTTCGAGCTCCCCGTCGTGCGCCCCTTCGGCCCGTTGGGCCCGTTGGGTCGGAACGCGGGGGTCCGGGTGGGGCAGGGCGGGGCGGGCGGGGTGTTCTCCGGCCTCGGTGTGGTCCTTGACCAGGGCGCGTAGTTCCCGTACCTCGTGTTCGAGGGCGAGGTGGCGTTGGTGGGCGTCGAAGAGGTAGCGGACCTTGGTGCGCAGGGCCCAGGGGTCGATGGGTTTCATGACGAGGTCGGCGACGCCCAGTCCGAAGGCGATGGAGGTCAGTTCGTGGTCGGGGCCGAAGCCGGTGAGGAGGACGACGGGGATGTGCTGGGTCTGTTCCAGGCGGCGCATGTAGCGCACCACGTCGAGGCCGCTGACGCCGGGCATGCGCACGTCGAGCAGGAGGAGTCCGACCCGGCCGCGGAGCACCTGTTTGAGGGCCTCGTCGCCGCTGGTGGCGCGGGCCAGCAGGTAGCCCAGGGGCGCAAGAGCGCTCTCCAGCGCGTACAGCGTGTCCTCGTGGTCGTCGACGATGAGGATCTTGGCATCCGACGGCATGGCCCGACGTCCCTCCCGCGTGGGACAACCAGCTTATGTCCGAAGCGCTGACGGTGCGTGCCCGTCGGCTGACAAGGAGTGCACAGCGCAGCATGCCTCTCCCGGGGCCCCGTGTCACGACCCCGGGGTACAGGTCGGCGTCAATTCGCCTGTGGTGTCGAGCCGTTCATGGTGTCCTCGGCGATGCGCTCGTGGTGTCTGATCACTTCGCCGATGATGAAGCCCAGGAACTTCTCGGCGAAGGCCGGGTCGAGTTTGGCGTTTTCGGCCAGGGTGCGCAGGCGCTCGATCTGGCGGGCCTCGCGGGCCGGGTCGGCGGGCGGCAGGTGGTGCCTGGCCTTGAGGTGGCCGACCTGCTGGGTGGCCTTGAAGCGTTCGGCGAGCATGTGGACGACGGCCGCGTCGATGTTGTCGATGCTGTCGCGGAGCCGGGCGAGTTCCTCGCGGACGGCGGGGTCGATGTCGCCGGTCGGGGTGTTGCTGGTGGTCATGGCGAAACCCTACGTGGCGTGCGGTCGCGCGGTGTGCGGGTGCGGGTCGGGGGCGGCCCGCCGGGCGGGGATCCGGGGCGGGTCGTCGGGGTCGGGGACCTGGTTGCTCCAGCCGCCGGGGACCGCGCGGCCCTGGGTGGCGCGGAAGCGGACGGGGGCGGTGCCGACGCGGCGGGTGAACAGGCGGGAGAAGTAGGCGGGGTCGTCGTATCCGACGCGGCGGGCGACGGCGGCGACGGGCAGGTCGGTGGCGGCGAGGAGTTCCTTGGCGCGGCCGAGGCGGATGCCGAGCAGGTAGTCCTTGGGGCTGCATCCGGCGCCGCGGCGGACGGCGGTGCGCAGTTCGGCGGCGGTCATGCCGTGCCGGGCTGCGTGGTCGGCGACGGACAGGGGCAGGCAGGCGTCGCGGGCGAGGGCCTTGAGGACCGGGTCGCCGTCGGGGGCGAGGTCGGCGCGGGCGCGGCGCAGGGCGACGAGGAGTTCGTGGACGGCGGCGCCGGTCTCGACCTCCAGCAGCGGGTTGTCGCGGCGGGCGGCGCGGGCCATGCGGGCGATGACGCCGCGGGGGCCGGTGGCGTCGGAGAGGGGCACCACGGGGCGGTCGGGTTCGATGTAGCCGAGTTCGGTGTAGGAGGCGGTGGCGGGGCCGGCGAAGTCGACGAAGCCCTCGTCCCAGCCGGTGGCGGGGTCGGGCGCGTAGTGGTGCGGTACGCCGGGGGTGAGCCACAGCAGCGCGGGTGCGGTGACGGTCGTGCGGCGGCCGTCGGGGGTGGCGTACCAGCCGCCGCCGGTGCTGATCACGACGGCGACGTGATGGTCGAGGGTCCGGGGGCCGACGGTGGGCAGCGCGCCGTACTGCAGGCCGACGCCGAGGCAGACGAGGCCGAGCCGGTGGTGGGACGGTCCGGGCGTGAAGAACCGCATCCAGGTGTGGTACATCCGCGGTCCCTTCCGTGGTGGCGGGTCCCGTGCTCCGTGGTGGCGGGTCCCGTGCCGCCGACGTGTCCAAGTGGCGCCGATCTTTGTCCATGGACGTGATCGCCGCCAGAGGGTGAGGGTGGGGCGTATGAGCGAGTTCACGGTGGGGGACACGGACTTCCTGCTGGACGGCCGGCCGGTGCGACTGCTGTCCGGCGCGCTGCACTACTTCCGGGTGCACGAGGAGCAGTGGGGTCACCGGCTGGCGATGTTGCGGGCGCTGGGCCTGAACTGCGTGGAGACGTACGTGCCGTGGAACCTGCACGAGCCGCGGCCCGGTGGGTTCCGGGACGTGGCGGCGCTGGGCCGGTTCCTGGACGCGGCGCGGGCGGCGGGGCTGTGGGCGGTCGTGCGGCCGGGGCCGTACATCTGTGCCGAGTGGGACAACGGCGGGCTGCCGCACTGGCTGGCCGGGCGTCCGCGCACCAGTGACGAGCGGTACCTCGGGCAGGTGGAGCGGTGGTTCGCGAGGCTGCTGCCGGAGATCGTGTCGCGGCAGATCGACCGCGGCGGCCCGGTGCTGCTGGTGCAGGTCGAGAACGAGTACGGCAGCTACGGCTCGGACGCCCGCTACCTGGAGCGGCTGGCCGCCCTGCTGCGCGCCGGGGGTGTCACGGTGCCGCTGTGCACGTCGGACGGCCCGGAGGACCACATGCTCACCGGCGGTTCGCTGCCGGGGGTGCTCGCCGCGGTGAACTTCGGCTCCCGCGCGCGCGAGGCGTTCGGGACGCTGCGCCGGCATCGTCCGTCGGGGCCGCTGATGTGCATGGAGTTCTGGTGCGGCTGGTTCGACCACTGGGGCGAGGAGCACGTCGTACGGGATCCGGCGGACGCCGCGGCGGAGCTGCGGGAGATCCTGGAGTGCGGGGCGTCGGTCAACCTGTACATGGCGCACGGGGGCACCAGTTTCGCCGGCTGGGCGGGCGCCAACCGGGGCGGCGAGGTCCAGGACGGTCCGTTCCTGCCGGACGTGACGTCGTACGACTACGACGCCCCGGTCGACGAGTACGGGCGCCCCACGGAGAAGTTCTGGCGCATGCGCGAGGTCCTCGCCGAGTACGCCGGGGCACCCCTGCCCGAGCCGCCCGTCCCGCCCGCCGTGCTGGGCGGGACGGCCGAGGCGCGCCTGACCGGCTGGGCGCCCCTGGAGGACGTGCTGGAGGCGCTCGGAGGCCCGGAGAGGGTCTCTCCGGTGCCGCCGACCTTCGAGGAGCTGGACGTCGACCGGGGTGTGGTGCGCTACGAGGTGACCGTGCCGGGACCCCGGCGCCCGTATCCGCTGTCGGTGCGCGGGCTGCGGGACCGGGCCGTGGTGTACGTCGACGGGAAGCCGGCGGGGGTGCTCACCGAGGACGACGACCGGCTGGAGGAGCCCGTCGCCGGGCACGCGCGCGTGGAGCTGTGGGTGGAGTCCCTGGGCAGGGTCGCCTACGGGCCGCGGACCGGCGAGGCCAAGGGGATCACCGGGGGGCTGCTGCACGAGCGGCAGTATCTGCACGGGGTACGCGCGCGGGGGCTGCGGCTGGACGCGCTGGAGGACGTGGACGCCGTGCACGCCGTCCCGTTCCGGGAGCCGCCGGGGGACGGCCCGGCGGGCCTGTACCGGGGCACCGTCACGGTCACGGGCGCGGGGGACGCCCGGCTGGAACTGCCCGGCTGGACGCGGGGCTTCGTGTGGATCAACGGCTTCGCCCTGGGCCGCTACTGGTGCGCGGGCCCGCAGCGGTCGCTGTACGTCCCGGGGCCGGTGGTGCGGGAGGGCACCAACGAGATATGGGTACTGGAGTTCGAGCGGGCGGCGGCCGCCCGGCCCGTGCTCGGCCCCGTACCGGGGAATCCGACCCGCGATAATCCCCCCGCCTGCCCTTAGAGTGGGATCGGGTTCACGGCCTCTTGGGGGTGCGGGCGTGGCGAACGACGGACCGGTCGAGCACGGCTACCCACATCTGGAAACGGTGCGGGCCGCCGTCACCGCGCTGTACAAGCGGCTCTCCTACGACACCATCCAGACCTTCGGGACCAGTGTGGTCCCCGCCGACGTGGCGTTCTCCGACTCCGACGACCTGTATCTGGGGGCCCAGCGGGTGGCCCGTGAGCTGGTGCGGCACTACCGGCTGCCGGACGCCCGGTTCGTCGTCGGCTTCCGCGAGATGACCCACGCGGCGAATGTCGAGCTCACCGCCGGACCCGAGTACTTCGTCGAGCTGAACGACCGGTTCCGCACCCATCGCCGTGACATCGGCGCGGCCCTCGCCCACGAGGTCATGCATGTCTATCTGCACCGCCTCGGGCTGTCCTTCCCGGGCGTGCGGGACAACGAGATCCTCACGGACACGGCGACGACGTACCTGGGGGCGGGGTGGCTGCTGCTGGACGCCTACCGGGAGGACTCGGCGTCCTCGCAGAAGCTGGGGTATCTCACGCCGGAGGAGTTCGGGTACGTGCTGGCCAAGCGGGCGCTGGTGTTCGGTGAGGACCCCTCCGTGTGGTTCACCAGCCCGCAGGCCTACACGGCGTACGTCAAGGGCATGGAACGGGCCCGGCAGGACGAGCAGCAGCCGCCCCTGACGGCGGCGGGGTGGGCGGGGCGGCGGCGGTACGCCCGGGACCGGCGGCATCTGGTGCCGGGGCCGCGGCCGGGAGCGCCGTATGCGTTCACGCCGGACGGGGGTGGTGGGGTGGTGCGGGTGTCGTTTCCCTGTCCTACGTGTCATCAGCGGATTCGGGTGCCGGTGCGGGGGCGGGTGCGGGCGCGGTGTGCGTTGTGCCGGACTGTTCTGGAGTGCGATACGTGAGTGGGGGGTTGTGTTGTGGGGCGGGTGCGGGTCCGTTGTGGCTGGTCGCGCCCACGCGGCGGTAGCCGCAGATTCAACACAGTCCCGCGCCCCTGAAGCCGATCAGCTCCCCGTTCCATAGACAGGGCCCGGGGGGTCCGCCTCCTCCAGTAGCTTCCGTGCCGTTTCTCCCGCCTCCTCCGGGGTCCAGCGGGCGCCCTTGTCAGCTGTCGGGCCCGGCCTCCAGCCCTCCATGACCGTGATGCGGCCGCCCTCCGTCTCGAAGACGCGGCCTGTTACGCCTGCGCTTGCCGCCGAACCCAGCCAGACGACCAGGGGGGAGACGTTCTCCGGGGCCATCGCGTCGAAGCCGGACTCAGGAGTGGCCATCGTGTCGGCGAAGGTGTGTTGCGTCATGCGGGTCCGGGCCGCGGGGGCGATGGCGTTGACCTGGATGCCGTAGCGGTGGAGTTCGGCGGCGGCGACCAGGGTGAGGGCGATGATTGCGGCCTTGGCGGCGCTGTAGTTGGCCTGGCCGACGGAGCCCAACAGGCCTGCCCCGCTGCTGGTGTTGATGATCCGGGCCTCAGGGGCGCGGCCCGCTTTCGTCTCCGCCCGCCAGTGGGCGGCCGCGTGTTTCAGGGGCAGGAAGTGGCCCTTGAGGTGGACGCGGAGGACGGCGTCGAAGTCGTCCTCGTCGAGGTTGACGAGCATGCGGTCGCGCAGGAAGCCGGCGTTGTTGACGAGGGTGTCGAGGCGGCCGTAGGTGTCGAGGGCCGTGGTCACCAGGGAGGCGGCTCCGGCGGTGGTCGCGATGTCGGCGCCGTGGGCGACCGCCTCGCCGCCGGCCGCGTGGATCTCGGCGACGACACGGGCGGCCGGGCTGTCGGGGTCCGGGGCGCCGTCGAGGCCGACGCCGAGGTCGTTGACGACGACCCGGGCGCCCGCGGCGGCGAACGCGCGCGCGTGGGCGCGGCCGAGGCCTCGGCCCGCGCCGGTGACGACGACGACCCGGCCGTCGCAGATTCCGTTCATCTCACCCTTCCCTGTTGCTGGTTGCCGCGTTGCTGGTTGCCGCGTCCAGAAAGGCGGGCCGCTCCCCGCCGCCGTGCACGAGCAGCGAGGCCCCGCTGATGTAGGCGGCGGCGTCGGAGGCGAGGAAGACGGCCGCGTCGCCGACGTCCGAGGGGTCCGCGAGGCGGCCGAGCGGGACCGTGCGGGCGACGGCGGCGAGGCCGTCGGCGTCGCCGTAGTGCAGGTGCGAGAGCTCGGTGCGGACCATGCCGACGACGAGGGTGTTGACGCGGATGTCGGGCGCCCACTCCACGGCCATCGAGCGGGCGAGGTTCTCCAGGCCCGCCTTGGCCGCCCCGTAGGCGGCCGTGCCGGGCGAGGGCCGGCCGCCGCTCACGCTGCCGATCATGACGATCGAGCCGCGGGCCCGCCTCAGGTGCTCGTACGCGGCGAGCGAGACGGTCAGCGGGGCGAGGAGGTTGAGCTCGACGACCCGGGCGTGCCGCTCCGCGTCCGCCTCGGTCAGCCGCCGGTAGGGGGCGCCGCCCGCGTTGTTGACGAGGACGTCCAGGCGGGGCAGTTGGGCGAAGAAGTGCCGTACGGCGTCGCTGTCCCGCACGTCCAGGGCGGCGAACTCGGCCTTGGGCAAGGGGACGTCCGGTGGTCGGCGCGCGCAGACGACGACCTCGGCGCCCGCATCGGCGAAACGGCGCGCGATCCCGGCACCGACCCCGCGGGTGCCGCCGGTGACGACCACGACCCTCCCGTTCAGCTCCATTCGCCGCTACCCTTCACCTAACAAACGTTTGGTGGAAAGGTAGCTGATGCGGCCATGGGTGTCTCCACCTCGTCCCCGGAAAAGGGGATCGTCTTCGTCACGGTCGACTTCCCGCCCGTGAACGCCCTTCCGGTGGACGGCTGGTTCGCCCTGGCCGACGCCGTGCGCACGGCGGGCCGTGATCCGCAGGTCGGGTGTGTGGTCCTGGCGGCCGAGGGGCGTGGCTTCAACGCGGGCGTGGACATCAAGGAGATCCAGGCGCGCGGTGCGTCCGCCCTCCTCGGCGCCAACCGGGGCTGCTTCGAGGCCTTCTCGGCGGTGTACGACTGCGAGGTGCCCGTGGTGGCGGCCGTGCAGGGCTTCTGCCTGGGCGGGGGCGTCGGCCTGGTGGGCAACGCGGATGTGGTCGTGGCGAGCGAGGACGCCACCTTCGGCCTGCCCGAGCTGGACCGCGGCGCCCTCGGCGCGGCCACGCACCTGGCCCGGCTGGTCCCCCACCACCTGATGCGCGCCCTGTACTTCACCTCCGGCACGGTCACCGCCGCCGAACTGCACCGGCACGGCTCGGTGTGGAAGGTCGTGCCGAGGGGCGAACTCACCGCCACGGCGCTGGAGTCGGCCCGCGAGATCGCCGCCAAGGACGGCGAGCTGCTGCGCCTGGCCAAGGCCGCCATCAACGGCATCGACCCGGTCGACGTCCGCCGCAGCTACCGCTACGAACAGGGCTTCACCTACGAGGCGAGCGTCAGCGGGGTCGCCGACCGGGTCCGTGACAGGTTCGGCGGGGAGAGCAGGGAAAGCGGCGAGAGCGGGGAGGCCGAGTGAGCGACAAGACCATGACGGCCGACGAGGTCGTCTCCCGGCTGCGCAGCGGTATGACCCTCGGCATCGGCGGCTGGGGATCGCGCCGCAAGCCGATGGCACTGGTACGCGCGCTGCTGCGCTCGGACGTCACCGATCTGACGGTCGTCTCCTACGGCGGCCCGGACGTCGGCATGCTGGCCGCCGCCGGGCGGATCCGCAAGCTCGTCGCCGCCTTCGTCACCCTCGACTCGATCCCGCTCGAACCCCACTACCGAGCGGCCCGCGAGCGCGATGCCTTCGAGCTCATGGAGATCGACGAGGCCATGTTCATGTGGGGCCTGCGCGCCGCCGCGCACCGGCTGCCCTTCCTGCCGGTGCGGGCCGGGACCGGTTCGGACGTCATGCGGGTCAATCCCGGTCTGCGGACGGTGACCTCGCCCTACGAGGACCGGGAGACGTTCGTGGCCATGCCCGCGCTCACGATGGACGCCGCCCTGGTGCACCTGAACCGCGCCGACCGGCTGGGCAACGGCCAGTACCTCGGCCCCGACCCGTACTTCGACGACCTGTTCTGCGAGGCGGCCGACTCCGCGTACGTCTCCTGCGAACGGATCATGGACACCGCGGAGTTGACCAAGGAGGCGCCGCCGCAGTCGCTGCTGGTCAAGCGGCACACGGTGACCGGCGTGGTCGAGGCTCCGGGCGGCGCGCACTTCACCTCCTGCGCCCCCGACTACGGCCGGGACGAAGCCGTACAGCGGGAGTACGCCAGCACGCCCTGGCCGGAGTTCGCCGCACGGTACCTCGGGGGAGGACTTGATGACCGTTACCCGGAGTGAGTACTGCGTGATCGCCTGCGCAGAGGCCTGGCGGGACGCGGGCGAGATCCTGGCGAGCCCGATGGGCCTCATCCCCTCGGTCGGTGCCCGGCTCGCCCGGCTCACTTTCTCCCCCGACCTGCTGCTGACCGACGGCGAGGCCCTGCTCGTCCGCCCGGACGGCACCCCCGAGGGCTGGCTGCCCTACCGGCAGCACCTCGCCCTGGTCACCGGCGGACGGCGGCACGTGATGATGGGCGCGAGCCAGATCGACCGGTACGGCAACCAGAACATCTCCTGCATCGGCGACTGGGCGCGGCCGAAACGGCAGCTGCTCGGAGTGCGGGGCGCGCCGGTCAACACACTGAACAACCCGACCAGTTACTGGGTGCCGAGGCACTCCCGGCGGGTGTTCGTCGAGAAGGTCGACATGGTGTGCGGAGTGGGCTACGACCATGCCGCCGGGGCGCGTTTCCACCGCATCCCGAGAGTCGTCTCCGACCTCGGTGTCTTCGACTTCGACACCCCGGACCGCTCGATGCGGCTGGCCTCGCTGCACCCGGGGGTCACCGTGGAGCAGGTGCGGGAGGCCACCGGCTTCGATCCGGTCGTACCGGACGAGGTGCCGTACACCCGCGAACCGACCGCGCACGAGCTGGAGTTGATCCGCGAGGTGCTCGACCCGGCCGGCACCCGTGCCCGGGAGGTCGGCGCCTGATGGAGACCGCGTTCACCCGGCTGACCGGCGTCCGCCATCCGGTCGTGCAGACCGGGATGGGCTGGGTGGCGGGCCCGCGTCTGGTCTCGGCGACGGCGAACGCGGGCGCGCTGGGCATCCTGGCCTCCGCGACGATGACCCCCGACCGGTTGCGCGAGGCGATCCGGGAGGTGGCCTCCCGCACGGACGCGCCCTTCGGGGTCAATCTCCGCGCCGACGCGGCGGACGCCGGCGACCGGGTGCGGATCATGATCGAGGAGGGCGTCCGGGTCGCGTCCTTCGCCCTCGCGCCCTCCCCCGGGCTGATCGTGGAGCTCAAGGAGGCGGGGATCGTCGTCATCCCGTCCGTCGGCGCCCGGCGGCACGCCGAGAAGGTCGCGGGCTGGGGCGCGGACGCGGTGATCGTCCAGGGCGGCGAGGGCGGCGGACACACCGGGGACGTGGCGACGACGGTGCTGCTGCCGCAGGTCGTGGACGCGGTGGACATCCCGGTCGTGGCGGCGGGCGGCTTCTTCGACGGGCGGGGCCTGGTCGCGGCGCTGGCCTACGGGGCGGCGGGGGTGGCCATGGGCACGCGGTTCCTGCTCACCTCCGACTCGACGGTGCCGGACGCGGTGAAAGCGCGGTATCTGGCGGCGAGCGTGAAGGACGTGACGGTGACCCGGGCGGTCGACGGGCTGCCCCACCGCATGCTGCGCACGGACCTGGTGGCCTCCCTGGAGCACGCCGGCCGCGCGCGGGCCCTGGCGCGGGCGCTGCGCCACGCGGCGGGCTTCCGCAGGCTGTCCGGGCTGACCTGGCGCACACTGCTCCGCGACGGCCTCGCCCTGCGCCACGGCAAGGACCTCACCTTCAGCCAGGTCCTCCTCGCCGCCAACACCCCGATGCTCCTCAGATCGGCGATGGTGGACGGCCGCACGGACCTCGGCGTGATGGCCTCCGGCCAGGTCGCCGGAGTGATCGACGACCTGCCGTCGTGCGCGGAGCTGGTGGGACGGATCATGAAGGAGGCGGAGGAGATCCTTGAGTCCCTGGGCGCCCTCACAGCGACTCGGTGATCGTCGCGTCGGCCTGCCTGCCACCGTCACAGCCGCTCGATGACCGTCACGCCCGCCTGCCCGCCCCCCTCACAGCCACCCGATGACCATCACGCCCGCCTGCCCGCCCCCCTCACAGCCACCCGATGACCATCACGCCCGCCTGCCCGCCCCCCTCACAGCCACCCGATGACCATCACGCCCGCCTGCCCCGCCCCCCTCACAGTCGCTCGATGATCGTCACGTTCGCCTGCCCCCCGCCCTCGCACATCGTCTGAAGCCCGAACCGCCCGCCCCTGCGCTCCAGTTCGTGCAGCAGGGTCGTCATCAGCTTCACCCCCGTCGCCCCGAGCGGGTGTCCGAGGGCGATCGCGCCGCCGTTGACGTTGACCTTGTCCGGGTCGGCGCCGGTCTCCTTGAGCCAGGCCAGGACGACCGGGGCGAAGGCCTCGTTGATCTCGACGAGGTCGATGTCGTCGATGGTGAGGCCGGTCTTCTTCAGGGCGTGGGCGGTGGCCGGGATGGGCGCGGTGAGCATGCGGATGGGGTCCTCGCCGCGGACGGAGAGGTGGTGCACGCGCGCGCGGGGCGTCAGCCCGTGCTCGCGGACCGCGTCCTCGGAGGCGAGCAGCATGGCGGCGGCCCCGTCGGAGACCTGCGAGGAGCAGGCCGCGGTGATCGTGCCGCCGTCGATGACCGGCTTCAGGCCGGCCATCTTCTCCAGGGAGGTGTCCCGGCGCGGCCCCTCGTCGACGCCGACCTGGCCGTAGGGCACGATCTCGCGCTCGAAGCGCCCCTCGTCGATGGCGCTCAGCGCCCGCCGGTGCGAGCGCAGCGCGAACTCCTCCTGGTCCTCGCGGCTGATCCCCCACTTGCCGGCGATCATCTCTGCGCCGACGAACTGGTTGACCGCCCGGTCGCCGTAGCGCGCCCGCCAGCCCTCGCTGCCCGCGAAGGGCCCTTGCGTCAGTCCCAGCGGTTCGGCGGCCTGCCGGGTGGCGAAGGCGATCGGGATCATCGACATGTTCTGCACACCGCCGGCGACGACGAGGTCCTGCGTCCCCGACAGCACGCCCTGGGCCGCGAAGTGCACGGCCTGCTGCGAGGATCCGCACTGCCGGTCGACCGTGACGCCCGGCACCTCCTCGGGCAGCCCGGCCGCGAGCCATGAGGTCCGCGCTATGTCCCCGGCCTGCGGCCCGACCGCGTCCAGGCAGCCGAAGACGACGTCCTCGACGGCCCCGGGATCGACCCCGGTCCGCTCGACCAGCGCGCGCAGCACATGCGCGCCCAGATCGGCCGGGTGGACCCCGCTCAGTCCTCCCCCGCGCCGCCCGACGGGCGTGCGGACCGCTCCGACGATGTAGGCCTCGGCCATGGCAACTCCCCAGTGAGTCACGTGCGTACGGCGATAGTGGGTTATGTACGTACGGCGATCCCGTCCAGCACCATCGACAGGTACTGCCGGGCGATCTCCTCCGGGCTGTGCTGTCCGCCGGGCCGGTACCAGGACGCGGCGACCCACACCGTGTCGCGGACGAACCGGTAGGTGAGCCGGACGTCGAGGTCGGCCCGGAACACCCCGGCCGCCACCCCGCGCTCCAGCGTGGACAGCCAGGCCTTCTCGAACCTGCGCTGCGAGTCGGCGAGGAACGCGAACCGCTCCTGCGCCACCAGCTGCCTGCTCTCCTTCTGGTAGATCGCGACGGCGGCGCGGTGCCGGTCGATCTCCCGGAACGACTCGGTGACCAGGGCTTCGAGCGTCTCGCGCGGCCCTGTCCCGGCACCGAGGACGGTGTCGTAGCCGTCCCAGAGCTCGTCGAGGAAGGTCCGCAGGATCTCCTCCAGCATCGATTCCTTGGAGTCGAAGTGGTAGTAGAGACTGCCCGCGAGCATGCCCGCGTGGTCGGCGATCTTGCGTACGGTGGTGGCGTTGTAGCCCTGCTCGGCGAAGACCTCGGCGGCGGTGCCGAGGAGTTCACGGCGGCGGTCCGGAGCGGCGACGCTCACCTGGGGCTTTTTCTTGGTCGGCACGCTGTCCATTGTCCTGCTGTCCACTGTCCCGCTGTCCCTTGCCCTAGGGGTGCCGGCTGCTGACGGAGACGACCTCGCCCGTCATGTACGAGGAGTAGTCCGAGGCCAGGAACACGATCACGTTGGCCACCTCCCAGGGCTCGGCGTACCGCCCGAAGGCCTCGCGCGCGGTCAGTTCCTCCAGCAGCTCCGGGGTCGTCACCTTCACCAGGTGCGGGTGCATGGCCAGGCTCGGCGAAACGGCGTTCACCCGCACCCCGTACTCGGCCGCCTCCAGCGCCGCGCAGCGCGTCAGCGCCATCACCCCGGCCTTCGCGGCGGCGTAGTGGGCCTGTCCCGGCTGGGCCCGCCAGCCCACCACGGAGGCGTTGTTGACGATCACGCCCGCGCCCGCCTCCCGCATCCGGCGCAGGGCGGCCCGGGTGCACCGGAACGTGCCGTTCAGCGTCACGTCGAGTACGCGTGTCCACTGGTCGTCGGTCATGTGGACGAGGGAGGAGGTCCCGCCCAGGCCGGCGTTGTTGACCACGACGTCGAGGCGTCCGTGCTCCCGCAGGGCGGTGTCGAAGAGGACCCGCACCTGCTTCTCGTCGGTGACGTCGCAGGGCACCGCGGTCACCCGCTCAGCCCCGAACTCCCCGGCGAGCTCCGCCTCGTACTCCTTCAGCCGGCGGGTGTGCGCGTCGCTGATCAGCACGCGCGCGCCCTCCTCCAGGAAGCGGCGTGCGGTCGCCCCGCCGATCCCGGCGCCCGCGGCCGCCGTGACGACAGCCGTGCGCCCCGCCAGCAGCCCGTGTCCGGGCACGTAGGCCGGACTCTCGACGCCTGTCATACCGCCACGCTAACCTACCAAACACTTGTTAGGGAAGGATGGACGCCCATGGATCTGGCCTTCACCCGGGAAGAGGAGGCCTTCCGCGCCGAGGCCCGCTCCTGGCTGCGTGCGCACGTGCCGACCGTTCCGCTGCCCTCTCTGGAGACCGAGGAGGGCTTCGCCGCCCATCGCGCCTGGGAAGCCGAACTCGCCGAGGACCGCTGGTCGGTGGTCAACTGGCCGGCCGCGTACGGCGGACGCGACGCCGGTCTGACCGGCTGGCTGCTCTTCGAGGAGGAGTACCACGCGGCGGGCGCCCCGGGCCGCGTCGGCCAGAACGGCATCAGCCTGCTCGCGCCGACCCTCTTCGACCACGGCACCGAGGAGCAACGCGCGCGCGTGCTGCCGCCCATGGCGTCCGGTCGTACGGTCTGGGCGCAGGCCTGGTCGGAACCGGAGGCGGGCTCGGACCTGGCGTCCCTGAGGTCGAAGGCGCTGCGCACGGACGGCGGCTGGCTGCTGTCCGGCCAGAAGACCTGGTCCTCCCGGGCCGCCTTCGCCGACCGCGCCTTCGGCCTGTTCCGCACCGACCCGGACATGGAGAAACCCCACCAGGGCCTGACCTACCTGATGTTCGACCTGCGGGCCCCCGGTGTCACGGTCCGCCCGATCGCCCGCCTCGACGGCAAGCCCGCCTTCGCCGAACTCTTCCTGGACGAGGTGTTCGTCCCGGACGAGGACGTCATCGGCGAGCCCGGCCAGGGCTGGCGGATCGCCATGTCGACGGCCGGCAACGAACGCGGGCTGATGCTCCGCTCCCCCGGCCGCTACCTGGCCGCCGCCGACCGCCTGCTCGACCTCTGGCGGACACAGGGCAGCCCGGCGTTCACGCGGGACCGCGTGGCCGACGCCCTGATCGGTGCTCGCGCCTACCAGCTCTTCACCCACGCCGCCGCCTCCCGCTTCCTGGACGGCGAGACCATCGGCCCGGAGTCCAGCCTGAACAAGGTCTTCTGGTCCGAGTACGACATCGCCCTCACCGAGACCGCCCTCGATCTCCTGGGCGAGGAGGGCGAGTCGGCGGACACGGACTGGGCCGAGCGCTACGTCTTCGCCCTGGCCGGCCCCCTCTACGCCGGCACCAACGAGATCCAGCGCGACATCGTCGCCGAGCGCCTGCTCGGCCTGCCGAAAGGCCGCCGCTGATGCGTTTCCTCCTCGACCCCGAACAGCGCGCGTTCACCGGCTCCCTGGACGCCCTGCTGACGGCGGCCGACACACCGACGGTGATCCGCGACTGGGCCCGCGGCGACCACACCGGCGGCCGCGCCCTGTGGTCCCGCCTCGCCGACGCGGGCGTCTTCGCCCTGGCCGTCCCCGAGCCCTACGACGGCCTGGGCCTGCGCCCCGTCGAACTCACCCTCGCCTTCATCGAGTTGGGCCGCCACGCGGTACCGGGCCCCCTGGTGGAGACGGTCGCCGCGGCCACGCTGCTCGCCGGACTGGACGACCCCGGCCCGGCGAAGCGCCTGCTGCCCGCACTGGCCTCGGGCGAGTCGGTGGCGACCCTGACCACGGGCGGGTACGCCTTGGACGCCGACATGGCAGACATACGCCTCTCAGCCCGTCCGGCGCTCCCAGCTCACCCGGCACTCTCAGCTCGCCCAGCACTTTCAGCCCGTCCGGCGTTTGAGGACGAGGCCCCTTCAGGGCCGACGGGGGTCCAGGGGGCAGCGCCCCCTGGGACGGCCGAAGCCACGCAGCTGCACCTCGCGCCCCCACCCGACACCCCTCCCCACCCCTCCCTCGACCCCGCCCGCCGCCTCTTCCCGACGCACCACTCCCCCCGCGGCGAACTCCTCACCACCGCCCCGCCCCTCACCACCCCCCTCCTCCTGGCCCGCCTCACCACCGCCGCCCAGGCCCTCGGCGTCGGCCTGACGCTCCTCGACAGGACGGTCGCGTACGTCAAGCAGCGCACCCAGTTCGGCGCCCCCATAGGCTCGTTCCAGGCCGTCAAACACCAACTGGCCGACGCCAAGATCGCGTTGGAGTTCGCCCGCCCCCTCCTCCTCGGCGCCGCCCTCACCCTGACGGAGTCGGACGTGGCCGCCGCCAAACTCACGGCGTGCACCGCGGCGTACAGGACGGCCCGCACCGCGCTCCAACTGCACGGCGCGATCGGCTACACGGCGGAGTACGACCTGTCGCTGTGGCTGACCAAGGCCCGCGCCCTGCGCACCGCGTGGGGCACCCCGGACGCCTGCCGCTCCACCGTCCTCAGTGGTGGTGATCCCCGCTGGTGACCTGCCGGTACTCCTCCACCGTCGGCTTCTCGATCCGCGTGTCGGGCCCGAACATCGCCCGCGCCAGCCGGGCCCGCACCCGCTGGGACGCCTTGACCGGCCGCCGCACGCCGTTCGCGTCGACGAGCGGCCCGACCTCGTAGGGCGGGTTCTGCTCGTGCTGGGTCAGGATGTGCAGCTGCTGCTGCGAGAGAGGCTCGTGGACCTCGACGTACTCCCCGTGCGGGAGCCGTTTGATGGTGCCGGTCTCGCGGCCGTGCAGCACCTTGTCCCGGTCCCGGCGCTGGAGCCCGAGACAGATCCGTTTCGTCACGACGAACGCGAGGACGGGCACCACGAACACCGAGATCCGCACGAACCAGGTGATCGCGTTGATGGACAGATGCAGATGCGTGGCCACGATGTCGTTGCCGCCGCCGATCAGCAGTACCGCGTACAGGCTCAGCCAGGCCACGCCCAGTCCGGTGCGCACGGGCACGTTGCGGGGCCGGTCCAGGATGTGGTGCTCGCGCTTGTCGCCGGTGATCCACGCCTCGATGAACGGATAGGCGCCGAGGGCCATCAGGATCAGCGGGAAGAGGGAGAAGGGGATGAAGACGCCCAACTCCAGGGTGTGGCCCCAGAAGTTGAGCTCCCATCCCGGCATCACCCGGATCAGCCCCTCGGAGAAGCCCAGATACCAGTCGGGCTGGGCACCGGTGGTCACCAGGTCCGGGCGGTAGGGCCCGAAGGCCCACACGGGGTTGATGCTGGCGATGGCACCCATCAGGGTCAGCACGCCGAAGACCAGGAAGAAGAAGCCGCCCGCCTTCGCCATGTAGACCGGCAGGAAGGGCATACCGACCACGGACTTGTTGTCGCGGCCGGGCCCCGGGAACTGCGTGTGCTTGTGGTAGAAGACCAGGATCAGATGGGCGACCACCAGCCCCAGCATGATCCCCGGCAGCAGCAGGATGTGCACGGGGTACAGCCGCGCGATGAAGTCGTCCCCGGGGAACTCCCCGCCGAAGAGGAAGAACGCCAGGTACGTGCCCACGATCGGCACGGACAGGATGGCGCCGTGCGCGAAGCGCAGCCCGGTGCCGGACAGCAGGTCGTCGGGGAGGGAGTAACCGGTGAGGCCGGTGATGATGCCCAGCATCAACAGGGTCCAGCCGAACACCCAGTTGAGCTCGCGCGGCTTGCGGAAGGCGCCGGTGAAGAACACCCGCATCATGTGCACCAGCATGCCGGTGACGAAGACCAGCGCGGCCCAGTGGTGGATCTGCCGGATGAGCAGCCCGCCGCGCACGTCGAAGCTGATGTCGAGCGTGGACTCGTAGGCCCTGGTCATCAGGACGCCGTTGAGCGGCTCGTAGGTGCCGTTGTAGACGACCTCGGTGGTGCTCGGGTCGAAGAACAGGGTGAGGAAGACACCGGTGAGGATCAGGACGAGGAAGCTGTAGAGGCAGACCTCGCCCAGCATGAACGACCAGTGGTCCGGAAACACCTTGCGCATGTTGGCCTTGGCCAGCGCGTACAGCCCGAGCCGTCCGTCGGCCCAGTCGGCCACCTTCTCGCCCTTGCCGGGCGGCGCGGCCCGCCGCGTCCCCGTCCCGCCGTTCCCCGATCGTGCGCCGTCCATACGTCGTCGCCTCCCCGTCGGATCACCCACAG
Organism: Streptomyces lincolnensis; assembly: GCF_021173675.1. GTDB lineage: Bacteria > Actinomycetota > Actinomycetes > Streptomycetales > Streptomycetaceae > Streptomyces > Streptomyces lincolnensis_B. Next base: position 448,748 of record NZ_JAIHON010000002.1, on the reverse strand, counting down.
GGTGGCACGCCGGACCGGCCAAGCCAACGGTGCGTACACGCTCAGTGGGCCCGTACGATCCCCCGCTCCCGCGCGGCGGCCAGCCACCTCGGGAACTCGCCGAGCAGCCGGTCGTAGAGCTCGGCGTCGGACATCCGCCGCGGGTTCGCGCCGGCCGGGAAGAACCCGGCGTTGTCGACCACCCGCCGCTGCGGCACCACCAGTTCGTCCAGCTTGCGCAGGAACTCGAAGTGCGGGCTGCGGGCCTTGCCGAAGCCGACGAACTGCCAGAACAGCGGCAGCCCGGCCGCCCGGCACACGTACTGCTCGGCGGCCCGCCTGCTGCTGGGCGCGCCATCGGTCTGGAAGACGACGAGGGCGGGCTCGCGGGTGCCGCTGTCGAGGTAGTGGTCGATGACGGCGTCCATCGCCACGTGGTAGTTGGTCATGCCCATGGGGCCGAGACCGGCCACGATCCGCTCGATCCGCCCCTCGTGCCCGGCGAGGTCGATGTCGTCCACGGCGTCGATGTCGGTGGAGAAGAACACCACCGGCACGGTTCCGTCGTCGTCGAGGTGGGCGGACAGCCCCAGCACCCGGTCCGCGAGCGCCTGCACGGTGCCGTTGCGGTAGTACGACCGCATGGAGCCGGAGTAGTCGACGACCAGGTAGACCGCCGCCCGCAGTCCCTCCAGGCCGTGCTTCTCCAGTGACTCCCCGGCGGTCTTGTAGAGGCTGACCAGCGCGGGCGCGCGCTCCTGGACCTTGCTGAGACTGATCGCGGGCATGCCCCAGGTTCCCACGGAAAGGCGACGGCGCCCGCCCTTTCGTCCGGTCGGGGACAAGGGGCAGACGCCGTCCAGTGTTCCGTACGCCGTTGTACGGGACGTTTGTCGAGGGACCGGCAGGTCCCTGGTGGTGCCGTCAGACCATCAGCGAGCGGTCCGTCGGGCGGATCGGGGCCGGCAGGTCACTGGCCCCGGTGAGGAAGCGGTCGACACCGCGGGCGGCCGAGCGGCCCTCGGCGATCGCCCACACGATCAACGACTGGCCGCGACCGGCGTCACCGGCGACGTACACGCCGGGCACGTTGGTCTGGAAGTCGGCGTCGCGGGCGACGTTGCCGCGCTCGTCGAGGTCCAGGCCGAACTGCTCGACCAGGCCGTTCTCGCGGTCGGTGCCGGTGAAGCCCATCGCGAGGGTGACCAGCTGGGCGGGGATCTTGCGCTCCGTGCCCGGCTTCTGGGTCAGCTTGCCCTCGACGAACTCGACCTCGGTCACGTGCAGCCACTGGACGTTGCCGTCCTCGTCGCCCTCGAAGTGGGTGGTGGAGACGGAGTAGACCCGCTCGCCGCCCTCCTCGTGCGCGGAGGTGACCTTGTAGAGCATCGGGAAGGTCGGCCAGGGCTGGGAGACCGGGTTCCGCTCGTCGTTCGGGCGGGGCATGATCTCCAGCTGCGTGACGGAGGCCGCGCCCTGGCGGTGGGCGGTGCCCACGCAGTCGGCGCCGGTGTCGCCACCGCCGATGACCACGACGTGCTTGCCCTCGGCCGTGATGGGGGGCGCCACGTAGTCGCCCTCCTGGACCTTGTTGGCCAGGGGCAGGTACTCCATCGCCTGGTGGATGCCGTTCAGCTCCCGCCCGGGGACGGGCAGATCACGGGCGGTGGTGGCACCGGCGGCGATGACGACCGCGTCGTACCGCTTCTTCAGGTCGGTCGCCTTGAGGTCGCGGCCGATCTCGATGCCGGTGCGGAAGCGGGTGCCTTCCGCGCGCATCTGCTCGATACGGCGGTTGATGTGCCGCTTCTCCATCTTGAACTCGGGGATGCCGTACCGGAGGAGACCTCCGATGCGGTCCGCGCGCTCGTAGACGGCGACGGTGTGACCGGCCCGGGTGAGCTGCTGGGCGGCGGCGAGTCCGGCGGGGCCGGACCCGATGACCGCGACGGTCTTGCCGGACAGGCGCTCCGGGATCTGCGGCGCGACGTCACCGCTGTCCCACGCCTTGTCGATGATGGAGACCTCGACGTTCTTGATGGTCACCGCGGGCTGGTTGATGCCGAGCACGCACGCCGACTCGCAGGGAGCCGGGCACAGCCGACCGGTGAACTCGGGGAAGTTGTTGGTCGCGTGCAGACGCTCGCTCGCGGCCGTCCAGTCCTCGCGGTAGGCGTAGTCGTTCCACTCGGGAATGAGGTTCCCGAGCGGACAGCCGTTGTGACAGAACGGGATGCCGCAGTCCATGCAGCGGCTGGCCTGCTTGCTGATGATCGGCAGCAGGGAGCCGGGGACGTAGACCTCGTTCCAGTCCTTCAGGCGCACGTCGACGGGGCGGGACTTGGCGACCTCGCGGCCGTGGTTCAAAAAGCCCTTCGGGTCAGCCATTGATCGCCGCCTCCATCATCTTCTCGGTGATCTCGGACTCGGTGAGTCCCGCCTGCTCGGCGGCGTCCTTGGCGGCGAGCACTGCCTTGTACGTGCTGGGGATGATCTTGCTGAAGCGGTCCACGGCGGTGTCCCACTCGGCGAGCAGCTTCTCGGCGACCGTGGATCCGGTCTCCTCCTGGTGGCGGCGCACGACGTCGTGCAGCCACTGCTTGTCGGTGTCGTCGAGGGCCTCCACGGCGCCGACGTTGCCGACGTTGACGTTGTCCGGGTCGAGGTCGATGACGTAGGCGATGCCGCCGGACATGCCGGCCGCGAAGTTGCGTCCCGTCTCGCCGAGGACGACCGCGTGACCGCCGGTCATGTACTCGCAGCCGTGGTCGCCCACGCCCTCGGAGACGACCGTGGCACCGGAGTTGCGGACACAGAACCGCTCACCCGTACGACCGCGCAGGAACAGCTCGCCGCCGGTCGCGCCGTAGGCGATGGTGTTGCCCGCGATCGTGGAGAACTCGGCGAGGTGGTCGGCGCCCCGGTCGGGGCGGACGATCACCCGGCCGCCGGAGAGGCCCTTGCCGACGTAGTCGTTGGCGTCGCCCTCCAGGCGCAGCGTGACACCGCGCGGCAGGAAGGCGCCGAAGGACTGGCCCGCGGACCCGGTGAAGGTGATGTCGATGGTGTCCTCGGGCAGGCCCGCGCCACCGAACTTCTTGGTCACCTCGTGGCCGAGCATGGTGCCGACCGTGCGGTTGATGTTGCGGATGGCGACCTGGGCGCGGACCGGCTGGGCGTCGGTCGCCGAGTCGGCGGCCAGGGCGTCGGCGGCGAGCTTGATCAGCTCGTTGTCGAGCGCCTTCTCCAGGCCGTGGTCCTGCTCGATGACCTGGTGCAGCGCGGCGCCCTCGGGCAGTTCGGGCACGTAGAAGAGCGGCTCCAGGTCCAGGCCCTGTGCCTTCCAGTGGTCGACCGCGCGGGTCACGTCGAGGGCCTCGGCGTGACCGACGGCCTCCTCGATGGACCGGAAGCCCAGCTCGGCGAGGATCTCGCGGACCTCCTCGGCGATGAACTTGAAGAAGTTCACGACGTACTCGGCCTTGCCGTTGAACCGGTCGCGGAGCGTCGGGTTCTGGGTGGCGATGCCGACCGGGCAGGTGTCGAGGTGGCAGACGCGCATCATGACGCAGCCGGAGACGACGAGCGGCGCGGTCGCGAAACCGAACTCCTCGGCGCCGAGCAGCGCGGCGATGACGACGTCACGGCCGGTCTTGAGCTGACCGTCGGTCTGCACGACGATCCGGTCGCGCAGGCCGTTGAGCAGCAGGGTCTGCTGGGTCTCGGCGAGGCCGAGCTCCCAGGGACCGCCGGCGTGCTTGAGCGAGGTCAGCGGGGAGGCGCCCGTACCGCCGTCGTGGCCGGAGATGAGGACGACGTCCGCGTGCGCCTTGGAGACACCCGCGGCGACCGTGCCGACACCGACCTCGGAGACCAGCTTGACGTGGATCCGCGCCTGCGGGTTCGCGTTCTTCAGGTCGTGGATCAGCTGGGCCAGGTCTTCGATGGAGTAGATGTCGTGGTGCGGCGGCGGGGAGATCAGACCGACACCCGGGGTCGAGTGACGGGTCTTGGCGACCCACGGGTAGACCTTGTGGCCGGGCAGCTGGCCGCCCTCGCCGGGCTTGGCGCCCTGGGCCATCTTGATCTGGATGTCGTCCGCGTTGACCAGGTACTCGGAGGTCACACCGAAGCGGCCGGAGGCGACCTGCTTGATGCTGGAGCGCCGCGCGGGGTCGTAGAGCCGGTCCGCGTCCTCGCCGCCCTCACCGGTGTTGGACTTGCCGCCCAGCTGGTTCATGGCGATGGCGAGGGTCTCGTGCGCCTCCTTGGAGATGGAGCCGTACGACATGGCGCCGGTGGAGAACCGCTTGACGATCTCGTCGGCCGACTCGACCTCGTCGAGGGAGATGGGCTGCCTGTCGGAGGTGAAGCCGAACAGGCCGCGCAGGGTCATGAGCCGCTCGGACTGCTCGTTCACGCGCTCGGTGTACTTCTTGAAGATGTCGTACCGGCCGCTGCGCGTGGAGTGCTGGAGGCGGAAGACCGTCTCCGGGTCGAACAGGTGCGGCTCGCCCTCGCGGCGCCACTGGTACTCGCCGCCTATCTCCAGGGCGCGGTGGGCCGGCGCGATGCCGGACGCCGGGTACGCCTTGGCGTGGCGGGCGGCGACCTCCTTGGCGATGACGTCGATGCCGACGCCGCCGATCTTGGTGGCGGTGCCGTTGAAGTACTTCTCGACGAAGGCCGCGTCGAGACCGACGGCCTCGAAGACCTGGGCGCCGCGGTAGGAGGCGACGGTCGAGATGCCCATCTTCGACATGACCTTCAGGACGCCCTTGCCGAGGGCGTAGATCAGGTTGCGGATGGCCTGCTCGGCCTCGATACCGGGCAGGAAGGTGCCCGCGCGGACCAGGTCCTCGACGGACTCCATGGCCAGGTACGGGTTGACGGCCGCGGCGCCGAAGCCGATCAGCAGGGCGACGTGGTGGACCTCGCGGACGTCACCGGCCTCGACCAGCAGGCCCACCTGGGTGCGCTGCTTGGTGCGGATGAGGTGGTGGTGGACGGCCGCGGTGAGCAGCAGCGACGGGATCGGCGCGTGCTCGGCGTCGGAGTGGCGGTCCGACAGGACGATCAGCCGGGCGCCGTTGTCGATGGCGGCGTCGGCCTCGGCGCAGATCTCCTCGATGCGCGCGGCGAGGGCGTCACCGCCGCCGGAGACCCGGTACAGGCCGGAGAGGGTCGCGGCCTTCATGCCGGGCATGTCGCCGTCGGCGTTGATGTGGATGAGCTTGGCCAGCTCGTCGTTGTCGATCACCGGGAAGGGCAGCACGACGGACCGGCAGGAGGCGGCGGTCGGCTCCAGCAGGTTGCCCTGCGGGCCGAGGGAGCTCCTGAGCGAGGTGACGAGCTCCTCGCGGATCGCGTCCAGCGGCGGGTTGGTGACCTGCGCGAACAGCTGGGTGAAGTAGTCGAAGAGCAGCCGCGGGCGCTCGCTGAGCGCGGCGATCGGCGAGTCGGTGCCCATCGAACCGATCGGCTCGGCACCGGCCTTGGCCATCGGCGCGAGGATGACGCGCAGTTCCTCCTCGGTGTAGCCGAAGGTCTGCTGGCGACGGGTGACCGAGGCGTGCGTGTGCACGATGTGCTCGCGCTCGGGCAGGTCCGACAGCTCGATCTCGCCGGCCTCCAGCCACTCCGCGTAGGGCGCTTCGGCGGCGAGCTGGGCCTTGATCTCGTCGTCCTCGATGATGCGGTGCTCGACGGTGTCGACGAGGAACATCCGGCCGGGCTGGAGGCGGCCCTTGCGGACCACCTTGGCGGGGTCGATGTCGAGGACGCCGACCTCGGAGCCGAGGACGACCAGGCCGTCGTCGGTGACCCAGTAGCGGCCGGGGCGCAGGCCGTTGCGGTCGAGGACCGCGCCGACCTGCTTGCCGTCGGTGAAGGTGACACAGGCCGGGCCGTCCCAGGGCTCCATCAGGTTGGAGTGGAACTGGTAGAAGGCGCGCCGGGCCGGGTCCATGGAGTCGTGGTTCTCCCACGCCTCCGGGATCATCATCAGCACGGAGTGCGGCAGCGAACGGCCGCCCAGGTGCAGGAGTTCGAGGACCTCGTCGAAGGACGCCGAGTCGGAGGCGTCGGGCGTGCAGATCGGGAAGACCCGCTCGATGGCCTTGTCGTCGTTGCCGAACAGGTCCGAGACCAGCTGCGACTCACGCGCGGCCATCCAGTTGCGGTTGCCCTTGACGGTGTTGATCTCACCGTTGTGCGCGACGAAGCGGTACGGGTGCGCGAGCGGCCACGACGGGAAGGTGTTCGTGGAGAAGCGGGAGTGCACGAGCGCGATCGCCGAGCCGAAGCGGCGGTCGGACAGGTCCGGGAAGAAGGGCTCCAGCTGGCCGGTGGTCAGCATGCCCTTGTAGACGATGGTCCGCGCGGACAGCGACGAGAAGTAGACGCCGACCTCGCGCTCGGCGCGCTTGCGCAGCACGAACGCCTTGCGGTCGAGGTCGATGTCCGTCGCGGGCGCGGCGGAACCGTCGCTGACGAAGATCTGCCGGAAGACCGGCATGGTGGAGCGGGCGGTGGCGCCGAGCAGCTCGGGGGCGACGGGGACCTCGCGCCAGCCGAGGACGGTCAGGCCCTCTTCGGCGGCGATCGTCTCGATGCGCGAGACGGCGTCCTCGGTGCCGTCCTCCGGCAGGAAGGCGTTGCCGACCGCGTACGCACCGGCGGCGGGCAGTTCGAAGCCGGCGACCTCGCGGAAGAAGGTGTCCGGTACCTGGGACAGGATGCCCGCGCCGTCACCCGAGTCGGGCTCGGAGCCGGTGGCACCGCGGTGCTCCAGGTTGCGCAGAACGGTGAGCGCCTGCTCGACCAGCGCATGGCTCGCCTCGCCGGTGAGGGTCGCCACGAAGCCGACACCACAGGCGTCGTGCTCGTTGCGGGGGTCGTACATACCCTGCGCAGCAGGGCGAGCATCCATGAACGACCAGTTCTGGCCATTCGTGGAGTGCTGGGACGGCTGGCGCGGCGTACGCATCGGCTCTCCCGTCGTCGTCATGTGGCATATGCAGATTGCCGAGGGACGACGTTGGCCCTCTGCGTGAGTGCAAAATTTCGTGCAGGTTACATGATGGAGCGGATCTCGGGAACCGGATACCGCGTTCCAACATGCGGACGCCACGCGGTGGCGACAGGGGTCTCGCGCACGTGGCTTGAAGTATGTGGGGACCGAGCGGGACAGATCGATGTCCATCGGTCCGAAGGGGCGGAGGAGGCGCCGTCGCCGACCCCGCGAGTGCGCCGCAGGCGTCATTGCCCACAGCGCTTACGGCTCATGCCCCGCCGTTAAGCGTTCGAAACCAGCGAGTAACGGCTACTTATGCGGTCCCACGCATAACATGCAGCCGACCTATCCTACGGCCGTCCCGAACAAGCTGCCCAGGGCGTACGTCACACCGGCCGCCGCACCCCCGAGGGCGAGCTGTCGCAGTCCGCTGAACCACCAGCTCCGCGCCGTCACCCTGGCCACCACCGCACCGCACGCGAACAGCCCGAGCAGCGCCAGCAGCACGGCCGGCCACAACGCGGTGGCGCCGAGCAGATACGGCAGTACGGGAAGCAGGGCACCCAGCGCGAACGACCCGAAGGAGGAGACGGCGGCCACCAGCGGCGAGGGCAGATCACCGGGGTCGACACCGAGCTCCTCGCGGGCATGGATCTCCAGAGCCTGCTCGGGATCCCGGGACAGCTGCCGGGCGACCTCGCGGGCCAGCCCCGGCTCCACGCCCCGCCCTTCGTACAGGGCGGCGAGTTCGGCCTCCTCGTCCTGGGGGTGCTTTCTCAGCTCCCGGCGCTCCACGTCCAGCTCGGCTTCGACCAGCTCGCGCTGCGAGGCGACGGAGGTGTACTCGCCGGCCGCCATGGAGAAGGCGCCGGCGGCCAGGCCCGCGAGCCCGGTGACGACGAGCGTCCGATGACCGACCGAACCGCCCGCGACACCGGTCATCAGGGCGAGGTTGGAGACCAGTCCGTCCATCGCCCCGAACACGGCGGGGCGCAGCCAGCCGCCGCTGACGTCCCGGTGCGTGTGGTTGTCGCGGTGCGCCTCGTGCAGCGCCGCCTCGGTCTCGATGATCGCCACGGGATCCCCCAGAGAGCTTCTTTAGACTGATTCCACCTTTTGACAACATCGAGACTACGTCACCGAATTCCCGCTCGCCAGCAAGGAAAGGCTCCCCTCACCTGGCCTTTTACCGCCGCACGCTCATTCGATCAAGCCCTCGCACAGATGTCGACCGGGTGACGCTGGGCCGCGTGAGGCTGCGCGGCCCAGCGCACCGGGGACAGTTCCGCAAAGGGATCAGCGCCTTGGGTGGCGCCCCTGAGAGGAGAAGCCGCGTATGGCATCGATCGCCTGCATTCCCTCGGTCCCGGCGCCCGGTGACGCCGCCGAACTCCGTGACCGGGCCCGCGGCGCCCTGCTCGGCCTGGCCGTCGGAGACGCCCTCGGGGCCCCCGCCGAGAACATGAAACCCTCGGAGATCCGAGCCCGCTGGGGCCGCATCACGGGCTACGTCGCCGAACACCCCGCCGGCACGGACGACACCGAGTACGCGATCTTCTCGGGCCTGCTGCTGGCCCGGCACGGCTCCGCCCTCACCCCGGCGCGCGTGGAAGCCGCCTGGCACGCCTGGATCGCGGACCTCGACGAGGGCCCCTTCCGAGGCGCCGGCTTCAGCGAACGCGGCACCCTGGAGAACCTCCGCCGGGGCCTGGCCGCCCCCATCTCCGCCCAGCACCGCCACGCCTGGAGCGACGGCCTGGCCATGCGCGCGGCCCCCTTCGGCGTCTTCGCCGCGGGCCGCCCCGCCGAGGCCGCCCGCCTGGTGGCCATCGACGGCTCGGTCAGCCACGCCGGCGAGGGCATCTACGGCGGCCAGGCGGTCGCGGCGGGCGTCGCGGCGGCGATGGCGGGCGCACCGACGATCGCGGTGGTGGCCTCGGCGCTGGCCGTCATCCCCGACGACTCCTGGACCGCCCGCTCCCTGCGCCGAGCCGTGGCGGTGGCCCACCGCGGCGAACGCGCGGTCCGCTCGGCGGTCGTCATCGGCGGCTACCCCTGGACCGACCTCGCCCCCGAGGCCGTCGCCCTCGCCTTCGGCGCCTACGCCGCCGCCGACGGCGACTTCACCCAAGCCGTCCTCACCGCCGTCAACATGGGCCGCGACGCCGACACCACGGCCGCGGTCGCGGGCGCCCTGGCCGGCGCCACCCACGGCGCCTGTGCCATCCCCACCGACTGGGCGACCGCCATCGGCCCCGCCCGCGGCAGCTGCCTCCCCTCCATGGCCGGCCACCACATCCTGGACGTGGCAGAACTCCTGACCCCGGGCGGCGACGAGCCCTGGACCCCACCCCCACCGGACCCGACCACCTTCACCCTGGCCGCGGACGACAAGCCGGGAGCCCTGTCATGAGACCACCGGGACCATGGGACGAGGGAGTGACCGGCGGCACGGAATCGACGGGGAGGACCGGCGGCGCGGGGGCAGCGGGCAGGAGTGGCGGCGCGGACCCAGGGGGCAGCACCGAAGGCGCCAAGTCAGCAGACAGGAGCGGCGCCGCGGAATCGACGGGGACGACCACCGGCGCCGAGGCAGCAGGCAGGACCGGCCGCGCGGACCCCCGGGGCAGGACCGGAGGCGCGGAACCGGCGCGCAGGACCGGCGGCGCGGAGTCAGCCGGCAGGGTCGTGTCCCTTGAAACGGCGTTCGGGGCGAAGCCCGTCGACCCCGCGGCCGCCGACGGCGGGTCCGCCCCACAGGGGCCACCCGCACCCGACAACGATGGCCGCACGGGTGGTGCGGGTGGGAAACAACAGGCCGAAGGCGAAGCCGAGGCCAGAACAGAGAAACGCACCGAAGGCCTCCTCCTCGGCCTCGCCGCAGGCGACGCCGCCGGCTGGCCCGCCGCCCGCCACAGAGCCACCCGCATGCCCGACTGGACCCGCCGCCTCACCCGAGAACTCGACACCTTCGCCGAACAGAACGCGACGACCACCCTCCCCGTCCCCATCGCCCTCAACCAACCCCCCGAACCCCTCCGCCTCGGCCCCTCCGACGACGCCGAATGGGCCACCTTCACCGCCGAGGCCCTCCTCCGCGCAGGCGACGCCACCGCCCTCGCCGACCTCAGCCGAGAACGCCGTACCAGAGCCGCCATCGACCTCACATGGAACGCCCTGGCCTGCGAAGTCGCCGCGGCAGCGGACCGCGCCCCCGAGATCGAGTCCGCCGTCCTCCAACTCCGCGCCCGCATCTCGGTGAGAGCCGGCCTGGGGAACCTCGCCACCGGCCTGCGCCCACCCGCCACCGGCCACGACAACCCCCACTACTTCGACGACGCGGCCTGCGTCCGCGCCTGTGTCCTCGCCGTCGCCCACCCCGGCGCCCCCCGCCCCGCCGCCGACCTCGCCGAGTTCGACGCCCGCTACACCCAGGACGGCGACGGCGTGCACGGCGCCAGGGCGATGGCGGCGGCCGTCTCCCTCGCCCTCACCGGCGCCGACGTGACGACCTGCGTGAACGCGGCCCTCGACGAACTCCCCGAGCACACCGAGATCGGCCGCAACGCCCGCCACGCCCTGAAACTCGCCCACGACGCGGAGAACGCCTTCGCCCTGATCCCCCTCCTCGAACACCAGATCGTCGACCACGTCTACAGCTACGGCATCGCAGCCGCCGAGACGGTCCCCGTGGCCCTCGCCCTGGCCACCGCGGCGGGCGGCCGTATCGCCGAGGCGGTCCCGGCGGCGGCCTGTCTGTCCCGCGTCGCCGACTCCGCCCCGGCCCTCGCCGGCGCCCTCACCGGCGCGCTGGGCGGCGGCGCCTCGATCCCCGCCTCCTGGCGCGAGGCCTGCCGCACCCTCTCCGGCTGCGCCCTCCCCCGCCTCACCGGCACCGACCTGGTGGAACTCGCCGAACTCCTGGAAGCCACACAACGGCCCCTCCCAGGAGGATGATTCGCTGCATGACGCCCGAAAACCAACAAATCACCCTTGAGGAGCGGATCACCGGAGCCCTCGTGGGCGCGGCGGTGGGCGACGCCCTCGGCGGCCCCGTCGAGGGCTACTCCCCCGACCAGATCCTCGAACGTCACGCCGGCCGCGTCCACGGCATCGTCGGCCCCTGGAACGGCGACGCCTGGCGCACCGCCCGCCCCATCGCGCCGTACCACAAGGGCGACGGCCACGTCACCGACGACACCCTGCTGACCCACGCGCTGGTCCGCGTCTACGCCCGGGTCCGCGACCACCTCGACGCGTACGCGATCGCCGACCACCTGGTCCCGGACCTGATGACGAACCCGCGCTGGATCCCGGAGCTGGAGGCGGAGGCCCTCCCCCTGCACCGCGTCTTCCTGGCGGAGAAGTGGCTGGTCGCCCGCCTCCACTACGGCCATGTCGACCCGCGTGAGGCCGGCGTCGGCAACATCGTCAACTGCGGCGCCGCGATGTACATGGCCCCGGTCGGCCTGGTCAACGCGGCCAACCCCACGGCCGCCTACACCGAGGCCCTGGACATCGCTTCCGCCCACCAGTCCTCCTACGGCCGCGAGGCGGCGGGCGTCTTCGCGGCGGCGGTGGCGGCGGCGACCGCACCGGGCGCGACCCCGGACTCCGTGGTGACCGCCTGTCTGCGCCTCGCGAAGGACGGCACCCGGGAAGCGATCGACCGCGTCTGCGAAGTGGCCGCCCGTCACACGGATTTCGAATCGGCCCTACGACCCCTGCGCGCGGCCGTCGCCCCGTACGACACCGTGGGCGACGACTACCGCAGCCCCTCCCTGGCCGCCCGCCGCCCCTCCCGCCTGCACGCGATCGAGGAACTGCCCATCGCGCTGGGCATGGTGGTCGTGGCGGCCGGCGACTACCGCCACGCGGTCCTCGGCTCCGTGAACTACGGCCGGGACTGCGACTCGATCGCCACGATGGCCGGAGCACTCGCGGGCGCCCTCGGCTCCCCCGTCCCCGAGGACTGGTCCAAGACGGTCGCGGAGGCCAGCCGCCTGGACCTCTGGGAACCGGCGGCCGCCCTCACCGCCGTGACCCGCGAGATCTTCACCCGCGACACCCACCACCGCCGAGCCCACGAGACCGCCTTCACCGCCCTCGGAGGCCCCGGATGCACCGCCTGACCTGGGTCCAACCGGAAGACCTCCTCGGCCACGAACTGCGCCAGGCGACACAGGACGGCCGACAGCCGTCGGCGATCGCGGCACGGTGGAAAGCGGCAGGCGGCGAAGAAGCCCCCTTGCGGGCGGGCGCCTCCCCGGAACCGGCAACGAGATACCTACGGCACCTCGCGAACGACCTACTGGACGAACTGGCCGACCTGCCCAGCACGTTGGCCGAGTCCGAACCCACATCCCTGGCCGACATCAGGGCCGCCTGCCCCAACTGGCCCACTCCGCCCCCCACCCCCACAGCACCCCCCACCCACGCCGCCCTCGAAGCCGCCTGGCTGGGCCGAGCAGCAGGCTGCCTCCTCGGCAAGCCGGTCGAAAAGCTCCCCCTCACCGCCATCCGCGCCCTCGCCAGATCCACCGGCAACTGGCCCCTCACCACCTACTTCACAGCAAAGGGCGTCCCCCAAGACCTCCTCGCCGCCCACCCCTGGAACCGCCGCTCCGCCCCCACATCCCTCGCCGAGAACATCGACGGCATGCCCGAGGACGACGACCTCAACTACCCCCTCCTCAACCTCCTCCTGCTGCAACGGCACGGCAGGACCTTCACGACCACGGACGTGGCCACCCTCTGGCTGGAAGAACTCCCCGCGGGCCGCACGTTCACCGCGGAACGCATCGCCTACCGCAACCTCCTCCTCGGCCTGAACCCCCCACGAACGGCCCGGCAGCGCAACCCGTTCCGCGAATGGATCGGCGCCCTGATCCGCGCGGACGTCCACGGCTGGACGAACCCCGGCGACCCGGCCGCCGCCGCGGAACAGGCGCACAGGGACGCCACCCTCACCCACACCGCCAACGGCGTCTACGCGGCGATGTTCATCGCGGCCGCCATCGCCCACGCGACGACCGGCACCGCCGACATCCACAGCTGCCTCCGCACGGGCCTGACGGTGATCCCGCCGCACAGCCGCCTGGCCACAGCGATCACGCACGGCATCCGACTCGCCCACGACCACGAGGACTTCGACACGGTCGTGGACGAACTCCACGCCACCTACGCCGACACCCACCACTGGGTCCACGCGATCCCCAACACCGCGCTGATCGCCGCCGCCCTCACCCACGCGCACGGCGACTTCACCGGCTCCGTCTGCCGCGCCGTGTCGGGCGGCTGGGACACCGACTCCAACGGCGCCACGGCGGGCAGCATCGCCGCCCTCCTCACCGGCACCCCGGAAGAGCTCCCCGACCGCTGGACGGCACCCCTGAAGAACCGCCTGTCCACCACCGTCGGCGACTTCGACGGCACCGGCTTCGACACCCTGGCCCACCTCACACTCGTGGAGGCAACGCGCCCATGACCCACATCGTCGTGCTCGGCAGCACGAACATGGACCTCGTCACGTACGTCGAGAAGGCCCCGCAGCTCGGGGAGACGGTGACGGGCCGCGAGTTCCGCACGATCCCCGGCGGCAAGGGCGCCAACCAGGCGATCGCCGCGGCCCGCGCCGGCGCCACCGTCTCGATGATCGGCGCGGTCGGCCACGACGCCTTCGGCACCCGGCTCCGCTCCACCCTCGAACAGTCCGGCGTCACCACCGACCACCTGCGCACGGTCGAGGGCCCCTCCGGCACCGCCCACATCGTCGTGGACGACGAGGGCGGCAACGCGATCGTCGTCGTCCCCGGCGCCAACGCCACCGTCGACCACCTCGCGCCCGGCGACGAGGCCCTCATCGCCTCCGCCGACACCCTCCTCCTCCAGCTGGAGATCCCCCTGGCCGCGGTCCTCGCGGGCGCGCGGGCGGCCCGCGCCCATGGCGTCCGTACGATCCTCACGCCCGCGCCCGCCCGGCCGCTGCCCCCCGAACTCCTCGCCGCCACCGACCTGTTGGTGCCGAACGAACACGAGGCGACCACGCTCACCGGCCGCACCGACCCGTTCGAGGCGGGCACCGCCCTCCTCGACAGCGTCCCCCAGGTGGTGATCACCCTGGGCGCGGCGGGCAGCCTCCGTCTGACCCGGGACGCCGGCCCGCTCGCCATCCCGGCGCCACCGGTCACCGCGGTGGACTCCACCGGCGCGGGCGACACCTTCGTCGGCGCGCTCGCGGTGGCCCTCGGCGAGGAACGGCCGATCCGGGAGGCGCTGACCTGGGCGGCCGCGGCGGCCGCCCTCTCCGTCCAGAAGGAGGGCGCGTCGGCGTCGATGCCGTACCGCCCGGAGATCGAGGCGAGGTACACGTCATGACCGAGGACACCTTCCCACCGTTCACCGGCCTGCGCGTCCTCGACCTCGCCACGCTCTTCGCCGGTCCGATCGCCGCCACCATGCTCGGCGACTTCGGCGCCGAGGTCATCAAGATCGAGCACCCCCGCAAGCCGGACCCGTCCCGCGGCCACGGCCCGTCGAAGGACGGGATCGGCCTGTGGTGGAAGGTGCTGGGCCGCAACAAGCGCACGCTCACCCTCGATCTGTCGAAACCGGGCGGCCGCGCCACCCTCCTGCGGCTCGCCGCCACCGCCGACGTGATCATCGAGAACTTCCGCCCCGGCACCCTGGAGAAGTGGGACCTCGGCTGGCCGGAGCTCTCCGCCGCCAACCCGCGCCTGGTCCTCACCCGGGTCACCGGCTTCGGCCAGTTCGGCCCTTCGGCCCACCGTCCCGGCTTCGGCACCCTGGCCGAGGCGATGAGCGGCTTCGCGGCGATCACCGGCGAGCCGGACGCGCCGCCCACGCTCCCGCCGTTCGGCCTCGCCGACTCGATCGCGGGCCTGGCGACGGCGTACGCGGTGCTGACGGCCCTCGCCGCCCGCGACCGCACCGGCGAGGGCCAGGTGGTCGACATGGCCATCATCGAACCGATGCTGGCCGTCCTCGGCCCCCAGCCGACCTGGTACGACCAGCTGGGCTACGTCCAGGAGCGCACCGGCAACCGGTCCGCCAACAACGCCCCGCGCAACACCTACCGCACGGCGGACGGCACCTGGGTGGCCGTCTCCACCTCCGCGCAGTCGATCGCCGAGCGCGTGATGCGCCTGGTCGGCCGCCCGGACGTGATCGACGAACCCTGGTTCGCCACCGGCGCCGGCCGCGCCGCCCACGCCGACGTCCTCGACAAGGCGGTCGGCGCCTGGATCGCCGAGCGCACCCGCACCGAGGTGCTGGCCGCGTTCGAGAAGGCCCAGGCGGCGGTCGCCCCGATCCAGGACGTCCGGGACGTCATGGCGGACCCGCAGTACCAGGCCCTCGGCACCGTCACCACGGTCGACGACCCCGACCTGGGCCCGCTGCGCATGCAGAACGTCCTCTTCCGGCTATCCGCCACCCCCGGCGGCATCCGCTGGGCGGGCCGCCCGCACGGCGCGGACTCCGAGGAGGTCCTGACCGAGCTGGGCCTGACCCCGGCGGACGTGGCCGCGCTGCGCGAGGAGGGCGCCGTATGACCACGTCGACCACGCCGACCTGGCTGACCTGGCTGTACGCCCCCGGCGACCGCCCGCAGGTCGTCGCGAAGGCCCTGACCGCCGGCGCCGACGTCGTCATCGTCGACCTGGAGGACGCGGTCGCCCCCGACCGCAAGGAGTACGCCCGCGCGGCCACCGCCGATCTCCTCGCCGCACCGCACCCGGTCCCGGTCCACGTCCGCGTGAACGCCCTGGACTCCCCGGCCGCCGCGGCGGACCTGGCGGCGGTGGCCGCCCTCCCCGGAGTCTCGGGCCTGCGCCTGCCCAAGGTGACCTCCGCCGAGCAGATCGTCCGCGTCGCCGCGCGCACGTCCCCCGCCGACGGCGGCGCGCCCGCGCTCTACGCCCTGCTGGAAACCGCCCTGGGTGTCGAACGCGCCCACGCGATCGCCTCCGCCCACCCCGCCGTGCGCGGTGTCGCGCTCGGGGAGGCCGACCTCCGCGCCGACCTCGGCGTACGTGAGGACAGCGGCCTCGACTGGTCCCGCTCCCGCGTGATCGTGGCCGCGCGGGCGGCGGGCCTCGCCCCACCGCCGCAGTCCGTGCATCCCGACATCCGCGACCTGGAAGGGCTCGCCGCCTCCTGTGCCCGCGGCCGTGCCCTCGGCTTCCTCGGCCGCGCCGCGATCCACCCCCGCCAGCTCCCGGTGATCGAGCGCGCCTACCTGCCCACGGAAGCGGAGATCGAGGCGGCGGAGACGATCGTCAAGGCGGCGTCGGCGGACCAGGGCGCCCAGGCCCTGCCCGACGGCCGGTTCGTCGACGCGGCCGTGGTGGCGACGGCCCAGCGCACGCTGTCCCTGGCCCGCCGCCGCTGACCGCCGCACACACTGAGGGCGCCCCGGGATTCCCGGGGCGCCCTCAGCGACGTACGACGAACCGTCAGGTCTTCTTGGCCGACTCGGCCTCGTCCTTCGCCTCGGACCTCACGCCCTCGGTCTTCTCCGCCTCGGTCTTCTCGGCCTCGTCGGTCTCGCCCGCCGCGTCGGTCCTGGCGCCGTCCTCGGCGGGACCACCGGCGGCACCCGGCTCGACCACGTCCTCCCGGCCCGGCCGCTTCTTCGCCGACATCACGATGTAGACCACCGCGAGTACGAAGACGATCAGCGCGGTCCAGTTGTTCAGGCGCAGGCCCAGGATGTGGTGGGCGTCGTCGATGCGCAGGTACTCGATCCAGAACCGGCCCACGCAGTAGGCGGCGACGTACAGCGCGAACGCCCGTCCGTGGCCCAGCTTGAAGCGGCGGTCCGCCCAGATGACGAGGAGGGCGACGCCGACGCACCACAGCGACTCGTACAGGAACGTCGGCTGGTAGGTGCCCGGGATCCGCCCGTCCGAGGAGGACGTGATCTCCAGCGCCCAGGGCAGATCCGACGGCTTGCCGTACAGCTCCTGGTTGAACCAGTTGCCCCAGCGGCCGATCGCCTGCGCGACGGCGATACCGGGTGCGATGGCGTCGGCGTAGGCGGGCAGCGGGATGCCACGGCGACGGCAGCCGATCCACGCGCCCACCGCGCCGAGCGCGATCGCGCCCCAGATGCCGAGACCGCCCTCCCAGATCTTGAAGGCGTCCACCCAGTCACGGCCCTCGCTGAAGTACAGCTCGTAGTCCGTGATGACGTGGTAGAGCCGACCGCCGAGCAGACCGAAGGGGACGGCCCAGACAGCGATGTCGGCCACCGTGCCGGCCTGCCCGCCCCGGGCGACCCAGCGCCTGTTGCCGATCCAGACGGCTACGAAGACGCCGATGATGATGCAGAACGCGTAGCCGCGCAGCGGAATGGGACCGAGGTGGATCACTCCGCGCGACGGGCTGGGAATGTAGGCAAGTTCCATGGCAGGGTCGACGCTACCGTGCCGGACCGGGCCCACGGCAGGCGGCCCGGCTACGGGTCCATAACGGGCGGGTGTGAGAACCCGCCCTCCTCCTTATCCCTTACTTGCCTGCTGGACCAGCTGCTTCAGCTTCATCGGGGTCATCGACTGGTCCGCGTAGATGTTCGTGCCGTTGAGGATCACGGTCGGGGTGCCGCTGAAACCGCCGTTGCGGAAGGCCGCGGCGGACTTCTCCACCCAGCTGTTGTGCGTGCCCTTCTCGACACACGTACGGAACGCGGGCGTGTCGAGACCGTCGACCTTGCCGGCCAGCTCGACGAGCTTGCTGTCCTTGGCGTAGGCGTCGTCGGTCTCGGCGGGCTGGCTGTCGTAGAGCACGTCGTGGTACGCGGTGAACTTCCCGGTGTCCTGGGCGCAGGCCGCGGCGTTGGCGGCCTTGCGGGAGCCGGTGCCGCCCATGTTGCCGTCGATGATCGTGGCCAGGTGGTACTCGACCTTCAGCTCACCGGAGTCGACCAGCTCGTGGATGACCGGGCGGTACGTCGTCTCGAAGGACTTGCAGGCCGGGCAGCGGAAGTCCTCCCACACCGTGAGCGTCGACTTGGCGCTCTCCTTGCCGACGGGGATGGCCAGGCCGTCCTTGCCGTTCGCCCCCGAGGGCGCCACGACCGGGCCCTTGGACTCGCTGCCGTCGTCCTTGCCCGCGTTCGCCGCGACCACGCCGATCACCGCCGCGAGCCCCAGAACGCAGACGACACTCGCGCCCACGATCAGCACCCGGCGGCGCTTCTCCGCGGACTTCTGCTTCTCGCGCTCTTCCGCCAGTCGCTCGCGGGCGGTGCGCTTTCCCTCACGGTTCTTCTCACTCACACCCCGGAAACGAACCGGGGAGGCGCAGCGCGCCTCCCCGGTCCCAGGTCCACCCGTACGGGTGACCGTATTGTCCGTAACGTTATCTGGCGTTCTCTGTTACGCCTGTCCCCGCACGCCCTTGGCGAGCTGCCCGGCGAGCGCGCGGACCGCCTCGACGCCGGCCGCGTCGTCCGGAGCGTCCAGCATCCCCTTGACGAAGGCCGAGCCGGCGATCACGCCGTCGGCGAAGCCGGCCACCTCGGCGGCCTGCACCGCGTTGGAGACACCGAGGCCAACGCAGACGGGCAGGCCGGTGCCGGTGGCCCGGGTGCGCTCGACCAGGTCCTGCGCCTGCGCGCCGACCGACTCACGGGTGCCGGTGACGCCCATGAGCGACGCGGCGTAGACGAAGCCGCTGCCCGCCGCGGTGATCTCGGCGAGCCGCGCGTCCCTGCTGCTGGGCGCGACCACGAAGACCGTGGCGAGCCCGTGCTTCTCGGCGTGCTCCCTCCACAGCGCCGACTCCTGCACGGGCAGGTCGGGCAGGATGCACCCGGCGCCGCCCGCCTCGGCGAGCTCGGCGGTGAACCGCTCGACGCCGTAGCGGTCGATGGGGTTCCAGTACGTCATGACGAGCACCGGCTTCCCGGTGGCCTCGTAGGCCTCCCGCACCGTCCGCATGACGTCCGCGATCTTGACGCCGCCGCGCAGGGCGATGTCGTCGGCGGTCTGGATGACGGGGCCGTCGAGGACGGGGTCGCTGTGCGGCAGTCCGACCTCGACGACGTCCGCGCCGCCGTCGAAGGCGGCCTTGATCGCCTCGATGCCGCCGTCCACGGTCGGGAACCCGGCCGGGAGGTAGGCGATGAGCGCGGAACGGCCCTCGGCCTTGGCGGCGGCCAGGGTGTCGCTCAACAGCTGGATGTTCCCGCTCACTTGGCGTCCCCCTCGATCTCCGCGCCGGTGCCGGCCTCGTCCGCCGCGACGGCGGCGTCGGTGTCGTACAGGCCGAAGTAGCGCGCGGCCGTGTCCATGTCCTTGTCGCCGCGCCCGGACAGGTTGACGACGATCAGGCCGTCCTCGCCCAGTTCACGGCCGACCTCCAGGGCCCCGGCCAGCGCGTGCGCGCTCTCGATGGCCGGGATGATGCCCTCGGTGCGCGAGAGCAGGCGCAGGGCCTGCATGGCCGCGTCGTCGGTGACCGCGCGGTACTCGCCGCGGCCGCTGTCCTTGAGGTAGGAGTGCTCGGGCCCGATGCCCGGGTAGTCCAGACCGGCCGAGATCGAGTACGGCTCGGTGATCTGGCCCTCCTCGTCCTGGAGGACGTAGGAGCGGGAGCCGTGCAGGATGCCCGGCTCGCCTGCGGTCAGGGTGGCCGCGTGTTCGCCGGTCTCGACGCCGTGGCCCGCCGGTTCGCAGCCGATGAGACGGACGCCCGCGTCCGGGATGAAGGCGTGGAACAGGCCGATGGCGTTGGAGCCGCCGCCGACGCAGGCGACGGCCGCGTCGGGCAGCCGGCCGGCCCGCTCCAGGAGCTGGCGGCGGGTCTCGACGCCGATCACCCGGTGGAAGTCGCGGACCATGGCCGGGAAGGGGTGCGGTCCTGCGACCGTGCCGAAGAGGTAGTGCGTGTGGTCGACGTTGGCGACCCAGTCGCGGAACGCCTCGTTGATCGCGTCCTTGAGCGTGCGGCTGCCGGACTTCACGGCGATGACCTCGGCGCCGAGCATGCGCATCCGGGCCACGTTCAGCGCCTGGCGCCGGGTGTCGATCTCGCCCATGTAGATGGTGCATTCGAGGCCGAACAGCGCGCAGGCCGTGGCCGTCGCGACGCCGTGCTGGCCGGCGCCGGTCTCGGCGATCACACGGGTCTTGCCCATGCGCTTGGTGAGCAGCGCCTGGCCGAGCACGTTGTTGATCTTGTGCGAGCCGGTGTGGTTGAGGTCCTCGCGCTTGAGGAAAACGCGGCAGCCGCCCGCTTCCGCGGCGAATCGGGGGACCTCGGTGAGCGCCGACGGGCGGCCGGTGTAGTTGACCAGCAGGTCGTCGAGTTCCTTGGCGAACTCGGGGTCGTGCTTGGCCTTGTCGTACTCGACGGCGACCTCGTCCACGGCGGCGACGAGGGCCTCCGGGATGAACTTGCCGCCGAACGCTCCGAAGTAGCCTTCGGGGCTGGGGATCTGACCCTCCGGGTCGGGGATGAAGAATTCGCTGGGCATGCGTGTACCTCACGGTGAGTGGTGTGTGGAGAGCACTAATCGCCGTGGGGGCGGAGATCGTCAGACGGCTGCGGGACCGTTGTGTCTGGTCGCGCAGTTCCCCGCACCCCTGACGGGGCGCTGCCATCGCATGCCATTCACTTGACCAGGTTCGTCACCGATCACGTACCGCACACGACGGCCGTGCACCCTGCGGGCGGGCGCGCGGCAGCCACGGGGGCGGCAGCCGCGCGCGAGGCGGGCGTACCTGTCCGTGGTGGTCGTCGTGAGGTTCATCGTGGCAAGCCTATCGAATGATCATCCGCGGCCGTGTCGCAAGGCCGGGTGTTCGCCCGCCGCCACCAGGTCGGAGACCGCGGACTTGGGGTCCTTGCCGGTGACGAGGGACTCGCCGACCAGGACGGCGTCGGCGCCGGCGTTGGCGTAGGCGATGAGGTCGTGGGGGCCGCGGACGCCCGACTCGGCGATCTTGACGAGGTGGGCGGGGATCTCGGGGGCCACGCGCTCGAAGGTGCCGCGGTCGACCTCAAGGGTCTTGAGGTTACGCGCGTTGACGCCGATGATCTTCGCGCCCGCGTCGACGGCACGCTCGACCTCGTCCTCGTCGTGGACCTCGACGAGCGGGGTGAGCCCGATGGACTCGGCGCGCTCGATGAGGGACTCCAGGGCGGGCTGCTCCAGGGCGGCCACGATCAGCAGGACGAGGTCGGCGCCGTAGGCGCGGGCCTCCCACAGCTGGTACGAGGTGACGATGAAGTCCTTGCGCAGGACGGGGATGTCCACGCGGGCGCGGACGGCCTCCAGATCGGCCAGCGAGCCACCGAAGCGGCGCTGTTCGGTGAGGACGGAGATGACGGCCGCGCCGCCCGCCTCGTAGTCCGCGGCGAGCCCGGCCGGGTCGGCGATCGCGGCCAGCGCGCCCTTGGACGGGCTGGAGCGCTTGACCTCGCAGATGACCTTGACGCCGTCGCCGCGGAGGGCCGCCACGCCGTCCTTGGCGGCGGGAGCCTTCGCCGCGCGCTCCTTGAGCTCGTCGAGGCTGACGCGCGCCTGCCGTTCCGCGAGGTCGGCACGGACTCCGTCGATGATCTCGTCGAGCACACTCACGCGAGCGGCCCCCTTCCAGACGGTTGACTGTTCAAGCGGTTGAGCTTCTGGTGACCGGCCCGCCTCACTCGGACGAAACCGATGGTCACTGTGATGGTATCCGCAGGAGGGCGTAGCCCTCGCATCCGGTTGACGCCGGTTCCATTACCTGGACATTCACGAGTTGATCAAGGATGTAGCCAGCCACCGAACGGCAGGTTCCGGACAACCGTGAAGACCAGCAGCAACGCGCCCAGCGACCACAGCAGCGCGGGCGGGGGATCGATCCGCAGCCGTCGTCCGCGCGCCGCGTGGACCACCCAGACGGTCCACAGCACGGCGAAGGCCAGATAGCCCAGTACGGCCGGCGCGTTGGCCTGGAGAGCGGTGAGGAGGTCCCCGTGGACGAAGGCGTGCGCGCTGCGCAGTCCGCCGCAGCCGGGGCAGTAGATACCCGTGTAGCGCAGCAGCGGGCAGACGGGGTAGTGGCCGGCCTCGTTGGGGTCCACCGTCCCCACGTACGCGAAGGCCCCGGCCACCGCGGCCAGCACCCCCACGGGTACGGCCAGCCGTCCCGCGAGGGAGGTGTTCGGTGCCACGCTCGGGCTGTCGGCGTCCACGTCTGGCATTGTGCCGCGCCGCGGCCCCGAACGCGCGTGAGGGGCGGTTCCCGGCACGGTGGCCGGTCCGCCCCTCCACGAGGTTCGTCCGCGGTTCAGCTCTCGGCGCTCGCCGGCTCGCGCTGCTCCGCGGTGCGGTGCACGGGGTGGGTCTTCTTCGGCTGCCCCATGCCCATCGCGCTCATGATCCAGCCGACGACGCCACCGAGGATCACGATCGCCATGCCGCCCCAGAAGCCCAACGGGTTGGCCAGCACCATGAAGGCGCCCGCGACGCAGAAACCGATGATTGCGATGGTGACACCGGTCCAGGCGGCCGGGGTGTGACCGTGGCTGCTGCCCGCCATGACTTGCTCCTCGTTGCTGTATGCGTGTCTGAGCGGAACGCTCGACGTCCATTGTTCCGCACGCGAGGGTGCGTCGTACCCGGGGGTCGCCTCTTACGCGCCCGTCGGATCCTCCCCGCGGTCCAGCGCCTTCCAGATGTCCTCGGGCCGGTCGGGATCCACCACCACCGGCTTGCGCCGCACCCGGGGCGCCCCGTCCCGCTCGTACCGCCCGGACATCGCGGGCCAGGAGCGGCCGTACCGCAGGGCGAGCAACCCGGCGAGCAGGATCAGCGCGCCGCCGGCCACCGCCACGTACGGCCACGCCGTGTGGCTCAGCGCGTGCACGGTGGCGGAGGTGTCACCGGACGCGCGCGCCGCCTGCTCGTCGAGCGCCGCGCTGTCGGACGCGCCGAGGAGGGCGGCGGCCACGATCCCCGCGCCGGAGAGCGTGAGGAGCGCGGCGACCAGGACGCGCCCGGCCCTGCGGACGGCGAAGACGGCGACGAGCGCGGCGAGGCCCACTATCGCCAGGGCGGCGGGGACGCCGGTGACGTCGCTGCCCTTGGCGGTCAGGGGGAAGGCGCCGCCGGCCACGGTCGCGGTGCCCTCCGACCACTGCTGGCGGGTCGCCAGCAACGCCACGGCGGCGCCGAGCGCACCGGACAGGAGGGCTACGGCGAGACTCCGGCGGCCGGCCCTTGCGGGTCCTGCGGCTTCGGAACGGGGGTGAGGAACAGCAGTCACGTACTCCACTATCACCCGAACCCCGGCCGAACCGTCACCCGGGGTTCACGTGAGAAGCGCCCCACTTCCCCGGAAGCGTCCTAGTTTCCGAGCCGGTTGGCCGTGTGCACCGCCCGCAGGACCGCCGCCGCCTTGTTGCGGCATTCGGTGTCCTCGGCGACCGGGTCGGAGTCGGCGACGATGCCGGCCCCCGCCTGGACGTAGGCGGTGCCGCCGCGCAGGAGGGCCGTGCGGATGGCGATGGCGGTGTCGGAGTCGCCCGCGAAGTCGAGGTAGCCGACACAGCCGCCGTACAACCCGCGCCGGGACGGCTCCAGTTCGTCGATGATCTGCATCGCGCGCGGCTTGGGGGCGCCGGAGAGCGTGCCCGCGGGGAAGCAGGCCGTCAGGACGTCGAAGGCGGTGCGGCCCGCGGCGACCTTGCCGGTGACCGTCGAGACGATGTGCATGACGTGGGAGTACCGCTCGACGGACATGAAGTCGACGACCTCGACCGAGCCGGGTTCGCAGACCCGCCCCAGGTCGTTGCGGCCGAGGTCGACGAGCATGAGGTGCTCGGCGCGCTCCTTGGGGTCGGCGAGGAGTTCGTCGGCGAGGGCCTGGTCCTCCTGCGGGGTGGCCCCGCGCCACCGGGTGCCGGCGATGGGGTGCACCATGGCCCGCCCGTCCTCGACCTTCACCAGGGCCTCGGGGGACGAGCCGACGACGTCGAAGCCGTCGAAGCGGAACAGGTACATGTACGGCGAGGGGTTGGTGGCCCGCAGCACCCGGTAGACGTCCAGCGCGCTCGCGGTGCACGGCGTCTCGAAGCGCTGCGAGGGGACGACCTGGAAGGCCTCGCCCGCGCGGATGCGCTCCTTGATGTCCTCGACGGCCGCCTGGAAGTCCGGGCCGCCCCACAGGGCCGTGTACTCGGGGAGCTCGGAGGGCGGCAGGACGGCCGGGGGCTGGGCGACCGCGCGCGAGAGGTCGGCCTCCATGGCGTCCAGGCGGGCCACCGCGTCGGTGTAGGCCTCGTCGACGCCGGTGTCGAGGTCGTTGTGGTTGATCGCGTTGGCGATCAGCAGGACCGAGCCCTCCCAGTGGTCCATGACGGCGAGGTCGCTGGTCAGGAGCATGGTCAGCTCGGGCAGGGCGAGGTCGTCCCGCTCGCCGGGGCCGATCTTCTCCAGGCGGCGCACGATGTCGTAGCCCAGATAGCCGACCATGCCGCCGGTGAAGGGCGGCAGGCCCTCCTGGTGGGGCGTGTGCAGGGCCTCGATGGTGGCGCGCAGGGCGGCGAGCGGGTCGCCGTCCGTGGGGACGCCGACGGGCGGGGTGCCGAGCCAGTGGGCCTGGCCGTCGCGTGCGGTCAGCGTCGCCGCGGACCGCACGCCCACGAAGGAGTACCGGGACCACGAGCGGCCGTTCTCCGCGGACTCCAGCAGGAAGGTGCCGGGTCGCTCGGCGGCGAGCTTGCGGTAGAGCGCGACGGGGGTGTCACCGTCGGCGAGGAGCTTGCGCGTGACCGGGATGACGCGCCGGTCGGTGGCGAGCTTGCGGAAGGTCTCGAGGTCCATGGCGGCAGACCTTACTGATCCGGGGTCGCGACACCGGAATCGGCGTCCTTGAGCAGCACGTCCGCGTCGAAGCAGGTGCGCGCGCCGGTGTGGCAGGCGGCGCCGACCTGGTCGACCTTGACCAGCACGGTGTCCGCGTCGCAGTCGAGGGCGACGGACTTGACCCACTGGAAGTGGCCGGAGGTGTCGCCCTTGACCCAGTACTCCTGGCGGCTGCGCGACCAGTACGTGCAGCGGC
The DNA here is from genome assembly GCF_021173675.1 of Streptomyces lincolnensis. Taxonomy (GTDB): domain Bacteria; phylum Actinomycetota; class Actinomycetes; order Streptomycetales; family Streptomycetaceae; genus Streptomyces; species Streptomyces lincolnensis_B. Next base: position 423,677 of record NZ_JAIHON010000002.1, on the reverse strand, counting down.
CGGTGGTGAGGGTGCGGTGCAGCGCCTCGTCGTCCATCCAGCCGAGCATGAGCACCTCACCGGTGTCGTACTGCTGGGCGATGGCCGGGACGAGCCCGTCGGCGCTGCGCTTGAGGCGCGCCGCGATGTCCGGGGCGAGGTTGCTGGGCGGGGGCGTGCTGGTCATGGGTGCCATTGTGCCGCGTGCCACTGACAGACCTGGCGCGCCGTCCGCTGTGCGGACGGCCCCGGCGGTCGTAGGCTGGCTGCCATGTCGACTTTCGCCAAGCGTGAACGACTTCTCCTCGCCGACCTGTTGGAGGCCGAGGGCCCCGAGGCCCCGACCCTGTGCGAGGGCTGGCAGACCCGTGACCTCGCCGCGCACGTGGTGGTGCGTGAGCGTCGCCCCGACGCCGCCGGCGGTCTGCTCCTCAAGCAGCTCGCCTCCCGCCTGGACAAGGTGATGGAGGAGTTCGCGGCCAAGCCGTACGAGGAACTGATCCAGCTGATCAGGACCGGACCGCCGCGGTTCTCGCCGTTCAATCTCAAGCAGCTCGACGAGCTGTCGAACACGGTCGAGTTCTACGTCCACACCGAGGACGTCCGCCGGGCCCGGCCCGACTGGGCGCCCCGCGAGCTCGACCCGGTCTTCCAGGACGCCCTGTGGTCCCGCCTGGAACGCAGCGCCCGCCTGATGGGCCGCGGCGCCCCCACCGGCCTGGTGCTGCGCCGCCCGGACGGCCAGACGGCGGTCGCCCACCGCGGCGCCCCGGTCGTCACGGTCACCGGCGAGCCCTCGGAGCTGCTGCTGTTCCTGTACGGCCGGCAGAACGCGGCCGAGGTCGAACTGGACGGCGACAAGGACGCGATCGCCCGCCTGCACGACACCAAGCAGCTGGGGATCTGAGCGGCGAGGAGCCGAGGCGAGGGGGCGAGCGGTCAGCCGGGGAGTTCGGCGCGGCGGAGCGAGCGGGTGCACAGGGCCAGGAGCGAGCCCGTCGCGCACAGGGCGGCGCAGGACGCGAAGACGGGCCCGGTGCCCCAGCGGTCGGCCGCCGCGCCGACCAGCGGGAAGGTGAGCGGGGCGACACCGAAGCCGACCAGGGTGGAGACCGCGGTGACGCGGCCGGCGTAGGCGGGGCCCGCCTGTGCCTGCACCAGGGCCGCGCTGAGCGCACCGCCCAGTCCGGCCAGCAGGCCGACGAGGAGGGCCACACCGGCCGCGCCGGGCACCGACGCGACCTGGGCGAGGGCGGCGATGGCCGCACAGGCCCCGAGTTCCGCCACCGCCATGACGAGCCCGGCGCGGGGTATCCGGCCGCGCCAGGTGAGCAGCAGGGACGCGGCCCCGGCGCCGATGCCGAATCCGGCGATCACCCAGCCCATGCCGGCCGAACCCCAGCCGCGCTCCTCGGCGAGCAGGATCAGCCCCAGGTTCATCGGCCCGACGAAGCCGAGGTCGACCAGGGCCATGGCGAGCACGAGCGGGCGGAGCACCCGGTCCCGGGCGATGTGCCGCAGCCCGTCCTTCAGGTCGTCCAGGACCGCGCCCCGGGCCTTGGCGTCGTCCGGCGGCAGCGGCCCGACCCGTACCGCCCACAGCAGCGGCAGCGACACCCCGATCAGCAGGGCGGCGAGCCCGAACGCTCCGGCGGTGCCGCCGACCGCCACGCCGAGACCGCCGAGCGGTCCGCCGAGGACGTTGGCGAGCCGGACGGCGAAGCCCCGCATGCCCTGCACCCGCGCCAGCTGGCTCCGGCCGGTGATCCGGGTGGGCAGGGCGCCGGCGGCCGGCAGGAACACCGCGTCCACGATCCCGAACAGGACCGCCACCGCGCCGAGCGCCCAGAGTCCGGGGCTGGTGGCCAGGAGCAGCCCGGCCGCGGCGACGACGAGCAGGCAGCGTGCGGCACTGCTGCCGAGGACGACCCGGCGCGGCCCGTAGCGGTCGGCGACCACTCCCCCGCCGAGCATCAGCAGTGCCCGCGGTACGGCGCTGACCGCGGTCACCAGCCCGGCCTGGGTCGGGGTCCCCGCCTGCACGGCCGCCCAGGACAGGGCGATGTAGTAGACGTTGTCGCCGATCGCGGACGCGCCGTAGGCGCCGAGCCAGCGCAGGACGTTGGGGTCGCGGTGGGCCGGTCTGTCGTCCAGGGCGGCCGGGCGCGCGAGCGTGGTGGTCACGAGGGGGCGGTCCTCTCGGAGGCGGAGGGGAAGACTCGGCGACGGAACGGGAGGCTCAGGGGCGGAACGGGAAGCCGTACGTGTGCACCGCGACGTTCTCGCGGCCCTCGCTGTCGCCCGCGGTGTCGGCGGCGCGGCCGAGTTCCTCGTACCGGCGGCAGACGGCGTACAACTCCTTGGACAGCTCGCTCAGTTCGTCCGAGGTGAGCCGCATCAGCCACTCGGAGGAGTCGGAGGCCGTGTTCCAGGCGGCGCTCCAGTGGGCGCGCTCGTCCAGGAAGCGGCGGTACATGTCGGCGCGCTGCTCGAAGAAGAGGCGGCTGGCGGCGGTGTGGGCGGCGGCCTTCTCGGGCGCGTCGCGGAAGTCCTCGTCATGGATGGACACGCCGTGGGAGGCGGGCTGCCACCAGCGCTCGCGGGCGTCCGCGCTCTGCGGCTCGGCCTCCTCGATCAGCTCGTGCTCGGCGAGCTTGCGCAGGTGGTAGCTGACCAGGGAGACGGCCTCGTCGACCTGGTCGGCCAGCTGCGAGGCGGTCGCCGTGCGGGCGAGGGTCAGGGCCCGGTACAGCTTCATCCGCAGCGGGTGCGCGAGCGCCTTGAGCGTGCCCACGTCCTTGATCCGGCGGTCTCTCTCCTTCTCGGCCATGCCTCCACGGTAGATACGAAGAAAAAGTTGCGCAATATATTTTGCGCAACTTCTCTTTCGTATCTGCCCATGCGTGCGCATCCGCCCATGAGAAAGCCCCGGCCGCCTCCAGGGCGACCGGGGCTCGGTCCGACGTCAGCGCACGGTGTGCCCCGCCTCGCGCAGCGCGTTCTTCACCTCGCCGATCCGCAGGTCTCCGAAGTGGAAGACGGAGGCGGCCAGGACCGCGTCCGCGCCCGCCACGATCGCCGGCGGGAAGTCGGCCAGCCTGCCCGCGCCGCCGGAGGCGATCACGGGGACGGTGACGTGCTTGCGGACGGCGGCGATCATCTCCAGGTCGTAGCCGTCCTTCGTGCCGTCCGCGTCCATCGAGTTGAGCAGGATCTCCCCCGCGCCCAGCTCGGCGGCCCGGTGCGCCCACTCGACGGCGTCGATGCCGGTGCCCTTGCGGCCGCCGTGGGTGGTGACCTCGAAGGAGCCCGACTCGGTCCGGCGGGCGTCCACCGACAGGACCAGCACCTGCCGGCCGAAGCGCTCGGCGATCTCGCGGATCAGGTCGGGACGGGCGATGGCGGCGGTGTTGACGCCGACCTTGTCCGCGCCCGCCCGCAGCAGCCTGTCCACGTCCTCGGCGGTGCGGACACCGCCGCCGACCGTGAGGGGGATGAACACCTGCTCGGCGGTCCGGCGCACCACGTCGTAGGTCGTCTCGCGGTTGCCCGACGAGGCGGTGATGTCCAGGAACGTCAGCTCGTCGGCGCCCTCGGCGTCGTAGACCTTGGCCATCTCGACGGGATCGCCCGCGTCGCGCAGGTTCTGGAAGTTGACGCCCTTGACGACCCGGCCGTTGTCCACGTCCAGGCAGGGGATGACTCGTACGGCCAGGGTCATACGGCTGCTTCTCCTCGGAACGCCTCCACCTCGACCTCGACGACCAGACTCGGGTCCACGAAGCCGGAGACGATGATCATCGATGCGGCGGGCCGGACGGCGTCGAACAGCTCCTTGTGGGCGCGTCCGACCTCCTCCACGTCCCGCGCGTGGGTGAGGTACATGCGGGTGCGCACGACGTCCTCGCGGCCCAGACCCAGCTCCTCCAGCGCCGCGAACGCGACACCGAAGGCATTGACCGTCTGCTCGTAGGGGTCGCCGCCGGCGATCTGGCCGTCCACGATCGACGTACAGCCGGAGACGAGCACCAGGCCGTTGGGGAGCTCCACCGCGCGGGAGTAGCCGAAGGTCTCCTCCCAGGGCGCGCCGGTCGTGACGCGTCGCAGATCGCTCACTTCGCCACCGCCTCCAGGGCCTCTTCCAGGGTGAACGCCTTCGCGTACAGGGCCTTCCCGACGATGGAGCCCTCGACACCGAGGGGGACCAGCTCGGCGATGGCCCGCAGGTCGTCCAGCGAGGACACGCCGCCGGAGGCCACGACCGGACGGTCCGTCGCCGCGCAGACCGTGCGCAGCAGCTCCAGGTTGGGGCCCTGGAGCGTGCCGTCCTTGGCGATGTCCGTCACCACGTACCGCGCGCAGCCCTCGGAGTTGAGCCGCTCCAGCGTCTCGAAGAGGTCGCCGCCGTCCCGGGTCCAGCCGCGGCCCTTCAGGGTCGTACCGCGTACGTCGAGACCGACCGCGATCTTGTCGCCGTGCTCGGCGATGACCTTGGCGACCCACTCCGGGGTCTCCAGGGCGGCCGTGCCGAGGTTCACCCGGGTGCAGCCGGTGGCGAGCGCGGCGGCCAGGGAGGCGTCGTCCCGGATGCCGCCGGACAGCTCCACCTTGATGTCCATCGCCTCGGTGACCTCACGGACCAGGGCCCGGTTGTCGCCGGTGCCGAACGCGGCGTCCAGGTCGACCAGGTGCAGCCACTCGGCGCCGGCCCGCTGCCAGGTGAGGGCGGCCTCCAGGGGGGAGCCGTAGGAGGTCTCGGTCCCGGACTCGCCGTGCACGAGACGGACGGCCTGGCCGTCGCGGACGTCGACGGCGGGGAGGAGTTCGAGCTTGCTCACAGTGTTCCGATCCAGTTGGTGAGGAGCTGGGCGCCGGCGTCGCCGGACTTCTCGGGGTGGAACTGCGTGGCCCACAGCGCGCCGTTCTCCACGGCGGCCACGAAGGGCTTGCCGTGGGTCGACCAGGTGACCTTGGGGGCCCGCATCGCCTCGTTGCGCGTCTCCAGGGTCCAGTCGTGGACGGCGTAGGAGTGCACGAAGTAGAAGCGGGCGTCGGCGTCCAGGCCGGCGAACAGCTCGGAGCCGGCCGGCGCCTCGACGGTGTTCCAGCCCATGTGGGGCACGATGTCGGCCTGGAGCGGCTCGACGGCGCCGGGCCACTCGTCCAGGCCCTCGCTCTCCACGCCGTGCTCGATACCGCGCGCGAAGAGGATCTGCATGCCGACGCAGATGCCCATCACCGGGCGGCCGCCGGCCAGCCGGCGGTCGACGATCCAGTCGCCGCGCGCCGCGCGCAGGCCGTTCATGCAGGCGGCGAAGGCACCGACGCCCGGCACCAGCAGGCCGTCGGCGTTCATGGCCGTGTCGAAGTCGCGCGTTATCTCGACGTCGGCTCCCGCGCGCGCGAGAGCGCGTTCGGCGGACCTCACATTGCCGAAGCCGTAGTCGAAGACGACGACCTTTTTGGACGTACTCAACTCCACAACACCTCCAGCCTCAGGATGCCCGCGGCGAGGCACAGCGCCGAGCCGATCGAGAGCAGCACGACCAGGCTCTTCGGCATCTTCTGCTTGACGAAGGAGTACACGCCCCCGGCCAGGAAAAGGCCGACGACGATCAGCAGGGTCGACAGGCTGTTCACAGCGCGCCCTTCGTGGAGGGGAGGATGCCGGCCGCGCGCGGGTCGCGTTCGGAGGCGTACCGCAGGGCCCGGGCCAGCGCCTTGAACTGGCACTCCACGATGTGGTGCGCGTTGCGCCCGTAGGGCACGTGCACGTGCAGCGCGATCTGCGCCTGGGCCACGAAGGACTCCAGGATGTGCCGGGTCATCGTGGTGTCGTACTCGCCGATCATCGGCGCCATCTTCTCGGGCTCGGTGTGCACGAGGTAGGGGCGGCCCGACAGGTCGACGGTGACCTGGGCGAGGGACTCGTCCAGGGGGACCGTGCAGTTGCCGAAGCGGTAGATGCCCACCTTGTCGCCGAGCGCCTGCTTGAAGGCGGCGCCGAGGGCGAGGGCGGTGTCCTCGATGGTGTGGTGCGAGTCGATGTGCAGGTCGCCCTCGGTCTTGACCGTCAGGTCGAACAGACCGTGCCGGCCGAGCTGGTCGAGCATGTGGTCGTAGAAACCGACCCCTGTCGACACATCGACCTTGCCGGATCCGTCGAGATCGATCTCGACGAGTACGGAGGTCTCCTTCGTGACTCGTTCCACGCGTCCCACGCGGCTCATGTGCTCTGCTCCTTGTTGAGTTCACGTACCGCGTCGAGGAACGCGTCGTTCTCTTCGGGGGTTCCGGCGGAGACCCGCAGCCACCCCGGAATGCCGTTGTCCCGGACCAGGACGCCCCGGTCGAGGATCTTCTGCCAGGCCGCGTGCGAGCCGCCCGCGCCGTCGAATCGCCCGAACTGCACGAAGTTCGCGTCGGACTCGACGACGTCGTAGCCGATCGCCCGCAGCTCGCCCACCAGCCGGTCCCGCTCGGACTTCAGCTGCTCGACGTACTTCAGCAGCGTCTCGGTGTGTTCCAGGGCGGCCAGCGCGGTCGCCTGGGTGACGGCCGACAGGTGGTAGGGCAGCCGTACGAGCTGCACGGCGTCCACGACGGCCGGGTGCGCGGCGAGGTAGCCCAGGCGCAGGCCGGCCGCCCCGAACGCCTTGGACATCGTCCGTGAGACGACGAGGTTCGGGCGTCCCTCGATGAGGGGCAGCAGCGAGTCGCCGTGGCTGAACTCGATGTACGCCTCGTCCACGACCACCATCGACGGCTTGGCCGCCTGCGCGGCCTCGTACAGCGCGAGGACCGTCCCGGGCGGGACCGCGTTGCCCGTGGGGTTGTTGGGGGTCGTGACGAAGACGACGTCCGGCCGGTGCTCGGCGATCGCCTGCTCGGCGGCGGCCAGGTCGATCGTGAAGTCCTCGTTGCGAGGACCGGAGATCCATCCGGTGCCTGTCCCGCGCGCGATGAGGCCGTGCATCGAGTACGACGGCTCGAATCCGATCGCCGTCCGGCCCGGTCCGCCGAAGGTCTGGAGCAGCTGCTGGATGACCTCGTTGGAGCCGTTGGCGGCCCAGACGTTGGCGAGGCCCACCTGGCGGCCCGCGGTGTCGGTGAGGTACTTGGCGAGCTGCGTGCGCAGTTCGACGGCGTCCCGGTCGGGGTAGCGGTTGAGGTTGCGGGCCGCCTCGCGCACCCGCTCGGCGATCCGCTCGACCAGCGCCTCGGGCAGCGGGTAGGGGTTCTCGTTGGTGTTCAGCCGTACGGGGACGTCCAACTGGGGCGCGCCGTAGGGGGACTTGCCGCGCAGCTCGTCCCGTACGGGGAGATCGTCGATGCCTGTCACTTGCTCTCGGGAACCTTCCATCCGAACCGCGCCTTGATTGCCGCCCCGTGGGCCGGCAGGTCCTCCGCCTCCGCCAGCGTCACCACGTGATGCGCGACGTCCGCCAGCGCGTCCTTCGTGTAGTCGACGATGTGGATGCCGCGCAGGAAGGACTGGACGGACAGGCCCGAGGAGTGGCAGGCGCAGCCGCCGGTGGGCAGGACGTGGTTGGACCCGGCGGCGTAGTCGCCGAGGGAGACCGGCGCCCAGGGGCCGATGAAGATCGCGCCCGCGTTGCGGACCCGGTCGGCCACCGCGGCGGCGTCGGCCGTCTGGATCTCCAGGTGCTCGGCGCCGTACGCGTCGACGACCCTGAGGCCCTCCTCGACGCCGTCGACGAGCACGATCGCGGACTGGCGGCCCGCGAGGGCGGGGCGGATCCGGTCCTCGATGTGCTTGGTGGCCGCGACCTGCGGCTCCAGTTCCTTCTCCACCGCGTCGGCCAGCGCGACCGAGTCGGTGACGAGCACGGCGGCGGCCAGCGGGTCGTGCTCGGCCTGGCTGATCAGGTCGGCGGCGACGTGCACCGGGTCGGCGGTGTCGTCGGCGAGGACGGCGATCTCGGTCGGGCCCGCCTCGGCGTCGATGCCGATCTTTCCGGTGAAGTAGCGCTTGGCGGCGGCGACCCAGATGTTGCCGGGGCCGGTGACCATGTTGGCGGGCGGGCAGGACTCGGTGCCGTGGGCGAACATCGCGACGGCGGTCGCGCCACCGGCGGCGTACACCTCGTGGACGCCGAGCAGCGCGCACGCGGCGAGGATCGTCGGGTGCGGCAGGCCGCCGAACTCGGCCTGGGCGGGCGAGGCGAGCGCGATGGACGCGACGCCGGCCTCCTGGGCCGGGACGACGTTCATGATCACCGAGGACGGGTAGACGGACCGGCCGCCGGGCGCGTACAGCCCGACCCGGTCGACCGGCACCCACTTCTCGGTGACGGAGCCGCCGGGCACGACCTGGGTCGTGTGGGTGGTGCGGCGCTGCTCGCGGTGGACGAGGCGGGCGCGGCGGATGGACTCCTCCAGGGCCGCGCGCACGGCCGGGTCGAGCTCTTCGAGGGCGCGGGTCAGTGCCTCGGCGGGCACCCGCACCTGGTCGAGCCTGACCCCGTCGAACTTCTCCGCGAAGTCGATCAGCGCCGCGTCGCCCCGATGATGCACGGCCTCGCAGATCGGACGCACCTTCTCCAGGGCGGCCGCAACGTCGAAGTCGGCTCGGGGCAGCAGGTCGCGCAGGGCGGGTCCCTCGGGAAGGGCGTCGCCGCGCAGATCGATTCGGGAGATCACGTGGTCAATTCTCTCAGACGCCGCTCAGGGCCTGTTCGCGCATTCCATTGGCTGATACGGATACCGGCGGGAACTCGGAAGATCGCCTTCACGTTTGGTGTTCGAGTGGTTACTCAGCGGGCATGAACAGGTGTACGAACCCGTGAGTAGATGAGGGGGATGAAAGAGACGTGACCGAAGGGGCCGGCATCCGGGGCGGAGACCTGCCGGACGATCTGACCGCCACCGAGGCCGGCATGTGGCAGGCCTTCCGCAACGGCAGCGTGTACGACCTGAGCAGCGGCGACGCACTCGTCGACGATCCGCACGGCGGGCACCCCTGGGGGCCCGAGCGGACCGTGCGGGCCCGCATCGTGTGCTGGCTCCTCCTGGACGGACCGCCCGCGCTCGCGGGCCGGGTGTCGTCCCTGAAGCTCACCGGGGTGCGGATCAGCGGCTCCCTGGACCTCGCGGGCGGCACCGTCGTGCCGTACGTCGAGATGCGCGGCTGCCGGTTCGAACAGGACGTCCTGCTGCCGGAGGCCCGGTTCACCACCCTGCGACTGGTGGACTGCGCGGTACCGCGCCTGGAGGCCGCCCGGATCCACACCGAGGGCGATCTGCACCTGCCGCGCTGCCGGTTCCACAACGGCGTGCGGCTGACCGACGCGCAGATAGGCACCGACCTGCTGCTCAACCAGGCGATCGTCTACCGCGACCGCACCGGCCGCTCGGTCGCCGCGGACGGCATGACCATCGGCCAGGACCTCCAGGCCGAGATGCTGGAGTCGCACGGCGAACTGCGGCTGCGCGCCGCGACGATCGGTGTCTCGCTGAGCCTGCGCGGCGCCCGGCTGGCCAACCCGTACACACGGTTCGCGCTGAACGCCCCCCAGCTGACCGTGGGGCGCTCGCTGTACCTGACGCCGGCGGGCGTCGGCAACATCCTGCTGAGCGGGACGACACCCGCGCGCGGGACGCGCATCCAGCGCTTCGAGTGCCGGGGCGGGGTGCGTCTGGACGACGGACGGTTCGGGGACGCGGTCGACCTGGAGCGGGCCCGGTTCACCCTCACCGACGAGCAGGAGCTGTCGCTGCGCCGGGTGCAGACGCCCGAGCTGCGCTTCCTCGGGGAGCGGCCGGCGCGCGGCGCGGTCGTGCTGTCCGGCGCGAAGGTGGTCAACCTGATGGACCGGGCGGACGCCTGGCCGGGCCCGGGCCGGCTGCACATGGGCGGCTTCGGCTACGAGAACCTGGTGCCGCGCGGCCCGTTCCCGCTCCAGGAGCGGCTGGAGTGGGTCGCCGCCGCGACCGCCGAGTACAACCCGGAACCGTACGAGCGGCTGGCCGCCGTACTGCGGGCGGGCGGCGAGGACGAGGACGCGCGCGAGGTACTGCTCGCCAAGCAGCGCCGGCGCCGCGAGAGCCTGCCGATCGCCGCCAAGCTGTGGGGGTACGTCCAGGACTGGACGGTCGCCTACGGATACCGGCCGGGCCGGGCGGCCGTATGGATGGCCGTGCTGTGGGCGGCGAGTTCGGTGGCCTTCACGCACGCCGGTCACCCCCCGCTCAAGAGGGGCGAGCACCCGCCGTGGAATCCGGCCCTCTTCTCCCTGGATCTGCTGCTCCCGGTCATCGATCTGGGGCAGGTCGGGTTCTGGCGGCTGAGCGGCGGGTGGCAGTGGCTGGCCACGGTGATGATCCTGCTGGGCTGGGTCCTCGCGACGACGGTGGCGGCGGGGGCGACGCGCCTGCTGCGGCGAAATTAGCAAACCCACCCATGTGCGCCGACTTGGTGAACCGAATGGCAGGAACCGGTGAAACCGCTGATGGGACCATGGGCACACCAGTTGTTGAACAGTAACCATTTTACTGTTCCTTGACTTTGGGCCATACAACTTTCCGCGAGTTCAGCGTTCCGGCTGGCGCGGCCGTGACCAGGGGACTTTCAATGGTCGACACCATGGCTCTGCTGCCCCCGTTTATCCGGGCGACCCGGATGCACCGGAACGACCCGTACCCCGCCGCCGGACCGCCCGCCGACGAGGTACTCCTCGACGCGCCCGACGACCGGCTCGGCCCCGCGCTGGTCGCGGCCGGCCGGGGCGAGTACGAGCCCGCGTCCGCCCTGCTGGCGGGCACCCGCGCCGACACCGACTGGGAGAACCGCGATCGCTACGCGCGTCGCCTCGCCTCCTTCGCCGGCTCCCGCCCCGAGTGGTTCGACGACTGGCGTACGGCCGCCCCGCACGACCCGGACGCCCTGCTGCTCGGCGCCCAGCTCGCCGTGGACCGCGCCTGGCGCTCACCGGCCCGGGCGGAGATGCTGCGCGAGGTGAGCCCCCTGATCACGGCGGCGGCCCGCGCCGAGGACCGGGACCCGGTGCCGTGGCGGATCGCGCTGGACCACGCCCGCGGCGCGCAGGCCGGCCACAAGTACTTCGAGGAGCTGTGGGAAGCGGCGATCCGCCGCGCCCCGCACCACTACGGCTGCCATGTGGCCGCGCTGAAGTACCTCGCCTCCGCCTGGCACGGCGCCCACCCGGCATGCTTCGACTTCGCCGAGCGGGCCGCGCAGGACGCCCCGGCCGGCTCGCTCGTCCAGGCGCTGCCCGCCCGGGCCGCGCTGTCCTATCTGACCGACGGCTGCGGTCCCGTGGTGCCGCGCGAGCGGCTGGACGCGGCGGCCGACCGGGCGATCACGTTCTCCGCCCGTCTCCCGGCCGCCGACCCGTGGCCGGCCGAGATCCGCAACAAGCTGCTGTACGTCCTGGTACGCCTGGAGCGCTGGGCGGACGCCGACGAACAGCTGTGCCTGATCGGCCCGTACGCCACCTCGTTCCCCTGGGAGCTGTTCTCGGACGACCCGCTCGGCCGGTTCCTGGAGGTCCGCGACGCGGTCCACCAGGGCACGGGCTCGGATCTGCCGCGGGAGCCCTCCCTGCATCCACGGAGTGAGCACGCCGGACGCGCGCGCTCCGACGACCATTAGGCTCTTGCGTCGTGACCACCGTGCGGCTCCCGCTCTTCCCCCTGAACTCAGTACTGTTCCCGGGGCTCGTGCTTCCTCTGAACGTCTTCGAGGAGCGCTACCGCGCCATGATGCGCGAGTTGCAGAAGACCCCCGAGGAGGAACCGCGCCGGTTCGCCGTCGTGACGATCCGCGACGGCCACGAGGTGGCGCCGAGCGGACCCGGCCTGCCGGACCAGACGGCCGTCCCCGAGCGCGGCCCCGCGGCCGGTTTCGGCGACGACCCGCTCAAAGCGTTCCACTCCGTCGGCTGTGTGGCGGACGCGGCGACGATCCGGGAACGGGCCGACGGCACCTTCGAGGTGCTGGCCACCGGGACCAGCCGCGTCCGCCTGCTGTCGGTCGACGCGTCGGGCCCCTTCCTGACCGCGGAGCTGGAGGAACTTCCGGAAGACCCGGGCGAGGAGGCCGGCGCCCTCGCGGAAGGCGTCCTGCGCTCCTTCCGCCAGTACCAGAAGCGCCTGGCGGGCGCTCGCGAGCGCTCCCTGTCGACCGGCGCGGATCTGCCGGACGAGCCCTCGGTCGTCTCCTACCTGGTGGCCGCCGCGATGATGCTCGACACCCCGACGAAGCAGCGCCTGCTCCAGGCCCCGGACACCGCGTCCCGTCTGCGCGACGAGCTGAAACTCCTTCGCGCCGAGACCGCGATCATCCGTAATCTGCCGTCGTTGCCGGCGTCGGAACTGACGCGCGGCCCGACGAGTCTGAACTGAGCCCGGGAACAGTCATGGCGAAGAAGCAGAAGCAGAAGCAACAGCAGGCGGGCGGCACCCCGGCCACGGTCGCCCTCACCGCCACCGGCACGCCGTACACCCTCCACTCCTACGACCACGACCCCGCCCACCCCTCCTACGGCGAGGAGGCCGCCGAGGCCATGGGCGTCTCCCCGGAGCGGGTCTTCAAGACCCTGGTGGCGGACGTCGACGGCGCCCTGACGGTCGCCGTGGTCCCGGTCGCGGGCTCCCTCGACCTCAAGGCCCTCGCCGCGGCGGTCGGCGGCAAACGCGCCACCATGGCCGACCCCGCCCTCGCCGAACGCACCACCGGCTACGTCCGCGGCGGCATCTCCCCCCTCGGCCAGCGCAAGAAGCTCCCCACCGTCCTCGACGCCTCGGCCTCCACCCACCCCACCATCTGCGTCTCCGCCGGCCGCCGCGGCCTCGAAGTCGAACTCTCCCCCACCGACCTCACCCACCTCACCGACGCCGTCCTCGCCCCCATCGGACGTGCCTGACCCCTCGACGGCCCCCCGTTCCTCGGCTAAGTACCAAAGACATGTCGAAGCGAACCCGAAAACGCAAGTGGCGCACCAAAAAAGGCCGCTCCAACCACGGCAGCCGCCCAGCCTGACCCACCAGTTTTCAACCCGTCCGGCGCTTGAGGACGAGCTACTGCCGCCCCCATCCCCACCCGCCCGCGTCTTCAGCCCATCAGGCGTTCGAGGCCGCGGGCTTTACCATCCCAGTCCCCCACCCACCCGCACTGCCAGCCCGTCCGGCGTTTGAGGCCGCGAGCCTGGCCGTCCCGTTCCCCCACCCACCCGCACTGCCAGCCCGTCCCGCACTATCAGCCCGTCCGGCGTTCGAGGCCGCAGGCTTTACCGTCCCAATCCCCCACCCACCCGCACTGCCAGCCCGTCCCGCACTATCAGCCCGTCCGGCGTTCGAGGCCGCAGGCTTTACCGTCCCAATCCCCCACCCACCCGCACCGCCAGCCCGTCCCGCACTATCAGCCCGTCCGGCGTTCGAGGCCGCAGGCTTTACCGTCCCAATCCCCCACCCACCCGCACTGCCAGCCCGTCCGGCGTTTGAGGACGAGGCCCCTTCAGGGCCGATCGGGGGTCCAGGGGGCGGAGCCCCCTGGGAGCGGGGTCGAAGGGGCGGCAGCCCCTGGGGATGGGACGGGTAGGGGCGGCGGGGGCGAAACCCAAAGACAGCAACCACACCCCACCCCCTAGGCCAGCGGCGCCCCGTACCCATCCTTGGGCACCGCCTCATAACCCCCCGGCTCAGGATCCCGCGGCCCGAACAACCCCGTCAGCCCGAGATGAACCAGCACCGCCGCCAGCGACCACGCCAGCAACGCCCCCTTCGCCCCCAACTTCAACGGCGCGGAGAACGTCACCCCCTTGCCCACCGACCGAGCATGCGCCACCACATCCTGCGCGGGCCCGAGCCACACCCCCAGCCGCCAGGCCAGCAAGGACCCCAACAGCCCCCCGACAGTGAGCGCCACCACCAGCGGCACCCCACCCCGCCGCCGCACGAGAAACACGACGAACGCGGTCACCACCCCGAACGCCAGCCCCAGCAGAGTGAACGTTCCATCCACCCCGACGGCCTGCTCCCCCTCGGTGTCCTTGAGATAGACGACCCAGTTCTGGTCGACGACATCCCCCACCAGCGGCACCCGCGGCGCCAGCCACCACCACAGCACCCCCAGCAACACCCCACCGAGCGCCACCGCGACAGCGACGACCGCGGCCTCCCGCACTTCGGTCTTCATCCCGGGACCATCCTGTCCATACCCGGAGTCGAAAGGCGCCGGCGCGGCATACCCGTCGGCAGCCCCCTGCCACGAGCTCTGCGAGGACGGCGAGGCCTGGGAGGACGGCTCGTGCGGCGACGGAGAAGGAGTCAACGGTGCGGTCACCCTGACATCGTGCCAGTCCCACCTGTGCGGCGCGTCATCGGACGGCCGCCCGACGGTACGCCCAGGTGGCGACGGCCAACGACACCACGCCCACCACCCCGCACACGGCGAGATCCCCGAGCACGAGGGCCCAGTCGGGATGCGGCCCGAAGGTCCGCGCAAAGGCATCCACGCCGTACGTCGACGGCAGCAGATCCCGCAGGAACCGCACCGCCTCCGGCATCCGGTCGGCCGGCAGCACGCCCAGCAGCAGCGCGGCGGACATCCCCAGCTGCCCGAGCAGCGTGGCCAGCTCCGGCCGCGGCGCGAGCAGCCCGCACGCGGCCCCGAGCCCGGCGAGGGCCGCGCCCGCGAGCGGGATCACGGCGATGAGTACCCACAGGTGCGCGATCGGCAGCCCGAACAGCACACAGCCGAAGACGGCCGTCACGACGGTCCCGGGCACGGTGAAGGAGGCGTACGCGCCCGCCGCCCCGAGCACCACGGCCGCCGGCGGCACGGGCAGGGTCGCGTAGTGGTCGAGCCCGCCGCTGGCCCGCAGCTGCCCGAAGTACTGCGCGAGCAGGTTCAGCGCGACGAAGGCGACGACGAGCACCGCCGAGCCGGCCACGACCGCCTGCGCCTCACCGCCACCGTCCACGACCCCGCGCATCAGGATCATGATCCCGACGGACTGGAAGGTCGCCACGAACAGCAGCGGGATGCGCGCGACCCGGGCCCGGGACAGCTGCGCCCGGTACACGGCCGCCAGCGCCGGCCACAGTCGCGCGCGCGGGCCGAGCTCGGCCGCCTCACGGACCGGCTCCTCCACGGCCAGGGCACTGCCCGGCAGAACCTCGGCGGGTACGACACTCACCTCGTGCGGCTCCCCTCTCTCGGTTTCACTCCGGCAGACGTCCTGTTCCGCTTGTTCTGTACGGATTCGACGGCCCGTGCACTCAAGACGCGCTCACCCCGTCTCACCCCTTCACCAGCCCCTGCCGTGCGGCACCGCCCAGGGCCAGGTACACGTCCTCCAGGCTGGGCGTGGTCAGCGTGAAGTCGTCGAGCGCGGCGAAGGCGGCCCCGCCGGTGACGGTGGCGACGACCGCGCGTGCCTCCTCCGGCGCGAGCCGGAGGGTCCAGCGGCGCCCGGACTCCACGACCCGGTCGCGCAGCGCGGCGACCTCGGGCACGTTCAGCGGGGCCGCCTCGCGCCAGACCAGGTCGACCCGGACGTCCCCGGCGACCTGCTCCTTGAGCCCGGCGGGCGTGTCGCAGGCGATGACGCGTCCCCGGTCGAGGACGGCGACCCGGTCGAGGACGGTCTCGGCCTCGATGACGTTGTGGGTGACGAGCAGGACGGTCGTACCGCGCTCGGCCCGGCGCCGGTCGACGGCGGACCACACCGCGCGCCGCGCCACGGGGTCCATCGCGGTGGTCGGCTCGTCGAGCACCAGCAGCGGCCGCTCCCCGACCAGCGCGGCGGCGAAGCACGCCAGCCGCCGCTGCCCGCCCGAGAGCTTCTTCAGCGGCCGCCCGGCGAGCGCGGTGAGCCCCAGCTCCTCCAGTACGGCGTCCCGCTCGGCCCGCGCCCGGGCGGCCTCCAGGCCGCGCAGCCGCCCGGTGGTCTCGGCGGCGAGCGAGACGGTCAGCTCGTCGAGGGCGGTGGATTCCTGGCCCAGGTAGGCGAGGATCCGGGAGGCCCGCTCGGGGTGGCGCACGATGTCGTGGCCGAGGATCTCGACGCTGCCGCGGTCGGGCCGCATCAGCCCGGTCAGCTGGCGCACCAGGGTTGTCTTCCCGGCGCCGTTCGGGCCCAGGAGCCCGAAGATCTCACCGCCCCGGATGTCCAGCCGTACGTCGTCGGTGGCCCTCACCTCGGGTGTTGCCGGTGTGCCCCGCCGTCCCCGTACCGCCGGATAGGTCTTCGTCAGCCCGCGCACCGCGCACACGACGCCACCACCGTGTCGAAGTGCCTGTGCCGCGCGCGTACTCACAAGGGACGAGACTACGGGGTCGGGAACGCCCACCGACCCTCGGGTCGGCTCACGACGGTCGATCCGCCGGTAAGGATCTCATTCACCGGCGGGCGCGTGTTCGGCCGCCGTACGCGCGTCGATCTCCCGCCAGAAGCCGGCCCGGATGGCGTAACGGTCGTGCTCGTCGATCTGGTCGTCCTTGTGTGCGAGCAGGCCGAAGCGGGCGGCGTACCGCAGCAGCTCGCCGTCTATGCGGTGCGGGATCCGCGGGTACATGCCGGACAGCTTCTGGACATGGCTCGGGTCGCCCAGCCGCTCCATCCACCGGCGCGCGAAGACCTGCCCCACCTCGAACGGATCGCCGCCGACGGTGGTGATGTCCTCCTCCCGGTCGGCCCACCGCTGCTCGGCGGTGGTCAGCTGGGCGAGCGTCGGCATGGTGGCGATCTCGGGGGGCTCCGCGGTGACTCCGGGCCGGTCGACCCACCCTTTGTCGGAGGACCAGCGCAGGGTCGCGGTCTGCGGCGGCTGGGCGGGCTGGACGCCGGGGGCGCGCAGCGCGGCCAGGTCCTTGGGGGTGGGCACACCCTTGGGCGCGGGCACCCGCTCCTGGGTGCCGTTCTCCGAGGCGGCGGAGGCGGCCGCGTGCTCGCTCTCCTCGGCGGGCCGCTCCCCCGAGGAGAGCGCGGACTCGGGCAGCGGCGCGGAGAGGATCGCGGCGATCTCGGGCCGCGGCGCGGGCGGCGGCGCGCAGATCCCGCCGATCTCCTTGGCCCGTACGGCCTTGATGATCCAAGCCCGGTCCAGCACCCGCCGCTCGTCGGCCTCGGCGACCAGGTCCTCGGACTGGTTGTAGTCCCCGTCGGCCGCCTGCACGGCCCACAGGTGTACGGCGACGCCGTGCTCCTTGGCGGCCATCATGCCCGGCAGCAGGTCGCCGTCGCCGGTGACCAGGACGATGTCGGAGCAGGCACGGTTGCGGGCCAGTTCGGTGAGCTCGGCGTGCATGGCGGCGTCCACGCCCTTCTGGGCCCAGCGTCCGTCGCTGCGGGTCAGGGCGCCCAGCCGGACGGTGACCCGGGGCATCACGCGCAGCCTGCGGTGCTCGGGCTGCGGGACGCGGTCGGGGGCGCCGTCGAACCAGTAGATGCGCAGCAACGGCCGTTCCGTGTCGGACTCGGCACGGTCGCGCAGCCCTTGGATGAGGGCGGCGTGATCCACGGTGATCCGGGACCGCGAGGGTTCCCCGGCGAGGAGGCTGGCCGCCGCCCCCAGCAGATACCCGGCGTCCACCAGGACGATGCAGCGGTCCACACGACTCACCCTCTTCCCGGGAGGTTTGCTTCGGGCTTGCTTCGAGTCTGCCCGACCGTACGGGGGTTAACGGCCGGAACTCGATCTTCGGCGTGGCGTTTCGGGGCATCGCCCGGCGACATTCCCTGTCACACACCGTAATTATCCGACATGCGCTCTTTGTCAGCCTATGTGAATCTGGTCCCGGCCCTGGCCCCTAGATCCCCCACAGGAGGCAGATCACCATGGCCAAGAACAAGAACCGTGAACGTAAGCAGCCGCAGTCCGAGCGTGGTCAGCAGCAGGCGCAGCAGTCCTCGATGGAGGCGCAGGCCGAACAGCGCATGACGCAGGTGACGCCGAGCGACATGGCCCGCAAGGGCAAGCAGAAGCGCTTCGGCCACAACTGACATCTGCATATCGGGCCGTTGAAGGCCAGGCACACGGCGAGGGGCGCGTCCGATCACGGATGCGCCCCTCGCGCACGTCAGGCGCCCGGCCTCAGCCCGCCAGGCAGGACGGTCCCAGCAGCACCTTCAGGTCACCGAAGAGGGCCGGGTCGGGCTTGACCCGGTGCCGGTCGAGGCGCAGCACGGTCGTCTTGCGGGGCCCCTGGAGCTTGATCCGGACCTCGCTCTCGCCCTTGTGGTGGCTGAGGATCTCGCCGAGGCGGCTGACCATCGGCGGGGTCACCCGGGTGGCCGGGATGGTGAGGATCACGGGCGCGTTGGTGCCCGCGTTCGACAGGTCGGGGACCTGGAGCTCCATCGCGACCAGCCGCGGCACGTCCTCGCGCTTGTCGAGGCGGCCCTTGACGAACACCACCGCGTCCTCGACGAGTTGGGTGGAGACCAGCTGGTAGGTCGCCGGGAAGAACATGCACTCGATGGAGCCGGCCAGGTCCTCCACCGTGGCGATCGCCCAGGCGTTGCCCTGCTTGGTCATCTTGCGCTGGAGCCCGGAGATGATCCCGCCGATCGTCACCACCGCACCATCGGCATGCTCACCGCCGGTCAGCTGCGCGATGCCCGCGTCCGCCTTGTCGGAGAGCACGTGCTCCAGACCGAACAGCGGGTGATCGGAGACGTACAGGCCGAGCATCTCCCGCTCCTGGGCGAGCAGATAGGTCTTGTCCCACTCCTCGGTGGTGAACTCCACGTCCAGGCCGAACCCGGGCTCGCTGGACTCCTGCTCACCCATCCCGCCGAACAGGTCGAACTGGCCCTCGGCCTCCTTGCGCTTGACCGCCACCACGTTGTCGATCATCGGCTCGAAGTGCGCGGTCAGCCCCTTGCGGGTGTGCCCCAGGGTGTCGAACGCGCCCGCCTTGATCAACGACTCCGTGGTCCGCTTGTTGCAGGCCACCGCCTCGACCTTGTCCAGGTAGTCGGGGAAGGAGGCGTACTTGCCCTTGGCCTTGCGGCTCTTGATGATCGACTCGACCACGTTGGTGCCCACGTTGCGCACCGCCTCCAGGCCGAAGAGGATCACGTCGTCGCCCTGCGCGGCGAAGTTGTGCACCGACTCGTTCACGTTCGGCGGCAGCACCTTGATGCCCATGCGCCGGCACTCGTTCAGATAGACCGCCGACTTGTCCTTGTCGTCCTTCACCGACGTCAGCAACGCCGCCATGTACTCGGCCGGGTGGTTGGCCTTGAGGTAGGCGGTCCAGTAGGAGACCAGGCCGTACGCGGCGGAGTGCGCCTTGTTGAAGGCGTAGCCGGCGAAGGGGACCAGCACGTCCCACAGGGCCTGGATGGCCTCGTCGCTGTAGCCCTTGTCGCGGGCGCCCTTCTGGAAGAGGACGAAGTTCTTGGCCAGTTCGTCGGGCTTCTTCTTGCCCATGACGCGGCGCAGGATGTCGGCCTCGCCGAGCGAGTACCCGGCGATGATCTGGGCGGCCTTCTGCACCTGCTCCTGGTAGACGATCAGGCCGTAGGTGACGTCCAGGACCTCCCTGAGGGGCTCTTCGAGCTCCTTGTGGATGGGGGTGATCTCCTGGAGCTTGTTCTTGCGCAGCGCGTAGTTGGTGTGCGAGTCCATGCCCATCGGGCCGGGACGGTAGAGCGCGGAGACGGCGGAGATGTCCTCGAAGTTGTCGGGCTTCATCAGGCGCAGCAGGGAGCGCATGGGGCCGCCGTCGAACTGGAACACGCCGAGGGTCTCGCCGCGCTGGAGGAGTTCGAAGGTCGTCGGATCGTCGAGCGGCAGGGCCAGCAGGTCGAGATCGATGCCCTTGTTGGACTTCACCATCTTGACGGCGTCGTCCATGATCGTCAGGTTGCGCAGGCCCAGGAAGTCCATCTTCAGCAGGCCGAGCGACTCGCACTGCGGGTAGTCCCACTGCGTGATGGTCACGCCGTCGGTGTGCCGTACCCAGATCGGGGCGTGGTCGACGATGGGCTCGCTGGACATGATCACGCCGGCGGCGTGCACACCCATCTGCCGGACCAGGCCCTCGACGCCCTTGGCGGTGTCGATGACCTTCTTGACGTCCGGTTCGTTCTCGTACATCGCGCGGATCTCGCCGGCCTCGCTGTAGCGCGGGTGCGAGGGGTCGGTGATGCCGTTGAGGTCGATGCCCTTGCCGAGGACGTCGGCGGGCATGGCCTTGGTGAGGCGGTCGCCCATCGCGTACGGGTAGCCCAGCACGCGCGCGGAGTCCTTGATCGCGTTCTTGGCCTTGATCTTGCCGTAGGTGCCGATCATGGCGACCTTGTCGGCCCCGTACTTCTCCGTCACGTACCGGATCACCTCGACGCGCCGACGCTCGTCGAAGTCGATGTCGACATCGGGCATCGAGACACGCTCGGGGTTGAGGAACCGCTCGAAGATCAGACCGTGCGGGATCGGGTCGAGGTCGGTGATGCCCATGGCGTACGCGACGATCGAACCGGCCGCGGAGCCTCGGCCGGGGCCGACCGCGATGCCCTGGTTCTTGGCCCACATGATGAAGTCGGCGACGACGAGGAAGTAGCCCGGGAACCCCATCTGGATGATGACGTCCATCTCGTACTCGGCCTGCTTCTGCCGGTCCTCCGGGACACCGCCGGGGAAGCGGCGCTCCATGCCCCGGCGGACCTCCTCCTTGAACCAGGTGACCTCGGTGAAGCCCTCGGGGATGTCGAACTTCGGCATGAGGTTCTTCGCCTCGAACATGCCGGTGGTGTCGATCTGCTCGGCCACCAGGAGGGTGTTGCGGCAGCCCTCCTGCCAGGCGTCCGAGGAGTCGACGGCGTACATCTCGTCCGTGGACTTCAGGTAGTAGCCGGTGCCGTCGAAGCGGAACCGGTCCGGGTCCGAGAGGTTCTTGCCGGTCTGGATGCACAACAGCGCGTCGTGCGCGGTCGCCTCGTGGGCGTACGTGTAGTGCGAGTCGTTGGTGACCAGCGGCGGGATGCCGAGCTTCTTGCCGATCTCCAGCAGCCCGTCACGGACCCGGTGCTCGATGTCGATGCCGTGGTCCATCAGCTCCAGGAAGTACCGGTCCTTGCCGAAGATGTCCTGGTAGTCGGCGGCCGCCTTCAGCGCCTCGTCGTACTGGCCCAGCCGCAGCCGGGTCTGCAGCTCCCCCGACGGACAGCCGGTGGAGGCGATCAGCCCCTCCGACCACTGGGAGATGGTCTCCTTGTCCATCCGCGGCCACTTCTGCAGCCAGCCCTCGGCATAGGCGTCCGAGGACAGCCGGAAGAGGTTGTGCAGCCCCGTCTTGTTCGCCGCCCAGATCGTCTTGTGGGTGTAACCACCCGAACCCGAGACGTCGTCCCGCTTCTGGTGCGGCTGCCCCCACTGGATCTTGCGCTTGTTGCGCCGCGACTCCGGCGCCACGTACGCCTCGATCCCGATGATCGGCGTCACGCCCGCCTTCTGCGCGGTGTGGAAGAAGTCGTACGCCCCGTGCAGGTTGCCGTGGTCGGACATCGCGATGTGGGTCATGCCCATCTCGTTGCACGCGTTGAACATGTCCTTCAGCCGTGCGGCACCGTCCAGCAGCGAGTACTGGGTGTGGACGTGCAGGTGCGTGAACGGCGGCTTTGACACGGCTTCGGCCTCCAAGGAAAACGGGCGTCGACGAGGGCCCGACAGGCTGCGGACAGTCTGGCGGACAGCGTCGAAGTCTATGCCTCGGCACTGACACTCGGCGGGCTCCCCCACGTACCTTCGTGTGAAGAAGAACGGGCACTCCCCGGGACCCCCGCACGTTGGTCCGGGCAGAAGATCCGCTCCACACGTCACGCACCACCCGTACCAGGAGGCACCCAGCGATGTCGGTCCCGCAGCTCAACGACGAGCACCGCGGCGAGGAGATCCTCGCCGTCTTCGACACCGCCTTCGGCCAGCTCCTCGCCGCCGACCCGGCCGCGTTCCGCGTGAAGTTCCGGAAGATGGCGGCCTCGGCCTTCGCGTTCTACCGGGGCACGGCGTGCCTCTTCTACCACGACCTGGACGCGGAGAGCGGCGCGCGCGGCAGTGACGGCATACTCGCCGGACCGTACCTCGACGAGCGGACCTCCCGCGTCTGGATCCACGGCGACCTCCACGCCGAGAACTTCGGCACCTACCTGGACGCCAACGGCCGGCTGATCTTCAACGTCAACGACTTCGACGAGGCCTACGTCGGCCCCTTCACCTGGGACCTCAAGCGCTTCGCCGCCTCCGTGGCGCTCATCGGCTACGCGAAGGCGCTCGGCGACGACCAGATCACCGAGCTGGTGCAGGTGTACGCGGGCGCGTACCGCGAGCGGATCCACGCCCTGGCCACCGGCGCCAAGAGCGACGAGGTGCCGCCCTTCACCCTGGACACCGCGCAGGGCCCGCTCCTGGACGCGCTGCGGGACGCCCGCTCGCTCACCCGGTTCGGCCTGCTGGAGTCGATGACCGAGATCCGCGACTTCGAGCGCCGCTTCGCGCCCGGCGGCGGCTCCATCGAGCTGGACGCCGCCACCCGCTACAAGGTCCTCGCGGCCTTCGACGGCTACCTGGAGACCCTCCCGGAGGCGTCCCTGGCCCGCCCGGACTCCTACCGCGTCAAGGACGTCGTGGGCCGGCGCGGCATCGGCATCGGATCGGCCGGCCTGCCGTCGTACAACATCCTGCTGGAGGGCCACACCGACGCCCTGGAGAACGACGTCGTCATCTACATCAAGCAGGCCCAGACCCCGGCCGTCTCCCGCCATGTCACCGACCCGGCGATCCGCGACTACTTCCAGCACGAGGGCCACCGCACGGTGATCTCCCAGCGCGCCCTCCAGCAGCACGCCGACCCGTGGCTGGGCTGGACCGAACTGGACGGCGCGGGCCAGCTGGTCGCCGAGATCTCGCCGTACGCCGTGGATCTCGACTGGAGCGACATAGACGACCCGGAGGAGATCGCGGGCGTCGTCGCCGACCTGGGCCGGGCGACGGCCACCATGCACGCGGCGGCGGACGACCAGTCCGGCGAGTCCCTGGTGCCGTTCTCCACCGAGCGGGCCATCGACGCGGCGATCGCCGCCGACGAGGACGGATTCGCGGCCCTGCTCGTCGACTTCGCGCACGGCTACGGCGCCCGCGCGCGTGCCGACCACCAGACCTTCGTGGACCTGTTCCGCAACGGCCGGATCCCGGGTCTGTGACGATCCGCTGCCGGTAGGCCCTTCACAGGGATCCTTTAGGGGTCCCTTACAGGGCCACATGACAGACTCTCTTCGCTATGGACATATCCGGGACCCAGCTACGAGTGCTCCGCGCGGCACTGTTCACGGCGCTCGTCGTGACGCTCAGCAGCGCGTCGCACGTCCTGCTGTCCCGGGCCCCGCTGCCGTTGAACACGGTGGCGGGGATCGCCGCCGTCGTGTTCCTCCTCGCCTACGCCCTCGCGGGCCGCGAGCGCGGCTTCGGCCGGATCGCCACCGTGCTGATCCCGCTGGAGCTGGCCGCCGACACGGTGTTCACCACCGGCCAGCACGTCTGCTACGGCGCGGCCGGCGGCCCGGTCACCGGTCCCCTGCGCTCCGTCGGCTTCGACGTGCTGTGCGGCGACGGTACCGGTGTCGGTGCCCCGCTGGCCCGGATGACGGGCACCGACACCGACCGGCTCGGCAGCCTGCTCGCCCAGTCCGGCCCGGGGACCGCCTGGCTGCTGCTGGGCGCGCACATCGGCGTGGGTCTGGCCGCCGCCGCCTGGCTGCGCCGCGGCGAGCGGGCGCTGGCCCAACTGCTGAGCGCGGTCGCCGCGACCACGTTCCGGCCACTGCTGCTGGCGGTCGCAGCCGTCACGGTACGGACGGCCCCCGCGGCACCTTCCGTGCGGCGCCCGGCCCGTCGTACGTCCACCGCGCGCGAGCGGATCCTCGTGCACTCCCTGGGACGGCGTGGACCGCCGTGCCCGGTCGCCGCCGCCTGAGCCCGAGCGACCCCGCACGGCGGCTGAGCATCTGCGTGTCCGAGTGTCTGAGCACCAGTCGGTCCCCATACGTATCCGCACGCGATCACGACGTGTGCGCGTCCCCCTACGGAGAACATCACCATGAGCAAGCGGAACAGCCAGGCAGCGAAGTCGGCCGCGCGGGAGCGGCTGCGTCTGGAGCGCGAGAAGCAGGCCAAGCGCGCGAAGATCAAGCGGCAGGTCGTCGTCGCCTGCTCGGTCGTCGGTGTGCTGGCCCTGGCCGGCGGTATCGGCTACGCCGTCGTGCAGTCCAACAAGCCGGGCCACTGGGAGGCCCTCAAGGACGAGAAGGTCGTCGCCCCGGCCAACACCACGGGCACCGACGGCACGACCGTCGTCATAGGCAAGAGCAGCGCGAAGAAGACCCTGAAGGTCTACGAGGACCCGCGCTGCCCGATCTGCGCCCAGTTCGAGCAGACCGTCGGCGCGACCCTCGACAAGGACATCGAGGAGGGCAAGTTCAAGATGCAGTACATCGGCGGGACCTTCCTCGACGGCGACTCGCTCGGCGACGGCAAGATCGGCACCAACGGCGAGGGCTCCAAGAACGCGATGAGCGCCATGGGCGCCGCGCTGAACGTCAGCCCGGAGGCCTTCCTGGCGTACAAGAACGCCCTGTACTCCACGAAGTGGCACCCGGAGGAGTCGAAGGACGAGTTCAAGAGCGACGACTACCTGATCAAGGTCGCGGACACCGTCCCGGCGCTGAAGAACAACAAGACCTTCCAGAACGCGGTCACCAGCGGCAAGTACGACGCCTGGGCGCTCGCCATGTCGAAGACCTTCGACACCAACAAGGACAAGGTGACGGGCACCCCGAGCTTCGTCATGGACGGCAAGATCCTCACCACCGGCAGCCAGGGCAACCCGCCCATGACCGTGGCCGAGTTCAACTCGGTGGTCGACGCGGCCCTCAAGGGCTGAGCGGGCCTTCACGGAAGAGCGGGCGAACCTTCGGCGGTTCGCCCGCTCCCGTTCATACCGATCAGTAACCTGATCGGTCGTGACCAGTCGTTACAGATCCCCCGAGAGCACCCACTCCCCCGACTCCCTGTCGCCCCACCGCCGTTCGGTGGTCAAGGCCGCGGCCGCCACCGCCGTGCTGACCGGTCCGTTCGCCGCCGCCCTGCCCGCCCGCGCGGCCGACGAGGCTCCCGCCTTCCTGCACGGCCTCGCCTCCGGTGATCCGCTGCCCGACGGCGTCCTGCTGTGGACCCGTGTGACACCCACCGCACAGGCCACCCCCGGGTCCGGGCTCGGCCCGGACACCCCGGTCGACTGGGTGGTGGCCCGGGACCGGGCGCTGACCGACATCGTCGCCAAAGGCACCGTCACCGCGACCGCCGCCACCGACCACACCGTCAAGGCGGACATACGGGGCCTCAGCCCCGCCACCGACTACTGGTTCCGCTTCTCCGCCGGCGGCACCGACTCCCCCGTCGCCCGCACCCGCACCGCGCCCGCCGCCGACGCGCGCGTGCCGGGCCTCCGCTTCGGCGTGGTCTCCTGCGCCAACTGGGAGGCCGGCTACTTCTCCGCGTACCGCCACCTCGCGGCCCGCGGCGACCTGGACGCCTGGCTGCACCTGGGCGACTACATCTACGAGTACGGCACCGGCGAGTACGGCACCCGCGACACCGTCGTACGACAGCACGCGCCCGCCCACGAGATCGTCACCCTCGCCGACTACCGCACCCGGCACGGGCGCTACAAGACCGACCCCGACCTCCAGGCGCTGCACGCGGCCGCGCCCGTCGTGGCCATCTGGGACGACCACGAGTTCGCCAACGACGCCTGGTCGGGCGGGGCCGAGAACCACACCGAGGGCGCCGAGGGCACCTGGACGGCCCGTCAGGCCGCCGCCAAGCAGGCCTACTTCGAGTGGATGCCGGTGCGCCCGGCGCTCGCGGGCACCACCTACCGCCGGCTCCGCTTCGGCAAGCTCGCCGACCTCTCGCTCCTCGACCTGCGGTCCTTCCGCTCGCAGCAGGTCGCCGTCGGCAACGGCTCGGTCGACGACCCGGACCGTACGCTCACCGGCCGCGCCCAGCTCGACTGGCTGAAGGCCGGGCTGAAGGCGTCCGACACCACCTGGCGGCTGGTCGGGAACTCGGTGATGATCTCGCCGTTCGCCATCGGCTCGCTCTCCGCGGACCTGCTGAAGCCGCTCGCCGAGTTGCTGGGCCTGCCGAAGGAGGGCCTCGCCCTCAACACCGACCAGTGGGACGGCTACACCGACGACCGCCGCGAACTCCTGGCCCACCTCCGCGCGAACGCCATCCGCAACACCGTCTTCCTGACCGGGGACATCCACATGGCGTGGGCCAACGACGTGCCGGTGGACGCCGGTACCTACCCGCTGTCCCCCTCGGCCGCCACGGAGTTCGTCGTCACCTCGGTGACCTCCGACAACCTCGACGACCTCACCAAGGCCCCCGAGGGCACGATCTCCGCGGTCGCCGCACCGGTCATCAGGGCCGCCAACCGGCACGTCCACTGGGTCGACACCGACCGCCACGGCTACGGCGTCCTGGACATCACCGCCGAGCGCGCGCAGATGGACTACTACGTGATCTCCGACAAGACCAGGCCCGGCGCCACCTCCGCCTGGCAGCGGTCGTACCGCACGCGCAGCGGCACGCAGAAGGTCGAGCGCACCTACAGCCCCGTCTAGAGGCTCAGAGGCTTTCCAGGAAGCCGAGCGCCACCCGCCAGGTGGCCTCGGCGGCCTCCTCGTCGTAGTCCGGCAGGTCGGGGTCGGTGTAGAGGTGGCCCGCCCCGGCGTACCGGTAGACCTCGACATCGGCGCCCGCGCGGCGCATCTGGAGGTACCAGGCGCCCAGCCAGTCGTCCGGCTCGAACGGGTCCGGCTCGGCCACGTGCAGCTGGACCGGCAGACCGTCCACGGAGGCGTTCGGCGCGAGATCCGACGTGCCGTGCAGAATCAGCAGCCCGCGCGCCTTCTCGTCGCCGAGGGCCAGGGTCTGCGCGACGGCGGCCCCCAGCGAGAACCCGGCGTACACGAGCCCCCGCTCCGAGTAGGGCGCCGCCGCGAGGACGGCCCGCTTGAGCAGTTCGTCCTTGCCGATCTCCTCCCTGAAGTCCCGGGCCTCCTCGACCGTCTCGAACGTGCGCCCCTCGAAGAGGTCCGGCGTCCACACCTCGTGCCCGGCGGCGCGCAGCCGGTCGGCCGCCGCGCGCACCGCGGGCCTGAGGCCGAAGGTCGAGTGGAAAAGCATGATGTTCATGGGGTTATGGTGCCGTACCCATCACGGGGCGGAAGTCACATGTTCATGAGCACCCGGGGCCGGTTACGTTCGAGGGCATGGAGAACGTACTCCGCCCACTGATCGTGGTCGGCGGGGCGGTCCTGCTCACGCTGATCATCGGCTGGGCGACCGACCTGCTGCTGCGCAAGGCCGACCAACGACACCACGAGACCCCGATGTGGGGCCTGCTGCGCCGGGGCCGCATCCCCTATCAGCTGGTGCTGTGCGCGGCCCTGCTGAGAGGGTCGTACGACCAGGCGCAGCTGCTGGACCGGCACGAGGAGGCGGTCGGCCGGGTGCTCACGCTGGTGCTCATCGGGGCCGCCGCCTGGCTGGTGATCCGGATCGCCGCCGCGATAGTGGAGACCTCGTACAGCCGCTACGCGCGCGCCCACCGCGATCCGGCCCGGGTCCGCCGGGTGCGCACCCAGGTGACGCTGATCATGCGCGTGGTCTCGGCGGTCGTCGGGGTGGTGGCGGCGGCCACCATGCTGCTGACGTTCCCGGCGTTCCGCGCGGCCGGTGCCTCGCTGCTGGCCTCGGCCGGCATCCTCGGCATCGTCGCCGGTGTCGCCGCCCAGTCGACGCTCAGCAACATGTTCGCCGGGCTGCAGATCGCCTTCGGCGACATGGTGCGCATCGGCGACACGGTCGTGGTGGACGGCGAGTGGGGCACCGTCGAGGAGATCACCCTGACGTTCCTCACGGTACGGACCTGGGACGAGCGCCGGATCACGATGCCGGTGTCGTACTTCACGTCCAAGCCCTTCGAGAACTGGTCGCGCGGCACGCCGCAGATGACCGGCATCGTCTACTGGCACCTCGACCACGCGGCGCCCCTGGACGCGATGCGCGAGAAGCTGCGCGACATCCTGCGCGAGTGCCCGGCCTGGGACGGCCGCGCCTACGGCCTGGACGTCACGGACACCACGCCGAACACCATGCAGGTCAGGGCCCTGGTGACCGCCAAGGACGCGGACGACATCTGGACGGTGCGGGTCACGGTCCGCGAGCGGATGATCCGCTGGCTGTCCGAGGAGCATCCGTACGCCCTGCCCCGCGTCAACACGGCGGACGCGGTGCTGCCCCGCGCCCGCTCGAACGGCGGTCCGTCACGGGACGGCGGCGGGCCCACCCGGGACGGCGTGGGCCCGTCCCGCGACGGGACGAGCCCACGCCGTGCGTACGAGCCGCCGAACACGGGCCGCTGAGCGGCACGGCCACGGCCTCTTCGGCCTCCTCGGTGAGACCGGGCCGTCGGCCGTCAACGCCCGCGCTCGGCACCCCCGTTGACCTGGATGATCTGGGACGTGACATGCCCGGCGCCCGGGGACGCCAGCCAGTGCAGGGTCGCGGCGACGTCCCCGGGGGTCCCGGCGCGGCCGGTCGGGGTCTCCCGCACCAGCCGCTCGCGCCGCGCCTCCTCGATCGCCTCCCCGAAGAACCCGGTGTCCTCGACATAGCCGGGCGCGACGACGTTCACGGTGATCCCACGCGGCCCGAGTTCCCGGGCCAGGTCATGGGCGTACGGATGCAGGCCCGCCTTGGCCGCCCCGTACGCCCCGCTCCCGGAGCCCCGGTACGCGGCGATCGAGCTGACGAACAGCACCCGCCCGCCCGGCTCGGCGAGCCGCTCCTTCAGCGCCTCGGTCAGCAGCGCGGCGGTCAGCAGATTGATCCGGAAATTGACGGTCCACCGGTGCGCGACGGTGTCGAGCGGGTCCTCGCTCTCGGGCCCGGGCTCCAGATTCCCGGCGCCTCCGGCGCTGTTGACGAGGACGTCCACGGTGCCGAACTCGGTGGCCACGAAGTCGGCGACGCCCTGCACGGCACCGGGATCGCTGAGATCGGCGGCGTACGTCAGCGCCCCCGGCACCCCGGCCTTCTCCAGCACGTCACCCCGCCGCCCGAGCAGCAGAACGCGGTCCCCTTCCTCCGCGAAGGCCTGCGCCGCCGCAAGCCCGATCCCCGTACCTCCACCACTGATCACGATGTTGCGAGCCATGATCCCGACCCTACAAACCGCGCTCCGCCCTGTCGTCCGCGTTTCACACGGCCGTCATGAAGGGGTACGAGGTCACCGCAGACTGCGCACATCGAGATGCCGCAGCACCCGGTCCACCACCTCCGGGTCGGCGCCCGGCTCGCTCCGCGCCGCCAGCACCTCGTGCCGTGCCGCGCTCAGCATCTCGCCCTGGATGCGCCGGATCCGCTTCAGCCGCCGCACCCGCTGCTCGTGGGCCTCCCGACGCTCGTCCTCCCCGATGTCGGGGCTGATCCGCACGCCGATGTCGAAGGCCCGCCGCAGCATCTGCTCGGACAGCTCTTCCGGCAGCTCCTCGACGGCCTCGATCTCCCGCAGTCTGCGTTTGGCCGCCTTGGCCGCCCGTACGGCGAGCGCCTTCTCGAACTCCTTCTCGCGACCGGTGTCCGCCTGCACCCCGAGCCGCTTCACCAGCCACGGCAGGGTCAGCCCCTGGAGCACCAGCGTCGCCATGATCACGCCGAAGGCGATGAACACCAGCTCGTCCCGCTCGGGAAAGGCGGATCCGTCATCGGTGTTCAGCGGAATCGCCAGCACCAGGGCCGCCGAGGCCACGCCCCGCATCCCCGACCACCACATCACGACGGTCTCCCGCCAGCCCATGGGGATGTCCTCGTCGTGGTCCCGCTTGGCGTGCAGCCGCTTGGCCAGCCAGGTGGCCGGCAGCAGCCACAGCAGCCGCACCAGCACGACCACGCCCACGACGGCCGCCGCCCACCCGAGCATCTCGCCCCAGCGCCCGGACGCCGTACGGATCGCGTTGTGCAGCTCCAGGCCGACCAGCCCGAACGCCACGCCCGTGACCAGCGTGTCGACGATGTCCCAGAAGGTGTGCCCGGCCAGCCGGGTCATCACGTCGTCGGGATCGGTGGCGTACTCGGCGAGGAACAGCGCGGTGGTGAGCACGGCGAGCACTCCGGACCCGTGGAACTCCTCCGCGAGCACGTACGAGGCGTACGGCACGAGCAGGGTCAGCCCGATCTGCAGGGTCGCGTCGCCGAGCAGGTCCATCAGCCTGTTGGCGCCCCAGCCCAGCGCCAGCCCCACGGCCACCGCGACCACGGCGGACAGCACCAGGTCGAGACCGGCCTTCCACGGCGAGAAGGCCCCGCTCACGGCCGCGGCGATCGCCACGTGGTACAGCACGATCGCCGTGACGTCGTTGAAGAGGCCCTCGCCTTCGAGGATGGACACCATCCGCCGCGGCAGCCCGAGTTGTCCGGCAACGGCCGTCGCGGCCACCGGATCGGGCGGCGCGACCAGCGCGCCGAGCGCCACGGCGGCGGCGATCGGCAGCCCCGGCACAATCGCGTTGGCCACGACGGCCACGCACAGCGTGGTGACGAACACCAGCGCCACGGCCAGCAGGAAGATCGGCCGTCTGTTGGCCGCGAACTGCCGCCAGGACGTGCGCCGTACGGCGGCGTACAGCAACGGCGGCAACAGCAGGGGGAGAATGAGGTCCGGCGGGACGTTCACGTTCGGCACGAAGTCGAGCAGGGCCAGCACGATCCCGAGCAGTGTCATCAGCACCGGTGCCGGCAGCCCGAGCCGGTCCCCCACCGGGACGCTCACCACGGCCCCGAGCAACAGCATGAACAACAGGGCCAACTGATCCACGGTCAGCGCTCCGACAGGCTAGACGTCCACAGCACGACTGCCCAGCCTGCCATGCCCCACGCCCCACCTCGTGGCTACAGCACCCGCCGCATCGCCCGATGCGGCATCCCCGCGTCCTGGAACTCCGGCCCGTACGCCACGTATCCCAGCCGCTCGTAGAACCCCAACGCGTGCGTCTGCGCGTGCAGATCCACCGCAGCGAGCCCCCGCGCTCGCGCCGCGTCCTCGACGGCACGCACGAGAGCCGCCCCGACGCCGAGCCCGCGCGCCGACTTCGTCACGGCGAGCCGTCCCAGCACCCCCACCGAAGGATCCCCGTCGACCTTCGTCGCCGCGGCCTCGCCGTGGAGCAGCCGCCCGGTCCCGAGCGGCGTCCCGTCCTCCCGGATCGCCAGCACATGCACGGCACCGGCGTCGTAGGCGTCGTACTCGATGTCCTCGGCGACCCCCTGCTCGCCGACGAAGACCTCCTTGCGCACCGCGAAACACGCCTCACGGTCGGCGAGATCCCCGGCCACACGCACCGCGTACGACGACGGGCTCATACGTACGTCTCCTCGCGCACCCGGTCCAGCGCCTGCTGGAGGTCCTCCGGATAGTCGCTCGCGTACTCCACCCACTGCCCGTCCCCGGGGTGCTCGAAGCCGAGCCGGACGGCGTGCAGCCACTGGCGGGTCAGGCCCAGCCGCTTGGCGAGCGTCGGGTCGGCGCCGTACGTCAGGTCGCCGACGCAGGGGTGGCGGTGGGCGGCCATGTGGACGCGGATCTGGTGGGTGCGGCCGGTCTCCAGCTTCACGTCGAGGAGGGAGGCCGCGCGGAACGCCTCGATGAGGTCGTAGTGCGTCACGGACGGCTTGCCCTCGGCCGTGACCGCCCACTTGTAGTCGTGCTGGGGGTGGCGGCCGATGGGCGCGTCGATGGTGCCGCTGGTCGGGTCGGGGTGGCCCTGGACGAGCGTGTGGTACCGCTTGTCGACCGTGCGCTCCTTGAACTGGCGCTTGAGCGAGGTGTACGCGTACTCCGACTTGGCCACGACCATGAGACCGGACGTGCCGACGTCGAGGCGGTGCACGATGCCCTGGCGCTCGGCGGCGCCGGAGGTGGAGATCCGGTAGCCGGCCGCGGCCAGCCCTCCGATGACGGTCGGGCCGGTCCAGCCCGGCGACGGGTGCGCGGCCACACCGACCGGCTTGACGATCACGACCACGTCATCGTCGTCATGCACGATCTCCATGCCCTCGACCGGCTCGGCGACCACCTGCACCGGCGCGGGCGCCTGCGGCATCTCGACCTCCAGCCAGGCGCCGCCGTGCACGCGCTCCGACTTGCCGACCACCGATCCGTCGACCGTGACCTTCCCCGCGGCCGCGAGTTCGGCCGCCTTCGTCCGGGAGAAGCCGAACATGCGGGAGATGGCGGCGTCGACGCGCTCGCCCTCCAGGCCGTCGGGTACGGGAAGGTTGCGGATCTCGGGAACGGTGCTCACCCGTCGAGTATGCCGGACGCGCCCGAGAGCCCCGTACGGCGCCTGTGGATAACTCTGCCCACAGGACCGTCGCGGCCTCAGTCCTTGTGGACGGTCCCGTCCGGGTCGAGCCCCTTGAACGACAGCAGCACGATCAGGATGCCGCCGCACACGATCGCCGAGTCGGCCAGGTTGAACACCGCGAAGTGCTTGGGCGCGATGAAGTCGACGACCGCTCCCTCGAACACGCCCGGCGAGCGGAAGATCCGGTCGGTGAGGTTGCCGAGCGCGCCGCCGAGCAGCAGGCCGAGCGCGATCGCCCAGGGCAGGCTGTACAGCTTGCGGGCGAGCCGGGCGATCACCACGATCACGGCCGCCGCGATCACTGTGAAGATCACGGTGAAGGCCTCACCGAAGCCGAAGGCCGCGCCCGCGTTCCGGATGGCCTCGAACTTCAGCCAGTCGCCGATGATCTCGATGGGCTCGTGGTGCTCCAGCTTCGCGACCACGATCATCTTGCTGATCAGGTCGAGAGCGTAGGCGAAGGCCGCGACCGCGAACAGGACGGCGATCCGCCGCTTGCCCCTGGGCCGCGTGCCGGCGCTGTCCCGCCCGTCCGTACTGGACGACTGCTCCGGCTCGGCCCCAGCCCCCTCCGGGGAATCCGGCGTACCGATGATGCGCTCCGCCTCTGCCACGTGAGTCCCTCAACCTAGGTACCTGACTGAGGACGAGAGTACGGCACGCCCCCTGGCACCCAGGTACTGGTCAGTACCGGCGTTCCTGCTTCTGCTTGCACTCCACGCACAGGGTGGCCCGCGGGAATGCCTGCATGCGCGCCTTGCCGATGGGGTTGCCGCAGTTCTCGCACAGTCCGTACGTCCCCGCGTCCAGCCGCTCCAGGGCGCGCCCGGTCTGGAGGAGCATCTCGCGCGCGTTGGCCGCGAGGGCCATCTCGTGCTCCCGCGTGATGTTCTTGGTGCCGGTGTCCGCCTGATCGTCGCCGGCCCCGTCCCCGGAGTCCCGCATCAGGCCCACCAGGGACTTCTCGGACGCGCTGATCTCGTCCCGCAGCCGTGTCACCTCGGACTGGAGTTCGGTCCGCGCCTCCTCGACCTCCTCCGGGGTCCAGGGGTCCTCACCGGGGCGCACCGCGAGCTCGCCGGGCTCCGCCGCGGCGAGTCGCGCCTTGGGTACGGCGGTCTTCGCCGCCGTGGCCGTGCCAGGGGTCTTCTTCGCAACCACCGTCGTGGCTCCCGTCTGCTTCGCGGCCTCGGCCGCGCCCGCCTTCTTGGAGGTGCTGCTCTTCTTCTTGCCCACGGTCGCCCCGGCCGCAGTCCTCTTGGCCGCGCCCTTCGGAGTGCGCCCCTTCGCGGGCGCCCCCTTCGCCACGGCGACCTTCCCGACCCCGCCCTTCACGACAGCCGCCCCACCGCCCGCCGTTCCAGATGCGGCCGCCTTCTTCCCCGCCGACGTCTCCGCCGCCTTCTTCCCGACGGTCTTCTTCCCTACGGCCTTCTTCCCTACGGCCTTCTTCCGGGCCGCCCCCTTCGCGCCCGCCACCTCGGTGGCCGCTTCCTCGGGAGCTGCCGCGGTGGCCGCCGCCTTCTTCCCGGCCGAGGTCGTCCCTACGGGCTTCTTCCCGGCGGGCGCCTTCACCACCGCCTTCTTGCCGGCCCTCGTCCCGCCGGCCGACTGAGTACCCTCCCTCTCCCCGGCCGCCGGTCTCTCCGCACCCTCCCTCTCGCCGACCGCCCCGGCGGTGGCCGCCCGCTTCGCGGTGGTCCTTTTCGCCGGCGCCGACTTCTTCGCGGCCGTGCCCCCCGCTCCGGCCGCGACCGTCTTCACGGTTCGGGCCGCGCGCTTGGCGGCCGTACCCCCCTGCGCGCTCTTCTTGCCGCCCACGTCCTTGGCCGCATCGCCGGAGGCGCTCGTGGACCTGCCGGACGCCGATTGCTGTACGGCGGTCTTCTTCGCCACCATGGCCGCGGCCCCTTCACATATTGTGATCTTGCACGCGAATCGTGCTGGGACGATAAATCGACTTGAGTCCCGCGGCAACGGGGCACACCGCCCGATTCGCCCGCCTCGCGCATGCCACGCGCCGAGCCTGCATGCGTTGTGCCCAGCTCCCCGCCCCGTAATCCGCCCGATCGCCCGTCCCAGAATCCGAACACCCGTACCGCTTCCATTCGGGTCACGCCCGGGCCCCACGACGCCCCGCGCCCCGACCGCCGGAAAACCGGTCGGCCGCTGTCCGCGCGGCGCCGTACACTGGGCGCAGCGAGAAGCGTGGATGGGGACGAGTAGCGACGTACGCAGCCCAGAGCGACCCGGGGACGGTGGAAGCCCGGGGGCGAGCGCGACGCGAAGATCACCCCGGAGCCGCCGGAAGAAAGCCGCAGCGGGACAGCCGCGGCGAGTAGACCCGGTATCGCGACCCCAATGAGGGGGCTCGTCGGTGTGTACGGCGCACCGGAGAGCCAAGGAGGGTGGTACCGCGGGAGCGCGCCGAAACCGGCGTACGGAAAGACACGGCTCTCGTCCCTCCGGACGGAAGGCAGCAAGTCCGCCGGAGGAAGCTCGCAGATGACAACGCCGACGTACCGCCAGGTGCCCGCCCAGGTCGACCTGCCCGCGCTGGAGCACGCCGTGCTCGATTTCTGGCGCGAGCAGAAGATCTTCGCCAAGAGCCTGGAGCAGTCCGAGGGCCGCCCCGAATGGGTGTTCTACGAGGGCCCGCCCACCGCCAACGGCATGCCGGGCGCCCACCACATCGAGGCGCGCGTCTTCAAGGACGTCTTCCCCCGCTTCCGCACCATGCGCGGCTACCACGTGGCCCGCAAGGCCGGCTGGGACTGCCACGGCCTCCCGGTGGAGCTCGCGGTCGAGAAGGAACTCGGCTTCAGCGGCAAGAAGGACATCGAGGCGTACGGCATCGCCGCGTTCAACGACAAGTGCCGTGAGTCCGTGACCCGGCACACCGACGCCTTCGAAGCGCTCACGGACCGTATGGGCTACTGGACCGACCTCCAGGACCCCTACCGCACGATGGACCCCGAGTACATCGAGTCCGTGTGGTGGTCGCTGAAGGAGATCTTCACCAAGGGCCTGCTGGTCCAGGACCACCGCGTCGCCCCCTGGTGCCCCCGCTGCGGCACCGGCCTGTCGGACCACGAGCTGGCGCAGGGCTACGAGACGGTCGTCGACCCCTCGGTCTTCGTCCGTTTCCCCCTCACCTCCGGTCCGCTGGCGGGCGAGGCCGCGCTCCTGGTGTGGACGACCACGCCCTGGACCCTCGTCTCCAACACGGCCGTGGCCGCGCACCCCGAGGTGACGTACGTCGTCGCGACGAAGGGCCCGGACGGCGCGGAGAAGCTCGTCGTCGCCGAACCGCTTCTCGCCAAGGCCCTCGGCGAGGGCTGGGAGACCACGGGGCAGTCCTTCACCGGCGCCGAGATGGAGCGCTGGACGTACCGGCGCCCGTTCGAGCTCGTCGAGTTCCCGGAGACCGAGGGCGGGACGCACTACGTCGTCAACGCCGACTACGTCACGACCGAGGACGGTACGGGCCTGGTCCACCAGTCCCCCGCCTTCGGTGAGGACGACCTCAAGGTCTGCCGCGCCTACGGCCTGCCCGTGGTCAACCCGGTCCGCCCGGACGGCACGTTCGAGGAGGACGTCCCCCTGGTCGGCGGCGTCTTCTTCAAGAAGGCGGACGAAAAGCTCACCGAGGACCTCCAGCAGCGCGGCCTCCTCTTCAAGCACATCCCGTACGAGCACAGCTACCCGCACTGCTGGCGCTGCCACACCGCGCTCCTCTACTACGCGCAGCCGTCCTGGTACATCCGCACCACCGCCGTCAAGGACCGCCTCCTCCAGGAGAACGAGAACACCAACTGGTTCCCGGAGACGGTCAAGCACGGCCGCTACGGCGACTGGCTGACCAACAACATCGACTGGGCGCTGTCCCGCAACCGCTACTGGGGCACCCCGCTGCCGATCTGGCGCTGCGAGGACGACCACCTCACCTGCGTCGGCTCCCGCGCGGAGCTCGGCGAGCTGTCGGGCACCGACCAGTCGGGGCTGGACCCGCACCGCCCGTACATCGACGAGGTCACCTTCGCCTGCCCGCACGAGAGCTGCGGAAAGACGGCCACGCGCGTGCCGGAGGTCATCGACGCCTGGTACGACTCGGGTTCGATGCCGTTCGCGCAGTGGGGCTACCCGTACAAGAACAAGGAGCTGTTCGAGTCCCGCTACCCGGCACAGTTCATCAGCGAGGCCATCGACCAGACGCGTGGGTGGTTCTACACGCTGATGGCCGTCGGCACCCTGGTCTTCGACAAGTCGTCCTACGAGAACGTGGTCTGCCTGGGCCACATCCTCGCCGAGGACGGCCGCAAGATGTCCAAGCACCTGGGTAACACCCTGGAGCCGATCCCGCTCATGGACCGGCACGGCGCCGACGCGGTCCGCTGGTTCATGGCGGCCGGCGGCTCCCCGTGGGCGGCCCGCCGCGTGGGCCACGGCACCATCCAGGAGGTCGTCCGCAAGACGCTCCTGACGTACTGGAACACGGTCGCCTTCCAGGCCCTGTACGCCCGTACGTCGAACTGGGCGCCGTCCGCGGCCGACCCGGCCCCGTCCGACCGCCCGGTCCTGGACCGCTGGCTGCTGTCCGAGCTCCACGCGCTCACCGACCAGGTGACCCAGTCCCTGGAGGCCTACGACACCCAGCGCGCCGGCAAGCTGCTCTCGGCGTTCGTCGACGACCTCTCCAACTGGTACGTCCGCCGCTCCCGTCGCCGCTTCTGGCAGGGCGACAAGGCCGCGCTGCGCACCCTGCACGAGGTCGTCGAGACGGTCACCAAGCTGATGGCCCCGCTGACCCCGTTCATCACCGAGCGGGTCTGGCAGGACCTGGTGGCCCCGGTCACCCCCGGCGCCCCGGAGTCGGTCCACCTCGCCGACTGGCCGGAGGCGGACCTCTCCGCCATCGACCCGGAGCTGTCGAAGCAGATGGTCCTGGTCCGCCGGCTGGTGGAGCTGGGCCGCGCCACGCGCGCGGAGTCGGGCGTGAAGACACGTCAGCCGCTGCGGCGCGCGCTGATCGCCGCCACCGGCTTCGACGGCCTCTCCCCGGAGTTGCACACGCAGATCACGGAGGAGCTGAACGTCGAGTCGCTCGCCTCGCTGAGCGAGGTCGGCGGCAGCCTGGTGGACACCACCGCCAAGGCCAACTTCCGCGCCCTCGGCAAGCGGTTCGGCAAGCGCGTCCAGGACGTGGCCAAGGCCGTCGCCCACGCGGACGCGGCGGCGCTGTCGCTGGCCCTGCGCGAGGGCACGGCGTCGGTCGAGGTCGACGGCGAGACGGTCACCCTGGCCCCGGACGAGGTCATCATCACCGAGACGCCTCGCGAGGGCTGGTCGGTGGCCTCCGACTCGGGCGCCACGGTCGCCCTGGACCTGGAGATCACGGAGAGGCTGCGCCAGGCGGGCCTCGCCCGTGACGCGATCCGCCTCATCCAGGAGGCCCGCAAGAACAGCGGCCTCGACGTGGCGGACCGCATCGCGCTCCGCTGGACCTCCACGGACCCGGCGGTGACCGCGGCCCTGACCGAGCACGCGGAGCTGATCTCCGACGAGGTCCTGTCGACCGACTTCGCCCAGGACGACGCGGACGACAGCTACGGCGAGCCCTTCACCGACGAGGGCCTCTCCCTGACGTTCCGCCTCCGCAAGGCGTAACCACCAGGCCCCGAGGGCCCGGCCCCCCGCCGGGGGCCGGGCCCTCACACGTGTCTGCGGCCAGCCACAACGAACCCGCAGCCGCCCGACAACCCAACCCGGCACCCCTCTGGGCGCCAGCACCTCACCAGCACGCACCCACACACGACAAAAGGGCGGGGCCCGGGTCAAAAACCCGGGCCCCGCCCTGAACGCTGCCGACGCCTAAGGCGTACTAGAGGCCGTCAGTTGTCGTCCTCATCGATGAGGAACCCACGCATCGGCGAGGGAGCCTGGCCCATCGGCCCGGGCCCCTGCGGCCGAACCGGCGCCATCGGCTGGGTCATCGCGGGCGACATCTGCTGCTGGCCGCCGTAGGACGGAGCGGCCGGCGAAGGACCGCCACCCATGCCCTGGTTGCCACCGTACGACGGCGCGCTCGCACCGGCCGGAGCCATGGACGGCGCCGGGGACGGCGGCAGCGACGCGGTCGCCGGGGTCCGCGGCGGGGCCAGCGAGTCGTCGGCCTGGGTCTCCAGCTGACGCAGCTGCGACTCCAGGTAGGACTTCAGCCGCGTGCGGTACTCGCGCTCGAAGCCGCGCAGGTCCTCGACCTTGCGCTCCAGCGTGGCGCGGGCGGACTCCAGCGAGCCCATCGCGACGCGGTGCTTCTCCTGCGCGTCCCGCTCCAGGGCGTCGGCCTTGGCACGGGCGTCACGCTCAAGACCCTCGGCACGCGAACGCGCCTCGCCGACGATCTTGTTGGCCTCGGAACGGGCCTCGGCGATCGCCTGGTCGGCGGTCTGCTGGGCCAGCGAGAGGACACGGGCGGCGCTGTCGCCACCGGGACCACCCTGACCGGGGCCGCCCATCGGACCGCCCATGGGGCCACCCAGCGGGCCGCCCATCTGCTGCTGCATGGGGGACTGGCCACCCATCGTGCCCTGACCCATCGGACCCTGGCCCATCGGGCCCTGACCCATGGGGCCCTGCCCCATCGGACCGGGACCCTGCGGGCCGCCCTGGCCACTGGGACCGGCGGGCAGCTGCGGCGCACCGCTCGGCAGCTGGGGCGGGCCGCCCATGGGGCCGCCCATCTGCTGCTGCGGCGGGCCAGATATGCCGGCCGGCACCGGGCCGCCGGGTCCGCGCATGCCCTGCTGGGGCATACCCTGCTGAGGCATGCCCTGTCCCTGCTGGGGCATTCCCTGCCCCTGCTGTGGCATCCCCTGCTGCTGATCCTGGGGCGGTTCCGGAGGCTTGCGCATGTTCTGCTGGTTCTGGGCAGCGGCACGCGTGGCTGCGGCCAGCTTGGCGCGCAGGTCCTCGTTCTCCCGGAGCAGGCGGGTCAGTTCGGCTTCGACCTCGTCGAGGAAGGCATCGACCTCGTCCTCGTCATAGCCTTCTCGGAGGCGGACGGTCGTGAACTGCTTGTTCCGCACGTCCTCGGGGGTCAACGGCATCTCTTCACCTCAACGTAGTCATCGGCAGTCGGCAAGACCGTATCGTCCACAGTCACCTCGCGAGATTGCCCACGACGGAGATCAGAATGTAGACGATGATCATCAGGACGAAGAAGGACAGGTCGAGCGCCACGCCCCCGAGACGCAACGGCGGGATGAACCGCCGCAGAAGCTTGAGCGGTGGATCAGTGACAGTGTAGGTGGCCTCCAAAACGACCACCATCGCCTTGCCGGGTTGCCACGAGCGGGCGAACTGGAAGACGTAGTCCATGACCAACCGGAAGATGAGCACGATGAGGAAGCACATCAGCGCGATGTAGATGACATCCAGGACCACGCTCATTGTTGGTGCTTCCCTCTCCCCTGTTTCCGTGCTGCTGGGTACTACTTTTACTGCTTGTTCCGGTCCTGCGTCTCAGCTCTGGTTGAAGAACCCGCCCTCTGCGATGCGGGCCTTGTCCTCCGCCGTGACATCGACGTTAGCAGGCGACAACAGGAACACCTTCTGCGTCACCCGCTCGATGCTGCCGTGAAGACCAAACACCAAACCGGCCGCAAAGTCGACAAGTCGCTTGGCGTCTGTGTCATCCATCTCAGTCAGATTCATGATCACCGGGGTGCCCTCACGGAAGTGTTCCCCGATGGTACGGGCCTCGTTGTAGGTCCGCGGGTGAAGTGTGGTGATCCGGTAAGGCTCTCGTTCGGACACGACCTTGGGCATGATCACCGGTGCGTTCTTCTCCAGGCTTGCGCGTTCTTGTGTGATGGATGCCACGGGCGCGATGCGCGCCGGACGTCCGGATTCCGCGGCTAGCGAAGCGGATCGGGGCACCGGCTCGCGCGGCACCGAAGGCTGCACCACTCTCACCGATTCGTCCCTTTCGGGCTGAATCACCTGGTGCGACTGGTGTGATTGATGTGACGGCTCATGCCGTCGACGGTCCCGCTCGGGCTCCGGGTCCAGTTCGGGTTCGAAGTCGTCGTCGGGGTCGAAACCGCGGCCGTCGTACCCATCGTCCTCCACGAGGCCGAGGTAGACCGCCATCTTGCGCATCGCGCCGGCCATGCTCTGAGTCCTCCGCTCTGTGGTGGATCGACTGACTACTGCCAAGTGCCCGCGATCCACGAGGTCGTTATGCCCGCTGTAAGCGGTAATGACCATATTTTCTGCTGTGGTCCGACTTCCTGGCGACGTTACCCGAGGCCGGGGCGGACTCCGAGTACCGCACTGCCGACGCGTACATGTGTCGCCCCGGCCGCCACGGCCTGTTCGAGGTCCGCACTCATCCCTGCCGAGACCATGTTCGCAGCCGGATGGGCTCGGCGCAGGTCGGTCGACAAATCCATCAACCGCTCGAACGCCGCCTGTTCGCGTCCCGCGTACTCCCCGGTGAGCGGCGCGACGGTCATCAGTCCGTCGAGCCGCAGGCCCGGAGCCTTCGCGACGAGGCCGGCCAACTCCTCGACACCGTCCGGCCCGACCCCACCTCGCTCCCCCCGCCCGCTCGCCCCGGCGTCGAGCGCGACCTGGATGAGGCACCCGATCTCGCGCTCGGCCCGAACGGCCTCCTTCGACAGGGCCGTCACCAGCTTGGAACGATCGACGGACTGCACGAGATCCGCGTAACCGACCACGGATCGCACTTTGTTGGTCTGCAACTGACCGACGAAATGCCAAGTCAGCGGCAGATCGGAGCATTCCGCCGCCTTGGGCGCCGCGTCCTGGTCCTTGTTCTCGGC
Source organism: Streptomyces lincolnensis (assembly GCF_021173675.1). GTDB lineage: Bacteria > Actinomycetota > Actinomycetes > Streptomycetales > Streptomycetaceae > Streptomyces > Streptomyces lincolnensis_B. The sequence continues at coordinate 382,360 of NZ_JAIHON010000002.1, read as the reverse complement.
CACGTGCCGGACACCGAGCTCGGACAGGATCCGCACGTCGCTCGCGGGATACGTCTTGGTGACCACGATCAGGGTCACCTCCTCACGTCCCCGCCCGGCGCTCGCGCACGCCGTGGCGATGCGCTCCTGAACCTTCGCCAGATTCGCGGCGAGTTCGTCCTTACGATCCGTCATGTTCCATCAGTCCAGCCAGACATATCCCGCGAGTCGCCCCGTGGTGCGATCGCGGCGGTACGAGAAGTGGTCCTCCGACTCCAGCGTGCAGGCCGGCGACCGCTTCCGGTCGCGCACCCCGAGCCGCTGGAGCTGGGTGTGCACCGCGGCGGTCACGTCGACCGCCGGGGTGCCCCAGCTGGTCTCGGCGTGCGCCGCCGGTTCGACGGCGGCGACCTCGGCGCGCATCGTCTCCGGCACCTCGTAGCACCGGCCGCAGACGGCCGGTCCGGTGCGGGCGACGATCCGGGAGGGCTCGGCACCGAGTTCGATCATGGCCCGTACGGCGGCCGGGACGACCCCGGCGACCATGCCGGGCCGGCCCGCGTGCGCCGCGCCGGCGATTCCGGCGACCGGGTCGGCGAGCAGCACGGGAGTGCAGTCGGCGGTGAGGACGGCGAGGGCGAGTCCGCGTTCGGCGGTGACGGTGGCGTCGACCTCCGGCACCGGCCGGTCGCCCCAGGGGGCGGTGACCACCGCCACGTCCGCCCCGTGCACCTGGTTCATCCAGACCACCCGGTCCGGATCGAGGCCGAGCGACTTGGCGGCCAGTTCGCGGTTGGTCCGTACGGCGTCGGGGTCGTCGCCGACCGCTCCGCCGAGGTTGAGCTCCTCGTACGGAACGGCGCTCACCCCGCCCCACCTGTCGGTGAAGGCGAAGTGCGCGCCGTTCACTGTGTCGCGCTGTCCTATCACGTCAGAAGGATCACTTGAGGAAGTCCGGTACGTCCAGTTCCTCGGCCGCGCTGTCCGAGTAGGACCGGGACGGCGGGACCGGCGGGGAGACCGGGATGTCGGCCACCGGCTCGGGCGCCGGCTCCGGGTCCTCCTTCGGCGTGACGCTGCCGAGCGAGCCGAAGGACGGACGGCTCTCGGACTGCCGTACCGGAGTCGGCTCCTCGCGGCGGCCGGAGGAGGCCGACGACGAGGCCGAGCCGAGGACGGTGTCCCGGCGGGCCGGCGGCTGGCCGCCGTCGAAGCCGGCCGCGATGACCGTGACCCGGACCTCGTCACCGAGGGCGTCGTCGATGACCGCGCCGAAGATGATGTTGGCCTCGGGGTGCGCGGCCTCGCTGACCAGCTGGGCGGCCTCGTTGATCTCGAACAGGCCGAGGTCGGAGCCGCCGGAGATGGAGAGCAGCACGCCCCGGGCGCCGTCGATGGAGGCCTCCAGGAGCGGCGAGGAGATCGCCATCTCGGCGGCGGCCACCGCGCGGTCGTCGCCGCGGGCCGAGCCGATGCCCATGAGTGCCGAACCGGCCTCGGACATGACCGACTTGACGTCGGCGAAGTCGAGGTTGATCAGACCGGGCGTGGTGATGAGGTCGGTGATGCCCTGGACACCGGAGAGCAGGACCTGGTCGGCCGACTTGAAGGCGTCCAGGACCGAGACCTGGCGGTCCGAGATGGACAGCAGTCGGTCGTTCGGGATGACGATGAGGGTGTCGACCTCTTCGCGGAGTTCGGCGATGCCGTCCTCGGCCTGGTTGGCGCGACGCCGTCCCTCGAAGGTGAACGGGCGCGTGACCACGCCGATGGTGAGGGCGCCCAGGGTGCGGGCGATGTTGGCCACGACGGGTGCGCCGCCGGTGCCGGTGCCGCCGCCTTCACCGGCCGTCACGAAGACCATGTCGGCCCCCTTGAGGACCTCCTCGATCTCCTCGCGGTGGTCCTCGGCGGCCTTGCGGCCCACGGCCGGGTTGGCTCCGGCGCCGAGTCCGCGGGTGAGTTCGCGGCCGACGTCGAGCTTGACGTCGGCGTCGCTCATCAACAGTGCCTGCGCGTCGGTGTTGATGGCGATGAACTCGACGCCCTTGAGACCGACTTCGATCATCCGGTTGATGGCATTGACACCACCGCCGCCGACACCGATGACCTTGATGACTGCGAGGTAGTTCTGCGGTGCTGCCACGTCGAAGGCCTCTCGCCTCGAATTACGTTGTCGCCGCCTCACGGGGTGAACCCGCGCTCCGACGACAGATGCCGAATGGGACGGTCCGTAGCGCCGACCCGAACCCTAACGCTGAAGTTTAGGGTTACCAGTGTGTCTGTTCCCTGGAGTCTTCTGAACAGGACACTAAGTCGACAAGTGGCGCACGTTCAACGAACACGCCGAACCTCCCGTTTTTCTTTTCACCCTATGTGATCAGCCGTAGCGCTAGCCAACCAGGGTGCTGGCCTGCGCGGATGTGCGTCAACTCCCTGATGACGCGGGCGCGGTGGGGACGCTGACGTCGAAGTGCCGCGCATCCGGTGAGGCTTTCATGAGAGCGGTGAGCGTGCGAGCCTTGGCGGCACTCTTCTGGCCACTTCCCCAGACGACGGTCCGGCCGCCGCTCAACTCCAGCGAGATGTCGTCGTACGAACGCACCTTGACGGTCCGTGTGTCCTTCGCGACGGCGGCCGGAACGGCACCGGCGATCCGGACCGCCTCGCGCACGAGTCGGCCCTCGTCGAAACGGCGCAGGCTCGCGGCGCGCGAGCCTGGCTGAGAGAGCGTCAATTCCAGTGCGGGCACGCCTTTCGGCGGCTCAGAAACCGTGGCGAATCGGACACCGTCGTCGTCCACTTCGACAAAGTTTTGCCCCTTTTGGACAAGCAGAACCGGAGTACGCTCGGTCACTTTCAGCCCGATTCCATGAGGCCAGGAACGCACTACGTCAACCACGTCAATTCGGGGCAATTTCTGGCGCAGTCGTGCCTCGATCGCATCGGTGTCGACGGAAATCAGCGGTGCGCCGACCGGTACGTCGGCGGCCTCACGCACCTGTGCGGGCGTCAGGATCCTGGTGCCGGAGACGGACACGCGCTCCACGCGCAGCCAGTTCGAGCCGTACAGCACCCAGACGGAGGCGGCCGCCAGGACCACCACCGCCACCGCGAGGATGATGATCGTACGAAGTCGGGGCGGGGTGAACCTCCGGGCGGGCGGCGGGCCGGACGACTCCTGCTGGCGTTCCCCGCGCTCGGCGGTCGTCGATCCGGCCACGCTGCCTGCCTTTCACCTACCTGGCAATACGGTCCCTACCGGTGTGCACGAGAGGCGGCGATCGCCTCGTACACCATGCCGACGAGCAGGTCGTCGGCGTCCCGGCGGCCGAACTCGGCGGCGGCACGGGACATCTGGTACAGCCGGTGCGGGTCGGCGAGCACGGGCAGGACGTTCTGCTGGACCCACTGGGGGCTCAGTTCCGCGTCGTCGACCAGCAGTCCACCGCCGGCCTTGACCACCGGCTGGGCGTTCAGCCGCTGTTCGCCGTTGCCGATGGGCAGCGGGACGTAGGCGGCCGGGAGCCCGACGGCGGAGAGTTCGGCGACGGTCATCGCGCCCGCGCGGCAGAGCATCATGTCGGCAGCGGCGTACGCGAGGTCCATCCGGTCCACGTACGGTACCGGGATGTACGGGGGCATTCCCGGCATCTGCTGTACGTGCGGCAGTTCGTTCTTCGGGCCGACCGCGTGCAGGATCTGGATCCCGGCCTGCTGGAGGTAGGGCGCGACCTGCTGGACGACCTCGTTGAGCCGGCGCGCGCCCTGCGAACCGCCGGAGACCAGCAGCGTCGGCAGGTTCGGGTCGAGCCCGAAGGCGGCGCGGGCCTCGGGACGCATCGCGGCCCGGTCGAGGGTGGCGATGGTGCGGCGCAGCGGGATGCCGATGTAGCGGGCGTCACGCAGCTTGCTGTCCGGGGTGGAGACGGCGACCCTGGCGGCGTAGCGCGAGCCGATCTTGTTGGCGAGGCCGGGGCGGGCGTTGGCCTCGTGGATGACGATGGGCACGCCCAGGCGCTTGGCGGCGAGGTAGCCGGGCAGCGCCACATAGCCGCCGAAGCCGACGACCGCGTCCGCCTTGGTGCGCTCCAGGATCTGCTCGGCGGCCTTGATCGTGCCGCGCAGCCGGCCCGGGACGGTGATCAGCTCGGGGGTGGGCTTGCGTGGCAGCGGCACCGCGGGGATCAGCGCGAGGTCGTAGCCCCGCTCCGGTACCAGCCGGGTCTCCAGGCCGCGCTCCGTGCCCAGGGCCGTGATCCCCACGGTCGGGTCCTGCCTGCGCAGGGCGTCCGCGAGGGCGAGCGCGGGCTCGATGTGGCCGGCGGTCCCCCCACCGGCGAGTACGACATGCACCGAAATTCACCGCTCTCCGGACGAGCGTGCCGCCGAGGCACGCCGTCGCATCGTGTTCCATCTCCTGGGCTCCCGCGTGGCAGCCGAGCCCGCGGCCCCCCGCTTTCTACCAAAGCGGGGTTGCCGCATCGAAAGCGCCGTCCGCGCAGCGGGATCGTCACGCGCGAAGGCGATCAGGAGCCCGATGGCGAACATGGTCGGCAGCAGGGCGGAACCCCCGTAGGAGAACAGCGGGAGGGGGACACCGGCGATCGGCAGCAGGCCGAGCACCGCACCGATGTTGATCACCGCCTGAGCGGTGATCCAGGTGGTCACACCTCCCGCGGCATACCTCACGAAGGGGTCCTCCGTGCGTCCGGCCACGCGGATACCCGCATAGCCTAGAGCCGCGAAGAGGGCGAGCACGGACAGCGTCCCCGCCAGGCCCAGTTCCTCACCGGTGACGGCGAAGATGAAGTCCGTGTGCGCTTCCGGGAGTTGGCCCCATTTTTCCACACTCGCACCGAGCCCGGAACCGAACAGTCCGCCGGAGGCCAGGGCGTAGATGCCGTGGACGGCCTGCCAGCAGGAGTCGCCCGGACCGGGTTCGGTGGCGCCGATGCACTGCAGGCGGGCCATGCGGTTGGGGCTGGTCTTGATGAGGATCACACCGAGGGTCGCGGCGATCGACAGCACACCGACGAACAGCCGGGTGGGCGCGCCCGCCAGCCACAGCAGGCCGAACAGGATCGCCGTCAGGATGATCGCGGTCCCCATGTCGCCGCCGAGCATGATCAGCCCGAGCAGCATGAAGGCGACCGGCACGAGCGGCACCAGCATGTGCTTCCACTGGGCCAGCAGCTGCTTGTCCTGCTTGCGGGCCAGCAGGTCGGCGCCCCACAGTACGAGGGCGAGCTTGCCGAACTCGCTGGGCTGGATCTGGAAGGAGCCGCCGAGGGCGATCCAGTTCTGGTTGCCGTTGACCGACATCCCTATCCCCGGCACCTGCACCAGGGCCATCAGGAAGACGGCGCCCGCCAGGATCGGGTAGGCCAGCGCCCGGTGCAGTTTCACCGGCATCCGGGAGGCGATCAGCAGCAGCGCGGCGCCGATGGCGGCGGCCAGGAACTGCTTGCGGAAGAAGAAGGACCCCGGCAGCGACTTCTGGAGGGCCGTGATCTGGGAGGCCGAGTAGACCATCACCAGGCCGAGCACGGTGATCAGCAGGCTGCCGCCGAGGATCAGGTAGTACGCGGTCAGCGGCCGGTCCCAGGCGCGGCGGGCGCGCAGGTACAGGGTCAGGACGGGGTTCTCGCGCGGTGGGCGGGGGGCCGCGGGGCGTCTGACGGCCCGCTGCACGGGCGGCCGCCCGGTACGGCTACCGGGCATCGACGTCTCCCGCCCGGCCGGGGCCGGGGCCTGCTGTCCGATCGAACCCGGGCCACATCCGAGTCACGCGTCCCTCCAAAGGGTCCCGATGCACCCGACGTGGCCGAGGCCCGCGGTCAGGTGCCCGCGCCGAGTTCGCGAACCGCCTCCGCGAACGCGTCACCGCGCTTGTTGTAGTTGGTGAACATGTCCATGGAGGCACAGGCCGGGGCCAGCAGAACCGTGTCGCCGGGGGCCGCGAGCCGCTTCGCCTCCTGGACCGCCTGGAGCATCGCCCCAGTGTCGGTCCGGTCGAGGTCGACGACGGGTACTTCCGGGGCGTGTCGCGCGAGGGCTTCCCGGATGAGGGCCCGGTCGGCGCCGATGAGCACGGCCCCGCGAAGTCGCTTTGCCGACTTGGCGACCAGTTCGTCGAAGGCGGCGCCCTTGGCCAGACCGCCCGCGATCCACACGATCGACTCGTACGCCGCCAACGAGGCCTCGGCCGCGTGGGTGTTGGTGGCCTTGGAGTCGTCCACGTAGGCGACACCGTCCACATCCGCGACGTGCGCGATGCGGTGGGCGTCCGGTGTGAAGGCCCGCAGACCGTCGCGTACGGCCGCGGCGGGCACCCCGAAGGCCCGTGCGAGGGCCGCCGCCGCGAGGGCGTTGGCGATGTTGTGCGGGGCCGGCGGGTTCACGTCGGAGATCTCGGCGAGCTCCTGGGCGTTCTTCTGCCGGTTCTCCACGAAGGCGCGGTCGACCAGGATGCCGTCCACGACACCGAGTTGGGAGGGTCCGGGCGTGCCGAGGGTGAAGCCGACGGCCCGGCAGCCCTCCTCGACGTCGGCCTCGCGGACCAGGTCCTCGGTGGCCTTGTCGGCGACGTTGTAGACGCAGGCGACGCGATTGCCCTCGTAGATGCGGCCCTTGTCGGCGGCGTACGCCTCCATGGAGCCGTGCCAGTCGAGGTGGTCCGGCGCCAGGTTCAGGACGGCGGCGGAGTGGGCGCGCAGGGAGGGTGCCCAGTGGAGCTGGTAGCTGGAGAGTTCCACGGCGAGCACGTCGTACTCCTCCTCGCCGAGCACCGCGTCGAGGAGGGAGACGCCGATGTTGCCGACCGCGGCCGTGCGCAGGCCGGCGGCCTTGAGGATCGACGCGAGCATCTGGGTGGTGGTCGTCTTGCCGTTGGTGCCCGTGATCGCGAGCCAGGGGGCGGCGTCGGGGCCGCGCAGGCGCCAGGCCAGTTCGACGTCGCCCCAGATCTCCAGGCCGACCGCGCGGGCCGCCGCGAACAGCGGCTTGTCCGGCTTCCAGCCCGGGGCGGTGACGACGAGGTCGGTGCCCTCCGGCAGGGTGGCGCCGTCACCGAGACGCACGGTGACGCCGAGCGCCTCCAGTTCGGCGGCCTGCTCACGCGCGCGTGCGTCGTCGCCGTCGTTGACGACCGTGACGATCGCCCCGCGCGCGTGCAGCGCCCTGGCCGCCGGGATCCCGGAGACACCGAGTCCGGCGACGGTGACGTGCCTGCCCTGCCAGTCGGTCACTTGTCAGCCGCCCATCCCGCGTAGAAGAGGCCCAGTCCGACGATCACACAGATGCCCTGGATGATCCAGAATCTGACCACCACAAGGACTTCGGACCACCCCTTGAGTTCGAAGTGGTGCTGGAGTGGCGCCATACGGAAGACCCGCTTGCCGGTCAGGCGGAACGAGCCGACCTGGATGACCACCGACATGGTGATGAGCACGAACAGACCGCCCAGCAGCGCGAGCAGCAGCTCGGTGCGGGAGCAGATCGCGAGGCCGGCCAGGACACCACCGAGCGCGAGCGAACCGGTGTCGCCCATGAAGATCTTGGCGGGCGAGGTGTTCCACCACAGGAAGCCCAGGCACGAGCCCATCAGCGCGGAGGCGACGACCGCCAGGTCGAGCGGATCACGCACCTCGTAGCAGGCGCCCGGGTTGGTCAGCGCCTCGCCGTTGGCGCAGGACTCCTGGAACTGCCAGACACCGATGAAGGTGTAGGCGCCGAAGACGAGGACGGAGGCGCCGGTGGCGAGGCCATCCAGACCGTCCGTCAGGTTCACGCCGTTGGACATCGCAAGGATCATGAACAGCGCCCAGACGACGAACAGCACGGGGCCGATCGTCCAGCCGAAGTCCGTGATGAACGACAGCTTCGTGGAGGCCGGTGTCTGGCCCCGGGAGTCCGCGAACTGGAGGGACAGCACCGCGAAGGTGATGCCGACGATCAGCTGGCCGGCCATCTTCGCCTTGGCCCGCAGACCCAGCGAACGCCGCTTGACGATCTTGATGTAGTCGTCGAGGAAGCCGACCATGCCCATGCCGACCATGAGGGCGAGAACGAGCACGCCCGAGAAGGTCGGCGGGGGCGTCTCGGCCGCGCCGAGACCGGTGAACACCTTGGACAGGAAGTACGCGGCGACCGTGGCCAGGATGAAGGCGATACCGCCCATCGTCGGCGTACCGCGCTTGCTGCCGTGCGTGCGCGGGCCGTCGTCACGGATGTACTGGCCGTAGCCCTTGCGGGCGAGGAGCTTGATCAGCAGCGGGGTGCCGATCAGCGTGAGAAAAAGACCAATGACTCCTGCGAACAGGATCTGCTTCATCATCGGGCGGAAACCTCACCCTCGGCACCGGTCTCGACGAGCGCCTGCGCCACGCTCTCGAGTCCGACCGACCGGGACGCCTTCACGAGTACGACGTCTCCCGGGCGCAACTCGCTGCGCAACAGGTCGACCGCCGCCTGTGCGTCGGACACGTGCACCGACTCCTCACCCCACGAACCCTCGTTATATGCGCCCAGTTGCAGCCAGGACGCTTCCCTGCCCCCGACCGCGACGAGCTTGCCGACATTGAGCCGGACGGCCAGCCGTCCGACCGCGTCGTGCTCGGCGAGCGCCTCGTCCCCGAGCTCGGCCATCTTGCCGAGCACCGCCCAGGTCCGCCGCCCCCTGCCCATGGCCGCGAGCGCGCGCAAGGCGGCTCGCATGGACTCGGGGTTCGCGTTGTAGGCGTCGTTGACGATGGTCACGCCGTCCGGGCGCTCGGTGACCTCCATACGCCAGCGGGAGAGGGAGCCCGCCTCGGAGAGCGCGGTGGCGATCTCTTCCGCGGACATGCCCAGCTCATGGGCGACGGCGGCCGCGGCGAGCGCGTTCGACACGTGGTGCTCACCGTACAGGCGCATGGTCACTTCGCTTGCACCGGAGGGTGTGCGAAGCAGGAAGGCGGGCTGTCCGCTGTCCGTGAGTCTCACGTTCTCGGCGCGTACGTCCGCTTCGCCGGACTCTCCGAAAAGGATCACCTTCGCCTTCGTACGGGATGCCATGGCCCGTACGAGGGGGTCGTCCGCGTTGAGGACCGCCGTGCCGTCCTCCGGGAGGGCCTCCACGAGTTCGCCCTTGGCCTGCGCGATCTGCTCGCGGCCGCCGAACTCGCCGATGTGGGCGGAGCCGACGTTGAGCACGAGGCCGATCTTCGGGGGCGTCAGGCCGGCGAGGTAGCGGATGTGGCCGATACCGCGGGCGCCCATCTCCAGCACGAGGAACCGCGTCTCCTCGGTGGCGGACAGGGCGGTCAGCGGCAGCCCGATCTCGTTGTTGAGCGAGCCGGGCGTCCACACCGTCGGCGCCTTGCGCTGGAGCACCTGCGCGATCAGGTCCTTGGTGCTGGTCTTGCCGGCGGACCCGGTGAGCGCCACGAGGGTCGCGCCGAGCTGCCGTACGACATGACGCGCGAGGGCACCGAGGGCGCTCTGGACGTCCTCGACGACGATCGCGGGCACTCCGACCGGGCGGGAGGCCAGCACGGCGACCGCGCCCGCCTCGACGACCTGCCGGGCGAAGTCGTGGCCGTCGACGCGCTCACCGGCGAACGCGGCGAACAGGGTGCCCGGTCCCGCCTCGCGGGAGTCCCGGACGACCGGTCCGGTGACCTCGGCCGACGGATCCGGTATGTCATGCGTCTGCCCGCCGACGACTGCTGCGATCTCGGCGAGAGAGAGGGCGATCACAAGTTCATCCCTGGGTCTTCTGAATGGCTTCTCGAAGCACCTGGCGGTCGTCGAAGGGGCGGACCACTCCGGCGATGTCCTGGCCCTGCTCGTGTCCCTTGCCGGCGACCAGCACGGTGTCGCCCGGCTGTGCGCGGGCGACGGCGGCGGCGATCGCGGCGGCCCGGTCCTCGAAGACCTGGACCTCGCCGCGTTCGTGTACTGGCACGGACGCGGCGCCCTGGAGCATGGTTGCGAGGATCGCCAGGGGGTCCTCGGAACGGGGGTTGTCGGAGGTCAGTACGGCGGTGTCGGCGAGCCGGGCCGCGGCGGCGCCCATCGGCCCGCGCTTGGTGGTGTCCCGGTCGCCTCCGCAGCCCAGGACGATGTGCAGCCTGCCCTCGGTGACCTTGCGCAGGGCTCGCAGGACCGATTCGACGGCGTCGGTCTTGTGGGCGTAGTCGACCACCGCGAGATACGGCTGTCCGGCGTCCACCCGCTCCAGCCGACCCGGTACGCCCGGCACCGCGGCGATGCCGTCGGCGGCGGCCTGCGGGTCGAGGCCCGCGGCGGCCAGGGCGACGATCGCGGCGAGGGTGTTGGCCACGTTGAACGGACCGGCGAGCGGCGAGGTGGCCGTGATCCGCTCCTCCTTGGGGCCGATCACGGTGAACATCGAGTCCATGGGCCCGACTTCGACGCCCTCGGCCCGCCAGTCGGCGTCCGGGTGCCCCTCGGCGGAGAAGGTGATCACCGGCACGGTGGCCTCCTTGACCAGCCTGCGCCCGTACTCGTCGTCGAAGTTGACCACGCCGAGCCGGCTGCGTTTCGGCGTGAACAGCTGCGCCTTGGCCCGGAAGTAGTCCTCCATGTCGGAGTGGAACTCCATGTGCTCCGGGCTGAGGTTGGTGAAGACGCCGATGTCGAAGACGCAGCCGTCGACCCGTCCGAGGACGAGGGCGTGGCTGGAGACCTCCATGGCGACCGCCTCGACACCGCGTTCGCGCATGACCGCGAACAGGGCCTGGAGGTCGGTGGCTTCGGGCGTGGTGCGCTCGGACTTGATGCGCTCGTCGCCGATGCGCATCTCGACCGTGCCGATCAGGCCGGTGGAGCGGGCCGTCCGCAGGCCGCCCTCGACCAGGTAGGCGGTGGTGGTCTTGCCGGAGGTGCCGGTGATGCCGATCTGGAGCAGATCGCGTCCCGGGTGGCCGTAGATCGTGGCCGCCAGTGCGCCCATCCGCGCGCGTGGGTCGTCCACGACCAGCGCCGGAAGCCCGGTGGCGGCGACGCGTTCGGCGCCGGTCGGGTCGGTCAGCACGGCGACCGCGCCGAGGCCCGCGGCCTGGGTGACGAAGTCGGCGCCGTGCAGGCGGGCGCCCGGCAGGGCGGCGTACAGGTCGCCGGGGCGGACGGCGCGCGAGTCATGGGTGATGCCCGTGACCTCGGCGGCGCGCTGCGGCGGCTCGGCACCCAGCTGATCGGCGAGTTCCGCGAGGGGTGTGGCGGAGACCTGCACCGGCCGAGGCGGCCCCGGATATGTCACGGGTGCGCCCTTCTGGGTGGTTTGGGACTGATCAGCGTGTGGCACGGCGGTGAGCGTACCGGGCGTACCCGGTTCGGAGCGAAGTGAGGGCGCGGGGGCACCCTGGTTCCCGGAATCGGGGGTGATCGTTGTCACGAGGTGGTTCCTGAGGGGTCTGTGCTGAACAGTGCTGGTCAGGGTTTGTAGATGACCGGAAGGCTGGCGGGCTTGGCGCCGGTCGGCGGGACCTGGAGGCTCTTCAGGGCGAACTCCATGACCTTCTTGTAGACGGGTCCGCAGATCTGGCCGCCGAAGTAGTTGCCGTTGGTGGCGTTCTGGATGGCGCAGTAGACGGTGATGCGGGGCTTGTCGGCGGGCGCGAATCCGGCGAACGACGAGGTGTAGCCCTTGTACTTGCCGGTGGCCGGATCCACGCGGTTGGCCGTACCCGTCTTGCCCGCGACCCGGTAGCCGGGGATGCGCGCCTTGCTGCCGGTGCCCTCCTCGTCGTCCACGACGGACTCCAGCATCTGGGCGAGGGTCTTCGCCGTCTTCGCGCTGACGACCCTTGTCTCCTTGGGCTTCGCGGCCGGTGTGAAGCGCCCGTCCGGTCCCTTCGTGCCGCGTACGAGCGTGGGCTCGGTGCGTACGCCGCCGTTGGCGATGGTCGAGTAGACGGAGGCCGCCTGCATCGCGTTGATGGACACGCCCTGGCCGAAAGGAATCGTGTACTGCTGTGAGGTCGACCAGTCGCCGGGCCGCGCGAGGATGCCCGGCGTCTCGCCGGGGAAGTCGAGCCCGGTGTAGCTGCCGAGGCCGAACTTGCGCAGGTACGAGTAGAGGACCTGGTTGGCCTGCCGCTGCGTCTTGCCGAGCTGGCCGGTGGCCAGGATGGTGCCGATGTTGCTGGACTTGGCGAGCACGCCGTTGAGCGTGAGGTACCAGGTCGGGTGGTTGATGTCGTCCTTGAAGAGCCGGTCGCCGCGGTGCAGCCGGTTGGGCACCACGACGTGCGTCTGCGGGGTGGCGACACCCTGTTCGAGGACGGCGGCCATCGACATGACCTTGGCCGTGGAGCCGGGCTCGAAGGCGTCCTGGAGGGCCGCGTTGCCCATGTTCACCGAACTGGCCTTGGAGAGGTCGTTCGGGTCGAAGCCGGGCGAGTTGGCCATGGCGAGGATCTCGCCGGTCCGGGTGTCCTGCACGATCACATAGCCGCGGTCCGCCTGGGACTCCTCGACCTGGTCGGTGATCGCGTTCTGTGCGGCCCACTGGATGTCGCGGTCGATGGTGAGCTCGACATCACTGCCGGGCACCGCCGGCGTCTCGGTGGAGCCCGCGGTCGGCACCTGGACGCCGCGGGACTGGGCGTAGCGGATCTTGCCGTCCTTGCCGGCCAGCAGGGAGTTCAGCTGCTGCTCGACACCGCCGCCGCCCTTGCCGTCGGCGTTGACCCAGCCCAGTATCCCGGCGGCGAGATCACCGTTGGGGTACACGCGCTTGCTGGTGGGCACGGCGAGCACGCCCGCGAGGACGTTGACCGTGCTCCTGTCGTCCTCGGCCTTGGTGGCCAGCGCGCTCTTGAGGTCCTTGATCTGCTTCCAGACCTGCGGGGTCTGCCGGTTGGCGAGCACGACGTAGCGCAGTTCCTTGTTCGCCGGCCTGAGCTTCTCGACCAGCGTGTCCTGCTCCTCGCCGAGGATCGGGGCGAGCAGCGCGGCCGCCTGCTCCGGCCCGTCGTCGATCTTCAGCTGCTTGCGGGTGAAGAGCGTGGGGTCCGCGGTGATCGTGTACGCGTCCACGCTGGTCGCGAGGGCGACTCCGTCGCGATCGGTGATCCCGCCGCGCTCGGCAGCCAGGGTGTAGCCGACGTACCGGTTCTGCTCGGCCTTGGCGGCGTACGTGCCGGCGTCGACGGCCTGCACCTGGAGCAGCCGTACGACGAAGGCGATCAGGACGAGGGTCAGCGCCAGGCCGACCATGCGCAGCCGGGGCCGGGGGCTGCCCAGCCGGATGACCTTGGGGGCCGCGGGCCGGGGCGCCGCCGGGCGACGGGCCGGGCGGGCTCCGGGGCCCGGACGCGGCCGGCCGACGGGGCGGGCGGAGCGCTCGGGGCGTGCGGGTCCGGGGACCCGGCGGCGCGGGGGTTGCCTGCCGGAGTCATCAGCCACTTCCGTCACCTGCCGGGGGTAGGGGTCGGGGTCGCGGGGGTCTGGAGGGGCCGGCCCTGCCGGGCGGCCTCCTGAGGTGCGGGCGGCGGGGCCGTGGGGGTCTGCGGCGGCGTGGGAGTCGGCGTGGCGGCGGTCGGCGTCGGTGTGCCGGGGGTCGTCGGTGTGTGGCCGGTCATGCTGTCGAGCGCCTCGGGGGCGAGCACGAGGGGCGTCCGCGCGGAGGCCTGCCGAGGGCCGGAGGCGGGACTCGGTACGCCCTTCACGCTGCCGTCGGGGTCGAGGAAGGCCGGGTCGCCGCCGGGCACCATGCCGAGTTCACGGGCGCGGCGCTGGAGGGCGGCGGGGGCCGAATAGGCGTCGATGTCCCGCTGGAGCGCCTGCTCCTCGTCGGTCAGGCTCTTCGTCTCCTTCTGGAGGTCGTCGAGTTCGAACGACCCTTCGGACAGCGCCGAGTTCAGCACCAGCAGCCCGATGAGGCCGCCCCCCAGCAGCAGGACGACAAGGAGGACGAACGGGGCGCGGGCGGCCTGGCCGGGGGTCGCGCCCACCGGGATCAGTCGGGCCAGCCGGGCGGCCCTGCCCCTCAGTCGGGGTCTGCTGCTCACTCGCCCGCCCCTCGCGTCCGGTACCCCGGTCCACTCACTCGACGTCCCTCCTGACGCGCTGGGCGCCGCGCAGCCGCGCCGGCGCCGCCCGCCGGTTCTCGGCGACCTCTTCCTCGGTGGGAAGTTCGGCACCACGGGTGAGCAGCTTGAGCCTGGGCTGGTACCGCTCCGGCACGACGGGCAGCCCGGGCGGCGCGGTGGTGGCGGCGCCGGCCGCGAACACCTGCTTGACCAGCCGGTCCTCCAGCGAGTGGTACGACAGGACGGCGATCCGCCCGTCCACGTCGAGCGCCTTCACCGCGGCCGGGATCGCCCGCTCCAGCACGGCCAGTTCGCCGTTGACCTCGATCCGCAGGGCCTGGAAGGTGCGCTTGGCCGGGTTGCCACCGGTGCGCTTGGCGGCCTGCGGGAGGCTGTCCCGGATCAGCTCCACGAGCCGCGCGCTGTTGCTGAACGGCTCCTTCTCCCGCTCGCGCACGATCGCGCCCACGATCCGCTTGGCCTGCTTCTCCTCGCCGTACGCCCGGAGGATGCGGACGAGTTCGCCCGGCGGGTAGGTGTTGAGGACCTCGGCGGCGCCGATGCCGGTCGTCTGGTCCATGCGCATGTCGAGCGGGGCGTCCTGGGCGTAGGCGAAGCCGCGGTCGGCCTCGTCGAGCTGCATGGAGGAGACGCCGAGGTCGAACAGGACACCCTGGACGTGCGGGATGCCGAGCCGGTCCAGTACGTCGGGGAGTTCGTCGTAGACCGCGTGCACCAGGGTGGCCCGCTCCCCGTAGGGCGCGAGGCGCTCGCCGGACAGGCGCAGGGCCTCCTTGTCGCGGTCCAGGGCGACCAGCCGGGCCTCGGGGAAGCGGGCGAGCAGAGCCTCGCTGTGGCCGCCGAGGCCGAGGGTGCAGTCGACGACGACCGCTCCCGGCCGGTCCTGAAGTGCGGGGGCCAACAGGTCCAGGCACCGCTGGAGCATCACCGGGACATGTCGACTCTGGCTCAACTGGCCCTCTCAGGTCCGGCGCGGCCCTCGTCCGTACGGCCGGGTCCCCGCCCTCCCCCGGCAAGCTGGGGGACCCCCAGTGAAGGGGACGGCCCGCCGGCGCCAAAAGCGTCGGCCGGCCGGGAGCGGGACGAGGCCGAGCCGTACGTACGCGCCGCGCACGTGGGGAGACCGGCCGTGCGTGAGCCGGGGTCTCCGGGAATGTCAGTCCAGCAGGGAGAGCCTCGCCTCCCGCTTCGCGTCACTTTAGTCCACGGTGTCTCGCGGTCAATCAACCGGCCTGCGCGTCGCGGACCCGGACGCGGTCGAAGCGACGAAACGGACGGAATCACCCGTGTGGCCGCCCTCGCACCACTCCTGTGGGTTAGCTCACACCAAGGCTCGATGACATTCTTTGTCCCCTCTCACACCGGGCCGATTGCGAGGGTGACCAGTACCGTCATGGGTATGACGACTTCCGCATCGGTACCCACTGGCTCCAAGGCCGCCATAGCCGGCGGCACCGTCACCGACCGCCTCGTCGAGGCGAACGAGCGGTACGCCGACGCCTTCGCCGACCCCGGCATGGACGCCCGCCCCGTCCTGCACGTCGCCGTGGTGGCCTGTATGGACGCCCGCCTCGACCTGCACGCCGCGCTCGGTCTGGAGCTGGGCGACTGCCACACCATCCGCAACGCCGGTGGCGTGGTCACCGACGACGTGATCCGCTCGCTGACCATCAGCCAGCGCAAGCTGGGGACGCGCAGTATCGTCCTCATCCATCACACCGGCTGCGGTCTGGAGGCGATCACCGAGGACTTCCGCACCGAGCTGGAGATGGAGGTCGGCCAGCGTCCGGCCTGGGCGGTGGAGGCCTTCCGGGACGTCGACCAGGACGTACGGCAGTCGATGCAGCGGGTACGCACCTCGCCGTTCCTGGTGCACACCGACGACGTACGCGGCTTCGTCTTCGACGTGAAGACCGGCCTGCTGCGCGAGGTCGACCCCGCGTAACCGACGGCGGCAGCTGTCGTTTCGCTGTGGATTTCCGGCCGTCCGGCGCCCAAAACACCGTAAGACCTGACATAGCGCGGGCAGTTGTCCACAGGCGAGTGACACGAAACGGTAACGGCAGCAAGAATGCGGGGTGTGGCGTCGCGCGGAACCTTTCACGCGTGGTGTCCGTGATTCGGGGTGGGCCGGCTGCGCGTCAAGAGCGTCGGCCCGGAAAGAACGGGCCGAGGAGGGCCGGGTGACGACCTATGACGATCGAGCGAGCCTCACTGATCTGACCGCCACAGCGGAGCGAGTCCGCAGTTCGGTGGAGGGTGTGATCGAGGGCAAGCCCGAGGTCGTACGGCTTTCGCTGACCGTACTGCTCGCCGAGGGACATCTTCTGATCGAGGATGTCCCCGGTGTCGGCAAGACCATGCTGGCCAAGACACTGGCGCGTTCCATCGACTGTTCGGTGCGGCGCATCCAGTTCACGCCCGACCTGCTGCCCTCGGACATCACGGGTGTGTCCATCTGGGACCAGCAGCGAAAGGACTTCGAGTTCAAGCCGGGGGCGATCTTCGCGCAGATCGTGATCGGCGACGAGATCAACCGTGCCTCGCCGAAGACGCAGTCGGCGCTCCTGGAGTCGATGGAGGAGCGCCAGGTCACCATCGACGGGCAGACCTACGAGCTGCCCAGCCCCTTCATGGTGGTGGCCACCCAGAACCCGGTGGAGATGGAGGGCACCTACCCGCTGCCGGAGGCCCAGCGCGACCGTTTCATGGCACGCGTCTCCGTGGGCTACCCGAGCGTGGAGGCCGAGCTGCAGATGCTCGACGTCCACGGCGGGGTGAGCCCGCTGGAGGACCTCCAGCCGGTGGCCCACGCGCACGACATCGTGAAGCTCATCGAAGCCGTCCGCAATGTCCATGTCGCCGAGCCCGTCCGACGCTACGCGGTGGAGCTGGTCGCGGCCACCCGCACCCACCCGGACCTCAGACTCGGCGCCTCCCCGCGCGCGACGCTGCACCTGCTGCGCGCGGCGAAGGCGTCCGCGGCCCTCAGTGGGCGGGAGTTCGCCCTGCCGGACGACGTGCAGGCGCTCGCCGTCGCGGTCCTGGCCCACCGGCTCCTGCCGACCGCCCAGGCCCAGCTGAACCGGCGCACCGCCGAGCAGGTCGTCCAGGAGATCCTCCAGCGCACCGCGGTCCCGGCGGCGCCCCAGCAGGGCACCGGTCTCGGGCTGCGGGGAGCGCCGGCGTATCCGCAGCAGCCGCCGCGGAGGCTCTGATGAGCACCGGGGGGCCCGGGCACGCGGAGGCCGACCGGGGGGACAAGGGCGGTGTACGTACGGCGCTGGCCGGTCTGACCACCCGCGGCCGGTCCTTCCTGGCCGCCGGGGTCGCCGCGGCGATCTGCGCGTACGTCCTCGGCCAGAGCGACCTGCTGCGGGTCGGCCTGCTGCTGGCCGTGCTGCCCCTGATCTGCGCCACCGTGCTCTTCCGCACGCGCTACCGGGTGGCCGGCAGCCGCCGGCTCTCCCCCGCGCGCGTGCCCGCCGGCAGCGAGGCCCGCGTCCATCTGCGGATGGACAATGTCTCGCGGCTGCCCACCGGCCTGCTGATGCTCCAGGACCGGGTGCCGTACGTGCTCGGTCCGCGCCCCCGGTTCGTCCTGGACCGGGTGGAGCCGGGCGGCCGCCGCGAGGTGTCCTACCGGGTCCGCTCCGACCTGCGCGGCCGCTATCCGCTGGGCCCGCTCCAGCTGCGCCTGACCGACCCGTTCGGCATGTGCGAGCTGACCCGCTCCTTCTCCACGTACGACGACCTGACGGTCATCCCGCGCGTGGAGCCACTGCCGCCGGTGCGGTTCAGCGGCGAGGCGAAGGGCTACGGCGACGGACGCAACCGCTCGCTCGCCCTGGCCGGCGACGACGACATCATCCCGCGCGGGTACCGCTACGGCGACGACCTGCGCCGGGTGCACTGGCGCTCCACCGCCCGCTTCGGCGAGCTGATGGTGCGCCGCGAGGAACAGCCGCAGCGGGCCCGCTGCACGGTGCTGCTGGACACCCGGGGCATCGCCTTCCAGGGCGCGGGACCGGACTCGGCCTTCGAGTGGGCCGTCTCGGGCGCCGCGTCCGTCCTGGTGCACATGCTCGAACGGGGCTTTTCCGTACGGCTGTTGACGGACACCGGCAACTCGGTGCCGGGCGAGGGCGCCGACGGGTTCGCGGGCGCGAGCCAGGAGACGGCGGACGCGGCCGGGCTGATGATGGACACCCTCGCGGTGATCGACCACTCCGACGGCGCGGGCCTGTCCCGGGCCTACGACGTGCTGCGCGGGGGCAATGAAGGACTGCTGGTGGGCTTCTTCGGCGACCTGGACGAGGAGCAGGCCGCGGTGGCCGCCAAGATGCGCCGGCGCAGCGGCGGGGCGATCGCCTTCGTGCTGGACAGCGAGAGCTGGATCCGGGAACCGAGCGATGTGCCCGGCCCGTTGAACAGGGGCGAGGAGCGGCTGCGGATGCTGCGCGAGGCGGGCTGGACGGCCCTGGCCGTGCCGCGTGGCGCGGCGCTGGACGGCCTGTGGCGCCAGGCGGACCGGGAGCGCTCGGGCGTCGGTGCGACCGGTTCCGGGGAGGGACTGCGATGAGCGGGCGGGCACGACTGGCGCTGTGCGCCTGGGCGGCCACACTGATGGCCGCGTGCGCCCTGCTGCCGCTGGTGGATCCGGCCACCTGGATCGTGCAGGCCGGCTTCCTGCTGGCGGTGCAGTCGGGCGTGGGCGCCGCGACCCGGCGGGTTCCGCTGGCGCGGCCCCTGACAGTGCTGGCGCAGGCCCTGGTGGGCCTGATGCTGCTGACCCTGAGCTTCGCCCGCGAACAGGCCTTCGTCGGGCTGATCCCCGGCCCGGACGCCTTCGTGCACTTCGCCGACCTGCTCCGCCAGGGCTCCGACGACATCGCGCGGTACGCGATCCCGGCGCCCCTGGAGTCCGACGGCATCCGGCTGATGCTCGTCGGCGGCGTGCTGATCATCGGTCTCGCGGTGGACACCCTCGCGGTGACCTTCCGCAGCGCGGCCCCGGCCGGCCTGCCGCTGCTGGCCCTGTACTCGGTCGCCGCAGGGCTGTCCGAAGGCGGCGCCGACTGGCTGTGGTTCCTGGTCGCGGCGGCCGGCTATCTGCTGCTGCTCCTGGCCGAGGGGCGGGAGCGGCTGTCGCAGTGGGGCCGGGTCTTCGGCGGGGCGCCCCGCACCCAGGGCGGCGCGGAGTCCGGCGGGGCGGTGGCCCCGGTCCGCACCGGCCGGCGCATCGGTGTGGTCGCGCTGGGCGTCGCCCTCGTGGTGCCGCTCGCCATGCCCGCGATGAACGGCGGCCTGCTGGAGAACGCGGGCGCGGGTGTGGGCTCCGGCTCCGGAGGCGGCGGCACCATCTCCGCGGTGAACCCGCTGGTGTCCCTCCGCGACAACCTGAACGTGGACGAGGACCGCCAGGTCATGTCCCTGCGGCCCGACAAGAACGCGGACCTGTCGAACCTGTACCTGCGGATCGTGTCCCTGGACGACTTCGACGGCACCACCTGGAAGCCGTCCAAGCGCGCCATCACCGCCGTGCCGGACGGCACGTTCCCGACGCCCGTGGGCCTGTCCCGCGACGTCAAGAGCACGGAGTTCGTCACCACCGTCACGGCGACCGACGGCTACGCCCAGAACTGGCTGCCGATGCCGTACCCGCCGAGCGGTGTGAGCATCAGCGGCAACTGGCGCTACGAGCCCGAGGGCATGACGCTCGTCGGCGACCACGGCCAGACCACGAGCGGCCTGACGTACCAGGTGAGAAGCCTCGACGTGCAGCCGACGGCCCGACAGCTCGCCGACGCGCCCCCGGCGCCCCCGGCCCTGGTCCGCGAGTACACCGAGCTCCCCCCGTCCCTGCCGGCGGTGGTGGGCGAGACGGCCCGCAGGGTCACCGAGGGGATCACCAACCCCTACGAGCAGGCGGTCGCGCTCCAGGACTACTTCGCCGTGACCGGTGGCTTCGAGTACGACACCCAGGTGCAGGTGGGCAACGGCTCCCAGGCGATCGCCCGCTTCCTGAGGGACAAGGAGGGCTTCTGCGTCCACTTCTCCTTCGCGATGGCGGCGATGGCCCGGTCCCTGGGCATTCCGGCCCGGGTCGCGGTGGGCTTCGCGCCCGGCACCGTGGAGGGTGACACGGTGTCGGTGGGGCTGAAGGACGCCCACGCCTGGCCCGAGCTGTACTTCGAGGGTGTGGGCTGGACCCGCTTCGAGCCGACCCCCAGCCGGGGCACGGTGCCGTCGTACACCGCCCCGGAGACGCCCGGCAGCTCGCTGCCGAACCCGGCGCAGCCGTCCGAGGCGGCCAGCACGGCGCCCTCCGCCGCGCCCTCGGCCAGCGACACCTGCACCCCGGAGCAGAAGAAGCTGAACGAGTGCCAGAGCGAGTCCCCGGCGGCCGCGCCGGGCGACGACGACGACATCTCCTGGTGGGTCGTGGCCGGCCCCTGGTGGTATCTGAGACTGCTGGGCTGGCTCGCCGTCGGGCTGCTGGTCCTGGCGGTCCCCCTGGCGCCGATGCTGTGGCGGCTGCGGACCCGGGCGGTACGGCTGGGCGGGCACGGCCGCAGCGAGGCGGACTCGGCGCGGCACACCCTCGCCGTCTGGGAGGAGTTGACCGACACGGCGTGGGACTTCGGGATCGCGCCGGAGGAGTCGCAGACCCCGCGCAAGGCAGCCGCGCGCATCGTCCGGATCGGGCAGCTCGACCCGGCGACGGCAGCGGGCGTGCACCGGGTGGCGGACGCCGTGGAGCAGGTGCTCTACGCGCCCCGTCCACGCCCGACGGCGGGGCTGGCGGAAGACGTCCGCCGGGCCACGGCCGGGCTGAACCACACGGTCAGCAGGGGCACCAAGATGCGCGCGGTGATCGCTCCGCGTTCCACCGTACGGGTGGCCTGGGCGCTCTCGGAGTGGTGGGCGGGCTTCACGGCGCGCATGGCCGAGGTCCGGCCGACCCTGCGCAAGCCGTCGGACCAGCGAGGCTGAGCGGCGCCCCCTGGTGGGGCGGGCAGACGAACGGGCGGGGCCCGGACCGTGTGAGGCGGTCCGGGCCCCGCCCGTTGGACCCGTTGGATCCGTTGGAAGAGAAGTTGGCCGAAGAAGTTGGCCGATTTACCGCGCATGCGTGAGGGGGTGACCACCCGGCCAGGTGGTCACCCCCTCACGGACGCGAGAGCTGTTCGTCGAGCTAATTGCCCTGTTGTTCGTCGCGGCGCCGCTGCCAGCGCTGCTCGATACGGTCCATCATGGAGCGCCGCTGTCGTCCCTGACGGCGTGCTGTCTGTGGACCGGCACCGGTCGGCTGCTCCCCCGGCTTGGGGGCCTTGCGCCAACCTGTTACGGCGAGTACCGCACAACCCAGCATGACCAGGAAGCCGACCACGCTGAGCCACACCTGCTTGGCGACCATACCGGCCATGAGGAGCGCGATACCCACGAGGAAGCCCGCGACCGCCTGGTAGACCCGACGCCGGGTGTACGTACGCAGCCCGCTTCCCTCGAGCGCCGACGCGAACTTGGGATCTTCGGCGTACAGCGCTCGCTCCATCTGCTCGAGCATTCGCTGCTCGTGCTCCGAGAGCGGCACGGAGTCCTCCTCATCGTGCAGTCGCCGGGGCGACTAGGGGGTCCCTTCAGGATAGGCAGGGAATCGCCCCCGTGAAACCCGCCCCTCTGCGCCAATTGGCCAACCGGAATCCGCCATGAGCGTTCCGACTCGCTGAGGCTTCCATTCCCCAGGAGCCGACCCGTCATGCCGGGCGGCCTCCCTCGATCATACGGCGCTCAGCGCGCGATCGGGGGGCCTGTGGCGTACTCCATCCACAGCCGCGTCGCTGATCAGCGACGCGTCACGACAGGACGCTCAGGCCTCGGCGGCCGCCCGGGTCTCACCCAGCACATGAAGCTGTGTGGCCACGGAGTGGAAGGCGGGGAGCTCGGCCGCCGCCTCCTCCAGCTTCAGCAGCGCCTCCAGGGCCCCGGGCTCGGTGTCGACCAGCACGCCGGAGACGAGATCGGCGAAGACCCGGACGCCGTGCACGGCGGCGACGGCGAGGCCCGCGCCCTCTACCAGGGCGGTGAGCTGCTCGGTGGTGAAGCGGTGCGGCACGGGGTCGCCGGCGCCCCAGCGGCCGTTCGGGTCGTCGAGGGCCTGCCTGGCCTCCTTGAAGTGGCCGGCGAGGGCACGCGAGAGCACGGCACCGCCCAGGCCGGCGGCGAGCAGGCTGAGGACGCCCTCGGAGCGCAGGGCGGCCACCGCGTTGCGGATGCCCTCGGCGGGGTCGTCCACGTACTCCAGGACGCCGTGGCACAGCACCACGTCGTGGCCGTCGCGCTCGACCACGTCGAGGAGACCGTGGGCGTCGCCCTGGACGCCGCGCACCCGGTCGGCGACCCCGGCCTCGGCGGCGCGGCGCTCCAGGGCGAACAGCGCGTTGGGGCTGGGGTCGACGACGGTGACGCGGTGGCCCAGGCGGGCGACCGGCACCGCGAAGTTGCCGCTGCCGCCTCCGGTGTCGAGGACGTCCAGCGACTCCCGGCCCGTGGCCTTGACCCGTCGATCAAGAGCGTCCTGGAGGACCTCCCAGACCACGGCGGTACGGAGAGAGGCGCGGGGTCGCAGCGGGTCCGACACGGCAGTTGACTCCTCGGCGCGGCACCGCCTCTTGCGCGGCGGAGCGATCGGGACGCCTCTCTCGGCCGCGGACCGCGGCGGGCAGAGGCTTCAGGCGGTCTCCACCCTAATGGGACCCGCGGCGGCGGTGCGCCACTCCGTTTCCCCCGGTCCTCGCCCCGGTCCGCGCTCCGCTTCCCCCCTGGTACCCGGCCGGTCAGCCCGCGTCCGGGAAGTCGCGGTCGGTGGTGTCGGTGCCCTCCTGCCGGTCCGTGTCCTGGCGTGGTTGGGGCAGGACCGGCTGGAGGACCAGCATGCGTTCGACGAGGCGGAGGAACATCGCCACGTCGCGTATCAGGTCGTCGGCGTCCCGGCGGCTGGCCGCGCCCTGGATACCGGCCTCGGCCCGGGCGCGGCGCCGGGCCCCGGAGGCGAACAGCGCGCTCCACTCGGTGAGCTCGGGCGCGATCTCGGGGAGCACTTCCCAGGCGCTCCGGATCTTGGCCCTGCGTCGGGCGGAGGTCTCCGGGCGCCCCCGGGCGGCGAGCACGGCGGCGGCGGTGCGCAGGGCGGCGAGGTGGGCCGTGGCGTAGCGCTCGTTCGACGTTTCCAGCGTGGTGGCCTCGTCCAGGCCGGCGCGGGCCTGGGCGAGCAGGTCGAGGGCGGCGGGCGGGGCCGTGGCCCGGCGGAGCACGGGGTGCACGTCGCTCGCCGGGCCGGTCAGTGAGGGGGCAGGGCCGGAGGCGCGGCGCCGACGGGCGGCTGCTGCGTGGTAGCTGGCCATGACGAACCTCCTGTCGTCGTGTGACGGCACGCTCCTGATACGAGGTGCCGTATGTGCCCATCGTGAGGTATGGCACTGACAATCCGTTCTGACCTGGGATTTTGCTTCGATCGCAAGTTCGGGCTAGCTTTTGCACTGACCAGTCAGTTCAAAAAATCGCCACATCGCTGAGGGGGGATCGTGGGCGCAGTCGGCATCACCGCCGAGAACTTCGGCCTCGAAGGCCCGCGCGGCTGGGCGTTCCGAGGGATCACCGCGTCCGCGGAGCCCGGTTCGCTGATCGCCGTCGAAGGGCCGTCGGGGTCCGGGCGCACCTGCCTGCTGCTCGCGCTCACCGGACGGATGAGGGCCACCGAGGGGACGGCGACCGTGGGCGGGGCGCGGTTGCCGAAGCAGGTGGGGGCGGTACGCCGGATCGGTGCCCTGGCCCATGTCTTCGGGGTCACCGACCTCGACCCGGCCCTGACCGTCGGGGAGCACCTGCGGGAACGGGCGCTGCTGCAGCGGCGGTTCGGCGACTCCCTGCGCGGACTGCTGCGGCCGCGTGCCGAGCGGTCCGCGGAGTCGGCGCTGCGGATCGACACCGCGCTGGCCGCCGCCGGGCTCGACCCCGCGGACCTGCCCAAGGGCCCGCGGACCGCCGTACGCGATCTGGAGCGGCTGGAGGCGCTGCGGTTGTCCGTGGCGCTGGCGCTGATCGGGCGGCCGGGGCTGCTGGGTGTCGACGACGTCGACCTGAAGCTGTCGGACGCCGAGCGCGCCGAGGCCTGGGCGCTGCTGAGGTCGATCGCCGAGGGCGGAACGACCGTCCTGGCCGTGTGCAGCGAGGCCCCCGAGGACGCCGTGCGGATCTCCACCCGACAGTCCCAAGAACCCCGACAGTCCCGAGAGTCCCGGAAGGAGAACGCCGATGCGCTCGCCGCGACTGGCCGCGCTTGAGCTGCGCCGCTTCGGCAGGGGCAAGCTGCCGCGCGCCGCCCTGGTGGCGCTGCTGGTGCTGCCGCTGCTGTACGGCGCCCTGTACCTGTGGTCCTTCTGGGACCCGTACGGCCGACTGGACCGCATCCCCGTGGCGCTGGTGAACGACGACCAGGGCGCCACCGCCGACGGGAAGCGCCTCACGGCGGGCGACGAGATCACCAAGGGGCTGCGCGAGAGCGACGTCTTCGACTGGCAGGAGGTGAGCGCCGCCGAGGCACGCGCGGGCGTGGAGGACGGCAGGTACTACCTGTCGCTGACCATGCCGAAGGACTTCAGCCGCCGGATCGCCTCCAGTTCGGGCGCCTCGCCCGAGACCGGCGCGCTCCAGGTGCGGACGAACGACGCGAACAACTACATCGTCGGGCAGATCTCGCGAACGGTGTTCGCGGAGGTGCGGACGGCCGCGTCCACCAAGGCCTCGCGGTCCTTCCTGGACCGGATCTTCATCTCGTTCTCGGACATCCACGGCGCGACCGTGAAGGCCGCGGACGGGGCCGACGACCTTCAGGGCGGCATCGGCAAGGCGGAGAAGGGCTCCAAGGACCTCGCCGACGGCCTGAAGGACGCCGAGAAGGGCAGTGGCAGGCTCTCCACGGGGCTGACGAAGCTGGACTCGGGCGCGGGTGACCTGGAGGACGGCGCGCGCCGCGTCGCGGACGGCACGCAGACCCTGGCGGACAAGGTCAACGGGGTCTCGGACAAGGTGCGTCCGTTCCTGAAGGACAACGAGAAGACCATCGGGGACACGGCCCGCCTCGTCGCCGACTCGGCCGCGGCGGTCCGGCACAACCTCGACACCTTGGTGAAGACCGCCCCGACCGCCGCCAAGGGCGCCCACGCGGCCTCCGGCACCCTGGAGACGGTGTACAGGGCGCGCTGCACGGACCCCGTGCTGCCGGACGCCGCCTGCGCCGACCTGAAGAAGGCGAAGCAGGCCGCGGCGGACGTGGCGAAGGTCGCCGACGACGTCAACACCCTGGTCGCGGACCAGAACGGCGACCTGAAGAAGCTCGACGGCCACCTCGGCACGCTCCAGAAGCAGGCCCGGGCGCTCGCCGACCGGGCGCCCCACCTCACCGAGGACCTCGACGACGCCGTACGGAAGATCAACAAGCTGAACGAGGGCGCTGGCAAGGTCGCCGACGGCGCCAAGGCGCTGCACACCGGGCTCGGGACGGCCGAGACAGGTGCCACGGACCTGGACGAGGGCGTCGGCGAGCTCAGGACCGGCGCCGAGGACCTGAACGGCGGCATGTACAAGCTCGTCGACGGCTCGGGCAAGCTCTCGCGGGGCCTGCACGACGGCGCCGAGCAGATCCCCGACTACGACGAGAAGGACCGCGACCAGCGCACCGAGGTGATGGCGGACCCCGTCCAGCTGGTCTCCAGGGACCTGCACAAGGCGCCCAACTACGGCACCGGTTTCGCCCCGTACTTCATCCCGCTGTCCCTGTGGGTGGGCGCGATGGTGGCGTACATGCTGATCACCCCGATGAACCGGCGTGCGCTGGCCGCGGGCGCCTCGGCCTGGCGGATCGCGCTGGCGGGCTGGCTGCCGGTGGTGGCGATCGGGGTGCTCCAGACGGCGGCCCTGATGGCGGTGCTGCACTGGGCGGTCGGCCTCCAGATGGTGCGGGCGGCCGGGACGGTGGGCTTCCTGTTCCTGGTGACGGCGTGCTTCGCGGCGATCGTGCAGTGGCTGAACGCCCGCTTCGGAGCGGCCGGGCGGATCCTCGTCCTCGCCCTCCTGATGCTCCAGCTGACTTCCGCGGGCGGCACCTACCCGGTGCAGACCAGCCCCGGCTTCTTCAACGCGCTGCATCCCTTCCTGCCGATGAGCTACGTCGTCGAGGCGCTGCGCCGGCTCATCACGGGCGGTGGCCTCGGGCCGGTCTGGGAGGCCTGTGCCGTGCTGGCGGCCTTCACCGCGGGCGCGCTGGCCCTGACGGCCGTGTCGGCCCGCCGGCGACAGGTGTGGACGCTCGACCGGCTGCACCCGGAGCTGACCCTGTGAGCCCGGCGGTGACGCCTCCGGTGCCCCGCCGGGGGGCGGCTCCTGTGAGAATCGGGACCATGGAAAGCAGCAGCGCCACGTCGGGTGTCAGCACGCGCCGCGAGGCCACCCGGCAGAAGCTCTACGAGGCGGCCGTCACGCTCATCGCCGAGCAGGGCTTCTCCGCCACCACGGTGGACGAGATCGCCGAGCGGGCCGGGGTCGCGAAGGGCACGGTCTACTACAACTTCGCGAGCAAGTCCGTCCTCTTCGAGGAACTGCTGCGGCACGGCGTGGGCCTCCTCAGCGCGTCCCTGCGGGAGGCGGCCGAGCGCACCGCCCGGGACGGGGGCGGCAAGGTGGACGCCCTGGACGCGATGATCCGCGCGGGGCTGGTCTTCATCCAGCGCTATCCGTCCTTCACCCAGCTGTACGTGGCGGAGCTGTGGCGCACCAACCGGGCCTGGCAATCCACCCTGATGGTGGTCCGGCAGGAGGCGGTGGCGGTCATCGAGGGCGTGCTGCGCGAGGGCGTCGACAACGGCGAGTTCAGCGACGAGATCGACATCCCGCTGACCGCGGCCGCGCTGGTCGGCATGGTGCTGGTGGCCGCCCTGGACTGGCAGGCGTTCCAGCCGGAACGCTCCCTGGACGACGTGCACGCGGCGCTGTCCCGGCTGCTCCAGGGGCGGGTGAGCGGCTGCCACTGAGGCCCACACGGGCCGCAGGTGTGGTCGGCGCACACAGAAGCGCCGGTCCGATGTGGCCGCGTCCCCCGCGGGCCACCTCGAACCGGCGCCTCCTCGTGCTCCCCCGATTCCCCCGTGTCCCCCGATTCCCCCGTTGGGTCCCGTTCGGTCAACTCCGGGTTCCCCCGTGTCTCGCTTCCGCCGGCTCTGCCGACGGAAGGAGCGGATCAGGGGCCGCTCCGTTCCGGCGCCCCGTGTCGCCGGTGCCGGAGCCGCGCCCCTCTCCGTGCCTCCACTCTCTCGTTCCCGCAGGTCGCAGCCCATCCGCGCGCGTACTCAACTCACTCACTAGGTACGCGTACTCAGCCCTGCGCACTCACCCCCAGGACGCTCTGTCACCCAGTGGTGACGATCGCGTCCGCGTCCGTACTTCCCTCGCCCGGGGGATCCGGGGCCGGTCCCCCGTGAACTCGGCAGGTCACGGGCCCGCGGACGGATTGTCGGTGGTGGCCGATAAAGTCGCGGGCATGGCACGGATTGCGGTGATCGGCGCCGGCATGGGCGCGATGGCGGCCGCTGCCCGGCTGGCCGTCGCGGGCCACCGGGTGGCGGTGTACGAGCGTACGGACACGTACGGCGGAGCGGTGCGCCGCTTCGAGCGGGACGGCTTCCGTTTCGACTCGGGCCCCGGACTGCTGACCCTCCCCGCGGTCTACCGCGACCTGTTCCTGAAGA
Organism: Streptomyces lincolnensis; assembly: GCF_021173675.1. Classification (GTDB taxonomy): domain Bacteria; phylum Actinomycetota; class Actinomycetes; order Streptomycetales; family Streptomycetaceae; genus Streptomyces; species Streptomyces lincolnensis_B. Next base: position 354,513 of record NZ_JAIHON010000002.1, on the reverse strand, counting down.
CCGGCAAGGAGCCGCTGGAGGCGTGCGTCGAGCTGGTCCAGGTCGACCCGTCGTCCCGGCACGTCTTCGCCGACGGCACACAGGTGTCCCTGCCGAACGCCTCGCGCGCGGGTGTCGTCGCGGCCCTGGACGAGGCGCTCGGTGCGGCCGCCGGGCAGCGCTGGGGCGACTTCCTGGTCCGGGCGCGCGAGGCCTGGGACCGGACCCGCAGACCGCTCCTGGAGGAGCCCCTCTGGCCGAACTGGTCGGTGCTGGCCGAGCGCGAGCCCTACCCGGCGGTCCCGCACAAGCGACTGCTGCGCACCCGGAGGGCCACGACCCTCGCCGAGGTCGCCGCCTGGGAGCTGCGCGACCCCCGGCTCGCCGCCCTCCTGGAGAGCCACGCCCTGGCGTACGGCCTGGATCCGCGCGCCGTCCCGGCGAGCGCCGCCGTGCTGCCGTACATGGAGCACGCCTTCGGCACCTGGTATGTCCGCGGCGGGATACGGGAGTTGGCGCGCGCGGTGCACGAGCGGTGCGTGGCCAGGAAGGTCGAGTTCGTCTTCGGCGCCGAGGTCACGGGGCTGCTGGAGAAGGACGGCCGGGCGGCCGGGGTGGAGCTGGCCGACGGGTCCGTGGCGGAGGCGGACTTCGTGGTCGCCGGCACGGCTCCCGCGGTGGTGGACCGACTGGTCCGGGAGTCGGTGGTGCGGCCCGCCGGTGGCGTCCCGGCCCAGCGGGGGGCGGCGAGCCGTCTGACGGTGCTGATGGCGCTGCGCGGTCCGCGGCCGGAAGGGGTGGCCCACCGGACGGTGGTGCACGCGCCCGACCGGGAGGGCGAGTTGGAGGCTCTGTTCGGTACCCCGCTCGGGACGGACACCCGCCCCACCGTCACCGTCCTGCGTCCCGACGACCCGAAGCTGGTCCCGGACTCCGCCCATGAGGCGATCACCCTCACCTCGGTGGTGCCGGCACAGACCGGCCGCGGACGACCGGAGCAGCCGGACGTCGACCGTGGCGTCGAGCACATGATCGCCGCCGCCGGGCGTGCCGTACCCGATCTGCGCGAGCGTCTGCTCTGGCACGAGGTCCGTACTCCGGCCGAGATCGCCGAGGAGACCGGCGCGGAGGGCGGCTCGGTCCCGGCGCCGGCACTGGCGGCCGGAGCCGGCGGCCTGCTGCATCCGTCCAACAGCACGGGAACACCGGGTCTGTTCACCGTCGGCGGCTGGTCGCACCCGGGCGGCGGGCTCGCCCACGCGGGCATGTCGGGCGCGCTCGTGGCCGGACTGATCGTCGAGGGGCCGGAGTTCCGCGGCTCTCAGTGACGTCGAGCCCCGGGGCCCGAACGGGCGGGCGGTTCCTCAGAAGGAGGAGTACATCCCTCAGAAGCGGTACTGGTCGCCGTACCCGTTGCCCTGGGTCTGGTCGTAGCCCTGCTGGCCGTACTGCTGCTGCTCCGGCGGGAGTTCGGCGCCGTACGGGTCGTCGGTGCTGCGCTGCTGGGGCACCCACACACCGCCGGGCGGGGTCTCGCCGTAGGTGCCGGTGGCGTACTGGTCCTGGGCGTAGCCCTGCTGGCCGTACTGCTGCTGGCCGCCGTAGGAGGCGTCGTACCCGGAACCGTCGTAGGTCTGGGTGCCGATGTACGGGTCGGAGTAGGCGGCGTACTGCTGCTGTCCGGCCGGATCGTAGCCGTACTGCTGCTGGTCGTAGCCGGTGTAGCCGTCGTAGCCGTACGTCTGGTCGGCGGCGGCCGTCGCGTACTGGTCCTGGGGCTGGCCCGCGGCCGCGTAGGAGGCGTCGGCGGCGGCCGCGTAGCCGGTGTCGTATATGCCGTAGGAGCCCGTGTCGTCGGGGAGGGGCTGCGGCTCGTACACGGACGTGGTCTCGGCGGCCGTCGGCTGGAGGGGACGGGCGGGCGTGAAGACGTCGTCGCGGTCGTAGTCGTCCTGGCCGTAGGCGCCGGTGTCCTGGCCGTACTTGGTGCCGTCGGCGTACGGGGGCTCTTCGGCGAAGCCCGCCTCGCCGCTCTCCAGGTCGGTGACCTCCAGGGTCGGCTCCTGCCGGCCCCGGTCGCGGCGGTTGCGCTTGCCGCCGACCAGGTTGCCGAGGGCCTCCGGCGGATTGACCGCCCAGCCCTGTGCGAAGCCGCGGCGGAAGGAGAGGGTGACGTAGGTCTGGCCGACCGCGAAGGCGGCGGCGCCCAGGGCGATGACGATCACGGACGGGATCAGGACACCCAGGACCACGCCGAGGAACCCGGCGAAGGCGAGCAGTCGCCAGCGCAGCCGCGCCTTGTACTGCAACAGCACTTCACCCAGCAGCCACAGCGCGACGACTCCGAACGCGATGTAGAGGACCGTCCAGCCCATGTACGCCCCTCTCCCAGTAGCCGCTACGCAGTGTGTCGTATACCGGCGTGGCCGGTCTAGGCCTGCGGCGGGTGGTGCAGACCGAGGTTCTCGTAGATTTCCAGTGAAGCCGTGGAGTTGTTGAGCGTGATGAAGTGCAGTCCGGGCACTCCCTCGGCCAGCAGCCGTGCGCAGAACTCCGTGGCGAATTCAATACCAATGGAGCGTACAGCCGCCGGATCGTCTTTGACTGTGAGGATCCGCTCTTTCAGGGCGGAGGGGATGGCCGCGTTGCTGAGCTGCGGCAACCGCTCCAGCATCCGCACGCTGGTCACGGGCATGACCTCGGGGATGACGGGGGTCTCGCAGCCCGCCGCGACGACTCGGTCACGCAGGCGCAGATAGGACTCCGGCTGGAAGAACATCTGCGTGATGGCGTAGTCGGCGCCGGCCCGGCACTTGTCGACGAAGCGTGCGACGTCGGAGTCCCAGTCGGCGGAGCGCGGGTGCATCTCCGGGAAGGCCGCGACGCCGACGCAGAAGTCGCCCGACTCCTTGATGAGCCGGACGAGTTCGGCGGCGTAGGTCAGACCCTGCGGGTGGGGCACCCAGTCGGCCATGGGGTCGCCGGGGGGGTCGCCGCGCACGGCCAGCATGTTGCGGATCCCGGCGTCGGCGTACTGGCCGATGATGTTGCGCAGTTCCGCGATGGAGTGGTCGACCGCGGTGAGGTGGGCGACCGGGGTGAGCGTGGTGTCGGCGACGATCTGCTGGGTCTCCTTGACCGTGCCCGCGCGGGTGGAGCCACCGGCGCCGTAGGTCACGGAGACGAAGTCCGGGGCGACCGCCTCGACCCTCCTGAGCGCGCTCCACAGGTTCCGCTCGCCCTTGGGCGTCTTCGGCGCCGAGAACTCGAAGGAGTACGTCGTCTTGCCGGTCGCGAGCATGTCACGCACCGTGCGTGCGCGGTCCGTCCTGGTGGATGCGGTTCCGAGGGCCATACCCGCAGGTTAGTCAGGGGGCGGCCCTCTCCCAACCGGATCAGGGAAATTTGCCGGATTTGTCGACTTGTTGTCCATCCCTCGGACACTCGCCGGACACCCCGGCCGATCATCCGACCGACCACCTGATCGATCATCCGACCGCTCACCAGGTCGATCATCCGACCGATGGACTGGTCGCCCGGTCGACTACGCCACGTGCCGTAGCCGCTTCGCGAACTCCCCCGCCGCGGCGCCGGGGTCGTCCGCCTCGGTGATCGCCCGGACGACCACGACCCGGCGGGCGCCGGCCCGCAGCACCTCGTCGAGGTTGCCGAGGTCGATGCCGCCGATGGCGAACCAGGGGCGCTCGGTGCCGAGGGCGGCGGTGTACCGGACCAGGTCGAGGCCGGGTGCGTGGCGGCCGGGCTTGGTGGGGGTGGGCCAGCAGGGGCCGGTGCAGAAGTAGTCGACGCCCTCCTGGACGGCGGCCGCGGCGGCCTCGGCCTCGGAGTGCGTGGAGCGGCCGATGAGGAGGTCGTCGCCGAGGATCGCGCGGGCGGCGGGGACGGGGAGGTCGCCCTGGCCCAGGTGGAGGACGGCGGGCCCCCAGGGGTGGGCGGCGCGGGCCGCGTGGGCCACGTCGGCCCGGTCGTTCACCGCGAGGACCTTGCCGTGCCGGCGGCACTTGTCGGCGAAGAGCTCCAGCAGGGCCAGTTCCTCGTCGGCCTCCAGGGTCTTGTCGCGCAGCTGGACGATGTCCACGCCGCCGCTCAGCACCGCGTCCAGGAAGTCGCCGAGGTCGCCCTGCTTCTTGCGGGCGTCCGTGCAGAGGTAGAGCCGGGCGTCGGGAAGCCGGTCGCGGGCGGCGGTGTCGGACGTGACGGGCATGCGGAGGTCCCCCCGGGTGTCGGTGGCGTACGGGCCGTGGGCCGGTGCGGTCGGCGGCGGGCCGTAGTGAACCACAGGCGTGGCTCGACGGACCGCGACGGGCCCCGGCCGGAGGCCATGGAGCCATGACTCCGGCCGGGCCGTGACGCGCGCGCCCCGGCCCGTACTCCGGACGGTGTGCGGATCGGTCTGCGATCAGTCGGATCGGATCAGACGGCGAGCGCCTGGGCCCGGCGCTTCACCTCCGTGCCGCGATTCTCGCTGAGGGCCTGTGCGGGCGTGCCGGGCAGGCTCTCGTCGGGGGTGAAGAGCCACTCCAGCATCTCTGCGTCGCTGAAGCCGTCGTCCCGCAGGAGCGTCAAGGTCCCGGACAGGCCCTTGACGACCTTCTGCTCGGCCCCGTCGATGAAGGCGGCGGGAACGTGCAGCGCGCGGTTCTCGCCACGGCGTACGGCGATGAGCTGGCCGTCCTTGACCAGCTGCCGCACACGCGTCACCTCGACATCCAGCATTTCTGCGATGTCGGGGAGGGTGAGCCAGGCGGGGACGAGAGCATCGATCTTTGCGTCAATCTCGGTCACGGAAACAAGCGTGCCATCCCGCACTGACAGTAGGAAGCCGGACTCCCCCGACCTGCGCTTTTCGCACTACGCCGTGGCCGTTTTCAACGGCTTCGCCGGATCCGTCAGCAGCGCCGGGTCCATCGGGGTGCCCGCCTCGATCAGCCGCCGGCCCTGGGCCAGGTCCCGGGGGCGGCCCACCGCGAGCAGGGCGACCAGACGGTTCTCGCGCAGCCAGCAGACCGTCCAGGCCGGCCCGGTGGGCTCGCCGCGCCACAGGGTGGTGTCGGCGAAGGCGTGGTGACCGGCGTACTGGACGAAGCGGCCGAACTGCTCGGACCAGAAGTACGGCACCGGGTCGTAGACCGCCGGGACCGCTCCGACGGCCTCGCCGATGATGTTCGCGGCGACCGTGCGCGGGCCCTGGAGGGCGTTGTCCCAGTGGTGGACCAGGAGGCGTTCGCCGTAGCGCCCCGAGGGGAAGGAGGCGCAGTCGCCGACCGCGTAGACGTCCGGCGCGGAGGTGCGCAGGCGGTCGTCGGCGACGACCTCGCCGTGCCGGCCGAGCGCGATGCCGGAACCGGCCAGCCAGGCCGTGGCGGGGCGGGCGCCGATGCCGACGACGACGGCGCCGGCGGGCAGCCGCGAGCCGTCGTCCAGCAGGACGGCACCGGGCTCGACGCGCTCCACGCGCGCGTGGGTGCGCAGGACGGCTCCGGCGTCGGCGTACCAGGAGACCATCGGCTCGGCCACCTCGGCGGGCAGCGCGCCCGCGAGAGGGCGGTCCGCGGCCTCGACGACCGTCACCGCGCAGCCCGCCTCGCGCGCGGCCGTGGCGAACTCGGCGCCGATCCAGCCCGCGCCGACGACCACGATGTCGTGCTGCCGTGCCAGCACCGGGCGCAGCCGCTCGGCGTCGTCCAGGGTGCGCAGCAGATGGACGCCGGGGACGCCCTCGGCGCCCGGCAGCCGGATCGGTTCGGCGCCGGTGGCCAGGACCAGGACGTCGTAGGGCACCGGGCCCTCGGCGGTGTCCAGCTCGCGGTCGGCGGGGCGTACGCCGAGGACCTCGCGGCCGAGCCGCAGGTCGATGCCGAGGCCCTCGAAGTCCACCTCGAAGGCGGAGTCCTCGGCCTTGCCCAGCAGGACGGCCTTCGACAGCGGCGGCCGGTCGTACGGCTGGTGGGGCTCCGCGCCGATCACCGTCACGCCGCCGGTGAAGCCCTGCTCCCGCAGGGCGACGGCGGTCTGCACCCCGGCCATGCCCGCGCCGACGACGACCACCCGTCGCCGCGCATGTGTCTGCTCGCTCACCCGATCACCTTAGACACCTGATCGCCTCGGGCAACTGACAATCCGTCAGTCAGGAGTCCCGCTCCGTGACCTGCTCCACGACGCTGGTCCCGCTGCCCTCCTGCGACTCCCATTCCCAGGTCTCCTCCAGCCGTACACGGCCGTCGGGCAGGTCGACGACCGTCGACACGCAGTGCCCCGAGGACGTCGATCCGTCGCGCTTGAGCTGGACGTACCGGAAGTCGAGACGGTCGCCCTCACGGGTGCCCAGCAGATGCCCGCGTACGACGTCGCCGCCCGCGTACTCGGCCCAGATCTCGCCGCCCTGCTCGTGGTACGTGAAACGGGTCCTGGTGCCCACCTGACCTGGGGCCTGGTCGGTGACGGGGGCGAGGACGAGACCGTCGAGCGAGCGTGCCACGGGCGGAGGCTCCCTTACTGAGACATACGACGTCGGGCTAGGGTGGCCAACGTAGAGCACTCGCGGGAGCCCGGACGCACCGGGCTGAGAGGGAGGCTGGCGGCCTCCGACCGTACGAACCTGATCCGGGTCATGCCGGCGAAGGGAGGGGCTGGACGCCCATGTCGCGTACGCACACATCAGACGTCCTCGTCGTGGGGGGCGGAATCATCGGGCTCGTCACGGCGTGGCGGGCCGCACAGCGCGGGTTCACCACGGCCGTGGTGGATCCCGAACCGGGCGGCGGGGCCGCACGGGTGGCGGCCGGGATGCTGGCCGCCGTCACGGAACTGCACTACGGCGAGCAGACCCTGCTCGGGCTGAACCTCGCCTCGGCCCGCCGCTACCCGGACTTCGCGGCCGAGCTCACCGAACTCACCGGGCGGGACCTCGGCTACCGGCAGTGCGGCACGCTCGCCGTCGCGCTGGACGCCGACGACCGCGCCCATCTGCGCGAACTGCACTCCCTGCAACGGCAGTCGGGGCTGGACTCCGAGTGGCTGTCCGGGCGGGAGTGCCGGCGCCTGGAGCCGATGCTCGCGCCGGGCGTGCGCGGGGGCCTGCGGGTCGACGGCGACCACCAGATCGACCCGCGCCGCCTCGCCGGGGCCCTGCTGGCCGCGTGCGAGCGGGCGGGCGTCGTCTTCCACCGGGTGTGGGCCGAGCGGCTCACCGTGCCGCGGGAGCGGGCGGCGGGCGTGGTCACGCGCGACGGCGAGGCGCTGGGCGCGGGGCAGGTGGTCCTCGCCGGGGGCAGCCTGAGCGGGCGGCTCGCGGGGGTTCCCGACGCGGTGCTGCCTCCCGTACGGCCCGTGAAGGGGCAGGTGCTGCGGCTGACCGTGCCGGAGCGGTACGCGCCGTTCCTGAGCCGGACCGTGCGCGCCGTGGTGCGGGGCAGCCAGGTCTATCTGGTGCCGCGCGAGAACGGCGAGCTGGTGATCGGGGCGACCAGCGAGGAACTGGGCTGGGACACCACGGTGACCGCGGGCGGGGTGTACGAGCTGCTGCGGGACGCGCACGAGCTGGTGCCCGGGATCACGGAACTGCCGCTCACCGAGACCCGGGCGGGGCTGCGGCCCGGCTCCCCGGACAACGCGCCGCTGCTCGGCCCGACCGGTCTGGACGGGCTGCTGCTGGCCACCGGGCACTACCGCAACGGGGTGCTGCTGACGCCGGTCACCGGTGACGCCATGGCCCATGTGCTGACCACCGGTGAACTCCCCGACGAGGCCCGCCCGTTCACGCCGAAGCGTTTCATCACCACGGAACCCATGGCCCTCGTGGAGCAACCCGCATGACTCTCTCCGTCACCATCTCCATCTCCGTCAACGGCGAGCCGCGCGAGGTCGCCTCCGGCACGGCGCTCGACACCGTCGTGCGCGCCCTGACCCCGGCGCCCTCCGGAGTGGCCGCCGCCCTCAACGAAACCGTCGTCCCGCGCGCGCAGTGGCCCTCGACGCCCCTCTCCGAGGGCGACCGCGTCGAGGTCCTCACCGCCGTCCAAGGAGGCTGACCCATGGCCGACGACCCCTTCGTCCTCGGCGGTACGTCCTTCACGTCCCGACTGATCATGGGCACCGGCGGCGCGCCCAGCCCGGAGGTGCTGGAGCGGGCGCTGGTCGCCTCCGGGACCGAGCTGACCACGGTCGCGATGCGGCGGGTGGACCCCTCGGTGCACGGGTCCGTGCTGTCCGTCCTGGAGAAGCTGGGCATCCGGGTCCTGCCGAACACGGCGGGCTGCTTCACCGCCGGGGAGGCCGTCCTGACCGCCCGCCTCGCACGCGAGGCCCTCGGCACGGACCTGGTCAAGCTGGAGGTCATCGCCGACGAGCGCACGCTCCTGCCGGACCCGATCGAGCTCCTGGACGCGGCGGAGACCCTCGTCGACGACGGTTTCACCGTGCTGCCCTACACCAACGACGACCCCGTGCTCGCGCGGAAGCTGGAAGACGTCGGCTGCGCCGCGATCATGCCTCTGGGCTCCCCCATCGGCTCCGGGCTCGGCATCCGCAACCCGCACAACTTCCAGCTGATCGTCGAGCACGCGCGTGTGCCGGTGATCCTCGACGCGGGGGCCGGGACGGCGTCCGACGCGGCGCTGGCGATGGAGCTGGGGTGCGCGGGCGTGATGCTCGCCTCCGCCGTGACCCGGGCCCAGGAGCCCGAGCTGATGGCCCACGCGATGCGGCACGCGGTGGACGCGGGGCGGTTGGCGTACCGGGCGGGGCGGATTCCCAGGCGGCACTTCGCGGAGGCGTCGTCGCCGGTGGAGGGGATTGCTCGGTTGGATCCGGAGCGGCCTGCTTTCTAGGCGCCCGGGGGTGCGGCGGGGGGTGGGGGCGCTCACCCGCGCTTGCGGGGTGCCGCCTCTCTGTGGGACGGGCGCCGCCCCAGCAGCACGATTGCCCGCAGCTACGGCAGCGGAGCAGGCAAGCAACGGTGACCGCACCCACCCAAGGGGCGCGGGGAACTGCGCGACCAGCTCCCACCCAGCCGCAGACGACCGACCGCCCCCAAGCCCCCGCTCCATGCGATCCCCGTCACAGCTCCGCTTCAGTCCAGCCCCGAAATACCCCGATCCCGCTGGACTGTCAGCGACAACTCGTACACTCACCTGCGTGGATACGACCCTTCAGGACCCCCTGGTCGGGCAGGTGCTCGACGGCCGCTACCGCGTGGACGCGCGTATCGCGGTCGGCGGGATGGCCACGGTCTACCGGGCCGTGGACACCCGCCTGGACCGCGTGCTCGCGCTCAAGGTGATGCACCCCGCGCTCGCGGCGGACGGGGTGTTCGTGGAGCGGTTCATCCGGGAGGCGAAGTCCGTCGCCCGGCTCGCGCACCCGAACGTCGTGCAGGTCTTCGACCAGGGCACCGACGGGTCGTACGTCTACCTCGCCATGGAGCACATCGCCGGCTGCACCCTGCGGGACGTGCTGCGCGACCGAGGCGCGCTGCAGCCCCGGGCCGCGCTCGACATCCTGGAACCGGTGCTGGCCGCGCTCGGCGCCGCGCACCGCGCCGGGTTCGTGCACCGGGACATGAAGCCGGAGAACGTGCTGATAGGGGACGACGGCCGGGTCAAGGTCGCCGACTTCGGTCTGGTGCGCTCCGTGGACACGGTCACCAGCACCACCGGCGCCGTCCTCGGCACCGTCTCCTACCTCGCGCCTGAGCAGATCGAGCAGCCGGGCGCCGCCGACCCCCGGGTCGACGTGTACGCGTGCGGTGTCGTCCTGTACGAGATGCTCACCGGTGAGAGGCCGCACGACGGGGACTCCCCCGCGATCGTGCTCTACAAGCACCTTCACGAGGACGTGCCGCCGCCCTCGGCCCTGGTGCCGGGACTGGCGTACGAACTGGACGAGCTGGTGGCGTCCGCGACGGCCCGCAACCCCGATCTACGCCCGTACGACGCGGTCGCGCTGCTCGCCCAGGCGCGGGAGGCGCGCGCCGCGCTGAGCGCGGACCAGCTGGACGCGGTACCGCCGCAGGCGACCGCCACGGCGCACGACAACTCCGACAACCGCACGAGCGTGATCCCGCGCTCGCTGACCGTCCCCCGGCCGCTGCCGGTGAACGAGGACGAGCCCGAGGGCGGCTACCACCGCACGAGTCGGCTGGAGTCGCCGCCGCCCCTGCCCCCACGCCGCCGAGGCGGCCCGCGGCCCCGTCTGATGGCGATCATCGCCGCCGTGCTGCTGGTCCTCGGTGTCGGCGCGGGCGTCTGGTACATCAACGCCGGCCAGTTCACCGAGGTCCCGAGGCTGCTGGAGAAAACCGAGGCGCAGGCCCGGGACCGGCTGGAGTCGGCCGGACTGGACGTCGGTGACGTCAAGGAGGCCTACAGCGACACCTTCAAGCGCGGCACCGTCATGAAGTCCGACCCGCAGCCGGGCAGCCGGATCCGGAGCAATGACTCCGTGACGCTGACCATCTCGAAGGGGCCGGAGACGGTCCGGGTGCCGGACGTGGAGGGCTACCGCCTGGACAAGGCGAGGTCCCTGCTGAAGGACAGCGGTCTGGAGCCCGGCATGGTCACCCGGGAGTTCAGCGACGACGTCCCGAAGGGCTCCGTCATCTCCACCACCCCGGACAAGGGCACCACGCGGCGGGCGGGCTCGGCGATCGCGCTGACCGTCAGCAAGGGCAGCCCGATCGACGTCCCGGACGTCACCGGCCGGACCGTCGAGGACGCGCGGGCGGAACTGCTGGAGGCGGGCCTGAAGGTGAAGGTCTCCCCCCAGCAGGTCACCTCCTCGGAGTTCGACAAGGGCCAGGTCGCCCTGCAGACCCCGGCGGACGGCCGCCAGGCCGCCGAGGGCGACACGGTCACGCTGACGGTGTCCAAGGGCCCCGAGATGGTCGAGGTCCCGGACGTGACCGGCGACAAGGTGGACGACGCCAAGGCCGCCCTGGAGGGGGCCGGCTTCCAGGTCGACGAGGACCGCGGACTGCTCGGGCTCTTCGGCGACACCGTCAGCAAACAGTCCGTCGCGGGCGGGGAGAGCGCGCCCAAGGGGTCGACGATCACGATCACCATCCGCTGACCGAGAGCGACCACCCCTGACCGGGCAACCCTCCGCTGACGGAGCACCCCCGGCAGCATGACACCCTTGAATCCGTGACGATTCAGCGCAACCCCGTCGGCGGCCACGTCCCCGTGGCCGGCGGCCTGCACTCCGTGGGCCTGTCGTACGCCCATGACCTCAAGGCCGAGACCGTCCAGGTCTTCGTCGCCAACCCGCGCGGCTGGGCCACGCCCACCGGGAATCCCCGCCAGGACGAGGAGTTCCGCGCGGTGTGCGAGGCCGAGTCGATCCCGGCGTACGTCCATGCCCCGTACCTGATCAACTTCGGCTCGCACACCGAGGCGACCGTGGAGAGGTCGGTGGAGTCGCTGCGGCACTCACTGCGGCGCGGCCGGGAGATCGGGGCGCTGGGCGTGGTCGTGCACACGGGGAGCGCGACCGGCGGACGGGACCGTTCCGTGGCCCTGAAGCAGGTGCGGGAGCATCTGCTGCCGCTGCTCGACGAGCTCACCCACGAGGACGACCCGTACCTGCTTCTGGAGTCGACCGCGGGGCAGGGCGCCTCGCTGTGCTCGCGGACCTGGGACTTCGGGCCGTACTTCGAGGCACTGGACGCCCACCCCAGGCTGGGCGTGTGCCTGGACACCTGCCACATCTTCGCCGCCGGACACGACCTGACCGGTCCCTCGGGCATGCACCAGACCCTGGACCTGCTGGTGGACACGGTCGGCGAGGGCCGGCTGAAGCTGATCCACGCCAACGACTCCAAGGACGTGGTCGGTGCCCACAAGGACCGTCACGAGAACATCGGCGCCGGTCACATCGGCGAGGACCCGTTCCGGGAGCTGATGACCCACCCCGCCACCGAGGGCGTACCGCTGATCATCGAGACGCCCGGCGGGAAAGAGGGGCACGCGGCGGACGTGGAGCGGCTGAAGAAGCTGCGGGACGGCTGAGTCGGAGGTCGCGACCCTCACCCCGTCCCTGAGTCACAGCTCGGGGCCGTCCCCCGGTTCCTCCTGGTAGGAGTACCGCTGTTCCTTCCAGGGGTCGCCGACGTTGTGATAGCCGCGCTCCTCCCAGAAGCCGCGGCGGTCGGCGGTCATGTACTCCACGCCGCGGACCCACTTGGGACCCTTCCAGGCGTACAGATGGGGCACGACGAGGCGGAGCGGGAAGCCGTGCTCGGCGGTGAGCAGTTCGCCGTCCTTGTGGGTGGCGAAGATCGTGCGCTCGCCCGCGAAGTCGGCGAGGCGCAGGTTCGAGCTGAATCCGTATTCCGCCCAGACCATCACATGGGTGACGCTCGGCGCGGGCGGGGCGATCTCCAGGATCGTCCGGGCCGGAACGCCGCCCCACTCGGAGCCGAGCATGCTGAACTTCGTGACGCAGTGCAGATCGCCCAGGACGGAGGTGTACGGCAGGGCCGTGAACTCCTCGTGGTTCCAGCAGTGCTTCTCGCCGTCCGCGGTGGCGCCGAAGACGCGGAACTCCCAGCGCTCGGGACGGAACTTGGGGACCGGGCCGTAGTGCGTGACCGGCCAGCCGCGCTGGAGTCGCTGCCCCGGCGGAAGCTCGGAGTACGCCTCTTCTCCAGACTCGCGTTCCACCGGCTGACCCATGTCTCCATCCTGACAGACCTCGGGCAGTGCACATGACCAACCCCTGCCCATATCGGGCAATTAGAACTAAGCCTGCCCTTACTTACTAAGTGAAGACTTACTGGACGATCTTCGTTCCCGATGCAAGGATGCGGCGCAACCCGCCAGTTCCCACGGTCGGAAGGAGCCTCTGCGATGCAGGGCGACACCGAGGTCATCGAATTCCTCAACGAGCAGCTGACTGCCGAGCTGACCGCGATCAACCAGTACTTCCTGCACGCGAAGATGCAGGAGAACTTCGGCTGGACGAAGCTCGCGAAGTACACGCGACACGAGTCGATCGACGAGATGAAGCACGCCGAGGTCCTCACCGACCGGATCCTCTTCCTGGACGGACTGCCCAACTACCAGCGCCTCTTCCATGTGCGCGTCGGGCAGACGGTCAAGGAGATGTTCGAGGCGGACCGGCAGATCGAGGTCGAGGCGATCGACCGCCTCAAGCGCGGGATCAAGGTGATGCGCGAGAAGGGCGACATCACGTCCGCGAACATCTTCGAGTCGATCCTGGAGGACGAGGAGCACCACATCGACTACCTCGACACCCAGCTGGACATCCTGGAGAAGCTCGGCGAGGCGCTCTACATCGCCCAGCTGATCGAGCAGCCGGAGAGCTAGGCGGCTTCCTCCAACTCGGCCAGGACCGGCTCGGCCAGAACCGATTCACCCTGGTCAGCGAGGTCACGGCGCGGGCACGCGCCCCGGCCCAGCAGTGCCTGGATCCGCCGCACGCACGATCCGCAGTCCGTACCCGCCTTGCAGGCGGAGGCTATCTGGCGGGGCGTGCAGGCGCCGTCCGCCGCGTGCTTCCTCACCTGCGCCTCGGTCACGCCGAAGCAGTTGCAGACGTACACGCGGTCCACCTCCCGCCGGGATCGTTCGCTTTGGTGCCGTCCCGTTGATCGGTGAGGCTAACCTAACCTTACCCGGCTCACAGGAGCCTTAAAAGTGCGGTGGGGCGCGGATCGTATGTGATCCGCGCCCCACCGCATGCTCATGTAATAGGCGAAACCGTTACTGGTCCCTGTACATCTCGGCCACGAGGAAGGCCAGGTCGAGCGACTGGCTGCGGTTCAGCCGCGGGTCGCAGGCCGTCTCGTAGCGCTGGTGCAGGTCGTCGACGAAGATCTCGTCGCCGCCGCCCACGCACTCGGTGACGTCGTCACCGGTGAGCTCCACGTGGATGCCGCCCGGGTGGGTGCCCAGGCCCTTGTGGACCTCGAAGAAGCCCTTGACCTCGTCGAGCACGTCGTCGAAGCGGCGGGTCTTGTGGCCGGAGGCCGCCTCGTAGGTGTTGCCGTGCATCGGGTCGGTGATCCAGGCCACGGTGGCGCCGGAGGCGGTGACCTTCTCGACCAGCTCGGGCAGCTTGTCGCGGACCTTGTCGGCGCCCATGCGGACGATGAAGGTCAGCCGGCCCGGCTCACGGTCGGGGTCCAGGCGCTCGATGTACTGCAGCGCCTCCTCGGCCGTGGTGGTCGGGCCGAGCTTGATGCCGACCGGGTTGCGGATCTGCGAGGCGAACTCGATGTGCGCGTGGTCCAGCTGCCGGGTGCGCTCGCCGATCCACACCATGTGCGCGGAGACGTCGTACAGCTGTCCCGTCCGGGAGTCCACCCGGGTCAGCGCCGACTCGTAGTCGAGCAGCAGCGCCTCGTGCGAGGAGTAGAACTCGACCGTCTTGAACTCCTCCGGGTCGGCCCCGCAGGCGTGCATGAAGTTCAGCGCGTTGTCGATCTCGCGGGCCAGCTGCTCGTAGCGCTGCCCCGACGGCGAGGACCGCACGAAGTCCTGGTTCCAGGCGTGCACCTGGCGCAGGTCGGCGTAGCCGCCGGTGGTGAAGGCGCGCACCAGGTTCAGCGTGGAGGCGGAGGCGTGGTACATCCGCTTCAGCCGCTCGGGATCGGGGACGCGGGCGGCCTCGGTGAAGTCGAAGCCGTTGACCGAGTCACCGCGGTAGGTGGGCAGGGTCACGCCGTCGCGGGTCTCGGTGGGCTTGGAGCGGGGCTTGGAGTACTGCCCGGCGATCCGGCCGACCTTGACCACCGGCACCGAGGCGGCGTACGTCAGCACGGCGCCCATCTGGAGCAGGGTCTTGAGCTTGTTGCGGATCTGGTCGGCGGAGACCGCGTCGAAGGCCTCCGCGCAGTCGCCGCCCTGGAGGAGGAACGCCTCTCCCTTGGCGACGGCCGCCATCCTCGCGCGCAGCTGGTCGCACTCGCCCGCGAAGACGAGCGGCGGATACGACTCGAGGTCCGCAACGACTGCGCGCAGAGCCTCGGTGTCGGGGTACTCGGGCTGCTGCGCCGCGGGCAGATCTCGCCAGGTGTTGCCAGCGGTGGAGCTGGTCTTAGCGTTCACGGTCACGACCTCAACATTACGGGGTCGTGTCGAGTGATTTTCGCCTGGCTCGACAGGTGAGACGCCCTCACGCTCAGGTGCGCGTGGGGTAGGGTGCCTCGCATGTTCGCGCATTCGACCCAGACCTGGTGGTGGACCGCTCATCCGGCGGCCCACTGACTGCGCGTACGCACGACTTCGCGAAGGCCGCCCGAGGGGCGGCCTTCGGCGTTTCCCGGGTCCGTTCCTCCCAGTGAGAAGGAAACGGACCCATGCACCTGCTCGACCTGCTCGGCGATCCCCGCCCGTTCGCCCTGCTGCGCCGCCGCACCCCCGGCCATGACGAGAACACCGTCGAGGTGCTCCTCGGCCCCGTCACCGGGTACGACCGCCTGGCCGACCTCCCCGACGAGGGCCTGGCGCTGATCCCGTTCCGCCAGATCCGCGAGCGCGGCTTCGACGTCCGCGACGACGGGACCCCCCTCGCGGTGCTGACGCCCGAGGAGACCCACACCCTGGTCCTGGAGGAGGCCCTCGCCCAGCTCCCCGTCGACGACGTGCGGGTCGAGGGCGGCGGCTTCGACGTGGCCGACGAGGAGTACGCCGAGATCGTCGGGCGGGTGCTGCGGGAGGAGATCGGCGCGGGCGAGGGCGCGAACTTCGTGATCCGGCGGACGTACGAGGGCGCGATCCCGGGGTTCTCGCGCGCCGACGCCCTCGCCCTGTTCCGGCGGCTGCTGGTGGGCGAGCGGGGCGCGTACTGGACGTTCGTCGTGCACACCGGGGAGCGGACGCTCGTCGGCGCGAGCCCCGAGGTGCACGTGCGGATGTCCGGCGGGACGGTCGTGATGAACCCGATCAGCGGGACGTACCGCTATCCCGCCGAGGGGCCGACCCCCGAGCACCTGCTGGAGTTCCTGGCCGACGGCAAGGAGGTCGAGGAGCTGTCGATGGTCGTCGACGAGGAGCTCAAGATGATGTGCACGGTCGGCGACATGGGCGGAGTCGTGATCGGACCGCGGCTGAAGGAGATGGCCCATCTCGCGCACACCGAGTACGAGTTGCGCGGGAAGTCCTCCCTGGACGTGCGGGAGGTCCTGAGGGAGACCATGTTCGCGGCCACCGTCACCGGCTCGCCGGTGCAGAACGCCTGCCGGGTCATCGAGCGGCACGAAACCGGCGGGCGGGGCTACTACGCCGGCGCGCTGGCGCTGCTCGGCCGGGACTCCGGCGGCGCCCAGACCCTGGACTCGCCCATCCTGATCCGTACCGCCGACATCTCCGCCGACGGACAGCTGCGGGTCCCGGTCGGCGCCACCCTGGTGCGCGGTTCGGACCCGGCGGGCGAGGTCGCGGAGACCCACGCGAAGGCGGCGGGGGTCCTGGCGGCTCTCGGCGTACGGCCGTCCCGGCCGCGTGCGGAGTCCGTACGGCCGCGGCTGGCCGACGATCCCCGGGTGCGGGCCGCGCTGGACGGGCGCCGCTCCTCGCTGGCG
The DNA here is from genome assembly GCF_021173675.1 of Streptomyces lincolnensis. GTDB lineage: Bacteria > Actinomycetota > Actinomycetes > Streptomycetales > Streptomycetaceae > Streptomyces > Streptomyces lincolnensis_B. The sequence continues at coordinate 337,970 of NZ_JAIHON010000002.1, read as the reverse complement.
CCGTTCTGGCTGCGGATGCAGGACCGTGCCGAGGAGCTCAGCGGACACGCGCTGGTCGTCGACGGCGAGGACACCTTCACGGCGATGCTCGCGCACGTCCTGCGGTCGAGCGGACTCGACGTGAGCGTCCGCCGGTACGACGAGCCGGGCCTGCGGGAGGCGGTGCTCGCGCACGAGGGGCCCATCGTGCTGGGCCCCGGGCCGGGTGACCCCTCCGACGCCGGCGACCCCAAGATGCGGTTCCTGCGGGCCCTGACCGCCGAGGTGATCCGGGAGAACCGGCACGGCGTGCTCGGGGTCTGCCTCGGACACGAGCTGCTCGCCGCCGTGCTGGGGCTGGAGATCGTACGCAAGGACGTGCCGTACCAGGGCGCGCAGACGGAGATCGATCTGTTCGGGCGGGCGGAGACGGTCGGCTTCTACAACAGCTTCGTGGCGCGCTGCGACGACGAGACGGCACGGGAGCTGGCCGCGCACGGCATCGAGGTCAGCCGCAGCGCGTCGGGCGAGGTGCACGCGCTGCGGGGGCCGGGCATGGCGGGTGTGCAGTTCCACCCCGAGTCGGTGCTGACGCTGAACGGCGCGACCGTCGTACGGGAGTTGACGGGCGGCCTGCGGGCCGGCAGGTGCTCGGAGCGGCGGCCCGCCCTGTAGCCGGGACGGTGGAGGGCCGGTGGGGAGCGTGGGCCGCCGGCCCCGTGTCCCCACCGGCCCCCGCCGGCCTTCGCCGCCCTGGCCGGTCCTCAGCCGAAGAACACCCCGACCTCCTCGTACAGCTTCGGGTCCACCGTCTTCAGCCGGGCCGTGGCCTCCGCGATCGGGACGCGCACGATGTCCGTGCCGCGCAGGGCGACCATCCGGCCGAAGTCGCCGTCGCGGACGGCCTCGATGGCGTGCAGGCCGAAGCGGGTGGCGAGCCAGCGGTCGAAGGCGCTGGGGGTGCCGCCGCGCTGGACGTGCCCGAGGACCGTGGTCCGGGCCTCCTTGCCGGTGCGCTTCTCGATCTCCTTGGCCAGCCACTCGCCGACGCCGGAGAGCCGGACGTGGCCGAAGGAGTCCAGCGACTGGTCCTTGAGCACCATGTCGCCGTCCTGCGGCATCGCGCCCTCGGCGACGACCACGATGGGGGCGTACGACGCCTTGAAGCGGGAGGTCACCCAGGCGCACACCTGCTCGGTGTCGAAGCGCTGCTCGGGGATGAGGATGACGTTGGCGCCGCCGGCGAGACCGGAGTGCAGGGCGATCCAGCCCGCGTGCCGGCCCATCACCTCGACGACCAGGACCCGCATATGGGACTCGGCCGTGGTGTGGAGCCGGTCGATGGCCTCGGTGGCGATACCGACCGCGGTGTCGAAGCCGAAGGTGTAGTCGGTGGCGGACAGGTCGTTGTCGATGGTCTTCGGGACGCCGACACAGGGCACGCCGTGCTCGTCGGACAGGGTGGCGGCCACCCCCAGGGTGTCCTCGCCGCCGATGACGATGAGCGCTTCGACCTCTCGCGCGGCGAGGTTCTCCCGGATCCGGCGGATGCCGTCCGCCTGCTGGAGGGGGTTGGTGCGCGAGGAGCCGAGGATGGTGCCGCCGCGGGGCAGGATGCCGCGCACGGCCGGGATGTCGAGACGCACGGTGGCGTCCTCCAGCGGACCTCGCCAGCCGTCCCGGTAGCCGACGAAGTCGTAGCCGTACTCCTGTACGCCCTTGCGGACGACGGCCCGGATGACGGCGTTGAGCCCGGGGCAGTCGCCGCCTCCGGTCAGTACTCCGACGCGCATGGAAAAGTCCCTTCGCCGCAGGTACCTGACGAAGGGCAGTGTGGCGCGGGTCTCACCCGGCGTCGAGAGATCTCACTCGTCGTCGGGAGACTTCGCTTCGCCACCGGGAGACGTCACTCGTCGTCGAGTCCGCGCTCTATCGCGTAGCGCACCAGCTCGACCCTGTTGTGCAGTTGGAGCTTGCCGAGGGTGTTCTGGACGTGGTTCTGGACCGTGCGGTGGGAGATCACCAGACGCTCGGCGATCTGCTTGTAGCTCAGGCCCTTGGCGACCAGCCGCAGCACCTCGGTCTCGCGGTCGGTGAGTTCCGGGGCCCTGGGCTGGTCGGGGTCGGCGGCCGGCGCCGGCTCGGAGGCGAGGCGGCGGTACTCGCCGAGGACCAGTCCGGCGAGGCCGGGGGTGAAGACCGGGTCGCCGACGGCCGTACGGCGGACCGCGTCGAGCAGTTCCTCCGTGGAGGCCGACTTCAGCAGGTAGCCGGTCGCGCCCGACTTCACCGCCTCCAGGACGTCGGCGTGCTCCCCGCTCGCCGACAGCACCAGGACCCTGAGGGCCGGGTTGTGGCCGACGAGTTCCTTGCAGACCTGGACGCCGGGCTTGGCCGGCAGGTTGAGGTCGAGCACCAGGACGTCGGGGGCGGCCGCCTTGGCCCGGCGTACCGCCTGTTCGCCGTCGCCCGCGGTGGCGACCACGTCGAAACCGGACTCCCCCAGGTCACGGGCGACGGCGTCGCGCCACATGGGGTGGTCGTCGACGACCATGACCTTGATCGGGCCCTTGTCACTCATCGTGTGCCTGCCTTCCCCCGTGAGACCTTCGGTACCTTCAGCTCCACTTCCGTGCCCTGCCCGGGAATCGAGATCAGCTCGGCGCTGCCGCCGATCTCGCGCAGCCTGCCCCGGATCGACAGGGCCACCCCGAGCCGCCCCTCCCCCTCGGCCTGCGCGAGCCTGCCCTCGGGGATGCCGGGGCCGTCGTCGCGGACGGTCACGATCACCTCGTCGGGCTCGTCCTCGACCAGGATCCACGCGCGCGCGTCCTCGCCGGCGTGCCGGTGGACATTGTCCAGGGCGGCGCCGACGGCCGCGGCCAGCTCCCGCGCCGAGGCCGGGGGCAGCGGTACCGGGGCGCCGGGCTCGGCGAGGTTGACCTTCGCGGAGGCGTACGGGGCGAGCAGCGCGCGCAGGTCGACGGGCCCGGAAGGCTCCTCCGGCTCGTCGACGGCCCGTACGACGGCCCCCTCGGCCGCGTCCTCCGAGATCCGGGAGACGGGGGCCAGCCCGCCGGAGACCAGGGTGCGCAGCGCGACCTCCTGCTCGCCGGCCATCCGGCCCAGCTCGGCCGCCTCGCCGCCGAGGACCGCGCCGCGGCGCTGCACCATCGCCAGCACCTGGAGCACGCTGTCGTGGATGTCCCGGGCCAGGCGCTCCCGCTCCCGGGTGGCGGCCTCGATCTCCAGGGCGCGGGCGAGGGTGCGCTCGGAGGCGCGGGCGACCTCGACGACGTAGCCGATGGCGATGGAGGCGACCCAGACCAGGATCACGTTGTGGACGGTGTCCCGGGCCCAGGTGCCACGCTCGATCAGGTTGGCGACGGCGACCGTGGTGGAGGCGAAGGCGGCCCAGCGCCAGCCGCCCTTGATGGCGAACGCCAGGACCGATCCGGCCGTCCATATCGACGGCAGGGTGGGGCCGCCGGTCTGGATGTGGTGGTCGTTGACGGCCAGCGGGGTCAGGACGATGCCGGTGAGCGCGATGGAGAGGTCGGCGGCGAGGAAGCGCTTGGTGCAGGCCGCCGCGTTCTGGACGCGGGGCAGGGTGGCGAGCGTCCAGACGAACAGGACGCCGTAGTAGACGTACGCGATGCGGGGCCGGTCGAAGGTGTCGTACTGGCTGACGAAGAGCCCCATCGCGTACAGCATGGTGAGCACCCGGTAGCCGGTGAGCGCGCGCCACAGCGGCTGCTCGACCGACATCCGCATGACGCGAACGCGTTTGGCCATCTCCCCCACCCCGCCCGGACTGCCGTGTCTCAGGATCCTAGGACCCCGACGGCTCCGTCTCCGCCCTCGCGTCCTTCTCCGTCCTCTCCGCCTTCTCCTTCTCCGCCTTCTCCTTCTCCGCCTTCTCCGCCTTCGCGAGCGCGGCCTTGGCGGCCTTCTCCGCGTCCTTCTCGGCCTTGGCCGCCTCCGCGATCTGCCGCTTGGCGGCCGTCGCGTACATGTCGACGTACTCCTGGCCGGAGAGCTTCATGATCTCGTACATGACCTCGTCGGTCAGGGCGCGCAGGACGAAGCGGTCGTGCTCCATGCCCTGGTAGCGGCTGAAGTCGAGGGGGCGGCCGATCCGGATGCCCGGCCTCATCAGCTTGGGCATCACCTTGCCCGGCGGCTGGATCTTCTCGGTGTCGATCATCGCCACCGGGATGACCGGCGCGCCGGTGGCGAGCGCCACGCGCGCGAGGCCGCCGGGCTTGCCCCGGTAGAGGCGGCCGTCGGGCGAGCGGGTGCCCTCCGGGTAGATCCCGAACAGCTCACCGCTCTCCAGCACCTCGATACCGCTCTTGATGGCCGCCTCGCCCGCGCCCCGGGCGCCGGAACGGTCCACCGGGAGCTGGCCCACGCCCTTGAAGAACGCGGCCGTGAGGCGGCCCTTGACGCCGGGCGTGGTGAAGTACTCGGCCTTCGCGATGAAGGTCACCTTGCGGCCCAGGACCGCGGGCAGGAAGAACGAGTCGGAGAACGACAGGTGGTTGCTCGCCAGGATCGCGGCGCCCTCGGCCGGGATGTTCTCCAGTCCCTCCACCCAGGGCCTGAAGGCGACCTTCAGCGGCCCTCCGATGGCGACCTTCATCGTGCCGTACAACACCCGCGTGCCTCCTGTATCCGTAGATCAGACCTTAACCCGGAGCACCGCCAATGAGCCCGACGGCCCTGGTCGGTGTCAGTGCGGTCGCGTACGGTGAAGCCACCTGGACTTCGCATCACACCTCGCTTTGCGCATGCCTTCTCATGAACACGCACGTCCGAACACGCCCGCGAACACGCACGTCCCTCTCATGAACAGGAGACCGAAGGTGCCGGTCCTGCCCGGAGCCGAGCCGTTCCGCCACGAGGGCGGGGAGGTAGGCGTCCTCCTCTGCCACGGCTTCACCGGTTCCCCCCAGTCGCTGCGCCCCTGGGCGGAGCATCTCGCCGCGCGCGGCCTGACCGTCTCGCTGCCGCTGCTGCCCGGGCACGGCACCCGCTGGGAGGACATGCAGCTCACCGGCTGGCAGGACTGGTACGCCGAGGTGGACCGCGAACTGCGCCTGCTGGGCGACAGGTGCGAGCGGGTGTTCGTGGCGGGCCTGTCGATGGGCGGCACACTCGCGCTCCGGCTGGCCGCCAGGCACGGGGACGCGGTCACCGGTGTGGTGGTCGTCAATCCGGCGAACCGGATGCACGGACTGGCCGCGCACGCCCTCCCGGTGGTCCATCACCTCGTCCGGACGACGCGGGGCATCGCCAGCGACATCGCCAAGGAGGGCGAGGCCGAGCTGGGGTACGAGCGGGTGCCGCTGCGTGCCGCGCACTCCCTGCGCACCTTCTTCCGCCTGGTCGACGGCGAGCTTCCGCAGGTCACCCAGCCGCTGCTGGTCCTGCGCAGCGCCGTGGACCATGTGGTGCCGGCAGCCGACTCGGCGCGGGTGCTGAGCCGGGTGTCCTCCATCGACGTACAGGAGATCGTGCTGGAACAGAGCTACCACGTGGCGACGTTGGACCATGACGCGGACCGGATCTTCGCGGAGAGCCTCGCGTTCATCGGCCGGCTCGCACCCGGTGTCGGCGAGGAGGCGGCCGAGGCCGGCCGATCGAGCCAGCAGGAAGGGACGGCCACAGGTGGCTGAGCACGACTCCGAGCGTGAGGACCGCGGGGAGCGCGAGGACCGCGAGCCGGTGGAGCAGAGCGTCCCGTTCGACGAGGCCGCCGCGTGGGCGGCCATCGTCGCGGGGTACGGCGAGGAACCGCCGGACCCGCCGGGCGCCAAGCCCTTCAAGTCGGTCGAGGACCTGGCCCTGCTGGAACCCGAGACCAACGACGACACGTCCGGCGACACCGCTCCCGGGGACACCAAGGAGGCCAAGAAGGCCGAGGGGACCGAGGAGCCCAAGGAGCGCGAGGAGACCGCCAAGGACGACAAGCCGGCGAAGCCGCTGGGCGGCTCCGTGGCCTTCGCGCCCGGTGTCGGACCGCGGGACTACAGCGTGCCGGAGCCGTCCGAGGACGACTTCGCGGAGGACGACGAGGGGCACTTCGTGCCACCGGAGCCGCCGCCGCTGCCCGCCGCCGACGCCACGGCGAAGTTCGCCTGGCTGGGCGTCCTCGGCGGGCCGCTGCTGCTTCTGCTGGCCGTCCTCCTGGGCTGGGAGATGACCTGGTGGCTCACCACGCTCGGCATCGGCGGCTTCCTGGGCGGCTTCGCCACGCTGGTCATGCGGATGCGGCCGGGTGACGAGGAGGACGACGATCCGGGGCGGGGCGCGGTCGTCTAGCGCATGCTCCAGCTCGCCGGGATTCTGAGGGCGGCCAGGACCGGGAGATGGTCCGTGGCCGCCAGGAGATCGGCTTCGGTCACACCCGGCTGACCCAGCGGTACCCCGCAGCCGAGCACCTCGACGCCCTTCGTGGCGAAGATCGCGTCGATGCGCCGGTGGGGGGCGTCGCGGGTCCAGGTGTGCTCGCCGCCCCACGGGGTGGTGGCCCAGCAGTCCTGGAGGCCCTCGGCGAGCCGGGTGAAGGTGCGGCCGCCGGGGCGTTCGTTGAGGTCGCCGCCCGCGATCGCGTGTTCCACGCCCATGCCGGCCAGCCGGTCCAGGAGCATGCCGCTCTGGTCGTACCGCTCGTCCTTCTGCAGCGAGAGATGACAGCTCAGGACGCCGACCCGGGCGCCGCCGAACCGTACGACGGCGGTGGCGAAGCCGCGGCGGTGGTGGCCCGGGGTGAGCGGGAGCAGGATGTCCTCGGTGCGTTCGACGGTGGCCCGGAGCGAGCAGAGGATCGCCGGGCCCGCCGCCGTGCCGCCGCCGGTGAGGATCACCTGGCCGGAGGCGGCCGCCAGCCGGGCGAGTTTCTTGCGCCAGCGGAAGAAGCGGGGGGCTTCCTGGACGAGGACGAGGTCGGGGGCGCAGGCGGTGATGACTCTGGCCAGGGCGTCTGTGTCGTCGCGCATCGAGCGGATGTTGTAGCTGAGTACGCGGATGAGGGCTGAACCGTCGGGGTCTGTGCGGGACTGTGGGAGCGGCGCCATGGTCCTTAACGTACGCCCAATGACTCGGGGCGCGAGGGTTGTGCGCGACTGCCGGTACGTCGTGGCTTGTCGCGCCCACGCGGCGGAGCCGCATGTTTATACAGCCCCGCGCCCCTGAGTGGGGTCAGTCGCCCCCTGCTACATGATCGGGTCCGGTTCCCTTGCCAGGTCCGCTGCTCCTACCAAGCCCGCCTTGTTGCCCAGTTGGGCGGCGATGACGTCGGCGACCGGGCGCCAGTTGCCGCCGACCAGCCAGCGCTTGTAGGACTTGCGGATGGGGTCGAGGACGAGTTCGCCCTCGTCGGAGAGGCCGCCGCCGACGATGAAGGCGGAGGGGTCGAAGAGGGAGGCGAGGTCGGCCAGACCGGCGCCGGCCCAGCGGGCGAGCTCGCGGTAGGAGTCGACGGCGACCGGGTCGCCCTGGCGGGCGGCCATGGAGATGTGCTTGCCCTCGATGCCGTCGGGGGTGCCGTCGCCGAGGCCGAGGAGCAGCTCGGCGTTCTCCGGGGTGGCGTTGGCGCGCTGCCTGGCGTACCGCACGAGGGCGCGGCCGGAGGCGTACTGCTCCCAGCAGCCCTGCGAGCCGCAGCCGCACAGCAGGCCGTCCGGCACCATGCGGATGTGGCCGAACTCGGCGGCGACGCCGAAGTGACCACGGCGCAGCTTGTTGCCGATGATGATGCCGCCGCCGAGGCCGGTGCCGAGCGTGATGCAGATGACGTTGCGGTGCCCCTTGCCGCCGCCGAACTTGTACTCGCCCCAGGCGGCGGCGTTGGCGTCGTTCTCCACGACGACCGGGAGGCCCACGCGGGCCTCGACCTTCTCCTTCAGCGGCTCGTTGCGCCAGTCGATGTTGGGCGCGAAGTAGACCGTGGAGCGCTGGCGGTTGACGTACCCGGCCGCACCGATGCCCACGCCGACGATCTCGTGCCCGGCACGGGCGCCTTCCACCGCGGAGGCGATGGCGTCCACGATGCCCTCGGGCGTGCCCGGGGTCGGCACCTTGTGGGTCGAGAGGATGTTGCCTTCCTCATCGACCACGCCGGCCGCGATCTTCGTGCCGCCGATGTCGACGCCGATGGTGAGTCCCATGAATCCCTCAGTTTCGGTCGAGCCCCGCTACGGCCAACCGTACCCGAGGCCCTGCCGTCAGGGGTTTCAGTCCAGGTCGATGCGCTGGCCGGGGCCCGCCTCGTCGCCTTTGTCGCGGGGGCTCTCGTCCAGGTCGCGCGGGGCGGTGTCGCGGCCCGTCCAGCGGCCCTCCTGGGCCTGGACGGCGGAGCGGTAGGCGGCCAGCAGTTCGTTGCCCGCCGCCGCGAGGTGGTCGAAGACGTCCGGGTTGCGTTCGATGACGGGCTCGACGGCCGCCTTGGCCTGCTGGACGACCTGCTTGACCACCTGCTGGGCGGCGGGTCCCGCGACCGCGCCGAGCAGCGGGGACTGCAGGCCCGACAGCTTGTCGAGCTTCTCGGCGACGGTGTCGACGAGCCTGCGCAGTTCCTCGGCGGCCGAGCCGGGCGGCGGGCCGTACTCGGCGCGGCGGCGGGCCTTCTCGGCGGCGAGGTCCTCGGCGCACGCGGTCGCCCAGGCGTCGGCGTCGCTCGCCCGCACCTCGTCGATCGCCTCGCTGTCACCGGCGTCGGACGGGCGGAGCTCTTCGCTCATGACGGACTCCTGACTACGGTTCGTCCCTCCGACGTTACCCGAACGGGCGTACCCGGTTCACGGGGTCTGCGGCCAGAGATCGGGGTCCGGGGCGAATCGGATCCGCAGTTCGCCCTCGCGCAGCGCGGCGCCGTCCACGGTGCAGCGGCGCAGGGCCGACGGCAGCGGAACGATCCGCCGGAACGGGCCCGCCGCCAGGACGAGTTCGTCGCCGCGCCGGATCAGGTCCAGCTCCTCGCGTATCGCGCCGGGCAGCGGGAGGTGCCAGACCAGCACGCCCTCCTCGGCGAGCCTGTCGGTGACGGGCCACTCGACGGTGGAGTCCGTGTCGTTGACTCCGGGGACCGGGAGGGCCGCGAGGTCGTCGGTGCCGCGGGGGTCGTGGCCGAGATGGGGTACGCCGTGGACGTCGTACGTCTCCTGCCACTCCTCCAGTGCCTTGCGCTGCTGGGCGACGAGACCCGGGGACCAGGCCTCCGGTACGACCCGGTTCGCCACCAGCGCGTCGGGGCGCAGGCCGCGCAGGGCGAGGGCGAGTCCCGCGGTGCGCACGGCGTCGGCGCCGGCCGGGCCGGGCTCCGCGACGATCCGTACGACGGTGTCACGGTCGGCGAGGACCGCCTCCACGGCGCCGAGCTCCAGGTCCCAGCGGGAGGCCGTCTCGTACAGCCACTCCGCCGGCATGGGCACGCCGGCCAGCCGGCCGAGCATGGGGCGCAGCGCGCGGGCCGCCTGCCGCTCGGGCGGGAGCAGGCGGCGCAGATAGCGGCGGAGTTCCTCGGGGAGCGCGAGGAGGGCGAGCGCCTGCGGGGTGGGCGGGAGGTCGACGATCAGCAGGTCGTGCACCTCGGCGAGGGCCGCGTCCCGCACCGCGCGCAGCAGGCTGAGTTCCTCGGCGCCCGGGAGCGGTGTGACCTCCTCCGGGTCCAGGCGGGAGGCGCCGAGCAGGTCGAGCGCGGAGGTGGCGCGCTCCTGGAACGCGGCGAGGTCCTGCCGGAAGCGGGCGGTGGCGTCCGGACGCCAGGCCGTGAGGCGCTCGGCGACCTCCACCGGCTTCGCCCCCGTCGGCACGCCCAGCACCGCGCCGAGACTGTCGGTGCGGTCGGCACTGAGGAGCAGCGTGCGGGTGCCGTTGCCTGCGGCGCGTAGAGCGGTGGCGGCGGCGACCGTGGTGCGACCGCTGCCGCCGGGGCCCGTGATCAGGAGGGTGCGCATAGGGGTGAACCGTAACGTGCCCGGTGCGGGGGCTGGGCGGGGGTGGGTGCAGTTTGAGCGGCGTGAGTGCACCAACCCAGGGGCGCGGGGAACTGCGCGACCAGCCCCCACCGGCCCGCACCCGGGACAGAACAGGCACCCCCTACGGCGCGCCCCCTACTGCCCCGCTTCCACCCGCTTCCACCCGCTTCTTCAGACCCGCCAGCGCCCGGTCGATGATGACCTTCTCCGCCTTGCGCTTGATCATGCCGAGCATGGGGATCTTGACGTCGACGGTCAGCAGATACGTGACCTCCGTCGCCCCGGACCCCGTCGGCTTCAGTACGTACGAACCGTCCAGGGAACGCAGCATCTGGGACTTCACCAGCGTCCAGGAGACCTCGTTCTCACCGGTCCAGGTGTATCCCAGGACCTGGTCGTCCTTGATCGCGCCGGCGTCCATGACGAGGCGGACCTGCTCGGCGCGTCCGGCGGCGTCGGTCGCCAGCACCTCCGCCTCCTTCACCTCGCCGGTCCAGTCCGGGTAGCGGGCGAAGTCGGCGATGACCGCCATGACATCGGCCGGTGCCGCCTCGATCGTGATGCTCGAGCTGGTGTGTTCCGCCATCGCGGTGGCTCCTCCAGATGCGGTCCGGTGAGGCAGGGTCGTGCGCACGTGTGTGCAGCGTGAAGGCTACCGCGCAGGCGAGCGGGCGTATTCACCGGGAACCGCTCGCCGTCCGCCGGAAGCCGCGCACCACCGCGCTCGGACCGCACTCACCGCCCCGCTCACCACTCCAGCGCCCACGGCTTCCCGGTCCCCGCGAAGTGCCCCACGTTGACGCACTCCGTCGCCCCGATCCGCATCCGCCGCACCAGCGGCTGATGGACGTGGCCGAACAACGCGTACCGGGGACGGGTGCGCCTGATAGCCGCCAGCAACGCCCGGCTCCCCCGCTCGAAGCGGCGCGCGACCGTGTCGTAGACGAGTTCGGGCACCTCCGGCGGGATGTGGGTGCACAGCACGTCCACCTCGCCGACCGCCTCGATCTTCGCCGCGTACTCCTCGTCGCTGATCTCGTACGGCGTGCGCATCGGGGTCTTGAGGCCGCCGCCGACGAAGCCGAAGGTCCGGCCGCCGATCTCGACCCGCTCGCCGTCGAGCACGGTGGTACCGGGTCCGGCGTATTCCGGCCACAGTGGCGGCATGTCGACATTGCCGTAGGTGGCGTACGTCGGTGTCGGGAAGGCGGCGAACATCTCGGCGTACTGCTTGCGCACCGCTTTCTCGATGGCGGTGGCCCGGTCGGTGCCGATGCCGCCCCACAGCCGGGCGCCGAGCTCCCGGGCCTCCTCGAAGCGACGGGCGGTGCGCAGTTCCACGATGCGGTCGGCGTTCTCCACGCCGAACAGGTCGGGGAAGATGCCGCGGGAGTGGTCGGCGTAGTCGAGGAAGAGGACGAGGTCACCCAGACAGATCAGGGCGTCCGCGCCGTCACCGGCTCTGGCCAGGTCGCGGGCGTTTCCGTGCACGTCGCTCACCACGTGGACGCGCGTTCTGTCGTTGCCGGCGGGTGTGGGTGCCATGACGATCAAGAGTAAGCGTGTGCGCCAGACGTGAACAGTGGCGGCGGAGCTTGCGGTTACTGGCCAGTCAGTTAGTGCGTCGACTACTGTGCGCCGAGGAACACCAAACCGTGTGACGCGGCGAACATCTCGCCGGACCCCCCTGTCGAAGAAGCCATACCGGCGGGTAACGTCCGGGCAGTCCAGTCGTGCTCAGGATTTCAACCAGAGGCCTCCAGGCCCGGGGCGAACCCTTGGGCACCTGCCCGGCCTTGGACCGGACCGTCGCATCACACAACGTCGTGGCGCCGGCGCCTTATTAGGAGCAGCAGTCTTGCGCGAGTTCAGCCTTCCGGCTTTGTACGAGGTCCCTGCGGACGGCAATCTCACCGACATCGTCCGGAGAAACGCCGCGCAGCACCCGGACGTCGCCGTCATCGCCCGCAAGGTGGGCGGAGCGTGGCAGGACGTGACGGCCACCGCCTTCCTCGCCGAGGTGCACGCCGCCGCCAAGGGGCTCATCGCCTCCGGTGTGCAGCCCGGCGACCGGGTGGGCCTGATGTCCAGGACCCGCTACGAGTGGACGCTCCTGGACTTCGCGATCTGGAGCGCGGGCGCGGTCACCGTGCCGGTGTACGAGACCAGCTCGCCCGAGCAGGTGCAGTGGATCCTCAGCGACTCGGGCGCCACCGCCTGCATCGTGGAGCTGGACCACCACACGGCGGCCGTCGAGTCGGTGCGCGACACCCTGCCGGCCCTCAAGCACGTCTGGCAGATCGAGGGCGGTGGTGTGGAGGAGCTCGGGCGGCTCGGCCAGGACGTCACCGACGAGGCCGTCGAGGAGCGCGGCTCGCTCGCCAAGGCGGACGACCCCGCGACCATCGTCTACACCTCCGGCACCACCGGCCGTCCCAAGGGCTGCGTGCTCACCCACCGCAGCTTCTTCGCCGAGTGCGGCAACATCGTCGAGCGGCTGCGGCCGCTGTTCCGCACCGGTGAATGCTCGGTCCTGCTCTTCCTGCCGCTCGCGCACGTCTTCGGCCGCCTGGTGCAGATCGCGCCGATGATGGCGCCGATCAAGCTGGGCATGGTCCCGGACATCAAGGACCTCACCACCGAGCTGGCGTCCTTCCGGCCCTCGCTGATCCTCGGTGTGCCGCGCGTCTTCGAGAAGGTCTACAACTCGGCGCGCGCCAAGGCGCAGGCGGACGGCAAGGGCAAGATCTTCGACAAGGCCGCGGATACCGCGATCGCCTACAGCAAGGCGCTGGACACCCCGTCGGGCCCGTCTCTCGGCCTGAAGATCAAGCACAAGACCTTCGACAAGCTGGTCTACAGCAAGCTGCGCGCGGTCCTGGGCGGCAAGGGCGAGTACGCGATCTCCGGCGGAGCCCCGCTGGGCGAGCGCCTCGGCCACTTCTTCCGCGGGATCGGCTTCACGGTCCTGGAGGGCTACGGCCTGACCGAGTCCTGTGCCGCGACCGCCTTCAACCCCTGGGACCGCCAGAAGATCGGCACGGTCGGCCAGCCGCTGCCCGGCTCGGTGGTCCGCATCGCCGACGACGGCGAGGTGCTGCTGCACGGCGAGCACCTGTTCAAGGAGTACTGGAACAACCCGGCCGCGACCGCCGAGGCGCTGGCCGACGGCTGGTTCCACACCGGTGACATCGGCACCCTCGACGAGGACGGCTACCTCAGGATCACCGGCCGCAAGAAGGAGATCATCGTCACCGCGGGCGGCAAGAACGTCGCCCCGGCCGTGATCGAGGACCGCATCCGGTCGCACGCGCTGGTCGCGGAGTGCATGGTGGTGGGCGACGGGCGGCCGTTCGTGGGCGCGCTGGTCACCATCGACGAGGAGTTCCTGGGCCGTTGGGCCGCCGAGCACGGCAAGCCGGCGGGTTCCACCGCGGCGTCGCTGCGCGCGGACGCGGACCTGAACGCTGCGATCCAGGCCGCGATCGACGACGGCAACGCCGCGGTGTCGAAGGCGGAATCGGTGCGGAAGTTCCGCATTCTCTCCTCCCAGTTCACGGAGGACTCGGGCCACCTGACGCCGTCGCTGAAGCTCAAGCGGAACGTGGTGGCGAAGGACTACGCGGACGAGATCGAGGCGATCTACCAGAAGTAGCACGCCCTTTGGGGCCTACGACGGTTCATGGCGCGGTGTCCTCGGCGAGGACCCGCGCCATCGTGCGTTCGGCGAGCGCGGTGATGGTGACGAACGGGTTCACCCCGATGTTGCCCGGGATCAACGAGCCGTCGGTGACGTACAGCTTCGAATACCCCTTCACCCGGCCGTAGTTGTCGGTCGCCCGGCCCAGCACGCAGCCGCCCAGCGGGTGGTAGGTGAAGTCGTCGGCGAAGACCTTGTTGGAGGAGCCGAACAGGTCGTACCGGTAGATCGTCGAGTTGGCGGCGTTGATCCGGTCGAAGAGCTTCTTCGCCATGCCGGAGGAGACCGAGCTCTGCGCGGCGCTCCAGTCCAGGCTCAACCCCCCGCTGCCGTACGAGAATCTGGCGCGCTGCGGGTTCTTGGTGATCGCCAGATAGAGACTGACCCAGTGTTCGAGGCCGGTGGGCAGCGGGGCGATCTCGGCGAAGACGGGGTTGGCGGTGTTGGCCCAGTCGTCGATGCCCAGGACCGGCATGGTCGACTGGTTGGCGCCGACGGTGTCCCACAGGTGGTTGGCCCGCCCGAGCATCGTGTTGCCGTTGGGACCCCAGCCCGCTCCGACGCTCGGGTCCAGGGCCGCGAGCGTCCCCGACTGCCGTGACCGGAGCAGGAGTTCGCTCGTCCCCAGGCTGCCGCCGCCGAGGAAGAGGTAGGTGCAGCCGTACTGCCTGGTGCCGACGACCGTGCCGGTGTCGTCGATGCGCTCGGCGGTCAGCACCCAACTGCCGTCGCTCGCCCGGCTGATGCCGGTGGCCTTCTCCATGGTGTGGATGGTGACGTTGCCGGTGCCGAGCGCGGACGCCAGATACGTCTTGTCGAGGCTCTTCTTGCCGAAGTTGTTGCCGTAGATGACCTCCTGGCCGAGGGCCGATCTGGTGGCGGTGCCCGCGGCCTCGCGCTGCATGTAGCCGAAGTCGTAGACGCTGGGGACGAAGGTGGTCCTCAGACCGGTGTTGGCGGCGTGCTTGCGGGAGATCCGGCTGAACCGGTACCACTCGGTGGACTCGAACCAGGCCGGGTCGACGGTGTTGACGCCGAGCATGGCGCGGGCGCGCGGGAAGTAGGTGTCGTACATCTCCGTGGCGTCCACGCCGGGGAACTGCTCGGCGAAGTAGGACCGCGGCGGGGTGACCGCCATCGAGCCGTTGACCAGGGAGCCGCCGCCGACCCCGCGGCCCACGAAGACGGACATGTCGGCGAAGCGGACGCGGTCCAGGACGCCCGGGTAGGGGCTGATGTCCTTGTTGACGACGTCGAGCCAGAGGAAGGTGGCGAGCGGGGCTTCGGTGCGGGTGCGGAACCACATCGAGCGCCGGTCCGGGGCGGCGGTGGAGCAGAAGACCTTGCCGTCGGGGCCGGGGGTGTTCCACAGGCGGCCCATCTCCAGCACGATCGTGCGGATGCCGGCCTGGCCGAGGCGGAGGGCGGCGACGGCACCGCCGTAGCCCGAACCGACCACGATGGCGGGGGCGTTGTCGACGGCGGCCGGTTCGACCGCCTGTGCCGACTTCAGACCGATGCGGGTGAGACCGGTGGCGGCGGCCGTCTGGAGGGCGACCATACCGAGGATTTGACGTCTCGTCAGCCGATGCCGCGCCAGCTGATTCTGCGTCAGCTGATGCTGTGTTACTTGATGCTGCGTCAGTTTTGCTGTCATGCGCGCAGCATCCGCGGACTATCCGCCTCCGGCTATAGCAACGCCTTCAACTTTTCCGCCAACAAGTCCCAGCGCCACTTCTCCTCGACCCACTCCCGTCCCCGCTCCCCCATCCGCCGCCGCAGTTCCGCGTCGCCGAGGAGCACGGTGATCCGCTCGGCGGTCTCCTCCACCGAGCCGCCGCGCACCACCCAGCCGGTCTCGCCGTCGAGGACCGCGTCCGGGGCGCCGCCGGAGTCACCGGCGACGACGGGCAGCCCGGTCGCGGAGGCCTCCAGGTAGACGATCCCGAGCCCCTCGACGTCGAGCCCGCCGCGCCGGGTCCGGCACGGCATCGCGAACACGTCCCCGGCGCCGTAGTGCGCGGGCAGCTCGGACCAGGGCAGCGTGCCGGTGAAGCGGACGGAGTCGGTGACCCGGGTCTCCCGCGCCAGCTTGCGCAGTTCCTTCTCGTACGGTCCACCGCCCACGATCAGCAGCACGGCGTCCGGCTCGGCGGCCAGGATCCGGGGCATGGCGAGGATCAGCGTGTCCTGCCCCTTGCGCGGCACCAGCCGCGAGACGCACACGACGACGGGCCGGTCGGTCAGCCCGAGCCGCGCCCGGACCACGTCACCGCCCGAGCCGGGATGGAAGGTCTTCTCGTCGACCCCGGGCGGCAGTTGCGCCATCCGCGAGGCCGCGTCGGGCGTCAGCGCGGTCGCGATCCGCGAGCGCGTGTACTCGCCCAGGTAGGTGATGGTGTCGGTGGACTCCCCGATCCGGCGCAGCAGTTGCCGCGCGGCGGGCAGCTGCGCCCACCCGGCCTCGTGCCCGTGGGTGGTGGCCACCAGCCGCTCGGCGCCCGCCTTCCGAAGCGCCGGCGCCATCAGCCCGAGCGGGGCCGCCGCCCCGAACCACACCGAGGTGCACCCGTGCTCGCGCAGCAGCCGGACGGCCGTCCGGGTGGCACCGGGCGTCGGCAGCAGCATCGTCGTGGCGTCCCGCACGACGGTGAAGGGCTGCTCGGCGTCGAAGGCGGCACTCGCCTCGGCGCCCTCCCGGCCCCGCTTCCAGGTGGAGGCGTAGACGACGAGCCGCTCCGGGTCGAGCCGCAGCGCCATGTTGTGCAGGAACGCCTGGATGCCGCCCGGGCGGGGCGGGAAGTCGTTCGTCACCACGAGAGTCTTGTGCATCGCCGTCTTACGCGTCGCCGTCTTCTGTGTCGCCGTCCTGTGCATCGCCGCCGACCCTACCGAACGACCTGCTCACAGCCGGGCGCGGCCGTATGGCACGCTCACAGCAGGGGACGCCATCATGTTCCCCTCGGAGCGGGAATTCGAACAGGCAGGGGATCACGTGGAGACGTCGGGAGCGAGGCGGTCACTGCCGTGGCTGCTGCTCACCTGGTGCGTGACCAGGCTGGTGCTGCTGCTGTTCGTGTACAAGGTGTACATCTTCCCGGGCCCCGACGTCACCAGTGACGTCTCCGTCACCTACCAGGGCTGGTTCGAGGTCCTGCGCACCGGCACCTTCCCGCTGGACGACGTGACCTGGCAGTACCCGCCCGCCGCCGCCCTCGCGATCCTCTCCCCCGCCCTGCTCCCCGGCCTGGATTACACCTCGGCGTTCTTCGTCCTCGCCTGCCTCGCCGACCTGGTCGTCCTCGCCCTGCTGGTGTACGCCGGTCTACGCCCCGGGAAGCGGCCGCACGGGGCCTGGGTGTGGGTGGTCGGCGTACCCCTGCTCGGCCCGACCGTCTACTCCCGCTACGACGTGATGGTCACCGGAGTCGCGGTCGCCGCGCTGCTGGTGGGCTCGCGGCACCCCCGGCTGATGGGGGCGCTGGCGGGCTTCGGGGCGATGCTGAAGGTGTGGCCGGCGCTGGTGCTGCTGGGGGTCCGCGCCCGGGCCGGCTGGGTCTCGGCGGTGGCCACCGTCGCCGCGCTGGCCGCGCTGTTCTCCCTCGCCATGCCGGGCGCCTTCGCCTTCCTGACCTTCCAGCGCGACCGGGGCACCGAGGTGGAGTCGCTGGGCTCGCTCGTCTTCCACGTCGCCCGGCACCACGGCTGGGACGGCCAGGTGCTGCTGAACTACGGCTCGGTGGAGTTCCTCGGGCCCTGGGTGAACATCGTGAGCTCGGCCGCGCTGGCCCTGACCGGTATGACCTTCGGCTGGCTGCTGCTGTGGCGGGTGCTGGCGACCCGCTTCGAGGCGCACACCATGGCCGACGCGGCGTTCGTGGCGGTGCTGATGTTCACCACGACCAGCCGGGTGATCAGCCCGCAGTACCTGGTGTGGCTGATCGGCCTGGCAGCGGTCTGCGCGTGCTTCCGGGCAAGCCGCATGACCGTACCCGTGCTCCTGGTGCTGCTGGCGAGCTTCGTGACGGTCCTGGAGTTCCCCCTCTACTTCGCCGACGTCGTCGGCAGCACCCCCCTCGGCATCACCCTCCTGGTAATCCGCAACGGCCTCCTCGTCCTCGCCACGATCACCGCGGCCCGCGTCCTGTGGCGGGCGACGGTACCGAAGCCTGCGGCCGCCCCGGCCCCGGACCGGACCACCCCTGCCAAGACCACCGAGGTGCTCGATCAGCCCAGCTGATCGAGCAGGTAGTTCCGCCACTCGGTGGTGAACTCCCCGAGTGTCGTGCCGAGGACGCTCTTCATCGCGTTCTCGACCGCTCCGGCGCGCTTGTCGTGGGCTCCGACGGCCGCGTAGAACTCGCGGAGCCGTGCCTCGCCCCAGTGGTCGGCGATCATGCGGCAGGCCAGCCAGCCGCTCTCGTAGGCGCGGGCGAGCTCGTCGGCGTCGCCGCCGAAACCGAAGTCCCGGTCGGTGGGCAGGGTCGTCGGTGCCCGGCCCGCGCCGATCGCCTGCTGCAGTTCCGGCGCGGCCTGGGTGGGCGTGCGGCCGCTGCCGCGGTAGCCGATCCAGTCGGCGTACCCCTCGGACAGCCACAGCGGGGTCGCGGCGGTGGTGGCGGTGCGGGTGGCGACGTGGGTGGTCTCGTGGGTGAGGACGACCTGCTTGCCGACGGCGCCGAGAACACCGTAGGCGTCGGGATTGACGATGATCCGGTCGGACGGTGCCCGTGCCGGGGCGCCCGTCTCGCCGGTGGTGACGGCGGCGATCCCGCGGTAGGAGGAGGCGGGCGAGCCGAGCAGCGCGGCCATCCCCGCCAGGGACTTCGGTACGAGGACCACGACGTGCCGGGACCAGTCGGTGCCCCAGGCGTCCGACACCGCTGGAACGGCACGGTCGGCGAGGTCCGCGTAGGAGTGCAGGGTCTCGCCGGTCTGTCCGACGCCCATGACGAGGCTGTGCTCGCCCCGGACGACGACCACCTCGCCCTGGTCCCACAGCTGTTGGGGCGCCTTCTCGGCGGGCCGCTCGGCGTCCACGTACCACTGGCCCTCCACGTCCACGGAGAGGTCCACGGTGCGGGCGACGGTGACGGGGGCGCTGTCGTAGTTCTGGACGCGGTAGCCGAGTTCGACGTCGGCGGTGGCGGTGTTCCCGGTGCGGCGCACGGCGGTGACCCGGTAGGTCCAGCCGGCCAGCGGGACCGCGGAGAGGTTCTGGAACCAGCTCAGCGCGCCGGTCCTGGTGAACGCCGCCGGGTCCTGGTCGAGGACCGCGGTGGCCCGCCGGTCCAGCAGCCGCTGCACCTCGGCCTTCGTGCCGTCGGCGGCGGGCCGGCCGCCGCAGCCCACCAGGGCCGCCAGCAGCACCAGACACAGCGCCACGATTCCGCGTCCCGACGCCCGCCCTCGACCAGCCACGTGCCGATCGTACGGTGGGCGCCGGGCGGGCGGTCAGACCCGGGTGGCGGTCGCGCCCGGGATCATGTTCACCGGGTCGTAGCGCACCGGCGCTCCGGGGTAGGGCGCGTGGATCACCTGGCCGTTGCCCATGTACATCGCGACATGGCTGGCGTCGGAGCGGTAGGTGACCAGATCGCCGGGCTGGGCCTGGGAGAGCGGGACCTGTCGGCCCGCGTAGCGCTGCGCCTGCGAGGTGCGCGGCAGGGAGACCCCGGCCTGTGCGTACGACCACTGCATCAGGCCCGAACAGTCGAAGCCGGAGGGGCCGTTGGCGCCCCAGACGTAGGGCTTGCCGAGCGCGGAGCGGGCGGCAGCGACGGCGGCCGCGGCGCGGGCCGAGGGCGGGGCCGCGTTCCCGAGGTCGGGCATGTCGGCACGGCCGGAGCGGGAGGCCCGGTCGTAGGCGGCGCGCTCGTCGGACGGCAGGGCGTTGAGCAGCTGCCGTGCCCTGGCGAGCTTCTTCTCGATCGTCCGCTTGTGGGAGGCGACGGCCTTGCGGCTCTTCTCCAGCTCACCGAGCTTGCCGGACGCCTCCGCGCGGTCCTGGGCGATCTCGCGCATGGCCGTCTGGAGGTCCTTGAGCTCCCCGGCCTGGTGGACGGTGATCCGGTCCAGGACGGCGGCCTTGTCCAGGTAGTCGTCCGGGTCGTCGGAGAACAGCAGCGCGAGCGAGGGGTCGAGGCCGCCGGCGCGGTACTGGGCGCCCGCCAGCGAACCGAGCGCGTCCCGCATGGTGTTGATGCGGTCCTGCTGGCGGGCGATCCGGTCCTGGGCCTCGTCGACCTCCTCGCGGAGCGTGTCGGCGTTCTCGTCGGCCTTGTTGAAGGCCTCGGTCGCCTTCTCGGCCTCCTCGTAGAGGCGGTCCACCTCGGCGCGGGTGTCGTCGTGCGGTGCGGCGTTCGCCGGTACGGCGCCGAGGGCCGCGGCAGCGGCGGACAGCACACACAGGGCGGCACCGGCACCCCGGTTGAACCCGGACGGCGATGCAAGGCGGCGATGGAACCCCACGGGAAGCCGCACTCCTTTCCGCTGGCGGATGAGGAAACGCGGCAGACAGTAGCCCCGTCACCGGGCACCCACCAACGACCTCCGCGGCCACACACCGTGACGCCCCGCCTACGACGCAGGTCGTGGGCGGGGCGTGGGGTCACTTCACGTCGCGGGGATTCGCCCGAACGGGCGGTGTCGTGTCCTGATCTTGAAGCTGATCAGATCCCGGCGCCGCAGCGGATCAGGGCCGGATCAGGTCCGGACGCCGCAGCGGATCAGATCCGGACGCCGAACTGGAACGGCATGTTGTTGATCGACTCGTAGCGCACGACCGTGCCGGAGCGCGGGGCGTGCAGCACCTGGCCGTTGCCCGCGTAGAAGCCGACGTGGTGCAGGTCGCCGTAGAAGATGACGAGGTCGCCGACCTTGAGCTGGCTCTCGGAGTAGATCCGGGTGCCGGCGTTGGCCTGGGCCTGCGAGGTGCGCGGGATGGAGACGCCGGCCTGGGCGTAGGCCCAGGAGGTCAGGCCCGAGCAGTCGTAGGACGCGGTGCCGGTGGCGCCGTAGACGTACGGCTTGCCGATCTGGGACTGGGCGGCCTGGAAGGCGGCCATGGCGCGGCCGGAGCCGACGGGGGCGTCGCCGAGGTCGACGCGCTCGGCGGAGTCGCGGCTGGCGCGCTGGTCCGCGGCGGCGAGGGCGGCCTTCTCGGCGGCCGTCAGGCTGTTGAGGAGCTTCTGCGCCTCGGCGAGCTTGCTCTGGACTTCCTTCTTCTTCTTGCCCAGTTCGGTGCGGGTGGAGGCCAGGTCCTTGAGCTTCTCGGAGGCCTCGGAACGCTCCTGCGCGAGTTCGCGCTGCTTCTCCTGGATCTTCTTCAGCGCCTCGACCTGCTGCGAGCTGAGCTGGTCGGCGGTGGACGCCTTGTCCAGGTAGTCGTCCGGGTTCGACGACAGGAAGAGCTGGAGGGAGGAGTCCATGGCGCCGGTGCGGTACTGGGCGGCGGCCGCCAGGCCTATGGAGTCACGGAGCTCGTTGAGCTCCTCCTGACCCCGGGCGACGTTGTCCTGGATGGTGGAGATCTCCTTCTGGAGCTTCTCCTGCTTCTCCTTGGCCCCGTTGAACTTCTCGGTGGCCTGCTCCGCCTGCTCGTAGAGCTTGTCGACCTTGGACTTGACCTCGTCCTTGCTCGGCTTCTCGCTCGGCGCCGCGTTGGCGGCATTGGCGCTGAAAGCCACAGCGGCAGCAGCTGCGGTGGTGAGCACGGTCACGCGCGTGCGGCTCGGCTGCTTGGGTCGACGGTGGGACGCCACGGAGGTGAACTCCTTCTTTTGAGTGATCACCCGCTCGGAGGTTCGAGCCCAGACCCTAGTGACCTTCCCGTGATCAGTTCAAATCCTCAGGAGCAAAATCTCGTCACGCCGTGCATTCTTTGCACATAACTCACCTGGAGTGACACCCACTTGACACTACGTTGCGTGACGATCCCGCCAATTCGGGCAATAAACCTGCCCTTTGACGTTTAGGACAGCCGCTTCAGAAGCACCGCAGAAGCCACCGGCCGCGCACCCGCCTTGGCGATCCCGTCGGCCACCTCACGGTCGGTGGACGCGACGATGACCGGACGGCCCGGCGGCTCGGCGCGCACCAGCTGACGGATCAACTCGTCGGCGGTGACGCCCGGCTTGGAGAACAGCACCCTGACCCCGCGCGGCGGCGCCAGCAGTACCGGCGCGGCCAGCTCGGCCCCGTCGAAGACACAGGTGACCTCGGCGCCGGTCTGGGCGGCGAGCTGCGAGAGCTGGCCGAGCAGCCTCAGCCGCTGCTTCTCCAGCGGCATCTGGGGATAGCCGGTCTTGGTGACGTTGTAGCCGTCGACGACCAGATGGGCCTGCGGGAGCGCGAGGAGCTGGTCGAGGATGGCGGGGTCGTTCTCGGACAGGGCCCGCGCGGCGATGTCCTTCGGGGTCATGCGGCCGGGTTCGACGGCGTCCACGGTCTCCGCCGGCCGTACCGAGACGGGCGGCAGGGCCAGTTCCCGCCGCAGTCCCTGGGTGGCGTCGAGCAGCGTGTCCAGAAGCAGCCGTACCCGCATGTCCTCGACGCTGCGGCCCTCGCGCGCGGCCCGGCGGGTGGCCTCCAGGGCCGCCTCCGCCTCCCCGAGGCGGGACTTCAGCCGCCGGGACTCGCTCTCGGCCGCGGAGACCTGGGCGTGACTGTCGGTGCGCACGGCCTCCATCTCGGCGTGCACCTTGCGCAGGGCCGCCTCGCCGCGCTTGACGTCGCTGTAGGCGGCACGCAGCTTGCGGTGCAGCGAATCCGCTTCCTTCTTGGCCGCGTCCAGCTCGGTGCGCAGCCGCTCGGTCTCGGTGCGGGTGTGCTCACGGGCCCGGTCGAGTTCCTCGCGCAGCCGCTCCAGCTCGGCCCGGCTCTCCTCGTCGGCCCGCTCGGCGTCGGCCCGCTGGGCCTCCTCGCCGGCCGCGGTCACGAGTTTCACCCAGTCGGTGGGCCGCAGTACGTAGGCCGCGGCCGCCACGTCGAGCGGGTCCGCGGCCGGGGGCGGCGAGCCGGAGTCGAGGGCGCCGGAGAGCTCCGGCTGCGCCTCTCTGAACTTCTCCCCGATGCGCTGCCTGAACAGCGGATCGGTCTCCAGGGCGGCCGCCATGGCGTTGCCGGCGAACTTGGCGCGGCGGTTCGGGGCGAACCGGGCGTACTGCCTCAGCTGGGCGGGCAGTTCGGCGACGGTCAGGCCACCGAAGCCGTCCGAGACGATCTGGACGACCCTGCGGCGCACTCCGTCGGGCAGCGGGCGGTCGAGCACCTCGGCGGCGCCGTCGCCCGGCCCCCCGCCCGTGGTCTCCACCATCCCTTACTCCCCAATGCCTGTACGGGGCCGCTCCCTGTCAGGAGCCGGCGCCCGGCCTGTCCACGAGTTCCACCTGGTCCACGGCGTTGCACCAGCGGCAGCGCACCGACTCGATGGTCTCACTGACCACCTCGCGCTCCTCGACCTTCGGCTCACCGGCCAGGTCGAGGTGGACGTACTCGACGACCTTCGACGAGCGGGTCACGTCGAAGCGCGTGAGGTTGCCGCAGAGGGTGCAGCGCCACCGCGTGGAGGCGGTCGGCAGGGGAACCGTCATCGTGACCGTGCTCTTTCCTTTAGTCCTTCTAGTGTCCGTGACGCACCGGGCTCCCCCGATACGTGTGGCCGTAACCCTACGGCCTGGCGGGGACTCGCCGCTCGGGCGTCCGCGCGGCCCGACCGGCGGCGAGGCAGTCTGTTCCGTTCGGTCCCCTTACGTCATGCTCTGTGTCCATGATCGGCAACTGGATCGGGACGGTCGGCCGGGCGGGCCGGAGGGTGCGCAGGTCGCCGGCGCCGATGACGTACGGCCTGATCGCCCTGTGCTCGCTGGTCTTCGTGACCGGTCCGGCGGCGGGGCTCAATCCGGCGTACGGCACCGGGGACGCGCTGCTCGCCGCGCAGCGGGCCTATTTCCACCGTTGGGGCGTGGTGCCCGCGGAACTGTTCGAGGGCTCGGCGCGGGCCGTGCTCACCCCGGCCACGGCCCTGTTCGTCCACGGCAGCTGGGTGCATCTGCTGGGCAACATGCTCTTCCTCTATGTGTTCGGGGTGATGACCGAGGAGCGGATGGGACACGTCCGGTTCACCCTCTTCCACCTCGGCTGCGGCTACCTGGCCCTGCTGGGCTACGCGGCCGCCAACGCCGGCTCCGGGCAGTCCCTGGTCGGCGCGTCCGGGGCGATCTCCGCGATCCTCGGAGCGTTCCTGTACCTGTTCCCCACGGCCCGCGTCACCAGTCTCCTGCCCTTCCTCTTCTTCCTCCCCCTGCGCTTCCCCGCCTGGGTGGTCCTCCCCTTCTGGGCGGCCCTCCAATGGCTGGCCGCCGGCCAGGCCGGTCAGGGCCCCGGCGTCGCCTACCTGGCCCACCTCATCGGCCTCGGCCTGGGCCTCGGCTTGGCCTGGGTGGTGTTCGGGCCTACCACTAGAGTGAGGTCCGCCCCAGCTCCGGCCTCCGAGGGAGAGAAACAGCCGTGATCACCGCGATCGTCCTCATCAAGACCAGCGTGGACCGGATCCCCGAGATCGCGGAGCGGATCGCCGCGCTGGAAAGCGTCAGCGAGGTCTTCTCCGTCACCGGGACCTACGACCTGATCGCCATGGTCCGGGTCAAGCAGCACGAGGACCTGGCGGAGGTCATCCCGGGCAGCATCAGCAAGATCCCCGGGGTGGAGGCGACGGACACGCACGTGGCGTTCCGTACGTACTCGCAGCACGACCTGGAGGCGGCCTTCGCGATCGGGCTGGACAGCTGACGGTCCCGCCCCGGCGGAGGGTGCCCCGGCGGAGATGAAGAGTTCTTCATCTCGGGCTCATCCTGGCGCCCGGCCGCCGGGCGCAGCATGAGGCCCATGGTCTTCTCCCGCCGGCTGGCGGCCCTCGCCGCCGTCGTGGTGATCCCGCTGGGGATCGCCGCGACCAGTTTCGCCCTCACCGACAGTCCCGAGGCCCCGAAGGTCCCTCCGAAGGTCGAGCTGGACACCGGCTCGCCGACCCCGACCCCCACCCCGCCCGGGCCGACGCCGAGCGACGAGGTCGTCTCGCGGCCTCCGGTGACCGACAGCACCGCGAGTGATGACGATGACGACGACCGCGGCCCGACCGGACCGGACGACGCGACCGACGACGACGGACCCGGCGACGACCGCTGAGGGATCCCGGCGGCGGCTCTCCGCCCGGGTCCGCATCCTGCTCTGGCTGCTCTTCGTCATGGCGGTCGCGCTCGCCTCGGTGGCCACCACCACCCGCTCGATCCTGCTGCGCGAGACCGACGAGCGGATCAACCGCCTGCTCACCCAGGAGACCGGCGAGTTCGCCAACTTCCAGAAGGAGGGCGCCGACCCGGACACCGGTCGCCCCTTCACCGATCCGGGCAAGCTGCTGTCGGCCTTCCTGGTCCGCCAGTACGCCGACCCGGACGAGGAGCTGATCGGCCTGGTGGGCACCGCGGCAGGCGATCCCCGGCGGATCTACCAGCCGCGCGAGGACCCCGCCGCCCGTCCGCTGTACGAGGACGCCGACGCCCGCCGCCGTATCTACGACGCCCCCGGCTCCTCGGGCGTGCTGAAACGGTCGTCCGGTGACGTCCGCTGGGCCAAGGTGGTCATCACCCGGCCGGGCGGCGCCCCGGAGGCCGCGTTCGTCGTCGCCGTGCACCCCGCGCGGGAGCTGGAGCGGGTGGAGGTCGTCTTCCGCATCCTGCTCGCCATCTCCGGGGTCGCCCTGCTGCTGACCACCGGTATCGCCTGGGCGGTCGCCGGCCGCATCCTCAGGCCGGTACGGCTGGTCCGGCTCGCCGCCGCGGAGCTCACCGAGCACGACCTCACCCGGCGGATCGCGGTCCACGGCCACGACGACATCGCCGCGCTCGCGGAGACCTTCAACGCGATGCTCGACCGGCTGGAGCGGGCCTTCGCCGCCCAGCGCCAGTTCGTCGACGACGCCGGGCACGAGCTGCGCACCCCGATCACGATCGTGCGCGGCCATCTGGAGCTGATGGGCGACGATCCCGCCGAACGCGAGGAGACGGTCCGTCTGGTCACCGACGAACTGGACCGGATGAGCCGCATCGTCGAGGACCTGCTGCTCCTCGCCAAGGCCGAGCGCCCGGACTTCGTGCGCCCCGAACCGGTCCAGCTCGCCGAACTCACCGCCGACGTCTACGTCAAGGTCCGCACCCTCGGGGACCGCCAGTGGCAGCTCGCCGAGGTCGCCGACCGGGAGGCCGAGGTGGACCCCCAGCGGATCACCCAGGCGATGGTGCAGCTGGCGCAGAACGCCGTGCAGCACACGACCGACGGCCAGACCGTGCGCATCGGCTCCCGCGCCGAGGGCGCGCGGATCGAGCTGTACGTCGCCGACTCCGGCACCGGGGTCCGCCCCGAGGACGCCGAGGTGATCTTCGAGCGGTTCCGGCGCGGCACCTCCCGCCGGGGCGCCCGAGGCTCGGGGGCGGGCCTCGGGCTGTCC
Organism: Streptomyces lincolnensis; assembly: GCF_021173675.1. GTDB lineage: Bacteria > Actinomycetota > Actinomycetes > Streptomycetales > Streptomycetaceae > Streptomyces > Streptomyces lincolnensis_B. The sequence goes on along the minus strand of NZ_JAIHON010000002.1, from coordinate 311,803 downwards.
ATCGTGAAGGCGATCGCGGAGGGGCACGGCGGCCGGGTCCGGGTGCACGACACCGAGGGCGGCGGCGCCACCTTCGTCCTCACCGTGGAGGACGCGACCCCATGACAGCGCTCGGCCGAAAGGCGACCCCGTGAACCGCATTCTCATCGTCGAGGACGAGGAACGCATCGCCTCCTTCGTGGAGAAGGGCCTGCGTGCCAACGGCTTCACCACCACCGTCGTCGGCGACGGCGAGGCGGGCCACGAGTACGCCCTGACCGGCGGCTTCGACCTGGTCGTCCTGGACATCGGGCTGCCCGGCCGGGACGGCTTCACCGTGCTGCGGCAGCTGCGCGAGGCCCGGGTGACGGTCCCGGTGATCGTGCTGACCGCCCGCGACTCCGTCCGCGACACGGTGGCCGGCCTGGAGGGCGGCGCCGACGACTGGATGACCAAGCCGTTCCGCTTCGAGGAACTGCTCGCCCGGGTACGCCTGCGTCTGCGTACGGCGGCCCGCGCGCCGGAGGTGACCATGCTGCGCTCCGGCTCGCTCAGCCTGGACCTGCGCACCCGCCGGGCCCGCTCCGGGGAGCGGACGGTCGATCTGACGGCCCGGGAGTTCGTGCTGCTGGAGCTGTTCCTGCGCCACCCCGGCCAGGTGCTCTCCCGCGAGCAGATCCTGTCCCACGTGTGGGGCTACGACTTCGACCCGGGCTCGAACATCGTGGACGTGTACGTGCGCGCCCTGCGCAAGAAGCTGGGCGCCGAGCGGCTGGAGACGGTCCGCGGGATGGGGTACCGGATGCCCGCGTGAAGTTTCCTTCATCTGCGGCTCATTGAGGACTCACCGACGGGCTGAACCGTAGGTGACGTGATCCTGAACCTCCGACTGACGGCGGCCCTGTGCGTGGCACTGTCCCTGTGCGCGCTGCTCGCGGTCCCCGCCAATTTCCCCGGTCTGGGCTCCGACGCCCGGTTCACCCTCGCCGTGTTCGCCCTGGCCACCTGCGCGTGGATCGCCACGCCGATCGACGACACGTACATCGCGCTGGGCGCCGGACTCGCCCTCACGGTGACCGGGGTGATCAGCAGCGACACCCTGTTCGGCACCCTCGGCGACTCCACCGTGTGGCTGCTGATCTGCGCCTTCGTGCTGGCGGCCGCGGTGACCCGGACCGGGCTCGCGGGACGGGCGGCGGCGTTCCTGGTGGGCGGGGCGCGCACGGTACGGCAGCTGGTGCACCTGACGACGGCCGCACTGGTCGTCACGGCGTTCGCGGTGCCCGCCACCTCCGGCCGGGCCGCTCTCGCGCTGCCGGTGTTCCTGGCCCTCGCCAAGGCGCTCGCCGACCGGAGACGACTGGTCGTGATGCTGGCGCTGCTGTTCCCGACCGTGATCCTGCTGTCGGCGGTGGCGACCCTGATCGGAGCGGGCGCGCATCTGATCACCGTGTCGGTGCTGTGGGAGGCGACCGGTGAGCGGATCGGCTTCACCGAGTGGCTGCTGCTGGGGCTGCCGCTGGCCGTGGCCTCCTCCCACCTGGCCGCCGAGACCGTCCTGCTGACCACCACGCGGCGCGCGGACCGCGAGGGTGCCGTGCACATCACCGCCGAGGAGATCCAGCGGCACACGGACACCCCGGTCACCGGCCCCTGGACGCAGGCCGAGACACGCTGCGCGCTGCTCCTGGGCACGGTCGTCGTCCTGTGGTGCAGCGAGCCCCTGCACCGGGTGCCGCCCGCGGTCGTCGCGCTGATCGGCGCGGTCGTGGCGGCCTCGCCCGCGCTGGGCACCGTAGGGCTGAAGGACGCGCTGAAGACCGTGCCGTGGTCGCTGCTGCTGTTCATGGCCGCGACCATGGCGATGGGGGTCGCGCTCGCCGACTCGGGCGCGGCGAAGTGGCTGGTGTCCGGGCTGCCGGCGGGTGTCACCCCGCTGGTCTTCCTCGCGGTCGTGATCGCGGTCAGCACGGCCGCGCATCTGATACTCCAGTCCCGCTCGGCCCGCTCCTCCGTACTGGTCCCGCTGGTCGTCGCGGCCGCGGTGGGTGCCGGCGTCAACCCGGTCGCGGCCGCGCTCGCCTCCACGGCCGCCGCGGGCTTCTGCCACACGCTGCCCGCCTCCGCCAAGCCGGTCACGCTCTTCTCCGACCTCCCCGGTACGCCCACCTACACGCCCCGCGACCTGCTCCGCCTCTCCGCCGTCCTGGCGCCTCTGACCGCCCTGCTCGTCCTCTTCTTCGCCACCGCGGTATGGCCACTGCTCGGCGTCCCGCTGACCCCCTAGGAGATCCACATGCTCAGCCGAGTCGTCGTCGCCCCCAGTGGGTTCAAGGAGTCGTTGTCCGCGCAGGCCGCCGCCGATGCCATCGGGGACGGGGTGCGGCGGGTGCTGCCGGAAGCCCAGCTCGATCTCATTCCGCTGGTGGACGGGGGTGAGGGGACGGCCGCCGCGCTGGCGGCCGCGACCGGGGGCCGGCTCGTCGCGCTGGCCGCCACGGGTCCGGTCGGGGAACGGATCGGCACGCACTTCGCGCTGCTGGGCTCCGGGGACACGGCGGTCGTGGAGATGGCGGCGGTGGCCGGCCTCTCCCTGGTCCCCCGCTCGCTGCGCGACCCCGGCGCCACCACGACATACGGCGTCGGCGAGCTGATCCGTGCCGCGCTGGACACCGGTGCCCGGCGGATCCTGGTCGGCTGCGGGGACTCGGGGACCTCCGACGGGGGCGCGGGCGCGCTGCAGGCCCTCGGGATGCGACTGCTGGACGCGGACGGCTTCGAACTTCCGCGCGGGGGCGGGGAGTTGAGGCGGCTGAGCCGCGTCGACGCGCGCGGCCTGGACCCGCGGCTGCGGGAGGTGGAGCTGCTGGTCGCCTGCAACCCGTTCAACGTGCTGTGCGGGGCACGCGGGGTGGCCCGTGTCTTCGGCCCCCAGAAGGGCGCGACCCCCGCCCAGGTGGAGGAGTTGTCGGCGGGCCTGGAGCACTGGGCGGACGTCCTCACCCGCGACCTCGCCGTCACCCACGCCGACCTGCGGTACGGCGACGGCACCGGCGCCTCGGGAGGGCTGGGCGCCGGTCTGGCCGCCGTCGGTGCCCGGCTCCTGCCCCGCTTCGACGTCCTCCTGGACCATCTCGACCTGGACGCCCGGCTGGCCCGCGCCGACCTGGTGGTCACCGCCGAGGGCGCCCTGGACCACCAGACACCCCGCGGGAAGGTCCCGGCCGAGGTGGCCCGGCGGGCCAAGCTGCACGGGCGTCCGGTGCTCGCGCTGGCGGGCACGCTCGGCGAGGGGGCGCACAGTGTGCCCGGCGTGGACGCGTACAGCGGCATCCTGCCGGCGCCGATGGCTCTGGCGGAGGCCCTCGTCCGGGCCTCCGAACTCCTCACGGACGCCTCCGAGCGCGCCCTGAGGATGATCCTGCTGGGCGCCCGGCTACCGGTTCACGCGGAGGTGTCGGGCACGCAACGCCCGTCCTCGGTGCGGTAGTTCCAGCGGGCGCCGTCCCGCACCAGCTCCGTCACGGCGGTCACGAACCGCTCCACGTGCTCGTCCGGCGTGCCCGCGCCGAAGCTCACCCGGATCGCGTTCAGGGACTTCTCGCCGGGCGCGGCCTCCGGGGCTCCGCACTCGCCCTGGGACTGCGGGTCGCTGCCGAGCAGGGTGCGCACCAGCGGGTGGGCGCAGAAGAGGCCGTCGCGCACGCCGATGCCGTACTCGGCGGAGAGCGCGGCGGCGAAGTGGGAGCTGTTCCAGCCGTCGACGACGAAGGAGAGCACGCCGACGCGCGGGGCGTCGTCGCCGAACAGGGAGAGGATCCGCACCTCGGGGACCCCCGCCAGGCCCTCGCGGACCTTGTTGATCAGGTACCGCTCGCGGGCGACGAGCGTGTCGAAGCCGGCCTCGGTGAGCGCCTTGCAGGCGGAGGCGATGGAGTAGGCGCCGATGACGTTCGGGGACCCGGCCTCGTGGCGGGCGGCGCTGTCGTGCCACTCCACGTCCACTCCCCCGTCGGCGCGCCGCGTGACCTTGCGGCTGGCGCCGCCGCCCGCGAGGTAGGGGTCGGCGGCCCGCAGCCAGTCGGCGCGGCCGGCCAGGACGCCGGAGCCGAAGGGCGCGTACAGCTTGTGCCCGGAGAAGGCGACCCAGTCGACGTCGAGCTCCTGGACCGAGACCGGGTGGTGCGGGGCCAGCTGGGCGGCGTCCAGGACGATCCGGGCTCCGTGCGCGTGCGCGGCGGCGGCCAGCTCGCGCACCGGCCACAGCTCGCCGGTGACGTTCGAGGCACCGGTGACGCAGACGAGGGCCGGGCCACGGGGGTCGCGGGCGGCGAGGGCCCGCTCCAGGGTCTCGACGGCCTGGTCCGGGGTGCGCGGGGCGTCCAGGTAGGTGACGTGGGCGTCCCGCCAGGGCAGCAGCGAGGCGTGGTGCTCGGTCTCGAAGACGAAGACCTGGCAGTCGGCGGGCAGCGCGGCGGCCAGCAGGTTCAGCGAGTCGGTGGTCGACCGGGTGAAGACCAGCTGGTCGTCCGTACGGCAGTCGAGGAACTCGGCGACCGTCCTGCGGGCGTTCTCGAAGAGCTCGGTGGACAGCTGCGAGAGGTAACCGGCCCCCCGGTGCACGCTGCCGTAGTAGGGCGCGTACGCCGCCACGTCGTCCCAGACACGCTGGAGCGCCGGCGCGCTGGCCGCGTAGTCGAGGGCGGCGTAAGTCACCTCGCCGCCCGTGACGAGCGGGACGGTGACATCCCTGCCCAGAACGGGCAGCGGGGCACAAATGGCGTGGTCGGAGACAGCGCTGGAGACAGCAGTGGCGACAGACATGGGGGAACTCCCGTGAAAAAGAGAAAGGTGCCAGGGGTGTGCGGAGGTGGGGCTCGGCGCCCTATCGCATTCGCTTGCTCACGGAAGACTCCCTCGGAGACCAGGATCCCTGGGCCGTGCTCTGTCAGAAGAGCGAGAGGGATCCGCGCTTGCCGTAGACCTCGCTGCCTACGGCCTGGTCTTCACCCGGGGCACCCCGCCACGGACGGAGGGTTGCCGGACAGTCGGCCGGGGCCTCATGACTGTCACTCATGACCTGGTTCGAAAACCTACGCGAGATGATCGCGGTCCCGCAACCCGTGTCCGGATCGCGGGACATCACGACGACGTGCGGGTCACGCGTTGCTGGCCGCCACCCAGCGGTCCAGCGCCAGCTTGGCCGCCCCGGAGTCGATCGACTCCGCGGCCTTCGCCATCCCGGCCCGCAGTTGGTCGGCCAGCGTCCCCCCGCCGGGTTCCAGCGCCACCAGCGCGGCCGCCGAATTGAGGAGTACGGCGTCCCGCACGGGGCCCGTCTCACCGTTCAGCAGGCGTCGGGCGACGTCGGCGTTGTAGGACGGATCGGCGCCGCGCAGGGCCTCCACCGGCACCAGCTCGATGCCGACGTCCCGCGGGTCGAAGGTCTCCTCGGTGACCTTGCCGTCCCGGACGATCCAGACCCGCGAGGTGGCCGTGGTCGTCAGCTCGTCGAGGCCGTCGTCGCCGCGGAAGACCAGCGAGGAGTTGCCGCGCTCGGCGAAGACGCCCGCGACGATCGGCGCCATGCGCGGGTCGGCGACCCCGACCGCCTGGGCCCGCACCCTGGCGGGGTTGGTCAGCGGACCGAGGACGTTGAAGACGGTGCGGATGCCCAACTGGCCGCGGGCGGCGCCCACATGACGCAGCGCCGGATGGAACTTGATCGCGAAGCAGAAGGTGATCCCGGCCTCCTCGGCCACCTCGGCCACCCGCTGCGGGGTCAGCTCCAGGTTGACGCCGAGCTTCTCCAGGACGTCCGAGGCGCCGGACGCGGAGGACGCGGCCCGGTTGCCGTGCTTGACGACCTTCGCCCCGGTGCCGGCGATGACGATCGAGGACATCGTGGAGATGTTCACCGTCTTGGCGCCGTCGCCGCCGGTGCCGACGATGTCGACGGTCGGACCCGACACCTCGATCACGTTGGCGTGCTCGTACATCGCCCGGACCAGACCGGTGATCTCCTCGACGGTCTCCCCCTTGGCCCGCAGCGCCACCACGAACCCGGCGATCTGCGCGTCGGTCGCCTCGCCGCGCATGATCCGGTCCAGCGCCCAGAACGTGGCGTCGGCGTCCTGGTCATGGCCGGACAGCAGGGAGTTCAGCACCTCGGGCCAGGAACGGCCCGCCGCGGTGTCGCCTCCAGCGGGGGTCACAGCGCTCATAAGGCCGCTCCTGGGTGTCGTACGAGAGGAGATCCCTCGTAAAAGAGTGTGGCCCCACCCTATCCAGCCGGAAGGCACGGCAAAGGGCCCCGTCCGAAGACCGGACGGGGCCCTTTGGTGTGGCGTGGCGACGCCGCAGCGATCAGTGGTGGCCGTGGCCGCTCGTGATCTCCTTGTACTCCTCGACGGTCGGCTTGGGAATCTGGGACTCCTCGCCGAAGTACGCCTCGCTGAGCTTGGCGCGCAGCTTCTCGGAGCCCTTCACCTTGCGCTCGACGCCGTTCTCGTCGACCGTCGGGCCGATCTCGGCCGGCTTGTACTGCTCGTGCGCGGTGAGCGTGTGCAGCGCGTCCTGGCTGAGCGGCTCGTGCACCTCGATGAACTCACCGTGCGGCAGGCGCTTGATGATGCCGGTCTCGCGACCGTGCAGCACCTTCTCCCGGTCGCGGCGCTGGAGGCCGAGGCAGATCCGCTTGGTGACGACGAACGCGATGACCGGCGCCACGAAGAACGCGATCCGCACGAACCAGGTGATGGCGTTGATCGACAGGTGGAAGTGGGTGGCCCAGAGGTCGTTTCCACCACCGATCAGCAGCACCATGTACCAGGTGATCCACGCGACACCGAAGGCCGTGCGCGTCGGGGCGTTGCGCGGGCGGTCCAGGATGTGGTGCTCGCGCTTGTCGCCGGTGACCCAGGACTCGATGAACGGGTAGACCGCGATCGCGACCAGGACCAGCGGGAAGATGATCAGCGGGATGAACACGCCCAGCACGAGCGTGTGACCCCAGAAGTCGATCTCCCAGCCCGGCATCACTCGGATCAGGCCCTCGGAGAAGCCCATGTACCAGTCGGGCTGGGCGCCGGTGGACACCTGGTCCGGGCGGTAGGGGCCCATGGACCAGATCGGGTTGATCGTGGCGATCGCCGAGATGGCCGCGATGACACCGAAGACCAGGAAGAAGAAGCCTCCGGCCTTGGCCATGTAGACCGGCAGCAGCGGCATGCCGACGACGTTGTTGTTGGACTTGCCGGGGCCCGCGAACTGCGTGTGCTTGTGGTAGAAGACCAGGATCAGGTGGCCGACCACCAGACCGAGCATGATGCCCGGCAGCAGCAGGATGTGGATCGAGTAGAAGCGGGCCACGAAGTCGCCGCCCGGGAACTCACCGCCGAAGAGGAAGAACGACAGGTACGTGCCGACGATCGGCACGGACAGGATCGCACCCTCCATGAAGCGGACACCGGTGCCGGAGAGCAGGTCGTCCGGGAGCGAGTAGCCGGTGAAGCCGGTGAACATGCCCAGGACGAACAGCAGGAAGCCGAACAGCCAGTTGACCTCACGCGGCTTGCGGAACGCGCCCGTGAAGAACACCCGCATCATGTGCACGAACATACCGGCGAGGAAGATCAGCGCCGCCCAGTGGTGGATCTGCCGGATCAGCAGACCACCGCGCACATCGAAGGAGATGTGCATGGTCGAGTTGAACGCCTCGCTCATCAGCTGTCCCTGCAGCGGGACGTAGCTGCCGTGGTACTCCACCTCGTTCATCGACGGGTGGAAGAACAGCGTCAGGTACACACCCGTGAGGATGATGATGATGAAGCTGTAGAGGCAGACCTCACCCAGCATGAACGACCAGTGGTCGGGGAAGATCTTGCGCATGTTGGCCTTGGCCAGGGAGTAGATCCCCAGCCGGCCGTCCGCCCAGTCGGCGACGCGTTCGCCGGCCGGTGCCTTCCCGCGTGCGCGGGACTCGGTGGAGGACTCTGTAGTGCTCATCCGCGCTCCCAGAATGCAGGACCGACGGGCTCTTCGAAGTCGCCGAGCGCCTCGAGGTAGCCCTCGTCGTTCACACCGATGCGCAGCTGCGGCAGGGCGTGACCGGCGGGGCCGAAGATCACTCGGGCACCGTCGGAGAGGTCGAAGGTGGACTGGTGGCAGGGGCAGAGCACGTGGTGCGTCTGCTGCTCGTACAGGGAGATCGGGCAACCGACGTGGGTGCAGATCTTCGAGTACGCGACGATGCCTTCGTGCGACCACTCCAGCTCGCGCTTGTCCTTGATGTTGTCCGGCTGGATCCGGACGATCATCAGGGCGGCCTTGGCGATCTCGGTCTGGAACTCGTGGTCGTGCTCCTCCAGGCCCTCGGGCTTGGCGAAGGTCAGCGAGCCGACCGCGACGTCGGAGGGACGCAGCGGCTCGTTGGTGTTCATGTTGACCAGCATCAGCCCCTTGCGCCACATGGTGTGGCGGAGCTTGGTGCCGGGCAGCGGGCCGAGGTCGCGCAGCAGCATGACACCGGAGAGCGGGAACAGGGCCAGCGCGCCGAACATCGTGTTGCGGATCAGCTTGCGACGGCCGAGCGCCGACTCCTTGGCACCGTCCCGGAAGTCGGCCATGACCTTGGCCTTGACCTCGGGGGCCGCCTCGATCGGGTGCCGCTCGTCGGCGACCTCCACGTCCGACATCAGGGTGCGGGCCCAGTGGACCGCGCCCGCGCCGATCGTGAACAGCGCCGTACCGAGGGTCAGGCCCAGCGCGAAGTTCAGCGCGTTGATGTGCCCGATCGGGAAGACGTAGATCGGCTTGTCGTGCGGGATCGCGACGTACGAGACGATGAAGGCGACCGTGGCCAGCATCGACACCGTGAACAGCAGGGCGACCGTGCGCTCGGACCGCTTGGCGGCCCGCTCGTCGATGTCCTGGATCCGGTGCTCGTGGGGCGGCAGGCCGGGGTCGGCGAAGGGGTGCTTCTCGTCCGCGACGCCTACCGCGCCGTGCGCGTACTCGTTGTGTCCTGCGGACTGCTCAGCAGGCAGGTTCTCTTCTGGAATGTCTTGGCTACTCATGACTTCTTGGCCTTTGCGGTCCGAGCGGCGACCCAGACGGCGACCGCGATCAGCGCACCGAGGCCGAAGATCCAGGCGAAGAGGCCCTCACTGACCGGGCCGAGCCCGCCCAGCTCAAGACCACCGTTGCTGACGGTCTCGTCGCCGTTGACCGCGTGCAGGTACGCGATGATGTCCTTCTTGTTCTGCTCCGACAGCGTGGCGTCGGGGAACGACGGCATGTTCTGCGGGCCGGTCTGCATGGCCTCGTAGATGTGCTTCGGGTCGACGCCCTCGAGGCTCGGCGCGAACTTGCCGTGCGTCAGCGCGCCACCCTTGCCGGTGAAGTTGTGGCACTGCGCGCAGTTGGTGCGGAACAGCTCGCCGCCCTTGGCGATGTCGGCGCCCTCGGGGCCGTACTCCGCCTCGGTCGGGACGGACGGACCGGCACCCAGGGACGCGATGAACGCGGCCAGCTGGTCGATCTCGGCCTGCGAGTAGATGTTCTTCTTCTTCGGGACCTGCGCGCCCGGCTGCTGGGCCGGCATACGGCCCGTCGCGACCTGGAAGTCGACGGCCGCGGCGCCCACGCCCACCAGGCTAGGACCGTCGGAGGTGCCCTGACCGCCGGTGCCGTGGCAGCTGGCGCAGCCTACGGCGTAGAGCTTCTTGCCCTCTTCGATGGCGAGGGACTGGGCTGTTTCGTCGGCCTTCGCCTGGTCCGCTGGCGCGAACAGGGCGTACAGCCCCCCGCTGAAGACCAGCGCGAGGAGTAGGACGACGAGCGCCGCCGCCGGGTGGCGTCGTCGTGCGGAGAGCTTTTTCACGGATTACCCCGGTGTCAGGATCTTCTGCGTCGATGCTTGGGAGTGCGGGAGCGGGCCCCGGCTACTTGATCAGGTAGATCGTGGCGAAGAGGCCGATCCACACGACATCGACGAAGTGCCAGTAGTAGGACACGACGATGGCCGCGGTCGCCTGTTCGTGGGTGAACCTCTTCGCCGCGTAGGTGCGGCCGAGGACGAACAGGAAGGCGATGAGGCCGCCCGTCACGTGCAGGCCGTGGAAGCCGGTCGTCAGGTAGAAGACCGAGCCGTACGGGTCGGAGGAGAGCGAGAGCCCGTCCTTCTTGACCAGCTCGGTGTACTCGTAGACCTGACCGCCGATGAACACCGCGCCCATGACGAACGTGACGATGAACCACATCCGGAGCTTCTTCACGTCACCGCGCTCGGCGGCGAACACGCCGAGCTGGCAGGTGAGGGAGGAGAGCACCAGGATCGTGGTGTTGGTCGCCGAGAACGGAAGGTTCAGGGCATGCGCCATTTCCTTCCAGTGATCAGGACCCGTCACCGATCGCAGGGTGAAGTACATCGCGAAGAGGGCCGCGAAGAACATCAGCTCGGAACTCAGCCAAATGATGGTTCCGACGCTGGTGAGGTTCGGCCGGTTGACCGATGGGTGCGCGTGCCCGGTTGTCTCTGTCGTTGCTGTCGCCACGACCGACATTATGTCGGTCGCTTATCCCGCCCTCACTCCGGGGGGTGCCGTTCGGAGTGTCTCCCTGCTCCGGACCGGTGTTGACGTGGTGTTCAAGGGAGTAGCATCCGCCCAACGGGCCTGTCCTTACGACGCTGACGTCACGGAGGAACAATGCAGCCGACCGCCACGGTGCTGGTCTACAGCGACGACTCCAACACCCGCGAGCAAGTGCGGCTGGCGGCGGGGAGGCGGCCCGCGCCGGATGTCCCGGTCGTCGAGTTCCTGGAGTGCGCGACTCCGGCGGCCGTGCTGAGCGAGCTGGACAAGGGCGGCGTGGACGTCTGTGTCCTGGACGGCGAGGCCGTGCCGATGGGCGGCATGGGGATGTGCCGTCAGATCAAGGACGAGGTGTTCAACTGCCCGCCGGTGCTGCTGCTCATCGGGCGGCCCCAGGACGCCTGGCTGGCCACCTGGAGCCGGGCCGAGGCGGCCGTGACGCTTCCGGTGGATCCGGTGGAGTTCGCGGCGGCGCTGGCGTCTTTGTTGCGGGATCGGAAGGCTTTGAGCGCCTAAGAGCTCGGGACCGGGTGGTTCGTGGGCGGCTGCGGGTCCGTCGCGGCTGATCGCGCAGTTCCCCGCGCCCCTAGGGGCTCACACAGTCGTCGGCCTCAAACGCGCCGCCTCCTCGGGGCCCGGGCCCTCCGGGTCTCCCGTCACCAGGGCGCTGCCTCCGCGCCACTTCTTCCAGGCGAGGTTCCAGTCGCCGAAGCCGTTGCCGAAGGCTTCCATCGTGTCGCCGTAGGAGTTGACGACCTTGACGAGGTCGCCCTCGCGGACGGTGTCGAAGAACCACTCGGCGTTGGCGGTGCTCATGCCGGTGCAGCCGTGGCTGACGTTGGCGTAGCCCTGGGAGCCGACGGACCAGGGGGCGGCGTGGACGTACTCGCCGCTCCAGGTGACCCGGGTGGCGTAGTAGACCGGTAGGTCGTACGACTCCGAGGAACCCTCGGCGATGCCGATGCTGGTACCGCGCATACGTACGAAGTACTCCTTGCCCAGGACGACCTTGACGCCGTTGCGGGTCTCGAAGCCGGCCTTGCCGGTGGTGACGGGGATCGTGTTGATCGCCTTGCCGTTGCGGTAGACGGTCATCGAGTGCGACGAGGCGTCCGTCACCGCGATGACACGGTCCCCCGTGGTCAGCCTGAGCGGCTTGGCCCGGCCGCCCCACAGCCGGTCGCTGACCTTGATGCCCTCCAGGTTGCTGCGGACCTGGATGGTGGCGTCGGTGGGCCAGTACTCCTTGGGGCGGTAGTGGAGTTCCTTGTCGTCCACCCAGTGCCAGGCGCCCTGCACGGAAGGCGTGGACTCCACCTTGAGGGCGCGCTCGACGACGGCCCGCTGGGCCCTGTCCTGGACCGGCGTGCTCAGCTCGGCGGTGATCGGCTGGCCGACGCCGTACTTGCCCGCCTTGGGGCCGAAGGTGACGTCCAGGCGCTTCTTGGTGCGGGGCTTGCCGGTGTCGAAGGTGACGACCCGGCGGCCGGGCGCCCCGTCCTCGTCCTCGGTGCTCACACGGACCGTGTAGTGGGCGTCGGCGGCGAGCGGGGAGGTGCTGTGCCAGCGGGTGCCGTCGGCGGAGAGTTCGCCCGCCACATGGCGTCCCGTGGCGTCCCTGGCCGTGACGTCCGTGATGCGCCCGTCGTCGTCCTCGGCGGTGACCTCCAGGGGCTTGCCGGGGTCGGCCTTCCCGCCGTCGCCGACGGGGCCGCTGAAGGCGATCTGGTCCGCCGCGTCGTACGGCTCGGCGGACAGCGGGTGGCCGTCGGAGCCGCATGCGGTGACGCCCGCGCCGAGGGCGATCACCAGCAGCGTGCAGCCGACGACGGTTCGGGTGCGGGGTGCGTGGCTCATGACCTCACGCTAGGGAGGCCGGTCAACCACGGCGCGCCGGGTGACTCGTACGAGGGACGGAGGTTGCGGCAAACGCAGGAGCCCGGACGCTCCTGACGGAGTGTCCGGGCTCCTGTCGAGCTCGGCTCGTGCTACTGGGTGCGGTTCTCACCGCGGTAGTACTCGAAGACCCAGCCCCAGAGGCCGACCAGGACCAGCGGCGCCGAGAAGTACATCAGCCACCAGCCGATCGCGATCGACAGGAAGGCGAGGGCGCCACCGACCGCGAGGGAGAGCGGCTGCCAGCTGTGCGGGCTGAAGAACCCGACCTCGCCGGCGTCGTCCGCGACGTCCGCCTCCTTGTTGTCCTGTGCGCCGACGTCGACCCGCTTGGCCGTGAAGCCCAGGTAGAAGCCGATCATGATGCACAGGCCGAAGGCCAGGAAGAGGGCCGTGGTACCGGCCGGCTCCTTCGACCAAATGCCGTAGACGACGGCCATGGCGAGCACGAAGACGCTCAGCCACATGAACATCCAGCCTTGGACCTTCACTTGCCGGCCTCCTTGCCGCCGTTGCCGGCCAGAGCCTTCTCACCGTGACCGGCGTTCTCGAGCTGGTCGAGAGCGGCGATCTCCGGGTGGTGCAGGTCGAACGCCGGGGATTCGCTGCGGATCCGCGGCAGGGTGAGGAAGTTGTGCCGCGGGGGCGGGCAGGACGTCGCCCATTCGAGCGAGCGGCCGTAGCCCCACGGGTCGTCGACGCCGACCGGCTTGCCGTACTTGGCCGTCTTCCACACGTTGTAGAAGAACGGCAGGATCGACAGGCCGAGCAGGAACGAGCTGATCGTCGAGATCGTGTTCAGGGCGGTGAAGCCGTCGGCCGCGAGGTAGTCCGCGTACCGGCGGGGCATGCCCTCGGCACCCAGCCAGTGCTGGACCAGGAAGGTGCCGTGGAAGCCGATGAACAGCGTCCAGAAGGTGATCTTGCCGAGGCGCTCGTCGAGCATCTTGCCGGTCCACTTCGGCCACCAGAAGTGGAAGCCGGAGAACATCGCGAAGACGACGGTGCCGAAGACGACGTAGTGGAAGTGCGCCACCACGAAGTAGGAGTCCGAGACGTGGAAGTCCATCGGCGGCGAGGCCAGGATGACACCGGTCAGACCACCGAAGGTGAAGGTGATCAGGAAGCCGGTGGCCCAGAGCATCGGGGTCTCGAAACTCAGGGACCCCTTCCACATCGTTCCGATCCAGTTGAAGAACTTCACGCCCGTTGGTACGGCGATGAGGAACGTCATGAAGGAGAAGAACGGCAGGAGGACACCGCCGGTGACGTACATGTGGTGCGCCCACACCGTCACGGACAGACCCGCGATGGAAATGGTCGCCGCGACCAGACCCATGTAGCCGAACATCGGCTTGCGCGAGAACACCGGGATCACTTCGGAAATGATTCCGAAGAATGGCAGAGCGATGATGTACACCTCTGGATGGCCGAAGAACCAGAAGAGGTGTTGCCACAGCAAGGCCCCGCCGTTGGCGGAGTCGAAGACATGGGCGCCGAACTTGCGGTCCGCCTCCAGGGCGAACAGCGCGGCCGCGAGGACCGGGAAGGCGAGCAGGACCAGGACACCGGTCAGCAGCACGTTCCACACGAAGATCGGCATGCGGAACATCGTCATGCCCGGAGCGCGCATGCAGATGATCGTGGTGATGAAGTTGACCGAGCCGAGGATGGTGCCGAAGCCGGAGAAGGCCAGACCCATGATCCACATGTCGGCGCCGATGCCCGGCGAGCGGACCGCGTCCGACAGCGGGCTGTAGGCGAACCAGCCGAAGTCGGCCGCGCCCTGCGGGGTGAGGAAGCCACCCACCGCGATGAGCGAGCCGAACAGGTACAGCCAGTAGGCGAACATGTTCAGCCGGGGGAAGGCCACGTCCGGCGCGCCGATCTGGAGCGGCATGATCCAGTTCGCGAAGCCGGCGAACAGCGGCGTCGCGAACATCAGCAGCATGATCGTGCCGTGCATCGTGAACGCCTGGTTGAACTGCTCGTTCGACATCATCTGCAGGCCGGGACGGGCCAGCTCGGCGCGCATGAAGAGCGCCATCACGCCACCGATGCAGAAGAACGCGAACGACGTGACCAGATACAGCGTGCCGATCGTCTTGTGGTCAGTGGTGGTGAGCCACTTGACCACGACGTTGCCGGGCTGCTTGCGCCTGACCGGCAGCTCGTCCGCGTAGTGGGGCTCCGCCGCCGCGGCACCCTGGGGTTCGTTGAGGATGCTCACAGGTTGTTCGTCTCCCGGTTCTTCTCGTGGCTCGTCTGCGCGATGCCGGCGGGAATGTAACCGGTCTGCCCCTTCTTGGCGAGGTCCTTGAGGTGCTGCTCGTAGCGCTCGGGGGAGACGACCTTCACGTTGAACAGCATCCGGGAGTGGTCGACGCCGCAGAGCTCGGCGCACTTGCCCAGGAAGGTGCCCTCCCGGTTGGGAGTGACCTCGAAGGCGTTGGTGTGACCCGGGATGACGTCCTGCTTCATCAGGAACGGCACCACCCAGAAGGAGTGGATGACGTCACGCGAGGTGAGGACGAAGCGGACCGTCTTGCCCTTGGGAAGCCAGAGGGTCGGGCCCGGGTTGCCGGTCTGCGGGTTCCGCGTGCCGGGCGTGCCGACGTCGTAGACACCGCCGGAGTTCGCCGGGAAGTCCTCCTTGAACCGGTCCGGGATCGCGGCCAGGTTCTTGTCGGTCTTCGCGTCACCGGTGGAACCGTCGACGGGCGTGATGTAGTTGAAGCCCCAGCTCCACTGGAAGCCGACGACGTTCACGGTGACGTCGGGCTCCTTCTTGAGGCTGAGGAGCTTCGACTCGTCACGGGCCGTGAAGTAGAACAGGACCGAGACGATGATGAGCGGGACCACCGTGTACAGCGCCTCGATGGGCATGTTGTACCGGGTCTGCGGAGGGACCTCGACCTTGGTGCGGCTGCGCCGGTGGAAGATCGCACTCCACAGGATCAAGCCCCACACCAGCACGCCGACGGCGAGCGCGGCAGCCCAGGAGCCCTGCCACAGGGAGAGGATCCGCGGAGCCTCTTCCGTGGTGGGGGTGGGCATACCAAGGCGGGGGAAGTCCTTGTATGTGCAACCGGTTGCGGTCGCCAGGACCAGGCCCGCGGTCAGTGCCTGCAGCAGCTTCCGCCGCATCGGGCGCCGCGGCGAGCGGTCGGAGCCGTTGGGACTCACGTAGCGCCTTCCCGAGAGTCTCGCCCGCGCGGATTGGCTGCGGCCTGCCTAACTCGGTGGTCGGTCGCCGCCCTGCGTCGGGCAGGGGTTTGGATGTTTATGCGGACCAAACCCTAGCCGACGCTCTCCGAGGGTTCAGCGGGGGGTGCCTAGTGAGTGGGGTGGTTCGCTGAATTGGCGGCTGCGCGTTGTTTGTGACTGGTCGCACCCCGCGGCGGAGCCGCTAATCGATACAGCCCCGCGCCCCTGAGGGGGTTAGCGTTGCCGTGTGTCCTATCTTGACGCCGCCTCCGCTTCTCCACTCCATCCCGTCGCTCGTCAGGCGCTGTTGGCCTCCCTCGACGAAGGGTGGGCCGATCCCTCTCGGCTGTACCGGGAAGGGCGGCGGGCTCGGATGTTGTTGGATGCTGCTCGGGAGGCTGCTGCTGAGGCAGTGGGGTGTCGTCCTGATGAACTGGTGTTCACGGCGTCCGGGACTCAGGCCGTGCATGCCGGGATCGCGGGGGCGTTGGCGGGGCGGCGGCGGGTGGGGCGTCACCTGATCGTGTCGTCTGTCGAGCATTCTTCCGTGCTCCATTCGGCCGAGGTGCACGAGAAGGAGGACGGTTTGGTCACCCGGGTGGCCGTGGACCGTACGGGAGCGGTGAGCCCGCAGTCGTACGTGGACGCGCTCCGCCCGGACACCGCCGTGGCGTGTCTTCAGTCGGCCAATCACGAGGTGGGGACCGAGCAGCCGGTGGCGGAGGTGGCCGAGGCCTGCCGGGCCGCCGGGGTGCCGCTTTTGGTGGACGCGGCGCAGTCGCTCGGGTGGGGGCCCGTGGCGGGCGACTGGTCGTTGCTGACGGCGAGCGCGCACAAGTGGGGCGGTCCGGCGGGTGTGGGGCTGCTCGTCGTGCGCAAGGGGGTGCGGTTCTCGGTCCAAGGGCCCGCCGACGAGCGGGAGTCGGGACGGGCTCCCGGCTTCGGGAACCTGCCGGCCGTCGTCGCGGCCGCGGCCTCCCTGCGGGCGGTACGGGCGGAGGCGGAGCGGGAGGCGGTACGGCTGCGGGAGCTGACGGAACGGATCCGGGCGCGGGTGCCGGAGCTGGTGCCGGATGTGGAGGTGGTGGGCGATCCGGAGCGGCGGCTGCCGGGGATCGTCACCTTCTCCTGTCTCTATGTCGACGGAGAGACCCTGCTGCACGAGCTCGACCGGGAGGGTTTCTCGGTTTCGTCCGGATCGTCCTGTACGAGCAGCACGCTGACGCCGAGCCATGTGCTCAAGGCGATGGGGGTGCTGAGTGAGGGAAACGTGCGGGTTTCGCTGCCGGCGGGGACGGCGGAGGAGGACGTGGAGAGGTTCCTCGCCGTCCTGCCGGGGGCGGTGCGCGGGGTGCGCGAGAAGCTGGGGGCGCCGGTGCCCTCGGCCGTCGTCCGGGACGTCGGGGGCGACGAACTCGTCGTGGACGCCCTCGGCAAGCGGTGCCCGGTCCCCGTCATCGAGCTGGCCAAGGTGATCGGGAGTGTGCCGGTGGGCGGCACCGTGCGGGTCCTGTCCGACGACGAGGCGGCACGGCTCGACATCCCGGCGTGGTGCCAGATGCGCGAACAGGAGTACGTGGGCGAGGAGCCGGCGGAACGAGGAACGGCCTATCTGGTCCGCCGGCTCGGATGATCCCGGCCGGACGTCAGACCAGGTGCCCCTGGACCTCCGCCGCCGCCTCATGCCCGTACGCCTTGGTGAAGCGGTCCATGAAGTGCGCCCGGCGCAGCTGGTACTCCTGCGTGCCGACCGTCTCGATGACGAGGGTCGCCAGCATGCAGCCGACCTGGGCCGCGCGCTCCAGGGAGACACCCCAGGCGAGCCCGGACATGAACCCGGCGCGGAAGGCGTCGCCGACGCCCGTGGGGTCGGCCTTGCGCTCCTCCTCCGGGCAGCCGACCTCGATCGCCTTCTCGCCCACCCGCTCGATGCGTACGCCCTGCGCGCCGAGGGTGGTGACGCGGTGGCCGACCTTGGAGAGGATCTCCGCGTCGGACCAGCCGGTCTTGGACTCGATGAGGCCCTTCTCGTACTCGTTGGAGAAGAGGTACGTCGCCCCGTCCAGCAGGATCCGGATCTCCTCGCCCTCCATGCGGGCGATCTGCTGGGAGAAGTCGGCGGCGAAGGGGATGGAGCGGGAGCGGCACTCCTCGGTGTGGCGGAGCATCGCCTCCGGGTCGTCGGCGCCGATGGAGACCAGGTCGAGGCCGCCGACACGGTCGGCGACGGTCTTCAGCTCGATCTGACGGGCCTCGCTCATCGCACCGGTGTAGAAGGAGCCGATCTGGTTGTGGTCGGCGTCGGTGGTGCAGACGAAGCGGGCGGTGTGCAGCGTCTCGGAGATGCGCACCGAGGCGGTGTCGACGCCGTGCCGGTCGAGCCAGGCCCGGTACTCGTCGAAGTCGAAGCCCGCGGCACCGACCAGGATCGGCCGGGTGCCCAGCTGGCCCATGCCGAAGGCGATGTTCGCGCCGACGCCGCCCCGGCGCACGTCGAGGTTGTCCACGAGGAAGGACAACGAGACCGTGTGCAGTTGGTCCGCGACGAACTGGTCGGCGAAGCGGCCGGGGAAGGTCATGAGGTGGTCGGTGGCGATGGAGCCGGTGACTGCGATGCGCACGGCGTTGACTCTCCTGTAGGGAGACGGGTGGACGCTTCACGCTATCGGGTCGGCGCGGGGCTCTGCGAGGCGCTGAAGTGGGGAAAACTACCCGATAGTAGATCTTTCTTCGCGGGCTCGACCGTGCCTACGGTGCCGCTATGACGAACCTTGAACTCCGCTCTCCCGCTCCGGCCGACCTCGACGGCGATCTGGCGTCGCTGCGCGGCGACTGCGCCCGGATGGCTCCCCACTGGGCCGTCCCCAAGCGGATCGTGCCCCTTCCGGTCTCCCCGTCCCTCATCCACGGTGTGACCGTACCGCCGGGGTCGGCCCGGCTGCTGGAGGCCATGTCGGAGTACGGGGACTGAGGCGGCGCCTTTCCGGCGCTCCGCAGGGAACCGCGCGCTCCCCCGCTGCGTCCCATCGCCGTCCCCCGTAAAGGGGATGCGCGATACGACCCACCGGCCCGCCTCTTTGACAGGGTCGGGTCAGGGTCATGGGACAGACGCACAGCCGAAGGAGCGATGCGGTGAACACCGAGCGACCCGACAACGACGACGTTGCCCCGGAGGACGGCGCCGCCGAGAACGCCGGTACGCCGCGGGACACCGACGGGGCCGTCGGGCCTGCTGCGGAGAAGGCGGCGCAGAAGGCAGGGGAGACGGAGACGCCGGAGGAGACCGCGGAAGAGACCGCGGAGGCGGCCCGGGACGAGGTCGGGGAAGAGGGTGGGGCGGCGGCCGGTGACGAGGAGTCGGCGGAGACTCCCGGACCGGTCACCGCCACCGAGACCAGTGAGACTCCTGAGGCCAGCGAGACTCCTGAAGCCGGTCAGTCTGCCGAGGCCGATGAGCCCGCCGAGGCCCCTGAGGCCTCTGAAGCCCCTGAGATCCCTGACGCCCCTGAGACCGAAGCGGACCGGACCGGGCCCGAAGCCGGGGCTCCTCCCGCTCCGGAGGAGTCCGGCGCCGATGTGACCGCCACCGGCGACGACTCGGCCGGCGTCGCCGAGCCGCCGCGGCGGCGGCCCGCTCTCGTCGCCGTCGCCGTCGCGGCCGCCGTGCTGCTCGTCGGCGGTGGTGGGGCGTACTTCGCGACGACCGCCTCCGACGGCTCCGGAGGCCCGGACGGGCGGACGTCGGGGGCCTCCGGTGACGGCACTCCCCCGCCGCTGGCCATCGAGGGCTACTCCGAAAGCAGCGGTACGAACGGCGTCGCACCCGGTGAGCCCGATCCGAACGGCGCCACGTACCGCGCCGACGGGACGCTGCCGGACGGTCCCGGTTCGGCGCCGGTGTACCGGACGGGCGGACAGGTCACCGCGGGCGAGGTGGCCGGGCTGGCCGCGGCGCTCGGGGTGACCGGGAAACCGGTGGCCCAGGGGCAGTCCTGGACGGTCGGGGAGAGGGACGGCTCGGGACCGCTGCTGCGGGTGAACAAGCAGGCGCCGGGCAGCTGGACGTTCCAGCGCTACGCGCCGGGCTCCGACTCCTGCACGAGCACCACCGTCTGCCCCAAGACCCCCGCGGACCCGTCCGGGAACCCGGTGAGCGAGACGGTCGCGAAGAAGGCGGCCGCGCCGGTGCTCAAGGCGGTGGGTCAGGACGACGCGAAGTCGGACGCGAGCCGGACCGTGGGCGCCCAACGGCTGGTGAACGCCGATCCGCTCGTGGGCGGAATGCCCACCTACGGCTGGGCGACCGGCGTGACCGTCGACGCGCAGGGCGACGTGGTGAGCGGCAGCGGTCTGCTGAAGTCGCCGGTGAAGAGCGACACGTATCCCGTGCTGGACGCGGAGAAGACGCTGGCGGCGCTGAACTCGGCGCGGGTGCCCGGCCGGTACATGGGGATCGGCGGCTGCGCGAGCCCCGTACCGCTGAAGGACCGGCTGGAAGCGCCGTGCGAGTCCTCCGGGGCCGGGGCGACCGCGCCGCGGGAGACGCTCACGGTCGAGAAGGCCGTGTTCGGGCTGTCGTCGCAGGTGGTGGACGGGCGGCAGGCGCTGGTCCCGTCATGGCTGTTCGAGGTGCGGGCGGCGGGGGCGCAGGACGCCTTCACGGTCACGCATCCGGCGATCGATCCGAAGTACCTGGCCTCCCCGGCACCCTCCGACGAGCCCTCGGGGCAGCCGAGCACGCAGCCGGGCGACCCGGGTGACGAGCCGACCGCGGCGCCGGCCACGAGGGACGTCCGGGTCGACGGCTACACGGCCGACGGCACCGGCCTGACCGTCGCCTACACCGGCGGGGTGTGCGGCGACTACAAGGTCACGGCGCGCGAGAGCGGGGACGAGGTGACCGTGACGGTGACCGAGACCCCGTGGCGGGACAAGGTCTGCATCATGATCGCCAAGGAGTACCACCGGACGGTGCAGCTGGAGGAGCCGCTGGGCGACCGGAAGGTCGTGGGTTCCGACGGCAAGGAGATCCCGCTGGAGAAGAAGGGGGCACGGCTCCCCGAGACGTCCGGGGCGCGCTGATCACGGACCGGGACATGCGCGAAGGCGGCGGCCCCGTCGGAGGGGGCCGCCGCCTTCTCGTCGCTCGGACGACCGCGGGGGTCAGCTGAAGGAGTCGCCGCAGGCGCAGGAACCCGTCGCGTTCGGGTTGTCGATCGTGAAGCCCTGCTTCTCGATGGTGTCGACGAAGTCGATGGACGCGCCGCCCAGGTACGGGGCGCTCATCCGGTCGGTGACGACCTTGACACCGCCGAAGTCCTTGACGACATCGCCGTCGAGGGAACGCTCGTCGAAGAAGAGCTGGTAGCGCAGGCCGGAGCAGCCACCGGGCTGAACGGCGACACGCAGGGCCAGGTCGTCACGGCCTTCCTGGTCGAGCAGGGCCTTGACCTTCGCCGCGGCGGCGTCGGACAGGATGATGCCGTCGGTGACGGTGCTGGTCTCGTCCGATACGGACATCTACATCTCTCCCGGGTTGTACGGAGACTGCTTGCCGACGGGTACAACCGCCGGGGCCGCGGATTCATTCCGGGCGGCACTTGTCTTTTCGCCTGTTCCTTCATGCTCGCACACGCGCGGCGAAGCGAACAGCGACCGTCGACGGACCTTCGACGGGCCTTCAGGGATTCACGTCACATCGACGCAATGACCATCGTCAAAGTGACGTGAACCGGGTTATGATAGATAGCGTCAGTTAGACGAAAAGTAGAAAGGGTGCGTGCCGTGACCACCGCCCAGACCACGGAGCTCGACGTACAGCCGACTCCGCTCGCCCTGTTGCTGCTCGGCCGTGAGGCCGACCCGAGGAGCGAGCGGGGCGTCGAGTGCCCCGGCGACCTGCCCTCGCCCTCCGACCCGGACCTCGTCGAGCGGGCCCGCGCCGCCAAGGAGAAGCTCGGCGACAAGGTGTTCGTGCTCGGCCACCACTACCAGCGCGACGAGGTCATCCAGTTCGCCGACGTCACGGGAGACTCCTTCAAGCTGGCCCGGGACGCGGCCGCCCGCCCGGAGGCCGAGTACATCGTGTTCTGCGGTGTGCACTTCATGGCCGAGTCCGCGGACATCCTGACGTCCGACGACCAGAAGGTGGTCCTGCCGGACCTGGCGGCCGGCTGCTCCATGGCCGACATGGCCACGGCCGAGCAGGTCGCCGAGTGCTGGGACGTGCTGACCGAGGCCGGGGTGGCCGAACAGGTCGTGCCCGTCTCGTACATGAACTCCTCCGCGGACATCAAGGCGTTCACGGGCAAGCACGGCGGTCTCATCTGCACCTCGTCGAACGCGAAACGCGCCCTGGAGTGGGCCTTCGAGCAGGGTGAGAAGGTGCTGTTCCTGCCCGACCAGCACCTCGGCCGCAACACCGCGGTGCGGGACATGGGCCTGTCCCTGGACGACTGCGTGCTCTACAACCCGCACAAGCCGAACGGCGGGCTGACCGCCGAGCAGCTGCGGGACGCGAAGATGATCCTGTGGCGCGGGCACTGCTCGGTGCACGGCCGCTTCTCGCTGGAGTCGGTGGAGGACGTCCGCGCCCGGATACCCGGGGTGAACGTGCTGGTCCACCCGGAGTGCAAGCACGAGGTCGTCGCAGCGGCGGACTACGTCGGCTCGACCGAGTACATCATCAAGGCCCTTGAGGCCGCGCCCGCCGGTTCCAAGTGGGCGATCGGCACGGAGCTGAACCTGGTCCGCCGTCTGGCGAACCGTTTCGCTCCCGAGGGCAAGGAGATCGTCTTCCTCGACAAGACGGTCTGCTTCTGCTCGACCATGAACCGCATCGACCTCCCCCACCTGGTGTGGACGCTGGAGTCGCTGGCCGAGGGCAAGCTCGTCAACCGCATCGAGGTCGACAAGGAGACCGAGGCGTTCGCGAAGCTGGCGCTGGAGCGGATGCTGGCGCTGCCGTAGGCCCCGTGCGACGCACGCTCACCCCGAGGCGGGTTCCTCCGCAGGTTTCTCCTCGGGGTGGGCGGGGTCGACGGAGAACAGCGTGCCGTTGGGTGTGCCCACGACGAGCGCGCCCTGGTGGAGCAGGACGAGGGGGCCGTTCACCGGGTCGGAGGACGACACGCTCGTGCGCGGCAGTGTCTCCCACAGGGACTCGCCCTCGCGTCCGTCGAGGGCCGCCACCCGGCCGCTGACGCTGGCCAGGTACAGGGTGCGGGTCCGGGTGTCGTAGGTGGGCGCGCCCGGTTGTTCCAGGCTGGTCTGGGTCTGCCACAGCTGCTTGCCGGTCAGCGGGGACACGGCGGTCACCAGGCCGCTGCGCGAGGCGAACCACAGGGTGCCGCCCGACAGCACCGGCTTGTCCCCCTCGTAGCTCTTCGCCAGCTTCACCGAGGTGGTGGCACCGGTGTCCGGGTCGATGAGCAGGACGCGTTCGTACGGCGCGTCCGCGACGGACACCTCCTCCCCCGAGGCCATCTGCATCATGACCACCCGCCCGTCCAGGACCCCGAGGACGCCGGTCTGGTCCGGCGTGCGGATGTTCCGCATCGAGCCGTCGGACGGGTCCAGGGCGAGGAGCCGGTAGCCGCCCGTGGTCAGGACGCCGGCCGGGGTGCACTGGGCGTACACGCCGGTGTCGCTGCCCAGGAAGGCGCAGTAGTAGCCGGGGGGCGGCTTCACGGTCCAGCGCACGGCGCCGGTGCGCGGGGACCGGGCCGACACGCTCACGCCGTCGGTGGAGGTCATGAGCAGGCCGCCGGACAGGGCCGCCTCGATGTTCTCGTGGTTCGCGCGGCTCTTCCACAGCTGCTCGCCGGTCTCGGTGTCGAGGCCGAGCACGTAGAGCGGGTCGTTCTCGGCGGAGTCGGTGGCGACGGACTGCGACACGATCACCGCTCCGTCCTGGACGCCGATCAGCCGGGCGGAGTACCTCCCGCCGTCGGTGTCGGCCGGGACGGTCTGGGCGCGCCAGACGGTCCTGCCGCTCCGGCCGTCCAGGCGTACCGGCAGGATGCCGTCGCCCGCGCAGTACACGGCCTCCTCGTGCATCCGGCACCCGGGCTCGCCCGCCAGCAGACCGCCCGACGCCCCCAGCGGCTTCCTCCCGCCGACGGAAGAGGGCTCGAACAGCGTCGTCCGCCACGGCTTCCAGCCCTCGGGCAGGGCCGCCCACCGGGAGGCCGGGGAGGGCGCGGGGCTCGCCCCGGCGTCGCTCTCGGCCTGTCCCGGGCCGATCAGGAGGTAGGCGGTCAGCCCGAGGACCAGGGCGCCCACCGTTCCGGTCGCCGCCAGCAGGGGGCGGATACGGCGTCGGCGGCCCGGCCGGGGCGTCGGCGCGGGGTCGGCCACGGTGCCGGGGCGGGTGGGTGGCACCAGGGGTGCGTCGCCGCGCAGGGTCACCGTGGGGAACTCGCCCGTGTCCGCCTCCGGCAGGGCCGTCGCGAACTGCCGTGCCAGGTCGTCGAGTTCGGGGCGGTCGGCGGCCTCCTTGGCCAGACAGCCCGCCAGGACCCCGCGCAGCGGCTCGGCCAGACCGTCCAGGACGGGGACGTCGTGGACCACGCGGTACGCCGTCAGATAGGGGCTGTCGGCGTCGAAGGGGCCGCGCCCGGTCAGGGCGTACACCAGCAGCGCGCCCAGGGAGAAGACGTCGGAGGCCGGGCCGACCGTGCGGGCGTCGGTGAGCTGCTCCGGGGACATGAACGGCGGGGTGCCGATCATCTGGCCGGTCTCGGTGAGGGTGTTGTGGTTCTCGGCGGCGCGGGAGATGCCGAAGTCGATGACACGGGGGCCGTCCTCCGCCATCAGGACGTTCGCCGGCTTGAGGTCCCGGTGCACCACACCGGCCCGGTGGATGTCCCGCAGAGCCTCCACCAGCCCCAGGGCCAGCTGCCGCAGTTCACCCTCGCGCAGGGCGCCGTGGTCACGGATCCGCCGGGCCAGCGAGTGGCCGGACACGTACTGGGTGGCCATCCAGGGCCGGGCCGCCTCCGGGTCGGCGTCCACGACCGGTGCGGTGAAGGCGCCGCTGACCTTGCGGACGGCCTCGATCTCCTGCCGGAAGCGGGTGCGGAAGACGGGGTCCTCCGCGTACTGGGCGTGCACCACCTTGACGGCGACCTCGCGGCCCGAACGCGATCTGCCGAGGTAGACCGCTCCCATACCGCCGGCTCCGAGCCGGTCGAGCAGTTTGTACCCGCCGACCGACTTCGGGTCGTCCTTGTGCAGTGGCACCGCCGGAATCCCCCTCCCCGTCACCCCGTTCGGGCCACAGGATACGTAACGGCGAAGCGCCGGAGGCCGGGTACCGGACCCCGAGGGGTCGGTACCCGGCCTCCGGCCCGGCCGAGTCGGTCACACCGACGCGGGCTCCGGCTCGTCCGAGGAGGAGTCCGCGGCCGACCGCTCGGACAGCCCAGCCTTCTTGGCCCGCTTGGCCGCGCGCTTCTTCGCCCGGCGCTCCTTGCGGAGCTCCAGCATCGCGTAGAGCGTCGGGACCAGGAGCAGGGTGAGCAGGGTCGAGGTGATCAGACCGCCGATCACGACGACCGCGAGGGGCTGGGCGATGAAGCCGCCCTCGCCGGTGACACCCAGCGCCATCGGGAGCAGGGCGAAGATCGTCGCCAGGGCCGTCATCAGGATCGGGCGCAGCCGGTGCCGGCCGCCCTCGATCACGGCCTCCACGACGCCGTATCCCTGCTTGCGGTACTGGTTGACGAGGTCGATCAGCACGATCGCGTTGGTCACCACGATGCCGATCAGCATCAGCATGCCGATCATCGCGGGGACGCCCATCGGGGTGTCGGTGACGACCAGCAGGCCGATCGCGCCGGTCGCCGCGAACGGGATCGAGACGAGCAGGATCAGCGGCTGGGCCAGCGAGCGGAAGGTCGCGACCAGCAGCATGAAGACGATCGCGATCGCCGCGAGCATCGCCAGGCCCAGGTTCTTGAACGCGTCGTCCTGGTCCTCGGAGACCCCGCCGATCTCGGCCGTGGCGCCCGCCGGCAGCTTCAGGCTGTTCAGCTTGGACGTCAGGTCCGCGCTCACCGCGCCCGTGTTGTCGCCGGTCGGCCTGGCCGTGACAGTGGCCGCGCGCTGACCGTCGATCCGGGTCATGGAGACCGGGCCGTCGACCAGCCGCACGGTGGCGATGTCACCCAGCTTCACCGGGCCGAGGGGCAGGTTCCGCAGCTGCTGGAGCGTCTCGGCCGGCTTCGCCGACCTGATGACGACGTCCCGCTCGGTGTCGTCCAGGATCGCCTTGGCCGCCGTGGTGCCGCGGACCGCCTCGGCCACGGCGGCGCCGAGCGTCTGGTCGTTGTAACCGGCTTCCGCGGCCTTGGAGTTGGCCTTGACCGAGATGCGCGGCACGCTCTGCGACAGGTCACTGGTGACGTCGGTGACGTCGTCCAGTCCGGCCACCGTCCTGCGGACCTGTTCGGCGGCCTCGCGCAGGACGTCCCCGTCGGCCGCCTTCACGACGACGCTGAGGTCCTGGCTGCTGAAGCCGTCACCGGCGGCGACGGTGGTGGTGCCGATGCCGGACAGCTTGTGCAGGCCGTCCTCGATGCTGTTCCGCACGTCCTCGAACGGCACCGAGTCGTCCAGCATGACCTGGTACGACGCCTGGTTGGTGTCGGTGCCGCCGCCGAAGGCCGCCAGGAAGCCGGAGGAGCCGATGGTGACCTGGTAGTCCTTGACGCCCTTGGTGTCGCCGAGCAGCTTCTCGACCCTCTTCGCCTGCGTGTCGGTCGTCGCCAGGCTGGCGCCGGGCCGCAACTCCTGCTTGACGGTGAGGACTTCCTGCTCGCCCTGGTCGAAGAAGTTCGTCTTCAGCAGCGGCGCCATGCCGAACGTGCCGACCAGGATCACGGCCGCGAGCGCCAGGCTGGTCAGACGGCGCCTCGTCGCGAACCGCAGGACGGGGACGTAGAGGCGCTGGAGACGGCTCTTCGCCTCCTTCTCCTCGGCCCGGCGGCGGGCCTCCTCGGCGTCCTCGGGGGTGCCCTTGGGGGGACGCAGGAACCAGTACGACAGCACCGGTACGACCGTCAGTGAGACCAGCAGGGATGCCAGCAGCGCGGCCGTCACGGTCAGGCTGAAGGAGCCGAACAGCTCGCCCACCATGCCGCCGACCAGGCCGATCGGCAGGAAGACGGCGACCGTGGTGAGCGTCGAGGACGTCACCGCGCCGGCCACCTCGCGGACCGCCTTGAGGATCGCCTCCTGGCGCTCCTCGCCGTAGCCGAGGTGCCGCTTGATGTTCTCCAGGACCACGATCGAGTCGTCGACGACCCGGCCGATGGCGATGGTCAGCGCGCCCAGCGTCAGCATGTTCAGGGACAGGTCGCGCGTCCACAGCACGATGAGGGCGAGGACGACGGAGAGCGGGATCGACACCGCCGTGACCAGCGTCGAGCGGATCGACGCCAAGAACACCAGGATGACGAGGACCGCGAAGAGCAGACCGAGGGCGCCCTCGGTGGTCAGGCCGTCGATGGCCTTGGCGACCGCCGGGCCCTGGTCGCTGACGACGGTGACGGTCGCGCCGGAGCCGAGGTCCTCGCGCAGGCCGGGCAGCTTGTCCTCGACCGCGTCCGAGATGGCGACCGCGCTGCCGTCGTGGTCCATGGTGACCGTGACGGCGAGGCTCGGCCTGCCGTTGGTGCGGGTGAGGGAGTCGGCGGGGGCCGGCTGCTGCTCGACGGTGGCGAGGTCGGCCAGACGCACCGGCTTCTTGGCCGCGGGCCCCTGACCGGTGACCATCAGGTCCTGGATCTGCCGCAGCGAGGTGAGACCGCCGCCGACCTGGACGGTGCGGTTGGCGCCGCCCTCGTCGAAGGAGCCCGCGGGGACGGTCGCGCCGCCCGCCTGGAGCGACTGGCTCAGGTCCTGCGTGGTCAGGCCCGCCTTCGCCAGCTTGGCGTCGTCGGGGGTGACGGTGACCTGGAGGTCGCGCACACCGTCGACGGTGACCTGGCCGACGCCGTCGATGTCCTTCAGCGCCGGTACGACCGTCCGGTCGAGCCGGTCGGCCAGCGCCTGCTGGTCCTGGCCGGAGGTGACGGCGAGGACGACGGTCGGGATGTCGTCCGTCGAACCGGCCACCACCTGCGGGTCCACGTCGTCCGGCAGCTGGGCGCGGGCCCGGTTGACGGCCTGCTGGACGTCGGAGACGAGCTGCTGGGTGTCGTTGCCGTAGTCGAAGGACGCCATGATCACGGCGTTGCCCTCGCTCGCCGTCGATGTGACGCCCGAGATGCCGTCGACGCCCTCCAGATTGTCCTCGATGGGCTCGACGACCTGCTTCTCGACGACGTCCGGGGAGGCGCCCTGGAAGGGCGCGATCACGGAGACGACCGGAAGTTCGATGGTGGGCAGCAGTTGCTGCTTCAGTTGCGGGATCGCGATCGCCCCGAAGGCGAGCGCGATGATGGACATCAGGCCTATCAGGGCCCGTTGAGCGAGGCTGAATCTGGACAGCCAGGACATGAGTAAGGGTTCTCTCTTCTGTGAGCGGCAGAAGTGGCCCTTACACCCTGTGCCATCGGCATACGGGGTTCCGTAACCCCCAGGTCCCGTTCCTTATCCGGCGCATACTCCGGGCGCAGTACGGCCGAGTGGAGTTCACTCCACCCTTGGACGGACCAGCCCCGACTCGTACGCGATCACCACCAGCTGGGCCCGGTCCCGGGCGCGGAGCTTGGCCATGGCCCGGTTGACGTGCGTCTTCACGGTCAGCGGACTGACCTCCAGGCGCTCGGCGATCTCGTCGTTGGAGTGCCCGCCCGCGACCTGGACCAGCACCTCGCGCTCGCGCACGGTCAGCGCGTCCAGGCGCTGCGCGCGGGCGGGGTCGCGGTCGTCGTCCGCCGCGTCGCTCTGCGCGAGGAAGCGGGCGATCAGGCCCTTGGTGGCCGTCGGCGACAGCAGCGCCTCGCCGCCGGCCGCGACCCGGATCGCACTGAGGAGCTCCTCGGGTTCGGAGCCCTTGCCGAGGAAGCCGGAGGCGCCCGCGCGCAGCGACTGCACGACGTAGTCGTCGACCTCGAAGGTGGTGAGGATGACGATCCGGACATGGGCGAGGGAGGGGTCCTCGCTGATCAGGCGGGTGGCGGCGAGGCCGTCCATGCCGGGCATCCGGATGTCCATCAGGACGACGTCGGCACGCTCCTCCTTGGTCAGCCGCACCGCCTCCGCGCCGTCGGACGCCTCCCCCACCACCTCCATGTCGGGCTCGGAGTCGACGAGCACCCGGAAGGCGCTGCGGAGCAGGGCCTGGTCGTCGGCGAGCAGGACACGGATGGTCATGCGGGGTCCTCCGCAGCACGGGAACGGGTTTTGACCGGCAGGATCGCATGGACGCGGAAGCCGCCTCCGTAGCGGGGACCGGTGGTCAGGGTGCCGCGCAGGGCGGTGACCCGCTCGCGCATGCCGAGCAGGCCGTGGCCGCCGCCCTCGTGCGGGTCCTCGTCCTCGCCGGCGCCGTCGTCCAGGACGGTGATCTCGACGTTCGGTCCTACGCGGACGACGCTGACCTCGGCCTTCGCCTCGATACCGGCGTGCTTCTGCACATTGGTCAGGGCCTCCTGGATCACCCGGTAGGCGGCCAGGCCGACGGCCGCGGGCAGGGCGGTGCCGTGGTCGGCGCGGGCCACCTCGACGTGCAGTCCGGCGTTGCGGAAGGTGCCGACGAGTTCGTCGAGCCGGTCGAGGCCCGGTGCCGGTTCGGTGGGGGCCTCGGGGTCGCCGGACTGGCGGAGCAGGCCGACGGTGGCGCGGAGTTCGTTGAGTGCAGAGCGACTGGCCTCGCGTACGTGGGCCAGGGCCTCCTTGGCCTGGTCGGGCCGCCGGTCCATGACATGCGCGGCCACGCCCGCCTGGACGTTGACCAGGGCGATGTGGTGGGCGACGACGTCGTGCAGGTCGCGGGCGATGCGCAGGCGTTCCTCGGCGACCCGGCGGCGGGCCTCCTCCTCACGGGTGCGTTCGGCCTTCTCGGCACGCTCGCGGATGGCCTGGACGAAGGCGCGGCGGCTGCGGACGGCGTCGCCCGCGGTGGCGCCGATGCCGGTCCAGGCGAAGATGCCGAGGTTCTCCTGGGCGTACCAGGGCAGCGGGCCGGCGAGCATCGCGGCGCCGGTCAGCACGGTCATGGTGAGCAGGCCGACCCGCCAGGTGGTGGGGCGGTCGGTGGTGGAGGCGACCGTGTACAGGGCGATGACGGCGGCCATCGCGACGGGGGCGCGGGGGTCGCCGGTGACGCACTCGACGACGGAGAAGGTGCCGGTCAGGGCGAGGACCGTCAGGGGGGCCCGGCGGCGGAACACCAGCGCGACGGCGGCGACGGTGATCAGGACGAGGCTGAGGGGGGCGGGGGTGCGCAGGCTCCAGCTGACGTCGTGCTCGCCGTGCGGGTCGACGAACGAACCGGCCACCATGCAGGCGAGGACGCCGGCCGCGAGGGTTGCGTCCAGCGCCAGGGGGTGCGCCTTCATGTGGCGGCGGGCGCGTTCGAGGGTGCTCACATCTGCCAACCGTACGGGGGCCCTGCGGGGGGCGGAACGGGGGTCAGCTGTACGTTTCCGGGTGCGTGTTCGTTGGTTTGGGTGGCCGTCCCCAGGGGGCTTCGCCCCCTTGACCCCCTATCGGCCCTTAAGGGGCCTCGTCCTCAAACGCCGGACGGGCTGAGGGTGCCTGGACCGGCGTTGAGAAGTCCGCTCGGGAAACTCACCCCGGGATCAGCCCGTCGTCGCCCAGCAGCTCCCGGACCTCCTCCAGGGTCGCGTCCGGGGACGGGAGGATGAGTTCGGAAGGTTCGAGGGAGTCGTCGGGCAGGGGGTCGCCCAGTTCGCGGACTTGGGAGAGCAGGGCCTGGAGGGTGCGGCGGAAGCCGGGGCTGTCGCCGTTCTCCATTTCGGCCAGGAGTTCGTCGTCCAGTTTGTTCAGCTCGGTGAGGTGGCTGTCGGCCAGCCTCACCTGCCCCTCCCCCATGATCCGTACGATCATGTCGCCCTCCTAGGCGTGGGACCCGCTACTGCTTGTCGAAGCGCGGGGTGTCCTGCGGCTGCTGCGGGGACTGCTGGCTCGTGCCACCTTCGATGGCCTGCTGCCCGGAGGTACCGCCGGCCAGCTCCTGCTTCATGCGCTGCAGTTCCAGCTCTACATCCGTACCACCGGAGAGGCGGTCCAGCTCGGCCTGGATGTCGTCCTTGTGCATGCCGGACTGGTCGTCCAGGGCGCCGGAGGCGAGGAGCTCGTCGATGGCGCCGGCGCGGGCCTGGAGCTGGGCGGTCTTGTCCTCGGCCCGCTGGATGGCCAGGCCGACGTCGCCCATCTCCTCGGAGATGCCGGAGAAGGCCTCGCCGATCCGGGTCTGCGCCTGGGCGGCGGTGTAGGTGGCCTTGATGGTCTCCTTCTTGGTGCGGAAGGCGTCGACCTTGGCCTGGAGCCGCTGGGCCGCGAGGGTGAGCTTCTCCTCCTCGCCCTGGAGCGTCGCGTGCTGGGTCTCCAGGTCGGTCACCTGCTGCTGGAGCGCCGCGCGGCGGGAGAGCGCCTCTCGGGCCAGGTCCTCGCGGCCCAGCGCGAGCGCCTTGCGGCCCTGGTCCTCCAGCTTGGACGACTGGGACTGCAGCTGGTTCAGCTGGAGTTCCAGGCGCTTGCGCGACGTGGCCACGTCGGCCACCCCGCGGCGCACCTTCTGAAGCAGCTCCAGCTGCTTCTGGTACGAGTAATCGAGGGTTTCGCGCGGGTCCTCGGCCCGGTCAAGGGCCTTGTTCGCCTTCGCGCGGAAGATCATCCCCATACGCTTCATGACACCGCTCATGGGCTTCGCGCGCCCCCTTCTGACGGACTCCAGCTCCAGCTCCTGCGACAGAACCCACAGTACGGGCCCTGCATCCATTACCGCACTGTTCGGGGACGGATGCGCTCATCCCCAAGGACGACTGACCAAAGCCTTGCTCCGGCGTAAGGAGTAGGTGACCTTCAGGGTGAGCATCCCGTCCCCGGGACGGCCACCCCGTCGTGCACCCCGTCGTCCTCTGCTGTCCCCCTACAGACGACTGGTGTTGCCGGATCGTTCCCCACCGGGCTGGGGTCCATGCGCGCGCACCACGTACCCTTGGGTTTTGTGTTCCGTAGCCGTGCCACCAAGGATGAGAAGGCCGCGGTCGCCGACAAGGCGCCGCTGACCGACTCCAAGCAGACCCGCGACCCGCAGGCCCCCAAGGGCAGGCCCACGCCCAAGCGCAGTGAGGCCCAGTCCCAGCGCCGCAGCGTCGCCACCACGCCGACCAACCGCAAGGAGGCGGCCAAGCGCCAGCGCGACGAGCGCCGTGCGCAGATGGAGCGGCAGCGCCAGGCGCTGGCCGGCGGCGACGAGCGGTACCTGCCCGTGCGGGACAAGGGCCCGGTCCGCAAGTTCGCCCGCGACTTCATCGACTCGCGGTTCAATGTCGCGGAGTTCTTCCTGCCGATGGCCGTGGTCATCCTCGTGCTGAGCATGGTGCAGGTGGCCTCGCTCCAGAGCATCGCGCTGCTGCTGTGGCTGGTCGTGATCGTGCTGATCGTGCTCGACTCGTTCCTCACCGGCTTCCGGCTGAAGAAGCGGCTGGCCGAGCGCTTCCCGGACCAGAACCGGAAGGGCGCGGTCGCCTACGCCCTGATGCGCTCCCTCCAGATGCGTCGCCTCCGGCTGCCGAAGCCGCAGGTCAAGCGCGGAGAGCGGCCCTGAGCACGACAGCTTTCTCCGGGGACGCGGCGGATGCCTGGCTGAACAGGCTGGGCGCGCTGCGGGACGTC
This sequence comes from Streptomyces lincolnensis, assembly GCF_021173675.1. Classification (GTDB taxonomy): domain Bacteria; phylum Actinomycetota; class Actinomycetes; order Streptomycetales; family Streptomycetaceae; genus Streptomyces; species Streptomyces lincolnensis_B. The sequence goes on along the minus strand of NZ_JAIHON010000002.1, from coordinate 279,311 downwards.
GTACGACAGGAGCTGGTGGCCCGGCAGCTCGACGAGCAGATAGTCGGGCGGTTCCCGGTCGGGCAGCGCCTGCGGGTGCTCGACGTGGGGATGGGCCAGGGCACGCAGGCCCTGCGGCTGGCCCGGGCCGGGCATCAGGTGACCGGTCTGGAGCAGGACGCCAGGATGGTCGCCGCGGCCCGCGAGGCGCTGTCCGGGGAGCCCGAGGGCATCCGGGAGCGGATGCGGATCATTGAGGGCGACGGCCGGGACACCGGTGTGCACTTCCTGCCGGGCAGCTTCGACGTCGTGCTGTGCCACGGCGTACTGATGTACGTCGAGGAGCCGGACCCGCTGCTGGCGGGGCTGGCCCGGATGCTCGCGCCGGGCGGGCTGCTCTCGCTGCTCGTGCGCAACGGCGACGCGCTGGCGATGCGGCCGGGCCTGTCCGGCGACTGGGCCGGGGCGCTGGCCGCCTTCGACACCACCGCCTACCGGAACCGGCTGGGCCTCGACGTCCGCGCCGACCGCCTGGGCACCCTGACCGCGACGCTCGCGGGGATCGGGGCGCCCCTGGCGGCCTGGTACGGCGTACGGGTCTTCACGGACACGGCGGCGGACGGGGCCGAGGTCCCGGCCGACGCGGAGACCCTGCTGGCCGTGGAGGAACGGGCCGGTCGGACGGATCCGTATCGCGGGGTGGCGGCGCTGCTGCACCTGTGCGGGGTGCGCGGCTGAGGCTGTTCCGGGAGGCGCGGGGTGCGTCTCACCGGGGCCGGAGGGGGGCGAGGGTGCCGGTGCGGCCCTCGCCCGTCCGTGTCACGCCTCTTCGGCCGACTTCAGGCTCATCGGGCCGTAGATCTCGGTCGAGTCCTCGAACAGCCGCACCTGGTCCGCGCCACCGGCGAGCAGCGCCTTCCAGTGCTCTCCGAGCCATGACTCGGCGTCCCCTTGAGTGGTGAACTCCTCGGGCTCCACCGCGGGCTGGACCTCCGCGTTGTCCGTCGTCTCGAATCGCCACGTCCATGTCGCCATGCAGGCCTCCTTTTTACGGACACGTTCCGTGGTGGAGCCTATGCGTTCCGCTGGGTTCGGCGGAACAAGATCGCGACAGTCGGTCGGCCGCGGGACGGCGGGGGCGGCTCTGCGCGCGCATGATCAACAGTGACCGGCGAGAATTGTCGCGTGGAACTGACTCTGCTCGGCACCGGTGCTCCCCGTGGCCTCCCCCGTCCCGGCTGTCCCTGTGCTGCCTGCGCGACCGCCGTCGGACAGGACGCGCGGGGGGCCACCGCCGTCCTCGTCGACGGGACGCTGCTGCTCGATCTGACGCCCGGCGCCGCCTTCGCCGCCGCACGGGCCGGGCATTCGCTCGGGGGTGTGCGGCAGGTGCTGCTGTCGCATCCGCACGACGGGCCGCCGGTGGAGGTGCCCGCCGGGTTGCCGCAGCCGGGGCGGGTGCCGGACGGGCGGGAGTTGGCGTTGCTGACGGGGCATCGGGTGCGGGCGGTGGCGATGGACGCGCCGGGGACCGGGTACGCGGTGAGCGGTCCGGACGGGCAGCGGCTGCTGTATCTGCCGCCGGGGGGCGCGCCGGCCGGTCTCGAGGCGGGGAACGGGGAGCCGTACGACATGGTGCTCGCCGATGTCGTGGGGCGGCCGGACGCCCTGGCGCGGCTGCGGGCGGTGGGCGCGGTCGGGCCCGCGACGGACGTCGTCGCCGTCCACCTCGATCACGACGTGCCGCCGGGCGCCGAACTGCGGCGCAGGCTGGCCGCGGCGGGGGCGCGGGCCGTGCCCGACGGGGCGACGCTGGTCGTCGGTGTCTACGAGGACGTACCGGATGTGCCGCGCCGGACGCTGGTGCTGGGCGGGGCGCGGTCCGGGAAGTCGGTGGAGGCCGAGCGGCGCCTGGAGGCCTTCCCGGACGTGCTGTACGTCGCGACCGGCGGCTCCCGGAGCGGGGACACCGAGTGGGCCTCGCGGGTCGCCGCCCACCGGGAGCGGCGGCCGGGTTCCTGGCGTACGGCCGAGACCTGCGACCTGGTGCCGTTGCTGAAGGACGACGGGGCGCCGCTGCTGATCGACTGCCTGTCCCTCTGGCTGACCGACGTGATGGACACCGTCGGAGCCTGGGACGACGCCGAGTGGGCCGACGGCGGCGAACGTGAACTGCGCTCGCGCGTGCGGGAGTTGACCGAGGCGGTGCGGACCACCCGGCGGACCGTCGTCGCCGTCTCGAACGAGGTCGGCTCGGGCATCGTGCCGGCCACCGCGTCCGGGCGCCGCTACCGGGACGAGCTCGGCCGGCTGAACACGGCGTTCGCGGGCGAGTGCGAGCAGGTGCTGCTGGTGGTGGCTGGACAGGCCGTGGTGCTACGGGGCTGAGGCGTCCTGGGGCGGCTGCGCGGCGGGGGGCGCCGGGGGGACAGGCGATGTCTGGGGCGGGTCCGGCGTCTTGGGCGGGGCGGTCTTCTTGGCCGGGGCGAGCCTCTTGGGCGAGGTGGCCTTCTTGGCTGGGGTGGCTTCCTTGGCCGAGGTTGCTTTCTTGGGCGAGGCGGGTCTCTTGGGCGAGGCGACCTTCTTGGCCGAGGCGGCTTTCCTGGCCGAGGTGGCCTTCTTGGCCGGGGCCGGCGTCTTGGGATGAGCCTGGCCCTGCGGCGAGGACGGCGCCGTGGGCGCGGGTGGCGCCTGTGGCGGAGGTGGTGCGGTGGGTGGGGCCGGCGGCCGGGGCGGAGGCGGTGGTGCGGGGAGTGCCTGGGCCGGGAGCTCGGTGGGAACGGCGGGTGCGGGCGCGTTCTTGCGGGCGATCAGGCGGTACGTCTTCGAGAAGCGGGTGGGGACGAGGGCCAGGGCGAGGGTGCGGTCCAGGGCCCGGGTCGCGGACAGCAGGGGTGCGGAGAGCCACGGGGGCAGGGCGCGGGGCAGGGCGCCGCTCAGGGCGGTGGACAGGTCGAGGGGGATGTGCGCGGCGCGGCGGCCCGTCGCGACGATCGTGCAGCCCTGGGACTCCAGTTCCGCGCGGAGGCCGTCGCGGGTGAGGGTGCCGTGTGGGTGGGTGCCCTCGACCAGGAGGTGGCCGCCGGGGCGGAGGACCGTCAGGGCGGCGCGGAGTTCCGCCCTGGGGTCCGGGGTGCGCGGCAGGTGGTGGAGCATGCTGACGACGTCGTAGCGGGCGCGGAGGCGGGCGGTGAGCCGGGGGTCCGCGAGGTGGCCGAGATAGGCCTCCTCCAGGCGCTCGGTCCGCCAGGCCCACTCGATCCCGGGGTGGGTGTCCACACCGTCGAAGGCCGTGTAGGGGAAGAACTCCCGGGCCGCGTCGGGGAATTCGGCGACCCCGGTGCCCACGTCCAGCCAGCTCTCCGGCTCGGGGAACGCCAGCATCACGCGGGCGGTGGACCGAAGGCGCCGTGCGGAAGGTGCGGTGGGTACGGGCGGTGCGGACACGGCGACTCCCGGGACGGACGACATTCCACAGCAAAACGGAACGTATGGGATGGCGATCTTCAGTGCAACGACGTCGTCCCGTCGTCGTGGCGATGTGGCGCCTCCGTGTTCGATCAGGGCCGGTACTGTTCGGCGAATGAGCTCGCTTAATCTCGACGACTTCTCCGATCTGATCGAGCGCCCCGACGGGGGTGTGCGGCGCGACGCCGAGGCGCGCCGGGAGCGTCAGATCGTGCCGCCCGGGTCGCTGGGCCGCCTCGACGACCTGGGTGAGTGGCTGGCCGCGGCGCAGTCCGCGGTACCGGTGCGGCCGATCGAGCGGCCGCGGGTGATCCTCTTCGCCGGTGACCACGGCATCGCCGAACTGGGCGTCTCCGCGCACCCCGCGGGCACCGCCGTGGAGCTGGTGCGCGAGGTCCTCGACGGCGGCCGGCCGGTGTCCGTGCTGGCCCGGCGGCTCGGGGTGCCGGTGCGGGTGGTCGACATGGCGCTGGACTGCGATCCGCAGACGCTGCCCGAGGACGTCGTACGGCATCGGGTGCGGCGCGGCAGCGGGCGCATCGACGTGGAGGACGCGCTGACCGTCGAGGAGGCGGAGGCCGCCTTCCGGGCCGGGATGGCGGTGGCCGACGAGGAGGCCGACTCCGGTACGGATCTGGTGGTGCTCGGCGATGTGAGCGTGGGCGGGACCACCGCGGCGGGCGTGCTCATCGCCGCGCTGTGCGGGACCGACGCGTCGGTGGTGACCGGGCGGGGCGGGCAGGCGATCGACGACCTGGCGTGGATGCGCAAGTGCGCGGCGATCCGCGACGCGCTCCGGCGGGCCCGGCCCGTGCTCGGGGAGCAGCTCCAGCTGCTGGCGACCGTGGGCGGTGCCGACCTCGCGGCGATCACCGGGTTCCTGTTGCAGAGCGCGGTGCGGAAGCTTCCGGTGGTCCTGGATGGGGTCGTGGTGGCCGCCTGTGCCCTGGTGGGGCAGCGGATCGCGTTCCGCGCGCCGGACTGGTGGCTGGCCGGGCAGAGCAGCGGGGAGCCGGGGCAGGGCAAGGCGCTGGACCGGATGGCCCTGGAGCCGCTGCTCGACCACGGGGTGACCGTCGGCGAGGCGGCGGGCGCGCTGCTGGCCCTGCCGCTCGTGCAGGCCGCGGCGGCACTGGCCGCCGAGCTGCCGGAGCGGCCGCAGGAGCCGGCGGCTGTCGACGAGGAGCCCGAGAAGGAAGCGCCGGCGAGGCAAGAGCTGGAGAAGGAAGAACTGGAGCAGGAAGAGCCGGAGAAGGAAGAGCACTAAGTCCGGACATAACGAGATCCAGGTCACCCGGGTCCCACTCAACTCCCCCGCCTTCCGGTAGGTCTTCGCTCGTGGCGCACGCCAGGCGCCGGGAGCACGAGGAGACGGACGGGACCGCCGGATGAACACGCTCGCCCGCTGGGCACACGCCGAATGGGGACCGCTGTACGTCACCGTGCGCGAGCCGCTCCTGAAGAGGCGCTGGCGGGCGGTTCCCCTGAGTATCGGGGCCGTGTGTCTGACAGGGGCGCTGCACTACGCGCAGAACCAGTCCTGGGGCTACGGGTTCGTGCAGGACGTGGGGGCGGTGCGTGCCGAGGACCCTCTGTTGCCGGCCCTTCTGCGCACTCCCCTGTCGCTCTTCGTGCCCGCCCTGGACCTGCCCGTCTGGGGCGCGCTGGCGCAGATCCTGATCGTGTTCGGGATCGCCGAGATCTGTCTGGGCCGGTGGCGCACGCTCGTCCTCGCCTACACCGCCACCCTCGCCGGGACGCTGTACGCCCGCCTGGGCCTCTGGCTGGGCCCGGACCATCCCCTGGGCCTGCCCGCCTCGGACTCCCATGTCGTGGACACCGGCCCGTCGGCGGCCGTGGTCGGTCTCGCGGTCTTCCTCGCCTGGCGCTACGGCGCCTGGGTCACCGCGGGTGCGGTGATCGCGGCGATGGTCGTCGAGGTGGCGCTGAAGGGGAATCTGGCCGGCAAGGAGCATCTGGCGGCGATCGCCGCGGTGCTGGTGCTGTGCGGGGTGTCGGCGCTGCGTCAGCGCCGGTCCAGGGGCAGGACGGGCACCGGGTCCGGTTTGCCGCCGATCCAGTCCTGAAATCTGCGGCGGGGGCCCGCCCAGCGGCGGTCGTGGTGGTACGCCCGCAGGACGGACCTGGCCCGGGCGCGCGGGCGGCGGCGGTAGAAGCGGCGGGCCCACGGGGAGCCCGGCCGGGCCAGCCGGACCAGGCCGATCAGACCGACGAGGGGCACGATCACGCTGAAGATCGCCATCCGGGTCTTGCCCTTGCTCAGCACGAGCAGCGCGAAGAGGAAGTTGACCCCCACGGTGGTGATGACGCCCCCTCGGTCCTGCAGCTCCTGCTGGGTCATGTCGTCGACGCCGAACGGCGAGAAGCCCGCGAGCATCAGCCCGACCAGGGCCGCGGTGAGCACGACGACCTCGACGCTCTTGCGGCCCTCCTCGGACCAGTAGACGTCGTCGAGGTGCAGGATCAGCGCGAACTCGTCCAGCACCAGGCCCGCGCCGATGCCGAAGACCACCGCGAAGACGGCCGAACCGAAGCCGTGCCGGGCGCTGGCGACCGCGCCGAAGCCTCCGGTGACGGTGAGGACGACCCCGGGGACGACGTGGTGGATGTGCAGCCCGCCCGCCTTCACGTTGCCGAAGGGCCCCTTGCCCGCCCGGATGAGGCGCGTGATGACCCGGGTGATCAGGAAGGTCAGCACGAACGCCGTCAGCGCGAGGAGCAGCGGCAGCTTGCCCGGTTCGACGATGTTGCGGTGAAGCCAGTGGCCCATGGCGCCCAGTCTCCCGGGCGGGGGTGCGGGCCGCCCGGCGGGTGGGACGACCGGGCTAGTCTGCGGGCATGTCCATGATCCTGCCGCTCGACGGTCTCCGGTTCGCCTTCGGCACACTCAGCGTGCTGCCCGTGAAGGTGGGCCGCTGGGACCGGGAGGCCGCGCGGGGCGGGATGCTGTGCGCCCCGGTGGTCGGGCTGGTGGTGGGGGCCGCCGCCGGCGTCGTCGGGCTCCTGCTGCTCGTCCTCGGCGCCTCTCCTCTCCTCGCCGCGGTCGCCTCCGTCGCCGTGCCCGCCGTCCTCACCCGGGGGCTCCATCTCGACGGGCTCGCCGATACCGCGGACGGGCTCGGGAGCGGCAAGCCCGCCGAGGACGCGCTGCGGATCATGAAGCAGTCGGACATCGGGCCGTTCGGGGTGATCACCCTGGTCCTCGTGCTCCTCGCGCAGGTGGGCGCACTCGCGCAGGTCTACGGCGAGTCGTGGGCGCGGGGCGTGGTGGCCGCGGTGGTCTCGGCGACGGCCGCGCGGCTCGCGCTGACCCTGGCGGCACGGGCGGGAGTACCGGCCGCCCGGCCCGAGGGGCTGGGCGCGGCCGTCGCGGGTGTGGTGCCGGTCCGGGGCGCGGTCGTCGCCACCGCCGCGGTGACGCTGGGGGCGGCGGGGGCGGGGGCGCTCTTCGGGGCGTACGACGCCGTCCGCGCCGCTCTCGCGGTCCTGGCCGCCCTCGCCGTCGCCGAGCTTGTGCTGCGACATTGCACCCGGCGGTTCGGCGGGGTGACCGGGGACGTGTTCGGGGGGTTGGCGGAGACCGCGGCGACCACGGCACTGGTGGTGCTGACGTTCGCCCCCTGAGGTCAGCAGGCCTTCCGCCACACCCCCAGCTCGTACTTCTTCAGCAGCGAACTCAGCTTCAGACGGCGGGACTCGGCACAGAAGCGGCTCGTGGGCAGTTCGTACTCGACGTGGAAGACGGCCTTGCCCGCCTCGATGAACGGGCTCATCGCCTCGCACTCGTCGTACTGCGCGCACTGCTCGTTCACCGCGAAGTCGAAGTCGTCCACCAGCTGCGGGATCTGGTCGAGGTCGTTCTTCAGGCCGACGGACATGCCCCGGTCGTGGGCCAGCTTCGCGATCAGGCGGTTGTAGCGGAGCTGGTCGGCCGCCTTCAGGGGGAAGCCGGTGCGGTTCTTGTAGCCGTCCATGTTGTCCGGCTCGACCGCGTCGAAGCCCTTGTCGCGGCACATGTCGAGACGGGCGGCCATCAACGGCTCCAGCACGTCCGTACGGCGGATGTCGAGCCAGCGTTCGCCCTCCCAGCCGTTGCCGCGGCCGAGGACGGTGCGGGGGAACTTCTCCGCGTCGGGGCGCCAGTCCTCCCAGGCGCCGGTGGAGAGGTAGCAGATGACCTTGCGGCCGTCGCGGTGCAGGGCGGCGACGGTCCGCCCGGACTGGTCGAAGCCGTCGATGTCGTAGACCGGCACGTCGACGGTGGTGTCGACACGGCCGCTCAGCTGCCACTGCCAGGCCACGCCGGGGCGGGGCTGCCAGCGCTCGCCGGACGGCTCGTCGGTGTCGGGGTCGGGGTCGGGCGTGGTCGTGCAGGCCGCCAGCAGCAGGAGGGCTGCCAGCAGGGTGGGGCGTCTCACCGGGTGGGCTCCAGGGTGGGGGGCAGTGTTCCCCAGGGATGATCTCCCGATCCGGGGACCGCGCAGTACACCGAGGCGCCACGGGCGCGGGCGAGGCCGGCCGGGTCGGCGCCGGGCGGGACGTCGTAGACGAGATGGCACTGCCGTACGCCGGACGGACCGCGCCAGGGCCGCAGGTCGCGGTACGACGTCCAGGTGCCCTCGAAGGTGACCAGGACGTCGGCTATGCGGGCGTAGCAGGGGTGGGGCGTGGTGCCGTGGTTGAGGACGAGGGTGTGGCAGCCGACGCCCCAGGCGGCCGTGGCGAGCCGTTGGTAGTGGCGGAACTCCTCGGGGCCCGCGGCCACCTGGTCCAGGAAGGCGCCGTCGGCGCCGTACCAGTCGCAGTGCCGGGCGAGGTCGGCGACGACCTCGGGGCGGGGCCGGTGGCCGTAGGCGGTGTCGGTGTACCCGAGCACCCGTACGCCCGCGCCCCGCAGCCGCTCGGCGACCTCCGCGAAGACCGGGTCCGGACGGTCTCCGGGGCCGCTCGCCGGGTTCAGGACGACGCCGTAGAGGCGGGGTGCGGCCTCGACGATGGCGTCCCACTCGGCGGGGCGGACGGACGGGTGCTCGTAGTACGGGACCAGCAGGGTGCTCATCGGTGGGCGGTCGCTCTCCCCAGCAGGGCACAGACCAGGGCGGCCAGGGTGGCCGCGGCGGTGCCGTAGACGATCAGGCCGACCCGGTGCGGGTCTCCCGTGTGGGTGACCAGGGCGAGGCTCTGGGCGAGGGCGGCCGCGCAGCAGACCGCTGCCGCGCCGGTGACCGCGCCGAAGGACTGGAGCAGCAGGCCCGTCCACAGGACGACGCCGAGTAGGAGGAGTCCGGCCAGGCGGATGCCGTCCAGGCGCTCTGCCTGCGGCCACAGGGCCGAGGTGAGGACGCTGAGGACCAGCAGTCCGGCCAGGTAGGCGGTCAGGCACTGGACAACCGTGCGGGCCGTGGTGCGCCAGAACGCCTTCGGGGTGCTGGTGGAGCGGAGGCCGGTGAGGCTGCCGCTGCGGAAGCGGTACAGGAGCCATTCGGCGGGGCCCATGCTCAGGGTGAGTGCGACGGCGGCTGGGGCTGCGATGGCGCTCTGTTGGTCTCCCGTCAGGGCGTCTCCCAGGGAGGCGTAGACGACCAGGACGCCGGTGCCGAGGCCGAAGAGGGCGTACGGGAGGGAGGCGGTGAGTCTGGGGCCTGTTGTCGTCGGTCGGCTGCGGGTTCGTCGTGGCTGGTCGCGCCCACGCGGCGGTAGCCGCAGATTGAATACAGCCCCGCGCCCCTGAGTGAGTACGGCGGGCGCCACTTCGAACAATCCCAGGACTGCAACCACCGCCAAGGAACCCAGCAGCAGGACGAGCCTTGCCACATCAGGCAGCGGATGGACCAGGTCGATGACCGCGCCGACTGCCATCGGCAACAGCGCCGCCAGCAGGCGGCGTTCTCGACCCATCACGAGCAGGACCGTCGCCGCGCCCAGATACGCGGACTGGCCAGCTGCGAAGGCCACGGCGTTCAGGTCCCCCAAGCCGGCCACCGCTGACGCGACCAGGGTGCCGAGGAGTACTCCCAGCGGTGTTCCGATGAGGAGGGAGTGGCGGGCCGCCGGGCGGTCGCCGAGGCCGAGCCAGGAGTAGGCCCGGTGGGCGAGGCCCTGGTTCCAGGTCCAGCCGCAGAGGGCGCCGGCCAGGAGGGGGACGGTGCCGGCCGGGAGGCCGAGGTCGCCGCGCGGGCCGGCGAGGAAGGGTGCGCCGAGGACGTAGCCGAGGCCGGGGAGGGCGAAGACGACCCCGCGCAGCAGGCAGCCCAGCAGGCCGACCTGCCAGGGGTCGTGGACCGGGCCCTCGGGTTCGGGGTACCGGCGTTCGACCCGCTCGTAGAGCTCCTCGGCGAGCGCGAAGGAGTTCTTCACGCCGTACCGCTCGCGTATCTGGTCGTCGGAGAGGCCGTCGGACTCCAGCAGGGCGGCTATCTCGTCGGGGTGGACGGCGGCGGCTACGAAGTCGTCGAGGCGGGCGGCGAGTTCGTCGACCGGGTCGGGCTCGGCCCAGCTGGGGGTGCGCTGCCGGGGGATGGCGGGGAGGGTGTCCGGGCGGGAGCCGGGAGGCATCCAGAGGCTGCCGCTCACCAGTCGGTTCCGTCCGTGGCGACCGCCGCGTACCAGGGGTCGCGCAGTTCGAGGGTCCAGTCGGCGACCGTCTCCAGGGTGGGCTCGTAGACCTCGGTGCTGCCCGCGAGCTCCTGGTAGATCGTCCGGAAGGCGTCCACGGAACGGCGGAGCGTGAAGCGGTCGATGACCCGCTGGCGGGCCAGTTCGCCCAGTTTCAGGCGCCGTCGGTCGTCGCGCAGCAGGCTCAGCGCGGCGGCGGCCATCTTCTCCGGTTCGCGCGGCGGGACCACCAGACCGGTGTCGCCGACCGCCTCGCGCACTCCCCCGACGTCGGTGGAGACCGTCGTACGGCCGCAGGACATGGCCTCGATGATGGAGAACGGGAAGCCCTCGGAGATGGACGAGAGCATGACGACGTGGCCGGCGGCGTAGGCCCGCGAGACCTCGCTGATGCGGCCCTCGAAGGTGAGGCCGTCCCGCACGCCCAGTTCGGCGGCGAGCTTCTCCAGCTTGGTGTGGTAGGCCTCGCCGCCGGGCGGCACCGGGCCGAACAGTCTGAGCCGGGTCTCGGGGATCTCGGCGCGTACGAGGGCGTACGCGTGCAGCAGGGTCTCCAGGTCCTTGATGGGGTCGACGCGGCCGCACCAGGTGAGGGTGGGCACCTCCGGCTCGGGGCCGGCGTGCGGGAAGGCGGCCGGGTCGACGCCGTTGTAGACCGTGCGGATCTTGTCGGCGTCGGCGCCGCCGCGCTCCTCCCAGCGGCGGTTGTACTGGTTGCAGGGGGTGATCAGGTCGGCGGCGCGGTAGCCGAGGGAGTTCAGCTCGCGGTAGAAGCCGAGCATGAACGCCTTGACCGGCCAGCGCTGTTCGCCGCTGCGGTAGCCGAGGTAGCGCTCGCGCAGATAGATGCCGTGCTCGGTGAGCAGGAAGGGCACGCCGTCGAGCTTGCGGGCGGCGAGCGCGGGCAACGTTGCCAGACCGCTGCTGACGGCGTGGGCGACGGAGTCCTCGGGGATGCGCACGCCCAGGGGCCGCAGGGCGTGTTCCAGCAGGTCGGTGGCGGTGAGCGCGTCGTGCACCGTGGGCCGGGCGGCCGCGACCGCCAGATGCGGCATCGTCCAGATCCACATCAGGGACCGCAGCGCGGACTCGGTGCGCAGGGCCGCCGACAGGCGTCCCTCGCGGGCGAGTTCGGCCAGCTCGTAGAGCGCCTCGCCGAAGTCGCAGTGGGCCTCGGGGTCGAGGAAGGAGAGCAGGAAACGCTCGTAGGAGTCGATGAAACGGCGGCGGGCCCGCCCGAACGGCGCCCTCGCGCGTCCGGGCCGTGGGCCCCAGGTCGGCACGGAGCTGTGCCGGTAGACGTTGGGCGGCAGCTCCCAGGTCACGGGTTCGCGGCCGCTGCCGCTGAGCGAGACGACGTGGAAGTCGACCTCCGGCATGCCCTTGACGAGTTGGTCGCACCAGGTGCTGACCCCGCCGTGGACGAGCGGATAGGTGCCTTCGGTGAGCATGGTGACGTGACGGCCGGTACGCATTGGCTGTTCCCCCCTGGAACGGCTCGGAAGCGCACCCCGGTCGTGGGGAACCGGGGTGCGCGTACGGTCGGCTGCGCTGCGCCTAGGTGGGCAGATTCAGCGTGAGAGCGGTTTGCAGAAGCTCCGGCGTGGTCCAGGCCGAGCGTTGGCCCGCGTACGGCGTCCCGAACGCGGTGGTGCCGAGCAGGAGTTGCTTGGTGGTCCCTTCCGGAGCGGTGACCGGGACGCGGGTCCCGGCCGGGGCGGTCACGGTGACGGTGGTGCCGATGCGGTACGCGGTGACCCGGCCGGCGTCCAGGGCGGACTGCCAGGCCGCGCGCCGCTGGAACTCGGTGCCGATGGCGGCCTGCGCCGGGTTCTCCACCGGGGTGTTGTCGGCGAAGAGCGCCGCGTAGTCGGTGAGGACCTTGTCCATGACGGGGTACAGCGTCCGGTCCTCGGCCAGGTTGGACTGGTGCGCGTAGTGCGGGCGCGGGTCGTTGGCGATGACGTGCCCGAGGGCGGTGCGGGCCTCCTGCGGGACGATGTACGCGTCGTAGCCGGTGGCGGGGTCCAGCGGGTCGGCGAGACAGGTCGAGGTGGGGTTGTTCTCGCAGACGCCGCTGCCGCCGTCGGCCGCGGAGGCGTAGATCCAGTTGTACTCGTCGACCATCTCGGCCTCGGTGCCGGTGTTGTAGTACACGTTCATCGGGTGGCGCGGCACGGTCAGGGCGCTGCCCACCGGACGCTGGGCCGGTTCCCGGGAGTTGTCCGAGGCGATCCACCTGACGCCGTTGTCGGCGAGGGCACCGGCCAGGTTCGGGTTGTCGTCGGGCTGCTGCGGAAGGGTCTTCAGGCCCGAGTGCTCGCCGGTGACCAGCTCGGAACGATTCAGCGGCAGGCCCTTGGCGACGCCCCAGCTGTGGTTGTCCGCGATCTGGGCCGAGATGTCCGCGCGGCTCATGTACCGGGTCGAGCCGTCGGCGTTCTTCGCGCAGCTCCACGGCACGGTGGAGGTGTCCTGCTCGCAGCCGAGGTAGGGGTGGGTGTAGGTGTGGTTGATCCAGCGGTACTGGTCCTTGTCGGCGAGGAGTTGGTCGGCCGTCGGGTCGGCGCCGCCGTTCTCGCTCTTCCACTCCTCGCCGGAGCCCGCGTTGTAGACCATGTCGAGCGTGAAGCCGTGCTCGCGCTGCCACTGCGCCGCGTACCGGGCGTCGGCCGCGGTCATGCGGATCGGCGTGGTTCCCTCGCCGTCGCCGCCCACGCAGTCGAAGTCGCCGGGGGTGCAGTTGCGTTCGGTGTCCCAGCGGCTGTCGGGCGCGAAGACGTCGTCGACGTGCACGGCGAAGTAGTTGCGGCTCTGCCCGAGGTGCACGCCCTGGGTCAGCCATTCGACGATGCCGCGGGCGAGTACCCGGAACTGCTGCTGGTACTGGTTGTACGCGAAGGTCACCACCAGCTCGCGGCGCCCGTCGTGGGCGTACTCCCCGACCAGGCTTCCGGTGCCGGTGCCGGCGGGCACCGGGACGTCGACGTAACTGGTGAAGCCGGTGCGGGGCTTGGCGACGAAGCCGTAGCTCTCCTGCACCGAGGGGTCGTTGTCCTCGAAGGTGAAGGCGCCGTCGAGATAGCCGAAGTACCCCGCCCTGCCCGCCGCGGTGACGGAGGCCGCCCGTCCGTCGAGGGTGCCGGCCCAGCCGCCCTGGCTCGTGTAGTCGAGGCCGACCCCCGGGTGCGCCCAGGTGTAGGCGTCGACCTGGGGGATGCCGTACGTCCGCTCGTAGCTCTCCAGGGCGCTCTGCTCGGCCGAACCGGCGCCGAAGGGGGCCTCGTTGGGCAGGACGACACCCTGGAACCTCGCCCGGGGGCGGCCGTCCACGGTGTCGCTCAGGAACGTTTCCGTGATGGTGGGACGGTCGGCGGCGTTCAGGTTCACCCTGGTGTACGGGATGCCGGTGCTCTTCAGCTGGGCGGTGATCGCCTCGATGGGGCTGTCGCCGTTGTCGACGACCAGCACCCTGAGGTCGATCCGCGGTTCCTCCGCCGCGGAGGCAGCCGGGGCGCCGAGTCCCAGTGCCATGAGCCCCGCGGCCGTCAACACGGCGGCGGTGGCTCTCCATCCGGGGCGACGCCGGTGGTCGTGTCCGTCGTGGTGGTGTCTGTCGGTGAGCGCGAGATGCGCCATGGCGGTAGCCCCTCCCCGGGCGATCCTCCTCCGTGGTCGTTTTGAGGAGGATCCGTGGAAATCATGCGTACCGGCAGGCCGCGCGCCTGCCGGAACCAGATGAGTGTGACCCACCTCACCGATCATGGGGATCGAGAAGTGGCCACGACGCCACCGATAGGTGAACCTCCGCAGGAATGATCGACTGCGCACCCGAGCGTAGGCTCGTGCCGGGCATGTGGCCGCCCGGGTGGAGACCGCTCCGCACGAGGGCTCTAGGGTCGGTTTTCGGGCCCGGTCGACCCACCCGTATTCGGCCACAGCACATTTCAACGGAAGCGAGATTTCACCACCGTGACTGCTCTCACTCTCAGCACCGCCGCGGCGCCCGGCCTCCGGGCCGACGCGATCGTGATCGGTGTTGCCAAGGGTGCCGAAGGCCCGGTCGTCGCACCGGGCGCCGAGGCCGTGGACAAGGCGTACGACGGCAGACTCGCCGGCGTCCTGGAGACCCTCGGTGCCTCCGGGGCCGAGGGCGAGGTGACGAAGCTGCCCGCACCGGCCGGCTTCAAGGCCCCGCTCGTGGTGGCGGTGGGCCTGGGCGCCGAGCCCGAGAAGGACTCCGGCTTCGACGCCGAGGCACTGCGCCGGGCGGCCGGCGCGGCCTCCCGGGGCCTGGCCGGCTCCCAGAAGGCCGCGTTCGCGCTGCCGCTCACGGACGCCGCCGACGCGGGTGCCGTGGCCGAGGGCGTCCTGCTCGGCGCGTACTCCTTCGACGTCTACAAGAACAACGGCAAGGACACCGGCAAGGACAGCAGGGCCAAGGGCAAGGCCAAGAACGGCAAGGCGCCGCTCGCCGAGGCCGCGCTGCTCGGCGGCAAGCCCCGCGACCGCGCCTACAAGGCGGCGATCGAGCGGGCCACCGCCGTGGCCGAGGAGCTCAACCGCGCCCGCGACCTGATCAACATGCCGCCCAACGACCTCGACCCCGAGGCCTTCGCCGCGATCGCCCAGACCGCGGCCAAGGAGCACGGCATCAAGGTGCAGGTGCTCGACGTGAAGGCCCTGGAGAAGGGCGGCTACGGCGGCATCCTCGGCGTCGGCGCCGGTTCGGCGGCGGGCCCGCGACTGGTCAAGCTGTCGTACACCTCCTCCAAGGCGAAGAAGCACCTCGCCTTCGTGGGCAAGGGCATCACCTACGACTCGGGCGGCATCTCGCTGAAGCCGGCGGGCCACAACGAGACGATGAAGTGCGACATGAGCGGTGCGGCGGCGGTCTTCGCGGCCGTGGTCGCCGCCGCGCGCCTGGGGCTGGAGGTCAACGTCACCGGCTGGCTGGCGCTGGCCGAGAACATGCCCTCCGGTTCCGCGACCCGCCCCGGTGACGTGCTGCGCATGTACTCGGGCAAGACGGTCGAGGTCCTCAACACGGACGCGGAGGGGCGGCTGGTCCTCGCCGACGCGCTGTGGGCCGCGTCCGAGGAGACGCCGGACGCGATCGTGGACGTGGCGACGCTGACCGGGGCGATGATGCTGGCGCTGGGCAACCGGACGTTCGGGATCATGGCCAACGACGACGCCTTCCGTACGGCGGTGCACGAGGCGGCGGCGGAGGTCGGCGAGCCGGCGTGGCCGATGCCACTGCCGGAGCATCTGCGCAAGGGGATGGACTCCCCCACCGCCGACATCGCGAACATGGGTGAGCGGATGGGTGGCGGGCTGGTGGCCGGTCTGTTCCTGCGCGAGTTCGTGGGTGAGGGGATCATCTGGGCGCACCTGGACATCGCGGGGCCGGCGTTCAACGACGGCGGGCCGTTCGGGTACACGCCCAAGGGCGGGACGGGGACGGCGGTTCGGACGCTGGTTCGTCTTGCGGAGTTGGCGGCTGCGGGGGATCTGGGCTGAGTGTTCGTGGGCGGGGCCTCGTGCGCGGGTAGGGCGAGGCCCCGTCGTCGCCCCATAGCTCGGTCCGGTCCGTTGTGTGGCGGCTTGCGGTCGTATGTAGCTGGTCGCGCAGTTCCTCGCGCCCCTACGGGGCGCTCATGTGAACGTGGGACGTCTCACACACCGGCCCGGCGTCTCGTTGTGGTCGGACAGGTGCGAAGATGGGGCTCGGCAGGACAGGGCCCCCACCGAAGGGCCGAAGAACGAGCGGCCGGACACCAGCCGCCGACCGGTCACAGGAGACCGGCGTGGCGCACATGCATGGAGGACGTGACGTGGCGAACGACGCCAGCACCGTTTTCGACCTAGTGATCCTCGGCGGTGGTAGCGGTGGTTACGCCGCGGCCCTGCGCGGGGCGCAGCTGGGCCTGGACGTCGCCCTGATCGAGAAGGACAAGGTCGGCGGCACCTGCCTGCACCGAGGGTGCATCCCCACGAAGGCCCTGCTGCACGCGGGCGAGATCGCCGACCAGGCCCGCGAGAGCGAGCAGTTCGGTGTGAAGGCCTCCTTCGAGGGCATCGACATCGCCGGGGTGCACAAGTACAAGGACGGCGTGATCGCCGGCCTGTACAAGGGCCTCCAGGGGCTCGTCGCCTCCCGCAAGGTGACCTACATCGAGGGTGAGGGCCGCCTGTCCTCCCCGACCTCCGTCGATGTGAACGGCCAGCGCGTCCAGGGCCGCCACGTGCTCCTCGCGACCGGCTCCGTGCCGAAGTCGCTGCCGGGCCTGGAGATCGACGGCAACCGGATCATCTCCTCCGACCACGCCCTCGTCCTGGACCGCGTGCCCAAGTCCGCGATCATCCTGGGCGGCGGTGTCATCGGCGTCGAGTTCGCCTCCGCGTGGAAGTCCTTCGGTACCGAGGTCACCATCGTCGAGGGCCTGAAGCACCTCGTGCCGGTCGAGGACGAGAACTCCTCCAAGCTGCTGGAGCGCGCGTTCCGCAAGCGCGGCATCAAGTTCAACCTGGGCACCTTCTTCCAGAAGGCCGAGTACACCCAGGACGGCGTCAAGGTCACCCTCGCCGACGGCAAGGAGTTCGAGGCCGAGGTGCTGCTGGTCGCCATCGGCCGCGGCCCGGTCTCGCAGGGCCTGGGCTACGAGGAGCAGGGCGTCGCGATGGACCGCGGCTACGTCCTGGTCGACGAGTACATGCGCACCAACGTCCCCACCATCTCCGCCGTCGGCGACCTGGTCCCGACCCTCCAGCTCGCGCACGTCGGCTTCGCCGAGGGCATCCTGGTGGCGGAGCGTCTGGCCGGTCTCAAGACCGTCCCGATCGACTACGACGGCGTCCCCCGGGTGACCTACTGCCACCCGGAGGTCGCCTCCGTCGGCATCACCGAGGCCAAGGCCAAGGAGATCTACGGTGCGGACAAGGTCGTCGCTCTGAAGTACAACCTGGCGGGCAACGGCAGGAGCAAGATCCTGAACACCTCGGGCGAGATCAAGCTCGTCCAGGTCAAGGACGGTGCCGTGGTCGGCGTCCACATGGTCGGCGACCGTATGGGTGAGCAGGTCGGCGAGGCCCAGCTGATCTACAACTGGGAGGCCCTGCCGGCCGAGGTCGCCCAGCTCATCCACGCGCACCCGACGCAGAGCGAGGCGCTGGGCGAGGCCCACCTGGCCCTGGCCGGCAAGCCCCTCCACGCCCACGACTGAGCCTTCGGTCACCGGACGCGACGACACAGACTTCCGCTTCCCCGAGTTCTCCACAGCGCTCGAACAGGGGAGCCCCATCCGTAAGGAGCAACAGAAACCATGGCGGTTTCCGTAACCCTTCCGGCGCTCGGCGAGAGCGTCACCGAGGGCACTGTCACCCGCTGGCTGAAGGCAGAGGGTGAGCGCGTCGAGGCCGACGAGCCGCTGCTCGAGGTCTCGACCGACAAGGTCGACACCGAGATCCCCTCGCCCGCCGCCGGCGTCCTGGCCTCCATCAAGGTCGCCGAGGACGAGACCGTCGAGGTCGGCGCCGAACTGGCCGTCATCGACGACGGCACCGGCGCTCCGGCCGCCGCCCCGGCCCCCGCGGCCGAGGAGGTCGCCCCGCCGGCGCCCGAGCCGGCCCCGGCCGCCCAGCCGTCCACCGAGCAGGCCGCCCCGGCTCCTGCTCCCACCGCCGAGGCCGCCACCGGCGGCGGTTCCGCCGAGGGCACGGACGTCGTCCTGCCCGCGCTCGGCGAGTCCGTCACCGAGGGCACCGTGACCCGCTGGCTGAAGGAGGTCGGCGAGGAGGTCGCGGAGGACGAGCCCCTGCTCGAGGTCTCCACCGACAAGGTCGACACCGAGATCCCGGCGCCGGTCGCCGGTGTCCTGCTGGAGATCGTGGTCGGCGAGGACGAGACCGCCGAGGTCGGCGCCAAGCTGGCCGTCATCGGCGCCCCGGGCGCGGCTCCGGCCGCTGCCCCGGCTCCCGCCGCTCCGGCCCCGGCCGCCGAGGCACCTGCTCCGGCTCCGGCGCCCGCCCCGGCCGCTCCCGCGGCTCCGGCCGCCCCGGCTCCGCAGGCGCCCGCGGCTCCGGCTCCGCAGCAGGCCGCCCCGGCGCCCGCTCCGGCTCCGGCCGCTCCGGCCCCCGCCGCGTCCGCCCCGGCCCCGGCTCCCGCCGCGACCTCGGGTGACGACGGCGCCTACGTGACCCCGCTGGTCCGCAAGCTCGCCGCCGAGAACGGCGTCGACCTGGCCGGCATCAAGGGCACCGGCGTCGGCGGGCGTATCCGCAAGCAGGACGTCATCGCCGCCGCCGAGGCCGCGAAGGCCGCCGCCGCCGCTCCGGCTCCGGCCGCCGCCGCACCGGCCGCCGCGAAGAAGGCGCCGACGCTGGAGGCCTCCCCGCTGCGTGGCCAGACCGTCAAGATGCCGCGCATCCGCAAGGTCATCGGCGACAACATGGTCAAGGCGCTGCACGAGCAGGCGCAGCTGTCCTCGGTGGTCGAGGTCGACGTCACCCGCCTGATGAAGCTGCGCGCCCGGGCCAAGGACGCGTTCGCGGCCCGCGAGGGCGTCAAGCTCTCCCCGATGCCGTTCTTCGTCAAGGCCGCGGCCCAGGCGCTGAAGGCGCACGCGCCCATCAACGCCAAGATCAACGAGGGCGAAGGCACGATCACCTACTTCGACACCGAGAACATCGGTATCGCGGTGGACTCCGAGAAGGGCCTGATGACCCCGGTCATCAAGCATGCGGGCGACCTCAACATCGCCGGCATCGCGAAGGCCACGGCGGAGCTGGCCGGCAAGGTCCGCGCCAACAAGATCACGCCCGACGAGCTGTCCGGCGCGACCTTCACCATCTCCAACACCGGTTCGCGCGGTGCGCTCTTCGACACGATCATCGTGCCGCCGGGCCAGGTCGCGATCCTCGGTATCGGCGCCACGGTCAAGCGTCCGGCCGTCCTGGAGACGGAGGAGGGCACGGTCATCGCCGTCCGCGACATGACCTACCTGACCCTCTCCTACGACCACCGTCTGGTGGACGGCGCCGACGCGGCCCGTTACCTGACCGCGGTCAAGGCGATCCTGGAGGCGGGCGAGTTCGAGGTCGAGCTCGGCCTGTAGTCGTACCGCTTCCTGTAGTCGTACCGCTTCCACGGTGCCCCCGTCCGGAGTCCTCCGGGCGGGGGCACCGTCGTCTCACCTGGGCGTCAGCTTCTTGTCCGACCAGCCCCACAGCGACTCCACCCACACGTTCGGGACGGACAGCTTGGGCGCGTACGGGAGCTTCTTCGTCCGGTAGGCCCTCAGGACGTCGTAGGTGGCGTCCAGGCAGTCCCGCGAGGTGAGCTTGCCCGTCTTCGGGTCGACGCCGACGAGGAAGCCGCGGGCCTCGACCGTGCGGATCATGTCCCGGGCGCCGTTCACGTCGTACGACGAGGACTTCGTGCAGCGGTAGCGGCTGTAGGGGTGCTCCGACTCGCCCGGATAGTGCGCGTCGGTGCTCATGTCACTGAGCATGCGCTTGTACGACCCTTCGGTGTGCCAGGCCCCGATGTCGCCGCCGGGCGGGGTGTAGAGCTTGCCGCTGGGGTTCTCGATCGCGCCGTAGACCCAGCGGCCGGTACCGGGGAGCCTGAAGCCCCAGCCGACGTGGCCGAACTTCTCGGCGCCGTCCGGCTTGATGAAGACACAGACGGCGCCGGAGCCGCCGGTGATCCCGCCGGATCCGGCGCCCGCCATGCCCGTGATCGTCTCGGTACTGCTCGGTGCCGTCTCGGCCGTCGCCCGTGTGGCGGTCTGCCGGCAGCCGGTGACGCCGACGACCGCGCAGAGCACGGCCGCGACGGCCAGTCCGCGGTATCCCCCGATGTTCATGTCATCCCCCAGTCGTGCGAGGAGCGCCCTCGTGGGAACCCCTGCCGAACGCGACACTTCTGGAGGTCACGGGGTTCCGTGTCTTGACAGAAGTCGTCCTGCTGGGAGCGTGTAAGCCTCGTCTCACCTGCATGAAAGCGCCCCCGTGCGCCCCTCCCGGACGGGCACGCGGCCTTATTGTCTAAACGTCAAACGCCCTTAAGGAGCTCTCATGACCGCGCCCGTCGTCCACTCGCTGCGCGAACAGATCCGCGAGCACATCGTGGAGGGGATCGTCAGCGGGCGCTGGAAGCCGGGCGAGCGGATCGTGGAGCGACGGATCGCGACCGAGCTGGAGGTCAGCCAGACGCCGGTGCGGGAGGCACTGCGCGAGCTGGAGTCGCTGCGGCTGATCGAGTCGGCGCCGAACAAGGGCGTCCGGGTGCGGAACCTGACGGCGGCCGACCTGGAGGAGAGCTACCCGGTCCGGGCCGGTCTGGAGGCGATCGCGGCGGAGCTGGCGGCGGAGCGGCTGGCCCTGGACTGCTCGGCGCTGGAGCCGCATGTCATCGCGCTCTACGAGGCCGACCGCGAGTCCGACGGCACGGGACAGGTGCGGCACACGGTCGGCTTCCACCGGGAACTGGTCCGGGCCGCCGGCAACTCCGTCCTCCTGCACACCTGGGAGGGCCTCGGCATCGAGGTCTTCACGGCCCTGTCCATCCGCTGGCTGGGCACGGTCCAGCAGTCCTACGCGGAGGAGCACGAGGAACTCGTCGCCGCCTTCCGGCGCCGGGACCCACGGATCGCGGAGATTGTGAAGGCCCACGTCCTGGGCTGCGCGCCACGGGCGTAACCGGCCGCGGCAAGGAAGACCCCGCCGAACCCACGCCGGGCGACCGAGCACCCGACGGGCGACGCACACGCGCGTACCGACGCGCCAAGGCTGGACCGAGGACCTCACCACCACGACGGCAACCAGGCACGCGACGGGCGTAACCGGCCGCGGCAAGGAAAGCCCCGCCGAACCCACGACAGGCGGCACACACGCGCGTGCCGATGCGCCAAGGCTGAGGCAAGGTTCTCCCCATCGCGACGGCAACCATGCGCGCGACACCGACCGGCCCACGCCACGGCGACCAGGCGCCACCACCGCGACCGGCTGCTCCACAGCGACGAGGCGCACCCCGGCGACTGGCCCGTGCCACTGGCGACCGGTCGCGTCCCGCGGAGCGGAGGGGCGCAGCCGGTGGACTGCGTCGCCTCGCGGGTCGCGGCCGGGGCCGGCCCGTCCCCCGGGCGCCGAGCGGCGTACACATGCCTGACCGGCTCTCGCAGTGGCCGGGGGCGCTCAGCCGCGGCGGCCGACCGCAGGCTGTCCGGACGGGCGCGGTCCGGATCCCCACCGGTGGCGTCCCGCCAAGGGGTGGGGATCCCCACCTTGGCGGATCCCCACCCCTTGGCGGGACGCCACCCCGTGCGGGACGCCACCGGCGACCAGACCGCGCCATAGCGACCAGCCCGCGCCCCAACGACCAGGCGCACCCCGGCCACCAGACCGCCGTCGGCGACCAACCCGCCCACGGCACCTCCCCGCCGCGCCGCCCCCTCCGCGACCGCCCCGCACCCACGCCCGCACCCCGCACCCCCCCCCGAACACCAGAGCACACCCCCGCTCAAACGCCCCCCGACCTGCAAAAACCCCGGGCAACCACGTCACCCCGTGCCATCGCCGAAGGCACCCCGTGCCTACTTTCTCGTCATCGAGAAGTTTTGCCCCTCAACCCTTTGATCGATCATCGATCAGGGAGTTACAGTCACCGCGGGCCTCCACCGAGGCCTCCGCCCTGTCCTGCCAAAGACAAAGGGCACCCCCGAACCCTTACCGATGAGGGAACCCCCTTCGACTGAGGAAGGCGGCGACATGACCGACCCCAACGCCATCCAGCCGAGCGAGCTCGACCAGCTCCCCGACCGGGACCCCGAGGAGACCGCCGAATGGCAGGCCTCGCTGGACGCGGTCGCCAAGGCGGCCGGCCCGCACCGTGCCGCGTACCTGATGCGCCGCACGCTGGAGAGGGCGGAGGGCAACGGCATCGCGCTGCCGAAGCTCCTCGAGACCGACTACGTCAACTCCATCCCCACCTCCGCCGAGCCGGACGTGCCCGGTGACGAGGCGATGGAGCAGCGGATCACCGCGTGGAACCGCTGGAACGCGGCCGCGATGGTCACCCGCGGCTCGAAGTACGGCGTCGGCGGCCACATCGCCACCTTCGCCTCCGCGGCCTGGCTCTACGAGACCGGCTTCAACCACTTCTTCAAGGGCAAGGAGGCCGACGGCTCGGGCGACCAGCTCTACATCCAGGGCCACGCCTCCCCCGGCATCTACGCCCGCGCCTTCCTCGACGGCCGGCTGAACGAGGACCACCTCGACAACTTCCGCCGCGAGGCGGGGGGCAACGGTCTGCCCTCCTACCCGCACCCGCGCCGCCTGCCCTGGCTGTGGGAGTTCCCGACGGTGTCGATGGGCCTCGGCCCGCTCTCCGCGATCTACCAGGCGCGCTTCAACCGCTATCTGACCGCGCGCGGCATCAAGGACGTCTCCCAGTCGCACGTCTGGGCCTTCCTCGGCGACGGCGAGATGGACGAGCCGGAGTCCACGGCGGCCCTCGCACTGGCTTCGCGTGAGGGGCTCGACAACCTCACCTTCGTCATCAACTGCAACCTCCAGCGCCTCGACGGCCCGGTCCGCGCCAACTTCAAGATCGTGCAGGAGCTGGAGGCCCAGTTCCGCGGCGCCGGCTGGAACGTCGTCAAGTCGCTGTGGGGTTCGGCCTGGGACGAGCTGTTCCAGCTCGACACCACCGGCGCGCTCGTCCGACGGCTCCGTGAGGTACCGGACGCGCAGGTGCAGACGTACCAGACGCGCGACGCCGCCTACATCCGCCAGGACTTCTTCGGCTCGGACCCGGCGCTCGCCGAGATGGCGAAGCTGCTGAGCGACGACAAGATCCTGGAGTGCTTCCACCTCTCCCGCGGTGGCCACGAGGCGCGCAAGGTGTACGCCGCCTACAGGGCCGCCGTCGAGTTCAAGGGCGCCCCGACGGTCATCCTGGCCCAGACGGTCAAGGGCCACACCCTCGGCGAGGGCTTCGCGTCGAAGAACGCCAACCACCAGATGAAGAAGCTGACGGTGGACGAGTTCAAGACGATGCGCGACCTGCTGGAGCTGCCGATCTCCGACGCGCAGTTCGTCGACGGGGTCGTGCCCTACGGCCACCCCGGCGCCGACTCCCCCGAGGTCCGCTACCTCCAGGAGCGCCGCGCGGCGCTCGGCGGCCCGGCCCCGGCCCGCCGGGTGCACCCGGTCGCCCCGCTGCCCGCCCCGGCGGAGAAGGCGTTCGCCGCCTTCGACAAGGGCTCCGGCTCGCAGAACGTGGCGACCACGATGGCCTTCGTCCGTCTGGTCAAGGACCTGGTCCGCGACAAGGAGAGCGGCAAACGCTGGGTGCCGATCGTCCCCGACGAGGCGCGCACCTTCGGTATGGAGTCGCTGTTCCCGTCGCTCGGGATCTACTCCCCCAAGGGCCAGACGTACGAGCCGGTCGACCGTGACCAGCTGATGTACTACAAGGAGGCCAAGAACGGCCAGATCCTCAACGAGGGGATCACCGAGGCCGGTTCGATGGCCGACTTCATCGCCGCGTCGACGTCGTACGCGACGCACGGCGAGACGATGATCCCGTTCTACATCTTCTACTCGATGTTCGGCTGGCAGCGCACGGCCGACCAGATGTGGCAGCTCGGCGACCAGCTCGGCCGCGGCTTCCTGGTCGGCGCGACGGCCGGCCGGACGACCCTGACGGGCGAGGGCCTGCAGCACGCGGACGGCCACTCCCCGGTCATCGCGGCCACCAACCCGGCGGCGCTGACGTACGACCCGGCCTTCGCCTACGAGGTCGCGGCGATCGTCAAGGACGGTCTGCGCCGGATGTACGGCGAGGCGGCCCCGGGCGAGGACCAGAACGTCTTCTACTACCTGACCGTCTACAACGAGCCGCTGCCGCAGCCCGCGAAGCCGGCCGCCCCCGGTGTCGACGAGGGCATCGTCAAGGGCCTGTACCGCTTCAACACCGCCGAGTCGGCGGGCGTGCAGGTGGCGGCGGCGAACGCACCGCGCATCCAGCTGCTGGGCTCCGGCACGGCGATCCACTGGGCCCTCAAGGCGCAGCGGCTGCTCGCCGAGGAGTGGGGCGTGGCCGCCGACGTGTGGTCCGCGACCTCCTGGAGCGAGCTGCGGCGCGACGCGCTGGAGTCGGACGCGGCGCTGCTGCGCGGCGAGGAGCGGGTGCCGTACCTCCGGCAGGCGCTCCAGGGTGCCGAGGGCCCGGTGCTGGCGGTCTCCGACTACATGCGCCAGGTGCCCGACCAGATCGCGCAGTGGGTCGAGCAGGACTACTCCTCGCTGGGCGCGGACGGCTTCGGCCTCTCCGACACCCGCGAGGCCGCCCGCCGCCACTTCGGTGTCGACGCCGAGTCCGTCGTCGTCGCGGCCCTCGCCCAGCTGGCCCGCCGCGGCGAGGTCAAGGCGACGGCCGTGAAGGAAGCGCGCGCGAAGTACGGCCTGTAGGGACTCAAACCGCGCAAGCAGGGGTACGGCCCGGTCGCCGTACCCCTGCTTGTCGGTGGCGCCCGGCATCATGAACCCATGCGTGCTGCCCGTCTGATCAAAATGGTGCTGCTGCTCCAGTCCCGGCCGTCGATGACCGCCGCCGAGCTGGCGCGGGAGCTGGAGGTGTCGGAGCGGACCGTGACCCGGGACGCGCAGGCACTGTCGGAGGCGGGGGTTCCGGTGTACGCGGACCGGGGCCGGGCCGGGGGCTACCGGCTGATCGGCGGGTACCGGACACGGCTGACGGGACTGGCCCGTGGGGAGGCGGAGGCGCTGTTCCTGAGCGGGGTGCCGGGGGCACTCAGGGAGATGGGTCTCGAGGACGCGGCCTCGGCGGCCCGGCTGAAGGTGTCGGCGGCCCTCCTCCCGTCCGTGCGGGACGCCTCCCGTACGGCGGCGCAGCGCTTCCACCTGGACGCCCCGAACTGGTTCAAGGAGCCGAAGACGCCCGAGCTGCTGCCGGCCGTCGCGGACGCGGTCTGGGACGACCGGCGGATCACGGCCCACTACTGGCGCGGCGAGGGCGAGGTCGTGCGCGAGCTGGAGCCGTACGGCCTCGTGCTCAAGGCGGGCGTCTGGCACCTGTGCGCGCGGGTCGCGGGACACGGCTCGTACCGGGTGTACCGCATCGACCGGTTCACGGCGGTGGACGCGGGCGAGGAGCGGTTCGCGCGGGACGAGGAGTTCGACCTGCCCGCCTTCTGGGACGAGCGGGCCGAGCAGTTCGCACGGTCCATCCTGCACGCGGAGGTCGTCGTACGACTGTCCGCGGACGGTGTGCGGATCCTGCCGTACGCCGTCGGCGGGCCGTCCGCCCGGGAGGCGCTGGAGGCGGCGGGCGCCCCGGACGGGGACGGCCGGGTGACCGTGACGCTCGCCGTGGAGTCCGAGGAGGTCGCCCACAGCCAGCTGGCCTCGCTGGGGCCCGAGGTGGAGGTGCTGGCGCCCGAGAGCCTGCGCACGCGCTTCGCCCAGGACGCGATACGGCTCGCCCGGCTGTACGGGACCTAAGGCTGTACGAGACATGAGGCTGTACGAGACATGAGGCTGTACGGGACATAACAATCCGCCTCACTCCACGTGCGCCCCACCCGTCCAGGGCCGATGCTGGACCCGTGATGGACGAGACGGAGTTCTGGGAGCTGGTGGACAGCGCCCGCGAGACCGCCGAGGGCGACCCCGAGGAGCAGGCCGACCTGCTCGTGGACCGGCTGCTCCAGCTGGACCCCGAGTCGGTCCTCGACTTCGCCCGTCACTTCGAGTCCCGCTACAACCGCGCCTACACCTGGGACCTGTGGGGCGCCGCCTGCGTCCTGCTGGACGGGGTGAGCGACGACGCCTTCGACTTCTTCCGGTGCTGGCTGATCGGCCAGGGGCGCGAGGTCTACGAGGGGGCGGTGCACGACCCCGACTCGCTGGCCGACCTCCTGGACGACTTCGACGAGGAGATCGACGGCGACGGCGAGGAGCTCGGCTACGCCGCGGACGAGGCGTACGAACAGCTCACCGGGACCGTCGCCCCCGACCTGGGCGTCCCGCCCGCTCCGCCGGAGCCCGAGGGGACGCCCGTGGACTTCGAGAACGAAGGGGTGCTGGCGGAGCGGTATCCCAAGCTGTGGGAGCGGTTCAGGGGCTGACCGCCCGGCGGCGGCCGGCCTCGGACGGGATGTAGGCCTGGGGCTGCTCGACGTGCTCGGCCCGCACCGCGTGGTGCATCGGCGCCTTGTTGGCCTGGTCGAGGGCGGACGCCGTGACGGCGGCCGGTCCCAGGACGACCGTGGCCACCGCGCAGACCACCGTCCACATACGGCTCCTGCTGATGCTGCTGCTCATGATCCCCACCTCCGGTCGGCTTCTGCGAGGACCGTAGATCGCGGGCCTCTGAGCGGCCTGCGCGCCGGCTGTGACGTTCCTGTGGGTCACCAGCCCGTCCTCCTCACGGGCGCCCCTGCAGGCGTGCCGCCAGCGCTCTGATCTCCGGCAGGCGGGCGCTCAGGGCGGCGCCGGGGCAGCTCGTCATATAGCCCTCGTCGTGGCCCGCCAGGGCGGGCAGGGCGGCCGTCGTACCGGCCGCGTACCGGCTGTGGCCGTTGCTGGAGACCAGCCGGACGGTGGCGCGCGGGTCGACGCCGGCCAGGCCCAGTTTCCAGGCGGCCAGGGCGGCGATCGCGTCGGTCATGGCCTTGGGGACGGTGACGCCGGCGGTGAAGGTGCCGAGGGCGGCTATGCCGGTGGTGCGGTGGTTGAAGCCCTGGGTGTGCGCGCCGGTCACGGGCCGGTCGATGCCGCCCGCGCGGCCCTCGTAGACGATGCCGCAGCGGTCGACGAGGAAGTTGTAGCCGATGTCGTCCCAGTCGCGGGCGCCGGTCTGCCCGGCGGCGAGGTAGCGGATGATGCGGGGCGACTCGGCGCAGTCGTAGGAGTTGGGCGAGTCGGTGTGGTGGACGAAGACGGCGAGGACCTTGTCGTCGTAGCGCGGGGGCGGTGGGGTGCGGGCGACGGTGTTGGCCTCGCCGCCGGCGTCCGCCCAGACCGATCGGGGTACGACGTGCGGCCGGGGCGCGGAATGGGGGGCGGTGGCCGCGCGGGCGACGGCGGCCTGCCGGGAGCGGGCCGCGACGGTGTGCTCCACGCCGTTCGCGCACAGCGCCAGCGCGCCGACGGCGGCGAGGCCGGGCAGCGCGCCGAGCAGCACCAGCGCGGCGCCCGGTATTCGGCCGCGCCGCTTCCGCCCGCTGTGCGGTGCGCGCGAGACACACATGGTCCCACTGTCGGTCCGATCCGCTCCGCCCGCGATGTGTGCTGTGCCACCCGGAGGAACCATCGTCCGGGTCCGCGTCGTTTCTCCAGGTGCACGCACGCGTGGCCGGTTCCGGTGGCCACGCGCGCGCGTGACTGATCACTGGGCCTGTCCCACGCGTACTAGGAGACGCCCCCTGAGGGGTCCGACAGAAAGGCGGCTCCGTGGACCTGCTCGACATCCTGCTGTTGCTGGTGATCCTCGCCTACGCGGCGTCCGGCTACCGGCGCGGACTGGTGGCCGGCTGCGTCTCGCTCGCGGGTTTCGTGGGCGGCGCGGTCGTCGGTGTGTGGGTGCTGCCCTGGATGATGGACCTGGTGTCACCGGGGACGACCACGGCGACGGTGACCGCGGTCCTGACCGTGCTGGTCCCGGCCGCGATGGGGCACGAACTGGCCGGCCGGCTGGCGCTCAGGCTGCGCCGCGAGCTGGACCGGGGCCCCCTCAGGGCGGCCGACGGTGTCGGCGGGGCCGTGGCGAACTCGGTGGCCGTGCTGATCGTGGCCTGGGTGGCCGCGAGCGTGCTGGGCGCCTCCTCCTCCCCGCTGGTCACCACGGCGATCCGGGACTCGGCGCTGCTCGGCGCCGTGCAGGACACGATGCCGGACACCACTCCCTCCTGGTTCTCGCGGGCCACCTCCGCGCTCACCGAGGCGGGCTTCCCGCAGGTCTTCAACCCCTTCGAGAACGAGTCGACGGCCGAGGTCGCCCGGCCCACCGGCGACAGCGTGACGGCCGCCGCCACCAACGCCGCCAAGCTCAGCACGGTGAAGATCGAGGGCGTCTCGGGCAACCAGGGCCGCGAGGGCAGCGGTTTCGTGTACGCCCCGCAGCATGTGATGACCAACGCGCACGTGGTGGCCGGCATCGACGAGCCGGGCGTGCGGGTCGGCGGGGTCGGGCGGTCGTACGCGGCACGGGTGGTGCTGTTCGATCCGGACAAGGACGTGGCCGTGCTGTACGTGCCGGACCTGGAGGCGCCCGTGCTGAAGTTCGACGACAGCGCCTCGCGCGGGAACTCCGCGGTCGTCGCCGGTTATCCGCAGGACGGCGACCTGAACCTGCAGGCGGCGACCGTCGCGAACCGGGTGCGGGCGAACGGGCAGAACATCTACAACGACGCGATCGTCACCCGCGAGATCTACTCGATCCGCTCCACCGTCCGCCCCGGCAACTCCGGCGGCCCGCTGCTGACCACCGACGGCAGGGTCTTCGGCGTGGTCTTCGCCCGCTCCACCTCGGACGACGAGACGGGCTACGTCCTGACGGCCGACGAGGTCGCGGGCGACGCGGAGCGCGCGGCGAACGCGACGGCTGCGGTGGACACGGGCGAACTCATCTCGTCGTAGCCGGGACCCCGCCCGGTCCGCGCCGCCGGCCGCGCCCTCGTACGGGGCAATGCGGCGCGCGGTCGTGGGCCCGGGCGTACCTCTGGGCCCATGTCACACGCGCTTCCCGTGCTCCGGGCCGCCCTCGGTCTGGCCGCCCTGCTCGCCCTCACCGCCGCCGCCCCGGCCCGGCAGTCCGTCAGTCCGGGCTGGGTGCTCGCCGGGTTCGCGACGGCGGCCGCGGTGGCGGCGGTGCCGCTCTGTCTGGTCGTGCGCAGACGTCGTACGAGCGAGACCGCCGACCAGGTCAGAGACTGCGCCCCATGAACACGTCGTCCACATAGCGGCCGTCGAGCAGGAACTCCTCCGGCAGGATCCCCTCCACCACGAAGCCCTCGGTCTCGTAGAGCCGCCGGGCGGGGGTGTTGTGCCCCAGCACGCGCAGGGTGATCCGGCGGGCCCCCTGCCGTCGTGCCTCGTCCTGCGCGGCCCGCAGCAGGGCCCTGCCGACCCCGCCGCCGCGGGCCTCCTCGGCGACGACGAGGCCCAGGATCTGGCGGACGTGGGCGTTGCTGGCGAGCGGGGTGGGGTGGCCCAGGCGGAGATAGCCGACGACGGTCCCGTCCAGTTCGGCGACGAGATGGTCCCGCGGGCCGAACCGCTCGGTGTAGAAGGGTTCGTAGGGCGGCCGGGGGCGCGGTGCGACGGAGTGGAGCTCGGACCAGGTGACCCGGTCGAGATGGCCCAGCGGCTCCTCGTCGGTGAGGGTGGCGTGACGTATGTGCGGGACTGGCATGCGCGCCACCCTACGGCCGGGTACCGGAGCAGACCGGATCTTTATGTACCCAGCAGGCAGGATGAGATCATGCAACTTTCAAAAATCGCGGTGTCGGGCGCGTCCGGTCTCATCGGCTCGGCGCTGGTGCGGTCCCTGACCGCGGACGGCCACGAGGTCGTGCGCCTGGTGCGGCACGCGCCCCGGTCCCCGGACGAGGTCCGGTGGGATCCCGAGGAGCGGCGGGTGGACGCGGCCGGGCTCGCGGGCTGCGACGCGGTGGTCAACCTCGCGGGCGCCGGGGTAGGCGACCGCCGCTGGACCGAGGCGTACAAGGCCCGCATCCGGTCCAGCCGGATCCAGGGCACGACGGCCCTCGCCGAGGCCGTCGCCGCGCTCGACACACCGCCGCGCGTCTTCGTCAACGGCAGCGCGATCGGGTTCTACGGCGAGACCGGCGACCGGAGGGTCGACGAGGACGCGCCGCCCGGCCGGGGCTTTCTGCCCGAGCTGTGCGTGGAGTGGGAGGGCGCCACCGCGCCGGCCGAGGCGGCGGGCGTACGGACGGCGTTCGTGCGGACGGGCCTGGTCGTGTCCCGAGGGGGTGGCGCCTGGGGAAAGCTCTTCCCGCTGTTCAAGGCGGGGCTCGGGGGACGGATGGGCGACGGGCGGCAGTACTGGTCGTTCGTCTCGCTGCACGACGAGGTCGCCGCGATCCGGCACATCCTCGACACCGACGGGCTGTCCGGGCCGTTCAACGTGACCGCGCCCGAGCCGCTGACCAACCGGGAGATCACCGCCGCGATGGGGCGCGTGCTGCGCCGCCCGACGCTCTTCACGGTGCCCGCTCCGGTGCTGAACACCGTGCTCGGCGAGATGGCCGGGGATGTGCTGGGCAGCCAACGGGTGGTGCCGAGGCGGCTG
Organism: Streptomyces lincolnensis; assembly: GCF_021173675.1. Lineage (GTDB taxonomy): Bacteria > Actinomycetota > Actinomycetes > Streptomycetales > Streptomycetaceae > Streptomyces > Streptomyces lincolnensis_B. The sequence goes on along the minus strand of NZ_JAIHON010000002.1, from coordinate 248,881 downwards.
TTGGAGTCAGGGTTCACCTTCGCGTTCCCCGGGGTCGAGGAGGCGATCCGGGCGGGCGCGTGACGTCTGCGACCGTATGCGACCGTCGTGCGACCGTGCCCTGTCGATGCGCGACTGTCGGCGACCGATCACGGCCCTACCCTCGACCCGAACTCGGGTATCCCCGAGGCCTGTTGGGGGCATGACGTCTCCACCGGCCACGCAACGTCGAGGAGGGCACGTGCTTGAGCCCGCGTACCAGGCGGACGTCGTGATCGTGGGAGCCGGGATCGCCGGACTCTCCGCCGCGCATCGGCTGAACAGCGCAGGAGTGACGACCGCGGTGCTGGAGGCCGCCCCCTGTGCGGGCGGCCGTATGGCGACCGAGAAGGTCGACGGCTTCCGGCTCGACCGCGTCGGGCAGCTGCTGTCCACCGCGTATCCCGAACTGCGCCTGACGCCCGGTCTGGACGCCCTGGTGCTGCGCCCGTTCGCGCCGGGCGTGCTGCTGCACAGCGACGGGCGCCATCACCGCGCGGGCGCTCCGGTCAACGCGGGGGGCGCACGGGGCGCACTCCACGCGGTGCGCGCCTTGGCGAGCGCCCCCAGGTCGGCGGCCGGGGCGAAGGGCCGGGCGTCCCGGTCGGCCGGGGGGCGCCTGCCCCGCTCGGCGGCCGTGCCCGGGACCGTGCGTTCCGTTCCCCGGGGGACCGCGCCGCTCGGCGGCGCCGTCGACCAGGCCCGGCTCGGCACCGCGCTCACCCGGATCGCGGCCACACCCGTCGAACGGCTGCTGGCCCGGACCGAACTGCCCGCAGGACAGGCCCTCGCGGCCCGGGGAGTGCCCGCCCGGACGATCGACGGCTTCCTGCGTCCGCTGCTCGCCGCGCTGCTGTGCGACCCGGAGCTGACCACGTCCAGCCGGTGCGCGGATCTCGCGCTGCACGCCTTCGCGCGCGGGCGGCTGTGCGTGCCCGAGGGCGGCGCCGAGGTGCTGCCCGAACTGCTCGCGCGCACCCTGCCGCCGGGCACGCTGCACACCGGAGTCCGGGTCACGTCCGTCTCCACGACCTCGGTGACCACGGCCGAACACGGGGAGATCCGCTGCCGGGCGGTGCTCCTCGCGACCGACGCGCGCACCGCCGCCGAACTGCTGCCCGGCCTGCGGGTGCCGGACTTCCACCCCGTGACCGTCGTCCACCACACGGCCGACGAGGTGCCGGGCACGGGCGCGTCCCTGCTGCTCGACGCGGACCGGGGCGGGCCGGTCGCCCACACGGCGGTGGTGAGCCAGGTGGACCCGACCCGCGCGCCCGCGGGCCGGACCCTGGTCTCCTCCACCGTGCTCGGCCATCCCACGGCCGACCTCGACACCGCCGTCCGCATGCACCTCTCCCGCCTCTACGGCACGTCCACGCGCCGCTGGGAGACGCTGGCGGTCCACCACACCCCGGAGGCCGTCCCCGCCATGCGCCCCCCGCACGACCTCCGCCGCCCCGTCCGCCTCATGGCCGGCCTCTACGTCTGCGGCGACCACCGCGACACCAGCACGGTCCAAGGCGCCCTCCACTCGGCCCACCGAGCCACGGCAGCCATCCTGAGGGACCTGGGCCTCTCCGGCTCACTGCACTTGGCGGACCCACCTCGCAGCATCCCAAGGGCAGCTTGACCCACCTAAGGGGCGCGGGGAACTGCGCGACCAGCCACAGTTCACCCGCACCCGGCGTACACCCGACCGGAGTTACGGCGCTACCCCAGAGCCGCCACCTTGTCCCGATACCCCCGAACCGGCGCAGCATCCTTGTACGGCTCCAACCGCCGCTCGAACTCCCGCACATACTCCACCGCCCGCACCGACCGCATCTCCGCCGCCGCCCCAGCCGCCTCCGCGGCCAACGCACACGCCTGATCAAGCTCCCCCAGCCCCAGCCGAGCAGAAGCAAGAACAACACGACAGAACAACCGGCTCCGCGCATACGCGGGAGCCCGCAACTGCAGCGACCGCTCCGCATGCTGCGCCGCCGCCCGGAACTGCTGGAGATCGCGGTGCGCGTGCCCGAACTCGTCCGCGAGCTGCGCCTCGTCGAAGAAACGCGCCCAGTGCGGCACCTCGTCCCCGGGCCGTGCCGTCTCCAGGGCGCGTTCGGCCCGTACGAGGGACGCCGTGCAGGCCCGCACCTCCCCCAGCACCCCGTGCCCGCGCGCCTCGGAGGCGTGGAGCAGGGCCTGCACGACGGGCGGCGCGTTGGTGCCGACCCCCTGCTGGGCCACCCGGGCGAGCTGGACGGCCTCCCGCCCGTGCCCGAGGTAGACGGCCTGCCTGCTCATCGTCACCAGCGTGTACGAGCCGTACGCCCGGTCCCCGGCCGCCTGCGCGAGCCGCAGCGCCTGGACGAAGTACCGCTGCGCCAGACCGTGCGCGGCGATGTCGTACGACGTCCAGCCCGCGAGCCGGGTCAGGTCCGCGGCGGCGGCGAACAGGCGGCGGCCGGTCTGCTCGCCGTAGGTGCCGCGCAGCATCGGCTCGCACTCGTGCTCCAGATAGCGCACCAGGGCCTGCCGGGCGTGCCCGCCGCCGTACATGTCGTCGAGGGTGCGGAACAGGTCGCCGACCGAGCGGAGCGCGGCGATGTCGCCGCCGGTGACCTTCTGGCCGGGCCCGCGTTCGGCGGTGCCGCGCTGACGGGGCACGGCGGGGCGGCCCTGGGCGGGGACGCGGAGGGGCGGTTCGCCGCGGGCCACCTTGTCGTCGGGGCGGCCGATCAGCCAGTCGCGGCTGGGCACGACGAGCCCCGCCGGGGTGAAGGCGATCTTGCGCAGTTCGGCGTGGCTGCCGGAGTCCTTGCGCCACAGCCCGCCGATGATGTCGACGGCCTCCTCGGGGGTGGCGGCGAATTCGAGCCCCGCGTAGACCGGGGCACAGGCGTCGAGGCCCAGGTCCTGGGCGGTCAGGCGGCGCCCCAGCCGCCGGGTGAAGACCTCGGCGATCAGGGCGGGGGTGGTGCCGCGGGGCTGCTGCCCGCGCAGCCACCGGGTCACGGATGTCTTGTCGTATCTCAGGTCCAGGCCGTGTTCGAGACCGAGCTGGTCCACGCGACGGGCGAGACCCGCGTTGGAGAACCCCGCTTCTGCGATGAGCGCGGCGAGCTGGCGGTTGGGGGTGCGCTGCGCGGGTCGTTCCGTCATCTGCGGTGCGGTCTCCTGCCTTTCGGGCCATCGCCCGGCCTCATCGGCCGCGCGGTGCCCGGATTGCCTGTGAGCAGCCCTTATGGCCTCTGTGAACGGCGCGAATGTAGCGGAGAGTGAGCAGGCGATCGCACACTTCCACGTTCGTTCATCCGATCGTGTGAGGATTGGCCGCACGGCTGACGCGTGGCGGTCGGTCGTACAGTGGCGTAGGCACCTTTCGTGCCTTACGACCTTCTAGGGAGGCGCTTGCCGTGAGTGGGTTGCGGTTCGTTCGCATGGGGTTCGGTCCGGACGCCGTCGAGTACCGGGAGGCGTGGGACGAGCAGCGCCGGGTGCACGCGGCGCGGTTCGCCGACGAGATCCCCGACACCGTGCTGCTGCTGGAGCACCCCCCTGTCTATACGGCGGGCCGGCGCACGGCGGACAGTGAGCGACCGCTCGACGGCACCCCGGTGATCGACGTGGACCGCGGCGGCAAGATCACCTGGCACGGTCCCGGCCAGCTGGTCGGCTACCCGATCCAGAAGCTCCCGCGCCCGGTGGACGTCGTCGCCCACGTACGGCGCCTGGAGGAGGCCCTGATCCGCACCTGCGCGGAGTTCGGCCTGGAGACCACCCGGGTCGAGGGGCGCAGCGGCGTATGGCTCCTCGGCGACCCGGTGGAGGAGCGCCCGGCGCTCGGCGGGCTGTCCCTGGACTTCGACCCCCGCCTGACCGACGAGGAGTTCGACGCGCGCCTGAACGGCCCGGAGTACGCCCCGTCCAACGCCGGCCAGCGCCGCGAGGACCGCAAGATCGCCGCGATCGGGATCCGGGTGGCCAAGGGCGTCACCATGCACGGCTTCTCGCTGAACGTGAACCCGGACAACAAGTGGTTCGACAGGATCATCCCGTGCGGGATCCGGGACGCCGGCGTCGCCTCCCTGGCGGACGAGCTCGGCCGGGACGTCACCATCGCCGAGGTGCTGCCGGTCGTCGAGCGGCACCTGAGGGACGTACTGGAGAACGCGGAGCTGAAGCCGCGCGAGATCGAGAGGGCGACCGCCTGACGGCGGGAATCAGCCCGGAAGTCATGGGGTTGGCCTGACGGCAGGGCTCAGTAAGCACGGGCGTACCCTGGTGTACGCCGACGAATCGAAGCACAGGGAGCCGACGTGTCCGCAGTCTCACCGGACGGACGCAAGATGCTGCGCCTGGAGGTCAGGAACGCCCAGACCCCCATCGAGCGCAAGCCCGAGTGGATCAAGACCCGGGCGAAAATGGGTCCCGAGTACACGGCCATGCAGAAGCTCGTGAAGAGCGAGGGTCTGCACACGGTGTGCCAGGAAGCGGGCTGCCCGAACATCTACGAGTGCTGGGAGGACCGCGAGGCGACCTTCCTCATCGGCGGCGACCAGTGCACCCGGCGCTGCGACTTCTGCCAGATCGACACCGGCAAGCCCGAGGCCCTCGACCGCGACGAGCCGCGCCGCGTGGGTGAGTCCGTGGTCACCATGGACCTCAACTACGCCACCATCACCGGTGTGGCCCGCGACGACCTCGCCGACGGCGGCGCCTGGCTGTACGCCGAGACCGTGCGCCAGATCCACGAGCAGACGGCCTCCCGCGAGGCCGGCCGCACCAAGGTCGAGCTGCTCGCCCCGGACTTCAACGCCGTACCGGAGCTCCTGGCGGAGGTCTTCGCCTCCCGTCCCGAGGTCTTCGCGCACAACGTCGAGACCGTCCCGCGGATCTTCAAGCGCATCCGCCCCGGCTTCCGCTACGAGCGCTCACTGAAGGTCATCACCGAGGCCCGCGACTACGGCCTGGTCACCAAGTCGAACCTCATCCTCGGCATGGGCGAGACCCGTGAGGAGGTCAGCGAGGCGCTCAGGCAGCTGCACGACGCCGGCTGCGAGCTCGTCACCATCACGCAGTACCTGCGGCCCTCGGTGCGCCACCACCCCGTGGAGCGCTGGGTCAAGCCGCACGAGTTCGTGGAGCTGAAGGAGGAGGCCGAGCAGATCGGCTTCTCCGGCGTCATGTCCGGCCCGCTGGTCCGCTCCTCGTACCGGGCCGGCCGGCTGTACCAGATGGCCGTCGAGAAGCGGGGCGCGTACGTCGCCTCGCAGGCGGTCTGATGGCACGGAGTGCCACCGTGCGCGTGTGAATCCGCGCACAAGCAACTACCCCTCGGTAGTGGCCGATTGACGCGGTCCCGAGCGTCCCCGCAGATAGGGGGCCCATCGGGGCCGCGTCAAGGTTTTTTGGCTGCTTATCCAGGCTTCATTGGCGTTTGACCGGTCGGTCACGCCCTGGTAACACCAATCAGTGACCCTGGTTGTACAGCCCGTGCACCGTTCACCAAAGCCACTGTTCCTGAGGGGGGACCTCCATCATGCAGGCCGCGCCCGTACGCGCCACCGCGATCCCGTCGTTCACCGATGCACTCCGTGCCGTCGAGTCGCTGCTCCTGAGCAGTGGCCAGCGCACCGCCCGCCGCAACGCCTGGACGTCCGTCCTGGAGGACCGCCGTCGCGCCAAGGACCGCGTCGAGGCCCAGCGGGTCCTGGACCAGACCTTCGCCGTCCGTCCCTGACGTGCCCGTCCGCCTTCCCCACGGCACTGCCGTCGTCGGCGCTTCCAGGGGCACGTAGACTTCGGGGCATGGCGAGGAAGGACACGGCAGCGGACGCTGCGAACCCCGGGCGACTCAAGCAGATCGCTCTGACCTACAAGATGACTCGCAGGGCCGACAAGAAGATCGGTCTTGTACTCGCGGCTGTCGGAATCGTCACCTTCGGTGTCTTCCTCGCGATCGGTTTCTTGATCGGTCACCCCGTATATCTCGGCATCCTGGGCCTCCTGCTCGCCTTCCTCGCGTCGGCGATCGTGTTCGGGCGCCGGGCCGAGCGGGCCGCCTTCGGGCAGATGGAGGGCCAGCCGGGAGCGGCGGCGGCCGTACTGGACAACGTCGGCCGCGGCTGGTCGACGACCCCCGCGGTGGCGATGAACCGCAGCCAGGACGTGGTGCACCGGGCCGTCGGCAAGGCCGGCATCGTCCTGGTCGCCGAGGGCAACCCCAACCGGGTCAAGAGCCTGCTGGCCGCCGAGAAGAAGAAGATGAACCGCATCGTCGCGGACGTCCCGGTGCACGATCTGATCGTGGGCACGGGCGAGGGCCAGGTGGAGCTGAAGAAGCTGCGCACCGCGATGCTGAAGCTTCCGCGCGTGCTCTCCGGCCCCCAGGTCACCGCGACCAACGACCGGCTGCGTGCCATGGGCGACCTCATGAGCAACATGCCCCTGCCCAAGGGCCCGATGCCCAAGGGCATGAAACTCCCGAAGGGCGGCCCGAAGGCTCGCTGACCTTCCCTCTACGACCACCCTTCCTTCTTCTACGACGATGGGGGCGCCCGGATCACTCCGGGCGCCCCCATCGTCGTAGCGTCGTAGAAGGTCTCAGATGCGCACTTCCACGGTGCGGGCCAGGCGGTCGTGCAGGCCCCTGCCGTCGCGGTCCCAGATGAGGGCGGGGACGGCGAGGAACAGCAGCACCGTGCGGATGAGGGCGCGCAGGGGGTTGACCCGGCCGGTGTCGAGGGCGATGACCCGCAGGCCGAAGAGGCGCTTGCCCGGGGTGAAGCCGAGCGTGCCCACCGTGAGGACGATCAGGACGAAGAGGACGAGCGGTGCCCAGATCTGCGCCGCCTCGTTGTAGCTGTCCGCGATCAGGCCGTATGCGATCAAGAGGCACAGGCCCCAGTCCACGACGAGCGCGCCCAGGCGGCGCCCCGGGCGGGCGATCGAGCCCGGCCCCTCCTCCGGCAGACCGAGCTGCTCGCCCCGGTATCCGAAGTCCACACCCGCGTTCTCGGCGGCGGCGCGGGGGCCCGAGAGCCACGATCCGATTGCTTCCCTCTTGTCCACGCGTCCACCGTACTGCGACCGTTTCGGGATACGGACAGGTGGGGTAGGGCGAACGATGTCCGGTTAACTTGTGCGAAACAAATGGGTCACGCCCGAGAAATCACCCGTCCCTAGGGTCGACGACAGCGTGTGCCACCGCACTGGCCGCACGAACGAACTACCACCCCGGCACGGGAACGGCCGGGAGTAGGAGGAGCTGGATGTTCCAGAACGCCGACGAGGCCAAGAAGTTCATCGCGGACGAGGACGTCAAGTTCGTCGACGTCCGATTCTGCGACCTGCCGGGCGTCATGCAGCACTTCACGCTGCCCGTCGAGGCGTTCGACCCGGACGAGGAGCTCGCCTTCGACGGCTCGTCGATCCGCGGCTTCCAGGCCATCCACGAGTCCGACATGGCGCTGCGCGCGGACCTGTCGACCGCCCGGGTCGATTCCTTCCGCCGCGACAAGACGCTGAACATCAACTTCTTCATCCACGACCCGATCACGGGCGAGCAGTACTCCCGTGACCCGCGCAACGTGGCGAAGAAGGCCGAGGCGTACCTCGCGTCGACGGGCATCGCCGACACCGCGTACTTCGGCCCCGAGGCGGAGTTCTACGTCTTCGACTCGGTCCGTTTCGCCACGTCGTCGAACGAGTCCTTCTACCACATCGACTCCGAGGCGGGCGCCTGGAACACCGGTGCGCTGGAGGACAACCGCGGCTACAAGGTCCGCTACAAGGGCGGTTACTTCCCGGTCCCGCCGGTCGACCACTTCGCCGACCTGCGTGCCGAGATCTCCCTCGAGCTGGCCAAGTCCGGCCTCCAGGTCGAGCGCCAGCACCACGAGGTGGGCACCGCCGGCCAGGCCGAGATCAACTACAAGTTCAACACGCTGCTCGCCGCGGCCGACGACCTCCAGCTCTTCAAGTACATCGTGAAGAACGTGGCCTGGCGCAACGGCAAGACCGCGACCTTCATGCCGAAGCCGATCTTCGGTGACAACGGCTCGGGCATGCACGTCCACCAGTCGCTGTGGTCGGGCGGCTCCCCGCTCTTCTACGACGAGGCCGGTTACGCGGGCCTGTCGGACACCGCCCGCTACTACATCGGCGGCATCCTCAAGCACGCCCCGTCGCTGCTGGCCTTCACGAACCCCACGGTGAACTCCTACCACCGTCTGGTCCCGGGCTTCGAGGCCCCGGTGAACCTGGTCTACTCGCAGCGCAACCGCTCCGCGGCCATGCGTATCCCGATCACGGGCTCCAACCCGAAGGCCAAGCGCGTCGAGTTCCGCGCGCCCGACTCCTCCGGCAACCCGTACCTCGCCTTCTCGGCGCTGCTCCTCGCGGGCCTGGACGGCATCAAGAACAAGATCGAGCCGGCCGAGCCGATCGACAAGGACCTCTACGAGCTCGCCCCCGAGGAGCACGCGGGCGTCCCGCAGGTCCCGACCTCCCTCCCGGCCGTCCTCGACCGCCTGGAGGCCGACCACGAGTTCCTGCTCGCGGGCGACGTCTTCACGCCGGACCTGATCGAGACGTGGATCGACTACAAGCGCACGAACGAGATCGCGCCGCTCCAGCTGCGTCCGCACCCGCACGAGTTCGAGCTGTACTTCGACGTGTGATCGACGCGTAGTCCGTCCGGCGGCGCCCTCGTCCCTGTTGTCCAGGGGCGAGGGCGCCGTCGTATGGTTTCTGGCACGACTGTTCGAGAAGAGTGACGGGGGTTGCGACGATGTCCGAACAGGACGACAGCGAGCGGGAGTTCGACATCAAGTGGGCCGACAGTGCCGAGCACAAGGAGCCCTCGGCACGGGCCCGGATGCTCGCCGCCCGCTGGAAGGAGAACCCGCCGCAGCCCCAGCCGTTCCGGGCGGAGCCGGAGGGACGGGCGCCGCGGCGTTCGTCCTGGATATCCACGGCCGTCGTCCTCGGCACCGTGGCGGCCATCATCCTGCTGCTGGGGTACGCGAACTTCCGGGGGCCGTACTAGGCCGTGGACGTCGGGAGCGGTGGGGCGGCCGCGGGGAGGCTGGCGCACGGCGCGGCGGTTGGGGATGTGCTCGATGTCGAGGATCCCGAGGCCTGGCTCGCGCTGGATCAAGGGGTGCGGGCGGACGGGTGGTACTACCCGCCGGACGTCACGCCGAGGTGGGAGCAGGCCCGGGGCGGTCGGGCGCTGACCGCCGCTCTGCGCGGGTCCGAGCCGCTCGGCGCGCCTCTGCTCGTCCTCGCGCTGTGCCACCGGGATGGGCGGATCCGGGAGAGGGCGCTGACAGAGGCCGACCGGCATCCGGTCGTCCTGCCGTTGGTGGTCGTGCGGTGTGCGGACTGGGTCGGGCCGGTGCGGGACCGGGCCCGGGCGCGGCTGGCGCAGGACATCGACGAGGGGACGGCCGTCGCGCTCGCGCCGCTGGCCCTGCGCATCGGGCGCCGGCACCGGGGCGCGTTCGCCGTGGACCTGATCGGTGACGTACTGCGGCGGGCGCCCCGAGAGCGGCTGCTGCCGCTGTTCGCTCACACCGACCGCGCGGTGCGCCGCTTCGCGTACCGCATCGCCGTCGAGGAACGGCGCCTCTCCCCCGTCGAGTTGGCTCGCACCGCCGCCCGTGACGAGGACATCGTCGTGCGGAACCTGTGCGCGGAGGCCGCGCTCGCGGCCGTGGCGCCGGACGCGTACGAGGACGTACTCGAGCCGTTGCTCGTCGCCCGCGACCCGCGGGCCCGTTCCGTGGGTGTCACCGCGCTGCGGCGGGCCGGGCGGCCGGAGCGGGCGGAGCGGTTTCTGGCCGACCGGTCGGCGCTGGTGCGGGCCTGTGCGCGGTATGTCGTACGGCAGGCGGGGGGTGATCCGTCGGCCTGGTACCGGGAACGGTGTGCGGAGGCCGGTGATCCGGCGGTGCCGCCCGCGGCCGTGATCGGACTGGCGGAGTGCGGAGAGCGGGCGGACGCCGAGCTGCTGTGGCCGCTGACCGCGCACCCCGTCGCGGCGGTGCGGGCGCGAGCGGTGGCCGGACTGCGGGCCCTGGACGTGACGGACGTACCGCGTCTGGCCGCGCTCCTCGACGACCCGGCTCCCGGGGTGGTGCGCGAGGTGACGCAGGCGCTGGCGCCGTCCGCGCGGGCGCTGGACGTCGAGCGGCTGACGCGAGGGCTCGACCCGGGGCGGCCCCGGCATGTACGGGTCTCCGCGTTCCGGCTGCTGACCGCGCACGACGGGCTCGTGCGACTGCGTGCGGCCGTGGCGTTGCTCGACGATCCGGACGAGAAGGTGCGGCACTGGGCGCGGCAGTCCGTGCAGCGGTGGCGTCCGACGGCGGACGTGCCACCCGGCACGGCGGAGGTGGGCGAGCTGCTCGATCGGGGACGGCATCTGTTCAGCGCGTACGTGCTGGCCCGGCGCAAGTGGGAGGCGGGCCTGACGGCCTGAACCTTTGCTGGTCCTAGGGCTGGGCGCGACCGGTTCATGGGTGGGGCCGGGTGCACACTGGGCAGTGGGGCGAGTGCCTGGCTTGTGGGGTGAGGCGTGATGCGGAGTCGCTTCGAGGGTGATCGGCGGTTGGCCGTGCGGATGACGGTCACCATGTTTCTGCTGGGGCTGCTGTATGTGGTCTTCGTGGGGGCGCTGGTCGTTCTGCTGAAATCGTGGGTGCTCGTCGTCGTGGTGGTGGCGGGGGTGCTCGGGGCGCAGTACTGGTTCTCCGACCGGATCGCGATGTTCGCGATGCGGGGGCGGGTGGTGGAGCGGGAGGAGTATCCCGAGCTGCATGCCGTGGTGGACCGGTTGTGTGCGCTGGCGGACATGCCCAAGCCCGTGGTCGCCGTGTCCACCATGGACATGCCCAACGCCTTCGCCACCGGGCGGAATCCCGACAACGCCGTGGTGTGCGTGACCACGGGGCTGCTGCGCCGCCTGGAGCCGGCCGAGCTGGAGGGTGTGCTCGCGCACGAGTTGTCGCATGTGGCGCACAAGGACGTCGCCGTGATCACGATCGCGTCGTTCCTCGGGGTGATCGCGGGGCTGATCGTGCGGTTCGCCTTCTACAGCCAGCTGTTCGGCGGTGGGCGCCGGGACCAGAACACCGCCGTCGTGTTCGCCGCGGTGATGGGGGTGTCGGCGGCCGTGTACGCGATCAGCTTCCTGCTGATCCGGGCGCTGTCCCGGTACCGGGAGCTCGCCGCGGACCGGGCCGCGGCGCACCTCACCGGACGGCCCTCGGCCCTGGCCTCCGCGCTCACCAAGGTCTCCGGGGACATCGCCCGGATCCCGACCAAGGACCTGCGTACCGCCCAGGCCTTCAACGCCTTCTACTTCACCCCGGCGACCGGCAGGGAACCCGGCATCGAGCGGCTCTTCTCGACCCACCCGTCCCTGGAACAGCGGTTGGAACAGCTGGGGCGGATCTCCACCGAGCTGGGTGAGGCGGCGAGCCCGGGGAGGTCCGGCTGAGGATGGGGCTGCTGGACATCCTGCTGGGGCGTACGAAGCCGGTCGTACCCGATCTCGACCGGCTCTTCGCCCTGCCGTCGGCCGCGGTGACCCTGGAGGCGGCGGCCTCCTTCACGCCGACCGGGCGGGGCGCGGTGTGCTTCGCCACGGTGGAGGGCGCCGCCTTCGAGCAGACCCACCGCGAGGTGCAGGCCCTGCTGGACGCGGACACCGAGCGCGAAGGCCCACCGGTGGAGCTGAGCCGTGACGAGTACGGCTACTCCTGGCTGGTCTCGCAGCGCGGCCCCGACCAGCTGCCCCTCCTGGTGAACGACCTGCACGCGGTCAACAGTTCCATGGAGGTCAACGGCTTCGGACCGCAACTGCTGTGCTCGCTCGCCGGGTTCCAGGATCCCGAGGGCCGTTCCCTGGCGCTGGTCTACCTCTACAAGCGGGGCACCTTCTACCCCTTCGCGCCACTGCCCGGCGCGGCACAGCGGCGCGACAACGCCCTGGAACTACGCGTGAAGGCCGCCCTCGCCGACGACCTGCGGGTCGAGCAGGACCTGAACCGCTGGTTCCCGGTGTGGGGCGCCCCCGGCCTCTGACCGGCGGATCCCGAGGCGCCCCACTGCCGCACGTGCTTGGCTTGCCTGTCTCACTTGCCCTTCTCGCGTGCCTGCCTACGGGACTCGAAGGGGCGCTCGCGGCGGTAGCGGCGCTCCCACTTGGCCTGCTTGTCCCGGCGGTCGCGGTACGCCCGGTAGCTGCCCGGCACGACCCCCGAGCCTCCTCCGGAAGGGCCTCCCCCCGACGGGGTGGAGGTGGAGCCGTGTCCGTACTGCAGGTACAGGAAGAGCACGGCGACGGCGGCGAGCCACCAGACGGGGTTCTGGAATCCCAGGACGACCAGGACAACGGTCCCGGATATGACGATGGTGCCCATCACGGGCCTCCGTGAGCGTGGGTGTCCGAGCGATGCGTGATGTGGTGACGGAACGCTGGGGGAAGGCGCCCGTCCGTCGGTGCGTAGAGAGAGTAGCCCCGAGTCCGCAAGGTGATGCCCGCCCTGCGCAAAGCGGTGGGGGACGGCTCCGTAACGCGTCTCCAGAGTACGGAGACGGTCACTTTGCGTGCATCTGCTTTTCCCTCGGCTCGCTCATGGCCCCCCGGCGCCGTCACTCCCCCGGTGCCGCCGTGATCACGCCCGCTGCGACGGCCGCGGTCAGGGTTGCGTGGTCGTGGGTGGTCTGGTCGGCGTAGTCGAGGGCGTAGTCGGCGAGGGCGCGTTCGAAGGTGTCGGCGCTGCCGAGGTAGGCGGCGATGGCGATGCGGTCGCCGGAGCGGGCGTGGGCGCGGGCCAGGGCGGTGCCGCACAGGCGGGCGTAGGCGGTGAGGGCGGAGGGGGGCATGGCGGCGACCTCCGCGGAGCCCTTCATGTCGCGCAGTTGGCGCCAGTAGAAGGCACGGCCCTGGGGCCCGCTCATCCAGCCGAGGAAGATGTCACCGGCGGCCTGGAGCAGGCGCTGTCCGGCGACGACACGGTGGCCGGGGTGGACGTAGGGGCCGTGCGGCAGGTGTTCTTCGAGTACGGACGTGCGCGCCTCCTTGATCTGGAGGAACAGCGGGTCGTCCGCGTCGCGGCCGGCGAGGAGCACGATGAAGCAGCGCATGCCGACGCTGCCGACGCCGACGACCTTGCGGGCCGCGTCCACGAAGCGGTAGCGGTCCAGGAGCAGGCGGCGTTCCTCGGTGAGGGTGGAGCGGTAGTCGCTGAAGATCTTGCGCAGGGCGGCCATGTCGGGGGATCCGACGGGGTCGAGCAGGGGTGGGTCGTAGCGGATGCGCCGCCGTCCGTCGACGATCTCGGTGAGGGTGCCGAGGGCCTGGATGCTGGTGCGGCGGCGGGCCCGGGTGAGGCTGGAGGCGGCCCGCCGGCGGTGGCGGCCGGAGCGGATCAGGGGCAGCAGGCTGTCGGCGTCCAGGCGCTCGTACCAGACGTCGAGTTCGCCCCGCCCGGCGAGGCGGCGCACAGTGGTCCGGTAGGCGGCGGTCGCCTCCAGGGCCGCCCGGTGGGCCTTGGCGTCGCTGTGGCCGTTCTCGCGGGCGGCTACGGCGATGCTGGCGGCGAGGCGTTTGACGTCCCACTCGAAAGGGCCCGGGAAGGTCTCGTCGAAGTCGTTGAGGTCGAAGAGGAGGGACCGCTCCGGGGAGGCGTACAGGCCGAAGTTGAGCAGATGGGCGTCGCCGCACAGCTGCACGGTGAGGCCGGTGTGCGGCTGGGCGGCGAGGTCGGCGGCCATCACGGCCGCCGCGCCGCGCAGGAAGGCGAAGGGCGAGGCCGCCATCCGGCCGTACCGCACGGGGAGGAGTTCCGGCAGCCGGTCGCGGCCCTGTCGTTCCAGTACGCCTACGGGGTCGGGGCGGTCGACGGACGGGATCCAGAGGGCGTGCGCGGACCGGGTGACCCGCTTGCGGGCGGCCCTGCCTCGCTCGGCGCGGTGGGCGGGGTCGGCGCGATGGGTGAGGTGGGCGGGGTCGGCGGAGGTGGCGGGGGCGGTCATCGGCTCTGCCTCTGTCGCATCTGGCCTCCCGGGAGCCTCGGTCCGTCACCCTCCTGATCGCAGTGAAGGCCCGGCGCGGGGCGGGCGCATACCGGGTACGGCAATCGGGTGAGGGGGGCCTTGAGCGCTTGTCGCCGTTCGCTGCCGTACCCCTGTCATGTCGCTGACCTATCGCTGCCGTATCGCTGCCCTACGACTGTCAGTGGCATCGGGGAGGATGCCCTCACGGAGCACTACGGGACGGGCGGCGACGGAGGCGGCGTGGGTGACGCGGAGCGGTACATCGGCGTGGCGGAGCGGCGGGCGCGGCTCGCCTCGCGGCACCGGTTGGCGGGGGCGGCGCGGGCGGGGAGTCCCGAGGAGGTGGCCGGCTCCCTGGTCGCCCTGCACGGCACGGACCCCGCGACGGTGTACCTCGCCGTCGGGGCCCGGCTCGCGGACCCGGCGAAGACCGTGGCGGAGACGGGGCGGGCGCTGTACGAGGACCGTGCGCTGGTCCGGATGCACGGCATGCGGCACACGGTCTTCGTGTTCCCGACGGACCTCACCGCCGTCGTGCACGCCTCGACCGGTCTCGCGGTCGCCGCGCGGGAACGGGCCGCGCTGCTCAAGGACATGGCGAAGTCCGGGGCGCCGGACGCGGCCTGGCTGAAGGAGGTCGAGGCGTCGACGCTGGCCGCGCTGGCCCTGCGGGGTCAGGCGACGGCGGCCGAACTCGCCGAGGACGAACCGCGGTTGCGGGAGCAGTTCGTGTACGCGGCCGGGAAGAGCTACGAGGGACTCCACACCGTCTCGACCCGGCTGCTGAGGGTGCTGGGGGTGGAGGGCAAGGTGGTGCGCGGCCGGCCGCTCGGCTCCTGGACGTCCAGCCAGTTCCGCTGGGCGATCGCCCCCGCCCACCCCGAACTCGCCCCGGCCGAGGCGCAGTCGGCCCTGCTGCGCCGCTGGCTCACCGCGTGCGGTCCGGCCACGGAGGACGACCTGAAGTGGTGGACGGGCTGGCGGGTGACCGACGTCCGCCGGGCCCTCGCGGCGATCGGCGCCCGGCCGGTCACCCTGGACGAGGGCACGGGCTACGTCGTCGACGGCGACCTCGGCCCGGTGGCCGGCCCCGCCGAGCCCTGGGCCGCGCTCCTGCCCGGCCTCGACCCGACGGCCATGGGCTGGCAGCAGCGGGACTGGTATCTGGCCCCCGAGCTGCGGCCCGCCCTGTTCGACCGGAGCGGCAATGTGGGGCCGACGGTGTGGTGGAACGGCCGGGTGATCGGCGCGTGGGCCCAGCGCCCCGACGGTGAGGTCGTGTGGCGCCTCCTCGACACCGACGGCGTGGGCCGGGACGCGGAAGCGGCGATCGCGGCGGAGGCCGAGCGGCTCCAGGGGTGGCTGGGGGCGACCCGGGTGACGCCACGGTTCCGGACGCCGTTGGAGAAGGAGTTGGCGCGGTGAACGAAGGGCCGGGCACCCCGCGTTCGCGGGGTGCCCGGCACCGGCCTCACCGGCTGTAACGCATCAGCGCCCGCACCATGTGGCACGTCGTGTCCGACGGCGGGTGGACACCGATCATCTCCGCCGTGTCGCGGATGGTCTCGTTGCGTGCCTGGTTGGGCACGTAGACCCCCGAGTCGAGCAGGGCGATGGCGAGGCGCATGGCCTTGAGGCGACGGTTGTGGGTGACGTACCACTCGCGCGGACGCCCGGGCGGCAGGGCGCGCTTCTCGACGGGTGCGTAGGGCAGGTCGAGCAGCACGGGGTGCTTCGCGGTGGACTGGGTCGGCAGCGGCTTCAGAGCGGCAGCGGGCACAGGCATCCTCCTGTCGCGGACGGGGCGCCGTTCGGACTTCCCGGCGACACCCTCGAGCACTGCTTCTATTCTACTGCCCGGCACTGACAAAAGGCCCTGGCCACAAGGGCTTTCGGGGGCCCTGTGACGCAGGTGGAGAACGGGTTTTCGCGTACCGTGGCGGCATGGAGATCTGGATCAATCCGGCCTGCTCGAAGTGCCGCAGCGCGCTCACCCTCCTCGACGCCGAGGGCGCCGACTACACCGTCCGCCGCTATCTGGAGGACGTGCCGACCGAGGACGAGATCCGGGCCGTCCTCACCCGCCTCGGCCTCGAACCCTGGGACATCACCCGCACCCAGGAGGCGGCCGCCAAGGAGCTCGGGCTCAAGGAGTGGACCCGGGACGACTCTTCGCGCGACCGCTGGATCAAGGCCCTCGCCGAGCATCCCAAGCTGATCCAGCGCCCCATCATCACGGCGGACGACGGCACGGCGGTGGTGGCCCGCACGGACGAGGCCGTACGGGACGCGCTGTCACGCGGGTGACCCGGGTAACTACGGGTGACCCGGGCAACTCGCGTAAAGGGCCCCGGATGTGACGCAGGTTACGTCGGCTGACTCCTGTAAACGCTGAGTAACCCCGTTCGGTATCTCGTACGTAGCGGCGTACGCTCCCCCCCTTCCCTCAGGAGCCGCGCATGTCACGTAGGAGAAGACTCGGCACCAAGAAGAAGCTCGCCCTGCTGGCGAGTGCCGCGACGGTGGCCGGCGGCGGCGCCTTCGTCATGGCGACCACGTCGAACGCCGCGCAGAGCCCGAAGACGGCCGCGGAGTCGAGCGTCTGTCAGGGGCTCGCCACCGCGCTCGGCAACAACCAGCGGTTCATCGCGGACCAACAGGCCACTCCGGACGCGCAGTCGGCGGCCCGGATCGCCAACCGCGAGGCGGTCGTCGCGCAGATCAAGGTGCAGCAGGAGGCCTCCGGGTGTGTGGTCGGGGAGTCGGCTGCGGTCGGGGAGTCGGCTCAGGACTCCCCCGCCGCGCCGCCCTCCCAGGCCGCGTCCGCCCCTCAGACTCCCCCCACGGGAGGCACCACCCCGGGTGCCGGCAACGCCGTCACCGGCGAGCAGGTGTGCAACGGCTCGACCGTCACCCTGTCCGGTGAGGCCGGCGCCCCGGCCGCGTCCAGCGACCGGTTCCCGGCCGGCACGAGGCTGAAGGTCACCAACCTGGACAACGACAAGTCCACGACGGTGCAGGTCACCTCGGTCTCCGGCAGCTGTGTCCTGCTGAACGACGCGGCCTTCGAACAGGTCCGTGAGCCCGGCAAGTTCCTGATCCGCCGGGCCCTGATCGAGAAGGTGGGGTGAGGCCGTCGACGTAGGAATCCGTTGAGGCGGCGGCCCGCTCCGCCGCCCGTACGTGTCACCGGTCCTGCTGTTCGCGGCCACGAACGGCAGGACCGGCACGTGGTGCCGCCATCGGTCCGCGCGTGCATGGTGCCTCCATCGGTCCGCACGTGCGTGGCGTCGCCACGTCTTCACCTGGTCCGCGCGTGCGTGATGTCCCCTCCGGCCCGTGCTCACACCGTGAGTCGCGCCACAACACGACCAGGTAACACGGGGTTCACATGAGAGCAATGATCGGGAAATCGCCTGTTGACAGGCTCGCGGGCAACCAGAGCGGCGCCCCAGTGCCGCAGCGCCGCAGCACCCGCAAGTGCGCCCAGACCCACCCCCTAAGGATGTGGCCCGTGAGCTTCAAGGCTGAGTACATCTGGATCGACGGCACCCAGCCGACGGCCAAGCTGCGTTCCAAGACGAAGATTTTCGGGGACGACGCCAAGGGTGCCGAGCTGCCGATCTGGGGCTTCGACGGGTCCTCCACGAACCAGGCCGAGGGCCACGCCTCGGACTGTGTGCTCAAGCCGGTCTTCTCCTGCCCGGACCCGATCCGCGGCGGCGACGACATCCTCGTCCTGTGCGAGGTCTACAACATCGACATGACGCCGCACGAGACCAACACCCGTGCCGCGCTCGTCGAGGTCGCCGAGAAGTTCGCCTCCCAGGAGCCGATCTTCGGCATCGAGCAGGAGTACACCTTCTTCAAGGACGGCTACCCGCTCGGCTTCCCCAAGGGCGGCTTCCCGGCCCCGCAGGGCGGCTACTACTGCGGTGTCGGCGCCGACGAGATCTTCGGCCGTGACGTCGTCGAGGCGCACCTGGAGAACTGCCTCAAGGCGGGTCTGGCGATCTCCGGCATCAACGCCGAGGTCATGCCCGGCCAGTGGGAGTTCCAGGTCGGCCCGGTCTCCCCGCTGGAGGTCTCCGACCACCTGTGGGTGGCCCGCTGGCTGCTCTACCGCACCGCCGAGGACTTCGGCGTCGCCGCCACCCTGGACCCGAAGCCGGTCAAGGGCGACTGGAACGGCGCCGGCGCGCACACCAACTTCTCCACCAAGGCGATGCGCGAGACCTACGACGCGATCATCACCGCCGCCGAGTCGCTGGGCGAGGGCTCCAAGCCGCTCGACCACGTCAAGAACTACGGCGCCGGCATCGACGACCGTCTGACCGGTCTGCACGAGACCGCCCCGTGGAACGAGTACTCCTACGGTGTCTCCAACCGCGGCGCCTCGGTCCGTATCCCGTGGCAGGTCGAGAAGGACGGCAAGGGCTACATCGAGGACCGCCGTCCGAACGCCAACGTCGACCCGTACGTCGTGACGCGTCTGCTCGTCGACACCTGCTGCTCCGCGCTGGAGAAGGCCGGCCAGGTCTGATCCGCCCGTAGCTGTCCGAGGGGGCGTCCACCGGCCACGGTGGGCGCCTCTTCGCGTTGTCGTGCCAAGAAGCGTCCAAGCCAAGAAGCGTCCAAGCAGTGAGAGCGGGCTCCCGGAAGGCGGCGGGGATCTGCTTCAATGGGCCCATGGCCAGCTTCCGGAAGTACCTCGCTACGGGTCGCCATGACCTGGAGCCCTTCTGGCCTTCCCGTCAGCATCACGACTTCGACCGGGTGTGTTGTCGCGCGAAGAACGCGCCGGCCCTCTAAAGCCGTACACCCACCCGGCCTTCGGCCAGCGCGCCACGGCGTACGTCCCTTCCGACGACCCTCTCGCGCGAAAGAGCTGACCTCTCATGGCGACCACTCGCTCCCTGTCCTCCGCCCCTGCCCCCGCCTCCTTCCCCGCCCGGCAGCGGCTGCGTGCCGTCGATCCCGACGAGGTGATCGACGTCCCGGACTTCCTGCCGCCGGGTGCCACCTGGCTGCCCGCGCCGCAGCACACGCTGCCCACCCTGCCGGGGCAGCCGCCGATGATCGGCTACCTGGTGCTCGTCCCGGCCGACCGAACGGCGCCGGTCGTGCCGGCCGCCGGTGACGGCGCGGGCGATCCGCTCGTCCGGGTCGACACCGTGCGGCGCACCGCCGCCGTGGACGGGCGCGAACTCGATCTGACCTACCTGGAGTTCGAGCTGCTCGCCCATCTCGTGGCGCACCCGCACCGGGTGCACACCCGCGACCAGCTGGTCACCACGGTGTGGGGGTACGGGCATGTGGGCGACGGCCGTACCGTCGACGTCCACATCGCCCGGCTGCGCCGCAAGCTGGGCGCGGAGCACCGCGACGCGATCCGCACGATCCGGCGGGTCGGGTACAAGTACGCGCCGCCGACAGGGCGTTGATCCCCGGCGGGGCCGAGGGGGCGGTGCCGGGTCCCCTCTGCTGAGGGCAGAGTGCCGTTCCGTTCCGCGCCCGCTGCGGGCACAGTCACCCGCATGAGACTTCTGCTGCTGGGTGGGACCGAGTTCGTGGGACGGGCCGTCGCCGAGGCGGCCCTCGGGCGCGGCTGGGACGTGACCGTCTTCCATCGTGGGCGGCACGCGCCCCCGGCCGGGGTGCGGTCGCTGCACGGTGACCGCACCGCGCCCGACGGGCTCGCCGCGCTCGCCGGGACCGGGGGTGAAGCGGGGCGCGAGGGCGGGGGCGAGGACGACTGGGACGCGGTCGTCGACACCTGGTCGGCGGCGCCCCACGTGGTGCGGGACACGGCGCGGCTGCTGCGGGGCCGCGCCGGGCGCTACGTCTACGTGTCGAGTTCCTCGGTGTACACCTGGCCCCGTGCCGTCGGGGCCGACGAGGACGCGCCGGTGGTGGAGGGCGCCGCGGCCGACGCCGGGCAGACCGACTACGCCCGGGACAAGCGGGGCGGTGAGCTGGCCGCCGTCGAGTCCTTCGGGGCGGACCGCTCCCTGCTCGTGCGCGCCGGGCTGATCCTCGGCCCGTACGAGAACATCGGCCGGCTGCCGTGGTGGCTGAACCGGATCGCCCGCGGGGGCCCGGTGCTCGCCCCCGGGCCACGGGACCTCCCCCTCCAGTACATCGACGTCCGTGACCTCGCGGAGTGGATCCTCGACGGGGTGGAGCGCGGGTCGAGCGGGCCCTACAACCTGGTCGGTCCCCCGGGCCACGCCACCATGGGCACCCTGCTCGACGCCTGCGCGCGGGCCACCGGCTCGACCGCCGACCTGCGCTGGACCGACCCGGACGCCATCCTCGACGCGGGCATCGAACCATGGCTGCACCTGCCCGTATGGCTGCCCCCGGACAGCGAGGCCTACGGCGCCCTCCACACCGCGGACGTCTCCCGCGCCCTCGCGACCGGCCTCCGCACCCGCCCCGTCGCCCAGACCGTCACCGACACCTGGACCTGGCTCCAGAGCCTCGACGGCACGGCCCCCCACCGCCCGGACCGCCCCGAGGTGGGCCTCGACCCGGAACTGGAGGCGAGGGTACTGACGAAGAACCGGGGCACGCGCTGAGGCGGCAGCACCGACGGGACAAAGGCCGGTGACGCCACGACCGGCTCCGCGAGGCGGGCGCCGACAGCTCGGTCACCCGAAGCGAAGCGGGTGTCCGCGGCGCGGCCGACGGGCACGGGGGCGGGCGCTGGGGCCGGAGCCGGGGCGAGGTGAGGGCCGACGGGGGCGACGGGCTCATGCGGGGCGGAAACCGGCGGCGCGGTCGGCGGCAGCGGGGCGAACGGGAGCCGGGGCGGCTGGCGGCAGCGGGACGGGCGACGGCGGGGCGGGTCCGACCCGGGCGAGACAGACGCCCGCGGCGCAGCGGGGCGGACGGGAGCAGGACGTATGCAGTCGCGCAGCCGGACGGGAGCGGGGCGAACGGGAGCCGGGGCGGCTGGCGGCAGCGGGACGGGCGACGGCGGGGCGGGTCCGACCCGGGCGAGGCAGACGCCCGCGGTGCAGCCGGACGGAAGCAGACCGGACGGCAGCAGGACGGACGGGTGGCGGTGACGCGGCCGGAGGTGGAGAGGGCCGCCCGGGGTGGAAAGCACCGCCGGAGCTTCGAGAGCGCCGCCCGGAGTGGAAAGCACCGCCGAAGGTTCGAGAGCGCCGCCCGGAGTGGAAAGCACCGCCGAAGGTTCGAGAGCGCCACCCGGGGTGGAGAGCGCAGCCGAAGATTGGAAAGCACCGCCAGTGGTGTATCTGGCACCACCCCCCGACCGGCCGCTCAGCACCAGTGACCGGTGTCCCGGGCTCGGCCAGACTTGCGCCATGACCACCGAGACTATGAGTGACAGCGGCAACAGCGGCGGCGGCAGCGGCAGCGGCAGCGGCAAGGGGACCAGGGCCCGGGGGACGGGGCTTGCGGCACTGCGGGGGCTCGGGCTGGCGTTGGTGGTGCTGCCGGGGGCGGTGCTCTGTTTCGTGCTCTCCCTGGTGTCGATCGCGCTCATCCCGATCGGCGTGGGGATCGTCACCACGCCCTGGGTGCTCACCGGCGTACGGATCTTCGCGGACTGGCGGCGGGTTCTCGCGGCCGAGTGGTGCGGGGTGCGGATCCCGTCGGCGTACCGGCCGGTGTCCGAGAGCGCCAACCCGTGGACGCGTACCTTCGGGATGTTGCGCGACCCGGCGACCTGGCGGGATCTGCGGTGGCTGCCGGTGGACATGACGGCGGGGTTCGTCACGGCGGTCCTGCCGGCCGCGCTGCTGATCTACCCGCTGGAGGGGTTCGCGCTGGCGGCGGGGCTGTGGCGGGTCTTCCCCGACGGGTACTGGTACGGCTTCGTCCCGGTCACCGGGCAGGCCACCGCGCTCGCCGCCGGCGCCCTCGGCCTCGGGCTCCTCTTCCTCGCGCACTTCTTCACCCCGCGGCTGCTGGAGGCCCACTTCCGGCTCACCCGGGCCGTTCTCGCCTCCAACCAGCGCGAACTGGCCGAGCGCGTGAAGGTGCTGACCGACACCCGGCGGGACGCCGTGGACACCTCCGCCGCCGAACTGCGGCGCATCGAGCGGGACCTGCACGACGGGGCGCAGGCCCGGCTGGTCGCCATGGGCATGGACCTGGGGACCATCGAGATGCTCCTCGACAAGGACCCGGAGCAGGCCAGGCGCCTTCTCTCGCAGGCCCGCCAGTCCTCCGCCGACGCCCTGACCGAGCTGCGTGAACTCGTCCGCGGCATCCACCCCCCGGTCCTCGCCGAACGCGGACTGGGCGACGCCGTACGGGCGTTGGCGCTGCGGATGCCCGTCCCCACCGACGTGAACGTGGAGTTGTCCGGTCGCGCCGAGGCCCCCGTGGAGTCGGCCGCGTACTTCGCGGTCAGCGAGGTGCTCACCAACGCGGTCAAGCACTCCGGCGCCGACCGGATCTGGATCGACCTGCATCACGTAGTGGACGAAGGCGTCGAAGGCGCCGGCATGCTGCGGATCTCCGTCACCGACAACGGCAAGGGCGGCGCGGTGATCGGAGCCGGCTCGGGACTCGCCGGAGTCGAGCGGCGACTGGGTACATTCGACGGCGTCCTGGCCGTCAGCTCTCCAGCGGGCGGCCCCACCATGGTCACCCTGGAGATCCCTTGCGCGTTGTCCTAGCCGAAGACCTGTTCCTGCTGCGCGACGGACTCGTCCGGCTCCTTCAGGCCTACGACTTCGAGATCGCCGCGGCCGTCGAGACCGGGCCCGAGCTGGCCCGCGCGCTCGCCGAACTGGAGCCGGACGTCGCCGTGGTGGACGTCCGGCTCCCGCCCACGCACACCGACGAGGGCCTGCAGTGCGCGCTGGACGCCCGCCGCGACAGACCCGGGCTGCCGGTGCTGGTGCTGTCGCAGCACGTGGAGCAGCTGTACGCCCGTGAACTCCTCGCCGACGGCACCGGCGGGGTCGGCTACCTGCTCAAGGACCGGGTGTTCGACGCGGAGCAGTTCGTGGACGCCGTACGGCGGGTGGCTGCGGGCGGGACGGCGATGGATCCGCAGGTGATCCAGCAGCTGCTGTCCCGGCGGGCGGCCGACGACCGGCCGCTGGGGCGGCTGACCCCGCGCGAGGTGGAGGTGCTGGAGCTGATGGCGCAGGGCCGTTCCAACGCGGCGATCGCCGAGAAGCTGGTCGTGACGGAACGGGCGATCGCCAAGCACACCTCCAACATCTTCGCCAAACTGGGCCTGGAGGTGTCGGACGACGACAACCGCCGCGTCCTGGCGGTTCTCGCCTATCTGGACCAGGACGGCTGATATCGGCCCGCCGGTTCCGCACCTGCCGTGGTGGATCAACAACTGCCGGTGTTTCCTGTGCAGTTGGGTCGGAAATGTCTTCAGAATCTCTCAGCAATTTCTGAGACGGGTGAACACCCGTGGGACCGCTTCCGTATTCAGGGGCGCCGCTTCACTCCTGTCGGGCGCCTCGATGCTGCCCCGCAAGGAAGTCAGAGGAGTTCCATGGGACGCAACACAAGAAAACGCCGCACGCCGATGGCCACCAAGGCCGTAGCCGGGGCGGCGGCCCTAGCGCTCGGTGGGGGCGGGCTGATCTGGGCCAACTTCTACGCCTCGGCCCATGAGTCGGGCTCGGGGCAGAACAGGACGAAGGCCACCGCGAACCAGATCGCGACGATCAACTGCCCCGACGTCGGCCAGAAGCTGACGAAGGTGCCGAAGAGCGCGCGTAAGGGTGTGGCCAAGGAGCTGGCGCTGCTCGACAGGCAGATCACGGAGGCCTACAAGCGTCTGGCGGACACCCGTCAGGCGCAGGCCGGTGACGCCGGTTTCGTCAACAACGCCATCCTCGGCCCGCTCAAGTCCAAGCGTGTGGCCACGCTCGACCGGATCGGCATCAACATCAACCGCGCCGGCGGCCAGCGGCCTCAGGGCCTCGACCAGTTCGCCCAGTGTCAGGGCGTCCCGGCCGAGCAGCCGGAGACCAACGACGGCAACGCCGGCGGCGGCCAGAACGACGGCGGTCAGGACCAGAACAACGGCGGTCAGGACCAGAACGACGGTGGTCAGGACCAGGGTGGCGGTCAGGACCAGGGCGGGAACCAGGGCAACGGAGGCCAGGCCGGCAACGGCCCGGCGGCCGACGACTTCATCAACATCGAGGACGTCCAGCCCAACTCCCGCAACCTGCCGAACGGCCTGGCCGCGAACGGCGACGGCGGCTCGACGGGCAGCTTCACCACCCAGTGCGGCACGAACGAGAACGAGAACCGCAACTCGGACAACGTGATCGTGGCGCCCGGCGTGTCCAACGGTGCCCAGCACCAGCACGACTACGTCGGCAACCAGAACAACAACGCCTTCGCGAGCGACGAGGACCTGGCCAACGGCGAGACGACCTGCCAGAACCAGGGCGACAAGTCGACGTACTTCTGGCCGGTCATCCGGATCCAGGACGGTACGCAGGACATCGACCAGGGCCAGCCCGGCGGCGGTCAGGACGGCAACGTCGGCAAGATCGTCGAGCCCGCCCAGGCCGAGCTGAAGTTCGTCGGCAACCGCACCAGCGATGTCGTCGCGATGCCGACCGCGCTGCGCATCATCACCGGTGACGCCAAGTCCTTCACCAACGGTCTGAACAACGCCAACACGTCCTGGAGCTGCACCGGCTTCGAGGACCGCCAGGTGACGGACAAGTACCCGATCTGCCCCGAGGGCAGCAGCGTGGTGCGGACGTCCAACTTCCAGAGCTGCTGGGACGGCCAGAACATCGACAGCGCCAACCACCGCACCCACGTGGACTTCGTGGAGGCGGACGGCACCTGCTCGAACGGCTTCCAGGCCATCCCCCAGCTCCAGGTGCGTCTGGTCTACGACGTCCCGGCCCCGCAGATCAACAACGGGCAGCTCGCGAACCCGTTCGCGGTGGACTCCTTCCCGGACCAGCTGCACAAGCCGATCACGGACCACAACGACTTCATCAACTTCTTCGACGAGAACGTGATGAACCAGATGGTCCAGTGCATCAACAGCGGGCAGGACTGCCAGTAGTTCTGAACCGGTCCTGAGCCACTGAAAAGGCCGGCGGTGGGAATTCCCACCGCCGGCCTTTTCACGTTGTCCGGTGTTTCAGCCCTGGTGGCCGCCGCTCTGGTTGTGGCTGCCGCCGGGGTTCATGTGCTCGGAGCCTTCCTCCATGTCCCCGCCGAGCTTGCTCTGCAGGGCGTCGACCGTCTTCTCCTCGCCCACGGCGACCCACTTGCGGCCGACGAGGTAGTAGCCGCCGTAGTCCTTGGCGCCGTTCAGCCACTCGCGCTGGCCGCGGTCGGTGGCGAAGGTCGCGAGGACGAACCGGCCGTCGGTGTTCTTGCACAGGGCCTGGCGGATCTCGTCCGCGTCCGTCTGCATGTTCGGCTTGCACTTCGCCTCGGCGGCCAGGTGTTCGAGGCTGCCGGTGGCCGTCTCCGGAACGGCGGCCTCGCCGGATCCGCAGCCCGCCAGTGCCAGTACCGCCGCCGCGCCGGCCAGCGCGAGGCTCGGTCGGGTCACCTTCATCTGATCCTCCGGTTCCTTCCGGCCACATGCCGCACGGGGCCCCGGCGAGGGGCCCTCGTTGTCGATACGGCTCCGACGCCCGGAGCGCTCAAAATACCGGTGCGTTCGCTGGGACGCGTGTGCGAGGGTGAGCCGGTGAACCAGGACTGGGAAGACCGTGTGGCCGCCGCCTGGGCGACCCTCGACGACTATGCGGAGGCGGACGCGGCCGATTTCCGGGCCGTGATCGACGCGCTGGTCGCCGAACTGCCGGACGGCAGCGCCCGCGGCCCCTTCGAGCAGGCCTGCGCCTGGGACTCGACCGGCCGCTCGGACAAAGCGGTGCCGCTGTACCGCGAGGCGCTCGCGCGCGGCCTCGACGGCTACCAGGGGCGCCGGGCCAGGATCCAGCTCTCCAGCTCCCTGCGCAACGTCGGGCGGGCCGAGGAGGGCGTCAAGCTGCTGATGCCCGAACTGGACGGGCCCTCCGACGAGTTGGACGACGCCGTACGGGCGACGCTCGCGCTGTGTCTGTCCAGCCTCGGCCGGGACCGCGAGGGCCTGTCCCTGGTGCTCGGCGCCCTGGCGCCCCATCTGCCGCGCTACCAGCGGTCCATGGCGAACTACGCACGGGCGCTGGTGGAGCCGTCGCCGGACCGGCCCGGAGGGTAACTCTCCGCAGCCAGGTGACCATCCAACGATTCGCTCGTTCTGCTGAACGTGCAGTCACAGGATGTCGCCCCGCGCCCCGCCCCCTCCTCCGCCGCCTCGTCGGCCGATCCCGTCGTCGACGTCGAGCAGGCCGAGGCCGCGCTGGTCGAGCACTACCCGCGGCTCGTCCGGCTCGCCCATCTGGTGCTGCCGCCCGGCCTGGGCCGGAGCAGGCGGGTCCTGACCGCACACGCCCTCACCCAGCGCGCCCTTCCCCGCAGCCGGTCCTCCGCACCGGTGATCCCGGCCCAGTCGACCGGCCGGGACGGCGACCCTGGGTACGCCTTCGTCCGGCTGCGGGTGCTGCGTTCGGCGCTGGAGGCGGGCGTGCCGCTCAGCCTGCGGGCCTGGCCCAAGCGGTCCCAGCTGCCGCCGCTGCTGCCCCAGGTGTGGGGCCTGAAGCTCTTCCCGCGCTCCGGCGGTGCCGACGAACTCGCCCTCGACCAGCGGCTGTCGGCCCTGTCCGGGCCCGGCCGGGCCGCGTATGTGCTGCGCGGCCTGGAGAAGCTCCCGGACGGCGACGTACGCAAGGTCCTGTCGGCCGCGGGGGTCGAGGACGCGGACGGCGCGCTGGAGGAGGCCGACGGCGTACCGGCGCAGTACGCGCTGCTGGACTCCCCCGAGTTCGACGCCTGTTCGCTGCAGGCCCGGCCCACCGATCTGATGCGGCGCAGGCAGCACATGAGGGCCGCGCTCGCCGGTGCCGCGGCCGTCGCCGTGTGCGGGGCGCTGCTCGGCCTGCCCGGCGACGGCTGGGGCCGGGACGGTGCCGCCGCGCCGGTGTACGCGCAGAATCCGGCGGCCCAGGCGGCCCTGGACCCGGAGCAGGTGACCAGGGTCGCGCCCGCCGCGTGGAAGACCTCCGCCCGCACCGACTTCTCCGTGTGGCCCGCGCGCGGTGACCTCACCGGGGACCAGGCGCTGCTGCGCCGCGCCCTCGCCGTCTGGGCCCGACCCGGCGAGACCGTCCAGGTCTCCGTCACCCCCGGCACCCCCGCCGGCGGCCCGTCCGGACCGCCCCAGCTGCTGTACGCCGGAACCGTCGACAACGCCCGCGTGGTGATCCTCTACGACGGTCTGCGCATCGCCCGGTACGCCGAGCCCAAGGACAGCACGCAGGGCGCCGCGCTCGACTTCGCGCGGGTCGACGGCGCGTCCGGGGCCGAGGCGGGCGCGGTGGTGCTGGGCCGCGCCGACGGCAACGTCCGCTATCTCATGGCCCCCTGGGTGACGAAGGCGGCCGAGCGGGATCTGTCGAAGCCGGGTTCGGGCGCGATGGACCTCACCCTGACCGACGGTGTCACCGCGCCGATGGCCAGCCCCGCCGTCCAGACCGGCTCCTGCGCCTCCTGGAACGTGCTGCAGCTGACCGACGCCTCCGGCACCCGCCTGGCGTCGGACCTCGGCGAACTGGTCCCGGCCCGGCTCACCGCGGGTCGTCCGGGGTCCGCGCGCGATGCCTCCGGTGCCCGGGCGCTGCGGGCCTGGGCACCGTTCGCCTGCTCGCTGTCCGCGGTGCGCTCGCAGGGCGTCCGGTCCGTGAACGCCTGGGAGTACGCCGCGCAGCCGCTGCCCGACGCGAGCGGCTCGGCGACCTGGGTGTGCACGCGCGCCGAGACCTGGCGGGGCGACGGCACGCGCGTCCTGGCGCAGTTCCACACGCCGGGCGGGGCGTTCGGCGCCGTCGCGGCGAAGGCCGAGAACGTCCCGGCCTGCGGCCCGCGCGACCCGCATGTGCTGGCCGGCGTGCTGTGGAAGTCGGGGGCCGGGTCCTGGTATCTCCTCGCGGCCGGCAGCCGGGGCACGTCGTCGGTCAGCGCGACGGGCGGCGTCGCCGGCTCCGCCCGCGGCAACCTGCTGGCGGTGAAGACCCGGCAGGGCGCCCAGGCCGGTCTGAAGGGCACGCTGGAGAACGGCCGGTCGGTCAACGGGCTCGGCTAGCCGGCCATGTGCGAGCAGACGCTCGACCGGTGAACACCGGTGGTCGGACCGGCCCGTTCGGGGCCGGATCCGATCGGTAAGGTGTTCGTATGACTACCGGGGTACGCCGAAGAATGGGAGTCGAGGAGCGGCGGCAGCAGTTGATCGGCGTCGCCCTCGACCTGTTCAGCCGTCGCTCGCCCAACGAGGTCTCCATCGACGAGATAGCCGCGGCCGCGGGCATTTCACGGCCGCTGGTCTACCACTACTTCCCCGGCAAACTCAGCCTGTACGAGGCCGCGTTGAAGCGTGCGGCGGAGGATCTGGCGAGCCGGTTCGTGGAACCGCACGAAGGTCCGCTGGGGGGCCGGCTGCTGCGGGTGATGCGCCGCTTCTTCGACTTCGTCGACGAGCACGGGCCCGGTTTCTCGGCGTTGATGCGCGGCGGTCCGGCGGTGGGCTCGTCGGCGACGAACGCGCTCATCGACTCCGTACGGCAGATCGCGTATGACCAGATTCTTTCGCATCTGCTGGTGGAGGACCCGCCCGCCCGGCTGGACATGGTCATCCGCTCCTGGATCTCACTGGTCGAGTCGACGGCCCTGATCTGGCTGGACGGCCGACGCATCCCGCGCGCCGAGCTGGAACTGAAGCTCGTCCACGACTTCGCCGCGCTCGCCGCGGTGAGCGCGGCCTTCGACGAGGAGATGACCGAGCTGCTGCGCCACATACTCAAGGACGAGCCGCAGGACGGCCCGTTCACCGACCTGGCCGCCAAGCTGATCGTGCTGGCTTCGTAGCGCCGGTCCAGGGACCCTCGGAGGTCTCAGGTTCCGGCCGTGGCGCTTGTGGCCTTGACTGATCCGGACACCTGGAAACGGGTGGGAACAGAAAGGCACGCCATGAAGAACCTCTACAAGCGCGCCTTGGTCACCGGAACAGCCGGGATCCTCCTCGCCGGCGGAGTCGGCCTCGCGACCGCCTCACCCGCGGCAGCCGAGGGCAATGTGCTTCGGTGCCACACCTGGATCAAAAACGACACCGCTTACGGCGAGTGCTACAACCCCGGAACGCAGACGCACGCGTTCTCCGTCCGCGCCATCTGCGGCTGGTCCCTCGACGGCTACTCGAACTGGATGTACGTACCGCCGGGCGGGACCAGCAGCACCGGTGTCGGATGCGACGGCCCGCTCACCACCGGTGTCGGCGGCGCGGCGATCGAGTACGGCGGCTGAGGCCTAGGCCTCGAACTTGCGGTACGAGGCGTCGAGTTCGCGTACCTCGGCCGAGGCGTGCAGGACAGCGGGGCCGTCGTCCTCCACGTGCTTCTTCAGCAGGTGCAGCACGGCCTCGGTCAGCTCGGCCTTCGTCTCGTCGGTGCGGCCGGTGAGGAGGCCGATCGTGACGTGGACGACGGCGTGGCCGAGGTCGGTGGGGTCCTCGTAGCCGAACGCGGTGACCTCGCTGGGGCGGAACTGCGTCTTGCAGGCCTCCGGCTTGGCGGCCGCGATCTCCACGACGGCGGTGTGCAGGTCCCGCGCGAAGCCCTCACGGTCGAAGGAGAGGAAGGACGAGTGGTCGACGGTGATCTGCGGCATGGCGTGGGCACTCCTGTTCTACGGCGTCACGAGTCACCCTAGCCGCAGGGCCAGCATCGCGATGTCGTCCTCCCTCTCGTGCCCGAAGCAGGCCAGGAGGGTGTCGCAGAGGGCGTCCAGGCCGGGCAGGGAGCCGGAGGCGGCCGCGCGGAGCTGCTCCATGGAGGCCGAGAGGTCTGTGCCGCGGGTCTCGATCAGGCCGTCGGTGACCATGAGGAGCCGGTCGCCGGGGTCGAGGAACAGTTCGGTGGGCTCCGGGTGGAACAGGCCGACGCCGAGCAGCGGACCGGCGGCTTTGACGTAGTCGGCGTCGCCGTCGTCGCGGATGAGCAGCGGCGGGATGTGGCCGGCGTTGGCGATGCGGACGCGTCCGGTGTCGGGGGTGACCAGGGCCAGGCAGACGGTGGCCGTGACGTCGGAGTGGTAGCGCTGGAGCATCCGGTCCAGGCGTTCGGCGAGCACGGCCGGGTCGCTCTCGTCGACGGCGTAGGCGCGCAGCGCGTGCCGGATCTCGACCATGACGGTCGCCGCCTCCAGCGAGTGGCCGACGACGTCGCCGACCGCGGTGAGCACGCCCGCGTCGGTGCGCAGGGCGGCGTAGAAGTCACCGCCGATCTCCGTCTGCCGGGAGGCGGGCACATAGCGGACCACGACGTCGAGGCCCGGCAGGTCGGGCAGCCGCTGCGGCTGGGGCAGGAAGCTGCGCTGGAACGTGAGGGCGACATGCCGCTCGACCTGGTACATGAGCAGCGGCTCGGCGGCGAGCGCGGTGGCCTGGGCGAGCTGGGCCAGCAGGGTCTCGCTCTCCAGGCCCACCCGGCGGATCCCACGCGCGGGCGCGGCCAGGCACACCGCGGCCCTGCCGTCCTGGGCGAGGGCCAGCGCGAGGCGGGCGTCGTGCTCCACACCGGGCCGGAAGAACCCGGTCGGCCACAGCTGTGCGGGCACCGTGGTGAGCTGCACGCCGGCCTGTCCCCGGCCCAGCCGCCGCAGCAGGGTGGCGACGGTGCGGTCGGCGTCCTCGTCCGGCAGGGCGACGGGGATACGGTCCCGCGACAGACCGCGGTGGAGCCGGCCGTCCTGGTCGAGGACGAAGACGGCGGCGGGCGTGCCGGTGAGCCGGGACACGCCCTCGGCGGCCGCTCCTGCGAGTTCCTGGAGGGAACGCGCCGCCTGGATGGTGACGATCGTCTCGGACAGCAGCGTGAGCCGCCGGACCAGCGCCCGGTCGTCGGCCCGCAGTTGGGCGTTGCGTACGGCGGCCCGGACCACCGCCTCGATCTCCAGGGGCTCGGCGGGCACCTTCAGATAGGCCTCGGATCCCGCGTCCAGGCCCTGGCAGCGGTTGACGGGGGCCGTGGCGGCGGCCGAGAAGTGCACGACGGGCATCCCGGCGGTGTGCGGCCGCTCCTTGAGCAGCCGGCACAGGTCGAAGCCGCTCATGTCCGGCAGCCCCACGTCGACGAGCGCCACGTCCGGCAGGGTGCCCTTGCGCAGCCGTGTGTCGAGTTCGGCGAGGGCCTCCCCGCCGGTGGCGACCGGGACCACCCGGTGCCCGGCGCGGCTCAGCACGGTACCCATCGCGTACCGGTTGACCTCCGTGTCGTCCACGACCATCACGGTCGTGCCTGTCAGCCTGCCGTCGACGTCCATCTGCCAGCCCTTGGAAAGCACCGGTGGGGCGGACCGGGTTCACGGTCCGCCCCACCAAGGTAATGCCCTTGTCAGGAAGTACGGGAGAATACGGCCACGGTCCGTCCGGGAACGGCGAAGGTGCCCGAAACCCGCTCGTAGGACGACGACCTGACGGTAGAGTCCGCACCCGCTTTCTGTACCGCGTGCAGGGCATATGCCGTCCCGGCCAGCGCCTCGATCCGCTGTTCCCGCCGGGTCGGCGTCGCGTTGAACACCACGACCAGATCACCGAGCTCCATGGTGATCACCCCGGGTGTCTCGTCCTTCCCCGACAGCGGGAAGGACAGCTCCGACTGCACCTGGCCGGCCGTGCCGAGCGAGAACACCGGCTCCGCCGTACGGATCCTGAGCAGGTCCCGGTACGCGGCCGAGGCGCCCTCGATCTGCGGGCAGCCGACCTTCACGGAACTCAACAGGGGCTTGGCGTACGGCCACTTGGAGGCGTTGTCGGCGGCCGGCGGCAGCCCGCGTCCGAAGCCGTTGCCGTCGGCGCAGTTCCAGTGGATGGCGTTGAACCAGTCGCCGCTGTCGTAGGAGTTGCGGTCCAGGGACTTGGAGCGCAGCAGGTCGGTGCCCGCCTGGGAGAGGGCCGGCCCCTGCGAGAGGGCGGCCGTCGCCATGGCGAGGACCTGCATCCGGGCCCGGTCGGCGGCGCTCGTCGAGGCGGGCAGCTTGAACGTCAGCGCGTCGAACAGCGACTCGTTGTCGTGCGCGTCGGCGTAGGCGAGGGCGTCCCCGGGGGCGTCCGCGTAGCCGGCGGGCCGGCCGTTGTAGTCGACCTCGGAGCCCTTGACCTGCCGGCCGCCGGTGTCGGTGAAGCGGTAGTCGGCGAGGTTGCCGGACAGGCCGACCTTGATCAGGTCCTGGTAGTGCAGCAGGCGGGCCTTCTGCTCTTGCGGAGTGCCGTTGTTCTGCGAGGAGTTGGGGTCGGTGTACAGCCCGGACGCGAAGCCCTGGACGCCGGGGTCCTCGTCGAAGGGCCCGCCGCCGCGTACGGCGTCCCGCGCCCGGTCGGAGAAGGTCGCGACGCCGGTGCCCGCCATGTTCTGCTGCGTGGCCTGCGTGAACCGGGCGTCGTCGGCGACCTCGCCGAAGTTCCAGCCCTCGCCGTACAGGATGATCTTCTTGCCGTCCACGCCGTCCTTGGCGGGGGTGAGCCCGTCGAGGGCCTTCCTGACCGCCAGGATGTTGGCCTTCGGGTGGTGGCCCATCAGGTCGAAGCGGAAGCCGTCGACCTTGTACTCCCTGGCCCAGGTGACGACGGAGTCGACGACCAGCTTGCCCATCATGGCGTTCTCGGTGGCCGTGTTGGCGCAGCAGGTGCTGTTCGCCACCGAGCCGTCGGCGAGGAGCCGCTGGTAGTAGCCGGGCACGATCCGGTCGAGGACGCTCGTTCTCGCCTGGCCGCTCGCGGCCGTGTGGTTGTAGACGACGTCCAGGACGACCCCGAGGCCGTCCTCGTTGAGCGCCTTGACCATCTCGCGGAACTCGACGGTACGGGCCGTGCCGTCGGGGTCCGTCGCGTACGAGCCCTCGGGCACCGTGTAGTGGTAGGGGTCGTAGCCCCAGTTGTAGGCGTCCTTCGCGGCGGCCTTCGCCACGCACTCCTGCTGCTTGTCGGAGTCGGCGGGGAAGGCGGCCAGGTCGCAGTCGACGGTCGCCCGGTCGGACTTCTTCTCCGGGACGGTGGCGAGGTCGAACACCGGGAGGAGATGGACGTACGACGTGCCCGCCTTGGCGAGTTCACGCAGGTGCTTGGAGCCGTCGCTGTCCTTGTCGGTGAAGGCGCGGTAGGTGCCGGGGGCGGTGGCCGTCCGGTCGGCGACGGAGAAGTCCCGGACGTGCAGCTCCTGGATCTGGGCGTCCTTCAGCGGCACGGCCTCGGGCTTGGTGTACGTCGACCAGCCGTTCGGGGCCAGCGACCTGTCGTCCAGGTCGACCACGAGGCTGCGCTCGGAGTCCGTGGTGAGGGCGACCGAGTAGGGGTCGGTGACCTTGTTGGTGACCACCTGGCCGACGCCGGGCGCCCACACCTTCACGAGGTACCGATAGGGCTTGTTCTTCCAGGACCTGGGGCCGGTGACGGACCAGACTCCGGTGGTGTCGTCGCGCCGCATCCTGACGGCGGAGCCGTCGAGTTCCAGCTTCACCGACTGTGCCGTGGGCGCCCAGACGGACAGCGTGGGACGGCCGTCGCGGAAGGTCGGGCCCAACTCGGCCTTCGTGGCGGCCGGATACAGATCGTCGAGTACGCCGGCGATCTGGACGCCGGTCGCCGCGAGCACGGCGCCGTTCGCGGCCCGCTGGGAGGCGACGAGCTGTCCGGTGAGGGCCTGCTCGACGCGGTCGCGGTCGCGGGCGTCGACGGACCATGCCGTGTAGTCCTTCAGGTGCGGGAACGCGGCCTTCTGGGCGTCGGTGAGCGTGGTCCGGGTGAGCCGCAGCCATCGCTCGTCGTCGCTGGTCAGGGTGCCCTTGTCCACGGTGATCGAGCCGTCGCGCGAGTACAGCAGCTGGGTGGAGGCGGCCGCCTCCGAGCCGTTCCACGCGACCGTGTCCCGGTCGATCCAGACCGCCTTGGAGGTGCTCAGGTCGAGCGCCGCGGCGGACCCGGGCGGCTGCGGGAGCAGGTGCTTGTCCTGACCGCTCAGCAGCCACACCTCGTGGCCGTCGGCGGTGAGGTCGAGCGACCGGTCGGTGGGGAGGTCCTTCTCGTCGCCCCTGTGGAGGATGTAACTGAGGCTGGTGGCACCCGGGTTGAGCGGCACCTCGAAGACCGCGCCGTAGCTGTCGGTCCGCACCGGCTGCAGCGGGTTCGACCAGTCCGTGGGGTTCGCGGCGCCCGTCCAGACGTGCAGGCCCCAGCCGTCGTAGTTCCCGTCGGCACGGTGGTAGTGCAGGATCGCCTTCGTCGTGTCCTGCGCCGGGTATTCCGGCCTTTCCGTCTGTACGGCCTCCTTGCCCTGCTCGATCCAGACCTCGCCGGTCCGGGTGAGGTCGATCGTGCGGTCGGCGGGGACGTCCTCGGTGCCGTCCTGGCCGACGACGCGGAAGGTGACGTCCGAGGTGCCCGGCTTCACCTTGACGTAGGCGAAGGCGCCGTAGGCGTCCCTGCCGATGAACGGATGGCGCTCGCCCTCGACGTTCAGGTCCCAGGTGTCGTAGTCGCCGTCGGCGCGCTTGTAGTGGACGATCGCGTAGTCGCGGGAGGAGGCCGACGGGGGCTCCTGGACGGGCGGGGTGCCGGTGGTGCTCGTGGCGGTGGCACCGGCGGTCCGGCCCGCCGAGTCGATCACGACGGCCTTGTAGCGCAGGGCCGTTCCGGGCGGTACGTCCTTGCCGATGGTCTGGGTGACCTTGTAGGGCGCGTGGTCGGCGGAGCCGAGGGTGCGCCACGTGCCGTCGCCGACCTGGGCGGCGAAGACGACCCGGTTGAGCTGCCCGCCGTCGACGTCGGCGGTGATGTCGACGGTGCCGGTGGCGCCGGTGGCCGGGGCCTCGACGGTGATCGTCGGCTTCGTGGCGGGTGCGGCGAGCCTGCCGGCGGCCTTGAGGACGATCGCTGAGCCGGCGGGGACGGTGACGGTGATCTTCTTGTCGGCGCCGGAGGTGACCTGTGCGTCAGTGCCGTAGATGCCCTTGAAGGCCATGTTCGCCGAGCCGGTCGCGAAGGTCGCGGACCTGGGCCCGTCGGCGTTGTTGAGGGCGACGACGTACTCCCGGCCGGCCCGGGTGCGCGAGAAGGCGTAGATCCCGGCGCCGTCCGCCGCGTACCGCTCGGTCTGGACGCCGTCCGTCAGCGCCGGGTTGGCCTTGCGGAGCCTGGACAGGTCGGCGATCTGCCGGTACAGCGGGGCGTTCGTGTCGTAGGCGTCGCTGGCGTGGGTACGGTCCGTGCCGATCTCGTCGTCGTCGAGGTAGTCGGCCGTCCTGGACGCGAACATCGTCTGGCGGGCGTCCTTGTCGCCGCCCGCTCCGGTGAAGCCCTGTTCGTCGCCGTAGTAGACGACGGGGTTGCCGCGGCCGAGGAACATCAGCTCGTTGGCGAGCCGGTCCTTGGCGAGGAGTTCCGCGTCCGTGGCCTTCGGGTTGTCCTGCTTCAGGAAGGTCCCGATGCGGCCCATGTCGTGGTTGCCGAGGAAGGTGACCTGCTCGTAGGCGTTGGCCTTGTCGGTCGTGTACTTGTAGTCGTCGCCGAAGACACCCGCGAGCTTGCGTGCGCTGCCGCCCTGGGAGGCGTACTGGCGTGCCGCCTCCTGGAAGGGGAAGTCGAGCGTGGCGTCGAGGCGGCCCTGGGTGACGTACGGGGCGGTGACGTTCGTGTCGGCGGAGTAGACCTCGCCGAACATGAAGAAGTCCTCGCGCCCCCGCTCGGCCGCGTAGGCGTCGAGGGCGGTGGCCCACTGGGTCCAGAACTCCATGTTCACGTGCTTCACGGTGTCGATCCGGAAGCCGTCGATGTCGAAGTCCCTGACCCAGCGCTGATAGATCTTCTCCATGCCGCCGACGACCTCGGGGCGCTCGGTCCACAGGTCGTCGAGACCGGAGAAGTCGCCGTACGTGGAGCTCTCACCGGCGAAGGTGGAGTCGCCGCGGTTGTGGTACATCGTCGGGTCGTTGAGCCACGACGGGACCTTGGTGTCGGCGGCGGCCTTCGGCGTGCGCGGGAAGGAGTCGGTGTCGACGTCCGGGAAGCCCTTCGTGCCGGCCGCGTAGTCGGCGTCGTCGAAGGGCTCGCCGTCCTTCGTCAGGTACGGGAACGCGCCCTTGGAGAGGTACTCGTAGGACTTCTCCTCGTAGTCGACCACGTCGGCGGTGTGGTTGGTGATGACGTCGAAGAAGACCTTCATGCCCTTGGCGTGGGCCTTGGAGATGAGGGTTTCGAGGTCCTTGTTGGTGCCGAAGTGCGGGTCGACCTGGGTGAAGTCGGTGATCCAGTACCCGTGGTAGCCGGCCGAGGCGTTGGCGCCGGTGCCCTGCACGGGCCGGTTCTTGAAGATCGGGGCCATCCACAGGGCGGTGGTGCCGAGGCCCTTGATGTAGTCGAGCCTCTTGGCCAGGCCCTTGAGGTCGCCGCCCTGGTAGAACCCCTTGTCGGTGGGGTCGTAGCCGGTGGCGAGGCGCGAACCGGTCAGGCCGCCCCTGTCGTTGGAGGTGTCCCCGTTGGCGAAACGGTCCGGCAGGACGAAGTAGAACTGCTCGCGGGTCAGGTCGTGGCGCGCTTCGGCCTTGGCCAGCTTCGCGTCGGACGGGGGCGCGGGCGGGGTGTCGGCCCGAGCCGCGAGAGGCTGGACGAGTGCCGCGGCCACCGCGGTCACGGTGACCGCGGCGACCTTTCCGGCACGGTGGATACGGCGCCTGGGCGGCACCGGCCGTCTCGATATCACAGCAGTGGACTCCTTGCGCGTACGGCTCTGTGGGTCCGACCCCGCGTGACCGTATCGCCGCCGAAAGGCTTACAGCAAGAGTCCTGAAAGTAACGGAAAGAACTTTCAGCGGCGGGAGTTGGCCCTCGCTCGTCCGGGGCTCAGCAACTCGCCTTCCCGGCGCGGATCGCGAGGGCCGTGTTGGCGCCCAGCGTCGCCGTGAACCGGCCGCCGGAGTCGACCGTCACGCTCGTGTTGTTCTGCACGTTGCAGTACGTCCCGGCGGGCAGCGAGGTCTGGTACGTGCGGCTCAGCGAGCCCGACTCGTGGTTGATGGCCACGAAGCCCTTGGCGCCCCGGCCGAAGGCGATGGCGTCTCCCCCGTTGTCCCACCAGTCGGTGACCGCCTCGCCGCGGGTGGCGTTGCGGAAGGCGACCATGGACCTGATCTCCGGCCAGTTGTGCTGGCACTTCCAGCCGTCCTGCCAACAGGCGGTCACCGAGCCGCCGCCCGGGGGTCCGGCGTCCGTGTCGGAGAACTCGTAGCCGGAGTTGATGTCCGGGGCGCCGTAGGGCCAGGCCAGCATGAAGACGTTGGCGAGGGTGTAGTTGGCGCCGTCCTTGTAGCTCAGGGTGGAGCCGTTGCGCTCGGTGTCGTGGTTGTCGACGAAGACTCCCGCGACCGAGTTGCTCAGGTAGCCCCAGCCCTCGCCGTAGTTCTTCAGGTAGGCGAGGTTCTCGCTGTTGAAGACCCGCTTGAGGTCGTAGGCGTAGCGGAACTCCTGGACGTCACCGTTGCCCGTGTACTCGGTGGGCTGGACGGCCTCGCCGCTGCCGTGGATGACCTCCTGCTTCCAGTACGCCGACGGGTTGCTCAGCCGGGACTTGATGTTCGCCAGGTCGGCGGTGTCGATGTGCTTGGCCGCGTCGACGCGGAAGCCGTCGACGCCGAGGGAAAGCAGGTCGTTCAGGTAGCCGGCGATCGCGCCGCGGACGTAGGACTCGCCCGTGTCCAGGTCGGCGAGGCCGACGAGTTCGCAGTGCTGGACGTTCCAGCGGTCCTGGTAGTTGGTGATCTGGCCGGTGCAGTCGTCGAAGTCGGGGGACGAGTACAGGCCCGGGTAGGTGTACTTGGAGTACGACGAACCGCCGGTGCCGGTGCCGCTGCCCGCGGACATGTGGTTGATGACGGTGTCGACGACGACCTTCACCCCGGCCGCGTGACAGGCGCTGACCATGTTCTGGAACGCCGAGCGGTCACCGAGCCGGCCGGCGATCTTGTAGCTGACCGGCTGGTACGAGGTCCACCACTGCGGGCCCTGGATGTGCTCGGCGGGCGGGGAGACCTGGACGTAGCCGTAACCGGCCGGGCCGAGGGTGGTGGTGCACTCCTTGGCGACGGAGGCGAAGTTCCACTCGAAGAGGACGGCGGTGACGTCCTTGGTGCCGGGCGGGGAGGCGTGGGCGGTGCCGGGGGCCAGCACGGCCGCCGCGGCGGCTAGCGCGGTGGCCACGGAGGTGGCGGTCGCGGACCATCTCGATATCACGTGGGGGCTCCTTGCCGGACGGCCGGGCGTCTTTGCCCGGCGCCGGCGTGAACGTACCGCCGGCGCAAGGTTTACAGCAAGAGCCCTGAAAGCAACGGCAAGAACTTTCACACGGCGTCCTGGGGTGCCCTTCTCGACCACCCCGCGCTCACGGGCGCGTCGGTCTGTCACGTCTCGGCGGGCCGACCCGTCCGTGCTGTTCCACGCCCCGGTGCCGATGGGAGAGACCGGCGCGCGAGCGCTCAAGCGGGTGT
Source organism: Streptomyces lincolnensis (assembly GCF_021173675.1). GTDB lineage: Bacteria > Actinomycetota > Actinomycetes > Streptomycetales > Streptomycetaceae > Streptomyces > Streptomyces lincolnensis_B. Next base: position 210,184 of record NZ_JAIHON010000002.1, on the reverse strand, counting down.
GGGAGGTACTTCTGCGCGCCTTCCCGGACATCCATGTCGCGGTGGAGGACGTGATCGCGGAGGGCGACCGGGTCGTCTCCCGGAACACGGTCACCGGCACCCACCGGGGCGAGTTCCGCGGCCTCGCGCCGACCGGCCGGGCCGTCAGGTACGACGAGATCTTCGTCTTCCGCTTCGAGGACGGCCGTATCGCCGAGATCTGGGGCGTGGTGGACGTCTTCACGCAGTTGCGACAGCTCGGCGTGCTCTCCGACGGGTCCGCCTGACACCCCGGAGGGCCCGCCGTGGCGGGCCCTCCGAAGTCGCGCGGTCCGTCAGGCGGTCGGCTGCCTGTCAGGCCGTCAGGCGGTCGGCTGCCTGTCAGGCGGTCGTCCACCACACCGTGGTGTCCGACGGGACCTTCGTCTCGCCGTCCGCCTCGGTGATCTCGCCGCTGGTGAGGAGCACACGGCCGTAGGCCGGGGTCGTCACCGACTCGCCGCTCGTGTTGGCGACGCACACGAACTCGCCGCGGCGGAAGGCGAGAACACCCTCCGGAGCGCGGAGCCACTCCACCGAGTCGCCGGCGCCGAGGTCGGGCCGGCTGCGGCGGACGGTGAGGGCGGTGCGGTACAGCTCCAGAGTGGAGTCGGGCACACCGGTCTGGGCCTCGACGGAGAGCTCGCCCCAGCCCTCCGGCTGCGGCAGCCAGCTGCCCCCGCCGCCGAAGCCGTACGACGGACCCGTGCGCGTCCACGGGATCGGCACCCGGCAGCCGTCACGGAAGCCGTCCTGCCCGGCGCCCCGGAAGTAGGCCGGGTCCTGCCGGACCTCGTCGGGCAGGTCGACGACGTCCGGCAGGCCCAGTTCCTCGCCCTGGTAGATGTACGCCGATCCCGGCAGCGCCAGCATCAGCAGCGTGGCGGCGCGGGCGCGGCGCAGGCCCAGGTCGCGGTCGCCCGCCGTGCGGATCTGGGTGCCGAGGCCGGGCGGGTTGGCGAAGCGGGTCGCGTGGCGGGTGACGTCGTGGTTCGACAGCACCCAGGTCGACGGGGCGCCCACCGGGCGCATCGCCTCCAGGGTGCGGTCGATCACCTCGCGCAGCTCCGCCGCGTCCCACGCGGTGCTCAGGTACTGGAAGTTGAAGGCCTGGTGCAGTTCGTCGGAGCGGACGTAGTGGGCGGTGCGCTCGACGGTCGGCGTCCAGGCCTCGGCGACGAAGATGCGCTCGCCGGCGTACTCGTCGAGGATCGTGCGCCACTGCCGGTAGATCTCGTGCACGCCGTCCTGGTCGAAGAACGGCATGACATCGTTGCCCAGCAGCTTCACCTGGTCGCTGCCCCCGATGTCGGGCAGACCCTCCGCCTTCACCAGGCCGTGGGCCACGTCGATACGGAAGCCGTCCACGCCCATGTCCAGCCAGAAGCGCAGGATCGAGCGGAACTCGTCGCCGACGGCCGGGTGTTCCCAGTTGAAGTCGGGCTGTTCGGGGGCGAAGAGGTGGAGGTACCACTCCCCCGGCGAGCCGTCCGGCTCCGTGATCCGCGTCCACGCCGGTCCGCCGAAGATCGACTCCCAGTCGTTGGGCGGCAGTTCACCGTTCTCGCCCTTGCCGGGACGGAAGTGGTACCGGTCCCGCAACGGTGATCCGGGCCCCTCCGCGATCGCCCGCCTGAACCACTCGTGCTGGTCGGAGGAGTGGTTGGGCACCAGGTCGACGATGATCCGCAGGCCCAGCTCGCGGGCGTCGCGGATCAGCGCGTCGGCGTCCAGGAGGTTGCCGAACATGGGGTCCACGGCCCGGTAGTCGGCCACGTCGTAGCCGGCGTCGGCCTGCGGCGAGGCGTAGAAGGGGCTGAGCCACACGGCGTCCACGCCCAGGTCGCGCAGGTACGGCAGTCGGGAGCGGATGCCCTCCAGGTCGCCCATGCCGTCGCCGTTGCTGTCGGCGAAGCTGCGCGGGTAGACCTGGTAGATCACCGCGTCCCTCCACCAGTCGCTGCGCTGGGCTTTGGCGGGGGTCGGTGCCTGGGCAGTGGCGTAGTGCTGCTGGCTCATGGCGTCCTTGCTACGTAACGGGGTCATCAGGTTCAGGTTCAGGTGTGCGTATGGGGAGGGGACGGGGATGACGAGGCGGCCGCGGTCACAGCGGGGTCGGATGGAGACCGCGACCACCTCGGGTCTTTTGCTCGCCCCCTACCCCTTCGTGCCACCGGCGGTCAGCCCGGTCACCAGGTTCTTCTGCACGAAGTAGAAGAACGCGGCGGCCGGTATCGCGATCAGCACGGCCGTCGCCGCCATCAGGTTGCGCTGTGCGTCGTGCTCGCTGACGAAGGTCTGCAGGCCGACCGCGAAGGTGTACTTCGTGTCGGACAGCATGAACGTGGACGCGAACGCGACCTCGCCGAAGGCGGTGAGGAAGCTGTAGAAGGCGGCCACCGCCAGGCCAGGCCGGGCCAGCGGCAGGATGAGGCGGGCGAACGTGCCGAAGGGGGTCAGCCCGTCGACGCGTCCCGCCTCGTCGATCTCGAACGGGATGGTGTCGAAATAGCCCTTCATCAGCCACGCGCAGTACGGGATGGTGGTCGTGCAGTACACCAGGATGAGGCCAAGGTACGTGTCGATGAGCTGGAGGTCCGACAGGATCTGGTACATCGGCACCATGAGTACGGCCACCGGGAACATCTGGGTGACCAGTAGCACCCACATGAACTTCCGGTAGCCCGGGAAGCGCATCCGCGAGACCGCGTAGCCGGTGGTGGCGGAGATGACCACGCCGATGAGGGTGGTGCCGAGCACGACGATCAGCGTGGTCTGGAGCCAGTCGAAGAACTTCGTGTTCTGAAGGACGAACGTGTAGTTGTCGAACGTCATCTTGCCCCAGATGCCGCCGGGGTGGAGGTAGTCGTCCTTGTCCGGGCCGAGGGACAGATAGACCAGCCAGACGATCGGGAACAGCGCGGCCAGGCTCGCGACGATCAGGATGCCGTGGGAGGCGAGGCGGGCGCCGGGGCCGATCTCGCCGCGGCGCCGGCTCCCGCCGGAGGTGCCGGCCGAGGAGGTCCGCGCGGTCTTCGCGGCGGAGGTCTCGACTGTGGTCGTACTCATGGGGACTCCTGCCTCAGATCGCGAGCTGCTGGTCGTTGCGGTTCAGCCAGCGGCGGTAGAAGGAGGTGAAGACGATCAGGATGGCCAGCAGCAGGATGCCGTAGGCCGCCGACTGCGCGAAGTCGCGCGGCTGTTGTCCGAAGCCGAGGTACCACGCCCAGGTCACGAGGATCTGCGCGTCGGGCGCGGTGTTGCCGAACAGCAGGAAGATGATGGCGAACTGGTTGAAGGTCCAGATCACGCCGAGGAGTACGACGGTGGAGCTGACGCTCCTGAGGCCGGGCAGGGTGACGTGGCGGAAGCGCTGCCAGGCGGTCGCGCCGTCCATCTCGGCGGCCTCGTACAGCGAGGCGTCGATGGACTGGAGGCCGCCGAGCAGCGACAGCATCATGAAGGGCACCCCGCACCAGGTGTTGACCATGATCGCGGCGAACCGCTGCCAGAAGGTGTCCTCCAGCCACAGCGGTGTCGGCAGGTGGAGGGTCTCCAGGAAGGAGTTGATGATGCCGCCGTCGGCGAGCATGAAGCGCCAGCCGAAGACGGTGACGAAGGTCGGCACGGCCCAGGGCAGGATCAGCACCATCCGGTAGAGGGTGCGCCCGCGCAGCTTCTGGTTGAGCAGGAGCGCGAGGCCCAGACCGATCGTGTAGTGCAGGGTGACGCAGAGCGCGGTCCACACGATCGTCCAGATGAAGTGCGACCAGAAGCGGTCGTACGCGGTGTCGCCCCACAGGATGTCGGCGTAGTTGTCGAAGCCGATGAACTTGTAGGTGGCGTCGATGTGGTTGACGCCGATCGTGCGCGCCGAGTTGAGGCTGTTGGCGTCGGTGAGGGTGAGGTAGAAGCCGTACACCAGGGGGTAGAGCACGAGGACGCCGAGGACGATCACCACCGGGGCGATCATCGCGTAGGCGTACCAGTGCTTCTGGTAGCCCCGCCTCAGGCGTTGGACCGGCCCGGGCTTCGGCGCGCGGTCACCGCGGCGCCTGCCGGTCGCGCGGTCGATGGCGACTGTCATGGTTCGACACCTTCTGGAAGATCTTGGGCCTACACGGTCCGGGCACAGGCCGGTGGCCGTCGGATCCGTCCCCCTCTGGCGTTCTGGCGGATCCGACGGCCCACGCGGGGCTTACTTGCTGAAGTCCGGGACCAGCTTGGCGATCGCGGTCTTCGCCTTGCCGAGCCCCTCGTCCAGGGACTCCTTGCCGCCGGCGATCTGCGGCAGCTCGGAGTCCAGCGGACCCCACAGGGAGCTGTACTCGGGCAGCGCGGGCCGCGGCTGGGCGGCGGGCAGGACGGTCTGGAAGCCGGCGATGCCCGGGTCGGCCTTGACCTCGGCGGTGTAGGCGTCGTCGCGGGTCGGCAGCGTGGAGTTCTTCAGGGCGATCTGCGTCTGGGACTTCGCGGAGGTCATGAAGTTCACGAACTTCAGGGCCGCCTTCTGGTGGGCGGAGTCCGAGCCGGCGTAGACCGAGAGGTTGTGGCCGCCGGTCGGGGCGCCCGCCTTGCCGGTGGAGCCGGCCGGGACGGTGGCGATGCCGAGGTTGTTCCGGTCCTTGAAGGCGGTGCCCTTGTAGAAGTTGGTGATCTCCCACGGGCCCTGGATGATCGAGGCGACCTTGCCGCTGACGAACGCCTCCTGGATGTGGGCGTAGGCGTCGGCGGTGGTGTCGGCCTTGTGCAGGCCCTTGCCGGAGAACAGGCTCAGCCAGGTGCCGTAGCCCTTCTTGGCGGCGGCGGAGTCGACGGTGACCTTCTTGGCCTCGGCGTCGACGGTGTCGGTGCCCTCGCCGTAGAGGAAGGCCTGCGCGTAGTAGGCCTGGGTGGAGCCCCAGTAGCCGTCGACGCCGGTCTTGTCCTTGACCGTGGCGGCGGCCTTCCTCAGGTCGTCCCAGGTCTTGGGGGCCTCGACGCCGGCCTTCTGGAAGAGGGCCTTGTTGTAGACGAAGGCGAGGGTGTCCGTGGTGAACGGGACGCCGTAGGTCTTGCCCTCGTACTTGGCCTGCTCGATCAGGTTGGGCTGGAACTTGCTCTGGTCGGCGAGGGCCTCGGTGCCGTCCAGCGGCAGGAAGAAGCCCTTCTTGGCGAAGGCGGGGGTCCAGCCGACCTCGGAGCGCAGGATGTCCGGGGCGCCCTTGGAACCGGCGGCGGTGTCGAACTTGTTCTGCGCCTGGTCGAAGGGGACGTTGACGTACTTGACCTTGACGTCCTTGTTGGCCGCCTCGAACTCCTTGATCAGCGCCTGGTACGTGGGCGCCTCGTTCGTGGCGTTGGAGGTGTCCCACCAGGTGAGGGTGACCGGACCGTCGGCCGAGTCGCCGCTGTCGCTTGAGCCGCAGGCCGTCGCCGCGAGGGCGAGGGACGCCACCAGCGCGGTGGCCGCTATGCCACGCCGCATGAGTTCTCCTTGAGGGTGAAAGCCCGTGGGTGGGCCCACAGGGCCCTGGCAGGACCCGGCCCCGTCTGCCGCTCCCGCCTGCCGACTGCGCCATTGCGGCCGCCGGGCGTCGCCGAACGTAACAGCGATGTAAGCGGACGCGAAAGGCCTTGCAGCAAAAAATTGCAAGGCGCTGCGAGAGTTACGCCGCCGTGACCTCCTCCAGACCAGCATGTAACCGGGCTTCCCGCCGGTCCGACGGGCACCCGGACGTTTGTGCAAGACTCTGCAAGCTCTTGCCGTCCGCCCTTCCCGCGCGGGACCATCCCGTTGCGGACCGGACGCCGACGACGAATCACGACGAATCATGAGGGACCGCCATGAGGCAGCAACCCCCTGCGGGCCGTTCAACCGCCCGGCCCCGGCGTCCGATCGGTGGGCAAGGCGAGGGGCGCCCGGTACAGTCGCTGCCTGTGACCACACGGCTTGCCGACATCGCTGCGCAGGCGGGGGTGAGCGAAGCGACCGTCAGCCGGGTCCTCAACGGGAAGCCGGGCGTCGCCGCCACCACCCGCCAGTCCGTGCTGGCCGCCCTCGACGTCCTGGGATACGAGCGCCCGGTCCGGCTGCGGCAGCGCAGCGAGGGCCTGGTGGGTCTGATCACCCCGGAGCTGGAGAACCCCATATTCCCGGCCCTGGCCCAGGTCATCGGCCAGGCGCTGACCCGGCAGGGCTACACCCCCGTGCTGGCCACCCAGACCCCCGGCGGCTCCACCGAGGACGAGCTGACCGAGATGCTCGTCGACCGGGGCGTGGCCGGCATCATCTTCGTCTCCGGACTGCACGCGGACACCTCCGCCGACATGCAGCGCTACGACCAACTGCGCGCCCAGGGCGTGCCGTTCGTGCTCGTGGACGGTTTCTCGCCCAAGGTGCAGGCGCCGTTCATCTCCCCCGACGACCGGGCGGCGATGACGCTGGCGGTCACGCACCTGGTGTCACTGGGCCACACCCGGATCGGGCTGGCCCTGGGCCCCAAGCGGTTCGTGCCCGTGCAGCGCAAGATCGAGGGGTTCGTCCGCACCATGCAGGACCAGCTGGGGCTGGCGGCGGGCGCCGTCGAGTCGGAGTTCGTCCAGCACTCCCTGTACACCCTGGAGGGCGGCCAGGCCGCCGCCACCGCCCTCATGGACCGCTCCTGCACGGCCGTGGTGTGCGCCAGCGACATGATGGCGCTCGGCGCGATACGCGCGGCCCGGCAGCGCGGCCTCGACGTGCCCCGGGACATCTCGGTCGTCGGCTTCGACGACTCCCCCCTGATCGCGTTCACCGATCCCCCGCTGACGACCGTCCGCAAGCCCGTCCCGGCCATGGGGCAGGCGGCGGTGCGTACGCTCCTTGAGGAGATCGGCGGGACTCCCGCGCCCCACAGCGAGTTCGTGTTCATGCCTGAGCTGGTGGTACGCGGATCGACCGCTTCGGCGCCCGGGGAACGCTCGCGTCCGTGACGGTCGTCGGCTCTCCTACGCTGGGTGGAGAAGAATGGTCTTCGCCCTGCGGCGGTAGTAGGTTTCGGGGGTCCGTCGGGCGGAGAACGTGCGGGTCGAACCCGACCGGGGGATGATCGGTGCGAAAGGGCTTTTCTGGCAGACTCTGTGCCTATGGCTGACACGACCGTGACGACGCAGAGCGGCCGCGCAGAAGCCGTTCCGGACCCCGTCACGGCCTCTGTGGCGGACACGGAACGGGGGTTCTGGCGCCGGCTGCGCACCCCCCGTCGGCCCCGGATCTGGTTCGAGATCCTGCTGATCGGGGTGAGTTACTGGACGTACTCACTGATCCGCAACGCGGTCCCCGAGCAGCGGGCCGAGGCATTGCGCAACGCCGACTGGATCTGGCAGGCCGAGCGGCATCTCGGCATCGCCGTCGAGCAGTCCGTCAACCACGCGGTCAACTCGGTGACTTGGCTCATCGTCGGCATGAACTACTACTACGCGACCCTGCACTTCATCGTGACACTCGGCGTGCTGGTCTGGCTCTACCGCCGCCATCCCGGGCGCTACGCGGCGACCCGTCTGGTGCTCTTCGCGACCACGGGGGTCGCCCTGGTCGGTTACTACCTGTATCCGCTCGCCCCGCCCCGCCTGATGAACGGCGGCCACTTCGTCGACACCGTCATGGTCCACCAGACCTGGGGCTCGATGGCCTCCGGCGACCTGAAGCACATGTCGAACCAGTACGCGGCGATGCCGTCGATGCACATCGGCTGGTCGTTGTGGAGCGGGCTGACGATCTTCGCGCTGGCCTCGGTGCCGTGGGTGCGGGTGCTGGGGCTGCTGTATCCGACGGCCACGCTGGTGGTGATCGTCGCCACCGCCAACCACTTCTGGCTGGACGCGGTCGGCGGCATGCTCTGCCTCGCCTTCGGCTTCACGGTGGCCCGCCTCTGGTACGGCCGCCTGCCCTACGCCCTGCCCAGGCTGGTACCGGTCGCTCCGCCGTCACCGAGCCGTGCACCGAGCCGTGCGCCGGCCGCCTCCGCGCCGTCGCGGCGGGCCGTCGTGGAGGAGCCCCGCCGCAACGAGGAGCGGCCGACGGCCGCGTCGCCGCATGGCGAGGGGACTCGGCCGAGGCGGGAGTGACCGGCCGGCGGTGGGGCGACATGCCGTCGCACCGGCACCGGCGGCACCGGGACGGCTACAGCGCTGCCGGCAATCACCGTCGCGGCCGAGCGCCGTCTCGACGAGGAGCGGACCAAAGCCCCGACGGCCCCCTCGCCGCACGGCGAGCGGCCTCGGCCCACGCGAGAGTGACCGGCCGGCGGTGGGGCGACATGCCCGTCGCACCGGCGGCACCGGGACGGCTACAGCGCTGCCGGCAATCACCGTCGCGGCCGAGCGCTGTCTCGACGAGGAGCGGACCAAAGCCCCGACGGCCCCCTCGCCGCACGGCGAGCGGCCTCGGCCCACGCGAGAGTGACCGGCCGGCGGTGGGGCGACATGCCCGTCGCACCGGCGGCACCGGGACGGCCACGGCACTGCCGGCAATCACCGTCGTCCGCCGTGCACCGTCGCGAGGGGAAGGCGGCGCCGGGTTGTTGCGCTCCACGGCGACGGGGTCCGGCCTGGCGGGAGTGGCCGCCGGGCCCCGGCCGACTTCGGGCCGCGGCGTGCGGCCGGCCTCAGCCGGGTCCGGACGCCCGAGGCTGGTGGGCGCGGTGCCGGAACGCGCGGTCGCGGTGGGTCGGTGGCGCCGAGGGGGGCTCGGCGCCGGGCCCCGGGGCGCACTGACCTGAGCGGGCGCCGTTCAGTCGTCCCGGTGCACCACGTGGCCTCCGGTGACGGTCAGTCGTACCGGTGACCGGGTCAGCTCGTCCGGGGAGGCGTGTACCGGGTCCAGGGCGAGGGCGGTGAGGTCGGCGCGGTGGCCGGGGGTGATGCGTCCCGCTGTGGCGGTCTCGCCGGCCGCCCGTGCCGCGTGGGTGGTGCAGCCCTCCAGGGCCTCCAGGCCCGTCAGCCCCGGCCGCCCCGACGCGGCGCCGCGCGGTGCCCGTGCCGTCGCCAGGACGGCCCGTACGTCGTAGGAGGCGATGGGCCAGTCCGAGCCCAGGGCGACCGTGGCACCGGCGTCCCGCAGGTCGCGCACCCGCCAGGCGCGGCCGGCGCGGTCGGCGCCCAGGCGGCGGGACCACTCGTCGGTGCCGTCGGCCCGCGTGTAGGCGGTGTGCGGCGGCTGCATCGACGCCGCCACGCCCAGCTCCGCGAACCGCGGCAGCAGGGCGTCCGGGACGGTCTCCAGGTGCTCGACGCGGTGCCGCCCGTGACCGTCCGGCCCCAGTCCCGCCACGACGTCCAGGACGTGCCGCACCGCCGCGTCCCCGATGGCGTGCGTGGCCGTACGGACACCGGCCGCGTGCAGCCGCCGTACGGCCAGGGCGTACGCCTCCGGGTCCGGCCAGAAGGCCTGCGTGCCCTGGCCGTGGCAGTCGGCGTGCTCCAGCCACGCGGTGCCGCCCTCGACGGTGCCGTCCATGAAGAACTTGACCCCGTCGATCCGCCAGTGCCGCCCGCCCCGGCCCTGCGCCGCGACGAGTGCGTCGAGCTCGCCCGGGTCCGCCCCCGGCATGCACCAGGGGGCGAAGCGCAGCCGGACCGGGAGCACGGTCTCCCGGGCGACGGAGTCGATCAGCTCCGGGTCGCCGCCGTCCATGACGTGCGCCCCGGTCAGACCGGTCGCCGCCATCGCGGACAGCAGCTCCACCAGGCGGGCCCGGCGCGCGGCGTACGACGGGCGTGGCGCGACCCCGACGACCAGGTCCATCGCCGCGTGCTCGACGAGGTGCCCGGTGGGCCGCCCCTCGGCGTCGCACACCACCTCCGAGCGCTGGCCGAACACCCGCGGCCCGGTCACGCCCGCCGCGGCGAGCGCCGGGCCGGTCGCGAGGGCCGAGTGGCCGTCGTACAGGCGCAGGAAGGCGGGCACCCCGCCGAGGACGTCCTCGACCAGCGTCCGGTGGACGGGCCGGCCCTCGAAGGCGTTGTGGTCGAGCCCGAAGCCGAGCACCCACCCGTCGACGGGTTCGGCGCCCCTGAGGGCCGCCTTCAGTCCGTCCAGGTCCGCCACCCCCGACAGATCGACGCCGGTCGCCATCTCCAGCCCCCACACGGGGTGGCTGTGCGCGTCCACGAGCCCCGGCACCAGGTGTGCCCCGTCCAGGGCCACGACCTCGGTCCCGGGCCCACGCCAGTCGCGTACGTCGCTCTCGTCGCCGACCGCCGCGATCGTCCCGTCGCGCACGGCGACGGCTGTGGCGTGCGGCCGGGCGGGATCGAGGGTACGGACCTTCGCGCCGGTGAGGATCAGGTCGGGGGTGGGCATGCCGGGTGAACTCCTCTGCGGTGGGCGGGTGTTCTGATGGGTTTGTTCTGATGGCTCGGGGGCTACGAGGCCGCCACGCGGGGTTGCTCGGCGGGCTCGGACGCGAAGTCCTCGTACACGCGCGGCCGTCGGCCGCGCAGCCACCACGCCAGCGCCAGGCCTACGACGAAGACGGCGGGGGCGGTGGCCACCAGGACCGTGTTGACGGTCGTGGAGGCACCGGTGAACAGGTCGATGTGGGTGACGACGAGCCCTATCGCCGTCGCGAGGAGCACGGCGGCGGTGATCGGCGCGACGACCGTGCGCAGGGCGCCCTCCTGGTGCCGGACCTTGCGGAAGTAGCAGGGCACGGCGATCGCGGCGAGCAGCTGGAGGACGAACAGGCCCATCATTCCCGGGGTGTTGACCCAGAGCAGCAGCTGTCCGTACGGGTCGGCGCCGGCCGCCCAGAAGGCGAGGACGACGATCGCGCCGAGGGCGGTCTGGGCGAGGCCGGCGACGTACGGGGAACGGTGGCGGGGGTGGACGCGGCCGAGGGCCTTGGGCAGGACGCCTTCCTCGGCGAGGGCGAGGGCGTAGCGGTTGATGGCGTTGTGGAAGGCGAGGAGCGAGGCGATGACGCTGGTGACGATGAAGACGTGCATCAGGTCGGCCGCCCAGGCGCCGACGTAGGTGGTGATGGCGGAGAAGAAGAGGCCGCCGGGGTCCTTGGCCGCGGCCGCGATCACCTCGTCGTCGCCGAAGGCCTGGATGACGATCCAGACGATGAACGCGTAGAAGAGGCCGAGGAACCCCACCGCCGCGTAGGTCGCGCGCGGCACCGTGCGCTCGGGGTCGCGGGCCTCGCGGCGGTAGATGACGGTCGACTCGAAGCCGGTGAACGCGGCGAACGCGAAGGCGAGGACGACGGCCGTGCCGGAGACGAGGACGTGGTCCGGGGTGAAGGAGACGCCGGACAGCCCGTGTGCGCCGCCCTTCAGCAGGACGCCGCCCGCTAGGAGTACGAGGATGCCCGTCTCGGCGACGAGCAGGATCCCGAGGAGCTTGGCGCCGAAGTCGATGGAGCGGTAGCCGCCGTAGCCGATGATCAGCAGGCCGGCCAGGGAGACCGGCAGCCAGGGGATGTCGGTGCCGAAGAGGGCGAGCGCGGTGTCCTGGCCGGCGGAGCCGAGGAGGCCGTAGACACCGGTCTCCATGCCGTTGTAGCCGACGAGGGCGAGCAGGGCGGCGCCGATGCCGATCGGGCGGCCGAGGCCGCGGGTGATGTACGCGTAGAAGGCGCCGCCGCTTCTGACGTGGCGGCTCATGGTGGTGAAGCCGACGGCGAAGACGGTGAGGGTGACGCCGGCGATGAGATAGCCGGCGGGGGCGCCGACGCCGCCGAGCAGGATCGCGAGCGGGGCGACACCTGCCATGACGGTGAGCGGGGCGGCGGCGGAGACGACGTAGAAGGCGATGTCGGCCGTGCCGAGGGAGCCGGGGCGGAGCGTCGCCGGGGAGGGCGGTGTGCTCTCCTCCGAGGCGTCGGGGGTGGTCACGGACATGGGCAAGCCCTTCGAGCGCGGCGGACGGGGAGGGTTCCGGGCGTGCGGGATGGCCGGCGTTCCCCGGGGCACCGCGGGGGTCGTGGTGTCCCGGGCCGATTAATCTAAAGGCTTTCGGTTTCGGCAATGTAGCCTCCACCCTGGGATCCGGGAAGACCTGAAGGAGAAACGTCGAGCATGGGACGGCCGCGCACACCGCTCCTCGACCGTGAGCGCATCACCACGACGGCGCTGCAACTCGTCGACGAGCACGGCGACTTCAGCGTGCCGCAGATCGCCAGGCGGCTCGGGGCGCAGACCGGCTCGGTGTACCACCACGTGGACGGCCGGGACGGCATCGTGGAACTGCTGCGCGAGCGGGTGGCCTCGGCGATCGACCCCGGGACGCTCGATCTCACGCCCTGGGACGAGGCGCTGCTCGCCTGGGCACGCTCCTACCGGGCCGCGTTCGCCGCCCACCCCCGGGCGATCCCGCTGCTCATGACCTCCCCGGTGCGGGCGCCGCGGGTCCTGGAGCAGTACGAGCGGGCGGTGTCGCTCCTGCTGGACGCCGGGTTCGTCCCGGCCGACGTGATGCCCCTGATCACCGCCCTGGAGAACCTCGTCCTCGGCTCCGCCCTCGACCTCACCGCCCCCGAAACCATGTGGGAACTCACCGACACCACCCCCACCCCCCACCTGGCCCGAGCCCTCGCCGCCGTAGGCGAAGGCCGCGCGAACCGAGCCTTCGAGGTGGGCCTGGAGGGCCTCCTGAACCACGCCCGCACCCTGCGAGCGGGCGGCAACGACGAATGGACGACCCGGTAGAAACCCCGCGCCACGGGCCGCCGACCCCACTCACGTCCCCCCGAGACGCCTCGACCGGCGACCCGACCGACGCGGCAGATGACCCGGCGGGCATCCAGGCGGCCAGGTTCCGTCCCTTGTGGTGCGCCGGCGGGGCTGCGCGCAGCCGCTCGGTGGGGTGGGTCGGGCGGGGTCCGGGTGGTCAGCCCGTGTAGAAGAGGGCGTCGACCACGCTTCGGGCTCGGCGGGCCGTGCGGCGGTAGTCGTCGAGCATGTCGCCGACGTGGCCGGGGCCGTAGCCCAGGTAGCGGCCCACGGCGGCGAGTTCGCGGGCCTCGGAGGGGAAGGTGTCGCCGGCCCGGCCACGCACGAGCATCACCGCGTTGCGGACGCGGGTGGCGAGTACCCAGGCCTCGTCGAGGATGGCGGCGTTCTCCTCGGAGAGGAGGCCGGCGGCGCGGGCGGCGGCGAGGGCGGCGCGGGTGCGGGTGGTGCGCAGGCCGGCCACCTGCGAGCCGTGCCGCAGCTGGAGCAGCTGCACGGTCCACTCGACGTCGGACAGGCCGCCGGGCCCGAGCTTGGTGTGCAGCTTGGGGTCGGAGCCGCGCGGCAGCCGCTCGGACTCCATACGGGCCTTCAGGCGCCGGATCTCGCGGACGGCGTCGTCGCCGAGACCGGCCGTCGGATAGCGGAGCGGGTCGACGAGCTCGACGAACCGGCGGCCCAACTCCTCGTCCCCGGCGACGGGTTCGGCCCGCAACAGCGCCTGCGACTCCCAGCCCAGGGACCACCGGCGGTAGTAGGCCTCGTACGACTTCAAGGACCGCACCAGCGGACCGGACTTGCCCTCCGGGCGCAGGTCGGCGTCGATGAGCAGCGGCGGGTCGGCGCTCGGGATCTGGAGCAGGCGGCGCATCTCGGAGACGACCTTGTTCGCCGCGTCGGTCGCCTCGCGTTCGTCCACGCCGTCCCGCGGCTCGTGCACGAACAGGACGTCGGCGTCGGAGCCGTAGCCCAGCTCGTGGCCGCCGAAGCGGCCCATGCCGATGACCGCGAACCGGGTGGGCAGGGTGTCCCCCCAGCCCTCCCGGACGACCGCGCGCAGGGTGCCCGCGAGGGTGGCCGCCGTCAGGTCGGACACCGCGCCGCCGACCAGGTCCACCAGGGCGCCCTGGTCGGCCTCGACGGGCTGGGCCTCGGTGCCGTAGGAGCCGACGATGTCCGCGGCGGCCGTACGGAACAGCTCGCGGCGGCGGACCCCGCGGGCGGCCGTGACCGCCTGGACGGCGCCGTCCGCGCGGCCGACCGCGGCGAGGATCTCCTGCTCCAGATGGGCCCGTGAGCGGGATTCCAGACCGCCGCCGTCGCCGTCGCCGAGGAGGGCCACCGCCTCGGGGGCGCGCATCAGCAGGTCGGGGGCGAGCCGCCCGGCGGACAGCACCCGGGCGAGGTTCTCGGCGGCGGCGCCCTCGTCCCGCAGCAGCCGCAGATACCAGGGCGTCTTGCCCAACGCGTCCGAGACCTTGCGGAAGTTGAGCAGCCCGGCGTCCGGGTCGGCGGAGTCGGCGAACCAACCCAGCAGCACCGGAAGGAGAGTGCGCTGGATGGCGGCCTTGCGGGTGACGCCGGAGGCCAGCGCCTCCAGATGTCGGAGCGCCGAGGCGGGGTCCGCGTACCCGAGCGCGACCAGCCGCTCCCGGGCCGCCTCGGGGCTCAACCGGGCCTCGACGGGCGCAAGTTGGGCGACGGCGTCGAGCAGCGGCCGGTAGAAGAGCTTCTCGTGCAGCCGCCGTACCGCACCGGTGTGCCGCTTCCACTCACGGGTCAGCTCGGCGACCGGGTCGGCGCGCAGCCCGAGGGAGCGGCCGAGGCGGCGCAGATCGGCCTCGTCCTCGGGGACGAGGTGGGTGCGGCGCAGCCGGTAGAGCTGGATCCGGTGCTCCATGGAGCGCAGGAAGCGGTAGGCGTCGTCGAGCTGGACGGCGTCGGCACGGCCCACGTAACCGCCGGCGGCCAGGGCCTGGAGCGCGTTCAGGGTGGTACCGCTGCGCAGCGAGGCATCGGACCGGCCGTGCACCAACTGCAGGAGCTGGACGGCGAATTCGACGTCCCGGAGGCCGCCGGGCCCGAGCTTCAGCTCACGCTCGATCTCCGCGGCCGGGATGTTCTCCACCACCCGGCGGCGCATCTTCTGCACGTCGGCGACGAAGTTCTCGCGCTCGGCCGCCTTCCAGACCAGGGGTTCGAGCGCGGCGATGTAGTCCTCGCCCAGCTCGACGTCCCCGGCCACCGGGCGGGCCTTGAGCAGCGCCTGGAACTCCCAGGTCTTGGCCCAGCGCTGGTAGTAGGCGCGGTGGCTGGAGAGCGTGCGCACCAGCGGACCGTTCCTGCCCTCGGGGCGCAGGTTGGCGTCGACGGGCCAGATGGAGCCCTCGACGGTGGTCTCGGAGCAGATCCGCATCATGTGCGAGGCGAGCTTGGTGGCCGCCCTGACCGCCTTGCCCTCGTCGGCGCCGTCGGCGGCCTCGCCGACGAAGATGACGTCGACGTCGGAGACGTAGTTGAGCTCGTGGCCGCCGCACTTGCCCATCGCGATCACCGCGAGGCGGCACACCGCGGCGTCGTCGGGCGCGGCGGCCCGGGCGATGGCCAGGGCGGCACGCAGAGTCGCGGTGGCGAGGTCGGCGAGCTCGGCGGCGGTCTCCGCGAGGTCGGTCGTCCCGCACACGTCCCGGGCGGCGATGGACAGCAGACAGCGCCGGTAGGCGACCCGCAGCGAGACCGGGTCGGTGGCCTCGGCGAGGCCCTGCTCGAACTCCTCCACCCCGGGGTGCAGGTCCCGCGGCTCGTACATGACCAGCGCGTGCCAGTCGCCGGGATGCCGGGCGAGATGGTCGGCGAGCGCGGCGGAGGCTCCCAGCACCCCCAGCAGCCGGTCGCGCAGCGGCTTGGCCGCTATCACCGTGTCCAGCAGCTCACGGTCGCCCTGCGCCTCCAGGAGCCGTACGAGACCATGGAGCGCGAGGTCGGGATCGGCGGTCGCGCCGAGAGCCTCCAGCAGCACCGGGTCATTGCGTACGGCGGACAGTTCCGGGCTCTCCAGGAGCCGCTCGGCGGCCGAGGGATCGGTGAAGCCGTGCCGCAGCAGCCGCGTGAAGGTACTGCTCCTGCGCCCCGGCGCCGTCATCCCCGGCCTCCCGTCCGATCAAGGTCGTACCGGCCCGAGCCTAACCGCAGAGCCTGTCGGAAGCGCCGGGGCGTGCACCGACGAGTTCGGGCGGCCGGACGGGTCTGTACCGGCGAGGCCGGGGAAGGCCACTGATGAGAGACGTCTGGAGGCCCACTGATGACGGACAAGGAAACCGGCACGGCGACCGGAGCGGAGCCCGAGACCCTGCTCGACCCGCGGTACAGCGACGAAACGGCCGTGGCCATCCCCTGGGCGGACGCCGAGGCGCTGCTCGCCGCGGCCGAACTGTTCTGGATCTCGACGGTACGACCGGACGGGCGCCCGCACGTGACCCCGCTGCCCGCGGTCTGGGCACACGGCGCGCTGCACTTCTGCACCGGTCCCGCGGAGCGCAAGGCGAAGAACCTCGCGCACAACCCGCACGTCGTGCTGACCACCGGCACCAACATCTGGGACAAGGGCTACGACCTGGTGGTCGAGGGCGAGGCGGTGCGGGTCTCGGACGACGGCAGGCTGCGTGAGCTGGCCGCCGCGTGGGAGACGAAGTACGGAGATTTCTGGCGCTTCGAGGTACGGGAGGGGTATTTCCACCACGGTCCGGGCCATGCTGTCGTCTTCGCGGTGGCGCCGAGCACCGTTTTCGGCTTCGGTAAGGGGGAGCCGTTCAGCCAGACGCGGTGGCGCTTCTGAGGGCCGCCGCGCCGGTTCGTAGCGACACCGACGTCGACGAAGGGGTCACACCATGGACTTCACGCTCGAAGTGATACCGCTGCCCGTCACGGACATCGACCGGGCCCGGGACTTCTACCGGGACAAGGTCGGTTTCCACGTGGACATCGACCAGGAGGTCATGCCGGGGATGCGGATCGTCCAGCTGACGCCCCCGGGCTCCGGCTGCTCGCTCGCGCTCGGCGAGAGCATCTGGGAGATGTCCCCGGGCGAGAAGCCGCGGCCCGGCTCCTACCAGGGCCTCCAGCTCTGCGTCGCCGACATCAAGGCCGCCCACGCCGAACTGGTCGAGCGCGGCCTCGACGTCTCCGAGCCGGTGCAGTACTCCCCCGACGACGGCGCCACCTTCATGTACTTCAAGGACCCCGACGGCAACGGCTGGTCCGTCCAGGAGTACCGCCGCCGGTCGACGGAACCGCTGCACAAGGTGCTGGCGGATCTGGCGGCACGGGGGCAGTAGCCACCGACCCCGGAGGGAGAACGCTGTGAACCAGCTGGCCAGGGGGACCGTGGCGACCCGGCTGCCCGCCCGGGATCTGGAGCGGGCCCGGCGCTTCTACTCCGAGGTGCTGGGTCTCGACCCCGTGGACGAGCGGCCGGGGGGCCTGTTGTACCGGTGCGGCGGCACGGAATTCGCCCTGTTCGCCTCGGCCGGAGTCTCGCCCGGCACCTTCACGCAGATGGGGTGGGTGGTCGAGGACCTGGACGAGATCATGGCGGAGCTGCGGGCACGGGGGGTGGTGTTCGAGGAGGTCGACGTCCCCGGCCTGCGCACGAAGGACGGCGTCGCGGAGGTGGCGGGCCACTACCCGAGCAAGGGCTTCCGCGGCGAACGCGGCGCGTGGTTCCGCGACAGCGAGGGCAACCTGCTGGGCATCGGCGAGCCGACCTACTGAACCCCGCATCACCGCATCACCGCATCAGATGCTGCCGCTCTGCGCGTAACGGCAGCCTTCGAGGCGTCGATACCACCACCCGTCGGTGCCCCTCCGCCGACGGGTGTGGGCGAGCGGGTCCGGCAGGGTTCGGGCGAGGTAGGAGCGGTCCAAGGCCGCCACCACCCGCCCCAGCTCCGCCCGGGCCCGCGGCGGCAGCTCCCGCACGGCCACGTCGAGCGCGTCCCGCGCGTGTCTGACATCCCTGAACGAGCAGCTTCGGCAGTCGCAGTCGTCCAGGTACGGATAGCGCGGCCGACGCCCCGGCGGCCCCAGGAAGTCCCGGTACCGGCGCAGGGCGTAGGCGATCACGCCGGGAAAGACGTAGTAGTCGTCCGACAAGGCCTCGTACCGGTGCACGGCGAGGCTGGTGGCCGCGGACAGGCCGTGGATGCGGTCCGGCGGCGGGGTGTCCCAGCGCCGCGGGGGCTGCGAGGACGGTCGGGAGGCGGCGCGCAACGCGCCGGGCCGCTTACGCGGCACGGGCCTTTCGGCGGGCGGTCATGCCGATCATCATGCCGCACGCGCGACCCGCCTGGAAGGCCCGCACACAGAGGAGGGGAGCCCACGGACAGGAACCGTGGACTCCCCTTTCCGGGCCGCCGTCCAGCGCGTTACAGCACCGGCAGGTTCTTCCGCAGCTCGAAGGCCGTCACCTCCGACCGGTACTCCTCCCACTCCTGGCGCTTGTTGCGGAGGAAGAAGTCGAAGACGTGCTCGCCGAGCGTCTCGGCGACGAGGTCGCTGCGCTCCATCAGGGTCAGGGCCTCGCCGAGGTTCTGCGGCAGGGGCTCGATGCCCATCGCGCGGCGCTCGGCGTCGGAGAGGGCCCAGACGTCGTCCTCGGCGCCCGGGGGCAGCTCGTAGCCCTCCTCGACGCCCTTGAGGCCGGCGGCCAGGAGCATGGCGTAGGCGAGGTAGGGGTTGGCACCGGAGTCGAGGGAGCGGACCTCGATGCGGGCCGAGCCGGTCTTGCCGGGCTTGTACATCGGGACGCGGACCAGCGCGGAGCGGTTGTTGTGGCCCCAGCAGATGTACGAGGGGGCCTCGCCGCCGGCGCCGGCGGTGCGCTCGGAGCCGCCCCAGATGCGCTTGTAGGAGTTGACCCACTGGTTGGTGACCGCGGAGATCTCCGCCGCGTGCTTGAGCAGGCCCGCGATGAAGGAGCGGCCGACCTTGGAGAGCTGGTACTCCGAGCCCGACTCGTAGAAGGCGTTGCGGTCGCCCTCGAACAACGACAGGTGCGTGTGCATGCCGCTTCCCGGGTGCTCCGAGAACGGCTTCGGCATGAAGGTGGCCTGGACGCCCTGCTCCAGCGCCACCTGCTTCATGACCAGGCGGAACGTCATGATGTTGTCGGCCGTGGAGAGCGCGTCGGCGTAGCGCAGGTCGATCTCCTGCTGGCCGGGGGCGCCCTCGTGGTGGGAGAACTCCACCGAGATGCCCATGGACTCCAGCATGGTGATCGCCTGGCGGCGGAAGTCCATGCCGATGTTCTGCGGGGTGTGGTCGAAGTAGCCGGAGTTGTCGGCCGGGGTCGGCCGGGAGCCGTCGGTCGGCTTGTCCTTCAGCAGGAAGAACTCGATCTCCGGGTGGGTGTAGAAGGTGAAGCCCAGGTCGGAGGTGCGGGCCAGGGCACGCTTGAGCACGTACCGCGGGTCGGCGAAGGACGGGGAGCCGTCCGGCATGAGGATGTCGCAGAACATCCGGGCGGTACCGGGGGCCTCGGCGCGCCAGGGCAGGATCTGGAAGGTCGAGGGGTCGGGCTTGGCGATCATGTCGGACTCGTAGACCCGGGCGAAGCCCTCGATCGCGGAGCCGTCGAAACCGATGCCCTCATCGAACGCCTGTTCGAGTTCGGCCGGGGCCACGGCCACGGACTTGAGGAAGCCCAGCACGTCCGTGAACCACAGGCGTACGAACCGGATGTCGCGCTCCTCCAACGTCCGGAGCACGAACTCCTGCTGCTTGTCCATCTTCCGCTTCCCCATCCTTGCTGGTCAGGCCGCCTGTCTCCCTGTCCCGCAGGAGGCGGTCGGGCACCTGAGCATCACACCACAACACCGTTTCGAACGCGTTGCGCACCATGATCGACCGGTCGACCTCGGGGTGAACGCCTCGCCACCGTCAGGTGTACTGCTCTGCCGCCCATCTTGCCTGCTCGGACCGACATCCGTAATGCCGGGAGCCCCCGGACCTGATCGGAGCGCTCCCGCACGGCCGGACGCGCCTCGGGCGGGCGGCGGCCGGACCCCGATCTTCGGCCATTCCTGTGACCGGCCTACGGGTGTTCTTTCTCTCCCCATTACGATCAGCCCACACGACCGCCCCCTTTCCCCCTGAAGGACATCGCATGGGCTCGGCCAAGAACAGCAGCAACGCGGACCGCAAGGCGCGAATAGAGGAGATGCGGCGTGCCGAGCGGGCTCGGGAACGCCGCAACCGCGCCCTCACCATCGGGGCGAGCGTGGTGGTCGTCATCGGTCTCGTCGTGGGCGGCGCGGTGCTGGTGAACTCGCAGTCCGACGACGACTCCGGCACCGCCGCCGACTCCAAGCCCACCGGCGACGCCGGGATCTCCGGGAGCTTCACCACCGGCTCGGACGGCGTGAAGACCTGGAAGGGCAAGCTGGGCCAGACCCACGTCGCCAAGGCCGTGAAGTATCCGATGGAACCGCCGGTCGGCGGCAACCACGACCAGGTCTGGATGAACTGCAACGGCGACGTCTACACCAAGGCGATCAACAACATGAACGCCGTGCACTCCCTGGAGCACGGCGCGGTGTGGGTGACGTATACGAACAAGGCGAAGAAGGCCGACGTGGACGCGCTCGCGGCCAAGGTGAAGCAGACGCCGTACACCCTGATGAGCCCGGACGAGAAGCAGGCGGCCCCGATCATGCTGTCCGCGTGGGGGCACCAGCGCACGGTGACGGGCGCCGACGACCCGAACGTGGACAAGTTCTTCGCCCAGTACGTCCAGGGCAAGCAGACGCCCGAGCCGGGCGCGGCGTGCACGAACGGTCTGTCGCAGTGAGGTCCGCGGGGGTGGCCGTGGCCGTGGCGGGGGTGCTCGTCGCGGCGGGCGCGATCACCTATGCCGTCGCCGAGGACAGCGGCTCCGGAGACGGCACCCCGACCGCCGAGTCCGCGGACGCCGGATTCGCCCGCGACATGGCGGTGCACCACCAGCAGGCCGTGGAGATGTCGTACATCGTGCGCGACCGCACCGACGACGTGGAGGTGCGGCGACTGGCGTACGACATCGCGCAGACGCAGGCCAACCAGCGCGGCATGCTGCTGGGCTGGCTCGACCTGTGGGGACTGCCGAAGGTGTCCGCGAAGTCGCCGATGTCCTGGATGGGCATGGGCGGCATGCCGGCCGGCAAGGACGGGGCGCTGATGCCGGGCATGGCGACCAACAGCGAGCTGAAGAAGCTGAACACGCTCAGCGGCAAGCAGGCCGAGGTCTTCTACCTCCAGCTGATGACGGACCACCACAAGGGCGGGATCCACATGGCCCAGAGCTGCGTGGACAAGTGCTCGGTCGGCGTGGAGAAGCGGCTCGCGCAGGGCATGGTCAACGGCCAGGAGTCGGAGATCTCGTTGATGGCGGGCATGCTCAAGGAGCGGGGTGCGAAGGCGCGTTGACGGCGGCCGTCCCCGACGGCTCCCCATAGCGGGATAACCCTCGGTGTTGGTACCGCCTTAACCGTTGAATGGTCTTTGATTGGCCTTGCCGTCGGGTTAATTGGGGCCTTCTTGGCATCGGCATTCCCCTGGCGTGAACGGTTCGTCGCGAGAGTGGCCACCGTCGAGTGATCACTCGCGACGAACCACACCAGGGGGTTCCATGAGATCCAACCGCGCCACGGTCCGCGCCGGGGTGAGCATGGCGGCGACACTGCCCATGCTCGCCGGTGCGCTGGCGCTCGGCATACCCGCGGCCCACGCCGCGGACGCCCCGGCCCGCCGGACGCTGTCGGGCACCAAGCCCGCCTGGGCCACGGCCAAGGCGGACAAGGGCGCCGCCTCCGACGCCAGCCGGGTCTCCGCCCGGGTCTACCTCGCCGGCCGGGACGCCGCCGGTCTCGCCGCGTACGCGAAGGCCGTGTCCGACCCGGCCTCCGCGTCGTACGGCAAGTACCTCGGCGCCCGGCAGGCCAAGGCCCGCTTCGGCGCGACCGCGGCCCAGGTCGCGGCGGTGAAGTCCTGGCTGACCTCGGCGGGCCTGAAGGTCACGGACGTCACCGAGCACTACGTCGCCGTCAGCGGTGACGTGGCCGCCGCCGAGAAGGCCTTCGGCACCCAGCTGCACAACTACGCCAAGGGCTCCGCGACCTATCGCGCCCCGGCGAAGGCGGCCTCCGCCCCGGAGAGCCTGGACGGCGCCGTCCTGACCGTCACCGGCCTGGACAACGCGCCGCACCTGCTGAGCCACGACGACCAGCTGCCGCCGCCGGAGACCGTGTTCCGCAACGCCGGACCGTTCTCCTCGTACTACGGCTCGAACACCGCGAGCACCCTGCCGGACGCCTACGGCGGCAAGATCCCGTACGCCGTCAAGGGCTACACCGGCAAGCAGCTGCGGGCCGCGTACGGCGCGGGCACCCGCACCGGCAAGGGCGTGCGCGTCGCCATCACCGACGCCTACGCCTCGCCGACCATCGCCTACGACGCGGCCACCTACGCCAAGAAGCACGGCGACGCCGCGTGGAAGACCGGACAGCTGCACCAGGCGCTGCCCGCGAAGTACACGAACACCAAGGACTGCTCGGCGGCCGGCTGGTACGGCGAGGAGACCCTCGACGTCGAGGCCGTGCACGCGGTGGCGCCCGCCGCCGACGTCACCTACGTGGGCGCCCAGTCCTGCACCGACGCCGATCTGCTGGACGCGCTCGGCAAGGTCGTCGACAACCACCTGGCCGACATCGTCTCCAACTCCTGGGGCGAGGTGGAGTCCGCCGGGACCCCGGACATCGCCGCCGCCTACGACCAGGTCTTCCAGCTGGGCGCGGTGGAGGGCATCGGCTTCTACTTCTCCTCCGGCGACGACGGCGACGAGGCCGCCAGCTCCGGTACGAAGCAGGTCGACATCCCGGTCAGCTCCGCCTGGGTGACCGCGGTCGGCGGCACGTCCCTGGCGGTCGGCGAGCGCGACACGTACCAGTGGGAGACCGGCTGGGGCACGCTCAAGGCCGCGCTCTCCGACGACGGCAAGAGCTGGGCCGACTTCCCGGGCGCCTTCACCTCGGGCGCGGGCGGCGGCACCAGCAAGTCCGTCGCCGAGCCGGACTACCAGAAGGGCGTCGTCCCGGACGCGCTCGCCCAGGCCAACAACGCCGAGGGCAACCGGGTCGTCCCGGACATCGCGGCGGTCGCCGACCCCAACACCGGGTTCCTGGTCGGCCAGACGCAGACCCTGCCGGACGGGAAGACCCAGGCATACGACGAGTACCGCATCGGCGGCACCTCGCTCGCCGCGCCGGTGATCGCGGCCGTACAGGCTCTCGCGCAGGAGGCCGCGGGCGGCAGGCCGATCGGCTTCGCCAACCCGGCCATCTACGCGAAGTACGGCTCGAAGCTCTACCACGACGTCACCGACAACCCGACGGGCTCCGGCCTCGCCGTGGCCCGGGTCGACTTCGTCAACGGCTACGACGCCACCGGCGGCCTGGCCACCTCGGTCCGCACCCTGGGCAAGGACAGCTCGCTCCAGGCCGTGAAGGGCTACGACGACGTCACCGGCGTGGGGACACCCGCGCGCGGCTACGTGGAGTCGTACCGCCGCTGACCCCGGCGGCGGGGCACTGTGCCGGTGCGCCCGCCTCCCGACGGGGTGCCGTCGGGAGGCGGGCGCGCTCGCGTGCCCGGACGCGCAGCCGGTGCGAGCGGGCGAGCGCGAACAGGGTGTTGCTGATGGCGCCTACGGTCAGGGTGGCGGCGACGAACAGCCAGTCACTCACTGCTCCTCCTTCGTCACGGCCAGTCGTATCGCAGGAGGTGGGACGGGAGCCCGCTTTCCGCCGGAACACGGGCGACCGGAGGCGGGCTGTGCTACGCGCCGCCGGGGCGGGCTGTGATACCGGCGATACCGGAGGGCCCCTCACCCCATCGCGTCGCTCTGACGATTACACTGAACGCGTGCCTCAACTACGTCTCGCCCTGAACCAGATCGACTCGCGCGTCGGCGACATCGCCCGGAACACCGAGACGATCCTCCGCTGGACCCGGCACTCCGCCGAGCAGGGAGCGCATCTCGTGGCGTTCCCGGAGATGGTGCTGACCGGGTATCCCGTCGAGGACCTGGCTCTCCGGTCGTCCTTCGTCGACGCCTCCCGCACGGCCCTGCGCACGCTGGCCGGCCGGCTCGCCGACGAGGGCCTCGGGGAACTGCCCGTGGTCGTCGGCTACCTCGACCGCTCCGAGTCCGCCCAGCCCCGGTTCGGCCAGCCGGCCGGCGCCCCGCGCAACGCGGGCGCGGTGCTCCACCGGGGCGAGGTGGCCCTGACGTTCGCCAAGCACCACCTGCCCAACTACGGCGTCTTCGACGAGTTCCGCTACTTCGTGCCCGGCGACACCATGCCGGTGGTGCGGGTGCACGGCGTCGACGTGGCCCTCGCCATCTGCGAGGACCTCTGGCAGGACGGCGGCCGCGTCCCGGCGGCCCGCTCCGCCGAGGCCGGCCTGCTGCTCTCCGTCAACGCCTCGCCGTACGAGCGCGACAAGGACGACACCCGCCTGGAGCTGGTCCGCAAGCGCGCCCAGGAGGCGGGCTGCACCACCGCCTACCTCGCCATGATGGGCGGCCAGGACGAGCTGGTCTTCGACGGCGACTCGATCGTCGTCGACCGGGACGGCGAGGTGATCGCGCGGGCCCCGCAGTTCTCCGAGGGCTGCGTGGTCCTCGACCTCGACCTCCCGGCCGCCTCCCCCGACGCCCCGACGGGCGTGGTGGACGACGGCCTGCGCATCGACCGCGTCATCCTCTCCGAGGAGCCCCTCCCCGCCTACGAGCCGGAGCACACCGGCTCCTACACGGACCGCCTGGACGACGACGAGGAGGTCTACTCGGCCCTCGTCGTGGGCCTGCGGGCGTATGTCACCAAGAACGGCTTCACCTCCGTCCTCATCGGCCTCTCCGGCGGTATCGACTCGGCCCTGGTCGCCGCGATCGCCTGCGACGCGGTGGGCGCACAGAACGTCTACGGCGTCTCGATGCCCTCGAAGTACTCCTCCGACCACTCCAAGGGCGACGCGGCGGAACTGGCCCGCCGCACGGGCCTCAACTTCCGCACGGTGCCGATCGAGCCGATGTTCGACGCGTACATGGGGTCGCTGGGGCTGACGGGGCTGGCCGAGGAGAACCTCCAGTCCCGGCTGCGCGGCACCATGCTGATGGCCATCTCCAACCAGGAGGGCCACATCGTCCTGGCCCCCGGCAACAAGTCGGAGCTGGCGGTGGGCTATTCGACGCTCTACGGCGACTCGGTGGGCGCCTACGGCCCCATCAAGGACGTCTACAAGACGTGGATCTTCCGCCTGGCCGAGTGGCGCAACCGCGCGGCGGCGGAGCGGGGCCAGACCCCGCCGATCCCCGAGAACTCCATCACCAAGCCCCCGAGCGCGGAACTCCGCCCCGGCCAGGTCGACACGGACTCGCTGCCGGACTACCCCGTCCTGGACGCGATCCTGGAGCTCTACGTCGACCGCGACAAGGGCGCCGACGAGATCGTCGCCGCCGGCTTCGACCCCGCGCTGGTCGCCAAGACCCTCCGCATGGTCGACACCGCCGAGTACAAGCGCCGCCAGTACCCGCCGGGCACGAAGATCTCCGCGAAGGGCTTCGGCAAGGACAGGCGGCTGCCGATCACCAACGGGTGGCGGGAGTCCCTGTGACCTGCGCGGAGGCCGCCGGGTCGGGGTGACCGGTCAGGAGAGGATCTCGACGTACCCCCCGGTGCCGTGCACGCGGATCCGCTGCCCGTCCCGGATCAGCCGGGTGGCGCCCTCCACGCCCACGACGGCCGGCAGGCCGTACTCGCGGGCGATCACCGCGCCATGGGTCATCAGGCCGCCCACCTCCGTCACCAGGCCCGCGACCGCGACGAACAGCGGCGACCAGCTGGGGTCCGTGAAGGTGGTGACCAGGATGTCGCCCGCTTCGAGATCGGCGTCCGCCAGGTCGAGGACGACGCGGGCCCGTCCCTCGACGGTCCCGGCGGAGACCGGCAGGCCGACCAGGGCGCCGGCCGGCACGTCGTCGCGCCGGTACGCCCCGTTGAGCGCCTCGCCGTCCGAGGTGAGCACCCTCGGCGGGGTGAGTGCCTGGTACGACCGGTACGCGTCCTTGCGGCGCCGGATGAGCTCCTCGTCCACCCGGTTCGAGCGCACCACGTCGTGGAGTTCCTGGAAGGTGAGGTGGAAGGCGTCCTCCTTCTCCGCGAGCACGCCCGCCTCCACCAGGCGCCCGGCCTCCGCCAGCAGGGCCTGCTTGTAGACGAAGTAGCGGCTGACGATGTCGTACTTCGGGTACTCGCGGTACCCGATGAAGGTGCGGACCCGGTCGATCATGGCCTTGGCCTCGTCGGCCTTCCGCTCCCCGTCGGGCAGGGCCCGCAGGCGGGACAGCACGTCCTGTTCCTTCTTCCGCGCCGCCTGGAGCCCCTGCTCGAAGCGCCGTCGGGCCGCGCCCGCCTCGAAGTTCCTGACGTTGTCGAGGATCACGGGAACGAGCGTGCTCGGGCGCTCGCGCCAGCGCGGCCTCGTGATGTCGATCTCGCCGACGCAGCGCATGCCGTACCGGTCGAGGTAGGCCTCGATGGCGTCGCGTGCCTCGGTGCCGCCCGGGAGCTTCGCCAGGTCGTCCAGGAAGCCGTCGTCCCGCACGTCCCGCAGGAACCCGACCACCTGCGGATGCGGGCGGATCACGTCCGCGACGTCGAGCAGCGCGAGTCCCATCTCCGAGGTGACGTTCCCCGGGGCGGACAGGGTCAGCGTGTCGGCCGCGTTCTTCTCGCCGAGCCACTCCTCCAGCTTGTCGTTGAGCCACCAGGTGGCTTCCATGCCCGCCATGATCGCCCGGAAGTTCAGCGGATCGGCGAGGACGCGTTTGTGCTCCTCGAAGGCCTCCAGCAGGAAGTCGAACAGCGCCGGTCCGGTCTTCGCCCCGATGTCGCGCCGAAGGGCGGCGATGGACGCCTGGCTGCGCTCGATCAGCCCGGTGACGACGGCCGGATCGGTCTCGACCGGGGTGGGCGCTCCGCCGGCCGGCGGCCCGCCGGGCGGGGCGTCCGGGAGCGACGGGACGAAGTCCCCGCGGTCGAGGACGGTCTCCAGCGCGTCCCTGACCAGCGGATCGCCCCGCCCCACGAGGTCCAGCAGGCCGGCGCGGCTCGCGGGCGAGGACAGGCGCCGGGTGACGTCCACGAACAGCCGCCCGCCGGCCTCGTGCATCGGCGCCATGGCCGTCAGCAGCCACATGGAGAGCCCCAGGGGCTTCATGGGGTCGGTCATCATCTGCTGGTGGCCGACGGAGACGTAGACGTGGTTCTCCCGGTCGCCGGTCTCGGGGACGGGGAACAGGGTCGTGATGGGACGGCTCTGGACGATCTGGAAGTCGTCGTCGGCCAGGCACCATTCGATGTCCTGCGGTCGGCCGAAGTCCGCTTCGATCCGCCGCCCCAGCTCCACGAGCCGTAGCACCTGCGCGTCCGTCAGCGCCGGCTGCTCCTGCCGCCGCGAGTCGATCGCCACTTCCCGCGTACCGCCCGTCGGCAGGGCCTGAACGGCGCGCTGTTTGGCGGCGATCGCCTTCTCGACCACCTCGCCCTGCCGGACCTTGAAGACGTCCGGGTTCACCAGGCCGGAGACCAGGGCCTCGCCGAGGCCGAAGCCGGCGTCCACGGTGGCGACCTTCCGGTTGCCCGTGACGGGATCGGCCGTGAACAGGACGCCGGACGCGTCCGGGAAGACCATCCGCTGCACGACCACGGCCATGCGGACCGTACGGTGGTCGATCCCGTTGCGCAGGCGGTAGATCACGGCCCGCTCGGTGAACAGCGAGGCCCAGCACCGGCTGACGTGCTCCAGGACCGCCGCCGGCCCCACCACGTTCAGGTAGGTGTCCTGCTGGCCCGCGAAGGAGGCCGTGGGCAGGTCCTCCGCCGTCGCGCTGGACCGGACCGCGTAGGCGGCCTGGTCGCCGAGCCGGGTGAGCGCGCGGGTGATCTCCGCCGCGAGATCGTCCGGGACGGCGATCCCTTCGACGGCCTCGCGGATCCGCGCGCCGAGCGTGCGGATCGCCTCCCGGTCGTCCGGGTCCACACGCGCCAGCCGATCGAGCAGGCCGTCGATCGACGGCTCCTGCGCCACGACCCGGTGGAAGGCGTCCGTCGTCACGCAGAAACCGGCCGGCACCCGGACGCCGTCGAGCCGCGACAGCCGGCCCAGGTGTGCGCCCTTGCCGCCGACGACCGCGACCTGCGTCTCGTCGACCTCGTGAAGACCCAGCACGTACGACTCACTCATCGCGATCCCCCGACCCGGTCCGACGTCACCGCGTCCCCCGTCCGTCGTCCCTCGTCCGTCGACAGCAACACACGCACGCGTGCCCTCATTTCCGCAGGTTGTGGCATCGGCCGACGATTGTGCGCCCTGACCTGGGCCTTGCGGCAAGCCCCCCACCGCGCTATAAGTTGAAAAGGGTAAGGAGATCTCTGTCCGCCCGCTCCGCGACCGTGCGACGATCACTGTCGTGACCGACTTAATGACCCCCCAGGACATGGCCAGCCGTACCTCCGCCGCGGTGGACGCGGCTGTCGGGGCGGCGCGCGACCTCGGACTCACCGTGACGGACGCCCGGGTTCTGCACGACCTGTTCTCCGTCGTCGTCCACCTCGCGCCCTCGCCGGTCGTGGCCCGCGTTCCCACCGTCCTGCCGCCCCACACCGACCTCGACTCCCTGGCGCGCCGTCAGCGGGCGGAGCTGGACGTGACGTTGTGGCTCGCGGACCAGGGGACCCCGGTGATTCCGCCGAGTCCCCTCGTGCCGCCGGAGCCCGTTCGGCGGGACGGGTTCTCGATGACGTTCTGGCAGTTCCTGGAGGAGGACCGGGGCAAGGAACCCGACTACGCGGCGAACTCCGAGCTCACCGCAGACCTGCACGCCGCGATGCGCGCGTATCCGGGCCCGCTGTCGTTCCTGTCCGCGGCCGAGCCGCGGTTCGTCACCGACGGTCTCGCCCTCCTCGGTGACAGTCCCGGCCTGCTCGCTCCGGCCGATCTGGACCGGGCCCGCCGGGAGTGGCGGGTGCTGGAGCCTCTCGTGCGCTCCCGCGCGGCGTTCGAGAAGGCGTTCCCCGACGTCGACCTCCAGCCCGTCCACGGCGACTCCCCGCCCGCGAACGTCTTCGCCGGCGTCGACGGGCCCCGCTACGCCGACTTCGAGCTGGTCACCCTGGGCCCCGTCGAATGGGACCTGGCCGCCCTCGGACCCGACCTCGAGTCCGCGTACAACCGCGGTGCGCGGCGCAACGGCATGCGGCCGCTGAACGAGGACGTCCTGCGCTTCGTGAACGCCGTGGGCATGCTGCGGGCCATCGCCTCCCTCACCCTCGTGCCCCAGTTCCCGGCGCTGCTGGAGTACTTGGGCCCGGCCGTCGACCAGTGGCGGACGACGCCCTTCGCCGGAGGCATGACCGGATGACCTCGGCGCTCCGGCCCGGCGACCGGGAACTCGTCGAGGCCGCGGCCCAGGTGGCGCGCACGCGTTGCCGGGGCGACAACCACACCATGGCGGCGGCGGGCCGCGCTCCCGACGGCCGGATCGTCACCGCGGTGAACGCCTACCACTTCACGGGCGGACCCTGCGCGGAGCTGGTCCTCATCGGTGCGGCCGCCGCCCAGGGGGTGTACGAGCTGGACACCGTCGTCGCCGTGGGCGACCGTGATCGAGGGGTCGTCCCGCCGTGCGGCCGGTGCCGCCAGGTGCTGCTCGACTACTTCCCCGCCGTCAAGGTCGTCGTGGGCCGGGGCGATCGCGTCCGGGCCGTGCCCATCGCCGACCTGCTGCCCGAGAGCTACGTCTGGGCCGATCACCAGGTCGAGGCCGACACCGCCTCGCCGACGGAGCCGTAGAAACCGTGGAAGCCAGAGAAGACGCAGACGACGGAGCCGTAGAAAATTCCGTGCCGTGGCGTCCGGGATGGCACAGACTCGCTGCATGGCGGACATGCGGGCGTTCCGGGACGC
The DNA here is from genome assembly GCF_021173675.1 of Streptomyces lincolnensis. GTDB lineage: Bacteria > Actinomycetota > Actinomycetes > Streptomycetales > Streptomycetaceae > Streptomyces > Streptomyces lincolnensis_B. The sequence goes on along the minus strand of NZ_JAIHON010000002.1, from coordinate 180,406 downwards.
GGTCGGTGAGTGGGCGGGCGGCGGTTGCGGCGGGGAGGCCGGTGAGCTGGCCGTGCGGCTGGGTGTGCGGACGGCGGTGCTGCTGGAGGGGCTGAGCGACCTCGCGGCCGTCGAGGCGCTGGCCGAGCGGCGGGGCCGGGATCTCGCCTCCGAGGGCGTGTGCGTGCTGTCGATGGGCGGGGCGATGAACGTCGGCCGCTACGCCGGACTCCTCGGCCCGCCCGGGCTCGGTCTACGTCTGGCCGGGCTGTGCGACGTACGCGAGGAGCCCTTCTACGAACGGGGCCTGCAGCGGGCGGGGGCGCCGTACCGGGACTTCTTCGTGTGCGTCGCGGACCTGGAGGACGAGCTCATCCGGGCGCTGGGCACGGCACGGGTCGAGGAGATCGTCCGGGACGAGGGCGACCTGCGGGCCTGGCAGACCTTCCTGCGCCAGCCCGCCCAGGACGGCCGCCCCCGGCACCAGCAGCTGCGCCGTTTCCTCGGCACGAAGAAGGGCCGCAAGATCCGCTACGGCCGTCTCCTCGTCGAGGCCCTCGAACCGGAGCGGGTGCCCGCCCCGCTGGACGACCTCCTCACCAGCCTCTGACCGACCCGCCCCCCCAACACGCCGACGCGGGGCCGACGGTGACGAACCGTCGGCCCCGCGTCGTATCCCGTACAGGGGTCCGCACAGGGGTCAGTGCCGGTGTCAGTACCGCACCGCTTCCACGTCACCGCACCGCTTCCACGTCCCGCGGGACGTGCGAGGCGACGATCCGTTCGCGGCCCGGTGTGGACGCGGGCACCCGGCGGCGGTCGACGGTGTACGCCGCTCCGGCCACCGCGAGGCCGAGGACGGCGAGGGCCGCGCCCGCGAGGGCCGGGGAGGTCACGCCGAAGCCCGCGGCGATGGCGAGGCCGCCGATCCAGGCGCCGCCGGCGTTGGCCAGGTTGAAGGCGGCCTGGTTGGCGGAGGAGGCCAGGGACGGGGCGGACGACGCCTTCTCCATGACCATCAGCTGGAGCGGGGAGCCGGTCGCGAAGGCCGCCGTGCCGAGGAGGACGACCGCCAGGGCCGCGCTCCACGCCGAGGACATCAGCAGCGGGAAGAGGGCCAGCACCGCCACCAGGGAGATCAGGCCGCCGAAGAGGGTGCCGCGCAGCGAGTGGTCGGCGAGGCGGCCGCCGAGGAGGTTGCCCGCGGTGGCGCCGACGCCGAACAGGGCGAGCAGGAGGGTGACGCTGGCGTCGGCGTAGCCGGCGGCGTCGGTGAGCATGGGCGTGATGTAGCTGTAGGCGGCGAAGAGGGCGCCGAAGCCGGCGACCGTCGTGCCGAGGGCCAGCCAGACCGGGAGGGAGGTCAGCGCGGCCAGTTCGCGGCGGACGCCGACGCGCGGGGCGTGCGCGTGGTCGTGCGGGATCAGCAGGGCCAGCGCGGCGATCGCGGCCAGGCCGATCGTGCCGACGCCGACGAAGGTGGCCCGCCAGCCCATGTGCTGTCCCATGAGCGTGGCCACGGGCACGCCCGCGACGTTGGCGACGGTCAGGCCGAGGAACATCAGCGACACGGAGCGGGCCTTGCGCTCCGGCGCGACCAGTGTGGTGGCGACGACGGCGCCGACGCCGAAGAAGGCGCCGTGCGGCAGACCGCTGACGAAGCGGGCGGCCAGCAGCCAGTGGTAGTCGGGGGCGAAGCCGGACAGCACGTTGCCGGCGACGAAGAGGACCATCAGGCCGATCAGGACCTTGCGACGCGACATGCGCGCGGTGACCGCGGCCAGCAGCGGGGCGCCGATCACCACCCCCAGCGCGTACGCGGAGACCAGGTGACCGGCCTCGGGGATCGAGATGTTCAGGTCGGCGGCGACGTCGGGCAGGAGGCCCATCATCACGAACTCGGTGGTACCGATGCCGAAGGCGCCCACGGCGAGAGCGAGCAGAGCCAGGGGCATGAAGAAAACCTGTGCCTTTCAGGGGAGAGCGGAGGTCCGTGCTTGAAGCGTATGTTCAAGTGCGGAACAAAGTCCCCAGGGGCCGGTATTCCGGCTGGTCAGGTCACGATGACGTGGTGAGGTTCACACGTGCGGCGACCGGCAGGTGGTCGCTCCCGGTCTCCGGCAGCGTCCAGGAGCTCTCCGGCTCGATCCCCCGGACCAGGATCTGGTCGATGCGGGCCATCGGGAAGGACGCCGGCCAGCTGAACCCGAAGCCGCTGCCCACCGCGCCCTGCGTGGAGCGCATCTGGGCGGTGACGGCGTTCAGGGAGCGGTCGTTCATCGTGCCGTTCAGGTCGCCGAGCAGGACGACCCTGGCCACCTTCTCGTCGGCGATGGCCTCGCCCAGCGCGTCGGCGCTCTTGTCGCGCTGCCGGGCGGTGAACCCGGCCTCCAGCTTGACCCGCACCGACGGCAGATGGGCGACGTAGACCGCGACCGGCCCCTCGGGCGTGGCCACCGTGGCCCGCATGGCGCGCGTCCAGCCGAGCTTGATGTCGACGGCCCTGACCCCGGTCATCGGGTACTTGCTCCACAGGCCGACGGTGCCCTGCACCGAGTGGTACCTGTACGTCGACTCCAGTGCCCGTTCGTACACCGGGACCGCCGAGGTGGTCAGTTCCTCCAGGGCCACGACGTCGGCGCCGGACGCGGCCACGTCACGGGCGGTGTCGGACGGGTCGGGGTTGTCGGCGTTGACGTTGTGCGTGGCCACGGTGAAGTCACCGCCGGTGGCCGCCTTGTCGGTGAGGAGCCCGCCGAAGAGATTCAGCCACACGACCGCGGGAAGCACGACGGCGATCAGCGCGGTCGCCGACCTGCGCCACAGCGCGAGCAGCAGCAGGACCGGGACGCACAGTCCCAGCCAGGGCAGGAAGGTCTCGACGAGGCTGCCGAGGTTGCCGACGGCGTTCGGGATCTGCGCGTGCAGCAGCATGATGAGGGCGACCACGACCGCGACGGCGGTGAGGACGAGCCCCCGGCGCCAGATCCGCGGATCGCCGCGCCAGCCGGTCACCAGGCGGTTCGTCAGCCGGTTCATCAGGCGCCGAATCCGGTTCCCGCGGCGCTCGGGTCCCGAGCCGCCGTTGTCCGTCTCCGTCATGTACGCCTGCTGCGCCATACCGCGTCGCCTCACTGCCTGCCGTGCACACCGTTATCCCCTCGTGTTCTACGACCCTAGGGGATGATCGGCCCTGATCCTGCCGTCCTGGGACGGCCGTACCTGGACGAGGACGTACAAGTCGGCGCGGCGAGTTCCGATTACGGAGGGGGAAAGCGCGTGCTGTGACGAAACGCGCACATTCGGTCCTACGGTGGCGCGGAACTGACGGACGGGGAACTGGCGGCCCGTCAGCTGACGGGCGGTGAGCCCGGGGGGCGGAGCCCTTCGAGGACGGAGTCGACGATCTGTTCGGCGAGTCCGTCGGGGAGATCGGCGTCGGGACGCATGACGGTCCGCAGGAGCATGGGGCCGATGACCATGTCGATCATCAGCTCGACGTCGAGGTCGGTGCGCAGTTCGCCCTCGCGCTGTCCGCGGCGCAGGATCTCGATCTGGAGCCGGCGCCGCGGCTCGACGACGCTCGCGTGGTACGCGGCCCAGATCTTCGGGCTGCTCTTCATCTGGGCGTGGACGTTGTGCAGGAGCGCCGAGGTCCGGGCCAGCACCCCGCGCTCGCGCACCTGTTCGAGGGAGGCGACGAGGTCGTCGCGCATCGAGGTGCCGGGGAGGACCGGATCCGGCGGTTCGGCGGAGCGCACGACGTCGACGAAGAGCTCCTCCTTGCCGCTCCAGCGACGGTAGATGGTGGCCTTGCCGACTCCGGCGGTACGGGCGATGCGCTCGATGGACAGCTCCGCGAACGGCACCCCCTCCTCCAGGAGCTTCACCACGCCTTCGAGTACGGCGCGTTCCACCCCCTCGCTGCGGGGCCTGCCGCGGGTGGCGCCGCCCTCGGGTTTGGGCGAGCCGCTCGTCGCGGGCGGGTCGGCGAGGCTGTTCACGTTCACTGCGTCCCTTCTACGGAGGAGGTGGTGGCCTGTGCCGATTCTCTCTCCGCTCCCGGCCGTGGGCCCGTAGCCCGGTAGACCTGTGGGCCCGTAGACCTGTGGGCCCGTGGGGCCCTACTCGGCCGTCGTCGCCAACTCCGGCTGCTTCTCGCCCTCCTGGGGCGCCGACGGCCTGCCCGGCAGATACCGGGCGACGACGATCGCGCCGAGCACGGCCACGCCCGCTCCCCACAGCGCGGTGACGTGCATCGCGTGCAGGAACGCGTCATTGGCCGGATCGACCAGGGCCCGACCCCGCGGGCCGAGCTTCGCCGCGACGCCGAGGGTCGCCTCGATGGACTCGCCCGCGGTGTGGCGCAGGCTCGCCGGGACCGCACCGAGGCTGCCGTCGATGCCGTTGCGGTAGGCCGTGGACAGCACCGAGCCGAGGACCGCGATGCCGAGGGCGCCGCCGACCTGCCGGAAGGTGTTGCTGAGCGCGGAGGCGGAACCGGCCTTCTCGCGGGGCAGGGCCTGCATGATGACGACACTGGTCGGCGTCATGATGTGCGCCATGCCGGCGCCCATGAGGAAGAAGACGACCTCCAGGATCCAGATCGGGGTGTCCGCGTCCAGCGTGGCGAACGCGGCCAGGGTCGCGGCGATGATCAGCATGCCGGCCGTGGTGGTGGCCCTGTTGCCGAACCGGTCGACCAGCAGCCGGGCCCGCGGCGCGAAGATCATCTGGGCGGCGGCCAGCGGCAGCATCAGCAGACCGGTCTGGAGCGGCGAGTAGCCGCGCACGCTCTGGGTGTAGAAGACCGAGAAGAAGGTCACGCCCATCAGCGCGAAGAAGACCAGCGCGATGGCGGCGATCGCGGCCGAGAAGACCTTGTTCCTGAAGTACGTCACATCGATGGACGGGTGGTCGCTGCGCGCCTCGAACACCACGAAGCCGACGAGTACGGCGACACCGGCGCCGATGGTGGCGAGCACGGCGGCGTCCGTGAAGTCGGCGAGCTGGCCGCCCTTGATGATGCCGTAGACCAGCAGGACCAGGCCGACGACGGACAGCACGACACCGATGGGGTCGAGGCGGCCGGGGCTCGGGTCGCGGGAGTCGGGCACCAGCCACAGCATCAGGGCGACCGCGAGGATCACGATCGGCACGTTGATGAGGAAGACCGAGCCCCACCAGAAGTGCGCGAGCAGGGCACCGCCGGTGATCGGCCCGATGGCGATGGCGAGCCCCACCCCGCCCGCCCAGATCCCGATGGCCTTCGGCTGCTCCTCGCGCTCGAAGACGTTCATCAGGACGGCGAGGGTGGCGGGCATGACGAACGCGGCGCCGAGGCCCATCACCGCGCGGAACGTGATGAGTTCGCCGGGCGAGCCGGAGAAGGCGGCCAGCGCGGAGCCGACACCGAACAGGACCAGGCCGCCGAGCAGGATCCGCTTGCGGCCCAGCCGGTCGCCGAGGAGGCCGGCGGTGAACAGCAGGCCCGCGAAGACCAGGGTGTAGGAGTTGATCGCCCACTCCAGCTCGCCCTGGGTGGCGCCCAGACCGGTCGGGGCGGGCGTGGAGATCGTCTTGATGGCGACGTTCAGGATCGAGTTGTCGAGCACCACGATCAGCAGGCTCAGCATCAGTACGCCGAGGATCGCCCAGCGGCGCCGGTGCACCGCCTCCGGTATCCGGTGTTCAGGGACTGCGGTAGTCATGCGGTCGAGGCTAGGTCAATTTCGATACGGAACCGTCTCGTATCTTATTTTTTTACCGAGGTCTTACGTCTCCGAGGGCTTGCCGGAACGGTCACACCGACCTCCTCTGGCCCTCTCTGGCACGAAGTGCCACCATGGAGGGGATCCGGGGACGCCGTCAGGGCGCCTCGAGATGACTGAAGGAGCCGTTGCAATGACGCAGCTTTCGGCTGCCCAGACCGCGAAGACGGGACCCTCCGACGGCAGCAAGGCGCTGTACGGGGGCAAGGGCACACGCCGTATCACCGTGCGCGACATCGCCCTCGCCAAGGAACGTGGCGAGAAGTGGCCCATGCTCACCGCCTACGACGCGATGACCGCGTCCGTCTTCGACGAGGCCGGGATCCCGGTCATGCTCGTCGGGGACTCGGCGGGCAACTGCCATCTCGGGTACGAGACCACCGTGCCCGTCACGCTCGACGAGATGACCATGCTCTCCGCCGCCGTCGTACGGGGCACCTCGCGCGCCCTCATCGTCGGCGACCTGCCCTTCGGGTCCTACCAGGAAGGTCCCGTGCAGGCCCTGCGCTCGGCGACCCGGCTGGTGAAGGAGGCCGGGGTCGGTGCCGTCAAGCTGGAGGGCGGCGAGCGGTCCCACCGACAGATCGAACTGCTGGTCGAGTCCGGGATCCCCGTCATGGCCCACATTGGGCTCACCCCGCAGTCCGTCAACGCGATGGGCTACCGCGTGCAGGGGCGTGGTGAGGAGGCGGCGGCGCAGTTGCTGCGGGACGCGAAGGCCGTGCAGGACGCGGGCGCGTTCGCTGTCGTGCTGGAGCTGGTTCCCGCGGAGCTGGCCGCCGAGGTCACTCGGGTGCTCCACATCCCCACGGTCGGGATCGGCGCCGGGTCCGAGACCGACGCGCAGGTCCTGGTCTGGACCGACATGCTCGGTCTGACCGGCGGACGCGTTCCCAAGTTCGTCAAGCAGTACGCCGATCTCCGTTCGCTCATGGGCAACGCGGCGAAGGCGTTTGCGGAGGACGTCGTCGGCGGAACGTTCCCCTTGGAGGAGCACTCCGTCCACTGAGCCATCGCGGCACAGAGGCAGCCCGCCGATCTTCCCCCGTCGGCGGGCTGCCGTTTCGTTTCCTCGCCCCCGCCGCCCCTACCCGTCCCAACCCTGGGGGCTGCGCCCCCAGACCCCCCTGTCGGCCCTGAAGGGGCCTCGTCCTCAAACGCCGGACGGGCTGAAAGACCCAGGGGCGCGGGGCTGTGCTGAATATGCGGCTACCGCCGCGCGGGCGCGACCAGCCCCCACCCACCCGCAGCCGGCCTACGACCTCCCCCGGCACCCCCTGTCGGCGACCTGTCGGTGGTTTGTCGGTGGGGGGTGGGACCGTCCTCGGTATGACGCGAATCGACAAGAACCCCGAGGGCGGAAGTGCCGCCGTCTCCGTACGGGGACTGGTCAAGCACTACGGCGAGACCAAGGCACTGGACGGCGTGGACCTGGACGTGCGCGAGGGCACGGTGATGGGGGTGCTCGGCCCGAACGGGGCCGGAAAGACGACCCTCGTCAGGATCCTGTCCACGCTGCTCGCCCCCGACGCGGGCCACGCCACCGTGGCCGGCTACGACGCCGTACGACAGCCGAGGCAGCTGCGCCGGGTGATCGGCCTCACCGGCCAGTACGCGTCCGTGGACGAGAAGCTCCCCGGCTGGGAGAACCTGTACATGATCGGCCGGCTGCTGGACCTGCCCCGCAAGGAGGCCCGCACCAGGGCGGACGAGCTGCTGGAACGCTTCTCGCTCACGGACGCGGCCAAGCGCCCCGCGTCGACGTACTCGGGCGGCATGCGGCGCCGGCTGGACCTGGCCGCGTCGATGATCGGCCGCCCGGCGGTGCTGTTCCTGGACGAGCCGACCACCGGCCTGGACCCGCGCACCCGCAACGAGGTGTGGGACGAGGTCAAGCGGATGGTCGGCGAGGGGGTGACCGTGCTGCTCACCACCCAGTACATGGAGGAGGCCGAGCAGCTCGCCTCGGAGCTGACGGTGGTCGACCGCGGCCAGGTCATCGCGGGCGGCGCCATCGAGGAGCTGAAGGCGAAGGTCGGCGGCCGGGCCCTGCGGATCCGCCCGGCGGATCCGCTGCGCCTGCGCCCCCTCGCCGACGCGCTGGACGAGCTGGGCATCACCGGACTCGCCACCACCACGGTGGACACCGACCGCGGCGACGTCCTCGTGCCGATCCTCAGCGACGAACAGCTGACCGCCGTGGTCGGCGCGGTCACCGCACGCGGGATCACGCTCTCCTCGATCACCACCGAACTGCCCAGCCTGGACGAGGTGTTCCTGTCCCTCACCGGCCACCGAGCCAGTGCCCCGCAGGACGCCGTACCCACCGACGACCGCCAGGAGGTCGCCGTATGAGCACCGCCACCGCCACCACCGCTCCCGCGCTCGCCGCGGACGCCCGTATCCCGCTGCGCGGCCATCTGCGGCACACCGGCGCCCTGATCCGGCGCAACCTGCTGTGGATCCGGCAGGACCCCGAGTCGATGTTCGACGCGCTGCTGATGCCGATCGTGTTCACCCTGCTGTTCGTGTACGTCTTCGGCGGCTCGATCGGCCAGGCCCTCGGCGGCGGCCAGGACGCGTACGTGCAGTACGTGATCCCCGGCATGCTGGCGATGATGAGCATGACGATGTCCCAGGGCGTCGGCACGGGCTTCAGCCAGGACTTCAACAGCGGCGTGATGGACCGCTTCCGGTCGCTGCCGATCGGCCGCGGCTCGGTGCTGTTCGCGAAGATCACGGTGGAGTTGGGGCGGATGCTGTTCGCCACCACCGTCCTGATGATCGTCTCCGTGCTGGTCGGCTTCGAGATCACCAACTGGCCCGGCCTGTTCGCGACGGTGGGGCTGTCCGCGCTGTTCGCCTCCTCGATCATGTGGGTGTTCCTCACCCTGGGCGTGATCCTGAAGAACGCGCAGTCCGTGCAGGCGATGGGCTTCCTGGTGCTGTTCCCGCTCCAGTTCGGCTCGTCCATCTTCGCGCCGACCGACTCCATGCCGGGCTGGCTCCAGCACTTCACCGACTACAACCCGCTGTCCACGCTCGCCGACGCGGCCCGCGGGCTGATGGTGGGCGGCCCGGTCGCGCACGACCTGTGGGTGACCATCGGCTGGTCGGTGGCGATCACGGCGGTGATGGCGCCGGTCGCGATCCACAAGTTCCGTACCAAGAACTGACGTTCGTGCACCCCGGTGCGCGCGTCACAGCAGGGCGGTGGCCTCCTCGGGGGAGAGACCGCCGCCCTGCGCGTACGCCTCCTCGTAGGCGTCGTCGCCGAGTACGGCACGCAGCGCCAGGACCGCCTTGCCGCGCACCTCGCGCTCGATGAACGTCGGCACATGGGCGGACGGCAGCAGCGCGTCCGCGGCGCCGAGGCAGCGGGCACCGTCGTCCGCCCGGCGGCCGTCCTCGACGGCGGCGAGGGCGAGGGCGGCGGTGTGCAGGTACATGGTGCGCATATAGGGAGCGACGGCCAGGGCCAGCGGGTCCGAGGCCTGCTCCAGCGCCCGGCGGGTGAGGTCCAGACACTCCTCGTAGCGGCCATCGACGGCTTCCAGCCAGCCCTCCGAGCCGAGGATGAAGGCGTCGAAGAGGACGAAGTAGGCGATACTGAACTCCTCCCGCAGCAGGCGGAGTTGCTCGCGCGCCTCGGGAACACGGCCGGACATCCCGAGCCGGCCGGCGAGGAACAGCCGGGCTGCGGGCATCGCGTCGTTGCGCGCGCCGTCCTGCTGCGCGATCACCTCGCGCAGCAGGTTCTCGCCGCGCTCGTGCTCCCCGGTCTCGATCAGGGCGCTGCCCAGCCGGGCGCGCAACACCGCCACCTGGGCGTGCGCGCCGAGCCGTTCGGCGTAGTCGATCGCGGCCCGGTAAGTGGTGACCGCCGCCTCCCACTCGCCCCTGCGTTCATGGGCCTCGCTGCGGGCGGCGAGGGCCTCCGCGGCTCCCCACAGGTCGCCGAGGCGCTCGAAGATCCGCAGCGACTCGTCGGCGTCGCGGGGGGCGTCGAACGCCCAGTCGGGGCGCTGGGCGGAGATGTTGGCCCGCATCTGGAGGGCCGCGCCGAGCTCCCAGTCGTAGCCGGGCGTGTTGCGGCTGGTCTCCACGGTGGCGGTGATGACGTCACGCAGCCGCTCCATGTTCCCGGTGAGCATCAGGGCGTAGAACCAGAGCATGCCGGGGGTGCGGCAGGTCTGCGGCAGACCCGGCTCGTAGGTCTCGGCGATGGCGTGCAGTTTCGCCTGCGCCCGCGGGGTCTGCCAGGCGTCCAACTCGGTGTCCATGCAGGCGAGATGGACGAGATGGAGACCGCGGCGGGCCTCCGCGAGGACCTCGCCGGTCCACGGGGGCGGGGTGTCCGTGCAGCGCTGCCACACCGCTTCGGCGCGGCGGACGGGCTCGGCGAACGGGTCGGGGCCGAGGGTCTGCACCTCGCGGGACCAGTGGCGGGCCTCGACGCGCAGGTCGCGCATCTGCCAGTACCAGGACAGCGACAGCACCAGGCACAGCGCTTCCTGCTCGTCCCGGCCGGTGACGGCGTGGCGCAGGGCGGTGCGCAGGTTCTCGTACTCGCGCTCCAGCAGCCCGATGGCCTCGAACTGGGCGGAGCCGCGCAGCAACGGCTCGGTGGCGCGGGCGAGTTCACGGAAGTACGTCAGGTGCGCGCGCTCGGCCCCGGCTCGCGCGCCGGTCTCGTCGAGGCGCTCGCCTGCGTATTCGGCGACGGTCTCCAGGAGCCGGTAGCGCATCGCGCCGTCGCCCGAAGGGGCGGCCACCACGAGGGACTTGTCGACCAGCGAGCCGAGCGCCTCCAGCGCGCCGGGTCCGCAGACGGCCTCGGCGGCGGCCAGGTCGCAGCCGCCCGCGAAGACGGACAGCCGCCGCAGCACGTCCCGTTCGCCGTCGTCCAGCAGGTCCCAGGACCAGTCGACGACGGCCCGCAGGGTCTGCTGGCGGGGCAGGACGGTACGGCTGCCGGAGGTGAGCAGTCGGAAACGGTTGTCGAGCCGCTCGGCGATCTGGCGGGGCGTCAGCATGCGCAGACGGGCGGCCGCGAGCTCGATGGCGAGCGGCAGCCCGTCGAGGCGCCGGCAGATCTCGGCGCACGATTCGGGGTCGTCCTCGACCCGGAATCCGGGCCGGGCCGCGGCGCCCCGGTCGGCGAGCAGGCGCAGCGCGACCGGCTCGGGCAGCGGCTCCACGGGACGCAGCAACTCCCCCGGTACGCCGAGGGGTTCGCGGCTGGTGGCGAGCACGGTCAGGCCGGGGCAGCGCTCCAGCAGCTCCTCCACGAGCCGGGCGGCGGCGTCCACGACGTGCTCGCAGTTGTCCAGGATCAGCAGCATGCGCCGCCGGCCGCAGTGCTCGGCGAGGCGCTCCACGGGGTCGTCGTGGCGCTCGCCCCCGGCGCGCATCGCCTCGGCGCCGGCGCCGTACAGCACGGTCTCGCGGGCCCCCACGGCGGTGAGTACGGCCTCCGGGACCGCCTCGGGGTCGTCCACGGGCGCGAGTTCGGCCAGCCAGACGCCGTCGCGTGCGGTGTCCCGCGCGGTCCGCGCGGCCTCCTGCTCCGCGGCCTCCTGCGACAGCCGGGTCTTCCCGGCCCCGCCGGGCCCGAGCAACGTGACGAGCCGGGCCGCCGCGAGGTCGCCCCGGATGACCTCGATGTCGGACTCCCGGCCGACGAAGGAGGTGAGACGGGCGCGGAGGTTGCCGCGGGGCGGCGGGGCCGGGGCACCCCCGCCGGGGGCGGCGAGCCCGGCGGGCCGGGTGCCCCCGGGGCCGGTCCCGGGGCCGGTTCCGGGTCGGAGCAACTCCCCGTGCAGGTCCCTCAGTTCCGGTCCGGGGTCCGCGCCGAGCCGGTCCGCGAGGAGCCGGCGTACGTCCTCGTAGGCGGCCAGCGCCTCCGCCGCGCGTCCGGCGTCGCGCAGGGCCCGCAGGCGCAGGGCCTGGAGGGGTTCGTCCAGCGGGTGGGTGTCGCACAGGGCGGTGAGTTCGGGCAGGGCCTGCTCGGCGTGGCCGAGGGCGAGGGCGGCGGTGTGGCGGGCGCGCAGGGCGTCCAGGTGCCGGGTGTCCCGGCGGGCCGCCTCGGCGGTCCGGTCGGGCAGGTCGGCGAGGGCCGGGGCACGCCACAGGGCGAGGGCGTCGTCCAGGACGACGGCCGCCTTGGCGGGGTCGCCGTCGGCCAGCGCGCGCGTGCCCTCCTCGACCAGCCGCTCGAAGCGGTGCAGGTCGATGTCGTCGGGCGAGGCGGTGAGCCGGTAACCGCCCTCCACCGACGCGATCGCCTCCGCGCCGAGCGTCCGTCTCAGACGGCCCACCAACGCCTGGAGCGCACCCGGCGCGTCGGCGGGCGGATCACCGTCCCACACCTCCTCGACCAGCAGGTTCACGGGTACGGTACGGCCCGCCCGCAGCGCCAGCACGGTCAACAGAGCACGCAGCCGCGCCCCACCGACCGGGACGGGCGCCCCGTCGGGTCGTAGTGCCTGGGTGGTACCGAGGATGCGATAGCGCACGGGATCCATTGTCTCCGGAGCTGTCCGGGCCGGTCACGGAGTTCCAGCGGTGCGGCGGGAACCGGGGGGGTAGAGGGGCGGGTGCCGGGGAGGGTCTCGGCCGGCGGCAACCCCGGCGGAGAAAAGGCCGGCGGAGGACGCACCGCAGCACTCCCTCTGCCAGTCCGCCCGCCAGTCCGCGCAGAACACGTGCCAAAACCCCATGCCCCCACCTTCCACGGAACCTCCGGCCCCCCGCGAGACGTTTTCCCCGTACGCCCGGTACGGTCGGGCAGTCCCACCCCTGCCCCACCCCCGTCCCACCGCGTGCACGACTGTCCAGGGAGCCCCATGACCACCGCGACCACCCGCCACAGCGACCGGAGGATCAGCCCGGTCTTCGTCGGGATCCTCGCCGTCACCGCGGTGACCGGCTGGGCCACCTGGACGGGGTTCGCCGAGCAGCCCGGCGTCGCCGTGTTCCTGTTCGTGACGGCCGCGTGGATCGTCTCGCTCTGTCTGCACGAGTACGCGCACGCGCGCACCGCCCTGCACAGCGGTGACATCTCGATCGGCGCGAAGGGCTATCTCACCCTCAACCCGCTGAAGTACACCCACGCCCTGCTGAGCATCGTGCTGCCGGTGATCTTCGTGATCATGGGCGGTATCGGTCTGCCCGGCGGCGCCGTCTTCATCGAGCGGAACCGCATCCGGGGCCGCTGGCGGCACAGCCTGATCTCGGCGGCGGGCCCGCTGACGAACGTCCTGTTCGCGCTCGTCTGCACGGCCCCGTTCTGGCTGGACGCGCTGGACGGCGTACCGCGGGACTTCCGGTTCGCGCTGGCCTTCCTCGCGCTGCTCCAGGTCACGGCCGCGATCCTGAACTTCCTGCCGGTGCCGGGCCTGGACGGCTACGGCGTCATCGAGCCCTGGCTGTCGTACAACTTCAGGCGCCAGGTGGAGCCGTTCGCGCCGTTCGGCCTGCTGTTCGTGTTCGCGCTGCTGTGGCTGCCGGCGGTCAACACCGCGTTCTTCGACGTGATCGACTCGATCCTGAGCGGCCTGGGGATCACCGACTTCGAGACGTACTGCGGCCAGGACCTGTACCGCTTCTGGCAGGAGTCGAACCAGTACTGCCAGATCAGCCCGTGACGGACTTCCTGACCTTCTCCCGCTTCAGGTAGTACCAGCACATGTTGGACGACAGCCCCGCGAGCAGCACCCACACGATCCCCAGGAAGCTGCCCTTGGCGAAGGAGACGACCGCCGCGGCCACGGCGAGGACGCAGACGACGAGGGCGTAGAGGGCGAGGCGGGGCATGTCACAAAGCTCCTGTCGGGGGACACCGCTGACGCCGTCCAGTGTCCCCCATGGACTCAGACGTCCGTGACACGCAGCCCGGCGTGCGCCTTGTACCGGCGGTTGACCGAGATCAGGTTGGCGACCAGCGACTCCACCTGGTGGGCGTTGCGCAGCCGCCCGGCGAAGACACCGCGCATGCCGGGGATGCGGCCGGCCAGCGCCTGCACGATCTCGACGTCGGCGCGCACCTCGCCGAGGACCATCACATCGGTGTCGATCTCGTCGATCTCCGGGTCCTGGAGCAGCACCGCGGACAGGTGGTGGAAGGCGGCGGTGACCCGGGAGTCGGGCAGCAGGGCGGCGGCCTGCTCGGCGGCGCTGCCCTCCTCCGGCTTGAGCGCGTAGGCGCCCTTCTTGTCGAAGCCGAGCGGGTTGACGCAGTCGACGACGAGCTTGCCGGCCAGTTCCTCGCGCAGGGACTCCAGGGTCTTGCCGTGGCCGTCCCACGGCACGGCGACGATCACGATGTCGCTGCGGCGGGCGGTCTCGGCGTTGTCGGCGCCCTCGACGCCGTGGCCGAGCTCGTCGGCGGCGGCCTGCGCGCGGTCGGCGGCCCGCGAGCCGATGATCACCTTCTGGCCGGCCTTGGCCAGCCGGTAGGCGAGGCCCTTGCCCTGCGGGCCGGTGCCCCCGAGCACGCCGACCACGAGCCCGGAGACGTCGGGCAGGTCCCAGGGGTCCTTGGCGGGGGCCTTCGCGGGAGTCTCGGCGGGCTGCTGTGCACCATCGGGAGAGGTAGAGGTCATGGCCCGACTGTACGTCCGCCTCTCCCACCCCCCGCGTCCAGGTGAGCCGCGGCACGGTCGCCGGAGTACCCGGGTCGGGCGAATTCGGGGCGAACGGCGGGCCGGAAGGGGGCCGGTTGCGGCAGGATGCGGGCCCATGGACGCCGTACGGGTAGCGCTGCTGCGTGAAGTGCTCGCCGGGACCGAGTGGTTGGGGGAGACCCGCCGGTTCGCGGGCGCGCTCAGGGGTTCGGTGGTGTCGCACGGCGGCGGACTGCTGCTCGTGGGCACCCCCGACTACGAGCCGTGGCATCTGGCGGCCCATCTGGTCGACGAGGCGGCCTGGTCGGGCATGCCGGAGCTGGCGCCGACTCTCGTACGCCATGACGCGCGCCCCTCGGACCCGGCGCACCTGGCCGTCGGCCCCGGGCGGCTGACCGCGGCCCGGCGCGGCGAGACCCTGCTGGTGGTCTCGCCCGAGGGGCCGGGCGCCCCGCTGCTGGAACGGGTGCACGACGCCCGCCGGGCCGGGGCGACGGTACTGGCGCTCGGCGGCGACACGGGCGAGCTCGCGGCGATGGCCCACGAGACCCTCGCCGTGCCGGACGGGGCGGAGCTGGACCTGGACACCGTGCAGCACCTGGTGAGCGCGGCGGCCGGCGAGAACGCGGTGCCCGCTCCCCGGGGCCGCCGCCGCTTGCGCGACCGCCTCTCCCAGCTGGCGGAAATCCTGACGGCACCACCACCGCCCCGCTGGTAACCCGCACCCGCCGCTAAGCCCCCCTCCACCGAAAACCTGTTGCCCACGAGGGGCCCTCCCCCGACCATGGCCCTTCGTGACCGATGACACCCCCGAACCCCCGTCAGGCCTGCGCGCCCTGCTGCCCGACCTCGCTCCCTGGCGGGCGTCGCGCGACTTCCGACGGCTGTGGTTCTCGGGGCTGATCTCGAACTTCGGCAGCTTCCTCACCTTCGTCGCGCTGCCGGTCCAGCTGAAGGAACTGACGGGGTCGGCCGCGGCGGTGGGCGCGATCGGGGCCGTGGAGCTGATCCCGCTGGTGGTGTTCGGGCTGTACGGCGGGGCGCTGGCGGACGCCTGGGACAAGCGGAAACTGATCGTGTGGACGGAGATCGGCCAGGGCCTGCTCTCCGCGGCCCTGCTCCTGAACGCGCTGCTCCCCACACCCGCGATCTGGCCGCTGTACGTCGTCGCCGCCCTGTCCTCCGCCCTGGTCTCCGTGCAGCGCCCCGCGCTGGACTCGCTCTGGCCGCGGATCGTGGCCCACGACCACCTGCCGGCGGCCGCCGCCCTGAACTCCTTCCGCTGGACGCTCGGCGGGGTCGCGGGCCCGGCGCTGGCCGGCGTGGTGGTCGCCTACGCGGGGCTCGGCTGGGCATACGGCGCCGACCTGCTCACCTTCGTGGTCTCGGTCGTCCTCGTCGTACGCATCGCGGCCTCCCCCGCCTCCCACGAGGCGGCGAAGCCGTCGCTGAAGGCCATCGCCGAGGGCGCCCGGTACGCGTGGAGCCGCAAGGAACTCCTCGGTACCTACGCCGTCGACCTGGCCGCGATGTTCCTGGCGATGCCGCTGGCCGTACTGCCGTTCCTCGCGGACGAGTTGGACGCCGAGTGGTCACTGGGCCTGATGTACGCGTCGGTCCCGCTCGGAGCGCTGCTGGTGAGCGTGACCAGCGGCTGGACCTCACGGATCCACCGGCACGGTCGGCTGGTCGTCCTCTCGGCCGCGCTGTGGGGGCTGGCGATCGCGGCCGCCGGGCTCGCCGGCAACGTATGGCTGGTGCTTCTGTTCCTGACCGTGGCCGGCGGCGCCGACATGGTCAGCGGGGTCTTCCGCGCGGCCATGTGGAACCAGACGATCCCGGACGAGCTGCGCGGCCGGCTCGCCGGGATCGAGCTGCTGTCGTACTCGGTCGGACCGACCGTCGGCCAGGTCCGCTCGGGCGGTTTCGCCGCGTGGTGGGGCGTGCGGACGTCGGTCTGGTCGGGCGGTCTGCTCTGCGTGGGCGCGGTGGGGCTGCTGGCCCTGTGCCTGCCGAAGCTGATGACGTACGACGTACGGACGAACGAGCACGCGATACGGCTGCGCGAGCAACGCGAGGCGGCCACGCAGGCGAGCACGTGACCCCCTGTTTTCGCCCCCTGGTGGTCAGTCGTCCTCGCGACTACCGGCCGAGGCGTCGTGCCACTTGGGATCGTTCTCCCACTCCAGATTGCGTTCGCGGGCCGTCGCCATCGCGTGCTCGGCCTCTTTCCGGGTGGCGTACGGACCGAAGCGGTCCTTGGCCGGGCACTCGGGACCCTCCTCGACCTTCTTGTGCTGGAGGCAGTAGTACCACTCCCCCGGCTTGCCGACCGTGCGCTTCTTGAACAGGGCCATGTCCGGCTCCTTTCGCCACCGACATGTTCCCCCATCCCCGCTGGTTAGACTCGCTGCCATGTCTGGCCAGTCGCTGCTCGTACCAGGGGAGCTGTCCCCCACCCGTTCCGTCCCCGGCAACATCCGCCGCCCCGAGTACGTCGGCAAGCCCGCGCCGACGCCGTACACCGGACCGGAGGTGCAGACGCCCGAGACGATCGAGGCGATGCGCCTCGCGGGCCGGATCGCGGCGCGGGCGATGGCGGAGGCGGCGAAGCTGATCGCGCCGGGGGTCACCACCGACGAGCTGGACAAGGTGGCGCACGAGTACATGTGCGACCACGGCGCCTACCCCTCGACGCTCGGCTACCGCGGCTACCCCAAGTCGCTGTGCTCCTCCGTCAACGAGGTGATCTGCCACGGCATCCCGGACTCGACCGTGCTGCGGGACGGCGACATCGTCAACCTCGACGTGACGGCGTACATCGGCGGCGTGCACGGCGACAACAACGCCACCTACCTGGTCGGCGACGTCGACGAGGAGAGCCGCCTGCTGGTCGAGCGCACCCGCGAATCCCTCGCCCGCGCGATCAAGGCGGTCAAACCGGGCCGCCAGATCAACATCATCGGCCGGGTCATCGAGTCGTACGCCAAGCGCTTCGGCTACGGCGTGGTCCGCGACTTCACCGGCCACGGCATCAACTCCTCCTTCCACTCCGGCCTGATCGTCCCGCACTACGACAGCCCGCACGCGACGACGGTGATCCAGCCCGGCATGACCTTCACGATCGAGCCGATGCTGACGCTGGGCACCCACGAGTACGACATGTGGGACGACGGCTGGACGGTGGTGACGAAGGACCGCAAGCGCACGGCCCAGTTCGAACACACACTGGTGGTGACGGATTCAGGAGCGGAGATCCTCACACTCCCGTAACGCGCCCCCTCTCCCGGCCCGCCCTCCTCGAAGGGCGGGCTTCTTGCTGTGCGCGTAGGTTTTTACCGACGAGTCGTCGGGAAAGTTGCCGACAGAGGGTCGGCAAGGCATTGACTTAGGTAAGCCTAACCATAGAAAATCTGGGCCATGGACTCCTTCTCGACAGTGATCCGCACCGCCTCCCACGAACAGCACGTGGAAGCGGAGACCTCGACGTTCATGAGCGATCTGCTCGGCGGACGACTCGGCGTCGACGCGTACGCGCGCTACACCGAGCAGCTGTGGTTCGTCTACGAGGCACTGGAGGCCGGGGCCGAGCGCCTGGTGTCGGATCCGGTGGCCGGCCCGTTCATCAGGCCGGAGCTGTTCCGGCTGCGGGCCCTGGAACGGGACCTGGCGCATCTGCGCGGCCCCGAGTGGCGGTCGGGCGTCTCCGCACTCCCCGCGACACAGGCGTACGCGGACCGGGTACGGGAGTGCGCCGAACGCTGGCCGGCCGGCTACATCGCCCACCACTACACGCGCTACCTCGGCGACCTCTCCGGCGGCCAGATCATCCGCGACAAGGCGGAGAAGACCTGGGGCTTCGAGAAGAAGGGCGACGGCGTCCGCTTCTACGTCTTCGAGGAGATCGGCAATCCCGCCGCCTTCAAGCGCGGCTACCGGGAGCTGCTGGACGCGGTGCGCGCGGACGACCTGGAGAAGCAGCGGGTCGTGGCGGAGTGCAAGAAGGCGTTCGCCCTGAACACGGCCGTGTTCAGGGCACTGAGCGAGGAGTTCCGGCTCAGCGCCTGAGGCTCAGCGTTCGAGGAGGACGCGGCCGCCGACCTCCACCCACCCTCCCGGCTGCGGGGCGGTGAGGATCTGCGAGCCGGCGCCCTGCGTGATGTTGAGGGCGCGGCCCAGCCGGTCGGTGAGCAGGATGGCGGCAGCGCCGGTCGCCTCGTCCTCCTCGATGCCGTCGTCCCGGCCGGGGAAGGCCCGCGCACGGACACGGCCGGCCGCCTCGTCCTCCCAGGCCCAGGCGTAGATCCACTCCCCCGGCGGCGGCACCGGCAGATCGTCGACCTCGGCCGCGGTGGCGTACTGCCGCAGCGTCCGCGGCGGCGCCCACTCCGCCCGTGCCTCGATCCAGCTGAACTCGCCGTCCAGGCGGGTGCCCACCACACCGGCGGGCGTGACGAGTTCCGGCACGTCCAGCAACCAGGCCGTACCGACACAGGGATGCCCGGCGAACGGCAGCCGCAGGGTCGGCGTGTAGATGTCGATGATCCCGCGCTCGGGATCGTCCACGAACACGGTCTCGCTGAACCCCAGTTTGCCCGCGAACGCCTGACGCTCCTCCGGGTCCGGCATGACGGAGCCCTCCCGGACGACCCCGAGCTCGTTGCCGTATCCGCCATTCGCTCCGCAGAAGACACGGAGTACGTCGTAGTCAGTCACGGGGGAATTGAAGCATCGCGGGGATGGCGGAGGCGCGCGGGGAGCGGGCCCGGCGAAGTGCAGGCAAGGCTAACCTAAGTCCCATCCGGCCATGTGGGGCCGAACCCGTGGAGAGGAACGGCTGCGGCATGACCGTACTGGAGAAGACCGCGCAGGACGCGCCGACGGCCGAGAGACCCGCGCGTGGACGGCACGGCACCGCCTGGCTGTTGACCGCCGGGCTGCTCGCGGCGCTGCTGGTGCTCGTGCCGGTGGCGGCCGGGATCGGCGCGTATCCGGTGCCGGTCGGGGACGTGTTGGCCTCCGTGCAGCACCGGATCGGCCTGGGCGGGACGGAGTTGGACCGGGTCGCCGAGTCGGTGCTGTGGAACGTCCGCTTCCCACGCATCGTCCTCGCGCTGCTCATCGGCGCCTCGCTGGGCTGCGCGGGCGCGCTGATGCAGGGCGTCTTCGGCAACCCGCTCGCCGAGCCCAGCACGATCGGCGTCTCGCTCGGCGCGGCGGTCGGGGCGGTCGCCTCGATCTCGCTGGGCCTGAACTTCCTCGGCACGTGGACGCTCCCGGCGATGGCCTTCGTCGCCGGCCTCGGCACGGTCCTGCTGGTGTACGCGATGTCCCGTTCCGGTGGCCGTACGGAAGTCGTGACCCTGATCCTCATGGGGATCGCCGTGAACGCCTTCGCCGGCGCGCTCATCGGCCTCTTCATCTTCCTCGCGGACACGGCCGCGGTGAACCAGATCACCTTCTGGCAACTGGGCTCACTCGCGCAGTCCACCTGGCCGAAGGTGCTCGCGGTGCTGCCGTGCGCGGTGCTCGGACTCGTCGTCGCGCCGCTGTACGCCCGGCGCCTGGACCTCCTCGCCCTCGGCGACCGGCCCGCACGGCATCTGGGCGTCGACGTCGAACGCCTCCGCATCCTGCTGATGTTCGTCGTCGCCCTGCTCACCGCCGCGGCGGTCAGCGTCTCGGGCGTCATCGGCTTCGTGGGCCTGGTCGTCCCCCACCTCCTCCGCATGGTCGCCGGGCCCGGACACCGCTTCCTCATCCCCGGCAGTGCGCTGGGCGGAGCGGTGGTGTTGCTGGCGGCGGATCTTGCGGCCCGGACGATCGCCGCGCCCGCGGAGTTGCCGCTGGGTGTTCTAACAGCCCTGCTGGGCAGCCCCTTCTTCTTCTGGCTGCTGCGGAGGACCCGGCGGCGGCAAGGGGGGTGGGCGTAGCGCGCGTATGCCCGCGGCGGCTGGGTGGGGGCGGTTGCCGTGCGCCTATCGGGGCGCCTCATCACGTCGTAGGGCGGCTGCGGGCCCATCGTGGCTGGTCGCGCAGTTCCCCGCGCCCCTTAGGTGGGTGGGGTTGCCGTGCGCCTATGGGGGTGCCCCATCACGTCGTAGGGCGGCTGCGGGTCCGTCGTGGCTGGTCGCGCAGTTCCCCGCGCCCCTGAGGTGGGCGCAGGCGCCCAGCGTTTGAAGTGGTCGCCCACGGCGGTGAGGGGACGGGGCGGGGGGTGTCCGCCCGCAGCGGCCGGCGTCCGACACGCAGTACCCCTTGCCGGAACAGTTCCGCCGGACCGAGGACGGACACCCCCCGACCCCGCCCCCCCCCCCCCCCCCACCCGATGCGCGAAGCCCCCCCCCCCCCCCCCCCCCCCCCCCCCCCCCCCCCCCCCCCCCCCCCCCCCCCCCCCCCCCCCCCCCCCCCCCCCCCCCCCCCCCCCCCCCCCCCCCACCCCCCCCCCCCCCCCCCCCCCCCCCCCCCCCGCACCGCCGAACAGTCCGCCATCGCCCTGGACATCGTCGCGTTCATGGATGCCCTGAAGATCGAGAAGGCGGTCCTGGCCGGCTTCGACTGGGGTTCGCGGACCGCCGACATCATCGCCGCGCTGTGGCCCGGGCGGGTCAAGGCCCTTGTTTCCACCAGCGGTTACGTCATCACCGACCGCACGGCGCAGCTCTCGCCCGCCGCCCCGGCCGTCGAGCACAACTGGTGGTATCAGTGGTATTTCGCCACCGAGCGCGGCAAGCAGGCCATGGACAACGAGAAGGACCGCCTGGCGCTGTGCCGCTACGTGTGGACCCTCGTCTCCCCCACCTGGAACTTCGACGACGCCACGTACGAGCGCACCGCCCAGGCCTTCCTCAACCCCGACTACGCCGCCATCGTCCTGTACAACTACCGCTGGCGCATCGGCCTCATCGAGGGCGAGCACCGCTACGACCGCTACGAGCGGCTGCTCGCCGCCCAGCCGTCGATCGGCGTGCCCACCCTCACCCTCGACCCGGCCCTCGATCCCTTCACCGCGCCCGGCGACGGCACCGGCTACCGCCACCACTTCACCGGCGCCTACGAGCACCGCACCATCGCGAACATCGGCCACAACCTCCCCCAGGAAGCGCCCACCGCCTTCGCGCAGGCCGTGGTCGACGCCGACCACCTCTGACCAGGAGGAGTTCCCGATGAGCGAAGTCCAGTGGAACCGTCTGACCGCCGCCGAGCTGCGTGCTCTCGCGGCGCGGGACGCGGTGGGCGGAGGTGTGCCGCCGGGCGGCGGTGCCGGCCGCCGAGCACACCGGCGTGGTGGTGACGCCGTCCGTGCCGACGGGCCTGTCGGAGCATCACATGGCCTTCGGCGGGAACATGACCGCCCTGAAAGCCCTCACGACCGAGCTGACCACGGAGTTGTCGACGCCGATCGCGTTCGCCGGCTGCTTCGGGGCCGGACGGGAGGTCGTCCGGGACACCCTGGAGACCCAGGACGGTCTCATGCACGCGCGTGAGGGAGAGACGTCCATGATGACGCCCACCCCGAGCTGATCCGGACCGAGCATCTGGACGAGGCGCACGGGCCCCGCATCACGCTGCCCGCGGAGTCCACCGAGCCGGTGTACATGGCCGTGCCCTTCGACCGGATCACCGCGTCCGGAGTCGCGGGCGACGCCCGGGTCGCCAGTGCCGAGAAGGGTGAGCGGACGCTCTCCGGCTGTGCGTCGGCACTGGCGGACATCATCGTCCGGGACCCCCGGATCAGGCCTCGGCGCGCTTGGGCAGGCGCCAGTTCGGGCGCGGGAAGTGGCAGGTGTAGCCGTCCGGATAGCGCTGCAGGTAGTCCTGGTGCTCCGGCTCGGCCTCCCAGAAGTCACCGGCCGGCACCACCTCGGTCACCACCGGCCCCGGCCACAGCCCGGAGGCGTCGACATCGGCGATGGTGTCCTCGGCGACACGGCGCTGCTCGTCGTCGAAGTAGAAGATGGCCGAGCGGTAGCTCAGACCGATGTCGTTGCCCTGCCGGTCCCTGGTGCTCGGGTCGTGGATCTGGAAGAAGTACTCCAGGATCGCGCGGTAGTCGGTGACCGTCGGGTCGAAGACGATCTCGATCGACTCCGCGTGCTTGCCGTGGTCGCGATAGGTGGCGTTGGGCTTGTCGTCGTCACCGCTGTAACCGACCCGGGTACGCAGCACGCCGGGCAGCGAACGGATCAGCTCCTGCATGCCCCAGAAACAGCCGCCCGCCAGCAGCGCCCTCTCCTCGGCGTCACTCATGGCACCTCACCTTTCGTCCAGGTCGTCCGCGCAGGGTCCAGGTTCGCACACCGGAGACCCGGAATTACCGTCACCATCTTGACAGGTGACGAATTGCATGGCAAGTTCATCACCACTCAGAGCGGTGACGCAGCCGGTGGGGCCGGCTGCCGCACGTATCGAGAAACATGTCTCAGAGGGGTTTGTCGTGGTGAGTTTCAAGGGTGGACGCAAGCAACTGGTGACGGGTGCGG
The DNA here is from genome assembly GCF_021173675.1 of Streptomyces lincolnensis. Lineage (GTDB taxonomy): Bacteria > Actinomycetota > Actinomycetes > Streptomycetales > Streptomycetaceae > Streptomyces > Streptomyces lincolnensis_B. Next base: position 157,546 of record NZ_JAIHON010000002.1, on the reverse strand, counting down.
TCGCGGCGGCCACGGCAGGGCTCGCGCTCGGCGCGTTCGCCCTCAGCGGCACCGCCAACGGCGCGACCGAGACCGCCGGGGCCGCCGGAGCCGGCACGCACCCCAAGCCCACCGTCGTCCTGGAACACGGCGCCTTCGCCGACGGCTCCAGCTGGAACGGCGTCGTCTCTCGTCTGCGCGCCGACGGCTACCCGGTCGTCGCCGCCGCCAACCCGCTGCGCGGACCGGCCTCCGACGCCGCCGCCCTGCGCGCGGTCCTGGACCACGTCAAGGGCCCGAAGATCGTCGTCGGCCACTCCTACGGCGGCAACGTCATCAGCCAGGCCGCGACCGACGACGCCGACGTCAAGGCCCTGGTCTACGTCGCCGCCTTCCTGCCGGCCCCCGGCGAGAGCGCCCTGGAGCTGACCAACAAGTACCCGGGCTCCACCCTCCCGGGCGCCCTCGACCCCGTCACCTACCAGCAGACCGACGGCTCCACGGTCACCGACCTGTACATCCGGCAGGACAGGTTCCGCCACCAGTTCGCCGCCGACGTCCCCGCGAAGCAGGCCGCTCTCATGGCCGCCGAACAGCGGCCCATCGCCCAGTCCGCGCTGGAGGAGAAGGCCACCACCGCCGCCTGGAAGACCATCCCCAGCTGGGACATCGTCACCACCGAGGACCTCAACATCCCGCCCGCCGTCCAGCGCTTCATGGCCCAGCGCGCCCACGCCCACACCACCGAGGTCGCTGCCTCCCACTCCGTCGCCGTCTCCCACCCCCGTCTGGTGGCCGACGTCATCGAGAAGGCCGCCCACGCCACCGTCCGCTGACACTCCTCGAACGACGGCGGGATGCCGCATCCCGCCGTCCTCGTGGCACGACCGTCACACCCGGCAGCACCGCAGCCCCGGCCGGCATGAGAGCCGGCCGGGGTGCGTGTCACCCGCGCTCAGGCGGGAGGCGTCCCGTCGATCACGTATCCGCGCCGCTTGTCCACCACGTTGCGCAGCGGCCGGCCCTCGATGTGACGGGTGAGGTTGTCGAGGAACACCTCGACGAGCGCCTCCCGCTCGCTGGTGGTCTCGCCCGCCGTGTGCGGGGAGATCAGCACGCCGGGCATGTCCCACAGGGGTGATTCGGCGGGCAGCGGTTCCTGGGCGAACACGTCCAGGGCCGCCCCGCCCAGCCGTCCGGCCGTGAGGTGGTCGACCAGCGCCTCCTCGTCGACGAGTCCGCCCCGGCCCACGTTGATCAGCCGCGCCCCCGGCTTCATGGCGGCGAGCACGGGGGCGTCCACCATGCCCCGGGTCTCCTGGGTGAGGGGTGCGGCCAGGACGACGTAGTCCGCTTCCGTCAGCGCGGAGCGCAGCGTGGTCGCGCCGTGGACCGTGCCGAAGTCGGGGTCGTCCGTGCGGGCCCTGCGGCCCGCACCGCACACACGCATCCCGACGGCGCGCAGCAGCCGTGCGGTGGCCCGGCCGATCGGCCCCGTCCCCCAGACCAGCACGGTGCGTCCGGTGATGCCGTCACTGGGGCGCGGACGCCATTCCCGGCGCCGCTGGTGCTCCCAGGTGCCGGGGAAGTCCTTGGCGAGGGCGAGGATCAGGCCGAGGACGTATTCGGCGGTCGGCTGGTCGTAGACCCCCCGGGCGTTGGTCAGGACGACGCCCGGATCGTCCACGAGGGCGGGGAACAGGAGGGAGTCCACGCCCGCGGAGGCCGCGTGCACCCAGCGGGGTGCCTTCTCCCGGTTGCCGGGCCAGGCCTCCCGGACGGCCGGGGTGAGGGTCACCCAGGTCAGGAGGGCGTCGGCGCCGGGGAGGACGTAGGGCAGTTCTTCCTCGGTGGCGTAGACGGTGTCGGCGAGGCGCTCGATGAGCTCGGTGGCGGGGGGCCGGTTGCCGCGGTAGAGGACCACGAGTCGGTCGGGCATGTCAGGCTCCGACGGGGACGGCTATGTACTTGTACTCCAGGAACTCGTCGATGCCGACGCGTCCGCCTTCGCGGCCCAGGCCGGACTGCTTGACGCCGCCGAAGGGGGCTGCGGGGTTGGAGACCAGTCCGGTGTTGAGGCCGATCATGCCGCTTTCGAGGCGTTCGCTGACGCGCAGGGCGCGGTCGAGGTTCTGGGTGAACAGGTAGGCGGCCAGGCCGAACTCGGTGTCGTTGGCGGCCTCGACGGCCTCGTCCTCGGTCTCGAAGGTGCGGATCGCGGCGACCGGGCCGAAGATCTCGGTGTCGATGATCGCCGACTCGGGGGCGATGCCGGTGAGGACGGTGGGCGGGTAGAAGCAGCCCGGCCCTTCGGGGAGTTCACCGCCGGTCAGGACGGTGGCGCCGCGCTTGACGGCGTCCCCCACCAGGTCATGGGCCTTGCTGCGGCCGGCGATGTCGATGAGGGGACCGACGTCGGTGCCGGGTTCGGTGCCGGGCCCGACCTTCAGAGCGGCCATGCGGGCGGCGAGACGGGTGGCGAACTCGTCGGCGACGGAGGAGTGGACGAAGATGCGGTTGGCGGCGCAGCAGGACTCGCCCATGTTGCGCATCTTGGCGACCATGGTGCCCTCGATGGCGACGTCGAGGTCGGCGTCGTCGAAGACGATGAGGGGGGCGTTGCCGCCCAGTTCCATCGAGGTGCGGATGACGGTGTCGGCGCACTGGGCCAGCAGGATGCGGCCGACCTGGGTGGAGCCGGTGAAGGACAGCTTGCGGATCCGCCCGCCGCGCAGCAGCGGTTCTACGACGCCGGCCGCGTCGGTGGTGACGACGATGTTGAGCACACCGGCCGGCAGTCCCGCTTCGGTGAGGATCTCCGCCAGGGCGAGGGTGGACAGCGGGGTCTGCGGGGCGGGTTTGAGGACGATGGTGCAGCCGGCCGCGATGGCCGGGCCGATCTTGCGGGTGCCCATCGCCAGCGGGAAGTTCCAGGGAGTGATCAGCAGGCAGGGGCCGACCGGCTGACGGGTGACCAGCAGTCGGTTCCTGCCGTCGGGGGCGGTGGTCATGCCGCCGTCGACGCGGACGGCCTCCTCGGAGAACCAGCGGAAGAACTCCGCCGCGTAGGCGACTTCGGCCCGTGCCTCGGCCAGAGGCTTGCCCATCTCCAGAGTCATCAGCAGCGCGAGCTCCTCGGTGCGCGCGATGATGATGTCGTAGGCGCGGCGCAGGATCTCGCTTCGGGTGCGGGGCGCGGTGGCGGCCCAGGCGGCCTGCGCGGCGACCGCGGCCTCGACGGCACGCCGGCCGTCGGCGGGTGAGGCGTCGGCGACCCGGCACAGTTCCTCGCCGGTGGCCGGGTTGTCGACGGACAGGGTCCGGCCGGACTCGGCGTCCTGCCAGTCACCGCCGATGAACAGCTGCTTGGGAACATCACGGACGACAGTCATCGTGGGTCTCTCCTTGTGCGGGTTGGGGGCTGCCGACCGGTCAGCGGATGCGGTCCAGCGTCTTGTAGAAGGCGCCCGCGAAGGGCAGGAACCAGGCGGTGCCGTTGTAGAGGGGGATGCGGGGCGGGGCCAGGTCGCGGACGGGGCTGACCTCGGGGTGGCCGTCCATCACCTCGGCCATGACCTGCCCCATGTGCGTGGCCATCTGCACGCCGTGGCCCGCGTATCCCATGGAGTAGTAGACGCCGTCGTCGGTCTGCCCGGCGTGCACGATGCGGTCCATCGCGAAGCCGACGGAGCCGCCCCACACGTACTCGATCTTCGTCCGGGCGAGTTGGGGGAAGATCTCGCACATCTCGCGGAACAGGACGGCCCCGCTCTTCTTGTCCGAGGTGGGATCGGACGGTGCGAAGCGGGCGCGGCCGCCGAACAGCAGCCGGTTGTCCGGGGTGAGCCGGAAGTAGTGGCAGACCTGGTTGGAGTCGACGATGAGGCGGGCCTTCGGGATGATGTCCCGGGCGAGCTCCTCGCCGAGCGGCTCGGTCACGATGATGAAGCTGCCCACGCACACCTGTTGGCGGCGCAGCCACGGGAAGTTCTTGTCGGTGTAGGCGTCGGTGGCCATCATGACCTGCCCGGCGCGGATCACACCTCGCTCGGTGCTGACCTCGAACCGGCCGGCGGAGGTGCGCCGCACGCCGATGGCCGCGTTGCGCTCGTGGATCTCGACACCGGTGCGCTCGCACGCCTCGGCCATGCCGCGCACGAAGCGGCCGACGTGCAGTGCGGCACTGAACGGGTCGAGCAGGCCGCCGTGGTAGGCGTCGGATCCGATCTCGGAACGCAGCTCGGACTTGCCGATCAGTGTGGTCTCGTGTCCGAAGTACTTGGCCAGGTCGCGCTGTTGGGCCTTCTTGCCTTCGAAGTGCGCGGGGCGGGACGCGACGCCCAGGCGTCCGACGCGGCGGAACTGGCAGTCGATGGACTCCTCGTTCACGAGCCGCTCGACGGTGTCCACGGCCTCGCCGTAGGAGGTGTAGATCTCGCGGGCCCGTTCGAGTCCGTACCGGCGGATGGCCTGGTGTATGCCGATGGTGAAGCCCAGGTTGGCCATGCCGCCGTTGCGCGCCGAGGCACCGGAGCCGATCTGGCCCTTCTCGACGAGGGTGACGCGGGCGCCCTTGCGGGCGGAGTGGAGGGCGGTGGACAGCCCCGTCAGTCCGGCGCCGACGACGACCACGTCGGTGTCCTCGGTCAGCGGCTTGCCGGACCGGTCGGGAAACACCCCGGCGGTCTCTATCCAGTAGGGAATCGTCTTCATTGCGGGTCCTCTGCGGGGAGTTTCGAGATGGGGCGCGCGGCCGGGCATCGCCAAGGGCCCGGCCGACGGCGCTGTCAGCGGTGGCGCGGCCCGTGGCGGCTCAGGGCTCAGGGCTCAGGTGAGGGGTTCGACGGGCAGGACGTTCTGGCCGTTGCGGTGGCCGCCGAGTTTGCGGACGACGGCGACCAGGGCGAGGGCCAGGATGGCCAGCGCGATGAGGACGGCGCTGACGGCGGTGACGGTCGGGTCGACGTCGAACTGGAGGGCGTTGAAGACCAGGACCGGCAGGGTGCGGGTGTCGGGGGTGGACATGAACTGGGCGATGAAGAACTCGTCGAAGCTGGTGATGAAGGAGAACACCGCGGCGGCGATGAGGCCGGGGGTGGCCAGGGGGAAGGTGATGCGCCGGGCGATGGTCATCCGGCCGGCTCCCATGCTGGCGGCGGCGTCCTCCAGGCGTTCGTCGATGCCCTTGAGGGTGGAGATCATGATGAGGATGGCGATGGGGGCGGCGAGCACGGTGTGACCCAGGGCGATCGCCAGAGGGCTGCCGAGCATGCCGACGGGTTCGAAGAACAGGAACAGTCCGAGTGCGATGACCACCTGCGGGATGAGCATCGGGGCCAGGACCAGGCCGTAGACGGCCGCGTGCAGCGGCAGCCGGCCGCGGGCGAGCGCGGTCGCCGCGGTCGCTCCCAGGATCAGGGAGAACACCGTGGTCAGGGCGGCGACCAGGCTGGACAGGGCGATGGAGGTGGCCCAGTTCCCGCCGGGCGCGGCCATCTGCTGGTACCAGTGGGTGCTGTACTGCTTGGGCGGGAAGGTGCCGATGCCGTCGGCGCCGAAGGACGTGACCAGGATGATCACGATGGGCATGGCCAGGAACAGCAGGATCGCGGTGGCGCTCAGGCCGCGGCCGACGTGTCCGGCCCGGGTGGCGGGCAGTTCCATCATGAGCCGCTCCTTCGTGCGTGTGCCTTGCCGCGACGCCACCTGGCCAGGCCGAGGACGCCCAGGCCGGCGAAGGTGAGCAGGAGCAGGATGACGCCGAAGGCGGCGGCGGAGTTCCACCGGTCCTGCTGCATCACCTGCTGGTCGATCAGCGCCGCGACCACGGTCTGCCGGTCGCCGCCCATCAGGGCCGGGGTGATGTAGTAGCCCAGGCAGAGGATGAAGCTGAGCAGCCCCGCGGTGCCGATCCCGGGCGCGACCAGGGGCAGGTAGATGCGGCGGAAGATGGTGAACCGGCTCGCGCCGAAACCCGCCGCCGCGGCCAGGAGCCGGCCGTCGACGCCCCGCATCACGCCCTGCAGGACGAGGACGGTGTAGGGGAGCATCACCGAGGTGGTGCCGATGACGACACCGGTCTCGTTGTAGAGCAGGGAGTACGGGGCGCCGGGGGCGTGCACGGAGGTGGCCAGGCTGTTGATGAGGCCGTGTTCACCGAGCATGATGATCCAGCCGTAGGTGCGCACCAGGGCACTGATGAAGTGCGGCACGACCACGATCAGCATCGCGAGCGCGGCGAAGACGGGCCGCATCCGGGCGATGGCGTGGGCCAGCACGAACCCGACCAGCAGGCTGGCGGCGGCGGTCTCGGCGGAGATCCGCACGGTGGAGACCAGGACCGACAGGTTCGCCCCGCTGAGGGCGTCGGCGTACCAGTGGAGGGTGAAGGCGCCGCTGTCTCCCTTCAGGCTCAGGGAGAGCACCCCGATGATCGGGTAGACGAACATGACCAGGAGGAACACCGTCACCGGGACGGCGTTGACCAGCGCGATCCGCGAGCGGTGCCCGCGCAGCGCGGACGTCTTCCTCACACGTACCTTGGCAGGGGCGACAGCGGTGCCGGCCACGGGTTCACCCCCCGTCCGTCTCGGTGAACACACTGACGTCCTCGCGCTCGGCGGTGACGCTGACCCGCTCCCCCACGCGCGGTGGGGTCTGGGCGGTCTCGATCCGCAGCGGGGGTGTGCCGGGATCGGCGCCGTCCAGGCGGAGCGTGACCCGGGTCAGCGACCCCACGTACACCGCGGTCTCGACCGTGCCGGTACAACAGCCCTTCTCGGCACCGACCAGGCGCAGCTTGCCCGGCCGCACGGCGGCGCGCACGCTCTGTCCGGGCACGCAGGGGTGGGCCCGGGCCGTGAGCACGCCTCCGGTGTCCAGCCGCACCCGGGTGCGGTCGTCCGCCCCACCGTCCTCGACCTTGCCGGTGAGGAAGTTGGCGGCGCCCAGGAAGTCGGCGACGAAGGGCGTGCGGGGGCGTTCGAACAGGGCGCGAGGGGTGTCGAACTGCTCGATGCGGCCGTCCTTCATGATGGCGATCCGGTCCGACATGACCAGGGCTTCCTCCTGGTCGTGCGTGACGTAGACGACGGTCAGGCCGAGTTCGCGCTGAATGGTCTTGATCTCGCTCTGCATCTGGTCGCGCAGCTTCTTGTCCAGCGCCCCCAGCGGTTCGTCCATCAGCACGATCGGCGGGCGGTAGACCAGGACCCGGCACAGGGCGACGCGCTGCTGCTGGCCGCCGGACAGCTCACGGGGCTTGCGGCCGGCGAACTTCGACAGACCGGCCGCCTCCAGCGTCTCCCCGACCCGGCGGCGGATCTCCGCCTTGTCGACTCCCCGCAGTTGCAGGGGGAAGGCGACGTTCTCGGCGACCGTCATGTGGGGAAAGAGCAGGTACTGCTGGAAGACGAAACCGAAGTCGCGTTTCCCGGGGGTGAGCCGGGTGATGTCCCGGCCGTCCACGGTGACGGTGCCCGAGTCGGGCTCGGTGAACCCGGCCAGCATCATCAAGGTGGTGGTCTTGCCGGAGCCGGAGGAGCCGAGGAAGGTGACGAACTCACCGGCCGCGATCTCCATGTCCACACCGTCGACCACCGTCGTCCCGCCGTAGGACTTACGCAGGCCCGTGACGGACAGCGACTTCCCCGACGACGAGGACGACTGCGGTGCCAGGACGGCGGCCAGCTCGTCGGCCGACAGCCTCCCGGCGGTCAGGCTCGTGGTGTGCTCAGGCATCGACCCACTCCTGCCAGCGCTTGGCGACGACGTCACGGTTCTTGTCCCACCAGGCCACATCCGCGTCGAACCCGGTCTTCAGGTTCTTCGGCGAGGTGGGCAGCGTGGCGAGCACGTCGTCCGAGAGCAGCTTGGTCGCGGCGGGCACGACCGGGCCGCCCGTCGGGGAGAGCTTGGCGAACGCCGCCTGCACCTCGGGGCGCAGCGAGAAGTCGATGAGCTTGTAGGTCGCGTCCGTGTTGGCCGCACCCTTCGGGATGCCCCATCCGTTGGTGAGCCGGCGCGCTTCGTTCCACTGGTAGGCGACCGGCACGCCCTGCTTGATGAGCTCATCCGCGCGCCCGCCCCACAGGCTGGTCGCGACGACCTCCTTGCGGCCGAGCAGGACGGCGGGCAGGGCGCCGGTGTTCCAGAACTTCTTGACATCGCCGCGGATCCGCGACAGCGAGGCGAACGCCCGGTCCAGATCCAGCGGGTACAGCTTGTCCGGCGGCACGCCGTCCGCGAGCAGCGCGAACTCCAGCTCCGGGATGTCGGCATCCGGGCTCTGCAGGGAGCGCGGGCCGCTGAAGGCGTGTGTGTTCCAGAAGTCGGCCCAGCTCTTGGGGGCACGCTTCAAGCTGTCCGTGCGGTACGCCATCACGCTGGCCCACACGTTCTTGCCGAGCGCGTACTCAGGCAGGTTGTGCTCCGCGATGCCGGCGCCCTTGACACTCTTCAGCCGGTCGTGGTCCATCGGCTCCAGACACTCCAGCCGCGCCATCTTCTGGAAGTTCAGCATGGTGTTGTCCATCAGGTCGACCTGCGGACGGCCCTGTTTGACCTGGGCGATGATCTGCGCCGACTGGTAGTTGACCGTGGTGATCGTGATGCCGGTCTCCTTGGCGAACGGCTCGTAGACCGCCTGGGTCAGCGCGTCGTTGTAGGCGCCGCCGCTGTTGCTGACGACGAGCCGCTTCTTGCCGCCGCCCGACGAGCCGCGGCTCTCGCCGGTGCCCATGAGGGTGCCGCAGCCGGTCACCGCGGTGGCGGCGGCCAGCGCGCCTGCGGTGCGGAGTACGGTTCTGCGGCCTATCCGGTAGTTTTCCATGGCGGTGTCTCCTGGAGAGCGCTGGGGATTCGGGGAATCCGTGGTGCGGGGACGAGGCACGGGGCCCGGTGGGGAGCCAGGACGCCGTGAGTCGGCGGACGGAAGCGCGCGGGGCTCGTGGGGCGGCCGCGCGAGACCCGGGGGCCTGCCTGGAAGAAGGTGCTGTGCTGGGTGAGTGGGGGTGCGTCGCGCGTCAGATGCCGAGCATCCGGTTGAGGTCGTCCAGGGACTTGACCGTCACGTAGTCGTAGCCGTGGGTCGCCGGGTCGTAGCCACGGTCGAGCAGGACCAGGTTGCGGAAGCCCATGTCGTGCATCGGCATCAGGTCGTAGCGGGTGTGCGAGGAGACGTGCACGAAGTCCTCGGGGGAGGCGTCGAGCTGGTCGAGCATGTACTCGAACGCGGCGTACCGGGGCTTGTAGTAACCGGCCTGCTCCGCGGTGAACACCGCGTGGAAGTCCGCCCCGAGCCGGGGCACGCTCTCGGCGAGGAAGGAGTCCTCGGCGTTGGAGAGGATCACCAGCTTGTAGTGCTCGCCCATCTTCTTCAGCGGCTCCGGCACATCGGCGTGCGGGCCCCAACTGCGCACGCCGTCGGCGAACCGCTTGCCCGCGTCCGGGGCCGCCTTGATGCCCCACTTGCGGCAGACTCCCTCGAAGGCGGCCTGGAGCGTCTGCTCGTAGGGGTAGAACTTGTCGAGGACCGAGTCGTAGCGGTAGCCGCGGAACTCCTTGACGAACTGGTCCCAGTCCTCGGCCGGGATCTGGTCGCCGACGAGTTCACGCGTGATGGGGGTCATCGGCCACTCGATCAACGTGCCGTAGCAGTCGAACGAGACGTACTTGGGGCGGAACTGCAGTGAGGGGATCTTGTTCATGGAGAGACTCCACTTTCTTGCTTCGGGGAACTGGTACGGCCAATGCCGGCCGCGTCAGACATGTCCATGACAGACACGTCGAGGTTGGGGAGTGATGACGTCGTCCGTGCGGGGATCAGGAGGCGCCGGCCCCTACCGGAGCGAGGAAGTCGATGGGGTGTTCCGTGGTGCCGTCGAGCGCCAGGTCGGCGGCGACCTCTCCCATCGCGGGCGAGATCTTGAAGCCGCTGCCGGAGAATCCGGCCATGACGATGATGTCGTCCTCGCCGGGGAGATGACCGACGAGCGGGTTCCCGGACTCCGTGTAGCCCTCCATGTAGGCCGACAGCCTGATGGGGTCGGGGTTCAGGTCGGGCATGAGCTCACGGATGAGCTCGCGGAAGGTGCCGAGTTCCTCGGGGCGGACCGTACGGTCGAGCCGTTCGGGCTCGGGCACCGGCCGATGGCGTGCGTAGGAGAGGCCGAGCTTGACGGAGATGCCGTCGGGCGACGGGAGCCCGAAGCAGTCGTGGGGTGTGCTGCGTACGAACGGCGGGGCCCCGCCCGCGAACCAGTCGTGCCGGGTGGGCAGATGCCAGGAGGAGATCACCCGGCGGACGTCGACGGTCCGCGGGAGGTCCGGGAGCAGGGTGTTGATCCAGGGGCCCACGGTCACCACGGCGGCGTCCACGTGGTCCGTACCGTCGTCGGTGACGATCCGCACCCCGCCTCCCGCCACGGGAACGATCTCCCGCACCGGGGTGTAGCGGTGCAGCCGGGCACCCAACTGCTCGGCACGGGCGGCGGCGGCCTGGACCGACGCCTCGGGTCTGATGACGGCGCCCCTCCGGTCGAGTACGGCGGTGTGTCCGTCCGGGAGACGATGCTGCGGGTAGCGGCGGGCGAGGGCGTCCCGGTCCAGTACCTCGTGGTCCAGACGGTGGGTGGCGCTGGAGGAGAGGAGGAGGCGCATGGACGGTGAGGCGGTCTCGCCCATCACGAGGCAGCCGCTGCGGTGCCGCAGCGACCGGCCCGTCTCCGCCTGGAGTTCGTCCCACAGATCGTCCGCGAGCCGCAGCAGCGGGACGTACCCGGGTTCGCCGAGGTGGACGGCCCGGAAGATACGGCTCTCGCCTCCGGCCGCGCCGCGGTCGTGACCCGGCGCGTACCGGTCGTAGCCAATGACCTCGGCTCCGCGGGCGGCCAGTCGCCACATCGTCTGGCTGCCCATGCTGCCGGCACCGATCACGGCGACACGCTTCGGGATGCGCATGAGGTCGCTCCTTTCGATGGTGTGGTCCGTGGCAGTCGGCCCCCAGCGTGGTGCGGACACCGGGCGGACCCTTCGTGTTCGGGTCCCACTGGGGATGGCGTTCACTTTCCGCCCGGGGGAACCTGCAGGTCAACCCACACTGTGTTCCACCTGGGCGCCTTCTCGAGACGGTCTGTCACTGCGCGCGGGCGGGCTCCACAAAATGCCGGTGCCCTCTTGTCACGGTGCGTGGCCGGTGCGAGGGTGAGCCCGATTCCCCCGGACGAAAGCACCGCCTATGCCGCCCAGACGTCCCCCGAGCGGGCACTTGCCGACCATCGCGGAGGTGCTGCGTCTGCCCGTGCTCGCCGAAGGAATGCCCCGTGTGCTGGCCGGTGAGTCCCAGCTGGACAGCGCGGTGCGCTGGGTGCATGTCACCGAACTGCTCAATCCCGCCGACTTCCTGGAGGGCGGCGAGCTGGTGCTGACGACCGGCATGCCGTATCCCGAGGACGCCTCCGAGCTGCGCGGCTACGTCGACCAGCTCGCCGACGTCGGCGCGGCCGGCCTGATCGTGGAGCTCGGGTACCGGTACGGCAAAGTGCCGGACGAGCTGGTGGCGGCCTGCCGTGTCCGTGGAGTGCCGCTGGTCGAGCTGGCCCGTGGCGTCCGGTTCATCGATGTCACGCAGGCGGTGCACGCCCTCATCCTCGACGCCCAGGGGGCGCTGCTGCGCCGCGGCCGGGACATCCAGGACATCTTCACCGCCCTGACGCTGCGGGGCGCGGACCCCGAGGAGCTGGTGCACACCACCGCGGAGCTCACCGGCGCCCCCGTGGTGCTGGAGGACCTCACGCACCGGGTCCTGATGTGCGAGCTGCTCGGTCGGCCGTACGAGCCGGTGGTGTCGGCCTGGTCGCGGCGTTCGCGGGCCGCCCCGACACCGGAGAGGATCACGCCGAGCGGTCCGGAGGGCTGGCTGATCGCGCCGGTGCAGGACCACCAGGGGCTGTGGGGGCGGCTGATCCTGCTGGGGGGCCGGCTCCATGCCGAGCCCGACCCGGAACACGTCCTGGTGCTGGAGCGGGCGGCGGTCGCGCTGACCATGGCGCGCCTGGCCGGGCCCGCCTGGTGGGAGCGCCGGGCCCACCGCTCCGTCCTGCGGGATCTGTACGAACGCCGCTTCCGCTCCCCCGCGGACGCGCGCGCCCGTGCCGAGGCGCTGGGACTCCCCGCCTTCGGGCACCGGCTCTTCGCCGTGGTCATCCGCCACCGGCACACCGGCACCGAGGGCGAACACCTCGACGAACGGATCGCGAAGGCGCTGGCGCAGACCGGCGTCCGCGCCCTGGTCGGCGAGACGGCCCCGTGCCGGATCGGCGTACTGTTGGCACTGGCACAGGCGAGCGCCTGGCAGCCGGTCGCCGAGCGGATCGGCCGTCTGACCCGGGAGGAACTCGGACCGGACGCCGTCGTCGCCGTCGGCCCCGGAGTGACCGACCTCGCCGGGATCGCCCGGTCGTGGCAGGAGGCGGAGCAGACCGCCGAGGCCATCACACCGGCCTCTCCCGAGCGGTGGTTCTACGTCCCCGCCGACGTCCGGCTTCCCGAGTTGCTCGGTGTCCTGCGGGCGGACACCCGTCTTCAGCGGTACGCGGAACGGCAACTGACCCGCCTGATCGAGCACGACGACCGCAACAACGGCGACCTGCTCCCGGCACTGCGCGCCTATCTGGCGGCGGCCGGGAACAAGTCGGTCGCGGCGAAACGCGCCGGCATGTCCCGGCAGGCGTACTACCAGCGCCTCCACACCATCGAACGGCTCCTCGGCTGCGACCTGGAATCCGGTCTGCAGCGCACGTCCCTGCACGTCGCGGTGCTGGTCCTGGACGCGCAGGAAGCAGCTGTCCCCGGCGCGTGACGGGCACACCGGCCGTGACGCGGAGCAGGAGATGCTTCAGAGGAGCTCGATCAGCTTCTCCGTGAACTCGGCGGTGGTCGCGGTTCCGCCCAGGTCACGGGTGCGGATGTCGCTCTTGGCGAGGACCGTGGCGATCGCGTCCGTGATGTCCCTGGCCGCGGCGGGATGGCCGAGGTGGTCGAGCATCATGGCCGCGGACCAGATCGCGCCCAGCGGGTTGGCGATGCCCCGGCCCGCGATGTCGGGCGCGGAGCCGTGCACCGGCTCGAACATCGAGGGGAAGTCCCGCTCGGGGTTGAGGTTGGCCGCCGGAGCGACGCCGATGGATCCGGCGACCGCGGCCGCGAGGTCGCTGAGGATGTCGCCGAAGAGGTTCGAGGCGACGACGACGTCGAAGCGGGCCGGTTCCAGGACGAACTTGGCCGCGAGCGCGTCGATGTGCTCCTGGTCCCAGGAGACCCGCGGGAACGAGGCGGCCCGCTCGGTGACGAGCTGGTCCCAGAACGGCATGGTGTGCACGATGCCGTTCGACTTGGTCGCGGAGGTCAGCCGGCCACCGCGCCGGGAGGCGAGCGTGAAGGCGTAGTCCAGCACACGTGTGACACCGGCCCGGGTGAACACGGCCTCCTGCACGGCCATCTCGTCCGGGAAACCGCGGTTGAGCCGGCCGCCGACCTCGCTGTACTCGCCCTCCATGTTCTCGCGCACGACGACGAAATCGACCTCGCCCGGTCGTGCGCCGCGCACCGGACTGTCGATGCCCTCGAAGACGCGGATGGGCCGGAGGTTGACGTACTGGCGGAAGCTGCGCCGGATCGGGATCAGCAGCCCCCACAGCGAGACATGGTCGGGCACCCCCGGGTATCCCACCGCGCCCAGCAGGATCGCGTCCTTGTCGCGCAGTTGGTCGATCCCGTCGGCGGGCATCATGGCGCCCTCCCGCAGGTACCGCTCGCACGACCAGTCGTCGTACGACGTGTAGGACAGGGCGAAGCCGTGGCGGCGGCCGAGTACGTCGAGCACCTGCCGTGCCGGGGGCAGTACCTCGGCGCCGATGCCGTCGCCGGGGATCAGGGCAATGCGGTGGTTCGTCATGCCGTCGATTGCAACAAGGCGGTCCGTGGGGCGTCCAAGACGCAAAGCGGGTCCCCCTTATAAGCAGCGCCTATCAGCTCTCCGCGGCAGAGGTGGCGGCCTCGACGAACGCGGTGGCCGCGGGCGACAGGCCCCCGCGGCGGCTGACGAGGGCGATGTCCAAGGTGCTCTCCGGCTCGATGTCCAGGACGCGGGCGCCCAGCCGCCGGGCGAGGTCCCGCCAGGAATCCGCGACCACCGCGAGCCCCACCCCGGCCAGGACCAGCGGCATGAGCGACACGCGGTGCTCGGTCTCGGCGGCGACGGTGAACTCGACGCCCTGCTCCCGCAGCGCGTCGACGTAGGCGCGCATCCCGGTACCCGGCTGCCCGACGATCAGCCGCTGTCCCGCAAGCTCCCGGCACTCCACCGCCGTCCGACCGGCGAACGGGCCGTCGGCCGGAACCACCAGCACAAAGCGTTGCCGTCCCAGCGCGTGTGAGACGACCTCCTTGTCGGAGACCGGACCGGCGGAGGCCAGAAGCCCCAGCTCCACGGCACCCGTGCGCACCATGTCGATGACATCACGCGACGTGAACGCCGCTCTGATCGCCACCGAGACGCCGGGATACCGGCGGCTGAAGGCACTCACCAAGGTCGTCAGCGGCTCCACCGCCTGCGACGGCATCGCTGCCACATCCACGCGCCCCGCACGCAGCTCATGCACCGCCGCGACACTCGCCCGCGCCGTCTCCAGACTCCGCACGGCCTCCCGGGCGGGCTCGATCAGGGCCCTTCGGCCTCCGTCAGGACCGCCCTGCGCCCGATGCGACGGAACAGCTCGGAGCCGAGATCACGCTCCAGTGCCCGCACGGCCTGCGACAGCGACGGCTGCGACACGTACAGAGCCGAGGCCGCACGGTTGAACCCCCCGCGATCGACAATCGCGAGGAAGTACTCCAGCTGCCGAACGTCCATACGTGCCCTGCGCCCCACAAGAGATCAACCGACAGCCGATGCGTGACGACCACCATGGTTGCGCAAAGCAGCGCCTCGCCGAAGCACGGATCACCGAGGCGCCCGACGGCGAGCGGGCCGGCGGGGGGCACGGCAGCTCGAACCCCGGTTCCGATAGAGCCTGCCGTCGAGGTGGTCGGTCTCGTGCTGCACGATGCGCGCCGGCCGGTCGAGCAGGGCGTCGTCCAGCTGCCCGTCGTACGGCTCGGTGGGACGACGCGGTTCCTGGAGCCTCTCAGCCCTTGAGGCCGTAGAAGTGCATCGGTGAGTTCGGCTCGAAACCGATCCTCGGGTAGACCGGTGTCCCGGCGACGGTGGCGTGCAGGGTGGCGCGGGTCAGGCCGGTGGCGCGGGCGCCCTCGTACAGCGCCTTGCGGGTCACCGCCTCGCCGTAGCCCCGGCGCTGGTGGTCGGGGTCGGTGGCGACGAGTACGACGAACAGCCGGCCCTCGGCCTCGACGGTCGCGGCGCACGCGACCGGCACCCCGTCCCGCAGCGCCAGGTACGCGTACACCTCCTTCTTCCACAGCGCGGAGCCGGCCAGCCCGTCGCGGCCGTCCGCCAGGTCGAAGCCGTAGGCGCGGGAGTTGAGGTCGGCGTAGGCGGTGAGCTGGTCCTCGGTGGACACCCGCTCGAAGGTGAGGTCGGGGTGGTGGGGCTCGGGGATGGGCAGCAGGTCGCCGGCCATGCCGGTGCCGGGGAAGGCGTGGACGAGGCCCGCGCGCTGCGCCACCTCGTCGAGTGCGGCGCGTGCGTCGTCCGCGAGCAGGTCCTCGAACAGCCACAGGAAGCCCGGCCGGTTCTTCGCACGCATGATGTCGGCGGCCTGGCTCAGCCGCTTCTCCAGGAGCTCCCGGTCCGCACCGGCCTCGGTCAGGGTGATCGCGTTCCAGAAGGCGAAACGGCAGTCGGCCCAGCGGACCGCGACCCCCGGCAGATCGCGCACGTCCGCGTCCGCGTCCCGGTCGAGCACCATCGCACGCCAGACCGTGCACAGCTGTGCCACCGACTCCTCCGCGGCCGCAAGATCCGTCACAGTTACCCCTTGTGTCGTAGGTAGGAGATGTTCCACGCCAGTGCAACGATCTTCGCCCGTCACGGGGTTCGGACACCGCTACGTATCGAGCCATGTTCCGGACGGCCCCGAGTCGCGCCGCAGGAACATGTGTTCCGCCCTACCGGCAGTTCAACACCGCTTTCGCCTCGGACACGGCGAATAACACCGTCCGGCTCACGAGTGCAGGCGGTCGGTCAGGCGGTCAGCAGGGGAAGTTGGTCTGGGTGAGCAGACCCATCCGCCACGGCAGGCTGATGTACTCCTCATCGGCTCTGGGGTCTATGGCCCCTGGTAGACGTACCGCAATCGGCACGGATCGATGGTCAGGGTCTGGTCGTTGCCGGCGTGGACCAACTCACCGTGGCTGATGTCCTCCTGGAGCAGCAGGTACTGGTCGCTGCCGGCCACCTTGTACACGTTGGTCGCCTCGAACAGGTTGTTCAAGGTGTCCGACATCACCAAGGGCGGCTTCACCTAGAACGTGGCCGTCGCCAACACCGGTTCGGCACCCGTCGACGGCTGGCGCCTCGCCCTCACGCTGTTCTCGGGAGCCGTCACGGCGAGGGGTCTGACGCACAACGCGAGCATCTCCCCCGGCGGCAGCCAGACATTCGGGTTCCAGGGCACGTACAGCGGCGCCTTCGCCGCGCCGGGCTCCTTCAGCCTCAACGGGACGGCCTGCGCCCGGGCATGACGTGCCGTGAGCGGCGCCGGGCGCCCACGGGGCATCCCGGCGTCTCCGCAAGATTCGGCCATTATCACGATCGAAGTGGAATCCGTCCCAGGGATGCCCCGGGCTACAGGGAGCCGGCCGAGCAGGTCAGCACTCTGCCGATTTACCCGATCCGCGATCAAGGCATCGGCTCCGGACAGGTGCTGACCAGGTGTGAGACCGCCAGAAGGCGGTGGAAGCCGACCGTCTGCAGCGCGCCGGACGAACGAAATATTTCGATGTGTGGACCGAATCATGCGAGAGGTATTGACGGGATGTATCGGTCTCCTATCATCCAGAGTGCTCAATGTGTCGGTTGGACGCCGACACCGCGAACGGCACCTGCCGCTCGGCCCTGAGGCCGACGGCGACTCCACGCGCCACCCACAACGGCCCGGCCGCGCAAGGAGAACGCCATGGATATGTCATGCCCTCATCAACACTGGAATCGTCGTCGAGCGCTGGCCGCGGCCACCGGTCTGGTGACGGGTTCCTTTCTTCCCCTCATCGGAGCGGAGCGCGGCGTCGCGGCCGCGGCGCAGTACACGAACCCGGTCATCTGGCAGGACTTCGCGGACATCGACGTCATCCGCGTCGGCGCCACCTACTACGCCTCGGCCTCCACGATGCACTACTCGCCCGGCGCCCCCGTCCTGCGCTCGTACGACCTGGTGAACTGGGAGATCGCCGGACACTCGGTGCCGACCCTCGACTTCGGAGCCAAGTACGACCTGAACGGTGGCCGCGGCTACGTCCGCGGCATCTGGGCGTCCTCACTGGCCCACCGTCCGAGCAACGGAACCTTCTACTGGCTCGGCCAGATCGACTTCGCCAGGACCTACATCTACACCGCCACGGCCGTCGAGGGACCGTGGAGCAGACTCACCACCATCAGCACGCCCTACTACGACGCCGGGCTGCTCGTCGACAGCGACGACACCCTGTACGTGGCGTACGGCAACACCACCATCAGCGTGGCCCAGCTCTCCCCCGACGGCCGCACCCAGGTCCGCACACAGCAGGTGTTCACCACGCCGTCGAGTGTCGGCACCCTGGAGGGCGCGCGCTTCTACAAGATCAACGGGCAGTACTACATCTTTCTGACCCGGCCCGCGAACGGCCAGTACATCCTGAAGTCGTCGAGCGGCCCCTTCGGTCCGTACACGATGCGCCAGGTCCTGCTCGACCTGCGCGGCCCCATCCCCGGCGGCGGCGTCCCGCACCAGGGCGGGCTGGTGCAGACGCAGAGCGGTGCCTGGTACTACCTGGCCTTCGTGGACGCCTACCCCGGCGGCCGGGTGCCCGCCCTGGCGCCGATCAGCTGGACCTCGGACGGCTGGCCCGTCGTGCAACTCGTCAACGGCGCCTGGGGTACCTCCTATCCCAGCCCGGCCGTGCCCACTCCGCCCCGCCAGGTCACCCCCATGGTCGGTGTCGACACCTTCGACGGCACGGCCCTGAAGCCGAAGTGGGAGTGGAACCACAACCCGGACAACAGCAAGTGGTCGGTCGGCAACGGACTGACCCTGCGGACCGCCACCGTCACCAACGACCTGTACTGGGCCCGCAACACGCTCACCCACCGCATCCAGGGTCCGACCTCCACGGCCACGGTGGATCTCGACTTCTCGGCGATGCGTGACGGCGACCGGGCCGGGCTCGCGCTGCTGCGCGACTCCTCCGCCTGGATCGGTGTCAAACGTGACGGTGGCGTGACGCGGGTGGTGATGGTCAACGGGCTGACCATGGACGGCAACTGGAACACCACCGGCACCGGCACCGAGGTCGCCGCCGTGACCGTGACCGGCGGCCGCGTCCGGCTGCGCGCGGCCGCGGACATCCGTCCCGGCGCCGCACGCCCCGGCACCTTCTCCTACAGCACCGACGGCACCACCTTCGTCCGCCTCGGCCCGTCCTTCTCCATGGGCAACGACTGGCGGTTCTTCATGGGGTACCGATTCGCCCTCTTCAACCACGCCACCCAGGCGCTCGGCGGCGCGGTCCGCGTCCAGCGGTTCGAGCTGTCCACGCCCTGACCCGATCCCATCCGTCCCACCCGTCCCACCGATCGCACCGACCCAACCCCCCGCTCACCGCACGAGGAGAACCATGAACCCGCTGAAACGGCTCGGTCGTCGCCGGGCCTCGGTGTTGTCACTCCTGGCCTTGGCCGCCCTGGTGGCGCCCGAGGCCGCGACCGCCGCCCCTGATGCGCCCGAAGCCGCGGCCGCGGCGCCCAAGGCCTCGACCGCCACGTCCGAGGCGCCGGACGCCGTGCGCGCCTCCACCCTCGGCGCGCAAGCCGCCCAGTCCGGACGGTACTTCGGGACGGCGGTGGCCGCCGGAAGGCTCGGCGACGGTACGTACACCGGCATCCTGGACCGCGAGTTCAACTCGGTGACGGCCGAGAACGAGATGAAGTGGGACGCGACCGAGCGGTCCCGCGGACAGTTCACCTTCGGCGCCGCCGACCAGATCATGAACCGGGCGGCGGCCCGCGGTCAGCGCATGCGGGGCCACACGCTGGTGTGGCACTCCCAACTGCCCGGCTGGGTCAGCTCCATCCGGGACGCGAACACGCTGCGCGGGGTGATGAACAACCACATCACCACG
Source organism: Streptomyces lincolnensis (assembly GCF_021173675.1). GTDB lineage: Bacteria > Actinomycetota > Actinomycetes > Streptomycetales > Streptomycetaceae > Streptomyces > Streptomyces lincolnensis_B. The sequence continues at coordinate 138,235 of NZ_JAIHON010000002.1, read as the reverse complement.
GTGATGAACCGCTACAAGGGCCGGATCCACTCCTGGGACGTGGTCAACGAGGCCTTCGCCGACGGCGGCAGCGGCCAGATGCGCGGCTCGGTCTTCCGGGACGTGCTGGGCACCGGCTTCGTCGAGCAGGCCTTCCGCACCGCCCGGACCGCCGACCCGGCGGCCAAGCTCTGCTACAACGACTACAACATCGAGGACTGGAACGCCGCCAAGACCCAGGGCGTCTACCGCATGGTGCGCGACTTCAAGGCGCGCGGTGTGCCCATCGACTGCGTGGGCCTCCAGGCCCACTTCGGCGCCGGCGGCCCGCCGGCCAGCTTCCAGACGACGCTGTCGAGCTTCGCCGCCCTCGGCGTGGACGTACAGATCACCGAACTGGACATCGCGCAGGCACCGCCGAACGCGTACGCCAACACCGTCAGGGCCTGTATGAACGTGGCGCGCTGCACCGGCATCACCGTCTGGGGCATCCGCGACAGCGACTCCTGGCGCAGCGGGGAGAACCCCCTGCTGTTCGACCGCAACGGCAACAAGAAGCCCGCCTACCAGTCGACGCTCACCTCCATGGGCGGTGCGGTCGCGACGCAGCAGGCGGACGCCCCCTCGCCCCGGTCCGCCGCCGCACTGCCCTCCCGCTTCTCCTGGAGCTCCAGCGGGACGCTGATCTCCCCGAAGTCGGACGCCACCCACAACATCGCCGGCATCAAGGATCCGACGGTCGTCCAGTACAACGGCAAGTACCACGTGTTCGCCAGCACGGCGAGCTCCTCCGGGTACAACCTGGTGTACCTGAACTTCAGTGACTGGTCACAGGCCGGCTCGGCCACGCACCACTACCTCGACCGCAGTGCCATCGGACGCGGGTACCGGGCCGCACCGCAGGTCTTCTACTACGCACCGCAGCGCCTGTGGTACCTCGTGTACCAGACCGGCAACGCGTCGTACTCCACGAACCCGGACATCAGCAATCCGAACGGGTGGAGCGCCCCGCGCAACTTCTACGCGTCGATGCCGGACATCATCAGGCAGAACATCGGCAACGGCTACTGGGTCGACATGTGGGTGATCTGCGACAGCGCCAACTGCTATCTGTTCTCCTCCGACGACAACGGGCATCTGTACCGCTCCCAGACGACCGTGGGCCAGTTCCCGAACGGCTTCACCAACACCGTCATCGCGGCCCAGGACTCCAAGTACGCACTGTTCGAAGCAAGCAACGTGTACAAGGTGCAGGGGTCCAACCAGTACCTGCTTCTGGTCGAGGCCATCGGATCGGACGGCCGACGCTACTTCCGCTCCTGGACGACGACCAGCCTCGCCGGCTCCTGGACCCCGCTGGCCGCGTCCGAGAGCAACCCGTTCGCCAGGGCCAACAACGTCACCTTCCCGTCGGGGGCCTGGACCAGGGACATCAGTCACGGTGAGATGATCCGTGCCGGTTACGACCAGACACTGACCATCCCGTCCTGCCGGCTCCAGTACCTCTACCAGGGCATGAACCCCAACGCGGGCGGCGACTACAACCTCCTCCCGTGGCGGCTCGGCCTCCTCACCCAGACCAACTCGACCTGCTGAGGCCACGACCAGGGATGCGCGAGCCGGTCGGCGGGAGGTTTCCGGCCGACCGGCTCGCGGTCCGTCACGTCCCCGCTGTCGTCCTGGCGGAGAGGGCTTCGCCCGAGCGCAGGTGTTCCCTCAGCCACTGCTCGGTGTTGCTCACATGCAGCAGCGCGGCGGCCTGGCTGAGAGCGGCGTCACGGGCGGACAGCGCGTTGAAGATCGCCTCGTGTTCGGCCAGGGTGCGGCCCGCGACCCTGTCGTCGACCAGACCACGCCAGATACGGGCCCGCAGAGTGCGGCCGGAGATGCCCTCCAGGAGGGCATGGAGGGTTTCGTTGCCGGTGGCCGAGACGACCGCGCGGTGGAAGGCCACGTCGTGGGCGTTCAGCTGCTCCACATCGTCGCGGGCCTCGCGCATGGCATCCAAGTGCCGTTCCACCTCGGCCAGTTGGACGCTGGAGATGCGGGTGGCGGCCAGGGCCGTGGCGACCGGTTCGAGCAGCCGCCGCACCTCCATCAGATCCCGCAGGGCGACCGAGTCGCCTTGCAACAGCTCCACCGCCCCGCCCAGCCCCTCCAGCAGCAGACTCGGCGCCAGACTGGTCACATACGTGCCGTCCCCCCGCCGCACCTCCAGCACCCGGGCGACGGCCAACGCCTTGACCGCTTCCCGTGCCAGATTGCGCGACAGCCCCAACTGCGCGGCCAGGTCCTGCTCCGGCGGCAGCTTCGAACCCGGCGGCAGAGCACCGCTCCGGATCAGCTCACGGATCTCATCGATGGCCTTGTCCGTCAACGACACCGCGACTCCCTCCCCTCACCGTGCCCCACGAGCGCGTCCGACCTGTTCCGGAGTCCGCATGCCGAGAGTGACGCCGATGATACTGGGATGCCTGTGCGGGACGGCGGTCGCGGTGCGGATCACGCCTCGCTCGCGCTACCCGGCGAGCCGGGACATGGCCCCGGCGGCCGCCAGACATGGAATGTCTGAGCGCACGTAATACGTACAAAAAGTGCGGCAAGTGACGCAAACATCCCGGCCACGTGGTGCTTTTCATCCCTGCACCCTTGTTGACATCCCATGACGACATGACCGACCTTCATGCGTGGCTCTGCGTTCCCCCCACCCCTCTCACATCAGGGATGTGTTCATGTCCAACTCGATCAACCGACGCCAGTTGCTGGCCTCCGCGACCTGCGTGGCCACGGCGACCATTGCCGGAGGTGCGCTCGGTGCCGGAGGGGCCGCGGCGATGCCCAGCGCGTACACGCCCGACTGGGACTCCGTCGACCGGCACCCGCCGGCTCCGGAATGGTTCCAGGACGCGAAGTTCGGGATCTACTTCCACTGGGGCGTCTTCAGCGTCCCCGCCTACGGCAACGAGTGGTACCCGCGCAACATGTACGAGAGCGGGAACAACGCCAACCAGCACCACATCGCGACCTACGGCCGGCCGACTGCGTGGCCGTACCACAACTTCATCAACGGAGCGCGGGACCTGGCGGGCACCTTCGTGGAGTTCGCCCCGAAGCTGAAGTCGGCCGGCGGGAAGTTCGACCCCGACGAGTGGGCGCAGCTCTTCGTCGACGCCGGCGCCAGGTTCGCCGGCCCGGTCGCCGAGCACCACGACGGCTTCTCCATGTGGGACAGCCAGGTCAACGAGTGGAACTCGGTCCAGAAGGGGCCCGGTCTCGACCTGCTGAACCTCTTCTCCACGGCCATCCGCGCCAAGGGCCTCAAGCTGCTGGTGGCCATGCACCACGCCTTCAACTTCACCGGCTTCTACGAATTCGCCCCCGCCCAGACGGACGGCAGCCTCAAGAAGCTCTACGGACAACTGGGGTCGGCCGCAGAGAACCAGCTCTGGTTCGACAAGCTCAAGGAGGTCGTCGACCGCGCCCGGCCCGACATCCTGTGGCAGGACTTCAACCTGACCGCCGTCGACGAACAACAGCGCCTCAATTTCCTGGCGTACTACTACAACCAGGCCAACAGCTGGGGCCGCGAGGTCGTCGCCACCTACAAGGACGGCATGAACGGCAAGGGCGAGGTCTTCGACTACGAACGCGGCGGCCCGGCCGACCTCACCACCCCGTACTGGCTGACCGACGACAGCATCTCCAGCAGCAGCTGGTGCTACACCCAGGGCATCGGCTACTACACCATCCAGCAGATGCTGCACTCGTTCCTCGACCGGATCAGCAAGAACGGCAACATGCTGCTCAACATCGCACCGATGGCCGACGGCACCATCCCCCAGGCACAGAAGGACATCCTGCTCGCCCTCGGCGACCACCTGAAGCGCTTCGGCGAATCGGTGTACGCGACCCGCGCCTGGACCGCGTACGGCGAAGGCCCGACGAAGATGGGCGGCGGCTCCTTCACCACCCCGCACGCCGGCACCCCGCAGGACATCCGCTTCACCCGCAACAAGGCCGACAACGTCCTGTACGCCACCGTCCTGGGCTGGCCCGGCAGCTCCCTGACGATCAAGACCCTCACCTCGGACCGGATCAACCTCTCGTCGCTGACCTCGGTCAAGCTCCTCGGTACCACCGCCGGCACCTACATCGACCTGCCCACACCGACCCAGAACGCCTCCGGCCTCACGGTCACCCTGCCCTCCTCCGCGCCGTACAGCGCCCATGCCTACGTGCTGAAGCTCGCCTTCTCCAGCACGATCCCCGGTCTGCGGCCGCTGGCCGGCGCCGTCGCCTTCACCGACGTCGGCTACACCGGCAAGGCCGCCGTCCTCACCGTCGGCGACCACACCGCGGCCGACCTGACCGCCGCCGGACCGGGCCCGCACACACTGTCCTCCCTCCGGGCGGCCCCCGGCTACCAGGTGATCGGCTACTCCGGAGACGACTTCACCGGTACCTCCTGGACCTTCACCGACGACCACCCCGACCTCAGGGACACCGGCGCCAACGACCGGATCACCTCACTGAGGGTCCGGTTCGACCCGGCGACCTACTTCCGGATCACCAACGCCACCAACGGGCTCGCCCTGGACAGCGGCGGCGACGTCGCCTCCGGCTCCGGACTCAAGCAGTGGACCTGGAACGGCAGCCCCAACCTGCAGTGGCAGGCGGAGCAGGTCGAAGGCGGCTACTACCGGCTGGTCAACCGCGCCAACGGCATGGTCGCCGACGGCTGGGGCGCCACCTCCGACGGCTCCGTCGCCCGACAGGCCGCCTGGAACGGCGGCAGCAACCAGCAGTGGACCATCACCCACCGGGGCGGCGACCGCTATTCGATCGCCAACCGCACCACCGGCCTGGTCCTCGACGGCGGCGGCAACGTCTCCTCGGGCTCCGCCACCAAGCAGTGGACGTACGGCAGCAGCACCAACCTGCTGTGGAGCTTCGCCGCGCTGTAGCCGAACGCGATGCCGTAGCGGGGCAGCCCATACTCGGCGAAAGGGACATAGATGCAATTGAGTGACATGCGCATGCTATTCAGTGCCGTCGGGTGTGGGCGTGGGTGGCGTATGGGGGTGTGGGCGGCGGTGGCCGGTGTGGCGGCGTCGCTGGTGTCGGGTGCGAGCACCGCCGAGGGAGTGCCGGTGGCGCAGTCGGCCCGCCATCTCGTCCGCCCGACAGGAGTGCTCGCCCAGGCGCACACCGCGGGGCGGGTCAAGGACACCGGGAACACCGTGCAGTACAGCTGGCCCGGCGTGTACTTCGAGGGCCGTGTCAGCGGCACCGGCGTGGGCATCGTGCTCAACGACTCGGCCGCCGACTATGACGTCCAGGTCGACGGAACCACCGTCGCCACACTCGTCACACCCGGCAACACCACCCACTGGATCAACGGCCTGTCGAACAGCACGCACACCGTCCGGCTCGTCAAGCGCAACGACACCCCCTGGTACACCAGCGCCTTCGGAGGCTTCGTGGCCGCGCCCGGCGGCGCCGTACTGAGCAGACCCGCCGCCCGCAAACGCCAGATCGAGTTCATCGGGGACTCGCTCACCGTCGGCTACGGCAACCTCTCGACCTCGCGGACCTGCACCTCGGACCAGCTGAGGCGGACCACCAACTCCGATGTGAGCTACGGCGCCCTCACCGCCCGGCGACTGAACGCCGACTACCAGATCAACGGCTACTCGGGCCTCGGCATGGTGCGCAACTACAACGGAGGCCGGTCGGACGTCACGTACCGGACCTTCTACGACCGTGCCCTGCAGAACGTGCCGGGCGACGTCTGGCAGAACCCGGGCACCTGGCGGCCCCAGGTCGTCGTGGTCAACCTCGGCACCAACGACTTCTCGACCGCCGTCAACCCCGGTGAGCCCTGGACGCCGGACAGCCTCGCGGCCGCCTACCGCAGCGCCTACGGCGACTTCCTCCAGAAGCTGCGCACGCGCTACGGGACCGACACGACCATCGTGGCGGTGGGTTCCGGCCAGTACGCCGACCATGTCCGGCAGGTGGTCAAGGCGCGCAACGACGCCGGCGACCGCCGGGTCCGCCACTGGTTCCTCGACGACACGGGCCTGGACTTCCTCGGCTGCGACTGGCACTACTCCGCCCACGACGACCGGGTCATCTCCGACCGCCTCACCTCCTTCATCGCCGGCCTGCCGAGGGTCTGGTGATCGTCGTTCACCCGAAGAACCGGAAGAACCGGAAGCACTCGAAGAACCCAAAGCACTGGAAGAACTCGAAGAAGAGGACGCCTGCATGAGAAAGCCCTGGTTTCTCCCCCTGATCACGCTCGTCGCCGCCGCGCTCGGGGTGACGGCGACCGGTGTGACGCCCGCCTCCGCCGCCCCGACCACGCCCTTACGGGTCATGCCGTTGGGCGACTCGATCACCTGGGGTGTGGGCAGCAGTACGGGCGACGGCTACCGCGGCCCGTTGTGGAACAGGCTTGCGACAGACGGCCATCCGCTGGACTTCGTGGGCACGTTGCGGGGCGGTTCGATGTCCGACCCCGACAACCAAGGTCACTCCGGATACAAGATCCACCAGATCGCCGCACTCGCCGACGCCTCGCTGACCCGTTACCGGCCCAACGTCGTGACGCTGATGATCGGCACCAACGACCTCAACGAGAGCTACCAGGTCTCCACCGCCACCGCCCGCCTGAAGTCGCTGGTCACCCAGATCACCGCCGCCGTCCCCGACGCGACCGTCCTCGTGGCCTCCCTGGTCGTGTCCACCAGCGGCTCGGAGGAGCAGTACCGTGCCGCCTACAACCGGGCCATCCCCCAGATCGTGAGCGAGGCACAGTCCGCGGGCAAGCACGTCGCGTACGTGGACATGAGCGGCCTGACCACGGCCGACCTGGCCGACGCCCTGCACCCCAACGACTCGGGCTACCGGAAGATGGCCGACGCCTTCCACCGCGGCGTCCGGGCCGCGGACAGCGCCGGATGGCTGAAGAACCCCGCCCCCGCCCCCGCCCCCGCACGCGTACAGTCCGGCATCGCCGGCAAGTGCATGGACGTCAAAGGCGCCGCCACAGCCGACGGGACCGCCGTCCAGACGTGGAGCTGTGGCGGCGATGCCAACCAGGTGTGGTCCGCCTACACCGACGGCACGCTGCGCTCCATGGGCAAGTGCCTCGACGCCGCCGGCTATGGCACCGCGAACGGAACCAAGGTGCAGCTCTGGTCCTGTCACGGCGGCGCCAACCAGGTCTGGCAGCCCTACAACGGCGGCTACCGCAACCCCGCTTCGGGCCGCTGCCTCGACGTTCCGGGCTCCTCCACGGCCGACGGCACACAACTCCAGCTGTGGGACTGCACCGGCGGCTCCAACCAGAAGTGGACCACCCTGACCGCCGGATGACCCGCACGCCCGGGACCTGAGCCCTTTCCGGGCTCGGGTTCCCCAGCGGTTCTCCGGCCGGCTCCACCGTCGACGTGGGCCCGTTCCACGACGCGCACAGCCACAACTACACGGTCTACTGGGCCACCGGCGGCACCGTCCGTCCGTAGACCGACCAGGCCACCGCCGACCTCGTTCCAGGGCTCTGAAGCGACATTGTCGAAGCGCTTCAACACGGCCTTCTTTTCTGGCAGGCTGATAACAGGCAAGCAGCAAAGGGCTTCTCCCCATGGAGGCCCTTGTTTCGCATGACGCTTGTTTCTTGTCTTGCACCTGCAAGTGAAGCGCTTCGACACGCAGCGGCCCTCGATCGCAGGAGCGGCCGCAGCGAGGCCGCGTAGCGGCTGGCCGAGCGACACGCCCGCCCCCACGGCCGGGCGAGCTGCCCGATTCCCCCGTACCGAGGAACCGCCATGACGACTCGCAGCATCACTGACCGCCTGGGCGGCCTGGCCTTCGGCGGGGACTACAACCCCGAGCAGTGGGACGAGCCGGTATGGAAGGAGGACGACGAGCTGATGCGCAGGGCCAGGGTCAATCTGGCCACCGTCGGCGTCTTCTCCTGGGCGCTGCTGGAGCCGGAGGAGGGCCACTACGACTTCGCGTGGCTGGATGCCCATCTGGAGCGCCTGCACGCGAACGGCGTGGCCGTCGACCTGGCCACCCCCACCGCGTCCCCGCCGCCCTGGTTCACCCTGGCCCATCCGGACGCGCTGACGGTCCGGCCCGACGGCACGCGGCTCGTCCACGGCAGCCGGGACACGTACTGCCTCACCGCACCCGCGTACCGCGACTCGGCGCGCCGGATCGCCGGGGCGCTCGCCGAACGCTACGGCGACCATCCCGCCCTCGCGCTGTGGCACGTGCACAACGAGTACGCCACCCTGTGCTACTGCGACCACACGGCGGCCTCCTTCCGGGTGTGGCTGCGCGCCCGCCACGGCTCGCTCGACATCCTCAACGAGGCGTGGGGAACGGCCTTCTGGAGTCAGCGCTACACCTCCTGGGAACAGGTGCTGCCGCCGCGTGCGACGAACTGGCACAAGAACCCCGGCCAGGAACTGGACTTCCGCCGCTTCTGGGCCGACGAGGTCACCGCCGCCTACCGCGAGCAGCGGGACGCGATCCGCGCGCACAGCGACCGGCCGGTGACGACCAACCTGATGCTGCCCTCGTACCAGAACATCGACGTGTGGGCGCTGGCCCGGGAACTCGACGTGGTCACCATCGACCAGTACCCCGGTGCGCCCGGCCTGTCCGCCGCCGCCGACGTCGCCTTCCACGCGGACCGCGCCCGCTCCCTGGGCGGCGGCCGTCCCTGGCTGCTGATGGAGCAGGGCACGAGCACCGTCTACGACGGCGACCGGGTCCTCGCCAAGGACCCCGGTGACATCCTGCGCCACACCCTCGGCCACATCGCCCGCGGCTCGGAGGGCGCCCTCTTCTTCCAGTGGCGCCAGTCCCGGGCCGGCGCCGAGACCTGGCACTCGGCGATGGTTCCGCACGCGGGACCCGACAGCCGGATCTTCCGCGAGGTCACACAGACCGGGGAGGCGGTCGCCCGCCTCGGCGAGCTGGCGGGATCGACGGTGTCCGCGCAGGTGGCCGTCCTGCACGACCCGGACGCGTGGTGGGCACTCGACGTGGACGGCCTGCCCTCCGCGGAACTCGACTACCACACGACACTCGGCCGGGCGCACCGCGCGCTGTGGGACGCCGGCGTCACGGTCGACTTCGCCCACCCCGCACACGAGGTGGGCCACTACCGCCTCGTCGTCGCACCGGCCCTGTTCCTCCTCTCCGACCGGGCCGCCGAGAATCTGCGCCGGTACGTCGCCGGCGGCGGGACGCTCGTCGTCCAGCACGCGAGCGGCTATGTCGACGAGCGTCTCCACGCCCGCCTCGGCGGCTACCCGGCCGCTCCTCTGCGCGAGGCGCTGGGCATCCGCGTCGAGGAGTACCGGCCGCTACGGCGCGGCGAGCGGATCACCCTGTCGGACGGCACCCAGGGCACCGCCTGGAGCGAGTCCCTGCGCACCGAGGGCGCCGAGACGCTCGCCGCCTACACCCACGGGATCCTCAACGGCAGCCCGGCGCTGACCCGTCACCACTTCGGCACCGGGCAGGGGTGGTACCTCTCAACGCACCTCACCGACGCCGGCTACGGCGCCCTGGTCGCCCGACTGCTCGACGAGGCCGGCGTGGGCCCCGGACTTCCGGGCCTGCCCCCGCAGGTCGAGGCCGTCACCCGACACGCTCCGGACGGACGCCGCTGGCGCTTCCTGATCAGCCACCGCCCCGAACCCGTGCCCCTGCCCGAGCCCGCCCATGACCTGCTCACGGGCGGCACGGTGTCCGAACTGCCCGGCGGCGGCTGCGCCGTACTCCGTATCGCCTGAGTCCAGAGGCCGGAGCACATGGCACAGAGCACACGGCACCGTCCCCCTCTCCCCCGCCAGAAAGGCCAGCCATGACCAGCGCACCGCAGACCCTCCGATGGGGTCACCAGGCCCTTCAGGTCGAGATAGGCGTCGGCGAAGACGGCACCGCCCACCTCACCCGTATCGGCCTCCCCGGCGAGGCGCCTCCCGAGCGGCGCGCCTCGCCCCCCTCACCCCTGGTGGAAGTGAGGGCCGCGGGTCACGGCCGCGACTGGTCGGGCAACCGCCTCGTCGGCACCGAAATCGGCGGGAGGCTGCGCCACCGTGCCCACCACGCGACGCGCGACGGCGACTGGCACACACTGACCGTGCACCTCCACGATCCGGAGACCGGGCTGCTCGCGGAGGTGACCTACCGATCGGCGGACGGCATCCCGGTGCTCCGCGGCGAGGTGACCCTGCGCCACGAAGGGCGGACCGCGCTGCACCTGGAGTCGGTCAGCTCGCTCGCGGTGGGCGGTCTCACCCCGCAGGACCCGGTGGCCATCGACGCCGCGGACCTGCTGTGGGCGGAGAACGACTGGCTCTCCGAATGCCGTTGGCGCCGACAGCCGATGCGCCTGACCACGCCGGTCCACAGCGGACGCGTGAGCAACGGGCACGGCAAGTCCGGCTTCGCCCTGAACGGACAGGGCACCTGGTCCAGCTGCGGACACCTCCCCATGGGCGGCCTGACGGACCGGCGTACGGGCCGCACATGGGTGTGGCAGGTCGAGCACAACGGCGGGGGCTGGCACTGGGAGTCCGGCGAGCGCGACAAGGCGGCCTACGCGGCGCTGTTCGGCCCCACCGACACCCACCACGGCTGGCGGCACTCGCTCAAACCAGGCACCGAATTCCGCACCGTACCCGCCGCGTTGTCGTTCAGCGCAGACGGCGGTCCGGACGCCGCGTTCGCCGCGCTGACCCGCTACCGCCGCGCCCAGCGCCGCCCGCACGCCGACCACCAGCGCCTGCCCGTCATCTTCAACGACTACATGAACTGCCTGATGGGCGACCCCACGACCGAGAAGCTGCTGCCGCACATCGACGCGGCGGCCGACGCGGGCGCGGAGTACTTCGTGATCGACGCCGGCTGGTACGACGGCGACAACGGCGGCTGGTGGACCACCGTCGGCGCCTGGGAACCGGCCGCCTCACGCTTCCCCGGGGAGAAGGGGATCCACGAGGTACTGGACCGCATCCGGGAGCGCGGCATGGTTCCCGGTCTGTGGCTGGAGCCGGAGGTGATCGGCGTCCGCAGTCCCATGGCCGAGTCGCTGCCCGACGAGGCGTTCTTCCGCCGCGACGGCGTCCGCGTCACAGAGACCGGCCGGCACCACCTGGACCTGCGCCACCCGGCCGCCCGTGCCCACCTGGACCAGGTCGTGGACCGCCTGGTCGGCGACTGGGGCGTCGGCTACCTCAAACTCGACCACAACATCGACCCCGGCTCCGGCACGAGCGACCACCCCGGCGAGACCCCGGCCGCCGGTCTGCTCGGCCACAACCGGGCGCACCTCGACTGGCTCGACGGCATCCTCGACCGGTACCCGCACCTGGTCCTGGAGAACTGCTCCTCCGGCGGCATGCGCTGGGACCACGCGCTGCTGTCCCGGACGCAGCTGCAGTCCACCAGCGACCAGCAGAACCTCCACCTCTACGCGCCCATCGCGGCCTCCGCGCCCACCGCCGCCACCCCCGAACAGGGCGCCGTCTGGGCATACCCGCAGCCGGAGGACTCCCTCGACGAGGTGGCCTTCACCATGGCCAACGCGCTCCTCGGCCGGATCCATCTCTCCGGCCGCATTCCCGAACTCGAGCCTGAAGCCCGCGCCCTGGTCCACGAGGCGGTAGCCGCGTACAAGGCCATCCGCGCCGACCTGCCGCAAGCCGTGCCGTCCTGGCCACTGGGCCTTCCCGCCTGGGACGACACCTGGATCGCCCTGGCCCTGCGGTCCCCGGCCACCACGTACCTCACCGTCTGGCGCCGCCCCGGAGCCGACGCCACGGCGACGCTTCACCTGCCCCACCTGCGGGACACCGCCGCCGGTGTCGACCTGCTCTACCCCTCGGCCGGCCGGGCCGAGTCCGCCTGGACACCCGACACCGCCGAGCTGAGCCTGACCCTGCCCACCGCACCGTCCGCCGTCCTGCTCCGCATCACCCCCAGGGCTCCCGACGCTCCCTGAACCATCCACGCCCGTATCACGAACCGACGAGAGGACTTCTCGGGTGCCCCCTCTGCGCCAACCGGACGGACGCGTCACCAACCCCGTGAACCCCGTGATCTCCGGCTTCCACCCCGACCCCAGCGTCTGCCGCGTCGGCGACGACTACTACCTGGCCTGTTCCAGCTTCGAGTACTTCCCCGGGGTGCCCCTCTTCCACAGCCGTGACCTGGTGCACTGGACCCAGATCGGCAACGCTCTGGACCGGCCGGAGCAGCTGCCTCTGACGGAGGCGTGGTCCTCGGGCGGGATCTACGCCCCCACCCTGCGCCACCACGACGGCCGCTTCTGGCTGATCGTCACCAACTGCACCGAGGGCGGCGGCAACCTGATCGTCACGGCCACCGACCCCGCCGGAGCGTGGTCGGACCCCATACCGGCGCCGGGCGTACCCGGCATCGATCCCGACCTGGTCTGGGACGAGGACGGCACCTGCTGGTGCACGGTCGCCGGGGTCTCGCAGGTCCGTCTCGACCCGGCCACCGGGCAGACGTACGACACACCGCACCGGCTCTGGTCCGGCGGGCCCGGCGCCAAGGCCCCGGAGGCTCCCCACCTGTACCGGATCGGCGACTACTGGTATCTGCTCATCGCCGAGGGCGGCACCGAGCGCGGCCACGGCGTGTCGATCGCCCGCGGCCGTACACCCGCCGGCCCGTTCGAGCCGTGCCCGGCCAACCCGGTCCTCACCCATCGCGGCACCGACCACCCCGTCCAGAACACCGGGCACGCCGACCTGGTCCAGGGCCCCGACGGCTCCTGGTGGATGGTGCTGCTCGGCGTCCGGCCGGGCGGCGGCACCCCGGGCTGGCACGTGCTCGGCCGGGAGACCTTCCTGGCCCCCGTGACCTGGGTGGACGACTGGCCGGTCGTCGGCGAGGTCACCCTGGACCTGCCCGAACTCCCGTGGCCGCTCTCCCCCGGCCCTGCCGAGGAACACCGGGACGACTTCGAGCACGCCGAACTGCGCCCGTCCTGGATCTCCCTGCGTGACCGGCCCGCCGAACACTGCACCACCAAGGAGCGCCCCGGATGGCTGACGCTCCGCGCACGGGGCGGCTCCCTGGACGAACCCGAGGTGGTGTTCACCGGTCGGCGCCAGCAGCACCTGTCGTGCCGGGCGCGCACTCTGGTCGACGCCGCGGAGGGCAGCGGCGGCCTGGCCGTGCGGCTCGACGAGCGGCACCACTACGCGATCGAGGTGTCCGGCGCCCGGGTGCGGGTGGTCGCGCGTGTCGGTTCCCTGCGCACCGTCGTGGCCGAACATTCCGTGCCCGCCGGGCCGGTGGTCCTCGCCGTCACGATGACGGAACCGCCGTCTCCGCACGGACCGTGCACGGGACCCGACGTCGTCTCCCTCGGCGTCGAGCAGCCCGACGGTACGTTCACCGAGCTCGCGGCCCTCGACGGCCGTTACCTGTCGACCGAGGTCGCCGGTGGCTTCACCGGCCGGGTCATCGGCATGTACGCCGCGGCAGGCACCGTCCACTTCGACTGGTTCGACTACGAGCCCCTCGACGGCTGAACCAGCCCCCTCCCGCTCGACCGAAGGAAACGACACGTGAAGGACGTACGGCAACCCGCACACCACCGCAGACGGGGTACCGGAAGCCTGGCCGGCCTGCTGGTGGCGCTGCTCGTCATCCTGGAACTGTCCGGCAGCACGCGCTCGCCGCGCCCGGCGGCACGGCACAGCAGGCAGGCTCCACGGTCAGGGTTCCGGCCCGCGCCATGGACGCCGTCGCGGCGATGCAGCCCAGCCGGAACCTGGGCAACACCCTGGACGCGATTGCGGACGAGACGTCCTGGGGCCATCCCAAGGCCACCAGAGAGCTGTGCAAAGCCGTCCGGGCGGAGGGCTTCCACAGCGTCCGCATCCCGATGACCTGGAGCGAGACGGTTCTCCCGCGGGCTGCCCCGGCAGATCGAGATGGTCACCTACGACGAGCCGGTGCTGTTCGACGCCACGGGCAACCCCGACGGGCTCACGATCCCCACGCGGTACAACGGTGACCTGGTTGCCCGCCTCCCCGGGCAACCAGGATCGCGAGGACGTGCCTCTGCGCCGGACTACCCGGGTGGGGTGACGGTGGCCGCCGGGGTGAACTGCCACCAGTTCATGTTGAGCAGGTAGCCGCTGCCGCCGGTGAACCGCAGGTACAGGTCCTGGGTTCCCGTCGCGCCGCTGACCGGGCAGGTCACCGTCGTCCAGGTCTGCCAGCCGCCGGTGTTCGGCACAGCGCACCGGCCCGCGACCGTGCCGTTCGGACCGCCCAGGCGCAGTTCGACGGTGCCGCCGCCGGTGGCGGCCGAGGCCACGCGCGCGGTGAAGGAGGCCGCGCCGGACCCGAAGGCTGCGCCCTTCACCTTGATGTGGTCGCCGTTGTCGATCCAGCCGACGTTCATGCCGCCTTCGCTGGACGGTTCGGTCTCGATCCCGGAACCCCAGGCGATCGTCTCGGCCTCCTGGCGTACGTACGGATTGAGCGGGCCGGCCTGCGGGGCACCCGCGTTCGTCATGGTGATCGTCGGGATCGTGCCGTCGGCGTTGTAGGAGAACCTCTCCACCGCGACCGAGCGGGTGAAGCCGCCGCCGCCCGGCAACGCGCCGTTGTGGTAGAAGAAGTACGAGCTGCCCTTGAAGTCCACGATCCCGGGGTGGTTGGTGAAACTGCTGCCCTGGGTGGGCATGACCGTCCCGCGGTAGGTCCACGGCCCGGTCGGGCCGGGCGCCGTCGAGTAGGCGATGAACTCCGAGCAGCACTTGGCCGCGAACACCATGTAGTACAGGCCGTTCCGCTTGTACACCCACGGCCCCTCTTCGTACAGGGTGGGGCGGTTGGGGTCGCCGGTGCGGGTGCCGAACCCCGCGGTGGTGAGCGGGATCCGGGTGACGCCTCCCGAGTAGGAGGTCATGTCGGCGTTCAGCCTGACGTACGACAGGTTCGGGTTGCCCCAGTACAGATAGGCCTGGCCGTCGTCGTCGACGAAGACGGTCGGATCGATCTCACCGTTCTCCACCAGGGGGCGCCCGAGGGCGTCCCGGAAGGGACCGGTCGGGCTGTCGGACACCGCCACGCCGATGGCCATCCGGCCGGTGGCCCGGTTCTTCACCGGCACATACCAGTAGAACCGGCCGTTGCGCTGCACGGCCTGCCCCGCCCACGCGTCGGCGGACGCCCAGCTGAAGGTGTTCAGACCGAGCGGTGAGCCGTGGTCGGTCCAGTTGACCATGTCGGCGGAGGACCACACCCGCCAGTCCTTCATGGTGAAGTAGGTGGAACCGTCCTCGTCGTGCCCGGTGTAGAGGTAGACCCGTCCGTTGTGCACCAGCGGGGCCGGGTCGGCGGTGTAGATGTGCTGCACGATCGGGTTGTCGGCCCTGGCCGCCGTGGGCTGCACGGCGGCGGGAAGGACGGCGAACGCCAGCAGGAGGCCCACCATCCAGGCGACTGCCCGGGTGAGGCTGGTGCGGGTGGCCGGTAACGGCCGAATCGTCGTCATCGTGGCCTCCGGGGAATGCCGGCCGGTGGCTGAGCCGCCGGCCCGTGCGCTACGGGCCTCATGTGCGAGTCCACTTCTGGCCGGCCTGGCTGTTGCAGCTCCACAGGACCAGCGGGGTTCCGTTGGCGGTGCCGGCCCCGTTGGCGTCGAGGCACAGCCCGGCGTGGACGTTGCGGATCGATCCGTCGGAGCCGACGGTCCACTTCTGGTTGTTCTGGCCGTTGCAGGGCCAGGTGATGACCCGGGTGCCGTTGGTGGTGCCCTGGTTGTAGGCGTCGAGGCACTTGTCGCCGTAGACGCGGATCTCGCCGCCGGCCCACGTGGTCCACAGCTGGTTGGCGGCCGTGTGGCAGTCCCAGAGCAGGGCGGCGGCCCCGGCCGCGGTGGAGGCGTTGTCCACGTCCAGGCAGCGGCCGGAGGCGGTGCCGCGCAGCCGCGAGGTGGTGGCGGCCAGCGGGCTGCCACCGCTCACCCGGAACGCGGCCACGCCGTGCGCGGGGACGCTCGCCGAGATCTGCCCGGACGTGCTCGACGTGGATCCGGTCCACAGGTCCGTGAGGGTGAACGGCCCGCCGGACAGGCCGACTTGCGCGACCGTGGTGGTGATCGTCGCTGTACCGCCGCCCCGGTTGAACAGGCCCACCGCGACCGAGCCGTCGGACAGGGGCTTGGCGAACACCTCGGTGTTGCCGTCGTCGCGCACCCGGCGCCCGCCCGCGCCCAGCGAGTCCTGGTTCACCGCCAGCAGACGGGGGTTGCGCAGGATCGCGCTCACGTCGGCGGACATGGTGCGGATGTCGTTGCCGGCCATGAGCGGTGCGCTCAGCAGTGCCCACAGGGCGAAGTGCGAGCGGGACTCGGTCAGCGAGAGGCCGGGGCGGCCGACGACCAGCATGTCGGGGTCGTTCCAGTGTCCCGGACCCGACTGCGCCGCCAGGGGCGCGGTGATGTCCAGGACGTTGCCGACGCCCATCGGATAGCTGTTGGTGTTGCCGTTCTGCCAGATGTCGAGCAGGTCCTCGGTCGTCCGCCACAGGTCGGCGACCTCGCCCCAGTTGTACGTGGCGCCGGTGATCTCGTGGAAGCTGTTGGGGTTGATGCTGTAGACGATCGGCCGCCCGGTGGCGCGCAGGGCGTCGCGCATCAGCGTGAAGCGCGCGATCTGCTCGTCGCGGGTACCGCTGGAGGAGCACCAGTCGTACTTGAGGTAGTCGACGCCCCACGAGGCGAACGTGGCGGCGTCCTGGGCCTCGTGCCCCCTGCTGCCCGTCGACCCGGGATAGGCGCCGGTGGTCTGCGCGCAGGTGCGTTCGCCCGGTACCTGGTAGATGCCGAACTTCAGGCCCTTGCCGTGGATGTAGTCCCCGAGGGCCTTCATCCCGCTCGGGAACTTGGTCGGGTTGGACCGCAGGTTGCCCGCCGGATCGCGTTGCGGGTCGAACCAGCAGTCGTCGACCACCACGTACCGGTAGCCGGCCTCCCGCATGCCCGACGACACCATCGCGTCGGCGGCCTGACGGACCTGCGCCTCGGTGATCCCGCATCCGAAGCTGTTCCAGCTGTTCCAGCCCAGCGGTGGAGTGAGCGCCGGGCTGCCGGGCGCGGCCGAGGCGGTGGAGTGGACCGCGGCGGTGAAGGACGCGGTGGCCGTCAGCACGACGGCCGCGAGGAGGCGGAGCAGTCGTCTGCCTGATCGTCTGGGCACGTGGGCTCCTTTCGAGTCATGTCAGGTACATGACTATTCGATGGGCCGGGCTTGTCAACCCTCGGGTCGTCCCCTGAGGGGCAGGCGTCAGACGGGCTCTCCGTCGCGTCCGTTGGTGGCGAGGTGGACCCTGCCGCACACGCGCGGGTCACCGGTGATGACTGTGCCGAAGACGATGTGCCGGGAGTCGTACGGGTCGAGTCCGGCTCGGCCCGGGGAGGCGGCGTTCGGCGTCATTGCGTCAACCCTTCATGGCGCACCTGGACACCCGGCGGTAGGCCGTCGGCTGCCGTGTCGTGGACCGGAACTGGCTGAGCTTTCGCATCAGACATCCATTCACTGCGACAGGACTCACTGTCGAAGCGCATCGATATTGCTGCGAGGTTAAGTGAGCGCCCAGGCGTACACAAGGGCCACTCCCAAGATTGGTCCCATGTTTGAGACGTCGAAGCGCTTCGCGAGCGCGTTCAGCGCACGGCCCGGTCCGCCACTTCTCGGGTGATGTCGGCGTAACGGCGGAACAGGACCGGGCGGGTTTCGCCGCTCTCTCGTTCGCGCAGGGCCGCCCAGCACTGGGCGATGAGCTCCCGGGCCTGAGTGCCGGGCCAGGGCTGGGGCAGGAGCTCGGGCGGCAGCAAGGGGTCGGGCTCCATGGCGCGGGTGAGCTCGGCGGCCAGCTCGACCGCGACGGTGAGGAGCGCGGACGGGGAGAGTACGTCGGGGCCGGTGAGCCGCTCGAGGCGCGGCCGGGTGAGGCGGCCGAGGCGGTGGTACCGGTCGGCGATCTCCGGCAGGGGCCACAGGCCGCGAGCGAGTTCGGCGGGCTTCTGGACGCCGCCCCTGCGCAGATCCGTCGTGGTGAGGAGAGTGAGCGCGTCCTGGGCGCCGAGGCGGTGGGCCGCTTCTTCGACGTACGGTTCCCAGGCGTTGGCGCAGACGTACAGTCCGCCCTGGAGCGGGGCACCGCCGAGGTGGACGAGGGTCTCCCGCAAGGAGTCCCGGGCCGTGCGCGCCGATTCGGGCACCGCGAAGGCGGCCAGGTGCCAGACGCCGTCCCAGGGTGCGAGCCCGGCATCCTGCTGGAAGGCGTGCCGGAGGAAGTCCGCGTTGGGGGCGAGGGCCCGCACGGTGTCCGCGCTCGCGCGCAGCTCGGCCTTGCGGCCGCGGCCCTCATGGGTGAACCGGCCCTCGGCCACGAGCCGTTTGAGGCACAGTCGCACCTGCTGGTCGCTCATGCCCAGGGAGTTGGCGACCGTGTACAGCTCGTCCGCGCCGACGGTGCCGTCCTCGCGGACCAGTGCGTGGACGAGCATACGGGTGGGGATCTCGATGTGGTCGGTCATGATGTGCGCGTTCCTCCCGGCCCGTTGGCCTCGACGGGGCGGTGCATGGTGGTCACCGCTCCGAATCCCAGCAGCCCGCGCAGCCAGGGCGTGTGCTCGGTCCGTACAGCCTTGAAGCCGCGTCGCTCGTAGAGGGCTCTGGCGCGCGGGTTGACGTCGATCACGTCGAGTCTGATCTCCCGGCAGTCCCGCTCCGCCGCGACGGCGGCCACTTCCTCGATGAGCAGGCTCCCCACGCCTCGGCCGCGCAGGCGCGGGTCCACGGCGATGCCGTCCATGACGAGCTGCCCCGGTGCCGGTCGGCGTTCGAACAGGGCGAGGATCAGGAGCCGGTGCAGTCCCCGCAGGTGTCCGTACGCGCGCAGCACGGCGGAGGCCGATCCCCCGGTGAGGGCCCGGCCGTCGAGCTGGTAGCCGGCGAGTCCGACGAGCCGCCCGTCGAGGAGCGCGCACACCGCGCGATCGGTGTTCAGGTGGGCGGCGAGGAACGGCACCGCCTTGTCCGGCGGGTTCAGGGCGGGGCCGAGTTTGCGCCCGAAGGCGTCCCAGTACAACTCGGCCGCCCGCCGCTCGGCTCCGGCCGGAACGCCCCGCCGTAGCGTCACCGGTCCTGTGCCGGTGCCCGTCGCTTCCAGTCCCATGCCGGTCCCCCTCTTCGTGTTGCATCCTCCGTTCAAAACTATCATCTCATCGACGATCGTTTGCGCAGTGATAGTTTTGATGGATCGTCAACGCGATCAGAGGCGGTCAGATCTCATGTGTCCCAAGGTCCATCCCCGACGGCGCGGGCTCCGCGTCGCCGTGTGGTCCCTCGTCACGGTCCTGATCGTGGCCGCCGGTCTCGTCGGTGTGGTGCTGTGGCAGAACTCCGACGACATGGACGAGCAGCGGGTCTCGATCCGCCATGGCGGCCACTCCCTCAACGGCGTACTGGCCACTCCCAAGGACGGCCGTAAGCACCACGGCCTGATCGTCTACGTCCATGGCGACGGCCCTGTGAGCGCCACCCACGACGACGGGTACAAGCCCCTGTGGGAGGCGAACGCCAAGGCCGGGTACGCCTCCCTGTCCTGGGACAAGCCCGGCGTCGCGGGCGCGGCCGGAAACTGGCTCGACCAGTCCATGGACGACCGTGCCGACGAGGCGGCCGCCGCCATCGCCTGGGCGCGCGCCCGCCCGGACATCGACGCCGACCGGATCGGTCTCTGGGGCGCCAGCCAGGCCGGCTGGGTCCTGCCGAAGATCGCCGCCAAGACGCGCGTGAGCTTCGTCATCGCCGTCTCGCCCGCGATCAACTGGCTCCGGCAGGGCCGCTACCACCTCCTCGCCGAGCTGCGCGCCGACGGCGCGTCGGCGGCCCGCACGACGGCCGAGATCGCCGAGAGCGACTCCGTCCGACGGCTGTTGCACCAGCACGCGACCTTCGGGGAGTACATGAGGGCGATGGACGGCGACGCGGACGGCATGACCGCCGACCGCTGGAGCTTCATCGCCAAGAACTACACCGCGGACGCCACCCAGGACCTCCGCGCCCTGCGTGGCATACCGGTGCTGCTGATCCTGGCGGGCCACGACCTCAACGTGGACACCGCCGACACGGAGCGCGTCTACCGCGAGGTGCTGGACGCGGGCGGCGCGCTGACGGTCGAGCGTTACCCGGACGCGGCCCATTCACTGGTCAAGCGGTCCATCGAGCAGTCGGACCTCAGGACCACGCTCACCGCGCTCATCGCCCCCCGCTCGCTCTTCGCGGACGGGTTCCTGGGCGGCCAACAACAGTTCCTCCAGAGCCGCGGCCGGGGCGGCGCTGCCACGCCATGACGCGACCCCCGGGGTCGACATCGCGCGTGGTGTTGTTCCTCGGCACAGTGGTCGGGGGGCGGTGCCGGTGGCGACGGTGATCGAGTCCGGCAGGCCCGGCCGGCCGAAGCCCGGGGTGCGCGCTGGCCACGCGGGTGGCCACCGCGCCGGCCGGGAGCCGGAGCGGGCTGTGCCGAGTACAGCATCGCGATGTCGGCGTCCGGGGTGATCCCGGCGATGAGGTCTCCGGCCCGGTCGAACTCGGCGCCCAGGCGGGCGAGTTCGCCGTAGCCGCGCCCCGGCCGTAGGCGGCGCCGAACAGGACGTGTGCGGACAGATCGGTCGTGCGAAGTCCTCGGCAGACGTCAGGGGCAGGGCCGACGGACTCCCGGTACTGGCCCCCGGCGGCCGTGACGGGGAAGTGGTGGACGTCCTGGGCTCCCTGCGCGGCACCGACGGCCTGCGCCTGCGGGGCGAGTGCTCCCCGGTCAGCTCCTGCTGGTCAGCTCCTCGCGCGGTGCGGGTGTGCGGGGTAGACGCCCAGGATGCGCACCTCGGAGGAGAAGAAGCGCAGTTCGTCCAGGGCGAGGGCGACGCGCTCGTCGTCGGGGTGGCCCTCGATCTCGACGTAGAAGCGGCTGGGGCTGAGGCCCGCGCCCATCTGGTAGCTCTCGATCTTGGTGAGGTTCACACCGCTGCCGGCGAACCCGCCGAGCGCCTTGTACAGGGCGCTGGGGATGTTGCGCACGCAGAAGAACAGACTCGTCATCGTCGGCGCCCCGGTGTGCGGGGCCTGCGCGGCGTCCCGGGACAGGACGACGAAGCGGGTGGTGTTGTCCGGGTCGTCCTCGACCTCGGGGCGCAGCACCTCAAGGCCGTACAGGTCGGCCGCGGCGGGCGGGGCGAGGGCCGCGTGCCGCGGGTCGCCCAGCTCGGCCACCTCACGGGCGGCGCCGGCGGTGTCGTCGCTGACGAGGGTGCGCCAGCCGCCCTCCCGCAGCACCTTGCGGCACTGCCCCAGGGCGTGCACATGACTGCGGACGCACTCCACCTGGTCCAGAGTCGCGCCGGGCACGCCCATCAGGTCGAAGCGGATGGCGAGGAAGTGCTCGGCGACGATGAACAGGCCCGTCTCCGGCAGCAGATGGTGCACGTCCGCGACGCGTCCGGCCGCGGAGTTGTCCACCGGGATCACGGCGACGTCGGCGGTGCCCAGCGTCACCGCGTCCAGGGCCTGTTCGAAGCCGGTGCACGGCAGTTCACGGCCCTCGGGGAAGAGAGCACGCACGGCGGTCGCCGAGTTGGATCCGGGCTCACCCTGATATGCGGCGGTCGTCACCGTGTTCAGCCTTCCTCAAGGATGTCCTGTCGCGGGGCGACAGAAGCTCCGTCGCATACCGCGCCTGCTGAAGTATCGGTGAACCGGCCTCGATCAGGCTCACCAGGGGGTGCGGACCGCCGCCCCAGTCTGCCGTCAGCGTGTGTTCGTACGCCGCGGCGACCACATGGTGGACGGCCATCCCGGCCCGGACAGCATGTGCGGCGAGCCGCTCCTCGACGGCGGCGGGCAGGCCCTGCCGGACGGAGGGGCGATCACCCAGGGAACCCGGAGACGGCGCCTCTACCGGCTACCGGCGGACCGCCGAGACCAGTCCGCCGGGCCGCTCCTGGCGCTGCGGCGGGGTGCTGATCGGGCGGCCGTAGGCGGCAGCGCGCTCGCGCAGGGTGTGGCTGTCGGCCTCCCAGCCGTGCCCGGCCAGCCAGCCCGCCGGGTCGTCGGGCATCTCCGAGACCCACAGGGACGCCGCCGAACCCCGCGCGGCGTCCGCGCCGAACCGCTCGATCACGCCGCGCGAGCCCAAGGTCAGCCCCAGCCGACTGCCTGCCGCCGACTGTGCGCTGATCCGGGCCAGCAGTAGATCCACCGCTTCCTCGGACAGATAGATCAGTAGTCCTTCCGCGATCCACGCGGTCGGCACGATCGGGTCGTGCCCGACGGCGGCCAGCGCGCCTGGCCAGTCCTCATGCAGATCCACCGCTACGGTGATCCGCTCGCAGCGTGCGACGGCCCGCTCCTGGCGCAGCACCGAAGCCTTGAACTCCAGTGGCGCGGCGGTGTCGACCTCGAACAGCCGGGTGCCCTCGGGCCAGTCCATCCGGAAGGCCCGGCTGTCCATGCCGGCGCCGAGCAGCACGACCTGACGGACCCCGGACGCAGCGGCCTGCTCCAACAGGTCGTCGAGGAACCTCGTCCGGATGACGATGGAGAACGACACGGCCAGCCGGCGGCGTCGCGCGCCCTCGTCGTCGGGCAGCGGCGCCGAGGAGGGCCACAGGCCACCGGCGGCGGCGAAGGCCCGTGCCAGTGGGTCCCGGAACAGCGCGTTCTCCCGCTGGGTCTCCAGCGCCCGCACCCTGGCCACCCCCACCGCCGTGGCCCACACTCCCGACGGCTGCACCCGCTCCTGCTCATCAGTCACCGCGCCAGCCCAGGTGATCGATTCCAAGCGGCCTGACGAGGGGAACCCGTCACACGTATTCGGCGCGGACCCTGCCCCGGCATACGTGTGTGTAAAGGTATGGCCTGACGGGATGCCGGGTTGCCATGACCCGCGTTCAACCACACACTTGCCGGGCAGCACACCCGGAGAGAAACTCGCGCAAGCACCGACCACCCGCGTTGACACGTGCCCGCACGGCACCTCGGCGTGGGTCCCCTGCGCAACGGCATTCATATCGAGGAAGTGAACGATTGTGACCAGCCAATCAGCCGCCACGCTCCGAGCGCGGTACGCCGCACAAGCCGCGGCAGACCTGGAGGAGAACCGTCGGCGACAGCAGGAGCTGGCGGAGAGGATCACGGTGTTGAAGCAGGAGGAGGCTCTCCTGGCAGACATCCTCAGCCTCGCCGAGCGGTACGAGAACTTCGCGGACGCCTCCCGTCTGCCCGAGCAGTCGCAGGACGAGCCCGTCGTCGCGGAGGCGGAGCAGGCCCCGGCCAAAGCCGCTGCGCGCCGCACGGCAGCGGTCAGGAGCGCTGCGTCCGGCAAGACCGCGAAGGCCCGCGCCAAGGGAAAGTCGCGTCAGCCTCTGCTCGGGGACCTGCTGGCGGACCTGCTCAGCCAGTACGACGAGCCGCGTCTGGCCAGTGAGCTGCGGGACGAACTGCTCGAGAAACATCCGGATCGCAACCCCACACCTCAGGTGGTGCGGAACACCCTCGAATCCCTGGTCGCCAAGGGACGTATCAGGCGCCACAAGCACGAGCGTTCCGTCATGTACACCTTGGTGAAGCCGGACTCCGACTGACACCTTCGCTCGTTCCTGCGATGTCCGACGACGCCCCACGCGAACCGGAGCGTCGCGACGAGGCACATACCCCGCGCCGCGGCACTACCGTGTCGCGAGCCGCTCCAGCAGGACGGCGCTCCGTGCCAGCAGCTCCCGCTCCTCCTCCGTGAGTTCCGCCTCGATGGCCTGGGCGAGCCAGCCGGCCCTGCGGCCGCGCTCCGCTTCGAGCGCCGCGCGGCCCGCGTCCGACAGCTCGACCAGCGACTTGCGGCCGTCCGTGGGATGCGCCCGGCGTGTGATCAGGTGCTGTTCCATGAGCAGCCCGACCGACCGGGCCATGGACTGGGGGCGTACGCGCTGATCGGCCGCGAGGTCGCTGGTGGTCATGGCGCCGTTGCGGTCGAGTGCGCCGAGCACGGCGACCTGACCCAGCGGGATCTGGTCCTCGTGTTTGACGCGCCGGGTGAGCTTTCCCATCGCGGTACGCAGTTCGGCGGCGATGGCGGCGGCTTCCGGGGTGGGCATAGGGCACTTTATCTCGCTGGTCAGCAATGCCGCACACCCGGACTGTACAGCAATACTGCACAGCCATACTGCGCAGCATAACTGAACAGCATTGCTGTATTGTTTGGCGTTGTCGGGCTCAGCGCCAGCGTTGTCGCAGCCGGGGCCACGGCACACGACCACGGGAAGGGACTCCCATGTCCGCACAGACAGCCGGAACCGTCGCCGCAACCATCGAGACCGTCACCGCGCGCCGGATCATCGACAGCCGGGGCAACCCCACGGTCGAGGTCGACGTCGTCCTGGCGGACGGTTCCCTGGGGCGCGCGGCGGTCCCCTCCGGCGCCTCCACCGGCGCCCGGGAGGCCGTGGAGCTGCGCGACGGAGACTCCGCGCGCTGGCACGGCAAGGGCGTGGACCGCGCGGTGGCCCATGTCAACGGGGAGATCGCGGCGTCCGTGCGCGGCCGGGACGCGGCGGACCAGGCGGGTCTCGACGCCGCGCTCGTCGCCCTCGACGGCACCGCCACGAAGTCCCGGCTCGGCGCCAACGCGATCCTCGGCGTCTCCCTCGCCGCCGCCAAGGCCGCCGCGGCGGCGCACCGCCAACCCCTCTACCGCTACCTCGGCGGCGCCGACGCTCATCTCCTGCCGCTGCCGATGATGAACATCGTCAACGGCGGTGCCCACGCCGACAATCCGCTGGACTTCCAGGAGTTCATGATCGCGCCCGTGGGCGCCGACACCTTCGCCGAAGCCGTCCGCATGGGCAGCGAGGTCTTCCACACCCTGCGCCGCGATCTGCTGGCCGCCGGGCACTCCACGGGCGTCGGCGACGAGGGCGGCTTCGCGCCCGCGCTGCGTACCGCCGAGGAGGCCCTCGACTTCGTGATGGCCGCCGTCGAGCGCACCGGATACCGGCCCGGCACGGACATCGGCCTGGTCATGGACCCGGCCTCCTCGGAGTTCTTCCGCGACGGGGTGTACGACTACGCGGGCGAGGGTGTGCGCCGCACCCCCTCCGAGCACGCCGACTACCTGGCCAAGCTCATCGACGCCTACCCGATCCTCTCCATGGAGGACCCGATGGCGGAGGACGACCTGGACGGCTGGCGCGAGCTGACCGCCCGCGTCGGCGACCGCTGTCAGCTCACCGGCGACGACGTGTTCTGCACCAACGAGACACTGCTGCGCGAGGGCATCCGCACCGGCGTCGGCAACTCGGTCCTGGTCAAGGTCAACCAGATCGGGACCCTGACCGAGGCGCTGTCCGCGGTGGCCACGGCCCACGAGGCGGGCTGGACGGCTGTCATGTCGCACCGCTCGGGCGAGACGGAGGACACCACCATCGCGGATCTGGCGGTGGCCACCGGCTGCGGCCAGATCAAGACCGGCTCGCTCTCCCGCTCCGACCGCACCGCGAAGTACAACCAACTCATCCGCATCGAAGAGGAGTTGGGCGACGCGGCGCGCTTCGCGGGCCGCTCCGCGCTGCGTCGGGGGTGAACACCGGGCAGAGTCGGAGAGACCACGTGGGCCCTGGGAGCGACGGGGGCCCACCCGCCGTCGTCCCTCGCCATCCCTCGGGCGGGGCGCGCGCACGCGGGGCCGGCGGCCGGGGAATGCCTAGCCGTGTGAGGTCTCGGCCACGTCGACCTTCTCGGCGCCTTCGCGGAGTATCCGGTCGCTTCCCCAGACGCCGAGCGGTTCGAGCGCCTTGTTGAGCGTGTGCCCGTGCTCGGTCAGGGAATACTCCACCCGTGGCGGCACCTCGGCGTAGACCTCCCGGTGCACCAGTCCGTCCGCCTCCATCTCACGCAGGTGCTGGGTCAGCATCTTCTCGCTGACTCCGGGCAGACCGCGGCGGAGTTCGGCGAAGCGGCGCACACCATGGGCGTCGAGCTCCCAGAGGATCAGTCCCTTCCACTTGCCGCTCACCACGTCGAGCGCGGCGTCGATGCCGCAGATGTAAGGCCCGCATCTCGGCGCCTTGGCCATCACTCATCCCCTTACTAATTGGTAAGTACCGAAGAAAATAGTGGGTACTTCCAAGAGTAGTGGCGCTCTCCGAGCATGGAGACGTGAACGAACAACAGCACAACCCCACCAGGCAGAACAGCACTGTCACCGTGATCGGGCTCGGCCCCATGGGCCAGGCGATGACCCGCACCCTCCTCGCCGCCGGCCACCCGGTCACCGTCTGGAACCGCACCGCCGCCCGGGCCGACGGCGTCGTCGCCGACGGAGCGACGCTCGCGGCGACACCCGGTGAGGCGATCGAAGCGAGTGACCTCGTGATCCTCAGCCTCACCGACTACCAGGCGATGTACGACATCCTCGACAGCGCCGCGCCGTCGCTCGCCGGCCGGACGCTGGTCAACCTGAGTTCCGACACCCCCGACCGCACACGCGAGGCGGCCTCCTGGGCGGCGGGCCACGGCTCCGCCTTCCTCAGCGGTGGGGTCATGGTCCCGGCGCCGATGGTCGGTACGGAGGCGGCATATGTCTATTACAGCGGCCCCGGTGAGTTGATGGAGAAGCACCGGGCGGTGCTGGCACTGATCGGCACACCCAAGTATCTGGGGGAGGACCAGGGTCTCGCCCAGCTGATGTACCAAGCCCAACTCGCGGTGTTCCTCACCACCTTGTCGGGCCTGATGCAGGCCACCGCGATGCTGGGCAGCGCCGGAATGAAGGCCAGGGAGGTGCTGCCGGAGTTGCTCTCCACCTCCGACTCGATCGGCGAGATGTTGCGGGCCGGTGAGGAGAACGTCGGTGCCGCACTCGACGCCGGAGAGCATCCCGGCGATCTCAGCACGGTCACCATGATGGGGGCGACGTCCGACCACATCGTCGAGACCAGCGCGTCGCTCGGACTCGATCTCGCCCTCCCTCGCGCCGTGCAGACCCACTATCAGCGCGCGATCGAGGACGGACACGGCGGCGACAACTGGACCCGCATCATCGACAGCATCCGAGCACCACGCTGACGGCGGACCGGGGCCCGGCACCTCGCCGGCCCCGTAAGCGGCCGGAAAGTCCTTGACCACGCCTTCGGCGTAGAGTGGGGCCGTGACGTTTGTGCCGATGCCCCTTCAACTCGCCACCGCGCGACTGACGTTGGGGCCGTGGACCGAGTCCGATGTCGATGCCCATCGCATGCTCGTCGCCGAACGAGGCGACGGCATGCCGTCGGTCGAGCACAACCGGCAAATGATCGAGAAACAGCGCGCCGCGTCGACACTGACAGGAATTACCCTGCTGGCCGTTACCCGCCGCGATGTGGGCGACTTCATCGGGTACTGCGGCCTCACCGTCGGCCGGGCTTCCCTGGAGGAGCCCGAGATCGCGTACGAGTTGTTTCAGCGTGTGCACGGACAGGGCTATGCGACGGAGGCCGCCTCGGCCGTAGTCGACTCCGCGATCACGACCGGGCGGAAGCGTCTCTGGTCGACCGTGCGTCCCTGGAACACGCCGTCGTTTCGTGTCCTCGAAAAACTCGGGTTCGAGCGGGACCATGTCTCGACGGACGACCGTGGCGAACTGGTGTGGCTCACTCGTTCCCTGCCGTGAGGAGCACCGCAGGAGTCCCCCCGGCGAGCGATGAGTTCCGGCGCTTCATCAGGTCTCCCTTCCGGACCACCGCTACGGCCAAGGAGGACTTTCATGGGCAGGGTCATCTACTGGATGAACACCTCGATCGACGGCTACATCGAGGATCCCGAGGGCGGTTTGGACTTCCCGGAGCCGACCGAGGACTTTCGTCAGGCGGCGAACGACCACGTTCGCCGGACCGCGGCGTTCCTGTTCGGGAGGCGGCTGTACGAGGCGATGGAGAAGCCCTGGACGCAGGACCTCGGCAAGGAAGGCGCCCCGCCTCTTGAGCGGGAGTTCGCCCAGCTGTACAAGGAGACACCGAGGTACGTCTTCTCCGACACCCTCCAGACCGTCCCCGAAGGGGTCACGCTCGTCCGACGCGAGGACGCCGCGTCCACGGTGACGCGCCTCAAGCGGGAGACCGACGGCACCTTCCAACTCGGCGGCCCCGAGCTGGCCACCTCCTTGCTGGACCTGATCGACGAGTTCTGGGTGTACGCGTTCCCCGTGATCCTCGGGGGCGGCAAGCCGTACCTTCCCGTGGGCAAACAACTGCGGCTGCACCTGGCCGAGCACCGTTGCTTCGCCTCCGGAATCACGTTCCGGCGCTACGTACGGTCCTGACCGGCCCGTCTCGGGGAGGGCGGGCCCTGGCCACGCAAACGCCGTGACCAGGGCCCCAGGGTCAGCCGCCGCGGACGGCGGCGACCTCCGCTAGTTCCGGTACCGGAACACGATCCGGCCGCGCGTCAGGTCGTACGGCGGGAGCTCGACCAGTACCCGATCCTCCAGCATGATCTTGATGTAGTTCTTGCGGATCTTCCCGCTGATGTGCGCGAGCACCTGGTGGCCGTTCTCGAGCTCCACGGTGAACATGGCGCTGCGAAGGCACTCGACGACCCTGCCCTCGACCTCGATGACGTTCTTGTTCTTCGTCATCGCACCAGCTCCAGGTTGCTGCTCGCCGGCCGGGCGCCGACGCCCTCGAACAGTGCCGAGGCCGCTCGATTGGATTCGTGGACCTCGGCCCAGGCCTCGGTGAACCCGGAGCGGTGCAGTGTCCCCAGCGCGTGGGCGAGCAACGCCCGCCCGATGCCGCGGCGTTGCTCGCCGGCCCGGACCGCGATCAGCCCGATGCGCGGCCGGATCGCCGTCACCACCCGGATCAGCCCCAGGTAGCGGTCCGGCGTCGCGGCGACCGCGTACTTCGACGGGTCGACGATGGTCTCGCCCTCGGGGAGCGCGATCACCTCCGCGGGCATCGACTGCCACCCGACGGTCGCCTCGACCTCCTCTCGGATCGCGCGGTCCACCGCCCGCAGCAGGCGTTCGTCCGCCGCACCGGCGGGAACGATCGTCACGCCCGAAGGCGGCAGGACGTCGTGGAGCCCTGTGACCCGCGGGTCGGTCGGCACCACGTACTCCCACTCGCGGCGCCGGACCGTGAACCCGGCCCGCCGCCAGGCGGCCGTCAGCTCGACGTCGGCCTCGTCGACCACCGTGTGCAGCGGCGCCGGCAGCTGGGCCAGCATCGCTTCGGCGAGCCGGTCGAAGGTGGTGTCGTGCCAGGCGTCGATGCTGACGAACAAGCGTCCGTCGGGCCGGTGCGCCGCATGCCCGCGGCCGACCACCAGGTCGTCCTGCAGTGCATGCCATTGCCTGTCCGCGACGCGCGTGATCATGACCGCGTTCTCGCTCAGGCCGGATGAGAAAGGCTTCGTGTTCATCGGAGTCTCCCTTCCAGGAGTGCCTCGATCTCAGGCGCTCCTGGCGACACCGAACGTCAGCCGCCGGACCGTGACGGAATGAGGGAGCACCCATGGGTGACTGTGTTCACGGGTCTCACCTCCCTACGACGACTTCACGATCCGTCAGGACCGTAGCAGCGGGGCATCTCCTCCCTCAAACCCTTTCCGGCCACGGCGGTCCGGGCGGCCGGGCAGTGTGCGGTCGAGGAGGGGGAGCAGGCGGTTCCAGTGGCGCTGCAGTCCGGCGGGGTCGAAGGCGTCGGTGTCGGACATGGTGAAGCCGTGGACGGTGCCGGGGTAGATCTCGGAGGTGTAGTCGATGTTCGCGGCATCCAGGGCACGGTTGAGCTCGTCCAGGGCTTCGGGAGTCAGGTCGCTTTCGGCGTGGCCGAAGTGGACCTGGGCGGTGATCCTGGCGAGGACGCCTGGCCCGTCCGCGCCCACGGGACCGTGGAACGCGGCGACGGCGGCCACCTGGCCCGGGTGGGCCGCGGCGGTGCGCATCGCCAGCAGGCCGCCGATGCAGTAGCCGGTCACCGCGACCGGTCCGGCGCAGACCTCGGGCTGGGCGGTGAGGAACCTGAGGTAGGCGTCGGCGTCCCGCTGTCCGCGTTCGGCGGTGTGCGCCTCGATCAACGGCATGAGCCGGGCCATGAGCGCGGGCCGGCCCTCTTCGCCGATGTGCTCGGGCAGTGGGATCAGCGGTGCCGGGCCGTGCCGGTAGAAGACGTGGGGGACGAGCACGTAGTACCCGTGCCCGGCCAGTTCGCGGGCCATCTCCCGCAGCACGGGCCGGATGCCGAAGCCGTCCGCGTACATCAGCACCCCGGGATGCCGCTCACCGTGGTCCGGGAAGACGGCGAAGGCGTCGGCCTGTCCGTCCGTGGTGGGTATCCGCAGCGTCTTGGTGGACATGTGTTCTCCTGTCGTGGTTGATGTGCCGAGCTTGTGATCAACACGACGGAGGCGGAGCCCGCGCGACAGCGCGACATGTGCGACCGAACAACGGGCCCGCACCGGCCCGTACAGCGCTCAGAAGGGCACCGGGTCACCAAACCGTGTGTGGCGCAACGCCGTCCCGGTATTCATGGCCGCACAGCGTAGCCCACCGGGCAACCGGCGGCGGTGCGAAGTCGGGCCATGGGTCGCTGTTCCGCGGGGAGTTGCGGTCCTCGCGACCGTGGAGGCTGTCACCGCTGCGTACGCGTCGCACCTGCCCGGTACGCGCTGGGGCTCATGCCGTGCTCGCGCTTGAACGCGGCGCTGAGGGCGAAGGCGTTGGAGAATCCGACGCGCTCGGCCACCGTGGCGAGTGTGACGTCGGGCGCCCGGAGCAGGTCGGCGGCGAGGGCGAGGCGCTGTTGCCGCAGGTAGGTCATGGGTGGCTGTCCGACGAGGGCGGTGAAGCGTCGGGCCAGGCCGGCGCGTGACACGCCGGTCCTGGCCGCCAGGGCCGGCAGGGTCCACGGGTGTGCGGGGTCGGCTCGGAGGAGGCGCAGGGCGGAGCCGACCACGGGGTCGCCATGGGCCCGGTACCAGGTGGGGACCTGGGCGCCGGGGCGGGTGAACCAGGCGCGCAGGGCGGTGATGAGCATCAGGTCCAGCGTCCGGTCCAGGAGGATCTGCTGCCCGGGCTCCTCGCGGGTGATCTCCTCGAAGGTCGTCCGGCTGACGGGACAGGCGCCGACATCCGCCTCGATGACGGCCAGGGCCGGCAGGGCGGCGAGCAGCCTGCCCGGAGTGCCGCCGGCCACGGTGTACAGACCGCTCAGCAGGAGCGTGCTGTCAGCCCCTCCCCCGTCCCGGCTTCCGGTGCCCGGAATTCGGGCCCGGATCGGTTCCCCGCCCTGCACGGTCGTGCAGCGGCCCTCCGGATGGATCACCACGTCCGGCTCGGTGGCCGGGTCGTCCGCGATCACGTACGGTGCGCCGCCGCTCAGCACCGCGACGTCTCCGGGGCCGAGCCGGACCGGGGCGCCGCCCTCGGGCGTGATCCACGCGGAGCCGCGCAGGAGGACTGCGAGGGCCAGCGGTGAGCGGTCCTCGAAGCGTGCCGCCCAGGAGCCGGTCAGGGAGGACTGGTTGAAGAGGGCGCCGCTGGTCCGTACCCCGTTCAGGAGATCTGTCAGCGGATCCGCGCTGGTCACTCCTGGTGGATCCATGCGGATCAGCGTAGACGAACGCATAGGGAAGTGAGTCGGCTCGGCATGGTCGGAGCGCGTGCCGGCTGGTTCGGTTGAGCCCATGAACGACGAGATGATTCTGGTGACAGGGGCGACGGGGAAGACCGGCGGCCGGGTCGCGCGACTGCTGAAGGAGCGCGGTGTGGCGGTCCGCGCGGGGTCCCGTTCCGGTACGCCGTCCTTCGACTGGACGGACCGCTCCACCTGGGAGCCGGCGCTGCGGGGTGTGACGGGGACGTACTTGGTGGTCCCTGCTCTCGGGAGCCCGCAGGCCGCGGAGGCCGTCGGCGCGTTCGCCCGGCAGGCGGTGGCCGCCGGCACTCGGCACGCGGTGCTGCTGTCGATGCCCGAGGGTGGGAGTCCGGACCAGGAGCATGTCCTGGCTGCGGAGCGGGCGTTGGAGCACGCGGGCCTGGACTGGACCGTGCTGCGGCCTCGTTGGTTCTGCCAGAACTTCAGCGAGGACTTCCTGTACGACCCCGTCATGAGCGGTGACGTGAGGCTGCCGGCCGGGGAGGGCAAGGAGGCGTTCGTGGACGCCGAGGACATCGCCGAGGTGGCGGTCGCCGCTCTCACCGAGGACGGTCATGCCGGGTGGTGCTACGAGCTCAGCGGGCCGCGGCTGATGACCTTCGGGGACGCGGTCGCGGAGATCGCCCGGGCCACCGGCCGCGACATCCGCTACGTGCCGCTGACGCCCGAGGCGTACGCGGACGAGCAGCGCGCCGACGGCGTACCCGAGGAGTGGGTGCGGCTGTCGGTCGGCCTCTACGACCACGTCCGTTCCGGCGGTCTGGCCTCGCTCGGTGACGGCGTACAGCGTGCGCTCGGCCGGGCCCCCCGGGACTTCTCCACGTACGCCGACACCGCCGCTCAGCAGGGCCTCTGGACTACCTGACCCTCCCCAAGGTTCTTCCGGTGCCCGCCCTGACGGTCTGCCGAAGACCTCACGGACCGTCCTCCCCGGCGCTCGTCAGAATCGCGTTCGCGACGACCCCGAAGAGGTGGTCGGCGCGTGGTGCGAGTGAGGGTTGGTCGCCGAGCCAGGCGAGCATGGCCACCAGGGCGAACACGTCGGTGCCATCGATGTCGTCGCGGGCCAGGCCCGCGTCCTGGGCGCGGGTGAGCAGCCGTGCGCCGGCCGCGCGCAGGGTGACGCACGAGGCGTGGAGGGCGGATTCGGGGTCCTCGATGGCGGCTGCCATCAGCACGGTCGCGCCCCGGTACTCGGTCGTCCACGCGACACAGTCACGAAGCCATGAGACGAGAGCGTCCTCGGGCGAGCTGGAGGTCTCCAACTCGCCTGCCTTTGCCGTCAGTTGGTCGAAGCTCGTGCGGAGCAGGGCGTCGAGCAGCGCCTCACGTGTCGGGAAGTGCCGCAGCAGCGTGGCGAGTCCGACGTCGGCCCTGCGCGCGATGTCGCGCAGTGACACCTCGACGCCCTGCTCGCTGATGGCGGTGCCCGCTACGGCGAGCAGGTGGTCGCGGTTCTTCCTGGCGTCGGCACGCATCGGCCCCTCTTGACTATCCGGATCAGTGGTCCATATATTTGGATCAGCGATCCGTTTATATGGATCGCCGATCCGGATAAGCGTATCCCGCAGCGGGGGCAGGAGAAGACGATGCCGACACGGACGATGAGAGCGGTCCGGCTCCATGAGCACGGCGGTCCCGAAGTGCTGCGTTACGAGGAGGTGCCGGTCCCCGACGTGGGGCCGGGCGAGGTGCTCGTTCGTGTTCACGCGGCCGGCGTCAATCCCCCGGATCGGTACCTGCGCGACGGGCTGACCAGAATCCCCGGGAAGACGGAATCGACGGTCGGCCTGCCGGTGATTCCGGGGACGGACGTGTCGGGCGTCGTCGAGGCCGTCGCCGCGGACGTGGACGGCCTCGCCGTGGGCGACGAGGTCTTCGGACTGCTGCGGTTTCCCGGCTTCGACGGCAGCGCGTACGCCGAGTACGTGGCCGCGCCCGCCTCGGATCTCGCCCGCAAGCCGGCCGGCATCGATCATGTGCGGGCCGCCGGGGCGCCCATGGCCGGGCTCACCGCGTGGCAGTTCCTGATCGAGCTCGGACACGATCACCCCTCCCCCTTCCAGCCGGCACGGCATCGCCCGACAGCGCTCGGCACCGACACGACGGTGCTCGTCAACGGCGCCGCGGGCGGTGTCGGGCACTTCGCGCTCCAGCTGGCGAAGTGGAAGGGCGCACGGGTCATCGCCGTGGCGTCGGGCGCGCACGACTCGTTCCTGCGCGAGCTCGGCGCCGACCAGGTCATCGACTACACGAGGAGTCGTCCCGAGGAACTCGTGCGTGACCTCGACCTCGTCCTGGACACCGTCGGCGGCCCCGACAGCAGGCGCTTCCTGCGCACGCTCAAGCGCGGCGGCTCCCAGTTCCCGGTGTTTCCGGGGGACTTCGACGAGGACGAGACCGCGAAACTGGGCGTCACCGTCTCGATCACCCAGGTCCGCTCGAACG
Organism: Streptomyces lincolnensis; assembly: GCF_021173675.1. GTDB lineage: Bacteria > Actinomycetota > Actinomycetes > Streptomycetales > Streptomycetaceae > Streptomyces > Streptomyces lincolnensis_B. The sequence continues at coordinate 104,028 of NZ_JAIHON010000002.1, read as the reverse complement.
GAGCGCAACTCGCCGAGCTGGGACGCCTGCTCGACGCGGGCACGGTCCGTGTCGCGATCGACAGCACGTTCCCGCTCGCGGAGGCCCGGGCGGCACACGAGCGCGCCTCCCGAGGACACGTCCAGGGCAAGATCGTGCTCGAGGTCGCCTGAGAGCGACCCGCGACGGACGGCCAGACGGCCAGACGGCCACGAATTGGTGACCTGGATCACACTCAACTCCTGTCAGCAACCGGAGCGCCATCTCGTTCAGGGGGCACGCGAACGAGACAGGAGCAACGCCATGAAGCACCGCATCGTCGTCCTCGGCGCCGGATACGCCGGGGCCTTCGCCGCCGGAAACCTGGCCCGCCGGCTTTCGCCCGTCGACATCGAGATCACCGTCGTCAATGCCGCGCCCGTCTTCGTCGAGCGGATGCGGCTCCACCAGCTGGCGATCGGCCAGGATCTCCCGGTCCGCAAACTGGCCGACGTGTTCGCGGGCACCGGGGTGCGGCTGCGCCTGGCGCGTGTCACCGGCATCGACCCCGAGCGCAGGACCGTCGCGCTGACCGGCGAGGACCGCGAGGACACCGTCGGCGACATCGCGTACGACACACTCCTCTACGCGCTCGGCAGCTCCGTCGCCCACCACGGCGTCCCCGGCGTGGCCGAGCACGCCTTCGACGTGACCGGCCGGTCCTCGGCGCTGCGACTGCGGGAGCGGCTGGCCGGTCTGGGCGAGGGTGGCAGCGTTCTGGTCGTCGGCGAGGGACTGACCGGTATCGAGACGGCCACCGAGTTCGCCGAGTCACGGCCCGACCTGTCCGTGGCACTGGCCGCCCGCGGCGAACTGGGCGCCTGGCTCACCCCGAAGGCGCGCCACCACCTGCGCCGGGCATGCGAGCGGCTCGGCGTGACCGTTTACGAGCACACACGCATCGACGCCGTCGAGCCGACGCGGGCGATCGCCGCCGACGGCAGGTCCGTCCCCGCCGACGTGACCGTGTGGGCGGCCGGGTTCGCCGTGCACCCCATCGCGGCCGCCGGCGGCCTGGAGGTCGCCGAGACCGGCCAGATCGTCGTCGACCGCAGCATGCGCTCGGTCTCGCACCCGGACGTCTACGCCGCCGGTGACTGCGCCTACGCCATCGGCGAGAACGGCCGACCCCTGCCGATGTCCTGCGCCTCGGCCGGCTTCACCAACATGCAGGCGACCGCCGCGATCATCGCGCGCCTGACGGGCGGCGAGGTCCCGGTCACCGGGCTGAAGTACCACGGCAACCACATCAGCCTCGGGCGGCGGGACGCGATCTTCCAGATGGTGGACGGGGAGGTCCGGTCCAAGTCCTGGTACCTGGGCGGCCGGACCGCCGCGCGGCTCAAGTCGGGCGTGCTCCAAGGGGCTGGGTGGGGCATCGCCCACCCGACCTTCGGCATGCCGAAGCGCAGGCGCCGCCTGGCCGCCGTGCGGGAGGACCAGGTCGGCGTGAGGGCCACCGCCTAGGCTGTTCGCGTGGACACCGCCGCCATCGATCGGTTCGAGGCCGGCCGGCACCGGCTGGCCTCGCTCGCGTACCGTCTGCTCGGCTCGGCCGCGGACGCCGAGGATGCCGTGCAGGACACGTTCCTGCGCTGGCAGGCCGCGGACCGAGCACGGATCGAGGTGCCGGAGGCGTGGCTGACCAAGGTCGTCACCAATCTCTGCCTCGACCGGCTCCGCTCGGCGCGGGCGCGCCACGAGCGCGCGGCCGGCGCCTGGCTGCCCGAGCCGCTCCTGGAGGGCGATCCGATGCTCGGCCCGGCCGACACCTTCGAGCAGCGCGAATCGGTGTCCTTGGCCGTACTGACCCTCATGGAACGTCTCTCGCCGGTCGAGCGGGCCGCGTACGTCCTGCGTGAGGCCTTCTCGTACTCCCATGCCGAGATCGCCGGGATCCTCGACATCACCGAGTCCGCGAGCCAGCAGCACGTCCACCGGGCCCGCCGCCGGATCACCGCCGAACGCCGTGGCGGCGACGCTGTGGACCCCGCCTCCGCACGCCGGATCGTCGAGGAGTTCCTCGCCGCCGCCACGTCGGGGCGCACCGAGCGGCTGGTGGCGATGCTCACCGCCGACGCGACCGCGGTGTCGGACGGCGCCGGACTGGCCGGGCGGCTGCTGCGGTACGAGACACGCGAGCGCGTCGTCACCTACGTGCGGGCCGGCTTCAAGCCCACCCCGGCGAAGCGGCGGCTGGCCGGCGGCTCCCCGGCTCTCCACATCGTCCTGCTCAACGGCTCCCCGGCCGTCCTCGCCGTGGTCGAGGACCGGGTCGTGGGCGTCGTGGTGTTCGGCATCAGCGACGGCAAGGTCGCGACCCTGCGCGGCATCGCCGCCGCGGACCAGCTCACACGCCTGAACGAGGTCTGGCGCCGGCACGAGCCCGACGCTCCGCCCGTCATCAGCGCCTGGTGACCAGCGGCCCGCGAATCCGGTGACCTGCGCAACCGGTGGCCTGCTCTCGCCGCGGCGCCTCTCTCGTGCCGCCGGCCGCTACCCGGTCACCCCGCGTCCCGATCCGGCAGGGCCGTGCAGCCGGTCGGGCCCGGTGTCCGGCCGTCCGGCGGGTACTCGCAGTCGAGAGGCGCTGCCACATCCCTTCGGCAGTAACGCCGCTGCCCCGGCGGCTCCCGCACCCCGCCCGCGTGATCCCTCATCACTGGCATCACGCGGGCGGGGTGCGGGAGCGGGGTCAGCCGTGCTGACCCGGTCGCCGGCGGGACTGACCGCCCGGCCGCGTCACACCAGCACCGCGTCGCCGGGCACTTCGGACCTCAGCATGGGGTGGCGCTGCCGCACCTCCTCCGGTACGTCGAACGCCTCGACCAGCATCAGGGCGTGCGGGGCGAGCGCGTCTACGGTGGCCTCGATCTCGTCGGGCAGGTGCATGACCTGATCCGCGGTCAGCCGCCCGTGGGCGAGCAGTTCGCCGCTGTGCCGGGAGACGTACCCCAGGACGAACAGCCGGTGCAGGTCGTGCAGGACGATCCGGGCCTGCGGGTCGTCCGACCGGGCGGCCGTGTCCGCGAGGGCTTCGGCGGCCAACCGGTACGCGTGGGCCTCCACCCGGGAGGTGGCCGCGGCCGAGGCCCTGTTCCACCGGGCCAGGGGCGACTTGGCCCCGGGAAGGCGGACCCGGGTCCTGGCCCGCGTGTAGCGTATGCGCTCCAGGTCCGCCAGGAGGTCGTGCAGATGCTCCGGGTCCGCCAACGAGCGGTCGCCGGGCGGCACCGCGGAATGCGGGCGCGGTACGGACGCGCCCATCAGCATCTCGGCCGCGGCCACGAGCCGGACGACCAGGTTGTCGCCCTCGGCGGTGATCGTGCCCTCGTTGGCGACGAGTTGGCCGGCGATCCCGTTGGCCAGTGCCAGGCCCTGCGCCCCGCACCGCTCCCGGCACATCGTCATCACCTCCCGCGCCGACCAGGTGATCCAGCTCTTGGCGACGGCCGTCATACGCTCGGCGTCCTGCCGTTCGGCGTCCCCGCCGCCGGCCTTCTCCACGTCGGTCCACTGCTGGACGACGCGGCGCTGGAGCAGGGTGGCGGCGTAGGTCGTCGCCAGGCCCTCGACGAGCGGGGCGTGGTGCGTGCGGTGCGCCCACAGGGGTACCCGCTTCCCGCCACCGGTCAGGTCCGAGGTGTGCCGCTGGTGGGCGTACGTCACGGCGACGGCCATGGCGTGGCGCATGGTGCCGAGGCTGTAGGCGCTCATGCACAGCTTGCCCGGGGTGACACGGCCGACGCTGCGGAGGAATCGTTTTCGCGCGTTGCCCCGGTCGGAGCTGAACTCGCCGGTGGAACTGAGGCGGCCGTGGGGGCCCTGGAGCAGGGCCGTGAGCGGCAGTCGCACGTCGTGGAAGGACGTGGCGCAGTGGTCGACCGGAGCACTGACCGTTTCGGGCAGCGGCCGCACGTCCACTCCCGGCAGGTGCCGTCCGCTCGCGTCGGACAGCGGCGTCAGGAACAGGAAGACGCCGTGATCCGTGCCGTCGATCATCAGCCGCGCCGCCACGACGGCGTCCTTGGGGCCGCCGATGAGAGATGTGTTCGGCATCCACTTCGCGGCCGCCGGCGTCGGGGTGGTGAGGACGAACTCGCCTGTGGCGCGGTCCAGTGTCGCGGTGGTCTCCAGGTTGGTCGCGTCGTTTCCGTGCGCCTTCTCGGTGGTCAGGAAGACACCGATCTTCTCCATCCGCAGATAAGGCCCCAGATCCCGGCCCCCCTGGTCGTGGTCGAGGAGGCTGCCGAGGAAGAGGTTGTAGTGGATGGAGGCGATCGTGGCCATCCCGGCGTCCGCCACCCCCGCCCATTCGTGCAGGGTGCTCAGGGCGACGGGATCTCGGATCAGGGCCGGTACGTCTCGTATGGCGGCGTTCAGCCACCGGAGCCGGCGATAGGAGAGTTCGGTGCGCTGCTCATGGGTCAGCCCCTCACGGAAGGAGAACGCGGGGGTGCTGAACAGGCGCCGCCACAGTTCGTGGGTCTCGGCCTGTGCGTCGAAGAGCAGACGCCTGAGTGCGTCGGGGGTAGCCAACGGTGCGGACAAGCCAGGAAGTTGAGAGGTGCTCACACCGGAAACGTAGCCGAGCGTTCCGCTCGCGACATCATGATCATCGCCACGATTGAAGTCGCCCGCGCGGTGGTATTTACCCATTCAATCGCACTTGTAGTACCGCAGGTCACCACCAACCTGGACCCGTCCTCCATACCTCTCCATGGGCGAAATCCTATGACAGCACGTCACCCTATGGCCAAGGATCTACTCCCCCGTGGCGTGGCCGGGCCGAGGGCGACGACCATGATGACCGCATCCCGAAGGACCGGTCCAGCACCGACACCCCGGGGGCATCGCCAACTTCGCCGGAGGCTCAGGGTGTTGTGTCGGCCTCGTCGGTGCGCGGCGTCAGGGGCAGCGTGACGGTCACCTCGAAGCCGCCCTGGGATCGGGGGCCCGCCCGCAGTTCACCGCCGACGGAGTGGGCTCGTTCGCGCATGCCCATGACGCCGAAGCCGCGGCCCGTGGCGACGCCGGGGGATGCGGACGGGCCGTCGTTGCCGATGGTGATGAGCAACTCCGAGCAGCCGTAGCGCATCTGGACACGCGCGGTCTCCGCGGTGGCGTGCTTGGTGACGTTGGTGAGGGCTTCCTGGACGATCCGGAAGGCGGTCAGGTCCACACCCGGTGAGAGGGCCCGGGGTTCGCCCTGGGTGGTGACCTCGACGGCGAGTCCGGCCGACGCGCAGGCGGTGACCAGCTCGGGGAGGCGGGCCAGGCCCGGGGACGGTTCCAGGGGGGAGGAGGCCGGGTCGTCGCTCTGGCGGAGCAGGCCGAGGGTGGCCTTCAGCTCACGCAGCGCCGAGGAGGTGGTGTCGGTCAGGCCGGTGAGGATCGTCTTCGTCTGCTGGGGGTTGGTGAGGGCGAGGTGGGCGGCGGTGCCTGCCTGGGCGTTGGCGAGGGCCAGGTGGTGGGCGACGACGTCGTGCAGTTCGCGGGCGATGCGCATGCGCTCCTCGGTGACCCGCAGCCTCGCCTCCTCCTCACGGGTGCGCTCGGCGTGTTCGGCCCGTGCCTGGGCGGCCTGGAGATAGGCGCGCCGCAGCCGGGTCATGGTGCCGGCGGCCAGGGGCAGCAGCAGCCAGAAGAGCGGGCCGATGGTCCTGAGCAGCAGCGACAGGTGATCCATGGAGTCGGAGAAGGCCGCCGCGAGCATCAGCGCCACCATGGTGGTGATGCCGTAGACGCGGATGGTCGCGCGGTCGGCCTGGGTGGCCAGCCAGTACAGCGCCGCCATGACCGGTGCCAGCAGCAGGGGGGTGAGGAGGTACCCCATCGCGATCACGATCACGCTGCAGACGGCGTTCACGACGACGGCCGTGCGCGGGTGGCTGCGGTGCTTGAGCAGGGCCAGGCAGGACACGCCCATGAGGACGACGGCGGTGGTGTCCTGGTCCGGCGGGTCGGCGCGGGGCAGGGTGAGCGAGGCACCGAGCACGGCCGAACCCATCAGGGGCAGGACCAGTACCAGATCGACGACGAAGGGGTGGCGGTCGGCGAAATCCTCCAGGCGAACCGTGTAGCGGTCCAGGCCGATACTCATCGTCTTCTCGTCTTCTCCGGTGGGTGGGCTGGGACCATCGTGGTCGACCTCGGGCGGACGTGCCCGACGGGGCCGCCCGTGGTGTACGTCACGGGCGGCCCCTGTGGGGGGTGGGTCGGGCGGGCGTCAGGTGCGCGCCACTTCCAGGTCGGTCGTCTCGGCGGGAGCCGGATCCGCCTCCGGGCGGCGGGTGAGGGCCTCACCCTCCACGTCGACGTTGGGCAGCAGCCGGTCCAGCCACCTGGGCAGCCACCATGCCTTGTCGCCGAGCAGGGCCAGCACGGCGGGCACGATCGCCATGCGGACGACGAAGGCGTCGAACAGGACGGCGGAGGCGAGTCCGAAACCGATCATCTTGATCATGGAGTCGCTCTCGCCGATGAACCCGGCGAACACCGCGATCATGATCAGGGCGGCGGCCACCACCACGCGGGCGCTGTGCCGGAAGCCGGACGTGATCGCCTGGGCGGGCCGTTCGCCGTGGACGTACGCCTCCCGCATCCGCGAGACGAGGAACACCTCGTAGTCCATCGCCAGACCGAAGACGATGCCCACCAGGAAGATCGGCATCATGCTCATGATCGGCCCGCTGGTCTCCACACCCAGGAGTTCGGCGCCGTGGCCCTGCTGGAAGACCAGGACGACCACGCCGAGGGCGGCCAGCACCGAGAGCAGGAAGCCGAGGGCCGCCTTGAGCGGGACGAGGAGGGACCGGAAGACCACCAGCAGCAGCACGATCGCCAGACCCACCACCACGATCAGATACGGGACCAGCGCGGCCTGCACCTTGTCGGAGATGTCGATGTTCAGCGCGGTGGTGCCGGTGACCTCGAAGGTCGCCCCGGTCTCGGACTCCACGCCCGGACGCTCACCGCGGATGGTCGTGACCAGGTCCTTGGTCTTCTCGTCGGTCGGCGCGGTGGAGGGGACGACCGAGAAGACCGCGGTGTCCCCGGCCTCGTTGAAGCGGGACGGGGAGACGGAGACGACTCCCTCGGTGCCGCCGATCTCCTTCGCGATCGTGCCGGCGGCGGTCTTCGCGTCGTCGGTGCCCCTGGCGTCCACGACGACGGTCAGCGGCCCGTTGAACCCGGGCCCGAAGCCCTCGGCGAGCGCGTCGTAGGCCCGGCGTTCGGTGGTGGAGGTGGACTTGGCCTCGTCGCCGGGCATGCCGAGCTGGAGGCTTGTCATCGGGATCGCCAGGGCGCCGAGGCCGACCACGCCGAGCAGCAGCACGGGCACGGGACGGCGCAGCACGAACCGCGCCCAGCGGGTGCCGCCGTTGTCCGTGACGCTCTCCTCGACACGGCCGCGCTTGCGGGTGCGGCGCGCGAGCACTGCGTTGGGCCAGAAGCCGAGGAAGGCCGGGACGAGCGTCAGCGCGATGAACACGGCGACGACGACCGCGCCGGCCGCGGCCAGGCCCATCTTCGTGAGCATCGGGATGCCGACCACCGCGAGCCCGGCCAGGGCGATGACGACGGTGAGCCCGGCGAACACCACGGCCGACCCGGCGGTGCCGACCGCCATCGCGGTCGCCTCCTGGGGAGTGCGGCCCCTGCTCCGTTCCTCGCGGTAGCGGGAGACGACGAACAGGGCGTAGTCGATGCCGACGGCCAGGCCCAGCATCATCGCCAGGGTGCCGGTCGTGGTGGACAGGCCGAGGGCGCTGGCCAGCGCCAGGATGGTGGCCATGCTCACGCCGACGCCGATGAGCGCGGTGAGCAGCGGCAGACCGGCGGCGGCCAGTGAGCCGAAGGTGACCAGGAGCACGACCGCGGCGATCGCGACGCCTATCACCTCGGCCATGCCGCCCGCACCGCCGCCCTCGTCCATCGCGCTGCCGCCGGCGTCGACGCTCAGCCCGCTCCCCCGGGCCTCGTCGAGGACGTGCTCCAGCTGCGTCCTGCTGGCGTCGGTGAGGTCGGTGGCGGTGACCTTGTAGGTGACGGTCGCGTACGCCGTCGTCCCGTCCTTGCTGACCGCCTTCGCCCGGAACGGGTCGGTCGCGCTCGCCACCTGCGTGCCGTCGGCCAGGTCGGCGACGGCGTCCTCGACCGCCTTCCTGTTCTCGGTGGCGGTGACCTTCTCACCGCTCGGCGCCACGAAGACGACCCGGGCGGTCGCCCCGTCGGCCGAGGCCCCCGGGAAGCGCTGTTCCATCAGGTCGAACGCCTTCTGGGATTCGATGCCCGGCATGGAGAACTCCTCGTCGGAGGCTCCCGGGGCCTTGAGGGCGCCCAGTCCGACGGCGGCCAGGACGGCCGCCCAGACCAGGGCGACGTACCAACGTCGCCGGAAGGCCATCCGGCCCACTCGGTAAAGGAAAGTAGCCACGGCAGGGGATCTCCACATCTGGTGCCGACTGTCCGCCCAGACTCCCCGGAGAGGGGATCTCCTGTCGTCGTGCGCCTGCCGACATTCCCGGCTACTGAGAACGCAGTACGCGGCGGCCCGCGGGGTAAGCCGCTGGGACGACGGGCGTACTTGGGTGTCGACGCCATCGATCGCCGCGGTCAGGCCCGCCGGGCGAGCCACGCGGCGCACCGCCGCATCCGGAGACGGTCTTCGGGGAACCAGCCCCGCCATGGCTCGTCCAGCCGGCGCCAGGCGGCGGGCTGTCCTTCCTCGGGGGTCAGCGGGGTCCGCCGGTCGAGGACCGCCAGGTAGGTCACGCCCATGGTGGCCGGCCAGTCCGGGTGGTAGGAGCGCACGGTGGCGGCCGCCGGCGTCCCGAGAAGCTCCGCCCGCACACCGGTCTCCTCGAACAGCTCCCGACGGGCCGCCTCGCGCGGTGTCTCCCCGGGATCCACCTTGCCGCCCGGTGGCACCCACCCACGCCAGCGGTGGTCCACCAGCAGGACGTGCGTCAGCGTGCTGTCGAAGGCCCATACCTCGGTCGCGAGCGGTCCCTTCTGCGCCGCGTCGGGGCACTGCAACCACTCCAGGGCGTTGTCGTACGCGGCCATGGCCTCGCGCGCGTCACAGAGCGCGGCATCGAGGGCGCGGGGCTCGATCAGGTGGTCTGTCACTCGCGGGAGAGTACGGCGCGGCACTGACAACGCGGCCGCCCCTGCGGAACCGCGGGGTGCGTGCCGACGTCCGTTCAGACGTTCGCAAGATCAGGAACTCCGGCGGAGGACTGGACCATGACGGCAACGGCCGCGCGCTATCTCTATCTCGCACGGCACGGTGAGGCCTCGGCGGACGAGAGCACGCTGACGGACACGGGCCGCCGCCAGGCCGTCCTGCTCGGTGAGCGGCTCCGGCACGCCCCTCTCACCGCCGTCCACCACGGACCGCTGCCGCGCGCGGCGCAGACCGCCCGGCTGATCTGCGGGCAACTCGACGACGTTCCCCTCGCGCGGGCATCCGAGCCGGCCGGTGATTACGTCCCCTACCTGCCCCGGCGAGAAGAGCTGCCGCCGCAGTCGGCCGACGCCATGCTCGACCGTCTGTCCCGGTTCCCCGCCGAGGAGCGTGAACGGGGACCCGAGCTGGCCGAGGCGGCCCTCACGCGGTTCACGGGACCGGTCGCCGGTGACGAACCCCGCCACGAGCTCGTCGTCACCCACACCTTCCTCATCGGCTGGATCGTGCGTGCAGCCCTGGACGCACCGAAGTGGCGCTGGGTGGGCCTCAACCATGCCAACGCCGCGCTGACCGTCATCCGGTACGCACCGGACCGGCCGGCTTCCGTCCTCGTCTACAACGACACGAGCCATCTTCCCGACGACCTGCGCTGGACCGGCTTCCCGGCCGAACTCCGCGTCTGAGGCCGCGACATGGCCGCCACGGGCCAAATGGCCCGAGCGGTGGGGCAGTTGCACTGCCGCGCTTGACGTTCTTCAGATGTGACGGACCTTCAGGCAGAGACTCACCGGTCAGCGGCCGGGTCGCCTGAGGCGATCGGTCCAGCGGGCGAGCCTGCCGCGTGTGCGGCGTGGGCGGGGCTGGAGCGGTCCACGCCCGGCCCCGTTGAGGTTTCCGGCATCGCCGAGGCTCCGCGCCCACGGGCCGTCGGGCAAGAGGATCGGCGCCTTGCGTTCCGCCTGGGCGCGGATCTCGATGTGGGCTTCGTGGGACGTGACGCGGAACGCCTCCTCGTACGAGGCCAGGGCGGCGCTCATCGCCCCGCCCGCCAGGCCGCGGCGGCGAACGCGTACCGCGAGCCACGCGAAGAAGCCCAGGACCACGGCGAGGGCCCCGAGCAGGATCAGGAACGGTAGGAGCGCGTCCATGAACACGAGCCTACGTGGCCGCTCTTGGCCCTGCGGCGGCCGTCCTTCACGCCGACGCCCCGTCCGACGCCATCCGTCATCCGGGCGCCACCTTTCGGGCATGCTCCCGTCAATCCGACCCGGCAGGGTCGGCACCGCTCGCCGTCCGTCCGCCTGGAGGTGCTGTGCCCACGATCAGCCGAACCCACCGACGTACCGCGGCCGTTGTGTCGGTCCTGGCCGCGCTGGCGTCCACCGTCACCGCGGCGAGGGCCCAGAGCCCCGACACAACCCCGTTGCGGCTCAACCAGATCCGGATGATCGCCACCCACAACAGCTACCACCGCGAAGTGAGCTTCGCCGAGAAAGTGGCCCAGCGCACCACCGACGCCAACTTCTGGAACCTCGAGTACAGCCACGCCTCCCTGCCCGTGCAGTTCGAACGGCAGAAGGTCCGCAGCATCGAGCTCGACGTCTTCCCCGACCCCGAAGGCGGCCTCTACGGCAGGCCGTTGGTGCGCACCGCCGCCGGCCTCGGCCCGCTCACCGATCCCGACTACGCCGAGCCGGGCTTCAAGGTGCTCCACTGGGCCGACCACGACTACAACACCGGGTGTGTACGGCTCACCACCTGCCTGCGCCAGGTCAAGGCGTGGTCCGACGCCCACCCCGCGCACACGACCGTGCCCGTCCTGTTGGAGCTGAAGAGCACGGATCCCAAGATGGAGGCCCGCGGGGGAGCCAAGAGCCCCGCCTGGACGACACGGCTTCTCGACGCCCTCGACGCGGAGATCAGAAGCGTCTTCGGCGACCGTCGCACGGTCACCCCGGACGATCTGCGCCGGCCCGGCCTGACGCTGGAGCAGTCCGTCCTCACCCATGGCTGGCCCACCGTCGACCGCGTCCGCGGCCAGGTCATGTTCCTCATGGACAACCAGGATCCGGTCCTGCAGAGCGCCTACCGGGCCGGCGGCCGCGACAGCCTCCAGGGCCGGGTGCTGTTCACCAACTCCCGCCCCGGGCGCGCCGACGCGGCGTTCATCGGCTGGAACGATCCCACCGCGGACAACACCGCCGTGATCCAGGACCTGGTCCGGCGCGGCTACTACGTCCGCACGAGGTCCGACGTGCCGTTCACCGAGGCCTCCAGCGGCAGCACCGCCCGGCTGGACGCCGCCCTCGCCTCCGGTGCCCAGATCATCAGCACCGACTTCCCCGCACCCGGCCTCGCCGCCCGCTACGGCAGCGACTACACGGCGGAGCTGCCGAGCGGGGCGGCCGTGGAGTGCGACCCGGTGACGGCTCCGGCGCACTGCCGGGTGCGGTAGACGGGGGCTCCGGAGCGTCACGGCCGTCTCCGCCGGTGGAGTGCCGTGGCAGCGGCCCACAGGAGCAGGGCGAGCAGCGACGCCGCGCCGACGGTCGTGCCCAGTCGTAGGCCGGGAGGATGGAAGGTGCAGGTCAGGCTGGTCGACGAGCCGTCGAGGGGGACTGCGAGGAGGCCGTGGTGGTCCGAGGCGGGGACGGCGGCAGCGGTGCCCGTGGAGCAGCGCCAGCCGGCGATCCGCGGGGCCGCGACGACCGCGATGCCCTTGCTGCCGGACGGGAGCCGCGCCCGGAGGGTGCCGTCGGAGACGGTCACCTCGGTGGCGCCGGTGGCCTTCAGACGGTCGGCGGTCCTGCGCAGCCGGGCGGTGTCCAGGCAGCCGACGGCGCCGTCGGGGATCAGGCTCGGCCGGTTCGGGGACAGGTCGATCACGAGACGGCCGGTGGCCGGGACCGTGCCGAGGCGCTGCATGGCGGCGATCTTGGTGCTGGGGTCGGAGCGGAACCGCCCGGTGAGGCCGTCGGCGGCGGCCCCGCTCAGGCGTGCGGTGCCGGCGAAGTGCGGGGCCCAGAGGTAGACCTCGTCGCCGGGCGTGCAGCGCGCGGTGAGCGTCGGCTCGGGGGCGGTGCCGGTGGCGGGCGGGGCGTCGAGGCGCAGTCCCGGACGCTTTCCGTGCGCGCGGGCCGGCGGCTGTCCGGTGCCGGTGTCCAGGGTGAAGCGGGGCAGGGTGTAGACGCGGGTGCCCAGCAGCAGTTCCTGGTTGCGGTAGGGCGAAGGGCCGTAGGCGGAACCGCCGCCGGGTGGGTCGGCGGGCCGCACCGTGACCAGCGGCGGGACGTCCTGGCGGGTGACCGTCACGCCGGTGCCGTCCTGGGGGAACCAGTTCTGGTGTGGATCCGGCGGGGTGTGCACCCGGGCGCCGACGGAGAAGATCACGTCGGTGACGGCGTTGTCCAGGCTCTGAAGGCTCCGGCCTCCCGAGGTCCAGCCGCCTCCGAGCGCGGTGAGGGTGCTGCTGAGGACGTCGGAGGTGTGGCTGCTGTAGTACTGGGCGCCCTGGCCTCCCACCATCAGGGGGTCGTTGCCGACGGTCTGTTCGCGGCCGGGGTCGGTGCGGTAGCGGGGCCAGCCGTCGGCGTGCGCGATCGCCTCCGTCTGCTGATCCTGCCGGGGTCCCCAGGGGGCGTAGTCGTCCATGCCGCCGAGCCGCAGTCGGGCGGCCACGGCCGAGGTGGCGGTGGCCTCGCCGAGTTGGGCACCGATGAGCAGCACCGCAGCGCATCCGGTCAGGACGGCACCGCGGCGAACACCGGTCCGCCGGGGATCGGCCCCTCGGGCATCGGCGGTGCGGCCGAGCAGGAGCAGGCCGACGAGCGCCGCGGTGACGGCGACCAGCAGGATCGGCCAGACGAACGGGCGGATCAGGCCGCTGCGGCTCGCGACGGCCGCGATCAGCACGAGCAGTCCGGCGGCCGCGCCCAGCGCACGCCGGTCGGGCGGGCCGTAGGAGAGCGTGTGCCAGGCGGCGATCACCAGCAGCGCGCACAGGACGAAGGCCTGGCGGTAGGAGCTGCCCTGGGGCGTGGTGAAGGCGTGCCAGGCCAGGTGGGTGGGCTGCCACTGCATCGACAAGGTCACCGCGAGCACGAGCACCGGCCACGCGATGCGTACCTGCCGGGGCGCCGCGCGGTGGAAGGGCAGGGCGAGGGCGAGCAGGAGGGCCGTGGTGCCGACGAAGACGGCCGGCGATCCGAAGCTGTACGTCGCGGGCAGCAGCCGGGCCAGCAGGTCCTCCCCCGTCACCGGGGCGAACCAGGTGAACCGGCCGGGTGAGGCGTGCGTGGTGCCGAAGTAGACCACCGTCACCAGCGGCGCGGCCAGGCCGATTCCGAGGGCGAAGGTCGCGCCCGTCCGGCCCACCGCGGCGAGCGCCCGGCGGCGCGGCAGACCGGCGAGCAGCAGCCGGAGCAGCAGCACCGGACAGGCGGCGGCCGTGGCCATGTACGCGGTGTAGAAGTTGGCGATCCAGGCGAGGGCCACGACCAGTACGCCGAGGGTCCGGTGCCGGTCGTGCCGGGTCCACTCCCCCACCAGGCACAGCAGCGGCAGGGCGATCAGGCCGTCGAGCCACATCGGGTTGTAGGCGGCGTCGGCCACGCTCCAGCCGCACAGGGCGTAGGACGCGCCCAGCAGTCCCGCCGCCCACCAGCGGCCGGAGCGCAGGGTGAGCAGCAGCCAGGCCATGGCCGCGCCGGCGCACGCCGACTTCAGCAGGGTGATCACATAGACCGCGAGGTCGATCTCGTCCCGTGGGAACACCCCTACGAGCAGGGCGAACGGGCTGCTGAGGTAGGTGCCGAGGTCGGGCAGGAAGCCGGTGCCGAATCCGGACTGCCAGTTGACGAGGAGGCCCCCGTCGGCCCGACCGTGCAGCAGGTCCCACAGGTGGGCGTGGTACGGCAGGTACTGGTTGCCGAGGTCGTTGATGCTGCGGGTGCGCGGTCCGAAGGGGTAGGTGCGGGCGACGGCTCCGGCGGCGCAGAGCGCCGTGAGCGTGATGGCCGCCGCGAGGAGGGCGGCGGTCGGACGCGGGCCGGTCGGCCTCGACAGCCGCAGCCGCTTCTGTATACGCGCCCGGACCGACGACGGTTCGGCGGGCCGCGCCGCGCCGCTCCCGGGCAGGGCTTCGGCGTCGGGTGCCGCCGCGGTCGCCGGGGCGGAGCCGGCTCCGGATATCACGCGCGGCCTCCCGTGGCTGCGGGGCGAACCGTGCGGTGCGCATTTCCTCCTCGGCCGATTCGAACGACGCAAAGGTCGCGTGCAGGGTCGTACAAACCAGGCACGGAAAGCCCCCCGAGTATGTGGACGCATGCCGTCACGCCGGGGGTGGTCATCTCCCCGAACGGCATCGATTCGCCGATGTAGACGAGGAGTTGTTCCGAATGGTTGTGCCGGGGCGGAAAGAAGGGAGGTAATTCCGGATCACCGTGCGGGCATTACGGAACGGGGCCTCGCCGGGGAGGAATACGGTAGGTTTCCTCGCCCTTAATCGGATCTCAATCAGACCTGAATCGGATCTGAATCAAGGGGGTCGCGGATATGAACGCTAAAGCTTCCAGGCGCGCAGTTGGTCGGCCACGGCCTGGACGCCGACGCGGGTGTCGCGGATCTTGCGGACGAGGTCGGAGAGCGCCCCGTACGGAGGGTCGATGCCTTCGCCGGACTGGTCCATGTACTGGGCGGCGATGAACGCGGCGTACAGGCTGTTGCGGTGCGGCAGGGGTTCCAGGCGGACGATGGTGTGCATCAGGGCGGCCGCGCGCCAGGCCGCGTCCGGGTCGGCGGCCGCGAGCGTGGGAAGGCGGGTCCGGTGGCGGGCCACCGCGGCGACCAGGGCGGAGTAGTCCGAGACGGTGAGGTCGTCGTGCCCGAGCGCGGTCTCCTGGACGTCGAGCAGCCAGGAGACGTCGATGGTCAGGGGCATCAGGCGGCCGTGACTCCGTTGCCGGGCCGGCCGGGGGGCACCTCGTCGGGGAACGCCTGGTCGAACTCGTCGCGGAGCCGGTCGGCCCAGCCGCCGGCACCGGCGATGAACCGCTGACGCTGCATCTCGCGGACGCCGAGGTCGTGGAGGTACTGCTTGAGGCTCTTGCCCTCGGCGGCGGCGGCGGCCCGGACGCCCTCGAGTTCCTCGTCGGTGAAGGACACGTTCAGGGATGGCATACACGTGATGGTACCTAGTAGGTGCCCGCGCAGGTACCTGCTTGCCGCGCGCTGCCTCGCGGGGCCCGTCCGGGTCGGACCCACCCCTGGGAGATTGTGTGCGGAAGATCTGAATAAACTCTGGAGCCCGTACGGAGAGGGACCCCCGAGTGAGTGAACAGACCCCCCACGTCTGCCCGTTGTGCGGTGCGCCCCGAGCGGCCAACGGCACACCGTCCTGTGCCTGCGGCCGTCTCGCGTCCGACGCCCACCGCGAGGACCGTGCCGCGCAGGCGGCCGCCGCCGAGGACTTCGACCCGGTGCGCATCCGGCCCTTCGTCGCGGTCGAGGACGAAAGCGTCGAGGACGAGAGCGAGGACGACGCCGAGGCCGAGGCGGTCGACGGTGGCGGCGAGGCCGATCACGCGGCCCGCGAGCCCCATGTCGGCGCCCCGGCCGAGACCGACGACTCCCCCGGCATCGGGACACCCGACACGACGCTCCCGGTGACAACGGTGTCGCGTGGTCCCGACGCTCCGCCCGCCTCGGTTCCCTCCCCCACCGAGGGGAACC
Source organism: Streptomyces lincolnensis (assembly GCF_021173675.1). GTDB lineage: Bacteria > Actinomycetota > Actinomycetes > Streptomycetales > Streptomycetaceae > Streptomyces > Streptomyces lincolnensis_B. The sequence continues at coordinate 88,085 of NZ_JAIHON010000002.1, read as the reverse complement.
CGGCTCGTCACCGCGCCGCACTGCTCCTCGCGGGAGTCGCGGTCTCGCTCTTCGCGGTGGGCATCACCGCGGGCATCCTCCTCTACCAGAGCCCCGCCCGCGACACGGCCCTGCCCGAGGGGACGAGGGCGCCCGTGCCGGACCGCACCAGCTCCCCCACGGGCACGCCGGCCGCCGTGGAGCCGTCCGTCAGCCCCTCCTCGGCCGGGCCGTCCGCCACGCCGTCCACGTCCGCCGGGCCGACCTCGACGAGTACGGCCACGCCCTCCGCCTCGGCCGCCCCACCCGAGGGCAGCACGTCTCCCACCCCGACCGCCACGACGGCCGGCCCCAGCGGCTCGGCCCGACCGGCCCCGGTCCTCGGCCTCGGCGACACCGGTCCGGAGGTCACCGAACTGCAGCTCCGGCTGAGCCAGGTCGGTCTCTACGGTGGCGCGTCCGACGGGGTCTACGACCGCCAGGTGGAGAACTCGGTCCGCAGCTACCAGCTCACCCGGCTCGTCGGCGGGGACCAGCCGGGCGTGTACGGAGCGGCGACGCGGGCGTCGCTGGAAGCGGAGACCGACGAGCCCTGACGAGGGGCCGGCCGTTCGCGTGCGCGTCGGGCCCCGCCGCCTACGCCGTCAGTCCCACGCCATGGCGTCCACCGCCAGCCACTGGCCCCCGGCGACCGTCGCCGGCGTCGCTCCCGTGAACGCGAGAACGTCCCGGTGCAGGTGGGACTGGTCGACGTAGCCGCTGTCCGCCGCGACCCGGGCCGGGCTCTCGCCCGTCGCGAGGCGGTGGGCGGCGTGATCGAAGCGGACCAACTTCGCGGCGCGCTTGGGCGGAAGGCCGATCTGTGAGCGGAAGCGGCTCCACAGGCGTGTGCGGCTCCAGCCGAGTTCGGCCGCCAACTCCTCGATCCTGACCCGGCCTCGGCCGGCCGTGATCCGGTGCCAGGCCCAGGCCACCTGGCGGTCCACCGGCGGCCCGGACTCGGCCCGGCGGGTGAGCAGTGCCTCCGCCAGCGCGAACCGGTCCTGCCAGGACGTGGTTTCACCGAGCCGCTGTCGCAGGCGTGCCGCGTCCCGGCCCCACAGGTCCTCCAGCCCGACCACGGTGTGGTCCAGCTCGGCGGGCGAGGCGTCCAGCACGGTGTGCGCGACCACCGGTGACAGGCGCACCTGCACACACTCGACGCTCTCACCCCGCACGCGCAGCGAGCCGTGCAGGAACCCGGCGACGAGGTCCCCCCGCTGCCTGTGCCCATTGGCGGTGTCCACGACGAGCGGGCCGGCACCGAACTCCAGCACCACGGTGACGGCCGGATGCGGAACCACGCGTACGTCGACCCGGCCCGCGGTGCTCGCGGCGCGGAACCCCGCCATGCTGACGCCCGCCAACCGGCTCGGCCCCGGCGGTCTCACGACGTCCCACGCGGCCGCGGTTCCGCGCTCGTGCACGGTGGATCGCATCGTCCCAGGATAGGACGGGATCGACCGGAACATTCGTCCAAGACGGTGACGCGTGGCGGCGGTGACAGTGAGGTCATGCATCACACCGTCATCCAGGACGCCTTCCAGGCGCTCGCCGCACACGACCCCGCCCGGATCTCCGCGGTCCTCACCGAGGACGCCGAATGGCTCTCGCCGCCCGGCAACGCCACCGCCGTGGCGCTGGGGGCGACCCCTCACATGGTGGGCAGGAACGCGATCGTGCGTTTCTTCGCCAAGGACCTGCCCCGCCTGTTCGCCCGCGATCTCTCCGCCGCCTTCCACCACCTCCACACCGACGGCGACCGGGTGGTCGTGGAGGCGACCGTGACGGCGACGCTCGCCGACGGCCGCCCCTACGCCAACGACTACTGCTTCGTCTTCGAACTGCGGGAGGGGCTGATCCACCGCGTCCGCGAGTACGTGGACACCGCCCGCGGGCATCGCCTGGTCTTCGGCGACGCGCCGCGGGGGTGACTTGCCTGCCGTCAGCTGTCCGGCAGGACGGCCCGGCCCGCGGCCCGGTGGTCGGCGGCCGCGGCCGGGTCCGTTCCGTCGAGCACGGCGGCGATGCCCTCGTGGGCGAGCGCCTCCTCGTGCCGGTTGGCCAGCCGGCGGGCGAGTCGCAGGGCCTCGCGATGCAGGTGCAGGGCCTGGTCGGGCAGGCCCGCCAGGCGGCAGGTCTCGCCGTAGCCGTTGAGGAAGTGGATCTTCCAGTGTTCCTCGAAGAGTTCGTCGAGCAGGGCGAAGGCCTCTCGGTGGGCGGCCAGTGCCTCCTCGTGACGGCTCATCTGCCGCAGTGCGACGCCCCGGCAGTTGAGGCACCACGCCTCGTTGTGCCGGTGCCCGTCCTCGCGGGCCAGGGCGAGGGCCTGGTCCAGGTGTCGCAGGGCCTCGTCGGGGTCCTCGTGGGCGACGGCCACGCCGAGGGTGATCCGGGCCGTGAGGGTGGGCGGCCACGCGGGGTCGGCGTGCGGGGCCTCCAGTACCGTACGAGCCAGCCGTGCCGCCTCCTCGCGGTGTCCCAGTTGCAGCATCGCCCACGCCTCGTAGGCGGTGGCGTGGGCGGTTCCCATCGGGCGGTCGGCGTCCGCGTACAACTTGCCCGCGAGACGGAAGAGTTCGAGCGGCTCCTCGACGTGCCCCTGGTCCCAGGCCAGGTAGCCGCGGCGCAGCGTCAGCTCGGCCTCGGCGAGGGTGTCTCCCGCGCCGGTGAGCAGCGTGGCCGCCGTCTCGTACGCGGCGTCGGCATCCGCCAGGCGGCCCGCGTTGTACCGGGCGAAGCCCAGGTCGCTGTGGGCCTCGGCCAGTTGGAGCGGATCGTCCAGGCGCTGCGCGGCGGCCAGTGAGCGCTCGAACAGGGCGTTGAGCATGGTCGTTCCGCAGCGCCGCGCGAAGTACGCCCGCATGAACCGCGGCAGTTCGCACACGTGGGTGTCGGCCCCGGCCGCGTCCGCCGCTTCGAAGGCGGCGAGCAGGTTGGTGTACTCGGTGCCGAACCAGATCAGGGCCGCGATCTTGTCGGTGAACCGCGGCAGTGCGGGCGGGAGTTGGCCGACGCGGGACGCGCGGCTGACGGACAGGAACGGCATCGCGGTGTCGGCGGCGGCCGCCGCGTGGACGTAGTAGTCGAGCACCCGGCGCAGCGCCCGGTCCCGGTCGGCCGGCGGGTCCTGTTCCAGGGTGGCGCGGCGGGCGTGCTGGTGGACCAGGTCGTGCAGGCGGTAGCGGCCGGCCGACGGCTGCTGGACGAGGTGCGCGTCGAGGAGGTCCTCCAGCATCGCCCGTGCGTCGCGCAGCGGCACGTCCGCCAGGGCCGCCGCCACGTACGCGTCGAAGGTCGCCCCGGGCAGCAGGCCGAGCAGGCGGAACAGACGTCTTCGGGGCCGGTCCAGCTGTCGTACGGACATGTCGAAGACGGTGTCGAACTCGCTCGCGCCCTCCGCCATCCGTTCGACGAGGATGCCCACGGTCCAGCCGGGCCGGTGGCGCAGCCGGGCGGCGGCCAGACGCAGGGCCAGCGGCAGGCGTCCGCACAGGCGCAGCACCTCGGCGGTGGCCTCCGGATCGCGGGCGAGGCGCCCCTCGGGACCGTCGGGGTCGCCGCTGGCGCGGGCCAGCAGCTGGGCGCTCTCCCGCTCGGTCAGTACGTCGAGCGACACCGGTGGCACGTCGTCCAGGCCGAGCAGGCGGTTGCGGCTGGTGATCAGGGCGACGGACGATCCGGCACCGGGCAGCAGGGGGCGGACCTGGTCGGCGTCGGCGGCGTTGTCGAGGACCAGGACGGCTCGTCGGCCTGCCAGTTCCGCGCGCCAGCAGGCGGCGAGTCGCTCGACGCCGCCGTCCTGCGGGACCTTCTCGGAGGGGACGTCCAGGGCGGCGAGCAAGGTGCGCAGCGCGCTGTCGTGGTCGAGCGGGCGGCGTCCCTCGGTGAATCCGCGCAGGTCCAGGTAGAGCTGGGCGTCGGGGTGGTCGGCGGCGAGCCGGTGGGCGGCGTGCACGGCCAGGCAGGTCTTGCCGACGCCGGCCATGCCGTCCACGGCGACCACGCGGCCGGCGGCCACCGCGGCGAGCACGGCGGCGAGTTGTGCCTCGCGTCCGGTGAAGTCGGGGACGTCGCGCGGGAGATCGTTGCGGGGCGGGCGCGGGGCGCCGGCGGGCGGGGACGGGGGCGGGACCTGGCGGCTGGTTCTCGGGGGCGCCGGCAGGGGGTGGGAGGCGTGTTCCCACAGGGGGCGCAGCGGGCGCGGGTCGCGTGTGACGAGGCGGCACAGGGCGATCACGGCGGGCCAGGGCGGCACCGTCCGGCCGCTGAGGTAGCGCGACAGCGACGAGGAGCTGAGACCGGCGTCCCGCGCGAGGGCCCGGACGCCGAGCCCGGACAGCTCCTGGAGCAGGCGCAGCCGGGCGGCCAGTTCGTCCTGCGGGTCCGTCGTCCTCGCCTCTTGCTGTGCCATCCCTGTTCCCCCGCCTTGACCTGTCCCACGCCGGCACGAACTGTCCGGGGCGGGTCGTCGCTGTTCAGAGCCGTTTCGGCTGTCCCACGGTGTCCCACGGCCGTCGCCGTGGCAAGCCCTCGCGGCTGTCATGGAGTCACGCCCCCGAGGTCGGGGGCACCGACCGGAGGAGAGAGTCCCGATGATGCAGTCCCGTATGCAGAGCCCCGCAGTCGTCCTGTCCGGTGCGATGCAGCCCATCCAGGAGATCATCAAGGCCGTGCAGTCCGGTGGCGTCGAGGGGCAGACGCTGGAGCTGGTGCATCTGCGGATCAGCCAGATCAACGGATGCAGCGCCTGCGTCGACGGGGGCGCCAAGTCCGCCCGCAAGGCCGGGATGAGCGACGAGCGGCTGGCCACGGTCGCCGCCTGGCGGGAGGCCCCGTACTTCACCGAGGAGGAGCGGGCGGCGCTCGAACTGGCCGAGGCCGCGACGCGGCTGGCCGACCGTCCCGACGCGGTGGGCGACGAGGTCTGGGACACGGCCGCCACCTACTTCGACGAGAAGCAGCTCGCGGCGATCGTCCTGATGATCGGCGTCACCAACATGTTCAACCGGCTCAACGCCACGACCCGGCAGATCGCCGGCGCGTGGGGATGAGGGGTGCCGGTCCCGGGCGGTGTGCGCGGACGCGCCGCCCGGGGCCGGGACTTCTCGCCCGCCGTGAGGGCGCGCGGTCAGGAACCCGGCGCACCACGCCGGTGACGCATCGACAACCGGAGGCAGTCATGACACACAACCAGCGGACGGACGACGGGACGAGGCGCGAGAACGGCTCGCCGTCGGCCTTCTCGCGGTGGATGCAGCACCGCATGAACGCCCGGACGAACCGCAGGATCCGAGGCGGCCGTGGGACGTTCATGGGCATGGAGGTGCTGATCCTGCACACGGTGGGCCGCCGGAGCGGGCAGGCCCGGCAGACGCCGGTGGCGTGGTTCGCCGACGGCGAGGACGCCTGGCTGGTGGTCGCGTCGGGCGGTACGACCCGGCACCCGGACTGGCACCTCAATCTCCTCGCGTGTCCCGACCGTGCCTCGGTCGAACTGCCCGGCCGCCCGGCCGTCCCGGTGACGCCGCGGGTGCTGGACGGCGCCGAGCGCGAGCGGGCCTGGCGGCGGATCGTCGCCGCCCAGCCCCGCTACGAGAAGTACCAGCGCAAGACCGACCGGGAGTACCCGGTGGTCCGGCTCACCCCGCGGTGACCCCCGTGCCGGGTCAGCCGCCGCCGTCGAGGTCGGTGCACTGACGCAGCACCCGCAGCTCGTCGCCGTCGAGCCGCATCTCGTAGAGCTTGCCCCGGGCGTTGTCGAACGGGCGGTGCAGGATCATCATCAGACGGCCGTCGAACGCGGAGAACAGCATGCCGTGGCCGCTGTCGTCACGGACCAGCGGACGGCGCTGCCGCCACGGTCCCGTGAGGTCCCCGGAGTCCGAGACGGCGTAGGTCTGCACATAGCCGCCGCCGAGCGTGCCGTCGGTGCCGGGCACGTTCTTCTCGTACGTCGACCACAGCATGAGCAGGGACCCGTCGGGAGCGCGGTGCAGTTGCGGTCCGTCGGTGACGTAGGGCGGGAGCTGGTGCGGCAGCCCGCCGGGGATCTGCTCGCCGAGCCAGGGCGCGTCCGAGGCCTTGAACAGGTGGACGGGTGTTCCGACGGTGCCCGAGAGGTCCGGAGTCAGGCGGACGGCCTCCATGGTGCCGTCGATGGTCTGGAGCCACTCGTGCGCGTAGACCATCCAGGGCTGTCCGGCCCGGTCGACGTGAAGTGTGCCGTCGAGGGTCATGAGGTTCTCGGGCGGGGTGGGGCGGGTGGGGTCGAGGACGGTGAAGGGACCCAGCAGGGAGTCGGCCACGGCGATGACGGTGCCGCGCATGTGGGTGCGGAGCTGGAACGGGGTGCCGTAGGGGCCGGCCGGGGGCACGGCGAGCGGCCTGTCCTCGTTGTGGAGGGTCGTGAACAGGTAGTACCTGCCGTTCCAGGCGTGCACCTCCGGCGCCCATCCGCCGTCGGTGGCCCACAGTCCCTCCTGTCCGGCGGCGCGGAAGACCACGACGGGACGGGTCCACTCGCGCAGGTCGTGGCTGCGGTAGACCATCGTGCCGGTGCCGGGCACGCCCGACACCGTGGGGTCGTTGGACGTGTAGAGGTGGTAGTTGCGGTTCCCGGTGTCGGCGACCACGAAGGGATCGTGCAACGGCATGTCGGGCAGCCGCAGGAGGTCGGTGTCAGCCACGGTCGGAGCATACGGTGACGCCGTGGCGGGCTTGCTGGGGGCCGGTGTTCGTTACCTCGTCCCGCCTGGTCAGGGGCGAGAGATGGTGCGAGGCTGAAACGAGAGCCGTCCGAGGAGGAGAACCCGGGAGGGCCGATGGGTCGCGACGTCCCGGCGATGGTGTTCACCCGCGAGGACCGCCGCCGCTACCGGATCAAGATCCACCAGTGTCTGGAGGCGCTCGCGCAGATGCTGCGCGAGGCACGCTTCGAGTCCGAGCGTCCGCAGGTCGGGCTGGAGATCGAGCTGAATCTGGTCGACGGCGCGGCGGAGCCGGCGATGCGCAACAGCGATGTGCTGGAGGCGATCGCGGATCCGGCGTGGGCCACCGAGCTGGGCCGGTTCAACCTGGAGATCAACATTCCGCCGCGCCGGCTGACCGCCGGCGGCCCCGGCTCCTGGGAGACGGAGATCCGGGAGGCGCTCAACCACGCCGACGAGCGCGCCCGGTCGGTCGACGCCCGGCTGATCATGACGGGGATCCTGCCGACGCTCCGTCAGACGGACGTCGGGGAGGCGGCGCTGTCGGAGAATCCGCGCTACCGGCTGCTCAACGACCAGGTCTTCGCCGCCCGCGGCGAGGATCTGCACATCGAGGTGGACGGCGTCGACCGGCTGCGGACCTACGCGGACACGATCACGCCGGAGGCCGCCTGCACCAGCACCCAGTTCCATCTCCAGGTCTCCCCCGAGGAGTTCGCCGACTACTGGAACGCGGCGCAGGCCATCGCCGGGGTCCAGGTGGCGCTGGCGGCCAACTCGCCGTTCCTGTTCGGCAAGGAACTGTGGCACGAGACCCGCATCCCGCTGTTCGAGCAGGCCACCGACACCCGGCCGCAGGAGATCAAGGTGCAGGGGGTGCGGCCCCGGGTGTGGTTCGGGGAGCGGTGGATCACCAGCGTCTTCGACCTCTTCGAGGAGAACCTGCGCTACTTCCCGGCGCTGCTGCCCCTGTGCGACGCGGAGGATCCCGTCGAGACGCTGGACCGCGGGGACGTTCCGGAGCTGTCCGAGCTCACCCTGCACAACGGCACCGTCTACCGCTGGAACCGCCCGGTCTACGCCGTCGCCCACGACAAGCCGCACCTCCGGGTGGAGAACCGCGTCCTGCCCGCCGGTCCGACCGTCGCCGACACCCTCGCCAACGGCGCCTTCTACTACGGTCTCACCCGGGCCCTGGTGGAGGAGGAACGCCCGGTCTGGTCACGGATGTCGTTCCAGGCCGCGGAGGACAACCTGCACGCCGCGGCCCGGCACGGCATCGAGGCACGGCTGTACTGGCCCGGCATGGGTGAGGTACCGGTGCCCGAACTCGTCCTGCGGCGGCTGCTGCCGCTGGCGCACCGCGGGCTGGAGCTGTCCGGCATGGACGCGACCTGGCGCGAGCCGCTGCTCGGCGTCATCGAGCAGCGGTGCGTCACGGGCCGCAACGGGGCCGTCTGGCAGAAGGAGATGTTCCACCGCATCCACGACGCCACACACTGCGGCCGTCACGAGGCGCTGCGGCGGATGACGCAGCTGTACATCGACTACATGCATCTCAACGTTCCCGCTCACACGTGGCCGGTCGACTGATGCGACGGCGGACGCGGCGGTGCCGGATACTGCGGAGCCGGACGCCGCGGGGGCGAACGCGGCCGTGCCGGACGCCGCGGAGCCGGACGCGGCCGGGTCTGCGGCGGTGTCCGTGAGCTGTCGTCCCGCGGGCCTGTTCGTCGGTCTGAGCACCCTCGACGTCATCCAGCTCGTGGACCATGTGCCGGACGGCAACGAGAAACTGACAGCTCGTGATCAGGTGGTGGCCGCGGGCGGTCCGGCGGCGAACGCGGCCGTGGCCTTCGCCCACCTGGGCGGCCGCGCCACGCTGCTCACCGCGATCGGCTCCCATCCGCTGGGTGTCACGGTCACGGCCGACCTGGAGCGGCTGGGCGTGAGAGTGGTGGATCTGGCGGCGGACTCGGTCGATCCGCCTCCCGTGTCCTCCGTTCTCGTGACCGCGTCGAGCGGGGACCGTGCCGTCGCCTCGACCAACGCCACCGGGTACCGGCTCTCCGCGCCCGCGCATCTCGGCGACCTGGTCGCCGACTGTGACGTGGTCGAACTCGACGGCCACCACATGGAGTTGGCGGTGGCCGCCGCTCACGCCGCGCGGACCGCCGGACGCCTCACCGTGCTCGACGGGGGCAGTTGGAAGGACGGCACGGAGAAACTGCTGCCGTCGGTCGACGTGGCCGTCTGCTCGGAGGACTTCCGTCCGCCCGGCACGAGGACCCCGGTGGACACCCTGCGGTTCCTTCGGGAGCACGGTGTCGTCCGGTCGGCGGTGAGCCGGGGGGAGCGGCCCCTCGTCTGGGCCGGCCCCGAGGGCGGCGGCACGGTGGACGTGCCCGCCGTCCGGGTGGCGGACACGCTGGGCGCGGGGGACGTCCTGCACGGGGCGCTCTGCCATCACCTCGCGCTCCGGGGCGAGGTGACCTCGGCCTCGTTCGCGGAGGCCCTGCGGGGAGCGGCCGTGGTGGCGTCGCGGGCGTGCGCGTCGTTCGGCACCCGGGCGTGGATGCGGTACGGCTGACGCCATCACCCCCTCCACACATCGGATCTATCCCGTTCCATTGACGCGCACTAACCCCATCTCTATGTTGCATGCCGGGATAGCTCCGATGATTCGCCGAGCCCGCCTGGAGGCCGCGTGTCCTCTCCGTCCAGACGTACCGTCCTCGCCACCGGATCCGCCCTGGGCGGCACCCTCCTGACCGAGGGCCTGACTCCGGGCCTGGCCCCGGCCGCTCCCGCACAGGCGGCCGCGGCCGACCGCGCGGACGACACCGCGCGGACCGCCGACCCCTGGCGGACCGTCCTCGACGACGCCGACCTGGTCTGGCAGCGGATGCCGACGACCTGGTACGAGGGCCCCTTCCTGGGCAACGGCTTCCTCGGTTCCGGGATCTACGCCGAGCCGGGCGCCGCGTCGACGGCCGTGCGCTTCAACGTCCAGCACTCCGAAGTGCAGGACCACCGCCCGGAGTTCGGCTCACTCTTCGGCCTGGCCCGGCTGCCGATCGGGCACTTCACGCTGGAGCCGGTGGGCGCGATCACCGGGCTCGACTGGCGACTGTCCCTCCAAGACGCCGAGTTGACCGGCACGCTGACCACCGAGAAGGGCACGCTGGCCCTGCGCGCCCTGGTCCACAACGACCGCTCCGTCCTCGCCGTGGAGGTGACGGCGAGCGCGGGCGAGCGCGACTTCCGGTGGGTGTTCCACCCGGCGGAGGCGATCAGTCCGCGGGCCGCGTTCAAGCCCCTGCCGGACGGCTACGAGGGCAACCCGCCCGCCCGGGTCGCCCACCACGACGGTGTCAGTGCCGCCGTACAGCCGCTGCTGGCGGGCGGACAGCACGTCACCGCCTGGCAGGAACGGGGCAGTGGGCGGACACGGACGCTGTACGTGCACGTCGCGCACTCGCACCCGAGGGCCACGGCACTCGGCCGGGCCCTCAAGGCGGTCCGGGCCGCCGCCCGACTGCCGTACCCGGCCCTCACGGTCGATCACCGCGCCTGGTGGCACGCCTTCTACCGCAAGAGCTTCCTGTCCCTGCCCGACGCCCGTATCCAGCGCTTCTACTGGATCCAGCTGTACAAGACCGCCTCCGCCGCCCGCCGGGACGCCCCGGTGATGGCGACGAACGGTCCCTGGCTGGAACCCACGCCGTGGCCCAACACCTGGTGGAACCTGAACGCGCAGTTGGAGTACTGGCTCATCCACGGCTCCAACCACCTCGAACTCGACGCGGTCACACGGGCGTTGAGCGAGTTCCGGGACAACCTCACCCAGGAGACGCCGGCGCCGTACCGCTCCGACTCCCTCGGCATCCCCCGCACCACCGACGCCCGGCTGGTCAACGGCGCGGCCAGTGCCCTCATGGGCTACGGCGTCGGCATCCCCGGCCAGGACCCGCCCACCCCCGAAGTCGGCAATCTGACCTGGGCGTTGCACAACGTCTGGCTCACCTACCGCCACACGATGGACGAGTCGGTCCTCCGCGACGTCCTCCATCCCCTCCTCCGCAGAGCGATCACCTACTACCTCCATTTCCTCGAACCCGGCCCGGACGGCAAGCTGCACCTGCCCGCCACCTTCTCCCCCGAGTACGGCGGCAACTCGCGCGACTGCAACTACGACCTGATGCTGCTGACCTGGGGCTGCCGCACCCTCCTGGAATCCGCCGACCTCCTGGGCGTCGACGCTCCGTTGGTGCCCCGCTGGCGCGAGGTGCTGGCGAAGCGGGTGCCGTATCCGACGGACGCGAACGGGTTCATGATCGGCGCGGACATCCCCTTCGCGAAGTCGCACCGCCACTACTCCCACCTGCTCGCGGTGTACCCGCTGTACGAGGTGACGGGCCGCACGCCCGACGAACGTGCCCTGATCGAGCGGTCGTTGGCGCACTGGGTGGGTTTCGAGGGCGCCCTCCAGGGCTACACGTTCACGGGTGCCGCCTCGATGTCGGCGCTGTTGGGCAAGGGGGAGGACGCGCTGCGGTATCTCGGTGAGCTGATGAGCCGCTTCGTCCGGCCCAACACCATGTACCAGGAGTCGGGGCCGGTCATCGAGACGCCTCTGTCGGCGGCCCAGTCACTGCACGACATGGTGTGCCAGTCCTGGGGCGGCGTCATCCGGGTGTTTCCCGCGCTGCCCGCCGCCTGGAAGGACCTGGTCGTGCACGACTTCCGCACGCAGGGCGCCTTCCTGCTCGGCGCGCGCCGCCAGGACGGCACCACGCGCTGGGTGCGGCTGGTCAGCGAGGCCGGGGCTCCCTGTGCGGTACGGCATGGGATCGCGGGGCCGGTCGACGTACGGGACGCTCGCGGTCGTCCGCTGCGGTACTCCGACGACGGCGACGGCACGATCCGGGTCGCCCTGCGCAGGGGTGAGTCGGTTCTCATCACCGCCGAGGGTGATCGACCGGACCTGACGGTCGCACCGGTACGCCCGAATCAGGACGCGCCGCGGTGGGGGCTGCCGGGCGCCTGACGGGCGCTGAGCGCCGCGTCCGCTCACGCTCACCTGCCGAAGTAGTGACCCTTGTCGAGGTCTTCGAGGAGGCCGGGACGGCTCGGCCACCAGCCGAGCAGGTCGCGGGTCAGGGCACTCGACGCGGGGATGTCGAGTCCGAGGAAGTCGCCCAGCCAGCCGAAGTGTTCGGCCGCGTCCTCGGGGGCCACGGCCACCACCGGCACATCGAGGTGACGGCCGATCACCTCGGCCACGTCACGCAGGGCGATGCCTTCCTCCGCGACACCGTGCAGCACCGATCCCGCGGGGGCCTTCTCGACCGTCAGGCGGAACAGCCGTGCGGCGTCGAGCCGGTGGACGGCCGGCCAGCGGTTGGCGCCGTCGCCCAGGTATCCGGAGACGCCCTTGGCGCGGGCTATGGCCACGAGTGTCGCCATGAACCCGTGGTCGCCCTCGCCGTGGCAGGTCGCGGACAGCCGGACCACGGATGAGCGCACACCGCGCGCGGCGAGGTCCAGTACGGACCTGGCGGTCACGGCGCGGATGGTTGTCGGCGAGTCGTTGGTGGTCGGCATGTCCCGTTCGGTCGACACCCGGCCCTGGTCGAGGCCCGCGAAGCCGGACGCGAGGACGAAGGGGCGGTCGGTACCGGCCAGGGCGTCGCCGAGGGTGTCGGCGGCACGGCGGTCGGCCTCGGCGGCGCCCCGGAAATCGCCGCTGAAGGCGATGTCGTGCTTGAAGGCGAGGTGGACGACTCCGTCCGACGCGGCGGCGGTGGTGCCGAGGACGTCGAGGTCGTCGACGGTGCCGCGCACCACCTCCGCCCCGGCGGCGGTGAGGGCGGCGGCGGAGGCGTCGGAGCGGGCGAGACCCACGACCTCGTGGCCCGCGTCGAGGAGTTCGGGAACGAGGGCGGAACCGATCCAGCCGGATGCCCCGGTCACGAAGATGCGCATGGGAGAGCTCCAAACCTGTCGATGTCAGTGACTGACATCGACGCTAACACCCAGGAGACTCTGATGTCAGCCCCTGTCATCACGTAGGATCTGCCGCATGGGCAGATGGGAGCCGAACGCGCGCGAACGGCTGGCGGCGGCGGCGCTGGAGCTCTACAGCGAACGCGGCTACGAGCAGACGACGGTGGCGGAGATCGCCAGGCGGGCCGGCCTGACCGAGCGGACCTTCTTCCGGCACTACGCCGACAAGCGGGAGGTGCTGTTCGACGGCTCCCACGCGCTGCAGAACCTGATCGTGGACGCGGTCGCCGCGGCTCCAAAGTCCGCGGCGCCCATCGACGCGGTGGCGGCGGGGCTCGACGCGGCCTCCGCGATGTTCGCCGACCGCCGGGAGTTCGCCCGGCGGCGCCAGGCCGTCGTCCTGACGAACGCGGAACTCCACGAGCGCGAGCTGATCAAACTCGCCTCCCTCTCGGCCGCGCTCGCGGCGGCGCTGCACCGGCGCGGGATCGCCGAGTCGACCGCGAGCCTGACCGCCGAGGCGGGGATCGCCGTGTTCAAGGTGGGGTTCGAGCGCTGGGTCACGGCGGCCGAGGAGCGGCCGATGGCGCAGGTGATGCGGGAGTCGCTGGCGGACCTCAAGGCGGTGACGACGGGCGGGGACGCCGGGTGACCCCGATGAGCGACTCCTCGATCCCGCGCCCACGTGTCCTGTGCGGCGTTTCCCTGTCTGACGTTGTCCTGTGGGCCGTTGTCCCGTGCGGCGTCGAAGTCGGCGCGGTCGCGGCACTGTTGGGCCTTGGTATCAACCTGCTCACCGTTTGAGTGACGGAGGGTATCGCGGCGGCCGTGCCGGGTATGCCGACCGAGGCGCAGCGCTCGCGCGACGCAGGTGAACAGCCGGCGACGACGACAAGGATCAGCCATGTCCCCTACGAGTTCATCGAGTCCGACCGCGACCACCGGCGGTGACCAGCCCGAGCTGAAGCGGGTGATGGGGCCGGGCCTGTTGTTGCTGTTCATCGTCGGCGACATCCTCGGAACCGGCGTCTACGCGCTGACCGGACAGGTCGCCGGAGAGGTCGGGGGCGCGGCGTGGCTGCCGTTCCTGATCGCCTTCGCGGTCGCTCTGGTGACCGCCTGTTCGTATCTGGAGCTGGTCACCAAGTACCCGCAGGCCGCGGGCGCCGCGCTGTACACGCACAAGGCGTTCGGCAAGCACTTCCTGACCTTCCTGGTGTGCTTCGCCGTGATGTGCTCGGGCATCACCTCCGCGTCGGCGGCCTCGCGGGCCTTCGCCGCGAACCTGGCCACCGGCTTCGATCTCGACGTCGGCAACGGCGTCATCCTGCTGATCGCCCTGGGTTTCATGACCCTGGTGCTGCTGGTCAACCTCCGGGGTGTGGCGGAGAGCCTCAAGGTCAATGTGCTGCTGACCACGGTGGAGCTGAGCGGTCTGCTCCTCGTCATCCTGATCAGCGGCTGGTTCATCGCGGGCGGGGACGCCGACTTCTCCCGGGTCGTCGCCTTCGAGACCGCCTCCGACAAGAACGTCTTCCTGGCGGTGAGCACCGCGACCTCGCTGGCCTTCTTCGCCATGGTCGGCTTCGAGGACTCGGTCAACATGGCGGAGGAGACCAGGGATCCGGCCCGGATCTTCCCCCGCATGATGTTCACCGGCCTCGGCATCACGGGACTGATCTACGTGCTGGTGTCCATCTGTGCCGTGGCGGTGGTCCCGGTCGGCCGACTCGCCGACAGCGAGACCCCGTTGGCCACGGTGGTGCAGACCGCCGCGCCCGACTTCCCGATCTCCGACCTGCTGCCGTTCATCTCGATGTTCGCCGTCGCGAACTCCGCGCTGATCAACATGATGATGGCCAGCCGGCTGCTGTACGGGATGGGCAAGCAGGGCGTACTGCCGCCGTTCCTGTCCACGGTGCACGCCGTACGCCGCACCCCGACGGCGGCGATCGTGTTCACCACCTGCGTCGCGTTCGGTCTGATCACCTACGTCTCCCTGAGCCCCGACAGCCCCGTGGTGGCGCTGCTGGGCGGGACGACGTCACTGCTCCTGCTCACGGTCTTCGCGGTCGTCAACGTGTCGGTGCTCGTGCTGCGCAAGGACGTGGTGGACGTGGAGCACTTCCGGGCCGGCCGGGTCCTGCCCGTCGTGGGCGCGGTGACCTGTCTCTACCTGGTCCTGCCCTGGTCCTCCGGCCGTCCCGGCGACCAGTACCGCATCGCCGGCGTCCTGCTGCTGATCGGCCTCGTCCTGTGGGCCCTCACCTGGTACACGCGGCGCGGTGCCGCGGCCTCCGAGGGAGCCGATCCGGACCGGAAGGCGCCGTACTAGGCGGCCAGCACCGCCGCGAGGCCTTCCCGCAGATCCCTGACGAAGTACTCGGGAACCTCCAGCGACGGGAAGTGTCCCCCGGTCTCGGGCGAGCTCCATCGGACGATCCGCCGGAACCGCTCCTCGGCCCAGGGGCGCGGACACTTCTCGATGTCGCGGGGATACACGCTGATGGCCGACGGGACGTCGGCCCGAAGGCCGGGGTCGAGCGAGTTGTGGCTTTCGTAGTAGATGCGGGCCGCCGACGCGCCGGTCCGTGTCAGCCAGTACAGGGTGACGTTGTCGAGGACCTTGTCTCGGGAGAGCCTCTCGAACGGGCTGTCCTCGGTGTCCGTCCACTCCGCGAACTTGTCGAGAATCCAGGCGAGAAGACCCACCGGTGAGTCGACGAGCGAGTAGCCGATGGTCTGCGGCCGGGTCGCCTGCTGCTTCGCGTACGCCGCGCGGTGGAGCCAGAAGTCGCGGGTCTCCTCGGTCCATTCACGCTCGGCCGAGGTCAGCCCGTCCGTGGTCAGCCCGGGCGGTGCCTGTGCGGTCGTCGTGTGGATGCCGAGCACCTGCTGCGGGAACCGGCCGCCGAGGATGGTGGTGATCACGCCTCCCCAGTCGCCGCCGTGGGCCACAAACCTGCTGTAGCCGAGCCTTTCCATCAGTTCCACCCAGGTGGCGGCGATCTTCTCGGTTCCCCACCCGGTGGTGGCCGGCTTGTCGCTGTAACCGAAGCCCGGCAGCGACGGGGCCACGACGTGGAACGCCGGTGCGTCCGCGCTCTCCGGATCCGCCAGGTCGTCCATGACATGGGTGAACTCGGCGATGCTGCCCGGCCATCCGTGCGTCAGGAGCAGAGGGGTGGCGTCCGCCCGGGTGGACCGGCGGTGCAGGAAATGGATTCCCAGACCGTCGATGGTCGTACGGAACTGGCCGATCTGGTCGAGGCGTGCCGCGAACGACCGCCAGTCGTACCCGGTGCGCCAGTAGTCCACGACATCGACGAGGTCGACGAGGGGGACGCCCTGATCCCAGCGGCGCGGGTCGGGCGCGGCGCGGCGGACCGTCTCGGCCTCCGGCAGCCGTGCCGCGGCCAGTCGCGCGCGCAGGTCGGCGAGGTCGGGGTCGGCAGCGGGGGTCTCGAACGCCTGCACGTCGCCGGTCCGACGGCTCATCAGACGCCTCCTTCGCGGTGGGCCGAGGTGATGGCAGCGCCGGGATCGACGGCGACCGCGGTGTCGGTGACGCACCAGCGTGTGGACATGAGACCTCCCGGTCATCGACGGAACCGGCCCGACGCCCGTCGGAACCGGCTATGACGGTTCTAACAGGTCTCGATGGCGGGGTGCAACCGGCTATGGTGGTTCCATGCGTGCTCAGTTCCCTGACTTCCGCCTCGGCAAGGTGCTGGCGACCAGCTTCACGGGGACGCTGTCGGAGCGTCACGGCGACACCGTGGAGCGCATCCCCACGCCGCACCGGCTCGTCGACTGGCTGACGGTCAGTGGCCTCGCCGTGGAGTCCTGCACCACCGCCCAGCTCGAACGGGCCTGGGAGCTGAGGGAGTCGATTCACGCCGCCGCGACGGCGGCCGCGCGCCAGGACCCGCTCCCGGCAGCCGCCGTCCAGGTCATCAACGACCGCAGCACTGAGGGTCGGGCCGCGGCCGTCCTGACACCCGAGGGCACCCGGCAGTGGCGCCTGAGCCCGGCCTCCCCCGTGGAGGATGCCCTGGGCGTGATCGCCGCCGACGCGATCAGCGTCATCGCGGGCGAACGGGACGGACGACTGGCCCTGTGCGCATCACCGACCTGCCGAGCCGCCTTCTTCGACACCAGCCGAAGCCGCACCCGCAGATGGTGCGACATGAACACATGCGGGAACCGCCAGAAGAAGGCGCGCTTCCACGCCTCCAGGAACGAAAACCCCGCAGCGGCACAGTAGGCGGCGCTCTCGATACGTCCACACGGACCGGTGTCGGACCGATGACCGACGGCCGAGAACCGATGGCCGATGACGGTGTCACCGCGCCGTCGGCACGACTCCTCCCAGGCGGTCGGTGAGGGCCTGCGCCGTCTCCGTCACCCGCCGTCCGATCTCCGCGAGGCGGTCGTGCGTCACGCGGGAGGCCGGGCCGGAGATGCTGACCGCCGTGACGACACTCCCGCCGTGGTCGAAGACCGGCGCGGCCACACAGCGGATGTCGAGTTCGTTCTCCACGTCGTCGATGGCGTAGCCGCGCTCACGGATGCGGGCGAGTTCGGCGCGCAGTTCCTCGGGGGAGGTGATGGTCGCCGGCGTGCGGGCGGGCATGCCCGCCGCCGTCACCCTGCCGAGGACGTCGTCCCCGGCATGGGCGAGGAAGGCCTTGCCGGTGGCCGTGCAGTAGGCCGGCTGACGGCCGCCGACCCGGGAGTGCATGCGGACCGCCTGAGCGCTCTCGACCTTGTCGATGTAGATGATCTCGGGGGGATCGAAGCTGACCAGGTGCACCGCCTCGCGCACGTCCTGGGCGAGCTGGTGCAGCAGGGGCGAGGCCGTGCGCCGGATGTCGAGCCGCTCCAGGTAGAGCTGACCGAGCAGGGCGTTCTGCGGTCCGAGCCGGTAATGGCCGCTCTCCGGGTCCTGGTCGACCAACCGCTCCTCCCGTAGCGGGCCGACAAGCCGCAGCACGGTGCTCTTGCTCATCGCGAGCCCGGTGGCGAGGTCGGTGAGCGAGGTGCCGTGCGGGTGGGCGTCGTCCTGGGCGAGGTACATCAGGATGCTCAGCGCTCGACGCAGGGACGACGAGGCGTTGCGACGGGCGCCGGGTACGTCAGGAGTCTGGTCCGCGCTGTCGGACGTAGCCACGCCGGTTCCTCCCGTGGGGATGCCGAGCGGGGAGGGTCGGTCCCCGCAGGTCCGCTACCGGGACCCGACCCGAACCCTAGCGGACTGCATTGCAAAACCGAATATCACATATTGAAATCGACCGTTGACGCCCTCGGACTGTCGGGCTAACTTCTGCGCAACGCAATGCGAAACGCGGTTCTGCATTGCAAAATCTCTTCGGCGATCGATGGCGTTCGCCCGCCCTCCCCCTCTTCGGCCGCCCCGGCCCACCCTCACCCCTCCCGGAAGGGAACACATGTGATGAGACCTCGTCACGGTACTCGCACTTTGATGTCGATTTGTATCGGTGTGACCGCCGTCGCATCGCTCGCCGCCTGCACCTCCGCCAGCGGCACCTCGGCCGCGGGCCAGCAGGGCTCGACGCTGCAGGACGTCATCAAGCGCGGCACCCTCAACGTCGCCAGCTGCCTGACGTTCCCGCCGTTCGGCTCGATGGACGCGAACAACAAGCCGCAGGGATTCGACGTCGACGTCGCCACCGCCATGGCCACGGCGCTCGGTGTCAAGGTCAAGATCGTCGACACCACGTCGGCCAACCGCATCCCCAACCTCCAGACCAAGAAGGTCGACGCGGTGGTCTGCAACTTCACGACCACGGCCGAGCGGGCGAAGCAGGTCGCCTTCAGCGACCCCTACATCGTGGCGGGCGAGGTGATGCTGGTGAAGAAGTCCAGCGGCATCGCGACGCTGAAGGACCTCAGCGGCAGGACGGTCGCCGTGACGAAGGGCTCGACCAACGGCGACGCGGTCAAGGCCGGCAATCCGAAGGCGAAGATCCAGGAGTACGACACCTCCTCCGCCGCCGTCCTCGCCGTCAAGCAGGGCCAGGCCGACGCCATGGTCGAGGACTCCAACTTCCTCAACTTCCAGGCCAAGACGGACCCTTCGCTCAAGGTCACCAAGGACTCCGTGGTGCCGCTGGAGTACAACGGCATCGGCGTGCCGCTGGGCGACGCCACCTGGCTCCAGTGGGTCGACACCTGGCTGCGGGAGTTCAACACCTCCGGTCAGGCCGGCGCCCTCTACAAGAAGTGGTTCGGCGTGGACCGCGTCTACCCGCTCACCCCGTCCTACTGAGTTCCGGTGGGGCGGCGGCCGGGTGCCGCCGCCCTGTGGAGGAGTCCCATGTTCGTCGACTGGACCTATGCCCTCCGGGACTGGACCACCTATCTCGACGCGGCCTGGCTGTCCCTGAAGCTGTCGCTCGAAGCGTTCGTGCTCGCCTTCGCCCTCGGCCTGCTCGGAGCGCTCGCCCGCAGATCGCGCCACGCCGTGCTGCGGGCGCCCGCGGCCGTCTACGTCGAGGTCATCCGCAACACCCCTGTGCTGCTCCAGATGTTCGTCGCCTACTTCGCCCTGCCCTCGGCGGGTCTTCGGCTGAGCCCGGTGCAGGCGGGCGTGCTGGCCCTCGGTGTGAACGTCGGCGCGTATCTCACCGAGATCTTCCGCGCCGGCATCCAGGCCGTCCCCCGCGGACAGCGCGAGGCGGCCCGGGTGCTGGCCCTGAGCCCGGTGCGCACCTTCGCGCACGTGGTGCTCCCGCAGGCCCTGCGCAACGTCTACCCCGCCGTGGTGAACCAGTTGGTCCAGATCATCCTGGGCTCGTCACTGCTGTCCGCCATCTCCGTGCCCGAGCTGACGGGCACCGCCATGGTCATCAACTCCCGCACGCTGCTGACCGTGCAGGTCTTCGGTATTGCCGCGGTGCTCTACCTGATCCTCACCAACGCGGTCGTCCTGGTGGCCGGGTTCGTCGGCCGCGCCGCGTTCAAGCCGCCGCTGCGCACCCCCGCACGGCCCGGTCCACTGAGCGCCGTACGCCGTCTGCTGCCGGCCCGTGCCCCGGGTCCCGTCCGGAAGGAGGCCTGATGGACTGGTCGGTCATCTGGTCCAACCGTGAGCTGTACGTCTCCGGTCTGTGGGCCACGGTGCTGCTGTCGCTCGCGGCGATCGGCACCGGAACGCTCCTCGGGCTGGTCGTCGCGGCCGTGCGCACCAGCCGCGTCCCGGTCCTGGCCCAGCTCGCGCGGGCCTATCTGGAGGTCTTCCGCGGCACACCGCTGCTGATCCAGATGCTGTTCATCTACTTCGGCGCGGCCTACCTCGGCCTGGTGGGCATCACCGTCTTCGGCGCCGCGCTGCTGGCCCTGACCCTGTACCAGGGCGCCTACATCGCGGAGATCTTCCGGGCCGGCATCGAGGCGGTGCCCCGGGGGCAGTGGGAGGCGGCGCGCGTCCTGGGCCTGCCCCGCGCCCGGACGTTCGTCAGCGTCGTCCTCCCTCAGACCCGGGCGATCGTCCTGCCGCCCCTGGTCGGCCAGTACCTCTCCCTGATCAAGGACACCTCGATCGCCGTGGTGATCGGCTACGTCGAACTGGTCCGCCAGGGGCAGGCCGTCATCGACCGGGTGGGAGACCCCGGTACGTCCTACATCGCCGTAGCCGCCCTGTACTTCGTCATCTGCTACCCGCTGTCGCTGCTCGTGCGGCACATGGAGCGAAAGGCTGTCACCGCATGATGATCACCGATTCCGCCGCCCAGCAGAAGGCGGTGACCACCTCGCGGATCTCGCTGTCCGGCGTGCACAAGCGCTTCGGCGACCTGGAGGTCCTCAAGGGCGTCGACATCGACGTGGAACCGGGCGAGGTCGTCGTCCTCATCGGCGCCAGCGGCTCCGGCAAGAGCACCCTGCTGCGCATCATGTGCGACCTGGAACGAGCGGACGACGGCGAGGTGTGGGTGGGCGGTGTCCCGCTGCACGACCGCAAGCGCGCCCCCGAGATCTTCGGTCATGTCGGGATGGTCTTCCAGCAGTTCAACCTCTTCCCCCACAAGACCGCGCTGGGCAATGTCACGCTCGCCCTGCTGAAGGTCAGGAAGCTCTCCCGGGCGCAGGCGGAGGAGCACGGCCGGGCCGCCCTGACCCGGGTCGGGCTCGCCGACAAGGCCGACGCCTATCCCGCACAGCTCTCCGGGGGCCAGCAGCAGCGGGTCGCCATCGCCCGCGCGCTGGCCATGGACCCGGCGATCATGTTCTTCGACGAGCCGACCTCCGCCCTCGACCCCGAGCTCGTCGGCGAGGTCACCGGCGTCATGCGCTCCCTCGCCGAGGACGGCATGACCATGGTCGTCGTCACCCACGAGATGCGCTTCGCCAAGGACACCGCCGACCGCGTGGTGTTCATGGACGGGGGTGTCGTCCTCGAACAGGGTCCGCCCGAGCAGGTCTTCGGCAACCCCGCCGAACAGCGCACCCAGCAGTTCCTGCACCGTGTCCTCGACACCTGAGGGCTCCCCTGCCGCCGCACCGGCGGCGCCGCACCGACGCTCGCTCAAGGAAACCCTCGTGCCCGTCCCGCCTCCGCGTCCGCCGTCCGGTTCCGCGAGCACGGCCGACGTGGTGTGCGTCGGGGAGACGATGGCCGTCCTCAGTCCCGCGGACACACGGCCTCTGGCGCACCAGAGGTCGCTGGCCCTCGCCGTGGGCGGAGCCGAGTCCAACGTGGCCTGCGCTCTGGCCGCCCTCGGACACCGCGCCGCCTGGCTGGGCCGGGTGGGCGACGATCCGCTCGGGCGGCGGGTGCTGGACGACCTGGCGGCCCGGGGCGTCGACGTCTCCGCCGTCCAGAGGGACCCGCACCGGCCGACCGGCGTCTACTTCAAGGATCCCGGACCCGACGGCACCGGCACGTACTACTACCGCCGGGGCTCGGCGGCCGCCGCCATGGACCCCGGCCTGGCGGGCCACCGGCTCCTTCGCGGGGCCCGCGTGCTGCACGTCTCCGGCATCACCGCCGCGCTGTCGGACAGCTGCGCCGACCTGGTCACCCACCTCGTGTGCCGCCGGGCCGTCGCCGGCCCGGCCGTCTCCTTCGACGTCAACTACCGGCCGGCGCTGTGGCGGGACCGGCCGGGCGACGCCGCCCCGGTCCTGCGGGACCTGGCCCGCGGCGCCGACCTCGTGCTCGTCGGGCGTGACGAGGCCGAGACCCTGTGGGGCACCCGTACGGCGCGGGAGATCCGCGACCTGCTCGGTACCGGTCCGGCGCTGATCGTCAAGGACGCCGGGTACGGCGCCACGGCGTTCGGCGCCGACGGGGAGGAGACCTTCGTGCCCGCCCCGGCCAGCCAGGTCGTGGAGCAGGTCGGTGCCGGTGACGCCTTCGCCGCGGGCTGCCTCGCGGCCCTGCTGGAAGGACGGACCACCTCCGACGGGCTGCGTCTGGGGCACCTGCTGGCCTCCGCGGCCCTCGGCACCCGGGAGGACGTCCCCCCGGTCCTGGTCCGGGACGCCCTCGACCGCCATCTGGCGCTCGACAACACGGCCTGGTCCGCTCTGCGCCTGCCCTGACCTCCCCTGGCCGCGGGAGGCGCACCGGGCCGGGATCACGGCGGCGCCTCACCACCCGCGCCGCGCAGCAGGTCCACCACATGGGGCCAGGCGGCCGCGCCCAGCAGGGCGTCTGCCTCGGCTGTGCCGCCGTAGCGGAAGCGCGGGGACGCCGGTGCCGGGCTCTCGCCGGGAAAACGGGGGCGGTGGCCGGCGTCCCGGCGGGAGATCAGACGTACCGGTGTTCCGGCCGAGCGGCGGCGCCGCGCCAGGTGTTCGGCGTAGGTCAGGGACGGCCACATCTCGTCGTCTCCGCCCGCGACCAACAGCAGGTCGGCCCGCGCCTTCTCGACCGGGATCTCCGCCGGAGGCAGGAGTGCGGCGAAGGTCCGCTCGCTGAGCTCGTACCAGCCGCGGATGGCGACCGGTCCGTCGGCAGGATCCCGGGAAGCCGATGTCCAGGAGTCGTCCATCGGCACGAAGGGCACGGCCTGGCCCCGCCAGGTCCACGACGACCGAGGGGGGAACTGTTCTCCGTCGCTGCCCGGCCCGATGTTGCACCAGACCCGGGACGTGGGCGACACCGCGACCACTACGTCGACGCGCGGATCGCGCGCCGCCGTGAGGAGTGCGGCCTCGGCACCCTTGGACGTGCCGAGGATGCCGAGGCGTCGCGCCTCGCCCGCCCTGAGGAGGTCCAGGGCGTCGGTGAAGGTCTCCAGGGGGATTTCGCAGATCCCCGCGGGCTGCCCCGGCCCGCCGAACCAGCGGATCGACAGGGCCGTCATGCCCCGCCGGGCGAGGAGGTGGGCTCTTTCGCGTTCGACGCGCCCGCTGGAGCCGGCCAGGACCAGAACCCCCACGTCGCTCCCGTGGGCGGGAGCCACCACCACTCCTTCCCAGGGGTGGGTCACTTCGCGCTCCACGACATCCACCTGGTTCCCCTTTCGGCTCGCCCGCACCTGTCGGCGCAGCCCGGTCGTCCGCCGTGGACATCATCACCGGGGCTCCGGGGCAGGTGCCTCGGGGGCGTGGCATTCCGTCCACGCGGCGACCGAGAGGAACGACACCAGTGAGCGAATGGCAGCTGACCGAGACCTTCCACAGCGCGGCGGGCGAGGTCCGCTGGGGCACCCTCGGACGACCCGGCGGGGACCCGGTGGTCCTGCTCCACGGCACACCGTTCTCGTCGTACGTGTGGCGCGACGTCGCGCACGCGCTCGCCGGCCACCACCAGGTGTTCGTGTGGGACATGCCCGGCTACGGGGCCTCGGAGAAGTCGGTCGGTCAGGATGTCTCGCTGGCCGTCCAGAGCAGGGTCTTCACCCAGCTCCTGGAGCACTGGGGTCTCGATGAACCGCTGGTGGTGGCCCACGACTTCGGCGGAGCGGTCTCCCTGCGGGCGCATCTGCTGCACGGGGCGCGGTACCGGGCGCTCGCCGTGGTCGATCCGGTGGCACTGGCGCCGTGGGGCTCGCCGTTCTTCCGGCTCGTCGGCGAGAACTCCGGGGTGTTCGAGCAGCTGCCTCCCGCGCTGCACCGGGCCCTGGTGCGTGAGTACGTGGGCTCGGCGAGCAGTCGCGGCCTGCATCCGGCGGTCCTCGACCAGCTCGTGGAGCCCTGGCTCGGCGACCCCGGCCAGGGGGCCTTCTACCGGCAGATCGCCCAGGCCGACCAGCGCTACACCGACGAAGTGCAGGAACGCTACGGCGAGATCGCCGTCCCGACGCTCGTGTGCTGGGGCGAGGACGACGCCTGGATCCCCGTGGCGAAGGGCCACGAGCTCGCCGCCCGCATCCCGGACGCACGCTTCGAACCCATCCCCGGTGCCGGTCACCTCGTCCAGGAGGACGCGCCCGCGCAGCTGACCGCGGCGCTGGTCGCCTTCCTCCGGCAGCAGGGCTGACGCCCGGCACCCGAGGCGGCGCGCAACTCCGGCCGACGGCACGGGAGGACGCGGGGCGGGAGGACGCGGGGCGGCGGGACGGGAGGACGGGAGGACGGGAGGACGCCGGTCGTTCGACCTGCCGGACATCGTTCGAAACCTCTTGACGGTGCACCACCAGGCGATTGACACTCTCGCAACACGACGTGACACAGCCGAAACGACAGGGCGCCCCTGGCCAGGGCGCCCGTTCTCGGCGCACTTCCCCCTTGCCTTCCCCTTGCCTTCCGCTTGCCTTCCGCCCTTCCTCCGTCAGCCATGCCTCAGCAGGGAAACCCCACATGACGTACATCGCACGTCCGCGCGGTCGCGCGAGACGCTGGGCGGGCCGCCTCGCCGGCCTGACCGTCGCGTCGTTGTTCCTGGGCCTCGCCGCTCCCGTCGCTCCCACCCAGGCGGCCGAGGCCGCGGACGTCACCGAGGGACTGGCCCTCTGGTACAAACTCGACGGCGCCTCCGGCAGCACCGTCACCGACGCCTCCGGCCACGGCCGTGACGGCACGGTGAACGGGACCGCCGACTGGTCGGGCACCGGTCAGGGGCTCGCCTTCAACGGCTCCGACACTTATGTGAAGGTGCCGGACGACGTCATGAAGGGCATGGACGCGATCACCGTCTCGACGGACGTGCTGATCGACTCCGCGCAGACGACGCCGTACTTCATCTACGGCTTCGGCAACTCCAGCGGGAGCAACGGCGACGGGTACCTGTTCACCACCGGCAACTCCCTGCGCACCTCGATCGCGACCGGCAACTGGTCGACGGAACAGACCACCAGGCCCTCCGACTCGCACAACCTGACCCGCGCGGTGTGGAAGCACCTCACCTACACCCAGACCGGGAACACCGGTGTGCTCTACGAGGACGGTGTCGAGGTCGGCCGCAACACAGCGGTCACCATCACACCCGGCGCGATCGGCTCCGGCGCCACCACCGCCAACTTCCTCGGCAAGTCGGTCTATTCGGGCGACAAGCTCTTCAAGGGCAGGCTCCGTGACTTCCGGGTCTACGACCGGGCGCTGGATGCCTCCGAGGTCGGGCAGCTGGCCCTGCCGGTCGCCACACAGGGCGTCGCCGACGACAGGTCCGCGCTGAGCCTCGGCGACACCGGCGCGGTCACCGGCGACCTGGACCTGCCGAAGGTCGGGACGGCGGGCGGCTCCAGCATCGGCTGGGCCAGCGACAACACCGCCGTGGTCTCCGCCACCGGCAAGGTCACCCGCCCCGCCGCCGGCGAGCCCGACGGCCACGCCACGCTCACGGCGACCCTGAAGAAGGGCACCGTCACCGACACCAAGTCCTTCGACGTCACCGTCCTGCCGGAACTCGACGACCGGGCGGCCACCGAACAGGCCGCGCAGGCCCTCACGGTCCACAACCTCGACGACGTGCGCGGCAACCTCACCCTCCCCGCACGCGGTATGTACGGCACCGAGGTCGCCTGGTCCTCCGCGAACGCCGATGTCGTCTCCGCCGACGGCGTGGTCAACCGCCCCGCGCACGGCGAGGGCGCCACGACCGTCGAGCTGACCGCCACCGTCACCAAAGGCGAGGCGAGGGCGACCCGCCTCTTCTCCGCGAAGGTCCCCGAACTGCCCGCGCAACAGGCCCTCAAGGGCTACATGTTCAGCTACTTCACCGGTGAGGGCACCTCGGACGGCGAGCAGCTCTACGCGGCCCTGAGCAAGGGCAACGACCCGTTGAAATGGCGGGAGTTGAACGAGGGCAAGCCGGTCCTGACGTCCACGCTCGGCGAGAAGGGCCTGCGCGACCCGTTCATCATCCGCTCCCCCGAGGGCGACAAGTTCTACCAGATCGCCACCGACCTGAGGATCTACGGAAACGGCGACTGGGACGCCTCCCAGCGCACCGGCAGCAAGTCCATCATGGTCTGGGAGTCCACCGACCTGGTCCACTGGACGAACCAGCGGCTGGTGAAGGTCTCGCCCGACAGCGCGGGCAACACCTGGGCGCCGGAGGCGTTCTACGACGCGAAGCTCGGCGAGTACGTGGTGTTCTGGGCGTCGAAGCTGTACGACAACGAGGCGCACTCCGGCGACACGTACAACCGCATGATGTACGCGACGACCCGGGACTTCTACACCTTCAGCGAGCCCAAGGTGTGGATCGACCGCGGCTACTCGGTCATCGACTCCACGATGATCCAGCACGACGGCACCTACTACCGCCTCTCCAAGGACGAGCGGAACAACACCTCCTCCACCCCCAACAGCAAGTTCATCTTCCAGGAGCAGAGCGACTCGGTCCTGAACACGAACTGGACCGCGGTCGCCGAGGGCATCGGCAAGGGCGCGATGAGCGCCGCCGAAGGCCCGCTGGTGTTCAAGTCGAACACCGAGGAGAAGTGGTACGCGTTCCTGGACGAGTTCGGCGGCCGCGGCTACATCCCGTTCGAGACGACGGACCTCGCCTCGGGGACCTGGACGCCGTCCACCGACTACGACCTGCCGTCCAAGCCGCGCCACGGCACGGTGCTGCCGGTCACCCAGGCCGAGTACGACCGGCTGCTGCGCGCCTACCAGCCCGACCAGATCGTGCGGAGTGTCGAGGACGTCACCGTGCGCACGAAGATCGGCCGGGCGCCGGTCCTGCCGGTCACGGTGATCGCCGAGTACGCCGACGGCGTCAAGCGCCCCGTCGCCGTGACCTGGGAGGACATACCGGCATCGCAGTACGCGCAGGCCGGCACCTTCACCGTGACCGGCAGCCTGCCGGACGGTACCGCGATCCCGGTCCGGGCCCAGGTCACCGTGTCGGAGGAGGGCCCCGACGTCCCGGCCGACCTGCTCCTGCGCTACGACTTCGACGAGACCGGCGGCAGCATCGTCCGTGACTCCAGCGGCCACGGCCACCACGGCACCTACGTCCGCACCCCCGAGTTCGGGACCGGCGTGCACGGCGGCTCGTTCAAGATGTCCGGCGACGCCACCACCTCCCCCTACGTCAAGATCCCGAACGGCGTGCTGAAGGACGCCGACAGCATCACCGTCTCGACGTACGCCAAGTGGAAGGGCGGCAGCGGCTTCCAGTGGCTGTTCGGGCTCGGGCCGGACAGCGACAAGTACCTCTTCGCCACTCCCTCCAACGGCGGCTCCAGCCTCTACTCGGCCATCACGAAGGCTAGTTGGTCGGCGGAGTCGAAGCTGACGGGTGGCTCGCAGCTCACGCCCGGCCAGTGGAGGCACGTCACGGTGACGCTCGACGGCGCCACCGGCACGATGGTCCTCTATGCCGACGGCGTCGAGGTGGCCCGGACGACGACCACCATCAAACCCTCGGAGCTGTACGACGCCGCCAAGGACTACAGCGGCTACATCGGCCGGTCCCTGTACGCGGCCGACCCGTACTTCGGCGGTGAGGTCGACGACTTCCGCGTCTACGACCGGGCCCTGTCGGGCGCCGAGGTCATGGCGCTCAGTGGCAACACGGCGGGCATCGCCAGGGCGACGCACCCCGCGCTCAAGGTCGACGCGCTCATCGACAACGCCAACAGCAGGATCACGCTGCCGATGAAGGAGGGCACCGATCTCACCGCACTGGCCCCGGAGTTCGCCCTCGCCGAGGGAGCGGCGATCAGCCCCGCCTCCGGCAGCGTCCAGGACTTCGGCAAGCCGGTGACGTACGAGGTGACCGGGTCCGACGGCAAGAAGCGGACCTGGACCGTCTCCGCGCTGGTCATGAGGACCCCGTCCCTGCCCGGGCTCAACGCCGACCCGAACATCGTGCGGTTCGGCGACACCTTCTACCTGTACCCGACCACCGACGGCTTCGAGGGCTGGAGCGGCACGCGGTTCAAGGCGTACTCCTCCACCGACCTGGTCCACTGGAAGGACCACGGCGTCATCCTCGACCTCGGTCCGGACGTCTCCTGGGCCGACAGCAGGGCCTGGGCGCCGGCGATGACGGAGAAGGACGGGAAGTACTACTTCTACTTCTGCGCCGACGCCAACATCGGCGTCGCGGTGTCCGACTCGCCGACCGGACCGTTCAAGGACGCGCTGGGCAAGCCGCTGCTGAAGGCGGGCCAGTTCAGCGGCCAGATGATCGACCCGGCCGTGTTCACGGACGACGACGGGCAGCAGTACCTCTACTGGGGCAACGGCCGCGCCTATGTCGCCCCGCTGAACGACGACATGACCTCCCTCGACCTCACGAAGATGAAGGACATCACGCCCAGCGGCTACAACGAGGGCACGTTCGTCGTGAAGCGCAAGGGCACCTACTACTTCATGTGGTCGGAGAACGACACCCGCGACGAGAACTACCGGGTCGCCTACGCCACCGGCCCCTCCCCCACCGGCCCGTGGACCAAGCACGGCGTGATCCTGGAGAAGGACCTCTCCCTCGGCATCAAGGGCCCCGGCCACCACTCGGTCGTGCAGGTGCCGAACAGCGACGACTGGTACATCGCCTACCACCGGTTCGCCATCCCCGGCGGAGACGGCACGCACCGCGAAACCACCCTGGACAAGCTGGAGTTCGACGCCGACGGCCTGATCAAGAAGGTCGTGCCGACGCTGACGGGCATCGGCCCGGTGACCGTCGTCCACGCCGGTCCGGACGCGAGCGGCACGGAGGGCGACGCGATCCGGCTGAACGGCACGGTCTCCGGAGCGGGCGGCGCGCGGTGGACGGCCGAGGAGGGGGCGCCCTGCGCCTTCGCCGACGCCGGTGCCGCCTCGACTACGCTCACCTGCACCGACGACGGCACCTACCGGGTCACCCTGACCGGCGGCGGCAGCAGCGACCGGGCGACCGTCACGGTGGCCAACGCGGCACCGGCCCTCACCTCCGCCACGGGCCCGGACTCCCCGGTCTCGGTCGGCGGGCGGGCCGTCGTCACCGCCGGGTTCACCGACGCGGGCAGCGGCGACAGCCACACCTGCGTGGTCGACTGGAAGGACGGCACCGAGCCGCGGGCCGGCACCGTCACCGCCTCCGGCTGCCGCACCGAGCACGCCTACACCAAGGCGGGCATCCGCCGTCCGGTGGTCACCGTCACCGACGACGACGGCGCCTCGGACAGCAGGACGCTCCCCGAGCTGATCGTGTACGACCGCTCGGCCGGGCCCGTGTTCGGTGCCGGGGTCTTCACCTCCCCGGCCGGGGCCCACCCGGCCAAGCCCGCCCTGACCGGCAAGGCCGCCTTCTCCTTCGCCGCGGCCTACACGAAGGGAGCGGTCACCCCGCTCGGCCGGGCCACCCTCGACTTCGGCCCCGCCAAGCTGACGTTCCGCTCCACCGGCTCCGACTGGCTCGTGGTCACCGGCTCCCAGGCCGTGTACCAGGGTTCCGGCACGGTGAACGGCGTCGGTGGCTACGCCTTCCGGATCACCGCGACCGACGGCCCGGACACCTTCCGCGTCAGGATCTGGAAGAAGTCCGGCGGTGACGTCCTCTACGACAACACCACCGGCGCGAGGATCACCGGCGTCATCGCCCTCGGCGACCGCTGACGGCACATCCCACCGACAGGGCGGCTCCCGCACGCGGGGGCCGCCCTGTCAGTCGATGTGCGAGCACAGCTCGTCCACCGTGCCGTGCGCCATGGCCACGGTCTTGTAGCCGGTCGGGCCGATGTGCAGGGTGTACACCCCGTCGACGAGGTACAGGCCGCGCGGCAGATTGCCGCCGTTCTCCCCCACCCCGACCAGCACCGGGCCGCGTACGAACCACGTCTGGGAACCGTCCGCGCCGTAGTCGACGACGGCCGTGCCACTCGCGTCCGCGTCATGGGAGGCACCGGAGTCGGTGTTGGTGACCCGCACCACCAGATCCCCCTTGTAGGCGACCCGCTTCGGCGAACCGTCCGGGCCGACGGCCAGCACCCGTCGCACCACCTCGTCCACGACGGGTTCACCGTGGACGGGGAAGTCGCACCGGGCGCCCGCCGGGACGTCCCAGGGCGTGGCGGGCGCCGGTTCCCACCCCTCGGCCGTCGCGGCGGACACGGCCGAGGCAGGCACGGCTGATGCGGACACGGCTGATGCGGGCACCGCGCCCAGGAGCACGGCGGCAAGGGCGGGCAGGGCAACGACGGCTCGTCGCATGGGTCTTCCCCCAGGTGAGGTCGGTTCGGATACGGGCGGCGCCTGCGAGCGGCGCCCGAAATCAGCCTCGCCCTTCCCGCTCACCAAACCCTCACCACGCTCGTCGGCACGGTCGGGCGCGAGCGCTCCGCTAGGCTGCGCGCATCATGGAGTTCCGGTTGCTCGGCCCGTTCGACGCCCGTCACGACGGGCAGCCGATGCTGGTGGGCAGCCGCCGCCAGGAGCGCTGCATGCTGGCGATCCTGCTGCTGCACGCGGGCCACACCGTGACCACCGCGCGCCTCATCGACCTCCTCTGGAACGGCGCCGCTCCCCCCTCGGCACGCGGCACGGTCCACACGTACGTCGGCAGACTGCGCACCGCCCTCCAGCCGCACGGACCGCGCATCCACACCCGGCCCGACGGCTACGTCGTGGAGGCCGACGGACATCGGATCGACGCCCGGGAGTTCGTCCGCCTGGTCGAGCAGGCGACCGCCGTCGGCGATCCCGCGGAGCGGGCGCGGCTCCACGACGAGGCCCTCGCGCTGTGGCGCGGCCCGCTGCTCGCCGACGTGGCCGACGACCGGCTGCGTGACCGGCTCGGCGGCCGGCTGGACGAGATGCGCCTGTCCACACTGGAGCAGTGGGCCGAGTCCCAGCTCGACATGGGCCGGCACGAGCGGGTCGCGGCCGAGCTGATGGCGACGGTCCAGGACCATCCCGAGCGGGAACGGCTGGTCGCCGCCCGGATGCTGGCCCTGCACCGCGGCGGCCGTCAGGCCGACGCCCTCCAGCTGTACCGCAGCACCAGCCGGGCGCTGGCGACCGGGTTCGGCGTCGACCCGGGCGCCGGGCTGCGCACGCTGCACGAGCGTGTACTGCGCGCCGATCCCCGTCTGGACCGGCCCCCCGCGCCGGTCTACGCGGCACGGGTCGGCGAGGAGTGGCTGCCCTGGAACACCAGCGGGCACCCGGCCCTGGAGTTCTGCAACACCTACGCCGGCTGGCGCGGACCCCGCCTGCCGGGCTCGGAATGGCTGCGCTCCTACTCCACGCTCGCGGTGTGGGCCGGCCACCTGGACCTGGCGGACGACGCGACCGTGGCCCGGCTCCTCGACCGGGCGCGGCGGCATCCCGAGGAGGCCGCCGAAGCCCTGGACGAGGCACGGGAGTTCCGCGGACACCTGTACACCTGCCTGACGGATCCGGACGACGGCGGGGCGTTCAAGGCGGTGGCCGCCGTCGTGGAGGACGCCGTCAAAGCCTCGGTGTTCACCCGTGACGAGGACGGACTCGCGCGCTGGCTGCCGTCCCGCACCGACGACCTGCGGCTGCCGGTCCGCGCGGTCGCCCGCAGCGCCGCCGACCTGCTCGCGGATCCGCGGCGCTTCACGATCCGTGCCTGCCCCGGTGAGAGCTGCGGCTGGCTCTTCCTGGACCGGCGCGGGCGCCGCCGTTGGTGCAGTCTGGCGACCTGCGGCGGCGAGGAGTCGGCACGCGCCGCATGCGTGGCCGCCGGTGTCGCCCGAGCGGACGGCCGGATCAGCCGATGACGAACGGCAACCTCTCGACCAGTGCGCCGAGTTCGGCCTTCTCCGCCGCGGTCGGTTCCCGGCGTCCGGTACCGACCAACAGGACGTCCGTGTCGCCGAACGACGCCGGGAACGCGGTACCGGCGATCTCCTCCAGCATCGCGCGGGACCGGGCCAGGCCCGCCGCGGGCGGTGCCGGGGCGCCGGGAACGTGGGCGATCAGGTCGAGATGGTGCAGCGTCCACTCCAGGACGTAGGCGCTGAGGTAGTCCCCCACGGTGAGGACCATGTCCTGGGTGCTCACCCGGGCGGCGGGGTCGGCGAGTTCGGCCGCGCGTCCGGCGGCGGAGCCGACGTCGTCGAGGTGGAACTTCAACAGGTGCGGTTCCACGTAGGCGGCGGCGAGGCGGACGATCAGCGCGTCGAGCGGATCGTCACCGGTGGGCCGCTCGTTGCCCACGTTCCAGTAGGTGACCGCGTTCACGGTCGGTTCCGTCCCGGCCGGGGTGACCAGGGTGATCAGCACGTCCTGCGCGTCGATGACCAGATGGCAGACCAGGTCCCGCACCAGCCAGCCGGCGCAGCCCGACGGCCGCGCGAAATCCTCGTCGGCGAGTTCGGCGACCGCCGTGCGCAACGCCGCCCAGGAGCGTGAGAAGAGATCCACACCGGCACGGTAGTGCGGGGCCGGACGGGCGGACAACCGGACGGGAACAGCCGTAGCGCGGAAGGGCCCGGGTTCAGTCGGACGCGGGACCGAACCACCGGGGCAGGTGGGCGAGCAGGTCGTGCTGGTCGTCGCCGACCCAGGCGACGTGGCCGTCCGGCCGCAGCAGCACCGCCGGCACGTCCGGTTCCTCGCCGTCGTCGACGACGTGGCCGACGCGGTCGGTCCAGCCCGCCGTCGAGAGCCGGCCGGTGCGGTCGAGGAGCAGTCCGCGGCCGTCGTGCATCAGCTCGTAGAGGCGGCCGCGCTTCAGTGCCACGTCCGGCATCCGCCGGCCGAGCAGGTCGTGGCCCTCGCCGACGTCGTAGCGGACCCCGACCGCGGTGATCATCTCGGTGATGTACCGGTTCACCTCCCCGAAGTCCATCAGTTTCGTGAGCAGCTCCCGCAGCGCGGTCGGCCCCGGATCGGTTCCCAGCAGCGTGATCTGCGCGCGGGTGTTGTCGAGCACCGCGGCGCCGACCGGGTGCCGTTCGTCGTGGTAGCTGTCCAGCAGCCCCTCCGGAGCCCGGCCGTGTACCGCGGCCGCCAGCTTCCAGCCGAGGTTGAACGCGTCCTGCACCCCGAGGTTGAGTCCCTGCCCGCCGGTCGGCGGGTGGATGTGCGCCGCGTCGCCGGCCAGCAGCACCCGGCCGACCCGGTAGCGCTCGGCCTGCCGGGTGGCGTCGCTGAACCGGGACATCGAGCGCGGCGAGTGCACGCCGAAGTCGGTGCCCGCCACCGCCCGCAGCTGCCGCTTGAAATCGTCCAGGGTCGGCGCGGCCGTACGGTCCTCGGCGACGCCGTCGGCGGGCACGACGATGCGGTACACCCCCGCGTTCCCGTCGACGTCGGGCATGGCGCCGAACCGCAGTTGGGTCTTGCGGACCTCCTCGACGACGGCGGCGATCGTCGCCGGGTCCTCGGTCGCCTCCATGTCGCCCAGCAGCGTCTCGACCGTGGCGGGCTGCCCGGGGAAGCCGACGCCGAGCATTTTGCGGACGGTGCTGCGGCCGCCGTCGCACCCGACGAGGTAGCGCGAGCGCAGGTGTGTGCCGTCCGCCAGGTCGACGGTCACCCCGTCGTCGTCCTGGCCGAGTCCGACCAGCTCGCAGCCGCGCCGGATCTCGGTCCCCAGTTCCAGGGCGCGCTCTTCGAGCAGCTGCTCGGTGAGCTGCTGCGGGGTGGCCAGACCGTAGGGGTGGGCCGTGTCCATCCCGTCCGGCCACGGCTTGACGATGCCGCCGAACAGACCACCGACCTGGAACTTCTCACTGACCGCGAGGAACCGGTCCAGCAGGCCCCGCTGGGCCATGATCTCCACGCTGCGCGTGTGCAGGCCGCGGCCACGGGACTGGACGGCGCGCTCGGTCAGCCTCTCCAGCACGACCACGCGCACTCCGGCCAGCCGCAGTTCGCCCGCCAGCATCAGTCCGGTCGGTCCGCCCCCGGCAATGGTGACGTCGATCATCTCAATCCCCCCATGGTTGCCGCGAGTTGTGGCTCCGGCGGGTGATTGTGCGAGACGACCGGGGCCTTGCCGCAAGCCCCCTGGTGCGCTATACGTTGAGAGTGGCAAGGAGTCGATGACGTCCTTGCCGTTTTTTCTGCGCCGTTCCTTTTCGGCGCCCGGTCCGGCGGCCGACCACGAGGGGCCGGGCCTTCAGCCCTTCGCGGAGTCGTACGCCTCTCGCGCGGCCTCGACCGCGGCCATCCGCCGGTCCACCCACTGGGCCAGACCGCGCACCTGCTCAGCTGCCTCGCGGCCGAGGTCGGTCAGGGAGTAGTCCACGCGGGGCGGGATCACGAGCTTGGCGTCGCGGTGCACGAGGCCGTCGCGCTCCAGGTTCTGGAGCGTCTGGGTCAGCATCTTCTCGCTGACCTTGTCGATCGCCCGACGCAGTTCGCTGAACCGGTACGAGCGTTCCAGCAGCGCGATCAGGACGAGGGTGCCCCAGCGGCTGGTGACGTGCTCCATGACGATCCGATGAGGGCACATCGTGACACCGTCGGCACTGCGCACTTGGTCCACCAGGGTCACATCGCTTACTGCCATGTTCATACCGTACTCGACAGGGGGCACTAACGCAGAGTTAGCGCTCTGGGCCGACGACAGAGACGGGCTGCCGCACTGATCGGCGAGGACGTCCGACACCGCGCCCGGTCGTGCCGACCGGGTGGGCTCATTCATGGCCGTGAACGGATGCGACTTTCGCGCGCAGCCTTCCGAGGCGGCACTGAACGGCTCGACGTCGTTCGTCCGCACACCACTTGATCCTCTGCACGCATCTTGACCTACTCGCCCCGGGCGACCACATAATGACAGTGCGTCCACATATCTAAACGTGGTTCTCCGTTATGGACGCGATCTGGAGGCACAGTGACAGGTCCGGGCCCACTGCGTACTCGTTCGACCGCCCGTCGCCGCCCGAAGCGCGCGACGGGCGTGTTCCTGTCCGCTCTCGCGCTCCTGGCCGGATCCGCCTGTTCGGTCGCCGGCGCCGACCCCATCGGGGAAGGTCCGGACACCCTGCGCGTCGTCCTGCCCGAGGAGCCGCCGACCCTGGAGCCCTGCGACGCCTCGCTGACCGCGACCGGCCGGGTGACCCGGGCCAACATCACGGAGGCACTCACCGAGCGGGATCCCTCCACCGGCCGGCTGGAGCCGGCGCTGGCCGTCAAGTGGACGCGTACGTCGGCCACTTCATGGACCTTCACGCTCCGCCGGGGGGTCACCTTCCACGACGGTTCGGCCTTCACGGCCGCCGCGGCCGCGTTCTCGATCCGGCGGGCGACCGATTCGGCCATCGAGTGCAACGTCGACGGCTACATCTTCAGCGACAGCGAGGCCACCGCCCGCGCCGTGGACGACTCGACCCTGGTGGTCACCACGGCCGAGCCGGACCCGATCCTGCCCCTGCGGCTGTCCTTCGTCGAGGTCGTGCCGACGAGCACCAACCCGAAGGCCCGGGTGCGCGAACCGGTCGGCACCGGTCCGTACCGGATCGACGAATGGAGCCAGGGCCGTTTCCTCCGGCTCAAGCGCTACGCCGGCTACTGGGGCGAGGCGCCGGACTACGCGGCGGCCAAGTACGTGTGGCGGGCCGAGGGCAGCGTGCGCGCGGCCATGGTCACCAACGACGAGGCGGACGTCGCCATCGGGCTCGCCCCCGAGGACGGAGCGGGTGACCGGGCCGTCGAGTTCGTCACCAACGAGGTCTCCTACCTGCGCATGGACGCCACCAGGGCGCCCCTGAACGACATCAGGATCCGACAGGCCGTCAACTACGCCATCGACAGGGAGGGCCTGGTCACCGCGGTCTTCGCGGGCCGGCCCAGCGGACAGCTCGTGTCGAAGGGCGTCACGGGCTACAACCCGCGGATCGGACCGTGGCGGTACGACCCGGAGCGGGCCAAGGAGCTGGTGGCACAGGCCCGCGCCGACGGTGTGCCGACCGGCACCACCGTCACGATCATCGGCCGCAACGGCATCTACCCGAAGGCCGCCGAGGCCATGGAGGTCGTGCAGGACGGCCTGCTGAAGGCCGGACTGAAGGTCGAGATCAAGATGCTCGACGTCAACGCCTGGCTGGAATACCTGCTCAGGCCCTTCCCCAAGAACGCGGGTCCCACCCTCCTCCAGGCCCAGCACGGCAACCAGGCCGGCGACGCCGCCTTCACCATGGAGCAGATCTACGGCAGCGAGGGCGCCCAGAGCAGCTACGGCACGCCCGCGCTGGACGCGGCGATCGACAAGGCCCAGCTCGCCTCCGGAGACGAGCGGCAGAGGGCGTTCGCGCGGGCCTTCGCCCTGCAGAACGACGAGGTCGTCCGGGACGCCGTGATGGCCAACATGACCGGCATCCTGGCCCTCTCCCCCGGTGTCCGCTACCGGCCGGACTCGGCGACCAACGACGAGATGCGGCTCGCCGACATGCGCCGCGCGGACTGAGGGAGGAACCGGCCGATGTTCACCATGCTGCGCCGCCGCGCGCTCTCCAGTGTCGTCCCCCTGCTGGTCGTGGTCCTCGGGGTGTTCTTCCTGGCCCGCCTCACCGGGGATCCCGCCAACCTCTACCTCCCGCTCAGCGCGACCCCCGAGATGCGGGCCGACTTCGCCGCCCGCAACGGCTTCGACCAACCGCTGGTCACCCAGTTCGGGGACTATCTGGCGCAGGTCGCGCGGCTCGACTTCGGCGAGTCGCTGCGTACCGCTCAACCGGCCGCCGAGGCGGTGCTGCGCGCCTTCCCCGCCACGCTCCAGCTGGCGGGGTGGACGATGCTGCTCGCTCTCGTGGGCGCCGTGGTGATCGGCAGCGTGGCGGCCTACCGCCCCAACTCGGCGACCGACCGGATCGCGAGCTTCCTGTCCTCGACTGCGGCCAGCGTCCCCGACTTCTGGTTCGCGATCATGGGCGTGCTGGTCTTCGCGGTGACGCTGGGCTGGCTGCCCACCTCCGGCACGAACGGCGGCGCGGCCTGGATCCTGCCCGTGGCCACCCTGCTGATCCGCCCCTTCGGCGTGCTCGTCCAGGTGGTGCGCGGGGCCATGGTCTCCGCGCTGTCCGCCCCCTACGTCAAGGTGGCGCGCGGCAAGGGCGCCTCGGAGGCGCGGGTGGTCTTCGGGCACGCCCTGCGCAACGCCGCCGCACCGGTGCTCACCGTCGCGGGCGACCTCGCCGTGGGCCTCGTCAACGGCGCCGTCGTCGTGGAGACCATCTTCGGCTGGCCCGGCATCGGCAAGCTCATGATCGACTCGGTGCTTCAGCGGGACTTCGCGGTGCTCCAGGCCGCCGTGCTGGTGACCGCGCTGGCGATCTTCGCGCTCAACATCCTGGTGGACGTCTGTCACGCACTGCTCGACCCACGTGTGCGACTGCGGGCGGCGGCGTGAGTCAAGGAGGCGACATGCTCGGGACGGACAAGGAACGCGGGACCGCCGTGGCATCCGGTCGGCCGGGATCACGGCACCGGTGGCTCGCGCTGCTCCTCCAGGACCGGTTCGCCTTCGCGGCGGCCCTGGTGCTGGTCGTGGTCGCGCTGTGTGCCGTACTGGGTCCCCTGCTCGTCGGGGATCTGGCCACGCGGCAGAACCTGCGCGATCCCGGACGCGAGCCGTTCAGCCTGGAGCACGGCTGGGCCTACGTGCTCGGCAGCGACTCCCTGGGACGGCCGGTCGCGGCGCGGATGATCGCGGCGGCGAGCACGACGATGTCCGTGGCCGTGCCCGCCGTGCTGTGCTCGCTGGTCGTCGGCTCGCTGTGGGGCATGTGGGCGGGTTTTCACGGCGGTTGGCGCGAGAGCGTGTCCCTGCGGGTGGCCGATGTGATCCTCAGCTTCCCCTCGCTGCTGCTGGCCGTGGTCGTGCTCTACGTCTTCTCGCCGAGCGTCGCCGCTCTCGTCCTGGTGCTCGCCGTCGCCCGGATCCCCGTCTATCTGCGCACCGCGCGAGCCGAGTCCGCCGAGCTGCGCAGCCGGTTGTTCATGGACGCGGCGCGCACCTTCGGCACCGGCGGCTGGGCGTCCATCCGCCGCCATGTGGCCCCCTCGGTCCTGCCGACCCTGCTCACCGTCGCCGCGCTCGACTTCTGCTTCGTGATGCTGACGGAGTCCTCGCTGAGCTTCCTGGGCATCGGCATCCAACCGCCGGACGTGAGCTGGGGGTTGATGGTGGCCCAGGGGCGGCAGGAACTGCGCAGCGCGTGGTGGATCGCGGTCTTCCCCGGTCTCGCCATCGTCGTCACCACGGTGTCGGCGACCGTCCTCGCGGCGTGGGCCCGGCTGTCGACCGATCCCGGGCAGCGATGGCGGCGCGGACTGCGCGGCGGCGGGCGGCGCGTACGGGCGAAGGCCGGCGGCGCCGTCGCCGACGCCCCGGTCCCGGACGAGGGGCTCCAGTCGCCAGCCCCGGACCAGGACCGAGCCGTGGCGCAGGACAGCCACCGGGACCGGGACGTCACGCACGACAGCCGCGACCGGGACGTCACGCACGACGGCACGGCCACCGTCACACCGCCGTCCGAGAGCACGCGGTCCGACGCCCTGGCGGTCGAGAGCCTCTGCGTCGACGTCCACACCCCCGCCGGACCGGCCGCGGTCGTGCGTGGCGTGAGCTTCTCCGTGCGGTTCGGCGAGACGCTGGCCCTGCTGGGCGAGTCCGGGTGCGGCAAGAGCATGACCGCGCACGCGGTCGCGGGACTGCTCGACCCGGCCGCCGAAGTCGTGGGCGGACAGGCCCGGTTGGGCGGTGAGAACCTGCTCACGCTGACCGGACGGGCCAGGCGCAGGCTCGCCGGACCCGGCGTGGGGATCGTCTTCCAGGACGCCCTCAGCGCGCTCAACCCCGTGCAGACGGTCGGGGCGCAGCTCGCCGAACCGTTCCGCATCCATGAGCGGATGTCCCGGCGCGCCGCGCGGGCCGAGGCGGTGCGGCTGATGGAGCGGGTCGGCATCCCGGAGGCGCGCTCACGGGCAGGGGCCTACCCGCACCAGTTCTCCGGAGGGATGCGGCAGCGGCTGCTGATCGCGATGGCGGTCGCGCTGCGTCCCAGGGTGCTGCTCGCGGACGAGCCGACGACGGCACTGGACGTCACCGTGCAGGCCCAGATCATGGACCTCCTCGGCGAACTGCGCGGTGAGCAGCGGATGGCCCTGGTGCTCATCACCCACGACCTGGGCCTCGTCGCCGATCACGCGGACCGGGTCGCGGTGATGTACGCGGGGGCGGTCGTGGAGACGGGCCCCGTGGCCAGGGTGTTCGCCAAGCCCAACCACCCCTACACCCGGGGCCTGTTGGAGTCGGTCCCGGCCGAGCAGCACAAGGGCGGCCGGCTGAACTCGATCCCCGGGAGCCCGCCGGATCCCCGGTCCGTGCCGGCCGGTTGCGCCTTCCGTACGCGCTGTCCGATGGCACGCGAGGTGTGCGCCACGCGTCCGCCGACGCTGTCCCCGACCGGCGCCGACCGTGCCGCCGCCTGTCACTTCGGGAAGGAGCTCGCCGATGCCTGAGCCCGCAACGCTGCTGGAGGCCACCGGCCTGACCAAGAGCTTCGCGGTACCGCGCACCGCGAGGGGCGGCACCAGGCTGCGCGCGGTCGACGGGGTCGACCTGCGGCTGGGGCGCGGGGAGACCCTCGGCCTGGTCGGCGAGTCCGGCTGCGGGAAGTCCACGCTGGCCAGAATGCTGCTGATGCTGGAGCGTCCCGACGCGGGCACGATTCGGTTCGACGGGGTCGATCCCTTCACACTGTCGGGGGCGCGGCTGCTGGCCTGGCGCCGCAAGGTGCAGATGGTCTTCCAGGATCCGTTCGGCTCGCTCAATCCCCGGATGTGCGCGGCCGATCTGATCGGGGAGCCCTGGCTCACCCACCGCGATCTGGTGCCCCCTCGACAACGCGCAGCGCGGGTGGGCGAGTTGCTGGAGATGGTCGGGCTGCGCGCCTCCGACGCGCGCCGCTATCCGCAGGAGTTCTCGGGAGGGCAGCGCCAGCGGATCGGGATCGCCCGCGCGCTGGCCCTGGACCCCGAGGTCGTCGTCTGTGACGAGCCGGTCTCCGCGCTGGATCTGTCGGTGCAGGCCCAGGTGCTCAACCTGCTGGGGGATCTCCGGGACGAGCTGGGTCTGTCGTACGTGTTCATCTCGCACGACCTGTCCGTGGTGCGGCACGTGGCCGACCGTGTCGCCGTGATGTACCTGGGCGGGATCGTCGAGTCGGGGCCGGCCGAGGAGGTCTTCGAGCGGCCGTACCACCCGTACACGGCCGCGCTCCTGTCGGCGGCCCCCGTTCCGGTGTCCGGCGCCGGGGCGAAGCGGGAGCGGATCGTCCTCGCCGGCGAGATCCCCTCACCGGCCGATCCGCCGTCGGGATGCAGGTTCCGGACGCGGTGCTGGCGGGCGGAGGACATCTGCGCCGAAACCGCACCCCTTCCTGACTTCCCGCTCGCAACCGCACTTCACACGGCCGCGTGCCACTTCCCACTGAAGGGGGCGCCGGTCGTCAACGGCGGGCAGTCCATGGGCAGATGAGGAGCGAGTGGGGGCAAAACACCTCCCCGTCAGGGCGTTGTATGCAAGAAGTCTTGACGTCCGACTTCGCGACTGGATACTTGCCGACACCGGCTTCAGGAGCGCCCAAGGCGTGACATGGTCATGCTCGTTCGAGGTTTCGAACGATGTGCGATCCTTCGGCTGGCGCCTCTTGCTCGTCAACCCCACGTTCGACGACCCACCCCCCACAGGAGGACCCATGCGTCACACAGCGACCGTGGCCGCGCTGGCAGCCGTTCTGCTCGCCGGGCCCGGCATCGCCCAGGCCGCTCCGCAGCCCGCCCCCGCGTCCCCGCCGCAGACCCGGGTGGCCGCGGCCAGCATCACCTGGACCCTGCAGCGGGCCGCGAACCCCACCGCCGACCAGCAGTCGGCGTACAACCAGATCACGTCGGCCATGAACGCCGCCGTCGCCCGCTACAACAACCTCAGCGACCTGGGCAAGAGCATCACCGTCCAGTACGTCCCGGGCGTGCCCACCGCCGACGGCAACATCAACGGCACGATCCGCTTCGGCAGCAACCGCAGCTACATGAACGAGCGGACGGCCCTGCACGAGATCGCCCACACCATCGGCGTGGGCACCAGCTCCGGTTGGTCACGCCTCGGCTCCAGCGGCACCTGGACCGGCGGGCAGGCCACGGCACTGGTCCGGCAGTACGACGGCTCCAGCGCCAAGATCTCCACCGGCGGCGGGCACTTCTGGCCCTACGGCCTGAACTACGACAACGAGTTCTCGAACACCAACGCCGACCGTCACGTCCGGATCGTCGCCGCCATGGTGGCGGACGGACTGTAGGGCGTCCGCGGATGCCGGGGAGCGACCGGCCCCTCTCCCCGGCACGCCCCCTCACCGCCGTGGGCGGCCACTCCCATCACCGGCCGACGGCCTCACCCAAGGGGCGCGGGGCTGTGTCGATTTGCGGCTCCGCCGCGCGGGCGCGACCAGCCACAACGGGCCTGCAGCCGCCCTACGACCGCACGAGGCACCCCCATAGGCGTACGGCACCCCATCCCGTCCTCGCTCAAGCCCCGACGTAATCCGCCAGATGCTCCCCCGTGAGGGTGGAGCGCGCGGCGACCAGGTCGGCCGGGGTGCCCTCGAAGACGATCCGGCCGCCGTCGTGACCGGCACCGGGGCCGAGGTCGATGATCCAGTCGGCGTGCGCCATGACGGCCTGGTGGTGCTCGATGACGATGACCGACTTCCCGGAGTCGACCAGCCGGTCGAGCAGCCCGAGCAGATGCTCGACGTCGGCGAGGTGCAGACCCGTGGTCGGCTCGTCCAGGACGTAGACGCCACCCTTCTCCGCCATGTGGGTGGCCAGCTTCAGCCGCTGCCGCTCGCCACCGGAGAGGGTGGTGAGCGGCTGGCCGAGGCTGAGGTAGCCGAGCCCCACGTCGGAGAGCCGGGTGAGGATCCGGTGCGCGGCCGGGGTGGCCGCCTCGCCGTCCGCGAAGAAGGCCTCGGCCTCGGTCACCGACATCGCCAGCACCTCGCTGATGTCGCGGCCGCCGAGACGGTACTCGAGGACTGCGGGCTGGAACCGCTTGCCCTCGCAGTCCTCGCAGGGGGTGTCGACGCCGGCCATCATCCCCAGATCGACGTAGATGACGCCCGCGCCGTTGCAGGTGGGGCAGGCGCCCTCGGAGTTGGCGCTGAACAGCGCCGGCTTCACGCCGTTGACCTTGGCGAAGGCCTTGCGGATCGGGTCGAGCAGGCCGGTGTACGTCGCCGGGTTGCTCCGTCGCGAGCCGCGGATCGGTGTCTGGTCCACCGCCACCACACCCTCCGAGGCGGGCACCGAGCCGTGGACGAGCGAGCTCTTGCCGGAACCGGCGACACCGGTGACCACGCAGAGCACCCCGAGCGGAATGTCGACGTCGACGTTCTGGAGGTTGTGCTTGGCCGCGCCCCGGATCTCCAGGGCGCCGGTGGGCTTGCGCACCGTCTCCTTGAGGGCGGACCGGTCGTCGAAGTGGCGCCCGGTGATGGTGCCGGCGGCCCGCAGCCCCTCGACGGTGCCCTCGAAGCAGACGGTGCCGCCCGCCGTGCCGGCGCCGGGGCCGAGGTCCACGACGTGGTCGGCGATGACGATCGTCTCCGGCTTGTGCTCGACCACGAGCACCGTGTTGCCCTTGTCCCGCAGCCGCAGCAGCAGGTCGTTCATCCGCTGGATGTCGTGCGGGTGCAGACCGATGGTGGGCTCGTCGAAGACGTACGTGGTGTCGGTGAGCGAGGAGCCGAGGTGGCGGATCATCTTCACGCGCTGCGCCTCACCGCCCGAGAGCGAGCCCGAGGGCCGGTCGAGCGCGAGGTAGCCGAGGCCGATCTCGGTGAAGGAGTCGAGGGTCTGCTGGAGCGCGGTGAGCAGCGGCAGCACCGACGGCTCCTTCAGTCCGCGGACCCACTCGGCCAGGTCCCTGATCTCCATCGCGCAGGCGTCGGCGATGGAGACCTTGCCGATCTTCGAGGTGCGGGCGCCCTCGCTGAGCCGGGTGCCGTCGCAGTCGGGGCAGGTGGTGAAGGTGACCGCCCGCTCGACGAAGGCCCGGATGTGCGGCTGCATCGCCTCCTTGTCCTTGGACAGGAACGACTTCTGGATCTTCGGGATCAACCCCTCGTAGGTGAGGTTGACGCCGTTGACCTTGACCTTGGTCGGCTCGCCGTAGAGGAAGTCCTGCATCTCCTTCTTGGTGAACCGGCGGATCGGCTTGTCCGGGTCGAGGAAGCCGGACTGGGCGTACAGACCGACGGTCCAGACGTTGTCGGACTTCCAGCCGGGGATGGTGAAGGCGCCCTCGGCGATCGACTTGGAGTCGTCGTAGAGCTGGGTGAGGTCGATGTCGGAGACCGTGCCGCGGCCCTCGCAGCGGGTGCACATCCCTCCGGTGCGTTCGAAGGTCGCCCTCTCGGCCTTCGTCTTGGCACCGCGCTGGACGGTGATCGCGCCGCTGGCGCGCACCGAGGCGGTGTTGAAGGAGTAGGCGCTCGGCGGGCCGATGTGCGGCCTGCCGAGGCGGCTGAAGAGGAT
This sequence comes from Streptomyces lincolnensis, assembly GCF_021173675.1. Classification (GTDB taxonomy): domain Bacteria; phylum Actinomycetota; class Actinomycetes; order Streptomycetales; family Streptomycetaceae; genus Streptomyces; species Streptomyces lincolnensis_B. Next base: position 44,484 of record NZ_JAIHON010000002.1, on the reverse strand, counting down.
CCGCAGCATCGCGTTGGCGTCGGTGGCGGTGCCGACCGTGGAGCGCGGGTCGGCGCTCATCCGCTGCTGGTCGACGATGATCGCGGTCGTCAGACCGTCGAGGACGTCCACCTCGGGCCGCGCCAGCGTAGGCATGAAGCCCTGCAGGAAGGCGCTGTACGTCTCGTTGATCAGCCGCTGCGACTCCGCGGCGATGGTGTTGAACACCAGCGAGCTCTTGCCGGAGCCCGAGACGCCCGTGAACACCGTCAGCCGGCGCTTGGGGATCTCGATGCTCACGTCCTTGAGGTTGTTCTCCCGCGCTCCGTGCACACGGATCAGGTCGTGACTGTCGGCGACGTGGATCGTCGGCGACTGTCCGGCTGTTCTCGCGGCCCTGCTCATCGTGTCTCCATCGGGTTGGGCGGAGCCCGTACGCGCGGGCTCCGTCGGCGACGCGTGGCTCGATCCAACCATGGCGCGAGCGGTATGTCCGATTCCGGTCGTGCGGGGCGTCAGCTCAGCTCCTGCACGCGGATGAGGTTGCCCGCGGGATCGCGTACGGCGCAGTCGCGCACGCCCCAGGGTTGCTTCGTCGGCTCCTGGACGACCTCGGCGTCCGCCTGGAGGCGTTCGAAGGTGGCGTCGAGGTCGGGGGTGGCCAGGACGAGGCTCGCGAAGGTGCCCTTGGCCATCATCTCGGCGATGGTGCGGCGTTCGACGTCGGTGACGCTCGGGTCGGTGCCCGGTGGTTCGAGGACGACGGACGTTCCTGGCTGCCCGGCGGGCCCGACGGTGATCCAGCGCTTGCCGTCGTGGGCGACGTCGCCGCGGACCTCGAAGCCGAGCAGGTCGCGGTAGAAGGCGAGGGAGGCCTCGGGATCGTCGTGCGGGAGGAAGCTCGCGTGCAGGGTGATGTCCATGCCCGTCACGCTAGGCGGGGCCGGGGCGCCGGTGCTTCTCGAATCCTGACCGATGCGGCGGCCGGTTCCCGGGCCGGCCGGGAGCCCTCAGGTGGCCGTGTAGCCGAGCTGCCGCCGCATGTACGGGGTCATCAGGGTCTTGGACTTGGCCAGGACGGCCGTCCGGCCGCCGAGGACCGCGTTCTCGCCGCCGGGCACGGGCAGCAGGGTGATGCCGTCGGCCGGGCCGAACGGGACGATGATCGGGGTGCGGTGGACCGGCCGGTAGAGGCGGGGCTCCTTGCGGTGCCTGCCGGGGCTCTGGAGGTAGGAGCGGATGTTGAAGGCGGCCAGGTCGGCCTGGGCGAGCGCGGCGGGGGTGATCTTGAGTTCGGTGGCGTCGTTGACGTCGCCGACGGCGAAGACGTTCGGGAATCCGTCGACCCTGAGCATCCGGTCGACCTTGACCTGTCCGGCCGGGTTGAGCCAGTCGCGGTGGCCGCCCAGCCGCAGCCAGAGCGTGTTGGGCGTGGTGCCGGTCGCCCAGAAGGAGAGGTCCGCGGCGATCACGGTGCCGCGCGCGTCGCGGTAAGTGCCGAAGTCGTTTCCGGGGGACATGAACGAGTCGAGCCGTACCTCGACGTCGTGGGACTCCAGCCAGGCCCGCGCCTTGCGGCCGGCCCGCTCGCTGCCCGTGGAGTGGAGCAGCGCGGGCCCGGAGTGGGCGAGGGTGACCCGGGCGTCCGGCCGGGCCAGGCGGATCTCGGCGCTGAGTTCCACTCCGGAGGGCCCGCCGCCGACGACCAGGACGTGCTCGGCGGCGGCGACGGCGCTCTGGTGCCCGGCGAGGGACTTCACCGCCTCCTCGGCGATGGTGCCGGCGAAGCGGGCGGGTTCGGGATAGTCGGCACCGGTCGCGATCACCACCACGTCGTACGGCAGCCGCTCCCCCGTGGCGAGCACCACCTGCCGCTCGGCGGTGTCGACGCGGACCGCCTTGCCCGTGACGACGCGTCCGCCGCGCAGCAGCCGGTCGTAGGGGATGAAGGGGGTGACCGACCATTCCGGGCGCACTCCGGCGCGCAGGGAGGCGATGCGGTGGAAGAAGACGTCCTTGCGGTCCACGAGCGTCACCCGGGCCGTCGCGTCCAGTCGTTTCGCCACGCGGACGCCCGCGTAGCCGCCGCCGATCACTACTACGTCGCCGTCGAGCACGCGCGTCTCCTGTGCCTGTGGGGGGGGCGAGTGACGGGTGCCGTGGGGGCCTCGTCGCCACTCGAACTGCCGTCGAGCGTAGCGCTTGAAATCTAAAGCTCATATGAAGGTCGGTGTGCGTTCCGTGAAGTCGCGGCCGCCGCACCGGCCTTGCGCGGGGTACTGACACCGGGAAGGGAGGTGTGTAGATTGCGGCCGTCAGGAAACTGCACAACATCCGTCGGGTGGAGAAGCCGATGCAGAGACGCGTTCTCGGGCTCGCCGCAGTGCTGATCACCGCCGTCGGCGCCACCGCGTGCGGATCGTCCGACTCGGGGTCGGCCTCCTCGTCACCCTCGGGCGGCGACGGAACCACCACCGTCAAGGTCGGCATCATCCCCATCGTCGACGTGGCGCCGCTCTATCTGGGACAACGCAAGGGGTTCTTCGGAAGTCGCGGCATCAAGCTGGAGATGGTGAGCGCCCAGGGCGGCGCGGCGATCATCCCCGGTGTGGTGAGCGGGCAGTTCCAGTTCGGGTTCAGCAACACCACGTCCCTGATGGTCGCCCAGGTCAAGGGAATTCCGGTCAAGTCGGTCGCCAACGGCGCCGCGTCCAACGGCAAGGTCGGGGGCGATGTCACCGGTCTGCTGGTCAAGAAGGACAGCTCCGTGAAGTCCGCCAAGGACCTCGCCGGGCGCAAGGTCGCGGTCAACACCCTTCAGAACATCGGGGACACCACGGTGCGCGAGTCGGTTCGCCGGGCCGGTGGCGACCCCTCCGACGTGCGGTTCGTCGAGGTCCCCTTCGACCAGATGCCGGCCGCCCTGGACGGCGGCCGGGTGGACGCCGCGTGGATGGGCGAGCCCGCGCAGACGATCGCCAAGGCGCAGGGGGCGCGTGTCGTGGCCTCGCCGTTCGCCGAGACGGACCCAAAGCTCACAGTGGCGACCTACTTCACCTCCACGCGGCTCACCGAGCAGAACCCCGACCTGGTGAAGCGGTTCACCGAGGCGATGACCGAGTCGCTGCGGTACGCCACCGACCATCCGGACGAGGCACGGCAGGTTCTCACCACCTACACCAAGATCAGTGGGGATGTCCTGAAGAAGCTGACGCTGCCCGGCTGGCCGGCACAGGTCGACATGGCCTCGCTGGAGAAGCTGGCCTCGCTCAGCGAGAAGGACGGTCTCTTCGGCGACAAGAAGCCGGACCTGGACGCCCTGTTCTCGTGACCTGTCACGGCGGCATACCGTGCGACCGGAGTATTGGGTTGTCGCCGAGCGGGCGCGCTGTCCAGGATGATCGCCATGACACCCGCCCAGCACAACACCCCGGCGTTCCATGACCTGTTCGCCACGCACCCACGCCTGACGGGCCTGGCCCTCGCGCCCGACGGCACACGCCTGATCGCCTCCGGGCAGACCAGCGACGCCGACGGCACCGGATACGTGCCGGGGTTGTGGGAGGTGGACCGGGCCGGCGACGACGGGATCCGCCCGGTCACCGGGTCCGGTCCGGGCGACTTCGCGCCGGCGTTCGCCGCCGACGGCACCCTGATGTTCCTCTCCGGCCGCGACCCCGGCGAGCGGGGCGGCACCGGGGACGTGGCGCTGTGGGCACTCCCGGAACGCGGCGCGGCCCGCCGGATCGCCCACCACCCGAGCGGCATCGCCACCTTCGCCGTCGCCGCGGGCGCCGACACGGTCGCCTACACCGCGGCCCTGCTGCCCGGCGCCACCGATGCCGAGTCGCACGGCAGGCTGCGCCGGGCCCGGAAGGACGCCAAGGTCGACGCCGTGCTGTACGAGGCGGGACCGGTCCGTGCCGGGGGCGACGGCGAGCCGCACACCTTCGTCCGGCATGCCGACGGCGCCCCGATGGACATCGGAGGCCAGGGTCTCGCGGGGAACGGAGACACGGCACTCTCGCCGGACGGTTCGCTGGCGGCCTACACCCGGGCCCCGACCGATCAGGCCCCGGACACGAACTGCGTGGTGGTCGCCGACGCGGTGACGGGCGCCGAGCGCCACGTCTTCTCCCGGGCCGGAAACCAGTACTACCACCCGGTGTTCACCGCCGACGGCTCGGCGCTCGTCTGCCAGCGCCAGCGGGAGGAGACGCACGACACCGAGTGGAGGGTCACGCTCGTCGCGTTCGACCTGGCCTCCGGCGCGGAGACCGACCTCCTGCCGGGCTTCGACAACTGGCCGTGGCCGGGCCGGCCGCTCCCCTCGCCGCTCCCCGGGGACGGCACCCTGTGGTTCACGGGCGACGAGCAGGGCCACTGCCCGGTCTTCCGCCGCGACGCGGACGGCACGATCACCCGTCTCACCGCCTTGGGCGCCTACGGCTCGCTGTGCGTGACGCCCGACGCGACCACGCTCTACGCCCTGCGCGGCGCCGTCGACGGCCCGCCCCGGGTGGTCCGGCTGGACGTCGCCGCGCCCGACCAGGAACCCGTCTTCCTCACGGCCGCCGGTGGCCTCGAACCCCTTCCCGGCACCCTGACCGAGGTGCGCACCGAGGCCGAGGACGGCTGCCCCCTGCGCGCCTGGCTCGCTCTGCCCGAGGGCGCGTCCGCCGAGCGCCCGGCACCGCTGGTCGTCGTCCCGCACGGCGGACCGCAGGGCTCCTGGAGCGACTGGCCGTGGCTGTGGAACCCGTGGCCGTTCACGGCTCGCGGTTACGCGGTACTGCTGCCCGATCCCGCGCTGTCCTCCGGCTACGGGCAGCGCATGCAGCGACGGGGGCTGGGCGGGTTCGGCGAGGTGCCCTACCGGGACGTCATGGCGCTCACGGACGCGGCGCTGGGGCGCGCCGACCTCGACGCGGCCCGGACGGCGATGGCCGGCTGGTCCTTCGGGGGCTACCTGGCCGCCCGCACCGCGACGCTGACCGACCGCTTCCGGGCGATCGTCTCGCACGGCGGGATGTGGAACCTGGAGGCCTTCCAGATGGACACGGACATGTCCGCCTACTTCCGGAAGCTCTTCGGTGACCCGCGCACCCAGCGGGAACGCTACGAGGCCGACTCGCCGCACCTCGACGCGGCGAAGGTGACGACACCGGTGCTGATCGTGCACGGGGGCGAGGACCACCGGGTGCCGACCGGCCAGGCGCTGGGGTTCCACAACGACCTGCGACGGCTCGGCGTGCCCGTCCGCTTCCTGTACTTCCCGGACGAGGGCCACGACATCGGCGTACCGAACCACATACGCGTCCTGTACGAGACCATGCTGAACTTCCTCGACCACCACGTCCTCGGCCAGGAGTGGAGGCGTCCTCCGCTGCTCTAGCGGTGTCCCCCGCTCCTCCAGCGGCATCCCCGCCCCTCGACAAAGAAACGCTTGCGTTTCGTTCAGGCGCGCCGTAGCGTACCGGTACGAAACCGTTTCGTATCGAAGGGAGTGCGGGTGATGGTGGTGTCCCCGGTCCTGCTCGCCGTGCTCCTGTCCCTGGTCTCGGCGGTCTGCTACGCCCTGGCCGCCGTGGTCCAGGAACGCACCGCCGCGGACACCGCGGGGGTGCGCGGCGCGCTGGCCCGCGGCACGTGGTGGTGGTCGGTGGTCCTCAACGCCACGGGCGCGCTGCTGCACGTGGTGGCCCTGCGCTACGGACCCCTGACCCTGGTGCAGCCGCTCGGGGCGCTGAGTCTGGTGGTGGCCGTGCCCCTGGGCTCGCTGGTCGCCCGCCGGCGCACCTCGCGCGCCCAGTGGCACGGCATGGCCCTCACCCTGGCCGGGCTCACCGCGCTGCTGACCGTCACCGCCTCGGGCCGCGCCCCGGACGACACCCTGCACACCGCAGAGATGCTCGGGGTCGCGCTCGCCGCCCTCGCCGCCGTCGTCGTCCTCGTGCGCCTCGCCGCCCGGCACTCCGCCCTGGAGGGGCTCGCGTTCGCGGCGGCCTCCGGTGTCGCCTCCGGGGTCGGCTCCACACTGGCGCAGAAGCTGGTGGTCGGACCGACGTTCTCCTGGAGCACGGCCCTGGTGGCTGCCCTGACGGTCGGGTTCGCCGTGGGCGGGCTGCTGCTGTCCCAGCAGGCGTATCGCAGCGGCCTCGGCGGTCCCCTGGCCCTGCTCACCCTCCTCAATCCGGTCACCGCGTCCGCCGTCGGGATCGCCCTGCTCGGCGAGGGCTTCCGGTACGGCGAGACCGGTACCGTGCTGGCGCTCGCCGGAGCCGTGGCGGCCGTGCACGGTGTCACCCTGCTGAGCCGCCCCCGGTCCGCCGGGCCCGACCCGCGCCGGTACGACGGCGACGACCTGCCCCGCCTGCCGGTCCCGCGCCCCACCGCCGAGACACTGACCCCCGCCGCCGTCGACGTCGTCGGCGCGGGCCGGGCCCTGTGAAAGGACGAACACGAACATGACGACCCCGACCCTTCGCCTCCCCACCCGGACCGCCGTGCGCGCGGCGGGACTGGTCGACGTACCCGCTGTCGTACGGCTCTTCGCCCCGCCCCCGGTCCCGTCCGGGCCGTCGGTCGCCGCGGCCGACGGTGCCGCCGTGGACTGGGAGCAGGCACAGCGGGCCATGCGGCTGATGCTGGCCCACCACGCTCTGGAGGACGGGCAGGTGTGGGTGGCCGAGGGGACGGACGGCGCGCTCGTCGCGGCCGGGATCTGGATGCCGCCCGGCATCGGCGCGGGTACCAAGCCTCCCGACGCGCACTGGCGGAGCCTGCTCTCCCGTGAGCTCGACGTCTGCCCGCCGGAGCACCCGGTCCTGTCGACGGCGCTTCAAGCGGCCGGGCCGGACGGACCGCACTGGACGCTGGTCACCGTCACCGCGCCCGACCGGCCGGAGGTCCAGGACCCGCGCGTGGTGGCCGAGTTGCTGGCCCCCGGACTGCGTGCCGTGGACGCCGGGCACACGACCGCCGTGGCGATCGCGCTGTCCGCCCACCACGCGGACCTGCTGCTGCCCCACGGGTTCTCCCGGCCGCACGAGGTCCGTGTCGTACCGGGAGCGAGCGTGTGGCTGACGACCCGCCGACCGCGCGGCGCGGCGGCCGCCTGACGGATCTCGTCCGGCGGCTACAGGCAGACCACCGGGACGCGTTGGACCAGGTTGTTGCCGAAGCCGCCCCGGTTCCAGGGCTGGGTGAGCGGCTGGACCGTGCCCTCGGCGTCGGTCGCGCGGGCCGTCAGGGTGTGGGTGCCCGGCGCCGCCGTCCAGTCGGCCTGCCAGTGCCGCCACGACCAGGGGTGCCCGTCCGGCGCGGAGAGTTCGGCGGCCTGCCAGGAGTGGCCGTCGTCCGCGCTGATCTCGACCTCGGTGACGGGCGCGCGGCCCGACCAGGCGCGCCCCTCCAGCCGGAGCGTGCCGGGGCGTACCACCCGGGTGCGGGTCATGAAGTCCGGGAAACCGGGCGGGATCAACAGGGCGCGGGGCGCGATACGGGTGACCGGTTCGCCCGGTTCGTCGGACGCCTGTCGGTACCGGTAGGCCACCGCCTGCTGGAATCCGGTGAACGGGGTGTCGGTGAGGGTGATGTCGTGCAGCCACTTCACGTGGGCCATGCCGTACCAGCCGGGCACGACCAGCCGGAGCGGGTGGCCGTGCTGGGGCGGCAGCGGGGCGCCGTTCATCGCGTAGGCCACCAGCACCTCCGGATCGGTCGCCGTGGCGTCCGCGAGCGACAGGCTGCGCCGGTAGTCCTGCTCCACCCCGCGCTCCACGCCGTGGTCGGCCCCCGTGAAGACCGCCTCGACGGCGTCCGGTGCGACCCCGGCCTCGGCGAGCAGCGTCCGCAGCGGGACGCCGGTCCAGTCCGCCGTGCCCACCGCCTCCACCAGCCAGGGCTGGCTGACGGGACGCGGGGTGAGCCGGGCCCGGCCGTTGCCGGCGCACTCCATGGTCACGCGGTGGGTGACCGGCGGGAGGGCGCGCAGGGCGGCCAGGTCCAGGGCCAGGGGCGTGCGCACGTGGCCGCCCACCGTGAGGGTCCAGGTGCCGGCGTCGGCGGGCGGGATGTCGTAGTGGACCAGGACGTAGTGCAGGCCGGGCGGGGTCACGTCGTAGCGCAGGGCCTCCAGGGGGAGGCCGTGGTTGCGGGCCGCGAGGGCGAGTTCCTCATGACTGATGGCCTCGTCGGGGGCGGCGACGCGCCCGGGGCGGCTCACGTCGGCCAGGGAACCGACCTCGTCGACGGGACGTTGACTGTCCATACCCCCATGGTGCGCCCGCTGCCTCGGTACGGGCACCCGCGTGCGCCCATGGAGGGGGCGGGCGGCCGGTACAGGGCTGATCCGGCCTCACGGCGGGTAGTCGAGTCCACGCGGGGACACGCGCGGCACCGGAGAGAAGGAACCACATGTCAGGCATCCTGGATCGCATCAAACGGTTCGCGAGGAGCCCTCAGGGGCGACGCAGCATCGAACAGGCCCGGCGGGCGGCGGCGGACCCCCGGCGCCGGGCCCAGGCCCAACGGCTGCTGGGCAAGCTCCGCGGCCGCCGCTGACCGGGGCTCACCCACCCGGCGGCCCGGCCGACCGGCCGGGCCGCGCGTTCGTCACCCGCGACGCTGCCGTCGTGTCGCGGGACCGGCGGGGTGACCGGGCATGGCTTGGTCACCGGCGCGGGCGGCGCGCCGGTGACACCCGACGGCGATTCCCCTGGTGGCGTGATGTGCTGGAGCGCGACGGCCGATCTCGTGGCGGGCACCGCCGTGGCGGGCGTGGGAGTGGCCTGTGTGGCACGGGTGCGCGTAGGCCGGGAACTGCCGCTGGCGGCACTGCCGTTGCTGCTCGGCGTCCACCAGCTCGTCGAGGCGGCGGTCTGGGAGTCGGACGGCGGCAGCGGACCCGCCACCACCGTCTGGGCCGTCATCGCGCTTCCACTGCTGGCCGTGTGGGTGCCGGCCGGGGTGCTGTGCGCCGCCCCTCCCCACGCCCGCCGCCGGCTCGTCGCGCTGCTCGTGGTGGGGGCGGGGACGGCCGCGATGCTCGCGTACGGGCTCGCCACCGGCCCGATGACGGCGGAGATCCGCGGCCGCACGATCGGCTACGCGTTCGACCTTCCCCACGCGCCCCTGCTCGTCGCCGGCTACCTGCTGGCGACCGTGGGGTCACTGCTCCTCGCCGGTGACCGCCGCCTGGTGGCACTGGGAGTGCTGGTGGCCGTGGGGGCGCTGGTCTGTTGGCTGTTGTGGCGCATGGAGTTCGTCTCGACCTGGTGCGCGCTCGCGGCCGTGTGCTCGGTGGTGCTGTACGGCTGGGTGCGCGCACGGCGCCGGGCGTGATCCCGGCGCCGCGCGCGTCCCGCTCCGGTCAGCGGACGCGGTGCGCGAAGGCGTCGCCCACGCCGTTGGTGTCCTCCGGTACGAGGTCGGTGTCGTCAGAGGTGAAGACCACGACCTTGCCGTCGCCCGAGAGAGCCCCCCGGCCGACCGAAGCGTTCGCGGGCCCGCCGTCGGTGCCCGAACTGACCTGGCGGGACTCGCCGGTGCGCAGGTCCAGGACCACCGCCGGCCACGCCCAGCCCAAGGACGAGGCCGGGTCGTCGGCGCCCCGCTCGTACGCCACGTGATGGCCGTCGGCACTCAGGACACCGGCACGGGTGCCGGGCCGGTCCGGGTTGCCCGGTACCGCGACGGTGGTGCCGGTCTCGGTGTCCCTGACGAAGGTGTTGCCCGACCTGTCGTCGGGGGTGACGGCCCCTTCGCTGTACGTCTCGAAGAGGACCCGCCGCCCGTCGCCGCTGAGGGAGGGGGCGCCCAGCACCCGCGGGGGCGCGGTCCCGTCGTGCGCCACGTCGACCATCTGCTCCGTGCCCGTGGCGCGGTCGAGGAGGTACACATGGCCGATGTGCGGCCCCTTGGGGATCTGCCGGGTGGCGATGTAGGCGATGCGCTGTCCGTCGTCGCTGATGGCCGGCCACTGCGCGTAGTACACCTCCGGCTCGGTGTCGGGCCGGCTGACCCACTCGGTCGTGCCGGTGGTCCGGTCGTGCACGTACACCCGTGACCCTTCGGCCGCGGTCGAGCCGCTCGGCCGGGACACGACGAACGCGACGTGCCGGCCGTCGGCGGCCAGCGCCGGAGAAGCGACCCTACCGCCCGCGAAGTCGTCCCCGGCCGGCACCGTGAGACGCTCGACGGTTCCGGTTCGCAGGTCCTGGACGTACACGCCGGTCAGCGCCGCGTCGCCGGAGTAGGCCGTGTAGGCGAGGAACCGGCCCGTGCGGCTCAGCGTCGGCGAGCCCAACTGGGCGCCGGCCACGGCGACGCGCCGGAGTTCCCCCGTACGCAACTGCCGTACGAAGATGTCCCGCGAGCCCGGGGCGTCGCCCGGCACCAGGTTCGAGGCGTCCGAGACGAACGCGGCCACCCGGCCGTTGCGGCTGACCGTGGCGGTGACGGACGCGGCGTCGGCCTGGGTGCCGTCCGCCGCCACGCCGAGCCGCTCGGTGACCGGTGCCTCCGGCGTCGCCCCTGCCGTCGGTGACACCGCCATGACGAGTGCGGTGACCAGGACGGTCGCTCCTGTCGCCGCGCGCATACTGATGCTCATGTCTCCCCCAGTGACATCCGGCCCCGACCCCCCGCCGGAGCGCACCGGGATTCAAACGCACCGTCCGCGCCATGAGCAATCCGTTCGATTATGTACAACCCGGCGGGGCCTTGATGCGTCCGCGACGGCCGTTGGCGCTCCCCGGGGGAGGCGACCGCGCGTAAGGGGCGCACGGGACGAGGAGTTGAGCCCTGTACGCGCCCCCGACCGCCCGGAGAGAATGCGCCATGTCGTGATCACCTGGCCGAGGTGTCCCCGCCCCCCTCCCCTCGGCCGGCTCTCCGGAAAGGCAGGTCACTCGACGTGCTGTTGCGTCTGCCCACGTCCGTGTCCGAAGCGCAGCGGTGCCTGGCCGAAGGGGCGGTGCCGATCGGGGGCGCGACGCTCGTGTGGGCCACCTGGCAACGGGACGGCTTCCCGGAGCAGGCGATGTCCCTGCGCGAACTGCCGGAGGCCACCGTCGTCGAGCGCGAACTGCTGGGCGGTGCCGTGGTGTTGAACGAGCTCGACGACCGGATGCCGGAGGTGCTGCGCCGGGCGGCGGCGACCGTGGGGACCGGTGCCGTGCGCCGGACGGCCACGGTGGGGGGCAACATCGTCGGCAGCACGCTGCGGTGTCTGCTGCCCCCCGCCCTCGTGCTCGGCGCCCGTGCCACGGTGCTGGAGACCGACCGGGTGCGCGAGACCGACTTCGCCGAGGTCCTGGCGAAACGTCACCTCATCCTCAGTCTGCGGTGGCGCGATCCGATCGTCAGCGGATACCGCAAGCTCGACGCCGAGGCGGGCGGGCCGCCGCCCCTCGTCGTCGCCTCCGCCGTGCACGCCGGTGACGACGGCGGGCCCCGGAGCCTTCGGGTCGCCGTCCGCGACGGCTACGAGGTGGTCGGCGACGGTGTCGCGGCCGAGGGCGGGACCCGGCAGGTGCTCGACGCCCTGCGCGGCACGGCGGTCGGCACGCTGCCCTCCACCGCGTGGGACGCGGTGAGCGAGCAGGTCACCGACGTGCTGGCGCGCGCCGCGAACGGCTGAGGGCCCTGCCGGCGGCGACGGATCGCGGGCGCGTACAACCTTCCCGCGTGGCGATCGGTCGTCCCAGGCGGCAAGAGGTTGTGGCCAGTGATCTCGATCGACCTGCGCGTGGGCCCGACCGGCACCGGCGCCGCCGCGCCGCGCCTGTCGCCGTCGTATCCACAGCTGACCTTCGACGAGCACCCCGCGCTCCTGGTGCCGGGAGGTGACGCGGGCCATGTCGTCGTGCAAACCGGGAACCGTCCCGTGCTGCGCTCGGTCCCGCTTCCCTGACCCGCTCCGGCGCCGCCTCCCGCCCCGACGGACCTGGCGACGGTCAGGAGATGGCCGTCTTCCGCTCCGACTCCGACAGCGGCGGCCCCTGGAGGTGCGGTTTCCTCGGGCCGAAGAGCATCGGGATCAGCATGTCGGGCGAGAAGAGGCGGGTGGCCGGCTTTTCGAGGCTCATCACGTCCAGGAGGGCGCCGAGGGCGCGGGGGTTGCGGGCGCCGGTGGCGACGGCGTGGTCGACGTAGCGGGCGAGGAGCCGCTCGGTGGCGGTGGGGGGCGTGGTGGCGGCGCCCGGGTAGAAGGCGTCCTGTCCTACGGCCAGGTCCCAGGCCGCGGCGACGGGGCGGACCGCGGCGCGCTGGAGGCGGCGGGCGGTGCCGGGGGCGGTCAGGAGGGTGGTGCGCAGGACGTCGCGGACGGCGAGGGCGCACTGGGCGGCGACGCTCAGGCCGTGGCCGTAGACCGGGTTGTAGGCGGCCACGGCGTCGCCGAGGACGGTGAAGCCGTCGGGCCAGCGCTTCATCTTCTCGTAGTAGCGGCGGTGGTTGGCGGTGGAGCGGGTGGTCGCGACGTCGCCGATCGGCTCGGCGTCCTTGAGGAGTTCGCCGATGACGGGGTCGCCGAGGCCGAGGGCGAAGGCGATGAACGCGTCGGGGTCGTGGGTGGGTTCGCCGCCCCGGGTGCCGGCGAGGGTGACGATCCAGCGGTCGCCCTCGATGGGCAGGATGATGCCGCCCTGCCCGGGCGCCTTGGCGGGGTTGGCCTGCACGTTGACCAGGGGGAAGCTGATGCCGGTGGCGGTGCCGGGGGCGCGGAAGAGGCGGGTGGCGTAGGCGAGCCCGGAGTCGACCTGGCGTTCGGTGACCTTGGGCAGGCCGAGATCGGCGAGCCAGTGAGGGGTGCGCGAGCCGCGGCCGGAGGCGTCCACGACCAGGTCGGCGCTCAGGGTGGTCTCGGTGTCTCCGGTGCGGATGCGGACACCGGTGACACGGGCGGCGCTACCGGTGAGGCCGAGGACGGCGGTGTCCTGGCGCAGGGTCACGCGCTCGTCGGCCAGGACGCGGTCGCGCAGGACGTGGTCGAGCAGGTCGCGCGAGCACACCAGGTTGCGGTGGTGGGTCGCGGTGAAGCGGCGGAACCAGATCTCGTTCGGAGCCCTGGAGACCATGTCGCGCATGATGTGGACGCGCCGGCCGCCGCTGGCGACGATGTCGCCGACGAGACCCGGCAGCAACGCGTCGAAGGCGCGGGCGCCGCCGCTCCACACCAGGTGCGCGTGCCGGGCCTGCGGAACGCCCCGGCGCGGACGGGGCCCGTCGGGCAGGACGTCGCGTTCGACGAGGGTGACGTCGGCGAACTCGGCGAGGGCGGCCGCGGTGAGCAGACCGGTGGCGCTCGCGCCTATGACGACCGCGACGGGCCGGCCGGTGGTGGATCTGTCAGGCATGGGCGTTCGCGCTTTCTGTGCTGGTGACCCGCCGGCGGATCCGGTCGAGGCGGCGGGGACGGACGAGGGCCTGGGAGATGGCGTCGAGGTGATCGCTGACGCCGGTACCGATCTGCGCGGGCCCGTCGGCGGTGTGCGGGGCCCGGCGCCGGAAGGCGTCGATGGCCGTCTGGAGGGCGACGGCACCGGCGATGCCCCGGGCCCTCGCCTCCGGGTGCCGGTCGGCGGCCGCCGTGTACACGCGCCGGTAGAGCCCGTGGTCGTAGTACGGGCCGAGCAGGCGCAGGGCGTCGTGGATGCGCTGCTGGCGCTGCAACAGGCGCAGGTCCAGCGGGGCCAGGAAGCCGAAGCGGGCCGGTGCCGCGGCCGGCCCCAGGACCCGCACCGCCCGCCACAGCGGGCGCAGCCTGCGGTAGTCCCGCTGGTCACGGAACCACCGGATGAGGAAGGGGCCCGCCTGGGGGGTGATGAAGCCGAGGGCGACCAGGATCGCTTCCAGGAGCGCGAACGGCGGCGCCGCGCGGGTGCTGAAGAAGTCGAGGTCGCCGCCGGACCAGCGGGCGCCGATGGCGGTCAGTTTCGCGGCGTCGAAGAGGAGACCGGAGGCGTTGCCGAGCTGGAGGAGGACCACCCCCGTCTTCAGCCAGCGGTTGCCGACCTCGGGGAACCACTTCCACAGCATCCAGGCCGAGACCAGCGACGACACCATGTGGGCGGAGAGGTAGAGCAGGATGTGCTCGCGCATCCACGGCGTGCTCGCGTAGTAGGTGTCCAGGTCGTAGATGCGCGGCTCGGGCACGTCGGCCGGCAGGAACGTCACCCAGAGGCCGACGACGATCCCGGCGTAGATCCAGTAGATGCGGCGGATCCGGCGGCGCCGCCGCTCCGACGGCTCCTCCCGCCACCGCATGATCATGGTGAGGCCGGTCGCGCAGAACGCCGTGAGGAAGGAGTAGGCCCAGGGGGAGGCGATGTTGGGGACGCCGGTGAGCCTGTTCAGCCGGTCGATGTTGACCGGGGTGATGACGACGAGGACGGCGGTCGCCCAGGTCAGCAGCAGGGTGGTGGCCCGTACATCGGGGTCGCGCCAGGCGCGTACGAGCGTGGAGAACTTCAGGACGAGCGCGAGGGCCAGCAGGGCGGTCGGCAGGGCGTAGGGGATCTGGACGTCCAGGCTCATCAGAGGATGCGTCCGCCCCGGTCCAGGAGCGAGAGGTTGATGCGGCCCTCGACGGTCGCCGTGTTGACCGGGCCCCGCGCGTAGCGTCCGGTCATCCAGGTGCGGACCTCCCGGCCGAAGAGCAGCCCGAAGGTCTCCGCCTGCACTTCGTGCTCGTCGGCGGAGTCCGCCCGGGCCGCCGCGGTCATGATCGCCTCGACGGGGACCTGCTCGGCGGCCAGGACCTGTTGGGCGGCCCGCCGCAGCGCCTCGGGGGTCTGGTCGACGGGCCGGGCGCGGGCCGCGGTGGGCAGGCCGGCGATGTGGTGCCCGCAGTCGCCGTGTTCCTCGTGCCACAGCTCGTGGCCGAGAATGACGAGCTGGGCCTCGGGGACCATGCTGTGCTCGACGACCACGACGGAGCGGTCCCCCAGGTCCAGGCGCAGGCCCGAGACGGGGACGTCCGGCGGGAACGCGCGGAACACCAGCTGGATCGGGCGTCCCTTGCGGACGCTCATCGCGCGGCAGAACTCCTCCATGACGGTCTTCGGCTCGGCCGGCCGCCGTACGGTGGTGGCCGCCTCCGCGCCGAGTTCGGCCAGTAGGGACTTCATCGCCTTCGCGCTCATCGGTGAGTCTCTCCCTCCGCGGGCAGCACCGACCGCAGTACTCCCTCGAGGACCCGTTCGAGCTGGTCACGGGTGATCGATCCGTGCGACCGCAGGTCCGCTCCGCTGACGCCGTACCGGTCGAGCAGCGCCTGCACCGGGTCCTGTTCGCTCTGTTCGAGGCGGCGCAGGGCGGGCAGCAGGGCGCGGTGGAGCGCCTCGTCCGCGGAGGCGGTGAAGAACGCCTCCCCGCCCTCGACGTCGAAGAACCGGACCAGTCCGTGCAGGAGCTCGACGCTGGGCATCTTCCGTCCGTCGCACACCTGGCGTGCCCAGTAGTCGGAGACGCCGAGGGACCGGGAGATGTCGGCGGCGAGGTCGGACATCCGTTTGCCGCTGCGCGCCAGATAGCCCTGGGCCAGCGTGTGAATGCGCACCCGCACCCGGTCGTTGACCGTGTCCTCGGGGACCGCGCCACCGCGCAGCAGCGTCAGGACGGTGTGCTCGGGCAGGGCCGTCCGCGCCGCCAGGTCGGCCGGATCCAGTACGGCGGACCGCTCCAGTCCCCGCTCCGCGATCAGGCTCTCCAGGCGCTGCAGCGTCCCGGGGAGCCGGACGGAGAGCTCCACCGATGAACTCCTCGGGATTCAGGGGCCGTTATGGACTGCGCGGCACCCTACGCGTCTCGCACACAACTCTCAACGATCGTTTACCGGCCACAAACGATCGTTGCGGCGCGTTCTCGCCCGTGGTGCGGGACAGTCAGCCGGTGCGGGCCGCGGTGAGCCGTTCGGCCGCCTCCCAGAGGTCGCCTTCGCGTCGCGGGTCGTAGGACTCCTCGGACGAACGGGCCACGCGAGCGCGGTCGACGTAGGACCCGGTCGCCGCCTCGGTGCGGCCGAGGACGACGTCGGCGAGGAGGCGGCCCGCGGCGGCGCGGCCGGTCGCGAACGGGGTGAGGGTCAGTGCCGGCATGATCCGGCGCATCGCGAACCGGGCGAGGGGACCGGCGTCGCGGGCCAGGTCCGTGCCGGGGACGAAGCCCGGGTTGTGGGCGACGACGTCGATGCCGGCCGGCAGCCGGCGGGCCAGCTCGTGCACGAGGTGGAGTGCGGCCAGCTTGCTCGTGGAGTACGCGGTGCGGCCGGCGACCGTGGTGTCCGGGCGGGGGAAGGCTCCGGTGCGGGCCAGCACGTCCGGGGACCGCCAGGCCGGGCCGGGCACCATGCCCAGGTTGTGCCGGAAGTCCCCGAAGTGGGTGTCGCTGACGGTGATCACGACACGGGCGGGAGCCGTGAGGCGGTCCTGGAGCAGGCGGACGAAGAGGTGGTTGGCGAGCACGTTGACGGTGAAGGTGGCCTCCAGCCCCTCGGGTCCCCGCGTCAGCGCGTTCGTGTACTGGATGCCCGCGTTGCCCACGAAGCCGTGCAGGGGCGGGAGTTCACCGCGGTCGAGCCGCTCGCGGATGTCGGCGGCGGCCGAGCGGACGCTGTCGAGCGAGGCGAGGTCGGCCGCGACGTGCGAGACCGCGTGCCCGCCCGCGCCGAGCTCCGCGGACAGCCGTACGCCCGAGTCGGCCCGCGCCACCACGAGCAGGTGCGTGTCCGGCGCGGCGGCGAGGATGCGTTCTGCGGCGGCGCGGCCGATCCCGCGACGCGCGCCCGTCATCACGAGGGTGTGCCGCGCGGGGTGGCGATGCCGGGTGGACCGGGCGTGCTGCATGGGTGGCTCCTTCGGGGGTCGGACGTCGAACGCGCCCCACGCTCGCCGTCTTCACTCCCCGCAGCCAGTGCCCTGCCCGTCACTGGGACCAGCAGTACCCAGGCTGGTCCCGCGCCGAGCGGCGAGAATGACCCCATGGCTGCTTCCCCCTCCGCCTTCGGGCCGCTGCTGCGCGCCTGGCGCGACCGCCTCTCCCCCGCCGACGCCGGGTTCACCGCCACGCCCGGGCGGCGCGCCCAGGGGTTGCGCAGGGAAGAGGTGGCTCAACTGGCCGGCCTGTCGGTGGACTACGTGCTGCGTCTGGAGCAGGGGCGGGCGAGGAACCCCTCGGCCCAGGTCGTGGCCGCCCTGGCGCGGACGCTCCAGTTGTCCCGCGATGAGCGCGACCGGCTGTACCGGAGCGCGGGACTGCTGCCGCCGCGGGACGGGACGGTCGACACCCATGTGCCGCCGGGTGTGCAGCGGCTCGTCGCGCGACTCGGCGACGTGCCGATCGGGGTGTTCGCGGCGGACTGGACGCTGGTGTGGTGGAACCCGTTGTGGAGTGCTCTGATCGGCGACGCCTCCGCGCTCCCGGTCTCCGAACGGAACCTGGCCCGCGCGCTGTTCGGCGACGGCATCGCCCATGCCGCGACGCTCGCCGTCCGGTCGGAGCGCGGTCCGGACGCCTTCGAGGCGTCGATCGTGGCCGATCTGAAGGACACCGTCGCCCGGTATCCCGCCGACGCCGGGCTCGACGCCCTCGTGCGGGATCTGAGGGCCACGTCGGAGGCCTTCGCCCGGCACTGGGCCACGCCGACGGGCGCCGCCCCGCACGCGACCGACCGCAAGACGGTCCGGCACCCGGCCGTCGGCGACATCCTGCTCGACTGCGACGTGCTCCTGGTGCCGGGCGCCGATCTGCGCGTGGTCGCCTACACGGCGGCGACCGGTACCGATGACGCGGACAGGCTCGACCTGCTCCGCGGCACCGGCGCCGGTGCGCACCGGGCGTAGCTCAGCCCGCGGGGGGCGTGCGGATCGCGGCGATGTCGAACTGCAGACGCACCTTCTCGCTCACCATGGCTCCGCCTTCGGCCAGCCGGGAGTTGTACGTCAGGCCCCATTCGGAGCGGTCGATGGTGGTGGTGCCGTCGAAGCCGACCCGTTCGTATCCGAAGGGGTCGGTGACGTGGCCTATGTACGTCAGTTCCAGGACGACGGGACGGGTGATGTCCCGGATGGTGAGGTCACCGGACATGCGATAGACATCGGCGCCCGCCAGATCCACGGACGTGCTCGCGAAGCGCATCCGCGGATAGCTCCTGGCGTCCAGGAAGTCACGCCCGACCAGATGCGCGTCGCGTTGCTCCACTCCCGTGTCGACACTGGCGGTGGACAGGATGATCTCGGCCTTCGAGCGGGCCGGGTCACGGCCGTCGAAGTAGAGACGGCTCTGGTATTCCGTGAAGGCACCGCGCACCGTGGTGACCATCGCGTGCCGGACCGAGAATCCGATCCTGCTGTGCGCCGGATCGATGGCCCATTCCCCGGTCAGAGCCGCCAGGGCCGGATCCGGCAGGACCGCGGTGGCGGCGGCGCCGGGCGCACCGGAGGGGGGACGGGGAACTACGGCGGGCTCCGGGCGGCGGAACGTGCCACGGCTGAACAAACTCATGATTCACCTAACTACTGCACGACGGTTGCCCCCGGCAAGCCTTGATCAGACATTAAGGCTTTTCGCGTCCGCGCGGCACAATGTGCATACCTCTCCCCCATCATGACGGAACGAAAGCTCCACATTCCCGCCACCCGGTTCTGAGAATCGAATCCGCTCGACTACTCCGCTCCGACGAGGGTGCGGACCTCGAAGTCCTCGTAGTTCTGCGGTACTTCGGGACGACCGAGCACCGAGCCGAGCCAGCCGAGAAGGAAGCCGGCCGGGATCGAGACGATTCCGGGATTCTGCAACGGGAACCAGGCGAAATCGACGTTCGGATAGAACGAGGCGGGAGTGGAGGACACGACGGGCGAGAACACGACCAGCAGGACCGAGGTCGCCAGCCCGCCGCAGAGGCTGAGCAGCGCGCCCTGTGCGGTGAAGCGCCGCCAGAACAGGGTGTAGACGAGCGTCGGCAGGATGGCGGAGGCGGCGATGGCGAAGGCGAGGAAGGCCAGCGTGGCGGTGTTGGTGCCCCAGGAGACCAGGGCGAGCAGCATGCCGAGGACACCGATGACGACCGCGGCGAGCCGGGCGACGGCCAGTTCCTCCGTCTCCTTCGCCCTGCCCTTGCGGATCACCGCACCGTAGAGGTCGTGGGCCAGGGAGGTGGCGGCGGCCAGGGTGAGGCCGGCCGCGACCGCCAGCAGGGTGACGAAGGCCAGGCAGGACAGCAGGGCGGTCAGGACGGCACCGCCCAGGTCGTGGGCGAGCAGGAGGACGGCCGCGTCGCCCTTGCGGTCGGTCTCCGCGATGGTGTCGCGGCCCACGATGGCGGTGGCACCCAGGCCGAGGATGCCGGCCGCCAGGCAGACCAGGCTGACCAGGCCCGTGGCCCAGACCACCGAGGTGCGCAGGACGGCGCCGGACTTCGGGGCGAGCAGCCGCATCATCACGTGCGGGAGGGCGGCGAGGCCGAGCACGATGGCCAACTGGAGGCTGAAGAAGTCCAGTTTGTTGGTGGCGCTGCCGCCGTAGCGCAGTCCGGGTTCCAGGAACCTGGTCCCCAGGCCGCTGTTGTCCGCCGCGGTGCCGAGCAGCGCGCCGACGTTCCAGTCGAAGCGGTTGAGGACCATCACGGCGGTCACGGTGACGCCCGAGATCAGCATGACCGCCTTGACGATCTGGATGAACGTGGCGCCGGGCATGCCGCCGATCGCGGCGTACACGATGACGATGGTGCCGATCACCACGACGCACAGCAGCCGGGTGTTGGCGCTGGGCTCACCGGTGAACTGGGTCAACAGGGCGACGCTGCCGACGAGTTGGGCCACCAGGTAGAGAGTGGTGATGGTCAGTGTGCACAGGGCCAGGGCGATCCGTACCGGTCGCTGCATCCGCGACAGCCGCAGGGCCAGGGTGTCGCCGAGCGTGAACTTGCCGGAGTTGCGCAGGGGTTCGGCGATCAGCAGCAGGACCGTCATCCAGGCGACCGCGGTGCCGCAGAGGTAGAGCAGTCCGTCGTAGCCGGTCAGGGCGACCAGCCCGGTGCTGCCGAGCAGGGTGGCGGCCGACAGGTAGTCCCCGCACATCGCCAGCCCGTTGCGCAGCGGGGACATGGTGCGGTTGCCGAGGTAGAACTCGCTGATCTCGTCGCGTTGCGGGGCCGTCAGCAACGCGGTGAACAGGGTGACCACGACGACGGACAGGAAGAGCAGGAGCGTGAGTTGCAGGCTGAGGCGGTCCACGACCGCGGCGCCGGTGGTCACCATGTGCGGAAGTCACCACCGCGGGGGTCGAAGGGGCCGCGCGGGGCCGCGGGCGCCTGTTCGGCCGCTCGCACCTGTTCCACGGCCTCCTGCTGGCGGGCGAGGCCGCGCAGACCGCGGGCGATCGGCGTGACGTGGGTACGGGTGTGCACGAGATAACGCCAGACGATCACACCCATGATCACGAATTGCCCCAGCCCGAGGGCCAGGCCGAGAGTGAGGTGACCGGCGAGGGATTGGTTCATCAGAGCGGGAACAAAACTGGACAGCAGGACATACGTCAGGAATCCGCCGACGGAAACGGCCGTGGCGCGCACTCCGAACCGCCGATGGGCGTGCCGGAGGGACTGATATCCAGGATCGCGCGACACCGTCGGCCGCTCGATGTGTTCGGGGGAATTCTCGGCGTACGGCGGCGGCCCGCCGAGCCGCGTGGAGTGCCGGGACACAATGCACCTTCTTCGCTGCTTCGCGCCGCGCATCCGACTGGTTCTCTTCACGAGCAGCCGATCTCCCGGCGTGCAGGCGCGTGAAGATACGCCGGAGTCATGCTCTGTGCGGACTTCGTGGGGGAATGGTGAAGATGAAATTCGGGCGGGTTCTGAATTTCTGGGGACGGTGGGCCCTGTTCGGCGACCGGTCGATACGTCGGTGGGTGACGACGTGACCGGGAGTGGGGATTGTTGCAGCGCCTCCATTGAACTATCAACCGGCGTGACATTTCCCTTCCTGACACTGACTCATTCACACGCTTCGAGATCCACGGTCGGCGCGCCACGACCTGCGAAAAGACCCACGCCGGGAATAGGTCTGCACCTTTTCCCCGGTGAGGTTGTCTCAAATGCAGTGCACAACTTCAGCGCGTCACGACAGGTGACGGACCGTCAGAAAGGTCAAGGAGGCCCCGAGGAGAGACCAAGGGAAACCCAACATCCCGTCATGATTGCCCCTTGCCGTGCCATGGTTCGGCAACGTGAAGGATCGGTGACGGACCCGGTCATACGTTCCTCTGCGTGAACTCTGAAGACACCCCCCTCAGATCCGTCCGTCTCGCGCCGACCGCCCCCGCCCGCCGCACACTCCTGCGTGCCGGACTGACCGGGGCCACGGCCCTCGGTGCGGGCGTCGCCCTCGCCGCCCCGCCCGCCTCCGCGGCCCCCGCCGCGCGACCCCGGCCCGACGCTCCCGGCAAGCCCGCTCGCCCCCGGCCCACCACCCCCGAGGAGGCGCTGCGCGAACTGGCGGCCGGCAACCGCCGCTGGCGCGCCTACCGCGAGCAGCACCCGGACGAAAGCCCCGACACGCGCCGCAGCCTGACGACCGGTCAGCACCCCTTCGCCCTCGTCCTCGGCTGTGTCGACTCCCGCGTACCGCCCGAGCTCGTCTTCGACCAGGGTCTCGGTGATCTGCTCACCGTCCGCAGCGCCGGGGAGGTGCTGGACGAGGCCGTGCTCGGCAGCGTCGCCTACGGCGTGCTGGAACTGGCGATACCGCTGGTCCTGGTGCTCGGGCACCAGTCGTGCGGTGCCGTCCGCGCCGCCGTCGAGGCGGACGTCTCCGGCGAGCAACTGCCCGCCCACATCCAGTACTTGGCCGAGCAGATACGGCCGGCCATCGACCGTACGAAGGAGGGCGACGCCCGCGTCGACGCGACCGTCGACGCCAACATCCGGGCCGTACGCACGCGGCTCGCCGCGGAACCGGACCTCGCCGCGCAGGTGACGGCCGGGAAGCTGGCCATCGTCGGGGCCCGCTACGAACTGACCACCCAGCACGTCCACCGCATCGGCTGACCCTCTCCCCCGAGACGAGGCGGCGGCCGGCCCCGGCGGCCCGCGCACCACGGTCAGTCCGGCAGGGCCCCTGGTGCGTCGGGTCCCCGACGGGACGCCCCGGCCGGCCGTCGCCGCACCGTCTTGATCAACTCACCGTCCAGCAGGACGACCTGGCACCCGCACCCGGCGACGCAGTACTCGACCTCTCCCGCGGAGGTGCGGTGGCGCGACAGCAGCGTCCACCGCCAGGACTCCCCCCCGGTCAGGCCACCGCAGACAAGGCAACGGTCGTCGTCGGCCGGGGACACTCCGCCCGACACCGCGACGGGCCGAGCGACAGGCCGCGCGGCGGGGCCGTCGACCGGTCCGGCCGTGTGCCGGGTGGACCAGGCACCGACGAGGACGATCAGGGCCATCGCGGCCATCTGGCGTCCCGTCAGTTCCTCGTGCAGCACGAGGTATCCGATCCCCGCGCCCATCGCCGGGCCGAGGGCGAGCAGCACCCCGAAGGCACGGGTGTCGATGCGGCGCAGCACGGTCATGTCCAGCGCGTAGGGCACGAGCGAGGACAGCACCGCCACCGCCAGCCCGGTCCCCAGGGCCGAGGGGTGGGCCGCCACCTCCCGGCCGCCGGTGAGCGCGGCGACGGGCGTCAGCAGACAGGCACCGCAGGCCAGCGCAACGGCCAGCCCGGTCCAGTCGGGGAACAGCCGGCCCACCCGCCGGTTCAGCAGCACGTATCCGGCCCGGCACAGCGCGGCGGTGCCGCCCAGCACCAGGCCCACGGCCGGCAGGGAGGCGCCGGGGGTCGCCAGCAGCAGGACACCGGTGAGCGCCAGCACGGCCGCCAGGACGTGCGCCGCCCGGCGGGCGAGCAGGATCGACAGGGCCAGCGGGCCGAGCAGCTCCAACGTGGCGGCCACGCCGATCGGCAGGTGCTCGATGGCCTGGAAGTACGTCAGGTTCATGGCGGCGAACACGACACCGAGCAGGCTCGCCGCCCGCCACTGCCGACGCGTCAGCGCCCGCGGGCGCGGCCGGACCAGCACCCAGAGGATCACGGCGGCGAAGGCCAGGCGCATCCCGGCCATCGCCGTGGGCCCCACCGTCCCGTAGGCGTTCTTGGCCACGGCCGCACCCGCCTGGAGGCTGAGCACCTGCCCCAGGATCAGCACGGGCGCCGCCGCGACACCGCGTCCCGCGGCATGGATGGTCTGAGCCGACATGGCTGCGCCGCCCCCTTGGTCGTCCCGGCTGCTGTACCCCGCTCCCCCACGGTGATGTAATCACCTTATGCATTTCAACCATTACGGCGGTGAAGGTGCCCGGCTCGCCGCCGACCTGGCCAACCTCACCGCCCCCGCGGCCCCGGAGCAGCTGCGACCGGTGCTCGCCGGACACGGGATGACCCGTACGGTTCTCACGCCGGAGCAGGCGCGGGAGCTGTGGGCGTGGAGCCGCCGTCTGATCCCGTGCTTCGGGCCCCAGGACCTCCAGGGGCGGTGCGAGGCGGTCAACGCCCTGCTCGCGGACGCCTCCAGCAGCCCGTACATCTCCCTGCACACGGACCTTCCGCACCTGCACTACACCGCGCCCGACGCGGACGCCGCCGCCCATGTCAGGGCCGTCACCGCGGCCGGGCTCGCCCATGTGATCTGCCACGCGGGTGCCGACCGGCTCGGGCGGTGCGCCCGCGAGGGCTGCGGGCTGGCGTTCGTGGACACCTCCCGCAACGGCCGGCGCACCTACTGTTCCGTGCGCTGCGCCAACAACGACGCCGTGGCCCGGCACCGGGGCCGCCGTCGGGCCGGGCGGGTGTCGTGAGGGGGCACCGGGACGTTCCCGGTCAACTCCCCGTCACAGCCGCCCAGTTCAAGCGCCCGGACCCGCCAGGGCGCCGCGCAGACACCCCACCAGCCGGGCCGCGATCCTCCCGTCGGGGTCCAGCCGAGGGTTGAAGATCGTGACGTCGAGGCCGACCGCCCGCTCGTCGAGGACCGCCAGACGCAGCACGCGCTCCAGCTCCGCCCAGGTCAGCCCGCCCGGCAGCCGGTAGTCGACGGCCGGCATGACCGCGTCGTCCAGGACGTCGACGTCGAGATGCACCCAGTGACCGGTGCTCGGCCCCGAGGCGAGCCGTCCGAGGGCGTGTCGTGCCGCCTCGGCCGCGCCCAGGGCCCGTACGGCGTCCAGGTCGAGCGTGTGCAGGCCGGGCGGCAGGGTCTGCATCCCCGCCCGCGCGGACTCCGCGGTGTCACGGAAGCCGAACGCGACGACGTCCTCGTCATGGAGCAGGGGGCCGCGGCCTTCGAGGTCGGTGAGCGGTCGCGGACCGCGGCCGGTGGCGAGGGCGAGTTCCATCGAGGCCACCTCGCCGTTCGGCTCGGCCGACGGCTGGTAGAAGTCCGTGTGCCCGTCGAGGAACAGCAGGCCGTACCGGCCGCGCCGGCGCAGGGCGAGGAGATTGCCGAGCAGGATGCTGCAGTCCCCGCCCAGCACGAGGGGGAACAAGCCCTCGTCCAGCGCCTCGCCGACCACGTCCGCGAGCTCGACGGAGTACCGCGCGATGCCGTGCGGATTGAGGACCCCGGTCTTCTCGTCCCGTCGCGGGTCGTGGGCGGGCGCTTCGACCCGCGCCGACCTCGCCACCGGGAGGCGGTGCGTCAGCCCGGCCGCCAGCAGCGCGGTGGGCAGGTGCTCGACGCCGGTGGGCCGCAGCCCCAGCACCGACGGCGCCTCGATGACGGCCAGCTCCCGCACGCCTGTCGCCTCCTTCGTCCGCCGGACCCTCCGCGGCCGGCACGTCCCAGAATCCGCCCGAACCACCGCGGCCGGCACTTCCCAGAATCCGCCGGAATCACCACCACCGCACCGCAGTCGCCGCCACCGCACCGCGATCGCCACCACCGCATCTCAGACGCCTCCGGCCGAAAACCAGGAGACGCCCCCGACCGCCACCCCCTACTGTTGATCTCATGGAGGTCACCCCGCACACCCACACCGCAGCCGCGCGAGCGACCAGCTCGCCGGCTGCCGATGCCTGACCTCTCCTCTCCCCCGGCGGCCGGAAACGGATCGCCGGTGCGGTGCCTCACCTCTGTCGCAGTCTGTTCCGGCGGTTCGTCCCGGTCCCACGACCCGAAGGAACACCGCCATGGACACCGACCGCGTCATCCGCCTCTTCACCGACTTCTACCGCGACCGCGGCCACCACCTGATCACCGGCGGCACCCTGCTGTCCCCGCCCTCGGACCCGGTGCTGTTCACCACCTCCGGCATGCATCCGCTCACCCCGTACCTGGAGGGCCGGCCCCATCCGCTGGGCCGCCGCCTGGTCAACCTCCAGCGCTGTCTGCGCACCACGGACATCGACGAGGTCGGTGACTCCACGCACCTGACGGTGTTCGAGATGCTCGGGTCGTGGTCCCTGGGCGACTACGACCATCCGCAGAGCCTGCGCTGGGGCTACGAGCTGCTGCGGGAGGGATTCGGCGTACCGCACGAGCGGCTGTACGTCACGGTCTTCGGCGGCGACGACCAGATCGGCCCCGACGACGAATCCCTGCGCACCTGGCAGGAGTTGGGCCTCCCCGTGGAGCTGACGCGCGAGGAGAACTGGTGGTCCAACGGGCCCGTCGGCCCGTGCGGCCCCGACTCGGAGATCTTCGTGTGGACCGGTGGCGACGACACACCCCCACAGGGCACGCCCACCACCGATCCCCGCTGGGTCGAGATCTGGAACCACGTCCTCATGGGCTACCGCCGCCACGAGGACGGCGGCCTCCACCCGATGCCGCGGCCGAGCATCGACACCGGTATGGGCCTGGAACGGCTCGTGACCGTCCTCCAGGGCCGCGACTCGGTCTACGACACCGATCTGTTCGAGCCCTGGACCCGTGCCCTGCCCCTGCTGTGGGACCTGGACGAACGCTCGCTGCACCTCCTCTGCGACCATCTGCGCTCGTGCGTCGCCGTCATCGGCGACGGCGTCCGGCCGTCCAACACCGGACGCGGCTATGTGCCGCGTCGGCTGATCCGCCGTCTGCTGACCTCGCTGTGGCACGGCGACCCCGGCCGTACGCTGTCCGACCTTCCCCCGGACCTCATCGGCCACACGCTGGACCACTTCGGCCAGTCCCTCGGCACCGGCCCGGTCCGTGACGTGCTGCTCGACGAGGAGCGGCGCTTCCGCGGCCTCCTGGAGCGCGGGCGCCGTCTGCTGTCCCGGCCCGAGTACCAAGGGCCGCTCAGGGACGAGGACTTCGCCCACCTCCACGACACCCACGGTCTGCCCCGCGAACTCGTCGTCGGTCTGCGGGACCTCCGGTGAGCACGACCCTCGGTGAGCGGGGCCTTCGGTGAGGTGGTCCGCTACTCCGTGCGCAGGGCCGTCGCCGTCCGGGACCTGGCCGCCCAGCTCGCCGGGAGGAACGCGCCGAGCAGGGCGATGAGGATCCCGCCCAGGCCGAGCAGCACCAGTTGGGGCAGGTCGTACACGTCGAGGACGGACGGGGGCAGATCGGTGCCGGCGGCGTGTCCCATCACCGGTAGCACGTAGCCGTGCAGCGCGAACCCGGCGGGCACGCCGAGGAGACCGCCTAGTACGCCGATCCCGGCCACCGAGGCGAGCACCAGGCCCACAGTCTGCCGGGGTGACATGCCGAGCGCCTTGCACACGCCCAGGTCGTGGACGCGTTCGCGGGTGTCGAGGACGACGGAGTTGAGCACGCCCAAGCCGGCCACGGAGACCAGCATGAGGGTGAGCAGCGCCGCCATCGACTGGAGGATCAGGGCGAAGTTGTCCCGTTCGGAAGGGGAGTTGGCCATGGCGTCGCCGCCCAGCGGACGCAGCGCCGCGGCCAGCT
The DNA here is from genome assembly GCF_021173675.1 of Streptomyces lincolnensis. Lineage (GTDB taxonomy): Bacteria > Actinomycetota > Actinomycetes > Streptomycetales > Streptomycetaceae > Streptomyces > Streptomyces lincolnensis_B. Next base: position 17,607 of record NZ_JAIHON010000002.1, on the reverse strand, counting down.
TCCCGGCGTACTGTGCGGGATCGACGCCGTGGTCCACCTCGATGAGGTAGACCTGGGGCCGGGCCGACGGGAAGTCGGCGAGGTCCGCGTGGATCTCCAGGGAGTCGTCCGAGGTGTCGAAGGCCTCCCCGACGATGCGCAGGGTCCGCGTGTCCTTCCGGAGGGTCACGTTCACGGTGTCACCGACCTCGGCTCCGGTCGTCTCCAGGAACCGTGAGGGGACGACCACCTGCCCGGGGCCGGTGAGCCAGTGCCCGGAGATCATCTGGTAGGCGCCGTGGCGGAAGTCGCCCTGGTAGAGGGCGGCCCGCACCGAGCCGGACACGCCGTCGGCCGTGGCCTCCTCCTGGGTCTTGCCGTAATAGGAAGCGGTGCCGGACCGGGCCTCGATGGCGGCCTGTGCCTGTGCCGGGTCGACGGACGGTATCTCGGACCCGCCCGTCGGCTGCGGCCCGCCGTGGGGTGAGGGCATGCCGGTGAAGGCGGTGACCGCGGCGCGGTCCTCGGGGTCCTGGGCGCTGCCGACCTCGCTCAAGGAGGCGGTCAGTCCGACGGCGAAGGTCGCCGCGACCGTGCCGAAGGCCACCGCGAGCAGCATCGCGAGCGCGCGGACCGGGTGGGCGAAGGGGCTGGCGAGGCCGTAGGTGACCGCCCGGGGCAGGGGCAGTCGTCCCGCGGCCCGATGGGCCCACCGGCCGCGTCCGGTGCGGGGTGCCCGGCCCACCGCGATGGCCTCGACCGTGCGCAGCCGACCGGCCCGCAGGGCGGGGATCAGCGCCGCGGTCCCGACGACGAGCAGCGCGCCGGCCGCCACCACGACGTCCACCCACCAGGCGACCGACAGGGAGGCCGTGCCGTACGCCCGCTCGGTGTCGGCGAGGAGCGGTACGGCCAGCAGGTTCCCGAGCACGACCCCGAGCGCGATGCCCGCGCCGGCCGGGATCAGGGCCTGGGCGACATAGGCGCGCACGACCTGGCGCGGGGTGAAGCCGATGGCCTTGAGGATGCCGATCCGACGCAGACCGACGCCGACCGCGCCGCTGATCACACTGGCGACGATGATCACCGACATGACGATGCCGAGCACACCGAAGGCGATCAGGAACGGGATGGTCGGCGCCGCGCCCTCGTCGGCGGACCGCTTGGCGTCCAGGTAGGACTGGGTGCCGAGCAGCGCGCCGGACGGCAGGGCGGCGGCGAGCGCCGTCCGGTACGCGCCGATCTCCCCTGTCGAGGGTGCGGGGTCGAAGCGGTAGAGCAGCTGGCTCGTGAGCGGGGCGTCCTTCGAGGCCAGCGACCTGACCTGCGCGGGCGTCGCCCAGGCCGCGGCCGTCTCACTCACCGAGGTGGCGAAGCCGACGAGGGTCAGGGCCGGGCTGTCCGCGGCCTCCGAGATCCTCAGTGTGGAGCCGAGTTCGAAGGCGGGTCCGATGAAGGACGTCCCGAGCACGATCTCGCCGGGTTTCGTCGCCCAGCGGCCCTCGGTCAGGTCCAGGTGGTCCACGTCGGCCCGCGGTCCGGACCTGCCGGCCAGCAGCAGTTCCGGTGTCCGCCTGCCCTCCGCGTCGACCACATGGATCCGCGTCGCGGGGTACGGGCCCGCGGTCGCGGTCACACCGTCCAGGCGCGCGGTGTCCTCGATCCGGGCCGTACTCGCCTTGACCGGATCCAACTCGGCGGTCAGGTGCGCCCCGCGCTGCTGCGCGAAGGCGCGGTCGAAGGGAGCTTCCGCGGCGACCATCAGGGACCCGGCGACCACGGCCGCCGCCACCGCCATCATCGTGGCCACGGCGATCACCACGGTCTGCACCCGTCTCCGGCCCACTCCGGACCGTACGACCCGGCCGAGCGCACCGGCACCGGAGCCCCTCATCGGACGGCCTCCGTCCGCGTGTCGAGGGCGAGGCGTCCGTCGACCAGATGAATCGTGCGGCTCGCGCACGCCTCGGCCAGCGCCAGGTCGTGGGTGACCAGCACGAGGGTCTGTCCCCCGCGGTGCAGGTCCACGAGCAGCTCGCGCACGTCCTGGCCGGAGGCACTGTCGAGGGCCCCGGTCGGCTCGTCGGCCAGCAGCAGCGCGGGCCGGTTGACCAGGGCCCGGGCCACGGCGACCCGCTGGCGTTCGCCGCCGGAGAGCCGGCCCGGGTAGGCGCGGGCGTGCCGGTGGATGCCCAGCAGTTCCATGAGCTCCCCGGCGCGTTCGGCGGCCCGGCGCCGTGGGGTTCCGGTGAGTTGGGCGGGGAGTCGGATGTTGTCGGCGACGGTGAGGTCGTCGAGCAGGTTGAAGAACTGGAAGACCATGCCGATCCGTTCCCGGCGGAACCGGGCCAGGGCGTGCTCGCCCATCCGGTCGATCCGCTGTCCGGACACGGTCACGGCGCCCTCGGTCGGCTTGTCGAGCCCGGCGACGAGGTTGAGGAGCGTGGACTTGCCGCTGCCGGAGGGCCCGGTCACGGCGAGGGCCTCGCCCTGGGCGACACGGAGGTCGAGCGGTCCGAGCGCGGGGGCGCCGGCACTGTCGTAGCGCTTGGCCACGCCCGTCAGTTCGATCACATGCGTCATGGGAAGGTCCGTCCTTGGGGATCGAGGGGCCCGTTTCGGTGCCGGCCCGGCGAAGGTACGGGCGGACGCCCGAGAGGCGCGTCGGCCGCAACACCGACCTGCGGCCCTTCGCGGGGAGGAGGCAGCGCCGGGGTCCTCCCCGCGACGTACGCCTCACGGACGGCGGATCGGCCGCGCAGGCGGACGCCGGGCAGGGCGGGGCGGCCCACAATGTGCGGATGGAGACGGAGGACCGGCGCGGGTGGCACCGGCAGTTGCTGGACACACTGCGGCCGGAGGCGAGGAGGGGGCCGCTGTCGCGGCGGGCGTTGGGGGCCGACGTGGTGCTCGCCGTGCTGCTGACGTTCGTCGCGCTGGTCGTGGCGGCGCGTTTCCCGGGCGACGGGCCGGTCCACGTCGGGCCGAGGGTCGAGTACGGGATACCGGAGGTGCCCCGTCCCCCGGTACCGGGGGTGATCCTGGCGGAGCAGGACTCCTCCCCGCCCTGGCCGCTGGTCGTGCTGTCGGCGCTGCCGCTCGCCGTCCGGCGGCGTCATCCGCTGGCCGCGTTCGCCGTGGTGATGGTCGGGGCGCTGGGCATCGGTGACCGCGCCTCCTGGATCAATGTGCTGACCTGCGTCATCGGGGCCTACAGCGCGGTGATGTACAGCCGTCACCGGGTGGGCGCGATGGCCGCGTTGGTCGTGGCCGCCGTGTTCGCCGGGTTCGCGTTCCGGCGGACGGACCCGGTACTCCCGGGATGGTCGAGTCCCGCGGTGGTGCTGCTGGTCGCCGGCGTGCTGGCGGCCGTCGTCCGCTTCGGGCGGCGGCGACTGGCGGCCGGGCGCGAACGGTTCGCGGAGTTGGAGCGGGCCCAGGAGGAGGCGACGCGCCGGGCGGTGGAGGAGGAACGCGCCCGGATCGCGGCCGAGTTGCACGACGTCGTCACCCACAATGTGAGCGTGATGGTCATTCAGGCGGGCGCGGCCCGCAAGGTGATGGACTCCGCGCCGGAGCGGTCCAAGCAGGCACTGCTGGCGGTCGAGGCCGGAGGCCGCGCCGCGATGGCCGAACTGCGGCATGTGATGGGCCTGTTGGCGGCCTCGGACGCCGGGCGGCCCGACGGCACCGCCGACGGTCTGGAACCGCAGCCGGGGCTGGGGCAGTTGGACGCCCTGGTCGCGCGGGTCCGTGCCACGGGCACGGCGGTCGACGTCACGATCACACTGCCGCCGGAGGGGCTGCCCGCCGGTGTGGACCTCGCCGCGTACCGCGTGGTGCAGGAGGCCCTCACCAACACGATCAAGCACGCTCCCGGCGCCGACGCCAGCGTCCGCGTCGGCTGCTCCGGCGACCGGCTGGAGATCGAGGTCACCGACACCGGCGCGGTCCGTGGTTCCACGCGGGGGGACGGCAACGGCCGCGGGCTGATCGGGCTGCGCGAGCGCCTGGCGGTCTACGGCGGCGAGCTCACAGCCGGATCGACGCCCACCGGCGGCTACCGGATCGCGGCCACCGTCCCCTGGCGGAGCGAGTGAACGGGCCCGGGCTGCGCGCCGTCATCGCCGACGACCAGGCCCTGGTCCGCACCGGCTTCGGGATGATCCTCGCCGCGGACGGCATCGAGGTGACGGCCGAGGCGGCGGACGGGGCGGAGGCGGTCGCCGCGGTCCGGCGCACCCGGCCGGACGTCGTCCTGATGGACATCCGGATGCCCGGCATGGACGGCATCGAGGCCACCGGCCGGATCCTCGCCGACAAGGAGTCGGCCGGTACCCGCATCATCATCCTGACCACCTACGACCTCGACCACTACGTGTACGCCGCGCTCACCGCCGGGGCCAGCGGCTTCCTGCTGAAGGACGTCACCCCCGAGCACCTGGTGGCCGCCGTACGGCTGGTGCGGTCCGGCGACGCCCTGCTCGCGCCCACGATCACGCGGCGTCTGATCGAGCGCTTCGCCCATCGTGAGGAGGCCCGGCCGGCCGCCCCGCACCGCGATCTGTCGGGGCTGACACCGCGCGAGCTGGAGGTGCTGCGCCTGCTCGGGACGGGGTTGAGCAACGCCGAGTTGGCGGAGCGGCTGTTCCTCAGCCCGACGACGGTCAAGACACACATCGGCCGGATCCTGTCGAAGCTGGATCTCCGCGACCGTGTGCAGGCCGTCGTCCTCGCCTACGAGACCGGCCTGGTCACCCCGGGCGACCCGGGGTGACGCGTCGCCCGCGGACCAGGTCACTCGCGGACCGGGTCACTCCATCAGCCCGGCGGCGACCGTCGCGCCCAGTTCCCAGCACGCCTCGATGTCGGCCTTGGACGGTTCACCGGTGACGGCCACCGGCTCGGCCGCGCGGCGCCAGCCGAGGCCGGTCGTGATCGCGTCGATCGCGCGCAGGGCGCCGGTCACGTCGTTCCCGCCGTGCACATAGCAGCCGAACGGCCTGCCGCGGGTGGCGTCCAGGCAGGGGTAGTACACCTGGTCGAAGAAGTGCTTGAGGGCACCGGACATGTAGCCGAGGTTCGCCGGAGTACCGAGGAGACAGCCGTCGGCCGCCAGCACGTCCGAGGCTGTCGCGGACAGTGCCGCGCGCCGGACGACCTGGACGCCCTCGATCTCCGGCGCCGTCGCGCCGGAGACGACGGCCTCGAACATGGCCTGGCAGTGGGGCGAGGGCGTGTGATGCACGATCAGCAGAGTGGGCACGTCCCGCACCCTGCCGTGCCGGAGCGGACGCCCGCAAGCGGAGTCGGGACCGCGGCCGGTGCGGGCGGCCGGTGCCGGAGCCGGTGAACTCTATGAACGCAACGATCGCAGCGATGGTGCCCGGTCGGCCCGCTCCCTAGCATCTCGGCCGCGGCGCACCGTGGCGTCGCCCGAGGTCGAGGAGGAGCGCCTTGTACAGATCCGGAACTCCCGCACGCGTCCTGCGCCGCCCGGTCGGGGTGGCCGCCTGTCTGGCCGCCCTGCTGGTCGGTTCCCTCACCCAGGCCTCCCCCGCCCGGTCGGACACCACCCGGCCGGAGCCTGCCCCGTGTCCCTCCGCCCTGACCGGGAAGGCGGCCTGCTACACGGGCCGCGACACCAACGGCGCCTTCTACACGATCGCCGTGCCCACGCGCTGGAACGGCTCGCTCGTCGTGCACGCCCACGGCGGCCCCGACCTCGGCGACACCTCCGACCCCGCCCGCGGCCCGGAGGACCTCGGCCGGTGGAAGGTGGTGGTCGAGGAGGGCTACGCGTGGGCCGGATCCTCCTACCGCCGCGGCGGCTACGGCACCCGCATGGCCGCCGCCGACACCGAGTCCGTACGCCGTCTGTTCGTCTCCGGGTTCGGCAGACCGCGGCGCACCTACGTCCACGGCCAGTCCTGGGGCGGGAACGTGGCCGCCAAGGTCGCGGAGGTCCACGGCAGGAAGGGCGGCACGTACGACGGGGTGCTGCTCACCAACGGCGTGCTCGGCGGCGGTTCACGCGGCTACGACTACCGCGTCGACCTGCGCGTGGTGTACCAGTACTACTGCCGCAACCATCCCCGTCCCACCGAGCCGTCGTATCCGCTCTGGAAGGGGCTGCGCGCCGATTCGACGATGACGAGCGCCGGACTGCGCGCCCGTCTCCAGGAGTGCACCGGCCTCGCCTCGGCCCCGCAGGACCGCACGGCGGCGCAGCAGCGCAATCTGGACGACATCCTCGCCGTCACGCGTGTGCCCGAGCGCAGCCTGGAGTCGCATCTGCGGTTCGCGACGTTCACGTTCCGCGACATCGTCACCCACCGTCTCGGCGGCCGCAATCCGTTCACCAACACCGGTGTCCGGTACTCCGGTTCGCACGACGACGCGGCTCTGAACGCCGGGGTCGAGCGGTTCTCCGCCGATCCGGCCGCCCGGCGCGATCTGTCGTACGACAGTGACCTCACCGGCAAGGTGTCCCTGCCGGTGCTCACCCTGCACGCCATCGACGACCCGACCGCGTTCGTGGAGCACGAGGCGGCCTACCGGGCCACGCTCCGCGGCGCCGGCCGGGACGGACACCTCGTGCAGACCTTCACCCGGGAGAGCGAGCACAGCGCGCTGAGCGACTCCGAGTACGCCACCTCCCTCGCCGCGCTGGACACCTGGGCGCGCACCGGCAGGAAGCCGACCCCGCACTCGATCGCCGCCTCCTGCGCCGTCCACGACCGCGTGTACGCCACCGGCTGCTTCTACGCCCCCGACTTCCGCCCGGCTCCCTACGCCTCGCGCGTCGAGCCCCGGCCCGGCGCCCTGTCCTGGCCGGCCATGACCGCGCGGCAGGAGCGGTCGTGGAGCCGGATCGACGGGGTGGGGATCGCCCCCTGACGGCGGACACCGGGCACACGGCGGGCACCGGGAACGGAAGAACCCCACCCCGGGTCACCGGGGTGGGGTTCTCGCTGGAGCGCCGGGCAGGCCTTGCACCTGCATCTCCCCGCAGGAAGCGGGACGTCTTTCCTTGGACCACCAACGCACTGTCGGCCACCGGGAGTTCGGCGCCGCGTTCTGGATCAAGCATATCCCATGCGGAGCGGTGCCCCGCGCCGAAAACACGTTGCGAGGAGGGGCCCCGCCCTCGACCCTGACCGCATGTCCTACGTCCTGCGCCCCGCCGCCCTCACCGACGCGCCGGCCGTCACCGGGCTGCTCAATGAGATCGACCGGATCGAGATCGGCCGGGCGGAGACCGACCTGCCCACGGTCGAGGCCGACCTGAAGCATCCCGACACCGACTTGGAACGCGACTCCTGGCTGGCCTTCGCCGGGGACCGACCGGTGGCGTACGGGCTGCTGTGGGACGAGTCGAACGGCGAGCGGATCGACGTGGACCACTATGTGCTCCCCGACCACCAGGAGGCCGGCCGGCGCGTGCTGGAGGCGCTGGAGGCCCGGGCCCTGGAAAAGGCCCGCGGCAACGGCGCCGCGAGGGCCGTCGTGCACCTCCAGCTCAATGCGGCGCCCACCCTCGACACCGCGCTGCTGCACGAACGGGGCTGGTCCGTCGTACGGCGGTACCACGTGCTGGAGCGTGCGCTACGGCCCGGCGAGGACCGGGCGCCCGAGGTGCCCGCCGGGGTGCGGGTGCGCCCCTGCGTCGACGCGGCGGACCGCGCGCGGGTGCACGAGCTGTACCAGGACTCTTTCGCCGAGCACTTCGACTTCCAGCCGCGCGCCCTTCCCCAGTGGCTGCACGACGTGGACGCGGACGGGCTCGACTGGTCCCTGGTGTGGATCGTGGCCACCGAGGACCTCGGGGATGCCGGTTTCCTGATCGCCCGTGGCGACCGCGAGGCCATGGGGTGGATCCGGAGCATCGGTGTCCGGCGCGAGGCCCGCGGCCGCGGGCTCGGCGGTCTGCTGCTGCGGCACGCGTTCGCGGCCTTCGCCGCCCGGGGGCGGGACTCCGTCGGGCTCGGCGTGGACACCTCCAACGCCACGGGGGCACCCGAGCTGTACGCGCGCCACGGCATGGGCGTCCACTACGCCGTGGACACCTGGGAGACCGTCCTGACATGACCGGCGGCCGCGTTTGCTACGCTCCCCGAGCCTTCCGTGGGGGAAGTCCGGTGAGAGTCCGGCGCTGACCCGCAGCGGTGTGCGTGAGGGGCCCGGTGGTCCCTCGTGCGAGCCCGATTGCCCACGGCGAGGTTGCGACCCGTCGACTGCTCGCCGTGGACTGCGAGAGGGGACCGCGCGGTCTTCGTGCCGTACGGGCCGTCTCCTTGCGTTCCTCAGGCGGCCTCACATGAAGGACCGCCAGGTGCCGCCAAGCAAGCCCCCCGGCCGGATACCCGTTGTGCCGCTCGCCCTCGGGCTGGGTGTGCTGCTCGTCGTGTCGGTGCTGGGCGGTGTGGGTCTGGGGGCCGCGGGGATCGGCCCGAGTACGGTGGCCGGGTTTCTGTGGGCCGGGGCGACCGGCGGGCGCCTGCCGGCCTCCGACCTAGCCTCCTACACCATCGTCTGGGAGATCCGGCTGCCGCGGGTGGTGCTCGGCGCGGTCGTCGGGGCCGGGCTCGCCTCCGTCGGTGTGGCCGTGCAGGCCATGGTGCGCAACGCGCTGGCCGACCCGTTCGTGCTGGGCATCTCCTCGGGCGCGGCGGTGGGGGCCAACGCGGTCATCCTGCTGGGCGCGTTCGCCGGGCTCGGCGTGTGGGCGTTGTCCCTGTCGGCCTTCGCCTCGGCGCTGACGGCCATGGCGCTGGTGTACGCGGTGGCCCGCTCGCCGTACGGGCTGACCCCGCTGCGGCTGATCCTGACCGGTACGGCGCTGGCGTACGGCTTCGAGGCCGTCACCACCGTGATGGTGTTCGGCGCCGCCCGGGGCGAGGCGGCGCGGTCGGCCATGATGTGGCTGCTGGGCAGCCTCGGGGGCGCCACCTGGGCCCAGGTGCCGCTGGCGGCCGTGACCGTGGTGGCCGGGTGGGTGTGGCTGCGGTGGCGGGCCGAGGCGCTGAACGCGCTGGCGATGGGCGACGAGACCTCGGCCGCGCTGGGGGTGCGGCCGGGGCGGCTGCGCAGGGAGTTGTTCCTCGTCACCGCGGCGGTGACCGGGACGGTGGTCGCGGTCAGCGGGGCGATCGGCTTCGTCGGGCTGATGGTGCCGCACGTGGTGCGGATGCTGGTCGGCTCCGATCACCGGCGGGTGCTGGCCGTGGCCCCGCTCGCCGGTGCGGTCCTGCTGGTGTGGGCGGACCTGCTGTCCCGGCTGCTCCTCGCGCCCGCCGAACTACCCGTCGGGGTGATCACCGCGGTGGTCGGGGTGCCGGCCTTCCTGCTGCTGATGCGGCGCGGCGGCTACGCCTTCGGGGGGCGGTGACCGTGCGGCTCCACATCGAGGGCGTGTCCGTCGAGGCCGCGGGCGCACGGCTCGTGGACGAAGTCCGGCTCACCGTGGACAGCGGGGCCGTCGTCGGACTGGTCGGCCCCAACGGCAGCGGCAAGTCGACCCTGCTGCGCTGTGTGTACCGCGCGCTGCAGCCGGTCGCGGGCGCGGTGCGGCTCGACGGCGACGACATCGCGGGGATGCCGCCGCGCGCCGCCGCCCGGGTGCTGGCGGCGCTGCCGCAGGAGTCGTCGGCCGAGTTCGACTTCACCGTCACCGAGGTGGTCGCCATGGGACGGCTGCCCCACAAGGACCGTACGGCCGCGTCGGACCGGGAGATCTGCGCCGATGCCATGGACCGCACCGGCGTCGCGCACCTGGCGGAGCGCGGGTTCCTCGCCCTGTCCGGCGGCGAGCGGCAGCGGGTCCTCATCGCCCGCGCCCTGGCCCAGCAGCCCCGGGTCCTCGTCCTCGACGAGCCCACCAACCACCTCGACGTCGCCCACCAGTTGGACGTGCTGTCCCTGGTCCGGGCGAGCGGCCTGACCGTGCTGACGGCCCTGCACGACCTCAATCTGGCCGCCGCGCACTGCGATGTGCTGTACGTGCTCGCCGCCGGCCGGATCGTCGCGTCGGGCCCGCCGCACGACGTGCTCCGACCGGACCTGCTGGCCGAGGTGTTCGGCGTCCGCGCGCACCCCGTACGGCATCCGGAGACCGGTGCCGTCCAGCTCCTCTTCGACCGCCTGCCGACCCCCACCCCGTAAGGACCTTCATGCGCAAGCCGCTCTCCGCCGCCCTCGCTCTCGCCGCGACCCTCACCGCCTCCGGCTGCGGTGCGACGGTCGAGCCGGCCGCGGGCACGACGTCCCACGCGGTCACCCTCACCAACTGCGGCCGCAAGGTCACCTACGACAAGGTCCCCGAGCGGGTCGTCACCAACGACGTCGGGATCACCGAGCTGATGTTCGCGCTCGGCCTGGAGAACCGGATGGCCGGGTTCGCGATGCCCGACGACAAGGGCGACCTGAACGGGGTGCCCTGGAAGGACGGCTACGACAAGGTGAAGTGGCTGTCGAAGGACCAGCTCACCAAGGAGAACGTCCTCGACGCGCGCGCCGACCTGGTCTTCGCCGGCTGGAACTACGGCTTCCGTGAGGACAGCGGCTTCACCCCCGCCGCCCTGCACAAGCTGGGCATCCCCACCTACACGCTCACCGAGTCCTGCCGCAACGGCCGTACGGAGACCTCGCGCGGGATCATGCCGCCCCTGGAGGCGCTCTACACCGACCTCACCAACCTCGGGAAGCTGTTCGGTGTCGAGCGGCGGGCGGCGGCGCTGATCGCCGGCTTCAGGAAGGAGGTCGCCGCCGTGCACGACAAGGCGCCCGCGCGGCCTCCCAAGGTGTTCCTCTACGACAGCGGGCAGGACCAGCCCTTCACGTCCGGGCGGTACGCCGCGCCGGAGCAGATCATCAGCGAGGCCGGCGGGGTCAACGTCATGCACGACGTCGACGACTCCTGGACGACCGTCGGCTGGGAGAGTGTCGTCGAGCGGGACCCGGACGTCATCGTGATCTGCGACTACGGGGACGTGAGCGCCGAGCAGAAGAAGAAGTTCCTGCTCTCCTACGCGCCGCTGCGGAACGTCTCGGCCGTCAAGCACCGGCGGATCTTCGTCCTCGACTACGTCGACCTGGTCGAGAGCCCGCGCAACCCGTCCGCGATCGCCCGTCTGGGCGCGTATCTGCGGGCGACGGAACGGTGAGCGGACGGCGGCGCCCCTGAGCAGTCTCCCGCTCCCCTCGGCATGGCGCGTCGGCGGTTGCCGCGCTATTCCGGTCGTAGGCGTCCTCCGGGCGGAGGCGCGGTCGTGACGGTGGTCCCGGCTCCTGGTGCCGTGGGCCACGGAGGGAGGCGGGCGGACGATAACCGGCTGGGCCTGGGCGGCACTCGCGCTGTACGGGACGTGGCTGTTCGCGGCCTTCGGCGTGCGCACCGTGTTGCAACTGCGCCGCACCGGTGACAGCGGGTTCCGCGGCCTGTCCGGCAGGCCCGGGTCGGCCGCCTGGTGGGCGGGGGTGCTCTTCGCCGCGGCACTGCTGGGTGCCGTCGCCGCGCCGGTGGCCACCCTGCTGGGGCTGCCGGTCCTCGCCGAGGACGTTCCCGCGCTCCACGCCGCCGGTGCCGCGGTCACCGTGCTCGGCATCGCCGCGACGCTGACCGCCCAGGGAGCGATGGGAACGTCCTGGCGGGTGGGGGTGGACGCCGCCGAGCGCACCGACCTGGTCACCGGCGGGCTCTTCGCCCACGTCCGCAACCCGGTGTTCACCGCGATGGGCGTCACCGGCCTCGGACTCACGCTGATGGTGCCCAACGCCCTCTCCCTCGCCGCCCTCACCGCCCTGGTCGTCGCCGTCGAACTCCAGGTGCGGGTGGTCGAGGAGCCCTACCTGCGGGCGGTGCACGGTCCGGCCTACCTCGCGTACGGGGCGACGGCCGGGCGCTTCGTCCCCGGAGTCGGGCGGCTGGGAGCGGGGACAGGGAACCCGGAGACGGGATGACGCCCGCACTCCGACGGTCCGGCCGAGGCGCGCTCCAGGACCCGTGACCCCGGCGGGGCATGATCGTTGGCCTCGCTGGTGCCGCCTGTGTCCTGGCGGCCCGCGTCTGCCCGCTCCGGTGCGCGGGGGCGCCGGACATCGGGAAGAGGGGCGGCGTTCATGGCCGACTGGATCACGATCGGGGTTTCGGCGGCGGCCGTGCTGTGTCCGGTGCCGGGTCTGAGCGGCTCGGCCGTCCTGATCGACAGGGCGCCGGAGCACGACCGGGTCGTGGTGTGTGCTCCCGATGCCTGGATCGCCATCGGCGCCGAGGAGTCCGTCTCACCGACCCCTTCCTCGACCCTGACCCCGAGGGCGGCGGTGCCGTCCACGAAGCCCGCGCCCGTCGCCGCGCCCTCCCGCCGTCCCGAGCCGACCCCGCCGCCGCCCCGCCGGGTGCCCGTCAGGCCGGCCGCGGTGCGCCCCGCGGAGCCGGTGCCGGAGCCCGTGGCGCGCGGTGCGGTCGCCAATCCGGTGGTGGAACGGCCCGCCCCGCGCCCTCGGCCCGCGCCGCCGGGGTTCCGCTGGGTGCCGCGCGCCCACTACGTCGGTGGACCGGAACGGCCCGCGCCGGGCGGTGTGCCGACGACGTTCACCATGGTCGTGGTGACGATGCCCGCCGTGCTCGCCGCCGCGGCGCTGCGCCCGGGCTCGCGCCGCCGGGGCGGCCGCGGCTGAGGCCGCCGCCGCCCCTTCTCATTCCTTCACCCGATTCCCTTTCTCACCCCTACCCTCCCCATGGCTGGAGTTCCGTCGTGCCCGAATGGATGATCTACACGCTGGCCTCGCTGATGGTCTGCGCCCTCGTCGTCACCATCGCCGTGCTGCGGCATCGCCGGGTCTCCGAGGACGAGGACACCTCGGAGACACCGGATGTCCTGGAGTACATGGTGATGATGGTCGGCGTCGTCTACGCCATCGTGCTCGGTCTGGCGGTGGCCGGTGTGTGGGAGGCGCGGGGCGCGGCCGACGACACCGTGCAGCGCGAGGCGCAGGCCCTGTACGAGGTGGACCGGCGCCTCGACGTGTATCCCGCCGTCTTCCGCGACCAGGTGCGGGGACGTATCGACGCCTACGTCCGCCACACCGTCGACTCCGAGTGGCCCGCCATGGCGAACGACGAGCCCGTCGACGCCACGGGAGCACGGCTGCTGGACGGCATCCGCTCCGACATCACCCACCGTGCTCCGGGCGACGAACTCCAGGCGCAGGCCTACCAGCCGCTGCTGGACCAGGTGGCCGCCGCCGACGACGCCCGGCACCAGCGCCTGGACAGTGTCGGGAGCACACTGCCCGGAGTGGTGTGGTTCGGTCTGATCGCCGGCGGCTTCGTGACGCTGGGGCTGCTCTTCACGCTCCAGATCCGGCGCTCGGCACGCGAGTTGCTGCTGGCCACCGCGTTCAGCTCCCTGGTCGTCTTCCTGCTGTTCCTGGTGTGGAGCTTCGACGCCCCCTTCGGCCACTCGGGCGCGGAGTCGGCCGAGCCCCTGCGGGAACTGCTCACGCCCACCGCCTGAGCCGCCGCCGGACGGTCCTAGTTCTTCCTGGTGTTCTTCCTGGTGCGGGACATGGGCGCCGTGTGTGATGGATCTGTGAGCATGACCCTGTCGACTTCCCCACTGCGCCCGTCGGACCGTGCGGAGTTCTGGCGTGACGCCGTGTCGCACACGTTCATCCCCTTGGACGTCGTCCTGCACGAGCGGGAGCCGACCGTGGCGACCATCACCAGCCATCGGTTCGGTCCCCTTCAGGTCTCGGCGGTCACGGCGGGGCCGCAGACCGTCGTACGCGATCGCCGGATGATCGCGCGGGACGGGGAGAGCCACCTGACGCTGACGATCCAGCACCGCGGGACGGCACGGCTCGTCCAGGACCGCCGTGAAGTGTTCCTGGGCCCGGGGCAGTTCGCCCTCTCCGACGCCTCGCGGCCGTTCGAGAAGGTGCTGCCGGGGACATTCGGTTTCACGGCGTTCCATCTGCCGCGCACCGCCCTCGACGTCACCGACCGGGAGTTACGGGCGCTCACCGCGACGGTGTTCTCGCCCGGCGGCGGGTGCGCGGACGTCGTGGCGGCCTACCTGGGCTCGCTGGCCCGTTCGGCGGCGGGCCTCGCGCCGGAGTCGGCGCACCAACTGGGTGTCACCGCCTGCGACCTGCTGGCCACCCTGCTGCGGGAACAGCACGGCCGGCTCGCCCCGGAGGCGCCGGAGGCGGCCCGGGCCACGCTGGCCCGCGTGAAGAGCTTCACGCTGGAGCACCTGGCCGACCCCCGCCTGACGCCGCGGATGATCGCGTCCGCGCACCACATCTCGGTGCGGTACCTCCACAAGCTCTTCGAGACCGAGGACACCACGCTGACGCAGTGGATCCGGTCGCGCCGGCTCGCCAGGTGCCGGCGCGACCTCGCCCGGCTGCCCGCCCGGGGAGCCAACGTGGCGGCGATCGCCCAGCGATGGGGTTTCGTCAGTCCCGCGCACTTCAGTCGCGTGTTCCGGGCCGCGTACGGCCTCTCCCCCCGCGAGTGGCAGGCGGCGGCCCTGGCGAGCGGTCGGGCGCTGCCCACTCCCGACGCAGGCTCTTCGCCTCGTCCAGCCATCGGTCGCTCCCGGCCCCGGTGAAACAGCGCAGGGCGTCCTCCAACGCCGCGAGCGCCTCCGCCCGCCTCTCCAGGGCCCACAGGGCCCGGGCCTTGCGCAGCATCGGCACTCCGCGGTTCAGGGCGACCCCGACGCGGGCGTCGAACGCCAGGGCACGGTCGCAGACCGTGTTCGCGGCCTCCCAGTCCTCCAGGTCCAGGAGCACCTGCGCCTTGCCGCTGAGGGCGTTCATCGCCGTGAAGTCGGCGATGTGTGGTGCCGGAGCGGTCTCCGGATCGGTGACCCGTGCCACGGCCGCGTCGAAGGTGTCGGCCGCCTCCTCCAGCCGGCCCACCGCACGCAGGTTGAGGGCGAGACCCAGCAACGCCTGCGGGTGCCCCTCCTTGTCCCCCGCGGCGGCGAACAGGTCGACCGCCCGTCGGGTCTGTTCCACGGCCGACGTGAACTCCCCCGAATCCCGGGCGGCGTACGCGGCATACGTCAGGGACCACGCCTCCTGCACCGGGTTGTGGGCCTGCCGGGCCAGCTCGGCGGCCTCCAGTGCGATCGCCGTGGCGTCGGCCGGGCGTTCGAGGCAGTGTCCGACCGCCCAGGACAGGTAGTTGGCGTGGGTGGCTTCGAGGCCGGGGTCGCCGAGCGCGTGGGCGGCGGTCCTCGACAGCTCGAAGACGGTGTGCCAGTGGCCCCAGTGGGACCAGCGGTCGGAGAACCAGTGCATGGACTCCGCGACGTCGACGACCCGCCGGTGCTGTCCGGCCGCCGCGGCGGCACGCAGGGCGGCGAGCCAGTGCGCGCTCTCCGTCTGGAGCCAGCGCTGCGCGGAGGGCGGGTCGTGGAGGCCGGCCTGCGGACCGGAGACCGGCCGCGGGTCGACACCGGGTTCGAACCACTGTCCGGCGGCGCGGGCGGTGTCCAGGAGCCAGCCGTCCAACCCCGCTCGGGCCGCCTCGCGTTCCTCGGGCGTCTCCTCGTCACACAGGCGCTGGTGGGCGTACAGCCGGACCAGGTCGTGGAAGGAGATCCGGTCGCCGCTGTCGGCGTTCAGCAGGCCGAGTTCGATGAGCTCGTCCGTCATCCGCTCGACACGTGCCGCCGTGAACGAGGTGAGAGCGACGCCGTGGGCGGGAGAGAAGTCAGGGCCCTGGACGAGGGAGAGCCGCCGGAACAACTGACGTGCGGGGGCGGTGAGTTGCTCGTAGGAGAGTGTGAAGGCGGACTTCACCCGCAGGTCTCCGGCGGTGAGCCGGTCCAGGCGCAGGTCCTCGGCCGCGAGCCGCTCGGCCAGACCGGTCGCGCTCCAGGCCGGCCGGCTCACCAGGCGATTGCCGGCGATGCGCAGAGCCAGCGGCAGCCCGCCGCAGAGATCGGCTATGCGTCGTAGGGACGCCGAGTCCTGTCGGTCGGTTCGGTCGGCGGTGATCGTCTCCAGCAGGGTGGTGGCCGCGTGGGCCGGGAGCGGGGGCGGCACGAGTCGGCGGGCGTGCTCGATGCCGGTCAGCGCGCGACGGCTGGTGACCCAGAACACGCAGCTTCCCTCGCCCGGCAGCAGAGGGCGCAGTTGGGCCTCGTCGGCGGCGTTGTCGAGGATGACGAGGACGTTCTTGTCCCGGACGACGCGCCGATGGAGCACCTGGCGCTCCTCCAGGTCCGCGGGCAGGTCGCGTTCCGGCACGCCGAGCGCCTTGAGCAGGCGGGCCAGTGCTTCGTGCGGGTCGAGGGGTTCCTGGTCCAGGCCGCGCAGGTTGAGGAACAGGCAGCCGTCGTCGTAGCGCGCCGCCTGCCGATGGGCGGCCTGGACGACCAGCGTCGTCTTCCCCAGGCCGGGGGCGCCGCTGACGATCATCGGAGTCGCGGCTCCCGACGTCCCGGCCGAGTCGAGCCGGCGGAGCTCCTCGTCACGTCCGGCGAAGTCCGGTACGGCCGGGGGGAGATCGCACAGGCCCTGCGGGGCGCGGCGGGTGCGGCGGCGGCCGTCGCGCGCTGCGGTGAGCAGTCGGTCGGTGTCCTGCCGGCGGAGCCGGAGGGCGGCGGCGAGGGCCTGGACGGTACGGGCCTGGGGTCCTCGGCTGCGGCCGCGCTCCATGTCGCCGATGGCGCGGTCGCTGACACCGGAGGCGACGGCGAGTTCCTCCAGGGTCATCCCTGCCGCGTGTCTGTGGCCGCGCAGCAAGGGGCCCAGCGCGTCCGGTTGCGGACCGACCACGACTACACGTTCCCTTCACCGGCGACGCCTCGACCTGTAGAAGCAACGTGCCTACTCAGCGGGGGTATTCCGCACGCCGGTCGATGCCGGTGCGGACGGTGGCCTCCGACCGGGGCCGAGGACCCGTGCGCTGTGGGACCAACAGTGGTGCGCGCTGGGGCAATCGACGCCGGGCAGCCGGATCTAGCGTGACGTGCGGAGGTCTGGAGCCCGGGCTCCGGACCGCCTTCGCCGGTGACGCACCGGCGTGCCGCACACCGATTCAGGAGACGCCCATGTCCGATGTCGCCCCGCCGGTCAAGCCGGTGCTCGAACCCGCCGCGCAGGCGTTCGTCGAGGCGACCGCGAACCCGCCCTACCTCTTCGACCTGCCGCCCGCCGAGGGCCGCAAGGCCGTCGACGAGGTCCAGGCCGGCGACATCACCAAGCCCGAGATCGACGAGGAGTGGATCACCGTTCCCGGCGGCCCCACCGGCCAGGTCCGCACCCGCATCATCCGGCCCGCCGGCACCCACGGCCCGCTCCCGGTCATCCTCTACCTGCACGGCGCCGGCTGGGTCTTCGGCAACGCCCACACCCACGACCGCCTCGTGCGCGAACTCGCCACCGGCGCACACGCCGCCGTGGTCTTCCCCGAGTACGACCTCTCGCCCGAGGCCCGCTACCCCGTCGCCATCGAGCAGAACTACACCGTCGCCCAATGGATCACCACCCAGGGCGCCACCAAGAACCTCGACGCCACCCGCCTCGCCGTCGCCGGCGACTCCGTCGGCGGCAACATGAGCGCCGCCCTGACCCTGATGGCCAAACAGCGCGGCGACGTCCACC
>NZ_JAIHON010000019.1 GCF_021173675.1 Streptomyces lincolnensis | reverse complement strand
TCCGGGCAGCGGGAGGGTGGGGGAGCCGGGCTTGAGGGGAGCGGTCTCGATGCCCACCGGGTTGGCGACGATGGGCCAGCCGGTCTCGGTCTGCCACCAGTGGTCGATCACCGGGATGCCCAGCAGGGCGCTCGCCCAGTGATAGGTCTCGGGGTCGAGGCGTTCACCGGCCAGGAAGAGATAGCGCAGGTGGGAGAGGTCGTAGCCGGCGGTGAGCGTCCCCTTCGGGTCCTCCTTCCTGATCGCCCGGAAGGCGGTGGGCGCCGTGAACATGGTCTTGACCCGGTACTCGGCGGCCACCCGCCAGAACTGGCCCGCGTCCGGGGTGCCGACCGGTTTGCCCTCGTACAGCACCGTGGTCGCGCCGACCAGCAAGGGCGCGTAGACGATGTACGAGTGCCCGACGACCCAGCCGACATCGGAGCCGGTGAACATGGTCTCGCCCGGGCCCACGTCGTACACGGCCCCCATCGACCACTGGAGCGCGACCGCGTAGCCGCCGCAGTCACGCACGACTCCCTTGGGCTTTCCGGTCGTTCCGGAGGTGTAGAGGATGTAGAGGGGGTCGGTTGCGGGGACGGGAACACAGTCGGCCGGTGGCGCGGTAGCCACCAGGTCGGCCCAGTCGAGATCGTGAGGCCCCAACTCGGCCGTCTCCTGTGGGCGTTGCAGGATGACACTCTTCTGCGGCTTGTGGGCCGCGAGTTCGATCGCCTGGTCGAGCAGGGGCTTGTACGCGATGACGCGCTTGCCCTCGATGCCGCAGGAGGCGGAGACGACCACTTTGGGGGCGGCGTCGTCGATGCGAAGGGCGAGTTCGCGTGCGGCGAATCCGCCGAAGACGACGGAGTGGACCGCGCCGATGCGTGCGCAGGCCAGCATCGCGACGGCGGCCTCGGGGACCATCGGCATGTAGATGACCACGCGGTCGCCGTGTCCCACGCCGAGCTGTGCGAGTGCTCCGGCGAAGGCCGCCACCTCGTCCCTCAGCTGTTCGTAGGTGTAGGTGCGCCGGGTGCCCGTCACGGGGGAGTCGTGGACGAGCGCGGGTTGCTCGCCCCGGCCGGCTTCGATGTGCCGGTCGAGCGCGTTGAAGCAGACGTTGAGCCGTCCGTCGGGAAACCAGCGGTAGAAGGGTGCGCCCGAGGAGTCCAGGGCGCGGTGCGGAGTGACATCCCAGTCGATGCCCTCCGCCGCCTTCAGCCAGAAGCTCTCCGGGTCCTCGGTACTGGCGCGGAAGACATCTTCGTATGTTCCCATCGCGCACTCCTTTGTGGCATCAAGGGACGGTGATGTGGCTGGGTGCGGAACCGTGTCGGACACAGGCACCGCATGCCGGCCGACATGGTCTGGCAGGATGCCGGCGACCGGCGGGAACCGGTCACCGGCATCGCGGTGGTGCGGCGGTCCGGCCGAAGGGCCGCTCCGCCCAGTGTGCCTTCAGCTCACGCGCCGAGGTGCTTGCGCAGCCATTGGCCCATCTGCTGGATCGCCTGGTCCACCTCGGGTACGCGCCCGGCGCCCAGGATGAACGAGTGCTGCCCTTCGGGCATCGGGTGGACCTCTGAGGTGACCTTGAAGTCCGCGAGGCGTCGGCCGAGTTCGGCGCCGTCGTCGGCGAGGGTCTCGTACTCGCCGTAGTGGACAGTCGTGGGCGGCAGGCCGGTCAGATCGGCGTTCGCGATGCTGATCGCGGGGTCGGTGAAGTCCACGGCGGGATCCTGCAGCCAGGCTCCTCGGAAGAGTTCGAGGGTGCTCCTGCTGAGCATCTTGTCGTTGTCCTCGTTCTCGTCCACCGACGCGTTCTGGATGGTGAGGTCGGTCCACGGCGAGACGCTGACGATCGCGCCCGGCGTCGCCTCGCCCTTCGCGAGCAGGCGCAGCGGGAGCATCACCGCGAGGGTGCCGCCGATCGAGTGGCCCGTGCTGCCGATGTTCCGCGGCTCGTAGCCCTGCGAGAGCAGCCACCGGTACGCCGTCTCGGCGTCGTCGAGCTGCGCCGGGTAGGGGTGTTCGGGCGCCAGGCGGAAGTCCACGACGAGTGAGCGGGCTCCGGCTGCCTTGGCGATGTGGCCTGCGGCCTTGCGGTCCGAGTGCATGGAGGCGGTGACGGATCCGCCGAAGTGGAAGTGGAGCAGTGCCTTGTCGGGGTCGGCGCCCTCGGGGATGGCCCAGAGGGCGGGGACGCCGCCCGCGTCCACCTCGGCGTACGTGACGCCTTCCGGCTCGGTCGACGCCTTGTGGTTGGAGTCGACGATGTCGCGGATGACGGCCAGGTCGAGGCCGGGTGTCGACGACTTCGCGCTCACGCTCGCGAGGAACTCCGCGAACTCGTGTGCCTCTCGGCTTACGCCCATGGTGGTGCTCCTTCGCAGGTTGCTGCCACGCCCACGTCCCGCGTGCAGCCAGGTTGATGTGCTGGTCCAGACGCTACTTGCTGAGTATAAGAAAGTAAACCCAGAAGAGTAAGGAGCACCTCTGGCTGCGGGCGCGGCGGCGCAGTGCGGGCGGCCGAGGGTGATCAACGCTCCAGAATCTCTGCCGTTGCGGATCAGCGGTCTGAGGTCCGACTGTCTGGGAGGAGCAGTCCCCCCGTCGCCTGGGCCGGTGCGGCGGAACGCCTGATGGTGATGCGTGAGGACGCCGGACTGCAGCCGTGTCTGTCTGCCGGGACCGTCCCGGATCCGACGACCGATTCGCTTGGCGCCGGCCTGCCTGTGGGGCGTACAGGGCGGCCGGATGCGGGACTACAAGGCTCCGCACACGAACCTCAGCATCACGACAGCGCCACGGACGAGAAGATGAATCTGTTCGGGACCGGCGTTCCTGTCGGTCGCCGTCGTCGACGCGCTCAGTCGTGCCGTCGAGGCGTACGTGAGCCGCAAGGCAAATCCGCTCTCCGGCGGCCTCGCGCTGAACGCTCTCGTCCGTGCCGGGGTAGATGGCGTGGGGCGAGTCGACCATGGCACGGCATGAGCCGCCCGATCGGCGCGCACTTCCACGTCGCTCATGGTCTGTCGAACGCGATGCTCCTCCCCGCGGTGACGGCGTTCTCCGTACCGGCCGCCGAGAGCCGGTACGCCGACTGCGCCCGCGCGTTCGGAGTTGCCGCCGACGGCGACGGCGATGCCCTGGCGGCCGGGAGGTTCGTGGAGGCGCTCCGCGACCTGTGCGAGGATCTTGACCTTCAGCCGTAGATCTGCGCGTAGAGGTCCTGGATCTCGTCCACGGTGGGCACAACGGGGTTGTTGGCGGGGGATCCGGACACGAGCGCCTGCTCAGCCATGAGGGGCGACATTCGGCGACGGAGGAACGGTGATGGCACAACAGCCAGGTCCGCGCGGAGTACGAGATGAGACGCATGACTGACATTGCTGAGGGCGAGGTTCTCACCGATGTGCACCGGGGCGTCGGCCGGATCCTTCTGAACCGACCCAAGGCGCTCAACGCCCTGACGACAGGCATGGTCGCGGCCATTGACGGTGCGCTCGCCGCATGGGAGCACACACCGCTGGCCGCTGTGGTGATCGCCAGCACCAGTGTGAAGGCCTTCTGCGCCGGCGGCGACATCCGCACGATCCGCGAGCACAGCCTCGCTGGGGATGCCGAGGCCAGTGAGCGGTTCTTCGCCTCCGAGTACCGGCTCAACGCCCGGATCGCTGAGTATCCCGTGCCGGTCGTGTCGCTCATCGACGGCATGTGCATGGGCGGTGGTCTCGGTCTGTCGGTCCACGGCACCTTCCGCGTCGTCACCCAGCGTGCGGTGCTGGCGATGCCCGAGACCGGGATCGGTTTCTTCCCCGACATCGGGGCCAGCCACTTTCTGCCGCGGCTGCCCGGCGCGATAGGCATGTACCTGGGACTGACCGGGCACCGTCTCGACGCTGCCGACGCCCTGTACACGGGGCTGGCCACGCACTTCGTCCCCACGGACAGGCTCGGTGCGGTCACAGACGCCCTGGCGGACAGCCCAGGCGCCCCGGTGGACGTCGTCCTGAACCGCCTTGCCGACCGTTCTCCGGTGGGGGAGAGCAGGCTGGCGGAGGTACGCGGGGAGATGGACTGGGCGTTCGGCGCGCCGACCCTCGGCGAGATCGAGAAACGCCTGCGTCACCTCGACACCGCCTGGGCGTCGGACGCGTTGATCGCTTTGGAGTCCGCCTCGCCGCAGAGCTTGGAGATCACTCACGACCTGCTGGCCCGGGGCAGACAGCAGACGTTGCGCGAGTGCCTTGACGCCGAACTCACTCTCACGCGCACGACCATCCGCACGCCGGACTTCCTGGAGGGCGTCCGAGCGGCCTTGGTCGACAAGGACCGCAGTCCCATCTGGGAACGTGAGGCGCAGGGCGGACAGACGCCGCCGGCCTGACCGGGAGTGCAGGGTTACGGACAGGGTTTGCGGCTGTCCGTTGTCCGGACTGCCGAACCGGACTGCCGCACTGCCGGACAGGGACGTTCCTGCCGAGTTGCGCGGCGCGGATCGCGGTGACGTGCCCGCGGTTCCGCCGCCGATGGTGATCACGCCGTAGCGCGGCTCACGAAGTGTCCCCGTTCCGGGGACATGGTCGGCTCGTGGAGCGAGCGGTCATGCGGCGCGGATGTGCTGCGCCAGGGTGGCGTGGATCTGGTCGCGGATGTCGGCGAGCACGGCCTCGTCGCTGCGGTGCGGGCACACGGTGGCGGTGGTGCTGATGTGGATGATCGCGGTGATCACCCGCGCCAGCGTTGCCGCGTCGGCGGCGCCGATGTCCTCGTTGCGCGTGAGCAGGCCGGTGATGCCGTCCTCGACGCGGCCGGCAAGGGTCAGACCCACTTGCCGGTATGGCTCGGCCGGGTCGCCGAAGACAAGTTCGCGCAGATAGGTGCGGCCGTTCTCCATGTGCTCCCGCACGCACTCCACCAGGGGGCGGATGAGAGCGATGACCCGCTCCAGCGCGCCCTGTCCGACGGCGGCGTCGGCGGCGGCGAGGCCGGAATCGACGGCGGCGGCGAACTTCTCGTTCTGCACCATGATCAGCAGCTCGGCCTTCGTGGACGCGTACAGGTAGAGCGTCCCGATGGCGACATCGGCCCGGCGGGCGACCTGCTGCGTCGTGACCCTGTCCACGCCGTGTTCGGCGAACAGCTCGCGGGCGGCGGTCATGATGCGCTCGCGCTTGTCCTGTTTGGCCCTCTCGCGGCGCCCGATCGGCATGTGATCGCTTCCCATGGGGACCCCCTTGACAATAATTATGAGTGGACTCATAGTTGAGTGTACTCGGATTGACCGGATGGGGCGAGGTTGTGAGGCCCCCGGATGTCGCGCCGGGTTTGCCGATCCAGTCTCAGAACTGGATAAATAGGACAAGTATTAGGAGTGGCGCCCCATGCGAGCGTTCGTCGTCACCAAGTACAAGGAGCCGCTGCAAGAGGCGGAGGTCCCCGAGCCCACCGTGGGGGAGCACGACGTGCTTGTGCGAGTGGAGGCCGCCGGGCTGAACCCGCTGGATGAGAAGATCCGCGCCGGTGAGTTCAAGCAGATCCTGCCCTACAAGCTGCCGCTGATCCTGGGCAACGACGTCGCGGGCACCGTCATCCGCGTCGGGACGGCGGTTCGCGGCTTCCAGCCCGGAGACGAGGTCTACGCCCGGCCCCACCAGGACCGCATCGGCACGTTCGCCGAGCGCATCGCCGTAGCGGAGGACGACTTGGCGCTCAAGCCCGCATCGATCAGCATGGAAGAGGCCGGCTCGCTGCCGCTGGCGGCGCTCACGGCGTGGCAGGCACTGGTGGAGCGCGGGAAGGTGCGGCCCGGGCAGAAGGTTCTCATCCACGCCGGGGCCGGCGGGGTCGGTTCGATCGCGATCCAGCTCGCCGCGCACCTCGGTGCGAGCGTCGCCACGACCGCCAGCGGGTCCAACGCGGACTACGTGCGCGCGCTCGGCGCGGACACGGTGATCGATTACCGCACCCAGGACTTCGAGCAGCTCCTGACCGGCTACGACCTGGTGCTGGACAGCCTCGGTGGGGAGACCCTCGAGAAGTCCCTGCGGGTGCTCAGGCCCGGCGGCAAGGCCATCGGAATCGCCGGTCCCCCGGACCCCGCGTTCGCCCGCCAGGCCGGCCTGAATCCGCTGCTGCGCCTGGCGGTCACAGCCCTGAGCCGCAAGATCCGCAAGCAGGCCAAGAAGCTCGGCGTGACGTACGAGTTCCTGTTCATGCACGCCGGCGGCGACCAGCTCCGCCAGATCACCACCCTCATCGACCAGGGCGCGGTGCGCCCGGTCGTGGGAAAGGTGTTCCCCTTCGACCAGACCCCGCACGCGCTGCAGTCCCTGTCCCAGGGCGGCATCCGCGGCAAGGCCGTCATCGGCAGCAGCTGACCCGCCGCAACCGCGACGGGCGACACGAAACACGCAGCGACACAGAACACGCAAGGAGAATCCGTCATGAGTAGCACCGACACCCCGAACGAAGCCGTCATCACCTCCTACGCGAAGGCCCCGGCCCGCACCGTCAACGCCGGTGGCGTCACCTACGCCTACCGCGAGCTGGGCCCGAAGGGCGGTATCCCCGTCGTCTTCTTCGTCCACCTCGCCGCGACCCTGGACAACTGGGACCCCCGCATCATCGATCCCATCGCGAAGGGCCGTCACGTCATCGCCTTCGACAACCGCGGTGTCGGGGCATCCACCGGTCAGGTGCCGGACAGTGTCGAGGCGATGGCCGACGACGCCTACACCTTCATCAGGGCGCTCGGGTACGACAAGATCGACGTCTTCTCCTTCTCCCTCGGCGGCATGGTCGCCCAGGCCCTGGTGGTGAAGCACCCCGAGCTCGTCCGCAAGCTGGTCCTCACCGGCACCGGGCCCAAGGGTGGCAAGGACATGGACAAGGTCGCCAGAGTCACCTACTGGGACATCCTGCGTGCCACGTTGACCCGTTCGGACCCCAAGGAGTTCCTGTTCTTCAACCGCAATGCCACCGGCAAGCCCGCCGCACGCGCGTTCGTCAACCGGCTCAAGGAGCGCACCGTCGACCGCGACGTGGACATCAAGACCAAGGCGTTCCAGACGCAGCTGAAGGCCATCAAGAAGTGGGGGCGCTCCGCTCCCGACGACCTGTCGTCGATCACGCAGCCCACCCTGATCGCCAACGGCGACAACGACCGCATGGTGCCGTCGGTCCTGTCGGAGGACCTGCACCACCGCATCAAGGGCAGCGAGCTGATCATCTACCCCGACTCCGGGCACGGCGGCATCTTCCAGTACCACCAGGAGTTCGCCCCCGTCGCGGTCGAGTTCCTGGCTCGATGACCACCACCTGACCAGGAAAAAGGGCAACATCATGAGCACGTCACCGGTCGCCGCGCCCCCGGAAGTGAAGAAGCCTCTCACCTCCTCGATCCTGCTGTGGGTGCGCACCGACCAGCCCCGCCAGACCGGCATGGACCACTGGAAGGGCCCGCACTCAGGGATCATCTCCGCCACCCCGGGCCTGGAGGAGTACCGGCAGATCCACCTCGCCGAGCACAACAAGGGCCTGTGGCCGGCCATCGACGGGGTCCAGACCGCGATCCCCGCCGACCGGAAGATCGACGGCGTCGCGGAAGTCACCTTCCAATCGGTGCTTGCACCCCTGAAAGGGCGCGAGCAGACGAAGCTGGCCTACGCCGACGAGATCAACGTGTTCCGCCGCACCCTGCTCTACGCCGGCCCGCCGAACTCATCCCGCTGGTACGACGTCGCAGGCCCCGGAGAGACGGTCGGTGCCCGCGCGCTGATCTACCTTCGCCGCAGACACGGGGTCGGCGCCGGCGCCTTCCGGAAGTTCGTCAACGAGCAGCTCGCACCCGCGCTCGCCGAAACCGGAGTGCTGAAGGAACTGCGCACGCAGACGTTCCTGCCCTGGATCGAAAAGCTCTGGGACACCCCGGACGTCGCCCACGACAACCCCCACGACCAGCACTTCCACGCCTCCGTCAGCCTCGGGTTCACCGACACCGCAGCACGGGACGCCTTCTTCACCGGCCACGTGATCGAGGACCTGTCCAACCGGCTGGCACCGCAGGTCTCCGCGATCCACGCCTACGACGTCGCCGCCGCCCTCACCTACGTCAGGAACGGCGAGATCCTCCCGCACTACCAGGAGTGAGCAGCGCAGACGGGAAGCGGTTCCGCCGGATCTGCTCGGCACATCCATCCGCCCCGGCTTCCTTGCCCTCCTCGCACCCCAATCGCCGTCTGATACCCACCACGCATCCGGAGCAGCCATGAGCGAGCAGCAGAGCACCATCCACTACGAGCGCACCTCACCGCAGATCGCGAAGATCACCTTCGCCAATCCGCCCGTCAACCTCATCGTCGGCGAGACGGTCCTGCGCCTCATCGAGATCGTCACCGAACTGGCCACCGACCCGGACATCCAGGTCGTGCTGTTCGACAGCGCCACCCCCGACTTCTTCTACAACCACTTCGACCTGGCCGCCGCCGCCGACTTCCCCGCCCCCGAGGACCCGGACGCGGTGCCGGCATGGACGAATCTGGTCCTGGAACTCTCCAAAGCGCCGTACATCACGATCGCGGTCATCCGTGGACGCACCCGCGGCGGCGGGAACGAGCTCGCCCTCGCCCTCGATCTGCGCTACGCCAGTCGTGAGAAGGCGATCTTCGGACAGCCCGAGGTCGGCAGCGGACTGCTGCCCGGCGGTGGTGGCAGCGAACGCCTGCCCCGGGCCATCGGACGCGACCGCGCCCTGGAAGCCATCCTCACCAGCGACGACTACGACGCCGACACCGCCGAACGCTGGGGCTGGATCACCCGCGCCCTCCCCGACAGCGAACTCGACGCCTTCGTCGGCACCGTCGCCGCCCGACTCGCCTCCTTCGACCGCGCCTCACTCGCCTCGGCCAAAGCCCAGATCAACCGGGCAACCCTGCCCCCGGACGGGGACCTGGTCGCCGCGTACGGCGAGTTCGCCCACTCCCTCACCCTTCCCGGTTTCCTCACCCGGGCCGCAGGCACGCAGGCCGTCGTCGAACAGGCCGGCATCGACTTCGAGTACCGTCTCGGGCACTACATCGGCATCGCCAACCAGCAAAGCTGACACCCATCAGAAAGTGAGCACGGATGCAGCGGATGCTGCGTCCGTCCTCATTTGCCGCGGGGCCCACCTGATTTCCGACGTCTTCGGCACGATGGTCGGATCGGGCTGCTGCCGGATCGACCGCCGATGTCCTCCACCGCTCGACGGCCGCGACGGTGCACCGCTTCTGGACACCGGTCGGCCGACCGTTCGCACGCCAGGGATCACTGGGTCCCCGACGTGAAGAGATCGCGTCGGGACCGAACAACAAGCTCAGGCTTCCGTGCTGTGCAGGTCCGGGTAAAGCGCCTCGACCGGGCCGCTCAGAGCCGCCTTGACCCCCTTGGTCAAGTCGTCGGCCAGGACCTCGTATTCTCCGGCCTCGACGGCGTCGTAGACCGTCGTCACCAGCTGTGTCGGCAGCATCTTGGGGCCGTCGGCGTGCGCGGCCATATCGGTGTCGACGTAGCCCATGTGCACCCCCGTCACGTGGACGCCCATGGGTGCGAACTCGATGCGCAACGAGTTGGTGGCCGACCACAGTGCGGCCTTGGAGGCGCTGTAGGCGCCGCCGAAGGCATACCAGCTGGCAACGGAGTGCACGTCGATGAGGACTGACCCCTTGTTGGCGGCGAGGATCGGTGCGAAGGCGCGGGCGAGGAAGACCGGTCCGAAGAAGTTCGTCTCCATGTTCGCCCGGATGTCTGCCTCGGTGACGTCCAGCAGGCTCGCGCTCGGCGGGGTGGCGCCAGCGTTGTTGACGAGCACGGTGACATCCGCTGCGGCGGCCACGGCCGCGTCGATCGACGTGCGGTCGGTCACGTCAAGGGTCAGGGGGACGATGCGGTCGTCGTCCCAGGCGCGGGGGGAGCGGGCGGTGGCGTAGACCTTGACGGCGCCGCGCGCCAGGGCGTCGTGGACGAAGTGGGTGCCGATACCGCCATTGGCGCCGGTGACGAGGACGACTGCTCCATCGAGGGAGGGCATGGGTTCCTTCTTTCCGCGGGGGATGTGAAGTACGTGGCTGCGCACGGATGGGGCAAGGACACATCGCACAGCGATGGGAGAATGAGCGGAGCCACATTCGAGCCCACATGACATTGAGTACAATCATAACTGATTACAGTCAGAATCTATTCCTGGAGGACACCGCCATGCCTCTCGGCCGGCGCGAGCGGAACAAGCAGGAGAAACTCGACCGCATTGTCGCTGCCGCCAGTGATCTGTTCGCCGAGCACGGCGTCGATGAGGTCACGACCCAGCAGATCGCGGACAAGGCCGACATCGGCACCGGGACCCTGTTCCTTTATGCCAAGACCAAGGGCGAACTCCTCCTCCTTGTCCAGAACGCCAAGTACGTCGAAGCACTTGAGCGGGGCCGGGCGGACGCCGAGACCGTCCCAGGCGTGCTGGACGCGGTGCTGGCGATCGTCCGGCCGATCGTCGAGTGCAACCGCGTCCAGATCGACAACGGACGCACCTACCTGCGAGAGATGGTCTTCGGCGACCCCGAGGAGCCCCGGCGCGGCGCGGCACTCGCCATCGTCGCGCAGACCGAGGAGGCCGTCGCCGCCGTGCTGCGCCGAGACGAGCGGGTCACCGAGGGCGACGCCGCGACGCTGGCACACATCGTGTCCGCCGTGATGTTCCTCAGCATGGCGGTGAGCGTGAACATCGCCTTGAGCGTGGAGGAGATCGTGCAGGACATCCGGGGGCAGGTCGAGGTCCTGCTGCCTCGCTGAAGTGCGGCCCGGGTGACCATCCGGGCAGTCCTCGGTTGCGGTATGGCCCGAATCCCCGAATGGCAGGTCATCCGGCCGTTGCTGCCCATACCGGTACGACTGGACGGCTGGGGCGGCCGGCCGGAGGGCTACCGCCACCGCGTGCTGCTGGAATTCCCGAGATTGCCCACCTGTACGGCGTCGGGTCCCACTCCCACCCCGCGCCTGGACCGCGTTGAAAATGGTCGCCCGAAAGGGCGGCGGGGTGGTGCTGCCGGTGTTAGTGCTGAGGTAATTGGGAGCTGGCCTCGTGCTGTTCAAGGTATTGGGCTGGGCTTGCGTCGGTCGGCTGCGGTCAGGTCTCCGGACTGCTTGCCGCCAGCTGGTCGCTGTTGACCTGTGCCAGTGACGCGAGAATCTCCTTGCGGCAGACATCGAGGATCTCGTCCGCCAGCGGAGAGCCGTCCGGGCATGCCCGCGACAACATGATCGCGCCGACCGAATGGGCGAGCATGTCGATCACCATCATGCGGGCCGCGCGCTGGTCCGCATCTCCCGGTGTATCGCCTTGGGACTGAAGGGCCGTCAGCAGGTTCTCGATCCCGGCTGCGAACTCTGTTCTGATGTCCGCCGGCTGACGTGCGGCGTCGCCGCCGAGGGCCGCGATGGTGCAACCGTCGCTGCGCCCGTCGCGATGCTCCCGCGAGACGTAGCGCTCGACGAACTCGGCAGGGTCCAGACCTTGTGCCCGTGCCACGGTCTGCGAGAGCCCGCTCGCGGACGCTTCGGCCATCAGGTCGGCCTTGGAGCGGAAGTGCTTGTAGAACCCGCCGTGGGTGAACCCGGCGGCCGCCATCAGCTCTGCCACACCGACACCGTCATAGCCGCGCTCACGGAACAGCCTGGAGGCTGTCGCGACGATGTGGGCACGGTTCTGCTCTGCCTGTGCCTTGGTGACCCGCATGTCCAGCCGTCCCTTCGTCGATCGGCGCTCGACGGTCCAGCATACATAGATGTCGATCGACATCGAAGAGGTTGACTTTTTAGATTACGATCGTCATCGTATTGCTCACCCCCTCCAGAAAGGCTCAGGCCATGAGTGACACGCATGTGACCGCACCGACTCAGTACATCGAGGTTGACGGCGACCGGTTCGCCTACCGGCGCTGGGGCAAGCCCTCGGGCGTCCCGATCTTCCTGGTCCAGCACTTCCGTGGAGGGATGGACAACTGGGACCCGCTGCTCACCGACGGCTTGGCGGAAGGCCGTGAGGTCATCCTGTTCAACGGCCGCGGCGTCGCCTCGTCATCGGGCACGCCCCGTAATCGGATCGAGGACATGGCCGACGACATCGCCGCGGTCATCCGGGCACTGGGGCTGGAGCAGGTCGACCTGCTCGGCTTCTCGCTCGGCGGTTTCCAGGCGCAGGAAGTCACGCTGCGCCACCCCCAGCTGGTGCGCAAGCTCCTCCTGCTCGGCACCGGCCTCCGAGGCGGGGACCCGACAAGTGACCCCCAGGTGCCTCAGTACGCCCTGAACCCGGTCCCCACCCTGGAGGACTTCCTCTTCCTGTTCTTCGGCCGCTCGGAAGCCGCGAAGCAAGCGGGCAAGGCCTTCTGGGAGCGCCGTCACCAGCGGGTCGACCAGGACCCGCCGAGCTCGCCCGCGGTCGCACAGGCGCAGTTCGAAGCGACTATGGCCTACGCGGAACCGCTGCCGGGCGAGAACCCCTACGCCCACCTGAACGCGATCACCCAGCCGACGCTGGTCCTCAACGGCGAGAACGACGTGATGATCGCCTCGATCAACTCCTGGCACCTCGCCCAGAACATCCCCAACGCGCAACTGCTGATCTACCCCGATGCCGGGCATGGAGCGCAGTTCCAGTATCCCGAGCGGTTTCTGAAGCACGCCGTTCAGTTCCTCGACGAGTAACGCCTGCAGGGCTTCGGTGCAGTCGCTGACGCCTGGTCCGTGCGCGAGAATCCGGCAGGCCGGACCCCGGCCGCCGGAGCGGCTGGCCGAGGTAGGCGCATCCTCCGTGAGCGAGGCGGGGTGCGCCGTCGCCCGGCTGCCCTGCCCGCTCCCACGGTGTCCACCGCCGCGACCCTCCGGCCGGGACGGCTGATACGTGCCGCACGGGCGTCGAAGACGTGGGCGCCGGCCGCTCCGTCGGTGACCACGACGAGGAGCGCCTGAGGTCCAGCCACTGGGCGGCGATCCGCTCGATCGTGGTATCCGGGCAGAGCCACTCGACGCCCTCGCTGCTGGCCTTGACGACGTGGGCGACGCCGCTCCTTCCAGCGTGCCCCGGGACGGTCCGCTGGGCGAGTCGGCCCGGGGGCGGCGGGGATAGTCGCCGGACCGGTCCCTGAGGCTCCGCTCGCCGAGACGGGGTCGTACAGGGCCTGACCGCCGCCGCCGAACTGCCCGAGCTCGGTCATCAGCGCAACGCCTCTGGATCTCGTCCGCCGTCCAGGAGGTGATTCCTTGATCATCGGTAGTCGGCTGCGCGCCACGCCCGACGTCCTTTCGCACGCCAGGCGCCTGGGGGGTGTCGGATTCAGGAGGGCCCGGGCGGCGCGGGCCTGCTGCGGTTGGCAGTGGAAGAACGG
Source organism: Streptomyces lincolnensis (assembly GCF_021173675.1). GTDB lineage: Bacteria > Actinomycetota > Actinomycetes > Streptomycetales > Streptomycetaceae > Streptomyces > Streptomyces lincolnensis_B. The sequence goes on along the minus strand of NZ_JAIHON010000019.1, from coordinate 176,649 downwards.
TGCCGCCGCTGTGCAGTGCGCCGATTTCGAGAGCCGGCCGGCGGATGGCCTCCTCGTACAGAGCCAGAGTGCGCGCAGGTCGGTGTTCTCCTTCCGTGGCCGGCTCAGGTTGGCTTCCGTACGTACGTCGGATCCGGAGGGTTCCGTCGGCGTCGCAGGCCGGGCCGGCGCCGGGATGCGGGGCCGGAAGCGCACGTCGACCAGGGCGGCGTAGTGCCGCGGCCGGCACTTGCCGCACCATCGTGCCGCCAGCCCCGTCCCGCCACGGCGACCACACCGAAGCCCGCGCGCTGACGGATGGGATCGGCCCTCACGACGTCCTGCCCACAGGTAGAACTCGTTGACCGTGGACACCTCCCGGTCCCAACTCTCCTTTTCCGAACGAGGGCCACGCTCATCACGACGCCGCCGCCACTCGAACGCCGCTCGGTGGTCCATGGACGCGTCACGCCGGTCCCGCCTGCGTCGCGTGAACCACAGGAATGCCACGTATGTGCGCAGGTCCCGGGCATGAGCGTGTCGGCGAACGTTCAGCCCGTCGCGCGCAGCAGATCGGGACTCGGCGCGGCGAGGTAGTCCTCGGCGAGGGCGTGCGGGCGCACTGGCAGGTGCGGTCATCGTGCTGACGTCCTTCGGGCTTCGACACCTCGAAGATCAGCCGATGGCCGTTCATCTATGCGGGCACCGACCCGATGCCGGAGCAAACCCCGGATCAGATCGAACCCGTACACCACTTCCCTGGATGCAATCCAAGGCACTCGGGGCACGGGGCTCCGCAGACTGTTGCGGCCGCCGGCAGCCCTCGGATTCGGGGCCGGAGCAGAGGACGCCGTTGGACAACTCCCGTGTCCGTCATGAGCGTCGGGACACGCGAGCCGTCGATGGTGTTCCTCCCGACGCGGCGAGCGCCTCTCGCCCCGTGCCGTCGCGTCGTCGGCCCCGCGTGATCATGCCAGGAGGATGCCGTGTGACCGGCCTGATCTCAGTTGCTGTCGGGCGTCATCGAGACCACGACCTTGCCGGCCGTGGTGCGACCCTGCTCGACGTAAGCCATCGCCTCGAGCGTCTGATCGAACGGGAAGGTGCTGTCGATGACCGGGCGGAGCTTCCCGCTGTCGTAGAGGGCGCCGAGCTCGCGCAACTGGGAGCCATTGGCCTGCATGAAGAAGAACTGGTAGCGAACGCCCAGGGCCTTCGCCTGCTTGCGGATCTTGCGACTGAGCACGTTCATGACCAGCCCCAGGAAGGAGGGAGCGCCGAGCTGCCCGGCGAACCCGGCGTCCGGCGGGCCCACGACGCTCACAGCCAGGCCGCCGGGCTTCAGCACGGTCAGCGACTTCTCCAGGTTCGCCCCGCCCACGGCGTCCAGCACCAGGTCGTAGCCGGACAGCACCTTGGAGAAGTCCTCCGTCTTGTAGTCGACGACGATGTCGGCACCGAGGCTTCTGACCAGCTTCTCGGAATGAGCGCTCGCGGTCGTCGCCACGGTGGCACCGAGGTGTTTGGCGAGCTGGATGACCGTCGATCCGAGACCGCCGGCACCGGCGTGGACGAGCACTTTCTGACCCGGCTTCACATGGGCCTGGTCCACGAGGACCTGCCAGGCGGCCAGGGCCACCAGCGGGACCGCGGCCGCCTCCTGCGGGGTGAGCGAGACCGGCTTGGGCGCGACGTCGTCCATGTCGATCGCGATGTACTCCGCGAAGCCTCCGATCCGCAGGTCGCGCGGACGGGCGTAGACCTCGTCGCCGACTTCGAAGCCGCGCACGGCGGAACCGACCCGCGTCACGACGCCGGCCACGTCGTGACCGAGCACGAACGGAGGCTTGTACTTCAACAGCTGTTTGAACTCCCCGTTGCGGACCATCTTGTCCAGCGGGTTGATGCTCGCGGCGCTCACCCTGACCAGAACATCGCGGTCACCGACGCTGGGCTCGGATACCTCGGCGGCGCGCACGCCGTCCTTGCCGTACTTTTCGACGACGAACGCCTTCATGTCGGCCGCCTTTCCATGTGATCTTCTCGGTCGTCTGCGTGTGGTCATGACGCTACTTGTTGAGTATGGAAAAGTAAACTCAGGTCGGGTTAGAATCACCCCCATGGATGCGAGGACGGAAGCTCTTCAGGACGCCGGCATGGACACCCGACTCGACCGGGACATGTCGAACTGCTCGATCGCCCGGACCCTTGAGGTCGTGGGGGAGAAGTGGACGATCCTGATCCTGCGCGAGGTCTGGTACGGCTCGTCCCGCTTCAGTGACTTCGAACGGGTTCTGGGCTGTCCCCGCAACCTTCTCGCTGCCCGGCTCCGGATGCTTGTCGAGGAAGGGATCCTGGCCACCGAGACCTACAAGGAGCCGGGTTCGCGGAGTCGGCCGAAGTATGTGATCACCCCCAAGGGCGTGGATCTGGTCCCGGCCGTGATGGGGCTCCTGCAGTGGGGCGACCGCTACCGCGCCGACCCGGAGGGCCCGGCCGTACTGACGCGACACCGCGGATGCGGTGCGCACGTCGATGCCCAGATCCGCTGCGAACGCGGCCACGCCGTGCAGGCGGAGGACATCGAGAGTGTCCCCGGCCCCGCATTTCGTCTGAGGCCCGCGGAGTGAGCTGAGCGCGGTGGCGGCAGGGGTCCAGGTGGGCTCAGTCCGCCGGGGTGCGCTCACTCCGTCTGGCTCGGGCCTGGTGGAGGCGGACTTTGGTGCGGTTGCCGCAGCGGGACATCGAGCACCAGCGGCGGTTGTGGGCGGGCGAGCGGTCCAGGAAGCGCAGGGCGCACATGTCCGCGCTGCACACGCGTACGCGCCGGATCTCGGTCGACAGGAGCAGGTCTACGGCGTCCTGCGCGATCAGTGCCAGCGCGGTCGCGGAATCAGGTGCCATGGTCGTGGTGCCGGCGGGCTCCAAGTGACCGCCTTTGATGGTGATTTGCGGCGCCGGCCGGGGCGCCTGTGCTGCCGATCCGTTGAGCAGCACGACGTCGCTGGAGGAGGGCAGTCGGCCGTCGGAGACCGCGATTACGGCCCGGTCGACCGCCTCGCGCAGCCGTCGGCCCGATGCCAGGACGGCGGCATCCACGGGATCCGGGATGCCCGGTGTGAGCAGTCCGGCCCGCTGAAGCCAGAGGGTGAGATCGCCCGGGTTCCGGAGCGTCTCCCCCGGCGTGGGTCGCCACCGGTGGCGGAGGGTGTTGGTGAAGTCCAGACAGGCCCGCCCGCCGTCCCAGATCCACGTGTCGTCCGTTGCCACGCCTTCATTCTGCACGTTAGCTTTAACCCTCTAAGAGGGTTAGTTCATGCCGGGGAGGCGCATCCATGGGACAGCCCACTGTGACCACAGGCGTGACGCAGGTGGACGGGGTCCGCCTGCACTACCTCCGAGCGGGATCCGGTCCTCTGCTCGTCCTGCTCCACGGCTGGCCGCAGACCTCCGACTGCTGGCAGCCGGTACTGGCGGATCTTGCCGCCGACCACACCGTGGTGGCACCCGACCTGCGTGGCTACGGCCTGAGCGACAAGCCCTCGACCGGATACGACAAGCGGCGGATGGCCGCCGACATGGCGGGCCTCGTCGAAGCACTCGGCTTCGAGACGACCGCCGTCGTGGGTCACGACCGGGGCGCCCGCGTGGGGCACCGCTGGGCGCTGGACCGCCCCGATCAGGTGGAACGGCTGGCTGTGCTCGACATCGTGCCGACCCGGGAGATGTTCCGCCGGCTGGACGCCTCACTCGCCTCCGGGTACTGGCACTGGCTGTTCCAGATGCAGCCCGACCTTCCCGAGCGGCTCGTGGGGCACGACGTACGCGGGTATCTCGAGTACTTCTTCGAGCGGTGGACCTATAACCGGCACGGGCTGACACCCGAAGCGGTCGACAGATATGTCCGAGCCTTCTCCCGCCCTGGTGCCATGCGCGCGAGTTTCGACGACTACCGCGCCATGGAGCAGGACGTCGCCCTCGACGACATCGATGCCGCTGAGGGCCGCCGCCTCACCATGCCGGTACTGGCGCTCTGGGGTTCCGCAGGGCTGCCCTCCCGCCTGCCGACGCTGGAGATCTGGCGCGCCTACGCGGACGACGTCACCGGAGCAGAAATCCCGGAGTGCGGCCACTTCATCCCGGAAGAGCAACCGGATGCACTGCTGGGCCATTTGCGGTCGTTCCTGGCCCACGAGGCGAGTCGGTGACCCAGCCACCACGACGAGAGCGGCGCCCCTGCGGGTCCACAGTCTCACTGGCCGGCCGGGGCAAGTCGTCCGAGCCGCCTCCCGGACCGAGGGGCGGCCCAGTTGCTTCCGGTTGGGCCGCCACGCAGTCAGATCCGGGCCGAGACCGGGACACCCGCCGAAGCGTCCCCCACGGCCGCGCTGTCGGATATGCGCTGCCTGGGCGTCCAGGCTCGGCGCGCGGTGAAGCTCAGGAAACCGCGACGTGGGCAGCGCGCAAGGAGGCCTTGTCGATCTTCCCGACCGCGTTCTTCGCTATGGCCTCCACCACGAAGAACTCGGTCGGACGCTTGAAGCCGGTGAGGTTGCGCGCACAGAGCTCCCGCAGCGCCGTCAGATCGACGGTCAGGCCTGGTCGCGGCTGTATGTAGGCCACGACCACCTCTCCCCACTTCTCGTCGGGTACGCCGATCACGGCGGCTTCGAGCACCGATGGGTCGCCTGTGAGGACGTCCTCGATCTCCTTGGGGTAGATGTTCTCCCCGCCACGGATGATCATGTCTTTCGAGCGCCCGACCAGGGTCAGGTAGCCCTCGGCGTCGAGGTGACCCACATCGCCCGTGTGCAACCAGCCGTCGACGATGACTCTGGCCGTTTCCTCGGGGCGGCCGAGGTAGCCACGCATGACGTTGGGGCCCTTCACAAGGACCTCACCGTCCGTGCCCGGCCCCACCTCGGTACCTTCGGCGTCGACGATCCGAATCTGCTGGCCGGGGAAGGGAAGTCCCACGGTGCCGGCACGTCGAGGGCCCGCGACGGGGTTGACGGTGGACCCGCAGGTTCCTTCGGACAGGCCGTACCCCTCGACAAGAGGGAACCCGTAGCGGGCTTCGAACCGGTTCAGCAGCTCGGCGGAGGCAGGTGCGGCGCCACAGACTCCGAACCTCAGCGACGATGTGTCGGGCCGCACGTCGTCCGGGAGTGCAGCGAGCATGCCGTAGATCGTCGGCACGGCGCTGAAGAAGGTGGGGCGCTCCTGCTCGACGAGGTCGAAGAAGCTGTGTGGGTCGAACCGGCCGCCCGCGATGACGACGCTCGCCCCCGCGAGAAGAGGCGTGAGAATGCTGACCACGATGCCGTTGACGTGGAAGAGCGGCAGGATCAGCAGGCACCGGTCGGCGGGCCCGATGTCCAGGGACAGGCGGCCCATCTCCGTCATGGCGTCGATGTTGGCGTGGTCCAGCATCACGCCCTTGGGCGTCCCGGTGGTGCCGCTGGTGTATATGAGGAGAGCCAGCGCGGATGGGTCCACATGCGGTGCGTGATCCGAACTCGCCCCTTCCTTGTGCAGTGCGCCGACGGCGAGTACGGCAGTACCGTCCGTGACGGGCGCCTCGCGGTCTTCGACCACCAGCAGACGCGCACCGGAGTCCTTGACCTGTCGGTCCACCTCGACGTCGGTCATGCTCGGGTTGACCGGCGTGATGGTGGCGCCGATCCGCCAGGCGGCGAACAACAGCAGCACGAACTCGATGCGGTTCGTCAGCTTGAGGGCCACGACATCGCCGGGACCGATGCCGAGGTCCTGGAGCTGAAGCGCTGCGGCACGGACGCGGTCCAGCAACTGGGTGTTGGTGAGTGACTGGCGCCCGTCCGAGACCGCTGCCCCATCGGGGTCGTGAGCGGCGCGGCGGTCGGGCAGTGAAGCGAAGTTCATGGCGGGCGTACCTGTCTCGGTGTTGTGCGATCCGGTCAAGGAGTCGATGCCGGCGCGGGGCGCAGCTGCCGGGTGAGGAACTCGATCTGGTCGCGGACCAGGGCCTCGAAGGTCTCGCCGGTGTAGAAGTCGAAGTGGCCGGCGTCGTACCTCTTGATCTCTCCCCGGGGTGCGGTGCGCGCGTACCTGAGGGTCTGGGCGGGAGGCGTGACGGAGTCGGTGTTGCTGACGCAGAAGAGGATCGGCATGGCGACCTTCTTCGCCGCACGCCCGGGCCGGTAGGTGGCGATGGTCGGAATGACCCGTGCCGCCACCTCGTTGCGGAACGTCGTCCCCGGCGGTTGCAGCGCCTGATATCCGGGCAGGGCGTCCGGAGCGTTCATGAGGGCCGGCGAACCGGGGGCGGAGGCGATGGGAACCATCGCGGGTGCCTTGCCGCGCAGTCTGGCCGCCATGTCCCGGGCGAGCACGGGGGTCATCCTGAGCGAGGCGACCGGGCCGAGTGCGAGCGCGGAGGCGAGGCCATCGGTGAACGGGCACTGGGACACGGCCGCGCGCAGTTCGGGATGCCGAGAGGCGACGGTGATGGCGTGGCCTCCGCCGAAGGAGCTGCCCCACACCGCGATGCGGGAGCGGTCGATGTCAGGGCGGGCCTTGACGTAGGCGATGGCGGAGTCCCAGTCGGCGAGCTGACGCTTGATCGACAGGAGCTGGCGCGGGTGGCCGCCGCTGTCGCCGAAGTGCCGGTAGGTGAAGGCCACGGCGGCGATGCCGGCCTGGGCGAAACGCTCGGCGAAGGCGTCCAGGCGCATCTCGCGGGTGGCGCCGAGGCCGTGCCCGAGGATGACGATGGGCGGGGAGGTGACGCCGGTCGGGAGGTAGAGCCATCCGGCACAGGTGCTGTCGCCGGAGGGGAAGGTGATGTCGTGGCGGGTGACGGGGTGCGCAGTGGTCATCGTCGGCTCACCGCCGCGTCGTCTTCGTCGAGCGGTGCCCGGGCACGCTGCCCGAGGCGAGCGCCTGGGCGTAGGTGTCCGGGGCGTAGAGCGGGAGCTCGCCGGTGGCGTCCGTCGTCTTCATGTAGTCGAGCATCAGTTCCTGACCGTCCTTCGACATGACTCTGGTGAAGAACTCGGCGCGTTCGACGTGGAGTCCGTCCTCCAGGGACATCGAGCCGCCGAAGTACACCGACCTCTTGGCGGCCGCGACCGACCCCTTCGACCGTCGGCCGAAGTGCTCCGCGAGTTCGACCGCCTGCGCGACGACCTTGTCCTGGGGTACGACCTTGTCGACCGCCCCGTTGGCGAGCGCCTCCGCGGGCGTGAACGGCTTGCCTTCGAGGATCGCGGCCAGGGACCGGTGGGTGCCGATCAGGCGGGTCAGCCGCTGGGTGCCGCCTCCGCCCGGGATGATGCCGAGGAGGATTTCGGGCTGGCCGATGAAGAAGTCCCCGTCGGCCATGACCCGCAAATCGCAGGCCCAGGCGAACTCGGCGCCGAGGCCGAGAGCCGAACCATTGAGGGCGGCGACGAAGAGGACACCGCTGGCGTTCATCCGGAGGAAGGTCGTGTGCAGGCGCTCCAGCTGGAGGGCTCCGCGCATCGGGGTCCTGCGCATCACGGGCCCGAGGAGACGGGACCGGTCCACGTGCTTGGCCATGCGTACGACGGCGGCGGCACCGCGCCGGCCGACCGTAGGGCTCGCGGCGCCCTCTTCCTGCAGCCACTGGACCGCGGCATGGCTGACGAACCGCTCGGGATGTGCCCCGGTGAAGACGACGGCACGGACGCTCGGATCGCGGTCGACCCGGGTCACCAGCTTGTCCAGCTGCCGGGCGATGTCGAGGCCGAACAACTGGTGCGGGCCGCCGTCGACCCGGACGACAAGGACGGCTCCGCGGTCCTCGATCTCCAGATGACCCTTGTCTTTGTATGGCATGGATTCTGCTCCCGTGCTGGGTTCATGGGGGAGTGCAAAGCGAGTGAGGGAGGGGCTGCCGGCGCCAGGAATCTGGGACAGTGCGTGGAAGCCCGTCCGGGGAGGCGCGCCCGTGTCCGAAACGGCACGTCGCTCGAGATGTGTACTATTGCCGTGACGAGTTACATAACCAAGTTATTTCAAGAGTGTCAATGGTGGAGGCGCGAGAGGCATGGCAGGGCGGCCGAAGCTCGATGACGCACCGGAGCGGCTGGTGCGAGCCGCTGTCGGCCTGCTGGCCGAACAGGGGCCGTCGGCCATCAAGGCGCGTACGGTGGCGTCCGCGAGCGGGCTGTCGACGATGGTCGTCTACGGCCACTTCGGTGGGATCCCCGAGCTGATGCGCGCCGTCGCCGACCACGGCTTCAGGGAGCTCGCCGGGGCGTTCGCCCAGGTGCCGGTGACGGATGATCCGATCGCGGATCTCTTCGCCATGGCTTTGACCTGCCGCCGAGTGGCCCACGAGAACCCTCACCTGTATGACCTGATGTTCGGCCTGTCCACTCGTGCGACGTACCGGCCGCTGTCGGACGCGGACCTTCGCTTGAGCGGCCATTCGCCGGCCTTCAGGGATGCCCACGTCCATATCACCGCGGCATGTCAACGGCTCGTGGACTCGGGCAGGGCCGAGCGGCAGAAACCTGAAGTCATAGCCGCCCAGTTGTGGAGTCTGGTCCACGGGTACATCACCCTCGAGCTGGCCGAGCACTTCGGCGAGTTCGAGGACCCCGTGACGCAGGTGATGCGGCCGATGGGCGTGAACTTCTCTGTCGGTCTGGGCGACGAGCGGGAACGGGCCGAAGCCTCGCACGAGGCGGGCGCGCGCCTTTACGACTCGATCGTTCAAGGTCGGTGAAAGTCGGTAGGGCAGGACGCCGTCCCGGGCGGGACCACCCATGTGCGGCTAGGGCGACTTGGTCTCCGCGGTAGAGGTACCGGTGCCCGGGGTGAGCTGGTCATGCCTCCCCAGCGCCGCGACCTCCCGTTCGAGGGACGGAACGGCACGGGCCGCGAAGCGCCTCGCCCATGGCCAGGCCAGTGGCGAATTCAGCGCTGCCTTGGCCCAGTTGGCCACGACGACCGCGCGGGGGACGTACACGCGGCTGCGGCGGCGGACGAGCCCGTCGACGATCGCGGCAGCCGCCCGGTCGGCACTCGTGGTGACATTGCCCGGGTAGGGAAGCCGGTTGCGCAGGCCCTGGAACGAGGGAAGGTCCGCCTCGGCGCCCCGGACGAGATCCGTGTCGATCCAGGAGGGGTGCACCAGGCCGACCGTGACGCCGAGGTGCGCCACCTCCTGGCGGTAGGTCAGGGCGAGCAGCTCGGCCGCGGCCTTGCTGGCGCCGTAGGAGGCCATCGCCGCCAGCGGCATGAAGGACAGCGCGGACGCCACGACCAGTACGTGTCCCCGGCTGCGCTCCAGATGGGGCGTCACGTACTTGAGGGTTCGGAAGACACCGTTCAGATTGATGTCCAGGACCCGCTCGAACGACGCCTCGTCCGTCTGTCGCACGGTCCCGTACGCCACGACCCCGGCATTGGCGACGACCAGATCGATGCCGCCCATGACCCCCGCGGCCTCGTCGATCGCTGACCGCAGGACGGTGCCGTCGCGCACATCGGCCTCACGCCAGGAAGCGGCGGGGCCCAGCTCGCGGGCGAGGTCACGGAGCCGATCGGGTTCCAGTCCGATCAAGGCCACCTGAGCGCCTCGGGCGATGGCCAGGCGGGCCGCCTTCTCGCCGATGCCGCGCGCCGCTCCGGTGACAACCAGTTTTCTGCCCAGCAAGTCACGTTTCATGGCCGCAACATAACTTCGTTATTTATTGAGCGCAAGATGTCGCGCGGATGAATTGTCACCGCTCCACCTGCTGGGTCTTACGACTGGACGAACCTATGCTGACGGTCATGAGGCGGACATCCTTTGCGCACTGGCCCTGTTCGATCGCGCGCACCATGGACCTGCTCGGGGACTGGTGGACGCCGTTGGTGCTGCGTGAGGCGTTCTACGGGATCCGGCGGTTCGACGCGTTCCAGGTGTCACTGGGGATCGCGCGCAACACATTGACGGACCGGTTGCGTCGGCTGGTGGACGAGGGGCTGCTGGAGAAACGGCCGTACCAGACGGAGCCGGTTCGGTACGACTACGTGCTCACGGAGAAGGGGCGCGACTTCTACGGTGTGCTGCTGGTGATGAACCGGTGGGGGGACCGCTGGCTGTCCGGTGAACAGGGCCCGCCGGTAGTCATGCGGCACGAGGCCTGCGGACAGGAAGCCCACGCCGAGGTGGTGTGTTCTTCCTGCGGTGAGCAGATGACCGCGGAGAACACCAGTCCTCGGATGGGCCCCGGCTATCCGCCACACCTGGCCGAACGGCCGGATGTGCGGGAGCGTTTCGCCGGCTGACTCAGCGGCTCTGCCGGGGCTGCGCTTTCCCTTGACATGTGAGTCTATCTACGCAACTTTACTGGTCACATCTGGTCATGGGAGTTCTCGGATCGGCATGGAGGCTGCAGGAACATGGAGTGGACAGGCGCGCGCTATGCGGACAAGCCGACGGTGGAGGTCCGCACCTGGATCGCTGCTCCGCCCGAACAGGTGTGGACGCTCGTGTCCGACATCGAGTTGATGCCGCGTATGAGCTCCGAACTGCAGTCCGTCGAATGGCTGGACGGCAGGACCGCCCCTGCCCTGGGAGCCCGGTTCATCGGCCGGAGCAAGCACGAGGCACTCGGGGAGTGGGCCACCACCTCCCACATCGTCGAGTGCGAGCCGCCGAGGCTGCTTGCCTGGGCCGTCGAGAACCCGCAGAACCCGACGGCGATCTGGCGGTTCACGTTGGAGCCGCAGGGCGGTGGCACTCTGCTGAGCGAATGGATGCAGATGGGGCCGGCCCGTTCGGGCCTCTCCTTCGCCATCGATCGCATGCCGGAGAAGGAGCAGAAGATCGTCTTCGTGCGCATGCGGGAGTTCGAGGCCAACATGACCATCACCCTCGAAGAGATCAAGAAGCTGGCCGAGAGGGCCCGGCCCACGGGCGAGGCGAGGCTCTGATGCGTACCTCCACCACGATCGAGGCTTCCGGGGGCGACTGGCGGGAGATCGTCGCCTATGTCACCGAGGCGGAGAAGCTCGGTCTTGACATCTGCTGGGTGGCGGAGGCGTGGGGCTCCGAGGCCCCCTCGCCGTTGGGCTACCTCGCGGCGAAGACCGAGCGCATGCTCCTCGGATCCGGAATCATCCAACTCGGCACCCGCACGCCGATGGCCATCGCCCGCGCCGCGATCACACTGTCGCAGATCTCCGAGGGGCGCTTCCTTCTCGGCCTGGGCCCCTCCGGGCCGCAGGTGATCGAGGGGCTGCACGGCGTGCCCTTCGCCCGGCCGCTGGTGCGGATGCGGGAGACCGTCGAGATCGTGCGGGAGGCCGCCGCGGGCGGCAAAGTCTCCTACTCAGGAAAGGAGTTCCGGATTCCGCTGCCGGGCGGGCAGGCGAAGCCCATGCGTCTGTCGATGCGTGCCGAGCATGACATTCCGGTCTACCTCGCCACTCTCTCGCCGAAGATGCTGCACCTGACCGGTGAGATCGCCGATGGGTGGCTGGGCACCAGTTTCGTGCCCGAGGGCGCCAAGGAGGCGTACTTCGACCACCTGGACCAGGGCCTTGCCGCTGCCGGTCGCGCCCGTGCCGACCTCGACATCTGCCAAGGCGCCGAGGTCGCCTTCGCGGACGACGAGGACGCGCTGAGCGCGATGGTGGCCGGACGCAAGAAGGAACTTGCCTTCAGCCTCGGCGGCATGGGTTCCGCGACCACGAACTACTACAACAACGCCTACAGCCGCCAGGGTTGGGCCGAAGTGGCGGCCGAAGTCCGCACACGTTGGCAGGCCGGGGACCGGGACGGCGCGGCCGGCCTGGTCACCGACGAAATGGTGCTGGCGACCACTCTGATCGGAACCGACGGCATGGTGCGCCAACGGCTGCGTGTGTGGCGCGACGCCGGTGTGGACACCGTACGTTTCTATCCGGCCGGAGAGACCCTCGACGCTCGGCTCACCACTCTCGGCCGGGCCATCGACCTGGTCCGTGACATCGAGGACGAGGCGGCACGGTAGCGGCACGGCCGGGTGCGGTCGAGGAGTGCTGTTGCAGGCGTTGGTCGACGTCAACCGTGCGCGCTGACGCCGTCCGCCGCCAGGCCTGACATCAGCAGGGTGATCGTGTGGAACGTCCTGGCCAGGGCGTCCTCCCGGTCCGCCGCGGCGGCGATGATCTGGTTGCCCTCGCACAGGACGGCCAACAGCAGCCGGGCGACGGTGGCGACCGGAACGTCCGGTTCCACGTCACCGCGTTCGGCCAGGACGGTCAATAGCCGTTCGATCGGCGGTTGGGCCACCGTGTCGTTGATGTGCCGGTACTGCTCCACCAGCACCGAGGGCGCCTGGGCCATGAGCTCTCGATGCAGGGCATCGTCGATGGTCCGCCGCAAGAAGGCGTGCGTGAGGTTCGACACGGCGGTCAACGCAGGCTTGCCCGGTGTCGCACGGATCGCCTCGGACGCCGCGTCGGCGAGCGCTCCGACCGGCTGGAGCAACTCCGTGTAGAGCTCGGCGAACATCGCCTTCTTGTCCGGGAAGTGGTGGTAGAAGGTGCCCTTGCTCACTTGCGCCGCCGCGGTGATGGCCTCGACCGACGTGTCCGCGAACCCGTTGTCGACGAAGAGTTTGCGCGCGGCCGCCACCAGGTCCGCCCGGGTCTGCTCCGCATACAGCTGTCGTCGGTTTGGCCCTCTCATGTTGACCATTGTATATTCAATGACCTGAAGTCAGTGAATGACTCGTGGTCGGTCAGTGGTCGTCGTGACAGTGCCCTCCGGAAGGCAGACGTAGCCGTGGAAAAGCGCAGAATCCTGTTGCTGGGTGCGACGGGGTACACGGGGCGGCGGGTTCTCAGGGAACTGCTCGCACGAGGTGAGAAGCCGACCTTGGTCGGGCGAAGCCGAACGAAGATGCTGACCCTGGCCGACCGCTTCGAGGCGGAACTGCCGGTGGCGGAAGTGGACGTCACCTCTTCCGCCCGCCTCACGCGCCTTCTGGGCCCCAGCGATGTGGTCGTCTCCACGGTCGGGCCGTTCATGCAACTGGGCATGGCCACGGTCACGGCCGCCGCGCGGGCGGGAGCGCGCTACTTCGACTCCACGGGGGAGGGCCCCTTCGCCCGCCGGGTCCTCCTTGAACTGGACTCCGTCGCGGCCGCCCGGGGAGCGACTCTCGTGCCCGCGTTCGGCTACGACTACGTGCCCGGCAACCTCGCCGGCGCCCTGGCCCTGGAACAGGCGGGCGAGCGCGCATGCCATGTCGAGATCGGCTACTTCATCACCCGTTCGGGGCGCGGGAGTGAGCTGCATTACCGGAGCACCCTGCGCGACTCCTGGGACCTGACCACGGGTGGCACGCGCCAGACGCTGGTCGCCGCGGCGGCCGAGGACGGGTTCGCCTACCGCTCCCCACGTCCTGGAGCCTCTTCCCGACTGGTCGACGAGCGGGCCGCCAAGCGTGTCCTCACCTTCCGCTACGCCGGTGTGCGACGCCCGGCCATAACCGTCCCGGGCACGGAGCATCTCGGCCTGCCTGAGGTCTTCCCTCGGCTGGAGAGCGTCGAGGTGGGGATGGGCTGGCTCGGGCGGTGGACGCGTCCGGTGCAGATCGCCGCCATGCTCCAGGCGCCCTTGCTGAGGTCGGCGAAGGTGCGGGCTACTCTGACGCGGTGGTCCGGGCGGCTCCCGGGAGCACATCGTGAGCCGGACACCGACGGCCGTTCCCTGGTGATCGCGGTCGCCCGCGACGGCCAGGGTCGTCCCCTGGCCGCGACGGCCCTCGCCGGACCCGATCCCTACGAGATGACGGGCTCCCTCCTGGCGTGGGGCGCAGTCCGTGCGGCGGCGCCGGATGCCGTCCTCAAGCCCGGTGTGCACGGTCCGGTCGCGGTCTTCGGGCTTGACACCCTCAGGCTCGGTGCCGCCGAGGCGGGAGTACATGAAGTCGACGGGGCGTTGGCCCGTCGGTGATCGCTGCGTGGGTATGGATCACGGCACCGGGGCGTTGAACCAGCGACTGAGTTGATGAACAGGTTGTGCGATCGGGAGCGAGTCGGCCACTGACGTGGAGTCGACCGTCCCAGTGGAAAGGAAAGGTCCATGGACGAGCAGAGTGAGCACTTCGACGTCGTCGTACTCGGCGCGGGCCCCGGCGGATACGTAGCCGCCATCCGGGCCGCCCAACTGGGCAAGCGCGTCGCGGTGGTCGAGGAGAAGTACTGGGGCGGCGTCTGCCTGAACGTGGGCTGTATCCCCACCAAGGCCCTGCTGCGCAACGCCGAGCTCGCGCACATCTTCACGCGCGAGGCGAAGACCTTCGGCATCAAGGTCGAGGGTGAGGTCTCCTTCGACTACGGGGAGGCCTTCCGCCGCAGCCGGAAGGTCGCGGACGGCCGGGTCAAGGGCGTCCACTACCTGATGAAGAAGAACAAGATCACCGAAATCAGCGGACGCGGCACCTTCCTCGACCCGCACACACTCCAGGTGGCCGACTACGACGGCAACACCCGCACCATCGGCTTCGAGAACTGCATCATCGCCGCCGGGGCGAGCCCCAAGCTGCTGCCCGGCACCAAGCGCAGCGCGCGCGTGGTGACGTACGAGGAGCAGATCCTCGCCGAGGACCTCCCGCAGTCGATCGTCATCGCGGGCGCCGGCGCGATCGGCGTCGAGTTCGCGTATGTCCTGCACAACTACGGCGTCAAGGTCACGATCGTGGAGTTCCTGGACCGTATCGCCCCGCTGGAGGACGCCGAGGTCTCCGCCGAACTGGCCAAGCAGTACCGGAAGTTGGGGATCCAGGTGCTGACCTCGACCCGCGTCGAGTCGATCGACGAGTCCGGCCCGCAGGTCCGTGTCACGGTCACCGGCAAGGACGGCACCCAGCAGGTCCTGGAGGCCGACAAGGTCCTCCAGGCGATCGGCTTCGCCCCGAACGTCACCGGATACGGCCTGGAGAACACCGGCGTCCGCGTCACCGAGCGCGGCGCGATCGACGTCGACGGCCGCTGCCGCACCTCCGTACCGCACATCTACGCCATCGGCGACGTCACCGCGAAGCTGATGCTCGCGCACGCCGCCGAGGCGATGGGCGTGGTCGCCGCCGAGACGATCGCGGACGCGGAGACCATGGAGCTGGACTACGTGATGATCCCGCGCTCCACCTTCTGCCAGCCGCAGATCGCCAGCTTCGGCTACACCGAGGCACAGGCCAGGGAGAAGGGCTACGACGTCCAGGTCGCCAAGTTCCCCTTCACCGCGAACGCCAAGGCCCACGGCCTGGGGGACGCGAGCGGGTTCGTGAAGCTGATCAGCGACGGCAAGTACGGCGAACTCCTCGGCGGCCACCTCATCGGCCCCGACGTCACCGAACTCCTCCCCGAACTGACCCTGGCCCAGCAGTGGGACCTCACCGTCCACGAGGTCGCCCGCAACGTCCACGCCCACCCCACCCTCGGCGAAGCGGTCAAGGAAGCCGTCCACGGCCTCGCCGGCCACATGATCAACATGTAGCAGGGCGCTGCCCCCTCGAAACGAACAGGTCGATGCCGGCGAGCGCGTTGTCATACACGTTGCGGTGACGCAGCTCCGCGCCCTTGGGGTGGCCGGTGGTGCCGGACGTGTAGGGGACCACCGCTGTGTCGTCTTCGTCGCGTTCGATCGTCCGGAACGTCACGGGCTGCTCGGCTACGACCGAGGTGTAGGACTCCGGCGTCTCGTCCCCGGACTACGGCGCGCCGCCGCTCTCGATCAGGAAGAACTCGGTGCAGTCCGCGCTCTCGCGGAATCCCTTCCAGGCGGCCTTTCCGATCGGCAGCTCCGGGGTGCCCTCGAAGGCGAAATACGCCCTTCGCGTCGGAGTCGGTGAGGTGGTAGGCGACCTCGCGGCCCTGCAACAGCACGTTCAGCGGCACGACCGCGGCGCCGGCCTTGAGGATGCCGAAGTAGATGCTGGAGAATCGGGGCAGGACAGCGCGACCTTGTCCCCGGGCTGGATCCCGCGCGAGACGAGCACGAAGACGATCGCGGTGCGTTCCGGGTAGCGTGACGCGGAATCCGTCCGCAGTCGTGACGCGGAATCCGTCCGCAGTCGTGACGCGGAATCCGTCCGCAGTCGTGACGCGTTGCGGCTCAAGCTGTGCATCGTCGTTCTTCGGGGTTTTCGGGCGGGTGGTCAGGGTCCAGTGGTGGGGGTCTGGACGAAGGCCGGAGGCGGCACGAAGCCGTCTACTTCCCGGCCCAGCAGGGCGGCGAACTCGATGGTGGTGAGATCGCCTCCGGTCGGGCCCATGGCCTGCAGACCGATGGGCAGTCCGCTCCTGCCTTTGCGCACCGGGATGGTCGTCGCCGGGCCTCCGGAGACGTTGGCGACGGCGTTCCACTTGACCTGGTCCCAGTAAGGGCGTCGCACACCTTCGACTTCGAATGGCCGCCCGAACCAGTCGATCAGCTTGTTGTGGTGGGCGGGGGCGGCCGTCGGGGTGACCGGCATGAGCACGATGTCGAAGTCCTGGAAGAACTCGAACCATCGCTGCCGGATCTCATTGCGCACCATGTGGGCCTGCAGCCAGTGATAGTGGGACTGGAAGGTTCCGAGCAGGGCGGGACCGGCGTCACCCCGCGGGTGCTGGACGAACCGGGCCAGCACCGCGGCGCTGGAGGCAGGAGCGAGGCCGGTGCGGTCGCCCGCGCCGAAGAGCAGGGGCTGGAAGGCCTTCTCGTGATTCGTCGCGATGTCGACAGGGAGGCCGGCGGGCTGCACCGTGATCTTCGCGCCGGCCGTCCGCAGCACAGCGACCGCGTCGTCAACGGCAGCCGCGACGTCGCTGTCGACCGGACACGAGGGATCCTCGCTCCAGACGGCGACCCGGAAGTCGGCGAGCTTGGTCGCGCGCGGCGGTGCGAGTGTGTAGCTGAAACCGCCGTCGTAGTCGGCGGGCCCGACCGTTGCCCGCAGGATCGGGACGAGGTCACGGGCGTCGCGGACCTGCGCGCCGCCGCAGCCCATGTCGGCCTCGGTCCATCGTCCCGGGCCCGGGCCGTAGGGCACATGCCCGATGAGGGGTATGGACCGCCAGGTCGACTTGTGCCCGTACAGGCCGTTGAAGTGGGACGGGATCCTGGTCGATCCGCCGATCTCCGAGCCGAAGTCGAACGCCGTGAGGCCCGCGGCGGTGGCGACGGCGCCGCCCCCGGCGGATCCGCCCGAGGTACGGGTCGTGTCCCACGGGTTCGATGAAGGACCGAACACCGGGTTGTCGGCCTGGACGTCCTGGTTGCCCGGAGGCATGTTGCTCTTCCCCATGATCACGGCACCGGCCGAACGCAGCCGCTTGACCGCCTCGGCGTCGTGGTCGGGCACGTAGTCCTTGAGGTCTGTTCGCCCGCAGACGGTGCGCATCCCGGCTGTCTCGAAGCTGTCCTTGACCGTGATCGGCACACCGTGCAGAGGACCGAGGTCTTGCCCGGCCGCCCGCGCGGCGTCCGCTTCCCCGGCCTCGCGACGGGCCCGCTCGGGGTCAAGGGTCACCACCGCGTTCAACACGGTGTTATGGGTGGCGATCCGCTCAAGATAGAGCTCGACGAGTTCCCGGCTCGAGATCTCACCCGCGGCCAGCGCGCGTGACTGCTCCACTGCGGGCTGGAAGGGGACGTCACTCACGGCATGCCTCATCTCTGACTCTGACGGCGCCATCAAATGTGAGTCATAACATTACATTCGACAGACCATAGGCTCGGGATGACGTGCAAGGCAATGGCCCTGCGGAATGAACGGAGGATCCTGTGGCATGAAGGGGCCGACCTCGTCGCCAACGTCGTCGTAGAGGAGCTACGCATGCAGGCGGCGCGGCACGGCACTCTGCGGCCCGGCTGCCCAGCTTCGAGGATCTCGTTCTCGGCTATCTGTCGCCCGAGCACCGGGACCAGTGCGGCGTCGGATGTCCCTCCGCGCCCTGATCGACTAGTTCGACCGCTGCGAAGGCCTGGGTCGCTGCAGCTGTCCCGCGCCGCCTTCGACTCGAAGCTCGCCGATGAGGTCCTCGAGAAGGGCATCGAGAACGCCCTCGCGTTCATCGACTGAGCAGTGTGGGATCAGGCCGGATCGACGAATATGTCGAGCGCGAGATCGCCTTCGAAGTCGGCAGGGCTGTAGACGGACAGGTCGGTGACGCCCTCGTCCGACAGGACCTCGTCGTCGATGAACAGGTTGGCGGTGCACTTCCGCGCGTCACGCGTGAGGATGGCGTACGCGGCGTCAGCCATGATCCGCGGACTACGGGCTTGTCCGGCGCCGCCGACCACGTTGCGCACGGCGGCCGTGTCGATCAGGGTCCTCGGCCACAACGAGTTGGCGGCGATGCCGTCGGCGGCGAGCTCCTCGGCGAGCCCGATGGCGCACAGACTCATGCCGTACTTCGACAGCGTGTAACCGAGGTGCTTCCCCACCCAGTGCGGCGCGAGGTTCAACGGCGGGGAGAGCGTGAGGATGTGCGGGTTGCCCGCCTTGCGCAGGTGCGGGATAGCGGCCTTGCTCAGCAGGAACGTGCCACGCGTGTTGATGTCCTGCATCAGGTCGTACCGCTTCATCTCCAGCTGCTCCGACGACGACAGGTCGATCGCGCTGGCGTTGTTCACCACGATGTCGATGCCACCGAAGGCGCTGACCGCCGCGTCGACAGCGGTGCGCACATCGTCCTCGTCGCGGACGTCACCGACGACGGCCAGCCCCTTGCCGCCCGCGCGCTCAATCTCGTCAACGGCGGTGTGGACCGTGCCTTCGAGCTTCGGATGCGGCACGGCGGTCTTGGCGAGCATCACCACGTTCGCACCGTCGCGGGCCGCGCGCAGAGCGATGGCGAGTCCGATGCCGCGGCTGCCTCCCGACATCAGGATGGTCTTGTCGGTCAGCGTCTGTGTCATGGTCGAACCTCCAAAATAGATTGCCGAGCTAATCGTACGCGATGCTAATGGTATCTTCCGCGTATGACTTCCACTCCCGCACGCCAGATCGACCGGCTCTACCACGAGCTCCTGGCCCCCAAAGAGACACAGTCCGTTCGCGCTGCCGTGCGCCGGATCGCAGAGCACGAAGTGGCTCCGCACGCCGTGGCGATCGCGGGCGGCGACGAGCGCACGGACGGCTTCCCCCGGCAGGTGTTTGACGGGCTTGCGTCGGCGGGGGTCTTCCGGATCCCCTTCCCCAGCGAGGTCGGCGGCGACGGTCTGACCCACCCGGCGAGCGCCACCGCCGCGGCCATCGAGGAACTGGCCTACTACTCCAGCAGCGTCGCGGCCGTCTTCGATGTGCACTGCATCCTGGCGGGCAACGCCCTGCGGCAGGGCACCGAGGAGCAGCAGCAGCGATGGCTGCGAAAGGTCGCGGAGGGCTCGGTGGTCGGCGCGTTCGCCACCACCGAGCCGGATGCCTCAAGTGACCTGTCCCCGCAGGCGGTTCAGACCGAGGCGATACGCACCGAGGCCGGCTGGGTGCTGAACGGCCACAAGCGGTGGATCTCCAACTCGCCCGTCGCCGGGTTCGTGGTGGTTCTCGCCCGCACCGGCACCCGGCTGAGCATGTTCATCGTCGACACGGCGCTTCCCGGAGTGGAGGTCGGCCTTCCCGACCGCAAGATGGGCAACCGCGGCCAGCTCACCGCGGACGTCCGCTTCACGGATGTGCACCTGACCGACGACGATCTCCTCGGTGGCGCCGAGGGACACGGACTGCGCCATGCACTGTCCACTCTGACCTACGGCCGGATCGGCATCGCGGCTGCCGGGGTCGGCATGGCGCAGGCCGCCTTCGACCACACCGTGGCCCACCTGTCGACGCGACACGCCTTCGGCAAGCCGGTGGCCGCCAACCAGCACTGGCAGTTCCTGCTCGCCGAACGGGCCACCGAGATCGAGAACGCCCGCACCCTCTACACCAAGGCCGCCCTGCGCCTGGACGCGGGCAACCCGTCCCCGGAGCCCGAGGCCGCGATGGCGAAGTACTACGCCACCAAACTGTCGGTGGACATGGCGCGCGACGCCGTCCAGGCCTTCGGAGGCCTCGGCTTCGCGCGCGAACTGGGTGCCGACGGCAGCCCCGGCCCCGTCGAGGCGATCTACCGGGACAGCAAGATCGGCGAGATCTATGAGGGCACCAACGAGATCCAGAAGTGGGTCATAGCCCGGCAGATCTTCGGTCGGGCCATCGTCGGCTGAGCACCCAGGACGCACCGGCCGTAAGCCGGCGGAAGGTGGGGAATCTCGCCGGCCTGCAGCGGTCCTGGTGCCTCGGGCCTTCTCGTACGATGGACAGGACCATACGTACGACTAACCATGGGCGGGATAAACGATGTCCGAGGCTCCGCTGGTTCCGGGGACAGTGGCCGAACACACCATCTGCCTGCTGGTCAAACTCGGGCAGGTGGCGTTCAGGATCGCCGAGGACGGCATTGGCGGGACCGGCCTGCGGGTGCGGCATTACAGCGTCCTGCAGGCTTTGGTGGACAACGGTGCGATGCCGCAACTGGCACTTGGCTCGTTCCTGCGCATCGACCCCGCGACGATGGTGACGAGTCTCGACGACCTGGAGCGCGCCGGATACGCGGAGCGGACACGAGATCCGCAGGATCGTCGCCGCTACGCCGTGGACATCACCACCGAAGGGCGCAAGGTCCTGGCCCGCCTCAACCACACACTCGTAGATCTCGACGGCGAAATCCTCGCAGACCTGGGTGCCACGGAACGGCAGTCGCTTCACGTCCTGCTGGGCAGTCTCGCGGCAAGTCCCACTCTGACGTCCCTGTTCGACACCGTCCGGGAGCAGAACGGTGGGAAACGGGCTTAACGGCTCTAGGGGATCGCCCCGAGGTATAGCGCTATGCCCCGGTTATGGTGAAGTCGGCTTGCCGGGCCGTATGCAGGGGCAGGGGAGGGCTTCGGTCGGTCGGCTGCCGCCGCTGTGGCCTGGGCCTCTTCGCGGGCGTGCTCGGTTCGCTGGGCCTTGGTCATACGGGTGGGCCATTGGTCCACGGGGACATTGCTCCCGATCAAGTCCAGCAACAGGGGCAGTAGATCTTTGTCGGACTTCGGCTTCAGCCCCTGATTGCGCAGCTCGCGCATTACCTGCCGTACGCGGGCGTCACTGAACGCGGGCATTCGGCCCTCGTCCGGAAGGCCCACCCAACGCAACTGATGCCATTCATGAGTGAGCGGATCTTGGAAGAAAACGAAACATGGATCACGTGGATCCCGGTGGAACACGTACTTGTTCTTCGCCGCCCCGCCCCGGCCAGACGGACGGAAACGCCACTCGTTCAGTGCCTCCCCGTCGTACCAGAGATTTCTGATTTTTACGCCGCGTCGGCCGTGAATCATCACCCGATGAGTAGGAAGCAGTTGGTAGTACAACTCCGCCGGCGGGATCTGCAGTGCAAAGCCGCCCTGGGCCATGGACGCCGCGAACAGGGTATTCGGACTGTGATCACCAGCAGGATCCCAACTGGGTGCGTAGGAACCGAACCTGCGGTTCTGCCAGATCCTGACGACCCAGGTGGCAATCAAGTGCTCCATCTCCGCCACGGTGATGCATGCGTCACTTTCCGGATCGATGCCGCGATCTGAGCTGTCGACGCCCTGGTAGCCCGGAAGAATCCGGAACAGCAGGGACTGGATCGCGCCGAAGGCTCGCTCCACCGCCTGCTTGTCGGTCGGCCGCAGCACCCGACTCGGCCGGATCGTCGCGCCGATCACCCGCTGAACCTCGATCAGGTGGTGATTCTTGTACACCGAGCCGTGGTCGGTGGTCACGGTCTCCGGGGCGAAGAACGGTAGCCCAGCGACCTTGACATCAGTGAATTCCGCGATCACGCTGCCGGGAACCCCGGGATAGGCCCACTCCATCTCCTCGCCCCAGTCCGGGCGCATGGGCAGCGGCATCATGACGTCCCGCAAGATCATGGCGACGTCTACTGAGGTGTCCGAGACCAACGTGAGTCGGAAAGCCACGATCGAATGCGTGTATACGTCCAGAGCCAGCGTCAGATGCACTGACACCGGGTCGCCAAAGACCTGCCCACGGACTTTGACCGGGAGTACCGTCGTGTCGAGCGCCACTACTTGCCCGGGCCGACTGACCACCACGTGCCTACCTGTCGCCACCGCTTGAGCCCGTGCAGCTGAAACGGCATAGCGCTGACGGGCTCCGGTTGATCCGAACCACTCCTTCCACACGACCCGGAGGGTTTCGTAACTGGGTACCGGCTCGTCCTTCCCGAACTCCTCGCGTACGTACTGATGGATCAGCCGTTCACGGTCTTTTGCTGTCAGCTTGGAGCGGTGCAGGGTCTCGTGGCGTACCGCAAAGATCGCCTCACGTACCGCGGCTGAGATCTGACGGCCGGTCGCCTCCCGCAGCCACCGGTCGTCCGCACATCCCACCGGACCGAAGCGGCGGCGGTCCAGATCCCAGCGGATCAGAGTGCGGTAGCTGACCTTGTCCAAGCAGTGGGCGGCGGTCAGATCCGGGTTGCGTATCGTGTCCTGCCGCAGCTCCCGCACCTTGGCATGACGGCGCTCGGTCAACGTGGTGGAGTTCGGATCGTATTGCGGCTTCGGCTCTCCGGGGAGCGCGTTCAGCGGATCACCGCTGCGAAACCCGGTCTCCACCTCCCGCAAATGGTCCACCCGCAACATCACGAGTGGCCGCTTGCTCGGCGGCAGATCGAGAACGCCCTTTGGCTGCCGCCCGCGGCTGGCGGCCGGAAGGTCCTTCCTCGTTCGTGTCGACGGCCTGATGTTCGGATGGTGCATCAACTGCCGCACCGACGTCTTCCAAGCCTCATGCTCGGGCCGGACCAGCACCACCTTTCCGACTTGGGGTTGAAATGCCTCCACTGTCCACGGCACGCCGTTCACGACGAACTCGTTTCCCGGCGAGAGGTCCCAGGCAACTGCAGCGGTCACTGTCACCAACTCCCACTCGCCGGGCGGCGAGAGAGGGACAGGCGGATCGTGCTCGCGTCGGTCAGAGGGCCAGAAATCTGCAGGCCCAATTGGCGATGCCACAACAGATGGATCGCATGAGCCCGGGCAACGGCTTCCAGGCTGCAGCGCCTTACCAGGGTCCCGAACGGTTGTGGACCGTCTTCTGCCGCCAGAAGCAGCTGCTCCTGTAGCCGCAGTGGGTCGGTCAAGTGCCTTCGTCCGGCGGACAGCGTATCGATCAGGCCTACTACATGGTCGTGCCAACCAGCAACCACCGCGTAGTTCCACCCAGCAATCAGGGCGACCTCGGCCGCAGCGGCGAACTTGACCTCGTCCTCAGGTTCTATCCGTGCTGAAGGCCGCACATCGATGAGCCACGGCGTGTCGTCGGTCAGCAGAAGATAGTCCGGGATGTGCTCGACGCTGCCGTTGACGCTCTGGAAGCGCAGACGGAACGGTTGAGTCAGCGCCTCCACAAGAGATCCTGAGAAGTCAGCTGCCAGAAGGAGGAGTTCCTCCTCGAAACTCTCGAAACCGTGGTGACGGTCGGTACTGACCAGATATTCCAAGGCCGGGGCGATGCCACTGATCGGTACGCCAAGTGAAGCGGCGCACAGGAACACTTGAGAGCACGTCGACCTCGCCCAGGTTCCTGACGGTGCAACCGACGAGCGTCCGTCCGAAACGCCACGCCGTAGTCCACCGGGCAGTCCAGTCCGACGGCATGGCCAGTTGACTGACGGCGTCAGCTGAGATGGCATGCATTCGGGCGAGATCGTGCAATGTCGATGTGTCCGACCAGGGGACAGTAGCGCTCGATGCGCCAACTGGCGAGTGATCGAGCAGCGGGGGCTGGGGAGCCACGTCTCCGCCTTACATGCCAAGAGTGCGATGGAAATTACGAAGATCATCTTAAGGGCCTCTGGATCTTCGTAACGCCTCATCGCACCGTGATACCAGGGGTGCGCCTCCCACGGTCATCACGCAGCACCCTTGCTGGGCGGTCTCAGGGAGATGTCCCGAGGTGCTGAGCCCCCCACTGACCAAGTCCAGCAAAGGCTGACGGTCCAACCAGGGGGCGCGTAGGCCGGAGGTGAGTCGCCATATGGCAGTGATCTGAGCGGGGAAGAGCGGAGGCCTCCGCGACACGCTCACCCGAGCAGCGTCGTCGGCAGATAGAAGACCGCCGCCCCGTTTTCGAGGGAGTGATCCAGCGGCCCTCTGGGAAGGACGCCGACGTGACGTCGTGGTTGGGGATGGGCCATTGGAGGCAACCGGAGGAGGAAGGGGCGTCGTCGGTGCAGGCAGGGAGGCCTTCGAATCTGTACCGATGTGCCAAGAATCCTCGGCAGACAGCTCCCCATACTGCTGAATGTGGTTGGCAAAAGTGCAGGTCAGCGTAGTGCTCCGGAGACACCTAGCGTCTGTGGTCACAGGGAACGCGACCACCTCCGGCACTCGTCCGATCACCGGTCTTCATATCGGTTACGGTGTTGCTGTTACGGCTGTTTGAGGAGGTGGGACGTTCCGTGGCAGAACCTGTTCCCGCGCGGGCGGGCGCGGCGTCGGCTCGGCGTTCTCCGGGACGGCCGCCGGTGCCGTTGGAGCGCATCGTCGCCACAGCACTGCGGATCGTGGACGAGGACGGCTCCGACGCTCTGTCGATGCGGACGCTGGCTCAGCGTCTGGGCTCGGGCACGGCGACGCTGTACCGGCACTTCGACAACCGGGCGGACCTCATCGCTCATGTCGTGGACCGCATGTTCGGCGTCGTGGAGCTGAAGGGCGACGAGCTCCTCGCGATGGGCTGGGAACGGGCGCTGCGGACGGTCGCGCACGCCATGTTCGACGCCTTGGCCCGGCACCGGAACGCGGCGGGTCTGATGGTCGAGCAGATTCCGCTGGGGCCGAACGCCATGGCGCTGCGGGAGCGCTGTGTCGCGGTGTTGCTCGGCAGTGGTTTCCCGCCGCGGGTCGCCGCGTACGCGTACGCGACTCTGGCCCGCTACGTCCTCGGGTTCGCCGTACAGGCCAACGGGCACGGCGGCGCGGGACGACCCGACGACACCCGGGCGGAGGCCGCCTTTCGGAGCGTGGATCCGGACCTGTTCCCGGCCACCGTCGCCGTGGCCGGGGTGATGCCGGTTCCGATCGAGGACGAGTTCTCCTTCGGCCTCGACCTGCTTCTCAGCGGGCTCGCCCGCCTGCGCGACGAGGTCTGACCGAGCGACGTGATCACTCGGACGAGTCAGGTCCGAGGGCCTGCGGGCCCGATGCTGTGCAGCAGCCGCTCTCCGGATTCGCGGAGCTGGTCCTTGACGTCGTCGAGTCGGGTCGTGAGCAGGGCGTGATCGCGTTTGCGCCAGGTGCCGGCGACCATCACCGCTTCGATGTTGGCGATGTCGGCGTGCAGGACCGTGGCGACCGGGTCGTGTGCCGGCCACAGGTTGACTGCCCGGGCGTCCACGGCGACCAGGTCGGCTTGCATGCCCGCCTCGATCCGGCCCACCCGGTCGGCCAGGCCCAGCGCCTTCGCCCCCTCGACCGTGGCCCAGGCCAGTGCCTGTCTGGCGGTCACCGAAGCGGTGCCGGCGTGCATGCCGGTCTCCTGCCGGTGTCGGGCATGGTCCAGGCCACGCTGGTGGGCCAGGGCGATGCGGGCCGCGGTGAGGACCTTGCCGGGTACGGCGGTGTCGATGTCGGTGCCCAGGGAGGGCGCCCCGTGCAGGCGCAGCAGGGACCCGGTGACGGGTGTGCCGTGTCCTTGGCCCAGTTCGTTCTCCGGGGTGGTGGTGAAGGTGACGCCCGCTTCGAGGAGCATCTTGAGCCAGTCGTCGGGCAGGTCGATCCCGTGCGCGATGTTGGTCAGAGGGCTGAACAGTTGGGCGGCGCGCACGGCTTCCCAGCCGGGTGCGGGCTCTCCGCCGCTCTGGTGCAGGGAAACGACGAGGCCGCGTTCCGAGCCGGCCCGGAAGTCGGCCACCGCCGTCTCGGGCGAGGAGTACTGAGGTCCCTGCAGGGCCATGCCCAGGGTGAGGAGGGCGTGGTCGCGGACGGGGCCGTCGAGCAGCCGGTCGATCTCGGTGAGGGGGTGGGGGACGTCCGGCGCACGGTAGGGCGTGCCGTGCAGGAAGACGGCGCGGATCCCCGCCTGGGCCAGGCCTTGGACGGCGGCGTCGGCATGTTCGGGCGACAGGACGTTGTGACACCAGTCGCCGAGGGTGGTCGTACCGCAGTTGAGCTGGTTCAGTGCGCCGGCGAGATTACTGATGTGCATGTCGGCCGGGGTGTAGTGCCCGACGCACTCGCCGTGGAGGTGGGTGAGGTACTCCATCAGTGTCCAGTCGGCGCCCGCGGAGCGCAGAGCGGTCTGCCAGGTGTGCAGGTGGGCGTTGACCAGGCCGGGGATGACGATCCGGCCGGAGAAGTCGACGACTTCGGCGTCGGGTGCCTCGATGTTGTCGCCGACGGCGGCGATGCGGTCACCGTCGACGAGGACATCGGCGTGCTCGGCGTCCGGACGGCCCGGCACCATCGTGATGACCTGCGCCCCGCGCAGCAGTACGCGGCTCATACGGTGGACCTCCGGCCGGGGGAGGTGCGGCTGTGCTGGGACATGGTGCGGCTCCTTGCTCATGGCGTCATGGCCCGCGCGGCGGATTGAGTGGTGGTGAGGAAGTCCCGGGTGGCGATGTGCCCGATGTAGCCGTCGGGACGGATCAGCAGCAGCGTGTCGCCGTCAAGGCCGTAAGCGCTCTTCAACGTGTTCTCGGGGTCGGAGAAGGCGAGACCGTCGGCGGCTCTCGCCCCGACCTTCAGCCGCTCCAGCCGAGCGCCGGACGTCTGCCAGGCGAGCACGTCGAGATCCCGGGCGGCGCCCGCGCCGTAGGCGATGGCGGTGAAGTGCGGCCCGCGGAAGGCGTCGAACAGCCGGGTCCCGGTCCCGTCGGCGCGGAGCAGCCCGGCGTCCGGGGCGCGGTCGCCCACGCGCAGCGTCGAGGTGCGCATGCCGTCGGCGGGAGCGAGCGGACCGCCGTAGTAGGTCAGGGCGAGTTGCTGCTCGTCCTTGCCCCGCTTCATGCTCGACGGGTCGAGCTTGGACATGCCGCCCCACTTCTCCGTGGACAGGCCAAGCACCCCGGCGGCGATCGGCTGCCTTTCCGCCTCGTAGGTGTCCAGCAGTGCCGCGCTCGCCCCGGCGAGGACCTGACTGATCTTCCAGCCGAGGTTGTAGCCGTCCTGGATACCGGTGTTCAGGCCCTGGGCGCCGGCCGGGGTGTGGACGTGCGCGGCGTCACCGACGAGGAAGGCGCGTCCCCGGCCGTAGTTCTCCGCCAAGCGGATGTTCGGTCGGAACACCGACGTCCAGTGGATGTCGTGCAGCTGAATGCGCCGGTCGCGGGTGTGGGCGTGGATCCGCCGGAGGATGTCGTCCTTGTCGGAGGGCGCTGCCTCGTCGGGCCCGAGGCTGATCATCCACTGGAACATGCCGCTGCCGGGGAGCGGACAGGCGCCGATGCGCCTGCCGCCGCGGCCGGGCCACATGTGCCACCGGTTGCGGGCCAGCCCGGTCACGGTGGCATCGACGATGAGCATCCGGTCGCTCTCGTGCGTCGTCCCGACGAACCCGATGCCGAGCTGCTTGCGCACCGCACTGGAACCGCCGTCGGCGCCTACGACGTACCGGGCGACGATCTCCTCGGTGCCGTCCGCGCCCGCCACCTTGGCGACCACCGTGTCCTCGTCCTGCGTCAGCTCGGTCAGTTCGCTGCCGAACTCGATCTCACGGCCGAGCTCGCCGAGCCGGGCGTGCAGGGCGCGGTCCGTGCGGAACTGAGGGATCAGCCAGGTGTTCGGGTAGGGGACGTCCGGGGTCGCCTCCCGGTGGGGGAACATCTTCCAGGGCACGGCGAGGGGGCCCGCGTGGACCCCGAGCTTGGGGTAGATGCTGCCGCCGGCCAGCACCTCGTCGAGGGCACCGAGGTCTTCGAGGACTTCGAGACTGCGGGGCTGGACGCCCTTGGCGCGGGAGCCGTCGAAGGCATGGGGAGACCTGTCGACGATCCGTACGTCGAGTCCCCGCCGTACGAGGTCGATCGCCACGGCGGAGCCCGAAGGGCCCGCACCGATGACCAGTACGTCGATGACCTGAGGGTTGTTCATCGGTCGAGCCTTTCGGCGGGTGCGGCCACGAACGGGACGAGCTGGTCGGCGACGTGGCGCGGGCGTTCGAATGGGGCCATGTGCCCGCACTCGGGAATGACATGACGATGCAGCGGCTTCAGCAGGGCGCGAGCCGTGTCGAGGTGGGCCAGGGGCGTGACGGCGTCCTCGTCGCCCCACAGGAGCAGCGTGGGAATGCCCAGCGCGCCCGTCTGCCGGAAGAGCTCGTCACGGCCGGAGACCGGTAGGTGCTGCAGCGTGTCGAAGACCGCGTACAGCGAACCCTCGAAGCGGAAGGCGTCAAGGACCATGTCCGTCAGTTTCGCGCCGAGCCCGGGGTCGCGGACGTTGTGCCCGAGGTGTCCCTGGAGTATCCGGCGGCCGCGCCGCCGGGCGACGACACCGGCCAGCAGATCGTTGCGCAGTATCCGGTGAGGGGAGGTCGGCCGCGGTTTCGCGAGACCGGCGGGGCCGACGATGGTGAGGGTGGACACCTGCGAGCGGTACTGGGCGGCGTGGTTCATGGCGACGAGTGCGCCCATGGAGGTGCCGACGAGGTGCAGTGGCCGCGTGGTCAGGCCGAGCCGTTCGGTCAGCTCGGCCAGCTGTCGCGTGAAGAGGGTTTCGTCGTATCGCGCCCGCACCCGGTCCGAGTAGCCGCGGCCGTACGCGCTGCAGGTCAGAGTCCGCAGCCCGCGGGCGTTCAGCTCGGTGACGAGGCCGTCCCAGTAGAAGAGCGGGATGGTCAGGCCGCCCGCCATCACGACCAGTTCGCCGTCCTCGGGGCCCTTCAGTTCGTAGTGCGTGACGCCGTCGGAGAGCTCGACGAAACTGCCGCGCAGGGCTTGCCGCGATGCGGCGGTGAGCCGTCGGTCCTCGCCCGGTGCGACGAAGTACTTCATGGAACGGGCCTCCTCGGCCTCAGTGCGTGGGGGTGTCGGTGGAGGAGCGCAGGAACTCCGCGATCGCGTCCGAGACCCACTGGGGCTCCTCTTCGGGCAGCAGGTGACCGCCGTGGAGGTGCACCAGCTCCGTGGCACCGGGGATGTCACGGGTGAAGTGCTGGCCGTCGATGCCCGCGCTGCGCAGCACGAGCGTGGGCACCGCGATGCGGGGGATCTGCGCGCTGCGGTCGGGCTGGTCCGTGTTGCAGAAGTCGACGAAGGCCGAGCGGTTCCCGGGCCGGTTCATGAGCTGGTGGGCGCGGTCCACCATGGCGTCGTCCACGATCGTGGAGCGCGAGCCGACGTTCGAGCGCAGGTTGCGCTCGATGGCACCGCGCGGCATCACCCGCCGCAGCAGGGGGCGCAGCAGTGGGTTGCGTGTCAGGCGCATGCCTGCCGGTATCTCTTTCTCCGGGTATCCGGTGGCGTTGACCAGCACCAGGCCGGTCAGCCGCTCCGGGTGGTCCAGCGCGAGGTTCCAGGCGATGTTGCCGCCCAGTGAGTTGCCCGCCACCGCGTAGCGCGGCACGCTCAGGGCCTCCAGGAAGTCCGCCACCGTCGCGGCATAGGCGGGGATGCGGTAGTCGCGGTCCGCGCGAGGGCCTGTCAGGCCGAACCCCGGCAGGTCGGGGCGGATGACGTCGAACGACTCCGACAGCAGGTCCGCCGCACGGTCGAAGTGCTGAAGCGACGACGCGCTGCCGTGCAGCAGGACGAGTGCCGGGCCGCCGCCGGCGCGTTTGTAGTGGATCCGCAATCCCCCCACCACGACGAACCGGGAATCGGGCTGCGGCTCAGACCAGGTGCTCATAATGGATACACTGTTGCCGATAAGGTGATCGTGTCAAGTGCGGGTCCTGGGAAGTCGTGGCTTCGCAGCCCGCGACGACGAGCGGGCGCTTCGGGGGTGAGTGGTCGACCGGCAGGTGCGGCGGCATGGGGTCGCCGGGCGGCGGCTGTTCGCCCGCGGTGGATCTGACGACCGCCGAGTGAATGTGGCCTGGTGTCAGCCGGTGAGCCCGGTCAACAGGGGCGTCCGGCCCGCAGCCGACGGGGCGCGTGACCGTTCAGGTCCGAAGGGTCATGTCCGAAGGCGGGCGCCGGGTCCGAGGCGGGCCGTGACGTCGCGCGGGGTGAGGGCCGAGTGCTCCGCGGAGCACTCGACGACGACGCGGACCGGGGCGTCGCAGTCGCTGTGGCGGACGTCCAGTACGGGGCCCTCCGGGCCGAGTGCGTACGTCTCGCCCCACTGGCTCAGCGCCATGAGGACGGGCCACAGGTCCCAGCCCTTGCGAGTGAGGTGGTACTCGTTGCGGGAGCGGCTGCCCGGCTCCTGGTATGGGACGGTCTTCAGGACGCCGGCCGCGATCAGTTTCCGGAGGCGGTCGCTGAGGACGGCTTCCGACAGGCCGATGTGGCGGTGGAAGTCGTCGAAGCGGCGGACTCCGTTGACGGCGTCCCGCAGGATCAGCAGGGTCCACTTCTCTCCGACCACGTCGAGCGTGCGCTGGACGGGGCAGTTCTCCGTGCTCGCCTCAAGCCACTCCATCCCGTCATCGTAGGCATCTGGCTTCGTTATTGGCAGTCAGGTGAGTGGGTGGCTAGCTTCACTTGCAAAAGTCAGACGGGAAGGTGCCCGGTCGTGGGACGCACGCGTACGTACCAGTGGGAAGATCCCGCGATCCTGGCGGAGGCCGCCGGACGCATGGCCGGCATCGACTTCCTGCGCGAGCTGAAGGAGGGGCGACTGCCGGCGCCGCCCATCAATTACTCCATCGACTTCACCCTGGACGAGGTGGAGCCCGGCAGGGCGGTCTTCTCCCTGACGTCGGGGGAGGAGCACTACAACCCGATCGGCAGTGTGCACGGTGGCATCTTCGCCACCCTGCTCGACTCGGCGGCGGGCTGTGCCGTCCAGTCGACCCTTCCGCAGGGCATGGCCTACACCTCGCTCGACCTGACGGTGAAGTTCCTGCGACGGATCACCGTCGATACCGGCACGGTGCGCGCCATCGGCACGGTGATCAGCCAGGGACGCCAAACAGCCCTCGCCCAAGCGCAGTTGGTCGACGGCAGGGACCGACTGCTCGCCCACGCCACCAGTAGCTGCATGCTCTTCCCGGTACCTCCCGCGCGGAAGTGAGCGTCGGCAAGCCCGACGCTCACCCCACATCACCGCCGCCACCCTGTTGGAGTATGTTCGTAATATCATAGAGTGGTGAAGCCGGTGAAGGGCAACCCGGTCCTTCCGGTGAAGGAGTATGTGCTGTGGTGCGGTACGGAAAAGAGCACAAGGCGGAGACGAGGCGCCGGATCATCGAGACGGCGGGCCGTCGTTTCAAGCAGGACGGTATCGACGGCTCCGGGGTCTCGACGCTCATGAAGGACGCGGGGCTGACCAATGGGGCCTTCTACGCTCACTTCGCATCCAAGGACGACCTCGTCGCCACGGCCATCGCCGACCAGCTGAAGGCCCAGGCCGAGAACGTCGTCGCGCGCGCCATGCCTGGCCGTGCCGGAATCGAACAGATCGTGCGGGGATACCTGTCGCCCCAGCACCGCGACGACATCGGCGACGGCTGCCCCAATGCCGCGCTCCTCGACGAGATCGGGCGCTGCGGCGACATGACCAGGCAGGCGTACACCGACGGGGTGCTGATCCTCATCGACGGCATCGCCTCCCGCCTGGCGCCCGAGGATCCGTCCTCCGCGCGCGTGAAGGCGCTCAGCCTCCTCGGCCTGATGGCGGGGACCCTGCAGCTCGCCCGTGCCCTGACCGACCGTCAACTCGCCCACGAACTCCTCGAACAGGGAGTGGTCAACGGCCTCGCCCTGCTGGACGCCGGGCTGGGTATGTAAAAGTAAACCAAACTCGGCTAGCATTGCTCCCATGGATGCGTGGACCAAAGTCCTTCAGGACACCGGCATGAACCCTCGGCTCGACCGGGACACGTCCAACTGCTCGATCGCCCGGACCCTCGAGGTCGTGGGCGAGAAGTGGACGATCCTGATCCTGCGCGAGGTCTGGTACGGCTCGTCCCGCTTCGGTGACTTCGAACGCGTCCTGGGCTGTCCTCGCAACCTCCTCGCGGCGCGGCTCCGGATGCTGGTGGAGGAGGGAATCCTGGCGACCGAGACGTACAAGGAGCCCGGTTCGCGGAGCCGGCCGAAGTATGTGATCACCCCCAAGGGCATGGATCTGGTGCCGGCCGTGATGGGACTGCTGCAGTGGGGTGACCGTTACCGTGCCGATCCCGAAGGGCCGGCGGTACTGGCGCGGCACCATGAGTGTGGCGCGCGGGTCGACGTCGAGATTCGCTGCGAACGAGGCCACCCGGTGCAGGCGGAGGACATCGAGAGCGTCCCCGGCCCGGCCTTCCGTATGAGGTCGCCGGAGTGAGCTGAGCGGCCGGGCCGGGGTCAGGCCCGTCGCCCCAGCGCGCTCCCCGTCACCGCGAGCACCGACAGCAGGACCAGTGCCCCGGCGGGACCCAGTACCGTCCAGGGCGCGAGTTCGACGTACGGCTGGTTCTCGGACAGCAGCCGTCCCCACTCGGGTGTGGGCGGCTGCTCACCCAGGCCGAGGAAGCCCAGGGAGGCCAGCACGAGGACGGTGGTGGGCAGCCGTAGGAGGGCGTTGCGCAGGAGGGCCGGGCCGACGGCGGGCAGGAGGTGCCGGCGCAGCAGGTGCGCCCGGCCCGCGCCCAGGGAGACGGCCGCGGCGATGTGCCCGCTCGCACGCTCCTGTTCGAGCAGCGCGGCGGTCTGGGCGGCGTACGGCGTCCATCCGACCACGCACACCGCGCAGGCGGCACCCCACACCGAGGGTCCGGTGACGCCCGCGATCAGCAGTCCGGCGAGAACGGCCGGCAGGGTCGCCGTCACCTCCGTCAGCCCGGCGCTCGCCCGCGGCACCATCCCGAGCAGCAGCCCGGTCAGGGCGCTGACCGCCGTCACCGCGAAGGCCACGCCCGCCGTGCGCAGCGCCCCGTGCCCCAGCCGGGCCAGCAGATCGCGGCCGAGCGAGTCGGTGCCCAGGGGATGGGCGCCGGACGGCGAGGACAGCCGTGCCGCCGTGTCCACGTGCAGGGGGTCGCGCAGCAGCCCGGCCACCACGAGGGCGAGCAGGACCAGCGCACAGCCTCCGGCGATCCAGCGCAGCGAGCGGGGCGGTACGAGCCGGGGCCGGTGCAGGGTGGGCAGGGCGCCGTCCCGCAGGGGCCGGCCGAGCAGGGCGTGGCGCAGCAGTCGTACGACGACACCCGCGGCCACGCCGAGCAGCACCAGGGCCAGTGTCGTGCTCTGGAGCACCGGGAGGTCCTGGGCGATCGCGGAGTCCAGCGCGAGCCGGCCGAGTCCCGGGATGTTGAAGATCTTCTCCACCGCGACCGCTCCGCCGACCAGCGCCACGACGGTCGGCAGGAACTGCGGCAGTACGCCCGGCAGGGTCCGCCGCAGCGCGTTGCGGGCGAGGTAGGAGGGTGGCAGGCCGCAGGCGTGCGCCGACCGCGCCCACGGTTCGTGGAAGGCGGCCGGCAGGGACTGGTCGAGCATTCCGCCGATCATCGCGCCGGACGGGATGCCGAGCGCGAGTGAGGGCAGCACCATCCACTGCGGGCCTTCCCAGCCGCTGGAGGGGAACCAGCCCCACCACACCCCGCACACCGTCGCCAGGACGGAGGCCAGCAGGAACTTCGGGAGCGAGGCGAGGACGGCGGCACCCGTGCCCGCCCGGTCCCGGGCCAGCCGCCGCCGGGAGCCGAGGACGAGCGTGGGGACGCAGACCAGGGCGGCCACCAGCAGGGTGACCACGAGCGCGCCCAGCATCAGTGTCAGCGACACCGACAGGGCGCTGGTGATCTGCGGCAGGACCGCGTCACCGGACACCCAGGAGACGCCCGCGTCACCGCCCAGCCAGTGCAGAAGATGCGCCAACGGCCCCTGGTCCAGGTCCAGCTGTGCGCGTACGGCGTCCAGTTGCTGCGGTGTCGGATCCTGGTCGGCGGAGCGGGCGCGCAGGACCGTCAGCGCCGGGTCGGTGCCGGACAGCCAGGGCAGCACGCCCACCGCCGTCAGGAGGGCGGCCCCGGCGACCAGGCGACCGAGCGCCGCCTGCCACGGGAAGCGGCGGGCGGCACTGCCGTGAAGGGCCGTCATCCGGGGCTACTTCAGGTGCGTGTCGACGTCGACGAGGGAGCGCTCGCGGGGGTCGAGGAGTACGCCCTCGACATCGGTGGCGATGCCCTGCACGGCCTGCTCGTGCACCAGCGGGAGCACGGCGTCGGTGCGCAGGATCGCTGCCTCGGCCTGCATGATCTTCTTCCGGCGCTCCTGCGTGCCGCCCTCCTCGGCGGCGGCCTTGACGGCCTTGTCCACGGCCGGGTCCTTCAGGCCCGCGATGTTGTAGACGCCGTCGCTCATGAAGTCGCTGGCCAGGTAGGCGACCGCGTCGCCGGTGTCGAGGAGCGTCACCCGGGAGAAGACCAGCGCGTCGTACTTGCCGGCCAGGAGGTCGGCCTCCATCTGCGTGTACTCGCGCACGTCCTGCTTCACCGTGAACCCGGCCTTCTCCAGCTGCTGCTGGAGGACGGTCGCCGCCTCCGGAAGCTCGGCGCGGTTGGTGTAACTGGCCAGGCGCAGGGTCCTGCCCTTGGTCTTCGCCTTCACCTCGGCCGCGGTGGCGGCCTTGGCACGGCCGGTCACCGGCACGCGGTCCTCGGCGGCCCAGGGGACGGCGGGACCGAACAGGCCCTGCGCGGGATCGGCGTAGCCGCCGAAGACGGAGTCGACGAGGGCGGAGCCGTTCACGGACTCACGGGCCGCGGCACGCAGCGCGGGGTCGGTGAAGAGGCCGCCGCCGGTGTTGAGGATCAGGCTGTCGGTGCGGACCGAGGGCACCTCGTGCCGGGTGTCGGCGGCCAGCAGCTTGGCCTGGGCGGTCGGGATCCACTCGGCGATGTCGACGTCGCCGCCGCGCAGCGCGTTGGCCCGGGCGGTGCCGTCGGCGATCCAGGTGACGTCGATGCCGGGCGCCTTGGCCTTGCCGCCCCAGTAGCCGTCGTAGCGGTCGAGAGTGGCCTTGGTCTTCCCGGTCAGCCTGGTGATCCGGAAGGTGCCGGTGCCGGTGCCGACCGGGCTGACGGTGCCGTCCTCGGCGTAGGCCTTCGCGGAGAGGATCGCGAGCGCCGGGCTCGCCAGCCGCAGCGGCAGCACGGGGTCGGCCGCCTTGGTGGTGAGGGTGACGGTGTCGGCGTCGTCGGCCTTCGCGGTCAGCGTGACATCGCTGAGGACGCGCGGCTTGGTCGCGGCGCTGTTGGCGTGGTCGAGGGCGTTGACGACCGACTCGGCGGTGACCGCGGTGCCGTCCTGGAAGGTGGCCTTGCGCAGCTCGAAGGTCCAGGTGGTGGGGTTCTTCTGCGTCCACGATCTGGCCAGGGCCGGGGCGGCGGTGCCTTCCTTGCTCAGCGCGGTCAGACCCTCGGCGACCGAGAGCTTGCTCAGCACGGTGGCGTCGTTGCTGTACGGCGACAGGGCCTGCACCGGCGGCACGGCCAGCGCGACCCGCAGCCTGCCCCCGGTCCCCTCGGCGGTCCCCTCGCCGCCGCCGTCGCTCTGGGCGAAGCAGCCGGTCAGCAAGGGGGTGAGGGCGAGCGCGGCGATCAGGCCGCGGGACGTGGCGCGCATGTCTGTCCTGTCGTACGAGTGAACGAGCGGGCGCCAG
This sequence comes from Streptomyces lincolnensis, assembly GCF_021173675.1. GTDB lineage: Bacteria > Actinomycetota > Actinomycetes > Streptomycetales > Streptomycetaceae > Streptomyces > Streptomyces lincolnensis_B. The sequence continues at coordinate 140,888 of NZ_JAIHON010000019.1, read as the reverse complement.
CTTATAAGGGGAGCCTTACCGAACTTCACTCGGGTGGGTGAAATCTCAACAAACGGACGGGCCTTACCCGCGGTATCGACCCGGCGAGCCGTGCATGGCAGGGTGAGGCCCATGAGCGAGGCCGACCCGGGGCTGTTCGGGCCCTCCTCCGTGACCTGGCAGATGCACGCCGACCCGATGATGTGGGTGGCCGGCGTCCGCGCCCTCTACCTCCAGGCGCTGCACCCGCGCGCCGTGCGCGGCGTCACGCAGAACTCCGACTTCCGGCACGACGCCTGGGGCCGGCTGCTGCGCACCGCGAACTTCGTCGGCACCACGACCTACGGCACCACCGAGGCCGCCGAGAAGGCGGGCGCCCGCGTGCGGAAGATCCACAGCATGCTCGGGGCGACCGACCCCGACACCGGTGAGCGCTACGGCGTCGACGAACCCGAGCTGCTGCTGTGGGTGCACTGCGCCGAGATCGACTCCTATCTGCACGTCGCCCGCCGCTCCGGCCTGCGCCTCACCGACGCCCAGGCCGACCGGTACATCGGCGAACACCGCGCGAGCGCCCGCCTGGTGGGACTCGATCCCGAGGCCGTGCCGGGCAATCAGGCGGAGATGAACGCCTACTTCGAGAAGGTGCGGCCGGAACTCGCCGTGGGAGAAGAGGCACGCGAGGTGGACGACTTCCTCCTCCGCCCGCCGACGCATCCCCTCCTCGTCCCGGCGCGCGCACTGCTGTGGCGGCGCGTGGCGCATTTGGCGTACGCCGCTCTGCCGCCGTACGCCCACGAGTTGTACGGCAGACGGGCTCCCGAACCAGCGGTCGTCACCCGTCAGTTGCGCGCCACGGGCACCCTGCTGCGCTGCGTTCCCGCACGTCTGCGCTGGCAACTCCCGCCCAAACACATCCTGCGCGCCATGGCCCGCCTCGGCCCGGGCTCCCGCCCGGCACCGTACAAACTCGGACGATAGCTCGCCATACTGGACGAGCCAGGGGTGGCGGCGCGACGAGCCGGGTGTGGCGGGGCGAACGGGGGCGGTCGCAGGAGATGGGGGACAGCAGGCTGATCCAGGGCCGGTACCGGCTGCTCGACCTGATCGGGCGCGGCGGTATGGGCGAGGTGTGGCGGGCGCGCGACGAGTCGCTGGGCCGGCACGTCGCCGTCAAGTGCCTCAAGCCGCTCGGCACGGACCACGACCAGGCCTTCACCCGGGTACTGAGGGAGCGGTTCCGGCGCGAGGCCCGGGTGGCCGCCGCGCTCAGCCACCGCGGGGTGACCGTCGTCCATGACTTCGGCGAGTCCGACGGCGTCCTCTACCTGGTGATGGAGCTCCTGGAGGGCCGCAACCTCAGCCAGCTCCTGGAGGACAACAAGCAGCACCCGCTGCCGGTGGCCGAGGTGATCGAGATCGCCGACCAGGTCGCCGCCGCGCTCGCCTACACCCACCAGCAGGGCATCGTGCACCGCGATCTGAAGCCCGCGAACATCGTGCGGCTCACCGACGGCACCGTGAAGATCTGCGACTTCGGCATCGCCCGCCTCGGCCACGACATCGGCTTCACCTCCCGCCTGACCGGCACCGGCATCGCCATGGGCACCCCGCACTACATGTCCCCGGAGCAGATCGGCGGCTCCGAGGTCGACCACCGCAGCGATCTGTACTCGCTGGGCTGCGTGCTCTACGAGATCGCCACCGGGGCCCCGCCCTTCGACCTCGACGACGCCTGGGCGATCCTCGTCGGCCACCGCGACACCCCGCCGCGCCCGCCCCGCAGCCACCGCTCCGAGCTGCCCGAGTACCTGGAGAAGGTGATCCTCGACCTGCTGGCCAAGCGCCCCGAACAACGCCCTCGCGACGCCCGCGAGTTGGGACGCCGCATCGGACTGGGCCGCACCACGCCGACGTATGTGCCGACCGTGGTGACCCCGCAACCGGAGTTCCGCCCGCCCGAGCCGGTGGCCTCCTCCCGCGAGCCTCGCCTGCCCTCCTGGACGCGGGGCATGACCACCGGCCACAAGGCCGCCGGCGCGGGCCTGAGCACCACACCGCCGGACGCCGGGGCAGGCCTGACCGGGGAGTGGATCGCGCGCCCGGCGGGCGGCCGCCCCGAGGAACCCGCGCCCGAGGGACCGCCCACCCCGTCCCCCGAAGTGGTCACCGCCCTGGCCGGACGGCACAACGCCGGGCTCAGCCTGGGCCGGCTCGGCCGCTGGGCCGAGGCCGGCGAGGTGCACCGCGCGGTCGCCGCCGAACGCGAACACCTCCTGGGACCCGAGCACCCCGACACCCTCGCCAGCCGCTACGAGGTCGCCTTCACCTACAGCCGCACCGGCCGCGCCGCCGACTCCCTGCGCGAGTACAAGCACGTCGCCCGCGCCCGGAGCGTGGCACTCGGCCCGGACCACCCCGACACCCTCGCCGCCCGCCAGGAAATGGCCTACGTCCTGGGCCAGTTGGGCCGCCACTTCGACGCGCACCAGGTGTACACGTCCGTCCTCACCGCACGGGAACACGGCATGGGGCCCGACCACCCCGACACCCTGCGCTGCCGCCACAACCTCGCCTTCAACCTCAGCAGACTCGGCCGCCTGGAGGACTCCTACCGCATGGCCTGCGAGGTGGCCGACGCCCGCGCCCGCGTCCTGGGACCGCACCACCCCGACACCCTGGTCACCCGCTACGAGGTCGCCTACGCCCTCGGCCAGCTGGGCCGCTGGCCCGAAGCCCTCCAGACCTACCGCGAGGTCGCCGAGGCCCGCGCCCAGGCCCTCGGCCCCGACCACCCCGACACCCTCGCCGCCCGCTACGAGGTCGGCATCAGCCTCGGCCGCCTGGGCCGCAGCGCCGAGGCCCTCCAGCTCTACCGCGACCTCATCGACCACCGCACCCGCGTCCACGGCCCCGCCCACCCCGAGACCCTCCGCGCCCGCCACGGCCTCGGCGTCAACCTCGGCCGCCTCGGCCGCTGGGAGGAGGCCCTCGCCGAGTCCCGCGACGTCTGCGCCATCCGCGAACGCGTCCTGGGCCCCGACCACCCCGACACCCTGGTCAGCCGCCGCGAGGTCGCCGTCGGCCTCGGCTGGCTCGGCCGCTGGCCCGACGCCCTCACCGAATACCGCCGCGTCGCCACCGCCCGCGAACGCGTCCTCGGCCCCGCCCACCCCGACACCCTCGCCAGCCGCAACGACGAGGCCCACTGCCTCGAACAACTCGGCCGGGGCGCGGAGGCGGTCGAGCTGTACCGCAGGGTCGCGGTGCTACGACAGCAGCAGGCGTCGGGCGGCCGGTGACACACGCGCCCGACGCTCATCGTCCTCACGCACAACTCCGTTGACAGGCCCTCTTGCCGAGCGCGTCGACGGCGGCCGCACCGCGTCCGGCAACGCTCCGACCGAGCCGGTCCGGGACCATCCGCCGAACGGCGGCATGGACGCTCTCCCCGAACCGGCCCGCCGAGCAGATCCTGCGGTCCGTCGGACTGCGCGGCGCGCGCGGCCACGTCCCCGAGCCCCGAGGCGTCGTACGCACCGACGCCGCCCCCCCTCTGGCCGATGTCGATCATCCCGTGTTACGAAGAACCATGCCTGCACACGAGGGACACCGCAGCTATGACGCCGTCGTCGTCGGCGGTGGGCACAACGGTCTGGTCGCCGCCGCCTATCTGGCCCGGGCCGGACGGTCCGTGCTGGTGCTGGAGCGGCTGGAGAACACCGGCGGGGCGGCGGTCTCCACGCGGCCGTTCGCCGGGGTGGACGCGCGGCTGTCGCGCTACTCCTACCTCGTCAGCCTGCTGCCGAAGAAGATCGTCCGGGACCTCGGCCTCGACTTCCGCGTCCGCACGCGCACGGTCTCCTCGTACACCCCCGTCGAACGCGACGGCCGGCCCACCGGACTCCTGGTCGGCGGGGGCGAGCGGCGCACCCGGGAGGCGTTCGCCCGGCTCACCGGCGGCGAGGGGGAGTACGCGGCCTGGCAGCGCTTCTACGACATGACCGGCCGCGTGGCCCGCGGCGTCTTCCCCACGCTCACCGAACCGCTGCCCACGCGGGACGAACTGCGCCGCCGGATCGACGACGAGGAGGCCTGGCGGACCCTCTTCGAGGAGCCGATCGGCACCGCGATCGAGGAACGCTTCGCCGACGACCTGGTGCGGGGCGTCGTCCTCACCGACGCCCTCATCGGCACCTTCGCCGACGCCCACGACCCCTCCCTGAAGCAGAACCGCTGCTTCCTCTACCACGTCATCGGCGGCGGCACCGGCGCCTGGGACGTGCCCGTCGGAGGCATGGGCGCCCTCACCGACGCGCTGGCCGCGACGGCACGCGCGGCGGGCGCCGTGATCGCCACCGGCCACGAGGCCCTGCGGATCGACACGGACGGCCGCACCGCCGAGGTCACGTACCGCACCGCCGACGGGGAGGCCGTCGCCGTCGCCCGGCACGTCCTGGTCAACGCCTCTCCGCGGGAGCTCGCGGCCCTCACCGGAGACCGGCCGCCGACGCCCGCCGAGGGCGCCCAGCTCAAGGTGAACATGCTCCTCACCCGGCTCCCACGCCTCAAGGACAGCTCCGTCGACCCGCGCGAGGCCTTCGCCGGCACCTTCCACATCGCCGAGGGCTACGAGCAGTTGGCCACCGCCCACGCCCAGGCCGCCGCCGGCGAACTGCCCGCTGCCCCGCCCTCCGAGATCTACTGCCACTCGCTCACCGACCCGACCATCCTCGGCCCGGACCTCGTCGACGCGGGCTACCAGACACTCACGCTGTTCGGCCTGCACACCCCCGCCCGGCTGTTCGAACGGGACAACGACGCCGTACGCGAGGAACTCCTGAAGTCGACCCTCGCGCAACTCGACGCCCACCTCGCCGAACCGCTCGCCGACTGCCTGGCCACCGACGCCGACGGACGGCCCTGCATCGAGGCGAAGTCCCCGCTCGACCTGGAGCGCGACCTGCGGCTGCCCGGCGGCAACATCTTCCACCGCGACCTGGCCTGGCCCCACACCCAGGACGGCACCGGCCGCTGGGGCGTGGAGACCGGGCACGCCAACGTCCTGCTGTGCGGGGCGGGCGCGGTGCGAGGGGGAGGGGTGAGCGGGGTGCCGGGGCACAACGCGGCGATGGCCGTACTGGAGAGCACCGACCCGCGTCCCTCGTCGGCGGGCGACCGCGCGTAGCTGTGTCACGAAGCTGTGGCCACTGTCACAGCCGTGCCACAGGCCACTGTTTCAACTCCGGTGAGTACAACCCCGGTTCGGGTTCCCGGGTCTCCTCTCCCGCAAGGACGGCAGGCCGTGCGTGACCGGCTCGGCATGCTGCCCGATTCACGAGGCTGCGGTTTTGACGCAGCGACACACAGGGGGATTCTCATGCGCTCGACACGCTCGACACGCTCCACGCGCGCCGCCGTCCTGGCGGTGGCCCTGCTGGCCATCACCGGCACCGCCATCTCCGGCACCGCCATCGCCGGCGCTCCGGCCTGGGCGGCGGACACTCCGCGCGCCGCCACCGTGGCCCACGACGACTTCAACGGCGACGGCTTCCCGGACGTCGTGATGGCGGCACCCGCCGGATCGGTGGGCGGCAAGACCGGAGCCGGATTCGTCTCCGTGCTCTACGGCTCGTCCAAGGGCGTCGACACCGCCAAGAGAGTGGTCCTGTCGCAGAGTTCCGCGGGTGTGCCCGGAAGCCCGGAGGCCCACGACGCCTTCGGCGCGGCCGTCACGTCGGCGGACCTCGACGGCGACGGTTACGCCGACCTGGCTGTCGGCGCCCCCGGTGAGGACATCGACGGCGCCGTCGACGCGGGCAGCGTCACCGTCCTGTGGGGTTCGGCCCGTGGGCTGACCGGGACGAGCTCGTGGCTGGAGAACAACACCCTGGGCGCGCCCGTCGCGCGGGAGGCGTACGGAACCGGGCTCGCCGCCGCCGACGTCGACGGCGACGGGCGCCCGGAACTCGCCCACGTCACCGCGGTGGACGCCGTCTACGTTCACGACTTCAGTGAGTCCCGTACGCCGGGGAGCCCCGAGCAGTCCCACGGCGTGCCCACCGAGAACGGCTTCAGGCCCAACGGGCTGACCGGCGCCGACTACGACAAGGACGGCTACGCCGATCTCGTGGTCACCGGCACCGCGCCGAACCTGGAGCTGGTGGAAGGCCACGCGGTGCTGCTGCGCGGCTCCGCGGACGGACTCGCCGTGGACGGCTCGGCCGGTGGCGGTTGGACCGGCGTCTCCGGCGACATCAACAAGGACGGATACCCGGACCTCGTGCTGGGCGCGCCCCGCACCCTGGAACACGGCGAGTGGGACCTGTCCGCGGGAGCCGTCCTCGTGCACTACGGCAGCCCGGACGGCCCGTTCGCCAAGCCCGCGCAGGTCTTCCTGCAGGGGCAGGGCGGCATCCCCGGCAGCTCCGAGGTCGGCGACGACTTCGGCGCCGACCTCAGCCTCGGCGATGTGAACGGCGACGGCTATCTCGACCTCGCGATCGGCTCACCGGGCGAGAGCATCGGTGAACTCCAGGACGCGGGCGCGGTGTGGCTGCTGCGGGGTTCGGCACAGGGCCTGCGGTCGGCCGGCGTGCAGAACTTCAACCAGAACACGGCCGACGTGCCGGGCGCGTCCGAGGAGATGGACCGCTTCGGCGCGCAGGTCCGGCTCGTCGACGCCGACCGCGACGGACACGCCGAGCTCGTCACCACGGCTCCGTACGAGAACGACGCCGCGGGCTTCGCCTGGGTCCTCGACGCGAACAAGTCGGGCCTGACGGCCGCCGGCTCCTGGTCATTCGGTGCCACCGCACTCGGTGTGCAGCAGGACAACCACTACTTCGGATCCGTCGTCGGCAAGTAACCCTCAGCACGCCCGAACACCGTCCCCCGCCGCACGACCGCTCTCAGTCGGGCGGCGGGGCCCGGGGGACCACTCGTGTGGTTGCCCGCGATGAGCGCCGCCGCGACGGTGGGGCCGGGGTCCATCGGATCAGCGGCCTCCGGCGCCTACGCCTGGCTGCCGCCGTCCACGCGCAGCACCGTCCCGGTGACGTAGGAGGCGCGGTCGCTGAGCAGCCAGGCCGCGGCCTGGGCGATCTCCTCCGGGGTGGCGGCGCGGCCCAGGGGGGTCCGGGCGACGAGTTGGTCGACGATGCCGGGGGTGCTGGTCTCCCACGCGTCGATCATCTCGGTCATGGTGGTGCCGGGCGCGATGGCGTTGACGCGGATGCCCTCCGGGCCGTACGTGGCGGCGGCCGACGCGGTCAGGCTGTTCACCGCCCGCTTGGCCGCGCCGTAGACCGGCAGCCAGGGGTTGGCCATCAGGCTGCCGACGCTGGAGTTGTTGACGATCGCGCCGGTGCCGGCGGTGGCCCGGATCGCGGCGATCTCGGCGTTCATGGCCAGCCAGGGGCCCTTGAGGTTGACCGCGAGGACGTGGTCGAAGTCGGACTCGGGCAGCTCGTCCATCGGTCCGGGGCGCTGGATGGTCGCCCCGTTGTTGAAGGCCACGTCGAGCCTGCCGTACAGCTCGACGGCCCGGTCGACGGCGGCTCGGACGCTCTCCGGGTCGGCCAGGTCGCACCGGACGTGGTCGGCGGTGCCGCCCGCCGCGCGGATCTCCTCGGTCACGGCCTTGAGCTGGCTCTCGGTGCGGGCCGCCAGGAGCACACGAGCGCCTTCGCGGGCGAACAGCCGGGCGGCCGCCGCGCCGATGCCGCGTCCGGCGCCCGTGACGAAGGCGACCTTGTCGACGAGCAGAGCGGGGGTGGTTGCGTTGGTCATGCCGTCGAGCCTGCGCCCGGCGCCGGGGCTCATCCAGGCACCGGCGGTACCTGGCTGGGCACACCGGCCCGCCCGCACACTGGAGGTGTGGACCGACGAGAACTGGCCGACTTCCTGCGCAGCAGGCGCGAGCGCATCACCCCCGCCGACATCGGGCTGCCCGCCGGGCCACGCCGTCGCACCCCGGGGCTGCGCCGCGAGGAGGTGGCGCAGCTGGCGTACATCTCCACCGAGTACTACACCCGCCTGGAGCAGGCCCGCGCCCCGCACCCGTCCCGCGAGGTGCTCGCCCAGCTCGCCCGCGCGCTACGGCTGTCGGACGCCGAACGCGATCACCTCCACCACCTCGCCGGCACCCCGCCGGGCCCGCCTCCCGGCCCCTCGCGCGAGGTGCGGCAGAGCATCGTCGACCTGCTGCACCGGCTGCCGCAGGCCGCCGCGTTCGTCATCTCGGCGACCCACGAGGTCATCGCCTGGAACGATCTGGCCGCGGCACTCATGGAGGACTTCTCCGCCCTGTCCCGCCGCGACCGCAACCTCGTCCGGCGCGCCTTCCTCGGACCGCACCCGGAAGGCCGGCGCCTGTACGGCGTGTCGGACGGGGAGGAGTTCGCCCGCTCCTCGGTCCAGCAGCTCCGCGCGGCCTCCGCCCGCTACCCCGACGACCCCGAACTGACCGGCCTGGTGGCCGAACTCCAGGCCGGGAGCGAGGAGTTCGCCGAGCTGTGGGCCGCCCACGACGTCACCGCGCACCCCACGCTCTGCAAGACCTTCGACCACCCCGTGGTCGGCCCCGTCGCGGTCAACTGCGACGTCCTCGACATCGCCGACCGCGACCAGCGGGTCGTGATCTACACCGCCGTCCCGGGTTCGCCGTCCGAGGAGGCGCTGCGGCTGCTGTCGGTCGTGGGCACCCAGCGGCTGGACGTCCCCGGCTGAGTCGTCAGTCCGCCGACGGTGACCAGCCCTTCGCCTCGATCCGCGCGGCGTCCGCCGGGCGCGCCTCGTCGAAGAGGACACCGGACGTGGACTCCACGCGCGGCCCGTCGACGTAGACGCCCCGCCCGACGTACAGCCGGTCGGTGGTGTACCGCCAGCGCACGGTGAGCTGTCGTTCGGCCGGGAGGTCGGCGGTGAGCCGGTGCCAGACGCGGCCCGACCAGCCGGTGACCGTGCCCGCCGGATGGTCCTGCGGTCGGTCGCCGAGGCGCGTGGTCGTGAACGGCACGGGGCTCCAGGTCGTGCCGCCGTCCGTCGTGGCCTCCAGGGTCAGCACGTCCGCCCGGGGTTCGGTGTCCCACCACAGCGCGCAGCGCAGGCGCGCACCGCCCGCGGACGTGTCGAGCGCGGGCAGCGCGAGCGTGGCGGCGGTGGAGGTCGCCATCCCGGAGAACCAGGCGGTACGTCCGTGCCGTGGCCGGACCGGAACGGCGCGGGCCAGGGCATTGGCGGTGGCGACCCGTGGAGCGGACCCCGAGCGCCAACTGCGCACCGGGTGCACCGAGTTGCCGAGGACGATCAGGAAGGAGTCGGTCGTCGGGTCGAGGACCAGCGAGGTGCCGGTGAAGCCGGTGTGCCCGGCGGTGCGCGGGGTGGCCATCGCGCCCATGTACCAGTGCTGGTAGAGCTCGAAGCCGAGGCCGTGCTCGTCGCCGGGGAAGGCGGTGTTGAAGTCGGTGAACATCAGCTCCACCGACTCCGGCCGCAGGATGCGTGCCCTGCCGTAGACGCCGCCGTTGAGCAGCGTCCGGCCGAGCACGGCCAGGTCCCAGGCGGTGGAGAACACGCCCGCGTGGCCCGCGATCCCGCCGAGGCTGTAGGCGTTCTCGTCGTGGACCTCGCCCCACACCAGCCCGCGGTCGAGGCCGGACCACGGCTTGCGGGCGTCCTCGGTGGCCGCGACCTTGGGCCGCCACGAGGCGGGCGGGTTGTAGCGGGTGCGGCGCATGCCGAGGGGTGCGGTGATCTCGTCGCGGAGGAGGGCGTCCAGGCCGCGGCCCGTAATCCTCTCCAGTACCAGCTGGAGCGAGATCAGGTTGAGGTCCGAGTACAGATAGGCCGAGCCGGGTGGGTTGAGGGGGGCCTCGTTCCAGATGAGGCGCAGCTTCTCCTCGTGCGTCGGTGCCGTGTAGAGCGGGATCCAGGCGCGGAATCCCGAGGTGTGGGTGAGGAGGTGGCGGACGGTGATGTCCTGTTTGCCCGCGCCGCCGAACTCCGGCAGGTAGGAGGCGACCCGTCCCTCCAGCTCCAGCGCGCCCCGCTCGATCTGCTGCACGGCGAGGATCGAGGTGAACAGCTTCGACACCGAGGCGAGGTCGAAGACGGTGTCCTCGGCCATGGGGATCTGCTCCTCGGCCGGGAACTCGACACCGGTGTCGGTCTTCTCGTCGTACGCCCGATAGCGCACCGCCATGCCGATGGGCTCGTGGAGGGCCACGATGCCACCGCGCCCGGCGAGCAGGACGGCGCCCGCGTACCAGGGGTGGGCGGGGGAGGGGCCGAGGAACGCCTGTGCGTCGGTGACCAGTTGGCGCAGCGACGCCGGGAGGAGGCCGGCGCGTTCGGGTGAGCCGTGGCGCAGGGTGGTGGCGCCACCGGTCGCCGAGGCCGCCGCCGACAGCGGGGCGATGATCAGCGCACCGCCCAACGCGAGGGTTCCGCGCCCCAGTTGACGCCGGGTCAGTCTGCCGCCGTCCGCCGTGTCCGCACTCATCAAGGCCTCCCCGCCCCACGGGCTGAAAGTATCTTTCCGGGATCACTGTGTGCGATGAAACTTTCGTGTCAGTGGTGCCGTGTGTCAACGGGGCGGGCGGGCGTCCAGAAATCTGACGGAGTATCAGAAAAGCTCTTCCGTCGGCCGGAGGGCTGCGGCATCCTGCGCCCATGCAGACGGAGCTGAGCAGGAAACTGGGAATCGAGTACGCCGTCTTCGGCTTCACGCCGTTCCCCGCCGTCGCCGCGGCCATCAGCCGGGCCGGCGGCTTCGGTGTGCTCGGCGCGGTCCGCTACACCGCGCCCGACGACCTCAAACGCGACCTCGACTGGATCGAGGCGCATGTGGAGGGCATGCCCTACGGCCTGGACGTCGTCATGCCCGCGAAGAAGGTCGAGGCCCCGGGAAACCGGACCCTGACCGAGGCCGACATCGAGGCGATGATCCCGGAGGGGCACCGGCAGTTCGTCCAGGACACCCTCGCCAAGCACGGCGTGCCCGAACTCGCCGAGGGCGAGGCCTCCGGCTGGCGCATCACCGGATGGATGGAGCAGGTCGCCCGCAACCAGCTCGACGTCGCCTTCGACTACCCGATCAAGCTGCTCGCCAACGCGCTCGGCTCCCCGCCCGCCGACGTGGTGGCCCGCGCCCACGACCAGGACGTCCTCGTCGCCGCGCTCGCGGGCAGCGCCCGGCACGCCCGCAAGCACCAGGAGGCGGGCATCGACATCGTGGTCGCCCAGGGCTACGAGGCCGGCGGGCACACCGGCGAGATCGCCTCCATGGTGCTGACCCCCGAGGTCGTCGACGCCGTCGACCCCCTGCCCGTCCTGGCCGCCGGGGGCATCGGCAGCGGGCAACAGGTGGCGGCCGCGCTGGCGCTCGGCGCCCAGGGCGTGTGGCTGGGCTCCCTGTGGCTGACCACCACCGAAGCCGAACTCCCCTCGCCGAAACTCATCCGGAAGCTCCTCGACGCCGGCTCCGGCGACACCGTCCGCTCCCGCTCCCTCACCGGAAAACCGGCCCGCCAACTGCGCACCGAGTGGACCGACGCCTGGGACGACCCGGACGGACCCGGCACCCTCCCCATGCCCCTCCAGGGCCTGCTCGTCGCCGAGGCCGTCTCCCGCATCCAGAAGTACGAGGTCGAACCCCTGCTGGGCACGCCCGTCGGCCAGATCGTCGGCCGCATGACGAGCGAACGCAGCGTCCAGGCCGTCTTCGACGACCTCACCCGCGGCTTCGAGCGGGCGGTCGACCGCATCAACCGCATCGCCGGAAGGAGCGCCCAGTGACGAGTACGAACACGAGTACGGGCACGGGCACGGGCACACCTCCCGCGGGTTTCTGGGCCCAGGCCATGGCCGACCCCGGCCGCACGGTGCTGACCGCGCCGGACGGCGAGCAGTGGACCGCCGGCCGTCTGCACGCCGCCACCAACCGCCTCGTCCACGGCCTGCGCGCGGCCGGACTACGACGCGGCGACGCCTTCGCGGTCGTCCTGCCCAACGGCGTCGAGATGCTGACCGCCTACCTCGCCGCCAGCCAGGCCGGCTTCTATCTCGTCCCGGTCAACCACCACTTCGTCGGCCCCGAGATCGCCTGGATCGTCGCCGACTCCGGATCCAAGGTGCTCCTCGCCCACGAGCGCTTCGCCGGCCCCGCCCGCCACGCCGCCGACGAGGCGGGCCTGCCGGCCACCCACCGGTACGCGGTCGGCACGGTCGAGGGCTTCCGGCCGTACGCCGAACTCCTCGACGGACAACCGGAGTCGGCGCCCTCCGACCGCACGCTCGGCTGGGTCATGAACTACACCTCGGGCACCACCGGCCGCCCGCGCGGCATCCGGCGCCCGCTGCCCGGCAAGGCGCCCGAGGAGGCCTACCTCGGCGGATTCCTCGGCATCTTCGGCATCCTGCCGTTCGACGACAACGTCCACCTCGTCTGCTCGCCGCTCTACCACACCGCCGTCCTCCAGTTCGCGGGCGCGTCCCTGCACATCGGCCACCGTCTCGTCCTGATGGACAAGTGGACACCGGAGGAGATGCTCCGGCTGATCGACCGGGAGAAGTGCACCCACACACACATGGTCCCGACCCAGTTCCACCGTCTGCTGGCCCTGCCGGAGGAGGTCAGGGCCCGCTACGACGTCTCCTCCATGCGGCACGCGATCCACGGCGCCGCACCCTGCCCCGAGCACGTGAAGCGGGCGATGCTCGACTGGTGGGGCCCCTGCGTGGAGGAGTACTACGCGGCCAGTGAGGGCGGCGGCGCCTTCGCGACCGCCGAGGACTGGCTGAAGAAGCCCGGCACGGTCGGCAAGGCCTGGCCCATCAGCGAGATCGCGGTCTTCGACGACGACGGCAACCGGCTCCCGCCCGGCGAACTCGGCACCGTCTACCTCAAGATGAACACCGGCGGCTTCTCGTACCACAAGGACGAGACCAAGACCCGGAGGAACCGCATCGGCGACTTCTTCACCGTCGGCGACCTCGGTGTCCTGGACGAGGACGGCTATCTCTTCCTCCGCGACCGCAAGATCGACATGATCATCTCGGGCGGGGTCAACATCTACCCGGCCGAGATCGAGTCGGTCCTGCTCTCCCATCCCGCCGTCGCCGACGCCGCCGTCTTCGGCATCCCGCACGACGACTGGGGCGAGGAGGTCAAGGCGGTCGTCGAACCGGCCCCCGGCCACGAACCCGGCCCCGACCTCGCTGCCGAGATCCTCGGCCACTGCGCCGAGCGCCTCGCCGGCTACAAGCGGCCCCGCAGCGTCGACTTCATCGCCGACATGCCCCGCGACCCCAACGGCAAGCTCTACAAGCGACGGCTGCGGGACCCGTACTGGGAGGGCCGCACCCGACCGGTGTGACGGGCCGCGGAATATGGTCCCGCCCCATGGGGCGGGACCACACACTCACCGCTCGCGCACCCGGACGATCCTCAGCGCGGGCGAGGACAGGATGTCCTTCTCGCAGAACCGCGAGGTCACCCATCTCTCACCCGAGAACAGCCGCGTCTGATCGCTGAAGTGCGGCGAGTTCGGGTTCGAGGACTGGGAGTACGCCAGCAGCGTGCGGGCCACCGGGCACCGGCCGCCGTCCCAGCCCACCGCCTGGAGGTAGCTGGACCCGGTCGTCACCTCCGTGTAGCCGCCGCCCGCCGGATCCCACACGGGCTCGATCTTGTTCCACACGCCCAGCGACTCCGTGCCTCCGGAGACGGGAAGGCGCTGCCCGTTCCGTACGACGAACTGGTGCTCGCCGAGCCGGGAGCCGAGCGGGATGCCCGCCGCCCGCAGTTCGGCGACCGTGTCCGCCAGGGCCGTGGTGAAGGCGGGCGTGTCGGTGTTGAGCGTGTTCGGGGTGCGCACCGGATCGGCCGCCGAGAACGGCACCTTCCACAGCTGGGACGCCGGAATCCTGCGCCACAGCCGGTCGAAGAGCAGCGCGCCCCTGCTGCCGGTGTCCATGGAACGGTCCCAGCCCGCGAGCACCTCGCAGGCCCCGGCGACATCGACGACCGTTCCGTCGCTGCCCGTTGCTCTCCCACCGGGAAGCGCGGCGCATGCCTTCGCCGCGTCCGCCGCCGCCAGGTCACCGGCCGGCGCCCGGTTGGCGAACTGCTGCGCCTGGAGATCCCGTACGGTCAGGCCGCCCTTCCGCGCCATCGCGGCCACGTCCTCGATGGCGCCGCGCGTGCGCAGCGTGCGCTGGGTGCCGACGGTGCCGAAGACCCGCTCGTAGCCGGTCAGCGGCCGGTCCGCGTTGGCCAGCCAGGCGCTGTCGTTGGAGTTCTCCGCGTACGGGGCGTCGACGAGGGTCGGCATCCTCGCCGGGCCGAAGACCCCCGGCTGCACGGCGTCCGGGTCGCTGCCGAGCGTGCAGTCACCCCGAGAGCCGTCGAGGACCGCCACCCCCGAGGCGGGATAGGTGACCTGGCCCAGGGGAGTGGAGCAGCGCCGGGCCAGGTCGTCGGTGATCCGGGGGAGCACCTGCGACTGCGTGAACAGGGTGTGGCCGCCCGAGTCCGCGGCGACCGTGTTCACCCACGGGATGCCCTGGGTGCGCCGCAGCGAGCCGAGGACGTCGGCCGTGGTGCGGGCCCTGGCGAAGCCGAGCGCGGTGTCGGAGGCGCGCAGGTTGGCCGCGTTGGGGTCGTTCAGCGCGTACGCCGTCGTACGCGTCCAGGGCAGCGGCAGCGAGGCGCCGAGCGAGGTGACCACGGGGCCGTAGCGCGTCCACCACTGGGTGCGTGTCACGGGCGGGCCGTCCTGCACGGCGACGGTGACGGAGCGGCGCGTCATCCGCTCCGGTCGGCCGTCGACGAGGTGGACGGTCGGGTCGGACGGGTCCAGCGTGAGCTGGTGGAGGTTGAGGGGGACACCGGTCGCGACGGTATGGCTCCAGGCCACATGTGCGGTGTGCCCTATGGACACGGTGGGAGTGCCGAGCAGCGCGGCGCCGGAGACGTTCAGTTCGCCGGGGATGGTCTGCTGCGCCTGCCAGAAGCGGCGCCCGCCCTGCCAGGGGTAGTGCGGATTGCCCAGCAGCAGACCGCGGCCGTTCGCCGTCGTGGTGCCCCGGAAGGCGACCGCGTTGGACCCCATGCCGGCGGAGTCGGAGGCGAAGAGCTCACGGGCGGCCCGGGCGGTGTCCCGGGCGTCCGGCCGCACCGGGGCGGCCGCGGCGGTGCCCGGTGGCCGCGCCGCCGTGATCCCGTCCACCGCCCGGCCCTGACCGCCGAGCACGGCCAGGGCGAAGCCCCGCGCGGCCACGTCGAGGGCGGTCACCGGGCGCACCCAGGCGGCGCCCCGGCACGCGGGGTCGGTGATGCGGTTCTGCCTCAGCCAGGCGTTGTAGCCCGCCGCGAAGCCCCGCATCACATCCTTCGACTGCCGGCTCGGACCGCGCGGCGCCGGTTCGGCGAGCAGCCTCTCCACGGTGCCGGCCGCCCGCACCCCGCCGAAGTACTGGTCGCTGGAGAGGTTCTTGGCGGCGGAGGACAGCGAGTCGGCCTGCGCGTCCGGCCCGAAGAACCGCGAACGCTCGCCGCGCACGGTCACGAAACCGTCGGCGAGCGTGCACACCTGGTCGGCGGCCTGCGCCCAGCCCGTACCGAAACCGAGGCTCGCGTAGTCCTTCGCGACGATGTGCGGAATGCCGTACTCCGTGTAGCGGATGGTGGCGGACAGCCGACCGTGGGACGGATGGTCCTGACGTGAGCTCTGCGGGCTCTGTGCGCTCTGTGCTGCGGATGCCGGCAGTGCCGTGCCGGCGGTGAACAGGGCGACGGCCGTGACCACGGCGCGTCTCAGGCGGGTGCGCATCGTGCCTCCCAACGTCATTGAGGGAAGGAGCGGTTGAGCGTACCAACCGGTAGGTTGTCCCGTATGACGCCTGGACACGGCAGTACGGTTGACGGGGTGCTGCGACGCACCGCCCGACGCACTCCCGCGCGCGTCGCGGTGGAGTACGGCGACCGATCGTGGACGTACGAGGAACTCGACGCGGCCGTCTCCCGCGCGGCGAGTGTCCTCCTGGACCAGGGCCTCGCACCCGGCGCCCGGGTCGGCGCCTACGGCCACAACTCCGACGCCTATCTGATCGGCTTCCTCGCCTGCGCCCGCGCGGGCCTGGTGCACGTGCCGGTCAACCAGAACCTGACCGGTGACGACCTCGCGTACATCCTCACCCAGTCCGGCAGCACCCTGGTCCTCGCCGACCCGGCCCTCGGCGGCCGGCTCCCGGACGGAATCCGTACGCTGCCCCTGCGCGACGCGGACGACTCGCTGCTCGCCCGGCTGGCCGCCGCGCCCGCCCACGACGGCCCGGAAGCACGCGCCGAGGACCTCGTCCAGCTGCTGTACACCTCCGGTACGACGGCCCTGCCCAAGGGCGCGATGATGACCCACCGCGCCCTGGTGCACGAGTACCTGAGCGCCATCACCGCCCTCGACCTGAGCGCGGGCGACCGCCCGGTGCACTCGCTGCCGCTGTACCACTCGGCGCAGATGCACGTGTTCCTGCTGCCCTACCTCGCGGTCGGAGCGACCAACGTCATCCTCGACGCACCGGACGGCGACCGCCTCTTCGACCTGATCGAGGCCGGCCGCGCGGACAGCCTGTTCGCCCCGCCGACGGTGTGGATCGCCCTGGCCAACCGCCCCGACTTCGCCACCCGTGACCTCGGCGGCCTGCGCAAGGCGTACTACGGCGCGTCGATCATGCCGGTGCCCGTCCTGGAGCGCCTGCGCGCACGTCTGCCGAAACTCGCCTTCTACAACTGCTTCGGTCAGAGCGAGATCGGCCCCCTCGCCACCGTCCTGGCCCCCGACGAGCACAAGGGCCGGATGGACTCCTGCGGCCGGCCCGTCCTGTTCGTGGACGCCCGCGTGGTCGACGAGGACGGCAAGGACGTGCCCGACGGCACACCCGGCGAGATCGTCTACCGCTCCCCGCAGCTGTGCGAGGGCTACTGGGACAAGCCCGAGGAGACCGCCGAGGCCTTCCGCGACGGCTGGTTCCACTCCGGCGACCTCGCCGTGCGCGACGCCCACGGCTACTTCACCATCGTCGACCGGGTCAAGGACGTCATCAACTCCGGTGGTGTCCTGGTCGCTTCACGCCAGGTCGAGGACGTCCTCTACACCCACGAGGCCGTCGCCGAGGTCGCCGTGATCGGCCTCCCCGACGAACGCTGGATCGAGGCCGTCACCGCGGTCGTCGTCCCCCGCGGCGAGGTGAGCGAAGCCGAACTCCTCACCCACGCCCGCGAGCACCTCGCCCACTTCAAGGCACCGAAGCGGGTGGTGTTCGTGGACGAGCTGCCGCGCAACGCGAGCGGGAAGATCCTCAAGCGGGAGCTGAGGGACCGGTTCGCCTGAGGGGGAGCGGGGCTCGTACTGCGCGGGGCACTGATTCGTATGGTGTGACCGGTCAGGGGCGGCCGGGGCAGACTGCGCACATGCAGCTCCCCGCCGAAGCCGTAGCCACCGCTGTGTTGCTGGAGGTCGTAAGGATCTCCGAACTCCCCGCACAGCGGGGCGCCCCGTATCCCGGCAGGGCGGGTGCCCACTGGGTCGGGAGCGAGGCCGCCGACGCCCTGGCCTTGATCGGGAGCCTGCCCGCCGGCGAGCAGCACCGCTGCGGCTTCTCGCCGGGCTGGAGTGTCCGCGCCTACGCGGACACTCTCGACCTGGCGCTGTTCGAGGCGGCGTTCTGCTTCAGCTGCCATGAAGTCCGCATGCAGGGAACCGCCGTGCCACCCGCACCGGCCACGCAGTTCTTCGACGCGGGCGCCCCACAGGCGCACGCCCTCCTGGCCCTCTTCCGCGAGGCCGCCCCGTAGGTGGCCCGCTAACGCGGGCGCAGGTCCTCGATCCGCCGGATCTTGCCCACCGACCGCTCCAGCGTCTCCGGATCGACGATCTCGACGGCGACCGACACCCCGATGCCGTCCTTCACCGCCATGGTGATGGCCCGAGCCGCCGTCTCCCGGTCCTCGGGTGTCGCGTCGGGGCGGGCTTCCGCGCGCACGGTGAGGGCGTCGAGGCGGCCCTCGCGGGTGAGGCGGAGCTGGAAGTGCGGCGCGACGCCGGGGGTGCGCAGGACGATCTCCTCGACCTGGGTGGGGAAGAGGTTCACCCCGCGCAGGATCACCATGTCGTCACTGCGGCCGGTCACCTTCTCCATCCGCCGGAAGACCCGCGCCGTCCCCGGCAGCAGCCGCGTCAGGTCCCGTGTCCGGTAGCGGACGACCGGCATGGCCTCCTTGGTGAGCGAGGTGAAGACCAACTCGCCCCGCTCACCGTCCGGCAGCACCTCACCGGTGAACGGGTCGACGACCTCCGGGTAGAAGTGGTCCTCCCAGATGTGCAGCCCGTCCTTGGTCTCCACGCACTCCTGCGCCACGCCCGGGCCGATCACCTCCGACAGCCCGTATATGTCCACGGCGTCGATCGCGAACCGCTCCTCGATCTCACGCCGCATCTCCTCCGTCCACGGCTCGGCCCCGAAGACACCCACCCGCAGGGACGTGCCCCGCGGGTCCACTCCCTGCCGCTCGAACTCGTCGAGGATCGTCAGCATGTACGACGGCGTCACCATGATGACCTCGGGCCCGAGGTCCTGGATCAACTGGACCTGGCGGGCCGTCATCCCGCCCGACGCCGGGATGACCGTACAACCGAGCCGCTCGGCCCCGTAGTGCGCGCCGAGACCTCCGGTGAACAGCCCGTAGCCGTACGCCACATGGACCTTGTCCCCGGGGCGCCCACCCGCCGCACGCAGCGACCGGGCCACCAGGTCGGCCCACAGGGACAGGTCGCCCTCGGTGTAGCCGACCACCGTCGGGCGCCCCGTGGTGCCGCTGGAAGCGTGCAGCCGCCGGATCCGCTCCTGGGGCACGGCGAACATCCCGTACGGGTAGTTCTCCCGGAGGTCCGCCTTGGTGGTGAACGGGAAACGGGCCAGATCGTCCAGTGACCGACAGTCGTCCGGACCGACACCGGCCTTGTCGAAGGACTCCCGATAGAAGGGCACGTTCTCGTACGCGTGCCGCAGCGAGGCCCGCAGCCGCTCCAACTGCAACCCCCGCAACGCCTCCGCGCCCAGGCGTTCCCCCGAGTCCAGCAGGTCCGTCCCATCCGCCATGGGGACACTCTCCCTAGCAACCGCAAACGAAAGGTGGAACAGCACCTTCTCACCGTGTCGCGGTACAGCTTCCCCCGGTGGCGAACCTGAGAGAAGCCGTGAGACAGGGCGCCGTTCTGCCCTCGGCAGAGCACCGGCCGGGCGTGACATCCCTCCCGCTAGCTTGACCGGCATGGACAGCGAACCGCGCACCGTCAAGGCCAACGGCATCACCCTCGCGTATCGCGTCTGGGGGCCCGAGGGCGCGCCCCCGGTGCTTCTGCTGCACTGCAGGGGCGCCGATGGCACGGACTGGGCGGAGATCGCCGCAAAGGTCGCCTCAGGGGAGCGTCCGCGTCGCGTGTACGCCGTCGATCTGCGCGGGCACGGCCGCAGTGACTGGCCGGGCACCGAACCGGGAGCCGGTCCGGAGGTCTACGGGCAGGAGGTGATGCGGGACGACGTCCTCGGCTTCCTGGACGTCCTCGGTGTCGGACGCGTCGACGTGGTGGGGCACTCGCTGGGTGGTGCCGTCGCCTACCTGGTGGCACAGTGCGCGCCCGATCGTGTTCGCCGTCTGGTCCTGGAGGACGTGCCGGCGCCGTTTCCGCTCGACCCGCCCCGGCCGCCCGCCGAACGGCCCGACGGGGAGCTGCCGTTCGACTGGGCCATGGTGCTCGCGACGGACCGGCAGCGGAACGCCCCCGACCCCGTGTGGTGGGACCACATGGGGCGGATCACCATGCCGACGCTGCTGATCGGCGGCGGCCCCACCAGCCCGATCCCGCAGGAGCAACTGGCGGAGCTCGCCGAGGCGATCCCCGACGCGCGGCTGGTGACCGTCGGAGGCGGTCATCTGGTGCACGAGGCCAGGCCGGAGGAGTTCCTGGCCGTCGTGGAGGACTTCCTGGGTGCCTTCCCGGAGGACGGTGTCCCGGACTTCCCGGAGTACGGCGACGTCACTTCGCGTATGCCGTCATGAAGCGGTCGCGGAACTGGTCCATGCCCCAGGTCGGCGCGTTGTCGGCCGGTCGGAGGCCGTCCGTCCAGCCCCAGCCGGAGATCCGGTCCAGGACCTTCTGGTCGCGGGCGACGATCGTGATCGGGACGTCCTTGTTCGGGCTGTTCCGGGTGACGGTGGGCACGGGCTGGTGGTCGCCGAGGAAGACGAGGACCGTGTTGTCGTCGCCGTAGCGCTGGAGCCACTCGATCACGCTGTGCAGGGAGTACTCGACGGCCTTCCGGTACTCGGTGCGCACCCGCTTCGGGTCCTTCCAGACCTCCGTGGGATTCGTGCCCTCCTTCTTGATCCGATGGAAGACCGAGCCGTCGCCGAGGTCGTCCCAGTCGATCATGTGGGCGACGGGGGACCAGGGACTGTGGCTGGAGGCCAGGATGATCTCCGCCATGATCGGGTCCCGGTCCTTCTTGCCGTGCTCCAGACGCTGGAAGGCCTCCATGCTGAACTGGTCGGGCACGGGCGTCCAGCTGAAGTACGGACCGTGGTAGCCGAGGTGCTCGGAGTCGTAGATGTTGTCGAGGCCGAAGTACTTGCCCTCCGGCCAGGTCTTGCGCACCCCCGGGACGATGCCGACCGTGCGCCAGGCGCCGGTCTTCTGGAAGTAGCTGGTGAGGGTCGCACGGTCCCCGGTGGTCAGACTCCGGTAGCGCTGCTGGTTCTTGACCCACAGTCCGGACAGGAACGTGGAGTGGGCGAGCCAGCTGCCCGCGCCCGCCACGGGCGACCGCAGCCAGCCGCTGCGCGACTGGAAACCGGCCGCCTTGAGACTGCTCGTGCCCTCCTTCAGGGCCGCGTCCATCTCCGGCGCCATCTCCGGGTCGTCGAGGGCGACACGGCCGTAGCTCTCGATGAAGGTGAACAGGACGTCCTTGCCGCGCAGCCCGGTCAGCAGCTGGTCGGGCGGAGTGTCGGCGAAGGCGTCGGCACCGGCCTCCTTCTCGAAGACCTTGGCGTCGCCCAGGCCGTTGTAGACGTTCTGCACACGGTTGGCGAGGAACTCGGAGTTGCCCTTGGTGGCGATCGTGACCCCGCCGACCTGCGCGCCCAGCGTGAAGCAGGTGATCCACGCGGTGCCGAGGACCAGGGTGGTGCGGACGGCGGCCGGACGATGCCGGGCCATGACGTTCGTCAGCCGCACCACCGCGAGCGTGCTCAGCGCGAGGACGGCCGCGAACAGGACGATCACACCGACCACCGCGAGCACCTGGCCCGTGCGGCCGAAGGACTCCCGGAGGAAGTCCGTCGCGTCGTTCAGCAGGATCCAGTCGAAGACGAGGTCGAAGGGGCGTGCCAGGAACTGGTAGAAGCCCATGTCGAGGAACTTGAGCGTGGCGAACAGCCCGAGGAACACCCCCGCCGCGACCGCCGCGACCCTGCGCGGCCTCGGCGGCAGGGCGAGCAGCACGACCGCGAGCAGGATCGCCTCGACCGGGAGCCGGAGGAACGCCTCGACGTTGACCCGTTCGAGGCGGTTCGGCACGAGGAGCACACCGAGGACCACCGCGCCGGCCAGCACACTCGACCCCACGGCCACGCCACGCGCGGTACGGGGGAAACGCCGCCGCCAGCCGAACCAGCCGGGGGCGGGGGAGTCGGGGGTCTCCTCGGTCGCCTCGACGGCGGCGGCCTCCGGCTCTGCGGTGCCGTGGGCGTGTGCCGTGCCGTCCGGGTCTGCGGGGGTTTCCGGCTCTGCGGTGCCGTCGGCGTGTGCCGTGCCGTCCGGGTCCGCGGCGGCTTCCGGCTCGGTGGCGGCCTCCCGCTCTGCCGTGCCGCCCCGGTCAGAGGCACCCTCCGCCTCGTCCCCCGTCCCCTCCGTCTCGCCGCCCGTGCCCGCGACCTCGTCCTCGCCCGCCACCGTCTCCGCCGCCGCGTCGCCCTCTCTCGTCCCGTCCGCCGCAGAGGTCTCGTCGGAGTGGTCGCCGTCCGGGACCGCCCCGCTCTCGGCGTCGGGCAGTTGGCGAGAGCGAGTGAAGAGCGACACCCGGTGGTCCTTCCGTGCGGTCGTGCGATGGCATGGCAAACGGGGCCCGAAGGCCCAGCCTGCCACCACCAGTACGTCCGCACGTCAGCTTCGGTTCAACCGGACGGCCCCGGAATTCACCCGTCCGCGGCGGCCGCCACCTGCCGCGCCCACCGGTAGTCCGCCTTGCCGCTCGGCGACCGCCTGAGCTCGTCCGCGATCACCAGCTGGCGAGGGATCTTGTACCCGGCCAGACGGGTCCGGCAGTGGGTCTGGATGTCCTCCAGCGAGGGCCGCGCCGCGCCGCCGCGCACCTGCACCACGGCCGCCACGTGGTGGCCCCACTTCGCGTCCGGCACGCCGGCGACCAGCGCGTCGTAGACGTCCGGATGGGACTTGAGGGCCTGCTCGACCTCCTCCGGGTACACCTTCTCGCCGCCCGTGTTGATGCACTGCGAGCCCCGGCCGAGGACGGTGACCACGCCGTCCTCGTCGACGGTCGCCATGTCGCCGAGCAGCACCCACCGCTCGCCGTCCTTCTCGAAGAAGGTCTCGGCGGTCTTGTGCGGGTCGTTGTAGTAGCCGAGCGGGACATGGCCGCACTGCGCGATCCGGCCCACCTCGCCGACGGCGACCGGTTCGTAGGTGGCCGGATCGACCACCTGGGTACGGGAGTTGACCCGGATGCGGAAGCCGCGCTCGGGCCCGGAGTCCTCCGTCGCCGTGCCGTTGAAGCCGGACTCGGAGGAGCCGAAGTTGTTGAGCAGCATGACGTTGGGGACGAGGGCCTGGAACTGCCGGCGCACCGTGTCCGACATGATCGCCCCCGACGAGGACACGCTGAACATCGACGACATGTCGGTGCCCTTCATCGGCCCTTCGAGCGCGTCGATCAGCGGCCGCAGCATCGCGTCGCCGACCAGGGACATGCTGGTGACCTTCTCCTTCTCGACGGTCCGCAGCACCTCCTCGGGCACGAACCGGCGGTGCAGCACGACCCGTTGGCCGAAGTTGAACCCGATGAACGCCGTGAGCGTGGACGTGCCGTGCATCAGCGGGGGAGCGGGCAGGAAGGTGATCCCGTCACCGCCGGCCGCGACCCGCTCGGCCAGCTCCTCGGGCGACTTCACCGGCTCCCCGGTCGGCGCGCCCCCGCCGAGCCCCGAGAAGAACAGGTCCTCCTGGCGCCACATGACCCCCTTGGGCATGCCCGTGGTGCCACCGGTGTAGATGATGAACTGGTCGTCGCCCGACCGCGCCGGGAAGGCGCGCTCCGGGGACCCGGCCGCCTCCGCCTCCGTGAACGCCACCGCGTCCACCTCGGCCGCCCCGGGCGCCGGGGTGCCGACCCGCACCAGATGCCTGAGCGCCTCGGCCCGGGGCAGGGCGGCGGTCACCCGGTCCGTGAACTCCGCGTCGAACACCAGGCCCACCAGATCGGCGTCCCGGTAGAGGTAGACCAACTCGTCCTCTACGTATCGGTAGTTGACGTTCACCGGCACGATCCGCGCCTTCAGGCAGCCCAGCACTGTCTGGAGGTACTCGACGCCGTTGTAGAGATGCAGCCCGACATGCTCGCCGGGACGTACCCCGCTGTCCAGCAGATGGTGACCGACACGGTTGGCCGCCGCGTCCAGCTCCGCGTACGACAGCCGGCGTTCCGCTCCCGTACCGGGGATGTCGATGTACACGAGTGCCTCGCGGTCCGGGACCACGTCGACGACCGACTCGAACAGGTCGGCAAGGTTGTACTCCACCGCTCCTCCTGACCTCGAACGGGCCTGGCTTTCCGGTCGGTTCGCCGGTCATCAGAGCAAAGGGCGCCGTAACTGTGAAGGGTCCGCGCGGAAGAAATCTGACTGGGTGTCAGAAAACTCTTGAAGTGCCCCGGCCCCTCCTGCAACCTGTTCTCGTTCTGTCAGAGGGGAGATGGCCCATGGCTGGGACGGAACACCTCACCGTGGAGCGTCGGGGCGCCACCCTGGTGCTCACGCTCAACAGGCCCGACGCCAGGAACGCGCTCTCGTTGTCCATGCTGGTCGGCCTGTACGACGGCTGGCTCGCGGCCGACGCCGACGACGAGATCCGCTCGATCGTGCTCACCGGCGCGGGCGGCGCGTTCTGCGCGGGCATGGATCTCAAGGCCCTCGCCGGGAAGGGCATGGAGGGCGAGCACCACCGGGACCGTCTCAAGGCCGACCCGGACCTGCACTGGAAGGCGATGCTGCGCCACCACCGCCCCCGCAAGCCGGTCGTCGCCGCCGTCGAGGGGTACTGCGTGGCCGGCGGCACCGAGATCCTCCAGGGCACCGACATCCGCGTAGCCGGCGAGTCCGCGACCTTCGGCCTGTTCGAGGTCAGGCGGGGCCTGTTCCCGATCGGCGGCTCCACGGTCCGGCTGCAACGCCAGATCCCGCGCACCCACGCCCTGGAGATGCTGCTCACCGGCCGCCCGTACAGCGCTCGCGAGGCCGCCGACATCGGCCTGATCGGCCACGTCGTCCCCGACGGCACGGCACTGGACAAGGCCCTGCGGATCGCCGAACAGATCAACGCCTGCGGTCCGCTGGCCGTCGAGGCCGTGAAGGCCTCCGTGTACGAGACCGCCGAGATGACCGAGGCCGACGGACTCGCCTCCGAACTGAAGCGGGGCTGGCCCATCTTCGACACCGCCGACGCCAAGGAGGGCGCCCGCGCCTTCGCGGAGAAACGACCGCCCGACTACAAGCGCGCCTAGCGAGGAGTCACCGTGCCCGAAGTCCTCACCGCACCCCTGGTCGTCGAATTCCCCTTCACCCGCTCCCTCGGCCCGGTCCAGAGCGCCTTCCTCACCGGCCTGCGCGAGCGCGTCGTCCTTGGCGTGCGCACCGCCGACGGCCGCACCCTCGTCCCGCCCGTCGAGTACGACCCCGTCACCGCCGAGGAGATCCGCGACCTCGTGCACGTCGGCTCCACCGGCACCGTCACCACCTGGGCATGGAACCCCGCCCCGCGCCGCGGCCAGCCGCTGGACACCCCCTTCGCCTGGGTCCTGGTCCGCCTCGACGGCGCCGACACCGCCCTGCTGCACGCCCTCGACGCCCCCGGCCCCGACGCCGTCCACTCCGGCATGCGGGTCCGCGTCCGCTGGGCCGCCGAACGCTCCGGCGCCATCACGGACATCGCCTGCTTCGAGCCGTATGCCGCCGACGACGGGGACGACTCCCAGGTCACCGTCCACGCGGGCGAGTTCGAGGACCCGGTCACCGGCATCGTCGCCGCCGCCCGGCTCGACTACACCTACTCGCCCGGCCGCGCCCAGACCGCCTTCATCACCGCCCTCACCGACCGGAAACTTGTCGGCGAGCGCTGCCCGTCCTGCCGCAAGGTGTACGTCCCGCCCAGGGGCGCCTGTCCCACCTGTGGCCTGGCCACATCGGAACAGGTGGAAGTGGGTCCCCGCGGCACGGTCACCACCTTCTGCATCGTCAACATCAAGGCGAAGAACCTCGACATCGAGGTCCCCTACGTCTACGCCCACATCGCCCTCGACGGCGCCGACCTGGCCCTGCACGGACGCATCGGCGGCATCCCCTACGACCAGGTGCGCATGGGCCTGCGCGTCGAGGCGGTCTGGGCAGACGACTCCCGCTATCCCGACCACTACCGGCCGACCGACGAGCCCGACGCGGACTACGACACCTACAAGGAGTTGCTGTGACGCGTGAGATCGCGGTCGTCGCCTTCGCGCAGACCGACCACCGGCGGAGCATGACCGAGCTCTCCGAGGTGGAGATGCTGATGCCGGTCCTGCACCAGGTGCTGGACCGGACCGGCCTGAAGACCGCCGACATCGACTTCACCTGCTCCGGCTCCAGCGACTACCTCGCCGGCCGCGCCTTCTCCTTCACCCTCGCCCTGGACGGCGTGGGCGCCTGGCCGCCGATCTCCGAGTCGCACGTCGAGATGGACGGCGCCTGGGCGCTGTACGAGGCATGGGTCAAGCTGCGCACCGGCGACGCCGACACCGCCCTGGTGTACTCCTACGGCAAGTCGACGCCCGGCCCGCTCCGGGACGTCCTCACCCGCCAGCTCGACCCGTACTACGTGGCACCCCTGTGGCCCGACTCCGTCTCGCTCGCCGCCCTCCAGGCCCAGGCCCTCATCGACGCGGGCGAGACCGACGAGCCCGCACTGGCCGCGGTCGGAGCCCGCAGCCGGGGCGCCGACAGCGAGGGTCAGGGGGACTACGTCGTACGCCCCTTGCGCCGCGGCGACTGCCCGCCCGTCGGAGACGGCGCCGCCGCCGTGATCCTCGCGGCCGGGGAACGGGCCCGGGAGCTGTGCGCGCGCCCCGCCTGGATCCGTGGCATCGACCACCGCATCGAGGCCCACGCGCTCGGCGTCCGCGACCTGACCGACTCGCCCTCCGCCCGCCTCGCCGCCGAGAAGGCCGGCGTCTTCGAACGGCCCGTCGACACCGCCGAGTTGCACGCGCCCTTCAGTTCGCAGGAGGTCGTCCTGCGCAAGGCGCTCGGCCTGGACGACAGCGTGCGCGTCAACCCCTCCGGCGGAGCCCTCGCGGCCAACCCGGTCATGGCCGCCGGCCTCGTCCGCCTCGGTGAGGCCGCCGCCCGCATCCACCGCGGCGAGTCCGACCGGGCGCTCGCCCACGCCACGTCCGGCCCCTGTCTGCAACAGAACCTGGTCGCCGTACTCGAAGGGGATCCCCGATGAGCAAGGAGCCCGTGGCCGTCGTAGGCGTCGGCCAGACCAAGCACGTGGCGGCGCGCCGGGACGTGTCGATCGCCGGGCTCGTCCGGGAGGCCGCCCGACGGGCCCTGGACGACGCCGAGTTGGACTGGGCGGACATCGACGCCGTGGTCATCGGCAAGGCGCCCGACTTCTTCGAGGGCGTGATGATGCCCGAGCTCTACCTCGCCGACGCCCTGGGCGCGGTGGGCAAGCCGATGCTGCGCGTGCACACCGCGGGCTCCGTCGGCGGCTCCACCGCACTGGTCGCCGCGAGCCTGGTCGCCGCCCGCGTCCACGGCACGGTGCTGACGTTGGCCTTCGAAAAACAGTCCGAGTCCAACGCCATGTGGGGGCTGTCCCTGCCCATCCCCTTCCAGCAGCCCCTGCTGGCCGGGGCGGGCGGCTTCTTCGCCCCGCACGTGCGCGCGTACATGCGGCGCAGCGGCGCCCCCGACACGGTCGGCTCCCTCGTCGCCTACAAGAACCGGCGCAACGCCCTCAAGAACCCCTACGCCCACCTGCACGAACACGACATCACGCTGGAGAAGGTCCAGGCCTCGCCCATGCTCTGGGACCCGATCCGCTACTCCGAGACCTGCCCCTCCTCCGACGGCGCCTGCGCGATGGTCCTCACCGACCGCGCCGGAGCCGCCCGCGCGCCCCGCCCGCCCGCCTGGATGCACGGCGGCGCCATGCGCAGCGAGCCCACCCTGTTCGCCGGCAAGGACTGCGTGTCACCGCAGGCGGGCAAGGACTGCGCGGCCGACGTCTACCGCCAGGCCGGGATCACCGACCCGCGCCGGGAGATCGACGCCGTCGAGATGTACGTGCCGTTCTCCTGGTACGAGCCCATGTGGCTGGAGAACCTGGGCTTCGCCGACGAGGGCGAGGGCTGGAAGCTCACCGAGGCCGGGGTCACCGAGCTGGACGGAGACCTGCCCGTCGACATGTCCGGAGGCGTCCTGTCGAGCAATCCCATCGGCGCCTCGGGCATGATCCGCTTCGCGGAGGCGGCGCTCCAGGTACGCGGACAGGCCGGAGAGCACCAGGTGGACGGGGCCCGGCGGGTGCTCGGGCACGCCTACGGCGGCGGATCCCAGTTCTTCTCCATGTGGCTCGTGGGGTCCGAGCCCCCCGGCTGAGGAAAGGTCCCCCTCACGTGGCCTGTCGGCGTCCGGGGCCGATCGCTAGGCTGGCCGCGGACGACGCAATCGGGAGGAGCACGGACGTGGCCGAGACCACCATCCAGCAGCAGCCGCTCATGGGCTGGGACAAGCCCGAGCTGGACCTCAGCACCGCCGACTGGCACTCCAGCAGCCGTGGCCTGGGGGATGTCCAGATCGCCTTTGTCGAGGGATTCATCGCGATGCGCAACAGCGGCCGGCCCGAGAGCCCTTCCCTGATCTTCACACCCGCGGAGTGGGGCGCGTTCGTGTCGGGAGCGAGGGAAGGAGAGTTCGACCTGACCTGAGCCCGCGCCCGGACGTGCGCCCCCCGGTCCGTGGTCCGGCCTGGATCACGGACCGATCCGGCGGTGTTCCGACCGATTCTCCGGACACGCGACCCCGAGCGCTCTTCCTGGCCCCGACCTGAGCGAGGCCGGCCCCAGGAAGCGGAAGGTCGTACCCCGGAGGTGAGGAACGCACGAGCACGCTGCCGGTGATCGTGGCGGTCGCCGGTTCGGACGACAGCCTGCGCGCCCTCGACCGGGCCCTCGACCCGGTGATGGACCAGGTACGCACCCGCCTGGCGGGGCTGTCCGACCGGCCGGTGGCCGAGTACCTCACCCTGGAGGGCGCCCCCGGCGTCCTGCTGCCCGAACTGGGCGCCACCGCCCAGCTGTTGGTCCTCGGTTCGCGAGGACGCGGCGGGTTCGCCGGCCTGCTGCCGGGATCCAACGACCTTGGGCGGCCCCCGGCGACCTCGTCCTGCCGATGATCGACCAGGATGCCGTCGAGAGCGAGACCCGGACCCTCGCCGAGGGCTTCCTCGCCCCGCACCGCGCCCGCCACCCCGACGTCCGGGCCGAACCGTACGTGGCCCCGGGCGACGCGGCCGGACACCTCGTCGCCGCCTCCAAGGACGCCGACCTGCTCGTCGTGGGCCGCCACCGGCGCCCCCGGAGGCGTGAGCGGCCGCGATTCGACGGAAGCCGCCGGGACCCGACCGGCGTCGCCTGCGCACCGGCCACGCGCCGCCGTGCGCGCGGTACTTCCCGAAGGAGCCCCTCCGCCACGAAGGGGGCTGGCCCCGCTGCGGCGACCGCCTCCGGGCAGCCCGCCGCCCCGCACGTCATCGCGGCAGCGAATAGGGCCGCCCGCACGCCACGTACCCGGTCAGGCCACGTACCATTGGCGTCATGTCGTTCCTCCGCCGCCGCAGCGCCACCCCCGCCGGGCCCGACTTCGACGTCCTGGCCATGGACCCGAGCGACTGGCCCGGGAATCTCAACGCCGGCCTGCTGCCCGCCCCCGACGGCAGCTGCCAGGGCCTGTACCTGCGCTACGACCTGTTCGGCGGCCGTGGCCCCGCGATGATCATCGGCAATCTGCCGGAGGGCTCCCCGGCCCGTGACGTCGCCGAGGGCGAGGTCCCCTTCGAGGTGGCACAGCTCCTGCTGGCCCTGGGGAACGACGAGGAGGTGACGGTGACCAGCACCGAGGACATGCCGGTGATGCAGGGCGACAACCTCCTGATCGTGCGCCGCCTGAAGCTCTCCGAGAGCCGGATCTCCTGCGTCCAGTTCGACCGCAGCGACAACGTCCTGGTGACCATCGCCGCCTGGGACCGCCCCATCACCGACGACCTGTACGCCCTGCTGAAACCGCTCCCGGCGGAGCTGTTCCAGCAGGGCTGAGCCGGCTACGAGCCCGAGCGCTCCACCCGTACGTCCGCGGCCCGCACGAACGCCACCCGGTGGCCGTACTGGATCTCGTAGTAGAGGTCCTTCCCGGTCACCACCCGGTGCCCGCCCGTGTCGAAGGTGACCGCGTAGTAGTACTGGCCCGGCTGTGCGTCGCCGATCACGTACTTCTGCCCCGCGGGCAGCTTGTACGGCAGCGGCGACACCTCCTGGGCGGGCACTCCCGCCGGGTAGGCGGAGGCCTCCGGGTAGGCGCGGCCGTACACGGGGACGCTCTTGAGGCCGTCCCGGGGTGTCACCACCCGGCCCTCGGCGTGCACCGCGGTCGGGTTGGCCTTCGGGTTCCTGAACCAGGCCTTCTGCCCCAGATACCAGATCGCCGTCCAGTCGCCGTACCGGCCGGCGACCGCGTATTGCTGGCCGGTGGAGACCCGTGAGGACAGGTCGTTCACGTCGGTCGTCGGGGCCTTGCCCAGGCCGATGTCCGTGATCAGCGCGGACTTCTCGCTGTGGTCGGAGTACAGCCGCACCTCGCTGGAGCCGTGCTCCGCGCAGGGCTCGCCCTTGGTGACGCAGCCCGTGTACACGGGCCGGTTGGTGGCGTAGTCCGGGCGGATGGTCACCAGCCCGCCGTGCGCGTTCGCCGTCGGTACCAGGGGCCGCCCGAGCAGCTCGAAGTAGTGGCGCCAGTCCCAGTACGGGCCGGGGTCGGTGTGCATCCCGGAGACGGTGGCCGTCGTCGGCCCCGGCACGGTGTCGTGACCGAGGATGTGCTGCCGGTCCAGCGGGATGTCGTACTTCTCGGACAGGTACCGCACCAGCCGTGCCGAGGTCCGGTACATCGCCTCCGTGTACCAGGCGTCCGGATTCGCCAGGAAGCCCTCGTGCTCCAGACCGATCGACTTGGCGTTGACGTACCAGTTGCCCGCGTGCCAGGCCACGTCCTTGGCCTTCACGTGCTGGGCGATGTGACCGTCGGTGGAGCGCAACGAGTAGTGCCACGACACATAGGTCGGGTCCTGCACCAGGTTGAGGACTCCTTCCCAGGCGCCCTCGGTGTCGTGGATGACGATGTAGTCGATGCTCTGGGACGCCGGACGGTCACCGAGGTCGTGGTTGCCGTAGTCGTTGTCGCCGAACTGTTCGTACGGCGCCGGGATCCACTCGCAGGACACCGTCTTCGGGCACTCCGTGCCATCGGCGCTCACTGTCCGCAGTCCCGTCCGCGTGAGCTGCGCGGAGTCGGGGGCCAGACCGGGCTGGGCGGCCAGGGCGATCCGCTGGCCGGCGTCGGTGGTGCGCTCCGCGCCGGTGCGCAGGACGTCGTACACGTCGTCGGCGTAGGCGGCCCCCGTCGCGCGGTCGTCCGCGCCGGAGAAGCGGGCCACCGCCCCGTACCAGGCGGCCGGGTCCTCGCTCAGCGGCTCGCCGAGGTCCTTCTGCGCGGCGGCCAGGAGCGCGGCGCCGCCGGCCACGTTGGCGGCCGGATCGGTCCGCAGCCGCTCGGCGGGGACACCGGTCAGTTCCGCCGCCTTCGACAACGTCTTCAGACGCGCGGGGAGTTCGGGGTTCCCGGGCACCTCGGCGGTCGGCAGCAACGGCGGGCGGGCGCTGTCGCCGCGGGGATCCTCCGTGCCCTCGGCGTGGTGCGGCGGGGCGTCGGCGAGGGCGGTGCGGGCGTCGGTCAGGTGCATCGGGCCGTAGCCACCGGTCACGCTGGGCGCACCGTCGTGCGCGTCCCAGCGGGACTGGAGATAGGAGACGCCCAGCAGGACGCTCTGCGGCACGTGGTACTCCGCCGCGGCGGAGGCGAACGCCAGCTGGAGGCGGCTCGCGGAGGCCCGGGCGTCGGACGGCGCCGCGCCGAGCAGGGGCAGGAAGAGGGCGGCCGAGGCCAGCGCGCCCGCGGTTCTTCGGATACGTCTGTCGCTCCTGAGCAAAGCAGCCTCCTGGCACGATCGGGCGAGAAGCGGGACGGGGCCGGACGTGTGTCTGAGGTACCGGCTTGCCGACGATCCGTCAATCATGCCCAGAGGCAGGTGATTTCCCACGTCATCGAGGGTTCGCAGGAGTTTCGTGGCGCAGCGGCCGACGCAGGGGCAGGGGCAGGGGCAGGCGCAGGCCGGTCCCCGGTCGGGCATACGGAAGCCCGCGGTGCGCCGTTTCCCCGTGCGCACCGCGGGCCTTCGTCCCCGTCAGCGAGTTCCGACCGCCGCGCGTACGGCCCGGCGGGCCAGCTGGCAGTCGTCGTGCAGCCGCCTCAGCAGCAGCCGCTGTTCCTCGCCGGACGGCGCAGCGCCCGGGTGGGCCACTCCCGGTGCCGCCGGGGTCGTGTCGTGCATCGAACGCTGCACGGCCGTCTCGTAGGTACGGATCTCCCGCGTCAGGACGAGCATCAGATTCACCAGGAACGCGTCGCGCGAGGCCGGCCCCGCCGACTGGGCGATCTGGCTGATCTGGCGCCGGGCCACCGGCGCGTCGCCGAGCACCGCCCACAGCGTCGCCAGGTCGTAGCCCGGCAGGTACCAGCCCGCGTGCTCCCAGTCCACCAGCACTGGACCGGCCGGTGACAGGAGAATGTTCGACAACAACGCGTCGCCGTGGCAGAACTGGCCCATGCCGCCGCGGCCGGCGGATGCCGAGATGCCGTGCAGCAGCTTCTGGAGATCGCCCAGATCCCGGTCGGTGAGCAGCCCCAGCTCGTGGTAGCGGTTGATGCGGGTCGCGTAGTCCAGCGGGGCGTCGAAGGTGCCCGCCGGCGGCCGCCAGGCGTTCAGCCGGCAGACCGCGCCGAGCGCCGTCCTGATGTCCGCGCGGGGCGGCGCCTCCGCGGGATGCCGGTGCAGTGCCGCCACCCGACCCGGCATCCGCTCGATCACGAGGGTGCAGTTGTCCGGGTCCGCCGCGATCAGTCTCGGCACCCGCACCGGAGGGCGGTGCCGGACGAACGAGCGGTATGCGGCTATCTCGTGACGGACCCGCTCGGCCCACACGGGGGAGTGGTCCAGTAAAACCTTGGCGACGGCGGTGCTGCGTCCTGTCGTGCCGACCAGGAGCACGGAGCGGCCGCTGCGGCGCAGCACCTGCACCGGGGCGAACTCCGGGCAGATCCGATGCACCGACGCGATCGCCGTGCGCAGCTGGGCGCCCTGAGGGCCGGACAAGTCGAGTCTCCCGCTGAGCGGTTGGGTGCCGAGCCCCGGCACGCGCCGTGTCCTGCCCGCGCCGAGCACGGGGGGCGCCGGGCGCACGGGGTCGAGATAGGGGCCGTTGCCCGCCGGGCGGGGATGCAGCGGCCGGGGCGGGGCGGACACGGAGGACGATGCTGCGTACATGGGCGAGACAGATCCCTTCGTGTGCCTGCGACGTCAGTGCGCTACCCGGCCCGGCGCCCCGGGTGCACCCTGGGGAATGCACCCGTCGGTTGGAGAAGGCGACCGGGTCGGGGTGGCGCGTTCCTACCTGACACCCGATGCCCAGTGGCACACCATCTGGCGCACCCTGGCGAACCCTGGCGAATAGTCGCCCGGCACCTCCCACCGGGCTACTGTCAACTCAGCCGAGTACCTGGGGGCTTACGTGAGCGGACAACCCAACACCCGTCTGACGGACCTGTTCGGCCTGGCCGGCTGGTCCAAGGGCGAACTCGCGAGACTGGTCAATCGGCAGGCGGCGGCCATGGGCCACCCCCAGCTGGCGACCGACACCTCCCGGGTGCGGCGGTGGATCGACATGGGAGAGATCCCGCGCGATCCGGTGCCGCGGGTGCTGGCGGCCCTGTTCACCGAGCGTCTCGGCCGTGTCGTGACCATCGAGGACCTCGGTCTGGTCCGGCACGGGCGTGCGGGGAAACGGCCACGCGACGGGAGTGCGGAACATCCCGACGGAGTGCCGTGGGCGCCCGAGCGGACTGCTGCGGTCCTCACCGAATTCACGGGAATGGACCTCATGCTCAACCGACGCGGCTTGGTGGGCGCGGGTGCCGTGCTCGCCGCGGGATCAGCACTCAGCAGTGCCATGTACGACTGGCTGCACACCGATCCGGCCCTGACCGCCGACGCTCCCCAGTTCGACGACCCCCTGCACGCCGACCCCGCCGGGTTCGACCGCTACGAGGCCGCCCCCATCGGGTCGCAGGAGATCGAGGAACTGGAGCGCTCCGTCGAAGTGTTCCGGGCCTGGGACGCGGCCCGCGGCGGCGGGCTGCAACGCAAGGCAGTCGTGGGCCAACTCAACGAGGTGGGCGGCATGCTCGCCTACCGCCACCCCGACCATCTCCAGCGGCGCCTGTGGGGCGTCGCCGCCAACCTCGCCGTCCTCGCGGGCTGGATGTCGCACGACGTCGGCCTCGAACCCACGGCCCAGAAGTACTTCGTCATCGCCGCCCATGCCGCGAGAGAGGGCGGCGACCGGCCCCGCGCCGGTGAGGCGCTCTCCCGAGCGGCTCGCCAGATGGTGCACCTGGGCCGGCCCGACGACGCGCTCGACCTGATGAAGCTCGCCCAGTCCGGCTCCGGCGAACAGGTGCTGCCCCGCACCCGGGCGATGCTCCACACCATCGAGGCCTGGGCACAGGCCTCCATGGGCAAGGGCCAGGCCATGCGCCGCACCCTCGGTCAGGCGGAGGACCTCTTCGTCTCCGACAAGGGGGACGTGCCGCCACCGAGCTGGATGCAGACCTTCAAGGAGGAGGATCTGTACGGCATGCAGGCCCTGGCCTACCGCACGCTGGCCGAGCACGAGCCGGGCGCGGCCGTGCACGCCCAGCACTACGCGGAGAAGGCCCTGGCCCTGCGCACCGACGGACGGGAGCGGTCGAAGATCTTCGACCATTTGTCCATGGCCTCCGCCTGCTTCATCGCGGACGACCCCGAACAGGCGGACCGGTACGCACGGCTGGCGCTGATGGCGATGGGGTCGAACTCCTCGCGCCGTACCTGGGACCGGCTGGGCCAGATGTACCGGCTCACCGCGGAGTACTCCGGCTATCCCAGGATCAACGAGCTGCGGGAGGAGATCAGGCAGGCCCTGCCGAAGACGAGGGGCAACTCGGCCAGGACGTGACCCTGGCGACGAGCACACAGCCGTCGTCCTCGCGCTCGGCCTCGCCGAACTCCTCCACGACCATCCGTACGCAGTCCTGTGCGGTGCGCGCCGCGTCGAAGCGCGGGGCGAGGTCGAGGAGCCGGTCCACGGCAGCCGTACCGCCGTGCCCGGGCACCAGCCCGTCGGTGTGCAGCAGGAGCAGATCACCTGGTTCGAGGGTCTCCTCGGCCTGCTCGTACACGGCACCGGAGGTGGCGCCGAGCAGGACGCCGGCCGGTGCGCGCAGCGCGCGCCCCGTCCCGTCGCGGAACAGCAGCGGGGCGGGGTGTCCGGCCTGCGCCCACACCAGCGTGCGGGTGTCGGGCCGGTAGCGGCAGCACACCGCGCTGCCGAGGGCCGGCTGCACGGTGGCGTCGAGCAACTGGTTGAGCCAGGTCATCAGCTGGCTCGGCCGGGTGCCGGCCATCGCCATGCCGCGTACGGCGCCCAGCAGGGTCGCCATGCCCGAGGTCACCGCGACGCCGTGTCCGGTGAGGTCCCCGACGCTGAGCAGGGTCTCGCCGTCGGCGAGCTCCAGCGCGTCGTACCAGTCGCCGCCGATCAGCGCGCTCGTCGAGGAGGGCAGATAGTGGGCGGCCAGGTCGAGCGACTCGGGGCCCTGGTGCGGCAGTCGCAGGGAGCCGCGCCACGGCGGCAGTACGGCCTCCTGCAACTCGACCGCGAGCCGGTGCTCGGTGTGCGCGCGGTCCCGGTCGCGTTGTAACGAGTCACGGGTCTCGCTCACCACCCGCTGGCTGCGCCGCAGTTCGCTGACGTCCCGCAGGACCGCCCACATCGACGCGGTGCTGCCGTCGGTGTCGAGCACGGGCTCGCCCATCATGTGCACGGTCCGTACCTCGCCGTCCGGGCGCACGATGCGGAACTCGCCGTCGATGGGCTGGGCGTCGACGAGACAGCCGGTGACCATCGACGTGAGCTTCGGCCGGTCCTCGTCGAGCACCACGGAGGGCAGCTCGTCGAGTGTCAGCGGTGGAGCGGCGGGGTCGCGGCCCAGGATCTGGTAGAGCTCGCCGGACCAGCCGGCCTCGTCCGTCAGCAGGTTCCACTCGGCGCTGCCCACCCGGCTCAGGAGCGAGCCGCGCCGGGGAGCGGGCGGCACGGCTCGGACGACGGGTGTCGCCTCCGGGGACCCCGGGTCGGGCAACGGGCCGTCCCGCAGCTGCGCCAAGTGCCCGTCCAGGTCGTCGAGTTGGTGCAGCGCGAGGTCGTACAGCGCGCGCTGCCACCGGTCCTGCGGGTCCGTACCGTCGCTCGGCGTGTCCCGCCGTACCGCGTCCACGTCGCCCTTGAGCCGCCGTGCCTGCGATATCAACGCGTCGACCGAGCCGCCTTGGGGCGGCTGAGCGGCTGGGCGGTCCGCAGAGAGATGGGACGGCATGACGCACTCCGATGCGGGACGGTTCGACCTGGGCGGACGGAAGGACCGTTACGACTGTTGCACAGCCCGCGACGCCCTGTAAGGGATTCGGCGACACACGATTCGGTGGTGCTTCTGGCATATGCCACAGTCTTCACGGAGCGGTCGCGCCACGCATCTGGTGTACGCCCTCCGGCAGGTCAAGTCGTAGTCGGCGTACGTGACTTGACGGGTCGCGGGACTGGCCGACCCGACGTTCAGGAGTGTGTTCGACGGCTGTGTGTTCTAGGGAGTGTGGCACAGGTGGAACGGGCCGTGCCAGATCGCCCGGACCGGCTCGGCGCCGGCGGT
Source organism: Streptomyces lincolnensis (assembly GCF_021173675.1). Classification (GTDB taxonomy): domain Bacteria; phylum Actinomycetota; class Actinomycetes; order Streptomycetales; family Streptomycetaceae; genus Streptomyces; species Streptomyces lincolnensis_B. Next base: position 104,377 of record NZ_JAIHON010000019.1, on the reverse strand, counting down.
CGATGTGACTCAGGTCACGGTAAAACAACCCGGGTCCGCGTAATCCGAACGGCCTCTGCGGGGTCGTAAAGAGACACCGGCACAACCGGCCGACCCTCACCCGCTGTGGAGACCGCATGGACATCACTCTGGAGCAGCCCGTACGCGCCCGTCTGATCACCGCCGAGGACCAGGAGCTGTCCGTTCCCGCCACGTTCCGTTACGTCTCCGCGGACCCGCTGGCGGTGCACGTCGACTTCCCGCCCGAGGTCGCCCTGGACGGCGAGGAGGTCACCTGGACCTTCGGGCGCGCCCTGCTGGCGGAGGGACTGGGCGGTCCGGCCGGGAGCGGTGACGTGCATCTGTGGCCGTGCGGCCGGGCCGCGACCGTACTGGAGCTGCATTCCCCGTACGGCCTGGCCCTGCTCCGGTTCGACACCCCCGAGCTGCGCCGCTTTCTGCTGCGCAGCTACGCGGTGGTGGGCGCCGGGGCGGAGGACGTCGGCGCGGCCGTGGAGCGCGGGCTGAACTCGCTCTTCGGGAACGTCTGACCGGCGTGCGCACCCGGTGCCCCCAGTACCGCCCCGGTGCCTCAGTACCGCAGGACGCCCGCGATCCCGTCGGCGTCGCCGAGCGTCCCGTCCGGTACGAACCGGACGTCGGCGCCGGTCTCCAGGCACTGTTCGACGATCTCGTCCACGATGTCCTCGCGGGCGTCGAGATCGCCGCTCGCGGCCGGGGCCAGATGGTCGCCGCCGGTGTCGCGCACCGTCACCCGGTAGTTCTCCTCGACGGCGAGCAGGCGTACCCGGCCCTCGCGGGCGTTCTGCCAGACCTCGTCGACGCCGGCCGCGAACGCCCGGCGGCTCCGCGCCGATTCGAGCTCGCGGGTCACCGAGTCCGTGCTGCGGCGCGCCTCGGCGGCGACCAGGGGGCGGACCGCCTGCCACACGGCCTCGGGAGTGCCGTGCGCCAGACCTCCGTGCGGTACGTGGACGGCGTTCCTGGTGACACCGCCGAGCTCGTCCAGGCAGGACAGCGCGGCCGTCTCGCCGGTGACGTACAGCGGCCGCTCGTCATGGCGCAGGATCTGGCCCATCGCGGTGTCGGCGTCGCGCAGGAAGTGGCGGGTGTCCTCGTCCCGGAAGGTGCTGGGCAGATCGCCGATCCGCTCCTGGCGCTCGGCGTCGAAGTTGTCGCGGCTCCTGGTCAGCGGGAAGCCGCCGACGCGCACCTGCGCGACCCGGTCCGCGCCGCCACTCCACAGCGTGACGCGGTCGGCGGAGACCGACAGCACCCAGAACGGCCGTTCGGCGGCCTGCGCGGAGACCAGGTTGCGGGTGAGGAAGGTGTCCGAGAGGACCACGCGTTCCGGTACGGCCCGGGCGAGCGACCACACCTGGTGCTCACCCGGAGCGGCGAAGATCACCAGACCGTCCTCGGTGTGGGCCAGGTCGACCTCGGTGAGGGCCGCGTCGAGCTGCCGGGCGACGTCGACGCGGCGTTCCCGGGGCACCGCGGGATCCGCCTCCAGCTGCCGCTTGGCCTCGGCCACCACATTGCGCAGCCGGACCCGGTCCTGGGCGTTGTCCGGTTCGCGGCGGTGCGTGGGCGTCAGCACCGACACCGCGGGGTAGGGCCGCGGGCGGCGCAGTTCGGTGAGGGTCGCGGGGCTGAGTGCGTGCTCCATATCAGCACCATAGGACCGTTTCCGGGATGGGGCATTAGGGGCAACCGGTGTGGACATTCGGGATATTCGGTCGGTGGCGGCGGCACCTCGCGCACCTGGCCCGACAGCGCCCGCGCGCCCGCCGGTGCCGCCGTCTCACCCGGAGGGCCGCCCGGCTCCGGCCAGCCCCTCGACCACGGCGAGTGAGCCCTGGGCCACCGCGCACAGGGTCTCGCCGCCGTCGCCGTCGACCGTGCTGAGGTCGCAGCGGCACACGACGCGGGTGCGGCCGGCCCGTACGACCTGGGCGCGTGCGCGCAGGACCGCGCCCCGGGCCGGCCGCAGGAAGTCGATGGTGAGACCGGCCGCGAGCAGCCCGGGACCGGCCACGGAGCCCGCGGCGAAGGAGAGCGCGTTGTCCGCGGCATAGCCGAGGACGCCGCCGTGCAGCGTGCCGTGCTGCTGGAGCAGCTCCTCGCGGATGTCCAGTTCGAGCGTCGCCTCGCCGCCGCCGAACGCCGTCAGGCGGGCGCCGAGCAGGGCACTGAAAGGCTGTGCCGCCAGGGTCTTGCGGGCGAGCGTGACATCCAGGGTCGGGTTCATGCGCCACCTTCACTTCAGTAGTGAAGTGAGGGTGGCGCGGGGTGCTCCCGTCTGTCAACATCGGCCCATGTCCGACTCCGACGACCAGCGCCTGTACTTCCTGCTCCAGCGGGCGGCGCACCGGCTGCGCACCACGGCCGACCGCCGGATGCTGGCCGCCGCCGGGATCACCACGGCGCAGCTCGGCGCGCTGTTCGCGGTGCGTGACGAACCGGGCCTCACCCAGCAGCGGCTGGCCCGCGCGCTCGGGCTCAGGGAGTCCGCCGTCACCGGCCTGGTGGGACGGCTCACGGGGGCCGGACTGCTGGCCAAGCGGGCCCATCCCCGCGAACACCGGGCCGTGGTGCTGGAGTTGACCGACCCCGGGGCAGCCGCTCTGCGTGCCGCCCAGCCGGAGATCGACCGCTTCAACGCCGAACTGCGTGAGCTTCTCGGTGACGACGGGTTCACCGGCGCGGCGCGCTCCCTGGGGCGGATCGCCCGCTGGGAGCCCTGAGGGGCGCACATCTTGGGGAAGTCTTTGTCCTTGGCCGATTCCTGACCGGGCATGCCCGGCGGGGAGCGGGTTCCCGTATATCGCACACGCAAAGCCCGGCTGAAAGTGCGGGGGTGGCGGGGCCCCTCGTGTTACGTCCGTGTTGACCGGCGTCCGGGGTGTGGCACACGCTCGTCACATAGGTGCTAGATACAACTGGTTTGCCGGAGAGTGTGCTCCCCTGCACAGAGCCGCAGGTGGACGGGGGTCTCTCACGGTGCACCGGATGCGGGAGGTACACATGTGTGGCATCACCGGCTGGGTCTCCTACGACCGTGACCTGCGCGCCGAGGGCGCGACATTGGATGCGATGACGGAGACGATGTCCTGCCGTGGCCCGGACGACCGCGGGGTGTGGGCCGAAGGGCCGGCCGCGCTCGGGCACCGCAGGCTCGCGATCATCGACCTGCCCGGCGGCAGGCAGCCGATGACCGCCGCCACCCCGCACGGCACGGTCGCGCTCGTGTACTCGGGGGAGACCTACAACTTCACCGAGCTGCGCCGCGAACTCGCCGGACGCGGCCACCACTTCACCACCGACTCCGACACCGAGGTCGTCCTGCGCGGCTACCTCGAATGGGGCGACGCCGTGGCCGAACGGCTCAACGGCATGTACGCCTTCGCCGTCTGGGACGGCCGCGCCGACAAGCTCGTCATGATCCGCGACCGCATGGGCATCAAGCCCTTCTACTTCTACCCGACCCCCGACGGCGTCCTGTTCGGCTCCGAGCCCAAGGCCGTCCTCGCCAACCCGCTGGCCGCCGCCCGGGTACGCCTCGACGGTCTGCGCGAGCTGTTCACGATGGTCAAGACACCCGGTCACGCCGTCTGGGACGGCATGCGCGAGGTCGAGCCCGGCACCGTCGTCACCGTCGACCGCTCCGGCCTGCGCCGCCGCGTCTACTGGGAGCTGGAGACCCGGCCCCACACCGACGACCGCACCACCACCATCGCCACGGTCCGTGACCTGCTCGACGACATCGTGCGCCGCCAGCTCGTCGCCGACGTGCCCCGCTGCACGCTGCTCTCCGGCGGCCTCGACTCCTCCGCGATGACGGCGCTGGCCGCCCAGCAACTCGGCGAGCACGGCGAGAAGGTCCGCAGCTTCGCCGTCGACTTCGTCGGCCAGAGCGACCACTTCGTCGCCGACGAACTGCGCGGCACCCCCGACACGCCCTTCGTCCACGACGTGGCCCGCGCCTCCGGCACCGAGCACCAGGACATCGTGCTCGACGCCCAGGCCCTCGCCGATCCCGAGATCCGCGCGAAGGTGATCCGCGCCCGCGACCTGCCCATGGGCCTGGGCGACATGGACGCCTCGCTGTACCTGCTGTTCCGGGCCATCCGCGAACAGTCCACGGTCGCCCTGTCCGGCGAGTCCGCCGACGAGGTCTTCGGCGGCTACCTCCAGTTCTTCGACGAGGAGGCCAGGAACGCCGACACCTTCCCCTGGCTGGTGCAGTTCGGCCGGCACTTCGGTGACGACGCCCAGGTCCTGCGCCCGGACCTGATGGAGAAGCTGGACCTCGGGTCCTACGTCGCCGACGGCTACCGCACCGCCGTGGCCGGCATCCGCCGTCTCGACGGCGAGAGCGACTTCGAGTACCGGATGCGCCGGATCTGCCACCTCCACCTGACCCGCTTCGTGCGCATCCTGCTCGACCGCAAGGACCGGGCCAGCATGGCCGTCGGCCTGGAGGTCCGCGTGCCGTTCTGCGACCACCGGCTCGTCGAGTACGTGTACAACACGCCCTGGGCGCTGAAGTCCTTCGACGGCCGGGAGAAGAGCCTGCTCAGGGAGGCGACCGCGGACCTGATCCCGAAGTCCGTGTACGACAGGGTCAAGAGCCCCTACCCCTCCACCCAGGACCCCAAGTACGCGCTCGCCCTCCAGGACCACGCCAAGGACCTCCTGGCCCGGCCCGACCACCGCGTCTTCGACCTCGTCGACCGGGAACGGCTCCGGCGGGCCGCCCACCACGACGCCCCCGTCAGCACGCAGGCGGCGCGGCGCGGCCTGGAGCGCACCCTCGACCTGGCCCTGTGGCTCGACCTCTACGAGCCCGAGCTGCTGCTGGAGGACTGAGCCGTCTCCTCCAGGACCGCACGGGCCCGCCGTACCGCCTCGTCCCGGTAGTGGGCCAGCTCCGCCAGCGTGCGCAGGTCTCTCCGGGGAAGCTCGGGGACCAGCGCGCGCTGGACGGTGAGCGCGACCGCCGGCACATGGGATTTCAGGGCGCATTCCCCGTCGGCGACGGCGGTGGCCTTCTCCAGCTTGTTGAATTCCGGGGAAGGTCCCGCCGTCCGGAATCTCCTTTCCAGGGCGGGGACGATGTCGTCCGGATCGGAATAGCGGTACCCGCGCGCCTGCATACAGGTGCGCCAGGTCTCCAGAACCCCGCGGTACGCGGGGTGCGCGGATATGCGCGCGGCCAGATCGTTGTCGTATTTCTCCGGGACATAGGTGATCCGGGCCCACAGGACGCCGTCCCCGGCGAGGGCGGAGCGGCCCCGGGCCTCGCAGCCCTCCCGCGGGACGAGGACGTCTCCCCAGTGGGTGCCGCCGACGCGGTGCCGGCTGCCGGGCGGGCCGTTCAGCGCCTCGTCGAAGCGGCGCCGCCGGTCGGGCGTCAGGCCGCGGTAGTAGGCGTCGACGGGGCTCGACGGCTGCCGTGGGCGCAGGGCCGAGGGCGCGGCGATGCCGTAGCCCGTGCGACGCCGTCCGGGCAGGTCCACGGCGGCCCGCTCGTCCTCCGGGGCGCGCGGGGCGGGGGAGTCGGCCGAGCCCGCCGGGTGGCGGAAGCCGTGCTCCGCCATGCAGTCGCCGACGAGCCGGTTCAGGGCCGTACGCAGGATCCGCTCGGTGTCCGGCCAGTCGCCGGAGTGGGTCGCGAGGTCGACCGCGGAGGGACTCGGCCGCCCCGTGAACGCCGGTGGCCGGGGCAGGGGCGGGGGGACGGCGGGCCGTGCCGCCGGCTGCGCGGAGACGCAGCCGGCCAGCACGGCCGTCGCCAGGGACGCGGTGGTCAGACGCGTCCCCGTCCTGGAGGGCTGCACTACGAGGAACACCACTTGTTGGAGCTGATGGTGTTGTCGAAGCCGGGGTCGTCGTAGCCCACCGGCGAGGGCCGCCCGAAGTCGGGGACCTCGTCGCCCCGGCTGAGGCTGTGCCAGCGGCCGCTCTTGTTGTAGTTGCGGTTCGAGTAGAAGTAGACGGTGCACTCCCGGCCGCTGTTGCGGATCGAGCTGACGCAGTCCTCCCAGCCCCGACTGCCGCAGGACTGCTGCGAGTTGTGCAGCTCCCGGAAGTTGGGGTTGTTGCCCGCGACCTGCCCCCGGTTGCCGGCGAAGTTCTTGCCCGGCCAGAAACAGGCGTAGCCGGCGGGACAGGAGGCGGCCACGTCCGGGCCCGGCGCCGGAGCCCCGGCGCCGCCGCTGGACGCCTGGGCCAGGGGTGCCAGGCTCAGACACAGCGCGGACGCGCCCACGACGGCTGCGAGTTTCTTCCTCACGGTTTCCCCTCTGTTTTGAACTAAAGTTTCCGAGCCTCTCGGCCCCGGAAGTCGCCCCGCGTTCACGGAACACCGGAACACTGTCAGCCGCCCGTGCCGCCGTATTGAAGAAAAGCGCACCGCCCGGAGAATGTCCGAATGCCTCCGGCAAGGTAAGCGCCGGGCGTCACGCCGGTGAGTTGCTTGAAATCGCGGGAGAAATGGGCCTGGTCGCAGAAACCGCAGGCGGTCGCCACCTGACTGAATCCGGCGCGCCGCGACAGCAGTCGTACGGCCTTGTGCAGCCGCAGCACCCGGGCGGCGGCCTTGGGAGACAGCCCGATCTGTTCCCGGAAGCCGCTCTGGAGCCGCCGTCGCCCCCAGCCGACCCCCGCCGCGAGGTCACCGACGGAGACCAGCCCCTCGCCCGCCACCAGGTCGGACCAGGCGGCGACCACCTGCGGCGCGGGCGCGGGACCCGCGGCCGACCAGGCACCGAGGGCCTCGTCCAGCACCGCGAACCGCTCCCGCCAGCCTGCTTGAGCCGCCAGTTCGCCGGCCAGCGCGGTGAGCCGTCGGTCGGCGCCGGCGTCCGCGCGGATCCCGGTCAGGCCGGACATCGGAACCCCGAACACACTGTGCGCGAGCCAGGGCTGGAGCAGCATCTCCACGCCGTGCAGCTCGGCCGAGTGCTCGCCGACGTACGCGGTGGTGCTCGGCCCGGAGACCAGCACCCGCCGCGCGGACACGGCGGCCCGGCGCTCGGTGACCGGCGCCACGCGCACCTCGCCGTCGAACAGCAGCAGCACCGTCACGCACCCGTCGGGCAACTCCAGCCCACGGCGCGGCCCGCGACCGCTCAGCCGCAGCCCCCGACAGCCGACCACCCCGGGAGGGCGCCGCGGACCCGCACCGCCGTCGACCACTTCGCAGACCGCCGTCCGGCGCATGCGCGTCCCCTCCCCGGAGCTCCTCGGGCGACGACACCCTAGGAAGGCGGAGGGAGCCGCGCAGCCGCCACTTCGCGCCACCGGCACCCTTCGGCCAGCCGTCAGTCCCGGTCCTCCTCGGACCCGCAGGAACTGCCGTCGGGTGGCAGCGAGCCGTACAGCAGGAACGCGTCCACCTTGCGGTGCACGCACCGGGAGGAGGCGTAACCGGTGTGTCCCTCGCTCCTGTTGTCGAGCACCACGGCCGAGTCACCGAGCCGCTCCGCCGTCTCCACGGTCCAGCGGTACGGCGTCGCCGGGTCGCCGCGCGTGCCCACCAGGAGCATCTTCGGGGTGCGCACGTCACGCACCTTCTCGCGGATGAAGTCGGTGCCCCTGGGACGGCCGTAGCACATCAGGTACTCGGTGAGCCGGTAGCGGCCGAAGACCGGGGAGGCCTCCTCGTACGCGGCGCGCAGCCGGCCGAGGTCCCGGGCGATCCGGTCGGCGCCGGGGCGGTCGGGATCGTCCGCGCAGTTGATCGCCATCAGCGCCGCCGGAAGATTGTCGATCGGCACCTCGTCCTGGTCGACGAGACCACCGTCCGTCCCGGTGCCGGCGGCGCGCAATCCGGGCACCCCACCGCCCGGTGCCGACATGCCGCCGGTGAAGCCGAGCAGCGCCCGGGTGTCGCCGTCCTCCACCAGCGAGGCGAGCGCCCGCTCCAGCGCGGGCCACAACTCCCTGCTGTACAGCGCCTGGCTGATGGCCCCCACGAGATCCTGCCCGGTGAAGTCCTCACCGAAGTCCGTCGCCACCGGGTCCGAGTCGAGCGACTCGACCAACCGTGCGACGTCCTCCCGGGCCGAGCGGGCGTCCGTACCGAAGGGACAGGCGATGTCCTTCACGCACCAGGTGACGAAGTCCTCCAGCGCCCTCTGCTGTCCCGCGGCGCCCACCACCCCCTGCTCGGACAACGGCTCGGTGAGGGTGTCCACGCCGTCGAGCACCAGGCGGCCCACCCGCTCGGGGAACTGGGCCGCGTACACCGCACCCAGCCGTGTTCCGTAGGAGAAGCCGAGGTAGTTGAGCTTCTTGTCGCCGAGCGCCTGGCGCATCACGTCCAGGTCGCGTGAGGCGTTCACCGTGCCGATGTGCGGCAGGACGGGCCCGGAGTGCTCGGCGCATATGTCGGCCGCCCGCCGCACCTGCCGGAGCACGGCGTGCGGATCGGCCTGGAGGTCGGTGTCCTCGTCCAGATCCGTCGAGGCGTCCCCGCAACTCACCGGGGAGGATCTGCCGACCCCGCGGGGGTCGAAGCCCACCACGTCGTAGCCGTCGGTCAGACCCATGAACTCATCGCCCCCGGCGGCGAGTTCGGCCACCCCCGCGCCGCCGGGGCCGCCGAAGTTCAGCAGCAGCGAACCGCGCGAGGTCCCCGTCGCCCGGTAGCGGGCCAGCGCCAGATCGAGCGTGCCCGCGCGCGGCTCGGTGTAGTCGAGGGGCACGGTGACCTTGCCGCACTGGAGATCCTCGGGCATCTCCACGCCCGCGCAGCGCGCCCACGCCACCTTCTGGCGGTAGAAGCGGGACAGATCCGGCTCGGAACCGTCCGCCGCCACCGCCGGAAGCCCCGCGGCGGCCAGGGCCAGCCCCGTCGCCACCGTGATCGCGCGGTGCCGGAACACGGACCGCGTCGACATCCTGGCCAGCATCCGATGCCTCCAAGGGCGCCCGTCGCGGACCGGGAATCGGCGCCCCGATCACGATAGGCGGCCTCCGCGGGGCCCGCCTCCGGACGGGCGGGATCGCCGCGGACGCCCTACCCTGCGCCCCGTCCCACGCCCGGACGACGGTCCTTTGCCGCCCGTTCGACCAGCGTGACGCTCGATGGGGTGAAAGGCAGATAAGCCATAACTCGGATGGTTCGCCCGCGTTCTATCCGGTGCGGGCGAGTGCCCGTGACCATGTCTGGAAGGCAGGGACCCCATGAGACGGGTTACCCGAAATGGTGTGATCGCCGTCGCCGCGGCCTCCGGCGCGATGGCGTTGAGCGCGCCCGTGTACGCGGACTCCGCGGCGGACGGGAGCGCGGCCGGCTCGCCCGGGCTGATCGCCGGGAACACGGTGCAACTCCCCGTGCACGTCCCGGTGAACGTGTGCGGCAACACCGTGAACGTGGTGGGGGTCCTCAACCCCGCCGCGGGCAACAGCTGCGCGAACGTGGACCAGGACACCGCCGGCGACGAGCCCACGGCCCCCGGCGGAACGACCGCGGGCGGCGGTGCGAGCGCCGTCGGCGACGGCACGGGCTCCCCGGGCGTGCTCTCCGGCAACGGGGTGCGCCTCCCGGTCCACCTGCCGGTGAACGTCAGCGGCAACGGCGTGAGCGTGGTGGGCGTCGGCAACGCGGCCGTCGGCAACGAGTCCGTGAACACCCCCGGCGGCCGCCCCGAGGGCCCCGACGGCCCTGGCAGCCCCGAGCGGCCCGTACGGCCGACGCCGGAACCGGACCCGGCGAACCCCCACCCCGGCCCGCGACATGCCCCGCACCACACCCCGGGCGTCCTCGCCCACACCGGAACCGACCAGACCCTGCCCGCCGCCGTGGGCAGCGCGGCACTGGTCCTCGGCGGAGCCGCCATGTACCGGCGCTTCCGGCCACGGGCGGCGCGCTGACCGCACCCCCGGCGCGGCACCGAAGGCCCCACCGGACGGGCAGCCGGCGGGGCCTCCGCCGTACCCGGTGCACGGTCGCACCGCCCCCCGGGCCCTCCCCACCTGCCTTCGCCGGGCACGGCCGGCGCCCGGCGGCGTACTCTGGAAGAGCAGCGAAGCGCACGTCGGCGTGGGTTCGATCATGAGCAGCCTGATTGAGGACTACGCCCTCCTCAGCGACCTGGAAACCGCCGCGATGCTCGGCAGGGACGGGTCCGTCGACTGGCTGTGCCTGCCCCGCTTCGACTCTCCCGCGTGTCTGGCGGCCCTGGTGGGCACGGCGGACAACGGCTTCTGGCGCGTGGCACCGCTCGGCGCCACCGGTGTGTGCACGCGCCGCTCCTACCGCCGCGACACCCTCGTGCTGGACACGGAGTGGGAGACCGGGGCGGGAACCGTGCGGGTCACCGACCTCATGCCGCCCCGCTCCCAGCACCCCTGCCTGGTCAGGGTGGTCGAGGGGATCTCCGGCGCCGTGACCGTGCGCAGCGAGCTGCGGCTGCGTTTCCACCAGGGCCGGATCATCCCCTGGACCCGCCGTTCCGAACGACGCAGTGTCGCCGTCGCCGGTCCGGACGCCGTGTGGCTGGGCACCGACGGCCCGGTCACGGACCGCGGCGCGGACGGCTCCACGGTGTCGGACTTCACCGTCACCGCGGGCCGGCGGCTCACCCTGACCCTTGTCTGGGCCCCGTCCCACCGCTCCGGCCCGCCCGCGCCGCTCGACGTGCCCGCCGAGACCGCGCTGAAGGAGACCGGCGACTTCTGGAGGCACTGGACCGCCCAGTGCCGCTACCAGGGACCCTGGCGCGAGGCCGTGGTGCGCTCCCTCATCACGCTCAAGGCGCTCACCTACGCCCCCACCGGCGGCGTCGTGGCCGCACCCACCACTTCACTGCCCCAGCGCATCGGCGGAGCGCGCAACTGGGACCACCGCTACTGCTGGCTGCGCGACTCCACCCTCACCCTGTCCTGCCTCCTGCGCAGCGGCTACCGCGAGGAGGCCACCGCCTGGCTGGGCTGGCTGGTGCGCGCCGTCGCCGGCGACCCCGCCCACCTCCAGGCCGTCTACGGCGTGGCCGGACAGCGGCTGCTGCCCGAGACGGAGGCGCCCTGGCTGCCCGGGTACGAGGGCTCGCGCCCGGTGCGTTTCGGCAACGCGGCGATGAGTCAGAGCCAGCTCGACGTGCACGGCGAGGTGCTGGACACCCTGTGCCTGTCGCTGCGCGCGGGCATCGACGTGCCCCCGCACGTGTGGAGCCTCGCCACATCCCTGATGGGACACCTCCAGGCGCACTGGCGGGAGCCCGACCAGGGGCTGTGGCAGGTACGCGGCCCCGCCCGGCAGTTCGTGCACTCCAAGGTCATGGCCTGGGTCGCCGCCGACCGCGCCCTGCGCCTGGGCGGCCTCCTCGGCGCGGAGGTCCCGGGCTCCTGGGGCACCATGCGCGACCAGGTGCACGGCCAGGTGTGCCGCTACGGCTGGGACGCCGGCGCGCGGTCCTTCGTCCAGGCCTACGGCTCCTCCCGGCTCGACGCATCCGCCCTGCTCCTGCCCGGCCTGGGCTTCCTGCCGGCCCGCGACCCGCGGGTGCGGGACACCGTGCGGGCGATGGCCGCCCTGGTCCACGGCGGATTCCTGCACCGCACGTCCGACGGCTCGCCGACCGGTCCCGAGGGCGCGTCCGTGGCGTGTTCCCTGTGGTACGCCGAGGCGCTCGCGGCCGTGGGGGAGCCCGGACGCGCCCGGGACGCCTTCGAACGGGTGTTGTCGATCCGCAACGATGTCGGCCTGCTGGCCGAGCAGTGGGACCCCGACCGGCACCGCCAACTCGGCAACGCGCCGCAGGCGTTCAGCCACCTCGCGCTGGTCGAGACGGCGTTCGCGCTGCGGGACGCTCCGCGGCCACCCCGGTGAGCAGCACCATCCCCGAGTCGCCGTAGTCCGGCAGGGTCGGATCGGCGTCGATACGGGTCACCGTCACCTCCCGGGTGAGCGGCGCGAACACCGCCCGGACCGTCTCCGGATCGACCGGGCAGCCCGGCCAGCGCGAGGCGGGCCCGATCCGATAGGTCGGCATGTTCTCCATGAAGGCCGCCACCAGCAGTCCGCCCGGCACCACGCAGCGCACGAACGCCCGGCAGAAGGCGGCGAATTCGGCGAAGTCCTCGGTCGCGCCCTCCGCGACGAAGTGCATGGACGCCAGGTCGTACCCGCGCGGCGCCAGCTCCCGGACATCGGCGTGCACCACCCGCACCCGCGCCAAGGACCCCGCCAGGGTCGCCGGCAGATCCGGGTTCAGCCGCCGGCACAGCGCGTGGAACGGCAGCCAGCTGGCCTCGGGCCCGCACACGATCTGCCGTTCCAGATAGGCGACATTGCTCCGGCCCGCCTCCACGGCGTCGATGTGGCGGCTCGCCGCGGACGCCAGGATCAGCGGGTACAGGTTCGGTCCGGCCCCGAACTCCACCGAGCGGCCGACGCCTCCCGGAGCGAGCCGGCGGTAGAACGCCGAGTGGTGGGCGATGACCGCGGCGTCCGAGGGATGCACCTCCCGGTAGTTCTCCGCGAGGTAGTCGGCGACCGGCCAGCGGTCCCAGTCCACGTCGTCGTTGTGCGTGGTCATCGCCGCTCAGCTCCGCTGCCGCAACGGGAACCGGGCCGCCAGCCGGGTCAGCGTGCCGGTCAGCCGCTCGATCTCCTCGTCGGAGTTCAGCGCCGTGATCTGGATCCGGAAGCCCACCCGGTCGCGCGGGACGAGGGGATAGGCGGCCAGCGTCACATGGATGCCCTCTTCCCACAGGAACGCGGCGACGGCGTCGAGGTCGTCCGGGTTCTTCAGCGGGATCTCCACGATGGGCAGCCGGTCGGTGTTGAGAGTGTCCACGTCCAGTCCCTCCAGATGGTCCAGCACCCGGACCGTCTTGCGGTACAGGTCGGCGCGCAGGACGTCGCCGCGCCGCTCGTTGACGTCCAGGCCGGCCAGCGCGGTGGCCAGCGAGGCGGTGGGGGACGGCCCGGAGTACAGGTAGGGCGCCGCCGCCGTCTTCAGCCGGTTCTTCAGCTCGGTGGGCAGCGCCAGGAACGCCAGCAGCGACGAGTACGCCTTGGAGAAACCGGCGGCGACGACGATCCCGTCGTAGCTCTGCCCGGTGTGCCGCACCGCGCCGTTGCCGCGCGAGCCGTACGGGCAGAGTTCGTGCGGGCCGCGCTCCCCGAGTACGCCGAAGCCGTGCGCGTCGTCCACGTACAGCGTCGCACCGTGCTCCCGGCAGACCAGGGCCAGCGCGGCCAGGTCGGGGATGTTGCCGCTCATGCTGTCGACGCCGTCCAGACAGACCAGGCGGGGCGCCGTCGTGGGTGCCGAGGCCAGCAACGCGGCGAGTTCCTCGGGCCGTTCCGCGTGGAAGCGGCGCAGGGTGGCGCCCTGGCCGCGGGCGACGACGCAGCCGTCGTAGACCGTGCGATGCGCCCTGGCCTCGACGAAGACCTGACCGCCGGCCGCGAGGACCGGGATCACCGAGGCGTGGATGAGGGTCAGTGTCGGCAGCAGCAGCGTGTCGGGAGCGCCCAGCAGGGCGGCGAGCCGTTCCTCGATCTCGGGGTACAGCGCCGGACTGCCCAGCAGCCGTGACCAGCTCGGGTGCGTGCCCCAGCGGCGGACCGCGGGCTCGATCCGGGCGGCGATCTCCGGATCCCAGTCGAACCCCAGGTAGTTGCAGGACGCGAAGTCGATCAGCCAGTGCCCGCGGCTGCGGACACGCCGGCCGCGCACCTCGTCGAACACCGCGTCGCTCATCGGACTGGTGCGGCGCAGGTGCTCCAGGTCGGCCCAGCGGTCCGCGCGGGGGACGGCCGGCACCGGCCGGCCGTTTCCGGAGCGCGGCCCCAGCGCCCTTCCGCCCTTCCCATGGCCGTTCCGCAGCACCTGCCCACTCTGTTCCACCGTCATCGGCCGGGCGAACAGATAGCCCTGCCCGAACCGACAGCCCATGCCCGCCAGCAGATCCCGCTGGGCCGGCTCCTCGATCCCCTCGGCGATCACCTGCAGCCCCAGGGTCTCGGCGATGTGCACGATGCCCTCGACCAGCGCCACCTGCCGCGGGTCGTGGGGGATGTCGTCGATGAAGGTCTTGTCGATCTTCAGCACGTCGATCGGGAAGTCCCGCAGATAGCGCAGCGAGGAGAAGCCCGTGCCGAAGTCGTCGACGGCGATGTGCACCCCCAGGTCCTTGAGGGCACGCAGCACCTCCTCGATCCCCTCGTCCCGCCGCAGCAGCACCGTCTCCGTCAGCTCCAGCTGCAGCGAACCGGGAGCCAGCCCCGGGGTCCGCAGCGCCTGGCCGACCTGGTCCACGAACCCGACGTCCCGGAACTGGCGGGCGGACACGTTCACACTGACGTACGGCGGCCCGCCCGCCTCGGGCAGCCGCTGCAGCTCCGCCATGTCGTGGGTCGCGTGGTGCAGGACCCACGACCCCAGCGGCGCGATGTGCCCGGTCTCCTCGGCCAGCGAGATGAACTGCTCCGGCGGCACCGCCTGGAGCGGGGCGTGCGGCCAGCGCACCAGCGCCTCGAACCCGACGATCTCGCCGGCGGTGATGTCCACCACCGGCTGGTAGCGCAGCGTGAACTCCCGCCCGGCGACCGCCCGCGCCAGCCGGGTCTGGAGATCGTGCCGCTCCACCACCCGCTCGTGCAGCAGCGGCCGGAACCGCCGCCACTGCCGCTTGCCGGCCGCCTTCGCCGCGTACAGCGCGAGGTCGGCATGGCTCAGCAGCTCCTCGGCGTTCGCACTGTCGCGCGCGGTGGCCACCCCCACGCTGGCGGTCACCGTCACCGCCTCGTCCCCCAGGCCGAACGGCCTGGTCAGCGTCTGGATCACCTGCGCCGCGAGCAGTTCGGCGTCCAACGGTTCCCGCGCGTCCTCCATCAGGACGGCGAACTCGTCGCCGCCCAGCCGGGCCGCGGTGTCGGTGCGCCGCAGCGCCCCGGACAGGCGCCGGCCCACGGCCGTCAGCAGATGGTCGCCCGTCGAGTGCCCCAGCGTGTCGTTGACCAGCTTGAAGTCGTCCAGGTCGATGAAGAGCAGACACGTCAGCGACGACTCGCGCCGGCCGCGCAGCAGGGCGCGCTCGATCCGTTCCAGCAGCAGGGTCCGGTTGGGCAGCCCGGTCAGCGAGTCGTGGAACGCCCGCTGGGTCAGTTCGTGCTCCAGCCGCCGTTGCTCGGTCACGTCCCGCAGGGTGATCACCAGCCCACCCACCGTGGGCTCGTCGCGGAAGTCGCTGCACCGCACGTCCACCTCCGCCCGCCCGTCCCGGCGGCGCACCCACCAGTGGTCGTGGGTCGCCCGCGGCCCGTGGTCCCGTACGGCGGTCAGCTCACGGGCGGCCCGCTGCCGGTCGCGCGGGTCCACCAGGTCCGGCAGCGGAACCCCGACCAGATCGGCGGTGCCGAACACGGTGGCCGCGGACGGGCTCGCGTACCGGATCGTGTCGTCGTCCTCCAGGATCAGGATGACGTCCGAGGCGTTGCGCACGAGGGTGCCGAAGTAGGCCTCGCTCTCCCGGCGCACGACCTTCTGGCGCAGCGCGATGCGGTCCAGCGCGAGTCCCGCGTGCGAGGCGAGGATCTCCAGGGAGCCGAAGGTCTCGGAGAGCGCCCCGGCCGGACCGGCGACCAGCAGGACGCCCGGTACCTCCGTGGCGGGGTGGTCGGGACGCGTCATGGGACACAGCAGGACGGACGGCGACCCGTCCACCCCCGCCACCTCGGCCGCGAGATCGGGGCCCAGGGAGTCGGCGGCCATGAGCCGGCACCGGGCCGGGGACAGGTCGGCCGCCCGCTCGGCCGACAGCAGCACCGTGCGGTGCGGGACACCGGGCCCGAGCAGTGTGTCCACGGCCGCCTCGCACGACGCGGCCACCTCCTCCCGCCGGAGGGCCGACACCAGCGAGGCCGCCACCTCGCGCAGGGCCAGCTCCCGGGTGACCGCCCGGCGATGGGCCACCACCATGCCCGTCAGCCGCAGGATGACCAGCAGGAAGAGCCCGGCCGAGAAGGCGGCGATCACCGGGGCGTCGTGCGCGGCGCGGGTCAGCCCCTCGTACAGCAGGATCCCCGGGGCGATGAGCGTGGCCGCGGCCAGCACGACCAGGCGGCGCGGCGGCGGGAGCAGGGAGCCCCGCACCGGTACGGAGGCCGTCAGCTCCACCATCGAGGGGTGCAGCGCGGCCAGGCCCCAGGCCGTGTAGAAGACGATCCACCCGGCGTCCAGCAGCGTGCCCGCCTGCCACATCTCGTTGAGCTGGAGGATGCCGTACGCGATGTCGAAGACGAGCAGGGTCACCGTGCCGAGCACCAGCAGCCGCACGGACCGGTTGTGCCCGTCCAGCGGTCTCGGCGTCAGCAGCCGGGCCAGCAGCGCGAGGACGAGCACGTCACCGAGCGGGTAGGCGATGCTGATGGCCCGTTGCTGCCAGGTCAGCCCCTCGACCTCGGTGAGCGGATGCACCAGGTACACCCACACCGGCAGCGCCAGACCGGCGGTGACGATCAGCGCGTCGAGCAGGCTGGGCAGGTCGTGCGCCGCCCAGCGGTACCGGACCAGGCCGTAGAGCCCGGCGGCGAACAGCGGATACGTGGCCAGATAGCTGGCGTCCGCGGGGGAGGGGAAGGGGTTGGAGGCGTGGAAGTACTCCTCCATCACGTTGTAGTAGGTGTCGCCCGCGATGAAGGTGAGCAGTCCGGCCGCCAGGAGCCACCAGGGCAGGCGGTGTGCGGGCCGGTGCAGCTGAACACCCGTCAGGACGGCGGCCACACCCGCGAGTCCGATGACCGCCCACAGCGGGGTGCGCGTGGCGGGCACCGTCATGTACAGGCTCGTGGCGGCCGTGACCAGCGCGATGTGAGCGGCCATGAGCCGATGTGCGGGCGCCAAGGGCGAGCGCCTCCTCCCGCTGGAGGAGACCGGGCCGTCCACCTGGTCCGGATCCACATCGATCCTAGGCATCACGGGTCACCGCCTGCATCTCGGGCGTGCGGCGCGGCCGGGATCGGACCGTCACTCCTTCGTGCCCGACCGCCGGGCCGATCCGGCGTAGCCGTGCGGGTTGAGCTGCTGGAAGTGCCAGGCGTCCCGGCACATCGCGGCCAGGTCCCGGGTGGGGCGCCAGCCCCAGGCCCGGGCCACCGCGCTCGCGTCCGCGACCAGTGCCGGCACGTCCCCTGGCCGGCGCGCGACGATCTCGTACGGGATCGTCCGGCCGCAGGCTCTGCCGAACGCGGTGACCACGTCCAGGACCGAACTGCCGCTTCCGGTCCCGAGATTGAAGACCCGCATGCCCGGCGCGTCGCCGAAGTGGTCCAGCGCCACGCGGTGCGCCTCCACGGTGTCCATCACATGGAGGTAGTCGCGGACCGCGGTGCCGTCGGTGGTCGGATAGTCGCCGCCGAAGACTCGCAGACGCTCCCGGCGGCCGACGGCGACCTGGGCGACGTAGGGCATGAGGTTGTCGGGTTCCCCGCTCGGGTCCTCGCCGAGCAGTCCGCTCGGGTGGGCGCCGGTGGGGTTGAAGTAGCGCAGGCACAGCACGGAGAGCTGCGGCAGGCGCAGACAGACGTCGTCGAGGATCTTCTCGCACATCCACTTCGAGGACGCGTACGGGTTGGTGGGCGAGGCCGGCGTCGACTCGTCGAGCAGGCCGGTGCCCGCGCTGCCGTAGACGGAGCAGGAGGAGGAGAACACCAGCCGCTGGACCTGGTGTTCCTGCATGGCGGACAGCAGGGAGGTGGTGCCGCCGACATTGGTGTCGTAGTACCGCACGGGCATCCGTGTCGACTCGCCCACGGCCTTGTGCGCGGCGAAGTGCACGACGGCGTCCACGGGGTGTCGGTCGAAGACGGCCGAGAGGGCGCGCCGATCACGGATGTCCAGCTCGTAGACGGCGCCGACGAAACGGCCGGCGATCCGTTCCACCCGGGACAGGACCTGGGGTGCGCTGTTGGAGTAGTCGTCGACGACGATCACCTCGTAGCCGTGGTCGAGGAGTTCCACGCAGGCGTGGCTGCCGATGAAGCCGGCCCCGCCGGTCACCAGGACCGTGGAGGGTGGCCTGGGGTACGGCGACCTGGTGTCCATGGTGCTCACCGGCCCAGCACGAGGGCGACACCGGAGAGGGCCGCGGCGATCGCCGCGAACGGGAGGATCAGCCGTGCGAGCGGCGGCCGCGGCCCCTGTGTCCGCTCGGCAGTGAGCTGCAACAGCGGACCGCTCGCGGTCACCCGGACGACCGTGCCGTCCGGGACGGCCGCCAGAGGGCGTTCCACCTGGACCGGATCCGCCGGAGTGCGGACCGACTCGCTGTGCGTCATGGGCGACGCTCCCACCGTGGGGTGCAGTGCGCTGTACACGGACTTCGTATGTTTACGACGTATATGTACGACTCTGCGCCTCTCGTTCCCGTACGTCAAGGCGGCGGAGACGCCTGAGGAGCGGGGGTGCCGGGTGCGGTCGTGGGGCGGCTGCGGGTGCGTTGTGGCTGATCGCGCAGTTCCCCGCGCCCCTAAAAGCACCTGCAGTCGCCCTGGGACGTGAAGCACCGTCGGCCGTTGGCGTCGTAGCCGCCCACGGCGGGAAGGGGACGGGGCGGGGGGTGTCCGCCCGCAGCGGCCGGCGTCCGACACGCAGCACAACCCGGAGACACAGTTCCGCCGGACCGAGGACGGAGACCCCCCGCCCCGGCCCCGACCCACCCACCGGACCGCAGGCGCTACGCACGCCCCCACCGAAGCCGCACAGCGCGCCGCAGGCATCGCGCACCGCAACCCACCACCACACCCCCTAGACGCGTGTCCGGCCGGCCGGGAAGGCGTGCCGTCGGCCGACGGCCACCGTGACGAGCGCGGCCGCGATCAGCGGGAACGCGGTCCAGGGCAGCGCCCCGGCGCCCAGGTGGTCCAGGGCGAGCCCGCCGGTGAGCGAGCCCGCCGCGATCCCCGCGTTGTAGACGGTGGTCTGCAAGGACGTGGCCACGTCCGCCGCGGCCGGACCCGAAGCGTCGACCAGCGCGGTCTGGATCAGCGTCGGCGCCCCGCCGAAGGCCAGGCCCCACAGCGCGACCGCCACGACCAGCACCGCCGGAGAGCGGGCGGAGAGGCCGAGCGCGAGCATGACCACCGTGCACAGGCCGAGCGCGCCGAGCAGCGTGGGCCGCAGCCGTCGGTCGACCAGTGCGCCCGTGATCCAGATCCCGGCGACCGTGGCCGTCCCGAACACCAGCAGCACCAGGCCCGTACGTCCGAACCCGGAGTGCGCCGCGAACGGGGCCACGTACGTGTACATCACCTGATGCCCCAGCAGCAGGAACAGCGTCACCGACAGGACCACCGGGATGCCCGGCAGGGTCGCCACCCGGCCGAGCGGCACCCGCGCTCCGGCCGGCTCGCCGGGGAAGCCGGGAACCCACCGGAGTACCCAGACCACCAGCAGCACCGCGAGCCCGGCCAGCACGCCGAAGACCGCGCGCCAGCCGAGCACCCCGGCCAGCGCGGTCCCGGCCGGCACCCCCAGGGACAGCGCGAGCGTGATCCCCGCGAGGACGATCGCGATGGCCCGCCCGCGCCGCTCGGCGGGCACCATCCGGGCCGCGTACCCGACGAGCATCGCCCACAGCGTGCCGCCCATGCCCCCGGCGACCAGCCGGGCGGCGAAGGTGAGCGGGTACGACGACGACAGCGCGACCACCAGATTGCTCACCGCGAACCCGAGCAGCGCCCCGACCAGCACCGGCCGACGCGGCAGCCCGCGCAGCAACGCCGTCAGCGGGATGGCCGCCACGAAGGAGGCGAGCGCGTACCCGGTCACCAGAAAGCCGACGCGCGCCTCGGAGACGCCCAGCGCCGGCGCCATGCGCGGGAGCAGGCCCGCCGGGAGCAGCTCGGTCATCACGGCGGTGAAGGCGGCCGTGGACAGGGCGAGCAGCCCCGACCACGGCAGGGACGTGGGCAGGGCAGTGCCCTTGACCTGGGATGCGGTGGACATGCGACCATGCTCGGACCCTCACATCAGTGTGAAGGCAAGGGTGACCCGGAGCACGTCACGACGATCGGCGAGGCGGCCTGATGAAGATCGGCGAACTGTCCCACCGGACCGGCGTCCCCACCCGTCTGCTGCGGTACTACGAGGAACAGGACCTGCTGCACCCGGCCCGGACCGGGAACGGCTACCGCGACTACGACGAGGCCGCCGTCCGGGACGTCCAGCAGATCCGCGGCCTGCTCGACTCCGGCCTGACCACGGAGATGATCCGGGCGATCCTGCCCTACCTCTCCGGACCCGAGGAGATCCTGCTGCCCCCGGAGCACCTCACCCCGGAGACGGCCGCCCTGCTGAGCGCCCACCTCGACCGCATCCAGGCCCGTATCGACTGCCTGGCCCGCAACCGCGACCGGCTCAGCGCGTACCTCGCCGCGGTCCGGCCGGACACCGGACGGCCACAAACGTCGTAGAACGCGGTGAACACCGTAAACGCCGTTGCCCTCGGGGGCGTGCGGGTGGTGAAGTGAGCGCATGGATCATGCCGCGGTACTCGCCCTGTTCGACCGGGACATGCGCGAGGGCGCACAGCCGGACGGCCCCGACGCCCGCGTCGAGCGGACCGGGGGCGTGGTCCGCCAGGTCTCCTCGGCCCACGGCTGGAACGGCGTCGTGTGGTCCGACCTGGACGCGGCGGGCGCGGACGCGGCGATCGCCGAACAGATCGCCCACTTCACGGCGCTAGGCCGCGAGTTCGAGTGGAAGGTCTACGGCCACGACCTGCCGGTGGACCTGGGCAAGCGGCTCAGGGCCGCCGGGTTCACGCCCCAACCCGAGGAGACGCTGATGATCGGCGAGGTCGCCGATCTCACCCTGGACGCCGATCCACCGGAGGGGATCCGTGTCCTGCCCGTCACCGACCGCGCGGGCGTGGACCTCGTCGCGGACGTGCACGAGAAGGCGTTCGGCACCGACGGCTCACGGCTGCGGCACCAGCTCCTGGCCCGGCTGACGGACGACCCGGACAGCGTCGTCGCCGTCGTCGCGCTCGCCGGCGACACCCCGGTCAGCGCGGCCCGGATGGAAATGGTCCCCGGTACCCGCTTCGCCGGACTGTGGGGCGGCGGCACGCTGGAGGAGTGGCGCGGCCGTGGCATCTACCGTGCGCTCGTCGCCCACCGGGCCCGCGCCGCCGTGGACCGCGGTTACCGCTATCTCCAGGTCGACGCCCTGAGCACGAGCCGCCCGGTCCTCGAACGCCTGGGCTTCGAGGCGCTGACCACGACGACGCCGTACGTGTACGTGCCGTAGCCCTGCGCCGGGCCGCCGTACGGGCACGGCGCGCCGCCCTGCCGGTGCCGGCGTATGCGCACGGCGCGCCGACCCCTGTCGACGCGCCGCGCACGTGCGTGGGTCGGCCCTCGCCGAGGGCCACCCGGAATGCTGTCAGCCCGCCGTCAGCGGCGTGCCTTCGACCGGTCCAGCGCGGCCACGCCCAGTGCGGCGAGACCGATCTGGATGAGCCACTCGACCCAGTCCACGCCCTTGGTGTCGGCCACGTCGAAGGCGCCGGCGATCGCCGAGCCGATCAGCGCGGCAACGATGCCGACGAGGATCGTCCACAGGATCCCGATGCGCTGGCGCCCCGGGACCACGAGCCGGCCCAGGACACCGATGACGATGCCGATCACGATGGCACTGATGATGCCGTCGACTTCCATCTCCGCCCCTCTTCTGTCAAGACCCCCGCACCAGTGCGTGTGCCCCCAGGAGGCGCGGACAGTCCGCTCCGGCCGCAACCGTCGGCCGGAGCCGGGTCACGGCGGGCCCGTCCGACGGTTCACGAGGCGGTCCAGCCGGTGGCGCGGACCACCTCGTCCGCGATGTCGATCACGGTGCGTCCGTCGGTCGCGACCCGCAGGGTGTCCGCGGATGCCCGCTCGTCCAGCATCCGGGCCTTGCGGGCGCTGCCCCGCAGCTCGTGCTCGAACTCGGAGCCGATCTCCCGCCCGCGCAGCCGGAGTTCCGCCGTCCGGTCGGTGGCGGTGAGCAGCACCCGTACCAGCCGTACGCCGTCGCCCATCGCCCCGCGGAAGATGCCCTCCGCCTCCGCCAGGACGCTCACGGTGTTCACGTACACCAGGCGTCGACAGCCCAGGGCGGCGTAGTTGCCCCAGACGGCGGTCAGATTGCGCTCGGTGATGGCGGCCCGGTGCGGATCGCCCTCCGGCGCCGGATGCACCTGCCCCATGAAGTCCCCGTCGATCACGGCGTGCCCGACCTCGGCCGCCCGCAGGCGGGCCGAGACCTCCCACCCCACCGTCGTCTTCCCGACCCCGGCCCGGCCACCGATGAGCAGTGCTTCCGCGTCAGCCATGGCGTCAGCGTGCCAGTCGCGCACCGCGGCGGGCGACCGGATTTCCCTCGCGTACCCTGCCTCTCTCGGCGGCGAGGGACGGGCGAGGGAAGGCGGATCCCAGGTGGAGGAATCGGTGCTCGGCGGGGGCGCGGTCAACGAGGTCGTGCGGGTCGGCGCGACCGTACGGCGAACCGCGTCACCGCGGTCGGACTACGTACGGGACCTGCTCGCGCTGTTCGAGCGGAGCGGCTGGCCGGGCGCGCCGCGGTTCCTCGGGACGGACGAGCGGGGCAGGGAGACGTTCGGGTACATCGAGGGCCGGGCGGCCCTGACGCCGGACGAGCGGGTCGCCGCCCGTACCGACACCGCTCTCGAACAGGTGGCCCGGCTCGTCCGCGCCTTCCACGACCTCACCCACGGCACACCGTCGGCCGGCGGCCGGGACGTCGTGTGCCACAACGACCTCGCCCCGAAGAACACCGTGTACGCCGTCCGGGGCGAGCACTGGCACCCGCTCGCCTTCGTCGACTGGGATCTGGCCGCCCCCGGGGAGCGGGTGCACGACCTCGCCCACCTGTGCTGGCAGTACCTCGATCTGGGACCGGGAGTGAGCGACGTGTCCGAGGCGGCGCGCCGGATCCGTCTGGTCTGCGACGCCTACGGCCTCGACGGGCGTGAGGATCTCATCGACACGATCCTGTGGTGGCAGGACCGCTGTCGGCGCGGGATCGAGGCCGGGGCGGCACGCGGCGAACCGGCCATGGTCGGTCTGCGCGCATCGGGCGCCGTCGACGAGGTACGGGCGGCCCGGGAGTGGGTGGCCGGTCACCGGCGGGAGCTGGGGGCCCTGTTGCGGTGACGGTGGGCGGAGACCGGCAGTCCGCTGCGGCAGGAGCCGTGGGGGTGCCGGCCTGCCGACGGGGCGACGGACGTGCGGGGGCCGGTCCGCGATAGAGCGGGCCGGCCCTCGTGCCTGTTCCCTTCGGGCAGGGCGTGCCGGTGTTCCCTTCAGGCGGGGTCGCCTATGGCTTGGGGGCGCTCTTCGCCGCCGTACCGATGCACAGCAGCCCCAGGATCAGAGCCAGGGCGCCGATGATGATGTTGTTCCACACGACTCCCGCGTCCGGGCTCTCGCCGACGATCCACGGCGAGACGATCATCCACACGCCCAGCGCGCACATGGCCCAGCTCAGGCCGTACATGCGCTCCGGAGCCCGGGTGAACCCGAGGGCGAGCAGACCGATCGCGATGCCCACGATGAGGTTGTGGACCACGAGGTCGGGCTGGCTCGTCGTGTAGTGGACTATCCACGGGGATGCGGCACAGTACAGACCGAGAAGGAACACCGGTCCGTCCACGAGCGCCACATCGCGACCGCCGAGCATGCGGGCGTAGCGGTCCCGCATTTCGTTGACGTCGGGGTGGCTGGAGATGTCACCTCGGGTGGGCGAGACATTGGCCATGACTCGTCTCCTTTGACTTGCTGGCCTGACCGCGTCTGGTGCGGTGTGCGGTTAGCGCCGCGCAGGTCCATTCTGCGCTTATTTCTCCCTTATGTGTAGTGGTCAGGGAGGTGTGCGTAGGGGGCAGGGAGGCGCCCGTGGCCCGGCGACGGCTCAGGTCCGCCCCTCGGGGAGCACCGACTCTCCCCGAGGAGCGGACAGGGAGCGAGGGGACTCCCCTTTACGGCGCGTGCGTGTGCGCCGTGCCCATCACTTCCGACGGAGGCGCTGTCGCGGATGCACCCGCATCGAAAACGAACGCGAGGCTGCGGTGGAGCCGGTGCAGTCCGCGTCGCGCGTGGCTCTTGACCGTGCCCAGCGGCCACCCCGTCCGCTCGGCGATCTGGGTCTGGCTCAAATCCTCGTAGAACGTCAGACGCAGCACCCGCTGCTGCGCGGAGGGCAGTCTGGCGAGTTCGGCGCGGACCACCACCTGGTCCAGGGTGGTGTCCGTACGGTCACCGAAGGGCTCGGTCCGCGCGAGACGGGCGCCCGCGCGGGCGACCAGGTCGGCGCGGCGGCTGCGCGCGGCGAGCGCGTCGGCGGTCTTGCGGCGGGTGATGCCCACGATCCAGCCGGCGAGCGTGCCGCGCTCGGGCCGATAGCCCTGCCGCCCGCACCACACCCCGAGGAAGACCTGCTGCGTGACGTCCTCCGCCTCCCTGGGATCGCCCAGGGAGCGCCAGGCCAGCGTGTGCACGAGGGCGGACCAGCGGCGGTACGCGGCTGTCAGGCAGGCCTCGTCCCCGGCCACCAGCCCGCGGGCGAGCTCCTCCTCGGTCAGCCGGTCCCCGGCGGGAACCCGGTCGCGCACGTTGTTCGCCCGGCGGTGCGTGCGTGTGCTCGGCAAGGAGTTCATGGCGGCGGTTCCTCACGTGCGGTGGGTCCGGCGGCCGGGCTCGGTGCTGCCGGGGACCGTGTCGGCCGGTGCGGTCATCCTCCGAGCCGGGCGGCAGAGCGATCAACTCGCATCGGTTGTGCATCGTATGGTCGAACCATGACGGGGACACCGGACGCCGGAGCGGGCGAGGAGGCCGGGCGGGGACAGGCCCCCCGGGACACCGCGACGAGCCTCACCACCGGCGCGCTGGCCCGCCGGCTCGGCGTGTCGCCCACCACGCTGCGCTCCTGGGACCGCCGCTACGGCATCGGTCCCGCGGTCCGCACCGACGGACGGCACCGCCGCTGGACCCCGCGGGACGTCGCCGTGCTGGAGACGATGTGCCGTCTGACGTCCGCCGGAGTGCCGCCCGCCGAGGCCGCCCGGGTGGCACGGGAGACCTCGGAGAGCGAGCGGGGGCCGCGCGCCGCTCCCGAGCCCGCGCCCACGGCGCGGTCCCGGGCGGCCGGAACCCTCCCGCTGGGCGACGTCCGCCAGGAGTGCCGCGGCCTCGCCCGCGCCGCGGTCCGCCTCGACGCGCCGGCGGTCGAGGCACAGCTGGCCGCCGCCGTGGAGACCCACGGCCTCACCGTCGCCTGGCAGGAGGTCATGGTGCCCACCCTGCACGCGGTCGGCCGCAAGTGGGCCTCGTCGGGCGACCGTTACGTCGAGGTCGAGCACCTGCTGTCCTGGCACGTGTCCACCGCACTCCGACGCCTCACCCCTCCTCCGGTCGCCCATGGCGACGCCCCGGCGCCTGGGCCGACGGTGCTGGCCTGCGTCCCCGGGGAGCAGCACACCCTGCCGCTGGAGGCGCTCAACGCCGCGCTGGGCGAACGGGGCCTGCCCACCAGGATGTTCGGCGCCGCCGTGCCCGCCGAGGCCCTCGTCGCCGCGGTGGACCGGATCGGCCCGTCCGTGGTCTTCCTGTGGGCCCAGACGCGTTCCTCGGCGAGCCTGCCGCTGGCCCGGCACGTGGCCGGCGCCCGGTGGGGCGTGAAGGGCGCCCGCCACCAGCCGGTCGTGATGCTCGGCGGCCCGGGCTGGATCGGGCACTCCGGCCGGGGAATGCCCCGGCCGGCCACCCTCCAGGACGCCCTGGACCTGCTGACCGGACCGGCCGGCGAGGCCGCGGCCGGACACCTCTGACGTCCCGCCGCGGCCCCTGATCCGCCCCGCCCGGTCGGCGCACGTTGTGTGCCCCGGCCTCCGTACGTCAGTCGCGGCCCCGGGCCCGCCGGAAACGGGCGAGCCCGTCGGACAGATCGACGATCGGGTCCGGATAGTCGATCCCCGCCCGGTCCAGCCCCTGGAGCTTCCACGGCTCGTGCACCGCGGGACCCGCCAGCTCCCGCAGCTCCGGTACCCAGCGGCGGACGTAGGCGCCGTCGGGGTCGTACCGCTTGGCCTGGGTGACGGGATTGAGGACCCGGTGGGGGCGGGTGTCGGTGCCGGTGCCGGCCGTCCACTGCCAGTTGAGCTGGTTGTTGGCGACGTCGCCGTCCACCAGCAGGTCCAGGAAGTGGCGGGCGCCGACGCGCCAGTCGACGTACAGCGTCTTGGCGAGGAAGCTCGCGGTCAGCAGGCGCCCGCGGTTGTGCATCCAGCCCTCGTGGCGCAGCTGGCGCATGGCCGCGTCGACGACCGGATAGCCGGTGCGGCCCTCCCGCCACGCCGCCGCGTCCTCGTCCGCGGCCCGCCCGGACCGCCAACGGTCGTGCCGGGGGCGGTAGTCGGCGCGGGCCGCCGTCGGGCGCGCGGCGAGGACCTGGCGGTGGAAGTCGCGCCAGGCGAGCTGCCGTACGAACGCCTCCGCTCCCGGGCCGCCCGCGCGGCGGGCCCGGTGGACGAGTTCGACGGGGGAGAGGGTGCCGAAGTGCAGGTGGGGAGAGAGGCGGGAGGTGGCGTCGCCCGCCAGATCGTCGTGCCGGTCCGCGTAGGCGGGCAGGCCGCCGCGCAGCCATGAGGCCAGCCGCTCGCGGCCCACCGTCTCACCCCCGTCGGCGAGCCCTTCGGAGATCCCGGACAGGCCCTCGCGCGAGGGCAGCGGTTCGGACCCCACCGCGTCGGGGACCCGCACCACGCGCGGGGCACCGAGCGGCGGGCGCAACGGCTGCCGCGACCAGTGCCGGAAGTACGGCGTGAAGACGGCGAAGTGGTCCGAGGAGGCCGGGAGCACGGCACCGGGCGCGACGGCCGTGGTCACCGTGTCGTGCACGTGCAGCCGTACCCCCTCCGCCTCCAGGGCCCGGCGCAGCCGGTCCTCCCGTCGGCGCGCGTGGGCGCTGACGTCGGCCGCCATGTGCACCTCGTCGGCGTCCGCCTCGGCGGCCACCTTGCACACCTGGTCGACGAGATCGCCGCCGCGCACGATCAGCCGGCCGCCCCGGGCGCGCAGTCCGGCGTCCAGATCGCGCAGGCAGTCGGCGAGGAAGGCGAGCCGGTTGGGCACGGCGAAACCGGCGTCGTCCACGGCCCGGTCCCGCACGAACAGCGGGACCACCCGGTCGGTACCGTCGAGCGCCGCACGGAGCGGCGGATGGTCGTGCAGCCGCAGGTCGCACGTGAACAGGACGACGGAGATGGTCATCGTGCCGCTCCAGTGAAAGGGTCGGGGTGCGAGGGGTCGGCGGAGGCACCCGCCGCGGCCCGTGCGATGTTGCGGGCCATGCCGCCGAACACGACGGCGTGGAAGGGCGTGACGCCCCACCAGTAGGCCTGGCCCAGCAGCCCGTGCGGATGGAACAGGGCCCGCTGCCGGTAGCGGGTGCGGCCCTCCTCGTCGGTTTCGGCCCGCATCTCCAGCCAGGCCAGGCCCGGCAGCCGCATCTCGGCCCGCAGCCGCAGCAGCCGGCCCGGCTCGATCTCCTCGACCCGCCAGAAGTCCAGCGAGTCGCCGACCCGCAGCCGTTCGGTGTCCCGGCGGCCCCGCCGCAGCCCCACCCCGCCCACCAGCCGGTCCAGCCACCCGCGCACCGCCCAGGCGAGCGGGAAGGAGTACCAGCCGTTCTCGCCTCCGATGCCCTCGACGACCCGCCACAGCGCCTCGGGCGTGGCGTCGACGGTCAGCTCCCGGTGGTCGGTGTAGAGGCTGCCGCCGGCCCAGTCGGGGTCGGTGGGCAGCGGGTCGCTGGGCGCGCCCGGCACCGAGGCCGAGGACCACCGGGTCGTCACCCGGGCCTCCCGCACCCGCCGCAGCGCCAGGCGTAGGGCCTCGTCGAAACCGAGGGGATGTCCCGGCGGGTCGGGCACGTGGCGGGCGATGTCGTGTTCGTGGCAGACCACTTCGTGGCGCAGCGACTCGGCGAGGGGCCGGGCGATGGAGGCGGGCACCGGTGTCACCAGACCGACCCAGTGGCTGGACAGACCGGGGGTGAGGACCGGCACCGGGAGGATGACCCGGCGGGGCAGTCCGGCGACCGCCGCGTACCGGAGCATCATCTGCCGGTACGTCAGCACCTCGGGGCCCCCGAGGTCGAAGGCGCGGTTGACCTCGTCGGGCATCCGGGCGCTGCCCACGAGGGCGCGCAGCACGTCCCGGATCGCCACGGGCTGGATACGGGTGTGCACCCAGCTCGGGGTGACCATCACCGGCAGGCGCTCGGTGAGGTAGCGCAGCATCTCGAAGGAGGCGGAGCCCGAGCCGATGACGACGGCGGCCCGCAGGACGGTGGTCGGCACGCCCGAGTCCAGCAGGATGCGGCCCACCTCGGCGCGCGAGCGCAGATGCGGCGAGAGCTCCGCCTCGGGCACGCCCGCCGGGGTGAGGCCGCCCAGATAGACGATGCGCCGCACGCCCGCGGACCGGGCCGCCCCGGCGAAGACACGCGCGGCCTGCCGGTCGCTCGCCTCGAAGCCCTTGCCGGAATGCAGCGCGTGCACCAGGTAGTACGCGACGTCGACGCCCTCCAGGGCGCGGGCGACGGAGTCCGCGTCGGTGACGTCGCCGCGCACCACGTCGGCCTCGCCGGCCCATGGGTGGTCGCGCAGCCGCTCGGGGGAGCGGGCCAGGCACCGCACCCGGTGTCCCGCGGCGAGCAGCTCGGGGACGAGGCGGCCGCCGACATAGCCGGTGGCCCCGGTCACCAGGCAGCGCAGCCCCGTCCGTGTGTCGTCGTGGTCCATCCCAACCCGGTCCTTTCTGTCGGCCCCCTGTGATCACTTCCACCGTCGGGGCCGCTTCGGATGCGGCGGGGTTCTTCGGGAGGTGGCGCTTCTGCGCGGGACATCGGCGCACAGGTGTGGTGGCCGGCATCCGTCGGCGAGCACCCGAAGACGTGGACATGACCTGACCATTCGCGGGCAGGCGGACAGATACGAGACAGGCCGAGTGGACGAACGATGGTGGAGGTGTCTGCCGCTATGGGCGCGAAGGTGTTGGAGCGGTTTCCTGCGGGGGCTCCGCGCGGATCGTGGCCGGCGGAGGAGTACGCGGCGAGGCGGCGCGCCGAGGGTGAGCCGGCGACCGTCGTGATGGATCTCAAGTCGGACGCGTTCCTCGTGGTGGTCCCGGCACGCGACGAGGACTGACCCGCCCGGTCGACGAGGACTGACCCGCCCTCTCAACGGGACACGGTGAGCGTCCCGCCCAGCTCGCTGGCCCGGCGCACGAACGCCTCGTGCAGATGCCGGGCCGCCTGCGGGACCGACTCGGCCCTGCGGCGCCGCAGCGTCAGCAGCACCCGGGTCGCGTCCCCCGCGATCGGCCGGTGGGTGATCGTGCCCAGCCGCTCCAGCGGATCCCCGACCACACTGAAGTCGGGCAGCACGGTCACCCCCAGCCCCTCGGCGACCATCAGCTTCCCCATCTCGGCACCGTCGGTGGAGTACGCGAACGACGCCTCCCGGCCCGCCAGGAGCCGGTGCACATAGCGGTGCATGACATAGCCGGTGCGCATCGCGATCAGC
Source organism: Streptomyces lincolnensis (assembly GCF_021173675.1). Classification (GTDB taxonomy): domain Bacteria; phylum Actinomycetota; class Actinomycetes; order Streptomycetales; family Streptomycetaceae; genus Streptomyces; species Streptomyces lincolnensis_B. Next base: position 74,764 of record NZ_JAIHON010000019.1, on the reverse strand, counting down.
GGCTCGCCGAGCAGATCGTCCGCCGAGACGTACGGCCGTGAGGCGAGCGGGCTGTCCGGGCGCAGGCACACCACCGGCCGCCCGTGCAGCAGTTGTACGGAGTCGAAGCCGGCCGGCGGGTCGTCGCCGTCCAGATGGTTGACCAGACCGAGGTCGAGACCGCCCTCGGACAGCGCCCGGTGGATCTCGCTCTGCCGCGCGCCCACCACCTCGACCTGGGTACGGGCGTGCGCCGCCCGGAAGTCCCGCACGGCCGGGACCAGCAGCGGCACCGTCGCCGCGTTCACCGTACCCACCCGTACCATGCGGCTGACGCGGTGCCGTTCACCCGCCGCCGACCGCAGCCGGTCCACCGCCTCCAGCACATGGACGATGTACGGCAGCAGATCGCGGCCCTCGGCGCTCATCGTCGCCCCGGTCCGCTTGCGCTCCAGGAGATCCACCCCCAGTTCGCGCTCCAGATTGCGCACGGTCTCGCTCAACGCGGGCTGCGACAGGCGCAGTTCCTCCGCGGCCCGGCGCAGGGATCCCAGGCGCGTGACCGCGGCGATGTATTCCAGCTGTTCGGTTCGCACGCCCAGCAGAATGCGGGCGGATTCTTGGCCCGTTCAAGGGTTTCCCTGTCACACGTTCGTGAAATTCAATGGTCCGCGATGCGAGACCGGTCGGGTTTTCCTTGACGGTTCTCGCGGCCGACTGCCACCATCGACGGCATGAAGATGCGACTGGACCTCACGCGGCGACGCCATGTCGACCTCGCGCGCGTCTCCAGCGCCTCCTGTTGCCCCGCGGCCTGATCACCACTCCACGATCCGCCGCGATTTTCCCTTTTCCCGCCTGAATTCACCGCGCCCGCGCTCCCTCTGAGAGCCCGCGCACACCCCTGAATTCGGCGCGCCCGAAAACATTCTCCGCAACAGGAGTTCCGCATGCCCGCGAACCCCGCCCATCCCGCGAAGCCCGTGAAATTCGCCTACTGGGTGCCCAACGTCAGTGGCGGTCTCGTCACCAGCACGATCGAGCAGCGCACCGACTGGGGCTACGACTACAACCGCGAACTCGCCGTCCTCGCCGAGAACAACGGCTTCGAGTACGCCCTCAGCCAGGTCCGCTACATGGCCAGCTACGGCGCCGAGTACCAGCACGAGTCGACCAGCTTCAGTCTCGCCCTGCTGCTCGCCACCCAGCGCCTGAAGGTCATCGCCGCCGTCCACCCCGGCCTGTGGCACCCCGGTGTCCTCGCCAAGCTCGGCGCCACCGCCGACCACCTCTCGGGCGGCCGGTTCGCCGTGAACGTCGTGTCGGGCTGGTTCAAGGGCGAGTTCACCGCCCTCGGCGAGCCCTGGCTGGAGCACGACGAGCGCTACCGCCGCTCCGAGGAGTTCATCACCGCCCTGCGCCGGATCTGGACCGAGGACCACGCCGAACTCGCCGGTGACTTCTACCGGTTGCGTGACTTCTCGCTGAAGCCCAAGCCGCTCAACACCCCCGAGCGGCCGCACCCGGAGATCTTCCAGGGCGGCAACTCCACCGCCGCGCGCGCCATGGCCGGCCGGGTCTCCGACTGGTACTTCTCCAACGGCAAGGACTTCGACGGAGTCGTCGAGCAGCTCACCGACGTCCGCAAGTCCGCCGCCGAAGTCGGCCGCAGGGCCCCGAAGTTCGGCCTCAACGGCTTCCTCATCGCCCGGGACACCGAGGCCGAGGCCCGCGAGACGCTCCGCGAGATCGTCGCCAGGGCCGACACCGAGGCCGTCGAGGGATTCGGTGCCGCGGTGAAGCAGGCGGGCCAGTCCACCGGCGACAAGAAGGGCATGTGGCAGGACTCCTCCTTCGAGGACCTCGTCCAGTACAACGACGGCTTCCGCACCGGCCTGATCGGCACCCCGGAGCAGATCGCGGAGCGGATCGTCGCCTACAAGAAGCTCGGCGTGGACCTCCTCCTGCTCGGCTTCCTGCACTACCACGAGGAGGTCGAGTACTTCGGCACCCGTGTGCTGCCGCTCGTGCGGGAGCTGGAAGCCCGACTCCCCGACTCCGACGCCTGACCCCCCACCCGCGAAAGAGGCCATCCGCATGAGCATCGCCACGCACACCGACTGGCAGACCCGCCCCGCCCCGCGCACCGCCCAGGACTGGATCGCCCGCGCCGCCGAGGTCGCCGCCGTCCTCGCCACCGACGCCGCCGCCCGCGACCGCGCCGGCGCCACCCCCCACGCCGAGGTCCGGCTGCTGAAGGACTCCGGCCTCGTCACCCTGCTCGGCCCCACGGAGCACGGCGGCGCGGGCCAGGACTGGACCACCGCCTACCGGGTGGTCCGCGAGGTCGCCAAGGCCGACGGCTCCATCGGCCAGCTGCTCGGCTACCACTACCTGTGGAACTGGGCCGCCCGCCTGGTCGGCACCCGCGAGCAGTGGGAGCGCGTCGAGGCCGAGGCCGCCCGCAACCGCTGGTTCTTCGGCGGCGCGGTCAACCCGCGCGACAAGGACGTCGTGGTCACCGAGGACGGCGACGACCTCGTCTTCACCGGCCGCAAGTCCTTCTCCACCGGCAGCAAGGTCAGTGACGTCACCGTCCTGGAGGGCGTCCTCGAAGGCACCGACGACCACGTCTTCGCGATCGTGCCCTCCGACTCCGAGGGGCTGACCTTCCACGACGACTGGGACAACATCGGCCAGCGGCTCACCGAGAGCGGTGGCGTCACCCTCGACGGCGTCCGCACCCCCTGGTCGTCGGCGGCCGGCTACGTCGACAAGGTGTTCCGGCCGCGCGTCTACAACACCCTCAACGTCCCCACCATCCAGCTGGTCTTCGTCAACTTCTACCTCGGCATCGCGGGCGGCGCCCTGGAGACGGCCGCCGTCTACACCCGCGAGAAGTCCCGCTCCTGGCTGCACGGCGGCCACGAGCGCGCCGTCGACGAGCCGTACGTCATCGACACCTACGGCGACCTCACCGCCAAGCTCTGGGCGGTCGAGGCCCTCGCCGACGCCGTCGCCGCCGAGGGCCAGGCACTGCACGACGACCCCGACGCGGTCACCGAACAGGCCCGCGGCGACTTCGAGGTCCGCGTGGCCGCGGTCAAGGCCCGCGCCACCGACGTCTCCCTGGAGATCTCCCAGCGGATCTTCGAGGTCACCGGCGCCCGCTCCACCGCCACCGCCGAGGGCCTGGACCGCTTCTGGCGCAACGTCCGCACCCACACCCTCCACGACCCCGTCTCCTACAAGCGGCGCGAGGTCGGCCGCTGGGTCCTCGAAGGCGACCTGCCCGAACCCACCTGGTACTCCTGACCGCTTCCCCCGGGGCGCCCCCTCCTGAACAGGGGGCGCCCCGCCTCCCCTCTCGGAAAGAGGACCGCATGGCCACCGTCCTGTCCGTCTCCGGCAGTCCCTCCGCCTCCTCCCGCACCGGCAGGCTCCTGCGCCACCTCGACGCCCGCCTGGCCGCCCAGGGCCACGAGGTCGTCCCGCTCGACGTGCGCACGATCCCGGCCGAGGCGCTGCTCGGCGCCGACTTCCGTCACCCCGCGATCGTCGAGGCCACCGAGTTGTTCGAGCGCGCCGACGGTGTGGTGATCGGCACCCCCGTCTACAAGGCCGCCTACTCCGGCGTCCTCAAGGCCCTCCTGGACCTGCTCCCGCAGTACGCCCTCGCCGGCAAGACCGTCCTGCCGCTGGCCACCGGCGGCACCACCGCCCATGTCCTCGCCATCGACTACGCCCTGCGCCCCGTCCTGAGCTCGATGGGCGCGGCCCACATCGTGCAGGGCTGGTTCACCCTCGACAAGGACATCACCGCCCACGAGGACGGCACGATCGGCATCGCCCCGACCGCGGCCGAGAACCTCACCCACGTCCTCGACCAGTTCTCCACGGCCCTGGGCCGCACGCCTCTGCTGGCCGCGGCGGGCTGAGACACATGACCGCGAAAGTCATCGCCGACGACGTCGAGGCCCTGACCGTGGCCGAGGCCCTCGCCGCCGAGTTCCGCGCCGGCGCGCCCGAGCGCGACGCCGAACGCAGGCTGCCCCGCGAGGAGGTGGAGCGCCTGTCCGCCTCCGGGCTCCTCGCCGTCACCGTGCCCGCCGAGCACGGCGGCGCCGACGTACGCCAGGAGACCCTCGCCGAGATCTTCCGCCTGCTCGCCACCGCCGACGCGAGCCTCGCCCAGATCCCGCAGAGCCACTTCGTCTACGTCAATGTGATCCGCCGTCAGGGCACCGCGGAACAGCGGGAGTTCTTCCACGGCGAGGTGCTCGCCGGGCGCCGCTTCGGCAACGCCCAGTCGGAGGCGGGCACCCGGCACGTGCAGGACATCCGCACCCGCCTGGAACCCCGCCCCGACGGCTCGTACACGCTGACCGGCGTCAAGCACTACGCCACCGGCGCCCTCTTCGCCGACTGGATCCCGGTGCTGGCCCGCGCCGGGGACGACACCCTGCACGTCGCCTACGTACCCCGGGACGCCCCGGGCCTGACGGTGATCGACGACTGGGACGGCATGGGGCAGCGGACCACGGCCAGCGGCACCGTCCGCCTGGACGGCGTCCCCGTCCCCGCCGACCGGGTCCTGCCGCACCACCTCACCTTCCGGGGACCGCAACTCCACGGAGCCGTCGCCCAGTTGCTGCACGCCGCCATCGACACCGGCATCGCCGGCGGAGCGCTGGCGGAGGCCGCGGAGTTCGTGCGCACCAAGAGCCGCCCGTGGTTCGAGAGCGGCTTCGAGACCGCCGCCGAGGACCCGCTGCTGATCCAGCGGTTCGGTGAACTCGCCGTCGAGACGAAGGCGTCCGAGGCGCTGCTGCGCGAGGCGGCCCGGTCCGTCGACGCGGCCCGCGCCGACCTCACCGACGAGTCCGCCGCCGAGGCCTCCGTCGCGGTCGCCGCGGCCAAGGCGCACGCGGCGCGGACGGCCGTGGAGGTCGCGGGCGCGCTGTTCGAGGTCGCGGGCACCCGTTCCGCGCTCGCCTCCCTCAACCTGCACCGCCACTGGCGCGACGCCCGCACCCACACCCTGCACGACCCGGCCCGCTGGAAGGTCCAGCACATCGGCCGCTACGTCCTGAGCGGCACCAGGCCGCCCCGCCACGGCCTCCTCTGACAGCACCCCACCACCGGATCGGAGCACCCCATGTCCCTCACCTTCCACTGGTTCCTGCCCACCAACGGCGACAGCCGCCATGTCGTCGGCGGCGGTCACGGCACCCCCGCCACCGCCTCGGGACGGGACCGGCCGCCGACGGTCGCCTATCTGAGCCAGATCGCCCGCGCCGCGGAGGACCTTGGCTTCGTGGGCGCGCTCACCCCCACCGGCGCCTGGTGCGAGGACGCCTGGCTGACCACCGCGATGGTCGCCCAGCACAGCGAGCGGCTGAAGTTCCTGGTCGCCTTCCGGCCCGGCTCAGTCTCCCCGACCCTCGCCGCGCAGATGGCCTCCACCTTCCAGCGGCAGACCGGCGGACGGCTGCTCCTGAACGTGGTGACCGGCGGCGAGGGCCAGGAGCAGCGCGCCTACGGCGACTTCCTCGGCAAGGACGACCGCTACCGCCGTACCGGTGAATTCCTGGAGATCGTACGGGGGTTGTGGGAGGGCAAGACCGTCGACCTGCACGGCGAACACCTCCGGGTCGAGGGCGCCGAACTGGCCCGGGTGCCCGAGCCGGTGCCCGAGGTGTACTTCGGCGGGTCCTCGCCGATCGCCGGGGAGATCGCCGCGCGGCACGTCGACGTGTACCTCACCTGGGGGGAGCCGCCGGCCCAGGTCGCCGAGAAGATCGACTGGGTGCGGGGGCTCGCCGCGCGGCAGGGGCGGAGGCTGCGGTTCGGCATCCGGCTGCACGTGATCACCCGGGACACCTCCGCGCAGGCGTGGGCCGAGGCGGAGCGGCTCCTGAAGGGCTTCGACCCCGAGACCGTGAAGTCCGTACAGGCGGGGCTCGCCCGCAGCGAGTCCGAGGGGCAGCGGCGGATGCTCGCCCTGCACGGGGGCGGCAGCCGCGACGGGCTGGAGATCCACCCGAACCTGTGGGCCGGGATCGGACTGGTGCGGGGCGGCGCGGGAACCGCGCTCGTCGGCAGCCACGAGGAGGTCGCCGAGCGGATCAAGGAGTACGCGGCCCTGGGCATCGAGGAGTTCGTGTTCTCCGGCTATCCGCACCTGGAGGAGGCGTACTGGTTCGGGGAAGGGGTGCTGCCGAGGCTCGCCGCGGACGGGCTGTGGCGGCATCCCCACGATGCCCTGGCTGATGGGTCCGTGCTGGTGCCGTTCGCGAGGTGAGAGGGGAGAGGCCACCAGCCAAGCCCCCTCGGGCGCGGGCGCAGCTGGTGGCCTTCATGACTCAGACGGAGTTCAGCACTTGTTGGGCACGTTGCCCGTCTGGCTCCCCTTCAGCAGGCCGCCCCACACCCAGCTCGAACCCGAGCCGAGAAGTACCCACTTGTTGTGGGTGTAGCCATGCTGGCTCACCGTCTCGCCGTAGTCCCAGCAGATGGCGCTGAACCGGTAGTCGGGGCCAACCGTGTAGTTGATGTCGCACTGGGTGGACGCACAACTGCGGACGTTCGCGGTGGTCCATGTATAGACCCAGGTGTTGGCGGCGATCCGGTCGGAGTCCGCTGCCCGGGCGCCCCGGTCGGTGGGCGCTGCCGCCGCGGCGGGCGCGGACATCCCCGCGGCGGCCAGCAGCCCTGCCGCGATCGTCGTGATGACCTTGGCTCTCATATGCACGAGATGAGTCCCCCTGTTGCAGTTGTTCTGCTGGGATATCCAGCGTGAAAGACGCTAACGGGCACGAGTCGGCCCAGTTAGTCATGTACGCGCCAATGCGGGACTGGGAGGTGACGCTCCGCTACGCCTGACCGGTAACGGTGTCGCGGGTATCCGAGCAGGGAGTTTTCCCGACGGTACGGCGACCGGCAGCCAACTGATGTCGAGCCGGCGCCGGATGGTCGACCGTCTGTGAGGAACCGGAGCGGCACGTCTTCACTTCACCGGTCGCTCAGCACCTTTATGGCATGGGCATGTCGGATATGAAACGGCTGCCGGGGCATGGCGGGATTCCGCCCTGAGCCCGGCGGTCAGGCGCCGCGCGAGTGTCCGAGCTGGGCGAGGCCGCCTCCCAGAGCCCGCAGATGGGCCTCGCGTGACTCCTTCGTCTGGCCCTGGACCATGAGGAACAGGGCTTCCCTGGCCAGGCGTTGGGGCTTGCCGGTGAGACTCATCGCGCGGCCGCCCCCGGCCACCACCGCCGCGGTGGTGGCCGCTTGGAGGACCGTGTAGGACTGGGTGCGCAGGGCCAGGCGGTCCTCCAGGCGCTCGTGCGGGGCGCAGTGGTCGGCGAGGGCGTACGCCTGGTCGCGCACGGCGGTGAGGCGGGCGCGGAAGGGTCCGGCCGTCGCGTCGTCCAGGAGGGCGAGCGCCGCCTCGGCGACTCCGAAGACCGCCGGGGAGGCGTTCACCGTCTTCGGCCCGTCCGCCGCGGCCCACTCCTCGTACGGCTGCCGGAGGATGACCGCCTCCTCCGGCAGCCACAGCCCGTCCAGCTCCAGGGAGACCGTGCGGGCGGCGGTCAGGGCGGCCAGGCGCATCGGCGGGGACGCGCGCAGGCCGGGCTGTTCGCGGGCCTCGGTGAAGGCGAAGAGGACCTCGTCGGACTCGGTGACACCGGCGAGCAGCATCACGTCGTTGAGGCCCCAGCCGGTGAACCAGGGCACCGTCCCCTCGAAGCGCCAACCGTCGCGGGTCCGGACGGCACGCACGGGGATGCGCGGGTGGGCCCGCAGATGGGCGTAGGCCACCCCGGCGAGCAGCTCGCCGCGGGTCAGCGGGCCCAGCAGCCGGTCCCGGGCCGGGGACCCGCTCTTCGCCAGCATCGCCACCGGTGTGTGGTGCTGGGTCTGCACGAACCAGGTCGAGCAGCACGCCCCGGCCAGGATCTCCGCGGTCTCCCGCGCGACCGCGGCAGGGACGCCGCCGTACTCCTCGGGCGCGCTCACCGCGAGCAGCCCGGACCGTTTCACCGCGTCGATGTGACCGACGGGGACTCCCTCCTGGTCGACGCGTTCGGAGTGCGGGGCGAGCAGATCGTCGGCGAGGCGGCGGGCGCGGGCGACGAGGGGGTGGCGAGCGCTGGTCATGAGGGTGATTCTCGCGAGAGCACGGGCCGGGGTGGGGAAGGCGGCACCTCTGTGACGGACCGGCCACGGAAAGTAGTTCGGGCGCGGCGGAATTTGTTTTGGCACCTGAAAGGTTGCAATATACATCTGCTCCGATCGTCAGACCCGAGAGCGAGACCCGAGACCCGCCCGCCGGCCGACAGGCCCGCGCTTCTCCCAGTGAGGCACCGTGAACCACCCCGGCCCCGAGCAGCCCGCCGACGTCGTCGCCCGGCTGCGCGCCACCTTCCGCACCGGCCGCACCAAGCCCGTCGAGTGGCGTACGACCCAACTGCGCAGGCTCCGCGAGATGCTCACGGAGAACGGCGCGGACCTGGCCGCCGCCCTCCACGCCGACCTGGGGAAGAGCTCCGCCGAGGCCTTCCGCACCGAGATCGACTTCACCGTCCGCGAGATCGACCACACCCTGGACCACCTCGCCGACTGGCTGCGCCCCGAGTCCGCCCCGGTCCCGGCCCACCTCGGGGGCGACGCGCGGGCCTGGACGCAGTACGATCCGCTCGGCGTCGTGCTCGTGATCGCCCCCTGGAACTACCCCCTCCAGCTCCTGCTGGCCCCCGTGGTCGGCGCCCTGGCCTCGGGCAACGCCGTGGTCGCCAAGCCGAGCGAGCTGGCCCCCGCCACCTCCGCCGCCGTGGCCCGCCTGCTGCCCTCCTACCTGGACACCGACGCGGTCGCCGTCGTCGAGGGCGGCATCCCCGAGACCACGGCCCTGCTGGCCGAGCGCTTCGACCACATCTTCTACACCGGCAACGGCACCGTGGGCCGCATCGTCATGCGCGCCGCCGCCGAGCACCTCACGCCGGTCGCCCTCGAACTGGGCGGCAAGTCCCCGGCGTTCGTGGACCGCGACACCGACCTCGACGTCGTCGCGGACCGGCTGGTCCGCGGCAAGTTCCTCAACGCCGGGCAGACCTGCGTCGCCCCCGACTACGTCCTGACCGACCCCGCCACCGCCGCGGCCCTCGAACCCGCCCTCGTCCGCGCGGTCGAGGCGGTCTTCGGCACCGACCCGTCGGCGTCCGGCGAGTACGGCCGCATCGTCAACGAGCGGCACTTCGACCGGCTGACCGGGCTCCTCGACTCCGGCCGCACGGTCGTGGGCGGCGACAGCGACCGTACGGTGAAGTACCTCGCGCCCACCGTCCTCGCCGACGTCGCCCCCGAGTCGCCCGTCATGCGGGAGGAGATCTTCGGGCCGATCCTGCCGATCGTGACCGTCCCCGGCCTGGACGAGGCGATCGACTTCATCAACGACCGCGACAAGCCGCTCGCCCTGTACGTCTTCACCGAGTCCGACGGCGCCCGGGCGCGGATCGCCGCCGAGACGTCCTCCGGCGCGATCGGGTACGGCCTGCCCCTCGCCCATCTCACCGTCTCCGACCTGCCGTTCGGCGGGGTGGGGGAGAGCGGCATGGGCAGCTACCACGGCCGCTACTCGATCGAGACGTTCAGCCACCGCAAGGCGGTCCTGGAGAAGCCGCTCGGCTGAGAGGACGCCCTGGACCCACGCCGTCGGGCTCACGGTGTCGGACTCACGCCGTCGGGCTCACGGTGACGGGCTCATGCCGCCGCGGTGGGCCTGCGACCCCGCACGGCCCAGGCGCGCGCCGCGAGCGCGATCGTGCCGTCCGGCCGGGTCGGCACCGCCGCCCGCAGCGTCTCCCGCAACCGGGCCCGTACGGCCGAGGGCAGTGCCGCCGCATATGCGGGAGCCGGGCCCTGGCCCGCCAGGAACGGCTCCCACAGGTCGTCGAAGTCGGCGAAGAGGGTCGGGACCGTGAGCGGGGCGACGGCCGTCTCCACGAGCCCCGCCCCCTCCCAGAGCGCACGCAGGGGCTCCGGGGCGCACAGCGGGAACCGGCCGCCCTCGTCCAGCGCCGCCGACGCGGGATCCACCTCGACCGCCGCGTCCCAGAAGTGGCGCAGGAACCCCATGCCCCCGGCGTAGTCCCACACATAGGCCGCGACCAGCCCGCCCGGCCGCACCGCGCGCGCCCACTCGGCCACCGCGACACCCGGCTCGGGCAGGAAGTTCACGACGAGCCCGCCGACGGCCACGTCGAAGGCGGCGTCGGGCACCGGCAGGGCCTGCGCGTCGGCCACGACGAAGCGCGCCGGGGCAGGAGCCGAGGCGTGAGCGGTGGCCGCGAACCCGGGAGACCGCTCCACACCGAGCAGCGTCCGGGGGCGGCACCGGGCGGCCACGGCCGAGGTCAGCGCCCCCGGGCCGCAGCCCACGTCCAGCCAGCGCGCACCGGCCCCGCAGTCGAGCCACGACACGAAACCGTCCGCGACGAGACGGCTCCACCGGCCCATGTAGCGCTCGTAGGCGTCGCCGGCCGACCACACGTCGAAGTGCTTCTCGGTCACCACGTCACCTTCCCCGACCCCCTCGGTGCCCGCAATTCCCCGGGCCCGAGGGAGTTGACTGGTCTACACCCTTGACTGGTACAGACCAAAAGAGTTGAGTGTGCGGCACCACCCCCCACCACGGCCGCGCCCACGCCGTGACCGGCCCCGCCGGCACGTGCGGACCAGGCCCGGCTCAGCCCTGCCCTGCCCCGGGTGCGGCCGTGCTCCACAAAGGAGTTGATCCTGTGTCGAGACGCCGTATCTCCGCCGTGGTCACCGCTCTCCTCCTCGGCGCCGCCGCGCCGGTGCTGCTGCCGGCCGCCCCTCCCGCGTCCGCCGCCGTGGCGCCCGCCGCGAGCTTCGTGGTCACCGAGGCGCAGTTCAACCAGATGTTCCCGAACCGGAATTCCTTCTACACCTACCGCGGTCTCACCGCCGCGCTCGGCGCCTACCCCGGCTTCGCCACCACCGGAAGCGACACCGTGAAGAAGCAGGAGGCGGCCGCCTTCCTCGCCAACGTCAGCCACGAGACCGGCGGACTGGTCCACGTGGTCGAGCAGAACACCGCCAACTACCCGCACTACTGCGACTGGAGCCAGTGGTACGGCTGCCCGGCCGGACAGGCCGCCTACTACGGGCGCGGACCGATCCAGCTCAGCTGGAACTTCAACTACAAGGCCGCGGGCGACGCCCTCGGCATCGACCTCCTGAACAACCCGTGGCTGGTGCAGAACGACGCGGCCGTGGCCTGGAAGACGGCCCTGTGGTACTGGAACACCCAGAGCGGGCCCGGCACGATGACCCCGCACAACGCGATGGTGAACCAGGCCGGCTTCGGACAGACCATCCGCTCCATCAACGGCTCCCTGGAGTGCGACGGCAAGAACCCGGCACAGGTCCAGAGCCGTGTGGACGCCTACCGCCGCTTCACCCAGATACTCGGGACGAGCACCGGGGCCAACCTGTACTGCTGACGGCCGTACAGAAGTTCGCAAAAGGCGTTCAGCGGCAGGTCGGGCATGTGTCAGACTCCGCCGATGAGCTCCGAAACGATCACCGCGGACGCCGCGGGCACCTTCAAACTCGGCGACCACACCGTCAGCCGTATCGGCTTCGGCGCGATGCGGCTGACGGGCAGTGCCGCCTTCCACCTCGGCACCGCGAGCGACCGGGAACGGTCGATCGCCGTACTGCGCAGGGCGATCGAACTCGGCGTCAACCACATCGACACGGCCGCCTTCTACTTCTCCTCGCTGCGCTCCGCCAACGAGATCATCAACAGTGCGCTGGCCCCGTACCCCGACGACCTCCTGATCGTCACCAAGGTCGGCCCCTTCCGGAACTACTCCGGGGACTGGGGCGCCTCCGCCCGCCCCGACGACCTGCGCGGCCACGTCGAGGAGAACCTGCGCCAGCTCGGCCGCGACCACCTCGACGTCGTCAACCTCCGCCGGATGCGGCAGGACTCGATCGCCGAGCACTTCGGCGCCCTGGCGGAGCTGCGCGAGGAGGGCCTGATCCGGCACCTCGGCCTCTCCGACGTCGAACCCCGCCACCTGGAGGAGGCGCAGGCCATCGCGCCGGTGGTGTGCGTGCAGAACCGGTTCGGGCTCGACCGCCGGGACCCCGCCACCGACGAACTCCTGCGGATCTGCGGCGAACAGGGCATCGCCTTCGTGCCGTTCTACGCCATCGCCGGGGAGGGCGCCGCCCAGGGCGCCACCGGCACCCATGACGACGCGGTCCTCGCCGTGGCCCGGGCGCACGACGCGAGCCCCGCCCAGATCCGCCTCGCCTGGACCCTCCACCAGGGCCCCCACGTCCTGGCCATCCCGGGCACGGGCAACCCCGACCACCTCGTCGAGAACGTCGCCGCGGGCGCCGTCCGGCTCACCGACGAGGAACTGGACACGCTCAACACCCTGCACGGGCAGGCGGGCTGAGCCGCGCGAACCCGGCGCCCGCGTCCGCCCGAGGAAGGAGAATCGCCCCCATGGCCTTCATCTACCGCACCACCCTCAAGCCCACCAAGCTCGAACTGCTCACCCCCTGGCTGCCCACCCGCTCCTGGTACTCCGGCGGCGCCACCCCCGAGTTGAACAAGGCCGGCGGCTTCCGGCTGGACGACCCGGAGGGCGAGGTGGGGATCGAGTTCATGGTGGTCACCGACACCTCCGGCACCGACACCTCCGGCACCGGGCCGTCCGCCCACCTGGTGCCGCTCACCTATCGCGGCGCCCCGCTGGAGGGAGCCGAGCACGCCCTGATCGGCACCATGGAGCACGGGGTGCTCGGCCCGCGCTGGGTCTACGACGGCTGCCACGACCCGGTGCTGGTGGCCCAGCTGCTCGCCCTGTTCGAGGGCCGGGCCGAGGCGCAGGCCCAGAGCATCACCGACACCCCCGACCGGGAGGTCACCCACTCCTGCGACGGCCCCGCCCCCTCCGGCCTCCCCGCCGCGGTCACCGACGACGAGAAGACCACCGAGCTGTCCTTCCCGCAGGGCACGACGCTCCGCGTGCACCGCGTTCTGCGCCCCGCCCCGGACACCACGCCCGGCACCACCGGACAGGTCTCCGGAGCCTGGGACGCACCGGACGGCACCCGCGAGCGCGAGGTGTTCGCCGTACTCCGCGACGGAACGCTCGCTTAGGCCCAGGGACGGTTCAGGCCAGCCGCTCGCGCAGGAAGGGCACGGTGCTCTCCCAGGCGCGGGCGGCCGACTCGGCGTGGTAGACCGGGCGGCCGTCGTTGAAGAAGGCGTGGTCGGCCGGGTAGAGGCGGAAGTCCGGGGCGATGCCCGACTGCCGCTCGATCGTCTCGGCCAGCTGCTCCACGGTCTCCTTCGGGATGCTCTGGTCGAGCTCGCCGAAGTGCCCCAGGACCTGGGCCTTCAGCCCCGAGAAGTCGGGCGCCTCGCCCTGGATCACGCCGTAGAAGGGCACGGCGGCGCTCACCCGGGGGTCGGCCGCGGCGAGGTACAGGACGAAGCCGCCGCCCATGCAGAAGCCCACCGCGCCGACGGTCTCCGAGGTGACCTCGGGCAGCGACAGCAGATGGTCGACGGCGCCGGAGAGCAGCTCGACCCCGCGGGCCACCGGCAGGTCCCGCATCATCCGCAGGGCCTCCTGGCTCTCGTGGGCCACGTTGCCGCCGTAGAGGTCGGGGGCGAGGGCGACGAAGCCCTCCCGCGCGAGCCGGTCGGCGACGTCGGCGATGTGGTCGGTCAGACCCCACCACTCCTGGATGACGATGACACCCGGACCGCGTCCCGAGGGCGGCAGCGCCAGATAGCCGTGGGCGGTGGTTCCGCCGCTGGGGAAGGTGACGTTCTGGTGGGCGGGGGCTCCGGTCGACTTCGGCCGTTCGGTCATGGCGCTCGACTCCTGTGCGGCAGTCCGGTGATGGGTGCGCCGGGGCCGGGACCCCGGCAGTGATCACCACCCTGTCACGCCCCGCGCGCGCCGCCGACGGCACCCCCGAGGACACCTCCCGCCCCGGACTGGCGCCCCCGAAGTTTTACGTATAACCTCTCCCGTCAACCACCCGGTCCGAAAGGTTTCGATGAGACGCCTCGCCCTGGTCACCCTTGTCGTCGACGACTACGACGAGGCGATCCGCTTCTACACCGAAGCCCTCGGTTTCCACCTGGTCGAGGATGCCCCGCGCCCCGACGGCTCCCGCTGGGTCGTGGTCCGCCCGGACGCCCGTCGGGCCGGCACCGACCTGCTGCTGGCCCGCGCCAAGGACGAGGACCAGCGGACCCGCGTCGGCGACCAGACCGGCGGGCGCGTCGGCTTCTTCCTGCACACCGACGACTTCGCCCGCGACCACGCCCGCATGCTCGCCGCCGGTGTGACCTTCCTGGAGGAGCCCCGTCACGAGCCCTACGGCTCGGTCGCCGTCTTCCAGGACCTGTACGGCAACCGCTGGGACCTGCTCCAGCCCGCAGACTGACCCTCCCGCTCCGAACCACCCGTCCAAGGAAAGCTCCACCCATGACTGCTACGCGCGTAGACGCCGATGTGATCCGCCGCCTCCCCAAGGCCGTCCTGCACGACCACCTCGACGGCGGTCTGCGCCCCGCCACCCTGGTGGACCTCGCGGACGCGGTCGGCCACCCCCTGCCCACCACCGACCCGGACGAGCTCGCCGCCTGGTACGTGGAGGCCGCGAACTCCGGCGACCTGGTGCGCTACATAGCCACCTTCGAGCACACCCTCGCCGTGCTGCAGACCCGCGAGGGCCTGCTGCGCGCGGCCGAGGAGTACGTCCTGGACCTGGCCGCCGACGGTGTCGTCTACGGCGAGGTGCGCTACGCCCCCGAGCTGAACACCCGGGGCGGGCTGACCATGAGCGAGGTCGTGGAGACCGTGCAGGAGGGCCTCGCCGCCGGTATGGCGAAGGCGGCGGCCGCGGGCACCCCGGTCCGGGTCGGCACCCTGCTGTGCGGCATGCGGATGTTCGACCGGGTGCGCGAGGCCGCCGACCTCGCCGTCGCCTTCCGCGACGCCGGTGTCGTCGGCTTCGACATCGCCGGCGCCGAGGACGGCTTCCCGCCCGCCGACCACCTCGCCGCCTTCGAGCACCTGCGCCGCGAGAACGTGCCGTTCACCATCCACGCCGGCGAGGCGCACGGTCTGCCCAGCATCCACCAGGCCCTCCAGGTGTGCGGCGCCCAGCGCATCGGCCACGGGGTCCGCATCACCGAGGACATCCCCGACCTCGCGGCGGGCAAGCTCGGCCGGCTGGCGGGCTGGGTGCGCGACCACCGTGTCGCGCTGGAGATGTGCCCGACCTCCAACCTCCAGACGGGTGCGGCCACTTCGATCGCCGAGCACCCGATCACCGCCCTGAAGGACCTGGGCTTCCGGGTCACCCTCAACACCGACAACCGGCTGGTGTCGGGCACCACGATGACCCGGGAGATGTCCCTGCTGGTTCAGGAGGCGGGCTGGACCGTCGAGGACCTGCGCACGGTCACGGTGAACGCCCTCAAGAGCGCCTTCCTCCCGTACGACGAGCGCAAGGCCCTCATCAAGGACGTCGTCCTGCCGGGCTACGCGCTCTGAAGCAGCCCCCGGACATAGGCGGCCTGTCCGATGTGCTCAAGATCGTCGGACAGGACGCTGACCAGCCGGACGCCGAGGCTGACCGGCGGATCCCAGCCCTCGTCGACGATGCGCTCGTAGTCCTTCGCGGTCAGCCCGCGCAGATACCCGAGGGTCTGCTCGTGCACCGCGTCGTAGTACCCGGTCAGCAGGTCCCCGGAGTCGACCCGCACCTTGGCGACCTGCGCCGCGGTGTGTCCGTAGCCGGTGTCCCGGGCGGGCAGGTCGAGGCCGAAGCGCTTCTCCCAGCCCTGGGACAGCCACACCTGGTCGAGCCCGGAGGCGTCGGCCACGTGGTCGTCCTGGATCCGGGTGAGGTGCCAGACCAGCCAGGCGATGGAGTTGGCGTCGCTCTCGGGCCGGGCGTTGAGGCCGTCGGGGTCCAGGCCCTCGACGGTGGCGTGGACCTCTTCCTGGATGCGGTTGTACGCGTCGATGAGGATGTCCTTGGCATGCATGCACCCCACCTTCGCGCATCCGGGCCGGTTATGCGCCCTCCGTCTCCAGAAGCGCCATGAGCGCCCGCGCCGCCGGGCTGGTGGCCTGGGCGGGCGGCAGCAGGGCGACCGTCTCGTACACGGTCTCGCCGGTGCCCTTGACCGGGAGGGCGGTCAGCGACCGCCGCTTGTCCCTGAAGTGCCGCGGTACGACGGCGATGCCGAGGTTCTCGTCCACCAGGTCCAGCAGACTGTGCACGTCGTTGACCTCCAGGGCCACACCGCGGTGCACGCCCGCCACGGCGAAGGCGGCGTCCGTGGTGCGGCGCGGCCCCCAGTCGGGGTGGAAGTCGACGAACACCTCGTCGCCCAGGTCCTCGGGCGTCACGGCGGCCCCGGCCGCCGCGAGCCGGTGGCTGGGATGGCACAGCACGGTCATCGGCTCGCTGCTCAGCGGTACGGCGCGCAGCTGGTCGGCGTTCTCCCGGGCCCCCCGCACGGCGAAGGCCAGGTCGAGGCGGCCGGCCGCGACCTCCTCCGCGAGCGCGCCCGAGCCCGCCTGCCGCAGACAGATCTCCACGTCGGGGTGCTGTCGCCGGAACGCGGCCAGCAGCCCCGCCACGTGCACCCCGGCGATGCACTGCTCGGACCCGACGGCGAGCATGCCCCGCAGCACCCCCTGCACCGCGGCCACCGCCTCGTGGGCCGAGCGCACCTGTGCGAGGATCCGTTCCGCCTCGGTCAGCAGGGCCCGGCCGGCCGGGGTGAGCGTCACCCGGCGGGTGGTCCGTACGAACAGGGGCGTCTGGAGCTCCCGCTCCAAGGCCCGGATGGAGGCGGACAGACCGGACTGGGACACCATCAGCCGCTCGGCGGCCCGGGTGAAGTGCTGGTCCTCGGCGACCGCCACGAAGTGCTGAAGATGGCGCAGTTCCATGATTGAGAAGCTTATCCGCTCAATTCCATCGGATTCTTCTGTTGGACCAATGCCCCCAGGTCGCGAAAGAGTGGGCACCAATCGTGTCAACCCCTCTGGAGTCGCGTTGTACACCGCACACACCGACCGCTACGCGGACATGCCCTACCGGCGCACCGGACGCAGCGGCCTGAAACTTCCCGCGATCTCGCTCGGCCTGTGGCACAACTTCGGCCCGGCGGACCGTACCGTCGAGACCCAGCGGGCCATCCTGCGCCGCGCCTTCGACCTCGGTGTCACCCACTTCGACCTCGCCAACAACTACGGCCCGCCCCCCGGCGCCGCCGAGTCCGCGCTCGGCGAGGCCCTGAAGGCCGACTTCGCGCCGTACCGCGACGAGCTGATCATCTCGTCCAAGGCCGGCTACCTGATGTGGCCCGGCCCGTACGGCGAGTGGGGCTCCCGCAAGTACCTGCTGTCCTCGTTGGACCAGAGCCTCACCCGCATGGGCCTGGACTACGTCGACATCTTCTACTCGCACCGCCCCGACCCGGAGACTCCGCTGGAGGAGACGATGGGTGCCCTGCACTCCGCGGTCCAGCAGGGCAAGGCGCTCTACGTCGGCATCTCCAACTACTCCGCCGAGCAGACCCGTGAGGCCGCCCGCATCCTCGGCGAGCTGGGCACCCCGCTGCTCATCCACCAGCCGCGCTACTCGATGCTCGACCGCCGTCCCGAGGACGAGGGCCTGCTGGACGCGCTGGACGAGCTCCAGGCCGGCTCCATCGTCTTCTCCCCGCTGGAGCAGGGTCTGCTGACCGGCCGCTACCTCGACGGCATCCCGGAGGACTCCCGGGCGGCGAGCGACAGCCCCTTCCTGAACTCGGAGGCCGTCACCGAGGAACTGGTGGGCCGGCTGCGCTCCCTGGACGACATCGCCAAGTCCCGCGGGCAGACGCTGGCCCAGCTGGCGCTGGCGTGGGTGCTCCGCGGCGGCCGCGTGACCTCCGCGCTGGTCGGCGCGAGCAGCGCGCAGCAGATCGAGGACAGCGTCGGCGCCACCCGCAACCTGGACTTCGACGAGGAGGAGCTGGCCCGGATCGACGCGATCGTCAGGGTCTGATCCACGGGGGCTCCCCGGCCCACGGACGACCGCGGCGGGGCCGCCGAGCACTGCGCTCGGCGGCCCCGCCGCGGTGCGTCAGCCGATCCGCTCCTGGAGCCGCACGGTCACCTCGTCGCCGGCCTCCTTGCCGATGGCCCGGCGCACCTCCGCCTTCACCGGCAGCATGTGGGTGCCGTCTCCGAGAGCCATGAAGGAGCTCTGGAAGGGGTGCCCGTCGATCGTCCCGCGGACCTTGACCAGTCCCCGGGTGCCGAAGTACTCCACGGAGGCCGGCCAGCGGACACAGGTCCAGCCGCCCTTGCCTTCGTTCTTGCTCAGGACCGCGGTGAACTCCGCGTCCACTTCTCCGGGCGCGTGCTGTTCTCCGGTCGTAGCCATGACGTCCTCCGCTCGTGGTGGTCCCCCTGCTCAAGAGACCGCCGCGAGCGGCGGAACTCATCGCCGGGCCCCACCGCTCAGGCGGCCCCGGCCGGGACCCGGTCCAGGAAGCCGAGCACGGTCACGATCCGGCCGTCCGCGTCCAGCGTGATCACGTCGGAGCCGGCCACCGGCGCCGATCCGTCGGTTTCGTTCACCAGTTCCCAGGAGAAGCGGGCCGTGTCGTGGTGGCCGTCGACCCGGCCGGCGAGCCGGAAGACGAAGCCCGGGAACTGCTCGTGAGCGGCGGCGATCACGGCGGCGAGCCCGTCATGGCCGGTGACGTCGGCCAGGGGGTCGGTGTAGGTGCCGTCCATGGTCCAGGCCGCCGCGACCGCCTTGGCCCGCGCCTGGGGCTCCCGGGCGTTCCACGCCTCGAAGTAGCGGGCGACGGCACTGTCGTAACGATCGGTGTTCGCGGGCATGGGCGATCAACCTCCATCGAGGACACAACTGCTGGTCGGACCCCGGATCCGTGCTTTTGGCGACCCGGTACCGCAACCATGCCCGCGGCGCCCCGGACGGTCGATTACCGCTCAGGTAATGACGGTGGTGACATGCTCTCGCCATTTTTCGGCCAAGCCTGGTGGTGAATATGCCAGGAGACTGGCCGGAAAGATGTGGTGACAGTGTTTCAGTAGTGAACATACTCGTCTGCTAGGGCCTTCACTGCCGGCGAAGGCTCCGTCACCCACAGCGCATGAGCCGCGCGCACAGCAGACGAGCCGCACCGAAAGCGAGGCCCGGCCGACCGGCCGGCGGAGCAACGGGGGAGTGGATCGTGCACGACGAGTTCTTATGCCACGTCACGGGGTACGGCACCTGCGACGGCCGGCGCATCGGTGTCCCCCTCGGCACGTACCGGGCCCCGACCCTCGCCCTCGCCCTGTGGTGGCTGCGTGACCGGGCCTCGTGGATCGCCGACCGCCTGGACCCCCTGCCCGAGGCTCCGCACTACCCGGCCGGAGCCCTCGTCCCGGTGGCCGACACCGTGCTCGACGTGCCCGCCGTACTGCGCGTCTGGTGCGCCGACATGGCCCAACAGGAGCTGGTGGCCGACGAGTTGGCCGCCGGTCGGCTGGTGCGGATCGCCGCGTGCGACGACACCACCGAGTACGAGCTGTTGGCCGAGTCCGTGGACGCGCTGCGGATGCAGCGGATGGCCTCGGCCCTCTTCACCCCCGTCGCCTGACCGGTTCGGAAGCGCCGCACCAGGCGCACATATGGACTAATCGGTAGAATTCTGGCATGGCGGAGCGGCCGGTCGCACCCACGGCGCCCGAACTCGTCCTGGAGACCGATTCCGGCTCCACGGTGATGAGCCCGGGCCACGACTACCACGTGGGGCGCGACCCCTCGAGCGACATCGTCATCGACGATGTCCGGGTCTCGTGGCACCACGCGGTGCTGCGACCCGAGGCCGACCACTGGACGCTGGAGGACGAGAACAGCACCAACGGCACCTACGCCGACGGCCGCCGCGTCCACGAGTGGGACGTCGGACCCGGCAGCGTGATCCGCTTCGGCAGCCCCGCCGACGGCCCGTGCGCCGTCCTGGCGAACCTCCCGCCCCCGGCCCCGGAACGCCCCTCGGCGGTCTCGATGCCCGGCCTGACCGGTACCTTCCGGCAGCCCACGACCGTACGCCCGCTGCCCACCCGGACCGTCCGCATCGGCCGGGCCGACGACAACGACCTGGTCATCGACGACCTGGTGGTCTCCCGCCGGCACGCGGAACTGCGCGCCCTGCCCGACGGGACGTACGAGATCGTCGACCTCGGCAGCCACAACGGCACCTTCCTCAACGGCCTGTCCGTCACCCGCGCCCCGGTCGGCCCCGGCGACATCGTCGGCATCGGCCACTCCGCGTTCAGCCTGGTCGGCGACCAGCTGCAGGAGTACGTCGACACCGGCGAGGTCTCCCTCGACGTGCAGGACCTCACCGTCGCCGTCGACCACGGCCGCAAGACGCTGCTCGACGGTGTGTCGTTCCCGGTGGGGGAGAAGTGCCTGCTCGCGGTCGTCGGCCCGAGCGGCGCGGGCAAGTCCACGCTCCTCAACGCCCTCACCGGCCAGCGCCCCGCCGACCACGGCACGGTCCTCTACGACGGCCGCGACCTCTACCGCGACTACGCCGAGCTGCGCCAGCGCATCGGCCTGGTCCCCCAGGACGACATCCTGCACGCCCAGCTGACCGTCCGCAGCGCCCTGTCCTACGCCGCCGAACTGCGCTTCCCGCAGGACACCGCCAAGGCCGAGCGCCGGGCCAGGGTCGACGAGGTGATCGGGGAACTCGGCCTGGAGCAGCGCGCCGGACAGCCCGTGCACAGCCTGTCGGGCGGACAGCGCAAGCGGGTCAGCGTGGCCCTGGAGCTGCTGACGAAACCGTCCCTGCTCTTCCTCGACGAGCCGACCTCCGGCCTGGACCCCGGCATGGACCGCTCGGTGATGCACATGCTGCGCGGCCTCGCCGACGACGGCCGCACGGTCATCGTCGTCACCCACAGCGTCATGAGCCTCGACGTCTGCGACCGGCTCCTGGTCCTCGCCCCCGGCGGGCGGATCGCCTACTACGGACCGCCCGAGGACGCCCTGTCCTACTTCGGCTTCACCGAGTGGCCGGAGGCCTTCGAGGCCTTCGAACGGGACCGCGACCGGGACTGGGCGGGGGAGTTCCACACCTCCGCCGCCCGCCGCCGCTACGTCCAGGACGCCACCGCCCAGCCCCGCCGGCCGCGCGAGGGACCGGTGGTCATCACACCCCCGGCCCGCCCCCGCAGCCGCTCCGCCCAGCTCCGCACGCTGGTCCGGAGGTACGCGGCCGCGCTGAGCGCCGACCGCACCTTCCTCGCCATCATGATCGCACTGCCGTTCGTGATGGGCGCCATGGCCCGCGCCCTGGCCGGCAGCAGGCTGACCCAGGAGACGGCGATGAACGCGCTGCTCATCCTGTGCGTCGGCGGAGTCCTCACCGGCGCGGCCAACGCCGTACGCGAACTGGTCAAGGAACGGGTGATCTACCGGCGTGAACGGGC
This sequence comes from Streptomyces lincolnensis, assembly GCF_021173675.1. GTDB lineage: Bacteria > Actinomycetota > Actinomycetes > Streptomycetales > Streptomycetaceae > Streptomyces > Streptomyces lincolnensis_B. Next base: position 53,186 of record NZ_JAIHON010000019.1, on the reverse strand, counting down.
CGTCGGGCTGTCCAGATCGGCGTACCTGATGTCCAAGGTCGTGGTCCTCGGCACGATCACCGTGGTGCAGGCCGTGGTGCTCACCCTGGTCGCGCTCCTGGGCGTCGATCTCAACGCGCCCGGCGGCGAGGGCGTGGTGATGCCGCCCCTTGCCGAGATCACCGTCGGCGTCGCCCTGCTGGCGTTCACGGCGATGATGCTCGGCCTGCTGGTCTCCGCGCTGGTGCGCAAGGAGGAGGTGACGATGCCGCTGCTGGTGCTCCTCGCCATCGTCCAAGTGGTGTTCTGCGGCGCCCTGTTGAAGCTCGACGGCGTGCCGGGTCTTGAGCAGCTGTCCTGGCTGGTGCCCTCGCGGTGGGCGCTCGGCGCGATGGCCGGCACCATCGGCCTGGCCCGGATCGTCCCCGGCGAACTGACCGGCGATCCCCTCTTCCGGCACTCGGCCGGGGTGTGGCTGCTGAACATCGCCATGCTGATCGTGCTCTCGGCGGTCTTCGGCTACGTCGTCGCCCGGCTGCTGCGCCGGCACGAGCCCGCCGTGATGCGGAAGTAGGGCCGCGATGACGACCCCCGGCTTCCGGCCCACCCACGTCGTCCCCCAGCACGGCATGCCCGCCTGGGAGGCGCCCGACCCCGCCCGGCCCACCGTCCCCCTCGACGCCCTGCTGCCGGTCCAGCTCGTCGAGCGGCTCGGCGACTGGGCCCGTGTCCTGTGCGCCAACGGCTGGTCCGCCTGGGTCGACGGCCGCCACCTGGTCACCGTCCCCCAGGACCCGCCGCTCACCGGCGCCCCTCTCACCCACGCCGCCGACCCCCGCCCCCTGCTCGTCCGCACCGAACAGACCCTGGCCCGCTACCGGGCCGCGGTCGAGCAACTCATGACCGGCACCCTGGAGGGCGAGGCCTTCCACGTCCGCACCCGGGGCCTGCGGATCGGTGTCGTCGTGGACGGGGAGTCCCTGTGGCTCTACGACACCGACCAGGCCCGCTGGGTGTACGCGGACGGCACCCGGCTGAGCACCTACGCCACCGACGAGGCACCCCGCGCCACCGCGGATCCCGGCCGCGACGACGGCCCGCGCACCGCCGCACCGGCCCCCGCGGCTCCCGGCCACCCGCCGACCCAGGTCGTGACGCCCGATGGCGCGTGAGACGAGCCTGTTCTCGGGCCGCCCCTCCGAACTGGTCGGGCAGCAGGTCGCCGGCTACCGCATCGAGCGCGAGATCGGCCGCGGCGGCATGGCCGTCGTCTACCGGGCCCGGGACCTGCGCCTGGACCGCGCCGTCGCGCTCAAGCTGCTCGCGCCGGAACTCGCCCGCAACGACACCTTCCGCCGCCGCTTCACCCACGAGTCCCATGTGGCCGCCGCGATCGACCACCCCAACATCGTGCCGGTCTTCGAGGCGGGCGAGACGGACGGCGTCCTGTACATCGCGATGCGCTACGTCCCCGGCAGCGACCTGCGCCACCTCCTGGACCGCGACGGCCCCCTGCCCCTGGCGACCGCGGTCCGGATCGCCGCCCAGGTCGGTTCCGCGCTGGACGCGGCCCACGAGCACGGCCTGGTCCACCGGGACGTCAAGCCCGGCAACATCCTGGTGGCCCGCGGCACCGACAGCGACCACCCCGAGCACGTCTACCTCACCGACTTCGGCCTGACGAAGAAGTCCCTGTCCCTGACCGGCTTCACGACGGTCGGCCAGTTCGTCGGCACCCTCGACTACGTGGCCCCCGAGCAGATCTCCGGCCGCCCGGTCGACGGCCGCTGCGACGTCTACGGCTTCGCCTGCGTCGTCTACGAGGTCCTGGCGGGCCGCCCGCCCTTCCGCCGCGACGACGACATGGCCCTGCTGTGGGCCCACCAGTACGACGAGCCGCCGCCCCTGTCCGAGTCCCGCCCCGGCCTCGCCCCGCACCTCGACGCGGTCTTCGCCCGGGCCCTCGCCAAGAGCCCCGACGACCGGTACGACTCCTGCCTCGCGTTCGTCGCCGCCCTGCGCGGCGCCCCGGCGGGTGGTCACCCGGCCACCGAGGTCGCCCTGGACGTCGTGGCGGCGGGGGAGGGGCGGGCGAAACCGCCACCGCGGTGGGCCGAGCCGGTCTTCCGGGAACGCTGAGCCGTCAGCCTCCGGGAGCATTGAGCCGTCAGCCCTGGCCGAGGCCGCCCAGGGGCACCCGCCGGACCAGCACCCTGCGGTGGGAGACGCGCCAGCCGTCGGCGGTCCGCACCACGGTGTCCTCGTACGTCACGGACCCGCACGAGCCGTCCGCCATGACTCCCAGGCCCTTGGAACGGGCCCGCACCTCGTCCTCGGCCACCTCCTCGACGACCACGTTGGTCACGTGGTGGGCGACGGGGTTCGCCGCCCCCAGGGCGAGGGCCGCCGCGGTGAGCGCGTCGAGCCCGGTGATCTCGCCCTGGCCGAAATCGGACAGGTCGTACACGACGTCCGGAGTGAAGACCTCGCCCGAGCGCTCCAGCTCGCCGCCGTCGACCAGGTGCCCGTGCAACGCGATCAACTCCGTGACGGCCAGCCGGTCTTCGAGTGCCAACGCCATCTGCTGCCCCTTCCTCGACCGGAGGCACCCTCCCATGATCGAGGTCACCGTTTCCAGCCGTTTCCGGCCGCACCCCGCCGTCGCACCGGCCGTGCCAGCAGCGCCCCGAGAAAGCCGGTGACCAGCCCCCACGGCACGGCCAGGCCCACCGCGGTCCACAGCTCCGGCTTCAGGAACAACTGCCCGCCGAGGCCGCCCAGGTCGCCGATGCCGAGCACCGACAGGCCGTAGCGGGCGGAGATGCGGCCGACCAGGCAGACCATGAGCACCGTGAGGGCGAGGGCGACCGCCATGTGCACCGCGTGCTGCCAGGCGCGCATCCGGGCGGGCGAGCGGGCCGCCATCACGAACGCGGCCGCGAGCAGCAGGAGCGCGTCGACGACCACCAGCCACCACACCCGGCCGTCGTACTCGGCCAGGCTGCCCAGATCGAGCGCGGCGGTGTCCGAGGAACGCAGCACCTGGTCCAGCACATGCGGCATGGGCAGCCCGAACGGTCCCTCCACGCGGCCGTTCCAGGTCGCCCCGAGACCGACGGTGAGCGTGAGCCACACGAGGTTCGGCATGCCGAGCAGCACCACCGCCAGGGTCTCGGCCGCGTGGCCGCGGGTCGCCGCGACCACGAGCGCGACGAGCGTGCCGAGGGTGACCCAGGCGAGCAGCAGGACGACCATGGCGTAGGCGGCGGGCCGTACCGACTCCTGGAACCGCAGCAGCCCGGCCGGCAGCGGCGCCCCGCGCGACACCAGCAGGGCCAGCACCAGCACCCCGGCCGCCCAGAACAGGCCGAACAGCAGGGTCGAGGGCACGTCGGTGGTGAAGCCCACCCTCGGCGTGACCCCGAACAGGTCCGTGATGTCGCCGAGCGAGGAGTCCCCGACCGAGAGCGTGAACATCTTCCGGGACGCGTAGGCCAGGGCGAGCAGCGCGAGCAGCCAGAGCACGAGGATACGGGCGGCCCAGCCCGCCAGCTCCGAGGCGCCGGCGACGGCCCGGTGCCGCAGCGGGCGCAGGAAACCCGCGGCGAGCGCCAGCGCACCCGCGAGCGTGACCGACAGTGGGATCACCGTGAGTCCGCCCCGGGTGTCGGCCAGCGCTCCGGCGTCCCCCGCCAGCTCGACCGTGCCGCCGACGGCGGTGACGACGGTCGCCGCGACCACCCGGGGAAAGGCGTTGTCCGGCAGGTCTGCCGCGCCCGCCGCCCACAGTCCCAGCGCGGCGGACACCCCCATGGCGATCAGCGCGGCCAGCACGGTCGCCAGGGCGTGCAGCCAGCCGTGACGGGCGACGACGGCCTGGTCGGAGGGGGTTCGGACACTCACGCTGCCACGCTAAGCAGCCTGCGGGCCGGGCGCCCGCCGGGAGGTCCGTCCGATTCGGCTTGCGGGCGGGGCGGGACCGGAGCACACAATGAGAAGGTCGTGGACATAAGCGGCTAAATGGAGTAAAAGGCGCGAGGGCTCCCCGCGCCGGGAAGAAGGGCCTCGTGAGCGCCGAACCTCCGTCCTCCGGCCGCCCCACCGGACCGCCCTCCGGCCCCCTGTCGGGCCCCTCGCAGCCGCCTCCGGGCGGCGACGGCCCGCCCTCACAGCCCCCGAGCGGCGGCGGCGCACCCCCGCCCGAGCCGCACCGCCCGTGGTGGCGGTCCGTCCCCCGGATCGCGGTGGTGGCCACCGCGGTGGTGGCCGCCGTGGTCCTGGCGGTCGTCTTCACCCGCTCCGACGGCGGAGGCGGCTCGGGCGCGGGCTCGGGCGGCGAGGTCTTCCTCCAGGCCGCGGGCAAGGCGGGACCCGACCCCTTCACGGAGTCCACGGCGACGGACAGCTCCGCCCCGCCGATCTCGGCCTCCCCGACCTCCGAGGCACCCACGAACGCGGTGCGCGGCGTCGACGGCGGCGCCCCCGGCCTCTACGGCGGCACACGCAACATTGCCAGTTGCGACGTGGAGAAGCAGATCACGGCCCTGAAGGCGGCCCCCGCGAAGAACCGGGCGTTCGCCTCGGTCGCCGGCATCGCCCCGTCCCAGGTCCCCGCCCACCTGCGCGCGCTGACTCCGGTGCAGCTGCGCATGGACACCCGCGTCACCAACCACGGCTACCGCGACGGGTCCGCCACCAGCTACCAGGCCGTTCTCCAGTCCGGGACCGCGGTCCTGGTCGACGAGCGCGGAGTGCCCCGGGTGCGCTGCGCCTGCGGCAACCCGCTGACCCCGCCGGTCGCCCAGCAGACCACCCCGAGGCACACCGGCGACACCTGGTCGTCGTACCGCCCCGCGAACGTCGTGGTGGTCGCGCCCTCGACGACGGTGATCAACATCTTCGTCATCTACGACCCCGACGGCGACCACTGGATCGGCCGGCACCGCGGGGACACCGGGGGCAAGGACCACAAGACCGACCCGCCCAAGCACCACCCCTCCCCGTCGGTGAGCGTGTCCACGCCGACATCGCCCCCGCCGAGCTCTCCCGTGCCGTGCGTCTCCACGAGCGAGGACGCCACACCCGGTCTCACGCCCGGTGTCACGGAGACGCCCACCGGATCGGCCTCCCCGTGCCCGCCGACCTCCACCGCCCCCTCCGCGCCGCTCGTCAGCCCGGAATCGCCCTCCCCCGACAGCTCCGACCCGGGGACCACGGAGCCGGATTCGCCCGAATCGTCGGCCCCGTCGCCCCCACTGGCATCGGACACCACGGAAACGGGAACCACACAGTCGGCGTCCACGCCGGGAACCCCGGGCCCGCTGACGACGTAAGGGCCGTCACGAAGGCCCGGGGACTGCGGGGCGCGGCTCGGGGTACGAGCACTGGTGCAACAGCGTCCGGCCAGTCCGGCTTCCGAGAGAGAAACGCATGATCGAGCACCTGGACGGGGCAGTGGTACCGACTGGTTTCGACGTGCCCGTGGAACCGCTCCGGCGGGCGGAGCACTACACCGGTGACCCGGGATGCATCGCCGAGGCGAGAGCCTTCGCCGCGGGTTTTCTGGACCAGCTCAGGACCGAGTGGTGCGCCGAGGTGGGCCGCCGTGCCCAGGACGAGGTCCTCCTGGTGGTCAGCGAACTGGTCACCAACGCCGACCGGCACAGCAACGGGCCGTACATCCTGGAGCTGGAGGGCACGGACCTCGCCGTGGCCGTCGTCGTCTACGACAGCAGCGCCGCCCTGCCCCGGCGCTTCCCGCGTGATCCCGAGCGGGTCGGCCGGCACGGACTGGAGATCGTCCACGCGCTGGCCGCCGAGGTCGCCGTGGAGCGCGTACCGGTCGGCAAGCGGGTCCGCGCCGTCGTGGGCCTGACCGGCGGCCGGTGAGCCGCGCGCCCGGACCGAGTGCGCCGCGTGCGCGGACCGCCGGCGCAGGGGAGTGACGAGGCGCGGGCGCCGTCCCGGATCCGACCGTGTCCCGGATCGGACCGCGGGGCGGCACCCGCCTGTGTGGCCCCTGTGCGGCCCCGGCCGGCTCAGGCGCAGCCCAGCTCGCCCAGCATCCCCTCGCGCAGCCGTGTGATGATCCGCTTGATCAGCCGGGAGACATGCATCTGCGAGCAGCCGAGCCGCTCACCGATCTCCGCCTGGGTGGCCTCCTCCACGAACCGCATATGGATGATCTGCCGGTCGCGGTCGCTCAGCTCCGCCATGAGCGGGGCGAGGGACTGGAAGTCCTCCACGAGCCGCAGCCCGTCCTCCTCGACGCCGATGAAGTCGGCGAGGACCGCCTCGCCGCCCTCGGGGCCGTCACCGGTGAGCGCGGCGTCCAGGGACGAGGAGTTGTAGCCGTTGGAGGCGATCTGCGCCTCGATCACCTCGTTCTCGGAGATGTTCATCAGCGTGGCGAGCTCGGCGACCGTCGGCTCCCGGTCCAGCCGGCTGGCCAGCTCCTCACGGGCCTTGGCCAGCTCCACACGCAACTCCTGGAGCCGGCGCGGCACGTGCACGGCCCAGGTGGTGTCCCGGAAGAACCGCTTGATCTCGCCGACGATGTAGGGCAGCGCGAACGAGGTGAACTCGACCTCGCGTGCCAGCTCGAAGCGGTCGATGGCCTTGATCAGGCCGATCATCCCGGTCTGGACGATGTCCTCCATGTCGTCGCCGCGGCCGCGGAACCGGCCTGCCGCGAACCGCACGAGGGACATGTTCATCTCGATGAGCGTGTTGCGGGCGTACTGGTACTCGTGCGTGCCTTCCTCGAGTACGGCCATGCGCTGGAAGAACTGACGGGACAGCTCACGGGCGTCCCTGGGGGCCACGGTCTTCGGGTCCCCGACTCCGGGCAGCGGTCCGTCACCCGTCGTCCTGGTCCCGGCGGTCTGCGCGACGACCTGTGCCTCCGACCGGATCACGGCGGTGTCCATTACCTCTCCCACGAAAGTCACGGCGCGACGTCTGCCTCTTCGGCCTCGGTTGTTCTTCGGGTCCTGCTCCACGTGTGCGGCCTGCGAGTACCCGGACGGCGGCGACGTATGCACGTCGCCCACCGAGCAGCGAGCTGCCCCCGGACCCTCCTGCTCAGCGCGTACCCGCACGGTGACTGAGCATGCCCGTCGGGTGGCGGCGCGGCGCAAAATCGCCGGACGCTCAGCCGCGCGTGGCGACGATCACCTCGTGCAGGTAGCGCTTGGTGACCGTGCCCCCGAAGTCCGACTCGATCAGTCCGCGCAGATCGCCCAGCAGTCCGTGCCGGGCGCCGTCGTCGAGGGCGCGATGGCCCGAGTACGTGAGCAGTACGTCGATGTACTCGTCGGCGGTGTAGGTGACGTCCTGGAAGTACCTGGTGACCGCGACGTCCCGGAAGGCCTCGGCCCGCTCCAGATCACCGGTGTCCGCGTGAACCTCCGACTCGTCCCGCAGCATCAGGCCGGGCGGTGTGGCCGGATCCCAACGCCGGTAGTACGGCTGGGAGCGATGGAAGAACTCGGTGGTGCCGCCCGCCACATGGTCCGTGGTGACGACGGCGAGACGGCCGCCCGGGCGCAGCGTCTGCGCCGTCTTGGTCACCCGCACGACCGGATCCAGCCAGTGGAACGCGGTGGCGCACACGACCAGGTCGAACGGCTCGTCCGGCAGCGGCCACCGCTCGAAGTCCGCGACCTCCACGTCCACCAGCGGAAACCGTCGCAGTCGCCGCCGGGCCACGGCCGCCATGGCGGGTCCCAGCTCCACGGCGGTGACCCGGCAGCCGAACCCGGCCAGCGGGACGGTGAGTTGGCCGGTCCCGGGGGCCACTTCCAGGACCTGGCTGTCCGGGCCGAGGCCGGCCACCCGCGCCAGGTCCCGGACCAGGGCGTCGGGGTAGCGCGGACGCACCCGGTCGTACAACTCGGCGACCTCGTCGAACGTCTCGCGCAACATCGTTCACGCACCCCTTCGCGATCGTGATTCCACCGAGGGCAGAATGCCGAGCCCTTCCCCTGCGGTCCAGGGAATTTAGTCTGAGGGGGTGAGCAGCCAAGCGCCGAACGAAGCCCGCGTCATCCCCCTGCGCCCGCCCGCCGGCCGCCCGGGGACCGCCCGCCCAGCGTCCGAACGCCCCACCACCGCTCCGCCCCGCCCGGTGCCCGCGGCCCCCGCTCCCGGCGAGCCGCGCGCGCCGAAGGAACCCCTCTGGCGGGACCTGGTCGGAGACGTCCTGCGGCGCGAACGCCTCGCCCAGGAGCGCACGTTGAAGGAGGTCGCCGACGCGGCCCGGATCTCCATGCCGTATCTGTCGGAGGTGGAGCGCGGCCGCAAGGAGGCCTCGTCCGAGGTGCTCGCGGCCGCCGCCCACGCCCTCGGCCTGGGACTGGGAGAGCTGCTGTCGCTGGCCCAGGGTGAGCTCACCCGCCGGGCCACCGTCAGCCGCGGCCGGTCCACGGCGCCGTACAACGGACTCTGCCTGGTCGCCGCCTGACGAGCCCCGCCCGGCCGGCGCCTCAGACCATCACCAGGCGCCGGCTGAGCACCTCGTCGGCCAGCCCGTACGCCACCGCGTCCTGCGCGGTGAACACCTTGTCGCGGTCCATGTCCGCGCGCAGCGTGGCGATGTCGTGGTGGGTGTGGCGGGCGAGCACCTCCTCGACCTGACCGCGGATCCGCACCATCTCCTTGGCCTGGAGGGCGAGGTCGGAGATCATGCCGCGGCTGCCGCCGCTGGCCGGCTGGCCGAGCAGCACCCGCGCGTGTTCCAGGACGAACCGCCGCCCCGGATCCCCGCCGGCCAGCAGGACGGCCGCCGTGGAGGCCGCCTGGCCGACGCAGCACGTCGAGATCGGCGCCTTCACGTACGACATCGTGTCGTAGATCGCCATCAGCGAGGTGAACGAGCCGCCGGGGGAGTTGATGTACACCGAGATCTCGCTCTCCGGCGCCGACGACTCCAGATGCAGCAGTTGCGCGATCACGACGTTGGCCACCCCGTCGTCGATCTCGGTGCCGAGGAAGATGATCCGTTCGGAGAGCAGCCGGCTGAACACGTCGGAGGACCGCTCGCCGTGCGCGGTCCGCTCGACGACGTACGGAATCGTGTAGTTCGCCATGTCACAGCCCCATCCGTCGCTTCGACGCGGCCGGGCGGACGTCGGCGAGCGACTCCAGCACCCGGTCCACCATGCCGTACTCCCTGGCCTCCTCGGCCGTGAACCAGCGGTCGCGGTCGCCGTCCCGGGCGATGGTCTCCGGACTCTGGCCCGTGTTCTCGGCGATGAGCCGCTCCATGGTCCGCTTGGTGTGCTCCAGGTTCTCCGCCTGGATCTCGATGTCGGCGGTGGTTCCGCCGATGCCCGCCGACCCCTGGTGCATCATGATGCGCGCGTTGGGCAGGGCGTACCGCTTGCCGGGTGTGCCGCCGCAGAGCAGGAACTGGCCCATGCTGGCCGCGAAGCCCATGGCGAGTGTCGAGACGTCGTTCGGGATGAGCCGCATCGTGTCGTAGATCGCCAGGCCCGCGTGCACCGAGCCGCCGGGGCTGTTGATGTACAGGCTGATGTCGGTGCGCGGGTCCGCCGCGGACAGGATCAGCAGCTGGGTGCAGACCCGGTTCGCGGAGACCTCGTCGACCTGGGTGCCCAGCAGGACGATGCGCTGGTCGAGCAGTTGGGCGGCCAGATGGTCGTCGAGGCGGCCGGGCGGGGTGTCGCCGTCCTCGGCCCGCGGCAGCAGCGGGGTGAATGCAGTCATGGGTTCTCCTCGTCACGGAGGTGGTGCCGTCGACTCCACTCTTGGCCCCGGACGACGCCCGCATGTCGTTTCTCTGCCCGTGGCAGATTCGCCACGGGCAGAGAGGACGCGGGGAGGGGGTGGTCAGGCCTTCTCGCGCAGCTGCCGGAAGAACGCCCGCACGTCGGCCACCAGCAGCTCGGGCTGCTCCATCGCCGCGAAGTGCCCGCCCCGGTCGAACTCCGTCCAGCGCACGATGTTCTCCGTCCGCTCCGCCTTGTGGCGCAGCGGGATCTGCACGTCGCCGAAGAACGACGCCACCGCGGTCGGGGCGGCCGAGGGCTCGCGCGGAGCGGCGATCCGGTCCCCCCGGGCGTGGGCGCGCTCGTAGTAGACCCGGGCGGACGAACCCGCCGTGCCCGTCAGCCAGTACAGCATCACGTTCGTGAGCATCAGGTCCCGGTCGACGGCCTCCTCGGGCAGCAGCTCGGAGTCCGTCCACTCCTGGAACTTCTCGACGATCCAGGCGAGTTGGCCGACGGGCGAGTCGGTCAGCGCGTACGACAGGGTCTGCGGCCGGGTGGACTGGATGTGGAAGTAGCCCGTCCCGTCGCGGGACCACTCGGCCCACCGGTGCCAGGAGATCCGCGCGCGCTCCCGCTCTTCAGGACTGAGCGCCGCCAGCTCCTCGGCGGTCGGCTCGGTGGTCGCGATACCGCCGGGCAGCAGGTTGAGGTGGATGCCGATGGCCCGGCCAGGATGGACGCGGCCCAGCTCCCGGGAGATGCCCGCGCCCCAGTCGCCGCCCTGGGCGCCGAACCGGTCGTAGCCGAGGCGTGTCATCAGCTCCACCCAGGCGTCGGCGATCCGGCGGGCCTCCCAGCCGGTCTCCCGGGTGGGCCCGGAGAACCCGAAGCCGGGAATGCTCGGCAGCACGACGTGGAAGGCGTCGGCGGGATCCCCGCCGTGAGCGGCCGGGTCCGTCAACGGCCCGACGACGTCGAGGAATTCGACGATCGAGCCCGGCCAGCCGTGGGTGACGATCAGCGGGGTGGCGTCGGGCTCGGGAGAGCGGATGTGCGCGAAGTGCACGCGCGCGCCGTCGATCTCGGTCGTGAACTGCGGCCAGGCGTTCAGCCGTGCCTCGGCCGCCCGCCAGTCGTACTCGTGCCGCCAGTACCGCACCAGCTCGCGCAGGTACGCCGACGGCACGCCGTACGCCCAGCCGACCCCGGGCAGTTCGTCGGGCCAGCGGATGCGGTCGAGACGGTCGTGGAGGTCGTCCAGGTCACTCTGCGGTACGTCGATGCGGAAGGGATGAAGGCCGCGGTCGGCGGGCGGAGACGTCATGACCGCGATGCTAGTTCCGAAGGGTGTAGCGGCCACCTGGATTAAGCGGCCGTGCGAGCGATGAGTTTCGCGGCGAGGATCGGTCGACACAGATGACAGCGTTCCGCAAGCCCAGGCAAGCCCAGGAGGTACCCATGGCGTCCGACGGTTTCACCACGTGTCTCTGGTTCGACGGTCAGGCCGAGGAGGCGGCCCACTTCTACGTCTCGATCTTCAAGAACTCCAGCGTCGGCAAGGTCGTGCGCTACCCGGAGGGGGCGATGCAGCCCGCCGGCGGGGTGATGACCGTCGAGTTCACGGCCAACGGTCACAAGTTCGTCGGGCTCAACGGCGGCCCGCAGTTCAAGTTCACCGAGGCCGTCTCCTTCATGATCTCCTGCGAGAACCAGGAGGAGATCGACTACTACTGGACCAAGCTCACCGAGAACGGCGGCGAGCCCGGCCCCTGCGGCTGGCTCAAGGACAAGTACGGGCTCTCCTGGCAGGTCAACCCCGCCCGGCTCGACGACATGATCTCCGACCCGGACCCGGCGAAGGTGGCCCGCGTGACCAAGGCCTTCATGGCGATGGGCAAGTTCGACATCGCGGCCCTGGAGAAGGCCTACGCCGGCGAATGACCCGCGTGTGCGGCGGCCGGCCACGGTCCACCACAGGCACCGTGGCCCCCGCCGTCATCGCGTCTCCGCCAGGATCTCCGCGATCACATGGCGTGAGTTCTCCGCGACCGGCTGATTGGTGTGCCAGTAGAACGGCAGCGCGACGACCGCGATCGACAGCGCCCACGCCCGGCCGCGCGCCCACTCGGCCGCATCGGCACCCACCGCCTCGCGAAAGACGTCACGGACCTCCGCGGGCAGCGCGCACCAGGCGACGATCAGATCGACGGCCGGATCGCCCACACCGACGGTCCCGAAGTCGATCACCCCGCTGAGCCGCCCGCCGTCCACCAGCAGATTGCCCGCCATGAGATCACCGTGCGCCCACACGGGCGGCCCGCCGTACGCGGGCAGGCCCAGCGCCTGTTCCCAGACGGCCGTGATCGCCGTGGTGTCCGCCCGTCCCGCCAACCGGGCGAGGGCCTCGCGCAGGTAGGGGTCGCGGTCCACCAGCGGCACCCCTCGGTATCCGGTCGGCCCGTCGCCGGGCTCGATCCGGCGCAGGGCGCCGATGAACTCCGCGAGGTCCTCGGCGAGCAGTTCGGGCTCCGCCAGGGCGCCGTCGACCGGATTGCGGCCGTCCAGCCACCGGTACACGGACCAGGGCCACGCGAATCCCGTGCCGGGCACGCCGACACCGGCCGGCTCGGGCGTGGCGACGGGCAGCTGTGGACCCAGCCGGGGCAGCCAGACCTGCTCGTGCTCCACGTCCCCGACCGCACCGGGATGCCGGGGCAGCCGCACCAGCAGGTCCGCGCCGAGCCGGAACATCGCGTTTGCCCTACTTCGGCGGTTGACGCCCCGCCTGTCGATCGAATTTGACGCTGCGGCCGAATTTGACGCTACGGCGTCCCGCGTCGCGTCTCCTCGGCGATCACGCGGGTGATCTCGCGGGCCATGCGCAGGATGCCGGGGGAGCGGACCGGGCAGGGCCGGGGCGTGGACGTGGTGGGCACCAGGCAGAAGTGCAGGTAGTCCTTGTCGATGTGGAGGGCGGTGCGGTCACGGCCTGGGTCGGTGCAGTAGTCGGGGTGTTCGCGCTCGTAGGAGGTGCAGGGCAGGTGCTGCACCCAGGTCTGCCGGGCCCCGGCGGGGCTCACCGTCCGGCCCGCGTCGGCCACGAGGTCGCCCGAGGCGGCGGCCTGCTTCGCGTAGAGCCCGTTCACCCACCGGACCCGGTCCGGGGTCATCGGGTCCGGGCCCTGCGACACCCATACGATCCGCGGGCGCTTCGCCCCGCCCGCCACGGCGATCTGCTCGGTGAGCCGCTCGGCGTCGGCGGTGTACCGGCGGAAGTACTGGGCGCGGGAACCGGCGTAGGTGATGCCGTCCATGCACCAGGTGTAGCCCCATGCGTTGCCCCAGAACTGGAGGACCACGACGTCCGGACGCAGCGACCGCACCAGCGCGGCCGCCTTGTCCCGGTCCGGCACCAGCGAGCGCGCCCCGGTGCCCTCCAGGTAGTCGCACAGGGTGGTCCCCGAATAGGGGGCGGCGGTGTACCGGGCGCCCAGGTCCCGGCGGAGCTCCTGGCCCAGCACCCGCTGGTTCTCCATCGCCAGGGAGTCCCCCAGGTACAGGATCGTGGGCGCCTTCGCGGGCGCGGGCGGGGAGGCGGCCGCCCTCCGGTGCTCGGTGGCGGCCGCCGACGGGTCCGTCACGTCCGGCGAGGGCGGCGGCGCCTCCGGGCCGGACGCCGGATCCGTGCACGCGCCGAGCAGCAGCCCGGCGAGCAGCACTCCCACGACCCACGTTCTGCGCATACGACCTCTCCCGCCCCGGCGCCCGAAACGGTTCCCCAGGCAAGCACAGCCGGGCACAAGGGGGAAGACGCGCGGCGCGCCGCCCGCCGCGAACCCGTCTCACACGCGGTCGGCGGCGATCAGCAGGTACTGGAAGCTGCCGTTGCGATAGGCGCTCAGGAAGGTGTCCTCGATGCCCGTGACCAGGTGGTCGGCCTGCCTGCGCAACTCCCAGTAGGGGATCGTCGCCGCGGTGAGGTCCTCCACATGGACGGGGACCAGCCGGTTTCTGGCCATGGCCCGGAAGTACGCCGAGCGGGGGTGGATGTCGCAGATGTAGTGGGCGTTGATCAGGGAGACCTCGCGGGAGGCCTGCCCGTAGGTGTCGTTGTAGCAGCCGGTGATGACGGTGTAGCGGCCGCCGCGGCGCAGCAGCCGGGCGTGCTCGGCGAACAGCAGGTCGAGTTCGACGTACATGGTGGACTCGTTGTTCCAGGACGCGGCGAACGCCCCGGACGGCAACCCGGTGTCCAGCATGTTCCGGTGGTGGTAGCGGACCAGGTCGTCGATACCCCGCTTGCGGGCCTGCGCGTTGGCGAACTCGGCCTGCTTGGCGGAGATCGTGACCCCGTCGGCCTCGCAGCCGTACCGCAGGTGCGCGACCACACTGCCGCCGCCCCGCCCGCAGCCGGCGTCGAAGACGCGGTCATCGGGGGAGAGGGGCCCGAGCCGGGAGGCGAGGAGCTCGGCCTGCGCGTGTTCCAGACGGTGCAGTTCCGCGGTGATCCGCTCGCGGCGGCGGACCGGCTCGGGCTCGTCGAGGACGGCCAGGTCCGCGTCCCCGATGCCGTAGTGATGGTGGTAGAGGTCGTCGAGCTTTCCGAGTTCGAGGTTGACCGGGTTCTCCTCGGCGTTCCAGTAGTCCGCGACGCGGTTCTGGTACGTCGACTGGGTCGGCACCGGTGCGGTCGTGGTGACGGCGTCGGCGGTCGTCAACGGGGGCTCCTCGTGGGGCGTCTGACGTGACGTCAGGATGGGCTGTGTCACCAGTAGTTCGGCAGGTGGTAGCGGTGGGTGTTGGTGGCGTGCCATTCGTGGTTGCCGGACACCCAGGCCGCCAGGCCCCGGGCGTAGCGCTCGACGAGCGGGGAGGTGGCCGAGAGGGTCGCGGCCTCCTCCTCGAAGGTGTCCATGATCCGGTTGTGGATCTCCACGGACCGCAGATAGGCGGCCTTGAGACCGCGCCGGTCGTTCGCGGCGACGACCACGGGCAGGTTGAGATGGGTCGGATCGCTCGCGAGTTCCTTGGTGAAGGAGTAGAGGTCGTTGACGATCGTGGTGGCGTTGCAGGCCAGGGCGGTCAGCCGCTGGATCTCGGGACGGGCGTAGAGCGCCTCGGGCAGTTCGTAGCCGTCCACGGCGTCGACGATCGACAGACAGGGCCGGAAGTTGTTGAACTGCCGCATCACCAGGTACTCCCACACCCGGGGCGTGTACCGGATCTCCGACCAGGCCGCCTCGGCGAGATAGCCGAGGTGCAGACGGGCGATGTCGTGGACGAAACGGTCCGTCTGGCTGGGTGTGGCGAAGGCGGCGTAGTCCTTCAGCGCCCAGTGGTAGGAGCGCAGCGGCCCGTCGGCCTGTACGCCCTCCCGCCACTCGGCCTCCAGCTCGGGGGTGGCGTGGAACGGGTCGAGCGCCGCCTGGGCCAGGATCAGCCGGCCGCCCAGACCGCGCGAGGAGGCGCCCCTGCCCTCGTCCTCCTCGCAGTAGCAGCTGTCGACCAGGTTCTCGGCGAGCAGTAGTTCACCGGCCGCGGTGAGGCGGTCCAGGTCGGCCGCGCCCGGATGCTGGAGCACCACGGCCCGGCCGAACTGGAACCCCGAGAAGTCCCCCGACCAGGCCGGCGGGAACAGGTCGAGCCCGCGGGCCCAGGCCTCCAGCCGCGCGTCTACCTCCCGCACCTTCTCGGGATCGGCGGGCACGGCGGGCCGGTACCGGATGCCGGGGATCGGGCCGCCCCGCCGGGCCCGGACCGTACGGACGGGACTCGGCGGGCCGGGCAGACGACGGGGAGGGGTGGATGCCGTCGCGGCGGATGCGGTCGTGGCAGCTGCGGTCGCGGTGGATGAGGTCGTGCCGGATTCGGGGGGTGCGCTCATCGACGTACTCCTCAGTCGGCCGTCCGGCCGATCTGGACGTTCTCCAGGATTCCCGCCGCGTCGGGCACCAGGATGGCCATCGAGTAGTAGGCGGTGACCAGGTAGCGGATGATCGCGGTGCCGTCGATGCCCATGAACCGCACGTTCAGGCCCGGTTGGTACTCCTCGGGGATGCCGGTCTGGAAGAGGCCCACCACCCCCTGGTCCGCCTCGCCGGTGCGCAGCGCGATGATGCTGCTGGTGTGCTGCGGACCGACCGGGATCTTGCTGCACGGGAAGATCGGCACGCCGCGCCAGCCGGGGACCTCGTGCCCCTCCACGGACACCGTGCCGGGCACCAGGCCGCGCCGGTTGCACTGGCGGAAGAAGGCCGCGATGGCCTTCGGGTGGGCGAGGAAGAGCCGGGTCCTGCGGCGCATGGAGAGCAGTTCGTCGAGGTCGTCCGGGGTCGGCGGCCCGGAGAAGGTGCTGATGCGCTGGCCGTGGTCGATGTTGTGGAGCAGACCGAACTCGCGGTTGTTGACGAGCTCCCACTCCTGGCGTTCGCGGATCTCCTCGATGGTCAGCCGGAGTTGCTGCTCGGTCTGGTCCATCGGGTCGTTGTAGAGGTCGGCGACCCGGCTGTGGACCCGCAGCACCGTCTGGGTGAGCGACAACTCGTACTCGCGCGGGGCGAGTTCGTAGTCGACGAAGCCGCCGGGCAGCACCGGCTCGCCCACATGGCCGGCCTGCACCGGGACATCGGCCTCGCCCTTGCGGTTCATGGGCCTGCTCTGCCGGGCGGCATAGGCCTCCAGATGGGCCGCCAGCGACGGCGTGCGCCCGGTGAACTCGGTCAGGGTGTCCCAGGACAGCGCCAGCACCACCCCGGGGGTCTCGGCCCGCACCGAGGTCAGCCACAGCGGATCGGCGCGGCCGACGGCCTCGTCACCCAGACCCTCGCCGTCGGTGACGACCCCGATGACCTCCTCCTCGCCGTACTTGCCGACGGCGAACCGGGTGAACCTGCCGTGGACGATCAGATAGGCCTCCGTCACGGGCTGGCCGGCCTCGAAGAGGATCTGCCCGGCGCGCACCTCCCGTACCCGGAACCGGGAGGCGATCTCCCTGAGCGCCTCGGTGTCGGAGTAACCGCGCAGGGCGGGGAGTTCGGTGAGCGTCCGGGGGATGACCTTCACGTCGTCGGCGCCGTTCTGGTCGAACTGCACCCGGCCCCGGCCCACCTTCAGCTGGAGGCGCCGGTTGACGCGGTAGGAGCCGCCCCGGACGTCCACCCACGGCAGCATCCTCAGCAGCCATCGTGAGGTGATGGCCTGCATCTGCGGTTCGGACTTGGTGGTCGTGGCGAGCTGGCGGGCGGCCCGCGTACTGAGACTGGTGAGCTCGGCGTCCGAGACGGAGTGGGTGACGGGTTCGGGGGCGGGGTCGTCGGTGGTGGGGCCGCTGGCGCTTTCGGGGGCGGACACATTCCCTCCCTGAGGGTGAACAGGGGCGAGTGGAGTGGTCGGTGCTGACGACAGCCTCGTGGCGGCGACGCCGTGGCGGATGAGCCGTGCGCGTCGCAGGACCAAGCCAAACAGCCGGCGTGGCGGCCGGTAACCGCGCGAACGGGGCGGTTACGGGGGCCAAGAGGTGTAAACACCCGAAGGAGGGTCGGGGCAGACGGGTGGGTGACCGCACTCCGGTCCCACGGCCCGCGCTCCCGGCGCGGGGAGCGCCCGGCCGTCGCACGGGCCGTGCGGATCAGTCCGCGTCGTCCACCAGTACCGCCGCCCCCTCGAAGCGTCCCGCCTTCAGATCCCGCAGGGCCTCGTCCGCCCGGGCCGGCGGGTAGGTGTGCGTGGTGGCGCGCACGCCGTACCGGCCGGCCAGGGCGAGGAACTCGCGGGCGTCCTCACGGGTGCTGGAGGTGACACTGCGCAGCTCTTTTTCGTAGAACGGCTCGCTCTCGTAGCGCAGCGGGGGCGTGTCGCTCAGATGGATGCCCGGGCGCCCCGCGTCATGACGTGCACGGTGGCCCCCCGGTGAGCGCGACCTGCGCGCACAGGTGGGCGCTGCCTCCGAAGCCGTGCAGCCTCAGCCGGCCGCCCGGCGGCAGGGCGGCCCGGCGCAGCGCGCGGAAACCGATGATGCCCGCGCACAGCAGCGGGGCGGCGCGGACGTCGTCGAGTCCGTCGGGCAGCCGGTGGGCGAACGCGGCGGGCACGGTCGCGTACCGCGCGTAGCCGCCGTCCGCGTCCCAGCCGGTGTACCGCGAGGCCGGACAGAGGGCCCGGCGCCACCACGGACCACGCGAGCATCGTCCTGTCCGCCATGTCACCCTCCGTTCCGAAGAACGCCGACGTCTCGCGACCAGTCTGGTACGGAGCGAGCCGTTCGACGCGCGGTCCGGCGCACCGGTGACTAGCGTGAGGAAGCGGACCGTCCCACCAATCCACCGATTCGGAGAGGGCCGCAGTCATGGCCGTGCAACCTGAGGGAACCCCCTGTTGGGCCGATGCGATGTTCAGTGACGTCGAGGGAGCCAAGAGCTTCTACGGTGACGTCCTCGGCTGGACCTTCGGCGAGGCGTCGTCGGAGTACGGCAACTACACCCAGGCGTACGCGGACGGCAAGGCCGTCGCCGCCGTGGTCCCGCCGATGCCCGGCCAGGAGGGACAGTCGCAGTGGTGCCTGTACCTCGCCTCCCCGGACGCCGCGGCCACCGCCGCCAAGATCCGCGAGAACGGCGGCGAGGTGGTGATGGAGCCGATGCAGGTCGGCGACTTCGGCACCATGTGCCTGGCACGCGACCCCGCCGGCGTCGTCTTCGGCGTGTGGCAGGCGGGCGTCCACGAGGGGTTCGAGGCGCCGCCCGAGCAGGTCGGCGCGTTCTGCTGGGCCGAGGTCTTCACCCGTGAGGCCGAGAAGTCGGACACCTTCTTCCCGGCCGTCTTCGGCTACACCGCCAAGCAGATGCAGGACGACGCGGTCGACTTCCGGCTCTTCGAGGTCGGCGGCGAGACCGTCCTCGGCCGGATGAAGATGGGCGAGGAGTTCCCGCCCGAGGTGCCGCCGTACATCAACGTCTACTTCACCGTCGCCGACTGCGACGACGCCGTCGCCCGGGCCACCAAGCTCGGCGGAACCCTCCGGTTCGGGCCGATGGACACGCCCTTCGGTCGCTTCGCGGCCCTCAGTGACCCGCAGGGCGCCAGCTTCTCGGTGATCGACGTCACCACGACCGCGGGCGAGATGCCGCAGGTCACGGACGTCCCCTGACGGGTGGCCGAACGCCCCGCGCGGCCATGGCATGATCGGGCGCATGCGTGAACGTGTGGTGGCCGCGTGCGACGGGGCTTCGAAGGGAAACCCCGGACCGGCGGGCTGGGCCTGGGTGGTCGCGGACGATACGGAGACTCCGACCCGCTGGGAGGCGGGGCCGCTCGGAAAGGCCACCAACAACGTGGCCGAACTGACCGCGCTGGAACGCCTGTTGGCCTCGACCGACCCGGACGTACCGCTGGAGATCCGGATGGACTCCCAGTACGCCATGAAGGCCGTGACCACCTGGCTGCCCGGCTGGAAGCGCAACGGCTGGAAGACGGCGGCCGGCAAGCCGGTCGCCAACCAGGACCTGGTCGTCCGTATCGACGAACTGCTCGACGGCCGCTCGGTGGAGTTCCGCTACGTGCCCGCCCACCAGGTGGACGGCGACCGGCTCAACGACTTCGCCGACCGGGCCGCCAGCCAGGCCGCGATCGTCCAGGAGCCCGCGGGCAGCGGTCTCGGTTCACCGGAGCCGCCGCCCGCACCGGACGCCCCGTCGGCCCGCGCCCCGCGCAAGCGCTCGGGCGGGGCCAACGGGACCAAGGCGTCCGGCGGACGCGGCGGCTCGGCCCGGACCATCAAGGCGAAGTTCCCCGGCCGTTGCCTGTGCGGGCGCGCCTACGCGGCGGGGGAGCCCATCACCAAGAACGGGCACGGGTGGGGCCATCCGGAGTGCCGGACGGAAGCGGCCGGATAGTCGTCCGGACGAGCCCCGGGACGGGATACGGCGTCAGGTCACCGCGCCGCGCCAGCCACCGGTCTCCTGGCCGCGCTCCTCGATGAACTTCTTGAAGCGCTCCAGGTCACCCTTGGTCTGACGCTTCACGAAGCCGAGCTTGTCGCCGACCTTCTCGGTGATGCTGTCCGGATGGAAGTCCATCTGGAGCATCACCTTGGTGTGGTCGTCGTCGAGCCGGTGGAAGGTGACGACACCCGCCTGCTCCGCCTCACCGGCGACCGTGGTCCACGCGACCCGCTCGTCCGGGATCTGTTCCGTGATCTCGGCGTCGAACTCCTTGTGCACGCCGTTCACACTGGTCACCCAGTGGGTCAGCGTGTCCGTGCGCTGTTCGATGCGCTCCACCCCGCTCATGAACTGGGGGAAGGTCTCGAACTGCGTCCACTGGTTGTAGGCGGTGTGCACCGGCACGCCGACCTCGATGGATTCCTCGACCTTGGACACGGGTGAATCCCTCCTTCGTCTTCTCGAGCGTGTCCGGCGCGGGTACCCCTGACCTGCGGGACAAACCGTGGCCGGCGGCCGCCGGTCCGGTCGTCAGTCGGTGTCGAAGGTGTAGTGGCGGGTGTGGTCCAGCAGGTCCGAGGGGCGGGTGTCGCGCCACGGCTTCATCGTCTCGTCGAGGTCCACCACGTCCGGCGTCCCGGCGGCCGGCACATAGCCGGAGGCAGGGTGCCGCCGCTGCCACTCGGCCCACAGCTTGTCGACGTACGCGTGGTGCAGCCAGAACACCGGGTCGTTCGGCGAGACCCCGGTGGCCATCTGCCCGCCGACCCAGACATGCACCCTGTTGTGCAGGTTGACGCCCCGCCAGCCCTCCAGATGATTGCGGAAACCGTCCGAGGCGCTGTTCCACGGAGCCATGTCGTACGTCGGTATGGACAGCACCGAGTCGACCTCCGCCCGGGTCGGCAGCTCCCGCCCGGCGCCGCCCAGTGCCCGCCGCAGATACGTACGCCCGTCCAGACGCACGGTGATCGGCCAGGCGCCGGTGTCGGCGGCGAACGGCCCGTCCGTCACCCGGCCGTCCCGGCTGCGCCCCGTACCGCCGAGGAAGTCCGGCGCCCACAGCGGGGAGCGCGGCGAGCGGTCGGTGCTCCAGTCCCAGTACGGCAGCGCCACCGAGGCGTCCACCGACTGCAGGGCGCGTTCGAACTCCAGCAGGAATCTGCGGTGCCAGGGCAGGAACGAGGGCGAACGATGGCCGGTGCGTTCGCCGTTGTCGGTGTCGCCGACGATGAACGCGTTGTGCGTGGTGACGAAGGCGTCGTAGCGGCCGCTGCGCTTGAGCTCCAGGACGGCGGAGACGAAGCGCCGCTTCTCGTCGGCGGTCAGGTTCGCCTGGTTCTTGCGGACGGTCATGTGCGGATCTCCCAAGTGGCGTGCGGGGTGGTTCAGTTGGCGGGGAACGGGACGAGCGTGGCGCCCTGGAGCTCGTCGACCGCGGCGCGTGCGGCGGCGCGCGGGGTGGGCACGGGGGCGTAGTGGTTGACGACGCTGATCCAGCTGCCGTCGGCGTTGCGCATCACGTGCAGTTCCATGCCGTCGACGAACACCGTGTAGCCGACGCCGTGGTGGTGGCCGCCCCCGGCCGACGGGCGGCCCTGTATCCGGCGGCCCTTGTAGACCTCGTCGAAGGAGGCGGGGGCGGCGGGAGCGGCGGCCTGGGGAACCGGGGAGTCGTGGCCGGCGGCGGTGCCCGATGCGGTGACCGCCTGGGTGCCGGCTCCCGCGGCGAGGGCGGCCGCGGCCGTGAGGGTGTGGCGTCGGGTGAGTCCTGGCACGGGGGATCCTCCGGATCGTTCGGGATCGTCTGGCGTGGGCGTCGGGTTGACGCCTCCGCATGCCTATCCGTCCGGAGGAGAGCGGGAGAAATCGCCCGAGAGCGGTTGGCTCCGATCGGGACAATTACTGAGATGTCGTACAGTGTTGAACGAAGTTGATCTTGCTGTGCGGGATGCGGTAAGGGCCCGGAAGGAGGAATTCCTTCTCGCGGCGGCCCAATTTGGGGCGCTCTCTCACGGCCGGGCCCGCTTCGTGTGGCCCACTCCACCTGCGGAAAGTGACGCGATTCGAACGGCCCGGGAGATCACCGAGAGGCCACCCCTTCGCCTGCTACCCTGCGTTGCCAATTGACCGCGATAAGTAATCCCCAGGAGTGTGCGTGAAGGTCGCCTGCGTCGGTGGCGGGCCCGCCGGCCTGTATCTCTCGATCCTGCTGAAACGACAGGACCCGTCCCACGAGATCACCGTTCATGAGCGCAATCCGGAGGGCTCGACCTACGGCTGGGGCGTCACCTACTGGCGCGGCCTGCTCGACAGACTCCATGAGCACGACCCCGAGTCGGCCCGTGCCGTCGAGGAACACTCGGTCACCTGGAACGAGGGCGTCGCGCTGGTCCGGGACCGGGCCACCCGGCGCCCCGGCGACCAGGGCTTCGGCATCGGCCGCCACCGGTTGCTGGAGATCCTCGCCGCCCGCGCCCGCTCCCTCGACGTACGCCTGGAGTTCGAGCGGGAGATCACGGGCGAGAACCCGCCCGAGGCCGACCTGGTCGTCGCGGCGGACGGAGTGCACAGCAGCCTGCGCGGCCGGCACGCCGACCACTTCGGAGAGGAGATCCGGGCGGGCCGCAACCACTACGTCTGGCTCGGCACCACCAAGGTCTTCGACGCCTTCACCTTCGCCTTCGTCGAGACCGACCACGGCTGGATCTGGTGCTACGGCTATCCCTTCAGCCCCGAGCGCAGCACCTGTGTCGTCGAGTGCGCCCCCGAGACCTGGACCGGGCTCGGCCTGGACCGGGCGAACGAGGCCGACGGAACGGCCCTGCTGGAGAAGCTCTTCGCGGAGGTGCTCGACGGCCACGCCCTCATCGGCCGCACCTCGGCCCAGGTCGGCGCCCCCTGGCTGAACTTCCGCACCCTCACCAACCGCACCTGGCACCGCGGCAACCTCGTCCTGCTCGGCGACGCCGCGCACACCACCCACTACTCCATCGGCGCCGGCACCACCCTCGCCCTGGAGGACACGATGGCCCTGGCCGACGCGCTGCACGGGCACACGAGCCTCCCGGAGGCACTCGCCCGCTACGAACAGCGGCGCAGGCGGGAGCTGTTGTCCATCCAGAGCGCGGCCCGCTACAGCGCCCGGTGGTACGAGAACCTGCCCCGCTACATCGACCTCCCCCCGGAGCAGATGTTCGCCCTCCTCGGCCAGCGGCACTCGCCCCTGCTGCCGTACGTCCCGCCCCAGGTGTACTACCGCGTCGACAAGGCGGCCGGGCAACTGGAGGCGCTGCGCAGGCTCAAGCGCTGGCTGGGCCCGAAGGTGGCCAGGACCGTGCACGCGAGGGCGCTGGCCTCCCGCAAGTAGGCCCCCGGCGGCACATCACCGGCCGAACGGGATGACATGCCACCGGTCGAACGTGACGGCACGTCCTCATCCGAACAGCCGGTCGAGGAAGCCGTTCCCGAAGACGCGGTGGGGGTCCAGCCGGTCGAAGGTCCCGGCCGCCTGCCCCCACACCGCCTCACCGAACGAGGCGGGCACCGCCGTACCGATCACCTCCTCGTCCTCCCACACCGCTTCCTCCGTGTACGCCCAGCCCTTGGACCACTCGACCCGGGTCAGCGCGTGGGTGCCGTCGTAGGTGTCCAGCAGGAACCGCTCGATCTCGCGCAGGAACGTCTCCGCGTGCGGTGTGCCGGGCAGCGTGAGGATGTCCAGCCACACCGCCGTGTCCCACTCGGGGTGTTCCGCGCTCGGCCGCAGTGCCGACAACAGCGGGGTGCGGGCGCCGTCCAGCTCCGCGTGGGCCGGGTCGTCGAGGCCGGTCACCCGGATCTCGACCGAGCCGTTGACCGGGAAACGGCCCCGGGCCGCGTACACCGTGAGCCGCTCCCGGTAGAAGGCGGCGAACTCGGCGACCACGCGCTGCGCCCGGTCCCGGCTGGTGTGCACCGCGTAGCCGTTCGCGGCGAGCCGCAGGGTGGTCGGCTTGATGTAGAGCAGGGTGTTCTTGGACGGCCCCCAGATGTCGGCGGACAGCGTCGCCACCAGCCCGAGCGCGGCCGTGTCGTACTGGGCGTTGCCCAGCACCGGCGCCAGGTACCAGGCGGCGTCCGAGACCATCCGCCCGGCCAGGTCCGCCACCAGGGTCGGGACGTTGTCGGAGAAGGGGTAGTTGTACGGCCCCGTCACGCGCCGCGAGGTCAGCGGTTTGGTGGGGGAGACGCTCCACACCTTCAGCCACGGGAACTCGGTGAAGGGGAACCAGATAGCCTCGACCCGCCCGGACTCCTCCAGGAAGCTCGCGAAGGTCCGCCCGTCCGTACCGGGCGCCGCGAACAGTTCGCCCGCCGGGATGTCCACCCGGCTCACGCACCGCAGGTTGCCGTTCGCCCCGACACGCAGCACGACCTCGGTGACCAGGGCCCGCCCCAGATGGGTCAGGAGCGCGGCGCAGTCCGCCTCGTCGCGCCGGAAGGTCCGTGCCACGTAGGCACCGGCGTCCTCGTC
The DNA here is from genome assembly GCF_021173675.1 of Streptomyces lincolnensis. Taxonomy (GTDB): domain Bacteria; phylum Actinomycetota; class Actinomycetes; order Streptomycetales; family Streptomycetaceae; genus Streptomyces; species Streptomyces lincolnensis_B. The sequence continues at coordinate 29,019 of NZ_JAIHON010000019.1, read as the reverse complement.
CCATACGACCGCGGTGAGCGACTGGACGCGATTGCTGAGCGAGCCGTACGTCTGACCGGGCAGCCGCCGTTCCCCCTCGGCCGGTACGGCGGTGCCGTGCGCGTCGATCGCGAGGGCGCCGCCGAGGGTGAGGACGCCGGGGGCGGGGGCCGCCGTCACCCCGAGACCGTGCCCCTCCAGGTAGGTGAGCAGCGCCTCCAGGGTGACGCCGGTGCCGGCCCGGACCGATGTGTCGGACTCCAGGGCCAGGCCGGTGAGATGGGCGGCGGTGTCCACCAGGAGCACGGGCGCGCCGGACGGCGTCCCCTCCGTGATGGTCAGCGGTGACCAGCCGTGCGAGGAGCCCCGCGGCCGCACCCGCCACCCGTGCCGCCGGGCCCAGTTGACGACGTCGACCGTCTCACCGGTGTCCGCGGGCGCACAGGCCCACAACCCGTCGGCGGTGATCTCGCCGACCCAGTTGCGGTACGCCGAGCGGTACAGGGCGACCCCCGCCGGGAACTCCGGCAGCTCCTCGGCGGCCTGCGCCGGATCCGCCGGCAGCAGCACGGGTACGGCGGCCAGCGCGGCGGCGGAGCGGAGGAAGCCGCGACGGCTCCAGGAGGAACCCGAGGAGCCCGAGGAGCCCGAGAGGTCCGAGGGGTCTGAGGGGTCCTGGGGACGGGAGTTGTGCACAGAACGATCAGTCACGGGCTCACGCTAGGGGCCTCGTTGACACGTGCATGCTGGCTGTCGACATCGTTCACTCGTGTGAGTGAACGATTGACGGATCGCCCACCGGAGCAATCGGTTCCGCGCAGGGGCGTGACGGATGACAGACTGACGCCATGGACGAGCGCACATTCGACAGGTCTCAGCAGCACGCATCCGTCGTCGGACTCGGCACCTGGCAGCTGGGTGCCGACTGGGGAGACGTCGACGACAAGGAAGCCCTGGCCGTGCTGGAGGCCGCGGCCGAATCGGGGGTCACCTTCTTCGACACGGCCGACGTGTACGGCGACGGACGCAGCGAACAGACCATCGCCGCCTTCCTCAGCGGCCGCCCCGACCTGCATGTACTGGTCGCCACGAAGATGGGCCGCCGGGTGGACCAGATCCCGGAGAACTACGTCCTGGACAACTTCCGTGCCTGGAACGACCGTTCGCGCCGCAACCTCGGCGTCGACCGCATCGACCTGGTCCAGCTGCACTGCCCGCCCACGCCCGTGTACTCCACGGACGAGGTGTTCGACGCCCTCGACACCCTGGTCGAGGAGGAGCGCATCGCCGCCTACGGCGTCAGCGTGGAGACCTGCCAGGAGGCGCTGACCGCGATCGCCCGCCCCGGGGTGGCGAGTGTCCAGATCATCCTCAACCCGTTCCGCATGAAGCCCCTGCGCGAGGTGCTCCCCGCGGCCCGCGAGGCCGGGGTCGGCATCATCGCCCGGGTCCCGCTCGCCTCCGGCCTGCTGTCGGGCAAGTACACCAAGGACACGGTCTTCCCCGAGAACGACCACCGCACCTACAACCGGCACGGCGAGTCCTTCGACGTCGGCGAGACCTTCTCCGGCGTCGACTACACGACCGGCGTCGAGGCCGCCGCCGAGTTCGCCGCGCTCGCCCCCGAGGGGTACACCCCGGCCCAGCTCGCCCTGCGCTGGATCGTCCAGCAGCCCGGTGTGACCTCCGTGATCCCCGGCGCCCGCTCGCCCGAGCAGGCCCGCGCCAACGCGGCCGCCGCCACGCTGCCGGAGCTCTCCGAGCAGACGCTCACCGCGATCCGTGACCTGTACGACCGGCGGATCAAGGAGCAGGTGGAGAGCCGCTGGTAGCGCTCCGGATCCGTCAGGGTCCCAGGATCAGCTGACGTTCCCGTTCCTGGTCACCGGACGCGGCGCCCCGGTCGTGCGCGGAGAAGGCGAGCGCCAAGGTGTCGCTCGCCTTCTCAACGCTCTCCGGTGTGCCCTGCACGGTGACGGAGACCGGCGCGGACAGATGTCCGACGGCGTGCTGCGGCAGCCGCTCCGGCAGTGCGGAGCCGGCCCCGGTGAACGTGGCCGTGTGCACGGTGGCCCGGTCGTCGGCGGGCAGCCCGTCCGCGGCGCCGAAGACGGGCTCGAGTGCCCGTACGACCTTCAGGGCGTCGGTGGCGCTGCCGCCGCTGAGCGTGATGGTGAGCTCGGTGCCGGACATGGTCAACGGGACTCCTCGGTGGACGACGTCTTCGGGTACGGCGTGACGTCCGCGGCCGCCACGCCGTAGGTCTGTCCGCTCCGTGTAACCGTCCGGTGATCGCTGAAACGGCCGGTCCGGGCGGGCAGGGTCAGATGCGGCCGCCGATCATCCGGGTGATCGGCCCCTGGGTGTGACGCTCGGCCCGGCGGCCCGCCGCGTAGGAGGCGGCGCCCAGCGCGGTCAGGCCCGCCCCGACGCCCGCGGCCACGAGCTTGCGGTGGCTGAGTACGGTCCACGCGGTCTTCGCGCCGGCCGCGACCTGACCCGAGGCCGAGGCGATCGCCTGACGGCCCGCCTCGACGCTCCTGGCCGCGGTGTGCGCGGCCTGGCTCGTCGTGTCGGCCGCCCGCTCCGCGCCCGCCTTGGCGGCCTGCGCCGTCTCCTCGGTCTTCGAGGCCGCCGCCCGCGCGGTCCGCCCCGCCGGGGCGGTCGCCCGGTCCACGTTCTGCCGTGCCTTCGACCCCGCGGCCGAGGCTGCTGCTGTGTTCTTGTTCGTTTCCTTGTCCGATTCCGTCATGGGATCCGGTTTGCCGCTCGACCGGCTCGCAAACACGCGGTGTCATCCGCGTGTCCGTCACCGTCACGACCGCTCCGTTCGCGGAAATCGGGGAACACGGGCAGAAAGGGACAACGGGGTCGAGAGGCAGGGAAGAACCTTGACGGTCAACCACACCGCGGCGGAGACGACCAGCAACGGACGCAACGAGACCGAGGAGGAGAGAGCCGACCGCAAGTGGAACGAACTCATCCAGGAGGTCAGGGTCGCCCAGACCGGCGTACAGATCCTGTTCGGCTTCCTGCTCACCGTCGTGTTCACGCCCCGCTACGCGGATCTGGGCGACACCGACAGGACCATCTACATCGTGACCGTCGTGCTGGGCGCCGCCGCCACCGGCGCGCTGATCGGCCCGGTGTCCCTGCACCGCCTGGTCTCCGGCCGGCGGGTCAAGCCCCAGGCGGTCGAATGGGCCTCCCGGCTGACCTTCGTGGGACTGGTGCTACTGCTCGCCACCATGACGGCCGCGCTGCTGCTGATCCTGCGGGTCGCCACCCACGACGGCTACGTGCCCTGGCTGGTCGCCGGAGTGGTCGGCTGGTACCTGCTGTGCTGGTTCCTCGTGCCGATGCTCGTGCGGATCCGTCACACGACGAAATAGCACCGGACGACATAGCACCGGACGACATAGCACCGGCCGGGTCCACCGGCCGGCCACCCGAAGGCGGTCGGCCGGTGGACCCGGCCGGGTGTCAGCCTCCGGCGATGACCTCCTGCAGGAAGTCGTCGATCCGCAGTTCCTCCCGCCCCGGCGGCACGGCCTCCCGCGTCTCCCGCAGGAAGGCCGCGAGCGCCGGGGCCCAGGCGAACACCACGGCCCGCTGGCGGCCCCCGTCGGGGCGGGCGTCGCCGTAGAACTCGATCCGCAGTTCCTCCCACATGCCCGTGGACACCGGCTGCATACGGACGTCCCCCACCCCCACCCGGCGTTCCAGTCCGAGCGTGAGCATCTCGCGGTCCAGCCGCCATCGCGCGAGCACCCGGCCGTCATGGCTGAACACCGCGGTGACGGCGAAGGGGTCCGTCGGGTCGTAGCTCAGATGGGCGAGTACCGGACAGCGGTCCACGGCACCCGACTGGAGTTGCACGACCAAGGTCTTGTGCACGAAGGAGTTCACGAGAGGGCCTCCGGGGAGAACAGGCGTAGAGACCTCTAGTACCCCTGTCACGCGCAAGATGCTCAGCCCTCCGGGTGATTCCCGCGTGCTCCGCGCAGCGCCGTGATGCACGAGGCGATCGCGCTCTGCAGCTCCTCCAGCCGCTGGACCATGTCGTCCTCGTAGAACTCCTGGGGATCGACGTCGTCGAAGGTGAGTTCCTCGAAGACCTTCGTGGCCCTCTGGAGGCTGCTGTAGAACTTCGTCCGCCGTTCCTGCACGCGCAGGTCGGGATCGGCCTCCACGGCCTCGACGACGAGGGACTTCATGGTGTCGTAGGCCTCCGAGGCCCACTCGCCGGTGTCCTCGTCCTCCTCCAGCTCGTCCAGGAGCGACAGGTGCCGTTCGGCCTCCTGGCGGATGTCGACGGGCGCGTCGAGCATCTGCCCGGCGGGCGTCTTGATCTGGCCGGACTCGGCGATCTGACGGACGTAGCCGATGCGGTCGGCCGAGCGGCTCTCAGTGGCGACGGCCTTCTTCAGATCGTCGGTGCGTACGACGTCCCGGGCCAACTCGGCCTGGAGCTCCGGGTCCTCGCGCACGCGGTCCAGGAGCGCCTGGCGGGCCGCGCGGGCGGTGGAGGGGTCGGCGAGGATCGCGGCGCGCAGCGCGGTTGGGTTCTCCGCGACCTCCAGCGCCTTGGTCGGGCGGATGCCCTCGGCCTCGGCGGCCTCCGCGATGGCGGTGCCGCGCTCGGAGGCGGCGCTGCTGCGCGAGACGTAGTAGGTGAGCCACACGTCGGCGTCCGGCAGCTCCACCTCCTGGCCGGGTGCGAGCGCCTCGAACTGCGGGACGAGACCGTCGTCGGCGGCCCGGTCCCAGGCCTTGTAGTAGCGCATGACGCGCTCGGGCGAGCACCCGGCCAGGTCGGCGAACTCCTTGGCGGACACCTTCGGGGTCTCGTCCGCGCTCTGGCCGCCGGGCCGGACGCTGCGCGCCACCATCAGGCCGAAGGTCCAGCCGCCGGTCCGGGCATAGACGCCGAACTCGCGCGCGTCCCGCGCCACGAGGTCGGACAGGGGCACGGGGGACGTCTCGGACGGAGCGATCGCTAGGGTCACGGGTGCTTCTCCTGGGCAGGCTGGTCGGACCGCACTATGTGCAGGTCGGAAGCCTATTGCACCCTGGGGCACCGCTCCGGCAGCCCCCGCGGCGCGCCCGCGGCGGTGTCAGTCCAGCGCGTCGCGCAGCGCCGGCAGCAGGGTCTTCTCCGACCAGTCCAGGTACGCGGGCTGGGACTCCCCGCCGATCTGCACCAGGGCGATCTCGGTGAACCCCGCCTCGGCGTACGGCCGTACCGCCTCGACGAACTCCTCCGGGTCGTCGCCGCACGGGATGGAGTCGGCGACGTCGTCCGGCGTGACGAACTGGGTGGCGCCCTCGAAGGAATCCGGGTGCGGCAGCTCGGAGTTGACCTTCCAGCCGCTGCCGAACCAGCGGAACTGGGAGTGGGCGCGCTTGATCGCGGTGTCCCGGTCCGGGTCGTAGCAGACCGGGAGCTGGCCCACCCGCGGCTTGCCCGCGCCGCCGTGGCGGTCGAAGGCGTCGAGGAGGCCGGCCTTGGGTTCGGTGGCGATCGCCAGGTCGGCGAGTCGGCCCGCCAGGGAGCAGGACCGCTCGCCGGAGACGGCGATCCCGATGGGCGGCGGCTGGTCCGGAAGGTCCCACAGACGGGCCGACTCGACGTCGAAGTGCGTGCCGCGGTGGTTCACATGGCCGCCCTCGAAGAGCGCCCGGATGATCTCCACCGCCTCTTCGAGCATCTCGTGCCGGACGTCCACGGACGGCCAGCCGCCGCCCACCACATGCTCGTTGAGGTTCTCGCCGGAGCCGAGCCCGAGCCGGAACCGCCCCTCGGACAGCAGCTGCAGGGTCGCCGCCTTCTGCGCGACGATCGCCGGGTGGTAGCGGAACGTCGGACACGTCACGTACGTCATCAGCGGAATCCGCGACGTCGCCTGGGCGGCCGCGCCCAGCACGCTCCACGCGTAGGGCGAGTGGCCCTGCGCGCGCAGCCAGGGAAAGTAGTGGTCGGAGGTCACCGAGAAGTCGAAGCCTGCCTCCTCGGCCTGGACCACATGGTCGACGAGCTCGCGGGGGCCGGCCTGCTCGGTCATCATTGTGTATCCGATTTGCACCATAAACGTCGAGTCCCCGGTCGACGGGAGGGAAAACGGCCCGATCGGCGTCCTCTCGATCACGGCGGAGATCCGGGGCAGGATGCCCCCATGACCGCCTTGCCCATGAGTTCCCCCGCCGCCCAGGGCGTCGCCGCGTCGGGCGTGCACGCCTTCCTCGACGGCCTCGAAGCCGCCGCCGACATCGAACCGCACAGCCTGATGATCCTCCGGCACGACCACGTCGTGGTGTCCGGCTGGTGGGCGCCGTACAGCCCGCAGCGCATTCACCTTCTGTACTCGCTCAGCAAGAGCTTCACCGCGACGGCCGCGGGTATCGCCGTCGCCGAGGGGCTGATCCGGCTCGACGACCCGGTGATCTCGTACTTCCCGGAGTTCGAGGCCGACATCACCGACCCGCGCAGCCGCGCGATGCTGGTGCGGCACGTGGCGTCCATGTCCAGCGGACACCTGGAGGAGACCTTCGACCGGGCCCGCGCGCTCGACGCCGAGAACCTGGTCCGCGGCTTCCTGCTGCTGCCACCGGAGCGGGATCCGGGCACCGTCTTCGCGTACGACCAGCTCGCCACGTACACGCTGGCCGCGATCCTCCAGAAGGTCACCGGCCAGACCCTCACCGAGTACCTGCGCCCGCGCCTGCTGGACCCCCTCGGCATCGGCGAGACGGCGTGGATCCGCTACCGGACGGGCGGCGAGCTGGGCTTCAGCGGGCTGCACGCCGCTACCGACGCCGTGGCGCGGCTGGGTCAGCTCCATCTGCGGGACGGGGTGTGGGAAGGCGAGCGGCTGCTGCCCGAGGGATGGGTCGCCGAGGCCGGCCGCGCGCACGTCGAGACCGCGAGCGGCGCTCCCGACGCGGCGTGGTCCGACTGGCAGCAGGGCTACGGCTTCCAGTTCTGGATGTCCCGGCACGGCTACCGCGGGGACGGGGCGTACGGCCAGTTCTGCCTGGTGCTGCCCGAGCACGACGCCGTGATCGCGATAACCGCGCAGACCGAGAACATGCAGAAGGTGCTGGACCTGGCGTGGGAGCATGTGCTGCCGGCCTTCGGGCCGCGGCCGCTCCCCGGGCGGGAGGACGACGACGCGGCCCTCGCCGAGCGGCTGGTGCGGCTCACCCTGCCGGCGGCCCCGGGCAAGGCCGCCCCGCCCGAGCACGCGGAAGCCTGGGCCGGAGCGGAGTTCGCGCCGGACCCGACGATGCCCGAGGACCGTCCGGCCGCGACCGCGGTCCGGGTCTCGGTGACCGGGGAGACCTGGCACGTGACGCTCGTGGAGGACGATCTGCGACTGGAACTGCCGCTGGGGCAGGGCGGTTGGACCGTCGTCGAGGAGCCCATGCCCGTCGCGGTGAGCGGGGGATGGACGGACCCGGACACCCTCGTCGTGGACGTGGCCTGCCTGGAGACGCCCCACCACCTGGTGGTGACCTGCTCGCTTCCGGACGCCACCTTCTCGGCGCGCTGGAGCACCCGGCCGCTGCACGCCCGGTCGCTCGGATCGCTGCGCGCGCCCCGTGGATCAGTCTGAGGGCCGCCGGAACGTCTTCAGGAAGGTCTCCAGCGCCTCCTTGTTCGCGGTCTTGTCCCAGTCCTCGGCCGGTGTCGTCCAGCGCAGCGAGAAACTGCGGCCCTCCCCGATGAGGAAACCGCGGCCGAAGGTGCGCACCCGGGTGCCGTGGGAATCGTCGACGAGCCACTCGATGTCGGCGGCCTTGCCTCCCTGATACGTCGTGGCGCGGATCTCGCCGATCCGCTGGTAGTCGCCCGGACCCTGCTTCAGGTTCGGCTCGACGTCGTCGCGCCAGACGGCGACGGGGTCCGGGCCCACGCGCTCGCTGTAGGTGACGGCGAGCGTGCGCGGGTCGTCCTCGTTGCCGAGGATCACCCGGTAGGCGAGGTCGCTCGCGCGCGTGGTGCGCAGTGGCTTCCAGCCGTCGGGGAGGGCGACGGAGAAGCCCTCCGGCGAGTGGTAGGTGCGGAATCCGGAGGGCAGCCCCTTGCCGGCGGGAGCACTCGTCGTCGGCGTGGGAGTCGGGGTCGGGGTAGGAGTGGGCGTCGGCGCCGCGGGGGTCGTCGGGGCGGGCGACGGTGACTGCGGCGGGGCGGCGGGCTGTCCGCCGATGCCGTCGTCGGTGGCCGGGGCGGAGGCGCTCGGCCGGGGTTCCGGCTCGCCGCCGGCGGTGTCCTCGGTGCCCGGCAGCTGCCGGGTCACGGCCAGGACGGCGACCGACACCGTGACGACCGCCAGGGCGGTCCCGACGACCATGGTGCGTCTGCTCCACTTCGGGCCCGACTGGTACAGGCCGCGCAGCCGGGGCGTGGGCAGGGCGCGCAGGGCCTGGTCCGGGTCCTCTCTCAGGACTCGGACGAGCGATTCGCGGACCACCGGCCGGGTCAGCCGCTCGACGGAGTTCTTGCGGAGCAGCCCCTGGATGGTCTGGGCGAGCGGTCCGGCGTGCACGGGTGTACGCAGGGGCAGTCGGTCCACGCCCCGCAGGGTGGACTCCGGACGGTCCCGGTCCCGGAACGGCGGACGGCCCTCGACCATCGTGTACAGGATCGCCCCCAGCGCCCACAGGTCGGCGGCCGGCCCGATCCGCTCGTCCCGTGCCTGTTCGGGGGAGGCGTACGACGGGGCGGTGACCCGGGGCACGAGGGTGGTGCCGGTGAGTCCGAACCCGGTCAGGACGACGGAGCCCTGGTCCCGCACGAACACCTGACCGGGACTGAGCTCGCCGTGGGTGATCCCCTCGCCGTGCGCGGCCTCCAGGATGTCGAGCACCTCCAGGCCGATGCGGGCCGCCCGCACATAGTTGAACGCGCCCTGATGGGTGAGGAGTTCGCCCAGGGGGGTGCCGTCGATCCACTCGGTGACGACCCACAGGGTGCCGGACTCCACGGCGGCGTCGAGAACTGTGGCGACCCGGCCCGGACAGAGCAGCCCCATCGTCTCGGCCATCCGCAGGACCCGGGCGGTGGCCCGACGCGCGGTCTCCCCGCCCGGGTCGTCCGGCAGCCCGATCTGGGTGATCAGGCGCGGGCGACCGGCCGCCACGTCCTCGGCGTACCAGCAGACGCGGTTCGTCTCGCGATGGAGGACCTCCAGGAGCCGGTACCTTCCGGCGACCAACTCGTGTGTGGAGACGTGCGCCTTGACCATGGTCATCCCTCGCTGAACCCCTGGCTCTCACCTTTCACAGAGGTACGGGGCCCACAGCGGGAAATGTTCAATGAATCCTCAACTGAAGAGCGCCTGTTTTCCCTTGTTCATCCGCTGTACGACGGGTCGGCACCAACTGTCCGACCTCCGACCGGAGTTGACCCGCATCAGCGCAGACCGAACCGCTGCGACCAGGCCATGACGTCGGCGGTCGTCGCGTTGCCCCCGCACACCACCAGTCCCAGCCGGGCCCCGTCGCCGACCCGCTCCAGGACCCGGCGGGCCGCGGGGAGCAGACAGCCGGCGGCCGGTTCGGTCCACACCTTGGCATGGTCGGCGAGGTCCAGCGTGCCCCGGACGGCCTCCCGGTCGGAGACCACGAGCACCTCGGTGACCAGCGCGGACACAGGGGCGTACGTCAGCCGCGAGACGGACGGCGCGCTCAGGGTGGACACGATCGAGGAGAGCTCGACCGGCACCGGGCCGCCCGCCGCCAGCGCCCGGGACATGGCCTCGGCGCCCTCGGTCTCCACACCCCAGATCCGCAGGTCCGGCCGGCGGGCGCGCAGCGCGGCCGCCACCCCGGCGATCAGTCCGCCGCCCCCGACGCTGACGAGGACGTCGGTGAGATCATCGGCGTCCTCGGCGAACTCCAGGCCCACGGTGCCCTGTCCGGCGACCACCACGGGGTCGTCGAACGGATGGACCAGCGTCAGCCCCTCGTCCCGCAGACGGTTCACGAGAGCGAACGCGCCGTCCATGTCGTCGGTCAGCCGCAGGGCGGCACCGGCCGACTCGACGATCTCCACGGACCGGGCGGGCGCCGAACGCGGCATGACCACCGTGGCCTTCACGTCCAGGGCCGCGGCCATGACCGCGAGGGCGATGCCGTGGTTGCCGCCGCTGACCGCCGCCACCCCCGCGGCCCGCTCGGCCTCGGTGAGCGACAGCAGCCGGGCCGTCGCCCCGCGCACCTTGAACGAGCCGGTGCGCTGGAGGAGTTCCAGCTTCACGGTGACCGGCACACCGAGCAGCGTGGACAGGCCGGGGCTCGGCACGGTCGGAGTGCGGACGACATGTCCGGCGACGAGTTCGGCGGCCTGCTCGATGTCCGTGATCCCGATCAAGGTGTTCACCCTTTCCGGCACGGGGCGGTGATCCGTGCCGTCTCGCACCCTGACGTGCGGCGCGACGCAGGTCAACACGGTGCCGGTGAACGCGCCGCGAGACGTCAAAGATCCCGCCGGACGAGGAAGTCCAGCAGCGAGCGCAGCTCGTCGGACGCCCCTGCCGCCAACGGTACGTCGGTGAGCACGGCCTCCACGGCGGCGATGTGCCGGCGCGCCTCGGCGAGCGCGGCCTCTCGCCCCCCGGCCCGCTCGATCAGCGCGGCCGCCTCCTCGGGCGCCCCGCCGGATTCCAGGACCACGGCGAGTCGCCCGGCCGCGGGACTGGGGGAGTCGAGGGCCGCCAGGACCGGGAACGTCTTCTTGCGCTCCCGCAGATCGCCGTGCACGGGCTTGCCGGTGACGGCGGGATCGCCCCAGATGCCCAGCACGTCGTCGACGACCTGGAACGCGATCCCCAGATGGCGTCCGGCGCGGTCCAGCGCGCTGACCGTGGCGTGCGGCGCGCCGCCGAGCCGGGCGCCGAGCGCGGCCGCGCAGCCCAGCAGGGCCCCGGTCTTGTGTTCGGCCAGCGCACGGTACTCGCCGGGCCGCACCCGCCCCGGCCCCGTCCACGGCCGTCCGGCGTACAGCAGGTCGTCCGCCTGGCCTCGCACCAGATCGCCGAGCGCCACGGACAGCAGGCGCAGGGCCTCGGGGCCCGCCGACGGGACGGCGAGGGTCTGCACGGCCAGCGCGAACAGGCCGTCGCCCGCCAGGACCGCCGGACCCGTGCCGTACGCCTTCCACACGGTGGGCCGACGGCGCCGGGCCGGATCGCCGTCCATGATGTCGTCGTGCAGCAGGGAGAAGGTGTGCACCAGCTCGACCGCGACCGCCGCGGGCACACCGGCCCGCCCGGGGGCACCGGCCGCCTCGGCGCCGAGCACGGCCAGCGCCTGCCGGACGCCCTTCCCGCCGGACGCCGTGGCGGGCGCGCCGCCCACCTCGCACCAGCCGAACGCGTACCCGGCCATCTCGCCCACCCACGGATGCAGCCGCCCCACCGCCTCCTCCAGCGCGGGCCGCACCAACGTCCGGCAGCGGTCCAGGACTTCGGGGGCGGCGAGGGCCGACGTCAGCGCCGTCACCGTACGGCCTCCGCCCGCGTGCCGAGCTCCTGCTGGGCGCGCGACACCATCTCGCGCGCGTGCCGCAGCCCGAGCCGCTCCAGCGTGCGGGCCAGATCGGCGAGTTCGGCCTCGGTCTCCGCGCGGTCGCGGCCCAGCCGGGCCAGGGACTTGGCCAGGCCCAGCCGGGCGAGCGCCTCGCCGCGCGGCTCGCTCATGGTGCGGAACTCCGCGAGCGCCTGCTCGTACAGTCCCCGGGCCTCCTCGTAACGGCCCGCGCGGTAGAGGACGTTGCCGCGCATCTTGTGGTTGTAGGCCAGCGCGCTGGAGAGTTTCATCGCGCGGCAGGACTCCTCCGCCTGCGACAGCAGCGCGAGCGCCCGGCCGGTGTCGCCGTCGCGCACGGAGACGACGTCCGCGAGCCCGCGCAGCGCCCAGGCGTGCCCACGCCGGTCGTCGGCCCGCGCGGCTATCTCCGCCGCCTCCTCGAACAGGGCGTACGCCGTGTCGTGGCGGCCGGTGTTGCGGTGCATCTGCGCGATGCCCTCCAGGGCCCACACGGTGTGGCGGGCCTCGCCGCGTCGCCGGGCCTCGGCGAGCAGTTGCTCGTGCAGCCGGCCGACGGCCTCGTAGTCGCCCTGGATACGGCCGGTCTCGGCCAGGCCCGCCAGGGAGTAGCCGCGGACGACGACATCCCCGCCGCGCTCACCGAGGTCGGCGGCGAGTTCCAGCAGCCGCCGGGCCAGGGCGAAGGCGCCACGCTGCCGGGCCAGGGTGCCGCCGCTCCACAGCGCCCAGGCCATCGCCGCGGTGTCCCCGGCCTGCCGGGCCGCGCGATAGCTCGCCTTCCATGCCCGGTCCGCCTCCGCGATGCTGCCCAGCCGCCGGTGCGCCTCGGCGACGGCGAGCCCGGAACGGGCCGCCTCCCCGTGCCGGCCGGCCCGCTCGGCGGTCCTCAACTGCTCGGTACCGGCGGCCAGTACCTCGGTCAGCGAGGAGTTCACGGACAGGGTGGTGAGGGCGCCCTGGTACTCCGGGGCGAATGCCTTGCCGTACATGCATGCCTTTCGGTCCGTATGCACGCCATCTATACATGTTGCGTATACATGGCATGTATACGCGCTGTGTATAGTGCGTCGAAAACTGGCCCCGGCCCACAGGGCCGGGGCGTCACCTGTTGCTGGTCAAGACGTCGACGGAACCGATCGGGTTGCCCGTGAGGCGCAGATCACTTCACGGGGCGTCTCAGTGCTGCTGCGCCTTCTGCGGAGTCACCTCGCTCGGCCGTACGACGGCGTATCCCTCGCCCTGGAGCATCAGTTGGACGGCCTCACCGGAGCCGCCGCGCAGCATCGAGCCGATGGACTGCGAACGGTGCAGCGAGGTCGACAGGCCCGCCGTCCAGCCGACGATCGCGTCCGTGTCGACGTACACCGGATACTGCGGCGAGACCGGAATGACCAGCGGGTTGCCGTCGCAGACCAGGCCCAGCCGGCCCTGCCCGGTGAACACGCTGTTGAACAGCCCGCCCCCGGCGATGCCCGCGCCCTTGACGGTCGAGATCCGGTACGCCAACGAGGCGTCGAAACACAGGACGTTGCGGCCGTTGACGGTGAACTCGTCGCCCGGGTCGACGTCCACGATGAAACAGTTCTGCGCCTCGTGCGCGAACCAGGCGTCGCCCTGCCCGCGCACCGCCATCAACGGCAGACCCTCGCCGGTGACCGCCCGCTTGAGCATGCCCCCGACGCCCTGGCCCTTGCGCTCGAACTGGAGATCGCCGCGGTAGGCGACCATCGCTCCCTGTCGGGCGAGCATCTCGCCGTTGACCGTGTACCTGATGCACTTGGCGTTCTCGACCGTCATGCCCGCCTGTGTGGCCGGCTGGACCATGTGCTCGCTGGAAAAGAGGTCACCCTTCATGCAGGCATCGTGGCCCGGAGCGATGCCCTCCGCCAAGATCGCGCGACGCGTGGCGCCGACTTCCTGCCCCCTGCCCCCGCGCAGGACGCTCCCAGCTCATCTCGGCCTTCTTCAGGCGCCGAAGAGCTGGGTCCAGTACGTCCCTCTGGGGCCGCCGCCCGCGAAGCCGATGCCGATGTGCGTGAAGCCGGGCTTGAGGATGTTGGCGCGGTGACCGGGGCTGTTCATCCAGCCCTCCACGACCTCGGCGGGGGAGCGCTGGCCGCAGGCGATGTTCTCGCCGATCGAACGGTGACGGGAACCCGCGGCGGCGGCCCGGTCCCAGGGCTGGGTGCCCTCGGGCGAGGTGTGCGAGTAGAACGCGCGCGCCGCCATGTCCGTGCTGTACGTCTGCGCGGCCCGGGTGAGCAGCGGATCCACGGTGAGCGGCGGCAGCCCCGCCCGGGCGCGCTCCCCGTTGGTCAGGCCGACGACGTCGGACTGTGTCCGCTCCAGTTCGGCAGGGCTGAAGGGTCTGGCCCACACAGCAGTCCAGTACGTCTGCCCCGAGCGGCCGTCGGGGACGTGCGCGAGGCCGACGTGGGTGAAGGCCGGGTCACGCAGGGTCCGCCGGGGCTGCTCGGAGCTCAGGCAGTAGTCCACGAACTGCCCGGGCGTGCGCGGCCCGGAGACCAGGTGGAGGTCGACGGTGATGTACGAGAACCCGGTGGCCGTGACCCGTTGGTAGGCGGAGACACCGTCCCCGCCCTCCGCGTCCAGGCGCCCCGCCGAGGCCATGGCGGACGCGTGGGCGCGCGCCGCGGCGGACAGGCGCGCGTCGAGCGCGACCGGGGGTGAACCGGCCGTGGCGCGGGCGGGGTTGACCAGCCCGAGGAAACCGTCGGGGTCGGGGGACGGAAGCGGGGCCGAGGCGGGCGCCGGTGACGGGATGCGCGGCGCGGAGCGTGGGGGAGAGGCCGTACCCGGTGCCCACGCCGGTGCCGGTACCGCCGGTTCGTCGAGGACCTCCACCCCGAAGTCGCGGGCCAGCCCCGCCAGCCCGTCCGCGTACCCCTGGCCCAGGGCCCGGAGTTTCCAGCCGTCGCCGCGCCGGTAGATCTCCGCGAGGAGCAGTACGGTCTCCTGCCGGGGCCGGGGCGGGGCGAACCGGGCGAGGGCGCGGCCGCCCGCACCGGTGACATGCAGGGTGGGCGCGGGCAGTCGGCCCAGGGGAGTGGTGGGGTCGGAGGCGCTGACCACCACCGTCACACGGGCCGCTCCCGCGCGCAGGCGTACCGGATCGACGGTGAGCGTGTCGCCGTGCAGACGGGCGCCCGGCGCGTCCGGCTGGTTGTAGAAGACGAAGTCGGCGTCCCCCCGCACCTTGCCGCCGTCGTCCGTGATGAGGGCCGACACGTCGAACGGGCCGGGGACCCGGACAGCCACCGCACCGCCCGGGAGGGGCAGATTGCCCCCGGGGACCAACTCGCTCATCGCGCCGCCCTGATGTCGTCGTACGGGACCCCGCGGGGTCGTCCGGACAACGTCCACCAGGGCGCACGGGTTCCCGAACGGGACAGGGCCCCAGGAGGAGCAGCTGCGCGGGCTCAGTCCCGGGCGGCCCCCGCGGCGATGTCCTCGTGCCGTTCGGCAAGGGCGGTCCGGCCGCGCGGCGCCTTCGCGCGCTTCCCGCAGAACGCGGACTCCAGGGTGCCCAGCATCGTGGCGTGGACCGTGCCGTTGTTGGAGGTGTTGACGAACGCGGCGAGGCTGCGCCCGCCGCTCTTCGAGGCGAAAGCGTACGTGTAGTAGCCCTGCACGGCGCCGGTGTGCCCGTACACGGAGACACCGCAGGACAGGTCGCGGCGGCGCAGGCCGAGGCCGTACGCCTGGTTGGCGCCCGCGGGCACCCAGCGCCGCATCTGCGCGAGCTGCGCGGCCGAGGTCAGCCGGCCGCCGAGCAGTGCGCGGAGGAAGGTGTTGAGGTCACGGGTGGTGGAGACGATCGCGCCTGCGCTCTGCGCCCAGGACGCCGTCTGCCGGGTGGCGTCGACCAGCGGGGCCCCCGCCCGGTCGGGGGTGAGGTAGCCGCTGGCGTGGCGGCCGGGAATCCGCGTCGAGGGATGCACGTAGAAGGTGTCGCGCAGTTTGAGCGGCTCGATGATGCGGTCCTGGTACTCGGTCCGTACCGAGTGGCCGGTCAGCTTCTCCACCAGCATCCCCGCGACCACGAAGTTGGTGTTGGAGTACGCGTAGACGGCCCCCGGCGTGTTGGTGCGCGGCCGCCGCAGCGAGCGGTCGACCAGCTGGCGGTAGGTGAAGACCTTGTCGCGGACCGCCTCGAAGCCGGGAACCGTCCTGGCGAACATGTCGTTGGTGTAGTCGTACAGCCCGCTGCGGTGGCTGAGCACGTGCCGCACCGTGATCCGGCCGTCGGGCAGCAGCCCCGGCAGATAGCGGTTGACCGGCGCGTCGAGCCTCAGCTTCCTCTCGTCCACCAGCTGCAGCAGCACCGTGGCCGTGAAGATCTTGGTGACGCTGCCGACGCGGAAGCGGTCGGCGTTGCCGAGCGCCCGGCCCGTCGCCCGGTCGGCGACGCCCGTGGCCGTACGGAAGGTGCTGCCCTGGGCGTCGATCCGTGCCGCCGCGCCGGGCGCTCCCTGCCGCCGTGCGGTGCGCAGGTCGGCGCGCAGTCCGTCCAGGTCGGGTTTCGGCAGTGCCACCTCGCCCGTGGCGAGTGTCGAGTCCCTGGGTGCCGCCGCGTGCGCCGGTACCGCCAGCAGGGACAGCAGCACCGCCCCGACCACCGTCCCTCTGCGTGCCGTTGCTGAGACCATCCGGCTCTTCTCCTGTTCTGTCGCGGATCCGGACAGTATGGCGGCGAAATTCCTCAAATCTGGTTATTTCGGCCGTCCGTGACGGTGGGTCACCCGAGTCGCCTGTGAGCCCGTCACGCGAATCCTGTTTCTTTTATTGACGGCGGAAAAGAAGAGCCCTAGGTTCCCGACCATGCTCCCGACGCCACGGACCGAGCGGTTCCCGGTCAACACGCCTGCCGCCTCGCAGATCTTCACCACCGTGCTGTCGCAGGGCCCTCTCACCCGTCTGGAGGTGGCCCGGCGCGCCGGGCTGTCCCCGGCCGCCGTCACCAAGGCGGTCCGGCCGCTGATCGAGGCCGGATATCTGGTGGAGGGCGCGGACGAGGAGGCGCGTCCCGCACTCGGCCGGCCGGCGACGCTCGTACGGGTCGACGGCGGGCGGGCGCTGTTCGTCGGCGTCAAGGTGACCGGCGACGAGATCATCGGCGTGGTCACCGACCTGTGCTGCCGGATCCGTCTCGTCCGCCATGTGCCGCTGACGGACCGTGACCTCGGGGCGGTGCTCACGGCCGTCGCGGACCTGGTGCACGCACTCCGCGCCGAGGCCGACGAGGCAGGAGCCGGTGTGCACGGCCTCGGCATCGCCGTCTCCGGTGACGTCGACCGGGCCGAGGGCATCGTCCGCTACTCGCCCTTCCTGGAGTGGCGCGACGTACCACTGGCCGAACTCGCGGCCACCGCCACGGGATTGCCGGTCACCGTGGACAACGACGTGCGCGCCCTGACCGTGGCCGAGCAGTGGTTCGGCGCCGGCGCGGGCCTGTCCGACTTCGCCGTGGTGACCGTCGGCGCGGGCATCGGCTGCGGTCTCGTCGTGCACGGCCGGGTGGTCTCCGGCGCGCACGGGGTGGCCGGCGAGATCGGCCATGTCACCGTCGACCCGGCCGGACCGCCCTGCCACTGCGGCAACCGCGGCTGCGTCGAGGCGATCGCGGGGGACGCCGCGATCCTCCGGCGGATCCGCGAGACCACGGGCCTGGAGGTCACCGACTCCGCGGAGGCCGTCCGCCTCGCCCACAACGGGGTGAGCGGAGCACGCGAGGCGTACGCGCGGGCGGGCGAGGCCATCGGGCGGGGCATCGCCACCGTGGCCAACCTGCTCGGGCCCGAACTCGTGATCATCTCCGGTGAGGGGCTCGCCGCCCACGACCTCTTCGCCGAGCAGATCCGTGACGCCTTCACCGCGGCCGCCTTCGGCTCCGCCGCCCGCTGCGACGTCCGCACCCGGCCGCTGCCCTTCACCGAATGGGCCCGCGGCGCCGCCGCCACCGCCATCCAGTCCTTCATTCGAGCCGACACCACTTAGCCATCCCGCCCGCAGAGCCGACCCCAGGAGGTACGACCCATGCGGTCATCCTCGTACTCCGTCCTGCCCGCACGCTCCCTCGGAGCCGTGGTGGTCCTGGCCCTCACCGCCGGGTTCGCCACGCTCGGCCCGGCCGCCCACAGCGACACCGCACCCTCTGTTCCCGCCGCCCGCACCGAGACCGCCGCCGTCTCTGCTGGGGCCGCCACCCCGGCTCTCGCGGCGAAGCCCTACATGGGCTGGTCGAGCTGGAGCATGCAGTCGTCCAAGTACCCGGGCCTCAATCCCGACGGCGACTACAGCTACCTGACCGAGGCGAACGTCCTCAAGCAGGCCGACGCGATGGCCGCCAAGCTCAAGAAATACGGCTACGAGTACGTCAACATCGACGCCGGCTGGTGGCGCGACCACGCCTGGAAGCCCGGGTTCGACCGGTACGCCCGCCAGAAGGCCGACCCGGCCCGCTTCCCCAGCGGCATGAAGGCCGTCGCCGACCGCATTCACGCCAAGGGCCTCAAGGCCGGCATCTACCTGCCCGCGGGCCTGGAGAAGGAGGCGTACAACGACGGCCGCTCGCCGATCCTGGACGCCGACGGCTGCACCACCGCCGACATCGTCCACGACGACCTGCGTACCACCAACGGCTGGGACAGCGCCTACAAGCTCGACTTCTCCCGCCCCTGCACCGCCCGGTACATCGACTCCCAGGCCCGGCTGATCGCCGACTGGGGCTATGACTTCCTCAAGCTCGACGGCGTCGGCCCCGGCTCGGGCAAGAACGGCGACCAGTACGACAACGTCGCGGATGTGGCCGCCTGGAACCGCGCGATCGCCGCCACCGGCCGCCCCATCCATCTCGAACTGTCCTGGTCCCTCGACATCGGGCATGCCGCCGACTGGAAGAGGTACTCCCAGGGCTGGCGCGTCGACACCGACGTCGAGTGCTACTGCAACACCCTCGTCAGCTGGGAGAACTCCGTCGACGACCGCTGGGACGACACCCCCGCCTGGACCCGGCACGCCGGCCCCGGCGGCTGGAACGACCTCGACTCCCTCGATGTCGGCAACGGTGAGATGGACGGCCTCACCAAGGCCGAGCGGCAGAGCTACGCCACCTTGTGGGCCATCGCCAAGTCCCCGCTCTACACCGGCGACGACCTCACCCGCCTCGACTCCTACGGCCTGTCCCTGCTGACCAACCGCGAGGTCATCGCCCTCAACCAGGGCGACACCCCGCCCGCACGCCCCGTCACCGCCTCCGACCCCCAGCAGGTGTGGGCCGCGAAGAACCCCGACGGCACCTACACCGTCGCCCTGTTCAACCTCGCCGACGCCCCCGCCGCCGTCACCGCCGACTGGTCCACGCTCGGCTTCACCGGCGCGGCGGCCGTGCGGGACCTGTGGAACCACGAGAACCTCGGCACCCACCGCAACGGCATCACACAGGCCCTGCCGGCCCACGGCTCCCGCCTGTTCACCGTCACCCCGCGCGGCGCCGCCCTCGACTGGACCGCCCACGAGGCGGAGTCCGCCACGAACACCCTCTACGGCAACGCCTCCGTCGCCGACTGCCCGGCCTGCTCCGAGGGCAGGAAGGTCGGCAACCTCTACCTCGGCGGCAAGCTCCGCTTCAACGACATCACCGCGACCAGGGCGGGCACCCACTGGATCAAGGTCGCCTACGTCAGCGGCGACGCCCGCTCCGTCGACGTCCTCGCCAACTCCGGTGGCCCCGAGCGCCACAAGTTCCCCGCCACCGGGGACTGGGGAACCGTCGGGACGGTCAGCATTCCGGTCACCTTGAGGAAGGGCGCCAACACGATCACCTTCGACAGCGGCACGGGCTACGCCCCCGACATCGACCGCATCGACGTCCCCCGGTCCTGAAGTCGTCCTGACCGACCGAGCCCCCGGAGCCCGCCATGGCCACTGACCCCGCAGCCCGGATCGACAGACGCCGCCTCCTCGCCCTCGCGGCGACCACCGGAGCCCTCGCCGGTCTGCCGGCGTTCACGGCCACCGCCGCACCTCGACGGCCCGACGCCGGAGCCGAGTCCACCGGCGAGCCCCGCCACCGACTGTGGTGGCAGGCCCCCGCCGACGACCGGTCGATGATCGAACAGGGCCTGCCCCTCGGCAACGGCCGGCTCGGCGCCCTCGCGGGCAACGACCCCGGCCGCGAGGTCCTGCTGATCACCGACGCCACGATGTGGACCGGCGGCCCGAACGACTCCCTGGACGCCGACGGCCAGTTCCCCTACGGCCGCGACGACTTCGGCTCCTTCACCCTGCTCTCCCGCCTCACCGTCGACCTCCCCGACCACGACCTGTCGGCCGTCTCCGGCTACCGCCGCACCCTCGACCTCGACCGGGGCGTGGTGACGACGTCGTACGTCCGCTCCGGGGTGACGTACCGACGCCGGATGTTCGCCAGCCACCCCGACGACGTCATCGTGCTGCACTTCACCCAGAGCGGCGGCGGCCGGTACACCGGCACCGTCACCCTGGCCGGCACCCACGGCGAGGATCCCGCGGTCTCCTTCGGCGCCGCCTTCCCCAACGGACTGCGCTACGGCGCCGCGGTCACCGCGCGCGGCGAGGGCGGCCGGGTCGCGGTGGACGGCCCGCGGATCTCCTTCGCCGGATGCGCCGAACTCACCGTCGTGGTCAGCGGCGGCACCAACTACGCCCCCGATGCCTCGACCGGCTACCGCGACCCGTCCCTCGACCCCGAACGGCTGGCCCGCGCCAAGGTCCGAGCCGCCGCCGCGCACCCGGCGGCGACCCTCCTGCGCACCCATGTCGCCGACCACCGCGCCCTGTTCGGGCAACTGGACCTCTCCCTGGGCGAGTCCACCGACGAACAGCGCTCCCTGGACACCTGGGAGCGGCTCAAGGCACGCTCCCGGGACGGCGTACCCGATCCCGAACTGGAGGCCGCCTACCTCCAGTTCGGCCGCTACCTGATGATCGCCGGCTCCCGGGGCAGCCTGCCGCTCAACCTCCAGGGACTGTGGCTCGACGGCAACGACCCGGCCTGGATGGGTGATTACCACACCGACATCAACATCCAGATGAACTACTGGATGGCCGACCGCGCGGGCCTGTCCGCCTGCTTCGACACCCTCACCGACTACTGCCTCGCCCAACTGCCGTCCTGGACGGACCTCACCCGCAGACTCTTCAACGACCCCCGCAACCGCTACCGCAACTCCAGCGGCGGGAACGCCGGATGGACCCTCGCCATCTCCACCAACCCGCACGGCGGCAACGGCTGGTGGTGGCACCCCGCGGGCAATGCCTGGATGTGCAACACGCTGTGGGAACACTACGAGTTCACCCGGTCGTCATCCCACCTGGAGAGGATCTACCCGCTGCTGAAGGGCGCGTGCGAGTTCTGGGAGGCGCGGTTGCTCACCACCACGCTGCCGGGCACCACGCGGGAGGTCCTGATCGCCGACAGCGACTGGTCGCCCGAGCACGGCCCGCTCGACGCCAAGGGCATCACCTACGCCCAGGAGCTGGTGTGGACGCTCTTCGGCAACTACTGCGTAGCCGCGGCGGAGCTGAAGCGGGACAGCGCCTACGCCGACACCGTCGCCGCCCTGCGCAAGAAGCTCCACCTGCCGCGGGTGAGCCCGACGACCGGCTGGCTGGAGGAGTGGATGTCCCCGGACAACCTCGGCGAGACCACCCACCGGCACCTGTCCCCGCTCGTCGGCCTCTTCCCCGGAGACCGCATCCGGCCCGACGGCTCCACCCCCGCCGACGTCGTCGCCGGCGCCACCGCCCTCCTGACCGCCCGCGGCACGGAGAGCTTCGGCTGGGCCAACGCCTGGCGCAGTCTGTGCTGGGCCCGTCTGAAGAACCCGGAGAAGGCCTACCAGTTGATCGTGAACAACCTGCGCCCCTCCACCGACGGCGGCAACGGCACCGCCTTCAACCTGTTCGACATCTACGAACTGGGCGAGGGCAACGGCGTCTTCCAGATCGACGCCAACTTCGGCACCCCCGCCGCGGCGATCGAGATGCTCCTGTACTCCCGCCCCGGCCATGTCGAACTCCTCCCCGCTCTCCCCGAGGCCTGGGCCCACTCCGGGTTTCTCACCGGGGCCGGTGCCCGCGGCGGCTTCGTCGTGGACCTGCACTGGCAGGACGGCCGGCCCACCCGGGCACGGATCCGCAGCGTGGGCGGCCGGACCACGACGGTCGCGTACGGCGGTACGACCCGGACCGTGCGCCTGACGCCCGGCGAGTCCGTGACGCTGAAGGACTTCACCCGGTGAGGGCGCGGACGGCGCTCGCGGCCCCGGTGGCCGCCGTGGTGCTGGCGGCACTCCCCGCCTGCCAGACCAGGTCCCCGGCCGCACCGGCCGAGGCGCCCACCCGACCCGACGGAGTCGTCACCTGGGCAGCGAGCGCCGCCCGCATGGACGAGGAGGCATCCGAGCGCGGCCACCGGCTCGTCGTGCGCACCAGCGTCGGCGGCAGCGATCTGCGGATCCGGCTGACCAACGCCTTCGGGGACCGGGCCGTGACCTTCGACGGGGTCCACGCCGGACTCCGGAAGGAGGGAGCCGCTCTGATGCCCGGCAGCAATCGGCCGCTGACCTTCGACGGCGCCCGCTCCGTCACCGTCCCCGCCGGGCGGACCGTCCTCAGCGATCCGCTGCCCGGCCGGCTGCCCGCCGCGACCGACCTGGTGATCAGCTTCGACACTCCGGAGGCGACCGGCCCGGTCTCCGGCCACTGGATGGCCATGCAGACCTCGTACCTCGGCGAGGTGGGCCACACCGCCGAGGAGGGCGCCGCGGCCTGGACGCGGACCACGGGGTCCTGGTTCTACCTCGACGCGGTCTCCGTCCGGGCGGAACCCGGCACCGGCGCGGTCGTCGCCCTCGGCGACTCCATCACGGACGGCTGGCAGTCCACCACCGACACCAACCGCCGTTGGCCCGACTATCTCGCCCGGCGCCTGAAGCGCGCGGACACCGACATCAAGGGCGTCGCCAACGCCGGCATCTCCAGCAACAAGGTCCTCACCGACGGCGGCGGGCAGAGCGCCCTGAACCGCCTCGACCGCGATGTCCTCTCCCAGCCTGGCCTGCGCACGGTCTTCCTCTTCGAGGGCGTGAACGACATCAAGGCCGCCCCCGGCATCACCGCCGAGGACCTCATCGACGGCTACCGGAGGATCGCCGAACGCGCCCACGCCGCCGGCAAGTGCGTCGTCGCGGCCACCGTCGCCCCCTTCAAGGGCTGGTCCGAGTGGAGCCCGGCCGCCGAAGCCGTCCGCCAGGACGTCAACGCCTTCATCCGCGACAGCGGCGAATTCGACGCCGTCACCGACTTCGACCGCATCCTCCGCAGCCCCTACGACCCCGCCCGCATCCTCCCCGTCTTCGACGGGGGCGACCACCTCCACCCCAACGACAAGGGCATGCAGGCCATGGCCGACGCCGTCGACCTGAAGAGCCTGGACTGCGCGGGTCCGCCGTCTCCTTGACGCTCCGAGCCCGGGTCCGGACGGCTCAGCCGACGCCCGAGCCGTTCTGCCCGGTGGTGATCAGGCCCTGGCGGTAGGCGATGGCCACCGCTTCGGTGCGGCTGGTGGCGGACAGTTTGGCGAGGATGTTGGAGACGTGGACGCTGGCCGTCTTGCCGGTGATGAAGAGTTCCTCGCCGATCTGCCGGTTGCTGCGGCCGAGGGCGAGCAGGCGCAGGACCTCCTGCTCACGGGCGGTGAGGACGGTGGGGCGGGGATCGGAGGGCGCGGTGTCGGCCAGGCGGCCGCGGCGGATCAGGGCGTCGATCTGCTCCAGCAGGGGTGTGGCGGCGAGCCCGGCGGCCGTCTCCCGGGCGGCGCGGGCCTCGGCGGCGGCCTCCTTGCGCCGGTCGGCCGCCAACAGGGCCTCCGCGAAACGCAGTCGGCAGCGCGCCCGCTCGTACACGTCACCGAAGTCGAACGCGGCGACCGTGCGGCCCCAGGCCTCCGCGTCCGGCCCCGACACGGCTCGCACCCACTCCGCCTCGGCCCGCGCCAGCCACGCCTGGCCCTCGGGCCCCTGCGGCACGCCGCTCTCGCCGTGCGCGGCGGTGGCCCGGGCCAGGTCCCGCAGTTCGGTCGCGGTCCGCGCCCAGCGGCCGGCCTCGGCCTCGTCGCCGACGAGACGGCGTTCGACGGCCCGGTCGGCGACGGGGGCCAGCGCCAGAGCGGCCAGCCGGACCGTGATGTCCGGGACCAGACCGGCCTCGTCGGTGAGGGCCGCGACGGTGGACCGCACCCGCGCCACGGCGGCCTCCGGCTCACCCCGCTGCGCCGCCGCGTCGGTCAGCACGACACCCGCCACGAGCGTGGCCATCCAGTCGAACGGCTTCTCCAGCAAGGCCGCGGCACGGTCGGCCGCCGTGAGGTCACCGCGCGCCAGCTGCGCGTACCACGCCGGTGCCGCCGTGTATCCGCCGGCCACGGGCAGCACGTCGGCATCGGCTCGCGCCGCGTGCAGGCACTCGTCCCAGCGGCCCAGCGTGTACAGCACCAGCAGCCGCAGGTAGCGCATCTCCAGCGGATACAGCGACGACAGCAGTCCCGCGCGACGCGCCCGGTCCAGACCCTCGGTGAGCCAGGGTAGGCACTCGTCCAGGCGGCCGGACTCGTAGCAGCCGATGGCCAGGTTGAACAGGGCGCGCAGCTCCACCAGGGCGTTGCCCGCGCCACGCGCGATCTCGCGGGCCTCCTGCAGCCGCTTGCGCCCCTCGGTCGTCCGACGGCCGCCCCCTTCGAGGGTGGCCAGCGAGACGAGGAGGTCGGCCCGGGCGTCGGGCACCTCCAGCTGCTCGGCGACGCGCAGGGCCTGCCGGGCGACCTTGAGCGCGGTGGCGTTCTCGCCGACCTGGCGCGCCGTCAGGACGTGGGTGGCCGCCGCCCACACCCATGTACGCGACGCGGGCTCGGCCGGGATCATGGCGAGCGCCTCGCTGCTGTAGGAGAACGCGGCCATCAGGTTGTCGACGCCCAGCAGGTTCCCGGCGAGCGTGTACCGCACCCGGGCGGCCAGCTCCGAGTCCGCGTCCTGGCCGACCCCCGCGAGCGCGGCCCGGGCGAGGGAGACGGCCCGGTGCGCCTCCCCGGCGTGCGCGGCGGCGGCCGAGGCCCGCAGGGTGAGCGTCACCTGGTCGACGCCCTCGCCGGCGGGACGCGCCGCGGACTCCACCGCCGACCACAGATCGAGGGCCGCTTCGAGATGCCGTAGCTCCTCGGCCGGCGCGCCCACCCGGTGGGCGTGGTCCGCGGCCTCCAGCGAGGCGGCGAGCGCCTCGGCCAGGTCATGGCTCTCCCGGTAGTGGTGCGCCCGCTCCGCCGCGCCCTCGGCCCGATGGCCCCGCCCGTCGAGCAGCCGTGCGAACGCGCCGTGCAGTCGGGCCCGTTCACCCGGGAGCAGATCGGCGTACACCGCCTCACGGGCCAGGGCGTGCCGGAAGGCGTACGTGTCGCCGTCGCCCGGGACGAGCAACTGCCGCCCCACGGCCTCGCGCAGCGCCGACTCCAGTTCGTCCTCGGGGATCCCGACCGCGTCCCGCAGCAGGTCGTGCTCCACCCGGCGTCCGGCGACGGCGGCCGTGCGCAGCACCTGCTGAGCGGTGTCCGACAGTTGCTCGAAACGGATCAGCAGCACGTCGGCCAGGCCGCTGGGCACGCCTCCCGCCTCGGTGTCCGTGGCCGCCAGCAGTTCTTCCGCGTAGAAGGCGTTGCCCTCCGCCCGCTCCACGATCCGCCGGACCGTGGTGTCCGGCAGGGGAGCGCCGCCCAGGGCCCGCACCAGGCGGGCCACCTCCGGGTCGGCCATGGGCCGCAGCTCCAGCCGTTCCACCGAGGGCAGCCGCACCAGCTCGGCCAGCAGCGGGCGCAGGGGATGGCGGCGGTGCAGGTCGTCCGCCCGGTAGGAGGCGAACACCGCGAGCGGATGCGTCGGTGCCCCGCCGGCGGGCCGCTGGAGGATTCCCCGGCTGAGCAGGAACCGCAGCAGATCGCGGGAGGACTGGTCCGCCCAGTGCAGATCCTCCAGGACCAGCAGCAGGGGCGCGATGTCGGCGATGTCGGCCAGCAGCCCCGCCATCCCCTCGAACAACCGCAGCCGCCCACCCACGTCCCGCGTCGCGTCGGTACCGCCGCCCAACAGCCGCTCCACCACCGGATGCGCGGCCAGCACCTGCGCGAACCGGCCGTCGGCCGCGAGCACCCCCAAGGCCTCGGTGAACGGGAGATAGGGCAGACCCACGTCGCCCAGATCGACGCAGTGCCCGGCGAGCACGGTCATCCCGGCCCGCGACGCCACCCCCGCCACCTCGTCCAGCACCCGGGTCTTCCCGACGCCGGCGTCCCCGGCGACCAGGACGGCCCGCGCCACCCCGTCCCGGGCACGCTCCAGCACACCGGTGAGACGGACGAGTTCGTCATCGCGGCCGATGAGCGGGGCGGAGCGGGAGATCTGCGGCACGGATCCATCCTGGCACGTGAGACCGACAGTCCTTCGCCACAGGGGCGAGGGGCCTCACCCGAGGAGCGCGGGGCAGCCGGGCTTCTCCTGGCCACTCACCCCCGCAACACCCGGGCCCAGTCGGACGGCACGCGCCCCGCCGGGCCCGGCGCGGGCTGGTCCACCGGATGGCTCGTCGGCGGCGCCAACTCCGGCCCCGACTCGTACATCTCGTTCGTCGCGTAGTTCCAGTACCAGCCCTCGCCCGGCTCGAAGCTCTGCACCAACGGATGCCCGGTCTCCCGGAAATGCCCCGTCGCGTGCTTGGCCGGAGAGGAGTCGCAACACCCCACATGCCCGCACTGCGCGCAGCGCCGCAGATGGAACCACCACCCGCCGTCCACGTCGCACTCCACGCACCCGGCGCCGCTCGGGGCGGCCTCGGCGTCGAGGCCGTCGATTCCACTGTCGCTGGTCATTCCGTCTCCTCAAGTGACGCCTCGGGTTCCGCCGCCGTCAGCGGAAGCAGGACCTGGAAACGCGTGTCCCCCGGCTCCGACTCGACCTGAAGACTCCCGTGGTGCTTGTTGACGACGATCCGCCAGGAGATGTCGAGTCCGAGCCCCGTGCCCTCGCCCACCGGCTTGGTGGTGAAGAACGGATCGAAGATCCGGTCGCGGATCTCCCGCGGCACGCCGGGCCCCGTGTCGCGGAACTCCACCAGCAGCCGGTCGTGGTCGAGCGCCGTCCGCACGGTCAGCGTGCCCTCCCCGCCCGTGCTGTTCATGGCGTGGACGGCGTTGTCGATCAGGTTGGTCCACACCTGGTTGAGCTCCGCCGGGTACGCCGGAACCCTCGGCACCGTACGGTCGTACTCCTTGACGACCTTGATCCTCCGGCCGATCTTGCCCGAGAGCATCAGCAGGGTGCTGTCGAGGAGTTCGTGCACGTCGGCGACCTGGTACGGCGCCCGGTCGAGCTGCGAGTACTGCTTGGCGGCGTCGACGAGGTGCGAGATGCGGTTGGTGGAGTCGTTGATCTCGTCCATCAACAGCTCGGTCTCGACGGTGTAGTTGAGCCAGCCGATCGCGCTGGGCAGGATCTCCTCGTCCACGGCGGCCGCCACCTGGTCGAGCCAGTCCGCGTCGAGACCGGCCTGCACGAAGGTCGGAGCGATCCGCCAGCCGTCGGGGATGTCGTGGTCGTCGAGCCAGTCGCTGAGGACGTCCTCGCGGTCGGAGGCCTCCAGCGGGCTCAGGGCGGGCGCCTTGGCGACGCGTTCGGCGGTGCGTTCCTGGATGTCGATCAGGTTCGCGATGACCTCGGGAGAGTAGGAGCCCTGGGCGATGAGCGCGAGCTTGTGCCGCATCTTGCCCACCCGCTCCCGCAGGGTCGCGGTCGCCCGGACGGCCGCCGCGGCGGGGTTGTTGAGCTCGTGCGTGAGACCGGCGGACAACGAGCCCAGCGCCAGCAGCCGTTCACGCTGTCCGATGGCCCGCTGCGCGTTCTTCGAACCGAAGAACAGCCCCTCCAGCAGGTGGACCGCCATCGGGAACCACTCCTGCATGAAGGCCGAGAACATCTCGGCGGGCAGCACGAAGAACCGCGAGGGCTCCGTGACCCGCAAGGAGTTGTTGTAGACCTGCCGCACCCGGTCGCCGAGAAACGCCTGCATGGAGCCCGCGTACACCCCGCGCTGCGAGGTCCGGCTGACCTCCACGTCGTCGCCGCCGACCCGGCGCGACAGCACGACCGTGCCCTCGCACATCACGTAGAAGCAGGTGGCGGGCTCGCCCTCGGCGTACACCGGGCCGGGCTCGAACCGCTCCACCCGCCCCGCCGCGCACAGCTGCCCGAGCTGTTCGTCCGACAGCTTCTCGAAGAGGAACAGCGACCCGATCTCCGCGGGGCTGCACGGCATCGGCTGCCCGCTCACGACTGCTCCAGATACCGGTGGACGAGCATCACGGCCATGGCTCCCTCTCCGACGGCGGACGCGACCCGCTTCGCGGACTCCGCGCGCGCGTCCCCGGCGACGAACACGCCGGGGATGTTGGTCTCCAGGTGGTACGGCGGCCGGTCCAGCTCCCAGTCCGCGGGCGGTCGCCCGTCCGGGGTCAGGTCCGGTCCGGCGAGGATGAACCCGTGCTCGTCCCGCAGGACCGTGCCGTCCAGCCAGCCGGTCAGCGGGGCCGCGCCGATGAACACGAACAGCCACTGCGCGTCGACGAGTTCGGTCCGCCCGCTCGCCACGTCCCGCAGCGTCAGCTGCTCCAGGTGCTCCGAGCCGTGCGCGGCCTCCACGACGGTGCCGCAGCGCACCGAGATGTTGGGCGACTCCTCGATCTGCTGGATCAGGTAGTGCGACATCGAGGCCGCCAGCGATTCCCCGCGCACCAGCAGGGTGACCGACTTGGCGCCCCGGGACAGGTACATCGCCGCTTGTCCGGCCGAGTTGGCGCCGCCGACGATGTACACGTCGTGGCCCTGGCAGGAGGCCGCCTCGGTCAGCGCCGAACCGTAGAACACCCCGCAGCCGGTCAGGTCCGAGGTGCCCGGCGCGTCGAGCTGCCGGTACGACACACCGGTCGCCAGGATCACGCTGTGCGCCGCGATCGCCGAGCCGTCGGAGAACCGTACGATCCGCGCGGAGCCGTTGGCCTCCAGCCCCGACACCTCGCGGGCGGTGAGGATCTCGGCGCCGAACTTGGTGGCCTGCCGCCGGGCGCGGTCGGTGAGCTGGGCGCCGGACACGCCGTCGGGGAAGCCGAGGTAGTTCTCGATGCGGGAGCTCTGCCCGGCCTGCCCGCCGGTCGCCGACCGCTCCACCAGTACGGTCCGCAGCCCTTCCGAGGCCCCGTAGACGGCCGAACCGAGCCCGGCCGGGCCGCCGCCGATGACGACGAGGTCGTAGAAGTCGGCCGTCGGCGTGGTGGCCAGACCCACCCGGGCGGCCAGGTCGGGGGCCTCGGGCTCGACCAGGGGTGCTCCG
>NZ_JAIHON010000018.1 GCF_021173675.1 Streptomyces lincolnensis | reverse complement strand
TTGAGGGGTTAAGGCTCCCAGTAGACGACTGGGTTGATAGGCCGGATCTGGAAGGCGGGTAACCGCTGGAGGTGACCGGTACTAATAGGCCGAGGGCTTGTCCTCAGTTGCTCGCGTCCACTGTGTTGGTTCTGAAACCACGAACAGCCCCACGTTCCTGTTAGGGCGTGGTGCGGCTGACAGTTTCATAGTGTTTCGGTGGTTATAGCGTGAGGGAAACGCCCGGTTACATTCCGAACCCGGAAGCTAAGCCTTACAGCGCCGATGGTACTGCAGGGGGGACCCTGTGGGAGAGTAGGACGCCGCCGAACAAATTGTGAGAAAGGCCCACGCCATATGGCGTGGGCCTTTCTGCGTTTAAGCTCGCGGTTATGCGCTATGACCTGGTCATCTTCGACAACGACGGTGTGCTCGTCGACAGCGAGCCCATCTCCAACAGGCTGCTCGCCGGCTATCTCACCGAGCTGGGGCATCCGACCTCGTACGAGGACTCGCTGCGCGACTACATGGGCTCCGCCATGCACCGCGTACATGATCTGGTGGAGGAGCGGACCGGGCGGCGGCTGCCGGCGGACTTCGACGATGTCTTTCATGGGCGGGTGTTCGCGGCTTTCGAGCGGGAGTTGGAGCCGGTGCCCGGGGCCGTGGCGGTACTGGAGAAGCTGGCCGCCGACGGGGTTCCGTACTGTGTGGCGTCGTCCGGGAGTCATGAGCGGATTCGGGTGGGGCATCGGACGACCGGGCTGGACCGGTGGTTCGAGGACTCGCGGATCTTCAGTTCGGAGGATGTGGGGCGGGGGAAGCCGGCGCCGGATCTGTTCCTGTACGCGGCGGAGCGGATGGGGATCGCGCTGGCGCGGTGTGTGGTGGTCGAGGACAGTCCGCTGGGGGTGCAGGCGGCTGTGGCCGCCGGGATGGACGTGCTCGGGTTCACCGCGATGACGCCGGCCGAGAGGCTTGTCGGGGCCACCCGATTCTTCTCGGACATGGGGGAGCTGGCTGACCTGCTGGTCTGACATTTGTCACGCCGAGGTACGGACGATCGTTTCTACTGGCGGGCCGAGGGCTGCCCCGAAGCTGGGGGCATGTCGAAGAAGAAGGCGTTTGTGCCGCTCGTTCTGGACGTGGCGGTGCCGGTGGGGTCGTACTACCTGTTCAAGGACGGGCTCGGGATGAGCACGTTGGCCGCGCTGGGGTGGAGCAGTGTGGTGCCTGCCCTGCGGACCGGGTGGAGTGTGGCCAGGGACCGGGCGGTCAACGGGCTGGCCGCGCTCATCCTGTTCGTGAATGTGGTCGGGCTGCTGCTGAGCTTTGTCTCCGGGGACGCACGGCTGATGCTCGTCAAGGACAGCGGGATCAGCAGTGCGATCGGGATCGGGATTCTGGTCTCCGTGGTGCTGGGCAGGCCGATGATGACGGCCTTCATGAAGCCGCAGCTGGTGAAGGGGGAGGCGGCGCGCGAGGCCGCGTGGGAGCGGCTGGAGAGCGGGTCCGAGGACTTCCGGCGGGCCGAGCGGGTGTTCTCCGTGGTGTGGGGTGTGGTGCTGCTCGGGGAGTGTGTGGTGCGGATCGTGGGGGCGTACACGTTGCCGGTGGACACGATGGTGTGGCTGGGCACGGTCATCATGATCGTTGCGATGGCCGGCGGGTTCGTCGTCAGTGGGGCCCTGGCCGTCATGCCCATGAAGGCCATGCTCGCGGCGGAGGTGTGTGAGAAGGGTGCCGGGAGCGGTGGGAGTCGCGAGAGCGGGGAGTGTTCGGCCGCGGTCGCCCCTGGGGCTTCCTTGGCCGCTGTCGCCGAGTGAGCATCGTAAAGCTGAAGGAAACTCATCTTTGGCTAGATCTACCCACGAGTACGCCGGGGCCCTACGCTCGCCGCCATGACTGATGTGCTGCGGCGCGGTAGGGCCTCGCTGGCGTTCAGCTTCTTCGCGCAGGGCGTGGCCTTTGCTCTGCTGGTGACGCGGATCCCGGCCATTCAGGACCGGTACGGCGTCTCTGACGCGCTGCTGCCCGCCTTCCTCGCCGCGGTACCCGTCCTGGCCGGTGTCGGGAGTGTGTCGACCGAGCAGTTGGTGAAGCGGATACCGCCGAGCCGGGTGCTGCGCTGGGCCCAGCCCGTCGTGCTCCTGGCGCTGCTCGGGGTGGGGGCCGGGGACTCCATGGTCGAGCTGGGGGTCTCGCTGGCCGCGTTCGGGCTGGCCGTGGGTGCGCTGGACGCCTCGATGAACATGCTCGGGGTGAGCCTTCAGCGGGCGTACGGGCGCAGCATCATGCTGAGTTTCCATGCCGTGTTCAGCCTGGGCGGGATCGTGGGGGCCTCGCTCGCCTGGGTGGGGGCGCACTGGCATCTCGCGCTGTGGGTGTCGTATCTGCCGGTGGTGCTGGTGCTGCTGCCGGCCGCGCTGGTGGGGAGCCGGTGGTATGTCGATACCCGCGACCAGGAGGACGGGAGCGGGGCCGGTGCGGGGGCGGCGGACGAGAAGGCGGGCGGCGGCGGTCAGGGCCCCGCCTTCAAGTTGCTGCTGCCGCTGTGCCTGGTGATGTGCTTCGCGTACATCGGGGACTCGACCGTCTCCAACTGGAGCGCGAAGTATCTCAAGGACGTGCTGGGGAGTTCGGAGCAGCTGGCGACCGTGCCGTACAACGTGTACATGGTGACCACGCTGGTGGGGCGGGCCATCGGGGACCTCGGGGTACGGCGGTTCGGGGCCGTGGCCGTCGTACGGTGTGGGGCGTTGGTGGCGGCGGTCGGGTTCGCGGTGGTGGCCGTGGCGCCCGGGGCGTGGGTGGGGATGCTCGGGTTCACGCTGCTGGGGCTGGGGTTGTGTGTGCTGGTGCCGCAGACCTTCGCGGCGGCGGGGCGGTTGTTCCCCGGGGCGTCCGATGCGGCCGTCGCGCGGCTCAATGTCTTCAACTACGTGGGCTTCCTGGTCGGGTCGCCGTTGGTGGGGGCGCTGGGGGACCTGTGGAGCTACCGCGGGGCCATGCTCGTACCGATGGTGTTGGTGCTGGTGACGCTGGTGTACGCCCGGTCGTTCGAAACTCAACCGGACCGATACGGTGGCGGGCATGAGCGGCCGCGCACAGCTGATGTGGGACGAGGCAGTAACGGGCTATGACTTCGGTCCGGACCATCCGATGGATCCGGTACGGCTTGCCCTGACCTGGAAGCTTGTTCAGGCTTTCGGGCTTGACCGGGACGTGGAGGTCGTGGCGGCGAAGCCGGCCGGGGAGTCGACGCTGCGGCTGGTCCATCGCGAGGACTATGTCGAGGCCGTGAAGGCGGCGTCGGCGGATCCCGGGGCGGCCGACGGGTCGTACGGGCTGGGGACGATGGATGATCCCGCCTTCGCGGGGATGCATGAGGCGTCCGCCCTGATCGCCGGGCAGTCGGTGGGGGCCGCGGAGGCTGTGTGGCGGGGGGAGGCGCTGCACGCGGTGAACTTCGCGGGTGGGTTGCATCATGCGATGCCGGGGGGTGCGTCGGGGTTCTGCATCTACAACGACGCGTCGTTGGCGATCGCTCGGTTGTTGGAGTTGGGTGCTGAGCGGGTCGCCTATGTGGATGTCGATGTGCATCACGGGGATGGTGTGCAGGCGGCGTTCTGGGAGGATCCGCGGGTTCTGACGATTTCGCTGCACGAGCATCCTCGTACGTTGTTTCCGCAGACCGGGTGGCCGGAGGAGACGGGGGCGGAGGGGGCCGCGGAGGGGTCGGCCGTGAATGTGGCGTTGCCTGCGGGGACCGGGGATGCGGGGTGGTTGCGGGCGTTTCATGCGGTGGTGCCTGAGGTGCTTGCGGAGTTTCGGCCGCAGGTGTTGGTGACGCAGCATGGGGCGGATACGCATTTCGAGGATCCGTTGGCGCATTTGGCTGTGTCGTTGGATGCGCAGCGGGCTGTGCAGGTGGCGTGTCATGAGCTGGCTCATTCGTATGCCGAGGGGCGGTGGGTGGCGCTCGGTGGGGGTGGGTACGCGGTGGTGGATGTGGTGCCGCGGTCGTGGACGCATCTGGTGGGGGTTGCTGCGGGGCGGGAGATCTTGCCTGAGGCGGTGATTCCTGAGGGGTGGCGGCAGGAGGTGTTTGCTCGGACTCGGCAGTTGGGGCCCGGGCGGATGACCGATGGGCGGTGGCCGGTGTCTTTTGCGGGGTGGGAGGCGGGGTACGACCCTGCGGATCGGTTGGATCAGGCGGTGTTGGCTGCGCGGCGGGCGGTGTTTCCGTTGCGGGGGCTTTTGGCTTAGGGGCGCGGGTGGGTGGGGGGTGCGGGTCTTGGGGGTTTCGCCCCCGCCGCCCCTACCCGTCCCATCACCAGGGGCTGCCGCCCCTTCGACCCCGCCGTCCCTGGGGCTGCGCCCCCAGACCCCCGCTGTCGGCCCTTAAGGGGCCTCGTCCTCAAACGCCGGACGGGCTGGGAGGGCCTGGGCCGGGGTTCAGCTGTCCTCAAACGCCGGGCGGGCTGAAAATGCCCGGGCCGGTGTTCAGTAGTTCCCTGGCGCCGGAAGGGACGACAGGGGCTGGGGTGGGGTTTGGGGCCTGTTGGGTTACGCCGAGTGTGGGGTGTTTGGGGGTTCGGGGGGTGGGGGGTGGGGGGATGCGTCAGCATCGCTGGGGTGTTGAGTGCTGGGGATTTGCGGGGGCATCTTGTGGCGGCGCGGTTGGCGGGGGTGGTGGCTACTTCGCGGGAGGTGAGTCTGCGGAGTTATCGGTTGTTCGCGGCTCGGGATCCCCGGGTGCTGATCGGGCTGGATCCTGAAGGGGAGTGGGGGGTTCGGGAGCTCGTTGGGTTGATGGCTGAGCGGTGTGGGGTTTCGGGCGATCACCGGTCCACTGAAGGTCAGGATGTGATCGATCCGGAGCTGACTTTGGCGGCTTTGGACGCGTTTGCGGAACGGGTGGGGGCGGCGGCGCGGGGGCGGGTTCCGGTGTTTCTGGGGACCGGGCACCCCCATCGGCTGCTCGGGTTCTACGCCGCTCTGGCGGACGCGCTGTCGGCGGCGGGATGTGCCGTTCTCACCCCTGCGCATGGCCACTGTGTCGACATAACGACCCGGTTCGGTCTACGCACGTACAACCTTGACTACGTACGAGGAGTCGCGCTGGTGCGGGAACCAGGGGTGCCGGGCTCCGGTTGTGCGACCGGCGCACACACGCATTCACCACTCCCGGTTCGTACCGCTCTGGCCGCCGCGGCGGAGGCCGGCGGGCCGCTGCCCGGGCTCGTCATCGGGGATCACGGATGGGTCTGCGGGGCTGGTCAGCTGGGGTTTGAGGCCATTGGGCTGGCCGACACGGATGACCCCGCGCTGTTCGTGGGGGAGGCCGAAGGTGTCGTGTCCGTCGCCGTTCCACTTGATGACGCCGTGCGGTCTGATTACTACAGGCCACTTACCCGCTACGTACTCAATCGAGCGTGTCTGTCACAGTAGGCCGCCGATGGGTGCACCTCTTCCCCACTTGCATCACCCGCCCCTACATTGGGGAGTGAGCACGCAACGACGAAGAGTCACCGGAAGGGGAAGCCGGTGCCCGTCGAGTGCGGAAGGTTCAGGTGTGTCATGGCTGCAGCTGGCGAGAGGCCTCTGAACGAGGTTCAGTTCCTAACCGTGGCGGAAGTCGCCTCGGTGATGCGAGTGTCGAAGATGACCGTGTACCGACTGGTGCACAGCGGTCATCTGCCCGCGATCCGGGTGGGGCGGTCCTTCCGCGTCCCCGAGCAAGCGGTTCACGA
Source organism: Streptomyces lincolnensis (assembly GCF_021173675.1). Taxonomy (GTDB): domain Bacteria; phylum Actinomycetota; class Actinomycetes; order Streptomycetales; family Streptomycetaceae; genus Streptomyces; species Streptomyces lincolnensis_B. Next base: position 209,838 of record NZ_JAIHON010000018.1, on the reverse strand, counting down.
GTACCTTCGCGAGAGCTACGTGGGGGTGGAAACCGCCTGACGACGTGGTCCGGGGGGACCCTCAGGGCAAGGTCAGGGATCCCCCCGGCACCTCGATTACGACCTCAGCGCTCGGGCGGGTAGGCTAGCCCCTTGTAGGTCGTATGGGCCCATGGCGCCCAGCACCGAGTGATGAGAAGTGAGCGAGGGTAGTCGTGGGCTCTGTTATCAAGAAGCGGCGCAAGCGGATGGCCAAGAAGAAGCACCGCAAGCTGCTCAAGCGCACGCGCGTTCAGCGTCGTAACAAGAAGTAGGCGGCCGGCCCAACGGGCCTGCCAGGCACTACGACGCCGCGTAAGCAGCGTGAATGTGGCCCCCCACCACACCTGGTGGGGGGCCACACGCGTATCCCGGCACCGAGGTCCGGCAATCGAAGTCCGGCATCGAGGTTCGGCAATCGCGGTCCGGCAATCGAAGCCCGGCCTGGCGTACGCAGGGCGTCCACATGGCTTGCTCTGGTCGTACGTCTGTGGATGCCGTCACTTCACGCATTGGGCGGTCATCACAGCGCAACATCGACCCGCTAAGTTGGGCCGCACACGGGGAACGCGGCGGAGTACGAGGGCTGGAAGGAAGGCGCTGATCTTGGGCAAGGTCGTGCTCGTGACCGGAGTGGCCCGTCAACTGGGGGGCCGGTTCGTACGACGGATCCAGCGTGACCCGGAGGTGGAGCGGGTCGTCGCCGTGGACGCCGTGCCCCCCGAGCACCATCTGGGCGGGGCGGACTTCATCCAGGCCGACATCCGGCAGCCCGGCATAGCGCGGGTGCTCGCGGAGACGTCCGCCGACACGGTCGTCCACCTGGACGTGACCGCCACCGCGCTGGGCAGCGGCAGCCGGACCCTGGTCAAGGAGACCAACGTCATCGGCACCATGCAGCTGCTGGGCGCCTGCCAGAAGTCGCCGACCGTGAAGCGTCTGGTGGTCAAGTCCAGTACGAACGTCTACGGGTCGGCGCCCCGGGATCCCGCCGTGTTCACCGAGACGACCCCGCCGAAGTCCCTGCCCAGCGGCGGCTTCGCCAAGGACACGGTCGAAGTCGAGGGGTATGTGCGGGGGTTCGCCCGCAGGAGGCCGGACGTCGCGGTGTGTGTGCTGCGGTTCGCCAACATCCTGGGGCCGACCGCGGAGACGCCCCTGGTCTCGTACTTCTCGCTGCCCGTCCTGCCGACGGTGTTCGGCTACGACCCCCGGCTCCAGTTCGTGCACGAGGACGACGTGATCGACGTGCTGCGGATCGCCTCGCACGATCCGGAGCGGGGCACGCTCAACAGCGGTACCTTCAACATCGCCGGTGACGGGGTACTGCTGCTGTCGCAGTGCTCACGGCGGCTCGGACGGCCCACCGTGCCCCTCCTGCTGCCCGCCGTCACGTGGGCGGGCTCGCTGGTGCGTACGCTGGGCATGACGGACTTCTCGCCCGAACAGATCCGGCTGCTCACCCACGGCCGGGTCGTGGCGACGGGCCAGATGCGTGACACGCTCGGGTTCCGGCCGAAGTACACGACGGCGGAGACCTTCGCGGACTTCGCCCGCAGCCGGGGCCCCGGGCTCCTGCCGCCGGAGGCCCTTGCGGGGGCCGTCGACCGGATCGCCGCGCTGCCCCTGGCGGGCAGCGGCCACCCCCCGACGACGAGCGCCAACTGAGGAGCGCATCAACGATGGCGGACGCCAAGGTCATTCCGTTCGACGACGACCGGAGCCGCGGGGGTGCCGTGCAGCGCCCGCCGCGGCGCCGGAGTGCCGGAGGCCGGCGCAAGAGCACGGAATCCTCGCTGGTCCGCGAGGTCCAGCCCCTGCCCAGCGGGCCGTCCGCGCAGGATGATGTTCCTGTGACACATGAGGAACAGCCGCCCGAGAAGCCCCAGGCCGGCGGTGGCCTGGAGCAGCGCATCGCGGGCGGTCTCGCCTTCCTGCGCCGCCGCCTCACCGGTGACTACGAGGTCGACGACTTCGGCTACGACGAGGAGTTGACCGACCAGGTCCTGATGTCCCTGCTGCGGCCGGTGTACGAGAAGTACTTCCGGGTCGAGGTGAAGGGCGTCGAGAACATCCCGTCCGAGGGCGGGGCGCTGATCGTCGCCAACCACTCCGGGACGCTTCCGATGGACGGCCTGATGTTGCAGGTCGCCGTCCACGACCATCACCCCGCGGGCCGGCATCTGCGGTTGCTCGCGGCGGACCTGGTCTTCATGCTGCCGGTGGTCAACGAGCTGGCCCGCAAGCTCGGCCACACCCTGGCCTGCGCGGAGGACGCCGAGCGGTTGCTCGCGCAGGGCGAGGTGGTCGGGGTGATGCCGGAGGGCTTCAAGGGCATCGGCAAGCCCTTCAGCGAGCGCTACAAGCTCCAGCGGTTCGGCCGCGGCGGCTTCGTCTCCACGGCGCTGCGGCAGGGCACCCCGATCATCCCCTGCTCGATCGTCGGGGCCGAGGAGATCTACCCGATGATCGGCAACGCCCGCACGCTCGCCCGGGTGCTGGGGTTCCCGTACTTCCCGCTGACGCCGACCTTCCCCTGGCTCGGCCCCCTCGGCGCGATCCCGCTGCCCACCAAGTGGACGATCCAGTTCGGCGAGCCGATCCTCACGGACGGCTATCCGCCGGAGGCGGCCGAGGACCCGATGCTGATGTTCAACCTCACCGACCAGGTCAGGGAACAGATCCAGCACACGCTGTACAAGCTTCTTGTGCAGCGGCGGTCGGTGTTCTTCTAGGTCTTCTTCCGGTACGTCGATGGGGGCGCCCCTTGTAGGAGGGGCGCCCCCATCGACGTACCGGAGAGGCTAGTTCGTGTCCTCGCCCTCGATGCCGAGGCCGGGGAGGAGGCCCGGGAGGAGCGGGGGGACGGTGACGTCGGGTTCGGTGGTGGGGGAGCTGGGGGTCGGCGCCGAGGGGATGGTGTCCTTCGGTGGGTCGAGGAGGCCGCCGGTGTTGCCGCCGAGCAGGCCGTCGCTCTCGCTGCCGGAGCCGGCCGAGTCGCTCGGGCCGTGACTGCCGGTGCCCTCGCTGTCGGACGAGCCGCCGCTGCCGACGCTGGGTGCCGAGGAACGGCCGGAGCCGGTCGACGTGTCGGAGGAGGCGGGTCCGGAGCCCTGCCGCTTGCCGCCGCCACCGCTCTGGGCGGGGGGTTGCGGGAGGAGGGACTGGAGCGGGGCGACCTCTTCCTCTATGGCGTCGAACACCGACGACACCTGCTGACTGACGTCGCCGAGCTGGACGGGCAGCCGCTCGCGGAGCGCGCCCCAGGCGTCGCGGTGCGAGCGGGAGAAGTTGTCGAGGGCCTGGATCGGGCCGAGGGAGTCCGGGTCGGCCTCGTAGGCCGCGGTGAGCAGGCGGTGGCCCTCGGACGCGTCGTGCTGCATGCCGGACAGGGCGCGGCGGATCTCGCCGAGGGACTCGTGGTCGAGGTGGCCGCCGCGGTCGCGCTCCATGAGCCGACGGGCCTCGCTGAGGCGGGTGGAGGCCTGGTCGAGATAGGCCACGCCGCGCTCGTCGTCCCCTTCGGACAGATAGCTGAGCTTGAAGTTCTCGATGCCGCGCTTGAGGCCGTAGAGCGAGTCGCCGGGCAGCGCGTCCGAGCTGGCGGCGGCGACTCCGCCGAAGGCGCTCGCGGCGACACCGACGCTCAGTCCGCCCGCGGCCAGGCCCTTGGTGAGCCGGGAGCGCGGTCGGAACTTCCCCAGTGGGCTCGCCCGGTGTGTGCCCCGGGCCCGCGAGGAACGCTGCTCGGGCACGGAAGGATCCGCCGCCGGGCCTCCGGGTGCCGTGCCCTCCAGCAGCATGGCCTCCATCGCGGCCACCAGCTGGGCCCTTTGGACGACCTTGACCTCGGGGTCCAGCTGTGGCTTGGGCAGCTCGCCGAGACACTCCGCGAGGGCCATCAGCCGACCCGGCTCGGTCTGGTCCGCAGCAGCCGGGGACGGTGGTGGTCCGTCGGACTGCTCGGCCGCCGTGTCCCGGTCGGACTGCTCCTCCAGAGCCTGGGCGAAGGCGTTCGCCCGCCGGTGCGCCGATACATTCGCGATCACTGGCGGCACCTCCTCTCGTCATGACGGTCGACTCCCCAGGGGGTCCTGAGGGTTGCACGCCCTGACCACAAGCACACGATCGAGTGATCGAAGTCGGCCAGGGAGTGACCACAGGGAGCCTGCATCCCGCACAACGAGTGGCGCGGCACTTGGGTTACGGACGGCGGATGATCGGATCGGGAAGCCAACGGACTTTCACTGACGGCTAGTTGACGATTACCGAGTGTGTCCTGTCAGCGGGCGTCGTCCGGGAGGAGCCGGGCGAGCGTGCGGACGGCTCGGTACTGAAGGGTCTTGATGGCGCCCTCGTTCTTGCCCATGACACGGGCGGTCTCGGCGACGGAGAGGCCCTGGAGGAAGCGCAGGGTCACGCACTCCTGCTGCTGCGGGTTGAGCCGTCGCACGGCTTCGAGGAGGGCGGCGTTCGACAGGGACTCCAGGACGGAGTCCTCGGGGGAACGTTCGACCTCGTTGGCGTCGAGCATCTCGCCGGTGGTGACTTCCAGACGGAAGCGGCTCGACTTGAAGTGGTCGGCGACGAGGTTGCGGGCGATGGTCACCAGCCAGGCGCCGAAGTCACGGCCCTGCCAGGTGAAGGTGCCGATCCGGCGCAGGGCGCGCAGGAACGTCTCGCTCGTCAGGTCCTCCGCGGTGGCCTTTCCGCCCACCCGGTAATAGATGTAGCGATAGACGGTGTCGCTGTACTGGTCGTAGAGGCGGCCGAAGGCATCGGCCTCGCCGGCCTGGGCGCGCTCCACGAGATCCATCATGCGGGCGCTGTCGCTGTCGGCGGCGGGGCGGCGGGCGGTGGTTGCGGCACCGGTCGAACGCCCTCGTCTTCCGACGGCGGCGCTGCCGTCGGCGAGCGCGTAGCACGGGCCGACGGGGGTGGTGGCAACGGCGAGGGCAGGGACGGCGTACGCGGTGGGGACGAAGCCGCGCAACAGGTCCTGGACCGTTGCGCGCAGCGTAGCCAGGCCCGAGGCGTCAACCCCGACGTGTGGGTACACGGGACTCCCAGAGGCAGAGCTTCCATCACGTGCAGTGCGGAACCGTTCACCCGTCGTAGCGACGGAAGGGGATCCGGATTGCGTCTGAGGAGAATAACGCTTAGTGCAGGCACTGCTACACGCAGTTGCTCAAATCATCGATTACGTCGCTTCTGTAACCGAATGACGGTCGATCAAGTACCGGTGCGTGATCGGGTGTTGATCGAAAAGGTGCGTGTTCCGTCCCTGTCCGGGGCGTGTTGTGGCCGTGTGCAGCCAACGTGACTGGACACGGGCGTGTCGGGGTATGGCCCGGGGATTGGCCGGGTCGTGCCGTAGGTGACCTGAAGTGATGCCGGTATTACCGGCGGCGCTTGTGCAGGGCGATCGCCGCGGCCGTGCCGCCCGCCACCGCGCCGACGCCGGCCGCCGCCGGGATGCCGACCTTCGCCGCCTTGCGGGCCGTGCGGTAGTCGCGCAGGCGCCACTCCAGCCGGCGGGCGTGCTTGCGCAGCTTGGAGTCGGGGTTGATGGCGTAGGGGTGGCCGACCAGGGAGAGCATCGGGATGTCGTTGTGCGAGTCGCTGTACGCGGCGCAGCGGGACAGGTCCAGGCCCTCCGCCGCCGCCAGGGCGCGGACGGCCTCCGCCTTCGCGGGGCCGTGCAGCGGTTCGCCGACCAGCTTGCCCGTGTAGACGCCGTCGACCGACTCGGCGACCGTGCCCAGGGCGCCGGTCAGGCCGAGGCGGCGGGCGATGACCTGGGCGATCTCCACCGGTGCCGCTGTGACCAACCACACCTTCTGGCCGGCGTCCAGATGCGCCTGGGCCAGGGCCCGGGTGCCGGGCCAGATGCGCTCGGCCATGTACTCGTCGTAGATCTCCTCGCCGATCGACTGGAGTTCGGCGACGCGGTGGCCCTGGACGATGGAGAGCGCGGAGTCGCGGGCCTCCTGCATGTGCTCGGGGTCCTCGACGCCGGCCAGCCGGAACCACGCCTGCTGCCAGGCGAACTTCGCGAGGTCGCGGGTCTCGAAGAACTTCCGCTTGTACAGGCCCCGCCCGAAGTGGAACAGGGCGGCGCCCTGCATGACGGTGTTGTCCAGGTCGAAGAAGGCGGCGGCGTGCGCGTCGCCCTGCACCGGGAACTCCGGTTCCTCACCGGAGACCGGAACCGGAACGTCCTGCGAGGACTTGCGGGCTGCCTCCGCCGAGGCCTCGCCTGCCAACACACTGCGCGCCGTGGCGGAGCGCCTACGGGGGGTGAGCCATCCGAGAGCGGCCATGGCGTGAGCATAGCCAGTTTGTTCGGTGGTTCCGGAGTCGAGAGGTTTGGAGGATGTGAACTCTCCGCGGCCGAGCCGTTAAACAGGCGGGAGAATGGCCGACATGACCCCCATCTTCCGGCGCCAGGCCTCCAGGGCCCCACAGGACCGACTGGTCACTCTGATCCGCAAACCCGGCTGCCATCTGTGTGACGACGCACAGTCGGTGGTGGAGAGGGTCTGCGGTGAGCTGGGCGTTCCGTGGGAGCCGAAGGACATCACCGAGGACCCTCAACTGCACGACCAGTACTGGGAGCAGATTCCCGTCGTCCTGATCGACGGGGAGCAGCACACGTTCTGGCGCGTGAACGAGGAGCGGTTGCGCAAAGCCTTGGCTTAGGATCGATGGCGACTTGGTCTCGGGGGCGGGGATCGTAGAGGAGAGTGTGCGGTTTTGCCCCCGAGAGAAGAGGAACGGTTGTGCCTGTGCGCCGGTTCCGCATCAGTGCGCCGGGGGCGCGTGACCCCGGTCACGTTGGCCGGGCAAAACGGACACCATCTTTGTGCACGCGTTCACAAAGACATAGCCTGCTTTCGACGGGGCGGTCCGGGGACGTATGACCGCCTGCAGCCCCGCTCTACCCGCAGGAGCACCGTGGCAACTGGCCGAACTCACCGACCGGCGACCCGTAGCCGAGGGATTCCCGAGGCCACCGTCGCCCGTCTTCCGCTGTACCTCCGTGCCCTGACCGCGTTGTCGGAGCGCTCGGTCCCCACCGTCTCCTCCGAGGAGCTCGCGGCCGCCGCGGGGGTCAACTCCGCGAAGCTGCGCAAGGACTTCTCGTACCTCGGCTCCTACGGGACGCGCGGTGTGGGCTACGACGTGGAGTACCTCGTCTACCAGATCTCCCGCGAGCTCGGCCTGACCCAGGACTGGCCGGTCGTGATCGTCGGTATCGGCAACCTCGGCGCCGCCCTCGCCAACTACGGCGGGTTCGCCTCCCGCGGATTCCGGGTCGCCGCGCTCATCGACGCCGATCCGGCGATGGCCGGGAAGCCCGTCGCGGGGATTCCGGTGCAGCACACCGATGAACTCGAGAAGATCATCGACGACAACGGTGTGTCCATCGGTGTCATCGCGACGCCCGCCGGCGCCGCCCAGCAGGTCTGCGACCGGCTCGTGGCCGCCGGAGTCACCTCCATCCTGAACTTCGCGCCGACCGTGCTGTCCGTGCCGGACGGCGTCGACGTGCGCAAGGTCGACCTCTCCATCGAGCTGCAGATCCTCGCCTTCCACGAGCAGCGCAAGGCCGGCGAGGAGGCCGCCGCGGCCGCCTCCGACGGAGCGGGGCCGGTCGCCGCCGCGCGCGGCGAGTCCGAGTCCGCCGACAAAGGGCCCGACGGGGACGTACCCGCCGTGATGCCGGCATGAGTCTCCTCGTCGTCGGGCTGAGCCACCGCAGTGCCCCGGTCAGCGTGCTGGAGCGGGCCTCGCTGAGCGCGGACGCCCAGATCAAGCTGCTCCAGGACACGGTCGCCGCCGAGCCGGCCACCGAGGCCGCGGTGCTCGCCACCTGCAACCGCATCGAGCTGTACGCCGACGTGGACAAGTTCCACGCGGGTGTCGCCGAGCTGTCCACGCTGCTCGCCCAGCACAGCGGGGTCGGGCTCGACGAGCTCACTCCCTATCTCTACGTGCACTACGAGGACCGGGCCGTCCACCATCTGTTCTCGGTGGCCTGCGGGCTCGACTCGATGGTCGTCGGCGAGGGGCAGATCCTCGGGCAGATCAAGGACTCGCTGGCCAGGGCGCAGGAGCTGCACAGCGCCGGTCGGCTGCTGAACGACCTGTTCCAGCAGGCGCTGCGGGTCGGCAAGCGGGCGCACTCCGAGACCGGGATCGACCGGGCCGGGCAGTCGCTGGTGACCTTCGGACTGGAGCAACTGGCTCTGGGCGGGGACGTCCAGGACTGGGCACGCGGCAAGAAGGCCCTGGTCATCGGCGCCGGATCCATGTCCTCGCTGGCCGCGGCCACGCTGGCGCGCGCGGGGGTCGCGGAGATCGTCGTCGCCAACCGCACGGCCGACCGGGCCGAGCGGCTCGTGGAGATCCTGAACGAGGGCGCGGCCTCCTCCGGCGGGGGCCTGGTGGCCCGCGCGGTGACGATGGACGCGGTGTCGGACGAACTGACACGTGCCGATGCGGTGGTGTCCTGTACGGGGGCCACCGGGCTTGTCCTGACTGCTGAGGCTGTGGCTACGGCTGTGTCGGGGCGGGTCGGTGTCGATGGGCCCGGTGCCGGCCGGGGGTCGGACGCGCAGTCCGGCGCTTACGGGGTGCCGCCTCTTCGTGGGGCGGGAGCCGGCCAAGCGGCACGGCTGCCCGCGGCCGGCGCGGACGACGAGAACTGTCCGCTCGATCTGAATTCCGTTCAGGCCACCGCCGGGTTCTCCGTGCTCGGCGAGGCCGCCGTGGCCGGGATGGCCGCCTCCGACCTCGAACAGCACGCGGCCTGGGTGGACAACGCCCCCCGGCCGCAGACGTCCACCCGCGCGGAAGCGGTGACCACCCTCGATCCCGCCGAGGAGGCCGACGCCATCGCCGCGCTCGCGGCCGCGGCGGCCACCGTCGGGCGGATTCCCGAGCGTCGTAGGCCCGAGCCGGTCGCCGAGATCCCGCGGCCGCGGCCCGTGCTCTTCCTGCTCGACCTCGCCATGCCGCGCGACATCGACGCGGGCGCGCACCGGCTCGCCGGGGTGCGGCTCGTCGACATCGAGTCGCTCGCGGACGCTTCCGCCGACGCGCCGATGGCGGCGGACGTCGACCAGGTCCGCCGTATCGTCGCCGACGAGGTCGCCGCCTTCGGGGCGGCGCAGCGGGCCGCGCACATCACGCCGACCGTGGTCGCGCTGCGCGCCATGGCCGCCGATGTCGTCGCGAACGAGATCGCCCGGCTGGACGGGCGGCTGCCCGAGCTCGACGACAAGCAGCGCGGCGAGATCACCCAGGCCGTGCGGCGCGTGGTCGACAAGCTGCTGCACGCGCCGACCGTACGGGTCAAGCAGCTCGCGGCCGAGCCCGGCGGCGCCGGGTACGCGGACGCGCTGCGCACCCTGTTCGATCTCGACCCCGAGACGGTGGCCGCCGTCTCCCGTGCCGAGGACAGCACAGAGAAGAACGGCAAGAACCGAGGGCCGGCATGACTCAGAAGGCATTGAGGCTCGGGACCAGGCGGAGCAGACTCGCCATGGCCCAGTCCGGGCAGGTGGCGGACGCCGTGAGCCAGGTGACCGGACGGCCCGTCGAGCTCGTCGCGATCACCACGTACGGCGATGTGTCCAAGGAGGCGCTCGCGCAGATCGGCGGCACGGGAGTGTTCGTCACCGCCCTGCGGGAAGCGCTGCTGAAGGGCGAGGTCGACTTCGCCGTGCACTCGCTGAAGGACCTGCCGACCGGACAGCCGGACGTGCTGGCGCTGGCCGCGATCCCCGAACGCGAGGACCCGCGCGACGTCATCGTCGCCCGCGACGCGCTGAAGTTCACCGACCTGCCGCGCGGCGCGCGCATCGGTACGGGTTCGCCGCGGCGCATGGCCCAGCTGAACGCGTACGCGCGCGGCCACGGGCTGGACATCGAAACGGTACCGATCCGCGGGAACGTGGATACCCGGATCGGATTTGTACGCGATGGTGTGCTCGATGCCGTCGTGCTGGCCGCGGCCGGACTCAATCGGATCGGTCGTGGTGATGAAGTGACTGATTTTCTATCGGTCGACACGGTTTTGCCCGCTCCCGGCCAGGGAGCACTCGCGATCGAATGTGCCGCGGACAACGCGGACCTGGTCGCAGCGCTCGGCGAACTCGACGACCCGTTCACACGGGTCGCCGTGACCGCCGAACGGTCACTGCTCGCCGCCCTGGAGGCCGGTTGCAGCGCCCCTGTGGGCGCGCTGGCCGACCTTCTGGCCGACGGGCAGATTGTCAAGGAAATGCGCCTGCGCGGCATAGTCGGCACGACCGACGGCACGCGCACGGTGCAGCTGTCCACCACCGGTCCCGTGCCCGAGACGTACGACCAAGCAATGGCGCTCGGCCGTGAACTCGCGGCCGAGATGCTAGCCCAGGGCGCGGCCGGTCTGATGGGGGAGCGAGCACAGTGAGCCCCACCACCCTTCCCGTCGCCGGTCCTGAACACGGGCACGTCACCTTCCTCGGTGCCGGACCCGGGGATCCGGGACTACTGACTCTGCGCGCCGTCGAGGCGCTGGCGAACGCGGACGTTCTCGTCGCCGGGCACGAAGTGCTCGACGTCGTACGTACGCATGCCAGGTCCGGTGTCGCCGTGGTGAACACGGATGCGGATCCCGCGGGTCGCCCCGCGGATCTTTCCTCCGGTCCCACGCCGGGCACAGGCGCGCCTCAACTAACGGTTGTTGACGGTGCGTCAACAACCGCTGGCGTCCCCGCCGTGCGGGATGCCGCACATCTTGTCATGGAGGCCGCGCGGGGCGGCAGGCGGGTCGTCCGTGCGGTGTCCGGGGACCCCGGACTCGACGCGTACGCCGCCGAGGAGATGCTGACCTGCGCCCGCGCGGGGGTGCCTTTCGAGGTCGTTCCCGGCGTCGCCGCCGCGGTCGGCGTGCCCGCGTACGCCGGTGTGCCGCTGCGCGACGCGCAGGGGGCCGACGTCCGGTTCGTCGACGGGCGGACCGCGTCCGACCGGTGCTGGACGGAGGTGGGGGCGTCGGACGGGACGGTGGTCGTGTCCACGACCCTGGATTCCGTCGCGGCCGCGGCCGGTGAGCTGGTCGCCGCCGGGCGCAAGCCCGACACTCCGTTGACCGTGACCGTCGCCGGTACCACCACGCGGCAGCGGACCTGGACCGCCACGCTGGGCACCATCGCCCAGACGCTGAAGCAGGCCAAGGTGCTGCCGTCCCCGGACGGGGGCCGGCCGGTGATAGCCGTGGTCGGTGAGCGGTCCGCCGCGGCTCAGCGTGAGCAGCTCTCGTGGTTCGAGTCCAAGCCGCTTTTCGGCTGGAAGGTGCTCGTGCCGCGCACCAAGGAGCAGGCGGCCTCGCTCTCCGACCAGCTGCGGTCCTACGGGGCCGTGCCGCACGAGGTGCCGACGATCGCCGTTGAGCCGCCGCGGACTCCGCAGCAGATGGAGCGGGCGGTGAAGGGGCTGGTGACCGGGCGGTACGAGTGGATTGCCTTCACGTCGGTCAATGCTGTGAAGGCCGTGCGGGAGAAGTTCGAGGAGTACGGGCTTGATGCTCGTGCCTTTGCCGGGATCAAGGTCGCGGCGGTGGGGGAGCAGACCGCTAAGGCACTGGTCGCGTTTGGTGTGAAGCCGGATCTGGTGCCCAGTGGGGAGCAGTCGGCTGCGGGGTTGTTGGAGGACTGGCCTCCTTATGATCCTGTTTTCGATCCGATCGACCGGGTTTTTCTGCCTCGGGCCGATATCGCCACGGAGACGTTGGTGGCGGGGCTTATCGAGCTCGGGTGGGAGGTCGACGACGTCACGGCCTATCGGACCGTGCGGGCCTCGCCGCCGCCGGCCGAGACGCGGGAGGCGATCAAGGGGGGTGGCTTTGATGCCGTTCTCTTTACGTCGTCCAGTACGGTGCGGAATCTGGTGGGTATCGCCGGTAAGCCGCACAACGTGACCGTGATCGCGTGTATTGGGCCTGCTACGGCCAAGACTGCCGAGGAGCATGGGCTGCGGGTGGATGTGATGGCTCCGGAGCCGTCCGTGCACAAGCTGGCCGAGGCGTTGGCCGACTTTGGTGCGCGGCGGAGGGCTGCGGCTGTGGAGGCGGGGGATCCCGTTACTCGGCCCAGTGAGCGGCGGCCGGGGGCTCGGCGGCGGAGGACCACTACCTGAGGTTTGGGGCGGGGCTGATTTGGTTGGGTCCGGTCTGGCGTGGTCTGGGCGGGCCTGGTCTGGGCGGGCCTGGTCTGGTCTGGTTCTACGTCGGGGTGACTGTGTGGCCGTAGCGGAGGAGGTTTTCCGGGTCGTACGTCGACTTTGTGTGGCGTAGGCGGTCGTAGACCTCCGGGGTCCAGGCTCGGGCTCGGTCGGACTCGTCGCCCGGGGTGCCGTGCAGGTTGACCATGGTGCGGCCCGTGCCGTACGGGGCCATGGCCGTGTTCAGGGCTGTCGTGGCCTGTTCCACGGCTTCTGCCATGGGGGGTGCGGCCAGGACGCCCACCGCCTCCAGGAGGTAGGCGGCGTCCCGGGCGCAGACCGCGTCCTCCGTGGCGGCCGGGCGGGAGAGGGCGCCGCCCATGTGGCGGATCTCCACCAGGAGGAGCGGGACGTCGGTGGCGTGTGGGCCCACCTGGTCGAGGAATGCCGTGATCGCTTCCGGGGGGAGGTCGCGGAGCAGCGTGCAGGACTCTCGGGCCGGGAGGGGGTCCTGGGGGTCCATGTAGATGCGGTCCACCGCCGCGTAGTCCATGTCCTCGACCGTGTCGATCGCGACGGGGGCGGCTGCGCGGAGCGGGGCGAGGAGGGTTTCGCCCTCGGCGGTGTCGCCGGTCCACGCGAGGCAGACCCTTGCCCAGAAGCCGCCTCGGAAGGGTTCGGGGATCTCTGGGAACGGGGGGAGGCGGAGGATGCTGAACGTGCTGTTCATCTCCGGGGGGACTGTTGTCGTCCAGTCCGCCCAGGTGGTGAGGAGGGCCTCCGCGTTCTCGCCCTCGGTGTAGATGCCGCCGCCGAGGATGCGAGGGAGGGGGAGCAGGTCGCAGGTGAGTTCGGTGACTATGCCTACGTTGCCCTTGCCGCCCCTGAGGGCCCAGAAGAGGTCGGGGTTCGTGGTGTTGTCCGTGTGGTGGAGGGTGCCGTCGGGGGTGACGACCTCGAAGGAGCGGACCAGGTCGGCCGCGTAGCCGTAGGTTCGGCCGAGGACGGGGAGGCCGCCGCCGAGGGTGTAGCCGACGACTCCGGCGTCTGTGGAGGAGCCGTTGAGGGTGGCGAGGCCGTGGGGGGTGGCCTTGTCCAGGACGTGCCGCCATTTCGCGCCCGCGGCGATGGTGGCTGTGCGGGTCGACTCGTCTATGCGTACGTCCGTCATGCGGGACGTGGTGATCAGTAGGCCCTGTTCTATGGGGTAGTTCGCGCCGTGGCCGGTGGCCTGGACGGCGACGGGGGTGTGGGTGGCCGAGGCCCAGCGGAGGGCTGTGACTATGTCGGCCGTGTCCGTCGCTCCGACGACCACGTCCGGGGTGTGCAGGGCGGCCAGGTTGAAGCCGGTGACCTCGTCGGCGTAGCCGGCTTCGCCGGGGTGGAGGACGGGGCCGTGGATGTCGGTGAGGGGGGTGTGCGGGGTGGGGTGTGGGGCGGTCATCGCGTCCTCCCGGGGCGCCGGGGTGGTTGTTCTTTCAGCTTGGACCTCGGTGGGGGGTGGCGCATGTGCGGATGCCTGCGGCGCGCTGTGCGGCCCCGGTGGGGGCGGATGTAGCGCCTACGGGTGTGGGGTGGGTCGGGGCCGGGTCGGGGGGTCTCCGTCCTCGGTCCGGCGGAACTGTGTCTCCGGGTAGTACTGCGTGTCGGACGCCGGCCGCTGCGGGCGGACACCCCCCGCCCCGTCCCCTCACCGCCGTGGGCGACCACTTCATCCGCCGGGCGACCGTCCTCACCTCAGGGGCGCGGGGAACTGCGCGACCAGCCGCAACGGGCCTGTAGACGCCCTACGACCTTCTGTGGCACCCCCATAGGCGCACGGCAACCCCACCCACCCGCACCCTCACACCGCACCCCCAGCGGAGCGCACCGCACCGCACCGGGGCCGACGATGCGTCGGCAAAGGGGGGCGCAGGGCGGGCGTAGCGTAGGTGGTATGACGACGTACGGTTCCTTTCCCGGTGCGCGGCCGCGGCGGTTGCGGGTCAGTCCTGTGATGCGGCGGATGGTCGCGGAGACGAGGCTGCATCCGGCCGACTTCATCCTTCCGGCGTTTGTGCGGGAGGGCGTGTCGGAGCCGGTGCCGATCGCTGCGATGCCCGGGGTGGTGCAGCACACGCGGGACACGTTGAAGAAGGCGGCGGCGGAGGCTGTGGCCGCGGGGATCTCCGGGATCATGCTGTTCGGCGTGCCGGAGGAGGACAAGAAGGATGCGGTCGGGTCGGCGGGGACCGATCCCGAGGGGATTCTTCAGGTGGCGATCCGGGATGTGCGGGCGGAGGTCGGGGACGAGCTGTTGGTGATGTCCGATCTGTGTCTGGACGAGACGACGGATCACGGGCACTGCGGGGTGCTGGACGCTCAGGGGCGGGTCGACAACGACGCCACGTTGGAGCGGTACGCCGAGATGGCGCAGGTGCAGGCCGATGCCGGGGCGCATGTGGTGGGGCCCAGCGGGATGATGGACGGGCAGATCGGCGTGATCCGGGACGCTCTCGATCAGATCGGGCGGGAGGACGTGGCGGTGCTTGCCTATACGGTCAAGTACGCTTCCGCGTTCTTCGGGCCGTTCCGGGAGGCCGTCGGGTCTTCGTTGAAGGGGGACCGGAAGACCTACCAGCAGGACCCGGCGAATGCGCGGGAGTCGATGCGGGAGTTGGCGCTGGATCTGGAGGAGGGCGCCGACATGGTGATGGTCAAGCCGGCCGGGCCCTACCTGGATGTGCTGGCGCGGGTCGCGGACGCGGTGGACGTGCCCGTCGCCGCTTATCAGATCTCGGGTGAGTACTCGATGATCGAGGCCGCCGCGGAGAAGGGCTGGATCGACCGGGACCAGGCGATCCTGGAGGCGCTGACCGGGATCAAGCGGGCCGGGGCGCAGAACATCCTGACCTACTGGGCCACCGAGGTGGCGCAGAAGCTGCGTTAGGGATGTGCCGGGGGCCTCGGCTGCTCCGTGGTGTGGGGGTCCTGGGGTGTTCTGAGGGTCGTGGCGGACGGGCCCTCGTCTCGCAGGCCCTCGCCGTCCTCGCACCCGGTGAGGGTGAGTGCCGCGAGGGCCGCCGCGGTGGCGGCGAGCAGTCGGAGGCGGGCGGGGCGTGCGGGCATGGGGTGGACCTCTCGGTGGGTGGGAGTGGTGACTCCACCCTGGGTGGTGGGGTGGGTCGGGTGCCAGCGTTGAGGGTGGATTCGGGACGGTGTGGGCCTTACCAGTGGTTTGACCTGGGGTTATGGCGTGTCCCGGGGTGAGTGGTCGGGACGCGGGACGGTGTTGTTCGGAGTGGGGCATCTTCAAGTGGCACTGGGCGTTAGGTTGTTGGCCCATGGTTGTCAGTTGAATGACTGGAGACGCCGATGTCCGGTGACGCCCTCAGCCTTGATCCCGCCGAGCTGAGAAGGAGGATCGACACCACCAAGGCGCACCCCGCGCGCGTCTACGACGTCTTCCTCGGCGGCAAGGACAACTACCCCGTCGACCGGGCGGCGGCCGCCGCCGCGCTCGCCGCCAATCCGCGCGGCTATCTCGACGTACGCCACAACCGGGACTTCCTGCGGCGGGCCGTCACCTCCCTGGCGCGGGAGGACGGGATCCGGCAGTTCCTCGACATCGGGACCGGGCTGCCGACCGCGGAGAACGTGCATCAGATCGCGCAGCGGATCATTCCCGACGCGCGGGTCGTGTACGTCGACAACGATCCGGTGGTGCTCGCGCACGCGCGGGCCCTGCTCACCAGTGGGCCCGAGGGGCGGACCGACTACATCGACGCCGACTTCAGGAATCCGGCGCAGATCCTGGAGCAGGCCGCCAAGACCCTCGATCTCGATCGGCCGGTGGCGTTGTGTCTCGTCGCCCTGCTGCATTTCGTGGAGGACGAGGAGGCCTATCCGATCGTGCGGGAGTTGGTGGAGGCGCTGCCGTCCGGGAGCCGGCTGGTGCTGACCCATCTGACCGAGGATCTGAATCCCGAGAACATCCGGGCCGTGCAACGGACGTACACCGAGCGTGGGTTCACCTTTGTGCTGCGGTCGGCGGCGGAGGTGGAGCGGTTCTTCACCGAGAGCGGGCTGGAGGTCGTGGAGCCCGGGGTCGTACCGGCGCACCGGTGGCGGGCCGACGACGCGGCGCCCGTTCCGGAGCAGCCGGAGGGCTCGTATCTCGCGACGCTCGACGACATCGAGAAGGTGCGGTACGCCGACATCAACGACGTGACGGACGCCGACATCAATGTGTATGCGGCCGTGGCGGAGAAGGGCTGAAGTGGCGCACGCAGGCCTAGGTCCAAAGGCCTAGGGGGGTTCCGGCCGTGGATTGTGGGAGGGGGCGGCGGGGGCGCCTACGTTGTGGGGCATGTCCGATGACACGGTGGAATTCGATCTCGACGCCTACCTCAAGCGGATCGGTTGGGAGGGGGAGCGGCGGGCCGACGTGGGGACGCTGAAGGCTGTGCATCTGGCGCACATGCGGGGGATCCCCTTCGAGAATCTGGAGGCCCTCGGTGGCGGGGCGCCGTCCCTCGATCCCGCTGATCTGATGGCCAAGCTCGTTCACGGTCGGCGGGGTGGCTACTGCTACGAGCACAACACGCTGTTCTCGCTCGCCCTGGAGGCCCTCGGCTTCCGGGTGGAGGCGCTGCTGACCGCACGGGTCGTCCTGGGCGCCGAGACGGTGGAGAGCCGGCCGCGCACCCACATGGCGCTGCTCGTCGAGGTGCCGGGGGAGTCGCGGCCGTATCTCACCGACGTCGGGTTCGGGGCGATCGGGGCGCTGCTGGAGCCGGTGCCGCTGGTCGCCGGTGTCGAGTTCCGGGATGCCGGGCGGCGGCATCGGCTGGTGCACGTGCCGCATCGGGGGCCGCTGGAGATGTGGGTGCTGGAGGCCCACGACTCGGGCCTCGAGGGCTGGGTGGCGCAGTACGCCTTCACTCTGGAGCCGTTCGAGAAGCCCGACTTCGAGGTCATCAACTGGCACATCGCGACGAATCCGCGGTCACCCTTCGCGCAGAGCCTGTACGTCCAGCACCTCAGCGCCGAACGGCATCTGCTGCTGCACGGCCGCCTCCTCACCGAGACGCGGGTCGACGACGGGACGGTGAGGGAGCGGCAGGTGGCGGAGGACGAGGTCGAGGTGCGGCGGTTGTTGGAGGAGGAGTTCGGGATCGTGGCCCCGGAGGGGGCGGTGTTGTAAGGGGCTGTTCCGCGGCCGGTTCCGCAACGGGCGTGGTGGGGTGTCAGTCCCACCAGAAGTGCCACGCCGGTTGGTTGAGGAGTTGGTGTTCGGCGTACTCGGCCAGGGTCGTGTCGCTGCCCTGCCAGATGGTGTCCGGGCAGAAGGCGAAGTGCTCGGCGGCGAGGGCCTGGGCGTCGGCGGGGGTGGTGGGCGGGGCCGCTACGGAGACCAGCAGGTGGTCGAAGCCGAGCGCCACGACCCGTATGCCGTAGCGGTCCTCCCAGGAGCGCAGGACCGCCGAGAGACGGGCGGTGTCGCCCTCGTGGTTCATCGGGCCCGTCCAGCCGATCGCCGTGGGGATGTCGGCGCTGCGGCGGGCCGGGACGAGGGCGAGGCGGGGGTCCTTGAGCGGGCCGTCGGCCAGGAGGGAGTCGGCGATCGCGGCGGCCACGGTGTCGGGGTCGTCGTCCCCGGCGGCTTCGGGCTCCTCCGCCAGGCCGGGCCATTCCTCGCCCTCCGCGGCGGACGCCTCCCAGAGGTCGGACAGGACCTCCTCGGCTTCGTGGTCGCCGGGGTAGGACATCTCGCCCGGCATCAACTCCCAGCTCTCCGGGGTGCCTTGGGAGCCGCCGGCCTCGATCGTCACCGGGAGCAGGCCGAGCGCGCGCGGGGCGTGCCGCAGGGCGTCCCAGGTGCCGGGGGCGGCCTCGTCGTCGGCCAGCCACAGCAGCGGCTCGTGCCACGGGCCCTCGTCCGTCGTGTCGACCAGCCGGCCGGGCGGGAGTGCGAGACCGAGGGACGCGAGCCTCGGCAGCGGGTTCGGAAGTGTCGCCATGCCGGTGACTTTAGGGGCAGCCACTGACAACGGGTCCGGGGGTGCTGCCGGAGCTCGCGCCGGTACGGCCGGGGCCGCCTCGGCCCTGTCCGTCAGAGACGCTCGGGCGTCCTGATGCTCAGCAGTGCCATGCCCTTGTGGAGGGTGCGGGCCGTCATGTCGCACAGGAAGAGGCGGTTCTCGACCTGGGCCGGGGAGTCGGCCTTGAGGACGGGGCACCTGTCGTAGAAGGACGTGTAGAGGGACGCCAGTTGGTAGAGGTACGCGGCCAGCTTGTGCGGGGCGTACTCCGCGGCGGCCTCGAAGACGGTGTCGCCGAAGGCGTCCAGGTGCAGGCCGAGGGCGCGCTCCGCCTCGTGCAGGTCCAGCTCCGGGTGGGCGGTCGGCTTCGTCTCGCCGGCCTTGCGGAGGATGGACTGGATACGGGCGTAGGCGTACTGGAGGTAGACGGAGGTGTCGCCGTTCAGCGAGACCATCTGGTCCAGGTCGAACTTGTAGTCCCGGCTGGGGGACGTGGACAGGTCGGCGTACTTCACCGCGCCGATGCCCACCTGCGCCGCCCGCTCCTGGATCTCGGCCTCGCTGAGGTCCTGCGCCTTCTCCCGTACGACCTCGGCGGCCCGCTCGACCGCCTCGTCCAGCAGATCCTCCAGCTTCACCGTCTCGCCCTCGCGCGTCTTGAACGGCTTGCCGTCGGCGCCCAGGACCGTGCCGTAGCCCATGTTGTGCGCGGTGACCTCGTCGCTGAGCCAGCCCGCGCGGCGGGCCGTCTCGAAGACCATCTTGAAGTGCAGCGACTGGCGTACGTCCACGACGTAGAGCAGCGAGGTGGCGTGCAGGCCGGTGACGCGGTCGCGGATCGCGGAGAGGTCGGACGCCGCGTAGCCGAAGCCGCCGTCCGCCTTCTGCACGATCAGCGGCACGGGCTGGTCGTCCTTGCCCCGGATCTCGTCGAAGAACACGACGAGCGCGCCCTCGGAGCGGACCGCGACGCCGGACTCCTCCAGGAGCCGCGCGGTCTCCGGCATCATGTCGTTGTACGCGGACTCGCCGACGATCTCCTCGTCGCGGATCTCCATGTCGAGCTTCTCGAAGACGGAGTAGAAGTAGACCTTCGACTCGTCCACGAACTGCTGCCACAGTTCCAGGGTCTCCTTGTCGCCCGACTGGAGGGCGACGACCCTCTTGCGGGCCCGCTCCTTGAACTCCTCGTCGGAGTCGAAGACCGCGCGGGAGGCCTTGTAGACGCGGTTCAGGTTCGACATGGCCTGCTCGCCGTCGACGGCGTCGGCCGGGGCCAGCTCGCCGGGGTGCTCGAACAGGTACTGGATGAGCATGCCGAACTGGGTGCCCCAGTCGCCGATGTGGTGCCGGCCGATCGTCCGCTCGCCGGTGAAGTCGAGCATGCCGCGCAGGGCGTCGCCGATCACCGCGGAACGCAGGTGGCCGACGTGCATCTCCTTCGCCACGTTCGGCTGGGCGTAGTCGACGACCGTGATGCCCGGCTTCTCCTTCGGCGGCACGCCGAGGCGGTCGGCGTCCGCGTACCGCGCGGCGAGGGTCTCGGTGATCGCCCGGTCCGCGATCGTGATGTTCAGGAAGCCGGGGCCCGAGACCTCGATCTCCTTGATCACGTCACCCGACTCGACCCGCCCGACGACCTGCGTCGCCAGCTCCCGCGGGTTCGCCTTGGCCTTCTTGGCGAGGGCCAGGATGCCGTTCGCCTGGAAGTCCGCCCGGTCGCTACGTCGCAGCAGCGGATCCGCGGAGTCGGCGTCCGGCAGAGCGGCCGTGAGGGCCGCCGCGAGACGCTGCTGGACGGAGTCGCTGAGGGACGTGACCGAGGTCATAGGAAGGGGTGCCGTTCTCCTCGTGGGGATCGATAGACACGGCCAGTATCCCATGGGGGGTAAAGCGGTTTTCCCGGGCGCGACGCGGTCTGGGAGAATGGGGCCACCATCAATGCCTTGAGTAAAAGAGGACGTGCCGATCGTGGCTCAGAGCACCGAGACCACCGACTGGGTCTCCCGTTTCGCGGATGAGGTCATCGAGGAGTCGGAGCGTCGGGCCCCGGGCAAACCCGTCGTCGTCGCGTCCGGGCTCTCGCCGTCCGGACCCATCCACCTGGGGAACCTGCGTGAGGTGATGACCCCGCACCTCGTCGCCGACGAGGTCCGGCGGCGTGGGCACCAGGTCCGGCACCTGATCTCCTGGGACGACTACGACCGCTACCGCAAGGTGCCGGCGGGCGTCCCCGGAGTCGACGAGTCGTGGGCCGAGCACATCGGCAAGCCGCTGACCTCCGTGCCCGCCCCCAAGGGCTCCGCGCACGCCAACTGGGCCGAGCACTTCAAGGCCGCCATGATCGACTCGCTCGCCGAGCTCGGCGTCGAGTTCGACGGGATCAGCCAGACCGCGCAGTACACCTCCGGGGTCTACCGCGAGCAGATCCTGCACGCCATGAAGCACCGCGGCGACATCGACGCGATCCTCGACCAGTACCGGACCAAGAAGGCCCCCGCCGCCGCGAAGAAGCAGCAGAAGCCCCTCGACGAGGCCGAGCTGGAGGCCGCCGAAGGGTCCGGTGCGGCCGCCGAGGACGACGGCTCCTCCGGGTCCGCCGGCTACTTCCCGTACAAGCCCTACTGCGGCAACTGCGAGAAGGACCTGACCACGGTCACCTCCTACGACGACGGCACCACCGAGCTGTCGTACACCTGCAACGCCTGCGGCTTCGCCGAGACCGTCCGGCTCAACGAGTTCAACCGCGGCAAGCTGGTCTGGAAGGTCGACTGGCCGATGCGGTGGGCGTACGAGGGAGTCGTGTTCGAGCCCAGCGGGGTCGACCACTCGTCCCCGGGGTCGAGCTTCCAGGTGGGCGGCCAGATCGTCGGGATCTTCGGCGGCAAGCAGCCCATCGGGCCGATGTACGCCTTCGTGGGTATCAGCGGGATGGCGAAGATGTCGTCCTCCAAGGGCGGGGTCCCCACCCCCGGGGACGCCCTGAAGATCATGGAGCCGCAGCTCCTGCGCTGGCTCTACGCCCGCCGCAGGCCCAACCAGTCGTTCAAGATCGCCTTCGACCAGGAGATCCAGCGGCTCTACGACGAGTGGGACAAGCTCGACGCCAAGGTGGCCGACGGGACCGCCCTCCCGGCCGACGCCGCCGCGCACTCCCGCGCGGTGCGCACGGCGGGCGGTGAACTGCCGCGGACGCCGCGGCCGATGCCGTACCGGACGCTGGCCTCCGTCGCCGACATCACCGCCGGGCACGAGGACCAGGCGCTGCGGATCCTCAGCGAGCTCGACCCCGCCGACCCGCTCGCCTCGCTCGACGCGGTACGGCCGCGGCTCGACAAGGCCGAGGCATGGATCAACACGCACGTGCCCGCCGACCAGCGGACCATCGTGCGCGACGAGCCCGACGCCGAGCTGCTGAAGTCCCTCGACGAGGCGTCCCAGCAGTCGCTGCGGCTGCTGCTCGACGGGCTCGCCTCGCACTGGTCCCTCGACGGACTGACCCACCTCGTGTACGGCGTGCCCAAGGTCCAGGCCGGCTTCTCCGCCGACGCCACGCCGAAGGAGCTGCCGGCCGAGATCAAGACCGCGCAGCGGACCTTCTTCGCCCTGCTGTACCACCTGCTGGTCGGGCGGGACACGGGGCCGCGGCTGCCCACGCTGCTGCTGGCGGTGGGGCAGGAGCGGGTGCGGGCCCTGCTCGGGGAGTAAGCCTGTTCTACGACGAT
Source organism: Streptomyces lincolnensis (assembly GCF_021173675.1). Taxonomy (GTDB): domain Bacteria; phylum Actinomycetota; class Actinomycetes; order Streptomycetales; family Streptomycetaceae; genus Streptomyces; species Streptomyces lincolnensis_B. Next base: position 187,859 of record NZ_JAIHON010000018.1, on the reverse strand, counting down.
GGGGGCGCCCGGTGTTCGCCGGGCGCCCCCATCCTCGTACCTCCGCGTGGTTACGCGATGTGGTCCTCTTCCAGTTCCGCGTTGTAGCGGTTGGTGAAGCGGTTGACCATGCGCTTCATGTCCTCCGGGGGGAGGGCGATGCTGAACTCGGCCTCCACGTTCTCGCCGAACTCACGGGGCGTGGGGTAGCCGCTGCCGCTTATCGACTGCTTGAAGACCTGGTAGTACGACTCCTCGTCCGGCTCGAAGTCCGGGATGCCGCCGCCCTCGCCCAGCTCACGGGTGCGGTTGGGGCCCACGGGGATGGGGAAGGTGCCGGTCTCCTCCGGCTCCAGGCGGTACTGCTCCTCGTACTGCTCCGCCTGCTGCTGCTCCGCGTACCACTGCTCGTACTGCTCCTGCGGGTTGTACGTGGGGTCGTAGCCGCCCTGGTAGTCGATCTGGCGGGGGGCTTCGAACCAGGGGCTCTGGTCGGGCTCGGGTTCGTCGGCCTGTTGCTCCGCCTCGGGGACGCTGGGCGGGGTCTGCGGCTGTTCGCTCCGGGGCGCCGCCTTCGCCAGGGCCGGAGTCTCCTGACGGTCGGCCGTGGCCAGTGCGGCGGGGTCGGCCGCCGCAGGCATCGGTGCCAGTTCCTGCTGCGGCGCCGGAGGCAGGAGCGCCGGTTCGATGCCCGCCGCCGCCAGGCCCGCCGGGGCGGTCTCCGCCAGGGGGACGCCGTAGCGGGCCAGGCGCAGCGGCATCAGGGACTCCACCGGGGCCTTGCGACGCCAGGCCCGGCCGAAGCGGGAGCGCAGCCGGGCCTGGTAGACGAGACGTTCCTGTTCGAGCTTGATGACCTGCTCGTAGGAGCGCAGCTCCCACAGCTTCATACGGCGCCACAGCAGGAAGGTGGGGACGGGCGAGAGGAGCCAGCGGGTGAGGCGGACGCCCTCCATGTGCTTGTCCGCCGTGATGTCGGCGATACGGCCGATCGCGTGCCGCGCCGCCTCGACGGAGACCACGAACAGGATCGGGATCACCGCGTGCATGCCGACACCCAGCGGGTCCGGCCAGGCCGCCGCGCCGTTGAAGGCGATCGTGGCGGCCGTCAGCAGCCACGCCGTCTGGCGGAGCAGGGGGAAGGGGATGCGGATCCAGGTCAGCAGGAGGTCCAGCGCCAGCAGGACGCAGATGCCCGCGTCGATGCCGATCGGGAAGACGTAGCTGAAGTTCCCGAAGCCCTTCTGGAGCGCGAGTTCACGGACCGCCGCGTAGGACCCCGCGAAGCCGATGCCGGCGATGATGACGGCACCGGTCACGACCACGCCGATCAGAACCCGGTGCATTCGTGTCAACTGCAGTGGCGCGGCCACCCGTACTCCCCTCCCCATGCATGTCGTTGCGCGCAACAGGGTGGCACATGTGTACGCCGAACGTGGCCCCGGTACGGCCGGAGCCCGGTCCCTGGAGGGGGCCGGGCTCCGTCAAAAAGGCGGTGTGAGCTGCGCGTTACGGCTGGTGTGTGACAGTCAGCTCTTCTTCGACGCTGAGGGGGAAGGGGACGGCGACTTCGACGCGCCCTTGGAGGCCGACGCCGACGACGACGGCGTGGGGCTCGCCGCGCCCGCGTCACCGCCCGTGCCACCCCCGCCGTTGGCGGCCGACACCGCGGCCACGGCCTCCTTGGTCGCCTTCTCGGCGAGCTTGGTCAGCGAGGCCGCGCTCGGGGTCTTCTCCCCCGCGAGACCCGCGCCGTTGTAGTCGAGGGTGATGACGACGTTCTCGACGCGCGTGACGACCGTCTGCTGCTTGAAGGAGCCTTCCTTCTTCTTCAGGTCGTACGTCACCGTCGTCGCCGCGTCACCCGTCCCGGACACCGGCTTCGACTTGGTGTTCTTCGCACCCGCGGAGGACTGCGCGTCCTGGATCTGCTTGTCGTAGTACTTCTGCGCCTGCTCCTCGCCCGAACCGCGCGAGGTGTCCGACTCGAAACGCAGCATCGAGACGTTCAGCCAGCGGAACTGGGAGCCCTTGACGCCGTTGTTGTCCAGGCTGCTCCACGAGCAGCTGGCACGCGTGCCCGCGTCGTCCGCGGTGCCCTCCTTGCCGGACTTGCCCTTCGGGACGAGCTCGCCCAGCGTCTTCTTCGTCACCGCACCGCACGCCTTCGGCAGCGACTTGTACACCGCCGCCTGCACCGTCGGCGACGGGCTCGCCGACGCCGACGCGGCCGTGTCCGCGCTCTTGCCGCCACTGTCGGCGTCGCCGGAGCCGGAGCCGGAGTCGGATGAGCAGCCGGCCACGATCAGCGCCACGGGGACGGCGGCCGCGCAGACAAGGACGCGGCCGCGGCCCCGGCCCCGACGCTTCGCTCGCTGGTCACCCTGGTCTCGCTGTGCTGGTCGCTGCATGGTTCCTTCACTCATGACGCTCGTGATTCCTGCCGTCGGATCGGGTCCGAGGGGCCACGGTACGCGGTGAGGCTGCCGTGCGGATGTGCTTCGACGGCTTCGTGTGCGCGCGTGAGAGGCGTGTGAAGGGGGGTCAGCCCGACAGCGAGTCGGCCAGCTGAGCGGCCAGATTCCGGGCCTTGTCCTGCATTTCCTTGCTGTCCGGGACCACGCCGATCGTCGTCGGCTGCTCCACGTACTCGATGGTCACGATGACGTTGGACGTGCGGAACGCCACAGTCACCGTGCGCTGCTGGGCCGTCGAACCCGAGCTGCTCAACGCGTCGTCGAGGAACGCCTCGTCGCCCAGGTCCTCCAGGAGACGGGGCTGCAGGAGCGACGGGGTGACCGACGGGGAGGGGGATCCCGACGGCGCGCCCGAGGAGGGGGAGGCGGGGGAGGAGGCGGAGGGAGTCGGGGAGGGCGACGTCGAGGCCGACGCGGAGTCGGTGGGGGTCGCCGTGGGGCTCGCCGGCTCGGACGCCGTCGGCTCCGGCAGGTCCGCCGCCGCCTCCAGCTTCGCGAACTGCTGCTCCGCCTGGCTGTCGCCGCTCACGGAACTGTCGTAGGACACCACCCGCTCGAAGTCGACCAGCAGATGGTCGGTGGCGTCCGTGGACTCCACCTTCCAACGGCAGCCCACCTTGCGGTCCGTGTCGTACGTCAGCGTCGCCTCGCCCTCGTACGCCTTCGTCCGCTGGTCCTCGTCCGCGATCTGCCGGATGCCGGGCAGCATCGAGTCCAGGGTGCCCTGGCCGACCGAGCCGCAGGGCTCGGGGAGCGTGCGGTACCGGCCCGGCTGGGCGGGGGCCGAGGCGGTGCCGGCGTCGCCGGGGTTGGAGTCGTCCGTCGTACCGGTGTCCCCGGAGCTTCCGGTGCAGCCGGCCAGCACGGCCGCGAGGAGTGCGGCGATGCCGGGGACGTAGGCCTTCCGCTGCACGGTGAGGCTCCTCTCGACGGTGTCGCGGTGCCCGGTCCTGTGCCGGTCCGCAGCCGGGTTCTTCAGTGTCCCCGCTGGTTAATCGCTTGCCGCGGGGGGTTGTGCCCTGGAGACAATGTGTATCGCACGCACGGCCGTGGACGCCGGTCCGTTGTCCCTTTCATTGACCTTGGCGCCGGTTTTGCGATTTAAGACTTCTGTTGGTTTCCGGGGGAATGAGGACGATATGTCGTACGTGGAAATGCCGGGCGCGAAGGTTCCGATCCGGATGTGGACCGACCCGGCCTCCGTCGAGGAGGGCGCGCTCCAGCAACTGCGGAACGTGGCCACCCTGCCGTGGATCAAGGGCCTCGCGGTCATGCCGGACGTCCACTACGGCAAGGGGGCGACGGTGGGGTCCGTCATCGCGATGCGGGGTGCGGTGTGTCCGGCGGCGGTGGGGGTGGACATCGGGTGTGGGATGTCTGCCGTGAAGACGTCCCTCACCGCGAACGATCTGCCGGGGGACCTGTCCCGGCTGCGGTCGAAGATCGAGCAGGCGATTCCGGTGGGGCGGGGGATGCATGACAGTCCCGTGGATCCGGGGCGGCTGCACGGGTTCGGTACTGCGGGGTGGGAGGACTTCTGGGGGCGGTTCGACGGGGTTGCGGACGCGGTGAAGTTCCGGGAGGAGCGGGCCGGGAAGCAGATGGGAACGCTCGGATCCGGCAACCACATGATCGAAGTCTGTCTGGATCAGTCGAATTCGGTCTGGCTCATGCTGCACTCCGGCTCCCGGAACATCGGCAAGGAACTGGCCGAGTACCACATCGGTGTCGCTCAGAAGCTTCCGCACAACCAGGGGCTGGTCGACCGCGACCTCGCGGTGTTCGTCTCGGACACTCCGCAGATGGCGGCGTACCGGAATGATCTTTACTGGGCGCAGGAATACGCCAAGTACAACCGCGCGATCATGATGGGGCTCCTGAAGGACGTGATCCGCAAGGAGTTCAAGAAGGCGAAGCCGACCTTCGAGACGGAGATCTCCTGCCACCACAACTACGTGGCGGAGGAGAGGTACGAGGGCATGGACCTGCTGGTCACTCGTAAGGGAGCGATCCGCGCGGGCTCCGGCGAGTACGGGATCATTCCCGGCTCGATGGGCACCAGCTCGTACATCGTGAAGGGGCTCGGAAACGAGAAGGCCTTCAACTCGGCTTCCCATGGGGCGGGTCGGCGGATGAGTCGGAACGCGGCCAAGAGGCGTTTCTCGGTGCGGGATCTGGAGGAGCAGACACGGGGTGTCGAGTGCCGCAAGGACTCCGGCGTGCTTGATGAGATTCCGGGTGCTTACAAGAACATCGACCAGGTGATGGAGCAGCAGCGCGATCTCGTCGAGGTCGTGGCGAAGCTGAAGCAGTTCATCTGTGTGAAGGGTTGAGAACGGTGTTGGGCGCGGTGATCGTGTGCCGCGCCCAACACGGGTTGCTCAGTCCGGCAGCGGCACGACGCCGTGCAGCAGTTTCCACCGGCGGTTTTGGCAAGGGCTCCGGGAGTAGCCGAGCTCTGCGGCGGCATGCGCGATGGTCGGTGCCGCGAGTAGGACGCGATCCATTTCCGCGGTCCATCGGATGCGGGGAGGCCTGCGTTCCATATTTGCAGGGCGTACCCAGGAGCCAAGTGAATCCGCGGCGTCCTGCTTCCGACTCAGCGACAGGCAGCCCGGGTAATACAGGTGGGATGCCAACTGCTGGGCGTTCTCCTTCGTGTACAGAATGTTGTAGATGTCGTCCCGGGCGTTACGTTTCAAAGTGCGCGCGGCGCCCGTGATCTCCTCGACGTAGAGGCACAAGTACGTGCCGATGGGGGTGCTCTGCGTGGTCAGAGAGACGAACGGGTGCCCCTGGCTCGTGTACCCCACCGAGCCGTCGGCGTCGATGATGCCTCGGACGTAGTCGCGGTCCGAGAACTCGACACAGGGCGGGGCGATCGTCTTCGACTTGCGGCCGTAAGGCAGGCCGAGTTCGTTGAGCAGAGTCCTGGCTTCGAGGGACCACAGGGTCCAGGTGGCCGAGGTGTGGGTCTCGGAGAAGTTCGTTGAACGCGTGCGCTCCGTAATGCTGCTGTTGTACGGCGTCAACTGCTGGAAGCTTCGCAGGAGAGCGATGTCTCGCGCGCTGATCTCGACGGTCAACCGCCCCCTCTGCCGCGATTGTTGGGAGAGATGCCCGTCCGCCTGCAAGAAGCCAAACATGTACGCGTACTCGGGGACCGTGAGGTCCATGAACTGGTGGGCGATAGGCTCGCAGTCAGCCATGCGGAAGCTGTTCCTTCCGTGCTGGTCAGGCCCTTGGCCGGGATGCCAGTCCCTGCCGAGGGCCGTCGTGTTGATGTTGTGGCGCGAGCCTAGGTCGCTGGTTCGGTCTCCGTTCGGGTGATCGACGACGTTCACTCCTGTGAGTTAACGGCCGCTGTCAGAGCTCCCGGTGGACCTTCGTGTTGGAGGCCTGGGCGCGGGGGCGGAGGACGAGGAGGTCCACGTTGACGTGGCTGGGGCGGGTGATGGTCCAGGTGATGGTGTCGGCGACGTCGTCGGCGGTGAGGGGCTCGGCGACGCCCTGGTAGACCTTTTCGGCCTTCTCCTTGTCGCCGGCGAAGCGGGTGAGGGCGAACTCGTCGGTCTTGACCATGCCGGGCGCGATCTCGATGACGCGGACGGGGCGGCCGACGATCTCCAGGCGGAGGGTCTCGGCGAGGACGTGGGCGCCGTGCTTGGCGGCGACATAGCCCGCGCCGCCCTCGTAGGTGCCGTGGCCGGCGGTGGAGGAGACGACGACGATCGTGCCGTCGCCGCTCGCGTCGAGCTTGGGGAGCAGCGCCTGGGTGAGGTTCAGGGTGCCGATGACGTTGGTCTCGTACATCGTGCGCCAGTCGGCGGGGTCGCCGGTCGCGACCGGGTCGGCGCCGAGGGCTCCGCCGGCGTTGTTGACCAGGACGCCGATCGTCTTGAAGGCCGAGGCGAACTCGTCCACCGCGGCGCGGTCGGTGACGTCGAGGGGGTAGGCCGTCGCCTGGTGGCCGGCCGCGGTGATCTCCTCCGCCAGCGCCTCGATACGGTCCTTGCGGCGGGCGGTGAGGACGACGCGGTAGCCGGCCTCCGCGAGCCGGCGTGCGGTGGCGGCACCGATGCCGCTGCTCGCGCCGGTGACGACGGCGATGCGGGAGGCGGCGGACGGGGCGGCGGGGGCCATGGGCTTGCTCCTCGTGCGGTCGGAGTGCGTTCGTACTATCGGAGTGCGTTCGTACTGCTGGACTACGGATGGACTGCCGACTGTCGTCAGGATAGGTGGGGGTGCCTCCGGGGCGGCCGGTGATCTCGTTCTGTGGGCGGTGCCAGAGGGTGCGCGGCGGAGTGCGGTGGGACAATGAGGTGGGTGATCCTCCGGCCGTGTGGAGGTGGAACATGGGAGAAGCACGCGAGGTCATGGACCGGCTCACGGACGCGCTGACCACGCATCCCGATCTGAAGGTCATCGGCGAGCTGTACGCCGAGGACGCCGTCGCCCTCACCCCCGACGAGGGGGAGATCCGCGGGCGCGACGGCATCGTCGAGTACTGGCGGCAGATGACGGAGGCGGTCCCCGAGGCCACGTTCGAGACGGTGCACTCGTACGAGGTCGGTGACACGGCCATCGACGAGGGCGTCTTCAGCGGGCGCAACACCGGGCCGCTGCATCTGCCGACCGGGGAGACGCTCCCCGCGACGCAGAAGGAGATCCGGATCCGCGGGGTCGACTTCGCCACGGTGAAGGACGGCCGGATCGTGGACTACCGGCTCTACTTCGACGAGATGGAGTTTCTGGGGCAGCTGGGACTGCTGCCCGACGAGCCGTCCTGAGCGAGCCGTTCGAGCGGTGTCACCTGATGGACGGCGCCTGTCGCTCGCTCCTCGTGGGATACATCCCCGTGTCGGTTACGCGGTGCGGTGGAGCGAGGAGTGGGTGGCATGCGGGCACGGGTGAGGGCAGGGCTGCGGGGTCTGGTCGTGTGGGGGGCCGCCCTGGCGGTGGTGGGCGGTGTCGCGCCGGTCGCGGGGGCCGACGACCGTGGGCCCGAGGCGGATCTCGCCTATCACGGCCTCGCCCGGATGGCCTCCGGCCGGGTGGACGTGCGGTTCACGCCCCGCAATCACGGCCCTTCGGCGGTGCCGGACGCGACGGTGCGGCTGCGCTGGTCGGAGCCCTTGGAGGACCGGCAGGCGATGCCGGAGGGGTGCGCGCGGTCGGGGCGGCAGGTGGTGCTGTGCCGGATCGGTGAGCTGGCCGCGGACGGTGTCGGGGAGCGGGTCGAGCTGCGGGTACGGCTGCTGGGCGTGCCGTCCGAGGTGCTGCTGGAGATCGACACGGTGTGGAGCGGCGGGGCGGTGGACCACGACCGGCTGAACGACCGGCAGCGGGTGCTGGTGCTGGACACGGGGGACGAGTACTACTTCTGAGCCCCGGCTCGGGCTCCAGTCTCATGAACCCCGGCCCCGGCTCCCGCCTCGGCGACAGCGCCTTCGGTGTCGTAGCGCTCGCGTGCCTCGTGCACCTCCATGATGTGCGTCTCCGCCCAGTTCTTCACGGCCTTCATCATCTCGGCGAGGCTGTGCCCGAGGTCGGTGAGGGCGTAGTCGACGCGGACGGGCACGGACGGGGTCACCGTGCGGGAGACGAGTCCGTCGCGCTCCAGCGAACGCAGGGTCTGCGTCAGCATCTTGGGGCTCACGCCGGCGAGCGTCCGGGCGAGATCGCTGTAGCGCAGGGTGCCGGAGGAGAGGGCGGCGAGGGTGAGGCACGCCCACTTCTCGCTGATGCGGCCCAGGAGTTGGTGGGTGGGGCAGGCCTTGATGAACGCGTCGTACTCGGTACGGGCCTGTTCACGCCGTTGGGCCGCGGTCATGGTCGGCATGGCTCACCTCCGGGGGACGTACGCACCTTCGGGTAACTACTTACCAACGGATAGTAGCTCTTCCTAGGGTTGCTGACAGCTGAGGAGATACCGAGGCGATCGGTGACATAGGGGAGTTTTCAGTCATGCGTGCAGTCATGCGTGCTGTGGTGGTGACGGCGTTCGGCGGGCCGGAGGTCGTGGAGGTCGTGGAGACGGCGGTGCCCGAGCCGGGGGCGGGGCAGGTGCGGATCAAGGTGGCGGCGAGCGCGTTGAACCCGGTGGACGCCGGGGTGCGCCAGGGCGTCTTCGGGGGCGCGGGGGAGCGGCTCGGGCTCGGCTGGGACATCGCGGGGACCGTGGACGCGGTCGGCGACGAGGTCGAGGGCCCTTGGGGCGCCGGGGACGCGGTGGTGGCGCTGGCCGTCGGTCCGGTGAAGGCACTCGGCGCGCATGCCGAGTATGTCGTGGTGGACTCCGGCGCGGTGGCGGCCGCGCCCCGGACGGTGGACATGGTCCACGCGGCCACGCTGCCCCTCAATGCCCTGGCCGCCGAACAGGCCCTGGAGCTGCTGGAGTTGGCGCCGGGGCAGTCCCTGCTGGTGACCGGTGCGTCGGGTGCGGTCGGCGGCTTCGCCATCCAACTCGCCGCGCGCCGCGGGGTGTCGGTGACCGGGCTCGCCCGTGCGTGGGACGAGGAGTTCGTACGGTCCCTGGGGGCGGCGGACTTCATGAGCGGCGGGCTCGGCGAGGGGCGGCGCTTCGACGCGGTGCTGGACGCGGCGGTTCTCGGTGAGGCGGCGTTGGAGGGGGTGCGGGACGGGGGCGTGTACGTCGGCGCCATACCCGGGGCGTATCCGGCGTCGGTACGGGGAGTGCGGACCACCGCGATCGGGGTGATCGCCGACGGGGAGCGGCTCGCGGAACTGGTCCGGCTGGTGGACGAGGGGGTGCTGACTCTTCGGGTCGCCGAGACCTACGCCCTGGACGAGGCGTCGAAGGCCCATGCCCGGCTCGCGGAGGGCGGGGTGCGGGGGCGGCTGGTCCTGGTGCCGTAGGGGTGGCTGCGCGGCCCGGTCGCCCGGTCGGCTCCGGATAGGTTACGGCCATGAAGATCATCGATCTGGAACCCGGCGACCCCCGTCTCGGCGCCGAGATACTGCCCGTTCTGCGCGAGCTGCGTCCGCATCTCACCGAGGAGCTCTTCGCGGAGGTGTATGCGGAGGGGCACGGGCAGGGGCTGCGGTTCAGCGCCGTCTACGACGGCGGCGGCTGCGTGGGGGTGGCCGGGTGGCGGGTGATCGTCAACACCAGTGGGTTGCGCACCTTGTACGTCGACGACCTGGTGACCGCGGAGGCGGCGCGGTCGCAGGGGGTCGGGCATGCGCTGCTCGCGTATCTGGAGGAGCGGGGGCGGGCGCTGCGGTGTCGGAGGCTGCGGCTGGACTCGGGCACCCAGCGCACCGACGCCCACCGCTTCTACCTGCGGGAACGGATGGGCATCAGGGCGTTCACCTTCATGAAGCCGCTGGATGGGGAGGAGGGTTAGGGGGACTCGGGGGAGTGGAATACGGCGGGCTGGAGGGCTGTTCAAGGGGTATAGTTGAACGGTCAACAACCTGGAGGGTGAGCGACCATGCAGTTCGGGATCTTCAGCGTCGGTGATGTCACGCCGGACCCGACCACGGGCCGGACGCCGACCGAGCGTGAGCGCATCAAGGCCATGGTCGCCATCGCGCTCAAGGCCGAGGAGGTCGGGCTGGACGTGTTCGCCACCGGTGAGCACCACAACCCGCCGTTCGTGCCGTCGTCGCCGACGACCATGCTCGGCTATGTGGCCGCGCGGACGGAGAAGCTGATCCTCTCCACCTCCACCACGCTGATCACCACCAACGACCCGGTGAAGATCGCCGAGGACTTCGCGATGCTCCAGCACCTGGCCGACGGCCGGGTGGACCTGATGATGGGCCGCGGCAACACCGGCCCGGTCTACCCCTGGTTCGGGCAGGACATCCGGCAGGGCATCAACCTCGCCGTCGAGAACTACGCCCTGCTGCGGCGGCTGTGGCGCGAGGACGTCGTGGACTGGGAGGGGAAGTTCCGCACCCCGCTCCAGGGCTTCACCTCCACGCCCCGGCCGCTGGACGGCGTACCGCCCTTCGTCTGGCACGGCTCCATCCGCTCGCCCGAGATCGCCGAGCAGGCCGCGTACTACGGCGACGGCTTCTTCCACAACAACATCTTCTGGCCGGCCGACCACACCAAGCGGATGGTCGACCTGTACCGGCAGCGGTACGCGCACTACGGGCACGGCACGGCCGAGCAGGCCGTCGTCGGGCTGGGCGGGCACGTGTTCATGCGGCGGAACTCCCAGGACGCCGTCCGCGAGTTCCGGCCCTACTTCGACGTCGCGCCCGTCTACGGACACGGGCCGTCGCTGGAGGAGTTCACCGACCAGACCCCGCTGACCGTCGGCTCGCCGCAGCAGGTCATCGAGAAGACGCTGGCCTTCCGCGACTACGCCGGTGACTACCAGCGCCAGCTGTTCCTGATCGACCACGCCGGGCTGCCCCTGAAGACCGTCCTGGAGCAGCTCGACATGCTCGGCGAGGAGGTCGTGCCGGTGCTGCGCAAGGAGTTCGCCGCGGGCCGTCCGGCCGACGTGCCGGAGGCACCGACCCATCAGTCCCTGCTCGCCGCCGCGAAGAAGGAGACCGTCGCATGAAGCTCGTCGTCGTCTCGGCCGGACTGAGCGTCCCGTCCTCCACCCGGCTGCTGGCCGACCGGCTGGCCGCCGCCGTGGGCCGGCGGACGGATGACGTGGTGGTACAGGTCGTCGAGCTGCGCGAGCTCGCCGTGGAGATCGCGCAGAACTTCACCAACGGCTTCCCGGGCCGGGCGCTGGCCGCCGCGATCGACGCGGTGACCGGGGCGGACGGCCTGATCGTGGTCACACCGGTGTTCTCGGCCTCCTACAGCGGACTGTTCAAGTCCTTCTTCGACGTGATCGACAAGGACGCGCTCGCGGGCACGCCGGTGCTGATCGCGGCGACCGGCGGCACCGCCCGGCACTCGATGGTGCTGGACCACGCGCTGCGGCCGCTCTTCAGCCACCTCAAGGCCGTCGTCGTCCCGACCGGGGTGTACGCGGCCTCCGAGGACTGGGGTGCCGCGGGCCTGGACGGGCGGATCGAGCGGGCGGCGGGCGAGCTGGCGGGGCTGATGAACGGCCTGTCCGCGGCGAAGCCGGTCGGGAACGACGACCTGGAGGTGGTCCCGTTCGCCGAACAGCTGGCGGCGCTGCGGGCCACGGGGTGAGAAGACGGTAGAGGCGTGAGAAGACGGTAGGGGCGCGGCCTCGGTTGCGCCCCCCGGGGTGAGAGGCGCGTAAGAAGGCCACCCGGTGAGCCGCTCATCACGTCGTGGGACGGCGGAAGCGAGGCACACTGAGGACGTGCCTCAAACCGTGCTGCTCGCCGAAGACGACCGCGCCATCCGTCACGCCCTGGAGCGCGCCCTGACCCTGGAGGGCTACCAGGTCACCGCGGTCTCCGACGGAGTCGAGGCGCTGGCGCAGGCCCACAAGTCCCCGCCGGACGTGCTCCTGCTCGACGTGATGATGCCCGGCATCGACGGACTCCAGGTCTGCCGGGTGCTGCGCGCCGAGGGCGACAGCACGCCGATCCTGATGCTGACGGCGCTCGTGGAGACGGCGGACCGGATCGCCGGTCTGGACGCGGGTGCCGACGACTACGTGGTGAAGCCCTTCGACGTCGAGGAGGTCTTCGCCCGGCTGCGCGCCCTGCTGCGCCGCACCAGCCCGGTGGGCGCCCTGACCGGCGTACCGAAGGCGTCGCCCGCCGCGGAGGGGCAGATCGAGGCGGCCGGGCTGCGCATGGACGTGCAGGCCCGCCGCGCCTGGCGCGGCCCCCGCGAGCTGGAGCTGACCCGCACCGAGTTCGAGCTGCTGGAACTGCTCGTGCGCAACGCGGGGATCGTGCTGGACCACTCCACGATCTACGACCGCATCTGGGGCTACGACTTCGGCCCCGGCTCCAAGAACCTCGCCGTCTACGTCGGCTACCTCCGCCGCAAGCTCGACGAGCCGGGTGCCCCGCAGCTGATCCACACCGTGCGGGGCGTGGGTTACGTGCTGCGGGAGGACTGAGTGGGCCGCCTCGGGCGGCTGCTGGGCAGGCGGCGGCCGCGGCTGCTGTCGTTGCGGACGACCTTCGCGGTGTCCTTCGCGGCGGTGACCGCGGCCGTGACCGTGCTGGTGGGCGTGTTGTCGTACAACGCGGCCGCGCGGCTGGTGCGGGTGGACCAGGAGTCGGTGTTCGACCAGGTCGTGCAGGACCTGCGGGACGAGGTCAGCCAGCACAGGATGACCCCGGACGACTTCTCCTCCTCCGCGCCGGGCCATGATCTCGTACGGCCGGCCCGCACCGATGTGCAGGTGCTCGGGCCGGACGGCGCGGTCCTCGACCCCGGGCGGCCGGGGCTGCCGGTCTCCGCCGCCGACCGGAGGATCGCGGGCGTCGCCCAGGCCGGGCGGATGGTCCAGCACAAGGACGTCGGCGTCGGCAGCGACGTCTACCGCGTCGCCACCGTCTCGCTCGGCGGCAGGCGGGGCGCGGTGCAGGTCGCGCAGGAGTTCAGCGACACCGAGGACCTGCTGCGGGCGCTCCAGCAGCGCACCCTGATCCTGATGGTCGCGGTCGTGACAGGAGCCGGTCTGTTCGGCTGGTGGCTCGCCCGGCGCATCACCCGCCGGCTGGTCATCCTCACCTCCGCCGCCGAGGACGTCGCCCGCACCCGGCGGCTCGGCATCCAGGTGCCCGTCCACGGCTACGACGAGGTCGGCCGCCTCGGCCGTGCCTTCGACCGCATGCTGGGGCGGCTCGCCCAGTCCGAGGAGGACCAGCGCCGACTGGTCCAGGACGCGGGGCACGAGCTGCGGACGCCGCTGACGTCGTTGCGTACGAACATCTCGCTGCTGCGCCGGATCGACGAGCTGCCGCCCGAGACACGGGAGGAGCTGGTCGCGGATCTGGGGCAGGAGGCGCGTGAACTGACCGATCTGGTCAATGAGTTGGTCGATCTGGCGGCGGGGCAGTCCGACACGGAGCCGCCGCAGCGGGTGGATCTCGCGGATATCGCCGATGAGGTGGCGGGGGTGGCTCGGCGGCGAACCGGGCGGGAGATCGTGGTGCGGGCGAGTGGGGACACGATGACCGACGGGCGGCCGGGGATGCTTCAGCGGGCGTTGTCCAACCTGGTGGAGAACGCGGTGAAGTTCGATCGGGGTGGGGGGCATCCGATCGAGGTCAGCGTTGTCGGGGCTGTGCGGGCGGGGGCTGTGCGGGCCGGAACTGTGCGGGTTGAGGTGCTGGATCGGGGGCCGGGGATCGCTGACGGGGATCTTGTGCGGGTGTTCGATCGGTTTTATCGGGCTGCGGATGCGCGGTCGTTGCCGGGGTCCGGGCTGGGGCTCTCGATTGTGCGGGAGGTGGCGTTGTCTCATGGGGGAGCGCCGTTTGCTGTGCCTCGGGAAGGGGGCGGGGCGGTGATCGGGTTTACGGTGGGTGGGGTGTGAGTACCGGGCGCCTTTGAGCTCGGGGGGGGGTCTGTGCGTTGGCGGGTGCGGGTGCGTTGTGGCTTGTCGCGCCCACGCGGCGGAGCCGCATATCGACACAGCCCCGCGCCCCTTAGGTGGGTTCAGCTCAGGGGGTTGGCAGGTGCTGGATGATCACGAGGCTGCTGTGCTCGCCGCTATCGACGAAGGGGCCGTCGCGCGGACGCTGATGGAGCTCGTCGCCGTTCCGAGTGTGACCGGGTCTGCCGCTGAGGCCGAGATTCAGCATCTGTTGGCCGGGCGGTTGGAGCGGCTCGGGATGGAGGTTGATCTGTGGGCGATGGATTTGGCCGAGTTGGTCGCGGATCCGGGTTTCCCTGGGGCTGAGGCGTCGCGGGACGAGGCGTGGGGGCTGGTGGGGCGGACGCCGGACGGTGGGGACGGGCCGGTGCTGGTGTTGCAGGGGCATGTGGACGTCGTGCCGGCCGGGGATCCGGCGGCCTGGGAGGGGGATCCGTTCGTGCCCCGGGTGACCGGGGATCTCGTGCACGGGCGCGGGGCGTGCGACATGAAGGCCGGGCTGGCGGCCCACCTGGCCGTGCTGGAGGCGGTCCGGGCGAGCGGGGTGCGGCTGCGCGGGCGGGTGGCCGCGCACTTCGTCGTCGGTGAGGAGGACGGCGGGCTCGGTGCCTTCGGGACGCTCCGGCGGGGACACGGCGGCGACGCGTGCGTCATCGCGGAACCGACGGCCGGGACGCTCATCACCGCCAACGCGGGCGCGCTGACCTTCCGGATCACCGTGAACGGCAAGTCCGCGCACGCCAGTTCGCGGGAGGAGGGCGTCAGCGCGATCGACGCGTATCTGCCGCTGCACCGGGCGCTGGCCCGGCTGGAGGCCGACCGCAACCGGGATCCGGATCCGCTGATGGCCGAGTACCCGATCCCCTACGCCCTGTCGGTCGGCGTGCTGCGGGCCGGTGACTGGGCCAGCAGCGTGCCCGATCTGCTGGTCGCGGAGGGGCGGTTGGGGGTACGGCTGGGAGAGGACCCGGCGTCCGCGCGGGCGGAGTTCGAGCGGTGTGTGGCGGACGCGTGCGCAGCCGACCCCTGGCTTCGGGCGCACCCGGTGTCCGTGACCTGGCCGGGCGGGCAGTTCGCGAGCGGCCGGCTGCCCGCGGGGCATCCGCTGCCCGACGTGATCCGGTCCGCCCACGCGGACGTGGTGGGCGGACCGGCGCCGAGGGAGCGCGGGGCGCCGTACGGCAGTGATCTGCGGTTGTACGGCGGGGCCGGGATCCCGACCGTGCAGTACGGGCCCGGGGACATCCGGGTGGCTCACAGCGCGCGCGAGCACGTGTCCGTGCGGGAAGTGGTGGCGGTGGCGCGGACGTTGGCGCTGACCGTGCTGCGGACGGTCGGCACGAAGTGAGCCGGGGGAGGCGGGGCGGGGCGGTCAGGAGGCTGCCGGTGTCCGGCCGAAGCAGCGTTCGAGTTCGGTGAGGTCGTAGAACGTGCTGCCCGGGGAGACGGGGCGGCAGCCGGTCTTGAAGGCGGTCTCCTTCTCGTTGTAGAGCATCCGCACCAGGTAGGTGCTGCCCCGGCGGAAGACGTCCCACTGGATGTTCGCGCCGAGCGGGGCGACGGACGCGCCGCGCCACGGGTTGTCGGCGTAGGTGTACGGCCGCGCGGTGGTGGCGCCCTCGGTGCTGCCGGGCAGGCCCATCAGGGCAGCCAGCGGGATGATCTCCTCGGCGTGTGTGAAGCGGAGTTCGGCGCCGAGGTCGCTGGTGCCGGCGCGCTTGGCCTCGACCTGCCGGAAGAGGTCGTCGAGGAGGACGCCCGCCATCCTGTACGTGATGTCGCTGTCCGCGAAGCCCGGTCCCTTCTCGTAGAAGTCCTCGGCGTCGCTCAGATACCCGAACCAGGCCGCGTCCCGCTTCGAGAGGAACCTGTCCATCCCCCAGCCCTTGCCGCCGGGGCTCTCGTCGCTCATGGCGGGCGCGATGGCGTACAGGTCGTAGACGGCCGTGGCGGCGGCCACGCGGTCGTCGTCGGAGAGGCGGTCTACGAAGGCCCCCTTGAAGAGCTTCCTCAGTACGGCCCTGGCGGCGCGGTGGGTGGCCGGCTGGTCGGTGATCGACTTCAGGGTGCTCGCGAGCCGCTGGTCGTTCGCGAGGTAGTCCCGATAGGCCGCGCCGCCCGCCGCCTTGTGGAAGTAGAGCTGGTCGACGTCCGTGCGGGTCGGGCCGATCAGCGGCTTCAGGGCCGGGTCGGTGGCGGCGAGCGCGCCCGCGTAGAGGTTCGCGCTGTCGATCGCGCGGCCCTGTCCCGAGCTGACGACGTCGATCTTCTCCTTGTCGTCGGCGATCCTCCGGAACAGTCCGGGCAGCCGCCGTTCCGTACGGACGGCCGTGTCCTGGATCTCCCGCTTGCCGCGTCCGCTGAGGTCGCCGTAGCCGACGGTGCTCATGGCCCGCTGCAGGGCCTGTGCCGTCGGCCCGAACCGCCGTCCCTTCGCGGTGAGTTCGCCCGCCGCCCCGGCCTTCTTCCACAGTGCCAGGACCAGGTCCGCGTCCTCGCCGTCGGTCGCGGCGCGCGAGCCGTGGCGGGAGACGTTCTCGGTGAACACGGGGGCGAAGCCGGCGGGGGGCCGCTGGTAGGAGCGCGGGTTCTGGCCGGGTGCGTACGTCGCCTTGGTGCCGTAGCCGTCCCGGGCACCGCCGTTCACGTCGGCGCTCGCGGGACCGGCGACCAGGAGCGCGGCGAGGGCGGTGGCGGTGGCCAGGGCGGGGGTGAGACGTCTCATGTGCGGATGGTTGGCGCGGGACGTGAACGGGGGGTGGCCCGGCGGTGGCGGCGGGTGGGGTGGGGGCTGGAGAGGGTGTGGCCTGCGGGTATTTCTTTGGCCAGGGGGTTTCGATGGAGCGGTAAAGGTGGCGGAGGCGGTTGGCCCGCCGGCTACAGGAGGACCGTGCAGCCCTGGTTCTCCAGGGTGGTCAGCAGGGGTGAGGCCGGGTCGCAGGTGTTCCAGCGCAGGTCCAGTTTCTCCAGGGCGGGGAGGGTGGGGAGCCAGTCCGGGAGGTGGGTGAGGTGGTTGCCGCGGAGGTCGAGGTGGCGCAGGCGGGGGAGGTGGGCCAGGGGTGGGGGGACGGTGGTGAGGGCGTTCTCGCGCAGGTCGAGGTGGCGTAGCTCCCGGAGGTCGGCCGTGGAGGCGGGGAGGGCGGCGAGGGTGTTGCCGCGGAGCCAGAGTTCGCGCAGGTCGTGGAGGCGGCCGAGGGTGTCGGGCAGGGTGCTCAACCGGTTGTGCTGGGCCCGGAGCTCGCGCAGGGAGGTCATGCCGCCGAGGGCGTCGGGCAGGGTGGTGAGGGCGTTCTCGCCGACGTTGAGGTAGCGCAGCCGTGTCAGGCGGCCCAGGGAGGCGGGGAGTTCGGTCAGCTTGTTGTCGTGCAGGTAGAGGAAGCCGGTGAGGCCGGTCAGGTCGCCGAGCTCGTCGGGGACGGCGGTGAGGTGGTTGTGGCCGAGGTCCAGGGTGGTCAGCCGGCGCAGGTCGCCGATGGCGGGCGGGAGGCCGGTGAGGCCGTTGTCCGCGAGGATCAGGATCCGGAGGTCGGTGCGCCGCCAGACCGACTCGGGTACGTGCCCCAGCTGCTGGCGCCAGAGGTTCAGGGTGGGTGGTGGTTCGGCGGCGGTGGTGGTCGTGGTGGTCTCGGGTGGCTGTGTGTCGTCGTGGTGCGCCAACAGGGCCAGGGCGGTGGCCAGTTGGCGTCGTGACTCCGGGTCGGTGACGATGCCCTCCGCGTCGAGGGTCTCCCTGGTCACCGGGATCCGTACGCAGGCCCGCTCCACGATGTCGGCGCCCGTGTGGCCGAGGACCGTGCGCAGGGTGGCTTCCGCGCCCCGGCCGCGGCCCGGGGCGGCCGCGTTGATCCAGGCGACCGGCTTGCCGACGATCTCCGTGCCGCCCACCGTCCAGTCCAGGAGGTTCTTGAACGAGCCCGGCAGGGTGCCCGCGTACTCGGGGGCGCAGATCAGGATCGCGTCCGCCCGCTCGATCGCCTCCCGCAGCCCGGTCACCGGCGGCGGCAGCGGGTCGGTGTCCTCGTCGGGGTTGAAGTGCGGCAGGTCCGCGAGGCCGTCGTGGCGGACGGTACGGACGCGCGCGGTCGGTGCGAGGGCCTGCGCGGTGCGCAGAACGGCCTCGTTGGTCGAGGCGGTGCGCAGGCTCCCCGAGAGCAGGAGGATCAGCGGCGGGGCGGTCATTCGCCGCAACCTACCCGAGGCCGGCCACGAAGGACGGGGAGCCCGTGACGCTGCGCACGATGTCCGCGAGGAGCGCGTCCCGGTGGTCGGTGAGGAAGAAGTGGCCCCCCTCGAAGGTCCGCAGGGCGAATCCGCCGGAGGTCGTCCCGCGCCAGGCGGCCACCTCGTCCGGCGTGACCCCGGGGTCCGTGTCGCCGACGTAGGCGGTGACGGGGGTGGCGAGGGGGGCCGTGGAGGCGGGGCGGTACGTCTCCATGAGGCGGACGTCGGCGCGCAGGGAGGGCAGGACGACCTCCAGGAGGTCGGGGTCGTCGACCAGGGACTCGTAGGCGCCGCCGTACGCGCGGACGCCGGCGAGCAGGGTGGCGTCGTCCTCCAGGTGCAGGGGCGGGGCGGTGCGTTCCTTGAAGGGGGTGGCCTGGCCCGAGACGAACAGATGGCGGGGGGCCGTTCCCCGGGCTTCGAGGCGGCGGGTCACCTCGTAGGCGACCGTGGCGCCCATGCTGTGGCCGAAGAGGGCGAAGGGGGTGTCGTCCGCGACGAGCGGGTGGAGTGCCTCGGCTATGCAGTCCGCCAGCGGGTCCATCGCCTCGATACAGCTTTCGGCCAGTCGCTCCTGGCGGCCGGGGTACTGCACCGCCGCCGGTTCCACCTCCTGGGGCAGGACGTCCGCCCAGGAGCGGAAGAAGCTGGCGGTGCCGCCGCCGTGCGGCAGACAGACCAGCCTAAGTCGCGGCGCGGGCACCGGGCGGTATCGCTTGAGCCAGCGGGCGGTCTGGGGCACTTTTCGGCCATCCTTTCCTCGGGGAGCGATCAGGGCACGGTATCCGGTGTAAGGCATTCCCGGGGCGCATTCCAGGATTTGGATTGATCTTGACGCCTTCTCGGACGTGTGTCAGGGTCCCCTCCGGAATGTGTGCCGCACCGGGGGAGCAATGCCCGATTTTGGGTCGATCGGGCAGGCGTGCCCTCATGTTCTGGAACGGGGAGCTCGCATGCAGGAACTGAAGTTCCACTGGTGTTCACCGCTGGACAGCGGGCAGCAGAAAGCGACAGAAAAATACAGATCCGGAGAGCTTGACTTCGACGGAATCGTCGACTTCGCCCAGGAGGCGGAGCAGCTCGGGGTCGACTCCCTGCTGATGGGGATCAGTTACCACATGCCCGACCCGCTGCCGATGATCGGCGCCCTGGTGCGGGAGACGGAACGGGTCAAGTTCATTCTGGCCTATCGTCCGGGCCTTTTGTCGCCGACGCTCTTCACGCAGGTCGTGAACACCATTTCGTGGATGTCGGACGGCCGTATATCCCTGAATCTGGTGGCGGGTATTTCCCCGGCCGAGCAGGCGTACTACGGCGACTTCCTCGACCATGACGAGCGCTATGCCCGCTCCAATGAGTTCCTGAGCGTGCTGCACCGTTTCTGGCAGGGCGAGAAGCCGCTTTCCCACCACGGCCGGAACTACCGTATCGAAGAGGCACAACTGGGTCTCGGATACAAGGGCGGCGGACGGCCCACGATCTATATCAGCGGCGCCTCGGCACCCGCGCAGAAGACCGCCACCGAACACGGCGACGTCTGGCTGCGCTACGGCGACACCCCGGAGGGCATCGCACGGGCCACCGCCCCGGTGCTGGCCGACGGCTGCCGGGCCGGTATCCGCATGCACGTCCTGGCCCGCCCCACCCGCGAGGAGGCGCTGACCGACCTCGCCGAGATGATGCGCGACCCGGACGAGGACCACCGCGCCTGGGTCAGCAGCTTCGTCGCCGCCTCCGACTCCGAGGCCGTGAAGAACTCCTTCCGGCTCGCGGACAAGGCGCAGGACGACTGGCTCTCGCCGTACCTCTACTCGGGCGCGGTCGCCTACCGCGGCGGGCCGGCGCTGTGTGTCGTCGGCAGCTACCAGGAGGTCGCCGACTACCTGTACGAGTACAAGGCCGCCGGAGTCAGCGAGTTCATCTTCTCCGGGTGGCCGACCCGGGACGAGATGCGGATCTTCTACACCCACGTGCTGCCCCTGATCCGGGAGCACGAGCGGCGCGAAGGGGCGGCGTGACCGCGCGTACCGAGGGGCTGCACCGCGGGCTGTTCGCCGCCGGTGTCCTGCTGGGGCTCGTCGCCGAGCAGGTGGTGCTGTTCGCGGTGCCGCTGCTCATCTACCAGGACACCGGGAACGTCTCCACGCTCGGCTTCGCCTTCGCCCTCGAATGGCTCCCCGGGCTGCTCGCCTACCCCTTCGCCGGTCTGATCGCCGACCGGGACGGCGGGGCCCGGCTGTTCTCCCGGGTGTCGGTGGCCCGCGCCGCGGTGCTCGGCCTGGTCGTCGTGACGGTCGTGGCGCAGCCCGGGTGGGCGACCGCGGCCCTGATGGCCAACGGGGCGCTGCTGTCGATGCTGGCGGCACCCGTGCGGATGTCGGTCGAGAAGATGGTCCCGCAGGTCGCCAAGGGCGAGAAGCTGGCGGCGACCCAGTCGCTGGTGCAGAACATGGAGCTGCTGGCGATGGCGCTCGGCCCCGCGCTCGCCGCGGTCGCCGTGCTCGTCCTCGGCAAGGTCTGGCTGCTCGCCCTGGCCGCGGCCGTTTTCGCGCTCGCCGCCTGCTGCTGGCTGCCGCTGCCCCGGCAGGAGTGGCGCTCCGGCAACGGCGGCGGCGCCCGGGAGATCCTCGGCGAACTCCGGCTCGGCTGGACCCTGTTGGTCGGCAACCGTCCGGTCCGGCTGCTGGCCGCGCTCAACTTCACCATCAACCTGGTCTTCGCGACCGTGCTGAGCGCCAACGCGGCCCTGGTCACCGGGGTGTTCGACGCCTCCGAGTCCTCCTTCGGCCTGCTCAACACCTTCGTCGGCGTGGTCGGCCTCGGCAACCTGCTGATCATCCCGCTGCTGCTGCGCAAGGTGAACGTGTACGTCATCGGCGTCATCGGGTTCACCACGCTGTGCGCCGCGCTGCTGGTCGCCGGCACCGCGTCCTCGTTCGCCGTCTACGGCACCGCGTTCGTGGTGGGGATGACGGGAGTGGCGTACTACAACGTCTTCAACCGCACCCAGCGGATCAAGGTCCTGCCGCAGGAGCACCTGGGCAAGGTCATGGGGCCGTTCTACCTGCTCAACCTGCTGTCCTTCCCGTTGGCCGGCCTCCTCGTCGGGGCCACCGGTGGCGTGATCGAGCCGCAGGATCTCGTCGCCGGTCTCGCGGTGCTGCTCTGCCTGGTCGGCTCCGCCCTGCTGTGGCTGACCATGCGCAGCTTCCGCCGCGTGCTCGCCGAGCGGGCGGCCGGGGACCTGGTGGCCGCTCCCGAGAAAACAGAGGTGCACTGACATGCATATCGTCCTGGTCAACCGCTGGCCCCGCTTCGATGCCGACCCCGATCGCTGGGACAACGAGCTCACCCGGTACGAGGAGTTCCTCGACCACGACAGGCACCGGATCAGCTATGTCGTCGACGCCCTCGGCGCCGAGGGCGTGCTCGTCGACCCCGGCCGTATCGCGCACTACGTGCGGGTCGAGGACGTCAACGAGTTCGACCAGCTGCGCTCGGCCGTCGAGGAGGTCGTGGAGAAGGCCGGCCCCGTCGACCGGCTGATCGCCCTGTCCGAGTTCACGCTGGAGATCGCCGCCCGGGTACGGGTCGAGCTCGGCATCCCCGGGCCGACGCCCGAGGAGGTCGCCGTCTACCGGGACAAGGTCAGGATGAAGGAGGTGCTCGCCGAGGCGGGGATCCGCGTCCCGCGCTTCGCCGGGTGCGCCGACGTGGAGCAGAGCGTCGCCTTCGCCGCGGCCACCGGCTATCCGGTGATCGTCAAGCCGGTCGACGGTGCCGCGAGCATCGGCGTGCACCGGGTGGACGACGAGGCGACGCTGCGGGAGCTGCTGCCCACGCTCGACCTGTCGCGGTACGAGATCGAGGAGTTCGTCACGGGGGTCGTGCACCACGTGGACGGCTTCGCCGACGCCCGCTGCGAGGTCCCCTTCCAGGTCGCCTCCGTCTACGTCGGCGACTGCCTCTCCTTCGGCTCCGGCTCACCGCTGGGCTCGGTGGTCCTCCAGGAGTCCGAACTGCGGGGACGCATCGAGGAGTTCTCCCGCGAGTGCATCGCGGCCCTGGGGCTGCGGGACACCCCCTTCCACCTGGAGCTGTTCGTCACCGGCTCGGGCGAGCTGGTCTTCCTGGAGGTGGGCGGCCGGGTCGGCGGCAGCGAGGTGCCGCACCTGCTGAACAAGCTCTTCGGGGTCAACCTGTACGAGGCCTGCCTCAGGACCCTGTCCGGGGAGCGCGTCGAACTGCCGCCGAAGCAGGGGGATCCCAGCGGTGGCTGGCTCGTCCTGCCCAAGCCGGACGGACTGCCGCTCCGGGTGACCCGGGCGACACCCATGAAGCCGACGGTCCCGAGCGTATGGCGGGAACTCGTCCCCCGGCCCGGCCAGATCCTCGAACCCGGGGGCAGCTACGACGCCCTGCACAGCGGCCGGTTCATCCTGCTCCACGAGGACCAGCGGCAGGTCACGCGGGACATCCACCGGATCATCGAGACCTTCGAGTTCGAGGCGGAACAGCCGTGAGCCCCGGTACGGAGAGGTGCCGGCCGCTCAGCCGACGATCATGAACGTCGCCGCGGTGACCCCGACGACGACGATGACGGCCCGCAGCGCCACCGCCGGCAGCCTGCGCCCCACCCGGGCCCCGATCAGGCCGCCGAGGGTCGAGCCCGCGGCGATCACCGCGGCCGCGGCCCAGTCGACGTCGGCCGCCGCGACGAACACCACCGCGGCGGCGCCGTTGACGATCGCGGCGAGGACGTTCTTCGCCGCGTTGAGCCGTTGCAGATCGTCCCGCAGGAAGC
The DNA here is from genome assembly GCF_021173675.1 of Streptomyces lincolnensis. GTDB lineage: Bacteria > Actinomycetota > Actinomycetes > Streptomycetales > Streptomycetaceae > Streptomyces > Streptomyces lincolnensis_B. Next base: position 164,901 of record NZ_JAIHON010000018.1, on the reverse strand, counting down.
TGCCGAACAGCCCCATCAGGATGACGCCCTGGGCGGCGCCGAAGTAGCCGCCGTACACGCCGGTGCCCAGCACCCCGCACCACATCGGCACCCCGCCGTCCTCACCGCCGCGCCGCTCGCGCCGCTTCAGCCACGCGTTCAGACGCGGCTGGAGCAGCACGAGCACGCACGCGGCGAGGATCAGCACCGGTACGACGGTGTCGAACGCCGAGGAGTCCAGCTGGAGCAGGAGAACGGCACCGGTGAGGCCGCCGATCAGGGACGCCGCACCGAAGCGGAGCAGCCGGCGCAGCTGCCCGCGCAGCTCACGGCGGTAGCCGTAGGCGGCGCTGAGCACCCCGGGCACGAGACCGATGTTGTTGGTCACATTGGCCAGCACCGGCGGAAAACCACAGGCCACCAGGGTCGGAAAGGTGATGAGCGTGCCGGAACCCACGACGGCGTTGATGGCGCCCGCCGCCACGCTCGCGGCCGCGATGGCGGCGGCCTCCATGCCGTTCACGTGCCTGCTACCTTCCGGAGATCAGCTCGTCGACGACGGGGCCGTCGGCGGTGTGTCGGGTGGCGATGCGCAGTTTGTGCGGGTCGCCGTCGAGGATGAGATCCACGACCCCCGACTGTCCCATACCGGTGAGCGAGCGTCCCGTCCGGTTGGCCAGAACCCGCAGCTGGGCGAGGGGAAGACCGCTGAACCGCTCCACCTCGGCCACCAGGTCGGCCTGGTCGGCGGCGGGGGCGGCGTCCGAGGTGAGCAGACCGGTCAGTGCGGTCAACTCGCCGTGCAGATGCGGCTGTTCCGCCTTCACGTACGCGGGCAGACCGGCCCCGGCGTCGGTGAAGGGGGAGTGGACCATGCAGATCAACTGCTCCTCGGTGATGTCGAAGCAGTCCAGGGCGTAGGCGTCCATGGCCGCGCGCATCCGCTCGACGGCGCCCTCACCCTCGTACCGGGCACTGATCATCTCGATCAGCTGGTCCGGGAACTCCTTCTTCCGCATCAGCTGCTTGCCGAAGGCCACGTACTCGTCCAGGCCCTCCGCGTAGCTGCGGCCGAAGACGCGCTCGCACTTCAGGCCGCGGATGTGGGCCATCAGTGCGGGGTTGCCGCAGTCGGACTCGGAGAAGCTGAAGGCGAGTTCGTCGAAGCGGAAGCCGAGGAAGTCCGTCAGCAGGTCCCAGTGGTCGCCCGAGGCGTAGGCGGTGTCGTCGTAGATGGAGAAGAACCGCAGCTGGTCGGGCGTGTCGTGGTGGACCCGGCGCTCCTCGATGAGGTCCTTCTCGCCCGTGCCGTAGATGTCGCCGAAGTAGGCCCGGCCGATGTTGTCCGTGGCCTTCAGCACACCGCGGAAGCCCGCGCGGTCCTGGCCGACGGGGGCCACCCCCATGCGCTCCGCGAGGCGGTGGATCCAGACCAGGTAGGTGCGCTGCTCGTAGGGCGAGTCGCCGGTGATGATGACGTCCACGCCGCCGTCGTAGGAGGCACCGAGGCCGAAGGCGTGGGCCGCGCTCAGGTTGCAGGCGTTGCAGAAGGTCGGACGGCCGTCGCCCAGGGTGCGGTGGCCGGTGACCAGGATGTCCAGCCGGTTCCTGGCGATCACGTGGTCGCGCTGCGGGAGGTCGACGTGGAACGGCGAGATCTCGTCGCCGTCGACCAGCAGCTGCTCGCAGTCCGGGTCCTGCTCCAGCCGGAGCGCCGCGTAGGTGCGGTCGATGTTGTGCATCACCGCGACCGGCATGCCGGCGTGCCGCATGGTCACCACCCGCAGCCGGAAGGTCTCGCCCGCCTCCTCGAACATCCGCAGCTGCATGGTCCGGACGAAGGCGGTGGTGTACGCGCTGTCCTTGCCGCCGCCGTAGGCGACCATGACGACGCGCTCACGCAGCGGGCCCAGCTCCTCCAGCTGGGCGCGGAGTTTGGGAACGCAGCGCTCCACCTCGTCCAGGTGGTCGGCGGAGAGCCACTGGCGCAGCTCCGCGAGGGTGGTGCGGCGCACCTCGTCGGTGGTGTCGATGGTCTCGGCTGTCGTGCTGGTCTCGGCGGACAATCTCGTTCCCCGTCTCGTCACAAGCGGAAGGGGGAATTTTCCAATTCAGTACGCGATCCGCGCGTCCCGGTTCCCCCGACCAACCCGCCGGAGGATATCGCAGAGGTAACTCGAGATGTCCAGTGCGAGAAAAGGACCGAGACGCGGAAAAAACGGACTCGATGTGGCGTGTCTCATGATTCGAGACCATCCCTTTTCCGTTCCGTTAACCCCGTGCTACGGTCCGTGGCGTGATCGAGAGCAACCTGTCGGGTGAAGAGATCGAGCGCGAGATACGGGACATCTGGAGGGGGTTGTTCGGTGTCGATGTAGGTCCTGACGACAATTTTTTCGATCTCGGCGGTGATTCGCTGAAGGTCGTGGACGTGGTAGCCGCGGCGCGTAGGCGCGGGATCGGTTTCCGCAGTTCGGCGGTGTTCCGCAATCCCACGCCGGCCCTTCTGGCTGCTAGCCTGACCAGGAGCGATGCCGCGTGAGTGACCAGGTGGCCGAGCAGTCGACCGAGCAGTCGACCGATCTGCGGACCCTGCCCAACGGATTGTCCGTGCATGGGCTCAACCGCAGTGAGACCGAGTATCTTTACAAAGAGATATTCGAGGACCAGTCATATGTGCCGCCGGAGGGTTTTCGGTTTCCCGAGCAGCCTGTTGTCGTCGATGTGGGTGCCAACATAGGAATGTTCGCGCTGTTCATGGCGACGAACTTTCCGGATGCTCGGGTGTTCTCCTTCGAGCCCGTTCCGCGCACGTTCGACGCACTGCACAAGAACGTCGGCGGACTGGCGAACGTCTCCGTCTTCAACATGGCCCTCGGGGATGCCCCGCAAACCCGCGAGCTCACTTTTTATCCGCAGTACTCGATGATGTCCGGCTTCGACGCGGATCCCGAAGTGGATCGCGCGCTCGTCAAGTCGTACATCGGGAACATCGCGGAAACTCTCGACCAGGAGCGCCGGGAGCTGGTGCTCGAAGAGGCCGACGAACTCATCGAGGGCCGCTTCGAGGCGGTGGAGCGGGTGTCCTGCCGCATCGACCGGCTGGAGACGGTGGCGGCGGAGCTCGGCATCGACCGCATCGACTTCCTGAAGATCGACGTCGAGGGCTTCGAGGTGAAGGTCCTCAAGGGCATCGGCGACTCGCTGTGGCCCCGGATCGCCCAGGCGGCCGTCGAGGTCGAGGACGACAACGGCGAACTGGCCGAGGTCACCGAGCTGTTCGCCGCGCGCGGGATGACGACCGTGGTCGAGCAGCCGGAGGAGTACCGGGGGACCAGCGTGTACAACGTGTTCGCCTCCCGTGAGGAGGGAGTATCGCCATGAGTTCGGCCAACGGGGGAGTGGGCGCCGGAACCGCCGAGTTCGGACTGCCCACGGCCTGGCGCGCGGCGCCGGGTGAGGGTGAGGGGGCGCGGGACGCGTCTGCCGCGTACGTCGAGCGGGTCGAGTACGGGGATCTCGTCGGCGGGCTGAGCGCGCTCGCCGGTATCTGCGGCACCGAGCCGGTGATTGTGCTGCTCGCCGCCCACGTCAAGGTGCTGAGCATGCTGGGCGAGGCGGACGACCGCCACACCGAGGTGGACCTCGGCACCGGAGTCCGGCGGCTGCCTGTCCTGCGGACCGCGGCGACCTGGCAGGAGCTGGTGCTGCGGGTGGCCAAGGCGGTGCGGGGCGCGGGTGTGGATACCGGTGTGGGCGCGGGCGCGGGGGTTTCCGGGGCCGGGGTCGAAGCCGGGTCCGGGTCCGTCGAGCCCAAGCCCGGTTCCGAGTCCGAGTCCGAGTCCGGTTCCGAGTCCGAGTCCGGTTCCGAGTCCGAGTCCGGTTCTGATTCCGCCCACGAGGTCGCCTACGGCGAGCGCGTGTTGTTCGTCACCGACGCCGCCACGCGCGCCGCGGACGTCGCCTACGGTCTCGAAGTCGCCGTGGACGACACGCGGTTGACCCTGACCATGCCCGCCGCCGCCATCACCCCGCCGTATCCGGAGAGCCTCCGCGCGATGTACCGCGAGGTGCTGGAGGCGATGGCCGCCGACCCCGACGGGGACGCGCAGGCCGCCCGACTGGCCCCCGGTGACCGGGAGTCGCTGCTCGGGAAGTGGAGCGTCGGCGCGACCGCGGACCGTGGCGTGCTCACCGTCGGTGCGCTGATCGAGGCGCAGGCCGCACGGACGCCGGACGCGCCGGCCGTGCGGGTCGCCGGCACCGAGTTGTCGTACCGCGAACTGGACGCACGCGCCAACCGGATCGCCCGTCGGCTGACCGCCCTGGGCGCTCGTCCCGACACCCTGGTCGGCGTCTGCCTGCGCCGCACCCCCGACCTGCTGCCCGCCCTGCTCGGCGTGTGGAAGTCCGGCGCGGGGTATCTCCCGCTGGACCCGTCCCTGCCGGCCGACCGCCTGCGGCACATGATCACCGCGGCGGGCTGCGAGCTGGTGGTCAGCGAGACCGCCCATGTGGCGGCCCTGCGGCCGCTCACCGTCGAGGACACCGCTCCCGCTGAGGACACCGCAGCTTCCGTCGTGAGCGCCGGTGGCCGGCGCGCCGCAGAAACGGTTGTCCCGTCGGCCGGGGACGACAGCCCGCCGACCGACCTCGACCTCGCCCTCGTCCTCCTCGACCGCGACCGCGAGGTCATCGACGCGTGCTCGCCGGAGCCGCTCGGCACGCCGCCCGCGGACCCCCGGTCTCTCGCGTACGTCATCTACACCTCGGGTTCCACCGGCAACCCCAAGGGGGTGATGGTGGAGCACGCGGGGCTGGCGAACTACCTGCTGTGGACGGCGGAGGCGTACGCGGCGCGGGGTACCGGCGGGGCGCCGGTGTTCTCGTCGATCTCGTTCGACCTGGGGATGCCGAGCCTGTTCGCGCCGCTGCTGACCGGGCAGCCCGTGCACCTGCTGTCCGATCCGCTGGACACCGCCGACCTCGGGGACCAGCTCGCGGCGGGAGCGCCGTACAGCTTCATCAAGATGACGCCGGGCCATCTCGACCTGCTGAGCTACGACCTGACCCCCGAGGAGATCCACGGTCTCGCCGGGCTCGTCATCGCGGCCGGGGACGCGTTCACCAGTGAACTGGCGCGCCGCTGGATCGAGTTCGCCGGACCCGGGGGAACGGCCGTGGCCACCGAGTACGGGCCGACCGAGATCACCGTGGGCAACTCCGGCGAGACGCTCGCCGAGCCGCCCGCGACGGAGCTGATCCCGCTCGGGGCACCGATCCCGAACACCACGATGTACGTGCTGACCGACCGGCTGGAGCCCGTGCCCGTCGGCGTCCCCGGTGAGGTCTTCATCGGCGGGGCGGGCGTGGCCCGCGGCTATCTGGACCGCCCGGCGCTGACGGCGGAGCGGTTCCTGCCCGACCCGTTCGGCGCCCCCGGCGCCCGCCTGTACCGCACCGGCGACCGGGCCCGGTGGCGGGCCGACGGCTCGCTGGAGTTCCTCGGCCGCGTCGACCACCAGGTCAAGATCCGCGGCTACCGGGTCGAACTGGGCGAGATCCAGGCCCGGTTGAGGGACCACGCGAGCGTGGCCGAGGCCGTCGTCATCGCCGTGGGAACCACCCGTTCCCGCTCGCTGGCCGCCTATGTGATCCCCGCGGACGGACAGCGCGCGGAGCCCGCCGAGCTGCGGGACCACCTCGCGGCCGTCCTGCCCGGCTACATGATCCCCGCGCACTTCGTCGCCATCGACCAGGTGCCGCTGACGACCAACGGAAAGGTCGACACGCGCGCGCTGCAGAGCCTGCTCTGACCCGCACGGCCGTCCCACAGCCGGTTGCCCCGGTCGCCCCCGGTTGCTCCGGCTGTCCCGGCCGCCCCAGGTGTCTGCTTCCAGCCCGTGCCGAACACACGAGAGGCGAAAACCGTGTCCATCGCTGACATATCAGTCGATACCGCCATCCCGTTCCGTCTCGACCTCACCGTCGACGAGTGCGCCGAGGTGCGTGCCCTGGCCGAGGAACTGCGCCGGGTCGCTTCCGGCCTGGTCGACGAGGAGGCCTGGGTCGCCGAGGCGCGGCGGCTCAGCTGCCGGCTGCCCCTGCGCCTGCTCGAACGGATCCGCCAGTACCGCAGCGACGCGGGCTCCGACGGCCTGCTGTGCCTGGCGGGTCTCCCCGTCGACGGCGACCTGCTGCCGGAGACCCCGAGCGTGCCGGACTCGGTGGAGCGGGCCGCCACCGTCCCGGCCGCCGTGGCGATGCTGGTCGGGCAGCAGCTCGGCGAGGTCATCGCCTACCGGGACGAGAAGTTCGGGGCGCTCGTGCAGAACGTGGTGCCGGTCCCCTCGCTGGCCCGTTCGCAGAGCAACGGCGGTTCCGTACCGCTGGAGTTCCACATCGAGAACGCCTTCCACCCCCACCGCCCGCACTACGTCGGCCTGTTGTGCCTGCGCTCCGACCACGAGGGCACGGCCGGCACCCAGGTCTGCTCGGTCCGCCGCGTCCTCGGCCGGATCGACGAGGCGGACCGCAAGATCCTGGAAGCGCCCCGCTTCGTGACCGAGGCGCCGCCCTCCTTCCGCTCCGCCGAGCGCACCGAGCCGCACCCGGTGCTGGGCGGCAGCTCCGAGGACCCCGACCTCCGCGTCGACTTCAACGCCACCTCGGCGCTCGACGAGGAGGCCGGCCACGCCCTGACCCGGCTGCGCGACACCATGCTCGCCACCTCCGAGTCGCTGGTGCTGGCCCCCGGTGAGCTGGTCTTCCTCGACAACCGCCTGGTCGTGCACGGCCGTACCGACTTCGTCCCCCGCTACGACGGCCGGGACCGCTGGCTGCACCGCATCTTCGTCCACCTGGACAACCGCCTCAGCCGCCCCCACCGGGCGGACAACGGCCCGGTCCTGGTCTGAACACCGAGCTCTGAATGACAGGGGGAACAGCGACATGACGACAGCAGGCGCGGAAGCCGAGGATCTGGTCGAGCGTTTCGTCGTGGTCGTCAACGACGAGGGCCACCACTCCCTGTGGTGGCACGGGCGGCCGGTGCCCCCGGGCTGGCGTACCGCCTCGGAGCCCGGCACCCGCGAGGAGTGCCTCGCCCGGATCGAGCGGGACTGGACGGGCCTGCGCCCGAGGCGGCGGCTCGCGGCGGTGGAGCCTCGATGAGCGCCCGTCCGACCCTTGTCCTGGTGGACGCGCTCACGACGGGCGCGATGCTGGCCCGCATGGCCGCGGCCGACCACCGGATCGTCCACGTCCGCTCCCGCGCCGCACTGCCGGAGACCTTCGCCGCGAGCCTGCCCGCCGAGGTCTTCGCGGAGGACCTCACCTACCCCGGCCACGCCGAGGACGTCGTACGGCATCTGCGTGCCCTTCGGCCGCGGGCCGTCATCGCGGCCAGCGAGTTCGGCATCGAGGTCGCCGACGAACTCGCGAGCCGGCTCGGTCTGCGCGGCAACGACCCGGCGCTGTCGACGGCCCGACGCGACAAGTTCCGCATGATGGAGGTGCTCGCGGCGGCCGGCGTACCGACCTCGCGCCAGCAGCGCGGATCCGACCTCGCCGCACTCCTCGACTGGTGGCGGGCCTCCGGCCTGGACCGGGTGGTCGTCAAGCCGCTCGACAGCGCGGGCTCCGAGGACGTGTACACCTGCGACACCGAGGAGGAGGTCGCGGCCGCGTTCCGGGCGGGCATCGGCAAGACCAACCTGATGCTCAGCGCCAACGAGGAGGTGCTGATCCAGGAGCACCTCGCCGGGGACGAGTACGTCGTCAACAGCGTCAGCCGGGACGGCGGGCACTGGTTCACCGACGCCTGGATCAGCCGCAAGCGGGTCACCTCCGGCAAGCGGCTCGTCTACGACTACGAAGACCTGCTCGCCCCGGACGCCCCGGAGCTGGACGGCATCCTCTCCTACGTCGGTGAGGTCCTCGACGGTCTCGCGGTCACCGAGGGTCCGGCGCACACCGAGCTCATCCTCACCGCCGACGGCCCCCGCCTCCTGGAGACCGGTGCCCGGCTGTCCGGCCTCGCCAACCCGCCCGCCCTGCACCGCTGCACCGGCGCCGACCAGGTCACCCTGACCCTCGACTGCCACTCCCCGGACGCGGTACGGCTGCGCGGCCGGCCCCGGCGCTACGAGCGCCACGAGTCCGCCCGCTGCGTCAACCTCCTCGCCCACCGCGAGCTGCCGCTGCCCGCGCGCGCCCTGGAGAAGGCCCTGGAACAGCTCCCGGCGTTCCAGAGCATCCGCTTCCGCAAGCCGGAGGGGACCATGACCCGGCCGACGGTCGACCTCAACTCCTCACCGGGGGTGGTGTTCCTGGTCCACCGGGACCCGGTCGAGATCGAGAACAGCTACAAGCTGCTGCGCGAGATCGAACGGGAGCTGCTGTGACCGTGACCCCACCGCAGTTCCGCGAGCTCTTCGGCTCCTTCCCGGCACAGGTCGCGATCGTCACCGCGGCCGACGCGGACGGGCAGCCGCGCGGATTCACCTGCACCGCCACCTGCGCGGTCTCCGCCACCCCGCCGCTCCTGCTGGTCTGCGTGGACGAGACCTCCCAGACGCTGCCCGCGATCCTCTCCAGCCGCTCCTTCGTGGTGAACCTCCTCTCCGGCACCGGGGAGACGGCCTCGCGCGTCTTCGCCGGCAAGGACCCGGACAAGTTCGACCACGTGCGCTGGCGGCCGTCGGATGTCGCCGGCGGGGCGCCGATCCTCACCGACGTCGCCCTCGCCTACGCCGAGTGCCAGGTGGTCCAGGTCCAGCCCGCCGGCGACCACCGCATCGTCGTGGGCCGGATCGAGGGCAGCGCGGTCTACCCCCGCAACCCCCTCCTCTACGGCAGAGGCGACTACACCTCCCCGTCCCTGCCGACCCGCGCGCCCGTGGGCGGGGTGTGAGGGCGTCCGCTTCCTGCTGCACGAGCACCCCTACCGCAACCGCACCGTCTCCAGCAGGTCCCGGGCCATTGAGCCGGCCGGGGACGTGGTCAGTTCGGCGACGTGGTGGAAGGTTTCCTGGGCGGGACGGGCGGGCCAGGCCGGGGGGAGGTGGCGGGCGGGGAGGCGGGGGTCGGTGCGGATGGTCCAGAGCCATTCGCTGACGAGGCGGAGGCGGGTGCCGATGGGGTCGTCGGTGGGGGCGGTGCCGAGGTGGGCGGTCCAGCGTTTGTCGAAGGTGACGTAGCGGGCGGCGATGGACTCCAGGTCCCAGGTGTCGCGGATCATCTGCTCGATGTCGGTCACCTCGGCGGCGCGGGCGTGGAAGATCTTCACGTGGGCGGTGAGGCCCAGTTCCTCGACCACGGCGGAGACGTCGACGTGGCCCGGCGCGATCCACAGCCCGCTGTACAGCGCGCCGAACCCGGACCAGGTCAGGCGGGAGCGCAGGTCGTGGCGCTGGCGTTTCCAGGAGTCGGGGAGGGAGAAGCCGAGGAGGGTCCAGAAGCCGTCCCAGTCGTCGTTGACGGCACCCTGGGTCCAGATGCGGGTGCGGCCGTCCTCCAGGACCCGCACGGCCTGCGGGGTCAGGCCGAAGAACATCTTGCGGCCCTCGCGCTGCCGCCGGAGCAGCCCGCGGTTGACCATGCGGGTGAGGGTGGAGCGTACGGCCTGTTCCCCCACCCCGACCCGGCCGAGCACGTCGATGATGCTGCCCGAGTACACGCACACCTCGCCCTGGTCCAGGACGTGGTTGCCGAAGAAGGCGAGCATGAGCGACTGCGGGCGTGGCGCGGGGCCGCCGTCCGGGGCGTCACCGTCCACGGCGTCGTCGTTGTCCGAGGTGTCCAGGATGTCGTCGTCCTCCACGGGGGACAGCGTACGACCGCCCGCCCCGGGCGCGGCGGGCGGTCGTACGGGCATCACCTGCCGTCGGCGGGGTGGGCGAGGTCGTACGGGCGCGGGTACGGGGCCGGCCGGTACGACACATAACGGGTGGGGGTCGTGGGGTCGGCCGCCGTGGCCCGTGAGTTGAGGGAACCGGGGTCGGTGCCGACCCACCGGCCGGCGGTGAGCCGCTCCTCCAGCGTGTGCACGGCGGCCAGCTGCTCGGCGGGGCTGAAGGTGCAGTGGCCGGCGTTCTCGACGTACGCCTGACGCAGCAGGGAGGTCCGGCCGGCCGCCGTGACCGCCCGCTTCAGGGCGCTCTCCGTCTGGACGGGGACCAGGGCGTCGCCGGTGGTGTGGACGGAGAGCTGGGGCTTGGTCAGCCGGCCCGTGAAGGAGCTCGTGGCGCTCATCCACCGCACCGCGGACGGGTCGGCGTCGATCCGGGGCGCGCGGTTCAGGGCGGCGAGGTCGCCCTTCAGCGAGAGGCCGGCCTTCTTGTACAGCGCGGTGACCTCCTCGCGGACGGCGGACCGGCCCAGCAGCCGCGCGTGGTCGACACCCGTGTTCCAGGACATGTTGCCGCCCGCGCGGGTCTCGGCCTCCTGCCGCCAGCTGAAGGCGGGGAACTTCACCAGGCCCTTCACGGCCGTGTACTGGTTCGCCTGCTGCGCGTCCCAGTCCGTCGGGGCGGGCCGCGGCTGCGCCGGATCGTTCCAGCCCGGGATGTTGTGCAGCGCGGCGGCCAGGGCGATCCGGGCCCGTCCGGCCGGTGTCGACTGCGCCGAGTCGACCGCGGCCGTCAGGGTGTTCGCCGCGTCGGCTGCGGTCTTCTGGTCCGGGAGGTTCACCAGCGGGATGGTGGCGCCGGGCGCGAGGAGCGTCTTGAGCGCGAAGACCGGGTCGAGGGTGTTGTTCCAGTTGGCGACCCCGCCGTGGACCAGACCGCACAGGGAGATCGACCCGTCGATGCGCTCCGGGTGCCGCTCGGCGATCGCGGTCGTGACGAGTCCGCCGTACGACCGTCCCCAGGCGATGGTGCGGGAGGCCGCGCCGAAGCGGTCGGTGAAGGCGGAGAGGGTGGCGAGCTGGTCGGGGACGGCCTCCGTCACGGCCCAGCCGGTGGTGGCGTAGGAGGAACCGATGAGGGCGTAACCCTGCTTCAGGAGAAGGGACTTCGTGGCCTCGTCCGGGCCGTTCGCGGCGGGGTTGGCCGGGCCGGGGTTGTAGCCGTGGCTGAAGAGGAGCACGGTGCCGTTCCAGGACGCGGGGACGTCCATCGCGTACGTGGCACCGGAGGGGAGCCGGCCCTCGACGTGGACCGGGTCCGCCGGGGCCGCGACGGCCGAGGTGGGCACGGCGGTGAGGGCGAGCAGGAGCGCGGCGGCGCAGGCCGTACGACGTGCGGTGCGGGTTCGGGTGCCGGTCGTCATGCTGAGATCTCCTCGGTGTGGGGGGCGTTGGAGTTTCCTGCGGTGTCGGGGTCGGTGTCCGCTTCGGTGAGGGACGCCCTGCTGGTCTCGCGTACGAACAGGACGGTCAGCGCGGTGACGGCCGCGCCGCCGCACAGCAGCAGGGCCACGGGCGTACCGGTGCCGCTCCCGGCGACGAGGCTGCCGGCGATCATCGGGGAGAAGCCGGCGCCGACGAGGGTGGCGCCCTGGTAGCCGAGGGAGGCGCCGGTGTAGCGGACCTTGGTGCCGAACATCTCGCTGAGCAGGGCGCCCAGCGGGCCGTACATCGTGGACTGGGCGATGCCGTGGCCGAGGACGACGGCGACGATCAGCAGCCCCGGCGACTTCGAGTCGACCAGCGCCATCACCGGGAAGGCGAGAGCGGCCGAGGCGATCGCGCCGGCCAGGACGACCGGGCGGCGGCCGATCCGGTCGGAGAGCGCGGAGGCGCAGGGCAGGACGACGAGGGCGACGGCGGCGGAGACCGTGAGCGCGGTCAGCACCTGGGGGCGGGCGTAGCCGATGCCGGTGGCGTACGAGATCAGGTAACTCGTCAGCAGCGACTGCGCGGTGAAGGCGCCGATGCCGACGCAGCAGGCCAGCACCAGCGGGCGCGGGCGGCGTAGTACGTCGAGGATCGGCAGCCGGGACTCGGCGCGGTCCTGCTTGACCTCGGCGAAGAGCGGGCTCTCCACCACCTTGAGGCGGACGAACAGGCCGACGCCGAGCAGCACCACGCTCAGCAGGAACGGCACCCGCCAGCCCCAGGCCGCGAACTCGTCCTCGGGGAGCGTGACGACGAGCGCGACGACGGCCGTGGAGAGCAGGGAGCCGAGCGGGGCCCCCATCTGCGTGAAGCTGGACCACAGGCCGCGGCGCCGCTCTCCGGCGTGTTCGACGACCATCAGTGTGGCGCCGCCCCACTCCCCGCCGATGGCGAGGCCCTGCACGACCCGCAGGGTGATCAGCAGGACCGGCGCCCACACGCCGATCGCGTCGTACGTGGGCAGCAGCCCGACGAGGAAGCTCGCCGCGCCCATCAGGCCCATGGTGAGCAGCAGCATCGACTTGCGGCCGAGCCGGTCGCCGAAGTGCCCGAACAGGATCCCGCCGAGCGGACGGGCCACATACCCGGCGGCGAAGGTGCCGAACGCGGCGATCGTGCCCACGGCGGGATCGGCGCCCGGGAAGAACAGCTCGCCGAAGACGAGCGCGGCGACCGTGCCGTAGACGAGGAAGTCGTAGAACTCGACGGCGGTGCCGAGCAGACCGGAGAGGGCGACTCGGCGGAGTTGGCGGTTCTGTTCCGAGCGGGTGCGTTCTGATGCGACGGGGGACGGGGGCATCGCGGTCTCCCTTGACCGGGGGAAGGACACCGCGAAGTTAGGCGCTACGCGCACTGTCGTCAAGAAAGTGCACAACATTGAAGCTGTCGATCCCGACAGGGAGCGTCCGCACGGGTGTGAGGGGGCAGGTTCTTTCCCAGGCAGAAACCTGGCTCTCCCGCTCGTGCGCGGACGGGCGGAACTGGGGGTGTGCCCGGCAGCAGGCTGCGGGCCCAGGCGCGGGGAGGCCCCCCGCCACCGTGCGCGGCCCGACATCGGTCTCACCGGAGGTCCGCGCCCGGGTCGAGAAGGCCGCTCGCGAGCTGAACTTCGCGGTCTCACGGCAGGCGTCGAGCCTGGTCACCGGCCGGACCGGCGTCATGGCTGTGCTCATGCCCACGCTCGACTCGTGGTTCATGGGATCGGCACTGTCCAGCCTGGGCCCGCTGCTGCGCGGCGCCGGCATGGAACTCACCGTGTATGTGGTCCCTCATCTGGCCGAGCGGGCCGCGTTCTTCGAGCGCCTGCCGGCCCGGCGCAACGCCGACGCGCTGCTGGTCTTCTGCTTCGACCTCACCGAGGAGGAGACCGCGCGGCTCGACGACCTCGCCATGCCGGTCGTCTACATCAGCCAGCACGTCGAGGGCCGTCCCAGCGTCTACGTCGACGACGTGGCCGGCGCCTGCGGGGCCACCCGTCATCCGATCAACCTCGGCCACCGCCGGATCGCCTTCGCGCACACCACCAACGCCCGCGGCTTCAGCTTCAGCTCACGCGAGCGCCTCCTCGGCTACCGGCAGGCACTCGCCGAGGCGGGCATCCCGCTGGACGACGACCTGGTCGTCACCACCCCGCCCCGCGACAAGCGCGGCACCACGCAGGCGATCGGCCGCCTGCTGAGCCTGCGCGAACCGCCCACGGCGGTCTTCGCGGAGCAGGACGAACTGGCCGCCTCCGTCATCTCGACCCTGCGCGCGGTGCAGGTCGAGGTACCCGAACGGATCTCCGTCCTCGGCTTCGACGACCAGCTGATGGCCGAATGGCTCGACCTGTCCACCGTGGCCCAGTCCCCCTCGGACATGGGCCGCGCCGCGGCCGAACTCGCCCTGGAACTCCTCAACGACCCCGAGGCGGACCGCGGCCGGCACATCGTCCTGCCCACACACCTGATCCCACGGGGGACGACCGCCCCGCCGCCGGCGCCTCAGGGCGGGCGTGGCGGCGGACGCGAGGGCGGATCCGAAGACCGGCGGGGCTGAGAGCCGGTCGCAGGGCGCCCGTCCCGGCCGGGTCTCAGCGGATGTGTTTCACCGGCTTGGTGGCCAGGTTGAGCAGGTACTCCAGGGGGCCTCGCCGGAAGAAACGGGACCAGATGGTGGCGAACAGGATCGCCCCGAGGACGTACATGATCAGCGGGGTCCAGGACTGCTGGGTGCCGGTCCCGGCAGGCGTGGAGAACACGGACTGTGCGACGAAGTGGCCGACGTAGGCGGTCAAGGACATGGTGCCCACAGCGATGACCGGTTTCGCCAGGCGGCGCAGTCGGGGCAGACGGTCCATCAGCACGGTCGCGCCCACGATCACGAGGATCGCGACTCCAAGGCTGCCGATGATGTCGAACGTGGTGCCGCTGTGCGGCCCGGCCGCCAGGAGCGACGACGCCGGCATATCGGGGAACGACCCGCCGTCGAGCGGCATCGACCCGGAGCCGCCGGACGACGGCATGCTGCCGAAGGACGCCGACCCGGAGCCGCCGGACGACGACCCGCCTTCGGCGGTGCTCCGCAACGCGCCGGGGCCGGCCAGCAGCAGGGACATGCCGTACGCGGCCGCCGTGAGGGCGGCACCGAAGGCGGTCAGGCGCTTCTGGACAGTGCCGCAGGACAGGTCGAGGCGGCCCAGCGCCATGCCCGCGATCACGAACGACATCCAGGTGAGCGCCGGGTAGAAGCCGGTGAGCAGCAGATCGAGCACGCCTACCTCGCTGAGGTGGCGGAGCGGGTCGTAGGCGTTGATGCTCTGCTGGACCGACGGGGTCAGCAGCGAGGTCAGGGCGAACGCCAGCTGAGGTGTGACCAGGGCGAACGCGGCCGCGATGATCGCGATGGTCTTGGCCCGCAGGCGGACCAGGGGCAGGGCGAGCAGGAAGTAGACACCGTAGAAGCCGAGGATGATCACTCCCCCGTACTCCACCGCCATCACGGTGCCCAGCGCCAGCAGGACCACGGCGCGGATCGCGATGCGGGCCTTCGCCTGCCGGCCGGCCAGGCCGGTCCTGGGCTCGCGGCGGCCGGCGAGCAGCATCAGGGAGAACCCGGCGAGGGTGGCGAACAGGACCGACGAGTGACCGTCCGACATGTACCGGATCCAGCTGGCGACGCCGCTCGTGGCCGACAGCGGGGGGCCGATGTGCACGACGTACATGCCGAACACCGCCAGCGCGCGGGCCAGGTCCACCCCGACGAGGCGTCCCATCAAGGGGCCGGGTGAGGCCGGCGCGGCGGACTCGGGGGAGGTGCGGGGCGGTGGAGGCGAGTTCTCCTGCGGAGCTGGCGTCTCCCGCAGCGGCTGCGACTTTGTCATACGAAGAACCTCGCGTGGATGCCAGGGGCGGACCATCCGGCAGACTTCGGTGGCACCCCCGCCGACCGGCGGGTACCGCCCTGCCGACCGGCGGGCACGGCCCCGACCGGCGCGTCCAGCCCTTCCCTCGCCGACCGCGGACCACGAGCGGGCCTCGCGAGCCGAGGCAAACCGATGCGGACCGACGCAAGCCGATGCGGACCGAAGCAAGCCGATGCGGACCGAAGCAGACCAATGCAGACCGAACGCAGACCGAACGCAGGCCGGCGGAACAGCATGCAGGGTCGGTCAGTCCGCGCCGAGGGGAATCCGCAGCCGTACCCGGTAGCCGCCCTCCGTGGTCGGGCCCGCGTCCAGGGTGCCGTGCAGGAGCTCGGCTCGTTCGCGCAGACCGACCAGGCCCTGCTGCGAACCGGGGAGGGGGAGCGAGGGGCGGGTGGGAGGGGTGTTGGTGACGGTCACTCCGATGCCGTCGCCGTCCTGCCACAGCTCGACGCGAGCGGTGGCGCCGGGGGCGTGCTTGCGGACGTTGGTCAACGCCTCCTGGACCGTACGGTAGAGGGCCCGTTGGGCCGGTGTGCCCACGGCGGGCGGCAGCTCACCCGACAACTCCACGTGAGTGCCGCTTGATTCCACCAGTTTGCGCAGGTCGGCCAGGGTGGGCTGAGGCGTCAGCTCGGTGGCACGGCCGCCGGAGGCACGCAGCAGCGTGACCATGGTGCGCAGTTCGTCGAGCGTGGTCACGCTCAGCGAACGGATCGTGCGGGCAGCCTCCTTGGCGTCCGCGTCCTTGGCGGCGACTTGCAGGGCCCCGGCCCGTACGGCGATCAGACTGACCTGGTGGGAGACCACGTCGTGCATCTCGCGGGCCAGTTGGGCGCGTTCGCGGGCGAGCACGGCCTGGGCGTGCAGCGCCCGCTCGTGTTCCCTGGCCTCCTCGATCTCGACGAGCCGCCGAGCCAAGTCCCGATGCGCCTGGAGGAGTTGTGCGATGAGGACCGGTGCGGCGGCGGTCGCCAGGCTGTACACGAAGGTGACCAGCGTCATGGTCCGGCCGACCTCGGTGAGGCCGGCCAGGGGCCACGGAGTGCTGTTCGCGACGGCGATCAGGGCGACACACACCGCGAGGAGCCGGCGATTGCGGGAACGCCCGGCCAGCGTGAACAGCGCCGCGAGCGGAGCGACGGCGACGGGCTGCGTCAGCGCGACGGGCAGGGTGAGCAGGAACACGCCGAGCGGAAATCGGCGCCGGAAGGCCAGCGCGACGCAGCCGAGCGTGGCCAGCGCGACACCGACGCGCGTGTCGTCCCACAGGTTCAGCCACACGTCCACGGCCGCTGCCACCACCAGGACGAGGTCGACGACCGGCGCGGGCACCCGCTCCCACAGCGCGCGGGCGCGATTCATCGCGCGGTCTTCGACCGCGGGTGCTCGTCGAGCAGTCCGGCCCGCTGCGCCAGCAGCGCGGCCTGCACCCGGCTCGTCACCCGAAGTTTCGTGAGGATCGCGCTGACGTGATCCTTGACCGTGCCGGCACCCAGGTGGATGCGCGCCCCGATGTCGGCGTTCGACAGGCCCTCTGCCACCAGAACGAGCACGTCACGCTCACGTGCGGTGAGCAGGCGGATCCGGGCGGCCTCCTCGTCGACCGCCTTCTCGGTGCCGGGGTGACTGTGCAGCAGGGTCCGCGAGGCCTTGGGGGAGAGCACCACGCCGCCCGCGGCCAGGGTGCGCACCAGGTGGGCGAGCTGGTCCGGTTCGGTGTCCTTGAGCAGGAATCCGGCCGCACCGCAGTGCAGCGCGGTCAGGATGTACTCGTCGGCGTCGAACGTCGTCAGCATCGCCACCACCGGAGCGTCCGGCATCGTCCGCAGCTCGCGCAGGACGGTGAGCCCGTCGACGTCCGGCATCCGGATGTCCAGCAGCACCACGTCGGGCTGCTCCCGGCGGACGGTCTCGACGGCCTCGCCGCCGCTCGCGGTCGCGACGACCTCGATGTCCCCCGAGGCGCCCAGAATGAGTTCGAAGCCCGAGCGGACCAGTGCCTCGTCGTCCACCACCACTACCCGGATCACGCGCTCCGCCTCACCTTCGTCCATGCCGTCCGGCCCATGCCGCCTCGACCCTAAAGCCCATGCAGAGCCCCCGCGGCCCGACGAGCGGCAGCTCCAGCCACACGGCGGGGTAGCACCCACCAGTCGGCAGGCACATCACAGCCGCCCGCCGGACAGTCCATGATCGGCTCGGTCTCCGGCCCGAGGGACACGACACCTCACGCGGACTCCCCGCGGCTCCCGGGCGAAGACCCCAGGCGCAGTAGCCCAGGGCGGCAAGCCGAGCTTCTTGGTCAGGAGCGGACCGGCCGAGGACGCGGACCGGAGGTGGCGTTGTTCCCCACCCCGGCCGACGGACGGCACCTCCCGGCACATGACAAAGGCGGGACCCGAAAGCCCCGCCCGCACCCAACGAAACCTCAGGTCACGGCCAGACCAGACAGTACGGCTGATGCCCCGCCTCGTGCAGGCGGTGGCTGAAGTCCTGCCACTCGTGCAGCAGTTGGTACACGTTGAACGCGTCTCGCGGGCCGCCCCGGTCCGGGACAGTCGACCAGATGAAGGCCGCCGCGCCGACCGCTTCCTCGCCTATCCCGCGCAGGGGGTCGACGACGGTCATGGGGAGTTTGACGACGGCGTAGTCGGGGTGGAGGACGACGAGTTCGAGGGGCGGGACCTTGTGGAGGGGGACGCCTTCTATGCCGGTGAGGACCATGGCGGCCATGGTCTCCGGCTTGATCTTGGTGAACATGCCGTTCATGCCGAGCTCGTCGCCGCCGAGTTCCTCGGGGCGCATCGAGATCGGGACGCGGGCCGCGGTCGCGCCGTCCGGCGCGCCGAAGTACTTGTACGTCACCCCCACCCGACCACCATTCCTGCTCCCCGCCCGGAGCTGCTCGACCCGTCGGTCGACCCGCTCGGACTCCTCACCCGGCACACCCGGCCCACCCGGTACTACGTGTCCCTGACGTGCTTCGTTCGATTCCTCCGCGTCGCGTCGGTGCCTTCCCCGCCGGGCACGTCGAGGACCCAGGTCGTCAGTCCCCTCGCCCAGTCCGCCACCGCGATGCATATCTCCACCCGACTGCTTTTCTAGGACGCGCGGCCCCCGCCGCGCAACCCGATCATCGTGTCAGTGACCTCCCCCACGGCCGCCCGCCGAAACGTGCGTTGAAACACCTGTCCGCAGGATCTTCGCAGCCTCTGAACAGGCCGCTCCCGACCATCCTGCCCGTGAGCTGTGTGAATCGGCCCCCAGTTTCGCAGATCGCGAAGGGACGCAGGCCGCACGTGACGGTTCGCACTGTCCGTTCGGTCAGCAGCGGGCCGATTTCCGGTCAGCGGTGAGTGTGTGTTTCGGCCACCCGCCCGGCCCCTCGCGTGACCTCGCCCAGCCCTCGCGTGACCCCGCCCGGTCACCACCTGACCGCCGCCCCGACCGCCACTGCCCCGCTGCCACGGACGCCCCCTGTCCTACCCTGAGGTAGTCACCGGCAATCAAGTCCGGGAAGACCGAGAAGACGCCAGAAGCCGGAGAAGGTCGGAGAAGTCGCAGGACATGAGCGAACTGCCCTATTCATACGATGCGCCTGTCTCGCAGGCCCTGTTCGACCGAGCGTCCGTCGTCACGCCCGGCGGTGTGAACTCCCCGGTCCGCGCCTTCCGCGCCGTGGGCGGGACGCCCCGGTTCATGGTGTCGGGCCGCGGCCCGTATCTCACGGACGCCGACGGGCGCGAGTACGTCGACCTGGTCTGCTCCTGGGGCCCCATGATCCTCGGGCACTCGCACCCGGACGTGATCGCCGCCGTCCAGGACGCCGTCTCCCGCGGCACCTCCTTCGGTACGCCCGGTGAGGGCGAGGTCGCGCTCGCCGAGGAGATGGTGAGCCGGATCGGGCCGCTGGACCAGGTGCGACTGGTCTCCAGCGGCACCGAGGCGACGATGTCCGCCATCCGGCTGGCCCGCGGCTTCACCCGGCGCACCAAGGTGGTCAAGTTCGCCGGCTGCTACCACGGCCACGTGGACTCGCTGCTCGCCGCCGCGGGCAGTGGAGTGGCCACCTTCGCGCTGCCCGACACCCCCGGCGTCACCGGTGCCCAGGCCGGCGACACCATCGTGCTGCCGTACAACGACCTCGACGCCGTGCGCGCCGCCTTCCAGGCGCATCCCGACGAGATCGCCTGCGTGATCACCGAGGCCTCCCCCGGAAACATGGGCGTCGTGCCGCCGCTGCCCGGCTTCAACCAGGGATTGAAGGACGCCTGCGCGCAGAACGGCGCCCTCTACATCTCCGACGAGGTCATGACCGGCTTCCGCACCAGCCGCGCCGGGTGGTACGGCATCGACGGGGTCGAGCCCGACCTGATGACCTTCGGCAAGGTGATGGGCGGCGGCTTCCCCGCCGCGGCCTTCGGAGGCAGGGCGGACGTCATGGCGCACCTCGCGCCCGCCGGGCCCGTCTACCAGGCCGGCACCCTCTCCGGGAACCCGGTCGCCACCGCCGCCGGCCTCGCCCAGCTGCGGCTGCTCGACGAAGCGGCGTACGCCAAGGTCAACGCCGTCTCCACGCGGCTCCAGGCACTGGTCTCGGAGGCGCTGACGAAGGAGGGCGTGGCGCACACCGTGCAGAACGCCTCCAACATGTTCTCCGTCTTCTTCACGGACCGGCCCGTGCGGAACTACGAGGACGCCAAGGCGCAGGAGTCCTTCCGCTTCACCGCCTTCTTCCACTCCCTGCTGGCGAACGGTGTCTACCTGCCGCCGTCGTCCTTCGAGTCGTGGTTCGTGTCCACGGCCCACGACGAGCAGGCGGTTCAGCGGATCGCCGACGCCCTTCCGGCGGCGGCCCGAGCGGCTGCGGAGGCCACGGCGGCATGAGCGACATCACCGACAAGAACACCGACAAGAACACCGACAAGAACAGCGGCAAGAAAGGCGCCAAGAAAGACGCCAAGAAGAGCGACAAGAGCGGCGGCAAGAAGGACATCACCGTCGTCCACGTCATGCGGCACGGCGAGGTCGCCAACCCCTACGGCATCCTCTACGGCCGTCTCGGCGGCTACCACCTGTCCGAGCTGGGCCGGCAGATGGCCGACCGGGTCGCCGAGCACCTGGCCTCCCGCGACGTCACGTATGTCGTCGCCTCTCCGCTGGAGCGGGCGCAGGAGACGGCCACCCCGATCGCCAAGGCGCACGGCCTGGACCTCGCCACCGACGAGCGGCTCATCGAGGCCGACAACGTCTTCCAGGGCAAGACCTTCGGCGTCGGCGACGGGGCGCTGCGCCGGCCGGAGAACTGGAAGCACCTGGTCAACCCGTTCAAGCCGTCGTGGGGTGAGCCGTACCTCGACCAGGTCGTCCGCATGATGGGCGCGCTGGACGCGGCGAAGGAGCGGGCGCGCGGGCACGAGGCCGTGCTCGTCAGCCACCAGCTGCCGATCTGGATCGTCCGGAGTTACGTCGAGAAGCGGCGGCTGTGGCACGACCCGCGCAAGCGGCAGTGCACGCTCGCCTCCCTGACGACCTTCACCTACCAGGGCGACAAGATCGTCTCCGTCGGCTACACCGAGCCGGCCCGCGACCTCGTCCCCGCCCACCTCCTCGCCGGCGCCAAGCCGGTCAAGGGCAAGGGCAAGGCCTTCGGGGCGTAAGCCCCCTGTGTCGGCTTCTGTTACGGAATCCGGAAGTATGAGCGGAACCTCCCTGTTCGTCACGTCCTCTGACTGGGTGACCACCACAGAACGTGACGAACGGGGATGCCATGCGCACTCTCTCCCGCAGGGGAATGCTCGGACTCGGCGCGGGCGCCGCGGCCGCCGTAGGGCTGGCGGGGTGCGCCGGTTCCACCCCTTCAGAGGGGTCGAGCCATGCCGGGGGTTCCGGGAACAAGGGAAAGAGCAGCCCGAAGCCGACCGCGCGCCCCATCGGTGACGGCTCCACCGCCTTCACCGGCAGGCAGCCCCACCAGCCCGCCAAGCCCGAGCCGCTGGAGCCCGGCCAGGAGCCGCCGCAGTTCGTGATCTTCTCCTGGGACGGTGCCGGCGAGGTCGGCAACGGACTCTTCCCGCGCTTCCTGGACCTCGCCAAGGAGCACGGCGCGAGCATGACCTTCTTCCTCTCCGGGCTGTATCTGCTGCCCGAGTCGAAGAAGCGCCTCTACAACCCGCCGAACAACCCCGTCGGCGCCTCCGACATCGGCTACCTCACCGACGAGCACGTCAGGGCCACGCTCACCAACGTCCGCCGCGCCTGGCTCGAAGGGCACGAGATAGGCACCCACTTCAACGGCCACTTCTGCTCCGGCAACGGCACCGTCGGCAACTGGACGCCCGCGCAGTGGCGCAGCGAGATCGACCAGGCCAAGTCCTTCGTCAAGGAGTGGCGCACCAACACCGGCTGGAGCGACCTGCCCGCGCTGCCCTTCGACTACGACAAGGAGCTGATCGGCGGCCGTACTCCCTGTCTGCTCGGCCAGGACAACCTGCTGCCCACCGCCAAGCAGCTCGGCTGGCGCTACGACGCCTCCTCGCCCGGCGGCCGTCAGGTGTGGCCGGTCAAGCGGCAGGGGATCTGGGACCTGCCGTTGCAGCAGATACCTTTCCCCGGCCGCGGCTTCGAGGTCCTCTCGATGGACTACAACATGCTCGCCAACCAGTCGATCAACTCGACCAACGCGCCCGCCCACAACTACCCGGCCTGGCGCGAGCAGTCCGCCGGAGCCTACATACAGGGATTCAAGCGGGCGTACGAGACAAACCGCGCCCCCTTCTTCGTCGGCAACCACTTCGAGCGCTGGAACGGCGGCATCTACATGGACGCCGTCGAGCGGGCGTTCAAGTACATCGCGCGGGAGAAGGACAAGGGCGCGGACGTCCGCCTGGTCTCCTTCCGGCAGTTCGTCGACTGGATGGACGTACAGAAGCCGGAGGTGCTCGCCGAGCTGCGGACACTCGATGTCGGGCAGGCGCCGGTCGGGGGCTGGAAGGAGCTCCTGAAGGAGGCCGCTCCCACCCCCTCGGAGACCCCCTCGAACGCCGCCTGAAATGCGGGTTTCCACCCACAAGGGGGGTGCGCAAGATCCTCAGAACGGGCATGCGAAACTTTTCACATGAGTGCCGCCAGCCGTAGTCGCACCAGCACCAGAACCCGCAGCCGTGCCGTCCTTCTCACCGCCACGGCCGCGGCCGCCGCGCTGACTCTGTCCGCCTGCAGTTCCGGCGGCACGTCGGGCGGAGGTGGCGACACCAACTTCGTGACCGGCAACAACGGCATCGACACCGTCCCCGCCGGCAAGCGCACCGCCGCCCCCGACCTCTCCGGCAAGACCATCGACGGCAAGCAGCTCAACGTCGCCGACTACAAGGGTCAGGTCGTCGTCGTCAACGTCTGGGGCTCCTGGTGCAGCCCGTGCCGCGCCGAGGCCAAGTACTTCGCCAAGGTCTCCAAGGAGTACGACGGCAAGGGCGTCCAGTTCGTCGGCATCAACACCCGGGACACCTCCACCGGCGTCGCGATCGCCTTCGAGAAGGACTACGGCATCACCTACCCGAGCCTGTACGACCCCACGGGCAAGCTGATGCTCCGCTTCAAGAAGGGCACGCTCAACCCGCAGCTGATCCCCTCCACCCTGGTCTTCGACCGGGACGGGAAGATCGCGGCACGGGCGCTCCAGCCCCTCGCCGAGGAGGACCTCCTCGGCATGCTCAAGCCCGTCCTCGCGGAGAAGTGACGTGAGCGCGCTCCTGACGCTCGCCGCGGAGACCGGCACCAACACGACGGTCCTCAACGGCGCTCTGATACTGGCCCTTCCCATCGCCATGCTCGGCGGACTCGTCTCCTTCTTCTCGCCCTGCGTCCTGCCGCTTGTCCCCGGCTATCTCTCCTACGTCACCGGCGTCACCGGCACCGACCTCGCCGACGCCCGCCGCGGGCGGATGGTCGCCGGGGCCTCGCTGTTCGTGCTCGGCTTCACCGTCGTGTTCGTCTCCGGCGGTGCCCTGTTCGGCTACTTCGGCCAGACGCTCCAGGAGGAGAAGAGCGTCCTGACCAAGGTGCTCGGCGGGCTCATGATCCTCATGGGCGTCTTCTTCATGGGCTTGATGCCCTGGCTCACCCAGAGGGAGTTCCGCTTCCACAAGAAGCCCGCCACCGGCCTGGTCGGCGCCCCCGTCCTCGGTGCCCTCTTCGGCATCGGCTGGGTGCCCTGCATCGGCCCCACCCTCGCCTCCGTGCAGGCGCTGTCCTTCAACGAGGCGAGCGCCGGACGCGGGGCCGTACTGACGGTCGCGTACTGCCTGGGACTCGGCGTACCGTTCGTGCTCGCCGCCGTGGCCTTCCGCAAGGCGCTCGGCGCCTTCGGCTGGGTCAAGCGGCACTACGTCTGGGTGATGCGCCTGGGCGGCACCATGATGATCGTGACCGGTGTGCTGCTGCTCACCGGCGCGTGGGACAGCATCGTCTCCGAGATGCAGGGCTGGTCCGCCGGCTTCACCGTGGGGATCTGATCGATGAGCAAGACGACGACCGACGCGACGCCGAACGCCGCGGACGACCAGGACCTCGGCGCCGCCGGATCCCAGCTGTCCACCGCGCCCAAGGAGGACGCGCCCAACCTGCCCGCCCTGGGCGTGATCGGCTGGGCCCGCTGGTTCTGGCGGCAGCTCACCTCCATGCGGGTCGCCCTGCTGCTCCTGCTGCTGCTGGCGCTCGGCGCGATTCCCGGCTCGCTGATCCCGCAGACCGGCACCGACGAGACGAAGGTCGCCGACTTCCGTACGGCTCACCCCACCCTCGGGGACGTCTACGACAAGCTCGGCCTCTTCCACGTCTACAGCTCGGTGTGGTTCTCCGCGGTCTACATCCTGCTGTTCGTCTCCCTCATCGGCTGCATCGTGCCCCGCACCTGGCAGTTCGTCGGCCAGCTGCGCAGCCGCCCGCCGGGCGCGCCCAAGCGGCTGACCCGGCTGCCCGCCTACACGACCTGGCGGACCGAGGCCGAGCCCGAGGACGTACGCGAGGCCGCGCTCACCCTCCTGAAGAAGCGCCGGTTCCGCGCCCACGTCGCGGGTGACGCGATCGCCGCCGAGAAGGGCTATCTGCGCGAGGTCGGCAACCTCGCCTTCCACATCGCGCTGATCGTGATGCTCATCGCCTTCGCCTGGGGCCAGCTGTTCAAGTCCGAGGGCAACAAGCTGATCCTGGAGGGCGACGGCTTCTCCAACACCCTCACCCAGTACGACGACTTCAAGTCCGGCAACCTCTTCAGCAACGACGACCTGGTGCCGTTCAGCTTCACCCTGGACGACTTCTACGGCACCTATGAGACCAGCGGCCCCAACAAGGGCACCCCGCGCGTCTACCAGGCCACGGTGGACTACAGCGTCGGCGCCTACGGCAAGGACAAGAAGTCGGTCATCAAGGTCAACGAGCCGCTGGAGATCGGCGACTCGAAGGTCTACCTCACCGCCCACGGCTACGCCCCCGTCATCAAGATCCGCGACGGCAAGGGCAAGGTCGTCTACGACGACGCCGTGCCCATGCTGCCGCTCGACTCCAACGTCACCTCCACCGGCGTCGTCAAGGTCCTCGACGGCTACAAGAACGCCCAGGGCGTCCGCGAGCAGCTCGGTGTCTCCGCCTTCTTCCTGCCCACCTACACCAAGGGCAGCGAGACCGCCTCGACCTTCCCGGCCCTGCTGAACCCGGTGCTCAACCTGACGCCGTACTACGGCGATCTCGGCGTCGACTCGGGCATCCCGCAGAGCGTCTACCAGCTGAACAAGACGCACATGAAGCAGTTCAAGGACGCCCAGGGCAAGGACGTGCGGGAGAACCTGAGGCCCGGCGAGTCCATGAAGCTCCCGAACGGCGCCGGCACGATCAGCTACGAGGGCACCAAGGAGTGGGCGAACTTCCAGGTCACCCAGCAGCCCGGCAGCACCTGGGCCCTCGCCGGCGCCCTCGCCGCGATCTTCGGCCTCGCCGCCTCCCTGTTCATCCAGCGCCGCCGCGTGTGGGTGCGCGCGGTGAAGGGCGCCGACGGTGTCACGGTCGTGGAGATGGCCGGCCTCGGCCGCAGCGAGTCCGCGAAGGTGCCCGAGGAGCTCGGTGATCTCGCGGGGATCCTGTACGACCTGGCGCCCGGAGCGCCCGAAGCGCCCGACGCCGAGGAACCCGGTACCGAGAAGCTCGGCCCTGAGCACACCGACCCCCATACCCACCCCCACCCCCCAGTCGTACCTGCCGAAAGGCCAGAGAAGTGACTCTCGCCGCCGTAACCGATCTCGCCGGCGCGACGAATCTCGCCGCAGCCACCAACGAAAGCCTCGCCAACCTCAGCAACACGCTGATCTACTCCGCGATGGCCGTCTACACCCTGGCCTTCTTCGCGTACATCGCCGAATGGCTCTTCGGCAGCCGCAGCAAGGTCGGCCGCACGGCCGCCGCGCTCACCGCCGAGGCGAAGGCCAAGGCGAAGGCGCCCGCCGTGACCGTGACGAAGGGCGGCAGCACGGCCGTACTGGAGCGGCCGCAGGTCGTGGTGCGGTCCGCGGCCGGGTCGCGGGACGTGCCCGACGGACCGGGGGCGCACGGCGGGGACGAGCAGGGCGACCTCTACGGGCGTATCGCCATCTCGCTCACCGTGCTCGCCTTCCTGGTCGAGCTGGCGGGCGTGATCGCCCGCGCGGCCTCGGTGGAGCGGGCGCCATGGGGCAACATGTACGAGTTCAACATCACCTTCTCCACGGTGGCCGTCGGCGTGTACCTCTCGCTGCTCGCCCTGAAGAAGAACGTGCGCTGGCTCGGGCTGTTCCTGATCACCACGGTCCTCCTCGATCTCGGTCTCGCCGTCACTGTCTTGTACACCGCCAGCGACCAGTTGGTTCCCGCCCTTCACTCGTACTGGCTGTACATCCACGTCTCCACCGCGATCTTCTGCGGCGCGGTGTTCTACGTCGGCGCGGTCGCCACGATCCTGTACCTCTTCAAGGACAGCTACGAGAACAAGCTCGCGACCGGCGGCACCCCCGGCCGCTTCGCGAACTCGGTCCTGGACCGCCTGCCCGCGTCGGCCTCCCTCGACAAGTTCGCCTACCGCGTCAACGCGGCCGTCTTCCCGCTGTGGACGTTCACGATCATCGCGGGCGCGATCTGGGCGGGCGACGCCTGGGGCCGCTACTGGGGCTGGGACCCCAAGGAGACCTGGTCCTTCATCACCTGGGTCGCCTACGCCGGCTACCTCCACGCCCGAGCCACCGCCGGCTGGAAGGGCCGCAAGGCCGCCTACCTCGCCCTGATCGCCTTCGGCTGCTGGCTGTTCAACTACTACGGCGTCAACATCTTCGTCTCCGGCAAGCACTCGTACGCCGGCGTCTGACCACCACGCACCGACCGCCGTACGGTAAAGGCCGGTTCCCCTGACCCACGTCACGGGAACCGGCCTTTGTCACCCTTCGGACCACGTGCGCGAGACCCGGTCACGGGTCACGCTGGTGTCATGAGCGGTTCCGTCGAACAGGGCGCCAGTGAGACGCATGGGACCATGCGCGTCCTGCACTTCCTGGTGCGCCTCCCGACCTCCATGGAGGCGGCCTGGCCCGCGCTGGCCACGGCGCAGGGCCTGGCCGCCTGGTTCACCCCGGCCGGCACCCTCGAACCCCGCCTCGGCGGCACGATCACCCTCGACGGCCTGGGTACGGGCCGCGTCACCGCCTGGGACGTCGAGCGGATCGCCGAGTACACGCTGGAGCGGGCCGGCCGCCTCCGCTTCCACCTCGAACGCGACGGTGACGAGGCGTCCATCCTCCGCTTCACCCATGAGTCCCGGGGCGAGGAGGAGAGCGAACGACGGTGGCGGGAGCGTTTCGAGCGGCTGATCGAGGTGCTGCTCAGCCGACCGTGATCGAGTCCAGCTTCGCTCGGAGGTACGCGTGGGAGTCCACCGGCTCGTACGCCACGCGGCCGACCGGGGCCGGTACCGACTCGACGATCGTGCCCGGGGTGCATTCGCCGAAGTAGACGAGGGACATGAGTTCCTCGGCGGGGGTGTCGGCGGGCGGGGGCAGGACGCGGTGGCGGCCGGAGCGCCAGCGGTCGCCGGTCCAGCGGGCCATGAGGTCGCCGATGTTGATGGTGAAGGCGTCGGGGTCGTAGGGGGCGTCCTCCCAGCCGCCGGCGTCGGTGTAGACCTGGAGTCCGCCCTTGCCGGCCTGGCGGTCGAGGATCGTGACCGTGCCGAAGTCGGTGTGCGGGCCGATGCGGAACTGGCCGGGCCGGGGCTCGCCGACGATCTCCGTGCCCGGGTACCAGTTGATGTTGAAGCCGTACGTCGGATGGTCCATGTGCCGTGAGAAGAAGTCGGGTTCGAGGCCGAGTGCCTCGCCGAGCAGGGAGAGCAGCTGCTTCTCCAGCTCGGCCATCCGGTCCAGGTACTCCTCGCAGAGCGCCCGCAGCTCGGGGACCTCGGCAGGCCAGACGTTGGGCGCGTACCACTCGGCGTCGACGACCGGGTCGTCGAAGGGGTCGTGGGTCGCGAAGGTCAGGGACTCCTTGAGGTCCGGCGGGGTCTCGGTGCCTTCCGAATAGCCGTTCGCCTCGGCGCCCGGACCGAGCCAGCCGCGACCGCCGACCTTCGCGGTGTACGGCTGCTTGACCTCGACGGGCATCCGGAAGAAGGTCCGGGCCGCCTCCCGGATGGCCGCGCGCAGCGCGGGGTCCACGCCGTGCCCGGTGACCAGCAGGAATCCGGCGGTCTGCAGGGCCCCGTCGACGGTACGGGCGATGGCGGCACGCGCCTCGGGACCGCCCTCCGTCCAGGGGCGCAGGTCGATCGTGGGGATGCGGGGCTCACTCACCGATGTCCTCGTTCCACAGAGTCGGATGGTTCTTGATGAAGTCGCGCATCAGCGCGACGCACTCCGGGTCGTCCAGGACCACGATCTCCACGCCGTGTTCCGCCAGCCAGTCGTGGCCGCCGTGGAAGGTGGCCGCCTCGCCGATCACCACCCGGGAGATGCCGAACTGGCGGACCAGACCGGAGCAGTACCAGCACGGGGAGAGCGTGGTCACCATCGTCGTACCGCGATACGACCGCTGCCGTCCCGCCGCGCGGAACGCGGCCGTCTCCGCGTGCGTCGAGGGGTCGCCGTCCTGGACGCGGCGGTTGTGGCCGCGGCCCAGGAGCGTGCCGTCGGCTCCGTACAGCGCGGCGCCGATGGGGATGCCGCCCTCGGCGAGCCCGGCGCGGGCCTCGGCGACGGCGGTGGCGAGCCATGTACGGGCCGTCGCGTGATCCAGCGGCTCCGGACGGTTCAGCGGCTCAGGAGAGTCCAGCGGTTCCGGGCGGTCCAGTGGATTCGGACGGTCCAGCGGGTCCTGTCGGTCCATGTCCTCACTCTCCTGTGGGCGAAACACGAGGGCAACGTGCGGAAAGTACTCTCCCGGCCATCCGCACCCGGACGAAGTGTCAGCGCCCTGGGAGGTCCTCGTGCCCGCACTCACCCTCCGCGAAGTCCTCGCCCTCGATCCCGTGCGCGCCGCCGAGCCCGAACTGCTGGCCGGGGAGGGGGCCCTGGACCGCCCGGTGCGCTGGGTCCACTCCAGTGAGGTGTACGAGGGCGCCAACTTCCTGGACGGCGGGGAACTGCTGCTCACCAACGGGTTCGGGCTGACCGACGCCGACGAGCAGGTCCGCCGCCGGTATGTGCGCGAGCTGGCCGCCCGGGGCGCCGCAGGGCTGGCCGTGGAGGTCGGGCGTTCCCTGCCGAGCATGCCCGCCGAGGTGACCGACGAGGCGCGGCGGCTGAACCTGCCGCTGCTGTCGCTGCACCGGGTCGTGCCCTTCGTACGGATCACGGAGGCGGCGAACCGGGCGATCGTGGCCCGGGGGCTGGCGGGACTGGCGGGACTGACAGGGCGGTCGGGTCCGTCAGGTCCGTCGGGCATACGGCCATGGGGTTCCCGCGACGAGCACGCGGCCGCGCTCCTGGCCGACCTCGCCGACCGCGCCGCCCTGAACCAGCCCGAGGTGGAGGCCCGCGCCGCCCTCGCCGGCTTCCACCCCGGCCCGGACGCCCGCCTCATCGCCGTCTCCCTCCACGGCACACCCGATCCCGGCACACGGGACCCCGGCACGATCGACCGCGCGGCCCGCCTGCTCGGCGGAGCGGGGGTGCTGCGCGCCGCGTTCCCGGGGGACGTCCTGGGGCTGCTGTCGCTGCCGGGGAGGGGGAGTGGTGTGCGTGAGAGAGCGGGCGGGCTCACCAAGGCCGGGACCGGGACCGGGGCCCGGGGGGACGGGACCGATGCCCGTCCCGGCGCCGACCACCACCGCCCCGGCGACCCCGTCCGCGCCGTCCAGGAGGTCTTCCGGGACATCGCCGCGCCCGGCGTCACCGTCGCCGTGGGGCATGCCGTGGCCGCCGGGTCCGGCTGGCTGCGGTGGAGTGACACCCTGCGGGCGGCGCGGGCGACCCTGGAGCTGGCGTTGACCGTGCCGGCGGCCGAACCGGCCGTAGCGGGAGGGCCGTTGGTGACGTCGTCGCGGGCGCTCGCGCTGGAGCGGGAGTTGACGCGGGGCGGGGTCGACGCGAACCGGGAGCGGTTGGCCGGGCTGGTCCAGCACGCGTTGGGGCCGTTGCTGGCCTGGGAGGCGGCGCACCCGAGCGATCTCGTCCGCACCCTGGAGGTGCACCTGCGCAACGGCTGCTCCCCGACCCGCACGGCCGCGCTCCTGCACATCGGTCGGCAGTCCCTCTACCAGCGCCTGGAACGCATCGAGTCCCTGCTCGGCCTGGAGATCGACGACCCGGACCTGCTGGGCGAACTGCTGGCGGCGGCCTGCGCGCACCGGGTGGTGCGGGGGACGGGCCCGGCCGTCGCGGGCGGTCTGCGGCCGGTGGCCTGAGCGCGTCGGACGACCGGTCGCAGACCGCTCGGGGCCCCTCGCGCACGTACGGTCACACCCTCCCGGGGGAGTTTTCCACAGGCCCGCGTACCGGGGTCGGGCGATCGCGTACCGTGAAGGCGCGGGTGCGGTGCGGAGTCGCACGTCGGGCGTCCCGTAACTCGTGGACGCCGCGCGTCGGGGCGTCCCGCGCTCGTGGACGGCCCTGTCCGGGGGAGGGGGAGGCGGTCATGGGGGACACCGTCCGAGGGGAGCCGGTCAGTGCGGGCCGGGTCGCCGTGCCGTCCGCCTCTGCTGTCCGGTTACCGGTCGCCGACCCGGGCCGACGCAGTCGAGCAGGCAGCCCGTCCCCGCGTCGTACCGCCGTCGTCCTGGCCGTGGCCGGTGGGGCGTTCGGCGCCCTCGTGCTGGTCGTCACCGCGCCCGACCGGCATCCCGACTCGACCTCGACGCTCTTCTCCGGAGCGGTCGGCGGGCTGTACCTCGGCGCCGGGCTGCTGGCACGGCTGCGTCGGCCAGGCAACGTGGTCGGGCTGCTGATGCTGCTGGTGGGCATCGGCTGGTTCGCGGAGGACCTCCAGATCTCCACCGACCCCTTGGTGCACACGATCGGCCTGTTCCTGCGCTCGGCGTCCACCGGCTTCCTGATCCCACTGCTCCTGGTCTTCCCCTACGGCCGACCGCGCGCCCGCGAGGACGACGGCGCGGTGGCCGCCGTCGCCGACCGGGTGCTGGCGGCCGTCGGCTGCACGGTGGCCTTCGTCCTCCAGCCCGTCGGCGTGTTCTTCCACGCCTCGGTGACGGAGAACCTGCTGCTCGTGCACCCCGTGCCGGGGCTGCGGCGGCTGACCGACGCGGTGCAGCTCGTGGTCAGCGTGGCCGTGGTCGCCGTACTGCTGTGGCGCTGGGCGCAGGCCTCCCGGCCCTACCGCAGGGAACTCTCCCCGCTGCTCGCCGTCGGTCTCGTGGGCGGCCTCGCCTCCGGGCTCGACGCGGCGCTCGGCGCCGGCCGGGAGTGGTCGCACGCCCCGCTGCTCACCGTCACGCACCTGTCGGTGCTGTGCCTGCCGCTCGCCTTCCTCGCCGGGGTGTGGCGGATCCGCCTGGGCCGGACCGCCGTGGCCGAACTGCTGCGCAGGCTGCCGCTCGACTCCCGCCGGGAACTGCGCGACGAACTCGCCAGGACCCTCGACGACGACTCGCTCCAACTGGGCTTCCCCGACACGGCCGATGACGGGCAAAAAGAAGGGGATGGAGACGGAGGCGGGTACGTCGACATCGACGGCCGCCCCCTGACCGCCCGGCCCGGACAGTGGACGAGCGTCCTGGAGCGTGACGGCCGCCGGGTCGGGATCCTCGTCCACGATCCGGCGCTCAGGGAGGACCGGTACGTGCTTCAGGCGGTCGTCTCCGCCGCCGCGCTGGAACTCGACAACCAGGCCCTGGTCGCCGAACTGCGCGCCTCCCGCCGCCGCGTCATCGAGGCCGGCGACGAGCAGCGGCGCGAGGTGGAGCGCGCCCTGCACGACGGCGCCCAGCAGCGGTTCATCAACCTGGGGCTCCAACTGCGCGTCGCCCGCCGCAGGTTGGACCGCGCGGCGAGCGGCCCCGACCTGGCCGGGATGCTGGACGAGGCGCTCGCCACCCTGGAGCAGGGCCATGCCGAACTGCGGGTGGCGGCCCGCGGAATCCACCCGGTGGTGCTGAGCGAGGCCGGGCTGGTACCGGCGCTGCGCTCGCTCACCGCCGATCTGCCGCTCCCCGTGGATCTGCGCGCCGAGGGCCTGCCCCCGCTGCCCGAGCCGGTCGAACTCACCGCGTACTACGTCGTGAAGGAGGCCATCAGCAACGTGCTCAAGCACGCCGAGGCCCGCACCGTCCGCGTCGGCCTCCACCACTCCGGCGACCTGCTGCACCTGAGCGTCACCGACGACGGCGTCGGCGGCGCGGACCCGGCCGAGGGCGGCACCGGACTGCTGGGACTGCGCCACCGGGTCTCGGCGTACGACGGCACCCTGACCGTCCGCAGCCGCCCCGGCGAGGGCACGGTCGTCGCCGTGACGCTGCCCGCGAAAGGGGGGCCGGTATGACGGATCCCGGGCGCCGGGTCCTGCGTATCGTGCTGGCCGACGACGACCCGGTCTACCTGCGCGGACTCGCGGCCATCCTGGAGGACGAGGGTCACGAGATCACCGCGCGGGCGGGGGACGCGCGCGAGCTGCGGGACGCCGTCGCCGCCACCCTGCCCGACCTCGCCGTCGTGGACATCAGGATGCCGCCCACCCACACCGTGGAAGGTCTCCGGGCCGCGGTGGAGATCCGCGCGGCCCAGCCCGCCGTAGGCATTCTGCTGCTGTCCAAGGACATGGAGCTGACCCATCTGCGCCGGCTGCTGGAGGCCGGGCCCCCGGCCGCCGCCGGAGGGATCGGCTACCAGCTCAAGTCCCGGGTCAGCGGGGCGGACTTCGTCACCGAGGTGGTGGACGAGGTCGGGGCCGGCCGGTACGCCATCGACGGCGAGATCCAGCGCGCCCTCTACCGCACCCCGCGCCGCCGCGACCGGCTGGCCGCCCTCACCGGGCAGCAGCTGAAGGTGCTCGAACTCATGGCCCGCGGGCTGTCCAACTCGGCCCTCGCGGCACGCCTGTCGATCAGCAAAAGGACGGTGGAGGACCACGTCAACACCGTCTTCGACAAGCTCGGCCTGCGGCCCGAGGCCAAGGAGGCGTACGACCGCCGGGTGCGGGCGGTGCTGATGTATCTCGCTGACGACGATTAGAACTCCCGGTCAGGGAGCGAGCAGCCGCGTCAGCTCCGCCGCCGACAACCGCTCCTTCGCGAGGAACCCCACCGCCGGCGAACGGCTGATCCGCTCCCCGTACAGCTCGGCCTCCCGCGCCGAGCAGAGGACCACCACCGTCGCCGGGGCCACGCCGTGCAGCGCCCGGCAGACGGCGAAGCCGTCCTCGAACCCGTCCCCGTCCGGCAGCCCGATGTCCAGCAGTACGGCATCGGGCCGCGACCGCACCACCGCGGCGACGGCCTCGGCCCCCGAACCCGCCTCCGTCGCCGCGAAGTCCCCGTCCGCCTCCAGCAACGCCCGTGCCGCGGCCCGGAATCCGGGGTCGTCGTCGACGATCAGCACGGTGTGGGGCATGGGCCCATGGTCACCGCGGGCGAGGGGCTCCGTCATCCGTGCCCGTACGGATATAGGGGCCCCGCGATCCCGTGTCGGCCACGATGTGCCCGCCCCCGCCCGGCGCCCACACTGGCCGGACCGTTCGCCGACCGGTGACGGGGGAGGAGTCAGAAGGAAGATCATGAAACGGATACGGGGGAGAGGGCGCACCGCGGTCGTGCTCACGGTCGTCCTGGCCGTCGTCGCCCTGCTGGCGGCGAAGTGCCCCGCCGACAAGGCCGCCCAGAAAGTCGCCGTACGGGCCGTGGCGCGTGGCGTGATGAGTGCCGCGCCCTTCTTCGTGCGGCTCGGCACCGACATCGTGCTCGGGGCGGCGATGGACTACGTCGCGGGGGAGATCGGTGGCGGCGACCCGGGCCTGTACGGGGGGACCCGGGACGCCGGCCACTGCGACAAGGACCGGCTGGTCGACTTTCTCGAGAAGCCGGGGAACCGGGACAAGGCCAAGGCGTGGGCCGATGCCCAGGGGCTCGACGGCGTCGGCGAGATCGAGGGCTTCGTGAAGAAGCTGACGCCCGTCCTGCTGCGCACCGACACGCTGGTCAAGAACCACGACTTCAAGAAGGGGAAGGCGGACGCGTTCGACGCGCTGCTCGAAGCGGGGATCGCCATCCTGGTCGACCAGTTCGGCAAGCCGGCGGTGCAGTGCAGCTGCGGCAACCCGCTGGCCTCGTTCGAGCACGACACCGACAAGGCGGACGTGGAGTTCGACGGCCGCAACAAGAAGTGGCCCTCGTACGACGCGGACAAGCTGACCAAGGTCAAGCCCAAGGACGAGCCCGTCAAGGTCTACCAGCTTGTCGACGTCGAGGACCCGGACAGCGGACTGGCCCGCGAGGCGGGCTCCGACGGCACGGACGACGAGGTGCTGCCAGAGGTGCCGGAACTGGGCGGGGAGTCCGTCTCGCCCTCCGACTCCCCGGCGGAGGGGACCACGACGGTCCCGGACGTACGAGGTCAGCCCCTCACCGACGCGCGGGCGGTTCTGGAGGGCCAGGGGTTCCAGGTCGCCACGGCCGAGGAGATCACCGATACGGCCCTTCCCGGCACGGTCATCGACCAGGGCCCGGAGCCGGGGAACGAGGCGCCGGCCGGCTCCGAGGTGACGCTGACCGTGGCGAGCGGCGGCATCGGCACCGACCCGCCGCCCACCGATGTGCCGACCGACGTGCCCACGCCGGACATCGTGGACGAAGACAACGGCGAGACCGGCGGGCTCGGCGAGACCACCGACAGCGGCTCCGGCGGCTGACGGTCCGCGGTGGGGCGCCGGTGCCGAGGGGGAGGCACCGGCGCCCCACCCATGCCTGGGGCCTGGGCCGACGTCGTCACCCCATGTCGGTCGCGTCGAGGTACCCGTACAGCGCCCCCGCCCCTTCGAGCATCGCCCGCGTCCGGGCGGCGAGGGCGTCCGCGCGGGCCGCGATCGCCGTGCCCAGGGCCTCGCTGCCGCCCTCCCTGCGCAGCTCTTCCAGGACCGGGCGGATCTGGGCGAGGAGGTAGTGGCTGCGGCGCAGGGTGAGGATGATGCGGGCGTCGCGGACGTCCGCGGGCCCGTATGTCCGGTACGACGTCCCGCGCTCCCGGGGAGGCGTCAGCAGCCCCGCCGCCTCCCACACGCGCAGGGCCGACGGCCGTACGCCGAGCAGCGCGGCCACCTCGCCGATGCGCAGGCCGGAGCGGGGCACTTCGGGCGGGGCGGCACCGGCGAGTGCCTGGACGGCCTCGCTAGTGGCGCGCAGGGCGTTGCGCTCGGAGTTGAGGGTTGCGTGGGCGGCGTCGACGAGGGCGAGGGCGGCCGGGACGTCACCGGAGTGCAGGGTCCGCATGATCCGGTTCGCCGTCGGGTGGCCGTAGCCCTTGAGGAGGGTCCGGTAGGTCAGCAGTGCCTGTCGGTGCAGGTAGCGGAAGGTGCGGTAGCCGGATGCGGTGCGTTCGGCCGGGGGCAGGACGCCCGCTTCCTCGTAGTTGCGGATCTGCTGGGTGGAGACCCCGGCCAGGCGGGCCAGGTCGACGGGGCGGAGACGGTCGTCGGCAGCCATGATCGCCCCAGGGTAGCGAAAAGTCTCCACTCGCAACTTCAATGAAAAACTTGAAGGCATGGACGACTGCATCCGAGTCAACGGCGCCCGTCTGCACAATCTCCGGAACGTCTCCCTCTCGATACCCAGGAACAAGCTGGTGGTCCTGACCGGTCTCTCCGGCTCCGGCAAGTCCACCCTCGCCCTCGACACCCTTCACCAGGAGGGCCAACGGCAGTACATGGAGTCGCTGGGCATGGTCACGCCCTTCGTCAGCCGGCCCTCGGTGGACTCGATCACCGGCCTCTCCCCGTCGATCAGCGTCGACCAGCACCACACCAACCGCAGCCCGCGCTCCACGGTCGGCACGGTCACCGAGGTGTTCACCTATCTGCGGCTGCTGTGGTCGCGGATCGGCGTGCGGGTGTGCCAGGGGTGCGGGGGGAGCGTCCCGCCGTCCCACACCTACGCGTACGACGACGAGGAGGCGGACGCGGACGTGGACGCCGCCCCGGACGGCGAGAGCACTCCCTGCCCGCACTGCGCGACCCCGCTGCCCGCGCTCGCGATGGGCTCCTTCTCCTTCAACAAGCCCGCCGGGGCGTGCCCCGACTGCACCGGCCTCGGCGAGGTGTTCCGGGCGGACGTGGGACGCCTGGTCGACGGCAGCCGCCCGGTCTCCGGGGGCGCGATCCTCGGCCTGCACCCGAGGGCCGCCGAACGCACCGTCGAACTCCTGCGGGCCGCCGCCGCCCACTACGGCCTCGCCCTCGACCCCGACACACCCTTCGAGGAACTGGGCGACGCACAGCGGGACTTGGTCCTCTACGGCGTCGAAAGCCCCGAGTTCCGGCGGTGGTTCCCCTCGGTGGAGCCGCCCGCGACCGTGGCCGCCGGCCGTTTCGAGGGCGTCGTGACGGCCCTGATGCGGCGGTACGCCGAGCGGATCGAGGACGCCGAGTACCGGGAACGGACCGAGAAGCAGGCACTGGTGAAGGAGGCGTGCCGGGCCTGCGAGGGCACCCGGCTGCGGCCGGAGAGCCGGGCGGTCACCGTGCACGGCCTGACGATCGACCGGGCGGCCCGGCTCCCGCTGGACGAACTCGCCGCCTGGGTCGGCGGGTTGGAGCGGCGCGTCGGCGCCGAGGAGTGGCCGCTCGTCGAACCGGTCGTCGCCGACCTGGAGGAGCGGGTGCGACGCCTGGTCGACGTCGGTGTCGGCTACCTGACCCTGGACCAGTCCACGCCCAGCCTGTCGGCGGGCGAGACCCAGCGCCTGCGCCTGGCCGCCCTCCTGGGCTCGGGCCTCACCGGTGTCCTCTACGTCCTGGACGAACCGACCATCGGCCTGCACCCGGCGGACACCGGCCGCCTGGTCCACGTGCTGCGGCGGCTGCGCGACCTGGGCAACACGGTGCTCGTCATCGAACACGACCTGGACGTGCTGCGCACCGCGGACCACGTCGTGGACGTCGGTCCGGGCGCGGGCCGGGACGGCGGTCTGATCGTCGCCCAGGGCACCCCGGAAGAGGTGGCCGCGACCGAGGGGTCGGTGACGGGCGCGTATCTGTCGGGGCGGCTCCCGGCACCGCGGTCGAGGGCGCGCGGGGCCGGCGACCGGGCCCTGGTGATCCGGGGCGCCCGGGCCCACAACCTCCGGGACGTCACCGTACGGATCCCGCTCGGGCGGCTGGTCTCGGTGACCGGCCCCTCCGGGTCGGGCAAGTCGACGCTGCTGTTGGACGTCCTGGACCGGGCAGCGCGCAGGCGCTTCCACGGGGCCGGGGACTCGCCGGGCGAGCACGACGGGATCGACGGCTGGGAGCACGTCGGCAAGGTCGTCACGATCGACCAGGAACCGATCAGCAGGCTGCCCCGCTCGAACGCGGCGACCTACGCGGACGTCTTCACCCCGATCCGGGAGGTCTTCGCGGCACGCTCGGGCGGGCGGCTGACGCCCGGTGCCTTCTCCTTCAACGTCGCCGGTGGCGGGCGGTGCGAACGCTGCGAGGGCGCCGGGGTGCTGAGCGTCCACATGCACTTCCTGCCGGCCGTGGAGGTGCGCTGCCCGGCCTGCCGGGGCCGCCGCTTCCGCGACGAGATCCTGGCGGTGCGCCATGACGGCCACGACATCAGCGAGGTGCTCCGGGCGACGGTCGACGAGGCCCTGACGGTGTTCAAGGACGTCCCCGCGGTCGCCTCCCGGCTGCGGCGCCTGGCCGATGTCGGCCTGGGCTACCTCCCGCTCGGCCAGCCGGCCACCACCCTGTCCGGCGGCGAGGCCCAACGCCTGAAGCTGGCCAAGGAGTTGGGCCGCCGTGCCGCTGGCGGCACCCTCTACCTCCTCGACGAGCCGACCACCGGCCTGCACGCCGCCGACACCGCCCGCCTCCTCGCCGTACTCCAACGCCTGGTCGACACGGGCCACTCCGTGGTGACCATCGAGCACAACCTCGACGTCATCCGCGCCTCGGACTGGCTGATCGACCTCGGACCCACCGGCGGCGCGGGCGGCGGCGCGGTCGTCGCCGAGGGGACGCCGGAGGACGTGGCCGCGGCGGAGGCGTCCGGGACGGGGAGGTTCCTGGAGGTGGGGGTGCCGGTGTGACACTCCAGGGTGCGCCAGGGGCCGTGCCGGGCGGTGGCGCACCCTGAGAGCGCCGCGTCAGGCCCGTGACCCGAGCCGCCCCCGCAGCGCCGCGTACAGCCCAGCGCTCACCGCGAAGCCGACCAGGCAGGTGATGTCACCGAAGGACGGCCAGCGGTCCGGGACCCAGCCGACGTATTTCTCCTGGTTGGAGAAGAGCGGGACGGACACCACGATGCCCGCCAACAGGGCGGTGATACCCGGCAGGTTGGAGAAGGAGTGGTCGCTCAGCCGTCCCGACAGGTCCGTGTCGGGCGTGCGCGCCTGGAGCCACCGTTCCACCAGGACGACCCCCAGCCAGGGCCCCACCCAGTAGGCGATCACCAGCAGGAACGCCTCGTAGGCGTGCCCCGCGTCCGCGAGCGAGGCCCACGCCGCCGCCGTACCGGCGAGTCCGCACAGGACGACGATCGCGCCGCGCCCGAGCCACGGCGGGAGCTTCAGGCCCAGCGAGGTGATGGACATGGCCGAGGAGTAGACGTTGAGGGCGTTCGCGGAGACCGCGCCCAGGATGATCGCCAGCAGGACCAGATCGCTCAGCCAGCCGGGGAGGTGGCCGGTGAAGGCCGCGGTGGGGGTGGCGTCCTGCGGTGCGACGATCGTCGCCGACGCCGCGCCGATCACCGAGACGACCGCGATCGAGACGAACAGACCGACGGCCGGGTACACGGCCGTCCTGAGGCGGCTCGCCGTACGCGGGAGATAGCGGGAGTAGTCCGAGGCGCCCGGGTTCCAGCCGGCCGCGTAGCCCCAGGCCGCGCTGAAGGCCAGGAGGAAGCCGCCGATGCCGCCGCCCGCGCCCGACCCGCCGAGGTCGGCCTCCTTGAAGGTCCACACCCCGGCGAGCAGGAAGATCACCGCCAGCGCCGGGAAGGCGTACTTCTCGAAGGCGTGGACGAAGTTGTGGCCGATGAAGCCGATCACGATCTCCGCCGCGACCACCAGCAGCAGCGAGGGCAGCGGACGCAGGCCCGTCAGCGTGTTCAGCGCGAAGGCCGCGCTCACACTGTTCACCGCGAACCAGCCGACACCGGCGACCAGCGCGTTCACACCCGCGGGCAGCACATTGCCCCGGTACCCGAAGGAGAAGCGGCCGATCGCCATCTGCGGGACACCGAACCGCGGCCCGTCCAGGGACAGGATCCCGTGGGTGAGCGCCCCCAGCCCGGTGCCCAGCAGCAGCGCCGCCGTCGCCTGCCAGAAGCTCAGGCCGAAGAAGAGGACCGAGATCACGCCGATGTAGACCGTCGCGAACTCGATGTTCGGGGACGCCCAGGTCCACAGCAACTGCCGTGGACTGCCGTGCCGTTCGGCGTCGGGGATGGGTTCCGAGCCCGCCGTCTCCACGGCGATGACCTTGTCGCCGTACTCGGGGGCGATCGTGCCGGCGGAGTCGGCGGGAGCAGTCGTCATGCGAGCCAAGTGTCCGGCCCGCACCCGCCCGCGCCCAGGGGCGCACTGTCCGCTTCGGGTGGCTCGACGGCGTACAACCTGCACGCATCTGCGTACGACCTGGGGTCATCGGCGTGCTCGATGGGCCCATCGGCGGGACGCCCCACTGGCGCGTGGACCAGGCACTTCGCCCGCTCCTACCTTCGGGGCATGACCT
The DNA here is from genome assembly GCF_021173675.1 of Streptomyces lincolnensis. GTDB lineage: Bacteria > Actinomycetota > Actinomycetes > Streptomycetales > Streptomycetaceae > Streptomyces > Streptomyces lincolnensis_B. The sequence continues at coordinate 125,284 of NZ_JAIHON010000018.1, read as the reverse complement.
CAGAGAACAAGGGCACGGCCCAGCTGACGACCGCGATGGTGCTCTCCGGCACCCTCGGCGTCTTCGTCGTCGAGTCGGGCGCCTCGCCCTTCAACGTCGTCTTCTTCCGTGTCCTGTTCGGCGCCCTGGCGCTGGGGGCCTACGTGCTGGCCCGCGGCTGGCTCCGCGACCACGGGTTCACGCCCCGCACCCTCGGACTCGCCGTCCTCGGCGGCGTGTTCATCGTCTTCAACTGGGTGTTCCTCTTCCAGTCGTACGAGAACACGTCGATCTCCGTGGCCACGGTGGTCTACCACACGCAGCCCTTCTACGTGGTCCTGCTCGGGGCACTGCTGTTCCGCGAGCGGATCACCGCGGCCAAGGCCGGCTGGATCGGCGTCGCCTTCGCCGGGCTGGTGCTCGTCTCGGGGGTCACGCCCGGCGACTTCGCGAGCGGAGGGACGTATGTCCTCGGCCTCGGGCAGGCGCTCCTCGCCGCGCTGCTCTACGGCCTGTCCACCGTGGTCACCAAGAGGATCAGCGGGGTACGGCCGCACCTGATCGCCCTGGTCCAGGTCCTCGTCGGCATCCCGCTCCTGCTGCCCTTCGCCGACTTCGGCGCGATGCGCGGCACCGGCGCGGACTGGGGGTGGCTGGTGGGCCTGGGGATCATCCACACCGGACTGATGTACGTCCTGATGTACGCCGCCTACGCCCAGCTGCCCACCGCGAAGATCGCCGTCCTCGCCTTCACCTACCCGGCCGTCGCGATGGTCATGGACTGGCTGGTCTACGGCCACCACATCGGGCTCGTGCAGGCGCTGGGCGTCCCGCTGATCGTGACGGCGAGCCTGAAGGTGACGCTGGCGAAGGCGCCCCGGGTGGTCAGGACGGGGGCACAGCCTGCCCCGTCTGCTCCCGCACCAGCCGGACCGACGCGTCGATGAAGAGCCGCAGATGGAGAGGCAGGCGCTTCCCCGTCCGCCACGCCACCTGCGTGTACAGCTGGAACGGCGGCTGCCAGGGCAGCTCGGTCAGCGCGCCGGACGCGAGTTCCGCGCCGACCGCCATCCGGGGCAGCAGCGCGACACCGAGGCCACCGGCGACACCCCGCTTGGTGGCCTCGATCGTGCCGAACTCCATGAAGGGCGGCGGCGCCCCGGTGCGCTCGGCGAGCTCGGACTCGAAGAGATCGCGGTACGGGCAGCCCGGCTCGGTGCCGACGAGCTGGACCTCGGCGAGGTCCTCGGTCTTGAGTCCACCGAGGTGTTGGGCGAGCGCATGGCGGGGCGAGGCCACCAGTACCAGCGGCTCAGGCGCGAGCACCCGGCTCTCCAGACCCGCGTGCGCGGTCTCCGGCTCCATCAGGAAGCCCACGTCGTACGTCCCCTGCCGCAGCGCCTGCCGGGTCTCGTCGCCGAGCGTGGTGCGCAGGGAGAGGCGGACCTTCGGGTAGCGGTGGTGGAAGAGTTCGAGGAGCGGCGGCAGCCGGTAGGAGGTCAGCGACTCCATGGTGCCGACGGTGAGCGAACCGGCGGGCTCCTCGGCGTCGACGACCGCCGCCCGCGCCTCCTCGGTCAGCTCGATGATCTGCCGGGCGTAGGGCAGCAGCCGTTCGCCCGCCTCCGTCAGCCGGATGCGGCTGCCGAGCCGGTCGAAGAGCTCGGTGCCGAGCGAGGACTCCAGGGCGCGTATCTGGCTGGTCACGCTGGACTGCGCGTACGCCAGCTCGGCCGCGGCCCGGGTGAAGCTCAGGACGGTGGCGACCTTCTCGAAGGTGACGAGGAGGCGGAACTCCACGTCAGGGCTCGTCCCGCTTCGGTTCGTCGTCCTTCGTACTGTCCTTCGTGCCGTCCTTGGTGCCGTCCTTCTTCGGGCCCTTGTCGTCGTCGCCCAGGGACTTCAGGAAGTCGGGGTTGTCGTCGGGCGCGACCCACTGCCGGGACGAGCCACGGCCGGTCCGGCCCGCGCCGCCGGTGCCGCCCGAGGCCCGGACGCCGCCCCAGCCGTCCGCGGCCGGGCTGCGCTTCTTGCCGGCGATCAGCCAGGAGATCGAGCCGACGAGCGGGAACAGCAGCACGAGGATCGCCCACAGCGGCTTGGGCATGTGGCGGATGTCGTCGTCCTTGGTGCTGATGCAGTCGATGAACGCGTACACGCTCAGCGCCAGCGGCACGAGGAACATCAGTACCCGGAGCATGAGCGGCCTCTCAGCGAAAGCGGTGGGCGGTTCAGGGCCAGGGTAGCCGCTCGGGGATACTTGACCCCATGGCTTACGACGATCTTCGTTCCCTGCTCAGGGCGCTGGAACGCGAGGGCGACCTCAAGCGCATCAAGGCCGAGGTGGATCCGTACCTGGAGGTGGGGGAGATCGTCGACCGGGTGCAGAAGTCCGGCGGCCCGGCGCTGCTCTTCGAGAACGTGAAGGGCTCGGCGATGCCCCTCGCGATGAACGTCTTCGGGACCGACCGCCGGCTGCTGAAGGCGCTGGGCCTGAAGTCGTACGGCGAGATCAGCGAGAAGATCGGCGGGCTGCTGCGGCCCGAGCTGCCGCAGGGCTTCGTGGGCGTGCGGGAGGCCTTCGGCAAGCTCGGGGCGATGACGCACGTACCGCCGAAGAAGGTGAAGTCCGGGGACGCGCCGGTGCAGGAGGTCGTCCTCACCGGTGACGACGTCGACCTCGACCGGCTGCCCGCGCTGTTCACCTGGCCGCAGGACGGCGGGTCCTTCTTCAACCTGGGCCTGACCCACACCAAGGACCCCGAGAGCGGCATCCGCAACCTCGGCCTCTACCGCCTCCAGCGCCACGACAAGCGCACCATCGGCATGCACTGGCAGATCCACAAGGACAGCCGCAACCACTACCAGGTGGCGGCCCGCCGGGGCGAGAAGCTCCCGGTCGCGATCGCCTTCGGCTGCCCGCCGGCCGTGTCGTACGCCTCCACCGCGCCGCTCCCCGGCGACATCGACGAGTACCTGTTCGCCGGGTTCATCGCGGGCAAGCGGATCGAGATGGTCGACTGCAAGACGGTCCCGCTCCAGGTCCCGGCGCAGGCGGAGGTCGTCATCGAGGGCTGGCTGGAGCCGGGCGAGATGCTGCCCGAGGGGCCCTTCGGCGACCACACCGGCTTCTACACCCCGCAGGAGCCCTTCCCCGCCCTGAAGATCGACTGCGTGACGATGCGCAAGCGGCCGCTGCTTCAGTCGATCGTCGTAGGCCGGCCCCCGACGGAGGACGGACCGCTGGGCCGTGCGACGGAGCGGTTCTTCCTCCCGCTCCTCAAGATCATCATCCCGGACATCGTGGACTACCACCTGCCCGAGGCGGGCGGCTTCCACAACTGCGCGATCCTCTCGATCGACAAGAAGTACCCCAAGCACGCGCAGAAGGTGATGCACGCGGTGTGGGGGGCGCACATGATGTCCCTGACCAAGCTGATCGTGGTCGTCGACGCCGACTGTGACGTCCACGATCTGCACGAGGTCGCGTGGCGGGCCCTCGGCAACACCGACTACGCCCGTGACCTCTCGGTCGTCGAAGGCCCCGTCGATCACCTCGACCACGCGTCCTACCAGCAGTTCTGGGGTGGCAAGGCGGGCATCGACGCCACGAAGAAGTGGCCCGAGGAGGGCTACACGCGTGACGGCGGCTGGCCCGACATGGTGCTGTCCGACCCGGATACGGCGGCGAAGGTCGACCGCCGCTGGAAGGAGTACGGCCTGTGAGTTCAGCTTCCGCCGCGATCCCGCAGCCGGGGCGCACCAAGGCCTTTCTCCGCCTGGTGATGATCGAGCACTCGGTGTTCGCGCTGCCCTTCGCCTACATCGCCGCCCTCACCGCGATGTTCCAGTGGGACCGGAACATCCACTGGGGCCGGCTGCTGCTGGTGACGATCTGCATGGTCGGCCTGCGCACCTTCGCGATGGCCGTGAACCGGATCATCGACCGGGAGATCGACGCGCGGAACCCCCGGACGGCCCAGCGTGAGCTGGTGACCGGGGCGATGTCGGTGAAGCACGCCTGGACGGGCGCGCTGATCGCCCTGGTGATCTTCCTCGGCTCGGCGGCCCTGCTGAACCCCCTGTGCCTGGCCCTCGCCCCCATCGCGGTCATCCCGATGGTGGTCTATCCCTACGGCAAGCGGTTCACGAACTTCCCCCAGGCCATCCTGGGCCTCGCCCAGGCGATGGGTCCGGTAGGCGGCTGGCTGGCGATCACCGGTTCCTGGTCCTGGGACGCCGTGATCCTCGGTCTCGCCGTCGGCATCTGGATCGGCGGCTTCGACCTCATCTACGCCTGCCAGGACGTCGACACCGACCGCGAGATCGGCGTCATGTCGGTCCCGGCCCGCTTCGGCATCCCCGCCGCGATCTGGGGCGCGCGCGTCTGCCACGCCCTGACCACGGCCCTCCTCGTCTGGTACGCGGTGGCGACCGACGCGGGCACCTTCTTCTGGTTCGGCCTCCTCGTCGTCGCCGGCGCCTTCCTCTACGAACACTCCATCGTCCGCCCCCACGACCTCACCCGCCTGAACCGGGCGTTCTTCAGCGTGAACGGCTTCATCGGCATCGCGCTGTTCGTGTGCGCGCTGCTGGATCTGCTGGTGCGGGGGTTGACGGTCTGACGGGGGCCGCGCCCCCCGGCTCGGGCGCGGGGCTGTATCCGGATGCGGTTCCGCCGCGCGATCCATGCGGGGTTCTGCCCGGTGGGCGCGATCGGCGATGACGGTTCGGCGGGCGACGGGGGTGTGTCCGTCGGGTTGTCTGGGCGGCTCGGTCGGCGGGGTGGGTGTCCTGCCGGGCTGTTGGGGCCCGCTAGGTCGACGGGGTGTGGCTGCCGGGCTGTCGGGCCGCTCGGTCGGCGGGGCACGGCTGCCCGAGTCGTTGGGACCCCTCAGTCGACGAGAGGGCCCGCCGGGTCGTCGGGGCCGCTCGGCCGGCGGAGAGTGTCCTGCCGGGTCGTTGGGGCCGTTCGGTTGACGGGGGTGTGCCCGCTGGGTCGTCGGGCCGTTCGGTCGGCGGGGGTGTGGCTGCCTGGGCCGTCGGGGCCCGTTCGGTCAACGGGGGCGTGCCTGCCGGGCCGTCGGGCCGCTCGGTCGACGGGGCGTGTGCCCGCCGGGTCGTCGGGGCCGTTCGGTCGGTGGAGAGTGTCCTGCCGGGGCGTTGGTGCCGTTCGGTTGATGGGGGTGTGCCCGCTGGGTCGTCGGGGCCGTTCGGTCGGCGGGGGTGTGGCTGCCTGAGCCGTCGGGGCCCGTTCGGTCGGTGGAGAGTGTCCTGCCGGGTCGTCGGGGCCGTTCGGTTGATGGGGGTGTGCCCGCTGGGTCGTCGGGGCCGTTCGGTCGGCGGGGGTGTGGCTGCCTAAGCCGTCGGGGCCCGTTCGGTCAACGGGGGCGTGCCTGCCGGGCCGTCGGGCCGTTCGGTTGACGGGGGTGTGCCCGCTGGGTCGTCGGGGCCGTTCGGTCGGTGGAGGTGTGCCTGCCGGGGCGTTGGTGCCGTTCGGTTGATGGGGGTGTGCCCGCTGGGTCGTCGGGGCCGTTCGGTCGGCGGGGGTGTGGCTGCCTGAGCCGTCGGGGCCCGTTCGGTCAACGGGGGCGTGCCTGCCGGGCCGTCGGGCCGTTCGGTTGACGGGGGTGTGCCCGCTGGGTCGTCGGGGCCGTTCGGTCGGTGGAGGTGTGCCTGCCGGGGCGTTGGTGCCGTTCGGTTGATGGGGGTGTGCCCGCTGGGTCGTCGGGGCCGTTCGGTCGGCGGGGGTGTGGTTGCCTGAGCCGTCGGGGCCCGTTCGGTCAACGGGGGCGTGCCTGCCGGGTCGTCGGGGCCGCTCGGTCGACGGGGCGTGTGCCCGCTGGGTCGTCGGGGCCGTTCGGTCGGTGGAGAGTGTCCTGCCGGGTCGTTGGGGCCGTTCGGTTGACGGGGGTGTGCCCGTCGGGTCGTCGGGGCCGTTCGGTTGACGGGGGTGTGCCCGTCGGGTCGTCGGGGCCGTTCGGTCGATGGGGGCGTGCCCGCCCGGGCTGTCGGGCCGTTCGGTCGGTGGAGGGTGTCCTGCGGGGTCGTCGGGGCCGCTAGGTCGACGGGGTGTGGTTGCCCGGGGCGTCGGGGGCGCTCCGTCGGCGGGGGCGTGCCTGACGGGCGTACAGGCTCGGCCGATAGGGTCGATTCCGTTCGTCGATGTGTCGTCAGAGGTCGTGAGGGGTTCCGATGTCGCCCGAGTCCACCCCGCCGCCGGATGCGTCGGTGCAGCACTTCGGTCCGGAGGGAATGCGCCGGATAGATGTCCCGGCCGCGTACGCCGAGGGGATTCCGGAGGCGGCGCGGGATCGTCTCGCCGGCACGGGGGTGCCCCTGCAGGTGGGCGCGTACTTCACGGCCGCCCGTGAGAGTGACGCGCCCACGCTCGGGCTGTTCGCCGGGGAGCACGGGGTGACCGTGCCGGAGGAGATCGCCGGGCGGGTGCGGCTGGGCACGGACCGGCTCGGGCAGGTGTGCGTGCGGGCGGACGGGGCGGTGCAGGCGCTGTTTCTCGGGCAGTTCGGCATGGACGACCTGTTCGTCAGCTCGGACGTGGCCGCTTTCGTGACCTCCCTGACCGCGCTCGCCCGCCGGATGCCGGTCATCGCCGCCGCCGACACCCTGCAGGTCGCCGCGGCCGCCTTCCGCGAGCTCAACGCCGAGCTGCGCGCGATCGACCCGGCCGCCTTCGAGGAACGCGAGAGCTGGTGGCCGCGCGTCCTGGACGATGTGCGGCACACCCTGAACTTCCCGTTCTCCGCCGCCTTCGAGTACGTCGACGACGACGGCCGGAAGCAGATCGTCACCGACGCCACGGGCCCCGGCCGCCCGCACCCGGAGGAACTCGTCTGGGACGCCCTCGCGGCACGGGACGTCGAGCCCGAGCAGGTGCGGCGCGTCTACACCGAGCTGGAGGCCTGCATGATGCCCGGCCACTACTGCGCGGTCTGGCTCCAACGCCTCTTCCCGCACGCCGAGTTCACCCACAGCTTCGACTACGGCGAGACCGCCGACTCCCGCGAGGAGGGCCTGAAGGAGCTGATCCTCCACGCCGCCGAGCAGGGCCCGCGGTGACCGCGCCGACGGTGACATCCGGCGCGGGGCCGTGATCGGCGCCGCGGGGAGCCCACCCGCCCTGAACATCGCGTCGCCCGCCGGTAGGCTCGGGGTGTGAACGCAGGAGAAACGCAGCGCGTGCCTTGGATCGTGGGGGTGTCGGGAGCGTCCGGTACGCCGTACGCGGCGTCCGTGTTGCGTGCGCTCCTGGAGGCGGGGGAGAGCGTCGACCTCGTCGTCAGCCGGGCCTCGCGGCTCACCCTGCGCGACGAGACCGGCATCTCCTTCCGGGACGCGCACTGGCAGGACGACCTGCGGGAATGGCTGGGCCGGGGGGCCGACGGCAAGCCGGTCGCCTTCGAGGCGGACATCGACCGGGTACGGCACTGGAGCGCCGGGGACCTGGCGGCGGGCCCGTCCTCGGGCTCGTACCCCGTCAAGGGGATGCTCATCGTCCCGGCCTCCACCGCCTGTGTCGCCGGAGTCGCCCTCGGCCTCTCCAAGGACCTGCTGCAACGGGCCGCGAGCGTCACCCTCAAGGAGCGCCGGCGACTGGTCGTGGCCGTGCGGGAGACCCCGTTGAACGGCCAGACGCTGCGGCACCTGGTCGCCCTGGACGACGCCGGCGCGACCGTCGTACCGGCCTCGCCCGCCTTCTACGCGGGAGCCACCCACATCCAGGACCTGGTGGACTTCGTGGCCGGCCGGGTGCTCGACGCGGCGGGCGTCGAGCACGGCCTGTACCGGCGCTGGAAGGGCGAGCTGGGCGGCGGCAGGCCGGACCTGTAGGGCACGTGGCGGTACTTCTCAGCACTACCTCTCAGCACTACCTCTCTTCACTTCGGGATCTCTTCATCGGAAGGCTTCGATCGCATGGACGCGGTGGACAGGCAGCTCATCCAGGCCCTGAGGGAGAACGGCCGGGCCTCGTACGCGGAGCTGGGGCGCCTCGTCGGACTGTCGGGACCCAGCGTCACCGACCGCATCAACCGGCTGGAGGCGGCCGGTGTCATCACCGGTTACCGCGCCACCGTCGACGCGGCCTCGCTCGGCCTGGGCGTCACCGCGCTGATCGGCATCTCCCTCTCCGACGCCGCCGACCACGAGGACGTGGCGGCCCGGATGAAGGACCTCGGCGAGATCGAGGACTGCTGGTTCATCGCGGGCGACGACTCCTTCATGCTCAAGGTGCGCGCGAGCGACGTCGACGGCCTGGAGCGGATCATCCGACGGCTCAGCGGCACCAAGGGCGTCTCCCGCACCCGTACCACGATCGTGCTCTCCACGAAGTGGGAGAACCGGGTCGGGGAGCTGCCCGAGGAGGCGTAGACGTACGGTTGTCGGTGTCGTCGGAGAAAGGTGTGGGCATGGATCTCGGGCTCAAGCGCGAGCTGGAGGAGAAGGTGCGGGAGGGCGTACGCCTGACCCGTGAGGACGGCATCGCGCTGTACGAGTCGGACGACCTGGCCTGGCTGGGCGGGCTCGCCCACGAGGTGCGGACGCGGAAGAACGGCGACGTCGTCCACTTCAACGTCAACCGCCACCTCAACATGACGAACGTCTGCACGGCCTCCTGCGCCTACTGCTCCTTCCAGCGCAAGCCGGGCGAGAAGGACGCGTACACGATGCGCATCGAGGAGGCGGTCAGGCTCGCCAAGGCGATGGAGGGCGAGAACCTCACCGAGCTGCACATCGTCAACGGCCTGCACCCCAACCTGCCGTGGCGCTACTACCCGCGCTCGCTGAAGGAACTGAAGGCGGCCCTGCCGAACGTGTCGCTGAAGGCGTTCACGGCCACGGAGATCCACCACTTCGAGACGATCAGCGGTCTGTCGGCGTCCGAGATCCTGGACGAGCTGATCGACGCGGGTCTGGAGTCCCTCACCGGCGGTGGCGCGGAGATCTTCGACTGGGAGGTCCGGCAGCACATCGTGGACCACCGCACCCACTGGGAGGACTGGTCCCGGATCCACCGCCTCGCGCACGAGAAGGGTCTGAAGACCCCGTGCACCATGCTCTACGGCCACATCGAGGAGCCCCGGCACCGCGTGGACCACGTCCTGCGGCTGCGTGAGCTCCAGGACGAGACCGGCGGCTTCCAGGTCTTCATCCCGCTGCGCTACCAGCACGACTTCGTGGACCTGAAGGACGGCAAGGTCAGGAACCGCCTCCAGGCCCGGACCCAGATGGCGACCGGCGCGGAGGCCCTGAAGACCTTCGCGGTGTCCCGGCTGCTCTTCGACAACGTCCCGCACGTCAAGGTCTTCTGGGTCATGCACGGAGTACAGACGGCCCAGCTCGCGCTTCAGCACGGGGCCGACGACATGGACGGCTCGGTCGTGGAGTACAAGATCACCCACGACGCGGACAACTACGGGACGCCGAACAAGCTGACCCGTGAGGACCTGCTCGACCTGATCCGGGACGCCGGCTTCCGGCCGGTGGAGCGGAACACGCGGTACGAGATCATCCGGGAGTACGACGGTCCCGACCCGGCGCGTCGGGAGTCGCCGCAGCCGATGCGGGTCTGAGCTTCCCCTGCCGCCCGGGTGGGTACTCGGGCCGGCATGGTGAAGACCAAGGCGCCAGAGGACGCCTATACCGCTGAACCCTTCCTTCCCGAGCGGGGCGGTCTTCCCGCCCTGCGCCGGGCCGCCGCCGAGTGCCGGGGCTGCCCCCCTGCACCGGGACGCCACACAGACCGTCTTCGGCGCCGGGGCCGCCGACGCCCGCGTCATGCTCGTGGGGGAGCAGCCCGGCGACCAGGAGGACCGGCAGGGCAAGCCCTTCGTCGGGCCGGCCGGGAAGCTGCTGGACCGGGCGCTCGCCGAGGCGGGGATCGACCCCGGCGAGGCCTACGTCACGAACGCCGTCAAGCACTTCAAGTTCACCCGGGCCGAGCCCCGCAAGCGCCGTATCCACAAGGCGCCCACGCTCCGCGAGATGACGGCGTGCGGGCCCTGGCTGGCCGCGGAGCTCGCCGTCGTCGAACCGGAACTGATCGTCGTGCTCGGCGCCACCGCCGGCAAGGCGCTGCTCGGGTCGTCGTTCCGGGTGACACAGGTGCGCGGGACGGTGCTGGAGGAGGAGATCCACGGGCGGGCCGAGCGGCTGGTGCCGACCGTGCATCCCTCGTCGGTGCTGCGGTCGGACGACCGGGAGGCGGCGTACCGGGGCCTGGTCGGCGACCTGGAGGTGGCGGCGCGGGCACTGGGCTGACCAGGATCACGAGGGCCACGAGGATCCACGTGACACACGTGACGCGGCAAGTCACTTGAGCTCCCTTAATGGTAATGGCTACCCTTGATTCATGCCCCTTACCTTCACCCTCGATCCCGCTGTGACGCCCGAACTGCGGGACGGCCTGCTCGATCTGTGGACGGACGCGTCGAACGCGGGCGGCGCCGTCGGCTTCGTCCCGCCGGTGGACCGGGAGACGATCCGGCCGGAGCTGGTCAAGCACCTCGCCGCGATGGCCGAGGGCCGCACCCGGCTGGTCGTGGGGCACGACGAGGACGGCGCGGTCGCCGCGACCGCCTTCCTGGTCCTCAACACGCACCGGCTGATGATCCACTGGGTCTGGGCGTACACGGTGATGGTCCACCCCCGGCACCAGGGCAAGGGCTACGGCCGTGAGCTGCTCGCCGCCGCCGCGGACGCGGCCCGCACCCTCGACGGCGTCGAGGCGATCCGCCTCACCTGCCGCGGCGGCCTCGGCCTGGAGCGGTTCTACGGCTCCTGCGGCTACAAGGAGGTCGGCCGGATCCCCGGCGCCATCCGCGTCGCACCGGGCGACGACCGCGACGACGTCATCATGCTGCTGCCGCTGCACTGACCGCACCGACCCGGTGGCCTGGCGCACCCCCCTCCAGGACCGGAACTCCGCCGTGCTTCACTGGACAGTGCCCCTTTTTGGATTCGGAAGAGTGGATTGAGATGCTCCGCTACACACTGATGCGCCTCGGGATCTTCGTGGGCTGCCTCGTGGTCGTCTGGGGTCTCGTCTACACCGGAGTCGTCCCGCGCGGCCTCGGCTCCTCCAACGGCATGTGGGTCATCCTGCTCTCCCTGGTGATCTCGGCCCCGATCAGCTTCGTCGCCCTGCGCAAGGAGCGCGACCGCGCCTCGATCCAGGTCGTCCAGAAGGTGGACCGCGTCAAGGCCAACCTGGAGGCGAACCGCACCCAGGAGGACGGCGCGGACGACGCGGCCCGGGTCCAGGGCCAGACCTCCTAGCGGTCGCCCCCGGGCTTCCTGGCACCTGCGGCGGCCGGGCCCCAATTACCCTTGCCCCATGGGTGCCGTGAAGAGCAAGCGCATGCCGCGTGCGGTCCGGGAGCAGCAGATGCTGGACGCCGCGGTACGGACGTTCGGGCAGCGTGGGTACATGGCCGCGTCGATGGACGAGATCGCCGAACTCGCGGGTGTGTCCAAGCCGTTGGTGTACCTGTACCTGAACTCGAAGGAAGACCTTTTCACCGCCTGCATCCGCCGTGAGGCGCGGGCCCTGACCGAGGCGGTCCGGGCCGGGGTGCGTCCCGGGCTGCCGGCCGACCGCCAACTCTGGGACGGGCTGGGGGCGTTCTTCACGCACACCGCGCGGAACCCGGACGCCTGGTCGGTGCTGTACCTCCAGGCGCGGACGCACGGCGAGCGCTTCGCGGCCGAGGTCGCCGCGATGCGGGAGGAGATCGTCGCGTTCGTGACCGAGCTGATCGTCGTCGCGGCCCGCGAGGCCCACCGCGACCCCGATCTCGCCGAGGGCGAGGTCGCCGGTCTCGCCGTCGCCCTGGTCGGCGCCGCCGAGTCCCTGGCCACCTGGGCGAACACCACGCCCGGCGTCACCGCCCGGCAGGCGGCGGCCACCCTGATGAACTTCGCGTGGGCGGGCCTGGGCAACCTCATGGAGGGGCGGTCCTGGTCACCGCCGCCCGAGACGGTCGAACCCCTTCAGAGCACCAGCGGGTAGACACCCCCGCTCACATGCACCCGCCCGTCCCCGCCGCGCAGTTCGAAGAGCCCGGTGCCGTCCGCCGCGTAGGTGACCGTGCCCGGCAGCAGGACCGGGGCGCGGAAGTCGGCGCGGACCAGGACGGCGGTCGGGGTGCCGTGGGCGGCCAGGCCCCGGGCGAGGGTCCACATGCCGTGCGCGATGGCGCGGGGGAAGCCGAAGAGGCGGGCGGTGAGCGGGTGCAGGTGGATCGGGTTGCGGTCGCCGGAGGCTGCCGCGTACCTCCGGCCCACGTCCCCCGCGAGCCGCCACTCCGCCTCGGCCGGCAGCGTCTCCCGTTCCTCCCGTTCCCCCAGCCGCTCCGACGAGGGCGCGGGGCGTGAGCGAGCCCGGTGCCGGTGCCGGGCCAGGTACGTGCTCCGCGACTCCCACACCACCTCCCCGCCCGCCCGCATCTCGGTGACGACGGCGGCCTCGGTGCCCCGCCGGTGCGGCACCAACTCCTCGACGTACACCATGAGTTCGTACTCCCCGGTGGCCGCCAGCGGTGCGCGCCGGGTGATCTCCACCGACGTGTGGACGAGCCCGAGCAACGGCAACGGGAAGCGCAGCCCGCTCATCAGCCGCATGGCCAGCGGGAAGCCGAGCACGTGCGGATAGGTCGGGGGCAGCGCGTCGTCCCCGGTGGCGAACCCGCACACCCGTTCGTAGGCCGCGAGCCGCGCCAGATCGACCCGCAGGCCGGGCAGCACGAGCCGGGTACGGGGGAAGTACGCGTCCGGACGCGGCCGTTTGAACGGGGACAGCAGGGCGCCCCGGGCGAGCAGGGGAGCGAGACCGGGGGTGGCGGTCAGGGTGGTGGTCGGTGGGGGAGTCACCTGGTCCTGCCTTTCGTGTACGGGTGCGGCGGAGCGAGAGAACATCCGGGCCGAGCCGAGCCGGACCGAGCCGAGCTGGTCCGGGCCGGACCGAGCCGAGCCGGACCGAGTCGAGCCGAGTTGGTCCGGACCGAGCCGAGCCGAGCCGAGCCGGACCGAGTCGAGCCGAGTTGGTCCGGGCCGGACCGAGCCGAGCCGGACCGAGCCGAGCCGAGCTGGGCCGGTCCGAGTTGGCCCGGGCGGGGGCACGGGGCGACCGCACGGACGCCACGGTGGCCCGCCCCGGCAGCTGTCCCTCGCCGCGCGCGTGAACGCGACCAGATCCACAGGCTCGCCAGGGGCGCGGCAGCGGACCGTGCGGGGGCGGAGGCGGGGGTGCGTGGTCGCCGGCGGCGGCCGGCCTCCGGGTGGGGGCAGTCCCGACGGACCCCGCCGGGGCACAGGTGCCGACCGCGCAGCGGCGCGGGCTCGTCCCGGCGTGCGGTTCCAACTCGGGCGGGGCCAGTACCCCAACCCCGGGCGCGGCCAGTACCCCAGCCCCAGGCGGAGCCACCTCGACCTCGCCGGCCCGCACACGCACCTCGCCCCCGCCGCCCCCCTCAGCGGAGCGCTCACGCCCCCAGCAGGCTCTGCCCGCAGACCCGTACGACCTGTCCGTTGACCGCGCCGGAGGCGGGATGGGCGAGCCAGGCGGTGGTTTCGGCGACGTCGACGGGGAGGCCGCCCTGGGAGAGGGAGTTCATGCGGCGGCCCGCCTCGCGGATGAAGAGGGGGATCGAGGCCGTCATCCGGGTCTCGATGAACCCGGGGGCGACCGCGTTGACGGTCACCCCGTGTTCGGCGAGGGCGCGCGGCGCGAGGGAGCGGACCAGGCCGACCACGCCCGCCTTGCTCGCGCCGTAGTTCGTCTGCCCGGCGTTGCCCGCGAGCCCCGCGATGGAGGCGGTCGCCACGACCCGGCCCCCGGAGCGCAGCGTCCCGCTCGCCAGCAGCGCGTCCGTGGTGCGCAGCACGCTCGCCAGGTTCACCTGGAGCACCGAACTCCAGCGCTCGGCAGGCATGTTGACGAGCCGTCGGTCCCGTGTGATGCCCGCGTTGTGGACCAGGACGTCCAGACCGTCGGGCAGGGCGCGGGCGATCCGCTCGCCGGCGTCGTCGGCGGTGATGTCGAGCGCGAGGGCGGTCCCGCCGAGGCGTTCGGCGACCCGCTCGGCGTCGGCGAGAGCGGCGGGGACGTCCAGGACGACGACCCGCGCCCCGTCCCGCGCCAGCGTCTCGGCGACCGCCTCCCCGATCCCGCGCGCACCCCCGGTGACCAGCGCGGTACGGCCGGACAGGGGCCGGTCCCGGTCGAAGGAGGCGGTGACCGGGCCACCCCCCACCTCCACCACCTGCCCGCTGACATAAGCCGACTTCGGAGACAGCAGGAACCGCAGCGTCGACTCCGCCGCGACCGCGTCCGTCAGCCGGACCAGGTTCACCGTCCGCCCGCCCGCGATCTCCTTGCCGAGCGAGCGCGCGAAGCCCTCCAACGCCTGCTGGGCGGCGGCCTGGTGATGGTCGTCCGGGTCGAGCGGGGCGCCCAGCACCACCACCCGCCCGCTCGCCGCCACCGACCGCACGACCGGGTGCAGGGCCGCGTGCGCCTCCCCGAGCCCCTCGACGTCCCGGACACCGGTGGCGTCGAGGAGGACGCCGGCGGGGCGCTCCGAGGAGAGGCTGAGCGGGAGCCCCGTAGCGGCGAGATCCAGCTTCGACTTACCCGCCGTCAGATGGAGCGAGTCGCCGTCGAAAGAAGGCCTTTCGGGGGACCAGCGGACCAGTGGGGCGGGCCGCGGCAGCCCCAGGCGCCGAGTGAGGAAGCGGCCGGGCGCGGTGCCGGTGAAGCTCAGATAGCGGTCGGCCATGTCCAACTCCCCACACGGATACTCGGCTTACTCCGGAGTCAGGTTACCCGAGGTAAGTGGGGGCCAGAAGATGAAAAATGTTCACCATACCGTCGAGTAGGGCGCTTTCGGCAAGAAAAGCGGCGAGGATCCACATCTCCGACCCCGGACGACCTCGGAATCCTCACCGACCCCTCACGGGTGAGCCGTACGATCTCCTGCCTGACCTGCGGCTCTCCCCCACCCGCGGGCCAACGTTCCTGGAGACGCCCGTGTCCCTCTCGCCTGTTTCCATGGCGGTCCACTCCACCGAGTACGACGGCACACCGATCCTGGTGGAGCCCGAGATCCGGCATCTGGACGGGGCGGTGCGGGAGGTCTCCGTCCCCCCGTTCGTCCCGCCCTCCACCCACGGCTCGCTCGCCGACCTGCCCTTCGACAACGCGCGCCTCGCCCCCGACGACAAGGTCCTCAGCCGCAAGACCGAGGACGGCGGCTGGACGGACGTGACGGCGGAGCAGTTCGCCCGCGAGGTCCTGGCGGTGGCCAAAGGGCTGATCTCCGAAGGGCTCAGGCCCGGCGACCGGCTCGCCATCATGGCGCCCACCCGCTACGAGTGGACGCTGCTGGACTTCGCCGCCTGGGCCGCCGGCCTGGTCACCGTGCCGATCTACCCGACCTCCTCGGTCTTCCAGGCCCGGTGGATCCTGCAGAACTCCGGCGCGGTCGCCCTCGTCACCGAGACCGCCGCGCAGGCCGCCGCGCTGGGCCCGGAACTCTGCCGGATCCTGGACCTGCGGCACCTGTGGGTCATCGAGAAGCGGCACGTGGAGCGTCTGGCCGAGTGCGGCGCGCGGGTGCCGGACCAGGAGGTCGCCGTACGACGCGCGATGCTCGGCCCCGACACCCTGGCCACCGTCGTCTACACCTCGGGCACCACCGGCCGGCCCAAGGGCTGCGCGCTGACCCACGGCAACTTCTTCGCCGAGGTCGACAACGCCGTCGAGCTGCTCTACCCGGTCTTCCGGGCGCGGACCAGCGAGGAGGCGGCGGTCCTGCACTTCCTGCCGATGTCGCACGTCTTCGGCCGGATGGTCGCCATCGCCTGCATCCGCGCGCGGGTGCGCCTCGGGCACGCGGCGAGCCTGAAGGCGGACGAACTGCTGCCCGACCTGGCGAGTTTCCGCCCGACCTGTCTCATAGCCATCCCGTACATGCTGGAGAAGGTCTTCAACGTGGCCCGCGCCAAGGCCGAGACCGGCGGCCGGGTCTCCTCCTTCGACCGCGCCGCCCGCGTGGCCCGCCGCTACGGCGAGGCGATGGAGGCCCGCCACTCCGGCACCGGCGCGGGACCGACCACGGCCCTCAAGGCGGCCCGCGCCTTCTACGACCCGCTCGTCTACCGCCGGATCCGCAACGCCATGGGCGGCAGGGTCCGTTACATGATCAGCGGCGGCTCACCGCTGGGCCGCCGGCTGGCCGCGTTCTACGCGGGCGCCGGTATCGAGATCTACGAGGGCTACGGCCTGACCGAGACGACCGGCGCCGCCACGGTCACGCCCCCGCTCAAACCCCGGATGGGCTCGGTCGGCTGGCCCCTGCCCGGCACCAAGGTCCGCCTCGCCGCCGACGGCGAGATCCTGCTCTCCGGCGGCCATGTCCTGCGCGGCTACTGGGATCCGGACGCGGGCGGTGTCACCCCGGCCGCCCCCGACGAGTGGCTGCCCACCGGTGACCTCGGGTACCTGGACGAGGAGGGCTACCTCTACATCACCGGCCGCAAGAAGGAGATGCTGATCACGGCGGGCGGCAAGAGCGTCGCCCCGGCCCCGCTGGAGAACTGGCTGCGCGCCCACCCCCTGATCTCCCAGGTGATGGTCGTCGGCGACGCCCGTCCCTACATCTCGGCGCTGATCACCCTCGACCTCCAGGGCGTCGGCCACTGGCTGCGGATGAACGGCAGGCAGCCGGCCGACGCGGAACTCCTGGTCGACGACGAGGAGTTGAGGCAGGTCCTGCAGCGCGCGGTGGACGAGGCGAACAAGCTGGTCTCCCGGCCGGAGTCCATCCGCCGCTTCACCGTGCTCCCCGTCGACTTCACGGAGGAGGACGGGCATCTGACCCCGTCGATGAAACTGCGCCGGGAGGCGATCGCCGAGCGATTCGCTTCGCAGATCGAGGAGTTGTACGACCGTCAGCGGTGACCGGGACCGGTCCCGAGGCTGCACCGGCCTGGTCCCGAGGCGCCGTTGGCCCGGTTCCGAGGTTGCACACGCCCGACTCCGGAACCTCCCGAAATCCGCACATGCTCCCCACCCGGGCCCCTTAGGATCGCCATCCTAACCGCCGGTAACATCCGATTCGCGCACCGGCGGTGAACGCCCGAGCACGCATCGCGCGTACCACATGCAGCAGAGCTGTCTTCAGCTGCACGCCCGAGGAGCCGACCATGTCCCTCTCCCATACGTCCGGATCCGACTACGACGGCATGCCCGTACTCGTGGAGCCCGAGATCCGGCGGCTTGACGGAGAGGTGCGGGAGGTGGCCGTACCGCCGCTGGTCCCGCCGAGGGCCCACGGCTCGCTCGCCGACCTGCCCTTCGACAACGCCGAGACCGCCCCCGAGGCACGGGTCCTCAGCCGCCGTACCGAGGACGGCGGTTGGCGGGACGTGACGGCGGCCGAGTTCGCCGCCGAGGTGCTCGCGCTGGCGAAGGGCATGATCGCGGAGGGGCTCCAGCCGGGCGACCGGATCGCCGTCATGGCGCGGACGATCTACGAGTGGACGCTGCTGGACTTCGCGGCCTGGGCGGCCGGTCTGGTCACCGTGCCGATCTATCCCACCTCCTCGGTCTTCCAGACCCGGTGGATCCTGGAGGACTCCGGCGCGGTGGCCCTGGTGACCGAGCATGTGAGCCAGGCGGCCGCACTGGGTCCGGAACTGGGCCGGCTGCCCGATCTGCGGCACATGTGGATCATCGAGAAGGACCATCTGCCCCGCCTGGCGGAGCTCGGCGTCCAGGTCCCCGACCAGGAGGTCGCCGTACGGCGCGGGATGCTCGTCCCGGACACCCTGGCCACCGTCGTCTACACCTCGGGCACCACCGGCCGCCCCAAGGGCTGTGTGCTCTCGCACGGCAACTTCTTCGCCGAGGTCGACAACGCCATCGAACTCCTCCACCCCGTCTTCAAGTCCAAGACGGCCGCCGAGGACCTCGCCACGCTCCTCTTCCTCCCCATGTCCCACGTCTTCGGCCGGATGGTCGCCGTCGCCTGCATCCGCGCGCGGGTGCGGCTGGGGCACGCGCCGAGCCTGAAGGCGGAGGACCTGATGGCGGACCTCGGCACCTTCAGGCCGACCTTCCTGCTGGTCATCCCGTACATGCTGGAGAAGGTCTTCAACAACGCGCGCGCCAAGGCCGAGAGCGGCGGCCGGGCCGCCGCCTTCGACCGCGCGGTGGGCGTGGCCTGCCGCTACGCCGAGGCGGCCGAGGCCCGCCAGTCCGGCACCGGCTCCGGCCCGAACGCCGCGCTGAAGACCGCCCGCACCTTCTACGACTCCCTGGTCTACCGCCGGATCCGCAACGCGATGGGCGGCAGGGTCCGGCACATCATCTGCGGCGGCTCCCCGCTGGGCCGCCGGCTCGCCGCGTTCTACGCGGGCGCGGGCATGGAGGTCTACGAGGGCTACGGCCTGACCGAGTCCACCGGCGCGGCCACGGTCACACCCCCGCTCAAGCCCCGCCTGGGCACGGTCGGCTGGCCGCTGCCCGGGACCCGGGTGCGGATCGCGGCGGACGGCGAGATCCTGCTCGGCGGCGACCAGGTCTTCCGCGGCTACTGGGACCCGCACGGCGGTGGGGTGATCCCGGCCTCCACCGACGGCTGGTTCCCCACCGGTGACATCGGGCAGCTGGACGACGAGGGCTACCTCACGATCACCGGGCGCAAGAAGGAGATCCTCATCACCGCCGGCGGCAAGAACGTCGCCCCCGCGCCCCTGGAGAACTGGCTCCGCTCCCACCCCCTGATCTCCCAGGTGATGGTCCTGGGCGACCGCCGGCCGTTCATATCGGCGCTGATCACCCTCGACATGGACGGCGTATCCCACTGGCGCCGGATGAACGGCAAACACCCGGTGCCCGCGGAACTCCTGGTCGACGACGAGGAGTTGAGGCAGGTCCTGCAGCGGGCGGTGGACGACGCCAACAAGATGGTCTCCCGGCCGGAGTCCATCCGCCGCTTCACGGTCCTGACGAGGGACTTCTCCGAGGAGGCCGGCCATGTGACGCCGTCGATGAAGCTGCGGCGCGAGGTCGTGCTGCGGGACTTCGCGGAGCAGATCGAGGGCATGTACGAGCGGTGAACCAGATGCGAAACGTTTGAGTTTCGCTGCGGATTTGACCTACGTTAGGTGTACGAAACAGTTTCGGACTGATTGGGTGGTCCGAGTACTGCGAGTCCCATCACCCCCTGAGGGGAGCACCATCGTGGAAGCCATCCCGGCCGCCACCGCCCACGCCGTGCCGTCCGGCCACACCCATGCCGCGTCGAAACACCGATGGTGGGCACTCGCCGTGATCGGCCTCGCCCAGCTCATGGTCGTGCTCGACGCGACGATCGTGAATATCGCGTTGCCGTCCGCCCAGCAGGACCTGGGCTTCGACAACAACGGGCGGCAGTGGATCGTCACCGCCTACTCCCTGGCCTTCGGCAGCCTGCTGCTGCTCGGCGGCCGGCTCGCCGACCTCTTCGGCCGCAAGACGACCTTCATCGTCGGCCTCGTCGGCTTCGCCGTCGCCTCCGCGGTCGGCGGCGCGGCCAACGGATTCACCATGCTGGTCGTCGCCCGCGCGGTACAGGGCCTGTTCGGCGCGCTGCTCGCCCCGGCGGCCCTCTCCCTGCTGACCACGACGTTCACCGAGCCGAAGGAACGCGCCCGGGCCTTCGGCATCTTCGGCGCCATCGCCGGCTCCGGCGCCGCCGTCGGCCTGGTCCTCGGCGGTCTTCTCACCGAGTACCTCGACTGGCGCTGGACGCTGTACGTCAACGACGTCATCGCGGTCTTCGCGCTGATCGGCGCGATCGTCTTCCTCGGCCGCTCCGTCCCGACCGAGCGGCCGAAGCTGGACATCCCGGGCGTGGTCCTGGTCTCCGGCGGCCTGTTCGGCATCGTCTACGGCTTCGCCAACGCGGAGACCCACGACTGGGACAACTGGATGACCTGGGGCTTCCTGGCCGCGGGCGGTGTCCTGCTGGTGGCGTTCTTCCTCTGGCAGACCCGGGCCAAGCACCCCGTGCTCCCGCTGCGCGTCCTCGCCGACCGCGACCGCGCCGCCGCCCTGTCGACCGTCCTCATCTCCTCCGCCGGCATGTTCGGCGTCTTCCTCTTCCTCACCTACTACCTCCAGTCGACGCTGGGCTACTCGCCGGTCAAGAACGGCGTGGCCTTCCTGCCGATGGTGGCCGCCCTGATGGTGATGGCACAGCTGTCCACCAACCTCCTGGTGCCGAGGATCGGCCCCAAGATCGTCGTCCCCACCGGTCTGCTGGTGGCCGCGGGCGGCATGGTCTGGCTGACCCGCCTCGGCCTGGACAGCAGCTACGCCTCCCACGTGCTGCCGCCGCTCCTGCTGCTGGGCGCGGGCCTGGGCACCTCGATGCCCGCGGCGATGAGCTACGCCACGCTGGGCGTCCAGGCGCAGGACCAGGGCGTGGCCTCGGCCGCCCTCAACACCACCCAGCAGGTGGGCGGTTCGATCAGTACGGCCCTGCTGAACACCCTGGCCGCCACCGCCGCCACCAACTACGCCGCGGACCACCTGTCCGACCCCATGGTCAAGGCGAACGCGGCCCTGCACAGCTACGAGGTCGCCTACTGGTGGTCGGCCGCCTTCTTCGCCGTGGGCATGATCATCACGCTGCTGCTGTTCCGCGGGAAGAAGCAGCGGGTGGCGGCGTCGGAGGTGGCGACGGAGCCGGAGACGGCGACGGAGACCGGGGCACGGGCGGAGGCACCGGCGACCCTGCCTGCCGTCTCCGCCACGTCGGGAAGCGTGACCGTCGACAAGGCCGTCATCCGGGGCCAGGTCCGTGACGGCACGGGCGCCCCCGTACCCCGCACCGCGATCACCCTGCTCGACGGTTCGGGCCGCCAGCTGGCCCGCGCCACCTCCCGCGAGGACGGCACGTACGGCGTGGACACGGCCGAGCGCGGCAGCATGGTTCTCATCGGCTCGGCACCCGGCTACCAGCCCCAGGTCGCCACGCTGACCGTGAACGGTACGCAGGTCTCCCACGACCTGGTGTTCCTCCCGAGCCCGGGCGGCCTCGCCGGTACGGTGCGCGGCGGGGACGACGAGACCCTGCCCGGCGCGCTGGTCGTCGCCACCGACCAGAACGGCGACGTCACGGCCTCCACCACCACCGGCACGGACGGCGGCTACCGCATCGGCGACCTGCTGCCCGGCGACTACACACTCAGCGTCAGCGCCCCCGGCCACCGCCCCACCGCCGTCCCGGCCACCGTCTCCGCCGAGACCACCCGCTGCGACATCCACCTGACCGTCGCCGCGACCCTGCGGGGCACCGTCCACACCCCGGACGGCCGCGCCCTGGACGACGCCCGCGTCACCCTCGTCGACGCCGCCGGCAACGTCGTCGGCACCCGCACCACCAGCGTCGACGGCAGCTACGCCTTCACCGACCTCTCCAGCGACCAGTACACCGTGATCGCCAGCGGCTACCCTCCGGTGGCCACGCAGATCACCGTGAACGGCACGCAGGAGGGCGTCGACATCCTGCTGACGCACAAGGAGGTGTAGGAAGGCGTCCCAGGGGGGCGGGGCCTGCCGCCGGCCCGCCTCAGCGGAGGACGTCCTCCGTCAGCACCCCCTGCTCGGTCGCGAGCGTGTGGTCGTAGTGCTCGCCGGGCGCGTTCAGGCGGTACCGCTCGCTCGTCGTGGCCACCGCGTGCCGGTCCTCGCGGGCCACGTCGAGGTGGGCGGTGCGGGTCATGTGCCCGTTGCTGACGACGGTCTGGCGATCGGTCCACCTGCCGGTCACCTTCACGTCCATGGTGTGCGCCTTGCCGTCGTTGAGGAGTCCGGCGAAGGGGGTCAGGTCGAAGGTGAGCGTCACCTTGACGTCGAGGAGGCCCGTGCAGGTGTCGTTGGCAACGTTGGCGATGAGCATGTCCGACGGGCTGCGTGCCGCTCTTGGTGTGCGGGGTGCTCATCGGCGGGGCGGCGAGGCGCTAGCGCCGCTCGCCGACCGGCTCCCCTGAGAGGAAGGCCGACCAGGCGGTGGGGGAGAGGGTGAGGTGAGGGCCGGTGGGGTTCTTGGAGTCGCGGAGGTGGATGGTGGTGGGGGTGGCGGCGACTTCGAGGCACTGGCCGCCCTCCCCGTCGCTGTAGCTCGACTTGAACCAGGTCAGCTGCTCTATGTTCATAGCTCTTCCAGCGTCTTCTCGATCAGGTCCAGGGACTCGTACGGGTTGAGCGCCTGCGCTCGGATGATTCCATAGCGGGCGTTGAGAATGCGGACCTCTTCTCGGTCAGTGACCAGCCGTGGGTACCCCTGGGTCTCCATGTAGGCGACCTGCTCCTGCCTTTCGAGCGCGAGCAAGGTGAACGAGCCGCCCAAGCAGGGGTGTTCGTCGCGCCGCGTAGGCATGATCTGAAGGTGCACGTTCCGCATGCGCCCGATGTGCAGCAGGTGCTCCAGCTGCTTCGCGTGCACGGACGGTCCGCCGATGTGCCGTTCGACAACGGCCTGCTCCATGACGAAGCTGCACTCCGGAGGCGGCCACCGGTCGAACAGCTCCTGCCGTGAGAGGCGGTCCGCCACCCGCTTCTCGATCGTCTCCTCGGCAAGTCGCGGGAACCGCTGAGTGAACACGGCCCGTGCGTGGTCCTCGGTCTGGAGCAGCCCAAGAACGCCCGTTGCGCTGTAGTCGAGCAACGTGACTGCCTGCGCCTCCAGCTCCGCATACCCCCGGTACCACTCCGGATGCCTGGTCCGAGCCCTCGCCATCGCCTCCTTGACCTGGGGGATCACCGCCTTCAACAGCCCTCCGGCGTCCAGCAGTTCATCGCCCTTCTCCAGCACTTCCGGCCGAGGGATCCGCACCCCGCGCTCCATGGACGACACCGCGTCGGGGCCGTACCCGACCAGGTCTCCGAACTCCTTCTGCGTGATGCCCTTCCGCTCGCGCAGCACCTTGAGCTGCTTCCCCAGGGCGATGAAGAAGCCCGTCGTCCCGTCCACCTCCGCCGGCGTCTCCGGCCTCCGCTCACTCACGTGCCTCACCCCTCCCACTCGACAACCCGTACACGAAACCCACCGCACCCGTACGGCTACCCAGCGTCGCCAAGTCGCCCCTGGTCAGCGTAGAGACAACCGACCACGCTCGGTCACGTGAACGCCGAAATCTCCACCCCCACCGACGAACTGACCCAGCGTCTGAGCGCCACCCCACGCGGCGCCCGCCTCGCCCGCAGACTCACCGCCACGCAGCTCGCGGCCTGGGGGCATCCCCAAGACAGCGAGGTGAACGACACCGCCCAGCACCTCGTCGCCGAGCTCGCCGCCAACGCCGTAACGCATGGGCGCGTGCCGGGAAGGGACTTCGAGCTGAGGCTCCTCCTCCTGCTCCCCGAGAACACGCTCCGTATCGAGGTGAGTGATCCGCGCGGGGACAGGCAACTCCGGTTCCGCACAGGGGAGGACGACGAACACGGGCGCGGCCTGATCCTCGTCACCCTGCTCGCCCGTACCTGGGGCGTCGCGGAGAGGGACGTCGGCAAGACCGTCTGGGCGGAGATCGACCTCGTTTGAAACCTCGTTTGAAACTTTGAGGATCCTTTGACGGGAAGTACCTGGCGAAGTTCACGAGTCGGGGCGAATGATCACGGACGACGGCCGATCGTTCCGGCCGTCCCGCACCCCCCACCAGCGGAGAACTCGATGAACAACAACAGAAGAAGAGCCGCGCTCGCATGCACGCTCCTGCTGAGCGCCTTCTCGCTCGGCAGCGCACCCGCATTCGCAGCCGCCCCCGCATCCGCAGCCGCACAGACCGCCGACACCGGCGCGAGCGGCGGCCCCGCGCAGCGCGTCATCGTCGTGATGCGTGACCAGCTCACCGACCTCCCGATGCGCACGCAGGCCGCGCGACGCAGCAAGGCCGCCGCCGAGGCACAGGCGCCGGTCATGGCGCGGCTCAAGGAGAGCGGGGCCACCCACGTCAGCGGGATGAGCCTCATCAACGCCGTCTCCGCCACGCTGAAGCCGGACGCGATAGCGCGGATACGCGGCGACCGGGACGTCGCCGCTGTCGTGCCGGACCTTCCGATACGACAGCCCGCCACGGCCCGCGCCACAGAGGCCCCCACCACCCCCGCTGCCAATAACAACGGCATCGGCTGCCCCAAAGACCCCGCCAAACCCCTCGCCGAGCCCGAGGCGCTCAGCCTCACCCACACCGACGCCGCGCACCGCACCGCCACCGGCAAGGGCGTGAAGGTCGCCTTCTTCGCCGAGGGCATGGACGCGGACAACCCGGAGTTCATCCGCCCCGACGGCAGCCATGTGGTCACCGACACCGAGGACTTCGGCGGGGACGGCGTGAACGCGCCGACGGGCGGCGGCGAGGCGTTCGGCGACGCCAGTGCCATCGCGGCGCAGGGCAGCCGTACGTACGACCTGGCCACGCAGCTGCCGCACGCCAAGCTGCCGAAGGGCTGCACGTTCCGGGTCCGCGGCTTCGCGCCCGGCGCGGAGCTGATGGACCTGAAGGTGTACGGGGCGCACGCCTACACCTCCGGGTTCGTACGGGCCATCCAGTACGCGGTGGAGCACCACGCGGACGTCCTCAGCCAGTCCTTCGGCGGCAACAACTACCCCGACGCCGCCACCGACCCCGTCCGGCTGGCCGACGACGCCGCGATCGCCGCGGGGGTGACGGTGGTCGCCTCCAGCGGTGACTCCGGCACGTCCGGCACGGTGGGCTCACCGGCCAGTGACCCGGACGTGATCGGCGTCGGCGCGACCACGTCCTTCCGGCTGGCGGCGCAGGCCTACGGCTACCGGAAGTGGACGAACGACAACATCGCCGCGCTGTCCTCCGGCGGGACGACCCCGGACAACAAGGTGGTCGACCTGGTGGCTCCCGGCATGGTCGGCATGGCCGCCTGCACCGTCGACAAGCGCTGGAGCGACTGCACCCTGCCCACCCAGGTGTTCGGCGGCACCAGCCAGTCCGCGCCCTTCGTGGCCGGCGCGGCGGCCGACGTCATCCAGGCGTACAAGGACACGCACGGTGGCGTCAGGCCCTCCCCGGACCTGGTCAAGCGGCTCCTGACCGGCACGGCGACCGACCTGCGCACGCCCGCCGACGAGCAGGGCGCGGGGCTGCTGAACACTCACGCGGCCGTCCAGGCGGCCCGGGCCATCGACACCGTCGACCGGCACGCCGACCAACTGGTGCCGTCCGTCGGCCAGTTGAGTGTCACCGGGCAGCCCGGCAGCGCCCGGCAGACCTCCGTCTCCCTCACCAACACCGCCGATCGGCCGCAGCGGGTCACCATGACCTCCCGCACGGTCGGCACCCAGACCTTCCGCACCCAGCGCAAGGTCACCGTCGGCGCCCCGCTCACCGGGGACGACCGCGAGGGCAGGCTCGCCGCCAAGCCGTTCACCGTGAAGGTGCCGAAGGGCACCCCGCTGCTGGACGCCGAGATGGTGTGGCCCGGCACCGACAAGTCGGGCAAGCTCGCGCTGATCCTGGTCGACCCGGCCGGAGCGCTGACGCAGGTCAGCTACGACTACGACGGCTACGGCCTGCACAGCAACTACCAGCACGTCGACGTCCACGACCCGCGCCCCGGCACCTGGACCGTCAAGGTGGTCTGGAACAACGGCCGGATGCACCTCCAGGACAAGCCGCTGGAGCCGGGTAGCTACCGCGGCCCCGTCGACGTCCGGATCACCGGCCACCGCTACACCACGGCCGGGGTGCCCGCGCAGACCCGTACCGTCCCGGCGGGCGGCACCGCGACCTTCCCGGTCCGGATCCCGTTCGCGCGGACGGCCGGTGACACGCCCTTCTCGCTCCAGTTCGCCTCGGACACCGGCACCCGGCTCTCCCTCCCGGTGGCCCGCCGCACGCTGATCCCCGTCGACCCGGCCGCCGGGCACAGCACCTCCTTCGCGGCGACCATCACCGGCGGCGTCGGCCGCGATGTCGGCCAGACCAACGGCTACTTCATCGACGTACCCCCCGGACGGCGCGGCCTGACGATCGACCTCACGGCCGAGGACCCCGCACCGACCCTGGTGTACTACCTGATCAGCCCCGACGGGCAGGTCCTGGCCCGGGACACGGACCGGACGGCCGGCGAGAACGGCGCCCCGACCAAGTACGCGAGCCTGAGCGCCAACCGTCCGGCCGGCGGGCGGTGGACGCTGATCATCGGGCTGCCCGACGCCGTCAGCGGCAAGGCCTTCAGCCAACAGGTCACCGGCAAGGTCCGTCTCGACGCCGCGACGGCCACGGCACCCGGCCTGCCGGACAGTCCGTCCCGGGTCCTCAAGCGCGGCAGCACGCTCACCGTCCCGGTCCGGGTGCCCAACTCCGGCCCGGCCGAGCGGCACTACTACCTCGACCCCAGGCTCGACACCACGGGCGAGATCAAGGTCCCCGTGTGGGGCGACGACAAGTCGGGGACGGTGCAGATCAACCAGGGCGGTCCGGCGTGGGTGGTGCCCTCGCACACCACCGAGGTGATCGCCACGGCCACCGCCGACCGCCCGGTCGACCTGAACATCTACCCCTGGACCGGTGCTCCCGCGGTGTTCGCGCCGGCCGGCCCGACCGGCACCACGGTCGCCACCGCCCACGCCGGGCAGCTGGCCTCCGGGACGTGGTCCACCGATGTGACCGACCCGGGCCCCTTCGGGGACAAGCCCGCGGGCAAGGGCACCGCGAAGGTCTCCGTCACCGCCACCACCCAGTCCTTCGACCCGGCGGCCAAGGCCTCCACCGGTGAGTTCTGGAACCCCGACGCCGACTGGAACCCCGTCACCGCCGCGGCCGGGAAGACCGCCACGATGACCCTCACCCTGACCCCGACCGCCCCCGTCGGCACGGTCGTCCACGGCACGGTCTACGTCGACACCGACACGTCCTTCGGGGGCCTGCTGGGCTCGGAGCTGATCGGCATCCCGTACACCTACACCGTCGGCTGAGCCCCCGGAGCCCGACCGCCCCTCTCCGCCACCGTGTCCGCGAAGGCCCGTGCCAGAGGCGACAGCGCGTCCCAGCGCCGTACCGCCCACCCCACGGACAGCGGACGCAGGGCGGGGAGGGGCACCAACCGCAAGTCCCCCCGGTCGCCGGGCACGTCCAGCCCCGGCAACGACGGCACCACCGCCCGCCCCAGGCCCAGTTCGGCCAGCAGCAACGCCGTGTCCCAGTCGGCGACGCTCGTGTCGAACGCGAACCGGGCGCCCAACTCGGCGCAGGCCGCGTCGAGATGGGCGGCGGAGGTGGAGTTCGGGGGCAGCCGGATCAGGCGCGTCGAGCCCAGGTCGGCGGGATCGACGTACGGGCGCGCGGCGAGGGGATCCTCCGCGTGCACCGCCAGCACCCACGGCAGCTCCATCACAGGCCGCTGTTCGATGCCCCGCACCGGCGGGCCCAGGGTGATCCAGGCCAGGTCGAGACTGCTGTCGGCCAGCGCGTCGAAGCAGCCCCGGCTGGAGCTCTCGGTCCTGAACTCCAGGCTGACACGCGGGTGTTGCCGCCGGAACGCGACGACCGCCTCCGCCATGAAGTGCCGTACGGTCGTCGCGCCGGTCGCCACCCGCACGGCCCCGCTCTCGCCGTCGACCAGTTCGCGCAGCCGGCGCAGGGCGAGGTCGAGCCCGGAGATCCCCTCGGCCGCGGCGGCCTCCAGCACCAGTCCCGCCTGTGTCGGCACGACTCCCCGCGGCTGCCGCTCCAGCAGGCTGACCCCGGTCTCCCGCTCCAGCCGCTTCACGTGCTGGCTCACCGCGGACTGCGTGCAGTCCAGCTCCCGGGCCACCGCGCTGAGGCTGCCCGCCCGGCACACGGCGACGAAGACACGCAGGTCGTCGAGGGTCATGAACCCCAAGCTAGCACTTGGGGCATCTGACAAATACTTAGGATTGACTGGGGCTTCGAGCCGTACGACGATCTCCTCAGGGCCCGGGCGGCAACCCGCTCCCGAGCCCCGCCGGGATCCGGACCGGGCGGGGAAGGAGCGGGTGCCGACCCAAGCCACGGCGCGGTACGTCCCCGGGGATGTCCTCTTGACTTCACAAGACCCCCGCGCGACATTCCGGACCCATGACCGTCACCCGAAGACGCGTACTCACCGCCGGCGCCGCACTGCCCGTCGCCGCGACCGTCCACCAACACACCGCCTCAGCGGCCGACTTACCCACCCTCGGCACCTACGACGTCGTCGTCATCGGCTCCGGCGCCGCCGGCATGACCGCCGCGCTCACCGCGGCCAAGCAGGGCCTGACCACCGTGGTCCTGGAAAAGGCGCCCACCTTCGGCGGATCCGCGGCCCGCTCCGGCGCCGGGATCTGGATCCCCAACAACTCCGTCCTGCGGGCCGCGGGTGTCCCGGACACCCCCGCGAAGGCGGCCGCCTATCTCGCCGCCGTCGTCGGCCCGGAGGTCCCCGCCGACCGGCAGCGGGCCTTCCTCGGCCACGGCCCCGCGATGCTCTCCTTCGTCATGGCGAACAGCCCGCTCCGCTTCCGCTGGATGGAGGGCTACAGCGACTACTACCCCGAGCTGCCGGGCGGACTGCCAGGCGGCCGCTCCATCGAGCCCGATCAGCTCGACGGCACCATCCTCGGCGCCGAACTCGCCCGGCTGAACCCGCCGTACATGGAGGTCCCCGCCGGTCTCGTCGTCTTCAGCGCCGACTACAAGTGGCTCGCGCTCGCCGCCGTGAGCGTCAGGGGTGCCGCCGTCGCCGCCGAGTGCCTGGCGCGCGGCACGCGGGCCGCCCTGCTCGGGCAGAAGCCGCTGACCATGGGACAGTCGCTCGCCGCCGGACTGCGCAAGGGGCTCCTGGACGCGGGCGTGCCGGTGCGGCTCAACACCCCGCTCACCGAGCTGTACGTCGAGAACGGCACCGTCGCCGGCGCGGTCACCCCCGCCGGTCTCTTCCGCGCCCGCCGGGGAGTGATCGTCGGCTCCGGCGGCTTCGAGCACAACGCGGCCATGCGGGCGCAGTACCAGCGGCAGCCCATCGGCACGGAGTGGACCGTCGGCGCGAAGGAGAACACCGGCGACGGCATCCGGGCCGGACAGCGGCTCGGCGCCGACCTCGCGCTGATGGACGACGCCTGGTGGGGACCGGCGATCCCGCTGCCCGGCGAGCCGTACTTCTGCCTCGCCGAACGCACCCTGCCCGGCGGGCTGATCGTCAACCAGGCGGGCCGGCGGTACGTGAACGAGGCCGCGCCCTACGGCGACGTCGTGCACACCATGTACGAGCGCCACCCGACCGATCCCGACATCCCGTCCTGGCTGATCGTCGACCAGAACTACCGCAACCGGTACCTCTTCAAGGACATCGCGCCGACCTTCGTCCTGCCCGACGCCTGGTACAGCTCCGGCGCCGCCCACAAGCAGTGGACGCTCGACGCCCTCGCCTCCTCGATCGGCGTTCCGGCCGGTGCGCTGCGCACCACCGTCGACCGCTTCAACTCCCTTGCCCGGCAAGGCGAGGACCCCGACTTCGGGCGCGGCGACAGCGCCTACGACCACTACTACACGGACCCCTCCGTCCAGCCCAACTCCTGCCTCGCCCCACTGTGGCTGCCCCCGTACTACGCCTTCCGGCTCGTCCCCGGCGACCTCGGCACGAAGGGCGGCCTGTTGACCGATGCCCGCGCGCGGGTGCTCAGGCCCGACGGCTCGGTCATCCCCGGCCTGTACGCCGCCGGGAACGCCAGCGCCGCCGTCATGGGCCACAGTTACGCGGGCGCGGGCTCGACGATCGGTCCGGCGATGACGTTCGGGTACATCGCGGCGCGGGACATTGCCGGGTGGCTCTAGCTCTGGTTCTGACTCTGGCTCTTGCGGACGATCAGGGCCGCCTGCGGGGTCGGGTCGGTGCCCTGGGGTTCGCGTACCGTCCGCGCGACGGGCGCGAACCCGGCCGCCCGGAGCAGCTCCAGCATGTGCTCCGGCCGCCGGCGCTGGAAGTCCAGCGTCACCGGGTGACCCCAGGGCTGTTCGTGGCGGCGGGGCACGTCACCGACCTGGAAGCCGAGCAGGAGATGGCCGCCGGGTGCCAGCACCCGGTGGAACTCGGCGAAGACGGAGGGGAGTTCGTCCACAGGGGTGTGGATGGTGGAGTACCAGGACACCACCCCGGCGAGCGCCCCGTCCGCGAGGTCCAGGTCCAGCATCGACCCCTGCTCGAACCGCAGCGCGGGGTGTTCCCGGCGGGCGATCGCCAGCATCGACTCCGACAGATCGAGCCCGAAGACGTCCAGACCGAGGGAGGCGAGGTAGGCGGTGACCCGCCCCGGACCGCATCCCAGGTCCGCCACGGGCTGCTTCTCGCCCACGAGCTCGGCGAATCCCCTGAGCGTGGCCCTGTCCAGGGGGGATTCGGCGAGGGGGTCGAGGAAGAGCTCGGCGTAGTCCTCGGCGATGGCGTCGTAGAAGGTGCGGGTCGCGGTCACGAAATCTGTCATGGGTGGGGACGGTAGTGGGTTGGCTGCGGGTCGTGGGGGCTGGTCGCGCAGTTCCCCGCGCCCCTTAGGGGGTCACGCCAGCCCCATTACGCGCAGGACCGCCGTTGTCGCCGCCGCACCCAGCACCACCACGGCGAACGGCGCCCGCCGCCACGCCAGAACCCCCGCCACCAGCACCCCCGCCGGCCGCGCCCACCCCGCGAAGCCACCGCCCTCGGTCAGCGCGCCCGTCGTCAGCAGTGCCACCAGCAGGACGATCGCGCCCGCAGACAGCAACTCCTGGACCCGGGCGGAGAGTTCGACCCGCCCGTGCAGCACCGGCCCGACCAGCCGGAAGGCGTACGTCCCGACCGCCAGGGCCAGCATCATCGCCACCGTCGCGCTCATGCCGTACGCCTTCCTCGGCCGCGCCCGTACACGGCGAGCCCCGCGAGGGCGACGAGCACCGGCACCCCCGCCGGGACCGCCGGTGTCACCGCCAGGGCGAGCGCGGCGCCGAGCAGCGCGGACCGCCGTACGGCAGGCCCTTCGCGCAGGGCGGGCAGTACCAGGGCGACGAGGACGGCCGGGAAGGCCGCGTCCAGGCCGTACGTGGCGGTGTCGCCCAGCGCGCCGCCGGCCAGTGCCCCGGCGAGGACGCCGATGTTCCACACGGCGAACAGGCCGAGCCCGGAGATCCAGAAGGCCGCCCGCCGCCGTGCCGGATCGGGCTGGGCGAGGGCGAAGGCCACCGTCTCGTCGGTGACGAGGTGCGCGCCGAGGAGGCGGGTCAGGCGCCCCGGACCGAGGAGGTCCGCGACGGCGAGGCTGAAGGCCGCCGTGCGGGTGTTGAGGAGCAGGCCGGTGGCCGCCGCGGCGGCCGGCCCGCCCCCGGCCAGCAGGACGCCGACCGCGCTGAACTGGGCGGAGCCCGCGTACACGACGAGAGACATCACCACAGGCGCCCACACCGGCAGGCCGTCGGCGACGGCGATCGCGCCGAAGGAGACACCGACGATGCCACTGGCGAACCAGACGAGCGCGCTGTCACGGACCAGGGATGTTCGCTCTGTTCGTGCTGTTCGTTCTGCCGTACGCATGTTCACTACACTGGACGGCAGTGGCCCTGTTCGTCAAGGCGAACGATCGTACCGATGGAGCGAACGACATGTCCGACAGCCCGCCCCGGCGCCCCCTCGACTGGATCGCCGCCTCCCTCAAGCGCGAACGCGCCCGCACCGGACTGTCCCTCTCCGAGCTGGCCAAGCGGGCCGGCATCGCGAAGTCCACGCTGTCCCAGCTGGAGTCGGCGAGCGGGAACCCGAGCGTGGAGACGCTGTGGGCGCTGGGCGTCGCGCTCGGGGTGCCGTTCAGCGCGCTGGTGGAGCCGCCGGTGCCCGCCGTGCAGGTCATCCGGGCGGGGCAGGGACCGTCGGTGACCTCGGAGAAGGCCGAATTCACGGCCACGCTGCTGTCGGCCGGGCTGCCCGGGGCGCGGCGGGACCTCTACCACATGCGGGTCGAACCGGGTGCCGTACGGGAATCGGAGCCGCACATTCCGGGAACCGTGGAGCACCTGATCGTGAGCACGGGGAGGGTGAAGGCCGGTCCGACGGGGGAGGAGGCCGAGCTCGACCCCGGGGACTACATGACCTACCGCGGGGACGTGCCGCACTCCTACGAGGCGCTCGTGCCCGGGACGACGTTCGTGCTGGTGATGCAGCACGCGTGAGCGGCCGCGCGGGGCCGCGGCGCGGGTGAAAGGCAGGAGCCCCGTCGCCTTGCGGCACGGGGCTCCTTGGGTACTGCTATCTGTTCCGGATCAAAGCACCAGGCTCCGAAAACCGAAGAGACTTAGGCGGGGGTGACGTTCTCCGCCTGCGGGCCCTTCGGGCCCTGGGTCACGTCGAACGTGACCGCCTGGTTCTCCTCGAGCGAGCGGAAGCCGCTCGCGTTGATCGCGGAGTAGTGGACGAAGACGTCGGGGCCGCCGCCTTCTTGGGCGATGAAGCCAAAGCCCTTTTCGGCGTTGAACCACTTCACGGTTCCGGTAGCCATAAGCCCTCCTTGGGCCCAAAGGGTTGCCCTGCTCCAGAACCCTGCAAGTGTGAAAACAAGATGCCGCACAACTGCATACGTCTGAAAACGACTAGAGCCCGCGGTTACATGCTCCGCAGGCTCTGTACTGCAAGGGAAACCAAACTGCAACTTGCGGCGAGCCTAGCATGTGGGCAGCCGAAAGCAACAGAGGCCAAGATCACGTCACCCGGATGTTTGAAGATCGGGTGGAGGTTGACCCCAGGGTCGGAGTCCGGAGCGTACCCCACGGGGTCTAGTCTCGCGATGTGGACATTTCTCGCACCCGGCCGCGCGTCGGCCACATCCAGTTCCTCAACTGCCTGCCCCTGTACTGGGGGCTCGCGAGAACCGGCACGCTGCTCGACTTCGAGCTGACCAAGGACACCCCCGAGAAGCTCAGCGAGCGGCTGGTGCGGGGGGACCTCGACATCGGGCCCATCACCCTCGTCGAGTTCCTCAAGAACGCCGACGACCTGGTCGCCTTCCCCGACATCGCCGTCGGCTGCGACGGCCCGGTCATGTCCTGCGTGATCGTCTCGCAGGTCCCGCTGGACGAGCTGGACGGCGCCCGGGTGGCCCTCGGCTCCACCTCGCGCACCTCCGTACGCCTGGCCCAGCTCCTGCTGTCCGACCGCTTCGGCGTCCGGCCCGACTACTACACGTGCCCGCCCGATCTCAGCCTGATGATGCAGGAGGCCGAGGCGGCGGTCCTGATCGGGGACGCCGCCCTGCGGGCCAACCTCCTGGACGGGCCGAAGTACGGCCTCCAGGTCCACGACCTCGGCGCGCTCTGGAAGGAGTGGACCGGCCTGCCCTTCGTCTTCGCGGTCTGGGCGGCCCGCCGGGACTACCTGGAGCGCGAGCCGTTCATCACCCGCAAGGTCCACGAGGCATTCCTCGCCTCCCGCAACCTCTCCCTGGAGGAGGTCGGCAAGGTCGCCGAGCAGGCCGCCCGCTGGGAGGCCTTCGACGAGGAGACCCTGGAGCGGTACTTCACCACCCTCGACTTCCGCCTCGGCGGTCCCCAGCTGGAGGCGGTCGCGGAGTTCGCGCGGCGCGTCGGCCCCACGACGGGTTTCCCGGCGGACGTGAAGGTGGAACTGCTTCAGCCGTAGTCTGCCTCTCAGTTCCCACAGGGCGGGTACGGGAGTTCCCAGAGGGCGGGGACGTGAGTGCCCACAGGGCGGGAACGGGGGAGGGGGCGTCATGCAGCCGCTCGGAGTCGACGAGCCCACCGTCGTGGGGCCCTACCGGCTGCTCGGCCGGCTCGGCTCCGGCGGGATGGGCCGGGTCTACCTCGGCCGCAGCACCGGCGGCCGCACGGTCGCCGTGAAGATCGTCCACCCGCACTTCGCGCTGGACGAGGAGTTCCGCGCCCGCTTCCGGCGCGAGGTCGAGGCCGCCCGGCGGGTCGGCGGCGCCTGGACCGCACCGGTCCTGGACGCGGACCCGGAGGCCCCGGTGCCGTGGGTCGCCACCGGGTACGCGGCGGGCCCTTCGCTGTCGGCCGCGGTCGCCGAGCACGGGCCGCTGCCCATCCCCACGGTGCGGGTATTGGCCGCGGGACTCGCGGAGGCGCTGGCCGCCGTGCACGACCTGGGCCTCGTCCACCGGGACGTGAAGCCCTCCAACGTGCTCCTCACCCTCGACGGCCCTCTCCTCATCGACTTCGGCATCGCCCGCGCCACCGACGGCACCGCGTCCCTGACCTCCACCGGCGTCTCCATCGGCTCGCCCGGCTACATGTCCCCCGAGCAGATCCTCGGCAAGGGCGTCACCGGCGCGGCGGACCTCTTCTCCTACGGCGCGGTCCTGGCGTATGCCGCCACCGGCGACCCCCCCTTCCGCGGTGACTCCTCCGCCGCGCTCCTCTACAAGGTCGTCCACGAGCAGCCCGAGCTCGGCGCTCTGGAGGGCGAGCTGCGCGAGGTGGTCGAGCAGTGCCTCTCCAAGGACCCGGCCGCTCGACCGACCCCCTCGGCCGTGGCCGACCGCCTGGCCCCCGAGGGCGCGGCCCGGTTGGTCGCGGGCGGCTGGCTGCCGGGGGCGCTGGTGGAGCAGGTCAGCCGGAGCGCGGTGCGGTTGCTGAACCTGGAGGCGACGGGGGAGGCGGAGGGTACGGCGGGCGCGGTGAGCGTGGCCGGCGTGGACGGTACGGCGGGCGCGGAGGGCGGGTCGGCGGGGCCGGGCCTGCGGGAGGCACCGTCCGGCCCGGTGGGCTTCAGCACGCCGTCCGTTGCCGCCGCCGTGGGTGAGTTCGGGCCACCGCCGGTCATGGGGGCGGTCGCCGCACCGACGCCGTCGGCTCCGTACACCCCGATCCCCGAGCCCCGTGAGCCGTACGCCCAGGACACGGCCCCCTCCCCGGAACCCTCCGACCGTCGTCCCGGGCGGGTGTCCGTCTCCGTGTCGGCGGCGTCGGAGACCAAGGCCGGGGGCGGGCGCGGGCGTCGGCTGAGCTGCACGGTGGCGCTGGCCGTCGCCGGGGCGATGGCGGCGGTGACGGTCGGTTCGGTGTTCCTGTTCGACCTGCTGCCCGGCGGGGACCAGGACGGCCCGGCCGGGTCCGACACGAGTGCCCAGTCCCCCGCGCCGAGCGCGAGCGCGGACAGCAGCGCCGCCCCGAGCCCGAGCACCGGCGACAGCGCTCCCGCCGGACCGAGCGCCCTGCCCGCCGCCTACCTCGGCACCTGGGAGGGCCAGGCCGTCGCCCTCGGCGGCACGCTGCCCATGGGGACCTTCCGGCTGACCGCGCACCGGGCCGACGTGGGCGAGGAGTTGGGCACCCTCCGGCACACGGACGCGCTCGGCGGCGTCTGCGACGACGTACTGACCCTGAAGCAGGTGACGAAGAAGCAGGTCGTCGCGACGGCCGTGGGCGCCGAGTCCAACCGGGGCGTGTGCAGCCAGAAGGCCCACACCGTGCGGATCACCCCGGTCGGCGACGACCTCTCCTACCAGTCGGACAGCGAGGACTCCGGCCGCCCCGAGGCACGGCTGTCGAAAGTCGGCTCGGGATGACGGGTCTGCTGGTCGTCCTCGCCGCGCTGTGGGGCGCGACGGCGGGGGCACTGGTCCCGCGCGCCGCCTACCGCTTCTCGGTTCCGCCGGAGGAGCCCTGGCGCGAGCGCTGCCCGGACGGGCACCTGATCCGGGGGTGGCTCGGCCGCCCCAGATGCGCGGAGTGCGCCGGGGTCGGCACCGCCGCGGGCGGCGCCGTAGCCGTCCGCGGGGCGGCAGGCGCGTACGGCCCGCGCACGCTCGTCCTCTCGCCCCTCACCGCACTCCTCTGCGCCGGGATCGCCGTGGCCACCGACACCCGCCCCGAGGTCGCCGTCTGGCTGCTGCTCGCCCCCGTCGGAGTGCTGCTGACGGTCGTCGACCTCCGGGTGAGACGGCTGCCCGACGTCCTGACCCTGCCCTCGGCCGCCGCCACGCTCGCCCTGCTCGGCCTGGTCTCCCTGGTCCCCGAACACACCGGCCACTGGCCCTCCGCCGCCCTCGGCACCCTCGCCCTCGGCGCCGGCTACTACCTGCTCTGGCGCATCAACCCCGGCGGCATGGGCTTCGGCGACGTGAAACTCGCCCTCCTCGCCGGCGCCGTCCTCGGCTGGTACGGCTGGGGCACGGTCCTGCTCGGCACCCTCACCGGCTTCGTCCTCGGCGCGCTCTACGGCTGGACCCTCGTCCTCCTGCGCCGCGCCGACCGCAAGGCGGCGATCCCGTTCGGCCCGTTCCTGATCGCGGGGGTCTGCACCGGCCTGCTGATCGGCGCCTACGCGGCCTGACCTCGGCGGTGTCGGAGGGCTGGCGTAGGCTGGTCGAGTCCGTCCAACCCCTTGACGAAAGGGACGCCCCCCGGTGACCGAGAAGGCCGACCTCCAGTCTGTGCTCGACCGTGCCGCGGACGGCGGGCGGATCACCCCGGAAGAGGCGCTCGACCTCTACCGCGACGCCCCGCTGCACGCGCTCGGCGCCGCCGCCGACGCCGTACGCCGCCGCCGGTACGCCGGTACCGAGCACATCGCGACGTACATCATCGAGCGGAACATCAACTACACGAACGTCTGCGTGACGGCGTGCAAGTTCTGCGCCTTCTACGCCCCGCCCAAGGCCACCGACAAGGGCTGGACCCGCGATCTGGACGACATCCTGCGCCGCTGCGCGGAGACCGTCGAGCTCGGCGGGACGCAGATCATGTTCCAGGGCGGCCACCACCCGGACTACGGCGTGGAGTACTACGAGAAGCACTTCGCCGCCATCAAGAAGGAGTTCCCCCAGCTGGTGATCCACTCGCTGGGCGCGTCCGAGGTCGAGCACATGGCCCGGATCTCCAAGGTGAGCGTCGAGGAGGCGATCCAGCGGATCCACACCGCGGGCCTCGACTCCTTCGCGGGCGCGGGCGCCGAACTGCTCCCGGAGCGGCCCCGCAAGGCCATCGCGCCGCTCAAGGAGTCCGGCGAGCGCTGGCTGGAGATCATGGAGGCCGCGCACAACCTGGGCGTGGAGTCCACGTCCACCATGCTCATGGGCACCGGCGAGACCAACGCCGAGCGCATCGAGCACCTGCGGATGATCCGTGACGTACAGGACAGGACGGGCGGCTTCCGGGCCTTCATTCCGTACACCTACCAGCCCGAGAACAACCACCTGAAGGGCCGCACGCAGGCCACGCTCTTCGAGTACCTGCGGATGATCGCCATCGCGCGTCTGTTCATGGACAACATCGCCCACATCCAGGGCTCCTGGCTGACCACCGGCAAGGAGGTCGGCCAGCTGTCCCTGCACTACGGCGCCGACGACCTCGGCTCGATCATGCTGGAGGAGAACGTCGTCTCCTCGGCCGGTGCCAAGCACCGCTCCAACCGCATGGAGATCATCGACCTCATCCGCAAGGCGGGCCGCGTCCCGGCCCAGCGGACCACGACGTACGAGCACATCGTCGTCCACGACGACCCGGCGGACGACCCCGTCGACGAACGCGTGATGTCCCACATCTCCTCCACGGCGATCGAGGGCGGCACGGCCCACCCCGAGCTGAAGCTCCTCGCCTCCAACTAGCCCCGCCATGCTCACGATCCACGCCGCCGACCTCCTGATCACGGGGGATCGGCGGCCGCCCGTGCCCGGCGGCGCGATCCTCGTCGAGGGCCGGCAGATCGCCGCCACCGGCCCCTACGACCACCTGGCCACCACCCACCCCACGGCCCGCGTCCGCCGCTGGCCCGGCCTCCTCACTCCCGGCCTGGTCAACCCCCACGGCCCCGAACTCCTCGAACAGGCCTACCACCCGGACCCCCGCGAGGCCGACGAACTCGGCACCGAACCCCTCACCGGGGACGACCTCTCTCGCATGGAGATGACCGACTCCCGCTGGGGCGCGAGCGCCCGCCGCGGAGTCCAACGCCTGCTCTCCCACGGCACGGTGGCCGTCGCGGGCACGCTGTGGCGCCCCGCGGTCGTGGACGCCGTGTACCGGGCGGGGCTGAGCGTCGAGCAGCGCTTCGAGGATCCGACGGGCCCACCGTCCCTGGACCCCCTGGCCGGCCGAAGCCTGGCCCAGGCAATCCTCCTCCCGCTGCCGCCGATCGGCGTGGACGCGGAAATCGACGCCACGTTCGCGGTCTTCGACGCCACGGATGAGGCGGCACTGGAGAAAACGGGCGCGTCGAGCTGCGTGGCGACGGTGATCAAGGGCCGCTTGCTGTACCGGAAGCGCTAGGGAGACTCCGGGGGGGGCGGCGAACCGGCGTGACGGGGAACCCGTGTGGCGGGCAAGAAGCGGCCCGGGCTCCTCCCCTGAGCGGCTGCCGGGGGCCGTACTGCAAGAATGGCGAGGTGACCCGCGCCTCCCTGAACAAGCAGCCGCACGAAGTCGCCTCGATGTTCGACGACGTGGCGGAACGGTACGACCTCACGAACGACGTGCTCTCGCTCGGCCAGGACCGGGTGTGGCGCAAGGAGGTCGCCAAGGCCGTCGACGCCCGTCCCGCGCAGAAGATCCTGGACCTGGCGGCGGGCACCGCCACCTCGTCGCTGCCCTTCGCCCGCACGGGCGCGTACGTCGTCCCGTGCGACTTCTCGATCGGCATGCTCCAGGTCGGCAAGCGCAAGCACACCTGGCTGCCGTTCACCGCGGGCGATGCCACCCGGCTGCCCTTCCAGGACGACGTCTTCGACGCCGTCACGATCTCCTTCGGGCTGCGCAACGTCCAGGACACGGACGCCGCGCTGCGCGAGATGTACCGGGTGACCAGGCCCGGCGGGCGCGTGGTGATCTGCGAGTTCTCGCACCCGACCTGGGCGCCCTTCCGGACCGTCTACACCGAGTACCTGATGCGCGCCCTGCCGCCCGTCGCGCGGGCGGTGTCCTCGAACCCCGACGCGTACGTCTACCTCGCCGAGTCCATCCGCGCCTGGCCCGACCAGCCCGCCCTGGCCGAGCGCCTCCAGAAGGCCGGCTGGTCGAAGGTGGCCTGGCGGAACCTGTCCGGCGGGATCGTGGCCCTGCACCGGGGCGTCAAGGAGAGCTGAACCCCGTGGCGCAGCAGCGGACGGGATACGGGTCGTTCGGCTCGTCCAGTTCCCGCTGGAGCCCGCCTCTCGGCGGTTTCGGCAGCCGCGGCTCGCGGATCCCACCGCCGCCGTCCCCCGGACCGAAGTCGAACCACACGTAGACCACCGAGTCCCGCGGCACCTCCGCGCCGGGCTGCGGGTACTGGCGTACGACGTAGTCGACCACGGTGCGGTGGAAGTCCTGCCGGTCCGGCGCGTTGACGAGCAGGCCCTGCGCCTGGGCTGTCTCGCGGGCGTCCACGGCCATGAGTCCGACCAGACGCGGCACGCGTACTTCGGGTGTCTTGGGCGTTATGTGCACAGATGTCACCCCCAGCGGTACTGGCAGGGTAACCCCGGGGTCGCGGCGGCCGGAAGCGCTGCGTTTCTTTCTGTGGCAGATGGTGACAGTGCGTGAGGAAAGCGGAGGACGGTCTCACAGATCCAGGCGGTAGCAGTGGCCCTCCCGGGGCGCGGCCGACTGAGAGTCCGGTCGGGCGGCCGGGGTCCTGAAGACCTCCGCGAGCCGCATGCCGAGGCGGCGGGTCACCGCGATGGAGCGGGTGTTGCGGGCGTCGACCATCGCCACCACGCGCGGCACGCCCGCCCCGCGCACCCGCTCCAGCGCCATCCGCGCCGCCGCCGTGACGTACCCCCGGCCCCAGTACTCCCGCCCCAGCCGCCAGCCGATCTCGATCTCACCCGCGGGTCCCCAGCTCCGCTCCCACGGCTGGGCACCGGTGAACCCGATGACCTGCTCGGACCCGTCGAGCACGGACCACAGACAGAAGCCCCGCTCGGCGTCGTGCCGACGCTGGCGGGCGGTGAGCTCCTCGTAGGCGGACAGCTCCGCGTTCCTGCCGCCCTGGAACTCCATCACGTCCGGGTGGGCGAAGACCCGGTGCCAGGCCAGGGCGTCCTCGTCGGTGGGGACGCGCAACCGTACTGCGGGGAGAGCTCGGTTCACTGGGCAGCCCTTCAGCCGGGTGATCAATCCTGCTGAATAGACTGCCCATGTCCAGTGCCGGTCGGCACGCAGATTCCGAACTTGGGGAGATCCCGCCGTGACCGTCGTGACCGAGCCCCACTCCGACCCCTTTTCCGAGAACACCGCCGACGTGATCGTCGTCGGCGCGGGGCCGGCCGGCTCCACGACCGCCTACTACCTCGCCAAGGCCGGACTCGACGTACTCCTGCTGGAGAAGACCGAGTTCCCGCGCGAGAAGGTCTGCGGTGACGGCCTCACCCCGCGCGCCACCAAACAGCTCGTGGCCATGGGCATCGACATCTCGGAGGAGGCCGGCTGGCTGCGCAACAAGGGCCTGAGGATCATCGGCGGAGGTGTCCGGCTCCAGCTGGACTGGCCGGATCTCGCCTCCTACCCCGACTACGGACTCGTCCGCAAACGCGACGACTTCGACGAGCAGCTCGCCCGCCAGGCCCAGAAGGCGGGCGCCCGCCTGTACGAGCGCTGCAACGTCGGCGCCCCGATCGTCGACGACCGCACCGGCCGCATCACCGGCGTGCACGCCAAGCTCGGCGACGCCGGTGAGAAGCGCGAGGTGACCTTCCACGCCCCGCTGGTCGTGGCGGCGGACGGCAACTCCACCCGGCTCTCCCTCGCGATGGGCCTGCACCGCCGCGAGGACCGCCCGATGGGTGTGGCCGTACGGACGTACTTCGAGTCACCGCGGCACGAGGACGACTACCTGGAGTCCTGGCTGGAGCTGTGGGACCGCCGCGGTCCCGGCGAGGACCGGCTGCTCCCCGGCTACGGCTGGATCTTCGGCATGGGCGACGGCACGTCCAACGTCGGCCTGGGCGTCCTCAACACCTCCAACTCCTTCAAGGAACTGGACTGGCGCGAGGTCCTGAAGGCCTGGTGCGCGTCCATGCCGGAGGACTGGGGCTACACCCCGGAGAACATGACCGGCCCGATCCGCGGCGCCGCCCTCCCGATGGCCTTCAACCGCCAGCCCCACTACACCAAGGGCTTGCTGCTGGTCGGCGACGCCGGCGGCCTGGTCAACCCCTTCAACGGCGAGGGCATCGCCTACGCCATGGAATCCGGCCAGATCGCCGCCGACGTCATCGTCCAGGCCCACGCCCGGTCCACTCCCGCTGGACGCGAGATGGCGCTCCAGCGCTACCCGCGCGTCCTGAAGGACACCTACGGCGGCTACTACACCCTCGGCCGCGCCTTCGTGAAGCTCATCGGCAACCCGAAGGTCATGAAGATCGCCACCCAGCGCGGCCTCACCCACCCGCTCCTGATGAAGTTCACCCTGAAGATGCTCGCCAACCTCACCGACCCGACGGGCGGCGACGCGATGGACCGCATCATCAACGGCCTGAGCAAGGCGGCCCCGAAGGCGTGACCCGTACGGGGCGAGCGTCTCGGGCGCCGGTCCGGCGCGCTTCCGACGGACCGGTGCCCGGGGCGGCTACCCCCTGAGCGCCTCGACGTTGGCCGCCCGGCGGGCGAAGACCTCGTCCCGTCGGGCCGCCACCTGGCGCAGGGCCTCCGCGCGGTCCCGCCGGGAGAGCCGGTCGAGGTAGATCCGGCCGTTCACGTGGTCGGTCTCGTGGGCGAGGCAGCGGGCGAAGTACCCGGTGCCCTCGACGACGAGCGGCCGGCCGTCCTGGTCGAGGCCGCGCACGACGGCCCGGTCCGGCCGCGGTACGTCCATCACGGCGCCGGGGACGGACAGGCAGCCCTCCGAGTCGTCGAGGAGCCGCCTGTGGGAGACGTCGAGCGGCTCCAGGACCGGGTTGACGACATGCCCGACATGCCGGACACCGTCGTCGTCCGGGCAGTCGTAGACGAACAACCGCAGATCGACACCCACTTGGTTCGCCGCGAGCCCGGCCCCGTCCGCGATGTACATCGTCAGGAACATGTCGCCGGTGAGAGCGGCGAGATCGGGCCCGAACTCGGTCACGTCCCGGCACGGCTTGTGCAGGACCTCCTCACCGACCTCGGTGATCCGCCGCACCCTCCCGCGCCGGGCCTGAGGCGCGAGCCGGGGATACGAGTCGACGGGCCTGCCCTGGACGAACACGCTCGGCATGCTGTTCTCCTGTCTCGGTGTCTGCTGTGCCGCGTCCGTGCGGACGCCGGTGACAACAGATCACACAGGAGTGGTGCGCCGAAAGGGCCGCTGCCCCCGAGCGGCTGCGGCCCTTGCGACGTGTGTCGTCGGTGTGTGGTCGATGCTTCTAGAGCACCCGCACCGCGCCGGTCGGCGGGTCGTAGGACAGCGGCTTCTCGGCGACACCCGTGGACGGGTTCTGCGCGCCGACGAACATGCCGTCGCCGACGTACACCGCCACGTGGTACGCGCTGCCCGCGCTGCCCCAGTACAGGATGTCGCCCGGCTGGAGGTTGCTCAGCGAGACCTGGGTGCCGGCGGTCGACTGGTCCTGCGAGACGCGCGGCAGGTCGACACCGATCTGGCTGAAGGCCGCCTGCACGAGACCGGAGCAGTCCCAGGAGTTGGGGCCGGTGCCGCCGGAGACGTAGCTGTCGCCGACCTGCGCCTTGACGAAGTTGACGATCGCGGCGGCCGAACCGGTGGCCGTGGACGTGCTCGTGGACGCGCTGACGCTCGCGGAGGCGGACAGGGAGGTCCGCTCCGCGTCGCGGGTCGCGCGCTCGGCAGCGGCCTTGCGAGCGGCCTCCTCGGCGGCCTTCTTGCGGGCCTCGGCCTTCTTCTTCGCCTCAGCGAGGTCCGCCTTGGCCTGCTTCGCGGCCTTTGCGGCGGCCGCGTCACGCTCGGCCTGCAGCTGGTAGTTCGCCGCGGCCTGCTGTGTGGCGTCGGCGGACTCGGCGACCTGCGCGGCCATGTCGGCCGTCAGGGTGGGCAGTTCGAGGGTCTGCGTCACGGGCTCGGCAGCGTTCGCCGAGGCCGAGGCGCCCGCCGCTGCCATGCTGAGGACGCCACCGGCAACTCCGGCACGCACGGCGAGACTCGACGTCGCGCTGCGGCGGGGTTTCCGGTGGCTGCGTATGTGAGCGGTGTGGGACATGAGAACAACCGGTATCAGGGGCTCCTCCATACCTTCAAGAAACGTGTGCTGCGCCACAGTTGTTCAATCGAACCCCTGAACGCCGGGCGTGTCGCTCTTTATTGACGCCGTAACGGACATTGCGGACGCAGGTGATCAAGCCTGTGATCATGGGCTTTCGTCGTTACGCCCGAATTGCCCTCCGCCTACCACTGGTTGCCATGAGTGGCCAAGCCTCCTTCTCGGGGGGCTCTCGCCAATGTGGCGGAGGTCACGCAACGATTACGAGAACGTGCGCGTCCTGTGTCCGGATCTCCTCCGGCCGCGCTCGTGAACGCGTGCACGCGTCCACATCGGGGTCCATGACTCCCTCTGATGTGTGAACGGCGTCCCTTATCAAGTGGGTGCGTCCAGCACCAATTTGCATGCAAGGGAACCATCTTGATATGGAGACTCCCCGCTCAGGGCGGTGTGACGAGCGGAAATGTCACCTCTCGTGACCACTCGGACGCTTCTCGTACGAAGATCGACACTCTTCCGGCTTCATGATCCCTCGTCAGGTGGTGGAGATCACAAAGCTTGTGCAATACCCCGTGTCGCAGATCACAGACCGGCAGGCATAAGATGCGGGTCAGTTGGGCTTGTGACCTGCTTCACATGTTCTCGATCTTCGCCGGGACGAGCGGGGCTCGTGGGACCGGTGGGGCGGGGCGGGAGTCCGATGCCATCGCCAGCAGTCAGTGCCGACTGAGAGGAGCGAGGAGCGGTGAACGCGTATGCGCCCATCCTCGTACTGGGAGCCCTCGGGGCAGGCTTTGCGATCTTCTCCGTGGTCATGGCCACGCTGATCGGTCCGAAGCGGTACAACCGGGCCAAGCTCGAGGCCTACGAGTGCGGTATCGAGCCGACCCCCACGCCGGCAGGGGGCGGGCGTTTCCCCATCAAGTACTACCTGACGGCGATGCTCTTCATCATCTTCGATATCGAGATCGTCTTCCTCTACCCCTGGGCCGTCACCTTCGACGCCCTGGGTGTTTTCGGGCTCGTGGAGATGCTGCTCTTCGTGCTCACCGTCTTCGTCGCGTACGCGTACGTCTGGCGGCGCGGCGGCCTGGAATGGGACTGAGGGGCCTTTAACTCATGGGACTCGAAGAAAAACTGCCGAGCGGCTTCCTGCTGACCACCGTCGAGCAGGCCGCGGGCTGGGTGCGCAAGTCGTCCGTCTTCCCGGCCACCTTCGGCCTCGCGTGCTGCGCCATCGAGATGATGACCACCGGCGCCGGCCGCTACGACCTGGCGCGCTTCGGCATGGAGGTCTTCCGCGGCTCGCCGCGCCAGGCCGACCTGATGATCGTCGCCGGCCGGGTCAGCCAGAAGATGGCGCCGGTGCTCCGGCAGGTCTACGACCAGATGCCGAACCCGAAATGGGTGATCTCCATGGGGGTCTGCGCCTCCTCGGGCGGCATGTTCAACAACTACGCCATCGTCCAGGGCGTCGACCACATCGTCCCGGTCGACATCTATCTCCCGGGCTGCCCGCCACGGCCGGAGATGCTGATGGACGCCATTCTCAAGCTCCACCAGAAGATCCAGTCCTCCAAGCTCGGCGTGAACGCCGAGGAGGCGGCCCGCGAGGCGGAGGAAGCGGCGCTCAAGGCCCTGCCGACGATCGAGATGAAGGGGCTGCTGCGGTGAG
This sequence comes from Streptomyces lincolnensis, assembly GCF_021173675.1. Lineage (GTDB taxonomy): Bacteria > Actinomycetota > Actinomycetes > Streptomycetales > Streptomycetaceae > Streptomyces > Streptomyces lincolnensis_B. The sequence continues at coordinate 80,458 of NZ_JAIHON010000018.1, read as the reverse complement.
CGACGCGAACGGCACCACGGGCGCCGGGTCGAACGGGGTCAACCCCGAGAAGGACCTCGGCGCCTCCAACCTCCCCGGCCAGCGCGGCGAGGGCGGCGAGGAGATCCGCGTCCAGCGCGGCATGTTCGGCGCCGCCAACGGCGGCGACACCTCCGGCTACGGCGGCCTGGTCCGCTCGATCCGCCTCCCGGGAGCGGCGAGCCGGCCCTACGGCGGCTGGTTCGACGAGGTCGCCGACGAACTCGAGGGCGCCCTGGAGGAACAAGGACTCCTCCCGGACAACGCCATCGAGAAGACGGTCGTCGACCGCGGCGAGCTCACCTTCCACATCGAGCGCGAGCACCTGCTCCGCGTCGCCCGCACCCTGCGCGACGACCCGGCCCTGCGCTTCGAGCTGTGCACCGGCGTCAGCGGCGTGCACTACCCGCACGACAAGGGCCGCGAGCTGCACGCCGTCTACCACCTGCGCTCGATCACCCACAACCGGCTGATCCGCCTGGAGGTCAGCGCTCCGGACACCGACCGGCACATCCCCTCGCTGGTCCCCGTGTACCCGACCAACGACTGGCACGAGCGCGAGACCTACGACTTCTTCGGCATCGTCTTCGACGGCCACCCGGCCCTGACGCGGATCATGATGCCGGACGACTGGCAGGGCCATCCGCAGCGCAAGGACTATCCCCTCGGCGGCATCCCCGTCGAGTACAAGGGCGCCCAGATCCCGGCTCCGGACCAGCGGAGGTCGTACTCATGAGCGCCCACCCGTCGCCCGACCACCGCCCCTCAACGACTCCCTTCGGGAGGCTGTGATGACTGCATCCGCCGCTTCGGCGCGCGAGACCACCGAGGGCACCGTGTACACGGTCACCGGCGGCGACTGGGACGAGATCGTCCAGGCCGCGGCCCGTGCCGACGACGAGCGCATCGTCCTCAACATGGGACCGCAACACCCCTCCACCCACGGTGTGCTCCGCCTGATCCTGGAGATCGACGGCGAGACGGTCACCGAGGCCCGCTGCGGCATCGGCTACCTGCACACCGGTATCGAGAAGAACCTCGAGTACCGCACGTGGACGCAGGGCACCACGTTCGTGACGCGCATGGACTACCTGACGTCCTTCTTCAACGAGACCGCCTACTGTCTCGCCGTCGAGAAGCTCCTCGGCATCGAGGACCAGATCCCCGACCGCGCCACCCTCATCCGCGTGCTCCTGATGGAGCTCAACCGGCTCTCCTCGCACCTGGTGTGCATCGCCACCGGCGGCATGGAACTCGGCGCCACCACGATCATGATCTACGGATTCCGTGATCGTGAAATGATTCTCGACATCTACGAGCTCATCACGGGGCTCAGGATGAACCACGCGTACATCCGCCCCGGCGGACTCGCCCAGGACCTGCCGCCCGGCGCGGTGGACCACATCCGCGAGTTCGTCAAGAAGATGAAGAAGAACCTCCCGGAGTACGACAAGCTCGCCACCGGGAACCCCATCTTCAAGGCCCGCATGCAGGACGTCGGCTATCTGGACCTGGCCGGCTGCATGGCCCTCGGCGCCACCGGCCCGATCCTGCGCTCCACCGGCCTGCCGCACGACCTGCGCAAGTCGCAGCCCTACTGCGGCTACGAGACGTTCGACTTCGACGTCCCCACCGCCGACTCCTGCGACTCCTACGGCCGCTTCCTGATCCGGCTGGAGGAGATGCGCCAGTCCCTGCGGATCGTCGAGCAGTGCCTGGACCGGCTCCAGCCCGGCCCGGTCATGGTCACCGACAAGAAGATCGCCTGGCCCGCCCAGCTCGCCCTGGGACCGGACGGGCTCGGCAACTCCCTCGACCACATCAAGAAGATCATGGGCACCTCCATGGAGGCCCTGATCCACCACTTCAAGCTGGTCACCGAGGGCTTCCGCGTCCCGCCGGGACAGGCGTACGCGGCCGTCGAGTCGCCCAAGGGCGAACTCGGGGTGCACGCCGTGTCCGACGGCGGCACCCGCCCCTTCCGGGTCCACTTCCGGGATCCGTCCTTCACCAACCTTCAGGCCATGGCGGCGATGTGCGAGGGCGGCCAGGTCGCCGACGTCATCGTCGCTGTCGCGTCCATCGACCCCGTGATGGGAGGCGTCGACCGGTGACCACCTCTTCTTCGGAGCGGGGCGTCAGCCTGGGCATGCCCGAACTGCCCGCACCCGCGTACCCGGACGACGTCCGCACCAGGCTGGAGACGGACGCGCGGGAGATCATCGCCCGCTACCCGGACTCCCGCTCGGCCCTGCTGCCGTTGCTGCACCTGGTGCAGTCGGAGGAGGGCCACGTCACGCGCACCGGGATGCGGTTCTGCGCGGACGTGCTCGGTCTGACCACGGCCGAGGTCACCGCGGTCGCCACCTTCTACACCATGTACCGGCGCAGGCCGAGCGGTGACTACCAGGTCGGCGTCTGCACCAACACCCTCTGCGCGGTGATGGGCGGCGACGCGATCTTCGAGGAGCTCCAGGAGCACCTCGGCGTCGGCAACGGCGAGACCACCGACGACGGCAAGATCACCCTGGAGCACATCGAGTGCAACGCGGCCTGCGACTTCGCGCCGGTCGTGATGGTCAACTGGGAGTTCTTCGACAACCAGGACCCCGCCAGCGCCAAGCGCCTGGTCGACGACCTGCGCGCGGGACGTCCGGTCGAGCCCACGCGCGGGGCGCCGCTGTGCACCTTCAAGGAGACCGCCCGGATCCTCGCCGGCTTCCCCGACGAGCGGCCCGGGGCCGTCGAGGCGAGCGGCGGGGCGGGACCCGCTTCGCTGGTGGGCCTCCGCCTGGCAAGGGGAGAGGCCGCACCCGCGCGCGTGGTCCATCCGCGCGAGGGCGGTCCGCACGACGAGCCGCACGACACGGCGGTGCACAAGCCGTCACCCACCGAGCACTTGAGCTCGCACGACGCGCCACAGGACACGTCGGCCTCCGACCCGGCCCACCCGGCCGGGCCCACCGCCGAGGAGGGGGAGTGATGACCTTGGCACCCGAACTCAAAGACACCAGCCCCGAGAAGCTGCTCGCACCCGTGCTGTCGGCCTTCTGGGACGAGGACAGGTCCTGGACGCTGGACGTCTACCGAAGGCACGAGGGGTACGAGGGACTCCGCAAGGCGCTCGCCATGTCGCCGGACGACCTGATCGCCTACGTCAAGGAATCCGGTCTGCGCGGTCGCGGCGGTGCGGGATTCCCCACGGGAATGAAATGGCAGTTCATTCCCCAGGGAGATGGAAAGCCGCACTATCTAGTTGTCAACGCCGACGAGTCGGAACCCGGAACGTGCAAGGACATTCCGCTCCTCTTCGCGAACCCGCATAGCCTCATCGAGGGCATGATCATCGCGTGTTATGCCATCAGGTCGTCGCATGCCTTCATCTATCTGCGCGGTGAAGTCGTCCCTGTGCTGCGGCGGTTGCAGTCGGCCGTGAGCGAGGCCTATGCGGCCGGCTACCTCGGACAGAACGTCCTGGGCAGCGGCCTCGATCTCGACATCACCGTGCACGCGGGCGCGGGCGCGTACATCTGCGGTGAGGAGACCGCACTGCTCGACTCGCTCGAAGGCCGCCGTGGTCAACCGCGGCTCCGTCCCCCTTTCCCTGCTGTCGCTGGGCTCTATGCCTGCCCGACTGTGGTGAACAACGTGGAATCGATCGCGTCGGTTCCCGCGATCCTGCACAAAGGAAAAGACTGGTTCAGGTCGATGGGCAGCGAGAAGTCCCCGGGCTTCACGCTCTACTCGCTCAGCGGCCATGTCGCCAGCCCCGGCCAGTACGAGGCCCCGCTCGGCATCACGCTGCGCCAACTCCTGGAGATGAGCGGCGGAATGCGGCCGGGCCACCGGCTCAAGTTCTGGACGCCGGGCGGCTCCTCGACGCCGATGTTCACCGACGAGCACCTCGACGTCCCCCTCGACTACGAGGGAGTGGGCGCCGCGGGTTCCATGCTCGGCACCAAAGCGCTCCAGTGCTTCGACGAGACCACCTGCGTGGTGCGTGCCGTGACCCGTTGGACGGAGTTCTACGCCCACGAGTCCTGCGGCAAGTGCACACCGTGCCGCGAAGGGACGTACTGGCTCGTGCAGTTGCTGCGGGACATCGAGGCCGGCAAGGGCGTCATGTCCGACCTCGACAAGCTGAACGACATCGCCGACAACATCAACGGCAAGTCCTTCTGCGCCCTCGGCGACGGCGCCGCCTCGCCGATCTTCTCCTCGCTCAAGTACTTCCGCGAGGAGTACGAGCAGCACATCACGGGCCGTGGCTGCCCCTTCGACCCGGCCAAGTCGACGGCCTGGGCCGACTCCCGCACGGAGGTGAACGCATGACCGTGACCACCAACGCTCCCTCGGGCGGGGGAGAGGCGGCGGTCCCGCCGGAGGATCTCGTCTCGCTGACCATCGACGGCGCCGAGATCAGCGTGCCCAAGGGCACCCTGGTCATCCGGGCCGCCGAGCAGCTCGGCATCGAGATCCCCCGGTTCTGCGACCACCCCCTCCTCGACCCGGCCGGCGCCTGCCGCCAGTGCATCGTCGAGGTCGAGGGCCAGCGCAAGCCGATGGCGTCCTGCACGATCACCTGCACGGACGGCATGGTCGTGAAGACCCACCTCACCTCGCCGGTCGCCGAGAAGGCCCAGCACGGTGTGATGGAGCTGCTCCTCATCAACCACCCGCTGGACTGCCCGGTCTGCGACAAGGGCGGCGAGTGCCCCCTGCAGAACCAGGCCATGTCGCACGGCCAGGCCGACTCCCGCTTCGAGGGCAAGAAGCGGACGTACGAGAAGCCCGTCCCGATCTCCACGCAGGTGCTGCTCGACCGCGAGCGGTGCGTGCTGTGCGCCCGGTGCACCCGGTTCTCCAACCAGGTGGCGGGCGACCCGATGATCGAGCTGGTCGAACGCGGCGCGCTCCAGCAGGTCGGCACCGGTGAGGGCGACCCCTTCGAGTCGTACTTCTCCGGCAACACCATCCAGATCTGCCCGGTCGGTGCGCTGACCTCGGCGGCGTACCGATTCCGCTCCCGCCCCTTCGACCTGGTCTCCTCCCCGTCGGTGTGCGAGCACTGCTCCGGCGGCTGTGCGACCCGCACCGACCACCGGCGCGGCAAGGTCATGCGGCGGCTCGCGGCCAACGACCCCGAGGTCAACGAGGAGTGGATCTGCGACAAGGGGCGGTTCGCGTTCCGCTACGCGCAGCAGCGGGACCGTCTCCAGACGCCGCTGGTGCGCAACGCCGAGGGCGAGCTCGTCCCGGCGTCCTGGCCGGAGGCGCTCCAGATCGCGGCTCAGGGGCTGTTGGCCTCGCGGAGCCGCACCGGTGTCCTGACCGGCGGTCGCCTCACGATCGAGGACGCCTACGCCTACAGCAAGTTCGCGCGGGTGGCGCTCGACACCAACGACATCGACTTCCGCGCGCGCGTGCACAGCAGCGAGGAGGCCGACTTCCTGGCCGCCCGGGTCGCCGGACGCGGCCGTGACCTCGACGGTACGGGCGTCACGTACACCGCCCTGGAGAAGGCGCCCGCCGTCCTGCTGGTCGGCTTCGAGGCCGAGGAGGAGGCCGCCGGTGTCTTCCTGCGGCTGCGCAAGGCCTGGCGCAAGCACGGGCAGAAGGTGTTCTCGCTCGCCACGTACGCCACCCGTGGCCTGGAGAAGGCCGGCGGCACCCTGCTGCCCGCCGCCCCCGGCACCGAGACCGAGTGGCTGGACGCGCTCGCGGGCGGGGTCGGCCTGGAGACGGACGGTGCCAGGGCCGCGGAGGCGTTGCGCTCCGAGGGCGCGGTGATCGTCGTGGGTGAGCGGCTGGCCGCCGTCGAGGGCGGGCTGACCGCCGCCGTACGGGCCGCGTCCGCCACCGGCGCCCAACTGGTGTGGATCCCGCGTCGGGCGGGGGAGCGCGGTGCCGTCGAGGCGGGCGCGCTGCCGTCGCTGCTGCCGGGCGGCCGCCCGGCCACCGACCCGCGCGCGCGGGACGAGGTCGCCGCGGTCTGGGGCCTGGCCGAACTGCCGCACCGCTACGGGCGGGACACCGACCAGATCGTCGAGGCCGCCGCCAGGGGTGAGCTCCAGGCGCTGGTGGTCGCGGGCGTGGAGGTCGCCGACCTGCCCGACCCGGCACGCGCGCGTGCGGCTCTGAAGGAAGTGGGCTTCCTGGTGTCGCTGGAACTGCGCCCCAGCGAGGTCACCGCACTCGCGGACGTCGTCCTGCCGGTGGCCGCGGTCGCCGAGAAGGCCGGCACCTTCCTCAACTGGGAGGGCAGGGTGCGCTTCTTCGAGTCCGCGCTCAAGCCCGACCAGATGACCCGCAGTCTCGCGCCCACCGACGGCCGAGTGCTCCAGATGCTGGCCGACGCCATGGACGTCCACCTGGGTCTGCCGGATCTGCGCACCACGCGCGCGGAGCTGGACCGGCTCGGCGCCTGGGACGGACCGCGGGCCACCGAACCCCTGGAGACCGGTGCCCAGGTGCCGCGCCCGGCCGCCGGTGAGGCGGTCCTGGCCGGACACCGGCTGCTGCTCGACCAGGGCGTCCTCCAGGAGGGCGACGAGGCGCTGGCCGGGACCCGGCACGCGGCCCACGCGCGCGTGTCGGCCGCCACGGCGGCGGAGGCGGGCGTCAAGGACGGCGAACTGCTCGCCGTGACCGGTACCGCCGGAGTGGTCGAACTGCCGTTGCGGATCACCGAGATGCCCGACCGCGTGGTCTGGCTCCCGCTGAACTCCACCGGTGGCGGCGTCGCCTCCGACACCGGGGCGCGGCCCGGCTCACTCGTCCGCATCGGCCCGGCGACGCTCGCCGCCGAAGCCCCCAAGGAGGTGGAGGCATGAGCCCGTCCCTCGCCGCAGAAGACCTCTCGATGTTCGGCACCGACCCGTGGTGGCTGGTCGTCATCAAGGCGGTGTTCTGCTTCGCCTTCCTGATGGTGACCGTGCTGTTCTCCATCGTCTGGGAGCGCAAGGTCGTCGCCTGGATGCAGCTGCGCATCGGCCCGAACCGGCACGGCCCCTGGGGCATGCTCCAGTCGCTCGCCGACGGCATCAAGCTGATGCTCAAGGAAGACGTCATCGTCAAACGCGCGGACAAGGTCGTCTACGTCCTCGCGCCGATCGTCGCGGCCATCCCGGCCTTCATGGCGATCGCGGTGATCCCCTTCGGCCCGGCCGGCAACGAGATCTCGATCTTCGGCCACCGCACCGCGATGCAGCTCACCGACCTGCCGATCGCGATGCTGTACATCCTCGCGGTCGCCTCGGTCGGCATCTACGGCATCGTGCTGGCGGGCTGGAGTTCCGGATCCACCTATCCGCTGCTCGGCGGTCTGCGCTCCTGCGCCCAGATGATCTCCTACGAGATCGCGATGGGCGCCGCGTTCGCCTCGGTGTTCCTCTACTCGGGATCGATGTCGACCTCGACGATCGTCGAGGCGCAGCAGGACCGGTGGTACGTCATCCTGCTGCCGGTCTCCTTCATCATCTACATCATCACGATGGTCGGCGAGACCAACCGCGCCCCCTTCGACATGCCGGAGTCCGAGGGCGACCTGGTCGGCGGCTTCAACACCGAGTACTCCTCGATCAAGTTCGCGATGTTCATGCTCGCCGAGTACGTGAACATGGTGACGGTCTCGGCCGTGTCGGTGACGCTCTTCCTGGGCGGCTGGCGGGCCCCGTGGCCCGTCAGCACCTTCTGGGAGGGCGCGAACCACGGCTGGTGGCCGCTGCTCTGGTTCGTGATCAAGGTGCAGTTGCTGCTGTTCTTCTTCATCTGGCTGCGCGGCACGCTTCCCCGCGTCCGCTACGACCAGCTGATGAAGCTCGGCTGGAAGGTCCTCATCCCGGTCTCGCTGGTCTGGCTGATGCTCGTCGCCACCGTGCGGACGCTGCGCAACGAGAACTACGACTTCGCCGACATCGCCCTGTACATCGGCGGCGGTGTCCTCGCCCTGCTCCTGCTGTCCTTCGTCGCGGACATGTTCCGCGAGAAGGCGAAGGCGGCCGAGCCGCCCGTCGAGGAACCGGCCGGATTCGACCCGATGGCGGGCGGGTTCCCCGTGCCGCCGCTGCCCGGGCAGGAGCTTGCCCCGGTGCCCAGGCGCCGCTCGCACCGTGAGCGGGAGCTGATTGTCAGTGGTGGGCCCGATACTCAGAGTGACGGATCTCTGGATGGAAAGGAGGCGTCCGATGGCTGAGGAGCCCAAGGAGACCAAACCCGGTTTCCAGAACCCGGTAGCCGGCTTCGGCGTGACCTTCAAGGCCATGTTCAAGAAGCGGCTGACCGAGCAGTACCCGGAGCAGCAGAAGACCACCGCTCCGCGTTTCCACGGACGGCACCAGCTCAACCGCCATCCGGACGGCCTGGAGAAGTGCGTCGGCTGCGAGCTGTGCGCCTGGGCCTGCCCCGCCGACGCCATCTATGTGGAGGGCGCCGACAACACGGACGAGGAGCGCTACTCGCCCGGCGAGCGCTACGGCCGCGTCTACCAGATCAACTACGCCCGCTGCATCCTGTGCGGCCTGTGCATCGAGGCGTGCCCCACGCGCGCGCTGACGATGACCAACGAGTTCGAGCTGGCCGACTCCAGCCGCGCCAACCTGATCTACACCAAGGAGCAGCTGCTCGCCGGTCTCGAGGACGGCATGGTCGACTCGCCGCACGCCATCTACCCGGGGATGGACGAGCAGGACTACTACCGGGGCCTGGTGACGGAGGCCGCGCCGGGCACCGAGCCCCAAGTGGCCACCTCCAAGGGCGAGGTCGTGCAGGAGGCCGCCTCCACCTTCGGTGAGGACGAACCGGCGTCGGAGAAGGTGATCGGCCGATGACCTCGCAGCTCGCCGCCCACTCCACCTCCCTCGCCGCCTACTCCACCTCCACCGGAGAGGCCTTCCAGTTCTGGGTGCTGGGCACCGTCGCCGTGATCGGCGCCCTGTGCACCGTCTTCATGAAGAAGGCCGTGCACAGCGCGCTCTGTCTCGCCGGAACCATGATCATCCTGGCGGTGTTCTACCTCGCCAACGGCGCCTACTTCCTGGGCGTCGTCCAGATCGTCGTCTACACCGGCGCGATCATGATGCTGTTCCTCTTCGTGGTGATGCTCGTCGGCGTCACGGCCGCGGACTCCCTGAAGGAGACCATCAAGGGCCAGCGCTGGCTGGCCCTTCTCTGCGGGCTCGGCTTCGGCATCCTGCTGGTCGCGGGCATCGGCAACGCCTCCCTCACGGAGTTCAACGGTCTCGCGCAGGCGAACGCGAACGGCAACGTGGAGGGCCTGGCGGCCCTCATCTTCACCAAGTACGTCTTCGCCTTCGAGATCACCGGCGCCCTACTCATCACGGCGGCCGTCGGCGCCATGGTGCTCACCCACCGCGAGCGCACCGAACGGGCCAAGACCCAGCGCGAGATGGCCGAGGAGCGGGTGCGCGCGGGCACGCACGTACCGCCGCTGCCGGCACCCGGCGTGTACGCCCGGCACAACGCCGTGGACATCGCGGGCCTGCTGCCCGACGGCACCCCGTCCGAGCTCACCGTCAGCAAGACGCTGCGCGAGCGCGGCCAGATCCGTGACGTGTCCCAGGAGGCGCTCAACGACCTGAAGGCGCTGGAGCAGCGGGCCGAGGAGCGTCTGGAGCGGACCGCGATCGAACCGTCGACCTTCAAGCGGGCCGAGGAGGCGTCGAAGTGAACCCGGTCAACTACCTCTACCTCGCCGCCCTGTTGTTCACGATCGGCGCGACCGGCGTGCTGATCAGGCGCAACGCGATCGTCGTGTTCATGTGCGTCGAGCTCATGCTCAACGCCTGCAACCTCGCGTTCGTCGCCTTCTCCCGGATGCACGGCAACCTCGACGGACAGATCATCGCCTTCTTCACGATGGTCGTCGCCGCCGCGGAGGTCGTGGTCGGGCTCGCGATCATCGTGTCGCTGTTCCGTTCCCGCCACTCGGCCTCGGTCGACGACGCCAGCCTGATGAAGCTGTAAGGGGTCGCTGAATCGTGGAGAACCTCATCGCGCTGCTCATCGCGGCGCCCCTGCTCGGAGCGGCGGTCCTGCTGTGCGGCGGCCGGAGGCTGGACGCCGTCGGCCACTGGATCGGTACGGCCCTCGCCGGCGCCTCCTTCGTGTTCGGTGCCGTCCTCTTCGTCGACCTGCTCGGCAAGGACGCCGAACACCGCACGCTCACCCAGCACCTCTTCAGCTGGATCCCGGTCGAGGGCTTCCAGGCGGACATCGCCTTCCACCTCGACCAGTTGTCGATGACGTTCGTGCTGCTCATCACCGGCGTCGGCTCGCTGATCCACCTGTACTCGATCGGGTACATGGAGCACGACGAGCGGCGCCGCCGCTTCTTCGGCTATCTGAACCTGTTCCTCGCGGCGATGCTGCTGCTCGTCCTCGCCGACAACTACCTGCTGCTGTACGTCGGCTGGGAGGGCGTCGGTCTCGCCTCCTACCTGCTGATCGGCTTCTGGCAGCACAAGCCCAGTGCCGCCACCGCCGCGAAGAAGGCCTTCCTGGTCAACCGCGTCGGCGACATGGGCCTGTCGATCGCGATCATGCTGATGTTCACCACCTTCGGCACCTTCGCCTTCACCCCGGTGCTCGGCACCCATGAGGCAGAGGGGCTCGTCGGAGGCACCAGCGAAGCCACGCTCACCGGCATCGCCCTGATGCTGCTGCTCGCCGCCTGCGGCAAGTCCGCCCAGGTGCCGCTGCAGTCCTGGCTCGGGGACGCGATGGAGGGCCCGACCCCGGTCTCGGCCCTCATCCACGCCGCGACGATGGTGACCGCGGGCGTCTACCTGATCGTCCGCTCCGGCGCCATCTTCAACGCGGCGCCCGACGCGCAGCTGGTCGTCACCATCGTCGGCGCGGTCACGCTCCTGTTCGGTGCGATCGTCGGTTGCGCGAAGGACGACATCAAGAAGGCGCTGGCCGGATCGACCATGTCGCAGATCGGCTACATGGTCCTCGCCGCCGGCCTCGGCCCCATCGGCTACGTCTTCGCGATCATGCACCTGGTGACGCACGGCTTCTTCAAGGCCGGGCTGTTCCTCGGCGCCGGCTCGGTCATGCACGGCATGAACGACGAGGTCGACATGAGGAAGTACGGCGGCCTCAGGAAGTACATGCCGGTCACCTTCGTGACCTTCGGCCTCGGCTACCTGGCCATCATCGGCTTCCCCGGCCTGTCCGGCTTCTTCTCCAAGGACAAGATCATCGAGGCGGCCTTCGCCAAGGGCGGCACCGAGGGCTGGATCCTCGGCGGATGCGCCCTGCTGGGCGCGGCAATCACGGCGTACTACATGACACGCGTGATGCTGATGACGTTCTTCGGGGAGAAGCGCTGGCAGCCCGATGAGAACGGCCATGAGCCGCACCCGCACGAGTCGCCCAAGTCCATGACGATCCCGATGATCGTGCTGGCCTTCGGATCGGTCTTCGCGGGCGGCGTGTTCGGCGTCGGCGACCGCTTCCTGCACTGGCTGGAGCCCATCACCGGGCACGACCACGGCCACCCGCCGATCAGCGCGACGACGGTCACGGCGGCCACGGTGGCCGTGATGGTCATCGGTGTCACCGCGGCCTACCTCCAGTACGGGCGCCGGCCGGTCCCGGTCGTCGCCCCGCGCGGGTCGCTGCTCACCCGGGCCGCCCGGCGCGACCTGCTCCAGGACGACTTCAACCACGTCGTCCTGGTCCGCGGCGGAGAGCACCTCACGCGGTCCCTGGTCTACGTCGACCACACCCTGGTCGACGGAGTCGTCAACGGCACGGCGGCCTCGGTCGGCGGCCTCTCCGGACGGATGCGCAGGCTCCAGAACGGCTTCGCGCGGTCGTACGCGGTCTCGATGTTCGGCGGTGCGGCGGTCCTCGTCGCCGCGACCCTGCTGATGAGGGCGGTCTGATACCGATGTCCTTTCCTCTGCTGACAGCGACGGCGGTGCTCCCGGCCGTGGGGGCGATCGTCACGGCCGCCGTACCGGCCGCCCGGCGCACCGCCGCCAAGTGGCTGGCACTGCTCGTCTCGCTCGCCACCCTCGCCCTCGCGATCACCGTCATGGTCCGCTTCGACCCGGACGGCGACCGCTACCAGCTCACCGAGTCCCACGCCTGGATCGCGGACTTCGGGGTCAGGTACGAACTGGGCGTGGACGGCATCGCGGTCGCGCTCATCGCGCTGACGGCGCTGCTGATCCCGTTCATCATCCTGGCGGGCTGGCACGACGCCGACCCGCTGGAGACCGGCAACCGGCGCTGGCGGCCGACGCAGGGCTTCTTCGCCCTGATCCTGGCCGTCGAGGCGATGGTGATCATCTCCTTCGAGGCCACCGACGTCTTCCTCTTCTACATCTTCTTCGAAGCCATGCTGATCCCGATGTACTTCCTCATCGGCGGCTTCGGGGACCGGGCCCACGCGGGCACGGACGAGAACGCTGCGGCCCAACGCTCCTACGCGGCCGTGAAGTTCCTCCTCTACAACCTGGTCGGCGGCCTGATCATGCTGGCCGCGGTGATCGGCCTCTACGTGGTCGCGGGGAACTTCAGCCTCCAGGAGATCGCCGAGGCGCGGGCCAACGGCTCGCTGGACATGGCGACGAACACCGAACGCTGGCTGTTCCTCGGCTTCTTCTTCGCCTTCGCGGTGAAGGCGCCGCTGTGGCCGCTGCACACCTGGCTGCCGAACGCGATGGGGGAGGCCACCGCCCCGGTCGCCGTCCTCATCACGGCGGTCGTCGACAAGGTGGGCACCTTCGCGATGCTCCGCTTCTGCCTCCAGCTGTTCCCGGAGGCGAGCAAGTGGGCGACACCCGCCATCCTGGTCCTGGCGCTCATCAGCATCATCTACGGCGCGCTGCTCGCGGTCGGGCAGCGGGACATCAAGCGGCTGGTGGCGTACGCGTCGATCTCGCACTTCGGGTTCATCATCCTGGGCATCTTCGCGATGACCAGCCAGGGCCAGTCGGGCGCGACGCTGTACATGGTCAACCACGGCATCTCGACCGCCGCGCTGATGCTGGTGGCCGGGTTCCTGATCTCGCGGCGCGGGTCGCGGCTCATCGCCGACTACGGCGGAGTGCAGAAGGTCGCCCCGGTGCTCGCCGGCACCTTCCTGATCGGCGGCCTCGCGACCCTGTCGCTGCCGGGGCTCGCGCCGTTCGTGAGTGAGTTCCTCGTCCTGGTCGGCACGTTCGCGCGCTACCCGGTGATCGGGATCATCGCCACCTTCGGCATCGTGCTGGCCGCGCTCTACGTCCTCGTCCTCTACCAGCGGACGATGACCGGCCCGGTGAAGCCCGAGGTGGCTTCGATGCCGGACCTCAGGGTGCGGGAGCTCGTGGTCGTCGCCCCGCTGGTCGTCCTGCTGATCTTCCTGGGCGTCTACCCGAAGCCCGTCACGGACATCGTGGACCCGGCGGTCAAGCAGACCATGTCCGACGTACAGAAGAAGGACCCCCAGCCCGAGGTGGAGGCGGCCAAGTGAGCGCATCAGCCGTCCACAGCCTGTGGACAAACGCGGCCGACCCGATCTCGAAGATCGACGCGCCGAAGATCGAATACGGACAATTGTCGCCCACGCTGATCATCGTCGGTGCGGCGATCGTCGGGGTGCTGGTCGAGGCGTTCGTCCCGCGCAAGTCGCGGTACTACGTCCAGCTGTTCGTGTCCGTCGTGGCGCTGTGTTCCGCCTTCGCGGCGGTCGTGGCGCTCTCCGTCGACGGGTACGCCACCACCAAGGCGGGCATCGCGGCGATGGGCGCGATCGCCGTCGACGGACCGGCCCTGTTCCTCCAGGGCACGATTCTGCTGGCGGGCCTGGTCGGCCTGTTCACCTTCGCCGAGCGGCGCCTCGACCCCGAGGCGCACGGCAACCGCGTCGACTCCTTCGCCGCGCAGGCCGCCTCCGTGCCGGGCAGCGACAGTGAGAAGGCCGCGGTGAAGGCCGGGTTCACCACCACCGAGGTGTTCCCGCTGCTGCTGTTCGCGATCGCCGGCATGCTGATCTTCCCGGCGGCCAACGACCTGCTGACGCTGTTCGTGGCCCTGGAGGTCTTCTCCCTGCCGCTGTACCTGCTGTGCGCGCTGGCCCGCCGCAAGCGGCTGCTGTCGCAGGAGGCCGCGGTCAAGTACTTCCTGCTCGGCGCGTTCGCCTCCGCGTTCACGCTGTTCGGCATCGCCCTGCTGTACGGCTACGCGGGCTCGATGTCGTACGCCACGATCGCGCGGGTCGTCGACGGCACGGTCACCACCGTCAACCCGGCCCTCGCGGACACCATGGGCAACGACGCGCTGCTGCTCGTCGGCGCCGCGATGATCATCATGGGTCTGCTGTTCAAGGTCGGCGCGGTGCCGTTCCACATGTGGACGCCCGATGTCTACCAGGGCGCCCCGACCCCGGTGACCGGCTTCATGGCGGCGGCGACCAAGGTGGCGGCCTTCGGCGCGCTGCTGAGGATCCTGTACGTGGTGCTGCCGGGCCTGCGCTGGGACTGGCGGCCGGTCATGTGGGGCGTCGCGGTCGTCACCATGCTCGGCGGCGCGATCGTCGCGATCACGCAGACCGACATCAAGCGGCTGCTGGCGTACTCGTCGATCGCGCACGCGGGCTTCATCCTCGCGGGTGTCATCGCGACCACGCCGGACGGGGTGTCGTCCGTCCTCTTCTACCTCGCCGCGTACTCGTTCGTGACGATCGGCGCCTTCGCGGTGGTCACGCTCGTGCGCGACGCGGGCGGTGAGGCGACGCACCTGTCCAAGTGGGCGGGGCTCGGACGCAGGTCTCCGCTGGTCGCCGCCGTGTTCGCGGTGTTCCTGCTGGCCTTCGCGGGCATTCCGCTGACGTCCGGTTTCGCGGGCAAGTTCGCCGTGTTCAAGGCGGCGGCGGAGGGCGGCGCGGCCCCGCTGGTCGTGGTCGGTGTGATCTCGTCGGCGATCGCCGCGTTCTTCTACATCCGCGTCATCGTGCTGATGTTCTTCAGCGAGCCGCGGCCCGACGGACCGACCGTGGCCGTTCCCTCGCCGCTGACGATGACGGCGATCGGGGTCGGCGTGGCGGTCACGCTGGTGCTCGGTGTGGCGCCGCAGTACTTCCTGGACCTGGCGAACCAGGCGGGAGTGTTCGTGCGCTGACCTGCGGGTTCCGTACGACGGGCCCCGGCTCCCCCTGGGGGAGCCGGGGCCCGCGCGCGTCCGGTCAGGCCGGGCACTTCACCGTGGGGTTGAAGCCCTCGAAGAGGCCGTCGGGGTTGGTCTTGTAGATCCAGGCGTGCAGCGTGAAGTGGCCGGGCAGCTGGCCCTCGTCGAACTCCTCGCCGAACAGCTCCGGCGTGTCCTGGCCCTTGTCCTCGACGACCCACTCCACCGCGATCAGCTTGCGCCCGCGCGGCCCGTTCTCGTACAGCAGGGCCGCAGGCGTCGCCGGGTCCAGGCTGTTGACGTACTGCGGATTGACGTAGTGGTAGCCCATCTTGGCGACGCAGTCATTGGTGCGCTGGTAGCCGCCGCTCTTGGCGAGCGGCTCGTAGCCGTACTTCCCGGTGGCCGTGTACGTCTTCGTCAGCTCCGTCCAGGCGAACGGGTCCGGCTCGGCCGCCTGCGCGGGTGCGGCGGTCAGTGAGAGGGCCGCGGCCGCCGTGACGGTGAGGACTGCTGTGAGAGGCCGAAGGGCCATGGTGGTTCTCCTTGGGGCGGGAGAGGCGCACCTGTGCGGCGCACCGTCCGTCGAGAGGGGGGCGGGCCTCCCCGACCCGCCCGAGCAGCATGTCCTCGCCCCGGAAGGGGGCGCCATACGGCATGGGCCGATCGCATGAGCACGGAACGTCACCGGACCGGCCTGTGGATAACTCCGGCGCTGTCGGTCCGGACCCCTATCGTGGAGGCAGTGGTCGAGGGACGACGTACGGGGGACAAAACGATGGGCGGGACGGGCGGAATCATCGAGATGCCAGGGATCACCGGGACACCGGACACGAGCGAGAGCGAGGCGCTGGCCACGCTGCACCGGGTCTTCGGATACGACGCCTTCCGTGGCGAGCAGGAAGCGGTCATCGAGCATGTGGTGGCCGGCGGGGACGCCGTGGTCCTCATGCCCACCGGCGGCGGCAAGTCGCTGTGCTACCAGATCCCGTCCCTGGTCAGACCGGGTACCGGCATCGTGGTCTCGCCGCTCATCGCGCTGATGCAGGACCAGGTGGACGCGCTCAGGGCCCTCGGTGTGCGGGCCGGGTTCATGAACTCCACGCAGGACTTCGACGAGCGGCGCGTGGTGGAGGCCGAGTTCCTGGCGGGCGAGCTCGACCTGCTGTATCTCGCGCCGGAGCGGCTGCGGCTCGACTCCACGCTGGATCTTCTCTCGCGCGGCAAGATCGCGGTCTTCGCCATCGACGAGGCGCACTGTGTGTCCCAGTGGGGGCATGACTTCCGCCCCGACTACCTGTCGCTGTCGCTGCTGGGCGAGCGCTGGCCGGACGTGCCCCGGATCGCGCTCACGGCGACGGCCACGCACGCCACGCACCAGGAGATCACCCAGCGGCTGAAGATGCCGACGGCCCGCCATTTCGTGGCGAGCTTCGACCGGCCCAACATCCAGTACCGGATCGTCCCCAAGGCCGACCCCAAGAAGCAGCTGCTGAGCTTCCTGCGCGAGGAGCACGCGGGCGACGCGGGCATCGTGTACTGCCTCTCGCGCCGGTCGGTGGAGACGACGGCGGAGTTCCTCTCCCGCAACGGCATCGAGGCGGTGCCGTACCACGCCGGTCTGGACGCGGGCACCCGCGCGGCCCACCAGTCCCGCTTCCTCCGGGAGGACGGCCTGGTCGTGGTCGCGACGATCGCCTTCGGTATGGGCATCGACAAGCCGGACGTCCGCTTCGTCGCCCACCTCGACCTGCCCAAGTCGGTCGAGGGCTACTACCAGGAGACCGGCCGCGCCGGCCGCGACGGGCTGGCGTCCACGGCATGGATGGCGTACGGCCTCAACGACGTCATACAACAGCGCAAGATGATCCAGTCCAGCGAGGGCGACGAGGCGTTCCGGCGCCGGGCCGCGGCCCACCTGGACTCGATGCTGGCGCTGTGCGAGACCGTCCAGTGCCGACGCGGACAGCTTCTCAACTACTTCGGCCAGGACCCGGATCCGACCGGATGCGGCAACTGCGACACCTGCCTGACGACGCCGGAGACCTGGGACGGCACTGTCGCCGCGCAGAAGGTGCTGTCGACGGTGGTGCGGTTGCAGCGGGAGCGCGGGCAGAAGTTCGGCGCCGTGCAGATCGTCGACATCCTGCTGGGGAAGCGCTCGGCCAAGGTGATCCAGTTCGACCACGACCAGCTGTCGGTGTTCGGGATCGGCGAGGAGCTCTCCGAGGGCGAATGGCGCGGTGTCGTACGGCAGTTGCTGGCGCAGGGGCTGCTCGCGGTCGAGGGGGAGTACGGCACGCTGGTGCTGACCGAGGCCAGCGGGGCGGTACTGCGGCGGGAGCGGGAGGTGCCGCTGCGCAAGGAGCCGAAGAAGGCGGTCACCTCGAGATCGGCCTCGGGCTCCTCGGGCTCGTCCGGCTCCGGTCGGGGCGAGCGCAAGGCCAAGGCCGCCGTTGCCGAGCTGCCCGAGCAACTGGTCCCCGCCTTCGAGGCGCTGCGTGCCTGGCGCGCCGAGCAGGCCCGCGAACAGGGCGTTCCGGCCTACGTGATCTTCCATGACGCCACACTCCGGGAGATCGTCACCGTCTGGCCCACGTCCGTCGAGCAGCTCGGCGGTGTCAGCGGGGTGGGCGAGAAGAAACTGGTGACGTACGGGGAGGGCGTGGTCGGAGTCCTGGCCGGGCTCGGCGAGGCTCCTGGGGCACCGGCATCTGCTCCGGCGGCACCTGCTCCGGCCGCACCCGCCCCGACAGTGCCGCGTCCGGCGCGCGAGACGGATCCCGGGGCGGACTACTGGCCGGAGATGGACGCGGAGCCCGAGCCGGAGGACTGGATGTAGGGGACGGACCGGATGTAGGGGCCTGGCGTACGGGGACGGCGTGACGGCGGCGGGATCCACCTGAGGGGCGCAGCCGGAACACTGCCCCCTGGGCCACCGCCCCTACGTCACCGTCTCTGCGCCCTCTCCTCCTACGCCAGCGCCGTCAGTCCAGGGCCGAAAACGATCAGCAGGGGCAGCAGCGGGACCAACGCGGCCACCGCGGTCGTCATGGCCCGGTGCCGCCGCCGGGGCCGTGGCTGCGGCTCCAGCAGCCGGTCCACTCGCTCGCCCAGCAGCCGGTGGCTGCTCGCGCAGGAGAGGACACCGCGGTGCTGGTTCAGCTCGATCAAGGCCAAGGCGGTGGTCAGGTGGCCGCAGCGGCGGGACGCCGTGTCGTCCGCGGCGAGTTCGACCAGGCGGTGGGTCTGGTCGCAGAAATGGGAGAAGAGCGGGATACGGGGGAAACCGGTGGCCAGTGCGGTGGAGAGGTGGAGGAGCCAGTCGTGGCGGGCCCTGGCGTGGCCGCGCTCATGGGTGAGGACCGCGTCGAGCTGGTGGTCGGTGAGGCGGTGCAGGGCGCCGGTGGTGACGATCAGCTGGGGCGGGTTGCCGGGCATCCACCAGGCGTCCGGGTACTCGTCCTCCAGCACGAGCAGCGGGCCGCGTGTCTCGCCGAGGCCGGCCGGCAGGTCCGGGGCGCGCTCGCGCAGGTGCTGGCGGGCCTGGCCGCGCCGCCTGCGTGCCTCGACCAGCTCACGGGCGAGCATCGCGGTCGTCCAGGCGGCCCCGCCGGCCAGCAGCACGGTGACGGTGACGGCCCACAGCGGCGCGGCGGAGAGGTCGTACGCCGCGGTCACGGCGGGCGGTGCCGGGGCGAAGACGTGGTCGCGGACGGTGTGGAAGACGGCCGCGGTGCCCAGGACCAGGGCGGTCAGGCAGCACAGCAGGACGGTGGCGACCAGGCACTGCCAGACCCACAGTCCGACCACCGGGTCCCGTTCGGGCCAGGCGGCCCGGGTCAGCGCGCGCGGGACCGGCACGGCGGCCGTCAGGCCGACGGCGCTCAGCAGGAGCAGGCAGACGGTCATGCCACTGGTCATGCCACGGGCTCCGGATCCTGGTCGGGGGCAGGGGCGGCCACGGGTGCGGTGCGAGGGGCGTACGGATGCACAGCGTTCCGGGTGCGCATGTCCGAGCCTCCGAGAGGAATCCGAGCCTCCGAGAGGGAAGGAGCACGACACACCGGCCGGGTTGTGCGGGGTGGTGAGCATCCGTCGTCGTCCCCACGACGCAGCCCGCCACCCCCAGTATGACGGCGACGGGCGGCTCACGGCAGGTGTCGGGAGACGTCCGGTGGGACAAGTGCTACGTCCTGGGACGTGAGCAGGCCTTTCTCAGCCCCGCAGGCCTTTCTCAGCCCGCCACCACCCGCCCCGTCACCTCGCCCAGCCCCACCCGGACCCCGTCCGGTCCCGGTGCCCAGGCCGACAGGGTCACCACGTCGCCGTCCTCCAGGAACGTCCGCTTGCCGTCGGGCAGTTCGAGCGGGTCCCGGCCGTTCCAGGTCAGTTCCAGCAGGGAGCCCCGCTCCCGCTCGGAGGGTCCGCTCACCGTTCCCGAGCCGTACAGGTCGCCGGTCCGCAGTGACGCGCCGTTCACCGTCATGTGGGCCAGCTGCTGGGCGGCCGTCCAGTACATGGTCGAGAAGGGGGGCTCCGAGACCACATGTCCGTTGACGGCGACGGAGATCCGCAGGTCGTATCCGCCGGGCTCGGCCTCGGAGCCGGTGTCGTCCAGGTACGGCAGCAGCGGGTGCGTGCGCTCCGGGGGAGTCACCTGCGCCTCCTCCAGCGCGTCCAGCGGGGTGATCCACGCCGAGACGGAGGTGGCGAAGGACTTGCCGAGGAACGGGCCGAGGGGGACGTACTCCCAGGCCTGGATGTCGCGTGCCGACCAGTCGTTCAGCAGGCAGAGACCGAAGACGTGCTCCCGGAAGTCGCCGAGGGGGACCGGCCGGCCCATCTCTGAGGGCGCGCCGACCACGAAGCCGACCTCCGCCTCGATGTCCAGACGGACGGAGGGGCCGAAGACGGGAGCCGCGTCCGCCGGAGCCTTCCGCTGGCCGGACGGTCGTACGACATCCGTCCCCGACACCACCACCGTGCCGGACCGGCCGTGGTAACCGATCGGCAGGTGCTTCCAGTTGGGCGTGAGGGAGTCCGCGGCGTCGGGGCGGAAGATCTGTCCGACGTTCCGGGCGTGGTTCTCGGAGGCGTAGAAGTCGACGTAGTCGGCGACCTCGAAGGGGAGGTGCAGGGTGACCGACGACAGGGGGTGGAAGAGCTCCGCGATCGCCGCCTGGTGCGCCGGCACCGTGACCCAGGCGGTCAGCGCGCGGCGTACGTCGGACCAGGCGGTGCGGCCGGCGGCGAGGAGCGGGCCGAGGGACGGGCGGGCGAGGAGGGAGACGTACGGCGAACCGAGGGCGGCGGCTGCCGCGCCCGCGTCGAGGACCTGGTCGCCCAGGCGGACGCCGACCCGCCGGTCGACGGATCCGGGGAGCGAGAACACGCCGTACGGAAGGTTGTGCGTACCGAAGGGGTCGCCCTCGGGGACATCGAAGGGGGGCATGGGGTGCTGCCTCACTCTCGTGCATGCCGTGCGGTCGATCTGGACGAGCCACACGTTACGGCTGAGTTGCCCGCTGTGGGCAGTGTCTAAAGAGTTTGCAATGTCCGGAAAATCCTTGTCGGAGGTGTCAATTCCGGCTTAGCGTCCTTTGGGGGGACACGGACGGGGTGGGTCCGGTCCGTAGGGGGACACGTGGGGGGACCCGTGGCCAGGAGCGACAGCAGTGTGCCGTTTTCCGTCGCCCGTGACGTGCCGGGCCTGATCGTGAAGTTCGGCGACTACCCGTTGCACCACGGCGGCGTCGGCGCCATCCGGAGTCTGGGGCGTCTCGGCGTCCCGATGTATGCAATCACCGAGGACAGATACACGCCCGCGGCCGCCTCCCGGTATCTGGAGCGCGCGTTCGTGTGGCCGACGACGGGGACGGAGGATCCCGACCGTCTGGTGGAGGGACTGCTGCGCGTCGGGCGCCGGATCGGCCGCCCCGCGGTCCTCATCCCCACCGACGAGGAGGCCGCGGTCCTGATCGCCGAGCATCAGCTCGAACTCTCCGGCCGCTTCCTCTTCCCGCACGTCGAGGCCGCCCTGCCGCGCCGCCTCGCCAGCAAGCAGGGTCTGCACGAACTCTGCGTGGAACACGGCATCCCGAGCCCGACGGCCGCCTTCCCGCGGTCCTACGACGACATCGTGACCTTCGCCGGGGAAGCCCGCTTCCCGGTGGTGGCCAAGAACCGCGAGGCGTTCGTGCGGCGGACCCGGCCGGCCGTGAACGGCACCACCCGCATCGCCACCCGGGAGGGGCTGCTCACGCTGGCCCGCGACTGGGGCGAGCGGCCCGGGGTGATCCTCCAGGAGTACCTGCCGCGGGAGGCGGCCGAGGACTGGATCGTGCACGCCTACTTCGACCGGGACTCCACTCCGCTGGCCCTGTTCACCGGAGTCAAGGTCCGCTCGTGGCCGCCGCACGCGGGGATGACGGCCAACGCGTACGTAGTGGACAATCCGGAACTCGCGGACCTCGCCGCGCGTTTCATCAAACAGATCGGCTTCACCGGAATCATCGACCTCGACCTGCGCTTCGACCGGCGCGACGGACAGTACAAACTGCTCGACTTCAATCCACGGATGGGCGCCCAGTTCCGGCTCTTCGAGAGCGAGTCGGGGGTGGACGTCGTCCGGGCCATGCATCTGGATCTGACCGGACGCCCCGTTCCGGAGGGGGAACAGCGGGCCGGCCACCGGTACATCGTGGAGAACATCGACCTGCCCGCCCTGCTCGCCTACCGCCGCAGCGGCTACACGACACCGCACGCACCACCGCGGGCGAGCGGTACGGAGCTGGCCTGGCTCGCGGGTGACGACCCGCTGCCGTTCCTCACGATGCTCGCGCGCTTCGTGCGGCCGGGCGCGAAGCACCTGTACCAGCTGTGGCGCACCAACCGCCTCGGCAACACCAGCAGTTGACACGAAGTAGGCAAGTCGTCCTGGGGAGGGACTTCGTGATCCAACCGGTAGCAGTCATCGGTGCCGGACCCTTCGGTCTGTCGACCGCCGCACACCTGCGGGCGCACGGCATTCCCGTACGCGTCTTCGGCGAACCCATGGTGAGCTGGCGCGACCACATGCCCGCCGGGATGTTCCTGAAGTCGACCCCCGTCGCCTCCAGCCTCGACGCCCCGCAGCGCGGCCACACCCTCGCCGACTACTGCGACGCGGCGGGCATACCGCGGCTCGTGACGGACGAGGACATCATCCCGGTCGAGACCTTCGTCGCGTACGGCGAGTGGTTCCAGCAGAAGCTGGTGCCCGAGCTGGAGCGGGTGCGGGTGGTCTCCGTGGACCGCCGCACCACCGCAGACGGGAACGGTGGCGGGACCGGCGACGGGGCCGGAGACAGGACCGGCGACGGGACCGGAGGCGCGGGTGGGTTCGAACTGAAGCTGGACTCGGGCGAGTTGATCACCGCGCGGGCGGTCGTCGTCGCGACCGGCCTGTCCGGCCTCGCCCACCTGCCGCCCGAACTGGCCGCGGCCGCGCCGGACGGGCCCGCGCCCACCGGCCCGTTCTCGCACAGCTCCCAGCACCACGACCTCGGCCGCTACTCGGGCAAGGACCTGATCGTCGTCGGCGCGGGCCAGTCCGCGCTGGAGACGGCGGCGCTGGCGGCGGAGGCGGGCGCGCGGGTGCGCGTGGTGGCGCGCGGGCGCGGCAGTGTCGCGTTCGGCGCGCCCCCATGGAAGCAGCCCAGGCTGCGCCCGGAGTCCCCGTTCGGCCGGGCCTGGTCGCTGTGGGCGCTCAGCTACTACCCGCACCCCTACCGCCACCTGCCGGCCCAGGTCCGTCACCACCTGGTCCGCCGGGTCCTCGGCCCGCTCGGCGCCTGGTGGCTGCGGGAGCGCTTCGAGAACAGCGTGCGGGTCAGCGAGGTCGACCGCGTCCTGCGCGCCGACACGACGGACGGCCACCCCGGCCTCACCGTCCTCAGCCACACGGGCCGTACCGAACGTCTCTCCGCCGACCACGTCATAGCGGCCACCGGCTACCGCGTCGACGTCGCCGCCATGGACTTCCTCGGCCCCGAACTCCGCACCCGCCTCGCGGTCAGCCGCGGCACGCCCAAGCTGGGCGCGGGATACGTGTCGTCGATACCGGGCCTGTACTTCACGGGTCTGCCGGCGGCGGGGTCGTACGGGCCGGTGATGCGGTTCGTGTGCGGGACGGAGTTCGCGTCACCGAGGCTGGTGAGGCACCTGGCCGCGGCACACGCCTGACAGCCGACCCCCCCCCGTGACTCACGACGCACACACGTCCTTCAGCCGCGCCGTCGCCGCGTCGATCGCGCTGGAGTCCGGGT
The DNA here is from genome assembly GCF_021173675.1 of Streptomyces lincolnensis. GTDB lineage: Bacteria > Actinomycetota > Actinomycetes > Streptomycetales > Streptomycetaceae > Streptomyces > Streptomyces lincolnensis_B. The sequence goes on along the minus strand of NZ_JAIHON010000018.1, from coordinate 56,990 downwards.
CGGAGTCGCCGTTCAGGACGGCCTTGTTGTAGTCCTCGATCGCCTGGTCGAGCTGTCGGACGGCCTTGTCGACCTCGCTGCCCGAGGCGCCGGACACACAGCCCCGTGAGTGGTCGACGTCGTCGGCGTCGGGATCGCAGCCGGTGGCGAGCACGGCGGTCAGGGTGACGGCGGTGAGGACGGCGGCGATCGTGAGGCCACGGCCACGGCCACGGCTAGGACTTTGGCTACGGCTACGGCTACGGCTACGGCTACGGCTACGGCTACGGCTTTGGCGACGGCGCATGGACGGTCCCTTTCTCGGAATCTCGTACCGCCCACGATTCCGCAGCCGACCCGCCGCCACGAGGGAGCCCGCTTCCGTGTGCGAGGTGTAGCCCGGTACACCCCGCACACGCCAAGGCACGCCACGCCACGGCACGCCAAGGCACGGCACTGCACGGCGCGCCGCCGGAGCCCCTACGACCGGTACCGGCCCAGCGTCCGCAGCCCCGGCAGGGCCCTGTCCTCGAAGTCGAACAGGGCGAGGTTCTCCCAGGCGTTGCCCGAGGCCGGGTTCGTCGGGTCCCAGCCGCTGCCCTCGCGGTAGGTCCAGGCGCCCTCCCAGTAGCAGTAGCCGAGGCCCTGGCCGTCGGGGACGGCGGCGGCGAGGTCGGCGACCGCGCGGAGCCAGGCGGACTGGCCGTCGGGGGTGGCGGGGAAGCCGGGGGTGAGCTGCGAGGGGTCGTTCATGATGTCGTTGACGTCGTCCTCGCTCTCCAGCGTGAACGGGTAGGCCGTCTCGGCGATCACGCACGGCTTGCCGTAACGGGCCGTGATGTCCGCCATGTTGGCGGCGGCCTGCTCCACCGGCCCGTGCCAGAACGGGTAGTAGGAGAGGCCGATGATGTCGAAGTCGACGCCGTACGAGGTGACGTTGTCGAACCACCAGCGGTACAGGCCGTTGTCGCCGCCGTTGGCCAGGTGGAGGATGGTGCGGATGCGCGGGGTGGTGTCGCGGGCGGCGCGCAGGCCGGCCTTGAGGAAGGCGCTGAGGTTGTCGAAGTGCTCCCAGTTGCCCTCGGGCCAGAGCATGCCGCCGTTGAGCTCGTTGCCGATCTGGACCAGCTGGGCCGGGGTGCCCTGACGGCGCAACGCCGCCAGAACGTCCGCCGTGTGGTCGTAGACCGCCCTGCTCAGCCCCGCCACGTCCAGGTCGGCCCACGCGGCCGGCTTGGTCTGGTGCGCCGGGTCGGCCCAGGTGTCGGAGTAGTGGAAGTCGACCCAGATGCCGATGCCGGCCCGCTTCAGGCGACGGGCCAGCGGGAGGATGCGCGCCTTGGTGTTGTAGCCGTCGACCGGGTTCACCCACACCTTCAGGCGCGCATGCGTGACGCCCGCCCACGCGAGCAGCCGGACCGGGTCCACGCGGTGGCCGTCGGCGGTGCGGTACACGGCGCCGTGGTCCTCGTTCTTCGGCAGCGAGGAGATGTCCACGCCCCGGATCGCCAGGCGGCCCCGGCCACCCGCCGTAGAACCGACGGCCGGTGCCGAGCCGACGGCCGGTGCCGCCACCGCCGGTGCCGCGCCCAGCACGGGCACGGCCAGCGCCGCGGCTCCCGCGGCGGTGAGCACACTGCGTCTGCGCATCTCAAAGTCCCTTCACAGCGAAACGAACGAAAGAGCGGAACGAACGAAAAACCGAACGAGGAAAGGTGCCTCGGCGGAGCCGCCCCCGGCAGGCCGTGGCCCGGGCGGGCCGCCCCACCCCACTCCCACCCGCGCCCCTCCACCCTCGCCCCGAAGCCGATCGACAGGGCGCGTTTCTGTGATCGTGCACAGCCCCAAAACCACCATCCATCGCCGGGCAACAAGTAGGTAACCCCACGGCCCCGCCATTGACAAGGGGCCGAAACAATTCTCTACTGTGCACGATCACAGAGCCGCGCAGTCCTCGCGCACAGCCCCTCGGTCACGTGTCCGCAGCCCTCCCCCCACGGCGGTTGCCGCGAACGCGGGACGTTCCGAAGGCGCTCGTCCATATCAGGGGAGATGAAGATGTCGATCCACCGCCGCCAGATCAGCAGGCGTTCCATGCTCGCCGGGGCCGCAGCCCTCGGCCTGACCAGCACCCTCGCCGCCTGCGGCGGTTCCGACGACAAGGACTCCGGTGACAGCAGTGGCCCGGTCAAGCTGACCTACTGGTCGTGGGCGCCGAACATGGAGAAGGTCGCCGCGATCTGGAACAAGAAGAACCCGGACATCACGGTCACGGTCTCCAAGCAGGCCAGCGGCGCCGAGATCGTCTCCAAGCTGATCACCGCGAAGAAGGCCGGCAACGCGCCCGACCTCATCCAGGCCGAGTACCAGTCGCTGCCGACCCTGGTCTCCAACGACGTCCTCGCCGACATCTCCCAGTACGTCAAGGACGCCAAGTCCGAGTTTGCTGAGGGCGCGTGGAAGATGGTCACCCTCGGCACCGACGCCGTCTACGGCGTGCCGCAGGACTCCGCGCCGCTGATGTTCTACTACCGCGAGGACCTGTTCAAGCAGCACGGACTCAGCGTCCCGAAGACCTGGACGGAGTTCGCCGAGGTCGCCCGCGCCGCGAAGAAGGCGGCCCCGGACGCGTATCTGACCACCTTCTCCTCCAACGACCCGGGTCTCTTCGCCGGTCTCGCCCAGCAGGCCGGCGGCCAGTGGTGGACCGTCGACGGCGGCGGCAAGTGGACCGTCGGCATCGACGACGCCGGCACCCAGCAGGTGGCCGAGTTCTGGGGCGGCCTGGTGCAGGAGGGCGTCATCGACAACCAGCCGATGTACACCCCGGCCTGGAACCAGGCCCTGAACAAGGGCACCCACCTGGCCTGGATCTCCGCCGTCTGGGCGCCGGGCGTGCTGGTCTCCTCCGCGCCCGACACCAAGGGCAAGTGGCGCATGGCCCCGCTGCCGCAGTGGAAGTCCGGCGACAACGTCACCGGCAGCTGGGGCGGTTCCTCCACCGGTGTCTCCAGCGACTCCAAGCACGCCGAGGCCGCGGCGAAGTTCGCCCGCTGGATCAACACCGACCCCGAGGCGCTGGCCGCCCTGGTCAAGTACCCGGCCGTCTACCCGGCCGCCACCAAGGGCCAGTCCGGCGACATCCTCACCACGCCCGAGTTCTTCTCGAACCAGGCCGACTTCTACACCACGGCCGCCGAGATCGCCGCGACCGCGGCACCCTCCGCCTGGGGCCCGAACGTGCAGACCGCCTACACCGCCTTCCAGGACGGGTTCGGCAGTGCCACCAAGGCGAAGAAGGAGGCCCAGTTCCTCTCCGCCCTGTCCACGATGCAGTCGAAGACCTTCGACGACATGAAGAAGCAGGGCTTCGAGGTGACCGAGGCATGACCAGCGCGCCGCTCAAGGGCTCCGACCGTGTCGAGGTCGGGCCCTTGGCGGACGGCACCGGCACCGCCCCGTCCGTCCGCCCCAGCAGCCCCCGCCGTCGTGGCCGCAGCGCGCCGTACTGGTTCCTGGCGCCCACGCTGACGCTCTTCGCCGCCTTCACCGTGATCCCGATCGGCTACGCGGTCTGGCTCAGCCTGCACAAGGTCCAGGTCAAGGGCATCGGCCTCGGCAAGGGGGCCCGCGCGGAGGTCTGGAACGGCTTCGGCAACTACGCCGACGTACTGAACAACTCCGAGTTCGGCCACAGCGTCCTGCGCGCCTTCGGCTACGGTCTCATCGTCATCCCGACCATGCTGGGCCTGGCGCTGGTCTTCGCGCTGATGCTGGACACCCCCAAGGCCCGCAGCGCCTCCTTCGCCCGGCTGATGATCTTCCTGCCGTACGCGGTCCCCGGCATCATCGCCGCCCTGATGTGGGGCTTCCTCTACCTGCCGGCCGTCAGCCCGTTCTACTACCTGCTGGACAAGTTCGGCCTGCCGGAACCGGATCTGTTCAACGGCGGCAACCTCTACCTGTCCTTCGCGAACATCGCGGTCTGGGGCGGCACCGGCTTCAACATGATCGTCATCTACACCGCGCTCCGGGCGATCCCGCAGGAGATCTACGAGGCGGCCCGTATCGACGGCGCGTCCGACCTCAGGATCGCGCTCAGCATCAAGATCCCGATCGTGATGCCCTCGTTGGTCCTCACCTTCTTCTTCTCGGTGATCGCCACCCTCCAGGTCTTCACCGAGCCGATGGCCCTCAAGCCCCTGACGAACAACCTCCAGTCCACCTGGAGCCCGCTGATGGCCATCTACGACAGCGCCTTCCTGAAGTCCGACATCTACGGCGCCTCGGCCACCGCGGTCGTCCTGGCCCTGGCCACGTTCGTCCTCTCCTTCACCCTGCTGCGCATCTCCGACCGCTACACCCGGGAGGACCGGGCATGACCCCCCTCACCCTCACCGCCGACGCCACCGGCCCGTCCCGTGCCCGGCGCACCGCCTGGGTCCCCACCCTCGTCCTGATCCTCGGCGCCCTGTACTGCCTGGTCCCCATCGCCTGGGTGATCATCGCGGCGACCAAGGACCGGTCGGAGCTCTTCTCCACCTTCAGCTTCGCCCCCGGCACCGGCCTCCTCCAGAACCTCAGCGACCTGACGGCCTACCGGGACGGCATCTACTGGCAGTGGATGGCCAACTCCGCCTTCTACGCCGGTTTCGGCGCCCTGCTGTCCGCCGCGGTCTCCGCCGCCGGCGGCTACGCGCTCGGCCGCTACAGCTTCCGGGGCCGTGAGGCCGTCTTCAAGCTGATCCTGGCCGGCGTGCTGGTGCCGGGCATCGTGCTCGCCGTACCGCAGTATCTGCTGCTGTCGAAGATGGGCCTGGCGGACTCGTACTGGTCGATGCTGCTGCCGTCGATCCTGTCGCCCTACGGCGTCTACCTGGTCCGTATCTACGCGGCCGCCTCGGTGCCCACCGAGCTCATGGAGGCCGCTCGCATGGACGGCGCGAGCGAGTGGCGGATCTTCTCCCGGATCGCGGTGCCGATGATGATGCCGGGCCTGATCACGGTGTTCCTCTTCCAGTTCGTCGGCATCTGGAACAACTTCCTGCTGCCGTACGTGATGCTGGCCGACGACACCAAGTTCCCGATCACGCTCGGGCTCTACACGCTGCTCGCCCAGGGGGCCTCGCAGCCCGCGCTCTACACCCTGGTGATCACCGGCTGTCTGCTCGCGATCCTCCCGCTGATCGCGCTCTTCCTGGTGATCCAGCGGTTCTGGTCCCTGGACCTGCTGAGCGGCTCGATCAAGTCCTGAACCCCCTTTCCCGAACCGCCTGAACCACCTGAACTACCCGAACTGCCCGAACGTTCCCGAACCGCCTGAACGAGGGACATGACCACCAGTCCGAACGGCCGCCGCCGCCCGCCCACCATCCACGACGTGGCGCGGGAGGCGGGCGTGTCGCGGGGCACCGTCTCCCGCTTCCTGAACGGCGGCCACTACGTCTCACCGGCCGCCGGCCGGTCCGTGGAGGCGGCCATCAGGAAGACCGGCTACGTGGTCAACCGGCACGCCCGCAGCCTGAGCACGGGCCGCTCGGACTCGGTCGCCTTCCTCCTCACCGAGCCGCAGGAGAAGTTCTTCGAGGATCCCAACTTCAACATCCTGCTGCGCGGCTGCACCGAGCATCTGGCCCGCCACGACATCCCGCTCCTGCTGATGCTGGCGGCCAGCGACGACGACCGGCGGCGGCTGACCCGGTACATCACCACCGGCCATGTCGACGGGGTCCTGCTGGTCTCCAGCCACAGCGGGGACCCGGTCGCCGCCGAGCTGAGGGACGCGGGCATCCCGCTGGTGGCCTGCGGCAAGCCCATGGGCCTCGGTACCAAGGTGAGTTACGTCGCGGCCGACGACCGCGAGGGCGCCCGGGACATGGTCCGCCATCTCCTGGGCACCGGCCGCCGCCGCATCGGCATGATCACCGGTCCGCTCGACCTCCCGGGCGGCACCGACCGCCTCGCCGGCTACCGCGAGGTGCTCGCCGAGGCCGGCGTGCCCCACGCCCCGGAACTGGTGGCCGAGGGCGACTACACCCGCAGCGGTGGCGAACGGGCGGCCCGCCGGCTGCTGGACCGCGCGCCCGACATGGAGGCGGTGTTCGTCGCCTCCGACCTCATGGCCCAGGGAGTCGTCAACGCCCTGCAGCAGTCCGGCCGTTCGGTCCCCGATGACATCGCTGTCGGCGGCTTCGACGACTCCCCGGCGGCCACCTCCGTCAGCCCCGCCCTCACCACCGTCCGCCAGCCCTTCGACCGCATCAGCGCCGAGATGGTCCGCATGCTCCTCGCCCAGATCGCCGGCGAGGACACCGCCGGGGTGATCCTGCCGACGGAACTGGTGGTGCGGGACTCCGCCTGAGCGCCCAACCGGAGCGCGGGTCGACGCATGTGAAGGCTGCGGCCGTCCGGTTCGCGTCGAGTCGGTGGGGCTTTCCATCCGTATTCTCTGATCATGGCCGCACCCACCGCATATTCACTCGTCGCCACCGACCTGGACGGCACCCTCCTCCGCGCCGACGACACGCTCTCCGACCGGTCGCTCGCCGCGCTCGCGCGGGTGGCGGCGGCCGGCGCCCGGCACCTCGTCGTGACCGGCCGGCCGGCTCCCAGAGTGCGGCCGCTCCTGGACGACCTGGGCAGTACCGGGCTCGCGGTGTGCGGGCAGGGCGCGCAGGTCTACGACGCCCGCGCGGACCGTCTGCTGTGGTCGGTGACCCTGGACCGGGAGCTGGCCGAGACGGCGCTCGGCAAGATCGAGGCCGAGGTGGGCCAGGTGTACGCGGCGGTCGACCAGGACGGCGTCGACGGGCTCACCCTCATCGAGCCCGGGTACCTCATGCCACACCCCACGCTGCCCGCCGTCCGCGTCGGGCGGCGCGACGACCTGTGGTCCGCGCCCATCAGCAAGGTGCTGCTGCGCCACCCCTACCTGTCCGACGACGAGTTGGCGTCGACGGCGCGCGGAGTGGTCGGTTCCCTCGCGACGGTCACCATGTCGGGCCCCGGGACCGTCGAACTCCAGCCACGCGGCATCACCAAGGCGACGGGGCTGGCCCTGGCCGCCGACCACCTGGGCCTGGGCCCCGAGCGGACCATCGCCTTCGGGGACATGCCCAACGACATCCCCATGTTCGACTGGGCCGCCCACGGCGTCGCCATGGCCAACGCCCACCCCGAACTCAAGGCCGTGGCCGACGAGGTGACCCTGTCGAACGAGGACGACGGCATCGCCGTCGTCCTCGAAAGACTCTTCCCGCAGGGTGACTTCTAGTACGCGCCCCACACGCTCAGTACGCGCCCCACACGTTGTCGATCGAGCCGTACCGGTGGGCCGCGTAGTTGCAGGCGGCGACGATGTTGGCGACCGGGTCGTACGGGTCGAAGGCCGTGCCGGCCACGTGGTACGCCCGGAAGGTCGGGTCGATCACCTGGAGCAGCCCCTTGGACGGGGTGCCCGCGGCCGCGTTGGAGTCCCAGTTGTTGATCGCGTACGGGTTGCCGGAGGACTCCCGGATGACGTTGCGGTAGATGCCGTTGTACGACCCCGGGATGCCGTTCTGCGCCATGATCTGAAGGGACTGGCGGATCCAGCCGTCCAGGTTGCTGGTGTACGTCACGGCCGTGGGGGCGGCCGTCGGCGTGGCGGCGGACGCGCTGGTCGCGCCGACGAGGGGGAGCGCGACCACGGCGGCGCCGAGGCCGGCGAGCGCGACGGTGCGCTTGAGCCGCGTGGAGCGGGTACGACGGTGCTGAGCGGCAGCAGACATGGGGGTGTCCTCTCCGTCGCCTGCGAGGTGAGCTGTCGGGTTCGGGCGGGAGCTGCCCGGCCGCGCCGCCGGGGTCTCGGCGCGACTTCACCCCAAGCCGTTCCGATGTCCGCAGACGTGTCCGCAGACGTGTCCGAGGACGTCCGGCCCGGCGGCCTACCTGGTTCCCCCGCTCCTGCCGTGGTGCTGGTCGGTGGGTGTGCGGGCGGCGGCAGGATTAGGCGTCCGCCCGACAGGCCGGGAACGTATGCGAGAGCACATGTCCGGAACAAGTAGCGGAGTCACACACCGCACCTATTGACCTGGATGCGAGGCGTATGGGGCGCTTGATCCTTTGCGGCCGCCAAGGATCAACTGGCGCGAGGGGCAAGGCGTGACGCGCCTCGCGGGCGGACCGGCCGGTCCGCCCGCGAGTGACTCAAATCACCGGCGTTCGCGAGACCGGTGAATCGGACATTCAGCTCCATATCTCCTCAACCCGCCGTCCGCGGGATCCGCTTCTCCCAGGTCCGGTGGAAGACGATCTCGCCGTCCGCCGTGCAGATCACCTCGTTCGAGGTGAGGAAGTCCTCGCCGTCACAGGTGGTCTCCGAACGGGTGCGCACGGTGGTGTCCCAGGCCAGGTCCGGCCGGTGCAGCCGGATCGACCACTCCGAGCGGGCCCGGGCCGACAGGGGGTCCGCCTCGTTGATGGTGTACGTCTCCAGCGCGTCCTCGGTGAACTCCAGCCCGTCGGGATACAGCCGGGTCCCGCCGTACCGGGGGTCGACCTCCAGGCGCCACTCGCCCTTGGCCACGTCCCGCACGACCAGCCGCTCGGGGCGCGGTTCGTCCAGCGTGGCGGGCTGGTTGACGCCCAGGGGCTCGGACTGCTCGGGCTCCTCGAAGCCGATCCCCGTATCCGACTCCCGCTCGCGCACCGGGAGTTCGAGCGCGCTGCTCGCCGGATCCAGCGTGAACCCCGCCGCCGAGTCGGCCTGCGGCCAGATCCACGGCCAGTACGCGGAGGACACCGCGAGGCGGACGCGGTGGCCGGCCGGAAAGGCGTGCCCGATGCCGTTCAGCTCGAACTCGACGTCCTCCGTGGCTCCCGGCACCCACGGCACGACCTTGTCCCGCCCCTGCCGGGCCGTCAGGTTCAGCACGCCCCGGGTGACCAGGGTGGAGGAGCCGTCCGGGGCCACATCGCAGAGGCGCGCGATCACCTGGCCGCGCGGCACCCCGGAGGTCAGCCTCAGCCGCACCCTCGGCCGCCCCAGCACCCAGGTCTCCTCGTCCACCGGGAACTCGAAGCACATCGACCGCGCGTCCTCCTCCCGCTGGTCCGGCGGCAGGTCGGCGTCGTTGCCGAAGGGGAAGAAACGGCCGGCGTCAACGCCCGTGTGCTGCGGCGAGCGGACCGGGCGAGGGCCGCCCTGGAGGTCGTACGACACCGTCCTGACGTGGGGCGAGGGCCAGGCCGGCTCGCCGACCCAGCGGCCGGGGAGGGTGTCGTGGACCGTGGCCGGGGGGTGGGAGTCGCTGATGTAGGCGCGCAGGAGTGGTTCCCGCATGACGCCGGTGTCGACGCCCTTGAGGTGCTGGTCCCACCAGCGCAGGGTCTCCTGGAGGAAGCCGATCGCCGGTCCTGGCGGCAGGCCGCGGTCGGGGTACTGGTGGGACCAGGGCCCGATGAGGCCCCGCACGCGCGCGTGGGGGAGATGTTCCACCAGACGCAGCACGGTGTCGCGGTACGGGTCGTGCCAGCCGCCGACGGCCAGGACGGCGGCGTCGATCGCGTCGTAGTCCTCGCAGACGCTGCCGTGCCGCCAGTAGCGGTCGCGGGTCTGGTGGTCGAGCCAGGTGTGGAGGAAGGGCTCGACCTCCTCCAGGCGCTCCAGCCACATCTCCCGCCACGCCTCGCCGACGTACCGCGGGTCCGGCGGGCGGGAGACGAAGGCGAGCATGGTCGCCGCCCAGGCGTGCATGTCCACCGCGAGGACGGAACCTCCCATGTAGTGCACGTCGTTGTCATAGCGGTCGTCGGTGGAGCAGACGGTGACGACCGCCTTGAGCGGCTCGGGTGCGAGGGCCGCGATCTGGAGGGAGTTGAAGCCGCCCCAGGAGATACCGAACATGCCGACCTTGCCGTCGCACCAGGGCTGTTCCGCCAGCCAGTTGACCACTTCGACCCCGTCGGCCAGTTCGGTCGCCGAGTACTCGTCGCCCGGCATGCCCCCGCTGTTGCCGTGCCCGCGCACGTCGACGCGGACGGAGGCGTAGCCGTGGCCCGCGTACCAGGGGTGGCGCTGCCAGTCGCGGGGCGCGGTCCAGTCGGTCAGCCGGTAGGGCAGGTATTCGAGGATCGCGGGTACCGGTTCGTTGGTGCGGGGCCGCCACACGCGCGCGTAGAGGAGCGTGCCGTCCGACAGCGGGATGCGGCAGTCCTCGTGGGTCGTCTCGTAGGGGAAGGACGTACGGATGTGCAGGCTCATCGGGTGACCTCAGTGGACGGGGTGCATGGTGCGACGCAGCCAGGGCGCGGCCGCCATCACGGCCAGGCCCGCGGCCACCGCGACCGCGCCGTTGACGCCGAAGTAGGCCGGCTGGGAGACGTCGTCGTAGAGCTTCACCGTCTGGGCCTGGATGCCGTTGGCCAGGGCGAGCGACAGGAACCACAGGGACATGGTCTGGCTGGAGAAGGCGACCGGGGCGAGCTTGGTGGTGGCCGACATGCCGGAGGTCTCCAGCAGGATGTCGCCGAGCCCGAGCAGCAGATAGGAGCCGACGATCCACCAGGCGGACATCAGGTACGTGCCGCCGCCGTGCCCGCTCGTCGGCAGGGCCATCAGCAGGAACGACAGACCGCCGAGCACGACCCCGATCGCGATCTTGTTGGAGGCGTGCGGCTGGCTGCGCCCCATCCGCACCCACAGGGCTGCGACGACCGGCGCGAGAGCCACCTCGAAGGCGCCCAGCGCGGAGGCGTACCAGCTCGCCGGGAAGTCGAAGCCGAGGAGGGTGGTCTCGGCGTTCGTCGAGGCCAGCAGCATCATCGTCGAGTAGGCCTGGAACAGGATGAAGTTGAAGACCGTCGAGGCCAGGAAGAGCACGATGTACGGCTTGAGCCGCCCGCGCTCCTCCCGCGTGACCCGGGGGCTCGCGAACATCACCGCGAAGTAGACGACCGGGGCGATCACCGAGATGAGCGTGAGCAGGTCGACGAACCGGCCCATGGTGAGCCATCCGGCGAGCGCCAGCGCCGTGGCGATCACCGCCACGACGATCGTCCCTACGACGATCAGGCGGACCGCGCGGCGCATCGCGTCCGGGGCGAGGGCGGACTCGGCCGCGTTCTCGCGCCCCGCCAGGTGCCGGCGGCCCAGGACGTACTGGACGAGCCCGAGGGTCATGCCGACCGCGGCCGCCGAGAACCCCCAGTGCCAGCCCCGGTGGTCGCCGAGCCAGCCGGTGATCAGCGGGCCCGCGAAGGCGCCGATGTTGATCGCCATGTAGTACAGGGCGAACCCGGCGTCACGCCGGTCGTCGTCGGTGCGGTAGAGCTTGCCGACCATGGTGGCCACGTTGGGCTTGAGGAGCCCGGTGCCGGCGCTGATCAGCCCCAGGCCCACCCAGGTCATGGTGGCGGTGGGCACGGCCATGGAGTAGTGGCCGCAGGCGATCAGGACGCCACCCCACAGCACCGCGCGGTAGGAGCCGAGGACGCGGTCGGCGAGCCAGCCGCCGGCGACGGAGACCAGGTAGACGAGCGTGCCGTAGGCCGCCGAGACGGACGCGGCGGTTCCGGCCGACATGCCCAGACCGCCGGAGGCGACCGCGTCGGCGAAGTAGAGGACGAGGATGGCCTGCATGCCGAGGAACGAGAAACGCTCCCAGACCTCCAGACCGGAGAGGGTCAGCAGGCCTCTGGGCTGGCCGAAGAACGCGTGATTGTCCTGGGGAGGCGGCTGGTTGCCGGGGGCGGTGTCGACGTCGGTTCGGGACACGCTCTGCTACTTCCGTCCAATCCATTGCATATCCGCACATATCGGGTGATCAAAAAACATACCCGCGATGATCCGATACCGCCCGGCCTGGACGGGTGGGCGCTATCGGTGATCGAAACGTGACCGGATACGCTGACTTGAGTGATGGCAGCGACCTATCGACAAACCGTGTAATCGCCAGTAGACACCAGCAGACAGGAGATCCCTCGTGACCGTCGTCGGGCCGTTCGGGCTGAGCGTGCGGGACCAGGCTCTGGAAGCCGATGTCCAGGCCGGATTGGCGGCCGTCGAGGAGGGACTGCTCGAAGCCACCAAGAGTGAAGTCCCCTTCATCACCGAGGCCGCCCAGCATCTGGTGCGAGCCGGGGGCAAGCGTTTTCGGCCACTGCTCGTGATGCTTGCTGCCCAGTTCGGGGACCCTTATGCGCCCGGTGTCGTGCCGTCCGCCGTGGTGGTGGAGCTGACCCATCTGGCGACGCTGTACCACGACGACGTCATGGACGAGGCCGCCGTCCGCCGCGGGGTGGACAGCGCCAACGCCCGCTGGGGCAACTCGGTCGCCGTCCTCACGGGTGACTTCCTGTTCGCCCGCGCCTCGCACATCCTGGCCGACCTCGGTCCCGAGGCGGTCCGGGTGCAGGCCGAGGCGTTCGAGCGGTTGGTCACCGGCCAGATCCTGGAGACGGCGGGGCCGATCGACGGACGCGACCCGGTCGAGCACTACCTCGACGTGCTCGGCGGCAAGACGGGCTCGCTGGTCGCGGTCTCCTGCCGCTTCGGCGCGATGATGTCGGGCGCCGACGAGACGGTGGTCGACGTGCTGACCCAGTACGGCGAGCGGCTGGGCGTCGCCTTCCAGCTGGCCGACGACGTGCTCGACATCGCCTCCGACTCCCACGAGTCCGGCAAGACCCCGGGCACGGACCTGCGGGAGGGCATCCCCACCCTGCCGGTGCTGCGACTGCGGGAGCGGGCCGAGCGGCTGGGCCTCGCCGAGGACATCGCCCTGTGCGAGCTGCTCGACTCCGACCTGACCGACGACGCCCGGCACGCGGAGGCGCTGGCCGCGCTGCGGGCGCACCCCGCGCTGGAGCAGGCGCGCCGGGACACCGTCCGGTACGCGGAGGAGGCGCGGTCCGCGCTGGCGCCGCTGCGGGAGTGCGACGCGAAGGCGGCGCTCATGGAGCTCTGCGACGCGGTGGTGCATCGCGCGGGCTAGTGACGTACGTCACTTTCTTGGACCAAGTCCAAACTGGGATCCCTTCCGTATTCATGCCCAGAGGCCGCCGCAGCAGACGTCGGCCGCGATACGGGGAGAAAACACCATGGGCATGAACACGTTCTCGATGCGCCGGCAGAGCCTGCTCGTCACCGCGGTCGCCGTGGCAGCCGTCGGAGGTGTCGCCACCGCGACGGTCCCCGCCGCCGCGACCGACACCCCGGGCGGCAAGGAAGCCACCGTCCTCGCCGCCAGCCTGCGCGGCGCCAACGAGGTCCCGGTGGCGGGCGGCCCGGCCGTCGGGGACCGGGACGGTGCCGCGCTCCAGTTCGTGAAGGTCGGGGGGGACAAGGTCTCGGTCGCCGTGAAGTGGGCGGGGACGGGCCGGCCCACCGCGCTGCACATCCACGAGGGCGTGCGGGGCGCCAACGGCGGCATCAAGGTGGACTTCACCGACCTGCTGGGCAAGAGCAAACGGAAGTCGGTCACCGGCACGGTCAAGGTGGCGGACGCCGCGCTGCTGGACCGCCTGAAGGCGAACCCCACCTCCTTCTACGCCAACCTCCACACGGCCGAGTTCCCCGGCGGAGCCGTCCGCGGCCAGCTCCACAAGGTCACCGTCGCCGCCTTCGACTTCCGCGACGCGCTCCACAACTTCCAGGCATCCGTCCTCAAGGGCAAGCAGATCTACGAGTGCAAGCCGGCCACCGGCGGCGGCTTCGCCTTCGCGCAGCGGGACGTCAGCGCCGTACTGGCCGGGCGCATCGCCCACTCCTTCGTCGCGCCCAACTCCGGTACCCCGCAGTGGATCGCCCGGGACGGCAGCGCGGTCACCGGAGCCGTCATCTCCCGCACCCCGAACGGCGAGAAGAACATCCCCGAACTGGACCTCAGGGCCACCCAGTCCGGCAAGCACCACGGTCTGCTCGCCGACACCACCGAGATCCTGCGGCTGAACACCGTCGGCGGCGTCGCCCCGGCCGGCTCCTGCGCGTCGGGCACGATCGTCGGCGTGCCCTACCAGGCCGACTACGTGTTCCTGCGCGGCTGATCCCCTGCTCGAAGAGGCGGCGTCTCCACCCTTACCCCTACGGGTCGGGGGAGGCGCCGCCTCCATGTGTCATACCGCAGGTGTACATGGAGTTGAGCCCGCGGGTTGACGAATGCTCCTGGCCGATTTGGTGAGATGGACACAACGGAAAACACCACTCCTCACCGATTCGGGTGAGAATGGCGGCTACGGGGTGGACGTAAGGGAGTTCGACAGCCGCCGCCGACGACGGAGGTAAGGCACACATGGCACCGTTCGCATCAGACGACAGCGCGACCGCCGCGGAGGTCGACGACCTGCGCGCGGCCCGGCGGCGCAAAGCCGCGCGGTACGTCGTCCCGGTCGCGGTGGTGGGGGTGGCGGCGGCGACCATCGGGCTCGTCCCGGCGCTCGCCGACTCCGGCGACCCCGATCTGCCGAAGATCAGCGCGCAGGAACTCATCGAGAGGATCGCCGCCTCGGACGTGGAGCAGCTGTCCGGCACGGTGAAGATCACCACGGATCTCGGACTGCCCGACCTCGGCGGTCTGGAGAGCAGCCTGGCCTCCGGCGCCATGGAGTCGGGCGACGGCGGCTCCTCCGCCGACCCGTCGAGCAAGCTCACCGAGCTCGCCACCGGCACGCACACCCTGCGCGTCGCCGCCGACGGCCCCGACAAGCAGAAACTCTCGCTGCTGGAGAGCGCCTCCGAGTACAGCGTGATCCACAACGGCAAGGACGTCTGGGGCTACGACAGCAAGTCCAACGAGGTCTACCACTCGACCACCTCCGGCAGCGCGGAGGACGGCAAGGACCAGGCCGCCCCGGCCACGCCGCAGGAGATGGCCGAGGAGGCCCTGAAGGCGGTCGACGACACCACCTCGGTGACCGTCGACGGCACCGCGCAGGTCGCGGGCCGCGACGCCTACCGGCTCGTCATCAAGCCCAAGGACTCCGGGTCCACCGTCGGCCAGATCACCGTGGCCGTGGACTCGAAGACCGGGCTGCCGCTGAAGTTCACGCTCACCCCGTCCAGCGGCGGCGCCGCCGTGGTCGACGCGGGCTTCACCCAGGTCAGCTTCGCCAAGCCGGCCGCGTCCACCTTCGACTTCACCCCGCCCAAGGGCGCGAAGGTCACGGAGGGCGAGGACATCAAGGGTGAGGACATCCAGGGCGGCGAAGGCCACGAGGGCGCCGAGCGGCACGCCAGGCCCGAGGAGGACTTCGGCAAGGGCCTCGACGGTCTGAAGGTCATCGGCGAGGGCTGGAACTCCGTCGCCGTCTTCGACACCGGCGGCGAGGGCATGCCCTCCGGCTCCGAGGCCGGCGGTCAGTTCGGCGGCTTCCTGGACTCGCTCGGCGACAAGGTCACCGGCAAGTTCGGCTCGGGCACGGTCTTCTCGACCCGCCTGGTCAACGCCCTGATGACCGACGACGGCAAGGTCTACGTCGGCGCCGTCGACAAGGCCGCCCTGGTCAAGGCGGCCGACGCCGGCAAGTAGGCGCACCCGGCAACCGCCGTACGAGCACGACGAATCGAGGGAGCCGATGGGCGATACGCCCGCCACGGAACCGGAGTCCGAGCCGGATTCCCCGGGTGTGGACGACGACGTCATCCACGACAGCGTCATCCACACCCGCGCGCTCACCAAGCGCTACCGCGGCGGACAGCTCGCCGTGGACGGTCTCGACCTGACCGTCCCGGCGGGCAGCGTCTTCGGCTTCCTCGGCCCGAACGGCTCCGGCAAGACCACCACGATCCGCATGCTGATGGGCCTCATCGAGCCCACCTCCGGCGCGGCCCGCGTCCTGGGCCGCCCCATGCCCCGCTCCGCCCGCACCGTCCTGCCCCACGTCGGCGCCCTCATCGAGGGTCCCGCCCTCTACGGTTTCCTCTCCGGCCGCGACAACCTCGTCCGCTACGACGCCGCCGACCCGACCGCCGACCCGCGTACCCGGCGAGCTCGCGTCGCGGCGGCCCTGGACCGGGTCGGCCTCACCGCCGCCGCGGGCAAGAAGGCCAAGGCCTACTCCCTGGGCATGAAGCAGCGCCTGGGCCTCGCGGCCGCCCTGCTCCAGCCCCGCCGCCTCCTCGTCCTCGACGAGCCCACCAACGGCCTCGACCCCCAGGGCATGCGCGAGATCCGCTCCCTGATCCGCGAACTCGCCTCCGACGGCACCACCGTCTTCCTCTCCTCCCACCTCCTCGACGAGATCGAACAGGTCTGCACCCACGCCGCCGTCATGGCCCAGGGCCGCCTGATCACCCAGGGCGCGGTGACGGACCTGGCGGCGGGGACGAGGGGAAGGCTGGTCGTGACGACACCGGACGCGGGGGAGGCGGCACGGGTGCTGAAGGAACAGGGCGCGTCGGACGTGGTCATCACGGAGGACCGGGTGACGGCGGAGCCGCCGGACCGCGAACTGGCCGACCTCAACACCGCCTTGGTGACAGCGGGCGTCCGCGTCCGAGGGTTCGTGGTCGAACGGGCTTCACTGGAGGACGCGTTCGTGGCGCTGACGGGGGAGGGCTTCGATGTCGCGGGTTGAGGTAGACGCCCCTCAGGGGCGCGGGGAACTGCGCGACCAGCCCCCACAAAGGGAAAGCCGCCGTACAACCTTCTACGGCACCCTCTTCCGCAACGAACTGCACACCACCTTCCGCCGCTGGCGCACCCTCGCCCTACTCGGCGTACTCGCGGCCGTCCCCATCCTCGTAGGCATAGCAGTCAAGATCGAGACAGGCGACGGCTCCTCCGCCGGAGGCGCGGGTGGTGGCGGTCCGGCCTTCATCTCCCAGATCACCAACAACGGCCTGTTCCTCGTCTTCACCGCCCTCGCCGCCACCCTCCCCTTCTTCCTGCCGATGGCCATCGGCGTCATCGCGGGCGACGCGATAGCCGGCGAGGCGAACGCGGGCACCCTCCGCTACCTCCTGGTCGCCCCGGCCGGCCGCACCCGCCTGCTCCTCACCAAGTACGCGACGGTGATGACGTTCTGCCTGGTGGCGACCCTGGTCGTGGGGGTCTCGGCGCTGACGGTCGGCGCCCTGCTGTTCCCCCTGGGCGACCTGACGACGATCTCCGGCACCACGATCAGCTTCACGGACGGTCTGCTCCGGGCCCTCCTGATCGCCCTGGTGGTCGCCGCGTCACTGATCGGCGTGGCCGCCCTCGGCCTGTTCGTCTCGACCCTGACCACCAGCGGCATCGCGGCGATGGCGACCACGGTGGGCCTGCTCATCACCGTCCAGATCCTCGACCAGATCCCCCAACTGGACGCGCTCCACCCGTACTTCTTCTCCCACTACTGGCTGTCCTTCGCCGACCTCATGCGCGAGCCGATTTACTGGGACGACCTGACGAAGAACCTCGGCCTCCAGGCCCTGTACGCGGTGGTGTTCGGCTCGGCGGCCTGGGCGCGGTTCACGACGAAGGACATCGGATCCTGAAGGTCGGGCTCAGTCGGTCTCGCGGGTCTCGTCGGTCTCGTAGGGAAAACGGGCGAGCGGTGCCTCCCGCGCGAAGAACGTCTTCGCGCGGGCCAGCGCCTCGGTGTCCTTGAGGACGTCACCGGGCTTGCTGCCGTTGCCCAGCAGCACCCCGCCGAAGCGCATCCCCATGTACGCGGCCGAGTTGTTGAGCGTGCCGACCAGCGGATCGGCGACCTCGAACTCCTCGTGCGCGAGCGCGGTGACACCCCAGAGCGTGCGGCCCGCGAGCGTCGCCTTGAACTCGACGCCGGGGATGCGCAGCCAGCCCGACCAGTAGTCGAGGTAGCGCTTGACGGGGGCGGAGAGCGAGTACCAGTACAGCGGGGACGCGATCACGATGTCCGTCGCCGCGATCGTGGCGTCGAACAGCAGCCCGGGATTCCCCTCCGTGGGCCGGACGTGGTCGCTGTCGTGCCGCAGGTCCACGAACTCCGGCAACGGATGCTCGGCGAGGTTGATCCACTGCTGCTCGACGTCGGCGGGGAGCTGCTCGGCCGCCCGGCGGGCCAGCATCTCGGTGTTGCTCTCGGCACGGCTGCTGCCCAGCACGAACAGGAAGCGGCGGGTCATGAGGTCCCCCAGATGATGAGCGTACGACGACTCATTGCGTACGCATTTTATGCATACGCATCAAGTCGCCGCAATCATCGGCCGGGGGAGGCGGACCCGGTGAGACGGGCCAGGTCCCGTGTCTCGCGGGGCGGAGGGCCGGTGAGGTCGCCCAGACGCCAGGCGGAGACCCAGGGGACGCGGTGGACGTCGACGGCCGACTCGATCGTCCTGATCCGTTGGGCGAGGGGGCGGGGCAGCCGGCCGGGGGCGTCCGCGACCAGCACGACCGCGTCGAGATCGAGGCCGGGCGGGGCCTCGCCGCGCCGGAACACCTCCAGGGCGTGCAGGGCCGCCTGCAGACCGGCCGCGTGCGTACGGGCGACCAGCAGGACCGAGCGGGGGTCGGCCGGGCCCGGCCAGTCACGTCCGCAGTCGTGACCGCCGTAGACCGTGGCGAGGGTGGAGGTGCCGGCGCCGCCGTGGGTGCCGACGAAGGAGTGCCGCCGGGGGACGGCGGAGGCGTGGGCGGGCTCCGGGAGGCCGGAGTGCGGCCCCGGGTGCGGGGTGGCCACCGGGCCGCGGATCCAGATCTCCGGTCCGAGCTGTCCGTCCGTTCGCATGACCGTCCCCATGTCGGCGTTCCTCCCTGGTCAGCCGCTCCTACCCGGCGGTGCGCGCGGCATCCGGAAGACGTTTCTGACGAGGCGTGAGTTCCTGGAACGAGGCTGTGACGGCATGGTGACGTGAGAACCGGCCAGGGGCGGAGAGACTCGACAGTACGTATACGACCGGATCTTGACGCTGGGACTCGGGCCCGTCGGCGGGAGGGAGCACCATGGAACCCGATCGCGATGTCCGGCGACCTACCGACGCATCCGAGTGAGGGAACCGATGTCTCGTCTCAGCCGCGACAAGAAGCGCGCCCAGCACCCCATCCCGCGGCCCGCCGTGGGGGCGGCGCCGATCGAGGTCCACGTCCCCGGGGACGCCGCGCCCGGCACCGGTTCCGCCTGGGTCGGTGGCGTCCAGGTCACCGCCGCCCCCGGCCAGGAGGTCCAGCAGGCCGTCCTCGACCACCTCCACCACCTGGCCCTCACCACCGGCCACCCCGTCCTCGCCACCATCCACGACGAACGCATCGGCTACGTCGTCCCCCTCCACATCGCCCCCGACGGCTCCAGCGATTTCACGACGGAACCGGTACGGATGGCTCCGCCGGTGGGAGCACGGGACGTGAGGGAAGCGCGGGACGTGCCGGGCGCGGAGGGTGTGGGGGGTCTTCCGGAGGGTTCCGCTTCCTTCAGGGGTCGGGCGGCCGACGTACGGCCTCAGTGGGCGCACTACGACGTGGAGCCGGTGAGCGACGCCGAAGCCCCTCGGGAGCAGGACGCCGCGCCCGCCCAGGGTGGTGAGCCCGTGCGGGACGAGGTGCCGACGTTCCGGATGCGGGTCGTGGGTGACGAGGTCGCGCCGACGTTCGCGTTGCGGGCTCTGTCCGACGCGCCCCAGGCTCCCGCCCCGGGGACGGTCGTACCGCCCACCGGGGAGTTCGGGCCCCCGCCGGTGATGGACACCCCTCCCGCGTCCCCCGCCCCCCTGCCTTCGCCCGGACCGATGTCCCCGCCCGGACCGATGCCGACGCCCCCTCCCGCCCCCGCCCCCGTCTCCTTCCCCGACCCGGCCCCTCTCCCCACGACCGACTCCACTCCCACTCCGACCTCCACCCGCACCCCCGCTCCCCTCCCCACCCCCCTCCCCGACGACCTCGACGCCGCCCCCAAAGCCCCCACGCCGCCCCGGGGTTTCGACGCCGTGGCCGAGGCCGTGCTCGGGGACGAGCTGTTGACGTCCCCGGGGGACAGCAGCGTGCCCGCGGTGCTGGCGGAACCGATGGGGAGGATCAGCGAGGCGGTGAAGGCGGGGCGGACGGACGCGGCGGCGGAGTTGGCGGAGCGCACCGTGGCGGAGGCGTCGGAGGCGTTGGGCCCGGAGCACCCGGAAGTGCTGCGGCTGCGCGAACTGGCCGCGTACATCGCCTACTTGGCCGGAGATCCGGCCCACGCCTTCCGGGTCTCGCTCGACCTCGCCCACATCCACCACCGCACCCGCGAGGCGGAGTCCGCGTACGGCAACATCCAGAGCGCGGCCACCGCCTGGCGCGCCGTACGGGATCCGCGGCAGGGCCTGGACCTGGGCCGAGCGCTGATCGAACTGTGGGACGAACTCGCCGCGGAGGACGGCCCGGCCGCGGACGACAGGGAACGGCTGGAGGCGGCCCACGCCCGCATGAACCGCCTCACCGAACGAGCCCGCACCGACAGCTGACAGCCGGCCACAGCTCCGAACGCTGACGGCCGACCGCAGCCCCGGCCGGAGCTGCGGTCGGTGCCGAGACCGGTGCCGGTGCTGAGACCGGTGCCGAGACCGGCGCCGGGACGAGTCGGCCGTGCCTACTCCGACAGCTCCCACACCGCGTACGCGACCGCGTCGCTGTTCCGGTCGAGGGCCGTGTCGTTGATGTTGGCCGTCGTGTCGCACGACGAGTGGTAGCAGCGGTCGAAGGCCACCCCCGCGGTCCCGCCCCACTTGGTCACCTGGGCGGCGGTCTTCGCGCGGCTCGCCCCGGTGAAGAGGCCGCCGACCGGCACGCCCGCACTCTTGAACGGCGCGTGGTCGGAACGGCCGTCGCCCTCGGTCTCGATCTCCGTCGGCACACCGAGCCCGGTGAAGTACGCCTGGAAGGTCTTCTCGATGGCCGGGTCGTCGTCGTAGACGAAGTAACCGGGGTTCGGCGAGCCGATCATGTCGAAGTTGAGATAGCCGCTGATGCGCGAACGGTCCCCGGTGGACAGGCTGTTGACGTAGTAGCGGGAGCCGACCAGGCCCAGCTCCTCCGCGCCCCACCAGGCGAACCGCAGATGCTTGGTGGGCTGGAGGTTCGCCCGGGAGACGGCGAGCGCGGTCTCCAGGACGGCCGCGGAACCGGACGCGTTGTCGTTGATGCCCGGACCGGAGGAGACGCTGTCGAGGTGCGAGCCGGCCATGACGACCTGGCCGGTGTCCCCGCCGGGCCAGTCGGCGATCAGGTTGTAGCCGACGCGTCCGGAGGCCGTGAACTGCTGGATCCTCGTGGTGAACCCGGCGGCGTCCAGCTTGCCCTTCACATAGTCGAGCGAGGCTCTGTAGCCGGGGCGGCCGTGCGCCCGGTTGCCGCCGTTGGCGGTGGCTATGGACTGGAACTGGGCGAGGTGCGCCTTGACACTCGCCACCGGTATGTCGGGTGCGGCGGCGAGGGCGGGACCGGCGGAGCCGGCGGGGGTGGCGCCCGCCATGGATCCGCCGACCAGGAGCGAGACGGCCGCGACGACGGCGGTGGCCGCGGCGCGTCCGGGAACCGAGAGCTTCATGTGGGGGGCTCCGAATTCCTCAGGGAATGGGTGCCCGATGGTGAAGCTGAGGCTGACGCTCCGTCAAGAGCGCAATCCGGTCAAGGCAGTTCGCATAGCGGACCGCTCACCTCATTGCACGCAGAACTCGTTCCCCTCCGGATCCGCCATCACCACCCAGTGCCCCGACGGCTCCTTCACCTCCCGCAGCGCGCTCGCCCCCAGCTCCGTCAGCCGTGCGACCTCGCTCTCCATCCGTCCCTCGCCGGAGTGCAGGTCCAGGTGGAGCCGGTTCTTGACGGTCTTCGCCTCCGGCACCCGCTGGAACAGCAGCCGCCGCCCGAGACCGGTGCCGCTGCGTTCGTCGTACGGGTCGTCCGGATGCCGTACGGCGATCAGGTCCCGGAAGGCGAGGCGGCCGCGGAACTCGACGGTGGCCTCGCGGGGCAGGGCGCCGTGTTCCAGCAGCCCCTGGATGAGCGAGTCGTTGTCCTCGACCTCGTAGTGCAGCGCCGCCGCCCAGAACTCGGCCTGGGCGTGCGGGTCACCGGCGTCGACGACGAGCTTCCAGTGGAGAGGCGTGGGTGCTGTGTCAGTCATGCCTCCCTTATAGCCAGGCTTCAGGTCAGCGGCTGTCCTAAACGGCTTCGGCCTCGCGATGGTCGTACGTCTCCCGGGCCGCCGCGATCTCCTCCTGGTGCGCCTCGGTCCAGGTCACCAGGGACTGGATCGTGGCGTGCAGGGTCGCGCCCAGGGGGGTGAGCTCGTACTCCACGCGCGGCGGCACCACCGGATGCACGGTCCGCTTCACCAGGCCGTCCCGCTCCAGCGAGCGCAGCGTCACCGTCAGCATCCGCTGGCTGACGCCGTCGATCTCCCGGCGCAGTTCGGTGAAGCGCAGCCGCCGGTTGTCCAGCAGCGCGATGACGAGAAGCGACCACTTGTCGGCGATCCGGTCGAGGATCTGCCGTACCTGGCAGTCCTCGCGGGTGTCCCATTGGAAGGGGTCGGCGTCGCCGTAGTCGGTACTCACGCAGTTACTCGGTGACTTAGAAGTGCCTTCTTCCATGTCTGTCGATGCTGCCGGAGGCTGGGGGTGGTTACAAGAGGGAACCGACCCTCACTTGCGTAACTCCCCCTATTTCTCTGGAGCGTTGCCATGGGCGACCGTATGGACAGACGTGCCTGGGCACTGCTGCTCGTCCTGTGCGGAACGATCTTTTTGGAAGGCGCCGACATCGCGATGATGGCGGTAGCGATCCCGTCGATCAGATCCGAACTGGGACTGACGACCGGCACCGCGGCCTGGGTGATGAGCGGCTACGTCCTCGGGTACGCCGGCTTCACCCTCCTCGGCGGACGCGCCGCCGACCTGCTCGGCCGCCGCCGGATGTTCCTGACCTGGCTGACCGTCTTCCTGGTCTTCTCCGGCCTCGGCGGCTTCGCGACCGAGGGCTGGATGCTGGTCGTCGCCCGCTTCGTCACCGGCGTCGCCGCCGCGTTCATGACGCCGGCCGCGCTGTCCCTGATCACGACGTCGTACGAGCAGGGCCCGCAGCGCGAGAAGGCGCTGCTGGTGTTCGCCGGCACCGGGGCAGGCGGCTTCTCGCTCGGCCTCGTCATCGGCGGGCTGCTCACCGAGCTCGACTGGCGCTGGGTGTTCTTCGCCCCGGTGCTGCTGGCCGGTGCCCTGCTGCTCGCGGCCGTGCGGGTGGTGCCGCGGCAGGAGGCGCCGCCCTTCACCCGGCGCGGCTTCGACCTGCCCGGCGCGGTCACCGCCGCCGGCGCCATGCTGCTGGCCGCCTACACCGTCGTACGCCTGGAACACGGCCTGCACGACTGGCCGTCGACCGTGGGCACGGGGCTCGTGGCGCTCGTACTGCTGGCCGTCTTCGTCGGTGTCGAGCGCCGCTCGGCCGCGCCGCTGGTCCGGCTGGGGATCCTGCGGACGCCCTCGGTCGTGCGCGCGGACCTGGCGGCCCTGCTCTTCCTCGGGGCCTTCTTCGGCTTCCAGTTCGTGGTGACCCTCTACCTCCAGGAACTGCGCGGCTGGTCGGCCGTGCAGACGGCCGTCGCGCTCGTGATCATGGGCTGCGACGCGGTGCTGGCACCGACGCTCACCCCGAGGCTCGTCACCCGGTTCGGCAACGCCCGGGTGATCGTCGGCGGCTTCGTGCTGGCGGTCGTGGCGTACGGGCTGTTCCTGCCGGTGGGCATGGACTGGCCGTACCTGGCGATGCTGCCCACGCTGTTCGTCGCCGGCCTGGCCTTCGCCCTGGCCTACGGGCCGCTGACGATCATGGCGACCGAAGGGGTCGTCGACGCCGAACAGGGACTCGCGGGCGGGCTGCTGCACACCGCCACCCAGTTCGGCTCGGCGATCGGGATCTCGGCGGTGACGGCCGTCTACGGCTTGGCGGTCGGCGAGGCCGGCGGCTCCGACCCAGACACCACGCTCTCCGCCTTCCGTACGGCGCTGACGGTGCCCGTCGGCATGGTGCTGCTGGGCCTGGCGGTCTCGCTCCTGAGCGTGCGGGCGGCCCGGCGGGCGGTACGCAGCGCGTCCCAGGTCAGCAGCGTCAGCGCCAGCCAGACCAGCGCGAAACCGGCCCAGCGCTCGGGCGGCATGGCCTCGCGGTAGTAGAAGACGCCGAGCAGGAACTGGAAGACCGGCGCCAGGTACTGCAGGAGCCCCAGCGTGGACAGGGGCACGCGGATCGCGGCGGCGCCGAAGCAGACCAGGGGGAGCGCGGTGACGATGCCGGTGGAGGCCAGCAGGGCCGCGTGCGCGGGGCCCTCGGCGGTGAGGCTGAGGTCGCCCTGCGAGCCGAGCCACAGCAGGTAGCCGAGCGCGGGCAGGAACTGGATCGCGGTCTCTGCGGCCAGCGACTCCACTCCGCCGAGGTTCACCTTCTTCTTCACCAGGCCGTAGGTGGCGAAGGAGAAGGCGAGGGTCAGGGAGATCCACGGCAGCCGCCCGTACCCGACGGTCAGCACCAGGACCGCGGCGAAACCGACCCCGACCGCCGCCCACTGCACGGCCCGCATCCGCTCCTTCAGGAGCAGCACGCCCATCGCTATCGTGACGAGCGGATTGATGAAGTACCCGAGCGAGGCCTCGACCACCCGCCCGGTGTTCACGGACCAGATGTACAGGCCCCAGTTCACGGTGATGACCGCCGCGGCCACCGCGACGAGCCCGAGCTTGCGCGGCTGCCGCAGCAGCTCGCGGGCCCACGCCCAACGGCGTACGACGAGCAGCGCTACGGCGACGAAGACGAGGGACCAGACCATCCGGTGGGCGAGGATCTCGACCGCTCCGGCGGGCTTCATCAGCGGCCAGTAGAGCGGGACGAGCCCCCACATGCCGTACGCCGCGAAGCCGTTCAGCAGACCTGTCCGCTGCTCACCCCTCGGCCCCTTCGGCATCCCGCTCACGGGTCCTCCCTCGCACGTCCTGCTCACCTGCCGGCCCGCACGACGGTAACGCCGAGCGCCCCCGCCTGTCATACCCGTATCGCCATACGGTCGTGACAGCCGGGGGTGCCGGTGGTGCGAACCCCAGGACCTTGGGGGGAGTGTGGCCCTGGGGCGCTCGGGGGGTGTGCGTGCCGACCGGTCGGCCCTTGAGCGCGGGATCGGCCTTGAACCCGGTCAGCCCTTGAGCGCGGCCGCGATCGACTCGGAGATCGGGGTGGCCGGGCGGCCGGTCAGACGGGCCAGGTCGCCGGAGGTGACGACCAGCTCGCCCTTCTCGATGGAGGCGTCGACGCCGGCGAGGATCGCGGCGAGCGGCTCGGGCAGGCCGACGCCCGTCAGGATGCCGGTGTAGACCTCGACGGGGACGGCGTTGTAGGGGATCTCCCGGCCGGTCTGCCTGCTGACCTCCGCCGCGTACTCGGCGAAGCTCCACGCGTCGTCGCCGCCCAGCTCGTACGTCTGGTTCTCGTGGCCCTCGCCCGTCAGTACGGCGACGGCGGCGGCGGCGAAGTCGGCGCGCGAGGCGCTGGAGATCCGGCCGTCACCGGCGGCCTGGACGACGGCGCCGTGCTCCAGGACGGGGGCGAGGTTCTCGGTGAAGTTCTCGTTGTACCAGCCGTTGCGCAGCAGCGTGTAGGGCAGGCCGGAGGCCAGCAGCGCCTTCTCGGTGCCGCGGTGGTCGTCGGCGAGCGCGGCGGTGAGGGTGCCGGGGGCGCTGGTGTACGCGAGCAGGGCGACACCGGCCGCCTTGGCGGCGTCGATCACGGCCGTGTGCTGGCCGACGCGGTCGTTCCCGACCTCGCTGCCGGATATCAGCAGCACCTTGTCCCCGGCGCTGAACAGCCCGTCGAGGGAGGCGGGGGCGCTGTAGTCGGCCAGCGCGATCTTCACCCCGCGGTCGGCGAGGTCCGCCGCCCTCTCCGCGTTCCGCACGACCGCGGTGATCTGCTCCGCCGGAACCTTCTCCAGCAACTGCTCCACGACGTGACGGCCGAGGTGTCCGGTGGCTCCGGTGACAACGATGCTCATGGTCTGCGATCTCCTTGCGGGGGTGTGTTTCT
Source organism: Streptomyces lincolnensis (assembly GCF_021173675.1). GTDB lineage: Bacteria > Actinomycetota > Actinomycetes > Streptomycetales > Streptomycetaceae > Streptomyces > Streptomyces lincolnensis_B. The sequence goes on along the minus strand of NZ_JAIHON010000018.1, from coordinate 31,035 downwards.
GTCACTAACCCTAGGAGGTGCGCTAACTCTTGGAAAGTACCCACTTTGACGTAAGGCACTTACTTCAAGGTAAGGGTGCGGGTGGGAACGGCTGCGCAGGAGGGTGGGCGGGGGCTGTGCAGGAGGGTGGACGGGGACGGCGCCAGGGGGCACACGCCCGTCAGGGCGTCGCGCCACGGGGGCGGCATGTCCACCCGTGCGCCCCCTCCACGCCTCCCGCGCCCGTGAGCTTTGCCGGGCAGGCTGGAGGGGGAGTGGACACTGCACCCGGGGGTTTCCGTGACATGACCACACTGACGCCAGCCGCTAGGCGGATCGGTTCTGCAATGGTGGCGGGGTTGGGGCTGGTCTGGTCGCCCCTCGGCCGGGACGCCCGCCGCCGGCGCCGCGAGGCGCAGCGGGAACTGGTCCGCCGGATCGCTCAGCTGGGCGAGGAGCTCCACGGCATCGGACAGGAACTCCGCCGGGCCAACGAGATCCAGATGCACCGCCTCCTCACGGAACAGCTCGACCGGGCCATCGACGACCCCACGCTCGCCGCCGCCATGAGCACCCTGCGCGGCATCTCCGACCACAAGCGCCGCCAGATGCTCTTCGCCAACCGGGAGTACGCCACGATCGTGCTCTCGCACCGCACCGGCAACATCGACTGGAGCGAACTCCTCGGCCACCTCCGCGTCCTGTGCCGCAACGAGATCTTCGCGGAGTACTGGGAGCACACGGTCGAGCACCGGCGCAGTCTCGCCGACGGCTCGCTGGAACGGCTGGTGGGGGAGGCCGTCGACGCCCTGCTCGACGAACTCGCCGACGATCCGGAGGAGTGGTGGATCGTCGGTCCCGCGCCGGAGCCGCCCGGCGACTGAGCGGGCACTTGTGCGGCGCACGGGGGTGCAAATGTGTGAGCGGCGGCACGGTGAGCATGCTTTGGCAGGGTCACGGTGACTCCCGGAGTGAGGGGTGCGAGTGCCCCTCACTCTCGATGTGCGGGGCCCACGCAGGGCTCCGAAAGGGGGCTGCTCAGTTGCGCCATGAGCTCTCGTCCGTCCGCATCTCCCGCCGCATCGGCGCCTCCCCGCAGCAACGCGGAAGCCATACCGGCGAGACCTGCCCGGACCTCTTTGAGCTGTCTGACGGTAACTACGCCATCATCGGAACCGAAGCCACCGCCGCTCTCGACCCCCACCTTCCTCCGGACGCCGCAAGAGCCGACTACGAGCGCATCGTCGTGATCACCCGCGAGACCCTCATCCGAGCCAAGAAGGACATCCCCGACGCGTGAGAGACGTGTGAGAGACGCGTGAGACCAAGGGCCCGGGTGCGATGTGCATCCGGGCCCTGCGGACGTCAGCCCACCACCGTCCAGGTGTCCCCGCCCGCCAGCAGTGCCCCCAGATCCCCCTTGCCGTTCTGCTCGATCGCCGCGTCCAGCTGGTCCGACATCTGGGTGTCGTACACCGGCCGGTCCACGGAGCGCAGGACGCCGATCGGGGTGTGGTGGAGGGTGTCGGGGTCGGCGAGGCGGGAGAGGGCGAAGGCGGTGGTCGGGGACGCGGCGTGGGCGTCGTGGACCAGTACCTGGGCCTCGTTGTCCGGCGTCACCGCCACCACCTTGAGATCGCCCGTCACCGGGTCCCGGACGACCCCCTTGGACAGTCCCCCACTCTCGGCTTCGCTCGAGCGGGCGGTGCCCCCACCGCCGAAGCGGATCGGCTGCCCGTGCTCCAGGCGGATCACCGCCTCCTCGGCCTGCTGTCGGTCCTTGAGGGCCTCGAAGGCGCCGTCGTTGAAGATGTTGCAGTTCTGGTAGATCTCGATCAGCGCGGTCCCCGGATGGGCGGCCGCCTGGCGCAGCACGTCGGTGAGGTGCTTGCGGTCGGAGTCCACCGTCCGCGCCACGAAGGACGCCTCCGCGCCGAGGGCGAGCGAGACCGGGTTGAAGGGCGCGTCCAGCGAGCCCATCGGGGTCGACTTGGTGATCTTGCCGACCTCGGAGGTGGGCGAGTACTGGCCCTTGGTGAGGCCGTAGATCCGGTTGTTGAAGAGCAGGATCTTGAGGTTCACGTTCCGGCGCAGGGCGTGGATGAGGTGGTTGCCGCCGATCGACAGCGCGTCGCCGTCACCCGTGACCACCCACACCGACAGATCGCGCCTGCTGGCGGCCAGGCCGGTGGCGATCGCCGGCGCCCGGCCGTGGATGGAGTGCATGCCGTAGGTGTTCATGTAGTACGGGAAGCGGGACGAGCAGCCGATGCCCGAGACGAAGACGATGTTCTCCTTGGCCAGGCCCAGCTCCGGCATGAAGCCCTGGACCGCGGCGAGGATGGCGTAGTCACCGCAGCCGGGGCACCAGCGGACCTCTTGATCGCTCTTGAAGTCCTTCATCGACTGGCGGGCCTCGGCCTTGGGAACGAGCGAGAGCGCCTCGATCGTGCCCGTGCCTTCCGTGGACGTCTCAGCCATCGATGGCCTCCTTGAGAGCCGTGGCGAGCTGTTCGGCCTTGAACGGCATTCCGTTGACCTGGTTGTACGAGTGGGCGTCGACCAGGTATTTCGCCCGGATCAGCGTGGCGAGCTGCCCGAGGTTCATCTCGGGGATCACGACCTTGTCGTAGCGCGCGAGGACGGTGCCGAGGTTGGCCGGGAAGGGGTTGAGGTGGCGCAGATGGGCCTGCGCGATCGACTCACCGGCCGTGCGCAGCCGCCGGACGGCCGCGGTGATCGGCCCGTACGTCGATCCCCAGCCCAGCACCAGCGTCCGCGCCCCGTGCGGGTCGTCGACCTCCAGCTCGGGCACGTCGATGCCGTCGATCTTGGCCTGGCGGGTGCGGACCATGAAGTCGTGGTTGGCGGGGTCGTAGGAGATGTTGCCGGAGCCGTCCTGCTTCTCGATGCCGCCGATGCGGTGTTCGAGACCTGGCGTGCCGGGGATCGCCCACGGCCGGGCGAGCGTCTGCGGGTCCCGCTTGTACGGCCAGAAGACCTCGGTGCCGTCCTCCAGGGTGTGGTTGGGCCCCTGGGTGAACTGCACACGCAGGTCCGGGAGTTCGTCGACCTCCGGGATCCGCCAGGGCTCCGAACCGTTGGCCAGGTAGCCGTCGCTCAGCAGCATCACCGGCGTGCGGTACGTCAGCGCGATCCGGGCCGCCTCCAGGGCGGCGTCGAAGCAGTCGGCCGGGGTGCGGGGCGCGACGACGGGGACCGGGGCCTCGCCGTTGCGGCCGTACATCGCCTGGAGCAGGTCCGCCTGCTCGGTCTTGGTGGGCAGACCGGTGGACGGCCCACCGCGCTGGATGTCGATGACGAGGAGCGGCAGTTCGAGCGAGACGGCGAGACCGATGGTCTCGGACTTCAGCGCCACGCCCGGACCGGAGGTGGTGGTCACCGCCAGCGAGCCGCCGAAGGCCGCGCCCAGCGCCGCGCCGATGCCGGCGATCTCGTCCTCGGCCTGGAAGGTCCGTACGCCGAAGTTCTTGTGCTTGGACAGCTCGTGCAGGATGTCGCTGGCCGGGGTGATCGGGTACGACCCGAGGAACAGCGGGAGGTCCGCCTGGCGGGACGCGGCGACCAGTCCGTAGGACAGCGCGAGGTTGCCGGAGATGTTTCTGTAGGTGCCGATCGGGAACGCCGTCGCGGCCGGTGCGACCTCGTAGGAGACCGCGAAGTCCTCCGTCGTCTCGCCGAAGTTCCAGCCCGCGCGGAAGGCGGCGATGTTCGCGGCCGCGATGTCGGGCTTCTTGGCGAACTTGGTCTTCAGGAACTTCTCGGTGCCCTCGGTGGGCCGGTGGTACATCCACGACAAGAGGCCGAGCGCGAACATGTTCTTGCTGCGCTCGGCCTCTTTGCGACTGAGGTCGAAATCCTTCAGGGCCTCGACGGTCAGAGTGGTCAGCGGCACCGGATGGAGGCTGTAACCGTCGAGCGAGCCATCCTCCAGCGGCGAGGCCGCGTACCCCACTTTCTGCATCGCCCGTTTGGTGAACTCGTCCGTGTTGACGATGATCTCCGCCCCGCGCGGCAGATCGCCCACGTTGGCCTTCAGGGCGGCCGGGTTCATCGCCACCAGGACGTTCGGGGCGTCACCGGGCGTGAGGATGTCGTGGTCGGCGAAGTGCAGCTGGAAGGACGAGACACCCGGCAGGGTGCCGGCGGGGGCCCGGATCTCGGCCGGGAAGTTCGGCAACGTCGACAGGTCGTTGCCGAAGGACGCCGTCTCCGAGGTGAAACGGTCACCGGTGAGCTGCATGCCGTCACCCGAGTCCCCCGCGAAACGGATGATCACCCGGTCCAGGCGGCGGACGTCCTTCGCCCCTGCCGCTTTGCGCTGCTCTCCCACGACGGTTCCGTCGGCCTGCTCCGCTGGGCTACTGACCTGGCTGGTCACTGAACTGGACCTCCCTAGAGGCGGCTGTCCGGGAGCGGCCGTCCCATGGGCCCTCCCAGGATCAACCCTACGACCGTGAGGGTCGCCTTCCCCGGGTCATTCGCATGATGGACACGCTTTTGAGACGGTACGGCGCCCTGACTTGTCACGATTTACTCGCCCCCCGGCGCTGCTCTGGAAGACGCGGGTTGTCGCTGCGCGGTTCTTGTCCGGCACGGTTCTCCGGCACGGTGTCGACGTATCTGACGTGGCGTCAGATGTCCAGTGGTTGAGGTAGGTCGGTGGTTCGGGTGGGTCAGGTAGATCTGGAGTTGAGGTGGGTCAGATGGATCAGGAGTTCAGGTGGGTCAGGAGTTCAGGTAGGTGAGGACCGCCAGGACGCGGCGGTGGTCGCCGTCGCTCGGGGAGAGCCCGAGCTTGAGGAAGATGTTGCTGACGTGCTTCTCCACGGCCCCGTCGCTCACCACCAGCTGCCGGGCGATCGCCGAATTGGTCCGGCCCTCGGCCATCAGCCCCAGCACCTCCCGCTCCCGCGGGGTGAGCCCCGCGAGCACGTCCTGCTTGCGGGAGCGCCCGAGCAGCTGCGCGACGACCTCCGGGTCCAGGGCCGTACCGCCCTCGGCCACCCGTACCACCGCGTCCACGAACTCTCGCACCTCCGCCACGCGGTCCTTCAGCAGATAGCCGACGCCGCGACTGGAACCGGCCAGCAGTTCGGTGGCGTACCGCTCCTCCACGTACTGCGACAGAACGAGTACCCCGAGTCCGGGATGTGACTTCCGCAGCTGCACGGCCGCCCGGACGCCTTCGTCCGTGTGCGTCGGCGGCATCCGCACGTCCGCCACCACCACATCGGGCAGCTCACCCTGCGCGTCCAGCTCGGTGATCGTCTTGACCAGAGCCTCCCCGTCCCCGACCCCGGCGACGACGTCGTGCCCACGGTCGGTCAGCAACCGGGTCAGGCCCTCCCTCAGCAGCACTGAATCCTCGGCGATGACCACCCGCACCCTGTCCTCCACGATCTTCGGCCCCCCACGCCCGTCCACCCCTACGACAAGGCCCAGCATTCCAGCATTCAACCCCGCCCGTGCCCACCCGGACCGAATCACCGCCAACGGGACCACGAGGAGACCGAATCCAACCTTGCGCGAGGCTGGTTGTCGGGGGTTGGGGGAGAGAAGACGGGAGAACGCCGGCCCGGGCACTGTCAGCCCGTCCGGCGTTTGAGGACGAGGCCCCTTAAGGGCCGATAGGGGGTCCAGGGGGCGCAGCCCCCTGGGGGCGGCAGCCCCAGGGATGGGACGGGTAGGGGCGGCGGGGGCGAAACCCCCGGACGCGCACCCCCACCCACCCCGAACCGACGACTCAGAGCACCCCCCGCTCCCCCCGCCAAGGCAACTCCGCCGTCACCCGAGTAGGCCCACCCACAGGAGAATCCACCACCAGAATCCCGTCCACCGCATCCAACCGCTCGGCAAGCCCCGCCAACCCCGACCCCCCGGAGGTATCCGCACCCCCCACCCCGTCATCCACCACCTGAAGCATCAGCCGATCCTCCACCCGCCACACATCCACCCCCGCCCACGAAGCCCGAGCATGCTTGCTGACGTTCTGCAGCAGCTCGGACACCGTGAAGTACGCGATCCCCTCGATCGCCGGCGCCGGCCGAGCCGGCAGATCCACCTCCACCTGCACCGGCACCGCGCACCGAGAGGCCACCGCGGACAACGCCGCATCCAGCCCCCGATCCGTCAGCACCGCCGGATGAATCCCACGCGCCAGATCCCGCAACTCCTGAAGCGCCGTCTTCACCTCGCCGTGCGCGTCGTCCACCATCCGCGCCGCCGCCCGCGGATCCTCCGCCAGCTTCTCCTTCGCCAGCCCCAGATCCATCGCCAGCGCCACCAGCCGCGCCTGCGCCCCGTCGTGCAGATCCCGCTCGATCCGCCGCAGATCGGCCGCCGCGGTGTCGACCACGACCCCCCGGTCGGACTCCAGCTCCACCACCCGCGCCGACAGCCGCGTGGGCCCGAGCAGCCCGTGCACCATCAACCGGTCCACCATCGTCAGCGCCCGCACGATCCACGGCGTGGCCAGCGTGAACAACAGCCCCACCAACGCCGTCACGGTGATCTCGAACGGGTTGTCCAGGTAGACGTGGTGCCCCTGATCACCGTAGATCTGAAGCCCGTCCTGCCCGGCGTACATCGGGAAGACCCAGAACCACAGCGGATACGTCAGCAGCGCCCAGCCGTACGTCCAGAAACTCAGGGCGACCACGAAGGAGAACATCGACCACGGCAGGTACAGCAGCGCGTACAGCAGCGTCCGCCAGGACGTGCCGCTCTTGAGGACGGCCCCCATCCAGGCCGGCGCGCCCCGCTTCTTGGGCCGCAGCGGCTCCGGGTCGCCCACGTCGAGGCGCAGCAGCCCCCGCGCCCGGGCCCGCTCCATCGCACCGAAGCCCCTGAGGCCGGCCAGCCCCGCCGCCAGCACGGGGATCCCGAGGAACGTCACGAGCAGGCCCGCGCCCAGCGAGACCGTCGTGACGGCGTACGTGAACAGCAGAACGCCGATCGGCAGCCCCAGCAGCACATACCCCAGCTCGCGCCAGCTGCGCGCCTCGAACGGCGCCCGCAGCCCGGCGGGCAGCCGGTGCCGCCGCGCACTCGGGGACAGCCCGAGTTCGCTGTCGTACCCGTAGCCCTGTCCGTAGTCCGTGGCCATCGGCGTCGTCCTTCTCCTCGTCCCTGCGGCGGTGTCGGCATGTCCTCGTCGCGAGCCCCGGTCCCGGTCCTCGCCCCGCGGCTGTGCCGTCGTACCTCCACCCTCCTGGGCCACGGCCTCCCGGACCATGGAGTCCGTCGGCCTCTCGGAAGGGGGGTTTTCCCTACCTCACCTCTTCCGCCCGGCGTACGGCCGTCCGCTCACGGCGTGCCCTCCCGGTCCCGCCAGGGCAGCTCCGCCGTGACGACCGTCGGGCCGCCCGGCGGGGAGTCGATGACGAACAGCCCGTCCACGGCGTCCAGCCGCTCGGCCAGCCCCCGCATCCCCGTACCGCCGTCCAGACTCGCGCCACCGCGCCCGTCGTCCCACACCTGGATCAGCAGCCGGTCGTCCGCCCGCCAGACGTCCACCGCCGCGGACCGCGCCCCGCTGTGCTTGCTGACGTTCTGCAGCAGCTCCGAGACGGTGAAGTAGGCGATTCCCTCGATCGCCGCGACCGGCCGGGCGTCCAGATCGGCCGTCACCTTCACCGGCACCGTGCAGCGCGAGGCGACCGAGGACAGGGCGGCGTCCAAGCCGCGGTCCGTCAGCACGGCCGGATGGATGCCCCGGGCCAGATCCCGCAGCTCCTGGAGCGCGAGTTTGACCTCGCCGTGCGCCTCGTCGACCATCGCCGCCGCGTACTCCGGGTCCTCCAGCAGCTTCTCCTTGGCCAGACCCAGCCCCATGGCCAGGTTCACCAGCCGGGCCTGCGCGCCGTCGTGCAGATCGCGCTCGATGCGCCGCATGTCGGCCGCGGCGGTGTCCACCACGACCCCCCGGTCCGACTCCAGCTCCGCGATACGCCGCTCCAGCTCGTCGGAGGGCGACAGCAGCCCGCGCACCATCGCCCGGTCGACGTTGGTCAGCCCCCGCGCGAGGAACGGCAGCACCGGCCACAGCACGAACAGCGAGACCAGCGTGATGGCGAAGGTGAGGACGCCCCAGGGCAGACGGATGAAGTTGTACAACACCGTCCGCCAGCCCACCGGGTCCTTGATCCCCGACCACAGCTGCGCGAAGAAACCGTTCCTGCCGCCCAGCAACGGCAACGGGCTCGGCTCGTCGATCCGCATCCCGAGCAGCGCCCGGGCCCGCGCCCGCTCCAGCTTGCCCAGCTGCCGGGCGCCCAGCAGCCCCGCCGCGAGCACCGGGAAGCCGATCACCGTGACGGTCAGCCCCAGGCCGAGGAACAGCGTCGTCACGACGTAGACGAATCCGAGCAGGGCCGTCGGGAAATTCGCCAGGAGGTGGGCGATCTCCTTCCAGGTGTGCCGGTCGAAGGCGAACCGGACGGGCGGCAGGCGGTCGCCGGCCGCCTCCCCGGAGGGGCTCGAGGACGGAAGGCGCTCAGTCATATGGGTTAGCGTGCCGCGCCCGGCCCCGTCGCGCCATGAGGCGGGCCGCCGCGCTCCACTGGGGAAAACCCCACCATCGCGACCTGTGCCTTCTGCCGATGCGTGACGGGCTGCTTACGGTCTCTTTAGCAGGGCCTAGACTCCCGTGCGTACAGATCGTCGAACACAGTCCAGGCCAGGGAGCGAGGGGGCGGACGTGCCGGAACCGACCTTCGTCGAATCGACCGTCGTCCATCCGACCGTCTCCGATTCGACCGCCGCCCATGCGACCGTCGTGGCGGCGGACTACTTCCAGTCGTACTCGGTCGTCGGGCTGCTCGCCGTCGTCGGCGTGCTGTTCGTGGCCGTGGCCTTCGGCGCCGCACGCCTGCTGCGACCCGTGGTCCCCACCCCCGAGAAGCTCCTGACGTACGAATGCGGCGTCGACCCCGTCGGCGAGGGCTGGGCTCACACCCAGGTCCGCTACTACGTCTACGCCTTCCTCTACGTCATCTTCGCCGTCGACTCGATCTTCCTGTTCCCCTGGGCCACGGTCTTCGCCGCCCCCGGCTACGGCGCGACCACCCTCGTCGAGATGTTCATCTTCCTCGGCTTCCTGGCCGTGGGCCTGCTGTACGCATACAAGAAGGGCGTCCTGGCATGGACGTGACGCCAGAAGTGAACTCGCCGGACCGGAACGCGTCGGAGAGGGCTGTGTCGGAGGGGGCTGTGTCGGACGGAGCTGTGTCGGAGAGGGACGCGTCGGTAGGGAATGCGTCGGTGGGGAATGCGTCGGTGGGGAATGCGTCCGTAGGGAATGAGTCGGGGCGTGTTGCCGCGCAGCCCGCGCTGCTGCCGGAGCCGAAGCGCCTGGGCGCCCTCGCCCGCCTCGCCCCCGAGCCGATGAAGGTGGTCCTGAACTGGGGCCGCCGCTACTCCCTCTGGGTCTTCAACTTCGGTCTGGCCTGCTGCGCCATCGAGTTCATCGCCGCGTCGATGGCCCGCCACGACTTCATCCGCCTCGGCGTCATCCCCTTCGCGCCCGGCCCCCGCCAGGCCGACCTGATGGTCGTCTCCGGCACGGTCACCGACAAGATGGCGCCCGCCGTGAAACGCCTGTACGAGCAGATGCCCGAGCCGAAGTACGTCATCTCCTTCGGCGCCTGCTCCAACTGCGGCGGCCCGTACTGGGACTCCTACTCGGTCACCAAGGGCGTCGACCAGATCATCCCCGTCGACGTGTACGTCCCCGGCTGCCCGCCCCGCCCGGAGGCCCTGCTCCAGGGCATCCTCAAACTCCAGGAGAAGATCGCCCGGGAGTCGCTGGGGGAGCGGTACGGCGTGACACGCCCCTCCCCGGCCGCGCTCCAGAGCGGCTTGGTGAAGGGCCCGACGGCCGACGGCACGACCGCCGACGGCACGACCGCCGACGGCACGACCGCCGACGGCGCCCATGGCTCCGCCGGCGCCGAGGGGGCCGAGCGATGACCGAGGTCGGCTGGCTGCCCACCCCCGTCGAGGAACTCTTCGGCACCGATGCCACGGCCGAGGAGTCCTACGCCGTCCTCACCGTCGACGTCCCGCCCACCTCCTGGCTCACGGCACTGGAGACGGCCCGCGACCGCCTCGGCTGCACCTACTTCGACTGGCTGAGCGCGGTCGACGAACCGGGCACGGGTTTCCGCGTCGCCGCACACCTGGTCGCCCTCTCCCCGGTACGGCGCCTCCTCCTGCGTACGACGGTCTCCCACGAAGCCCCCTCCCTGCCGAGCGCGGTCGGCGTCTTCGCGGGCGCCGCCTGGCACGAACGCGAGACCCACGAAATGTTCGGCGTCCTCTTCGAGGACCACCCGGCCCTGGATCACCTCCTCCTCCCCGAGGGCTTCGAGGGCCACCCCCTCCGCAAGGACTTCGTCCTCGCCGCCCGCGTCGCCAAGGCCTGGCCGGGCGCCAAGGAACCCGGCGAGTCGGAACACGGCGGCCCCAAACGCCGCCAAATGCTCCCCCCTGGCGTCCCCGACCCCAACGAATGGGGCCCCCAGAAAGGCCAACTCCCCCCGGCCCCGACCCGCGGCCCCGCCCGCCCGGCAGGAGACCGCCCGCCCCGCCGAGCCCGCACCACCTCCGAGGGCTCCGCAACCCAACCGGCACCCCCCACCCAACCCGACACACCCACCCCAACCACCCCACGCCGCACCCGCTCGGCGTCGGAGGGTTCGGCGAGCCAGGCGGGGGCGTCTGCGGGGGCGGGTGCTTCGGGGGTTGGTGCTCCGGTTTCTCCGACGGGTCCGCGGCGTGCGCGTTCGGCGTCGGAGGGTTCGGCGAGTCAGGCGGAGGGGTCAGCCGGGGCTGATGCTCCGGCCGCCCCGACCGGCCCGCGTCGTGCGCGCAGCGCGTCGGCGGGTTCCGCCTCGCAGCGCGCCCAGACACCGTCGCCCAAGGACACCCCCGCCCGCCCCTCCGCCCCCCCGCGCAGCACGGACGCCCCCTGGCACCACGCCCGCCCTGCTTTCGACGAGCCCGGCCCAGAGCCCACCTCCGAACCAGCGGGCGCTGCCGAGCCAACCCCGAAACGGTCGGCCGATGCCGATGCCGATGCCGATGCCGATGCCGACTCAGGGTCCGGCTCGGGCTCCGGTACGGAAACCCGTACAAGCGCCCCCGCTGATTCCGCCGCCCCCGAGGCCCCCGCTGATTCCTCCGCCCCCGAGGCCCCGGCTGTCACCCCACCGGACCCGAACCCTAGGAACCCGGAGAACCTGGACAACCCGGAGAATCCCGAGCGCTCCCAGGAGCCCAAGAACTCCGAGAAGCCCGAGAACTCCGAGAATCCCGCGAACCCTGACAGCCCTGACAGCCCTGACTACCCCGACACCCCCGCAGGAGGCCCGCAGTGAACGACGCTCTCGACGTCGCCCTGCGACTCCTGATCGTCTTCGTCGTCTTCCTCACCTTCCCTCTGATCATCGGTCAGACCGAACACAAGGTCATGGCCCACATGCAGGGCCGCCTCGGCCCGATGTACGCCGGCGGCTTCCACGGCTGGGCCCAACTGGTCGCTGACGGAGTGAAGTTCGCGCAGAAGGAAGACATCGTCCCCGCGGGCGCGGACCGCCGCATCTTCCAACTCGCCCCCGCCGTGGCCCTCCTGCCCTACCTCCTGGTCCTCCTTGCGATCCCCATCGGCCCCGGTGAGGGCGCCGTCGGCGAGGTCGTCGACGCGGGGGTCTTCTTCGTCCTGGCCGTGATGGGCGTGGGCGTCCTCGGCTCGCTCATGGCCGGCTGGGCCTCCGCCAACAAGTTCTCCCTCCTCGGCGGCCTCCGCACCGCCGCCCAACTGCTCGCCTACGAACTCCCGATGCTGCTCACCGCCGCCTCGGTGGCGATGGCGGCCGGGACGGTGTCGATCCCCGGCATCCTCGACGCCTTCGAGTGGTGGTGGCTGCCCTGGCAGATCGTCGGCGCGATCGTCTTCTTCGTGGCGGGCCTCGCCGAACTCCAGCGGCCCCCCTTCGACATGCCGGTCGCCGACTCGGAGATCATCTTCGGCGCCTACACCGAGTACACCGGCCTCCGCTTCGCCCTCTTCCTCCTCGCCGAGTACGCCGGGATCGTCGTCCTGTGCGGCCTGACCACCGTCCTCTTCCTGGGCGGCTGGCACGGCCCCTGGGGTGCCGACGGTCTGGGCTGGGTCTGGACCCTCCTGAAGGCCGCGATCCTCGCCTTCCTCGTGATCTGGCTCCGCGTCACCTACCCCCGCCTGCGCGAGGACCAGCTTCAGAAGCTCTCCTGGACCCTCCTCGTCCCCCTCTCTCTCGCCCAGATCGCCCTCACCGGCATCGTCAAGGTGGTGATCCAGTAACCATGGCCGCGCCTCTCCCGCCCTCCCGGCCCCGCATTCCCGGCTCGGGCCTCGCCAAGGGCCTGGCCGTCACCCTCCGCACGATGACGCGGAAGACCGTCACCGAGCAGTACCCGGACGTCCAGCCCGACCTCCCGCCCCGTACCCGCGGTGTCATCGGCCTGTTCGAGGAGAACTGCACGGTCTGCATGCTGTGCGCCCGGGAGTGCCCGGACTGGTGCATCTACATCGACTCCCACAAGGAGACGATCCCGGCGGCGACCCCCGGCGGCCGCGAACGCAGCCGTAACGTCCTCGACCGCTTCGCCATCGACTTCTCCCTGTGCATGTACTGCGGTATCTGCATCGAGGTCTGTCCTTTCGACGCCCTGTTCTGGTCTCCGGAGTTCGAGTACGCCGAGACCGACATCCGCGAACTCACTCACGAACGCGACAAGCTCCGTGAGTGGATGTGGACCGTCCCGGCCCCGCCCGCCCTCGATCCCGGCGCGGAGGAACCGAAGGAGATCGCGACCGCCCGCAAGACCGCTGAGAAGTTGGCGGCCCAGCAGGCCCAGCAGGCCCAGCAAGCCCTGCAGGTCCAACAGGTCCCGCAGGCTCAGCAAGCCCCGTCGGCCGGCGAGCCCCACGCCGACGAACAGGCCCGAGCAGCCGAGCGACCCACCCGCCCCCAGGGCGACTCCAAGCAGCAGACCGACCAGCCGACGTCGGACCAGCCAGGGCCGGGTCAGTCGAGGCCCGATCAGTCGAGGCCGGATCACCCGAGGCCCGACCAGCCAGGGCCGGATCAGGAGGGCCGGGGATGACCCTCGCAGCGACCGCCGCCCACCTCGCCCCGGACACCACCGCGGCCGCCGGATCCCACGGACTCCTGGTCACCACGGCCGCCGAGTCCCACGGCTTTCTCTCGCCGACCGGTGTCGAGATCGCCTTTCTCCTCGTCGGCCTCGTCACCTTCGGCGCCGCGATCGTTACCGTCACCACCAAGCAGCTGGTGCACGCCGCCCTGTGGCTCGTGGTGACCCTCGGTGGCCTCGCCGTCGAGTACCTCCTGCTCACCGCCGAGTTCATCGCCTGGGTGCAGGTCCTCATCTATGTAGGTTCCGTCGTCGTCCTCCTTCTGTTCGGTCTGATGCTCACCAAGGCACCCATCGGCCGGTCCCCGGACGCCGACTCCGGCAACCGCTGGGCCGCCCTCACCGTGGCCGTCGCCGCGGCCGGCGCCCTGGTCTGGGTCGTCGTGGACGCCTTCCGGACGACCTGGATCGACCTGGACGGCCCGGCCGCAGGCTCCACCGAGGCCACTGGCGCCAGCCTGTTCCAGAACTGGGTGCTGCCCTTCGAGGCCCTCTCCGTCCTCCTCCTCGCCGCCCTGGTGGGAGCGATCGTCCTCTCCCGCAAGACGAAGGCGGAGACAAGCTCTCCCCATGTGAACTCCCGGGCTGCGACCGGTGGTTCCCCATCTGTCCCGGATTCCCGTAATCACCCGATAGGGCGAAACGAGCCGACCGAGGGAACTGCATCGGCCGAGGGAACCGCGTCGGTCCAGGGAACCGCGTCGGCAGAGGGAACCACGTCGGCCGAGCAGGAAGGCGCCCGCTGATGCACCTCGCCTACCCCGCCGTACTCTCCGCCCTCCTCTTCTGCACCGGTCTGTACGGCGTGCTCGCCCGCCGCAACGCGATCCTCGTTCTGATGTCGGTCGAGTTGATGCTCAACGCGGTCAACCTCAACCTCGTCGCCTTCGACGTGTGGCTCAGCAGGACCGCCGAGGAGACCCTGCACTCGGGCCAGGCCCTGACCCTGTTCACCATCGCCATCGCCGCCGCCGAGATCGGCATCGGTCTCGCGATCGTCCTCGCCGTGTACCGCAACCGCGGCACCTCGGACATCGACAGGCTCCGCGACTCCGCCGAGGGCCCCGAGAACCATCCGGACGACGGCTCCGACAGCGACGCCCCCACGGCCGATCCGGCCGTACGGGCCGGGAAGGCTGAGGCCACCGCGTGACCACGACCACCCTCGCCGTCCTCGTCCCCCTCCTTCCCTTCCTGGGCGCCGGGGCCGGCCTGCTCCTGGGACGCACGGCCCCCGGCTTCGTCCGCCCGCTCGCCGTCCTCCCGACGCTCGCCTCCCTCGTGCTCGCCGTGCTGGTCGCCGTGCGTCAGGGCGGTGACCAGGCCGTGGACGCCGCCACCGAACTCACCCCCACCGGCTCGGTCCCGATCGAACTGGCCCTGCACATCGACGGCTTCGCCGCCCTCGTCGCCATCCTGGTCGGCGTAGTCGCCACCTGTGTGCAGATCTACTCCACCGGCTACCTGCGCGACGACCCGCGCTACCCCTCGTACGCCGCTCTCGTCTCCCTCTTCACCGCCGCGATGCTCCTCGTCGTCTACTCCGGCGACCTGATGGTGCTGCTGGTCGGCTGGGAGATCATGGGCATCTGCTCGTACTTCCTGGTCGGCCACTACTGGGAGACCCCGGAGGCCCGCGCCGCCTCCCTCAAGGCCTTCCTGGTGACCAAGCTCGGTGACGTCCCCTTCCTGATCGGCCTGTTCGCGCTGGCCACCGACGCCGGGTCCTTCCGCATCACCCGCGTCCTGGGCGCCGTCGCGAGCGGTGGACTCGACCACCCGACCCTGATCGCCCTGCTGCTCCTGGCCGGAGTGGCGGGCAAGTCGGCACAGTTCCCGCTGCACACGTGGCTCCCCGACGCGATGGCGGGTCCCACCCCCGTCTCCGCGCTCATCCACGCCGCGACGATGGTCGCCGCCGGTGTCTACTTCGTCGCCCGTCTCCTTCCCGTCTTCGAGGCATCCCGAGCCGCGATGGTCACCCTGGCCGTCATGGCCGCCGTCACGATGGCCGGCTCGGCGCTCACCGCGCTCGCCCAGGACGACATCAAGCGCGTCCTGGCCTACTCGACGATCGGCCAGCTCGGCTACATGACCGGCGCCCTCGCCGTCGGCGACCGCGGCGCCGCCGTCTTCCACCTCCTGTCGCACGGCGCCTTCAAGGCGCTGCTGTTCCTCGCGGCGGGCGTGATCATCCACGCCGCCGGCACCAATTCACTGGCCGCCATGTCCCGCATGAAGGACCTGCGCCGACGCGTGCCCGACGCCTATTGGACGATGACCGTGGCGCTCCTCGCGCTCGCCGCGATCCCGCCCTTCAGCGGGTTCTTCTCCAAGGAGTCCGTCCTCGGCGCCGCCGAGCACGTCGCCACCGGCCACACCGAGCACGCCCCCGGCGCCGCCGGCTGGACCGTCCTCGTGGCCGGCCTGCTCACCGCCCTCCTCACCGCCGCGTACGCGACACGCCTGTGGCTGCTGGCATTCCGCGGCCGGGGCACCGAGGCCCCCGACCACGGCAGGCAGCCCCGCACCATGACCCTCGTGCTGTGGGTCCTGGCCGTCCCGTCCCTCGCCGTGGGCGGCCTCGCCTACCGGGTGCTGCCCGACTGGTTCGACGGCCGTGACCTGACCCCGACCCTCACCACCTCCGTCCTCGGCACGGGAGTGGCCCTGGTCGGCGGCCTCGTCACCTACGCGGCCTGGCGGCGCACCACGGCATCGGCGGCCCGTACTCCGCTCGGCGCGGTCGCGGCCCACCCCGAGGGCGACGCGGCACTCGTCGAGGCCGAGGCCATCGCCAGCCACGCGCCCGCGTACGGGAACGTGGCCTCGGCACCCGACCCCGCGGACCCGGGCCGCCTGCTGCTGGGCCCGCTGCACCGCCACGCGGCCGTCGGCTTCCACCTCGACGCCCTGTACGCGGCCCTGTTCGTCCGCCCGGTCCAGGCCGGAGCCACCCTCGTCCGGTTCCTCGACCGCGAGGTCGTCGAGACCTACGTACGCGGTGCGGGCGCGCTGCCCGGCCTGCTGGGGACCGCCGTACGACGTGCCCAGACGGGCAATCTCCAGACCTATGTGAGCGCGCTGCTCGCCGGCACCGTCGTCCTGGTGGTCGCCGCCGTCCTCGTCGCCACGGGAGCGTGAGCAGGCGTGATCGATATCAACGAGTCCGTGATGCAGTTCCTTCTCGCGTTCGTCGTCGTCGGCCCGCTCCTCGGAGCCGCCGCCGCCCTCCTGCCCGCCCCGCCCGGAATGAAGGGGAAGTCGCCCGAGCAGGCCGTGCTGCGGCACGGTGTGACCGTGACCGGCGCGATTCTCGTCGCCGCGATCGTCCTCGCGCTCGGCTTCGACCACGACCATCCGTCGAAGATGCAGGCCACGACCGACATCAGCTGGATCCCCGCACTCGACGTGCGCATTCACCTCGGCATCGACGGCATCTCCCTCCCCCTTCTGGTCCTGACCGCGCTGCTGACCTTCCTCTGCGCGCTCTACTCGTACTTCAAGCTGCCCGCGGGACCGACCCCGAAGGCGTTCGTCGCTCTGCTGCTCGTCCTGGAGGCCGGCACCCTCGCGACCTTCGCCGTCCTCGACCTGCTGCTGTTCTTCCTCGCCTTCGAGATGGTCCTCATCCCGATGTACTTCCTCATCGCCCGCTGGGGCGGAGAGGGGCGGACCCGGGCCGCCTGGCGGTTCATCCTCTACACGTTGCTCGGTTCGGTCGTCATGCTGCTGGGCCTGCTCCTGATCGGGCTCAAGGCGGGCACGTTCGACATGGTGGCACTCGCCACTGACAACGGCCGGTCCCTGACCGCATCCGTGCAGGTCATCGCCGTTCTGGCGATCGGGATCGGGCTCGCGGTGAAGACGCCGATGTGGCCGCTGCACAGCTGGCTGCCCGACGCCCACACCGCGGCGCCGACCGTCGGCTCGGTCCTGCTGGCCGGCGTCATGCTGAAGATGGGAACGTACGGTTTCGTCCGGATTCTCCTGCCGATCGCGCCGGACGGCTTCCGGGACTTCGCGCCCTACCTGGCCGCCTTCGCCGTCGTCGGGATCATCTACGGGTCCCTGGCCTGTCTGGCTCTCGCCAAGCAGGGCGCGAAGGGCGATCTCAAGCGGCTGATCGCCTACTCCTCCGTCGGCCACATGGGCTTCGTCCTGCTCGGTATCGCGACCATGACCCCCACCGGTGTGAACGGCGCCCTGTTCGCCAACATCGCCCACGGCCTCATCACCGGCCTGCTCTTCTTCCTGGTCGGCGCGCTGAAGGACCGTACCGGCACCACCGACCTCGACACCCTCGCGAAGGAGACCGGCGCCGCGCTCTACGGCAAGGCCCCGCGCCTCGGCG
Organism: Streptomyces lincolnensis; assembly: GCF_021173675.1. Lineage (GTDB taxonomy): Bacteria > Actinomycetota > Actinomycetes > Streptomycetales > Streptomycetaceae > Streptomyces > Streptomyces lincolnensis_B. The sequence goes on along the minus strand of NZ_JAIHON010000018.1, from coordinate 13,478 downwards.
GCCTGCTCGCCTTCGGCGCCGTCGCCTCGCTCGGCCTGCCCGGCCTCGCCGGGTTCTGGGGCGAGATGCTGGCGCTGTTCGGAGCGTTCCGGCCCGCCGACGAACTCAGCCGCCCCGCCTTCCTCACCTTCATGGCGATCGGAGCGTTCGGCACGCTGCTCACGGCCGCCTACATGCTGATCGTGGTCCGCCGCGTCTGCATGGGCGCCGTACCGCAGGAAGGCCCGAAGCTCGCCGACGTCCACACGTACGAGTTCGCGGCCTGGGCCCCGCTCGTCGCCCTCACCGTCGCCGCCGGTCTCTGGCCCAAGGCCCTGCTCGGTCTGACCGATCCGGCCGTGCAGCAGCTCCTCGCAGGAGGCACCCGATGAGCTCCCTGGCCGCTTCGGCCCAGCCGCTGGCCGCGAGCCTCGTCCAGTCCGTCGACTGGCTCGCCATCGCCCCGCCCACCATCGCGGCGGTCGTCGGGCTCATCGCCCTCGTCGCCGACCTGTTCGTCGGCGAGAAGAAGAAGGCGCTCCTGGGCTGGCTGTCGGTCGCGGGCCTCGCCGTCTCCACCCTCATGCTGCTGCCCCTCCTGGACGGCGACCGCTCCACCTTCTGCCTGACCGGCACCCCCGACGTGTGCAGCTACACGGCCGACCGCTTCACGCTCGTCCTCCAGCTCCTCGTCCTCGGCGGCGCCCTCCTCACGGCCCTGCTGTCGGTCACCGCCCTCAAGGACGCCGACAAGGGACTCCCCGAAGGGGAGTACTGGTTCCTCCTGCTGTCCTCCGCGGCCGGAGCCGCCCTGCTGCCCGCCTCCCGCGACCTGGCCACCCTGATCGTCGCCCTGGAGGTCGCATCCCTGCCCGCCTTCGCCCTCGTCGGCCTGCGGCACGGCGACAAGAAGTCCTCCGAGGCGGCCCTGAAGTTCTTCCTGTCCTCGGTCACCGCGACCGCGGTCAGCCTCATGGGCGTCAGCTTCGTCTACGCCACCACCGGCACCCTCTACCTCACCCAGATCGCCGACCGCATCCAGAACGTCGACGGCCAGCTGCACACCCTCGCTCAGACCGGCGTCGTTCTCACCCTCATCGGCTTCGCCTTCAAGACGGCCGCCGTCCCGTTCCACTTCTGGGTGCCGGACACCTACGTGGGAGCGCCCCTCCCGATCGCCGCCTACCTGTCGGTCGTCGGCAAGGCGGTCGGCTTCTCCGGCCTGATCCTCGTCACCGTCGTCGCCCTCCCGTCGTACGCCGACGTCTGGGGCCCCGCCCTCGCGGCCCTGGCCGCCCTCACCATGACCGTCGGCAACGTCGGCGCCCTCCGGCAGCAGGCCACGCGCGCGTACAGCGCGGTACGGCTGCTCGCCTGGTCCTCCGTCGGCCAGGCCGGCTACCTCCTGGTCCCGATCGCCGCCGCCGCGTACTCCGACAACGCCGAGCGGTCGATCGGCTCCACGGTCGCGTACGCCCTCATGTACGCCGCCGTGAACCTCGGCGCCTTCGCGGTGGCCGCCCTGGTGGGCCGTACGCAGCTGCTCAACCGCCTTGCCGACTACCGAGGCCTGTACGCCTCGAACCCCCTCACGGCCCTCCTCCTGGCGTTCTTCCTGCTCTGCCTGGCAGGCCTGCCGCCGGGCATCATCGGCCTGTTCGCCAAGGTCACCGTGTTCTCCGCGGCCGTCGACGCGGGCCTGGGCTGGCTCGCCGTCGTCATGGCGGTCAACGTCGTGATCGCGCTCTTCTACTACCTCCAGTGGACGGCCCTGCTGTTCCGGGCTCCAGAGGGCGAGGCCGTGAAGCACCGCGTGCCGGCGCCCCTCACCGCCACGATCGCCCTGACCGGCGTCCTCGGCATCGTCCTGTCCGGAGCACCCCAGCTGGTCCTGCGCTTCGCCGACACCGGCCTGTTCTGAGCGTCCTCGCTGCTCATCACCCGGTCGGCCCACGCAGGCCGCCGTACGCACAAGGGAACTAGTGACCCTCGCCTGGCGTTGAGCAGATCGGGAGGGTCCACTGGACGTGACACCACGACACCAGTGGCACGGCAGATCGACAAGGCAGATCAGCAGGCAAAGGGTTCCCCTGCCGCACGACTTGGAGGGCGTACCGTGCACCGCCGGCACAACGGGCTCAGGACCGCAGTACTCCTCGGGGGACTGTCCGCACTCATCATCGTCATCGGCGGCTTCTTCGGCCGGATGGGGCTCGTAGTAGCAGTCGTGATCGCCCTGGGCACCAACGCGTACGCGTACTGGAACAGCGACAAGCTGGCTCTACGCGCGATGCGCGCCCGCCCGGTCAGCGAGTTCGAGGCGCCCGGCCTCTACCGCATGGTCCGTGAGCTCTCCACCCAGGCGCGCCAGCCCATGCCGCGCCTGTACATCTCCCCGACGGAGGCGCCCAACGCCTTCGCCACCGGCCGCAACCCGCGCAACGCCGCCGTGTGCTGCACCGACGGCATCCTGCGCCTCCTGGACGAGCGCGAACTGCGCGGAGTGATCGGCCACGAGCTCAGTCACGTCTACAACCGCGACATCCTGATCTCCTCGGTCGCCGGAGCTCTCGCCTCCGTGATCATGTTCCTGGTCAACTTCGCCTGGCTGATCCCGATCGGCCGCTCGGACGACGACGACGGCCCCGGCCTCCTCGGCATGCTGCTGATCATGCTCCTGGGGCCGCTCGCGGCCACCCTCATCCAGCTGGCCATCAGCCGCTCCCGAGAGTACGAGGCCGACGCGTCCGGCGCACAGCTCACCGGTGACCCGCTCGCCCTCGCCAGCGCCCTGCGGAAACTCGAAATGGGCACCAAGCAGCTTCCGTTGCCCCCCGAGCCACGCATCGAGACCGCGAGCCACATGATGATCGCGAACCCCTTCCGCCCTGGCCAGGGACTGTCCAAAATGTTCTCGACACACCCGCCGATGGCGGAGCGCATCGCCCGGCTCGAGAAGATGGCAGGTCCCCCACAGTGAAAACCATCCTGAACGTCATTTGGCTCGTCCTGAGCGGCCTCTGGCTGTTCCTCGCCTACCTCGTCGCCGGCGTGCTGCTGTGCATCACGATCATCGGCATCCCCTTCGGCATAGCCGCCTTCCGCATCGGCGTCTACGCCCTGTGGCCCTTCGGGTACACGACGGTCGAGCGCCGCGACGCGGGCGCGCCGTCCTGCGTGGGCAACGTGCTCTGGCTGGTCCTCGCCGGCTGGTGGCTGGCCATCGGCCACATCGTCACCGGCATCGCGCTGTGCGTGACGATCATCGGTATCCCGTTCGGCATCGCCAACTTCAAGCTGATTCCGGTCTCGTTGTTCCCGCTGGGACGCGAGATCGTGCCCACGGACCAGCCGTTCGCCGCGCGCTGACGGGCGGACCGAAGGGGTGGGGAAGCCGAAGTACCTGCTGCTGTCGTACGACCCTCGGGCCGAGTACGAGGGCGAGGACGGCTACGAGGAGACGTGGGCCCTGTGCCAGGACGCCGCCGACCTCTTCGCCGACCCGCCTCCCCCCACACGCGGCACGTACGAACTCCTCGGCTGCGCACCGGAGGGCAGGCTGTCGGCGGCCCTCACCGGTGCGCGAGCCGAGGGTTCGGCACCGCTCGGCATCCTCACCCTGGAGATCCTCGACAAGTCCGGTACGGCGGTCGGCGAGTGGTACCTGGAGGACGTGCGCGTCCTGCGCGACCGCGCCTGTGCCCGTGATCTGACGCTGCGGGACATCACGGTCGAGGCGAGCGAGTCCGACGACAACCCCTGGGGCTACCCGCAGTGTCCTCCACTGTCTCCGGGGTACCGCCTGCTCGACGCCACCGGCGAACAACTCGGCACCTGCCGTGACCTGGCCCGGATTGGTGTGGACGGGGACGAACCCCTGGAACCCCCGCTGCGGCTGCTGGGCTGTGCGCCTCAAGGTGCCCTGCGTACCGCGCTGGACAGCGGTGAGGAGGACCTCGGGCACGCGAAGGTCGTGCGCATCGACTCCTCCGGCCGGCCCGTGCAGTCCGCCGCCGAGGGCGAGGTGCGGGCGTGGATACCCTCCGCCCGCGGCTCGGGCCTGGTCGACCTCACTCTCGATCTGTGGTCGGAGCGACCGCCTCTCGCGGCGCGGGAGGTATGGGAGCTGTGGGAAGAGGGCCGGCCGACCGAACCCAACCGCTGGGCTCGGTGCGACACCGCCGCACGCGACTTCTGGCTGGGCACGGCCAGGGAGAACCACCCGCACGGCCGCCCGGACCGGTCCGCCGGCACGACCTATCACCTCGACGGCCGCCACATCACCGACCGCCCCGGTTTCTTCTGCGCCCTCGGCGAGGCGGTCAACGGCCCCGGCGGCTACTTCGGCTGGGGCCTCGACGCCCTGGCGGACTGCCTCTGCGGCCGCTGGGGTGCCACCCCACCCCTGACCCTCGTCTGGCACGACGCCGATGTGGCCCGCGCCCAGCTGGCAGCCGCGACCGCCACGGCAACGGCCGCTGCAACCGCCGCCGTTGGACCCGCCGACCAGGCTTCCTCGTTGGACTTCGAGGAACTCCTCACGTTCCTGACCGAGAAGAACGTCGCGGTCCGCCTCGCCTGACACCTCGCGTCGGCGACGGGTTATCCACAGGCGGGGGACCTGGCTCGGCGCGGTTGTCCACAGGCCTGAGCGATTGTCAGCGGCGCCTTGCATCATGAATGCATGACCGAGAGCGAGCAGTTGCTGACACAGGTGGCGGCCAAGGCGCACCGCACCCGCCCCTGGGGCTGGACGTCACTTCCCGACCCGGTGGACCCCACCACCGTGGACCGCGCCGAGTCCGCCCTGGGCTTCCGTCTGCCCGCACTCCTCGCCGAGCTCTACCTGCGGATAGGAGACGGCGGATTCGGCCCGGAATACGGGCTGTTGCCCCTGCTGGACAGCCTTCCGTCCGGTGAGCCCGCCGCCGTGGCGCGGTACCTCGCCAACCGCGAGAGCGGCCGCAAGGACCCCGACTGGCCCTGGCCCACAGGGGTGTTGCCGATATCCCACTGGGGCTGCGCCATGTACGCATGCGTCGACTGCCACAACCCGCACCACCCCGTCCTGCTCTTCGAGCCGAACGCCGACGACGCCGACCACGCCTGGTTCGTGGACGCCCCCACCCTCGCGGACTGGCTCCGCACCTGGACCGACGGCACAGGGTGGTACGAGGAGACGAACGAGGACCTGGAAATGGCCCCGTGGACCGACTTCCGCATACGCACGGCGTACATGCGGGCGTCCTGAGATGCGCATGGTGTACATGCGGGCGTCCTGAGATACGCACGACCACCGCTCCGGCTCCCGCCCCGGCCGGATCGTCCCTACCGCCCCGCCAGTCCCCGCCGCACCCCGTACGCCAGCACACCCACCGCCAGAACCCCGGCCCCCACGACCACCGAAACCCCCGGCAGCGCGAACGCCAGGACCACGCAGCCGAGCAGCCCCACAGCCGGCACCACTCGAGCCGCGGGACCTGAACCGAGCGTCCAGGCCGAGGCGTTGGCCACGGCGTAGTACGCCAGCACACCGAAGGAGGAGAAGCCGATCGCACCTCGCACGTCCACCGTGGCCGCCAGCGCCGCGACCACGACACCCACGGCCAGCTCGGCGCGGTGCGGGACCTGGAACCGCGGATGCACGGCGGCCAACACGCCGGGCAGATGCCGGTCCCGGGCCATGGCCAGCGTCGTCCGCGACACGCCCAGGACCAGGGCGAGCAGGGAGCCCAGCGCGGCCACGGCGGCGCCCACCCGCACCACCGGCACCAGCTCCGGCACCCCGGCCGCGCGCACCGCGTCGGCCAGTGGCGCCGTCGCCCGCCCGAGACCATCCGCACCCAGCACGGAAAGGACAGCCACCGCCACACACGCGTACACCGCCAGCGCGATACCCAGAGCGATCGGGATCGCGCGGGGGATGGTGCGCGCGGGATCCCGTACCTCCTCGCCGAGGGTCGCGATGCGCGCGTATCCCGCGAACGCGAAGAACAGCAGACCGGCCGCCTGGAGCACGCCCATCACACCGCCCGAGGCCCCGATGTCCAGCCGCCCGGCATCGAACGTCCCGGACCCCAGGCACACGACCACGACGGAAGCGAGGACAGCCAGGACCACCGCGACGATCGCCCGGGTCAGCCAGGCGGACTTCTGGACACCGCCGTAGTTCACCGCGGTCAGCGCCACCACGGCCGCGACCGCGACCGCGTGCGCCTGGTCCGGCCAGACGTACGCGCCCACGGTGAGCGCCATCGCCGCACAGGAGGCCGTCTTGCCGACGACGAACGACCAGCCCGCGAGATAGCCCCAGAACGGCCCCAGCCGCTCGCGTCCGTACACGTACGTGCCGCCGGAGGCCGGGTACAGGGCGGCCAGCCGCGCCGACGAGGTGGCGTTGCAGTACGCGACCCCGGCGGCCACCGCGAGCCCGAGCAGCAGTCCGGATCCGGCCGCGTGGGCCGCGGGTCCCAGGGCGGCGAAGATACCGGCGCCGATCATCGAGCCCAGCCCGATGACCACGGCATCGCCCACGCCCAAGGTGCGCCGCAGTTCGGCGCCGGAAGCTGTCATGCGGCGCACCTTACTGATCGCTGCAACCGGCGAGTGCTGCCGCGTCGTCCTCTTCATCAACACGGGACGAACACTCTCCCGAAGCACCACGCACCAACACCGCCGGTGGCGATCGAGATCACATTCTCGGGACGGCACGGGCACAGCTCGGAAGGGCAGGTTCAGGGCATGAGCATCATCAGCTGGATCATCCTCGGCCTCTTGGCCGGAGCCATCGCCAAGTTCCTGCTGCCGGGCCGTGACCCGGGCGGCTTCATCGGTACGACCCTCATCGGCGTCGCGGGCGCGTTCATCGGCGGCTGGATATCGGCCCGCTGGCTGGACCACCCGATCGCGAAGAGCTTCTACGACGGTGCCACCTGGGCGGCGGCGATCGGCGGCTCGTTCGTCCTGCTGGTGGCCTACCGCATCCTGTTCGGCAACTCACGCGACTGAGCGCGCCGCCCCCCCCGAACCGCAGCCAGCAGCACGGAGGGCGGGCACCCGGCCAGCTCCGGGTGCCCGCCCCTCCCAACGGCCCAGCGCTTGCCCCGGGCACCACGTGCCTACCGGTAGTTCACGAACTGCAACGCGAAGTCGAAGTCCTTGCCCTTCAGGAGGGCGATGACGGCCTGGAGATCGTCGCGGCTCTTCGAGCTGACCCGCAGCTCGTCACCCTGCACCTGGGCCTTGATGCCCTTGGGACCCTCATCGCGGATGATCTTCGCCACCTTCTTCGCGTTGTCCTGGGAGATGCCCTCCTCGATCGACGCGAAGATCTTGTATTCCTTGCCGGACAGCTGCGGCTCACCGGCGTCCAGCGCCTTCAGCGAGATCCCGCGCTTGATCAGCTTGGACTGGAAGACGTCGAGGACAGCCTTCACCCGGTCCTCGGAGTTCGCCTCCATCAGGATCTTGTCGCCGGACCACGAGATCGAGGCACCCACACCCTTGAAGTCGTAGCGCTGCGAGATCTCCTTGGCGGCCTGGTTGAGGGCGTTGTCGACCTCCTGCCGCTCGACCTTCGAGACGATGTCGAAACTGGAGTCGGCCATGTCCTGTGGCTCCTTGTATCGGGGTGCGTATCGGCGTGCGTACGGGTCCGTATCGGCGTGCGTGGGGGCGGCCGCCGAGCCCGGCACTACCCGGGCCGCATCCGCACAAGCCTAGCCATCCCCTGCCCCCCGAGCGCAGATCAATCGGGTGGCGAAGCACCCCTCCGTATCGGGTATTGTTTACGTCGTTGCCACGGAGCACCGCCGAAAAGCGGTTCGAAGGGCAGCAAACCCCGGCGGTGTGCCCGAGCGGCCAAAGGGAGCAGACTGTAAATCTGCCGGCTCAGCCTTCCCAGGTTCGAATCCTGGCGCCGCCACGCTGAGAGAGACCCCCTCTCACCAGGTTAATCACCTGGTGAGAGGGGGTCTCTGCGTTGCTCGCGCCGTTCGATTCGCTGTGGACGAGACGTGGACGTGTCTCACCCCGTACCGCCCATATCCCACTGTTGATCAGTGCGTGTCCCCCAGGTGTCCCCCGGGGGTGAGCATCGTCACTCGGGCTCGTTCCACTCCCGAAGCGCTGCGTCGATCCGGCTGTTCGCCCGCTCTCGCGTCTGGTCAAGCACCTTGGCGTACACCTTGTGCAGTACCGCGATGCTGTGTCCGGCGCGGCGGGCACACTCCATGGCGTCCACCCCGGAACTGAGCCAGAACGAGACGCCGGCGTGACGGAGGTCGTAGGGCCGGCGGGCCAGCAGCGAGGCTGTTTCCGCCTCGGTCAGCACGTCCTTCCGGGCCTTGGCCCATACCTCCCCGTATCCGGTTTCCTGTAGCAGCCCATCGCGGTTCGTCCGGAAAAGACGCCCATCGGGTGCCGTGCCGTGCGTGGCGATGTGCTCCCGCAGTAGGCGGACGAAGTGGGGCGGAATCGGTACCGGACGGGAGTCCTTCTTGGCGCGGGCCTTGAGATGACGCGTCTCATGTGCCGTTCCGTCGTCGGTCCAGCTCCGTCCCGCCCGGACGATTCCTTGCCGCAGAGTGAGCATGCCCCACCCCGTCTCTGGGAGGTGGCACTGGCTCACACGCAATCCGGAGGCTTCGGCGGGGCGCATTGCCGCGTAGTACAGACACCCGAAGAACGCTTCCAGGTGTCGCCCACGCGGGCCCTGCTCACGCACCCCCGCCAGTAGCGCGCGGACCTGGCGAGGGTTGGCGACGCTCTCGGGGTCGACCGCTTCCACTGATTTCGGGGCAGACCACTTCACTGCCGTGATCGGGTTGACCGGCATGCTGAAGTACTGCTCTTCCACGGCGAGTCCGAGAACATCGCTCAGGCAGGCTCGCTTGCGTTTCGCGGTGCGCGGCGATGCCTCTTTCCCGTCCAGCCGTAGGGACAGTGCGTCCAGGGCCATACGCACGGCCGCGGGGTCCTCCATCGCGGAGACCGGCATCGAGTGCTTGGAGATCCAGGCGAGGGCGCGGGCCACATCGTCCGGCGGGGTCTCGTCCCAGCGGTTCCGGTTGTACGCCCACCCGTACAGCGCGCGCCGCATGAGCGCGGTGTCGGGCATCCCCGTTTTCGTCTTCACGAGCGCTGGGGTGATGGTGGCCAGCGCATCGGCGTAATTCTTCCGCGACTTCGCAGGGGCCAGCGCCCACTTGCGGTCGACGTACGTGCGACTGTGCTCGTACCACGTGATAGAGCCCTGCTTGGCGCGTAGTTCGGATACGGGCAGGCCAGTCTCTTCGTCGAACTGGTCGCCGTGTCGCACGGCAGACATGAGTTCCGAACGGCGGCCTTCCGCCTGCACCTTGAGGGTGTAGCTCTTGGAGTGCTTGCGCTCCCCGACCAGCCAGCGCAGGCGGTAGGGCTTCGGGCGATCCTTGCGGACCTCGATGGAGTAGAGGCGAACGTCGTAGGTCAGTGCCATATGAACTCCAGAGGGGCCCGCTTCCAGCGGGCCCCTCGTGTCTTGAGTGCGTGGGGGAAGGTTGTCAGGCTGCGTCTTCCATGGACGCCCACCAGGCGTCGAGGTCACTTCGACGGCAACGGAGTTGCCCGTTCGACAGCTTGATGAGCTTCGGAGCCCTGCCACGGGCGCGCATGCGGTAGAACGCGGCCCGGCTCATCTTGATCTCACTGAGGACTTCGCAGAGTTTGAGCTTCTCGGTGCCTGCCAAGACGGCAACTCCTTCTCGGGATGAGGAGCGGGGGCCCGTCGACCCCCTCCTGAGGGGCGCTACTTCCGCTACCTCCGCTACCTCGCAGGTCAGGGGCCTGTTGGAGGTAGCGGGAAGGGGTAGCGGTAGCGGATGGGTAGCGGGGCGGTAGCGGCAACCGGGGCGGGTTGCCGCTACCGCATTAGTGCTGGTCAGGCCACGTTTTCGGTGCCGGGTAGCGGAGGTAGCGGACTTTCCGGGGGCGGGGGGCAGTAGCGGGCCCACGCGTCCCACAGATCGGCGACGTAGTAGCCCTTGAGGACGCTCCCGGCGGCCTTGATGTTGCGGGAGGCGATCGGCTCGTTGTCGACCGTCATGTACTCCGCGAGCATCTTGGACAGGCGCCGGTTGTCGAGCGGCTTGCCGTGCAGGTCCGCCCACGGAGCGTCGTCCAGGGCGTTGAGCCGGTCCAGGATCGCGACGGTGGGCAAGCGGTCGATGCCGACCATGACGTGATCGCGCAGGTCGGTCAACAGCCGCACCCCGAGGCTGCCTTTGTCGTTGGCCTTGGACGCGGTGACCAGGGCGACGCAGGCTTCACGGGCCCGGTCGGGCCAGTCCCCGCCGGCGGCGTCCGCGATCGCGAGCAGCGGTTCCCACACGTCGGCGGGCCGGTCCGTGACGCCCTCGGGCATGGCCGGCCACACGTTCATGACTCGCTCGCTGACCTGCTCTGCCCAGGTGGCGAGCCGGTCGCGCAGGGCGAACCCTTCCTTCTCATGGATGCGGGTGCGGTAGGGCTCGATCTTCTCGTTGCGGGCCCTGCGGCGCATGCGGATGTTGACGGAGCGGTCCCGGATGGTGTCGGGCAGGTAGCCGAGCCCGGCCACGGCGACGGCGGCGTAGGAGTGGAAGGCTTGCACGGTCTGGTTGGCGCCGTCTCCCACGCAGCGGAACATCGGCCGGTTGCGGCGGTGTCCTGCGTTGATGAATCCCCGGAGCTGCTCGTTCTCTCCGGCCTTGGGGCCGAAGATGGTGTCGATCTCGTCGAAGAGGATCGTGGGGCGTTTGCCGTCGACCCCTGCCACGGCGCGGAAGAGCGCGGCGGCGGAGGCGTCGACAGCGGCCATGGGGTTGGGCACGAGCGTTTCCACGATCTCCAGCGCACGGGACTTCCCGGACCCCGGTTCGGGCGACAGGAACGCGAGACGCGGGGTGGACTCGAAGCAGTCGAGCAGGTGGGCGTGTGCGTCCCACAGGACCACGGCCACGTAGGCGGCCTCGTGGGGGAAGACGTTGAAGCGGCGGTGGAAGGCTTCCACCTCGTTCAGCAGGGCCGCGCCGTCGATGCGGTCGGTCATGCGGCGATCCTCCGTTCCTGGGGGGTGCGGAGCGGGCAGGCGTCGCGGTGGGCTTCGTGGTCGGCGATCAGGTTGATCACCCGGCGGTGTCCCACGACGCTGCGGTCGCGGCCGCACAGGCACGTCGACGTGGCCGTCGGGATCGCGCCCTTCGGGGCGGTGATGCGCAGCACGGCGACGATGTAGCGGCCGTCGCCGGTCTGCGGGTCAGGGCCAACAGCAGTGCGGACGCCCTTACGGGCGGCGCCTGTCGGCACGCCCACGGCCGCACGGGGCAGCACCGGTCCGGCGGCGCGCAGGCCGTCCGGGGCGGCGGGGATGCTCTTCAGAGGGGGAGGGGAGGGGGCGTTCATGCCGCATCCCGCCTGCTGCTCTGGTTGTGGGTGATGGACCAGTTCAGGGCACTGCGGAGGGTGGAGCGGCACTCGGGCGCGGTGAGTCCGGCGGCCTCGCCCGCCTCCTGAAGAGCCTGCTCGACCACGTGCCGGGGGAGGTCGCCCCACGCGACGAAGCGACCCAGGGCGCGCGCCGCGCGGAACAACGTCCCCTCGCGTTCCCCGAGTTGGGCCGTGGCGACGTTGCGCGTCTCGCTGGCGAGCGCTACATCCGCATATCGCCGTGATTGCCCCGCTACGGCCACTGAAGGCGCCTGAGATGCCCTGGGGGCCGGTTCCAGGATGCATTGCAGCCAGGACGGCAGAGAGGCCGCTACAGAGCCGCTGAGGGCTTCATAAGCTCCGGTGGGGGTGCGGGACCCGACGGCGACGACGTAGCCACCCCACGCGCGAGTGTCGACCAACTCACCGATGGTTCCCGCTGTGTTGGACAGCCGGACACCATGGGGGACGGTGAAGTACAGGTGCTCACCGCCGCTCGCGGTCCGGGTCCGGTAGGTGCCGGGCACCGGGTGGCCGGCGCGCTCGCAGAGCGCTGCAAAGGTCGCCGCGCCGCCAGGCGCGTCCGCACTGCTGTTGTCCTTGGAAACATCGAGGTCGACCACGAGCAGGCCCGAGGGACCGGTGGCGATGCCGACATTGAACGGGATCCGGGACCAGGCGGCCCGGATGCGGTCGGGGTCGATGGTGGCACGCTGTTCCCACTTGCGGTGCCCGCGCACGCAGGGGCCGGTGCGGGGGCAGGCGGCGGTGCCGTGCAGGGCGGGCCGCTTGGTGCCGGGGCGGAGCGGGAAGACGTGCCAGCCGCGCGCGGCGGCGTCCAGGGCCGCGTGTAGCAGCGCGGACCGGGTGTCATGAGTCATGCTGGATGTCTCCAGTTCCTTGAAGGGTGACTGGCTGACAAGGGCGGCCCCGGATCATTGGCGTGAGACGGGGGCCGCCCTTGGCGTAGCTAGAAGGGGCTGTTCTGCCGGTACCGCGCGTTGGTGACGATGTCGGTGTGGTCGAAGGCGAGGCCCCGGGCGTCTTCGAGTGGGGTCCAGCGGACGGCGGCGGCGTCGTCTCCGGCGTGTGCGGTGGTGTCGGCGGGGACGGTCACCAGGTAGGCGGCGGTGACGTACCGGCCGCGCGGGTCGCGGTCGGGGGCGTCATAGACGCCGATCAGGGTCAGGTCCCAGGGGTCGACGCGGACGCCGGTCTCTTCCAGCAGTTCGCGTGCGGCGGCGGTGCGGGAGGTCTCGCCGGGGTCGACGTGCCCGCCCGGCAGGGCGAACTGTCCCTGGTGCGGGGGCCAGCCCCGCTCGATCAGCAGGACGGCGCCGTCCCGGATGCACACCACGTCGGCGGTGTAGCGGATGGTCTCGAAGGTCTCGGTCATGTTCAGCTCTCGATTCCTGGTCGGGAGTTCAGCCGTGGAAGTGGTTGCGCTTGAAGATCGCTTTGCGGATGTGGACCGTGGTCCCGCCGTGGTGGCCGCGCGTGCTGAACACCTGCACGGCGATCCACCCGCCGAAGATCACGGCAGCCAAAGTGATCAGCTGAGTGATCAGGGCGGTCAACGCGGTGATGAAGGTGGTGAGCAGGAGCAGGCCGCCGCACACAGCGAGGAACCCGACGCCCCCGAGGGCGACGTTCACCGCCGCGCGGGAGACCGGCGGCTTGACCGCGACCGGCTCCGGGCGCGCAGGCTCGATCGCGTAACCGGTGACCACGCGGCCGTCGGGCAGGACGACGCTCGCCACCGACGGCACCGTGCCCGGCTGCACCGGGACGACCGGTGCGGGGTGGATGGCGGCGGGGGTGATCGGGGTGGGCCGGTGGATGTCCACGGCCCGTTCGGCGGGCGTGTGGGTGGGGTGTTCGGGGTACATGCGGAATCCCTTCGAAGGGTGGTCCGGGGAGGCAGGGTCACCCCCTTCGAGGGGCGCTGTGGAGGGGGTTTTCGGGGTGCTGACCTGTATGCCTCCCCGCCTCCCCGAAATGATGTTTTCGCTGATCAGTGCGGGGGATGCGTGCCGGGGAGGGGGTTGGGGAGT
>NZ_JAIHON010000017.1:56425-218433 GCF_021173675.1 Streptomyces lincolnensis | reverse complement strand
ATAGTGTTTCGGTGGTTATAGCGTGAGGGAAACGCCCGGTTACATTCCGAACCCGGAAGCTAAGCCTTACAGCGCCGATGGTACTGCAGGGGGGACCCTGTGGGAGAGTAGGACGCCGCCGAACAATCTTTAGAAAAGCCCCGTGCCATTGGCACGGGGCTTTTTGCATTTCTGGAGGCCCCCGCTCGGGCTCGCTCGGGGCGGCTAAAGCCGCCCCGCCGACTTCAGTGCCAGGTATGCGTCTGCCAGTGCCGGTGCCAAGTCGTCGGGGGTGGCGTCGACGACAGTTACGCCGTGGCGGCGGAGCTGCTCTGCCGTGCGATGGCGTTCTGACTGCGCCTGGGCTGCTGCTGCGGCCTCGTAGACGGCTTCGGCGTTTCCGCGGGCCGTTGCCATGCGGGCGATGTGGGGATCTGCAACTGAGGCCAGTAGGACTGTGTGGCGCTGGGTGAGCTGCGGGAGGACGGGGAGCAGGCCCTCCTCGACCGGAGCTGCGTCGAGGGTCGTGAGCAGGACGATCAGGGAGCGGCGAGGGGCCGACCTGAGCGCCGTAGCCGTAAGGCCTCGGGAGTCTGTTTCGACCAGTTCGGGTTCCAGGGATGCCATGGCGTTGACCAGGGACGGCAGGACGTCGCCTGCGGTGCGGCCCTGGACCAGGGCGCGGACGCGGCGGTCGTAGGCGAGGAGGTCGACGCGGTCGCCGGCGCGGGAGGCGAGGGCGGCCAGGAGGAGGGCCGCGTCCATGGAGGCGTCGAGGCGGGGGGCGTCGCCGACGCGGCCCGCGGAGGTGCGGCCGGTGTCGAGGACCAGAAGGATGTGGCGGTCGCGCTCGGGGCGCCAGGTGCGTACGGCGACCGTGGTCTGGCGGGCCGTGGCGCGCCAGTCGATCGAGCGGGTGTCGTCGCCGGGGACGTATTCACGCAGGCTGTCGAATTCGGTGCCTTCGCCGCGGGTGAGGACGCTGGTGCGGCCGTCCAGTTCGCGCAGGCGGGCCAGCTTGGAGGGCAGGTGCTTGCGGCTGGTGAACGGCGGCAGGACGCGGACCGTCCAGGGAACCTGGTGGGTGCCCTGGCGGGAGAAGAGGCCGAGAGGGCCGTAGGAGCGGATCGTGACGCGGTCCGCTTGGCGGTCGCCGCGGCGGGTTGGCCGTAGACGCGTGGTCACGCGGCGGCGTTCGCCAGGGGGCACTGTGAGGCGGTGGCGGGATGCCTCCACCTCTGTGCCGGGCTGCCAGCTGCTGGGGGGCCAGGCGTCGCGCAGGTGGGCGCGGAGGGGGCGGCGGGAGGTGTTGGAGACGGTGAGGGTGACGTCGGCGGTGTCGCCGAGGCGTACGGAGGTGTCGCCGGAGCGGGTCAGGCCCAGGCGGCGTACGGGTGCCGCCAGCGCGAAGTCGCAGGCGCACGCGAGGGCGAGGGGGGCGTTGACCGCGAGGATGCCTGTCCAGCCGGGTTCCCAGATGCCTACGGGGAGGGAGCCCAGGGCGGCGAGGAGGGCGGCGCGTCCGGTGAGGGCCATCAGCGGGGGACCGGGACGTGGGCGAGGATCGCGTTGATCACCGAGTCGGGCGTCACGCCTTCCATTTCGGCTTCCGGACGGAGCTGGACGCGGTGGCGGAGGGTAGGGAGGGCGAGCGCCTTGACGTCGTCGGGGGTGACGTAGTCGCGGCCGGTCAGCCAGGCCCAGGCGCGGGCCGTGGCGAGCAGGGCCGTCGCGCCGCGCGGAGAGACTCCGAGGGTGAGGGACGGCGACTCGCGGGTGGCGCGGCAGATGTCGACGACGTAGGCGGTGATCTCCGGGGAGATCGATGTCTTCGCCACGGCGGCTCGGGCCGCTTCGAGGTCGGCGGGGCCCGCTACGGGGCGTACGCCGGCGGCGTGCAGGTCACGCGGGTTGAAGCCCTCGGCGTGGCGGGTGAGGACGTCGATCTCGTCCTGGCGGGAGGGGAGGGGGATGGTGAGTTTGAGGAGGAAGCGGTCCAGCTGGGCTTCCGGGAGGGGGTAGGTGCCCTCGTACTCCACCGGGTTCTGGGTGGCCGCGACCAGGAACGGGTCGGGGAGTGGGCGGGGGGTGCCGTCGACCGTGACCTGGCGTTCCTCCATGGCCTCCAGGAGGGACGACTGGGTCTTGGGCGGGGTGCGGTTGATCTCGTCGGCGAGGAGCAGGTTGGTGAAGACCGGGCCGGGCTGGAAGGAGAACTCGGCGGTGCGGGCGTCGTAGACGAGGGAGCCCGTGACGTCGCTCGGCATCAGGTCGGGAGTGAACTGGACGCGCTTGGTGTCGAGTTCGAGCGCGGAGGCGAGGGCGCGGACCAGGAGGGTCTTGGCGACGCCGGGGACTCCTTCGAGGAGGACGTGTCCGCGGCACAGGAGGGCGACGACGAGGCCGGTCACGGCGGGGTCCTGGCCGACCACGGCTTTGGCGATCTCGGCGCGCAGGGCTTCCAGGGAGGCGCGGGCGGTGTCCGCGTCCCCGGTCTTCCCGGCGTTGTCAGTGGTCGGGTCCATCATGGACGGCGTACCTCTCTTTCGAGGGCGTCGAGTTGGTCGGCGAGCGAGATCAGTGCCGCGTCGTCGCTGGGCGGCGGGCCGAAGAGGAGCGTGTGCATGGCCTGTCCGTCTCCGGGTGTGTGGAGGTGGGCGGACAGGGCGGGGAGCAGGGCCTCGGGCGCGTGCGCCTGGGTGACGGGGACACCGACGAGGGGGGCGAGGCGCGTGCGGGTGGTGGAGCGAAGAGCGGTGGCCGCGCGGTCGCGGGCGTTCGCCTTGCGGTAGAGGCGGGCCCGGCCTTCGACGGATTCGGAGGCGCGGATCGCCACGGGGAGTTTTTCGGGCACGAGGGGGCCCAGTCGGCGTGCCCGCCAGAAGGCGGCGAGGCCCGCGGCGATGAAGAGCTGGAGCGTGCCCCAGAGCCAGCCCGAGGGGAGCAGGTCGAAGAAGCCCTTTTCGTCGTCCGGGTCGGCGGCGGAGCTGTCGGAGAGCGAGGGGAGGTACCAGACCAGATGGGGGCGGGAGCCGAGGAGTTGGAGGGCGAGCGAGGCGTTGCCCTGCTTGTCGAGGTGATTGTTGAAGAGGATGTCGGGGGCGCCGAGCACGACGGTGTCGCCGGCGCCGGTGTCCGCCGGGAGGCGCACCAGGGTGGCCAGGCGTTCGCTGGGGTAGCACTTGTCGGCGCCGGGGCGTGTGACGGTGTAGCGGATGCCGCCGGTGTCGGCGCTGCCGGCGCGTCGGGCCGCGGGCAGGTCGCAGGCGGGGGAGAGCGTCGAGTCGAGGCTGGTGGCGGGGGCGGCGACGATGCCGGGGGCGAGCCGTTCGACGGAGGTGCCGCCGGGGGCGACGAGGACCGTACGGCCCGCGGATTCGGCGGTCGCGGAGTAGAGCCGGCCCTGTTGGCGCTCGGTCAGCAGGTCGGGGACGGCGACCAGGAGGGTGGTGTCCGGGCCGGCCGCGGCGCGGGCCTCGTCGAGGGTGGTGACTACGCGCGTGGAGACGCCCCGGTCGGCGAGGAGTTCGGCGACGGCGCGGCTGCCGTAGGGGTCGGCGGAGCGGGGGTCGAGTTCGCCGTGGCGGGCGTCGGAGCGGACGGCCGCGATCGCGACGGCCGCCGCCAGGAGCACCACGAGGGCGAGGACGACGCCTCGCGCGCGGGTCCACACCTGGCGGGCGGTGGGCGAGGCCGAGGTGGAGGGGAGCGTGGCCTCGGTGGTCATTCGGCGGCTCCCTGGCGGGTGGTGGGGGCCGTGCTGGGGCTGCTGCTGCTCGCGAGCTGGGGCTTGGTGCGCTCCAGGTCGCGGTCGAGTTCGGCGATGCGGTGGTACGACTGCTCGCTCGCCCTGCGGCCGCCGTATGTCACGTCGTCGAAGTCCCGGGCGGCGGAGCGCAGTCGGTCGGACTGTGAGGGCAGGGTGCGGCCGGCTTCCGCTGCTGCCTCGTCGGCGGTGCGGCCGGGGCGGGTGTCCAGGAGGGCGCGTTCCTCCAGGGAGCGCACGATGGCCCGCATGCGTTCCTGGACGGCCTGGTTCCAGTGGCCCTGGGCGGCGTGTGCCTCGGCGGCCGCGCGGTGTTCGGCGGCGCTGCGGGGGCGGTCGTCGAACAGGGTCGGGGCGGACGCCGGTTCACGGCGTGGGGTGCCCAGGCGCCACCACAGGGCGCCCAGGACCGCGATGACGACCAGGATGACGACGACCAGGCCGAGCGGGCCGCCAGGGGTGGCGGCCGACGCGCTGTCGAAGAGCTTGCCGACCCACTCCCAGAAGGCGTCGAGGGCGCGTTGGAGCAGGCTGGGGTCGTTCTCGTGGTACATCCGCTTGGTCAGCTCACGCCGGGCGGCTTCCCGCGCGGGGTCGCGCGGGGTCGTCAGCGGCGGGGCGTCGTCGGAGCGTGCGAGCGACAGGACGGACGCGGTGTCCGCGGCGCGCAGGACGGCACGCAGGGATGTGTCGCCGACGTGCAGCGCGATGCGTACGGTCGAGTCGGCGGCGTGCGGCAGTGCCGGTACCGCTGTGAGACCTCCCCCCGCCAAGCTCACGGCATCAGCTCCCGGGGGTGGGGCCGGTGCCGTAGCCCTGGACGCCGGCGGCGCGGGCCAGGTCGAGGTCGAGGGCCTCGCGGCGGATGCGCTGGTCGATGTAGAGCAGCACGGTGACGCCGGCCGTGATCGGGAAGGTGATCATGGAGCCGATCACCGAGCCGACGCCGCTGACGACCAGGAAGGTCCAGCCGAGGTCGCCGGTGCCGTCGAGGAACCCGCCGATGCCGTCGCCGCCCAGTGCCGCGGCGAGGAAGGTGAAGGGGATGACGACGATCGCCGCGACGATGTTCGCGATGATCGTCGCGAGCAGCTGGATGCCGAAGACCCGCCACCAGGAGCCGCGGACCAGCTTCGCGGAGCGGCCCATCGACTTGGTGATGCTCTGCTTCTCCAGCATCAGCGCGGGGGAGGCCAGGGAGTAGCGGACCGCCAGCCACAGGGCGAGGATGCCGGTGCCCAGCATGCCCAGGAAGGCGAGTACGACGCCGCCGGTGGTCTCTCCGGAGACGACCACGAGGATGCCGGGCAGCGCGCCGGCGAAGACGACGCCGACGGTGATGAGGAGCAGCAGGAGGATCAGGCCGAGCAGCTTCAACACCTGCGGGCGGGCGTCGCGCCAGGCCTCGGCGGTGGTGACGGACTTGCCGAGGACGGCGCGGCTGGTGACGGTCGTGAGCAGGGCGGTGGCCGCGACCGTGCCGATCAGCGAGATCACGAAGAGGACGCCGGAGCTGAGGGCCGCGTCGCCCATGGCCCGGGAGAGTTCGTCGAGCGTGGCGCTCGGGTCGTTGAGTGCCTCGGTGTCGGCGCTGTCGTTCAGGACGAAGCCCTGGAGCAGGATGGCGACGACCTCGGTGAGGACGGCGACGGTCAGGGAGATGCCCAGGACCGTGCGCCAGTGGGTGCGCATGGTGGAGACCGCGCCGTCGAGGATCTCGCCCACGCCGAGGGGGCGGAGGGGGATCACGCCGGGTTTGGCGGCGGGAGGGGGGCCGCCCCAGCCGCCGTAGGCACCGTAACCGGGGTAGCCGCCGGGAGGGCCGTAGCCGCCTCCCCAGCCGTTGTGACCGCCCGGTCCGCCGCCGGGTCCACCGGGCCCGCCGGGAGGGCCGTAGCCGCCGGGGCCGCCAGGGGGTGGCGGGGGCGGGGTGCCCCAGCCGGGGCCGGGTGGTGGGGGCGGCGAGGCCTGGTCCGGGGCTGCGGGGCCGGTGGGGGCGGACCACTGGGCCGGCGGCGGCTGCTCCTTGGACCACTTCGTGCCGGGGCTCTCAGGATCCGTGCCGGGCTGATCCGCGGGGTTCGCGGGGCCGGGGCGGTCGGTCGGCTCGGTGGGGCCGGACGCACCGGGCTCCTGCCCGTCGGACGGGGCGGATCCGGGCGAGGCCCAGCCCGGAGTGTCGTTCATCGTCGCTCCTTCACGGTGCCCGTCCGCGGTCGCGGTGGCAGGTTGGCGCCCATCGTGCCATGGGGTGGTCACCGAGTGACCAGCCGCGGTACGGGCTGCACACCTTCAATTGTCCGCCGGATAAGGGGCAGACTGACCGCATGGCTGATCAGCACGCGCAATCCGGCGAGGACAGCAGGCCGACCGAGATACAGGCGATCCGTTGGGAGGAGCCACCAGAAGGTCCCGTACTGGTACTTCTCGACCAGACGAGGTTGCCGGCCGAGGAGGTCGAACTGGTCTGCACGGACGCACCCGCGCTGGTGGAGGCGATCCGTTCGCTCGCGGTGCGCGGGGCGCCGCTGCTCGGCATCGCGGGGGCGTACGGTGTCGCGCTCGCCGCCGTGCGCGGCTTCGACGTGGACGACGCGGCGAACTCGCTCGCGGGTGCGCGTCCCACCGCGGTGAACCTCGCCGTCGGTGTGCGCCGGGCGCAGTCCGCGTACCACGCCGAGCTCGGCAAGGGCGGTGACGTCCGGCAGGCCGCCGAGGCGGCGCTCGCCGCCGCGCGCAGGCTGCACCGGGAGGACGCCGAGGCCAGCGCACGGATGGCCGAGCTCGGGCTGGCTCTCCTGGACGAGCTGTTGCCCGGTGGCGGGCACCGCATCCTCACCCACTGCAACACCGGATCGCTGGTGTCCGGTGGTGAGGGAACGGCGTTCGCGGTGGCCCTCGCGGCGCACCGGGTGGGGCGGCTGAGGCGGCTGTGGGTGGACGAAACGCGCCCGTTGCTGCAAGGTGCTCGCCTGACGGCGTACGAGGCGGCTCGCAGCGGTATGGCGTACACCTTGTTGACGGACAACGCGGCGGGCTCGCTGTTCGCGGCCGGAGAGGTGGACGCGGTGCTGATCGGGGCGGACCGCATCGCGGCCGACGGCTCGGTGGCGAACAAGGTGGGAAGCTATCCGCTCGCGGTGCTCGCTCGGTACCACCACGTGCCGTTCATCGTGGTGGCACCGGTGACCACGGTCGATCCGGACACGCCGGACGGGGCGTCCATCGAGGTGGAGCAGCGCCCCGGTCATGAGGTGACCGAGGTCACAGCACCCCAGGTGCCGGTGGCCGGAACGGAAGCGGGAGGCGGGATTCCGGTGGCACCCCTGGGGACCCAGGCGTACAACCCGGCGTTCGACGTGACGCCGCCCGAGCTGGTGACCGCGATTGTCACGGAAGAGGGCGCCGTTTCGCCCGTGACCGCAGAGGCTCTTGCCGAGCTGTGTGCCAGGTCACGCCAGGTAACGATTAGCTAATGGGATGATGTCGTTTATGAAGGGACGAGTCCTTGTCGTCGACGACGACACCGCACTGGCCGAGATGCTCGGCATTGTGCTGCGTGGTGAAGGTTTTGAGCCGTCTTTCGTAGCCGACGGCGACAAGGCGCTGGCCGCTTTCCGTGAGTCCAAGCCCGATCTGGTGCTGCTCGATCTGATGCTGCCGGGGCGGGACGGTATCGAGGTGTGCCGCCTGATCAGGGCGGAGTCCGGGGTGCCGATCGTGATGCTCACGGCCAAGAGCGACACCGTCGACGTCGTCGTGGGCCTGGAGTCCGGCGCCGACGACTACATCGTGAAGCCGTTCAAGCCGAAGGAACTCGTGGCCCGGATCCGGGCGCGGCTGCGGAGGTCGGAGGAGCCGGCTCCCGAGCAGCTCGCCATAGGTGATCTGGTCATCGATGTGGCCGGTCACTCGGTGAAACGGGACGGGCAGTCGATCGCGCTGACGCCGCTGGAGTTCGATCTGCTGGTGGCGCTGGCGCGCAAGCCGTGGCAGGTGTTCACGCGTGAGGTGCTCCTGGAGCAGGTGTGGGGCTACCGGCACGCCGCGGACACCCGTCTGGTGAACGTGCATGTGCAGCGGCTGCGCTCCAAGGTCGAGAAGGACCCGGAGCGGCCGGAGATCGTGGTGACCGTGCGTGGTGTGGGATACAAGGCAGGACCCAGCTGACATGTCCGGAGACAGCGCCGCTTCGTCGCCCGGGCGGACCGGGGCTCGCGCGGGGCGGCCTGTCGGCCGGAAGACGGCGGGTTCCCGCTGGGGACGCTTCCTGGAGGGCGGATTGCTCCAGGGCGGCGTCCAGGGCAGCCCGGTCCTTCGGCTGTTCATGCGGTGGGTGCGGCGGCCGCTGCTGCCCGTCATGCGGCTGTGGCGGCGCAACATCCAGCTCAAGGTCGTCGTCACCACGCTGCTGATGTCCCTGGGTGTCGTGCTGCTGCTCGGGTTCGTCGTGATCGGGCAGGTGCGCAACGGGCTGCTCGACGCCAAGGTGAAGGCCTCGCAGAGCCAGGCCACCGGCGGGTTCGCGGTGGCCAAGCAGAAGGCCGACGAGGCGGGGGCCGGGACCGGTGAAGACGGCACCGCCGTGGACGAACGCACCGACCAGAACGTCATCCAGTGGATGAGCGATCTGGTGGAGTCGCTGTCCAGCGGTGGTCAGGGCGCCTTCGACGTGGTGACGCTCCCCGCCGCCGGCGATGCCAGCGGCGGCGGTCGCGGACCGCGCGCCTCCGGTGACGTGGACTGGGCGGCCAGCGTGCCCGAGGCCCTGCGCGAGCGCGTCGACAGCAGTACGGCGGCGGCCCAGAGCTACACCCGGATCGCCTACGACGACGACTCCGGCAAGGCGTCCCAGCCGGGCCTCGTCATCGGCAAGCAGGTCAGCGACCCGAACGACGACCCGTACCAGCTGTACTACCTCTTCCCGCTCACCCAGGAGGAGAAGTCGCTGAGCCTGGTCAAGGGCACCCTGGCGACGGCCGGCCTCTTCGTCGTCGTACTCCTCGGAGCCATTGCCTGGCTGGTCGTGCGGCAGGTCGTCACCCCGGTGCGGATGGCGGCCGGGATCGCGGAGCGGTTGTCCGCCGGGCGGCTCCAGGAGCGGATGAAGGTCACCGGCGAGGACGACATCGCGCGGCTCGGCGAGGCCTTCAACAAGATGGCGCAGAACCTCCAGCTGAAGATCCAGCAGCTGGAGGACCTGTCGCGGATGCAGCGGCGGTTCGTGTCGGACGTGTCGCACGAGCTGCGGACGCCCCTGACGACCGTACGGATGGCCGCGGACGTCATTCATGAGGCGCGGGAGGATTTCGACCCGGTGACCGCGCGGTCGGCGGAACTGCTCGCCGACCAGCTGGACCGGTTCGAGTCGCTGCTCGCGGACCTGCTGGAGATCAGCCGTTTCGACGCGGGCGCGGCGGCGCTGGAGGCGGAGCCGATCGACCTCAGGGAGGTCGTACGGAGGGTCGTCAGCGGGGCCGAGCCGCTCGCCGAGCGCAAGGGCACGCACGTCCGTGTGGTGGGCGACCAGCAGCCCGTCGTCGCCGAGGCGGACGCCCGGCGGGTGGAGCGGGTGCTGCGCAATCTCGTCGTCAACGCCGTGGAGCACGGCGAGGGCAGGGACGTCGTCGTCAAGCTCGCCGCGGCGGGCGGGGCGGTCGCGATCGCGGTGCGCGACTACGGCGTGGGGCTCAAGCCCGGTGAGGCGACCCGCGTCTTCAGCCGCTTCTGGCGGGCCGACCCGGCACGCGCGCGTACCACCGGCGGTACGGGTCTGGGGCTGTCCATCGCCCTGGAGGACGCGCGGCTGCACGGCGGCTGGCTGCAGGCGTGGGGCGAGCCGGGCGGCGGGTCGCAGTTCCGGCTGACGTTGCCGCGGACCGCGGACGAGCCGCTCAGGGGCTCCCCGATACCGTTGGAGCCCAAGGACTCCCGGCGCAATCGCGGGCTCGACGACGCCGGTCTGCCGCGTGGGAACGCGGAGAAGGCGGCCACCGTGCCGGCCCAGCCGAGCCGTGACCCGGTGACGTCCCGGGACCCGATCGCGCCGCGCACGAGTGCCGTGGTGGCCACCGCGGATCCCACGGCGCTGCCCGGCAACGGCGCGCGCGTGGTGCCGCGGCCCGCCTCGGGCGTACGGCAACAGGACGACACGTCGGGCGGGGACGCGCCGCGCGGTGGGGCGGCGGCCGGTCCGGGCAGCGGGCCGGAGGCCTCGCGAAGGCGCCCGGAGGACCCGCACGGGCACCCGAAGGACCCGAACGTGCACTCTGAGGACGACCCGTCCGAGCAGGCGCGGGGCTCGTACGGACAACAGGACTCGCACAGCCAAGGGGAGGCATTTCGTGGGCGCTGACCGCGAGGGACGCGCCCGGCGCGGACCGGGGCGCGCGGCCGCGTACGCCGCCTGTGGGGTCGTCCTGCTGGCGGGATGCGCCTCCATGCCCGACAGCGGGGATCTGCGCGGCGTCGACTCCACACCGCGTCAGGACGGACAGGTACGGGTCTTCGCGATGCCGCCCCAGGAGGACGCCACGTCGGGGGAGATCGTGCAGGGCTTCCTGGAGGCCCTGACCAGTGACGATCCGAACTACGAGACGGCGCGCCGGTACCTGACCGCCGAGGCGGCGCGGACCTGGCATCCGGAGCTGTCCACCACGGTGCTCGCGGAGGCGCCGGACATGGACCCCCGGCGGGCGGGCGGCCGGGAGGACACGGCCGACGACCTGTACACGCTGACCGGCACCAAGGTGGCCACGGTGGACGCGCAGCAGTCCTACGAACCCGCCAAGGGGGCCTACGACCAGTCGGTGCACCTGATCCGTGACCCGAAGACCAAGCAGTGGCGTATCGACGGGCCGCCGGTGGGCGTCGTCATGGGCAAGTCGGACTTCCAGCGCAACTACATGTCCGTCAACAAGTACTACTTCGCCGACCAGCCGCTCTCGGGGACGAGCCCGACGACCGTGGCCGTCGCCGATCCCGTGTATGTGCGTGAGCGCGTCAACCCCATGACACAGATGGTGCGTTCGCTGCTGAACGGGCCCACGTCCTGGCTCGAGCCGGTCGCCAGGTCGAGTTTCCCCACGGGGGTGCGGCTCCCGGAGGACGCCTCGCTGACGCCGGACGACCAGAACAAGCTGACCGTGCCGCTGAACGACAGGGCCGCCCGGGTCGGGGTGTCGGTGTGCCACCGTATGGCGGCCCAGATCCTGTTCACCCTGCAGAACCTCACGCCCGCTGTGGACGAGGTCGAACTGCGCGCGGACGGCAAGCAGTTGTGCACCCTGGGGGAGGACGAGGCGCCCGCCGTCGCCACGCAGGGCTCGGAGGAGCAACCCCAGTACCTGTACTTCGTGGACGCCAGGAAGCGACTCGTGCGGATGGCGGCCGACAGCACCGGCAGGCAGCACGATCCGGTGCCGGGCGCGCTGGGCGACGGCGACAAGGCCCTGCAGTCGGTGGCCGTCTCGCGCGACGAGCACAAGGCCGCCGGGGTCGCCGCCGACGGCAAGGAGCTGTACGTCGCGTCGCTGGCGGCGGCCGGGTCGCTCGGTGACGCGGTCCTGACCAGCAAGGGCGCGACGGCGAACGACCGGCTGACGACACCCAGTTGGGACGCGCAGGGCGACCTGTGGGTGGCCGACCGCGACCCGCGTGACGCGCGTCTGCTGCTGCTGGAGGACGGTGGGGGCGATCCGCTCACGGTGGACACCCCGGGGCTCGACGGGCGGATCAAGGATGTCCGGGTGGCCGCCGACGGGGTGCGGATCGCGCTCGTCGTGGAGAAGGGCGACGAGCAGTCCCTGCTCATCGGCCGGATCGAGCGCGGCGAGAAGAGCGAGCGGCCCGCCGTCGCGGTCCGGGAACTGCGCTCCGCCGCACCCGAGTTGGAGGAGGTCGCGGCCATGTCGTGGGCCGGGGACAGCCGGCTCGTGGTGGTCGGGCGCGAGCAGGGCGGTGTGCAGCAGATGCGGTACGTCCAGGTCGACGGCTCCACACCGGAGGGGCCCGCGCCCGCCGCGCTGACGGGGGTGAAGGAGATCGCGGCGTCCGAGGACGACCAGATGCCGTTGGTGGCGTACTCGGAGGACGGGATCGTCCGGCTGCGGACCGGGACGCAGTGGGAGAAGGTCGACGCGGAGGGGATGGCGCCGGTTTATCCGGGGTGAGGTGTGGGCGCGGGGTGGCCGGAAGGCCGGGGCTGGGAGGCCGGGGCCGAGTGGTCTGGGCTGAAGGCCTGGGCATAGAGCCCAGGGCTGAGAGGTGGGCGGCCGCTTCTGTCGGGAGATCCCGGGGGAGGCGGCTGTTTTCGTTGCGTGCGGGGCGGATGCGGGGCGAGCACGGGTGCGGGGCGAGCACGGGGGTGTCGGACGCCGACCGCTTCGGGGCTCCGAGCCGGGCTCCGAGCCGGGCTTCGATCCGGGGCTCGGAGTTGTCCACAGGGAGTTATCCACAGGGGTGGCCGGGTGGCGGCCGGGTTGGCACAGTGGTGGGCATGCGGGGGTGGTGGCAGGACCTCACCGACCTGGTGCTGCCGGCCGAGTGCGGAGGCTGCGGGAGGCCTCGTGCGGTGCTCTGCCCGGAGTGCCGTGGCGTTCTGGGCGGAGCCGTGCCGCGCCGGGTGCGGCCGGTGCCGGAGCCGCCGGGGCTGCCGGTCGTGCACGCGGCGGCTCGGTACGCGGACGAGGTGCGGGCGGCACTGCTCGCCCACAAGGAACGAGGCGCCCTGGCGCTCGCGGCACCGCTCGGCGCTGCCCTCGCGGGAGCCGTGCGAGCGGGGCTCCAGGAGGCCCGGGGACGGGCCGAGAGGGGCGACGTGGCCGAAGGGACGGGGATGAGGGTGGACGGCCGGGAGAGGAGGGCCTGGGGGCGCGACGGGGCTGCGTGGGGCGGGACGCGGGGTGGCCACGGTCGTCTCCACGGCCACATGCCTGATCACGCTCACCGCCGTGGGCGGATGGATGCGGCCGGCGGGACCGTCCTGCTCGTTCCCGTGCCGTCCGCGCGGCGGGCGGTCCGGGCGCGGGGGCACGACCCGGCGCGGCGGATCGCGCTCGCGGCGGCCGGTGAACTCCGGCGGTCCGGGACGCCCGCCCGGGTGCTCGCCGTGTTGCGGCAGGGGCGGCACGTGGCCGACCAGGCGGGGCTCAACTCCTGGCAACGGCTGGAGAATCTCGCGGGCGCGTTGGAGGTGGCCCCGGGTGCCGGACGGCTCCTCCACGAGGGGCCGGTGGTTCTCGTCGACGACCTGATGACGACGGGGGCGTCCCTGGCGGAGGCGGCCCGCGCGGTCCGGGCGGGGATGGCGGAGGGAGCGGAGCGTGAGGCGGACCGCGGAGGAGCGGGGCGCGGTCGGCGGGTGGGCGGACGCGGCGGTACGGCCGTATCTCGGGCGGCGTTCGCGCGGGGCGTGTCGGTCGGGGCGGGTGAGCGTGAAGAGGTGGCGAGGGCGGTGTACAGCGCCGTGTCTCGGGAAAGCACAGGGGAACGGATGACCGTGGTGACGGAGGAGGAGACGGCGGCGGTGCCCCCTCGGCCGGGAATGACGGGCGTCGGGTCCGCTCATGACGTGATCTGCGCGGCCGTGGTCGCGGCATCACCTGATTCTTTCGAAATAAACCGGAACTGACTGCGAACTTGCATCGTTGCAGGTAATGACAGGACCAATTCACCTGAACGGAGGTACGCCGCAGTAGAGGGTGACGACATCCGTCCAGGCGAGATATGTTCGGTTGTGAGAGAAAGGCGCAGGCCACACCTCTCGTATCCGATTGCGGCGCCGCGGGATTTTCAGCGTCACCCGCGTCGGTGGAATGGAGATCTTGCCCGCGGGGGAGGAGGTGGGAGTCACCGAGTCCGAGGTTCCGGGGCTCACCGGAGCCTGGTGCAAAAGGGAGATGCTCCGCAGCGAGGCGGAGCGATCCGGGAACGGAGTTCTGCGTGGACATCGTCGTCAAGGGCCGCAAGACCGAGGTGCCCGAGCGGTTCCGCAAGCACGTGGCCGAGAAGCTGAAGCTGGAGAAGATCCAGAAGCTCGACGGCAAGGTGATCAGCCTCGACGTCGAGGTGTCCAAGGAGCCGAACCCCCGACAGGCCGACCGCTGTGACCGAGTGGAGATCACGCTCCGCTCCCGCGGTCCGGTGATCCGGGCGGAGGCGGCAGCCAGCGACCCGTACGCGGCACTCGACCTGGCGGCGGAGAAGCTGGACGCCCGCCTGCGCAAGCAGCACGACAAGCGCCACACGCGTCGCGGCGCACGCCGACTCACGGCGGCCGAGGTCCCCGACCACGTTCCGGGCGCGGCGACACTCAACGGCAACGGCCACACCGTCCGGGAGGAAGAACCCGACGGAGTGCCCACCAAGAAGATCGGCTCGCTGGAGATCAAGGGCGAAGGCCCCCTGGTCGTCCGTGAGAAGACCCACGTCGCTTCCCCGATGACCCTCGACCAGGCCCTCTACGAGATGGAACTGGTCGGCCACGACTTCTACCTCTTCATCGACTCCGAGACCAAGGAACCGAGTGTCGTCTACCGGCGACACGCCTACGACTACGGCGTCATCCACCTCAGCACGGACCCGATGGTCGCCCAGGCACAACCCCCGGCGGCGGGGGGCACGCTGGGTGGCTGATCACCCGGCAGGCGGTTGAGCAGGTGCCCCTGGTGCGCGTGTGCGCCCCCAGGGGCACCGGTGTGCGACCACTTCGCGCCCCGCTCCGTGACCGCAGTGTCGCCCGGGCGTGAAATCATGGCCGCATCGGCCCAACCGGTGGGCCGAAGCCTTGGGTTGGCGATGGCGCAGGACCACAGGCCACAGCCTTCAGGGGGAGGAACGATGGCGGACAGCTTCGGACCGATGCAGGACGAGGGCGCCGGCGACGGCGCCGTCGGCATGGGGCCGGACGAGGGCTCTCCACGCAAGGAGCCGATCCGTGTCCTGGTGGTGGACGACCACGCCCTCTTCCGCCGGGGCCTGGAGATCGTGCTCGCGGCCGAGGAGGACATCCAGGTCGTGGGTGAGGCCGGGGACGGCGCGGAGGCCGTCGACAAGGCCGCCGACCTGCTGCCGGACATCGTGCTGATGGATGTGCGGATGCCCAAGCGGGGCGGGATCGAGGCGTGCACCTCCATCAAGGAGGTGGCGCCCAGCGCGAAGATCATCATGCTGACGATCAGCGACGAGGAAGCCGATCTCTACGACGCGATCAAGGCGGGTGCCACCGGATATCTCCTCAAGGAGATCTCCACGGACGAGGTGGCCACCGCCATTCGCGCGGTGGCCGACGGACAGTCGCAGATCAGCCCCTCCATGGCGTCGAAACTGCTCACCGAGTTCAAGTCGATGATCCAGCGCACCGACGAGCGCCGACTCGTGCCGGCGCCCCGGCTGACGGACCGTGAGCTGGAAGTGCTCAAGCTGGTCGCCACCGGGATGAACAACCGGGACATCGCCAAGGAGTTGTTCATCTCCGAGAACACCGTGAAGAACCACGTGCGCAACATCCTGGAGAAACTGCAGCTGCACTCCAGGATGGAGGCTGTGGTGTACGCGATGCGGGAGAAGATCCTCGAAATCCGGTAAGGGCGGGTAGGCGTCCGGCAGGGGTCAGGGCGTCGCGCGGGTGAGTTCCCGTGCGAGGGCCTCGCGGAGTTCCGGGGCGTCCACCTTCTCCACGCGTACGTCCGTGCAGTTCACCCAGCTCGCCGCCTCGACCAGGGCCTGCGCGACCGCCGGAACGGCCTTCGGGCCGTCCAGCGTGACCTGCTTGGCGACCAGGGTGCTCCCCTCGCGGGCCGGGTCCACCCGGCCGACGAGGTGGCCGCCGGCGAGCACCGGCATCGCGAAGTAGCCGTACACCCGCTTCGGCTTGGGGACGTAGGCCTCCAGGCGGTGGGTGAAGCCGAAGATGCGTTCCGTGCGGGCCCGTTCCCAGATGAGGGAGTCGAAGGGGGACAGGAGCGTCGTACGGTGGCGGCCGCGCGGCGGTGTCTGCAGGGCCGCGGGGTCGGCCCAGGCGGGCTTGCCCCAGCCCTCGACCGTGACCGGGACCAGACCCGAGTCGGCGATCACCGCGTCGACCTGCTCGCCCTTGAGGCGGTGGTAGTCGGCGATGTCGGCGCGGGTGCCGACGCCCAGGGACCGGCCGGCCAGGCGGACCAGGCGGCGCAGGCACTCGGTGTCGTCGAGGTCGTCGTGCAGGAGGGAGTCGGGCACCGCGCGTTCGGCGAGGTCGTAGACGCGCTTCCAGCCGCGGCGCTCGACGCAGACCACCTCGCCGTACATCAGGGCGCGCTCGACGGCCACCTTCGTGCCGGACCAGTCCCACCACTCGCTGGTCCTCTTCGCACCGCCCAACTCCGTCGCGGTGAGGGGGCCCTCGGCGCGGAGCTGCTTGATGACCTGGTCGTACACGCCGTCCGGAAGCTGGTGGTTCCAGTGCGGGCGGTTGCGGTAGGCGCGGCGGCGGAAGGCGAAGTGGGGCCACTCCTCGATGGGGAGGATGCAGGCGGCGTGGGACCAGTACTCGAAGGCGTGCGTGTCTGTCCAGTAGGCCTTCTCGACGGTCTTGCGGTCCACGGCTCCCAGGCGGGCGTAGGGGATGAGCTCATGGGAGCGGGCGAGAACCGAGATGGTGTCGAGTTGGACCGCACCCAGATGACGGAGGATGCCGCGGACGCCGGCCTTGCGGTCGGGGGCGCCGAGGAAGCCTTGTGCCCGCAGGACGATACGGCGGGCCTCGTCTGCCGAGAGCTGGTTGGTCGGAGGCGGGGTGGTCATGGGCCGCACGATAGGGGGTAGCACTGACAACAGGCGCTGAGCTGCTGATTCATCCAGAAATGCCCACGGTGGCGGCCGACCCGCGACGACGGCTAGGCCGGCTGTACCGGCGCCGGCAGATAGGGCGCCGTCGACGGCAGTGCGAGGTCCGACGGGAGCAGGGCGCCCACCCAGCAGTCCCGGCGGGCGCCCCGGTGGATGATCGCGGAGCGCATGACGCCCTCGAGGACGAACCCGGCGCGTTCGGCGACCGCGAGGGAGGGCGTGTTGCCGACCTCCGCCCGCCATTCGACGCGATCGAGCGACAGGTCGGTGAAGGCCCAGCGGGCCACGGCGAGGACGGCCTCGGTGACGTAGCCGCGGCCGCGGTGCTGCCCGGCGCTCCAGAAACCGATCTCGGCCGCGCCCAGGGAGCGCATGGTGAGGCTGAGCATGCCCACCAACTCCTCCCCTTCGGGGAGGAAGAGGCCCCAGGTGAGCATCGAGCCGTTCGCCCAGCCCTCGGGGACCATCTCGTCCGTGAAGCCGCGGGCGTGCTCGGGCAGGTACGGCGACGGGATCGTGGTCCAGCGCTGGATGTCGGGATCCTGCGCGGCGGCGTACACGGCGTCGGTGTCCTGCGGGCCGACCGTGCGCAACAGGAGACGGTCGGTGGTGAGCGTGACGGGGTCCATCGGCCGATTCTGCTCAGGAGGCCGACGAGGACGCCATCTTTTAGCCGTGTGTGAGCGGGCGATCACAATTCGCGCAATTCGTGGCCGGGGCGCGGCACCATCGGCGTCGCCCGTCCGTTGTCCCCTTTGAAGCAGATTTGAAAGAGCTGACAGTCGGCCTACCCGGCAGGCCTCCCGGCGCGGTGGGGTCCTCGCATACGATGGCCGTTGCTCAGTGAGTCAAATGGAAACCGACCGTCCCAGGCCCGACCGGCAAGGAGACCAACCCCCGTGTCCGTCCTCTCGAAGATCATGCGTGCAGGCGAAGGCAAGATCCTGCGCAAGCTGCACCGCATCGCGGACCAGGTCAACTCCATCGAAGAGGACTTCGTCGACCTCTCCGACGCCGAGCTGCGAGCCCTCACCGAGGAGTACAAGCAGCGCTACGCCGATGGCGAGACCCTGGATGACCTGCTTCCCGAGGCGTTCGCCACCGTCCGTGAGGCCGCCACGCGCGTTCTCGGCCAGCGCCACTACGACGTGCAGATCATGGGCGGCGCCGCCCTCCACCTCGGCTACGTGGCCGAGATGAAGACCGGCGAGGGCAAGACCCTCGTCGGCACGCTCCCCGCGTATCTGAACGCGCTGTCCGGCAAGGGCGTCCACCTGATCACGGTGAACGACTACCTGGCCGAGCGCGACTCCGAGATGATGGGCCGGGTCCACAAGTTCCTGGGCCTGGAAGTGGGTTGCATCCTCGCGAACATGACGCCGTCCCAGCGTCGTGAGCAGTACGCGTGCGACATCACCTACGGCACGAACAACGAGTTCGGCTTCGACTACCTGCGCGACAACATGGCCTGGTCCCAGGACGAGCTCGTCCAGCGCGGCCACAACTTCGCCATCGTCGACGAGGTCGACTCCATCCTCGTCGACGAGGCCCGTACGCCGCTGATCATCTCCGGCCCGGCCGACCAGGCCACCAAGTGGTACGGCGACTTCGCCAAGCTGGTCATCCGCCTGAAGAGGGGCGAGGCCGGCAACCCGCTCAAGGGCGTCGAGGAGACCGGCGACTACGACGTCGACGAGAAGAAGCGCACGGTCGCCATCCACGAGTCCGGTGTCGCCAAGGTCGAGGACTGGCTGGGCATCGACAACCTCTACGAGTCGGTCAACACGCCTCTGGTGGGCTACCTGAACAACGCCATCAAGGCGAAGGAGCTCTTCAAG
Organism: Streptomyces lincolnensis; assembly: GCF_021173675.1. Lineage (GTDB taxonomy): Bacteria > Actinomycetota > Actinomycetes > Streptomycetales > Streptomycetaceae > Streptomyces > Streptomyces lincolnensis_B. The sequence continues at coordinate 200,022 of NZ_JAIHON010000017.1, read as the reverse complement.
AAGGACAAGGACTACGTCGTCATGGACGGCGAAGTCATGATCGTCGACGAGCACACCGGCCGTATCCTCGCCGGCCGCCGGTACAACGAGGGCATGCACCAGGCGATCGAGGCGAAGGAAGGGGTGGACATCAAGGACGAGAACCAGACGCTCGCCACGATCACCCTCCAGAACTTCTTCCGCCTCTACAAGCGCCACGACCACAACGGCAAGGAACAGCCCGGTCTGTGCGGCATGACCGGTACGGCGATGACCGAGGCCGCCGAGTTCCACCAGATCTACAAGCTCGGCGTGGTGCCGATCCCGACCAACCGGCCGATGATCCGAAAGGACCAGTCGGACCTGATCTACCGCACCGAGGTCGCGAAGTTCGAGGCGGTCGTCGACGACATCGCCGAGAAGCACGAGAAGGGCCAGCCGATCCTCGTCGGTACGACGTCGGTCGAGAAGTCCGAGTACCTCTCGCAGCAGCTGTCCAAGCGCGGTATCCAGCACGAGGTGCTGAACGCCAAGCAGCACGACCGTGAGGCGACGATCGTCGCCCAGGCCGGCCGCAAGGGCGCCGTGACGGTCGCGACGAACATGGCCGGCCGTGGTACGGACATCAAGCTCGGCGGCAACCCCGAGGACCTCGCCGAGGCGGAGCTGCGCCAGCGTGGCCTCGACCCCGAGGAGCACATCGAGGAGTGGGCCGCGGCCCTGCCCGCCGCCCTGGAGAAGGCCGAGCAGGCGGTCAAGGCGGAGTTCGAGGAGGTCAAGGACCTCGGCGGCCTCTACGTCCTGGGCACCGAGCGGCACGAGTCGCGCCGTATCGACAACCAGCTGCGCGGTCGTTCCGGCCGTCAGGGCGACCCGGGCGAGTCCCGCTTCTACCTCTCCCTCGGTGACGATCTGATGCGCCTGTTCAAGGCCCAGATGGTCGAGCGCGTGATGTCGATGGCGAACGTCCCGGACGACGTGCCGATCGAGAACAAGATGGTCACGCGCGCGATCGCGTCGGCCCAGTCGCAGGTCGAGCAGCAGAACTTCGAGACCCGTAAGAACGTCCTGAAGTACGACGAGGTCCTCAACCGCCAGCGCGAGGTCATCTACGGCGAGCGGCGCCGCGTCCTGGAGGGCGAGGACCTGCACGAGCAGGTGCAGCACTTCATGGACGACACCATCGACGCCTACGTCGGCGCGGAGACCGCCGAGGGCTTCCCGGAGGACTGGGACCTCGACCGGCTGTGGGGCGCGTTCAAGCAGCTCTACCCGGTGAAGGTCACCGTCGAGGAGCTGGAGGAGGCGGCCGGCGACCGGGCCGGGCTGACCGCCGAGTTCATCTCCGAGTCCATCAAGGACGACATCCACGACCAGTACGCGGCGCGTGAGGCGCAGCTCGGCTCCGAGATCATGCGTGAGCTGGAGCGCCGGGTCGTGCTGTCGGTCCTGGACCGCAAGTGGCGCGAGCACCTCTACGAGATGGACTACCTCCAGGAGGGCATCGGCCTGCGCGCGATGGCGCAGAAGGACCCGCTGGTCGAGTACCAGCGCGAGGGCTTCGACATGTTCACCGCCATGATGGAGGGCATCAAGGAGGAGTCCGTCGGCTACCTGTTCAACCTGGAGGTCCAGGTCGAGCAGCAGGTCGAGGAGGTCCCGGTCGAGGACACCAAGCCCTCGCTGGACAAGCAGGACGCGGTGCCGGCGCAGGCGGGCGCGCGTCCCGAGATCCGGGCCAAGGGCCTCGATGTGCCGCAGCGGCGCGAGCTGCACTTCTCGGCGCCCACCGTGGACGGCGAGGGCGGTGTCATCGAGGGCGACTTCGCCGAGGACGAGCCGGTGCGCTCGGAGTCCGACGGCCTCACGCGTGCGGAGCGGCGCAAGCAGTCCCGTGGTGGGCGGCGTCGCAAGAAGTAATGAAGTGACGGTGCGGCCGCCTGTGGCGCCGTAGCGGAGTGAGGGGCCGGATCACCCGAGGGTGGCCCGGCCCTTACGCGTTCCCCGGGCTCAGTCGTCGTCCGTGCGGGGCCTGCGGGGGCCGCCCAGTTCCACCGCTGTGCAGCGCCAGCGCAGGTCGGGGCCCTGTTCCAGCCGGAAGGCCATGGCGCGCAGCTGGTCGCCTGCGCTGATACGCGCGAACGCCTCGATGGCGCCGGGCCGGGTGACCTCGTAGCCGATGTCGCGGACGACGGGCACGGTGCCCCGGGTGGTGCGCAGGGGGCCGCGTTCGGCGAGCCAGGCCAGTTCGTCGTAGGCGCGGCCCGCGGTGTGCCGGAGCATGCAGTGGACGGGGCGGCGGCCGCTGAGGACCGCGAGGAGGAGGTCGGCGAAGCGGTCGGTGGGGCGGGGCTGCGGGACCGTCGACCTGCGGGAGGCCTGAGCCGGGACGGTGGGGGTGGAGAGGGCAGCGGTGGAGGCGCTGGGGGTGGCGACCGCCGTGAGGGTCGGTGGGCGGCTGTCCGCGGGCCTGGTGCGGGCGGACCGTCCTCCGCCGCCCGGTGAGCCCGGAGGCCGGCCTCCCGGGGCCGTGGTGCGGGCGGGGCCGCCGCCCGGCGTGCGAGGCGGTGTACCACCCGGGCGGCGCAGGTCACGGCGGTTCGGCGGGCGGGTGCCCGGGTGGTGGTTCGCCCTGGTCATGACCTTGGTCATGGCTGTCCCCGTTCGGGTCGGCCCGGATGGTACCGGGCGGTAACTTCTGGCTTGGGGATCTTGTACGGGGTCATGGAGCGCGACGGCAAGCGGTCGCGGGGCCCGGTCGGGGCGGTCGACCGGTTCACCTATCAGGGTGGTTCGGGTGGGTAAAAGCCCGTGAGAACGGGGGTGGGGCGGGTGAGTTTCGCGGCGTCGGGTTGACGCCCGCGGAGGCGTGGGCAGGGACTCGAAAGGGGACGCCCCGCACGTATCCTGAAGGTCTTCGGGAGACGCCGACGGCCCTCACGGAACCCGTGCGGAGTCCCTCCGACGACTACTCGACCGACTCAACCGACGACGAAAGCGGCAGGCCATGCGCGTCTACGTCCCCCTGACCCTTCCCGGTCTCGCCGAGGCGTACAAGACGGGAGAGCTGGGGCACGGGCCGATCGTCGCGTACGCGGTCACGCCGGCGTTGCGCGAGTGGTACCTCTCCGACGACATCGAGGAACTGGAATACGCGGCGCTGAACCGGGCCGCGCTGGCCTCCCTGCGGCTGGTGGCGTTGGATCCCGGGGCGGTCCGACGCCGGGTGGTCGTCGCCGTGGACGTGCCCGACGGCGCGGCGACCGCCGACCCCGACCGGGCGCTCGATCCGACGGCGCTCGGCGAGGTGCGGGTCGCCGGGCCCGTGCCGCTGGGCAAGGCGGCGGCCGTGCATGTCGACGCGGCCGACGCGGAGGCGGATGTGACCGCGGCGGCCGACGCGCTCGGGGCGGCGGACAGCGGGGACGACGACGCGCAGTTCGTGGTGGACGGGGCAGAGGACCACGAGCTGCTGTGGTTCGCGACGCAGGAGATCCCGAACCTGGTGGGGCTCGGGGACTGAGCGTCCGCCTGCGGCCGTAGCGCTCTGCTGCCCCACCCCGACCTGCGGATCTCTTGATTGTCAGTGGGGGCGGGTACGGTTTTTCTCATGGGGAAGCAGAGCGACGCGCACATTGTCTGGGACTGGAACGGCACGCTGTTCCACGACAATGACGCGATCATCGGGGCGACGAACGCGGCGTTCGCGGAGTTGGGGCTGGCGCCGATCACGATGGAGCAGTACCGGGCGATGTACTGCGTGCCGGTGCCGAAGTTCTACGAGCGGCTGCTGGGGCGGTTGCCCACCGAGGCCGAGTGGGTGGTCATGGACGAGACCTTCCACCGGTACTACGCCGAGCACCGGGTGGGGTGCGGGCTCACGGCGGGAGCGGCGGAGCTGCTCGCGGGGTGGCGGTCGGCGGGCGGCAGTCAGTCCCTTCTCAGCATGTATGTCCATGACGAACTCGTGCCGCTGGTGCGGGGGTTCGGGATCGAAACGCACTTCATACGCGTGGACGGGCGGACCGGCCCGTCCGGGGGGAGCAAGGCGGAGCACATGGTGCGGCACCTCGCGGCCCTTTCCGGGGTGAACCCCACGCGTACGGTGGTGATCGGAGACGCCGCGGACGACGCGGTGGCGGCCCTGCACGTGGGGGCGCGGGCCGTCCTGTACACCGGGGGGTCGCACAGCCGGGCGAGCCTGGAGGTGGTGGGCGTGCCGGTCGTGGACACGCTGGAGGAGGCCGTGACAGAGGCGCAGCGGTTGGCGGCGTAGGGGCTGCCGGGCCGGCCCCCGTCCTTCCCGTCATGTCATGTCACGTCACCGGTGCCTTGGCCCGCAGCACCGTCAGGAACTCCCGCATCCAGCGGGAGTGGTCCGGCCAGGCCCGCGCGGAGACGAGGGTGCCGTCGACCACGGCCTCGGCGTCCTGGAAGGTGGCGCCGGCGGCCTGCATGTCGAGTTCCAGGGCGGGGTACGCCGTGACGCGGCGGCTGTCGATCGCGGCGGTGAGCAGAGGACCGTGGCAGATCTGGGCGACGGGTTTGTCGGAGTCGAAGAAGGACTTGAGGATCTTGCGGAGTTCGGGGTCGTTGCGCAGATACTCGGGGGCGCGGCCGCCGGGGATGACGAGGGCGGCGTACTGGCCGGGATCGACCTCGGCGAAGGCCAGATCGGCGGGCCAGGTGTAGCCGGGTTTCTCGGTGTAGGTGTCGAAGCCGGGTTCGAAGTCGTGGACCACGAACCGGAGCTTCTTGCGGGCGGGGGCGGCGATGTGGACGTCGTAGCCCTCCTCGCGGAGGCGCTGGTAGGGGTACAGGACCTCCAGCGACTCCGCTGCGTCGCCGGTCACGATGAGGATTTTCGCGGTCATGTCGGCAACGTGCATCCGCGGCGCGGACTTGCCAAGGGGGCGTGCAGGGCGGCCGGGGCCGGAGCCGCGCGCAGACACTGTGCAGAGTGTCAAAGTTCCAGCCCTGGTTTTGTACACATACGGCTCGTGACGGGGCCCCTGTAAGGAGCGATAGCCTTGGTGGCGTGATCAGCGCGATAGCTCGCGGGGGCACTGGTGCCCCTGCCCTGCGCCCGGCGAGCACGGAACATCTCCGTGACCGGGCGGCGGTCGCTGGTCTTCGCGGGCGGGACGGGGCCGGAAGGGCTCCCGGGATGCCACACACCACCTGGGGACGGGCGCCGCAGAGAGTAGCGTCACACCCCCTGGTCAGCTCAAAAGTGGCTCATATTTCACCGCCCATCTCACCTTGCGGCATAGCGTCGGACCAGACCGGAGACCCCGGGCCGTGGCGTCGAGCCGCAGGGGAAGAGACCGTACTTCCTTCTACGTCACGCAACGGCGCGCGACAGGAGCCAGAGGACAATGCAGACCAAGCTGGACGAAGCCAAGGCCGAGCTGCTCGAGAGGGCTGCCCGGGTAGCTGAGAACAGCCCGGTCGGTGGGCACCTACCGACCGGGACGACGGACGAGAGCACACCCGGCACCCCGGACAGTGAGACCGTGCTCGCGTTCCTCCAGCGCTACTACCTGCACACCGCCCCGGAGGACCTCGACGACCGTGACCCGGTCGACGTCTTCGGCGCCGCGCTCTCCCACTACCGGCTGGCCGAAACCCGCCCGCAGGGTACGGCCAACGTGCGGGTGCACACCCCGACCGTCGAGGAGAACGGCTGGACGTGCAGCCACTCCGTCGTCGAGGTGGTCACCGACGACATGCCCTTCCTCGTCGACTCGGTGACGAACGAGCTGACGCGGCAGGGGCGGGGCATCCACGTCGTCATCCACCCGCAGATCGTGGTCCGGCGCGATGTCACCGGCAGGCTCATCGAGGTGCTCACCGCACCGGCCACCGGCGACCTCCCGCACGACGCGCACACCGAGTCCTGGATCCACGTCGAGATCGACCGGGAGACCGACCGCGGCGACCTGAAGCAGATCACCGCCGATCTGCTGCGCGTCCTGTCGGACGTCCGTGAGGCCGTCGAGGACTGGGACAAGATGCGGGACGCGGCCATGCGCATGGCCGACGAACTGCCCAAGGAGCCCATCGCCTCGGACCTGCGCGAGCAGGAGATCGAGGAGGCCCGCGAGCTGCTGCGCTGGCTGGCCGCCGATCACTTCACCTTCCTCGGCTACCGCGAGTACCAGCTGCGGCAGGACGACTCCCTGGCCGCCGTGCCCGGCACCGGCCTGGGCATCCTGCGCTCCGACCCGCACCACGCCGAGGGCGACAGCCACCCGGTCAGCCCGTCCTTCGAGCGGCTGCCGGCCGACGCCCGGGCCAAGGCCCGCGAGCACAAGCTCCTGGTGCTGACCAAGGCCAACAGCCGGGCCACCGTGCACCGGCCGTCGTACCTCGACTACATCGGGGTGAAGAAGTTCGACGCGGACGGCAATGTCGTCGGCGAGCGGCGGTTCCTCGGGCTGTTCTCCTCGGCCGCGTACACCGAGTCGGTGCGCCGCGTGCCCGTCATCCGGCGCAAGGTCGCCGAGGTGCTGGAGCGCGCCGGGTTCTCGCCCAACAGCCACGACGGGCGCGACCTGCTCCAGATCCTGGAGACCTACCCGCGCGACGAGCTCTTCCAGACCCCGCCGGACGAGTTGCAGGCCATCGTCACCTCGGTCCTGTACCTCCAGGAGCGCAGGCGGCTGCGGCTGTACCTGCGCCAGGACGAGTACGGGCGCTACTACTCGGCCCTCGTCTACCTGCCGCGAGACCGGTACACCACCGGCGTACGCCTGCGGATCATCGACATCCTCAAGGAGGAACTCGGCGGCACCAGCGTCGACTTCACCGCCTGGAACACCGAGTCGATCCTGTCCCGGCTGCACTTCGTCGTCCGGGTCCCGCAGGGCACCGAGCTGCCGGAGCTGTCCGACGCCGACAAGGACCGTATCGAGGCGCGGCTGGTGGAGGCAGCGCGGTCGTGGGCGGACGGGTTCGCGGAGGCGCTGAACGCCGAGTTCGGCGAGGAGCGCGCCGCCGAACTGCTGCGCCGCTACGGCAACGCCATCCCCGAGGGCTACAAGGCCGACCACAATCCGCGTGCCGCGGTCGCCGACCTCGCGAACCTCGAACAGCTCAGCGAGGAGAAGAGCTTCGCGCTCAGCCTGTACGAGCCGGTGGGGGCCGCGCCCGAGGAGCGCCGGTTCAAGATCTACCGCAAGGGCGACTCCATCTCGCTGTCCGCGGTGCTGCCGGTCCTCAACCGGCTCGGCGTCGAGGTCGTGGACGAGCGGCCGTACGAACTGCGCTGCTCCGACCGGAGCGTGGCCTGGATCTACGACTTCGGGCTGCGCATGCCCCAGCCGAAGAGCGGGAGCGGCGACTACCTCGGCGACGACGGACGCGAGCGGTTCCAGGACGCCTTCGCCGCCACCTGGACCGGGCAGGCGGAGAACGACGGGTTCAACGCCCTGGTGCTGAGCGCCGGCCTGAACTGGCGTCAGGCGATGGTGCTGCGGGCGTACGCCAAGTACCTGCGGCAGGCGGGCTCGACGTTCAGCCAGGACTACATGGAGGACACCCTCCGCAACAACGTCCACACCACCCGGCTGCTCGTCTCCCTGTTCGAGGCGCGGATGTCGCCGGACCGGCAGCGGGCCGGGCACGAGATCGTGGACGCCCTGCTGGAAGAGGTCGACGCGGCCCTCGACCAGGTCGCGAGTCTCGACGAGGACCGGATCCTGCGGTCCTTCCTGACCGTCATCAAGGCGACGCTGCGCACGAACTTCTTCCAGGAGGCGGCGGGCGGCAGGCCGCACGACTACGTCTCCATGAAGTTCGACCCGCAGGCCATCCCCGATCTGCCCGCGCCGCGACCGGCGTTCGAGATCTGGGTGTACTCGCCGCGGGTGGAGGGCGTGCACCTCAGGTTCGGGAAGGTCGCGCGCGGCGGACTGCGCTGGTCCGACCGGCGTGAGGACTTCCGGACCGAGATCCTCGGCCTGGTCAAGGCGCAGATGGTGAAGAACACCGTCATCGTGCCGGTCGGCGCCAAGGGCGGCTTCGTCGCCAAGCAGCTGCCCGACCCGAGCGTGGACCGGGACGCCTGGCTCGCCGAGGGCGTCGCCAGCTACAAGACCTTCATCTCCGCGCTGCTCGACATCACCGACAACATGGTGGCCGGCGAGGTCGTCCCGCCCGCGGACGTGGTCCGGCACGACGAGGACGACACCTACCTCGTCGTCGCCGCCGACAAGGGCACCGCGACCTTCTCCGACATCGCCAACGGGGTCGCCGAGCAGTACAACTTCTGGCTCGGCGACGCCTTCGCCTCCGGCGGCTCGGCCGGCTACGACCACAAGGGCATGGGCATCACCGCCCGCGGCGCCTGGGAGTCCGTCAAGCGGCACTTCCGGGAGCTGGGCGTGAACACGCAGGCCGAGGACTTCACGGTCGTCGGCATCGGCGACATGTCCGGTGACGTGTTCGGCAACGGCATGCTGCTCAGCGAGCACATCCGCCTGGTCGCCGCCTTCGACCACCGGCACATCTTCATCGACCCGAAGCCGGACGCGGCCGTCTCCTACGCCGAGCGCCGTCGCGTCTTCGAGCTGCCCCGCTCCAGCTGGGCCGAATACGACACCGGCCTCATCTCCGCGGGCGGCGGCGTCTTCCCGCGCACCGCCAAGGCGATCCCGGTCAACGCGCACATCCGCGAGGCCCTCGGTATCGAGGGCAAGGTCGCCAAGATGACGCCGGCCGACCTCATGAAGGCGATCCTCAAGGCGCCGGTCGACCTGCTGTGGAACGGCGGCATCGGTACGTACGTCAAGTCCGGTACGGAATCGCAGGCCGACGTCGGTGACAAGGCCAACGACCCGATCCGCGTCGACGGCGCCGACCTGCGCGTCAAGGTGGTCGGCGAGGGCGGCAACCTGGGCCTGACCCAGCTCGGCCGGATCGAGTTCGCGCTGCACGGCGGCAAGATCAACACCGATGCCATCGACAACAGCGCGGGCGTGGACACCTCCGACCACGAGGTGAACATCAAGATCCTGCTCAACGGCCTGGTCGCGGACGGCGACATGACGGTCAAGCAGCGCAACAAGCTGCTCGCCGAGATGACCGACGAGGTCGGCCGTCTGGTCCTGCGCAACAACTACGCGCAGAACACCGCCATCGCCAACGCGCTCGCCCAGTCCAAGGACATGCTCCACGCCCAGCAGCGCTACATGCGCCACCTGGTGCGCGAGGGCCGCCTGGACCGCGCGCTGGAGTTCCTGCCCACCGACCGCCAGATCCGCGAACGGCTCGGTGCCGGGCAGGGGCTGACCAGCCCGGAGACGGCCGTCCTGCTGGCGTACACGAAGATCACGGTCGCCGAGGAGCTGCTGCACACCTCGCTGCCGGACGACCCGTACCTGCGCGGCCTGCTGCACACGTACTTCCCGGCCGCGTTGCGCGAGCAGTTCGCCGAGCGCATCGACGGTCACCCGCTGCACCGCGAGATCACCACGACCGTCCTGGTCAACGACACGGTCAACACGGGCGGTACGACCTATCTGCACCGCTTGCGCGAGGAGACCGGCGCCTCGCTGGAGGAGATCGTGCGGGCGCAGACCGCGGCCCGGGCGATCTTCCGCTCCGGTGTCGTGTGGGACGGGGTCGAGGAACTCGACAACCGGGTCGAGGCCGCCGTGCAGACCCGGATCCGGCTGCACTCGCGGCGGTTGGTGGAGCGCGGCACCCGCTGGCTGCTCAACAACCGGCCGCAGCCGCTCCAGCTCGCCGAGACCGTCGACTTCTTCGGCGACCGCGTCGAGCTGGTGTGGTCGCAGCTGCCGAAGCTGCTCAGGGGCGCGGACCTGGAGTGGTACCAGAAGATCTACGACGAGCTGAGCGCCGCCGGGGTCCCGGACGAACTGGCCACCCGCGTGGCCGGGTTCTCCTCCGCCTTCCCGACGCTCGACATCGTCTCGGTGGGCGACCGCATGGGCCGGGACCCGATGGACGTCGCCGAGGTCTACTACGACCTCGCCGACCGCCTCCACATCACCCAGCTCATGGACCGCATCATCGAGCTGCCCCGCGCCGACCGCTGGCAGTCCATGGCCCGCGCCTCCATCCGGGAGGACCTGTACGCGGCCCACTCGGCGCTGACCGCGGACGTGCTCGCCGTCGGCAACGGCACCTCGACTCCCGAGCAGCGCTTCAAGGCCTGGGAGGAGAAGAACGCGGCGATCCTCGGCCGGGCGCGCACGACCCTGGACGAGATCCAGGGCTCGGAGACCTTCGACCTGGCGAACCTGTCGGTGGCGATGCGGACCATGCGGACGCTGCTGCGGACGCATTCGTAGGCGATACGGCCATACAGCGGTACGGCATACAGCAGGGCGCCCCGGGCCATGACGGCTCGGGGCGCCCTCGTGTACTTCAGGACCCTCGTGCAGTTCGGGACCGGCGGCGCCGCGGTGTGGACCGCCCCGCCCTCAACGGGCCGCCGCGGCGGCCGCCTTCGGCTTCGGCGCGGCCTTGTCCGGGCCGCCGGTGAAGGCCTCGTAGGCCTCCAGGACCTCGTCGGTGGGGCCGTCCATGCGCAGTTCGCCGCGCTCCAGCCACAGCACGCGGTCGCAGGTGTCGCGGATCGACTTGTTGCTGTGGCTGACCAGGAACACCGTGCCCGCGTGCTTGCGCAGCTCGCGGATCCGGGCCTCGGAGCGCTTCTGGAAGGAGCGGTCGCCGGTGGCGAGGGCCTCGTCGATGAGCAGGACGTCGTGGTCCTTGGCGGCGGCGATGGAGAAGCGGAGGCGGGCCGCCATGCCGGAGGAGTAGGTGCGCATCGGGAGGGTGATGAAGTCGCCCTTCTCGTTGATGCCGGAGAAGTCGACGATCTCCTCGTAGCGGTCCCTGACCTGCTCGCGGGACATGCCCATGGCGAGGCCGCCGAGGTAGACGTTGCGCTCGCCGGTGAGGTCGTTCATCAGGGCGGCGTTGACGCCGAGCAGGGAGGGCTGGCCGTCGGTGTAGATCCGGCCGTTCTCCACCGGGAGCAGGCCGGCGACCGCCTTGAGCAGGGTCGACTTGCCGGAACCATTGGTGCCGATCAGGCCGATCGCCTCGCCCTTGTACGCCACGAAGGACACGTTCTTCACGGCGTGCACCTTGCGGACGCCCGCCGCCTTCTCGGTCTGCTTGCGGCGCAGCATGCGGTTGAGGGCGGCGGTGGCGGAGCCCTTGCCGGCGCCGGTGCCGTTGACGCGGTAGACGATGTCGACGCCGTCGACGACCACGGTGGGGATCTTCTCGTTGTCAGCCACGACCGTACGTCTCCTCGGCCTTCCAGAAGTAGATGAAGCCGCCGACTCCGGCGAGCAGGGCCCAGCCGATCGCGATCGCCCACACGTGGTGCGGCAACTGGCTGGAGTGGAAGCTGTCGATCAGGGAGTACCGCATCAGGTCGATGTAGATGGCCGCCGGGTTGGCCTGGAGGACGGGGACCACCCAGGACGGCCAGTCGTGGTGGCCCTTGGCCAGGTGGTCGATGCTCCACATCACGCCCGAGACGTACATCCACGTGCGCAGGACGAACGGCATCAGCTGTGCGATGTCCGGCGTCGACGCCCCGAACCGGGCCATGATCATCGAGACACCGGTGTTGAAGGTGAACTGCAGCACCAGGGCCGGGATCGCCAGCAGCCAGGACGCGGAGACCGGTACGCCGAAGCAGAGCAGGATGACGACCAGGGCCCCCATCGAGAACAGCAGCTGCTGGAGCTGCTGGAGGCAGAAGGAGATCGGCAGGGCCGCCCGCGGGAAGTGCAGGGCGCGCACGAGGCCGAGGTTGCCGGAGATCGCCCGGGTGCCCGCCATGATCGAGCTCTGCGTGAACGTCCAGATGAACACACCCGTGACCAGGAACGGGATGTAGTCCGGCACGCCCTTCTTGGTGCCGAGCAGGATGCCGAAGATGAAGTAGTAGACCGCCGCGTTCAACAGCGGGGTCATCACCTGCCAGACCTGGCCCAGTTTCGCCTGGCTGTACTGGGCGGTGAGCTTGGCCGTCGAGAACGCGGCGATGAAGTGGCGCCGCGCCCACAGCTGGCGGACGTACTCGGGCAGCGAGGGACGGGCACCGCTGACCGAGAGGCCGTGGCGGGTCGCGAGGGCCGTGAGGTCGTCGGCGGCGGGTGCCGTCGTCGGGGGCGGTGTGTGGAGGACCTGACTCACATCCGCTGCTTTCGCTCGGGGGGTGGTGTGGGGCGTGGGGTGACGCGTGGTGCCGGTGCGGGTCGATGCGCTCGTCGTCCGGCGTTTCCTTACGCGTCTCTTGCCGTTTTCTTACGTCGGGACGGGACCGTATCGTCGCAACGTGAGAGTAGGCCGATCGCACGTCGGAACGCAACCGTTTCGTCGTGACGGATTCCGAGGGGACGGTACCGTTTCGTCGTGACGCCGTCCGTCGGCACGGCACGGTTTCGTCGTAACGCTTCGCGTCGGGACGGGACCGTTTCGTCGTAACGCCCTATGCTGGGGCGCATGACGACCAACGCCGAGGAGTCGCAGACGCGTCCGCGCCGCCGGGCCCCCGCGGGAGCCGCCGTGCTCCGGGAGGATGTGACGGAAGCCATTCGGGCGGCCGTCTTCGAGGAGCTCGCGGCCGTCGGCTACGCGCGGATGTCCATCGAGGGCATCGCGCGCCGCGCGGGCGTGGGCAAGACCGCGGTCTACCGACGCTGGCGCTCCAAGCTGCACCTGGTGCTCGACGTGGTGTCCGCGATCGCGGTGATGGGCCTGCCCGTGCCGGACACGGGCTCCCTGGAGGGCGACCTGCGGCTGCTGTACGAGGTGACCTCCCGCGCCCTGCGGCACCCCGTGGCCTCGCAGATCATCCCCGATCTCCAGGCCGAGGCCGCCCGCAACCCCGAGATCGCCGAGGCCCTCCAGAAGGCCCTGCGCGAGGGGCAGGAGGGCGTGGCCAGCAAGATCGTGGTGGCGGCGGAGCAGCGGGGTGAGATCCGGCGCGGCTTCGACGAGGAACTCGCCCTGGACCTCATCTCGGGCCCCCTGTACTGGCGCTCGGTCGTGATCCGCAGCCCGAAGCTCCCGAAGGGCTACCTGGAGGCCCTGACCCGGGCCACCGCGGGGGCGCTCAAGGCGCTGTGAGCGCCGCGCGGGGGAGGAGGCGCTCCCTCCCCCGGCACCGGGCGGGTGTGCTTCAACGCCGGCCCGCGCGCAGGGCGAGCAGCTCCGGGGCGACGATCCGGATGCGTCCGGGGTCGGACCAGCGGATCAGGCCGTCGTGGCGCAGCCGGGACAGGGCGCGGTTCACCGTGACGCGGGTGACGCCCAGGAGGTCGGCCAGTTCGCGCTGACCGCCGGGCAGGTCGACCTCGCCGGCCGTGGCCTGCCGTTCCAAGAGCCAGGCGGCCAGGCGGGCCTCGCACGGCAGCGCGACCGTGTCCGTCAGCCGGTGCTGCTGGGCGCGCGCCTGGGCCGCCAGGAGGCGGAACACATGGGCGCGGACCGCCGCCGAGTCGTCGAGCAGCGCCGTGAACCGGGCCCGCGGTACGGCCCGTACGGTGCACGGGGACACCGCCGTGAACGTCGCCGTGTGGCCCGCCCCGTCGAGCAGCGCCACCTTGTCCAGCGCGCAGGGCGCCGCCCAGGTGCCGAACCCGACGACCCGTCCGCCCGCGGTCGTGGCGGAAGCGGCCGTGCGGCCCTCCAGCAGCACGAGCAGGTGATCGGCGGGGGAGCCCTGGACGCGCAGGGTCTCTCCGGAGTCGTATCGGCGCGGTACGGAGACGCTCCACAGGGCGCTCAGGGTGTCGTCCGGCAGCGCCGCGAACAGGGGCACGTCCCGCAGCCGCCGCCGGCCGAGCCCGCCGTCCCCGTCCATGCCCCGTCCTCCGCCCTCGTCGTGCCCCTCACCCCGCCTCGTGCCCGCCTGTATCGCGCGATACAGCACACCCCCGGACGCCGAGCCTAGCCTCGCCGAAGTCGCCCTTCACCGAGCCGGGTCAACCGTAGGAGGAACCCCCATGCACGTCGTCGAACTCGCCTTCACCCCCGCCCCCGAACGCCTCGCCGCCCGCCCGGTGCACCGTGAGACCCTCGCCCGCCTGCACGCCGAGGGCAGCCTCGTCACGGCCGGCCCCTGGGCCGACGACAGCGGCGCGCTCCTGGTGTTCGCCCTGGACAGGCCTGCCCTGGAGGCGGTGCTGCGGGACGACCCGTACTACCGGCGCACGCCCGGTGTCGAGGTGCGGTCGGTCCGGGAGTGGAAGCCGGTCGTGGGGGACCGGCGAAGCGAGGTGTGACGTACGGCTGCCGCACGGCCCGTACGGCCTCAGGCGCGCGTCGGGATGCAGCCGTACCCACCTCAGGCGCGCGCCGCCTCCGGATGCAGCCGTACCCAGCCCTCCCACGCGGAGGTGATCATGTCCTCGATGTCGTGCTTGGCGGTCCAGCCGAGTTCGGTGGCGGCGCGGGCGGCGGAGGCGACGACGCGGGAGGGGTCGCCGGGGCGGCGGGGGCTGACGGTGGGGGGCAGGTCGTAACCGGTGAGGGCGTTGATGCGGTCGATCATCTCGCGGACCGAAACGCCTTCGCCGCGGCCGATGTTGAGGGTCAGGTCGCGGCCGGGGGAGGACTGGAGGGCGTGGGCGGCGGCGACATGGGCGTCGGCGAGGTCGACGACGTGGATGTAGTCGCGCACGCAGGTGCCGTCCGCGGTGGCGTAGTCGGCGCCGAAGATGCGCGGGGGCGCGTGGTCGGTGAGCCGCTCGAAGACCATCGGGATGAGGTTGAAGACGCCTACGTCGGCGAGGTCGGGGCCGGCGGCGCCCGCCACGTTGAAGTAGCGCAGCGAGGCCGTGGCCAGGCCCGTCGCCCGGCCCGTGGCCCTGACCAGCCACTCGCCGGCCAGCTTGGTCTCGCCGTACGGCGACATGGGGAGGCAGGGCGTCTCCTCCGTGACCAGGGGGACGTCCGGCATGCCGTAGACCGCCGCGGAGGACGAGAACACGAAGGACGGCACGCGCGCCTCCGTCACGGCCTCCAGCAGGACGCGCAGACCCTCGACGTTCTCGCGGTAGTAGTGCAGCGGCAGCTCCACCGACTCGCCCACCTGCTTCTTCGCGGCCAGGTGGACCACGCCGGTGACCTCGTGGTCGGCGAGGGTGTGCGCCAGGTGCTCCCCGTCCAGGGTCGAGCCCCGCACCAGGGGTACGTCCTCGGGGACGCGGGCGGCGATGCCGGTGGAGAGGTCGTCGTACACCACGGTCCGCTCGCCCGCCGCCGTCATCGCCCGTACGACATGTGCCCCGATGTAGCCGGCGCCACCGGTGATCAGCCAGGTCATGTGCGGCCGTCTCCTCGTCAGTTGGACCGTCTTGGTGGTGCATGCGTGTGTGCGCGTGCGTTCATCAGTGAAGCAGGCGGCGGGGGTGTACGGAGGCGACTTCGATGACTCGTTGTGAACGTCCGGCGACTCACGGTGTGTCATGTACGCGGAGCGTCGACGGGCCGACCAGCGGGTCGACTACCGGCACCCCGGCGTCTCCTCCAGCGCCGCCGGGTCCAGCCCCGCCGAGTCCAGAGTCTCCGTGAGCCGGTCGAGGCGTTCGCGCAGGTCGTTGATCTCGCGGGGGTCGAGGCCGGTGGCCTCGGCGATGCGGCGGGGCACCTGGAGGGCGCGCTCGCGCAGGGCCGCGCCCTCCTCGGTCAGCCGCACCTCCACCGAGCGCTCGTCGCGGGCGCTGCGCTCACGTCGTACGAGACCGGCCGCCTCCAGGCGCTTGAGGAGCGGGGAGAGTGTGCCCGAGTCGAGGCGCAGGTGCTCGCCGAGCTTCTTCACGGGGAGTTCGTCCTCCTCCCACAGCACCAGCATCACCAGGTACTGCGGATAGGTCAGTCCGAGCTCCTTGAGGGTCACGCGGTAGACGCTGTTGAAGGCGCGCGAGGCGGCGTGCAGGGAGAAGCAGATCTGGTTGTCCAGGCGGAGCCACTCGGCTGAGGCTGCCGCCGGTGTCGGCGTCGGTGTCATGTCTCCAGGATAGACCCGGTGGGCCATTTAGTTGTGTGCAATTGAATTGTGTGCTCTACTAGTCGTCGTGAGGGCGGCCGGACCGGGCCGCCGGACCCCACCACGTGATCTCCGAGAGGGATGGTTCTCCCATGGACGCGCTCTACACCGCCGTCGCCACCGCCACCCACGGCCGGGACGGCCGCGCCTACACGAACGACGGCAAGATCGACGTCGCTCTCGCGCCGCCGGCGGAACTGGGCGGCAACGGCCAGGGCACCAACCCGGAGCAGCTCTTCGCCGCCGGCTACGCCGCCTGTTTCGGCAGCGCCCTCGGTCTCGTCGGCCGCCAGGCCAAGGTGGACGTGAGCGACGCCGCCGTCACCGCCGAGGTCGGCATAGGCAAGCAGGGCGAGGGCTTCGGCCTCAAGGTCGCCCTCCGCGTCGAGCTGCCGGACTCCGTGGACCAGGAGACCGGCCGCAAGCTGGTCGAGCAGGCCCACCAGGTCTGCCCCTACTCCAACGCCACCCGCGGCAACATCGAGGTCGACCTCGTCATCGAGTAACCACCCCACCAGGTCTCACCCCACCGGGTCTCACCCGACCCGCGCCAGCACCTCCCCCGTCCGCTCGCTCCACGCCACCACCACCGCCTCCTCGGGCACCGGGTGCCAGCGGGTCAGCAGCAGCCACCGCACGTGATGGCGGCGGGCGACGGCGGTGCGCTCGGCGCGGGTCGAGGTCGGGGCGAGATAGGCGCGGACGTCGGCGGCCCGCCGCAGCCGCTCCCGTTCGTCGAGGGCCGGGTCGGGCCAGGCGGGGGCGGCGAGGTTCGGGCCGTACCCCGCGATGGCGTGGACGGCGTAGTAGCCGTCGGTGATCACGACCTCGCCGGGCCCGATGTGCCGCGCGGCCCACTCGTACGTCGGCCAGCGCGGCGGCTGCGCGAAGCCGACCGGGTCCAGCGCGCGCGGGACGACCGCGCCCGCCTGCACGGTCAGGAACCCCACGCAGGCCCCGACCGCCGCTGCCGCGCCGAGCACCTTCCGCCGGACGGGCCACGGCCGCGGCGCCGCCAGCTCCACGGCGAGCGCGAACTGCAGCGGCACCAGCGTCAGCCCGAGGATCCTGCCGTACGTGTAGTGCCCGCTGATCCAGCCGTACGCCACGACCAGACAGTCGAGCGCGAACATCAGCACCAGCGGATCCCGCCACGAGCCGGAGCCCCCGCGCGTGCGCAGCCACAACGCCGGCAGGCCCAGCAGCAGCGCCAGCCCGAAGTGCCCCCCGAGGTTCAGGTACAGCGTCCGGTGCATCGCGTCCACGCTGCCGTTCCCGGCCAGCGCGAACACGTCGAAGTACGGCCAGCAGACCGCGACCGGCAGGGCTGCGGCCCCCGTGGCCGCCCAGCGCCCGACGACAGCTCCGGACCACCCCCGCTGCCACCCCGCGACCAGGGCCACCGCCCCCAGCAGCGCCGCCACCGCCGTGATCGGGTGCACCAGCAGGATCACCCCGTACAGCGCGCCCGGCCCCGCGTACCCGAGGAGCCCCCGCGGACCGCCGCGCGCCCGCGCCCCCGTCAGCGCCCAGGCCCAGAACGTCAGCCCGATCGCGAACGCCGACGGGTACGCCAGGTTCCCCGTCATCGACATCAGCCCGAGATACCCGCTCCACCAGGCCCGCTCGGTCCCCCACAGCAGCGTCATCGCGGCCAGCGCGAGCACCGGCGCCCACTGCCTGGGCGTCAGCACGCGGACGAAACGGCCGAGGCCGGTCAGCAGGACGAGCAGGTTCACCGGACCGGCGAGCTTGACCACCTCCCAGCCGCCCAGCCCGGTCAGCCGGGCGAACACGCCCTGCGCGACCGCGTAGGGGGAGTAGTACGGGCTGCCCGCGCCCGGCAGGTCGGCCATCGGGTGGCGGGGCCGGAGCAGATGGCTCTTGAGGCGTTCGACGACCGCCGCGTGCTGGCCGGCGTCGCAGCACAGCGGCACCCGCCAGTAGGCCAGCGTCATCACGAGCCAGAACAGGAAGCCGAAGACCTGGTACGGGGTGGGGCGCCACGGGCGGCCGCCGCGGAGGGCGGTCGCACCGCGCGCGGTCCGCCGGACGAGGAGCGTTGAGGGCATCTGCCGTATGTTCCCGAGGGGGTCAACGACATGACGTCACGTCACCTCAACGAGTGAGCCCGATCGGGGGGTCCCTGGGCCGGCAGGAGGACCCGCTCCCGCGCGACCCGCTCCAGCAGCAGCGGCACCCCCACCACCGGCAGCAGCCACGCCAGCACGATCAGCCGACCGCCCCAGATGGTGATGTCCGGATGCGCGGCCTGGGTGAGGATCCCCGTGCCCGCCGCCGCGACCAGGAAGGCGCCGAAGACGGGCCGGCGCAGCGCGCCCCACGCCCCGGCCGCGAGCGCCGCGACGAACAGCGGCTCCCAGAGCTGGCGGCGCAGCCACTCCACCCAGAAGGTGAACTCCAGGTGCAGGAACTCCCGCCAGGGACGCGTCCGGTCGGGACGGGTGAAGTGCGCGGTCAGCAGGTCCTGGAGGCTCTCCGACTCCGACGGGTAGCGCAGGGCACGGGCCAGCAGCACCGTCCCGAGCGCACCGGCCAGGCCCACCGCGACGATCGCCCCCACCCCGCGCCCGCCCCGCCGCCGGGCGAGCAGCACGGCACCCGCCCCCGCCAGGCACAGGCCGAGGAACAGCGCCTGCGAGTGCTTGACCGAGAACAGCGCCAGCAGCGAGCCGCCGATCAGCGCGAGCCCGGACCGCGGCCGGTGCGCGTGCAGGACCAGCGCGCAGCCCCACACCGCGACCAGTGTCGCCGCCAGCAGCAGCCCCTCCGTCATCGGCCGCATGGCGGTCGTCCCGCACGGCAGCACGTAGTACAGCGCCTGGCCGGTCAGCGCGAACGGCACCGGCACGGACAGCGTGCGCAGGATCAGGTACACCAGGACCCCGCCCGCGACCGTGATCACGACCCCGGCGGCCCACACGCCCCACGTCATCCCGAACGCGGTCAGGAACGGCACCAGGAACGCCGGATACCCGGGCCGCACCTCGAAGATCCGCATGAACCGCTCCGGCATGAACGGCACGGTGTGCCCGCCGGTCTGCCCGGCCCGCAGCCGCGCCTCCACACCCCGCCACTCCGCCGCCCTGCACGACTCCTCGACCCGTCGGGTGGGGCTCGGGGCGTGGAAGCGGATCACGTCGACGCTCTGGTTGCGGCGCGCGATCGACGCCCGGCCCGCGCAGGCGTAGTCGATGGTGGCGGCGGCCGCCTCCCGCTTGCCCTCACCGCGCAGACTCAGGGCGTACGACAGGTAGTTCTTGGTGTCGGGGGTGTCCCGGCCGGTGACGTTCGCGAGCTGGAGCACGGCGAACACCGCGGCCAGGACCAGCACCCAGGTGCGCGGCCTCACGACGAGGAGGTCAGCAGGTCACGGTCGGCGGCGGCGGGCACCGCCGGGGACTCCTCCGCCGGCGAGGGCCCGGGCACCCAACCGTCCTCGCCGAGCAGCAGCGTCCGTACGACGCGTTCGGCGGCGTGGCCGTCGTCGTACTCGCAGAACCGGTCCCGGAAGGCGGACCGCAGGCGTGCCGACTCCTCGTCCCGCCAGGTCCCGGAGGCGAACAGCCAGGCCAGTTCCCGGTACGAGCGCGAGACATGGCCCGGGGGCTCGGCGGTGAGGTCGAGGTAGACGCCCCGGCTCGCCGCGTAGGCGCCCCAGTCGTCGGCGTGGACGACGATCGGCCGGTTCAGCAGGGCGTAGTCGAACATCAGGGAGGAGTAGTCGGTGACCAGCACGTCGGCGGCGAGCAGCACGTCCTCGACGTGCGGTTCGTCGGTCGCGTCGACCAGGACCCCGCGCCGGTGCAGCTCGGCCAGGCCCAGCCCGCGCGCGGGACCGGCGGCGAGGCCGGGGTGGAGCCGGACGACGAGGGTGTGGCCCGCGCCCAGGTCCTCGGCGAACCGGGCCGGGTCGAACCGGTCGACATGGCCGCCCCGGCGGTAGTCGCGGCGGGCCGGCGCGTACAGCACGACCCGGTGGCCGGCCGGGATGCCGTGCCGCAGCCGGAACGTGGCCCCGCCCTCGGAGGTCCCGCCCGCACGCTCCCCGTCGACCAGGACGTCGTTGCGCGGGCTGCCCGTGCGCACCGAGGTGAAGTGGCAGGGGTACGCCCGCTCCCACACCAGCTCGGAGTGCCGGTTGGCGACCAGGCTGTAGTCCCAGCGGTCGGCGCGCCGCAGCAGCCGCGGCACGTCGAGGCCGAGCCGGGCACCGGGCTTGTCCAGCAGGTCGGCGCCCAGGTACGCGAGTGGGGTGCCCTGGTGGGTGTGGATGTGGACGCTGCCCGGGCGCTTGGGCAGATCGCCGGGCCAGTTGACGTCGTTGACGAAGTACATGGCCCGCGCGGCCAGCCGGCGGTGGCGCGGCGAGTCCAGGAGCACGTGCTCGACGTCCGGCGGCAGCAGCCCCGCCGTGGCCGCCTCCTCCTCGTCCCGCACCACCCACACCCCGCGCAGGTGCGGCGCGATCTCCCGCGCCTTGCGGTGGATCGCGGCCGGGTCGCCGAGGACGCCCCGGTGGGAGGAGGCCGCGTACAGGACGAGGTCCGGGTCCAGCGGGCGGTGGGCCGCCAGGACGGACCCCGCGCGCGCCGCCCGTACCGCGGCCGCCCCGCGTGCCTGCCGGGCGCGCCGCGCGAGCTCCCGGCCGGCCCGCCCCGCCTGCCGCTTGACCCGGTACGCCGCGTAACCGCCCTCCAGCACCCGCAGTTCGGGCGGGACGACGGCACCGTCCGGCCTGTGCCCGCGGAACAGCTCGGCCGTACGGCGGAAGAACTCGGCCTTGTCGGACGGGGGCAGCCGGTCCGGCTTGGAGAGGATGTCCAGGCAGTGTTCGCCCATCTTGGCGTGCAGGTACGGGCGCCAGCTCGCGAGCGCGGGGCGGGAGTCGAGGAACGCGAAGACCCGCTCGTACTGGTCGTGGATGTCGAAGTGCCTGCGGCTGGTGGTGGTCAGGATGTTGCCCTGCCGGCGCTGGCGGTAGTTCAGGCAGATCCGGTCGAGCGTGGCGATCCGCTCCGCGCTGAGCATGACCGGGAACGTCCAGGGCGTGTCCTCGTAGTAGCCCGGCGGGAAGGTGAAGCCCTCGCGCTCGACGAAGTCACGGCGGTAGACCTTGTTCCACACCACCATCAGCAGGTCGAGGATCTCGGGGCGTTCGGCGGCCGTGAAGGTGCCCTCGGCGGCCTGGGCGAGCAGGTGGGCGAGGACGTTGCGGCGGGTGCCGCCCCACCAGTAGGTGCGGGCGTAGTCGAAGACCAGCACGTCCGGGTCGGAGGTCTCGGCCAGCCGGTCGGCCATCGCGCGCAGGGCGCCCGGGGTGAGGGTGTCGTCGCTGTCGAGGAAGAACAGGAAGTCGCCCGTGGCGTGCGGCATCCCGGCGTTGCGGGCGCGGCCGAGACCGACGTTCTCCGGCAGGTGCAGCACCCGCACCCGCTCGTCGCGCGCCGCGTACTCGTCGAGGATCGCGCCGCAGGCGTCCGGCGAGCAGTCGTCCACGGCGATGACCTCGATGTCCCGGTAGGACTGCTCCAGGACCGAGTCGAGGCACTCGCGCAGGAAGCCCTGCACCCTGAAGACGGGCACGATGATGCTGAAGCGGGGCACGTCAGCTCCTTACGAGGGTCGTCGCGGCGGGGGCGGGCACACGCTCGGCGAGGGGGATCACCGGCGGGATCGCCTCGGGCGGCTCGCCCAGCAGCACCCGCCGCACGACCCGCTCGGCGGCCCGCCCGTCGTCGAACTCGCAGAACCGGGTGCGGAACGCGGCCCGCGCGGCCGCCGACTCCGGGCCCCGGTAGGAGCCGTCGCGGAAGACCCGCGCCAGCTCCTCCGGTGTGCGGGCCACCGGTCCCGGCGGTGCCGCGAGCAGGTCGAAGTAGACGCCCCGGGTCTCCCGGTAGACCTCCCAGTCGTCGGCGTACACGACGATCGGGCGGTCGAGGTTGGCGTAGTCGAACATGATCGAGGAGTAGTCCGTGATCAGCGCGTCGGCGGCCAGGCAGACGTCCTCCGAGGAGCGGTGCGCGGTGACGTCGATGATCCGGCCGGTGGCCCGGGACAGGCCGCGGTCGTAGAAGTAGTGGGCGCGCAGCAGCACGACCACGTCCTCGCCGGCCTCCTCGCAGAACGCCTCCAGGTCCAGGGCGGTCTCGAAGCCGGTGTGGTGGTCGCGGTGGGTGGGGGCGTACAGCACGGCCGTGCTGCCCTCGGGGACGCCCAGCTCGCGCCGGACGCGGGCCACGTCCTCGGCGGTCGCCGTGCAGAAGACGTCGTTGCGCGGATAGCCGTACTCCACCTGCTCGTACGAGCCGGGGAAGGCGCGCTCCCACATCTCCGTGGAGTGGCGGTTGGAGGAGAGGTTGTAGTCCCAGCGGTCCACGCGTCCCAGCAGCTTGGCGAAGCTGCCGGTCGCGGCGGCCACCACGGGGTACGTCGACTGGTCGACGCCCATCTTCTTCAGCGGGGTGCCGTGCTGGGTCTGCAGGTGCACGCTGCCGCGGCGCTTGACCACGCCCTCCGCGAAGTTGGCGTTGTTGATCAGGTACGTGGCGCGCGCCAGGACCTCCCAGGAGCGGCGGCTGCCGATCACGGCGTACTCGACGCCCTCGGGCACGGCGTGCGCCTGGCCCGGCTCGACCAGGAACACCGAGCGGATGTGCGGGGCCAGTTCGCGGGCCTTGGCGTGGATCGCGGCCGGGTTGCAGGCGTAGCCGCGGCCCCAGTACGCGCAGTACACGGCGAGGTTCGGATCCAGCGGGCGGCTCAGGTGCAGGCGGTAGAGGAGGCGGGTGCGCAGGCCGCGGGGGCGGGGGACGGCCGCGATCGCCCTCGCCGCCCGCTGGTTGGCGCCGCGCAGTACCCGGAAGGCGGTGTACGCCCCGGACGCGAGCAGCCGGTGCTGAACACCCGGGCTGCCGCCCGGCACCCGGTACCCGGCCGGACGGTGGAGGCGGTACAGGCGGCTCGCCCGGCGGAAGAAGGCGCGGCGCCGCGAGGGCAGCCGGCGCGGATGCGCGGCCGTCTTCAGGACCGCCGCGAAGAGCTGCTCGAACAGTTCCTTGTACCGCTCCCCGGACAGCCCCTCCTCCACGGCCCGCGTCAGCAACGCCTCCGCCTGGTCGAGGAGTTCGACGTGGTGCTCGCCCGGCAGGTTCAGCCGGCTGCCCTGCCGGCGCACCAGATGCCGTACGACGACCGAGCGCAGCACCGCGACCCGCTCGGCGCGCAGCGCGCTCAGGCCGGCGAAGCCGATGTCCGTGAAGTGGCCGTCGGGGAAGGCGAGCCGGTGCTCGGCGACGAACGCCCGACGGTAGGCGGCGCTCCAGGCGGGCAGCCGGACGCCGGTCAGGTGCGGGGCCTCCTCGGGCGAGAACGCGCCCTTCGGTGTCCTCGCGAGGACCTGCGCGGCCGGGTTGGTGGGCTCGCCCTCCCACCACGGGGTCCGCTCGTGCTCGAAGTGCAGCACGTCGACGCCCCCGGTCGTCTCCAGCCGCGCGGCCAGCTCCGCCAGCGCTCCCGGCACGAGGACGTCGTCACCGTCGAGGAACAGCAGATACGCCCCGGTCGCCGCCCGCATCCCGGTGTTCCGCGCCCCGGCCGGTCCCGCCGACGGCGGCGAGTGCACCGGGGCCACCCGGGAGTCCCGGCGGACGTACCCGGCGACGACGTCCGCGGCCGGGGACCGAGGGCCGTCGCAGACCGGGATCAGCTCGAAGTCGCCGAAGGACTGGGCGAGGACCGAGTCCAGCGCCAGGGACAGCCGCCCCACGACCCCATGGGACGGCACGATGATGCTGAAGCGGGGCATTCTGCTCTTTCTGTCGGTGGTCCCAGGCTGTCGGTGGTCCCGGGGAGGGCGTCAGACACCGCGGCGGCCGGGCCGTCCCGCCGGACGCCAGGTGTGGGGCCGGGTCGGAGTGGGCCGCGAGGGACTGGAGGGCATGACGGACTCCCCGGTGCGGGATCGGCGGTCGGGCGCGGTCGGGCGCGGTCAGATGCGGTCAGGCTCGGTCGGTGAAGGTGCCCGCCGTGAAGGCGCCGTCGACGAAGGCGTCCTCGGGGAAGGCGCGATCGCCGGCCGTCGACAGCTCGGTGGGCTGCGGGGAGTGCGGGAGGGACGCGGCGGCGGAGGGCACCGGGTGGCGCTCGGCCGGCGGGATCACCGGCGGCAGCGCCGACTCATCCTCGCCCAGCACCACCTGGCGTACGACCCGCTCGGCGGCGCGGCCGTCGTCGTACGGGCAGAAGCGCGTCCGGAACGCGGCGCGCAGCTGGGCCGAGCGCGAGCCGCGCCAGTGGCCGGTGGCGAAGATGTCGATCAGCTCGTCCTCGGTGCGCGCGACCGCGCCCGGCGGGAAGGACCGCAGGTCGAAGTAGGTGCCCCGGGCCGCCTCGTACGCCTCGCGGTCCTCGGCGTGGATCACGATCGGGCGGTCCAGGTTGGCGTAGTCGAACATGAGGGACGAGTAGTCGGTGACCAGGGCGTCCGAGGCCAGGCAGAGCTGCTCGACGCTCGGGTGGCCGGTGACGTCGACGACCCGCGCCGAACCCCGGGCCAGGGGCGTGCCGTGGACGGGGTGGGCGCGGGCCAGGACGACGAAACGGGGGCCGAGGCGGCGCAGGACCCGCTCCAGGTCGAGGCCGGGCGGCTGGGCGCGGCGGTAGTCGCGATGCGTGGGCGCGTACAGGATCGCCACCGAGCCCTCGGGGATGCCGAGGGACTCGCGCAGCCGGGCCACGTCCGCCGAGGTGGCCTGCTGGAAGACGTCGGTGCGGGGCTGGCCGTGGCAGAGCGAGCGGTAGGCGCCGGGGAAGACGCGCTCCCAGGTCAGGGCGGAGTGGCGGTTGGCGGACAGGACGTGGTCCCAGGTGTCCACCGAGCGCAGCATCAGGTCGAAGTCCGTCTCCCGGGCGGCGGCCGGGCGCTCCCGGAGGTCGAGGCCCATGTGCTTGAGCGGGGTGCCGCGCTGCGTCTGGACGACGATCTGGCCGGGCCGCTTGACCTGCCGGGGGCCGAAGTCGGCGTCGGTCACCAGGTACTTGGAGCGGGCCAGCGCCGTCCAGTACGCGGCCGTGCCCGGGGTGAGGCGGCGGGTGGCCGTCGGGATCGTGTGGTGGTGCTCGGGGCGGGCGATCCACGCCGTGCGGATGTGCGGCGCGAAGGTGCGGAACGCGGTCTCCAGGGCGCCGGGGTTGCAGCCGTGCCCGAGGCCGCCGTACGCGGCGAACACCGCCCGGTCGGCGCGCACCGGCAGCCGGAGCTGGACACGGTAGTGCGCGCGCAGGGCGACGGACCGCAGCACCCTCAGCAGATCCGCGGCGGCCCCGCCGGTGCGGCGGCGCAGCGTCGCGGCGCCCTGCAGCGTGCGGAAGGTGCGGTGCATGCCCAGCCGGACCAGGGTGTGCCTCAGGCGCGAGCTCACCGGGACGGGGTGGCCCGGGGTGCGGTAGCGGCGGCAGTGGGTGCGGGCGGTGCGCAGGAACTCGGCCCGGCACGCGCGCGGCAGCCGGTCGCGGTCCGCGAACACCGTGGCCAGGTGGTCGACCATGCGGCGGAACAACACCGGGCGCCAGGAGGCGAGTTCGGGGTGCGCGTCGAGGTGGGCGAAGACCCGGTCGTACTGTTCGAAGACGTCGAAGTGGTCGCGGCCGGGGGTGGTGGGGGCGGCGCTCTGCCGTGGCTGCAGGGGCCGGCGGGGCTGTCGGCGTTGCCGCTGGTGCACGCACACCCGGTCGAGCGTGGCGATCGACTCGGCGCCCATCAGGACCGGGTACGTCCACGGGACGTCCTCGTAGAGCCCGGACGGGAACGCGAAGCCGCCGTGCTCGACGTACTCCCGGCGGTAGACCTTGT
This sequence comes from Streptomyces lincolnensis, assembly GCF_021173675.1. Classification (GTDB taxonomy): domain Bacteria; phylum Actinomycetota; class Actinomycetes; order Streptomycetales; family Streptomycetaceae; genus Streptomyces; species Streptomyces lincolnensis_B. The sequence goes on along the minus strand of NZ_JAIHON010000017.1, from coordinate 174,118 downwards.
TCCAGGCCACCGGGAGCAGGTGCAGCAGGCCGGGGCGGTCCTCCAGGCGGAAGGGGGCCGGGCCCTGCTCGGTGAGCTGGACGGCGGCCCGGTTGCGGACGGTCTCGCCGTTCCAGTGGGCGCGCGCGTAGTCGTGGACCAGGACGTCCGGCTCGCCCGTCTCCTTCAGCCGGTCCGCGATCGACCGCAGCGCGTGCGGGGTGAGGGTGTCGTCGCCGTCCAGGAACAGCAGGTAGTCACCCGTCGCCACGTCCGTGCCGGCGTTGCGCGCCCGGCCCGGCCCCTGGTTCTCGGACAGATGGACGGCCTTCACACGTGGGTCGCGAGCCGCGAACTCGTCGATGATCACGTCGCAGGCGTCCGGCGAACGGTCGTCGACCGCGATCAGCTCCAGATCCGGATACGACTGGGACAGCACCGATTCCAGGCACTCGTGCAGGTACGCCTGAACCTGGTACGCGGGGACGATGACACTGAACCTGGGCAAGGGACATCCAAGGGTCGTCGCGGGCGTTCTGCCCGGGAACGCCCGATGAGGCCACCTGGTTACGCTCCGTACGGCATACGGGGGATTGTCGGTGAACGGGAAAGGGCGGACCGGTGACGGTCCGCCCCTTCGTCGATCCTCTTGTCGTACGGGCTACTTGACCGCGCCCGCCATCACCCCGGAGACGAACTGCCGCTGGAACGCGAAGAACACGGCCAGCGGGATCACCATGGAGATGAAGGCGCCGGGGGCCAGGACGTCGACGTTGTCGGCGAAGGCCCGCATCTGGGTCTGGAGCGCGACCGTGATCGGCTGGCTGTCGGCGTTGGAGAACACCAGCGCGATCAGCATGTCGTTCCACACCCACAGGAACTGGAAGATGCCCAGGCTCGCGATCGCGGGCCCGCCGAGCGGCATCACGACCCGCGCGAACAGGCGCAGTTCACCGGCGCCGTCCAGCCGGGCCGCCTCCAGCAGCTCCTTGGGGATCTCGGCGAAGAAGTTCCGCAGCAGGAACACCGCGAAGGGCAGACCGAAGCCGGTGTGGAACAGCACCACGCCCAGGATGGAGCCGAACAGGCCGATCTTGCCGAAGAGTTCGGCGACCGGGATCAGCGCCACCTGCACCGGCACCACCAGCAGGCCGACCACGCCCAGGAACCACCAGTCACGGCCCGGGAACTCCATCCACGCGAACGCGTAGCCCGCGAGCGCGCCGATGACGACGACGAGGACCGTCGCCGGGACCGTGATCAGCACGGTGTTGACCAGCGAGTTGGTGATGTCGCTGTTCTGGAGGAGCTTGTCGTAGCTCTCCAGGGTGAGTTGGGACGGCTTGCTGAAGACCTCCCACCAGCCGCTCGCCGTCATCTCCTGCGGCGGGCGCAGCGACGAGATCAGCAGACCGATCGTCGGGACCAGCCAGAACAGGCCGACGACGATGAGGAAGATCCGGACCGCGCCCCCGCTGACGGCTTCCGCCAGCCGCGCGCCGACCGACCGCTTCGCCCTCACCTCGGTGGTGTCCGGCGGTGCCGCCTTGGTGAGACTTCCGGCGTCCGCTGTCATCGCCGCACCTCCCGCCTGAGCCTGCGGATGTTGAACCACATGACGGGGATGACGAGCAGGAGCAGGAACACCGAGATGGCGCTCGCGATGCCCGGCTGGTCCTCCGAGAAGCCCTTGCGGTACAGCTCCAGGGCGAGGACGTTGGCGTCGTCCTGCGAGGAGCCCGGGGCGATGATGAAGACCAGGTCGAAGATCTTCAGGACGTTGATCATCAGGGTCACGATGACGACCGCGAGGACCGGCGCGAGCAGGGGCACCGTGACGCGCCGGAACACCTGCCACTCGGTCGCGCCGTCGACGCGGGCCGCCTCCAGGAGCTCGCGTGGAATGCCCGCGAGTCCGGCCGCGATCAGCACCATCGCGAAACCGGCCCACATCCAGACGTACGAGCCGATGATGGCCGGGGTGACCAGGGACGGGCCGAGCCAGTCCAGGCCGTTGTACGGCTCCTTGAAGTTGCTCGCGGGCAACCGGAGTTGGGCGCCGTCGGCGGAGGCGGGCAGCGTGAAGGTGCCGTCGTCGGCGGCCTTCGTCGACGCGACGACCTTGCCGTCCTTGACCGCCTCGATCTTCATCCCGGGGTAGCCGAACTCGGACGCGTCGACGCCGCCGAGCGTGCCGACGCCCTTGCCGCGGGTGAAGTCCTGCCAGGTCGTACCGGTGATCTTCCCCGGGTCGGCCTGCGGGGCCGCGGCGGCCTTCGCGCTGTCCGGCATCTGGTCGGGGGCGACCCCCACCAGGGGCAGGGCGACGGCCTCGCCCGTGCGCACGGGCTCCTTGGTGATGAACCCGCCGCTCTGCGCCACCAGCGGCGACTCGCGGCCCGGGTGGGCCTTCGGGAACGCGGACGACTCGGCGAAGGTGTCGTGGATGCCCACCCACACCGCGTTCGCGAACCCCTTGTCCGGGTCCTGGTCGTAGACCAGCCGGAAGATGATGCCCGCCGCCAGCATCGAGATCGCCATCGGCATGAAGACGACGAGCTTGAACGCCGTGCCCCAGCGCACCCGTTCGGTCAGCACCGCGAAGATCAGACCGAGCGCGGTGGCGACCGTCGGGGCGAACACCACCCAGATGATGTTGTTCTTCAGCGCCGTACGGATCCCTTCGTCCGTGAAGAGCGCCTCGTAGTTGTCGAACCCGGCGAAGCCGCTGCCCGACTGGTTGTAGAAGCTGCGGATCAGCGAGTACCCGATCGGGTAGACGACGAGCGCGCCCAGCAGCACGAGAGCGGGCAGCAGGAACAGCACTGCCACGCTCTTGCGGGTGCCGGTCACGCTCTTGCGCGACTTGGGAGCGGCAGGGGTCGGTGGGCCCCCTGCCGCCGTGGCGGACGTCATGCCCTCAGCCTCCGTAGGCGGCCGCCGCGTCCGCCTCCAGCTTCTGCTGGGTGCCCGCGATGTCCTTCGGGTTGTTCAGGAAGTCCGTGAGCGCCTTCCACTCGCCCTTGCCGGGCGTGCCGCCGAAGGCCTGCGGGGCCTGGTCGGACATGTCGAAGCGGAAGTCGTCACCCGAGTCGATCAGCGCCTTGGCGATCTTCTGCTGCACCGGGTTGGGATACGCCGACATGTCCACGCTCTTGTTCGGCGAGAGGTAACCGCCCAGCTTCGCCTGGATCGTCGCCGCGTCCGGGGAGGCCAGGAAGGTGGCCAGTGCCTGCGCCGCCTCGGAGTCCTTCAGGATCACGGCCGCGTCGCCGCCGGAGACCACGGGGGCCGTGTCGCCCACCGCCGGGAACGGGAACACCTTCGCGTCGGTGCCCACCTTCGCCCCGGCCGTACCGATGTTGACCTGCGCGAAGTCGCCCTCGTAGACCATGGCCGCCTTGGGCTGGTCACCGCCCTTGAAGGTCTGGGTGACCGAGGCCGGGAAGTCCGTCTGGAGCGCGCCGGTGGCGACGTAGTCCTTCTTGCCCCAGACCTGGGCCAGGGTGGTGAGCGCGTCCTTGACGGACGGGTCCGTCCACTTGATCTCGTGCTTGGCGAGCTGGTCGTACTTCTCCGGGCCGGCCTGCGAGAGATAGATGTTCTCGAACCAGTCGGTCAGGGTCCAGCCCTCGGCGCCGCCGACGGAGAACGGGGTGACACCGGAGTCGTACACCGTCTGGGCGGTGGTGAGCAGCTCGTCCCAGGTTTTCGGCTCGGTGGCGCCCGCGTTCTCGAAGACCTTGGCGTTGTACCAGATCAGCGACTTGTTGGCGGCCTTGTAGTACACGCCGTACTGCGTGCCGTCGACCTTGCCGATGTCCTGCCAGCCCTGCGAGTAGTTCTTGGCGAGCTCCGCCTTGGCCGCGGTGCCGATCGGCTTGGCCCACTTCTTGTCGACGGCCTGCTTGATGGCGCCGGGCTGCGGGAGCATCGCGACGTCCGGTGGCTGGCCGCCCGCGATCTTCGAGCCGAGGAAGTTGATGATCGGGTCCTGCGCCGGTACGAACGTCACCTTCGCGCCGGTGCGCTTCTCGAACTCCGCGAGGACCTTCTTGAAGTTGGCCTGCTCCGCGCCGGACCAGACGGCGGCGACCTCCAGGCTCTTGCCGTTCAGCTTGGGCAGGGTGACGGTGGCGCCGGTCTCGGTACCACCGGTCGCGCCGGTGTCACTGCTCTTGTCGTCATCGCCGCCGCACGCGGTGAGCGAGAGGGCTCCCGCGAGGAGGACGGCCACGGCTGGGATGAACCTGCGTGTCCGGTATGTGCTGCTCGTGCTGCGCATCACGACCCCGTTCTTCGTGCCTCGTCGAACGTTGGAGCGCTGTCCCGTGCGGTCTGGTCTACGCCTGGGATGTTGTGGTCGGCAAGGGCGCGTTCGCTGTCAAGGGCGGGATCGTGATCCGCCTGTGACCAGGTGCCGCGTGTCTTGGTGGCCGAGTCTGGGGGCTGCCGCCCCCAGGCCCCCGCTTCGGCCCTGAAGGGGCCTCGTCCTCAAACGCCGGACGGGCTGGTGGTGCTGGACGTGGGCTGGGGAGCCGACCGTGGCTGGGGAGTGCCCGGGGGTACTCCTGTGGTGTCTACAGCAGCGAAGGTACCTCCGCCGCCGACACCTCGCGCGCCGCGCGCTCCAGGGCGCTGGCCAGGAGGGCCAGGTCGGTGGGGCCGTTGCCCAGTTCCCGTACGGGGCGACGGGCCGGAGGATCACCCATCCGGTCCCACTCCAGGGGGACGACGGTCGGTCGCAGGGTCGCGGTGCGGGGGATGCGGCCCGTGACACGGCCGCCCTGGAAGGGGGTCGTACGGCCGTCCGCCCAGGACAGCCGACCGCGGCCGGGGGCCGGTTCGTCCGGGCCGGGGGTCGGGGCGTCGAGCGTGACGCGCAGGGCGGCGCGCTTGGCGGGCTCCGACTCGGCCGTACGGCCACCGGCGGTGGCCGCGGCGACGAGGTGCACGCCGAGCCGCTCGCCGTCACGGGCCACGGCCTCCAGCGCGCGTATCACCGAGCCCGCGGCGGGCCTGCCCGGGGAACCCAGCGCGGGGGAGACCAGGGCGTCGAGATCGTCCACGACCACGACCAGCCGGGGGAGTGGCGGTGCCGTCTCCGTCCGGCGGCGGGCCGCCGCGGGGCGCAGCCGGATCGTGGAGCTGGGCGGGGTGTCGAGATCACCGGTGCCCTCGCCGGTGGAGTGGCCGCGCGCCGCCGTGGTCCGTTGCGTGACCATGCGGCCCGACACCTCCCGGCCGGTGTGCCACTCGGCGAAGTCGGACCGCCCCAGCAACTCCGCGCGCCGCTTCAGCTCAGCGCTCAGGGACTGGGCGAACTCCCGCATGCGCACCGGGTCGTTGGCGGTGAGATGGGTCGTGACATGCGGTACGTCCGTACAGACCCGCAGGCCCTCGCCGTGTCCGCCGCCGTCCGTGCCCACGCTGTCCCGGCCGTCTATCAGCACGACGCTCAGCCGGTCGGGACGCTCGGCGGCGGCGAGCGAGGCGACGAGGGCGCGCAGCAGTTCCGTACGGCCGCTGCCCGACGGCCCCTCGATCAGCAGGTGCGGGCCCTCGGCCGCCAGGTCCGCGCAGACCGGGCCGCGCGGTCCGGCGCCGAGCACGGCCCAGGCCCGGCCGCCCAGCGACTCGGTGTCGTCGGCCGCGTCCGCCCAACGGGCCATCAGGGACGCCGGGGTGGCCCGGGCCAGCCCCAACTCGTCCAGCAGCCGGGCCGCCTGGGGCAGCGGCGCCGACACACGCGTGTGCCGCTCACCGGCGGTGCCCTCGGCGCGCAGCGGTGCCAGTGCCCGCGCGAACCGCTCGGCCCAGGCGAGCGAGACGGCGTCCACGGCGGCGACGGTGCCGTGGCCGACGGGGCCGGAGCGGAGCGTGTCGGGGGTGGCCGCCCCGGCTGCTCCGGTGTGCTCGGTGCCGGTGCGGGCCACGCGCATCAGGCGCAGCGCGGTCGCCACGTCTCCGCTGAGCAGCGCCACGGCACCGCACTCCCGGAACGGTGGGACCGCCGCGCAGGCCGCCTCGTACGTCTCGGTCACCGGCGACGCGGGGGACGCGGGCGCGGTCTCGGCGAGGCACACGACATGGATCCCGGCCCGGGGGCCCTCCAGGGCCAGCCGCGCCACCGCCTCCCGCACGGCGGCGCCGCCGGGGTCGCCGTCCACGACGACGACGGTGTACGGGCCTGTGAAGCCTCCGGTCAAGTCCTCCGCGTCCTCGTCCCTGGCCCAGGAAGGGCGTCGGGCCGGCGGGCGGGAGGTGGTCGGGGTCTGCCGCGCGGGTCCGGCCGCCCCTGCCGCGTCCGTCAGGTGGTCCTCCAGACGGCGCAGGAGCTCGTCGGTGCGGGCCGTGGCCTGCTCGCGGTCGTAGGCGAGCAGGAGGCGGCAGTCCTGGCCGTGGCCCGGGCGGACATGGGGGAGCCAGCCGAGCCAGGACCACTCGGCGGTGCGCTCCTGGAGCGAGCGGGAACGGTCGGTGCTGATCAGCACGACTTCCAGGGCGTCCGGGGAGTGCAGCGCGGTGAGCTGGGCGACGACCGCGCGGGCCAGCCCGGCGAGCCGCGCGCGCGGTCCGGCGAGCCCCAGGGCGCCCGCCTCGCGGAGATCCGCGGTCACGGGGACGGCCGGCAGCAGGCCCGAGCCGTCGGGCGCGGCCCGGTCGGCGGTGCCCAGCCGGACGGTGAGCGCCTCCTTGTGGCCCGGAGCGCGTTCCCACAGGCGCGGTCCGGGGCCCAGTGCCGTCAGCAGCAGGGCCGCCGGGTCCGGCCAGGTCTCGGGCGCCTGGGTCGGGGCGGCCGGGGGTGCGGTCGCCTCCTCGTCACGGGCGCTGCTCCCGGTCTCCTCGTACGTCCCGCCGTCGGCCGGCTCCCGCTCCCCGCGCCCACCGGTCAGCCGCCGCGCCCACGCCGACAGCCCACCGCGCTTCCGCACACCCTGCGGCACGTCGGTCCCGCGCAGCGGGGTGCCCTTGCGCCGGCTGCCCTCCGCCGAGACCGCATCCCCGTCCGCCCGCCCCGCCTCTCGCGCGGCGTCGCGCGGGTCCCTCCCGGAGGGCGCGCTCGGACCCTGGCCACGCGGATCCCGCTGCGCGGGGTCGCCGAGGGCTTGGCCGTGCGGGGTGGTGGAAGAGGGGCCGGCAGGGGCCCGGTGCTGTGGATCGGTGGCTGAAGGGCCACCGTGGGTCTGTCCCCCGGGGGTGGTGGCCGAGGGGTCGCCTTGAGTCTGCCCCCGTCGGTCCGTGGCCGAAGGGCCGCCGTAGGTCCGTTCGCGGGTGTCGGCCGACGAGGGGGTACCGGGGGCCTGGCCCCGTGGGTCCGCTCCCGCCGGGCCGCCGGGCGCCTGTCCCCGAGGGGCAGCCGTGGGGTCGCCGTGGGCCCTGCCGCGCGGGTCGGCCGAAGCGGGGTTGCCGGGGGCTTGGCCACGCGGGGCGGTGGAAGAGGGGCCGCCGGAGGGCCGTCCTGCGGCGCTGTCGGTCGGCGAGCCCTCAGGGGCGCGTCCGTGTGGGGCGGTCGGCGAGGAGGCGCCGTAGGACGGTCCACGCGGGTCCGTGCCGGACGGGTCGCCGGGCCTCTGGCCCCGGGAGTGGGGCGCCGAGGGGTCGCCGTGGGTCTGACCGCGCGGGGCGGCTGTCGCCGGGCCGTTGGGGCTCTGGCCCCGGGGGTCGGTGGCCGAGGGGTCGCCGTGGGCACCTCCGCGCGGGTCGGCCGGAGAGGGGCTGCCGGACGCCTGGCCTCGGAGGCCGCTCGGTGCGGAGGCATCGTAGGACGGTCGGCGCGGGTCCGTGCCCGACGGGCCGCCGGGCCGTCGGCGCTGTGGGTCGGTGGCCGAAGAACCACCGTGGGTCTGGCCCCGGGGGTCGGTGGCCGAGGGGTCGCCGTGGGCACCTCCGCGCGGGTCGGCCGGAGAGGGGCTGCCGGACGCCTGGCCTCGGAGGCCGCTCGACGACGAGGCGTCGTAGGACGGTCCACGCGGGTCCGTGCCGGACGGGTCGCCGGGCCTCTGGCCCCGGGAGTGGGGCGCCGAGGGGTCGCCGTGGGGCCGTCCGCGTGGGGCGGTGGGGGAGGAGTTGTAGGGCGTCTGGCCCCGGAAGGCGGTTGCCGGAGGGGTGCCGTCGGCTGAGGGCGGCGCGTCGGACGTACCCGCGCCGGGCAGGTTCCCGCGCGTCCCTGGGGGGTTTCCGGGGGTCGGGGGTCGGGAGGCGGTCGTCCCGGTCACGCCGGATCGGCCGGCGTGGGTCGTCCCGCTGTCGCCGGGACCGGTGCCGGAACCCTGTCGGGGGACGGCCGGCCGTGCTCCCCGTGCCTCGATGCGCGGGGCTCCGCCCTGGCCCGGGACGACGAGCGGTGCTGCGGCGGGGCGGTGGCCCTGGGCGTCGGAGGTGGCCGCGGAGGTGCCCCAGCCCGCGGTGCCGTAGGCATGGTGGGTCTTGCCGGACGGTCCGCCGGCCGTGGTGGATGCCGAGGGCGTCGGCGCGGAGCCGTCGGGCGTGGGTCCCGCTGCCTCGCCGCTCTCGCCCTCCGGAGCCGTCTCCACGCGCACGTGTCCCTCGCCGTCGGGAGCCGTGTGCACGCGGGCCCCCGGGCCGCCGGTCGGCGCGAGGCGCAGTGCCGACTCGCCGATGCGGAGCAGCGCGCCCGGGGTGAAGCGGACCGGGCGGGTGCCCACGCGGACGCCGTCCAGCGTGGTGCCGTTGGTGGAGTCGAGGTCGGCGACCGAGACGCGGCCGTCGGCGCCGACGGTGACCGCGCAGTGCAGACGGGAGACGTCCGGGTCGTCGAGCGGGACGTCGGCGTCGGCGGAGCGGCCGATGTGGATCTGGCCGCCGTGCAGGAGGTGGACCCCGCCCGCGTCGGGCCCGGCGATCACATGGAGCTGGGTCGGGGCGTCGTCGAGCTCGGGATGGGCCTCGGGCTCGCCCGGGGTGCCCAGGGACAGCACGGCGCCGTCTATGAGCGGGGGCTCGCCGAGCGTGCAGCGCTGGGTGTCGAGGCGCTCCTCGGCGGCGTAGAACACGACCTGTCCGCCGCCGCGTTCGGACTCGCCCGCGCGCGAGGTGCCCGCGCCGGAGACCGCCGAGGCGAGCGCCGAGGCGACCGCGGCCAGGGCGGTGCCCGCGGGCGCGGTGACCAGCACGTCACAGCTCGCGGCCCGGCCCGACGCCGGATCAGGGGGGCCCAGCGGGTCTATGACGGTCAGCCGGATCTGCATCGCCGTCAGGGGTCCCTTCCGCACGGGCGCCCGAACGGGTACGGAGCCACCCCGCGGTCCCCCACCGCGGACTTCCCCCACCGCCACGAGCACATCGGCCAGTACTGGAGGCATCCTCGCACCTGCCACTGACAACGCGCCCGCCGCCCGGCATCAAATGATCTTGATTGGTCGGCTCTGCCCGCAAAAGTGCCTGACCGGTGGCGCACTGGTGACCGCTTGAGATCGATCACGTCCGCCCGCGGCAACCAAGCCGACCGAGCCGAGCGTCTTTCCTTCGAACGGAGACGGGAACCGGTACGTAAGACGCACAGAAAGGCGACAAGGGGCCGTCGCGCGTGACGGCACTACAGTGGGTCGGAATACTCGGAACATCGGAACACTCGGACACAAGGCATGCAGCAGGCAAGCAGCAGGGAGTGCATGACGTGCGGCCGGTAGGCAGCAAGTACTTCCTCGAGGAGCCGATCGGACGCGGCGCCACGGGGACCGTCTGGCGAGCCCGCCAGCGCGAGGCCGCCGGCGCCGAGGCGGCGGTGCAGGGCCAGCCCGGGGAGACCGTCGCGATCAAGGTCCTCAAGGAGGAGCTCGCGAGCGACCCCGACATCGTCATGCGGTTCCTCAGGGAGCGCTCCGTCCTGCTCCGCCTGACCCACCCGAACATCGTGCGGGTGCGTGACCTGGTGGTCGAGGGCGATCTGCTGGCCCTGGTCATGGACCTCGTCGAGGGCCCCGACCTGCACCGCTACCTGCGTGAGAACGGGCCGTTCAGCCCGGTCGGCGCCGCGCTGATGACCGCGCAGATCGCCGACGCGCTCGCCGCCAGCCATGCCGACGGCGTCGTCCACCGCGACCTGAAGCCCGCCAACGTCCTGCTGAGGCAGTACGGCGGCCAGATGCACCCGATGCTGACCGACTTCGGCATCGCCCGTCTGGCGGATTCGCCCGGACTGACCCGTACCCACGAGTTCGTGGGCACGCCCGCGTACGTCGCGCCCGAGTCCGCCGAGGGCCAGCCGCAGACCTCCGCCGTCGACATCTACGGCGCCGGCATCCTGCTCTACGAGCTGGTCACCGGCCGTCCGCCGTTCTCCGGCGGCTCCGCCCTGGAGGTCCTGCACCAGCACCTGAGCGCCGAACCGCGCCGCCCCTCCACGGTCCCCGACCCGCTCTGGACGGTCATCGAGCGCTGCCTGCGCAAGAACCCGAACGAGCGGCCCAGTGCCGAGAACCTCGCGCGCGGTCTGCGTACGGTCGCCGAGGGCGTCGGTGTGCACGCGAACTCCGCGCAGATCGCCGCCGCGGAGAGCGTCGGCGTCCTGCTCGCCCCCGACCCGGCCCCGGCGGCCGTCCCGGGCGTCCCCGGCGCCGCCGACCCGACCCAGGTGCTGCCGCACGGCGCGGGCGCCTACGACCCGAACGCCGCGACCTCCGTCATGCCGCACACCGGCGGCCCGGCCGGCGCCGCCGACCCGACCGCCGTCATGCCGCCGGTGCCGCCCGGGCAGCCCGGCCAGGGCGGCCAGGGGGGTCCCGAGGACCCGCACCCCTGGCAGAACCAGCTCCGCGCCGCCCGCGACCGCAACGAACAGACACAGGTCCAGTACCTCGACCCGAACGAGGACCCGCTGCGCCGCCGCCCCCAGCGGCAGGTGGCCCGTCCGCAGCAGCGGCCCCCGCAGCGCCCGCCGCAGCGACCCCAGCAGGGCTACGGCCATCCGCAGCAGCAACAGCCCCAGCAGTACGCCGCACCGCAGCAGCAGCCCCGGCAGCAGCCGCAGCCGCAGCGGTACGCGCCGCCGCCCCAGCCGGAGCCGCGGCGGCCCGCGCGCGAGCCCCGCGAGCCGCGCCAGCGCAGCTCCAACCCGATGAAGATCCCCGGGCTCGGCTGCCTCAAGGGCTGCCTGTTCACGATCGTCATCCTGTTCGTCGCGAGCTGGCTGGTGTGGGAGCTGAGCCCGCTCCAGGACTGGATCGGCACGGGCAAGGGCTACTGGGACCAGCTCGGCGACTGGTTCAGCACGGTGTCCGGATGGTTCGAGAAGCTGGGCGGGAGCTCCTCCTCCCAGTAGCTCCCCGTGGTTTCCGTGACTTCTCGTGGCGAGCTTGGGGATTTGTCGACACCTGGCGGGTGATTTCCGTCTCCGCGGTGAAGGTTGGCTCTTCCGACGCGTACTTTTAACCGCAACACGCGTCTGTAGGAGCAGCCTTGGCACGGAAGATCGGCAGCCGGTACACCGCACACCAGATCCTGGGGCGGGGCAGCGCCGGCACGGTGTGGCTGGGCGAGGGGCCCGAAGGGCCCGTCGCCGTCAAGCTGCTGCGCGAGGACCTCGCGTCGGACCAGGAACTCGTCGGCCGCTTCGTGCAGGAGCGCACGGCACTGCTCGGCCTGGAGCACCCGAACGTGGTCTCCGTACGGGACCTGGTGGTCGACGGCAACGACCTCGCGCTCGTCATGGACCTCGTCCGGGGGACGGATCTGCGCACCCGGCTCGACCGCGAGAAGCGGCTCGCCCCCGAGGCGGCGGTCGCGATCGTCGCGGACGTCGCCGACGGACTGGCCGCCGCGCACGCGGCCGGGGTCGTGCACCGCGACGTCAAGCCGGAGAACGTGCTGCTGGACATGCAGGGGCCGCTCGGCCCCGGCGGGGCGCACCCGGCACTGCTGACCGACTTCGGTGTGGCGAAGCTGATCGACTCGCCGAAGCGGACGCGCGCCACGAAGATCATCGGGACGCCGGACTATCTGGCGCCGGAGATCGTCGAGGGGCTGCCGCCGCGGGCCTCGGTCGACATCTACGCGCTGGCGACCGTCCTGTACGAGCTGCTGGCGGGCTTCACCCCCTTCGGTGGCGGACATCCGGGCGCGGTGTTGCGCCGGCATGTCACCGAGACGGTCGTTCCGCTTCCCGGCATTCCCGACGAGCTCTGGCAGCTCGTCGTGCAGTGCCTCGCCAAGGCGCCGGCCTCGCGGCTGCGGGCCTCCGAGCTGGGGGCGCGACTTCGGGAACTGCTGCCGATGCTGGCCGGGATGCCTCCGCTGGACGTCGACGAGCCGGACACCGAGGCGGAGGAGGACGCGGGGGAGGCCGCCGTGCCGTCAGGGCCGGTGGCCTCCTCGCGGGTGCGGCGGGGGGCTGTGCCGCTGGTGCCGGGGGCGAAGCCGGCCGACTCCAACCGGGACACGCATACGTCGATGCGGGTGCCGGCGCCGGACGAGTTGGCCGGGGGTGCGCGGGGGACTGCGCGGGCGCCGCGGGCCACCGGGGCGCCGCGGCCGGGGTCGGCGCGGAATCGGGCGGCCGCTCGGCGGCGGCGGGTGGTGTTGGGAGTTGGGGCGGTGGTGCTGGCCGCGGCGGTTGGGATGGGGGCTTGGGCGGCCACGGCCGGGGATGATGGCGGGGGGAGTGCTCCCCAGGACACGAAGAACTCGGCGCCGTCGTCGCCGTGACCCCGGTGGGGCAGACGCAGGACGTTCTCGCCCCCGCCGCCCCTACCCGTCCCATCCTGAAGGGGCTCCGCCCCTTCGACCCCGTTTCGGGGGCCGGCCCCCGGACCCCCGCTCCTCAAACGCCGGAGGGGCTGATCTTCCCCGCACCTCTCAGCGCCGGTCAGGCAATCTCAGCCCGTCCGGCGTTTGAGGACGAGGCCCCTTCAGGGCCGATCGGGGGTCTGGGGGCGGAGCCCCCAGGGACGGGATCCGGGGATGAGGCTCGGCGGAGCTTCGTTGCGGTTGCCGTTAGGCTGGAGGCGTGGCAGTCGTCGATGTATCCGAAGAGCTCAAGTCCCTCTCCTCGACCATGGAGTCGATCGAGGCCGTTCTGGACCTCGACAAGCTGAGGGCAGACATCGCCGTGCTCGAGGAGCAGGCGGCCGCGCCGTCCCTGTGGGACAACCCGGACGAGGCGCAGAAGATCACCAGCAAGCTGTCCCACCTCCAGGCCGAGGTCAGGAAGGCGGAGGCGCTGCGCGGCAGGATCGACGATCTCTCCGTGCTCTTCGAGATGGCCGAGGAGGAGGACGACCCGGACACCCGCGCCGAGGCCGAGTCCGAGCTCACCGCCGTCAAGAAGGCACTGGACGAGATGGAGGTCCGGACGCTGCTGAGCGGTGAGTACGACGCCCGCGAGGCGCTCGTGAACATCCGCGCCGAGGCCGGTGGCGTCGACGCCGCCGACTTCGCGGAGAAGCTCCAGCGGATGTACCTGCGCTGGGCGGAGCAGAAGGGCTACAAGACCGAGGTCTACGAGACGTCGTACGCCGAGGAGGCCGGCATCAAGTCGACCACCTTCGCCGTGCAGGCGCCGTACGCCTACGGGACGCTCTCCGTCGAGCAGGGCACGCACCGGCTCGTGCGCATCTCGCCGTTCGACAACCAGGGACGCCGGCAGACCTCCTTCGCGGGCGTCGAGATCCTCCCCGTGGTCGAGCAGACCGACCACATCGAGATCGACGAGTCCGAGCTGCGGGTGGACGTGTACCGGTCGTCCGGGCCCGGTGGCCAGGGCGTCAACACCACCGACTCCGCGGTGCGGCTGACCCACCTCCCCACCGGCATCGTGGTCTCCTGCCAGAACGAGCGCTCGCAGATCCAGAACAAGGCGAGCGCGATGAACGTGCTCCAGGCCAAGCTGCTGGAGCGGCGCCGCCAGGAGGAGCAGGCCGCGATGGACGCGCTCAAGGGCGACGGCGGCAACTCCTGGGGCAACCAGATGCGTTCGTACGTCCTGCACCCGTACCAGATGGTCAAGGACCTGCGCACCGATTTCGAGGTCGGCAACCCCGAGGCCGTTTTCAACGGTGAGATCGAGGGATTCCTGGAGGCCGGCATTCGCTGGCGCAAGCAGCAGGAGAAGTAAGTTTGTCGACAAGGCAACCGCCGCCCGCCGGGCGGCGGTTGCCTTTTCCGTGCCCGGTTCTATGCCTGATGTCTGGGTTTTACGTCACACTCACACACTCCATCTCCCGGCAAAGATCCCGAAGCTGGACATTGCGCGCGCAATGGCCTTGACGTTGCTTTGAAAAATGGGAAGGGTGACGCTCGGCATGCGTATCTCTGGGGCGCATGTGAACCGGGGGATCTGAAACGCAGTTGTCTCCCCCCGTCGATCACGGCCCCCGAGCGCCGCCTCATTGACGATGAGCTACTGGGGGTAGCAACCACATGACGAAGAAGACGCGGATCCGGATCGCGCGCATAGCCGCCGGTGCCGTGATCGCCGCCGGCGCCTCACTGACCGCTGCCGGCGCTGCTTCCGCGCTGGAGATCGGTGTGAGCGTGGGCGAGAGCGGGGTCGGCGTGAACGTCGACACCGGCCTCGGCGACGGCGACCCGACCGACCCGACCGACCCGGGTACGGGCATCCCGACCGAACCCAACGAGCCGCCGACCACCCCGCCGGTCACCGAGGACCCGACGGACCCCGAGGAGCCGCCGACCACCCCGCCGGTGACCGAGGACCCGACCGACCCGACGGACCCCACTGACGAGCCGACCGAGCCCACCGAGGACCCGACCGACCCGGGCAACGGGAACGGCAATGGGAACGGCAACGGCGGCGGCAACGGCAACGCCGGTGGCGGCAACAGCAACACCGACCCCGACGGCGGTTCCGGCACCTCCGCCCAGGAGGAGGGCTCCTCGGCCCTCACCGACACCGGCACGGACACCTCGTCCGAGACGTCGGCCCAGGGCAACGGCGCCGAGCTCGCCGAGACCGGTGCCGCGCAGACCACCTTCCTGGTGATCGGTGCCGCCACGATGATCGCCGGTGGCATCGGCTTCCGCATCCTGCCGCGCCTGGTGGGCGGCCGGGGTGGCGCCGTCGCCTGACGGTAGCCGTCCGATGATCCACCGTATGCGTGACGTACGGTGAAGGGCCCGGAGCGAGACCTCGCTCCGGGCCCTTCGTATGCCTCGTACGCCCTCGCGGACCGCGCGCTAGGCGGTCTGGTGCGCCAGCAGCGCCAGGGCCGCGATCAGGACCGCCAGCAGCACGATCAGCGCCATGGGGTTCAGTCCGGCGAAGGGGTTGTCCTGCTGCAGCCGCTCGCGGTTGGCGCGGCACACGGGGCACCGGCCCTCGCTCACGGGCGCCGCGCAGTTCGCGCACACCAGCCGGTCGTACGTCATGCGCCTCGCCCTCCTAGCACCGGTTCCATGTGTGTCAACGCTCTCGGGAGTCAGAACGTTCCCCCTCCCCTACTGTGCCAGGTTCCTCCGGGGGCTGCCTGTGCGCTCCCGGAAGGCGCTGTACAAAAGGGCACAAGCTCCACGCAACCGCGACCGGTGCCTGCGCCGGTACACCCGGTTCGCGTATGGTCACGCTCATCTACCCCCGGCGACCCGTGGTGCATCCGTGATCCGATTCGACAACGTATCCAAGGTCTACCCCAAGCAGACCCGCCCCGCACTCAGGGATGTGTCCCTGGAAGTGGAGAAGGGCGAGTTCGTGTTCCTCGTCGGGTCCTCCGGCTCCGGAAAGTCCACCTTCCTGCGGCTGGTCCTTCGCGAGGAGCGGGCCAGCCACGGTCAGGTGCACGTCCTGGGCAAGGACCTCGCGCGCCTGACCAACTGGAAGGTGCCGCAGATGCGGCGCCAGCTGGGGACGGTCTTCCAGGACTTCCGGCTGCTGCCCAACAAGACGGTCGCCGAGAACGTGGCCTTCGCGCAGGAGGTCATCGGCAAGTCGCGCGGCGAGATCCGCAAGTCCGTTCCCCAGGTCCTCGACCTCGTCGGGCTGGGCGGCAAGGAGGACCGGATGCCCGGTGAGCTCTCCGGTGGTGAACAGCAGCGGGTGGCGATCGCGAGGGCCTTCGTCAACCGGCCGAAGCTGCTCATCGCCGACGAGCCCACCGGCAACCTCGACCCGCAGACCTCCGTCGGCATCATGAAGCTGCTGGACCGGATCAACCGGACCGGCACGACCGTGCTGATGGCGACGCACGACCAGAACATCGTGGACCAGATGCGCAAGCGCGTCATCGAGCTGGAGAAGGGCCGTCTCGTCCGCGACCAGGCACGCGGCGTCTACGGCTACCAGCACTGACGACCGATCTGCTCCACGGAAAGGCTTAACCAGACGCCATGCGCGCCCAGTTCGTACTCTCCGAGATCGGTGTCGGTCTCCGCCGCAACCTGACGATGACCTTCGCGGTGATCGTCTCCGTCGCCCTGTCGCTCGCCCTGTTCGGCGGGTCGCTCCTGATGAGCGACCAGGTCAACACGATGAAGGGCTACTGGTACGACAAGGTCAACGTCTCGGTCTTCCTCTGCAACAAGAGCGACGCCGAGTCGGACCCGAACTGCGCCAAGGGCGCGGTCACCGACGAGCAGAAGCAGCAGATCAAGTCCGACCTGGACAAGATGTCCGTCGTCCAGACGGTGACGTACGAGTCGCAGGACGCGGCGTACAAGCACTACAAGGAGCAGTTCGGCGACTCCCCGCTGGCGGCCTCCCTCACGCCGGACCAGATGCAGGAGTCGTACCGCATCAAACTGAAGGACCCGGAGAAGTACCAGGTCATCGCGACCGCCTTCGACGGGCGGGACGGTGTGCAGTCGGTGCAGGACCAGAAAGGCATCCTGGACAACCTCTTCGGGCTGCTGAACGGCATGAACTGGGCCGCGCGCGCGGTGATGGCGCTGATGCTGGTCGTGGCGCTGATGCTGATCGTCAACACCGTGCGCGTCTCGGCGTTCAGCCGTCGGCGCGAGACCGGGATCATGCGGCTGGTCGGCGCCTCGGGCTTCTACATCCAGGCGCCGTTCATCATGGAGGCCGCGGTCGCCGGTCTCATCGGCGGGACGGTCGCCTGCGGGTTCCTGGTGATCGCCAGATACTTCCTCATCGACCACGGCCTCGCCCTCCAGGAGAAGCTGAACCTCATCAACTTCATCGGCTGGGAAGCCGTCCTGACGAAGCTGCCGCTCATCCTGGCGACGAGTCTGCTGATGCCCGCGTTGGCGGCGTTCTTCGCGCTGCGCAAGTACCTGAAGGTGTGACGCACGCCAAGAGGGCCGTACGGTCAACCGACCGTGCGGCCCTCCGCGTTGTCCTAGACTCACCGGCATGTCAGGCCGAGACCTGTTCTGCCAGCCCCGCCGCATCCGCCGCGGGGCCGCCCTGACATTGGTCTTCGCGAGCGTGCTGATGGCCGGTGCGGCGACCGGTTCCTTCCCGGAGGCCGACCGCCCCGGCCGGAAGACGCCCGCTGACCCCGGCCGTCCCACCGCCCCCGTGAACACGCACGAGGACGTGGCGCAGGCCGCCCAGGAGGCCATGGCCGCCGGCACGTCCCCCATGGAGGCCGCCGAACGCGCGGTCAGCCGCAGCGGGGACCGGTGGGGCGCCGTCTACTCCCAGGGGGAGTACGAGGAGTTCGAGGAGGCCCTCGACGGCCAGTACACCGGCGTCGGCCTGTGGGCGCGGCGCGAGAGGGACGGCCGTATCGAGGTCGCCAGGGTGCGTTCCGGGTCGCCGGCGGCCGCCGCCGGGATCCGCGAGGGCGACCGGCTGCGCAGTGTCGACGGCAGGAAGGTCGACGGACGTCCGGTCACCGACGTGGTCTCCTTACTGCGCGGTGACGCCACGGACGCGGCCGCCGGTACGGCCGTCCGGCTCGGACTGGAACGCGGCACGCGCGCGTGGCAGCTCACCGTACGGCGGGCCCTGCTGTCCACCGACTCGGTCACCGTTCGCACGCTCGACGGCGGGATCACCGTCGTCAGGATCTCCGCCTTCACCAAGGGCTCCGGCGACGCCGTCCGCACCGCGGTACGGCAGGCCCCGGCCGGTGCCGGGATCATCCTCGACCTGCGCGGGAACTCCGGCGGCCTGGTCACCGAGGCCGTCACCACCGCCTCCGCCTTCCTCGACGGCGGCCTCGTCGCCACCTACGACGTCGAGGGCGACCAGCGCGCCCTGCACGCCGAGCCCGGCGGCGACACCACCAGACCCCTGGTCGCGCTCGTCGACGGCGGCACGATGAGCGCGGCCGAGCTGCTGACCGGTGCCCTGCAGGACCGCGGCCGCGCGGTCGTCGTGGGCTCCCGCACCTTCGGCAAGGGCTCGGTCCAGATGCCGAGCCGGCTGCCCGACGGTTCCGTCGCCGAGCTGACCGTCGGCCACTACCGCACCCCGTCCGGCCGCGGGGTCGACGGCCGGGGCATCACGCCCGACCTGGAGGTCGAGCGGCAGGTGCTGGAGCGGGCCGAGACGGTACTGAGCGGCCTCGGGCAGTGAGCCCCGCTCCCCTCCCTCTTTAATGCGCTTCCCGTACACCCCCCGCGTAGTGCGAAAATGGACGGCACTATGAGCAAGGGAATGTACGTACCCAAGGAGTCCCAGCCCAAGCAGGGTGGGGCGGCCGCCAAGTCCAGGGACGGCGAGAAGGGCGGCAAGCGCAAGATCGTCGCCCAGAACAAGAAGGCCCGGCACGACTACGCGATCATCGACACCTATGAGGCCGGCCTGGTCCTCATGGGCACCGAGGTCAAGTCGCTGCGCGAGGGCCGGACCTCCCTGACCGACGGCTTCGTCCAGATCGACCGGGGTGAGGCGTGGCTGCACAACGCCCACATCCCCGAGTACCACCAGGGCAGCTGGACCAACCACTCCGCGCGCCGCAAGCGCAAGCTGCTCCTGCACCGCGAGGAGATCGACAAGCTGGAGGCCAAGGCCCAGGAGACCGGCCACACCATCGTGCCGCTGGCCCTGTACTTCAAGGACGGCCGGGCCAAGGCCGAGATCGCCCTCGCCCGCGGCAAGAAGGAGTACGACAAGCGCCAGACCCTCCGCGAGAAGCAGGACCGGCGGGAGTCGGACCGCGCGATCGCGGCGGCGAAGCGGCGGCAGCGGGGCCAGTAGGAGGCGCCGGGAATACGGTGGCATCGACGTGCGTTGGTCACGTACGATGGCATCAACACCGGCCAAGGTCGGTGGGCTCATTGATAAAACAACATGGGGATGATCGGTTTCGACAGCGGCTGTCGAAGCAGGGGAAGCGTGTCGAGGAAGCGGCAATGATCTCGTAAACCATATGTCGCAACCAATAATCGCCAATACCAAGAGCGATTCCCGCGCCTTCGCCCTCGCTGCCTAATAAGCAGTGAGTGAAGGCCCTAACGGGTGTCAGACCGGGGATGTTCCCGACCCGGACCCTGGCATAATTTAGGGGACTAAACCATCGAGCCCGGTCACGGGGCCCGATGGGAAATCAAACAGTGACTGGGCCCGTCGGCGACTTGTTCGCGTGATCGCCGGGGCCGAGAAAATCGCAGCGAACTGCACACGGAGAAGCCCTGATTCCGCACCGTTGGACGCGGGTTCGATTCCCGCCATCTCCACTCACCCACACCGATGGGTACCCCATGTGGGCAAAGGCCCCGTCGCTTCGAGCGGCGGGGCCTTTGTCATGCGCTCAGCCGTGGACCAGCGGGGAGCCGAGGAGCTGGACCGTGGTGGCGCCCTTGCCGTCGCCGGCGATGTCGTAGACGACCGTGGAGTCGGAGGACCACCAGACCTCGCCGTCGTAGGTCGTGGACGGGGCGGCACAGGTGTTCTGCGGCTCGATGACGAACCACGAGTAGTTGGCGTTGACCAGCTGGGTCAGGTCGCAGGTCTTCGATGCCTCGATGACGTCGGCGCTGTCCTTGCCAGGTCTGGACTCCAGCCGGTTGGTGATCTTGAAGCTGGTGAAGCGGGTGGAGTTGTCCACCACCTGGTCGTCGATGATCTGCCAGCTCACGACCGACTTGACGGTGATCTTCCCGGAGACCACCTTGGCCTCGTTGTCGACGTGGTACATCTGCTGCGGACGCGCGTCGGGGTAGACGACGTCGAAGGTGGTGCTCGCCGAGACGGCGGCGGCCGGGGAGGCGGTCAGGACGCCGGCGGCGAGGGCCGAGGCGGCGAGGCCGAGGACGGCCAGGGGCTTGCGCATGATGCGGTCTTCCTTCGGTGTCGGCCGGATGCGGCGATCACCATACGTACATGTCAAAGGGGCGCGGCAAGAGAAGGACGGACGCGTGGCGCATTGCCGCCAGCCGGTGCCGACGGCCCTGCGCCACGCGCCTGTTCAGCGGATACTGAACGTCGAGAGCCGCACACCCCCGCTCAGCACCAGGTACACGTCCGCCCGCCCCCGCTCGACCCCCGCGAGCCCGACGGTCACCGTCTCGTAGGTGTACGGCGACGACGTGCCGGAGAAGCGGGCCGTACCGGCGAGCGGGCCCGTCGGTGAGCCCAGGCGGACTTCCAGGGTGCCGGGCGCGCCCGCGAGGCGTGCCGTCACTTCACCCGCGCCCCCGCCCAGTCGGGTGTCCGCGAACTTCAGCCACCCGCCGTCGGCGGACGTGCCCACCGCCGTCCCGCGCACCTTGGACTCGTCGACCAGCCGGACACCGGAGTAGTCGTCGAAGTTCTCGGCGCGGGTGGTGCGGGCCAGGTCGCGGGGCGGGATCGTCTCGCCGCGTACGGTCCACGCCGTGCGGGCGCGCAGGTCCGTGGCCGAGGCGCCCGCCATGACGTCGTAGGTCCCGCTCTCGGTCACCCAGCGGGAGCGGGTGACGTCCCAGTGGGCCAGGTCCCGGGCGGTCAGCGGCAGCCGGACCGTCCTGGACTCGCCCGGCTTGAGCGAGACCTTCTCGAACGCCTTCAGCTGCTTCAGGGGCTGCTTGTCGCGGGAGACGCGCTGATGGACGTACAGCTGCACGACCTCGGCGCCCGCGCGGCTGCCCGTGTTGGTGACCCGCACCTGGTAGCCGTCGCCCACGCGCTTGAGGTCGCCGTAGCGGAAGGTCGTGTACGACAGGCCGTGGCCGAAGGGGTAGAGGGGCCGGCCCTTGAAGTACTGGTAGGTGCGGTCGGACTTGATGATGTCGTAGTCGAGGATCGACGGGAGGTCGGACTCGGAGCGGTACCAGGTCTGGGTGAGGCGGCCGGAGGGGTTGGCGTCGCCGTAGAGGAGGTCGGCGAGCGCGTTGCCGGTCTCCTGGCCCGCGTGGGAGGTCCAGAGCAGGGCCGGGACCTCCTGCTGGAGGGCGCCCAGGGTGGTGGGGTAGCTGTTCTCGACGATCACGACCGTGTGCGGGTTGGCCTGGTGGACTGCCTTGACCAGGGCTTCCTGGGCGGGGGCGAGGCTCATGTCGGTGCGGTCGTGGGCCTCGCGGCCGTTGATCGACGGGTTGGAGCCGACCACGACGACGGCGGTGTCCTTGCCCTTCACCGCGGCGACCGCCTCGGCGATGCCGTCACGGACGACGTCCTTGGTGTAGCGGGCGGCCTTGTCCTTCGCGACCAGGCCCAGGGTGCCGTCCGCGTCCGTCGGGCCCACGTAGACCGGGTTCGACCACCAGGGCTCCTCGGTCTCGTAGCCGGCGTACCGGAGCAGGTGGGTGCCGTCGGGCTGGGCCTCCAGCTTGAACTGCTGCTGGGCGAACCAGCCCCCCGGCTGCACCTGGTCGTTGACGAACGAGGACCAGTTGTAGCCCACGTACTTGCCGTTGGCGGCCGAGCGCAGGGTCACCACGCCGCCGCCCCAGTCGAAGACGTCGAACTGGGCGCTGGTGTCCGAGGCCGACGTCTCCTTCAGCGGCTCGCCGTCCGCGTCCGTGCCCGCCGTGACGTACGTGCCGGTCGCCGCGTTCTTCAGCGCGATCCGGTCGACGCCCTCGCTCTGCGCCACCTGCGGAACGCCCAGCTTGGCCGCGATGCCGTCGGCGGGGGTGACCGCGTAGGGCAGGGTGCCGGAGTACCAGTCGGTGTAGAGGGTGTCGGCGAGCGGGCCGACGACGGCCACGTCCTTGGCGGACTTCTTCAGCGGGAGCGCGCCCGCCTGGTTCTTCAGCAGCACCGCGCCCTCGGTCGCGGCCTCGCGGGCCAGCTTCTGGTGGGCCGGGCTGTTGATGACGGACTTGTCGATCGAGCCGTACCTGCCGCCGCCCGGGTCGAACTCGCCGAGCCGGACCCGGACGGACAGGATGTGCCCGGCGGCCTCGTCGACGTCCGACTCCTCCAACAGGCCTTGCTGCAGAGCCGACTTGACCGCTCCGGTCGTCACCGACGAGTTCGCGTCGTTGTCCGTGAAGCTGTCGAGACCGGCCTTCATCGCGGCCGCGTCACCCTCCACCACGCTCGGGAAGTACTTCTGGTCGCCGTGGAGGTTGCCGGGGGCGAAGGCGTCGGAGACGTTCAGCAGGTCGTACGAGGTCCACTTCCGCACGACGTCGTTCAGGTCCGGATTCACCGTCGCGGGGCGGCCGTTGACGAGGTTGTAGGAGGACATCACGCCGGTCGCCGCGTTCGCCTGGATCGCCGGTTTGAAGGCCGCCTCGTCGTACTCCTTGGCGACGCGCGGGCGCAGGTCGGAGGAGGTGGTGGTGCGGTGCCACTCGTTGTTGTTGGCGAGGTAGTGCTTGAGGGTGGGGGCCGTCTTGAGGTGGTCGGGGTCGCCGCCGGTCAGACCCTCGCCGTAGGCCGTCGACAGGGCACCGGTCAGCCGCGGGTCCTCGCTGTAGCCCTCCTCGTTGCGGCCCCAGCGGGGGTCGCGCAGCGGGTTCACCACGGGCGCCCACAGGTTCAGGCCCCAGCCGGCCGGGCGTTCCTGCTGGAAGCCGCGGGCCTCGTCGCCGACCGCCGAGCCGACCCGCTCCATCAGGTCCGGGTCCCAGGTCGAGGCCAGCCCGACGGCCTGCGGGAAGACGGTGGTCTCGCCGAGCCAGGCGACACCGTGCAAGGCCTCGGTGCCGGTGCGGAAGGACTGGATGCCCAGGCGGGGGATCGCGGGCTGGTACTGGTGGAGCAGGGAGATCTTCTCGTCGAGGGTGAGGCGGTCGAGCAGGTCGTCGACGCGGCGGTCGACGGACAGGGCGGGGTCGCGGAAGGGGAGCGGGGCCTCGGCGTGGGCGGGTGCGGTGGCGCCGAGTCCCGCGATCAGGACCGGCGCCAGCAGCAGGATCACGCTACGTCTCTTTCTGCCTTTCATGTCACGGCTCCTTCAAGTAGGGCCTTGCACGCGGGTGTTGCCGGACATCAGGGGGCGGCGCGGGGCCCCGTGCTCGCCCGTGCCGTCAGCCGGGGCGGCAGCAGCGTCTTCTCGGGCACGGTGGATCCGCCCCCGAGTTTGCGGATCAGCAGCTCCACGGCCCGGGTGCCGATCTCGGCGGAGGGCAGGGCGACGGAGGTGACCGGGACGCGGACGGACTCGGCGAGTTCGTCGGGGCAGATGGCGGTGACGGACAGGTCGCCGGGCACGCGCAGCCCGAGCTGCTCGAAGGCGTCGATCAGCGGTTCCAACAGGGGTTCGTTGTGGACGACGACCCCGGTCAGCGCGGGCTGTTCACGCAGCAGCCGTTCGGCGACGGCACGGGCGGAGCCGGGTGTCGCCTCGCAGGGGTGGACCGTGGAGGAGAGCCCGTTGCGGTCGGCGGCGGCCGTGAAGCCCTGTACCACGCGCTGGGCGAACGCGGTCTGCCGCACGTACACCTCCGGTGGCGACCCGACCAGTGCCACCACCCGGTGACCGAGCCCCGCCAGATGCTCCACGCACCGCTCGCCGGCCGCCTTGAAGTCGAGGTCGATGCAGGTCAGGCCCTCGGAGGAGGCGGGGAAGCCGATCATCACGGAGGGCCGTTCCAGGGTCCGCAGCAGGGGCAGCCGGGGGTCGTGCAGCTGGACGTCCATCAGGATCAGCGCGTCGACCAGGGCCGTGTCGGCCACCCGGCGCAGGCCCTCCTCGCCCTCCTCCTGGGTCAGGAGCAGGACGTCGTGGTCGTAGCGTCTGGCCGTGGTGACGACCGACACCGCGAACTGCATGACGACCGGTATGTGGATGCCGGCCCGCAGCGGGATCACCAGCGCCAGCACATTGGACCTGCTGCTGGCCAGGGCCCGGGCGCCCGCGTGCGGACGGTAGCCGAGCTCGTGGATGGCCTCGTGCACCCGGCGCCGGGTCTCCTCGGAGATGGGCCGCTTGCCGCTGAGCGCGTAGGACACGGTGCTCGGGGAGACCCCGGCGTGCCGTGCCACGTCCGTGATCTTCACCATCAGGCCCACTCCACCGTCAGAAAACCGGTCCCGGCCTCCGCCCGTACCTCGCGCTCGCCCACGGCCAGCCCCCAGGGCGCCGCCGGGTGGCTGCACGAGGCCCGCAGCAGATCGCCCTCGCGGACGACGGTGAAGGTCACGTCCCCGACCCGGACCGTCCTCTGGTCGCCCCGCCGGAGGTTGTACGCCCGCAGGACGACCCCGTCGGCGTGGTCGTAGTCGGGCCGGTCGGCCACCGCGCCCACCGGGATCACCGCGCCCGGCCGCACCAGCAGCGGGGCGCTCAGGAAGTCGTGCTTCTCCCGGGTCCAGCGCGGCCCGGTGACCGTCTCGCCGGTCACGAAGTGGGTCCAGGTGCCCTCGGGGACGTAGTAGGAGACCTCGCCCTCGTCGCTGAAGACGGGCGCGACCAGCAGATCGGGACCGAGCATGTACTGCCGCTCCAGATGCGCGCACCCCGGGTCGTCCGGGAACTCCAGCACCATCGCCCGCATCACCGGCACGCCCTCGGCCCGGGCGGTGCGCGCGGCCTCGTACAGATAGGGCATGAGGCTGAGCTTCAGCCGGGTGAAGTGCCGCAGCACGTCCACCGATTCCTCGTCGAAGAGCCACGGGACCCGGTAGGAGGAGCTGCCGTGCAGCCGGCTGTGGGAGGAGAGCATGCCGAAGGCCAGCCACCGCTTGAAGAGCGCCGGGCTCGGGGTGCCCTCGAAGCCGCCGATGTCGTGGCTCCAGAACCCGAACCCGGACAGGCCGAGGGAGAGCCCGCCCCGGAGCGACTCGGCCATCGACTCGTACGTCGACTCGCAGTCGCCGCCCCAGTGCACCGGGAACTGCTGGCTGCCGGCCGTCGCCGAGCGGGCGAAGACCACCGCCTCCTGCTCACCGCGGTGCTTGCGCAGCACCTCGAAGACCGTGCGGTTGTAGAGGTACGTGTAGTAGTTGTGCATCCGCTCCGGGTCGGAGCCGTCGGACCACACCACGTCCACCGGCACCCGTTCGCCGAAGTCGGTCTTGAAGCAGTCCACGCCCTGCGCGAGCAGCGCCTCCAGCTTGGCCGCGTACCAGTCGCGGGCCGCCGGGCTGGTGAAGTCGACCAGCGCCATCCCGGGCTGCCACAGGTCCCACTGCCAGACGCTGCCGTCCGGCCGCCTCAGCAGATGGCCGAGCGCCTTGCCCTCCGCGAACAGGGGGGACCTCTGGGCGATGTACGGGTTGATCCACACGCTCACCCTCAGGTCCCGCGCGTGCAGCCGGGCGAGCATGCCCTCCGGGTCGGGGAAGACCCGCGGGTCCCACTGGAAGTCGCACCAGTTGAACTCGCGCATCCAGAAGCAGTCGAAGTGGAAGACGGACAGCGGCAGTTCGCGCTCCCGCATCCCCTCGATGAACGACGTCACCGTCTCCTCGTCGTACGACGTGGTGAACGACGTCGACAGCCACAGACCGAACGACCAGGCCGGCGGCAGGGCCGGGCGGCCGGTGAGGGCCGTGTACTTGCGCAGGATCTCCTTGGGGCTCGGGCCGTAGACGACGTAGTACGTCAGTTCCTGGGTCTCCGCGCTGAACTGCACCCGGGAGACCGTCTCCGAGCCGACCTCGAAGGAGACCTTGCCCGGGTGGTCGACGAAGACGCCGTAGCCCGCGTCGGTGAGGTAGAACGGCACGTTCTTGTAGGCCTGTTCGGTGGCGGTGCCGCCGTCGGCGTTCCAGATGTCGACGACCTGGCCGTTCTTGACCAGCGGGCCGAAGCGTTCACCGAGGCCGTACACCGAGGTGCCGACGCCGAGGCCGAGCTGTTCGCGCAGGTAGTGGGCGCCGGTCGCGTCCCGCATGATGCCCATGCCCTTGGGGCCGCTGCCGGTCAGCACCCGGCCGCCCGCGAGGAAGTCGACGTGCCAGGAGCCGGTGCGGGCCACCCGCACCGACAGCGCGCCGGAGGTGAGGGTGGCGTGCTCCTCGTCGTACTCCGTGTGCGGGGTGTGGTTCTCCTTGCGCACCTCGAACTCGGGGCCGGCGGACTGCTCGCCCTCGAAGTGGGTGAAGGTGACGCCGATGACGTCGGGCATCGGGGCGTGGGCGCTGATCGTCACGACCGGTCCCTTCAGCAGGTCGCCGCGGCGGCGGATGGGCTGGGTCGGCGCGAGGACGTCCAGCCGGCCGTCCGCCGAGGTGACCTCGTGGACCGCGGCCGGATGGGCGGCGGTGACACCCTCGCGCAGCAGCCAGTAGCCGTCGGAGAACTTCATGTGGGGGGATCCTTACTTGACTGCACCCACGGCGATGCCGCGGGTGAGGGTCCGCTGGAACACGAGGAAGAAGACGATCGCGGGGAGGATGCCGAGCAGGGCGGCCGCGTTGGTCATCGTGGCGTCCATCAGACGCTGGCCCTGGAGGACGCCGAGGGCCACCGACACCGTCTGGTTGTCGTTGGAGATCAGCATGACCAGGGGAAGCAGGAACTCGTTCCAGGTCCAGATGAAGAAGAACACCAGCAGCACACCGAGGGTGGGGCGGCTGACGGGGACCACGATCCGCCACAGCACCTGCCATTTGCCGGCCCCGTCGATCCGGGCCGCCTCCAGGATCTCGCGCGGGAACTGGCCCAGTACGGAGGAGAGCAGGTAGGTGCCGAAGGCGGCCTGGATCACCGTGAACACGATGATCACGCTGAGCCTGGTGTCGTAGAGACCGGCCTCCTTGCTCAGGTAGTAGATCGGGTAGACCAGCGCCTCCTGCGGCAGCATGTTCGCCAGCACGAAGAAGGCGAGCACCCAGGTGCGGCCCTTGATCCGGCCGATGCCGATCGCGTACGCGTTCAGCACCGACAGCACGACCGCGAGCACGGCCACCGCCCCACTGATCAGCACCGAGTTGACGAGCTTCTGGCCGAAGTCGACGCGCTCCCAGAAGTCCTTGATCCCGTCGAGGTAGAGGCCCTCGGGGAGGCTCAGGGGCCCGTTCTGGGCGTACTCCGTCGGCGACTTGACCGCGTTGACGGCGACGATCGCGAACGGCACGACCATGAAGAGGGCGCCGATGCACAGGGCGATCAGCACCGGATAGCGGCGCAGGGCAGTCGTCATGCGCGGGCTCCTTCCTGAGAGCCTGTCCGCGAGCCCCCGCCTGCGCTGCGACGCCCGGCACGCACGCTCGCGGCGTTGCCGGAACGCCCACGTGGCTCCTCCCCCACGCTCGAATGCGCTCGCGCGGGGGGACCCCCATCGAGGTCGCTCCGGCGCCTTGCGATCGCACGCACCGGACGCCGCAGCGCCCGTCCTGCGGGCGGACGACGGGGGCTCGCGGACAGGCTCTCCGCGTCCTCGGCACGGGTCTGGAGCTTGAGGCCGATCAGGGAGAGGGCGAGGATGATCACGGTGAGCACGGTGGAGATCGCGGCGCCGTAACCCACCTGCGTCTTCTCGAAGAACGTGGCGAAGGAGAAGTAGGAGGGCACGTTGGTGGCGCCGCCCGGCCCGCCCTTGGTCAGGACGTAGACCGCGCCGAACACCTTGAGCGCGGCGATCGTGCACCAGGTGAGGACGACGTAGATCTCCGGCCGGATCTGGGGCAGCGTGATGTGCCAGAAGCGGCGCCACCAGCCGGCGCCGTCCAGCTCGGCCGCCTCGTGCAGCTGGGGGTCGACGCGCTGGAGTCCGGCCATGAAGATGACCAGCGGGAAGCCGAGCTGCACCCAGACCATCACGCCCATCACGCTGTACAGGGCGATGTCCGGGTCCCCGAGCCAGTCCTGCTGCCAGGAGGAGAGCCCCACGGCCTTCAGGACCTCGTTGAGGGAGCCGTTCTCGGGGGCGAGGATCCAGCTCCAGACGATGCCGGCGACCGCGATGGGCAGCACCTGGGGGAGGTAGAAGCAGGCGCGGAGCACGGCCGCGACCTTGCTGCCGAAGTGCCTGCCGACGTAGTCGAACAGGGCCGCGGCCAGCACCAGCCCGATCGCCGTCGGTACGGCGGCCATCGCGACGACCATGAAGAGGCTGTGCCGGAACGACGCCCAGAACTCGGAGTCGTCCATCAGCTCGCGGTAGTTGGCGAGCCCGGTCCACTCCGGGGAGCCCACGCCCTGCCAGTCCGTGAAGCTCACACCCGTGTTCATCAGGAACGGCACGACGATCACGGTCAGGAAGGCGAGGGCACCCGGCAGCAGGAACAGGGCGTAGGAGGAGCGGGGGCGGCGCGGGGGCCGGGCGGCGGTGCCCTTGCCGACCGCCCGCGCACCCCGTTCGACGGTCACCGTCATGGCTTCGGCGCGTCCTTGTCGTACGCCTCCTGCAAGGCGTCCAGATAGCCGTCCGGCTTCTCGCCGCCCGTCATCAGCTTCTGGGTCTCGGAGACCAGGACGTCGTAGTAGCCGGGGGCCGGCCAGTCCGGGTAGAAGGCCAGGCCGTCGCGCTGGGAGACGGTGTTGAAGTTGGCGATCAGCTCCTTGGACCTGGGGTCGGTGATGGCACTGGCGTCGGCCGCCACCGGGACGCCGCCCTTGTCGCCGAGCAGGTTCTGGATCTTCTTCGACATGGTGATGTCGATGAAGTCGTAGGCGAGCTTCTTGTTCTTGGCGCCCTTGGGGACCACCCAGAGGTTGCCGCCGGAGCCCAGGGTGAGGGTGGAGTCGGGCCACAGGGTGGTGCCCCAGTCGAACTTCGCCTCGTCGGCGAAGCGGCCGTACCACCAGCTGCCGGAGAAGAAGATCGGTGCCTTGCCCTGGATGAAGGAGACGCCGGCGTCCTCGGCCTTGGCGCTGGTGGAGGCCTTGGCGATGTATCCCTTGCGCACCCAGTCGGCGAAGGTCTCGGCGCCGTAGCTCCAGGCGGCGTCGTGGAAGTCGGGCTTGCCCTTGTAGAGCTGGTAGGCGTCGACCCAGGAGCGGTCGGCCTTCGACAGGGCGAGTTGGTAGAGGTACTGGTGGGCGGGGTACTCCGCGCCGCTGTTGGCGAGCGGGGTGATCTTGTTGCGGACGAAGACGTCCATCGCGGCCGTCAGGTCGTCGAGCGTCTTC
The DNA here is from genome assembly GCF_021173675.1 of Streptomyces lincolnensis. Classification (GTDB taxonomy): domain Bacteria; phylum Actinomycetota; class Actinomycetes; order Streptomycetales; family Streptomycetaceae; genus Streptomyces; species Streptomyces lincolnensis_B. The sequence goes on along the minus strand of NZ_JAIHON010000017.1, from coordinate 144,860 downwards.
GGTTCGGGGATCTTGTACTTGGCGAAGAGGTCCTTGTTGTAGAAGACCATCGTGTACTCGGCGTAGTTGGGCACGCCGTACCACTTGCCGGAGCCCATGACGCCCTGGGCGTCGTACTGGCTGGTGGTGCGGACGCCCGCGCTCAGCTTCTTGTCCCAGCCGCGGGTCGTCACCTCGGAGGTCAGGTCCGTCAGCAGGCCCTGCTTGGACAGCAGGCCCGCCGTCGCGTTGCCCTTGTTGTACTCCATCACGTCGGGCGCGTCGGAGGAGTTCAGGACCATCGGGGCGGTCTTCTGGATCTGTTCGAAGCCCTTCGCCTCGAACTCCACCTTCACACCGGGGTGCTTGGCCTTGAACTCCTTGATCGCCTCGTTCCAGGCCTGCCCCATCGCGCTGTTGGGGGCCTCGTAGTGCCAGAGCCGCAGGGTCTTGCCGTCCTCGGACGACCCGCTGTCCGAGTCACCGCAGGAGGTCAGGAGCAGCGCGCCGCTCAGGGCCGCCGCGGCCAGGGCCGTCACACGCCTTCGTGCCGTCAACATTCCGTGCCTCCATGACGTCGGAGCCGGATGGGTCTCGGGGCGTCGCGCAACGATCGTCGAATCGGTTCGATGCCAGACGTCGAAGCGCTTCGACGGGCGAACGTATGTGTCCCCTGTGGAGGCGTCAATGGGGCGCGTAGGAATCGGTGAGCGAATCGGTGAAGCGATTCGAGGGGCCGAACGGCCGGAGCGGGGTTGTCGGAGCGGGGTCACGGGAGCGCGGTCGCCGGGAGTGAGGTCACCGGAGTGCCGTCATCGGAGCGCGATGATGAGTGCCACCGTGGCCGCCGTGACCGGCACGCCGTATCCGGCCGTCGCCGACACGTGCTCCACCGTCCAGCCTCCTACGGCGCTCCCGCAGGCGATGCCGCCGAGCAGGCCGGTGACGGCGAGCGTCATGCCCTCGTTCAGGCGGCCCTCGGGGGTGCGCTCCTGGACCAGGGCCATGCCCGTGATCATCGTCGGGGCCGTCGCCATCCCGGCGACCAGCAGCGCGGCCGCCAGCACGAGCAGGGAGCCGGTCAGGAAGGCGGCGAGCAACGGGAGGGTCAGCAGCGCGGTCATGGCGGCGACGCACCACGGAAGGCGGTGCTCGGCGGGCCCTCTCGGCCGCACGGCCCCGTACAGCAGGCCCGCCGCGCAGGAGCCCGCCGCCTGGAGGGCGAGGACCACGCCGGCCGTCGAACGGTGTCCCTGCGCGTCCGCGAAGGCGATCGTGACGATCTCCGTCGCCCCGAACACCGTCCCCATGGCGCAGCAGATCGCGAGCAGCGCGGGCATGCCGGGGGCGCGCAGGGGAGCCCTCGCGGGGGCCCGGTCGCGCACCGGCGGTTCCGTCGAACGCTGGGCGGCGAACAGCAGGATGCCGCTCACGAGCAGCGCGACGCCGACGAGGGTGCCCGCCTCCGGGAAGAGCGTCCCGCACAGCAGGGCCGCGAGCACCGGGCCCAGCATGAAGCAGAGCTCGTCCGCGGCCTGCTCGAAGGAGTTCGCGGTGTGCAGGGACTCCGGCTTCCCGGCCAGCAGATGGGCCCAGCGGGCGCGGGACATGCCCCCGGTGTTGGGGGTCGTGGCGGTGGCCGCGTACGACACGAAGAGCGTCCAGGCGGGCGCCCCGGACCGCACGCACAGCACCAGCGCCAGTGAGCCCAGCGCCGCGAGCAGCGTGGCGGGCACGGCGATCCGGGCCTGCCCGTACCGGTCGACGAGCCGCGCGGTCCACGGCGCGACCACCGCGGTCGCCGCCAGGCCGGTCGCGGTGACGGCACCGGCGAGGGCGTACGACCCCCGGGTCCCGGCGATCATCAGGACCGCGCTGACGCTGAACATGCCCATGGGGAGGCGGGCCAGCAGGTTCCCGACGGTGAAGGCGCGGGTGCCGGGGAGGGCGAACAGGCGACGGTACGGACCGGGTTCGCGGGCTGTGCGTGCCTCGCGTGTTCTACGGGTTCTGCGGGTTCTGCGGGGTCCGAAGTCGACGGCGACGAGGGTGTCGGCGGTGACGGTGAGCAGGGGAGGTCTTCCGGGGGTCCCGGACGTGGGGCGCGATGTGGGATGCGGCATGGATCAACGGTCGCCCGTGGGCGATCAAGGGGTCCAACACCTGCTCGGCCCGCATTCACGCACCCCGGTTGTGAATTCCCGTACCGATTCACGCACCCGGGTTGTAACTTCGCCGGATGCCCGCCACCGGTCACCCACTCGACCCCCGTCTCCTGCGCGCCTTCCTGGCCGTCGCCGAGGAACTGCACTTCACCCGCGCCGCCACCCGGCTCTACGTCGCCCAGCAGGCGCTCAGCCGGGATGTGCGGCGGCTGGAGCGGGAGTTGGGTGTCGAGCTGTTCGTCCGGACGACCCGGCGGGTGACGCTGACCGCCGAGGGCGAGCGGCTGGTGCCGTACGTGCGCCGGGTCCTGGCGGCGCAGGAGGAGCTGCTCGCCGCCTTCGGGCAGGCCCGGCCCCTGCTGGTGGACCTGAACCACCCGGATCTCGGCACCAGTCGGCGGGTGCTGCACCGGGCCCGTGAACTCGCGCCCGAGCACGAGCTGATGGCCCGCTACGAGAGTGGGCTGACCGGGGCGGCGGGCGAGCTGCTCGCGGGCCGGCTGGACGCCTCCTTCGGGCGGTTCGCCGGGCTGGACCCGGCGCTGCGGGCGGGCCTCGACCACCAGCTCGTACGCCTGGAACCGATGGCCGTCGCGCTGCCCGAGGAACACCCGCTGGCGGCGCTGGAGGCGGTGCCGCTCGACGCGCTGGCGGGGGAGGCGGTGTACGCGGGTGCCGGGAATCCGCGCACACCGGAGTGGACCGATCTTGCGTACCGCCTCTTCGAGGGGCGGGACATATCGGTCGCGCCGCCCGCTCCGCTGGCCGTGGGGCACGAGGAGTTCTGGCGGATGATGGCAAAGAGGCGCGACCCGATCCTCGCGGTGGTGGATTTTCCGGCCATGCCCGGGAGGGTGCTGCGTCCGCTCATAGATCCGATTCCCCTGTCGCCGGTGTCACTGGTGTGGCGGAAGGGGCTGGTCCATCCCGGCTTCGACGCGCTGCGTCGGGCCGCTGTCGAACTCGCTGTCGAACAGGCTTGGCTGCGCCGACCTGCGGACGGATGGATTTCAGCCACTGATGTGGACCTGATGAGTGTCCACGATTGACCACGCGGCAAACACGGAACCTCCATGTGCGCTACATTCGAGGCCTGAGCACAGTGTGATAAAGGGGGCGCTCGGACCGGGTGGGGGCTCGGTTCGGCCGACGGGTGCTCGAGTCGAAAGCGCACCTGGAACCGTCCCGTGGGGGGATAGCGTGCGCGTGAAGAAGTGGCGGGAAGACGCCCAACCGGAATGGCCCGAGGCCGCGTCGGAGCAGGATCCTTCGCCCACCGGGCGAGGTACCCAGGCGTTCCCGGAGACCAGTGGAACGAAGATCCCGGCCCAGCCCGGAAGCGGAATCCCGGGCGGGAACGGCCGGTCTGCCTCCGTGGCGGACGGGACGAGAGATCTCGGCCGGGACGTCCGGCGTGTCCCGGACACCGGCCGGGCCGGCCGGGCCGACGTCCTCGCGTCGCCCGGCGGGGCCGTGGCGGGTGTGAACATCGCCGGTTCTACGGCCGCCGTCCGTGACCCGTGGCAGGAGTCCGACGCGTCGGGTTCCGGCCAGGAGGGCGCTGTCGGGGGGACCCCGCCCGCGCATGATCCGCACGAGGTGACCGTCCAACTCGACAACATAGGTGAGCAGTTGGAGGACCTGCTCGTGCGGCAGGCCAAGGGGGGCGGACCGGGCGGCGGACCCGCGGGCGCCCAGGACGGCTCCGACGGGCCCGTCTTCGTCGACGAGTCGGGCCGCCGCAGCCGCCGCTTCCGCCGGATCGGCACAGCCGTCGGCCTCGCCTGCGGGACGTACGCCGTCGTCATCGTCGCCACCCTGCTGTCCGGCAACTCCAACGCGGCCTGGCTGCCCGTACCGGGCCAGGACGAGGGCAAGCCGGCCGGCAAGGTCGACACCCCGCCGCTGCCGGCCGAGTCGGCGCCGCCCTCCGGCGTGGCGGGCGTCTCTCCCGGGCCCACGCCCACCGCGGGGCAGGCCACCGGCACCGCTCCGGCGCCCGGCGCCAGCGCGCCCGGTGCCACCACCAGCCCCGGCCGGCAGGGCACACCCACGGCCACCGCGCCGACCCCGACCGGTACCGCCACGGGTCCGGGCACCAACCCGAGCGTGCCCAACCCGACGCCGACGACGACCCCGCCGGTCACACCCACGCCCACCCCGACCCCGACCGTCACCGGCCCCACCGCCACGCCGACCCCGACCACGGGCCCCGGCGACAGCGGCGGCCCCGGCACCGTGGCCGACGGACCGCCCACCCCGGCCCCCGTCGCCACGGAACCGACCACCACCGACCCCGCCCCCTCGACGTCCTCCTCGTCCACAACGCCCATCGCCTGATGACAGTGCCTTTCCCGACACGCCCGGAGCGAGGCGGGTCCAGCGGAGTGGCGAGGCCCGGCGTCGGCCGCCCACTGACGGCCGGCGGCCGGCGGCCGTGGAGCGAGGACGAACAAGGCGACGGCAGCTGGGCCCTCACGGGACTTCCCGGTGCCGGTGCGGGTCGCTCCGGATTCCGGCGGCCCGTGGTCTGCGCCGGGCGGTCCGCTACTGCTGCCGTCTCCGTCCCCGGTTGTCGGTGGACGTGGGTCGGCGGTGGGCGAGCCGGAGGGCGGGCGGCCACGGGACTCCCTGGTCCCGGTGTCCCGTGCTCCGGACTCCGCCGTCACTGGCGGTCGTCGGTCCACAGTGGGCTGGGCGGCGGAAGTTCGGTGGCCGTGGAACCTCTGGGTCCCGGACTTGGCGCTGGTTGTCCGCGGTCGCCGAGATCCTGCCGCGTGCTCTCCGGCGCCCATGCCGGTCGTCCCGAACCTCGCCGCCCCACGGCCCGCGCCCGGCAGCCCGCCACCGCCACCTGCGGCCCGAGACCCCGCGTCCGGCGTCCACTCGTCGCCGGCGTCGGCGGGCCCAGACCCCGCTTACGTGGACCTGGCCCGGGAGACACCGCACCCCGGTGCCCGACCACGGCAGGACCCGTGCCGCTGGTGCCTCTGGACCAGGGGCGCCCGCACACCGTATGCCCCGACCCAGGGTCGCTCGGACTCCCGGTGCCTCTGACCTAGAGGAGTCCGGACTCCCGGTGCCTCCACCCCAGAGGCTCCGGCACCCTCGGCGTCCCCACCCGGCGGCCCCCGAAGGACCGGTGCCCCACCCAACGGCACCCCCCCGGTGCCCCACCCAACGGCACCCACCCCCCCCGTGCCCCACCCAACGGCACGCGCACACCCGGTGTTCATCCTCTGATGGCACTCCCGAACCCGGTGCACATCCTCTGATGGCATCCCCGTCCCCGGAGCACAACCTCTGATGGCAACCCGCACCCGCCGTCCCGGGGCCGCGACCGGAGCCGCCGACGGCTCCCGGCGTCGCCGCCTGCCCATGCGTCTGCTGCTGCCCGTACTGGTTCTCGCCGCGCTGATGGCGATGCTGATGCTGCGCGGCTACGTGCACAGCGAGATCCTGGCCGACCACAGAGTCCGGCCTGCGGTGGCGGCCGACAAGGTGCCGCAGAAGATCATCGACGGTGGACCGGTCATCGACACCCGGGGCGAGAACCCGGCCACGCTGAGGGTGCCCGACCAGCGGATGGTGCTCACCTTCGACGACGGCCCGGACCCGGCCTGGACCCCGAAGGTCCTGGACGTGCTGAAGGAGCACAAGGCGCACGCCGTCTTCTTCGTCACCGGCACCATGGCCTCCCGCTACCCGGACCTGGTCAGGCGCATGGTCGACGAGGGCCACGAAATCGGCCTGCACACCTTCAACCACCCCGACCTCTCCTACCAGTCGAAGAAGCGCATCGACTGGGAGCTGTCCCAGAACCAGCTCGCCATCACCGGCGCCGCCGGCATCCGCACCTCGCTCTTCCGGCCGCCGTACTCCTCCCAGGCCGGCGCCATGGACAACCAGTCGTGGCCGGTCACCCAGTACATCGGCAGCCGCGGCTACATCACCGTCGTCACCAGCGTCGACAGCGAGGACTGGCGCAAGCCGGGGGCCGCGCGGATCATCCGCAACATCACCCCGAAGGGCGGCGAGGGCGCCGTCGTCCTCCTGCACGACTCCGGCGGCGACCGCCACCAGACCGTCGAGGCCCTGGACCGCTTCCTGCCGCAGATGAAGGCGGAGGGCTACGCGTTCCACAACCTCACCGAGGCCCTGGACGCGCCCACCGCGCACACCGAGGTCGCCGGCCTCGACCTGTGGAAGGGCAAGGCCTGGGTCTTCCTCGTGCAGGCCTCGGACAACATCACCGCCGTCCTCGTCGTCGGCCTCGCGATCATCGGCTTCCTGGTCCTGGCCCGTTTCGGCCTGATGTTCCTGCTCTCCGGCATCCACGCCCGCCGGGTCCGCCGCCGCGACTTCAGCTGGGGGCCACCGGTCACCGAACCGGTCTCGGTGCTGGTGCCGGCGTACAACGAGGCCAAGTGCATCGAGAACACGGTCCGCTCACTGATCGCAGGCGAGCATCCCGTCGAGGTCATCGTGATCGACGACGGCTCCAGCGACGGCACCGCCCGGATCGTGGAGAACCTCGCCCTGCCCGGCGTGCGCGTGGTCCGCCAGCTCAACGCGGGCAAGCCCGCCGCCCTCAACCGCGGTGTGGCCAACGCCCGCTACGACCTGGTCGTGATGATGGACGGCGACACCGTCTTCGAACCCTCCACGGTCCGCGAGCTCGTCCAGCCCTTCGGCGACCCCCGCGTCGGCGCGGTCGCCGGCAACGCCAAGGTCGGCAACAAGGACACCCTCATCGGCGCCTGGCAGCACATCGAGTATGTGATGGGCTTCAACCTGGACCGCCGTATGTACGACGTCCTGCAGTGCATGCCCACCATCCCGGGCGCGGTCGGCGCCTTCCGCCGCACCGCCCTGGAACGGGTCGGCGGCATGAGCGACGACACGCTCGCCGAGGACACCGACATCACCATGGCCATCCACCGCGACGGCTGGCGGGTCGTCTACGCCGAGAAGGCCCGCGCCTGGACCGAGGCCCCCGAGTCCGTCCAGCAGCTGTGGTCCCAGCGCTACCGGTGGTCGTACGGCACCATGCAGGCCATCTGGAAGCACCGCCGCGCCCTCTTCGACAAGGGCCCCTCGGGCCGCTTCGGCCGCGTCGGCCTGCCGCTGGTCTCCCTCTTCATGGTCCTGGCCCCGCTGCTCGCGCCCCTGATCGACATCTTCCTCGTCTACGGCCTGGTCTTCGGCCCCACCGAGAAGACGATCCTCGCCTGGTTCGGCGTCCTGGCCGTCCAGGCGGTCTGCGCCGCGTACTCCTTCATCCTCGACCGCGAGAAGCTCACCCCGCTGATCTCGCTGCCCCTCCAGCAGATCCTCTACCGGCAGCTGATGTACGTCGTGCTGCTCCAGTCCTGGATCACCGCCCTCACCGGCGGCCGCCTGCGCTGGCAGAAGCTGCGCCGCAAGGGGGGCGTGTCCGCCCCGCCGAGCGAGGCGGCCGGACGCGGCGGACAGGTCGTGGGCGGGAGGACGGTCGCATGAGTACGACGCCGTACGAACCCCAGGCACCCGCACTGCCGGACGAGCCGCTCCCGGACGTACCGGAGCAGCGGAGCCCCGCCGCCGGCCCCGGCCGTGACCGCTACTTCGACCTGCTGCGGGCGATCGCCCTGTTCCGGGTCGTCTTCTACCACCTGTTCGGCTGGGCCTGGCTCCCGGTGATCTTCCCGTCCATGGGCGTGATGTTCGCCCTGGCCGGCAACCTCATGGCCCGCTCCCTCGGCAGGCGCCCCGCCGTGGAGGTCGTACGCGGCCGGATGCGCCGGCTGCTGCCGCCGCTGTGGCTGCTGGGCGCGGTCGGCGTGACCGGCATGCTGCTCCAGGGCTGGGGACCGGACGCCGAGGGCCGCCCGGGCTGGTGGTGGCTCCACCTCGGCTACTGGATCCTCCCGCTGAGCGATCCGCCGTACGGCGAGGGCCTGCACGGCGTCAGCGGGCTGATCGGGCCCGAGTGGGCCGAGCAGATGGCCGTACCGCTCTGGTACATCCGCGCCTACCTCTGGTTCGTGCTGCTCTCGCCGCTGCTGCTGAAGGCGCTGCGCGCGCTGCCGTGGCCGACGATCCTGTCGCCGATCGCGCTGTCGGCGCTGCTGGAGACCGGCTGGCTGAGCGTGCCCAGCTGGCGGATCGACTCCGCCCTGGTCGACTTCGGCGCGTTCGGTGCCTGCTGGCTGCTCGGCATGGCCCACCAGGAGGGCATCCTCCAGCGGCTGCCCCGCTACCTCGTGCCCTCGATCGCGCCCGTGATCGGCTGTGTGGGCCTGTGGTACATGCTCACGCACGGCTTCAAACCGGACCACGACCTCGACGACATCCCCTTCGCGCAGTCCCTGTGGTCCTTCGCCACCGTGCTGCTGCTCCTGCACCTGAGCCCCTCCTGGTCCCAGTGGCCGCGTCCGCTGCGCCGGTGGGACCGGCTGATCGCCCTGTTCAACTCCCGCGCGGTGACGATCTACCTCTGGCACAACCTGTGCATCGTCGTCGCCCAGTCCCTGTGGGACCACCTGTGGAACGTGCCGCTGCTGGAGCAGAACGTCCCCTGGCTGCTGGAGAGCTCCTGGCCGCTGCTGGCCGTCGTCTGGGTCCTCACCGTCGGCTGCGTCCTGTGCTTCGGCTGGGTGGAGGACGTGGCGGCGAAGCGGAAACCGCGGCTGTGGCCGAACGGCAGGCGAGGCGGCCGCGGCGGCGCGGAAGGGGGTCGCAGCGGCCGGCACCGGTGACCTCATCCGCCCTGCCCGTGTTCGCTCCGGTATGAACCGGGTCACATGGGGTTCCGAAACCTCTCATCCCGCCTCCACTCTCGGTGAGAGCAAAGTTCCTTACCGGTCACTCGCTGCCACAGCCCGGAAACGCGCCCTCCCTACCGTCGGGACTCAGCCACTCCCTTGAACGACCGAGCCCCGTCGCACCGTGGAGGCGTCATGACAGCCCCGAGCACAGCCCCCGCACCCCCGAGCAGGGGCGGCCGCTGGATCGAGCAGTGGGATCCGGAGGACGAGACCTTCTGGAAGCAGACCGGAGAGAAGGTCGCGCGCCGCAACCTCATCTTCTCCGTCCTCTCCGAGCACATCGGGTTCTCGATCTGGACCATGTGGTCCGTGCTGGTGCTCTTCATGGGCCCGGAGTACGGGCTGACCCCGGCCGACAAGTTCCTGCTGACCTCGTTCGTGACCCTGGTCGGAGCCGTCGTCCGGGTCCCCTACACCTTCGCCGTGGCGATCTTCGGCGGCCGGAACTGGACCATCGTCTCGGCCGCCCTCCTCCTCGTGCCCACCGTCGCCGCCTTCACGGTGATGGAGCCCGGGACCTCCTTCAACACCTTCCTGCTGGTCGGCCTGCTGGCCGGTATCGGCGGCGGCAACTTCGCCTCCTCGATGACCAACATCAACGCCTTCTTCCCGCTCCGGAAGAAGGGCTGGGCCCTCGGGCTCAACGCGGGCGGCGGCAACATCGGCGTCCCGGTCATCCAGCTCGTCGCGCTCGCGATCATCGGCGCCAGCGGCGGTCCCCGCGTGCTGCTCGGGATCTACATCCCGCTGATCGTCGTCGCCGCGATCCTCGCCGCGCTGTACATGGACAACATCGCGTCCGTGAAGAACGACACCGGTGCCGCCAAGGACGCCGCGAAGGACGTCCACACCTGGATCATGTCCTTCCTCTACATCGGCACCTTCGGCTCCTTCATCGGCTACAGCTTCGCCTTCGGGCAGGTGCTCCAGAACCAGTTCGGACGCACCCCGCTGGAGGCGGCCTACGTCACCTTCATTGGCCCCCTGCTCGGCTCGCTGATCCGTCCGGTGGGCGGCTCGCTGGCCGACAAGTACGGCGGCGCGAAGATCACGCTGTACAACTACGTCGGCATGGGCGTCGCCACCGCCGTCCTCATCGCCGCCAGCATGGAGAAGTCGCTGGCCCTGTTCACCGTCGCGTTCGTGGTGCTGTTCGTCCTCACCGGCCTCGGCAACGGCTCGACGTACAAGATGATCCCCGGCATCTTCCAGAACAAGGCCCTCGCCAAGGGGCTCCAGGGCGAGGAGGCCGCCGCCTACGGCCGCCGTCTCTCCGGCGCCTCCATGGGACTCATCGGCGCGGTGGGCGCGCTCGGCGGTGTCGGCATCAACCTCGCCTTCCGCCAGTCCTTCCTCTCCTACGGCTCCGGCACCGGCGCGTTCGTCGCCTTCCTCGCCTTCTACGCCGCATGCTTCGCGGTCACCTGGGCCGTATACCTTCGCCGCTCGGCCGCCAAGACCGGGACCACGGCAGCCACAGAAGCGAACCCGCAGCTCAGCTACGCCGAGGTGTGACGTAACACTGGCGACATGAAGCCGAACCGAGCCTGTCACGAGCCGTTGACAGGCTCGGTCGGCATGCTGGTGCCCTCACCTGCTGGGTAGGTGCAAAACGACTCCGGGACGAGAAGTTATGTACGACGAACAACAGCGACCGGACCACGGACCCCTCGCGGGGTTCACCGTGGGTGTCACCGCCGCGCGCCGGGCCGACGAACTGGGCGCGCTGCTTCAGCGTCGCGGCGCCGCCGTGCTGCATGCCCCCGCTCTGCGCATCGTGCCGCTCAGCGACGACAGCGAACTGCTCGCCGCCACCAAGCAGGTCATCGACCAGGCGCCCGACGTGGTGGTCGCCACGACCGCGATCGGCTTCCGCGGCTGGGTCGAGGCCGCCGACGGCTGGGGACTCGGCGAGGACCTGCTGACCCGGCTGCGCGGGGTGGAACTGCTCGCCCGCGGCCCCAAGGTCAAGGGCGCCGTACGCGCGGCCGGCCTCACCGAGGAGTGGTCGCCGTCGTCGGAGTCCATGGCCGAGGTGCTCGACCGGCTCCTGGAAGAGGGCGTCGAGGGCCGTCGGGTCGCCGTACAGCTGCACGGCGAGCCGCTGCCCGGGTTCGTGGAGGCCCTGCGCGCCGCGGGAGCGGAGGTGCTCGGGATCCCCGTCTACCGGTGGCTGCCGCCGGAGGACATCGGGCCGGTGGACCGGATGCTGGACGCGGCCGTCTCCCGGGGCCTGGACGCGCTCACCTTCACCAGTGCCCCGGCGGCGGCGTCGCTGCTGTCGCGGGCCGAGGACCGCGGGCTGCTGCCCGAGCTGCTGGCCGCCCTCAACCACGATGTCCTGCCCGCCTGTGTCGGGCCGGTCACCGCGCTGCCGCTCCAGGCCCGCGGTGTCGACACGGTCTCGCCGGAGCGGTTCCGGCTCGGGCCGCTGGTGCAGCTGCTGTGCCAGGAACTGCCCGGACGGGCGCGGTCGTTGCCGATCGCGGGGCACCGGGTGGAGATCCGCGGGCACGCGGTGCTGGTGGACGGGGAGCTCAAGCCCGTGCCGCCCGCCGGGATGTCGTTGCTGCGCGCGCTGTCCCGGCGACCAGGGTGGGTCGTGCCGCGGTCCGACCTGCTGCGGGCGCTGCCGGGTGCCGGGAAGGACGAGCACGCCGTGGAGACGGCGATGGCTCGGCTGCGGACCGCCCTGGGGGCGCCGAAGCTGATCCAGACGGTGGTGAAGCGGGGGTACCGGCTGGCGCTGGACCCGGCGGCCGACGCGAAGTATTCCGACACGTGAGAAGCCACCCGGCGTCTGGGTGACCGTATCTGGGGGCTGCCGCCCCCGGACCCCCGCTGTCGGCCCTGAAGGGGCCTCGTCCTCAAGCGCCGGACGGGCTGGGATTGTCCGGGCCGGTGAGGGGATTGCGCGGGGTGGCGCCGAGGTGGTCCTGATCGGCGTCGGAAGCCCAACCGCCGTCTGGGTGACCGTATCTGGGGGCTGCCGCCCCCAGGCCCCCGCTGTCGGCCCTGAAGGGGCCTCGTCCTCAAGCGCCGGACGGGCTGGGATTGTCCGGGCCGGTGAGGGGATTGCGCGGGGTGGCGCCGAGGTGGTCCTGATCGGCGTCGGAAGCCCAACCGCCGTCTGGGTGACCGTGTCCGGGGGCTGCCGCCCCCAGGCCCCCGCTGTCGGCCCTGAAGGGGCCTCGTCCTCAAGCGCCGGACGGGCTGGGATTGTCCGGGCCGGTGAGGGGATTGCGCGGGAGGGTGTTGAGGTCGTCCGGACCGGCGCCTGCATCCGAACCGCGTTGCGAACCGCCGTGCAGCATCAGTGCCCGTGCCAGGCACCCCAGTGCCACCGTCGAGAGCAGTGCCCTTACCGCGTTCCACGCGACCCAGGGGTCCTCGTAGGCCTCGCGGAGGGCCGTCGGGTCACCGGTGGCGTGCAGGTCGTTGTTGAGGGGGATGTTGAACGCGACGGTGACGAGGAAGCCCAGGGCGTAGGCGACGAACGCGGCCGCGGCCCAGCGCAGGTGGGGCGTGCCGCGGGACTGCCAGGTGGTGATCGCCGTCAGTAGGAGGGCGCCGTTGAAGGTCAGCAGGAAGGCCGGGTTCTGGATCACGTCGTCGATGTCCCGCATGACCTGGACGAAGACCCGGTCGTCGCTGCGCGCCAGGGCCGGCATCACGGCGAGGACGAAGATGTAGAAGGTTCCGGCGATCAGGCCCGTGGCGACCGTGGCCACGCCCAGAACGCCTCCGGCGGTGCTGTTCTTCTGCTGTGTCATGTCCTTCAGTCAAGGACCGGGCCGGCCGCCGGAACATGGCCGACGCTCGCGCCCGCATACGCGGGCGTCCACAGCCGTCCGCCCGTACGAGGGGTTCCGGCCGCGAGAGCGGGCAGGCACTGTTAGAGGGAACGGTTCACCAGCCCTCCTCACTGGCATCTCACCCACCCCGCCCTCCCGGGGTGACCTCTAGGCGGTGACAGGCACATGGCATTGGGTACGGCCACGGTCGCGTACGAGCTGCGGTTCGACTCCGGGCGGACCTGTCTGGATCTCCTCGCGACCACTCACCCCGTCGAACGCCTCGACTCCGTCACGGTGCTGTGCGCCTGGATCACCGGTTCGGGACTCGTCCCGGCGGGCACCCCACTGACCCACGCCGACGCCTCCTGGCTCGTCGGATTCCGCGAACTGCGCGGCCGTATCGGACAATTGGTGCCCGGCGGACTCGCGCCGGAGGGCCGGCCGTACGACGTCGCGCTGGCGCGGGTCAACGAGATCGCCCGTGCCGCGCCGCCGGCGCCACGGGCCGTGCCCGGTGAGGACGGCGCGCTGGTGCGGGAGTTGGCCGGTCCGCCGGGGTGCGAGGCGCTGCTCGCCGCCGTCGCCCGGGACGTCGTGGAACTGCTCACCGACCCGGTCGCCCGAGCGGGGCTCAGGCAGTGCGAGGGGGACAACTGCCCGATCGTCTATCTCGACACCTCACGGGGACGCAGGAGGCGTTGGTGCTCCAGTGAGGTCTGCGGAAACCGCGAAAGGGTGGCCCGGCACCGGCGTCGGGCGGCCCTCGCCCGCGCCTGAGAGAGCGTTATGTCCCTTCTGTGGAGGGGCTGTCGAAGTGATTTCGATTACACGCCGTTTACTTTCCGGCCGCTCCGGGCAGCTGGCTTGATTTTGTCGATGTGGCGAAAATGTAAAGATCACGCGGCGGGAATGTGCTGTCATGTCCGGCCTCGTCACGACACCCACAGGAAAACTGTCGCGCGACTTTGAACACACAACTGCCCGCGTCCGTACCCGTGGAGGAGCGACCGACTGGGGGAACCCCCGGACATCGGAGGTGGGCGTGCGCAAGGATTCCGTCGTGGCCAATGAACGTGGATCGAGGGCCCGACATCGCATGTCCCAGCCCTCGGAACCAGATGAGGAGCTGATGCGTGCGCTGTACAGAGAGCACGCCGGACCCCTCCTTGCGTACGTCCTCCGTCTTGTCGCCGGCGACCGGCAGAGAGCCGAGGACGTGGTGCAGGAGACACTCATCCGTGCCTGGAAGAACGCCGGCCAGCTCAATCGAGCGACCGGATCGGTACGCCCCTGGCTGGTGACGGTCGCACGCCGCATCGTCATCGACGGCCACCGCAGCCGGCAGGCCCGGCCGCAGGAGGTCGACCCGTCGCCGCTGGAGGTCATCCCCGCGGAGGACGAGATCGACAAGGCGCTGTGGCTGATGACGCTGTCCGATGCGCTCGACGACCTGACCCCGGCACACCGGGAGGTGCTCGTCGAGACGTATTTCAAGGGGCGTACCGTCAACGAGGCGGCCGAAACCCTGGGCATACCCAGCGGAACCGTCCGCTCCAGGGTCTTCTACGCCCTGCGCTCGATGAAGCTGGCTCTGGAGGAGCGGGGGGTGACGGCGTGATGAGTGTTTACGGGGGAAACCAGGGATTCGGTACAGGTGGGTCGGGTATGTCTGGAGCCATGATGGGATCTCCGGGCCCGAGTGAGCATGAGACCGTCGGCGCCTACGCCCTCGGGATCCTCGACGACGCCGAGGCAACCGCTTTCGAGGCCCATCTCGCCACCTGCGAATGGTGCGCCCAGCAACTCGACGAACTCGCCGGCATGGAGCCGATGCTGGCCGCGCTCGCGGACCTGCCCGGATCCGGCACACCCGCCATCGGCGAGTCGCTCTCCGCCAAGCCCAGCCCCCGGCTGGTGAACAAGCTGGTGGACGACGTCGCCGAGAAGCGCGCACAGAAGCGCCGGCGCAGCTTCTACATGGTGGCGGCCGCGGCCGTACTGATCATCGGCGGCCCGTTCGCGGCCGTGGCGGCCAACGGCGGCGACTCGGGCGGCGGTGCCAAGTCCGGCGAGACCTTGGCGGCGAACCCCGCCAAGGACCTCTTCGAGGACATCAACCCCGGCGACAAGGTCTCGGTGACCGACGCCACGACGAACGTCAGTGCCACCGTGGCCATGCAGGAGAAGGCCTGGGGCATCAACTCCGTGCTGGAGCTCAAGGGCGTCAAGGGCCCGCTCAAGTGCTCCCTGATCTTCGTCAGCAAGAGCGGCGAGCGCGAGACGGCCGCCTCCTGGTCGGTCCCCAAGTGGGGCTACGGCATCCCGGACGCCAAGACCGAGCAGGCCAAGAACCCGCTGTACATCGGCGGGGGCGTGGCCATGGAGAAGAGCCAGCTGGACCACATCGAGATCATGACGTTCGAGGGCAAGAAGCTCGCCCAGATCGACGTGTGAATCGCTGAGAGCGGACACATAGCTTCCCGGGCCCCCCTTCGCGTACGGTTGACGGCTGCCCAGCACGTCAGAAGGGGGCCCGGTGGCCGCTCAGGCTCAGCAGGAAACCGCGGTTCACGGCTCCGCACAGGACTCCACCCAGGATTCCGTGCGGGGGCGGGAGATCAGCGTCGAACAGGAACACCTGGACCGGGTGTACCGGCGGCTTGAGGAGAAGATCCACGAGGCCGAGTTCCTCATGAACGACGCGGCCAAGCGCGGCCAGGTCGGCACGCCCGGCGCACTCGCCGAGCGGGACGCGCAGGTCTTCCGGGCCGGTGTCCACCTCAACCGGCTGAACAACGAGTTCGAGGACTTCCTCTTCGGCCGGATCGACCTGCTCCTCGGCAAGGACGGCAAGAAGGGGCCCGACGGCGCCTACACCGCCGTGGAACCCGCCGAGGGCGCCGTGCGGGAGGACAACACCGCCGACATCGCCGAGACCCTGCACATCGGGCGGATCGGGGTGCTCGACCAGGACTACGCCCCGCTGGTGATCGACTGGCGGGCCCCGGCGGCCGCCCCGTTCTACCGCTCCACCCCGGTCGACCCAGGCCGGGTCGTCCGCCGTCGGGTCATCCGCTCCAAGGGGCGCCGGGTGCTCGGCGTCGAGGACGACCTGATGCGCCCCGAGCTGAAGGCCTTTCTCGGCGGCCACGAACTGCCCGTGATCGGCGACGGCGCCCTGATGGCCGCCCTCGGCCAGGCCCGCACCCACACCATGCGGGACATCGTCGCCTCCATCCAGGCCGAGCAGGACCTCGTCATCCGCGCCCCCGCCTCCTCCGTGACCTACGTCGAGGGCGGCCCCGGCACCGGCAAGACGGCCGTCGCCCTGCACCGCGCCGCCTACCTGCTCTACCAGGACCGGCGCCGCTACTCGGGCGGCATCCTCATCGTCTCCCCGACCCCGCTGCTGGTGGCGTACACCGAGGGCGTGCTGCCCTCCCTCGGCGAGGAGGGCCAGGTCGCCATCCGGGCCATCGGCTCGCTCGTCGACGGCGCCGAGGCCACGCTGTACGACTCCCCGTCGGTGGCCCGCGCCAAGGGGTCGTACCGCATGCTGAAGGTGCTGCGGAAGGCGGCCCGGGGGGCGCTGGAATCGGGCTCCTCCCCATCGGGCTCCTCCCCGGGCGGCACCGCCTCGGGCCAGCTCGCCTTCGGGGACGACGACACCGGGCCCCAGGCGCCGGCGGGTCCGCCCACCCGCCTGCGGGTGGTCGCCTTCGGGCGCCGGCTCGAACTGGAGGCGGCCGCGCTGGAACGTGTCCGCCACACCGCGCTCAGCGGCACCGCCCCCGTCAACCTGCTGCGCCCCCGGGCCCGCAAGCTGCTCCTGGACGCCCTGTGGGAGCAGTCCGGGGCGGGCTCCCGGCACACCGACCCGGAGCTGGCCGCCGAGCTGCGGTCGTCGTTCGACGAGGACGTCGCCTCCGAGGACAGCTTCATCGCCTTCCTCGACGCGTGGTGGCCGGAACTGACCCCGAGGGCCGTCCTCACGGCGATGACCGACGAGCGGCGCCTCGGCCGCTGGGCGCGGCGCATCCTCAACCCCGGCGAGGTCCGCAAGGTCGCCCGCTCGCTGCGGCGCGAGGGCCTCTCCGTGCACGACATCGCCATGCTGGACGAGCTCCAGGCGATCCTCGGCGCCCCGGCCCGCCCGCGCCGGAAGCGCGACCTCGACCCGCTCGACCAGCTCACCGGCCTCGAAGAGCTGATGCCGGTCCGCGAGGAGTCCCAGCGCGAGCGGGCCGAGCGGCTCGCCCAGGAGCGCACCGAGTACGCACACGTCATCGTCGACGAGGCCCAGGACGTCACGCCCATGCAGTGGCGCATGATCGGCCGCCGCGGCCGACACGCCACCTGGACGGTCGTCGGCGATCCGGCCCAGTCCTCCTGGTCCGACCCCGACGAGGCGGCCCAGGCCCGCGACGAGGCCCTCGGCACCCGGCCCCGGCGCCGCTTCCAGCTGACCGTGAACTACCGCAACCCGGCCGAGATCGCCGAGCTGGCCGCCAAGGTGCTGGCGCTGGCCATGCCGGGGGCCCAGTCCCCGTCGGCCGTACGGTCCACGGGCGTCCGGCCGCGCTTCGCCGTCGTACAGAAGTCACTCGCGGAGACCACCCGTGCGGAAGCGGCCCGGCTCCTCGGTCTCGTCGACGGCACGGTCGGCGTCGTCGTCGCCATGAACCGCCGCGAGGAGGCCAGGCGCTGGCTCACCGGACTCGGCGACCGGGTCGTGGCCCTCGGCAGCCTGGAGGCCAAGGGACTGGAGTACGACGCCACGGTCCTCGTCTCCCCGGCCGAGATCGCCGACGAGTCCCCGGCCGGCCTCAGGGTGCTGTACGTCGGCCTCACCCGGGCGACCCAGCAGCTCACGGTGGTCTCGGGGGACCGGGACCAGCCGGACGCGAACGGGGTTCCCGATCTGCTGAGAGATTGAACTCCCGGTGAGGGAATGGCCTTACGGGATCCGTTTGTTAGCCTGGGTGTGACACCGGCCCGATCCAAGCCCCCGGGCCCAACCTTCGTCGCTACGAGCGACCACTTGCCGCGAGGCGAGCATGGCGGGTCGGTGTCACTGAACTGAGTCACAGAACCGAGAGAGGCCCGCGTCACACGGTGACGCGGGCCTCTTCTTGTCGAGTTCTTGTTGAGAACAAAACGTTCGCAACCCCACCCGGCTAACGCCTACTCGACGGTAGGTGCGACGATCGGACGGCATCCAGCACCACAGGTGAAAGCAGAGGAAGTCGGCCATGGCAACGGCGCCCAGCGTCTCCTACTCGATGACGGTCCGGCTGGAGGTGCCCGCGAGCGGAACCGCGGTCTCGCAGCTCACCGGGGCCGTGGAGTCCCACGGAGGCTCGGTGACCGGCCTCGACGTGACCGCGTCCGGCCACGAGAAGCTTCGTATCGACGTCACCATCGCGGCGACCTCCACGTCGCACGCGGACGAGATCGTCGAGCAGCTGCGTGGCATCGAGGGCGTCACCCTCGGCAAGGTCTCCGACCGTACGTTCCTCATGCACCTCGGCGGCAAGATCGAGATGCAGTCCAAGCACCCCATCCGCAACCGTGACGATCTCTCGATGATCTACACGCCGGGTGTGGCCCGCGTCTGCATGGCGATCGCCGAGAACCCCGAGGACGCGCGCCGCCTCACCATCAAGCGCAACTCCGTTGCGGTCGTGACGGACGGCTCCGCCGTGCTGGGCCTCGGCAACATCGGCCCCAAGGCCGCGCTGCCGGTCATGGAGGGCAAGGCGGCCCTCTTCAAGCGGTTCGCCGGCATCGACGCCTGGCCGCTGTGCCTGGACACCCAGGACACCGACGCGATCGTCGAGATCGTGAAGGCGATCGCCCCCGGCTTCGCGGGCATCAACCTGGAGGACATCTCCGCGCCCCGCTGCTTCGAGATCGAGGCCCGGCTGCGTGAGGCCCTCGACATCCCCGTCTTCCACGACGACCAGCACGGCACGGCGATCGTCGTCCTCGCGGCCCTGACCAACGCGCTTCGCGTGGCCGGCAAGGAGATCGAGAACATCCGGGTCGTCATGTCCGGCGCCGGCGCGGCCGGTACGGCCATCCTCAAGCTGCTGATCGCCGCGGGCGTGAAGAACGCCGTCGTCGCCGACATCCATGGCGTCGTGCACGCCGGCCGCGAGGACCTCGTCGACGCCGCCGCGGACTCGCCGCTGCGCTGGATCGCCGACAACACCAACCCCGAGGGCCTCACCGGCACGCTCAAGGAAGCGGTGCGCGGCGCGGACGTCTTCATCGGCGTCTCGGCTCCCAACGTGCTCGACGGCGACGACGTGGCCGCCATGGCCGACGACGCCATCGTGTTCGCGCTCGCGAACCCCGACCCCGAGGTCGACCCGGCGATCGCCCGCCAGACCGCGGCCGTCGTGGCCACCGGCCGCTCCGACTTCCCGAACCAGATCAACAACGTGCTGGTCTTCCCGGGTGTCTTCCGCGGTCTGCTGGACGCGCAGTCCCGCACGGTCAACACCGAGATGATGATCGCGGCGGCGAAGGCCCTCGCCGACGTGGTCACCGAGGACGAGCTGAACCCGAACTACATCATCCCGAGCGTCTTCAACGACAAGGTCGCGGGCGCGGTGGCCGGTGCGGTGCGGGAGGCGGCCAAGGCGGCGGGCGCGACGGCCTGACGGCCCGACAGGCCCATCGGTCCCGGGCCCGGGGGACTCCACACGGGTGGCCGGGGCTGTGAGGATCGCCACGGCAAGGCCTTGCATCGGCGCGTCGTGGAACCGGGGGCCGCTGACGGGCGTTTATCGTGTCGGCCAGGCTCCGTCCCCTCTTTCCGTGTGACTCCCAGGGGTGTTCTAGCGCCTCCTGGGGGTGCCGGATTGGCTTTCCCGCCGCAGGTAGGGGCAGGATGCGTCCCTGGGCGCGAGGGTCTGACGACGGACCCGGGTCCGGGGACTCACCGAGGACCCTGGCAGCATCGGCTTTCGCAGCGCCTGGCATGCGGCTCCGCCGCGTGGCACGCCTCAACGGCAAGTTAGACACGGGAGTAACAACATGAACCGCAGTGAGCTGGTGGCCGCGCTGGCCGACCGCGCCGAGGTGACCCGCAAGGACGCCGACGCCGTTCTGGCCGCGTTCGCCGAGACCGTCGGCGAGATCGTCGCCAAGGGCGACGAGAAGGTCACCATCCCCGGCTTCCTGACCTTCGAGCGCACCCACCGTGCCGCTCGCACCGCGCGCAACCCGCAGACCGGCGACCCGATCCAGATCCCGGCCGGCTACAGCGTCAAGGTCTCCGCGGGCAGCAAGCTCAAGGAAGCCGCCAAGGGCAAGTAAGCCTTCGCGTACGCGACGGGACCTGCGTACGAGGCTCAGTAACGCGAATGGGGCGACCACCTGAGGGTGGCCGCCCCATCGTCGTACGCGGGTTGTGGGCTATCCGAGTGCCTTGCCCGGCAGCTCTACCTTCGCCCCCAGTTCCACGAGCTTCTCCATGCTGTGTCTATCCGGGGGATAACCCCCGGACCCCCAGCCGGGGGTGCTGCCCCCGGGCCGGAGCGACGAGCGTGCGGTTTAGCCGAGCGCCTTGCCCGGCAGCTCTACCTTCGCCCCCAGTTCCACGAGCTTCTCCATGCTGTGTCTATCCGGGGGATAACCCCCGGACCCCCAGCCGGGGGTGCTGCCCCCGGGCCGGAGCGACGAGCGTGCGGTTTAGCCGAGCGCCTTGCCCGGCAGCTCTACCTTCGCCCCCAGTTCCACGAGCTTCTCCATGAAGTTCTCGTAGCCGCGGTTGATGAGGTCGATGCCGTGGACGCGGGAGGTGCCCTGGGCGGCCAGCGCGGCGATCAGGTAGGAGAAGCCGCCGCGCAGGTCGGGGATGACCAGGTCGGCGCCCTGGAGCCGGGTGGGGCCGGAGACGACCGCCGAGTGGAGGAAGTTGCGCTGGCCGAAGCGGCAGTTCGAGCCGCCCAGGCACTCGCGGTACAGCTGGATGTGGGCACCCATCTGGTTCAGCGCGGAGGTGAAGCCGAGCCGGGACTCGTAGACCGTCTCGTGGATGATGGACAGGCCCGTGGCCTGGGTGAGGGCGACCACCAGTGGCTGCTGCCAGTCCGTCTGGAAGCCCGGGTGGACGTCCGTTTCGAGCGCGATGGACTTCAACTGGCCGCCCGGGTGCCAGAAGCGGATGCCCTCGTCGTCGATCTCGAAGGCACCCCCCACCTTCCGGTAGGTGTTCAGGAACGTCATCATCGAGCGCTGCTGGGCGCCGCGGACGTAGATGTTGCCCTCGGTCGCCAGCGCCGCGGACGCCCAGGAGGCGGCCTCCAGGCGGTCCGGGAGGGCCTTGTGGTTGTAGCCGCCGAGCGAGTCCACACCGGTGACGCGGATGGTCCGGTCGGTGTCCATCGCGATGATGGCGCCCATCTTCTGCAGCACGCAGATGAGGTCCTCGATCTCCGGCTCCACCGCCGCGTTCGAGAGCTCGGTGACACCTTCGGCGAGGACCGCGGTGAGCAGCACCTGCTCGGTCGCGCCGACCGACGGGTACGGCAGCCGGATCTTCGTACCGCGCAGGCGGCGGGGCGCCTGCAGGAACTGCCCGTCCGCGCGCTTCTCGATGGTCGCGCCGAACTGCCGCAGCACCTCGAAGTGGAAGTCGATGGGCCGGCCGCCGATGTCGCAGCCGCCGAGGCCGGGGATGAACGCGTGGCCCAGCCGGTGCAGCAACGGGCCGCACAGGAGGATCGGGATACGGCTCGATCCCGCGTGGGCATCGATGTCGGCGACGTTGGCGCTCTCGACGTGGGTGGGGTCCATCACCAGCTCGCCCGGCTCCTCACCCGGACGGACCGTCACCCCGTGCAGCTGGAGCAGACCGCGTACGACCCGCACGTCACGGATGTCCGGAACGTTGCGCAGTCGACTCGGCGAGCTGCCGAGCAGTGCGGCGACCATGGCCTTCGGTACGAGGTTCTTCGCACCGCGGACACGGATCTCGCCCTCCAGCGGGGTTCCGCCGTGGACGAGCAGTACGTCGTCATTGCCGTTGACGGTCATGTATCTCGCGTTCCGATGAGTCGGGCAGGGCCAGAAGGGAAAGGGTAATCGCCGCCGACCCCCCTTCCGTAAGCCCAAGTGCGGTGCGGGGACGTCATAGCTGTGTCACAACACGAACCGTTCCGCTTCGGGCACATGCGGTCACGGGCGTGGTGCGTGCGCGTGGGGCGCATCGGTGCGCCCTCCCGTCTCCCACCACCACCCTCAAACGAGGCCCTGACGGGCCGCTTCTTTTGATTCATGGCTGCATCCACTGCCGTAAGCGCATTGCCTCCCCACTTCACGGGAAGATGCGGGATCATGTCTGGCATGACCGAGGTGTCCTCGCTCACAGGGCGGTTGCTCGTGGCAACGCCCGCCCTGGCGGACCCGAACTTCGACCGTGCGGTGGTGCTCCTTCTCGACCACGACGAGGAGGGCTCCCTCGGTGTCGTCCTCAACCGGCCCACTCCGGTGGACGTGGGCGACATCCTGGAGGGCTGGGCGGATCTCGCCGGCGAACCCGGTGTCGTCTTCCAGGGCGGCCCGGTCTCCCTGGACTCGGCGCTCGGCGTCGCCGTCATCCCGGGCGGCGGTTCCGCCGACCGGGCTCCGCTGGGCTGGCGCCGGGTGCACGGCGCGATCGGTCTGGTCGACCTGGAGGCACCGCCGGAGCTGCTCGCCTCGGCCCTGGGCTCCCTGCGGATCTTCGCCGGATACGCCGGCTGGGGCCCCGGCCAGCTGGAGGACGAGCTGGTGGAGGGCGCCTGGTACGTCGTCGAGTCCGAGCCCGGAGACGTCTCCTCCCCGTCGCCGGAAAGACTCTGGCGCGAGGTCCTGCGCCGTCAGCGCAACGAACTCGCGATGGTGGCCACGTACCCGGACGACCCTTCGCTCAACTGATGCGTGTGACCTTCAGTACCCTTGGCATTTATGAGCACTCTTGAGCCCGAGCGCGGGACTGGTACGGGGACCCTCGTAGAGCCGACGCCACAGGTGTCCCACGGCGACGGCGACCACGAGCGCTTCGCCCACTACGTCCAGAAGGACAAGATCATGGCGAGCGCCCTCGACGGGACCCCCGTCGTGGCGCTGTGCGGCAAGGTCTGGGTGCCCGGCCGCGATCCGAAGAAGTACCCGGTGTGCCCCATGTGCAAGGAGATCTACGAGTCCATGGGCTCCGGCGACGACAACGACAACGGCAAGGGCGGCGGCGGCAAGTAGCCCCCTTCCGCCGGGGTTCCGGCCGAGGTTCGGGCTGGGGTTCCGAAGGCCCCCGGACGCGCTGAGGTGCGTCCGGGGGCCTTCGTGTGTCACGAAGTGGTTGAGACCTCTTGCGGACATGTTCATGTAGTCCATAGCCTCCGTTGCGTTGTGCAGAGCGAAACCGTCATTGCATATGTTGCAACGCACGTCCGGAGGATCACTCCATGAAGCTCTCTCCCCGTCTCCCCGCCCTGCTGCTGGCCGCCCTCGTCGTCACGGCCTGCGCACCCCAGACCTCCGACAACACCTCCTCCGACAAGGACGAGAAGACCGGCACCCTGCGCGTCTGGCTCTTCCAGGAGGTCGGCAACAAGCCCAAGGAGAAGGTCGTCGACTCCGTCGTCACCGACTTCCGGAAGGCCCACAAGGACACCAAGGTCGAGGTCGAGTACATCCCCGTCGAGACCCGCGCCCAGCGTGTGAAGGCCGCCTTCAACGACCCGGCCTCCGCCCCCGACCTCATGGAGTACGGCAACACCGACACCGCCGGCTACGTGAAGGACGGCGGACTCCTCGACGTCACCCGGGAGTTCGGCGCCTGGAACGAGTCCAAGGACACCGACCCCACCGCGAAGACCTCGGTCACCGTGGACGGCAAGGTCTACGGCTCGCCCTTCTACGTCGGCGTCCGCGCCCTGTACTACCGCACGGACGTCTTCGAGGAACTCGGCCTGCGCGTCCCGAGAACCATGGCCGAGCTGGCCTCCACCGCCCGCGAGATCCGGGCCGCGAAGCCCGACCTGTACGGCCTCGTCGTCGGCGGCGCCTACACGTACGGCGCGATGCCGTTCATCTGGGCCAACGGCGGCGAACTCGCCACCGGCAAGGGCGGGTCGTACGCCTCCGCCATCGACAGCGCCGCCGCCCAGAAGGGCATCAAGGCGTACACCTCGTTGTTCGGCGACGACAACTGCCCCGCCGCCAAGTGCGCGGGCATGGGCGGCAACGACACGATCACCGCGTTCGCGGCCGGCAAGGCCGGGATGGCGATCGGGGGCGACTTCAGCCACACCGCCGTGGAGGCGGGGAAGGTCAAGGGGAAGTACGCGGTGGTGCCGCTGCCCGGGGTTTCCGGCGGGTCGATCGCTCCCGCGTTCGCCGGGGGCAACAACATCGGTGTCCTCAAGAGCACCTCGCACCGGACGCTCGCGGTCGATCTGATGGAGCGGCTGACGTCGAAGAAGACGCAGGCGTCGATGTTCGACGCGATGGGGTTCCTGCCGACGTTCGGGGACGTGCGGCGGGATGCGGCGGCACGGGAGCCGTATGTGAAGCCGTTCGCCCAGACGCTGGCGGCGGGGACGAAGTTCGTGCCCGCGTCGCCCGCGTGGGCGCAGATCGACTCGTCGTTGGTGTTGCCGACGATGTTCCAGTCGGTGATCAGCGGTAAGGCGAGTGTGGGGGTGGCTTCGCGGGGGGCGGCGCAGAAGATGGACGCGGCGTTCGGCTCCGCCGGATGAGCGGCGCGCCTACGGGGGTGGGGGGTTCTGGGCGTGCGCGGCTGACGGTTGTTCGTGGCTTGTCGCGCAGTTCCCCGCGCCCCTCAGGGCGTTCGGGTGCACCTTGGCTGTATCTGGCCCCTGCCCTGGTCGTCCTGGGCGGGTTGCTCGTCTACCCCATTTACCAGCTCGGGTTGATCTCCTTCTTCCAGTACACCCAAGCCCAGGTCAGTGGCGGTGAACCCACCACCTTTCGGGGGTTCGCCAACTACGCCGAGCTGTTGGGGGACTCGCAGTTCTGGCAGGTGTTGCTGGCGACCGTGGTGTTCGCGGCGGCGTGTGTGGTGTCGACGTTGGGGGTCGGGTGTGCGTTGGCGGTGTTGTTGACGCGGGTGCGGGCGGTGCCGCGGCTGGTGTTGATGCTGGCGGCGTTGGGGGCGTGGGCGACGCCGGCGGTGACCGGGTCGACGGTGTGGCTGTTTCTGTTCGATCCGGACTTCGGGCCGGTGAACCGGATCCTCGGCCTGGGTGACTACTCGTGGACGTACGGGCGGTTCAGTGCCTTCTTCCTGGTGCTGCTCGAAGTCGTGTGGTGCTCCTTCCCGTTCGTGATGGTGACGGTGTACGCCGGGATCCGCTCGGTCCCGGGTGAGGTGCTGGAGGCCGCCGCGCTGGACGGTGCCTCGCAGTGGCGGATCTGGCGGTCGGTGCTCGCGCCGATGCTGCGGCCGATCCTGACCGTCGTCACGATCCAGTCGGTGATCTGGGACTTCAAGATCTTCACGCAGATCTACGTCATGACCAACGGCGGCGGCATCGCCCAGCAGAACCTCGTCCTGAACGTCTACGCCTACCAACAGGCCTTCGCGTCCTCGCAGTACAGCCTCGGCTCGGCGATCGGCGTGGTGATGCTGCTGATCCTGCTCGCGGTCACGCTGGTGTACCTGCGGCTGCTGCGGCGCCAGGGGGAGGAACTGTGAATCTTCTCCGTGCCCAGGTGCGACGCCCGTGGCGGCTGGCCGCCGAGGCCTCCGCGCTGCTGATCGCGGTCGTCGTCGCCTTCCCCCTCTACTGGATGGTGCTCGGCGCCTTCAAACCGGCCGGGGAGATCGAGTCCTCCGAGCCGCGGCCGTGGACTGTGTCGCCCTCGCTGGACTCCTTCCGGCGCGTCTTCGAGCAACAGGAATTCGGCCGTTACTTCCTCAACAGTGTGGTCGTGGCATGCACGGTCGTGATCGTCTCGGCGTTGATCGCGTTTCTCGCGGCGACCGCCGTGACACGATTCCGGTTCCGCTTCCGGACCACCTTGCTGATCATGTTTCTGGTGGCCCAGATGGTGCCCGTGGAAGCCCTGACGATCCCCTTGTTCTTCCTCATGCGGGACGCCGGACAGCTGAACACGCTGGGCTCCCTGATCCTGCCCCACATCGCCTTCTCGCTGCCCTTCGCGATCTGGATGCTGCGGGGTTTCGTGAAAGCCGTACCCGAGGCGCTGGAGGAGGCCGCGTACATCGACGGGGCGAGCCGGGCGCGATTCCTGTGGCAGATCCTTTTCCCACTGGTCTTCCCCGGCTTGGTGGCCACCAGCGTGTTTTCCTTCATCTCCGCCTGGAACGACTTCCTGTTCGCCAAGTCGTTCATCATCAGCGACACCTCGCAGTCCACCCTGCCGATGGCGCTGCTGGTCTTCTTCAAACCGGACGAGCCGGACTGGGGCGGTGTCATGGCCGCCTCCACGGTGATGACGATTCCGGTGCTGATCTTCTTCGTACTCGTACAGCGACGGCTGGTCTCGGGACTGGGTGGCGCGGTCAAGGACTGAAAGGTCTGATCATTCATGGATCTCATTCCGGCACCCCGCCGGACCGAGCGGACCGAACGTTTCCTCGAACTCGGCGACGGCTTCGGGATCGAGGCCGGTCCGGGCACCGAGGACACCGCGCGATGGCTGCGCGCGACGCTCGGCGCGGCGACCGGGCTCGCGCTGCCGCCCAAGAAGGGGGACGAGTACGACGTCCTCCATCTGTCCGTCCGGCCCGGTCTCGACGCCGAGGCCTACCGCCTTGTCGTCGCCCCTCACGGCGCCCACCTCCAGGGCGGCTCGCCCGCCGGCGTCTTCTGGGGCGCCCAGACGCTGCGCCAGCTCCTCGGCCCCGACGCCTTCCGGCGCGCACCCCTTCCCGGCCGTACCTGGCGGCTGCCCCTGACGGAGATCACGGACGCGCCCCGTTTCCGCTGGCGCGGCCTCATGCTCGACGTCTCGCGGCACTTCATGCCCAAGGACGGCGTGCTGCGCTACCTGGATCTGATGGCGGCCCACAAACTCAACGTCTTCCACTTCCACTTGACGGACGACCAGGGCTGGCGGATCGAGATCAAGAGGTACCCCCGCCTCACCGAGGTCGGCTCCTGGCGGGCGCGCACGAAATTCGGCCACCGGGCCTCACCGCTGTGGGAGGAGAAGCCGCACGGTGGCTTCTACACCCAGGACGACATCCGGGAGATCGTCGCCTACGCCGCCGAGCGGCATATCACCGTCGTCCCCGAAATCGACGTACCCGGCCACTCGCAGGCCGCCATCGCCGCGTACCCGGAACTCGGCAACACCGATGTCGTCGACACGGCCTCCCTCTCGGTCTGGGACAACTGGGGCGTCTCTCTGAACGTACTCGCCCCCACTGACAACACCCTGCGCTTCTACGAGGGGGTGTTCGAGGAAGTGCTGGAGCTGTTCCCCTCCGAGTTCATTCACATCGGCGGCGACGAATGCGCCAAGGAGCAGTGGCGGGAGTCACCCACCGCGCAGGCCCGCATCGAGGAACTCGGCCTCGCGGACGAGGACGAGTTGCAGGCGTGGTTCATCGCGCACTTCGACAAGTGGCTCTCCGCGCGCGGGCGCAGGCTCATCGGCTGGGACGAGATCCTGGAGGGCGGGCTCGCCGCGGGGGCGGCCGTCTCCTCGTGGCGCGGGTACCGGGGCGGGATCGTCGCCGCGCGGGCCGGCCACGACGTGGTCATGTGCCCCGAGCAGCAGGTCTACCTGGACCACCGGCAGCACGCCGACCCCGGCGAACCGGTCCCCATCGGCTACGTCCGCACCCTGGAGGACGTCTATCGGTTCGAGCCCGTTCCACCGGAGTTGACGCCCGAGGAGGCCCGGCACGTCCTCGGCGCCCAGGCCAACGTGTGGACCGAGGTGATGGAGGACCAGGGGCGCGTGGACTACCAGACCTTCCCCCGGCTCGCGGCCTTCGCCGAGGTGGCCTGGAGCGGCCTGCCCGTCCCGGCGGAACGGGACTTCGCCGACTTCGAGCGGCGGATGGCCGTGCACTACAGGCGACTTGACGCCCTGGGGGTCGGGTACCGGCCACCGGCGGGACCGTTGCCGTGGCAGCGGCGGCCCGGTGTGCTCGGCCGCCCGATCGAGGGGGCGCCCCCGGAAAGGTAGCCCGCACCGAACAGGCGGCCCGCTCCCCGAACAGGTAGGGGAAAACCGTCGCAAGCATCACCGAAGAGTGGCAATTCGCGCGCACCGATGATCTCGTGAGAAAACGGACCACTCGCTGGTGAGGTGGGCGAATGCCTCCTAGCGGACCCCGTTCTTCGGGTCCTGCGAAGATGTGCCAGAGTTGCCACGTCCGCCCTGTCAGCACGTACCGTACGGCAGCAACAGGCGGGACCAGCTGGGACCAGGTGGGGCAGCGGGAAGGGGCAGCCGGTTTGACCACGCACGCACCGCAGGCGGCGCAGGCCGTCACCCTGCCCACGACACTGGACGAGGCGGTGGCGGCCCTCATCGCCATGCCCGCCGCGGTACCCGTGGCGGGCGGCACCGACCTGATGGCCGCCGTCAACTCCGGACAGCTCAGGCCCGCCGCCCTGGTGGGCCTCGGCAGGATCAGCGAGATCCGCGGCTGGCAGTACCAGGACGGCCACGCCCTGCTCGGCGCCGGTCTCACCCACGCGCGGATGGGCCGCCCCGACTTCGCGGCCCTGATCCCGGCGCTCGCCGCCGCCGCGCGCGCCGCCGGCCCGCCGCAGATCCGCAACGCGGGCACCCTCGGCGGCAACATCGCCTCCGCGGCACCCACCGGGGACGCGCTTCCCGTGCTGGCCGCCCTGGAGGCGACCCTGATCATCGCGGGCCCGGGCGGAGCCCGCCGTGAGATGCCGGTCTCGCACCTGCTGGCCGGTATGGAGATGCTGCGCGCGGGCGAACTCATCGGCTACGTGCGCGTGCCGCTGCTGCACGCCCCGCAGGTCTTCCTCAAGGCGACCGGCCGTACCGGTCCCGGCCGGGCCATGGCGTCGGTCGCCCTGGTCCTCGACCCCGCCCGGCGCGGAGTCAGGTGCGCCGTCGGAGCCATAGCGCCGATGCCGCTCCGGCCCCTGGACGCCGAGCAGTGGGTCGCCCGGCTGATCGACTGGGACAACGGCCGCGCGATCGTCCCGGAGGCGCTGCACGCCTTCGGCGAGTACGTCTCCGCGGCCTGCATCCCCGACATGGCGCCGGCCGAGGACGGCTCCGTACCGCAGCATCCGCCCGCCGTACTGCACCTGCGGCGCACCGTCGCCGCGCTGGCCCGACGAGCACTGGGGAGGGCGCTGTCGTGACCGACGACCAGCACGGAGAGGGCACGCCCCGCAGCCCGGGCCGCTGGGACCCGCTGCCCCAGGGCGACTACGACGACGGCGCCACCGCCTTCGTGAAACTCCCCGAGGGCGGTGTCGACGCCCTCCTGGCCTCCGCGGACACCCCGCTCGCCGCGCCCGGTCACGGGTACGTACCGCCGCAGATAACGTCGAACCCGGCCGGCCTCGCGGGCGCCGACCCGGCGGGCCCGGACTCCTGGGCGATGCCCGCCGCGCCCCCGGCCGAGAGCACCCAGTGGCCCGACCCGAACGCGGTGCCCCAGGGCTCCGGGGACGACCGGTTCACGTACGACCCGGTCGCCACCGGGCACTGGAACTTCGAGGACACGACCGCGGCGGATTCCGCCCAGGCCGCTCCGGCCCCCGGCCACGACGTGACCGGCCAGTGGTCCATCCCCGTCGCCGGCGGCGAACTCCCGGACGAGTCGGGCGAGTTCACCACGTCGTCCCTGGTCGAGCAGTGGGGCGGCACCCCGCCGGCCACGCTCCCCGGCGGCGCACCCGCCCCCTGGGCGACCGAACCGACGGGCCAGCCCTGGGGACAGCCGCCGGGCACGGCGGAACAGGCCCCGGCGGCAGGTCCCGCGGCGGGCCACGGCCCCGAGGCACCCACGGGCACCGAGCACGGCTACGACCGGCCGACGGGACCCGGCTACGACCGGCCCGACGGTTCCGAGTTCGCGCACGGACGGCCCACGGACGGCGGCCCCGGGCCGCAGCGGGCCGAGGAATTCGACGGCGCGCCGGGCCAGGAGGCTTCGGCTTTCGAGGGCGCGCCCGGCCAGGAGGGCGCGGTTTTCGGTGGCGTGCCGGGCCAGGCCGAGGCGCACGGCGCGGTGCCGCCCCTCGCGCACCCGGGGGAGCGGCACGCACCGGACCGGCACGCGCCGCGACCCCCCGGGCCGGAGGGCTACCCCGGGGAGCGGCCCGCGACCGACGCCCACGCGCCCCTGCCGACGGGGGGTGACGCCCACGCGCCCGTGGAGCCGCGTCCCGCCGGGGCCGAGCGTGAGCAGTCCGGTCCGCAGGGCGCCGAGCAGCCCCAGGCGCCCGCGTCCGAGCACCCTCGGCCGCTGCCGCCCGAGCAGCCGCCCGCCGAGGCCCGTGCCGAAGCGTCCGCCGCAGCCGTCGTAGAGGCCTCACAGGCCGCCCACGAGGCCGGTGAGGCCATGGAGGCCGCCGAGCACCCCGAGGCCGCCGCGAAGGGCGAGGAGACCGCCGTAGCGGCCGCCGAGGGGGCCGGTGAGGCGGGCGCGGAGGCCGAGCCGACGGAGCCTGCGGCCGACGGTCCGGAGTCCGCGGACCCGGCGCCGCCCGCGATGCCGGGCGAGGAACACCCGCTGGCCTCCTACGTCCTGCGGGTCAACGGCGTCGACCGGCCCGTCACCGACGCGTGGATCGGCGAGTCGCTGCTCTACGTGCTGCGCGAGCGGCTCGGCCTGGCGGGCGCCAAGGACGGCTGCTCGCAGGGCGAGTGCGGGGCCTGCAACGTCCAGGTCGACGGCCGCCTCGTGGCGTCCTGTCTGGTGCCCGCCGTGACCGCGGCCGGCAGCGAGGTCCGTACCGTCGAGGGCCTGGCCGTCGACGGACAGCCCTCCGACGTGCAGCGGGCGCTCGCCCGGTGCGGCGCCGTGCAGTGCGGCTTCTGCGTCCCCGGCATGGCGATGACCGTGCACGACCTGCTGGAGGGCAACCCGGCGCCGACCGAGCGGGAGACCCGCCAGGCGCTGTGCGGCAACCTGTGCCGCTGCTCCGGCTACCGCGGAGTGGTGGACGCCGTCCAGGAGGTCGTCGCCGAACGCGAGGCACACTCCGCCGCGGACGCTGAGACGGACGGCGACGAGGCACGTATTCCGCATCAGGCGGGTCCGGGCGCCGGCGGTGTCAACCCGTCCGCGTTCGAACCGGCCCGACCGCATGACCAGGCGTACGGGAACGGGTCCGGCAACGGACCGGGACAGGACGGAGGCCAGGCGTGAGCAACGAAGCCGCCACCGCGACCACCGCCGCGGAGGCAGCACCCGCCCCCGAGCCGATCCCGCACGGCCTCGGCGCGTCCCTGCCGGCCGCCGACGCCCGGGCCAAGACCGAGGGCACGTTCCCGTACGCGGCCGACCTGTGGGCCGAGGGACTGCTGTGGGCGGCCGTCCTGCGCTCACCGCACCCGCACGCGCGCATCGTGTCCATCGACACCTCCCACGCGCGCGAGATGCCCGGCGTACGGGCCGTCGTCACCCACGAGGACGTGCCCGGCTCCCCGGTGCACGGCCGCGACAGGGCCGAGCGTCCGGTCTTCGCCTCCGAGGTCGTGCGCCACCACGGCGAGCCCCTCGCGGCCGTCGCCGCCGACCACCCCGACACCGCCCGCATGGCCGCGGCCGCCGTCATCGTCGAGTACGAGGTGCTCGACCCGGTGACCGACCCCGAGCAGGCCTTCGAGGCCGAGCCGCTGCACCCCGACGGCAACCTGATCCGGCACATCCCGCTGCACCACGGCGACCCGGAGGCGGCCGGCGACATCGTCGTCGAGGGCCTGTACCGCATCGGCCGCCAGGACCCCGCCCCCATCGGCGCGGAGGCCGGCCTCGCCGTGCCGCGTCCCGACGGCGGGGTCGAGCTCTACGTCGCCTCCACGGACCCGCACAGCGACCGCGACGCCGCCGCCTCCTGCTACGGCCTGGAACCGGAGCGCGTGAAGGTCGTCGTCACCGGCGTCCCCGGCGCCACCGCCGACCGCGAGGACCAGGGCTTCCAACTGCCGCTCGGCCTGCTGGCGCTGAAGACCGGCCGCCCGGTCAAGCTCACCGCTACGCGCGAGGAGTCCTTCCTCGGCCACGCGCACAGACACCCGACCCTGCTCCGGTACCGCCACCACGCCGACTCCGAGGGCAAGCTGGTGAAGGTGGAGGCGCAGATCCTGCTCGACGCGGGCCCCTACGGCGACACCTCCTCGGAGTCGCTCGCCGCCGCCGTCTCCTTCGCCTGCGGCCCCTACGTCGTCCCGAACGCCTTCATCGAGGGCTGGGCCGTCCGCACCAACAACCCGCCCTCCGGCCATGTGCGCGGCGAGGGCGCCATGCAGGTCTGCGCCGCCTACGAGGCGCAGATGGACAAGCTCGCCAAGAAGCTGGGCCTGGACCCGGCGGAACTGCGCCTGCGCAACGTCATGGCGACCGGTGATGTCCTGCCGACCGGCCAGACGGTGACCTGCCCCGCGCCGGTCGCCGAACTGCTCCAGGCCGTACGGGACTTCCCGCTGCCGCCGCTGCCGAAGGACACCCCCGAGGAGGAGTGGCTGCTGCCCGGCGGCCTCGAAGGCGCGGGCGAACCGGGCGCGATCCGCCGGGGCGTCGGCTACGGCCTCGGCATGGTGCACATGCTGGGCGCCGAGGGCGCCGACGAGGTCTCCACGGCGACCGTCCGGGTCCAGGACGGCGTGGCGACCGTGCTGTGCGCGGCCGTCGAGACCGGCCAGGGCTTCACCACGCTGGCCCGGCAGATCGTCCAGGAGACCCTCGGCATCGACGAGGTCCACGTGGCCCCCGTCGACACCGACCAGCCACCGGCCGGCGCGAGCTGCCACGGCCGCCACACCTGGGTGTCCGGCGGCGCGGTCGAACGCGCGGCCAAGATGGTCCGTACGCAGCTCCTCCAGCCCCTGGCGCACAAGTTCGGCATGTCCACCGAGCTGCTCCAGATCACCGACGGCAAGATCACCTCGTACGACGGGGTCCTGTCGACCACCGTCACCGAGGCCATGGACGGCAAGGAACTGTGGGCGACCGCCCAGTGCCGCCCCCATCCGACCGAGCCCCTGGACGAGGCCGGCCAGGGCGACGCCTTCGTGGGCATGGCGTTCTGCGCGATCCGCGCGGTCGTCGACGTCGACATCGAGCTGGGCTCCGTCCGCGTGGTCGAGCTCGCGCTCGCCCAGGACGTCGGCCGGGTGCTCAACCCCGCCCAGCTGGCGGCCCGGATCGAGGCGGGCGTCACCCAGGGCGTGGGTATCGCGCTCACCGAGAACCTGCGCAGCGCGCGCGGGGTGATCCGCCATCCCGACCTCACCGGGTACGCGTTGCCCACGGCCCTGGACGCGCCGGACATCCGGATCGTGAAGCTGGTCGAGGAGCGGGACGTGGTCGCCCCCTTCGGGGCGAAGGCGGCCAGCGCGGTACCGGTGGTGACCTCCCCGGCGGCGATCGCCTCCGCGGTGCGCGCCGCCACGGGGCGGCCGGTGAACCGCCTGCCGATCAGGCCTCAGGCGGCGGTCGTGACGGCGCAGTGAGCACACCCGAGGCCCGGCCCGGTACGGACCCCGAGGACCAGCCGCGGTACGAGCCGCCGCCGGGTGTCGGCAAGCTGGTGCTGTGGATCCTGCTGTTCCTGTTCGCCGGGATCGTGGTCGTGGCGGGCGGCGTCTACTTCGGGTGAACGGCGTCGTCCTGGTCACCGGGGTGATGGCGGCCGGGAAGTCGACGGTGGTGCGGGCGCCGGCCGGGGACCGACTCCGGTCGCGCCACCGGGTGTCGGCCGCCGCGGCGGACGCCTACGCGCGGCCGGGTTCACCGCCGCCGTCGTCGTGCAGGACGTGCTGCTGGGCGCCCACCTGACGGCGTATGCCGAACTGGTCCGCACCCGCCCGCTGTTGTACGTCGTGCTCCTGGCGCCGGGAGCCCAGACGGTGGCCGCCCGGGAGCCGAGACGGTGGCCGTCCGGGAGGGAGCCGGGCGAAGACGGAGAAGATCCTCGCGGGGAGGGAACGGGCGAGGGTGGCCTGAGCGTCTACCGGTGCGGGGAGCGCCGGGTGTTCCGGGGTGTCGCCGGGTTCGCGTTCCGAGGCGTTGTCAGTGGTGGCGCGTAGTGTTCTGGGCAGTGGGAGACGCGCTGCCGGGCCTGCTCGGCGGTGCGTGCCCCGGGGCGGGCGGGACGGCGGGCGAGCGGGGGAGCACATGGGCGGAATCGTGGGGGAGCGGGCGGGCCGGACGGCCGGGGAACACGTGGAGACGATCGAAGCCGTTGTGAGGGCGATCAGACTGACCGAGGCCGAGCTGGATCCGTACGTCACGCACACACCGACGCGTCACTGGCTGACCGGGCCCGGACTGCCGTACGACAGCGGCCTGTTCACCTTCACGGCGCTGGAGCGGCAGGGCCTGCGGACGGTGGCGGACTCGACGGGCGACCCGGACCGCCTGGCCGCCGACCTGCGGGACCAGCTGGTGATGGGCGGACTGCTGGGCGCCGACGGCCTGGAGCGACGCTCGGTCCTGCTGGACGGCGGGACGGGCGAGGTCTCGACGACCTCCTTCCTCCACGACCGCCCGGACCTGATGGGCCGCAGCCCGCTGGCGCCCTCGCTGGAGAAGCTGGTGCGGTTCGCGGCGGCGACCGACGAACTGGCGGCCCTGCGCGGCCAGTTCGCCTCCTACGCCGGACGCTTCGGCCAGAAGGCGGTCGCGGAGGCCTCCCGCCACCTGCTCACCCTCTTCGAGGAGGGCACGAACGGCGAGGTACCGCCGTTCTGGAAACTGGCGGCCCTCATCCGCCCCCTGTCCCTGGTCGCCGGCCCGGGCCGGGTCTCCGGGCTCGCCGTCGACCTCCCCCTCCGCCTGCTGGACCAGGAGTTCGGCCAGGGCCGCGTGGCGCGCTTCGAGGACGTCGACTTCCCCCCGACCCTCACCCACGAGCCCACCCGCCGCTTCCTGCGCGAGACCGGCCTCCCCGAGGACGGCTTCCTCTTCCACCTCGACACGGACGCACCGCTGGCGACCCTCGCCGAGCACCACGCCGACGACTGCGGCGCCCGACTCCCCGACCGCGCCGACCACCTGATACGCCTCGGCGACCTCACGGAGGGCACCACGCTGCTGCTCGACGGCACCACGGGCACGGTCCTCCACTGGAACGGCCCCGAGCGCACCCTCCGCCCCCTGAACACCGACGTCTCCACCCTGGCCTTCACCCTCTGGCTCCTCCACCACGAGCGCGCCCTCGACCCCCGCCCGACGACCGACACCTACGACCACCTCGCCATGCTGATGATCCAGGTCCTCTCCACCGTCGACCCCACCGGCACCGGCACCGACTGGCACTACTGGACCGACCTCCTCCAGGACCCGACGACGCGAGTCCTGTCCCCCGCCTGAACCCTCCGGGAGCGGACAGCCGAAGGGGCGGCCCCCTCACCCTCGGAGAGGTACCGCCCCTTCACACCGCCGTCTCCGGCACCAGAGGCCGTGGCGGGAATCGAACCCGCGTAACTCGCTTTGCAGGCGAGCCCCTCAACCACTCGGGCACACGGCCGGGTTGTCGGTGCGGGGTGGTGGTCCCCGTTCCGAACTCGGTGGATCGACCGTAGGGCGGTGGGAGGGGGCGGCTCAAGGGAATCGCGTGGGCCGCAATGGGACTGCCATACGCCGTTCATGAACGGGGTCGGCCCGGACGTCGGTCGTGGCGGGGATCGGACCCGCGTTACTCCCCGCGAGCGGAGCTCGCTGATGGATGCAGTGCAGGTGAGCCCCTCAACCGCTCGGGCGCACGGCCGGGTTCTCGGTGGGGCGCTGGGTGCCGTGCCGGGCCGGGCTTGGGCGGGTGATCGTAGCGCTCGCTTGGAGGTCGGCTCACATGGTGATTGCTGGAGCGGGAGTAGTGAGTCGTACGACCAAGGTCTCAGGGCAGAGGGATCCTTCGACAGGGGTCATTGTCGGCTTCGGCCCTTACTGTGGCGGGCATGGGCAGCCTGGGACGTCGTGATGTTGATGTTGAGGATGATGCCGTGCCCTCGGTGGTGGGCGGGCGTGGGGAAGGGGTGCTGGGGCGGGAGTACCGGGCGCTGAGTATCGGGATCGTGTCCGTCGTGCTGCTCGTCGCGTTCGAGGCGACGGCCGTGGGGACGGCGATGCCGGTGGCGGCGCGGGAGCTGGACGGGGTGTCGTTGTACGCGTTCGCGTTCTCGGGGTACTTCACGACGAGTCTGTTCGGGATGGTGCTGTCCGGGCAGTGGTCGGACCGGCGGGGGCCGCTCGGGCCGCTGACGACCGGGATCGCGGCCTTCGGGGCCGGGCTGCTGTTGTCGGGGACGGCCGGGGTGATGTGGCTGTTCATCCTGGGGCGGGCCGTGCAGGGGTTCGGGGGCGGGCTGGTCATCGTCGCGCTGTACGTCGTGGTCGGGCGGGTGTATCCCGAGCGGCTGCGGCCGGCGATCATGGCGGCGTTCGCGGCGAGCTGGGTGGTGCCGTCGATCGTCGGGCCGCTCGCCTCCGGTGCGGTGACCGAGCATCTCGGGTGGCGGTGGGTGTTCGTCGGGATCCCGGTCCTGGTGGTCTTCCCGCTGGCGCTCGCGCTGCCGCAGATCCGGCGCCGGGCGTCCGGGGCCGTCGACGGCTCCGCGGGCTCGGCGTCCTTCGACCGGCGCCGGATCCGTCTCGCCCTCGGCATCTCGCTGGGCGCCGGACTCCTCCAGTACGCCGCCCAGGACCTGCGCTGGCTGTCGCTGGTGCCCGGGGCCGCGGGCGCCGCCCTCCTCGTGCCGGCCGTGCTCGGTCTGCTGCCGCGCGGCACCTACCGGGCGGCGCGCGGGCTGCCGTCCGTCGTGCTGCTGCGCGGGGTCGCCGCGGGCTCGTTCATCGCCGCCGAGTCGTTCGTGCCGCTGATGCTGGTCACCCAGCGCGGACTGTCCCCGACGCTGGCCGGGTTCTCGCTCGCGGCGGGCGGCGTGACGTGGGCGCTGGGGTCGTGGGTGCAGTCGCGGCCGCGGGTGGAGCCGTACCGGGAACGGCTGATGACGGTGGGCATGGTGCTGGTGGCCGCCGCCATCGCCGCCGCGCCGAGCGTACTGATCGAGTCCGTGCCCGCCTGGACCGTGGCCGTCGCCTGGGCCTTCGGCTGCCTCGGGATGGGGCTGGTGATCTCCTCCACCAGCGTGCTCCTGCTCCACCTCTCGCCCCCGAAGGAGGCCGGCAGCAACTCCGCCGCCCTCCAGATCTCCGACGCCCTCTCCAACGTCGTCCTCCTCGCGGCGGGCGGCGCGGCCTTCGCCGCGCTCGGGGGCGGCGCGGTGAGTCATGCGGCGACCGAGGCGTCGGGCTCGCACCCGGCCGCGTTCGCCGCGGTGTTCCTGCCGATGGCGGGGGTGGCGTTGGTGGGGGCGTGGGTGACCACGCGGGTGCGTGACCAACGCCGGTGACACCACGTGGTACCGCGTAGTACCGTTGCGGCATGGCTGGACTGAACCTGCGGTTTACGGACGAAGAGCTCGAGGCACTGCGCGTCCGTGCGGCTGCGGAGGGGCGCAGCATGCAGGCCTTCGCGCACGACGCGGTGATCGCGGCCATAAACGAGCACTCGCGGCTGTTCAACGAGGCGGCCGATCATGTGCTGAAGGCGAGCGCCGAGCTGAACCGGAGGCTCGCCTGATGCACTACCTCACCCTGCCCGAGCTGTTGCACCTCGCGAAGCGGCTCGGGGCGGACGAGGTGCGCGACTACGGGCTGCTGGACTCGGCGCTCGCGCGTCCGCAGTCGAGTGTGTTCGGGCAGGACGCCTACCCGGACGTATGGCAGAAGGCTGCTGCGCTGATGGAGTCCCTCGCTCGCAACCACGCCCTTGTCGACGGCAACAAGCGCATCGCCTGGTACGCGACCTGGGTCTTCCTGCACATGAACGGGCACCCGCTGGACGCCGAATTCGATGTCGACGAGGCCGAGCGGTTCGTGCTGGACGTCTGCCAGGGAGCCTTGGACGTACCCAAGATCGCGGCTCAGGTGCCGCGCTTTGCACGCTGACTGTGACCTCGGTCCCACCCACGGGTCACCCGGCCTCGTCCGCACGTTGACACCGCCGGGCCGCCGGTAGGGTGGCCCGGTTGTCATACCCAGCCGAGCCGCCCGACCAAAACGGAGACCGTGTCTACCACCGCCGCCTCCACCACCTCCCACCACCTCTCCCCGGCCTTCCCCGGCCGCGCCCCCTGGGGCACGGCGAGCAAGCTGCGTGCCTGGCAGCAGGGGGCGATGGAGAAGTACGTCCAGGAGCAGCCGCGTGACTTCCTCGCGGTCGCGACGCCCGGCGCGGGCAAGACGACCTTCGCCCTGACGCTGGCGTCCTGGCTGCTGCACCACCATGTCGTGCAGCAGGTGACCGTGGTCGCGCCGACCGAGCATCTGAAGAAGCAGTGGGCGGAGGCGGCCGCGCGGATAGGGATCAAGCTGGATCCCGAGTACAGCGCCGGCCCGCTCGGCAAGGACTACCACGGTGTCGCCGTGACGTACGCCGGTGTCGGGGTGCGGCCCATGCTCCACCGCAACCGGGTCGAGCAGCGCAAGACCCTCGTCATCCTCGACGAGATCCACCACGCCGGTGACTCCAAGTCCTGGGGCGAGGCCTGCCTGGAGGCGTTCGAGCCGGCCACGCGGCGGCTCGCGCTCACCGGTACGCCGTTCCGGTCCGACACCAACCCCATCCCCTTCGTGACGTACGAGGAGGGGAACGACGGGATCCGGCGGTCGGCCGCCGACTACACCTACGGCTACGGCAACGCGCTGGCCGACCATGTCGTGCGGCCCGTCATCTTCCTCTCCTACAGCGGCAACATGCGCTGGCGCACCAAGGCCGGTGACGAGATCGCCGCCCGGCTCGGCGAGCCCATGACCAAGGACGCGATCAGCCAGGCCTGGCGTACGGCGCTGGATCCGCGCGGTGAGTGGATGCCGAGCGTGCTGCGCGCCGCCGACCAGCGGCTGACCGAGGTCAGGAAGGCCATCCCGGACGCCGGTGCCCTCGTCATCGCCTCCGACCAGGACTCCGCGCGCGCGTACGCCAAGCTGATCCGTGAGATCACCGGGAACAAGGCGACCCTCGTCCTGTCCGACGACGCGGGCGCGTCCAAGCGGATCGACGACTTCAGCGAGAGCGACGACCGGTGGATGGTCGCGGTGCGGATGGTGTCGGAGGGCGTCGACGTCCCGCGGCTGGCGGTGGGGGTCTACGCCACCACCATCTCCACGCCCCTCTTCTTCGCCCAGGCCGTCGGCCGCTTCGTGCGGTCCCGGCGGCGCGGCGAGACCGCCTCCGTCTTCCTGCCGACCGTCCCCGACCTCCTCACCTTCGCCAACGAGATGGAGGTGGAACGGGACCACGCCCTCGACAAGCCGAAGAAGGAGGGCGAGGAGGACCCGTACGCCGAGTCCGAGAAGGAGATGGAGGAGGCGAACAAGGAGCAGGACGAGGACACCGGCGAGCAGGAGCAGTTCGCCTTCGAGGCGCTGGAGTCCGAGGCCGTCTTCGACCGGGTGCTGTACGACGGCGCCGAGTTCGGTATGCAGGCCCACCCGGGGAGCGAGGAGGAGCAGGACTACCTGGGCATTCCCGGGCTCCTCGAACCCGACCAGGTGCAGCTGCTGTTGCAGAAGCGGCAGGCCCGGCAGATCGCGCACAGCCGTAAGAAGCCGGACGCCGAGGCGGACCTGCTGGAACTGCCCGCCGAGCGCCGGCCCGTCGTCTCGCACAAGGAGATGATGGAGCTGCGCAAGCAGCTGAACACCATGGTCAGCGCGTACGTCCATCAGAGCGGCAAGCCGCACGGTGTCATCCACACCGAGCTGCGGCGCGTGTGCGGCGGCCCGCCGAGCGCCGAGGCGACGGCCGGGCAGCTGCGGCAGCGGATCGCCAAGGTGCAGGAGTGGGCCACGCGGATGCGGTGAGGTCGTACGACCTCCTGGTCCGCCGGGGCTTGATCCGAGGGGCGTGTGCGCTGCGTGCGAGTGTTGTGCACCGACCGTGCGCGCGCCGTACGTAATGGGGCAAACCCCGATGCTCCGCCTCTGCCGCTGCCCGGATTCTGGACGGAGCCTTCCGCTCAGCGAACCCGCTTCGCTACTGTCCCGCTACGCACACGCCCCGTGGCAGCGCCGCCGCGGAGCGCAGCCGTGAAGCGACGCGGCCCGGACAGGCCGGGCCGCCGGCCGATCGGCGGCCTCTGAAGCGCGTCGCTGACGGGACTCGGTGACGCATCCGCCGCGACAGGGGCCGTCGACCTCACCACTAAGGAGTGGGCGTCGTGACCGCGGAGACCTCTCAGACGCTCGATCGGGGACTGCGTGTCCTCAAGCTGCTGGCAGACACCGACCACGGACTGACCGTCACCGAGCTTTCCCACAAACTGGGAGTGAACCGGACCGTTGTGTACCGGTTGCTCGCCACGCTGGAGCAGCACGCCCTCGTACGGCGTGATCTCGGCGGGCGGGCCCGGGTGGGGCTCGGGGTGCTGCGGCTGGGGCGGCAGGTGCATCCGCTGGTGCGGGAGGCCGCGCTGCCGGCGCTGCGGTCCCTGGCCGAGGACATAGGGGCGACCGCCCACCTGACGCTGGTGGACGGGGCGGACGCGCTCGCCGTCGCCGTGGTCGAGCCCACCTGGACCGACTATCACGTGGCGTACCGGGCGGGGTTCCGGCATCCCCTGGACCGGGGGGCCGCGGGGCGGGCGATTCTCGCCGCGCGGCAGCAGGGCCTGGGGGAGAGCGGGTTCATGCTGACGCACGGGGAGCTGGAGGCGGGGGCGAGCGGGGCGGCGGCGCCCCTGCTGGGGGTCACCGGTGTCGAGGGCAGCGTGGGTGTCGTGATGCTGGCCGACGCCGTGCCCGAGCGGGTGGGGCCCCGGGTGGTGGACGCGGCGCGGGAGGTCGCGGAGGC
The DNA here is from genome assembly GCF_021173675.1 of Streptomyces lincolnensis. Classification (GTDB taxonomy): domain Bacteria; phylum Actinomycetota; class Actinomycetes; order Streptomycetales; family Streptomycetaceae; genus Streptomyces; species Streptomyces lincolnensis_B. The sequence continues at coordinate 104,037 of NZ_JAIHON010000017.1, read as the reverse complement.
GTTGCGCTGACGGTTCCCGCGGCCAGGACGTACCCGCACCCCACCTGCGCCTGGCCTGAAGTCACCCCCGCGTTAGATTGATCCCGTGCTCTCTCGTCTCACGCGCCCCCGGGCCGTCGCCGTCTGTGCCGTGCCCGTCGTCGCCCTGATCGCGACGGCGCTCTTCGCGCCGTTGCCGTTCTCGCTGACGCAGCCAGGGCTGACGGCCGATGTGCTCGGGGAGAACAAGGGCACCCCGGTGATCACGATCTCGGGCGCGCCGACGCGCGAGACGACCGGTCAGCTGCGGATGACGACGATCGAGGCGACCAACCCGGACACCCGGGTCTCCCTCGGCGACGTGGTCGACAGCTGGTTCCGCACGGACCAGGCGGTCATGCCGCGCGACGCGGTCTATCCGAGCGGGCAGAGCGTCAAGGAGATCGAGCGGCACAACGCGGCGGAGATGCGGCAGTCCCAGGGTGACGCGACCGAGGCCGCGCTGAACTACCTGGACCTCGACGACCAGAAGGTCAGGGTCACGCTGAAGCTCGCCGACGTCGGCGGCCCCAGCGCGGGGCTCCTCTTCACGCTCGGCATCATCGACAAGCTGAACGGCGACGGCGCCGGCCGCGACCTCACCGGCGGCCGCGTCATCGCCGGTACGGGCACCATCGACGCCGACGGCACGGTCGGCGCGGTCGGCGGCGTGGCCCTGAAGACACAGGCCGCCAGGCGGGACGGGGCGACCGTCTTCCTCGTCCCCAGGGCCGAGTGCTCCGACGCCGAGGCTGAACTCCCCGAGGGACTGCGGCTGATCCCGGTGACCACCCTGAAGGGTGCGGTGAGCGCGCTGACGGCGCTGGAGACCGGGAAGGGCTCCGTGCCTAGCTGCCAGGGCTAGTCCCCGGTGCCAGGACCGGCCTTGGGGTGGCGAGGCGCAGTCCCACCTCTACGAGTGTCCAGCCCAGGCGGGTGCGCAGATCCCGCGGGGGCTTGGCGGCGAGGCGGTGGGCCTCGGCCTGGTCGCGGAGTTCGGCTGCGCGGGCGTGGTGCAGGGCGAGATGGATCTCGGGATGCATCGGGCGGAGCCTCTCAGTCCGTTCGCATGGGGAAGACGTGGTGGTGGATACGCACCTGCTCGGCGCCCGGGGCGCCTTCCGGCAGCGCGTGTGCGCGGTAGCCGTTGAGGAGTGCGTGGACCTTCTCGTTGAGCTCGCTCGCGAGGTCGGGCGTGAGGCGAAGCGTGAAGTCACTCACGTCCGAGGCGCCGACCCACTCCTCGGACCACTCGTGCCGGGTGCCGATGAACGTCGAGAGTTCCTGGGTGTGCCAGTTCGCGACCTCGTGCATGAACACGTTCGCAGCGCCCCGTACCGCCGGATCCGTGTCCTGGAGCAGGGACTCGTCGAACCGCACTCCCTGGTGGACCGCCCGCCACCACCGCTCCCGGCCCTTGCCGTGCTCCGGCGCGTCCTCGACGAAGCCGTACGCGGCGAGCTGGCGCAGGTGGTAGCTGGTGGCGCCGCTGGACTCGCCCAGCTTTTCGGCCAGTTGGGACGCGGTGGCGGGTCCGCCGCGACGCAGTGCGGACAGCAGCCGCATCCGTAGAGGGTGGGCGAGCCCGCGCAGCGTGCGGGCGTCGAGTTCATGAAGCTTCGGGTCCTCGGGCACGCGTACAAAGCTATCGTTGCAAAGCTTCCTTTGCAACGGACTCTTTGCATCGGACTCTTTGTAACGGGTCTTGGTGACTGCCCGCACCCCCTCGCCACCCCCTCACCCCTCCCGGACGAACCCCTCCTTCTCCATCCACTCCAACGCCACCTGGTGCGGATCCTCCCCCTTGACATCCACCTTCGCGTTCAACTCCCGCGCCACCGCGTTCGTCAGCCTCGCGGTGACCGGGTTCAGCACCTCCGCGATGGCCGGCCACTTCTTCAGGCTCTCGCTGTTGATCTCGGGGGCCACGTTGTAGTTGGGGAAGAACTTCCGGTCGTCCGCCATGACGGCCAGGTTCATGGAGGTGATGCGGCCGTCGGTGGTGAAGACCTCCCCGTACACGCAACTGCCCTTCGCGGCCTGGGTGTAGATGATCCCCGTGTCCATCTGGGTGACCCGGGAGGCGGGGAGGCTCATGCCGTACGCCTTCTCCATGCCCGGCAGCCCGTCGGCCCGGTTGGCGAACTCGCTCTCGACGCACACCGTCACCGCGCCGGGGTCCTTCCGGGCCAGCGCGGCCACGTCCGACAGCGTCTTCGTGCCGTACTTCCTGAAGTTGGCCCGGTTCATGGCGAGGGCGTAGGTGTTGTTGAGGGCGGCCTTCGGCAGCCAGGTGAGGCCGTTCTCCAGGTCGGCGTCGCGGACCGCCTGCCACTGGCGCTGCGGGTCGGCGATGGGGTCGCTGTTGCCCTGGTAGGTGATCCAGGCGGTGCCCGTGTACTCGTACATCCCGTCGGCGTCACCGGACTTGACGGCCTCCCGGGCGCCGATCGAGCCCTGGATGCCGGTTCGGTCGAGGACGTCCGCGCCGGCCGCCTGGAAGGCGATGCCCATGATCGCGCCGAGGATCAGCTGCTCGGTGAACTCCTTCGACGTCACGGTGAGATCGGCGCCCTTGAGCGGCAGCCCCCTGCCGATCGAGCCGGGCCGGACGTCGTCGACCATCGGGGAGCCGCTGGTCAGACCGCAGCCCGAGGCCATGACCAGGGTCAGGACCGGGGCCAGGGCACCGGCGATCGTCAGGCGGGCCCGCTTCACTTCCCCACCCCCAACCCCCGCGGCCTGAGCAGCAGTTCGGCCAGGGACGCCAGCCAGTCCACCAGCAGCGCGAGGACGACCGTGAGGATCGAGCCCAGCATCAGCACCGGCATCCGCTGGTTGGTGATGCCGGTGGTGATCAGGACGCCGAGACCGCCGCCCCCGCCGAAGGTGGCCAGGGTCGCCGTGCCGACGTTCAGGACGAGCGCCGTACGGACACCGGCGAGGATCAGCGGGACGGCGAGGGGGAGTTCGACCCGCCCGAGCACGCCCCACGAGGACATGCCGATGCCGCGGGCCGCCTCCAGCAGGGTCGGGTCGTTGGCGTCGAGGCCGGCGATGGTGTTCGACAGCACGGGCAGGACGGCGTAGATGATGATGCCGATCAGGGCGGCCTTCATGCCGGTGCCGAGCCAGATCACCAGCAGGGCCAGCAGGCCGATCGCGGGGGTCGCCTGGCCCATGTTGGCGACCGCCATGGCCGCCGGGGTCGCCCTGCGGAAGGCCCGGCGGGTGAGCAGGACGCCCAGTGGGATGGCGATGACCAGCACGAAGAACGTGGAGATCACCGTGAGTTCGACGTGCTGCCACAGGGCCTTGGACACCTGGCCGTTCGACAGCGCGTTCTCGGAGAGCGGGTCGAGGTCGGCCTGCCGGAACCACAGCCAGGTCGCGAGCAGGACCGCCACCAGTACCGCCGGGAGCAGGGTCAGCTGCTGCCAGGTGATCCGGGGCCTGAGCGGGCCCGGGGGAGCAGGCGACGCCTCGGCCTCCCCCCGCGCCTCCGACCCCGGCGCCTCCGACTCCGGCGCGCCCGACGCTCCCGCGCCCGACGCTCCCGCGCCCGACGCTCCCGCGCCCGACGCGTCCACCCCCGGCTCCCCCACCTCAGGTACCCCACGCCCCGTCACGCCTTCGTCACCCCTCCCGCGCCCTCCTGCTCGGCGTGCGTCTGCGCGGAACGCAGCTCCTCCAGGTCGTGCCGGTGGGCCATCGCCTCCAGCCGGTCGGCCTCCAGGAGGTCGTGGACGGAGTTCATCAGCGTCTCCACGTCGACCACCCCCGTGTACTCGCCGCGCCGCCCGGTGACCGCCACCCGCCCCGAGCTGTCCGTGAGCACCGCCTCCAGGGCGTCCCGCACGGTCGCGTCCCGGGTCACCGTGTCGCCGACCAGGGTCCCGGCGCGGGCCAGGGAACCCTTGGCGCGCATCAGGTCGCCACGCCTGAGCCACTTGTAGGGGCGGCCGCGCGTGTCGAGCAGCAGGATCTCGTTCGTACCGCTGGAGCGGAGCTTGTTGAAGATCTCCTGGAGGGGGTCGTCCACGGTCACCGTCGGATAGCCGGTGATCTCCACGTCCCTCACGCGGGTGAGGTTCAGCCGCTTCAGCGCCGCCCCCGCGCCGACGAACCCGGAGACGAAGTCGTCCGCCGGGTTGGTGAGGATCGCCTCAGGGGTGTCGAACTGGGCGATGTGCGAGCGCTCGCGCAGGACGGCGATGCGGTCGCCGAGCTTGATCGCCTCGTCGAAGTCGTGGGTGACGAAGACGATCGTCTTGTGCAGCTCGTGCTGGAGCCGGATCAGCTCGTCCTGGAGGTGGTCGCGGGTGATCGGGTCGACCGCGCCGAACGGCTCGTCCATCAGCAGCACCGGGGGATCGGCCGCGAGCGCCCGCGCCACGCCCACCCGCTGCTGCTGGCCGCCGGACAGCTGCCGCGGATAGCGGCCGTGGAACTCGCCGGGGTCCAGCCCGACGAGGTCGAGCAGCTCCTCCACCCGGTTCCTGATCCGCCCCTTCGGCCAGCCGACCATCTTCGGTACGAGGGAGATGTTCTGCGCGACCGTCATGTGCGGGAAGAGGCCGGCCGACTGGATCGCGTAGCCCACCTTGCGGCGCAGCCTGACCGGATCGATCTTCGTGACGTCCTCGCCGTTGATCCGGATGCGCCCGCCCGACGGCTCGATCAGCCTGTTGATCATCTTGAGCGTGGTCGACTTGCCGCATCCGGACGGGCCGACGAAGACGACGAGCTCGCCCGCCCTGATCTCCATGCTGACGTTGTCGACGGCGGGGCTGGGATTGCCCGGATACCGCTTGGTCAGGTTCTCCAGCTCGATCGAGGCACCGGACGCCGTCGTGGCGGCACCGGACGCAGTCGTCGAGGCACCGGAAGCCGAGGGAGAAGCTCCGGAAGCCGCCGTCTCAGGCGCTGTCTCAGACACGGATCCCCCTGGGAATGGTCAGCCGTCCGATCAGGACGTACACGGCGTCGAACAGCAGGGCCAGGACGATGATCCCGAGCGTGCCCGCCAGGACCTGGTTGAGCGCGTTCTTGCTGCCCAGGGAGCCGATCCCGCGGAAGATCTCGTTGCCGAGGCCGGGTCCGGAGGCGTAGGCGGCGATCGCCGCGATGCCCATCAGCATCTGCGTGGAGACCCGGATCCCGGTGAGGATCGGCGGCCAGGCGAGCGGCAGCTCGACCCGCACCAGCCGCATCGGCCGGGACATCCCGATGCCCTTCGCCGCGTCCACCAGCGCGGGGTCGACCCCGCGCAGCCCGACGATCGCGTTGCGCACGATCGGCAGCAGCCCGTACAGGATCAGCGCGATCACCGTGGGCGGCACACCGAGGCCGACGACCGGGATCAGCAGGCCGATCATGGCCAGCGACGGAATGGTCAGGATCGTCGAGGTGGCGGTGGTCGCGAGGTTGCCGGCCCAGTCGCTGCGGTAGGTGGCGACGCCGATGAGCACGCCGATCAGCGTGGCCGCGACCATGCACTGGAAGACGGCGGAGGCGTGCTGGTAGGCGTCAGTGAGCAGCTGCTGGTGGCGGCCCGCCAGATACTCCCAGAAGTTCACATCGCCTCACCCCGCGCCGGTTACGTCCGCTCCCGGGCCGCCTCCTGCTGGCTGGCCTGTTCCACCAGCGGGATGATCCGCAGAGGAACGGGGTTCTCCATGACGATCGCGGTGGAGGCCCGGACGATCCCATCGAAACCGACAACCAGGTCGATCACCCGCTGGAGATCGGCGTTGGAGCGCGCCACGAGCCGGCACAGCATGTCCCCGCTGCCGGTGGTGGTGTGCAGCTCCAGCACCTCCGGCACGGTCGCCAAGTGCGCCCGTACGTCGGCCCCTTGCCCCTGCCGGATCTGGAGGGTCGCGAAGGCGGTCACCGGGTAGCCGAGGGCCGCCGGATCCACCTCGGGGCCGAATCCGCGGATGACGCCATTCGACTGAAGCCGGTCCAGCCGCGCCTGCACGGTCCCCCGCGCCACCCCCAGCCGCCGGGACATCTCCAGCACCCCGATCCGCGGCTCCCGCGCCAGCAGCACGATGATCTGTCCGTCCAGATGGTCGATCGCCACAGCAGCCTCCCGAGCGGGTGGTCATCCTGTACAGAGGACCCCCATGATTGCGCACCGCACTGCACATATTGTCCAGCGGAATCGCGAACTATTGCGCACCTTGCCGTCACGGGACCACGCTTCCGCTATGACGCAGACCACAGACCACACTCCCGACACCGCCCGGCAGGCCGACCCCTTCCCGGTCAAGGGAATGGACGCGGTCGTCTTCGCCGTGGGCAACGCCAAGCAGGCCGCGCACTACTACTCCACCGCCTTCGGCATGCGCCTCGTGGCCTACTCCGGGCCCGAGAACGGCAACCGCGAGACCGCCGCCTACGTACTGGAGAACGGCTCCGCCCGCTTCGTCCTCACCTCCGTCATCAGGCCCGCCACCCCCTGGGGCCACTTCCTCGCCCAGCACGTGGCCGAGCACGGCGACGGCGTCGTCGACCTCGCCATCGAGGTCCCGGACGCGCGCGCCGCGCACGCCTACGCCGTCGAGCACGGCGCCCGCTCCGTGGCCGAGCCGTACGAGCTGAAGGACGAGCACGGCACGGTCGTCCTCGCCGCGATCGCCACCTACGGCGAGACCCGTCACACCCTGGTCGAGCGCACCGGCTACGACGGCCCGTACCTCCCGGGGTTCGTGGCCGCGACCCCGATGGTCGAGCCCCCGGCCCGCCGCACCTTCCAGGCGATCGACCACTGCGTCGGCAACGTCGAACTCGGCCGGATGAACGAATGGGTCGGCTTCTACAACAAGGTCATGGGCTTCACGAACATGAAGGAGTTCGTGGGCGACGACATCGCCACCGAGTACAGCGCCCTGATGTCGAAGGTCGTCGCCGACGGCACGCTCAAGGTGAAGTTCCCGATCAACGAGCCCGCGATCGCGAAGAAGAAGTCCCAGATCGACGAGTACCTGGAGTTCTACGGCGGCGCCGGCGTCCAGCACATCGCGCTCAACACCAACGACATCGTCGAGACGGTCCGCACGATGCGCGCGGCCGGGGTGGAGTTCCTCAACACCCCGGACTCCTACTACGACACCCTCGGCGAGTGGGTCGGCGACACCCGCGTCCCCGTCGAGACCCTGCGCGAGCTGAAGATCCTCGCCGACCGCGACGAGGACGGCTACCTGCTCCAGATCTTCACCAAGCCGGTCCAGGACCGTCCGACCGTCTTCTTCGAGATCATCGAACGCCACGGCTCGATGGGCTTCGGCAAGGGCAACTTCAAGGCCCTGTTCGAGGCGATCGAGCGGGAGCAGGCCAAGCGCGGCAACCTCTGAGTAGCCTGACCGCATGGCCAGGATCAACGACGTGGGCGGCACCCAGGGCTTCGGCCCGGTCGACACCACCGACGACACGGAGCCCTTCCACGCCGACTGGGAGGCACGGGTCTTCGGCATCTGGAACGCCCTGCGCGCCCAGGGGGTCTTCAACCTGGACGAGTTCCGGGACACCGTCGAGTCGATGCCGCCCACGGAGTACCTGGCGACCTCGTACTACGAGCGCTGGTACCTGGCCCTCGTCGCCCTCCTGGAACGCAAGGGCGTGATCGCGCCGGGGGAACTGGACGAGCCGGGCGGGGCACGATGACCGACCCGGCAGCCGCCCCGACGGCCGACGACCGCTTCGCCCCCGGCGCCCGCGTCCGCACCTTCCGCCACGACCCGCCGCACCACACCCGCCTGCCGAGATACGCGCGCGGCAAGCGGGGGACGGTGGTCGAACCGGAGGGCCCGGCCGCGCTGGCCGACGTCAACGCGCGGGGCCGCGGGGACGCGCCGGTCGAGCAGATCTACGCCGTCCGCTTCGCCGCGCGGGACCTGTGGGGCGAGGGCGACCATCACGTCGTACTGGATCTGTGGGAAAGCTACTTGGAAGAGGATTCCGATGACGAGCGGTGACCCCGCCGGAGGCCACTCGGACGCGTCGATCTCCCGGAAGGTGCGGCGGCTGGAGACCCTCCTGGAGGAGAAGGGGGTGCTCACCGGCACCCAGCTGGACGAGGCCCTCGACGCGTTCCTCGCCGGGGCGTCCCCCGCGAGCGGGGCGCGGGTGGTGGCCCGTGCCTGGACGGACGCCGGCTTCAGGTCCCGCCTCCTGGCGGACGGCACGGCGGCCGTGCGGGAGCTGGGGTACATGGAGGGTGCCGAGCAGCGGCTGCGGGTCGTGGAGAACACCGCGTCGACGCACAACGTCATCGTCTGCACGCTCTGCTCCTGCTACCCCCTGCGCCTGCTCGGCCCGTCCCCGAGCTGGTACAAGTCCGAGGCGTACCGCTCCCGGGTGGTCCGCGAACCCCGGGCGGTCCTGGAGGAGTTCGGCCTCAGGCTGCCCGAGACGACCGACATCACCGTGTGGGACTCCAGCGCGGAGACCCGCTACATGGTGCTGCCGCGCAGGCCGGAGGGGACGCAGGGGCTGGCGGAGGAGGAACTCGCCGCACTGGTCACGCGCAACGCGCTGATCGGCACGGCGGTCCTGTGAAGTCCGGTACCTCCAGCGAGGGTTCGCCCAGCTCCGTGAGCGCCTCCCGGGCCGCCCGCACCTGGACCGGCGAGAAGTACGGGTTGATCCGCAGCGCCTCCTGAAGATGCCGCCGGGCCGGCCCGTACCGGCCCAACTCCCGCTCGATCATGCCCCGGTGGTACGCGTACGGCGCGCTGCGCACCCCGCCGCCCCGCGTCCCGTCCGTCGCGATCGTGGCGAACCGCAGCGCCTCCTCGTCGTCCCCGGCCCGGTGCAGCGCCCACCCCAGCGCGTCGGCCACCTCGATGCCCGGCTGCCGCGCCCACTGGGTCCGCAACAGCCGTACCGCGGCGGCCGGATCACCGTGGTCCGCCTCGAACCGGCCGAGCACCAGCTCCTCGTCGGCCCCGCCCGCGGCGGCGCTCCGCACCCGCGCCCGCAGCAGCTCGTACTGCGTGCGCGCCGCCCGCACCAGCCCCAGCGACTCGTACAACTCGCCCAGCTCCAGGGTGTATTGAGGGCTGGGCTGCCCGGCGAGTGCCGCCCGGTAGGCGTTCACCGCCGGCGTGGTGCGGCCGAGCGCGGCCAGGGCCCGGCCCTGGCCGGCCTGCGCGGCCCGCTGGTCGGGGTCGTTCCGCAGCGCTTCCCGGAAGTGCCTGAGGGCGTCCTCCCGGTCGCCGCGCTCCCAGGCCAGCTGCCCGGCCCGCTCCAGATACGCCGCCCGCTCCACCGGGGTCCCGGCCCCGGCCACCGCGTCGGAGAGCTGCGCCGCCGCGTCCTCCCGCCACCCCCGGTCCCGGTGGACGGCCGCGGTCCACGCCAGCACGGGCGGCCCGGACCGCAGCTCCCGCAGCCGGTCCAGGGCCGCGCGGGCCGCCCGGTGGTCGCCGAGGCCGTTGCAGGCGTCGATCAGCAGCGGATACGTCGTCCAGCGCCTCGGTTCCAGCTTCCGCGCGGCCTCCGCCCAGGCCCGCGCCGCCCGGAAGTCCCGGCGCGCGTTCGCCAGCGCCGCCAGACCGCCGAGGGCCTGCGCGTTGCCCTTCGCGCGCACCTTCAACGACGTACGCAACGCCTTCTCGGCCCGCGGGTAGTACCCGGCGTCCGCGGTCCGCCGCCCCCGCTCCACATACGCCGACCCCAGCACCGCCCACGACACCGCGTCCCCGGGACGCGCCCGCACCCGGGCCTCGCGCTCACCGATCAGGGCCGCAAGCCCGGGCAGCGACATCGGTACGCCGGCCGCCGCCGCGTGCGCCCGGGCCCCCGGCGTCGGTGCGGGCGCCCGTGGCGCCGTCCGCTCCCAGGGCAGCAGCGTCAGCACCCCGCCGAGCACGGCACACCCGGCGACCGAGGCGATCAGCACCCGAACGCCCCTCGGTCCGCGTGCCGGCGCAGGAGCTTCGTCCTGGTTCTCCATGGCGCTCACTGTGCGTCAGTACGACGACCACATCCGGGCACACGGCAGCCGCCGTACGCGGGGTTCACACCGATGGCCCCGGGTGCGACGCTGTGATCATGAGCCGTATCGAAGCGCCCCGCGACGAGGAGACCGGCAACCTCGTCGACCGTCTGCTGTCCGGACTCCCCACCGAGGCCGTGCTCACCGACCCGGACGTCACGGCCTCCTACGCCAACGACATGGCGAGCTTCTGCCCGGCCGGCTCGCCGGCGGTGGTCGTGCTCCCGCACACGGTCGAAGAGGTCCAGCACGTCATGCGCACCGCCACGGACCTGCGCGTCCCGGTCGTCCCGCAGGGCGCCCGCACGGGCCTGTCGGGCGGCGCCAACGCCTCCGACGGCTGCATCGTGCTGTCCCTGACCAGGATGGACCGCATCCTGGAGATCAACCCGGTCGACCGCATCGCCGTCGTGGAACCGGGCGTCATCAACGCCACGCTGTCCCGGGCCGTCAACGAACACGGCCTCTACTACCCGCCGGACCCCTCCAGCTGGGAGATGTGCACGATCGGCGGCAACATCGGCACCGCCTCCGGCGGCCTGTGCTGCGTGAAGTACGGCGTCACCGCCGAGTACGTCCTGGGCCTGGACGTCGTCCTCGCCGACGGCCGGCTGATGTCCACCGGCCGCCGTACCGCCAAGGGCGTCGCCGGGTACGACCTGACCCGGCTGTTCGTCGGCTCCGAGGGCTCGCTCGGCATCGTCGTACGGGCGACCCTGGGGCTCAGGCCGCAGCCGCCCGCGCAGCTGGTGCTGGCGGCGGAGTTCGCGTCCGGGGCGGCCGCCTGCGACGCCGTGTGCCGGATCATGGAGGGCGGCCATGTGCCCTCCCTCCTCGAACTGATGGACCGTACGACGGTCAAGGCCGTCAACGACCTGGCGCACATGGGCCTGCCGGAGACCACCGAGGCCCTCCTGCTGGCCGCCTTCGACACCAAGGACCCGGCCGCCGACCTCGCCGCCCTCGGCGCCCTGTGCGAGGCGGCCGGCGCCACCCAGGTCGTCCCCGCCGACGACCTGGCCGAGTCCGAACTGCTGCTCCAGGCGCGGCGGTTGTCGCTGACCGCGCTGGAGGCGGTCAAGGGCACGACGATGATCGACGACGTGTGCGTGCCGCGCTCCCGGCTCGCGGAACTGCTCGAAGGCACCGACCGGATCGCCGAGAAGTACCAGCTCACCATCGGTGTCGTGGCCCATGCCGGAGACGGCAACACCCACCCCACGGTCTGCTTCGACGCGGCGGACCCCGACGAGTGCCGACGCGCCCGCGAGTCCTTCGACGAGATCATGGCCCTCGGCCTGGAACTCGGCGGCACCATCACCGGCGAGCACGGCGTGGGCGTCCTGAAGAAGGAGTGGCTGGCCCGCGAGATCGGTCCGGTGGGCCTGGAGATGCAGCGGGCCGTCAAGGCGGCGTTCGACCCGCTGGGCATCCTCAATCCGGGCAAGCTCTTCTGACGCGACCCGGGCGAGCTCCTCCGGCGCGACCCGGCCAAGCTGTTCCCGCACACCTGTTCTCACTCACCGTCCTTCGACTCGTCCGACGGCCACGGGTCACGCAGCCAGAGGTCGTCCTGACAGCCCGGGGTGGGGGCGAGCAGCTCGGCCAGGCCGTCGTCGATACCGAGCCGCTCGGCCTCAGAGCCCGGGGGGACCGCCCGCAGGGTGCGCTCCAGCCAGGCCGACACCTGCGCCGAGGGGGCCTCCAGGAGGGCGTCCCCGTCGGGTGAACTCAGCGCCATCAGGACGACGCTGCGTCCCGCGACCTTCGTCGGCCACACCCGCACGTCCCCGTGCCCGCACGGCCGGAACACCCCCTCCACCAGCAGTTCGCGGGCGAACGTCCAGTACACGGGGTGGTCGGAGCCGATGTGAAAGGTGATGTGGACCGCGTACGGGTCGTCGACGCGGTAGCTCAGCCGGGCCGGGACCGGGATGCTGCGCTCCGGCGACAGGATGAGTTTGAGCTCCAGTTCCCGCTCCACCACGGTGTTGTGCATGTCGTGCCTGTCCTCTCTCGTGACGTCACGCGGCATCTCGCGACGCGCGTACGGCGCCCTGCGGTGGGCCCGTACGAATGGAGAGCGGGGAGGGGCGGGAAGCATTACGCGGGTTCGCCGGACTTTTTTTCGGCCGCGTGACGACCGTGCTCAAAAGGAGTGGGTCCGGTGGGACTGGCGGTGGGGGTTGCGCCGGTCTGATAGATGTGGAGGCCCCCATATTCACCCCCGAGCAGATACGGGACGACGGACATGAGCGCCCCAACCCCGGCCCCCGGTGACGACAGGCCCCGCGACGGGTATTACCCGGACCCGTCCATTCCTGGATACGTCCGGTACTGGAACGGTGCCGCCTGGGTACCGGGCACCAGCCGTCCGGCACCGACCGACGGCGAGCCGCTCGCTCCGCCGCCCGGCGCGGGTCCGGCCCAGCAGACGGGCGCCCCCGCCTCGGGCTCTGCCGCCTCGCCCGCCTCCTCCGCCGCTTCGGCAGCTCCGGCTGCTCCGGTCGAGGAGACGGGCCCGCACTTCTTCGACGAGGACCCGGCCGCGGGACCCGGCGCGGGCGGCGCCCAGCACGGCAGCCGGCCCGAGCCCGCCTCCGCGTGGGGCGCCGACCGCTCCCACCAGTCGGGCTTCGGGGGCGACCAGGAACGCCGGGTCTCGTGGGGCTCGCCCCCGAACGCCCCGCAGGGCGCCCAGCAGGCCGCGGCTCCCCAGGGCGCCCAGCAGGCCGCCGCCCAGCCCGGCACCCCGCAGGCCGCCGATCCTCGGGTGCCGCGTGCCGCGCGGCCCGGTGACGGTCCGGCGCAGCCGGAGGGCCGCGCCGCCCGTACCGACGGCACCGCGACGATCCCGCCCGCCGAGCCGGACCAGGCCGACGCCGACTCCGCCAACACGTTCCTCTTCCGCAGGCCCACGGCCGGACCCGCGGCCTCGGCTCCCGGCGTCCCCGGTCCCGCCGGACCCGCCCGCGACGAGGGCACCGTCACCTTCCGCGCGCTCTCCCCGCGCACGCCGCAGCAGGGCGGGGCGCAGCAGGGGAGCACGCCCGGAGGCCCCGGATCCGCGGGCTCCCAGGGCTCCCAGGGTTCCCCGGGCTTCGGTGCCGGAAAGGCGGCCGCCGCCCGCGCGGGAGCCGCGCAGGCACCCGGAGGAACCTCGGGGCAGGCGCCCGCGGGACCCGCCGCCTCCGCCGCGCCCACGCCGCTCTCCGGCCCGCAGCAGGCGTCCCCGGCGGCCCCGCTCCCGCAGCAGGCCCCCGCCGCGAACGTGCCGCAGCAGTCCGCGGCCTCCTCCGCCCCGATCAGCACCGGCGCCGGGGGCGGCCAGCCGTCCTGGGCGCAGCAGGTGCACCAGCTCGCGGGCCCTTCCGGCGACGAGCAGCCAGCTCCCTGGAAGCCGCCGGTGGAGGACATCTTCCAGGCGGCTGCCCGGCGTCAGGCCTCGGCCAAGCCCGCGGGGCTCGGCAAGCGGCTGGCGGCCCGGCTGGTGGACACCGTCGTCCTCGCGGGCGTCACCGCGGTGGCCGCCGTACCGCTCGGCCTCAAGGCGGTCGACCACGTCAACGAGAAGATCGACGCGGCCAAGCTCTCCGGCGAGACCGTCACGGTCTGGCTGCTGGACGGCACGACGTCGACGTACCTCGGCATCGTCGTCGCCGTCCTGCTCCTCTTCGGTGCCCTCTACGAGGCGCTGCCCACCCACAAGTGGGGCCGCACGCTCGGCAAGAAGCTGCTCGGTCTGGAGGTGCGGGACATCGAGGGCCACGAGCCCCCGTCGTTCGGCGCCGCCCTGCGCCGCTGGCTCGTCTACAGCGTGCCCGGACTGCTCGCGATCGGTGTCCTGGGCCTTCTGTGGGGCCTGTTCGACCGGCCGTGGCGCCAGTGCTGGCACGACAAGGCCGCACATACGTTCGTAGCAGGCTGACGGTATACGGCGAACGGCCCGCAGGATTCCGTACTCCGGACGGCCGCTCGCCGGATGCGGAGCCGGAGGGTTCGCGGTCGACTCGGGCCATGAGCAGCGAACCGCCCCCCGGCTCCGGTCAGCCCCCGGAGGACGACCCGTTCAGGAAGCAGCCCCCGCCCTCCGAGGGCCCGGGCTCGCCGTACGGCGGTCAACCCCCGTACGGAAGCCAACCGCCGCCCCCTCAGGGCGGTGATCCCTACGGCGGTGGCGGCCCCTATGGCGCAGGCGGCCCGTACGGCGGCGGTGCCGGGTATCCCGGCGATCCGCTCGCGGGTATGCCCCCGCTCGCCGGCAGCGGCAGGCGCACGCTCGCCCGGATCATCGACATGATCCTCGTCGCCGTCGTGGTCTGGCTGCTCACCCTGGGCTTCGGCGTCAACGAGTACGACATGGACGGCGACAACATCGAGTACGGCAAGTCGCTCGGTCAGTCCCTCGTCGCCGCCGTGCTCTACATCGCCTACGACACCGTCATGATCACCAGGTCGGGGCAGACGCTCGGCAAGAAGTGGCTGGGCATGCGGGTCGCCAACCTGGACAACGGCTCCACGCCCTCCGTGCAGTCCACGTTGATCCGCTCGGCGGTGCTGTGGCTCCCGTTCGCGTTCTGCTGCGCCTGCATCTGGACCGCGATCTCGGGCGGCTGGAGCTACTTCGACAAGCCCTACAAGCAGGGCCTGCACGACAAGGCGGCGAAGACGGTGGTGGTCAGCACCACCTGAGGTGCGGACGCCGCCCGGTGGTCGGGGCCCGGTGGCCGGGCGCGGTCAGGAAGCGGCCCGCTCGTGCACCGGCTCGGACGCCACCGCGGCGACCGTGGCCGGCACGGGTGCCGCCGTCTGTTCGGCCTGCGGGGCGGCGGGCCGGTTCACCGCGACCACGCGTGGCCTGGTCACCGGGACCGTCATGGCGACCAGCAGCCCGAGGGCGAGTGCCGCGAGGGTGATGACCGCGATCCCCACACCCGAACTCGTCTGGGACAGCAGCAGCATGGCGAACGTCGAGCCGATCACGGTGCATGAACCATAGGCGAGCTGTGCGGCCGTCGGGCGAGGCGTGACAGTCGGACGAGGCATGGCAATCGTGTCCTCGGAAGTGGGGGTCCACGGGGGTGTCGGCCTGGCTTTCCGCCCTGTTTCGGGCGTTCCGCCGACCGACTCTAATCGGCTGCATGCCCGAGTGGAACGGGCAGTAAGCGTGACCTGACCAACAGTGCCGGAGCACGGGGGGCGCACGGTGTCATGGCGTCCAACAAGTGGACAGATGTGCGCGCCTGTTCGGTTCCGTCGAAGTGTCCGTAATGCGAACGCACGTTTCCGATAAAGCAGTTGTCCTGCTCAAGTCAAGGTCTGTCTTTTCCCGCAAACCAGTAGTCAAATGTCGTCACTTGACTACACGCGTATATCCGCGGTGGCGGGCGCGTTAGGGGAGGCATCAAGTGACCAGCAGATCCTGGACGTTCAGAACGGCCTCGACGGTCGTCGCCCTCGCGGCGGCCTCGGTGACGTTCTCGACGTTCGCCGTGGCGCAGGCCGCGGACGACCCGGCCGCGCGGACCGCGGCCGCGGACCGGCACGACCCGCAGCCGGTCGAGAGCAGGAAGCACGACTTCGACGGCCCGCTGTCCCAGACGCAGGCGGCGCAGCGCCAGGAGGCGCTCGACCAGGTCATATCCGGCGCCGCCACGGTCGAGAACCGTGACGGCTCCAAGGTCGTCGAGCTCAAGGGCGCCAAGGGCAAGGACAAGTACGTAGAGCTCGGCCGCGAGAAGACCGACCGGATCTTCACGATCCTGGTCGAGTTCGGCGACCAGGTCGATCCCCGCTACGGCGGCACGCCCGGCCCGCTGCACAACCAGATCGCCCAGCCGGACCGCGCCGTGGACAACAGCACGGCCTGGCAGGCGGACTACAACCGGAAGCACTACCAGGACCTGTACTTCGGCACCGGGAACGGCGTCGAGTCGCTGAAGAAGTACTACGAGAAGCAGTCCTCGGGCCGTTACTCGGTCGAGGGCGAGGTCACCGACTGGGTCAAGGTCCCCTACAACGAGGCCCGTTACGGCTCCAACAAGTGCGACCCCGACAACTGCGCCTGGTACGCGGTGCAGGACGGCGTCAACGCCTGGGTCGCCGAGCGCGAGGCCGCCGGGGACAGCGCCGCCGAGATCAAGGCGGAGCTCGCCGAGTTCGACCGCTGGGACCGCTACGACTTCGACAGCGACGGCGACTTCAACGAGTCCGACGGCTACATCGACCACTTCCAGATCGTGCACGCCGGTGAGGACGAGTCCGCCGGCGGCGGCGCCCAGGGCGAGGACGCGATCTGGGCCCACCGCTGGTACGCCTTCGGCACCGACGCCGGCAACACCGGCCCGGACACCAACAAGCTCGGCGGCGCCCAGATCGGTGACACCGGCATCTGGGTCGGCGACTACACCATCCAGCCGGAGAACGGCGGACTCGGCGTCTTCGCCCACGAGTACGGCCACGACCTCGGCCTGCCCGACGAGTACGACACCGCGGGCGGCGAGAACTCCACCGGTTTCTGGACGCTGATGTCCTCCGGTTCCTGGCTCGGCACCGGCAAGGACTCCATCGGCGACCTGCCCGGCGACATGAACGCCTGGGACAAGCTGCAACTGGGCTGGCTCGACTACGACGTGGCCGAGGCGGGCACGAAGTCGACCCACAGGCTGGGCGTCCAGGCGTACAACACCAAGAACCCGCAGGCGCTCGTGGTGAAGCTGCCCGACAAGACGGCCACCCTCGACGTGGGCACCCCGGCGCAGGGGGCCAACCAGTGGTGGAGCGGGCGCGGCAACGACCTGCGCAACACGCTGACCCGCTCGGTCGACCTGACCGGCAAGAGCTCGGCCGCGCTGACGCTCGACGCCTGGTGGGACATCGAGAAGGACTACGACCACCTCTACACCGAGGTCTCCACCGACGGCACCAACTGGAAGCCGGTGGACGGCACCCTGGCCGACGGCACCGCCATCCCGCGCGACGGCGGCGACAAGCCCGCGCTCACCGGCACGGTCGAGGCCCAGCAGAAGCTGACGTTCCCGCTGGACGCCTACGCCGGCCAGAAGATCAGCCTGCGCTTCCGCTACCAGACCGACGGCGGCACGGTGTTGAAGGGCTTCACGGCCGACGCGATCACGCTGACCGCCGACGGGGCGACCCTCTTCTCCGACGACGCCGAGTCCGCGGACGCGGCCTGGACCGCCAAGGGCTTCTCCCGGATCGGGGCGTCCTTCACCGGTGACTACGCGCAGTACTACATCGCCGAGAACCGCCAATACGTGTCGTACGACAAGGTCCTCAAGGTCGGGCCGTACAACTACGGCTTCTCCACGACCCGTCCGAAGTGGGTGGAGCACTACGCCTACCAGAACGGCCTGTTGATCTGGAAGTGGGACACCTCCCACCTCGACGACAACACCAGCCAGCACCCCGGCGAGGGGCTGATCCTCCCGGTCGACGCCCACCCGACGCCGCTGAAGTGGTCCAACGGGACGCTGATGCGCAACCGCATCCAGTCCTACGACTCGCCCTTCAGCTGGTACCCGACGGACGCGATGACGCTCCACAGCGCGGATGTCGCGACCAAGATCAAGTCGCAGCCGGGGGTTCCGGTCTTCGACGACGGCAGGTCGACCTACTACGACGAGTCCAACCCGCGGGCCGGGGTCAAGATCACTGACACCAATACCCGGATCAAGATCGTCAAGCAGCCGCTGAACGGCTCGACGATCACGGTCCAGGTAGGCCCATCGGCGAAGTAGTTCGTATAACCCCAGGTCAGAGACGTATCGGCGGTGACCCCCTGGCGGGTCGCCGCCGATCGTGTTTAGGTGCGTGCTGTGCCTCGCTTATTGACACCGGTATCGACGTCGACTCGCACGGGGGTGTGACTGCATGTCCGCAGGAGGTTTCTGCAAGCTGCCGACCGGCAGCGTGGTGGTGGCGCTGAACCTGCCCAGCCCCACCGCCCACGGCGCGGGCTGCGTCCGCGTCCTCGTCCACGCCCGTAACCGCGCCCGCGCCCTGACCAGGCTGCGCAACCTCGGCATGCGAGCCGTCTACCTACGCGGCAACGCCGCCCCACCCACCCCCGACGAGATCACCGCCGTCCTCCACCACCCCGACGGCCTCATATGGCGCACAGCCCCTGACAACGGTGTCCCCGCCCCCGACCTCGTCCAAGAACTCTGGCACCCCATCAGAGCCCTCCTGAGACACCCGGCCACACCGGCGTGACCGCTACGGGAGGCGGGGCTGCGCTGTCGGGCTTCCGGGCGAGGTGATGCCGCTAGGGCGCGGTGACGCCGTGGGAGCGGGGTGCGGTGGGTGACGCGGTCGGCTCCTGGGGCGGGGGTGGTGACGCCGTGGGTTCTGGGGCACCCAGGCCCCCGCCCCGCACAGCCTCCAGGTCGCCCCGCGCAGCCCGAGGCTCCCAAGCCGCCCCGTACCCCGTAAAGCCCCTCGGGGCCCGCGCAGCCGGTCTGCGTGGTCTACACGACCGGCTTGCCCGTCAGTTCCACGCCTGCTGCTCGGAGCTCTTCCAGGGCCTGTTCCGTGGTGGTCTCGGAGACGCCGGCGGTGAGGTCGAGGAGGACCTGGGTGCGGAAACCCTCGCGGGCGGCGTCGAGCGCGGTGGCGCGGACGCAGTGGTCCGTGGCGATGCCGACCACGTCGACCTCGCCGACGTCCCGGGCCCGCAGCCAGTCGGCCAGCGGCACGCCGTTCTCGTCGGCGCCCTCGAACCCGCTGTAGGCGGCCGAGTACGCGCCCTTGTCGAAGACGGCGTCGACCGCGCCGGAGGCGACCGCGGGGGCGAAGTTCGGGTGGAAGCCCACCCCCTCGGTCCCGGCGACGCAGTGCGCGGGCCAGGAGTGGACGAAGTCGGGGTTGTCGGCGAAGTGGCCCCCGGGCGCGACATGGTGGTCGCGGGTGGCCACCACGTGCTGGTAGCCGGAGCCGGCCGCCTGCCCGATCAGCTCGGTGACGGCGGCGGCCACATCGGCACCCCCGGCCACCGCGAGACTGCCCCCTTCGCAGAAATCGTTCTGCACGTCAACGACGATCAAGGCGCGGCGCATGGTCGGTGTCCTTCGACTATGTGGGTCGGGGAGAGCGGGAGTGCGAGGAGCGGTGGCCCGGCCGGTGAACTTCCGAGCCTACGGACTGAAGGGACAGGGCGGGAGGGGGCATCGAGGGGCGTAAAAGCGGGCGCACTCTAGCTACCCGACCGTCCGGGGACGTACTCCGTCGGAATGACCGGTTCCCCGCGCGACAGCTGCGTCGCCGACAACGGCAGGTTCCCGCGCGCGGCCGCGTGCCGGTCGCGTACGACGTCCAGCGGCTCCCGCGCGACGACCTCGCCGCCCTTGACGAGCTCCACCAGCAGCTGCCGGTCGGCCAGCTCGCCCGGCACGATCCCGGTGCCCACGACCTCCGCCTCCGCGATCCCGTTCTCGTCGAGCCGCCGCGCCGCCCACTTGCGGCCGCCGACCGAGGTCTTGCCGCCGGAGGACTTCTTCGCCACCGGCACCAGCGGGGCCTTGGGATCCGCGGTCTCGGCGCGCGCGACCAGCTTGTAGACCATGGAGGCCGTCGGATGCCCGGACCCGGTCACCAGCTGGGTGCCGACGCCGTACGCGTCCACCGGCGCCGCCGCCAGCGAGGCGATCGCGTACTCGTCCAGGTCCGAGGTGACGATGATCCGCGTGTCCGTCGCCCCCAGATCGTCCAGCTGCTGCCGTACCCGGTGGGCGACCAGCAGCAGGTCACCGGAGTCGATGCGCACCGCCCCCAGCTCGGGCCCGGCGACCTCGACGGCCATGCGGACGGCCTCGGTGACGTCGTAGGTGTCGACGAGCAGCGTGGTGCCCCGGCCCAGCGCGTCCACCTGGGCCCGGAAGGCGTCCCGCTCGTGGTCGTGCAGGAGCGTGAAGGCGTGCGCGCTCGTCCCCACCGTGGGGATGCCGTAGCGGAAGCCGGCCGCCAGGTCGGAGGTGGTGGTGAAGCCGCCGACGTACGCGGCGCGTGCCGCGGCGACCGCGGCCAGCTCGTGGGTGCGCCGGGCGCCCATCTCGATCAGCGGCCGGCCGCCGGCGGCGGAGGCCATCCGGGAGGCGGCCGCGGCGATCGCCGAGTCGTGGTTGAGGATGGACAGGATGACGGTCTCCAGCAGCACGCACTCGGCGAAGGAGCCCTCGACCCGCATGATCGGCGAGCCCGGGAAGTACACCTCGCCCTCGGGATAGCCCCAGATGTCGCCGGAGAAGCGATAGCCGGCCAGCCAGTCCAGGGTCTCCTCGTCGACGATCTGCCGCTCCCGCAGGAAGCCGAGGACGTCCGCGTCGAAGCGGAAGTTCTCGACCGCGTCCAGGACGCGCCCGGTGCCCGCCACCACGCCGTACCGGCGCCCGTCCGGCAACCGTCGTGTGAAGACCTCGAACACGCTGCGCCGCTCGGCCGTGCCCGCCTTCAGGGCGGCCCGAAGCATCGTGAGCTCGTACTGGTCCGTGAAGAGCGCCGTCGAGGGAACGTCCACCGGCAGCCCAAGGTCCGCTGTGTTCATGGCAACAGATGGTACCCCCATTCGCGTCAGTGTGACGATTTGTGGAGACCGTGGCAGCATGGGCCGTGTGACGTCACCCGCTCCCGTAGAGATCGAACGCACCGAGTCGGCGGAAGAGGTCTTCGCCGTACCCGAGCCGGACGTCCCCTGGGTCACGATCGTCCACAACGACCCGGTCAACCTCATGAGCTATGTGACGTACGTCTTCCAGACGTACTTCGGCTACTCCAAGGACAAGGCCACCAAGCTCATGCTCGATGTCCACCACAAGGGCCGGGCGGTCGTCTCCAGCGGCAGTCGCGAGGAGATGGAACGCGACGTGCAGGCCATGCACGGCTACGGTCTGTGGGCCACCCTCCAGCAGGACCGCAAGTAGCCGGTCGGAAGCAGCGAATCGTCTTCATGCCAGGAACCTTCGAACCGCTCCCCGGCGGCGGCGCGGCCGTCGCCCTCGACGACGTCGAGATCTCCATCATCCGGTCGCTGGCCGTCCAGCTCCTGGAGCTCATCGGGCCCGGTCCCGCCGAGGACGCCCCCGACGACCCGCTGGCCGAGTTGTTCGCCGACGGCCCGAGCGAGCCGCCCGCCGACCCGGTGCTCAGAAGGCTCTTCCCGGACGCCTACAGCGACCCCGAGGGCGCCCCGCAGGCCAAGGAGGCCGAGGAACAGCGTGTCTACTCCGCCGAGTTCCGCCGCTACACCGAGAACGACCTGAGGGCCGGCAAGCGCGACAACGCCCTCGCGGTGATCCGGTCCCTGGACGCGCTGAACTCCGGCGGTGCGGGCGGCGCGGTCCTCAAGCTGTCGCCCGAGGAGTCCAGGCAGTGGCTGAACTCCCTGAACGACCTGCGCCTCGCGATCGGCTCCCGGCTGGAGATCACCGACGAGGAGGACACCGACCTCCTCTACCGCCTCCCGGACGAGGACCCGCGCAAGCCGATGGTGATGGCGTATCTGTGGCTGGGCGGACTCCAGGAGACCCTCGTCTCCACACTGATGCCCTGACTTGTGGCCCCACTGTCCTGACTTGTGGCCTACAGCCCTGACTTGTGACGCTTCTGCCCCGACTTGTGACGCTTCCGTGTTCGCTCAACGGACGCTCAAATCCGGATAACGATCACATCACCGCGCCGTTCGCCTATGCCCCCTCCGAGCGGCTTTTGTCCCCTTCTCCCTGTGTGGCGCGTCACATCTCACCCAGGTGATCTCGGTTGCCGCCGTGATAAATCTTCACGACGGCCCGGCGAACACCACCCGAATGTTCGCCCGGGTGCGCCACCGAGCCGGTCGATCGCCGGCAAGGCACCACTCCATCAATCCGGGGGGATCGAGACCCGATCCGTGGCCGACTACAGGCCCGGGTCGGTATGGAGAAAGGGCACACCACCACATGACCTCCGCTCAGGTCGACACGGGGAACTCCTCCGAGAGCACCTCCGAAGAGGGATACGAGCGCGGCCTCGGCAGCCGCCAGGTCCAGATGATCGCGATCGGCGGCGCCATCGGCGTCGGCCTCTTCCTGGGGGCCGGGGCGAACATCGCCAAGGCCGGTCCCAGTCTCATCTTCATGTACGCCCTCGCGGGCGTGATCATCTTCTTCATCATGCGGGCGCTCGGCGAGCTCCTGCTCTACCGCCCGGTCTCGGGCTCCTTCGCGGAGTACTCCCGCGAGTTCCTCGGCCCGTTCTTCGGCTACTTCACCGGCTGGACGTACTGGCTGATGTGGGTGGTCACCGGCATGGCCGAGCTGACCGCCGCCGCCATCTACGTGAATTACTGGTTCCCGCACATCCCGCAGTGGGTCACCGCCCTGGTCTTCCTGGTGGTCCTGTTCGGGGTCAACCTGATCTCCGTGAAGCTCTTCGGTGAGCTGGAGTTCTGGTTCTCGATGGTCAAGGTCACCGCGCTGATCGGCATGATCGTCATCGGTCTCGGCGTCCTCACGTTCGGCTTCAGCGCGGCCGGCGACACCGCGGCCGTCTCCAACCTCTGGGCCTTCGACGGCTTCTTCCCCAAGGGCATCGGCTCGTCCCTGATGACCCTGCAGGGCGTGATGTTCGCCTACCTCGCCGTCGAACTGGTCGGCGTCACGGCCGGCGAGTCCGAGGACCCGGAGAAGACTCTCCCCAAGGCGATCAACACGCTGCCCTGGCGCATCGCGCTCTTCTACGTCGGCGCGCTCACCGTCATCCTCTGTGTCGTGAAGTGGACCGAGTTCGCACCCGGTGTCTCGCCGTTCGTCGAGGCCTTCGCCAAGATCGGCATCCCGGCGGGCGCCGGCATCGTCAACTTCGTCGTGCTGACCGCGGCCCTGTCCTCCTGCAACTCGGGCATGTACTCCACGGGCCGCATGCTGCGGAACCTGGCCGACAGCGGCGAGGCCCCCGGGGTCTTCAAGAAGCTGTCGTCCACGAAGACCCCCGCCTTCGGCATCACGGTCTCGGTCCTCTTCATGGGCATCGGCGTGGTCCTGAACTACGTCGTCCCCGAGAAGGCCTTCGGCTACGTCACCTCGGTGGCCACCGCGGCCGGTATCTGGACCTGGCTGATGATCCTGATCAGCCACGTCCTCTACCGCCGCGCGGTCGTCGCGGGCCGCCTGCCCGCCTCGTCCTTCCCGGCCCCGGGCGGCTCGGTCTTCTCCTACGTCGCCATCGCCTTCCTGCTCTTCGTCACCGGCCTGATCGCCTACGACGCGGACTCCAGGATCTGCCTCTACGTGATGGCGGTCTGGGCCGCCGGCCTGGGCATCGGCTGGGCGATCCTCAAGAGCCGCAACCCCGGCGTCACCACCCGCGACGGCTCGGAGTTCGCGAAGATCAACGACTAGTTCGCGAAGGTCGACGACTAGTTCGTGAAGGCCGACGACTAGTTCCCGGAGATCGACGCGTCCGGCATATGGGCCGTTCCGTACCACCCACCGGTACGGAACGGCCTTCTGCTTATCCTGACGAGCATGCTGACCATCACCCAGGCCCTCGTCGACCAGATCGTCGCCCACGCGCGCAAGGACCACCCCGACGAGGCGTGCGGCGTCGTCGCGGGACCGGCGGGCTCGGACCGCCCCGAGCGCTTCATCCCGATGCTGAACGCGGCCATGTCCCCCACGTTCTACGAGTTCGACTCCGGCGACCTGCTGAAGCTCTACCGCGAGATGGACGACCGCGACGAGGAGCCGGTGGTCATCTACCACTCCCACACCGCCACCGAGGCCTACCCCTCCCGCACCGACATCTCCTACGCCAACGAGCCCGGCGCGCACTACGTCCTGGTCTCCACCGCGGACACGGACGACGCCGGCCCGTTCCAGTTCCGCTCCTTCCGCATCGTGGAGGGCGAGGTCACCGAGGAGCAGGTGGAGATCGTCGAGGCGTACTAGGCTCGTCCGTACGATCAACTTGGCGTATCGGAGCAGGCGTTGACGCAGCGGACGCACGGCAGGCGGCCCACCCTGGAGGATGTCGCCCGCCGCTCGGGCGTCTCGAAGTCCACGGTGTCGCGGGTGATCAACGGCGAGCCCCGGGTGCGCGCGGAGGTCGTGGAACAGGTCCGGCAGGTGATCGCCGAACTCGGCTACGTCCCCAACCACGCCGCCCGCCAGCTGGTGACCCGCCGCACGGACGCCGTCGCCGTGGTGGCCACGCAGCCGCAGAACAGGCTCTTCCTCGACCCGTTCTTCGACTGCCTGCTGCGCGGCGTGCGCCGTGAACTCGCCGAGCACGGCGCCCAGGCGGCCCTGCTGTTCGTGGACGAGCCGGACGACCACGACCGCGTGGCGGACTTCCTGGGCGGCGGCCATGTGGACGGCGCGATCCTCTTCTCCCTGCGCCCCGACGACCGGCTCGGCGCCATGGTCGCCCGCACCGGCCTGCCCGTGGTCTTCGGCGGCCGCCCGCGCGCCGGGGCGGACGACGCCGGATACGTCCATGTCGACGGCGACAACCGCGGGGGAGCGCGGCAGGCCGTCGAGCACCTGGTCGCGCTGGGCCGCACCCGGATCGCGACCGTCGCCGGGCCCGACGACCAGGAGGCCTCCGCCGCCGACCGGCTGGAGGGCTACCGGGACGTGCTCCCCACCGCCCCGCCCCACCTCGTGGAACGCGCCGACTACACGCGGCAGGGCGGCGCCGACGCCATGGGCCGCCTCCTGGACCGGGAGCCCGGCCTGGACGCCGTCTTCGTCGCCTCCGACCTCATGGCCACCGGCGCCCTGCAGACCCTGCACGAGCACGGACGCCGGGTCCCGGAGGACGTGGCCGTGGTCGGCTTCGACGACCTGACCGACCTCACCGAGTCGGCCCACCCGCCCCTGACCACCGTCCACCAGGACGTGGAGGGCATGGGCCGCCTGATGGCCCGGCTGCTCTTCGACCACACCGCCCAGGCCGCCGGCTCCCGCGTGGTCGTGCCGACCCGATTGGTCCGCAGACAGTCCGCCTGAGCTGCTGCGTCTCACTCCCCGGCCGGATTCCGTCCGGAATGTGGGATCACACTCCGGGGCCCGGGACGGGAATCGATACGATGAGCCCATGGTTTTTGACGACGTGAGCGAAAAGACGCCGGGCATGCTGCTCGTGGCGCGGCTGCACGTCGACCTGTGCAGGCTCGCCAGCGCCATCTGTTGACGCTGCCCTGCCGCCGTACGGCCGTGGGCCGCGGCGCTCATCCACGCACGACCTGCCGTACCAGCGCTGCCGCGCGCCTACCGACCTGACCACATCCGACAGGAGCCCTCAGCCATGGCCATCGAGGTCCGCATCCCGACCATCCTCCGCCAGTACACCGACGGCCAGAAGGCGGTGGAGGGCAACGGGGACACCCTCGCCAAGCTCTTCACCGACCTGGAGACCCGGCATGCGGGCATCCAGGCCCGCATCGTGGACGGCGACCAGCTGCGCCGCTTCGTCAACGTCTACCTGAACGACGAGGACGTCCGCTTCCTGGACGGCATCAACACCAAGCTCACCGACGGCGACAACGTCACGATCCTGCCGGCCGTCGCCGGCGGCATGCGCTAGGGCCGCTGACCACCCATGCGTTACGACTCCCCGCTGGCCGCGGTGGGCAACACCCCTCTGGTGCGCCTGCCGCGGCTGTCGCCGTCCGCCGACGTCCGTATCTGGGCGAAGCTGGAGGACCGCAATCCCACCGGCTCCGTCAAGGACCGCCCCGCCCTGCACATGATCGAGCAGGCGGAGAAGGACGGCCGCCTCACCCCCGGCTGCACGATCCTCGAACCCACCTCCGGCAACACCGGCATCTCCCTCGCCATGGCGGCCAAGCTCAAGGGCTACCGCATGGTCTGCGTGATGCCCGAGAACACCTCGCAGGAGCGCCGCGACCTGCTCGGCATGTGGGGCGCGGAGATCATCCCCTCCCCGGCCGCGGGCGGCTCCAACACCGCCGTACGCGTCGCCAAGGAGCTCTCCGCCGAGCACCCCGACTGGGTGATGCTCTACCAGTACGGCAACCCGGACAACGCGGGCGCCCACTACGCCACCACCGGCCCGGAGATCCTCGCCGACCTCCCCTCGGTCACCCACTTCGTCGCCGGCCTCGGCACCACGGGCACCCTGATGGGCGTCGGCCGCTACCTGCGCGAACACAAGCCCGACGTGAAGATCGTCGCCGCCGAGCCGCGCTACGACGACCTCGTCTACGGCCTGCGCAACCTGGACGAGGGCTTCGTACCCGAGCTCTACGACGCCTCCGTCCTCACCACCCGCTTCTCGGTCGGCTCGGCCGACGCGGTCACCCGCACCCGGGAGCTCCTCCAGCAGGAGGGCATCTTCGCGGGCGTCTCCACCGGCGCCGCCCTGCACGCGGCGATCGGCGTCGGCAACAAGGCGGTCAAGGCGGGCGAGAGCGCCGACATCGTCTTCGTCGTCGCCGACGGCGGCTGGAAGTACCTCTCGACGGGCGTCTACACGGCGGCGACGACCGAGGAAGCGATCGAGACGCTGCAGGGCCAACTCTGGGCATGAGCAGCCAACCCAGGGGCGCGGGGCTGTGGCCGATGTGCGGCTACCGCCGCGCGGGCGCGACCAGCCCCCACAACCCGCACCCGACGAACGACCCCTAGCCGGCCAGGTGACGGACCTGATCCCAAAGGATCGGGTCCACCACCCCCACCCGGCGCCGGAAGTCCCCTACCGATACCTCGCGCAACTCGTCGGTCTCCAAAAAACTCGCCCGCCCCTGAGCATCGCCGACGGCACCCGGTGGCAGCGGAATCACCCCGCCGCGCTCGTCGTGGTACTTGCTGGTGATCTTCGCGACGACCGCCCGCCGCCCCCGCACCGAGAGCACCAGACACGGCCGGTCCTTCTGCCCCGGCCCGTCCTCGAACGGAACGTTCGCCCACCAGATCTCCGCCGGCCGGGGCCAGCGCTGGGCCCGCCCCTCCGGATACCCCGGCGGCCTGCTCCGGCGCCCCGCCGGCCGGCGCCCCCGCCCCCATCCGTCGACGAGCGTGGCGACGAGCGCCAGCAGTACTACCGCCGCGAGCGCGAGCCACCAGGACGTGTCCATACGGACGACGTTACCGGCGTGCGAGCGCCCTCGCGCCCTATCGCGCGCCTCACGCGCCCCCGGGCCAGCCGAACCGGTGACAGCACAGGTGAGTTCGCCCACAACAGCCCCTGGTGGAGGAGCGACCGGGGGTTTTGCGCCTTACGCTCGACGGACCGCACGACCCCCGACGCACCCAATTGTCCATTCCCGCCAGCGGAGGTTTCTGCTTCATGAAGCTCACCGTCGTCGGCTGCTCGGGGTCGTTCCCGTCCGCGGAATCGGCCTGCTCGAGCTACCTCGTAGAGGCCGACGGCTTCCGGTTGCTTCTCGACATGGGCAATGGTGCCCTCGGCGAGCTGCAGCGCCACTGCGGTCTCTACGACCTCGACGCGATCTTCCTCAGCCATCTGCACGCCGACCACTGCATCGACATGTGCGCGTACTTCGTCGCGCGCTACTACCGCCACGACGGCGGCCGCTGCGACCCGATCCCGGTCTACGGCCCCGAGGGCACCGAGCACCGTCTCACCACGGCCTACGCCGACACCCCCACCGCCTCCTCCATGAGCGAGGTCTTCGACTTCCACACGGTCAAGCCCTCCACCTTCGAGGTCGGCCCGTTCACGGTCCACACCGAACGCGTGGCCCACCCGGTGGAGGCGTACGGCATCCGCGTCGAGCACGGCGGCAAGTCGCTCACGTACTCCGGCGACACCGGCGTGACCCCCGTCCTGGACGAACTCGCCCGTGACGCCGACCTGTTCCTGTGCGAGGCCGCCTTCACGCACGGCAAGGAGAACATCCCCGACCTGCACCTCAACGGCCGCGAGGCGGGCGAGACGGCACGCAGGGCGGGAGCTCGCCGCCTGGTCCTCACCCACATCCCGCCGTGGACGGACCCCCAGGCCAACCTGACCGACGCCCGCGCGGTCTACGACGGCCCGGTGGAGCTGGCGGCGCCGAGGGCGACGTACGAGATCTAGCCCGTACGGGGTTCAGGCCCGTACGTGCGCGAAGGCCCCGGAACCGTGTCCTTGGTTCCGGGGCCTTCGTCACGCGGTACGGCGGCTCACGCCTTGGTGAGGTCCTCGACCTCCTCCTCGGGCTCGCGGCCCGGGGTGGCGATGTTGAACCTGATGATGGCGAAGCGGAAGGTGACGTAGTAGATCGCGGCGAACACCAGGCCGATCGGGATGATCATCCAGGGCTTGGTGGCGAGGTTCCAGTTGAGGAAGTAGTCGATCGCGCCGGCCGAGAAGCTGAAGCCGTGATGGACGCCCAGGGCCCAGGTGACGGCCATCGAGACGGCGGTCAGGACCGCGTGGATGACGTACAGCACCGGCGCGACGAACATGAACGCGAACTCGATCGGCTCGGTGATGCCGGTGACGAAGGACGTCAGGGCGAGCGAGAGCATCATGCCGCCGACGGCCTTGCGGCGCTCGGGACGGGCGGTGTGCGTGATCGCGAGGGCGGCGGCGGGCAGGGCGAACATCATGATCGGGAAGAAGCCCGTCATGAACTGGCCGGCGGTCGGGTCGCCGTGGAAGAAGCGCGGCAGGTCACCGTGCCAGACGGCACCCGAGGCGTCCTTGAAGGAGCCGATCTCCTGCCAGGCCACCGTGTTGACGAACTGGTGCATGCCCACGGGGAGCAGCGCGCGGTTGATGGCGCCGAAGATGCCCGCGCCGATCGCGCCGAGCCCGGTCATCCACTCGCCGAAGTTGGTGATGACGTCACCGATCGGCTCCCAGACCAGGCCGAAGAAGACGCCGACGGCGGTGCCGATGAAGGCCATCAGGATCGGGACCAGTCGGCGGCCGTTGAAGAAGCCCAGCCAGTCGGGGAGCTTGGTGCGGTGGAAGCGCTGCCACACGACGGCGGATATGAGGCCCATGATGATGCCGCCGAAGACCTTGGGGTCGTTGTAGGTGGCGGCCACGTCCGCGCCCTTGGTGACCTGGGCCTCGGTGATCGGGAACGCGGTCAGGACGTTCTTGTAGACGAGGAAGCCCACCAGCGCCGCGAGGGCGGTCGAGCCGTCGGCCTTCTTGGCGAAGCCGATGGCGATACCGACGCAGAACAGCAGTGGGAGGTTCGAGAAGACGGCGTCACCGGCGGTGGCGAACACGTCCGCGACCTTGCCCCAGCCCAGGCCGTCCTTGCCGAAGACGTCGGGCTGGCCGAGGCGCAGCAGGATGCCCGCCGCCGGCAGCACGGCGATCGGGAGCTGGAGGCTGCGGCCGACCTTCTGAAGGCCCTGGAAAAGACCGGATCCCCACTTCTTCGTGGGGGCCGCCGTTGGCGAGGTGGCGGTGCTCATAGACTTCCTCCATCGGGTGGTGGTCTACACCACTCAGTGGTGTAGACCATGTTGTAGCACGATGAAGGACGCATAAGGAACCCGCGGTTCCCGTGACGAAACGGCTACCGCGGGCTACCTGCCGGGGACCTGCGCGGACTACACCTTCGTGACGTCCTCGACCTCCTCCTCCGGCTCCCTGCCCGGCGTCTTCAGATCGAACCGCGTGATCGCGAACCGGAAGATCACGTAGTAGAGGACGCCGAAGCACAGGCCGATCGGGATGATCGCCCACGGTCTCGTCGCCAGGTTCCAGTTGATGACGTAGTCGATGAGGCCGGCCGAGAAGCTGAACCCGTCGTGCACCCCGAGCCCCCACGTCACCGCCATCGACACACCCGTCAGCACCGCGTGCACCGCGTACAGCAGCGGCGCGACGAACAGGAACGAGTACTCGATCGGTTCCGTGATCCCCGTGACGAACGACGTCAGCGCCACCGACAGCATCAGACCGCCGACCTCTTTGCGGCGCCCCGGCCGCGCGCAGTGCGTGATCGCCAGGGCCGCCGCCGGCAGCGCGAACATCATGATCGGGAAGAACCCGGAGGTGAACTGCCCCGCGTCCGGGTCGCCCGCCAGGAACATGTTGATGTCGCCGTGCACCACCGAACCGTCCGGCTTGGTGTAGCTGCCGAACTGGAACCAGATGGGCACGTTCAGGAACTGGTGCAGCCCGATCACCAGCAGCGCCCGGTTCGCGATGCCGAAGACACCCGCGCCCCACGCGCCCGCGTCGCTCAGCCAGTCGCTGAAGTTCTCCAGCCCGTCACCGATCGGCGGCCAGATCCACAGACACAGCGCCGCGAACACGATCGCGACGAACGCCATGATGATCGGCACCAGCCGGCGGCCGTTGAAGAAACCGAGCCAGTCCACCAGCTTCGTACGGTGGTAGCGCTGCCAGAAGAACGCCGCGAGCAGCCCCATCACGATGCCGCCGAAGACACCCGGGTTCTGGTAGGTGAACGCCGTCACCGCGTGGTCCGTCGTCGCCTGGCAGCCGATGTTCGGCACCGCCGTCGACCCGTCCGGACAGTCCTCCGGGAACTGCCGCAGCACGGTGTAGTAGACGAGGAAACCCGCCACCGCCGCGAGCGCCGTCGAGCCGTCCGACTTCTTCGCCATGCCGATCGCCACACCGACACAGAAGAGAAGGGGCAGGCCCAGCTGGCTGTCGAGCAGCGCGCCGCCCGCGCCCGCCATCACCTTGGAGACGTTCGTCCACCCCAGGCCGTCGTCCCCGAACACGTCCGGCTGGCCGAGCCGGTTGAGGATACCGGCGGCGGGCAGGACGGCGATGGGCAGTTGAAGGCTGCGGCCCATCTTCTGGAGTCCCTGGAACGCGGTGTTCCACCGGGCCCGGGCCGGGCTCACCTCGCTGTCGGTACTCATCGGTTGGCGACCGCCTGTCATGTGGTGTAGACCAGTCATCGACGATTGGGTTGCTGTGACGTCATCTTTCGGTACACACGCCGCAATCGCTCGCGAAGTTGGGCCACCTGTGTGTGAGGAGACCGAAATGGCCACCAAGGCAGAGAAGATCGTCGCCGGGCTCGGCGGCATCGACAACATCGAAGAGGTCGAGGGCTGCATCACCCGCCTGCGGACCGAGGTCAAGGACCCCTCGCTTGTCGACGACGCCGCCCTGAAGTCCGCCGGCGCCCACGGCGTCGTCAAGATGGGCACCGCCATCCAGGTCGTCATCGGCACGGACGCCGACCCCATCGCCGGGGAGATCGAAGACATGATGTGAAGCCTGGGGATCATCCCGGGCTGAGGGGCCCTCCCGACAAGGCCGTCCGGCAAGGGAGCGGCCCCTTCCGCATCTCTCGCTGCGGCTAGGCTCAGCGCATGTCTCGAATCGACGGCCGCACCCCCGAACAACTCCGCCCGGTCACCATCGAACGCGGCTGGAGCAAGCACGCCGAGGGCTCCGTCCTCGTCTCCTTCGGCGACACGAAGGTCTTCTGCACCGCCTCCGTCACCGAAGGTGTCCCCCGCTGGCGCAAGGGCAGCGGCGAGGGCTGGGTGACCGCCGAGTACTCCATGCTGCCCCGCGCCACCAACACCCGCGGCGACCGCGAGTCCGTCCGCGGCAAGATCGGCGGCCGCACCCACGAGATCAGCCGCCTCATCGGCCGGTCCCTGCGCGCGGTCATCGACTACAAGGCCCTCGGCGAGAACACCATCGTCCTCGACTGCGACGTCCTCCAGGCCGACGGCGGCACCCGCACCGCCGCCATCACCGGCGCCTACGTCGCCCTGGCCGACGCCGTCGCCTGGGCCCAGGGCAAGAAGCTGATCAAGGCCGGCCGTCAGCCGCTGACGGGAACCGTGAGCGCGGTCTCCGTCGGCATCGTCGGCGGTGTCCCGCTGCTCGACCTCTGCTACGAGGAGGACGTGCGCGCCGACACCGACATGAACGTCGTCTGCACCGGCGACGGCCGCTTCGTCGAGGTCCAGGGCACCGCCGAGGCCGAACCCTTCGCCCGCGAGGAGCTCAACTCCCTCCTGGACCTGGCGGTTTCCGGCTGCACGGAACTCGCTGTCCTGCAGCGCAAGGCGCTTGATACCGTCCTCGAAAAGTAAAGGACGTACCAAGGAGAACGGCCGCCGCGGGCAACCGCGCCGACCGCCCTCGCGTCACTAGAGGTACGGGCGCGTGGCACACCACCACGCGCCCGGCCAGCACGAGGGCCGTCGAGGCCGACCAACGGAGGGAACCCCCATGGCCGCGAGCCGTCGCCGCAGTCGCCGTACCGCCATCGCCGCCGCCGTCGCGGCCGTAGGCCTGACGGTCGGACTGACCACGGGCTGCGACGCCGTCAGCAAGGCACTGGACTGCGTCCAGACCGCCGAGGCCGTCGCCGACAGCGTCACGGACCTCCAGCAGGCCGTCGAGAGCGCGACGAACGACCCGACCCAGATCGACGAGTCCCTCGACGCCATCGACAAGAACCTCCGCGAGGTCGGCGACAAGACCGACAACGCCGACGTCAACAAGGCCGTCGACGACCTGAACGCGGCCGTCGACAACGTCCGTACGGCCGTCAAGAACGGCGACGAGACGCCGGACCTCAGCCCGGTCACCGACGCGGCCGGCGAACTGACCAAGGTCTGCACGCCGTAACGAACGGGGTGGCGGGGCCGGAATACTGGTGGGCATGACCCGCCTGATCCTCGCCACCCGCAACGCCGGAAAGATCACCGAACTCAGGTCGATCCTCGCCGACGCAGGCCTGCCCCACGACCTCGTCGGCGCGGACGCCTACCCCGAGATCCCCGACGTCAGGGAAACCGGCGTCACCTTCGCCGAGAACGCCCTCCTCAAGGCCCACGCCCTCGCCCGTGCGACGGGGTTGCCGGCGGTGGCCGACGACTCCGGCCTCTGCGTCGACGTCCTGAACGGCGCCCCCGGCATCTTCTCCGCCCGCTGGGCCGGCAAGCACGGCGACGACCGCGCCAACCTCGAACTCCTCCTCGCCCAGCTGTCGGACATCGCCGACGAACACCGCGGCGCCCACTTCGCCTGCGCGGCGGCCCTGGCCCTGCCCGACGGCACGGAGAGGGTGGTCGAGGGCCGGCTGCGGGGTGTGCTGCGGCATGCCCCGGTCGGCACGAACGGCTTCGGCTACGACCCCATCCTCCAGCCCGACGGCGACACCCGAACCTGCGCCGAACTGACCGCGGACGAGAAGAACGCGATCAGCCACCGGGGGAAGGCGTTCCGGGGGTTGGTGCCGGTGGTTCGGGAGCTGTTGGGCTGACTCCACAAAAAGGCCCCGCGCCTTCGGTTTGAAGGTGCGGGGCTGTGCGGCCGATGGGATTCGAACCCACACGGGCTTTCGCCCAAGGGTTCCTAAGACCCTCGCGTATGCCGTTCCGCCACGGCCGCATGCACGGCCATCGTACCGGGCGTCCCTCGCCGTTTTCTGCCTCCCCTGCACCAGGTGCTGGTGATGGCATGACAGTTGGGGCACAGCAACCGCAGGTTCTCCCGCCGGTCGTCGCTCCAGTCCCCGTTGATGTGATCGACCTCCAGCGTCATGGGCTTGCCGAGCCATTCGGGGCCTGTTCCGCACTCGACGCACTCCTCGGGCACGCCCACTTCCACGAGCGCACGCCGGAGCAGGTGGGTTCTGGTCCGACGGGTGCCGTTATGCCGGACCAGGATGTCCTGTGTCCGCCGGAGCGGTGTGGTGCCCGGCCCGCCGCGTTGATGCGCCTGCCCCAGGAAGTGGGAGATGTCGAGACCGTCCTCGGCCACCCAGCGGTGGAACTGGGTGCGCAGCTTGCTGTTGTAGGGCTCCCTTCCCAGAGCGCGGAGTGTGCCCGCGACGGAGGTCGCTCCTTCGACCGCTCGACGCAGCTCCTCGGGGCCTGGTTTGGCAGGCGTTGCGCTCATGAAGCCCGGTCCTTACCGCGCCCCCGGTAACTGTCCGTCGTCGAGTGGCAGTTGGGACACAGAAACCGAAGGTTCTCGATGCGGTTGTCCCGCCAGTTGCCATCGATGTGGTCGACCTCCAGGGGGAGCGGGTGTCCTCGCCACACCGCCTCCGTCCCGCACATCGCACACTGCTCCGGCACGCCTGTGGTCGCCATCGCCCACCGGAGCCGATCGCTCGGAATGCGCCTGGCTTGCCCGACCGGCTGCTCCACGAGAAAGGCTTCCGGTGTCCGAGGCCGCCACACCTTGCCGCGCCGTGTCGGCACCTGGAAGTGCGACGTGTCGATACCGTACGCCTTGATCCGCCGACTGATGTGCGTGTGGTGCCCGCCGACGACCTCAAGCCCGAGATGCCGCAGCACCTCGCACATGTTCGTCGCCGCCGAAACGGCCTCTTGGAGGACCTCCCGCGTCCACTTCACGCCCTCCCGCTCGAAGTGCGTGACGTCCACTCCCAGCTTCTTCATCCGCTCGAACACATACCGTCGAGTCGAACTCCGCGGATCCACCCCCAACCGCTCCAACGCCTCCGACAACGTCCGTGCCCCCCGAGCCGCCTCCTCCAGCCGCTCCTTGGTGTACGCACTGACCCCCATCAAGCCCCCTCCGGTCACGACCACCCGTTCGTGGCCCGTACGGAGTAACGAACCGCTTATCGGACAGTCACGCCCGGAACGTGAAGCGGCCCGCCCCGGGTCGCTCCGGGGCGGGCCGCTTCAGGGTGGGGGTCAGATCCCCAGGTCCTTGATGATCTTGGCGACGTGGCCCGTCGCGCGGACGTTGTACAGGGCCCGTTCGACCTTGCCCTCCTCGTCCACGACGATCGTGGAGCGGATGACGCCCATGTAGGTCTTGCCGTAGTTCTTCTTCTCGCCGTAGGCGGCGTAGGCCTCGGTGACCTTCTTGTCGGGGTCGGCGAGGAGGGTGACCTTGAGGGACTCCTTGTCGCGGAACTTGGCCAGCTTCTCGGGGGAGTCGGGGGAGATGCCGAGGACGTCGTAGCCCGCGCCGGCCAGCACCTCCAGGTTGTCGGTGAAGTCGCAGGCCTGCTTCGTGCAGCCGGGGGTCAGGGCGGCCGGGTAGAAGTAGACGATGACCTTGCGGCCCTTGTGGTCCGACAGGGAGACCTCGTTGCCGTCGGCGTCGGGCAGGGTGAAGGCGGGGGCCACGTCCCCGGGCTGGAGTCGCTCGCTCATTGGGTCAGCGTAACCGGGGGTCCTGACAGTGCGTGCGCGGCCGGAACTGACAGACTGTGCGGGACACACAGCAGCGACTTCGGAGGCCCCACCGTGGCGGACACGTCGGACATCAGAACCCCGGCGCAGATCGAGGCGGACATCAAGCGCCGCCGCGAAGTGCTGGCCGAGACCCTCGACGAACTCGGGGTGCGGGTGCACCCCAGGACGATCGTGGGCGACGCCAAGGCGAAGGTGGTGTCCAATATCGATCACACGCTCGGACGTGCCTACGTCGGCGTCAACCGGGTCGTCAGCGATGTGAAGGCCCAGTTCGTGGACGAGGAGGGCGCCCCGCGGCTGGAGCGGGTCGTGCCGGTCGCCCTCGTCGCCGTGGGCCTGGTGGGTCTGCTGGCCCTCGGCACCCGGCGCCGCAAGGGCTGAACCGGGGGCGACCCGGCAGCGTACGGACGCGCCGAAGACAGGTAGGTTCAGGGGCGTGAGCGCCAACAGAAACGACCACAGCACCCAGCACGACAAGCTGCCCATCCGGATGTTGCACGACCGTGTACTCGTGCGGCAGGAGACCGGCGAGGGTGAGCGGCGGTCGGGCGGGGGCATCCTGATTCCCGCCACCGCGGCGGTCGGCCGTCGGCTGGCCTGGGCCGAGGTCGTCGCGGTGGGCCAGAACGTGCGGACGGTGGAGCCCGGCGACCGGGTCCTGTTCGATCCGGAGGACCGGGCCGAGGTGGAGGTGCGCGGCATCGCCTACGTGCTGATGCGCGAGCGCGACCTGCACGCCGTGGCCGCGGACCGCTTCGAGGGCTCCGAGGACTCGACCGGGCTGTACCTGTAGAACACAGGCGAAAGGGGCTGGTGACCGTTGTCACCGGCCCCTTTCGGCTGTGCTTTTGCTATCTTCGAAGGAGCCCGACGAGACGCGCCGTACCGGGTCCTCGCAGTATCGGCAAAGACGACGCACCCCTTGTGACTTCTGTTCTCGGAGGTGCCGTCATGGCCTGGGTCCTGCTCGTCGTCGCCGGTCTGCTGGAGGTGGGCTGGTCGGTCGGTATGAAGTACACCGACGGCTTCACCCGGCTCGTGCCGAGTCTGCTCACCGGTTCCGGCATCGTCGCCAGCATGCTGCTGCTGTCGTACGCCACCCGCTCCCTGCCCATCGGGACCGCCTACGGCGTGTGGGTGGGGATCGGGGCGGCCGGTGCGGCGGTGGTCGGCATGGTGGTGCTGGGGGAGCCGGCCACCGCCGCCCGGATCTTCTTCGTGTGCCTGCTGCTGGTCGCCGTGGTGGGCCTGAAGGCGACCTCCGGGCACTGACCGGTCAGCAGCCGAAGACGGTCAGGGGCTCAGCTGGCGTCGGGTGCCGAGTTGGGGGCCCGGGCCCACGGTCGTGCCGCCCTGTTGGGTGCCGTCGGTCGTGCCGCCGCCGTTGGTGTCCCCGGTGGTGCCGCCGTCCGTCGTCGTTCCCCCGTCGGCGGTGCCGCCGTCCGTCGTGGTGCCGCCGTCGGTGGTCGTGCCGCCGTCCGTGGTGGTGCCGCCGTCGGTGGTCGTCCCGCCGTCGGTGGGGTCTCCGGTGGTGCCGCCCGTCGTCGTGGTGTCGCCGGTCGTGCCGCCCTGCTGCCCGCCGTCGGTGGTGCCGCCGCCCGTGGTGTCCCCGGTGGCGGCGCCGCCGTCCTGGCCGCCCGTGGTCGGGTCCGCCGGGGCGTCGGTGCTCGGCGCCTGGGACTGCTCGGCGCCCGGCTGGAGCTGGAGGTCGAAGTCGGTGACCGGCTCGCCCTTGAGGGCCTCCTTGGTGAACTGCGCCCAGATGTCGGCCGGGGCGCCGCCGCCGTTGATGCGGGGCAGGCCCATGGCGCCGTAGAGCGACTTGTGGGCGCCGGTGACCGGGTCCTGGCCCATCACGGAGACGACGGTGGCCAGGTCGGGGGTGTAGCCGGCGAACCAGGCGGCCGTGTCCTCCTCGGCGGTGCCGGTCTTGCCCGCGGCGGGGCGGCCGGCGGCGAGGGCGGCGGTGGCGGTGCCGTTCTCGACGACGCTCTGGAGGACCGAGGTCGTGGTGTCGGCGGCCTCGCGGCTGATGGCCTGGCGGGTCTGCCGCTGGGGCAGTTCGACGGTCTGCTTGCCGTCCTTGGTGACCTTCGAGACCAGGGTGTACGTGCCGTGCCGGCCGTGGTTGGCGAGCGTGGCGTAGGACTCCGCCATGTCCAGGACGCTGGCGGTGTTCACGCCGAGCGCGATGGACGGGGTGGGGGTCAGGTCGGGGGTGTCGGACGGGATGCCGAGGTCGATCGCGGTCTGCTCGACCTTGTCGGAGCCGACGTCGACGGCCATCTGCGCGTACACCGCGTTGACGGACTGGTCGGTGGCCTCGCGCACGGTGATGTCGCCGTAGTTGTGCTGGTCCTCGTTCTCGGGGGCGTAGCTGCCGCCGGTCCAGCCGACCACGGGCCGCTTGTTGGTGCCGTCGTAGATCGTGTTCGGGGTGATGACGGTGCCGTCCTGCGTCTCGGAGTGGTTCTGGACGGCGGAGGCGAACACGAAGGGCTTGAAGGTGGAGCCGACCTGGAAGTCCCGGCGGGTGGCGTTGGGCGTGTACTGCTTGACGTAGTCGATGCCGTTGTACATCGCGACGACCTTGCCGGTCTTCGGGTCGACGGCGGCGCCGCCCGCGCGGACGTAGTTGTCGACCTTGTTGTTCTTCTTGTCCAGCTTGGAGATCAGCTGGTCGTTGACCGCGTCGACGAAGGCGTCCTGCTTGTCCTTCTCCAGCGTGGTGGTGATGCGGTAGCCGCCCGCGTTGAGCTCGTCCTTGTCGACGATCTTGTTGTCGGTGAGGTAGTCGTTGATCACCTGGACGATGTAGCCGCGCTGCCCGGACAGACCGGTGGAGACGGTGGCCTCCCTGGGCATCGGGAACTTCAGGCCGGCGCGCTCGGACTGCGGGAGCCAGCCCTGCTTGACCATGCCGTCCAGGACGTAGTTCCAGCGGGCCTCGGCCGCCGACCTGTTCTCCGGGTGGGCGACGACGTCGTACTCGCTGGGCGCGTTCACCAGGGCGGCGAGATAGGCGCCCTGGGCGGCGCTGAGGTCCTTGGCCTCGACGCCGTAGTAGGCCTGCGCGGCGGCCTGCATGCCGTAGGCGTTGCGGCCGAAGAAGCTGGTGTTGAGGTAGCCCTCGAGGATGTGGTCCTTGGACTCGGTGCGGTCCAGCTTGATCGAGATGAAGAACTCCTTCACCTTGCGGGTGACGGTCTGTTCCTGCGCCAGGTAGTAGTTCTTCACGTACTGCTGGGTGATCGTGGACCCGGACTGCTTGCCCTTGCCGGTGGCGGTGTTCCAGCCGGCGCGGAGCATGGCCTTGGGGTCGACCGCGGACTCGCTGTAGAAGTCGCGGTCCTCGGCGGCCAGGACGGCGTGCTGGGCCGCCTTGGAGATCTGTGCGAGGGGGACGCTCTCGCGGTTGACCTTGCCGTCGCGGGCGATCTGGCTGCCGTCGGCGTAGAGGTAGACGTTGCTCTGCTTGGTGGCCAGGGCGTTGGCGGCCGGGATCTTGACCATGGAGTAGCCGAGGAAGAACAGGCCGACCACCAGCAGGACGCCGAGGACGAAGGTGCCGAGCACCATCCGCCAGGTCGGGATGACGCGTCGCCAGCCGGTGCGCCTGGGTCGCTTGGGCTTCTTGCCCGATGCTGCGGCGGCCGCTTCCGGCTCTCTGGGTGCCCAGCCCTCGGTCGGCTGCTGCGGCTCGTCGTTCATGTCGTGCACGGACTCCTGTTTCGCGTCGTACGTTCCCGTACGACCTCGTACGCCATCTACGCCCCCGTATGAAGACTGTCCCATCCTGCGATCAGTTCCCTGACCTCGGCACGCGTCCGCGGAGCGGGAAGCGGGACGACGGGGGCCCGGTGGAACAGCCATACCGTCCGAGAGGGCCCGGCGGAAAATCCGTGGCGCCCTCCTCGGCCCGCCCACTAGGCTCCTGCGCTTCGGTGCCGGGCGGCCCCTGCCGCTCCTTCGGTGGTGTTGGTGCAGGTGAGGAGGGCGGTTTGCCGTGGGTTCGGCGCGGTTGTACGCGGCCGTGGCGGCGGGCGGATTCCGGCGGTACGCGACCTATCGGATGGCGACGGCGGCGGGAATCTTCACCAACACCGTCTTCGGTGTGATTCTCGTCTACACCTATCTGGCGCTGTGGGACGAGCGTCCCCATCTCGGGGGCTACGACCAGGCGCAGGCCGTCACCTATGTCTGGCTGGGCCAGTGCCTGTACTCGACGCTCGCCATCCAGGGCGGCGGCGCGGAGAAGGACCTGATGGAGCGCATCCGCACGGGTGAGATCGCCGTCGACCTGTACCGGCCGGCCGATCTCCAGCTGTGGTGGCTGGCGAGCGATCTGGGCAGGGCGCTGTTCCAGGTGCTGGGGCGGGGTGTGGTCCCCTTCGCGTTCGGCGCGCTGTTCTTCCCGACGGCGCTGCCCTCGGACGTCACCGTCTGGGCGGCCTTCTCGGTGACGCTCGTCCTGGCGATGGTCGTCAGCTTCGCGATCCGCTACCTGCTCGCCCTGAGCGTGTTCTGGATCATGGACGGCATGGGCGTCAGCCAGTTCCTGATGGTCACCGGCATCTTCTTCTCGGGTATGACCTTCCCGCTGAACGCCTTCCCGGAGCCGTTCGGCGACATCGCGCTGGTGCTGCCGTGGGCGGCCCAGATCCAGATGCCGGCCGACGTGCTGATGGGGGAGACCTCGCCGCTGACGGCGTACGCCTTCCAGGCCCTGTGGGCGGTGGTGCTGCTGACGGCCGGACGGCTGCTCCAGTCCGCGGCGACCCGAAGGGTGGTGGTCCAGGGTGGCTGAGACGCTCGGAACGTCCCCGGGACCGGAAGGCTTCCGTACGTCCCCAGGACCGGAGGGCTTCCGTCCGGTCGAGGGCTCGCGTCTGGTCGAGGGGCTGCGGACCTACCGGCTGATCGCCGGGATGTGGGTGCGCTCCAGCATGACCTACCGCACCTCCTTCGCCGTCACCGTCCTCGGCAACCTGCTGGTGACCGGCCTGGACTTCGCGACGATCCTGCTGATGTTCTCCCAGGTCGACACGCTCGGCGGCTGGTCGCTGCCCGAGATCGCCCTCCTGTACGGCCTGTCGGCGACCGCCTTCGGGATCGCCGACCTGCTCCTCGGCTCGATGGACGTCCTCGGCGGCCGGATCCGCGACGGCTCCTTCGACACCCTCCTGGTGCGCCCCGCCCCGGTGCTCGCCCAGGTCGGCGCGGACCGTTTCGCGCTGCGCCGCCTGGGCCGGATCACCCAGGCGGTGGCGGTGCTGGGGTACGCGCTGGCCGCCGTCGACGTCGACTGGACCGTGGCGAAGGTGCTGCTGGTGCCGGTGATGGTGATCAGCGGTGCGGCGATCTTCTGCGCGCTGTTCGTGGCGGGCGCCGCCTTCCAGTTCGTCGCGCAGGACGCGGCGGAGGTGCAGAACGCGTTCACCTACGGCGGTACCACCCTGTTGCAGTACCCGCCCACCGTGTTCGGCAGGGACCTGGTGCGCGCGGTGACCTTCCTGGTGCCGCTCGCCTTCGTCAACTGGGTACCGGCGTCCTACGTGTTGGGGCGGCCGTACCCGCTGGAACTGCCCCAGTGGACGGCCTTCGCGCCCCCGCTGGTGGCGGCGGGCTACTGTGCGCTGGCCGGGCTGGCCTGGCGGGCGGGGCTCAGGTCGTATCGGAGCACGGGGAGTTGAGCGTGACAGAGCAGGCGTTCATCGAGGTGGACCAGGTCGAGAAGGTCTTCGACGTGCGCAGGAAGACCGGCTTCCTGAAGCGGGAGCGGCGCGAGGTGCGCGCGGTCGACTCGATCTCCTTCACCGTGGCGCGCGGCGAGATGGTCGGCTACATCGGGCCCAACGGCGCCGGGAAGTCCACGACGATCAAGATGCTGACGGGGATCCTGACGCCGAGCGCGGGCAGGCTGCGGG
Source organism: Streptomyces lincolnensis (assembly GCF_021173675.1). GTDB lineage: Bacteria > Actinomycetota > Actinomycetes > Streptomycetales > Streptomycetaceae > Streptomyces > Streptomyces lincolnensis_B. Next base: position 62,965 of record NZ_JAIHON010000017.1, on the reverse strand, counting down.
TGGCCGGGATCGATCCGTCCCAGGAGCGTACGCGGCTCGCGCACCGCATCGGTGTCGTCTTCGGCCAGCGGACCACCCTGTGGTGGGACCTCCCGCTGATCGACTCCTACAAGCTGATGCACCGCATGTACCGCATCCCCGACGCCCGTTACCGCGAGAACCTCGACCGGCTCGTCGAACTCCTCGACCTGCGCGACCTGTTGGACTCCCCGGTACGACAGCTCTCGCTCGGCCAGCGGATGCGCGGCGACATCGCGGCGGCCCTGCTGCACGACCCGGAGGTGCTCTACCTCGACGAGCCGACGATCGGCCTGGACGTCGTCTCCAAGGTCAGGGTGCGGGAGTTCCTGAAGGAGGTCAACGCCGAGCGCGGCACCACGGTCCTGCTCACCACCCACGACCTCCAGGACATCGAGCAGCTGTGCTCCCGCGTGATGGTCATCGACCACGGACGTCTCATGTACGACGGTCCCCTCGCCGGTCTGCACGAGGCCGGGGAGAGCGAACGCACCCTGGTCGTCGACCTGGAACGGGAGGTGCCGCCCATCGACGCCCCCGCACCCGCGCGCGTGGTGAAGGTCGACGGGCCCCGGCAGTGGCTGGCCTTCCCGGCCTCCGAGTCGGCGGCACCGCTGGTGGCGCGGATCGCGGCGGAGTACCCGCTGGTCGATCTGTCGGTGCGGGAGCCGGACATCGAGGCCGTGATCGCCAAGATGTACGCGGAGCGGGCGGGGGCGTGAGTTTGGGCGTAACAGTCAGGTGCCCGCGCCGCATAGTGTGCGGCGCTCCCAGCTCGTAGGCTGCTCGTATGACCGAGGATGCCCCGGAGCTGCGCGCCTCCGACGCCGACCGTGAACGAGTCGCCGAGGTTCTGCAGGACGCCCTCGCCGAGGGCCGGCTCGACATGGAGGAGTTCGAGGAACGCCTGGACGCCACCTACAAGGCGCGGACCTACGGCGAGCTGGCACCGATCACCCGGGACCTGCCCGACCACGCGGCGCCCAAGGTGTCGATGACCAAGGAGCCTGCGGCGAGCGGGAGTTGGGCCGGTCGGATCGTCGGCGGCGAGGGCTCGTCGAGCGGGGCCGTCGCCATCATGTCCGGGTTCCAGCGCAAGGGCCGCTGGACGGTGCCCAGGCGGTTCACCTGCTTCGCCTTCTGGGGCGGCGGCGAGATCGATCTGCGCGAGGCGAACTTCGCGGCCGGCGAGGTCGAGATCAACTGCATCGCGATCATGGGCGGGATGCAGGTCATCGTGCCGCCCGGCGTCGAGGTCCTGGTGCGCGGGATCGGCGTCATGGGCGGCTTCGACCACCGTGAGGAGGGCGAGCCGGGGGAGCCGGGCGCCCCGCGCGTCGTCGTGACCGGGTTCGCCTTCTGGGGCGGCGTCGGCGTCGAACGCAAGCTCACCCGGACCGAGCGGCAGCGGCTGAAGGCGGAGCGGCGGCAGGAGAAGCTGGAACGCAAGCAGTCCCGGCGGGAGCTGGGGGAGTTGGGGGAGCGGGGGGAACTGGGGGAGTCCTACCGGGACGACGTCCACGACGCCCACCGCCGGATGCTCGACGGCCACCACGACCTGATGCGCGAGCGCAGGCGGGAGCGGCGCGAGGAGCGGGAGGAGCGGGACCGGCGGCGGCACGGGGAGCACTGACGGTCTCTTCCGCGCCTTCGCCTCACAGCTCGGCCGGTGCTCCGCCCTTCAGGTCGTTCAGGTCGAACACGGAGGCCATCCGCTCGTAGCCCCGGTCGCTGGGGTGGAGGTTGTCGCCCGAGTCGTAGTCCGGGCGCAGGGCACGCGGGTCGTAGGGGTCCCGTACCGCCTTGTCGAAGTCCACGACGGCGTCGTAGACCGTGCCCGCGCGGATCGCCGCGTTGATCGTCCGGCGTACGTCCTCCCGGGCCTCGGTGTGGCCGCGGTGGCCGCCGAAGGGCATCAGGGTGGCGCCGACGACCTTGATGCCGCGCGCGTGGGCCTGGCGGACCAGGTCGCGCAGCCCGGCCAGGATCTTGTCGGGGTCGGCGAGGCCGCGGTTGCGCAGGATGTCGTTGACGCCGAGGTCGATGACGACGACCTTGACGTTCGGCCGGCCGAGCACGTCCCGGGCGAAGCGGGTCAGGCCGGCTTCGTTCTCCGAAGGTCGTCCGAGGCCGCTGACCAGGACCTGGTTGCCGCCGATGCCCGCGTTGACGACGCTGTAGCGGGGCAGGTTCCGGCCCGCCGCGAGGGCGGTGCGCAGCCGGTCGGACAGGTAGTCCGGCCAGCGGTTGTTGGCGTTCAGGCTGGAGTTCTTGCCGTCCGTGAGCGAGTCGCCGAAGGCGACGACGGTGCCGACCGCCTCGTCGCTCAGCACGTCGAGGGCGGTCAGATAGCGCCAGTACTCGACCTGCCCGGTGTACGGCGTCCCGGTCACGTCCTCGGTGAGGTCGCCCTCGGCGACGTAGGAGGTCTGCCGGGCCGTCGGGTGGTAGGTGACCGGGCCGGCCGGGGTGGGGGAGTAGGTGGTGACCAGGACGTCGCTGTCCGCCGGGATCCGCAGGGCGACGGCGTCGCTGAGCACCTGCTGTCCGGGTGGGACGACGACCGTGGCGGTGCCGCCGAAGGTGAGCCGGCGCATGGAGTCCGCCGTCGCCGCCGCGGTCCCGGAGCCGGCGGCCACCGCGATCGAGGCGTGGGTGACGGTCAGCGGAGACTGGCCGTAGAGATTGGACAGCGTGATGCGGGCACTCGTACCGCCGACGCTCGTGTGCACGACGTTGCGGACGGAACGGCCCGCCAGGCCCTCGGTCTCGGTGCCGGGCTCGGCGCCGACCGGGGAGGCGGACCAGGAGCCGACCCAGACGCCGGTGGACACCGGGGCGGCGGGGTTGCGGGGGGAGCGGCCGCCGGACAGCGAGGCCCGGTCGTTCGTGCCGTCGTCGGTCGCCACTCCGACGTAGATGGCGGCGGACAGGGCCACGATCACGGAAACGATCGCGGCGAGCAGGGCGTAACCACGACGCCGGGTCATGCTGTGCTGTTCTCCTCGGGCGATGGGAGCCCGGGGCTCCGATCTGATGAGCTCATGATGCGCCATGAGCCTGGGGAAAACGGGCAGGACCCCGTCGCGTTCCCTCGACCGGACAGACGTCGGGAACTCTTGTTCCGTTCCGGGAGTCGGTCAGGAAGGGACAATGTGTGAGGGATCACCGAACGGTGGAGCGGGTGGAGCGAGTGGAACGGATGGACGATACGGAAACGGGATCAAGGGGTGAGGCCGCGCGGGCCTCGGGGGCTGCGCGGGCCTCGGGGGCTGCGGGGGCTGCGGGGGCTGGGCCCGCTGGTTTCGTGAATCGGGCCATGAACACCTTCAGCGCCGCCGATATCGAGAAGCAGCGTGGCGTGCGGCGGATGAAGCTCACGGCCGCCGGGCTGCTGCTGTTCGTGGCCGTCGTCTACGTCCTCGCCAAATGGGCCGCCCACGAAGGCGCCGGCGCTTGGACCGGCTATGTCGCCGCCGCGGCCGAGGCCGGCATGGTCGGCGCGCTCGCCGACTGGTTCGCCGTCACCGCCCTCTTCCGCCGTCCCCTCGGCCTGCCCATCCCGCACACCGCGATCATCCCCACCAAGAAGGACCAGCTCGGCGTCTCCCTCGGCGAGTTCGTCGGGGAGAACTTCCTCTCCGAGGACGTCGTACGGCAGCGGCTGCGGGCCGTCGGCATCGGCAGCCGGCTCGGTGCCTGGCTCGCCGAACCCGAGCACGCCGACCGGGTCACGGCCGAACTGTCCGCCGCGCTCAGAGGCGCGCTGACCGTGCTGCGGGATTCCGACGTGCAGGCCGTGGTGGGCGAGGCGATCACCCGGCGGGCCGACGCGCAGGAGATCGCGCCCGGCATCGGGAAAATGCTGGAGAAGGTCGTCGCGGACGGGGGGCACCGGCGGGCCGTCGATCTGATCGTCAGCCGTGCGCATGACTGGCTGGTGCTGCACAGCGACTCCGTGATGGACGCCGTTCAGGGCGGGGCGCCCGGGTGGACGCCCCGGTTCGTCGACAAGAAGGTCGGGGAGCGGGTCTACAAGGAGCTGCTGCGGTTCTGCGTGGAGATGCGGGACATGCCCTCCCATCCGGCGCGCGGGGCGTTGGACCGGTTCCTGACCGACTTCGCCTCCGATCTCCAGTCCGACACGGACACGCGCGCGCGTGTCGAGCGGCTCAAGGGCGAGGTGCTCGGGCGCGGTGAGGTCCAGGACCTGATCGCCTCCGCCTGGACCGCCGTGCGGTCGATGATCGTCTCCGCCGCGGAGGACGAGCGCAGCGAGCTGCGGCTTCGGGTGCGGGCCTCGCTGCTGTCCCTCGGTGCGCGGATGGCCGCCGATCCGAAGATCCAGGGGAAGGTCGACGGGTGGCTGGAGGGGGCGGCCGTGTACGTCGTCACCACCTACCGCCGCGAGATCACCTCCCTCATCACCGACACCGTGGCCGGGTGGGACGCCGAGCACACGACGAAGAAGATCGAGGCGAACATCGGGCGGGATCTTCAGTTCATCCGGATCAACGGCACGGTGGTGGGGTCTTTGGCCGGGTTGTTGATCTATACGGTGTCTCGGGCGCTGGGGGCGTAGGCGGGGTGTGGGTGTGGGCAGGTGCAGGCGGTCCCAGGCGTAGGCGGGTCCAGGTATAGGCGGGCGTAGGCGTGCAGGTCGGGGGAACCCGGCCCGGGTTCTCACTCGATGAGGAGGAGGGAGCCCATGACCACCGCGCAGGCCGAGACCGGCCGGACCGTCACCACCGACATCCCCGCCCGGCTCGACCGTCTCCCATGGTCGCGCTGGCACTGGACCATCGTCATCGGTCTCGGCACCGTGTGGATCCTCGACGGCCTCGAAGTCACCGTCGTCGGCAACATCGCGGCCCGCCTCTCCGAACCGGGGAGCGGGCTGCCGATCACCTCCGGGGAGGTCACCGGCATCGCGGCCGCGCTGTATGTGGCCGGGGCGTGTGCGGGGGCGCTGTTCTGGGGGCGGCTGACCGACAAGTGGGGCCGCAAGAAGCTGTTCATGATCACCCTCGCGGTGTATCTGGCGGCCACGGCTCTTACCTCGATCGCCTTCGACACCTGGTGGTTCTTCGCGTTCCGCTTCCTGACCGGGTTCGGGATCGGTGGTGAGTACGCGGCGATCAACTCCGCCATCGACGAGCTGATCCCCGCGAACTATCGGGGGCGGGTCGATCTGATGATCAACGGGAGCTTCTGGCTGGGGGCCGTCGGTGGGGCGCTGCTGTCGATCGTCGCGCTGAACACCGCGATCTTCCCGGCGGACGTGGGCTGGCGGCTGACCTTCGCCCTCGGTGCCGTGCTCGCGCTGGTGATCCTTCTCGTACGGCGGCACGTGCCGGAGAGCCCGCGGTGGCTGCTCATCCACGGGCGCGACGAGGAGGCGGAACGCATCGTGTCCTCGATCGAGACGCGGGTGGAGGCGGAGCGCGGGGAGGCGCTGCCGGCGGCCGAGGGGTCGATCACCATCCACCAGCGCCGGAGCGTGTCGTTCGTCGAGATCGGCCGTACGGTCTTCTCCGACTACCGTCGGCGGGCGGTCCTCGGGTTCTCGCTCTTCATCGGGCAGGCGTTCCTCTACAACGCGATCACCTTCGGCTTCGGCGCGATCCTCACGACGTTCTACGACGTCCCGGCGGACCGTACGGGTTATTACTTCGCCGTGATAGCGGTGGGCAACTTCTGTGGTCCGCTGCTACTGGGGAAACTGTTCGACACGGTGGGCCGGAAGATGATGATCTCGTCCACCTACCTCCTGTCCGGCCTGTTGTTGTTCGGCACGGCGTGGCTGTTCGACCGGGGTTCGCTGAGTGCGAGCACGCTGACGGCGTGCTGGTGCGCGGTGCTGTTCTTCGCCTCGGCGGGGGCGTCGAGTGCGTACCTGACGGTCTCCGAGGTCTTCCCCATGGAGACCCGCGCGATGTCCATCGCCTTCTTCTACGCCATCGGCACCGCCGCCGGCGGCATCAGCGGCCCCCTCCTCTTCGCCGACCTCACCGGAACCGGCCACGTCGGCGACACCGTCCTCGCCTTCCAGATCGGCGCCACCCTCATGTGCGCCGCCGGCCTCGTCGCGGCACTCCTCGCCGTCCACGCCGAACGCCGCTCCCTGGAAGACATCGCCAAGCCCCTCACCGCCACGGCCTAATGCCTGCGGCGCGCTGTGCGGCTTCGGTGGGGGTGCGCGTAGCGCCTACGGTTGTGGGGTGGGTCGGGGCCGGGTCGGGGGGTCTCCGTCCTCGGTCCGGCGGAACTGTTCCGGCAAGAGGTCCTGCGTGTCGGACGCCGGCCGCTGCGGGCGGACACCCCCCGCCCCGTCCCCTTCCCGCCGTGGGCGGCCCGGGTGCCTCATGTCGCCGGGCGACCGCAGCTTGCTCAGGGGCGCGGGGCTGTATCGATGTGCGGCTCCGCCGCGTGGGCGCGACCAGCCACAACGCACCCGCACTCGCCCTACGACCGCACGCGGCACCCCCCCATGGGCGCACGGCACCCGCACCCACCTAAGGG
>NZ_JAIHON010000017.1:0-56328 GCF_021173675.1 Streptomyces lincolnensis | reverse complement strand
GGGGCGCGGGGAACTGCGCGACCAGCCACGACGCACCCGCACTCGCCCTACGACCGCACGTGGCACCCCCCATGGGCGCACGGCACCCGCACCCACCTAAGGGGCGCGGGGAACTGCGCGACCAGCCACGACGCACCCGCACTCGCCCTACGACCGCACGTGGCACCCCCCATGGGCGCACGGCACCCGCACCCACCTAAGGGGCGCGGGGAACTGCGCGACCAGCCACAACGCACCCGCACTCGCCCCACGACCGCACGAGGCACCCCCGATGGCGCCAAGCCCGCACTCTCGGACCTACGACGACCATGACCCCCCTAGGGGCGCGGGGAACTGCGCGACCAGCCCCCACTCACCCGCACACGACCCGCAACCTCACACCCCGCCCCGCGAAGCGCCCCGCACACGATCCCGCCGCCGAAGAAACAACAACCCCCCAGCGACCGCCCCGATCCCCGCCGCAGCCGCCCACCCCACGACGGAGTCGGCCCCAGTGGCCGCAAGGTCACTCCCCGCCGCCGGAGAGCGAGAGGCAGACACAGAGGCGGAGCCAGACGCAGAGGCGGAAGGACCACTCGCCCCACCCCCCGACGCCACCGCCCCCGGCGACGACCCCACCGCCCCGGTCACCTTGTCCCGCGTAAACGCCAACGTCCCGAAGCCGAGCTGGTCGTACCCCCCACTGTTGGGCCCGTAATCCCCACCGCCCCCTTCGGGCGAAGCCTTCGCGGCGATACGAGTGACGTACGAAGCCGACAACCCCCGCCGCTTGGTGTAGTGGTTGGAAATCATCGCCCAGATAGGCCGCTGCATCCCCGGATCGACCCCCGCCGCCTGGGTGACGGTCTCGGCCCCGGACCAACCGTTGACGGCACCTTTCGCACGCGTGTTGGCGGTGAAGGGCACCTCACCACCGAGACACCACTTGGCCACGTACTGCGCGCCCTTGAGGAACCGGCTGTCGTCGTAGCCGTAGAGGTCGATGCCCTGGTTCCACGCCATCTCGCAGACCGTGCCCATCAGCCCGACCCCGAGCAGCGCGTGCCCCTGGTCCCGCCCGGCCTCCAGCCACTCGGCGAGTCCGTCGTCGTGGACGACGGGGATGGCGTGCTTGATGGAACCGAGCCCCGCGCCATGCTTGAAGTAGTCGACGGCGCGGGCGACTTGGGCCTTGTCCTCGCAGAAGATGCCGGAGGCGAGGACGCAGGCGAGGGCCGCGAGGTCCCAGTTGGTCCAGTAGTTGGTGATGACGGCACCGTTGTGCTCGGCCAGGAAACTGTCGCTGAGCGGAGCGAAGACCGTGCTCAGCATCTCCTGGAACCGGTCGAGCTCGAACTCGGGGTGATCGCGGACGAGTTCGGCGGCGTTGGCGAACTGGTAGCCGTACAGCCCGGCGGCCAGGAAACGGTCCGCGTTCCCGGCGAGCCCCGTCAGCTTGGCCGACCACGCGTTGAGGATCGCGACGGCCGTGTCCGCGTGGGCGCTGTCGCCGCCGACGTGGTGGCGCAGGGCGTTCTGGTAGGCGGCGTGGATGTCGTTGTAGAGGATCGTGTAGTTCTGGCCGGTGCCGCCCCGGACCACGGTCGCCTGCGGACGGGCCGTCCAGCCGCTCTGCGCATGCCGGTTGGCCGTCAGCCGGGCATGGCCGGCGGTGTACGGCTGGGCACCGGCCCTCACCTTGGTCGCCATACGGGCGAGGTCGGATCCGGTGTGCAGCAGACCGGGGTGGACGAAGGCGGCCCCGGCGGCCGCGGCCGGGGCGGCGGAGAGCGCGGTCGTGGCGGCCGCGGCGATACCGACCGCTCCGGTCGCCTTGAGCATGCCGCGGCGGCTGATCAGTGAAGTCACGTACGTCATTCCTCGCGTGCCGGTGGCTGGGACGGTGAGGAGACGCGAGGGTGGGACCGCGGATAACAGAAAGCGAAACCGGAAGTGAGAGCGGGCAGCGGGAAGCAGCAAGCGGGAGTGGAAGTGGAAGTGGATGAAGACGTGGGCCGACGTGAGGAGCCGTGGTCATGACCGTTCGCAGGATCGTCCCCAACATCCAGGTCGCGTCCGAGAAGGCGCTCGCCGGCAGCCGGGACTTCTACGGGCTGCTCGGCTTCGAGGAGGTGATGACCATGGGCTGGGTGACCACCCTCGCCTCGCCCGCCAACCCCACCGCCCAGATCAGCCTCTTCACCGAGGAACGCACCGGACCCGTCGTCCCCGACCTGAGCGTGGAGGTCGAGGACGTCGACACGGTGTACGCCCAAGTCGTGGCCTCGGGCGCGGAGGTCGTACGGGAGCTTCACGACGAGGAGTGGGGCGTACGGCGCTTCTTCGTCCGTGATCCGAACGGGCGGGTGGTGAACGTGCTGACCCACCGGCCCCGCTGAGGGGATGCCGTCAGAGCAGCGGGTGTACGAGGAGCCGTGACCGCCGGCCCGCAGGGTGTCCCGCAGCGCGTCCGGATTGCGGCCGAACCCGGCGGGCAGGCCCAGCGGCCCGCCGACGGCGTCCTGCCGTGCCGCGTGTCGCCGCTCAGCCGTTCCGGTCCGCCACCGCCCACGACGCCAGTGCCACCGCGCCCGCGGCTCCGAACACGGCCGGCCAGGCGCCCACCTTCTTGGCCAGCGGGTGGGATCCGGCGAAGGCGGCGACGTAGGCCGCCGTCAGCGCGCCCGCGGCCTTGCCGCCGGCCCGCCGCCGCCACTGCTGGGCGGCCGCGGCCCCGGCGACGGCCAGGACGGCGCCGCCCAGCGGCCGCTTCTTGGTCCAGCGAGCCACGCCGTACCCGCCGACGAGCCCGCTCGCCGCGACCACCGCGCTGGGAACCTTGGCCATCACTGCCTCCTGCTGTCTGGTGCGCCCCGAGGTTTCCCGAGGTTAACGCCGGGTCCTTTCCCGCCCGCGAACCTGAGTCTGGGGTTGTCAAGTTTTCTCCTCCGAGCTATATAAGAAGCCGTAGGGCATCGCACAGGCAACGCCTGAGGAAAGGAGTGAACCGTGATGCTCATGCGTACGGACCCCTTCCGTGAATTCGACCGCCTCGCGCAGCAGGTCTTCGGCTCCACGACCCGCCCCTCGGCGATGGCGATGGACGCCTATCGGTCCGGGGACGACTTCGTCGTCCACTTCGACCTCCCCGGTATCGACCCCGAGACGATCGAGCTGGACGTCGAGCGGAACGTCCTGAACGTCCGTGCCGAACGCCGCAACCCGGCCCCCGAGGGTGCGGAACTGATCGTCGCCGAACGGCCCACGGGCTCCTTCACCCGCCAGCTCTTCCTCGGCGACACTCTCGACACGGAACGTATCGACGCCTCCTACGACGTCGGCGTCCTCACGCTGCGCATCCCCGTGGCCGAACAGGCCAAGCCGCGCCGCATCCAGATCACGGGCGGCAGCGGCGAACGCAAGCAGATCAGCGGCTGAGAGAACTCCATGGGTGCCGCGTCCGGCACCCATGGACACTCCGGAACCCCAGGAATCCGAAGGAACCGAAGCAATCGAAGTAATCTAAGCGTCTTACATGCCCGAAAAGTTCTAGATGCGTGAAGTGCCTGAAGTGTCTGAAGAGTGTCAGAAGGAGGACCCCGACGTGACCGTGCTGAGCGACCGCCCCGCCACGTCACGGCAGAAGGACGGCAGGGACGGGATGGACCCGATGGTTGGGACGCAGGAGCGGCCCCGGTGGGCCGACCTGGTCGCGGCGGTGCGGGACGCCGGCCAGTACCCGACCTCCGCGGAGGCGGAGCGTGTCATCCGTATCGTCCTGTCGGCCCTCGGTGGCCATGTCATCGGTGACGAACGCGTCGACCTGGCCCGTGCCCTGCCCGAGGAGGCCGCGCGCGTGGTCGCGTCGCAGATCCCGGCGACCCGTCCGCTGACGGCCGCGGAGTTCGTGGACGCGATCGCCGCGCGCGTGCGGGGCGCCACCCCGGCGACGGCCCGCTGGGACGTCAGCTCGGTCCTGAGCGTCCTCCCGTCCCTGGTCGGCGACGACCTGGTGGACCGCATCCTGCTCCAACTCCCGCACGGATACGCTCTGTTGTTCGGTCGAGCGGAACTCGCCCCGGCGATCTGACGGACACGGGGCGGGTGGTGCACCTCCCGTCGCCGCCAACGCGCAGGAGAGGACACACGCGTGACGCCACCCGCCCCCACCCACCTCACGACCCCCGACGGCACCCGCATCGCCTACCGCGACCGGCCCCCGCCCCACCCCCACCCGGCCCCTCACCCGGTCCTCATGCTGCACGGCCTGGCAGGCCACCAGGGCGAGTTCGACGACCTCGCCTCCCGCCTGCACGCCGCCGGGCACCGAGTGGTCTCGTACGACGCCCGTGGCCACGGCGCCAGCACCCTCCGCCCGCCGACCGTCACCCGCGCCGCCCACGTCCAGGACGCCGTCACCCTGATCGAGGAGCTCGCGCTCGCCCCCGTGACCCTGATAGGCCAGTCCCTGGGTGGCCATACGGCGATGCTGCTGGCGTCGGCCCGCCCGGACCTGGTGGGTTCGCTGGTCCTCGTCGAGGCGGGACCGGCGTAGAGGGCGCGAACGGCACCATGCGCCCCGACGAACCGTCCACGATGCTCGCTCGGCGCCCCACAGGCACCCGGCACGTCGTCGTCTTGGGCGCCGCGCACGACGTACACCTTGATCAGCCGGAGGCGTTGTACGGGCTGATCACGTCATTTCTCGCCTGACAGACGATATTTCGTCTCTGAGGAACTCTTGGGGAACTCTTGTCGAATTCCGAACGTTCGGACGGTGTCAGGGGGAAAACAGGGGAACAGGGGATCGGGGCCGGGGGGCTTTCATGATCAAGGTCAGCATTGTCGTGCCCGTGTACAACGCGGGCCGCTATATCGAACTGTGCTCACCGTCGCTGCTCAATCAGAGCTTGGGCAAGGACGAGTACGAGATCATTTACGTGGACGACGGCTCCACCGACGACTCCGCCGAGCGGCTGGACAAACTGGCGGCCGAGCACGCGCACGTCCGCGTGGTCCACCAGGAGAACTCCGGCTGGCCCGGCAAACCGCGCAACGTGGGAGTGCGCCTGGCCAGAGGGGAGTACGTCCAGTTCGTCGACCAGGACGACGAACTGACACCGCGGGCACTCGAACACCTGCACCGCCTCGCCACCCGCAACCACTCGGACATCGTCCTGGGCAAGGTCATCGGCACCATGGCAGGCCCCAGCCGCGTCTTCAAACGCACCGTCGAGAAGTGCACGGCCGAGGACGCGCCGCTCTTCGAGAGCCTCACGCCGCACAAGATGTTCCGCCGCGACTTCCTCCTCACCCACGACCTGACCTTCCCGGAGGGCCCGGTCCGCCTGGAGGACCAGCTCTTCATGGCCCAGGCCTACGTCCGGGCCAAAACGGTCTCGATCCTCGCCGACCAGCCCTGCTACATCTGGAAACGCCGGGACGACGGCGGCAACAACAGCGGACGCGCCGCCACCCCCGAGGACTACTACGGCCATCTGCGCGGCGTGGTGGAGGCCATCAAGGAGGGCACCGAACCGGGCCCGCTCCAGGACCACTTACTGCGCCGCTCCTACCGCGTCGAACTCCTCCGCCCGGTCAGCGAGCCCCGCGTCCTGCAGCGCAAGGGCAAGGCCCTGGAGCGCTACTTCGACGTCGTACGCAAGATGGCCCTGGACGCCTACCCGCCGGGCGTCCGCGAAGGCCTCCCGGCGATCAGCGGCCTGCGGGCACACCTGCTGGAGGAGGGCCACCTCGACTCCCTGGTCGAACTCGCCCGCCGCACCCAGGGCATCAGACCCCGGGTCACCGTGGACGACGTCCGCTGGAGATCCGGCCGGCTCGTCGTCTCCACCACGATGTCCCTGGTCCGCGCCGACGGCGAACCCCTCACCCTCGTCGAGCGCTACGGCCGCCTCCTCATGGATCCCGAGCTGCTGGCCGGCATCGAGGGCGCCGAGGGCTGGGAGTCCCCGCACCCCCTCGGCCACACCCACGGTGAACTGCTCGTCCACGACACCGCCCGCGACCTGTGGTGGTTCCCCGACGTCGACCTCATCCCGCGCACCGAACCGCTCGGCGGCGGCCGGCACCGCGTGGTCCTCACCGGAGAGACCGAGATCGACCCCGCCACCCTGGCCGGCGGCGAGGCGATGCTCCCCGGCACGCACCTGGTGTGGGCCAGCGTCCAGCTCCTCGGCATCGGCCGCCGGGCCCGTGTCGCCCGCGACGACGACGGACCCCGTCTCACCACGACGAAGGTCGCCACCCCACCGCGCCTGGTCATCCCCACCTGGGGCGGCCCGGGCGGCCAACTCCGGCTCGCCGTCGGCCGACCGGGCCACGCCACCGTCTCCGACCGCCTCCTGCTCAGCACCACCGCCGCACCCGGCGTCCGCAAGGCCGCCCGCACCCTCCTCCACCGCCTCCCGCCGGACGTACGCCGCCAGGCACGGACCCTCGCCCGCCGGGCGGACCCCTGGAAGGCGCCGGGCCGGAAGTGAGCACGCCCTTGCTCCGGTAGACCGTCGACAGCCCACCGGTCGGTACGCCGGTCAGCCCGCCAACGGGCTGACCGGCGGACTGCGGGGAGGCCGGACTGTCAGACCCGTCTGCGAGGGTGTGCGCAGCACGCGCGAGTGGGCGGAGGGGGATCATGACAGGGGAGACGGAGCCGACGGGTCTGGTGGGCCCGGCGGCAGGCTGGAACCGGAACTCCGGGAAGTCCGGAAAGTCCGGCCTTTCCAGGAGCTCGGGGAGTTCCGGCTGGGAGGGCCTGACCTGGCGGGACGGGCGGGACTGGCAGGACATCGAGGCCATCCGCCGGCTCCTCGCCCAGGGCGCCGACCCGCACGGCTGGGGATCGGGCTTCGCCCTGCACCGCGCGGCGACCTACGGCTCCCCGGAGGTCGTCGCGGAACTGGCCCACCGCGTCTCGGACGTGGACGCCCGCGAGCCCGACGGTTCGACGGCCCTGTGGCAGGCCGTCATGAACCGCCGCCCCGACAACGCCCGAGCCCTCGTCGCCGCCGGAGCCGACCCCTGGCGCCCCTTGATCGGGGGCTGGTCCCCGGGCCGACTCGCCCTGGCGGGCCCGACCCCTGACCTGTTCCCGCTCCCCGAGGGCGAACCCGGCCTGACCGAACGGGAACGCGCCGCGGCCGAGGAGGGCAACCGCCTCGTCAAGGCCCTCGGCACCTTCCACGAGGACGGCATCGGTCTGGCCTGCGTGGCCGGCATCGACGCCGAGGAGGCGATCCGCCGCTTGGAGGCGACCCCGGCGGACGCCGAGTTCCTGGCCGAGGTCATGGAGTCCCCGTACGACTACGACATGGACGAGATCCTGAACTTCGTCGGCGTCACCACCGTGCCCGGCGGCTGCGTCGTCACCCAGCCCTGGGGCTACGCCCCGTCGATGCCGGGCATCCACACCCGCCTCTCCCGCGGCACCGTCTCCTACGGCCTGTACGCCAACCCCAAGAGTGGCAACCAGGGCAGCATCACCCGCGACGGAGTCATAGAGGGCTCGGACCTCCACCCGGCCGGCGGCCCCGACGCGGACTCCACCCCCGACGACGTCCTGGCCAACTACCTCTTCCACACCGGCGCGGTGGCCTACTGCTGCGCCTACGTCGGCCTACGCCTGACCGACGCCCGAGCCGTACTCGGCCCACCGGACCACTGGGTCGAACTGCCGGCCCGGGACTACTGGGCGACCGCACGCAGATGAACACCACGCCAATTACCTGTGTGCAACCGTGACTTACCCGTGACGCGCCCGGCCCCCTTAGGGTAATCTTCAAGCAAATACCCGTCCGCGCCGGCCAAGCGCCGCGCCGACGACCACGCTGAACGGCGGCAGGCCTCTCGCCTGCCCGAGACCCCGCTTGGAGGTGCGACGATGGCAAGGCAGGGAACTCCCTTCGAACCCGAACCCACCCCGTCCCGCACCCTCCCGGAACACAGCGGCAGCCCTCGTTTCTAGCGCTCCACGCCGCTGACGCCTCCGCGTGACACCAGCGAGAGGCGACGGCCGTTCCTCCTTGCTCCCTTTCCCCTGTGACGCGATTCGCCGTACCCAACCGCAAAGTCGCGCACCAGCACCAACCCCCCTCTCACTCACAGGAGGCACCAATGTTCGATCTCCGAACCGAGGCAGAAATGCGACTCCACTCCGAGAAGCTGGCCAAGGAACTCGCCCTGAAGAAGCAGCACGAGCACACCCCCGAGACCGACGACGCCCCTCCCACCACCACCGACCCGACAACCACCAACACCGAGACCGAGCCGGGCGGTTGACAACCGACCGGGGGCGCGCTGCCGGCGGCCGTAGCCGCCGGCAGCCCAACCCCTACCAGGTCCCGGGCTCCGCGTACCAGGAGCCCCGCGGACCGTCGAACCCGCCGTCCTCGCGACTGCTGAACGTGAACGCCCTGTTGGAGCCGACCGCGTAGTTGTACAGGACGAAGACGTCCGCGCGGCCGTCGCCTCCGGTGTCCCCGGACAGGGGTTGCCCGGAATTGACGGCGTACCACTTGCTCTCGTCGCTCTGCCAACTGCTCAGCGGTGCCTCGAAACCACCGTCGGCCTTGGCCAGGAACGTCCGAAGGCCGGTTATGCCCTTGTCCTCCCCGTACAGCACGGCCACATCGGCGCGTCGGTCCCCGTTGTAGTCCCCGCTGGCCAGCTCAACGCGGTCGATGTCCCACGTGCCCGCTGCGACGTTCCAGGACCTCAACGGCTTGGTGACGACGCCGTCGGCCGTGACCGGGAAGGTCCACAGGGCGACCGCGCCGGTGTTGTGGCCGTAGAAGGCGATGGGGTCCTCGCGTCCGTCGCCGTTGGTGTCGCCGATGGCGTACTTGCCATGGTCGTAGTGCCAGCCCTGGGCCTCGCTCTTCCACATGGTGACCGGGGCGTCGAATGTCCCGTCCGCTTTCGCGAGCAGCTTGTGGACGCCCGTGGTGGCGTTGCCGTAGTCGTAGAAGGCGACGAGGTCGGACCGTTTGTCACCGTTGACGTCTCCGGCGAGCAGCGTCGTCTTCCCCCAGGTCCAGCTTCCCTTGGGGAGGACAAGGGCTTTGGTGTCGTCGAAGGTGCCTTCGCGTGAGGCGAGGAACGACCACACGGTGATGCTGCCGTCGGCGTTCTCCAGGAACCCGGCGACATCGGCGCGTCCGTCGCCGTTGAAGTCACCGGCCGCCCACTTGCTGCGGGAGTAGTCGTAACCCGCTCGGGAACTGGTCCATGCCGGCTCGTCGTCGGGCGCGTTGAAACCGCCACCGGCGGTGGCCGTCGACACGTGGATACCGGTCGACGCGTTCTCGTAGTCGTAGACGGTGATCATGTCGGTACGGCCGTCGCCGTTGACGTCCCCCGAGAGGTCGGTCCGCAGATGTGCGGTCCTGTCCTCGGGCTTGTGTTCCTTGGTGACGCCGCTGGTCCGGTTCCAGCGGATGTAGCCGTTCTCGAAGTCGGCGCGCTTGCCGCCCGCCACCTCGTACTCGGTCGAGGTCGGGAAGCCCAGCCAGCTGTTCTCCGCGTCGAGAGCGTTCCATCTGTCCTGGATACCGCCGCGGATCGGCCATGCGCCCGTCGTGCCGCTGAAGTAGATGGACGAGGTGTAGTCCTGCTGTCCGGGGAACCGGAACCGCTGATAGGAGCCGGCCTTCGGGGATGTCTTCTTCTCGCCGGTCATCGGATAACCCATGTACGCGGGGCCGCCGAGTTCCTTGTACTTGGCGTAGATGTGGCCGTGGATCTCGAAGGCGCCGATGTCGGTGTGCCAGTAGACGGCGCTGGGACGGCCTGCCTTGCGGAAGAGGGTGACGCGCCCTTCACCGTCACCGGTCGCCCGCTCGTCGGAGGCCGGATAGCCCAGAATTCCGCTCTCGCTCCCGAGGGCCGCCCATTTGGTCCGGATGCCGCCTGTGACCGGCCACGCTCCGGTGTCCGGGTGCCAGTAGAGCGAACGGTTGACGGCGGTGGCCCCGGGAGACCGGAAGTGCGCGTACCGCCCCGTCTTGTCGGACGGCGTCAGCACGTCGGTGTCCGGGTGGCCGAACTTCGCCGTGCCGCCAAGCACCCGGAACTTGGCCAGGAGCGGACCGCACAACGTGTGCTTGCCGGTGGCCTGCGAGGTGAACGCCTCGCACTCCGCCCACGGCGTGCCGCCCGTGACGAGCGGACGCGCGGCACCGAAGGCGGAGCCGCCGGTGAGCGCCTGACCCGGGAACTCGACCGAGCTGCCTTCCCCGTCCCGTGCCCAGAGGTCGGCGAAGCCGTCGTTCTCGAAGTCACCGCTGGTGGCGAGATGGGGGTACGCGGAGGTGGTGAATCCCGTGCCGATCGAGGTGGTGCGAGGGCCGGGCTCCGCGTAGACGGTGAGGTCCGCGACCGTGGTGTCACTGGCCACCGGGTTGCGGCGGCTGGTGTATTGGTGCACCTTCCCCGTCTTGGCGTTGCGCGCCCAGAGTTCTGGCAGACCGTCCTTGTTCAGGTCGCCCGGGGCCATCAGCGTCATGTCCTGCCAGTCCGCGTTGCCCAGGGAGATCGGCGGGACGTTGTCGATGACGCCGGTGTCGTCCCTGGTGCCCAGGTAGAGCCACAGTTCCGCGCCCGACTTGACGAGCAGGTCGGGGACGTCCGCGTCAGTGATCTCGGTGTCGCCCGCGTCCTGGGTGTCGTTGTTCATGCTGCCGATGGCCAGAACCTGGTCCGCGTTGCTCCAGTGATTGAACGCGGTCTCGATCGCCGTCAGTTCGCGACGGTTCGCTTCCTCACGGCGCAGCTCACCGTCGCCGCGGTTCTCATAGACCCAGAGCTCCTTGCGCGCGGGGTCCTCGATGCCCGGCTGGAGGGCGATCAGGTCCTCGTACCCGTCCTCTTCGTTCCAGCTGCCCCAGTGCGTGGTGACCGTCTCGCCGAACGAATCGTCGTATGCCTGCTGTCCCACGCCGAACTTGCCGCTGCCCTGCCCCGGATGGACCCACAGCGCGCCGTCACCGGGGTCCACCGACCACAGGTCGGTCGTCCCGTCGCCGTTGAGGTCGCGTGGCTTGTCCCGCTCGGCCTTCCCCACCGGGTAGAAGAGATACTCCTTGAGGTCCGACCGGTTCGACGCCGCGTCGAGACTGCGTACGTACATGTACTGGGGCCCGGCGTTGAGCGGCTTGTACGGCACGTTCGCCGAAGGGCCACCCGGTTTGGTGGCCTTCACGGTCCTGACCCTGCTGTCGGAATCCGTCCACCACTCGTAACCGGTCACATCCGTGACCCCGCCCGCGGTGAAGACGAAGGTGCCGTCGGTGCGGGCCGGTCCGCCGGACTTCTCCTCCGGGAACTCGTTCGAGGCCACGCCCGGCAGCTTGGACGGACGGGTCTTGTCGTAGGAGAACGTGCAGGTACCGGCCCAGGCGCTGCTGCTCGGAGTGCTGTCATGCGCCCGTACACGCCATTCGTACGCCCCCGTGGCGAGGGCTTTTCCGTCGATGCGCACGCCGGCGACCGAGCCGCGTGTGGCCTTCTCCTTGAGCGAGGTCCACTTCGTCGCGTCCTGCTTCTTGTACTGGAACTCAGCCGTCAGGCTGTTGTCCTCGGCGTCGTTCACCTTCGCGCGCAGCGTGACGTGGTCCGTGGTGCCGAAAGTGCCACCGGCGCAGGGCACGGACGGGCTGGTGGAGCGCCCGGTGGGAACCGACGGCCTGGTGTTGTAACGCGTCGACACACGAGCCGAGTTGGGATCGAACTTGCGATACGAGACGTCGATCGTGTTCGTCTTGGACGACAGAACGAAGGCCCAGTTGCCCCAGTGACTCTTGGACGCCTTGCTGATGGCCGAGGTCACGTCGAACTCCACCAGACCGGCGCTGTCGGCCGGGCAGTTGCGGCCCCCGAAGGACTCGCCCGAGGAGTCGACCAGCTCGCCCCAGGTCGGCTGGTTGTTCCAGCTGATGTTGGTGGGAAGGCTCTTGCCGACGGTGTGCACCCGGATGTCACCCGACTTGCAGGACCAGGAGCCCGCGTACGTCTGCTTGATCCGCAGTGTCGATTCGAGGATCTGCTTGTCCCAGATCTTCGAGGTGGGGATCCGAAAGTAGGTGTTGGCGCGGATCGTGCCACCGCGTTGGGTGTCGTTGGCGTGGCCCACCCGGGCGTCGTCGGACAGCGTTCCGCCGTTCCAGTACACCGTGTTCTCGGAACCGGGGTAGGCCGTGTGCTTGTAGGCGATGGACCAGGCGTTCTTCCAGGCGTCCTTGGCCCAGACGGGGTCGATGACGACCGGGTAGACGGTGGTGGGGTCGGCGAGCATCTCCAGATCGGGCTTCAGGGTCAGCTTGCGGCCCGACAGACCGACGCCCAGGTCTGCCTGATGGGAGCCGTCCGCGGCGCCGTCGAGCACGTCCTTCAACGGTCGCACCACATGGGCGTCGTTCTTCCGGATGGTCCTGCCGGAGAGCGCCGACGCTTCGGCGGAATCCCACATCCTGGGTTTGGGAGCCGAGAAGACAGGTGTGCCCGTGGGGTCGAGAGCACGGAGTTCACCGTCCGGTTCCGCCGCGAGACTGACACCGTTCCCGGTCAGACCGAAATCGATGGCGGCAAGCTCCGGATTCTTCGCGGCTTCGGCGTTCTTGACGACCAATGCGTGGGAGAAGGATTCACCTGCCGCGCTTACCGTCAGGTCCACCCCGGGGAGTACCTCGGGGTAGGTGGCGGTGTCTCCGTCCAGCCGCGGGCGCGGCAGGGGCTCGGGCCAGGAGAGCACGATCTCGCGGCCGTCCTCGGCCATGGTGGCGAGATGTCCGTCTCCGCCGTTGGAGAAGGAGAGCCTGGTCCCGGTGGCTCTGGGAGCCACACGACCGGTCTCGTCGACGGCCAGGGAAGCATCAACGGGGACAAGTTTCCCCTGCTGCCGTACGCGTACGGGAAGGAGTGACCGTTCGACTGTGACGGTGCCGTCCGGATTGGCGAACACTTCCTCCGTCTCGGTGCGACGGGAGACAATTTCTACGCGGTTGCCGGTTTCGGTAGCCCGTTTGTGCGCGGTGGTCTCGTCGGAATTTCTTCCGTTGCTCCGGTTCGCCGCAGAAAGAACATCACTTTCTTTCTCGACTGCTGCTGAAGCTGTCGTAGGAGACCAGCTCAGAAGGCTTGCGATAATAGCAGTCAAGGCGGCCGAAGAGGCTATTCTTCGGCTTCTTTTTCCTCGTCTTCGGTGTTTACTCGCCGCGTGTATCACGGAGAATCCCCCTTGTGTTCGCGAAGTCTGGTCCGAGGGTTGGTCCGACCCCTCCCGTTGATTTCTAGCAGGCTGCGGTGTCCTGCGCGATGAGTAAAGCGGCGACGACGATTTTAGTCACATGTTGTAAATTGATCTGTTTGCCCGTATTTTACGCTGCCGATCCTGTGTACATGCTGTGACGCTTCGGTGTACGGTCCGGAGTCGACCAGGATTGCTGTAGGTGGGGGAGTTTCCGGCATGCGTTTACGTGGGGGGCCGATTCATGTCCGCAGACAGGCGCGGAAGGCGCTGAGATGGCTGATTCCATCTCTCATCCCGGCGCTATTGGTCACCGGTCTTCCAGCCCTTCCCGCTGCTGAGGCGGCGGTCGGCGGAAAGCTGCCGGAGTTGCAGCGGTTGACCAATGTCCCTGGTAAACCGGCCAAGCTCAGCGAGAATGGCCAAGCCCGCGGTTCCTCGCTTCTTTCCGGGGCCAAGCGTTCCTGGAAGGGGAATCCCGCCCTCACCTGGCCGAAACCCGGTGCGGCTTCGGTGACCCTGAATGCGGGCGCGCGTGTCCAGGCCGGATCCCTCCCTGTTCGCCTCACCGCCGGAGCGGGAAAGAGGGCCACGGGCATCGCGCGGGCCGAGGTCGAGGTCGAAGTGAAGGATCGTTCCCTCGCCTCGAAGGCAGGCATAGACGGCCTGCTGCTGAAGGTCCGGCGAGCCGACTCCGCCACCGCGGACACTCCCGCGACCACTCCCCTCACCGTCGACCTGGACTACCGCCGCTTCCGCAACGCCTACGGCGGTGACTGGGGCTCCCGGCTCACCTTCGTGGCGCTGCCCGAATGCGTGCTCACCACTCCCGGGAAGCCCGAGTGCCAGAAGCGCACCCCGGTGACCACCCGCAACAACGCGGCGACCGACACGCTGACCGCCACCGTCGTCCCCCCGGTGGCCGCGCGCTCGTCGCGTACTACCGCGGCGCCCGCCATGGTCCTCGCCGCGGCCGCGGGAGCCCAGGGCACCAACGGCGACTACCGCGCCACGTCCCTCAGCCCCTCAGGTGCCTGGCAGGGCGGCGGAGCCTCCGGCGACTTCAGCTGGTCGTACCCCATGGACATCCCCGCCTCGCTCGGCGGGCCCGGTCCGAGCCTCGCGCTCAGCTACTCCTCGGCAAGCGTCGACGGACGCACATCCGCCACCTCCCAGCAGGCATCCTGGGTCGGCGACGGCTGGGACCTCGGTTCCAACTTCATCGAGCGGACGTACCTCCCGTGCGCCGAGGACCGCAAAGAGGGTTCTGGCTACAACAACCCGAAGAACCCCACCGGTGACCTGTGCCAGGGCCCGCCCGTGGTCACCATGTCGCTGAACGGCTCGTCCACCCAGCTGGTCCTGTCCGACAAGGACAAGACGTGGCGGCCCGCCGCGGACGACGGCTCCCGCGTGGAGCTGAAGACCGGGGCGATCGGCAACGGCGACAAGGAGACCGAGTACTGGGTCGTCACCGACGCCAAGGGCGTGCAGTACCACTTCGGGCGTCACCGGCTCCCCGGGTGGGACACCGCCGACCCGGACCAGAGGACCATCACCAACTCCACCTGGAACGTGCCGGTCTACGGCAATCACCCTGGTGAGCCCTGCTACAAGGCCGCCTACGCCGAAGCCGTCTGCGACCAGGCCTGGCGCTGGAACCTCGACTACGTCGTGGACCCGCGCGGCAACGTGATGACGTACTGGTACACCAAAGAGCGCAACCACTACGGCTCCAACGTCCAGGAGGACGGCAAGTCGACCAGCCGCCCCTATGACCGCGGCGGCTGGCTGAAGAAGATCTCCTACGGGCTGCGGGAGGAGAACCCCTTCGCACCCGCGCCCGCACAGGTCACCTTCGGCATCGGCGAGCGCTGCCTGAAGACCACCGCCTTCAAGTGCGAGGAGGACAAGCTCACCGACGAGGCCACACCGGAGGTCGCCCGCAACTGGCCCGACGTGCCGGCCGACCAGCTCTGTGACGCGGGCAAGGAGTGCAAGGACCGTTACGCGCCCGCCTTCTTCACGCGCAAGCTGCTGACCGGCGTGCACACCTGGGTCCTCAAGGACGGCAAGCCGGAGCCCGTGGACAGCTGGACCCTGACCCAGGACTTCCCCTCCACCGGAGACGGGGGCGTGAACGGCGAGTACCCGCTGTGGCTCTCCCAGATCCGGCACACCGGCAAGAACGGCACCCCGATCTCCCTGCCGCCGGTCACCTTCAAGGGCAAGCAACTGCCCAACCGCGTCGACAACAACGCCGACGGCAACCCGCCGTACCTCCGCTGGCGCGTCGAGGTCATCACGACCGAGACCGGGGCCCGGATCGCCGTCGAGTACGCCGAGCCCGAGTGCAGTGCCAAGGCGCCGAAGAAACTCCCCTCCGCGCCCGAGTCCAACACCCTGCGCTGCTACCCCGTCGTACTGGAGACCCCGGATCCCACCGATCCCACCGGCCGGAAGAAGGTCTACAAGACCGACTGGTTCCACAAGCACCGGGTGGAGGAGATACGGGAGGAGGACGCCAGGAACATCTCGCCGACCAAGAGGACGAGATACGAATACGTCGGCACACCGGCCTGGGCGTACGACGACGAGAGCGAGAACGTCAGCGACAAGGTCCGCACCTGGTCCCAGTGGCGAGGCTACGAACGCGTACGAACCCTCGTCGGCTCCGCCCCCGAAAAGCGCTCCCTGGTCGAGAACCGGTACTTCCGCGGCATGGACGGTGACAAGCAGCCTGGCGAACCCGGAGGCCGCCGTTCCGCGACGATCGTGGACAGCGAGGGCGGAAAGGCCCTCGACCACGAGGAGTTCGCGGGCCAGCTTCGCGAGACCCTCTACTACAACGGCGAAGACGGCGCCCTTCAGTCCGCGACCCTCTACACACCCTGGCGGCACGGTCCCACCGCGACCCGCAAACGAGAGGGCGCCTCGCCCCTGGAGGCGTGGGTGCAGGGGACGACCGAAGTCGCCTCACGCACCATCCTGTCGGGGGACCGCGAGCAACGGCGCACCAAGGTGCAGCACAAGTTCGACGAACGCGGCCTGATCCAGCACACCACCGACCACGGTGACCTGAGCAGGACGGACGACAACTCGTGCGTCAGGTACGAGTACCTGGAGGACACCAAGCAGTGGATCATCGCCCTCCAGACCCGGATCGAGACCACCGCCAAGGCCTGTGACGCCACCGACGTCAAGCGCCCGGACGACGTCATCGACGACAAGCGGCTGCACTACGACGCCAAGGGCAACGTCGACAGAGCCGAGTCGCTGTCCGCGTACACCGACGGAAAACCCGTCTACTCGCTGACCGGCACCACGACCGTCGACACGTACGGTCGCCCCACCTCGGCCACCGACATCTACGGCAAGACGACGAAAACCCAGTACACCCCGCCCTCCGGCTCCGTCGCCACCAAGGTCGTCACCACCAACGCCCTCGGCCACGCCAGCGCCACGGAGATCGACCCGGGCCGCGGCCTGGTGCTCGCCCAGGAGGACGCCAACGAGCGCCGCAACGTCATGGAGTACGACGCGCTCGGCCGCCTCACGAAGGTGTGGTCGCCCGACCGGAATCCGACCACGCAGATCCCGGACGCCGAGTTCAGCTACGACGTACGACCCGACGGCCCCGTCGTGATCACCAACAAGAAGCTGCTGGAGCGCGGCGACTACCGCGTCAGCCACGACATCTACGACGGACTGCTGCGCCTGCGCCAGACCCAGCAGGAGGCGATCGACAGCGGCCGGGCCATCACCGACACCTTCTACGACAGCCGCGGACTGGTGTGGAAGGAGAACGGCGCCTACTTCAACGACAAGGAGCCCGAACCCCAGCTCTGGGCGTCCGACGACAACAAGGTGCCGTCCTCGACCCGCACCGAGTTCGACGGGATGGGGCGCCCGGTCGCCACCATCGCCCGGAAGTTCGGCGTGGAGACATGGCGTACCACGACCTCGTACGGCGGTGACTGGGTTGCCGTCGACCCGCCGCGCGGCGACACCCCGACCAAGTCACTCCTCGACGCCAAGGGCCGCAAGACGCAGCTCCAGCAGTTCAAGGGCGACAGCCCGACCGGCACCGCCTTCGACAGGACCGCCTACAAGTACAACGCCCATGGCCGCCTGGAGTCGGTGACCGACCAGGCGGGCAACGTCTGGTCGTACAAGTACGACCTCCGCGGTCGGTTGCACGAGACGCGCGACCCGGACAAGGGCACGACAACCGTCACCTACGACAAGGGCGACCGCGTCGAGTCGGTCTCCGACGGCCGCACTCCACGCAGGAAGATCGCCTTCGCCTACGACGAAATCGGCCGACCGAAGGCGACACACGAAGGCTCGGTGGCCACGGGCACAAAGCTCACCGAGCAGACCTACGACACGCTGCCGGGCGGACTCGGTTTGCCGGTCGCGTCGACCCGGTACGTGGACGGCAACGCGTACACGCAGGCGGTGACGGGGTACGACGCCGAGTACCGTCCACGGGGCTCGAAGATCACGATCCCCGCGTCCGAGGGCAAACTGGCCGGGGACTACACGTACACCAACACGTACACCACGACCGTCGGCCTGCCACAGACCGTCACTCACCCCGCGGCTGGAGGCCTTCCCTCTGAACGGGTCGCCTTCGGCTACCACGGCTTCGATCAGGTCACCGGTATGTCGGTCGCGGGCAAGACATTCGTCTCCACCACGAACTACACGCCGCTGGGCGACGTCCTCCGCACGCACATCGGCACCTTCGCCCAACAACTCCTCAGCACCCACGAGTTCGACGAGCAGACCCGCAGACCGACCCGGACCGTCCACGACCAGGAGTCGACAGTCGGAGACGCAGTCGTCACCACGCGGATCAGCGACACCCGCACGGCGTACGACCAGGTCGGCAACGTCCTGAAGATCACGGACGCGCAGGGGGCGAACCCCACGCCCGCCACCACCGACACCCAGTGCTTCGCCTACGACTACCAGCGCCGGATGACCGACGCCTGGACGGCGACGGACGACTGCGCGGCCAAGCCGACTCCGGGCGTGAGCGCCGGGCCGAAGGTGGGCGGGCCGGACCCGTACTGGCATTCGTACACCTTCGACGCGGTCGGCAACCGGCAGACCGAGGTCCGGCACGACCCGGGCGGCAACACGGCGAAGGACATCACCAGCGCCTACACCTACGCCAAGGGCCTGTCCACCGGCAGCCGGCTGGAGAGTGTCCTCACCAAGGGGCCGCAGGGCGAGCGGAAGGACACCTTCGAGTACGACGGCGCGGGCAACACCACCAAGCGCACCGTCGACAACACGGCCGCCCCGGGCACCGGCCCCGAGGTCGACCCCACCCCGCAGATCCTGAGCTGGGACGTCGAGGGACATCTCGAGCAGGTGGAGAAGGGGAGCGAGAAGACGTCGTACGTGTACGACGCGGGCGGCAACCGCCTGATCCGCCGTGACCCCTCGGGTACGACGCTCTACCTGCCTGGCACCGAGATCAAGCTCGGCAAGGACGGAGCCGTCGCCAAGGGCACCCGCTACTACACGCACCCGGCCGGCCCGACGATGGTCCGCACCGCCGAGGGCGGCAAGATCACCACCTCGTACCTCCTCCCCGACCGCAACGGCACCGCCACGACATCGGTGGATGCCGCGAGCAAGTCGGTGACCCGACGGAAGTTCACGCCGTTCGGCGAGGAACGTGGCGCCAAGCCCTCGACCTGGCCCGGGGAGAGGGGCTACCTCGGCGGCACGATGGACGAGTCCACCGGGCTCACCCACCTCGGGGCACGCGAGTACGACCCCTCACTGGGCCGCTTCATCTCGGTCGACCCGCAGATGGACACGGCCGAGTCGCAGACGATGAACCCCTACGCCTACGGCAACAACAGTCCGGTGACGTTCTCCGACCCGACGGGGCGCGCGTTCTGCGCGGACGAGGCCTGCCGGACGCGGGTCCCGGTCGGCGGCGGCTCCTCCGGAGGCGGCGGTGGCGGCGACAAGGGGTACTCGGACGGCAGCGACAGCGGCGGAGGTGCTGTACCTCCGGCCCCCGCCAAGCCCGTTCCCACAGTGAGTCAGGAGGACGTCGAGCGGGCCCGCCTGCTGAAACAGCAGAGCAAGATGGACGCCGTCAAACGCATCGCCATGGAAGTCCTCAAGGACGCCAGCGGCTACAACGACGTCGTCTCCTGCATCGGCGGCGACCTGGGCACCTGCGCGATGCTCGCGCTGGAAGCGGCGGTGCCGTGGGCCGGCAAGGCGAAGCGGATCGTCAAGGCACTCGACCGGGCATGGAGCGCCTACAACAAGTGGGAAGACGAGGTCCGTTGGGCCATCGGCACCATGCGCCGCGCCGACCAGGACGCCGCCGCCATGGCCAAGTACGCCGAGGACATGGCGTCCTGGAAGAAGAAGGCCGACGCGGCGAAGGCTGCGAAGAAGGCGGACGAGGCTGCGGCGGAGGCGGCGAAGAAGGCTGACAGCGGAGGCGGCGGCGGAGGTGGGGACGGCGGCGGAGGCGGAGCCTCCTGCCCCATCAGCAACAGCTTCACCCCCGAGACCAAGGTCCTCCTCGCCGACGGCACCGCCAAGGCCATCAAGGACCTGAAGCCCGGCGACAAGGTCCAGGCCACCGACCCCAAGACCGGCAAGACCAAGGCCAAGACGGTCGACGCCACCATCAAGGGCAAGGGCGCCAAGAACCTCGTCAAGCTCACCGTCGACGTCGACGGCACCAAGGGCACGAAGACATCCACGGTCACCGCCACGGACGGCCACCCCTTCTGGGTCCCCGAACTCGCGGACTGGATCGATGCGACGGATCTGAGGGCGGGGCAGTGGCTTCAGACGGGCACGGGCACGCGTGTTCAGATCACGACCATCGAGCGCCGGACCGAGCGGGCCACTGTTCACAACCTCACTGTCAGCGATTACCACACGTACTATGTGCTGGCGGGGGCCACACCGGTACTTGTTCACAACTGCAACGATGGGTATGCGGATGTCTACTTCGACGATGTCGAGGGACACGCGTCCGTCTCGGTTACGCATGGAGACACGACGATGCACACCGAGGCAGGTTCGCAGCCGGGATCGAATTCGGTTCCTGGTGTCCGCACTCGACCCCACTCGCCTGGCACGATTGTTGTCAGGGTCCCGCTTCCCAACGCAAGAAATGCGCAGCGAGCTCAGTACGCTATGGAGGATGTAAATCTCGGTCCGCATGACAACGATACAAACAACTGTGTGACCTATTGCGCGAGAATCTTGAGGGCTGGTGGAGTTGACGTGCCGGCCAATGACTCTCAGAATATCGCCGGTTGGCTACTCAATTCTTCCCATCCGCAGAGGAGACTCTAGTCGTGGCAGCTGATGGTTGGGAGTCACTCAAAGACCAGCCCCCGAACTGGGAAGCGCCCGAGCGGTTGCGGGGCCCCACGGCTTCTGCAGCGATCAATCTTGCTGTTCAGATGATGGGCAGCAACATGATCGGCAACGACGTGATCGAGGTTGTTGCGGAGTTTGTTTCCGCCAAAGTCCGAATTGAGTTGTGGATGGGGCATCGTGAACCCCCTCTGACGCTCGGTCAGAAGTTTGCTGTCGGTCGGGCCAGTTCGGAGGGGCTGCGAATCGCTTATGAATCCTGGGTCAATTATGAAAGGGCATACGGCTCGGCGGGAGGGAAGATATCGCAGGTCAACCAGGAGAAGCGCGCGCTCATCAGTGCTGTTCGTGAGGCTACTGCCATCCTCGCTCGCGCGAAAGCTGACTGCGAGGCTTGAGCTGGCAGGGCGTCCAGGTGTGCTTCTCTGTCATGGTTTGCACTGGCCTCAATGTGAGGCTCCATCAGGTGTGCTTCGGTGGGGCTTCAGAGCACCGTGACGGCAATAGTTGACGGCAACGGCGGCAGACACCACCTTGGTGTCTGCCGCCGTTGCCATCAGGTCTCAGGGGCGGTCAAGGGCGCGCGCGGCCGAGGAGATCGACGGCGTCGCGCTCACGTTGCTGCTGTTCGTGGTGGTGCTTCAGTGAGTGGAGGCAGCGGGCGTGGAGGGCGGCGGCGTTCGGAGACCCGGTCTTGGTGGGCAGCGTGGTGAGCCAGCCGGCACTCGTGCGCGGGAGGGTGCGGCGGATGGCGGCGGTGTCACCCGCACTGGCACGGTCGAGATCACGCCGTTCACCGGCCCTGTTCCTCCTGCTTCAATCGCGCCGTGAGGTCGATGCCCTCCTGCACGGCGATCTCGAAGTCGGGATCCTGGTAGAGGCGGATCCGCCCCCGGTAGTCGACGATCACTGCGGCGACGGCGTTGAGGTCCGTTTCCGACGACGTCTCCAGTGCACGCTGGAGATCTGCTTCGAAGGACTCCCGGTCGCCCGGAAAGGCATGTCCGGACCGGAGAGCGGCTCGTATGTCGCCGATGGTCTTCATCTTCAACGGCAGCACCCCAGGTCTGGGCGTCTCCTCGTACTGTGCGCTCAGGATCGTCAGCTCCTTGCTGGTTGGTGTTCTATGAGGAGTGCCCTACAGCGGGATGGGGGCCGCGGCGGAAAACTTCCCGTCAGTGCACCAAACGTCGGGGCTCCAGGGCATCAGCCAAGAAGGCGCGCCGTGCGCCGCTACCGAGAGTTGCGACGGGACTTGTCTCGCACTTGGAGTCGCGCATGAGCACTTCGTCGGCGGTCAACGCACACTCGGCGAGAGCACTCACACTGACAGCTGCTGGATGAGCTGCCGGTGCCCGGCATCGATCAGGTCCCGTACCGCCTGTGGCTTACACAAGTTGCCGTCGTAGCAAGGCGGGACAGCCCAGTACGCACCCGGCGGTTCTCGGCGGTCGAGCCGTGGCACGCCCAGATACGTGTCGTCCCGCAGGCACGGTGCGCTGCGGTTGTAGTCCCACACCAAGCCGGCATGCCACTGGATGAGCGGGTAGTACGTCTGGTTGGTGCTGCGCGGATCGTGGATGACGGGTCCTCGCAGCCGTTCCTTGAGGATCGCGGCCACCTGACTGGGTTGTTCGCTGCCGGTCGCCGCGTGCACGAGTGCACCGGACAGCCGAACCGCGGCGAACAACTCGCCGAGAGGCAGCAGC
This sequence comes from Streptomyces lincolnensis, assembly GCF_021173675.1. Lineage (GTDB taxonomy): Bacteria > Actinomycetota > Actinomycetes > Streptomycetales > Streptomycetaceae > Streptomyces > Streptomyces lincolnensis_B. The sequence goes on along the minus strand of NZ_JAIHON010000017.1, from coordinate 33,999 downwards.
GCTACGCCCTGGCTCGACCAGTCCGCCAGAACCTGCTCCGGCACCGGATGTGCTCGCGCGAGCCACTCGGAGATCAGTCTGTCCATGTCCGTCGGCAGCAGCACCGGAGCTCCCTCGATCGAGTGCGTGGTTCACATCCACGAGCAAACCGGAATCGACCCGTCGGGCATCAGGACAGTAGTGGGGGAGTTACCTGCGAGCGACCGGACAGTTTTACTGAATACGAAATGCCGGTAGGACTACCGTCGAGGGACGAATCGCGCGAGGGGGCTCGGGTGGGCGGTATGCGAAATACCTGTCTCGAAGCTTTGCTGGCCGAGTTCGGCTACACCCACCAACAGCTCGCAGACGAGGTCAACCGAGTGGCCGAGCACCTGCTGGGTGCGCCCGCCAACTGCACGGATCGTCATGTACGTCGCTGGATCGCGGGTGATGTCCGACTGCCGTGGTCCCGGTATCTGCTGCCCCTCCAGGAGATCTTCGGCCGCGGCCCGGAAGCCATGGGATTCGTGCCACGCAAGTCATCGAAACCCCTCCCCCCACCGGTAGGTCCGGCATCGGCGAACGCGAGGAGCGGGGTGCAGCGCCGCACCTTCATCGCCGGGGCTCTGGCCACCACCCTCGGCATCGACCAGACGCCGGGACACGGCCGCCTGGGAGTCGGTGACATCGACAGGATCCAAGGCACGATCACCCGCCTCGACGCCCACTTCAACGGGCTCGGCGGCGGCGCTCTCATCGACGTCACGGTCGACTACCTTTCACGCCTCGAACATGCCCTGGACCACTGCACCTACAGCGAGCGTGTCGAACGGGGCATGCACCGAGCTATCGCCGAAGTTGCCGCATGTGCGGGCTGGTCGGCCCACGACTGCGGGCAATATGAGAAGGCAGCCCACCTCCGCAACCACGCCTTGCAGGCCGCACTGCTGTCCCGTGACCCCGTCTGCGTCACCAGAGCCTGGTCCGACCTGGCAGCCCAGGCCGAACATGCGGGCCGCCCCGCGGAAGCAGCCCGCATCAACCGTGCCGCACTCTCCGAACGGCACCTGCGCGCCCGACCGTTGATCTCCTCCCTCCTGAACGCCAGACTCGCCGACTGCCTGGCCCAGACCGGCGACCTCACCGGCATGGGCCGCCATCTCGCCGCCGCCGAACGCACCTACGACCGCGCGAACACCACCGCGGCTCCCAGTTGGCTCGCGTTCCTCACGCCTGCTGAACTGTCCGGTCTCGGAGCCATCGCCCATCAAAGCGCCGGCCAGTACCGCCGTGCCGAAGCCCATGCGGCCCAGGCCCTCGAACTCCTCGAAGAACGCTTCACCCGGAACCGCGCCTACTACGGCGTCCTGCTCGCCGAACTACAGCTGGCCCAGGGCGAACACGAGAGAGCCGTCGCCACTGCCTCAGGCATTCGTACAGTCGGTGTCATCAGCAGCCGCATCACCGCCCGACTCGAACGGGTCACCGCAGTTGGCCGGTCCGAAGGAGGACCTCCGTGACCACACGCCCCGAACTCGACCTACGGCACTACGGACACACGGACGCACACACGATCCGCGAACTCCTCCTGGACATCCACGACGAGGTGTACGCCAAGAGCGACGACCCGCTGGCAGGTCGCGACGCCTTCGCGAAGTTCCTCGACCACTGGACGGCCAACAAGGCGTTCGCCTGCGTCCTCGCCCACGACCGAGGACAGGCCGTCGGCTACGCCTACGGGGCACCCCTCCGCTCGTCCACGACCTGGTGGTCCAAGGTCACCCCGCCCTTGCCCGAGCCCTTCGTCACCGAGACCGGCCACCGCACCTTCGCACTGTCCGAGCTGATGGTCCGCACCCCTTGGCGCGGCACAGGCGCAGCACGCCACATCCACGACACGCTCCTCGCCTCCCGTAGCGAACAACGGGTGACGCTGCTCGTCCACAAGGAGCATGTCAAGGTGCGGGCTCTGTACGAGAGTTGGGGGTACGAGTCGGTAGGGGAGGCGGTGCCGTTCGAGGGGGCACCGGAGCTGTGTGCGATGGTGCTTCCCTTGGCCGCTTGATTCGACCTGGGCGTGGGGGTTGCTAGCCCATGCGTCGTACCAGCGTCAGCGGGCTCCCGCTCTCCTTGGACCTAGGGACTGCACGAAGGCATCCCAGGCCTGCGCCTCCACGGCTATGCAAGGTCCACCCTCGCGCTTCGAGTCACGCACAAGCGCGCCGTCCTCAACCGACGCGCACTCCACGCACTCAGTGCCACTCCCGCCGCTGTAGGACGACTTGAACCACTGGTACGTCGAGGGCGCTGTCATCAGGACTCCTTGCTTATGCGGTCGATGATCTCCACGGAGGATTCGAGATCGAGTGCCTGTGCGCTGAGGTACTCGAACGCCAACCTATAACGCTCCAGTTCTGGTCGCTTCTCCATGAAGAGCCCGCCTCCGAGCAAGTCCACGTAGACGACGTCAAGTTCGAGAGAGGGCCCGCGCAGGACGGCGAAACTGCCTACGGCTGCTGCGTGCGCACCGGAGGAGAAGGGAAGCACCTGGACGGTGACGTGAGGCAGTTGGGCCATGGTGAGGAGATGCTGAAACTGCGCCTGCATAACTTCGCGGCCGCCGACTCTACGTCGTAGGGCTGCCTCGTCGATCACGCACCACAGGTGGGGTGGCTCATCGCGTTCGAGGAGTTCCTGCCGCTTCATGCGGATGTCGACCATGTGCTGGACTTCGCGCTCCGGGCACTGCACTTCCGAGGCTCGGTGGACGGCCTCAGCGTAGACGCGGGTCTGAAGAAGCCCAGGGATGTACATGGACGCGTAGTGGTCTTCGCGTACCACCTCGTCCTCAAGCGTGAGCATGAGGTTCATGGACTCAGGGATGGGGTCGGCGAGTGATCTCCACCAGCCTTGGATCCTCGCGCCTTTCGCTAGCTCTACGACAGCGAGGCGTTCCTCGTCTGAGGCGCCGTACTCGCGACAAAGGGCGTCGACAGCCGGCCACTTGACCGTTCCCTCCTTCGTCTCGTAGCGGCTGAGCGTCGCCTTCGAGATGCCGACGCGTGCGCCTGCCTCCTCAAGGGTGAGGCCCTTGCGTTCTCTGAGGCGGCGTAGGTCGGCGCCTAGCTGGCGCCTTCGAGTTGTGGGTCCGACTGCCATCTCTAGGCCCTTCGTATCGATCAGTCAGATCGTGCGGCTTCCATGAAGTCAGCTGCAAGACGGTGTGCGCCGGGGGCGTGCGTGGACCGCTACGCACCCGTTGGCTGCTAGTGAGAGTTCCATTTTGAGAGTCTCACTGCAACTCTGAGACGTAGCCCGAGGTGCACAAAACAACTGGGCTTGGAACGACAGGAGTTGACTGATGAGCTGGACTGTAGGTTTGTCGCGGAAGCCATGGACCCTCGCCTTTGCAGCGGAGCCCGAGGAGGTGGCCGGCCTCCGCCGCATCATGCGAGTGCACTTGGAGTTGTGGGGTCTGCACGGGGTTGTTGCCGACGCTCAGCTCTGCGTCACCGAGCTCGTGTCGAATGTCATCACCCACGTCGGAGTCGGTACCCCTGCAACTCTCGCCGTGTCGATGTGTGGCACTCGGCTGCGTATCGAGATCCACGACCCCGATACGCGGGCTCTTCCAACCCTTGTCAGCGCACAGGACGATGCCGAGGTGGGGCGCGGAATGGCCCTCGTTGACGCTCTTGCTGACCGATGGGGTGTTCTCCTGCATGCCGACAAGAAGGTGACCTGGTGCGAGTTGACGACGCGGCTACCTACAGGCGATGGCCACTTGGAAGGCGGGCGCGTGAGTCGTCCTGTGTGTCGCTGAGGCTCAGTTCGAAGCGGTGATGTCGGCGGCTGAGGGCAGCGCGAAGTACGGTGCAGGCCAATCCACTGTGCCGTCGTCATTCGCTTGAGCCACGTGCTGCAATAGGAGGGCCGTCGGGTCTTGTATGTCTACCTCGGGATTCTTTCCCGTAAGGCGCGTTGTGATCGCTATCGAAGGGTAGTCAATTCCCAGCAGTCTGCATATGTGCTCGAAATCTCTGTTCTCGTTTCCGTCGCCGAGGTTTTCGCAGAGGTAATCGCGTAGGCGCGAGCATATGTCGAGCATGGCGTTTCCGCTTTCAGTTAAGTGGTACATGCCGCCTTGTAGGCTCTCGCTTCCGAGGAAACCTATGATGAAGAGTCGCTCCGTCTCAGACCTGAGGGCCTCTAGGCTCACTTCGAGTTGCTTGGCTGTGCTTCTGTGGTTTCGGTAGCCATGACTCTTGACGTGAGACAAGATGGCTATGGGTAGGCCAGGGCGCCTTGAAGAAGCAAAACGTGTCACATCCTGAGCCGTGAGACCTCCCAGGGCAACATGCAGGAGGAGATCCTTTGTTATCTCGTCTCTCAGATATTTCTGAATCGCGTCTTTAGCCTTCTTGTCTGTTTCTTTAAAGTCTGCCGGAACCCAGAAGACGCGCAGGCGTGAGAGTCGATCTCGATACGGGCCTTTGAGGTAATCTTGGGTTACTTCGGCGAGGCGACTGCGATGCTTGCTTTCGTGGCTGGCTATGTACACAGCGGCATGAATATCGTCCTCGTGGAGAAATGTTCGGAGGTCTTTGTCTATACCGTCCCCGCCGTGCTTCCATAGGGTCTGCCCTGCAATCACTTTGGACCAGTCCCTCTTGAGGTCACACGAAAAGTCGAAGCGCTTACGCTGTCCTTCCGTGTATCCGAAGAGCATGGATCTGGATGCATCCTTCATGATGCTGAGAGCTGTAGCTGTGAGGAAGTCATGTTCCGCTGACGATGCCATGATGACTCCGGGGTGGGGATGTGAATGTGCTACTTGACTGCAAGCCTCGTGTATCCGGTGCCATCGCGGTAGACGAGGTCTATTCCCTCTGTGTGAAGAAGGTTGAGCAAGTCATCCTGTGGACGGTCGGGAACTAGTACTGACAGTCTGGGATTTCGAGGCCTAATGTGCCGCACATAGTCCTTCAGTTGCCCTATCGCCGTCCGTACTTCCTCGCGGCTACTCTCGCCTCTCACCGAATACAATTCGTGCTCAGTGGCGTCATAGAGGTCGGTTTTGAGGGTGGTCGTCGTGCCTGCGATCTTTATCTGGTACGCGGAGACTTGGTGTTCTTGTTTCGTGAGCTCTGCGAGGTATTGATCCCGCAGTTCCGCTTGACGGAGGTCAGCGATGAGACTTGGCTGCGCGGCGCGCCTGCTCTCTGAGGCTCGTTTCCGCTTAGGCTCGACCATCCTGGGTTCCGGCACGCGGCTCGTGGCTACAGTCGCCGACACCCGATGAGCAATGGTGGTTTCCGCCCGCGTGATGGCGTCCTTGTCGAGACGCTCGTAGTCACCCTTGGGGCGCAGACGGAAGACAATGATGCGACGTCGTTCGCCCTTCTCGTCATCCGCCTCACGCACGGTATATGGCTGCCGCGAGTCCAATTCAAACTCACCTATGTACCGTTGCTGCTTGGCGGCAGACTTGGAGCCTGGTGCTCTTCTTGTGGTTATGAAGACGCGAAGGGCTTTCCCTTTATCAGCGTGATATAGCACAGCAGCATTGCGAGAGCCTGGCAGCCCTAGAAACGTTTGATCTCCTCGGGTGCCTTGGCCTGTGTACTCAAACACAGGCCCCAGTTCGTCCTCTTCCGCTAGCCACCCGTCTTCGTAGCCGTACCTCTTGCCACTGTCGTGATCTACATAGATGAGGATGTTTGGCGTGGTTGTGGAAGGAATGATCCCTTCTTGTGTTCCTCCGCCGAACAGCTTCTTCATCGCTGCGCGCGTGGTCACCAGACCGGGCTTGATCGAAGCTAAGTCCATACTCTGACGTTAGCTGATCGCTCTGACATTGGATCTGGTCGACTAGCTTGCCGTGATGGTCGAGTACGACCAGACGTCGGCTGGCAGCTCGTGCTCTAGCCGCCATGTGATCGCCATCGGCTTGCTGCCGGTGTGCTCCACGTACGTCGCCGGGCCAAGGAGCATCCAAGGGTGGGCTTTGCCGATGTCTGTGTCCTTGTAGCGGCGCATGAACAGCAGCACGTGGCTTCCCTGTTGGGCATGGTGTTGGTAGCGCAAGCCGGTCCGTGAGCTCTCGGCGACTGCGTTCTGGGACTCCCAGTGGAAGAGCGTGGGGCTCAGAGCGAAGTCCTTGTAGCGAACCGTGGGCGAGAAGTCCTTTTCGTTCTTCTCTAGAGTGATAAGTAGCGCATCAGTCTGAATGTCCTCAATCCACTGCACGCCTTGCGCGAAAGACCTGGGCATCTGGCCGCCGAAGCGGGCCACACCGAGCGCGGCCAGGACCTCGGAGCGGTTGTATGCGCTGTGGATCTTCAAGGGGATGTGGCTATGAGGACCCGATAGTGGGATCGGAAAGTGGTCGGACCGCTCAATGACGTATGACAGCACCTGTCGCAACTCGTCGCGGAGTACGTGCTGTGAGTGCAGTGCGTCGAGGCCCTCCTGGAAGCTGGTGAAGCCACCCGCGTTGTCCCACAGGTTGAAAAAGAGCATGCGGGCGTACGTCTGGTCGCTTGGGGTCAGGCTGTCGTACGCGGGAGCGTCATCCGCCACGAGGCGCAGGTAGGCGTGAGCGCGCTCTGGGTCGTCGACATGGAGGAAGGCATGGACCCGCTTGAGGAGTGCGGCCTCTCCCGGCGGAGCCGGCTCTTTCACGAGACCTGCCTTGCGAAGGACCGTCGTCCAGGAGTTATCGCTCTTGTAGAGCTCCTTGATCTCCCGGCGACTCTCCCGTAGGTAGTCAGCGAGGCGAGGCGTGTGGTAGTCCCTTACTTCCTTCATCAACACCTTGACGGTGGCACCAAGCTGGGCGCGAATGTTGTCGAGGACGAGGTCCTTGGACTTGCCCTCCAAGATGATCTGGCATCCGGAGGGAAGCTGCGGGAAGTCGTACTCGATGTGGTCGACGAGTCGGTTGCGGGAAAGGTTTGTCAGAGCGCGAAACTGCTCTTCGAAGCGAAACTCGGCTCGGTGCTGGCCGATGAAGTCGAGGACCGTGAGTACAGGCTTTGTTTCCGTGCGTCGTAGGCCTCGCCCCAGTTGCTGAAGGAAGACCGTGGCGCTGTTCGTGGGGCGCAGGAGTAGCAGTGTGTCGACGTCAGGGATGTCGAGACCTTCGTTGAACAGGTCAACGGAGAAGATCACTTGAAGCTTGCGGTCCTGGAGGTCAGCAAGCGCCTGCGCCCGGACGCCGGCTGGCGAGTCGCTGTCCAGGGCCACAGCTTGAAAGCCCGCCTTACGGAAGAAGTCCGCCATGAAGTGCGCATGAGCCTTGGTCACGCAGAAGCCGAGAGCACGCATAGCTCCCGGGTTGGAGACCTTGTCGCGGATCTGCTTGACGACGATACGAGCACGGGCGTGGTTGCCGGTGAAGAGGTTGTCAAGGTCTCGATCGGCATACGCGCCCTTCTGCCAGCCGAGGTTGGTCAGATCAGTGCCGTCCGGGATACCGAAGTAGTGGAAGGGGCACAGCAGGTCGTTCTCCAGGGCCTCCCACAGCCGCATCTCGGCTGCGATGCGACCGTCGAAGAATTCGTCCTGCACGTTCAGCCCGTCCATCCGCTCCGGCGTAGCGGTGAGGCCCAGGAGTTCCTTCGGCTCGAAGTGGTCGATGACGCGACGGTAGGTCGTTGCCGTGGCGTGGTGGAACTCGTCGATTACGACGATGTCAAAGTGATCGGGGGCGAGCCGTTCCAGTCGCTGGAGGTTCAGCGATTGCACGCTGGCGAACACATGGTTCCACTCGCGAGGGTCTTCGCCGCCGTAGAGGGGTTCACCAAAGGAGGCGTCGTCCAGTACCTCTCGGTAGGTGCGCAAGGACTGATTCAGGATCTCCTTGCGATGGGCCACGAACAGCAACCTTGGGTTGCCGTCGCCGAGCCTTTGACGCAGGGTTCGATAGTCCAGGGCCGCCATCACCGTCTTGCCGGTGCCAGTTGCCGCCACGAGGAGGTTGCGGTTGCGACCGCGGATCTCGCGCTCGACTCGCAGGCGCTCAAGCATGTCCTGCTGATGGGGGAAAGGACGGACCTCAAGGCCTGAAAGGCTGATCCTGAGGTCGGTCGTCGGTCCGGTCCCACCGGCCTGGGCTAGAGCCCGGTCCAGACGTTCACCGTCGTCGTCTGGGTCGTACGGCTCGAAGGCGATGTCGTTCCAATAGGCATCGAAAGTGGCCTCGAACTTGTTGAGCACCGCGGGAGTGGCCACGGACGACAGGCGCACGTTCCACTCGAGGCCGTCGAGCAATGCGGCTTTCGAAAGATTCGAGCTGCCGACGTACGCCGTGTCGAAGCCACTCTTTCGTCGGAACAGCCAGGCTTTCGCATGCAACCGCGTCGAACGGATCTCGTAGTTGACCCTCACCTCCGCACCGAAGTCGCGCACGAGGCGGTCGAGGGCATGTCGATCGGTGGCGCCGATGTAGGTGGTCGTGATGACACGGATCGGGACACCGCGTTCCTTGGCAGCGCGAAGCGAATCTTCGAGCACGCGTAGGCCGTACCACTTCACAAAGGCGCAGAGCAGATCGATACGGTCTGCTGTGGCCAGTTCGGCACGCAGTTCACTCCCGAGACTTGGATCTTCGGGCGAGTTGGTGATGAGCGCAGTCTCCGAGAGAGGCGTGAGAGGGCGGATCGCGTAGACACCCGGGGCCTCCTGCTCGGCCAGTGCGAGAAGCTGCCGTGGCCCATCGGCGATGAGCTCCACCGCATCACTGGTCTCGCGCTCGGAGGGATCAGCCGCGAGTGATTCGATGATCTTGTTGGCTACGGCCACGCGCTTGGCGTGGGGGAGTTGGCTGAGCCGTCGCCCTATGGCCTGGCTGATGTGCCGGGCCAACACATGGGGTGACGATTCTTCGCTGACATCACCGTCGATCGCCTTCCAACCAGCCGCGCCCAACTGGTCCATCTGTGCCTGCATGCGCTTGGTGATGAGCTCCTCGTACACGCCTGCGACAGGCTCTGACAGATCTCCCGGTTGGGCCACGCTGACTCCCGATCGCTCGTACAGCAATGGCTCTGTTGTAACAGGCGCCACTGACGGCCGAGCGCCCCTGCTCGTTACCGAGGTGAGTGCGGATCTAGTTGGTAGGCAAGGTGCCCTTGGGGCCGCCCGCTTCTCGGTCAGTGTCGTGCCTCCGCGCCCCGCATCAAGGGCGCTCCGCCTCCGGCTGCGCGTCGCCTTCGGCGATGGCCCTGCGGGCCACCCTTGACCCGGGGTGCTCCGACACGGGGGAGAAGCGAGCGGGCGGCCGGGGGAAAGCGGGGGCAGGGTGGGTTGGGTGGTCGCGTGGTTTTGTTGGGGGCCGGGGGTGGGGGCGCGTCGGCTCGGATGGCGCGCGGGTCGGTTCGGCGACTTGCGGGTGGTGGGTTGCGGGGCGGGCGCTTACCCGGCGTGGATACGTTGTTCGCCATGGCGCGGATATCTGGCAGTGAGCAGGGGTCGCAGAGGCTGGCCGGCAAGGTTGTTGTCGTTACCGGGGCCGCTCGGGGGCAAGGGGCTGCCCAGGTGGTGGCGTTGGGGCGGGCGGGGGCTACCGTGGTGGCTACCGATGCGCGGCCGGACGGGGTTGAGGGGTGTCGGCGGCTTGATGTCAGTCGGGAGGACGACTGGGGTGCGCTTGCCGCTGAGTTGGAGGGGGAGTTCGGGCAGGTGCATGGGCTCGTCAACAATGCCGGGGTTATTCGGCGGGAGCGGTTGGGTGAGGTGAGGGTCGATGACTTCGCCGACGTGCAGGCCGTGAACACCGTTGGGCCGCTGTTGGGGATTCAGTACCTCTCCCCGCTCATGCCGCCGGGGTCGAGCATCGTCAACGTGGGGTCGTCCGCCGCGCTCACCGGGTATTACCCCGTTGCGTACACCGCCAGTAAGTGGGCCCTGCGAGGGGTTTCGAAGATCGCGGCCATGGAGCTGGGGGCGCGTGGGATTCGGGTCAATACCGTGCATCCCGGTTATATCGAGACCGAGATGACCGCCGGGGCCACGGCGGCCTTTCGGGAGGCAACCATCGGGGAGACGCCGCTCGGGCGGAGCGGCAGGGCCGAGGACATCGCGCCGCTCGTGGTGTTTCTGATCTCTGATGAGTCCTCGTTCATCACCGGTGCGGAGATTCCCGTGGACGGGGGCCTCACCGCGCACGGTGGCGTCAAGTCCATCTCGGACGCGATGAGGCCCCAGGGCGTGGACATGCCTTAAGGCGGCCTACTCTGCCCCGTGGCACGCCTCGTAAGCCGTCCCCGACCCACACCAGCAAGCCGTCCCCCGCTGCGGCGGCCACTCCACCGCGCGGCCACGGGCCGCCAAGGTCGTCGCGTACTGGGGCAGCAGCGTCGCGTCCCCCGGGGACGAGCCCTCCGATGCCGCGAAGGCCTCGTAGGAGGGGACCGTACCCGTGACGATGCCCAGGTTCGGGGTGCCCGACGAGGCCAGTTCGCGCAGGGACGCCTCTATCGTCGTCAGGTGTTCCTCGTGGGAGGGGTATTCCGAGGAGAGGGTCGGGTACGACGACACCAGCTCCGACAGTTCGCCTGCCGACCAGTGGAGGACCGCTACCGGGAACGGGCGGGAGAGGGCCTCCCGGTAGGTGCCGAGTTCCGCGCGGAGGCGGGAGATCTCGGCCTCCAGTTCCGCGGGGTTGTCCGAGCCGAGGGACCAGACGCGCTTGGGGTCGTGGAGTTCGTCGAGGGAGACGGGGGAGGAGTTGAAGGTGTCGGCCAGGGCGTCCCACTCGTCGTGGGGGAGGCCGAGCATGCGGCGGACCCGGTGGCGGCCGAAGAGGAGGGGGTGTGTGGAGTACGGGGGGTCGGTGACGTCCGTGAGGAGCAGCCTCGCGCCCTCCGTGAAGGTGTCCTGCGCCGCCTCCAACTCGTCGTGGGACTCCAGGGCCTCCGCGACGATCACCCAGGGGGCCGGGTCGCGGGGGGACGCGGCGCGGACGCCCTCGATGATGGCCCTGGCCTCTGCCTCGTGGCCGTACTCCCAGAGGTTCGAGGCCTTGAGGGCCCGGACCAGGAAAGGGTTCTCCAGGCTGCCGGAGGAGGACAGCAGGCGGTCGTAGAGGGTGGACGCGGCGGGGCGGGCGCCGGCCAGTTCGAGGTGGGCCGCGGCCTGTAGGAGCAGGGCTTCGGCGTCCTCGGGGTACAGGCCGGCGGTCCGCTCCAGGCGTGCCGCTTCGGCGGTGTGGTCGACGTTCTCGGCGGGCGTGTCGGGGCGCATGGGTGACACCGTACTGCCGAGCCGCCGTGAAGGAGAGAGATGTGCAGGCCAGCGCCACAATCGGCACACCGGCTCGCACATCTCGTCCAGGCCTGCCCGGCCTACCCGGCTTCCCCGGGCTCCTCCGGTTCTCGTCCCGACTCCGCCGGGCTCGCCCACACCGCGTCTATATCGTCACCCCGTCGATCTGGAGCGTCTGCACCGCCTTCGCCGCGAACGGCACCGCCACCGACTTCCCGCTCAGGAACGTGTTCGAGTACGACGCGTACTTGTCGCCGCCCGTCGTCACCGTGTTCCAGCGCGGGACCACGCCGCCCGAGCCGCCGGTCACCGTCGTGAAGCGGGAGAGGTCGAAGGTCAGGGTCTGGGCGGAGGTGGAGGTGTTCAGGGCCACGATGACCAGGCGGCGGGCGCTCGCGTCGTAGCCCGCGACCGCGTAGCTCACGCCCGTGTCGAGGATGCGCATGCCGGGGCGGAGGTGGCGGCTGAACTGGGCCAGTACGTAGTACTTCGTCTCGACCGCGCCGGCCTGCAGGGTGCTGCCGTCGTACTTGATCACTCCCCAGCCCGCCGTCGGGTCCATGACCTGCCAGTAGACCCAGGCCGTCGGGTGCAGCCAGCGGAAGTCGGACAGGAGGTTGGCCGCCATGGTGTAGCCCGTGCCGTCGCCGTCGCCCGTCTCCGAGTTCCACAGCTTCTTGCCGGATGTCGTCACGACGTCCGTGTAGAGGAGGTCGCGGCGGCCGCCGGAGCCCTGGTAGCCGTGCACGTTGACCTGGTTCACCAGGGCCTTCGTGGAGGACGAGAAGGCCCCCCATGTCGTACGCGCGAGGTCGTAGCTCGTCTCGTCCGAGGCCGAGATGCGGACGCCGGTGAGGCCCCGGGCGTCCAACTCGCTGCGCATGTACGGCAGTACGGCGGCCTGGACCGACGCGTCCATGTGGCAGCCCTCCTGCGTGCCGGTCGCCGTCCACCAGGAGGACGAGGGCTCGTTGAAGGGGTCGACGGTCGCGAAGTTCACGCCCCAGTTGTTCTTGGCGCGCAGGGCCACGGCGGCCAGGTGGGAGGCGTGCTGGCGGTAGTTCCAGGTCTGGAGGTTGTTGCCGCCGCCCGAGGCGCCGGAGGGGTTGTGGTTCTGGCACATCCACCACATGGGGGAGTTGGCGAAGAGCTCGGTGGTCGCGCCCCGGGACACCGCCTTGCCCAGCATCGCCCGCTGGTTGGCGTCCGCGGTCCACTTCCAGGCGCTGGACGCCGGGTCCTCGTTGTTCCAGTCCTGCCAGAAGCCCTCGATCTGCTTGAAGGCGGGGATGTTGGGCGAGGCGACCATCGACTGTCCGCCCACGCTGTTCCAGCTGCACGCGCCCAGGTTGTAGCGGGCGATGTTCATGCCGAGGCCGGGGAGCGAGGTGCCGTTGTACGTCGTCGACTTGGTGGTGAAGAAGATGTCGGCGAAGTCGTCCCGGGCGCCGAAGACGTTGGCCCACCAGGCGAGGGAGGTGCCCCAGCCCTCCCAATTGCCGTACGACGTTCCGGGGTTCACGGCGATGGTGGCGTCCGCGTGGGCGGTCCCTGTCGCCAGCGCGCTGCCGAGGACGGTGCCGCCCGCGGCCGCGAGCAGGGTTCTGCGTCGGATCATGGCTTCTCCGATTCGAAGGAACGCCGGTCCCTGAACCAGACGTTCCGGCCTGTTCTGCTCATGCCAGGAGGAAGCATCGGGCCTGGTGCGTGGGCTTGTCGAGAGTTGCGACAGCCCTTTTTCAAACCTGTGTACGAAGTATCGAACGAGGCGAGTCGCGCAGGGTCGCGCAGGGTCCGTCGTCACTGCTTCTGGTGACTTGCCACCCCGCCCCTTATCGTGCGGGCGGCCCCGTCGAGGAGGCGTCGCATGCGGCATCACGTCATGCACCACGGCATACGGCGACGGCGTGCCCTGCGCCGCCGCGCACTGTGGACCGGCGGCGAACTCCTCGTCACCGTCGGGGTCCTGCTGCTGTTCCTCGTCGTCCATCAGCTGTGGTGGACCAACCGGGAGGCCAGGGAAGGGGCCCAGCGGCAGGTCGAGGCGCTGGAGCGCGAGTGGGACGACGGCGACGTCCGTACGACGGTCCCGTCCCCGTCCCCGTCCCTGTCCGCGCCCCCGAGCGGCCACTCACCGTCGTCTCCCGACACGGGCGGCCCCGGCCGGTCGGCCGCGGCACCCCGCGAGACCCCCCGCTGGTCCCAGGCGTACGCCATCCTCAGCATCCCCCGCCTGGGGCTCCGCGTCCCCGTCGCCGAAGGCGTGGGCAAGCGGGCCGTGCTCAACCAGGGGTACGTCGGTCATTACCCCGGCACCGGGCAGCCGGGCCAGGTCGGGAACTTCGCGCTCGCCGGGCACCGGAACACCCACGGCGAGCCCTTCCGGTACGTCAACCGGCTGCGGCCCCGCGACACCATCGAGGTGGAGACCGAGGACGCGGTCTACACGTACGCCGTGAGCGGGACGTTGCCGCAGACCTCGGCGCACGACACCGGCGTGATCCGCGAGATCCCGCGTTCGACGGTCCGGCCCGGCCACGGGTACACCGACCCGGGCCACTACATCACCCTCACCACCTGCACCCCGGAGTACTCGTCCAGGTACCGGCTGGTGGTGTGGGGGACGCTCGCGTCCATGCGGCCCCGGGAGTGAGACCGGGCGAAAGCCGAGTTCACGCGCGCTCCCGCAGCACCCCCACCCCCACCGCCGCCACGACCGCCAGCCCCGCCGACACCACCATCGCGACATCCGCCCCATGGGCGAGTCCGTCGCCGGTCGAGGTCGCGAGGGCGATGGTCAGCGCCACTCCCGCGCAGGAGCCGATGTAGCGGAAGGTCTGCTGGGCGCCCGAGCCCATCGCGGCCCGGCCCGCCGGGACCGACTCCACCGAGAGCAGCGGCAGCGCGGCGTTGAGCAGGCCGCTGCCCACGCCGGCCAGCACGAGGCCGGGCAGCAGCCGCCGCCACGATCCCGCGTCGAGCGCGCCCAGCATGGCCAGGACGCCCGCCGCGTGGAGGGCGAAACCGAGGGCGAGTTGGCGGCGCGGCGGTATCCGTCCCGACAGGCGCCGGGCCTGGAGGGCCACCACGAAGGACAGGCCGGACCAGAGCAGGAACAGCCAGGCCGTGTCCATCGCGGACAGGCCGAGCGTCTGCTGGAGCAGGGCCGGCAGGAAGCTGAAGAGGCCGATCACCGCGAGGCCGGTGAACAGGCCCCCGGTGGAGGAGGCGAGGAAGCGGGGGCGGCGGAGCAGGGAGAGGTCGATCATCGGGGTCGCCGTGCGGTGCTCGATCGTAGCGAACAGGGTCAGCAGGGCGGCGGAGGCCAGCAGCAACAGGCCGACCGGTGCCCGCAGCCAGCCGTCCCGGCCCAGCGTCAGCGCGGCCACCAGCGCGACCAGGGCCAGGCCGAAGGTCAGCGCGCCCCAGATGTCGGGACGTCCGCCCCGGGGCGCGCGGGACTCGGTGAGCGCGCGCACGGACAGGGCGGCGACGATCAGGGCGGCGGCGCCGAGAACGCCGTAGGACAGGCGCCAGTTCGGTATCGCGCCGGTGACGAGCGGGCCGAGTGCGATGCCGCCGCTCACGAAGGCGCCCCAGACGCCGGTCGCGCGCAGTCGGCCGGACGGTGACTGGAACGCGTGGACGATCAGGCCGAGGCTGCTCGCCAGGAGCGCCGCGCTGGCCGCGCCCTGGCTGACGCGGGCCAGGGTGAACAGCCAGGTGGACGAGGCCAGCGCACCGAGGGCCGTGGTGATGCCCAGGGCCAGGGTGCCCGTGACGAAGACCCGGCGGCGGCCGTAGTCGTCGGCCAGGGTGCCGGCGACCAGGAGGAGGGCGGCGAGGCCGAGCGGGGTGCCGTTCAGGAGCCAGGCCTGGGCGGACAGCGGGGTGTGCAGGGCGGCGGCGACGTCGGGGAGCGTGACCATCGGCGCGGTGTACGTCATCAGGGCTACGGCGGTGGCGGCGCTGGTCAGGCCGAGGGTGGCGGCGGGGCGAGCCACCGGGGGCGCCGGTTCCGGTGCCTCCGGTGCCGCCACCGCACCCGACGCACTAGGCACACTCGGCGCACCCGACGCCGCACTCCGGTCCCGTCCGATGGTTCGTCCACTGAACCTAGTCATGCGGAGTACCGTAGCAGGGTCGGTTCGGTGATTGAACCAACCGCTCGCATGCTGGCTAAGGTGGTTGTCATGGCACTGGGCAAGGACTACGTGACGCAGGAGTGCTCGATCGCCCGCGCACTGGAGATCGTCGGCGAGCGCTGGACACTCCTCGTCGTCCGCGACGCCCTCTACGGCGTCCGGCGCTACAACGACTTCCTCGTCCACCTCGGCATCCCGCGAGCCGTCCTGGCCGCCCGGCTCCAGACCCTCACGGCCGAGGGGATCCTGGAGAAGCGCCGGTACCAGGAGTCGCCGCCGCGCGACGAGTACCTCGCCACCGACCGGGCCGTCGCCCTGTGGCCGACCCTGCGCTCCCTCGGGCTGTGGGGCCGGCAGCACTTCGGCGAGGCCCCGCTGCGCTACTTCCGGCACGCCGGCTGCGGCACCGAACTCGGGCCGTACGGCGAGTGCCCCGCCTGCGGGATCGTCGTACCCGTGAAGGACGTCCTCATGGAACCCGGCCCCGGACTCGACCCGGACCCGGCGGATCCGGTCAGCCGGGCGCTGCTCAGGCCCAAGCTCCTCTTGCGGCCGATCGGGACCGATCGGGTATAACCGACGGAGGACAGAAGTCCGATGAGCGTGCGAGTGGGAGCGAGAGGGGGGAGCGGCCGATGATCCGCAGCTGGGTCAACCCGCGTCCCGCCGCCGTGCTGCTGCTCCTGGTCCTCGACATCGTCCTGCTCGACACCGGCAGCCTCTCCGCCGCCGTCGCGCTCGCCGCGACCGCCGCGGCCGGCTCCGCCTTCGCCGCGTGCTCGCTCCTCGCCTCGCGCGCCGCCCCCGCCGTACCGCCCACCCGCGTGCGTACGGCCATCCGCGACCGCGCCCGCCGCACGGCCTTCCTGCCGCAACGCGATCCCGACGCCAAGGGGCGCAGGCGCCCCCGAGCTCCCGGACACGCCCTCCCGACGACCGTCGCGTAGGGCACTCGCACCCCACTGCCCGGCCCCGCGCGGGTCGTCATGCCGCCGTTCCCTTTTCCGGCACGACGAGACCCCCGGAGGGCTCACCCATGTCCGTTTTCGCCGACCTGGTCCAGCACCTGGCCGACCTGCTCCACCCGCTGTTCGGCGCCACCGCGGCCGCCGCAGCGATCGTCCTGTTCACCGCGTTCGTACGACTGCTCGTGCATCCGCTGTCCCGGGCGGCGGCCCGTGGGCAGAAGGCCCAGGCCGAGCTGCGCCCGAAGATCGCCGAACTGCGCAAGAAGCACGGCAAGGATCCGCAGAAACTCCAGAAGGCGGTGATGGAACTGCACGCGGCGGAGAAGGTCTCGCCGGTGTCCGGCTGCCTGCCCAGTCTGTTCCAGCTGCCCGCGTTCTTCCTCCTCTACCACCTGTTCTCCAATACGACGATCGGCGGACAGGCCAACGAACTGCTCACCCACCAGCTCTTCGCGGCGCCCCTCGGAGACCGCTGGGCGGACGCCCTCGGCACCGGCGGGTTCCTCGGCGGCGCCGGGCTCGTCTACCTCGCCCTGTTCGTGATCGTCGCCACGGTGGCCTCCTTCAACTTCCGGCGCACCAAGCGGATGATGGCCACCAACCCGGCGATGCCGGTGGGGGACGGCCAGCAGGTCCCCGGGATGGGCGCGATGAGCAAGGTCATGCCGTTCATGTCCTTCTTCACGCTCTTCACCGTGGCCGTGGTGCCGCTGGCCGCCGCGCTGTACGTGGTGACCAGTACGACGTGGAGCGCGGTGGAACGGGCGGTGCTGTACCGCTGACCTCGGCACCTCAGCGGCGGCCCCGTCCAGTCCGTGAACCGGGTATTGCGGAGCGGACGCCCAGCTTGGAGGATCGACCAGTCATCCGATGGCTGCACCCGTCGGGTCGGCGCCCGCGATCGAGGGAGATAGTGACCATGAAGCTGCTGCGAGTCGGTACGGCGGGAGCGGAGACGCCCGCGCTGCTCGATGCCGAGGGAGTGCTCCGGGACCTGTCCGGCATCGTCCCGGACATCGACGGAGCGCTGCTCGCCGACGACGAGGCGCTCGGCCGGGTCCGTGCGGCCGCCGAGGCCGGTGAGCTGCCCGCGCTGGACGCCACCGGGCTGCGCGTCGGACCGCCGCTCGCACGGATCGGCAAGATCGTGTGCATCGGGCTGAACTACCACGACCACGCCCGCGAGACCGGTGCCGAGCCGCCCGCCGAGCCGGTGATCTTCTTCAAGGCCGCGGACACCGTCGTGGGGCCCCACGACACCGTGCTCATCCCCCGCAAGTCCGTGAAGACCGACTGGGAGGTCGAGCTGGCCGTCGTCATCGGGCGCACGGCCCGGTACGTGGAGTCCGCCGAGGCCGCGCTGGGGCATGTCGCCGGGTACGCCGTCTCGCACGACGTGTCCGAGCGGGAGTTCCAGATCGAGCGCGGCGGGACGTGGGACAAGGGGAAGAACTGCGAGACGTTCAACCCCCTCGGACCGTGGCTGGTCACCGCCGACGAGGTGGGCGACCCGCAGAACCTCTCCCTCAAGCTGTGGGTCAACGGCGAGCTGAAGCAGGACGGGACGACCGCGGAGCAGATCTTCGCGGTGGCGGAAGTCGTGCGGTACGTCAGCCAGTTCATGACGCTGTACCCCGGGGATGTGATCAACACGGGGACGCCGGCGGGGGTGGCGCTGGGCGAGCCCGAGCCGAAGCCGTTCCTTCGGGCCGGGGACGTTGTCGAGCTGGAGATCTCCGGGCTTGGGCGTCAGCGGCAGGAGTTCAAAGATGCCTAAGGGGCGGGGGACTGCGGTTGTTCGGCGGGTGCGCGTCCGTCGTGGCTTGTCGCGCAGTTCCCCGCGCCCCTAGGGTGCCTCCACTTCACGCCAGTAGAGATGCGAGCTTGCTCCACGCCTCCCTCGGGAGGGAGCCCCTCGTGTCGCCGTCCACGATCTGCAACGCCACGTGGTCCGCGCCCGCCTTGAGGAACTCCTCGACGCGGGCGCGGATGCGGGACTCGTCGCCCCAGGCGAAGACCGCGTCGACGAGGCGGTCGCTGCCGCCGTTCGCGACGTCGTCCTCGGTGAAGCCGTTGCGGAGGAAGTTGTTGGTGTAGTTGGGCAGGGCCAGGTACATGGCCATGTAGTCGCGGGCCACGGCGCGGGCGCGGGCCGGGTCGGATTCGAGGACGACCTTCAGCTCCGGGGCCAGCAGCGGGGCCTCGCCCAGGCGCTCGCGGGACGTGGCCGTCTGGTCGGCGGTGACCAGGTACGGGATGGAGCCGGCGGCGCGGTCCCGGGCGAGGTCGATGCTCTTGGGGCCGAGGGCGGCCAGGAGGCGGCGGTCGGCGGGGTGGCCCGCCTCGTCCAGGGCGTCCAGGTAGGAGACCAGGGCCGAGTAGGGGCGCCGGTACTGTTCGGCGAGCTTGGCGTGGCTGACGCCGAGGCCCAGGACGAAGCGGCCCGGGTGGGCGGAGTCCAGCTCGGCGACGCTCGCGGCGGTGTCGGCGGGCTCGTGCTCCCAGATGCTCTGGATGCTGGTGCCGACCGCGATCCGGGAGCTCGCCTCGATCAGCGGGGCGGCGACGGCGGCGGAGGTGTTGCCGCCGAGCCAGACGGCGCCGTATCCCAGTTCCTCCAACTCCCCGACCGCCTCGGCGAGTTCACCGAGCTGGGACGGATCCAGGCCGCGCGCCGCGCCGGTCCAGATGCCGTACCGTCCGACGGTTTCCTTCAGGGCGTCAGTCATGGGTGGGGGTTTCCCTCCGGTCGGTGTGCGTTGCGGGCGTACAGCCGTGCCAACCGGAGGGGGCCGCGAGATCTTCCCGTCAGCGCTTGAGGAACTCCTCGGCGCCCGAACGAACTCAGGAACTCCTCAGACCTTGAGGAACTCCTCCAGCGCCTCCACCACGAGCCGGTGGTCCGCCAGTTGGGGCAGTCCGCTCACCGTCACCGCGCCGACGACCCCGACGCCCTCGACGGTGATCGGGAAGGAGCCGCCGTGCGCCGCGTACTCGTCCGGGTCCAGGCGGGAGGACTCCTCGAAGGTCGAGCCCTTGGCGCGGAAACGGGCACCGACCAGGTAGGACGCGGAGCCGTAGCGCTCGACGACCCGGCGCTTGCGGGCGATCCAGGCGTCGTTGTCCGGGGCCGAGCCGGGCAGGGCGGCGTGGAAGAGCTGCTGGCCGGAGCGGTGGATGTCGATGGCGACCGGGGCCTGCCGCTCCCGGGCCAGCTCGACCAGGAGCGAGCCCAGGGCCCAGGCGTCGTCGTGGGTGAACTGCCGGAAGACCAGGCGGCGTTCCTGCGCCTCCAGCTCCTCGATCGGCGGAGTCAGCTCGGGGTGGAACTTCGGGGTCAACTCACCGCTGTGCGTCACAGCTTCACCACCACTGCGTCGTGGGCCGAACGGCGGGCCGCCTCCAGTACGTCGAGGGCGGCGGCCGCCTCCAGTGCGGTCACCGGGTTGGGACCGCCGTCGAGCAGGGCTTTCGCCACGGCCGCATAGTAAGCCGGGTAGTCGCCGGGCAGGGTCGGTTCCGGACGCCCGCCACCCGTCAGCGGGGACTCTCCGGCGCCGACCCGGCCCCACAGGGACTCCGGTTCCCGGCCCCAGTCGGCCCCGGCGCCGGGGCGCTCGCCCTCCCTCAGGGCGGCCTCCTGCGGGTCGAGGCCGTACTTGACGTAGCCGGCCTTCGAGCCCAGCACCCGGAAGCGCGGGCCGAGTTGGGCGGTCGTCGCGGAGACGTAGAGGTGGGAGCGGACGCCGCTGGTGTGCGTGATCGCGATGAAGGTGTCGTCGTCGGCCTCGGCGCCCGGGCGGCGCAGGTCCGCCTCGGCGTACACGGAGGCGGCGGGGCCGAAGAGGACCAGTGCCTGATCCACCACATGACTGCCGAGGTCGTAGAGCAGACCTCCGATCTCTGCCGGGTCGCCGGACTCGCGCCAGCCGCCCTTCGGCTGCGGGCGCCAGCGCTCGAAGCGGGACTCGAAGCGCCCTACGTCGCCCAGCTCGCCGTCGGCCAGCAGCTTGCGCAGGGTCAGGAAGTCGTTGTCCCAGCGGCGGTTCTGGAAGACGGACAGGAGCAGGCCACGGTCCTCGGCGAGGGCGGCGAGCTCGCGCGCCTCGGCGGCAGCGCCCGCGACAGGCTTGTCGACCACGACCGGCAGGCCGGCCTTGAGGAAGGCGGTGGCGAGCGGGACATGCGTCTTGTTGGGGGACGCGATCACGATCAGGTCCAGCTCTGCGGCCCGGTCCAGCAGCTCGTCCGGCGTGGCGACGGTGCGCACCGCGGGGAACTCGGCGCGGGCCTGTTCCTGCCGCTCGGGGTTCGACGTCACCACCGTGTCCAGGGCGAGGCCCTCGGTCGCGGCGATCAGCGGGGCGTGGAAGACGGAGCCGGCGAGGCCGTAGCCGACGAGGCCGACGCGGAGAGGGGTGCCAGTCATGCCCCCACTTTCGCAACGCTGTTGCCAAAGTGCAAGTACGAGGGAGAATGGCCGACGTGAACAGGACGAACGGCGGCGGCGTGAACCTGCTGGCCCTGCGCAGCCACAACACCGCGCTCGTGCTCGGCCTGCTGCGGAGAGCGGGCGCCGAGGGCATCAGCCGCCTGGAACTCGCCGAACGCACGGGACTCACCCCACAGGCCGTCAGCAAGATCACCGGGCGGTTGCGCGAGGAGGGCCTCGCCACGGAGGCCGGCCGCCGCGCCTCCACCGGCGGCAAGCCCCGCACGGTCCTACGACTCGTCCCCGACGCGGGCCACGCCATCGGCGCCCACCTCGACCGCGACGAACTACGCGTCCTCCTCGTCGACCTCGACGGCACCGTGGTGAGCGAGCGGCGCGCTCCCCTGGACCTGGGCGCGGGCGCGGAGGCCGTGGTGGGGGCGGTGGCGACGGAGATCGAGCGGTTGGTGGGGGAGTGGGTGGCGGGGAGGGGCTCCGCGGGGGCGGCCGGGGTACGTGCATTGGCTGGGGGGCGCGACTTGGCGGGGGTGCCAGGGCCGGCTGGAGGTCCCAAGACGGCCGGGGTGTCTGGCTCGGCGGGGGTGTCAGGGCTGGCCGGAGGTCCCAAGACGGCCGGGGTGTCTGGCTCGGCGGGGGTGTCAGGGCTGGCCGGAGGTCCCAAGACGGCCGGGGTGTCTGGCTCGGCGGGGGTGCCAGGGCCGGCCGGAGGTCCTGAGTCGGCCGGAGGTCCCGGCCTGGACGGGGTGCCCGACGCGGCAGGGGTGTCAGAGCCAGCCGGAGCTCATGAGTCGGCCGGAGTCCCCGAGCCGAACAACGTTCGCGACCGGGCCGGAACTCCCGACCCGGCAGGGGTGTCAGAGCTGACCGGATCCCCCGCCCGGGCAGGGGTGTCAAGGCCGGCCGGAGTCCCCGATCCGGTAGAGATGGCAGAGCCGACCGGAGTCCCCGCCCCGGACAGAGCGCCCTCCTCGGCGGGGGTGCCAGGGCCGACTGGTGTCCCCGAGTCGGCCGGAGTCCCCGACCCGGCGGAGGCGCCAGGGCTGGATGCCCTCCTGGGCGTAGGTGTCGCCCTCCCCGGTCCTCTCGATCATGCCCGGGGGATCCTGCACCGGGTGACCGGGTTCCCCGAGTGGGACGGGTTCCCGTTGCGGGCCGCGTTGGAGCGGCGGCTGGGGGTGCCGGTGGTGGTGGACAAGGACACCAACGCGGCGGCGCTGGGACTGGCCGTGTCGGGGGAGGGCGGCCCCGGCGGATCGTTCGCCTACCTGCATCTCGGTACCGGGCTCGGTGCCGGACTCGTGATCGGCGGAGCCGTGCACCGGGGTGCCCGGACCGGCGCGGGGGAGTTCGGGCACCAGGTCATCCAGCTGGACGGGCCGCCGTGCGGCTGCGGGAACCGGGGATGCGTGGAGGCGCTGTGCCTCGGGGCCGTGGCCCGGGGCGAGGCGGCGGAGGCGGCCCGCGTACTCGGCGAGGGGGCCGCGAACCTCGTGGGCCTGCTGGACATCGACCTGGTGCTGCTAGGCGGCCGCACGGTCCTGGCGGACCCCGAGACGTTCCTACGAGGAGTCTCCACGGTGATCGACGGACGGGCCCGGAGCGAGGCGGCCGTACCGGTGCGGATCGCCCCCGGCGGGGTCGCGGAGGGCGCGGCCCAGTTGCTGCTGGCGCCGCTGTTCGGGCAGGCCGACGGCTGACAGCCCGGTGTCTGCGCTGATCGAGCGGACTTGCCCGGCCGTACGGAGCGGCGCCGCCCGAAGGGCCCACACACCCGGCATGGTCATGTGTTCATGCGACTGCCCAAGCCCGCCTCTCTCCGCCCCCACCTCCGTCTCCGCCCCTGCCTCCGCCCCTGTCTAGCGGCGGCCACCGCACTCGCACTCGCCCCCACACCGGCACAAGCCCACTCCAGCCCCTCCTCCATCTCCTCCCCCTGCGCCGCGTCCGGCGAGCGCGGCTTCCCGCTCACCACCCGTGTCCACGGCGGCCCGAACGCCTATGAGGCAGGCGGCGGATACGGCACCTGGTATCTGGACCTCACCAACAAAACCACCCGGACCTGCGGAAACATCCACCCAGTGATCGTCCTGGTGGACGGCGAGCGGGCGCTCGGACCCGCCCAGCCCCGGCTGGAGTTCTACGAAGGGGACGGGGACGGGGACCGCCCGCACCCGGTCCGCTTCGAGCAGACTGACGCCGACGAACTGGTCGGCGTCCTCGCCGACGAGCGCGGCGGCTTCCCCGGCTTCACCGTCGGCCCCGGCCGGACGCTCACCGTGAAGGTGCGCCTGGCGATCACTTCGGACGCCGTGGCCAACGAGGTCACCGCCAACGCGGCCGTCGTACAACGACAGGACGACGACGGCGAATGGGTGGGGCAGTCGAACGACTACCGGTTCACCATCGAAGCCGACCCCGCCCCGAGTTCCGCCCCCGACCCCGACGCCCCGGACGGCCGCGCCTTCGCCGACGAACTGGCCCGCGCAGGCGTCGGCCCCACCGGCGCCGCCCTCACCGCGGCCGCCCTCCTCCTGGTCACCGGTGCCGCCCTCCTGCTGACCCGCAGTCGCCGTAGGCCATGAGGCACATCCGGGCCGTGGGCGAACAGCCGCCCACGGCGGTGAGGGGACGGGGCGGGGGGTGTCCGCCCGCAGCGGCCGGCGTCCGACACGCAGCACTACCCGGAAAAAGAGAACCGCCGGACCGAGGACGGACACCCCCCGCCCCGGCCCCGACCCACAACGCACCCTTGGGCGCTACGCGCACCCCCACCGAAGCCGCACAGCGCGCCGCAGGCATCGCACCGCCGCACCCACCCCACCCCGAACCGGCCATTCCCCCAAGATCCGGCCACTGTCTAGGCTGGGGCCCACGCAGCAACGCGTACATGCGTACGGCAGGAGATCCCGCACATGGCAGAACGCAGGCCCATCGAGTCGTGGCTCACCGACATGGACGGTGTGCTCATCCACGAGGGCGTACCGATCCCCGGCGCCGACGCCTTCCTGAAGAAGCTGCGCGAGTCCGGCAGGCCCTTCCTGGTCCTCACCAACAACTCGATCTACACCCCGCGCGACCTGCACGCCCGGCTGCGCCGCATGGGCCTGGACGTGCCGGTCGAGTCGATCTGGACCTCGGCGCTGGCCACCGCCCAGTTCCTGGACGACCAGCGGCCGGGCGGATCGGCGTACGTCATCGGCGAGGCCGGCCTGACGACCGCGCTGCACGACATCGGCTACATCCTCACCGACCACGAGCCGGACTACGTCGTCCTCGGCGAGACAAGGACGTACTCCTTCGAGGCCATGACCAAGGCGGTACGGCTGATCGAGGGCGGCGCCCGCTTCATCGCCACCAACCCCGACGAGACCGGCCCCTCCGCCGAGGGCCCGCTGCCCGCGACCGGCGCCGTCGCCGCGCTGATCACCAAGGCGACCGGCAGGCGCCCCTACTTCGCGGGCAAGCCGAACCCGCTGATGATGCGGACCGGCCTGAACGCGATCGGCGCCCACTCCGAGACCAGCGCCATGATCGGCGACCGGATGGACACCGACGTCCTCGCGGGCATGGAGGCCGGCATGCAGACGTTCCTGGTGCTCACCGGGCTGACCCGGCCGGACCAGGTCGAGGACTTCCCGTACCGGCCCTCCAAGATCGTGGACTCGATCGCGGACCTGGTCGACCGGATCTGAAACCCGCCGGGGCCCGAACACGACCCGTACGGAGCAGCGCGGTCCCGCTGGGGATGCGGGGCCGCCGCCCGAGAGGGACGCTCCAGACATCTGGAGGTTCACGATGGGTTCCCTACGCCTCACTCTCTGTGCCACTGCCCTGACCGTCACCGCCTTCACTCCGGCAGCCCTCATCCAGGCCGCCCTCACCCCGGCCGCCCACGCGGCGGACGGCGGCAGCGTCTCGGTCACCCCGTCGTCCCCCGCCCCCGGCGCCGAGGTCGCGCTGCGGGTGAGCGGCTGCACCGGGAGGACCGCCACCGCCGCGTCGGCCGCGTTCGTCGCGGACGCCCGGCTCACCGGCGGCGGCGCCGACGGCACGCTCGCCGGCCAGACCCAGGTCCGCTCCTCGATCGAACCCGGCTCCTACGACGTGAAGATCACCTGCGTCGACTTCGAGGTCAAGGGCACGATCACCGTAGGTACCGACAAACCGGGCAAGCAGAACGAGCCCCGCCCCAACGCCCCCACCACCCCCGCCTCACCGATCGCCCCCGTGCTCGCCGGAGGCGGCGGCACCGCCCGCCTCGCCGCGGCGGACACCGCCGACGCCCGCCCGACCGGGCCCGGCACGGGGCACACCGTGACCGGACTCGTCCTGGCCGGGGTCGCCGCGCTGGCCGTCGTGCTGCTCGGCAGCCGCCGGAGCCGCAGGACGGACTGACCCGCCATGCCGGACCAGGAACGCTTCTCCGATCCCTCGCACCCGGCCGACCGGGAACGCGCCTCCGGCACCGGCCGGCTGTTGACCGGGCTCGCCTGGGCGGTCCTGCTGCTCGGCCTGTGGCTGTGGGGGCGCGAGGTGACCGACGTACGCCACGGGATATCCGCGCCCACCACCGGGGACATGGCCGCGGTGGGACGGCCGCCAGAGGTCGAGCTGCCGCCGGCGCACCGCCCGCTCGGCGCCGCGCTGCCGCAACGCCTCGACATCCCCCGCCTGGGCGTGCAGGCACCGGTGGTGGCCCGCGGCCTCGACGGCCGGGGCGCGATCGACCCGCCGCCCTACGACCAGGCAGGGGTGGTCGGCTGGTACGCGGCCGGCGCGACGCCGGGCGCGGCCGGGACCGCGCTGATGGTGGGACACGTCGACACCGAGACCCGGCCCGCCGTCTTCTACAAGATCAGCGCGATGAAGCCCGGCGAGACGGTCCGGGTGATCCGGGACGACGGCAGGGTCGCCGAGTTCACCGTCGACGCCGTCCAGGTTCTCACCCGGGACCGCTTCGACGCCCGGCAGGCGTACGGACCCCGGGAGACCGGCCGGGCGGAACTGCGGCTGATCACCTGCGGCGGCACCTTCGACCCGGCGAGCCGCAGCTACACGGCGAACGTGATCGTCTCGGCGTATCTCACCGGCAGCGGCCTGTGACCACCCTCGGGACGGGCGGGCCACCTGGCCCGGTCGGCGACCCGCTCCCCCCGAAGCCGCCGACCGGGCTGGTCCTCAACCGCGCGCGCACGGGCTGCGGGAGTAACCCGGCGACCGGCGCGGGAGGCTTGGAAAACCACGGTGGGTGAATGCTTGGCCGGGGGCTGGGGCCGCATGAGAAGACTTTAGAACGAATGAGCGTCCGGGCCTAGAGGGCAATGGACGCCAAGTCCCGGACCGGTGGCTCTCCGTCATCCACGCAGGTCGTCGACTGTGCGCGGTGCGGATGCCCGGTCGTCTGCGACACGGGTGGCGACCGGTCCACGCCCCCGATGACCGACGGACCGCGGTACGAAAACCCCACGCGCCCCACGCACCCCACGCACCCCGCGACCGCACCCCTACGGCGTACCGCTACGGCGTTCCGCCCCGCGAGTCGGGCGGCGGGCCCAGCGGGCCCTCGGCCTCTCGGCGCATGGCGGCGTCGTCCGCCGTGCCCCCGATGACCGCGCTGGCGACCCGGTCCAGCGGCAGCCGGTGCCGGCGGGCGTACTGCCGCAGCGCGACGAACGCCTGGTCGGCGCCGACCCGCCAGCGCTCGGCGAGCATGCCCTTGGCCTGTTCGATACGGACTCTGCTGGACAGGGCTTGCCGCAACTGCCCGGACAGGGTGAGCGTCCGGTCGTAGGTGCGGTGGTTCTGCAGACCGAGCGCGGCGGCGTCGGCGAAGGCCTGGGCCACCAGCATCTCCGGGGCCGAGTCGCCCGGCGGGTCGGTGGCGGGCAGGGTCGGCACGAACACGTTGAGAGCGCCGAGCAGGGTCTCGCGGCAGCGCAGCGGCACCGCGTAGGTCGCCGCGATGTCGTGCCGGAGCGCCCGCTCGGTGAAGGTGGGCCAGCGGGCGCCCGCGTGGGCGGTGCGGATGGAGACGGGCGGTACCGGCCGCCCGGAGCCGTAGCTGTCCAGACAGGGCCCGCCGCCGTGCTGCGCCTCCAGCAGATCGAGTGCCACGCGCTGGTCCCGGCTGCTGGCCGCCATGGACACCGCGCGGTTCCCCTCGATCAGCATCACCCCGGCGGTGCGGGCGGTCAGCAGCTCCACACAGTTGTCGGACACCCGTTCCAAGTACTGGGTGGCGTCGAAACCGTCGACGAGTGTGTCGGCCGCTTCCACCAGTGCCGCCGCCAGCTGGATCTCCCTGGTGGTGTACTGCATGCCCGAGCACTCCCCTTCCGGTGACGAGCGCCTCGTACAGGCGCGCGGTTACCCCGACGATCGTGGCTGTAACAGGTATCGGACAAGGCTTGGACGACCTCGTGGGCGGCGCGACGGGTGTGTCAGGATTGAGACTTGGAACGGTGCACCCAAGGGGGAGTTGGATGTACGTCAGCAGGGGGGCCAGGAGGGTTTCCCGCACGAGGGCTTCCGCGGTGGTGCTGGGGGCGGCACTGCTGATCGCGGGATGTTCCTCGTCGGGGGACGGCGAGAAGAGCAAGGAGAGTGAGGGGGCCGACGCCGGAGCGGGCATCACCCAACAACCCAAGGGGACCGACCCGTTCTGGGTCAACCCGGACGGCAACGCGGCCAAGCAGGTGGTGGCCTACGAGAAAGCCGGCAAGAAGCAGGAAGCCGAGCAGATCCGCAAGATCGCCGAACAGCCGACCGCCGAGTGGATCGTCCCGGAGAACTCCGAGGAGCAGGCCCGCGGTTACACCGAGGCGGCGGCCAAGGCCGACCGTGACGCCCTGCTCGTCGTCTACAACATCCCGCACCGCGACTGCGGCCAGTTCTCGGGCGGCGGCGCCGCCGACGGCAACGCCTACCGCTCCTTCATCGACGGCCTGGCCAAGGGCATCGGCGACCGCCCCGCCACGGTGATCCTGGAACCGGACGCCGTGCTCCACATGGTCGACAACTGCACACCGGAGGAGTTCCACGAGGAGCGCTACAACCTGCTCAAGGGCGCCGTCGAGAAGCTCAAGTCCCTGAAGAACACCAAGGTCTACCTGGACGCGGGCAACGCCGGCTGGGGCAAACCCGACGACATCTCCGAGCCCCTCCAGCGCGCCGGCGTCGACCAGGCCGACGGCTTCTCGGTGAACGTCTCCAACTTCTACTCCACCGAGGACTCCATCGCCTACGGCAAGGAACTCTCCGCCAAGGTCGGCAACAAACCCTTCGTCATCGACACCAGCCGCAACGGCAACGGCCCCTACGAAGAGGGCAACCCCGACGAACGCTGGTGCAACCCGCCCGGTAGGGCCCTGGGTGAGCCCCCGACGACGAAGACAGCGGACCCCCTGGTCGACGCCTACGTCTGGGTCAAGCGCCCCGGAGAGTCGGACGGCGAATGCAAGGGCGGCCCGAAGGCGGGCGAGTGGTGGCCGGAGTACGCCTTGAAACTGGCGCGAGGATCAGACACCTAGGGGCGCGGGAGTAGCGGCGCCTTCCAGACAAAGGCAATCCCCGCGCCCCTCAGGGGCGCGGGGCTGTGTTGATTTGCGGCTCCGCCGCGCGGGCGCGACCAGCCACAACGGACCCGCGGACGCCGATGCAGCTAAGGAACCCTCACCCACTGCGCCTTACTGGGCGTCCCCTGATCGTCATCCACGAACAGCATGTACCACCCCGACTGCACCAGATTCCGATTCTTCGGCACCGTCACCGTGATCTTGTCCCCGGACGCCTTGAAGTCCAGCGCGATCGACCGCTGATCCACGTCCGTGACATGCGTGGCCGCACTCGGCCGAATCAACCGCACCTTCTTGATCGACGAGGCATGCTGCGAGCTGAACGTCCCCGAAGCCCCCCGAGCAATCGTCTCCGGCCCCCCGGACAACGACGGCTGAGCCCCTCGGTAGAGATACGGCGGCGTGTAGATCTCGATCCGCTGCTCGAACGTCCCCGGCTTCGTGTTCGCCTTGTCCCCGTACAGGGAGTCCGACCCGAAGAACATCACCCGCCCGTCGGGCAGCAGGATCGACCCGGAGTGGTAGTTCCGCCCGACCAGCGGATCGGCGACCCGCTCGAATCCGTTGGTCGCCGGGTCGTACAGCCGCGCCTGGAGGATGTTGGAGTCGCTGCGCCCGCGGTAGTCCTCCGAACCGCCGGACACCAGTACGGAGTCGTCGGGCAGGATCGAGGCCTGCGGATACCGTGTGCCCTTCTCCAGGCTGGGCCCGTCCACGAACTTCGGGTCGTCCGCCTTCAGGTCGATGATCCGGGTCTTCTCGCTGGACTGCTGGGACTCGCCGACCCCGCCACCGCCGATCACCATGTACTTCTCGTCCTGCGCCGGAGGCAGCAGCACGGTCCCGGAGGTCTCCAGCAGCTTGGGGTCGCTCAGCCCGGGGACCTTGGTGAACTTGTTGCTCTCCACGTCCCAGACGCCCGGATCACGGCCCACGTCGTCCGGCCCGTAGCCCGCGTTGGACCCCGAGTAGAAGATCTTGCCGTTCTGCATGAGGAACAGCGCGGGGTAGGTCGGGAACTGCCGGATCTTCTCCGTGTACGTCCACTTCTTGGTCTCGGGGTCGAAGACCTCGTTCTTGCCCGGCACCAGCTGTCCGATGTCGTCGAGCCCGGAGACGCTGAGGATCTTGCCGTCGCTCAGGGTGGTGAGCGTCGGATACCAGCGGGCCTCCTTCATCGGGTCGACCTTGATGTACTTCTCGGCGATGGGATCGAACTCGAAGGCGTCCCGGATCCCCTGGAAGTCCTTCTTGTCGAGGGCGAGCTTCTGCGCGATGCCGTAGGTGTTCTTGGTGTCGGCGCCGGACAGCCCCTGGACGGAGTAGTTGTCCTGCGTGCCCGTCTCGTACTTGGTGCCGCTCTTCGCCGCCTCGACGTAGATACGGCCGAGCCCCGGCTCGTTGCCGAGGAACTTGCCGGTCTGCTTGTCGAACTTCTTCGTCGCGCGCTCGACGGTGACCGGGTCCTTGGAGATGAAGGTCTTGCCGTTCTCCTTGCCGGTGAACCTGGTGCCCGCGGGCAGCGTGATCGGCTTGTCCGGGTTCTCGTTGTGGACGACCATCAGGCCGCCGGCCTTGGTGACGTCACCCTTGAGCTTCTCGTACCGCTTGGTGCCGCCCGCGATCAGCAGGTTGCCGTTGGCCAGCTGGGTGTGGCCGGTGCAGAACAGGTCCTTGGGCGTCGGCACCTTCTTGATGGTGCCCTTGACCGGGTCCCAGATCCGGGTGTCGAACTTCTTGTCGTCGAAGTTGTCCTGGTTGTTGCCGGACCCCGCGACGAGCAGCACCTTTCCGGTGCGCAGCAGCGCCGCGTGGATGGTGTTCTGCCGGTACTCCTCGGGGAACTCGACGATGTCCCACTTGCCGTTCTCGGCTTTGTACTCCGGCTTGTTGATTTGGTACTGGTGGTATTTCTCGGTCCCGAAGCGGTACAGCCACGGGCCGTTCATCCCGGCCAGCGCGAGCACCACCGCCGTGCCGATCACGAGTCGACGGGCGCGGCGGCGGCCTGCACGGTCGTTCATTCCTTACGTCCCCCAAGTCCACCAAGGGCGATCTGCATGGTCTGGTCCCCCGTGCTCCCCGTGCTCCCCGTACCGCCCGAGGTGTTCGAGGCGGCGGCCCAGCTCGGCTTGTGCTGCGGAGCGTGCTGGGCCGGGGTGCGCTGCGTGGGCAGCGGCTGCGGCTCGTAGGGGCCCGCGGGGCCCGCGTGGGCCGCGGGGCCCGCGGGTGCCGCCGGTGCCGCTTCCCGCGGTTCCTGCGCGGGCGCGGCGGGCGCGGAGGACTTCTTCCGCTCCTGGCGCAGCATGTGGCGCCAGGCGAAGATCGGCGTGGCGGTGATCAGGGTGGCGAAGGTCGCCCAGATGATCATCGCGGGGTGGGAGTGTCCGAAGACGAAGCCGGCGGCGATCGAGGCGCCGAAGATCAGGATGAAGTACCAGTGGTAGCGGAAGGTCCCGAACCAGCGGTCGGGGCTGGCGGAGTCGCCCTTGGGCGTGACCACGAACTTGCTCTTGCGGCGCAGCATCGAGTCGATCAGCGCCTTGGCGTACAGCGGCGCGGACAGCGCGGACATCACCATGCCGGCCACACCGCCGGAGCCCTCCGGCTCGTGCGGGGAGACGTTGTGGCGGCGGTTCCAGACGTAGAGGCCGATCTGGAGCGCGGAGGCGTTGCCGTAGAGCATCAGCCACACGGTCGGGTCGATGTTCACACCCGAGGCGCCCAGGCCCAGGAACAGCGCGCAGCTCAGTGCGGCGAGGATCCAGTTGAGGGCGGACATCGGGTAGAAGATGATCATCATCGTGTAGTTGAAGAGCTTGCTCGGCGGCAGCGAGTACCAGCCCTTCCAGTACTGCTTGAGGATCGTCTCGTACGTCCCTCGCGACCAGCGCATCTGCTGGGTGAAGAAGTCCGTCCAGGCACTGGGACCCTCACCGACCGCGAGCACGTCCGGGGTGTAGACCGAGCGCCACTTCTTGCCCGTCGCCGGGTTCTTGTGACGGTGGATCTCGAACCCGGTGGCCATGTCCTCGGTGATCGAGTCGTACAGGCCGCCGATCTGCTTGAGCGCCTTGATGCGTACGGCGTTGGAGGTGCCCACGAACATCGGGGAGCCGTACTTGTTGCCGGCCCGCTGGATCAGCGCGTGGAACAGGAACTGCTGCGACTCGGCGGCCTTGGTGACGAAGTTGTCGTAGTTGCCGTAGACCTGCGGGCCGATGACGAAGCCGATGTTCGGGTCGCGGAAGAAGCCGAGCATCCGCTCCAGGTAGTTGGGCAGCGGCACGTGGTCGGTGTCGACCGAGGCGAAGAAGTCGTAGTGGTCGCCGTGCGCGTCCAGCCAGGCGTTGTAGTTGCCGTGCTTGGTCTTGGCGCGGTGCGGGCCCTTGGCCTGATTCCACTTCGCGACGCCCTTGCGTGAGAAGTGGTGCACGCCGAGGCGCGCGCAGACCGCCTTCACCTCGGGGTCGTCGCCCTCGTCGAGGAGCCAGACATGCATGAGGCCGCGGTGGCGGATCTTCACCGCGGCTTCCAGGGTCTTCGTCACCATCTCCAGCGGCTCCTTGCCGGGCACGAAGGAGGTGAGGAAGGCCACTCTGGTGCCGGTCTCGGGCACCACCGGGATCGGGTCGCGGGCGACCAGCGTGGCGTGCGCGTTCGACAGCACGTTCATGCAGCGGAAGAACTCGATCAGACCGATCGCCACGAGCATCACGATGTCGAGCGCGGGCAGCCAGGCGAAGGCCGGGTAGTCGCGCTCGGTCCAGTGCTCGGGCTGCAGCAGCCAGGCCAGCAGCACCAGCGACAGCAGGGGCGCGGCGGCGAGCATCAGCGCCACTCTGATGCGGTGCGGCTCCTGCGAGATCAGGGAGCGGTACTGGACTCTGTACGGCTTGCCCGGATCGGGCTGGGTCAGGGGGCCGGCCAGACGACTGTAGTGCTCGTAGTCGTACTTGGGCAGCGTCTTCTTGATCCGACGGAACGCACCGGTCCGATGTGAAGGCACCCTGAGCTGGGTGGTCTGTGACGGGTCGTAGTTCTGCCGGGCGCCCGTCGGCGTCGACGTCATGAGTCATCCCCCCACACGCACGTCACTGCGTGTTGTGTCGTTACTTTACGGCTGCTCGGGTCCCCCTAGACCCTTCACAGTCGTATCAGCGGTGGGCCACAGTCACCACATCGTCCACACGCATGGACACAGAACTGCGACCTTCCGGTTGCATGATGCCCCCCTCGGCATCACCTCGGAAACGGGGCCCCCTTTTCCCCGCAACACCGGCAACCGGCTCCTTGCCCCCCAAGTGCCGTGTATACGCAGCATCTTGAAAACCAGGGTTCTACGGTGTTCATCATGATCGCAAGATGCGAAACGCGGTGTTTACCGGTCATACGCGTTCAATGTGGCCCCTGTGGGGACCTTGTGGAGTCGTTGTGGACAGCCGGGTGCGGATGTTGCCGAAGTGCTGCCTTATGGCTTCTTCCGCCCCAGCGGCGTCGCCGGACCGCACCGCGTCCAGAATGTCCCGGTGCTGGCGGCACGTGACCCGCGGATCCTGGGCCACACCCCCGAGGTCCGCGCGTACGCGGTGGAAGGCGTCCCAGAACGCCTCCAGCACCTCGCTCAGCAGCACGTTGTCCAGTCCTCGGTAGAGAGTGGCGTGAAACGCCCGGTCGGTCTCGGCGAGGCCCACCCCTTCGTCGGCCTCCCGTTCCATACGGCCCACGAGCACGTCCAGTTCAATCAGATCCGCCTCCGGCATCCGCCCCGCGAGCCGGGAGATCAGTCCGGTCTCCACCGCCTCGCGCAGTTCCAGCAGCTGGAGCAGCGAGTCCTCGCCGCGGTGGTGCCCGGCGACCGTCCGGAAGACCAGGCCCTCGATCATCGGCGCCATGGACATCGGACCGACGTACGTCCCGAAGCCGTGCCGGATCTCCACGATGCCCATCGCCTGGAGCGCCTTCAACGCCTCCCGCACCGAGTTCCGGCTCGCCCCGAGCAACTCCATCAGCTCCGGCTCCGTCGGCAGCGGATCCCCGGACCCCAGCCGCCGATCCAGCACCAGCCTCTTGATCCGCTCCTGGAGATCCCGCGCCACCATGACCAGAGCGTATCCGGCCAATCAGGAGAACCCACCCTCTGCGGATACGCGAAAGCCCCGGCACCGGGCGGCCCGCCCGGCTCGGCTTCGCGCCGACGGTGACCGGGGCGCCGGGAGCGTGGGGGTGTGGGTGGCGGAGCCCCCGCAACGCGCGGCGCGGCCGCGCGGAAACGACGATGGCGAGGCCGGTTCGCGCTTTCCGCGGACACGCCTCGCCATCGACATCGTGCGCCGCCAGGGACTCGAACCCCGGACCCGCTGATGCTGCATTTCCCGGGGGGCAACCCCCGGACCCCCGGCCGCCTCTGCGGCACCGGGAAGCACTCGCGCCCATGGCGAAGGCCCCCCGCACTTGCGAGGGGCCTTACCTGTCTGTGCGTCGCCAGGGACTCGAACCCCGGACCCGCTGATGCTGCATTTCCCGGGGGCAACCCCCGGACCCCCGGCCGCCTCTGCGGCACCGGGAAGCACTCGCGCCCATGGCGAAGGCCCCCCGCACTTGCGAGG
>NZ_JAIHON010000016.1:416-223844 GCF_021173675.1 Streptomyces lincolnensis | reverse complement strand
ACGCGGCCGAGCGCGGCCTGGTCGACGACGTCATCGACCCGGCCGAGACCCGCGAGGTCCTCATCTCCTCCCTCGCCATGCTCCAGACCAAGCACGCCGACCTGCCCTCCCGCAAACACGGCAACCCCCCGCAGTAACCCACGGGTACCGCTGCGGAAACCTCTCTCACGGAGACTGTGACCTATGACCACGCCTGACATCCGCGTCGAGAAGGGCCACGCCGAGCCCGAGGAAGTCGCCGCCATCACGGCCCTCCTCCTGGCCCGCGCCGCCGCCCGGCCCGCCGACCCCGCCCCGACCCACCACGGCCGCCCCAGGGCCGGCTGGCGCCGCCTGGAGCGCGAGGGCGGCTTCCGCGCCCCGCACAGCTGGCGCTGACGCCTCCGGCGGTTAGCGGCCCCGTTCTCCCGTTGGGAGGGCGGGGCCGTTGGTGTGTGTGGCCGTCCGCCTGAGGGGTCGGGGGCTGGGTCTCGTGGGCGGCTGCGGGAAGTCGTGGGCTGGTCGCGCAGTTCCCCGCGCCCCTGAGTGAGTGGGGCCACTGGTCCCAGTTGAGGGGCGCGGGGAACTGCGCGAGCAACCACAAGGGCTGCCGCAGACGGCACACAACCGTCCGAGGCAGCCCAGTAGCCGCACGTACTACTACCTACCGCAGACGAGCCATCAACGCGTGCTCCACCAGCGTGATGAGCGCCGACTTCGCGTCCGCCCGATGCCGCGCGTCCGTCGTGATGATCGGGGTGTCGGGACCGATCTGGAGGGCCTCGCGGACCTCGTCCGGGTTGTACGGCTGGTTCCCGTCGAACCCGTTCAGGGCGATCACGAACGGAAGACCCGAGTTCTCGAAGTAGTCGACCGCCGGGAAGCAGTCGGCGAGACGCCTCGTGTCGACGAGGACGATCGCGCCGATCGCGCCGCGCACCAGGTCGTCCCACATGAACCAGAAGCGGTCCTGGCCGGGCGTACCGAAGAGGTACAGGATCAGGTCCTGGTCGAGGGTGATACGGCCGAAGTCCATGGCCACGGTGGTCGTGGTCTTGTCTCCGGTGTGGGTGAGGTCGTCGATGCCCGCCGAAGCTGACGTCATGACGGCCTCGGTGCGCAGCGGGTTGATCTCCGAGACGGCGCCGACGAACGTGGTCTTGCCCACGCCGAAGCCGCCAGCCACCACGATCTTCGCGGAC
This sequence comes from Streptomyces lincolnensis, assembly GCF_021173675.1. GTDB lineage: Bacteria > Actinomycetota > Actinomycetes > Streptomycetales > Streptomycetaceae > Streptomyces > Streptomyces lincolnensis_B. The sequence continues at coordinate 222,663 of NZ_JAIHON010000016.1, read as the reverse complement.
GTGGTGGAGCGGGAAGGCCCTCCGCTAGAGCTTGCGAAGTCCACTGAGCACCCTTTCGAGCAGTGTCACGTCTGGCTGGCCGCCGGCGTTCTCGTCGCCGCCGGGCTGATGAATGGCGACCAGGCCCGCCTCCGCCAAGTCGGCGACGAGGATCCTGGCCACGCCGAGAGGGATCGTGAGGAGCGCCGAGATCTCGGCGACCGACTTGATTTCCCGGCAGAGATGGCAGATCCGCTGATGCTCGGGCAGCTGGCCCTGCATCTGGTGCGGCTGCGCGGTGGTGTGCACCAGCGCCTCGATGGCGAGCTGGTAGCGCGGGCGGGTCCGTCCGCCCGTCATGGCGTACGGGCGCACCAGCGGGTTGCTGGCGCCTCCCGCGGGTGAAGGCTCAGGGGTGCGTCGGTGTGGCTGCACGGGCTGGATGCGCGGGGCCGGCGGCTGGTCGTACGGCGACGGCCCGGGACCCTGGGGGCCCTGGGGCGCGTACGGCTGCTGACGCCGCTGGCTCGGTGCGGAGGGGAAGTTGTACCGGTTCGGGTTCTGCGAACCGTCACCCTGGCCGCCCTGGGCAGGGCCGTACGACCAGTCGCCCGCTGACGAACCGCCTGGGGGTGTTGCCACTTTCTCTCCTCCTCCGACTGTGCCGGGCACCCATCACTGTGGAGCCGCGTCCCGAAACCTTACGACTCCGGGACGCCAAAACGCACCGTCTGTCTGTCAGTTGAGCAGGCTCCCCTGGAGCTCCGCACGCAGATCGGGCGTCAGGACCGTACCGGCACGGTCCACCAGAAGCGCCATCTCGTAACCGATGAGGCCGATGTCCGCCTCCGGATGTGCGAGAACCGCGAGCGACGATCCGTCGGAGATGGACATGATGAAGAGGAATCCCCGCTCCATCTCCACAACCGTCTGGTTCACGCTGCCGCCCTCGAAGATGCGGGAGGCGCCTGCCGTCAGGGACGTCAGACCTGACGCGACGGCCGCGAGCTGGTCGGCACGGTCGCGCGGAAAGCCTTCGGACATCGCCAGAAGGAGTCCGTCGGCGGAGACCACCACGGTGTGGGACACCCCCGGGGTGTTGTCCACGAAGTTGGTGATCAACCAGTTCAGGTTCTGCGCCGCCTGGCTCATCGGGCTCACACTAACGCTCCTGGTTGTAGGTGCTGTCAGAACCGAAGCCCTGACCGTTCGTTTCACTGCCTGCGGTGCGTCCTCGCTGGACACCGCGGCGCAGGTTGCTCAGCCTGCCCCGGATGTCCTCGGGGGCGCGGGAGACCTGTGGGCCACCCTGTGGGGTCGATTCGGCGGCTCCCTCGACCAGGTTGGCCTTGGGCACCCGCCGCGGCAGGCCGGAGGAGGTGACCCCGCCCGCCTTGGGCTTCCGGAGCTGCGAGGCCTGCTGCCAGCGCTCGTCGTTGGCCGAGCGCCAGGAGTCGGTGCCGTTGCTCTCCGGCGTGGAGGCCGGCGGCTCCTGGTTCGCAGGCCGCGTGCCGTTCGAGCCGTTCGCGCCGCCCGCGGTGGATCCGCGGCGGGGAAGCCCGGCGTCGGTCAGCTGGTGACCCGCGGTGGAGGGGGCCGGTCCCGGACGGTCGAAGCCTACGCGGTCCTGCTCACTCACGTCAGCGGCCTGCGCAGATTCCGCTTCCGGAGCGTACTGGTCCGGGTATCCGTTGCGGTAACCGTCCGACTGCGGCCAGTCATCCTGGTAGGACGGCTCTTCGAACGCCGAGAACCTCTCCGGTGCGGCGGCCCGGGCCGACGCGGGCTCCTCCTGAACCGGCTCCGTATAGGAGGGCTCCGGGTAGCCGCCGTTCGAGGGGTACCCGCCGTTCTGCGGCACGGAGCCGTTCTGGCCGCCGTTCGGGGAGAACAGGTCGTTCTGCGGCAGACCGCCGTTCGGCGCGTAGTACTGCTCGTCGTACGCCGGCTGCTGCTGCTCTTCGTACGACGGCTGCTGCGGTTCCTCGTACGACGGCTGCTGCGGCTCCTCATAGCCGGGCTGCCGGTCGAACGCGGCGGTGTCGGGGTGCTGCTGCTCCTGGAAGTCGCCCTGGCCGGTGCCGTAGCCGGACCGGGCGTCGAAGCCCTCGGCGTAGGCGGCGCCCTCCGCGGACTCCTGGCCGTGCGTCTGGGCCTCCAGGGCCGCCCGGCGCTCCTCGCGCATCAGGGAGCGGCCCACCGGGTCCAGCTCGCGTATGTCGTCCGGGACCTCGGTGTAGCGGCTGTCGTCGAAGCCGAGCTCCGCGGCCGTACGCATCGGCAGGCCGTTGCTGAAGTCCTCGCCCTGGTAGCGCTGCTCCGGGATGATCTGCGAGACGGTGAACTCGTCCTGCAGCGGCTGCTGCTCGCCGCCGCCACCGCCGTGGGTGATCGCGTCGGGCAGCATGACCAGGGAGGTCGTGCCGGCCTGCTCGCCGGAGGGGCGCAGCTGGACGCGGATGCCGTGCCGGTCGGAGAGGCGGCCGACCACGAAGAGGCCCATGCGCTGCGAGATCGCGGCGTCCACGGTGGGCGGGTTCGCGAGCTTGTGGTTGATGTCCGCGAAGTCCTCGGCGGTCAGGCCGATGCCCTTGTCGTGGATCTCGATCATGATGCGGCCGTCGGGCAGCCGGGTCGCGGTGACGCGGACCTTGGTCTGCGGCGAGGAGAACGTGGTGGCGTTCTCCAGCAGCTCGGCGAGCAGGTGCACGAGGTCGGTGACCGCGCGGCCGTGGATCTCGGCCTCCGGGACGCCGGACAGCTCGATGCGCTCGTACTGCTCCACCTCGGAGGAGGCGGCGCGCAGCACGTCGACCAGCGGGACCGGCTGGTCCCAGCGGCGGCCGGGCTCCTCGCCGGCGAGGACCAGGAGGTTCTCGCCGTTGCGGCGCATACGGGTGGCCAGGTGGTCCAGCTTGAAGAGGTTCTCCAGCTGGTCCGGGTCGGCCTCGTTGTTCTCCAGGTCGGTGATGAGGGTCAGCTGGCCCTCGATCAGCGACTGGTTGCGGCGCGAGAGGTTGGTGAAGATCGCGTTGATGTTGCCCCGCAGCAGGGCCTGCTCGGAGGCGAGCCGGACCGCCTCGCGGTGGACCTGGTCGAACGCGCGGGCGACCTCGCCGATCTCGTCCCGGGTGTTGATCGGGATCGGCTGGACACGGGTGTCCACCCGGCCCGGGTCGGTGCGCGAGAGCTGGTCGACCAGCATCGGCAGCCGCTGCTCGGCGATGCCGAAGGCGGCGTTGCGCAGCTGGCGCATCGCGCGGGACATCTGGCGGGCCACCATGCCGGCCAGGATGAACGCGGCGAGCAGGGCGACGACGACGGCCGCACCGGTGATCAGCGCGTCCCGCTTGGCGCTGTCGGCGATGTCGGAGGCCTCGTTCACCGCGGTGTTCGCGAGTTCCGTCTCGATCTTGTTGTACGCGTTGAACTTGAGGGTGTTGACCGCCCACCAGTTCTCCGCGGTGATGCCGTCCTGGGCGAGGGCGGCCCGCTCGCTGGTGTCGGTGGAGGTCAGCGCGCCGAGCCTGGTGACCATCGTGGTGTCGCCCGCCGGCGGCGGCACGTACTCCGGGTCCTTGGCCTTGGCCTCCTTGGCCATCCGCTCACCCTCGGCCCGGATCTGCGTCGCGGCCGTGGTCAGCTTGGCGTTGTCCTCCTCGGTGCCACCGCTCTGGTACTCCTGGACGGCGATGCCCTCCAGGTAGGCGTACGAGGTCAGGGCGACGCGCTGCTTGGCCAGGTCCGCGGCGTCGGGGCCGGGCTTGATCAGCATGTGCATGCCGATGGAGCGGTCCAGCGAGACCGCGCCCTTGGCCAGCGAGATGGCGTAGACCGTACGGCCGTAGCTGGTGATGTTGCCGGTGCCCAGGCCGAGCTCGTTGGCGAACTCCAGCAGGCGGTGCTCGGTCTCGACGTAGCCCTCTTCGGTCTCCACGCCGTTGAGCCGCTCGGTGTAGGCGGCCTTGCGCAGGTCCGTCAGCTTGGGCTCGACCTCGCGGAAGCGGTCCAGGCGCCGTACCAGGTTGGGCCGGTCCGGCATGCTCTTGACGGCCTCGTCGAAGGCGTCGGCCGCCCGGTCGGTGTTCGCGCGGGCCTGGACGACCGTCGGGTCCTTCTCGCCCTTGCCCTGGAGCAGGGGAGCGGCGGTGACGTCCCGCTCGACGAGGAGTTCGTTGCCGTAGGCGAGCGCGGCCCGCACCACGCGCGCGGTGTTCTCCGCGTCCTCGGCCTCCTGCCAGGTGTCGATCGAGCTCTTCACCTGGAAGCCGCCCATGACGAGGCCGACGCCCACGGGTATGAGCAGGATCGCGTTCAGCCGGGTCGGTACCCGCCAGTTACGGGGGGAGAGGCGGCCGCCGCTCGGAGCGGGCACCGCCGTTGGTTCCGATCCGGGCACAGGGGCGGGCGCCGCTCCGCGCGGCGGCGGGGTGAAGTTGCCCCGGGCCGACGGCTCGGGACCGTTCTTGCTTCGCCTCACTCGACCAACAACCTTCCGGCGGTCGGCACCAACGTTGTGCCGCAGTGTCTCAGAGCCCAGTACGCCTCGACCGTGAGTACGTCTTTGACTATTGGGCAGTTCAGGCATTCCAGCACGTCCGCCTACGCTCCTCCAAACAGTGGAGGGCGTGGATTCGAAGTGATGTAAGCCCCAGATAAAACGGTCATAAAGAGCGAGCCCCGTCAAAAGACGGGGCCTTTGTGCGCGCAGCGGCATCGGTTGACCGCGACGCGTGGCCGTACCACCCGATTCCTCTGCCGAAACGTTATGAACACCGGGGCCGACCGTGTCAAAGGACACAGTCGGCTCCGCCGCATCTACGACAACTGCCGTATGGCGCTGCCGACTTGGGTACCCACTCGTGATGTGCCTGGGGAGTTACCGCAGGCGGGCCATCAAAGCGTGCTCCACCAGCGTGATCAGTGCGCCCTTGGCATCCGAGCGGTGTCGGGCGTCGGTGGTGATGATCGGGGTGTCGGGGCCGATCTGCAGGGCCTCGCGCACCTCTTCCGGCTGGTAGGGCTGGTGTCCGTCGAAGCCGTTGAGGGCGACGACGAACGGCAGACCGCTGTTCTCGAAGTAGTCGACCGCCGGGAAGCAGTCGGCCAGACGGCGGGTGTCGACCAGGACCACCGCGCCGATCGCGCCGCGCACCAGGTCGTCCCACATGAACCAGAAGCGGTCCTGACCCGGCGTACCGAAGAGGTACAGGATCAGGTCCTGGTCCAGGGTGATGCGGCCGAAGTCCATGGCGACCGTGGTGGTCGTCTTGTCCCCGGTGTGGGTGAGGTCGTCGATGCCCGCGCTCGCGGACGTCATGACGGCCTCGGTGCGCAGCGGGTTGATCTCGGAGACGGCGCCGACGAACGTGGTCTTGCCCACGCCGAAGCCGCCCGCGACCACGATCTTGGCGGAAGTGGTCGCCCGGCCTCCGTCAGAGCTTGCGAAGTCCACTGAGCACCCTTTCGAGCAGTGTCACGTCCGGAGCGCCAGTGGACTCGTCGCCGCCGGGCTGGTGAATGGCGACGAGGCCGGCCTCCGCGAGGTCCGCGACAAGAATCCGGGCCACACCCAACGGCATGGCCAGCAGCGCCGAGACCTCGGCGACGGACTTCACCTCACGGCAGAGGTGGCAGATGCGCTGGTGCTCAGGGAGCAGCCCCATGAGCGCCGCCGGGTCGGCCGTGGTGCTGATCAGGGCCTCGATGGCGAGCTGGTAGCGCGGCCGGGTCCGGCCGCCGGTCATCGCGTACGGACGTACCAGCGGCTGGTCGCCCTCATCCTCGTACGGCTCCGCGTACGGATCATGAGAGGCGGTGGGCGGGGTCATGAATCCTCCGGGCGGGACAGCAAGTCGGTCAGTCAAGCCGTCTGACGAGGCCGGTGGGGGGACTGTGGCGGCCGGACGGTGATGTGGTGAGGGGGGTTGGATTCGTGCGGGTCAGTGGAGCAGACTTCCCTGGAGTTCGGCGCGCAGGTCGGGCGTGAGTACCGCGCCCGCACGGTCGACCAGGAGTGCCATCTCGTAACCGACGAGACCGATGTCGCAGTCGGGGTGGGCGAGGACGGCCAGCGACGAACCGTCCGAGATGGACATGAGGAAGAGAAATCCCCGTTCCATCTCGACGACCGTCTGTGCCACGTCGCCGCCCTCGAAGATCCGGGAGGCGCCGGCCGTCAGTGAGGTCAGTCCCGACGCGACCGCCGCCAGCTGATCGGCCCGGTCACGCGGAAAACCCTCGGACATTGCCAGCAGCAGGCCGTCGGCGGACACGACGACGGTGTGGGACACCCCGGGGGTGTTGTCCACGAAGTTGGTGATCAACCAGTTCAGGTTCTGTGCCGCCTGGCTCATCGGACTCAACTAACGCTCCTGCTGGTGAGTGGGGCTCGGGAAGCTACCGGTCTGGCCGGTACCGGGGCCGGTACCCGCCTGTCGACCCTGCGCGATGCCCCGACGGAGATTGGTCAGCCGGCCGCGTACGTCGTCAGGCGCACGCGAGACCTGCGGACCGGCTTGGTGCTGTTGCTGCTGCGCCGTGCCCGGGACGAGGTTCGCCCGGGGTACCCGGCGCGGCAGACCGGAGGTGGTGACACCGCCCGCGGCCGGCTGCCGTACGCGCTCCGCCTGCCGAACGAGATCGTCGTTCGGCGAGCTGCGCCAGGAGCCGGTTGCGGGACGTTGAGGAGCGGCCGGAGCCGGGGACTGCTGCGGGGCCGCCGGAGCCGAGCCGTTGCCGCTCTGCTGCTCCTGGGGGCCGCCGTGGAACCAGTTGGTCTCCAGCGTGTCGTACAGCGGCGTCCGTCCGTCGCCGGGGCCCGCGGGCGGCAGCGCCTCGGGCTCCTGGCGGGCGGGACGCTGCTGCGGACGCGGCGGCATCGGCGGACGCGGGGCACCGAAGTCGGCGCCCTGGTTGCCGTTGACCTGCGGGCGGTCGAACTGGCCCGTGATGGAGGAGGTCTCACCCTGGTTCCGGCCGGGCAGGGCGTGCTGCCCGGTGGAGCCGTCGTCGTAACCGGGCCGGCTGAACGGGCCGGTAGCCCCGTTGTCGGTGCCCGGCATGGCGAACTGGCCGGTGGAACCGTTGTCGTACGCCTGCGGAGAGGCGAACTGGCCCGTGGTGGACGGGGTGTTCTGGCCGGGGGCGCCGAAGACGTCCGAGCGGACGAACGAGCCGCCGTCGCCGCTCTGGGCGTTCTGGTCGCCACGGCCGTTCGGTCCGCCGGTGCCCGGACGGGGGAACTGTCCGGTGTTCTGCGGGAGGTCGAAGTCGGAGCGGGTGAAGTCGTCGGCCGGCCCGGGGCCCTGGCGGCCGTCGGGGCGCGGGATCGCCGGCATCTCCGTGGTCGCGCCCGGACCCTGCCGGTCGTCGATCCGCGGCATCCGCGAGGTGTGCGCCGAGTCCTGCTCGTCGTGGCCGCGCGGGGTGTCCAGCGAGGCCCGCGGCACCGGAGGCTGCGCGTTCTCGTCGCTCCAGCTGGGCGTGCGGGGCTGCTGCGGGTTGCCACCGGGCAGCTCGGCCCGCGGACCGCCGCGACCCGGCAGCTGCGGCCGGCGACGCCGGGACTGCTGCTGCTCACCGCCGGTGCCGGAGGGCGACTGCGACGGGGGCGCGGGATTCCGGGAACCGCCGAAGGCGTCCTGACCGCCGCCGAAGGCGTCGCGGCCACTGCCGAACGAGTCCTGGCCACCACCGAAGGCGTCCTGCGGCCCGCCCGTGCCCGCGGCCTGGAGGCCCTGCGGAGCACCCGGAGCCTGACCGCCGAAACCGGAGCCCGCACCGGCCGGAGCCGGCCGGCCCTGCGGCGCACCCGGACCCTGCGGCCCGCGCGCCCCGCCCGGTCCACCCGGACGACCGCCGTTGTCGCGGCCCGGCAGTGCGGCCCGCGGACCCTGACCGGCGTTGAGCCGGCCACCCGTGGGCGCACCGGCGCCGAGAGCGCCGCCGCCGGGAGCACCGGCACCGAGGGGACCGCCACCCGGCTGGCCACCGCCACGACGGGCGGCGGCGACACCGGCGGCGGCAGCCGCCGCGGCACCGCCCCCGGAGGGACCGCCCTGGCCGGGCTTGCCCGGAGCGGGCTTCTTGCCGCCCTGGGCGACGTCGACGGGGAGCATGACCAGCGCGGTCGTACCGCCGGAGTCGGAGGGCCGCAGCTGGATGCGGATGCCGTGGCGCTGCGACAGCCGGCCGACCACGAACAGACCCATGCGGCGGGAGACGGAGACGTCCACGGTGGGCGGCGAGGCGAGCCGCTCGTTGATCGCGGCGAGGTCCTCGGGGGAGAGGCCGATGCCGGTGTCGTGGATCTCGATCAGCACCCGGCCGTCGGGCAGCGCGTGACCGGTGACCTTGACCTTGGTCTGCGGGGAGGAGAACGAGGTGGCGTTCTCAAGGAGCTCGGCGAGCAGGTGGACGAGGTCGTTGACCACGCGGCCGGCGACCTCGGTGGTCGGCACGGAGGCCAGCTCGATGCGCTCGTACTGCTCCACCTCGGACGCGGCGGCGCGGAGCACGTCGACCAGCGGGACCGGGCGGGTCCACCGGCGGCCGGGCTCCTCACCCGCGAGGACGAGGAGGTTCTCACCGTTACGGCGCATACGCGTCGCGAGGTGGTCGAGCTTGAACAGCGAGGACAGCTGGTCCGGGTCGGCCTCGCGGGACTCCAGTTCGGAGATCAGCGAGAGCTGGCGCTGGATGAGGCCCTGGGAGCGGCGCGAGAGGTTGGTGAACATCGCGTTGACGTTGCCCCGCAGCAGGGCCTGCTCGGCGGCGAGGCGGACCGCCTCGCGGTGCACGTCGTCGAAGGCCGCGGCGACCTGGCCGATCTCGTCCCGGGAGTGCACACCGACCGACTCGACGGAGGTGTCGACGTCCTGCGGGTCGGACTCGGACAGCTGCTTGACCAGCTCGGGCAGCCGGTCCTGGGCGACCTTGTTGGCGGACTCCTGGAGGCGGCGCAGCGAGCGGATCATGGAGCGGGCCACGACGAACGCGCCGACCAGCGAGATACCGAGAACGATCAGGATCAGCGCACCCGAGATGATCGCGTCGCGCTCCGACTCGTTGCGCAGCTCGCGGGCCTTCTGCTCCATCTGCTCCAGGAGCGTGTGCTCGATGTTGCCCATCTGCTCGATCTTGATCGAGCTGTCGTCCACCCAGTCCTTGTACGACCGCTTGTCCAGACCGGCCAGACCGTCCGTACGGCCCAGGGCACGGGCCGCGTAGAGGTCGGTGGCCTGGATGGTCGGGTTGCCCTCCTGGACGGGCTTGAGGAGCTCGGGGGCGGCGTCCGTGCCGTAGATGCTGCGGAAGCTGGCGAGGTCGGACTCCTCGCTCTGGAGCGCGCCCTCGGCGTAGAGGCGGTCGCTCTCGGTGAGGTCGCCCGCGGTGTTGTTGCTGACGGGGAGGGCCGCCGCGAGGATCGCGCGCTGCACGGACGCGTACTCCTTGGCGGACGAGAAGGCCGCCAGGGCGCGCGTGCGCTGGATCATCTCGGGGTTGCTCGTGGCCTCCGCCATGTCCTGCGAGAGTTCCAGCAGGTTGCTGATGAGGCGGTGGTAGCCCTCGACCGTCTGGGAGGTGTTGCCGTCGGTCGTGTAGGCCGAGGAGCGGATCTTCGACAGACCCGCCAAGTCGCGGACGAGACCGACGAGGTTCTCGCGGACGCCCTGGAGGTTGCTGTCCTCGGAGGGGGTGTCGATGTCCTCGGCGGCGGCCTTGAAGGTGTCGACCGCCCGGTCCGTCTTGTCCCGGTAGCCCTTGACCGTGTAGTCGGTCGAGGTCCCCGTCTTGTGCGAGAGCGGACCGGCCGACTGGTCGCGCTCCTCCTGGAGCGCGGCGGCCAGCTCGGTGGCCTGCTTGGTCATCTCCGTCAGCAGCTTCATGTTGTCGAGCTGCTGGATGTCGTCCATCGAGTCGTTGATACGCAGCGCGCCCAGCGAGGTGGCCGCCACCACCGGGAGCGTGAGCAGAGCGACCAGACGCGTGGAGATGCGCCAGTTGCGCAGCGCTATTCGGGGGCCGGGGCCGGACGGGCCCTTCGGCGGCTTCACCGCCGGTGTGGTCGGAGCGGACGGGCTCGACGACGCTGACGACGCACCGGGGCGCCCGGAGCGCTCACCGCCGTCGCCGGACGGGGCCGTGCCCGGGTTCTGGGCGTGCTGGGGCGAGGAGCCGCCGGCCATCGGACCGGTCCCGCCACGCGGCTCCGGCTCCGCCGAAGCACTGCCATCCCTCTTGAAACGTCCCTGCACTAGCGTCGCAACCTCTGGACCAGGCGCCCTTCCGGATGAACGGAAGGACACGGTGTCGGCGTCGTAGGGGGCGTCCTGAATTACGCACCCTGGTGGTCGTGAGTGACCGGCGCTGGCTCCCCCTTCTCACCGCCGCTCGGCGCTTCTCTGCGCCCCCTGCGCGCCGGCTCGATCCCGCGGCGGTCCGTGGAATTCCAGCACAGTGCCGGATCTCCAACAAGGCCCGTGGGTCAGGGCGTGACCGGCGTGACAGAACGTGAGTGCGAAGTCACCACGTGTGGCAACTGATCTCCCGCATAACGGACTTATGCCCGCGAGTCTCCTGGGGGTACCGGGTGTCCCAGTCGCCATGATCAGGAGCGGAATGAGGGCTTCAGGGAGTCAATGTCCGTTTCGTTGGGGTGGGTTGAGGTTCGCAATTGTCCGTTATGCCCATAGGTCAGTGAGCAAACTCACACAGCAGTCACAGGGTCTTCGCGGCTTCGGCGGGGAATGGCGTGTTTAGCCTGACGCTTTACAAGAAGGCAGAATCTGCCAACTCACAACCATCGAGGTCGAGTACAACCGTGAAGACGACGACGATGTTCCACAAGATCGCCAACCCGCGACGCACCACGCTGGCGCACCTGAAGGACGCCGACGAACTGCAGACCGTGGAGCAGCCGGAGCACTCCGTCGACCTGCCGGCCCAGACCGCCAATCCGCGGCGCACGATCCTTATGGAGATGCCCGCCTCGGCGGGCGCGGTCCAGGTGGGCGCGGCCCAGGAGTAGATCGTAGATCACGGGTGGATCACCGGCGTCACCGGCCGGGTCGAGGGCGTCCCGCGGCATCCGCGAGGCGCCCGCCCTGTGCCGCGTTAGCCTGGAGCGTCAGACTCCAGCAGCTCAGTGACTCAGTGAGGGGCGCCAGGATCCCGTGCGCATCGCCAGATTCTCCATCGACGGGAACGTCGCCTTCGGCGCGGTCGAGGGCGACAGGCCGGACGAGCTCGTCCTCGACATCATCAAGGGCATCCCGTTCGCGGACTTCGAGCTCTCCGGTACGAAGGTCCCGGTCAACAAGGTGCGTCTGCTGCCGCCGGTGCTGCCCAACAAGGTCGTGGCCTTCGGCCGCAACTACGCCGAGCACGCCAGGGAACTGGGCAACGAGGTCCCCGACGCCCCGTTCGCCTTCTTCAAGCCCTCCACCTCGGTGATCGGCCCCGGCGACGAGATCCAGTACCCCTCCTTCTCCGAGGAACTGCACCACGAGGCCGAGCTCGCCGTCGTCATCGGGCGCATGTGCCGTGAGGTCCCGCGCGAGCGCGTCAAGGACGTGATCTTCGGCTACACCTGCGCGAACGACGTCACCGCCCGTGACGTGCAGAAGCGCGAGAAGCAGTGGGCCCGGGCCAAGGGCTTCGACACCTCCTGCCCGCTGGGCCCCTGGGTGGAGACGGACCTCGACCTGGAGACGGCGTCCGACCTGACCGTCCAGCTCACGGTCAACGGCGAACAACGCCAGCTCGGCCGCACCAGCGAGATGATCCACGGCATCGAGGATCTGATCGTCAACATCTCCGAGGCCATGACGCTGCTCCCCGGCGACGTGATCCTCACGGGCACCCCGGCAGGCGTCGGGCCGCTCACCGTCGGCGACGAGGTCGCCGTCACCATCGAAGGCATCGGCACTCTCACCAACAAGGTTGTCAAGCGTGGCTAGCGCACCCGGCTCCCCCGTTCGCGTACGTTTCTGCCCCTCGCCCACCGGTAACCCCCATGTGGGCCTGGTCCGCACCGCCCTGTTCAACTGGGCGTTCGCGCGGCACCACCAGGGCACCCTGGTCTTCCGCATCGAGGACACCGACGCGGCCCGCGACTCCGAGGAGTCGTACACGCAGCTGCTCGACTCGATGCGCTGGCTGGGCTTCGACTGGGACGAGGGCCCCGAGGTCGGCGGCCCGCACGCGCCGTACCGCCAGTCGCAGCGGATGGACCTCTACAAGGACATCGCGGGCAAGCTCCTGGACGCCGGTCACGCCTACCGCTGCTACTGCTCCCAGGAGGAGCTGGACACCCGCCGCGAGGCCGCCCGCGCCGCCGGCCGGCCCTCCGGCTACGACGGTCACTGCCGCGAGCTGACTGCCGCCCAGGTCGAGGAGTACCGGGCCCAGGGCCGCGAGCCGATCGTCCGCTTCCGCATGCCCGACGAGACGATCACCTTCACGGACCTGGTCCGCGGCGAGCTGACCTTCACCCCGGAGAACGTCCCGGACTACGGGATCGTCCGGGCCAACGGCGCGCCCCTCTACACGCTGGTGAACCCGGTCGACGACGCGCTGATGGAGATCACCCACGTCCTGCGCGGCGAGGACCTGCTCTCCTCCACCCCCCGCCAGATCGCCCTGTACAAGGCGCTGATCGAGCTGGGCGTGGCGAAGGAGGTCCCGGCCTTCGGTCACCTGCCGTACGTCATGGGCGAGGGCAACAAGAAGCTGTCCAAGCGCGACCCGCAGTCCTCGCTGAACCTCTACCGCGAGCGCGGCTTCCTGCCCGAGGGCCTGCTCAACTACCTCTCGCTGCTGGGCTGGTCGCTCTCGGCCGACCAGGACATCTTCACGATGGACGAGATGACCGCGGCCTTCGACATCGCGGACGTCAACCCCAACCCGGCCCGCTTCGACCTGAAGAAGTGCGAGGCGATCAACGGCGACCACATCCGCCTGCTGGACGTGAAGGACTTCACCGAGCGCTGCGCCCCCTGGCTCAAGGCCCCCTTCGCGCCCTGGGCGCCGGAGGACTTCGACGAGGCCAAGTGGCAGGCGATCGCCCCGCACGCCCAGACCCGCCTGAAGGTCCTGTCGGAGATCACCGACAACGTCGACTTCCTGTTCCTGCCGGAGCCGGTCTTCGACGAGCCGTCCTGGACGAAGGCGATGAAGGAGGGCTCGGACGCGCTCCTGCGTACGGCCCGCGAGAAGCTGGAGTCCGCGGACTGGACCTCGCCGGAGTCCCTCAAGGAGGCCGTCCTGGCCGCCGGCGAGGCCCACGGCCTCAAGCTCGGCAAGGCCCAGGCCCCGGTCCGCGTCGCCGTCACCGGCCGCACCGTCGGCCTGCCCCTCTTCGAGTCCCTGGAGATCCTGGGCAAGGACACCACGCTGACCCGCATCGACGCGGCACTGGCGAAGCTCGCGGCGTAGGTCACGCACACGAGAAGGGGCGGTGCCCGGCAGCCCGGGTACCGCCCCTTCGCGTGCCGGTCACTGTGCGTCGGCTTCGTCGATCAGGTACTGGCTTTCATCGAAGATCCAGACCACGACGACGACCATGATCGCGCCGGCCACCACGTATTCCAGCATCACGCCAGGGGCCACATAGGCCTTGCGCAGATTGTCGTCGGGTCCCAGTGGCGCGGTCGACGTCTTCCGAAACGGGTCACGGGCCAGTATCCGCACGGCCCTGTCCAACTGCGCTCGGCGCTCTGCGGGCAGGCCGTCGAACGTCGTACGGGCCTCGACGGTGAACTGGACGCGGTACTCGCTCATGTCCTCAGTGTGCCAGCCTGGCAGGGTGGTCAAAGCCGTTGTCCGGGACGTGGTGGACGACACCCTCTTCGACGCTGCATTCATCGGGGGATAGCCCCCGAACCCCCAGCCGATCCGGCGTACCGTCGGTGTCATGGTGATCAGAGCCGTGGTCTGGGACGTGGACGACACCCTCTTCGACTACACCGCCGCCGACCGCGCCGGTATGCGGGAGCACCTCGCGGCCGAGGGCCTGATCGACGCGTACGAGAGTGTGGAGCGGGCCATCGCGCGCTGGCGGGAGGTCACCGACGCCCAGTGGGCCCGGTTCTCGGCCGGGGAGGTCTCCTTCCAGGGCCAGCGTCGGGACCGCGTCCGGGTGTTCCTGGGCGAGGAGCTGAACGACACAGAGGCCGACGCCTGGTTCGAGCGGTACATCGGGCACTACGAGAGGGCCTGGGCCCTCTTCCCGGACGTCCTGCCGGTCCTGGACGCCCTCGCCGCCAGCCACCGGCACGCCGTGCTGTCCAACTCCAGCATCCACGTCCAGGACCGCAAGCTGCGCGTCCTCGGCGTCCACGGCCGCTTCGAGGCCATCCTGTGCGCGGCGGAGCTCGGCGTCTCCAAGCCCGAGGCCCGCGCCTTCCTGGCGGCCTGCGAGGCACTGGAACTCGATCCGCACCAGGTGGCGTACGTCGGCGACCACCCGGAGATCGACGGGCGGGGAGCCGCCGACGCCGGACTGCTCTCGGTGTGGATCGACCGCGACGGCGTGTACACCGGCGCCGCCGCGCCCGCGGGCCCGCACCGGATCGCCTCGCTGGCCGAACTCCCCGCTCTCCTCGGCGCCGATACCCGTTTTGGAGCCCCGTCCACCTTCGGGTAATGTTCTTCCTGCGCCGCCGGAGAGCGGGCCGAAAGGCCGGAACCCGGGGGAGCAAACTAGAACAAGATCCCCACAGGGGCTTGCGTTCCAGTGGCCTATGGTGTAATTGGCAGCACGACTGATTCTGGTTCAGTTAGTCTTGGTTCGAGTCCAGGTAGGCCAGCTCGCAGAGCTCATCTGCATCGCCCCCGTTGTGTAGCGGCCTAGCACGCTGCCCTCTCAAGGCAGTAGCGCCGGTTCGAATCCGGTCGGGGGTACTGGTTCCGATCTTCTCGGGATCGCTAGGGCCCCCGTTGTGTAGCGGCCTAGCACGCCGCCCTCTCAAGGCGGTAGCGCCGGTTCGAATCCGGTCGGGGGTACAAACTGGTCTAAACCACATTGGTCTATGGTGTAATTGGCAGCACGACTGATTCTGGTTCAGTTAGTCTTGGTTCGAGTCCAGGTAGACCAGCTCGGATCTGCGGCGGTGCACATCAAACGCTTGCAAGATCCTCGCCCCCGTTGTGTAGCGGCCTAGCACGCCGCCCTCTCAAGGCGGTAGCGCCGGTTCGAATCCGGTCGGGGGTACGTGATGGAAGGGCCCTCCCTCGGGAGGGCCCTTCCGCGTTTCCCCGGTCGGACCCCGGCTCACCTGCCGCCGAACCGCCGACGTGACTCCTCCGCCTGGGCCAGCCTGCGCAGGCTCAGCAGCACCGGCTCGTACAGCACGGTCAGCGCCACCGCCGCCTCCACCTGCTCCTCCGGCGTCCGGTAGCGCTCCACCAGGTCGAGATCACTGACGGCCATGCGCTCCATCGCGCGGCCGTACGGCTCCAAGTCCTCTACGGAGCACGGGTAACCGAGCCGGGACAGCGTGGCGATCGCGGTCACCAGCATCCCGTACGCCGGTGCGGCGGGAGCGTCGGCCGTGGGGCCGTAGTCCCAGTCGAGCCGGTCCAGGAGGGCGTCGGCGGTGCGCCGGCCCACCTCGGTCGCCGGGTCGTCGTCGTCCGGAGCCGGCCCGTGCGGCAGGGCCCACACGGCGCTGCCCAGCCGCTGGTTGCGGTCGAGGTCCCCGTCCTGAAGGGCGGCGAGCACCTCGCGGGCCGAGGCCACCGGGATGCCTCCCACCTGGATCAACGCCCGCACCAGACGCAGGCGCCGCAGATGCCCCTCGTCGTACTCGGCCTGTGTGGCCGTGACGCGGCGGCCGGCGTGCAGCAGCCCTTCGCGCAGGTAGTACTTGATCGTCGCCGTGGAGACACCGCTGCGCGTGCTCAGCTCCGCCAGTCGCATCCGGCCCGCACCCTCTTTCCTCTTGCGCTCCCCGTTGGGGAGTGCCACTATCCAAGCATGGATAGCTTCACTATCCAATACGCGATCGTGAGGGAGCGGGGGACGCGATGAGTGGCAGGCCGATCGAAGGACGCACGACGGCGGCGGGCGAGGAGGAGGTGGTCGTCTTCCTGATCGGAATGCGGGTCAACAGCTTCGCCGCACCGCGCAGTTGGCTGCCCGTGGCCAGGGCCATGGGCCCGATGATCGCGGAGCTGTCGCGGGAGAAGGGCAGCGGACTGCTCGGGTACCAGTTCCTGCTGGGCTTCCCGCGCGTGCTGTACGTGGTGCAGTACTGGGACTCGAAGGAGAAGCTGCTCGCCTACGCGTCGGCGCCGGACGGGAAACACCGGCCGGCGTGGGCCGCCTTCAACCGGCGGCTGCGCGAGGGGAAGGGCAAGGTCGGCTTCTGGCACGAGACATACGTCGTGCCGGCGGGGTCGTACGAGTCGATCTACGTGAACATGCCCGAGTTCGGCCTCGGGAAGGCCACCGGGGTCGTTCCGGTCGGGCGGCGGGGTGACCGTGCGGCCGACCGTCTCCGGCTCGGCTGAGGGTCTCGGTCGACCGGCGGTGTGGCCGACGGGAGGGGCCCTGCCGCGGCGTTGAGGCGGGCCCTTCGTCGGATCCCGCGGTCAGCCCGTCCGGCGCAGGGCCTCGGAGAGGCGGGCGGCGGCGTCGATGACCGCCTGGGCGTGCATCCGGCCCGGGTGGCGGGTCAGGCGCTCGATGGGGCCGGAGACCGAGACGGCGGCCACCACGCGGTTGGAGGGCCCGCGCACGGGCGCGGAGACGGACGCGACGCCCGGCTCGCGCTCGCCGATGGACTGGGCCCAGCCGCGGCGGCGTACGCCGGAGAGCGCGGTGGCCGTGAAACGGGCGCCCTGGAGGCCGCGGTGCAGGCGCTCCGGCTCCTCCCAGGCCATGAGGATCTGGGCCGAGGAGCCCGCCTTCATCGTGAGCGTGGAGCCGACCGGGACCGTGTCCCGCAGGCCGGACAGGCGCTCCGCCGCGGCCACGCAGATGCGCATGTCGCCCTGGCGGCGGTAGAGCTGCGCGCTCTCGCCCGTGATGTCACGGAGGTGGGTGAGCACCGGGCCTGCGGTGGCGAGGAGGCGGTCCTCACCCGCGGCGGCGGCCAGTTCCGCCAGGCGGGGGCCGAGAATGAAACGGCCCTGCATGTCACGCGCCACCATCCGGTGGTGTTCCAGAGCCACGGCCAGCCGGTGGGCCGTGGGTCGTGCCAGCCCGGTCGCCGCGACCAGACCCGCGAGGGTGGCCGGACCGGACTCCAGAGCGCTCAGGACAAGGGCTGCCTTGTCCAGAACGCCGACGCCGCTACTGTTGTCCATGAAACGATACTCGCGTCTCACTCTGTGAAACGCAAGTTCAATTTTCCGTGGAACACGCCACTCTGGAATGACACAGCGGCCCGTGTGACAAGGGCCCGGCGGCGGTCGTCCGGAACAGGGGCCCGGGCAGTCGCCTCCTCAAGATCTCTAGTTGGGCCGGTGGACGCTCGCCGGCCGGAGGGAAAGCGATGGGTAGGACACTCGCGGAGAAGGTCTGGGACGACCACGTCGTCCGGCGCGCCGAGGGCGAGCCCGACCTCCTCTTCATCGATCTCCACCTCCTGCACGAGGTGACCAGCCCGCAGGCCTTCGACGGTCTGCGCAAGAGCGGCCGCACGGTGCGCCGCCTGGACCTCACCATCGCGACCGAGGACCACAACACCCCCACCCTCGACATCGACAAGCCCATCGCCGACCCCGTCTCGCGCATCCAGCTGGAGACGCTGCGCAAGAACGCCGCCGACTTCGGCGTGCGCCTGCACCCGCTGGGCGACGTCGAGCAGGGCGTCGTGCACGTCGTCGGCCCCCAGCTGGGCCTGACCCAGCCCGGTATGACGGTCGTCTGCGGCGACTCCCACACCTCCACGCACGGCGCCTTCGGCGGTCTGGCGTTCGGCATCGGCACCTCCCAGGTCGAGCACGTGCTGGCCACCCAGACGCTCCCGCTGGTCCGCCCGAAGACCATGGCCATCACGGTCAACGGCGAACTGCCCGAGGGCGTCACCGCCAAGGACCTGATCCTGACGATCATCGCCAAGATCGGTACCGGCGGCGGCCAGGGCTACGTCCTGGAGTACCGCGGCGAGGCCATCGAGAAGCTCTCGATGGAGGCCCGCATGACCATCTGCAACATGTCGATCGAGGCCGGCGCCCGCGCGGGCATGATCGCCCCCGACCAGACCACCTTCGACTACCTGGAGGGGCGCCCGCACGCCCCCAAGGGCGAGGACTGGGACGCGGCCGTCGCGTACTGGAAGACGCTCAGGACGGACGACGACGCCGAGTTCGACGCCGAGGTGGTCATCGAGGCCGCCGAGCTGGCGCCGTTCGTCACCTGGGGCACCAACCCGGGCCAGGGCGCGCCGCTTTCGGCCCACGTCCCCGATCCTGCTTCGTACGAAGACGCTTCGGAGCGCCTCGCCGCCGAAAAGGCCCTGGAATACATGGGGTTGGAGGCCGGACAGCCGCTGCGCTCCATCAAGGTGGACACCGTCTTCGTAGGCTCGTGCACCAACGGCCGCATCGAGGACCTGCGCGCCGCCGCCGAGCTCGTCAAGGGCCGCAAAGTCGCCGACGGCGTACGGATGCTGGTCGTCCCGGGCTCCGCGCGGGTCGGTCTCCAGGCCGTCTCCGAGGGCCTGGACGTCGTCTTCAAGGAGGCCGGCGCCGAGTGGCGGCACGCGGGCTGCTCGATGTGTCTGGGCATGAATCCCGACCAGCTGGCCCCGGGCGAGCGCTCCGCGTCCACCTCCAACCGCAACTTCGAGGGCAGGCAGGGCAAGGGCGGCCGTACCCATCTGGTGTCGCCGCAGGTCGCAGCCGCTACGGCGGTGCTGGGCCACCTGGCCTCCCCGGCCGACCTGTCCGACGCCGAGACCCGTACGCCCGCTGGAGTCTGATCAGTCATGGAAGCTTTCACCACGCACACCGGCCGGGCCGTCCCGCTGCGCCGCTCCAACGTCGACACCGACCAGATCATCCCTGCTCACTGGCTCAAGAAGGTCACCAGGGACGGGTTCGAGGACGGGCTGTTCGAGGCCTGGCGCAAGGACGAGAAATTCATCCTCAACCAGCCCGAGCGCAAGGGTGCGACCGTCCTGGTCGCCGGCCCCGACTTCGGCACCGGCTCCTCCCGCGAACACGCCGTCTGGGCGCTCCAGAACTACGGCTTCAAGGCGGTCATCTCCTCCCGCTTCGCCGACATCTTCCGCGGTAACTCGCTCAAGAACGGCCTGCTCACGGTGGTTCTGGAGCAGAAGATCGTGGACGCGCTCCAGGAGCTCACGGAGCAGGACCCCACGGCCGAGATCACGGTCGACCTCCAGGCCCGCGAGGTGCGCGCCGAGGGCATCACCGCCGCCTTCGAACTCGACGAGAACGCCCGTTGGCGGCTGCTGAACGGGCTGGACGACATCTCCATCACCCTCCAGAACGAGGCCGACATCGCCGCCTACGAGGCCAAGCGGCCCTCGTACAAGCCGCGGACGCTCCCGGTCTGACCCGGAGTGCTCGACTTCTGACCGAAGTCTTCGCCCGGAGCAACTGAACAGGTCGAGTTTCGGCCACCGCGACACCCCCGCCGTACCCCCGATCAGCCCGATCGGGGGTACGGCTGTGTCTGCACCCGATCGGCCCTGCGCCCGGCTCGACGGCCTCCCAACTTCCCACGTTACGACGGTTGTTGTCGGGGTACGCGTCCCTTGGGACCGTGGCTTCCGCATGCGCCCGGAAGGCCGTTTGAGGTGGCAGTTGCACCCCTGGCAGGCGACAACTCGCCCCAGATGGCACAATCTGTGCATGGAACACGACGGCCAACTCCAGCTCTATGCGGCAGTCGCGGACCAACTCAAGGAAGCGCACACAAGGGTGCGCGCACTGCAAGTCCCGGAGGGCGTACGGATGGCGCTGGCCCGGAAGCTGCTGGTCATTACGGCCGCGGCCAAGCACGATCTCGCCGACGCGGCAAGGCGTCTGGAGGCGTTCACGGCGGACCTGGACGAGGGTCGATTCCCCGAAGAGGAACGCTGAACAAGTCCAAGACGACCGAGTCCGTTGCGGCACAAGGGTGATAAGCCCGTTTCGTGTTTGATTTGCGGTATATATCTGCCTAACGTGCGAAAAAGCTTGAACACTTTCGTTCTGGCGATGTCTCCGAAGGGGAAGACGTGAACAAGGCGCAGCTCGTAGAAGCGATTGCCGACAAGCTGGGCGGCCGTCAGCAGGCCGCCGAGGCTGTCGACGCGGTCCTGGACGCGATCGTCCGCGCGACCGTGGCGGGGGACCGGGTCTCGGTCACCGGGTTCGGTTCGTTCGAGAAGGTCGACCGTCCCGCCCGCTACGCCCGCAACCCCCAGACGGGCGAGCGGGTTCGGGTCAAGAAGACCTCCGTTCCGCGCTTCCGCGCGGGCCAGGGCTTCAAGGACCTGGTGAGCGGCTCGAAGAAGCTCCCGAAGAACGACGTGGCGGTCAAGAAGGCGCCCAAGGGCAGCCTGTCCGGCGGGGCTTCGGCCACGGTCAAGAAGGCGGCGGCCAAGAAGGCGGCCCCGGCGAAGCGGGCGACGGCCGCGGCGAAGAAGACCACCGCGAAGAAGACGACGGCCAAGAAGACCACGGCCACCGCCAAGAAGACCACGGCGAAGAAGGCGCCCGCCAAGAAGGCGACGACCGCGGCCGCCTCCAAGTCGACCGCGGCGAAGAAGACCACCGCGAAGAAGGCGACGGCCAAGAAGGCCCCGGCGAAGAAGGCGACCGCCAAGAAGGCGCCCGCCAAGAAGTCGACGGCTCGCACGACCACCGCCAAGAAGGCCACGGCCCGCAAGCGGTAAGGGCACAGGGGCACTCACGCGCCGGGCCGGACTCCCTGTCGGAGTCCGGCCCGCGGCGTGTCTGCGACGCGCTCAGAAGGTCTGGAGCGTCACGAGGGTGACTTTGGTCCCCTCCATCTCGATACGGACCCGTTGGCCGGGGCGGAGTAGGCGTAGGCCGCCGGCCTCGAAGGCAGGGGCGTCGAAGGGCATGGGGGTGCCGTCGTCGAGGAGTACCTGGCCGGTGTGGGTGTCGGGGTCGTATGTGTACGCGGTGGCCTGCATGGCGGCAGGGTAGTGCCTCGAATGGTTCGTCTCCGGGGTGCGGCCTGGATGTGGCTGGTCGCGCAGTTCCCCGCGCCCCTAAAGGGGCGCTTCAGGAGCCCGGGATCAAGAGGCGGGCCGCTGCTGCTGCCGTGCGTGGGCCCAGCCCCAGGGCCAGTGCCGCTCTTAGGTCCGCGCCCGTGTCGACGTCCTGGCGGACCGAGTCGACCGCGGTGAGGGTGAGTTCCACGGCGCCGCCGGCTCGGTGGCGGGCTCGGGAATCCGTGCCGAAGGCGGGGTGCAATTGTTGGCCCTCTCCGGCGGCCAACAGGGTGGTTCCTATTGCGGCGGCGTCCGGGAGAAAAGCGCGGGGGAATTCCGCGGCGGCGTCCAGGACCCGGGCCAGTTCCAGGGGGCGCAGTGCCGGAAGGTCGGCGTTGAGGGCCGCCACGGCGCTGTCGGGGCGGGTTTCCCTTACGGCGGCGGCCGCGTGGGCCAGGGCCGGATTGAGGCCGCCCCGGGGTTCGTCGGTGACGATGCGCGCGCCGAGCGCGGCCAGTTCCCGCCCGGCAAGGAGATCGTCCGTGACGACTGCCACATCCTTGACCGACGGGCAGGCCAGCGCGGCTGTCACGGTGTCCTGTGCGAAGGCGAGAGCCAGGCCGGGGCGCACCCCGTCGTCGGCGGTGTCCGCGAGCCTGCTCTTCGCCCGCGCCAAGGGCTTCAGGGGTATGACCAAGGTCCACTGCACGAGCGTTTCCGTCTCTCTCTAGTCGCGGCCATTGTTACTCAGCCGTCACCGGGGCATCTGTCCGTCGCGAGGGCGAGGCGTACGGTGTTCTCGACAGACCGGCGGCCTGGGGCGACACTTGTGCGGCCCCCTGGCCCTAGAGGAAGGTGTCCGCGTGCCCCGCCGCAGAATCGGCTTCTGGTACCGCTTCGCAGCGGTGATCTGCAAACCGCCGCTGGTGGTTCTGATCAAGCGGGACTGGCGCGGAATGGAGAACATTCCGGCCGAGGGCGGATTTATCACCGTGGTGAACCACAATTCGCACATCGATCCCTTCGCCTACGCCCACTTTCAGTACAACACCGGCCGCGTTCCGCGATTCCTGGCGAAGAGCGGTCTTTTCAAGAAGGGATTCGTCGCCGCCGCGATGCGCGGCACCGGACAGATCCCCGTCTACCGCGAGAGCACCGACGCCCTGAGCGCCTTCCGGGCCGCTATCGCCGCCGTGGAGCGCGGAGAGTGCGTCGCCTTCTACCCCGAGGGCACCCTCACCCGCGACCCCGACGGCTGGCCCATGACCGGCAAGACCGGCGCCGCGCGGGTCGCCCTGGAGACCAGGTGCCCGGTCGTCCCGGTGGCCCAGTGGGGCGCCAACAAGGTGCTGCCGCCGTACGCCAGGAAGCCCGACCTGCTGCCCCGCAAGACCCACCATGTGCTCGCGGGCCCGCCGGTGGACCTGTCGCGGTTCTACGACAAGGAGATGACCCCGGAGCTCCTGAAGGAGGCGACCGAGGTCATCATGGCCGCCATCACCGCCCAGCTGGAGCAGATCCGCGGCGAGAAGGCACCCGCGACGCCCTACGACCCGCGCCGGGAGCGGATCGAGCAGCGACGCCGGACACGGGCACAGAGCAAAGGCAAGCAGGCAGAAGGGCAGGGCACGTGAGCAAGCCGGTCAAGGCGGCGGTCTTCGGCACCGGATCGTGGGGCACCGCCTTCGGCATGGTGCTCGCCGACGCGGGGTGCGAGGTGACCCTGTGGGGGCGCCGCGCGGAACTCGCCGAGGCGGTCAACTCCACGCGTACCAACCCCGACTACCTTCCCGGGGTCGAACTCCCCGAGAACCTGCGGGCGACGACGGACGCCGCCGAGGCGGCGCGCGACGCCGACTTCACCGTGCTCGCGGTGCCGTCGCAGACACTGCGCGGCAACCTCGCCGAGTGGGTGCCCCTGCTCGCTCCCCAGACGGTCCTCGTCTCGCTCATGAAGGGCGTCGAACTCGGTTCCGCCATGCGGATGAGCGAGGTCGTCGAGGACGTCGCCAAGGTCGGTCCGCACCGGATCGCCGTGGTCACCGGACCCAACCTCGCGCGGGAGATCGCCGCGCGGATGCCGGCCGCCGCAGTGGTCGCCTGCACCGACGAAGCGGTCGCCCAGCGGCTCCAGGCGGCCTGCCACACGCCCTACTTCCGCCCGTACACCAACACCGACGTGGTGGGCTGCGAACTCGGCGGCGCGGTCAAGAACGTCATCGGTCTCGCCGTCGGCATCGCGGACGGCATGGGGCTCGGCGACAACGCCAAGGGCTCGCTCATCACCCGCGGTCTCGCCGAGACGACCCGGCTCGGGCTCGCGATGGGTGCCGACCCGCTGACGTTCTCCGGACTCGCCGGTCTCGGCGATCTGGTGGCGACCTGTTCCTCGCCGCTGTCCCGCAACCACACCTTCGGCACCAACCTCGGCAGGGGCATGACCCTCCAGGAGACCATCGCGGTCACCAAGCAGACCGCCGAGGGCGTCAAGTCCTGTGAGTCCGTGCTGGATCTGGCGCGCAGGCACGGCGTCGACATGCCGATCACCGAGACGGTCGTCGCCATCGTGCACGAGGGCAAGCCGCCGGTGGTCGCCGTCAAGGAGCTGATGTCGCGCAGCGCGAAGCCGGAACGACGCTGAGCGACGCCGTTCTCGCGGCGCGGGGCGCACGCTGTATCAGCGCACTACCAACGGGTACTCTCAACGCGATATGAGCACCGAGAACCTCTCCCAGAGCCCTGAGCAGCCGCCTCGCAAGCCGCGCGTGGCCGTCGTGTTCGGCGGGCGCAGCTCCGAACACGGGATCTCCGCCGTCACCGCGGGCGCCGTCCTCAAGGCCATCGACCGGACCAAGTACGACGTCCTGCCGATCGGCATCACCCGCGAGGGCCGGTGGGTGCTCACCGCCGACGAACCGGAGCGCATGGCGATCACCGACCGCCGTACGCCCGACGTGGCGCAGCTCTCCGACTCCGGCGAGGGTGCCGTGGTGCTCCCGGTCGACCCCGCCAACCGTGAAGTCGTCTACAGCGAACCGGGATCGGTGCCCAAGGCGCTCGGCGAGATCGACGTCGTCTTCCCGGTGCTGCACGGCCCCTACGGCGAGGACGGCACCCTCCAGGGCATGCTGGAGCTCTCCGGAGTGCCGTACGTGGGGTCCGGGGTGCTCGCCTCGGCCGTCGGCCAGGACAAGGAGTACATGAAGCGGGTGTTCACCTCCTTCGGGCTCAAGGTGGGCCCCTACGTGGTGATCCGGCCGCGCGAGTGGGAGCGGGACGAGTCCGCCGCCCGCAAGAAGATCATCGACCTCGCCGGCGACCACGGCTGGCCGCTGTTCGTGAAGCCCGCGCGCGCGGGTTCCTCGATCGGCATCACCAAGATCGACGACCTGTCCGGGCTGGACGAGGCGATCGCCGAGGCGCGGCGGCACGACCCCAAGATCCTCGTGGAGGCCGCGCTGCGGGGCCGCGAGATCGAGTGCGGGGTCCTGGAGTTCGAGGACGGCCCCCGGGCCTCCGTCCCCGCGGAGATCCCCCCGCCGCAGGCGCACGCCTACTACGACTTCGACGCGAAGTACATCGACTCCACGCCCGGCATCGTCCCGGCCCCGCTCACACCCGAGGAGACGGCCGAGGTGCGGCGGCTCGCGGTGGACGCCTTCGAGGCGGCCTCCTGCGAGGGCCTGGTCCGCGCGGACTTCTTCCTCACCGAGGACGGCGAGTTCGTGATCAACGAGATCAACACGATGCCCGGCTTCACGCCCATCTCGATGTACCCGCAGATGTGGCAGGAGAGCGGGATCGGCTACCCGGAGCTGGTCGACCTGCTGATCCAGGCGGCCCTGCGCAGGTCTACGGGCTTGCGCTGACCTGCAGGTCTACGGGCTTGCGCTGACCTGGGGGCCACGGGGGGCGACACCCTTGGGTATCGCCTTCTTCACGGCCGCCGCCAGGTCGATCAGCACCCCCGAGGTGTCCCGCCCCTTCGGCACGGTCACCTCGACGTAGGCCTCACGATTGGCGGTGGTGAAGCGGTACGAACCGTCGTCCTGCTTCTCCATCAGCCAGTCGACGCCGTTCACCCCGCCTGCCACCGCGTCCGGGTCCCCGCCTTCCGCGACCTTCGGGTCGACCATCTTCGGCGGCTGGGGGACACCGCAGCGCAGTATGATCTCGGGGCCTCCCCAGCCCGCGGTCAGCGCGGAGGCGGGCTCGGGATCGTGGCGGCTCTCACCGTCCACCTCCGACGGCAGTACCTTGTCCAGATCCCGGCACAGTGCGGCCGTCCTGGCCACCGGACTGGGAACCGCCGCCGACTGGTTGTCGTCTGCTGATGAGCAGCCCGCGGTCGTGATCAGCACGACGAGCGCGGGCGGCCCGATCAGGATGCGGAGTCGGTGGCGGAAGAAGTTCACCGGCCAAAGGGTAGACGGGGCTACAGATGAACGACCGGGCAGGTCAGGGTGCGCGTGATGCCGTCCACTTGCTGGACCTTCGCGACCACCATGCGGCCGAGGTCGTCCACGGTGTCGGCCTGGGCACGCACGATCACGTCATAGGGTCCTGTCACGTCCTCGGCCTGGAGCACCCCAGGAATCTTGCTGATCGTCTCGGCGACGGTCGACGCTTTGCCGACCTCCGTCTGGATCAGGATGTACGCCTGTACCACGGAACCTCCAGGGCGGCCACGAGGATCATGTGGGGAAAAGGAACGCCACGGTATCGCGTCGCCGCTCGCCAGGGGGAGACCTGCGGGGGCCGGGGTACGCGCGCCGGGGTGCAGGCACGACAGAAGTTGACGGCCACCTCGACCGTATCGAGGACACTGGTGACGCGCGACCGGGCACGGACAGGGACAGAAGGGGCGTAAGGGCAATGAAGGGCACTGTTGGTGAGCTGGGGGAGTTCGGGCTCATCAGGGAGCTCACCTCCCGTCTCACCACCACCCCGGCGGTCCGGGTCGGCCCCGGCGACGACGCCGCGGTGGTCGCCGCTCCCGACCGCAGGGTCGTGGCCAGCACCGACATCCTCATCGAGGGACGGCACTTCCGCCGCGACTGGTCCACCGCCTACGACGTCGGACGCAAGGCGGCCGCACAGAACCTCGCGGACATCGCCGCCATGGGCGCCGTGCCGACCGCGCTGCTGCTCGGCCTGGTCGTCCCGGCCGAACTCCCGGTGACCTGGCCGACCGAGATGATGGACGGCCTGCGCGACGAGTGCCAGGTCGCGGGCGCGTCCGTGGTCGGCGGTGACGTCGTACGCGGCGACACGATCATGGTGTCGATCACCGCGCTCGGTGATCTGCGCAACCAGGAGCCCGTCACGCGCGGGGGCGCGCAGCCCGGTGACCTCGTCGCGGTGACGGGCTGGCTGGGCTGGTCCGCGGCCGGCTACGCGGTCCTCTCCCGCGGCTTCCGCTCCCCGCGCGCCTTCGTGGAGGCGCACCGGCGCCCGGAGCCGCCGTACCACGCGGGACCGGCCGCCGCCGGGCTCGGGGCGACGGCGATGTGCGACGTGAGCGACGGCCTGATCGCCGACCTCGGGCACATCGCGGAGGCCAGCAAGGTCAGGATCGACGTCCGCTCCGGCGCGATCGACATCCCCTCCCAGATGTACGACATCGGGCAGGCCGTCGGTGTCGACCCCATGCAGTGGGTGCTCACCGGGGGAGAGGACCACGCGATCGTGGCGACCTTCCCGCCGGACGTGAAGCTGCCCGCCCGCTGGAAGGTGATCGGCGAGGTGCTCAACCCCTCGGCGCTGCCCCAGGTGACGGTCGACGGGGCGCCGTGGACCGACAAGGGCGGCTGGGACCACTTCGGCGGGGACATCGAGTCATGATCCCTCGTGTCCTCACGGTGGCGGGCTCCGACTCCGGCGGGGGCGCGGGCATCCAGGCCGACCTGAAGACGATGCTCGCGCTCGGCGTGCACGGCATGAGTGTCGTCACGGCGGTCACCGCGCAGAACTCCCTCGGGGTGCAGGGGGCTTGGGAACTGCCCGTGGAGGCCGTGCGGGCCCAGTACCGCAGTGTCGTGGACGACATCGGCGTACAGGCGATCAAGACCGGGATGCTGGCCTCGGCCGAACTGGTCGAGGCGGTGGCCGAGTTGATCGGCGGCACGGACGTGCCGACGGTGATCGACCCGGTCGGGGTCTCCAAGCACGGGGATCCGCTGCTGGCCGCGTCCGCGCTGGACTCCGTACGGACGGCCCTGCTGCCCGTGGCCACCGTCGCGACGCCGAACCTCGACGAGGTCGCGCAACTCACCGGTGTCCGGGTCGACTCGGAATCCGGGATGCGGGAGGCCGCCGAGGCCCTGCTGGCGTACGGACCGACGTGGGCGCTGATCAAGGGCGGCCATCTCGCCGGTGACGCGGTGGACCTGCTCACCGACGGCTCCGAGGAGCACTGGCTGCGCGCGCCCCGGTACGACAACCGGCACACCCACGGCACGGGCTGCACGCTCGCCTCGGCCATCGCCTCGTACCTGGCCCGGGGGCGGTCCGTGCCGGAGGCGGTGGCGGCGGCCAAGGAATACGTCACCGGGGCGATCAGAGCCGGGTTCGCGCTCGGCGGGGGGATCGGGCCGGTGGATCACGGGTGGCGGCAGCGGTCGTAGACACGGCGGTGGCGGCATGCGTCCGTAGGCGGCACGTCCGTAGGCACGGCAAAAAGCCGGTCCACCTTTCGGTGGACCGGCTCAGTGCAGCGAACCAGCGGTGGCCGCGCGCTTAGCTGTGCGTCAGCGCGAGACCTTGCCGGCCTTGATGCACGAGGTGCAAGCGTTCACGCGCTTCGGCGTCCCGCCGACCACGGTACGGACGCGCTGGATGTTCGGGTTCCAGCGACGGGACGTACGGCGGTGCGAGTGCGAGATGTTGTTGCCGAAGCCCGGCCCCTTGCCGCAGACGTCGCAGTTGGCAGCCACGGGTCACTCCAAAGACTTCAGATGCACTTACGGTGGATCCCGGCAGGCCGGGATCGAGATCGCAGGATCAGAGATCTGAGTGGCGTTGCCAGGGGATTTGGCCCGATCGGATCGGGCAACCGGAGCAGCATACAACGACTGCGCCTGTGGAACGAAACTACCATGGCTGCTCAGGGGCCTGCCCCCGGCCCTCTTCCGGCCGACAGGGGCCCGAGGTCTACGCTGCCTCCCACGTCCAGCAGCTGGGAGGCGCAGGTGGCGCAGGTGCCGCAGACATTCCTCGATGCTCTCGCGGTGCGTACCTGGTGCGGTCTCGCGCTGGCCGCGCTCGGGCGAGCGCGCGAGGAGATCGACGCGATCAACGTCTATCCCGTGGCCGACGGCGACACCGGCACGAACCTGTATCTCACCGTGGAGTCGGCGGTGACCGCCGTGGAGGCCGTGTTCGAGGCGCACGGCACCGGCGGCCCGGGGAAACCGACCCTCGCCGACGCCA
This sequence comes from Streptomyces lincolnensis, assembly GCF_021173675.1. Lineage (GTDB taxonomy): Bacteria > Actinomycetota > Actinomycetes > Streptomycetales > Streptomycetaceae > Streptomyces > Streptomyces lincolnensis_B. The sequence goes on along the minus strand of NZ_JAIHON010000016.1, from coordinate 194,107 downwards.
CCCGCGCGATGGCGCACGGAGCCCTCATAGGCGCCCGGGGCAACTCGGGCACGATCCTCGCCCAGCTGCTGCGCGGCATGGCCCAGGTGCTGGCCGACGACAGTGAGACGGTTCACACGGACGGCGAGGGCCTGCGGCTCGCCCTGAGGCACGCGGCCGACTCCGCCCGGCAGGCCGTGGCCCGCCCCGTCGAGGGCACGGTCCTCACCGTCGCCGCGGCCGCCGCCGACGCGGCCGGGGAAGCGGAGGGCGACTGCGGGACGGTCGCACGGGCGGCCTACGACGGGGCGCGGGCCGCGCTGGCCGCGACACCGGGCCAGCTGGCCGTTCTGGAGCGGGCGGGAGTGGTGGACGCCGGCGGGCGGGGGCTGGTGGCGGTGCTGGCGGCGCTGGTGGAGACGTTCACGGGGGAGGCGCCCGGGGGAGTCCCCGTGGTGGCGGACACGGCACACGCGCGCGTAGCGGACACGGCACACGCGCGCGTGGCGGAGGCACCGGCCTCGGAAACCGCCGGGACCCCGCTCGACGAGTGCGCCGATGCCCCGGAGACCGGCGGGCCCGCCTTCGAGGTGATCTACCTGCTGGAGGCCGAGGACACGGCCGTGGACCGGCTGCGGGACCGGCTCGACGCCCTCGGGGACTCTCTCGTCGTGGTCGGCGGCGACGGCCTGTGGAACGTCCATGTGCACGTCGACGACGCGGGCGCCGCCGTGGAGGCGGGCGTCGAGGCCGGGCGGCCGTACCGGATCCGGATCACGCACTTCGGGCTCGGCGACGTGCACACCACCGGTGCCGAACGGCCGGTCCGGGAACGGGCCCAGCGCGCCGTCGTGGCCGTCGTGCCCGGCGAGGGTCTGGCCGGGCTCTACACCGAGGCGGGCGCGACCACCGTGCTCGCGCGCCCCGGGGAGCCGCCCGCGAGCGGAGAGCTCGTCCAGGCCGTACGGCGGGCCCACGCGCGCGAGGTGGTGCTGCTGCCCAACGACGCGGAGCTGCGCCACACCGCGGCCGCGGCGGCCGAGCAGGCCCGCACGGAGGGCATCCGGGTGGCCCTGATCCCGACGCGCTCCGCGGTCCAGGGGATCGCCGCGCTCGCCGTGCACGAGCCGGAGCGCCGCTTCGACGAGGACGTCGTGACGATGACCTCGGCCGCGGGCGCCACCCGGTACGCCGAGGTCGTCGTCGCCGAACGCCAGTCCTGGACCATGGCCGGCATCTGCCAGGCCGGGGACGTCCTCGGGCTGATCGAGGGCGACGTGGCCGTGATCGGCACGGACGTCACCGCCACCGCCCAGACCGTCCTGGACCGCATGCTCTCGGCCGGCGGCGAACTCGTCACGCTCGTCCTGGGCGACGAGGCGCCGGACTCCGTCGCCGAGCGCCTCGAGGCGCGGGTGCGGGAGGCCTACCTCGCCGTCGACACGGTGGTGTACCGGGGGGGTCGGCAAGGGGCGCTGCTGCTCATCGGGGTCGAGTAGGAGACGCCTCCCCTACGCGCCCTGGTCCTCCGCGAGCCGGAGCATCTGTTCCGCCTCGGCTCGCCGGGCCGACGCGGTGTCGTCGTCCGCGGCACCCTCGTACGCCGCTCGCACCGCACGCGCGCGTGCCAGTGCCCGGGAGGGGCGGCCCAAATCGGCCTCCAGCCAGCCCGCGGCGAGTTCGGCGCCGGTGCGGCTGTGCAGGGCGTCGGCGCCGAGCGAGGCGAAGACCACGATCGCCTCCGTCATCTGGGACAGGGCCTCCTCCAGGACGGCCCGGATCGAGTCGTCCTCGGTGTCGTCGGCGTCTTCGGCGGCCTCGGTGTCCTCGGCGGCGGAACGGGCGAGCAGGTCGCCGAACTGGCGGCGGGTGTGGCCCAGTTCGGCCACGAGCCGCAGCCGCGCGGCCTCGGCGGCCGTGGCCTCCTCGTCGTCCGGGACCGCGGCGCCGGGCTCCGCGGTGACGGCGGTCGAGCCCAACGCGGCCTCGCACGCCCGGACCGCGCTCGCCATCAGTTCCCGGGCCGTGCCGGAGCCGTTCTCCGTGCGCAGGGCGAGCCAGGCGCGGGCGCGCAGGGCGCGGACCAGGCCGTGGACGTCGCCGAGCGAGCGCCACAGGTCACCGGCGCGCGCGTAGGCGCGGTCCGCCTCGTCCGCGAGACCCGCCTGACCGAGGGACTCGGCGGCGAGGTGGGCGAGCGTGGCGTGGTCCTGCTGCTCGGGCCAGTGCCGGGCGATCTCGGCCGCCTGGAGCCGCCGCTGTGCCGCCTCGCGGTGATCGCCGAGCTCGCCCAGGCAGTCACCGAGCCACCACAGGGCCTGTACGACCGCGCCGTCGCCGTGGGTCTCGGCGCGCAGGTCGGGCAGCGCCGACTCCAGCACCTCCGCGGCCTCGGCCCACCGGCCCCGCCGCAGCAGGAACCCGCCGAGCTGGTGCCGGGCGAAGGCGCCGAACGTCGGACCCTCCCCGGCCTCGTCGGCCCAGTGCGCCGCCTCCAGGGCGTGCTGGGCGGCCTCCTCGGCGCCTCCCCGGCCGCCGACGACCTCGGCGAGCTGGAGATGCAGCTGCGCCCGTCCCGTGGCCTCCAGCTCCGCCCCGCCGTGCTCCAGGGCGGCCCGCAGCGCCCGCTCCGTCCCGGCGAGGTCGCCGAGGTGGTGCGCCAGCCCGGCCAGCCGGGCCTCGTACTCCACCGCGAACCACGGCAGTCCCGCGGCGACGAACGCGGCCGCCGCGCGCGCGTACAGCTCCGCGGCCACCTCCAGGTCGCCGCCCTGCGCCGCCAGCTCGGCCAGCATGGCCTGCGCCTCGGCGGCCCGCGCGGCCAGCCGTACGTCGTCCCCGGTGTGTCCCTCCACCAGGGCGAGCACTTCCCGGGCGGCGACCTCGGCGTCGGCGAGGACTCCGCTCAGGGTGGGCGCGGGGCCGGTCGAGGGGGCGCTCTGCTCCACCACCTGCTGCACCCGCCGCATCAGCACCCGGGCCCGGCCCATCAGCACAGCGGCGGTCTGGAGTACGCCGGTGCCGTCCTCGGCGTAGAGGGCGAGGATCTCGTCGTAGGGGCCGGAGACGGCCGCGAGGGCCTCCTCGACGTGGCCCGTGAGAGCGTCGACGTAGGCCGCGCGGGTGCGGGCCGCCAGGGCCTCGCCGGGGTCGCCGGCCGCGGCGTAGAGCTCGGCCGCGTGCTCGAAGAGCGGGATGCCCTCGGGGCCGCGGTCCATCGCCTCGTGCTCGGCGATCTCGGCCCGGTCGCGGGCGTCCAGCTCGACGCCCTCCGCCGCCCGCGCCACCGCGGCCCAGGCCTCCACGGCGTGCGGCCGGAGGGCCTCCGACAGGCGCCTGGCCTCGGCGATCAGGGCGGGCAGGTCGGGCTCCGCGGAGGGCACGGGCGCCGCCGGCGGCACCACCGAGGGGGCCGCGCGGACCGTACGCACGCCCAGGGGCAGCCGTTCGACCAGGGGGCGCTGCGCCATACGCGCGCGTGCACACTCGCCGACGTGCGGGGTGCCGTTGCGGTCGTCGAAACGGGCGGCGAGGGCGAGGGCCTCCCCACGCGCGTGGGCGGCGAGTTCCCGCGCGGTCCACTCCCGGTCGGGAGGTCCGGGCACCCGCCGGTCGCCGAGACCGAGCTCGGCCAGCCGGTCCATCAGCAGGGTCACCACGGCCAGGAAGTCCAGCCTGCTGCGCGGCTGCCCGTCGTCCGTGAAGTACGCCGGCCGCTCGGCGAGGAGTTCGAGGCCGCGTGCCTCGTTGCCGGTCAGCGCGCAGAACTCGACGTGGTCCGCGTAGGCGCCGCGCATGCTCTCCATGGCCCGCACGAGCCGGAGGCCGCGCAGATGGTGGGCGCGCGCCTCGTCCACACGGCCCAGCCGCAGCAGGGGCGCCAGGGAGGACGCGAGCACCGTGTGCGGCTCGTGCGCGCAGGTGAACTCGCCCTCCAGGACCGGCGCCCACAGCCGCAGCGCCTCCGCGTCCCGGCCGCGCTCCACCTGCCAGCAGCCCTGCCCGTGCAGTTCGCAGGCGCGGCAGTCGGCCATGGCGTCCCGGTCGGCGGCCAGCCACGCGGCGTACGCCCGCTCGGCCCGCACCATGTCCCCGACATGCGCGGCCACGCTGAACTCCGCGCTGCGCACGGCCCGTTCGGAGTGCCCGGCCAGCCGGTAGCGGTGCTCCATCTCGCCGAGCCACTTCTCGACCGAGGCGAGCGGGATGTGCGGCTGGTCGAGCATGCCCGAGGACATCCACTTGAAGACCCAGTGCAGCGAGTGCGTCTCGTACGCGTCGAAGTCCTCCGGCCGCTCGTCCCACATGCGCAGCAGACGCGCGAAGGGGACGAACATCTTGTCCTTCTCGGAGCTGTAGTTGTAGACCTTCAGCTGGTGCCCGAGCGCCTCGATCACGGCGAGCGGGATGTTCAGCCGCTCCGCCTCGGCGAGCAGCTGCTCCGCGCGCGCGTTGCGGGCGGGACCCTCCGGCCGCTCGGAGTTCTCCGCCATCGCCTCGCGGAGGGAGTCGAAGTCCGTGATCGAGCTCATCGCCGCCCGTCCTCGCTGTGCGTGGCCCATTCCAGCAGGCCGATGAACGCCCGGTTCAGCAGCGCCGAGTCGGCCGGCCTGAGGGGGCGCTGCGCCATCAGCAGCGCCTGCCCGTAGAGGGACTCCGTGGCGGTGCCGACGAGGTCCGGTTCGCGCAGTGAACTGATGCGCCGGATCAGCGGGTTGAGATGGTTGAGCACCAGACGCGCGCGGGGTGCGCTGCCGCGCAGCGAGCCCAGGATGCCCGCCCACAGGTCGTCTGCTTGCTCCTCGGCCTCGGCACGGGCCTGCTCGTGCCGCGCCGCCCGGTCGTCCAGGTGCAGCGCGGGCACCGACAGCGGGTGGAAGGCGCGCAGCACCACGTCACAGCCCAGCGGGTCGAGCTTGGCCCGCGCGACGGCCAGGAAGGCCGACAGGGCCAGCTCCTCGGCCGGGTCGACCGCGTCCAGGTGCGCGGTGACGGTGTCGGCGTCCAGCTCCGCCACGACCGTCCCCGGGCGCACCGAGGGCAGCGCCTCGACCAGTTCGCTGTCGTAGGTGTAACCGCCGTTGACCACCCCGACGCCCTGCGCGGACGCGATCGGCGCGACCTGGCGGTACTCCTCGACGGTCCGCGTGAAGTGCACCACCGGGTGCCGCTGCGCGAACTCCTCCAGGGACAGCTGCCCGTCGGTCGTCTCGAAGGGGAGCCACGGCAGCATCGTGCGCAGCATCTCCCGGTCGTGCCGCGCCAGCGACTTCACGCCCAGGTGGTGCACGTTCAGGAAGGCCGCCAGCCGCTCCGGATCACCGGCCGCCAGGCCCGTCAGCCACGCCCGGATCCGCTCGCCGAGCGCCTCCCGTACGGCGGCCAGCGTCTCGTCCTCGTACAGCGACTCACGGGACGCGGTGGGCCGCAGGCTGTCGGTGTCCAGGACGCAGCGCACGAAGAACGCCCAGTCGGGCAGCAGCTGTTCGCCCCGCTCGGTCAGCAGCATGCCCTTCAGGTGCACCCGGTGACTCGCCCGCTGCGCCGGACTGACCGCCGACGGCAGGACGTACGCCACCCCGCGGATCCCGGCGAGCGGCACGTCCAGGTCGATCGCGTCCAGCGGGGTGAACCCGAACAGGTCGTGACAGTGCCGGGCCAGCGCCACCCGGCGGTTGGCGGGGCTCGGATAGGCCCGGTCCCAGGGCGCGGGCAGATCGGTGACCGCCTCCTCGCCCACCCGCACGTCGTACGGCAGCAGCACCCCGAAGTCGCGGGCCAGCGCCAGGACGCGCTCCTCGGCCAGCCACTCGCCGGCCCCGGCCCGCGCCACCAGGTGCACGGTGGTGCCCGGCTCGGGACGCGCGTCGTCGGGCAGCGTCCGCACGGTGTACGAACCGTCGTCGCTCGCCGTCCACTCCACGGGCGGCGCCTGGGGCGTACGGGCGCTGCGGCTGACCACGCGGATCCGCTCGGCCACCACGAAACAGGCCAGCAGCCCGATACCGAACTGCCCGAGGAAGTCCGAGCGGACCTCCGCCAGTCCGTCGGCCCGCTTGGAACTGCGCCCGATCGTGGCCAGCAGGGTGTGCACGTCCGCCTCGGTGAGACCGACCCCGGAGTCCTCGACACGCAGGGACCCGCCGTCGGCGTACAGCCGCACCCGCGCCGGGGCGTCGGGCTGCTCGGCCCGCCGGGCGGTGATCGCGTCCACCGCGTTCTGCAGCAGTTCGCGCAGGTAGACCTTGGGGCTGGAGTAGAGGTGATGGGAGAGCAGGTCCACCAGACCACGCAGGTCGACCTGGAAGGTATGGGGTGACGGGGATGCCTGGGATGACGATGAGGTCTGGGAGTCCATCGCAGCAGCGCCGATGGGGGGACGGGCGACGGCGCGGGGTCGGGCGGTCCCGGTGAGGCGGTGACCGCGGATGGCAGGGGCCGGGAGCGCGTCATCCTACGGCCCAACCAGCCGTCTGACCAGGGGTTTCCTCAGACGTATACGGCAATGTCAGTGGGGTGGTGTGCAATGGATCTCGTGCTCGCATCGCAAGGACCACTGGAACAACCGCTGAAGGCGGTGCTCGGACCCGCCACCGCGAAGGTGATGGCCGAGCACCTCGGCCTGCACACCGTCGGCGACCTCCTGCACCACTATCCGCGCAGATACGAGGAGCGCGGCCAGCTCACCCACCTGGCCGACCTCCCGATGGACGAGCACGTCACGGTGGTCGCCCAGGTCGCCGACGCCCGCCTGCACACCTTCGCCTCCGCCAAGGCACCCCGGGGCAAGGGCCAGCGGCTGGAGGTCACCATCACCGACGGCAGCGGCCGCCTCCAACTGGTCTTCTTCGGCAACGGCGTCCACAAGCCCCACAAGGACCTCCTGCCGGGCACCCGCGCGATGTTCGCGGGCAAGGTCTCCCTCTTCAACCGCCGCCTTCAACTGGCCCATCCTGCCTACGAGTTGCTGCGAGGCGACGCGGAGGAGACGGTCGAGACCTGGGCCGGCGCCCTCATCCCGATCTACCCCGCCACCGCCAAGCTGGAGTCCTGGAAGATCGGCAAGGCGATCCAGACGGTGCTGCCCAGCGCCCAGGACGCCCTCGACCCCCTCCCCGCCTCCCTCCGCGAGGGCCGGGGCCTGGTCGAGCTCCCCGAGGCCCTCCTCAAGATCCACCGCCCGCACACCAAGGCCGACATCGAGGACGCCCGCTCCCGCCTCAAGTGGGACGAGGCCTTCGTCCTCCAGGTCGCCCTGGCCCGCCGCCGGCACGCGGACTCCCAACTCCCCGCGGTACCGCGGAAACCGGCCCCGGACGGCCTCCTGACCGCCTTCGACGACCGCCTGCCCTTCACGCTCACCGACGGCCAGCAGAAGGTGTCCAAGGAGATCTTCGACGACCTCGCCACGGACCACCCGATGCACCGGCTGCTGCAAGGAGAGGTGGGCTCGGGCAAGGCCCAGCCGCTCGACTCGCTCGTCCTCACACCCGCTGGTTTCCGTCGTATGGGGGACATGAGGGTGGGTGACGAGATCGTCGTGCCCGACGGGGAGATCGCGCTGATCGACGGTGTCTTCCCGCAAGGCGAGCGCGATGTCTGGCGGCTGGTCCTTTCGGACGGCAGCTCCGTCGAGTGCGACGACGAGCATCTGTGGATCGTTGGCACGAGTTGCGGGTGGCACCGTGGCCAGGCCCCCAAGGTCATGACGACTCGCGAGATTCGACTGGACACCTTCAAGGCCAACGGATCGTCGAAGTGGTATCTCCCGGCCGTCACCCCGGTCGACCTCGGAGACGACTGCGCGCTGCCCCTCGATCCGTACCTGTTCGGCCTTCTTCTGGGGGACGGCTCTTTCCGGCACAACCTGCGTCTGTCCACGGTCGATGCCGAGATCCGTCATGCGGTCGAGACCGCTGTGGCACCGGAATGTCGGCTGGTTCCGGTGAGCGGTTCCCATTGTGACTACACGATCCAGCTCACTCACCGCGCGGGCGGCGTGCGCAATCCAGTGATCCAGGCTGTGCGAGACCTGAACCTTTGGGGTGTGACGTCGCATGGCAAGTTCGTTCCCGACGAGTTCAAGAACACGTCGATCAAGCACCGTCTCGCCGTGCTGCAAGGGCTCATGGACACGGATGGCACAGTCGACAAGGGCGGCCTCAGCATCTCGTTCTGTTCGGTCTCGCGGAGGCTCGCGGAAGACGTCGCGTGGCTGGTTCGTTCCTTGGGCGGCCGGGCGCGAATCCTGCCGAAGCGGGCGGCGTTCAACGTCTCCGTTTCTCTTCCAGGCGAGTACGCCCCGTTCAGGCTGAGGCGAAAGGCCGAACGTGTGGGTCCCCGCCCGAAATACAACACATTCCGAAGGGGAATCCGGGCGGTCGAGTACGTGGGACGCAAGCCCGTCCAGTGCATCAGCGTCGCCCACCCCGGCCACGCCTACGTCACCGACAACTTCACCGTCACCCACAACACGCTGGTCGCCCTGCGCGCCATGCTCGCCGTCGTCGACGCCGGCGGCCAGGCCGCCATGCTCGCGCCCACCGAGGTCCTGGCCCAGCAGCACCACCGCTCGATCGTGGAGATGATGGGGGAGCTCGCCGAGGGCGGGATGCTGGGCGGCGCCGAGCAGGCCACCAAGGTGGTGCTGCTCACCGGCTCGATGGGCACGGCCGGCCGCCGGCAGGCGATGCTGGACCTGGCCACCGGAGAGGCCGGGATCGTGATCGGCACGCACGCGCTGATCGAGGACAGGGTCCAGTTCCACGACCTCGGCCTGGTCGTGGTCGACGAACAGCACCGCTTCGGCGTCGAACAGCGCGACGCCCTGCGCGGCAAGGGCAAGCAGCCGCCCCACCTCCTGGTCATGACGGCCACCCCCATCCCGCGCACGGTCGCCATGACGGTCTTCGGCGACCTGGAGACCTCCGTCCTCGACCAGCTCCCGGCCGGCCGCTCGCCCATCGCCAGCCATGTCGTCCCGGCCGCCGACAAGCCCCACTTCCTGGCCCGCGCCTGGGACCGCGTGCGCGAGGAGGTGGAGAACGGCCATCAGGCGTACGTCGTGTGCCCCCGCATCGGCGACGAGGAGGACGACCCGAAGAAGGCGGGCAAGAAGAAGTCCCCGGAGGACGAGGCGGAGAAGCGCCCGCCGCTCGCCGTCCTGGAGGTGGCCGACCAGCTGACCAAGGGCCCGCTGAACGGCCTGCGCGTCGAGGTCCTGCACGGTCGTATGCACCCCGACGACAAGGACGCGGTCATGCGCCGCTTCGCCGCGGGCGAGACCCACGTCCTGGTCGCCACCACGGTCATCGAGGTCGGCGTCAACGTCCCCAACGCCACCGCCATGGTGATCATGGACGCCGACCGCTTCGGCGTCTCCCAGCTCCACCAGCTCCGCGGCCGCGTCGGCCGCGGCTCGGCCCCCGGCCTCTGCCTCCTCGTCACCGAGATGCCGGAGGCCAGCCCGGCCCGCCAGCGCCTGAACTCGGTGGCCTCGACGCTGGACGGGTTCGAGCTCTCCCGCATCGACCTGGAACAGCGCCGCGAGGGCGATGTCCTGGGGCAGGCCCAGTCCGGCGCCCGCACCTCCTTGCGCGTCCTCGCCGTGATCGAGGACGAGGAGATCATCGCGGAGGCGAGACAGGAGGCCACGGCGATCGTGGAGACGGATCCGGAGCTGAGGGGGCTTCCCGGACTCCGGACAGCCCTGGACGCCCTCCTGGACGAGGAAAGGGAGCAGTACTTGGAAAAGGGGTGAGCGGAGACACTGGTCAGGGGCGCGGGGCTGTATTGGATATGCGGCTACCGCCGCGTGCGCGCGACCAGCCACAATGAACCTTGAAGCCGCCCACGACCAAGGACCCGAGATGACCCGCGTGATCGCCGGCGCAGCCGGCGGACGACGCCTGGCAGTCCCGCCAGGCAACGGCACCCGCCCCACCTCCGACCGCGCACGCGAAGGTCTCTTCTCCACCTGGCAATCCCTGCTGGGCGGCCCCCTGGACGGCGAACGCGTCCTCGACCTCTACGCGGGCTCGGGCGCCGTGGGCCTGGAAGCCCTGTCCCGGGGCGCGGGTCACACCCTCCTCGTGGAGGCCGACGCCAAGGCGGTCCGCGTCATCCGCGAGAACGTCAAGAACCTCGGCCTCCCCGGCGCCGAGGTGAGGGCGGGCAAGGCCGAACAGATCATCCGGACAGGGCCGCCGACCGAGCCGTACGACCTCGTCTTCCTCGACCCCCCCTACCGAGTCACAGATCACGATCTTCGCGAGATCCTCCTCACACTCGGCTCGGAGGGCTGGCTAGCACCGCACGCACTGGTCACCGTTGAGCGCAGCACCAGAGGCGGCGCATTCGACTGGCCCGACGCCTTCGAACCGCTCCGGGCCCGTCGCTACGGCGAGGGAACGTTTTGGTACGGTCGCGCCGCCATGGGCGACAACGCCTCTACGTGCGAAGACGCACGATGACCGGACCGGAGAGCGAGGGATCTCAAGTGCGCCGCGCCGTCTGTCCCGGGTCGTTCGACCCGATCACCAACGGACACCTCGACATCATTTCCCGCGCCTCACGTCTGTACGACGAGGTCTACGTCGCGGTGATGATCAACAAGTCAAAGAAGGGCCTGTTCGAGATCGACGAGCGGATCGACCTGATCCGCCAGGTCACCGCCGAGTACGAGAACGTCCGGGTCGAGGCCTTCCACGGCCTCCTCGTCGACTTCTGCAAGGAACGCGACATCCCGGCCATCGTCAAGGGGCTGCGCGCGGTCAGCGACTTCGACTACGAGCTCCAGATGGCCCAGATGAACAACGGCCTGTCGGGCGTGGAGACCCTTTTCGTCCCCACCAACCCCACCTACAGCTTCCTCTCCTCCTCCTTGGTCAAGGAGGTCGCGACCTGGGGCGGAGACGTCTCCCACCTGGTTCCCCCGCTGGTCCTCGAAGCCCTGAACACGCGCCTGCGCAGGGACTGATGGGGCTACAGTCGTCCCGTCCGTCTCCAACACAGCTGTAGAGAGTGGCGAGCACAGGTGGACGTGCAGAAGAAGCTCGACGAGATCGTCGCCTCGGTCTCCGGCGCCCGGTCGATGCCCATGTCGGCCTCGTGCGTGGTCAACCGCGCCGAACTGCTCGCGATGCTCGAAGAGGTGCGCCAGGCCCTGCCCGGCTCCCTCGCGCAGGCCCAGGAGGTGATCGGCGACCGTGAGCAGATGGTCGAGCAGGCCCGCCAGGAGGCCGAGCGGATCATCGGGCAGGCGCACGCCGAGCGCGGCTCCCTGATCTCCGACACCGAGGTCGCCCGCCGCTCCCAGGCCGAGGCCGACCGCATCCTCACCGAGGCCCGCCAGGAGGCCGAGGAGATCCGCGCGGAGGCCGACGACTACGTCGACTCCAAGCTCGCCAACTTCGAGGTCGTCCTCACCAAGACCCTCGGCTCCGTCGGCCGTGGCCGGGAGAAGCTCCTCGGCACCGGCCCCGGCACCGACGAGCAGGGCTACGAGGACGAGGACGCCCCCGAGCGCAGCCACGACCCCGACACCCTGCGCCGCACCGCCGATGAGTACGTCGACATCAAGCTCGGCGCCTTCGAGGCGGTCCTCGCCAAGACCCTGGAGGCCGTCGGCCGCGGCCGCCAGAAGCTGCACGGCCGTATCGCCACGGACGACCTCGGCGCCCTCGCCGACGACACCTCCACCCTCCAGCACTCCAGCGACGCCGACTACCTCGCCGACCTGGCCGGCCACGCGGCACAGAGCGCCCCGGCCCCCGCCGAGCAGCCCGCGCCCGTACCCCAGCAGTACGACCCGCACGCTCCCCAGCAGCCGTACGAGTACCAGCAACAGGCCGACCCCTACGGCGGCGGCTACCAGCAGCCCGCCTACGCCCAGCAGGCCCAGCAGGACCCCTACGGCTACCAGCAGCAGGCCGACCCGTACGCCTACCAGGGCTACGACGGCGGACAGCAGGCCGGCTACGACCAGAGCCACGCCCAGAACCCCCAGCCGCACGCCCAGCAGGCGTACGCCCTCGACGAGACCAGCCTCTTCGACACCGGCATGATCACCCCGGAGCAGCTCAGGGCCTACGAGCAGGGGCGCGGGGCGAGCTGAACCGGTGCCGGTGGCCGAGAGCGCACACCGGATTGGGCCGTGAGCGAAAGGTCCAGTATCCTGGCTCTTCGGTCGCGCGTACGTCCGCGATCAACGCTGCCCGGGAACACCGAAGGGCAGCGCCCCAGAGCTCAGCAGATCGAAAGCAGGAATGGCCCTGAACGCCCGCCTCGACCACCGCAACCCACTCGTGTTCGACACGCACGAGCTGGGTCGGCGGCCTGGTGCGCTGCAGCGCCTGACCCGCGAGATCGACGCCCCCAAGGATCTCGGGATCCAGGGAGTCGTCGGGGTGCCGGAAGGCGCCCCGGTGAAGCTCGTACTCCGGATCGAGTCGGTCATGGAAGGTGTGCTCGTCACAGGCACCGCCCGTGCACAGGCCGAGGGGGAGTGCGTAAGGTGTCTGGAGCCGCTGGAGCTGACGCTCGACGCGGACTTCCAGGAGATGTTCTCGTACCCCGAGGCCGACGACCGTGGCCGCCCCAAGGCGGAACCGGCCGACGACGCCGAGGGATCCGCAGAGGACGAGGACAGGCTCTTCATCGAGGACGGTCTGTTCGACCTCGAACCCGTGCTGCGTGATGCGGTGGTGCTCGCACTGCCGATGCAGCCGGTGTGCCAGGACGACTGCCCCGGCCTGTGCTCCGAGTGCGGAGCACGGCTCGCGGACGACCCGGACCACCACCATGACGCCGTCGACATCCGTTGGGCGGCACTGCAGGGACTCGCCGGTTCACTCGAGCCAGGCGAGAAGGACGAGATCAGCGGCGCCGAACCGGGCGTCGACGAGAAGCAGGAGAAGTAGCCGTGGCTGTTCCGAAGCGGAAGATGTCGCGCAGCAACACGCGCCACCGCCGGTCGCAGTGGAAGGCTGCGGTCCCCACCCTGGTTGCGTGCGAGCGCTGCCACGAGCCCAAGCTGCAGCACATCGCGTGCCCGGCTTGCGGCACCTACAACAAGCGCCAGGTCCTCGAGGTCTGAGCGGCTGGTGACAGGCACTGTGTCCACGCCAAAGAAGAACGGCACCCGCGCAGGCGCGGTAGGCCCGGCGGACAACACGGCCTCGTCCCACACGCTGTTGGAAGGGCGGCTCGGCTACAAGGTCGAGTCCGCCCTTCTGGTGCGTGCGCTGACCCACCGTTCCTTCGCGTACGAGAACGGCGGCCTGCCCACCAACGAGCGTCTGGAGTTCCTCGGGGACTCCGTGCTCGGCCTGGTGGTCACGGACACGCTGTATCGCACCCACCCCGACCTGCCCGAAGGCCAACTGGCCAAGCTGCGGGCCGCGGTGGTCAATTCTCGTGCGCTGGCGGAGGTGGGCCGCGGGCTCGACCTCGGCTCCTTCATCCGGCTCGGCCGCGGTGAAGAGGGTACGGGTGGCCGGGACAAGGCATCCATCCTCGCCGACACCCTGGAAGCGGTGATCGGCGCGGTCTATCTCGACCAGGGGCTGGACTCGGCGGCGGAGCTGGTGCACCGCCTGTTCGACCCACTGATCGAGAAGTCCTCGAACCTCGGAGCCGGCCTGGACTGGAAGACCAGTCTCCAGGAGCTCACCGCGACCGAGGGGCTCGGTGTCCCCGAGTACCTGGTCACGGAGACCGGCCCCGACCACGAGAAGACCTTCACTGCTGCCGCCCGCGTCGGAGGCGTCTCGTACGGCACCGGCACCGGCCGCAGCAAGAAGGAGGCGGAGCAGCAGGCCGCCGAGTCCGCATGGCGGTCCATCCGGGCCGCGGCGGACGAGCGAGCCAAGGAGGCGGCCGAGCGGGCCGCCCAGGACGGCGAAGGTCCGTCGTCCGTCTCCGCCTGACCGATCAAGCGCGACCCGAGCGCCCGCCCCCTTCACCGAGGGCGGGCGCTCGACTCATACACCGAATGTGACGGGGGAGCCCCATGCCCGAGTTGCCCGAGGTCGAGGTCGTACGGCGGGGCCTCGCGCGGTGGGTCGCCCATCGGACGGTCGCCGAGGCCGAGGTGCTGCACCCGCGCGCGGTGCGCCGCCATCTCGCCGGCGCCGACGACTTCGCGCACCGCCTCAAGGGCCACCGCATCGGCACGCCCAGCCGCCGCGGCAAGTATCTGTGGCTGCCGCTGGAGGACACGCACCAGGCGGTCCTGGCGCACCTCGGCATGAGCGGGCAGCTGCTGGTCCAGCCGCACGGTGCCCCGGACGAGAAGCACCTCAGGATCCGGGTGCGCTTCGCGGACGAGGTGGACACCGAACTCCGCTTCGTCGACCAACGCACCTTCGGCGGCCTGTCGTTGCACGACACCTCCCCGGACGGCCTGCCCGACGTCATCGCGCACATCGCCCGGGATCCCCTCGACCCGCTCTTCGACGACGAGGCCTTCCACCAGGCGCTGCGCCGCAAGCGCAGCACCATCAAACGGGCCCTGCTCGACCAGTCGTTGATCAGCGGGGTCGGCAACATCTACGCGGACGAGGCACTGTGGCGCGCCCGTATCCACTACGAGCGCCCCACGGCGAACTTCACCCGCCCCCGCACCGCCGAACTCCTGGGCCACGTCCGGGACGTGATGAACGAGGCGCTGGCGGTCGGCGGCACGAGCTTCGACAGCCTGTACGTCAACGTCAACGGCGAGTCGGGGTACTTCGACCGGTCGCTGGACGCGTACGGGCGTGAGGGCCTGCCGTGCAAGCGGTGCGCCACACCGATGCTCAGGCGGGCGTGGATGAACCGGTCCAGCTACTTCTGCCCACGCTGTCAGCGGGCGCCGCGACTGGCGTCGTAGCGCTCGCGGGCCGCCATGACGTCGTCCATCCGCCCCTCCACGAAGCGGATGAGGGTCATCAGCCGATCGGCGACCTCGCGGCCGAGCGGGGTCAGTTCGTAGTCCACGCGGGGCGGGTTGGTGGGCTGGGCCTCACGGTGGACCAGGCCGTCGCGCTCCAGGGCGTGCAGCGTCTGGGACAGCATCTTCTCGCTCACGCCGTCCACGCGGCGGCGCAGCTCGTTGAAACGCATCGAGCCCTCGTGCAGGGCGCCCAGGGTGAGACCGCCCCAGCGTCCGGTGACGTGCTCCAGGGTGCCCCGGGAGACACAGGCCCTGGCGAACACGCTGTACGCGAGGTCCTGCTCCTCCGTCTGCTCGTGAGTGGTGCTCATGACTCCAGAGTACGCGAAGACAGCGCTTACCAGAAGGGGGCGCTAACTAGTGGTTAGTGGTGTGGTGGGTGGGCCGACAGCACACAGGGGCGAGCCGCCGGTGCGGTCCGCCCCTGTGGGAACGGCGTTCTAATACCCGAAGTCCTGCGTCCACCACGGGCCGCCCGACCCGAAGTGCACGCCCACGCCCAGCGTCTTGAAGTCGCAGTTCAGGATGTTGGCCTTGTGGCCGGGGCTGTTCATCCAGGCGTCCATCACCGCGGCGGCGTCGGCCTGCCCCCGGGCGATGTTCTCGCCGCCGAGGTCGGTGATCCCGGCCTTCGCCGCCCGGTCCCAGGGGCTCGCCCCGTCGGGGTCGGTGTGGTCGAAGAAGCCCCGCGCGGCCATGTCGTCACTGAAGGCCTCGGCCAGCTCGGACAGCGCGCTGTTGGCGGCCACCGGGTTGCAGCCCACCTTGGCCCGCTCCTGGTTGACGAGCTTGAGGACCTCCGCCGAGGCCTGGGCCTCCGCGGACACCGTGACCGGCTCGGTGGTCTTCTCGGGCGCCTTCGTGGCCGCCTTGGACGGCGGCGTCACCGGCTTCTTGCCCTGGTTCTCCTTGGGCTTCTTCGACGGCGTCTCGGTCGGCGTCGCCGTCGGCGCGGAGGGGGAGGGCGTGGGCGAGGCGGAGCGTTCGGCGTCCCGGCTGGTCGATCCGCCGGTCTCGCGGTCCTCGGCGCTGCCGGAGGTGCCGCCCTGCTCGATCGGGGTGTTGGTCGGCGCGCCCGTCGCCTGCACCTGGTCGGCGCTGTTGCTGTTGCCGCCGCCGAGCTTGTAGTTCTCCAGGCCGGGCACCGCGCCGGTGGCGACGGCGACCGTGCCGAGGGCGACCGCGGCGGAGACGCCGAGCAGCCCGGTCTTCACCGGTGCCGGCCGCTTGCGGCGGCGGTGCGAGCCGGAGCGCCGGGGTCCGCCGTCGGGCGTGTAGCTCTCGCCGCGGAAGATCGCGTACTCCTCCTCCGAGGCGAAGAGGTAGGCGTCGCTCCTGGCGTTGGCCTCCTCGTACGCGGTGGCCTCCGCATCGGCGATGGTGTCGGCGGACGCGGTCGTCCCGGTGTGCGGGCCGACGTCGTCGTACGTCCCGTTGTTCAGGTAGGGCGCGATGCCGGTCGTGGTGCGACCGGCCGCGTACGAGCCCTGCGTCTGTGTGACCCCCGTGGCGCGGCCCGTGGCGGCGCGGCCGGCGGCGGAGCGTCGGTGGCGTCCCATGTCCTTGCCTTCCTCATCCTGGCGGTCGACGCGTCCCCCCGGCCAACCAAGCTCACAAAACTCACACGATCGAGTGAGTTTCGTATGAGATTCATTGGTGGAGGACGGTACCGCATGGCGCCAGAGGAGGAAGTGCCCAGAGAGACTTTGGCCCATTAGGTTGCACTCATGAGCGAGGATGTGCGACTGGTCGCCTGGGTGCGAGGACATGTCCAGGGTGTGGGTTTCCGCTGGTTCACGCGGGCCAAGGCCCTGGAGATCGGCGGCCTGAGTGGTTTTGCTCTCAATTTGGCCGACGGCCGGGTCCAGGTGGTTGCCGAAGGGGCCCCCGCGGGCTGTCAGGGGCTCCTCGACTGGCTCCAGAGTGACGACACGCCCGGGCGCGTGGACGGCGTCACCGAGATCTGGGACACACCCCGGGGAGGGTACGACGGTTTCGCCATCCGTTGAGCCGGTTCTGTAAAACAGCCCAGGCGGAAGCGGAGGGACCTGACGCCGGCATATGCCCGAAGCAGAAAGGCCCTGGTGGTTGCCAAGAATCGCTTGCCGTGGCAGGCTCCGCACGTAAGGATGATCGCCACGCCCCGAGGGCCCCGCAGGAGTCGCGTCGCCGCCGGTTCAGGCCGCGCAGACCCGGGTTGCCCGCCAATACGGGGCGTGATCGTGTTGACCGTCAAACTTTTTGGTGAGACGCTGAAAGCACCCCGCGCACCTTAGCTGTTTGGCATGGATGAACGGCAGCACGAACTCAAGAGTGTCAAGCACCGCGGGTGCGAATCCCTCACGACCCACACCGCTTCGGTCGGTCACTCAGTGTGGAGGACCATCCATCATGGCAAAGGCGCTTCTCGGTTACGTCGGCGGCTCCGACCCTCGACTCCTCGCCGAGATGCGACGGCTCCAGCAGCGCGTCCAGGACCTGGAATCCGAGCTCGTACGGATCCAGGCGGAGAACGAGGCGCTTGCGGCTGCCGCTTCTCACGACAGGATCATGGAGAGCATCGACGCACACCAGGCGGAGCCTGCGCTCACCTGATCACTGCATCGCTCCACAACAGCACACGCAGTGGTTGGGCGGCCTGTATCAACCGCTAAGTTGTCAGAGTTTGCAAGGGACGCTTCGGCGTCCCTTCTTTCTTGCCTCTTGCTTGCCCCCGCACCCTTTCACTGTCTTTAACGTTTGGTGTGCCCTGCATGTTCACGTGTGAAACCGCAGCGTGACGTGTGTTCGTGGAGTGAGACATCCCCGTTGGGTAGAGTCCAGCGGCGTGCACCTCAAGGCCCTGACCCTCCGCGGGTTCAAGTCGTTCGCCTCGGCGACCACGCTCCGGTTCGAACCGGGGATCACGTGTGTCGTGGGACCCAACGGCTCGGGCAAGTCCAATGTGGTGGACGCGCTCAGCTGGGTCATGGGCGAGCAGGGCGCCAAGTCACTGCGCGGCGGCAAGATGGAGGACGTCATCTTCGCCGGCACCACCGGCCGCCCCCCGCTGGGCCGCGCCGAGGTGTCCCTGACCATCGACAACTCCGACGGTGCGCTGCCCATCGAGTACGCCGAGGTCACCATCACGCGGATCATGTTCCGCAACGGCGGCAGCGAGTACCAGATCAACGGCGACACCTGCCGTCTCCTCGACATCCAGGAACTGCTGTCCGACTCCGGCATCGGCCGCGAGATGCACGTCATCGTCGGCCAGGGCCAGCTCGACTCCGTCCTGCACGCCGACCCCATGGGCCGCCGCGCGTTCATCGAGGAGGCGGCCGGCGTCCTCAAGCACCGCAAGCGCAAGGAGAAGGCGCTCCGGAAACTGGACGCGATGCAGGCCAACCTCGCGCGCGTGCAGGACCTCACCGACGAACTGCGCAGACAGCTCAAGCCGCTCGGCCGCCAGGCCGCGGTCGCGCGCCGGGCCGCCGTCATCCAGGCCGACCTGCGCGACGCCCGGCTGCGCCTGCTCGCCGACGATCTCGTACGACTGCGCCAGGCGCTGAAGGCCGAGGTCGCCGACGAGGCCGCGCTGAAGGAGCGCAAGGAGGCCGCCGAGCTGGAGCTGAGGAAGGCGCTCCAGCGGGAGGCGCTCCTGGAGGACGAGGTCCGGCAGCTCAGTCCGCGCCTCCAGCGCGCCCAGCAGACCTGGTACGAGCTGTCCCAGCTGGCCGAGCGGGTGCGCGGCACCATCTCGCTGGCCGACGCGCGCGTGAAGAGCGCCACCTCGGCGCCCCCGGAGGAACGGCGCGGCCGTGACCCCGAGGACATGGAGCGCGAGGCCGCCCGGATCCGTGAGCAGGAGGCCGAGCTCGAAGCCGCCCTGGAAGCGGCCGAGCGGGCCCTGGAGGACACGGTCGCCCACCGCGCCGATCTGGAACGCGAGCTCACTGGGGAAGAACGGCGCCTGAAGGACGTCGCCCGCGCCATCGCCGACCGCCGCGAGGGCCTCGCCCGGCTGAACGGCCAGGTCAACGCGGCGCGTTCGCGTGCCACCTCCGCCCAGGCCGAGATCGACCGCCTCGCCGCCGCCCGCGACGAGGCGCAGGAACGTGCCGTCGCCGCGCAGGAGGAGTACGAGGCCCTCAAGGCCGAGGTCGACGGCCTGGACGCGGGCGACGCCGAGCTGGGCGCCCGGCACGACGCGGCGAAAGCGGCGCTGGCCGAGGCGGAGGCCGCGCTCGGCGCCGCCCGCGAGGCGGCCACGGCGACCGAACGCAAGCGGGCCGCCACCCAGGCCCGCCACGAGACCCTGGCCCTGGGCCTGCGCCGCAAGGACGGCACGGGCGCGCTGCTGGGAGCGAAGGATCGTCTCACCGGACTGCTGGGCCCGGCGGCGGAACTGCTGACCGTGACCCCGGGCCACGAGGTCGCCCTCGCGGCGGCCTTCGGCGCGGCGGCGGACGCGCTCGCGGTGACCTCGCCGTCGGCCGCGGCGGACGCGATCAGACTGCTGCGGAAGCAGGACGCGGGCCGAGCGTCACTCCTCTTGGCCGGCGGCCAGGAAGACGCGCCCCACAGGGACACGGGGAACGGCGCGACCAGCCACGACGAACCCGCGGACGCCACACATCAGCACGCTGCAGATCTGGTCCGCGCACCCTCGGACCTGATGCCGGCCGTCCGCCGCCTCCTCCACGGCATCGTGATCGTCGGCACCCTCGAAGACGCCGAGGACCTCGTCTACGCCAACCCCCACCTCACCGCCGTCACCGCCGAAGGCGACCTCCTCGGCGCCCACTTCGCCCACGGCGGCTCCGCGGGCGCCCCCAGCCTCCTCGAAGTACAGGCCTCCGTCGACGAGGCAGCCGCCGAGCTCGAAGAGCTGGCCGTCCGCTGCGACGAACTCGCCGAGGCGCAGCAGGCCGCCGCGGAACGCCGCAAGGAATCCGCCGCGCTGGTCGAGGAGCTGGGGGAGCGGCGCCGGGCCGCCGACCGGGAGAAGTCGGCCGTATCGCAGCAGTTGGGGCGGTTGTCCGGGCAGGCGCGGGGTGCCGCGGGTGAGGCCGAGCGCTCCACCGCGGCGGCCGCGCGGGCGCAGGAGGCGCTGGAGAAGGCGCTCGAAGAGGTCGAGGAACTCGCCGAACGGCTGGCCGTCGCCGAGGAGATGCCGGTCGAGGAGGAGCCCGACACCTCGGTGCGGGACCGCCTCGCCGCCGACGGGGCCAACGCCCGCCAGACCGAGATGGAGGCCCGCCTCCAGGTCCGTACACACGAGGAGCGGGTCAAGGGACTGGCCGGCCGTGCCGACTCCCTCGACCGGGCCGCCCGAGCGGAGCGGGAGGCACGCGCGCGTGCCGAGCGGCGGCGGGCCCGTCTGAGGCACGAGGCCGCGGTCGCGGAGGCCGTGGCGTCCGGCGCCCGGCAGCTCCTCGCGCACGTGGAGGTGTCGCTCGGGCGGGCGGACGCGGAGCGGACCGCCGCCGAGGCCGCCAAGGCCCGAAGGGAACAGGAGTTGACCGTGGCCCGGAACACGGGCCGCGATCTCAAGGCGGAACTCGACAAGTTGACGGATTCGGTCCACCGGGGCGAGGTACTCGGCGCCGAGAAGCGGCTGCGGATCGAGCAGCTGGAGACCAAGGCGCTGGAGGAGCTCGGTGTCGAACCGGCGGGGCTCGTGGCCGAGTACGGCCCGCACCAGCCGGTGCCGCCCTCGCTCGCCGCCGAGGGCGAGGAGCTGCCGGAGGATCCCGAGCACCCGCGCAACCAGCCGAAGCCGTTCCACCGGGCCGAGCAGGAGAAGCGGCTCAGGTCCGCCGAACGTGCCTACCAGCAGCTCGGCAAGGTCAACCCGCTGGCCCTGGAGGAGTTCGCCGCGCTGGAGGAACGCCACAAGTTCCTCAGTGAGCAGCTGGAGGACCTGAAGAAGACCCGGGCCGACCTCCTCCAGGTCGTCAAGGAGGTCGACGAGCGCGTCGAGCAGGTCTTCACCGAGGCCTACCGGGACACCGCCCGTGAGTTCGAGGGCGTGTTCAGCCGGCTGTTCCCGGGCGGCGACGGGCGGCTGATCCTGACCGATCCCGACAACATGCTCACCACGGGCGTGGACGTCGAGGCCCGGCCGCCGGGCAAGAAGGTCAAGCGGCTGTCCCTGCTCTCCGGCGGCGAGCGTTCACTGACCGCGGTGGCCCTGCTGGTGTCGATCTTCAAGGCGCGGCCCAGCCCGTTCTACGTCATGGACGAGGTCGAGGCGGCGCTCGACGACACCAACCTCCAGCGGCTGATCCGGATCATGCAGGAGCTCCAGGAGGCCTCCCAGCTGATCGTGATCACGCACCAGAAGCGCACGATGGAGGTCGCCGACGCGCTCTACGGCGTCTCCATGCAGGGTGACGGCGTGTCGAAGGTCATCTCGCAGCGCCTGCGGTGACACTGCGCCTGCGGTGACACCTGCCTATCTTCAAGAAGTGAACGCAAGTGGTCTTGCAGCGTCTCAAAACTCACACCGTTCTGCCCCTTGACTTCGAAACTTGAAGGCATAGTCTCGGCAACGTTGCTTTTACCTTCAGGTAGCACGTATCTGGAGGGGCTGAACCGTCCGGCAGCGTTGCCGGAGCCGAGGAGTACACGTGACCAGCACAGCGCAGGCATCGAAGTCAGGGGCCGTTCCGGCTCATCCCGATCATCTCGGGCACGTCATCTTCATCGCGGCGGCGGCCGCGATGGGCGGGTTCCTCTTCGGCTACGACAGCTCCGTGATCAACGGGGCCGTCGAGGCCATCCGGGACCGCTACGACATCGGGCCGGCGGCGCTGGCGCAGGTCATCGCCATCGCCCTGATCGGCTGTGCGATCGGCGCGGCGACCGCGGGCCGGATCGCCGACCGGATCGGCCGGATCCGCTGCATGCAGATCTCCGCGGTCCTCTTCACCGTCAGCGCGGTCGGCTCGGCGCTGCCCTTCGCGCTGTACGACCTGGCGTTCTGGCGGATCGTCGGCGGCTTCGCGATCGGCATGGCGTCCGTGATCGGCCCGGCCTACATCGCCGAGGTCGCCCCGCCCGCCTACCGCGGCCGCCTGGGCTCCTTCCAGCAGGCCGCCATCGTCATCGGCATCGCCGTCTCCCAGCTGGTCAACTGGGGGCTGCTGAACGCCGCCGGCGGGGACCAGCGGGGCAAGCTGATGGGCCTGGAGGCCTGGCAGGTCATGCTGGGTGTGATGGTGGTCCCGGCCGTCCTGTACGGCCTGCTGTCCTTCGCCATCCCCGAGTCCCCGCGCTTTCTGATCTCCGTCGGCAAGCACGAGCGGGCCCGCACCATCCTCGCCGAGGTCGAGGGCGACAAGATCGACCTGGACGCGCGGGTGGCCGAGATCGAGCACGGCATGCGCAGCGAGCACAAGTCGACCTTCAAGGACCTGCTCGGCGGCTCCTTCTTCTTCAAGCCGATCGTCTGGGTCGGTATCGGCCTGTCGGTCTTCCAGCAGTTCGTCGGCATCAACGTCGCCTTCTACTACTCCTCGACGCTGTGGCAGTCGGTCGGCGTGGACCCGACGGACTCGTTCTTCTACTCCTTCACCACGTCGATCATCAACATCCTCGGCACCGTGATCGCCATGATCTTCGTGGACCGGATCGGCCGCCGGCCGCTGGCCCTGATCGGCTCCGTCGGCATGGTGATCGGCCTGGCGCTGGAGGCCTGGGCCTTCTCCCACCACCTCGTCGACGGCAAGCTGCCCGCCACCCAGGGCTGGATCGCCCTGATCGCCGCCCACGTGTTCGTGCTCTTCTTCGCCCTGTCCTGGGGCGTGGTCGTGTGGGTCTTCCTGGGCGAGATGTTCCCCAACCGGATCCGTGCCGCCGCCCTGGGCGTGGCCGCCTCCGCGCAGTGGATCGCCAACTGGGCCATCACCGCGAGCTTCCCGTCGTTGGCCGACTGGAACCTCTCCGCCACCTACGTGATCTACACGGTCTTCGCCGCGCTCTCCATCCCGTTCGTCCTCAAGTACGTCAAGGAGACGAAGGGCAAGACGCTGGAGGAGATGGGCTGAGCGCCCGCACGAACTCGGGGGGAAGGGCCTTCAACCCCGCCGCCCCTCCCCTCGTCACCCGCCGTCGCCCCCGGTCCGGCCACTGCCCGGACCGGGGGCGACGGTGCGTGGGGGCCGACCGCGGCGGGCAGGTCAGCCGCCCAGCTCCGGCACCACCCGCTCCGCGAACAACCGCAGACTCCGCCACCCCTCCTCCAGCGGCATCCCGCCCGCCAGCGGATGCAGCACGAGGTTGTCCAGGCCGAGCTCCACACACTCCCCGGGAGTCAGGATCCGGTACACGCCCTCCGCGCGCAGTTCGTCGACCGTCGTGGCCGCCGACCGCACCGCGGAGCGGATGTCACCGGACTGCCAGGAGGCGTATGTGCGGGCCTCGTGCAGGAAGTGCTCCCCGTGCCGCTCCCACGCCTCGTCCGGGTCCTCGGCGATGTGCAGCAACGGCGTCTCGGCGGCGGGCATCATGGTCCAGCCCTCGGTGCCGTACTCCACGAGCCGCTCCTTGTAGTACGCCTCCAGCTCGGGCAGGTGCGCGCTGGGGAAGAAGGGCAGACCGAGCCGGGCGGCCCGGCGGGCGGCGGCCCGGGACGAGCCGCCGACCAGGAGGAGGGGGTGCGGGTCGGTGTACGGGCGCGGGGTGACCCGTACCGTACGGCCCCGGTACGTGAACTCCTCGCCGGACCAGGCCTTGAGCAGCGTCTCCAGGACCTCGTCCTGGATCCTCCCGCGCCGCTTCCACTCCACGTCGAAGAGCGCGTACTCCTCGGGCCGGTAGCCGATCCCGGCGACCGTGACCAGCCGGCCGCCGCTCAGCAGATCCAGTACGGCGATGTCCTCGGCCAGGCGCAGCGGGTCGTGCAGCGGGCCGATGACCGCCGAGACCGTGACCGCGATCCGGCGCGTGGCCCCGAAGACCGCGCCCGCGAAGGCGAACGGCGAGGGCAGCCAGTTGTTCGCGACGCCGTGGTGCTCCTCGGTCTGCACGGTGGTGATCCCACGGGCGTCGGCGTACGCGGCCATCTCCAGGGCGGCCCGGTAGCGGGCGCTCAGGGAGGCGGAGGTCGCGCCGGGTTCGACGAGGTTGAAACGGACGACCGTGACGGGCATGGGTGCCCCCTTTGCCGGGCGGATGGGGTTCCGGTGCGGGGACGTTAGCTGACGAGGCGTCAGATCGCCATGGGGATGAGCGTGCCGCGAAGGAGCGAGGGCGTGTCGCAGCCCACTGCATGGACCACGACACGCCCTGGGTGACGCTTCAGTGCGCACCCGACCCGTTCCGATACTGGACGGGTTGTGACTCCGCTCCTGAGGAGCTTCCGGCCGACACGAAGTCGGACCGCGGGCCAGCCCGACCCGGTGGGACCGCAAGCCCACGCGCATGTAACGAAGGCGCGAGAGGGGGGTCACGCCATACTGGACCTGTTATGGAAATCGTCATCCTTGCTGTAGTCATCGCCGTGGTCGTGCTCGGTGCGCTCGGCGGGCTGGTCGTCGGCAGCCGGCGCAAGAAGTCGC
Source organism: Streptomyces lincolnensis (assembly GCF_021173675.1). Lineage (GTDB taxonomy): Bacteria > Actinomycetota > Actinomycetes > Streptomycetales > Streptomycetaceae > Streptomyces > Streptomyces lincolnensis_B. Next base: position 169,648 of record NZ_JAIHON010000016.1, on the reverse strand, counting down.
TGCCCCCGCCGCCGCCCGCCGCGCCCGACATCACCGCCCCTCCGGCCGAGCCGCATGTCGGCGACGAGGCCGAGACGCCCCGCGAAGAACCGCGCCGGACGATAGAGGAGGTGGATCTTCCGGACGGCTCCGCACCGGTCGTCGTCGAGGAGCCACCCTCGCTCGAAGTCCCCGAGATCGAGGTCCCGGAGCCGACGGCCGGACGTCTCGTCCGCCTCCGCGCCCGCCTCTCCCGCTCACAGAACGCGCTCGGCAAGGGGCTGCTCACGCTCCTGTCGCGCGAGCATCTCGACGAGGACACCTGGGAGGAGATCGAGGACATCCTCCTCACCGCCGACGTCGGCGTGACCCCCACCCAGGAACTGGTCGAGGGCCTGCGCGAGCGCGTGAAGGTGCTCGGTACCCGTACCCCCGACGAGCTGCGCGGGCTGCTCCGCGAAGAGCTGCTCAAGCTGGTCGGCACCGGCTTCGACCGCACCGTGCGGACCGAGCCGGAGACCTCCAAGCCCGGCATCGTGATGGTCGTCGGTGTCAACGGCACCGGCAAGACCACCACCACCGGCAAGCTCGCCCGCGTCCTGGTGGCCGACGGCCGCAGCGTGGTCCTGGGCGCCGCCGACACCTTCCGTGCCGCCGCCGCCGACCAGCTCCAGACCTGGGGCGACCGGGTCGGCGCCCACACCGTGCGCGGACCGGAGGGCGGCGACCCGGCCTCCGTCGCGTTCGACGCGGTCAAGGAGGGCAAGGAGACCGGAGCCGACGTCGTGCTCATCGACACCGCGGGCCGCCTGCACACCAAGACCGGTCTCATGGACGAGCTCGGCAAGGTCAAGCGCGTGGTGGAGAAGCAAGCTCCGCTCGACGAGGTGCTGCTCGTGCTCGACGCCACCACCGGGCAGAACGGCCTGGTGCAGGCCCGCGTGTTCGCCGAGGTCGTCTCCATCACCGGCATCGTGCTCACCAAGCTCGACGGCACGGCGAAGGGCGGCATCGTGATCGCGGTGCAGCGCGAACTCGGCGTACCGGTCAAGCTGGTGGGTCTGGGGGAGGGCGCCGACGACCTGGCGCCGTTCGAGCCGGAGGCGTTCGTGGATGCGCTCATCGGCGACTGACCGTCCGTATACGCGAAGAAGCGCCCGCCCCAAGGTGCAGTTGGAGCGGGCGCTTCGCTGTGTACGCCTCTGCTGTGTGTGCCGGTGCTGTGTCCGGCCCCGTAGGACCTACGCCCGCGACCGATGCGCCACGTACGCCAGCGTCCCCAGCAGCAGCCTCGCCGCCGGAGGCTTGGTCGCCGTGTCCAGGGACGGGGGGCGGAGCCAGCGGGCGGGGCCCAGGCCGGCGCGGTCGGACGGGGGTGCGGTGATGTGGCTGCCGGGACCGAGGCCGTGCAGGTCGAGGGAGGTCGGGTCGTCCCAGCCCATGCGGTAGAGCAGCTCGGGGAGTTCGGCGGCGGCGCCGGGGGCGACGAAGAAGTGGGCGCGGCCGTCGGGTGTGGCGGTCACCGGGCCGAGCGGGAGGCCCATGCGTTCGAGCCGGACCAGGGCGCGGCGCCCGGCGGGCTCGGCCACCTCGATCACGTCGAACGCCCGGCCGACCGGCAGCATCACCGCGGCGCCGGGGAACTCGGCCCAGGCCCTGGTGACCTCGTCGAGGGTGGCGCCCGCCGGGACGGGGGGCGCGAAGTCGAGGGGATGCGCGCCGGGGGCGGCGCAGTCGGCCCGCCCGCACGAGCAGTCGCCCGCCGCGGCCCGTGCGCCCGGGACGACGTCCCAGCCCCAGAGCCCGGTGAACTCGGCGACCGCGGTGCACTCCGACGAGCGACCGCGCCGACGTGAACCGGAGCGGATCTCCCGAATGCCGCCGATCGTGAAGCCCATGCCCCCTCCAACGTGTCCGGCGCGCCGGTGGTTACGTGACGAACGCGAACTGTGACTCTCCGTCGCCGACCCGGTGAACACGTAGCGCTCGGAGGCGTACAGGGTGGTGCGCTCGGATGCGCGCGCCCCTGAGTGCATCGCTCCGCCCACTCCCGGTCGGCCTATGTCAAGTGAATCGTGTGGAGACGACCGTGAGTTCATTCGAAGGGGTGGCGAATGGTGGCGTTTCCGGGATCGCCATGGCTGGACCAGTGATCGTAGGATTACTTTGAGTGCACGAGTCCTGGGGGCACATGCACGCGTGGGTATGCCGGAGGCAAGTCGGGTTCCCGTTCGAAGGGTGACAACTGCCGGACGGGCGGCCGTATTTACCGGCATTCTGATAAGGCTTGGCGCACTCAGTGACAAGTGGTCTCAGGGATGGGGGCGTTCCAGTGAGCGGCAACGGCGGTGGCGGATCGAGCGCGACGAATGCCGGCAACACGGACAAGCGCCCCAACGAGCTGCTCACCTCGTGGTTCGTGCGCAGCGGCTGGTCCAAGGGCGAGCTGGCCCGGCAGGTGAACCGGCGGGCCCGCCAGCTGGGGGCCAACCACATCTCCACCGACACCTCGCGCGTACGCCGCTGGCTGGACGGTGAGAACCCCCGCGAACCCATCCCCAGGATCCTGTCCGAGCTGTTCTCGGAGCGGTTCGGCTGTGTCGTCTCCGTGGAGGATCTCGGACTGCGCGCCGCCCGCCAGTCACCCTCCGCGACCGGGGTCGACCTGCCCTGGACGGGTCCGCAGACGGTGGCCCTGCTCAGCGAGTTCTCGCGCAGCGACCTGATGCTGGCGCGGCGCGGCTTCCTCGGAACCTCGCTGGTCCTGTCCGCGGGCCCGTCCCTCATCGAGCCCATGCAGCGCTGGCTGGTGCCGGCGCCCTCCGCCGCGCGGCACGAACCCGAGCCGGCGCCGTCCTCGGCCCGCCGCGGCCGGCTCTCCAGGCCCGAGCTGGACCTCCTCGAATCGACGACGGCGATGTTCCGCCAGTGGGACGCCCAGTGCGGCGGCGGTCTGCGCCGCAAGGCGGTCGTCGGCCAGCTGCACGAGGTGACCGACCTCCTCCAGGAGCCCCAGCCCGAGGCCACCACCCGCAAGCTGTTCAAGGTCGCCGCCGAACTCGCCGAACTGGCCGGCTGGATGTCGTACGACGTGGGGCTCCAGCCCACCGCGCAGAAGTACTTCGTCCTCGCCCTGCACGCGGCCAAGGAAGCCGGTGACAAGCCGCTCGGCTCGTACATCCTCTCCAGCATGAGCCGCCAGATGATCCACCTCGGGCGGCCCGAGGACGCGCTGGAGCTGATCCACCTCGCGCAGTACGGCAGCCGCGACTGCGCGAGCCCGCGCACCCAGTCGATGCTGTATGCGATGGAGGCCCGCGCCTACGCCAACATGGGCCAGCCCGGCAAGTGCAAGCGGGCGGTCCGGATGGCCGAGGACACCTTCGGTGAGGCCGACGAGTGGGACGAGCCCGACCCCGACTGGATCCGCTTCTTCTCCGAGGCCGAGCTCTACGGCGAGAACTCCCACTCCTACCGCGACCTCGCCTACGTCGCCGGACGCAGCCCCACCTACGCCTCCCTGGCCGAGCCCCTGATGCAGCGGGCCGTCGAGCTCTTCGCCAAGGACGACGAACACCAGCGGTCGTACGCACTGAACCTGATCGGCATGGCCACCGTGCACCTGCTGCGGCGCGAGCCCGAGCAGAGCACGGTGCTGGCCGCCGAGGCCATGCAGATCGCCAAGAAGGTGCGCTCCGAGCGGGTCAACACTCGTATTCGAAAGACGGTCGACACGGCCGTACGCGATTTCGGTGATCTCGCCGAGGTCGTCCACCTCACCGACCAGCTCGCCATCGAGCTGCCCGAGACCGCGGAGGCGGTCTGACACCGTAGGAGAACCCCTGAACCCCGGCCGCGGCCGGCCCTCCCGAACTGCCCGACTCGGCTCCCCCATGCCAGGTCATCGGAAGGCCGACCGCGGCCGGCCTCGTTCCCCGGCCGAAGGTTGCGCCACGATAACGATCGATGCGGCCCGATTCCGCCAGTTCATCTACGTGTAACACCCGAGGTGCCTTCGTCACGGCGGCGAAACAACGAGGGGCGTCCACCGAAACCGCGCTGCGCCAATCTCTTGCCGCATAACCGGCCCGCCCCTCAATCCGCTCAGGCTTCGCCCGCACGGGGCCGTACCAATGACGAGGAGACGCCGATGGCACCAGCCATCATGATGGCGGCAGACAAGGTAGAGCTGTCGCCCGCCAACACAGGTTTCATGCTCATCTGTTCCGCCCTGGTGATGCTCATGACCCCGGGCCTGGCCTTCTTCTACGGAGGCATGGTCCGCGTCAAGAGCACCCTGAACATGCTGATGATGAGCTTCATCAGCCTCGGGATCGTCACCATCCTGTGGACGCTCTACGGCTTCTCCATGGCCTTCGGTACGGACTCCGGCAGCCTCATCGGCTGGAACTCCGACTGGGTGGGCCTCAGCGGCGTCGACAAGGGCGAACTGTGGGGCACGTACAACATCCCGCTGCTCGTGTTCTTCGTCTTCCAGCTGATGTTCGCGATCATCACGCCCGCCCTGATCAGCGGCGCGCTCGCGGACCGCGTGAAGTTCAGCGCCTGGGCGCTGTTCATCGCGCTGTGGGCCACCGTCGTGTACTTCCCCGTCGCCCACTGGGTCTGGGGTGAGGGCGGCTGGGCCTTCGACATGGGCGTGATCGACTTCGCCGGTGGTACGGCGGTCCACATCAACGCCGGTGCCGCGGCCCTCGGCGTGATCCTGGTCATCGGCAAGCGCGTCGGCTTCAAGCGCGACCCCATGCGCCCGCACAGCCTCCCGCTGGTCATGCTCGGCGCCGGTCTGCTGTGGTTCGGCTGGTTCGGCTTCAACGCCGGTTCGTGGCTCGGCAACGACGACGGCGTCGGCTCGCTGATGTTCGTCAACACGCAGATCGCCACCGCCGCCGCCATGCTGGCCTGGCTCGTCTACGAGAAGATCCGCCACGGCGCGTTCACCACGCTGGGCGCCGCCTCCGGCGCGGTCGCCGGTCTGGTCGCCATCACCCCCTCCGGTGGTGCGGTCACCCCGGTCGGCGCGATCTGCGTCGGCGCCATCGCCGGTGTCCTGTGCGCCATGGCCGTCGGCCTGAAGTACAAGTTCGGCTACGACGACTCGCTCGACGTCGTCGGTGTCCACCTCGTCGGCGGTGTCGTCGGCTCGGTCCTGATCGGCTTCTTCGCCAGCGGCAAGGGCCAGTCCGACGTCGCCGGTGTCTTCTACGGCAAGCACGAGTGGGCCCAGCTGTGGAAGCAGCTCGCCGGTGTCGGCGGTGTCCTCGCCTACTCGCTGATCGTCTCCGCGATCCTCGCCCTCATCCTCGACAAGACCATCGGCATGCGGGTCACCGAGGACGAGGAAGTGGCCGGCATCGACCAGGCCGAGCACGCCGAGACCGCATACGACTTCAGCGGCGCCGGCGGCGGTTCCGCCAAGCCCGCCGCCCCCTCCCCGGTCGCCGCAGGAGCAGGCAAGAAGGTGGACGCATGAAGCTCATCACCGCCGTCGTCAAGCCGCACCGGCTCGACGAGATCAAGGAAGCCCTCCAGGCCTTCGGGGTCCACGGCCTGACGGTCACCGAGGCGAGCGGCTACGGTCGTCAGCGGGGCCACACCGAGGTCTACCGCGGTGCCGAGTACACCGTCGACCTGGTCCCGAAGATCCGCATCGAGGTGCTGGCCGAGGACGACGACGCCGAGCAGCTGATCGACGTCATCGTCAAGGCGGCCCGCACCGGCAAGATCGGTGACGGCAAGGTCTGGTCCCTCCCGGTCGAGACCGCCGTACGGGTACGCACCGGCGAGCGCGGCCCGGACGCGCTCTGACCGAAGAGAAGAACCGAACAGGAGCTGCTGGGTGACGAGCACGGACGTGCACAAGGACGTAGAGGACTCGGGACCCAGCGGCTATGCGGCGGCCCGGCTGCGCCTCCTCCAGGAGGGGGTGCGGTCCGGGCCGCCGCGCCGTTCGGCGCTCTCCGAACTGACGGACGACTGGCTGTCCGGGCTGTTCGCCGCGGGCGCCGAGCAGCTGCGCGGCGTCTCCCTGATCGCCGTCGGCGGCTACGGCAGAGGCGAGCTGTCCCCCCGCAGCGACCTGGACCTCGTCCTGCTGCACGACGGCGGCGACTCCGCCGCGGTGGCCGCGCTGGCCGACCGCATCTGGTACCCCGTGTGGGACCTGGGCCTCGCCCTCGACCACTCGGTCCGCACCCCGGCCGAGGCGCGGAAGACGGCCGCCGAGGACCTGAAGGTCCAGCTCGGCCTGCTGGACGCCCGGCACATCGCGGGCGACCTCGGCCTCACCGCCGGACTGCGCACCGCCGTCCTCGCCGACTGGCGCAACCAGGCCCCCAAGCGCCTGCCCGAACTCCAGGAACTGTGCGCCGAGCGCGCCGAACGCCAGGGCGAACTCCAGTACCTCCTGGAGCCGGACCTCAAGGAAGCCCGCGGCGGCCTGCGGGACGCCACCGCGCTGCGTGCCGTCGCCGCCTCCTGGCTGGCCGACGCCCCGCGCGAGGGCCTCGACGACGCCCGCCGCCGGCTCCTCGACGTCCGTGACGCCCTGCACCTGGCCACTGGACGCGCCACCGACCGGCTCGCCCTCCAGGAGCAGGACCAGGTCGCCGCCGAGCTGGGGCTGCTGGACGCCGACACCCTGCTGCGCCAGGTCTACGAGGCGGCGCGGGTCATCTCGTACGCCAGTGATGTCACCTGGCGCGAAGTGGGACGCGTCCTCAGGTCGCGCGCCGTGCGGCCGAGGCTGCGCGCCATGCTCGGGGGCGGCAAGCAGGTCGCCGAGCGCTCCCCGCTCGCCGAGGGGGTGGTGGAGCAGGACGGCGAGGTGGTGCTCGCCCGCGCCGCCCGCCCCGACCGCGACCCGGTGCTCCCGCTGCGCGCCGCGGCCGCCGCCGCGCAGGCCGGACTCCCGCTCTCCCTGCACGCCGTACGGCGCATGGCGGCCGGCGTGCGCCCGCTGCCCACGCCCTGGCCCGCCGAGGCGCGCGAACAGCTCGTCACCCTGCTCGGCTCCGGGCAGCCCACCATCGACGTCTGGGAGGCGCTGGAGGCCGAGGGCCTGATCACCCGGCTGCTGCCCGACTGGGAGCGGGTCCGCTGCCGTCCGCAGCGCAACGCCGTGCACATCTGGACCGTCGACCGGCACCTGATCGAGACCGCCGTCCGCGCCTCCGAGTTCACCCGCCGCGTGCACCGCCCCGACCTGCTCCTGGTCGCGGCCCTGCTGCACGACATCGGCAAGGGCTGGCCCGGCGACCACTCCGTGGCCGGTGAGATCATCGCCAAGGACGTGGCCGCCCGGATCGGCTTCGACCGCGCGGACGTCGCGGTGCTCTCCACCCTCGTACGCCACCACCTGCTGCTCGTCGACACCGCCACCCGGCGTGACCTGGAGGACCCGGCCACCGTGCGCTCGGTCGCCGAGGCGGTCGGCTCGCAGGGCACTCTGGAGCTGCTGCACGCGCTCACCGAGGCGGACGCGCTGGCCACCGGCCCGGCCGCCTGGTCGTCCTGGCGCGGCTCGCTCGTCGCCGACCTGGTCAAGCGGGTCTCGGCGGTCCTCGCCGGCGACGAGCCGGACGACCCCGAGGACGCCGCGCCCACCGCCGAACAGGAACGGCTCGCGATCGAGGCGGTCGCCACCGGCAGCCCCGTGCTGTCGCTGCGCGCGCAGACCGAGGCGCCGGCCGTCGCGGAGGACCAGCCGCCCGGGGACCCGGAGCCGCTGGGCGTGGAACTGCTGATCGCCGTCCCCGACCAGTCGGGTGTGCTGCCCGCGGTCGCCGGCGTCCTCGCCATGCACCGCCTCACGGTCCGCACCGCCGAACTGCGCACCCTGGACCTGCCGGACGGCGTCGAGGGCTCCGTGCTGCTGCTGAACTGGCGGGTCGCCGCCCAGTACGGCTCCCTGCCCCAGGCCGCCCGGCTGCGCGCCGACCTCGTCCGGGCCCTGGACGGCTCGCTGGACATCGCCGGGCGCCTCGCCGAGCGCGACGCCGCCTATCCGCGCCGCCGGGGCGTCGTGGCGCCCCCGCCCCGGGTGACGGTCGCCTCGGCCGCCTCCCGCCACGCCACCGTCATCGAGGTCCGCGCCCAGGACGCCCCGGGCCTGCTCTTCCGCATCGGCAGCGCCCTGGAGGACGCGGGCGTCCGTACCCGCAGCGCTCATGTGTCCACACTGGGCGCGAACGCCGTCGACGCCTTCTACGTCACCGGCCAGGAGGGCACGCCGCTGCCGAGCGGGGAGGCGGCGAGCGTGGCACGCAAGCTGGAGGAGACGCTGCGGGGGTGACCCCGCGAGGAACCGCGCTCCCTCGTCCCCGCCCGCGGTATGCACCGGGCGGGGACGATTGTCTTGCGGGGCCCGATACCCTGGAAGACGCTCACACTGCCACCGACCCCGAGGACCGACGCCGCCGTGTTCGATACTCTCTCCGATCGCCTCTCAGCGACTTTCAAGAACCTGCGCGGCAAGGGACGGCTCTCCGAGGCGGACATCGACGCCACCGCGCGCGAGATCCGCATCGCCCTCCTCGAAGCGGACGTGGCGCTGCCGGTCGTCCGGACGTTCATCAAGAACGTCAAGGAGCGTGCCCTCGGCGCCGAGGTCTCCAAGGCGCTGAACCCGGCCCAGCAGGTCCTGAAGATCGTCAACGACGAGCTCGTCACGATCCTCGGCGGCGAGACCCGGCGTCTGCGCTTCGCCAAGCAGCCCCCGACCGTGATCATGCTCGCGGGTCTCCAGGGTGCCGGTAAGACCACCCTCGCGGGCAAGCTCGGCCGCTGGCTGAAGGAGCAGGGCCACTCGCCCCTCCTGGTCGCCGCCGACCTCCAGCGCCCGAACGCCGTCAACCAGCTCAGCGTGGTCGCCGACCGCGCCGGCGTGGCCGTCTTCGCGCCGGAGCCGGGCAACGGCGTGGGCGACCCGGTCAAGGTCGCCAAGGACTCCATCGAGCACGCGAAGTCGAAGGTCCACGACATCGTGATCGTGGACACCGCCGGCCGCCTGGGCATCGACCAGGACATGATGCGCCAGGCCGCGGACATCCGGGACGCGGTCTCGCCCGACGAGATCCTCTTCGTCGTCGACGCGATGATCGGTCAGGACGCGGTCAACACCGCCGAGGCCTTCCGCGACGGCGTCGGCTTCGACGGCGTGGTGCTCTCCAAGCTCGACGGTGACGCCCGCGGTGGTGCGGCCCTGTCGATCCGGCAGATCACCGGCAAGCCGATCATGTTCGCGTCGAACGGCGAGAAGCTCGAGGACTTCGACGCCTTCCACCCGGACCGGATGGCCTCCCGCATCCTCGACATGGGTGACCTGCTCACCCTGATCGAGCAGGCGGAGAAGACGTTCAGCCAGGAAGAGGCCGCTCAGATGGCCTCCAAGCTGGCGTCCAAGAAGGGCCAGGACTTCACCCTGGACGACTTCCTGGCCCAGATGGAGCAGGTCAGGAAGATGGGCTCCATCTCGAAGCTCCTCGGGATGCTGCCCGGCATGGGCCAGATCAAGGACCAGATCAACAACCTGGACGAGCGGGACGTCGACCGCACGGCCGCCATCATCAAGTCGATGACCCCGGCCGAGCGCGCCGACGCCACGATCATCAACGGCTCGCGCCGCGCCCGTATCGCCAAGGGCTCCGGCGTCGAGGTCAGCGCGGTCAAGAACCTGGTCGAGCGGTTCTTCGAGGCCCGCAAGATGATGTCCCGCATGGCCCAGGGCGGCGGCATGCCGGGGATGCCCGGGGTGCCGGGCATGGGCGGCGGCCCCGGCCGGCAGAAGAAGCAGGTCAAGAAGGCCAAGGGCAAGCAGCGCTCCGGCAACCCGATGAAGCGCAAGCAGCAGGAGCAGGAGGAGGCCGCACGGCGTGCCGCGGCGGCCCAGGGCGGCGCCTTCGGCGTGCCGGGCCAGCAGCAGCCGCAGGACTTCGAGCTGCCGGACGAGTTCAAGAAGTTCATGGGCTGAGGTCACTTTCTGCGCATGCCAAGGGTTGGTCCGTGTCGTAACGTCCCGATATGACCAACCCTGCGCCGCCGCGCAAGTCCCCCGATCAGCCCTGGCGTACCGAAGGCACCCCCGAGGAGCCGCCGAAGCCGTCACCGGGCGGACGGAAGATGCGCGGCGGCTGGTGGAGCCTGGCCCTCACCGCGCTGGTCGTGTACCTGATCGCCAACCTCGTGCTGTCCTTCTTCAACGACGGTGACGAGCCGACGATCTCCTACACCGAGTTCAGCAAGCAGGTCGACGACGGCAACGTCACCAAGATCTACGCCAAGGGTGACGCGATCCAGGGCCAGCTGAAGAAGAAGCAGGACAATCCCGAGGGCGACGGGACGTACACCAAGTTCAAGACCGAGCGGCCGACCTTCGCGGACGACCAGCTCTGGGAGGACCTGACCAAGCACGGCGTCACCGTCACGGCCGAGCCGGTCGTCCAGCAGCGCAGCTTTCTGGCCAATCTGCTGATCGCGCTCGCCCCGATGCTGATCCTGGTCGTGCTGTGGATCGTCATCGCCCGCCGGATGCGGGCGGGTCTGGGCGGCGCGGGCGGCATGCTCGGCCGCAAGGCCCCGCCCAAGCCGGTCGAGCTGGAGGCGGGGGAGCAGCGCACCACCTTCCAGGACGTGGCCGGCATCGACGAGGTCGAGGGCGAGCTCAACGACGTCGTGGACTTCCTGAAGAACCCGGACGCCTATCGCCGTATGGGCGCCAAGATGCCGCGGGGCGTGCTGCTGGCGGGACCGCCCGGTACCGGCAAGACGCTGCTGGCCCGTGCGGTGGCCGGTGAGGCGGGCGTGCCGTTCTTCTCCGCGTCCGCCTCCGAGTTCATCGAGATGATCGTCGGTGTCGGCGCCTCCCGGGTGCGGGAACTGTTCGCCGAGGCCCGCAAGGTGGCCCCCTCGATCATCTTCATCGACGAGATCGACACCATCGGCCGGGCCCGCGGCGGCGGTGCCGGCATGGGCGGCCACGACGAGCGCGAGCAGACGCTGAACCAGATCCTCACCGAGATGGACGGTTTCTCCGGCTCGGAGGGCGTCATCGTGATCGCCGCGACCAACCGGGCCGACGTCCTGGACCCGGCCCTGACCCGCCCCGGCCGCTTCGACCGGGTGGTCATGGTCTCGCCCCCGGACCGCGGTGGCCGCGAGGCCATCCTGGAGATCCACACCCGGCAGATCCCCCTCGCCGAGGACGTCGACCTCGCCCAGGTCGCCCGTACGACCCCCGGCATGACCGGCGCCGAACTGGCCAACCTCGCCAACGAGGCCGCCCTGCTCGCGGTCAAGCGGCAGCAGGACAAGGTCACCCGGACCGACCTCTCGGAGGCGCTGGAGAAGGTCCAACTGGGCGCCGAACGCCCGCTGGTGATGCCCGAGGAGGAGCGCCGGCGCACCGCCTACCACGAGAGCGGACACGCCCTGCTCGGCATGCTGCAGCCCGGTGCCGACCCGGTCCGCAAGATCACCATCGTCCCGCGCGGGCGCGCGCTCGGCGTGACGCTCTCGACGCCGGACGCGGACAAGTACGCGTACACCGAGGAGTACCTGCGCGGCCGGATCATCGGCGCCCTCGGCGGCATGGCGGCCGAGCAGGTCGTCTACGGCGTGGTCACCACCGGTGCCGAGAACGACCTCGAACAGGTCACGGGCATCGCCCGGGGGATGGTCGCCCGCTGGGGCATGAGCGACCGCGTCGGCCGCCTCTCCGCCCTCCCGAACGACGCCCAGCAGGCGTACGGCCTGTCCGCCGCGCCCCAGACCCTCGACGTGATCGACAGCGAGATGCGCCGGATCGTCGACGAGTGCTACGACGAGGCGTGCCGCAAGCTCGCCGAGCACCGGGGACAACTGGACGCGCTCGCCGAGGCGTTGCTGGCGAACGAGACGCTGGAGGAGGCGGACGCGTACCGGATCGCGGGGATCTCCCGGCTGACCAAGGACGACTGACGGTGGGTCAGGGCACCCGTGCGATCAGATACCGGAACACGTTCGGCATCCACACCGTGCCGTCCCGGCGCTGGTGCGGGTGCAGGGCCTCGGTGAGCTCCTTGTCCACCTGCACCTGGTCGGTCGCCGCGATCGCCGCGTCGAAGAGTCCCGTCGAGAGCAGTCCCCGTACCGCGCTGTCCAGGTCGGCGTACCCGAACGGGCAGGCGACCCGGCCGGAGCCGTCCGGCCTGAGCCCGGCCCGATGGGCGACCTCCTCCAGGTCGTCACGGAGGGCGGGGCGCCAACTGCCCGTGCTGCGCAGCGGATCCGCCAGCTTGGTGGCCACCCGCAGCACGGACGAGGTGGCACAGCGCTCCGGCGGACCCCAGCCGACCAGCACCACGGGCGTCCCCCGCTCGGCGAGCGGCACCGCCGCGGCGAGCCGTTCCCCGAGCCCCTCCGAGTCACCCGCCAGACACCCGATGGGCTCGAAGGAGGTCACCAGGGTGTACGCGGGCGAGTCCGCGTCGGCCACGTCCTCGGGCGTGCCCTCGACGAGCCGGGTGTCGGCACGCGTGCGCGTGCCCCAGGACTCCGGCAGCAGCCTCTGGCGCGCGAGAGCCAGCCGTTCGGGGCGGGACTCGTCGACACCGGTCACCGCGGCGCCTCTGGCGGCCGCCATCAGCAGGGCGAGCCCACTGCCGCAGCCGAGGCCCAGCACCCGGGTCGCGGGGCCCACGTCCAGTCGCTCGTAGACGGCCTCATAGAGCGGGACCAGCATCCGCTCCTGGATCTCGGACCAGTCACGCGCGCGTGCACCGCGGTCCACGCGGGGTAGTCCTCCCGCGGACGGCCGGTGCTGCCGCACGAGCGTAGGTGTCATAGGTAAGCGCCCCAATCCGCCGAGAGTTTCCCCTGTGCCCGTTTGCATGGCCCCCGTGCCAGTGCGCTCGCACTCCCCCCGTATGCCAGGTAACTCCGCACTCGACCGCTCGTCCAGGGGTTGTCGGGCCCCGGCTTGTGGGTTCGCTGTGCTTGTGGCGAGAATTCACATCCCGGCAACGTGGGCCCGTACGATCACGCCATGGCCAAGGCACCCGTTCTCACGCCGCGGGCGGACGACTTCCCCCGCTGGTACCAGGATCTGATCAACAAGGCCGAGCTGGCCGACAACGGTCCGGTGCGCGGCACCATGGTCATCCGACCGTACGGGTACGGCCTCTGGGAGCGGATGCAGGCCGAGATGGACGCCCGCATCAAGGCGACGGGTACCCAGAACGCGTACTTCCCCCTCCTGATCCCGCAGTCGTACCTCACCCGCGAGGCCGACCACGTCGAGGGCTTCGCGCCGGAACTCGCGGTCGTCACGCACGGCGGCGGCAAGGAGCTGGAGGAGCCGGCGGTCGTCCGCCCCACCTCCGAGATGATCATCAACGACTACTTCTCCAAGTGGGTGCAGAGCTACCGGGACCTGCCCCTGCTGATCAACCAGTGGGCGAACGTGGTGCGTTGGGAGCTCCGGCCGCGCCTGTTCCTCCGTACGACCGAATTCCTGTGGCAGGAGGGGCACACCGCGCACGCCACCTACGAGGACGCGCGGGACTTCGCCGCGCACATCCACCGCGAGGTCTACGAGGACTTCATGGTCGACGTCCTCGCGATGGACGTCGTCCCCGGCCGCAAGACCGTCAAGGAGCGGTTCGCCGGTGCCGTCAACACCCTCACGCTGGAAGGCATGATGGGCGACGGCAAGGCCCTCCAGATGGCCACCAGCCACGAGTTGGGCCAGAACTTCGCCAAGGCCTTCAACACCTCGTACCTGTCGAAGGACGGCACCCAGGAACTGGTCTGGCAGACCTCCTGGGGTTCGACCACCCGCATGATCGGCGCCCTGGTGATGATGCACGGCGATGACAACGGCCTGCGTGTCCCGCCGCGGCTGGCGCAGATCCAGGTGGTGGTTCTCGCCATCAAGGGGGACGAACAGGTTCTGGCCAAGGTCCGCGAGGTCGGCGACCGGCTGAGGGCCGCGGGCGTCCGGGTCCAGGTGGACGACCGGGTGGACACCCCCTTCGGGCGCCGCGCCGTCGACTGGGAACTCAAGGGCGTCCCGGTGCGGATCGAGATCGGGCCCCGTGACCTGGAGAACGGCACCGCGATGCTGGCCCGCCGGATCCCGGGCGGCAAGGAACCGGTCTCCCTGGACTCGTTGGTGGCGCTGCTTCCCGGGATCCTGGAGGAGGACCAGGCGCTGCTGCTGACCCAGGCCCGGGAGCGCCGCCTGTCCCGGACGTCCGAGGTGTCGACGGTCGAGGAGGCGGTCGAGGCGGCCGTCGCCGGCGGCTGGGCGCGCATCCCGTGGGCGGTCCTCGGCGAAGAGGGCGAGGCCAGGCTGGGGGAGCACGTGGCGACCGTACGGTGTCTGGTCGCCGAGGACGGGTCGGTGCCCGACGCCGACGACGCTCCGGGTAACGTCGCGATCGTGGCGCGCGCTTACTGAGGTGACGGCCTTCCGGTGGGAGAGCGACCGAAACGCCCCTTGCGCACCGGCCGACCACACTCGCACCGGCGCGTGGACACGATCTACGCGCCGGGTCGTACCTCACACTACGCACCAGCTTGTTACGAGCTGCGAGGCTTCTCCGCAGATCAGCGCACCCGCCCTCGTCAGGACGCATCAGCGGCAACTGACGGGTACGTGCAAATTATTTGGGATGCCCCGGAATAGGAACACAGCGGCACCCTGGCTCGTTGTCATTACGTGAGCACGACACAGACACCACCTGTTCTCGCCGCAGAGCTGGCACAGGCGTGGGCCGACATTCAGCGGTACCACCCCGAGCTGCCGGACCTTGCCGCGCCAGAGTCCCTGATCGGGGAGTCGTCGTCCGCGTGCGGTCACGAGCTCTCCTTCGAGCGACTGCTTCACGAGGCAGTCCATGGCATCGCCGCCTCGCGCGGCATCCGCGACACCTCCCGTGCCGGCCGCTACCACAACCGCAGATTCCTCGCGATCGCCGAGGAGCTGGGCCTGGACCACCCCGAGGAGCCGCACCCCAGCAGCGGCTTCTCCCTGGTCACGCTCACCCCCGAGGCGAAGCGTCGTTACCGCCCGACCATCGAACACCTCCAGCGCGCCCTCAAGGCGCACACCGCGGCGACCGCGGCGGACACGGCCCGCTCCTTCCGCGGACCGGCCGCCCGGCACGGCTCCTCCGGGGGCGGCGTCCGGGTCAAGGCGGTCTGCGACTGCGGTCGCAACGTCCGCGTCGTCCCCTCGGTCCTGGCCCAGGCCCCGATCGTGTGCGGCGGCTGCGGGAAGCCGTTCCGTATCCCGGAGGTCGTGGGGGCGGCGGCGAGCTGACGCGGCCGATCCAGCACCGGCATCTCGTGGCTGCCGGTCGAGCGTGAGGCCCCGGGCGGGGTGCCGCCGCCATCAGGCGGCACCCCGCGAGCGCCCGTCCCGCGCACCCGAGCCGTTCACCACGGCGCCGGGTGCCGCTCAGGCGTGCCTCACCACGGGCTCGGTCCGAGGCGACCCGCGGGGTGTGGCACAATGGCTAGCTGTACTCGACAGCCGCACAGGACCCCTCTCTCCTCCGGCTGACGCGTCCATCGGGCACTCGGGTACCGCAACCCCACGCGGCAATCTCGCCGTGCCCAACCACGTCAAGACCAGGAGACACCACTTCCGTGGCAGTCAAGATCAAGCTGAAGCGTCTGGGCAAGATCCGCGCGCCTCACTACCGCATCGTTGTCGCCGACTCCCGCACGCGCCGTGACGGCCGTGCGATCGAGGAGATCGGTCTGTACCACCCGGTGCAGAACCCCTCGCGCATCGAGGTCGACGCCGACCGCGTCGCCTACTGGCTCGGTGTCGGCGCCCAGCCGACCGAGCCCGTGCTCGCCATCCTGAAGAAGACCGGCGACTGGCAGAAGTTCAAGGGCGAGCCCGCCCCGGCGCCGCTGCTCCAGCCGGCCGAGAAGGCGGCGCGTCCGTCCTTCGAGGCGCTCGGTGGCGACGACGAGGGCAAGGGTGAGGCGATCACCCAGAAGAAGAAGGCTGAGAAGAAGGACGAGGCTCCCGCCGAGTCCGCGTCGACCGAGGCCTGAGCATGCTCGAGGAGGCTCTCGAGCACCTCGTGAAGGGCATCGTCGACAATCCTGACGATGTGCAGGTCGCGTCGCGCAACCTGCGTCGCGGGCGTGTGCTGGAGGTCCGGGTCCACCCCGACGACCTCGGCAAGGTGATCGGCCGCAACGGCCGCACCGCACGCGCTCTGCGCACCGTCGTGGGCGCCATCGGCGGCCGTGGTGTCCGCGTCGACCTCGTCGACGTCGACCACGTCCGCTGACGCCAAACGCAGCACCGGCTCGGGCCGGGGAGGGCCACAGGGCCGTTCCCGGCCCGACGTCGTAAGGACGGCCGGTCGTAGGGACGGCCGTATGACAGGAGATCTAGAGAAGTGCAGCTGGTAGTCGCTCGCATCGGCCGCGCCCATGGCATCAAGGGCGAGGTCACCGTCGAGGTCCGCACCGACGAGCCGGAGCTCAGGCTCGCCCCCGGCGCCGTCCTGGCCACCGACCCGGCCGCCACCGGCCCGCTCACCATCGAGACGGGCCGCGTGCACAGCGGTCGCCTCCTGCTGCGCTTCGAAGGCGTCCGCGACCGGACCGCCGCCGAGGCGCTGCGCAACACCCTCCTGATCGCCGAGGTCGACCCGGAGGAGCTGCCCGAGGAGGAGGACGAGTACTACGACCACCAGCTCATGGATCTCGACGTCGTGACCAAGGACGGCGTCGAGGTGGGCCGGATCACAGAGATCTCGCACCTGCCCTCGCAGGACCTCTTCATCGTCGAGCGGCCCGACGGCAGCGAGGTGATGATCCCGTTCGTCGAGGAGATCGTCACCGAGATCGACCTGGAGGAGCAGAGGGCGGTCATCGACCCGCCCCCGGGACTCATCGACGACCAGGCGGAGATCGCCTCGTCGCGGGAAGAGTCGTAGCCGATGCGCCTCGACGTCGTCACGATCTTCCCCGAGTACCTCGAACCGCTGAACGTCTCCCTCGTGGGCAAGGCACGCGCGCGTGGCCAGCTGGACGTGCGGGTGCACGACCTGCGCGCGTGGACCTACGACCGCCACAACACCGTCGACGACACCCCGTACGGCGGCGGGCCCGGCATGGTCATGAAGACCGAGCCCTGGGGCGACGCGCTGGACTCCGTGCTGGCGGACGGCTACGAGGCGGGTTCCCACGCGCCCGCCCTCATCGTCCCCACCCCGAGCGGCCGCCCCTTCACCCAGGAACTCGCCGTGGAGCTCTCCGAGCGGCCCTGGCTGGTCTTCACGCCCGCCCGCTACGAGGGCATCGACCGCCGGGTCATCGACGAGTACGCGACCCGGATGCCGGTCTACGAGGTCTCCATCGGCGACTACGTCCTCGCCGGCGGCGAGGCGGCCGTGCTCGTCGTCACGGAGGCCGTGGCGCGGCTGCTGCCCGGAGTCCTGGGCAACGCCGAGTCCCACCGGGACGACTCCTTCGCGCCCGGCGCGATGGCCAACCTCCTGGAGGGCCCCGTCTACACCAAGCCGCCCGAGTGGCGCGGCCGCGGTGTCCCGGACCTGCTGCTCAGCGGGCACCACGGGAAGATCGCCCGCTGGCGGCGCGACGAGGCCCTTCGGCGGACGGCGGCCAACCGGCCCGACCTGATCGAGACCTGCGACCCCAAGGCCTTCGACAAGAAGGACCGCGAGATGCTCTCCATCCTGGGCTGGGCACCGGACCCCGAGGGCGAGCCGTACGGCCGATTTTGGCGCAGGCCAGAGGGCATGGAACAATAGGTCGCTGTTGTGCGCCGTCCGGCGTGCGCCCCTGCCACAGGGGGACACGACGCCCGCCCCGACGTGGACAGCATCCTTCAGAACATCTATCTCCCGTTGATGACCTGTGGCATCAGCGAAGAAAGCAGACGACATGTCTCACCTGCTCGACACCGTCGACTCCGCGTCGCTGCGCAGCGACGTCCCGGCCTTCC
The DNA here is from genome assembly GCF_021173675.1 of Streptomyces lincolnensis. Taxonomy (GTDB): domain Bacteria; phylum Actinomycetota; class Actinomycetes; order Streptomycetales; family Streptomycetaceae; genus Streptomyces; species Streptomyces lincolnensis_B. The sequence continues at coordinate 151,671 of NZ_JAIHON010000016.1, read as the reverse complement.
GCCCGGGTGACACGGTCAACGTCCACGTGCGCGTCATCGAGGGCAACCGCTCCCGTGTGCAGCAGTTCAAGGGCGTGGTCATCCGTCGCCAGGGCGCCGGTGTCCGCGAGACCTTCACGGTCCGCAAGGTCTCCTTCTCCGTCGGCGTCGAGCGCACCTTCCCGGTGCACACCCCGATCGTCGAGAAGATCGAGCTCGTCACCAAGGGTGACGTGCGTCGCGCCAAGCTGTACTACCTGCGCGAGCTGCGCGGTAAGGCCGCGAAGATCAAGGAGAAGCGCGAGAACTGATCTCGCGTTCAGGGGTCCGAGCAGGGGCCGGATAACATCTGGCCCCGATGGACACCGAAGCACAGCCGACGGAGCGCGACCGCTCCTCCCGCCCTTCCCCGACCGAGCAGACCTCGGCCGTGGAGGGACCGGAGGGCCGGTCGCGTTTCGCGTTGGTGTCCCGGCTCGCGGAATGGGTCCCCGGCGGCCGGATCACCCTGACGCTGCTGGTCTGCCTGCTCTTTCTGCTGCTGCTGAGCACCTTCGTGGCGCGGCCCTTCCAGATTCCCAGCGGATCCATGGAAAACGGATTGAGGATCGGGGACCGCGTTCTCGTAAATAAGTTGGCGTACCGTTTCGGTGCCGAACCGCTCCGCGGTGACGTGGTGGTGTTCGACGGAACTGGGTATTTCGGGGATGCGGACTACGTCAAACGCGTCGTGGGCGTGGGGGGCGACCACGTGGTCTGCTGTGACAAGGAGGGGAGGATCGAGGTGAACGGCCGGTCCGTCGACGAGTCGACGTTCCTGTACCCCGGCGACAGCCCGTCCTCGGTGCCTTTCGACGTCGTCGTGCCCGCGGGCACCCTGTTCGTCCTCGGCGACCACCGCAGCGACTCCAGCGACTCCCGCGACCACCTGGGCTCACCCGGCGGCGGCATGATCCCCGTCGGCGACGTCATCGGCCGGGCCGACTGGATCGTCTGGCCCGCGGGGCACGCGGCCCGTCTGCACCGCCCCGACGCCTACGCGCGCGTGCCCGCCCCCGGCGCGCGGACCCCGGCGGGCGCCCATGGGTAACCGTGGCAAACCGCGCGGCGCGTCGAGCAGCGCGGCCGACAACCTGCTGCCCACAGGGGCCCGGCGCACCGCCGGACCGGCCGGCGGCCGCAGCCGCGCCGAGCGGCGCAAGCTCCAGCGCAAGGTCAAGCGACGCCGCAGGCGCTCCGCGATCAAGGAGATACCGCTCCTCGTCGGCGTCGCGGTCCTCATAGCCCTCGTGCTGAAGACCTTCCTCGTCCAGGCGTTCGTGATCCCGTCCGGCTCGATGGAGCAGACGATCCGGATCGGCGACCGCGTCCTGGTCGACAAGTTCACCCCGTGGTTCGGCTCCAGGCCGACGCGCGGGGACGTCGTCGTCTTCAAGGACCCGGGCGGCTGGCTCCAGGACGAGCAGACGACCACGAAGAAGGAGGACCCCGTCGTCGTCAAGCAGGTCAAGGAAGGTCTCACCTTCATCGGTCTGCTGCCGTCCGACAACGAGAAGGACCTCATCAAGCGGGTCGTCGGCGTCGGCGGCGACCGCGTCAAGTGCTGCGACACTCAGGGGCGGGTCACGGTCAACGGCGTTCCCCTGAGCGAGACGGACTACCTCTACCCGGGGAACGCCCCCTCCACGACCGAGTTCGACATCACCGTCCCGCAGGGACGGCTGTGGGTCATGGGCGACCACCGCGCCAACTCCGCGGACTCGCGCGCCCACCAGGACACCGACTACGGCGGCACGGTCTCCGAGGACTCGGTGGTCGGCCGGGCCATGGTCATCGCCTGGCCGTTCGGCCACTGGACCTCGCTCAAGGAGCCGAAAACCTACGCTTCCGTCACCGACTCGGCATCCGGGGCGACCGCCACCGCTCCGCCGTCGCTTAGGGTTGCACCCGACAATCCGAATCGATCGATTCAACTCCCGAGCCCTGCGGAACTCCCGCTCGTTATGGGAGTGGTGGGCCTGCGCCGTGTCTGGGGCAGGCAGCGGCGCAGAGTAAGGAGTTGGCGTGGGGGATGTGGCGGTAGGCGCACGGTCCGGGCACGATGGCGAGGAACACCGCGGAGGATCCGCGGAGACTCCCGTCCAGGCCGCGGACGGCGCCGTGACCTCCGGGAATGACTCCGGGGCGCCCGAGGACGGCACGGTGAGCGAGCACAGCGGGACGGGCGACCAGGGGTCCGGCGGCTCGGCCCCCGGGCCGAAGAAGCCGCGCTCCTTCTGGAAGGAGCTGCCCATCCTGATCGGTATCGCGCTCGTGCTCGCGCTGCTGATCAAGACGTTCCTCGTGCAGGCGTTCTCGATCCCGTCCGACTCGATGCAGAACACCCTCCAGGAGGGTGACCGCGTCCTGGTCGACAAGCTGACCCCGTGGTTCGGTTCCGAGCCCGAGCGGGGCGAGGTGGTCGTCTTCCACGACCCGACCAACTGGCTGGTGGGCGAGGCGCCGCCCGAGCCGAACGCCTTTCAGACGGTCCTCAGCTGGGTCGGCCTGATGCCGTCCGCCGAGGAGAAGGACCTGATCAAGCGGGTCATCGGCGTGGGCGGCGACACCGTCTCCTGCGAGGGCAGCGGCCCGGTGAGGGTCAACGGCAAGGCGCTGAACGAGGCGTCGTACGTCTACCCGGGCAACACCCCGTGCAGCGTCGACGACCAGGGCGGCCAGTTCACGGTGAAGGTGCCCAAGGGCTTCATCTGGGTGATGGGCGACCACCGGCAGAACTCGCGGGACTCGCGCTACAACCAGAACGACAAGTACCACGGCATGGTGCCGGTCGACGAGGTCGTCGGGCGGGCCATCGTGAAGGCCTGGCCGATCAACCGCTGGGGCACACTGCCGGTCCCGGACACCTTCGGCCAGGACGGCCTGAACGCCGCCGCGCTCACGGTCGCGCCGAACGCCCTCGCCTTCGTCGGTGTGGTGCCGGTGGCGCTGTGGCGCCGCCGGAAGGCCGGGGCCGACGACAAGCGCTGAGCGCCCCCGATCGCCCGGCGGGGCGGGACGGTCCCCGGTTCGTCAAACCTTGCTAAAGCCTCGTCCGGCGGATGACCTTGGTCGGCCCGGAAGGGCTGACCGGGTCAGGTACCGCCGGGTAGGGTGCGGACCCATGGGTGGCGAGAGCACGACACGTACGGCCCCGCGCAGCGGAGGCACTGGCACGGGCCCGGTGGGCAGCCGGACCGGACGGATGGTGTCCGGAGTGGCCGTCGCACTGGGCTTTGTGCTGTTCGTCGCGGGATTCGCCTGGGGAGCGGTGCTCTACAGGCCCTACACCGTGCCCACCAGCTCGATGACGCCGACGATCGACGCCGGTGACCGGGTGCTCGCCGAGCGCGTGGACGGCGACGAGGTACGCCGGGGCGACGTCGTCGTCTTCAAGGACACCTCCTGGGTGACCAACGCCCTGGTCGTCAAGCGGGTCGTCGCCGTCGGCGGGGACACCGTGGCCTGCTGCACCGACGGCAGGCTGACCGTGAACGGCAAGCAGATCGACGAGCCGTATCTGCCCGCCGGCACCGCGGCCGAGATCTCGAACTTCCCGACCGTGACCGTGCCCAAGGGCCGGCTGTTCCTCCTCGGGGACGAGCGCCAGGGCTCCCTGGACTCCACGGCCCACCTCACCGACGCGGCCCAGGGCACGGTGGCGCAGAGCGCCGTGTCGGCCCGTGTGGACGCCGTCGTGTGGCCCATGAACGGCATGCTGCAGCGGCCCACCGGCTTCGAACCGCTCGGCGCGCTCTCCACGCCCGGGCCGCTGCGTCTGATCCTCACGCTGATCGTCGCGGGCGGGGTGCTGGTCCTCGCCGGCGGCGCGTACGGTCCGGTCGCCAAGCGGCTCGGGGGCCGCCGGTCCCCGGGGCGGACGGAGCCCGCCGGTGCCCACTGAGGCGGTGGACACCGGCTCCTTCGAGGGCGGCGGGCTGCGCAAGGTCGCCCGCGTGGTGCTGCTCGACCCGCGGGACCGCATCCTCCTGCTGCACGGCCACGAGCCGGACGACCCGGCCGACGACTGGTGGTTCACCCCCGGCGGCGGACTGGAGGGCGAGGAGACTCGTGAAGAGGCCGCGCTCAGGGAACTCGCCGAGGAGACCGGCATCACCGAGGTCGAGCTCGGCCCGGTGCTGTGGCGGCGGACGTGCTCCTTCCCGTTCGCGGGCCGCCGCTGGGACCAGGACGAGTGGTACTACCTGGCCCGTACCACCCAGACGGCCACCGTGCCCGTGGGCCTGACCGAACTGGAACGGCGCAGCGTCGCCGGAGCGCGCTGGCGGTCGTGTCGGGAACTGAGCCGGTCACATGAGACGGTGTATCCGACCAGACTCGCCGAGCTGTTGCAGAGGCTGCTCGACGAAGGTCCCCCGGCCGGGCCCGTGACCCTGGACACCGAAATCGTCTAGGGGCTCATGGGACTGGCGCACAATGGTGGGACCGCACGGCTGAAGGGGAACATGCCATGAGCGCCGAGGACCTCGAGAAGTACGAGACCGAGATGGAGCTCAAGCTCTACCGGGAGTACCGCGATGTCGTCGGTCTGTTCAAATACGTGATCGAGACCGAGCGGCGCTTCTATCTCACCAACGACTACGAGATGCAGGTCCACTCGGTCCAGGGTGAGGTGTTCTTCGAGGTGTCCATGGCGGACGCCTGGGTGTGGGACATGTACCGGCCGGCGCGGTTCGTGAAACAGGTGCGCGTGCTCACGTTCAAGGACGTGAACATCGAGGAGCTGAACAAGAGCGACCTGGAGCTTCCCGGCGGGTGAGCGTCCCTCGCCCGGGTGACGGAGTTATCCACAACCGGCGAGTAACCCACCAAGATCAACTCGGTGGGTCGGGATGCGTGATCGTCGGTGCCGGAGGTGGTGCCGACATGAACGCACGAAGCGCACTCGGCAAGTACGGCGAGACCCTGGCCGCGCGGCGGCTGGTCGAGGCCGGTATGACGGTCCTGGAGCGCAACTGGCGCTGCGGCAGGACGGGCGAGATCGACATCGTGGCCAGGGACGGCGACGTCCTGGTCGTCTGCGAGGTCAAGACACGGCGCGCGGGTCCCTTCGAGCACCCGATGGCCGCCGTGACCCCCGAGAAGGCCGAACGGCTCCGGGGCCTCGCCGAACGCTGGATCCAGGCCCACGGAGGCGCACCGCCGGGAGGTGTCCGCATCGACCTGGTCGGCGTCGTGCTGCCCAGCCGCGGCGCGCCCCGCGTCGAGCACGCGCGGGGGGTGGCCTGACATGGGATTCGCACGCACCTGTTCCGTGGCGCTCGTCGGTGTCGAGGGCGTGGTGGTCGAGGTCCAGGCCGACCTCGAACCGGGAGTCGCCGCGTTCACGCTGGTGGGGCTGCCGGACAAGAGCCTGACGGAGAGCCGGGACCGGGTCCGGGCGGCGGTGGTGAACGCCGGGGCGGAGTGGCCGCAGAAGAAGCTGACCGTGGGGCTCAGCCCCGCGTCGGTGCCCAAGGCGGGTTCGGGGTTCGACCTCGCCGTCGCGTGCGCGGTGCTCGGCGCCGCCGAGCGGATCGACCCGCGCGTCCTCGCCGACATCGTGATGATCGGGGAACTGGGCCTGGACGGGCGGGTGCGGCCGGTCCGGGGCATCCTGCCGGCGGTGCTCGCCGCGGCGGACTCCGGCTACGAACAGGTGGTCGTGCCCGAATGCGCCGCCGCCGAGGCCTCGCTGGTGCCGGGCGTGTCCGTGCTCGGGGTGCGCAGCCTGCGCCAGCTCATCGCGGTCCTCGCGGACGAGCCCGTGCCCGAGGAGGAACCGGTGGACGCCGGCCGTCCCGACCCGCTCCTCGCCGGACTGCGCGTACCGGGGACGGGCGCGGCCACCGGGATGCACAGCATGGGGGCCGCCCAGCTCGACCACGGCCACGACCTCTCCGACGTCGTCGGCCAGATCTCCGCCCGTACGGCGGTGGAGGTCTCGGCGGCGGGCGGGCACCACCTGTTCCTGGAAGGACCGCCCGGCGCCGGGAAGACCATGCTGGCGGAGCGCCTGCCCGCCATTCTGCCCAGGCTCAGCCGGCAGGAGTCGCTGGAGGTCACGGCCGTGCACTCGGTGGCGGGCCTGCTGCCCCCGGGCAAACCGCTGATCGACGTCGCCCCGTACTGCGCGCCGCACCACTCGGCCACCATGCAGGCGCTGGTCGGCGGCGGCCAGGGCATCGCACGGCCCGGGGCGGTCTCGCTCTCCCACCGGGGAGTGCTCTTCCTGGACGAGACCCCCGAGTTCAACAGCCAGGCCCTGGACGCCCTGCGGCAGCCCCTGGAGGCGGGGCACGTGGTGATCGCGCGCAGTGCGGGCGTCGTGCGCTTCCCGGCGAGGTTCCTGATGGTCCTCGCGGCCAATCCCTGCCCGTGCGGTCGCTTCTCCGTCACCAACGACCTGTGCGAGTGCCCGCCCTCGGCGATCCGGCGCTACCAGGCCAGGCTGTCCGGTCCGCTCCTCGACCGGGTCGACCTCAGGGTCGAGGTGGACCGCGTCACCCGCGCCGAACTGGCGGGGTGCGCGGCGCGGGGAGAGTCCACGGCGACGGTGGCCGACCGGGTGCGGGAGGCCAGGGCGCGGGCGGCGGCCCGTCTGGCCGGCACTCCGTGGCGCACCAACAGCGAGGTCCCCGGCCGTGAGCTGCGCAGTCGATGGCACCCCGCGTCCGGGGCCATGGACGAGGCGGAACGGAACCTGGAGCGGGGCGTGCTGACCGCCCGGGGGCTCGACCGGGTCCTGCGGGTGGCCTGGACCGTCGCCGACCTGGTCGGCCACGAGCGCCCGGACGCGACGGACGTGGCGCTGGCCCTGCAACTGCGCACGGGGGTGCCGCGCGGTGTGCCCATGGCCATCGGGGCGCTGACGTGAGCATCGGCGACGCCCCGGACACCGAGGTGCTCGGCCGGGTCTTTCTCGCGCGGGTGATCGAGCCCGGTGACGAGGTCGCCGGGCGGTGGGTGCGGGAGTTCGGGGTGGGGGAGGTGGTGCGGCGGCTACGGGCGGGGCAGGACGCTCTGCCCGGGGTGAGCGGGAAGCGCTGGGCCGGACTGCTGGCCAGGGCCGGGCGGGCCGAGCCGGAGCGGGATCTCGCCGTGGCGCGGGAGGCCGGGGTGCGGTTCGTGGCGCCGGGGGACGGCGAGTGGCCGGGGCAGCTCGACGATCTCGGGGACGCGCGTCCCCTGGGGCTGTGGGTACGGGGCCGGGCCAGTCTGCGGATGTGGGCGCTGCGGTCGGTGGCCGTGGTCGGCGCCCGCGCCTGCACCGAGTACGGCGCCCACATGGCGGCCACGCTCGCCGCCGGCCTCGCCGAGCGCGGCTGGGTCGTGGTCTCCGGCGGTGCCTACGGTGTCGACGGCGCCGCCCACCGCGGTGCCCTCGGGGCCGGCGGTGCCACCGTCGCCGTCCTCGCCTGCGGTGTCGACCGGCCCTACCCGCGCGGACACACGCAGTTGATCAGCAGGCTCGCGGAACAGGGGCTGGTGGTGGGGGAGTTGCCGCCCGGCGACCATCCGACACCCAGCAGGTTCGTGCTGCGCAACCGGGTGATCGCGGCGCTCACCCGGGGCACCGTGGTCGTCGAGGCGGCGCACCGGAGCGGTTCGCTCGTCACGGCACGGGCGGCGCAGCGATTGGGCCGTCACACGATAGGGGTGCCCGGGCCGGCCACCAGCGGTCTGTCGGCGGGCGTGCACGAACTCCTGCGGCAGGACGCGGTGCTGGTCACGGACGCCGCCGACGTCGTCGAACTGGTCGGCGACATGGGGGAGCTGGCTCCGGACCGCCGCGGGCCCGTGCTCCCCCGCGACCTGCTGGAGGCGCCGGCCCGACGGGTCCTGGCCGCGCTGCCCGGGCCCCGGGCGGCGACCGTGGAGGAGATCGCGCGCGGTGCGCTGACCACCGAGGACGACGCGATCGCGAGACTGTACGAACTCCGATCACTTGGTTACGTCGAACGACACGGCGACGGCTGGAAGTTGACACGCCAGGCGATGATCTCCGTACAGGGAGGTCGACGTGAGTGTTGACCGGGGGTGTTCGGCCGTCCGGGGGAACCCTGACGCCCTTGTGAATCACCGCAGTTGACGCGATTCCGCCCTCACGCGCGGAGAGGGACATGACTCGGCGGGGCGGTCAGCGGAACGTATCTGCGCATCGGTCGGGCCACCTTCTTCGCTCACCGCGACACTCCAGTCACGCTACGCTCACGAGGATTCCGACGCAGACCACCAACTCGGCATCAGACCGACAGCTCACCCAGGCAGTGCCGCTCCACGGCAGTTCACGGCACTTCACGGCAGAACGGCACAAGGCGACGAATGCCCCAGCACACCTCCGGGTCCGACCGGGCGGCGATCCCCCCAGCCGCCCGCGAGGGTGGCAGCGTGCGACCGCCCGCTCCCTCGACGCTCGACGAGCTGTGGCGGTCGTACAAGTCGACGGGGGACGAGCGGCTGCGCGAGCAGCTGATCCTGCACTACTCACCGCTGGTGAAGTACGTGGCGGGACGGGTCAGCGTCGGGCTGCCGCCCAATGTGGAACAGGCCGACTTCGTCTCGTCGGGGGTGTTCGGGCTGATCGACGCGATCGAGAAGTTCGACATCGACCGGGAGATCAAGTTCGAGACCTACGCGATCACGCGGATCCGGGGCGCGATGATCGACGAGCTGCGGGCGCTGGACTGGATCCCGCGGTCGGTGCGGCAGAAGGCGCGCAACGTCGAGCGGGCGTACGCGACGCTGGAGGCGAAGCTCAGGCGGACGCCGAGCGAGGGCGAGGTGGCCGCCGAGATGGGGATCGCGGTGGACGACCTCCATGCCGTCTTCAGCCAGTTGTCGCTGGCCAACGTGGTGGCCCTGGAGGAGCTGCTGCACGTCGGCGGTGAGGGTGGCGACCGGCTGAGCCTCATGGACACGCTGGAGGACACCGCCGCCGACAACCCCGTCGAGGTGGCCGAGGACCGGGAGCTCCGGCGGTTCCTGGCACGGGCGATCAACACGCTGCCCGAGCGGGAGAAGACCGTCGTGACGCTGTACTACTACGAGGGACTCACGCTCGCCGAGATCGGCAACGTGCTCGGTGTCACCGAGAGCCGGGTCAGTCAGATCCACACCAAGTCCGTGCTCCAGCTGCGGGCGAAACTGGCTGGCTTCGGTCGGTGACCTGGCCGGATGAAGTCCGGTCGGGGCAGTGACTCCCGTCCGGGGTGGTCCGTCCGTAGAGTGTTTGACGTGCCAAGGATTCGAGCGGCCTCCGTGGCCGAGCACCGGTCGATGCAGCGAGCCGCCCTGCTGGACGCGGCTCGTTCCCTGTTGTCCGAGGGTGGGACGGAGGCGCTGACCTTCCCCGCCCTCGCCGAGCGGACGGGCCTCGCGCGGTCGTCCGTGTACGAGTACTTCCGGTCGCGGGCCGCCGTGGTCGAGGAGCTGTGCGCGGTCGACTTTCCGGTCTGGGCGGCGGAGGTCGAGGCGGCGATGGCCGCGGCCGAAGGGCCGGAGGCCAAGGTCGAGGCGTATGTGAGGCAGCAGCTGACGCTGGTCGGGGACCGGCGGCACCGGGCCGTGGTGGCGATCTCCGCGAGTGAGCTGGACGCGGGGGCCCGGGAGAAGATCCGGGCGGCGCACGGCGGGCTCGTCGCGATGATCGTCGAGGCGCTCGGGGAGATGGGACACGGGCAGCCCCGGATGGCGGCGATGCTGCTCCAGGGAGTGGTGGACGCGGCCGTGCGGCGGATCGAGCTGGGAGCCGCGGAGGAGCCGTCCGTGATCGTCGAGGCCGCGGTGTCCATGGCGTTGCGGGGCGTGCGGGGCTGAGGCGCATGGTGGGCCCGGGGCGTGTGGGGCTGAGGCACGTGGCGGCCCCGGGGCGCGGTCAGGGCAGGGGGACTCCCAGCACCGGCAGCAGTCTTGAAGGACCCCGGCGCAGGAGCCACGGCGGGAGCAGGGACAGCGGGTCCAGGTAGGTGTCGCCCCTGCGCAGGCCCCAGTGCACGCAGGTGGCCGTGCAGTGCGAGCCCGTCGGTTCCACCCACCCGATGACCTCGCCCGCCGTCACCTCGGCGCCTTTCTCGACGCCCGCTCTCACCGGTTCGTACGTCGTCCGCAGGTCCGTGCCGGTCAGGGCGACCGAGACCACCGCCTTGCCCGCGACCCGGCCCGCGAAGGACACCCGGCCCGCCGCCACCGCCCGTACCGGTGTCCCGGCGGGGGCCGCCAGGTCCACACCGCGGTGGCCCCGGCCGTAGACCGTCGCCGGGGGTTCCCAGCCCCGTAGGACCGGGGGACGGGTGCCCACCGGCCAGGTGCGGGCCAGGGCCGGCACCGGGACGTCCGTGCCGGTCGGCTTCAGCAGGGCCGGCGCCTGGGGCGCGCGGAGCGGAAGCGCCGCCAGAACCAGCAGCAGCAACCCCAGCGCCGTACCCGCACATCGTTTCGCTCGCATGCCGGAACCGTCCCGCACCCGGCCGCGTCCCGGCCGGGACCTGTGGACAACTCCCCGGTTGTGGACAGCGGCGTCACCCGGAACCCAGCGGCGTCACCCGGCACCTCGCGGGTCCCGTACACTTCTTCTGGCGATCCGGGTCACCGGGTCGACTTCGCACGCCCCGACACGAGGCCGTCACACGGTCGGTGTCAGCGCCTCTCGGTCCCTAGCGGCAAGGCGCGTCGCGGGCGTCAGGCGTGGGTGCCGGCCGGTACCCACGGCACAACCGAGAACAACCAAGGAGAACGGCCATGGCCGTCGTCACGATGCGGGAGCTGCTGGAAAGCGGCGTCCACTTCGGTCACCAGACCCGTCGTTGGAACCCGAAGATGAAGCGCTTCATCTTCACGGAGCGCAACGGCATCTACATCATCGACCTGCTCCAGTCGCTGTCGTACATCGACCGCGCCTACGAGTTCGTCAAGGAGACCGTCGCCCACGGCGGCACGGTCATGTTCGTCGGCACGAAGAAGCAGGCGCAGGAGGCCATCGCCGAGCAGGCCACCCGCGTCGGCATGCCCTACGTCAACCAGCGCTGGCTGGGCGGCATGCTCACCAACTTCTCGACCGTCTACAAGCGTCTGCAGCGCCTCAAGGAGCTCGAGCAGATCGACTTCGAGGACGTCGCCGCGTCGGGTCTCACCAAGAAGGAGCTTCTCGTGCTCTCGCGCGAGAAGGCCAAGCTGGAGAAGACCCTCGGTGGTATCCGCGAGATGTCCAAGGTTCCCAGCGCCGTCTGGATCGTGGACACCAAGAAGGAGCACATCGCGGTCGGTGAGGCCCGGAAGCTCAACATCCCGGTCGTCGCCATCCTCGACACCAACTGCGACCCCGACGAGGTCGACTACAAGATCCCCGGCAACGACGACGCGATCCGCTCCGTCACGTTGCTCACCCGTGTGATCGCGGACGCGGTCGCCGAGGGCCTCATCTCCCGCTCCGGTGTCGCCACCGAGGGCAAGGGCGACAAGGCCGCGGGCGAGCCGCTGGCCGCGTGGGAGCGCGACCTGCTCGAGGGCGAGAAGAAGGCCGACGAGGCCGAGGCTCCCGCCGCCGAGGCCGCTGCTGAGGCTCCGGCCGACGAGACCCCCGCCGCCGAGGCTCCGGTCGCCGAGGCCGCCGCTGAGGCTCCGGCCGACGAGGCTCCGGCCGCTGAGGCCCCCGCCGCGGACGCCGAGCAGGCCTGACCCCTCACCACCTTCGGGTTCTGGACGGCGGGGGCCCACGAAGCCCCCGCCGTCCGGCCCGTAGATCTTCAGACTTCGAGAGAGATTCCACAATCATGGCGAACTACACCGCCGCCGACGTCAAGAAGCTCCGGGAGCTCACCGGCGCCGGCATGATGGACTGCAAGAAGGCGCTGGACGAGGCCGAGGGCAACGTCGACAAGGCCGTCGAGGCGCTCCGTATCAAGGGCCAGAAGGGCGTCGCCAAGCGCGAGGGCCGCTCCGCCGAGAACGGCGCCGTGGTCTCCGTCATCGCCGACGACAACACCTCCGGTGTCATCGTCGAGCTGAAGTGCGAGACGGACTTCGTCGCCAAGGGTGACAAGTTCCAGGCCGTCGCCAACCAGATCGCCGAGCACGTCGCCAAGACGGCCCCGGCCGACCTCGACGCCCTGCTCGCCTCCGAGATCGAGGCCGGCAAGACCGTCCAGGCGTTCGTGGACGAGGCCAACGCCAACCTCGGCGAGAAGATCGTCCTGGACCGCTTCGCGCAGTTCGCCGACGGCTTCGTGTTCGCCTACATGCACCGCACCATGCCCGACCTGCCCCCGCAGATCGGTGTCCTGGTCGAGCTGGACAAGGCCGACGCCGACCTCGCCAAGGGTGTCGCCCAGCACATCGCCGCCTTCGCGCCGAAGTACCTCGCCAAGGAGGACGTGCCGGCCGAGGTCGTCGAGTCCGAGCGTCGTATCGCCGAGGAGACCACCCGCGCCGAGGGCAAGCCCGAGGCCGCGATCGCCAAGATCGTCGAGGGTCGTGTCAACGGCTTCTTCAAGGACGCCACGCTGCTCGGCCAGCCGTACGCGCTCGACCCCAAGAAGTCGGTCCAGAAGGTTCTGGACGAGGCGGGTGTCACCCTGAAGCGCTTCACGCGCATCAAGGTCGGCATCTGAGTCCGTGCCGCGATCGGCGCGCGACCCCGATAGGGTCGGGTGCAGTCGTCCGGTACGCCGTCACGCGCGCGCGTGACGGGCGACAGCAGATCTGACGAGGAGGCCATTGCCGCGCATGGGTTGCGACCGACACCCCACCGGCAGTGGCCTTCTTCGTATGTGCACCACGTGAAAGAGGCGGGATCCTCCATGACCACCAAGCCCCAGAAGAGCGACGACGGCAAAGTACGCGGCCGGTTTCTGCTGAAGCTGTCCGGAGAGGCCTTCGCCGGTGGCGGGGGTCTCGGTGTCGACCCCGACGTGGTGCACAAGATCGCCCGCGAGATCGCGGCCGTCGTGCGCGACGGCGCCCAGATCGCGGTCGTCATCGGCGGCGGCAACTTCTTCCGTGGTGCCGAACTCCAGCAGCGCGGCATGGACCGGGCCCGCTCGGACTACATGGGCATGCTCGGCACCGTGATGAACTGCCTCGCCCTCCAGGACTTCCTGGAGAAGGAGGGCATCGACAGCCGGGTGCAGACCGCCATCACCATGGGCCAGGTCGCCGAGCCGTACATCCCGCTGCGGGCCGTGCGCCACCTGGAGAAGGGCCGTGTGGTCATCTTCGGCGCCGGTATGGGCATGCCGTACTTCTCCACCGACACCACCGCCGCCCAGCGCGCCCTGGAGATCGACGCCGAGGCGCTGCTGATGGGCAAGAACGGCGTGGACGGGGTCTACGACTCCGACCCGAAGGCCAACCCGGACGCGGTCAAGTTCGACGCCCTCGGCTACGGCGAGGTCATCACCCGCGACCTCAAGGTCGCCGACGCCACCGCCGTCACACTGTGCCGCGACAACAAGCTCCCGATCGTGGTCTTCGAGCTTCTGACGGAGGGCAATATCGCGCGCGCCGTCAAGGGTGAGAAGATCGGCACGCTTGTGGGTGACCAAGTCAGCCAGGGCTGATGACCCTGACCGGGGGATGGACAATGTTCTGCCGGTCGGGAACCGTGCAGGAAGAAGACGCGACGCAGCCGGCCGCCGCCCCACCATGGAACCGCAGCCGGGCCTCACTCAAGACACGCAGGAGCAAGTGGTGATCGAAGAGACCCTCCTCGAGGCCGAGGAGAAGATGGAGAAGGCCGTCGTGGTCGCCAAGGAGGACTTCGCCGCGATCCGCACCGGCCGTGCGCACCCGGCGATGTTCAACAAGATCGTGGCCGACTACTACGGTGCGCCGACGCCGATCAACCAGCTGGCTTCGTTCTCCGTGCCGGAGCCGCGCATGGCCGTGGTGACCCCGTTCGACAAGACCGCCCTGCGCAACATCGAGCAGGCGATCCGCGACTCCGACCTGGGCGTCAACCCCAGCAACGACGGCAACATCATCCGGGTGGTGTTCCCCGAGCTCACCGAGGAGCGCCGCCGCGACTACATCAAGGTCGCCAAGGGCAAGGCCGAGGACGCGCGCGTGTCCATCCGCTCGGTCCGCCGCAAGGCCAAGGACGCGATCGACAAGCTGGTCAAGGACGGCGAGATCGGTGAGGACGAGGGCCGCCGTGCGGAGAAGGAACTCGACGACGCGACGCACAAGTACGTCGCTCAGGTGGACGAGCTCCTGAAGCACAAGGAAGCGGAGCTGCTCGAGGTCTGATGAACGACTCTTCCTGGGGGGCGCCGCCACAAGCCGGGTACTGGGGGCCGTCCGACCAGGGGCCTGTCCAGGGGGCTGCCCCGGCGGGTCCCGCGTACGATGCGCCTGAGGCGCAGCAGACTCGCCCCATGCCCATCGTGCCCGACGGACCCGCCGTACCCCGATACGGCGACGACCAGGATGACGACCGGGGGGCCGCTCGGCTGAGCGGCCCCTTGTTCCGCGACGACACGTTCCGCAACGACACCCCGTCGGCGCAGCCCCGTGCGGCGGCGCCGCAGAATCCGGAGCCCATGCCCGACGCCTCGCAGCCGGCGTCCGCGCCGCAGAAGAAGAGCGCGGGCCGTGATCTGGGTGCGGCCATAGGGGTCGGCGTCGGGCTCGGCGCGGTGATCGTCGCGTCGCTGTTCGTCGTCAAGGCCGTGTTCGTCGGCGTGATAGCGGTCGCCGTCGTGGTGGGCCTGTGGGAACTGACCAGGCGGCTGGAGGAGCGCAAGGGCATCCGGGCGCCCCTCGTGCCGCTGGCACTGGGCGGTGCCGCGATGGTCGTCGCCGGATACGTCCGGGGCGCCGAGGGCGCGTGGGTCGCCATGGCGCTCACGGCACTCGCGGTGCTGGTCTGGCGGATGACGGAACCGCCGGAGGGCTATCTCAAGGACGTCACGGCGGGTGTCTTCGCCGCCTTCTACGTCCCGTTCCTGGCCACCTTCGTCGCCATGATGCTCACCGCCGACGACGGGGCGAGCCGCGTTCTGACGTTCCTGCTCCTCACGGTCGTCAGCGACACCGGCGCGTACGCCGTCGGCTGGCGCTTCGGCAGGCACAAGCTCGCTCCGCGCATCAGCCCCGGCAAGACCCGCGAAGGGCTGCTCGGTGCGGTGTCGTTCGCCATGGTGGCGGGCGCGCTGTGCATGGAGTTCCTGATCGACGACGGCACGTGGTGGCAGGGCCTGCTCCTGGGCCTCGCGGTCGCGGCCAGCGCCACGCTCGGCGACCTCGGCGAGTCGATGATCAAGCGGGACCTGGGCATCAAGGACATGGGCACTCTGCTCCCCGGCCACGGCGGCATCATGGACCGGCTGGACTCGCTGTTGCCCACGGCTCCGGTGGTGTGGCTGCTGCTGGTGCTGTTCGTCGGCTCCGGCTGAGCGGGGTCCACGAGGCTTGAGCGAGCGGTATCCACGAGGTTGGCGCGGGCCCCCGTCCTGTCCAGGGCGGGGGCCCGTGTCCTGTCCCGGAGCGGGGCCCGTTCGCCATGGCTCCCCGGGCGGTCGAGTGGGAGGATTTCCCTGGAGGCCCTCGCAGGGGGGACCACTCTCGAAGGGGGCGGGCACCATGTCCGACTTCCGTGAATCGATCGACATCGACCGCAGCCCCGCAGACGTCTGGGACTACGTCGTCGACTCCTCCCACATCCCCGAATGGCAGGCGAGCGCGGTCTCGGTCGAGCCGCTCACCGAAGGGCCGGTCGGCGTCGGCTCCCGGGTCCGCGTGATCCGGCACATCGGCCGTCGGGAGATCCCGATGACCATGGAGTACACCGAGTACGACCCACCGCACGCCTGGGGGCTGCAGGGCGTCGACGGCCCGATCCGCGGACACGTCCACGGTGAGATCGACCCCATCGACGACGGCCGCCACTCCCGGGTCACCATCGAGCTCGACTTCGAGGGCAAGGGGATCGGCAAGGTCCTGCTGCCCCTCGTCGTCCGCCCCCAGATCCGCAAGGAGCTGCCGCTCAACGAGCGCACACTGAAGGAGCGCCTGGAGCGGGACGTGGCGTAGACCACGCCGGGCAGGGCATCGGTGTGGATCTGCGACACTGGTATGACCATGCCCAAGCCCGGAGAACTCACCTTTGTCGCGCCGCGCGGAGCCCAGAAGCCGCCGCGGCACCTCGCCGATCTCACGCCTGCCGAGCGCAAGGAGGCGGTGGCCGAGATCGGGGAGAAGCCGTTTCGTGCCAAGCAGCTCTCGCAGCACTACTTCGCGCGGTACGCGCACGACCCGGCGGAGTGGACCGACATCCCGGCCGGGTCGAGGGGCAGGCTCCAGGAGGCGCTGCTTCCGGAGCTGATGACCGTCGTACGGCATCTGTCGACCGACGAGGGCACCACCCGCAAGACGCTGTGGCGGATGTTCGACGGGACGCTGGTCGAGTCGGTGCTCATGCGGTACCCGGACCGGGTGACCATGTGCATCAGCTCGCAGGCGGGGTGCGGGATGAACTGCCCGTTCTGCGCGACCGGGCAGGCGGGGCTGGACCGGAATCTGTCGACCGCCGAGATCGTGCACCAGATCGTGGACGGGATGCGGGCGCTCAGGGACGGCGAGGTGCCCGGCGGGCCCGCCCGGCTCTCCAACATCGTCTTCATGGGGATGGGCGAGCCGCTCGCCAACTACAAGCGGGTCGTCGGTGCCGTCAGGGCGCTCACCGACCCCGCTCCGGACGGGCTCGGGCTCTCGCAGCGCGGGATCACCGTCTCGACGGTCGGACTCGTCCCGGCGATCCACCGGTTCGCCGACGAGGGCTTCAAGTGCCGGCTCGCGATCTCGCTGCACGCCCCGGACGACGAACTGCGCGACACCCTCGTCCCCGTGAACACGCGGTGGAAGGTGCGCGAGGTGCTGGACGCCGGTTTCGAGTACGTCGAGAAGAGCGGGCGTCGGCTGTCCATCGAGTACGCCCTCATCCGCGACATCAACGACCAGGCCTGGCGGGGCGACCGGCTCGGGCGGCTGCTCAAGGGCAAGCCCGTGCACGTCAACCTCATCCCGCTGAACCCGACCCCGGGCTCGAAGTGGACCGCGTCCCGGCCCGAGGACGAGAAGGCGTTCGTCGAGGCGATCGCCGCCCATGGTGTGCCGGTGACGATCCGGGACACCCGTGGTCAGGAGATCGACGGGGCGTGTGGTCAGCTGGCGGCCACCGAGCGGTAATCTTCACCTGTACGAACATCTTCATATCCGACAGGGGAGCGCATCAGCGCTGAGAGTGCGGCAACCGGGCCGCAGACCCTCTGAACCTCGCCCAGGTCATTCTGGGTAGGAAGTTCGGTCATCACCGTGAACATCAAGAAGTACTGTGCTGTCCTCGTGGGCCTCGGCCTGGTCACGCTGTCCGCGTGCGGCTCGTCCTCCGACAGCGGGGACGGCGGCGACTCCAAGACCGTCACCCTCGTCAGCCACGACTCATGGGCCGTGTCGAAGAACATCCTCGCGGACTTCGAGAAGCGGTCCGGCTACAAGGTCCGGGTCCTCAAGGACGGCGACGCCGGACAGGCCGTCAACAAGGCCATCCTGACCAAGGACAACCCCCAGGGCGACGTCTTCTTCGGCGTCGACAACACGCTGCTCTCCCGGGCGCTGGACAACGGTCTCTTCCAGTCCTACGAGGCGAAGGGCTCCGATCTGGTCCGGCCCAAGTACCGGGTCGACCAGGACAAGCACCGGGTCACGCCCGTCGACACCGGCGACATCTGCGTCAACTACGACAAGGCCTACTTCAGCGAGAAGAAGCTGGCCCCGCCGGCCTCCTTCGACGACCTGGTCAAGCCCGCGTACAAGAACCTCCTCGTCACCGAGAACGCCTCCACCTCCTCGCCGGGCCTCGGCTTCCTCCTCGGGAGCGCCGCGAAGTACGGCGACGACGGCTGGCAGGACTACTGGAAGAAGCTCAAGGCCAACGGCGTGAAGGTCGTCGACGGCTGGGAGCAGGCCTACAACGAGGAGTTCTCCGGCTCCTCCACCGGCAAGAAGGCCGGTGGCGACCGGCCGCTCGTCGTGTCCTACGCCTCCTCGCCGCCCGCCGAGGTCATCTACGCCGACCCGAAGCCGACGACCGCGCCCACCGGGGTCGCCGAGGGCACCTGCTTCCGGCAGGTCGAGTACGCGGGGCTGCTGAGCAACGCGGGGAACAGCAAGGGCGGCAAGGCGTTCCTCGACTTCCTGCTCGGCAAGGAGTTCCAGGACGACATGCCGCTCAACATGTTCGTGTACCCGGTGCGGGAGGGCGCCCAGGTGCCCGAGGAGTTCGTGAAGTTCGGGCCGCAGGCCAAGGATCCCGAGACCATGGACCCGGCGAGGATCGCCGAGCACCGTGACGACTGGGTCAAGTCGTGGACCTCGCTCGTACTGAAGTAGGGCCACGCCGGAAGGGGACCGCGGCGCGGTTCGGCCTCGTCGCCGTGCCCGTCGCGTTCTTCGCGGTCTTCTTCGCCTACCCCGTCGCCGCGATCGTCGCGCGCGGACTCAAGGTCGACGGGGTCTGGCGGCTCGGGCGCATCGCGGACGTGCTCGGGCAGTCCGACGTCCGGCACGTCCTGTGGTTCACCACCTGGCAGGCGCTCGTCTCCACCGCGCTCACCCTGCTGGTGGCACTGCCCGGCGCGTACGTCTTCGCGCGCTTCACCTTCCCCGGCAAGCAGGTCCTGCGGGCCGTCGTGACGGTGCCGTTCGTGCTGCCGACGGTCGTCGTCGGTACGGCGTTCCTGGCGCTGGTCGGGCGCGGCGGACTCCTCGACGAGTTGTGGGGCGTACGCCTGGACACCACCGTGTGGGCGATCCTGCTCGCGCACGTCTTCTTCAACTACGCGGTGGTCGTCCGGACCGTCGGCGGGCTCTGGGCCCAGCTGGATCCACGGCAGGAGGAGGCCGCGCGGATGCTCGGGGCGTCCCGGGCGCGGGCCTGGCGGCAGGTGACCCTGCCCGCGCTGGCGCCCGCGGTGGCCGCCGCCGCGCTGATGGTGTTCCTGTTCACCTTCACCTCCTTCGGTGTGGTGCAGATCCTCGGCGGTCCGACCTTCTCGACCCTTGAGGTGGAGATCTACCGGCAGACCTCGGAGATCTTCGACCTGTCCACGGCCGCCGTGCTGACGATGGTCCAGTTCGTCGCGGTGGGCGCGGTCCTCGCCCTGCACGCGTGGACCGTACGGCGACGGGAGAGCACGCTGCGGCTGGTGGACGCGGCCACGACCGCGCGCCGGCCGCACGGGGCCGGGCAGTGGGCGCTGCTGGCCGGGGTGCTCGCCTCGATCGCCGTGCTGCTCCTGCTGCCGCTCGCCGTGCTGGTGCAGAGGTCGCTGGACGCGCCCGACTTCGCCTACTACCGGGCCCTGACCAGCGACGAGGGCGGAATCTTCCTGGTCCCGCCGATCGAGGCGATCGGCAACTCGCTCCAGTACGCCGTCGCCGCCACCGCCATCGCCGTGCTGATCGGGGGTCTCGCGGCCGCCGCGCTGACCCGGCGGGACGCGGGCCGGTTCGTACAGGGCTTCGACGCGCTGCTGATGCTGCCGCTCGGGGTGTCCGCGGTGACCGTCGGGTTCGGGTTCCTGATCGCGCTGGACGAGCCGCCGCTGGACCTGAGGTCCTCGTGGATCCTGGTGCCGCTCGCGCAGGCGCTGGTCGGCGTCCCCTTCGTCGTACGGACCATGCTGCCCGTGCTGCGGGCCGTGGACGAGCGGCTGCGGGAGGCGGCGGCCGTGCTCGGGGCGTCGCCCTGGCGGGTGTGGCGGGAGGTCGACCTGCCGATGGTGCGGCGGGCGCTGCTGATCGCGGCCGGGTTCGCCTTCGCGGTGTCGCTGGGGGAGTTCGGGGCCACGGTGTTCATCGCGCGGCCCGACAACCCGACCCTGCCGGTCGCCGTGGCGCGGCTGCTCGGGCGGCCCGGCGAGCTCAACTACGGGCAGGCGATGGCCCTGTCGACGATTCTGATGATCGTGTGTGCCGTGGCGCTGCTGGTGCTGGAACGGCTGCGCACCGACCGGACCGGGGAGTTCTAGATGCGCCCACCCCTGCTCAGCCTCGCGGACGCGACGGTACGGTTCGGCGGCCGGGCCGTGCTGGACGGGGTCGGCCTCGATGTCGCCGAGCACGAGATCGTGTGCGTGCTGGGGCCCAGCGGCAGCGGCAAGTCGACGTTGCTGCGGGCGGTGGCCGGACTGCAGCCCCTGGACGCGGGGAGGGTGTCGCTCGACGGGCGCGACCAGGCGGGCGTGCCCGCGCACAGGCGGGGCGTCGGCCTGATGTTCCAGGACCACCAGCTGTTCCCGCAGCGGGACGTGGGCGGCAATGTCGCCTTCGGGCTGCGGATGCACGGCGTATCACGACCCCAACAGCAGGAGCGGGTACGGGAGTTGCTCGACCTCGTCGGGCTGCCGGGCGCCGCACGGAGGGCCGTGGCCGCGCTGTCCGGCGGTGAGCAGCAGCGGGTGGCGCTGGCCCGGGCCCTCGCACCCCGGCCGCGGCTGCTGATGCTCGACGAGCCGCTCGGCCAGCTGGACCGCTCGCTGCGGGAGCGGCTGGTGGTCGAACTGCGGGAGCTGTTCGGCCGGTTGGGCACGACCGTGCTCGCCGTCACCCACGACCAGGGCGAGGCGTTCGCGCTCGCCGACCGGGTGGTGGTGATGCGGGACGGGCGGATCGCCCAGTCCGGTACGCCCCTTGAGGTCTGGCAGCGCCCCGCGGACGAGTTCGTGGCCCGCTTCCTCGGCTTCGAGAACGTGGTCGAGGGCACCGTCGCCGGGGAGGCCGCGGACACGCCCTGGGGCAAGCTGCCCGTCCCCGCGGGCGAGGAGGCGGGGGCGCGCACGCTGCTCGTACGGCCCGCCGGAGTACGGCTGGTGGCGGCCGACGCGGGCCTGCGCTGCACGGTGGCCGCGCGGACCTTCAAGGGCACCCATGTGGCCGTACACCTTCAGCCTCGGGACGACGGGCCGCGCCTGGAGGCGGCGTGCGCGCTGCGGGAGGCGCCGGAGGTCGGGGACGTGGTCGGAGTCGCGTTCGACGCGGCCGAAATCGTGGTGCTGGGGCGGGGCGCCCGCCCCTAGGGTGCGAGGCATGACGCTACTCGCCCATGACCGTTACTGTGACGAGATCGCTCACCAGGTCGGCCAGCTGAGAGCGCTGGTGACCTCCGGGGCGGATCTCTCCGCCACCGTGCCGACCTGCCCGGACTGGTCGCTGGAGGAGCTCGTACGGCACACGGGGGGCGCCCTGCGCTGGGTCGAGCTGATGGTGCGGACACGGGCCGAGGAGGAGATCCCCGAGGAGCGGGTGCCGCTGGGCGACGGTCCCCAGGCGCGGGGTGATGCCGGCGTGCTGGACGCCTGGCTCGCCGAGACCGGCGAGATGCTCGTCGACGCGCTGCGGGAGGCCGGGCCCGACGCCAAGGTGTGGGGCTGGGCCGGGATCCTCAACGCCGGGTTCTGGGCCCGTCGTATGACGCACGAGCTCACCATCCACCGCGCCGACGCCGTGTTCGCCGCCGGGCTGCCCTACGAGGTCGCTCCGGAGGTGGCCGCCGACGCGATCGACGAATGGCTCCAGATCGTGGAGTTCGTGCAGCGGACCGAACCGCACGACGCGGCGAGGGAGCTGCGGGGGCCCGGCCGCAGCATCCACCTGCACGCCACCGACACCGCGCCCGAGATCAACGCCGAGTGGGTGATCGAGCTCACCGAGGACGTCCTCGTCTGGCGTCGCGGCCACGAGAAGGCGACGGTCGCGCTCAGGGGGCCGCTCACCGCCGTACTGCTCGCCTTCTACCGGCGGCTGCCGCTGGACAGTGCGGAGGTGGAGGTGCTCGGCGAGCGCGAGCTGCTGGAGTTCTGGCTGGAGCGGGCGAGCTTCGGCTGAGTCCTCGGGGCCGTCCCGCACGACGGGCCGCCCCGCACGACGGTGGCCCGCCCCCGTGGTGGGGACGGGCCACAGCCTGTGGTGCGCGCGGGTCAGCGACCGTTGCTCGCGCCGCGACGGCGCATGCCGAAGAACACGGCACCGCCACCGAGGGCGACCAGGGCCACCGCGATGCCGGCGATGATCGGCGTGTTGGAGTTCGCACCGGTCTCGGCGAGGTTGGAGTCACCGGCCGCCGGGGACGGGGCGTTGCTCGGGACGTTCCCGGCCGGGGAGGGGCTCTCCGGGGCCGACGGGGTCGGGGTGCCGGGCTCCTCGGCCGGGGTCGAGGCGGAGTCCGACGGGGTCGGGGTGGGCGTGGGGGTCGGGGTGTCCTCGGTCTTGCAGGCCGTGGACGGGGTCGTCAGGTTCGGCGTGATGTCCTCGTCCACGTAGGACGCGGCCTTCACGTGGATGCGGTACTCGGCGTTCGGCTGCCAGTCCTCCGCGAAGGTGATCGTGGTGCCCTCGCGGGTGCCCTTGACCACCTGCTCGCCGATCTTCTTGACGTCGGCGCCGTTGTTCTCGAGGAACACCGAGACGGTGGCCGGGATGCCCGCGGGGTCCACGTCCGTGACGGTGATGACGCCCTTGTCTCCGTCGCACTTGGCTTCGGCGGAGAACTCGTTGATGTTGCAGGCAAGCGCGTTGCCCGAGGCACCGAGCGCGATCGCGGCCGTGGCGGTGGCGACACCGAGGATGCGCGCGGAACGTGCGACGGTACGGCGAGTTATGGACACTTTTGTCCTTTACAAGTTGCGCAACTGCGGGGGGTGGGCGGGGTGTTGATGGAACACCAACATCCCCAGGAGGTTCACAGGTCTATAAGTGCCACATAAGTACTGTCAATGCGGAAGCGGCCTGGGAGCGGTTGCTTTGCTCTCTTATTAATCTCCGAGACGTTTCAACGCCTCCGGAACCTCCTCGATCCGGTCGACCAGGGCGATCCGGGACTCCATCGACCGCTCCCGCGCCAGCGCCTGGAGAAGCGGCCACGTCGGCAGTCTCTCCGTCCAGTGCGCGCGGTTCACGAGCACCATCGGCGTGGGCTCGCCCCGGGACTCGTAGTAGTTCGGCGTCGCGTTGTCGAAGATCTCCTGCACGGTGCCGGCGGCGCCCGGCAGGAACACCACGCCCGCGGTGGAGCGGGCCAACAGGCCGTCCTCGCGGGTGGCGTTGGCGAAGTACTTGGCGATGTGCGAGGCGAAGGCGTTCGGCGGTTCGTGGCCGTAGAACCAGGTCGGGATGCCGACCGAGCCGCCGCCCCCGGGCCAGCGGCCGCGGACCTCGAAGGCGGCGCGCGCCCAGTCCGTGATCGAGGGCGTGAACGACGGTGCCGCGGCGAGGAGTTCGCAGGCATCGTCGAGCATGGCGTCCTCGAACGGGGCGGCGTACGCCCCGAGGTTCGCCGCCTCCATCGCGCCCGGTCCGCCGCCCGTGGCGACGGTGAACCCGGCGCGCGTCAGCTCCCGGCCCAGGCGGGCGGCACCGGCGTACCGCTCCGTGCCGCGGGCCATCGCGTGGCCGCCCATCACGCCCACCACTCGAGCACCGCGCAGGAGTTCGTCGAGCGCGTCGGAGACGGAGTCGTCGTGGACGGAGCGCAGCATCGACGCGTAGATGTCGCCGTCGGCCCTGGTCCGCTGGAACCAGGCGTAGGCGAGGGCGTCCGGTGTCTCCTCGTAGCCCTTGTCGAGGCCGGTGAACAACTCGCCCGGCGTGTAGAGCAGTCCGCGGTACGGATCGAAGGGGAGCTCCGGGACGGGCGGGAAGACCAGGGCGCCGTCCGAGCGGATCTTCGCCGCCGCGTTCTCCCGCATCGGGCAGCCGAGGAAGACGGCGCCGGCGGTGTCGGTGGCGAGCAACTCCCGGGTCCGGTCGGTCAGATCGACGGCCTGGACACGGAATCCGGCGAGGGTGCCGCGGGCCGAGACGGTCGCGTCGAACTCCTCCAGCGTCTCGATCTCACGGTCGTCGTGGTGGGCCGCATGGGCGGGGCTGGTCTGCACCCGCCCATGCTAGGCACGTCCGTCGCCCGCACGGGCGGGGATCAGCCCTCGACGGCGGCCGGGTCCATCCACACGACCTCCCAGGTGTGGCCGTCCGGGTCGTCGAAGGAACGGCCGTACATGAAACCGTGGTCCTGGGTCTCGCCCGCCGGGCCGCCACCCGCCGCGAACGCCTTCTCGACCAGCTCGTCGACCTTCTCGCGGCTCTCGGCGCTCAGCGCGATCAGCACCTCGCTGCTCTGCTTCGCGTCCACGATCGCCTTCTTCGTGAACTCGGCGTAGCGCGCCTTGGTGTGCACCATCGCGACGATGGTCTCGCTGATCACGACGGAGGCGGTGTTCTCGTCGCTGAACTGGGCGTTGATCTCGAAGCCGAGCTCCGTGAAGAACTTCTTCGAGGTGTCGAGGTCGTTCACGGCCAGGTTCACGAAGATCATCTGCTGGTACGTCGCGGTCATCTCGGTATCTCCCATCGGGTGGTGATGTTCGGTGGGTAGACCAGCGTCTCGTACGGAACTCATCGGCGTTCGGGAAATTTGTTCGTACGAGTTCTCAGCGGGCCAGCGGAAGCGCGGCCAACTCGGCGACGACCAGCGTGAGCGGGCCGAACAGGGCCAGCAGCGCGCCGGCGCGGACGGCGGCGGCGCCGCGGAGCATCGCGGCGGGGGCGCCGAGCCGCAGCAGGGCCTGGGTGGTGTCGGCGCGGGCGTGCTTGGCCTCCACGGCGGCGGTGAGAAGCGTCGCGAGGGTGCAGCCGGTGACCAGGAGCAGGCCGAGGGTCGTCAGCGGGCCGAACTCCGCGCCGTCCGGGCCGTCGAGGGCCGTCATGGCGTACGCGCCCGAGGCCACCGCGCAGACGACGCCCAGGGGGCGGCCGACGCGGGTCGACTCCGTCATCAGGACACGGCCGGCGAGGAGGCGCAGGGCGCCGGGGCGGGCGGTCTGCAGGAGCCGGCCGCACAGGTGGGTGAGGCCGGGGCCGGCCAGCGCCAGGCCGGTGGCGGTGAGGAGCCAGCCGATGAGGACGGCGGGGGTGCCGGTGGCCAGGCCGCCGGGGAGGGGGGTGGTGGGGGTGGTTCCGGAGCGGGTTGCGTACGCCTCCACGGCCAGGCCCGCGGCGAGTACGGCGATGCCCCAGGGGAGGCCCTTGGGTGGGGCTGTGGGGGGTGCGGGGAGGGTGTCGGGGGGCAGGCCGGGCTGTGCGTCGCCCTGGGTGGGGGCGGGGATGCCGGTGTCCGGGTGGGGGGCCGTGTCGGCCTGGGGCCGGGGTTCGCCCGCCTGCGCTTGCGGGGTGCCGCCCCTGCCCGGGCGAGCCGGGACCCGCAGACGGGCGCCGAACCGTCCGTACGCGCCGAAGGTCTCCCGTGCCGTTCCGCTGCCGTACGCCCCGAAGCGGCCGAAGGCGCGGCGGGTGCCCGGTGGGGTGGGGCGGTCGTCCCGGGGGCGCAGGGTCAGGGCCACCGAGAGGGACGCGATCACCGGGGTCAGGGACAGCAGGGTCAGGGCGGCCGGCAGCGGGAGGGGAGAGTCCGCGGCCAGGAACTCCGCCGCCGCTCCGTCGAACGGCATGCCCGTGAGGTCGCCTCTGAGGTGAAGGAAGAACAGGAGGGCGAGCATGGAGCCGAGGGTGCAGGCGAGGGCCGTGGTCGTGGCCGAGAAGGCCATCAGGCGGGTCGGCCCGAGGCCGATGGCGGAGAGGCCGGGGCGCGGGCTGGTGGCCGGGTCGGTGCGGGCCACGGCGACCGCGAAGTAGACCGTCGCGGCGAGCGGGGTCGCGCACCAGGCGAGGCGGAGGAGGGGCCCGGAGCCGGCGTCCGGGTGGCTCACCGCGTACCCCAGGGTGCACAGCAGGAGGAAGCCCGTGCCCGCCGACGCCGCGGCCACCAGGAGCCGGCGGAGCTGTACGGCGGGGTGGGCCCCGCGGGTCAGACGGAGAGCGAGCACGTGGCCCGGCCTTCCGTCTCGGCGACCGGCGGGAGATGGACCGTGTTCACCCGTCGGCCGTCCAGCAGCGAGACC
The DNA here is from genome assembly GCF_021173675.1 of Streptomyces lincolnensis. GTDB lineage: Bacteria > Actinomycetota > Actinomycetes > Streptomycetales > Streptomycetaceae > Streptomyces > Streptomyces lincolnensis_B. The sequence continues at coordinate 125,704 of NZ_JAIHON010000016.1, read as the reverse complement.
GTGCGGTCCGCGAGGGCGGCCGTCTCCGCGTCGTGGGTGGCCAGCACCACCGTGATGCCGTGCGAGCGGGCCGCCGTGGTGAGGGTGCGCAGCACGTGGCCGCGGTCGGCGCGGTGCAGGGGGGCCGTCGGCTCGTCGGCGAACAGGACCGTGGGGGCGGGGGCCAGGGCGCGCGCGATGCACACGCGCTGGCGTTCGGACTGGCGCAGTTCGTGCGGGTGCCTGCGGGTCTTGTCGCCGATGTCGAGGCGCTCCAGCCACTCCAGGGCGGCGGTCTTGGCGCGGCGGCGGCCGGTGCCGCGCAGCATCAGGGGGAGGGCGGCGTTCTCCCACACGTTCAGCTCGGGGACCAGCGCCGGCGCCGGGTCGATCCAGCCGAAGCGGTCGCGGCGCACGCGTTCGCGGGCCATCGGGCCCAGGGTGTGCAGGGGCGCGCTGTTGAACCAGACCTCGCCGCGCTGTGCCGGGACCAGGCCGGACAGGCACCGCAGCAGGGTCGTCTTGCCGCTGCCGCGCGGGCCGCCGACGGCGAGGATCTCGCCCTCGCGGACGCCGAGCGAGACTCCGGCGATGCCGGGTGAGCCGTCGCGGTGGGTGAAGTGCAGGGACCGTGCCCAGAGCACGTCGTTGTCCGGCGGAGCCTCCATGGGCGTACACCTCGTTCTGGTTCCGTTGTGCCTTGCAATCCCCCGTGCGGGGGAACGAAAGCAGGGCCGATCGGTTACCAGGCACGCTAGGGAGCCGGGGCGGCGAGGCCGGACAGCACGCGGCCCGGGGTGCGCCCTTGTCACTCGGACGGGTGCACCCCGGGCCATGCGGTCGGCTGAGCCGCCGGACGTGCTAGAGCTTCGTCCACGCCTCCGTCAGCGTCGCGCGCAGGATCTGCTCGATCTCGTCGAACGTGGACTGGTCGGAGATCAGCGGCGGGGCGAGCTGGACGACCGGGTCGCCGCGGTCGTCGGCCCGGCAGTACAGGCCGTTGTCGTACAGCGCCTTGGACAGGAAGCCGTACAGGACCCGCTCGGTCTCCTCCTCGTCGAAGGACTCCTTCGTCGCCTTGTCCTTCACGAGCTCGATGCCGTAGAAGAAGCCGTTGCCGCGGACGTCGCCGACGATCGGCAGGTCGTACAGCTTCTCCAGCGTCGAGCGGAAGGCGCCCTCGTGGTCCAGGACGTGCTGGTTGAGGTTCTCGCGCTCGAAGAGGTCGAGGTTGGCGAGGCCGACGGCGGCGGAGACCGGGTGGCCGCCGAAGGTGTAGCCGTGCAGGAAGGTGTTGTCGCCCTTGTAGAACGGCTCGGCCAGGCGGTCGGAGATGACGCAGGCGCCGATCGGGGAGTAGCCCGAGGTCATGCCCTTGGCGCAGGTGATCATGTCCGGGACGTAGTCGAACTTGTCGCAGGCGAACGTCGTGCCGAGGCGGCCGAAGGCGCAGATCGTCTCGTCCGAGACGAGCAGCACGTCGTACTGGTCGCAGATCTCGCGCACCCGCCGGAAGTAGCCGGGCGGCGGCGGGAAGCAGCCGCCCGCGTTCTGTACCGGCTCCAGGAAGACCGCGGCGACCGTGTCCGCGCCCTCGAAGAGGATCTGCTGCTCGATCTGGTCGGCGGCCCAGCGGCCGAAGGCCTCGGGGTCGTCGCCGAAGAGGGGCGCCCGGTAGATGTTGGTGTTCGGGACCTTGTGCGCGCCCGGCACCAGCGGCTCGAAGGGGGCCTTCAGGGCCGGCAGGCCGGTGATGGACAGGGCGCCCTGGGGGGTGCCGTGGTAGGCGACCGCGCGGGAGATGACCTTGTGCTTGGTGGGCTTGCCGGTCAGCTTGAAGTACTGCTTGGCGAGCTTCCAGGCGGTCTCGACCGCCTCACCGCCGCCGGTGGTGAAGAAGACCTTGTTCAGGTCGCCCGGCGCGTGGTGGGCCAGGCGCTCCGCGAGCTCCACGGCCTTGGGGTGGGCGTAGGACCACACCGGGAAGAACGCCAGCTCCTGCGCCTGCTTGAACGCGGTCTCGGCCAGCTCCGTGCGGCCGTGTCCGGCCTGCACCACGAACAGGCCCGCGAGACCGTCGAGGTAGCGCTTGCCCTTGTCGTCGTAGATGTAGGTGCCCTCGCCCCGGACGATGGTGGGGACGGGGGCGTGCTCGTACGAGGACATGCGGGTGAAGTGCATCCACAGGTGGTCGTACGCGGTGCGGCTGAGGTCCTTGGAGCTCACGGTTATCGGGTCCTCACGGTTATCGGGTTCCCCACATGTAGGTCTGCTTCTTGAGCTTCAGATAGACGAAGCTCTCGGTGGAGCGCACCCCGGGGATGGCCCGGATGCGTCCGTTGATGACGTCCAGGAGGTGGTCGTCGTCCTCGCAGACGATCTCGACCATCAGGTCGAAGGAGCCTGCGGTCATCACCACGTACTCGCATTCGGGCATGGCGGTCAGCGCGTCGGCCACGGACTCGACGTCGCCCTCGACATGGATGCCGACCATCGCCTGGCGGCGGAAACCCACGGTGAGCGGGTCCGTGACCGCGACGATCTGCATCACGCCCTGGTCCAGCAGCTTCTGCACGCGCTGACGCACGGCCGCCTCGGAGAGGCCGACCGCCTTGCCGATCGCGGCGTACGGCCGGCGGCCGTCCTCCTGGAGCTGCTCGATGATGGCGAGGGAGACGGCATCCAGGTGAGGAGTGCCGTTCCTGGACGCGCGGGAGTCCCGTGGGTCCCTGGGGTCTGCGCTTCGACTGGCCACGAGCTCACTGTGCACGACGTCTCGACACTTCCGCAAGGCCGTATCGATGAAATTCGTTGTTCACGCGACCGAGACCTGCGGATTTCGCAGCCATGGCGCGATCAGGGGTGTTGAAAACGTCGCCCACCGGATTAGGGTGGGTGTCTCAGTCAATGGACACCTCGACCTGACACAGGAGGCCGGCAGTGAGCACCGAGCTGCGTCGTCTGCGTAACTACATCAACGGTGAGTTCCGGGACGCCGCCGACGGACGGACCACGGACGTGGTCAACCCCGTGACGGGCGAGGCGTACGCGACCGCGCCGCTGTCCGGGCAGTCGGACGTGGACGCGGCGATGGCCGCCGCTGCCGCCGCCTTCCCCGCCTGGCGCGACACCACTCCCGCCGAGCGCCAGAAGGCCCTGCTGAAGATCGCCGACGCCTTCGAGGAGCGCGCCGAGGAGCTCATCGCCGCCGAGGTGGAGAACACGGGCAAGCCGATCGGGCTCACGCGGTCCGAGGAGATCCCGCCGATGGTCGACCAGATCCGGTTCTTCGCGGGCGCGGCCCGGATGCTGGAGGGGCGCTCCGCCGGCGAGTACATGGAGGGCCTCACCTCGATCGTGCGGCGCGAGCCCGTCGGCGTCTGCGCGCAGGTCGCGCCGTGGAACTACCCGATGATGATGGCCGTGTGGAAGTTCGCGCCGGCGCTCGCGGCGGGCAACACGGTGGTGCTGAAGCCGTCGGACACGACGCCGGCGTCGACGGTGCTGATCGCGGAGATCATCGGCGGGATCCTGCCCAAGGGCGTCTTCAACGTCATCACCGGCGACCGGGACACCGGCCGGCTGATGGTCGAGCACCCGACCCCGGCGATGGCCTCCATCACCGGCTCGGTGCGGGCGGGCATGTCGGTCGCCGAGTCCGCGTCCAGGGATCTGAAGCGGGTCCACCTGGAGCTGGGCGGCAAGGCCCCGGTGGTGGTGTTCGAGGACACCGACATCGCCAAGGCCGTCGAGGACATCTCCGTGGCGGGGTACTTCAACGCGGGGCAGGACTGCACGGCGGCCACGCGCGTGCTGGTGCAGTCGTCGATCCACGACGAGTTCGTGGCCGCGCTGGCCAAGGCCGCCGCCGAGACGAAGACCGGGCGGCCGGACGACGAGGACGTGCTCTACGGGCCGCTGAACAACCCCAACCAGCTCAAGCAGGTCTCCGGGTTCATCGAGCGGCTGCCCGCGCACGCCAAGGTCGAGGCCGGCGGCCACCAGGTCGGTGAGAAGGGGTACTTCTACGCGCCGACCGTCGTGTCCGGGCTGAAGCAGGACGACGAGATCATCCAGAACGAGGTCTTCGGGCCGGTCATCACGGTCCAGTCCTTCACGGACGAGGACCAGGCGGTGGAGTGGGCCAACGGCGTCGAGTACGCGCTGGCGTCCTCCGTCTGGACCAAGGACCACGGCCGTGCGATGCGGATGTCCAAGAAGCTGGACTTCGGATGCGTGTGGATCAACACGCACATCCCGCTGGTCGCGGAGATGCCGCACGGCGGGTTCAAGAAGTCGGGCTACGGCAAGGACCTGTCGGCGTACGGCTTCGACGACTACACGCGGATCAAGCACGTGATGACGTCGCTGGACGCCTAGGTCGGTACGGGCTCTTCGGGGTTCGTCGGGCTTTGCCGTCTCTTTACAACCCGCCCCGGGGTCGCCTCGTCTCTCCCGTCGATCTGTGATTCCGCCCGCCGAGCCGGTGGGCGGGCGGACCGACGAGAGGGAACGATTCATGCGCCGAACCGTGCTGAGCGTCTTGGCACTTGCGGGGACCGCCGTCCTGGTGGCCACGGGGCCCGCGTTCGCCGACGGGGCGTCGACGCCGACCCCGGCCCCCACCGCCACCCCGAGCGTCTCCGCGGAGCCGTCCGCGGTCCCGTCGCCCACCACCGCGCCGTCGGAGGCGCCGACCGACGAGCCGCCGAGCGCCGAGCCGACCCTCGCGCCGTCCCCGGGCGACCAGGTGTCGGTCGTGCCCAGCGGCGCGCCCGACACCGGTGCCGGGTCCGAGGCGAACGGCTCGGGGGACAACGGGGCGTTGATCGGCGGGGGCGCCGCCGCGGCGTGCGCGGTGGGCGGCGCGGCCTTCTATGTCGTACGGCGTCGGAGGGCGACCGGGGCATGACCTCGCCCTCCAGGCGTGCCGCGGGCCGGTGCCGTACGGGTGACCGACGGCGCCGCCGCGGGGTGTGCGTCGCCGTCGTGGCGGCGGCCGCCCTGCTCGTGGGCTGTGGCGGCGGCGGTTCGGGGGGACCTGCCGCCGGCCACGGCTCCACGGGCACGCGTACGACGACCGAAGACCCCACGGGCACGCCGTCGGCGGGGGACTCGCGCGCCGCCGCCCAGTCGCCGCGCGCGCGTTCCGTCCCCGTCGGGCTGCGGATCCCGGCGATCGGGGTCGACACCCCGGTGATGCGGCTGGGGCTGGCCCCGGACGGCAGTGTGCGGGTCCCGCCGATCACCGCGGACGACCGGGCCGGCTGGTACGAGCACTCGCCGACGCCCGGGCAGACCGGTCCGTCGGTGATCCTCGGTCATGTCACCGTCGGTAAATACGGGGACGGGGTGTTCCGGCACCTCGACCGGCTGCGCCGGGGCGAGCGGATCGAGGCGCGCCTGGAGAACGGGACGACGGCCGAGTTCGCCGTCACCGACGTACGGACCGTCGCCAAGGCGGACTTTCCCGCCGAGGACGTCTACGGGAACGTGAACCGGCCGGAGTTGCGTCTCATCACCTGCGGCGGGCCCCTCGACGAGGACGGCTACCGCGACAACGTGATCGTCTTCGCCGTGGCGACCTCGGCGACGAACTCCGCGGGAGAACGGTGAAGCGGTCCCGTGAGAGGGCGGCGGCGTCGGAGCTGTTCGCCGCCCTCTATCCGCGCCTCGCCGGCTGGTGCCGCCGGCTGGTGGACGACGACGAGACGGCCCACGAGATCGCCTCGGAGGCCTTCACCCGGCTCTGGGGCCGCTGGACCGCCGTGACGGAACCCCGGGGCTTCCTCTACGTCACCGCGGCCAACCTCGTCCGCGACCACTGGCGCAAGCTGGAGCGCGAACGACGAGCCGTGCAGCGGGTCACCGTCGAGGCCGCCGTCCGGCCGCACGCCGAACCGGCCGATCCCTCGGTGCGGTTGCTCGTGCAGTCGCTGCCGGAACGGCTGCGGGTCCCGATCCTGCTGCACTACTACGCTGACATGCCGATCCGGGAGGTGTCCGCGCTGACCGGTCGCAAGGAAGGAACCGTCAAGGCCGATCTGCACGCGGCCCGTGAACTGCTCCGCGCCCATCTGGGGAGAAGCCTTGATCACACACTCTGACGAGAGCCCGGAGTTCGAGCCCGACGACCCCCTCGCCGTCATCCTGCGGCCCTCCACCGACTATCTGGGCCCGCCTGCGGGCCGTTACGAGGCGATCCGCCGCCGTGCCGCCCGGCGCCGGCTCGTGCGCGCGGCGGTCGGGGTGGGCGGGGCGTGCGCGGTCGCCGCCCTCGTCGCGCTGCCGCTGCGCCTGGCCTCGCCGGACGCGCCCGCGAGGCCGACGGTCCCGCTCGCCCCGCCGGCGAGCAGCGGCCCCTCGGACCGGCCCACCGCGCCGACCACGCCCACGACCGGTCCTACGACGACTCCTGCGCCCACTCCCACGCCGGTCGCGCCCAGTCCCAGTCTCGGCCCCGGCCTCGGTCCCGGCGAGGGGCGGCCGACCACCGTGCCGACGCCCACCGCCACGCCCACCGGCGAGCCCACCGACGAGCCCGCGGACGCGCCGTCGGCCGTTCCGACCGCCTCGCCCTCACGCTCGCCGACCACTGAACCCTAGTTTTTGAACATGTTCAACCATGGGCGTACGCTGCCGCCATGAGCGACAGAGTGAGCGACAGAGCCGCCCTGCTCCGGGGCATCCGCGCGTGGTTGGCCGTGTTCGTCGTCTGCCTGGTGCTGAGCGGCGCCACGGCCTTCCCCCTGGTGCACGAACTGCGCTGGACCGAGGACCTGTTGAGGGCCCTGTCCGTGCCCGAGCACCTGCCCGCGCTCATGGAGTGGATAACACGCGTCCGCGAGGGCCTCGACACGGTCGACGCCGAGTACCCCTTCGTGCTCTACGGCACGGACTGGCTGGCCTTCGCCCACCTCGTCATCGCCGTGGCCTTCTACGGTCCCTACCGCGATCCGGTCCGCAACATCTGGGTGATCGAGTTCGGGATGATCGCCTGCGCCGGGATCATCCCGCTCGCGCTGATCTGCGGACCGATCCGCGGGATCCCCTTCTGGTGGACCGTGATCGACATGTCGTTCGGCGTGTTCGGGGTGATCCCGCTGTATGTGGTCCGGCAGCGGATCAAGCGCCTGGAGGCCATTATTTCGGGGACTGCTTCAGGGCCTGCTTCCGGGCCTACTTCAGGGCAGCCCGCGCTATCCGCTCGGTGACCGGGTTCATGCCCTCGCTCTTCGCGTCCGTCGCGCCGACGGAGACGACCAGGGTGCGGGAGAGATCGCGGGTCGCGGCGACGACCGTGCCGTAGCCGTACCGGGCGCCCGACTTGAGCCAGTAGACGCGGCCCTCGAACTCGAAGCGCTGCAGCCCGGCGCTCATGGTGGCGCCCTCGATCCGCGAGGGGACGGTGAACATCTCCTTCAACTGCGGCCGGGGGACCAGGTCGCCGCGGAACAGGTGGCCCACCAGCCGCTCCAGGTCGGCGGTGGTGGAGATCATGTCCCCGGCCGCCCAGCGGTCCGCCTGGTTCCACTCGGTGACGTCCAGGAAGCCGGTCGAGCCGTCGGCCCGCTCCACGGCCTGGTAGCCGCGGTTGTGCGGGCCCCGGATCGCGGGGTCGGTGCCGGGGAAGTACGTGTCCCGCATCCCGGCCGGGCGCAGGATCCGGTCGGTGGCCTCCGCGGCGTACGTGTGCCCGGTGACCCTCTCGATCAGCATGCCGAGGACCGTGTAGTTGATGTTCAGGTAGTGCTGCTTCCGCCCCGGGCGGAACTCCGGGCCCTTCGCCACCGCCGTCGCCACGACCTCCTGGGGCGTCAGGGTGTCGAAGCGGTGCGCGTACACCTCCTCGAAGGTGTCCCCGAGGCCGGCGCCGGGCTGGATGCCGCTGGTGTGGTTCAGCAGCTGCCGTACGGTGATCGGCTCGAACGCGCGGGGGAGCAGGCCCGGGAGATAGCGCTGGACGGGCGCGTTCAGGTTCACCCTGCCCTCCGCCGCGAGCTGGAGGACGACGGCCGCCGTCACCACCTTCGTCGTCGAACCGGCGCGGAAGCGGGCGTCCGGATCCGACGCACGGCCGCTCGCCAGGTCGTGCACGCCCGCGCTGCCGCGCCATCGGCCGTCCGTGCCGCCGACCCGGACCAGGGCGTAGGTGGCGTCCTTGTCCGGGAGGTTCTTCAGGGCCGCCGCCAGGGCCGCCGTGTCCGGACCGCTCGTCGTGGCGTGGGGGGAGGCGGAGGCCGGTGCCGCCGAGGCGAAGGCCGGGGCGGCCAGCGGGCCCGCGCCCAGGGCGAGGACGAGGGAGGCGGCGAGGACGGTCGTGTGTCGGCGGGTGGGCACGCGGCGGCTCCAGGGGTCGACGGAAGTCGGTGAAGGCGTTCGTGATCATTCTTCGGCCGTACGGGACTCCGCGGATCCTCACTGAGAAGGGCACCGCCCCTGGTGCGTCCCCGAGCAACGTCCGTAGCGGGCAAGGGTGTTGTCAGGGGAAGCCCCCTAGGGGCGGCCCCGGCCCGCGAAAAACTGTTATCCCCGGGCCCTTCACACCGTCTCCGCAGGTGTGATCTCCGACATTGCCAACAGCGGGGCCCCGGCTGAGAGGGTGCGGCCATGAGGACGTACGCCGAGGCCGGCCGGAGCTGGCGCGACACCATCGCGGCCGCACAGGCCGGCGACCGGCGTGCGCTGGACGAGCTGGTCGCGGGCTGGTTGCCGCTGGTCTACAACATCGTCGGCCGCGCCCTGAACGGTCACGCCGACGTCGACGACGTCGTCCAGGAGACCATGCTCCGGGCCGTCGACAACCTCGGCTCCCTGCGCGACCCGGACAGCTTCCGGTCCTGGCTGGTGGCGATCGCCATGCGCCAGATCCGGGACCGGGCCCGCCGCCGCACCCCCGCCCCGTCGGCCGACCCGGAGCCCTCCGGTGCCGCCGACTTCGCCGAGCTGACCGTCCTCAGACTCCAACTGGAGGGGCAGCGGCGCGAGGTCGCGGAGGCGGTGCGCTGGCTCGACGAGGAGGACCGGCAGCTGCTGTCCCTGTGGTGGCTGGAGGTCGCCGGCGAACTCACCCGCCGCGAGCTCGCGGCGGCCGTCGGCATCAGCCGGCAGCACGCCGCCGTCCGCGTGCAGCGGATGAAGGAACGCCTGGAGACCTCCCGCGGCATCGTGCGCGCCCTGGACGGCGCCTGCCCCGACCTGCGCGAGCTGACCGGACGCTGGGACGGCCGTCCCGACTCGGTCTGGCGCAAGCGGCTGGCCCGGCACATCCGCGGCTGCGGCTACTGCGGCGACACCCGCGAGACCGTCGTACCGGCGGAGCGCCTGCTCGTCGGGATCGCCCTCGTGCCGATCCCGGTGGGCCTCACGCTCTCGCTGGCCCTCGGCGGCAAGACCGCTGCGGCCGCCACCGCCGTGGGCACCTCCGTCGGCTGGTCCGCCAAGGTGCTGAGCGCGCTCACCAAGCCGGCCGTCGCCATGACCGCGGGCGCCACCCTCGTCGCGGGCGGCGCCTACGTCGTCACCCGGCCCCCGGACGCCCCGCCCCCGCGCATCACCGTCACCCCCACGGCGACGACGGCCGCCCCCGTCCCGCCACCGGACCCCGCCCCGACGCCCTCGCCCTCCCCGTCGGCGACCCCGACGAAGAAGGCCGACCTCTACGGCACGGTCGTCGATGCCGTCGACCGGGCGCCCGATCCCAACGCGAAGCCCGGGCCCCTGCCGCACCGGCCCGAGACCGGCATCACCAGCACGGGCGGCGCGCACGCCGTGATGAACCACCGCGGGGACAGTGTCACGTTCACCGGCCGGGGCTATGTCCTCGTCCGCTGGCAGATATCACCGCAGTACCGTGCAGGCTCCCTGGTGATGCCGACCTGGACCGGCCTGGACGGCAGGCTCTTCCACGTGGCCTCGGGCGGCGGCCGCCGGATGGACGACCCCGTCAGCTCCACCGACCCCTCCGCCACCGGCATGGGCAACGCGACCGTCGGCTACGCCGTCCCGCCGCCCGGCACCCAGCAGATGTGGCAGAACGAGTACTTCTACCTCGACGGCGCGGTCACCCTCACCGTGAACGAGCGCGGCGCCGACTACGGGCTGAGCGTCTTCCCGACGACCTGGGACAGCGTGGAGAAGGACATCGAGACCGGACCCCCCGAGGGCGCGAAGCGCTACGGCCTCGTCCGCGACACCGGCGAGGACGACACCCCCGTCCCGCAGTACGTCACCCGCTCGACCCCGGCCGATCCGGCGACGGTTCCTCAACGGTCCCGCGTGTAGCGGGCGTTCCGGCTCCGTCGCGCAGGACGCACAGGGTGTCGATGCGGTTCGTGGTGATCGAGTCGACGCCCATGCCGATGAGGCGGCGCATGGAGCGGCGGGTGTCGGGGGTCCAGACGGACAGGAGGTAGCCGTCGGTGTGGACGCGCTCGGCGAGGGCGTGGTCGACCAGGGAGAAGCGGTAGTTGAGCCAGCGCGGGCGGACCGCCTCCAGCAGGGCGGGCCGGGGCGGGGCCAGGGTGGTCCAGGTCAGGGCGATCTCGGCGGCCGCGTCCGCCGCGCGCACGGCGAGCATCGCCGGGGCGCCCGCGCAGTAGTACACGCGGTCCTCCGCCCGGCACTCACGCACCACGTCCACCACCCGCCGGGCCGCCCGCACATCGGGCGTACCCGGCAGATCCAGCATCACCCGGCCGCCGTCCGTCGCCTTCAGCGCCTGAGCCAGGGTCGGCACCCGGCCGTCGGTGAGCCCGCGCACCTCGTCCGACGACAGCGACAGCAACGGCCGGTCGTGCTCCCACAACCGCTTCAGCGTGTCGTCGTGCAGCAGGACGGGCACGCCGTCCCGGGTGAGCCGTACGTCGATCTCGACGGCGTCCGCGCCCCGTTCGAGCGCGGAACGCAGCGAGTCGATCGTGTTCTCACGGACGCGGTAGGGGTCGCCGCGGTGTGCCACGGCGGTCAGCTTCTGCATGCGCCCATTGTGCTGGTGGCCGGGTGACGGTGGTCAGGTGACGGCGGTCAGGGGGCGAGCCAGGCCGAGGTGTAGGTGTCGATCTCGTCCCGGATCCGCGACTTGCCCGCCTCGTCGAGGAAGGAGGCGTCGACCGCGTTCTTCGCCAGCTCGGCCACCCCCCGCTCGTCGAGATCCAGGAGCCGGGCGGCCACCGCGTACTCGTTGTCGAGGTCGGTGCCGAACATCGGCGGGTCGTCGGAGTTGATGGTGACCAGCACCCCGGCCTTCACGAACTCCTTGATCGGGTGCTCGTCCAGGGTGCGCACCGCGCGGGTGGCGATGTTCGAGGTCGGGCACACCTCCAACGGGATCCGGTGCTCGGCGAGATGGGCGAGGAGCCTGTCGTCCTGCGCGGAGCTGGTGCCGTGGCCGATGCGCTCGGCCCGCAGGTGGGTCAGCGCGTCCCACACCGTCTGCGGCCCGGTGGTCTCACCGGCGTGCGGCACGGAGTGCAGGCCCGCGGCGATGGCCCGGTCGAAGTACGGCTTGAACTGCGGCCGGGGCACGCCGATCTCGGGCCCGCCGAGACCGAAGGAGACCAGCCCCTCCGGGCGCAGCCGGTCGTCGGTGGCGAGCCGGACCGTTTCCTCGGCCGACTCCAGGCCCGCCTCGCCGGGGATGTCGAAGCACCAGCGCAGCACGGTCCCGAACTCGGCCTCGGCCGCCTTGCGGGCGTCCTCGATCGCGTCCATGAACGCCCGCTCGTCGATCCCGCGGCGGGTCGAGGAGAACGGTGTGATGGTCAGCTCGGCGTAGCGCACCTGCTGCCGGGCCAGGTCCCGGGCCACCTCGTACGTCAGCAGCCGGACGTCCTCCGGAGTGCGGATCAGGTCGACGACGGACAGGTAGACGTCGATGAAGCGGGCGAAGTCCGTGAAGGTGAAGAAGTCGACCAGGGCCTCGGGGTCGGTGGGCACCTTGGTGTCGGGGTGCCGGGCGGCCAGTTCGGAGACGATGCGCGGGGAGGCGGATCCCACGTGGTGCACGTGCAGTTCGGCCTTGGGCAGCGACGCGATGAAGGCGTGCAGATCGCGTGGTGCGGGGTCGACGAGCACGTCGAGGTGGTCGGTCATGGGGGCCTCCCCGGGGCAGGGCGCCGGGCACCGGATGGGGTGCGGCGCGGTGATCGGCTGATCGATGCGGGCCCATCGTAGGACGAGTGCGGGGGAGGGGCCGCCGCGTTTTTTGCGGGGACCGGCCTCCGACGTGCGGTGGGCGAGGCCGTAGCATGGCGGCACGAACGACCTAGGGGGACATGATCATGACGGACGCAGCGCAGCCGGGCGGAGAGGCCGGTGGCGGCCACGACCCCTGGGCGGCACCGGAGAACAAGCCGTCGTTGGACAAGGCGCAACCGCCCGCGCAGCAGCCGCCGCCCGCGCAGCGACCGCCGTCCGTGCACGACCAGGCCACGGTGACGTCGATGCCGAACGACGGCTTCGCCGCCCCCGGCACCGGCCCCCTGCCCGGTTACCCGCCGCCCGGCGCGACGGCCGCCACGGGCGCCACCGCCCCGGTCGGCGGCCCCGGCCCCGGTGTGCCGCCCCCGCCGGTCGCCCCCACCGGCCCCGCGGCCCCCGGCGGCTACGGCTACCCGTCCTACGCCCCGCCCCCCGGTTACGGCGGCTGGCCCGGCATGCCGGCGCAGCCGCAGAACGGCATGGGCATCGCGGCGATGGTGCTGGGCATCCTGTCCTGCTGCCTGTTCTGTCTGTACGGCGTCGTCTCGCTCGTGCTCGGCATCCTCGCCGTGATCTTCGGCATCAAGGGACGCAAGCGGGTCGAGCAGGGCCTGGCCGACAACCACGGTCAGGCGCAGGCCGGTCTGATCACCGGCATCATCGGGATCATCCTCGGCGTCGCCGTGCTCGTCCTGCTCGCCATCGGCATCACGGCCGCCATCAACATGGACGACGAGTACGACTCCGACTCCGGCTCCTACGGCGCCCTGCACAGCGTCTCCGCGCCGGCGCTGTCGCCCCGCTGATCCCAGCTCTCAAGAACCCTTCTCTCCAAGGTGATCAGGGCCACTACGATGCCCTGGCAGTCAACGAGGGGAGCAGTTCATGTCCGACGCCCAACCCGGATCCGGGGGATTCGGGCCGCCGCCGTCGCAGCCGCCGCAACAGCCCGCGGGGGGAGTCGGCGGATACGCCTATCCGCCCGCCGCGCCGGGGGCCGCTCCGGGCTACGGCTACCCGAACGCGGGTCAGCCGTACCAGGGCCAGAACCCCTCCTACCCGAGCCAGCACGCCTACCCGGCCGCGCCCCCGATGGGCGCCTATCCGCAGGCGCCGGGCTACGGCATGGCGCCGCAGCCGGCCAACGGCATGGGCACGACCGCGCTGGTGCTGGGCATCATCGGTGTCGTGTGCAGCGTGGTCGTCGTGATGTGGTGGCTCGGTGTCATCCTCGGGATCCTCGCCATCATCTTCGGCGCGATCGGCCGGGGGAAGGCCAACCGGGGCGAGGCCACCAACAGGGGCGCGGCGACCGCGGGGCTCGTCTGCGGGATCATCGCCACCGTGATCCTGCCGCTGCTCGGCTTCCTCGTCTTCGCGAGCATCATGGGCGCGTGGGGGCTGTGAGGGAGGCCCTCGGGGGCCACTGAAGCAAACAAGGCGACAGGGGGCCGGTCGAGGGCCGGCCCCGCTGCCGTCACCCCTCCCGCAACCGCCCCCGGGCCTCCATCAACGCGAACCCCAGCAGGTTCGGGCCCCGCCACCGCTCGGGATCCGCGGCCGCCTCGTCGTCCGCGGCGAGGCCGATGCCCCACACGCGGTCCACGGGACTGGCCTCCACCAGCACCCGGTCGCCCGTGTTCACCAGGAACTCCCGCAGATCCGCGTGCGCGGCGAACTTGTGGACGCTGCCCTCGACCACGATCCGGAACCGCTCGCGCTCCCATATCGCCTCGTCGAAGCCCCGCACGAGCCGCCCGGCCTTCTTGGCCTCGGCCGGATGGCCGGCGTCCAGCACCCGCCGCTCGGCCTCGGGATCTTCGAAAAGCCGCGCCTTGCCCGCCATCATCCAGTGCTCGGCGGTCGCATAGGTCACGCCGTCCACGGCGAACGGCGACGGCCACCACTGGCTCAGACAGCTCGCACCGACCCGGCCGTCCGCCCGCGGCGCGTGCCCCCAGAAATGCAGGTACTTGATCCGCGCACCCGCCCGGACCGCCCTGACCAGGGCGTCCCGCGAGTCGATCAGCCCCGTGGTTCCTTCCATGCACGCGAGTCTGGCAGGCACCACTGACACTCCGTCCCCCCTTTTCCCGGCCCACTCGACACCTGGTCGACAGATTCCGTCGCGTAACCAAAAGGCAACAACGGAATCACTTGTTGGACGCCCTCTGCTCTGTCAGGATCGGCACTCAAATCCAGCTGGAGCTACGCCAGCCCCGTCCCGGACCGGGGCGACGGCGGAGGAGAGCGACATGCACAACCCGGGCACTGCCACCCCGGACCGGTTCGCGGCCCAGGAGCGCTTCGCGGACGGCGCGCAGTTCATCGCGGGCCGCCCGGCGAAGGGCACCTCCGGCCGGACGCACACGGTCGTCGACCCGGCGACCGGCGAGGACGTGTACACGTTCGAACTGGCGGGCACCGCCGACGTGGACGCGGCCGTCGCCGCCGCCCGCGCGGCCTTCCCGGGCTGGTCCTCGGCCACCCCGGGAGAACGCTCCGACGCCCTGCACCGCTTCGCCGCCGTGCTCGCCGACCACGCCGACGACCTGGCCCGCGCCGAGTCCCTCCAGTGCGGCAAGCCGCTGAAGCTGACCCGGGAGTTCGACGTCCCGGGCACCATCGACAACACCGCGTTCTTCGCGGGCGCCGCCCGGCACCTCCAAGGGCAGTCCGCGGGCGAGTACTCCGGCGACCACACCTCGTACGTCCGCCGTGAGCCCATCGGCGTCGTCGGCTCCATCGCCCCCTGGAACTACCCCCTGCAGATGGCCGCCTGGAAGATCCTCCCGGCGATCGCCGCGGGCAACACCATCGTCCTGAAGCCCGCCGAGCTCACCCCGCTGACCTCGTTGCTGTTCGCGCGGGCCGCCACCGACGCCGGGATCCCGGACGGCGTGATCAACATCGTCACGGGCACCGGCAAGGAGGCCGGCGAGCACCTCGTCGGCCACCCGGACGTGGCCATGACCTCCTTCACGGGCTCCACGGCCGTCGGCAAGCGCGTCGCCGAGATCGCCACGGCCACCGTCAAGCGCCTCCACCTGGAACTCGGCGGCAAGGCGCCCTTCCTGGTCTTCGACGACGCCGACCTGGAGGCGGCCGTCCACGGGGCGGTCGCGGGCGCGCTCATCAACACCGGGCAGGACTGCACGGCCGCCACGCGCGCGTATGTGCAGCGGCCCCTCTACGAGGCGTTCGTCGAGCGGACGGCCGCCCTCATGGAGACCGTCAGGCTCGGCGACCCGTTCGCCGCGGGCACCGACCTCGGCCCGTTGATCTCGCACGTCCAGCGGGACCGGGTCGCCGGTTTCGTCGAGCGGGCGCGCGCCTACGCGCGCGTGGTGACCGGCGGCGAGGCTCCTCGGGGCGATCTCAAGAACGGGGCGTACTATCGCCCCACCCTGATCGCGGACGCCGCCCAGGACAGCGAGATCGTCCAGTCCGAGATCTTCGGACCGGTCCTGGTGGTGCTGCCCTTCGACAGCGACGACGAGGGGATCCGGCTGGCGAACGACACGCCCTACGGGCTCGCGGCCTCCGCCTGGAGCCGTGACGTCTACCGGGCGAACCGTGCCACCCGTGAGCTCAGGGCGGGCTGTGTGTGGGTCAACGACCACATCCCGATCATCAGCGAGATGCCCCACGGCGGATACCGGGCGTCCGGCTTCGGCAAGGACATGTCCGCGTACTCGTTCGAGGAGTACACCCAGATCAAGCACGTCATGTTCGACAACACGGCGGTGCCCCGCAAGGACTGGCACCGCACGATCTTCGGGGACCGGCTGTAACCGATGTCCGGCTACCGCCGGGTGACGTCTCCAGGCCGCCCGACCCGCGGCCGCTCATCCCGAAAGGGCACCACGCGCATGGAGCAGTTCGAGCCAGACCGCCTGTCCCCGGCCCAGGTGGCCGCCGTGCGGCGCAGCTTCCGCAACGGGCGTGCCTCCCTCACCCGCCGATCGCTGCTGCGCGCCTCCGCGGGCGGCGCGCTCGCGGTCGGCGGCGTCGCGGGCCTGAGCGCCTGCGGCATCCCCGCGGCGGGCAACACGCAGGGCGGCGTCTCCGCGGACGACCGCTCGGCCAAGGAGAAGACGGTGAACTTCTCCAACTGGACCGAGTACATGGACGTCGACGACAGCGGCAAGCACCATCCGACGCTGGAGCAGTTCACCCGGCGCACCGGCATCAAGGTCAAGTACACCGAGGACATCAACGACAACAACGAGTTCTTCGGCAAGATCAAGCCGCAGCTCGCCGCGGGCCAGGACACCGGCCGCGACCTGATCGTCCTCACCGACTGGCTGGCGGCCCGGCTGATCCGCCTGGGCTGGGTACAGAAACTGGACGCGTCCAACCTGCCCCACGCCTACGCCAACCTGTCCGCGCAGTTCCGCGACCCGGACTGGGATCCCGGCCGCGCCTACTCCTACGTCTGGCAGGGCATCTCCACGGTCATCGCCTACAACAAGAAGGCGCTGGACGGCGTCGAGGTGAAGTCGGTCTCCGACCTGCTCGACAACCCGAAGCTCAAGGGCCGCGTCGGCTTCCTCTCGGAGATGCGCGACAGCATCGGCATGACCCTGCTCGACATGGGCAAGGACCCGGCGACGTTCACCGCCGACGACTTCGACGCGGCCGTCGCGCGCATCCAGAAGGGCGTCGACAAGGGCCAGATCCGCCGCTTCACGGGCAACGACTACACCTCGGACCTGACCAGCGGCGACTTCGCGGCCTGTATCGCCTGGGCCGGCGACGTCGTCCAGCTGAAGGCGGACAGCCCGGACATCGACTTCATCATCCCGGACAGCGGCTACATGACGTCGACCGACAACCTGCTGGTCCCCAACAAGGCCCGCCACAAGACGAACGCCGAGCGGCTCATCGACTTCTACTACGAGCCGAAGCCGGCCGCCGAACTCGCCGCGTACATCAACTACGTGTGTCCGGTCGACGGGGTGAAGGCCGAGCTGGAGAAGATCGACAAGGACGCGGCGGAGAATCCGCTGATCATCCCGGACAAGGCCATGGCCGAGAAGTCGCACGCCTTCCGCTCGCTGAGCTCGAAGGAAGAGACCGAGTTCGAAGAGAAGTTCGCGAAGCTGACTGGGGCGTGACCACCGTGACGAACAAGAACACAGAGGGCAGCGGCGACGTCCGCCTCTCCGGCATCGGCAAGACCTACGGCTCCTTCACCGCCGTACATCCCCTCGACCTGACCGTGCCGCAGGGCTCCTTCTTCGCCCTGCTCGGCGCCTCCGGCTGCGGCAAGACCACCACCCTGCGCATGATCGCGGGACTGGAGGAGCCCACCAGCGGCACCGTCCACCTCGGTGACCAGGAGGTCACCCGGCTGCCGCCCTACAAGCGGCCGGTGAACACCGTCTTCCAGTCCTACGCGCTCTTCCCGCACCTCGACATCTTCGAGAACGTCGCCTTCGGGCTGCGCCGGCGCGGCATCAAATCGGTGAAGAAGCAGGTCGAGGAGATGCTCGACCTGGTGCAGCTCGGCGAGCAGGCGCGCAAGAAGCCGCACCAGCTCTCGGGCGGCCAGCAGCAGCGGGTGGCCGTGGCGCGGGCGCTGATCAACCACCCCAAGGTGCTCCTCCTCGACGAACCCCTCGGCGCCCTGGACCTCAAGCTGCGCCGCCAGATGCAGCTGGAGCTCAAGCGGATCCAGACCGAGGTCGGCATCACCTTCATCCACGTCACGCACGACCAGGAGGAGGCCATGACCATGGCCGACACGGTCGCCGTGATGAACGCGGGCCGGGTGGAGCAGCTCGGCTCGCCCACCGACCTCTACGAGAACCCGGACACCACCTTCGTCGCCAACTTCCTCGGTACGTCGAACCTCATCGAGGCCGAGGTCGACTCCAGGAGCGGCGACGAGATCGTACTGAAGGCGGGCGGCGGCAAGCTCGTCCTGCCCGAGGCGCGCTGTTCGGCGCCCACGACGACCGGCGGCAAGGTGCTGGTCGGGGTCCGGCCCGAGAAGATCACCCTCACCCACGCCGACGAGGCGGGCGAGATCCCCGCGGGCCGCAACCGGATCACCGGGAAGATCGCCGACTCCAGCTTCATCGGCGTCTCCACGCAGTACGTCATCGACAGCCCCGTCTGCCCCGAGTTCGAGGTCTACGCCCAGAACATCGACCGGGACGCCCGGCTGGTGCCGGGCGCGGACGTGGTCCTGCACTGGAACCCGGCGCACACCTTCGGCCTGGACGCCGCGATGGACATCGACGCCGGCACCGAGGAAGAGGCGGCGGTCTGATGGCGACGCTCACCGAGGCGCCGCCGCCTCCGACCCCGACGGCTCCGGAGAAGAAGCCCCCGCGCAGAAGAGGCCGCTTCACGCCGTACTGGCTGCTGCTGCCCGGCATCCTGTGGCTGCTGGTCTTCTTCGCGCTGCCGATGATCTACCAGGCCTCCACGTCCGTGCAGACGGGCTCCCTGGAGGAGGGCTACAAGGTCACCTGGCACTTCGTGACCTACTGGGACGCGCTGAGCGGGTACTGGCCGCAGTTCCTGCGCTCGGTCGCCTACGCGGCCGCCGCGACGGTGCTGTGTCTGCTGCTCGGCTACCCGCTGGCGTACCTCATCGCCTTCCGCGCGGGCCGCTGGCGGAACCTGATCATGATCCTGGTGATCGCGCCCTTCTTCACCAGCTTCCTGATCCGCACCCTCGCCTGGAAGACGATCCTCGCGGACGGCGGCCCGGTCGTCGGCGCCCTCAACACCCTGCACGTCCTGGACGTCACCAACTGGCTCGGCTGGACCGCGGGCGACCGGGTCCTGGCCACCCCGCTGGCCGTCGTGTGCGGTCTGACGTACAACTTCCTGCCGTTCATGATCCTGCCGCTGTACACCTCGCTGGAGCGCATCGACGGACGGCTGCACGAGGCGGCCGGCGACCTGTACGCCAAGCCCTGGGTGACCTTCCGGAAGGTCACCTTCCCGCTGTCGATGCCGGGCGTGGTCTCCGGGACCCTGCTCACCTTCATCCCGGCGGCCGGCGACTACGTCAACGCGGACCTGCTCGGCTCCACCGACACCCGCATGATCGGAAACGTCATCCAGACGCAGTTCCTGCGGATCCTCGACTATCCGACGGCGGCGGCCCTGTCCTTCATCCTCATGGCCGCGATCCTCATCATGGTCACCTTCTACATCCGCAGGTCGGGGACGGAGGATCTGGTCTAAATGGCCCTCGTCAACTGGCTCAAGCGCCATCTCGTCGTCATCGCGGGACTGCTGACGCTCGGGTATCTCCTGCTGCCGAACGTCGTCGTCACGGTGTTCTCCTTCAACAAACCGAAGGGGCGCTTCAACTACGCGTGGCAGCAGTTCTCCACGGACGCCTGGAAGGACCCGTGCGGGGTCTCCGACCTGTGCGGCTCCCTGTCGGTCAGCCTCCAGATCGCCTTCTGGGCCACGCTCGGCGCGACCGCCCTCGGCACGCTGATCGCCTTCGCGCTGGTCCGCTACCGGTTCCGTGCCCGGGGCGCGGTCAACTCGCTGATCTTCCTGCCGATGGCGATGCCCGAGGTCGTCATGGCGGCCTCGCTGCTCACCCTGTTCCTCAACATGGGCGCCCAGCTGGGCTTCTGGACGATCCTCATCGCCCACATCATGTTCTGCCTGAGCTTCGTCGTCACGGCGGTGAAGGCACGAGTGATGTCGATGGACCCCCGGCTGGAGCAGGCTGCCCAGGACCTGTACGCGGGCCCCGTCCAGACCTTCGTCAGGGTCACGCTCCCGATCGCCGCCCCCGGCATCGCGGCGGGCGCGCTGCTCGCCTTCGCGCTCTCCTTCGACGACTTCATCATCACCAACTTCAACGCGGGCTCGACCGTCACCTTCCCGATGTTCGTCTGGGGGTCGGCGCAGCGCGGAACGCCCGTGCAGATCAACGTCATCGGGACGGCCATGTTCCTCGTCGCCGTCCTTCTGGTCCTGGCCTCCATGGTCGTCGGCAATCGCCGCAACAGACAAAAGGCGTGAGCCGTGAACTGGACGAAGGCACTCTCCGAAGCCCGGCCCGTCCCGTACTGGCTGGACGACCCCGCCAAGCCGGACCCCGAGCCCGCCCTCACCGGCGCCGAGACCTGTGACCTGCTGGTCGTCGGCGGCGGCTACAGCGGACTGTGGACCGCGCTCAACGCCAAGGAGCGCGACCCGCGACGGGACGTCGTCCTGCTGGAGGGCCGCGAGGTGGGCTGGGCCGCCTCCGGCCGCAACGGCGGCTTCTGCGCCGCCTCCCTCACCCACGGTCTGCCCAACGGGCTGACCCGCTGGCCCGACGAGATCCACAGGCTCCAGGAGCTGGGCGCCCGCAACCTCGACGACATCGAGAAGGCGGTCGCCCGGCACGACCTGGACTGCGACTTCGAGCGCACCGGCGAGATCGACGTGGCGACCGAGACGTACCAGGCGTGGGCACTGCGCGACTGGTACGAGGAGACGCGGCGCCAGGGTCTCGCGGACGGCGTCGAGTTCCTGGACGCCGAGGCGGTGCGGGAACAGGTCGACTCGCCGACGTTCGAGGCGGGCCTGTGGGACCGCCGGGGCGTGGCCATGCTCCACCCCGCCAAGCTCGCCTGGGGACTGAAGCGGGCCTGTCTGCGCCTCGGCGTCCGCGTGTACGAGCACACCCCCGCGCTCGATCTCAAGCCCTACGGCGCCGGCATGGCCGTACGCACTCCCTACGGCTCGGTCCGGGCCCGCAAGGTGGCGCTCGGCACCAACGTCTTCCCGAACCTGGTCCGACGCGTCCGGGCGTACACCGTGCCGGTCTACGACTACGCGCTGATGACCGAGCCGCTGACCGCCGAGCAGCTCGCGTCGGTCGGCTGGCACAACCGGCAGGGCCTCGGCGACAGCGCCAACCAGTTCCACTACTTCCGGCTGTCCGCCGACAACCGCGTCCTGTGGGGCGGTTACGACGCCGTGTACCCCTACGGCGGCCGGGTGCGGGCCGAGTACGACGACCGCCCGGAGACGTACGCCAAGCTCGCCGGGCACTTCTTCACCTGCTTCCCGCAGCTGGAGGGCGTCCGCTTCACGCACGCCTGGGGCGGCGCGATCGACACCTGCTCGCGCTTCTCGGCGTTCTTCGGCACCGCCCACCACGGCAAGGTGGCGTACGCGGCGGGCTACACGGGCCTGGGCGTGGGCGCGACCCGGTTCGGCGCCGACGTGATGCTCGACCTGCTGTCGGGGGAGAGCACCGAGCGGACCTCGCTGGAGATGGTCCGCACCAAGCCGCTGCCCTTCCCGCCGGAGCCCTTCGCCTGGACCGGCATCGCGCTCACCAAGTGGTCGCTGGCGCGGGCGGACGCGCGCGGTGGCCGGCGCAACCTGTGGCTGCGGACCATGGACCGGCTCGGGCTCGGCTTCGACAGCTGACCGCGCCGCCCGCGGTGTGATCCGGTTCACTCCAACGGGGTGCCGGAACCCGCGTAATGCAGGCCGGGAGACCTCCCTCTCCTTCGTGACGCGACCCGCGTCCGAACCGAAAGGGAGGTTCCCTCATGACTGGGGCGAAGACGGCTGTGGAGTGGCTGGCATCCGTCGCACCGGATCCCGAGGCCTGCCGCTGGGAATGGGAGCGCAACCCCCTCGGGGTCGCGCTGCTGCCCGCCGGCAAGGTCTGGGACGTACTGATCCTGCGGGCCGAGCTGGGCTACCCCACGCTCGACGTCCTCACCCGCATCCTCGACCAGCCCGGCCCGGTGCTGGTCGACTTCGGTGACGCCCGGATGGGCTTCTTCGTGCCACCGGGCACCGCGGCCCGCTGGGTCGGCACGGGCATCCGCACGGCCGGCGCCGGCACCTGGATCGTGGTGCCGTATCCGGGCCGGGTGGCCGGCGGCGGGGTCCGCTGGCTGGTCCCGCCGGACGGTTCCGGCACCCTCACCGACCCGGCCCTGCTGGAACTGGCGATGCACGAGGCGGCGGCGGGCCTGGCCACGGAGCAGGACGACTAGGAGCACCTCGAAGGATCGACCGGATCTCGTCGGCCGCCCGTGCGGCCGACGCGGGGCGAACCCCCTCAGGTCCGCGGTCGGGTTCTCGGCCGGTCGGGCGTCCCCCGCCCGAGGAACAGCCACAGCGACGACAGCAGCACCGCACACAAACACCAACTGGCCACCACGTCCAGTGGCCAGTGATAGCCGCGGCGGACCAGACCGAAGGACACGCCCAGGACGAGGGCGGCGCAGAGGGCGAGGAGCAGACGGCGGGCTGCCGTCGAGCGGAGCCAGGGGAGCAGCAGCAGGGTCGCGCCGCCGTAGGCGACGGCGGCCGTGGCGGTGTGCCCGGAGGGGTAGTAGCCGGTGGCGGGCGGCACGGCCGGGGTGCCGGGGCGGTCGGTGAGCTCCTTGATCGGCACGACCAGCGCCGGGACCAGCACCATCAGGAGGGCCGCCGCGAGGGGCGCGAGCCACCAGCGGTCTGTACCAATACGGCGGGCGCGCCAGGCGGCGTACACCAGGGCGGCGGCCAGCACCGGGACCGCGACCTGGACGTTGCCCAGATCGGCGAGGAGTTCGGAGGCTCGGTCCGGATGGATCAGGGCACGGCTGAGGCCCTCGTCCACGCGCAGCAGCGGGCCGTCGGCCACGACCTGCCAGGTGATCAGCGCGAAGAGGAGGGCCGGAAGCCCGAGAAGGAAGAAGAGGGAGGTCGGCCGCCCCGGAACAGGGGGGGTGGTTCCGGGGCGGCCGAACGGACCGGATCGTCGCGCGCCCCGGGGGGTTTGGGGCGGGCGACTGTCCGATCGGTGAGGAGATCCGGAGCCGGAGGCTCCGTTTGTGTGCGCGAGGGCACGACCAGATCGAAGCTGGGGAGGCCCCGATCTGAGATCGCCCGCGGTTTCCCGCGGACGGGGTGTATCTCTCATCTGGATAGAACCTACGACAGGCGATGGGCGGACGACAGGCGGAATCGAATCCTCCCATCCACCTCGCACACCTTCTTCACACGCTCTTCCTCTCGCCGCCCCAGCACCGGAATTCCGTGCGAAGTGTGACGCTGGGGCGGGTGGGACGGAAGGGGAGACTCCGCATCCGACCTGCGGTGTTTCCCCTGGGGTCCCGGGGTGCGCGGCGGGCGGATCAGATCCGGGCGAAGGCCTGCTCGATGATGTCGAGGCCCTCGTTCAGCAGGTCCTCGCCGATGACGAGCGGCGGCAGGAAGCGCAGCACGTTGCCGTAGGTGCCACAGGTCAGGACCAGCAGTCCCTCGGCGTGGCAGGCCTTGGCGAGCGCGGCGGTCGCCTCCGGGTCGGGCTCCTTGGTGGCGCGGTCCTTGACCAGCTCGATGGCGATCATCGCGCCACGGCCCCGGACGTCACCGACGATGTCGAACTTCTCGGCCATGGCGGTCAGGCGGGCCTTCATCGTGGCCTCGATCGCCTTCGCCCTGGAGTTGAGGTCCAGCTCCTTCATCGTCTCGATCGAGCCGAGCGCGCCCGCGCAGGCGACCGGATTGCCGCCGTAGGTGCCGCCCAGGCCGCCCGCGTGCGCGGCGTCCATGATCTCGGCGCGGCCGGTCACGGCGGCGAGCGGCAGACCGCCCGCGATGCCCTTCGCGGTCGTGATCAGGTCCGGGACGATGCCCTCGTCCTCGCACGCGAACCACTGGCCGGTGCGGCAGAAGCCGGACTGGATCTCGTCGGCGACGAAGACGATGCCGTGGTCCTTCGCGAACTGGCTGAGCGCCGGCAGGAAGCCCTTGGCCGGCTCGATGAAACCGCCCTCGCCGAGCACCGGCTCGATGATGATCGCGGCCACGTTCTCCGGACCGACCTGCTTGGTGATCTGGTCGATCGCCTGCGCGGCGGCCTCCGGGCCCGCGTTCTCCGGGCCGGTCGGCCAGCGGTAGCCGTACGCCAGCGGCATCCGGTAGACCTCGGGCGCGAACGGGCCGAAGCCGTGCTTGTACGGCATGTTCTTCGCCGTCAGCGCCATCGTGAGGTTGGTGCGGCCGTGGTAGCCGTGGTCGAAGACGACGACCGCCTGCCGCTTGGTGTACGCGCGGGCGATCTTCACCGCGTTCTCCACGGCCTCGGCACCGCTGTTGAACAGGGCCGACTTCTTGGCGTGGTCGCCCGGGGTCAGCTCCGCGAGGGCCTCGGCGACCTCCACGTAGCCCTCGTACGGCGTGACCATGAAACAGGTGTGGGTGAAGTCGGCGAGCTGCGCGGAGGCCCGGCGTACGACGGCCTCGGCGGAGGCGCCGACCGAGGTCACGGCGATGCCGGAGCCGAAGTCGATCAGACGGTTGCCGTCGACGTCCTCGATGATCCCGCCGCCCGCGCGCGCGGTGAACACCGGCAGCACGGAACCCACGCCCTGCGCGACCGCGGCGACGCGGCGGGCCTGGAGTTCCTGCGACTTCGGACCGGGGATGGCGGTGACGACGCGGCGCTCCTGCGGAACTGCGGTCATGAGGGGCTCCTGGGGTTTTGCGGGCACTTACCTTCTTTTCTCGCAGGCTAGGGCCGGGCCCGGAAGGCGGGCATGCTCCATGTGGGCGTTGTCGGCGACGTCGATTGTCCGCGGTGGACATGGCGGTGAACAAGCGGTGGACATGGCGGACAGGAGCGGGCCCGGCCGCGTAAGCGGTGAACTCCCCAGGCAGGGGCGTTAGATTGACCGCTGATGGTGGACGGAACGGCTGGTCAAGGGGCGAGGGCGATGGACAGCGACGGGACGCGGGACACCCGGGGTACGCATGCGAACCCTGTGCCACGTCCGGCAGGGCCCCCACGGATGCCGGCGACACCCCCGCGGCCGGCCGCCGCGCCGGGCACGCCGCCGATGCCGGACGGGTCGGCCTTCCTCACCTGGCTGCGCACGCCCCGGCCCGAGGCGGCCCCGGGCGTGTGGCGGTTCGGGCACACGGCCCGGCCGGACGAGGAGCCCGAGCAGATCCCGACCCGGCAGCTGCTCAGCGGCGCCGTGATCGCCTTCCTGGTGGGCTGGCTGGTCTGGTCGCTGCTGTGGAACGGCTACCTCGGCGGCTGGTGGGTGCTGCCCCTGGAGCTGTTCACCCCCGATTCCTGGCGGCACAGCGACGACCGCGTCGGCAACGCGATCCTCTGGTACGGCTACTACACGCTCATCGCCCTCACGATCATGCTGGTCGTCGGCCGGCTCGGCCGCTGGGGCGAGGTCTGGCGCCGCTTCGGCCCGCCCGCCTGGAGCCGGGCGCTCCCGGCCGTGGAGCGGCCCGTGACACCGGAGCAGGACCCCGCCGAATGGCCCGAGCTGCGGATGGCCGGAGCCGTCGACGCCGCCGAGCGGCTGGCCGCCGAGGCCCGCGCCGGGCTGATGAAGGACGTCGACCACGCCCGGATCACCCGTGCCTGGCAGGGCGTGCGCAGCGGCCGGCACAGCCTGGCCACCTTCACCGGCACCGTCCTGCAAGAGGGCGCCGCCGCCTGTCTGCACCCCTCCGGCGCCCGCGACCTGCCGACCCGGCTGGCCCGGCACGACCTCATGACCGGCCAGGTGCGCCTGGGCACCACGGCCGACGACAAGCGCAACCCCTACGGCTACCGCGGCGCCGGCCTCGGCCTCGGACCCGACCTGCTCGGCACCTCCCTGCTCGCCGTCGGCCCGGCCGGCTCCGGCAAGACCGGCACCGTCGTCCAGCCGCTCGCCGAGTCGCTGTGCCTGCACGCCCTCGCCGGCCGCGCCGCCGTCGTCGTGGTCGGTGCCGCGGGCGCGGGGCTCGGCCCGACCGACGCCTACGACGTCGTCGTACGCATCGGGAATCCGGAATCCGTCTACGACCTCGACCTGTACGGCGGGACGGGTGATCCGGACGAGGCGGCGGCCGTGCTCGCCGAAGCCCTCGTCGGGGACCTCGCCGATCCGCACCAGGGCGGGGACACCCGCCGGTCCACCACCGTCCTCGCCCAGCTGCTCGGCCCCTTCCGGGCGGTCCACGGCCGCTTCCCCTCCGTACCGGAGCTGCGGCAGCTGCTGGACGGCGCGCCGGGGCCCATGGCCGCACTGCGCAAGGGGCTCCAGGAGGCCGGGCACGAGTCGCTGCTGCGGGAACTGGACGCGCGCGAGCGGCAGATGGGGCACCCGGGGGACGTCGGGGGCGTGCTCGCGGACCGGGTCGCGCTGCTCGACCGGCCCGCGTTCGCCGGGTTCTTCGACACGTCGGGGCAGTCGCGGCCGTTCTCGCTCAAGGCGCTGGACCATCCCGTGCGGGTGCGCATCGACCTGCCGCAGCGTGGGCACGCCGACGCCTCGCGGATGCTGGCGCGGCTGGTGCTCGCCCAGTTCACGGCCAGTGTCGCCGTGCGCGAGGACCGGTCCCTGTTCGCCTGCCTGGTCCTCGACGACGCCACCGGCGTGGTGACCCCGGAGGCCGTCCGGGGCGTCCAGCGGCTGCGGTCGGGCAACGCCGGGGTGGTGCTGACGCTGCGCACCCTGGACGACGTACCGAGGCCGCTGCGCGGGCCGCTGCTCGGGTCCATCGGGTGCCGGATGGCGCTGTCCGGGCTCACGCCGTGGGACGGGCAGGACTTCGCCGAGGTGTGGGGCAAGGAGTGGATCGAGGCGCGGGACGTCACCGACCGGCAGATCATCGCCGAGACCCCGGCCGGCAAGGCGCTGCACGCGGTGCGCCGGGTGATCACCGGCAAGGCGCCGACCGCGCGGGCGGTGACCGTACGGCAGGTCGAGCGGGAGCGGTGGTCGCCCTCCGAACTGGCGCACGGGGTGCCGCCGGGGCACGCGGTGCTCTCGCTGACCAACGTGAAGGGGGAGCACGCGCCGCCGCTGCTGGTGGATCTGCGGGGGTGAGCGGTGCGGGGTGACCGTACGGTGAGGCAGAATCGTCACGGGTCGTTCATACGTGGCGGCCAAAAGCACACAAGGATCACGACGGTCTCACCTCCCGCGGTCACTCCACCCTGAAGGCCTCATGCCCCCCACGCTCGCCTCGCTCGTCCACCACTCCGCGCTGAAGCTGACCGTGCGGGCGGGCGAGGACCGCCTCGACGTGCCGGTCCGCTGGGCGCACGTCAGCGAGCTCGCCGACCCCGTCCCCTACATGGAGGGCGGGGAACTGCTGCTGATCACCGCCCTCAAACTGGACGCCGAGGATCCGGACGTCATGGCGCGGTACGTCAAGCGGCTGGTCGGGGCCGGGGTGGTCGGGCTCGGCTTCGCCGTCGGCGTCAACTACGACGAGATCCCCGCCGCCCTCGTGGCGGCGGCCGAGCAGGAGGGGCTGCCCCTCCTTGAGGTGCCGCGGCGCACGCCCTTCCTCGCGATCAGCAAGGCCGTGTCCGCGGCCATCGCGGCCGACCAGTACCGGTCGGTGACGGCGGGCTTCGCCGCCCAGCGCGAGCTGACCCGGCAGGCGCTCACCGACGGCCCGGAGGGGCTGCTGAGCGCGCTCGCGGGCCAGGTCGACGGATGGGCGGCGCTCTACGACGCGTCCGGCGCCGTCGTCGCCACCGCGCCGGAGTGGGCGGGACGGCGGGCCGCCCGGCTGACGGCGGACGTCGAACGGCTGCGGGAACGGCCGGCGCCCGCCTCCTCGGTCGTGGGGGACCCGGACCACGAGGACCGCATCGAGCTGCACTCCCTGGGCACCGGGCGGCGCGCCCGCGCGGCCCTGGCCGTGGGGACGGCGGCGGCCCTCGGTACGGCCGAGCGGTACGCCGTCCACTCGGCCATCGCGCTGCTGACCCTGACCACCGAACGCTCCCGGTCCCTGCACGCGGCCGAACAGCGCCTCGGGGCGGCGGTGCTGCGCATGCTGCTCGCCGGGGAGCCGGACCACGCGCGGGCCGTGGCCGGGGACCTGTACGGGGAACTGCTGGACGCGCCGTTCCGGATGATCATCGCCGAGTCCGCCTCCTCGGCCTCGGCGGCGCGGGTGCGGCCCGAGGGGCACACCGGCACCCCGCCCACGCGGTCGACCGCGGCGACACTGGCCGCCGCGGACCCGGGCGGCGATCCGCTGGCCGCGCTCACCGAGGTCATGGAGTCGGCGGCGGCCCGGGCCGGGGAGGCCGTGCTCGTCGTCCCGGAGAACGGGGGCGGCGAGAGCGAACGGCTGGTGGTGCTGGCCGCGGACGGCGGGGCCGCGGTGACCGCGTGCGGGGAGTACGCGGAGGCGCTGGAGGCCGCGCGGGCGGGGACCGACGAGCAGGAGGCCGGCGGGGACGGGGACGAACTCGTCGTCGGGCTGTCGGCGCCGGCCGGGCCGATCGCCGCGGCGGCGGCCTACAAGCAGGCCGAGCAGGCGTTGTCGGTGGCCCGGCGGCGGGGGCGGGTGTGTGTGGAGCATGAGCAGATGGCCGCGGGGTCTGTGCTGCCGTTGCTCGCCGACGACGCGGTGAAGGCCTTCGCGGACGGGCTGTTGCGGCCTCTGTTCGAGCATGACGCTCGGGGGCGGGGGGATCTGATCGCCTCGCTGCGGGCCTGGTTGTCGCGGCACGGGCAGTGGGATGCGGCTGCGGCGGATCTGGGGGTGCATCGGCATACGCTGCGGTACCGGATGCGGCGGGTGGAGGAGATTCTCGGGCGGTCGGTGGATGATCCGGACGCGCGGATGGAGCTGTGGTTGGCGTTGAAGGCGACGTCGGCGGAGTAGGGGTGGGTGTTGGGTTGCCGTGTGGGTCTCTCGCCCCCGCCGCCCCTACCCGTCCCATCCCTGGGGGCTGCGCCCCCAGACCCCGCTGTCGGCCCTGAAGGGGCCTCGTCCTCAAACGCCGGACGGGCTGAATGGGCCATGTCGGAGTGAAGTTCGCGCTCACCGCTCCACCCTGGACAAACAATCCCCGCCCGCCCCACCCCTACCGTGGACCCATGACTTCCACGCACGCCTTCTGGCTCGCCGGCCGCCAGGTCATCGGCGAGGACACCTTTGACGTCACCTCCCCGTGGGACGGTCGTCTCGTCGGCAGGGTCGCCGTGCCGACGGACGGGCAGATCGAGGAGGCGGTGGCCGCCGCGTACGCCGTGCGGGAGGACTTCGCGGCGACGCCGGCGCATGTGCGCGCCGCTGCCCTGGACCATGTGAGCCGGCGGCTCGTCGAGCGCACCGAGGAGATCGCGCGGCTGATCTCCGCGGAGAACGGCAAGCCGGTCAAGTGGGCGCGGGGTGAGGTCGGCCGTGCGGTCTCGGTGTTCCGGTTCGCGGCGGAGGAGGCCCGGCGGTTCAACGGCGGCGAGGCCCAGCGGCTCGACACCGACGCCGGCGGGCAGGGCCGGCTGGCCCTGACCCGGCGGTTCCCGAAGGGGGTCGTCCTCGGCATCGCGCCGTTCAACTTCCCGCTGAACCTGTGCGCCCACAAGATCGCCCCGGCGATCGCGGCCGGCGCGCCGATCATCCTGAAGCCCGCCCCGGCCACCCCGCTCTCCGGTCTCGTCATCGGTGAGCTGCTCGCGGAGACCGAGCTGCCGGCCGGTGCCTGGAGCATCCTGCCCGTCCCGAACGACCGGATGCCCGCCCTCGTCCAGGACGAGCGGCTGCCCGTGATCTCCTTCACCGGTTCCGAGAAGGTCGGCTACGCGATCATGGACTCGGTGCCGCGCAAGCACTGCACGCTGGAGCTGGGCGGCAACGGCGCGGCCGTCGTCCTCGGGGACTACGCGAGCGACGAGGACCTCGACTGGGCCGCCACCCGCATCGCCACCTTCTCCAACTACCAGGGCGGGCAGTCCTGCATCTCGGTGCAGCGGGTCATCGCCGACGCGTCGGTGTACGACCGGCTGCTGCCCCGGATCGTCGCCGCCGTCGAGGCCCAGGTCACCGGTGACCCGGGTGACGACGCGACCGATGTGGGCCCGCTGGTCAGCGAGGACGCGGCCCGGCGCGTCGAGGCGTGGGTGCAGGAAGCGGTCGAGGCGGGCGCGAGCCTGCTGACGGGCGGCAAGCGCGACGGCGCCTCCTACGCGCCGACCGTCCTCACCGACGTGCCGGCGGACGCCACCCTCTCCTGCGAGGAGGTCTTCGGGCCTGTCCTCACCGTGCAGAGGGCGGACGGGGAGGCGGCGGCCTTCGCGGCCGTCAACGCCTCCAAGTACGGCCTCCAGGCAGGGGTGTTCACCCACGACCTGCAGGCCGCCTTCCGCGCCCACCGCGCTCTCGAGGTCGGCGGTGTCGTCATCGGTGACGTGCCCTCCTATCGCGCCGACCAGATGCCGTACGGCGGCGTCAAGCAGTCCGGGGTCGGCCGGGAAGGCGTGAAGTTCGCGATGGACGACTACACCTACGAGCGGGTGCTGGTCCTCACCGGGCTCGCCCTCTAGCTAATGGGAACCGTTTTCAGATAAGGTCCCCGAAGGGGTCCGGCACCGATGCCTTCCGGTGCCGGACCCCTTCCTTGTGTCGGCCTGGTCCGGACCCTCAACCGGAGAAGCCGACGTGCGCGAGCCGCAGTGGGCCGCGCAGTCCGACGCGCAGGTCGCGCACACCCTCGACGGCCAGGGCGGCGCCGAGCGCGGTGTAGTCGTACGGGTCGCCGGAGCCGCTCGCCGTCAGTTCCGCGAGCACCGGGCCGCCGTCGACCGACAGCTCGACCGTGCCCTCGCCCGCCACGGTCACCGTCACCCGGGTCGTGCCGGTCCCGAAGTCGCAGGCGCGGTAGAGCAGTTCACCGGTCAGGCCGGGAACCGCCGTCACCGCGTCGCCCTCGGTCTTCGTCCGGTCGACGATGTCGACGCCGCTCTGCTCGTCGAAGTCGGCCGCGTCCAGACCCCGTCGCAGGACGGCACGCGGTGCACCGGGCTCGCCGTCGAGCGGCACGGTCGTACGGAGCCGGACGTCCTCGCTGGAGGCGCCGGCCAGGATGTCGTACGGGCCCGGTTCCAGCCGCCACCCGCCCTGGGCCACGTCCCAGAACTCCAGGGCGTGCGACGGGACGTCGAAGGCGAGCTCCGCCCGGGCGCCCGGCGCCAGCGTGACCCGGCGGTGGGCCACCAGCTGGCGGCGCGGACGCGGGACCGTCGGGTCCGCGGCGCGGACGTAGACCTGGGCGACCTCGTCGGCCTCACGGTCCCCGGTGTTCGTGACCGTGAACGACACGTGCAGGGTGCCGTCCTCGACGCGGGTCGCGAGATCGCCGTAGGAGAAGGACGCGTACGACAGCCCGTGTCCGAAGGGGAACAGCGGGGTGCCCTCGAAGTACAGGTAGGTCTGGCGGCCGCCGATCACGTCGTAGTCGAGGAGGTCGGGCAGGTCGGCGTCGTCGGCGTACCAGGTCTGCGGGAGGCGGCCGGCGGGGGAGACGTCGCCGGCCAGGACGCGGGCCAGGGCGGTGCCGGCCGCCTGGCCGCCGTGGGCCGTCCACAGCACCGCGGGCAGGGCGGTGGTGTCGACGGCGTACGGGTACGCCGAGACCAGCGCGAGGACGGTGTTCGGGTTGGCCGCGCGGGCCGCGCGCAGCAGGCGCTCCTGGTGGGCGGGCAGCCGCAGGGTGGTGCGGTCCTCGGTCTCGCGGCCGCGGATGTGCGGGTCGTTGCCCGCGACCACCAGGACCACGTCGGCCTCGGCGGTGACCCTGGTCACTGCGTCCTCGCCACGTTCGACGACGATGAGCTCCAGCGTTTCCGGATTCTCGTCGGCAACCTTTACTCCGTCGGCGGAGACAGAGACGTGGCGACCCGTTCCGACATGCCTGAGGAGGTGTCCGTTCTCGTGCGGTTCCAGACGGAACGTCTCCTGGACGATCCAGCCGCCCGGCTGGTCCGCGGAGGCGCGGACGAAGCCGTCCTCGGCGACCGAGAGGTAGCGGCCGTCGGGGGCGCGCAGCGTGAGGGTGCCCTCGCCCCAGTCGATCAGCGCGAACTCGGTGCCGGCCGGGTCGGTGGTGAGCGGGGGCAGGTCGGTGCGGCCCGCGAGCAGCGCCGGGTCGAGGGCGCCCTCGGCGCCGCGCGCCTCGTCGGTGGCGCCGTCGGCGGCGGGCACGTGCAGGAACGTACCTTCACCGGTCTTCAGCAGGACCCGGTCCACGCCCTCCGCGAACTCCACCCGCTCGGCGCCGAACCGCTCGTACAGGCCCTCCAGCGGGGTGGAGCGGTGGATGAGGGTGCCGCTGTACCAGTCGAGCTTGCACTCGTCGGCGAGGAGGCCGACCACCGCGATCCGGGCGTCCTGGGCGAGGGGCAGCGTCCCGTCGTTCTTGAGCAGGACGATCGCCTGCTCGGCGGCCTCCCGTGCGAGGTCGCGGTGTGCCGGGGTGTCGAAGTCCTTGGTCCCGGCGTGCGGGTCGTCCCGCGGGTCGAACTCACCGAGCCGGAACCGGACCGAGAGCTGACGGCGGACGGCCGTGTCGATGTCGGCCTCGCTCAGCAGGCCCCGCTCGTGGGCCTTCATGATGCGGCCGATCATCTGCGCGCTGTCCGTGCCGTGGTCGGTGAAGCTGTCGACGCCGGCCCGCAGGGAGGCCGCGGTGGCCTCCTCGTGGGTGTCGAAGTAGTGCTCGTGGTCGACCAGGTTGCTGGGCGCGCCCGCGTCCGAGCAGACCAGCAGCTCCTCCTCGGTCCAGGCGCGCAGATGCTCGTCCAGATACGGCGAGACATGGTTCGGACGGCCGTTGACCAGGTTGTACGCCGGCATCACCCCGGCCACCGCGCCCGCCTCGACGGTCTCGCGGAAGGCCCGCAGGTCGTACTCGTGCAGCACGCGCGGGCGGACCGAGCTCGACGAGGTGGCCCGGTCCGTCTCGTTGTTGTGCGCCAGCCAGTGCTTGAGCACCGGGGCCGTGCGCCAGTAGGTGGGGTGGTCGCCGCGCAGCCCGCGCGTGTACGCGGTGGCGATGGCCGAGGTGAGCTTCGGGTCCTCCGAGTAGCCCTCCTCGTTACGGCCCCACAGCGGGTGCCGGAGGAGGTTGACGGTGGGCGCCCAGACGTTCAGGCCCACGCGGTCGTCGTGGGCGCGCATCGCCCGGACCTCCTGGGACACCGCCTCGCCGACCCGGCGCACCAGATCCGTGTTCCAGGTCGCGCCCAGGCCCACGGCCTGCGGGAACACGGTGGCCGGGCCCATCCAGGCGACGCCGTGCAGCGCCTCCTGGCCGGTACGGAACGCGGCGACGCCGAGGCGGTCGACGGCGGGGGCGAACTGGTGCAGGAAGGCGGCCTTCTCGTCGAGGGTCAGCCGCGACAGCAGATCGTCGATGCGCTTCGCGAACGGCAGGCTCGGATCGCGGAAAGGCGGCGTGGGCGGCGGGTGTGCGGTCACGTGGGGTTCCCTTTGCTGTGGAGCGGCGACGCGCTTTCGAAGCGCTTCGATGCTCATTCGACGCGGGGGTGGGTGTCAAGAGACCTCAGGGCAACAAGTCCGACTCCTGACCGTTATTTCAAGGGAGTGGCGAGACGGATCAGTGGGGCCATGGCTCCGAGGAATCTTGGATACGACCCTTGTGCACCCCTGGGTGTTCACTTAACCTCACAGCAACATCGAAGCGCTTCGACTGGCCGGATCCGGTGCCTGGTCGAAAAAACGCTTCAGCTCAGCCAGTTCCACTCAAGACACCGCAGCCGACGGCTCCACCGCCGGGTGTCCTGGTGCGCCATGAAGGGTTGACGCAATGACGCCGAATGCCGCCGCCTCCTCTCCTGGTCCTTCCGGACCGAGCCGGAGAAGCTTCCTCGCCTCGACGGCGGTCGCCACCGCCGCGGTGGCGGGCGGGATGCCGCTGCTTGCCGCCTGCGGTGGGTCGCAGGAGGCCCGTAAGGAGGGAACGACGTCCGGCAAGGACGCCGCGAAGATCCTCCCGGCCTTCGTCGCTTCGAACGTCGTGACCCCGGACATCCCCTCGAAGAACGGCTCGCCGGTCGGCTTCACCAAGGCGATCCCGGCGGCCGAGCTGAAGACCTCGGTGCCGCAGAAGCTGGGCAGCGGCGGCAAGCTGACCGCCATGACCCCCTACTGGGGCACCCCGCCGAAGGGGAACAACCCGTACTACACGGCCATGAACAAGGCCATCGGCGTCGACATCACCTGGCAGAACCAGGATGGCGTCACCTACGACCAGAAGCTCGGCGCCGTCCTCGCCTCCAGCGACATCCCCGACATCGTCGTGGTGCCCGACTGGAACCTCACGGGCCGGATACCCACGGCCATCAACGCCAAGTTCGCGGACCTCGGACCGTACCTGTCCGGTGACAAGGTCAAGGAGTACCCGAACCTCGCGGCCGTCCCCAGCGACGCGTGGCAGCGGGGCATCTTCGGGGGCCAGCTCCGGGCTATCCCGATGCCGGCCTCCTATGTCACCGGCATGGCGGCCATGTACCGCAAGGACCTCTTCCAGAAGGAGGGGTACGCCGTCCCGAAGAGCCCCGACGAGTTCCTGTCCTGGGCCAAGTCGGCGACCAAGGCCAGGTCGAAGGTCTGGGCCTGTGACGACATGAAGTGGACGGCGCTCCAGGTCTTCGGAGTCCAGCCGGGCGGCGACAAGGCGCTGTGGTGGAACCTGGAGGGCGGCAAGCTCGTCAACCGCATCGAGACCCCGCAGTACCTGGAAGCCCTGGAGTGGACACGCAAGCTCTACGCGGCCGGTGTGGTCCACCCGGACGCGGTCTCGGGCAAGTCGGGCGGCAGCGCGGCCAACCGCTTCACCGCGGGGCAGGTGCTGGTCTACAACAACAACATCTCCGACTGGTGGGGCAAGACCGCCGAACAGCGGACTCAGAACCCCGACTTCGAGATGGGGGTCATCGACGTCTTCGGCCCCGACGGCGGCGATCCCACCCTGTGGGCGGGGCAGCCGGGCGGCATGTTCAGCTTCATCAGCAAGAAGGCGAGCAAGCAGCAGATCAAGGACTTCCTCGCGCTGTGCAACTACTGCGCCGCTCCCTACGGCACCAAGGAGTTCATGCTCACCGCCTACGGCGTGGAGGGCACCGACTACACGGTGAAGGACGGCCTGCCGGTCAAGACGCAGCAGGGCGTCAACGAGGTCAGCAGCACCTACGACCTCACGGGCAACCCCGCACCGTACGTCGCCTACCCCGACTTCCCCGACATCACCCGGGGCATCGTCGAGTACCAGCAGCGCATGGGCGCCTTCACCAAGAAGTCCTCCTTCTACGGGCTGACCGTCACCGAGCCGACCCGCTGGGCCAACCTCGTCGACGACTTCGAGCAGTTGGAGGACGACGTCGTGCGCGGCCGCAAGAAGATCAGCGACGTCCAGCAGGCCGTCTCCGACTGGAAGAAGCGCGGCGGCGACGACCTGCGCGCGTGGTACATGAAGCTGCTCGACGACAACGGGTCGGCGAGCTGACGCGAGGCTGAGGCAAGGAGAACGGCCGTGTCACACAGCACGGTGCCTCGCAGCAGGGCCGAGGCGGACACCCCCACAAAGACCCCGACCGCGTCCGGCGGCACCACCGGGCGCCGGGACACCGGGCGGCAGGGCAGGATCGGCTTCTGGGTGCGCCTGAGGCGCGACCGGACGCTGCTGCTGATGACGTTGCCCGCGGTCCTGCTGGTCCTGGTCTTCAACTACGTGCCGATCCTCGGCAACGTCGTCGCCTTCCAGGACTACGACCCCTACCTCAGCGACAACGGCTTCGTCGCGATGTTGCAGAGCCCCTGGGTCGGCATCGAGCAGTTCCAACGGGTCTTCGAGGACTCCCAGTTCTGGCACGCCGTGCAGAACACGTTCGTCCTCTTCTTCCTCCAGCTGCTGCTGTTCTTCCCGGTGCCGATCGTGCTCGCGCTGCTCATCAACAGCGTGATCAGGCCCCGGGTCAGGGCGGTCGCCCAGGCGATCATGTACCTGCCGCACTTCTTCTCCTGGGTGCTCGTCGTCACCGTCTTCCAGCAGATCTTCGGCGGCGCCGGCGTCATCGCGCAGACCCTGGCCGACCACGGTGTGAACGGCTTCGACGTGATGACCGACCCGTCGACGTTCAAGTACCTGGTCACGGTCCAGATGATCTGGAAGGACGCGGGCTGGGGCATCATCGTCTTCCTCGCGGCGCTCTCCTCGGTGAGCAACGACCTGTACGAGGCCGCCGCGATGGACGGCGCCGGACGCTGGCGCCGCATGTGGCACATCACGCTGCCGGCGCTTCGTCCGGTGATCGCCCTGCTGCTGGTGCTGCGGGTCGGCGACGCGCTGACCGTCGGCTTCGAGCAACTGCTGCTGCAACGGCAGGCGGTGGGCCCGGACGCCTCCGAGGTCCTCGACACCTACGTGTGGTGGAACGGCATCCGCAACCAGGACTTCAGCTACGCGGCCGCGGCCGGTCTGATCAAGGGCCTCGTCGGACTGACCCTCGTCCTCGTGGCGAACAAGGTCGCCCATCTCATGGGCGAGCAGGGGGTGTACAAGAAGTGAGTACGGTCGTCGACCGCCCCTCGTTGACGGAAGTGGCGAAGAAGCCGAGCCCATGGGCCGCACCGCCCCGTCCGTCCTGGGAGGAGGAGCCCGCCAAGGCCGGGCTCGCCGCCAAGGGCATCGTCCTCGCCTTCGCCTGCTTCGCGATCCTGTTCCCCCTGTGGATCGTGATCGTGACCAGCCTCTCCTCGAAGAAGACCATCGACGAGACGGGCGGGCTGGTGGTGATCCCGAAGGACATCACCTTCATCGCCTACCAGGAACTGCTCAGCGGCGGTCAGGTGCAGCGGGCGGCGCTCGTCAGCATCGGGGTGACCCTGGTCGGCACGCTGTTCAGCATGACCGTGTCGGTGCTGTGCGCCTACGGGCTGTCCCGGACCGGTTCGTTGGGGCACCGCTGGATCCTGATGACCCTGCTCGCCACGATGTTCTTCGGCGCCGGGCTGATCCCCACCTATCTGCTGGTGCAGGCCCTCGGCCTGATGGACACGTATCTGGCGCTGATCCTGCCGAGCGCGGTGAGTGTCTTCAACATCCTGGTTCTGCGCGGGTTCTTCATGGGGATCTCGCCGGAACTCATCGACAGCGCGCGGATCGACGGGGCGGGTGACTGGCGGATCCTGTGGAAGATCGTGATGCCGTTGTCGCGGGCCGTGCTCGCCGTCATCGCCCTGTTCTACGCCGTCGGGTACTGGAGTGCCTGGTTCAACGCGTCGATCTATCTGACCGACCAGGACAAGATGCCGTTGCAGAACATCATGATCCAGCTCGTGCAGAAGCAGGAGCGGCCGGTGGGGTTGACGACGGAGATCAACACCGGGCAGCTGTCGGCGCTGGCCATTCAGATGGCCGTCATGGTGATGGCTCTGTTGCCGGTGGCGGTTCTTTCGCCGTTCGTCCAGCGGCATTTCAAGAAGGGCATGCTCACGGGTGCGGTGAAGGGTTGACCCGCGCCCAGTCAATGGGGTGGTGGGTGTCGTACGGCGACTGCTCGTAGTTCGTGGCTGGTCGCGCCCACGCGGCGGAGCCGCATATCAATGCGGCCCCGCGTCCCTTAAGTCGGACCTCTCCCCCCTTCTCATACAGCGAGGTATGTGTCATGCGCGTGTCCGGTCTCAGTCGTCGTGCCGTTCTTGCCGGGACCGCGGCTGCTGCCGCGCTGGCCGCGGGTCCCGCAGTTCAGGGACGTGCGTATGCCGCGGTGGCCGCCGCTCCTTCCTACCGCTGGCGGACCGCCGTCATCGGCGGTACCGGCTTCGTCACCGGT
The DNA here is from genome assembly GCF_021173675.1 of Streptomyces lincolnensis. Lineage (GTDB taxonomy): Bacteria > Actinomycetota > Actinomycetes > Streptomycetales > Streptomycetaceae > Streptomyces > Streptomyces lincolnensis_B. The sequence continues at coordinate 87,917 of NZ_JAIHON010000016.1, read as the reverse complement.
GTTCTCTTCCACCCCTCCGTCCGGGGGCTCGCCTACGCCCGTACCGACATCGGCGGGGCCTACCGCTGGGACGACCGGGCGGCGCGCTGGACCGCGCTCACCGATCACCTCGGGTGGGACGACTGGAACCTGACGGGTGTCGAGGCGATGGCGGTCGACCCGGTGCATCCGGACCGGCTGTATCTGGCGCTCGGTACCTACACACAGTCCTGGGTGGGCAACGGCGCGGTGCTGCGGTCGGAGGACCGGGGGGCCACCTGGAGACGCACCGACCTGGACGTGAAGCTCGGGGCCAACGAGGACGGGCGGGGGACGGGGGAGCGGCTGCTCGTCGACCCGAGGGACAGCGACACGCTGTGGCTGGGGACCAGGCACGACGGGCTGCTGAAGTCCACCGACCGAGGCGCCACCTGGGCGGTCGCGAGCGGCTTCCCGGGCACGCCGAGCGCCACCGGGCAGGGCGTGACCCTCCTGGTCGCCGCCGGACGGACCGTCTACGCGGGCTGGGGCGACTCCGACGGGACCGCCGCCAACCTGTACCGCACCGCCGACGGCGGCACCTGGGAAGCCGTCCCCGGGCAGCCCTCCGGCACCGCCGCCAAGGTCCCGGTCCGCGCCGCGTACGACTGCCTCACCCGTGAGCTGTACGTGACGTACGCCAACGCCCCCGGGCCCAACGGGCAGTCCGACGGCAGCGTCCACAAGCTGGCCACCGTCACCGGCAGGTGGACCGAGGTCACGCCGGTGAAGCCGGGCGGGACCACGAGCGACGGCTCCGCCGACACCTTCGGCTACGGCGGGGTCGCCGTCGACGCCCGCCGGCCCGGCACGGTCGTGGTGTCCACCAACAACCGGTGGGCCGACATCGACACCGTCTACCGCTCCACGAACGGCGGCCGCACCTGGACGTCCCTGAAGGACACCGCGGTCTTCGACGTCTCCGAGACCCCCTTCCTCAAGTGGGGTGGCGACAAGCCGAAGTTCGGCTGGTGGATCCAGGCCCTCGCCCTCGACCCGTACGACTCGAAGCACATCGTCTACGGCACCGGCGCCACCCTCTACGGCACGCGGGACCTGAAGAACTGGGCCCCGCAGATCCGCGGCCTGGAGGAGACCTCCGTACGCCAGCTGATCTCGCCCCCGGTCGGGACGGCGCACCTGATCAGCGGACTCGGGGACATCGGCGTGATGTACCACGAGCGGCTCACCGCCTCGCCCTCGCGCGGCATGGCCTCCAACCCCGTGTTCGGAACGGCGACGGGACTCTCGCAGGCCACGCGCAAGCCGGCGTACGTCGTGCGCACCGGCTGGGGCGACCACGGCAACGGCGCCTACTCGAACGACGGCGGACAGACCTGGGCGCCCTTCAAGGCCCAGCCCTCCATCGCCAAGGACGCACCGGGGCCGATCGCCACCAACGCCGACGGCGGTGTGCTGCTCTGGGTGTTCGTGCACTGGGACGGCACGAAGTACCCGGCCTACCGCTCGACGGACAACGGCGCCACCTGGACCGAGGTCCCCTCCTTCCCGAAGGGCGCCACGCCGGTCGCCGACCCGGCCGACCCGACGCGCTTCTACGCCTACGACACCGACACGGGAACGCTACTCGCCAGCACTGACAGTGGCCTCACGTTCACCAAGGGTGCGACCGGGCTGCCGTCCGGGGACGGCCAGTTCGAGCTGGTCGCGGCACCGGGGCGGTCGGGTGACCTGTGGGTCTCAGCCAAGGGGAACGGGCTGTTCCGGTCCACCGACGGCGGCGCGACCGTCACGAAGGTCACCAGCACCTCCGCCTCGCACACCCTCGGCTTCGGCAAGGCCGCCGAGGGCGCCGACTACCCGGCGCTCTACATGGTCGGCAGCCCCGGGAGCATCACCGCCGTGTACCGCTCCGACGACGGCGCGAAGACCTGGACGCGGATCAACGACGACCGGCACCAGTGGGGCTGGATCGGCGAGACCATCACCGGCGACCCGCGCGTGTACGGCCGCGTGTACATCGCCACCAACGGGCGGGGCATCCAGTACGGGGAGCCGGTCTGATGCCGGGCCTCGGTGACGCCACCCGCGGCCGCATCCTCTACGGCGGCGACTACAACCCCGAGCAGTGGCCCGAGGAGACCTGGCAGGAGGACGTCCGGCTGATGACGGCCGCCGGGGTCAACTCCGTCACCCTCGGCGTCTTCTCCTGGTCCCGGCTCGAACCCCGGCCGGGGGAGAGGGAGTTCGGCTGGCTCGACCGGCTGATGGACCTCATGCACGACCACGGCATCGGGGTGGTGCTCGCCACCCCGACCGCCTCCCCGCCGCCGTGGATGGGCCACCTCCACCCCGACACCCTGCCCGTCGACCAGGACGGCCGCACCGAGTGGTGGGGCGGCCGCCAGCACTTCTCGCACTCCAGCGACACCTACCGCCGTTACGCCGCCGCCATCACCGAGGACCTCGCCGCCCGCTACGGCGGCCACCCGGCCCTCACCATGTGGCACATCAACAACGAGTACTGCACCTACGACTGGAGCGACCGCGCCGCCGCCCGTTTCCGGGACTGGCTCCGGGCGAAGTACGGCACGCTCGACGCCCTCAACGAGGCCTGGGGCACCGCCTTCTGGAGCCAGGGCTACGGCGACTGGGCCGAGATCCACACCCCCCGCCACGCCCACTACATGAAGAACCCCGGCCAGGTGCTGGACTTCAAGCGGTTCACCTCCGACATGCTCCTGGAGTGCTATGTCGCCGAACGCGACATCGTCCGCCGGGCCACCCCGCACCTCCCCGTGACCACCAACTTCATGCCGCTGTGGGTCGGCCAGGACGCCTGGCGCTGGGCCGAGGAGGAGGACGTCGTCTCCGTCGACCTCTATCCCGATCCGCGGGATCCGCTGGGCGCCCAGAACGGCGCCCTGGTGCAGGACATGACCCGCTCGCAGGCCCGCGGTCCCTGGATGCTGATGGAGCAGGCCGCCGGGCCCGTCAACTGGCGGGGCGTCAACCACCCCAAGCCGCGCGGTCTCAACCGCCTGTGGTCCCTCCAGGCCGTGGCCCGGGGCGCCGACGCCGTCTGCTACTTCCAGTGGCGCCAGTCCCGGCAGGGCGCGGAGAAGTTCCACTCCGGGATGGTCAGCCACGCGGGGGAGGAGGGCCGGACGTACCAGGAGGTGAAGCGGCTCGGCGCCGAACTCGCCGTGATCGCCCCCGAGGTGACGGGCCGTCACACCGCCAACGACATCGCCGTACTCCACGACTGGCACGCCTGGTGGGCCGGCGCCCAGGACGGCCGGCTCTCCCACCGGGTCGACCATCCCGACCTCCTCAAGGCCTGGCACCGGGCCCTGTGGGAGGCGCACCTCACCACCGACTTCGCCCACCCCGAGCACGATCTGAGCGCCTACAGGCTGGTCGTCGTGCCACAGGCGTACGCCCTCACCGACGCGGCGATCGAGAACCTCCTCGGGTACGTCCGCCGGGGCGGCACCCTCGTCTCGGGCTTCCTCACCGGCGTCGCCGACGAGGACGACCGGGTCCGCGCGGGCGGGATGGACGCCCGGCTGCGTGAGCTGTTCGGCATCCGCACCCTGCACGAGTGGTGGCCGCTGGACGCCGACGAGCACGTCGAGTGCGACGGGTTCCGCGGCACCCTGTGGTCGGAGGAGATCGACGGGGCCGAGGACGCCGAGGTCCGGGCCGCCTACAAGGGCGGTGAGCTCGACGGGCTGCCCGCGGTGCTGCGCCGGGGCCGTGCCTGGTACCTCTCGACGCTGCCCGAGCCCGCCGCGCTGCGCGATCTGCTCGCCGGGATCGCCGCCGAGGCGGGTGCCCGTCCCGTGCTCGACGCGCTGCCCGAGGGGGTCGAGGCGGTCCGCCGCGGCGACCTGCTGTTCGTCCTCCACCACGGGCGCGATCCGGTCACCGTCCAGGTGCCCGGCAGACACCGGGACCTGCTGACCGGAGGGGCCGTCGAGGGCGAGCTCACACTCGGCCGGTACGGAGCGGCTGTGCTCAAGGCGGTGCCCGAGGCGGTGCCCACGCCATGACCGACGGTCCCGTCCACGGCACCTGGGAACCGCACCCGGCCACCCGCTGGGAGGACGGTTTCCTCAGCGGCAACGGCCGGCACGGCGCCCTCGTGTTCGGCGAACCGACCGACGAGCGGGTCGTCGTGACCCACCACACCCTCGTCCGCCCCAACGGCACCGAGGACGCCCGCCCGCCCGAGCTCGCCGCCGAACTCCCCGCGCTCCAGGACCGGTTGCTCGCCGGCGACCTGCACGCCGCCGAGAGCTTCACCGACGGACGCGACCTGCGGTGGGTGAAGCCCTTCCACCCGGCCTTCGAGATACGGCTGCGACGGCGATCCGGTCACGGCACCGACTACCGCCGGTCGGTCGACTTCACCACCGGCGTCGCCCGGACCGAGTGCGCGGACGGAGGCGGCCAGGTCTTCGTCTCCCGCGCCGACGACGTCATCGTCCAGCGGGTCACCACCCCCGACCTGGACATCTCCCTGGACCACCGGCTCCCGGGCGCGCCCCACGACCTGGCCGTGGGCCACGGCGCCGTCCTCACCCCCGAGGGCGCCCTGCTCACCCTGCGGGCCCGCTACCCCGGCGGTGACCGCGCCTACACCGGCGTGACGCTGGTCGTGGTCACGGGCGGCCGGACCTCCCTCATCCCGCCGGGCCTGCGGATCACCGGCGCGGACTCCGTGCTGCTGCTCACCCGTGTGCTGTGCCACCCGGACGGACCCGACGCCGAGGACCGGGACGCCCTCACCCACGCCCGCGCCCTCGGCGATCTGATCCCGGACGACGAGGACCCGTACACCGCGCTCCTCGCCCGCCACACCGACCTGCACCGCACGGCCTACGAACGCGTCACCCTCGACCTCGACGCCGACCCGGCCGAACGCGCCCTGCCCGGCTCGGAGTTGCTCACCCGCCCCGAGAGCCCCGCCCTGCTGGAACGCCTCTTCGCCGCCGGCCGCTACCACCTGCTGTCCGCCTCCGGCATGCTGCCGCCCCGCCTGGTCGGCCTGTGGACCGGCGACTGGAACACCGCCTGGGCCGGGGCCTTCACCAACGACGCCAACCTCAACCTCCAGACCGCCTCCGCCGCGGCCGCCGCCCTCCCCGAAGTCACCGAGGCCCACGCCTCCCTGATCCATCGTCAGCTGGACGACTGGGCCGCCAACGCCCGCGCGGTCTTCGGCGCCCGCGGTGTCATGGCCCCCGCGCACACCGACGGCGAGTCCGGGCTGACATACCACTTCAGCCGTGAATACCCCCTGCACCTGTGGACGGCGGGCGCCGACTGGCTGCTCAAGCCGCTCGTCGACCACGACGAGACCCGCGGCGAGAAGGACCCCCGCACGGCCCACGCGCTCGCCCAGGTCGCCCTGTTCTACGAGGACTTCCTCACCCGCACCGACGACGAGGGCCACCTGGTCGTCGTCCCCTCCTACTCGCCGGAGAACCGGCCCGCGAACGCGAGCTGGGGCGCGATCAACGCGGCCATGGACCTCTCGGCCGCCCGGCACGCCCTGCTCACGGCCGCCGAGTACCACCCCGAGCGGGCGCGGGACTGGCGTGCCCTCGCCGACCGGCTTCCGCCCCACCGGATCAACGCCGACGGCGCCCTCGCCGAGTGGGCCTGGCCAGGACTCGACGACACCTACGACCACCGCCACCTCAGCCACCTCTACGGCGTCTGGCCGCTCGACGAGATCACCCCGTACGACACCCCGGCCCTCGCGGCGGCCGCGCACCGCGCGCTCGCCCTGCGCGGCTCGGAGAACGACTCCGCCCACGGCCATCTGCACCACGCCCTGGTCGCCGCCCGGCTGCGGGACGGCGAACGGGTCGCGCACGCCCTCGGGCAGGTACTCAAGGGGGACTTCTTCCACGCCTCCCTGATGAGCGCGCACTACCCGAACCGGGACGTCTACAACGCGGACGCCGCCCACACCCTGCCCGCCGTGCTGATCGAGACGCTCGTCCAGTCGACCCCCGACCGCCTGGTCCTGCTGCCCGCGCTCCCTGCGGCGTACCCCAGCGGCCGGCTGACCGGCATCCGCACCCGGTTCGGGGCGGAGATCGATCTCACATGGACGCCCGAGACCGTCAGGGCGATGATCAGGCCCACGCGCACCCACCGCGTGGAACTCCGTACTTCCTCCGGCGCCGAACCGCTCGACCTCGTCGCCGGTGAAGACCACGTCCTCTCCCCGAGGGCGTGGTGATCCCCCCGCAATTCCCCCCGCGATTCCCCCCACCCATGGAAAGGGACACCATGGCACAGAGCACGTTGCGCAAGATCACCATGGCCGTTCTGGCCCCGGCGATGGCCTTCGGCGCCACCGTCGGTCTCGCCTCCACCCCCGCCGCGGCCGCCGTCTGGAACTCCTGCGACCAGTGGGGCAACACCAGCCTGAACGGCTACACGCTCTACAACAACATCTGGGGCTCCGGCGCCGGCGCCCAGTGCATCTGGGCGAACTCGGGCACCAACTGGGGTGTCAACGCCAACCACCCCAACACCGGCGGCATCAAGTCCTACCCCAACTCCAAGAAGGTGATCAACAAGTCGATCACCTCGCTGACCTCGCTCACCAGCAACTACAACGTCTCCGTCCCGTCCTCCGGCGCGTACAACACCTCGTACGACATCTGGGACACCGACTACGACTACGAGATCATGCTCTGGGTCAACAAGACCGGCCCCGTCGGCCCCATCGGCTCCTCGCAGGGCAGCGTGACGGTCGGCGGACACAGCTGGAACGTCTTCAAGGGCACCAACGGAGCCAACGAGGTCTTCTCGTTCATCCGCACCTCGAACTCCAACTCCGGCACCGTGAACATCCTGCCGATCCTGAAGTGGATCAAGGACACCAAGGGCTGGATGGGCAACGAGACCATCGGTGACGTGCAGTTCGGCTTCGAGATCACGTCCTCGTCCGGCGGCCTGGACTTCGCCGCCAACAACGTGACGGTCAGCGGAAGCTGATCGACGCCAGGGCCGGGGCCGGCCGTGCCGTCAGGCGCGGTCGACCTCGGCCCGCAGCACGTCGTACTCGGCGAAGGCCGCGTCCACGTCGGCGCGGGTCAGGCCGTAGCGGGCCAGGTCGTAGGTGTGCCGGCGGGCGCCCTTCGGCCGGGCGGCGACCGAGTCCAGCCGGGCCGCCTCGGCCTCCGTCCACCGGGCGCCGACGGCGTCGTAGAGCTTCGGGGCGCTCGCGGCGGGGTCGGTGCCGAGCCAGGAGTAGGGGACGTCCACCAGCGCCTCGCGGGGGATGCCGGCCCTTGCCGCGAGCCCGCGGCTCACCGAGCGGCTCAGCAGGTCGAGCCAGGTGGCGCCCAGGGCGTGCCGGTCGACCGTGCGGCGGGACAGGGCCATACCGCACTCGACCAGGCTGCAGAACGACGCGACGGCGGTCGCCGGGTCGCGGTGCGTCCACACGAGCGTGGCGTCGGGGAACACGCTGTACAGGGCGTCGAGGTTCCCGGTGTGCATGGGGGACTTCAGGATCCAGCGGCGAGGCGGACGGCCGTACTGGAGCACCTGGAGGCACTGCTTGAGATGGCGGTAGTCGGGGAGGAAGTCCCGCTCGAACTGCCGGGCGTGGTACTCGGGCAGGCGGGCCTGGGACAGCGGCACCAGGGCGTGCGGCAGGAGGAAGGTGCACTCCTCGGGGCCCTCCGCGGTCATGGGATGGATGTCGCGGAAGCGCGGCGTGAGCAGATACGTGCCGTCGAGCATCCGGCGCGCGGCCCGGACCGCCTTCTGCCGCTCCTGGGGCGAGGGTCCCAGTCCGGGGGCGAGCAGCTCCCACAGCCGCGGGCAGCGGTGGTCCTCGGAGAGGGAGAGCACGTTGTGGGTCAGCGTGGTGGCGGTGCGCGGCAGGCCCACCACGAACACCGGGCGCTCGACGGGCTCCTCCTCGATGGCCGGATTCTCGGCGATCAGCCGCCGGATCCGGGCCCGGTTGGTCAGATGCCTGCGGACATGGGCCTGCGCCGACTGCCAGCCGACCGGAGACAGCTCCTCGTCGGCCGCCCACTCGCGCAGCAGGAGCCGGAAGCTCTCGACGAACCACTCGTCCCCGTCCGCCTGCCCGGCCCCGCCGAGGATCCGGTCGAAGGCCCGGTCCGGATCGCGCCGGGATCCGAACGCCGGTCGGGTCAGGAGGTTGGCCAGCGTCAGGGGGAGCGGGGTGGAGGGCACGAGGCGGAATTCCTTTCACCGGGTCACCGGGGCTCGGTCACCCAACAAGCCTGCCCGACAGGGGAGTTCGCGCAGCGGTCGCCCCCCCCGTGCGGGTGCGGTCGGCCTTTCCCTCGCAGGCCGACCGCACCCGACCGGATTCCCGGCCGCCGCCGCTACTCGGCGACCGGGAGGCTCGCCCCGTCCCGCAGGAACAGCGGGATGCGGTCCAGCGGGGCGTCGACCGTCACGGTCGTACCGCCCGGGTACGTCTCACCGGTCCACGCGTCCGTCCAGGCCGCGCCCGCCGGCAGATACGTCGTCCGGGCCGTGGCGCCCGCCGTCAGCACCGGCGCGACCAGCAGATCCGCGCCGAAGAGATAGGCGTCGTCCACCGACCACGTCGCCTGGTCCTCGGGGAACTCCAGGAACAGCGGCCGCATGACCGGCAGGCCCTCCTCGTGGGCCTCGCGCATGACCTGGAGGACGTACGGCTTCAGGCGCTCGCGCAGCCGCAGGTACCGCTCCATGATCGCGCCGGCCTCCTCGCCGTACGACCACACCTCGTTCGGGCCGCCGGTCATCGCCGGGCCGAGCGGCGTGCCCGGGTCGCGGAAGCCGTGCAGGCGCATCAGCGGGGACAGCGCGCCGAACTGGAACCAGCGGACCATGACCTCCTGGTACGCCGGGTCGGACGGGTCGCCGCCGTGGAAGCCGCCGATGTCGGTGTTCCACCAGGGGATGCCCGACAGGGAGGTGTTGAGGCCGGCCGCGATCTGGCGGCGCAGGGTCGGGAAGTCGGTGCCGATGTCGCCGGACCACAGGGCGGCGCCGTAGCGCTGACTGCCCGCCCACGCCGAGCGGTTGAGGGTGATGACCTCCTCGTCGGCGGCGCTCAGCCCCTCGTGGAAGGTGCGGGCGTTCTCGGCCGGGTAGATGTTGCCGACCTCCAGGCCCGGACCCGCCCAGTAGCGCAGGTTCTCCGAGAAGCCCGGCTTCAGTTCCGGCTCGCAGGCGTCCAGCCAGAACGCGGTGATGCCGTACGGGTCGAGGTAGTTCTCCTTCACCTTCGACCACACGAAGTCCCGGGCCTCGGGGTTGGTGGCGTCGTAGAAGGCGACCTGGACGGTGGAGGCGACCTGCTTGTCCGGCCAGTCGGCGTGGGCCATCGGGCCGTACTGGGTGCCGATGAAGTAGCCGCGCTGCTCCATGACCGGGTGGTTCTCCGACAGGGGCGAGACCGACGGCCACACGGAGACGACGAGCTTGATGCCCATCTCCTCCAGCTCGCGCACCATCGCGGCCGGGTCCGGCCACTCGTCCAGGTCGAACTTCCACTCGCCCAGGTGCGTCCAGTGGAAGAAGTCGCAGACGATCGCGGAGATCGGCAGCCCGCGCCGCTTGTACTCCCGGGCCACGTCGAGGAGTTCGTCCTGCGTGCGGTAGCGCAGCTTGCACTGCCAGAAGCCCGTCGCCCACTCCGGCATCATCGGCGTCCGGCCGGTCACCGCGCTGTAGGCGCGCTGCGCGGCGGCCGGGGCGCCCGCGGTGATCCAGTAGTCGATCTGGCGGGCGGAGTCGGCGACCCACCGGGTGCCGTTGTGCGCCAGCTCCACGCGGCCGATCGCCGGGTTGTTCCACAGCAGGGTGTAGCCGCGGCTGGAGGTCAGGACCGGGATGCCGACCTCGGCGTTTCGCTGGACCAGGTCCAGGACCAGGCCCTTCTGGTCGAGGCGGCCGTGCTGGTGCTGGCCGAGGCCGTACAGCTTCTCGTCGTCGTAGGCGGCGAAGCGCTGCTCCAGGCGGTGGTGGCCGTTGCCGACCGCCGTGTACAGGCGAGAGCCCGGCCACCAGAAGTGGGCGCGCTCCTCGCACAGCAGCTCCGTGAGGTCGTCCGTGCGCAGGAAGCGGATCAGGCCCTCGGCGTCGACCTCGACGGTCAGCGAGCCGACGGTCAGCGACCCCCGCCCGCCCTCGATCTTGACGGCGGACTCGGTGGCGGGCGCCTCGTCGAGCAGCGCGCCCGGCAGCCCCTCCAGGATCGGGCCGCCGAGCCGGGCCCGGACCCGGACCGCGTCGGGACCCCACGGCTCGACGCGCAGGGTCTCCTGGCGGCCGCTCCACTCCAGCGCGCCGTCCCGCTCGCGGAAGGTGCCGACGGTGGGCGACGACTGCGCGAGGCTGACCTCGCCGGTCGGGATCTGGGGTACGGCAGGCTGATTCACGTGGAGTGCTCCCGGAGTAAGGAGGACGGGGTGGAGGCAGGGGTGTGCCCGGGCGGGGCACGGTGGTGAAGGAACGTCAGGAGTGCGTGCGGGTGCTTCTGGAGTGCTGGTGGTGCTTCGGTGGTGCTTCCGGACCGCTTGCAGAGCGCTTCCGGAGTGCTTCAGGCGACCGTCGGCGCGGGGCCCGTGCTGGCCCTCACCGTCAACTCGGGTGCGATCAGCACGACTTCGTCGCCCTCCCGGCCGTCGAGCTTGGCCACCAGCCGCGCCACGGCGTGCCGGCCCATCTCCTGGGCGGGGATGGCGACCGACGTCAGCCGCACCGAGGCCTGGACGGCGACCTGGTCGGGGCAGATCGCCACCACCGACACGTCCTCGGGGACGGCCCTGCCCTGCTGGCGCAGCAGGGCGAGCAGCGGTTCGACCGCCGACTCGTTCTGGACGACGAACCCGGTGGTCGTCGGGCGTTCGTCGAGGACCCGGGCGAGGGTCACGGCCATCGCGTCGTAGCCGCCGTCGCACGGCCGGTGCAGCAGCCGTACGCCCAACTCCCCGGCGCGCGAGCGCAGTCCGTCGAGGGTGCGCTCGGCGAAGCCGGTGTGCCGCTCGTAGACCGCCGGGGCCTCGCCGATGACAGCGATGTCGCGGTGTCCCAGCATCGCCAGGTGTTCCACGCACAGTGCGCCCGTCGCCCGGAAGTCCAGGTCCACACAGGTCAGCCCCGAGGTGTCGGCGGGCAGGCCGATGAGGACGGAGGGCTGGTCGGTGTCGCGCAGCAACGGCAGCCGTTCGTCGTGGAGTTCCACGTCCATCACGATCATCGCGTCGGCGAGCCCGCTGCCGGTGACGCGGCGCACGGCGTCGGGGCCCTCCTCGCCGGTGAGCAGCAGGACGTCGTAGCCGTGCGTGCGGGCCGTGGTGGCGACCGCGATGGCGATCTCCATCATGACCGGCACGTACATGTCGGTGCGCAGCGGGATCATCAGCGCGATGATGTTCGACTTGCTGCTGGCCAGGGCGCGGGCGCCCGCGTTCGGGTGGTAGCCCAGCTCGCGGATGCTCTCCTCGACCCGCTGCCGGGTGGCACCGGAGATGGACCGCTTGCCGCTGAGGACATAGCTCACCGTGCTCGCCGAGACTCCGGCGTGCTGGGCGACCTCGGCGAGGGTGACCATCCAGCTCTCCAAGCTTTGTGAAGCGCTTCGACAGTGCGCAGTACGAACAAGGGCGGGTGAGGGTGGTTCGACAGTAGCTCCACCGGGAGTGGGTGTCCATAGGTTGTCGAAGCGCTTCGACAGAGACTTTCCGGAGAAGTCCCGGACCCGAGGGCCCGTGGACGACGCCCGGCCTGCCCGGTCTTCCCGAGGTGCGGGTTCCTCCCTACCATGACCGGCCGTGGGGGGCCATGGAACGGGGGCGGCCGAACCCGCGCGCTGGATCGGGCCGTACCGCATCCTCGCGCCGCTCGGCGAGGGCGGCATGGGGGCGGTGTACCTCGGGCGGGATCCGCGGGGGCGGGCGGCGGCGGTGAAGGTGCTGCGGGACGGGGCGGCGCAGGACGCCTCGATGCTGCGGCGGTTCGGGCGCGAGGCCGAGGCCGCCTCGGCGGTGCGCGGACCGGGCGTGGCCGCCGTGCTGGGCCACGACGTCGACGGCCCCGTCCCCTGGATCGCCGCCGAGTACCTCGCGGGGCCGACCCTGCACGAGGCGGTGACCACCTACGGCGCCTTCGCCGCGGACGGGGCCCGGGCGCTGCTCGCGGAGCTGGCCCGCACGGTCGCCCTGATCCACGAGGCGGGCCTGGTGCACCGGGACCTCAAGCCCTCCAACATCGTCCTGACCCGCTCCGGCGCCAGGATCATCGACTTCGGCATCGCCCGCCCCGAGTACGGCCTGACCCTCACCCAGCCGGGCCTGGCCCCCGCCACACCCGGCTACGCGCCCCCGGAACAGATCACCGGCCGCCGCGCGGGGCCCGCCGCCGACGTCTTCGCCCTGGGCGCGGTCCTCGCCTTCGCCTGCACCGGCCGGGGCCCCTTCGGCTCCGGCCATCCGGCCGCGGTCGGCTACCGCGTGGTCCACGAGGAACCCCGGCTGGAGGGCGTACCGCGAGAACTCCTCGGCACCGTCCGGGCCTGCCTGGCGAAGGACCCGGCACGGCGACCGACGCCGGGGGAGCTGGTGCTGTGGGGCGAGGACCCTGCCCTCCCCGCCACCCCTCCGCCCACGCCACAGCCGTCCGCCCCGCACCCCACCCCCTGGCTCACCCCCCTCCTCGCCACCGAGATCGACCGCCGCGCCACCGGAGCCGAGGCCCTGCTCGGAACCGTCGCCCCGCGGCGGCGTCCCTCGCGGCGGGCGATCCTGGCGGGCCTCGCCGGAGGCGCCGGGACCGCGGCCGGTGCCTGGTGGGTCTTCGGGCGGGACCGGCCGGTGCCGCCGCCGGGCCGGCGTACGGAGAACGGCGTGCCCGTGGCCGCGCCGCTCGTCGGTCCCACCGCCGACGTCGTCCCCGCGGCCCTGTGGCAGACCGAGGGCGTGCACCCGGCGGGCCCCGCCCCCGTCGCCGTCGGGCGGGTCGTCGCCGCGGGCACCCCGGACGGTGTGGGCGCCTGGCTCCAGCACACCGGACGCCTCGCCTGGAGCTGGAGCGGTGACCAACCCCCCGACCGGCACGGCGCCCTCCTCGTCGCCGGTACCGCGATCCTCGTCGTCACCGGCGACGGCCGGCTCACCGCGCTCGACTCCCGTACCGGACAGCCGCGTTGGCGGACCGCGGACATCGGCGCCGTGCAGACGCTCGCCGTGGACGACCGGGCGGCGTACGTCCTGGACCGCCGACGCCACGCGCTCGCCGTGGAACTGACGGACCGTCGAATCCGCTGGACCTCCGTGCGGGCCGTCGGCGGCAGCGGTACCGCCCGGGCCGCCGTGACCCGGCAGCGCCTGATGATCACCACCGACGACGGACTGGCGCAGGTCCTCGACACCGGTACCGGTGCGTCGAGTTGGACCTGGAACATGGGCAGGCCCGTGCTCTGGAAGGGCGGGGCGGCCGGCGCCCCGGCCCCCGCCGTGCACGACGGGGGCTTCTGCGTCGGCGGCCGCCCCCTCACCCTCCTCGACGCCCGCACCCGCGAGGTCCGCTGGCGCCAGAACGAGGACCTCGGCTTCTACAGCGCCCCCACCGTCGCCGGCGGCCGCGTCTACGCCGGGATGGGCGCCGAACTGTGGTGCCTGGACGCCGACTCGGGCGACACCCGCTGGACCGCACCCCTGGCGTACAGCGGCATACCGCTGTGGGCGGACGTCGTCATCGGACACGCGCTGTACGGCCTGATGGGCAACCCGGCTGATTCCACGAACGGCCAGGGCGCCGACGAAGGCGTCTACACCGTCGACATCCGCTCCGGCAAGGTGCTGTGGACCTTCGACGACCAGGCAGAGCAGGCGGGCTGGCGGCTCGCCGGCGCCGCCGGACGGGTGTTCGTCGCCCGCCGCACCACCCTGCGCGCCATGCCCACGCTGTGAAACGGCCGCCGCCCGCGCGAACGTCATAGCCCGTGTTCGCGAAGTGCGCCGGGAGCGACACGGGCGACGGGGGGGATCGCATGGAAGAGCTGCGCGCCGACGACATCAGGGTCCTGGGGGCATACGTCCTGCTGGCCAGGCTCACACCCGCGGGCGGTGAACCACGGCTGCTGGCCAGGCGCCCGGCCGCGGAGGGCCTCGCCGAGATCACCCTGGTCCGCGACGAGCACGCCCGCGCCACGACCGCCGCCCTGCGCGCCGCGGCCGGCCCCGGCTTCCCCGAGCTCCTGGAGGACGGCACCGCGGCCCGGCCGCCCTGGCTGGCCTGGCGTTACGTGCCGGCCCTCACCCTCGCCGAGGCCGGCGCCCTGATGTACGCCGGTCTGCCGCACGGCACCGTCCGCGCCCTCGCCGGCCGCCTCGCCGCACCGCTGGCCCGGCTGCACGCGCGGGGCGTCCCGCACGGAGCGCTCACCGCCGACGCCGTACTCCTCACCCCGGACGGCCCCCGTCTGACCCGGCCCCGCCGCACGGGCACCGCCCCGGACGACATCGCGGCCCTCGGCGACCTGCTCACCCACGCCGGAGCAGGCCGCGCCCCCGACGACCCGCTGCTGCGCCGCTGCTCCCACGAGGAGCCCGAACAGCGGCCCAGCGCCCAGGAGTTGCTGGACGAACTCGGCGAGGAGCCGTTCGAGGCGCCCGCCCGCCTGGTCGGCGCCCTCGCCCGCCAGGCGGACCGCGCCCTGGCCCTGGAGTCCGCCACCGACACCCCGCCCCGGGCCCCCGCCGCCCGCCCCGCCCGCCGCACCCTGCTCACCGCCGCCGGGGCCGGACTGCTGCTCGGCGCGGGCTCGGTGGCCGGCTGGGTGACCGGGCGCGGCGGCACCCAGGCACTGACCTCACCGGCCGTCACCACCCGCCGTACGACCACCGGGGCGACCGCTGTGCGCGGCACACCGCCGGCCGCGCTGTGGCGCTACGACTCCAAGAACGAGTTCCTGTGGCAGTACAACGGCCTGCTCTGGCACAGCGACGGCAAGGTGATCTACCTCGTGGAGCACCCCGAGCTGACCGCCCTGAGCATGACCGACGGCCGGCCGGTGTGGCAGCGCGGCGGGTTCGACACCCGCGAGACGCTCGTCTCCACGGAACCGGGCACGCTCATCCTCACCCGCAACGACCGCTTCCTCGCCGTCTCCACCGCCGACGGCCGGCAGCGGTGGACCGAGCGGACCACTCACCCCGACCTCACCGTCGACGCGGTCGCCGGATACGACAGGGGGCGCGACCTCCTGTACTACCGGGCCGTCGGCCGCGAGAACACCGTCCCGGGCACCGTCCCGCGGACGTACGTCATCGCCTTCGACACCGCCGCCCGCGCCGAACGCTGGCGCCTGAAGGTACCGGCGGGGGAGGAGGGGGAGGCCATGCTGGAGATCGCCCCCGACGACCTCAAGGTGATGTACGCCGTCGAGGGAGGCGTCGTCCTCGCCGACGTCGACCCGCGCACCGGAACCATGGGCCGCCCCTTCCGCCACACCTGGACGCCCAGCGGCGGCAAGCTGTCGGTGAACCGGCTCACCGGGCACATCTACGCCTTCGGCGACGGCCGGCTGTCGGCCGCGCCGCTGCGGGTGAACAAGCCGGTGTGGCGGCTCAACCTCAGCGACGACGGCGGGCCCGGCGAACCGCCCGTGGTCAGCACCCCGACGGCGGTGGAGGTCCCCGGCCTCGGCACCGTCCTCTACGTCACCGACGCCCGGCGCAACGTCTTCGCGATCGACCCCGTACGGGGCCGCGAGATCTGGCGCCGCACCCTGCTGCCCGACCCGCCCTACGCGCTGGTGAAGAGCGCCCCGGGCCTGGCCCTGACCCGCTCGCGGCGCACCCTGCTGGCGTTCGGCCGGGGCGCCGGGGTGGTGGCCCTCGATCCGCGCAACGGAGCGGTCAAATGGACCTTCCAGAGCAAGCAGTCGGCCTCCTCCCTCTACGAGGTCCACACCGTGAACGACATCGCCGTGATCATGAACGGCGCCTCCGTCTTCGCCTTCCCGGCCGGGTGACCGCGATGCCGCCGTACCCCCTCACCGACGACGACCCCGACCTCATCGGAGGCCACCGGTTGCTGGCCCGGCTCGGCGCCGGCGGCATGGGCACGGTCTACCTCGCCCGGACGCCCACCGGCCGCACGGTCGCGCTCAAGGCCGTGCATCCGCACCTCACCGGCGACCCGGACCTGGTCGAACGGTTCCGCAGGGAGACCGAGACCGTGCGGGCGCTCGGCGACCTGCCGTACGTACCGCCGTTCTCCGGCGCCGACACGGACGGCTCCCGGCCCTGGCTGGCCACCGCCTACGTCCTGGGCCCCTCGCTCGCCGAGGCCGTCGCCGCCCACGGGCCCTGGCCCGAGGGGCCCCTGCGCGCCCTCGCCGCCCACCTCGCCGGCGCGCTGGCCGCACTGCACCGGGCGGGCGTCGTCCACCGGGACCTCAAGCCCTCCAACATCCTGCTCACCCCCGCCCGCCCGGTCCTCGTCGACTTCGGCATCGCGCGGGCCGCGCACGCCGGTGACCTCACCCAGGCCGGCGAGAGCCCCGGCACCCCCGCCTACATGGCCCCCGAGCAGCTCGCCGCCGACGGCCCGGCCGGACCGCCCGGCGATGTGTTCGCGCTCGGCTCGGTACTGACGTACGCCGCCTGCGGCCGGCCGCCCTTCGGCGAGGGCCGGCCGGACGAGGTGCTCTACCGCATCACCCACCAGGACCCCGAACTCGACGCGGCACCCGAGGAGCTGCGGCCCCTGCTCGCCGACTGCCTGGACAAGGAGGCCGATGCCCGTCCCACGGCCGGCGCCGTCGCCGAACGGGCGGGCGGCGAGGGCTGGTTCGGCGACCGGCTGCCCGCCCCCGTCCTCGCCGACATCGCCGCCCGCACCGCCCGGATCGGCGAACCCCCGCCACCCCGGACCGTCCCGGAGCCGCCCGGCCCCGCCCGTCTCACCCGCCGCCGACTGCTCACCGGTGCCGCCGCGGTCGCCCTCGCCGGAGCGGGCGGCGCCGTCTGGGCGACCCGGCCCGAGGAACGGCGGACCGGACGGACGGCCCAGGCGGCCGAGCCCGGCCCCTCGCCGTCCCGCACCGCGTCCGAGCGCCCCGGCGGGCCCCCGGGCGCCCGCTGGGAGTACCGCGGCGACTTCGACGTCAACGTCGGCACCCGCCGGGTGGCCGCCCTCGTCGACGGCACCCTCCTGGTCCCCGCGAGCGACAACCAGGTCCACGGCATCGACGCCCGCCGGGGCGTACTGCGGTGGACGGCCGAGAACATCGGCGGCCAGTTCAGGGCGTGCGGCACGGCCGTCGTCGGCCGGGGCACCGGCCCCAGCGGCCGGCTCGCCGCCGTGGAGGCGTCCGACGGCCGCGTCTGGTTCAGCGCCCCGCTCGGCGTCAGCTTCGACCTGCTGCTCGCCCCCGTGTTCGCGGCCGACACCCGCACCGTCTACGCCATGGGACACCGGTCGGGCGCCGCCTACGGCGACAAGCACCAGGACCTGGACCGCCACCTGCTCGCCTACGACCTCGCCGCCCGCCGGCTGCGCTGGCGCCGCCGCCTGCCGCCCAGCCCCGCCGAGGGCGCGGTCGGAGCGGTCGCCGAAGGGGTGCTGCTGTTCCTGGAGAACGACGCGGTCACCGCGTACCGGGCGGACACCGGCGCCCCGATGTGGCGCCGCGCCCTGGCCGCCTCCGCCCTGGACCGCAGGTACGACGAGCTGACCGACCGCAGCGTCACAGCGGGACAGGGCGTGGCCGTGATCGCCGGACGCGGCTGCCTCTGCGTCGACCTGCGCACCGGCCGCACCCGGTGGAGCGTCGACCCGGAGGAACTGGGGACGGAGCTGAAGGGGCATGTCATGTACGGCGGTTCGACCATCGACGGGGCCACCGTGTACGTGACCATCGTCGGCCAGGACCTGGTGGCCGTGGGCCGCGACGACAAGAAGCTGCTGTGGAGCTGGGAGCGCCCCGGCACCATCTCCGGCGGCGCCTCACCGCCACCGCTGCTCGCGGGCGGCTACGTCTTCCCGCAGACCGGCGACGGCCTCGGCGGCGCCCCCGAGGACGCGGTCGCCGTGGACCCGCGCACCCACAGGACGGCCTGGACCCTCAAGTCCGTCGACAGCGAAGCCGTCGCCGTCCAGCTCCTCGCCGACGCCCGCACCCTGTACGTCCTGCGCGGCAACCGCCTGCGCGCCCACCCCCTGCCCTGACGGCAACCTCTCCGGGGCGGGCGGCCACTGGGGAGACGCAGCACCCGCCGACAGGACTTCCCCGGAAGGACCCCCCATGTCCCATCGCCGCTCCCGCCTGTCCAAGAAGGCCAAGACCCTCGTCGCCACCACGGTCGCCCTCGGCGTCACCGTCGCCCAGGCGAACAAGAAGGTGCCCCCGGCGTTCGCCGGGGGCTCGGCAAGTACTACGTCACCGCCTTGGCCGTGAACCGCAGGGCATGACGACCCTGCTGCGCACACCTCGTCGCGCTCCCGACTGCCCCCTACGACAGGACGGTCACGGGTCGCATCCACCCCGGGCAGGGATGCGGGTGCGGTGACAGGCACCCACGTCGGGCGTTGCCCGACGACGACAGCCCGGTCGACGCCACGTACAACCGTGTCTCCGGTCTTCACCGGTTCGTGCCTTCAAGGGCTCGTGGGCTGACAACGCGACGGTACTCGCGTCAGGCGCCTTCTGCCCGCCTCTGACTTCCCCTGGGCGACTCCCGAACGTGTGTTCGGAAGCCTCGGCACCAACGGCAGCGTCAGCCTCGGCGGCGCCATGTGGGACATCTACCAGGGCAACATCGGCTGGAACGTCTACTCCTTCGTCCGCCAGGCCAACACCAGCAAGGCGTCCCTCAACCTCGACGACTTCACCCAGGCCCTGGTCCGCCGCAACCTGCTGAGCAACGACAAGTACGTCTCCGGCATCGAGTCCGGCACCGAGGTCTTCAAGGGCACGGGCCGCCTGGACACCAGGGCGTACTCGGTGGACATCGGCTGATCGGCGGCACGAGGGGTGGTGGGGTTGGCCCGGATCGGGTACATACGATCGGGTAGCACCGGTCGGTAACCAATAGGACCGTCGGTAAACATAAGGCCCCAAGATCCCGATTCGCGGCGAGGTGAGCCTGATGTCCGCAGCACCTACGAAACCCACCGTCACCGAGCGCGAGGCGCGCGAGGTGGCGGAGGCGGCCCGGGAACAGGACTGGCGCAAGCCCAGCTTCGCCAAGGAACTGTTCCTCGGCCGCTTCCGGCTCGACCTCATCCACCCCCACCCCATGCCGCCCACCGAGGACGCCCAGCGCGGCGAGGAGTTCCTCGCCAAGCTCCGCGACTTCTGCGAGAGCAAGGTCGACGGCGCCCTCATCGAGCGCGAGGCACGGATCCCCGACGAGGTCATCAACGGCCTCAAGGAGCTCGGCGCCCTCGGCATGAAGATCGACACCAAGTACGGCGGCCTCGGCCTCACCCAGGTGTACTACAACAAGGCGCTCTCCCTGGCGGGCTCCGCCAGTCCGGCGATCGGCGTCCTGCTCTCCGCGCACCAGTCGATCGGCGTACCGCAGCCCCTGAAACTGTTCGGCACCCCCGAACAGAAGGAGAAGTTCCTGCCCCGCTGCGCCCGCACCGACATCAGCGCCTTCCTCCTCACCGAACCGGACGTCGGCTCCGACCCGGCCCGCCTCGCCACCACGGCCGTACCGGACGGGGACGACTACGTCCTCGACGGCGTGAAGCTGTGGACCACCAACGGCGTGGTCGCCGACCTCCTCGTCGTGATGGCCCGGGTGCCGAGGAGCGAGGGCCACAAGGGCGGCATCACCGCCTTCGTCGTGGAGACCAACTCGCCCGGCGTCACCGTCGAGAACCGCAACGCCTTCCTGGGCCTGCGCGGCATCGAGAACGGCGTCACCCGCTTCCACCAGGTGCGCGTCCCCGCCGCCCACCGCATCGGCCCCGAGGGCGCGGGCCTGAAGATCGCGCTGACCACCCTCAACACCGGCCGCCTCTCGCTCCCGGCCTCCTGCGTCGCGGCCGGCAAGTGGTGCCTGAAGATCGCCCGCGAATGGTCGGCGGCCCGCGAGCAGTGGGGCAAGCCCATCGCCCACCACGAGGCCGTCGGCTCCAAGATCTCCTTCATCGCGGCGACGACCTTCGCCCTGGAGGCCGTACTGGACCTGTCCTCGCAGATGGCCGACGAGGACCGCAACGACATCCGCATCGAGGGCGCCCTCGCCAAGCTGTACGCCTCCGAGATGGCCTGGCTGGTCGCCGACGAACTGGTCCAGATCCGCGGCGGCCGCGGCTTCGAGACCGCCGAGTCGCTCCGGGCCCGCGGCGAACGCGCCGTCCCCGCCGAACAGGTCCTGCGCGACCTGCGCATCAACCGCATCTTCGAGGGCTCGACGGAGATCATGCACCTCCTCATCGCCCGCGAGGCGGTCGACGCCCACCTGTCCGTGGCCGGCGACCTCATCGACCCGGAGAAATCCCTGGGAGACAAGGCGAAGGCGGGTGCCAACGCGGGCGTCTTCTACGCCAAATGGCTGCCGAAACTGGTCGCCGGACCCGGTCAACTCCCGAACTCCTACAGCGAGTTCAAACGCGAGGTCGACCTCTCCGTACACCTGCGCTACGTCGAGCGCACCGCCCGCAAACTCGCCCGCTCCACCTTCTACGCCATGTCCCGCTGGCAGGGCCGGATGGAGACCAGGCAGGGCTTCCTCGGCCGGATCGTCGACATCGGCGCCGAACTGTTCGCGATGAGCGCGGCCTGCGTGCGCGCCGAACTCCTGCGCTCCACCGAGGCCCACGGCCGCGAGGCCTACCAACTGGCCGACGTCTTCTGCCGCCAGTCCCGCATCCGCGTCGAGGAACTCTTCGGCCGCCTGTGGAACAACACCGACGACCTCGACCGCACGGTCGTCAAGGGAGTCCTCTCCGGCACCTACACCTGGCTGGAGGACGGCATCGTCGACCCCTCGGGCGACGGCCCCTGGATCGCGGACGCGACCCCCGGCCCCTCGCAGAAGGAGAACGTCCACCGCCCGATCCGGTGACCGGCCCATGACACTGCGTCCCCCTCACACCCCCCGTGAGGGGGACGCACTGTCCTCATACACCGTCCTTACGGCCACAATGGAGAGATGAGCGACAGTCCAGCCCCTCTCGCCGACCCGCACCGCGTCCATGACCCCCTACCGGGCGACGGCCCCAAGGACGTGGTGATCCTCGGCTCCACCGGGTCGATCGGCACCCAGGCCATCGATCTCGTGCTGCGCAACCCCGACCGCTTCCGGGTGACGGCACTCTCGGCCAACGGCGGCAGGGTCGCCCTCCTCGCCGAGCAGGCGCACCGGCTGAGGGCGAGCACGGTCGCGGTCGCCCGCGAGGACGCCGTACCGGCACTGAAGGAAGCGCTGTCGGCCCGGTACGGCAGGAGCGAGCCGCTCCCCGAGATCCTCGCGGGACCGGACGCGGCCACCGAGGTCGCCGCCTCCGACTGCCACACCGTCCTCAACGGCATCACCGGCTCCATCGGCCTCGCCCCGACCCTCGCCGCCCTGGAGGCGGGCCGCACCCTCGCGCTCGCCAACAAGGAGTCGCTCATCGTGGGCGGCCCGTTGGTCAGGGCCCTCGCCGAGCCCGGCCAGATCATCCCCGTGGACTCCGAGCACGCGGCCCTCTTCCAGGCGCTGGCGTCCGGCACCAGAGCGGACGTCCGCAAGCTCGTCGTCACCGCCTCCGGCGGCCCCTTCCGCGGCCGCACCAAGGCCGAGCTGGACCGGGTCACCGTCGAGGACGCCCTCGCCCACCCCACCTGGGCCATGGGCCCCGTGATCACGATCAACTCCGCGACCCTCGTCAACAAGGGCCTGGAAGTCATCGAGGCGCACCTCCTCTACGACATTTCCTTCGACCGCATTGAGGTGGTCGTGCATCCCCAGTCGTATGTCCACTCGATGATTGAGTTCACGGACGGCTCCACGATCGCCCAGGCCACGCCCCCCGACATGCGCGGACCGATCGCCATCGGCCTCGGCTGGCCCGAGCGCGTCCCCGACGCGGCCCCGGCCTTCGACTGGAGCAAGGCATCGACCTGGGAGTTCTTCCCGCTCGACAACGACGCGTTTCCGTCGGTGAACCTGGCGCGCCACGTGGGACAGCTCGCGGGCACGGCCCCGGCGGTGTTCAATGCCGCCAACGAGGAGAGCGTGGAGGCCTTCCGGGCCGGCGCGCTCCCGTTCAACGGGATCATGGAGACCGTGACGCGGGTCGTGGAGGAACACGGCACCCCGCGCGGGGGAACCTCACTCACCGTCGCGGACGTCCTCGAAGCGGAGACCTGGGCGCGGACCCGGGCCCGGGAACTGACGGCACAGACGGCGGAGGCCCGTGCATGACGACCCTGATGTTCATCCTCGGCATAGTGCTGTTCGCCTTCGGCCTCCTGGTGTCGATCGCGTGGCACGAGCTGGGGCACCTGTCCTTCGCCAAGCTCTTCGGCATCCGCGTGCCGCAGTACATGGTCGGCTTCGGCCCGACGCTCTTCTCCCGCAAGAAGGGGGAGACCGAGTACGGCATCAAGGCCATCCCGTTCGGCGGCTACATCCGCATGATCGGCATGTTCCCGCCGGGCCCGGACGGCCGCCTGGAGGCCCGCTCCACCTCGCCCTGGCGCGGCATGATCGAGGACGCCCGCTCGGCCGCCTTCGAGGAACTGAAGCCGGGTGACGAGAACCGCCTCTTCTACACGCGCAAGCCGTGGAAACGCGTCATCGTGATGTTCGCGGGCCCCTTCGCCAACCTCATCCTGGCCGCCGCGCTGTTCCTCACCGTCCTCATGGGCTTCGGCATCTCGCAGCAGACCAACACCGTCAGCTCGGTCTCCCAGTGCGTCATCGCCCAGAGCGAGAACCGGGAGAAGTGCGCCGCCTCCGACAAGCCCTCCCCGGCCGCGGCCGCCGGCCTCAAGGCGGGCGACAAGATCCTCTCCTTCAACGGCGTGAAGACCGACGACTGGAACAAGCTCTCCGACCTCATCCGGGCCAACCCCGACAGGACGGTCCCGATCGTCGTCGAGCGCGACGGCAAGGACGTCACCCTCACCGCGACGATCGCCTCCAACCAGGTCGCCAAGAAGGACGCCGGCGGCCAGTACGTCCAGGGCCAGTACGTCACCGCCGGCTTCCTCGGCTTCAGCGCCGCCACCGGCATCGTCAAACAGGACTTCGGCGACTCCGTGGTCTGGATGGGCGACCGCGTCGGCGACGCCGTCGACTCCCTCGCCGCCCTGCCCGGCAAGATCCCGGCCCTGTGGGACGCGGCCTTCGGCGACGCCCCGCGCGAGCCGGACTCCCCGATGGGCGTGGTCGGCGCGGCCCGCGTCGGCGGCGAGATCTTCACCCTGGACATCCCGCCCACCCAGCAGCTCGCCATGGCGTTGATGCTGGTGGCCGGCTTCAACCTCTCCCTGTTCCTCTTCAACATGCTCCCGCTGCTGCCCCTGGACGGCGGCCATGTCGCGGGGGCCCTCTGGGAGTCCCTGCGGCGGAACGTGGCGAAGGTCCTCAAGCGCCCGGACCCGGGTCCGTTCGACGTGGCGAAGCTGATGCCGGTGGCCTACGTGGTGGCGGGGATCTTCATCTGCTTCACCCTGCTCGTGCTCGTCGCCGATGTCGTTAACCCGGTGAGAATCTCCTAGCCATACGGAGTTGGCGGACGGCCCGGAACCTCGCGTACCGGGCCGTCTTCCATTGAGTGGCTTTGACGATGGTGATGTGCTCGCGGCCCGGCCCGTGCCGTAATCTCGAAGTCCGGAGCCCGCCGCTGACGGGACCTGGGCCTTGATCCACGACTTGGGGTTGCACAGCAGATGACTGCGATTTCTCTCGGCATGCCGTCCGTTCCGACCAGGCTCGCCGAGCGCCGGAAGAGCCGGCAGATCCAGGTCGGCTCGGTCGCGGTGGGCGGTGACGCCCCGGTGTCGGTCCAGTCGATGACGACGACCCGTACGTCGGACATCGGTGCGACCCTCCAGCAGATCGCCGAGCTGACCGCCTCCGGTTGCCAGATCGTGCGCGTGGCGTGCCCCACGCAGGACGACGCGGACGCGCTGTCGACGATCGCCCGCAAGTCGCAGATCCCGGTGATCGCGGACATTCACTTCCAGCCGAAGTACGTCTTCGCGGCCATCGAGGCGGGCTGTGCGGCCGTCCGGGTCAACCCCGGCAACATCAAGCAGTTCGACGACAAGGTCAAGGAGATCGCGCGGGCCGCCAAGGACCACGGCACCCCGATCCGCATCGGCGTGAACGCGGGCTCGTTGGACCGCCGCCTCCTGCAGAAGTACGGCAAGGCGACCCCCGAGGCGCTGGCGGAGTCCGCCCTGTGGGAGGCGTCCCTCTTCGAGGAGCACGACTTCCGGGACATCAAGATCTCCGTCAAGCACAACGACCCGGTCGTGATGGTCGAGGCGTACCGCCAGCTCGCCGCCCAGTGCGACTACCCGCTCCACCTCGGCGTCACCGAGGCGGGCCCGGCCTTCCAGGGCACGATCAAGTCGGCGGTCGCCTTCGGCGCCCTGCTCTCCCAGGGCATCGGCGACACCATCCGGGTCTCCCTCTCCGCGCCCCCCGTGGAGGAGGTCAAGGTCGGCAACCAGATCCTTGAGTCCCTCAACCTCAGGCAGCGCGGCCTGGAGATCGTCTCCTGCCCCTCCTGCGGCCGCGCCCAGGTCGACGTCTACAAGCTGGCGGAGGAAGTCACCGCGGGCCTGACCGGCATGGAGGTCCCCCTCCGCGTCGCCGTCATGGGCTGCGTCGTCAACGGTCCCGGCGAGGCCCGCGAGGCCGACCTCGGCGTCGCCTCCGGCAACGGCAAGGGTCAGATCTTCGTCAAGGGCGAGGTCATCAAGACCGTCCCCGAGTCCAAGATCGTCGAGACCCTCATCGAAGAGGCCATGAAGCTCGCCGAGCAGATGGAGGCGGAGGGGGTCGCGTCGGGCGAGCCCTCCGTGGCCGTCGCGGGCTGAGGTCCGGCTTTTTCGCCCCCGCCGCCCCTACCCGTCCCATCCCCAGGGGCTCCGCCCCTTCGACCCCGGCGGGGCAGGGGGTGCCGGGGGAGGTCGTAGGCCGGCTGCGGGTGGGTGGGGGCTGGTCGCGCAGTTCCCCCGCGCCCCTAGGTCTTTCAGCCCGTCCGGCGTTCGAGTGCCTCACCCCCGGCCCAGGCACTCCCAGCCCGTCCGGCGTTTGAGGACGAGGCCCCTTCAGGGCCGACAGCGGGGGTCTGGGGGCGCAGCCCTCAGGGACGGTCACCCCAACCCACGGCCACCGCAAATCAAGCAGCACCGAAACACAGGGCAGCACGGCCCAGCTTCCGCAGGTACAGTGCGGAGATCAGCAGACCCCAGTTGTGAGGCCCCGCCCGTGTTGACCCAGACCACCTCCCGGGTCCTCGAACCGAGCGACCTGGACGCCGCGCTCGCCGTCCTGGACCGCGAGCCGGTCGCGAACGCCTTCGTGACGTCGAGGGTCCAGGTCGCCGGTCTCGACCCCTGGCGGCTCGGCGGCGAGATGTGGGGCTGGTACGAGGACGGCATGCTGACGTCCCTGTGCTACGCCGGCGCCAACCTGGTCCCGATCTGCGCCACCCCCCGCGCCGTCCGCGCCTTCGCCGACCGCGCCCGCCGGGCCGGCCGCCGCTGTTCCTCGATCGTCGGCCCCGCCGAACCCGCCGCCCAGCTCTGGCGCCTGCTGGAACCGAGCTGGGGCCCGGCCCGCGAGGTCCGCGCCCACCAGCCCCTCATGGTCACCGACCGGCTGCCCACCGACATCGCCCCGGATCCCTACGTCCGCCGCATCCGCAAGGACGAGATGGAAACGATCATGCCGGCGTGCGTGGCGATGTTCACCGAGGAGGTCGGCGTCTCCCCGATGGCCGGCGACGGCGGCCTGCTCTACCAGGCCCGCGTCGCCGAACTCGTCGGTTCCGGCCGCTCCTTCGCCCGCCTCGACGAACACGGCAAGGTCGCCTTCAAGGCCGAGATCGGCGCCGCCACCGACCGCGCCTGCCAGATCCAGGGCGTCTGGGTCGCCCCCGAGTACCGGGGCAGGGGCCTGGCCGCCCCCGGCATGGCCGCCGTCCTGCGGTACGCCCTGGCCGACGTGGCCCCGGTGGCCAGCCTCTACGTCAACGACTTCAACACGGCGGCGCGAAGGACGTACCGCCGAGTCGGCTTCCAGGAGATCGGCGCCTTCATGAGCGTCCTGTTCTGAGCCCGCCCGAGGGCGGCCTCGCCACGTGGCCGCGACCGGCCCGCCCGCACCGGGCAGCACCCGCACACCCCCCTGTACGCTCCCCGCATGGACCTCGTCATCGGCCCCCTCGACCTGTCGGCCCACGTGGACGAGGCCCTGGCCGTCCAAGCCGTCGCCTTCGGACTGGGCCCCGACGAGGTCGCCGTACGCCGCCAGATCGTCCTGCGCCACATGACCCAGCCCGGCGCCAGAGCCCTCGGCGCGAGCGTCGGAGGCGGCCTCGTCGGTTTCGTCTACGGCATGCCCAACGACCGCGCCCACTGGTGGTCCACCGTCGTGGAGCCGTATCTCAGGGCCCGCCACTGCGACGACTGGCTGGACGACTCCTTCGTGATCACCGAGCTGCACGTCCACCCCCGCCACCAGAACCGCGGCATCGGCCGCTCCCTGATCACCAGGATCACCGACTCCGTCGCCGAACCCCGCTCGATCCTCTCCGCGATCGACACCGACAGCCCGGCCCGCGGCCTCTACCACTCCCTCGGCTACGTGGACCTGGCCCGCCAGGTCCTCTTCCCCAGCGCCCCCAAGCCGTACGCGGTGATGGGCGCCCCCTTGCCGCTGCGCCGCCGTTAACCGATTTCCGCCGTCCCGTACCCCCCGGCTAACCTCCTGCCATCACCTAGAAGCAGCAGGAGCAGAACCATGGCGAACACCCCGGTCCAGCGCATGTCCCAGTTGATGGCGAAGACGCTGCGCGACGACCCGGCGGACGCCGAGGTCCTCAGCCACAAGCTGCTCGTCCGCGCCGGCTACGTCCGCCGTACCGCGGCCGGCCTGTGGAGCTGGCTGCCGCTCGGCAAGAAGGTCCTCGCCAACGTGGAGCGGATCGTGCGCGAGGAGATGGACGCGATCGGCGCCCAGGAGGTGCTGCTCCCCGCGCTGCTGCCCCGTGAGCCCTACGAGGCGACCGGCCGCTGGCAGGAGTACGGCCCCGAGCTGTTCCGCCTCCAGGACCGCAAGGGCGGCGACTACCTGCTCGGCCCCACCCACGAGGAGATCTTCACCCTGCTGGTGAAGGACCAGGCGTCCTCCTACAAGGACCTGCCGGTCATCCTCTACCAGATCCAGAACAAGTACCGGGACGAGGCCCGCCCCCGCGCCGGCGTCCTGCGCGGCCGTGAGTTCCTGATGAAGGACTCGTACTCCTTCGACACCGAGGACGAGGGCCTGGCCCAGTCGTACGCCCTGCACCGCGAGGCCTACCGGAAGATCTTCGCGCGCCTGGGCCTGGACTACCGCATCTGCGCCGCCACGGCGGGCGCCATGGGCGGCTCCAAGTCGGAGGAGTTCCTCGCCCCGGCCGGCGCCGGCGAGGACACCTTCGCGGACTGCCCGAACTGCGACTTCGCGGCCAACACCGAGGCGATCACGTACGCGCTGAAGCCGGTCGACGCGGCGGACGTCCCCGCCGCCGAGGACATCCCGACGCCCGACACCCCCACCATCGAGACCCTCGCCGCCTCCCTCGGCGTCCCCGCCTCCGCCACCCTGAAGAACCTCCTGGTGAAGGTCGACGGCGAGATCGTCGCCGTGGGCGTGCCCGGCGACCGCGAGGTCGACATGGACAAGGTCGAGGCCCACTTCGCCCCGGCCACCGTCGAGATGGTCACCGAGGCCGACTTCGCGGGCCGCCCCGACCTGGTCCGCGGCTACGTCGGCCCGCAGGGCCTGGGGGAGAAGGTGCAGTACATCGCCGACCCGCGCGTGGCCCCCGGCACCGCCTGGATCACCGGCGCCAACAAGGAGCACACGCACGCCAAGAACGTCGTCGCGGGCCGTGACTTCGAGGTCGACGCGTACGTCGACGTCGTGGTCGTCCAGGAGGGCGACCCCTGCCCGGCGTGCGGCACCGGCCTCAAGCTGGACCGCGCCATCGAGATCGGCCACATCTTCCAGCTCGGCCGCAAGTACACCGACGCCCTCAAGCTCGACGTCCTCGGCCAGAACGGCAAGCCGGTCCGCGTGACCATGGGCTCCTACGGCATCGGCGTCTCCCGCGCGGTCGCCGCCCTCGCCGAGCAGTCCGCCGACGACAAGGGCCTGTGCTGGCCCAAGGAGGTCGCCCCGGCCGACGTGCACGTGGTCGCCGCCGGCAAGGCCCTCCAGACCGAGCTGGCCCTCGACGTCTCCGAGAAGCTGCGCGCCGCCGGCCTCCGCGTCCTGGTCGACGACCGCGCCGGCGTCTCCCCGGGCGTCAAGTTCACCGACTCCGAACTCATCGGCGTCCCCCAGATCCTGGTCGCCGGCCGCCGAGCCGCCGAGGGCGTCCTGGAACTGAAGGACCGCCGCACCGGCGAGCGAGAAGAACTCACGGTGGACGAGGCGATCGCCCGCCTCACCGCGTAAAGCAGCATCAGGGCAAGGGGGCCTGGTCTCAACACCGGGTAGGACAACCCACCTCAGGGGCGCGGGGAACTGCGCGACCAGCCCCCACCGGCCCGCAGACGACACACCACCTTCATAGCCACCCCGCAAACTCCAACAGCAACTCCCCATCCCTCGGCCGCCCCACCCGGAGGGCCCGCACCCCCGACTCCACGGCCCGGAACAACGTCCACCCCCGCAACCGCTCCTGATCCACGTCCAACGACTCGGCCAGCCGCTTCACCCGCCGCCGAGTCGTCGCCGCCCCCGACGGCGAGGCGATCAGATCCTCCACCCGATCCCGCACCAGCCGCGCCAGATCGAACGCGCACTCCCCGACCACCGGATCCGGCCCCACGGCCAGCCACGGCATCCGCTCCCCGGCCAGCACCTTGCTCTGCCGGAACGTCCCGTGCAGCAACCGCCGTTCGGGCGGCGCGGCCAACAGCTCCTCCCGCGCGGCCAGAGCCGCGTCCACCAGCCCCGCCGCCCCCGCGGCAGCGCCCCGCATCGCCGTGGCCTGCCGCCCGGTCCGCTCGGCCACCGTCTCGAAGACGTGGTCGCCGGGCGGCTCCACCCACAGCCGCCGCAAGGTCCCCGCAGCCTCCAGCAAGGCCTTCGCCTCCGGCAGCGACCGCACGGAGACATCCGGATGCAGCCGCTCCAGGAACAGCACACCCTCGGTCACCGCGGGCTCCAGCAGCTCCACGGCACCCAGCCCGCCCCAGTGCGCGAGCGCCGCCCGCTCGCTCTCCGGCCGGGCCCGCGGCGGCGCCAGCTTCAGCACCGCGGGCGTCCCGTCCGGCCGGCGTACCAGTACCACCAGGCTGCTGCGCCCGCCGGGCACCTGCACCCGCTCCACGGTCAACTCGCGCAGGGCCACGGCCCGCTCGGCGGTCCCGGGCAGCCTTTCCAACCAGCCGTCACCGTCCGGTGCGCTCTCCCTGAGCGCCCTGACCAGCCGCCGCGGCGGTTCGAAAGCCATGCGCGAGTCGTTTCCTTCCGTACGGGTCACTCCGTGGGCGTCGCCGACGCCGAGGCCCCGCCGGCCAGCTCGGCGAGCCCAGGGAAGGCTACGCTCTCGCCGCTCCAGCGCACCGCCCGCACCGCCGCCTCCCGCAGCGCCTCGGCCGCCGTGCCGCGCCGCCCGCCGGTGGCCGCCCGCACCAGATCGGAGTACACCCCGGCCACCCGGTCCTCCAACTCGGCGGCGAGCCGCACCGCGGCGGCCGAGTCCGGCACCGGGAAGGGCAGCGCGTACGCCGCGTCGGCGGCCACGGGCCGGCCGCCCAGGTCCCGCACCTCACGCACCAGAGCGTCCCGCCGGGCCCGGTGGGCGTCGTAGGCCGCGCGTGCCTCCGTACGACGGCCCTCGCGGATCCGGCCGCCGACGACGCCGTAGCCGTAGACGGCGGCGTGCTCGGCGGCCAGCGCCTTCTGCAGGGCTTTCAGTTCCTCGCTCACCTCGCTCACCTCGCTCACCTCGCTCACCCGGTCCCCTCGGTCAGCAGATACGCGTGCGCCGCACCGGCCGCCGCCACCGAGGCCAGCAGCCGCGCCAACTCGCCCTCCACGCCCAGCAGCGCCTTCGCCCGCCGGTCCGCGAGGGCCCGCTCGGCGGCGGCCAGGTCGGCCAGGGCTTCCTTCTCGGTCCCGGGAACCGCAGGGGACCCGGAGGCCGAGGGGGAAGGGGCGAGGGACGCGGAGGGGGCGGTGGAGGCCGGGGCGGACGGCTTCCCGACACCGCCGAACGCCTCGGTGTGCCGTACGACCTCCGCCCGCAGCGGCCCCAGCCGCGCCGCCAGCACCGGATACGCGCCGAGGACGGCGTCGTACCGCTCGGCCAGACCCTGGCTGTCCCGGGCCGCCCGCACCCGTGTCTGCTCGGTGACCGACGGACTGCCGCCGGTGCCCTTCTCGGAGTCCGCGGACCCGGAGGAGCAGCCCACCAGAAGGGCGCCCCCGGCGACCGAGGCGAGCAGGGTTCTTCGGCGCGGCCCCGAGAGGGTGCGCGGCGGTGGGGGGTACGGCACGGCAGACGTCCTCGGGAGATTCGTACGAACGGACAGCGCAGGTGATCACGGTACCCGCGCACCCGTTCGCCCTCGCGGCAACCCACCCGGAGGGCGGGCGGAACCGAGCTCCCGGGCGTCACCTGGACGGCAACACCCCCTGGGACCGGATACCCTTTGACCAGACACGCGACCTTCCCACAACAGCACACGCGGCCGAGGAGTCACCCGGATGAGCACCACCCAGAGCGAGAGGCTTCGAGAACTTCTGGAACCGCTCGTCAGCTCCCAGGGCCTGGATCTCGAAGAGATCGCGGTGGACTCGGTCGGACGCAAGCGTGTGCTGCGCGTCGTCGTCGACTCCGACACCGGTGCGGACCTGGACCGGATCGCCGATGTGAGCCGCGCGCTCTCGGCGAAGCTCGACGAGACGGACGCGATGGGCCAGGGGGAGTACACCCTGGAGGTCGGCACCCCGGGCGCGGAGCGCCTCCTCAAGGAGCACCGGCACTACGCACGAGCCGTGGACCGGCTGGTGAAGTTCCAGCTGCACGAGGGCGAGGAACTGACCGCCCGGATCCTTGACGTCGACGACGACGGCCTCGACGTCGAGGTGCCCGGAGTCAAGGGCCGCAAGCCCACCGCACGCAGACTCGCCTTCGCGGACATCGACAAGGCGCGGGTCCAGGTCGAGTTCAACCGCAAGGACAAGAAGGACATGAAGGAAGAGGAGGAGGCGTAGCCGTGGACATCGACATGAGTGCCCTGCGGGGCTTGGTACGGGAGAAGGAGATCTCCTTCCCCCTGCTGGTCGAGGCGATCGAGTCGGCCCTCCTCATCGCCTATCACCGCACCGAGGGAAGCCGCCGCCACGCGCGCGTGGAGCTCAACCGGGAGACCGGCCACGTGACGGTGTGGGCGAAGGAGGACCCCGACGACCTCGAAGAGGGTCAGGAGGCCCGCGAGTTCGACGACACCCCGTCCGGTTTCGGCCGGATCGCCGCCACCACCGCCAAGCAGGTCATCCTCCAGCGGCTGCGCGACGCCGAGGACGACGCCACGCTCGGCGAGTACGCGGGCCGCGAGGGCGACATCGTCACCGGTGTGGTCCAGCAGGGCCGCGACCCGAAGAACGTGCTCGTGGACATCGGCAAGCTGGAGGCCATCCTGCCGGTGCAGGAGCAGGTGCCTGGCGAGACCTACCAGCACGGGATGCGCCTGCGCTCGTACGTCGTGCGCGTGGCGAAGGGCGTCCGCGGTCCCTCGGTCACGCTGTCCCGCACGCATCCCAATCTGGTGAAGAAGCTGTTCGCGCTGGAGGTGCCGGAGATCGCCGACGGATCCGTCGAGATCGCCGCCATCGCCCGTGAGGCCGGTCACCGTACGAAGATCGCCGTCCGGTCCACCCGCTCCGGTCTGAACGCCAAGGGCGCCTGCATCGGCCCCATGGGCGGCCGGGTGCGCAGTGTCATGGGCGAGCTGAACGGTGAGAAGATCGACATCGTCGACTGGTCGGACGACCCGGCCGAGATGGTGGCGAACGCGCTCTCGCCCGCCCGCGTCTCCAAGGTGGAGGTCGTGGACATGGCGGCCCGGTCCGCCCGGGTCACCGTCCCCGACTACCAGCTGTCCCTGGCGATCGGCAAGGAAGGGCAGAACGCCCGTCTCGCGGCCCGTCTCACGGGCTGGCGGATCGACATCCGGCCGGACACCGAACAGCCGGCCGAGTAGCGGGCGCGGCGGCGAGGGAATAGATCCAGACCGCGCGCCGCTTAGATCACGACAACAGCCGTTCGATTTTTGCCCCAAAGGGGTGAGGTCGGTACGGGGAGGTAGACTTAAGAGTGTCTGGCCGGACGCACGCCCGAGCATGCCCTGAGCGCACCTGTGTGGGGTGCCGGGAGCGAGCGGCCAAGAAGGACTTGCTGCGGATCGTGGCCGTCGAGGGTGAATGCGTCCCCGATGATCGCGGTACGCTGCCCGGCCGGGGTGCTTACGTGCACCCCGCCCTGGTCTGTTTCGACCTGGCGGTACGCCGTCGGGCGTTCCCACGGGCGTTGCGCGCCCCGGGAGCGCTGGACACAAAGGCGTTGCGTCTCTACGTCGAGCAGGCAACACCGTAAGAAGCGTCGTGCGGAACCCCCGTGCGGCCCAGGTACCCCGCGAGTTGGAAGTAGGTCGAGATTGCGATGAGCACTCGATGAGCACGCGATGAGTACGCCCATGAAGTAGCGACGGTCCGGACGCAACCCGGACCTAAAAGGAGCGAAGTGGCTAAGGTCCGGGTATACGAACTCGCCAAGGAGTTCGGGGTGGAGAGCAAGGTCGTCATGGCCAAGCTCCAAGAACTCGGTGAATTCGTCCGTTCGGCGTCCTCGACGATCGAGGCGCCCGTTGTACGCAAGTTGACTGACGCCCTCCAGCAGGGCAACGGAGGCGGCAAGCCCGCTTCCGCCCGCAAGGCTGCCCCGGCCAGGCCGGCAGCCCCCTCTCCGGCGCAGGCGGCCCGTCCGGCCGCGCCGCGCCCGCCGGCGCCCAAGCCGGCCGCGGCCGAGAAGCCCGCGGCGCCCGCCGCCCCGGCCGCTCCCGGCCCGCGTCCCACTCCGGGCCCGAAGCCCGCGCCGCGGCCCGCCCCGGCGTCCCCGGCTCCGACCACGCCCGAGTTCACGGCACCGCCGTCGGCTCCCGCCGCCCCGGCCCAGGGTTCCGCCCCGGCCCAGGGCTCCGGCCCGCGTCCGGGCGCTCCGCGTCCGGCCGGTCAGTCGCCGCGTCCGGGCGCCCCGCGCCCGAGCGGTCCCGGTCAGGGTGGTCAGGGCCGCGGTGAGCGTGGCGACCGTTCCGGCGCTCCGCGCCAGGGCGGCCAGTCCGCGCGTCCCGGTGGTCGTCCGGCCGGTCCCCGTCCGGGCAACAACCCGTTCACCTCTGGTGGCTCCACCGGCATGGCGCGCCCGCAGGCGCCCCGTCCGGGCGGCGCCCCGCGTCCCGGCGGCCCGGGTGGCCCCGGTGCTCCCGGCGGCGCCCCGCGTCCGCAGGGGCAGGGCCAGGGCGGTCCCCGTCCCCAGGGTGCGGCGGGCGGTCCCCGACCGCAGGCTCCGGGCGGCGCGCGTCCCAGCCCCGGCGGCATGCCCCGTCCGCAGGGCGGTCCCCGTCCCGGCGGCGGCCCCGGCGGTGCGCGTCCCAACCCCGGCATGATGCCGCAGCGTCCGGCTGCCGGCCCGCGTCCCGGTGGTGGCCCCGGCGGTGGCCGTGGTCCCGGTGGCGGCGGTCGTCCCGGTGGCGGCGGCGGCCGTCCGGGTGGCGGCGGCTTCGCCGGTCGTCCGGCCGGTCCCGGTGGCGGCGGCGGTTTCGCCGGTCGTCCGGGTGGTCCTGGTGGCGGTGGCGGCGGTTTCGCCGGTCGTCCCGGTGGTCCCGGTGGCGGTGGCGGCGGTCGTCCCGGCTTCGGCGGTCGTCCCGGTGGTCCGGGCGGTCGTGGTGGCACACAGGGCGCCTTCGGTCGCCCCGGCGGTCCCGCGCGTCGCGGTCGCAAGTCGAAGCGGCAGAGGCGCCAGGAGTACGAGGCCATGCAGGCCCCGTCGGTCGGCGGCGTGATGTTGCCTCGCGGCAACGGCGAAGCCATTCGCCTGTCGCGCGGTGCCTCCCTCACCGACTTCGCGGAGAAGATCAACGCCAACCCGGCGTCGCTCGTCGCGGTCATGATGAACCTCGGCGAGATGGTCACGGCCACGCAGTCCGTCTCCGACGAGACGCTCCAGCTCCTCGCCGACGAGATGAACTACACGGTTCAGATCGTCAGCCCGGAGGAGGAGGACCGCGAGCTGCTCGAGTCCTTCGACATCGAGTTCGGCGAGGACGAGGGCGACGAGGAGGACCTGGTGGTCCGCCCGCCGGTCGTCACCGTCATGGGTCACGTCGACCACGGAAAGACCCGACTGCTCGACGCCATCCGCAAGACGAACGTCATCGCGGGCGAGGCCGGCGGCATCACCCAGCACATCGGTGCCTACCAGGTCGCGACCGAGGTCAACGAAGAAGAGCGCAAGATCACCTTCATCGACACCCCGGGTCACGAGGCGTTCACCGCCATGCGTGCCCGTGGTGCGCGGTCGACGGACATCGCGATCCTGGTCGTCGCGGCCAACGACGGCGTCATGCCGCAGACGGTCGAGGCGCTCAACCACGCCAAGGCCGCCGAGGTCCCGATCGTCGTCGCGGTCAACAAGATCGACGTCGAGGGTGCCGACCCGACCAAGGTGCGCGGTCAGCTGACCGAGTACGGCCTGGTGGCCGAGGAGTACGGCGGCGACACCATGTTCGTCGACATCTCCGCCAAGCAGGGTCTGCACATCGACTCCCTGCTGGAAGCGGTCATCCTGACCGCCGACGCCTCGCTCGACCTGCGGGCCAACCCGAACCAGGACGCGCAGGGCATCTCGATCGAGTCCCGTCTCGACCGCGGCCGCGGTGCCGTCTCGACGGTCCTCGTCCAGCGAGGCACGCTGCGGGTCGGCGACACCATGGTCGTGGGCGACGCCTACGGCCGCGTGCGCGCCATGCTCGACGACAACGGCAACAACGTCGCCGAGGCGGGCCCGTCGACGCCGGTCCAGGTCCTGGGCCTGACCAACGTCCCGGGCGCGGGCGACAACTTCCTGGTGGTCGACGAGGACCGTACGGCCCGTCAGATCGCCGAGAAGCGCGCGGCGCGCGAGCGCAACGCGGCCTTCGCCAAGCGCACGCGCCGTGTCTCCCTGGAGGACCTGGACAAGGTGCTCAAGGCCGGCGAGGTCCAGCAGCTCAACCTCATCATCAAGGGTGACGCTTCTGGTTCCGTCGAGGCTCTCGAGTCCTCCCTGCTCCAGCTGGACGTCGGCGAAGAGGTCGACATCCGCGTCCTGCACCGCGGTGTCGGTGCGGTCACGGAGTCGGACATCGACCTGGCGATGGGCTCGGACGCCATCGTGATCGGCTTCAACGTCCGTGCGGCCGGTCGTGCCGCGCAGATGGCCGAGCGCGAGGGCGTGGACGTCCGCTACTACTCGGTCATCTACCAGGCGATCGAGGAGATCGAGGCGGCCCTCAAGGGCATGCTCAAGCCGGAGTTCGAGGAGGTCGAGCTCGGTACGGCGGAGATCCGCGAGGTCTTCAAGTCGTCCAAGCTGGGCAACATCGCGGGTGTTCTCATCCGCTCCGGCGAGGTCAAGCGCAACACCAAGGCGCGCCTCGTCCGCGACGGCAAGGTCATCGCGGAGAACCTCAACATCGAGGGTCTGCGTCGCTTCAAGGACGACGTCACCGAGATCCGCGAAGGCTTCGAGGGCGGTATCAACCTCGGAAACTTCAACGACATCAAGGTCGACGACGTCATCGCGACGTACGAGATGCGCGAGAAGCCGCGCGTCTGACCGTCACAGCACGCGATCGGGGCCGGTCGGCGGGGAAGTTCCCTCGGGGAATTTCCGTCGATCGGCCCCGGCCGTTGCGTGTACGGTTCCCGTATCGGCGTCGAAGCGTGGCGCCCGTACCCCGAACCGGCGGGACATCCGGACAACACATGTATGTGGGGACTCTGTCCTTCGACCTGCTCCTCGGCGACGTCCACTCGCTGAAGGAGAAACGCTCTCTCGTCCGTCCGATCGTGGCCGAGCTCCAGCGCAAGTACCCGGTGAGCGTGGCGGAGACGGGCAATCAGAACCTCCACCGCAGGGCGGAGATCGGGCTCGCGGTGGTCTCCGGGGACACGGGACACCTCACCGACGTACTCGACCGCTGCGAGCGGATGGTCGCCGGTCGGCCCGAGGTGGAACTGCTCTCGGTTCGACGCAGACTCCACAGCGACGAAGACTGAAGCAAGAGATAAGCACTTTAAGGAGACGGACCAGTGGCCGACAACGCGCGCGCCAAGAGGCTGGCGGACCTCATCCGAGAGGTGGTGGCCCAGAAGCTGCTGCGCGGGATCAAGGACCCGCGGCTCGGCTCACACGTCACCATCACGGACACCCGGGTCACGGGTGACCTGCGGGAGGCGACCGTCTTCTACACGGTGTACGGGGGCGACGAGGAGCGGGCGGCCGCGGCCGCCGGACTGGAGAGCGCCAAGGGCGTGCTCCGCTCCGCGGTCGGGGCGGCGGCGGGTGTGAAGTTCACCCCGACGCTGACCTTCGTGGCCGACGCGCTGCCCGACACCGCCAAGACCATCGACGACCTCCTCGACAAGGCCCGCCAGTCCGACGAGAAGGTACGCGAGGTCTCGGCGGGCGCCACCTACGCCGGTGGGGCCGACCCGTACAAGAAGCCGGGCGAGGACGAGGACGACACCGCCGAATGACCCAGAAGAACCGGACGCCCGACGGCCTTGTCATCGTCGACAAGCCGTCGGGCTTCACTTCGCACGACGTCGTGGCCAAGATGCGGGGGATCGCCAGGACCCGCCGGGTCGGTCACGCGGGCACCCTCGACCCCATGGCCACGGGCGTCCTCGTCCTCGGCGTGGAGCGGGCCACCAAGCTGCTCGGGCACCTCGCGCTGACCGAGAAGGAGTACCTGGGCACGATCCGCCTGGGCCAGACCACCCTGACCGACGACGCCGAGGGCGAGATCACGGGGTCGGCCGACGCCTCGAAGGTCACCCGCGACGCCGTCGACGCCGGCATCGCCCCGCTGACCGGCCGCATCATGCAGGTGCCGTCCAAAGTCAGCGCCATCAAGATCAACGGCGTCCGCTCCTACAAGCGGGCCCGGGACGGCGAGGAGTTCGACATCCCCGCCCGGCCCGTCACCGTCTCCTCCTTCGAGGTGTACGACATCCGGGACGCCGTCGCCGACGACGGCACCCCGGTCCTGGACCTGGTGGTGTCGGTGGTCTGCTCCTCCGGCACCTACATCCGGGCGCTCGCCCGTGACCTGGGCGCCGCCCTCGGTGTCGGCGGCCACCTCACGGCGCTGCGTAGGACCCGGGTCGGCCCGTACAAGCTGGACTCGGCCCGCACGCTCGACCAGCTCCAGCAGGAGCTGACCGTCATGCCGATCGCCGAGGCCGCCACCGCCGCGTTCCCCCGCTGGGACGTCGACGTCCGGCGCGCCAAGCTGCTCACCAACGGGGTCCGGCTCGACATGCCCGAGGAGTACGCCGGCAAGGGCGCCGTCGCGGTGTTCGACCCCGAGGGGGTCTTCCTGGCCCTCGTCGAGGAAGAGAAGGGCAAGGCGAAGAGCCTCGCCGTCTTCGGCTGAGGCTCTCGGTCTTCGGCTCGGTTCTCCGCCGTCCGTCCGCCCGTGGAGCGGCGATCACGGGGTCGTCGTCCCGCCGCTCCACGGTCCCCCTCGGTTCCCCCACCCCTAGGGTGTATCCAGCGGCCCCCGTCCATTCACCCGACCGGGCAGGCGCTCGGAGTGAACCGGGGGAGCGGAGGGGGGCGCGTTCGCCGCACGATCTGTCCCGCTGATCATCCCGCGCCTACCGTCGAATACAGGCACGCGCACACAGCAGTACGGGACTCGGGCGCGTGCGGACGGCGGGGAGGTTCGACCATGGCGGGACGGGGCCCGCGGCCCGACGACACCCGCGACGACCCACGGCCGTCCCGGGGGACGGAAGGGTACCGCCCTGTGCGGGACCGAGGGGAATCCGGGGCGCAGGCGGGGGCCGGTGCGGGGCAGTCGCCGTGCTCCGGGGCAAGGCCGGTCCGGGCGGCAGGAGCCGAGCCGACGTCGGGACCGGGGGCCGGATGGGACGAGGCCCTCGTCCGGATCCGGGACCTCGCCGGTCGGCCCCGGGGCGTCGGATTCGTCGCCGATCACCACGGCACGGTCGTCACCAGCCACGAGAGCGTCGACGGACTGTCCCGGCTCGTGCTGTATGGCGCCGGCGACCGCAGCAGTGTCGTGACCGCCGACGCGGTGACCCCGCTGCCCGACCTGGACCTGGCCCTCGTCCACACCGAAGGCCTGGGCCTGGACCCGCTCCCGGTGACCGTGCGGGACCGGATCGAGACCGGCACGTATGTGCGGATCCCGGCCGGCTGCTGGCGCGAGGCCCGGGTACTGGGCGCGACCGGAGTGACGTACACGGCCACGGACCGCTTCCATCTCCTGGACGACGTACTGGAGTTGGCGATCGGCACCGCCGGCCGCGACGCGCTGCGCCTCGGTGGCGGGGCCGCGGGAGGGCCGGTGCTCGACACCGCCACCGGTGCCGTGATCGGCGTCCTCGGCACGGCACTCCAGAGCGGCCACCGCGACGTCGGCTTCGCCGTGCCCCTGCGCTCCGCCGCACCTGCCGTCCTGGCCGAGCTGCTCCTCCGGAACGCGGCGACGGTCCCCGCGTACGGCGCCGACCTCAACCTCGCGGGCGCGCTGGAGCTGACGGCGACCTCCGTGGGGCAGGACGGGCCGCCGGGGGCGTTGGCGGGGCATGTGGGGCGGGGGGATGCCGGGGCCGGGGTATCGGGGGTGGAGTGGTCCCGTCCGGAGGCGTCCGGCGAGCAGTCGTCGGGACTCGGTTGGTCCGGGGGCGTGGTGCCGGTTGAACGGGGCGCTCTCGTCGGGGAGTTCGAGGTGTTTCTGCGGGGGCAGGCCGCCGTGCTCGGGCTGGTCGGGGTGCCCGGTACCGGTCGGACGACGGAGCTCGCCGCGCTGGCCGCCCGGCGTCATCGGAGCGCGGAACCGGCGCCCACGCTGTGGCTGCGGGGTGCCGACCTCAAGGACGACGACGGCTCGGTGGCGGACGCGGCCGGCCGGGCGCTGGCACGGGCGGCCAGGATCGTCGCGGCCTCGCGGTCGGTCGACACCGCGGGCCTCGGCGACATCACGCCGGACCGCCTGGCCCACCTCGCCCGCACCGCCGGCCGCCCTCTCCTGCTCCTCCTCGACGGCCCCGAGGAAATGCCCCCCGTCCTCGCCCACCGCCTCCCGGCCTGGACCGACGGCACGGCGAAGTGGCTGCGGGAGACGGGGGCACGGCTGGTGATCGCCTGCCGACCGGAGTACTGGGAAGAGGCGGGGGCGGCCTTTGCCCGGGAGCTGCTGCACACCCCGCTGTCAGCCCGTTCGGGCGCGGAGTCCTCGGGAACGGGAGGGGCAGGGACGGCGGGGGCGAAAGAAGTCGTCGCGCACCCTCCCTGCGTGCGCCTCGGCGACCTGAGTGACGCGGAGGCCGCCGAGGCCCGCGCCCGTCACCGGATCCCCGAGGGTGCCCTGACGGACGCCCGCCATCCCCTCACGCTCCGCCTCTACGCCGAGATCC
Source organism: Streptomyces lincolnensis (assembly GCF_021173675.1). Taxonomy (GTDB): domain Bacteria; phylum Actinomycetota; class Actinomycetes; order Streptomycetales; family Streptomycetaceae; genus Streptomyces; species Streptomyces lincolnensis_B. Next base: position 47,967 of record NZ_JAIHON010000016.1, on the reverse strand, counting down.
AGGCAGCTCTGCAGAACAACGACCCGCCTGCCGCCCCCGTCGACCGCGACGCCGTCTTCTCCGCCCACCTCGACCTCATGTGCCTGCGCGTCGCCGTCCGCCTCGCCGCCGAGAACGGCCTGCGCGGCACCGCCGTACGCCGGCTCGCCGCCAAGGTGTCCGGACAGGTCCACGAGGCCGCCCGTCGCAGCCTCGGCCCCGGACAGGGCGAGCTGGACCGGCAGTCCTTCGAGGCGGTGTTCCCGTGGGGCCAGGCCCCCGCGCGCCTCGGCGGCGGCACCGGCTGGGCCTCGGCCGTCCTCACCGAGGGCCTCCTCGTCCCCGCGGGCAACGGCTACCGCTTCGCCCACGAGGAACTCGCCGACTGGATCCAGGGCATGCACCTGGACCTGGACGAGGCGCTGCGCGCCCTGGTCCACCGCCGCCGCACCCACCTGCAGCAGGACCGTCCGCTGCCCGTCCCGCACCACCGCATCGGTCCCGTCGTCCAGGCCCTGCTGCTCCTGGCCCGCCAGCAGGGCACGCCCCAACTCGCCCTGCGCCTGGAGGAGTTGGTGTACGCGCTGGACGCCGACCCGGACTCATGGTGGGCCGCCCGACTCCTCGCCGAGGCGCTGCGGCGCGTCCCGGACGCGACGCCGTACACCGCCGTACTCCAGCTGATCGTCGAGCGGGTCGTGGCCCGCCGGCAGTGCGGACGAGCGGTACCGCCCGAGTTCGGGCCGGAGCTGTGGACAGCGCTGGCGCTCCCGTACGACACCCGCTTCGACCTGCTCCGCCGGCTCGTCCTGGCCGACGGCCCGCCGCACGAGGACGGCCCGCGGTTCCTGGACGCCGTCGCCGCGCTGCTGACCGCGGACGCCACCGCCGTACAACCACAGCTGACCCGCTGGTTCGGCGACGAGCGGCCGCTGCCGGCGACCCCGGACGCGACCGTGGCGACGGCCGCGCAGGCACTGCTGCACACGCACCGCCACCGGGCGCTGGACGACCTCACCGAGGTGCTGGTGGACTGCGCGCACGCCAGGGCCGACGAGCTGCTCGCGGTCCTCGCGGAGGACGAGCCGTCGGCGCTCTGCCGGGCCGTCGACCGCTGGGCGCACGACGAGCGGCCCGCGCGGCGGGTCGCGGCGGTGGCGTACGGACTGCGCGCCGCCCCGCACGTACGCACCGAGGCCGACCGCGAACTGCTGCGCTACGCCGCCCTCGCCCTGCTCGCCCGCCCCGCCGACTGCACCCTGCACGGCGGCGCGCTGGCCCTCCTGGTCCGGGACCCGGCCACCCGCGCCCGCCATCTCCCGCAGGCCCTCGGGCACTTCGTGGCCGGCGACCCGCAGCTCCCGGCGAGCGCGCTGGTCCCCGCCCTGGCCACCCACCCGGACCAGGTCCTCGACGCCTTCCGCGCCCGGTTGCGCCGCCCGGACGCCGGGGAGGCGCTGCGCACCCTCGCCGACGTCACCACGCCCACCCCGGCCCGCCGGGTCGCCGACCTGGTCCGGGAGGCGGTGGAGCGGCGCCCGGAGAGCGCCGTGCACGTGGCCGCGTACGTCGACCGGCGCCTGGACCACGGTCCGACGGCCCGCGCGGTGCTCCTGCCGCTGGTCACCGGTCTGCTGCGTGGCGGGCCCGAGCAGGTGCGGGCCGCCCTCGCGACCGTTCTGACCGCCCCCGGCACGCCCGCCTCCCGCCCGCTGCGCCAGGAACTCCTGGAGATCCTCCTGAGCCACGAACAGGCCCCGTCCGTCCTGGTCGCCGTCCTGCACGCGGCGGCCGCGCGCCACGACGACCCGGATCGCGCCCGCGGCCTGGTCCACCGCACCGGCTTCCTCCTCGTCCGTACGCCCGAGGGCGCCGCCCTCTACGACCGCCACCTCGTCGACCTGGGACGACACGTCCCCGGCTTCGCCGCCCGGGTGGCCGGCTGGCTGGCCGGGACCCCGCAGGAGTGGGCGGCCGTGGTGGGCCCCAGCGCCCGCCGGATGATCGAGAACCTCGCGGGCGTCCGCGTCCCGGCGTGACGGGATCGTGACGGGTCCACGTGCGCCGGGTCACAGCCCCCATGCCGATGCGGGCCCGAAGCGTCCGGCATGGCACCCTTAGACCTGCGTTACGAGGCAACCACGGACACAGGTTCGACGAGTTTGCGACAAGGAGCAGTCACAGTGCAGCGCTGGCGTGGCTTGGAGGACATCCCCGAGGACTGGGGGCGCAGCGTCGTCACCATCGGCTCCTACGACGGAGTCCACCGCGGACACCAGCTGATCATGCGGCACGCCGTGGACCGGGCCCGTGAGCTGGGCGTCCCCGCGGTCGTCGTCACCTTCGACCCGCACCCCAGCGAGGTCGTCCGCCCCGGCAGCCACCCGCCGCTGCTCGCCCCGCACCACCGGCGCGCCGAGCTGATGGCCGAGCAGGGCGTGGACGCGGTCCTGATCCTCCCCTTCACCACGGAGTTCTCGAAGCTGTCCCCGGCCGACTTCGTCGTCAAGGTCCTGGTCGACAAGCTGCACGCCAAGGCGGTCGTCGAGGGCCCCAACTTCCGCTTCGGCCACAAGGCCGCGGGGAACGTGGAGTTCCTCGCCGAGCAGGGCAAGGTCTACGACTTCGAGGTCGACGTCGTCGACCTGTACGTGTCCGGCGAGGCGGGCGGCGGCGAACCCTTCTCCTCGACCCTGACCCGGCGCCTGGTCGCCGAGGGCGACGTCGAGGGCGCCGCCGAGATCCTGGGCCGCCCGCACCGGGTGGAGGGCGTGGTCGTCCGCGGCGCCCAGCGAGGCCGCGAGATGGGCTTCCCGACGGCCAACGTCGAGACCCTGCCCCACACCGCCATCCCCGCCGACGGCGTCTACGCCGGCTGGCTGCACGTCGAGGGCGAGGCCATGCCCGCCGCGATCTCCGTCGGCACCAACCCGCAGTTCGACGGCACCGAGCGCACGGTTGAGGCGTACGCCATCGACCGCGTCGGCCTCGACCTGTACGGCCTGCACGTCGCCGTCGACTTCCTCGCCTTCGTGCGCGGGCAGGCGAGGTTCGACACGCTCGACGCGCTGCTCGTCCAGATCGGCGAGGACGTCAAGCGGTGCCGTGAGCTGGTCGGGGCGGCGGGCTCGGCCGAGTAGTTCTTTCCACGACCTCTACGACCTCTACGACCTCTCTACGACGACGAAGGCGGCCGGTGCCCTTGGGGGTACCGGCCGCCTTTCGTGTACGTGCGGTTACTGCTGCGGGGGAGGCGGGGGCGGGGCCTGGCCCGGCTGCGGGTAGCCGTAGCCCTGGGGCGGGTAGCCGTAGCCCTGCTGCGGGGGGCCCGCCGGCGGCCGGCCCTGCTGCGGGTGGGGCTGCTGCCCGGGGGCGGCTGAGGGCTGGCCCTGCGGGCCGGGCTGCCCGGGGTGGCCGGGCTGGGCGGGCGGCTGACCGGGCTGCGGGTAGGGCTGGCCGTACGGCTGTCCGGGGGCCGGTTGACCCGGCTGGCCGGGCTGCTGCGGGTACGGGGCCGGCTGGCCCGGGGCCTGGCCGGGGTACGGCTGGCCCGGCATCTGCTGGCCCGGCATCGGCGGGGCGGCGAGCGGGGGCGGCTGGTTGCTGCCCTCGTTGGTCCACAGGCCGTGCATCTGCTGGTGGCGCACGAAGTCCTCGGCGACCATCGCCGCGAGGTTGAAGTACGCCTCCCGGACCTTCGGGCGCATCATGTCGAGGTCGACCTCGGCACCGGCGGACAGGTGCTCGTCGAAGGGCACGACGACCACGCCCCGGCACCGGGTCTCGAAGTGCGCCACGATGTCCTCGACCTTGATCATCTTGCCGGTCTCGCGGACCCCGGAGATGACGGTGATGGACCGTGAGACGAGGTCGGCGTACCCGTGCGCCGACAGCCAGTCCAGCGTCGTACTGGCGCTGCTCGCACCGTCCACGGAGGGCGTGGAGATGATGATGAGCTGGTCGGCGAGGTCGAGCACCCCGCGCATGGCGCTGTAGAGCAGACCCGTACCGGAGTCGGTCAGGATGACCGGGTACTGGTTGCCGAGCACGTCGATCGCGCGCCGGTAGTCCTCGTCGTTGAAGGTCGTCGAGACGGCCGGGTCGACGTCGTTGGCGATGATCTCCAGGCCGGAGGGGGCCTGGGAGGTGAACCGCCGGATGTCCATGTACGAGTTGAGGTACGGGATCGCCTGGACGAGGTCACGGATGGTGGCGCCGGTCTCGCGCCGCACCCGGCGGCCGAGCGTGCCGGCGTCCGGGTTGGCGTCGATCGCGAGGATCTTGTCCTGGCGCTCGATGGCGAGCGTGGAGCCGAGGGCCGTGGTGGTGGTCGTCTTGCCGACGCCGCCCTTCAGGCTGATGACGGCGATGCGGTAGCAGGACAGCACCGGTGTGCGGATGAGCTCCAACTTGCGCTGGCGCTCGGCCTCCTCCTTCTTGCCGCCCAGCTTGAACTTGCCGCCGGCCACCGGACGGCTGCTCTTCGCCTTCTGCTTCTTGCTGTTGATCAGCCGGTCCGAGGACAGCTCCACGGCCGCGGTGTAACCCAGCGGTGTGGCACCGGGGTTGGCCGCGTGCCGCTGGTCGTGCTGCATGGCCTGCGGCCAGGCGGCGGCGTCGGGGGCCTGGCCGGGGCCTGCGGCCGGCGGGTGTCCGGGGTGCGGCTGTTGCTGGGGCTGGGGGGCGTTCGGCGGGGCCGCGTCGGGGTGCGCCGGGTTGGGCTGGTGCGGAGTTCCCGGCTGGCCCTGCTGTGCGGGCGGCTGGGCCTGGGGGAAGCCGTAACCGCCCTGCTGGGTCTGGGGGTTGGGCTGGTTCGGGGCGCCCGGCGCGGGCTGGGGGAAGCCGTAGCCCGACGGCTGCGGGGCGGCGGGCGGTTGCGCGCCGGGCTGGGGGCCGGGGTGCGGGAAGCCGTAGCCGCCCTGGGCGTTCGGCGCGGGGGCCGGCGGCTGGGGCTGGGCCTGGGGCTGTGGGAAGCCGTAGCCGCCCTGCTGCGGGGCCGGAGGGGCGGGCGGGGTCGCGGGCGCGGCGGCGTGCTCGCTGCCGGGCTGGGGGAAGCCGTAACCGGCCGGCGGGGCGGGCGGCGTGGGCTGGCCCGGTGCCGGGGGCTGGTTCCAGCCGGCCGGGGCGGGCTGCGGGGCCTGCGGATGGAACGGCTGCTGCGGGGCGGCGGGCGGTTGCGCGCCGGGCTGGGCGCCGGGGTGCGGGAAGCCGTAGCCGCCCTGGGCGTCGGGTGCGGGGGCCGGCGGCTGGGCCTGGGGCGGCGGGAAGCCGTAGCCGCCCTGGGGGTTCGGGGCCTGGTTCGGCTGGGCGGGAGCGTCCGGCTGAGGCTGCGCCGGCCACTGGGCCGCCGGGGCGGGGGCCGCGGGCTGGTAGGACGGCGGCAGCGGCGGAACGCCGCTCTGCGGAGCCGGCGGGGGAGTCCAGGCGGGCTGGGCCGCGGGCGCGGTCGCGGCGGCTGCGGCGGTGGCGTCCGGTGCGGGTGCGGGTGCGGGTGCGGGTGCGGGTGCGGGTGCGGGGCTCTGGGGCTCGCCGACGGCGGGCGCGGTGCTGCGGGGGTCCGGGGTGGCTGCCGGCGCCTGAGTCGGGGCCGCGGGCGAGCCGTCGGTGGACGGGGCGACGGGGGACGAGGCGTCCGGCGTCTGGGCGCCCTCGGCGTCGTCGGTGCCTTCCGACTCCTGAGTCGCGTCGCCGGTCTCCTGATCGGCGCCGGGCTCCTCCGCCGTGATCTCCGGGCCGTCGGGCTCGTCACCGGAGGCTTCCTCGGTGGTGCCGGTCTCGGCGGCGGGCTCGGACGCGGGGGCGACGGGCTCCGGGGCGTCGTCGCCCTCCGTCGTGGTGTCGACACCGGCCTCGGCGGTTTCGGCGGCCTCGGCGATCGGTTCGGCGGCGGCAGGGACGGTGCCCTCGGCCGCGTCCTCACCGGAGGAGCCGTGGGAGGTGTCGCCGGAGGCCTCCGCGGCGGCGCGCTCCGCGATCTCGCGCTTCAGGGCGGAGGACGAGATCCGCATGGTCGCGCCGCTGACGAGGTCGCCGGACTCGTCCTCCTCCTGCGGCGCGGGCGTGCCGGCGGCAGGGGTCGACCAGGGCTGCTGGTAGGAACCGGCGGGCGGCTGGCCCGGCACGGCGACCGGAGGTCCGACCGGCGGAGGCGGCGTGGCGGGGGAGGGCGCCGGGGGCGGCGGTGTCGGGGCCGCCGGAGCCGCGTTCGAGGAGTTCTGCGTGTACCAGGCCGGTGGCGCGTAGTCGATCGTGAACTCGCCCGTCAACTCGATGGCGGACTCCGCGTCGGACTGGTCGTCGTCGGGTGTGTCCCAGCCCCCGCGGATCCCGTCCCGATCGCTGTTCACAGTTCCTCCTGGTGTGGTCGAGCACCCTCAAGCCGTGCTGGGGCGACCGTTTCTGTCGTCCGATTCGCCGGGCTGTCCCCCTTGGGCCCCGGGCCCTGTTGTCGCATCGCCCGCACCACCCGCTCGCGGGTACTCACGACGTGCTCTGCCCCAGCCTAATCACCAAAACCACGACCCCGGCAGGCCCGCCCACCCGGCGGTCACCGGGGAGGCAGGCGAATTCCTGCGAAAACCCGCCAAGTTGGACATGGTGTCCCGGCCTGGACCACCCGCCGTTCCCGTCCTTCGGACCCGCGTCAGTACCCGCGTCAGTCCATGCGGCGCGCGACGCCCAACAGACCCGTCTCGGAGTCCGTGGCCTGGGTCATCACGTACTGCCGGTCCCGGTCCGTGCACCACAGCGTGACGCCGTCCTGCAGGCCGGGCAGGGACTGCATCTCGGGGCGCGGCAGTCCGATCACGCGGGCGATCTCGGTGGCCTCGTCCGGCGACACCCGCTGGACGCCCACCAGCCGCGCCTGGCGCATCAGGCGCGGCGCGACCGGGCTCAGATACGGCAGCAGTGTGAGCACGGACTGCCAGGGCGCCGACACCACACGGCCGCGCGGCGGCCGCATACCGCAGTCCCGCACCACCAGCACCGGCGTACCGGCGGACGCGCCCTGCGGGGGCACCCGGCCCACGTCGTACACCGCAAGGCCGTTCTGCCCGCCGCCCATGGCGTGCACCATCGGCATCCAGGCCTGGGCCCGGCCGGTCTCCACGGCCACGCGCGCGCCCGTCGCCGCCGCGCGCAGCGCCAGCACCTGGGCCGTCCACAGGCCGCCGATGAGGACGATGTCGTACGGCGTCGGGCGGTTGACGCCCAGGACGGCCGGCTGGCCCTCGGTGTTGACGCCCGCCACCACGCCGTCGTCCCCTATGGGCAGGGTGAGCGCGCCCACCTGCTCGACGGGCAGGGTGTGCCGCTGGTGGCGGGGGCCCATCAGTCCGAAGCCGGTGCGCAGTCGCTCGCCGAAGCCGGGGGCGGCGGGTGAGGTCGAGGTCACGGACATCAGCGGGCACCTCCGAGCGGCAGGGTGGCGAGGACGCCGGGGAGTTGTTCACGGTCCAGCCGCGCGAGACCGGTCTTCGCCCCGCGCGCGGCACGCTCCAGATCGCGTCGCGCGTTGGTCAGTTCCTGGTTGCTGCGGCCGGTGATGCGCAGGTGGCCCGTGACGTTCACGTCCTGCCGGCCACCGCGGGCCAGGGTCAGGCTGAACGTCGTCGCCAGGGCGGGGACGGCCGTGAGCTGTGCCACCAGCTGCGCCAGGGAGGTGCCCGAGGTGCCCAGCTGGGGCCAGCGACGCACCCAGTAGGTGGTGTGCCGGCGGTTGTCGCAGCGCCAGCTGCGGCTGGACTCCTCGGTGCGCCGCTGCGGCGACTCGTCCGGGCCGATCGGCGCGGCCTGCGCGGTCACCATCGGGTTGGCGCACGCGGAGGTGGCGATCGCGGAGGTCAGCTCCTCCTCCGTGAGGAGGTTCGCCTGGAAGCCCGCGCCGGTGAGCCGGCTGGACAGGTGCTCGGCCGCCCGCACCAGGCACTTCTGCGCGCCGCGCAGACCGCCGCCGCGCGCGGCCACCGCCTCCGGGCACAGCTCCGGGTCGAGCTTCAGCGCGATCCAGGTGATGCGCACCGCGGGGGAGCCCGCCTGGGCCTGCAGGGGCGCGTAGTTGCTCACCACGACCGACTGCTGGGGCAGGTGCAGCGCGGGCGCGGGCTGGGTGTGCACGACGACCTGCGCCGACTCCAGCTGGATGCCGTCGACCTCCAGGGCGTCCTGCACGAGCGCGAGCGGCAGCGGCCGACGGCTGCGCTCGGCGCGCAGCGCGCCCGCGTCCGACTCCACCTGGAGCACCGCGGTGATGAAGCCGCCGTCGCCCACCATGCCCACCGGCCGCCGCTGGTCGCGGTCGTCGCCGCGGGTGAAGCTGTACGTCCGCAAGGTCGGGTCGCACTCCACGGCCGGCGCCAGGGCGGAGTCGGTGCCCGGCGGCACCAGGGTGTTCGCGGCCTTGCGGGTGCGCGCCCGCAGCGCCAGCAGGGTGCCCAGCCACTCGGGCAGGGACAGCCCCCGGCGCCGTACCAGAGCGAGCACCACGAGCACGGCGGCGACGACGCCCGCCGGAACGAGCGCGACCGTGCCGATGAGCCAGCCGGTCACCACGACGGCGGCCGCCACCTCGAGCATGACCAGCCGCTGCACCGCGAACGAGCCGCCATGGCCCGAGCGCGACTTCAGATGCGGCGTGACCGACCCGCGGTAGGACGCGGAGCCGGCCGGAGCCGCTCCCGAGCCCGCCCTCGGCGGCTGAGAGGAAGACGATCCGCGCGAACCTGATCGGCGCGCGCCCCCCGATCGCGGCCGCGATTGCGATCGCGACCGCGCCCGCGTTGCGGAAGCCATCACTCCAAAACCCCCGAACTCTCCCGAAACTCCATGCGCTGTGGCCCCTTGAAGGCCTGAGCACCCTACCCGTGCCACCAGCACGGTCACGCAACAGGCATAGTAGGGGGCGGCTCTGACAGCCGAGGCAGCAGAGGCAACTGAGGACGGGGGACGGATCTTCACAGGTCCCCCACGGCTCCGCACGGGGAGAGAGCGGACACAGATGGCATCACGGCGGGATGAACTCAACGCCTACACCTTCGCGAAGCGCCGTACGCTCGCATCCTTCCTGCGTCCGTCGCCGACGGGCTCCGAGGAAGGCGCACCCAAGCCGATGAAGGCGCTGTGGCCCGGCGTCGTCGTCGCCCTGGTGATCCTTCTGGTGTTCGGAGGCATCGGCATCTTCAAACCGGCGGCGCCCGTGGGCTGGAAGACGCCCGCGGAGCACGTCATCGTGGCGAGCAAGTCGACCACCCGGTACGTGGTGCTGAAGACCGGCAAGCAGGTGCAGCTCCACCCGGTCCTCAACATGGCGTCCGCCAAGCTCCTGCTGGACCCCAGCAAGTCCGACGTCATCACGGTCGACGAGAAGGTCCTGGACAGCGGCAACCCGCCGCACGGCGCCACCATCGGCATCCCGTACGCCCCCGACCGCCTGCCCTCCGCCGACGAGGCCGAGGCCGCCAAGCGCTGGGCGGTGTGCGAGCGTCCCGGTGAGGGCGGCCGCGCCATCCAGAAGGCGGCGTTCGTCTTCGCCCAGAAGGAGTTCGGCCGGACCGAGGGCAGGAACAAGCTCACCGGCGGCGAGCTGATGTACGTGGTCGGGCCGGACGAGAAGACGCAGTACGTGGTGGACGCGCGGGGCACGGCGTACGAGATCGGGGACACCTCCGACACCGAGTTGCTGAGGGCTCTCGACACCCAGGGCCGTAAGCCGCAGCGCGTCTCCCAGGAGTGGCTGGACACGCTGCACAAGGGCGACCCGCTCTCCATGCCGACGGTCGAGGGCACGCCCGGAGCGCCGGCCGACTCGGGCCTCCCGGAGCAGTACGACAAGGTCGGCGAGGTCATCAGGGCCCCCATCGGCTCGCGGATGCAGTACTTCGTGGTGCAGCCGGGCGGCGTGGCGGAGATCTCCGAGTTCGTCGCCACCCTGCTGCTGAACAGCGCGGACCTGGTCGCCGTGGGCCAGGCCGGTGAGGCCCAGCAGGTGAGTCCCGGAGCGATCGTCGACAGCAAGCCCTTCAACACGGCGGGGAACACCTGGCCGCTGCTCAAGCCGAAGACGGTCAACGACGGCTCCAGCGCCACCTCCGGCCGCAACACCGTCTGCAGCGTCCTGCTCTCGGTCGGCACGACGGGCGACGCGAAGGGGCGGACGACCCTGTCCACCTGGGTGGGCACCGACTTCCCCGCCACGCTGCCCACCGGCTCCTCCAGCGGCTACGTGACGGCCGGCTCCGGCCAGCTCTACCGCCAGTTCCAGGGCACGGAGACCGCGGCCGGCGGTGTCTTCCTGGTCACCGACACCGGCCTGCGCTACGCCCTGCAGTCCAACAGCGACAGCGCCACCGACGATCAGGGCATCGGCACCTCCGCCAAGCAGCGGGAGCAGGAGCTCCAGGAGGCCAAGATCGCCCAGACCCGGCTCGGTTACGAGAAGGTGAACCCCTCGCCCGTGCCCGTGGAGTGGTCGACGTTCCTGCCGACCGGCCCGCGCCTGTCGGAGTCGGCGGCACGACAGCCGCAGGGCTCCTAGTCGCGGGATGGAGGAGAACGAAGCCATGCTGAACGGCGAAGCCATGGGGAACGCGAGGACATCGGTGGTCCGGGGACGGGGCAGGAGGACGGCGGCCCTGGCCGCCGCCACCGCGGTCGTGGCGAGCGCCTCGGTGGTCGGCCTCTCCGCCCCGGCGGCCCACGCGGACGACGGGCAGTGCACCTTCCCCGCGAAGAAGTACGCGGGCCGCCCCTGGGCCCTCCAGCGCGTCAACCTCGACGCGCTGTGGGCGGTCTCGACCGGCAAGGGTGTCGACGTGGCCGTCATCGACACCGGGGTCGACATCAAGAACTCCCAGCTCACCAAGGCCGTGGACGCCTCCAAGGGGTTGAACAACCTCCCCGCGAAGAACTCCAAGGGCGAGAAGATCGAACGCGGCAGCAGCAAGGGCACCGACGACAGCGTCGGCCACGGCACGCGCGTGGCCGGCATCATCGCGGCCCGCCCCGTCAAGGGCACCGGCTTCGTGGGCCTGGCCCCGGACGCGAAGATCATCCCCATCAAGCAGAACAACGCCGAGGGCGACGGAACGGCGGACACCCTGGCCGCGGCGATCCGCCACGCGGTCCAGGAGGGCGCCGAGGTCATCAACATCTCCCAGGACACCGCCAACGCCCTCAAGCCCAACTCGGACCTCGAACTGGCCGTCGAGGAGGCCCTCGCCCGCAAGGTCGTGGTCGTCGCCTCGGCCGGCAACGACGGCCTGGGCGGCAAGGTCCAGATCACCTACCCGGCGTCGTACAAGGGCGTCCTGGCGGTCGCGGCCTCCGACCGCAACAACGAGCGGGCCTCCTTCTCGCAGTCGGGAGATTTCGTGGGGGTCGCCGCGCCAGGTGTCGACATGATCTCCACAGTCCCCCTCGGCGGCCACTGCTCCGACAACGGCACCAGCTTCTCGGCCCCGTACGTGGCGGGCGTCGCGGCCCTCCTGAAGTCCAAGTACCCCGACTGGACCGCCCAGCAGGTCGTCGCCCAGATCGAACAGACCGCGGAACGCTCCATCCCCGGCCGCGACCGCCTCGTCGGCTGGGGCGTCGTCGACCCCGTCAAGGCACTCACGAACGTCGACCCCGAACACCCCGTCGAGTCCCCCCGCCCCGAGAACGGCGTGACCAGAGCGGAGGCCCCGTCCGTCACCCCCCTCCACTTCGGCGAGACCGCGGAGGAACGCAACACCCGCCTGGCCACCTACGTCGTCGTGGCCGGCCTCGTCGCCGTGGCCGGCCTGAGCGGCACGGCGGTGGCGGTACGGGACGCTCGGCGGAGGCGGGCGCGGGTGGGGGGAGGGGCGTGACGGGGTGGTTGGGAGCGCGTCGGTGACGGCGGCGAGCACGCTCGGCGCGCGGAGCCGGCCGCGGTGGCCGGGTAACCGGTGGACATGCTGACCGAGATGAACGTGCTCCTCCTGGTCCTGGCGGCCGTACTCCTCGGCATGGCCTGTGTCAGGGCGGACCGGGTACGCGCCTGGCGGGCCGGCATCAACCCCTCGGCCACGGAACTGCCCGACTCCGCCTTCACGGTGGCCCGCGTTCTCTTGGTGACCATGGCCGGCTTCAGCGTCTACACGGCCGTCCAGGGCTTCGGTGTCTCCGACGGCTCGCGATGGAGCGACCAAGAGCTGACCAGCGCAGTCGAGGGCGCCACGGCCTCCCTGGACGGCAGCTTCACCTACGGCGACCCGCTTGAGGACGCCTCGGCCGACTTCGACGGCGACGCCTACGCGACGACACTCAAGGACGAGATCGTGGAACACGGCGGCGGAGACGCTCCCGGCTTCGGTGTGGACGCCGCGCTCTCCTCCACGACGGGCTCCGACCAGGCCTTCTACCTCGTCACCGCCGACGGAGCGGGCAGGAGCTACTGCGTCGTCGTCCGGCGCGCGCACTCGGGGAACGTGGAGACCGTGGCGCCGGGACTGTCCGGCGAGGCGGCGAAGGTGGTGCAGCCGAAGTACACCTTCGCGGTGTCGAGCCGCACGGGAACATGCTGACGCCCGCCTGAAGGCCGACAGGGCACGGTGATGTGCACGCCGAGGCCGAGGCGGGCGCCTGCGGTGACTGCGCTCAGTTCGGAGCCGGGGAAGCCGTGTCGTCGGCCTTGATGTCGAAGTTGATCTTGTCTCCGTCGACGGACTTGACCGTGACCGTCACGCCCAGGGTGCTGCCGTCGCCCGCCGTGAGCTTGCACCGGGTGGTCGTGCCGACCTTCCCCTCCAGGTCCTCCGGGCAGCTGATGTCCGGCTTCGGCTGACCGGTCGTCGCCGCGAGCTGCTCGGAGACCTCCGTCGCCAGCTTGTCCGCGGACAGCTTCTTCTCCACGTCGGCCGAGGCCGAGCAGCCGACGAGCAGCGCCCCGACAGCCACCGCCGAGAGGCTCCAAGTTGCTGCGGACGAACGGGCCGAGGCCATGAGGGCTCCATTCCTGGTGATCAAGACGAGAAGACGTCGGAAGCATACTGGGCAGAGTTGTTGGGGGCATATCGCCGAAGAGTCTCCATGAGGCCTTCGTTCAGCCCACGGAAAATCTTCACCGGCGATTTCGGAGTGCTCCACGAATGGGCATCGCGAAGCATTTGTTCCAGCCTGGAAATCACTGATCGGCGGTGAGTGACGGTCGCCCTGCTCGGGCAGCCAGGGCCACTCGTCGCCGCTTCCTGAGTAGTTGAGTTGCAGGAGTCGTGAGGGGCCGGTGAGACCGTCCCGGGAGGCTCGATCTTGGTGCTAGCGTTAGACGCCTTTCAGCCAATGTGTGGTGCGTGTGTGCGCTGAGCGAACGAGAAGGGGGATCTCGCCGTGGGCGATCTCGGAGTAGGCCCGGAGGTCCTCAAGAAGGGCGCTTCGGACATCCTGGAATGTCTCACGCCGGTCGAGAAGGTGGAGCTGAAGGACGCGGCCGGTCAGGCCGGCGCACTCGGGGACCAGTCGGCCGCCGACGCGCTGACGGCGTTCTGCTCCACATGGGAGCTGGGCGCCGGCTTCCTCGCCGACTGCGCGGCGACCCTGGCGGAGGGGCTGAACTCGGCCAACAACGACTTCACCGCGACGGACGAAGCGATCCGTGACGCGGCGAATTCGGTCAAGACGGACTTGAGTTAGTTCTAGAAACGGGGGATTTGCATCCATGGGAGCCGCTCTGGGGTCGACAACCGACCCCAAGGAACTCATCCCTGGCGACACCAAGAAACTGGGCGAACTCGTCACCACCCTCAACGGCTGGTCGAAGAAATTCGACGGAGTCGGCGACGGCCTGCGTGACCTGAAGATCTCGGGTTGGACCGGTAAGGCCAGCGACACCTTCTGGCCCGTCCTGTCCAAGGAGAAAGGCAACTGGTATCTCGCCGCCGACGCGATGTCGGACGCGGCCTCGGCCATCTCCTCGTACTCCTCCACCCTGAGCTGGGCGCAGCAGCAGGCCACGACGGCGATCGAGCAGTGGAAGTCCGGCGATCACGACGCGGCGGAGGCCACGCTGAAGGCCGCGCACGCCCAACTCGACCCCGAGGCCAAGTCATTGGCCAAGAAGCTCGACAACCTCTCGGGTGGCGCCTCCGACGCTCCTGGCTGGCTCGCCGACGCCAGGCAGTACGTCGACACCCAGAAGTGGATCGCCGACCACAACGCCGGCAAGACCAACTCGACCCGGTGGATGAAGGAACAGCAGAAGTTCCTCGGCGGTGACGACGGCCGCTGGAACAAGAACAAGGAGTGGGGCAAGGACGAGAACGGCAACTGGTTCGTCAAGGACAAGCCCCAGGGCGCGGAGGGGGACCCGGCCGCCCCGGGCAGCAAGACCAACACCACCGTCAAACTCGCCGAGTGGACGGGCGGCGCCAGCGCCTGGTCGGACGGCGTCGCCAAAGAGGGGTCGGTGGGCGGTGTCGGGATGAAGGGCAGCCTGGGCGCGTCCGCGCTGGGCGTGGACGGCACCGTCGGTGCGAGCATCACGAACGGGCGGTTGCAGGCCGGCGCGCAGGGCAGTGCCTATCTGGCACAGGCCACCGCGAAGGGCACCGCGGAGTACGGCGTCGTCGCGGCCGGAGCCGAGGGGAAGGCCTTCGTGGGCGCCGAAGCCGCGGCCAACGTCGGCGTCGGCAAGGACGGTCTGCACGCCGGCGCGGAGGCCTTCGCCGGAGCCAAGGCCACCGGGTCGGTCTCCGCCGACGTCGCCGGCGTCGGTGCCGGTGTCAGCGGCGAGGCATGGGCGGGCGTGGGTGCCTCCGCCAACGCCGACCTGGGCATGAAGGACGGCAAGTTCACCATCGGCGGCGAACTCGGCGTCGGCCTGGGCGTCGGCGGCAAGGTCGGCTTCGATGTCACCGTCGATCCCGGCAAGGTGGTCGACTCCGTCGGCGACGCGGCCGACGCGGTGGGAGATGCCTGGGACGACACGGTCGGCAGCTGGTTCTAGTCTGAGCTGACGCTCATCAAGGAAGTGGATTCACGATGGCCACCACGTTGCCGGTCAAGATCTCGTTCTCGCTGCCGGACGGCTGGCAAGCCGCCCCGCCGGACGAGGTCGGAGCACCCGGCGCCGCCTTCGTCGCGCTCCATCCCCTCTCCATCGACGAGGGGTTCACGGCGAACATCACCATCTCGGGCCGCATGCGCAACGACAGCGCCACCATGTGGGACATCGCCGGCGAGTCGGTGCAGCGGCTGCAGGAGGCGGGGACCGTAGAGGTCGTCAAGAAGTCCGAAGTGGGGACCCCGGACATCCCCGGCCTGACGGACTCTCCTGGCGTCGTCCAGAACCTCCGCCTCTCCACCACCCTGCGCGGCGAACCCCTGGAACTCCTCCAGAGCCAGGTGTACCTCGGCATGGAGGACGTCAAGAACCCGGCCAAGCGCGCCGTCATCGAACTCGTCCTCACCGCGAAGCCGACCCAACTCGGCGATGTGATCGGTGACTTCCAGGAATTTCTGCGGACGGTACGCCCGGCCGACGAAACCCCCGCGTAAGGGGTTCTCGAACGGTACGGCACGGTGCCCGAACGACAGAGTGCCCCTTGTCCCGGTAGGGAAGTTCACCGGGACAAGGGGCACTTTCACGCGCTCGTGGCGGGCTGAAGAACTTTCTCAGGCGGCGGTCCAGGCCCTCGTCGGAATCCGCTCCAGCACATCGCACAGGTAGTTCAACCGCTCGTCGACGGCCTGCGGGGACAACGTGCCGGTGTACCAAGTGAACAGGTCGTCGCCGCGCAGCGCGACCGGGGAATCCTCCGCGCGCGGATCCGAGAGCAGGAAGGGCACCAGGTCACCCCCCAGAAGGTCCCGAACAGCGGCCTCGTCCGTGGTGGCGATGGAGAATTTCTCATCGAACTCCGGCACGCCCAGCTGGATCTTGGTCCGCCGGTCCATCAGCGCGTCCAGCCTGCCCGGCCGATAGATCTCCGCCTTCGGCCCCGAGCCCGGCGCCTTGACGACGAAGACCGATTCGACGATGAGCTGTTTGCGGTCCGCGACTTCACCGCCCGACATGGGGTTGTTGTATCGGTATTCGAAGTACGTGAACGACCGGCCACGGAACTCACCCGTGGTGTAGTGGAACGCGCTCAGGTTCCCACCGGAGCGAGGGAAGGGTCCGACCCCGAAGTACTGGTCGATCCGCCCCTGCGTGTGCGCCGTGTACGTCCACCCACGTTCCGGAGCCAACCGGCGAAGCTGCGCATACTCGTCCCTGACCTGCTCCGTCTGCTTCCGCCCACGCCTGGACACCACGAAGACGAGGGTGAACATGCCCGCGACGAAAGCGAACAGAAGCACCTTCACCAGAATCCCTACCAGTTGCTCCATGGCCCCAGATTATGGCTTACGTCTGTGAGGCCGTGAAGCGGCCCTGTGGCTCGGTCATCCGACTACCTCGCCTAGTGGAGGGTCGGTGAAGGTTCCGAGTGGGTCGGGTCAGTTGTCGGGAGCGTTCGGAACTTGAGATCGAGGGTTGAGTCGCAGTCGGAGATGCTGCTGCTTGCGTGTCACACAGAAGTAGAACAACCGACTGCCGTGAATGAGTCAGCAGCCAGGTCAGCCCTGAGCAGGATATTCGCCTTGCCCATTTAGTGATTCAACGACAGGAACTCGAATTTTCCAGGGCCTTGGCGTACGAAATGATCAGATCCTTCATTGCGTCGGAATCCTCCCGATCGGGAGTGAAGATCTGAATGACGCCATAAAGATCTTGATCGGGGTGCTTTGCGGACTTGCATGATGCGGCTGTCCTTCCCACGCCCCCGGTGCCCGCATAGAGGTACTGACCATCATCGGTGAGCTGGCCGTCATCCGTCTTGTCGTAGCCCTTCGCCACAGTCGCAGTGCTCTCCCCATCACTCCACCAGGTTTGGATCTCCCGCACCGCGACATCACCGTCGATCATCACGTCGCACTGCTTCGTGCCTCCGTTGAGGGACGAGGATTTCACGGTGATCGAATCGCCTCCGGGTAGGAAGGGATCCAGAAGCTCGCGGTCAGAGGGAACACCACACAGCGACTTGGGTACGGTGTAGTTCTTCTCCTCGCTGCCACTGTTCGAGCACGCGGTCAGTACCAAGGCGCCGGCCAAGGCGGCAGCAGCTGGAGCCGAGGCTCGGACGAGCCGTACCTGTGTGGTGATTCGGGGGCGGAACATGGGGAGTTCCTCTCGCGGGGTAATTAAATGTCGGTCTTCAGGTGCGGAGCCATGTATTCGACGTTTACGCCTGCGTCTCTGAAACCTTCCTGTGCAGCCGCACGGGCCTTCTCATCGATTCCCATGTCGACCAGGTCGGTGCGGTTGTGTGCTTTGGCCGCGTCCTCAGCAGCTTTTTCGGTGTAGGAGGCGTTCTGGTCGAGACCGTTCTCCCACTTCTCTCCCATTTCCCCTCCTGCATTGTCCTTGGCGTTTCCTTCTGCATTTTGAAAGAGCTGCTCAAGGACTAGGCTGCTGACCGTACTCGCCGCTCCGCCGGCTACTGCACCGCCTACCGGACTCGCAATAAAAGTGGCGCCGACACCGATGCCCAGCCCGATCGTGCCGGAAACGCCATTCTTCCATTGGGCGACGGAATGGTCGTAGGCCTTGTCATCCTCATCTGCCGGACCGGCGACTGCCTCCTGTCGTCCGATGGCAAGTGTGCCCGAGATCTCACCGGAACCATGAGCGAGCTGCTCGATCGCGAATTGAGTGTCCTTGGAATAGCGGTTGTCGTCAGACAGATCCGGATTCATGTGGTAATCCATCAGATTTGCCATATAGGACTTGTTCGCCACCTCGACAGCGGCATAGGCTTCCGGATTCTGCCCGATCGTGACAAGCAGCGCCGTCACGTCCCGGTGATTCAGGGAGGCAGACGACCCCGCCACAGGAAACAGCCTGTTGGTGTCCTCGTCGGCGTCATCTGTCATCGCGCGGTTGATGTCGGGAAGGTATTCCGCAGTGATCTGTCCGACGCTGTCCGACATGTAGCCGCTACCCGTAAGGCGTTCCGGGTCGTCCGCGATAGAGGACACGATGCTCTCGAAAAGTTGGGTCTGGCCTTCATTGTGGGCAGGTGTGTCAGGTGTGAAGAGCTCACCGGCAGGATGCCCGGTGGTGGCAGCCTCCAGCGCCAGAGCGAGATTGTTCTTCCCGGTGTGGAGATCGTCGCCCTTCGAGTCTGTCTCCTGGGGCCAATCGCGTTCCTCAAACAGATACTGGAAATTCGACAGCGAAACCTTGCCGTTTTTTCCGTCACCGTCCGTGTCTCGCTCGAAGGGGTTGTCCGGGTCATCCTTCGAGATGTACTGTTGGTTGAAAAATTCCGTTGCTGCGTCGGGACTGTTCGACAGGCCCTTCAAGTAGCCTGTGAGGGGGTCGGAGCCGCTATCCTCTCCGATTCGGTTGAGCCAGGGAGTCATTCCCATGTGCTGCCATGCAGTGTTGGCATGTTCGCCGTTGCCGGTTAGCTTGCGCTCAGTTGCCATGAGCTGAGTTCCGTAGTCTTTCAGGAACTGATCGTCGTAGTCACCGGTCCGCATCAGGTTGCTCATGACCTGGAATCCCATGAGCCCGCTACTGTTGCTATAGAGTGGTTTGTCGCCGATGTCGATCATCGTGCGCTTCCACTCGGTCATTGTCAGTGAATCGCTCTGTGTGGCGTTGGCCAGAGTCATTCCCAGATTGCGCTGCAGGTCGTCGAACTGATCGAGACGCCTCTGCCCGAGTTCGTAGTTTCCCCGGTTGGGATCATTGATCCCTGTCCAGAACTCCAATGTCTTCTGTGGCCCGAGTGTCGTGGCGAACGTCTCGGCGAACAGGTCATCGTTGGCGTACTGCTTGAGTCCGGCGTTGAGTCGGTCGAATTCCTCGACGGTCAGGTCCTCAGGATTTTTACTCGCCAGCTTGGCCAGTTCCTCGGCTTGGGCGATGGCCTCGCTGGCCTCGTCGCGGTTCGTGTAGCTGGCATCCGAGAAGCCGAGCTGGCTTTGATCGGCAATGGCCTTGAGAACCTTGTTGGCGGAGCTGTCGCTCTCGGTGGCTTTGTCCAGAATCCTCTGGATCTCGTCTCTCAAGGCTGTGATGTCAGCCTTGTTTTCCTGGTCCTCCTGGGCGCGGCCCTCTGGAGGGGCATCCGTGGTGACCGTGAAACCGCCGTCATAACCGATGACTCTGAGGTTCTTCTTCCGACCGCCTTCGATGGCGTCGACGAGTTGCTGTTGGTAGCCCTTCAGCTCACCGCATACATCGGCGAGGATCCCGTGGATGGTCTTGGCCTGTGTGTGCGCGTCGGTGAACTCTTCGGCCGTCTTGCCGATGAACTCTTTGCTGACTTGGGCGTTCACCCCTGTCCAGGCCGCCTTGTTGGCGGCTTGGTGCAGCTCGTTCTCTGCGTCCTTCTGCAGCTGATCAAGGTGCCTTACAAGGGTCGACCACTCGGTGACGGCATCGTCGAGCAGCTTGAAGTTGGCGTGGTGGAGAGCGCTGAGGTCCATGGGCTGTGTCCCTGAGGTCGGAGAGTGGTTGAGGTTTCCTCGTGTGGAGTGGAAACCCGCCCGCTGTTGCTGCGGGTGACAGTGTCGCGTTGCCCGACTGCCACTACTCCTTTTTCTTGTCCTTCGTCCCGTAGACGGGATTCTCCTTGCCAGGCTGCCCGACCCGCTCATCGAAGCCGCTGTCCAGTAGGTCGATGCTGCTCATCTGCCGCGCGATGAAGTTCTCATCACCGGCGTGCAGCTTCTTGGTGACCTGAAGGTGGTTGGAGATCTGCGCGCAGGCGTCCATCAAGGACTTGAGTTGCTCGTCCCAACGGTTCGAGACGTGCTGGAGTCCGCCACCGAGGTCGAAACCCTGCTTGGACAGGTCGGAAGCAGCGGAGTCGCTCGGGGCGACAGCTACCCGAGCTTTGTCCCACAGCTGGTTGTAGAGGTCGTGCGCAGACTTGCCGATCTTGGTGAGGCTCGCGTTCTCGACCTTCAGATCGCCGTAGCTGCTCGGCTGCGTATAGCCTCCGCCGTCACCGGGGTCGAGCTGGTTGAGCTGCATGTGCGTCGATTGGCGATCGGCCGCTTCGGCCTTGAGCTGCTCCCACTCGTCCCATGCCACTGCGGGCCCCTTCCCCCATGAACGCGACGACCGATCCTCGCATCGAGCAGATGTTGCGCGTCGATGTTGAGATGGGCAATCAAGTTAGCAACGCGGTGCGCGAAGAGTCTTGATCATGACCGGTCTGCGTGGATTGTCACCAAGCCCGCACTGCTTGCCGACTCGCCCTGCTTGGGGAGCGCTGTCCCGACTGAACGCCAGTTCAAGGACCGAGGAGAGGGGCCCTCTGCGGTGCGCAGCGGTGGCTCAAGGGGTGCGAACGACACAGGTGCGAAGGACACCTGTAGAAGTTTGATGAAGGTGGCAAGTGGGGGGATGTGGTGGGGCGTGGTGGCGCTGATGATGGAGCGAGCGCCACTTGTGTGCGTCGTGCGGATGTCGGCGCCTCCGTTCGCAGCAAACCGGCAAGTCGGGCAAAGTGTGCTATCGGCCGCGCGCTCGTAACCGAGTTAACACACACCGCTGTTGGACCTGCTGTACAGGTTGACTACAGTGGTAAAAGCGTTGTGAGACGTGACCTGCTTTGCGATCGTGTGGCGACTGGATGGTTGCCGGGATGCGGTTGCGGCGGATGCGCGTACGGGGAAACGGGGAGGGGCGTCGTGTCGTCGGGCAAGACGGACATCGAGCTCAGTCGGGAAGCGCTGGCCAAGTTCGTGGATCAGGTGGACGAGATCCTTCGCAATCTTGAGGCTTCGGCCGGTAGCTCGACGAAGGTCGGGTCTCAGACGATCCGGCGTACGTCTCTGGCGTCGGCCGGAGGTGTGCTCCATGAGGCGGACGGTCTGTACGGCCAGTACGACCGGGTGCACAAGGAGCTCACCACTCTGTCCAAGTCTCTGCATCTGCAGATCGAGGCCATGGGTATCGCTGTGCAGGGCGCCGCTCACGGGTTCGACAATCTCGAAGAGGAACAGCGGCAGCGCTTCTGGGCGATTCAGACTCAGATCAGCCAGATCGAGGACGTGAAGGACGGTCGTAAGCGTTCTGACGGTGATCGCGGCGGACTGAAGGGGTGACGATGGCTGACGAGCAGCACAAAGGGGACCTGGACCGCGTTTCCAGGCAGAACTCCTTCACCGACACCGTCCGAGGCGTCGAAGACCGTACGCAGAGCGGTGGGTTGTTCAGCCGGATCGTCCACGGAGCGCTGGTGGCCACCCCTGTCGGGCAGGCCATCGCGGCGCGGACGGACTTCGACGGCCTGG
This sequence comes from Streptomyces lincolnensis, assembly GCF_021173675.1. Taxonomy (GTDB): domain Bacteria; phylum Actinomycetota; class Actinomycetes; order Streptomycetales; family Streptomycetaceae; genus Streptomyces; species Streptomyces lincolnensis_B. Next base: position 26,673 of record NZ_JAIHON010000016.1, on the reverse strand, counting down.
ATCTCGACCTCAACGCGATGATCGATCTGGTTCAGCAGACCGACCCGGAAGACCTTGAATCGAGCGGCAAGGCCCTTTGGGACGCCCGCGATGCCATCAAGGAAGCAGCCGACGGACTCAACGGCCGGCTGGCCAAGATCCACTGGGTGGGCGAGTCCGGTGAGGCTCTGCGGAGCTGGGGCACCTCACTCGTCGAGAACACGCAGTACCTGAGTGATTACGCCGGCTCGGCAGGAGATCAGATCACCGCTGCGGCCGTAGGTCTCGCGGCGGTTCGTGGCGCCATGCCTGCCCGGGACACGCGATCGAACCAGAAGCGGCCCAACCAGTTCACGGAGGCGGAAAAGGCCGCGAACAAGGAGGAGTACGCCGCTGCTGTCGCAGTGGAGAAGGACCGCCAAGAGGCGATCAACCAGATGAATCGGTTGTCGTCGTACTACGCGGTGTCCACTGAGGTGCTGTCAGCGCTGCCTGCCAAGCAGCCGACGTTCAAGCCTGAGAAGAACGTGGCCGTACCCAAGCCGAAGGCGGCGCGCTACAGCGTTGGTGAGGCTGGAAGAACCGGCTCCGGAGACTCGGGAACGACCGGCGCTGTCGGTCGGGCCGGAACGGATACTCAGGCCGAACGGGTTGGGGTTCACGACACAAGTGACGTACCGCCCCGTGAGGTGACGGGGAATGCCAAGCGCCCTGATGTCTCTGTCGGTACGAACATCGACAGCGTCAACACGCTGCTCCCGAACACAACTCCGGTGACGGGGCCCACTCCTCCGACAATGGGCACTCCTGTCCCTGGTGGCGGTCAGCCGCACACCTTCGAGAGCGGGCTCGGGACACCGATGCCCCCTGGTACTCAGGGCCGGAATCTGGGCGGAACGGCGGGTCTTCGTAACCCGTCGGCGACCGGTCAGGGACGACCCAGTACGCCGAACGTGAACAATCAGGGCGTCGGGCGTACTGCAGGACAGGGCCCCATGAACCAGATGGGGCGCTCCACGTCGACGGGGCAGGCGGCCGGCAAGGCGCCGGTTTCCGGATCGCAGTCGTCCCAGATGGGCCGTGGGATCAGTGGTGGAACTCCGCGTGCCGGCGGCACGGCGTCGCCGCGGACCGACACCGCACCGACGACCGGCGCCGGTCGGTCCAACGGAGTGGTCGGAGGCCGCCCCACCACCGGTGACGCTTCGGCGCGGGGCGGCTCGAGAATTCCTCGTGGCACGGTCGTCGGTGGTGACGGAGCGGCCAACTCCCGGCCCGCGACCGGTCGCCCCGGTCAGCGCGGGGTCTTCGGCGTGCCTGAGCCCACCGCGAGGCCCGGCTCCGGTGCGACCGCTCCCCGCACCGGTGCTGGGGGGAGCGACCCTGTGACCGGCCGGGCGACCGGACGCCACTCCGCTGCCGGAGCAGAGCGCAACGGCATGACGCGTGGTGGTGCTGGTCTCGTTCGCGGTGCCGGCAAGAACGAAAAGCCGGGTGACGACGACACGCAGGCGACGCAGCGTCCCGACTACCTGGTCGAAGACCAGGAGACTCACCTGCCCAACAAGCCCCGGCGCGATGTGCCGCCGGTCGTCAACTGAGCGCGAGCGAGGACACGGAACACGATGAAGTCAGAGATCAGCCGACGAGGCGAGCGGTCTGCGTTTCTCAGGACGCGCCTTGGGAGACGAGCGCATGCTGCTGGCGTGGTCGTCGGCGCTCTGGCCGCCGTGAGCGTGGGGTTCGCCCCGAGTGCCGCTGCCGTTGATGCTCAGTCGCAGCAGTGGTACTTGAACCTAATGAAGGCCGACCAGATGTGGAAGGTGAGCACCGGTGAGGGGGTCAAAGTTGCTGTCATCGACAGCGGAGTGAACGCGAGTACCGCGTCCCTCAAGGGCCAGGTGCTGACGAGCGACGTTCCGAAGGCCGTCGCTTACCGTGCGACTGATGACTATGACGGCCACGGAACGACGATCGCCGAGCTGATCGCGGGTACCGGATCAGGGGGCGGCATCAAGGGACTGGCGCCAGGGGCGAAGATCGTGCCCTACCGCGTCGAGTTTGACGATTTCAAGGGCTCCGCGGCAGAGAAGCAGAAGACACCCGAGCCCGCAGACGCGATCAGGGCGGCGGCTGATACCGACGCAAAGATCATCAATATGTCGTTCGGCTCACCAACGATCAATCCTGACATCGAATCAGCCGTCAAGTACGCGGCCTCCAAAGGCAAGCTCCTGGTCGCTGCGGTGGGTAACCAAGGTGAGAACAAGGGGAACATTGGTTACCCTGCTGCCTACCCCTACGTTCTTGGTGTCGCGGCGGCCGATGAGTCATTGACGGTGTCGAAAACCTCCTCTTACGGGGACTACGTCGATCTGGCCGCGCCGGGTGAGGGCCTGCCGGGCTGGTGTGACACCAGCTTCCGTTCGTACTGCGTAGGCAACCAAGGCACCAGTGCCGCTTCCGCCGTCACATCTGCCGCTGCGGCACTCATCTGGTCTGCCCACCCCGACTGGACGGTCAATCAGGTCACCCGGTCCTTGATCGACACGGCTGGCCGTTCCTGGCCGGAAGACGAGCCGAACAAGTACTCCGGCTATGGATTCATTCGGCCCCGTCTCGTCCTCACGGACGCCAAGTACGACGCGGGGGCGGCGAATGTCGACCCGCTTGCGAAGGACAACGGCGGAGACCTGCTGGCGAAATCCTCCTCGTCCTCGTCCTCCACCGCCCCTTCTGCACCAGCCGCGTCACAAGGCCAGGAAAAGGGTTCTACCGGTGGAACGTCAGCGGCAGGATCAACCGCAGAATCCTCCAGTGACGACAACACCCTCTGGATCACGCTCGGAGCGGCAGCCGCGGTCATCGTGATCGGTGGTGCCGGAGTGGCCGTCACGCGCGCGCGTCGCGCCAGGTGACGACTGTCAGCCGCTCAAGCCCTGTGCTCGTCGGTCAGGGCCTGCAGTACGTGTTCACCGTTGCGAAGCCACAAGCGTGGCGGTGAACCGAAACAACCACAGCAACACCAGACTCAGGAAAGGCAGGGCTGACCATGGCAAGCGGGCAGCAGAAGCTCGAAGATGCCGCAGTAGTCCAGCTTCAGAAGCAGATGTTCGAGAAGTACGAGAGCATCCGGAAGCGCGTGCACAACCTTCAGGGCGTCATCGACGGCCTCGAGGGTCAGTGGCAGGGCATCGGCCGTGCCGCCTTCGACAAGAAGCAGGCCGAGATCAACCAGTCGCTGCAGAACATCGGCAACATCCTCAGCGATGTCATCGAGGCGATGACCCAGACGCGCAACATCAAGGACAGCAAGGAAGACGAGGTCCGCGCGGCGGTCAACAAGATCGACATCCAGGACGGCGCTTCCACCGTCCCGCCGTCCTCCCTCAGCTCCTACTGAGCCGAGCGGGCGGACAGACTTCGCCGGGCAGCCGGCTCCGGCACCCACCACGCACACCCAGCGAGACGAGGTAAGAGGGAATGGCGAACAACGCCGATGGTCTGCAAGTCACTTATGACGGTCTCGACTTCGCGGCCACGAAGATCGGTAACGAGGCGAGCACGCTGGAGCAGGACCTCCAGGAGCTCAAGAAGCTGGTCGTGAGCAGCCTCCAGTACTGGGAGGGTGAGGCTCAGGGCACCTTCAACGAGAAGCTGCACCGCTGGGACAAGGAAGCCAACGACATCCACCAGGCGCTCACGGGCATCGGCCACGTCGTCGCGACGTCCGGCGGTACCTACATGCAGGGTGACAAGAAGGCGGCCAGCTACTTCCAGTAGGAAGCAGGCCACAGCGGAATTCTCAGGGTGGGCGCGCGCGGGAGGCGCCCACCCTGCCGCTGTCCGAGCACGCGGATCGGATCAACTCCGCGGACTTGGACGGCGTAGGGACAAGGACTGGGAATCACGTGCACGCGACAGGCGCTGCAAACGGTCGGGCCCAGAGCGGTGCCGCGGCTTCGCGTCGGATCGGCCCGTATGTACTGATCACCGCGTTGGACACTCCTCACACACACATCCCGGTGCCGGAGCGGCGCTACATCGCCCGCAGCGAAGACGGTGAGCACACGGTCCTGCTCAGCGTTCCGCTTCGAGGCACCGCCCCTCATCGCTTCATGGCGGAGGCCAGTGCCTCGCGTTATCTCCTCGGGCCGTTCGCGGCACCCGCGGTCGCCTGTGCCGCACCGGGGGAGGCTGCCTGGCACGCACGGCCCTACCAGCCCGCTCTGCCGCTGCCCACCGCGCTCGCAGTCAATGGTGGCCCGCTGTCCGAGCGGACCGTGTGTGCCCTCGGGGCCGCTCTCGCCGAGACGCTGGCCGTCGTGCACGCGCAGGGGTTGGTGTTCGCCGGGGTATCACCGGCCGCCGTGCTGCTCACCGCCGACGGCCCGCGCCTCAGCTGTTTCGGGGCCGTGCGTACCGCGGCACCGGACGGCACGCCACGCTCCGGCCTCCCAGGACTTGAGCCCGGCAGTCTGCCGCCGGAGCAGGCAGCCGGCGGACACCCGCGTCCCCTCGGTGATGTGTACGCGCTCGGTGCGACCCTGGCCTACGCCGCGACGGGTCACACGACCCCTGAAAGCGAGGAACTCCCGTCCGGGATACGGGTGGTCGTCGGCCGCTGCCTGTCACGTGACCCGGCGAACCGACCACAGGTGGCGGAACTGCTGAACACCTTCGCCGCCGATGACCAGGAGCCGACCGGGTCCGGGAGCGAGGCCAGGTCCGCCGCGCTCCTCCGCCCGGGCTGGCTGCCGAACCGTGTGATCGCCGCCATCGCCCACCAGTCGGCCGCCCTGCTCGCCACGGACATTCAACGCTCCGCCGTGACCCCCACGCCCGCCTTCCGCCAGAACTGACGACGCCTGGATGCCAACTCCCCTCACTCATGACGACCCGTACGAGTTCGGCTCGTACCGCCCGATCGTCCGCCTCGGCAGCGGCGGAATGGGAACCGTCTACCTGGCCCGTTCCGCCGGCGGTCGTACCGTCGCCGTCAAGACGATGCACGCCTCTCTCGCGGCGGACCCCGGTTCCCGCACCAGGTTCCGGCTGGAGGCCGACGCGGCCAGGGTTATCGGAAAGCGACACGGAGCCGAGGTCCTCGATGCGGACACACAGGCGGACGTCCCCTGGATCGCCACCGAGTACGTGCTCGGACCGCCCCTCGACGAAGCGGTCCGACTCGCCGGACCGCTGCCCGAAGCCTCCGTACGCGCCCTCGGGGCGGCCCTGTGCGGAGCGCTCGGCCAACTGCACAGCTCCGATGTGGTGCACCGGGATCTCAAGCCGTCCAACATCCTGGTCACGGCCTACGGCCCGAAGGTGATCGACTTCGGCATCGCACGAGCGATCGGTGACGAGCACCTCACCAGGATCGGCGCCGCGGTCGGCACACCCGCCTTCATGTCGCCCGAGCAGGCCGGGGGAGAAGAGCACACCTCTGCGGGAGACGTGTTCGCGCTTGCCGGGGTGCTCGTCTTCGCGGTCGGCGGTCATGCCCCCTTCGGTCACGGACAGACCGCGGATCTTCTCTACCGGGTCCGTTACGGCGATCCCGACCTGAGGGGTGTTCCCGCGTCTCTGGTCCCCATCCTCGGCCCGTGCCTGGACAAGAACCCGTTCCGGCGGCCGACCACGGCGCAGCTTGCCGCTCAACTCCATGACGGAACAGGTGAGTTCGCGGATCATGTCCCCGCGGTGTTGCTCGCGGACATCGCTCGTCGGTCCGCCGAGGTCTGGCTGACCACGCCTGAACGACTTTCCGCCCCGCCCGACCAACCCGCGGAAACGCCCACCGCGCCGATCGCGCGGATACCGCGTCGCCGGATGCTGCTGGCGGCCAGTGGCCTGGTTCTCGGCACAGCCGCCGCGGGAGCGGGTGCCTGGGCCTGGAACCGCGAGTCCGGCTCGGGCAGTCAGGTCTCGCCCGCCGTCGGTCCGAGCAACAGCCAGGTGCCGAAGAAGCAGCTCGACTCGATCTGGCAGCTCCAGGTTGCCGATTCCCCGTGGGGGACCGTTCCGGCCGTACTGCCGCTCGCTGTGGGTGGCCTGGTCACGTTGGTGGCCGGTCAAGGGCTGGGCGGAATCGACGCCGCGAGCGGAAGGATCGCGTGGACGTCGGACCTGATGGAAAGCCACTGGCAGATCGCGACGGACGGTGAACAACTCGTCCGGATGGTGGAGCCGGAAGGCTCGCAGCAGAATGCCGGAAAGCCGGGCGGTTTTCCCTTGGACCTCGTGTCCGTCAGCCTCGTCTCGGGCAAGGCGGCCGAGCCGTTCGCCCAGTTCACCGACTTCAACGGGGGCATCTCCTACAACCAGGTGCTGTGCACGGCCGACGGTGTCGTCTACGCGGTGGCCGGTCGGGGCAAGTACGACACCTACTTCCTCGCGTCCCAGTCCTGGTCCCTCTTCGCCGTCGACATCAGCACGGGAAAGAGACTGTGGACCAAGCCACTGCCGGCACGACCCGACAAGTCCGAGCGCCTGCACTTCCTCTCGGCCCGAGTCGTGGGCGACATCCTGGTCGGCCTGCAGGAGACCAACGCGGGCAAGGTCCGTATCGTCGCGCGCGACACCCGTACCGGGACGGTCCGCTGGGACAGGCCTTTCGACGGCGTGGTACCGGACCGTGTGCAGCGGCCGCTGGCGACCGACTCCCGGAATCTCTATGTGGGTTCCGGTCGATTGCGTGCCCTCCGGCTGAGCGACGGTACTCAGGTGTGGGACTCCACCACGGCGCGCCCCGGCCGCACTTACGGTCTTCCGGCGGTCAAGGACGGTGTGGTGTACGCCGTCGAGAAGGGGCACGGCCTCGTCGCCTTCGATTCCGACAGCGGACGGGCACTGTGGGAGGAACAGGGAAACGGTGGAGCGAAAGCCGATCTGAACGCGGCGCCCGTCATCGGCACCGACTACGCGTACAGCAAACGATCTTCGGCGCTCTGGGCTGTCGATCTCGCCTACCACACGCCGGCCGACTCCTACAAGACCACCGGCGACCGTTTCGTCGCCCACGAGAAGGCCAAGGTCACCATTGCTCTCGGCGGCCACTTCCTCGCCGCCTTCCCGCTTGGGTGAACGGCTCTTGATGAACGGACCAGAAGGCAGTCAGCGATGAAACCCCTGGGCACGGGCGACCCCATCCGGCTCGGTCCCTACCGCCTGCTCGGAGTGCTGGGCGAAGGCGGCATGGGCAAGGTCTACGTCGGTCAGGACGGCGCCGGGACCGTCGCCGCGGTGAAGGTGCTGCGCCCCGAACTCGCCCACGACTCGGGACTCGGGCAGCGCTTCGTACGTGAGGCACTCGCGGCCCGGGCGGTAAGGAGCCCGGGAGTCGCCGCCGTACTGGGCGCGCAGACCGAGGGAGGCCGCCCCTGGATCGCCACGGAGTTCCTTGCCGGGCCGACTCTGGAGGAAGCGGTCGAAAGACACGGGCCGCTCGGTGAAGCGGCCCTCCGTGTCCTGGCCACATCGATCGCGCGGACCCTGACGGACATCCATGCTGCGGGATTCGTCCACCGCGACCTCAAGCCGCAGAACATCGTGCTGACGTCGGCCGGTCCGAGGGTCATCGACTTCGGCATCGCCCGCCCGGAGCACGGGCTCACGCTCACCACGACCGGACAGATCCCTGTCACGCCCGGGTACGGCGCCCCTGAGCAGGTGCTCGGACGAAGAGTGACTCCCGCGGCCGACCTGTTCTCGCTGGGTGCCGTCCTCGTGTACGCGGCCACCGGCCGTCGCGCGTTCGAGGGGACGCATGTGGCAGCCGTACAGTACGAGGTCGTTCATGGTGAGCCGCGTTGGGACGGACTGCCTCCTCACCTGCACACGCTCATCGCTCCGTGCCTGGCCAAGGACAGCACTCAACGGCCCGCCCCGGGGCAGGTCGCCACCGCTTTCGCCGCGCCGAAGAACGGTGATCGGGTGTGGAGACGGGGCCCGGTGGCGGAGGACATCCAGGAACGAGAACGCCGGATACGAGAACTCACCGCGCCGCCCACGACGGGTACGGCCACGACCGTGACCAGGCGGCGGCTGCTCACCGGCTTCGCGGCCGGCGGCACCGTGCTCGTGGCAGGGGGCGGTACCACGGGCTGGTGGCTGCTTCGCCGGCCGGGGCAGCAGGAAAAGAAGGACGATCCGTTCGACATCCCGGCCGCCGTGACGACACCGAAGGCACGACTGCTCTCGGCTGACGACGGTGACTACATCGTCGGGGAGTCCCCGAAAGCGCTGTGGAGTGTCGACGTAGCGGTGGACGAGGCCTCGCGCGCTCCCCTGCCCGTGAGGGACGTGGTCGTCATCGGGCTCTACGGCGGTCTCGCCGCGTACAACGTCGTGGACGGGAAGCTGCGCTGGAAGACGGAAGACGTGGGGCCCGGCCACTACCTGTCACTCTCCGACCGGCTGATCGTGGCTCTGGACGCCAAGGGAGTACTGCGTACGTACGTTCCCTCCACCGGCGTGGCGAAGTGGACGGCGGCAGCCGACGCGAAAGCTCTCCTCGCCGCGGACGACGACGCGGTCTACGTCATGACCGCTGATCACCGGCTGCGCAGCGTGGGACGCTCCGACGCCCGGATCCGCTGGACGGCCCAGATCCCGGCGCGCTACCGCGGCAGGATCACGGTGAAGACGGCTCTCGACAGTGGACGTCTGGTGCTCGTGACGAACGACGGCCATGTATTGGCCATGGCGACCGACGACGGCAGCTTCGTCTGGGAACTGCGTGACCAGGGGAAGAACGTCTCACTGGGTCCGGCCGCGCACAACGGGGTCGTGTACGTCAACGGCAAGGCACTGTCCGCGCTGAGGATCACCGACGGCAAGAAGATCTGGACCCGCACGACCAAGGACATGTACAGAAAGCCCGCGGAATGGGGCCCGGTGAGTGTCTTCGGCTCGTCCGTGTACTCGGTCGGTGGGGCGTTTCCGGAGCGGCTTGCCGCTGGCAGTGGCAAGCCGCTCTGGGATTTCCAGAACGTCGGTGGCAGCAGTGACAGTTACCTGCTCCCGCAGGGCTCGGGGGTAGTGGTGATCGACCACTCCTTCCAGACCGAAGTGGCGGCCTTGTCCGTCGATGAGGGGGAGGACGGATGGACCTACGAACTGCCCGAAGCCGAACAGCATGGGCTCGCGGTGGGCGGCAACAGGGTCTTCGTCAGGAACGGCGACCTGCTCTGCGCAGTGCCCATCTTCTGACGACCTCGAGGGGCGATCCCCGTCGGCAGACGAACCGGGGCCGTGACCGCCAAGCGGTCACGGCCCCGAATGCCTGTGTCAGACGGAGATCACACGTTCCCGTCCTCCACCAACCCCACCTGAATCAACGGCTTCCCCCGCTTCCGAGAGACGAACACACCCCGCCCCGCCGGCATCGGCCGCGGCCGCACGTTGCCCAGCAGGTCCCCCTCGTTCGGGTCACCGGCCAGGACCACACCCTGGGCGCCGAGTTCCTTGATGCGCTGCATGAAGGACTCGTAGCCGGAGCGGCCCGCGCCCGCGCTGGAGCGGGCGAGGATGAAGCGGACGCCGACGTCGCGGGCGAAGGGGAGCAGCTCGGTCAGGCCCGCCAGCGGGTTGCCGCTGGAGGTGGAGACGAGGTCGTAGTCGTCGATGATCACGTACACCGTGGGTCCGCGCCACCAGCTGCGGTCGCGCAGCTGCTCCGCGGTGACGTCCGCCGTGGGGGTGCGGCGCTCCATCAGGTCCTTGAGCGCGTCCATGTGGTGCTGCATCTGGTTGGACATGGGGATGTACTCCGCCAGGTGAGAGGTGGGAGTCACCCCCAGCAGGGAACGGCGGTTGTCGATGACGAACAGCTTGCAGCTGTTGCCGTCGTAGCGCTCGGTGAGGCGCTTGATGAGCAGCTTCAGCAGGTTGGACTTGCCGGACTCGCTCTCGCCGAAGATGAGGAAGAACGGGTCCTGCTCGAAGTCGACGAACACCGGCTCCAGGTTGTCCTCGTCGAGGCCGAAGGAGATGCCCCGGTTCGGGAACCGGTCGCCCGGGGGCAGCTGGGCCGCCGGGAACTCGCGCGGCAGCAGGCGCACTTCGGGGGCGCCGGGCAGCTGCCAGTGCCGGGAGACCTCGGAGGCCAGTGCCTGTGTCGCCTCCGCCAGGTCCGTGTCGGAGGACAGGCCGTCGATGCGGGGGACCGCCGCCATGAAGTGCTGCTTCTGCGGGGTCTGGCCGCGACCGGGCACGCCCGTGGGCACGTTGGCGGCCACCTTGCGGTCGAACTCGGAGTCCATCGGGTCACCGAGCCTGAGCTCCAGGCGGTTCATCAGGTGGTCCTTGAGGTTCGCGCGCACCTCCATGGAGCGTGACGCGGTGAGGACCAGGTGGATGCCGTACCCCAGGCCGCGCGCGGCGATGTCCAGGACCAGCGGCTCCAACGCCTCGTAGTCCGTACGGAAGTTGCCCCAGCCGTCGATGAGCAGGAAGACGTCGCCCCAGGGCTGGTCGGTCACCGAGATGTCGCCCCGCGCGCGGCGCGAGCGGAACTCGGCGATCGAGGGGATGCCCGCGGTGCGGAAGTACTCTTCGCGGCGGGTCAGGACGCCGTAGACCTCGGCGATCGTACGCCGGACCTTCTCGGGGTCCAGGCGCGAGGCGACCCCGCCGACGTGCGGCAGGCCGGCCACCGAGGACAGACCGCCACCACCGAAGTCCAGGCCGTAGAACTGCACCTCGTGCGGGGTGTGGGTGAGGGCGAAGGAGGCGACGATCGAGCGCAGCAGCGTCGACTTGCCGGACTGCGGACCGCCGAGGATCTGCATGTGACCGGCGGCGCCGCCGAAGTCCGTCCACAGCGGGTCACGGCGCTGCTCGTACGGCTTGTCGACGAGACCGACCGGGATGACGAGCCGGCCGGCGCCCTCGTAGCCCGGCTGGGTCATGCCGCGGCCCTGGACCGGGGCGAGACCGGGCAGCAGCGAGTCCAGCGACGGCGGGCTGTCCAGCGGGGGCAGCCACACCTGGTGGGCGGCCGGACCCTGCGCCTCCAGACGCCGCACGATGACGTCCAGCACGGTGTCGGCGAGCGCGTCGTCCTGCCGGGCCTCGGGCTCCTCCTGGCGCTGCTGCGGCATCTGCACGTACTGCACGGGAACCTCGGCGGCCGTGAACAGCACGGGACGGCGGTCGACGGGGAGCGGTCCGCCGAGCGTGGCGGTCTGCTGGGAACCCGTGCGGTAGACGCCGGAGACGTACGCCGCCTTGAAGCGCACCATCTCCTCGGTGCCGAACTTCAGGATGCCGGAACCCGGGACGTTCGGAAGCTCGTAGGCGTCCGGGACGCCGATCGCGGCGCGCGACTCGGCCGCGGAGAAGGTGCGCAGACCGATGCGGTACGACAGGTAGGTCTCCAGGCCGCGCAGCCGGCCCTCCTCCAGGCGCTGCGAGGCCAGCAGCAGGTGCACGCCCAGCGAACGGCCGATACGGCCGATCTGGACGAACATCTCGATGAAGTCCGGCTTCGCGGTCAGCAGCTCGCTGAACTCGTCGATCACCAGGACGAGCGAGGGGATCGGCTGGAGCGGGGCGCCGGCCGCGCGCGCCTTCTCGTAGTCGTGGATGTTGGCGTAGTTGCCCGCGTCGCGGAGCATCTCCTGGCGGCGGTTGAGCTCACCGCGGATCGAGTCGCCCATGCGGTCGACGAGCGTGAGGTCGTCCGCCAGGTTGGTGATCACGGCCGCCACGTGCGGCATCTGCGCCATACCGGCGAAGGTCGCGCCACCCTTGAAGTCCGCGAGGACGAAGTTCAGCGTCTCGGAGGAGTGCGTCACCGCCAGGCCGAGCACCAGCGTGCGCAGCAGCTCCGACTTGCCGGAACCGGTGGCGCCGACACACAGTCCGTGCGGGCCCATGCCCTCCTGCGCGGCCTCCTTGAGGTCGAGCATGACGGGCCGGCCGTCCTCACCGAGACCGATCGGCACCCGCAGGCGCTCCGACTGCGACCGCGGCCGCCAGGTGCGCCGCGGGTCGACCGAGCCGGCGTCGCCCAGGTTCAGCAGGTCCGTGAAGTCCAGGTTGGCGAGCAGCGGCTCGTCGTCGTCACCACCGAGCCCCATGCGCAGCGGCGCCAGCTGCCGGGCCAGCGCGTCGGCGGCCTCGTACGACAGGACGTCCGGCGTCCCCTCGTAGATCATGCCGTGCGCCGACTCCAGGCTCAGCTGCTTCGGGTGGACGACGACCGACAGGTCGCCGCGCCCGTAGGTGAGCTCTCCGGGTACGACCTCCAGGACCGTCACGCCCTGCATGCCCTCGGGACTGGCCAGCAGGGAGGTGGGCGGCAGGGAGACGCCGTCCAGGACGATCACGACGTGCGGCTGCTCGGGGACCGGCGGAGCGCCGGGGTGGAAACGCGGGCGGCCCTGGAGGCGGCCGGCGAGGCGCTCCTCCAGCTCCAGCGGGTCGGTGGTGATCAGGCGCATGCTGCCCGCGCCGTCCGTCTGGCCCGGCGTCTGCACGTGCGGCAGCCACTTGGCCCACTCCCACTCGGGGATCGACTCGCGTCCGGTGGCGACCGCGATGACCAGGTCCTCCGGGGAGTGCAGCGAGGCCAGCGAGGCGGTGACCGCGCGGGCGGTGCCGCGCACCGTGCCCGGCTCACCGCTGATCGTCACGTGGTAGAAGGCCCGCAGCGAGACCGCCATCGGCAGGTCGTCGAGGGTGCTGTGGGTCGCCAGGAAGCGCTGCATGGCGCCCGCGGTCAGCGGCTCCAGCTCCTCGACCGGCGCCGTCTCCGGCGGCACCAGGGGAGTTGCCAGGGCCTGCGCGCCGAGACCGACGCGCACCTGCCCGAAGTCCTCGTCACCGGCGCGCCGCTCCCACACCCGGCTGCCCTCGGCGACCAGGGCCCACAGTTGCTCCGGCGAAGGATGCAGGTAGTACTGCACATCGCGCTGCACCTTGGCGGTGCCCAGCGCCTGCCGCCGGGTCTGCGACAGATAGCGCAGGTAGTCGCGGCGGATGTCGGCCAACTGCCCCTGGTTGCCACGGCGGTAGCGGACCAGCATCGCGATGCCCATCGCGATCGTGGACGCCACCATCACCATGCCCATGATCTTCATGAAGGGCTGGGCCTGCGGATTGAAGAAGAACACCACGGAACCGCCCATGCCGAGCATGGGCAGGAGCTGCATCAGCGCGCCCTCCTGCTGTCCGCGCGGAAGCTCCGGCGGAGGCTGCAGGACGACCTCGTCCGTGGGCACTTCCTTCGGCAGTGCCCGCGGCGGGCGCTTGACGACGATGTGGCTCACTACGCACCAATTCCCTTGCCGGACCGAGATTTTTCGTCCGCCGCCCCGTGTCGGGCGGACGTCGATCGCGAAGCGTGATCCTACTGACAACCACTGACACCGGCGGGCGGTAGGGTGCCGGGGAGACACGTGAGCAGTTGCGAATCGTGCCGGGAAAACCGGGCAATCCGCAACGGTTCGAACCCAGCACCTCCCTGCGGCCCCCGGGCGAGACGCCCCAGTGGACCGGCTGCGGCGGTGGCGCGGCACAACCTACACAGGATCTTTACGGGCGGAAGCGTGGAGCGGCGGCACCGCGAGCCGTCCCACCACCGACGAGGGGGAACAGCAGGTGAGCATGACGGCCTCCGCGCCGGCCGGCGCGACCGGCGGATCGGGCACCGGAGCCCCTTCCGGGGCAGGCTTGGGATTCGGCTTCTGCCGGGTCACCATCGTCGCGCCCGACAGTCGTATCGACGTGGCGCTCCCGGACGACGTACCGGTCGCCGACCTCTACCCGGAGATCCTGCGCCTGTCCCAGCAGAGCCCCGCCGAGGGCGCTCCGGTCGGCTACCACCTCGTACGCCGTGACGGCACCGTCCTCGACGGCGCGCGGTCGTTCGCCGCGCAGCGCATCCTCGACGGCGAGCTGCTGACCCTGCGCCCGTTCGCCGAGTCACTGCCCCCGGCCGTCCTCGACGACGTCTCCGAGGCGGTGGCCGCGGCGGTCACCAAGGACCGCACCCTCTGGAACGGCGACCTCACCCGGGCCGCCGGCCTCGTCGCGGGCGGCATCCTGCCCGCCCTGCTGGCGTTCGTGGCCTGGAGCTCCCAGATCCGCCACGACATGCACAGCCTCCAGGGCATCGTCGCCGGCGTCACCGCGCTCCTCCTGGTGATCATCGCGGGCGTACGGGCGCGTGTGTACGACGACCGCGGCTCCGCCATCGCCCTCGGCCTGGGCGCGCTGCCGAACGCGGCGGTGGGCGGTTCCGGACTGCTGGCGCTGTCCCAGGGCGAGGGCATCGGGCGGCTCCAGTTCCTGCTCGCCTGCGCGGCGGTCCTGGTCGCCGCCGTCGTCCTCACCCTGGTGTCGCCCGGCGGCGACGGCCCCTTCGTGGCCTTCGTCTTCGCCTCCGCGATCGGCCTGATCACCAGCTTCATCGCGATCCTCACGGATCTGCGGCCCATCGAGACGGCGGCCGTCTGCGCGCCGCTCGCCGTCGTCGCGCTCGCCTTCCTGCCGGGCCTGTCCATGCGGTTCGCACGGCTGCCCATCGGCTTCGAACCGCCGAACCCCTCCCGCGGCGGCGGTTACGACACCGGCGAGCCCGCCCCCCAGGAGACCATCGACGTCGAGCGCGTCGCGGCCCAGGCCCGCCGTGGCCACGAGCTGCTCGTCGGCCTCGTCGGCGGCTGCGCGCTGGTCTCCGTGGGCGCCTCGATCGTCCTCGGCTTCTCCAACAACGTCTGGGCGGAGCTGCTGGCCCTCGCCACCGGCATCGCCATGCTGATGCGCGCCCACCTGTTCCGCTACACCGCCCAGGTCGGCGCCACCCTGGCCGCGGGCCTCGCCGCCCTCGTCTTCCTCGGCCTCGGTCTCGCCCTGAACCCGCCGCACGACTACGTCCGCGACGCCTTCCTGGGCGACACCACCGCCCTCGACATCCGCAGCGTCTGGCTCGCGGCGGCCATCGGCGCTGCCGCCGCCCTGGTGACCGCGATCGGCCTGGTCACCCCGGAGCGCGGGGTCACCCCCTTCTGGGGCCGCTTCCTGGAGATCGCCGAGAGCTTCGTCCTGCTCACGCTGATCCCGCTGTCCCTGGCCGTCTTCGACGTGTACGCCCGCGCGCGTGCGATGACCAGCTAGCGACGACGGACCCGCAGA
Organism: Streptomyces lincolnensis; assembly: GCF_021173675.1. Lineage (GTDB taxonomy): Bacteria > Actinomycetota > Actinomycetes > Streptomycetales > Streptomycetaceae > Streptomyces > Streptomyces lincolnensis_B. The sequence goes on along the minus strand of NZ_JAIHON010000016.1, from coordinate 11,550 downwards.
CGAGACGACGGACCCGAAGACGACACGAGCCGTGCCCCTGCCGAAGGGGCACGGCTCGACTGCTCCCGGGAACCCGCCTACTCGACGTCCCCACCACTGCGCGGTGCCGCCTCCAGGTCGAACTCCCCGTCCCGCGCGCCGAGCACGAAGGCCGTCCACTCCGCCTCCGTGTACCGCAGCACGGTGTCCGGGTCGAGCGAGGAGCGCATGGCCACCGCTCCGCCGGGCAGGTCGGCGATCTCGACCCGCTCCTCGTGCTCCTCGGTCCCCGGCGCGCTGCGCCACTCCACGCCGGAGATGTCGAGGGCGTACAGCTCGTCCCTCTCCCGCTCCTTGCGTGCCTTGATCTCTTCCGCCGTCTCCGCCATGCCGCAGCGACCCCTTCCGGACGTGCCGTACGATCCGACGCTCACCCTAATGGCGCCGCACGCCCCTCCTGGGGGCTTCGAGGACCGGGGCGAAGACCCCCATCAGTGCCTGGTACGCTGTGTGACGGCCGTTTGTGTACGCACCCCCGGAGCCCATCGCTCTGGCGGCAGCGCCCAGCGGATCCCCGCCTCCCGAGTAACGGAAGCTCCCCCGAGACAAAGACCGGGGGCACTCGGTGGCTCACCACAGACTTACGAGGAGTACGCGTGCCGCTCGATGCCGCTACGAAGAAGCAGATCATCACCGAGTTCGGCCAGAAGGAGGGCGACACCGGCTCCCCCGAGGTCCAGGTCGCCATGCTGTCGCGCCGGATCTCCGACCTGACCGAGCACCTCAAGACCCACAAGCACGACCACCACTCGCGTCGTGGTCTGCTGATCCTGGTCGGTCAGCGCCGTCGCCTCCTGCAGTACCTGGCGAAGAAGGACATCCAGCGCTTCCGTGCGCTGGTCGACCGCCTCGGCATCCGTCGCGGTGCGGCGGGCGCGAAGTAAGACGCCGTGAAGGGGGCGGTTCCCGAAACGAATCGGGGGCCGCTCCCTTTGCCGTACGTACGGAAAGCACTGACGTACGTGCGGGAACGTGCGGAGTGTCACTCACGCTTTGTAGTGTGGTAGCACAACGCAATACGCACGACACAGAACACGTAGGACATGAACGAGGAGAAGCGCACCTCGCCGCCGCCGGTCCTCGGTAGTGGCCCCCGGGGGGAAGTGAGCCCCGAGGGCTTCGATCGAAGACCGGCCCGCACCGCCCGGAGCGCTTCTCCGCAACCGTCCCCCTGCCACACGGGCAGCCGAGGGACGAAGACGAGGAGAAAACGCTAGTGGAGAACGAGACCCACTACGCCGAGGCCGTCATCGACAACGGCTCCTTCGGCACCCGCACGATCCGTTTCGAGACGGGCCGCCTGGCCAAGCAGGCCGCCGGCTCCGCCGTGGCGTACCTGGACGACGACACCATGGTGCTGTCGGCCACCACCGCCTCCAAGAACCCCAAGGACCAGCTCGACTTCTTCCCCCTCACGGTGGACGTCGAGGAGCGGATGTACGCCGCCGGCAAGATCCCCGGCAGCTTCTTCCGCCGTGAGGGCCGTCCCTCCGAGGACGCCATCCTCACCTGCCGTCTGATCGACCGCCCGCTGCGCCCGTCCTTCAAGAAGGGCCTGCGCAACGAGATCCAGGTCGTCGCCACGATCATGGCGCTCAACCCCGACCACCTGTACGACGTCGTGGCGATCAACGCCGCCTCCGCGTCCACGCAGCTGGCCGGCCTGCCCTTCTCCGGCCCGATCGGCGGCGTCCGCGTCGCGCTGATCAACGGCCAGTGGGTGGCCTTCCCGACGCACTCCGAGCTCGAGGACGCCGTCTTCGACATGGTCGTCGCGGGCCGCACCCTGGAGGACGGCGACGTCGCGATCATGATGGTCGAGGCCGAGGCCACCGAGAAGACCATCCAGCTGGTCAAGGGCGGTGCCGAGGCGCCGACCGAGGAGGTCGTCGCCGCCGGTCTGGACGCCGCGAAGCCCTTCATCAAGGTGCTGTGCAAGGCCCAGGCCGACCTCGCCGCGAAGGCCGCCAAGCCGACCGCCGAGTTCCCGATCTTCCTCGACTACCAGGACGACGTCCTGGAGGCCCTCACGGCCGCCGTCAAGGACGAGCTGGCCCAGGCGCTCACCATCGCCGGCAAGCAGGAGCGCGAGACCGAGCTGGACCGCGTCAAGGCGCTCGCCGCCGAGAAGCTGATCCCGCAGTTCGAAGGCCGCGAGAAGGAGATCTCCGCCGCGTACCGCTCGCTCACCAAGCAGCTGGTCCGCGAGCGCGTGATCAAGGAGAAGAAGCGCATCGACGGCCGTGGCGTGACGGACATCCGTACGCTCGCCGCCGAGGTCGAGGCCATCCCGCGCGTGCACGGTTCCGCGGTGTTCGAGCGTGGCGAGACCCAGATCCTGGGCGTCACCACCCTCAACATGCTCCGCATGGAGCAGCAGCTGGACACCCTCTCCCCGGTGACCCGCAAGCGCTACATGCACAACTACAACTTCCCGCCGTACTCCACCGGCGAGACCGGCCGCGTCGGCTCCCCGAAGCGCCGCGAGATCGGCCACGGCGCCCTCGCCGAGCGCGCCCTGGTGCCGGTCCTGCCGGCCCGCGAGGAGTTCCCCTACGCGATCCGCCAGGTCTCCGAGGCGCTGAGCTCCAACGGCTCGACGTCCATGGGCTCGGTCTGCGCCTCCACCATGTCGCTGCTGAACGCCGGTGTGCCGCTGAAGGCCCCCGTCGCCGGTATCGCCATGGGCCTGATCTCCCAGGAGATCGAGGGCGAGACGCACTACGTCACCCTCACCGACATCCTCGGTGCGGAGGACGCCTTCGGCGACATGGACTTCAAGGTCGCCGGTACCAAGGAGTTCGTGACCGCCCTCCAGCTCGACACCAAGCTGGACGGCATCCCGGCCTCCGTCCTGGCCGCCGCTCTCAAGCAGGCCCGTGACGCCCGCCTCCACATCCTCGACGTGATGATGGAAGCGATCGACACGCCGGACGAGATGTCCCCGAACGCCCCGCGGATCATCACCGTCAAGATCCCCGTGGACAAGATCGGTGAGGTCATCGGCCCCAAGGGCAAGATGATCAACCAGATCCAGGAGGACACCGGCGCCGAGATCACCATCGAGGACGACGGCACCATCTACATCGGTGCCGCCGACGGCCCCTCCGCCGAGGCCGCGCGGACGACGATCAACGGCATCGCGAACCCGACGATGCCCGAGGTCGGCGAGCGCTACCTGGGCACGGTCGTGAAGACGACGACGTTCGGCGCCTTCGTCTCCCTCCTCCCCGGCAAGGACGGTCTGCTGCACATCTCGCAGATCCGCAAGCTGGCCGGCGGCAAGCGCGTGGAGAACGTCGAGGACGTTCTCGGTGTGGGCCAGAAGGTCCAGGTCGAGATCGCCGAGATCGACTCCCGCGGCAAGCTCTCCCTCATCCCGGTCATCGAGGGTGAAGAGGGCTCCGAGGACGAAAAGAAGGACGACACCGACAAGTGACGTCGACCAGCTCGACGGCGACGGCCCGCACCTCCTCGGAGGCGCGGGCCGTCGCCCGTACCCAAACCCTCATCAAGGGCACCAACGGCATCGGCGTGGTCCGCAAGACCACCCTCCCCGGCGGCCTGCGCATCGTCACCGAGACCCTCCCCTCGGTCCGCTCCGCCACCTTCGGCATCTGGGCCCACGTCGGCTCCCGCGACGAGACGCCGTCCCTGAACGGCGCCACGCACTACCTGGAGCACCTGCTCTTCAAGGGCACGTCGAAGCGCAGCGCGCTGGACATCTCCTCCGCGATCGACGCCGTCGGCGGCGAGATGAACGCGTTCACGGCCAAGGAGTACACGTGCTACTACGCGCGCGTGCTCGACACCGACCTGCCGCTCGCCATCGACGTCGTCTGTGACATGCTCACCGGCTCGCTCATCCTCGAAGAGGACGTCAACGTCGAGCGCGGCGCGATCCTCGAAGAGATCGCCATGACCGAGGACGACCCGGGCGACTGCGTGCACGACCTGTTCGCGCGCACCATGTTCGGCGACAACCCCCTCGGCCGCCCGGTCCTCGGCACGGTCGACACCGTCAACGCCCTCACCGCCGACCGCATACGCCGCTTCTACAAGAAGCACTACGACCCGACCCACCTCGTGGTCGCGGCCGCCGGCAACATCGATCACAACAAGGTCGTACGACAGGTCCGCGCGGCCTTCGAGAAGGCGGGCAGCCTCAAGAACCCCGACGCGACGCCCATCGGGCCGCGCGACGGACAGCGCACCCTGCGCGCGGCCGGCCGCGTCGAGCTGATCGACCGCAAGACCGAGCAGGCCCACGTCGTCCTCGGCATGCCGGGCCTGGCCCGCGCCGACGAGCGCCGCTGGGCCCTGGGCGTCCTGAACACCGCCCTGGGCGGCGGCATGTCCTCCCGCCTGTTCCAGGAGGTCCGCGAGAAGCGCGGCCTGGCGTACAGCGTCTACTCGTACACCTCCGGCTTCGCCGACTGCGGCCTGTTCGGCGTGTACGCGGGCTGCCGGCCCTCGCAGGTCCACGACGTGCTGAAGATCTGCCGCGACGAACTCGACCACGTCGCCGAGCACGGCCTCTCCGACGACGAGCTCGGCCGGGCCGTCGGCCAGCTCCAGGGCTCCACCGTCCTGGGCCTGGAGGACACCGGCGCGCTGATGAACCGCATCGGCAAGAGCGAGCTGTGCTGGGGCGAGCAGATGTCGGTCGACGACATGCTGGCCCGGATCGCCTCGGTCACCCCGGACGACGTCCGTTCCGTCGCCCGCGAGATCCTGGGGCGGCGGCCCTCGCTGGCGGTCATCGGCCCCCTGAAGGACAAACAGGCCTCCCGTCTGCACGAAGCCGTCTCCTAAGTCCACCCTCGGTTAAGGAAGCAAGAAGATGAGCAAGCTGCGCGTGGCGGTCCTCGGCGCGAAGGGCCGGATCGGTTCCGAGGCGGTGAGGGCGGTCGAGGCCGCCGAGGACATGGAACTGGTCGCCGCCCTGGGCCGGGCCGACAAGCTGGAGACCCTGGCCGAGACCGGCGCCCAGGTCGCCGTCGAACTGACCACGCCGGACTCGGTGATGGCCAACCTCGAGTACTGCCTCGGCCACGGCATCCACGCCGTCGTGGGCACCACGGGCTGGACCGACGAACGCCTCGCACAGCTGAACGGCTGGCTGGCGGCCTCCCCGGAGACGGGCGTCCTCATCGCGCCCAACTTCTCCATCGGCGCCGTACTGAACATGAAGTTCGCGCAGATCGCCGCGCCCTACTTCGAGTCGGTGGAGGTCGTCGAGCTGCACCACCCGAAGAAGGTCGACGCCCCCTCCGGCACCGCCACGCGCACGGCCCAGCTCATCGCCGAGGCGCGGCGCGAGGCGGGCACGACCCCGGCACCGGACGCCACGGAGACGGCCCTGGACGGCGCGCGAGGCGCGGACGTCGACGGGATCCCGGTCCACTCCGTCCGTCTGCGCGGTCTGCTGGCCCACCAGGAGGTGCTGCTGGGCGGCGAGGGCGAGACCCTCACCATCCGCCACGACTCCCTCCACCACAGCAGCTTCATGCCGGGCATCCTGCTCGGCGCCCGCCGCGTGGTGACCACTCCGGGTCTGACCTTCGGCCTGGAACACTTCCTGGACCTGAACTGAGCTCCTGACGTCATGCGCGCGAAGCTCACCTACGCCGTCACGGCCGCCGTCCTGGTCTTCTACTTCGTCCTGGTCGGCAGCCGCGGCGTCATGCTCATACAGTCCGGCACGATCGTGACCGTCACCTTCGGTGTCGCCGTCCTGGTCCTGCCGGTCATCGGCCTGTGGTTCCTCTGGAAGAACACCCAGTTCGTCCGCAGGGCCAACGCCCTCGCCGCCGAGCTGGACGCCGAAGGCGGCCTGCCCGTCGACGAGTTGAAGCGCACCCCGGGCGGCCGCATCGATCGCGACTCGGCCGACGAGGTCTTCACCAAACGCAAGGCCGAGACGGAGGCGTCCCCCGACGACTGGCGCAGCTGGTTCCGCCTCGCCATCGCCTACCACGACGCCCGCGACACCCCACGCGCGCGCAAGGCGATGCAGCGGGCCATCGCCCTGCACGACGGCAGGTCCGTCAGAACCTGAGCCGTCGCTTCCCGCCCGGCTCCCGCCGTACGACGAAGGGGCCGGTCCGCAGCAGCCGCGGACCGGCCCCTTCGCCGTGGTCGTCCGGCGTCAGGCCCGCCCGTACTCGTCCGCCCAGGCCTCCACGGAGTCCGCCGCCCGGTCGAAGGAACCGGCCCGCGCCAGGAAGTCCGCGTTGTGCGTGGTCATCAGCACCGGGGTGTCCTCGGGCGCACGATCCCGGCCTACGAGCAGCAGGGCCTGTCCCTGAACCGTGCGGGGCAGCCCCAACCAGCGCACCGGCTGCTGGACCGTCCGGACGGCCACGATCCGGTCCCACGGCACCGTACGCGTGCGGAGGAAGCCCACCTGGCGCAGACCGCCGGCGCTCACCCACACCCCCACCCGCAGCAGTCGCAGGGCACCGGCGATGACGACGGCCGCGATGCCGAGGACCACACCGGCCTCGGACACCGAACCGGTCAACGCGATGATGACCGCCGCGAAGAGCACGTACGACGCGAGCAGCAGAAGAATCGCCGCCACGCCGACGCGCCACGGGCCGGGCCGGTAGGGGCGCCGCCAGCGGTCACGGTCGTCGAACGGAAGCGCGACGTCCTCGGCCGCCTCGAATGCGCGATCGGCGGTCAGGAAGGGCAGGGGCACGGCTGGTCCTCACTCGATCCACACGGGCTGTGCCCGGTGAGGTTATCCACCTGTGTCCCCGCTCACCACCCTCGGGGGGCCGGATGAGTCAGCCTCGGCTCAGCGCCCCTGGGACGCCTGGGACTGCTCGGCACCCGCGGACGGCTGGTCCTGGGAGAGCGCCGGCATCCCGAGGACCAGGGATCCCGCCAGTCCGGCGACGATCGTGAGCCCCATGAGCCAGCGCCCGGCTATCTGGCCGAGGGACGCCCGCTCGCGGGGCGGGGGAGTGACATTGCTGCGGAACCTGTCGGCTTCGGCGAGGAAGGCGAACGGCACGGGTTCACGCCTGCGGAACATCAGAGGTCCTGCTCCTCTCTGGACTCGAACGAAACGGTGTCACCAACACAGACGAGCGAGTGCCACAAATGGTGCCCGCTTGCCCCGAATTCACAGAAGTTCGCCGAAAAAGTTGCGGACCGGCACCGAACGCCCCGATGTCAGTGGCGGCCCGTAGAGTGGGCGCCGCCCGAGAGACGTGATGGAAGGACCCTCCGAGCCGTGACCGACACCCCCGCCGACGACCTCAAGCCCAGCTTCCGCAGTGACGTCACCGTCGAGCTGGTCAAGCACAGCGCGGCCGACTCCGACGTGCTGTGGGCCGCTCGTGTCTCCACCGCCGGAGAGCAGTCCCTGGACGAGCTGAAGAAGGATCCGGAGCGCTCCAAGGGCCTGATCAACTACCTGATGCGGGACCGGCACGGCAGCCCCTTCGAGCACAACTCGATGACCTTCTTCATCAGCGCCCCGATCTTCGTCTTCCGCGAGTTCATGCGGCACCGCGTGGGCTGGTCGTACAACGAGGAGTCCGGCCGCTACCGGGAGCTCGAGCCGGTCTTCTACATCCCCGGCGCGGACCGCAAGCTGGTCCAGGAGGGCCGCCCCGGCAAGTACGTCTTCGTCGACGGCACCGAGGCCCAGCAGGAGCTGGTCGCCCGCACCATGGAGGACTCCTACCGCCAGGCCTACGACGCCTACCAGGAGATGCTCGCCGCCGGCGTCGCCCGCGAGGTCGCCCGCGCGGTCCTCCCCGTCGGCCTGTTCTCCTCGATGTACGCCACCTGCAACGCCCGCTCGCTGATGCACTTCCTCGGACTGCGCACCCAGCACGAGCTGGCGACGGTTCCGTCCTTCCCGCAGCGGGAGATCGAGATGGTGGGCGAGAAGATGGAGGCCGAGTGGGCCAAGCTCATGCCGCTCACCTACGCCGCCTTCAATGCGAACGGCCGTGTGGCGCCGTAACGCACCCTCGTTCTCCCACCAGGCACAGATGTGCGGTTCAGCCTCACGAAGTGTCCGTATTGCGGCATTTAGCGAAGTTCATCTAGCCTGATCAAACGGACCCGGCACTGCTTGAACCCCCGAGCAGGCAGTGCCGGGCTCCACCTTTGTCATGACTTTTCCCCAGCCCCCTAGGGCAGACCCCGCCGTGAGCAACGAGTAGCGTGTAACCCATGGCTCCGACCTCGACTCCGCAGACCCCCTTCGGGCGGGTCCTCACCGCCATGGTCACGCCCTTCACGGCGGACGGCGCACTCGACCTCGACGGCGCGCAGCGGCTCGCCACCCACCTGGTGGACGCAGGCAACGACGGCCTGATCATCAACGGGACCACCGGCGAGTCGCCCACGACCAGTGACGCGGAGAAATCGGATCTCGTACGAGCCGTCCTGGAGGCCGTCGGCGACCGCGCCCATGTCGTCGCCGGAGTCGGCACCAACGACACCCACCACAGCATCGAGCTCGCCCGAGCGGCCGAGCAGGTGGGCGCGCACGGACTCCTGGTCGTCACGCCGTACTACAACAAGCCCCCGCAGGAGGGCCTCTACCGACACTTCACGGCGATCGCCGACGCCACCGAGCTGCCGGTCATGCTCTACGACATTCCCGGTCGCAGCGGCGTCCCGATCAACACCGAGACCCTCGTCCGCCTTGCGGAGCACCCGCGGATCGTCGCCAACAAGGACGCCAAGGGTGACCTCGGGCGTGCCAGCTGGGCCATCGCCCGCTCCGGCCTCGCCTGGTACTCCGGCGACGACATGCTGAACCTGCCGCTGCTCTCCGTGGGCGCGGTCGGCTTCGTGTCGGTGGTCGGCCACGTCGTCACTCCCGACCTGCGCGCTCTCGTCGAGGCCTTCGTCTCCGGCGACGTCCAGAAGGCCGCGGAGATCCACCAGAAGCTGCTCCCGGTCTACACCGGCATGTTCCGCACCCAGGGCGTCATGACCACCAAGGCCGCGCTCGCCCTCCAGGGGTTGCCCTCCGGACCGCTGCGCGCCCCCATGGTCGAGCTCGCGCCGGAAGAGGTCGAGCAGCTCAAGATCGATCTTGCCGCAGGCGGGGTACAGCTCTAGCAACTGACTTCGCGCGCCGCGTCGCGCAACCAGACTTCACAACTGAATAAGCAGGCCACCGGTGCCTGCGTCCACAACGACAACTGCTTCTGCACGAACGTCATGCGCGCCACGTGCCCACCGGTACGTGGCGCGTGTGGTGAGGAGAGTCTTTTGAGTCATCCGCATCCTGAACTCGGCTCGCCCCCGCCGCTGCCCCAGGGCGGCCTCCGGGTCACCCCGCTCGGCGGTCTCGGCGAAATCGGCCGAAACATGACGGTCTTCGAGTACGGAGGCCGGCTACTGATCGTCGACTGCGGCGTGCTCTTCCCCGAGGAGGAGCAGCCCGGCATCGATCTGATCCTGCCGGACTTCTCGTCCATCAGGGACCGTCTCGACGACATCGAGGGCATCGTCCTCACCCACGGCCACGAGGACCACATCGGCGGTGTCCCCTTCCTCCTTCGCGAGAAGCCGGACATCCCGCTGATCGGCTCCAAGCTGACCCTCGCCCTGATCGAGGCCAAGCTCCAGGAGCACCGGATCCGCCCGTACACCCTTGAGGTGTCGGAGGGGAACCGCGAGCGCGTCGGCCCCTTCGACTGCGAGTTCGTCGCCGTCAACCACTCCATCCCGGACGCCCTGGCCGTGGCCATCCGCACCCCTGCCGGCATGGTGGTGCACACGGGCGACTTCAAGATGGACCAGCTGCCGCTGGACAACCGCCTCACGGACCTGCACGCGTTCGCACGTCTGAGCGAGGAGGGCATCGACCTCCTCCTCTCCGACTCGACGAACGCCGAGGTCCCGGGGTTCGTTCCGCCCGAGCGGGACATCTCCAACGTCCTGCGTCAGGTCTTCGGGAACGCCCGCAAGCGGATCATCGTGGCGAGCTTCGCCAGTCACGTCCACCGCATCCAACAGATCCTGGACGCGGCCCACGAGTACGGCCGCAGGGTCGCCTTCGTCGGCCGCTCGATGGTCCGCAACATGGGCATCGCGCGCGACCTGGGCTATCTGAAGGTCCCGCCGGGGCTGGTGGTCGACGTCAAGACGCTCGACGACCTGCCCGACCACGAGGTCGTCCTGGTCTGCACCGGCTCCCAGGGCGAACCCATGGCCGCCCTCTCCCGGATGGCCAACCGGGACCACCAGATCCGGATCGTCAACGGCGACACGGTGATCCTGGCGTCCTCCCTGATCCCCGGCAACGAGAACGCCGTCTACCGCGTGATCAACGGCCTGACCCGCTGGGGCGCCAACGTCGTCCACAAGGGCAACGCCAAGGTCCATGTCTCCGGCCACGCGTCCGCGGGCGAGCTGCTGTACTTCTACAACATCTGCCGCCCGAAGAACTTGATGCCGGTCCACGGCGAATGGCGCCACCTGCGGGCCAACGCCGAGCTGGGCGCCCTGACCGGCGTCCCGCACGACCGGATCGTCATCGCCGAGGACGGCGTCGTCGTCGACCTCATCGAGGGCAAGGCCAAGATCTCGGGCAAGGTGAAGGCCGGTTATGTGTACGTCGACGGCCTCTCGGTCGGAGACGTCGGTGAGCCGGCGCTGAAGGACCGCAAGATCCTCGGCGACGAAGGCATCATCTCGGTCTTCGTGGTCATGGACGCCTCCACCGGCAAGATCACCGGTGGTCCGCACATCCAGGCCCGCGGCTCGGGTATCGAGGACTCCGCCTTCGCCGACGTCATCCCGAGGGTGACCGAGGTGCTGGAGCGCTCGGCCCAGGACGGCGTGGTCGAACCCCACCAGCTCCAGCAGCTGGTGCGGCGCACCCTCGGCAAGTGGGTCTCGGACACCTACCGGCGCAGGCCGATGATCCTGCCTGTGGTGGTGGAGGTCTGACGGTCCGTCGGACCTTCGTCCTTGCCAACCTGGAGCGGGGGGCCGCGATTTTGAACCAGGCGCCCCCCACCCGGTTGGCAAGGACGAAGGGCCGACGGACCGACAGACCGCCACCCCCCCAGGGAGGAGCATCGGGCTGCGCCGGGAGGTGTTCGAG
>NZ_JAIHON010000016.1:0-406 GCF_021173675.1 Streptomyces lincolnensis | reverse complement strand
GGTGGAGGACTGACGGACCGTCGGACCTTCGTCCTTGCCAACCTGGAGCGGGGCGCCTCGATTTGCATCGAGGCGCCCCGCTCCAGTACGTTTACGGCTCCGCCCAGACGGGAACCCGGACGCCTCGTGCGACTGGACCAGTTCCGGAAGGGGCGGGAATTCCGACTCAGAACTTCTGATAAAGTCGGAGTCGCCGGAAAGGGAAACGCGGAAGCGGGAACCTGGAAAGCACCGAGGAAATCGGAACCGGAAACGGTCTGATAGAGTCGGAAACGCAAAACCGAAGGGAAGCGCCCGGAGGAAAGCCCGAGAGGGTGAGTACAAAGGAAGCGTCCGTTCCTTGAGAACTCAACAGCGTGCCAAAAATCAACGCCAGATTTAGTTGATACCCCGTCTCCGGCCGGAT
>NZ_JAIHON010000015.1 GCF_021173675.1 Streptomyces lincolnensis | reverse complement strand
CGCGCCAGGTCCACTGCGTCCCGCTTGAACTCTTCGGGGTAATTCTTCCGCTTTGCCACCATGGATCACTTCCCCTGGATGACGAAACATCCAGCGTCCAGGTGTCGGAATCCCGGGGGTCACTCCACTGAGCACCGACACCGCCAAGGGCACCGGCGACCTGGACTACTCGATGTCGGGCGCCTACCAGATCAACCGCGACAAGGATCCCAACGGCGACGACCTGCCTCCCTATGTCGCCGCGCCGGGCGGTCACTTCAAGGGTTCGCTGATCACCCACAACGGGGACATCTACGGCGGCGACGGCCTCCAGGACCTCGTGGTCCGCGTCGGGGGCAAGCTCTGGGTGTATCCCGGGGACGGCTACGGCGCCGTCAACATCGACCGCCGTCAGGAGATCCTGCTGCCGGCCGATGCCCCCGCTCCCGCCTCACTGACGCAGATCCTGGCCACGGGCGACATCACGGGCGACGGCCGTACCGACTTCCTCGCCACCGTGGGCGACGAGTTGTGGGCCCTGACCGGCTACCACGGGGCCACGGTCGACCAGGCGATTCGTCTGTCCTCCGGCTGGAGCGAGCGCGACCTGGCGATCGTGGCGGACGTCAGCGGTGACGGTGTCGCCGACATGGTCTACCGCACCGGCGCGTCCGGTCGGCTGCTGCTCCGCAAGGGCATCGCGGCCGGCGGTGGCGGGACCGACCTCGCGTCTCTGTCGTCCGCCGCGAACTCCTCGGGTGGACTGGACATCGAGTACGGCGCTTCCGGCTGGTCGAGCGCGAGCGTCCCGCTGTTGATGGGCACGCCCGATGCCAACAGTGACGGCATCCCGGACATCTGGGCCGTACGGGCCGACGGTCCTGTGCGGTTCCACGCGGGTGGCAGGGCCGCGCTGGCGGGGGCCGGTACGGAGATCATCGGGAAGTCGGCCTACTGGCCGATACGGATCGCCATCGGGTGAGCGTGACCCCCGGAGGGGCACGCTCGGCTCGTCCCGCGGGTCACAGCTGGCTCAGGATCGTCGGGTCCGTGATGTTCGTGTCGTCCGCCAGGAGCATCGCCTTGCTCAGGATGACCGCCAGCATGCGGTCGCCCTCGTAGGGGAGGTAGCCGGCCTGCGGGGCGGTGCCCGGGGCGGACTTGGGGACGATGCAGAGGTACTGGTCGTTCGGCGTCATGAGGATGTTGCCGGAGCCGAGGTGGATCTTGTAGGTGTGGCGTTCGCCCTTGACGTGGAGGAAGCGGCCTTCGAGGGTGCAGCGGTCGGCTATGGCGAGCCTCGGGATGAGGCGTTCGAGCAGGACGCGGCGGGTCTCGGCGCTCTGGTTGAGTTCGCCGAAGCCGTAGGACGTCCAGTACTCGCGGAAGCGGCCGTCGGGGCCGCCGTCCTGCCAGGTGGGGTCGTTGCCGACGCTGGCGACGCCGACGAAGAGGTCGACGTCGCGGAGGACTTCGGACAGGACGAGCGGTGGGATCGAGTCGAGGGGGAGGGGGTCGACCGGGTCCTCGCCGTTGCGGAGCCACATGTGGTACTCGCCGCCGCAGCAGTGGGCGGAGTTCTCGGGGGCGTCGATCGGGTAGAAGCGGACCTGGTCGGTGCGCAGGCGCAGGAAGCTGCCGGATTCGGTGATGTCCTGGTAGTCCTCGCCGCCGTCGCCCTCGATCCAGTACTCGGCGCGCAGGCCCCACTGCGGGAGTTCGCGGACGGCCGGCGGGGCCTCGTCGTCGACGGAGAGGCGGAGTTTGTTGTGCCAGCCCCGGACGGCGGCCAGGGAGTGGAACTGGTGCTGGCGCAGGAAGTGGGCCGCGAAACGGTTGGAGTAGGTGGCCGTCGTGCGTTCGGCGTCCGTGAGGAGGTAGACCTCGCGGTGGGCCTGCTTGAACGGCTGGGTGATCTCGTGGCGCTCCAGCCAGTCGCGCCAGGCGACGATCTCGGCGGGGTCGTGGCCCACCGGGTGCCAGAGCCGTACCTCCCGGCCGTCGGTGACGGAGTCGTCCGTGAGGGTGCGCAACGCACCCTCGGCGTATCCGACCGTCGTGCCGTCGACCGTCCAGAGCAGGCGGCGGGCCAGCGTGCCGACGAGGGGGTGGTCGAGGTAGCGCTCGCGCCAGGCGGCGTAGGGCCAGGTGCGGCGGGCCAGGAACTGGCGGTCCAGGCGCTCGCTCTGGGCCGGGAGCATCCTGTCGATGTCCTTGACGGCCGCCTTGAGGTCCTTGAGGTCGTCGGCGTGGTCGCGCCGGACGGACGCCGGGACGGACCTCACCGGCTTACCCGCCGCGTTGCGCCAGGTCAGCAGGGCTTTGGTGCCGTGGACCCCGATCAGGGCCGTGACGTCACCCAGGCGGTGTTCGGCGCGGCCGCCCTCCGTCAGGCCGTAGGCGGGGACGGCCAGTTCCTCGATCTCCTCGCGGCTGAGGCCCATCGCCTCGGCTCGGGTGTCCAGGGCGGTGTCGAGCAGCTTGCGGGTGCCCTTGTAGGTGACGCGGGTGGCGAGGCGGGCCAGTTCGGCGAGGGCGCTCTCGCCGTCGAGGCGGGCGAGGGCGTTGACAGCCGCGTTGGCGACCTTGGGGTTGCGCGGGCCCAGTCCGGCGACCTTCTTCAGCGAGGTGTCGACGAGGGCGCCGAGCGCGCGCGGGGTGTCGGGGTGCGGTGGCAGGAGGGCGAGGATCCAGGTGAGGCCGCGCAGGGCGTTGGCGTTGTAGGGGTCGTAGGCGTTGTTGATGTCGGGCTGGTAGACGTCGCGGTCCAGCGGGAAGGTGCGGGGGCGGCCCACGAGGGCGAGCCAAGGCAGGATCGTCTCGCGGACGCGGTCCGCGCCGAGGGCGTCGATCAGGGCGGCCGCACGCGTGTTCCACTTGGTGGGCGGCCTGGCCGCGGTGGCGGTCGCGGCGTGCGCGAGCAGTGCCTGCCAGTCGGGGTCGGCGGCCTCCCGTACGGCTTGCTCGGCCCATTCCTCGCCGACGTTGAGGGCGGGGGTGGTGAGCTTCGCGGCCAGTTCGGTCAGGGGCGCCTGGCTGTACGAGTCCATGGCGGAGCGGCGGATCACGGCCACCACGGCGGGCGCGAGGGCGCGGCCGGCCGCCAGTTCGGCCTCGGCGAGGGCCTCGTAGCGCGAGCCGTGCCAGAAGGACTGAAGCCGTGACAGCTCGTCGAGCTTCTCCAGCCGTTCGGTGGAGAGGAAATCCTCGGGCAGGTCCCGGGCCACGATGCCCAGCAGGGTCAGGACATGGCCGCGGGCGACGGGTCCGGACCGGTCCGCGTGGTACTGCTCCACCAGCGCGTCGGCGAGCGACTTCCGCGTGTCCGCGGGCAGCTCGCGCAGCCGGTCGAGGACCTGGGTCCAGCGACCGGACCAGTTGCCGTCGTTGATCGACGCGGCCTTGATCATGTCGACGGCGAGCGCGTCGGGGTCGTCCTCGGCGATCCGCTGCGCGACCAGCTCCTTGTACGTCTGGATGTACGCCATGTCAGCCCCCGACCAGCGGCACGAGCTTCAGGAACGTGACCTCGGTGCCGAGCACCAGCTCGATCTCCTCGTCGAGGTCGGTGACCTGGCGGTCCCCCACCAGAACCAGGAAGCCGTTGCCCGCGAAGGCCCTGAGCGCCAGCTCGGTCTGCTTCTCGGGGTCTATGCGGCGCGGGGTGCGCAGCGCGTAGCCGTTCAGCACCCGCTCGGCGTCGGTCGGCTGGACCAGGCCCTTGAAGATCCCCGGCGTGCGCGCGTTGTACTCCGCGACCTCCTGGAAGACCCGGCGCCGGATCAGTTCGCGCACGGCGAGCCGCTCCTCGGCGATCTCGAGGCCCCAGCCGTCGGTGCGGCCGCCGCTGGTCGTCTCGTCGACGAACATCACGATTCCCATGCCGCCGACAGTACGAGGCACCACTGACAATCCAGGGATCCGGCGGATCATCAGCCTATTCTGACGGTATGTCAGACGAAGAGTCGTACGAACTGCTCGGCTTCGACAACGTCCTGTTCGCCGTCGGGGACCTCGCCGAGGCCGTCGCCTTCTACGAGCGCGTGGGCTTCACGGTGGGGTTCCGCTTCGACGAGGGCGGGCTCGCGCAACTGAAGGTCGGGCCGGAGACGCCGGGGATCCTGCTGCGGCAGGAGGAGGAGATCGGGCACCGCCCGCCGCCGTGGCCCTCACCGCGTCTGTGGCTGGAGGTGCCGGACGCCCGGGCCGCCGCCCGGCGGATGCGGGATGTCGGCGTGCCGCTCCTCGACGAGCCCTCCTCCGTCGCCACCGGCTGGACCGTCGAGTTCGCCGACCCCTGGGGGAACGTCGTCGGCTTCACCGACTACAGCAAGCGGCCCGAGCTCGCGAGACGGTGACCCGATGAACGCGTTCGGCAGGACACGCTGAACGCGTTCAGGAACGGGACGCCCGCGACGGCCGGGGTCCCCACCACTCGTTAGGCTCTCGTCCCGTGCCTGCGAACCAAGACGGCCCCGAAGCGGTCGGTACCCCGAGCAAGTCCGAGCAGACCCGCGCGCTGATCCTGGAGACGGCGATGCGGCTCTTCCAGGAGCGGGGCTACGACAAGACGACGATGCGGGCCATCGCCAAGGAGGCCGGGGTCTCCGTCGGCAACGCGTACTACTACTTCGAGGGCAAGGAACACCTGATCCAGGGGTTCTACGACCGTCTCGCCGCCGAGCACCGGGCGGCGGTGCGCGAGGTGCTGGACCGGGAGACCGATCTGGAGGCGCGGCTCGCCGGCGTGTTGCGGGTGTGGCTGGACGTGGCCACCCCGTACCACGAGTTCGCGGTGCAGTTCTTCAAGAACGCCGCCGACCCCGACAGCCCGCTCAGCCCCTTCTCCCCCGAGTCGGAGCACGCGCGCGTGGAGGCGATCGGGGTGCACCGGGAGGTGCTGCGGGGGGCTAGAACCAAGGTTCCGGAGGAGCTGCGGGACATCCTGCCGGAGTTGATGTGGCTCTCCCAGATGGGCCTGGTCCTGTACTGGATCTTCGACCGGACCGAGGGACGTGAACGCAGTTACCGGCTCGCCGCGCGCGGGGCCCGGCTCACCGCCCGGGGCGTCTCGCTGGCCCGCTTCCGGGTGCTGCGGCCGCTCGTCCGGGAGGTGCACGAGCTGTTCACGGACTTCCTGCCGGGGATGACGAAGATGATGCCGGACCCGGCGGCACGGCAGGGGGCGCCCGCGCCCATCCAGGGTGAGCACGAGCGCCCCGCCTGATCCAGGACCCGGCCGGTCAGTTGACCGCGTCCACCTCGTCCTCCGAGACCTCGGTCAGCTCCATGTCGTACACCAGGGGCCCGGCCCCCACGACGATGTCCCGCGTGCGTGAGCCGTACGACGCGTCCTCGGTCGACAGCAGATACGTCCCCGGGGCCGGGACGGAGAGGATGTAGGAGCCGTCGGCCAGCGACAGGACCCGGTCCAGTCGACGGCCCCCGGGCGACAGCAGTGACACCGCCGCCCCCTCCACCGGCTCCCCGTCCGCCGTGCGGACCAAGCCGTGGACGACCGACGCGGGACCGTCCGTTGGATTGTCCAACGCAGGCGCCACGGCCTCCTCCTTCGGTTCCACGGCCAGGTGCGGCAGCCGCTTCTCCAGCCAGTCCGGCAGCCACCAGTTGGAGTCGCCCAACAGATGCATCGCGGCCGGCACCAGGGCCGTACGCAGGATGAAGGCGTCCAGGGCGACGGCGGCGGCGAGGCCGATGCCCGCCATGGCGCCCTCCATGTCGCCGCTCAGCACGAACGCGCTGAACACGCAGATCATGATCAGGGCCGCGCAGTTGATGACCCGGCTGGTCTCGGCGAGGCCCACGCGCACCGCGCGCGCGTTGTCACGCGTGTGCACCCACTCCTCGTGCATCCGGCTCACCAGGAACACCTGGTAGTCCATCGAGAGGCCGAAGAGCAGGGAGAGCATGATGACCGGCAGGAACGCCGTGATCGGGCCCTCCTTGCCGACGCCGAGGAGTTCCGTCCCCCAGCCCCACTGGAAGATCGCGACCAGGACGCCGAAGGACGCGGCGGCGGCGACGAGGTTCATCAGGGCGGCCGTCAGCGGCACCACGATCGAGCGGAAGGCGATCAGCAGGAGGAGGAAGCCGAGGCCGATGATCGCGGCGACGAAGTACGGCAGCCGTTCGCCGGTGACGGACGCGAAGTCCTTGAACACCGCCGTCACACCGCCCACATGGGCCTCGGTGCCGGAGGCGGGGATCACGTCGTCGCGCAGCCGGTCGATCAGCTGGTCCGTCTTCTCCGACTGCGGTGACGTCGTCGGGACGACCTGGATCACCGAGACGCCGTTCGAGGGCGGGGCGGCGGCGACCTGGGCCACGCCCTCGGTCGACTCGATGCGCGACACCAGCCCGGCCGCGTCGCCCTCCACGACGACCACCTGGAGCGGGCCGTTGAAGCCGGGTCCGAAGCCCTCGGCGAGCAGGTCGTAGGCCTGCCGGGTGGTCTGCGACTCCTGGTGGTTGCCCTGGTCGGTGGCGCCGAGGCGGATCGACAGCACGGGCAGCGCGAGGAGCATCATGACCGCGAGAGCCAGCGCGGCGACCGACCGCGGGCGCTTTTGGACGTACGACGACCAGCGCGCCGCGAGTCCGCTCGCCTCGTCCGCCTCCGGGCCCGTGGCCGCGAGCCGGCGCCGTTGCCTGCGGCTGAGGACCCGCATGCCGAGCAGCCCCAGCAGGGCGGGCAGCAGGGTCGTCGCGGCCAGCACGCTCAGTACGACGGTCAGCGAGGTGGCGATGACCACGCCGTCGAGGAAGCGCATGTTCATCACCAGCATGCCGGCGAGCGCGATGCACACCGTGCCGCCCGCGAACAGCACGGCCCGGCCCGAGGTGTTGAGGGCCGTGACGGCCGCCTCCTCGGGATCCGTGCCGCGCAGGATGCCGCGCCGGTGCCGGGTGACGATGAACAGGGCGTAGTCGATGCCGACACCGAGTCCGATCAACGAACCCAGCAGCGGGGCCACTTCGGGCATGTCCGTGACATGGCTGAGCAGCGAGGTCGACATCAGGCCGGTGCCGACACCGGCGATCGCCACCACGAGCGGCAGCAGCATGGAGAACAGCGAGCCGAAGGCGAGGAACAGCACGATGGCCGCCGCCACGATGCCCACCAGTTCGGCGGTGCCCATCGGGGGCTCCTGGGTGCGGGCGATCGCCTGCCCGCCCAACTCGACCTCGAGACCGGCCCGCTCGGCCGACTTCGCCGTGTCGACGACGTCCTCGATGAGCTCCTTGGGTACGGCGTTCGCCTGCTCGGCGAAGGTGACCTGGGCGTACGCGATCCGCCCGTCCCCGCTGATCTGCGCCGCGCCGTCCGCCGCGTACGGATCGGTGACCTCACCGACGCCCCGCATCGCGCCGATCTCCTCCAGCGCGGGCTCGATCCGGGACCGTACGGAGGCGTCCCGCACCGATCCCTCCTCGACCTTCCACACCACCGTGTCGGTGTCGCCCGCGCTCTGCGGGAACGCCTTCGTCATCTGGTCGTACGCGCGCTTGGAGTCCGTGTCCGGAAGGGAGAAGACGTTCGCGTAGTCCGTGCCGGCGGCCGAACCGGCCGCCCCGAGCCCGAACAACGCCCCCACCCACAACAACAGGACCACCAGCCGGTGCCGATAGCACCACCGTGCCAATACCGCCACGTTCCACACCCCAGTCGGTCGTCGGTCGGTCCCCCAGGTCCTGCGCAACAGAATCGGGGTGCGGCGCGGGCGTGGACACGGGACGCCCATGACTCTCAAGGAACTCCAAAGCGCGAACCGGGGCCGACTGTCAGTGGTCGCGCCGATACTGGGGCCATGACGACAGCTCCAGGCACCGTGCTGGTCGTGGAGGACGAGGAGAGCATCGCGGACGTCCTCGCGATCGCGTTGCGCTACCACCGGTTCGAGGTGATGACGGCGGGCACCGTCCGCGAGGCGCGCGCTCTGGCCGAGCGCACCCGCCCGGACGTGGCGCTGCTCGACGTCATGCTGCCCGACGGCGACGGCCGCGCCCTGGGCCGCCACCTCCGCGCCGACAGGCCCGACCTGGCGCTCGTCTTCCTCACCGCACGCGACTCTCCCGCCGAGATCGTCGGCGCCCTCGGCTTCGGCGACGACTACATCACCAAGCCGTTCAACATCGATGAGGTCGTCGCCAGGATCACGGCCGTGCTGCGCCGCACCCGCCCGGCCGACGTCATCCCGCAGCGCCCCACGCTGCGCTACGGCGACCTGGAGCTGGACGAGACGACGTACTCCGTGCACCGCGACGGCCGCACGGTCGAGCTGACTCCCACCGAGTACGCCCTGCTGCGCTTCCTGGTCCGCAACGGCGGCCGGATCGTGCCCAAGGAGCAACTCCTGCGCCACGTCTGGCAGTACGAGCACGCGCCGCCCGAGTCGACCGTCGTGGAGACCTACATCAGCTATCTGCGGCGCAAGCTCGACGCGCTCGGACCGCCGGTGATCACCACCCGGCGGGGCGTGGGATACGGGCTGGCATGACCCTCCGGCGAGCGGTGCCACGATGGCCGTCCCGCCTGCGGCCGCGGCCGCAGGCGGGAGGACGCTACGCGCGCGGTGTCCACTCGCTGCGCGGTCAACTGACGCTGGCGACCGTGGCGCTGCTCGCCATCGGCGTCGTCGCGGCGACCGCGGTGAGCGTGATGGGCATGCGGTACTACCTGCTGGACCAGATCGACACCGAACTGAACCGGACCCGTCATTCACTGGGCGGCTCGGAGCTCACCATCCGGTCGATCGACTCCCTGGGGCTCCTGGGATTCGTCCGCGACGCCCTCAACCAGCAGTCGGACGGCCCGCGCAGGCCGGACACGCTGTTCACCCCGATCAACGACCGGGGCGAGGCGATCGGCCTCCTCGACCTGAAGCCGACGGACGCCCAACGCGGTCTGGCGGCGGCGGTCGACGACCCTCAGGACCTCCTGCAGGACCCCGAACCGCACGACGTCACCGTCAACGGCACCCCCTACCGGGCGACGGCCACCCGGCTCGACGACGGCACCCACATCCTGATGGCCTCCTCCACCGAGGCCGTCCACGAGTCGGTCGCCAAGGCCATCAGGCTCGACCTCGCCATCGGCAGTCTGCTGCTCGCGGTGCTGGCCTGTCTGACGTTGTTCGGCGTCCGACGCCGGATGCGGCCGTTGGAGGACATGGTCGAGACCTCGTCGGCGATCGCCGAGGGCGATCTGACCCGGCGCGTCCCCTCCAGCCGCGAGGCCACCCTGGAGGTCGAACAACTGCGCGTCGCCCTCAACTCCATGCTTCACCAGGTGGAATCGGCGTACCGCACACGCGAGCGCAGCGCGGCCCAGCTGCGCCGCTTCGTCGCCGACGCCTCGCACGAGCTGCGCACCCCGCTGTCCGCGATACGCGGCTACCTCCAGCTCTACGACCGGGGGATGCTCTCCGACCCGGACGAGCGCAAGCGTGCCTGGGTGCGGGTGCTGGCGGAGACGGACCGCATGGGGCGGCTCGTGGACGAGTTGCTCACCCTCGCCCGGCTCGACCAGCAACCCGAACTGCGCTTCAGGAACGTCGACATCAGCCGGCTGGTGCGGGACGCGGCCGAGGACCTGCGGGTGCAGCAGCCGAAACGTCCGATAGCGGTCGACGCGGCCGGTTCGCTGCTGGTGCGCGCCGACGAGTCCGGGATGCGGCAGGTCCTCGGCAACCTGGTGGCCAACGTACGCACGCACACGCCCGCCGACGTCCCGGTGCGGCTCGGCGTGGAGCGCGCGGACGGGCACGTACGGCTGTGTGTCGCGGACCAGGGGCCCGGCCTCTGCGCGGAGGACGCGGCGCGGGTCTTCGACCGGTTCTTCCGGGCGGGCGGCGGCGCGGGCAGCGGGCTCGGCATGGCGATCGTGCAGGGGGTGGTGCGGGCCCACGGCGGCGAGGTGACGGTACGGACGGCGCCGGGCGAGGGACTGGCGGTGACGGTCAGTCTGCCCGCGGGGGCGCCGGGGGAGGCGTGAGACCGGGTGCCGGGTCGGTCAGCCGTAAGGGCGGACACCGGGCAGGAGCCGCGGGCGGCAGGCGGCAGGCGGCAGGCGGCAGGCGGCAGGCGGCAGGCGGCGAGGTTCCCACGCGGGGCTCAGGGAGGTCTCAGGTGTTCGCGGGGGCGAGCACCAGCGCCCACACCGTCTTGCCGTGCCGGCCCCTGCCCCACACCCCCCAGGCCGCGGCGATGTTCTCCACCAGGTGCAGGCCCCGGCCGGTCTCCTCCCACTCCCCCACCAGCCGCAGCCGGGGCTCCATCCGGCCCTCGTCGGAGACCTCGATCAGACAGGAGCCGTCGGCGAGCGCGGTCACGGCCACCTCGAACTCCCGCTCCAGCAGCGGCCCATGGCGTACGACATTGGTGGCCAGCTCGGACACGAGCAGCACCGCGTCGGCGAGCGCCGGGTCGTCCGCACCGTGCCCCCAGTCGGCCAGATGGTCCCGGACCCGGCGCCGGGCTATACCGACGGAAGCCGGATGCCGGGGCAGCCGGAAGGAGTTGCGTCTCAACACGTTTGCTCCTCACCCCGCACACACCTCCGTCACATGGTGCTGCGTCGAGGCGCCGACCGGCGTCACTCCGGCGAAGGTCAGTACCGCGCAATCGCGTCAGATCTGCGGGCGCCGATCCCTGGCCGCTGTCATATCCACGTCAGCCGCCAGAGCCGGAAGACGCCGGTGCCGTCCGAAAGGTACTGTCCGCCGCCGACGTCCTCGTTGCTGACGACGTATTCCTTGGCCTGCCACAGCGGAATCACCGGCACGTCGGCGGCGACGACCTGCTGGAGCTCACGGAAGTCCTGGTCCGCCTCACCCCGGTCGGCGTACCGCTGACTGTCCTGAATCAGCTGGTCGACGGTCCTGCTCCGGTACCCGGTGTTCATCGTGCCGTCGGTGCCGACGAGCGGGGCGCCGAAGGTGTCGGGGTCGGGATAGTCGGCCACCCAGCCAACCGCGTACGCGTCGAGCTTGCCGGTGGCCCAGCGCTTCTGGAAGTCGGTCCACTCGTAGCCCTTGACGGTCACCTTGAACAGACCGCTCGCCTCCAGCTCCCGCTTGATCTCCGCGGCCTCCTCGGCGGCGGCGCCGCGGCCGGTGCCGTAGCCGTAGGTGAAGCGGACCGGCAGGGTGACCCCGGCCTCGGTGAGGAGTCGGCGCGCCTTGTCGGTGCTCTGCCTGGGATAGAGGTCGAAGTACGACGTGGTGTGGCCGGTGATGCCGGTCGGGATCAGCGAATACAGGGCGTCGACGGTGCCGTCGTAGACCGTGGCGGCCAGTCGCTCGCGGTCGATCAGCCAGGCCATGGCCTGACGGACGCGCTTGTCGTGCAGCGGGGAGCCGGCTCGGGTGTCGAGGTAGAGGTTGCGGGTCTCGGAGCTGTCGACCTCGGAGACCCGCTGGCTCGGGTCGCTGGCGTTCAGGCCGGCGAGGACCTTCGGCGGCAGGGTCCGGGTGGCGACGTCGATCCGCTTGGCCTTCCAGGCGTCGTCGAGCTGGTCGCCGTCGGCGTAGTAGCGGAGGTCGACGGGCCGTCCGGCGTCCTTGACGGCCCCCTTGTAGCGGCTGTTGGGCGCGAGGACCGCCTTCGTGCCCTTCGTGTACGCGGTCAGGTCGTACGGGCCGGTGCCGTCCACGCCGTCGCCGTCGCGGAGGGCGTCCGCCGGGTACTTGGTGCGGTCGACGATCGAGCCGGCACCGGTGGCGACCTTGAACGGGAACGTGGCGTCGGGCGCGGACAGGTGGAAGGTGACGGTCCGGCCGCTCGCGCTCACCGACTTCAGGGTGGACAGCAGGGAGGCGGGACCGACATCGGAGTTGATCTTCTTGACCCGGTCGAAGGAGTACTTCACGTCCTCGGCGGTCACCTCGCGGCCGCTCCGGAAGGTCAGTCCCTCGCGCAGGTCGCAGCGGTAGGTGCGCAGGCCGCTGCCGACGAAGGCGCACTTCTCCGCCGCGTCCGGCACGGGCGAGGAGCCGCCCGGCTCGAAGGTCAGCAGTGACTGGAAGACGTTGCTGAACAGGGCCCAGGAGCCGGCGTCGTAGGCACCGGCCGGATCCAGGGACGTGACGGTGTCCGAGGTGCCGACCGTGATGGTCCTGCCCTCGTCCCCCTTCGCCGGCAGCAGTTGCCAGCCGCCGATCCCTATGGCCGCCAGCACCAGCAGTGTCGCGAGTATCCGCACCCGAACCGAGCGCATCGGTTTTGCCCTCCCCGGGCCCTTCGCGGACCCCAGCACAGAAGCCACTCCCCTAGTGGCGCGGATCACCTAATCACAGGTGTTTCACCTGGGGAAGAGAGGGTTTGCGGAGTTGGTCAAGACATTACCGCGCCGCGTTTCGGCCATGTTTCGCGGTGCGCTCGGTCGCCCGGTGCGCGCACCCCCGCGAGTTCGGTGCGCGCGTTCCTCTGTGACTCCGGCCGGCCTGCTTCTCGGCTCACGCCTGCTTGCTGGCGAGCTCGATCACCGTGATGTCCGACGGTGCCCCCACCCGGGTCGGCGGGCCCCAGGCGCCGGCGCCGCGGCTGACGTACAGCTGCGTGTCGCCGTACCGCTCCAGGCCGGCGACCGTCGGGTTCGCGGCCGCCGCGAGGAAGTTTCCGGGCCAGAGCTGCCCGCCGTGGGTGTGGCCGGAGAGCTGGAGGTCGACGCCGTGGTCGACGGCGTCGTGGATCTGGACGGGCTGGTGGGCGAGGAGCACGCACGCGCGTGCCCGGTCCCGGTCGCCGAGGGCCTTGGCGAAGTCGGGGCCCTGGCCCTCGCTCTCGCCGGCGATGTCGTTGACCCCGGCCAGGTCGAACCACGGCAGCTCCGTACGGGCGTTCTCCAAGGGCAGCAGACCGAGTCGCCGTACCTCCGCGACCCACTGCTCGGCGCCGGAGAAGTACTCGTGGTTGCCGGTGACGAAATAGCTTCCGTGCCGGGCCTTGAGCTGGGACAGCGGTGCCGCCGCGGGTCTCAGGTCCTTCACGCTGCCGTCGATCAGGTCGCCGACGACCGCGATCAGGTCGGGCTGGGTGGAGTTGATCGTGTCGACGACCGTCTGGGCGAAGCCGCGGCCGAGCACCGGGCCCAGGTGGATGTCGCTGACCACGGCGATCCGGTAACCGTGCGCCGCGCGCGGGAGCTTGGCCAGCGGGACGGTGACCCGCTTGACCGTCGGCCCGTTCAGGACGCCGTAGGTGCCGACCCCGACGGTCCCCAGGGCGGCCGCCGCCGCGGCTCCTCCGATGACACGGGAGACGAACAGACGCCGGGAGGGCGCGGCCGACAGACCGGGCGGCCCGGCCGACGGCGGCTCCTCGGGCGGCGCCCCGGCCGACGAGGGCTGCGCCCCGGCGGTCCCGGATTCCGGCCGCGCACCGGCCGACACTGATTCCGGCAGGGATTCCGACACGGCCCCGGCCGGCACCGATTCCGGCTGCGGCACGGCCGTGGCGGGCTCCGGCCGCGCCACGGCGATGCCGACCGCCGCCCGGCTCCGGTCCCGCCGTTCCAGGAACCGCCGCAGCAGCGGTCCTACGACCTCACCCGCGACGACGGCCAGCAGCAGGTAGATCGACAAGGCCAGCCACAGGAAGCCGGGCCAGGCCAGGACGCGCTGGAGCCAGAAGGGGGCGCCGGTGCGCTCGGCGACGAGAGCGACGACCGCCAGAGCCCAGCCGCCGGCGATGAGCAGGGCGCCCCCGCGGCGCACCCAGCCCGGACCGCGAGTCGTGTCGCGGAACAGGCGGCGCCACAGATACCAGTTGGCCGTCACCAGGACGGCCAGCGCGAGGAGCGCGAAGACGATGACCACGGTGTGCTAACTCCTGAGGACCGGCTATGAGTTCCGCCGCAGTGCGCGTACTCCGCGCAACCCGATGCCCCCGATGACCGTCCCCAATACGAAGGAGACGACGGCGAGCGTCAGATGCACCCAGAAGTACGCCGTCGGGTGACCGTCGTCGAACGCGAGCCCGCTGCCGTCCTTGATCAGGTTTTTGACGAAAGTGACCCAGATGAACCAGCTCCACACCCCGAAGGCGAGCAGGAACCAGGAGACCGGGCGGCTGAGCTTCATGGCTCCAGTATCGCCGTCCGGTGTCCTGTTCCGATTCCGGGGTGGGAGGGGGCGCGGGACTTCACGCCCCGTGCCATGTACGTTCCTGAGCGTGTCCGCTCCGAAAAAGACCGCCAGGCGATCCCTGCTGGTCACCTCCGTCGCCCTGTCGTCGCTCGCGCTGACCGCCGTGCCCGCGCTGCCCGCCGTCGCGGCTCCCAAGCCGTCGCCGAGTCCGTCGGGAAGCCCGTCGCCGAGTCCGTCGGCCACTCCCCCGGCGACCATGTCGAGCGTGGGCGGTGCCCGGCTCGGCCAGGCCGGGCCGCAGGTCGATCTGGCGAGCGGGGTGCCGGTACTGCCCAAGGACCTGACGGCGCGCTCGTGGATCGTCGCCGACGCCGAGTCCGGTGACGTGCTGGCCGCGAACAACGCGCACTGGCGCCTGCCCCCGGCGAGCACGCTGAAGATGCTGTTCGCGGACACCGTGCTGCCGAAGTTCCCCAAGACCGAGAAGCACAAGGTGCTCCCCTCCGACCTGGCCGGCATCGGCGCCGGCTCCAGCATGGTCGGGATAAAGGAGGGCGAGACGTACACCGTCCACGACCTGTGGCTCGGTGTCTTCCTTCGCTCCGGCAACGACGCCGTGCACGTGCTGTCGGCGATGAACGACGGCGTCGACACCACCGTCAAGGAGATGAACGCCCACGCGGAGGAGCTCCAGGCCCTCGACACGCACGTGGTCAGCCCCGACGGCTACGACGCTCCCGGCCAGGTCTCCTCCGCGTACGACCTGACGCTGTTCGCCCGCTCCGGGCTCCAGAAGAAGGACTTCCGCGAGTACAGCTCCACGGTCAGGGCGAAGTTCCCGGGCCAGACCTCGAAGAAGAAGGGCAAGACCGTCCGGGAGTCCTTCGAGATCCAGAACACCAACCGGCTGCTGACCGGCGACTCCGGCCTCTCCGTCTACCCGGGCATCGCGGGTGTGAAGAACGGAAACACCACCAACGCGGGCGCCACCTTCACCGGCGTCGCCGAGCGGGGCGGCAAGGTGCTGCTCGTCACGATCATGAACCCGGCGAAGGACGAGCACAACGAGGTCTACAAGGAGACCGCCAAGCTCTTCGACTGGGGCTTCAAGGCGGCCGGCAAGGTACGGCCGGTCGGTGAACTGGTGCCGCCGAGGAGCGCCGTGCAGCCCAGCGCCCAGCCGGGGTCCACGCCCTCCGGGGAGGCCGGGGGCGCGGGTACCGGCGGGGCGTCCTCGAAGCCCGTGGCGAGCTCCACGGCCGGGACGGGCTCCGGCGGCATGGGCATCGCGTTCGCGATCACCGGCGGGGTGCTGGTGCTGCTCGCGGGGGCCGCGTTCCTGGTCAACCGCCGCTGGCCGCTGCCGGATCTGGTACGTCGTCGCCCTCGTCCGTGAGTTCGACCTCCTTGCTCTGCGTCGCCGTCCACGCGGCGCAGAACAGGACCAGTTTCGACGTGAAGTTGATCCACAGCAGCAGGGCGACCGGCACGCCGAACGCGCCGTACATGCTCTTCGCGGCCACGCCCTGCATATAGCCGCTGAGCAACAGCTTCAGCAGCTCGAAGCCGATCGCGCCGGTCAGCGCGGCCACGACCAGGCGGCGTCGGCGCGGCTCGACGCCCGGCAGCAGCGTGAGGACGTACAGGAGCAGCAGGAAGTCGGCGAGGACGGCGACGCCGAACGCGGCGATCCGCAGCAGCACGCTGCCCCAGCCGGCCCGGTCGATGCCGAGCTGGTCGGTGATCCACCCGACCATCGCGGTGGCCACGGCGGAGGCGGCGATCGTGACGAGCACGGCGCCGCCGAGGCCGACGAGGATGCCGAGGTCCTTGGCCTTGCGCAGGACGGGGTTCTCCTCCTCATCGGGGAGCTCCCACACCGCGCGCAGGCACTCGCGCATCGAACCGGCCCAGCCGATGCCGGTGAACAGCAGCGCGGCGGCGGCGATGAGGCCGACCGTGCCGGCGTTCTGGACCAGGGCGTCGAGGTCCAGCTGGTCGGAGATGCCGGGCACCTGCTCGGCGATCTTGTCCTGAAGGTCGTTCTGCTGCTTGGTGCTGAGCGTGGCGGCGCCGATCGCGGCGGCCACGGTGAGCAACGGGAACAGCGCCACGAAGCTCGTGAAGGTCATGGCGGCGGCCAGCCGCGTCCACTTGACCCGGTCCAGCCGCTCGTACGACCGCCACGCGTGCGTGGCCGTCAGGCGCGTCCACAGGGGCCCGACGACGGGAAGCTTCTTCAGCCAGTCCATGATCCGACTCTGCCCTCGTTGCGGAAGACCAATGTCCGGGTGCCCCAGAACCGCAGGACAGTGGCCAGGACCATACCGATTCCGGCCCCCGACACGGTGTCCGCGCGCCGCGAGGTGAAGCCGAGGCCGTAGTGGCTGACGGCCAGGCACAGCAGCTGTACGACGGCGCCGGCGATGTTCACCGCGACGAACGCGGCGTAGGGGCGCAGGCCCCTGGGCCGGGTGTGCCGGTAGGTGCCGAGCGCGTTGCCGGCGTACGCCACCGAGCAGCCGGCGACGAAGGAGAGCACCTTGGCGGTGAGCGGGTCGAGCCCTCCGGGGCCGCGGAGGCAGATGAAGAGGGCCAGGTCGCAGGCGTAGGCGAGGAGGCCCGCCGCAGCGAAGGACAGCAGCTCGTCCCGGGGCGGGGCGCTCACCAATTGGCCACCGCCAGGCCGTACATGGCGATCCACGCCAGTGCGATCAGGGCGAGGGCGCGGTCGTGCAGGACGACGTCCTCGGGTTCGCCCGCGGTGCCGCGGTCGGCGAAGACGGCGTAGCGCAGGACGGCGAGGACGAAGGCGACCATGGACAGCTGCCGCCAGGGGAGCACGCTGGCGTGCGGGACGCCGCCCTCCTCCAGGGCCCACAGGCAGTAGCCGAGGACGGCGACTCCGGCGGCGAGCTGCCAGACGAAACGCAGGTAGCCGGTGGTGTACTCGGTGAGCAACGCGCGCGTGGCGCCCGCTTTCCCGGCCATCTGGACCGCTTCGGAGTAGCGCTTGGCGGACACCATGAACAGCGCCCCGAACCCGGTCGTGATCAGGAACCAGCGGGAGAGGGGGATGCCGAGGGCGAGGCCGCCGACCACGGCCCGCATCAGGAAGCCGGTCGTGACGACGACGAGGTCGACGACCAGGACGTGCTTGAGGCTGACGCAGTACGCCAGTTGCATGGCCAGGTAAGCCGTCAGCAGCGCGGCCACGGCCGGGGAGACCAGCCAGGCCGCGGTGGCCGGTGCGAGGACCCCGAGGGCGCCTCCGACGGCGTACGCGACCGGTACGGGGACCTGTCCGGCGGCCACCGGGCGGCGGCGCTTGGTGGGGTGGGCGCGGTCGGCCTCGGCGTCGCGGGCGTCGTTGACCAGGTAGACGGCGGCGGCACAGGCGGTGAAGAGGGCGAAGACGAGGGCGAGTTGGGTGAGGGCGTGCCGGGAGAAGAGCTGGCCCGCGGCGGCCGGGGCGGCGACGACCAGGACGTTCTTGACCCACTGCTTGGGGCGCGCGGTCCTGAGCAGGCCGCCGAGGAGCGTGCCCCTGGGAGCCGGCGGGGTGGTGCGGCGTGGGGGCGTGCGCTGTTCCAGCAGCGCCGGCTCCCGGGTGCGGGCGCTGGTCGCCATCGGCGCGGTCTCGGTCATGCGCGCCCCCTCCCGGCCGGCGCGCTTCTCATCCAGCGCGCTCCGGCGCGTGCCGTGAGCGCTCCGAGCGCGGCACCGGCCGCCACGTCCGAGGGGTAGTGGACGCCGACGACCAGCCGCGAGAGGCACATCGCGGCGGCGAGCGGCGGGACGGCGTACGCGCCCAGCGCGCCGAAGGCGACGGCGGCGGCCGCGGCGGAGGTCGCGTGCGAGCTCGGGAAGGAGTGCCGGCCCGCGGTGCGCACCAGGGGCGCGACATGCGCCGGGCGCGGGCGGCGCACCACCCTCTTCACCCCCATGCTGACGAGATGCGCGCCCGCGGTGAGCGCCGTGCCGCGCAGCCAGGCGCCGCGTCGCGTCCCGTCCACGGCGGCTCCCGCGAGGCCCGCCGCGAGCCACAGAGCCCCGTGCTCGCCCGCCCAGGACAGGGCGCGCGCGGCACCGGCCACGCGCGGGTCGCCGCCGTACGCACGGAACGCCGACAGGATCTGCCGGTCCACCCGATCCATCCGATCCATCCGGTCCATGTGATCCATGTGGTCCATGGGGACTCACTGTTCACGCCCACCCTCCCGGAACTCCGGCAATATTGAGCGACATCCCATTAATCACCCATTTCGGGGAGAGAGTTAATGTTTCGGATGTCCCATAACTGATCGCTCATAGCGGGGCGATACGGTCGTCGCCATGCCTGCCGACACCGTTCCCGTCACCGGCTGGGGCCGCACCGCTCCCACCGCCGCCCGTCTGATCCGTCCACGGACGTACGAGGAGGCCGCGGCCGCCGTCCGGGACTGCGGGGCCCGCGGGGGCATCCCCAGGGGCCTGGGGCGGGCCTACGGGGACGCGGCACAGAACGCCGGCGGCGCGGTGTTCGACATGACGGCGCTCGACCGGATCCACGTCATCGACGCGGCCGCCGGGATCGTGCTGTGCGACGCGGGCGTCTCCCTGCACCGGCTGATGGAGGTGCTGCTGCCGCTCGGCTGGTTCGTGCCGGTGACGCCCGGCACCCGCTATGTCACCGTCGGCGGGGCGATCGGCGCGGACATCCACGGCAAGAACCACCATGTGTCGGGCTCCTTCTCCCGGCACGTCCTCTCGCTCGAACTGCTCACCGCCGACGGCGAGATCCGCACCGTCGGCCGCGACACCCCCCTGTTCGACGCGACCTGCGGCGGCATGGGCCTGACCGGCATGATCCTGACCGCGACCGTCCGGCTCCAGCCGGTCGCCACCTCGCTGATGTCGGTCGACACCGAACGCGCCCGTGACCTGGACGACCTGATGGCCCGTCTGACCGCCACCGACCACCACCACCGCTACTCGGTCGCGTGGATCGACCTGCTGGCGCGCGGCGCGACGACGGGACGCGCGGTGCTGACGCGGGGCGACCACGCGCCCCTGGACGCGCTTCCGAAAGGCACGCGCGCGCGGAGGGAGCCGCTCGCCTTCCGCACCTCCCGCTTCCCGGCCGCCCCCGCCTTCCTCCCGGAGGGACTGCTCACCCGCACGACCGTGGGAGCGTTCAACGAGCTCTGGTACCGCATGGCCCCCCGCGCGCGTACCGGCGAACTCCAGCGGATCTCCACGTTCTTCCACCCCCTCGACGGGGTCCCGCACTGGAACCGGATCTACGGCCGCGGCGGGTTCGTGCAGTACCAGTTCGTCGTCGGACACGGCCAGGAGGACGCCGTACGCCGGATCGTGCGGCGGGTGTCCGAGCGGCGGTGCCCGTCCTTCCTGGCCGTCCTCAAGCGCTTCGGGGACGCCGACCCGGGCTGGCTCTCCTTCCCCGTGCCCGGCTGGACACTGGCCCTGGACATCCCGGCGGGGCTGCCCGGCCTCGGCGGCTTCCTCGACGAACTCGACCAGGAGGTGGCCGCCGCGGACGGGCGCGTCTACCTCGCCAAGGACTCCCGGCTGCGGCCCGAGCTGCTCGCCGCGATGTATCCACGCCTCGACGACTTCCGGGCGCTGCGCGCGGAGTTGGACCCACGCGGGGTGTTCGTGTCGGACCTGGCCCGCCGTCTCGCCCTCTAGGGGGCTTCCACGCCCCCGGACCCTCGTCTTAGGAGCTGTACGTGAAGGACGCCTTCGGCCTCCCCCAGTCCCTGCTCGTCCTCGGCGGTACGTCCGAGATCGCGATGGCCACCGCCCGCCGGCTCGTCGCCCGCCGCACCCGCACGGTGTGGCTGGCCGGACGGCCCTCGCCCGCCCTGGAGAGGGCCGCCGCGGACCTGCGCGCCCAGGGGGCCGCCGTGCACACCGTCGCCTTCGACGCGCTCGACGCCGACTCCCACGAGGCGACCCTCGGCAAGGTCTTCGCCGAGGGCGACATCGACATGGTGCTGCTCGCCTTCGGCGTCCTCGGCGACCAGGCGCGCGACGAGCGCGAACCGGCCGCCGCGGTGCGCGTCGCGCAGACCAACTACACGGGCGCGGTGTCGTCGGCACTGGTCGCCGCGCGCGCCTTGCAGGCCCAGGGCCACGGGTCCCTCGTCGTGCTCTCCTCCGTGGCCGGCGAGCGGGCCCGCCGCTCCAACTTCATCTACGGCTCCAGCAAGGCCGGCCTCGACGCCTTCGCCCAGGGGCTGGGCGACGCGCTCCACGGCACCGGCGTGCACGTGATGGTCGTACGCCCCGGATTCGTCCGCTCGAAGATGACCGCGGGCCTTGAGGAGGCCCCGCTCGCGACGACACCGGAGGCGGTCGCCACGGCGATCGAGCTGGGACTGCGCCGCCGTTCGGAGACGGTGTGGGTGCCCGGCGTGCTGCGGGTCGTGATGTCGGCGCTGCGGCACGTGCCGCGCGGGATGTTCCGGCGACTGCCGCTGTAACGGCAGGTACAGGCTGTGTAACCGGAGTTATACAGCTCTGTGGTCGCAGTTACAGCTGGCTGGTGGGCAGGGAGCCGCGCTCCACGTGGGTCGCCTGCGGGGGGACCACGGTCCCTCCGAAGACGTACTCGCGCAGCTTGCGCCAGACTCCGTCGGCTCCCTGTTCGTAGAGCGCGAAGCCGGTGCAGGGCCACTCGGCCTCGTAGTCGGCGAGTTCCTCGAAGGCGCGGTCCATGGCCTCGTCCTCGATGCCGTGCGCGACCGTGACGTGCGGGTGGTACGGGAACTGAAGCTCGCGGGCGACCGGTCCGGAGGCGTCCCGGACCTGCTTCTGGAGCCAGGTGCAGGCCTCGGCGCCCTCGGCGACCCGGACGAAGACGACGGGCGACAGGGGCCGGAAGGTGCCCGTGCCGGACAGCCGCATCGGGAACGGCCGGCCGGCCGCGGCCACCTCGGTCAGGTGGGCCTCGATGGCCGGCAGGCCGGTGTCCTCGACCTCCGTCGGCGGCAGCAGCGTGACATGCGTGGGGATACCGTGAGCAGCGGCGTCGCCGAAGCCCGCGCGCCGCTCCTGGAGCAGGCTGCCGTGAGGCTCCGGGACCGCGATCGACACACCGATCGTTACGGTCCCCACGTCGTCTCCTGTCGTCACTTGTCGTCGCTGTCGGATGGGGTGTCGGCCGTCCGGCTATCGACTGTACGGCCATGGGTGTGCTGTGGGCAGGCGCAACCGGAGTGATGTGCAGCGCTCTGCCCAGTGGTACGGCGTGTGCGGTGGTGCGCGTCAGTGCTTGGCGGGCAGGAAACCCACCCGCTGGTACGTCTGCGCCAGGGTCTCCGCGGCGACGGCGCGCGCCTTCTCCGCGCCCTTGGCCAGGATCGAGTCCAGTGTCTCCGGGTCGTCCAGGTACTGCTGGGTGCGCTCCCGGAAGGGGGTCACGAACTCGACCATGACGTCGGCGAGGTCCGTCTTGAGCGCGCCGTAGCCCTTGCCCTCGTACTTGCGCTCCAGATCCACGATGCCCTCGCCCGTGAGGGTCGCGTAGATGCCGAGCAGGTTGCTGACGCCCGGCTTGTTCTCCGGGTCGAAGCGGATCACGGTGTCGGTGTCGGTGACCGCGCTCTTGACCTTCTTGGCCGTGGCCTTCGGGTCGTCGAGGAGGTTGATGAGGCCCTTCGGCGTGGAGGCCGACTTGCTCATCTTGACCGACGGGTCCTGAAGGTCGTAGATCTTCGCCGTCTCCTTGAGGATGTACGGCTTCGGGATCGTGAAGGTCTGGCCGAACCGGCCGTTGAAGCGCTCGGCGAGGTCGCGGGTGAGCTCGATGTGCTGGCGCTGGTCCTCGCCGACCGGGACCTCGTTGGCCTGGTACAGCAGGATGTCCGCGACCTGGAGGATCGGGTACGTGAACAGGCCGACCGAGGCGCGGTCCGCGCCCTGCTTGGCGGACTTGTCCTTGAACTGGGTCATACGGGAGGCCTCGCCGAAGCCTGTGAGGCAGTTCATGACCCAGGCGAGCTGGGCGTGCTCGGGGACGTGGCTCTGGACGAAGAGCGTGCAGCGCTCGGGGTCGAGACCGGCCGCGAGGAGCTGGGCGGCGGCCAGACGGGTGTTCGCGCGCAGGTCCGCGGGGTCCTGCGGGATCGTGATCGCGTGCAGGTCAACGACCATGTAGAACGCGTCGTGGGACTCCTGGAGGGCCACCCACTGGCGGACGGCGCCGAGGTAGTTGCCGAGGTGGAACGAGCCTGCGGTGGGCTGGATTCCGGAGAGCACACGGGGTCGATCAGAGGCCATGTTCACCATTCTCTCAGGTGTCGGGGGCCGATCCGGAACCGGCCGGAAACAGATGGGACACGGGTGGGAACCGATCCGGTCCGGGCGGTGTACCAAGAGTGTGAGGACGCGGGAGGGGGGCCGCATCGTCGATGAGGCCGCGGTGATCGCACGCGTACGCGCCGGAGAGCCGGAGGCGTACGCGGAGCTGGTGCGGGCCCATACGGCCATCGCGCTCAGGGCGGCCGCCGCGCTCGGGGCGGGTGCGGACGCGGAGGACGTGGTGCAGCAGGCCTTCGTCAAGGCCTACTGCTCGTTGGGCCGGTTCCGGGAGGGCGCGGCGTTCAAGCCGTGGCTGCTGTCGATCGTGGCCAATGAGACCAGGAACACAGTGCGGACAGCGGCACGCCAGCGCACGCTCGCCGGCCGTGAGGCCGCGTTCGTGGAGGCCGAGCCACTGATACCGGAATCGGCGGACCCCGCGATGGCCACGCTGGAGACGGAGCGCCGCGCGGCCCTGCTGGCCGCCATGGACAGGCTCGGCGAGGAGCACCGCCTCGTCGTCACCTACCGCTACCTGCTGGAGATGGACGAGTCCGAGACGGCCCAGGCCCTGGGCTGGCCCCGGGGCACGGTGAAGTCCCGGCTGAACCGCGCGCTGCGGAAGCTGGGCCGCCTGCTGCCGGATTTCGAACCCCGGGAAGGGGGTGATGAGCGTGAGTGAGTCGTACGACGGTGACGGCGCCGCCGGGGGTCCGCGCGAGCCTGCGTCCCGGCTGCCGGAGGAGCTGCGGGCGCTGGGCCGGTCCCTGGATCCGCCGGGTGGAGCGGGGTCCGAGACGATGGTCGAGCGGGTGCTGGAGCAGATACTCGCCGAGCGGGTACCGGTGCCGGTGGCCGAGCCGCCGGGGGCCGGGCAGCGGGTGCGGGCGGCCCGGCTCTGGGCGCGGGCACGGTGGCGGTCGCTGACGGCGGCGCTGTGCGGCCTGCTGACGGTGCTGGCGCTCACGCCCCCGGTGCGGGCGGCGGTCGTCGACTGGTTCGACTTCGGCGGGGTCGAGGTGCGCTACGACCCCTCGGCGGTGCCCTCGGCCGGTGCCGAGGTGCCCGGGTGCGGGCGGTCGCTGTCGTTCGCCCAGGCCGAGCGCCGGGCCGGGTTCGAGCCCCTGGTGCCGCGGGCGCTGGGTGTGCCGGACGCGGTGACGGTGAGCGGCGAGCCGCGGGGGCGGTTCGTGACGAGCCTGTGCTGGCGTGAGCGGGGTCGGGTGATCCGGCTGGACGAGTTCGCGGCGAGCCTGGACATCACCTTCGCCAAGACCGTCCGTGAGCAGCCGGAGTGGGTGGAGCTGGACGCCGCCGGTGCCTCCGCCGGGGGCACGCCGGATCCCGCCCTGTGGTTCCCCCGGCCGCACGTGCTGAGTTTCTGGCTGGTGGGTGAGGACGGCAGGCGCTACACGCGCCAGGAGCGGACGGCCGGGCCGACGCTGCTGTGGACCCATGGCACCGGCGACGAGGAGGTGACGCTCCGGCTGGAGGGCGTGGCCTCGAAGGCGCGGGCGCTGGAGATCGCGAGGTCGCTCGCCGCGCCGGACGGGACCTCCCCGAAATAGTGCGCGCGAGGTGGGAACCCCGGCGGGTCGGGCGGTGTACCAGAAGTGACACGCGGCCCGCGGCGGGCCGCACGGGGACTGATCCGTTGGGGGTTCGGATGCGTGGGCTCGGGGATGTGCGCAAGGGCCGATGTCGTGAACTTGCGGCACTGGCAGGGGCGTTGGCGACGACGTTCACACTGATGGTGTGGGGGGCGTCCACCGCGTCGGCGGGTGGACCGACCAGTGTGCTCGTGGTCTGCCCGCAGAGCATGGAGACGGCCTCGCTCTACCAATCGGAGGAGGAGTACGGCGAGTTGGAGCGGCTGCTCGGAGAGCCGGGCACCGGCACCCGGGACAAGCCGCCGGAGGCGGCCCTGACCGGCGGCCGGCAGATCAATGTCACCTGGATGGTGCACGACGTCTCGCCCTGGCGGCTGGACCGGGTCTTCCCGTCACCCGACGCCGACTCCGGCGACGTCTGGATACATACGGCGGCGAACCTGCCCGAGTCGGTGAACGGCTACTGGCACCGCGCCGAGAAACCCGACCGGCTCCGCGCCCTGCTGGAGCGGCTGGGCGTGATGGGCGAGTCCTCGTCGGAGGGGGCGCCCGGGATCTTCCCCGCGCCCTGGGAGACCAGCGGCACGGACCTGGGCACGGACACCGGCGCGACGACCGAACCGGACACGACGACCACCGTCGTGCAGGCGGGTACGCCCGCGGCGGACGACGGCACCCAGTGGTGGTGGGCGCTCCCCGGCGCGGCGGCCGGAGCGGTGCTGGCGCTGGTGCTGCGGGCCGTCGTGCCACGGATGCGCTGGGACCGTCCGCTCCGGGATCCGGGGCCGCGGCAGGAGCTGCGGGACGTGTGAAGAGGGGACGTGTGAAGAAGGACGGACGACGGCAGCGAGCCTGGAGGGGGACCGATGACAGCTCGGAGGAACAGGTCGGGGTCGGCGCGGCTGCGGCTCGCGGTCCTCGCGCCCGCGGTGGCGGTGTCGGCGCTGTTCGGGGCGTGGGCGGCGGAGGCGGCGCCGCAGGGTCCCGACCCGGACCTTCCCGACATGGCGGTGGTCGTCGTGGGCGGTACGGGCCGGACGACGGCGGTGCGGTCCGGGGAGCCGTCCTTCGACCGCCTCTGGGAGCTGCTGCGGCCGACACACACCGGCACCGAGCGGGTGCCGGAGGCGTGGTCCGAGGGCCGGTATCCGCCGGTGCGGGTCACGGTGATGTGGGGGCTGACGGGTGTCGGAGGCTGGCCGCAGACGAACTCGGCGCCGGGCGGGGACGTGGCGATGTGGCGGCAGGACCAGCTGGTCGTGGACGGGAGCGGCACACCGTGGGTGCGTTCGGACCTGGCGCCCGAGGTGAGGGACGACGACATCCGCTGGCACCGGGCACCCCGCGCGGCCCTCGATCAGGTGGACCGGGCGGGGTTGCTCGACGGCTCCGGCGGCGAGGACGCCGGGGCAGGTGACAGCTCGCCGGGAGGGTGGTCGGCCGACGGGGCCTGGTGGGCGGTGCCAGGGCTCGCCATGGGGTTCGCGGCAGGCGCCGGCGGCACCCGGCTGATACGCCGCGCGGCGGCCCGGCCGGGAGCCGGACCGCCGCGGGAGGAACCACGACAGGAACTCATCGATCTGTGAGAGTCGCCGATCTTTGACAACTCAAGAGAGTGTCCGCCGACCGGGCAGACGTCAGCCGAGGTCGATCTCCGGGTACAGCGGGAAGCCGGCCACGAGGTCGGTGGCGCGGCGGGAGATCTCGTCCGCGATCTTCGGGTCGAGGACGTGCTGTGCCTTGGACGGGGCGCCCTTGCTGGTGGTGCCCGCCTCCGTGGTGGTGAGGACGCGGTCGATGAGGCCCGCGACCTCGTCCATCTCGGCGGTGCCGAGACCACGGGTGGTCAGGGCGGGGGTGCCGATGCGGATGCCGGAGGTGTACCAGGCGCCGTTCGGGTCGGACGGGATGGCGTTGCGGTTGGTGACGATGCCCGAGTCGAGCAGCGCGGCCTCGGCCTGGCGGCCGGTGAGGCCGTATGAGGTGGCGACGTCGATCAGGTTGAGGTGGTTGTCGGTGCCGCCGGTGACGAGGGTGGCGCCGCGCCGCATCAGGCCCTCGGCGAGGGCGCGGGAGTTGTCGACGATGCGCTGGGCGTAGTCCTGGAAGGACGGCTGCCGGGCCTCGGCCAGCGCGACCGCCTTGGCGGCCATCACGTGCGGGAGCGGGCCGCCGAGAACCATCGGGCAGCCGCGGTCGACCTGGTCCTTCAGGGAGTCGTCGCACAGCACCATGCCGCCGCGCGGTCCGCGCAGCGACTTGTGGGTGGTCGTGGTGACGATCTGGGCGTGCGGGACCGGGTCGAAGTCGCCGGTCAGCACCTTGCCGGCGACCAGTCCGGCGAAGTGCGCCATGTCCACCATGAGGGTCGCCCCGACCTCGTCGGCGATCTCGCGCATGATGCGGAAGTTCACCAGACGGGGGTAGGCGGAGTAGCCGGCGACGATGATCAGCGGCTTGAACTCGCGGGCGGTGGCGCGCAGCGCCTCGTAGTCGAGGAGGCCGGTGGCGGAGTCGGTGCCGTAGGAGCGCTGGTCGAACATCTTGCCGGAGATGTTCGGCCGGAAGCCGTGGGTGAGGTGGCCGCCGGCGTCCAGGGACATGCCGAGCATGCGCTGGTTGCCGAAGGCCTGGCGGAGCTCGGCCCAGTCGGCCTCGGAGAGGTCGTTGACCTGGCGGGCGCCGGCCTTCTCCAGGGCGGGGACCTCGACGCGCTGGGCGAGGACCGACCAGAAGGCGACGAGGTTGGCGTCGATGCCGGAGTGCGGCTGGACGTAGGCGTGGCGGGCGCCGAAGAGTTCCCTGGCGTGCTCGGCGGCGAGGGCCTCGACGGTGTCGACGTTGCGGCAGCCGGCGTAGAAGCGGCGGCCGACGGTGCCCTCGGCGTACTTGTCGCTGAACCAGTTGCCCATGGCCAGGAGGGTGGCCGGGGAGGCGTAGTTCTCGGAGGCGATCAGCTTGAGCATCTCGCGCTGGTCGGCGACCTCCTGGCCGATGGCGTCGGCGACGCGCGGCTCGACGGCGCGGATCACGTCGAGGGCCGCGCGGAAGGCGGTGGACTCGGGAGAGAGGGGCTGCTGTTCTGACATGGCGGCCTCCGGGCTGCGTGGCTTGAAACGGTCACGGTTCACGGTTCGGCCCAGGCGCACGGCACTTGGTCACACTCGCAGGCCGCTCCCCGATGGTCCGTCCCATCCCAGCGCGCCAGTCACGGCCTGACAGCCAGCCTACCGGGCACGCCTGGAGGCCAAGTCGTGGCGTCCACCATGCGAGCGACGGCGGGGCGGCCGGGCCGTCCGGGGCCGGGCCCGCGGGCCCAGCGCGGCCGTGGCGGCTCGCGACCGGGCCCGCGGGCTCGGACGACGGGTCAGAACAGCTCGTCGGAGAAGCGGTCGATCTGGTCGGGGTCCGAGTCCCAGCAGTAGAGAACGACCTCTTCGGCGCCGATGTCGAGCAGGGCGCCGATCGCCTCGCGGATCTGGCGGGGTGCGGTGAGGAGCCCCTTCTCCATGTAGTCGACGCGGTCGGTGAACGCGTAGTAGTCGCGGAGGTTGCGGCGGGCGCGCTCCACGGTGGTCTGCGGGCCGAGGACGACGTTCAGCTGGGCGACCAGACGCGGATGGCCGGGGCGGTCGTGCCGCTGCCAGATCTCCTCGACCCTGCGGAACAGGCCGGACATGTGCTGGGGCGGCAGCGCGGCGCCGAGGAAGCCGTCGCCGAAGCGGCCGACCCGTTCGAGCGCGGCCGGGGCGAAGCCGCCGAACAGGATCTCCGGGCCGCCGCACCGGAAGGGGGCGGGGCCGATGGGGCCGATGCCGGCGGCCTCGTCGTAGGGCTTGCCGGACCAGGTGCGGTGCAGCAGGGTCATCTGCTCGTCGAGGCGGCGGCCTCGGCCGCGGAGGGCGATACCCGCGGCGCGGCAGTCGTCCTCACGCCCGCCGACGCCGATGCCGAGGGTGAGACGGCCGCCCGAGAGGCGGTCGAGGGTCGCGGTCTGCTTGGCGAGCAGAGCGGTGTTGTGGTGGGGAGCGAGCAGCACCTCGGTCTGGACGCGGATGCGGGAGGTGGCGCCGGCGAGGGTCGCGAGGGCGATGAGCGGCTCGGGGTTGTCGTAGACGAGCCGGTCGAGCAGGCCGAGGGTGCTGAAGGGGCCCGTGTCGGCGCGCCGGGCCCAGGTCAGCAGCCGGGCGGGGTCGTCGATGGGAAGGCCGAGGCCGATGTTCATGGGGAGAGTCCTCCGGAGGGCGTACGAGATCCGCCGGTCGGCCGGATCAGGTGCCGCCCCTCCATGGCGTCGCGCGCTGTGCGCGGGCCTGCTCCCGTTCTGCGGCGTCGGTTCCAGAGAGCGTGTTCGTCAGAGTGCGAGGAAGGTAACGCGGCCTGCCGGGACGGGACAACCGGTTTTGGGAGGGGCCTCCTGCCGTGTCGTCTCTCGGTGCGGGCGTCAGAGGATCACGTGCGGCAGGAACCGCGCGTACTCGTCCGTGATCAGACCGGAGGACTCGCGGATGCCGAGGCCGGCCGCCTCGTCCTCGACGACCCAGGCGCCGAGGACGACTCGGTTGCCGTCGAAGTCGGGAAGGGGCGCCAGCTCCTGGTAGCAGCAGGGTTCGTCGCGGATCACGGGTTCGGTGTCCGGGGCGTGCGGCTCGTGCACGGTGACGCCCGCGCCCTCCCTGCCCAGCAGGGGCTTGGCGACGTAGCCGGTGGTCGTCGCCAGTTCGCGGGGGCCGTCGAGGTAGGCGGGGAGGAGGTTGGGGTGGCCGGGGTGGAGTTCCCAGAGGATGGCCAGGAGGGCCTTGTTGCTGAGGAGCATCTTCCAGGCGGGCTCGATCCACATCGTGCTGCCGGTGCCGCCACCGTTGTCGAGGGTGTCGAGGACGTGGGCGGCGAAGCGGTCGGCGGTGAGCCACTCCCAGGGGTAGAGCTTGAAGCAGCTGCGGATGAAGCGGAGCCGGTTGTCGACGAAGCGGCCGGAGAGGGGGTCCCAGCCGATCTCCTCCATGGAGATCCAGTCGGTGTCCAGGCCCGCCTGCTCGGCGGTCTCCTTGAGGTAGGCGACCGTCATGAGGTCCTCACCGAGCACGTCGGCGGAGGAGTGCGCGAAGTAGAGCGGGCTGCCGGGCGGGAGGAGGCCGGCCTGCTTCTTCCAGGCAGCGACCAGGCGTTCGTGGAGGGAGTTCCACTGGTCGGCGCCGGGGAAGCGCTCCTCCATCCAGAACCACTGGGGCGAGGCGGCCTCGACCAGGGAGGTGGGGGTATCGGCGTTGTACTCCAGGAGCTTCGCGGGGCCGGTGCCGTCGTGGCGGAGGTCGAACCGGCCGTAGAGGGAGGGCAGTTCGGCGCGGCGGTGCCAGGCCTCGGCGACCGCCTCGGCCACGCGCGGATCGGTGATGCCCAGGTCGGCGAAGCGGTCGGCCGTGACGATGTGGTCCGCCGCCGCCAGGCACATGCGGTGGAGTTCCTCGACGACCTCCTCCAGGGCTTCCACCTCGGGGAGCGTGAAGGCGTAGTACGCGCTCTCGTCCCAGTAGGGGCGCAGGGAGTCGTCGGGGTAGCGGGTGAGCGGGTAGATGAGCCCCTGTCCCTCGACGGTCTGCTGCCAGCCGGGGCGGGGCTCGATGGTGTGGCGTTCCATGCGGGGTTTTCCTGAACCGTTTCCGAGAAATGGTCGGTCGCCGGACTCGTCCGCGGAGTCGGCGGCGGACTCGTCGGTCAGCCGCCGGAGCTCTTGCCGCTGCCGCCGCCGCTGCCACCGCCGTCACCGTCGCCGCCGAAGCCGCCGCGGTCGATCCCGCCGCTGCCACCGCTGCTGCTCGAACTGCCGGACCCCTTGCCCGACCCCTTGCCGGACTTCTTGGTGAAGGAGCCGCCCTGGACCCAGCCGCTCTTCTTCTTGCCGCCGTAGTAATAGGAGCCGTGGACCTTGGTGCCGGACTTGCAGTTCTTGTCGGCGACGACCTCGTAGCCCTTGCCGGCGGTGTAGCTGTCGCGGTCGACGCACCGCTTGTCGGGGTCGGAGGAGCAGGCCGTCAGAGCCATGGCGAGGAGGCCGACGCCGCCGAGGGCGACCGTTCCCGAGCGAAGTTGCCGACGTGCGTCCGCCATGTTCTGTCTCCCCGTTGATCGGATTCCCGGGCGTCAGTAGCCCTACGGATGTGCATCTCCGCCGGTCAGCCTAGAGATCGGTAAGAGGGTGTGCGCAGGCGGGCCGCCCCTGCCCTCCTCCCCTACAGTCGCTTCGTGCTCTTTGGAATGGTGTGCGCGCTTGGTGCCGCGGTCTGCTTCGGTACGGCGACGGTGTTGCAGGCGATGGCGGCGCGGGCGGCGGACACCGGTGCGGGCGGCGAGGCGGCGCTGTTCCTGCGGGCGGTCCGGCAATGGCGGTATCTGGCCGGACTGGCGCTGGACGGGCTGGGGTTCGTGTTCCAGGTGGCCGCGCTGCGGTCGGTTCCGATCTACGCGGTGGGCGCGGCGCTGGCGTCGAGCCTGGCGGTGACGGCGGTCGTCGCGGCCCGGCTGCTGCGGGTCCGGCTGCGCGGGAGCGAGTGGGGCGCGGTCGGGGTGGTGTGCGCCGGGCTGGCGATGCTCGGCGTGGCGTCGGGAGCGGAGGGCGACCGGAGCGGACCGGCCTGGCTGGGGTACGTGATGCTGGCCGTCGCCGTGGCGGTGTTGCTGCTCGGGCTGGGCGGCGGGCTGCTGCCGGAGCGGGGGCGGGCGCTGCTGCTCGGGCTGGGGGCCGGGTTCGGGTTCGGGGTGGTGGAGGTGGCGGTACGGCTGATCGACTCGCTCGCGCCGTCGGACCTGGTAGCCGACCCGGCGGTGTACGCGCTGCTCCTGGGTGGCGGGGCCGCGTTCCTCTCGCTGACCTCGGCCCTCCAGCGGGGATCGGTGACCACCGCCACGGCGGGACTGGTCATCGGCGAGACCATCGGGCCCGCGCTGGTGGGGGTGGTGTGGCTGGGCGACCGTACCCGGGACGGGCTGGCGTGGCTCGCCGTGCTGGGGTTCCTGGTGGGCGTGGCGGGGGCGCTGGCATTGGCACGGTTCGGTGAGGCACCGCGGGAGCGGTCGCCGGCCGACCCGGGGGTTTCCCCGGGGCCTTCCCGGAGGACCGGGGTCTGACCGGCTTCCTAGTGTTCGGCGTACCGGTCGGAGAGCCGGCCGGTACACCACAGGGGGTAGTCATGGGACCGAACGACGCTCAGATCGTGCGGGTGTTCAGCCGGGAGCCGGGTGCGGCCATCGCGGACACCACGCTGAATCCGCAGAAGGACGGCGAGATCGTCCTGGAGGCCGAGGCGGGCAGGACCCTGCACGCGCAGCAGGGCGCGTACCGGGTGACGCTCGTCGTGCGCGATGTCAGCGACGGCAGTGTGATTCCCGTCGTCGGGTCCGGCGAGGTGAAGGGGCAGTTCGAACAGAACGGACAGGGATGGGAGAAGCCCTCGCAACCGTTCACGTTCACGCTGAGCAGCAACGTGCTCAGTCAGCACGCGGGCCACCTCGCGCAGGCCTACGGGTCGGTCCTGTACACCTCCACCGAGCCGGGGGCGACCTTCGCCGTCAGCCCGATGTTCATGATCCTTCCGTAGGGGTCCCCGCGCGGACCGGCCCCACCAGGGCCACGAGTTCCACCCGTGACCGTATGCCGAGCTTGGCGTAGGCATGGCTCAGGTGGTATTCGACGGTCTTCGCGCTGAGCACCAGCTCGCGGGCGATCTGGCGGTTGGTCAGCCCGGTCGCCGCGAGTTGGGCGACGGCGTACTCCTGGGGCGTGAGGTGTTCCCGCGACCGCGGGAGAGCCGCGGGGGCGGTGGTGCTGTCGGGGGTGGCGCCGCAGGCGGTCAGTTCCCGGTCGCAGTGCCGCAGATAGGGGACGGCGCCGAGCCGAGCGAAGCGGGCGCGGGCCGCCCGCAGGTGTTCCAGGGCCGGGCCGCGGCGGCCGGCGCGGCGCAGGAAGGCGCCGAAGTCGAGCTCGGTACGGGCCTGTTCGAGGGGCAGGCCGACGCGGGCGGCGCGGTCGAGGGCCTCGGCGAAGGCGTCCCGGGCGGACTTCGGGTCGCGGCGGGCGGCGTACAGGGTGCCGCGGGTCCGGCAGACGGACGCCAGGGTCGAGGCGCGCGAGCGGCGCAGGGCCCGCCGTTCCAGGGCGTCCAGCACCTCCTCGGCCTCGTCGAGCCGGCCGGTGGCGACCAGAGCGTCGGCCAGCAGGTCACGCCAGGGCACAACGCCCGGCTCGGCGGTGAAGTCCAGGTCCTCGTGGGCGAGGAGGGTGCGCAGCAGGGTCACCGCGGTCGCCGGGTCGCCGCGGACGAAGGCCAGGTGGGCGGAGCCGTAGGTCACGAAGACCTCCACCATCGCGGACTCCTGGACCACCGGATGCTCGCGTGCGAGGGTCACATGCCGCTCGGCCCTCTCGAACTCGCCCCGGGCGGCGAACAGGAGCGCGGCCTCGGCGTGCACGACGGGGGCGATCCAGCCCTGGCCGAGGTCGACGGCGACCGAGGAGGCCGTCTCCCAGTGCAGCGCCGCCAGGTCCCACGCACCGCGGAGAAACTCGGTCTTCGCCAGGATCGTCAAGGAGATCACCCGCAGCGGCACAGGCCCCCGACGGGCGAGTTCCACGGCCCGCTCCAGGTCGGGGCGGGCCCGGGTCGGACGGTCGGTGTACAGGTACAGGGCGCCTCGGCCCATGAGGAGTTCGATGTCCTCGGGTC
This sequence comes from Streptomyces lincolnensis, assembly GCF_021173675.1. GTDB lineage: Bacteria > Actinomycetota > Actinomycetes > Streptomycetales > Streptomycetaceae > Streptomyces > Streptomyces lincolnensis_B. The sequence continues at coordinate 215,593 of NZ_JAIHON010000015.1, read as the reverse complement.
CCACGAGCGCGGCGTCGGGGAGCTCGTCGGCCAGCTGAAATGCCTCCTCGAAGGCGCCCAGTTGGCCGAGTGCGGCGAGGTGGATGAAGCGCAGGGTGCCGCCGGAGCGGGCGCGGCCGCCGTCGTGGCGGGCCGGTGCGGCCCACTGGCACACCTGGGTGGCGTGGCCGCCCAGCATGTGGACCATCACCTGCTGTTCCGCGATCCGCGCGTCGAGCCCGGGGTCCGCCCCGGGGGTGCGCAGCCGCCATGCCTCGTCCAGCAGGGTCCGGGCCTGCGTGATGTGTCCGGCGAGCAGGGCGAGGTGGCCGCGGGCGCAGCACCGTACGGCGTCGTCGGTCGCGTCGGGGAGCGCGGCGGCGACGGCGGCGGCCTCTTCCTCCCGGCCGTCGAACAGGTAGGCCTCGACGGCCTCGCAGTCGAGGCGGCCCCGCTCCCGGGGGTGGGAGGCAAGCCGGGCCGCGTGGCGCAGGAGGGGGGCGGCCTCCACCCAGCGGCCGACGGTGCCGCGCCGCCGGGCACAGTCGGCGAGTTCGGCGGACAGCGCGTCGTCGGGGCCGTGGGCGGCGAGCGCGCGGTGGTGCAGCCGGGTGAACTCGTCGTCCTCGGTCCGGGCGGCCCGGAGGTGCAGTGCGGTGCGCAGCACGGGGCCGAGCCCGTGGTAGACGGCCGCGCGGACCAGGGGGTGGGGGAACGCGATGGCGGTCGCCGTGTGGTGCGGGGCCTCTTGGAGCAGCCCGTGGGTCAGGGCCTCGGCGAGGGTGGGCAGCGGGTCGGCGATCTCGGCGAGGCGGGCGGCGCGGGCCAGGGTGCAGTGGGTGCCGAGGACGGCCGCGGCCCGGACCAGCTCACGGGCGGCCGGTCCGCAGCGGGCGAGCCGGTCCAGGACGAAGGAGGTGTACGACCGCGGGGCGGGCAGGGTGGCGCCGGTGGAGCGGAGCGCGGTGGCCGGTACCTCCTCCAGGAGGGCCCGGCAGTGCAGCGGGTTGCCCCGGGTGTGGGTGTGCAGGCGCCGGGCGGCGGCCGGTGGCAGCGGTTCGGTGAGGAAGCGGGCGCTGAGCCCCACCAGGTCGGCGGTCGCGAGCCCGGCCAGGCGCAGTCGTACGGCGGTGTCGTCGGTGAGGATCCGGCGCAGTCCGCCGGGCAGCCGCGGGTCGTGGACCTCGCGCAGGGCGAGCAGGACGAGGACGCGGTCGGCGCGCAGGCGGCGCAGGGCGAAGGTCAGGGCGTGCAGCGAGGGTATGTCGGCCCAGTGCGCGTCGTCGACGACCAGCACGACGGGTTCGTCGCGCTGCAACTCGCCCAGGGGTTCGAGGAGTTCGGCGCCGGCGGTGAGAGGGTCGCTGAGCATCGGGCGGCCAGGCGCGGGGACGGGGGCGGGAACCGGCGAGTGGGTTCGGCCCGTGCCCAGGAGCTGGCTCAGGACGCCGTACGGGAGGTCCGTCTCGTTCTCCTCGCCGGCCGCGGTCAGGACGTGGCCGCGGGCGGTGGTGGTGACGAAGTGCCGGACGAGAGCCGTCTTGCCGATACCGGCGGGGCCTTCGACCAGGACCAGCCTCGGACGGCCCGTGGACGCCTCCTCGTAGAGGCGGCGCAGTGTGGCGAGTTCGTCGGTGCGTCCCAGGAACACCGTCCCGTCGCCGCGTCCCTCGGGCATGGCAGCGTCCGTCACAGCCCCTCCCCCGCACCTTGGCTCCGGTCCAGGATCCAGGCCGCCGACGAGGGGACGTGGTGAATGCCGCGGAATTACGCCAATGGGCCGGGGTTTCTACGGCACTTGCGGTGGCCGGGGTCCGCCCCGGCTGGACGTGGGAGTGTCGGGGGCTCCCCCCAACTCCCACACGCATACAGCACCCCCCGCCTCCCCTCACGGCAACACCCTGCACAGCGCCTCCAACGCCCCCGCCCACGCACTGTCCGGTGGGGTGCCGTAGCCCACGACGAGGGCGTCCGTCGGGTCGGCGGCGGCCGAGGCGTGGCGGAAGTAGGAGAGGCCGTGGAGGGCCAGGCCCTGCCAGGCGGCCGCTTGGATCACGGTCTGCTCGGTGCCGGGCGGGAGGCGGAGGACGGCGTGCAGGCCGGCGGCGATTCCCGTGACGTGCACCTCGGGGGCGCGGGTGGCGAGGGCGGTGACGAGGGCGTCCCGGCGGCGGCGGTAGCGGAGTCGGGAGGCGCGGACGTGGCGGTCGTAGGCGCCGGAGGTGAGGAACTCGGCCAGGGTCAGCTGGTCGGGCACCCCGCAGGTCTCGCCACCTCCCTTGGCGTCCGTCGCCGCCTCCACCAGTCCGGGCGGAAGCACCATCCAGGCCAGTCGCAGGCCGGGGGCGAGGGACTTGCTCGCGGTGCCCAGATAGGCGACGCGGTCGGGGTCCAGCCCCTGGAGGGCGCCGACGGGCTGGCGGTCGTAGCGGAACTCACCGTCGTAGTCGTCCTCCAGGACCAGCCCACCGGTGCGTCGGGCCCAGTCCACGAGGGCCGCCCGCCGGTCGCGGTGCAGGGGGAGGCCCATCGGGAACTGGTGGGCGGGGGTGAGCAGGACGGCTCCCTCGTCCGTCAGCCCGGCCACGTTCGTGCCGAGGTCGTCGAACGGCAGGGGTGAGGTGCGCAGCCCCGCCGCGGTCAGTTGCTGTTCGTGGAAGGTGAGGCCGTACGACTCGACGGCGACGGCCCGTGTCCCGCGTGCGTGCAGGATCGTGCCGAGGATGCGCAGGCCGTGGCGGAAGCCGGAGACGACGAGGATCCGGTCGGGGTCGGTGCGGACGCCGCGGGCGCGGGCGAGGTAGCCGGCGAGGGCGGTGCGCAGTTCGACGCGGCCGCGCGGATCGCCGTAGCCGAAGGCTTCGTTGGGGGCGGCGGTGAGGGCGCGGCGGGCGGCCTTGAGCCATGCGGCGCGGGGGAAGGCGGCGAGGTCGGGGGTGCCGGGGCGCAGGTCGTAGGTGGGGTGCGCGCTGTTCCGGTGGGCACGGGGTGTGCCGGACGGGGGGACGACCACGCGTTCCGCGACGCGTGTGCCCGAGCCCTGGCGGGCGGTGAGCCAGCCCTCGGCGACCAGGTCGGCGTAGGCGTCGGCGACGGTGTTGCGGGCGATCCCGAGGTCGACGGCGAGTGCGCGGGAGGACGGCAGACGGGTGCCGGGGGCGAGCCGGCCGGAGCGGACCGCCTCGCGCAGGGCGTCGGTCAGGCCCCGGCGCAGGCCGGGTCCGGTCGGCTCCAGGTGCAGGTCGACGCCCAAAGTGGCCCAGGATCTCGCCATGGGAATGGACCATACCCCTGGGCTGCCTCACTCCTAGGGTCGAGGGCATGACGACACACACCGATGACCCGACGACCGTGGAGTACACCGCCGAACGGCCCGCGCGGCTGGACTGGGCCCGGCACGCGCCCGAGGTCTACAAGGCGATGGTCCGGCTGGAGACCGCCGCCCGGAAGAGCATCGACCACACGCTGTACGAGCTGGTGAAGATCCGCGCCTCCCAGATCAACCACTGCGCCTTCTGCATCGACATGCACACCAAGGACGCCCTCGCGTCCGGCGAGAGCGTCGAGCGGATCGTGCAGCTCAGCGCCTGGGACGAGTCGCGGCACTTCTACACCGCCAAGGAGCTCGCGGCGCTGGAGCTGACGGAGGCCGTGACGGTGTTGACCGACGGGTTCGTGCCCGACGAGGTCTATGAGAACGCGGCGAAGCACTTCGACGAGGCCGAGCTGTCCGCCGTCATCGCCGCGATCGCGGTGATCAACGCCTGGAACCGGTTCGGGGTGACCTGCCGGATGGCGCCGGGGCACTACCAGCCGGGGCAGCACGCGTGACGGCGCGTACCCGGCTGTTGGACGGGGCGGTCGCGCAGGCCATGTCCGCCCTCAGCGGCGCCGCGAAGAAGGGCCTGGGCGATCCCGCGCTCGCCGAGCTGGTGGTGATCCGGGCCTCGCAGCTCAACCACTGCGCGTTCTGCCTCGACATGCATCTCGCGATCGCCCGCGAGCACGGGGTGAGCGAGAGGCAGCTCGATCTGCTGAGCGCCTGGGAGGAGGCGGAGGGCGTCTACGACGAGCGGGAGCGGGCCGCGCTCGCGCTGACGGAGGCGGTGACCGTCCTGACGGAGGGGTTCGTGCCGGACGCGGTGTACGAACGGGCCGCCAAGCACTTCGACGAGGGGCAACTCGCCCATCTCGTCGGTCTGATCGCCGCCATCAACAACTGGAACCGGGTGATGGTCGCCCGCCGGATCCCGCCGGGGGGACACCAGCCGTGACCGAGGTAGAGATCTTCCGCGCCCTGCACAGGGGCCGTACCCCGGACAACCCCCTTGTCCTGCCCGGCCCTTGGGACGCGGCCAGCGCGCGGGCCCTGGTGGAGGCCGGGTTCCCCGCGCTCGCGACGCCCAGCGCGGGGGTCGCCGCCTCGCTCGGGTACGAGGACGGGCAGACGCCGGCCGAGGAGATGTTCGCGGCGGTGGCGCGGATCGTGCGGGCCGTGGACGTGCCGGTGTCGGCGGATGTGGAGGGCGGGTACGGGCTCCCGCCGAAGGAGCTGGTCGAGCGGCTGCTGGAGGCGGGTGTCGTCGGCTGCAACCTGGAGGACTCCGTCGGGGGCGTTCTCAAGGACCCGCGCGAGCACGCGGACTGGCTCGCCGAGGTGCGGTACGCCGCCGGGGACCTGCTGTTCGTCAACGCCCGCGTGGACACCTTCGTGCGGGGCGTGACCGATCCCGAACGGGCCCTCGAGCGGGCCGCGTTGTACGTCGCCGCGGGCGCCGACTGCGTGTATCCGATCGGCGCCCCGACGACCGTACTGCCCCTGCTGCGGTCCGGGATCCAGGGGCCGCTCAACGTGTTCGCGGACCTCGACGGCGGCCCCTCGCCCACCGAACTCGGTGAACTCGGGGCCACGCGCGTCACGTTCGGGCCGGGGCTGCAACGGTGGGCCGCGGCGGCCGTGGGCCAGTTCGCCGGAGGGCTCGCACAGCCCGGTGCCGGACTCCTCGCACAGCCCGGGTCCGGACGGCTCGCACAGCCCGGAGGGTGATCAGGGCAGCCAGGCCTGCCAGGTGGACCTGTGGTTCTTGACCCACTTCTCGGCCGCGTCCTGCGGGGACATCTTCTTGTCGGCGATGTCGAGGGCGACCTCGTTCTGGTCGTCCTCGCTCCACTTGAAGTTCTTCAGGAAGGTGGCCGCCTTGCCGCCGTTCTCGGCGAAGTCGGCGTTGAGGTACTTCTGGAGCGGGGTGTGCGGGTAGGCGCACTTGACCTTCTCCGGGTCGGCGTCGCAGCCCTCCTTGTACGCGGGCAGCTTCACCTCCGTCATCGGCACCTTCTCGAACAGCCACTGCGGCTTGTACCAGTACGTCAGGAAGGGCTTGTTCTCCTTGGCGAACTGCTCGATCTGGGTGATCTGCGCCGCCTCGGAGCCCGCGAAGACGACCTTGTAGTCGAGGCCGAGGTTCTGCACGAGGGCCTTGTCGTTGGTGACGTACGACGGGGAGCCGTCCATCAGCTGGCCCTGGCCGCCGCTCTCGGCGGTGCGGAACTGCGAGGCGTACTTGTTGAGGTTCTTCCAGTCGGTGACGTCCGGGTGCTTCTTCGCGAAGTACGTCGGGACGAACCAGCCGATGTGGCCGGTCACGCCGAGGTCGCCGCCGGGCGTGATCGTCTTCTTGTCCTTGACGTAGCGCTGTTCCTGCTCGGGGTGGCCCCAGTCCTCCAGGATCGCGTCGACGCGGCCCTGGCTGAGGGCGTCCCAGGCCGGGACCTCGTCGATCTGGACCCGGTCGACCCGGTAGCCCAGCTCGTGCTTGAGCAGGTACTCGGCCACCGCCACGTCCGCCTGGGCGCCCACCCAGCTCTGCACGGAGAGCGTCACGGTCTTGGCGCCTCCCGCGTTGGCGTACGGGGACGCCTGCTTGGTCATGTCGGCGGCGCCGCACCCGGTCACGGTCAGCAACAGCAGCGAGCCCGCCAGGGCTGTCGTACGTCGTCGCATGTCACGCTCCCTTCGTCGGGCCGGCGCCATGGTCACGGCGGGTCGTGGGCTGGGTCACCCGGTCCAGCATCAGGCCGAGGCAGACGATGGCGACGCCGCCGACCATGCCGGTCGCCAGGTCGCCCTGGGCGATGCCGAACACCACGTCGTAGCCGAGCGCGCCTCCGCCGACCAGGGCGCCGATGACGACGACGGCGAGGACCAGGACGACGGCCTGGTTCAGGGCGAGCAGCAGCGCGGGGCGGGCCAGCGGGAGCTGGACCTGGCGCAGTTGCTGCCAGCTGGTGGCGCCGAGCGAGCGCGAGGCCTCCATCGCGGCGCCGTCGACCTGGCGCAGCCCCTGGGTGGTGATGCGGATGACGGCGGGCAGCGCGTAGATGACGGCCGCGGCGACCGCGGGGGCGCGGCCGATGCCGAAGAGGGCGACGACCGGGATCAGGTACACGAACTGCGGCATCGTCTGGAAGACGTCGAGCACGGGCCGCAGGAGCCGTTCGAGGCGGGTGCTCCGGGCGGTGGCGATGCCGATCGCGAAGCCGAGGACGACGGTGACGGCGACGGCCGCGAGGACCTGCGCGAGGGTGTCGAGGGACTTGTCCCAGACGCCCAGGACGCCGATCCCGGCCATGGCGAGGACGGCGGTCAGGGCGGTCTGCCAGGTGCCGATGGTCCAGGCGAGGGCCGCGACGACGAGCAGCACCGACCACCAGGGCAGGTCCTGGAGCCCGTCGCGGACCGGGTCGAGGACCCAGGTGGTGAAGTGCGCGGCCCAGTCGGCGGTGCCGCCGACGACGGGCACGCCGGTGTAGAGGTGGTCGACCATCCAGTCCTTGGCGGTGTTGACCGGCTCGACGATGTCGACGGTCCAGCTCGTCGGCCACTCCAGGCGGCCGGCGAACCGGGCGGCGAGCGCGACGGCGAGGGTCACGGCGGCGGCCAGGGACCAGCCGCGCCGACCGCGCAGCGGCGAGGTGTCCTCCTCGGCCTGAGCGCCCAGCCCCTCACCGGCGGCGCCCGTCACCCGGTCGAGGACCACGGCGAGCAGCACGATCGGGATGCCGGCCGCGAGGGCCGCGCCGACGTCCACGGTGCCGAGCGCCTGGTAGACGCGGTCACCGAGGCCGGCGCCGCCGATCATCGAGGCGATGACGGCCATGGACAGGGCCATCATGATCGTCTGGTTGAGGCCGAGCAGGAGTTCCTTGCGGGCCAGCGGGAGACGGGCCGAGAACAGACGCTGGCGGGCGGTGGTGCCGAGCGAGGTCACGGCCTCCAGCACTCCGCTGTCGGCGCCGCGCAGGCCGAGCGCGGTGAGCCGGGCCATCGGCGGGGCCGCGTACACGACGGTCGCGAGGACCGCGGCGGGCACGCCGACGCCGAAGATCAGGGCGACCGGCAGCAGGTAGGAGAAGGCCGGCAGGACCTGCATGGTGTCCAGGACCGGCCGCAGGATGCGGAAGACCCGGTCGCTGAGGCCGGCGGCGAGCCCCATGAGCATGCCGAGCACGACGGACGCGAGGACGGCCACGACCATCAGGGCCAGCGTCTGCATGGTCGGCACCCACATGCCGAGCAGCCCGCACACGCCGAACGAGACGGCCGTCAGGGCCGCGAGCCGCACGCCCGCGACCCGCCAGGCGACCAGCGCGGCACCGGCGACGACACCGGCCCAGCCGCCCGCGAGGAGCACCAGGTAGACGGCGCGCACCGAGATCACGATGGCGTTGGAGACGTGGCCCAGGAAGTGGGTGAACAGCCAGTGGCTGTCCCGGTTGTCGATGATCCAGTCGCTGGCCCTGCCGAGTGGCGAGGTCAGGTCGACGGTGAGGGCGTCCGGCCAGGCGCCGGAGGCCCACTGCGCGTTGGCGATCGGCACGAGCACGGCCGCGGCGACGGCGAGCAGCAGGAGCTTGGCGGCGACGCGGTGCCGGAGCAGGGCGCCGATTCCGGTGAGCCGTATGGGACCGGACGCGGTGGCGGTGGCCATCAGGCGACCACCTCGCCGGTGGTTTCCTTCCGGGGGCCTGCGGTGGTTCCCTTCCGGGGGCCGGTCACCCCGGCGACGACACCGAGCAGCCGCTCGTGGTCGACGACGCCCAGGCAGCGGCCGTCGTCCATGACGCGCACCGGGGAGCCGGTGCGGGCGACGGCCTCGATGGCCTCGGAGACGGTGGTGTCGGGGGCGACGGACGCGCCTCTGGTCGCCTCGCCGTCCTCGGCGGGCCGCATGGCGGTGCGCACGCTCATGACGTCGGCGCGCGGCACGTCACGGACGAAGTCGCGCACGTAGTCGTTGGCGGGCGAGCCGACGATCTCCTCGGGCGTGCCGAGCTGCACGATCTCGCCGTCGCGCATCAGGGCGATGCGGTCGCCCAGGCGCAGGGCCTCGCTGAGGTCGTGGGTGATGAAGACCATGGTGCGGCCCTCGTCGCGGTGCAGGCGGACGACCTCCTCCTGCATGTCGCGGCGGATCAGCGGGTCGAGGGCGCTGAACGGTTCGTCGAAGAGCAGGACCTCGGGGTCGACGGCGAGCGCGCGGGCCAGTCCGACGCGCTGCTGCTGGCCGCCGGAGAGCTGGCCGGGCTTGCGCTGCTCCATGCCCTCCAGGCCGACCTTCTTGACGACCTGGGCGGCCCGTTCGCGGCGTTCGGACCTGCCGACGCCCTGGATCTCCAGGCCGTAGGCGACGTTGTCGAGGACCGTGCGGTGCGGGAGCAGGCCGAAGTGCTGGAAGACCATGGAGGCGCGGTTCCGGCGCAGTTCGCGCAGCCGGGTCTTGTCCATGGCGAGCACGTCCTCGCCGTCGATCACGACGGCGCCGGAGGTCGGCTCGATCAGCCGGGTCAGACAGCGCACGAGGGTGGACTTGCCGGAGCCGGACAGGCCCATGACGACGAAGACCTCGCCCTTGCGCACGTCGAAGGAGACGTCCCGGACGGCGGCGGTGCAGCCGGTGCGTTCGCGCAGTTCGGTGGGGGCGAGCGCGGCGAGTTCGGGGTCGGCCGGGACGCGTTCCGCCTTGGGGCCGAAGACCTTCCACAGGCCCTGGACGGAGAAGACGGCGGTGTCCTCGGTCCTGTCCGCGCCCGGCGGCGTCAGTTCGGTGGTCGTACTCATCACGCATCGCCTCCGATCAGGTCGACAGCCTTCTCACCGACCATGAGCACTCCGATCATCGGGTTCACCGCGGTCATGGTCGGGAACACGGAGGCATCGGCGATCCGGATGCCGTCCAGGCCGCGGATCCTCAACTCCGGGTCCACGACGGCCATTTCGTCGTCGGCGGCGCCCATCTTGCAGGTGCCGGCCGGGTGGTAGACGGTGTGCGCGACCTTGCGGGCGTACTCGCTCAGCTCCTCGTCGCCCGTGACCTCGGGGCCGGGGGCCACCTCGCGCTTGAGCCAGCCGGCGAGCGGTTCGGCCTTGGCGATCTCGCGGGCGATGCGGATGCCGTCGACGAGGGTGCGGCCGTCGTGGTCGTCCTCGTCGGTGAAGTACCGGAAGTCCAGGGCCGGCTTGACCGACGGGTCGGCACTGGTCAGGTACAGCCGGCCGCGGCTCTTGGGCTTGGGGATGTTGGGGGTCATCGAGACACCGAACTCGGGCCGCTCGTAGCCCAGTCGCTCCGGATTGTCCGTGAACGGGATCTGGTAGAAGTGGAACATCAGGTCGGGCCCCGCGTGGTCGGGGTCACGCCGCACGAACAGGCCCGCGTCGGAGTCCATCGCGGAGTTCTCGGGGATGGGTCCGTGGGTCTCCCAGACGATCACCGACTCGGGGTGGTCGAGGAGGTTCTCGCCGACACCCGGCAGGTCGTGCACGACGGGGATGCCCAGCTCGGCGAGGTCCTCCTTCGGACCGATGCCCGAGTGCAGCAGCAGCCGGGGCGAGTCGACGGCGCCGGCGCACAGCAGGACCTCGCGCCGGGCCCGTACGACGAACTCCTCGCCGTCCTTGGCGCGTACGTGCACGCCCTCGGCGCGGGTGCCGTCGAGCTGGAGCTTGTACGCCCAGGTCTCCAGCAGGATCGTCAGGTTGGCCCGTTCGTCCATCACCGGGTGGAGGTAGGCCACGGACGCCGAGGAGCGCTTGTTGTTCTCCGGGTGGTAGGCGAGGTCGAAGAAGCCGACGCCGTCGTTGAACGGCTTCTTGTTGAAGCCCTCGATCCGGGGCACGTCCAGCGCCTTCTGGGCCGCGTCGACGAAGTCGCGGGCGATGGCGTTGCGGTCCTTCTCGTCGACGGCGACGATGTTGTTCTTCAGCCGGGCGAAGTACGCCTCCATCGGCACCGCGCCCCAGCCCCGGGCGCCGGCCGCCTCCCACTCGTCCCAGTCGGACGGCAGCGGCTTGAAGGCGATGAGGGTGTTGTGCGAGGAGCAGCCGCCGAGGACGCGGGCGCGGCTGTGCCGGATGTGGGAGTTGCCGCGTGGCTGCTCGGTGGTGGGGTAGTCGTAGTCCAGCTCGCCGCCGAGCAGGCCCATCCAGCGGCGCAGGGTCAGGACGTCGTCCCGGCCGACGTCGCTCGGGCCGCCCTCGATGACGGCGACGGTGACGTCGGGGTTCTCGGTGAGGCGGGAGGCGATGACGGAGCCGGCGGTGCCGCCGCCGACCACGACATAGTCGTATTCGTGCTCAGGCATGGGGGTACTCCTGGGGGCGTGCGAGGGGAGAAGAGGTCGTGGGTCGGGCCGGGTCAGCCGGCGAACCAGCGGACGGGCTTCGGGGCGAGGTTCTGGTAGACGTGCTTGGTCTCGCGGTACTCGGCGAGTCCGGCGGGGCCGAGCTCACGGCCCACCCCGCTCTTTCCGAAGCCGCCCCACTCCGCCTGCGGGAGGTAGGGGTGGAAGTCGTTGATCCAGACGGTGCCGTGGCGCAGTCGGCCCGCGACCCTGCGGGCCCGCCCGGCGTCGGCGGTCCAGACGGCCCCGGCGAGGCCGTACTCGGTGTCGTTGGCGAGGGCGATCGCCTCGTCCTCGGTACGGAAGGTCTCGACGGTGAGGACCGGCCCGAAGACCTCCTCCCGTACGACGCGCATCTCGCGGTGGCAGTGGTCGAGGACGGTCGGCTCGTAGAAGTAGCCGTGCTCCGGCCGCTCCGGGGACGGCTCGGGCCGCTTGCCGCCGGAGCGCAGCACCGCGCCCTCCTTGAGCGCGGAGTCGACGTACGCCTCGACCTTGGAGCGCTGCTGCTCGGAGACGAGCGGGCCGCACTCCACGCCGTCGGCGGTGCCACGGCCGAGGCGGATCCGCTCGGCCCGGCGGGCGAGTTCGGCGACGAAGCGCTCCCGGATCGACTCCTCGACGATGAGCCGGGCGCCGGCCGAGCAGACCTGGCCGCTGTGGATGAAGCCGGCGTTGAGGGCCTGGTCGACGGCGGTGTCGAAGCCCTCCTCGGTGGCGCAGGAGTCGGCGAAGACGACGTTGGGGTTCTTGCCGCCGAGTTCGAGGGCGACCTTCTTCACGGTCGGGGCGGCGGCCTGCGCCACCTTCGTGCCGCTGATCAGGCCGCCGGTGAAGGAGACGAGGTCGACGTCGGGGTGCTCGGAGAGCCGGGCGCCGACCGAGTGGCCGGGACCGGTGACGATGTTCGCCACGCCGGCGGGGAGACCGGCCTCGGCGAGCAGGTCGATGAGCGCGACGGTCGTCAGCGGGGTGATCTCGCTCGGCTTGACCACGAAGGTGTTGCCGGCCGCGAGCGCGGGCGCGATCTTCCAACTCGCCTGGAGGAGGGGGTAGTTCCAGGGCGTGATCAGCGCGCAGACGCCGAGCGGCTCGTGGACCACGACGCTGTGGATGTCGGGTGAGCCGGCGTCGACGACCCGGCCCGGCGCCTCGCCCGCCACGAGGTCGGCGAAGTAGCGGAAGGCGTCGGCGACGCAGTCGATGTCGACGCGGCCCTCCTCGACGGTCTTGCCCGCGTCCCGGCTCTCCAGGAGCCCGAGTTCTTCGCGGTCGCGTACGAGGAGATCGGCGACGCGGCGCAGCAGCGCGGCGCGCTCGGCGACCGGGGTGAGCGGCCAGACGCCCTGGCCGCCGTCGAAGGCCCGCCGGGCCGCCGCGACCGCCAGGTCGGTGTCCTTCTCGTCACCCTCCGCGACCAGGGCGAACGGCAGGGCGTCCGCGGGGTCGAGGATCTCGCGCGTGGCTCCGGAGGTGGCCGCGCGCCACTCCCCGTCCACGTGGATGGTCTTCCGCGCCGGGAGTTCTGCCGGGAGTCCTGGTGTGTCCGCCATGATCGGTATTGCCTTCCGTTCCTGTTCAGTACCCCTGTGTCACACGCGTGTGACTCAGCGGGACCGTGAGCGCCTGCCCCCACCCCCCGATTGCATGCGCAATCCGGGCCGAAAGTGCGCTGAGTCACTGAACATGCGGGCAAATGGGGTGAAAAGTACGCCAGGAAGGGTGGGCGGTGCGGATCATGCCCCGGTCAGTCGATCGACGCCGGATCGCAGGCGTAGGGGGCGCAGAAGCCGTCCAGGGCGGTGGTGACGAGGTCCAGCTCGTCCTCCCCGCCGTTCGCGTCGGGACCGTACGCCGCGATCGCGTAGATGAATCCGTCCTGGGCGACGAAACGCACGTCGTAGACGTGCCAGGTGCCGACGTCGGGCTCGTTCCTGATGCGGTCGGCCAGGTACTCCAGGCGGGCTCCTTGGAAACCGGTCGCGGAGCCGTCACCCGTCGCGGAGCCGTCACCGGTCGCGGAGCCGTCGAGAGTGTCCAGGGACAGTTGCTCGAAGCCGTCCGGCTTGGCGGTCTCGTCGGACAGATACAGGTCGAACGAGGCCTCCGGGGACTCCTCCGCGACCTGGTACACCTGGAGCCGCCGGGTGCTGTCCGCGCTGCGGTAGTTGACCACGGCGATCCCGTACTGCGAATCCACCGTGCTGCGCGTCCAGCCCTGCGGCCGGACTATCCGGAAGCCCTCGGGGTCCTCGAACAGCTCGTATCCCGTGGGGACGTCCGGGCTGGTGGGGCTGGGCGAGGGCGTCTCCTCGGTGGGCGTCGGCGACCCGTCCGGCTCGCCCTGCCGCGAGACGTCCACCGGCGGCGACGAACTCGCCGTGACCGCGGCGTCGTCCTTCTTGTCGTCCCCGGACCCGACCACCAGCGTCAGCACCAGACTCACGGCGACCCCGACAGCGGCGGCCCCGATCAGCACGGACCACACGGTCCTACGGCTCATCCCCCGCGCGGGGGCGGGCGCGGCCCCCGGGTCGGTGGCCGGCCAGGCCGACCCGGGCCAGGGCGCGGCGGGCCAGGCGGCACCCCCGCCGCCCTCGGGGCCCGGCACACCGCCGGGGGCGGGACCGTGGGACGCCAGGAGCTCCGGGGACGCCGGAGATGCCAGGGACGCCGGAGGCCACACCCCGCCACCGGCCGCCGCCCCGCCGCCCTTGCCATCCCCGCCGTCCTCGCCGGTCGGCGCATCCGGATCCCGGACCGTCGCCCCTCCGGCCGACACCTCCGTCGCGGGCCAGGCCCCACTGCCGCTGCCGCCGGCCGCGGGACCGTGCCACCCGCCCGCTCCGGGTACCGGCCCGGCGCCCTGCTCAGCGCCTTGCCCGGAGGACGAGACCTCGGAGGACGGGGCACCGGAGGACGAGCCGCCGGAGACCGCCGCCCCCTCACCCGGCGCGCCCCCGTCCACCGGCGCGAACTCCGGCCGGGCGGGCGGTGGTGGTGTGGTGGGCGGAGCCGACAGGGCACGCGTGCCGTCGTCGTCCTCCCAGCGCTGGGTCTCCTCGTTCCAGTACCGCGCTCCCCCGCTCATCGCGTCCCCCTACATGCCCAGCAGGCCGGTCAGGGCGCCGGCCGAGGCGACCAGGGTCACCAGGGCCTGGGAGTCCCCGAGGATCTGCCGCAGCCGATCGAGGCGGGTGGGCGTGGCCCGGCCGGTGCGGGTGAGGTCGTCCTCCGTCTCGGCGAGCGCCTCGTCCAGCGCGGTGGTCTCGTCGCTGGCCCGCATCCGGGTCAGGTCGGCGCGCAGCTCCCGTACGGCGGCGAGCAGTTCCTCGGCCGCGGCGTCGCGCTGGACGCCCGTACCGTGGTGGCTCTCGACGCGGTTGTGATCGCCGATGGCGAAGGTGCCGCCATGGATGCCGCCGCTGATGTTGATGCCGGGCTCGTTCGTCGTCATCGCTGCTGCGTCCCTTACGAGTTCGTGGTGGAGGTGGTGGAGGAGGACACGGTGTTCTGGTCGCCGAAGGCGAAGGTGCCGCCGTGGATACCGCCGCTGATGTTCACGATCTTCTGGACGAACTCACCGGTCTGGTAGCCGGATTCGGCCAGCGCGGTCGTGACGCCGTGCGTGACCCGGTCCTGCACGCTCTTGAGGTAGCGGGAGACGTCCATCTCCTGGAAGGTGGACCCGACGCGCCGGGAACCCAGCTCCCGCACCGACAGGGCCGGCCCGTCGGGCAGCGCGCCCGCGTACCCGCCGGTCAGCACCCGCCACGCGTACGCCGCGCCCTTGCCCAGCGTGACCAGCGACCGCACCGCGGACCCGGGCACCCGGGCGACGGCCCAGGCGGCCTTGCCGACCACGCTGTTGTGGCGGAAGGTGTGCGCCGTACGGTCGGCGTTCTTGAAGTCCTCGCGCACCGGCAGCAGCACGTGCGGGGCGATCTCCAACATCAGCATGCGGCCCTGGGTGTGGATGCGCACGAAGACCGTGACGACCAGCTCCTCCTCCCAGCCGCCGACGCGGATGCGCAGGAAGTGCCGCCGCTTCTCGGCACCCTCCTCGACCGCGCGCGCCCGGTGCTCCTCGAAGGCCTGCTGGTTGTACGGCGCCTCCTCGCGCCGCCGCAGGCCCTCGGCGGGCAGGAACACGCACTCGTCGATCTCCAGCCAGCGCAGCCGGTCGCGCACGGTGTGACCGGCGAACTCGGCGGGCAGGCGGAGCCGTTCGAGCAGCGGCCGGATCTGCTCCAGGACCGTGCGGTTGCTGAGCGGCTGCTGCTTCTTCATCGGGTCGGGGCGCAGTTCGACGGCGAGCACCCAGGTCTCGTAGGCCTCGCCGGCCCCGCAGAACGGCCGCGCCTCGTGGTACATGACCAGCGGCGCGTGCTGCTCGACGCGGATCCGGTCCTTCAGCCGCTGGAACCGCGGCGCCTCGGCCCGCTCCGCCGGGTCGGCGGCCGCGTCCGGGAAGCGCGCCGGGGACAGTTCGGCGTCCATGGCCTTGGCGAACTGTCCGCGCTGCGCGGCGATACAGGCGGCGATGACCGCGAAGAGGCCGATGGCGAGCCAGGCCCGCCAGGGCTCGAACAGGCCGCCCGCCCCGTCGAAGTCCGGGAACATCAGGTCGGTCCAGCTGGAGCTGTCGTCGTAGTACGAGGAGTCGTAGGAGCTGGAGCCGTACGGGTCGTCGTCACCCGCGCCGAAGGCGACGAACCCGGCGATGATCAGGAACATCGCGAAGGTGATACGGCCGTACCAGCGGACCAGGAAGGCGGGCAGGCGGCGGTACACCGGCGGGTCGGGCGCACCGCCTCGGATCCAGCCGGCGATCGCGAGCAGCAGGCTGGGGATGAGGAACCCGGCGAGCAGACCGCCGGTCAGCGGCAGCCCGATCAGCCACAGGAACAGGATCAGCCCGGCCCACAGCAGTTCCTGGCGGCGGGCCCGCAGGGCGTGCGCGAGGACGCGGGCCGCGTCGAGGCCGAGCGAGGGCGCGACGATCCGCTGTTCGTTGAGATGCAGCTCCTCGATGACCCTGTCGCGGTAACCGGAATCCAGATAGGTGCCCGCGCAGAGCAGCCGGGTCGCCTCGCTGGCGTGCGGTGGCGCGGCCGGATGCGGTGGTGACGGCGGCGCTCCGGCGTCCGCCGACGGTGCTTGCTGCGGCACGTGTGCAGTGCTCACGCGTCTCCCCCGATGCGTGCAGAAGCCCTTGTTCAAGGCACTGTTGACAAACAATCAGCATAGAGGGGCGGGTGGGACCAGGGAACCGGAATGCCGAGGCTGCTCACTCGCCGTGCACATCCGCGCACACCCGTGGACTCCCCGGCATCCTTTGACTAAGGTCAAAGAAATATGGAGCCAGTGTCGACGGACCACGTGACGGCCTTGCGCCGCTTCAACCGTTACTTCACCCGGCGTATCGGGGCGCTCGACGACCACTACCTCGGCCAGGACCGTCCGCTCGGCGAGGCCCGGCTGCTGTTCGAGATCGGCGACGGCGCGTCCCTGCGGGAACTGCGGGGCAGGCTGGGCCTGGACGCCGGATACCTGAGCCGGATGGCGAAGACGCTCCAGGCGCAGGGCATGGTCCGGATGAGCGTGCACCCCGACGACAACCGGCTGCGCCGCGTGGAGCTGACCCCGGACGGCCGCACCGAGGTCACGGAGCAGAACCGCCGGGCGGGTGCCCTCGCCGCCGGACTGCTCGAAAGCCTCGCCCCGGCCCAGCGCACCGAGCTGACCGCCGCCCTGGCCACCGTCCAGCGCCTGCTGCGCCTGGCCGCCATCTCCGTCGACCTCGTCGACGGCGCCGCCCCGGACGCCCGCGCCTGCCTGGACGCCTACGCCGCCGACATCGACGCCCGCTTCCCCGAGGGCTTCGACACGTCCGACCTGGTACGGCCCGAGGAGGTCTCCGGGGCCAGGGGCGCCTTCTTCGTCGCGTACGAGGAGGGCCGCCCCGTCGGCTGCGGGGCGCTACGGCGCCTGCGGCCCGGCATCGGCGAGATCCGCCATGTCTGGGTCCACCCGGACGCCCGCCGCCTGGGCCTGGCCCGCCGGATCCTGACGGCCCTGGAGACGGAGGCCGCCGCCCGCGGCTTCGTCGCCCTGCGCCTGGACACCCACGCGACCCTCACCGAGGCCCAGGCCATGTACCGGGCGTGCGGCTACCGGGAGATCGATCCGTACGTCGACCATGTCTACGGCGACTTCTGGTTCGAGAAGCGCCTCACGCCGTGACGTCCGGGAAACGCCTCGGCCGGTGACAGAACACGGGCCCCGCTCCGGCCGAAACCGGAACAGGGCCCGTGCGGTGTCCTGACGGAACCTCAGGAGTTCTGGATCACTCAGGAGTTCCGGATCAGAGGAGGCCGAGACCGCGGACCGCCTCGCGCTCCTCCGCCAGCTCCTGCACCGAGGCGTCGATGCGGGCGCGGGAGAACTCGTTGATGTCCAGGCCCTGGACGATCTCGTAGGAGCCGTCCTTGGTGGTGACCGGGAAGGAGGAGATCAGGCCCTCCGGGACGCCGTAGGAGCCGTCGGACGGGATGCCCATGGAGGTCCAGTCGCCCTCGGCGGTGCCGTTGACCCAGGTGTACACGTGATCGATGGCGGCGTTGGCGGCCGACGCGGCGGAGGACGCGCCACGCGCCTCGATGATCGCGGCGCCGCGCTTGGCGACGGTCGGGATGAAGTCCTCGGCCAGCCACTTCTCGTCGTTCACGACCTCGGCGGCGTTCTTGCCGGCCACCGTGGCGTGGAAGATGTCGGGGTACTGGGTGGCGGAGTGGTTGCCCCAGATGGTCAGGCGCTTGATGTCGGCGACCGTGGTGCCCGTCTTCTTCGCGAGCTGGGTCAGCGCGCGGTTGTGGTCCAGGCGGGTCATCGCGGTGAAGCGCTCGGCCGGTACGTCCGGGGCCGCGGCCTGGGCGATCAGGGCGTTGGTGTTGGCCGGGTTGCCGACGACGAGGACCTTGATGTCGTCCGCGGCGTGGTCGTTGATGGCCTTGCCCTGCGGCTTGAAGATGCCGCCGTTGGCCTCCAGGAGGTCACCGCGCTCCATGCCCTTGGTGCGCGGGCGGGCGCCCACGAGGAGGGCGACGTTGGCGCCGTCGAAGGCGACGTTCGGGTCGTCCGTGATGTCGATGCCCTGGAGGAGCGGGAAGGCGGAGTCGTCGAGCTCCATCGCGGTGCCCTCGGCGGCCTTCAGCGCCGGGGTGATCTCCAGCAGGCGGAGCTTGACCGGCACGTCCGCGCCGAGCAGCTGGCCGGAGGCGATGCGGAAGAGCAGGGCGTAACCGATCTGGCCGGCCGCGCCGGTGACGGTGACGTTCACGGGAGTGCGGGTCATGGCGTTCTCCGTATGACAGCTGGCGTTGGGGCGTCCCGCCCCGGACGTTTGATCGATCTCTTGGTATCAAGAGATCCACCGGTCAGGCTATCGCGCATCCGGGATCCCGGACGTCCGGGTTCATGTGGCCCAGCCCACAGAGCCCGGCCTCCGCGGCGAACCCGGGAGAAACCACCGGGACGAACCCGCGAAAACCTCCGAGGGGCACCCGGACGACCGGGGAACAAGAAGAGGCGGCCGCCCGTCCGGGAGAGGGGGGACGAAGGCGGCCGCCGTTTGGGGGTACCGTTTCCGGACTCCCGTGGGGGTACGGTTCGCGTGCCCCCGATTCAGGCGGGCATGCGCGTCTCCCCAGATTCTTTTCCCGCTACTTCGTGCACCCCTTCTGCCCAGAGGCCAGCGTCGCGCAGGCCTTCGCCTCTCCCGCGTCCTTCACGGCGATCATCGGCGTGTACGCGATGGTGTCGGCGGCCGCCCCGATCTGCCCGTTCTGCTCCGCGGCGGTGCCGGCCGTCACCGTCACCGCGTCGCCCTGCGCGGCCTGCGTGATCCGGCCCCAGGCCGCGTCGCAGGTCTCGCTGTAGCGCACCTCGACGACGGTCGTGCCGACGGTCGCGGTCTTGGCGGTGGTGACGAGGTCGCCGCTGCATCCCATGCTCTCGGCGTCCTTGCCGGTGCAGGAGGCACCGCGGCACTTCACACCGTCGGGCAGGTTCTGGTCGGTGCTGACGCTCGGCGAGGGCGACGGGACGGCGGCGTCCTTCTTGTCCTTCCCGCCCAGGTCCATGAGGAAGAACGCGGCCGCGACCAGGGCGGCCACGCCGACGAGGCCCGCGAGGAACATCGTCAGCCGCCGCTTGCCCCCGGAACCGCCGGACCCGCCGGACCGGTCACCGCCGGGGCGGGGCCCCTGCGGAGGTTCGCCGTACGGAGCCGCCGTGGACGGAACCCGGCCCGCGCCCTCGGCCGAGGGCGCCGACGCGGAGGTGGACGGAAACGCGGAGGCCGAGGGCGTGGGCGAGGACGCCGGCCCTCGATAGCCCGCCATGCCCCACGAGTTGCCGCCCGAGGAACCCGCGGAACCCGGTGTGCCGGCCCCGGCCCCCCGCCCGGCCTCGCCCGCGGAACCAGCGCCGGTGCCCACCGAGCCGCCGCGACCCGCCGAACCCGCCGAGTCCCGCACGTCGGGCGCCGCCGGCTGCGGCGGCACCGTCGGAGCGACCCCGGCCGGTCCGGCGATGCCCGGCGTGGCCGTGACACTGCCGCCCTTGCGGGCCGCCCTGCTGCCCTTGGCGTTGGCGGGCGGCGGGCCGAGCTCGCCGAGCGCGGCGCGCGCCTGGGAGATCCTGATGGCCTCCATGGTCATGTCGTGGCGCATCTCCGAGCGGCTCCAGGCGCGCTCGGCGAGCTCCCACATCGTGGTCAGGTGAATCGGATTGGTGCCGGTGACCTCGGCCAGCGCCACGATCGCGCCCTTGGGCGCGAGGAGCCGGCCGTTGAGGTATCTCTCCCAGGACGTCTTGCTGTAGCCGGTACGGTCCGCCACCGCCGCGATACTGAGGCCGCTGCGGTCCACGAGCCGGCGCAGCTGGCTCGCGAACTCCCTGACCTGCGGATCGAGCTCGTCCGGCAAGGCCCTCCAACGAGGCATTGCTTCCCCCCTCTTCCCCCCGGTAGTGCTGGTATTTCGCGCGTGTCCCCGATGCTCCAGCCGTGCGTGGTGCCTCTGCCGAGTCCCGTTGTGGCTACCCACAGGGATGCGCTCATTCAGGATCTCAGTTCCCGGGGTGGGGGCGCACGGGAGCAACGTGGCCACGGGGATGCACCGTTGCACGCCCGCCCGGTCGAGGTCCAGTGGTCCGCCGGCAGAGAGCCCACGCTAGTGGCGATATCGAACGGCTTCGTATCAAATCCGCGAACTTGTCAATACATCGTCACAGGTACCACACACCGGAAATAACGCCCGTCACGGCAGTGTCAGGCTCACCCAAAGGCAACGGTTCCGACGACCCCGACCAGGACGGTGAGCAGGAGCAGCAGCACGGCGGTCCACAGCAGCCACCCGCCCCTGCCGCGCGCGCTCTCCTCGGGCGGGGTGTCCCACCACGGCAGGGTGGGGTCGTCCTCGTACTCCTCACCGGCCGGGCCGCCGTCGCCCCTCTCCTCCGCAGCGCCGCCCGGGGTCGCGGGGACCGTCGCCGGGCGGGGCCAGGCCTGGACGGCCATCTCCCAGCGGACGGTGAAGCGTTCGGCCTCGGTGTCGGCGAGCCCGGCGATCCGGCACAGCGCGGCGACCGCCTGCCGGGGCGGCGGCTGGCCGGCGTTGAGATAGCGGTGCCAGGAGGACTTGCTGTAGGCGGTGCGGGCGCCGAGCGCGACCAGGCTGAGCCCCGTGCGGTCCTTCAGGAGCCGCAGCTGTTCCACGAAGTGCCGCACCTCCGGCGGCAGATCGTCCGGCAACGGCTGCCAGCCGCCCATCGCCCACCTCCACGGCGTCCCTCATGTCCGGGTTCATGTCCGGGTTCATGTCCGGGTTCATGTCCTGGTTCCACCGGTCCGAACGAGGGACGACACGAGAGCGGCGATCGGTTCCCTTCCTGATCACGCCTGTCGCGGAGCGCGGACACCGTGGCGGAACGGTCACCTCCGTGCCACAGCGGACTGACAGCGGTTGAACAGCCGCTTCACCGTGCAGGAAGGTGGACGCACGGCGGCGGCCCGTCCTTGCTCGGGGGAGAGGACGGGCCGCCGTCCGCACGACCGCGGTGCGGGCTCAGGTGCTGACCGTGAAGTGCAGGGTGTCCTTGAGGAACGGGATGACCAGCCAGGGGTTCGGCTGCACCATCATCGCCAGCAGGGCGATCGCGAGGCCGAGCACCCCGTACGTGACGATGTCGGTGAAGCGGGAGCGGACGGCGAGCATGCCGACGTCCGGCAGGATCCAGCGCAGCACACCGCCGACCAGCAGGGCGACGCCGATCAGCAGGGTGCCGATGCGGAACAGGTCCAGGGCGCTCAGCAGCAGTCCGACGGCGACCATGCCCAGGACGGCGAGAACCGGCCACTGCCGCGCGGGCGCCGGGGCGTCTCTCGGCGCGGCCCGGCCGCCGCCCTCGGGGCGCGCGGTGTCCCGGGTGAACAGCGGGAAGCGGCGCGTCGTCCGGCGCGGCCTGCCCTCGGCGTCGGGAGCGCTGACGGGGTCACGGACCTCGATGTCCTCGACGGACCCGGTGCGCCCGGCGGAGGCACCGGATCCCGCGGACTCGGCGCTCTCCACCGGCTCCACCGGCTCCACCGCCCGCTCGCCCTTCTCGGGCCTCGTCTCAGCCGACACTGCGCTCCGCCGCCTCGACCACGTTGACGAGCAGCTGGGCCCGGGTCATCGGTCCGACGCCGCCCGGGTTCGGGGAGATCCAGGCGGCCACCTCGGCGACGTCCGGGTGGACATCGCCGACGATCTTCCCCTCGGCGTTGCGCGAGACGCCGACGTCGAGGACGGCCGCGCCCGGCTTGACGTCCTCGGCGCGGATCAGATGGGCCGAACCCGCGGCGGCGACGATGATGTCGGCGCGCTTGAGGTGCGCGGACAGGTCACGGGTGCCGGTGTGGCACTGGGTCACCGTGGCGTTCTCGCTGCGCCGGGTCAGCAGCAGCGGCATCGGCCGGCCGATGGTCACGCCACGGCCGACGACGACGACCTCGGCGCCCTTGATCTCCACGCCGTAGCGACGCAGCAGGGTGAGGACGCCGTTCGGGGTGCAGGGCAGCGGGGCCGGCTCGTTCAGGACGAGACGGCCGAGGTTCATCGGGTGCAGGCCGTCGGCGTCCTTGTCCGGGTCCATCAGCTCCAGGATGCGGTTCTCGTCGATGCCCTTGGGCAGCGGCAGCTGGACGATGTAACCGGTGCAGGCGGGGTCCTCGTTCAGTTCGCGGACGGCCGCCTCGATCTCCTCCTGCGTCGCCGTGGCCGGCAGCTCGCGCTGGATGGAGGCGATGCCCACCTCGGCGCAGTCGCGGTGCTTGCCCGCGACGTACTTCTGGCTGCCGGGGTCGGTCCCGACGAGGATCGTGCCGAGGCCGGGCGTGACGCCCTTCTCCTTCAGCGCCGCCACGCGGGCGGTCAGATCGGACTTGATCGCGGCTGCGGTGGCCTTGCCATCGAGAATCTGGGCGGTCATGGACCCATCCTCGCGGATGACCGGGTCCCGGTTCCAATCCGGGGTGCCCCGCCCCTGCCCCCGTCCCGTCCCTCTCCGTGCCCCTCTGTCCCTCATGATCCGTGATGTTGCACTTGCACAACACATGAGGAATGCCGCTGGACAAGTAAGACGAGCGTGAAGAACGATGGCACGCACAGTGCCGCGGGCAGCTCATCGGGGGGACAACCGCATCTGAAGACTTTCCTCCGTACGGTGCCGCGCGTGACGTCCCCGCACTTGGAAACAACGGAGGAAACCCCGCCATGAGTTACGGCGACCCGAACAACCCCTACGGCAGCCCGCAGGGCCAGCCCCAGCAGCCGCCGCAGCAGCAGGGCTACGGCTACCCGCAGCAGCAGCCCCAGGCGCCCGGCTACGGCTACCCGCAGGCCCCGCCGGTCCAGCAGTCCTACGGTGGCGGCGCCCCGATGACGCAGATGCCGGGCACCGTGAACACGGCCCGCATCCTGCTGTGGGTGATCGTGGGCCTCCAGGTCATCGGCGCGCTGGTGTTCGCCTTCAGCGCCGTGGCCATCGACCAGGCCAAGGACGACGCCCAGTTCGAGGCCTTCGCCGACTACCCGACCGGCGTGCTGTGGGGCTTCGCGGTCTTCGCGCTGGCCTGGCTGGTGTGGGCGGCGATCCTCGCGACGAAGTTCAACAGCGGCACCAACGGCACCCGCGTCACCATCCTGGTCTTCGGCATCATCACCGCGGTCCTCGGCATCTACCCGTTCACCCTCGTGGGCATCGTCCACCTGGTGCTCGGCATCCTGATCGCCGTCTTCGCCGGCAACGCCAACGGCAAGGCCTGGTTCAACCGCGCCCGTTACTGAGCGCCCCCCGTCGCGACTGAACAGTTCGCGCCATTCCTGCCCAAGGGCCGTGTCTCACCCGCACGAGGGGGACACGGCCCTGGTGCGTCGGCCCTACTCTGACCCCTGTAGCCGCCAGGCACGGGGAGAAGCACCTTGTACAGCATCATCGTGGTACCTCCGCCGACCACGGAGGACGACCCGAACCGGACCCAACGACGACTGGCGCCCGGCGAGCGGCTGGTCTTCGGCCGCTCCACCCGCCATGCCAACGACCTGATCGTCCCGCACGACGGGGTGTCCCGCAGAGCCGGCGTGATCAGCGCGCAGGGCGCCTTCTGGACCCTCAGCAACCTCTCCGGCGGACAGACGTACGTCGTGGAGAACCCGGAGGGCGCGGGCGAGCACATCAAGGTGGGACCGGGGCGGCTGGACGCGCCGGTGCCCTTCGAGTTCTCGCGGATCGTGCTGCCCGCCGCGGGCGATCTGCTGCCGATCGAGGTGTGGGCGCCACGCCACGACTATCTGCGCGGCGAGGAGTACGGGGACGGGGACACCACCACACCGGCCTTCTCGGTGGACCGTACGAAACGCTACTTCGCGGTCCTCGCCGCGCTCTGCGAACCGCGGCTGCGCGGGGAGCCGCACGCGCCCCTGCCCACCGTCGAGCAGGTCGTCGAGCGGCTGCGCCCGAACTGGCCGGCCGCGTCCCGCACGTCCGTGCAGTGGAACATCGACTACCTGGCCGTGAAGCTGCGCCTCAAGCCCGGCCCGGAGACCGCGGACACCGGCCCGCGGCTCAACGGCAAGAAGGAGTCGCTGGTGTCTCTGGCGCTCCGCTTCGACCTGGTCCGCGAGGACGACCTCGTCGTCCTCACCGCCCCGGCCCCCCGGGGGACACGATGACCGAGCCGTACGCCGTACCGGTGCCGCGCGGCTACCGGGTCGGCGTCTGGGAGGTCCGCGAGCCGCTCGCGACGGGCGCGTTCGGCAGCGTCTACGAGGCCGGACGCACCGCGGACGCCGTCGCCGCCGACGGCGTGGAGCTGCCGCGCACCGCGGCCCTGAAGTTCCTGCCGACCGGCACCGGCACCCCCCGGCAACTGGCCCACCTGCGCGAGCTGATCGACCGGGAGGTGGAGCTGTACCGCCGGCTCAAGCGGCCCCGCCTGATCCGGATGTACGACAGCATCACCGTCGACGATCCCGGGCGCCCGGAGCTGGACGGCGCCACGGTCCTCGTCCTGGAGAAGGCGGAGCGGTCGCTGTCCGCGCTGCTCGCCGACGCGCCCCGCCCCGCCGGCGGCGCCGCGCTGCTCGCGCAGATCTGCGAGGGGCTGGCCCAGCTGCACCGGGCGGGCTGGGTGCACGGGGATCTGAAACCGGCCAACGTGCTGCTGATGAAGGACGGTTCGGCCCGGCTCGCCGACTTCAACATGGCCGCCGAGATGGAGGGCACCCACGCCTACACGCCGGCGTTCTCCACCCCGGACTACACCCCGCCGGAACTGCTGTGGTCGGAGATCGGCGAACGCGGCCGCCGGATCCGCCCCTCCGCCGACGTCTGGGCCTTCGGCGTCCTCGCCCACCTCGTCCTCACCGACTCCTTCCCGCTGCCCGGCGGCACGCCGACCGCCCGCCGGGACGCGGCCGCCGCGTACGCCCGCGGCACCGACGAGCTGCGGCTCTCCCCCGAACTGCCCGCCGCCTGGCGGGAGATCGTGCGCCGCTGTCTGGCCCGTACGCACGCCGACCGCGTCACCACCGACGACCTGCTGAGACAGGTGGAGGCCGCCGCCGGCAGCGGCCGCTCCCCCCGGCTGCCCCGCACCCTGCTCCCGCACCGCCGCTCCCGCCGTACGACGGTGGGGGCCGCGGTGGCCGCGACGGTCGCCGTGGCGGTCCTCGGTTACGGCATCAGCGCCTGGACCGGCTCCGGCGCGGACGGCGAGGAGCCGGGCGGGTCCGGAAGCCAGAAGGTCACCGCGGCCACCTACGGCGCCGCCGAACTCCGTACGGACAAGGGCGTCCCGGCGGCCTACCGGCGGCTGATCGTCGACTCCGCCCACGACTGCGTCCAGCCGGAGGTCACCCCCGCGCTGATCGCCGCGATCCTGAAGGCGGAGAGCAACTTCGACCCCGACCTGTCCGACCCCGGCACGGGCGAGTACGGCATCGCCCGCTGGACGCCCGGCATCCTGCGCTGGTACATCCGCGGGGACGGTCTCCCGGCCGAGGAGACACCGAGGCCCCCGATCACCCCCGCCGAGTCCATCCCCGCCGTCGGCCGCTATCTCTGCTTCATGGAACCGCGCCTGGACGCCACCGGCCTGTCCGGCGACCGGCGGGTGCTGCTGGCCGCCGCCTACCGCACCTCGACCAAGAAGGTGAACGCCGCGGGTGGCGTTCCCCCGAACGTCCACGACTACGCCACCCGCGTCGCCCACTACCTCAAGGAGTACACGCCACCCGACAGGAAGTGACCCTCACAGGTCTGAGGTTCCGCTCCGGGGACCGAGGTCCCTCGGCGCCCCGCCGACACATCGGAAAGATTCGCCATTGCAATAAGGCTCCCCTTACTCTGCCGTTGGGTCGACCGGGGGAGCTCCCCCATGGCGTGCGAGGAGGGGGAAACTCCATGTACAGCGTCATCGTCGTGCCACCGTCGTGCGAGGGTCCTGAGGACCAGATCAGGATCGCTTCCGGAGAGCGGCTCGTCTTCGGCCGGGCGGCGCGGGACAACGGCCTCACCATCGCGCACGCCGGGGTGGCCCGCGTCGCCGGGGAGATCACGGCACACCGGAGCTTCTGGCTGCTGAGCAACCTCAGCGCGGACCAGACCTACGTGGTGGAGAACCCGGAGGGCGCGGGCGAGCTCATCAAGGTCGCGCCGGGCCGGGTGGAGGCGCCGGTGCCGTTCGAGTTCTCGCGGGTGGTGCTGCCCGCGGCGGGAGACCTGCTCACCTTCGACGTCTGGGCCCCGCGGCACGCCTTCCGCAGCGCCGACCGCCAGGTCCTGTCCGGGACCATGACGACGCCGGCGTTCGTGCTGGACCGCACCACCCGGTACTTCGCGGTCCTGGCCGCTCTGTGCGAGCCCCGACTGCGCGGTGAGCCGCACGCCCCGCTGCCCACCACCGAACAGCTGGTGGACCGGCTCCGGTCCGGCTGGCCCGAGGTGAGCAGCTCCGCCGTCAACTGGAACATCGACTACCTGACCGTGAAACTGCGCCTGCGGCCGGGCCCGGAGACGGCCGAGCCCGGCCGGCGGGTCAACGGCAAGAAGGAGTCCCTGGTGTCCCTGGCGCTCCGCTTCGACCTCGTCCGCGAGGACGACCTCGTCATGCTCGCGCCCGTCCCCGCGGACTCGCCCTCGCCCAGCGGGGTGTCCCGATGACCGAGCGGCAGTCGTACGCCGTCCCCGTCCCGAAGGGCTACCGGGTCGGCGCATGGGAGGTGCGCGAGCCGATCGCCGCGGGGGCGTTCGGCAGCGTGTACGGGGGACGGCAGCGGGACGGGCAGCCCTCGGTGGCCGCCCTCAAGTTCCTGCCCACCGGCACCCGCACCCCGCGTCAGCTGAGTCATCTGCGTGATCTGGCCGAGCGGGAGGTGGAGTTGCTGGCCCGACTCCGCGCGCCCCGCCTGATCCGCATGTACGACACCCTCACCGTCGACGACCCGGACCACCCGGAGCTGGACGGCGCCACCGTCCTCGTCCTGGAGAAGGCGGAAGCCTCCCTGGACCGGCTGCTGGCCGCCGAGCCCCGCCCGGAGTCCGGCCCGGCCCTGCTGGCGCAGATCTGCGAGGGACTGCACCAGCTGCACCACGCGGGCTGGGTGCACGGCGACCTCAAACCGGCCAACGTCCTGCTGATGAAGGACGGTTCGGTACGGCTGGCCGACTTCAACATGGCCGCGGAGCTGGAGGGCACCCACGCCTACGCCCCCGCCTTCTCCACCCCCGACTACACGGCCCCCGAGCTGCTCTGGCCCGAGATCGACGAGCGGGGCACCCGTATCCGTCCCTCGGCCGACATCTGGGCGTTCGGCGTCCTCGCCCACACCGTGCTGACCGGGACCTTCCCGATGCCCGGCGGCACGACGGAGGCCCGCACCGACGCGACGGCCCGTTACGCGCGCGGCACCGAGGAGCTGCGCCTGTCCGCCGAACTCCCGGACACCTGGCGGGATATCATCCGGGACTGTCTGGCCCCCACCCACGCCGAGCGGGTCACCACGCAGGCGCTGCTCCGCCGGGTGGAGGAGACCGCGGGCACCTCCCCCTCCCCCCGGCTGCCCCGCCTGCGCCCCCGGCGGTGGCGCCGCCCGGTCCTCGCGGCCGCGCTGGCAGCCGTACTCCTGGGGACGGCGACGGCCGCGTACACCCTGCGCGACCAGGAGGCGACGGCCGCCTCGGCCCCGCCGACCTGCGAGCGTCCGATGCCCTACGAGGACGCGCGGTACGGCCGCGGATACACGGCGGGCTGGAGCGGCACCTGGGACTTCACGGTCAAGCAGGGCGAGGGCGGCAGCCAGGTCCGGGAACTCCAGTGCCTGCTCCGCCATCTGCACGGCATCACAGGGGTCGGCGAGGCGGACGGCATCTTCGGTCCCAAGACCCACGAGGCGGTCGTCACCCTGCAGAAGCGCACAGGCCTGACCGCTGACGGGGTCGTCGACACCCCGACGTGGAGGGCGTTGCGCAGCGCACCCTGAAAAGTTACAGGGACCCCTTCGGCACCGAGTTGCCTAGTCTGAGCACGGTCAACGGCACAGACCGGAACAACTCCGTCGAAAACAGGGGAAAGCATCATGCCCAGACGAACGGTACGCAAGGCGGCGTCCACGCTCCTGGCGGCGGCCACACTCGCGGGCGGAGGGGTACTGGCCGGCGCTCCCACCGCGAGCGCCGCCAGTTCCGCGACCTGCTACGGCGGCGCGGTCTACTTCTCCGGCGAGAGCAACTACCACCCGAGCTCCGGCACGTTCACCACGTCCTCGCGCTGCAACGACATCAACATCAAGATCCTGAACCTCCTCATCACGCCCTCCCGCAAGGTCAAGGTGTGCTTCTACCCGAGCTCGCAGCCCGCGTACTGCCAGAGCAGCTACACGACGGCCACCAGCGACTGGAAGGTCGTCGCCTCGGACGTGCGGGACGGCACCAAGTTCCGGTTCTACTTCGAGAGCACGGCATGGGTGCAGGCCGACTACGCCGCCTGAGCAGGCCCTCCGACACCGCTCAGCCTTCCGAGACACCCTCGTTCACCGATCACCCGCGACCGACACCAGGAGAAGACAGCACATGAAGACGACGACGAAGCGGCTGGCGGCAGTCACAGGAGGGCTCGTCCTGGCGGCCGGCGCGCTCACGGTCGGCACCGCCTCGAACGCGGCGGCGGCGACCTGCAAGGGAAGCGCGACCAGCGAGACCTTCGCCATGGGATCGGACGAGGCCGAGCATCGCTTCGGTCCCTACACGACCACGTCCCGGTGCAACGACATCAACCTGCGGATCACCAGCTGGGGCAACGCCAATCCGCTGATGGTGCGGGTGTGCTTCTACCCGACCTCCGGCGGGTCGAGCTGCAACTCCTGGAAGCAGTTCACCAAGTCCGACCTGAACGACTGGCGCGTGATCGCCACCGACGTCAAGGACGGCACCAAGTACCGCGTCTCCATGGACTACGCCAGCAACACGTTCAAGGGTGATCTCGCCGACTGAGCACCGCGTGACCCCGGGCCGCCCCAGGGGGGAGCCGGCTCGGACGACGGAGCGGGGCCGCGTACGGGGGCGCGGCCCCGCTCCGAGGCCCACGTCTCCGTCTCCGTCACAGTCACAGTCACAGTCACAGTCACAGTCACAGTGTCCGCACGTCTCAGGAACCTCCGGGGTCTCTCCCGCCCCGACACGGTAGCCTCGCACCAACTTGCCCTGCACATCAGTACGTTGCGGAAGCACAGCACCACGGGGGACCCATGACGGACCAGTGGCGGCCCACGCCACCGGCGTACACACCGGCCGCCGGTGGCGCCGCTCTGAGGCAGACGGGCGCCACGCCCCTGCAGCCCGCCGACCCCGCCCGGATCGGGCCGTACCTCCCGCTCGGGCGGCTCGGCAGCGGCGGGATGGGGCGGGTCTTCCTCGCGCGGCCCGCCGACGACCGGCCGGGGCTCGCGGCGGTGAAGGTGATCCGGCCCGAGTACGCCGAGGACCCGCAGTTCCGGCGACGGTTCGAGCGGGAGGCGGCGGTGCACGGGCGGGTCCGCACACCGCACACGCCGGAGTTGCTCGGAAGCGGGTTCGAGGGCGAGCTGCTGTGGATGGCGACGCAGTACCTGCCGGGCCTGAACCTCGCCGACGCGGTCAAGGAGTGCGGGCCGCTGGAACCGGCGGGCGTGTGGCGGCTGGTGGGCGAGCTCGGGCAGGCACTGTCGGCGCTGGCCGCCGCCGGGGTCGTCCACCGGGACCTCAAGCCGTCGAACGTCGTCCTGTCCCGACAGGGCGCGCACGTCATCGACTTCGGGATCTCGCAGGCCGCCGACAGCAGCGCGATCACCGGCACCGGCAGCCGGGTCGGCACGCCGGCCTTCATGTCACCCGAGTATCTGCGCGAGGGCCGCTGCGACACCGCCTCCGACGTCTTCTCGCTCGCGAGCTCGATCGTCTACGCCGCCACCGGGCACGCCCCGTTCGGCGACGGCACCGGCGTCGACGTCATGCACCGGGTGGCCTTCGAGGAGCCCAGGCCGGAGGTCATGGAGGACCTCGCGGCCGTGCACCCCGCGTTGGCCGCCCTGCTTTCCGACTGCCTCGCCAAGGACCCGGCCGACCGCCCCACCCCGCGACAGCTGACCGACGCCGCCACGGCCGCCGGGCACGGCCCCGCCCCCGCCTGGCACGAGCCCCTCGCCACCCGCCTCCACGACCGGCACCAGGGCGCCGCCCTCCTGGAGAACGCCTCCGCACAGCAGACCGACCACTTCCGTGCCTCGCAGGAGCGGACGGGGGCGGGGGCGGGGACGAAAACGGGGACGGCTGCCGGGTCCGGCTCGGAGGTCGGCTCGGGATCCGGTCCGGGATCCGGCTCGGGTTTCGCCGCGGGGCCGGGCGCGGGCCCGGTGTTCGGTCCGGCGGTCCCGCCCGGCGCGTACGCGGGCGGCTCCACCCCGGCCGGTCCGTACGGCGGCGGCACGCCCACGCCTCCCGGACAGTACGGCGGCGCTCCCACCCCTCCCGGACAGTACGGCGGCATGCCCACGCCCGCCGCCCCGTACGCGCCCGTCACGCCCGTCACGCCCCTGGCGCCTCTGCCGGCCGACGAGGGCCGCCGCCGGCGTTCCCGGAGGAAGGCGTACCTGGCCGTCGCGGCGGGCATCGCCGTGATCGCCGTGATCGCGGGCGCCTTCCTGTTCACCCGCCCCTCCCCCGCCGACACGGCCTCCGGCGCCCCCACGGCCTCCGCCCACGACACGCCCGACGGCGCGGCGGCCTCGGTCCTGCCCACCGCCTCCCCGAGCAAGGTGGCGCAGAACGAGAAGGAGAAGAAGGGGACGGGAGGAAAGGAGACGGGCGAGGAGAAGGCGGGGGACGACGAGTCGCCCGGCGCGGACGGCGGCTCGTCCGGAGCGGGCGGGGAACGGGTCACCCCGGATCCCGACCCCACCGCCACGACCGGCGACGGCGGCGGCAGCGCCCCCAGTCCCACCCCCACCAGGACCGCGACCGAGCCCGCCACCCCGCCCTGGATCTCCCAGTGCACCTACTACTCCGGCACCGAACTCACCACCCGCGGCGACAAGGGCCAACGCGTCGTCCAGGTCCAGTGCATGCTCACCCAGCGCGGCTACAGCGTCGGCGGCTCGGGCGTGGACGGACAGTTCGGCGCGGACACGGTGTCCGCGGTGAAGCTGTTCCAGAGCGACAAGGGGCTGGCCGTGGACGGGGACGTGGGCGCCAAGACCTGGGCGGCGCTGCGCAGTTCGACGTAGGCCGATGAGGAGCGGGCCGGGCCCTCGGACGCGCGTCCGAGGGCCCGGCCCGCTCACTGGCACGGCTCAGTGGAAGAAGTGCCGCGTCCCCGTGAAGTACATCGTGACGCCGGCCTTCTTCGCGGCCTCGACGACGAGTTCGTCACGGACCGAACCGCCGGGCTGGACGACCGCCTTCACGCCGGCCTCGACGAGGATCTCCAGGCCGTCGGGGAAGGGGAAGAAGGCGTCGGAGGCGGCGTAGGAACCGGCGGCGCGCTCGGCGCCCGCGCGTTCCACGGCCAGCTTCGCGGAGTCCACCCGGTTGACCTGCCCCATGCCCACGCCCACCGAGGCGCCGTCCTTGGCGAGGAGGATCGCGTTGGACTTCACGGCACGGCAGGCCTTCCAGGCGAAGGACAACTCGGCCAGCTCGGCCTCGCTCAGCGCCTCACCGGTCGCCAGCGTCCAGTTCGCCGGGTCGTCGCCCTCGGCCTGGAGGCGGTCGGTGATCTGGAGGAGCGCGCCGCCGTCGATCGGCTTGACGTCGATCGGGTGGCCGAGGCCGTCCGGGACGCGCAGCACGCGGATGTTCTTCTTCCTGGCGAGGGCTTCGAGGGCGCCGTCCTCGTAGTCGGGCGCGACGATGACCTCGGTGAAGATCTCGGCGACCTGCTCGGCCATCTCCTTGCTGACCGGGCGGTTGACGGCGATCACGCCGCCGAACGCCGACAGCGGGTCACAGGCGTGCGCCTTGCGGTGCGCCTCGGCGACGTCCGCGCCGATCGCGATGCCGCACGGGTTGGCGTGCTTGATGATCGCGACACACGGCTCGGCGTGGTCGTACGCGGCACGGCGGGCGGCGTCCGTGTCCGTGAAGTTGTTGAACGACATCTCCTTGCCGTGCAGCTGCTCGGCCTCCGCCAGACCGCCCGTGCCCGCGGTGTACAGGGCGGCGGGCTGGTGCGGGTTCTCGCCGTAGCGCAGGGTGTGCGAGCGCTCCAGGCTGGTGGCGAGGAAGGAGGGGAAGGGGGAGTCGTCGGCCGGCGCGTAGGCGGAGGCGAACCAGGAGGAGACCGCGATGTCGTACTCGGCGGTGTGCCGGAAGGCCTCGGCGGCCAGCCGCTTGCGGGTCGCGAGGTCGAAACCGCCGTCCTGTACGGCGGCCAGGACGTCCGCGTACCGGGCGGGGCTGGTGACGACCGCGACCGAGGGGTGGTTCTTGGCGGCGGCGCGGACCATCGAGGGGCCGCCGATGTCGATCTGCTCGACGCACTCGTCCGGGGTGGCGCCCGAGGCGACGGTCTCGCGGAAGGGGTACAGGTTGACGACGACCAGGTCGAACGGCTCCACGCCCAGCTCGGCGAGCTGGTTGCGGTGGTCCTCCAGGCGCAGGTCCGCGAGGATGCCGGCGTGCACCTTGGGGTGCAGCGTCTTGACGCGGCCGTCCAGGCACTCGGGGAAGCCGGTGAGCTCCTCGACCTTGGTGACGGGCACGCCCGCGGCGGCGATACGGCCGGCGGTGGACCCGGTGGAGACGAGCTCCACGCCCGCCTCGTGCAGGCCGCGCGCCAGGTCTTCGAGCCCGGTCTTGTCGTAGACGCTGACGAGCGCGCGACGGATGGCCCGCTTGGTGCTCCCGTTGCCACTCTCGGCCGTGACAGTGCTGTCGGCGGTCACTGGATAACTACCTTTCGTCCCTCGATGCGATAGCCGTTGCGGGCGAGCCGCCCCACGACCTCGACGAGCAGCCTTCGCTCGACTTCCTTGATGCGCTCGTGCAGAGCGCTCTCGTCGTCCTCGTCCCGGATCTCCACCACGCCCTGGGCGATGATCGGTCCGGTGTCGACGCCGTCGTCGACGAAGTGGACGGTGCAGCCCGTGACCCTGGCTCCGTACGCGAGCGCGTCACGGACGCCGTGGGCGCCGGGAAAGCTGGGCAGGAGCGCCGGGTGGGTGTTCACGAACCGCCCGCCGAAGCGCGCGAGGAACTCCTTGCCCACGATCTTCATGAACCCGGCGGAGACGACGAGGTCCGGCTCGTGGGCGGCGGTCGCCTCGGCGAGCGCCGCGTCCCACTCCTCACGGGTCCCGTAGTCCCTGACCTTGCACACGAAGGTCGGCAGCCCGGCCCGCTCGGCCCGCGCGAGCCCCTCGATGCCCTCGCGGTCGGCTCCGACGGCCACGATCTCGGCTCCGTAGGCCTCGGATCCGACGGTCTCGATGGCGTCGAGCAGCGCCTGGAGGTTCGTACCGGATCCGGAGACCAGCACGACAAGGCGCTTGGCCGGCTTGGCCACGGGCTTGGCGGCCACGGCGGGGGCCCTTTCTCGGGGGTGCGTGTGTACGGACGGCCGCGCAGCCGTACGTCTGTGCATTCAGCACTCGTACGCCTGTGCATTCATACGAATGCTTCGCGCCCCGGGATACGGGGAAGTCTACGAAGCGGCCGACCGTCAGCAACGATACCGGCACACCGGACGGCCCCCACGGGACGGGGGCGTGGCCGGAAGGTAGCGTCTGGGACGAGCGGACTCGGGAACGCGGTCGTCGTGCGGTGCGTTTCCCGAGTGACAGCTCGCACCAGACAGGCCACACAGCCGAATCACCTAGGGGAAGACGCTCACTTGATGCCGGACCGCAGTCTGCGACTCCTCACGCTCCCCCCGCAGTCCTCACAGGGAGGGGAGCGCAGCGGCGTGCTGCTGCGGGAGCGCCCCGCCTCGCCTCCGGACGCGTCGTCCGACAACACCCCCTCGGGCGGCCAGGGCGGCGCCGGGCAGGGCGGCACACCGCAGGGCACCCAGGACGACAACCCGTTCGCCCCGCCCCCCGAGGGCTCACCGGACCGCCCCTGGCAGCCGCGGCACCCGCAGGGCGGCGACTCCGACCAGGGACAAGGCCCGGACCAGGGCCAGGGCCAGGGTTCCGGTGACTCGCCCTGGGGCAACCAGTGGAGCGACCGCCAGCCCGGCCGCTCCCCCGGCGGCTTCGGCGAGCGTCCGGGCGGTGGCGCCCCGGGCGGCGGTCCCGAGGGACCAGGCGGCGGCCCCGGCACCGGTATGCGCTGGGACCCGACCGACCCCGCCCAGCGGCGCGCGCGGTACGCCCTGCTGAGCGGTATGTGGGCCTTCTTCTTCGCCCTCTTCAGCTGGCCCTCGGTGGCGCTGCTGCTCGGTGCGCTGGCCCTGTACTGGTCCATCAGCGCCCTGCGCGCCCAGCCGGTCCGCGCCTCCGACCCCAACACGCCCGCGCCCGCCCAGACCGGCCGCCCCCAGACCACGGCCGCCATCAGCGGCCTGGTCACCGCCTCCCTCGCCATCACCCTCGTCGCCGCCGGCTTCGCCGCGAAGCTGGTCTACAGCGACTACTACACCTGCACCAACGACGCCCTCACCAACGAGGCGAAGCAGGCCTGCACGGACCACCTCCCGAAGGAACTCCGCGGGGTCCTGGGCACGGACAGCTGACGGCCCCGACGGGGACGCCGGGCGCCTGACCGGGCGCCTGACGGGGCGAGGCCGTCCCGACTCCGGTCGGCTCCTCAGGGCGTCGGCGGTGGCTCCGCCGGGTCCCCCGAGGCTTCTCGGAGTGCCGCCCAGCGGGCCTTCCTGGCGGCGTCGCCCTCGTCCCAGGGGGTCTGGGGGGCGTCGGCGGGCAGGAAGTCGTAGGGCTCGAAGGCGTTGTCGGTGACGTAGGACACGTAGGGCTCGAAGACGTTGTCGGCGCTGTCGGCGGCGTAGGAGACGTAGGGCTCGAAGGTGCGGTCGGCCGGGTCCGCCGTGTCGGTCCCGTAGGGCGGGGAGGGCACGGTGGCGCTCGGGCCGGCGGCCGCGGTCGACCCGGCCGCCCCGCCGTCCGGCATCGGCACCGACGCCGCGTCCTCGCCCCCGCTCCCGCCCGGCAGTCCCGCTGTCCCGTCCCCGGGCACCCGCGCCGCCGTTTCCGCCGCCGCCTTCTCCACCCTCGGCCTGCCGATCGTCGCCCCGTTCTCGTCGCCCTCGCGCCGGGCTCGCCGCTCGCGGCAGCGCCACGCCCGCAGGCCCAGCGCCGTCGGGACGGCCGTGGCCGCGATCCAGGCGAGGGCCGCGCCTCCCGTCTGCCACCACACCGGCCCGAAGCGGGAGAGCGCACCGACCCCGAGGGGCCCTCCGGCGAGGGCGGCCAGCGCGCAGACCAGCCCCGCGCACAGGAGGGCGGCCAGAGCGGCGACCCCCGCGGTCCGCCCGCGCGACCAGGCAGCGGCCCCCGTCCCGCCGGACGCCGCTTCGCGCGCCCTGGCCACCGCGCCCCGCCCCGTGAACCAGCCCACCGTCACCCCGGCCACCACCGGCACCAGTCCGGCCGCCCAGTTCAGCGGTGTGGCCAGACCCGGGTCCGGTACCGCCGAGAGGAGCGGGAACGGGGGGAGCAAGGGGGCCGGGGCGGAGACGAGCGGGGTGACGGCGTGACCGGCGCCGAGGGTGAAGCCGGGGCCGAGGGCGTAGGCGGCCGCCCATACCGCCGCGTTCGGGACGAGGGCCAGGCAGAGGAGCAGGACCGCAAACCGGCCGGACCACCCCTCGGTGAGGTGCAGGAAGGACTCCCGGGTGCCGGTTCCGTGCCACACCAGCGACACCGCGAGCAGCGCCGCCCCGCCCCCGACCAGGACCGCCGCCCCGGCCCCGGCGGCACGGGCGGCCGTGCCGAGCCGGTCCCGCGCGTCCGGCCCGAGGAGGAGCCGTCGCAGGCCGCCCGGCAGCAGGATCAGCACGCTGTCGACGGCCGCGCGCGGACGCCCGTACGCCGTCCAGACCCCCGCTCCCGCGGCCGCCATGACGACCAGCGGGAGGCAGACGCAGGTCCACGCCCAGGCGGGCCGCAGATCACCGCCCGAGGCGTACCCCGCGGCGGCCGAGCCGACGGCGAGGTAGCCGAGGACGACGCCGGTCCACGCCGTACGGGCGGGTACCGGAGGCGGCCCCTCGGCCTCCGCCGCGTCGGCCTCCGCCCCATCGGCCCCCGCCGCGTCCACCGCGTCCCGCGCCGCCCGGTGCACGAGCCACACCGGCAGGGCGAGGAGGAGCAGCGGGGTGACGCCGACGGGCGCGGGGACGCCGGAGAGCGTGTCGGTGCGGACCAGTTCGGCACCGTGCGCCAGCAGCCACAGGGCGGCGGCGACACGCAGCGCGCCGCTCGGCCCGCTGTCGGGGTACGGCGAGCTGATCCACAGCACCATCACGAGCACGGCGAACGAACCGAGCCCCAGCCCGGCGGCGACGGCGCCACCCAGGAGGCCGGCGGCCACTCCGGGCGATCGGTCGCGCATCCGGGTGAGCAGGGACGACAACAGCGGTCGACGAGCGGTCATCTGGATCACGCCCGCCATGCTCCCAACGACACGCGCTTTCCCGTCGTAACAGGCGAACCTCCGATGTGTCGCTCAATATACGTTTTATGTACTTTTTTGTGCGAAGGGGCACCCGGTGACGCAGAGCCCTGCACCCCCGCTCCCCCCGCCCACCGAACGCCGACGCCTGCGCGAGGCGGGGTCGTTGACGCAGGCTCAGGTCGCGGCCCGGGTGGGCGTCGCCCGCGAGACGGTACGCGCGTGGGAGACCGGCCGTACGACACCGCGCGGCCGGAAACGGGAGGCGTACGCGAGCCTGCTGGCCGAACTCGCGACCGGCGCGGCCGACCTGCCCGTACGCACGGCGGCCCCGGTGCCCGTCCCGCCGCCGCCGTCGGAGCCCCGACCCGAGGCGCCCGCGGCCCCCCTGACGCCCGCTCAGGCCTTCGACGCGCTGTACGCGTTCTGCGCCCCCGCCCTGGTCCGGCAGGCGTACCTGCTCACCGGGCGGCGCGAGCTGGCGCGCGAGTCCGTCGAGCGGGCCTTCCAACTCGCCTGGCAGCGCTGGCCCGAGGTGGCCCGCGACCGGGACCCGGCGGGCTGGGTCCGCGCGACGGCGTACGAGTACGCGCTCTCCCCCTGGCACCGCTTCCGCCCACGCTTCCGACACCCCGAGCCACCCCCCGCGGACGCGGCGGACCGCGCGCTGATGGCCGCGCTCCTGCGCCTCCCGCCACCGCGACGCCGCACTCTCCTGCTCTACGACGGTGTCGGCCTCGACCTGCCCGAGACGGCGGCCGAGACCGAGGCGAGCACCCCGGTGACGGCGAACCGACTCCTCCACGCCCGCGCCGCGATCGCCGCCCGCCTGCCGGCCCTGTCCGACCCCTCCGAGCTGCACCGACGCCTCGCCGAACTGGCCTCCACGGAACGCCTCCGTGCCGCCAAGCCCCCTACTGTCCGCACCGGCGGCGAACGCCGGGCCCGCTTCTGGACCCGGGCCGCGATCGCCTTCACCGTCGCCCTGATCGGCACGACGGCCCTCACGGTACGGACCGCGCCGACGCAGTACGAGCCACCGGTCCCTCCGGGGGAGACGGTGCAGGGGGTGCCGCCCAGGGTGGCTCCGGGGCCGTTGTCGGAGGCGGAGGTGGCGCTCAGGGCCAAGCTGCGGGGTGCGGCGGTGAGGGGGCCGGAGAGGTTGGTGCCGCTGGTTCGTTAGCTGCGGGCCGGTGGGGGCTGGTCGCGCCCCGCGGCGGAGCCGCATATTGATACAGCCCCGCGCCCCTAAAAGCTTGGGGCGCGCGTGGCAAGCCTGCTTTTAAGGGGCGCGGGGAACTGCGCGACCAGCCACGACCCACCCGCACCCGCCGAACAACCGAACCCGGCACCCCAGAACGCGCCGATGGGCCCGCCCCCACCCAGGGAACGGACCCACCGACGATCAGCTCAGAAACCTCAGCCGGCCAGAATCTCCCGCGCCAGCTTCGCCGTCTCGGTCGGCGTCTTGCCGACCTTGACGCCGGCGGCCTCAAGGGCCTCCTTCTTCGCCGCGGCCGTACCGGAGGAGCCGGAGACGATGGCACCGGCGTGGCCCATGGTCTTGCCCTCGGGCGCGGTGAAGCCCGCGACGTAGCCGACGACCGGCTTGGTCACGTTCTTCGCGATGTAGTCCGCCGCACGCTCCTCCGCGTCGCCGCCGATCTCACCGATCATGACGATCAGGTCGGTGTCGGGGTCGGCCTCGAAGGCGGCCAGCGCGTCGATGTGGGTCGTGCCGATGACGGGGTCGCCACCGATGCCCACGGCCGACGAGAAGCCGATGTCCCGCAGCTCGTACATCATCTGGTACGTCAGCGTGCCGGACTTCGAGACCAGGCCGATGCGGCCCGGCTTGGTGATGTCGCCCGGGATGATGCCGGCGTTGGACTGGCCGGGGGTGATGAGACCCGGGCAGTTGGGGCCGATGATCCGGGTCTTGTTGCCCTGGGACACGGCGTAGGCGTAGAACGCGGCCGAGTCGTGGACGGCGATGCCCTCGGTGATGACGACCGCGAGCGGGATCTCGGCGTCGATGGCCTCGACGACGGCGGCCTTCGCGAAGGCCGGGGGTACGAAGAGGACGGATACGTTCGCGCCCGTCTTCTCGATCGCCTCGGCGACCGTGCCGAAGACCGGGATCTCGGTGCCGTCGATGTCGACGGACGTGCCCGCCTTGCGGGGGTTCACGCCACCGACGATGTTCGTGCCGTCGGCCAGCATGAGCTTGGTGTGCTTCATGCCCGTGGCACCGGTCATGCCCTGGACGATGACCTTGGAGTCCTTGTTGAGGAAGATAGCCATGGCTGTTCTGTCCCTCGTCCCTTACTTCGCAGCCGCGAGCTCGGCGGCCTTGTCGGCCGCGCCGTCCATGGTGTCCACGCGCTGCACCAGCGGGTGGTTGGCGTCGGAGAGGATCTTGCGACCCAGCTCGGCGTTGTTGCCGTCCAGACGGACGACCAGCGGCTTGGTGACTTCCTCGCCCTTGTCCGCGAGCAGCTGCAGCGCCTGGACGATGCCGTTGGCGACCTCGTCGCAGGCGGTGATGCCACCGAAGACGTTGACGAAGACGGACTTGACGTCCGGGTCACCGAGGATGATCTCCAGGCCGTTCGCCATGACGGCGGCGGAGGCGCCGCCACCGATGTCGAGGAAGTTGGCGGGCTTGACCCCGCCGTGCGCCTCACCGGCGTACGCGACGACGTCCAGGGTGCTCATGACGAGACCCGCGCCGTTGCCGATGATGCCGACCTCGCCGTCGAGCTTGACGTAGTTGAGGTTCTTCTCCTTGGCGGCGGCCTCCAGCGGGTTGGCCGCGTCCTTGTCCTGGAGGGCCTCGTGCTCCGGCTGACGGAACTCGGCGTTCTCGTCGAGGGAGACCTTGCCGTCCAGGGCGATGACCTCGCCGGAGGCGACCTTCGCCAGCGGGTTGACCTCGACCAGGAGGGCGTCCTCCTTGATGAAGGTGTCCCACAGCTTGACAAGGACGTTGACGACCTTGTCCGCGACCTCGGCCGGGAACTTGGCGGCCTCGACGATCTCGCGGGCCTTGGCCTCGGTGACACCCTCGTTG
The DNA here is from genome assembly GCF_021173675.1 of Streptomyces lincolnensis. Lineage (GTDB taxonomy): Bacteria > Actinomycetota > Actinomycetes > Streptomycetales > Streptomycetaceae > Streptomyces > Streptomyces lincolnensis_B. The sequence continues at coordinate 176,151 of NZ_JAIHON010000015.1, read as the reverse complement.
GCGTCGATCGGCGTCTTGGCGACGGCCTCGGGGCGGGTCTCCGCCACCTCCTCGATCTCCATGCCGCCCTCGACGGACGCGATGGAGAGGAAGGTGCGGTTGGCACGGTCCAGGAGGAAGGAGACGTAGTACTCCTCCACGATCTCCGGGGCCGTCTCGGCGATCATCACCTTGTGGACCGTGTGGCCCTTGATGTCCATGCCGAGGATGTTGGTCGCGTGCTCGACCGCCTCGTCGGGGGTGGCGGCGAGCTTCACGCCGCCGGCCTTGCCACGGCCGCCGACCTTCACCTGGGCCTTGACGACGGACTTGCCACCAAGACGCTCGGTGGCTGCGCGGGCCGCCTCAGGCGTGTCGATGACTTCACCGGCCAGCACCGGTACATCGTGCTTGGCGAAGAGGTCCCTCGCCTGGTACTCGAACAGGTCCACGCGCTTCCGTCCCTATCAGTGATCTCGCGGTTCGTTGTCTGCGTGGGCGTGCCGCGAGGGCAACGTGACGTCCGCTGTCTGTCACAAGGGTGGCGCACACGGTGTCCGAGCGCGCGGCATGTCCGTCTCGCAGGTTATCGCTGCTTGCGGGGGGCCTCTAAATCGCGAGTCACACCTGAGCGGTGATACCTGTCACATGATGCCGGGATCACTGGCACGGCGTGCCGTCGGGGAGAGACCTCACCGGGTTGGGGTTGACCCGGTGAGGTCCCCTGAGCAGCCCCTCAGGGGCTCAGGACGGGCGGTCCCCACCCCAATGGGGACCAGTCCGTCCCGTCCACGAGGTGCCGGCCGGACAGACCGACGGCTTTCGGCCGTCCGTGGCCGGGACCCTCATGGAGTCGGTCGTCCGCCGCCGGGTCGTTCCCCCTCCGGCGGCGGCGCATGGGTGGGTGCGGGAGCGTCAGACGCCGTACGCGCCGCCGAGGTGCACGCCCTGGGCGTTCTGTACGTCCTGCGCATAGCCCGGGGTGGCCGAGTCGGCCACGCCCTCCACACCGGAGAGGGCATGACCGGCCAGCGGGTCCGCGCTCTGCCGGACCGTCCCGGTCAGGTCCTGCGCGAAGGGGGCGACCTGGCCGGCGACGCCGTACGCGAACGGGGCCACCTCTCCCGTGACGCCCTGCGCGAAGGGCGCGAGGTCACCGGTGACTCCGTACGCCAGATCGGTCGCGGAGCCGGTCACGCCGTACGCCAGCGTCGTGGCGCTGCCGCCGACGCCCTCCACGACCGGGCGGACCGTCTCGACGACCGTGTCCACGACCGGCCGGACGGCGCCGGTGACGCCCTCCGCGAAGGGGGGCACCTGTCCGGTCACGCCGTGGCCGAGGTGGGTCGCGTGGCCGGCGACGTCGTGGCCGAGGTGGGTCGCGTGACCGGAGACGTCCTCCGCGAGCGGGGCCGTCTCACCGACGACACCTCCGGCGAAGGGACCGACCTCCCGCGTGACGCCGTACGCCAGCGCGCCCGCGTCCTCGACGGCCTGCCCGGCGGCCGGGACCACGCCGCGCACGGCGGTGTTCACGACGGGCGGCAGGACCGAGTCGGCGGTGTCGGCGGCGATCCGGCCGACCAGACCGGTGGCGTACGGCGGAACGTCCGCGACCACGCCGGTGGCGTACGGCGGAACGTCCGCGACCACGCCGGTGGCGTACGGCGGAACGTCCGCGACCACGCCGTACGCCGTCTGCCGCGCCTGGCCGACCGCGCCCGTGGCGACCGGCCGCACACCGCTCACCGCGCCGGTGACGACCGGCTGGACCTCGGCGACGACCCCGTACGCCAGTGCGCCGGCGGCGTCGACGGTGTGCCCGGCGGTTCCCGCCACCCCGGCCGCGGCGCCGCCGACGACAGGGGTCGCCCCGCCCACGGCCCGCTCTGCGACCGGCACCGCACCGGCCACCGCGGTGTACGCCACCGGCGGCACGGCCGCGGCCGCGGTCTGGTCGAGGACCGGGGTGACGGTCCCTGGCACGCTCGCGACCGTGCCGACGACCCGCTGTTCTACGCCGGTGACGGTGCCGGTGAGGTGGCTGGGGACGCCGGAGACGGTGGCGGTGGCAGCGCCCGTGACGGTGCCGGCCTCGCCCTGGAGGGCCCCCGTCGCGCCGCCGATCCGGGCCTCGGCGCCGGTGACGGTGCCGGTGACCGTGGTGTGCGCGGCGCTCGTGACCGTGCCGGTGGCGTCGACCGCGGTGCGTCCCGCGCCGACGGCCGTGTCCGGCGCCTGCTCCAACTCGGGGGCGAAGACGGAGAGGGGGCCGAAAAGGTAGTCGACCTCGTCCTGGGGCGCGCTCGCGTCGGAGACGGTGTTCCGGACGCCGGTGACGGTCTCGGCGGTGACGGCGCCCGCCTCGGCCTGCGCCGCGCGGGCCGCCTTGGCGCCCTGGATCGCGGCGGCGCCCCTGACCTTGGAGGCCTTCGGCGCGGTGACCTTCGCGTCGACGTAACGGCGGGCCTGGTCGGCGGTGGAGGCCGTCCGGGAGGTGTCGGTGCTCGTGGCCGTGGCCGTGGCGGTGTCAGTGACGGTGGCGCCGACGGTGTCGGTCGTCGCGTCCGGCGTGGAGAGGGAGGACGCGGGCAGTTCGTCCGCGTTGGCCACGGCGGAGCCGAGCGCCCAAGCGCCCGTGACACCGGCGGCTATCACGATGGAACGGCGGATGTTCTTGTTCATGGTGTGCGTCAGATCCTTAGATCCTCGGAAGTTCCGAAGCGCCACGGCGGAGCCGTCGGGGCCTCGGGACCTGGGAAGGCTGGGACATCCGGTGCCTGGAGAAAGGCGCCGGGGCTTCGTCCGGAGATCGGGAGATCAAGAGATCCGATGATCTGGTGATCCGGTGATCGAGGGGGATCCGGACGGGCGGACAGACCTGTTCCGCCCCCGCGCGGCAGGTCTGCTGCGGGGGATGTCCTGCCTAGGCCGGAGAGACCGGAATGTCCCGGTGCCTGTTCCGGGTCCCGTCGGCGTCGACGCCGACGGCCGCGCCGGGCACGAGCCGCAACGGCGCCCGGTGATCGAGGGTGACCGCGTTGGCGTCACCGCCGTGCCGCGAAGTGCCGCTGTCCATCGCCGACTTGCCGAGCAGGGCGCCACCCGGGGAACCGGGCGACTGGGGCGCGGGGACGGGCCCGGCGGGAGCGGCCCGGTGCGTGGCTGCCGACGCCGCACCGCTGCTCGCCACGGCGCCGTCCATGAATCGGGGCCCGTGGACGGAAGGCGCCTCTACGGCTGAACGCCCCCCGGAATCCTCACCCTTCGCCCCCGGCGAGGTCGCCCCCGCGCCCGGCTGCGGCGCGGGCGTGACCGGCACGGAACTCACCGGCGCGGGCAACGTCTCCCCCGGAACAGCCGGAACACCGGGCAGACCGGGTAGCTCGGGAGCACCGGGCGGCGTCGGCAGGCCCGGCCAGGACGGGGCTTCCGGCCAACTCGGCGACTCGGGCCAGCTCGGGGCGTGCGGGAAGCCCGGGAGGCTCGACTCCGGCATATCCGGCAGGCTCGGCAAGCCCGGCTTGCCCGGCAGGCTCGGCAAGCCCGGCAGCGATACCGACGGCGGCAACTTCGCCTGCGCGTCGGCCACCACCTCGGTCACCTTCTCGGCGACATCACCGACGGGCCGGACGACCCGGGTCCCCACGGACCGGACGACCTGCCGCACCACGGGACCCGGCACAGGGTCCTTGACGTCCACGTTCGTGCCGACGGCAGACGGCTTGGGGTCGGTGATGCCGGAGCGCGTCACCCCGCCGAGCGCATCCGTCGTCGACGACCGCACGGTCTTCGGGGGAGCCGACGGCACCCCGTCCACCGCGTGTGCCTGCTCCCCGCAGAGGAGACCGAGCGCGAACAAACCGCCCACCAGCACCGCCACTCGCAGCGCATACCGCCCGGCCGCCGTACGCATCACGCGCAGAGCGGCATCGGGAAACACGGCAGCCCAGGTCAAGATGGGGAGAGTCCTCCCATGTGGCGGAACGAGGTACGCGGGTGCGAGCGAGGAAAGCGAGTCGCACCGCTGACGGTCGCCGATCCTCGCACGCGACGCCCGAGGTTGCGCAAGCCCCTCGCTCCCGATGCGTACTCATGTCCGTTTTGCTGGGCCGAGTCCACGTCAGTGGGTCGACAAATCCCCGTCGATTTCCGCCCGGTCGGCCGGTCTCAGACCGTCTCAGGTCGTCTCAGGCGGCCTCAGGCCGTCTCCGGTGTCGGAAGCGGCCGCTTCTCGATGGCCGCCGCCATCACGTCGGGGAAGAGGTCGGGCGTACACGCGAAGGCCGGTGCGCCGAGCGCGGCGAGCGCCGACGCGTGCTCCCGGTCGTAGGCGGGAGCCCCTTCGTCGGAGAGTGCGAGCAGCGTCACGAACTGCACCCCCGACGCCTTCATCGCCGCGACCCGCTTGAGCATCTCGTTGCGGATGCCGCCCTCGTACAGATCACTGATCAGCACGACCACCGTCTCCGAGGGCCGCGTGATCTGCGACTGGCAGTACGCGAGCGCCCGGTTGATGTCCGTCCCACCGCCCAGCTGCGTGCCGAACAGCACGTCGACCGGGTCGTCGAGCTGGTCAGTGAGGTCGACGACCGCCGTGTCGAAGACGACGAGCCGTGTGGTGATCGACCGCATGGACGCCAGCACCGCCCCGAACACCGAGGCGTAGACGACGGACGCCGCCATCGATCCCGACTGGTCGATGCAGAGCACGACCTCCTTCTTCACCGACCGGGACGCCCGCCCATAGCCGACCAACCGCTCCGGCACGATCGTGCGGTACTCCGGCAGGTAGTGCTTGAGGTTGGCCGCGATCGTGCGGTTCCAGTCGATGTCGTGGTGGCGCGGCCGGTTGATACGGGCGCTGCGGTCGAGCGCCCCCGTGAGCGTGGCCCGGGTGCGGGTGGCGAGCCGCTTCTCCAGGTCCTCGACGACCTTGCGCACGACCGCCCGCGCCGTCTCCTTCGTCGTCTCCGGCATCGCCTTGTTGAGGGAGAGCAGCGTGCCGACCAGGTGCACATCGGCCTCCACCGCCTCCAGCATCTCCGGTTCGAGCAGCAGCGTGGACAGCCCGAGCCGGTCGATGGCGTCGCGCTGCATGACCTGGACCACGGAGGAGGGGAAGTACGTCCGGATGTCCCCGAGCCAACGCGCCACCGACGGCGCCGACGACCCCAGCCCCGCCGAACGGTCCCGCCCGGCCCGGCCCTGCCCCTCCCCCTTGCCGTAGAGCGCGGTCAACGCCCCGTCCATCGCCGCGTCCTGCCCGGACAGCCGGCACCCCGTGCCGTCGGCCTCCTCACCCCCGAGCACGAGCCGCCAACGCCGCAGCCGCTCCTGCGCGGGGTCGACCGGACCGGCCGGGTCCGCCTGATTGCTCGTCTCGGTCGTCATCAGCACACCCCCACGGGCAGCCGGTCCCAGAGAGGGATCACCGGCACGGTCGTCGTCGGGCCGTGGCCGAACGCGGAAGTCCGCCGCCGGAGCGCCGGCCGGTCCCCGTAGCCCTCGGTACCGGTCTTCACGATCTCCGCTGCCTCCACCGCCTCCGCTACCCCTGCCTCCATGACATCCACTGCTCCCGGAGTCGCCACGTCCTCTCCCGCCCTCTCCCTCTCGGTCGTCATCGCGTCACCCCCACAAGGTCGTTGTCGGCGCCCTTTTCCGCCGCGTCCGGCCCCAGCAGCAGCCGCAGCACCGGCAGCACGGCGTCCGCGCGCCCGCTGTCGAGGTCGGGAGCGAAACCGGGTATGCCCGTCCCGGTGCTCGCCGTCCTCCTGGTGCTCCCCGGCCCGCGTCGGACCAGTTCGCCGAGGGTCCGGCGGACGCCCGGCTCGTACGCGGAGAAGGTGCGCCGCAGCAGGGGCAGGACGTCGGTGAACGCCTCCGCCGGCACCCCGGTGAGCCAGGCGTCGACCAGTGCGAGCAGCCGTTCGTCGTGGACGAGCAGCATCCCGCCGCCGGAGCCGCCGCCCACGAAGCCCTCGATCCAGGCGGCCGCGTCCGCCGGCGGTGTTCCCGGCGACAGCACGAGTCCCATGAGCCGCGCCGCCTCGTCCTGGGCCAACTCCCCGCCGTCCAGCAGCAGTCGTACGGCACGGCCTCGGATCACGCCGGGCATGGTGTCCCGCGCGGACAGCACCCGCAGCACCGCGTGCCAACGCTGCCGCAGGTCCGCGTGGGCCGCGGCGGGCGCCTCGCCCAGCAGCCCCACCGCCGAGTGCACCGCGTCGACATGGCGGCGCATCTCCTCGGCGGCGTCCGTGTCCAGAGCGGTACAGGCCGGGGGCAGGCCGACGAAGATCCGCTCGGCGAGGCCCGCGGCGACCTCCGTCAGCGCTCCCGTGTCCGTGCCGCGCACGTCGCCGTAGCGCAGGGAACGGACCAGGGCGGGCAGGGCCTGGGCGAGATGGCCGACGTCGGTGTCGAGGGCCGCCCGGTCGGTGAGGACCCGCGTCACCGTGGGCAGCGCGTCCGGCAGTTCGGCCAGCAGGCAGCGCTCGGCGAGCCCAGTGACATCGGCGAGGCCCGGTGCCGCGACGGCGTCGGACTCCGCCTTGGCGGTCGCCGCGGCGAGGACGGTCGTCCCCCACACCCCCGCCTCCGCGACCCGCACGGCCAGCTCCGGCTCCCAGCGCAGCCGCCAGGTCTCCCGGAAGGTGCCCGTGCTGCCCCGCGAGGCGACCGGCTCGCCCCACGCCACGCCCAGCAGCGTCAGCCGGTGCAGCAGCCGGCTGCGCTCCGCGTCGGTGTCCTTGCGCAGGTCGAGCTCCAACTCCCGCTCCAGCGCCTCCGGTTTGAGCCGCAGCCGCCGCTGGATCCGGTCGAGGTCCCGCTGCAACGGCACCGCGGGCGCAGCCTGCGGCACCTCCCCCAGTACGTCCCCCACCACGAGCCGGTCGTGCACCAGGGCCAGCGGCACGTCCGAGCCCTCGCACATCACCGCCCGTACGGCGTCGGTCGTCTCGGTCAGCCCCGCCAGCGGGCGGCCCCGCATCGCCGCGAGCGTCTCCGCCAGCCGCACCGCCTCGATGACGTGCGCCGAGGACACCATCCGGTCCTCCTCCCGCAGGAGTCCCGCCACCTTGGTCAGCCATCGCTCGACCGGCCGGTCCGGCGCGCCGAACAGATGGCCGTACCAGCCCGGGGAGTCGATGCCCGCGCCGTACCCGCTGTGCCGTGCCAGCCGGCGGTGCGTCCACGGCACCCAGGTCATGTCCGTCCTGACCTTGGGCAGCCCCTTCAGCAGCCCCTTGTCGGCGGCCACGGTGGTCCTGCGCCGCAACGCGGGCACGTGCCAGGCCCCGCACACCACGGCCACCGCGTCCCCGAACTCGCGCTGCGCCGCCCGCGTCTGGAGCCGCATGTACGCCTCCCGCACGAGATCCTTGTCGTGTCCCCCGGTCCCGAAGGCCTCCCGCAGCGCTCCCATGGCCTCTTCCAGCACGGTGAACGGCGCGAAGGGATCCCCCGTGTCCCCCTCCGTCCCCGCTGTCCCGCCCCGGTGCTCGACGACGTCCTCCCACCACCGCTCCGGGTCGTCGTACCCGGCGGTCTCGGCGAGCACGGCCAGCGGATCGACCCGCACCTGGGCGTCGGGCACGGGCGCGTCGGCACCGGCCGAGGTCCCGTCCTCGGGCTCGGTGGCCGCGTCGCTCCCCCACGCGAGGGTGTGCGCGGCCGGCAGGTCGATGAAGCGGGCCGGGACCTCGTGCTCCAGGGCCCAGCGGATCGCGACCCACTCCGGGGAGAACTCGGCCAGCGGCCAGAACGCCGAGCGGCCCGGCTCGTCCACGGCGTGGGCGAGGAGCGCGACCGGGGGCCGCATGTCCTCGTCGGCGGCCAGCGGGATCAGGGCGTCGGCCTCGGGCGGCCCCTCGATCAGCACGACCTCGGGCCGGGCGGCGGCCAACGCCGCCCGCACCGCGCGCGCGGACCCCGGCCCGTGGTGCCGCACCCCCAGCAGCAGCGGCCCCCGCCCGGGCCACCGTCCCGCGGTCTCCTCAACTCCGGTCACGCCGTCCCCTCCTCTCCACGCTCCGGTGCCGCCCGGTGTCGTTCACGCGCTCACCTCGCGGCAGGCCCGGTAGAAGTCCTTCCAGCCGTCGCGTTCACGGACGACCGCCTCCAGGTACTCCTGCCAGATGACCCGGTCGGCCGCCGGATCGCGGACGACGGCGCCGAGGATGCCCGCGGCGACGTCACCGGCTCGCAGGACGCCGTCGCCGAAGTGCGCCGCCAGCGCCAGTCCGCTGGTGACGACGGAGATGGCCTCCGCCGTGGACAGCGTGCCGCTGGGCGACTTCAGCTTGGTCCGGCCGTCGGCGGTGACGCCGTCGCGCAGTTCACGGAAGACGGTCACGACACGGCGGATCTCGGCGATGCCGTCGGGCACGGCCGGCAGGTCGAGGGAGCGGCCGATCTGGTCGACGCGCCGCGAGACGATGTCGACCTCGGCCTCGACGCTCTCCGGCAGCGGCAGCACGACCGTGTTGAAACGGCGGCGCAGGGCGCTGGACAGGTCGTTGACCCCGCGGTCGCGGTCGTTGGCCGTCGCGATCAGGTTGAACCCGCGGACCGCCTGCACCTCCTGGCCCAGTTCCGGTATGGGCAGCGTCTTCTCCGACAGGATCGTGATGAGCGTGTCCTGGACGTCGGCGGGGATACGGGTCAGTTCCTCGACGCGGGCCGTCATCCCCTCGGCCATCGCCCGCATGACGGGGCTGGGGACGAGGGCGTCACGGCTCGGGCCGTGCGCGAGCAGCTGCGCGTAGTTCCAGCCGTACCGGATCGCCTCCTCCGGGGTGCCGGCCGTGCCCTGCACCAACAGGGTGGAGTCGCCGCTGACCGCCGCGGCCAGGTGCTCGGACACCCAGGTCTTCGCGGTGCCGGGCACGCCGAGCAGGAGCAGGGCGCGGTCGGTGGCGAGGGTGGTGACGGCGACCTCGACGAGACGGCGCGGGCCCACGTACTTCGGCGTGATCACCGTGCCGTCGGGCAGGGTGCCTCCGAGGAGATAGGTGGCCACCGCCCACGGCGAGAGCTTCCAGCGGGCCGGGCGCGGCCGGTCGTCCTGCGCGGCGAGCGCGGCGAGTTCGCCCGCGAAGGCGTTCTCGGCATGCGGCCGCAACGCGTCGGCGGTCTCCCCCTCGGGCACTTCGACAGACTTCGGCTCTACGGACACAGACATGGCTGAGGCCCCCTCCAGCTCGGCCGGTTCGGATCTGGTGTCCACCGTGCACCACGCCACTGACAATCCGTTCTGACCTGCGCGAACGCGCTCGCCCGGGGCGATTGTCAGTGGGGGGATCTACTTTCGATGACATGACTCAGCAGGGGGTGCGCTGGAGCGCGGACCAGGTGCTGTCACTGGCGCCTGACGCCTCGTCACGCAAAGCAGGGAGCAAACTCGGCGCGGCCGGTCCGTGGTCCGAGGCGGGCAGTTGTGGGGAGGGGACGGTGTGGGGGCTGTGCAAAGGCAGTGGCAGCAAGCCGTATCAAACGGTCGTGGACATCGCGGACGCGTCCGGCCCGGCGTACAAGTGCAGTTGTCCGAGCCGTAAGTTCCCGTGCAAGCACGCGCTCGGGCTGCTGCTGCTCTGGGCGGGCGGGGACGGCGCGGTGCCGCAGGGGCAGCCGCCGGAGTGGGCCGAGCAGTGGATGGAGGGGAGAAGAAAGCGGGCGGAGGACAAGCGCACGGCGGGCGCCGCCGGTTCCTCCTCCGGCTCGGCTGATCCCGAGGCGACGCGGCGCAGGGCGGAGCGCCGGGCCGAGCGGATCACCGCCGGGGCGACGGAGTTGGAGCAGCGGCTGGCCGATCTGCTGCGCGGCGGTCTCGCGGGCGCGGAACAGACGGGGTACGGGCAGTGGGAGGAGACCGCGGCCCGCATGGTCGACGCGCAGGCCTCCGGGCTGGCGGCGCGGGTGCGGGAGTTGGGGGCGATACCGTCCTCCGGCCCCGGCTGGCCGGTGCGGCTGCTGGAGGAGTGCGCGCTCCTCCATCTCCTCGACCGGGGCTGGCTGCACCGTGAGGGCCTGCCGGACGCCCTGGCGGCCACGGTCCGTTCCCGGATCGGCCTGCCCGCCTCGGCGGACGGCACGCCGGTGCGGGACCGCTGGCTGGTCCTCGCCCAGTTCGACACGGCGGACAGCCGTCTGACGACACGTCGGGCCTGGCTGTACGGCGCCGAGACGGACCGTACGGTACTTCTCCTCTCCTACGGCGCCGCCGGCCGTGCCCCGGAGCTCGCGCTGCCGGTGGGCCTGACCCTGGACGCGGAGGTGTCCGCCTACCCGGGCGCGGGGCAGCCCCGGGTGGCTCTGGGCGAGCAGTTCACGCAGCCCGTTCCGGTGCCGACACGGCCACCGGGGATGACGACGGCCCAAGCGACGGCCCGTTACGGAGAGGCCCTGCGGGACGATCCCTGGCTGGACTCGGTCCCGGTGACACTGGACCGGGTCGTCCCGACGCCGGACGGTGACTCCTGGCAGCTGGCGGACGCCGACGGGGACACGGCGCTGCCGCTGACCCCCGCCGCCCGTGCGCGTCCGGGCCTGTGGAAGCTGGTCTCCCTGTCGGGCGGCGCCCCGGTCAAGGTCTTCGGCGAGTGCGGCCACCAGGGCTTCACCCCGCTGACGGCCTGGCCGGAGGGCGCGGGCGAGGCGGTGCCGCTGTGCTGAACCGCCCCGCGTCCACCGCGCCGGTCCGCCCCGCTCGTCCGGCCGACGGCCCGCCTCCTCTCACTCACGCCACGCATGCCTCGCGCTCCCCTGGACACCCGCGACGAGTGAGCCTTCAACCAGTCCGAACCAGTCCAGGGACCGCGCGGAAACCGCTCCTGGGGACCGCACGAGAAGCATCGGCAGGCCAAGGCCACACACGACAGCGCACGGAGGGCAGCGCATGAACGGGACTCCCACCCCTGTGGACGCACCCGCGCCGAATGCCTGGGAGGAACTCGTCACGGCGGCGCTGCTCGGCACGGAGCGGCGCACCCCACCGGGCTGCCCGCCGGGCCCGCAGGCTCCGGCGGCGCTGCTGGACGCGGCGGCCGTGGAGACCGTACGACGCCGGGCCGGGCTGCGGCCGGGCCGGGCGGCCGCGCGTCCGGAGCCGGCGGCGAAGGACCCGCGACCGCCGCTGCCCACCGCCGCGGCGCGCAGGCTGGCGATGCTGCTGACCGACCGTCCGGGCACCGGCGGCGGGGGCCGCAGAGGCACGGCACCGGACCTGATGGAACTGCTGCCTCAGTGGCTCGCGACGGCGAACGCCCAAGGGTTCGCGCCGCCCCCGGAGCTGCTGCCCGCACTCCTGGACGCGGCCCGCGGACGCACGGACCTGCGGCAGGCGGCGCTGGCCTTCGCGGGCCCGCGGGCGGTGTGGCTCGCCCGGCTGAACCCCGACTGGCGGTTCGCCCTGCGCGCGACGCCGGGCGGCGGCGTGGCGCTGCCGCACCTGGACGACGCGGACCGGATCCGACGGCTCTGGCAGGAAGGGCTGTTCGCCGAGCGGGTCGCCCTGCTGGGCGCGATACGCGCCCGTGAGCCGGCCGCCGCGCGCGAGCTGCTCGCGACGACCTGGGCGACGGAGCGGGCCGAGGACCGGCTGATGTTCCTCGATTCCCTGCGCACCGGCCTGGCCCCGGACGACGAGCCGTTCCTCGAACAGGCGCTGACGGACCGGAGCCGGAACGTCCGGGCCACGGCGGCGGAGCTGCTGTCGTCCCTGCCCAGCTCGGCGCTCGCCGCGCGGATGGCGGTCAGGGCCGGGGCGTGCGTGGCCGTCGACCACACCGGGAGCACCCCGACCCTCGTGGTCGAGGCGCCCCACGAGTGCGACGCGGGCATGGAGGGCGACGGTGTCGTGGCCAAGGCTCCGGCCGGCCGGGGCGAGCGGTCCTGGTGGTTCGGCCAGTTGGTGGAGGCGGCGCCGCTCGCGACCTGGCCCGCCCGGCTCGGTCGCCGTACGCCCCAGGAGATCGTGGCGCTGCCGGTGGCGGACGACTGGCAGGGCGAACTGCACGCGGCCTGGTGCCGGGCCGCGGTGCGCCAACGGAACGCCGCGTGGGCACGGGCCCTGCTCGGGGCGCCCGGGGCTCCCGAGGCCGGCGGTCCCGGTGCGGTGTCCCTGGCCGAGCGGTCCAAGCTGCTCGCCACGCTGGGCGGCGCCGAACGGGCCGACTGGGTCGCCGGGTTCATCTCGGCCCACGGGCTGTCGGAGGCGTTCCAACTGCTCGGAGTGTGCGCGCTGCCGTGGTCCGAACCGCTCGGCCGGGCCGTCGTCGACGCGCTGAACATCGCACGGGACGCGGGGAGTTACCCATGGAGCTTCAGCGGCGTGATGGGACTGGCCGAGCGCTGCCTCGACCCTTCCGAGGCCAGGCGCCTCGACGGGCTGATGGCGGTGCCGGACGAGACGGAGGACGCGAGTCCCGGTGCCGGCGGCTACTGGGCGGAGGCGTTCCAGCGCCTGGTGTCCACGCTGCGGTTGCGGGCGGCGATGGCCGAGGAGTTGGGGGCGGCCTGACCTCCGGGCCCTGGCCGCGCGAAGCCGTCCTACGCGCCCGCCGGCTGCCGCACGTTCTCCCTGACCCAGTCCACGATCGACTGGGTCGTGGCCCCCGGCGTGAAGATCTCGGCGACGCCCTTGTCCTTGAGCGGGCGGATGTCCGCCTCGGGGATGATGCCGCCGCCGAAGACCAGGATGTCCGCCGCGTCACGCTCCTTGAGCAGGTCGATGACGGCCGCGAAGAGGGTGTTGTGCGCGCCGGACAGGATGGACAGACCGATCGCGTCGGCGTCCTCCTGGATGGCGGTGCCGACGATCTGCTCGGGGGTCTGATGAAGCCCGGTGTAGATCACCTCCATCCCGGCGTCCCGCAACGCGCGGGCGATCACCTTGGCTCCGCGATCGTGGCCGTCGAGCCCCGGCTTGGCGACCACCACGCGGATCGGACCGGCTGCCACACCCATCACTGCCTCCATGAAGCGACTGCATCCATCCGTACCGACAAGTACACGAGTACCCGCACCGGCCGGGAAAGTGAACGAACGTTATCGCCAGCATCCCGCAACCGGCAGTTTCGCGGTGGATACCGAGGGGGAAATCACACGGTGGGACACGTTCGGGAGCCGCAACGAGGTCGTCGCACCGCCGCGCCGCAGTCCACGCGCCGCGGCGGTGCGACGCATCGACACCGGCACGAAGGGCACGCAGGACAGGTAAGGCACGACAGCGGGGAGTCTCGTCGCCTCATCGACAGGGAACCCCGTCACGTCATTGGCGCACCACCAGCACCATCCGCACCACCGGCACCACTGGCCCCAACCACCGCACCACCCTCACCGCCGGCCCGGCCGGCAGCCCCACCAGCACGCGCCACTCGCCGCACCCACCCCCCGCGCTCCACTCGCGCTCCGTCGATCAGGACCTCCGCCGCGCCTCCCCATGAGCGCACACGGGGGACGGAGCCGTCCTCCTGTGTGCCGACAGGAGGTCGGCCATGAAGGTCACCGGGGCAGCACTGCCCATTCTTCCGCTCTGTCAGCGCCTGCTCCCGGGCAAGCTGGCGGGCCTCTCCCTGGCCCTTCTCAAAGCGACCGCCCTGGAGATCGCGATCCTCGCCGGCCACCTCCTCCTCTATCCCTCCGGCATCGCACAGGAGCGCCGCGCCCCCGCGCCCCCGCTCCCCGCGCCGGAGGACAGCGCGACCCAGCTGCCCCGGGAGGCCAAGCCCCCGGTCGTGCTGCTGCACGGGTTCATCGACAACCGCTCGGTCTTCGTGCTGCTGCGCCGCAGCCTCGCCCAGCACGGCAGGCAGCAGATCGAGTCGCTGAACTACTCCCCGCTGACCTGCGACATCCGTACCGCGGCGGCACTGCTCGGCCGGCACATCGAGGAGATCTGCGAGCGCACGGGCAGCCGGCAGGTCGACGTGGTCGGACACAGCCTGGGCGGCCTGATCGCGCGGTACTACGTGCAGCGACTCGGCGGCGACACGCGCGTACGCACACTGGTGACACTCGGCACACCGCATTCGGGCACCCGGGTGGCGCCCCTGGCCAACGCGCACCCCATCGTGCGCCAGATGCGCCCCGGCTCGGAGGTGCTCGAGGAGCTCACTCTGCCCGCGCCGGGCTGCCGTACGCACTTCGTCAGTTTCTGGAGCGATCTGGACCATCTGATGGACCCGCTGGAGACCGCCTGCGTCGAGCACCCGGACCTGACCGTGGAGAACGTGCGGGTCAGCGGCATCGGACACCTCGCCCTGCCGGTGCACCCGGCCGTCGCCGCCGGGATACGCCGAGCACTCGACACGGCCCTTCCGGGGGAGGAAACCGCGGCGCGCGCGGGCGGTCTGACGGTGGCCTGATCACCGCCCCGCCCCTCCCTCACACAAGGGCGCGACAGCCGTCGGACAGCTCACCGATATCGAACGACATTCGAACCCAAGGCCAAACCCGCGCCCGCAGTCCCCCGAAACACAGCCGAATGCCCGTTTCCTGCGCGCCCGAAACAGGTTGAAGATTGTCGCGCCCGCGTACCGCCGGGTACAGTCACCGCACTGCTCTGGCAGCCCCTGTTGTCGAGGCGAAAGAGAAGTTGGTGAACGACCGTCACCCGTCGGGGACCATGACCACCCCGGCTCCGGCTTCCGACGCCGACCCCGCGCATTACGCGTCCTACGGCACCCAGGAAGCCCAGTACGGCGACTTCACCACGCAGCACGCCTACGACGCCACCGGTTTCGACACCGGCGCCCACGCCACCGCGACCTTCGACGCGGATCCCCTCTTCGGCAGCCTTCCGGGCGAGCACACGGGCACGTACGACTCCTCGGACTGGTCCACCGGCAGCCAGCAGCCCCTGAACTACGACATGTACGCGGCCCAGCACCACGCCGCCTACGACACCGGCGCGTACGACGCCACCGCCTGGTGCGGCGACCAGCAGCTCTCCGCGATCCCGGCGCAGCACAACGGCTCCGACACCAGCGGACAGTGGGATGCGAGCGCCTGGCTCCAGCCCGACCAGTCCGGCGTCCCGGCCGACCAGACCCAGCACTGGGAATGGGGCACGCAGGCCTTCGACACCGGGGCGTACGACGCCACGCAGTGGAACTCCGACGGCCCCGCCGCACCGGCCGCCGAGGAGTACGAACCGCAGGCCCCGTACGGCGAGTCGTACGACACCCCGCACGGGCCGGACCAGCACGAGGCACAACTCCACGAGCCGCACCCGCACGAAGCGTCCTCACCCGACGGTGAGTTGGCCGCCACGGGCGTGCTGCCCTCGATCGCGATCGCCGACACACCGCTGCTGGACGGCCAGGAAGAGGCCGCTCCCGCTCCGCTGGGCCGCGCGGCGACGCGCAACGCGGCCCGCTCCCGGCGCCGTACACCCCCCAGGCGTTCCGCCCTGCTGACGGTGGCCGTGCCCTCGGCGTGCGTGATGGGGGTCGCGGGCATCGCCGCCGCCTCCGTCGGCACCCTCACCGAGGACAGCAAGGACGCGTCGACGATGGCCGCGGACGCGACCGCGGTGAAACCATCCGCCGCGAACAACAAGCTCGACACCCAGCTGGAGAACCTCTCCGCCGAGGCGGACGACTTCAGCGACCGGGTCAGCCGGACGCAGGAACGTATCGACCTCAAGGCCCAGCAGGAGGCCGAGCGCAAGAAGGCGGCGGAGGAGGCGGCCCGCAAGGAGCGGCTGCGCCCGAAGTTCGCGCTCCCGGTCGCCCAGCACGGCCTCAGCGCCTACTACGGCCAGTCCGGCATCAACTGGATGTCCGTGCACACCGGCATCGACTTCCCCGTCTCCTACGGCACGACCGTGATGGCCGCGACCGACGGCACCGTGCGGACGCAGTGGAACAGCGCCTACGGCAACATGATGATCGTGACCGCGAAGGACGGCACGGAGACGTGGTACTGCCACCTCTCCAGCTACCGGGTCGCCTCGGGTACGACGGTGAAGGCCGGCGACCCGATCGCGTACAGCGGCAACTCCGGCAACTCGACCGGCCCGCACCTGCACTTCGAGGTGCACCCGGCGGGCGGCTCGTCCATCGACCCGCTTCCGTGGCTGCGCAGCCACGGGATCGACCCGACGTAGGCACTTCCCGACGTAGGCACTTCCCGACGTGAGCCCCCGCCCTTCGACGGGGGCTCGTCGCGCTACAGCTTCTCCACCGGCGCGTACCGCAGCAGCAGCCGCTTCGGCTTGGTGTCCCCGAAGTCGATCGTCGCCTCGGCGTTCGCCCCCGTGCCCTTCACGCCCGTCACGGTGCCGAGCCCGAACTGGTCGTGGGTGACCCGGTCGCCGACGGCCAGGGACACCACCGGCTTCTCGGAGGCGCGGCGCGTGGCGAAGCCGTTCGCGCCCGAGGCCGACGAGCGGGAGCGGGACGAGGACAGCGAGGACGCCACCGCGGACACCGGGCCCGCGGACACGGGCGCGGTGGCGCCGGTCCGCTTCCAGTCGACGTGCTGCCCGGGGATCTCCTCCAGGAAGCGGGAGGGCGGGTTGTACGACGGCTGCCCCCACGCGCTGCGCATCGAGGACCGCGTCAGATACAGCCGTTCCCGCGCGCGCGTGATGCCGACGTACGCCAGGCGCCGTTCCTCCTCCAGCTCCTTGGTCTGGCCGAGGGCGCGCATGTGCGGGAAGACGCCGTCCTCCATGCCGGTGAGGAAGACGACCGGGAACTCCAGGCCCTTGGCGGTGTGCAAGGTCATCAGGGTGATGACGCCCGAGCCGTCCTCGTCCTCGTCGGGGATCTGGTCGGAGTCGGCGACGAGCGCGACCCGCTCGAGGAACGCGGCGAGACCGACCGGAGCCGCCGCCTCACCTTCCGCGGCTTCCCCGGACTCCTGCTCGAACTCCAGGGCCACGGCGGCGAGTTCCTGGAGGTTCTCGATCCGGGTCTCGTCCTGCGGGTCGGTGGAGGCCTGCAACTCGGCGAGATAGCCGGTGCGTTCGAGCACCGCCTCCAGGACGGTCGCCGGGCCCGCGCCGGACTCGACGATCGTACGGAGCTCCTCCATCAGCACGTTGAACCGCTTCACGGCGTTGGTCGACCGCGCGGCCATGCCGTACGCCTCGTCGACGCGCTTCAGCGCCTGCGGGAAGCTGATCTTCTCCCGCTGGGACAGGGCGTCGATCATCGCCTCGGCGCGCTCGCCGATGCCGCGCTTGGGGACGTTGAGGATGCGGCGCAGTGGCACCGAGTCCTCCGGGTTGGCCAGCACCCGCAGGTAGGCCAGGACGTCCCGGACCTCCTTGCGCTCGTAGAAGCGGACACCGCCGACGACCTTGTAGGGCAGGCCGACGCGGATGAAGATCTCCTCGAAGACACGGGACTGCGCGTTGGTCCGGTAGAAGACGGCGACATCGCCGGCCTTCGCGTCGCCCGCGTCCGTGAGACGGTCTATCTCCTCGGCGACGAACTGCGCCTCGTCGTGCTCGGTGTCGGCGACATAGCCGGTGATGCGCGCGCCCGCGCCCGCGTTGGTCCACAGGTTCTTGGGGCGGCGGGACTCGTTGCGCTCGATGACCGCGTTGGCGGCGGTGAGGATGGTCTGCGTGGAGCGGTAGTTCTGCTCCAGGAGGATCGTCGTCGCGTCCGGGTAGTCCTCCTCGAACTGGAGGATGTTGCGGATCGTCGCGCCGCGGAAGGCGTAGATCGACTGGTCGGCGTCACCGACGACGCAGAGCTCGGCGGGCGGGACGTCGTAGTCGTTCGGGGGGACGTCCTCATCGTGCGAGCCCGTGCCGACGAGCTCCCTGACCAGCGTGTACTGCGCGTGGTTGGTGTCCTGGTACTCGTCGACGAGGACATGGCGGAAGCGGCGGCGGTAGTGCTCGGCGACGTCGGGGAAGGCGCGGAGCAGGTTGACCGTCGTCATGATCAGGTCGTCGAAGTCGAGCGCGTTGGCCTCACGCAGGCGGGACTGGTAGAGCGCGTAGGCCTGGGCGAGGGTCTTCTCGAAGCCGTCGGTGGCCTGGGCGGCGAAGTCCTCCTCGTCGATCAGCTCGTTCTTCAGGTTGCTGATCTTGGCGCTGAAGGACTTGGGCGGGAAGCGCTTGGGGTCGAGGTCGAGGTCGCGGCAGACCAGGGCCATCAGGCGCTTGGAGTCGGCAGCGTCGTAGATCGAGAAGGAGGACGTGAAGCCGAGCCTCTTCGACTCCCTGCGCAGGATCCGCACGCACGCGCTGTGGAAGGTCATCACCCACATCGCGTTCGCGCGCGGGCCGACGAGCTGCTCCACGCGCTCCTTCATCTCGCCCGCGGCCTTGTTGGTGAAGGTGATCGCGAGGATCTGGCCCGGGTGGACGTTCCGCTCGCCGAGCAGGTGGGCGATGCGGTGGGTGAGCACACGGGTCTTGCCGGAGCCGGCGCCGGCCACGATGAGCAGGGGCGTGCCCGAGTGCACGACGGCGGCGCGCTGGTTCTCGTTCAGCCCGTCCAGGAGCGCGGCCGGATCCACCGCCGGGCGCGGGGCGCCGTCACGGTAGTAGGCGTCCCGGTCCGGCGGCACGTCGAACTTCCCGCCGAACAGATCGTCCGGCACGGGCTCCGGCACGTGATCGTCCTCGGGCGGCGGCGGAGGTTCCTCGTCGTGGCCCCGGGGGGTCTGGAGGTTCGCCAGGAAGCTGTCGTCAAAGAGGCTGCTCATCGCTCTCCGAGTCTAGGGCGCCCCACTGACACCCTGCCGCCGCCCCGGGAACATCGCCGAAATCGACACCCCCCGGGGCCAAATCTCAAGCCCCGGCGCCCCACCCGGCGCCGAGTCCCCGCACCAGACCACCGGGCCCGACCCCGGACCGGCATTCCACGACGGTCCCCGCGCCGAGCGCGATCAAGTCCGGCGGCGGGCTCGGCAAGTCCGGCGACGGGCCCGCCACGACCCGCCGCCCCCTCGACCCCCGACCAGCGGGCACCTCCTCGGGCCCGGACCTCCAGCCCGTGCACCCGACCTCGGGCCGAGGCCCCGTACCTGACCGCCCGGGCCGGCCGGGACCGGCATTCGCGACGGTCCCCGCGCCGAGCGCGATCAAGTCCGGCGGCGGGCTCAGCGAGTCCGACGACGGGCCCGCCACGCCCCACGACCAGCGGACACCTCCCCGGGACCGGCCCTCAAGCCCGGCCGCCCGACCCCGGACCGAGGCCCCCGTACCAGACCACCAGGCTGGCCCCGACCCGGCGTACCGCGACAGTCCCCGCGCCGAGCGCGATCACGTCCGGCGGCGGGCTCAGCAAGTCCTACGACGGGCCCGCCACGCCCACCGACCCCTCGACCCCTCGACCAGCGGGCACTTCCCCAGGCCCGGACCGCAGGGCCCGGATCTCAAGCCCGGCCACCCGCCCCCGGGCCAAAGCCCCGTACCAGACCACCAGGCTGGCCCCGACCCGGCGTACCGCGACAGTCCCCGCGCCGAGCGCGATCGCGTCCGGCGGCGGGCTCAGCAAGTCCTACGACGGGCCCGCCAGGCCCGCCGACCCGCCGACCCGCCGACCCGCCGACCCGCCGACCCGCCGACCACAAGCTGGCCCCGGCTCCACCCCCGAACCCCGAACCCGACTCCGAGCCAGACCCGGCTACCCGACCCCGAACTCAACCCCAAGCCCCAGACCCGGCCGCCGGCCTCAGCCCCGGCCCCGGCCCCGGCCCCGGCCCCGGCCCCGGCCATTGGAGCCGACCCCAGCCGACCAACCCACCCCCGAACCGCACCCCCTCCCCCTCAAAACCCCAGGATCTTCCACACCTGACCCCCCGCCGTCCGCCTCCCCTCCAGCACCGTCCCGTCCCGGTCCGCGATCGACCAGGCCGAGACGTAGACCTTGCCGTCGTGCGGATCGACGGCCACGCCCGCCGGGAACGGCACCTTCACGTGGGTCCGCCGGCCGTCGGAGACCTTGGTCACGCGGCCCGCGAAGAGCTGGCTGACGTAGAGGTCGCCGTCGTCGTTGAGGGCGATGCCGGTGATGGAGCCGAAGCCGGAGGTCCAGCCGAGGATCTTGCCGGTCCGGGGGTCGACCTTCCACACGCGCGCGGTGGGCCGGGCGGCCTCGCCGTTGAGCTCGCCGACGTAGAGCGTGCCGTCGGGGCCGAGGGCGAGGGAGGTGGGGACGGACTCGTTGGCGTCGTGGTTCGGGAAGACCGTGAAGGGGCGGGCCCGGCCGTTCGGGGAGACGACGACCAGGTCGTTGCCGGCCGCGTCCGCGACGATGCGGCGGCCGTCGGGGAGGGCGAGGACGCCGTACGGATTGGACTCCAGGTTCGCCTTGTGCGGGTTGTACCGGAACTCGACGGCGGCGATGTCCGCGGCGATCCTCGCCTTGCCGTGCCCGAGGCGCAGCAGCTTGCCGAGGGTGTTCCAGGGCGGGGCGGTGGGGATGCCGGCCTCCGGCGGGGCGTAGGTCATCGCGCCCCAGACGCTGCCGTGCAGGGCGGAGACACCGTCCAGGCCGGTCGCGAAGCCACCGTCGGGGGCGGCGCCCGAGGGGAGCCCCTTCACCACCCGGTGGTGCTTCCACGCGCCCCCGTCCCAGTAGATCTTGGTGAGCGCCGAGCTCAGGCCGATACAGGTCTCGCCCTCGGGTCCCTGCCCGACGCACTTCTTGCCCCCGCGCCCGGCTTCGGCGACGTACAGCCGTCCGTGGTCGTAGGAGAGCTGTCGCGGGTTGTCGAGACCGTTCGCGATCACGCGGACGACCGGCTTCCGCCCCGCGCCGCCGGAGCCCCCGACGGCGTCGGCGTGCTCTCCCGAGGCGGACGCGGGCGCGATGCCCGCGGTGGCGGCGAGGGTCACTCCCGCGGTGAGCCCCGTGGCTACGACGAGTGACGTGCGCTTCCTCATGACCATGGCCTTACCCCTCTCACCCGCCACGGCAGCGGACCGTGGCTGGCTGGAAGCTAGCGCCCCGAAACGCCCGGACGTCGTCACTCCGGCAGACTCAGGCGGACTCCGGCGAAAATACGCCCAAGTCGTGGCAGATCACTCCGGATTGACCACGGAGCGCGAAGCCCTGACGCCAGGTCACGAAAATGTATCGGGCATATCGAACATCAACCTTCACAGCCGCCACACGCGTTGGCTACCGTGCCGGACAGGCCGTACGACCTCCACCGGCGAACCTCGCCGGGCCGCACGGCCTCCGCCGAATCCGCAGCGCCGCCGCGCGACCGGAACCGGGGACCCACCGAACCCGGGGTGAATCGGCCCGTCCCCCGCTCAGGACACGGCCGTAGGGCACACCTTCCGAAGCACTCGCCCGAACCCGACAGCTAACTCGGTAGGCGGTACACGGAAGGAGTCGCCTCCCTTGGCGTCGCACCGCAAGTCGCGTCCTTCGGGTACGCGCGTAGCAGGCATACGGACCCCCGCCCTCGCCACGGCGGCCCTCACCTCCGTGGCCCTGCTGTCCCAGACGGCCACCGCCGCCCCGGCCGACGACAAACCGAGCCTCGAAGAGGTCGAGAAGAAGGTCGACGACCTCTACCGGCAGGCGGAGTCGGCGACCGAGAAGTACAACGGGGCCAAGGAGAAGACCGCCAAGCAGCGCAAGCAGGTCGACACCCTCCTGGACGACGTCGCCGAGCGCACCCAGAAGCTCAACGAGGCGCGGGAGGAACTGGGTTCCTTCGCCGCCGCCCAGTACCGCTCCGGCGCCGCCGCGCCCGACACGGCGACCTTCCTGCTCGCGGACTCACCCCAGGACTACTTCGACCAGACGCAGCTGATGGGCCGCATGACGACCCGCCAGAAGAGCGCGGTCGACGACTACGTCACCGAGCAGTCGGCGACGATGAAGAAGCGCCAGGAGGCCACGGAGAGCCTTCGGACGCTCACCGAGACGCAGAGCGACCTGAAGACGGCCAAGGCCACCGTCCAGACCAAGCTCGCCGACGCCCGCGCACTGCTGTCGAAGCTGACCGCCGAGGAGAAGGCGCGGCTCGCCGCGATCGAGCGGGAGAGGCAGGAGGAGGCCGCCCGCAAGGCCGCGGAGCTGGCCCGGCAGCAGGCGGCGGACCAGAAGGCCGCGGAGGAGGCGAGGCCACAGGAAACCAGCGCGCCCAGCCCCTCCTCCCCCACCACCGTCACGGACCCCTCCTACGCCACCAAGGCCGAGAAGGCGCTCGCCTTCGCCCGCACCCAGATCGGCAAGCCGTACGTCTGGGGCGCCACCGGCCCCGAGTCCTACGACTGCTCCGGCCTCACCCAGGCCGCCTGGAACGCCGCCGGCATCTCCCTCCCGCGCACCACCTACGACCAGGTCAACGCCGGCACGACCGTCTCCCTCTCCGCCGCCCGCCCCGGTGACCTGGTCTTCTTCTACGACGACGTCACCCATGTCGGCCTCTACATCGGCAACGGCATGATGATCCACGCCCCGAAGCCCGGCGCGTACGTCCGCGAGGAGTCGATCTACTACGACGGCGAGTCGGCGATCCACAGCGTGGTGCGGCCCGCCTGAGCCACGGTCACGTCCACAGCACCGCGATGAAGATGTTCGCCGTGGTCAGCAGGCCCACCAGGCCGAACAGGCTCTTGTCCACCTTCTCGTCGTCCCGCTTCACGTAGACGAGGCCGAGGATCACGACCAGCAGGGCCAGCTTCACGCCGATCTTGACGTTGTTGACGGTCTGGTCGTCGGCCTGGTTGAGGCCGACCAGCACCGCGCCGGTGATCAGCATCGTCAGCGCGCCGTGCAGCATGGCCGGGCTGAACCGTGCCGTCCCCTCGCCCATCGCCTTCATCTGGGTGAGGAAGCCGCCGAGCAGCGAGGCGATGCCGATGATGTGCAGGCCGACGAAGAGATGGATGAGTACGTCCATGAGGCCGGAGCCTAATCAGGGGCGCGTGGGGCACCGACACCGCCCCGCCCCCCTTACCCGGATCTTGCATATATGCGGCCCATAGCAGCCCATGAGCCCCGTGCGTCCGGCATTGCGCACATCGGTCAACGCGCCGCGTGAAGCCGACGGCATCGATACGGGATCACGGTCGCAACCGGTCACCCGGTGGCCTCCTCACGGCACTTCCGCACAACGCGTTACCCCGCCGTCACCGTCAGGTTTAGCGTCCTCCACCAGGTGACCGGCTCCCCACCGCCGCCCGGGCCAGGGGCGGCAGTCGGCCACCTCCGCCGAGAAGGTCCGGCGGCGTCCCGCTCCCCCTGTGCGGGCCGCCGCCGGACGCGTGATCCGCCCACCGGGGCGGCCGTACGTCGCTTCCGCTTGGCGTCCGTACGGATGTGGCGGTCGTACGAAAGGACGTGCTCCCCAGTTGGCAGCGCACCGCAAGCCCCGACAACGTTCCACCGGCGGCAACACGGCCCGCACCGCGGCGACGATCGCCCTCGCGGGCGCGGCCACCGCCACGGGCTTCGACGGAACCGGCCACGCCGAGCCGAACCTGACGCCGACGCAGGTCAAGGCGAAGGTGGACAAGCTGTACCAGGAGGCGGAGGCCGCCACCGAGAAGTACAACGGCGCGAAGGAGAAGGCGAAGACGGCCGAGACCCGCCTGGCCACGCTCCAGGACGAGGCGGCGCGCAGGACCGAGAAGCTCAACTCGGCGCGGGAGGCCCTGGGTTCGATGGCCGCCGCGCAGTACCGCGACGGCGGTCTGGACCCCGCCCTGCACCTGGCGCTCTCCTCCGACCCCGACCGCTACCTGGACGGCGCCGAGTTCGTCGAGCGGGCCGGAACCCGGCAGGCCTCGTCCGTCGCGAGCGTGCGCAAACAGCTGCGGGAGATCGAGCAGTTGCGCGGGGCCGCGCACATCGAGCTGACCTCGCTGAAGTCCCGTCAGGCGGAACTGAGGAAGCACAGGACGACGATCACCGGCAAGCTGGACTCGGCACGCCGCCTGCTGTCCCGACTGACGGCCGAGGAACGCGCCCGGCTCACCGAGGGCGACACGGCCCGCGCCTCACGGGGGTCCGGTGACGCCCGGGACGCCCTGACGGCCCCCGCCTCGGCCACCACCCGGGCGCCCAACTCCCGTGCGGCGGCGGCCGTCTCCTACGCCTACTCCAAGCTCGGCAGCCCCTACGTCTGGGGCGCCACCGGCCCGGACGCCTTCGACTGCTCCGGCCTCATCCAGGCCGCCTACCGCTCCGCGGGCGTCTCCCTGCCCCGCACCACCTACGCCCAGATCGGCGCCGGACAGCGCGTCTCCCGCTCCGAACTGCTCCCCGGTGACCTGGTGTTCTTCTACTCCGGCATCAGCCATGTCGGCCTCTACGTGGGCAACGGCCGGATGGTCCACGCCCCGAACCCCTCGGCCCCGGTCCGCGTGGCCCCGATCAGCGAGATGCCGTTCGCGGGGGCGACCCGGGTGGTGTGACCGACCGGGCCGCCGGTGCCGGTACGACCGCCCGGGACGGGATGCTCACACCAGGCGCCGTGCCGTCGCCCACCGGGTCAGCTCGTGCCGGTTGGACAGCTGAAGCTTGCGCAGCACCGCCGAGACATGGGACTCGACCGTTTTCACGGAGATGAAGAGCTGCTTGGCGATCTCCTTGTAGGCATAGCCACGGGCGATGAGCCGCAGCACCTCCCTCTCCCGCTGGGTGAGGCGGTCGAGGTCCTCGTCGACGGGCGGGGCGTCCGTGGAGGCGAAGGCGTCCAGGACGAAGCCCGCGAGCCTCGGCGAGAAGACGGCATCGCCCTCCTGGACCCGGAAGATGGAGTTGATCAGGTCCGAGCCCGTGATCGTCTTGGTCACATAGCCCCGCGCGCCCCCGCGGATCACCCCGATCACGTCCTCCGCCGCGTCCGAGACGGACAGGGCGAGGAAGCGCACGGGCTGGTCGGCGTCGGCCATCAACGGGGCGCAGCGGCGCAGCACTTCGACACCGCCGCCGCCCGGCAGGTGGACGTCGAGGAGGACCACCTCGGGCCGGGTCGCGGTGATGACGGTGACCGCCTGGTCGACATCCGCCGCCTCGCCGACGACCTCGACGCCGGTCTGCTCGGTCTGGCCGATCTCGGCCTGGACTCCCGTACGGAACATGCGGTGGTCGTCGACGAGGACCACGCGCACATGCCGCTCGCCCGCGCCTCCGGTCGGCTCCACGGGCTCCGCGGTCCCCTCGGTCGGGTCGCTCATCACGTCTTCTCCGCCCTCTCCATCTCCAGCTCGACCTCCGTGCCGCCGTCCGGCACCGCGCGCAGCCGCGCCGTGCCCCCGTTGCGCTCCATGCGGCCGATGATCGATTGTCTGACGCCCATGCGGTCGGCGGGTATCGAGTCGAGGTCGAAGCCGGGGCCGCGGTCCCGGACGGACACGAAGACCGTCCTGCCCTCGACTTCGGCGTAGACCTGTACGGCGCCGCCCTCGCCACCGTACTTGGCGGCGTTCACCATCGCCTCGCGCGCGGCCTGCATCTGTGCGCCGATTCCGTCGTCGAGGGGGCAGTCGCCGACGACCACGACCTCTATGGGGACGCCGTGCTTGTCCTCGACCTCGGCGGCGTTGCGGCGCACCGCGTCGGCGAGGTGGGTGGGTTCGTCGGCCTCGTCCTTGCCGGTGCCCTCCGGTTTGTAGAGCCAGGTGCGCAGGTCGCGCTCCTGGGCGCGGGCGAGGCGGCGGACCTCGTTCGCGTTCTCCGCGTTGCGCTGTATCAGGGTCAGGGTGTGCAGCACCGAGTCGTGGACATGGGCGGCGACCTCCGCGCGCTCCTGGGCGCGGATGCGCATCAGGCGCTCCTCGGAGAGGTCCTGGGTCATGCGGACCAGGTAGGGACCGGCCAGGAGCGTTATCCCGACGAGGACCGCGAGGGCCGCCTGGAGGATCGAGCCGAGGTGGGCGGCCGAGCCCTGGAGCACGAAGATGCCGGAGACGCCCGCGGCGACCAGCAGGACACCGCCCACCGCGCGCAGCAGGGTGAGGGTCCGCCGCTGCCGGCCGGCCTCGACCCAGCGGGCCCGCCGGGCGTTGTCCGCCTGGCGCCAGACCAGGGCGACACCCGCGCCGACGAGGACGACGGGCCAGAGGTACGCCTTCGCGCCGTTGCCCAGGTTCACATTGCCGACGAAGACCATCGCCACGACGACCATGAGGAGCAGGGCCACGATCTGGCCCTTGTCCGGCTTGCGCGCGACGAGTCGGCGCCGGCCGTCCGCGGACGTCTCCGTGCTCACCAGGGACGGGGGCCGCTGACCGCCGACGCCGCCGACGCCGAGCGGTACGAAGAACCAGAACGCGGCATACAGCAGGGCACCGAGGCCGTCCGCCATGAACAGACCGACGAAGACCAGCCGCACCCAGATCACGGGCAGCCCGAGATGCCCGGCGAGCCCCCGCGCCACACCACCGAGCCAGCGTCCGTCACTGCTGCGGTAGAGCTTGCGCGGCGGCCGCGGTTCGACGAGTGGCGCTGCTGCGGCTTCCGGCATGCCACTGATGGTCACACGACCGGCGGACCCAGGCATCAGGGTCGGCCCCTGAGGCTCCCCTGATCTTCACCGGGCCGGTCCGTCGAACGCTCCCCGCACTCCGCCTCAGGGCGAATATCAGGGTCCGTCCAGGGTCGTTCCGACTGCCCTAGCCCCGCCGCGCCCGTCACCATGGACCCATGACAGATCACGAGCACGCCGCGACGGGTCCGGGACCCGGCTCCGGCCCGCGCCCCCGACCGGGCGCCGGGCCGCAGGATGCCGTGCCCGCCGCGGCTGCCGGGGCGGGTGCGGGGACGGAGGCGCCGGCCGCGCCCGGCGAGACGGACCTCGCCGAACTCCCCCGCAGGTTCCGGCGCGACCGCCGGCACAAGATGCTCGCCGGAGTGTGCGCGGGGCTCGGCCGGCAGTACGACATGGACCCGGTGATCTTCCGCATCACCCTCGCCGTGCTCTCCGCGACCGGCGGCATCGGCCTGATCTTCTACGGCTTCGTCTGGCTCTTCGTCCCGTACGACGACGAGGACGAGAACGAGGTGCGCAAGCTGTTCACCGGCCGCGTCGACGGCCAGGCCCTGACAGCGGTGCTGTTCGCGCTGGTCGGCTGCGGAGTCTTCCTGACCCTGCTGAACAACGGCGGGGTGATGACCTTCGCCGTCGTCCTCTCCGTGCTCCTCGCGGGCGCCGGCTACTGGTCGCGTCAGCGCGGCGCCCCCGACACCGACCCGCTGGCCGCCCAGGCCGTCGCCGACGCCCCGCCGGAGGCCCAGGCGCCGCCGGTTCCGACGGCCTATCCGTCCTGGTGGCGCGACCCCATCGTCAAGGACGGCACGCATGTCGGCGGCACCGGCTACCTGTGGGGCCCCCGGGACTCCCACGACCGGGACATCGCGGCGGCCGTCAACATCAGCCTCGGCACACCGTGGCAGGCCCGCCCGGACGCCCGCACCCCGTACACCCCGCGGCCCAAGCCCCGAGGCCCCCGCTGGATCGGCGGCTGGATCTTCCTCCTCGCCCTCCTCGCGGGCTTCCTCGGCACCCGCCTCACCTGGGACGACCACACCCTCGGCACCAGTCTCCAGACCGGCCTGGCCTGCGCGCTCATGGTCTTCGGCCTGGGCATAGCCGTCAGCGCGTTCCTGGGCCGCACAGGAGCGGGTTCGATCTTCCTGGCGATCGTCACCGCGGCCCTGCTGGCCGCCTCCGCGTCCCTCCCCGGGGACATCACCACCCACTGGGAACGCACGACCTGGCGTCCCGCCGCGACCACGGACATACGCCCGCACTACGAACTGGGCACAGGCGTCGCCACCCTGGACCTGACCCGGCTCGACCTGACCAAGAACCAGACGGTGACCACCCAGGCCGACGTCGGCATGGGCCGACTGCGGATCCTCGTCCCCCAGGACGCGACCGTGAAGCTGAGCATCAACGTGGGCGTGGGCGACATCCAACTCCCGGGCGACGACGAGAAGGACGTGGACGTGGCACCGGACAAGCGGCAGGAGGTGACCCTGCCCGCGACGACCGGCGGCAAGGACACCGCCACCCTCGACCTCGATCTCCGGGTCGGCATCGGACAGGCGGAGGTGACCCGTGCTACGTCATGAGTTCCAGCCCGGAAAGCTGGTCGCCGGCGCGTTCCTCACCCTCACGGGCGTCATCTACGCCGGTGACGCGGGCGGCCTCTGGGACACCCCGTGGTTCGCCGTCATCCCCCTGGTCGTGGCCGGCCTCTTCCTGGCGGGCACGGTCGGCACGATCACCGGCGTCATCCGCAGACGCCGAGGAAAGACCCGCCCCCTGACCGCACCCGAGGCGGACGCCCGCCCCAACGGCTAGTAGCCGTAGCCCCCCGCCCGCTGTCGTCGCCGCGACCGAAGCACCGCGTCCAGCGACCACACCGGCGCACCCGCGAGCACGAGAGGCAGCCACGCCATCAGATAGGCGAGATCATTGCCGTAGTAGTACGGCTCGGTGGCCCAGCTCACCGTCATCCACAGGCTGAGCGAGATCAACGCCCCGCCGAGCGCCGCCAACCGCGTGAACAGCCCGATCAGCGTGCCGATCCCCACGGCGAGCTCCCCGAAGGCGATGGCGTACCCGAAGCCCACGGGATTCTTCACCGCCAGATCGACCATGGCCGGGATCGCCGACGAATCCCGCACGGTCCGCATGAGATCACCGATCGATCCCGACCCGGAGTCCTTCATGAACGCACTGTCGGTCAGCTTGTCCAGCCCCGCGTAGATGAAGGTCACCCCGAGAAACACCCGCAGCGGAACGAGGGCGTACCGAACAGCCGTGTCCCGCCAGTCACCCCCACCCTCCACATAAGGGGAGTGCGAGTCCGTACGGATCCCGTGAGTCATCGCTCTAGCCGCCTCTCGCGCCGCGCCGTGACCCCCCAAAAGACGATACGCACGACAACGGAACCACGCTCACCTCATGCCGGACCAGTTTCGCTCCGAAGGGGGCGGTGAGGTCGTGGGGCGGCTGCGGGTGCATGGGGGCTGGTCGCGCCCACGCGGCGGAGCCGCACATCGATACAGCCCCGCGCCCCTGAGCGAGCTGTGGTCGCCCGGCGAGATGACGCACCGACTGCCGTGGGCGCCCCAGCCGCCCACGGCGGTGAGGGGACGGGGCGGGGGGTGTCCGCACGCAGCGGCCGGCGTCCGACACGCAGCACAGCCAAAAGCCACAGTTCCGCCGGACCGAGGACGGAGACCCCCCGCCCCGGCCCCGACCCACAACGCACCCGTAGGCGCTACGCGCACCCCCACCGGGGCCGCACAGCGCGCCGCAGGCCTACTCCGTCACCTCAATCGCGTACGCGTTCGTCTCCACGCCCGCCGCGGTGACCACCTGCACCTCCACCCTCCCCGGCTCCACATCCACCGGCACAGGCACAGTCAGCACCGCATCCGTCGGATTACGGAATCCCCCCGTCACCGGCAC
The DNA here is from genome assembly GCF_021173675.1 of Streptomyces lincolnensis. GTDB lineage: Bacteria > Actinomycetota > Actinomycetes > Streptomycetales > Streptomycetaceae > Streptomyces > Streptomyces lincolnensis_B. Next base: position 146,799 of record NZ_JAIHON010000015.1, on the reverse strand, counting down.
CAACGGCACCCGCACATTCACCGCCCCCACCCGCACCACCATCCGGGACAACCGATCCGCCCCGCCCGCCCCCGGCGGCACGAACCCGGCCCCCCGGATCTCCACGTCGTCACCGGTCCGGATGGGCCCGTCGAGATCCCCCGCCTCCCGGGCCCGCACCACGGAGAGGATCACCGGCCGCCCACCCTCCGCGTACTTCCCGGCGAGATACGTCCCCGCGGACACGAGCACCACCACCGCCAGCCCCCACGGCAGATCGGGCAACTGATCCGGCCGCCGAGCCAACCGCACCGCCGCGAACAGCACGGCGACCCCGCTGATCACGACGTACTGGATGTCGGAGAAGGCCCCCCGCCCGGAATCGTCCGTCAGGACATCCGCCGCCCGGGGCCGATCCGCCCGCACCTTCTGCAAGCGCTGCCCCAGCACTCGCACCCCCACCACCCGCCGCACCAGCACACCGATCCCGCACACCACGGCGAGGACGGTGACCACACCGGCCCCCCGCCCGAGTTCGAGCCCGGAGATCAGAGCATCCCGCTCACCGTGGGAGGACGCCGCGGCGAGCCGCCCCACCAGCACGAGCACGGCGTAGGCGAGGAACAGCACCCACACACCCGCGACGACCCTGGACGTCGACAGCCGGTTGTCCTCGCCGATCACGGGCGCCAGCGCACCACCCCGCGCCCGGTGGAACCACGACGCCGCGGTCAACGCCCCCGCCACCACGACGGCGGCCAGCAATCCGGCCGTCCGGGCCGAGGTCCACCCCGCCCCGATCGCGGTCAGGGCCTGCCCCAGGAGCAGCAGCACGACGGCCGCCCACACGACACACGCCGTCCGCCACCACAGCCGCCCCAACCAGGCCGCACCCTCCGCGCGCCCCCGCTCCGCGACGAGATCCGCGGACTGGGTGAGTTCCTCGGAGACCCACTGCCGGGAGGCGGACGCCGAGTGGGCGACGGCGGCGGGCAACCCCTGCCCGGCCGCGAACTCGTCCCGTTTGAGCAGGAATTCGGCCACCGCCCGCCGGTGTCCCGCACGGGCCCCGTGCGGACAGTCCCCACAGGCGCAACCACCCGCGTGCGCACTCCCCGCACTCCCCGCACTCCGCCGCGCTCCCGGCTCCAAGCCCTGCCCAGCCTCCTGCACAGCCACGCCCGACGCCCACCTTCCCCACAAGACCCACGACACTCACGACACCCACGACACAACGCAACGCCCCCACGATGACAGCGCATTGTGCCCTACAGCACACCGTCCGCGTCCGTCACGTCCGGTCAGCGGGAGGGAAGCACCGGCCGCCGTGTTGACCCGGCTGCGAGAATTTCCCCATGGCCGAGATCATCCAGCGCGACGGGACCTGGGCCTTCGACGGCAGCACGGTGCGGATCACACCGGGCCTGCACCGCTCCGTGCCGCTGTTCCGGCAGACGTACGGAGAGGTGGCCGTGCCCCTGGAGGCCATCGCGGGCATCGTCTTCGAGCCCGAACGCAAGCGCGGCCGACTGCGCATACGGCTGCGCGAGGGCGCCGACCCCCTTCTCCAGGCGACCGGGGGCCGGCTGCCGGACTCCGCGGACCCGTACCGGCTGTTGGTGGACCTCGACCGGGCGGGGGTCGCCGAGTACATCGCGGAGGAGATCCGCCACGCCCTCCTCCTGGACCAGATCCCCAAGGAACCCACCAAGGCGTTTCTCCTGCCCGGACCACCGGTCCCGGTCTCGGTGCGGTCCTCGGACGGCACGGTCTCCTTCGACGGCACACAGGTGCGGATCGACTGGTCCGACACCTCGGACCGGGTGAAGCGGGCCACGGGGCCGCGGATCGTCAACATCGGCGACCTCGTCGAGGTCGAGTGGCTGCCGAACTCCGGTTACGAGGACGGCTTCATGCGGTTCGTGACCCGCGAGACGGTGTTCTCCAAGCTGCCGCCGGAGAAGGACCCGTACGCCCTGGACCTGTGGGGCAGCGCCCGCCGCGACCTGCTCACGGCCCTCGTCGCCACCGCGGTCACGGCCCGCCTGCCGCACCCGTCGACACGTACCGCCGTCGAAGCGGGCGACGACCCCCCGGCCAGACACCTCACCCCCCGCCCCCGGCGCGCGCCGGCCGTACCGCCCCCGGCGGATCACCACGACGTACTCCTGCGCAGGCTGCGGGAGTTGGGAGAACTGCACCGCGACGGCGTACTCACCGACGAGGAGTTCGCGATGACAAAGGCAGCGGTACTCCGCGGTTTCTGAAGCAAGAACCGCATCGGAGCCGGCCCCAACTCATGGGAGCCGGCCCTAACTCAACAGATCCGGCTCACTCCGGCTGATGTCCTGCCACATCGGCTGGTAGTTGATCCACGCCACCAGATCCCCGCCCAACTGCTCGCGCGTCGCCACCGCCATCCGGTGGTCGATCAGTATCGGCCGCCCCGCGGCCTTCGCGGTGAGCTGCACCTGGCAGGACCGTTCCAGGGACAGGAACCACCAGGCCGCCGCGTCCACCGAGTCCCCGACGGTCAGCAACCCGTGATTGCGCAGGACGAGCGCCTTCCGGGTCCCCAGAGCCGCAGCGATACGCCGGCCCTCGTCGGCGTCGACGGCCACGCCGCTGTAGGCGTCGTAGAGGGCGTGGTCCTGGTAGAAGGCGCAGCTCTCCTGGGTGATGGGGTCGAGGAGGTCGCCGAGGGCGGACAGCGCCCGTCCGTGCACCGAGTGGCAGTGGGCGACGGCGACGACGTCGGGGCGGGCGGCGTGCACCTGCGAGTGCACGGTGAACGCGGCCTGGTTGACGTGGTAGCGCCCCTCGATCACCTGCCCGCCGGAGTTGGCGAGCACCAGGTCGCTCACGGTGACGTGTTTGAACGGCATCCCGAAGGGATTGACCCAGAAGCAGTCGCTGTACTCGGGGTCCCGTGCGGTGATGTGTCCGGAGACCCCGTCCTCGAAGCCGAGCCGTCCGAAGATCCGCAGCGCGCCCGCGAGCCGCTCCTTGCGGTGCCGGCGCTCGTCCTCGACCGACTCGTGCATGGGCGGCATCGCGAACCGCAACCGGTCGGTGGGCAGCGGCGCCGGCGGTGTGGGCCCGGCGTCGGGCGTCCCGTGCATGTGGTCCTCCGGCACTGGGGGGCTTTACGGGGCGGAAGTTACCGTCGGTCAGCGCGAGAGAACAGCGCTGGTTCGTAAAGATGGCCGACACGATCGGCGCCGGGCCTCGATACCCGACAGAAGGTGTCGGGTATCGGAGGAAAACTGGACTCCATGAACTGGGCAGATTTCTCCGCGGCGGAACCCGATCTCGCCAGGACCGTCGAAGATCGCTTCGGCGCCTTCACCCACCACACCCTCGCGACCCTCCGCAAGGACGGCTCCCCCCGCACCACAGGCCTGGAGGTGCGCTTCCTGAACGGCGAGCTCTGGCTCGGCATGATGCCGAACTCACTCAAGGCGCTCGACCTGCGCCGCGACCCGCGGTTCGCGCTGCAGGCGAATCCCGGCGAGGGGCAGACGATGGGCGGCGGCGACGTCCGGATCAGCGGCCGGGCGATCGAGGTGGACGACCCGGAGGTGAAGGCCGGATACACCGAAGAGGTGGAGCCGCCGGAGCCGCTCCACCTCTTCCGCACCGAGCTGACGGAGGTCGTACGGACCTACGTCGAGGACGACAAGTACCTCGTCGTCCAGGTCTGGAAGCCCGGAGAGCCGGTGCGCACGCTCAAACGGACCTGAGCCCCCAAAGGGCTCACCAGCCCCTCAAAGGGCTCACTCCCACTCGATGGTCCCCGGCGGCTTCGAGGTCACGTCGAGAACGACCCGGTTCACGTCCCGCACCTCGTTCGTGATCCGCGTGGAGATCTTCGCGAGCACGTCGTACGGCAGTCGCGACCAGTCGGCGGTCATCGCGTCCTCGCTCGACACCGGCCGCAGGACGATCGGGTGGCCGTAGGTCCGGCCGTCGCCCTGGACGCCGACGGACCTCACGTCGGCGAGCAGGACCACCGGGCACTGCCAGATGTCCCGGTCGAGGCCGGCCGCGGTCAGCTCCTCGCGGGCGATGGCGTCGGCCTCGCGGAGCAGGTCGAGGCGGTCCTTGGTGACCTCGCCGACGATCCGGATGCCGAGACCCGGGCCGGGGAAGGGCTGGCGCTGGACGATCTCGTCCGGCAGGCCGAGCTCCTGGCCGACCATCCGGACCTCGTCCTTGAAGAGCTTGCGCAGCGGCTCGATCAGCTGGAACTCGAGGTCCTCCGGCAGCCCGCCCACGTTGTGGTGGGACTTGATGTTGGCCGTGCCGGTACCGCCACCGGACTCGACCACGTCGGGGTACAGGGTCCCCTGGACGAGGAACTCGACCGCCGGACCCTCGTCCGCGATGATCTCCGCCTGCGCCTGCTCGAAGACCCGGATGAACTCCCGGCCGATGATCTTCCGCTTCTCCTCGGGGTCCGAGACGCCCTTGAGGGCGCTCAGGAAGCGCTCCTCGGCATCGACGACGACCAGCTTGACGCCGGTCGCGGCCACGAAGTCCTTCTCGACCTGCTCGGTCTCGCCCTTGCGCATCAGACCGTGGTCGACGTACACGCAGGTCAGCTGGTCGCCGATGGCGCGTGCGACGAGGGCCGCGGCCACCGCGGAGTCGACGCCGCCGGACAGACCGCAGATGGCCCGCTTGTCGCCGACCTGCTCGCGGATGGCCGCGACCTGCTCCTCGATGACGTTCCCCGTGGTCCACGACGGCGTGAGCCCCGCGCCCCGGTACAGGAAGTGCTCCAGGACCTGCTGGCCGTGCGTGGAGTGCATGACCTCGGGGTGGTACTGGACGCCGTAGAGCTTCTTGTCGTCGTTCTCGAAGGCGGCGACCGGGACGACGTCCGTGGAGGCCGTGACGGTGAAGCCCTCTGGGGCGGCGGAGCAGGCGTCGCCGTGGGACATCCAGACGGACTGCTCGTCGGGGGTGCCCTCGAAGAGGGTGGAGCCGGACTTCGAGACGTGCAGCGGGGTGCGGCCGTACTCGCGGGCGCCGGTGTTGTCGACCGTACCGCCGAGGGTCGTGGCCATCAGCTGGAAGCCGTAGCACATGCCGAAGACGGGGACGCCGGCCTCGAAGAGCTCGCGGTCCAGGCGCGGGGCGCCCTCCGCGTAGACCGAGGACGGGCCGCCGGAGAGGATGATCGCCGCCGGGTTCTTCGCGAGCATCTGAGCGACCGGCATGGTGCTCGGCACGATCTCGCTGTAGACCCGGGCCTCGCGGACACGGCGGGCGATGAGCTGGGCGTACTGCGCGCCGAAGTCGACGACCAGGACGGTGTCGGGGGCGGCGGCTGGGGTCGCTGATGACACGGGTTGCCTTCCGGCGGTGAGCGAGGTGAGTGTGGGGCCGAGTCTACCGGGCGCGGCGGGGCCGCCCGGTGGACGAGCCCCGTCTCAGGATGCGAACCGGGTTGGACGCCCCCGGAGGGCACGGCATACTGGCGCCATGCTCACGCACCCGGCCTACCTCTTTACCTATGGCAACCGGCCCACCGGCTGCCATGGTCGTGCTGCTTGAGCAACTGACGAGCGACTTCCCAGGCGCCCCGGGCCGACAAGGTCCGGGGCGCCTGTCGCTTTCCGGGTCCTGCCGCTCCGGGGCACCTCACCGACAGACCGAGGAGCCCCCATGACCGCCACCGACGTGACCGGCGCCCGCACCCCCGAGGCCGCCGACCTGATCTCCGGAGCCCGTGAACGCATCGACGCGCTCGACGACCGGATCATCGGGCTGATCCAGGAACGGATGGCCGTGTCCGCCGTCATCCAGGAGGCGCGGATCTCCTCCGGCGGCCGGCGCGTGAACCTCTCCCGCGAGATGGACGTCCTCACCCACTACAGCGAGGCGCTCGGGAAGCCGGGCACGTCCCTCGCCATGACCCTGCTCGAACTGTGCCGGGGTCGTATCTGAGTTCGGGCCCGCTCTCACCCGTACGGCGCGTGACCGTGCCGCGGAGAGCTTCGTTGGTGGGGGTGTCCGTGCCAGCCAGGGGCGGGCCCGACAGAACCACGCGTGGCTCGCGTGACCGGACGGCAGGGGACAGCAGCCCGGTCACCCAAGAGAACGGTCGGCTCCGGGGACGCCCGGGGCCGACCGGCGGAAGAGACAAAGAGAAGTACAAGGAGAAGTTCAAGAAGACGTACAAGACTGGGTCAGACGGTTGCGGAGCCCGCCACCATCCAGCACGATGCGTAGAAAGCCCTCCCAAGTCCCCCCGTGGACAACTGCATTGATTTTTACGGTCCTACTGCCAAAGGTCGAGACCAATCGCGCGGCGCAACCCCCCGGCGCCGCTCCCCAGGCACCGGCGCTGCCCTGACGTCGGTGCTGACCGAAGAAGGGCCCTGCGGGATGCGTCCCGCGGGGCCCTTCGTTCAGGTCCGGGACGCCGTCCCGCAGTCGCCGCCGGTGCCGATCTCGCGGCTGCGGTCGTAGGGGTCCCGCACCGGGCCGTTCCCCGGGCCGTCCGTGGCGGTGTCCGACGGGAACTCCGGGTGGAGATAGCCGTCGTGGACGTCACAGGACGTGTTGCCGACGTCCCGGTCGTAGCGCAGGACGTTCAGGCGGTTCGGGGTGGCCACGAAGCGGGCGGGGTCGAGGAGTTCGACGTCGATGGCGCGGCGCACGATGGTGCGCGCGACCTCGGTCCTGCCGTCGGCGGGGACGAGCGGGTAGACGAAGGTGTAGTCGGCGTGGACCGCCACCCCGCCCTGCTCACCCTTCTCGAACGTCATCCGGCCGCGCGTCTTGATCACCTCGCCGACGAGCCGTACGTCCTTGGGGTCGAAGCGGCTGAACAGGCGCAGCGGGTCGTCGGCGTCGCTGGGCGCACGCAGGGAGCGGTTCAGGTCGTCGAACAGCTTCGGCTGCTTGGGGTCGAGGACGGCGAAGGCGGCCTCGGGGCGTTCGCCGCGTACGGTCCTCGGGTCCAGGTTGGCCGCGACCAGCAGCTTCTTGGTCAGCCGGAGGGCGAGTTCGACGCGCTCCTTCGGCAGCCCGCCGACGGCCTTCGCCTCGGGCGGGACGATGCCGGCCGCGCCGTCGGCCCAGCGCAGCGCCGGGGAACCGGCGAACGGGGCGTCCAGGGTGGGGGTTTCGGGGTCGGTGGCGCCGGGGGGCGCGGTGGGGGCGGCGGTCTCCTCGCCCAGGGGCGAGGCCGTGACGTCCGGGCTGCCCGAACCGAAGGGATCGCCGGGCAGCAGGGACGGCTTCATCGCCACGATCGCCACCGCGACGGCGACGGGCAGGCCGATGAACGCCCACAGGCGGCGGCGCCTGGCCCGCCTGTCCTGCTCCGGCCGGACCGGCCCCGTGCGCCAGCCCTCGGGCAGCTCACCCCGCGCCTCTTGCTGCCGCAACCTCTCGGTCACCATGCGGGCGCGGGCGGAGGGCTCCTTCACGGCGGAGTCGCGGATGTTCCGCTCGGAGTCGCGGGCGAACTGTTCCCAGACCTCGTCGGGGATCTGTTCGGGGAGTTGGGGGGACGAGGACGGATCCTCGGGCGGCTTTTCAGACACGTCGCACAGTTCTAAGCGGTGGGAAAGCGCCTTCACAAGGAGATACGGAGATCCGTGTTGTGACTCAGGCCACATAAGAATCCTGTGAAGCCCCGCACAACCATTCACACCCTTCACGAATCAAACCCTGCGAACCAAGGGCCACTCCCGCGCCCCACACGCGGAGGCCTCCCCCAAGCGTGCCGCCGAACGGTGGCACACCGGATTCCCGAGGTCTTCATGAAGCTTCGTCGTGCCATGGTGGCAGCGGCCGCGACCACCGTCATAGCTCCGCTGACCCTGCTCGCGGCACCGGCCGCCTACGCGACCGACGACCCGTCGACCGCGTCGCCGAGCGTTTCCGCGACCGAGACGCCGGCCGACGACACCACGTCGCCGTCGCCGAGCACGTCCACCACCGAGAGCGCCCCCGCGACCACCACGCCGCCGGCGTCGTCCCCGCCGGCGAGTTCTCCCGCGCCGAGCACCTCGCCCACCGGGTCCGCTCCGGCGCCGACCACCTCCGCTCCCGAGCCGTCGGAGACGCCCGACCCCGAGCCGTCGGTGTGCGAGGACTCCAAGGTCGACGTCAGCATCGGCGGCCTGCCGGGCAAGATCGCGGCCGGCAGCGGCTGGCACAAGTTCTCGCTGAACGTCCTGAACTCCTCGGACTCCACGCTCACGGACCTCGACTTCTTCGCCGGGGCCTCCTCCGACGCGGACGGCGCCGACCTGTTCCTGAGCAAGCAGGTCCAGCTCCAGGCCTGGAACCCCGAGGACAAGATCTGGGAGGACCTCAACGAGGAGGGCTACGCGGTCGGCTACGTCGGTTACACCGACGAGCTCAAGCCCGACTACGAGGTCAACGTCCCGCTGCGCGTCAACGTCAAGGCCAACGCCCCCGTCGGCGCCGGCTTCTCGCTCGGCGCGACCATCTACGGCGACACCGACGGCGAGTGCACCGGCTTCGGTGACGTCTCGTACAAGTTCCAGATCGTGGCCGCCGGTACGGACACGGACGGCACCGAGCCGCAGGAAGGCGGCAAGGCTCCCGTGACCGACCAGAAGCCGGCCGGCAACACCCCCGAGGTCACCGGCAGCCTCGCCGAGACCGGTTCGAGCTCCGCGCTGCCGATGATCGGTCTCGTGGGTGGTGTCGCGGTCGTCGCCGGTGCCGGTGCCGTGTTCGTGGTGCGTCGTCGTAAGGCCGGGGTCGAGGCGTAAGTCGTCATGACCCGGGCCCGCTGAGGCTCATCGCACAACGGAGAAGGACCTGCGCTCGGAGGGGGGCGCAGGTCCTTCTCTTTGTTTACGGCGTTCCGCTCGCCGTCACTTCTTCGGCGGCACCGCCGGTATCCCCAGCAGCGGCAGCTTCAGCGCGCCGAAGGCGTCGGCCGGGACCGCCGGGGACTTGGGCTCGACGGGCTGGAGGCGGACGTAGGACCCGCCCTGGGCGGGGCGGGGGTCGGCCTCGCCCTTGTTGGGCCAGTAGGACATCGCGCGCTCGGCCTGGGCGGTGATGGTGAGGGACGGGTTCACGCCCAGGTTCGCGGAGACCGCGGCGCCGTCGACGACGGAGATGCCGGGATGGCCGTAGAGGCGGTGGTAGGGGTCGAGGACGCCGGTCTCGCGGGAGGCGCCGATGGGGCAGCCGCCGAGGAAGTGGGCGGTGAGGGGGGTGCCCATGAGCTCGCCGACGTTCGAGCCGGCGAAGCCGTTGATCTCGGCGGCGATGGCGGACGCGCCCTCCGAGGCCGCCTTGATCTGCTTGGGGTTGGGGGAGCCGTGGCCCTGGCGGGCGGTGAGCAGGCCCTTGCCGACGCCGTCGGGTTTCAGGTACGTCGTCAGGGAGTTGTCCAGCGACTGCATGACCAGGCCGATGATGGTCCGCTCCGACCAGCGGCGGTTGGACAGGGAGCGCAGGACCTGGAGCGGGTGGCGGGCGGCGTTGCCGAGCCAGGCCAGCGTCCTCGACGAGCCCTCCACGTACGGCACCTGGAGGATCGACAGGCCGCCCATCGAGTTGGAGCCCTTGCCGTAACGGACCGGCTCGATGTGGGTGTTGGCGTCGGGGTGGATGGACGAGGTGATGGCGACGCCCTGCGTGAAGTCGACCTTCTTCTCCCCCGTCACCTTGCGGTAGCGCCGGTTGTCCGTCTGGGCGCCGACCAGCGCCTCCGAGTTGGTACGGGTGAGTTCGCCCAACCGGTCGGAGAGATACGGGAGTTGGCCGCCCGCCTTCATGCGGTGCAGCAGGGTCTGGGTGCCGTAGGTGCCGGCGGCGAGGACGACTCTGCGGGCCTTGAAGGTGCGGCCCGCGCCCTTCTTGTTCCTGCGGTCGGTCGGCAGGGTGGCGATCGCGTAGCCGCCCTGTGAGTCGTCGGTGACCGAGACGACCGTCGTCAGGGGGTGGACGACCGCGCCCGCCTTCTCGGCGAGGTAGAGGTAGTTCTCGTTGAGGGTGTTCTTCGCGCCGTGCCGGCAGCCGGTCATGCACTCGCCGCACTCGTTGCAGGCCCGCCGGGCGGGACCCGCGCCGCCGAAGTACGGGTCGGGCACCTGCTCGCCCGGTTTCGCCTTCGCACTGCCGTCGGCGTCGTCGCCGTCCCCGAAGAACACGCCGACCGGGGCCATGTGGAAGGTGTCGCCCACGCCCATCCGCTCGGCCGCCGCCTTCAGGTGGACGTCCGAGGGGGTCATCGTCGGGTTGAGCCGTACGCCGAGCATCCGCCGCGCCTGGTCGTAGTACGGCTTCAGCTCCTCCTGCCAGTCGGTGATGTCACGCCACTGCGGGTCCTCGAAGAATGGCTTCGGCGGTACGTAGAGGGTGTTGGCGTAGTTGAGCGAGCCGCCGCCCACGCCCGCGCCGGCCAGGACCATGACGTTGCCGAGCAGGTGGATGCGCTGGATGCCGAACATGCCCAGCTTGGGCGCCCAGAGGTAGTTCTTCAGGTCCCAGGAGTTCTTCGGGAGGGACTCGCGGGTGAAGCGGCGGCCGGCCTCCAGGACGCCTACGGTGTAGCCCTTCTCCGTGAGGCGGAGGGCGGTGACGGAACCACCGAAGCCTGATCCGACGACGATGACGTCGTAGTCGTAGGTGTCCTGGGGCACGTGCTCTCCTCGTTGAGAACGGGTGTCGTCCAAACGGGTGTCGTCTAGCGGAAGCGGAACGCCTTCATCAGGCGGAGGCTGCGGCTCATGAACTGGGCGTACTTCTCGTCGTCCATGCCGAGCGAGGGGGCCATGGGCAGCAGGCGCTGCTGGGCGACCGTCTGGGCCTCGGTGTACTTGAGGATGCCCTCGGAGCCGTGGCGGCGGCCGAGGCCGGAGTCCTTCATGCCGCCCATGGGCGACTGGACGCTGCCGTAGGCGGGCGCGTAGCCCTCGTTGACGTTGACCGTGCCGGTGCGCAGGCGGGAGGCGACCTCGCGGCCGCGGCGGGCGTCCTTGGTCCAGACGGAGGAGTTCAGGCCGTACGCCGTGGAGTTGGCGGCCTCGACGGCCTCGTCGTCGGACGAGAAGCGGTAGATGGAGACGACCGGGCCGAAGGTCTCCTCGCCGCAGACGGCCATCGGGGCCTCGACGCCCTCCAGGATCGTCGGCTCGAAGAAGTACGGGCCGATGTCGGGGCGGGCGACGCCGCCGGCGACGACCGTCGCGCCCTTGGCGACGGCCTCCTCGACGTGCCGGGTGACGGTCTCCAGCTGGCGTTCGCCGACCAGCGAGCCCATGTCGGCGCCGTAGGCCAGGGAGGTGCCCAGGCGCATGGCCTTGGTGCGGGCGGCGAAGCGCTCGACGAAGGCGTCGGCGATCGACTCGTGGACGTACAACCGCTCGATGGAGATGCAGAGTTGGCCCGCGGAGGAGAAGCAGGCGCGGACGGCGCCGGCGGCGGCCTTCTCGATGTCGGCGTCGTCCAGGACCAGCATGGCGTTCTTGCCGCCGAGTTCGAGGGAGACGCCGATCAGCCGGGCGGCGGCGCCCTGCGCGACCTCGCGGCCGGTGCGGGTGGAGCCGGTGAAGGAGACGTAGTCGGCGTGCTTGACGACCTCGGGGCCGACGACGGGGCCGTCGCCGATGACGACCTGGAAGACGTCGGCGGGCAGCCCGGCCTCGATGAGCAGGTCGCGCGCCCACAGGGCGGTCAGGCAGGTCTCCGTGTCGGGCTTCATCACGACGGCGTTGCCCGCGACGAAGGCGGGGAGCGCGTCGCCGACCGACAGTTCCAGCGGGTAGTTCCAGGGAGCGATCTGGCCGACCACGCCCCGCGGGTGGCGCAGTTCGGTCACCTTGGTGAGCGTGGGCATGGCGCCCGCGTGCCGCTTCGGCTTGAGGTAGGCGCCGGCCCGGCGGCCGTAGTGGCGGGCCGCGACGGCGACCGCCTGGACCTCCTCGTGGGCGTGCAGGCGCGCCTTGCCGGTCTCCAGCTGGACCAGGTCGAGGACCTCGGCCTGGCGTTCGAGGAGCAGGTCGTGGAAGCGCAGGAGCACGGCGGCGCGCTGCCGTACCGGCGTCCGCGCCCAGACGTCCTGGGCCTTGCGGGCCGCCTCGAACGCCTTCAGTACGTCCTCGGGCGTCGACTCGGGCAGGTCCGCCAGCCTCTCGCCGGTGAACGGCGTGTGGTTGGCCGTCCGGCCGGAGCCGGTCACCCCCTTGGTGAGCTGGGCTATCAGCTCCGGGGTCACCACGTCGGCGGCGGTACGGGCGCCCGCCGGGGCGGGGGCGAGAGGGTTCGTGCCGGTCTGGGCCGGGGCCTGCGCGTCCGTCATGAGCCGCAGGGTATGCCCGCGCGGAGGCTTTGGGTACCCGTCAGTAACGCGGATTCACCGAGTACGCACACGACGCCAGCGATCACTGGCAAGGATACGCTGATCAGGGCGTTGTGTGACGACGATCACCCTCCTCTTACTTTTCCCCGATCTCCAGCCGGTCCCGGGCGCCCTCGAAGAGCGCGGTGCCCTTCTTCTCGTCCGGGGTTCCCCTGGGCATGGTGACGGCGAGTTCGTACATACGGTCGGGGTCGGCGCGGACGAGCAGGCGCAGCACGTGGGTCGGGGCGCCCGGGGCGTCGTAGGTCAGATCGGTGAGCAAGGCCTCGCGGCCGTGGAGGGTGGTGGAGGTGAAGACCCTGACGGTGGGCTCGCGGCCCGCCGTGGCGCCTTTGTTCTCCTGGGCCCGCGCCTGGTCCATGAGGGAGCTCGATGTCCTGTCCCACTCGGTGAATCGGACCGAGATCGCGCGGTTGTCGCTGTAGAGGGCCTGTTGGGGGTCGGCGTCCGCGTCACTGGTCTTGTCCGGCTCGAACTGCGGAGGCAGGCTCAGCCGGGCGTCCATACCCCGCACACGGTGGGCCACCCACTCGTTCCCACTCCCGCTCTTCTCCGCTGCCGTGGGGTGCGTCCCGTCGGCGAAGGACGTCCCGAGCCAGATGCCTCCGGCGAGCAGGGCGCCGAGGAGGGCCGCGGATATTCGGCTGAGGGTGCGGTGGCGGGGAGGAGCCGCGGACTGGGCCGGTGTCTCGGGGGCGGGGGGCGGAGGTACGGCGGCCTCTGCGCCCGCCTCTGCCTCTGGTTCCGGTTCCGGTTCGGCGTCGTGCTCCGGCTCCGGCTCGGGTTCGGGCTCTCCCGCCACCCCCGCCAGTACCCGGGCGACCTCCTCCGCGTCCGGCCTCCGCTCGGGATCCTTGGCCAGCAGTCCCTGGATCAGCGGTCCCAGTCCCCCGGCCTCGTCCCTCAGCGGGGGCGGGTCCTCGGTGAGGATCGCGGCGAGGGTGGCCTCCGGCGTCGTACGGCCGAAGGGGGAGCGGCCGTCGACGGCGGTGTGGAGCAGGGCGCCCAGGGACCACAGGTCGGAGGCGGGTCCGGCGATCGCGCCGGACATGCGCTCGGGGGCGACGAAGTCGAGGGTTCCGGCGGGCTTGCCGCCCTCCGGGTGGGCTTCCTCGCCGTGCACGTGGGCGAGGCCGAAGTCGGTGAGGACGACACGGCGGTCCGGGCCGAGCAGGACGTTGGCCGGCTTCACGTCCCGGTGCACGATCCCGACGGAGTGCGCGGCGCGCAGGGCGCCGAGGACGGCGAGGCCGATACGGGCGGCCTCGACGGGCGGCACCGGGCCGCGTCCGAGCACCTCGTGGAGCGACTCGCCGCGGATCAACTCCATGACGATCCAGGGCAGTCCGTCCTCCTCCTCCACGACGACGTCGTGGATGGAGACGGCGGCGGGATGCCCGACCCGCGCGACGGCCCGCGCCTCGTGCTGCAGCCGGTGAACGGCCCGCCGGTACTCCTCGTCCTCCGGATCACCCGGCAACCCCGGCTGCTTGACGGCGACTTCGCGCTCCGCGACCTCGTCACGCGCCCGCCAGACGGTGTCCGTCCCCCCGGCCCCCACCCGCTCGACCAAGCGGTAACGCCCGCCGAGCAGAAGGCCCTTGGGGTCTGTGTCGCCCCCGTCGTAACTCATGTCCCATCAGTACCCTGCGGGACGGGTTCTTGTCAGCTCTCCTTGATCTCCCAGTTCGCGATGGCCGTCTTCGCGATCTCCCGCCCCTGTTCCGTGAAGTAGCCCTTGCCCGGGTAGTCGACCCAGATGCGGCACATGTCGCCGTTGGTGGCGCGGTAGTAGAAGAGCTGGGACTCGCGCGGGCGCGGGTTCTCCGAGTCCGTGGTGCTGTAGACGAGGGTGTTCGTGGCGGCGTCCCGGCCCTGGTACTTGGCCTCCCGCGGATCGCCGGTGGGGGCGGGCTCGGTGCCGATGTCGAAGGTGTACTCGCCGTCCTTGAGGGTCTCCCAGTCGGCGAAGGCCTTGGCCAGGGCGGTGGCGGGGATCTCCTTGGCCGTGTCGTCCTTCTTGATGTCGCGGTCGACGTGGATCCGGATCATCCCGCTCGGATCGCTGAAGGCCGCGTCGGTGCCGTCCGTGGTGTCGGGGTCCAGCTTCTCCTGCTTGAACGCGGCCGGCGCGGCGACGCTCATCCCGATCCTCGCGTCGAGGTCGTGCTTCTTCCAGCCGTCCGGCAGCGGGCCCGCGAACGGGTCGGCGACCAGCAGGTACCCGACCGCCGCTGCCGCGACGACCGCCGCGCCGAGGCCGAGGAGGCTCTTGCGGCCGAGTCGCAGGCCCTTCGGCGGGGCCGTGACGTGCTGGACGACCTGGGTGGGGGCGGGGGCCGGCGGGTTCGCGGTGTGTTCCAGGAGGGCTCGGACCTGGGCCGCATTCGGACGGCGGGCCGGGTCCTTCTGCAGGAGGCCGTTGATGGCCTCGGCGAGGGGCCCGGTCGCCGCGGCGGGCGGGGCGGGGGTGGCGTTGAGGACGGACTGGAGGGTGGCCGGGGTGTTGCTGCGGCGGAACGGGGAGACGCCCTCCGTCACCGCGTACAGGACGACCCCGAGCGACCACAGGTCGGAGGCGGGGCCGGGCCGCTGGCCGAGCACCCGCTCCGGCGCGATGTACTCGGGTGAGCCGACGAAGCCGCCGGTGTCGGTCAGGTTCGTCTCGCCCTCGATCTGCGCGATGCCGAAGTCGGTGAGGACGACCCGGTCGTGGCGGCCGAGGAGCACGTTGTCCGGCTTGACGTCACGGTGCAGGATGCCGGCCGCGTGCGCGGCCTCGAGGGCGCCCAGCACGTCGAGGCCGATTCTCGCCGCCTCTCTCGCCGCGAGGGTGCCCTCCTGGAGCGCGGCGCCCAGGGAACGGCCCTGTACCAGCTCCATCACGATCCACGGCTGGCCGTCGACGACCGCCACATCATGGACATTCACGACAGCGGGGTGGTCGAGCCGGGCCGCGGCGCGCGCCTCGCGACGCATCCGCTCGAAGGCATTGGCACGTTCGCGTTCGGGAAGATGGTCCGGTACGCGGGGCTCCTTGACGGCGACCTCGCGGTCCACGGTCTCATCCTTGGCCCGCCAGACCGTCCCCATGCCGCCGTGCCCGAGCTTGGCGAGCAGCCGGTAGCGGCCCGCGATGAGGCGTCCGATGCCGGGCTCCTGGGGCGTGGTTGCCTGCGGGGCCACCTGGGTGGGAACCCCGTTCGGGTTTGGTGGTTGCAGAACAAAACTCGTCGTCTCGTCGGGCTCGTGGCCGACGCCCCCGTTGCTGCTCATGGCTCCATCCATATCGCGCCATGCGCCTCCGCAGCCACAGGGAACGTGAACCGGTCACAGAGCCGTGACTCGGATCGTCACGTACGCGCCCTTTGTGCGGCTAGGTGCTCGTGTCCACGAACGTGTCGACCGCCACGTCGAAGTACTCCCGCGCCTCCCGCACCTTCCCGACCGGCGCCGACACCCACACGTCGTACAGCCGGCCGTCCGCCTCCCAGCACAGGTCGTAGGTGTGCCGGGGGCCCTCCGCCGCGGTGAAGCCGTCCCAGGTGAACTCCCAGAGGGCGGCGGGATGTCCGCGGTGCCGGGTCGCGGTGATCCGGTCGTCGCGGTAACCGGGGTTGCTGGTGGCCCCCTCGGCGGCCGAGCGGCGCAGCGCCCCGAGCGGGCCGCCCTGTTCGGCTCCGGCGTCGGTGACCTTGACGC
Source organism: Streptomyces lincolnensis (assembly GCF_021173675.1). Taxonomy (GTDB): domain Bacteria; phylum Actinomycetota; class Actinomycetes; order Streptomycetales; family Streptomycetaceae; genus Streptomyces; species Streptomyces lincolnensis_B. Next base: position 130,748 of record NZ_JAIHON010000015.1, on the reverse strand, counting down.
CGAGCCGGAAGGTCCGTCCCCGGGACGTGTAGAAGACCCGCTCCCCCTGCGCCTCGCGGGTGAAGCCGTCCGGTACGGCGAGCGCGAAGCCGGCCGGGTCCTCGGCGAGACGGTAGCCGGACGGGGCGGACGGCAGGGATCCGGAGGGAGCCGGGGTCTCCTCGCGCGAGGGGCTCACCGGAGGACTGGGCGAACCCGGCGCCGAACTCGTCGGCGCGACGCCCGGAGTACCGTCCCGGTCCATCAGCAGCGCCGCCGCGGACACCCCCGCACCCGCCATCGCGGCGACCAGCAGCGCGCTCACCAGCACACCTCGCGTGGAACGCCCCGTGGCACGCCCCGCCGGCGGCCGCCCGGACAGGTCGGCCCGCGTCGGCGTGTACCCCGGCTGTGCGTATCCCTCCGGCGCGTACCCCTCCGGCACGTGGTCCTCCGGCGGATTCGGCGTGCGGCCCGTCTCCCGGAACGCCCGCAGCATCCGCTCGGCCCGTGCCGCGTCGAGGCGCCGCTCCGGATCCCGTTCGAGGAGTCCCCGTACGACGGGGAGGATCGGCCCGGCCTGCGCGGGCGGCCGTATCTCCGCGGAGACCACCGCGTGCAGGATGCCGCCCAATGAGTCGCGCCGGAACGGTGATTCGCCGCTGAGCGCGGTGCACAGCAGCGCCCCCAGCGACCACAGGTCGGAGGCCGGACCGGTCCTGGACCCGGACATCCGCTCGGGGGCGGTGTACTCGGGCGAGCCGACGAAGGACCCGGTCTCGGTGAGGGTGGTGGCGCCCGAGACCTGGGCGATGCCGAAGTCGGTGAGGACGACCCGGCCGGCGCCGCCCCCGTCACCGCTCTCCTCCATCAGGACGTTCGCCGGTTTGATGTCCCGGTGCAGCACCCCCGCCGCGTGGGCCGCCCGAAGCGCCCCCAGCAGGGCGATGCCGATCCGGGCAGCCTCGGCGGCGTCGACCGGGCCGTGCGCGGCGATCCGGTCGGCGAGGGAGCCGCCCTCGATCAACTCCATGACGATGTAAGGGCGTTCGTCGTGCTCGACGATGTCGTGGACGACGATGATGTGCGGGTGGCGCAGCTGGGCGACCGCGCGCGCCTCGCGCAGGGTGCGGTCCCGCCGCCGTCGGGCCTCGTCCGCGGAGAGGGTCTCGTCGAGGGGGAGTTCCTTGACGGCGACCTGCCGTCCGAGCAGCCGGTCGGTCGCCCGCCAGACCACTCCCATGCCGCCGCGGCCGAGGCGCGCCTCCAGCCGGTAACGGCCCGCGATCACACGGACGTTCGCCCCCTCGGTCCCCATGCGCCTCATCATGCCGCACCGGACGGACCCCCTCCGGGGCGGCGACCGGCCAAAACGGCACGGCCACCGGGCCGTTCAGGCCGTTCGCGCCGCCGTCAGGAGGAGGTCTTCTCCTGCCAGCCCTGGAGAACCGCCTTGAACTGCTTGGCCGTCGTGCCCCAGCTCTTGGCCGGCGCCGACATGTAGATCGCGTACTCGGTGCCCTCCCGGGACATGTACGTCTCCTCGACGGCCCGGCGCGGCCCGGGGAACTTCGTGTCCTTGGGCAGCGCGGTCCAGGTGTACTCCCACCGGGCGCTGCTGCGGTCCCGGTAGGTGTTCCGCTCCAGGCTCACCCGCTCGTAGCCGCGCAGCCGCAGGAGCTGCTGCTCCAGATCGATCTGGTGGGCGTACGGGTCGCTGAAGTCCGGTGAGGTGTCGACGGCGATACGGACGAAGTGCTTGCCGCCGTCGGGCGAGTAGTCGATCTGCGAGAGGTCGCCCTCGATGCCGAAGACCGACCGCTTCCAGCCCTTGGGCAGGTAGAGCGTGAAGCCGAGAGGATCGTCGTAGCGCACCCAGGTGGCCGGAACGGTCCCGTCCTCGGCGCTCTGCGTGCTGCTTCCGCCCGTCTCCGTGGGGGTGGGCGCGGCGGCCGCGGGGGTCCCGCGCCCCTCGTCCCACTTCTGGAACGCTACGGCCGTACCGCCGCCGACGATCGCCGCCAGGACGACCACGAGCACGAGCGACCGCAGCCGTCGGCGCTTCGGCGGCGCCTCGACGGCGCCGGTGTGCGCCCCCGCCCGGCCGATCGTCGTCGCCGCGGTCCCCGGCGGATACGGCACACCACCCGACGGACTCGACGGATAGGACGTGCCCCCGCTCGGATACGACGTACCGCTCCCCGGATACGGCGTTCCCCCGCTCGCGTACGGCGTCGGGCTCGACGGATACGGCGTCCCGCCCCCCGTCTCCGAGCCGGTACGGGCCTCCGGCTCACCGTGACCGCCGTGGCCGCCCTGGTTGCCGTAGCCGCCCTGACCACCGTGGCCGATGTGCCGCGTCGTGACGTACGCCTGGGCCGCGCTCGACCGCCGGCCCTCGGCCGCCTCGGCGAGCATCTGCTCGGCGGCGGCCGCGTCGGGCCGCACGGCGGGGTCCTTGTGCAGCAGCGCGGCGATGACGGGTGCGAGCGCGCCGCCGTTGCGCAGCTCGGCGGGTTCCTCGTCGACGACGGCCTGCATGGTGGTCAGCGGTGTCGTACGGCGGAACGGCGATCTGCCCTCGACGGCCGTGTAGAGGGTGGCGCCCAGCGCCCACAGGTCGGAGGACGGACCCGGGTCGTGGCCGCGGATCCGCTCGGGGGCGAGGTAGTCGACCGAGCCGACGACCTCGCCGGTGCGGGTGATGGTCGTGTCGCCCTCGATCTGGGCGATGCCGAAGTCGGTGAGCAGGACGCGGCCGTCCCGGCCGAGGAGGACGTTGCCGGGCTTGACGTCGCGGTGCAGCACTCCGGCGGTGTGCGCGGCACGCAGGGCCCGCAGTACCCACATCCCGATGCGGGCGGCCTCCCGCGCCTCGACCCGGCCCTGTTCCTTGACCGCGTCGGCCAGCGAGTGGCCCTCGACCAGTTCCATCACGATCCACGGTCGGCCGTCGTGGTCGAGCACGTCGTGCACGGTGACGACGGCGGAGTGGTTGATCCGGGCGGCGGCACGCGCCTCGGCCCGGGTGCGGGCGAGGAGGACGGCCTGATCGCTCTCGGAGACGTAGAGCGCGGCGGTCAGTTCCTTGATCGCGACGGCCCGGTGCAGCACCTCGTCGTGGGCACGCCACACCCGCCCCATGCCGCCCTTGCCGATCGGGTCGGCGAGCCGGTAACGGCCCGCGAGGAGCTGGCCCTGCATCTGATTCACGTTGCCCCGCAATGCTCTTGACGGAGTCAGCCTAAGGACCGGCGGTCACCTAAAGGAACCTTGGGGGCGTCAAGGAGACCTCACTGTGACGGTTGTCGCTTTCGGGAACGCGAGTGAACCCGCCGCACCCGAACCGCGTCCGGACGAGCGCCGTCCGGTTTGCTACCCGGTGACCTGATACGTCGCCGACGCCTGCTCGTACAGCCGGGTCACCTCGTCCCGCTCGGCCTCCGGGCCGCGCACCTGCACCACGTGGTACTTGCCGTCGATCAGCAGCGCCAGGTTGCGCACGAAAAGCTCGCGCCCGTCACCGTCGGTCCAGGTGAACTGCCCCTCGGCCATCGAGCGCTCACCGACCTGGATCGACTTCAGCCCGGTCGCGGTGGCCCAGCTGGAGTCCCGGTACGGCTGGAGCTCGGGCTCCTTCTCCCGCTGGTACACCATCGGGTCGCCGCCGTCCTGGGCCGCGCTGTCCCGGCCCGGTACGACGATGAGCTCGAAGTTCCCGTGCGTGTACACGATCTGCCCGCGGCCGTTGACCGCGGTGCGGTCCCAGCCGTTGGCCACGGCGACCTGGAAGCCCCCGGGGTCCTTGCGCAGCGTGAAGCCGTCGGCGACCTCGGGTCCGCTGGTCTGCGTCTCGGTGGACGGGGCGGAGGACGGGCTGCTGTCCTGGGGTCCCGGCGAGGTCTGGTCGGGGCGGGGCTCGCTGCTCGGCTCCGCGGACCGCTCGGGCGCCGTGCCGACCGAGCCGGAACCGGTGGACTGCGAGGCGTCCTCCCCGTCGGCCCCCGACTTCGGCATGAACAGCATCGCGTACGCGATCGCGCCGGCCAGCAGGAGCAGGATCAGCAGAAGCAGGGTCCGCCCGAGCCGCCTGGGCGAACGGACCTCCTCCCGAGCCCGCTTGTGCCGTCCCTGGTGCGCGGGCAGCCCGGCGCGCCGCCTGCGCACCAGTTCGCCCCGCCGCCGCACGATCGGCAGCCGGCTGGTGTCCGCGGGCGGCGCCGCGACGACATGCACCCCGGCGTCCGGCTCGGGCGCCGACCGCACCAACGAGCGCAGCCAGCCGCGCAGTTCCTCGAAGTCCAGGCGCTCGGTCGGGTCCTGCCGCAGCAGTGACTCCACGACCGGCCTGAGCGGCCCGCACTCCTCGGCGAAGGCGGGCGGCTCCGCGCACACCAGCTGCACCAGCTCGGCGGTCGACTCCTCGGGGTAGGGCGCGTGCCCCTGCACGGCACGGAAGAGCAGCGCGCCGAGCGCCCACAGGTCGGTCGCGGGCCCGATGGGCGCCGCCAGCTGCCAGTTCTCGTGCACGGGCCCGGCCTGCTCCGGTGCCCAGCGCTCGGTCACCGGTCCCACCACGGCCATCCGGGCCTGCCGCGCCCGCTCGGCGGCCAGCGCGGTGGTCGGCCCCCGGCGCACCGGCGCCTCGGCGGCGAGTTCGTCCCAACGGCTCGGCCGCGGGCCCGCCGCGTCCTGGACGGCCGGCGCGACGCCGTTGCCGCCCTGCGGAGGATGCGGAGGCTGAGGATACTGAGGCTGCGGAAGTGCCGTCGCCGTACGGCCGGTCGCGTCCGCGTGGGTGTTCCCGGCCGGCGGCAGCGTCCCCCCGGGCGCGTTCCGCGGAGCGGCTCCGTGCCAGGCGGGGCCCCGCACGCCGTAGGGGTCGGCTATCTGCCCCGGAGGCACGGTCCCGGGCGCGTGCTGCACACCGTTCGCCGTGGGGTACGGCGACTGCTGGACGTGCTGGACGCCGTGGGGGGCGGCGGGGCCCAGCGGGGGCTGCTGTGCCGAGCCGTCGGCCTGCGAGCCCGGGTCGTCCTCGGGGGCGGGACGCGCTCCCGGCAGGGCCGCCCGTCCGTTCTGCGCCTCCTGGACCCGGGCCGCGGCCCGCGCACCCGCGCGATACGCGGCGATGGCACCGGCCCGCGCCGCCCTGATGTCCGTACCGGTGTCGACGGGGTTGCGCGCGATCGCGGCCGACGCCCCGTTCGCCTGGTCCGCCCCGACCGCCGGCAGCGCGCCGTTCTCCCGGGCCTCGATGGCGGCCCGCCGGGCGGCCTCGGGGTCACCCCCGCCGAACGTGACGCCACCGCCACCCGCAGGGGCACCGCCGCCGGGCCTGCCGACCACCCCGGAACCACTGAGCGCGCCAGGGCCACCCTGCGCACGCTGCGTGCCCATCGCACCCGGGCCGTGGGGCTGGGGCGCGCCGGAACCGGCGTGCGGGCCCGGCTCTCCGCCTCCCCCGGCCGCGCCGGAGCCGTCGCTCCCATGGCCCCAGTCCCCGTCCTCGGCCGGGACCGGGTCGTACCCGCACAGCGCTTCCTCCGCCGCGCCCACCGCGAGACCGGTCAGCATCACCCGGCCGTCGTCGCAGACCATCACCGTGCGCGCGGTGACATTGCGGTGCACCCAGCCGTGGGCGTGCAGGACGCGCAGGGCCATGAGGACGTCGGCGGCGACCTCGGCCGCCCGGTAGGGCGTCAGCGGCTTCTCGGCGAGCAGCGCGGCCAGTGGACGCGCGGCCACGAACTCGCTGACGACCCACAGCGAACCGCCCTCGGCGAACACGTCGAAGACCTGGTCGAGCCGTGGATGATCGGGTATCCGGGCGGCGGCCTGCGCGGCCTCCACGGCCCGGCGTACGGCGGGATCCGCCGGCCGTCGCGCGCCCGAGCCCGCCGGGGAGCGCCGCGCTCCTCGGGGGTCACGCGCCGTGAAACCGTCCGGCAGCCCCTCGGCGTCGAGGACCTCCGCCTCGACCACCTCCGGCAACGGCACCTGCCGGACCAGGACTTCCTGCCCGCTGTAGGTGTCGAAGGCCCGGGTGTCGGTGAGTTCGTACTCGTCGGAGGGCGGCAGCGGCAGGCGGTAGCGGTCGGCGAGTACCCGTCCCGCATAGTCGTCCACGTTGCCTCCCCCGGCCGCCCGGTTGGTCAATTCCGTTCGCCTTGCGACCCGTTCGTACCCGTTCCCGGATGCGTACGGTCCGCAATCATTCACGATACGTGCCGGAGGCAACCCGCAGAGAGGGGATGCCAGATCTCACGCGGCAAACCCGGTATCGAACACGTAGTCGATCATCGCGCGGTCCCTCAGGACTTCGGCGTGAAGGTCTCCGTCAGCGTCTTCCAGGTGCTCTCGCGCAGGCCCGTGTCCCAGTTCGCGGCCTTCGCCGTGTACATCAGCGCGTATCCGAGGCTGTCGTTGACGACGAATCCCCGGTCGATCACCCGGTACGTCGTCCCGCCCTCCGAGTAGGTGAACTCCCAGTCGGCCGTGTTCCAGCCGCGGTAGCTCACCGCCTCTATTCGGATCCGCTCGTACTGAGCGCGCCGCATGCCGGACTCCTGGTTCTTCCAGTCCGTGACCGGGTCGCCCTTGGGCGTGGACGTCCAGGCGACGAGCAGCCGCTGCCCGTCGGGCCCGGAGAAACGGTCCCCCGCGCCACCCGAGGAGCTGTACTTCCACCCCGCGGGCAGCCCGATCGAGTAGCCCTGGCTTCCCTTGTGCGTCGACTGCGCCGTGCTGTCGCCGGAGCCGGTACCGGAGTCGCCCGAGCCCGAGCCGGATCCCGCGCCCGCACCGCTGCCGTCGGACGCGCTCGCCCCGCCGCTCGGCGTGACCTGCGAACCCGATCCGGCCGTCGGCGACTTGCTCTCCGAGCCGTCCGTGTGGGCGCCGCCGTTGTCGTCGTCCTTGGTGTCGGCGCTCGCGCTGGGACCTGCGGTCACCTTGGTCCCGCCGCCCTTGGCCCCCTCGGGGTTGTCGTCACCGCCGAGCGTCAGTGCCAGCACGGTGCCGAGCACGGCGAGCACCACGACCACCGCGATGATCACCAGGGTCCGCTTCGGCACCACGTCGGTGAGCGGCGCCCTGGGCACGGGCCGCGGCGGCAGGTCCGGCGGCGTCATCACGGGCCACCCGGAACTCCGGCCCGCGGACCCACCGCTCGCACCCTGCGCGGAGCCGTCGCGGGGACCGGGCACACCGGCCGCCGCCGAGCCCGAAGCCGTGGCGGAGGGGGATCCGGAAGCGGCGGAGGCAGGCGAAGAAGTCGAGGCGGGCGAGGACTTGGACGAGACCGAAGACGAAGGTGAGGCCGCAGCGGCGGTGGCGGACGAGGCCGCGGCGGACGAACCCGCCGCCGTCTTCGCCGTCTCGGCCGCCTTCGCCGTCTTCGGGGTCTGCGCGGCTTGCGCGGTCTTCGTCGTCTTCCCGGAGGGCTCCGCACCGCCCGCACCCGAACCGGCCGCGCCACCGCGCGCACCCGACGCACCGACCGCTCCCGGACCCGCCGCACCGGCGGCCCCGGCCTCGGCCGTCCCCCGGCCGGCCGCGGTACCCGAGGGAGCCGTCGCCCCGCCACCGGACCCCGAGCCGGACGAGCCCTCGTCCGAGCCCGAGCCCGAGCCCGAACCGGCCCCGGTCCCGCCGGACTTGGTACGGGACGCGGCCGCGGACGTGGCCGCGGCCCCTGCGGCCTTCCGCACGGAGCGGAACGCGCCGCGCAGCCGGTCGCCCGCCTCCTCGCCGCGCTTGCCTCCGGTGCTCCCGGAACTCCTCTTGTCCCCCGAACTCCTCCTGCCCGCGCGCTCGTCGGGCTGCGGGGGCAGCGGCACCACCTTCGTGGCGTCCATGGCCGGTTCCGGTTCGGCCTTCGGTTCCGGCGCGTGGATCACGGCGTTGAGCATCGTCCGCGCGCCCGTGTCGTCGAGCCGCTTGGCGGGATCCTTGGTCAGCAGGCCGTAGATGACGTCCTTCAGCGGACCGGCGTTCTTCGGATCCTCCAGCGGCTCCGTCATCACCGCGGTCAGGGTCGCGATCGCGGACCCCTTGTCGTAGGGCGGCGCGCCCTCGACCGCGGCGTACAGCAGGCCGCCCAGCGACCACAGGTCGGCGGCGGGACCGGGCTTGTGACCGCGGGCCCGCTCCGGGGAGATGTAGGAGGGCGCGCCGACGAGCATGCCGGTGGAGGTGATGGAGGGGTCGCCCTCCACCTGGGCGATGCCGAAGTCGGTGAGCACGACCCGGCCGTCCTCGGAGATCAGCACGTTGGACGGCTTCACGTCGCGGTGCAGGATGCCCTCGCGGTGCGCGGAGCGCAGGACGTCGAGGACGGCGAGGCCGACCTCCGCCGCGCGCTTCGGCTCCAGCAGGCCGTCCTCGCGGATGACCTCGGCGAGCGACTTGCCCTCGACGAGCTCCATCACGATCCACGGCCGGTCGTCCTCGTCGACCACGTCGTAGACGGTCACCGCGCTGTTGTTGCGGATCCGTGCGATCGCCTTGGCCTCGCGCAGTGTGCGCGTGATCAGCCGGCGCTTCTCGTCCTCGTCGATGTTGGACGGGAACCGCAGTTCCTTGACGGCGACCGTCCGGCCCAGGGTCTCGTCCTCGGCACGCCACACCGTGCCCATGCCTCCGCGACCGAGCACCCCTCCCAGGCGGTACCGCCCGGCGAGAAGACGCTCGCCGTCGTCCTGACGAGTGTCCTGACGGGATGTCCCCGCCCGCTCCGCCTCCGACATGCGTCCCCTCATGCAACCCGCCCTGACAGAGCCTCCATTGTCCCTCACCCGACAAGTGCCCAGCGCCCAGGGTGCCCCTGGGAGCATGTCGGCCCTGCTCTTCGTCGTGTTCCGCCCCGCACCCCACCCAACGGCCGGGCCCCGCTCAAAGATCCCGGCCTACGACACCCGTTCGAGTGAGCTCTACGATCTACCCATGTCCGAGACGCCCTCGCACTGGACCGTGCACCATTTCTCGCAGGCCAATCCCTCCGGCCCGGGCTGCGACAGCGTGCCGGATCTCCTGCGCCGGCTGGCGGATTCCATCGAGGCATTGGGCCCGGTCGAGGTCCAGCACCTCGTCATCGAGTCGGAGATCACCGAGCACGGCCCCTGGCGGTCGGGGACCGTCTACTTCCATCCGGCGGAGGCCGGCTGAGGCCGGGCGGGGCCGGGCGGGGCCGGGCGGGGCCGGGCGGGGCCGGGCGGGGCCGGTTCCTACAGCGGCACGATGTCCGGCGCCCCCAACCGCGCCGCGTCCGCCGTCAGGTCGTCCGGCTGCCGCTGCGACTCCCGCTCCGCCTCGACCCGCTTCTCGTAGTGCTCGACCTCGCGCTCGATCTGGTCCTTGTCCCAGCCGAGCACCGGCGCCATCAGCTCCGCGGCCTCGCGGGCGCTGCGGGTGCCGCGGTCGAAGGTCTCGATGGAGATACGGGTACGCCGGGTCAGTACGTCGTCCAGATGCCGGGCCCCCTCGTGCGAGGCGGCGTAGACGATCTCGGCCCGCAGATAGTCGTCGGCCGCGTGCAGCGGCTCGCCCAGCGAGGTGTCCGCGGCGACGAGGTCGAGCACCTCCTCCGCCAGGGCGCCGTACCGATTCAGCAGATGCTCGACGCGCACCACGTGCAGGCCGGTGCGGGCGGCGATCCGCGCCCGCGCGTTCCACAGCGCCCGGTATCCCTCGGCGCCCAGCAGCGGGACGTCCTCCGTGACGCACTCGGCGACCCGCATGTCGAGTCCGTGCACCGCCTCGTCCACCGCGTCCTTGGCCATCACCCGGTAGGTCGTGTACTTGCCACCCGCCACGACCACGAGCCCCGGCGCGGGATGCGCCACGGTGTGCTCGCGCGAGAGCTTGCTGGTGGCGTCCGACTCACCGGCGAGCAGCGGCCGCAGTCCGGCGTACACGCCCTGGACGTCGTCGCGGGTCAGCGGCACCGCGAGCACGGAGTTCACGTGCTCCAGCAGATAGTCGATGTCGGCGCTGGACGCGGCCGGGTGCGCCTTGTCGAGGTCCCAGTCGGTGTCCGTGGTCCCGATGATCCAGTGCCGGCCCCAGGGGATGACGAAGAGGACGGACTTCTCGGTGCGCAGGATCAGGCCGGACGAGGAGGTGATGCGGTCCTTGGGGACGACGAGGTGGATGCCCTTGGACGCCCGGACGTGGAACTGGCCGCGCTCCCCGACCATCGCCTGGGTGTCGTCGGTCCACACACCGGTGGCGTTGACGACCTGTTTGGCACGGATCTCGTACTCCCCGCCGGCCTCGACGTCCTGCACCCGGGCGCCGACCACCCGCTCCCCCTCGCGCAGGAAGCCGGTGACCCGCGCGCGGTTGGCGGTCTTCGCGCCGTAGGCCGCCGCGGTGCGCACGAGGGTCGCCACGAAGCGGGCGTCGTCCATCTGGGCGTCGTAGTACTGCAGGGCGCCGACCAGCGCGTCCTTCTTCAGGGCGGGCGCGACCCGCAGGGCGTGACGGCGGCTCAGGTGCCGGTGCACGGGCAGGCCCCGGCCGTGGCCGCGGGCCATCGACATGGCGTCGTAGAGCGCGACGCCCGAGCCGGCGTAGAGCCGCTCCCAGCCCTTGTGCTGAAGGGGGTACAGGAACGGCACGGGTTTCACCAGGTGGGGTGCGAGCCGCTCCAGGAGCAGGCCGCGCTCCTTCAACGCCTCGCGGACGAGCGCGAAGTCGAGCATCTCCAGATAGCGCAGGCCGCCGTGGATCAGTTTGCTGGAGCGGCTGGAGGTGCCGGACGCCCAGTCACGCGCCTCGACCAGGCCCACGGACAGCCCTCGGGTGACGGCGTCGAGGGCGGTGCCCGCACCGACCACACCCGCTCCCACCACCAGCACGTCCAGCTCACGCTCGGCCATTGATGCGAGTGACTCGGCGCGTTGCGCCGGTCCCAGTGTCGCTGTCCTCACCGCTGCCTCCCGCTGTAGGGCGCGCCGGTCGCGCTCCTGTCGCACCGGCTCACTCCTGGGGAGTGGCCCGGTCCGTTTCCCCCATGCCCAAATTCTGACCGGCTTGCCCGACTTCAGCCACCAGTCACCCCCAGCCTGTGGACAACTTTCACGGACGCGTGGTCCCACGCTCACACACCCGCAGAAAGACACACGGAATCAATCCCGTATTTCGGTCATATTTACTCCTAGTCTGACATTGCGCTCGCCCATCCTGTCCACAGGGCTTGCGCACCTGTCCCGCTTCGGTTACTGGGAAGGACGGCCCACGCCATGCCCGCAGATCTCGCCGTCATCGGACTCGGCCCCTACGGACTGCCGCTGGCCCAGGCCGCCGTCACCGCCGGCATCCCCACGCTCGGTTACCGCACGGGACCCGAGGCCGGCTCGCTCAGCCCCGCCGAACTGCGCCGGATGCTCTCGGGGGGCTTCCGGCACGCCACCAGCCCGGCCGAACTCGGCCGGGTGCGCACCGCCGTCATCTGCGCCCCCACGCCACCCGGCGCGGACGGCGGCCCCGACCTGGGCCAGGTGGAGGCGGCCGCCCGCACCCTGGCCGCGCGCCTGCGCCCGCACACCACGGTGATCCTGGAGTCGCCGGTGCACCCGGGCACCACCGAGGACTTCCTGCGCCCGCTCCTCGAAGAGGGCTCGGGCCTGCGCGCGGGCCGCGACTTCCACCTCGCCTACTCCCCCAGCCGGGTCGACCCCGGCAACCGCGACTTCACCCCCGCCAACACCCCCAAGGTGATCGGCGGCCTGACTCCGGCGTGCACCGAGTCGGCCGCGGCCTTCTACTCGAGGCTCACCGACAAGGTCGTACGCGCGCGTGGACCGCGAGAGGCGGAGACGGTCCAGCTCCTGGAGACCAACTACCGGCACGTCAACATCGCCCTGGTCAACGAGATGGCCGTGCTGTGCCACGAGTTGGGCGTCGACCTGTGGGACGTCATCCGCTGCGCCGAGACCAAGCCGTTCGGCTTCCAGGCCTTCCGCCCCGGCCCCGGCGTCGGCGGCCACGCCACCGCGCGGGACCTGACCGGCCACACCGGCCGCAGCCTGCGCATGGTCGAGCTCGCCCAACAGGTCAACCACCAGATGCCGCGCTACGTCATCCAGCGCGCCGCGGCCCTCCTCAACGAGCACGGCAAGTCCGCGCGCGGCGCCCGGGTGCTGCTCCTCGGCGTCACCTACAAGCCCGACCTCGCCGACCAGCAGGCCACCCCCGCCCAGGAGATCGCCGTCCGGCTGATGCAACTCGGCGCCTCCGTCAGCTACCACGACCCGCACATCCCGTCCTGGAACGTCCTGGACCGCCCGGTGCCGCGCGCCGACTCGCTCTACGAGGCCGCCGCCGACGCCGACCTGACGATCCTGCTCCAGCAGCACCGCACGTACGACCTCCAAGGCCTGTCCGTGAAGGCCCAGTTGCTCCTGGACACACGCGGAGCCACACCGACGGGCGCGGCCCACCGGCTCTGACCCCGCCGAACAGCGGCGAACAGCGGCGAAATCGAGACACGAAATCACTGGTGGACCGCTCGGGGGCGCCTGCTACTCTTCGGCGACTCGTCGCACAAACGTGCGCGAATCCTGCCGCACCCACGTGCGCGTGCCCACACCGCTCATTTCATGCATCGGTCCCGCGAGGGACTCGGGGGGATTTCCTGTCATGACCCAGCCAACTCCGCCGCAGCCCGCCGAGGGCAACCCGTACGCCCCGCAGCCCGGCACCGCTCCCCAGCCCACCGGCGGCAACCCCTTCGCCCAGCAGCCCGGCGCCGTACCCCCGCCCCCGGCCTACGTCACGACCCCGGCCCCCGCCCGCGGCAACCTCGCCCTCGGCATCGTCGCCGCCGTCGTGGCGGCGCTGGTCACCGCCGGGATCTACGGCGCGATCATCGGCGCCACCGAGCGCGAGATCGGCTACGCGGCCATCGGCGTCGGCTTCCTCGTCGGCCTCGCGGCCGGCAAGATCGGCGGCCCCAACCCGGTGGTGCCCGTGGTGAGCGCGCTGCTGGCCCTGGGCGCCATCTACCTCGGCCAGCTGATCGGCATCGCCGCGATCTTCGCCGACGAGTTCGACATGTCCGTCACCACCGTCCTCATGGACCACTTCGGCGACCTCGCCAAGGGCTGGAAGGAGACGGTCGACGCGATGACCTTCCTCTTCTTCGCCATCGGCGCCTTCGCCGCGTTCTCGGGCGCGAAGAAGGCCGCGTCGTAAGAGCGCACACCCAGCAGGAAGGGGCCGCCCACCCGATGGTGAGCGGCCCCTTCGACGTCGTACGGCCTAGCGGCGGTGCTGGGAGTCCGCGACCGTCACCTCGACGCGCTGGAACTCCTTGAGCTCGCTGTAGCCGGTGGTGGCCATGGCGCGGCGCAGGGCGCCGAAGAGGTTCATCGAGCCGTCCGGGGTGTGGGACGGGCCGGTGAGGACCTCCTCGATGGTGCCGACCGTGCCGAGGTCGACCTTCTTGCCGCGCGGCAGCTCCTCGTTGACGGCCTCCATGCCCCAGTGGTTGCCCTTGCCGGGCGCGTCCGTGGCGCGGGCCAGCGGGGAGCCCATCATGACCGCGTCGGCGCCGCAGGCGATCGCCTTGGGCAGGTCGCCGGACCAGCCGACGCCGCCGTCCGCGATGACGTGCACGTACCGGCCGCCGGACTCGTCCATGTAGTCGCGGCGGGCGGCGGCCACATCGGCCACCGCGGTCGCCATCGGGACCTGGATGCCCAGGACGTTGCGCGTGGTGTGCGCGGCGCCGCCGCCGAAGCCGACCAGGACGCCCGCGGCGCCGGTGCGCATCAGATGCAGGGCCGCGGTGTAGGTGGCGCAGCCGCCGACGATCACCGGGACGTCGAGCTCGTAGATGAACTGCTTCAGGTTCAGCGGTTCGTGCGAGCCGGAGACGTGCTCCGCCGAGACCGTCGTACCGCGGATGACGAAGATGTCCACGCCCGCGTCCACGACCACCTTGGAGAACTCGGCGGTGCGCTGCGGGGAGAGCGCGGCGGCGGTGACCACGCCCGAGTCGCGCACCTCCTTCAGGCGCTGCCCGATGAGCTCCTCCTTGATGGGAGCGGCGTAGATCTCCTGGAGCCGGCGGGTGGCCGCCTCGACGGGCAGGCCGACGATCTCGTCCAGCAGCGGCTGCGGGTCCTCGTACCGCGTCCACAGGCCTTCGAGGTTGAGCACGCCGAGGCCGCCGAGCTCGCCGATGCGGATCGCGGTGGCCGGCGAGACGACCGAGTCCATGGGGGCGGCCAAGAAGGGCAGCTCGAACCGGTAGGCGTCGATCTGCCAGGCGATCGAGACCTCCTTCGGGTCGCGCGTACGACGGCTGGGGACGACGGCGATGTCGTCGAAGGCGTACGCCCGGCGGCCGCGCTTGCCGCGCCCGATCTCGATCTCAGTCACGTGGGTGGCCTTTCGTGATGCGTTTCAGCGTCTTCCAGTATCCCCGACGGGTACGACAAGGGCGGCCCCGGATGCCCCGGGGCCGCCCTCACGCGCGCGTGGCCGTCACTTGCGGCTGTAGTTCGGGGCCTCCACCGTCATCTGGATGTCGTGCGGGTGCGACTCCTTCAGACCCGCCGAGGTGATCCGCACGAAGCGGCCCTTGGACTCCATCTCGTCGATGGTGGCCGCGCCCACGTAGCCCATGGTCTGGCGCAGCCCGCCGACGAGCTGGTGCAGGACGCTGGACAGCGGGCCCCGGTAGGGCACCTGCCCCTCGATGCCCTCGGGCACGAGCTTGTCGTCCGCGGAGACCTCGGCCTGGAAGTAGCGGTCCTTGGAGTACGACTTGCCCTGGCCCCGGGACTGCATGGCGCCGAGCGAGCCCATGCCGCGGTACGACTTGAACTGCTTGCCGTTGATGAACTGCAGCTCGCCGGGCGACTCCTCGCAGCCCGCGAGCAGCGAGCCCAACATCACGGTGTCGGCACCGGCGGCGAGCGCCTTGCCGATGTCGCCGGAGTACTGCAGGCCGCCGTCGCCGATCAGCGGGATGCCGGCGGGGCGGGCGGCGAGGGAGGCCTCGTAGATGGCGGTGACCTGCGGGACGCCGATGCCGGCGACCACGCGGGTGGTGCAGATGGAGCCCGGCCCGACCCCGACCTTGATGCCGTCGACACCGGCGTCGATGAGCGCCTGGGCGCCGTCGCGGGTGGCGACATTGCCGCCGATCACGTCGACGCCGACGCTCGACTTGATCTTCGACATCCAGCTGAGGGCGTTGCTGTTGTGGCCGTGCGAGGTGTCGACGACCAGGAAGTCCACGCCGGCCTCGGCGAGCGCCTGGGCGCGTTCCAGGGCCTCGGGGCTGGCGCCGACGGCGGCACCGACCAGGAGCCGGCCCTCGGAGTCCTTGGCGGCGTTGGGGTACTTCTCCGCCTTGACGAAGTCCTTGACCGTGATGAGGCCCTTGAGGACGCCCGCCCCGTCGACCAGGGGAAGCTTCTCGATCTTGTGGCGGCGCAGCAGTTCCATCGCCTCGCTGCCGGAGATGCCGACCTGGCCGGTGACCAGCGGCATCGGCGTCATGACCTCGCGCACCTGACGGCTGCGGTCCGTCTCGAAGGCCATGTCGCGGTTGGTGACGATGCCGAGCAGCTTGCCGGCCGGGTCGGTGACCGGGACACCGCTGATGCGGAACTTGGCGCACAGCGCGTCGGCCTCGGCGAGGGTCGCCTCCGGGTGCACCGTGATGGGGTCGGTGACCATGCCGGACTCGGACCGCTTCACCAGGTCGACCTGGTTGACCTGGTCCTCGACGGAGAGGTTGCGGTGCAGCACGCCGACGCCGCCCAGGCGGGCCATCGCGATGGCCATGCGGGACTCGGTCACCTTGTCCATGGCCGCCGAGAGCAGCGGGATGTTCACCCGGACGTTGCGGGAGATGCGGGACGAGGTGTCGACCGCGTTGGGGAGCACCTCGGAGGCTCCCGGCAGCAGCAGCACGTCGTCGTAGGTCAGCCCGAGTGTCGCGAATTTTCCGGGCACTCCGTCGACGTTCGCAGTCATGACACCTTCCCCAAATGGCCTTGATCGGTGCGGATGTCCATGCTAACGGGAAGCGAGGGGCTCACATTCCACGGTTCGGACCCACTCCGGGCTTCGTATGTTCATACGGAATCGGTGCCGCGTCCGTTCAGGGAACGCGGCCTACTGCTCGGCCAGCGCCCGCAGCCTGCTCAGCGCCCTGTGCTGGGCCACTCGGACCGCACCGGGTGACATTCCCAACATCTGACCCGTCTCCTCCGCCGTCAACCCCACCGCGATGCGCAGCAGCAACAGTTCGCGCTGGTTCTCGGGGAGGTTGGCCAGCAGTTTCTTGGCCCAGGCGGCGTCGCTGCTGAGCAGGGCGCGCTCCTCCGGGCCGAGCGAGTCGTCGGGCCGCTCCGGCATCTCGTCCGAGGGGACGGCCGTGGAGCCGGGGTGCCGCATCGCCGCCCGCTGGAGGTCGGCGACCTTGTGCGCGGCGATGGCGAAGACGAACGCCTCGAAGGGCCGTCCGGTGTCCTTGTAGCGCGGCAGGGCGAGGAGGACGGCCACGCAGACCTCCTGGGCCAGGTCCTCCACGAAGTGCCGGGCGTCGCCGGGCAGGCGGGACAGACGGGTGCGGCAGTAGCGCAGCGCCAGGGGGTGGACATGGGCGAGCAGGTCGTGCGTGGCCTGCTCGTCCCCGTCGACGGCGCGGTGGACGAGCGCACCGATCGCCCCTGGGGCAGTGCCCGCCTCGTCGTCGCGCATCGGTCCATGGTGCCCTGACGGCATCGGATGCGCGGCATCGCCCTGGTCGTTGTGCACCGAAGCGTTATGAGCAGGTGCGCCGGAACTCATCCCTTGCGCCCTCCCCTTCCGCTCGACCGACTCGTCCCCGAGGAACTCCACACCTCAAGGATGCGGCATCCGCCGCGAAACAAGCGCCCGCGCCCCAAAGGGGCGCGGGGCTGCGTCCATATGCGGCTGCCGCCGCGGGGCGCGACCAGCCACAAACAGCCCGCACCAGAACGACGACCTACGACGACCGAGCTCTCAGCGAACCAGACCCCACCGGAACCCGAGAGCGACAGCATGCGCCCGGTCAGACGCACCCAGCTTCTTGAACAACCGCCGAGCATGCGTCTTCACCGTGTCCTCGGACAGGAACAGCTCACGCCCGATCTCCGCGTTGGACCGCCCGTGGCTCATCCCTTCGAGCACCTGGATCTCACGCGCCGTGAGCGTCGGCGCCGCGCCCATCTCGGCGGACCGCAGCCGCCGCGGGGCGAGCCGCCAGGTCGGGTCGGCGAGCGCCTGCGTGACGGTGGCGCGCAACTCGGCCCGGGAGGCGTCCTTGTGGAGGTACCCGCGTGCCCCCGCCGCCACCGCGAGAGCGACCCCGTCGAGGTCCTCGGCGACGGTGAGCATGATGATGCGCGCCCCGGGGTCGGCGGACAGCAGCCGCCGGACGGTCTCGACGCCGCCCAGACCGGGCATGCGTACGTCCATCAGAATCAGGTCCGAGCGGTCGGCACCCCAGCGGCGGAGGACTTCCTCGCCGTTGGCCGCCGTCGTCACACGCTCGACGCCGGGCACGGTCGCGACCGCGCGGCGGAGCGCCTCTCGGGCAAGCGGGGAGTCGTCGCAGACGAGGACGGATGTCATGGCCGCCCTCCGCAGCTGATGCACGTCACCTTGAGCCTCCAGGCTGGTACGAAATCGTCACCTGTGCGGTCGACCGTCTCGGACGCCTGCCCGAGCACTTGTTGTTTCAACCGCCTCGCACTCTCAACGACGGTCACTCGAAAGAGTTACGGGGCCGTGTGCCATCTTCGGCACTCTACGTGAGGGTGCGGACACGGTGCAGACATGAGCTGCGGACCCACAACGTTTCATCACAACCCATGCCCCATTCAGACCCTTTTCTTCCCTTTTCCTGGTGTCTAAGGCTAGATTCGCAATGAGTCATATTTTCATCTCCTTAGATCGTAGATATGCGGTCGTGGACACCGGATCCGCCACAGAACGGCTACAAGGGGTCACGTAATGGCAGATTTCTCCCGCCTTCCCGGACCGAACGCGGACCTGTGGGACTGGCAGCTCCTGGCTGCCTGTCGCGGCGTGGACAGCTCGCTCTTCTTCCATCCGGAGGGCGAGCGCGGTGCGGCCCGGAGTGCTCGCGAGAACTCGGCCAAGGAGGTCTGCATGAGGTGCCCGGTGCGCGCGCAGTGCGCGGCGCACGCGTTGGCGGTGAGAGAGCCGTACGGCGTGTGGGGCGGGCTGACCGAGGACGAGCGCGAGGAGCTCATGGGGCGGGCGCGGCACCGGCTGGTGTCGGCGTCGGCCGGCGCCGGAGGCAGCTCCTCGAACAATTGAAGGAACGTTTCTGCGGGAACGTCTCACATGGGGAAGGGCACGCGCGCGTGCCCTTCCCCATGTGTGTGGGTGCCTGTACGAGCGCCTATCGCGTGGCCGCGCGGGCGAGTTGGTCCAGCGTCGCCGCCACCGCCGGGACCTGGGCGAGGTCGGGCAGGGTGAGCGCGACGATCTCGCGCCGGACCGCCGGTTCCAGGGTCACCGTGCGCGCGCCCCGTGGCCGTACGGACTCGATCGCGAGCTGGGGCAGGACGGCGACGCCCAGGCCCGCGCCCACCAGGCCGACCACCGCCGGGTAGTCGTCGGTGGCGAAGTCGATGCGCGGGGTGAAGCCGGCGCTCTCGCAGACCTCGACGAGCTGGCCGCGGCAGCGCGGGCAGCCGGCGATCCACGGCTCGCGCGCGAGGTCGCCGATGGCCACGGACGGCGCGTGCGCGAGCCGGTGCCGTTCCGGTACGAGCGCCACGAGCCGGTCGCTCAGCAGGGGCCGTACGACGAGGTCGTCCCACTCCCCCTCCTGGCCGCCCCTCGCGCCTTCGTACCGGAAGGCGAGGGCCAGGTCGCAGTCGCCCTCGCGCAGCAGCCGGACCGACTGCGGCGGCTCGGCCTCCTCCAACGAGACGCGGGTGCCGGGGTGTTCGGCGCGCAGGGCGGCCAGGGCGGTGGGGACCAGGGTGGAGCTGCCGCTGGGGAAGGAGACCAGGCGGACGCGGCCCGCGCGCAGACCGGCGATCGCGGCGACCTCCTCCTCGGCGGCGGTGAGTCCGGCGAGGATGCCCGCCGCGTGCCGTACGAGGGTCTGGCCGGCCTGGGTCAGCCGCATCTCGCGGCCGCTGCGGACCAGCAGAGGAGTGCCGACGGAGGCCTCCAGGGCCTTCATCTGCTGACTGACGGCGGGCTGGGTGCAGCCCAGTTCGCGCCCCGCCGCCGAGAAGGAACCGGTGGTGGCGACGGCGCGCAGCACACGGAGATGACGGGCCTCGATCACCCTTCGAGCATAAGTGCACCTTGGGGCGGTCGCCGAAAAATCCGTCGACGCTTTGATGGCCGGTCGCCTACCGTGCGGGACATGAGGCTTCTGTCAGTGAACCTGGGCCGCGCGACGGCCGTGCCCTACACGGACAACCCCGAAGGCGTGACGGGCATCGACAAGCAACCGGTCGAGGGGCCGGTGCGGGTGGCGGCTCCCGGCCCCAAGGGGATCGGCGGGAGCGGGCTGGCCGGGGACGCGGTGTGCAAGAAGCAGCACCACGGCGGCGACGACCAGGCCGTGTACGTGATGGCCCGCGAGGATCTGGACGACTGGGAGGGCGAGCTGGGGCGCGCGCTGGCCAACGGCGCCTTCGGGGAGAACCTCACGACCGAGGGACTGGACGTCTCCGGCGCGCTGATCGGCGAGCGCTGGCGCATCGGGTCCGAGGTGGTGCTGGAGATCAGCAGCGGACGCATCCCCTGTGGCACGTTCCAGGGCCACATGGGTGAGAAGCGGTGGGTGAAGCGGTTCACTCAGAAGGGCGCGCCGGGGGCGTATCTCCGGGTGATCGAGCCGGGGGAGATCCAGGCCGGGGACCCGGTCGAGATCGTCCACCGCCCCGACCACGACGTGACGGTCGCCCTGGCGTTCCGCGCGATGACCACCGGGCGCGAGCTCCAGCCGCGGCTGCTGGCGGCGGGCGAGGCGCTGCATCCGGAGGTGCGCAAGTGGGCGCTGGAGTACGTGGAGAAGCACGGTTCCTGACACCTCGTCAGCAGGCCCGCGGTCGGTCCGTTCTTCCTCATGAGGACTCATGAGGAGGCCCTGTGCAGGGAGCGGACGGGCCCGGTCCGGGTCATTAACCTTGCGCCATGACAACGGCTCTCATCACGGGATCGACCGCGGGCATCGGCGCCGCGTTCGCGCGGCGGCTGGCGGCGGACGGGCACAACCTCGTCCTGGTCGCCCGCGACACCAAGCGGCTGCGCGAACAGGCGACCGAGCTGCACGACCGGCACGGCATCGAGGCGGAGGTCCTCACCGCGGACCTCGCCACCGACGACGGCATCGAGGCGGTGGCCGCCCGGCTCGGCGACCGCAAGAACCCCGTCGACCTGCTGATCAACAACGCGGGCTTCGGCAACAAGGGCCGCTATCTCGACGTGGCCATGGCCGACGAGCTGGCGATGCTCAAGGTGCACTGCGAGGCGGTGCTGCGGCTGACCTCGGCGGCGACCGAGGCGATGCGCGCGCGGGGCCGGGGCGGTGTCGTCAACGTCGCCTCGGTCGCGGCCTTCGTCCCCCGTGGCACCTACGGCGCCTCCAAGGCGTGGGTCGTGCAGTTCACCCAGGGCGCGGCACGCGACCTCGCGGGCAGCGGCGTACGGCTGATGGCCCTGTGCCCCGGCTTCGTCCGCACCGAGTTCCACCAGCGGGCCGGGATGGGCACGGACAACATCCCGGGGTGGATGTGGCTCGACGCGGACAAGCTGGTGGCCGCGGCACTGACCGACCTCGCCCGCGGCAAGTCCCTCTCCATCCCCGACCCGCGCTACAAGACCCTGATGGGCCTGGCGAAGGTGGCGCCGCGGTCGCTGCTGGGCGGGATCACGTCGAAGACGGGGCGGAAGTACGGGCCTCAGTAGGTGGTCCGATGTGGCGGCGGCAGGCCGACCTGATCTCGTTCGCCGCCTCGATCACCAGGGGCACCGTCTCGGGAGCGTGCCGGAGCAGGGCGGGGAGGGCCGGTGCCCAGCCGCCCGTCCTCAGGGCGTGGGCGATCGACCGGCGGGCGCGCACCGGATCCGCGGTGGCCCCGGCGACGGCGGCGTGGGCCCGGGCGGCATGGGCGGGGGCGACCAGGAGACGGATGAGCCGTTCGGCGGGGTCGAGGGCACCCGCCTCGGCGAGCGACCGCACGAGCCGCACCACCCCGCGCGCGGAGTGCTCGTCGACGTCGGGCAGGAGCCGCTCGACGCGGTCGACGGCGTCCTCGTGGCGGCCGACCGCGACCAGGGTCTCGGCGATCCTGATCACCGAGGTCCAGTGGCGTTCCTCGTGGTCCTCGGCCCTCCCCTCGTCGTGCGACTCTGCCTCGGCGGCCAGGGCCAGGGCCCGGTCGTGCTCGCCGATCTCGATCAGGGTCCTGGCCACGGTGTCGGTGTCGACGAACGGCGCGGTCCTGGCCAGCAGGGTGACATGCGCCCTCGCCACCGTGTGCAGGCCCGCCCTGGCCATCGCCAGGGCCAGGGCGGCGCGGTAGGTGGAGCGGGCATGGCCGTCCGTCGTCTCCCGGAGCACCTTCTCGGCGCGGTCGAAGTCGCCGGCCCGCGCGAGGCCGTCCACCAGCGCGCCGCGCACCTCGTACGCCATGAGGAGGTCGTCCGCCCTCTTGCGGACGTAGGACTCCGCGAGGGCCTTCGCCCTGGTGTGGTGGCCGCTCACGGCCAGTCGCCGCACCAGCGCGGTGACGGCCGCGCGCCGCTGGTCCACGGCGATCCGCCGGAGCAGGGCTCTGGCCCGGTCCAGTTCCCCCACGCCGGCGAGTGCCGAGATCGTGGCGGTCAACTCCTCGTGGGCGAAGTGGACGACGCCCCGCCCGGGGAACAGCTCCTCGACGCCCCGCAGGAGCGCCAGCGCCTCCTCGGACCGTCCGGCCTCACCGAGGGCCAGGGCGGCCTGGCTCAGCTTCCGGGCCGCCGTGCCCGCCTCGGGGCATCTCATGTGCGTCTCGACGTCCTGGAGGATCCGCTCCGCCCGCTCCGGCTGTCCCGACCGCGCCAGTGCGGTGGCCACGTCGACCAGGGCGCGGGCCCGGCCCTCGGCGTCCTCGATCGTGTCGGCGAGGTCGGTGGCCCGGTCGAAGAGCCCCTTCTCCGCCAGTGAGCTGACGATCTGGCAGCGGGCGTGCCGGCGCCAGACCGCTTCCTTGGGCCGCTTCGCCAGTTTCAGGGCCCGGTCGAAGGCGCCCGCTTCCGCCAGGACACCGGTCAGGGAGGAGAACAGCTCGCCCGACTCCTTCTCGGACGAGGGGAGTTCACCGGCGACGGCGAGGGCGCGGTCGTACTCCCCCGCCTCGGCCAGGCTCAGCGCGATGCTCCGCAGACCGGAGGTGCGGGTGGTCCCCTCCAGCGAGCGGGCCAGGGTCAGGGCGGTGTCGAAGTCCCCGGCCTCGGCCAGGTGCGTGACGACGTCCCGCACCGCCTGTTCCCGCTTGAGGCGGCCGGGGATGGCCGTCGCCAGCCGGAGGGCGCGCTCGCTCTCGCCCGCTTCGAGCAGTCCCGTGACCTGGACGACGCGCAGCCGGTCGTCGTCGGCGAGTTCCGAGGACCGGGCGAACAGGCGCTCCGCGTCCGGGAGTTCACCGGTGCGGGCGAGGGCGGCGGCCAGCGCGATCAGGCCGGTGAGCCGGGCCGCGGGGAACTCGGCGTCGCGGGCCAGCAGTTCGGCCTCGGCGGTCCGGCCCGCCTCGGCCAGCGCCGCGACGACGACCGCGGTGCCGCGCGCGGCGCAGTCCTCGTCGGGGGCGGTGCGCACCAGTTCCCGCGCACGATCCGGGTGTCCGGCCTCCACGCAGGCGGTGACCACCCTCGTGTACGCCGGCGACCTGAAGATCGAGTCGTCGAGGGCACGGGCGGTCCCGGCGGCCTCCTCGTACCGCCCGGCCCGGATCCGCTGCTCGCTCAGCCGTTGCAGGATCAGGTTCCCGGAGAACCATCCGCCGCACTGTCGCGCGCACTCCTCGGCCTCGGCCCACAGCTCCGGTACGGCCTCGGGCGCGCCCGCGGCCGCCAGTTCCCCGGCCACGTCGGCGAGCGCCAGCCCCCGCCGCTCCGCGTCCGAGAAGCCGCGGGCCAGGGCCAGGGCCCGGCTCGTCCGGCCGGCCGCGGCCCATGCCTTCGGCAGGGCGTGGGGCAGCCCCTCGTTGCGGTCGCCGAGGTGCTCGCGGTGGACGGCCAGCCGTACGGAGTCCAGCAGCGGCCGTCCCGGCACCTCGGCCACGGCCTGCTCCGCGGCCCGGATCTCGTTCATCGCGGCGCCGTCCCCACCGGTGGACTCGCGCATCCGGTCATGGCGTACGGCGTCCAGCGCGCACGCGGTCATCCGGTCCACGTCACCCGCCGCGCCCAGCATGCGGGCGTATCCGCGCAGCAGGTACTCCGGTGTCTCCCGCGGCCAGCCCCGCTCCCGCCACGCGTCGGCCCACGCGTGCAACCGCCCGCGGAAGCGGCCGAGTTCGGCGGTGCCCAGCATGTCCTCGGCCTGGAGCTGGAGTTCCTCGTGGCCCAGCAGGTACACCGACACCCGCCGGCCGAAGGTCCGCCCCGCGCAGGTGTCCAGGACGTCGCGCACGCGATACGGCACGGCCCCCGTCAGCTCCGCCAGATCCGGCGCGGTGAGGCCGCCGCCCGCGGCCGTCACCAGGGCCAGCAGGTCGTACTCCAGACCTCCGGCCCCGATCAGCCGCTTCAGCTCGCGTTCCGCCTCGACGCGCACGGCCTGGGCGTACGGCGACGGATCCAGCGTCCGTACGGCGGCGGGGTCGCGCAGCGGATGGTCGCCGGGGACGTCGCCCGGCAGGGGCGGGTTCAGGCGGCCGGCGACCAGGACCCGCAGCCCGTGCTCGGGGCGGCCCGGCAACAGGCTCGCGATGCTGTGCGCGTCCGGGCCGGTCGTGACGCCCCGGTCCTCGTCCAGGCCGTCCACCAGCAGCACCAGCCGTTCGCCGCGTGCGCCGCAGACGCGGGCCGCCTCGGCGCAGAGGCGGAGCAGGTGGGCCTCGCGGGTCGCGGGGGTCAGGTGGGCGGGGATGCCCTCGCCGGAGATTTCGGCCAGTTGTTCGAGGACCACGTCGACGTAGGCGACCACGTCGTTCTGCGCGCCGAGCCGGGCCGTGACGAAGAAGGGGACGATCCGCACGCCCGCCGGGGGATGCAGGGCGAACCAGGAGAGCAGGGCCGTCTTGCCCGCCCAGGCTCCCGCCCGCCACCAGGCGTACGCCGGTCCGCGGGAGGCCGTGCAGAAGGCGGCGAGGTCCTTCAGCTCGGCGTCGCGGTCGACGAGTTCGACGGGGGCGATGCGGCGCACCTGCTCCCAGTAGGCCGAACGCACCGTGGGCGCGAGGAGGACCTGGTTGTTGTCGCCCGTGACGGCCACGCCTATGTCGCCGCCCGCCGAGACGGACTGCCTCCCCCGCACCTGCATGGCCTCATGATGCCGGAGGCGGCGGCGCCATGACCTTCGTACCGCTCGGAGACGTCGGGTCGACCGGCTTGGGGCACCTGGTGCGACGGGGGTACCCGGTCAGTGGCCCGCGAAGGGGAAAGCCCCCGCTTCCGGGGGAAGCGGGGGCTTTCTGCGAGCTGTGTGGGCTCAGTGGGAGTGGCCGTGGCTGTGGCCCGCCGCGGCCGGCTCCTCCTCTTCCTTCTTCTCGACGACCAGGGTCTCGGTCGTGAGCAGGAGGGAGGCGATGGAGGCGGCGTTCTCCAGGGCGGAGCGGGTGACCTTGACCGGGTCGATGACGCCGGCCTTGACCAGGTCGCCGTACTCGCCGGTGGCGGCGTTGAAGCCCTGGCCCTTGTCGAGCTCGGCGACCTTGGAGGTGATGACGTAGCCCTCCAGGCCGGCGTTCTCGGCGATCCAGCGCAGCGGCTCGACGACGGCCTTGCGGACGACGGCGACACCGGTGGCCTCGTCGCCGGTCTTGCCGAGGCCGCCCTCCAGCACCTTGGCGGCGTGGACGAGCGCGGAGCCACCACCGGAGACGATGCCCTCCTCGACCGCGGCGCGGGTCGCGGAGATGGCGTCCTCCAGACGGTGCTTCTTCTCCTTCAGCTCCACCTCGGTGGCGGCGCCGACCTTGATCACGCACACGCCGCCGGCCAGCTTCGCGAGGCGCTCCTGGAGCTTCTCGCGGTCCCAGTCGGAGTCCGTGTTCTCGATCTCGGCCTTGATCTGGGCGACGCGGCCCGTGACGTCCTCGGAGTTGCCGGCGCCGTCGACGACCGTGGTGTCGTCCTTGGTGACGGTGACGCGGCGGGCGGAGCCCAGCACGTCCAGGCCGACCTGGTCGAGCTTGAGGCCGACCTCCTCGGAGATGACCGTGGCGCCGGTGAGGACCGCCAGGTCCTGCAGCATCGCCTTGCGGCGGTCACCGAAGCCGGGGGCCTTGACCGCGACCGCGTTGAAGGTGCCGCGGATCTTGTTCACGACCAGGGTCGACAGGGCCTCGCCCTCGACGTCCTCGGCGATGATCAGCAGCGGCTTGGAGGCGCCCGCCTGGATGACCTTCTCGAGGAGCGGCAGCAGGTCCTGGATCGAGGAGATCTTGCCCTGGTTGATCAGGATGTACGGGTCGTCGAGGACGGCCTCCATACGCTCCTGGTCCGTCACGAAGTACGGCGACAGGTAGCCCTTGTCGAAGGCCATGCCCTCGGTGAAGTCCAGCTCCAGACCGAAGGTGTTGGACTCCTCGACGGTGATGACACCGTCCTTGCCGACCTTGTCCATCGCCTCGGCGATGAGCTCGCCGACCTGCGGGTCCTGGGCGGACAGACCGGCGACGGCGGCGATGTCGGACTTCTCGTCGATCGGGCGGGCGGTCGCGAGGAGCTCCTCGGAGACCGCGGCCACGGCCGCGTCGATGCCCTTCTTCAGCAGCGCCGGGGAGGCACCCGCGGCGACGTTCTTCAGGCCCTCGCGGACCAGCGCCTGGGCGAGCACGGTGGCGGTGGTGGTGCCGTCACCCGCGATGTCGTTGGTCTTGGTCGCCACCTCCTTCACCAGCTGCGCGCCGAGGTTCTCGTACGGGTCGTCGATCTCGACCTCGCGGGCGATGGTGACGCCGTCGTTGGTGATGGTGGGGGCGCCGAACTTCTTGTCGATGACGACGTTGCGGCCCTTGGGGCCGATCGTCACCTTGACCGTGTCGGCAAGCTTGTTGACGCCGCGCTCGAGGGCGCGACGGGCGTCCTCGTCGAACTTCAGGATCTTCGCCATGGGAGCGGTTCAGCCCTCTCGGAAAACGTGGGTGAAACGAACTGCGCCCCTGACGCCCGGCTTCATAAGGTCGCGGGGGCCCGGGGCGCAGCTCACAAGCAGATGCTTGGGTGAATTACTTCTCGATGATCGCGAGCACGTCGCGAGCCGAGAGGACGAGGTACTCCTCGCCGTTGTACTTCACCTCGGTGCCGCCGTACTTGCTGTACAGCACGATGTCGCCGGTCTTCACGTCAAGCGGAAGACGCTCGCCGTTCTCGAAGCGGCCCGGACCCACGGCAAGGACGACGCCCTCCTGGGGCTTCTCCTTGGCGGTGTCCGGAATGACCAGGCCAGAGGCGGTGGTCTGCTCGGCGTCGAGCGGCTGGACCACAATGCGGTCCTCGAGCGGCTTGATGGCAACCTTGGAGCTGGTGGTCGTCACGATCCGACCTCCCCCTTCGGAGATCTCACGGGGTTAACTGTCTGAGGTGGCGACCAGGTGGATCCGTCGTCGCGGGTGCCGGACCTGCCCGTCGCGTAGTTGGCACTCGACTCTGCCGAGTGCCAGAGCCGAGACTATGACCGTGATTAGCACTCGGTCAAGCGGAGTGCCAATTGCCTGCGGCGCGGCGCGGGTGTTTTCCGTGACCGTGGGGACGGGTGCCGTCCGGGGGCTGCCGCCCCCGGGCCCCCGCTGTCGGCCCTGAAGGGGCCTCGTCCTCAAACGCCGGACGGGCTGAGATGGCCTCGGCGGGGACTAGATGTAGTCCTCCAGGCGCCCCACCGTCAGGCCCGCCCCCTGGATCTCTCGCAGCAGGTGGGTCGTGCGGTCCACCAGGGTCCGGGCCGCCGCCTCCCCCGAGGTGATCGAGACGATGTCTCCGGGGCGCAGGTGTTTCTCACCCTCGGTGAAGGTCACGCGGCCGGTCTCCAGGGACGCGCGCCACAGGACGAGGGCGGCGAGGCCGCAGTCGGAGGCGGCGCGCAGGGTCGTCGGGTCGTAGGTGCCGTAAGGCGGGCGGAGGAGGTGGGGGCGGATGCCGAAGCGGGCGCGGAGTTTGTCCTGCTGGCCGCAGATCTCGGCGCGCTGGCCGGCGTACGGCAGACCGCGCAGGGCGGGGTGGTCGAGGGTGTGGTTCTGGATGCTCGCGCCGACCGAGCGCAGGCGGGCGAAGTGGGCGTAGCCCGGGCCGACGACGCTGTCCGTGAGGAACATGGTGACCGGCAGGCGCAGTTCGCGGACCATCGCGACGAACCGGGGATCACGCTCGGCGCCGTCGTCGTAGGTCAGGAAGACGACCGGGTCGGAGGTGGGCACGCGGGCGACCACGGGCAGGGCGCCCAGGGTGGGGCGGGACACCGGTTTCGGGGCGGGGCGCAGGGGGGTCTTGAGGCCCCAGCGGCGGTGCGGCGGCTGCTCGGCGGGCGGGGCGCCGTGCGAGCCCCCGCGCTGGGGGGCCTGTCCGCCCGGGCGCTCGACGGGATCGACGGGGTGGGCGGGGTGGGCGGGATCGACCGGGTGGACGGGCCTGGTGCAGGCGCCCAGCAGCAGGGCGGCCGCCAGGGCAGCCGCCGTCGCCAGGGCGGCACCCGGCGTCGCCCGCCGGCGCCTCACAGGTAGTCCTCCAGGCGGGCCACGGCGTACCCCTCGGCCGTGACCTTGTCCAGGAACCGGCGGATCATGTCCGGCATCGTGCCCTTCCAGTCGTCCCGGCCCCGGAAGTGACTGAGGACGATGTCGCCGGGACGGATCCTGCGGTCCCACTCGCGGTACTCCCAGCGGTCGACGAAGACCTCCTCGTTCCACAGGGGCGCGTACCGGATGCCGCAGGCCCTGGCGGCGCGCAGGGTGTCCTCGTTGTAGTTGCCGAAGGGCGGGCGGAAGAGCGCGGGGCGCTTGCCGTAGCGCTTCTCGATGACGTCCTGCATGCCGCAGATCTCGCGCTTCTGGCGGCTGTAGGACAGTCCCGGCAGGTAGGGGTGGCGGAGGGTGTGGTTGTTCAGTACGACCCCGGTGTCCCGCATCTTCTTGAAGTAGCCGTAGTCCTCCTTGACCAGGTAGTCGCTGAGGAAGGCGGTGTACGGGACCTTCAGCTCGCTCATCATCCGCAGGAACGCGGGGTCCTTCTCGGCGCCGTCGTCGATGGTGAGGAAGACGACCTTCTGCCGGGTGGGGACGGTGGTGAAGACCGGGGGGAGGCCGGCGTGGCCGTCCACCTCGAAGCCCTTGCGGGTGGTGATCCGCGGCTTGGCGGCCGGAGGCGCCGGCGGGGTCAGGGGCACCGTCTTCAGGCCCCACCTCCTGGCCGCCGCCACCTTGGCCCGGTGGGTGGCGCGGAGCTTGGCGGCGTAGTGGTCGAGGGCGCGGGCCGGGGGCGCCTTCAGCCGCTCCTGGCCGGCGGCCGGGCGTACGCCGGTGGAACCGTCCTGGGCGCAGCCGGAGGCGAGGGCGGCGAGGGTGAGGACGGCGAGCGCGCCACGGACGTGGTTCGTTCGAACACGGCTCGTGCGGGCGCGGCTCGCTCGGGCGCGGATCGTGCCATTCGCCCGGGGTTTGTCATTTTGTACTACTACTCGCATGGAGCCGGATCCTCGCAGCCGGCCCCCTCGAACCCCGGATGACACCGCCGCCGGAGGCGGACCATCCACCGACTGGCCCACAATGACCCGGTGAACGACCTCGCTCCCCTCCTCACCCCCGAGGGCCGTGCCCTCCTCGACGAAGTGCGCGGCACCGCCCCCGCCGACGAGCTCGCCGTCGCCACCCGGCTGCGGCGCGAGCACCCCGCCGAGCTGGTGTCGGCGGCGCTCGGCCAGGCGCGGCTGCGGCAGCGGGCGGCGGCGAAGTTCGGGGCCGAGGACGCCGGGCGGATGTTCTTCACGCCGAACGGGGTCGAGCAGTCGACCCGGGCGAGCGTGGCGGCGTACCGGGCGCGGCGCCTGCGCGAGCTGGGGGTCACCTCCGTCGCCGACCTGTGCTGCGGGATCGGCGGTGACGCGATCGCGCTGGCGCGGGCCGGGATCCGGGTGCTGGCGGTGGACCGGGACCCGCTCACCGCCGCCGCGGCGCGGGCGAACGCCGACGCGCTCGGGCTCGCCGGCCTGGTCGAGGTGCGGGAGGCGGACGTCACGGACGTGGACACGAGCGCGTACGACGCCGTGTTCGTCGATCCGGCCAGGCGGGGCGGGCGGGGCCGGATCTTCGATCCCGAGGCGTACTCACCGCCGTTGTCCTGGGCCGTGGAGGCCGCCCGCAGGGCCCCGCACGCGGCCCTGAAGGTCGCCCCCGGGATCCCCCACGAGGCCGTGCCCTCCGAAGCCGAGGCCGAGTGGATCTCGGACGGCGGGGACGTGAAGGAGGCGGTGCTGTGGTTCGGCACCGGGGCGACCGCGCCGGGGACCGTCAGGGCGACCCTGCTGCCGGGGCCGCGCTCGCTGCTCGGCCGGGGGCTGCCCGACCCCGAGGTCCGGTCCGTCGGGCGGTACCTGTACGAGCCCGACGGCGCCGTCATCCGGGCCCATCTGGTCGCCGAGGTCGCCGAGGAGCTGGACGGCGGGCTGGTCGACCCGACGATCGCCTACGTCACCTCCGACGCGCTGCGGCCGACGCCGTACGCCTCCGCGTACGAGATCACCGACCGACTCCCCTTCAACGTCAAGAAGTTGAAGGCCCTGCTGCGGGAGCGGGAAGTCGGGATCCTGACCGTGAAGAAGCGCGGGTCGGCGGTGGAGCCGGAGGAACTGCGGCGCAAGGCGCTGCCCAGGCCGCAGGGGTCGAACGCGGTGACGGTGTTCCTGACGCGGGTGGCGGGGGCACCGACGATGTTGTTGGGGCACCCTGTGTGACTGAGCCGTCAGGACGCCTCCGCCGCCCGCCTCAGCAACAGCTCCCGCTCCCGTTCGTTCCGTGTCAGCGAGGCGGCCCGCTCGAACTCCGCGCGGGCCTCCGCCGTACGGCCGAGCCGCAGCAGCAGGTCCCCGCGGACGCTCGGCAGCAAGTGGTAGTCGCGCAGGGCGGGTTCGGCGGTCAGGGCGTCGACGATCTCCAGTGCCGGTTCGGGTCCGGAGGCCATCGAGACGGCGACCGCGCGGTTGAGTTCGACGACCGGGGAGGGGGCGCGGGCGGCGAGCAGACCGTAGAGGGTGGCGATGGCCCGCCAGTCGGTCTCCTCGTAGGAGTACGCGTGCGCGTGGCAGGCGGCGATGGCGGCCTGGAGGGCGTAGGGGCCGGGGGCGCCGGTGGCCGTGGCGTCGGCGCGGGACAGGGCCTTGATCCCGCGGGCGATGAGCATGCGGTTCCAGCGGCTGCGGTTCTGGTCCTTGAGGAGGACCGGTTCGCCGCGCGGGCCGGTGCGGGCGGCCGTGCGGGCGGTCTGGAACTCCAACAGGGCCGTGAGGCCGTGCACTTCGGGTTCCTTGGGCATCAGGGCGGAGAGCACACGGGCCAGGCGCAGGCCGTCCTCGCAGAGGGAGGGGCGCAGCCAGTCGTCGCCGGCGGTGGCCGCGTACCCCTCGTTGAAGATCAGGTAGATGACGTCCAGGACGGATCCGAGCCGGGCCTCGCGGTCGGGGCCGTAGGGCACCTCGAAGGCGATGTTCCTCGTGGCGAGGGTCCGCTTGGCGCGCACGATGCGCTGGGCGACCGTCGCCTCCGGGACGAGGAAGGCGCGGGCGATCTCCGGGGTGGTCAGGCCGCCGAGCAGACGCAGGGTGAGGGCGGTGCGGGCCTCGGCGGACAGCACCGGGTGGCAGGTGGTGAAGACCAGCCTGAGCAGGTCGTCGTCGATGTCCTCGGGATCGGCGGGCTCCTCCGCCGGGGCCACCGTCGACAGGTCCCGGCCGATCTCGGCGAGCTTGCGGGCGTAGTTCTCGCGGCGGCGGACCAGGTCCACGGCCCGGTGCCGGGCGGTGGCCATCAGCCAGGCGCCCGGGTTGTCGGGGACGCCGTCGCGCGGCCACTGCTCCAGGGCGGCGACCAGCGCGTCCTGCGCGAGTTCCTCGGCGATGCCGACGTCCCGGACGACACGGGTGACGCCGGCGATGATGCGGGGCGACTCCATGCGGAAGACGGTCTCGACGGAGGTGCGGGCATCGGTGCGGGAGGGCTGTGAGGTGGTCACAGCCCTCCATTCGACACCGTTACGGCCGTCCGGCCAAGGAAGGCGAACCGGTCCGCGGGCCCGGAGGACGGGACACGGGCCCTCAGCCCTCCACGATCTCCCGGACCTCGCAGGTGACCGTCCAGTGCTCCTCGTGCACCTTCAGGAAGCGCTTGGTCCACTCGACCGCCTCGGCCATGTCCTTGGCCTGCACGATCGCGTAGCCGCCGACGACCTCCTTGGCCTCGGTGAAGGGCCCGTCGGTGACCGACAGCTCACCGTTCTCCCAGCGCACCCGGGCCCCCTGCGCGGTCGGCGTCAGCCCGGCCGTGTCGAGCAGTACCCCGGCCTTCGTCATCTCCTCGATCAGCTCGCCCATCCGCTGCATCAGGGCGTCGCTGGGGCCCTCGGCGGGGGCGGTCTGCTCGTCGATCCGGACCATCGACAGGTAACGCGGCATGGTGACTCCTCGGTCGCTGCGGGGCCGGTCCTTTCCGGCCTCCCACCAGTGCGTCGATCGGGCGAGGCCGGGATCGACAGGCCCCGCGGATTTCTTCGGAGATTTTTCCGGGCCCGGCCTGTGGCTCCGGCCTGTGCTACCGGCCTGCTACGACAGCGCCCCGCCGAACCACGCATGCGCGACCGGCGCCCCGACCGTCCGGGGGCCGAAGGTGAACGCCGCGTCCGTCACGATGCCCGTCGGACGCCCGCGCAGCGACCAGACCGCGCCTTCACCGGTGCTCGCGCCTTCCTCCATGTTCTCGCGGGGCGCCGCCGCCGCGAGGTCCGCGTAACCGTTGCGGTTGACGTCGAGGAGGCCGACCGAGCCGCCGAAGTTGTCGCTCGCCTCCACGGCCCCGGGGACGCCCTTGGTGTCCTGGGTGAAGCCCTGGGCGCCCTTGCCGGTCAGTCCGTCGCGGCCGCCGTACAGGACGGTGACCATGCCCGCCCCGTCGTCGTGGCCGAGCTCCTCACCGGGCGCGCCCACGGCCACGTCGTCGTAGCCGTCGCCGTTGATGTCACCGGCCGCCACCGCGGCGCCGAAGAGGTCCTCGGCCTCCTTGCCGCCGGGGACTCCGG
The DNA here is from genome assembly GCF_021173675.1 of Streptomyces lincolnensis. Taxonomy (GTDB): domain Bacteria; phylum Actinomycetota; class Actinomycetes; order Streptomycetales; family Streptomycetaceae; genus Streptomyces; species Streptomyces lincolnensis_B. Next base: position 98,300 of record NZ_JAIHON010000015.1, on the reverse strand, counting down.
CGGTGTTCTGGCTGTACGTCTTCCAGGTGGACCTCGGCCTCAGACCGGAGGCGGAGCCGAGGGCCACGGTGACGGTGGAGTAGTTCGTTGCGCCCCGGACGACGTCGTCGTAGCCGTCGCGGTTGATGTCGCCGAAGGCCACCTGGCCGTCGCCCTCGGGGGCCTCGTAGCGGGTGAAGGCGTCCCCGGAGGGTCCGGAGGAGGTGGCCAGGTAGAAGCGGGAGGTGAAGGCGCCCTCGCCGACGTAGTCGGTCAGCGCGAGGTCGTCGCGGCCGTCGCCGTTGACGTCCCCGGCAGCGGCGTACACCACGTCGTCGTACTTGAGGTCGGTCGCGCCGAAGGCCTTCGTGCCGGCCGGCTTCCCGGCCCGGGACACCGGGCCCCGCCAGACGGTGGCCTCGGTGCCGAGCGGGTCGTCGCCCGGGGAGCGGCCGCCGCGGAACAGGACCAGGTCCTGCCTGCCGTCGCCGTCGAAGTCACCGGCCTGGGTGGTCGCCGCGGGCACGGACACCCCGCCGGACAGACCGCTCTTGCCGCCCCAGACGACGACCGCGTCCCGGGTCGGGGAGGCCTGTCCGACGATCAGGTCGGTGCGCCCGTCGCCGTCCAGGTCCCCCGTGGACAGCTGGAGGCCGAAGTTCTCGCCCGCGGCGGGGCCGCCCGGGATGCCGCTGGTGGAGCGGCTGATGACGGTCCGGCGGTCCTTGGTCAGGCCGTGCGGGCCGCCGTACATGACGGCGACGTAGCCCGCCCCCTTCTTGCCGCCGACCGTGGCGATCGGGGCGGCGACGGCGAGGTCCTGGTGGCCGTCGCCGTTGAAGTCGTCCTGGACGGACTTCGGGGCGGCCGCCGCAGCGCCGCCCGCCAAGGCGGGGACACCTCCGAGCGCGAGCACTCCGGCGATCACCGGTACGGACCAGACTGTGTACGAACGTGACATGGACACCGAGAATCCCCCTGGTTACGGCAATGCGGTCACCGCAACAGACAGCGTGGGGCGCCCGATGGTTGTAACCGTCGGTCCGCGTTCAGCGCAGCGACTTCCACAGCTCGCTCGCCTCCGGCTCGTCCGCCACCACCCGGTTGGCGTTCCACGGCGCCGGTACCACCGGCATCGTCACCGTCGTCACCTCGTCCGCCGACAGCCCGCGCAGCGACTCGCCCAGTTCCATCAGCTCGCTCAGCGAGTCGAGTCCGGTGTCGGTGGTGAGGCTGGTGGTGATCGCGTCGGCGACGGAGTACAGCTCGGTGGGGTCGGAGAGCAGGTTCGTCGCGGAGATCCGCTCCAGCAGGGCCTTCACCAGCTTCTGCTGGAGGCCTATGCGGCCGAGGTCGCTGCCGTCGCCTATGCCGTGCCGGGTGCGGGCCAGGGCGAGGGCCTGGGTGCCGTTCAGTTCGTGCGTGCCGGCGGGCAGCTTCAGGTGGCTGTCGACGTCGTCGATGTCCTGGTCCGTGGTGACGGTGACCCCGCCGAGCGCGTCGACGAGCTTGGCGAAGCCCGCGAAGTCGATCTCGATGTAGTGGTCCATCCGGACATCGGTGATCGACTCGACGGTCTTGACCGCGCACACGGCCCCGCCCACCGAGTAGGCGCTGTTGAACATCGCGCCGTAGGTCTGCCTCGTGCTGCCCCCGGAGGGCGTCGGGCAGGACGGGCGGGTGACGAGGGTGTCGCGCGGGATGCTGACCACGGTCGCCGCGGTCCGGCCGGCGTCGAGGTGGACCACCATCGCCGTGTCGGAGCGGGCACCCTCGCTGTCGCCGCCGCCGAGCTCCTGGTTCTCCTTGCCGCTGCGCGAGTCCGAGCCCAGCACCAGGATGTTCAGGGAGCCGGTGGGCAGCGGGGAGGCGGACGCGGTGCCGGACGGCGTCGGTGTCGTCATCGCCTTCGGCGGACGGTTGTCGCCGAGCGCGCTGTCGATGTCGACGCTCTTGATGTTGCTGTTGAGGTGCCAGTAGGCCCAGCCCGCCGCGGCGATGCCGAGTACCAGGGCCCCGGCGAGGGTGAGGCCGGCGGCCTTCAGTACGGTCGACCGCCGGCCCGCTCGTCTGCCGTCGTCCCCGTTCGCGTTGTCTCCCGTCACGATCAGGAACGTACGTCCGAATTATTACGGCCAGCGATGCCAGACCGGCCTTTCTTCGGAAATTCTCAGACTTCTCTGCTTGAAGGGATCATTCCGCTACCGAACGTCATCCGAGGGTGACCATGGGTACCGGATTGCTCCCGCTCCACGAGCCGTTGAACCCGAACGTCACCGAACCGCCGTCGGGCACCGTCCCGTTGTAGGAGGCGTTGGAGCAACGGACCGTCGCCCCCGACTGGGTGCAGGTCGCGTTCCACGCCTGGGTGATCCGCTGGCCCGCGCCGAAGGTCCAGTCCGCCTTCCAGGACGACAGCGCGGCCCCCGAGCAGGCGATCCGCACCTGCCCCGTGAACCCGGTGTCCCACTGGCTGGTCACGCTGTAGGCCGCGGTGCACGCGCCCGTCGGCGGGGTCGTCGTCCCGCCGAGGGCTTCGTGGATCGCGCGGTACGCCGGTTTCGGCTGGTAGTTCTCGTCGTACGGCGTCGCCGCGCCCTGGCCCGGGAAGGTGTCCGGGATCCAGGAGTCGGAGTCGGTGAAGCCCCAGACGGTGGCACCGGTGCAGCGGGAGACCGCGAGACAGGCGTTCATGACGGCCTTGTAGTCGGCGGCCTGCTGGGTCAGCTTGGCGGAGTCCGCCGGGAGTTGCATCCGGATGTCCAGCTCGGTGATCGCCACGTCCAGGCCCAGGTCGGCGAAGCGCTGGATGTTCTGCTGCATGGTCGAGGGCACCTGGCCGAGGATGAGGTGCGCCTGGAGGCCGACCCCGTCGATCGGGACGCCGCGTGCCTTGAGGTCCCGGACCAGGTTGTACAGGGCGGTGCTCTTCGCGTTGACGCCCTCGACGTTGTAGTCGTTGATGTACAGCTCGGCGGCCGGGTCGGCGGCGCGGGCCGCGGTCAGGGCCTGGGCGATGTAGTCGACGCCGAGGCCGTTGTACCAGAGGGTCTGGCGGTAGCTGCCGTCCTCGTTGAACGGCTCGTTGACCACGTCCCAGGCGGCGACACGGCCCTTGTACCGGCCGACCTCCAGGGCGATGTGGTCGTTCATCAGCTGGCTCAGCTGGGCCGGCGTCCAGGTGCCGTTCGCCAGCCAGTTCGGGTTCTGGCTGTGCCAGACCAGGGTGTGGCCGCGGACCTCCTGGCCGTGCGCCTCGGCGAAGTCGACGATCTGGTCCGCCTCGGCCCAGTCGAAGCTGCCCCGGGTCGGCTCGACCGAGCCCCACTTCATGGCGTTGCCCGGGGTGAGCCAGTTGAACTGCGCCCCGGCGATCTCGCCGTAGGTCCCGGTGAGCTTGGAGCCGGTGACCGCGGTGCCGATGACCTTGCCCTTGGCGTCGGCGAGGTCGCGCAGCGGGGGGTCGGCGGCGTGCGCGGAGGGGGCGCCGACCAGTGCGGCGAGGCAGGCGACGAGGGCCGCCAGGGCCCAGCCGCCTCTCAGGGATCCCAGGGATCCCAGGGATCTCCTGCGCGGGGTTCCGATGTGCGGGAGTCTCATGTGCGGGTGCCTCCGAAAGTTTCGGCCGTGCATCCGATTGACTTCGGAGGAGTGTGGGCGCACCCGTCCCACCCGTCAATACATCAGCTTCCGGCCGCGGCCGTACTGCTGCGCACCACCAGACTCGTCGCCAGCTCCACCCGGGTCGCCGCCGGAAGCTGCTGTTCGCGCCCCAGGTCGAGGACCAGCTTCGCGGCCGCCTCGGCCATCTCGGTCAGCGGCTGCCGCACGGTCGTCAGCGGCGGCCCCACCCAGCGCGCCACCGGCAGGTCGTCGAACCCGACCACGCTGAGGTCCTCCGGGATCCTCAGGCCCAGCTCGCGCGCGGCCTCGTACAGCCCGAGCGCCTGGAGGTCGTTGAGGGCGAAGACGGCGGTGGGCCGGTCGGGCCGCCGCAGCAGCTCCAGGCCCTGCCGGTAGCCGGCCTCGTGGTGGAAGTCGCCGGGTCTGATCAGCTCGGGGTCGACGGGCAGCCCGGCGGTCTCCAGCGCGGCCCGGTAGCCGTCGATCCGGGCCCGGCTGCACATCATCCGCGAGGGTCCGCTTATGGCGCCGATCCTGCGGTGCCCGAGCTCGATCAGATGCCGGGTGGCGGCGAGCCCGCCCTGCCAGTTGGTGGCACCGATGGAGGGCACGTCGGCGCCCGGGTCGCCGGCCGGGTCCATCACCACGAAGGGGATGGACCGGCTGTTGAGGAGGGCGCGCTGGGACTCGTCGAGCCCGGACAGCACGAGGATCACGCCGTGCGGGCGGCGGGCGGCGACCTGGTCGGCCCAGGTGCGCCCGGGGGTGAGGCGCCCGGCGCTCTCGCTCAGCACCACGCTCAGCCCGGCGTCCCGGGCGACGTTCTCCACACCCCGGATGACCTCCATCGCCCACGCGCTCTCCAGCTCGTGGAAGACCAGGTCGATCAGGGGCGAGCGGCTGGCCTCGGCGCGCCGTCGCCGGTAGCCGTGGGCGCGCAGCAGTTCCTCCACGCGGGTGCGGGTCGCGGGGGCGACGTCGGCACGGCCGTTGAGGACCTTCGAAACTGTCGGCGCCGAAACGCCGGCCTCGCGGGCGATCTCGGCCAGCGTGGCGGTCTGCGCGGACCGGCCTGCCGTCCGGGTTTCTGCGGGCTCCGGGGGTGTCATGGCGGCGATCGTATCCCTGCGCGACCTCTTGACGAACCCTTCCTACCGCCCTAGGTTCCCAAAACATTCGAATGACGCCTCGAAACATTCGCGAGAGGGCTCACCCCGACAGGAGTTTCATGACCACCGCGCCCTGGCGTGACCCCGCCCTGCCCGCCGCCGCCCGTGTCGACGACCTCCTCTCCCGGATGACCCTGGAGGAGAAGACCGCCCAGCTCTACGGCGTGTGGGTGGGCGCCACCACCACGGAGGGCGGTGAAGTCGCGCCCCTCCAGCGCGAGATGACCGCCGATTACGACTGGGACGAGCTGATCACCCACGGACTCGGCCAGCTCACCCGCCCCTTCGGCACCGCCCCGGTGGACCCGGCGCTGGGCGCGCAGGCACTGGCCCGCGCCCAGCGCCGTATCGTCGAGGCCGGCCGCTTCGGCATTCCGGCGCTGGCCCACGAGGAGTGCCTGGCCGGCTTCACCGCCTGGCGGGCCACGGCCTACCCGGTCCCGCTGGCCTGGGGCGCCACCTTCGACCCGGACCTGGTCGAGGAGATGGCCCGGCGGATCGGCCAGGACCTGCGCTCGGTCGGGGTCCACCAGGGACTCGCCCCGGTCCTGGACGTCGTACGCGATCTGCGCTGGGGGCGGGTCGAGGAGACGATCGGCGAGGACCCGTACCTGGTGGGCACCATCGGCGCCGCCTACGTCCGGGGCCTGGAGTCGACCGGGATCGTCGCCACGCTGAAGCACTTCGCCGGGTACGCCTCCTCGGCCGGCGCCCGCAACCAGGCACCCGTACGGGCCGGCGTCCGGGAGCTCACGGACATCACCCTGCCGCCCTTCGAGCTGGCGCTGCGCGAGGGCGGGGCCCGCTCGGTGATGGCCGCGTACACCGAGACGGACGGCGTGCCCTCCCACGCGGACCCCGGTCTGCTCACCCGACTCCTGCGCGAGGAGTGGGAGTTCACCGGCACGGTGGTCGCCGACTACTTCGGGGTCCGCTTCCTGCACACCCAGCACCGGGTGGCGGGCAGCGAGGCCGAGGCGGCGCACGCGGCGCTGACCGCGGGCCTCGACGTCGAGCTGCCCACCGTGGAGTACTACGGCACTCCGCTGCTCCGGGCCGTGCGGGCGGGCGAGGTCCCCGAGTCCCTGATCGACCGGGCGGCCCGCCGCGTCCTGCTCCAGAAGTGCGCGCTGGGCCTGCTGGACGAGGACTGGGACCCGGAGCCGGCCGAGCGCATCGACCTGGACTCGACGGCGAACCGCGCCCTGGCCCGCCGCCTGGCCGAGGAGTCGGTGGTCCTGCTGGACAACCCGGACGGGCTGCTCCCGCTGGCCCCGGACACCCGGATCGCGGTGGTCGGGCCGCGTGCCGCCGACTCCCTGGCGATGCTCGGCTGCTACTCCTTCCCCTCGCACGTCCTCACCCACCACCCCGAGGTGGCGCAGGGCATCGAGATCCCGACGGTGCTTCAGGCGCTGCGGGCCGAACTCCCCGACGCCAAGGTCACGTTCGCGGAGGGCTGCGGGGTGTCCGACCCGGACACCGCCGGCTTCGAGGAGGCGGTGGCGCGGACCGCCGAGGCGGACGTGTGCGTGGCGGTGCTCGGCGACCGGGCGGGCCTGTTCGGCCGCGGCACCTCGGGCGAGGGCTGCGACGCGACCGACCTGCGACTGCCGGGCGTCCAGGCCGAGTTGCTGGACACCCTGGTGGCGACCGGCGTCCCGGTGGTCCTGGTCCTGCTCACCGGCCGTCCCTACGCGCTGGGCCGCTGGGCCGGCCGCCTCGGCGCGGTCGTCCAGGCGTTCTTCCCGGGGGAGGAGGGCGGTCCGGCGGTCGCGGGAGTACTGTCGGGCCGCGTCACGCCCTCCGGGCGCCTGCCCGTGAGCGTCCCCCAGCTGCCCGGCGGCCAGCCCTGGACCTACCTCCAGCCCCCGCTGGGCCTGCGCGTCGACATCAGCAACCTGGACCCGACCCCGCTGTACCCCTTCGGACACGGCCGCTCCTACACCGAGTTCACCTGGACGGACTTCGACGGCACCGCCCCGGACATCACCACCGACGGCTCCTACGACCTGTCCCTCACGGTCCGCAACACGGGCGAGCGGGCGGGCGCCGAGGTCGTCCAGCTCTATCTGCACGACCCGGTGGCCACGGTCACCCGGCCGGACGTCCGCCTGATCGGTTACCGGCGGCTGGAGCTGGAGCCGGGCGAGGCCCGAAGGGTGACCTTCCGCTTCCATCCGGATCTTTCGGCCTTCACCGACCGTTCCGGCCGCAGGGTGGTCGAACCGGGCACCCTGGAACTACGGTTGGCGGTGTCCAGCGCACAGGCGCGGCACACGGCCCGGCTCACCCTCACAGGACCGGTGCGGGAGGTGGGCGCGGACCGTCGGCTGCGCTGCGAGACGGAGGTGTCGGGCGTGGCGTGACCCGGCACCGGACGCACGGGGGGTGCGATGATCCGGTATGTCCATCACGAGTTCAGGATGGCCATCGCCGCGTGGTTCGCGCTGATCGTCACGGCGGGAGTGGCGTTCGGCGTCCGCGGTCCATCGACGCTGAGAGAGGACTGGTGGGACGTCCTCGGGATCGTGACCGGGGTCCTGGTGCTGTTCTGCGCCCTGCGGGCGACACGGATCCCCGTCCTCGGCCTGGTCCCGGAACTGGAGACCGCGCCTCTGCGGCACGTCCCCTACGACCACTGGTCCACGGACCGGTGGACCCTGCTCCAGCCCCAGATGCGGAAGTCGACGGTCATCGGCGCCCTCGCCCCCGTGGCGGTGCTGCTGCCCGTGTCCCTGCTGTGGGAGCCGTACGTGGTCGTGGGCCTGGTGTACTGGGCGGTCGACCCGTCGGTCCGCGGCTCGGTCGCCGCCCGCCACGAGCGCCGGTACGGCGTGCTGCTGTGGCTGGGACGCAAGGGCAGGGACCCGTCGGAGTACTACTACACCCCGGTCAGTCCGGGTCCACCGCCTCGAACCGCCACCGATGCACCGCCCGGGTGACCAACTCCCCATCCGGCTCAGGGAGTTCGGGCAGCTCGGCGTCCAGGTCCGCGTCCCACCAGGTGATGACGAGGACCCGGTCCTGCGGCCCCCGGAAGGTCTCCCGGCGCAGCGGCACCCGGGAGGTCCGCTGCCGCCGCGCCCACGCCAGCAGTTCCTCGCCCCGGCCCTCAGGGGCCCGGGCCTCCCACATCAGGGCGATCGTCACGGGTAGAGGTTCTCCTTGCTGACCTCGTGCACATGGTCGTGGCCGGGCACGTGCGGGTCGGTCACCGGCAGCGAGGAGTCCGCCGACAGGTCCCAGTCCGAGGCGCGCCGGTTCCGCGCCACCATCTCGGCGCCCAGGGCGGCCACCATCGCGCCGTTGTCGGTGCACAGCTTGGGCCTCGGCACCCTGAGCCGGATCCCGGCCGCCTCGCAGCGCTCCTGGGCCAGGACCCGCAGACGCGAGTTGGCGGCCACCCCGCCGCCGATCATCAGGTGGTCGACGCCCTCGTCCTTGCAGGCCCGTACGGCCTTGCGGGTGAGCACGTCGACGACCGCCTCCTGGAAGGAGGCCGCCACGTCGCGCACCGGCACCTCCTCCCCCGCCCCCCGCTTCGCCTCGATCCAGCGGGCCACGGCCGTCTTCAGCCCCGAGAAGGAGAAGTCGTACGCCGGGTCGCGCGGCCCGGTCAGTCCGCGCGGGAAGGCGATCGCCTCCGGGTCGCCCTCGCGCGCGTACCGGTCGATGACCGGGCCGCCGGGGAAGCCCAGGTTCAGCACGCGGGCGATCTTGTCGAAGGCCTCGCCGGCCGCGTCGTCGATGGTGGAGCCCATCGGCCGGACGTCGGAGGTGATGTCACTGGACAGCAGCAGCGAGGAGTGGCCGCCGGACACCAGCAGCGCCATCGTCGGCTCCGGCAGCGGGCCGTGCTCCAGCTGGTCGACGCAGATGTGGGAGGCGAGGTGGTTGACGCCGTAGAGCGGCTTGCCGAGGGCGTAGGCGTACGCCTTGGCCGCGGAGACGCCGACGAGGAGGGCGCCGGCGAGGCCCGGGCCCGCGGTGACCGCGATGCCGTCCAGGTCCTTCGCGCTCACCCCCGCCTCCTTCAGGGCGCGTTCGACGGTCGGCACCATCGCCTCCAGGTGGGCCCGGGAGGCGACCTCCGGCACGACACCGCCGAACCGGGCGTGCTCGTCGACGCTGGAGGCGACGGCGTCGGCCAGCAGGGTGGTGCCGTGCACGATGCCGACGCCGGTCTCGTCGCAGGAGGTCTCGATGCCGAGGACGAGGGGTTGGTCAGCCATTGATCTCGGTTCCTTGTGCGTTCACGGAGGTGGCCGGGTCGGTGAGGCGCATCACCAGGGCGTCGACGTTGCCCGGCTGGTAGTAGCCGCGGCGGAACCCGATGGCCTCGAAGCCGAAGCGCTCGTACAGCTTCTGCGCGCGGACGTTGTCGACCCGGCACTCCAGCATCACTTCGGCGCAGTCGAACTCGGTCGCGGCCCGCAGCAGTTCGGTCAGCAGCCGCGCGCCGAGGCCGGTGCCCCAGTGGTCGCGGGCGACGGCGATCGTCTGGACGTCGGCACCGACGGTGGAGTCACCGTCGGCGGCGGCTGCCCCGGCCTCGGCCTCGGAGGAGGGGTCGCCGGAGGCACCCGAGGAGGCCAGTCCCGCGTATCCCACCACCCGGTCGCCCACCTCTGCGACGAGGTAGCGCCGGGTCGCGCCCGGCCCGCGGGAGTGGGCGAGCTCCGACCAGAACATGCCCCGGGACCAGGCGTCCTCGGGAAACAGCTCCTTCTCCAGCTCCAGTACGGGGTCGATGTCCCACCAGCGCATCTCGCGCAGCCGAGGAGTCACGGTGTCGGTCACTTGGGCGTGACCACCTTGTAGTTCTTGGGGACCTGGGCGTCGGGGCGGCGCAGGTACAGCGGCCGGGGGGCGGGCAGTTCCTCGCCCGCGGCCAGTCTCTCGGCGGCGAGGGCCGCGAGGGAGGCGGCCGAGACGTGCTCGGGCTCGTGGGCGACGGGGAAGGTGTCCGGGTACAGCAGCGCGCCCGCGCCGACCGCCGGCAGCCCCTTCACCCGCTCGGCGATGTCGGCGGGCCGGTCGACGGCCGGCTCGGTCAGCCGGGTGCGGGAGTCCGCGTAGCGCGCCCAGTAGACCTCCTTGCGCCGGGCGTCGGTCGCCACGACGAAGGGCCCCTTGTCGATGTCGGCCGCGTGGGCGAGGCCGTCCAGCGTGCAGACGCCGTACACGGGGACACCGAGCGCGAGCCCGAAGGTGTCGGCGGTCATCAGGCCGACGCGCAGGCCCGTGTACGGGCCGGGGCCGGTGCCGACGACGACACCGGTGACGGCGTCCAGTCGCAGACCGGCCTCGGCGAGCACCCGGTCCACGGCCGGCAGCAGCAGTTCCCCGTGCCGGCGCGCGTCCACCTGGCTCGACGAGGCGATGACGTCCGTGCCGTCGTGCAGCGCGACGGTGACGGCGGGGGTGGCGGTATCCAGAGCGAGCAAGAGCACGCAAACAGCCTACGGCGCCCGGGACCCGTCCGGCGGACACGGTCACGGGCGCCCAGGGGTGCCCGACCGGCGCGGGTGGGCGGGGAGGGGGCCACGGGCGCGACCGCGAGGCGGCGCGGGGGACGCCGTCCCCCGGGCGGCCCTCGGACGGACCCCGGGGCCCCCGGGACCGATGCCGGGCGCCCGTGTCGGAGCTCCGGGCGGGACGGTCACCTGCTGCTACCGTCACGGCAAAGCAGGACGTACCGCGCAAGGCACTACACGAGGCAGAGGTGGACGGTGGCAAGCAGCAGCGCCGGATTCGTGACCGGGCTCACCGTGGCGGCCGTGACGGCGGTCGGCGTCCTCGCCTACCAGGCCTCCGCGAGCGTCCCGGCGGACCTCGGTGACCCGCGGGCGGGCACCCCGTCCGCGGCCGCCTCGAAGGCCCCCCGCGACCAGCGGAACCCCGCCGCCCTGCCGGCCGCGTCCGGTACCGGCCGACGGGTCGTGTACGCGCTGGACGACGACCGGGTGTGGCTGGTCGGCGCGGACGGCAAGGTCCTGCGTACCTTCGCCGTCACCCCGGGCACGGTCGACCCGAACCCCGGCACCTACCGCGTGACCTCCCGCTCGAACTCGGTCACCGGCACCGACGGCACCCCCATCGAGCACGTCGTCCGCTTCACCGGCGTGGACGGCGTGGCCATCGGCTTCAGCGCGGCGGTGGACGGCCCGGCCCCGGCCGCCGACCCGACCGCCCGCACCGGCGGCATCCGCGAGTCCCGCCCGGACGGCGACGCGATGTGGCGGTTCGCGACGATCGGCGAGAAGGTCGTCGTGATCCGCTAGGGCCTCTCAGTGCCCTCTAGGCGGCTTTGCGGTGCTCGGCGGGGCGCTGGGAGGTCTGCGGGTCCGGCAGGCGGGGCGGGGTCGAGATCTCGTTCGCGGCGGCGCAGGACGCCAGTAGGTCACGCATGGACACACCGGCGACGACCGGGTTCCGCTGCGCCTTCTCGGTGGCCGACATGGACGCCTCCTGAAGTTCGGGGGCGGGCGTAGTTAGGTAGACCTAACTACGGACGGGATACCATGTGACCACGAGCGAGTCGTCGGATGCAATATTTTGCCGACGTCTTGTCGGAACATTCATGAAGCCGCCCCCGGCTCCGAGGTCAGGCCGACAGCACGCTGAGATCCACCGCCGCCCAGCGCCCGCCCAGACCCGTCACCGTCACGTGCCGCACCTCGTCGGTCGTATCACCGACGGCCCGGTGGATGACGACCGCCAGCCGGTCGTCGGTCAGCTCCTCGACCTTGCCCTCGCCCCACTCCACGACGATCACCGACTCGGGCAGCGAGACGTCGAGGTCGAGGTCCTCCATCTCGTCGAGACCGCCGCCCAGCCGGTACGCGTCCACGTGGACCAGGGGCGGGCCCTCCCCGAGGGAGGGGTGCACACGGGCGATCACGAAGGTCGGGGAGGTGACGGCACCCCGGACCCCGAGCCCCTCGCCGAGCCCCCGGGTCAGTGTCGTCTTGCCGGCGCCGAGTTCCCCGGTGAGCATCACGAGGTCCCCGGAGCGCAGCAGCTTGGCCAGGCGTCGGCCCAACTCCCGCATCTGTTCGGGAGAGTTGACGGTGATCTCGATGTCAGCCGGGTTGTGCGGTGCTGCTGGTGCTTCCATAGCCACCAACGGTAGCTCCCGCGGGGACGGCCCCCGCCCGGGTGAGCAGGTCGGCGAGACGGTCGGTGACCACTTCCGGGTGTTCCAGCATGACCAGGTGTCCGGCGTCCGGTACGAGCACCAGCTCGGCGTCCGGGAGCAGGTCGGCGATGGCCTCGCTGTGCTCGCTGGGCGTGACGAGATCCCCCACCCCGGCCAGCACGAGCACGGGCAGACCGGCGAAGTGGGCGAGCGCCGCGGTCTTGTCGTGGTCGCTGAACGCCGGGTAGTACTCGGCGACCACGTCGATCGGGGTGCCCTCGATCATCCGCTCGGCGAACCGCGCCACGGCCGGGTCGACGTCCCGGGAGGCGAAGGAGTACCGCTTGATCACCCCGGTGAACAGGTCGGCGGTGGCCCGCCGCCCCTTCTCCACCAGGGCGGCCTGCTGCCCCAGCGCCTTCAGTACGCCGGGCAGCACTCGCCGTACGGCGTTGACCCCGGCGACGGGCAGCCCGAAGTTCACCTCGCCGAGCCGCCCCGACGACGTACCGATCAGCGCGACCGCCACCACCCGGTCGCGGATCAGCTCGGGGTACTGGTCGGCCAGGGCCATCACGGTCATCCCGCCCATGGAGTGCCCGACCAGCACGATCGGCCCGTCCGGCACGGCGGCGTCGATGACGGCCTTCAGGTCGCGGCCCAGCTGCTCGATGGTGACCGCTTCCCGGTCCCGCACCTGGGCCACGCCCCGCTGCGACCGCCCGTGGCTGCGCTGGTCCCAGTGCACGGTCCGCACCACGCCCCTGAGCGCCGCCCGCTGGAAGTGCCAGGAGTCCTGGCTGAGGCAGTAGCCGTGGCTGAAGACGACGGTGACCGGGGCGGGGGCCTTGCGTCCGAAGAGACGGCGCCGCCGGGGCGCGGGCCCGCCCTCCGGCTCGACGTCGTCGACCTCGTAGTACAGCTCGGTGCCGTCGTCGGCATACGCCTTGCCGGGCGTACCACGCAACGCGCCGTACGGTCCGGCGGAGTCGAGCGCGAGCCGCGCCTTCTTGCGCATCCCGCGGCCGACGGTCAGCCGCTCTATGGCGACACCGGCGGCCGCGCCCGCGGCGACCACGCCTATCGCGGCACCGGCGATCCCGGTCGCCCTGCGCCAGCCGGCGCCCGCCTCCGCGGCGGAGGCGACGGCCGCCGAGGCGGCGTCCACGACGGCCTCCGCACTGCTCTCGCTCACGTACCGCTCCTCTTCGCCGGACTTCGGCATCGCTGGGACGCCATGATGCCTGTGCTGTCTGTGATGCCTGTGCAGTCTGTGACGCTTGTGCTGCCCGTGCCCTCCGTGGTGCCTGTGCTCACGGATGGTGCGGGGCTTGCCGGGTCCGCGTGCCCTGTGCGGTTACCCCGCTCGTCCCTCGTTCACATAGACGCGGGGAACGCGCGTTCCGATCCGGGTGACGATTTCGTACGCGATCGTCCCCGCCGCCTGCGCCCAGTCCTCGGCGGTGGGCTCACCGCGGTCGCCGGGCCCGAAGAGCACGGCCTCCGTACCGGTCGCGGGCTCGTCGCCCCCGAGGTCCACCACGAACTGGTCCATGGCCACCCGCCCGGCCACGGTCCGCCACTTGCCGTCGACCAGCACCGGCCCGGTGCCGGAGGCGTGGCGCGGGATGCCGTCCGCGTAGCCGACGGGCACCAGGCCGAGGGTGGTCTCGCCCGGGGTGACGTAGTGATGGCCGTAGCTGACGCCGTGGCCGCCGGGGACGTGCTTCACCAGCGCGATGGACGCCGAGAGCGTCATCACCGGGCGCAGCCCGAAGTCGGCGGGGCTGCCCAGTTCGGGGCTGGGCGAGATCCCGTACGTCGCGATCCCGGTCCGCACGAGGTCGAAGTGGGACTCGGGAAGCGTGAGCGTGGCGGGCGAGTTGGCGATGTGCCGCACCTCGGGGCGGACGCCCGCCCGCTCGGCGTGGGCCAGCACCTGCCGGAAGCGGTCGAGCTGGGCGGCGATGGAGGGGTGCCCGGGTTCGTCGGCGCAGGCGAAGTGGGACCAGATCCCGGTGACCCGGACGAGCCCGTCGGCCTCGGCACGCAGCGCCTCGGCGACCAGTTCGGCCCAGTCCTCCCCCGGCTGGCAGCCGTTGCGCCCGAGTCCGGTGTCGGCCTTGAGCTGCACCCGCGCGGTACGGCCGGATGCCGCGGCCGCCGCGGTCACCTCGCGGAGCGCCCACATCCCGCTCACGCCGACGTCGAGATCGGCCTCGATCGCCTCCCGCCACGGTCCGCCGGGCGTCCAGAGCCAGCACATGATCCGCCCGGTCAGTCCGGCGGCCCGCAGCGCGAGCGCTTCCTCCGGCGTCGCCGTACCGAGCCAGCCGGCCCCCGCCTCGACCGCCGCGCGGGCGCACTGAACCGCCCCGTGGCCGTACGCGTCGGACTTCACCACGGCCATCACGGCCGCGCCCGGCGCATGGGCGCGCAGGGTCCGCACGTTGGCGCGCAGGGCGGCCAGATCGATCTCGGCGCGGGCACGCAGGGGCGCGCTCCGCGGGGCTGCTGTCTCACTCATCGCGCCCCCAGTGTCTCAGAGGGGCCCGACGAGCCCGCCGGACGCCTACGTTCCGACCCGTTTCCCCCACACGTACACCCGGTCGCCCTTCTTCAGCACGTCCCACAGCTTCCGGGCGTCCGCGAGCTTCAGATTCACGCAGCCCATGGACCCGACGGTGGTGTGGATGCTCCCGTACACGGCGTGAAAGGCCTGGCCGCCACTGAAGAACTGCGAGTACGGCATGGGCGTGTTGTACAGCGTCGACCAGTGGTTCTTGTGCCGCCAGTAGATCTTGTGCCATCCCCGCCGGGTCGGATGCGCGGCCCGCCCGCTCCTGATCGGCGCCGGTCCGAAGACGACCTTCTTGCCCTTCTGCACCCAGGTCAGCTGCCGGGTGAGATCCACACAGGCGACCCGGTACGACCGCACGGGACACTTCCCGGCGGCGTTCGGATTCTTCCGCGCCGACAGATACTGCATCCGAGCCCAGGTGACAGGCCCCGCGAACCCGATGGCGGGCTTGATCTTCTGCTTCACCTGAAACGCCCGGATGACCCGGCAGTCGGCCGCCGACTGCTTCCCGTCCGCCTTCAGCTTCAGCCACCGCTCGACCTGCCTCTGATACGGCCCGGTCTGCTTGCTGCACGCCACCCGCGCGACGGCGTCCGCCAGCGGCACGTACTCCACCAGCGCGTACGTCCCCTCTGCGGCCTCCCTCGGCTCCACGGCCTCCTCCTCCGCACCGGGCGTGTACACCTCCGGCGCGAGCACCTGGTCCGGCGTGTCCACCACCCACGGCTGATACGGCCCGGGCGGCACCCCGGGCACGAGTTCCGCCTCGGGCCCCGGAGCGGGTGGTGGCACGTCGGCGGCAGCGGTCCCGACCGGGATCACGGTGACCGCGGCGAGCAATACGGCGATGCCCTGATGGGCGATACGTCTGCTGATCATGCGATTGATCATGCGGTCAGAGAAACCCGCCATCCCCGAGGATCGCGGGAGCCGCGCGGGGAGGTCACCCGTACCGGGCAGTCACCCCAGCCGAGCCGGCCGACCGCACCTCACACCCGACGGCAACCCCACCCACCCCAGGGGCGCGGGGAACTGCGCGACCAGCCCCCCACGCACCCGCGCCCGCCCCACGACCTCACACCCCACCCCGCGAAGCGCCCCGCCCCGCCCGAAGCCCTCAGCCCAGGCGCACATCCCGCCACGCCCTCCGAATCGCCCCCGCCACGTCATGCGCCCCCACCGGCGCCCCCTCCGCCGCGAACCGTCCCGCCAGGCCGTGGAGGTAGGCGCCCACGCTGCCCGCGTCCAGCGCGGAGAGGCCCGCGGCGAGGAGGGACCCGGCGAGCCCGGACAGGACGTCGCCGCTGCCGGCGGTGGCGAGCCAGGCGGTGCCGGTGGGGTTGACGCGGACCGCCCCGCCGCCGGGGTCGGCGACCAGCGTGGTCGATCCCTTCAACAGGACCGTGGCGTCGTAGCGCGCCGCCAGTTCCCGCACCGCGGAGAGCCGGCCGCTCTCGACCTCCTCGCGGGCCACGCCGAGCAGGGCGGCGGCCTCTCCGGCGTGCGGGGTCATCAGGGTGGGCGCGGTACGGGTGCGTACGGCACCGGCGTCGGCCAGCCGCAGCCCGTCCGCGTCGATCAGCACGGGTACGTCGGCCTCCACCACCTCGGCCACGGTCCCCGCGTCCTCCCCGGCCCCGGGCCCCACGACCCAGGCCTGCACGCGCCCCGCCTTCCGCGGCCCCTGGTCCGACACCAGGGTCTCGGGAAAGCGGGCGATCACCGCGTCCCCGGCGGGCCCCACGTACCGCACGGCCCCGGCCCCGCCCCGCAGCGCCCCGGACACGGCGAGCACGGCGGCCCCGGGATAGCGGGCGGACCCGGCGGCGATCCCGACGACTCCGCGCCGGTACTTGTCGCTCTCCCCCGTCGGCACCGGCAACAGCCGTGCCACATCGGCGTGTTGCAGCGCCTGGAGCTCGGCCCGGTCCGGCAGCACCTCACCCAGCCCGATGTCGACGAGCCGCACGGACCCGGCGTACTCCCGCGCGGGATCGATCAGCAGCCCCGGCTTGTGCGTCCCGAAGGTGACGGTCAGATCGGCCCGTACGGCCGCCCCGTGCACCTCCCCGGTGTCCGCGTCCACCCCGCTCGGCAGATCCACCGCGACCACGGCGGCCCGCGACCGCCCGACCGCGGCGACGAGCGCCTCCGCGTCCGGCCGCAGTCCCCCCTTGCCCCCGATCCCGACGATCCCGTCGACGACCAGATCGGCGCGCGCGATCAGCGCCTCGGCCGCGTCGGGCGCCACCGACCGGCCCCCCGCCCGCCGCAGCGCGCCCAGTCCCCCCGCGTGCGCCCGCTCCGGCGCGAGCAGCACCGCCGTGACGCCCGCACCGCGCCGGGCCAGCCGGGCCCCGGCGTACAACGCGTCCCCGCCGTTGTCCCCGCTGCCGACGAGCAGCACGACTCGGCCGCCGTACACCCGCCCCAGCAGATCCGCGCAGGCGGCGGCGAGCCCGGCCGCCGCCCGCTGCATCAACGCCCCGTCGGGGAGCCGCGCCATCAGCTCCCGCTCGGCCGTCCTGACCGTCTCCACGCAGTACGCAGTACGCATGCGACCGAGTCTGCCGCACCCGACGGAAGACCGAACACGCCTCACCCATTGACGCTTTGCGACCCCTTTGCCAAACTCACCGCCCCCCACAGCATGAATCGATTCAGTCGAATCGATTCGACAACAGGACGGGACCCGACCCCATGGGACGCAGAGCCGCACACCCCACCCGAAAGCACTTCGGCACGTTCGGCAAGCGAAAGCTCCTCGGCGCCACCGCCCTCGCCCTCCTCACCACCGCGGGCCTGATGACCGCACCGGCCACCGCGGCCGCGCCCCCGGCCGTGGCCGCCGCCTGCGGCGAGGGCTCCTACCAGGCCGAGGCCGTGCTCAGCGGCAGCACCTGGACCGCCCGCCGCGGCGGCAGCACCGTCTACACCGGCACCGACATGCGGGCCGCGGTCCAGGCCGCGGTCAACAGCCTCACCGCGGGCCGCACCGCCAAGGAACGGGTCGTGGTCCGCGGCTCCGGCTCGATCTCGGCCGGTTCCCGCATCTCGCTCCCCAGCTACACCGCCCTCGACGTCTGCGGCACCATCAACGTCACCGGCTCCGGCAGCGGCGACCAGGCCCCGGTCTACTCCCGCGGCACACGCGACATCGAGGTCCAGCACCTCACCCTCACCGGCAGCCCGCTCTACGGCGTCTTCCTGCGCAACGTCCAGAACGTGATCCTCGGCCAGCTCGACATGCGCCTCTCGGCCGGCCTCGGCGTCCGCATCGACAACCGCGGCGACACCAGCCAGTGGACGCGCAACGTCCGTATCGACAACGTGTTCGTCTCGGGCGCGAGCAGCCACGCGGTCGAGACCTACGGCGTCGACGGCATCACGATCGGCACGGTGACGGCCCGGAACGTGGGCGAGTCGGGCCTCCTCCTCAACCAGACGATCAACGCCACCGTCACCAAGGTGGACGCCGAGAACGCGGGCACCGGCACCGGTTACGCCGCCTTCCGCATGGCCAACCGCAACGGCCGGGTGGGGAGTTCGTACCCCACGAACATCCGTGTCGGCGAGGTGATCGCGCGGGGCGGCGGCCGCGGCGTCTTCTGCGTCTCCGAGAGCGGCGGAGCCGTCATCGACCGGGTCACCCTCTCCAACACCGGCAACAACTCGGTCCTCATCGAGAACTGCTACAACGTCAACCTCGCCGCCCAGTCCGGCACCATCACCGGCGGCGGCGAACTGCGCCTCGCGGCCCGCTCGGAGTTCCCCAACAACTCCGACATCACCGTCCAGAACCTCACGGTGACCAACTCCTCGATCCGCGAGAGCCCCTGCGGCACCAACACCACGTTCCGCAACATCACCCGCGTCAACACGAGCCAGACCATCTGCTGACGCGCCCCCGCACGGCACGACCGGCCTCGGCGGCCTCGCGAGCCACCACCGCGTGGCGAGCGACCGCCGAGGTCACCCCTCCGCGATCACCACGGCCGACGCCACCCCCGCGTCATGGCTGAGCGACACATGCCAGGACCGCACCCCGAGCTCGGCGGCCCGGGCCGCCACCGTCCCGGTGACCCGCAGCCGAGGCCGCCCGCTGTCCTCCACATAGACCTCGGCGTCGCTCCAGTGCAGCCCGGCCGGGGCGCCCAGCGCCTTGGCGAGGGCCTCCTTCGCCGCGAACCGCGCGGCCAGGGAAGCGAATCCACGCCGTTCCCCGCTCGGCAACAGCAGTTCGCTCTCCAGGAACAGCCGCTCCGCCATCCCGGGCGTACGCTCCAGCGACGCCTGGAAGCGGTCGATCTCCGCCACGTCGATCCCGACCCCGATGATGCTCATGCCGAGCACCCTACGACCGACGTGCCCACCGCCCCGCCCGTCACCGCAGCAGGTCGTCGAGTTCGGCGGCGAAGAGCAGCGCGGGGTCGAACCCCATCCCGTTGAAGTGCCCGGCGAGTTCGAGGGACAGCACGCCGTGCAACCGGGTCCAGAAGGCGAGCGCCCGGCGAAGGGCGACGGGCGGGGCGGCGTGCCCGTCCGCCCACCGGCTCCCGAGTCCCTCGATGTGCGCCTCGAACGACGTGACAGGACCGTCCGACGGCAGCTCGGCGCAGGCGTCGAGCATCATGACCATGTTCTCGGACGCGATCACGGTGATGTCGTCGGGCGCGTGATAGCCCGGCACGGGCGTGCCGTAGACAAGGAAGTACCGCTGCGGATCCGCCAGCGCCCAGCCACGCAGGGCATGCGCGAGAACGGCGAGACCGGGCTCGCCCGTCCCGACGGTCTCCGAGGCCGCGCGGAAGGTGTCGGCGAGGCTCCGATACGCGTCCCGGATCAGCTCGGTGATCAGCTCGTCCCGCCCGGCGAAGTACCGGTAGAGGGCCGGCCCACTCATCCCCATCTGCTTGGCGATGGCGTTGAGCGAGAGCGCGGAGGCGCCGGCCACGGCCATCTGCTCCCAAGCGTGCTTCTTGATCTCCTCCTGCACCTGGGCGCGGTAGCGCTCGCGCGGGGTCTGCGTGCCGGTGTCGCCGTGGTCCGCCATGATCAGCCGCCTTCCCGATTCAGTTAGACCCTATCACCAACGTTATTGACACTCTCGCAGTCGTGAGTTACAACTTCTAACGAAAGCGAAGCCCAATAACAATCAACCCTCAGCGCGATGGAGACCGCCATGAACGAGACCGCCACGAACCCCGAAGAACTCGTCCAGGTCGTCCTGCCGGGCAAGGTGGAGCCGGAAGGCCTGGAGATACACCACGGCACCGTCCCGGCCGCGGGCCCCGGCCAGGTCGTGATCCGCATGGAGGCGACCGGCGTCTCCTTCGCCGAACAGCAGATGCGCCGGGGCCGCTACTACGACCAGCCGGCCTTCCCGTTCGTCCCCGGCTACGACCTGGTGGGCACCGTCACCGACACAGGACCGGGCGTCGACCCGGCCCTGACCGGCACCCGGGTCGCCGCGCTGCTCAAGGTCGGCGGCTGGGCCAGCCACGTGCGCGTCGACGCGGCGGACGTGGTGCCGGTGCCCGAGGGGATCGGCGCGGCCGAGGCGGAGACCCTGGTCGTCAACGGCATCACCGCCTGGCAGATGCTGCACCGCAAGGCCCGCGTCCGCACCGGCGGCACGATCCTGGTCCACGGCGCCAACGGCGGGGTCGGCTCGGTCCTGGTCCAACTCGCGCGCGCCGCGGGCATCCAGGTGATCGGCACGGCGTCGGCCCGCCACCACGACACCCTGCGGGCCCAGGGCGTCACCCCCGTCGACTACCGCACGGAGAACATCGTCACCCGCGTCCGCGAACTCGCCCCCACCGGCGTGGACGCAGTCTTCGACCACGTGGGCGGCCACGGCATCGTGGACTCCTGGCGCCTCCTCGCCCCCGGCGGCACGCTCGTCTCGTACGGCACGGCCTCCACCCGGGACGACGAGGGCTCCAAGCAGTGGCCCGTCCTCAAACTGCTCGCCCGGGTCTGGCTCTGGAACACCCTCCCCAACCGCCGCCACGCCTACTTCTTCAACGTCTGGGCAGGCCGCGCCCTCTCAAAGACCCGCTTCCGCACCCGCCTCCGCACCGACCTCACCCAGGTCTTCGCGGCCCTCCAGCGCGGTGACGTGACCGCGAGCATCGCCGCCCAACTCCCCCTGACCCGCGCCGCGGAGGCCCTGCGGCTGGCCGAGTCCGGCACGGTCGCCGGAAAGGTCGTCCTGAACCCGTGACGAGCACCCCGCGCCCCACTACCAGGAGACCCCTCATGCCCAACACCCGCGCAACCGCACTCAGCCTCACCCTCACCCTCACACTCGCCGCGACGGCCGCACTCGGAGTGTCCGCGGCCCACACCGCACAGGCGACACCCCCGCCCACCACCTGCCGCGGCCAAGGAGTCGACCCCACGGCCCCGATCCGCTACTCCTCAGACGTGGTCATCGACGCACCCCTCACCACCATCTGGAAGCTCCAGACGGACGTGGAACGCTGGCCGACCTGGCAGCCCCCGGTCCTCACGGCCGACCGCCTCGACAACGGCCCCCTCCGCAAGGGCTCCCACTTCCACTGGACGACCCCGGCCCCCGCCACCCCGTCGACCCCCGCCACCACACTCGGCATCACTTCCACGGTCCGCCAACTCCAGAACCACCACTGCATCCTGTGGACCGGCCCCGCGATCGGCGAGGGCCTCCGCATCGACGAGGGCATCCACCTGTGGACCTTCAAGAAGGCGAGAAACGGCATCCACGTCCACACCGAGGAAACCTGGACCGGCGACCAGGTCGAGTCGGACATCCCTACGGCGACGAAGGCCCTGGCCGGCGGCCTGGAGACGTGGCTCCGGGACCTGAAGACGGCGGCGGAGAAGGGAGCCACGCAGCGATAACACCGCCGGGCCACCACCCCTCAGTCCGAGTCCCCGCCCTCGGCGAACAGTTCCTCCGCATGCGCGACCGTGCGGGAACGCTCCAGCCACATGTCGAGACGCTCGACATCGGTGCAACTCACAATGCGCTCACGCACACCATCCGATACGGGGATGCCACGCACCTCCAGCACGGACAAGATCCCCTTCACACCTTCGGCCCTGCCTTGCGCCTTACCCTCGAGATAAGCCGTCTCCCGAACGGTCCCCCGGCCGGGGAAATAGCTGACGAACGACATGATTTCCCTCAGTTTCTCTCCAGCCGGGCTACCAGCCATGCTGATCTCCAGGAAGTCGAAGAAGTAGTCGGCGGTGTCGGGCCCCGAGGGGTCACTTCAGCCTCACGCGACACCTGGCAGCTCGACCCCGTCCCGTCCGCCCAGGCGAACCGGTACCTCTACGCCAACGGCGAGCCGCTCAACGGGACCGATGTCACAGGGCACGCTCATGACCCACGAAACGCCGGCGGAGGCCAGGGCTCAGGCGCGGGCATAGGCGGCGGTGGCCGTGGAGGCGGCGGCGGAGGCGGCGGAAGCACGGGAGTAAAAGGCAAAACACCCAAGAAGTCGTCCAAGAAGGGCAAGCGTTCCGGACCATCGACCAGGTACCGCGATCCGCGCAGCGACATGTGCAGCTCCACCGGCTGCGGTCTCGCTCGTACCCGATCGACCAGACCGCCCACATCCGGAACCGGCACCGGCCGCACAGGCACCACCTATCGCGGCTGCACCCACGGCTGCGGCACCTCCACCACCTACCGCGGCGGAACCACAACTCGCGGCAGCGGCGGCACAGGACGCACGGGCACCACCACTCCGCCCAAGCCCCGCATCCCCCAGAACCCCAACAGCGGCAAGAACCCCGTACCGGCCCCCACACGGCCTGCGCCGAAGCCTCGGGTGGATGCGGTACGGATACAGCAACGCTCACTTGACCACGCCGTCGTCGTCAACCTGCGCACCGTAATCACACAAGTGGCGAGCGACTACAACTCCCCGTACGAGCCGGACGACAGCACGAGCCTCGACGCGCTCCACGACCTGTTCCCGGACCACGACACTGATCCAGACCTCGGCTACGGCTCCTCCGGGGCTGACCCGAACGCCAAGCGCACCCGGAATGCGTGCACACGAGACCTTCCGTCCACTGACCCATCCTTCTACTACGCTCCGATGACGCGTTTCGGATCTGGCCCCGACAACTGCCGGGCTACCGGAGCGGTCGCCTACATCGACTCATACGACCTGCGACCGTGGCGTTTGGACCCGAAATGGAAGCCCGCTGGATACGAGCAGCTGCCAGTTGGCAACCGGGCAGCCCTGCACTTGATCGGCAACCAGATGGGGGGCGCCAACGACACACTCCGCAACTTCGTGGCGGGCTACCAAACCCCTGTGAACTCCCCTCACATGCGATCGCTGGAGAACGACGTCACGCGAGCGGTGAAATCGGGAGAGCACGTTGCACTAGGCGTTCTACCTGTCTATGGCGGCACGGACCCGGCGATTCCCACCGAGATCAGGATGCGCGCCGCCGGGGATGACGGGTATCGCCTCAACTGCACCGTCTACAATCAATCATCCGGTGGATATTCCTGCTCTGAAAGGTCATCTGGTGGAAATCTCTCAATTCCGTGAAATCCTAGGCCGACCGGTGGTCAATGGCGATACAGATCGCGACTGGCATTCCCTGGAGAGTCGAATCGCATTGACCCTACCGGACGATTACAAAAAATTCGTAACCACATACGGACCCGGCTGTCTGAACAATCAACTCTACCTCTTCCACCCAAGGGCGGCAGGGGGTAATGATGGGCTGCATCTCGAAATGTTGTGGGAGCACGCATCCTACGCATACTCAGAGTTGTCTCAGGATAATCCAGATATGTACCCTTACCCTGTTTATCCGACACCGGGCGGGTGCATTCCAATCGCCAGATCGACGTCCGGAAATCATGTCTTCCTGGCACCTCCGATAGCGACAGAACCCGACGAAAGAGATTGGTCGGTAGTCGTGGACATGGGCCAGTGGGTCCACCTGCCCATGTCGTTCACAGACTTCCTCTGGGCAGCGCTGCGTGGGGAACTCGACGTGCTAGTGATCGAAGGTGACCCGTCGTTCGAGTCCATTGGTGTGGTGGAGGCGTGACGAGGGGCAAGCGAAACTAAAAATGAGCAGAAATTCGGACGTCCATCACGTGCGGCTAGCATCCCAAGGAATGGCGGCGCTTCTTGCCTCCCTGTGCCTGATCGGATGCTCGACCGCTGACAACGCCGAGCCCAGAGAGACGAGGCTATCGCCGACAGCTTCCGCAGCCCTTTCGACAAGCGCTGTCGGCGACAAGCCGTCGCCGACAGCTTCGCCGCGCGAACCCGCTCCGGCATCCAAATCGCCGACAACGTCGGAGCCCTCAACCCCACGGCAGCCGAAGCCTTCACCGCCCACGGCAGGCAGTGCCGGCGGTTCAACTGGTTCTGGCGGTTCCGGTACGCCGGCGGATAGGTCGAGTGGGGGATCCGACACCGCCCCGCAGAACCCCAACCGCGGTCCGACACCACCGCCCGCCCCGCCCCGGCCGTCGCCCACACCGGAGTGGAGTTCGGGCGCCTGGCAACCCGGCGACCCGGTCGAGACGACGGCACCTGCCTCCGGGAGCTGATAGCACCCCTTCAGGCCGCGCCCAACTCACACCACACGAACTTCCCCCTGTTGCCATGCCTCGCCAACGGATGCCACCCCCACAGATCCGCACAGGCCCGCACGAGCGCCAGCCCCCGCCCCTCCTCCCACTCGGTGATCTGCTCCAACACCCGGGGAGGTTCGGGCGGTTCGGGATCCGCGTCCCACGCCCCGATCCGCAACACCCCCGCCGACCAGGACACCCGCAGGGCAGCCGGCCCCTTCGTATGCCGTACGGCGTTGGAGACCAGCTCGGCGGCGAGCAGCTCCGCGAGGTCGACGAGGCGGATCAGGCCGTGCATCGTGAGGATGAGCCGGAGAGTACGGCGACTGACGGTGACGGCTCTGGGGTCGTTCGGGATGTAGAGCGAGTACTCCCAGGGCGCGCTTTCACTTTCGGGCATGCGTGAACTCCGTTCAGGTGAGGGGAGGTTGCGGCCGACAGGGCGGTGGCATTGCCGCAGCCGTCATGGCAGGACGGGGCGGTGCGCTTCCGGAGTCCCGGCGTTCCGCAGCGTGTGCGTCGCATCACTGACGGTAGATCTAAATCTAGAGATTCAGCAAGCCGATCGCGTAATCTGACGCTGAACGAGTCGCGCCTGTCGGCGCGTTGAACCTAGGAGCAGTCGAGAGCCTTGAGGCGCGAACCAACGGCACGCCAGATGCGTCTGGCCACTGAACTGCGCAGACTCCGCGAGGCAGCAGGACTCACCGCCCGGCAGGCAGCCGCGTTGCTCGGCGTGAGCCCCGCTCAGATCACTCACATCGAGTCCGCCCTGGCGGGAGTGAGCGAGAAGCGCCTCCGCCGCCTCGCATCTCACTACGCCTGCACGGACGGCGAGTTCATCGACGCCCTGGTCGCGATGGCCACCGACCGGACACGGGGCTGGTGGGAGGAGTTCCGGGGGCAACTGCCCACCTCGTTCCTGGACCTCTCCGAGCTGAACCACCACTCCGCCTTCCGACGCGACGTCGCAGTTCTCTACGTGCCGGGCCTCCTGCAAACGGAGGACTACGCGCGCGCAGTCTTCTCTGGCCGAGTGCCCGAACTCGCCCCTGAAGAGCTGGAGTTGCGTGTACGTCACCGCATGGCAGGCCAGGACATCACCGTGCCCTACGAGTTGGTGATCCACGAGGCAGCCCTCCGCATCAGGGTCAGCGACCGCGCGACCGCCCGGGCCCAACTGAGCAAGCTCCTGGAGCTGTCCGACAAGGACAACGTCACCCTGCGAGTCATCCCATTCGACCTGGACGGCTTCGCCAGAGCCGCCAGCACCATGACCTACGTGGGTGGCCCCGTGCCCAAACTGGACACCGTCGTGCGCGATGTACCGCAAGGCTCCGCTTTCATCGACTCCGAAGCACAGGTGAGCGCCTTCCGAACTCGCTTTCGTAAGGTGGAAGCCGCATCACTCGACCCTGTACGGTCGCGCGACTTCATCAACCGGCTGGCGAAAGAGCTGTGAGACACCCCATGGACACGCCCGACAACTGGCGCAAGTCATCGCACTCAGGCCCCGACGACGGCAACGAGTGCGTGGAGATCGCCAACTCCCCCGCCCACATATCCGTCCGGGACTCCAAAGCCCCCACGTACGGAACCCTGACCTTCCCCACCCCCGCCTTCACCACCTTCATCAACGCCCTGAAGTCCCCCCACCCCCGATGACCAACGCGCACCTACAAACAGCCCACAGCACCCGTTTCGACTGGGGCCCCACCGGCGCCACCCGCCTCGCCCCCGCCGCCCACGCCCTCGTCGTCGTGGACGTCCTCTCCTTCACCACGTCCGTCACGGTCGCCGTAGAAGCAGGCACCCACGTCTACCCGTACCCCTGGCGAGACGACACCGCCCCCGCCTACGCCGACCAGCACGCCGCGGACCTGGCGGTCGGCCGGAGACAAGCCACCCCCGCCTCCCCCTGGTCCCTCTCCCCCGCAGCCCTACGCACCGCCCCCTTCACCCCACGCCTGGTGCTCCCCTCCCCCAACGGCTCGGCGATCTCCGCCGCCGCGGACGGCAAGATCCCCGTGATCGCCGCGTCCCTCCGCAACGCGACAGCCGTAGGGAACTGGTTGGCGGCCCAGGGCTACGGCACCCCGGACCGCCCCGTCGCCGTCATCGCCGCAGGTGAACGCTGGCCGGACGGCAGCCTCCGCCCCGCCCTGGAGGACCTGCTCGGCGCAGGAGCCGTGATCAACGCACTCGCACGCGCACAAGCACTCACCCCGCACCAGCGCTCCGAAGACACGCTCTCCCCCGAGGCCGCCACCGCCGCGACAGCCTTCCGCCACACCGAAGACCTCAACGCGGCCATCACCACCTGCGCCTCCGGCCGCGAGCTGATCGAGGGTGGCTTCCCCGAGGACGTGGCGGTGGCCGCCGAGCTCGACGCCTCCCCCACCGTCCCCGTCCTCACGAACGGAGAAGCCTTCACCCCCGCCGACTGACGCTCCCGCCGGCTGACACCTCCACCGGCTGACGCCCCGCCGACGGACGCCCTACTCCACCGTCACTGACTTCGCCAGGTTCCGAGGCTGATCCACCTCGTTCCCCCGAGCCGTGGCCAGCTCACAGGCGAACACCTGCAACGGCACCGTCGCCACCAGCGGCTGCAACAAGGTCGGAGTCACCGGGATCCGGATCAGATGGTCCGCGTACGGCACCACCGCCTCATCCCCCTCCTCCGCGATCACGATGGTCCGCGCACCCCTCGCCCGGATCTCCTGGATGTTGGACACGATCTTGTCGTGCAGCACGGACCGCCCCCGAGGCGAGGGCACGACGACCACCACCGGCAGATCGTCCTCGATCAGGGCGATCGGCCCGTGCTTCAGCTCACCCGCCGCGAACCCCTCCGCGTGCATATAAGCGAGCTCCTTCAGCTTCAGAGCCCCTTCCAGCGCCACCGGATACCCGACGTGCCGCCCGAGGAAAAGCACCGTGCCCTTGTCGGCCAGCGACCGCGCCAGCTCCCGCACCGGTTCCATCGTCTCCAGCACCCGCTCGACCTCACCGGAGATCTGCGACAGATCCCGGATCACGGCCCCGATCTCGTCGCCCCACTTGGTCCCGCGGACCTGCCCCAGATACAGCGCGACGAGGTAACAGGCGACCAGCTGCGTCAGGAACGCCTTGGTCGACGCCACCGCGACCTCCGGCCCCGCATGCGTGTACAGCACCGCATCCGATTCCCTGGGGATCGTCGACCCGTTGGTGTTGCAGATGGCCAGCACCTTGGAGCCCTGCTCCCGGGCGTGCCGTAGCGCCATCAGCGTGTCCATGGTCTCGCCGGACTGCGAGATGGCGATCACCAGAGACCGCGCATCCAGAATCGGATCCCGGTACCGGAACTCACTCGCCAACTCCACCTCGCACGGGATACGCGTCCAGTGCTCGATGGCGTACTTGGCGATCAACCCGGCGTGGAAGGCCGTACCGCAGGCGACGATGACGACCTTGTCGACCTCGCGCAACTCACCCGCCGAGATCCTGACCTCGTCCAGCGTCAGCGAACCGGACGCGTCGATGCGGCCCAGCAGGGTATCGGCGACAGCCTTGGGCTGCTCGGCGATCTCCTTGAGCATGAAGTAGTCATAACCCCCCTTTTCCGCGGCCGACGCGTCCCAGTCGACGTGATACGAGCGCACGTCGGCCGGAGAGCCGTCGAAGCCGGTCACCGTCACCCCGTCCCGGCGCAGCTCCACCACCTGGTCCTGGCCCAGCTCGATCGCCGACCGCGTGTGGGCGATGAACGCGGCGACATCCGAGGCGAGAAAGGACTCACCCTCTCCAACGCCCACCACGAGCGGCGAGTTCCGCCGCGCCCCCACCACCACATCGGGCTCGTCCGCATGCACCGCGACCAGCGTGAACGCGCCCTCCAGCCGCCGGCACACCAGCCGCATCGACTCGGCCAGGTCGGCGCACGCGGAGAACTCCTCGGCGAGCAGATGGGCGACCACCTCGGTGTCGGTCTCGGAGGCCAGGTCGTGCCCCCGCTCCGCCAGCTCGGCCCTCAGCAGGGCGAAGTTCTCGATGATCCCGTTGTGCACGACGGCGACCCGCCCCGCGTTGTCGAGATGCGGATGGGCGTTCGCGTCCGTCGGCCCTCCGTGCGTGGCCCACCGCGTATGCCCGATCCCGGTACTCCCCGTCGGCAGCGGCCGCTCCGTCAGCTCCTTCTCCAGATTGACGAGCTTGCCGGCCTTCTTCCCCGAGGCCAGCCCCCCGTCCGCCAGGACGGCGACACCCGCCGAGTCGTACCCCCGGTACTCCAGTCGCTTCAGTCCGGCCATCACGACATCGAGCGCCGACTGCGACCCCACGTATCCCACGATTCCGCACATGGCCCGCAGCCTACGCACGAATCCCGGCCCGAAAGTGCTCCCGCGTGCCCGATATCGGAAATTCCCACCCCCGTACGAGTCCTCGTTCCGAAAGACCGCACGCCCCCGCCGAAACCGCCCCGGCCGCCGTGGCCGCCCCGGCCCCCGCGTGACGGACCCCACCCACCATCCCGTTCAAACTCCGTTAACAATGGACTGTGATCTCTCCGGTCTCCTCGATGCCCCGGAGCGCCCACCGGCACAAGCCGGAGGCGACTCCCTACGTCGACCTCACCCGCTCCGAGTGGAGTGCGCTGCGCGACAAGACGCCGCTGCCGCTCACCGCCGAGGAAGTCGAACAGCTGCGCGGCCTCGGTGATGTCATCGACCTCGACGAGGTCCGGGACATCTACCTCCCGCTGTCCCGGCTCCTCAATCTCTACGTCGGCGCCACCGACGGCCTCAGAAGCGCGCTCAACACCTTCCTCGGCGAGCAGGGCGCCCAGTCGGGCACCCCCTTCGTCATAGGGGTCGCCGGTTCGGTCGCCGGCGGCAAGTCCACCGTCGCCCGCCTCCTCCAGGCCCTGCTGTCCCGCTGGCCCGAGCACCCGCGCGTCGAGCGGGTGACGACCGACGGCTTCCTGCTCCCCACCAAGGAGCTCCAGGCCCGCGGCCTGATGTCCCGCAAGGGCTTCCCCGAGTCGTACGACCGCCGGGCCCTGACGCGCTTCGTCGCCGACATCAAGGCGGGCAAGGACGAGGTGACGGCCCCCATCTACTCCCACCTCATCTACGACATCGTCCCCGACGAGAAGCTCGTCGTCCGCCGCCCGGACATCCTGATCGTCGAGGGCCTGAACGTCCTCCAGCCCGCCCTCCCCGGCAAGGACGGCCGCACCCGCGTCGGCCTCGCCGACTACTTCGACTTCAGCGTGTACATCGACGCCAGCCCCGAGGACGTAGAACGCTGGTACCTCAACCGCTTCAAGAAGCTGCGCCAGACCGCCTTCCAGGACCCGAACTCGTACTTCCGCAAGTACACCCAGGTGTCCGAGGAGGAGGCCATCGACTACGCCCGCACCCAGTGGCGGACCATCAACAAACCCAACCTGATCGAGAACATCGCCCCCACCCGGGGCCGAGCCACCCTCATCATCCGCAAGGGCTCGGACCACAAGGTCCAGCGCCTGAGCCTGCGCAAGCTGTGACCGCGTGACACGGGCCCGGTCCGGGCCTGTTAGATAGGCGCATGCTGCACCTCCGCCTGATCACCCCGGCCGACAAGACCGACGCCGTGGTCGACCTGATCGAGAACACGGTCGGCACCACCCACCTCGTCGTGATGGCGGGCGCCGCCCGCGACCCGGCGGGGGACGTGGTGATGTGCGACGTGGCCCGGGAGGCGGGTGACGAACTGCTCTCCGGGCTCCAGGAGTTGGGGCTCGAAGACTGCGGCTCCATCGCCGTGGAGAACATCGACCTGTCGCTGTCCAAGCGGGCCTCACAGGCGGAGGACGACGCCCCCGGCGAGGGCGCGGACGCGGTCCTGTGGGAGCACCTGACGGAGGCGACCCACGAGGAGTCGACCCTCTCCGTCACCTACATCGCGTTCATCACGCTGGCGACGATGATCGCGGCCTGCGGTGTCGTCCTCGACAACGCGATCCTCATCGTCGGCGCGATGGCGGTCGGCCCGGAGTTCGGCCCCCTGGCCGGTATCTGCACGGCCATGGTGCAACGGGCCCCGCGCCTCGCCCTGCGCTCGCTGATCGCCCTGCTGGTGGGCTTCGCGGTGGCGATGCTCGTGACGGTCGGCTTCAGTCTCTTCATGGACTCCGTCGGCCTGTTCACCGAGGCCCGCCTGGAGGCCGACCGCCCCAACACCGGCTTCATCTACGCGCCCGACTGGTTCTCGTTCGTCGTCGCCGTCCTCGCCGGAGCCGCCGGCACCCTCTCCCTGACCTCGGCCAAGTCCGGTGCCCTGGTGGGCGTCGCCATCTCGGTCACCACGGTCCCGGCGGCCGCCAACGCCGCCGTGGCCATGATCTACAGCGACACCAACCAGGCCTGGCGCTCCACGGAACAGCTCCTGCTGAACCTGCTCGGCATCATCCTGGCCGGCACCCTCACCCTGGCCCTCCAGAAATGGCTCTGGTCAACTCAACGAAAGCGCACAGCCGCTTAGAACGGGCGGTACCGCAACCCACCCAGGGGCGCGGGGCTGTACTCGATATGCGGCTACCGCCGCGTGAGCGCGACCAGCCACGAAAAACCCGCACCTCGCAACGCATAGAACCCCCCACCCCGAACCCGCAAAATCACCCCAGCGCCGACTTCACCGCATCCGCCAACCGCCCCGCCACAGACCGAGCCTGATCAATATCCGCCGCCTCGACCATCACCCGCACCAACGGCTCGGTCCCGGAGGGCCGGAGCAGCACCCGCCCCGTCTCACCGAGTTCCCGCTCCGCGTCGGCGACGGCCGCGGCCAGCTCGGCCGACGTACGGACCCGCGCACGATCCACGTCCGGCACATTGATCAGCACCTGCGGCAACCGCTCCATCACGGAGGCCAGTTCCCGCAGCGAGCGCCCGCTCTCCGCGACCCGGGCGGCCAGCAGCAGCCCGGTCAGCGTGCCGTCACCCGTGGTCGCGTGATCGAGGATGATGACGTGCCCGGACTGCTCCCCGCCCAGGGAGTAGCCGTGCTCCTTCATCTCCTCCAGGACATACCGGTCACCGACCGCCGTCTGGACGAGCCGCAGCCCCTCCCGCTCCAGCGCCAGCTTGAACCCGAGGTTGGACATCACGGTCGCGACGACGGTGCCCTCCCGCAGCACCCCCCGGTCCCGCATCGCCAGCGCGAGGACGGCCATGATCTGGTCGCCGTCGACCTCCGCACCGGTGTGGTCGACGGCCAGGCACCGGTCCGCGTCCCCGTCGTGCGCGATGCCGAAGTCCGCCCCGTGCTCGACGACCGCGGCCTTGAGCAGGTCGAGGTGGGTCGACCCGCAGCCCTCGTTGATGTTGAGCCCGTTCGGCTCGGCCCCGATCGTGACGACCTCGGCCCCGGCCCGCGAGAACGCCTCGGGGGACGCCCCGGAGGCGGCGCCGTGCGCCTCGTCCAGGACGATCTTCAGCCCGTCGAGCCGGTTCGGCAGGACACCGACGAGGTGGGTGACGTAGCGCTCGACACCCGACTCGTCGTCACGGACCCGCCCGACACCCGCTCCGGTCGGCCGGTCCCACGGCGCCCCGGTGCGGTGCTCCTCGTAGACCGACTCGATCCGCTCCTCCAGCTCGTCGTCGAGCTTGTGCCCGCCGCGCGAGAGGAACTTGATGCCGTTGTCGGGCATGGCGTTGTGGCTGGCGGAGAGCATGACTCCGAGGTCGGCACCGAGTTCCGCGGTCAGGAAGGCCACCGCGGGCGTGGGCAGCACGCCCACCCGCAGGACGTCGACACCCGCGCTGGCGAGGCCGGCGACCACGGCGGCCTCCAGGAACTCCCCGGACGCGCGCGGGTCCCGTCCGACCACGGCGGTCGGCCTGTGGCCCTCGAAGGTGCCCGCCTCGGCGAGCACGTGCGCCGCGGCGACGGAGAGACCGAGTGCCATCTCAGCCGTCAGATCCGCGTTGGCGACACCGCGCACGCCGTCCGTGCCGAAGAGTCGTCCCACTTGTCCTCCTGAGGAAGCGTCAGTTCAGTAAAGCGGCTAACGCCGGATAGTTCAGTAAGGCGGCTAACGCCGGACAGCGGCCATCCGATCACACAAGCCTTTGAGCGCCTTGTGCCGTTATACGCCCCCCACGGCGATAAACGAACGCCCCGACAGCACTGTGGCGTGCCGCCGGGGCGTTCGAACGTACTGCGTACGGCGAGTACGAAGCAGGCAGCGAAGCTTAACGCTTGCTGTACTGCGGGGCCTTGCGGGCCTTCTTGAGACCGGCCTTCTTGCGCTCGACCGCACGGTCGTCGCGGCGGAGGAAGCCGGCCTTCTTGAGGGCGCCGCGGTTGTTGTCCACGTCGGCCTCGTTCAGCGCGCGGGCCACGCCGAGGCGCAGGGCACCGGCCTGACCGGAGACACCGCCACCCGCGATGCGGGCGATGACGTCGTAGCGGCCCTCGAGCTCGAGCACCTTGAAGGGCTCGTTGACTTCCTGCTGGTGCACCTTGTTCGGGAAGTAGTCCTCGAGGGTGCGACCGTTGATCTTCCACTTGCCGGTGCCCGGGACGATCCGGACGCGGGCGATGGCGTTCTTGCGACGGCCCAGGCCGGCGGCCGGCTGCGGGTCGCCGAAGCGGGACGCCAGCGACTCCGAGGTGTACTCACCCTCGACGGGGACCTCGGACTCGGTGGTGTAGCTGTCGATGTCGACGAGCTCGGTCTCGGTCTCTTCGACCGGCTGCTCGGTGGTGGTCTCGGCCACGATGCTCCTCAGATTCTGTTCAGTCTTAGGGGGTGGCCGGACTTACTGCGCGACCTGGGTGATCTCGAACGGCACCGGCTGCTGGGCAGCGTGCGGGTGCTGGTCGCCCGAGTAGACCTTCAGCTTGCTGATCATCTGACGGCCCAGGCTGTTCTTGGGGATCATGCCCTTGATGGCCTTCTCGACGGCCTTCTCGGGGTTCTTCGCCAGCAGCTCGTCGTAGCGGACGGAGCGCAGACCACCCGGGTAACCGGAGTGGCGGTACGCCAGCTTCTGGGTCTTCTTGTTGCCGGACAGGTGAACCTTGTCGGCGTTGATGATGATGACGAAGTCGCCCATGTCCATGTGCGGGGCATAGGTCGGCTTGTGCTTGCCACGGAGGAGGTTCGCGGCAGTGGTAGCCAGACGGCCCAGGACGATGTCCTGAGCGTCAATGACGTACCACTGGCGAGTCACATCGCCGGGCTTGGGGCTGTACGTACGCACTTCGCAGCCTTCTTCTTCAGTGGATGGGTGCTGACACATGGCATCACTGAAGCGATCGTGCAGCTGGGGACGACAATGCCGGGAACGCTGCCCCGTATGCCGCCCACTGGTAACTGCTCCAGGGAACCTAGGTAAAGGCCTCTCGCGTGAGAACGAGCGAGCCAATACACAACGAAGAAGCAGGATACCGGGATGCCCCCGTACGGGTCAAAACGAGGTCACTGCCGTCGGCTCCCTTGACCCTACGGGCACCCGACGCCGTTCCCGGCCGTGCCGCACGACCGTGAGAGCCAGCACACACAGCGTGCAGGCGTCCTTGAAGGCCCGCCGCTGCAAGGTCTCCAGATAGGGCCAGGTCAGCCCCGGGACCTGCGGCACCAGGGCCAGCCAGAACCACGGGGTCCGGGCCACCGACCCGGCGCACGGCAGCCCGGCCAGCAGCAGCGGCACGACGACCAGCAGGTAGTGGTCGTACGACGGCCGGGAGACCAGGAACGCCGAGAGCATCACGGTCGCCGCCGTCTCGGCCGTCCGCAGCGGCCCGGCGTCGGCCCGGCGCCAGCGCAGAGACGCGCAGATCACCCCGGTCCCGGCCGCCGCCACCGCCAGCGCCCCGGCCAGTGCCGGATCCACCCCCAGCCGCGGCAGCACCGCCGCCGGAGAGGCCTCATACAGCCGTACGAAACTGTCGTCGCCGCGCAGCAGGAACGGCAGGGTCCGGGTGAAGAAGCCAGCCGGGTCGGGCAGCAGAAGCGCGGCCGCGGCGGAGACCAGCGCCGGGAGCAGGACCAGGACGGCCAGCCCCCGCCACTGCCGCGCGAAGAGGAACAGCAGCGCCATGGGGGCGAGCAGCGGCTTCAGCGCGATCGCGGCACCGATCACGGCCCCCGCGGCGACCCACCGCCCCCGTCCGGCCAGCAGCAGGGCCAGGGGCAGCGCCAGGGCCGCCGTCGCCGTCCAGTTCCCCAGCAGCACCAGATGACCGAAGGGCGCGAAGCCCACGGCGAGCGCGGCTAGCCCCAGCACGGCGAAACGACTGCCCCGCGGAACGCCGTACAGCCGCAGCGCGCACATCCAGCCGCCGACCAGGCAGCCGGTCACCACCAGCGGCACCGCCACTCTCAGCACGAGCCCCGGCAGCAGGGCCTGCGGGACCGCCGCGAGCACCGCGCCCGGAAGGTAGAGGAAGTGTGGATCGTCATACGGCGATCCCCCGGCCAGCCAGGTCCGGGCCGCCCGCACGACGATCGCGTTGTCCATGCCCCCGTCCGAGGTCAGCCGGGCCGTGCGCGCCGCCGTCGCTCCCAGCACGGCCACCAGCGCCACCCACAGATGCCCGCTCGCCCTTCGCACCAACCACCCGGAGATGTCGCTTTTGCGCTCGTTCACCGACCGAACGGTAGGGGTTCCAGAGCCTCTTGGGGCGGACCGGCACACCGCTCGGCCCTCTAAGATGCGGCCCATGAGCTATGGGCAGCAGCAGGGACCCCAGTCCCAGTGGGATCCCTGGAAATCGCATTCCCAGCAGCAGCCGTGGGGCAGCAGCGGCGACGACGGGACACCGGACTGGGCCGCGCTCGCCGAGGCGTCCGAGACCCGCAACAAACGGCGCCGACTGCTGTTCATCGGCGGCGGCGCGCTCGCCACGATCGCGATCGGTTCGGCCGTGGCGATGGCCGTGGTCTCCGCGAACGGCGACAAGGGGTCGGAGAAGCCGTCCTCGCTGCCCGCCGGCGGCATCCCGAGCGCCTCCGGCACCGCCGCGCCGTCCTTCGCGCCGACCAGCGCCCCGCCCCCGCTGGACCCGAAGGACTTCGTCTCCAGCAAGACCAAGGACAAGGCCCCGATCGGCCCGGCGATCCTGTTCCCGAACACCCAGCTCTCCCTGGGCTCGGCCGTCTACAAGAAGGGCGCGTCGGCGGACACCGGGAACTGCGCCTCGGCCACCAAGGGCACGCTCCCCAAGATCCTCACCGCCAACGACTGCACCCGCCTGATGCGCGTCACGTACGCCGAGGACGGCATCGCGGGGACGGTCGGCGTCGCGCTCTTCGACACCGCGGCGCAGGCGACGAAGGCCAAGAGCCAGTGGGACAAGAAGAGCGTGATCACCTCCCTGTCCGGCAAGGGCGTGGGCGCCTTCTGCAACTCCGCCATCTGCTACACGACCGCCAACTCCTACGGCCGTTACGCCTACTTCACCGTCACCGGCTTCACCGACGGCAAGGACGTGACGAACAAGAACACCGCCGTCTTCACGGCCGGCGACGGCCTGGCGGAGTACGCGTTCAACCAGATCCGGCGCCGCGGCGAGGCCCAGGCGTCGGCCGCGGCGAACCAGTAGCCCCGCGGCCCTCCTGGCACCGGGCCCTTCTCGAACCGGGCCCTCCTCGCACCGGGGCCGGCTCAGCAGCAGCCGGCCCCCGGCAGCGACCGCCTGTTCCGCGCCTCCTTGTTCCGCGCGGCCAGCAACGCGTCCGCGGGGTAGCCCACTTCCTCCAACGTCAGCCCGTGCGGCCGTACGACGTGCACGGCGGAGTCCCGTACGCCCGCCGCCAGCACCTTGGCCGGCCAGTCGGCCCCCCGGTGCCCGTCCCCCACGAACAGCAGCGCGCCGATGAGCGAGCGCACCATGTTGTGGCAGAAGGCGTCGGCCCGCACGGTGGCGGTGATGATCCCGTCGGCCCCCTTCTCCAGGCTGAGCTCCTGGAGCGTACGGATCGTGGTCGCACCCTCCCGCCGCTTGCAGTACGCGGCGAAGTCGTGCTCCCCGAGCAGCCCGCGGGCGGCCTCGTTCATGGCGTCCACGTCGAGCGGCCAGTCGTGCCAGAGGACGTGGTTGCGCAGCAGCGGGTCGACCCCGCCGGGGTTGTCGGTGACGCGGTACGCGTACCGCCGCCAGACCGCCGAGAAACGGGCGTTGAAGCCACTGGGAGCCTCCCTGAGCGCCCACACCCGCACATCCCTGGGAAGTCGCCCGGCGAGCCGCTTCAGCAGCTTCTCGTGGTGCTCCCGCCACACGGCCTCCGGCAGGTCCACATGGGCCACCTGCCCCCGCGCGTGCACCCCGGCATCCGTGCGCCCGGCCACGGTCAGCTCGTAGGTGACACCCCCGGACCGCGTGACCGTCCGCAGAGCGTCCTCGATCTCCCCCTGAACGGTCCGCCGCCCCCCGGCCTGCTTGGCCCACCCGGAGAACTCGGTCCCGTCGTACGAAAGATCAAGGCGCACCCGCACGAACCCGGGCTCTACTTCGTCACTCACACAGAGATCCTCTCAGCAACACAAAGGCGGGCCCGCCCCTCGAAAGGAACGGACCCGCTGAGCGCCCCCTAAGGGGCGCGGGGAACTGCGCGAGCAACCACGACAAAGCCGCAGCCGCCAACGAACAGGACCCGGCAGACGCTTACGCGTCCTTGGCGTCCTCGGCGGGAGCCTCGGCCTCGTCGGCCTTGGTCACGTCCACCTTGGTCTCCTCGGCAGCCGGAGCAGCCTCGGCGTCCTTGGCGGCACGCTTCGTCGCGGCCTCGGCCTCGCCCGTCGCCTCCTGGGCGACCGTCAGGGCCTCGACCAGCTCGATGACGGCCATGGGCGCGTTGTCGCCACGGCGGTTACCGATCTTGGTGATACGGGTGTAGCCACCGGGGCGGTTCTCGTAGCGCGGGCCGATCTCGGTGAAGAGCGTGTGGACGATGCTCTTGTCCGTGATCACCTGGAGCACCTGACGGCGGTTGTGAAGGTCGCCCTTCTTCGCCTTGGTGACCAGACGCTCGGCGTACGGACGCAGCTTGCGCGCCTTCGCCTCGGTGGTGGTGATGCGGCCGTGCTCGAAGAGCGACTTCGCGAGGTTCGCGAGGAGCAGCTTCTCGTGCGCGGCACTGCCGCCCATACGGGCACCCTTGGTGGGCTTCGGCATGGTTCTTCTCCTGTGTGTCTGCCCCGGCCGTATCAGGTACCGGGGTCAGGAACCCGATGAGCGGATGCTCACCGGCAACGACCGGTCAGTACGGTCAGTACTGCTCGGTCTCCACGAAACCCGCGTCCGCGTCGTCGTCGGCGCCGAAGGCGTCGGCGGCGGCCGTGGGGTCGAATCCGGGCGGGCTGTCCTTCAGGGCCAGGCCCATGCCGGCCAGCTTCGCCTTGACCTCGTCGATCGACTTCGCACCGAAGTTACGGATGTCGAGCAGGTCGGCCTCGGAACGGGCCACGAGCTCACCCACGGAGTGGATGCCCTCGCGCTTGAGGCAGTTGTACGACCGAACGGTGAGCTCCAGCTCCTCGATCGGCAGCGCCAGATCGGCGGCCAGGGCGGCGTCCGTGGGGGACGGGCCCATGTCGATGCCCTCGGCGTCGATGTTCAGCTCGCGGGCGAGACCGAACAGCTCGACCAGCGTCTTACCGGCGGAGGCCATGGCGTCACGCGGACGCATCGCCTGCTTGGTCTCGACGTCGACGATCAGCTTGTCGAAGTCGGTGCGCTGCTCGACACGCGTGGCCTCGACCTTGTACGTGACCTTCAGAACCGGCGAGTAGATGGAGTCGACCGGGATACGGCCGATCTCCTGGCCCACCTGCTTGTTCTGCACGGCGGAGACGTAACCGCGGCCACGCTCGACCGTGAGCTCCATCTCCAGCTTGCCCTTGCCGTTGAGCGTGGCGAGGACGAGGTCGGGGTTGTGCACCTCGACACCGGCCGGGGGCGCGATGTCGGCGGCGGTGACCAGACCCGGGCCCTGCTTGCGCAGGTACATCACGACCGGCTCGTCGTGCTCCGAGGAGACGACCAGCTGCTTGATGTTGAGGATCAGGTCGGTGACGTCCTCCTTGACGCCCGGCACGGTGGTGAACTCGTGCAGCACGCCGTCGATCCGGATGCTGGTGACAGCAGCGCCGGGGATCGAGGAGAGGAGGGTCCGGCGGAGGGAGTTGCCGAGGGTGTAGCCGAAGCCCGGCTCCAGCGGCTCGATCACGAACCGGGAGCGGAACTCGTCGACGACCTCTTCGGTCAACGAGGGACGCTGAGCGATCAGCATGTTGCGTTCCTTCAGTCAGGGGCGCCCGCTATTTGACGCCCTGATGGTGTTACAAGGGTACGGGCGATATGGCCCCGAAGAGCCATACCGCCCGAAAACCTCAGACCAAGCGGCCTGCGTCAGAGATCCGAAAGATCAGACGCGGCGACGCTTGGGCGGACGGCAGCCGTTGTGCGGGGTGGGGGTGACGTCCTGGATGGAGCCGACCTCGAGACCGGTCGCCTGAAGCGAACGGATGGCGGTCTCACGACCCGAACCCGGGCCCTTGACGAACACGTCCACCTTGCGCATGCCGTGCTCCTGCGCGCGACGGGCGGCCGACTCGGCGGCCATCTGCGCGGCGAAGGGGGTGGACTTGCGCGAGCCCTTGAAGCCGACGTGGCCGGCGGAGGCCCAGGAGATCACGTTGCCCGAGGGGTCCGTGATCGAGACGATCGTGTTGTTGAACGTGCTCTTGATGTGCGCGTGACCGTGAGCGACGTTCTTCTTTTCCTTGCGGCGCACCTTCTTGGCAGCGCCCTGACGACCCTTGGGGGGCATCTATTACTCCTACGGGGAGGTGGTCGGTCCTACAGCGAAGACCGCTGATGAAGCGTTGTCCGCTGAGGACTACTTCTTGCCCGGCTTCTTCTTGCCGGCGATGGCGCGACGCGGGCCCTTGCGGGTACGAGCGTTCGTGCTGGTGCGCTGACCGCGGACGGGCAGACCACGGCGGTGGCGGAGACCCTGGTAGCAACCGATCTCGACCTTGCGGCGGATGTCGGCCTGGATCTCGCGACGGAGGTCACCCTCGGTCTTGATGTTGTTGTCGACGTACTCACGAATCGCGACGAGCTGCTCCTCGGAGAGGTCGCGAACGCGGGTGTTCGGGTCGATGCCGGTCTCGGCCAGCGTCAGCTGGGACAGGGTCCGGCCGATGCCGAACACGTAGGTCAGGGCGACCTCCACGCGCTTTTCGCGCGGGATGTCAACACCGGAAACGCGTGCCATTCAATGGCTCCAGTTGATCTTCGGAGGTCTGACACAGAACCGGATCCCGACCGCCGTACCAGGTACGAATCGGGTCCTCGGCCTCCGAACCGAGGGTGTCGGACACCGTGCGATGTCCGGGTTCCGCGTATTTACGTAATCAGCTCGCGTCGCGCGAAGTCTCTGCGAAGGCAGAGGGTGAGGCCTCTTTACGACTAGCCCTGGCGCTGCTTGTGGCGCGGGTTCTCGCAAATGACCATGACCCGACCGTGACGGCGGATCACCCTGCACTTGTCGCAGATCTTCTTGACGCTCGGCTTGACCTTCATGGGATCGAGGTTCTCCGAGTCAGAGGGATCTACTTGTACCGGTAGACGATCCGGCCACGCGTCAGGTCGTACGGAGACAGCTCCACCACGACCCGGTCGTCAGGGAGGATGCGGATGTAGTGCATACGCATCTTGCCGCTGATGTGTGCCAGGACCTGGTGGCCGTTCTGGAGCTCGACCTTGAACATGGCGTTCGGCAGAGACTCGACGACAGTGCCCTCGATCTCGATGGCACCTTGCTTCTTGGCCACGCTTCGCCCTTCGAATCGACTACCTTGATCGACCCCCGCTACCGCATGAAGGCATGCGGGTACACGAGAGCCGACGAGTCAGTCTACGTCAGGCCACTCGGAAAGACGAATTGAGGAAGGATGCCCCACGAGAGAGATCATTAAGCCAACGGGTCCGGCGCGGCGACGACCCCGTGCTCCGCGAGCTTCGCCCTGCCCCCGCCGGGAGACGTCAGGACGAGCGGCCCCTCCTCGGTCAGCGCCACCGAGTGCTCCCAGTGGGACGACCAGGTGCCATCCGTCGTGATGACCGTCCAGTCGTCCGACAGGACCTCGGACCCCATTTCGGATGCCCCTCTCGCGGGCTCGGCGCCCAGGGCGCCTCACAGGCTTCGAGCGGCTGCGCCTGCCTCCGACCGGCGACCGGGTCCGCCCTCAGGCCAAAGGATCCGGTGCCGCCGTGATCCCGTGCTCGGCAAGCCTGGCCTTGCCGCCGTCGGGAGCCGTGAGGACCAGCGGCCCCTCCTCGGTCAGCGCCACCGAGTGCTCCCAGTGGGACGACCAGGTGCCATCCGTCGTGATGACCGTCCAGTCGTCCGACAGGACCTCGGTCTTCGGCGTCCCCAGGGACACCATCGGCTCGATCGCCAGGCAGAAGCCCGGAACCAGCTTCGGCCCCTTCCCCCGGCGCCGGTCCACGTAGTTCAGCAGATGCGGGTCCATGTGCATCTCCGTACCGATGCCGTGCCCGCCGTAGTCCTCGATGATCCCGTACCGCCCACCGCCCGGCTTCGGCTGCCGGCGGATGTACGTCTCGATGGCCCGGGAGACGTCGACGAGCCGGTTGCCCTGCTTCATCGCCGCGATACCGGCCCACATCGACTCCTCGGTCACCCGGGAGAGCTCGACCAGCTCCGGAGCGTGACCCGACCCCACGAAGGCCGTGTAGGCCGCGTCACCGTGCCAGCCGTCGATGATCGCGCCGCAGTCGATGGAGATGATGTCGCCGTCCTTCAGGACGACGTCGTCGGACGGGATGCCGTGGACGACGACCTCGTTCACCGAGGTGCAGATCGTCGCGGGGAAGCCGCCGTACCCCAGGAAGTTCGGCTTCGCGTCGTGCTCCGCGAGGACCTTGCGGGCGACCTGGTCCAGGTCCCTGGTCGTGGCCCCGGGCACCGCGGCCTCTCGCGTCGCCGCGTGGATGGCGGCGACGACCAGCCCCGCCTCACGCATCTTGGCGATCTGCTCGGGGGTCTTGATCTGCACCATGGCGGCGGGGGCCTTTCTTGGACCGGGGTCGTGGACCGTGGAGGGGACGGATGACAGGAAGGGTGCCTTCAACCATACGTGCACCCACACAGCAGCCGCGGCCCCCTGGCAAGGGAACCGCGGCTGCCACGACGTACTGAAGGGGGCGACCGCCTAGGCGGCGTCGTCCTCGCGCTTGAGCGCCTCCATCGCGCGCCCGGTGACGTCCTCCACCTTGCCGAGGGCCGAGATCGTCACCACGAGGCCCTGGGCCTTGTAGTAGTCGATGATCGGCTCGGTCTGGGTGTGGTAGACCTCCAGGCGCTTGCGGACGGTCTCCTCGGAGTCGTCGTCGCGCTGGTACAGCTCGCCGCCGCAGACGTCGCAGACGCCTTCCTGCTTCGGTGCCTTGTAGGACACGTGGAAGACGTGCGCGGAGTCGTTACGGCAGATTCGGCGGCCGGCGATGCGCTTGACGACCTCCTCCTCGGGGACCTCCAGGTCCAGCACCGCGTCCAGCTTCATGCCCTCGCTGTGCAGCATCTCGTCCAGCGCCTCGGCCTGCGACACGTTCCGCGGGAAGCCGTCCAGCAGGAAACCGCCCTCGGCGTCGGACTGCTCCATGCGGTCCTTGGCCATACCGATGGTGACCTCGTCCGGTACCAGGTTGCCCGCGTCCATGTAGGACTTCGCGAGTTTGCCGAGTTCCGTCTGCTGGCTGATGTTGGCTCGGAACAGGTCGCCCGTGGAGATGTGCGGGATGGAGAGGTTCTGGGCGAGGAACGCGGCCTGCGTTCCCTTGCCCGCACCCGGCGGCCCGACGAGGACGATTCGCATCAGCGGAGGAACCCTTCGTAATTGCGCTGCTGGAGCTGGCTCTCGATCTGCTTCACCGTTTCGAGACCGACACCCACGATGATCAGGATGCTGGTCCCGCCGAACGGGAAGTTCTGGTTTGCCCCAAACCCAACCAACGCCATCGTCGGCACGAGAGCGATCAACCCCAGGTACAGCGAACCCGGCCAGGTGATCCGGTTGAGCACGTAACTCAGGTACTCAGCGGTCGGTCGGCCAGCCCGGATGCCCGGGATGAAGCCACCATACTTCTTCATGTTGTCGGCGACTTCTTCGGGGTTGAAGGAGATCGCCACGTAGAAGAACGCGAAGAAAACGATGAGCAAGAAGTACATGCTGATGTAAATCGGGTGGTCACCCTTGACGAGGTTGGCCTCGATCCAGGTCTTCCAGCCCGACGTACCACTGGAGAACTGTGCGATCAGCGCCGGGATGTAGAGCAGCGACGACGCGAAGATGACGGGAATCACACCGGCCTGGTTGACCTTCAGCGGGATGTAGGTCGACGTACCGCCGTAGGAACGGCGGCCGATCATCCGCTTCGCGTACTGGACCGGAATGCGGCGCTGAGCCTGCTCGACGAAGACCACCAGGCCGACCATGACGAGCCCGACCGCGATGACGGTGCCGAACTCGATCCAGCCGCCGGCCAGGGTGCCCTGCTTCTTGATGGCCCACAGCGCGGACGGGAAGGTCGCGGCGATCGAGATGAACATCAGGATCGACATGCCGTTGCCGATGCCGCGGTCGGTGATGAGCTCACCGAGCCACATCACGACGGCCGTGCCCGCGGTCATGGTGATCACCATGACGATCGTGGTGAAGATCGAACGGTCGGGGACGATCTGGCCGGCGACCTGGCAGCCCTGGAACAGGGCGCCGCTGCGGGCGGTGGCGACCAGGCCGGTGCCCTGGAGGATGGCCAGCGCCACGGTGAGGTAACGGGTGTACTGCGTGATCTTCGCCGTACCGGCCTGGCCCTCCTTCTTCAGGGCTTCCAGGCGCGGGATCACCACCGTCAGCAGCTGGAGGATGATGCTCGCCGTGATGTACGGCATGATGCCCAGCGCGAAGATGGTGATCTGCAACAGCGCGCCACCGCTGAACATGTTGACGAGACCGAACAGGCCCTGGTTGGCAGACGCCTCTTTCACGCACTGCTGGACGGCTGTGTAGTCGACGCCCGGAATCGGAACGTGGGTACCGATCCGGTACACCACGATGATGCCGAGCGTGAAGAGCAGCTTCTTGCGCAGGTCGGGCGTCTTGAACGCCCGGGCGAACGCGGTGAGCACGGTGCCTCCTGCGACCCCCGCGCTACTGCGTCAAGGGTGACGGTCTTGAAGGTCCAATAAGAACAACGACATGTCTAACGGTCGACTGCCGCCCAAGGTGCCCCATGGGAAGCACCTTGTGAAAGTGGGCAGTGCAGGCAACCTTACCGGCGAGACTGCCCCCTAGGAACGACCAACCGGGGATACCCCATTTGTGGGGTATCCCCGGTCGGGATCGCTCAAGTCATCGAGACGCCCGCTGTGTTCAGACGAGCTCGGTGACGGTACCGCCGGCGGCGGTGATCTTCTCCTTGGCGGAGCCGGAGACGGCGTCGACCGTCACCTGCAGCGCCACGGAGATCTCGCCCTG
Source organism: Streptomyces lincolnensis (assembly GCF_021173675.1). Taxonomy (GTDB): domain Bacteria; phylum Actinomycetota; class Actinomycetes; order Streptomycetales; family Streptomycetaceae; genus Streptomyces; species Streptomyces lincolnensis_B. The sequence goes on along the minus strand of NZ_JAIHON010000015.1, from coordinate 54,643 downwards.
GCCGAGGACCTTGACGAGGCTGTTCTTGCGAACCGCGCCCTTGGCCACGAGGCCCTCGACGGTGACCTCGCCACCCTCGGGGTACAGCGCGGCCAGCTTGTCGAGGTTCACGACCTGGAACTCGGTCTTGAACGGGTTCTTGAAGCCCTTCAGCTTCGGAAGACGCATGTGGAGGGGCATCTGCCCACCCTCGAAGCGCTCCGGAACCTGGTAACGGGCCTTCGTACCCTTGGTACCACGACCGGCCGTCTTACCCTTCGACGCCTCACCACGACCGACACGGGTCTTGGTGGTCTTGGCGCCCGGGGCGGGACGGAGGTTGTGGATCTTGAGCGGGTTGTTCTCCGCCATGATCAGTCGACCTCCTCGACCGTCACGAGGTGGCGGACGGTGTGCACCATGCCGCGGAACTCGGGACGATCCTCCTTGACGACCTGCGTGTTGATCCCCTTGAGACCAAGGGAGCGCAGGGTGTCACGGTGGTTCTGCTTGCTGCCGATGTACGACTTCGTCTGCGTGATCTTGAGCTGAGCCATTACGCAGCACCAGCCCCGGCACGCGCACGCAGCAGAGCCGCGGGAGCGACGTCCTCGAGCGGCAGACCACGGCGAGCCGCGATCTCCTCGGGACGCTGCAGGCCCTTCAGGGCCTCCACGGTCGCGTGCACGATGTTGATCGCGTTCGACGAGCCGAGCGACTTCGACAGCACGTCGTGGATACCGGCGCACTCGAGCACCGCACGCACCGGGCCACCGGCGATAACGCCGGTACCGGGGGACGCGGGCTTGAGCAGCACGACGCCGGCAGCCTTCTCACCCGTGATCGGGTGCGGGATGGTGCCCTGGATACGGGGGACCTTGAAGAAGTGCTTCTTGGCCTCCTCAACACCCTTGGCGATGGCGGCCGGCACCTCCTTGGCCTTGCCGTAACCGACACCCACGGTGCCGTCACCATCGCCCACCACGACCAGCGCGGTGAAGCTGAAGCGACGACCACCCTTCACAACCTTGGCGACGCGGTTGATCGCGACGACGCGCTCAACGTACGCGGTCTTCTCGGCGGCAGCAGCGCCGCCGTCACGGCCCTTCCGGTCCCGCCGCTCGCCGCCACCGGCACCGCTTCCGCGGCGCTGGGGTCCAGCCATTGGATTACCTCTCTCTTTCCGCTAGCTACAAGCGGCTCAGAACTTGAGCCCGGCTTCGCGGGCGGCGTCCGCCAGGGCGGCGATGCGCCCCGCGTACTGGTTGCCACCACGGTCGAATACGACAGCCTCGACACCGGCGGCCTTGGCGCGCTCGGCGACCAGGGCGCCGACCTGCTTGGCCTGCGCGGACTTGTCGCCCTCGCCACCGCGGATCGAGGTGTCCAGGGTGGACGCCGACGCAAGGGTGTGACCCTTGATGTCGTCGATCACCTGGGCCACGATGTGGCGGTTCGAGCGGGTCACGACCAGGCGAGGACGCTCCGCCGTACCGTTGATCGACTTGCGGATCCGGATGTGGCGGCGCTTGATCGCGGCGCGCTTGTAGGCGTCGCCCTTGAGGATCTTCTGTCCGTATGCCATGGCTTACTTACCCGCCTTTCCGACCTTGCGGCGGATGACTTCGCCCTCGTACTTGACACCCTTGGCCTTGTACGGGTCGGGCTTGCGCAGCTTGCGGATGTTGGCCGCAACCTCGCCGACCTTCTGCTTGTCGATGCCCTCGACCTGGAAACGGGTCGGGGACTCCACCTTGAAGGTGATGCCCTCGGGGGCCTCGACCAGGATCGGGTGGCTGTAACCGAGAGCGAACTCCAGGTTCGAACCCTTGGCGGTCACTCGGTAACCGACACCGCTGATTTCGAGCTTCTTCACGTAACCCTGGGTCACGCCGGTGATCATGTTCGCCACCAGCGTGCGGGACAGGCCGTGCAGGGCCTTGCTCTGACGCTCGTCGTTGGGGCGGGTGACGTTGAGAACGCCGTCCTCACCCTTGGCGATGTCGATCGGCGCGGCAACGGTGTGGGTCAGCGAGCCCTTGGGGCCCTTGACCGCGACCGTACGGCCGTCGATGGTGACGTCCACGCCGGCGGGAACCGTGATGGGGAGCTTGCCAATGCGCGACATAGCTGTTTCCTCCGTTCCCTTCCGCTACCAGACGTAGGCGAGGACTTCCCCACCCACGCCCTTCTTGCCGGCCTGCTTGTCGGTGAGGAGCCCGTGCGACGTGGAGATGATCGCCACGCCGAGGCCGCCGAGCACCTTCGGCAGGTTGGTGGACTTCGCGTACACCCGGAGACCGGGCTTGGAGATCCGCTTGATGCCCGCGATGGAGCGCTCACGGTTGGGGCCGAACTTCAGCTCCAGGACGAGGTTCTTGCCGACCTCGGCGTCCTCGACCTTCCAGCCCGTGATGAAGCCCTCCTGCTGGAGGATCTCCGCGATGTGAGACTTGATCTTCGATGCCGGCATCGTCACGGAGTCGTGGTACGCCGAGTTCGCATTCCGCAGACGCGTCAGCATGTCTGCGATCGGATCAGTCATGGTCATGAATTGGCCTTCGGCCTCTCTCGCCGGGGTTTCCAGGTGCCCATCCCTCTCCTCGATCCGAGACGAGGCGGGTGCGGTGCGGTGGACCTACGGCGTAGTAAGTCGTATGGGCGTCCAGGCGCCCAACCCTCCTAGCCTAAGCCATGAAGGGGTGGGCACCTGACACAGCCCTTTACTTACCGAGAGCTTCGGGAATCCCTGAAAGCGGGATTACCAGGAGCTCTTGGTCACGCCCGGCAGCTCGCCACGGTGAGCCATCTCACGAAGGCACACGCGGCACAGGCCGAACTTGCGGTACACGGAGTGCGGACGGCCGCAGCGCTGGCAGCGGGTGTACGCACGCACACCGAACTTGGGCTTACGAGCAGCCTTGGCAATCAGAGCCTTCTTCGCCATCTCGCTCACGCCTCCTTGAAGGGGAAGCCGAGGTGACGAAGGAGCGCGCGGCCCTCAGCGTCGTTGGTCGCCGTGGTCACCACGGTGATGTCCATACCCCGGGTGCGGTCGATCTTGTCCTGGTCGATCTCGTGGAACATGACCTGCTCGGTGAGACCGAAGGTGTAGTTGCCACGGCCGTCGAACTGCTTGGGAGACAGACCACGGAAGTCGCGGATGCGCGGCAGCGCGAGCGACAGGGTGCGGTCCAGGAACTCCCACATGCGGTCGCCACGAAGCGTGACGTGGGCACCGATCGGCTGGCCCTCACGCAGCTTGAACTGCGCGATGGACTTACGGGCCTTGGTGACGGCCGGCTTCTGACCGGTGATCGTGGTGAGGTCGCGGATGGCGCCCTCGATCAGCTTGGAGTCGCGGGCGGCGTCGCCCACACCCATGTTGACCACGATCTTGACGAGGCCGGGGATCTGCATGACGTTCTCGTACTTGAACTCGTCACGCAGCTTGCCCGCGATCTCCTCGCGGTACTTCGTCTTCAGACGCGGAGTGGTGGTGGTCGCCATCAGATGTCCTCACCCGTCCGCTTGGCAACGCGGATCTTGTTGCCCTCGTCGTCGAAGCGGTAACCGACACGCGTGACGACCTTGTTGCCGTCCTTCTCCACGACCAGCTGGACGTTGGAGACGTGGATCGGGGCCTCGGTCGTGACGATGCCGCCGGCCTGCGAACCGCGAGCGGTCGGGCCGGCCTTGGTGTGCTTCTTGACCCGGTTGACACCCTCGACCAGGACGCGGTCCTCGCGGGGGAAGGCCGCGATGACCTTGCCCTGCTTGCCCTTGTCCTTACCGGTGATGACCTGGACCAGGTCGCCCTTCTTGATCTTCATGCTTACAGCACCTCCGGCGCGAGCGAGATGATCTTCATGAACTTCTTCTCGCGCAGCTCACGGCCGACGGGGCCGAAGATACGGGTGCCGCGAGGGTCGCCGTCGTTCTTCAGAATGACGGCGGCGTTCTCGTCGAAGCGGATGTACGAGCCGTCCGGACGGCGGCGCTCCTTGACGGTGCGAACGATGACCGCCTTGACGACGTCACCCTTCTTCACGTTGCCACCGGGGATCGCGTCCTTGACGGTGGCGACGATGACGTCACCGATGCCCGCGTAGCGGCGACCGGAGCCACCGAGCACACGGATGCAAAGGATCTCCTTCGCACCAGTGTTGTCGGCGACACGCAGTCGCGACTCCTGCTGGATCACGTCTATCTCCTGTTTGTCTGCCGGTTCCCGGCAGGGGCCTCAGTACGAGGACCCCTGCCGAGCCTGGCGGAACTGACCTGCGGGGTTGGCCGCAGGAATTACTTGGCCTTCTCGAGGATCTCGACGATGCGCCAGCGCTTGGTCGCCGACAGCGGGCGGGTCTCCGCGAGGAGGACCCGGTCGCCGACGCCGGCAGCGTTCTGCTCGTCGTGCGCCTTGAGCTTGTTGGTACGGCGGATGACCTTGCCGTACAGCGCGTGCTTGACGCGGTCCTCGACGGCGACGACGACGGTCTTGTCCATCTTGTCGCTGACGACGAGACCCTCACGGGTCTTGCGGAAGCCGCGGGCCTCTGCAGTCTGCTCAGTCACGTTGTTCTCACTCATCAGGCGCTCTCCACCGTCTCGATGCCCAGCTCGCGCTCACGCATCAGGGTGTAGATCCGCGCGATGTCCTTACGGACGGCCTTGAGCCGACCGTGGTTCTCGAGCTGGCCAGTCGCCGCCTGGAAGCGGAGGTTGAACAGCTCTTCCTTGGCTTCGCGGAGCTTGTTCAGCAGCTCCTCGTCACCCAGTTCGCGCAGCTCGGACGCCTTGGTACCGGCCGACATCACGCTTCACCTGCCTCGCGCTTGACGATCCGGCACTTCATCGGCAGCTTGTGGGCCGCACGAGTCAGCGCCTCACGGGCGATCTTCTCGTTGGGGTAGGACAGCTCGAACATGACCCGACCCGGGTGCACGTTCGCGATCCACCACTCGGGGGAACCCTTACCGGAACCCATGCGGGTCTCGGCGGGCTTCTTCGTGAGCGGGCGGTCCGGGTAGATGTTGATCCAGACCTTGCCGCCACGCTTGATGTGGCGGGTCATCGCGATACGAGCGGCCTCGATCTGGCGGTTCGTCACGTACGCCGGGGTCAGCGCCTGGATGCCGTACTCGCCGAACGCAACCGTCGTACCGCCCTTGGCCTGTCCACGGCGCTTGGGGTGGTGCTGCTTGCGGTGCTTGACCCTACGGGGGATCAGCATGACGGTCAGGCCTCCGTTCCGGTGCTCTCAGCCGGAGCGGCGGCGGGAGCCTCGGCCTTGGGGGCCTCGGCACCGGCAGCCTGCTGCGGCTTACGACCGCGCCGCTCGCCACCACGGCCACCACGGGCCGGGCGGTCGGCACCGCCACCGCGAGCCGGGCGGTTACCCGCACGGGCGGCAGCGTTCTCGGCGCGGACCTCGGCGATGTTCTTGACATCGCCCTTGTAGATCCAGACCTTCACACCGATGCGGCCGAAGGTCGTCTTGGCCTCGAAGAAGCCGTAGTCCACGTTCGCGCGGAGCGTGTGCAGGGGCACGCGGCCCTCGCGGTAGAACTCCGAGCGGGACATCTCGGCGCCGCCGAGGCGGCCACCGCACTGGATCTTGATGCCCTTGGCGCCGGCCTTCATCGCCGACTGCATGCTCTTACGCATGGCGCGACGGAAGGAGACGCGGGAGGAGAGCTGCTCGGCGACGGCCTGGGCAACCAGCTGAGCGTCGGTCTCGGGGTTCTTGACCTCGAGGATGTTCAGCTGGACCTGCTTGCCCGTGAGCTTCTCGAGGTCACCGCGGATGCGGTCGGCCTCGGCGCCACGGCGGCCGATGACGATGCCCGGACGAGCGGTGTGGATGTCCACACGCACACGGTCACGGGTGCGCTCGATCTCCACCTTCGAGATGCCGGCGCGCTCCATGCCGGACGTCATCATCCGACGGATGGCGACGTCTTCCTTGACGTAGTCCTTGTACAGCTTGTCGGCGTACCACCGGGACTTGAAGTCCGTGGTGACACCGAGCCGGAACCCATGCGGGTTAACCTTCTGGCCCATTACCGGGTTCCTTCCTTGCTGCTGACGACCACGGTGATGTGGCTGGTCCGCTTGCGGATCCGGTAGGCACGGCCCTGGGCGCGCGGCCGGAACCGCTTCAGGGTCGGGCCCTCGTCGACGTACGCCTCGGAGATGAAGAGGCTGTCGGCGTCGGTGTGGTCGTAGTTGTGCGCGGCGTTGGCGATGGCGCTGTCGAGCACCTTGCCGACGGGCACGGAGGCTGCCTGCGGAGCGAATCGCAGAACAGCCTGAGCCTCCGTGGCGTCCATGCCACGGATAAGGTCCACCACGCGGCGGGCCTTCATGGGCGTAACGCGGATGTACCGCGCCTGGGCCCTGGCTTCCATGGTTGTCCCTCTCAGTTACTTACGTGTCTGAATGCGATCCGCGATTAGCGGCGCTTCGACTTCCGGTCGTCCTTGACGTGACCCCGGAAGGTGCGCGTCGGCGAGAACTCGCCGAGCTTGTGGCCGACCATCGACTCGGTGACGAACACCGGGATGTGGGTCTTGCCGTTGTGCACCGCGATCGTGTGGCCGAGCATGGCCGGGACGATCATCGAGCGACGGGACCAGGTCTTGATGACGTTCTTGGAACCCGCTTCGTTCTGGGCGTCCACCTTCTTGATCAGGTGGTCGTCGACGAAGGGCCCCTTCTTGAGACTGCGCGGCATCTAAACCCGCTCCTAGCGCTTCTTGTTCGTCTTGCGGCGGCGGACGATGTACTTGTTCGAAGCCTTCTTCGGCGAACGAGTACGACCCTCCTTCTGACCCCACGGGGAGACCGGGTGGCGACCACCGGAGGTCTTGCCCTCACCACCACCGTGCGGGTGGTCCACCGGGTTCATCGCCACACCGCGGACGGTCGGGCGAACGCCCAGCCAGCGCTTACGGCCGGCCTTACCCCAGTTGATGTTGCTCTGCTCGGCGTTGCCGACCTCGCCGACGGTGGCGCGGCAGCGCACGTCGACCAGGCGGATCTCACCGGAGGGCATGCGGAGGTGGGCCATCTGGCCCTCCTTCGCGAGCAGCTGCACGGAGGCACCGGCGGAGCGGGCGAACTTGGCGCCGCCACCGGGACGGAGCTCGATCGCGTGGATCGTGGTACCGACCGGGATGTTGCGGAGCGCCAGGTTGTTGCCCGGCTTGATGTCGGCCCCGGGACCGTTCTCGACGCGGTCGCCCTGCGACAGGTTGCGGGGGGCGAGGATGTAGCGCTTCTCGCCGTCCGCGTAGTGCAGCAGCGCGATGCGCGCGGTGCGGTTGGGGTCGTACTCGATGTGCGCGACCTTCGCCGGCACGCCGTCCTTGTCGTGACGACGGAAGTCGATCACTCGGTAGGCGCGCTTGTGTCCGCCACCCTGGTGGCGAACGGTCACACGACCGGCGTTGTTACGGCCGCCCTTGCTGTGCAGCGGGCGGACCAGCGACTTCTCCGGCGTGGACCGCGTGACCTCGACGAAGTCGGCGACGCTGGAGCCACGGCGGCCCGGCGTAGTCGGCTTGTACTTGCGGATTCCCATTTCTCAGTCCTCGTCCGATATCGGACGATCCGACCCGCTTACGCGGTCGGACCGCCGAAGATGTCGATACGGTCGCCCTCGGCAAGGGTCACGATCGCGCGCTTGCTGTCGGCACGCTTGCCGAAGCCGGTGCGGGTCCGCTTGCGCTTGCCCTGGCGGTTGATCGTGTTGACGCCGGTGACCTTGACCGAGAAGACCGCCTGGACGGCCTGCTTGATCTGGGTCTTGTTGGCGCTCGGGTCCACGACGAACGTGTACTTGCCCTCGTCGAGAAGCGCGTAGCTCTTCTCGGACACGACCGGCTTGAGCAGGATGTCACGGGGGTCCGTGAACGCCTTGCTCGCCGGCGTGACGACGGTGTTCTTGCCCTCGGCCTCGTGGCGACGCGCCTTCGCGACGCGCGCGGCCTTGGCCGCCTTGGCGGCCTTCGAGGCGATGCTCGGGTGACGCGTGGCCATCAGGCTTCGCTCCCTTCGGTGTCAGCGGCCTTGGGGCCAGACACGAAGGACTCGAAAGCGGCCTGGGTGAAGACCACGTCGTCCGAGACGAGAACGTCGTACGTGTTCAGCTGGCCCGGCTCCAGGATGTGGACCTGGGGCAGGTTACGGGCGGAGAGCCACGCGGCCTCGTCGGCGCGGTCGACGACCAGGAGCAGGTTCTTGCGCTCCGAGATCTTGCCGAACAGCGTCCGGGCGGCCTTCGTCGACGGGCTCTCGCCCTCGATGACGCCGGAGACGACGTGGATCCGGTTGTGGCGGGCCCGGTCGGTGAGGGCGTGGCGCAGGGCCGCGGCCTTCATCTTCTTCGGGGTCCGCTGCGAGTAGTCACGCGGCTGCGGGCCGTGGACGACGCCACCGCCGGCGAACTGCGGGGCGCGGGTCGAGCCCTGACGGGCGCGGCCGGTGCCCTTCTGGCGGTACGGCTTCTTGCCGCCACCACGGACTTCACCGCGACGCTTGGTCTTGTGCGTGCCCTGACGGGCAGCGGCGTTCTGCGCGACGACGACCTGGTGAAGCAGCGGGATGCTGATCTTCTCGACGCCGAAGATCTCCGCGGGGAGCTCGACGCTACCGGTCTTCTCGCCTGCAGGCGAAAGGATGTCAACAGTGCTCATCGGTACCTCAGGCCCCCTTGGCCGCGGTGCGGACCAGGACGAGGCCGCCGTTCGGACCGGGAACCGCGCCCTTGATGAGCAGCAGACCCTTCTCCGCGTCAACGGCGTGGACGGTCAGGTTCTGGGTGGTGACGCGCTCGTTGCCCATGCGACCCGCCATGCGGAGGCCCTTGAACACGCGGCCCGGGGTGGCGCAGCCACCGATGGAACCGGGCGAGCGGTGCTTGCGCTGGGTGCCGTGTCCGGCGCCGAGGCCCTTGAAGTTGTGACGCTTCATGACACCGGCGAAGCCCTTGCCCTTGCTCTTGCCGGTCACGTCGACCTTCACGCCGGCCTCGAACACCTCAGCGGTGATCTCCTGGCCCAGCGTGTACTCGGAGGCGTCCGCGGTGCGGATCTCGACGAGGTGGCGACGGGGGGTGACGTCGGCCTTGGCGAAGTGACCCTTGAGGGGCTTGTTCACCTTGCGCGGGTCGATCTCGCCGAAGGCGATCTGGACCGACTCGTAGCCGTCACTGTCGTTCGTACGGACCTGGGTCACGACGTTGGGGCCGGCCTTGACGACGGTGACCGGAACAACACGGTTGTTCGCGTCCCACACCTGCGTCATGCCGAGCTTCTCGCCCAGGATGCCCTTGATCTGCTTAGCCATCGTTCAGATCACCGGCCTCAGAGCTTGATCTCGATGTCGACACCGGCCGGGAGGTCGAGTCGCATCAGAGAGTCAACGGTCTTGGGCGTCGGGTCGAGGATGTCGATCAGGCGCTTGTGCGTGCGCATCTCGAAGTGCTCGCGCGAGTCCTTGTACTTGTGCGGCGACTTGATGACGCAGTACACGTTCTTCTCAGTGGGCAGCGGCACCGGGCCCGCGACCGACGCACCAGTACGCGTCACCGTCTCGACGATCTTCTTCGCCGAGCTGTCGATGACCTCGTGGTCGTAGGCCTTGAGCCGGATGCGGATCTTCTGTCCCGCCATGGCTACTCAGTAGTCCTGTCTCTTCTAACGCTCTGGAACCTGGTGTTCCCTTACTCGATCCTCCGACCCACGCGGTCGGGCGTGTCGCGCTGCCGCTGACACGGATGTCCCTTGTTCGAACATTCCCTGTCTGGGAGCACGGCCCTTCCGGAACCGCAAGCCGGGGCGACTGCATCAATTGGCTGACGCGGGCCCACCGGGTGCCTGGCCGGTGCCGCGCTGTCACTTCCCGGAAGATTCCCGTACGTCCGCCCCAGCGCTGCCTTACGGCAGTTAGGGCGACGAGTACTGTGGGACTCGCTTCCGGTCCTCCCGGCGGGAGGCGCGCAGCATCAACACTCGACCGAGCAACCCCGCTAGTCTGCCATACGGGGCACGGGCCTGGCCAATCGAGCCGGAGACAATACCCGCAGGGTGACGTACGTCAAACCCTGACCGCTCCGGACGGCGCCTCTAGGGCCAGTCGACCAGCACCGCGAACACGACGTACGCGAACGGCACCATGAAGGGCGCCGCCGCCGCGAGACCCACCCGGCGGGCCGTGTTGCCGCGTTCCCACGGCAGGGCCCAGCTCGCGGCCACCAGGAACAGGGCGATGCCCAGGCCGCCGAGGAGGACCGGGAAGGCGATGCCGAAGCTCGACTCGAAGCGGTCGGCCCGGGTGCCGTCGCAGGAGTCGCAGGCCATCGCGGAGAACCCGCCCACGAGATAGGCGACCAGACAGGCGGGGACCGTGACCAGGGTCGAGATCAGCGGCGCGGCCCACGCCCCACGCGCACGATCGTCGAGCGTGTCGAGGGCATCGCGAGCGTCGAGTGTGTTGTCGGACATACGTCCATCCCAGCGCCTCGAACACGCGACCGCATGAGCGCTCGTACTCAGACCGCGGGTGAGGACCTCAGCCCCCCGCGTTCCGCAACCGCGCGAACGACGTGTCCAGCCCCCGCTTCAGCATCCCCGACACCGGCCGCTCCACCAGCCGGTGCACGCCCCAGCTGAGCACCAGGAACCCGGCGATCACCACCACGACCAGCAGCCGCGCGTCCATCGTGTCGCGCAGCCGGTTGATCAGGGTCGTACCGGCGACGTAGTGCGTGAGGTAGAGCGGATACGTCAGCGCGCCCGCCGTCACCAGCCATTTCCCCTGCACGCGATCGGCCGCGCCCAGCGCGATGGCCACCATGGCCAGCAGGAACACGGTGAAGATCAGCACGCTCCCCCGCCACCCGGACACATGCTCGACCTCGTCGATCCGCTGCCCCAGCTCCAGCTGGCCCATCAGCCAGGCCATCGCGAGGATGCCCCACAGCAGCAGGTCCTGGCCGAAGCGGTGCATCAGGTACAGCGCCAGACCCGCGATGAAGTACCAGGCCCCCTCGGGGTTGGCGGCCAGCTCCAGCAGGCGGAAGTCGGAGACGGGGGCCAGCATCGCCGCCGCGCCCCAGGCACAGCAGAAGACGACCACCTTGCGGTACGTCAGCCCCGTTGCGACCACCACCAGGAACAGCAGGTAGAAGCGCAGCTCGGACCAGAGCGTCCAGTACACGCCGTCGACGTTGGTCACGCCCGAGCCGGACTGGAGCATCGTGAGGTTGAGCAGCACCTCCCGCAGCCGCAGCCGCTCCCAGACGCCCGGTACGGCCACCAGCACCGCGGTGGTGAACAGCACCGCGAACCAGTACGCCGGGTACAGCCGGATCACCCGCGACACGAAGAACTGCCGGGGCGTGCGGCCCCAGCACGACATGCAGATGACGAACCCGCTGATCACGAAGAAGATCTCGACGCCGATCCAGCCGTAGGAGGCGAAGCGGAACACCGTGGGCATGATCTCGGAGACCGGCCGGCCCCAGATCGCGTTGCCCGGCTGGTCGACGCGGTGCGTGCCGGCGTAGTGGTGCACGGCCACCATCAGGGCCGCGAGGAGCCGGATGCCGTCGATGGCGTAGAGCCGCCGGCCCGCCCGTCCGCGGACGACGACACGGCGGCCCCCGGGATCCACCGTGCGGGAGCCCTTCGGCGGCTGCCGCTCGGGCACGACGAGCGGCGGAAGCGGTTGTTGCAGGCCGCCGACGACCCGCCGCGGAATCGACGTCCTGCTGTCCGCGCCCTGCATCGACACCTGTCCGTTCTCACCAGTCGCGAGGAATTCCCGGGCCGGGGCGGCCGCCGGAAGACCCACGCTACGGCCGCCGCAATCGCCCCACAGAGAACAGACAAGAACATTCCTCCCGCCGTCGCCCCGGAGTTGCCGCACCTCTCGCCGAGCCGTCGCCCAGAGTTCGCCGAGCCTTCACCCGGCGCCCGGACATGACAAAGGGGCCCGTACGACCGAAGTCGTACGGGCCCCTTCTGGGTGCTCGCGCTGGAGCTACCAGGTCAGGTCGACAAGCTTACTTGTTGATCTTGGTGACCTGGCCGGCGCCCACGGTCCGGCCACCCTCACGGATGGCGAACTTCAGGCCCTCTTCCATGGCGACGGGCTGGATGAGCTCCACCTTCATCTCGGTGTTGTCACCCGGCATGACCATCTCGGTGCCCTCGGGGAGGGTCACGACGCCGGTCACGTCCGTCGTACGGAAGTAGAACTGCGGACGGTAGTTGTTGAAGAACGGCGTGTGACGGCCGCCCTCGTCCTTGGACAGGATGTACGCCTGCGCCTCGAACTCGGTGTGCGGGGTGACCGAGCCCGGCTTGATGATGACCTGGCCGCGCTCGACGTCCTCGCGCTTGATGCCACGGAGGAGCAGACCGACGTTCTCACCGGCCTGGCCCTCGTCGAGCAGCTTGCGGAACATCTCGATACCGGTGACCGTGGTGGTGGTCTTCTCGGTCTTGATGCCGATGATGTCGACGGTCTCGTTGACCTTCAGGACACCACGCTCGATACGGCCGGTGACGACCGTACCGCGGCCGGTGATCGTGAAGACGTCCTCGATGGGCATGAGGAACGGCTTGTCGACGTCACGCTCGGGCTCCGGGATGGACTCGTCGACGGCCTTCATCAGGTCGAGGACGGACTGGCCCCACTCCTTGTCGCCCTCAAGGGCCTTCAGAGCGGACACCTTGACGACCGGCAGGTCGTCGCCCGGGAACTCGTACTCGGAGAGGAGCTCACGCACCTCGAGCTCGACGAGCTCCAGGATCTCCTCGTCGTCCACCATGTCGGCCTTGTTCAGGGCGACCACGATGTACGGAACGCCGACCTGGCGGGCCAGGAGCACGTGCTCCTTGGTCTGCGGCATCGGGCCGTCGGTGGCGGCGACCACGAGGATGGCGCCGTCCATCTGCGCCGCACCCGTGATCATGTTCTTGATGTAGTCCGCGTGACCGGGGCAGTCGACGTGGGCGTAGTGACGGGTCTCCGTCTGGTACTCGACGTGCGCGATGGAGATGGTGATACCGCGCTGGCGCTCTTCGGGAGCCTTGTCGATCTGGTCGAACGCCGAGGCCTCGTTCAGGTCCGGGAACGCGTCGTGCAGCACCTTGGTAATGGCGGCCGTGAGGGTCGTCTTACCGTGGTCGATGTGACCGATGGTGCCGATGTTGACGTGCGGCTTAGTCCGCTCGAACTTCGCCTTCGCCACTGGGGTCCTCCTGGGAGTGGTTCTGGTACGCCTTACTTCATCGGCGCCAGGTGATCTTTGCTGGAATGCCCGGGCCCGGGGCAAACACCCGTGAAACCGGGTGTTTGCCGCTGAGGCTCCGGAGTCAAGCCTAAAGCGTGTGAACGGAGTCCGTTACTCGCCCTTGGCCTTCGCGATGATCTCCTCGGCGACGTTCCGCGGAACCTCGGCGTAGGAGTCGAACTGCATGGAGTAGCTGGCCCGGCCGGACGTCTTGCTGCGCAGGTCGCCGACGTAACCGAACATCTCCGAGAGGGGCACGAGGCCCTTCACGACGCGGGCACCGGCCCGCTCCTCCATGGCCTGGATCTGGCCACGGCGGGAGTTGATGTCACCGATGACCTCACCCATGTAGTCCTCGGGCGTGGTGACCTCGACGGCCATCATCGGCTCAAGGAGCACAGGGCTGGCCTTGCGCGCGGCCTCCTTGAAGGCCTGCGAACCGGCGATCTTGAACGCGAGCTCGGAGGAGTCGACCTCGTGGTAGGCACCGTCGAGAAGCGTGACGCGGACGCCCGTCATCTCGTACCCGGCGAGGATGCCGAACTGCATGGCCTCCTGCGCACCGGCGTCCACCGAAGGGATGTACTCCTTCGGGATACGGCCACCGGTCACCTTGTTCACGAACTCGTACGAGGTGTCGCCGCCCTCGAGGGGCTCGATCGCGATCTGCACCTTGGCGAACTGACCGGTACCACCGGTCTGCTTCTTGTGGGTGTAGTCCACGCGCTCGACGGCCTTGCGGATCGTCTCACGGTACGCGACCTGCGGCTTGCCGACGTTGGCCTCGACCTTGAACTCACGGCGCATACGGTCGACCAGCACCTCGAGGTGCAGCTCGCCCATACCACCGATGATGGTCTGGCCGGTCTCCTCGTCCGAGTGGACCTGGAAGGAGGGGTCCTCCTCCGCGAGACGCTGGATGGCGACACCCAGCTTCTCCTGGTCACCCTTGGACTTGGGCTCGATGGCGACCTGGATCACCGGCGCCGGGAAGTCCATGGACTCCAGGATGACCGGGTTCTTGTCGTCGCTCAGCGTCTCACCGGTGGTGGTCTGCTTGAGGCCCATCACGGCGACGATGTCGCCGGCGCCCACCGACTCGATCTCCTCACGCTTGTTGGCGTGCATGCGGTAGATCTTGCCGATGCGCTCCTTCTTGCCCTTGACGGAGTTCAGCACGGCGGTGCCGGACTCCAGGCGGCCCGAGTAGACCCGGACGAAGGTGAGCTTGCCCAGGTGCGGGTCGCTCATGATCTTGAACGCGAGCGCGGACAGCGGCTCGTCCTCGGACGGCTTGCGCTTGACGACCAGCTCGGGGTCCTTCACGTCGTGGCCCTCGATGGCCTCGACGTCGAGCGGGGTCGGCAGGTAGCGCACGACCGCGTCGAGCAGGGGCTGGACGCCCTTGTTCTTGAACGCGGTGCCACAGAACACCGGGGTGACCGTGGTGTCGCTGGACTTGCCGGACGCGATGGTGATGCGACGGATCGCGGCGTACAGCTGCTCCTCGGTGGGCTCCTGGCCCTCCAGGTACAGCTCCATGATCTCTTCGTCGTTCTCGGCGACGCCCTCGATCAGCTTGCCGCGGTACTCCTCGGCAGCCTCCGTGTGCGTGGCCGGGATGTCGACGACGTCGTACATCTCACCCTTGGCGGCCTCGGCGGACCACACGAGCGCCTTCATGCGGACCAGGTCCACGACGCCCTTGAAGTCGGCCTCGGCACCGATCGGGAGCTGCATGACGAGCGGCTGGGCGCCCAGGCGGTCCGAGATCATGTCCACACAGCGGTGGAACTCGGCGCCGGTACGGTCCAGCTTGTTCACGAAGCAGATACGCGGCACGCCGTAACGGTCGGCCTGACGCCACACCGTCTCGGACTGCGGCTCGACACCGGCGACACCGTCGAACACCGTCACGGCACCGTCGAGCACACGCAGGGACCGCTCCACCTCGACGGTGAAGTCGACGTGCCCGGGGGTGTCGATGATGTTGATGGTGTAGTCGTTGTCCTCGAGCGGCCAGTGACAGGTGGTCGCAGCAGACGTGATCGTGATGCCACGCTCCTGCTCCTGCTCCATCCAGTCCATGGTGGCGGCGCCGTCGTGGACCTCACCGATCTTGTACGAAACGCCGGTGTAGAACAGGATCCGCTCAGTGGTGGTCGTCTTGCCCGCGTCGATGTGGGCCATGATGCCGATGTTCCGCACCTTGGCCAGGTCAAGTGAAGTGGTAGCCATAAGGCTTCAGTCTTCTCTCGGTCTCGATGTGGGTAGCGACTACCAGCGGTAGTGCGCGAAGGCCTTGTTGGACTCGGCCATCTTGTGGGTGTCCTCGCGCTTCTTCACGGCCGCACCGAGGCCGTTCGAGGCGTCGAGAAGCTCGTTGAGGAGACGCTCGGTCATGGTCTTCTCGCGACGGGCGCGGGAGTAACCGACCAGCCAGCGCAGCGCCAGGGTGTTGGCGCGGCCGGGCTTGACCTCGACCGGCACCTGGTAGGTGGCGCCACCGACACGGCGGGACTTGACCTCGAGGGTCGGCTTGATGTTCTCGAGAGCGCGCTTCAGCGTGATGACCGGGTCGTTGCCGGTCTTCTCGCGCAGGCCCTCCATGGCGCCGTAGACGATGCGCTCGGCGGTGGAGCGCTTGCCGTTCAGCAGCACCTTGTTGATGAGCGACGTGACAAGAGGAGAACCGTAGACCGGGTCGATGATGACCGGGCGCTTCGGGGCGGGGCCCTTACGAGGCATTCTTACTTCTCCTTCTTGGCGCCGTAGCGGCTGCGGGCCTGCTTGCGGTTCTTGACACCCTGGGTGTCGAGGGAACCGCGGATGATCTTGTAGCGAACACCCGGCAGGTCCTTCACACGGCCACCACGCACGAGCACGATGGAGTGCTCCTGCAGGTTGTGTCCCTCACCCGGAATGTAAGCGGTGACCTCGATCCCGCTGGTCAGACGCACACGCGCGACCTTACGCAGGGCCGAGTTCGGCTTCTTCGGGGTGGTCGTGAACACACGCGTGCAGACGCCGCGACGCTGAGGGGAACCCTCGAGTGCGGGCGTCTTGTTCTTCTCGACCTTGTCCTGCCGGCCCTTACGGACCAGCTGCTGGATCGTAGGCACTACTTCTCCGGTTTCTGTGTGCCGATAGGTGAAGCTAACCTGGAACATCTCCGACCCACGCGGTCGGGTGTGTCGAATCCCGCAGCATCCCGCCGCAAGGCGAAAGAGGCGCAGATTACGGTGGCCGCACTCGGACCCTTTATGCGGTTGAAGGCACGCACGAGGGCCAGGGCACACCCCAGGCACAAGGCTTGAGCGTACCTAGCTCATCCGCTGCGGTCAAAACAAATGAACCGCACTCGCATCACAGGGCGGGCATGTCAAGCCCCAACGCCGTGGTCGATCTTCGATTTCACGCCCCGCACACGTTCGTACGGGCCCCGTCTCCGCTCCCTCACCCGCTCGCGATACCCACCGCCAGCACGAGGACCAGGACCAGCGTCCAGACCGCCGTGGACAGCCACCCCAGGACGAGCCCGGTCATGGCCAGCCCCTCGCCGGCCTCCCCCGTCCGCTCGATCTCCGCACGGGCCGCGTGTCCGAGGATCACCGCCGGAATCCCGGTGAACCCGAAGGTCGGCACGCACAGCAGCCCGCACACGGCGGCCCCCACGGCCTTCCCGTTGGTCCGCGGCCGCTGGAGGGGCAGGAACGTCCGGGGAACGGGCGGGAGACCCCCTGGCTGCGGCACAGGACCGCCGGGCAGGTCCGCGACGAGCAGGGCCAGCTCCCCCACCGTCCGGGCCCCGTAGGCCCGCGCCACACGCCTGTCGAACTCCCCCTTGTCCAGCCGCCCCTCCCCGTACCCCGCTCTCAGCACGTCCACCGCCCGCTCCCGGTCGGCGTGCGAGGCGAGCATCGACGGCGCCCCCTGAGCCTGCTGGGCCTGCCAGGACTGCGGGACACCCTGCCCCTGCCAGGACGGCGTCCGCGACCCCGGCTGAGACTCGTCCTTGCCCTGCCACGGCTGCCACGACGGTTGCGACACGGAGCACCCCCTGGGAGGTCGAATGCCTCCATGATGCTCCAACGCACCGATACCGGGACAGGTTCCCGCACCTTCCGGACACATCCGGCTCGGGGAATCACACCCGGGACCCCGCTTCGTGCGTCCGGAGCCTCCCGACCGCGGCGCGTCGGCCATTGCGGCCGGTTGTCGCTCGTTTCCCGCGCGGCCCCTTCAACTACGTTGACTGGTTGCGGGACCGACGGCATATCCACAGGTGAACACGGGGGCGGCATGACCGGGGGACGTACTCGCGCGTGGGACGACGACGGTTTCGACGACGGCGTCCCCTTCCTCGCCCGCCTGGAGAAGGCCGACCGTGCCGCTCTCCTCGCCATCGGACGCCCTCTGCACTACGCGGCACGCAGTGTGCTCATGCACCAGTCGGAGCCGTCGGCCCACGTGCTGCTCCTCCTCCACGGCTGGACGAAGGTCACCGCCACCGCCGCCAACGGCTATGAAGCCCTCCTGGCCCTGCGCGGCCCCGGCGACATCCTCGGGGAGGGCGCCGCGCTCAGCGGCCGCCACCGTTCGGCGACGGTGACCGCCCTGGAGCCGGTGGACGCGGTCGTCATCGACGAGACCCGCTTCACCGCGTTCCTCTCGGGAAACGCACGCGTGGCACTCCGCCTGCTCGGCCTGACCACCGACCGCCAGCGCTCCACCGACCGCCGTCGGCTGGAATGGGCTGCCCTGACGGTGCGCGAGCGACTGGCCGTCCTGCTGCTCGAACTCGTCCGTACGCACGGCACCCGCACGGACGAGGGCATCGAACTCACCCTCCGGCTCAGCCAACAGGAGTTCGCCGGCTCCGTCGGTTCCTCTCGCGAGGCGGTCGCCCGGCTCCTGAAGGAGCTGCGGGACAAACAGGTGGTCGCCACCCGCCGCCGCGGCATCGTGGTCCTGCGCCCCGACACTCTCCGCCGCATCATCGGCGAGCGCCCCGCCTGACCTCCCACCGCCGTTCTGTGCACACGGTCACAGTCCGTACGTGTCATCGGTCCTCCTTCGCGCCGCCGCGCCCCGCCGCCGTGCTGCTCTGTGAACACGGCCGGCGAAGGCCAAGGACACAGCGACGCAGGAAGGCGGACCATGACCAACCCCGTGCACCGCACGATCCTCCTCTTCGACATCGAGCAGTTCGGCACCCGTGACGACGTCGAGCAGGCATTCCTCCGACGCGTCCTGTACGACGTCGTCGATGCCACGCTCCTCGCCGCCGACATCGACGAGACCGCGCGGTTGCGTGCCGACCGCGGCGACTCCGTCATGGAACTCATCGACGCCCAGGCCTCGGTACCGGCCCTGGTGAAAACGCTCCTGACCGAAACCCCGGCCCTCCTCCACAACAAGAACCGCCTGATCGCGACGAGCGCCCAAATGCGTCTGCGCATCGTGCTCTCCTCCGGCTACGTCGCCATCGACGACAACGGCTGGGTCGGCTCCGACCTCAACCACGCCGTACGCCTCCTCAACTCCGACCCCCTCCGCGACGCCCTCAAGGAACGCACCGACGAGTGCGTCCTCTGCGTCTCCGACGCCATCTACCAGGGCGTAGTCCGCCACGGCCCCCTCGGCGTCCGCCCGGACGACTTCCACCGCATCACGGTGGAGACGAAGGAGGGACCGACGGTGGCGTGGGTGCACGGGGAGCCGGGCCCAACAGGTTCCACCGGATCCTCCGCCGGTTCCGTCCCCGTCTCGGACACTCCCGCCTCCTCCCAGCACAACGACGTCCGCATCAACGGCGATCAGTACGGCCAGGTGGGCGGTACGCACCACGGTGACCAGCACTTCGACTTCACCCGCCCGGCACGGGACGAGCATCGATGAGCCAGGAGGCAGCGGCGGCCGGCGCGGCGAAGCCGGCCGAGGAACCCGCTCAGGACGACGAGCAGCAGAAGCAGCAGGACGAGGCGGCCGACAACCAGGACCAGCCGAGGCAGGAAGCCTGGGCGGCGCGCCGGGACCTGATCGCTCACGCCCCCGACTTCGTCTCCACCCTGGTCAACCGTGACCAGTTCGGGCAGACGGGGGGCACGCACTACGGCGACCAGCACATCCACTTAGGAGTGAGGGCCGAGGCGAACCGGACGTTGTCCGGACCGGTCCCGCGATCGGAGATCGAGAAACTGACCCAGGTCTTCCGGGAGTGCCCCAGTTTCGACGCGGCGCTCACGCGGCTGCGGGACGACAGAATCGTCGTCCTGTCGGGCGGACGCGAGACGGGTCGCCGGTCGGCCGCCCTGATGATGCTGCACCGCCTGGGCATCGAGCCGGTGCGCTCGATCGTTCCCCACATCCACTTCCCCGAACTGCCCGATCAGGTGGAGGCCTCGACCGGATACGTCCTGTGCGATCTGGCCGTCAGTCGCAACCGTCCGTTGCGCGAGGCCCAACTGCTTGCCCTTCGGGAACATCTGGAACGCACTCGTGCGCGACTGGTGATCACCGTCGAGCCCTCGGCAGCCCTGGGTGACGTCCCGTTCGTCCGGTGGGAACCCCCGCCGGCCGAGGAGATACTCCACGCCCATGTCGCCCCGTCGACCGGAGAATCCGCCTGGCCGGAACTGTGCGGGCTGACGGCGGTGAAGGAGTTCCTCACCCGGCACCACCGGCCGGATGAGATCGAACAGTTCGCGCGGCAGCTCGTCGCACACCACCGCGGCGAGATCGACGAGGAGCGACTCGCCGCCTACGGCGAAACCGCAGTGGTGACCCAGGTGGACCGATGGCTCACCGGAGAGAAACCCGATCTTCGGGACAAGGCGTTCCTGGTCTCCCTCGCTGTGTTCGACAAGGCGCCGTACGCGGTGACCGCCGAACTCGCCGACGGCCTCTTCGTACGCCTGCACAAGGTCCAGGAACCGAGCATCCCGCCCGCCATCCCCGTCTTCGGCAGCTCCCGCGAGGAACGGCTCCGACTCGCACACGCACACGGATACGTGACAGCGGAGGTCACCGAGTGGGGCCCTCTGGAGGGCAAGTTCTGCGCCGCCTTCCGGGACGAGCGTACGGCTCGGATGCTGTTGACGGAGGTGTGGAACCTCCACCCGTCGGCACGCCCCGCCTTCGCGGAGTGGATCCACAAGCTCGCCGACGACCGCCGTCCTCTGGTGCGTACGCGGGCGGCGTCAGCCGCGGCGCTCCTGGCCACCGCCGACCTGTCCTCCGCCATGGCCCACCTCATCGAGCCATGGGCGGACAGCCGTAGCCCTCATTCCTGGCTGACCGCGGCCAACGCCCTCACCATGACCCAGTTGCTGAAGGTGCCGACCGTTTCCCGAATCCTGCACGACTGGTGCACCGGTGACGTCGAGAGCCGCCGCTGGACCGCCATCCGCGCCTACGGCCTGCTGGGACCCGTGCACCACGAGGAGACCCTGAGCGCCCTCGTCGACGCCATGCATCGGCACCCGTCCACCGAAGTCGACGGGCAGGACGACGACAACGAGGTTCCGGAGGAAGCCCGGCAACTCGCCGACGCCCTCCAGCTCCTGCTCCTCGCCGTACGGGAGCCCGTGCTGGCCGCCCTGGTCGAGCTCCTCCACTGCGACCGTGTGGTCCGCCCGCACGCTCTGCTCGCCTTCTTCCAAGCCTGCAAGCAGACGAAGGACGACGACATCGACCGTCCGCCCGTCCTCGACTGGTACGGGCGGGCAGCGGCGGCCGACGACCCGACGGCCGCACGGCATCTGATCGCGTTCTGGAACGCGCTGTTGGCGGACCGGGCACACAACTCGCAGGCCCTCGGCGTCCTGCGTGGCTGGATCCACCGGGCCGACGACGACCCGGAGGCCGAGTCGGCCCTCGCCACGCTGCTCGCCGCACTCGTCACCACGACGACCAACCGCCGGCGGATCAGCCATCTGCTGCACACGCTCAGCAACTCGAAAGCAGCTCCATCGGCCGGCGCCGACCGGCTCCTGAAGCGCCTCTCACTCGACTGACCCGCTGTCGGAGGTCACCCATGGAACACCCCGAACACCCGGAGCAACCCGACCAGCCCGACCAGTCCGAAGAACTCGACTGGTTCCAGCAGCAGCCCCGACAACCCGTCACCCCTCACACGGACGCGGACCCCGTCCGCACCGTCTGGCAACTCCCGCGCTTCCGCCTCGGCAGCCGGCGCTTCACCGGCCACATCGACCACGCGCTGGTCTGCGTGACCCGGAAGGGGGCACACGAAACGTTCCTGCCTCCCGAGCGGCCGTCGTCCGTGCGGCGCTACGTCGCCTTGTACGAGGTGGACACCAGCCCCCGCGCGTTTCAGCTGAACGTGCCGCTCCCCAGTCTCGACGACACGTTCGAGTTCGAAGTCACCGTCGACATCACCTGGCGCGTCATCAATCCCGCGCAGTTCGTCAAGAGCCAGGAACGCGATGCCCCCGGGCTCCTCACCCGCAGCCTGCTGCCCGTCATGCGCAACGCCGGCCGCAGCCACCCCATCAAGGCCAGCGCCGCAGCCGAGCGTGGCGTACAGCAAGCGGTCAACGGCGCCTCCTCGGTCGGCCTGGCTCAGGGCCTGTGGGTCTCGTGCACCGTACGTCTGCGACGGGACGCCACCGAGCGGTCCCATCAGGCCAGGCTGCGGGCCGCCCGACACGAGAAGGAGGCCGCATGGCCGGAGCACGAGGCGTCCCGGCTTCGGGAGACCTACGAGGCGCAGCGCAGGGCCGAGCAGATCATGTTCTACGAGGCCACTCTGGCCAGGGGCGGTGTAGCCGCTCTCGCTCTGCATCTGACGGCGCATCCCGAAGAGACCCAGCTCGTCCTGGAGCACCTCCGGTCGGGTCAGGACAAACTGGTGGACTCCCAGATGCACCTCATCGACCAGGCTCTGACAGGCAACCGGCTGGAGGACTACCAGCTCCAGGAGCCCCACCAGCTCATCGCCGAACGTATGTCGGCCATCCTGCGCACCACAGCCCTGTCCGAGGCCGAGGACCCGCCCCCGCGTCCGGCTCCGGACCCGCGGGCAGTCGAATCCGCTCCGCCCAAGGACAGCTCGGAGCCCGGCGCATGAGCAGGACGACCGCGGCGTCCGAGGACCCCCGGACACGGGCAGGGACCCAACTGCTCGCCGACGTCCGCGGTGAGATCGCCCGCGCCGATGCCAAGGCAGCCGTACTGGTCGGAGCAATCGGGCTGTCGGCCGGTGTGCCGACGGCACTCCTGAGCGGGGGCCGCCGGAGCCCCGCCCTGTTTCCCGCGCCCGCCGCCCTGCTGTGGTGGGCCGGGGTCGCGTGCCTGGCAACCGCCCTCCTGGCCCTGGTCCTCGCGGTGATACCCCGCTGCGTGACAAGCCGCTGGGCACCCGGTCGTCCCCTCACCTACTTCGGTGACGTACGACGAGCCGCGCAGGCCGGCCGGCTCACGTCCGCCCTCGCGGAGACCGGGCGCGAACCCGGGCCCGGCCTCCTGCTCGCACTCGCCGAGACGAGTGACATCGCCCTCCGCAAACACCTCTGGATCCGGACCGGACTGATCGCCTTCGGCTCATCGGCTGTGCTGCTCCCCGGATCACTGCTCTTCGCCTGAACCGATCCACACGGTCCCATTCCCGATTCCGCTCACCGAAGGAACAGCCATGTCCCTGCCCTACGACCAGGAGAAACCCGGCCAGGAGAAACCCGATCAGGAGAAACCGAAGAAGTCGGCCCACTCCCTGTCCGAACCCGACGACGATCTCCCCCGCCGCTCCGGCCGCGTCCACATCGCCGCCCGTCAGCGCTGGACGGATGCCACCGCGCTGGCCCGCCTGGCACTCCACCTACCGCATGTGATCGCGAGCCTGGCCGTCGTCTTCGTGATGGCGTACGTCATCGACGCCTTGAGTGGACTGCCCTGGTGGCTGCCCTGCGCCGGCTGGGTGCTCAGCGGAGCGCTGGCCTTCCACCGCCCGTGTGAGCGTCTCATGGCGCGGTGGTGGTTCGGCCTGCGTTATCCGACACCGGAGGAGGACCGGAAGCTGCGGTCCGTATGGCACGAGGTCACCGCCCGGGCCGGAGTGGACGGACGCGCCTACCAACTGTGGGTCGAGGACAGCACCCAGATCAACGCCATGGCGGTCGCGGGTCACCTCGTCGGCGTCACCAGGCACTCGCTCAGCACACTGCCGTCCGCCCAGCTCGCCGGCGTACTCGCGCACGAGCTGGGCCACCACACGAGGGGACATGCATGGGCGTCGCTGCTCGCGTTCTGGTACGCATTGCCGGGACGACTGGCGTGGCGACTGCTTCGCCGACTGGTCTCGCGCATCGACCGCCTTCCCGTGGGGACGGCAGCGGTGGTGATCGGCGTGCTGGGCGCGGCCGTGTTCGCCCTCGCGACGGCCACGTACGGTCTGGTGTTCCTGCCGCTGGCCACGCCCTACTTGGCGGCTGCCGTCTCACGTCGTGCAGAGCTGCGGGCCGACGAGCACGCGGCGGGTCTCGGGTTCGCGCAGCAGCTGATGACGGTACTGCGCGAGGAACACGATCGGGAGGAAGCCGAGCGGACCTCCACCACGGCCATGGGTGCTCGGTTCGAGAGCGAAGGGGTGATCGCCCGGCTCTTGGAGTCGCACCCCGACGTGCACACCCGGCTCCATCACTTGCAGGCCCACCTGGACAGCAGGCACTGAAACGCCGAAGGGCGGCCACCCCCGACAGGGTGACCGCCCTCAGCTCAAGCAACCTCGCGACTACTGGTTGTACGGCCCGTAGTCGTAGTCCTCCAGCGGAACAGCCTGGCCGGACCCGGTGCCGAACGGCGAGTAGTCGATGTCGTCGTAGCCGACGGCCGAGTACATCGCGGCCTTGGCCTCCTCGGTCGGCTCGACCCGGATGTTGCGGTAGCGGGACAGGCCCGTACCGGCCGGGATGAGCTTACCGATGATGACGTTCTCCTTGAGGCCGATCAGGGAGTCGGACTTGGCGTTGATCGCCGCGTCCGTGAGGACCCTGGTCGTCTCCTGGAAAGACGCCGCGGACAGCCACGACTCGGTCGCCAGCGAGGCCTTGGTGATACCCATGAGCTGCGGACGACCGGAGGCCGGGTGACCGCCCTCCTGGACCACACGACGGTTCTCCTGCTCGAACTTCGAGCGCTCGACCAGCTCGCCGGGCAGCAGCTCGGCGTCGCCGGACTCGATGATCGTCACGCGGCGGAGCATCTGCCGGATGATGATCTCGATGTGCTTGTCGTGGATCGACACACCCTGCGAGTTGTAGACCTTCTGGACCTCGCCGACCAGGTGGACCTGGACGGCACGCTGACCCAGGATGCGCAGCACGTCGTGCGGGTTGGTGGCACCCACGGTGAGCTTCTGGCCCACCGAGACGTGCTCGCCCTCGCTGACGAGGAGCCGGGCACGCTTCGAGATCGGGAACGCCGTCTCGTCGCTGCCGTCGTCCGGCGTGATGACGATCTTCTTGGTCTTCTCGGTCTCCTCGATGCGGACACGGCCGTCCGCCTCGGAGATCGGGGCGACACCCTTCGGGGTACGGGCCTCGAAGAGCTCGACCACACGCGGCAGACCCTGCGTGATGTCGTCACCGGCCACACCACCGGTGTGGAAGGTACGCATCGTCAGCTGGGTACCGGGCTCACCGATGGACTGGGCGGCGATGATGCCGACCGCCTCACCGATGTCGACCAGCTTGCCGGTGGCCAGCGAGCGGCCGTAGCACATGGCGCAGGTGCCGACGTGGGACTCGCAGGTCAGGATCGAGCGGGTCTTGACCTCCTCGACACCGTGGTGCACGAGCTGGTCGATCAGCACGTCGCCGAGGTCCACGTTGGCCGGCGCGATCACCTTGCCGTCGATGACGACGTCCTGGGCGAGCATGCGGGCGTAGACGCTGGTCTCGACGTCGTCCGTCTTGCGCAGCACGCCGTCGGCGCCACGCGTGGCGATCTTCAGCTTCAGACCGCGCTCGGTGCCGCAGTCCTCCTCGCGGATGATGACGTCCTGCGAGACGTCCACCAGACGACGGGTCAGGTAACCCGAGTCGGCGGTACGCAGGGCGGTGTCCGCCAGACCCTTACGGGCACCGTGCGTGGAGATGAAGTACTCCAGCACGGACAGGCCCTCACGGAAGGACGCCTTGATCGGACGCGGGATGGTCTCGTTCTTGGCGTTCGACACCAGACCACGCATACCGGCGATCTGCCGCATCTGCATCATGTTTCCTCGGGCACCCGAGTCAACCATCATGAAGATGGGGTTCGTCTTGGGGAAGTTCGCGTTCATCGCCTCGGCGACCTCGTTGGTCGCCTTGGTCCAGATCGCGATGAGCTCCTGAGTGCGCTCTTCCTTGGTGATCAGACCGCGCTCGTACTGCTTCTGGACCTTCTCGTCCTGCGCCTCGTAGCCGCGGACGATCTCCTTCTTCGCCTCGGGAACGACGACGTCGGAGATGGCCACGGTGACACCGGAACGGGTCGCCCAGTAGAAGCCGGCCGCCTTCAGGTTGTCGAGCGTCGCCGCCACGATGACCTTGGGGTAGCGCTCGGCCAGGTCGTTGACGATCTCGGAGAGCTGCTTCTTGCCCACCGAGTAGTCGACGAACGGGTAGTCCTCCGGCAGCAGCTCGTTGAAGAGCGCGCGGCCCAGCGTGGTGCGCAGGCGGAAGGTGTCCCCCTGCTGCCACTCCGGGTCGCCCTCCTCACGCGCCGGCGGCGTCCAGCCACGCGGCGGGATGGTGCCCACCGGGAAGCGGATGTCGATCGGCGACTGGAGCGCGAGCTCGCCGGCGTCGAACGCCATGATCGCCTCGGCCGTGGAGCCGAAGGACCGGCCCTCGCCCTTGGTGTCACGCAGCTCGCCGTCGGTGGTGAGGAAGAACAGACCGAGGACCATGTCCTGGGTCGGCATCGTCACCGGACGGCCGTCGGCGGGCTTGAGGATGTTGTTCGAGGACAGCATCAGGATGCGGGCCTCGGCCTGCGCCTCCGCGGACAGCGGAAGGTGTACGGCCATCTGGTCGCCGTCGAAGTCCGCGTTGAACGCGGTGCAGACGAGCGGGTGGATCTGGATGGCCTTGCCCTCGACCAGCTGCGGCTCGAAGGCCTGGATGCCGAGGCGGTGCAGGGTGGGCGCACGGTTCAGCAGCACCGGGTGCTCGGCGATGACCTCTTCGAGGACGTCGTACACCACGGTCCGGCCGCGCTCGACCATCCGCTTGGCGCTCTTGATGTTCTGCGCGTGGTTCAGGTCGACCAGGCGCTTCATCACGAACGGCTTGAAGAGCTCCAGCGCCATCGCCTTCGGCAGACCGCACTGGTGCAGCTTCAGCTGCGGACCGACGACGATCACGGAACGCGCGGAGTAGTCCACACGCTTGCCGAGCAGGTTCTGACGGAAGCGGCCCTGCTTGCCCTTGAGCATGTCGGACAGCGACTTCAGCGGACGGTTGCCGGGGCCCGTGACCGGGCGACCACGACGGCCGTTGTCGAAGAGCGCGTCGACGGCCTCCTGAAGCATGCGCTTCTCGTTGTTCACGATGATCTCGGGCGCGCCGAGGTCGAGAAGCCGCTTCAGACGGTTGTTGCGGTTGATCACACGGCGGTACAGGTCGTTCAGGTCGGAGGTCGCGAAGCGGCCACCGTCCAGCTGCACCATCGGACGCAGGTCCGGCGGGATGACCGGGACGCAGTCGAGGACCATGCCCTTGGGGCTGTTGGAGGTCTGCAGGAAGGCGGACACGACCTTCAGCCGCTTCAGCGCACGGGTCTTCTTCTGGCCCTTGCCGGTGCGGATGATCTCGCGGAGGCGCTCGGCCTCCTCGTCCAGGTCGAAGGACTCCAGGCGCTTCTGCAGCGCCGCGGCACCCATCGAACCGTCGAAGTACGTGCCGAAGCGGTCACGCAGCTCGCGGTAGAGGAGCTCGTCGCCCTCCAGGTCCTGGACCTTGAGGTTCTTGAACCGGGTCCACACCTCGTCGAGACGGTCGATCTCGCGCTGCGCACGGTCACGCAGCTGCTTCATCTCGCGCTCGGCGCCCTCGCGCACCTTGCGGCGCACGTCGGCCTTGGCGCCCTCGGCCTCCAGCTCGGCCAGGTCGGTCTCGAGCTTCTTGGCGCGGGCCTCCAGGTCGGCGTCCCGGCGGTTCTCGACCTGCTGCCGCTCGACGGAGACGTGCGCCTCCAGGGAGGGCAGGTCGCGGGTACGACGCTCCTCGTCGACGTACGTGATCATGTACGCCGCGAAGTAGATGACCTTCTCCAGGTCCTTCGGGGCGAGGTCGAGCAGGTAGCCCAGCCGCGACGGAACGCCCTTGAAGTACCAGATGTGGGTGACGGGAGCGGCCAGCTCGATGTGGCCCATCCGCTCACGGCGCACCTTGGCGCGAGTCACCTCGACGCCGCAGCGCTCACAGATGATGCCCTTGAACCGGACACGCTTGTACTTGCCGCAGTAGCACTCCCAGTCCCGGGTCGGACCGAAGATCTTCTCGCAGAAGAGTCCGTCCTTTTCGGGCTTGAGGGTGCGGTAGTTGATGGTCTCGGGCTTCTTGACCTCGCCGTGGCTCCACTGACGGATGTCGTCAGCGGTGGCCAGACCGATCCGGAGCTCGTCGAAGAAGTTGACGTCGAGCACTATGCGTCAATCCCTCTCAGGGTTGTAAGTCATGGGGTCTGAAACGGGGGTCCTGGGGCCGGCCGGAGGTTCCTCACCAGGTCCTCCGGCCGGACTCCCGTCAGACCTCTTCGACGCTGCTCGGCTCGCGCCGGGACAGGTCGATGCCAAGCTCCTCCGCTGCGCGGAAGACGTCCTCGTCGGTGTCGCGCATCTCGATGGACATGCCGTCCGAGGACAGCACCTCCACGTTGAGGCACAGGGACTGCATCTCCTTGATGAGCACCTTGAAGGACTCGGGGATGCCGGGCTCGGGGATGTTCTCGCCCTTGACGATGGCCTCGTAGACCTTCACGCGGCCGGTGACGTCGTCGGACTTGATGGTCAGCAGCTCCTGGAGGGCGTAAGCGGCGCCGTACGCCTCCAGCGCCCACACCTCCATCTCACCGAAGCGCTGGCCACCGAACTGGGCCTTACCACCCAGCGGCTGCTGGGTGATCATCGAGTACGGGCCGGTCGACCGGGCGTGCAGCTTGTCGTCGACCAGGTGGTGGAGCTTGAGGATGTACATGTAGCCGATGGAGATCGGGTCCGGGAACGGCTCACCGCTACGGCCGTCGAACAGCCGCGCCTTGCCGGTCGGCTGCACCATGCGCTCGCCGTCGCGGTTCGGGATGGTGTGCTGGAGCAGACCCGCCAGCTCGTCCTCACGCGCACCGTCGAAGACCGGGGTGGCGACGTTGGTGCCGGGCTCGACACTGTCGGCGCCGATCACCTGGAGACGCTGCGCCCAGTCCTCGCCGAGACCGGAGACGTCCCAGCCGCGGCTGGCGAGCCAGCCGAGGTGGATCTCCAGGACCTGTCCCGGGTTCATTCGGGACGGCACACCCAGCGGGTTGAGGATGATGTCGACCGGGGTCCCGTCCTCGAGGAACGGCATGTCCTCGATGGGCAGGATCTTGGAGATGACACCCTTGTTGCCGTGACGGCCGGCGAGCTTGTCACCATCGGTGATCTTGCGCTTCTGCGCCACGTACACGCGCACCAGCTGGTTCACACCCGGGGGAAGCTCGTCGCCCTCCTCGCGGTCGAAGACGCGGACGCCGATGACCTTGCCGGTCTCGCCGTGCGGCACCTTCAGCGAGGTGTCACGGACCTCACGGGCCTTCTCACCGAAGATCGCGCGCAGCAGACGCTCCTCGGGGGTCAGCTCGGTCTCACCCTTGGGCGTGACCTTGCCGACGAGGATGTCACCGGCGATGACCTCGGCACCGATACGGATGATGCCGCGCTCGTCGAGGTCGGCGAGGACCTCCTCGGAGACGTTCGGGATGTCCCGGGTGATCTCCTCGGGGCCGAGCTTGGTGTCACGGGCGTCGACCTCGTGCTCCTCGATGTGGATCGAGGAGAGGACGTCGTCCTGCACGAGGCGCTGCGACAGGATGATCGCGTCCTCGTAGTTGTGACCCTCCCACGGCATGAACGCGACCAGCAGGTTCTTGCCGAGCGCCATCTCGCCGTTCTGGGTGGCCGGACCGTCGGCCAGGACCTGGCCCTCGATGATCCGGTCGCCCTCGTTGACGATGACCTTCTGGTTGACCGAGGTGCCCTGGTTGGAGCGGGCGAACTTGGCCAGGCGGTACGTGATGTACGTACCGTCGTCGTTGGCGGTGGTGATGTAGTCCGCGGAGACCTCCTGGACCACACCGGCCTTCTCGGCCTTGACCACGTCGCCGGCGTCGACCGCGGAGCGGTACTCCATGCCGGTGCCGACGAGCGGCGCCTCGGACTTGATGAGCGGCACGGCCTGACGCATCATGTTCGCGCCCATGAGGGCACGGTTGGCGTCGTCGTGCTCCAGGAACGGGATCATGGCGGTCGCGACCGACACCATCTGGCGCGGCGAGACGTCCATGTAGTCCACGTCGTCACCGGGGACGTAGTCGACCTCGCCGCCACGACGGCGGACCAGGACGCGGTTCTCGGAGAAACGCATGTCGTCGTCGAGCGTGGCGTTGGCCTGCGCGATGACGAATCGGTCCTCTTCGTCGGCCGTGAGGTAGTCGACCTCGTCGGTGACGACACCCTCGACGACCTTGCGGTACGGCGTCTCCACGAAACCGAACGCGTTGACGCGGCCGTAGGAGGCGAGCGAACCGATCAGACCGATGTTCGGGCCTTCGGGCGTCTCGATCGGGCACATGCGGCCGTAGTGGGACGGGTGCACGTCACGGACCTCGAAGCCGGCCCGCTCACGGGAGAGACCACCGGGACCAAGAGCCGACAGACGGCGCTTGTGGGTGAGACCCGACAGCGGGTTGTTCTGGTCCATGAACTGCGACAGCTGGCTGGTGCCGAAGAACTCCTTGATGGAGGCGACGACCGGCCGGATGTTGATCAGGGTCTGCGGCGTGATCGCCTCGACGTCCTGGGTCGTCATGCGCTCGCGGACGACGCGCTCCATACGCGCCAGACCCGTACGGACCTGGTTCTGGATGAGCTCGCCGACGCTGCGCAGACGACGGTTGCCGAAGTGGTCGATGTCGTCGGTCTCGACGACGATCGAGCCACCGCTGTCGCCGACCGTCTCCGTCTCGCCGGCGTGCAGCTTCACCAGGTACTTGATCGTCGAGATGATGTCCTCGACGGTCAGGATGCCCGCGTCCAGCGGAGCGTCCGCACCCAGCTTCTTGTTGACCTTGTAGCGGCCGACCTTGGCGAGGTCGTAGCGCTTGGGGTTGAAGTAGAGGTTCTCCAGGAGCGTCTGCGCGGCCTCACGCGTGGGGGGCTCGCCCGGACGCAGCTTGCGGTAGATGTCGAGCAGCGCGTCGTCCTGGCCCTGGGTGTGGTCCTTCTCCAGGGTGGCGCGCATGGACTCGTACTCGCCGAACTCCTCCAGGATCTGCTCGGTGGTCCAGCCGAGAGCCTTGAGCAGGACGGTGACGGACTGCTTGCGCTTGCGGTCGATACGGACACCGACCATGTCGCGCTTGTCGATCTCCATCTCCAGCCAGGCACCCCGGGACGGGATGATCTTGGCGGAGAAGATGTCCTTGTCGGACGTCTTGTCGATGGAGGAGTCGAAGTAGACGCCGGGCGAACGGACCAGCTGCGACACCACGACACGCTCGGTGCCGTTGATGACGAAGGTGCCCTTGTTCGTCATGAGCGGGAAGTCGCCCATGAAGACCGTCTGGGACTTGATCTCACCGGTCTCGTTGTTGGTGAACTCGGCCGTGACGAAGAGTGGGGCGGCGTACGTGAAGTCGCGCTCCTTGCACTCGTCGATGCTGTTCTTCGGGGGCTCGAAACGGTGGTCGCGGAAGGTCAGCGACATCGACCCGGAGAAGTCCTCGATCGGGGAGATCTCCTCGAAGATCTCCTCCAGACCGGACTTGGTGGGGACGTCCTGTCCACTCTCCAGAGCCTCCTCGACCCGACTCTGCCAGGCGGTGTTGCCGAGGAGCCAGTCGAAGCTCTCGGTCTGCAGCGCGAGCAGGTTGGGAACCTCGAGAGGCTCCTTGATCTTTGCAAAAGAGATGCGCAGCGGGGCGGTGCTGGCGCCGTTGTTCGTATTCGCGGTCGAGGCGTTGCGCGAGGCGGCCAAGAGGGGGTCCTTCCGAGGGCTCGGACTCACTACGCGCGTACCGGTCCCTCTCTGGTGCAGCGAGACAGATTTCCCTTGATCCGGCCAAAAAGGCCAGGTCAGGGATGCTCTGGTCATCGATGCTCAAGCGAGGGCATGCCCCTGGTGACGGGCAGGAGGCAGCTAACAGGCAGCGCAAAGGGTCAGTGTAGCCAGTTGGCGCACTGATGTCCAGCCCCGATTTTCTGTGACCCTCGTCGTCCTCAACGCCCTTGGCATGCCTGCCCTCAACGCCTTGCCTCAACGCACGTTGATACTGCCCTCTTCGTCGCCGATCCATGCCTCGGATTCGGACCGTTCTCACGACGCGTCCTGAGAATTGCGCGCTACGTGCGGTTCGTCAAGGCCCCCTTGCCCGAACCCTGGACGCCCGGAGACACGACGAAGATCACCATACCTCTCGCATACGCGAGTGCAAGGTAACCGTGGCCGACCCTCCCGGAACGCCGAAGAGCGACCACCCGGATGGATGATCGCTCTTCGGTGCTTGAGCGTTACAGCCCTCTTTTACGACGGCTGCGGCGCGCAGCGAGCCCTCACGGGCCCGCGAGGTGTTACTTGACCTCGACGGAGGCGCCGGCGCCCTTGAGGGACTCGGCGGCCTTCTCGGCGGCGTCCTTGGCGACCTTCTCGAGGACGGGCTTCGGGGCGCCGTCCACGAGGTCCTTGGCCTCCTTCAGACCCAGGGAGGTCAGCTCACGCACGACCTTGATGACCTGGATCTTCTTGTCGCCGGCACCGGTGAGGATGACGTCGAACTCGTCCTTCTCCTCCTCGACCGGGGCGGCCGGGCCACCCTGGGCCGGGCCCGCGACGGCGACGGCCGCGGCGGCGGTGACGTCGAACTTCTCCTCGAACGCCTTCACGAACTCGGAGAGCTCGATGAGGGTCATCTCCTCGAACTGCGCGAGCAGGTCGTCCTGAGACAGCTTCGCCATGATGGGCGATCCTTCCACTAATTTCGGCAGGTGCCGGATGTATCGAAACGGCGGGCGTACTTACGGCCCGCTACGACCCGCGCCTGGAGGCGGCGTGGATCAATGCGCGAGCCGAATTACTCGGCACCGCCCTGCTCGTCCTGCTTGGCACGAAGCGCGTCCACGGTGCGGACGAGCTTCGACGGGAGCGCCTGGAAGACCTGAGCAGCCTGAGTCTGCTTGCCCTTGAAGGCACCCGCCAGCTTGGAGAGCAGAACCTCGCGGGACTCGAGGTCCGCGAGCTTCTTGATCTCGTCGGCGGACAGCGCCTTGCCGTCAAGGACACCGCCCTTGATGACGAGGTTCGGGTTGTCCTTGGCGAAGTCACGAAGACCCTTCGCCGACTCCACCGGGTCACCGGTGACGAAGGCAACTGCCGTCGGACCGTTGAACAGGTCGTCGAGCGTCGAGATTCCGGCCTCGTTGGCCGCAATCTTGGTCAGCGTGTTCTTCACCACGGCGTACTGGGCGTTCTCACCGAGCGAACGACGCAGCGTCTTGAGCTGCGCCACGGTGAGACCCCGGTACTCGGTCAGCACGGCGGCGTTCGAGCTGCGGAACTGCTCCGCGAGCTCGGCCACCGCGGCAGCCTTGTCGGGCCTTGCCATAGAGCGTCGGCCTCCTTCCGGGTGATGACGACCGCTCGGAAGGGGCTGGGACAAACGAAACGCCCCGGCGCAGGCGCACGGGGCGTAGCTCGACCGGGACTCGCACACCCGAGGGCAGCGAACTCCAGGAGCTCTTCCACAGTCACCTGCGCGGGTCGTCCGCGGATATCAGCGGATCCTTCGGCCACCGCGCCCTCTTCCGAGCACACGGTAACGACCAGCGGTCTTTGGCTTCTGTAGGAGAGTACGTGACCGGATCGCCGTCAAGCAAATCCGGTCCTACGGTGCTCAGCTGCCGGCCTGCTCCATCATCTCGGCCAGGTCCATCGTCTCCTTGGCCGGCGGGGCGGTCACCGCCACCTTCTCGTTGAGGTCGAGGAAGGTGACCGTCATGTCGAGCGGGCCCTTGTCGGCGTCGCCGCGCATCCGGAACTGCTTGGTGTGGTCGTCGCCGTCGACCCACATGTCCATGGTGAGCTCGTCGACGCCGAGCTTCTCGTACTGCTTGAGGCTCTTCTCGCGCTGCTCCCGGGTCTCCTTGTCCTCGTCCTTGAGGGAGGCCTTGAGGTCGTCGAGGCCGACGACACCGGAGTAGCGGGTGGTCTCGACACCGTCGACGGTCTCGGTGCCGACCTTCTTGATGTTGTCGGAGCCGGTGAGGAAGGCGGACTCGGTCGCCGGGTTCTGGTCGGCCTGGCCGGCGCCGGGGGCGCTGCCGCCGAGGCCGCTCTCGCCGAGCGCGCCCAGGTCGAACTTGATCCAGCGCTTGCCGTCCATCTCCTTGGCCGCCGCGGCTCCCCCGCCGATGTACATGGCCTTGTCGACGAGCCGGATCTCCGCGGTACCGTCCGCGCCCTGGTCGAGGGCGGTCATCTTCATGCTCATCGCGACGCTGGGCTTGGTCCGCATCGAGGCCTCCGCCTTGATACGGCCCTCCTCGGGCAGCCGGCCCGTCATGCGGTAACGGAAGGAGGTGATGTCCTCCGTGTTCTTCGCCGCCTTGGCGACGGCCGCCGCCGGCGTCATCTCCGGCGACTTCTCGTTGCCGCATCCCACCGCACCGGCGGCGACGAGCAGGGCGACGAGCCCGGTGCCGGCGGCTCTGCGGTGCACTGAACCACGTACGAAAGACCCCATTGTTTCCCCCCAAGGAACACATGGACGATTCACAGCAAGACGGCGAGCGTATCCCAGGAGCCTCGAACGTTTTCCTGAATTCCATGAGCCTCAGGAGTCACCCGCGGCACCGTTCTTCTTCGACAGCAGGTCGCGGAAGTCCTGGGTGTCGGCGGCCGGGGGTCTCTCGACCGACACCTTCACGCCATAGTCGCTGTAGTGCACGGTCTGGGTCAGCCGGCCGGTGGCCATCTGACCCCGTTCGACCTTCTTGACCAGCAGGTTCCGGTCGTCGATCCAGATGTCGACGGTCTGCGAGGTGACTCCGGCCTGCTGGAGCTGGGTCTTCAGCAGGGTGTCGGTGACGTCCTGCACTCGGACGGTGCCGGAGTAGTGCGTGACGCGCTGTCCGTCGACGCTCTCCTCGCCGACCTCGCGTATCTCCTCGGCGTCCATGAGCAGCTTCACCGTCTCGTCCGGCGTGGTGTTGCGCATCTGGTCCGCGAATCCGACGCCCCCGCCGTCGAGGGCTTCGAGGTCCTTGTAGGCGTATTTGAGCCAGTGCCTGCCGTCGATCCGGCGGGCGAACGCGTCGCCCAGATGCGCGTAGTAGGCGTCGGACAGATAGCGGGCCCGCATCGAGGTGACCCCGAGATCGCGCATCGTCTCGGCCGTCGTTCCGCCGGTGTACGTGATGGTCGCGGTGCCGGTGAGATGGTCGCCCCAGCCGAGGACGCCCTCCGCCCTGATGGACAGCTGGCTCCCCATGACCGTGGTGGTCCGCACCCGGGCCGACGCGGCGCGCTCGGTGGCCCGCTCGGCGGACCTCAGCGTGTCCAGATGTGCGGAGGGCGTCCTGCGGGCGTCCGTGGGCTTCCCGGACGGCTCGGAGGAGTCCGAGGAGGTGCAGGCGGCCGTCCCCGTCAGCGCGACCGCCATCGCGATCGCGAGGACCGCACCCCGCCCTGTCGTGCACTTCATGCGTCCCCCTGTGCCGTTGCTCTGTCCGCACGCTAACCCAGGGCACCGCGGCCGCACATGGGAACGGGCCCCGCACCTGGGAAGGTGCGGGGCCCGTGACCGACTTCAGCGAGCCATGACGGCTCAGACCGCGGCCGGGTCCTCCTCGACGAGGAGGTTGCGGGTGCGGTTCGGGTCGAGCGGAATGCCGGGGCCGATCGTGGTGCTGATCGCGGCCTTCTTGATGTAGCGACCCTTGGCGGCGGACGGCTTCAGACGGAGGATCTCCTCCAGGGCCGCGCCGTAGTTCTCCACCAGCTTGGTGTCGTCGAACGACGTCTTGCCGATGATGAAGTGCAGGTTCGAGTGCTTGTCGACGCGGAACTCGATCTTGCCGCCCTTGATGTCGTTGACAGCCTTGGTGACATCGGGGGTGACGGTGCCGGTCTTCGGGTTCGGCATCAGACCACGGGGACCGAGCACCCGGCCGAGGCGGCCGACCTTGCCCATGAGGTCCGGGGTGGCGACGACGGCGTCGAAGTCCAGACGGCCCTTCGACACCTCGTCGATGAGCTCGTCGGCGCCGACGATGTCGGCGCCCGCGGCACGAGCGGCCTCGGCACGGTCACCGGTCGCGAAGACCAGGACCCGGGCGGTCTTACCGGTGCCGTGCGGGAGGTTCACGGTGCCACGGACCATCTGGTCGGCCTTGCGCGGGTCGACACCCAGACGGAAGGCGACCTCGACGGTGCCGTCGAACTTGGTCGTGGAGGTCTCCTTGGCGAGACGGACGGCCTCGAGCGGGGCGTAGAGCTTCTCCCGGTCGATCTTGGCGTCCGCAGCGCGGAGAGACTTGCTGCGCTTGCTCACTACTGCTCCTGTGTGTGCTTGAGGAGTCGTGGTACGGGCCGAGCAGGCCCTGCCACGGCGGTTCTACGAGGTGGGCTTCAGCCCTCGACCGTCACGCCCATGGAACGCGCGGTACCGGCGATGATCTTCGCGGCGGCGTCCAGGTCGTTGGCGTTGAGGTCGGGGAGCTTGGTGGTGGCGATCTCGCGGACCTGCGCCTGGGTGATCTTGGCGACCTTGGTCTTGTGCGGCTCGCCGGAGCCCTTCTCGATGCCCGCGGCCTTGAGGATCATCTTGGCGGCCGGCGGCGTCTTGGTGATGAAGGTGAAGGAGCGGTCCTCGTAGACCGTGATCTCCACCGGGATCACCCAGCCACGCTGCGACTCGGTCGCGGCGTTGTAGGCCTTGCAGAACTCCATGATGTTGACGCCGTGCTGACCCAGCGCGGGGCCGACCGGCGGAGCCGGGTTGGCGGCACCGGCCTGGATCTGGAGCTTGATGAGCCCCGTGACCTTCTTCTTCTTGGGAGGCATTCCGGGTCCTCTGTCTTTTCTGTCAGTTTCCTGATGCCCGAAGGCAACCGCACAACCCTAACGGGTATCCCTGCGCGGCTAAAAACCGAGCAGGTCAGACAGGCTGCGAAGCCGTCTGACCTGAACGGTGGCTCTGTCGCCGAAGGCGTTAGTTCTTCTGGATCTGGTCGAAGGAGAGCTCGACCGGGGTCTCACGACCGAAGATCTCCACCAGACCCTTGACCTTCTTGGAGTCGGCGTTGATCTCGTTGATCGTCGCCTGGAGCGTGGCGAACGGACCGTCGGTGACGGTGACCGAGTCGCCCACCTCGAAGTCCAGCACCTGGACCTCGACCTTGCGGGCGGGGGCCGGCTTGCCCTCGGCCTCGGCGGCCTCACGCGCGGCCTTCTCCTCGGCCTCCGGGGCGAGCATCTTGACGATCTCGTCCAGGGTGAGCGGGTACGGGTCGTAGGCGTTGCCCACGAAGCCGGTCACACCAGGCGTGTTGCGGACGACGCCCCAGGACTCGTTCGTCAGGTCCATGCGCACCAGCACGTAGCCGGGGAGCTTGTTCTGACGGATGGTCTTGCGGTCGCCGTTCTTGATCTGGACGACCTCTTCCTGCGGCACCTCGGCCTGGAAGATGTAGTCCTCGACGTTCAGGGAGACCGCGCGCTGCTCCAGGTTGGTCTTCACGCGGTTCTCGTAGCCGGCGTAGGTGTGGATGACGTACCACTCGCCGGGGAGGGTGCGCAGCTCCTCGCGCAGGGCGACGATCGGGTCGACCGGCTCGGCCTCTTCCTCCTCCTCGACCTCTTCGGTCTCGGCGTCGGCGTCGGTCTCGGCGTCGGTCTCCGCCTCGGCGGACTCGTCTGCGTCCTCGTCGTTCTCGACGTGCAGAGCGGCTTCCTCGGCGGGCTCGCCCGCCTCGGCGTCGGCAGCCTCGACCTCGTCCAGGTCCTCGTCCGCGCCCTCGACGATGTCGAGCTCGTCTTCCACGGACACAGACTCGTCCGGCTCGACGGCGTCGTTCAGGTTCTGGTCAGACACGGTGGCTGCTTCTTCCTGGATACATAGGGGTGGAACATGCGAAAAGGGGCGCCGGTAACCTCGGCGCCCTTCGCTCTGTGCTCAGCCGAATACGTACTTGGCGGCGTGGTCAAGTCCATAGTCAATCAGGGTCACCAGACCGATCATGACGATCACGAAGATGATCACGACGGTCGTGTACGTCGTCAGCTGACTGCGCGTCGGCCAGACCACCTTGCGGAGTTCCGCGACGATCTGCCGATAGAACAGCGCAAGACGCTTGAGCGGGCCCTTCTTGGCTCGCTTGCCGCCCTTACGAGTCTTCTTACTGGACTCGGGCGCTTCGTCCTGGGCATCAGGCGTGTCGATGGAGCCCACGGCGTCCGCCATTCGTCCTCACCTGTTCCCGGGTCGTGGCCGTGCCGCGCCCGGTCTGAGCCGCACGGCGTTGCATTACTGTACGTACATGCGCACACATCCTGGCGAAGGTGTGTGTAGCAGGGCCGGAGGGACTTGAACCCCCAACCGCTGGTTTTGGAGACCAGTGCTCTACCAATTGAGCTACGACCCTTTGTGCGCTCCCCAACGTACCGCATCCGACCGGATGCTCGGTGTGCACCGGTTGAGCGCAGCCCGCTGAAGGCCAACGAGGTGAGAGTGTACGTGTTCACGGGCGCCCCGTCGAACAGAAAGTGCCCGTAGGGGCGTTGTCCGCGGAAGATCGCCCAGCGTGAGGCCCGAATCCGGACGGTTGTTCAGCGGCTGTTCAGTCTGTGAAACCCGCGTGCCGGGGGAGTTTCCGGTCTGAAACGATGGGCCCCATGAGCCCTGCAACCCCTCCCACCGAGCGCCGGGTCTCCGCCCGAGTCGGCGCGATCTCCGAGTCCGCCACCCTCGCCGTGGACGCCAAGGCCAAGGCACTGAAGGCCGCCGGGCGGCCGGTGATCGGCTTCGGCGCCGGTGAGCCCGACTTCCCGACCCCGGACTACATCGTCGAGGCGGCCGTCGAGGCCTGCAAGAACCCGAAGTACCACCGCTACACGCCGGCCGGCGGCCTGCCCGAGCTGAAGGCCGCGATCGCCGCGAAGACGCTGCGCGACTCCGGCTACGAGGTCGACCCGTCGCAGATCCTGGTCACCAACGGCGGCAAGCAGGCCATCTACGAGGCCTTCGCCGCGATCCTCGACCCGGGCGACGAGGTCATCGTCCCGGCGCCGTACTGGACGACGTACCCGGAGTCGATCCGCCTGGCCGGCGGTGTGCCGGTGGACGTCGTCGCGGACGAGACGACCGGCTACCGGGTCTCGGTGGAGCAGCTGGAGGCGGCTCGTACGGAGCGGACGAAGGTCGTGCTCTTCGTCTCCCCCTCCAACCCGACCGGCGCGGTCTACAGCGCCGAGGACGCCGAGGCGATCGGCCGCTGGGCCGTGGAGCACGGCCTGTGGGTGATGACCGACGAGATCTACGAGCACCTGGTCTACGGCGACGCCACCTTCACCTCGCTGCCCGCGATCCTGCCGGAGCTGCGCGACAAGTGCGTCGTGGTCAACGGTGTCGCCAAGACGTACGCCATGACCGGCTGGCGGGTCGGCTGGATCATCGGCCCGAAGGACGTCGTCAAGGCCGCGACGAACCTCCAGTCGCACGCCACCTCCAACGTCTCCAACGTGGCGCAGGTCGCCGCCCTGGCCGCCGTCTCCGGTGACCTGGAGGCCGTCGCGAAGATGCGGGAGGCCTTCGACCGGCGCCGCAGGACCATCGTGCGGATGCTCAACGAGATCGACGGCGTGGTCTGCCCGGAGCCCGAGGGCGCCTTCTACGCCTACCCCTCGGTCAAGGCCCTGCTCGGCAAGGAGATCCGCGGCAAGCGCCCGCAGGACTCGGTCGAGCTGGCCGCGCTCATCCTGGAGGAGGCCGAGGTCGCGGTCGTCCCCGGTGAGGCCTTCGGTACGCCGGGGTATCTGCGTCTGTCGTACGCGCTGGGCGACGAGGATCTGGTCGAGGGTGTCTCGCGGATCCAGAAGCTGCTGGCGGAGGCCAGGGACTGAGGTCGTCCAGAGGACCACCTCCGGATGTCCGGAGGTGGTCCTCTGTCGTTTGTGCGAGCAAGACCACGTTCGTGGATTCCGCTTTCGGTACACCCGTGACGTACGGCAGGATCCTGGAATGGAGCGTGTACGTGATGTCTCTGAGCTGCCGAAAGCCCATCTGCACCTGCACTTCACGGGGTCGATGCGGCCGGGGACGGTTTTGGAACTGGCCGACAAGTACGGCGTACGACTGCCCGATGCGCTGACGGAGGCGCTGACCAGCGGGGAGCCGCCGAGACTGCGGGCCACCGACGAACGGGGCTGGTTCCGCTTCCAGCGGCTGTACGACGCTGCGCGGTCCTGTCTCAGGGAGCCCGAGGACATCCGGCGGCTGGTGCGGGAGGCCGCGGAGGAGGACGTCCGGGACGGTTCCGGCTGGCTGGAGATCCAGGTCGATCCGACGTCGTACGCGCCACGGCTCGGGGGGCTCATCCCCGCTCTGGAGATCATCCTGGACGCGGTGGAGACGACCTCGCGGGAGACCGGGCTCGGGATGCGGGTCCTGGTGGCCGCGAACCGGATGAAGCACCCGCTGGACGCGCGGACGCTGGCCCGGCTCGCGGTGCGGTACGCGGACCGGGGTGTGGTCGGCTTCGGGTTGTCCAACGACGAGCGCCGCGGCATGGCGCGGGACTTCGACCGTGCCTTCGCCATCGCCCGGGAGGGCGGGCTGCTGTCCGCGCCCCACGGCGGTGAGCTGACCGGTCCGGCGTCGGTACGGGACTGCCTCGACGATCTCGACGCGCACCGGATCGGACACGGCGTGCGGGCGGCGGAGGACCCGCGGCTGCTGAAGCGGCTCGCGGACCGGGGGGTGACGTGCGAGGTGTGCCCGGCGTCGAACGTGGCCCTGGGGGTGTACGAGAAGCCGGAGGACGTTCCGCTGCGGACGCTCTTCGAGGCGGGCGTGCCGATGGCGCTGGGCGCCGACGACCCGCTGCTGTTCGGTTCCCGGCTGGCCGCTCAGTACGACATCGCCCGCGAGCACCACGGCTTCACCGACCGGGAACTGGCGGAGCTGGCCCGGCAGTCGGTGCGGGCGTCCGCGGCGCCGGAGGAGACCAAGGCGAAGCTGCTGGCCGGCGTGGACGAGTGGCTCAGCGGCCCGGTCTCCTGAAGTGGGCGTAGGGCGGATAGGGCTTGAAGCACACCTCGATCTCGTAGGGGTGCCCGCCGCCGGGTGGCTGCGTCAGTCCGCAGAGGCCTGACACGCGTGCCATGTGCCCCTTGGTGACGCCCTTCTGACGCGGCCCCCAGCCCGCCGCGTACGCGAGGTTCATGGCCACCTGGGCGAAGGCGTCGCGCTCGCCGAACAGGAAGAACGTGCGGGCGTGGGTGGCGTGCCGCAGTTCGTCCCGGAAGTCCGCGCGTTCGCTTCGCCGGAGCCGGGCGTCGGCGTCCGCCCGCGTCCGTGCCTCGTCGGTCCGCGCGGTCAGGGGGGTGCCCGCCTTGAGCGTGCGCCGGAGCGCGGGCCAGGCGCTGGGGCGCAGTCCGTACGAGTCGTGCGCCAGGACGAGGTCGACCCGTTCGCCCCAGCCCTCGTCCGGTGGGACGCCGTCCCGCAGCGGCACGTGCACGATCGTGTGGCGTGAACGGGCGGCGAAGGAGAACAGGCCGGCCAGCCTGTTCAGTCCGTCGTGGTCTCCGAGGAGCAGGCCGATCGGTTCCGGGGCGCTCAGGGAGGTGTGGCGGAGGGGGGCGCGGGGCTGGACGATCCGGTGTTCGTGGGGGCCGGTGCGGGGTGGTCTGAACTCGGTCAGTCTCAGGCGCATGGAGTGGCCCTGGTCTTCATGGGTTCAGGGTCGCGGTCACGTCGATTTCCCTGCAACCGAGATTCCGCCCAGGAGGGTCCTGGCCAGGCGGGTGGCGAACTCCTCCACGGGGGGTCGTTCGCCGTCCTGTGCGTCGTACGCGAACGCCCGTTGTGCGCAGGCCCCCAGCAGGAGGGAGGCGGCGGCGAAGGTGTCGGCGTCCGGGGCGACACGGCCGGCGGACTGCTCGGCACGGAGGTAGGCGTCGAGCCACTCGATCGGCTTGTGCGGGCCGGCCCCCCTCTCGCGCATGACCTCGTCGTGCCGTCGCTTGAGCTGGGTCTCGGCGTACAGCGAGGCGGCGATCGGGAAGCTCTGCTCGTAGAACAGGGCCGCCTGGCGGGCGATCTCGGTGAGGTTCTCCTCCAGGGAGTGGCGGCCCGGCTCGGCGGCGAGGTCGTGCAGGAGGGGGGCGAGCCGGGGCAGGCGTTCGGACAGGACGCCGATGAACAGGTCCTCCTTGCTGTCGAAGTGCTTGTAGAGCGCCGCCTCGGAGCAGCCGGCCGCCTTGGCGATCTCCTTGGTCGTGGCCCGTGCGAGTCCCACGGTGAGCATCAGGTCGTGGGCGGCGTCCAGGAGGCGGGTGCGGGTGGGGGCGGGGGCTGAGGCGGAGGCTGTGGCGGGCTTGGATTTCATGTTTTCTCCGTGCGGGCTTGACGGGTGAGTGAGTACTTACCCACTCTAGAGGGTGTGGAGGTGAGTGAACACTCACCCACCTATCTTCGAGCAGGGGGAGTTACCCATGAAGCTCACAGTTTTCGGCGCCACCGGGGGCATCGGGCGCGAGATCGTCCGGCAGGGGCTGGCCGCCGGTCATGACGTCACGGCGGTCGTACGGGATCCCGCCCGGCTCGGGCCCGACCTCACCGGCGAGCGGCTGGACGTCGTCCGTGCCGACTTCACCGATCCCGGAGTGCTGCGGTCCGCCGTGGCCGGGCGGGACGCGGTGCTGTCCGGGCTCGGGCCGCGCGGCCGCAAGGACGCCGGGATCGCGGCCCGGCTGACCCGTGCGGTGCTCGCCGCCGTGGAGGCGGAGCGGGTGCGGCGGGTGCTGGTGGTCAGCGCGGCTCCGGTCGGTCCCACGCCGACGGACGACGGGTTCCTCGACCGGTCGATGCGGGGGATCGTCTCCGCCGTACTGAAGGACGTCTACGCCGATCTGAGCGAGATGGAGGCGGAGTTGGCGGCGAGCGGTACGGACTGGACGGCCGTCCGGCCGCCGCGGCTCCAGGACAAGCCGCTGACCGGGGTGTATCGCGTGGTGGTCGGGGGGTTTCCGGCTCGGGGGCGGTTCATCTCGCGGGCGGATGTGGCGCACGCGATGCTGGGGATGATCGGGGATGTGGGGGTGGTGAAGCAGGGGGTGGGGGTGGCGTACTGAGTCGGGGAGCGGGTGCTGTATCGGGGGGCGTGCTGTGTCGGGCTACACGCTGACGCCCACCGTCACCGGCTCGTTGACCAGGGTGATTCCGAAGATGTCTCGTACGCCTGCCACGACCTCGCGGGCGAGGTCGAGGAGGTCCTCCGTGGTCGCGTTGCCGCGGTTGGTGAGGGCGAGGGTGTGCTTGGTGGAGATGCGGGCGGGGCCGGTGCCGTAGCCCTTGGTGAAGCCGGCCTTGTCGATGAGCCAGGCGGCGGAGGTCTTGGTGTGGCCCTGTCCCGCGGGGTAGGCGGGGGGGTCGGTGTCCGCGCCGAGGTGCTGCTTCACTCGGGTGCGGAATGCGGTGAACTGCGCGTCCGTCAGGATCGGGTTGGTGAAGAAGGAGCCGGCCGACCAGGTGTCGTGGTCCTCCGGGTCCAGGACCATGCCCTTGCCGGCGCGCAGCTTCAGGACGGTCTCGCGGGCGGTGGCGAGGGGGACGCGGTCGCCGGGTTCCACGCCGAGGGCTCGTGCCGTCTCGGCGTACTTGACGGGGGCCGAGAGGCCGTCGGCGTCCTCCAGTGCGAAGCGGACGCGGAGGACGACGTGGCGGGTGGGGTCTTCCTTGAAGCGGCTGTGGCGGTAGGCGAAGGCGCACTCTTCGTTGGTGAGGGTGACCGTTTCGCCGGTGTGGCGGTCGTAGGCGATGACCTCGGTGATGGTGGAGGACACCTCCTGGCCGTACGCCCCCACGTTCTGGATGGGGGTCGCGCCCGCGGAGCCGGGGATGCCGGCGAGGCACTCGATGCCCGCGAGTCCTGCCTCTACGGTGCGGGCGACCGCGTCGGTCCATACCTCGCCTGCGGCCAGTTCGAGGTCCGTGCCGGTGAGTTCCACGCCGTGGGTGGCGATGCGCAGGGCCGTGCCGTCGAAACCCTTGTCCCCGATGACCAGGTTGGAGCCGCCGCCGACGATCAGCAGCGGGGTGCCCGTGCTGTCCGCCTCGCGGACGGTCTCGATCACCTCCGCGTCGGTGGTCGCGGTCACCAGCCGACTGGCGGGACCGCCCAGGCGGAAGGTGGTCAGCGGGGCGAGGGGGGCGTTGTGTCGTACCTGCACGGGGCCCAGCGTACGGGGTGCCTGCGGCGCGCTGTGCGGCCCCGGTGGGGGCGGATGTAGCGCCTACGGTTGTGTGGTGGGTCGGGGACGGGTCGGGGGGTCTCCGTCCTCGGTCCGGCGGAACTGTCTCTCCGGGCAGTACCGCGTGTCGGACGCCGGCCGCTGCGGGCGGACACCCCCCGCCCCGTCCCCTCACCGCCGTCGGCGGCTACTTTCGATCGCCGGGCGACTGTGCTTGCTCGCACCCCCATAGGCGCACGGCAACCCCACCCACCCGCACACAGGAGGGCGCCCCTTACACCGGTCCTCGGTCAGGCCAGTCGTACGACCGCCCGTGACATCCCGAGGATCTTCTGACCGGCGCTGGTGGCCGTGAGGTCGACGCGGACCGTGTTGTCGTCGAGCTTGGCGCCGATCTTGCCGCTCACCTCGATGGCGGCGCCCTCGTCGTCGTTGGGGACGACGACGGGCTTGGTGAAGCGGACGCCGTATTCGACGACCGCGCCCGGGTCGCCGGTCCAGTCGGTGACCACGCGGATCGCCTCGGCCATGGTGAACATGCCGTGGGCGATGACGTCCGGGAGACCCACCTCCTTGGCGAACTTCTCGTTCCAGTGGATCGGGTTGAAGTCGCCGGAGGCACCCGCGTACCGCACGAGGGTGGCGCGGGTCACGGTGAAGGTCTGGGCGGGCAGCTCGGTGCCTACCTCGACGTCGGAGTAGGAGATCTTAGCCGTCATGGGATCGCTCACACCTCCTCGGCCGCACGGGCGACCAGCTTGGTCCA
The DNA here is from genome assembly GCF_021173675.1 of Streptomyces lincolnensis. Lineage (GTDB taxonomy): Bacteria > Actinomycetota > Actinomycetes > Streptomycetales > Streptomycetaceae > Streptomyces > Streptomyces lincolnensis_B. The sequence continues at coordinate 9,861 of NZ_JAIHON010000015.1, read as the reverse complement.
GGCGGTCACGACGTGCTCGCCGGCCTCGTCGTGGACCTCGCCGCGGATGTCCAGGATGTCGTTGCCCGCCATGGACTTGATGGCCTCGATGGTCGAGGTGACGGTGAGCCGGTCACCGGCGCGCACCGGGCGGACGTAGGAGAACTTCTGGTCGCCGTGGACCACGCGGCTGTAGTCCAGGCCGAGCTGCGGGTCCTGGACGGCCTGGCCGGCCGCCTTGAAGGTGATCGCGAAGACGAAGGTCGGCGGGGCGATCACATCGGGGTGACCGAGCGCCTTGGCGGCATCGGGGTCCGTGTACGCCGGGTTCGTGTCCCCCACGGCCTCCGCGAACTCACGGATCTTTTCCCGTCCCACCTCGTAGGGGTCGGTGGGCGGGTAAGTCCGCCCCACGAAGGACTGGTCGAGCGCCATGGGCCCGGTACCTCCTGGTGTCGATAACGAACGTTCGCTGAAGCGGTGGAAACGACATGAGGCCGCCCCCCGAACTGCGGGGGCGGCCTCATGTACGAGCCTGATCTTTATCGCGTCTCGCGGTGCGCGGTGTGCGCATTGCAACGCGGGCAGTGCTTCTTCATCTCCAGTCGGTCCGGGTTGTTACGCCGGTTCTTCTTGGTGATGTAGTTCCGCTCCTTGCACTCCACGCAGGCCAGCGTGATCTTCGGGCGGACGTCGGTGGCAGCCACGTGAGTGCTCCTTGACGAACGGATGGGACGGGTTCAACGCATAAAAGAGTAGCCGATCGAAGGACCGACCCCACAATCGGCTACTGTCAGTAGCGGTGACCGGACTTGAACCGGTGACACAGCGATTATGAGCCGCTTGCTCTACCGACTGAGCTACACCGCTGTGATGCGATCCGTTCCCGCCTTGCGACGGGAACCTCACACACCAGAGCCCCAATACGGAATCGAACCGTAGACCTTCTCCTTACCATGGAGACGCTCTGCCGACTGAGCTATTGGGGCGAGCGATGAAGACATTACACGGTCGGCCGCCGTTCGCCCAAATCCGTTTCGTGGCCCTCGTCCAGCGCTGATCCGCGCCTCTCCCACCGGCCACGGAAGCCTCTCCGGCACGGCGGACCACACCGGTACGACTATTGCGCTCCTCCCGGTCGTGAGCGTGGCGTCACCCTAGGCTCGACTCACTCTGCGTGATCTTGTGTCCCCTTTGCGCGGTCCCCGAGCTTGCGCAGCCCCCGAGCCTCTGGAGCGCGATGCCCGACAGTCAGCCGCAGCCGCCCCACTCCTCCTCCGGTTCCTCGTCCAGTTCTTCGTCCGACTCCTCGTCGGGGCGGTCCGAGGGGGCCGGTCTGCTGCTCTGCGGGGCGCGGCTCACCGACGGCCGGACCGTGGACGTACGGCTGGGCGGCGGGCGTATCGAGGCCGTCGGGACGGCCGGGAGTCTCGCGGCGGGCGGCACGCGCGCGTGCGGCGCGCGGGTGGACCTCGGCGGCTATCTGCTCCTGCCCGCTCCCGCCGAGCCGCACGCACACGGCGACACCGCGCTCTCGGCCGACGAGGACGGACCGGTCTCCTACGACCCCAAGGACGTCCAGCGCCGGGTCACGGAGGCCGCCCTGCTCCAGCTCGGTCACGGGGCGACCGCCGTACGCGCCCATGTGCGGGTGGGCGACGTCCAGGGGCTCGGCGCGCTGGCCGCCGTCCTCCAGGCGCGGCGCTCCCTGCGCGGGCTCACCGAGCTGTCGACCGTGGCGATGCCGAGGTTGCTGACCGGGGTGGCCGGTGCCGACGGGCTCGCGATGCTGCGGGACGCGGTGAAGATGGGGGCGTCCGTGGTGGGCGGCTGCCCGGACCTGGATCCGGATCCGACGGGCTATGTGCAGGCGGTCCTGGAGGTCGCCTCCGAGCACGGCTGCCCCGTCGACCTGCACACCGACGCCACCGATCCGGCCCGGCTGGCCCGGATCGCGGCGATGGCCGGCGGGCTGCGGCCCGGCGTGACGCTCGCCCCGTGCGGTGGCCTCGGCCGCCTGCCCACCGAGGTGGCCTCCCGCACCGCCGACCAACTCGCCGCCGCCGGCGTCGCCGTGGTGTGCGTGCCCCAGGGCGGCTGCGGGGGCGTCGAACGGCGGAGCACGGCTCCGGTACGGCTGCTGCGCGCGGCCGGTGTGCGGGTGGCCGCCGGGAGCGGTGCCCTGCGGGACGTGTCCAATCCCGTGGGACGCGGTGACCCCCTGGAAGCGGCCTACCTGCTGGCCTCCCGGCACGGTCTGCGCCCGGAGGACGCCTACGACGCGGTGAGCGCCTCGGCGCGGGCCGTCCTGGGCCTGCCGGAGGTCCGCGTCGAGGCGGGCTTTCCGGCCGAACTGCTGGCCGTACGCGGAGACCGGCTGTCGGGAGCGCTGTCCCTGGCGTACAGCCGGATCGTGGTGCACCGGGGGCGCGTGGTGGCCCGGACGAGCGCGGTGCGGGAGTACTGCAACTCCGCTGCGGCGGCGGAGTTGGGGCTGCCCAGGCAGGGGCGCGGGGAGGTGTCGTAGGAGTGGTGCCGTAGGAGTCGTGTCGTAGCTCACGGTCCTCGGTTGTGGCCCTGGGGCGTGGCCGGAGTTGTGCGGCGGATGCGGTCGGGCGGGCGTACGGTCGGAAGCATGCGCATTGTCATCGCTGGTGGTCATGGTCAGATCGCGCTGCGGCTGGAGCGGCTGCTCGCCGCGCGTGGGGACGAGGTCGCGGGGATCATCCGTCGCGCCGAGCAGGGCGACGACCTGCGGGAGGCCGGTGCCGAACCGGTGCTGCTCGACCTGGAGTCGGCTTCGGTGGAGGAGGTCGCGGAGCGGCTGCGGGGTGCGGACGCGGCGGTGTTCGCCGCGGGTGCGGGCCCGGGCAGCGGCGCGGCCCGCAAGGACACGGTGGACAAGGCCGCGGCGGTGCTGTTCGCGGACGCGGCGGTACGGGCCGGCGTACGGCGTTTTCTGGTCGTGTCGTCCATGGGCGCGGATCCGAAGCACGAGGGCAGCGAGATCTTCGACGTCTATCTGCGGGCCAAGGGCGAGGCGGACGCGTACGTGAGCGGCCTGGACGCTCTGGACTGGACGATCCTGCGCCCCGGCGCGCTGACGGACGACGCCGGCAAGGGCCTCGTCCGCCTTGAGGCGCACACGGGCCGGGGCCCGATCCCGCGCGACGACGTGGCCGCCGTACTGGTGGAGTTGCTCGATACGCCCGCGACGGCCGGGTTGGTCCTGGAGCTGGTGAGCGGGTCGGTTCCGGCGTCGGTGGCGGTCAAGTCGGTGGCCGGGAACTGACGTTGGCCGCCGAGGGGGTTCCGGCCGCGCGGGAGGCGCTGCTGCGGCGCATGTACGAGGTCTTCTCCACCGACGAGCGGGACGCCTTCGTCCCGCACTGCCTGGCTCCCGACGTGGACTGGCCGAACGTCCTGGACGGGGTCCGGCTGCACGGCCGCGAGGCGGTACGGGCCTACTGGGCCCGGCAGTTCGCGGCCGGGCATCCCCTCGTACGCCTGGACGGGGTGCGGCTCGACGAGGACGGCGAGGCGGTGGTGGCGACCGTCGGGCTGGGGATGCGGGACGCGGAGGGCGATCACTGGGGTGACACGGTCGAGCACGTGTACCGGTTCGGCGAGGACGGGCTGGTGACCCGGATGGATGTGCGGGCCACGGCGGCCTGAGGCGAGGGCCGCGGTCTAGAACAGCGGGAGTTGCCCGGGGAACTCGGGGACGACGTATCCGTCCAGCGCGGGTTGCGCGGCTCCGAGTTCCGCCTGCCTGCGGGAGCCGGGGCAGGAGACCAGACCTCCGCTCTCCCGTGCGCCGGGCGGATCATGGCGGGCGAAGCGGCCGGCGACGACGGCGATCTCGCGGCGGCATTCGGGGCAGTGTCTGCGGCGCGTGGACATGGGCATGGACATGGACTCAGTGTGCCCCGCACGACGCGCCTCTCCCGAGGGCAGGCGCCCCGACACACGAAGAGACCCCCTCCGCCCTGCGTTTCCGCAGTTCGGAGGGGGTCTCTTTCTCAGCGTGGCGGCGCCAGGATTCGAACCTGGGAAGGCTGAGCCGGCAGATTTACAGCGGGACGGGTTCGGTGGCTTTGACCTGCGGTTTCCTTGCCTCGGGTCGCGCTCGGGGGACACATGGGGGATCAAGGGCGCTTATTCGCTGTCCAGTGCCGCGATCACGCCCGCAGGATCACCGTGGTAGATGAGGTGCGGTTCGCTTGCCTCGGGAGGAACGAAGCGGGTGCGGTAGCGCTGTAGGTCACTCTCGGAAAAGTAGATCGAATTCGGATCGTCGGCGTGGAACTCGTTGCGCTTGTTGATCCTTGACCAGAGTTCGTCATGGCTTGCTTCGAGGTAGACGAGCAGCGGAGTGGCGCCGGCGTCGGTCGCGATGGTGCGCCACCGGGCACGGTCCTCGGGAGTCCAGAAGCCGTGATCGACTACGACGTCCCGCCCTGCCTGAAGCAGTTCGCGTAGCTCGACCGCCACGTCCTCAAGGACCGGCCGTTCGAGGGTGGGGAAGGTGCCTCGCGGGAAGTCCACCCCGTACACGCCATGTCGGCGGTACATCTCCTCATCCGGGCAGAGGCGTACGAACCCGCGATCGGTGAGGACTCGGGACAGCGTGGTCTTGCCGGAGCCAGGAAGCCCGGCCATGAGGACGCAGAACGGCGCACGTGCGGTCATTGGTCTCGTGAGGGTCTGGGAGATCGCAGAGATTTCCACTTCGGCTTCGGGCGCGAGCGTGCCGATACGGCGGGCGGTGAGTAGAGCGCCCATCCGATCTTCAAGCACGCTCAAGAGCGTGTCATCCAAGGTGGTCACGGGGAAACCTCCGATTCCGTCCGCCAGGTTCGACCAGGCCCACCGAGGTCAACGCCGTATTCCACGACGTTGTTCTCGCTGTCGATGAACTTCGCGGTCATCACGACCACGGGTTCCGTCGGCGGGTTCGCCGGGTCCAACTCCAAGTGCTCGGTGTCTTCCGGTGTGAGCAGGCGCGCTGACGCGGTGTCGATCCGATGACTGATCGGGAGGCCGGTCGCTTCGGCGATGAGCTGGAGTGAGGTACCCCCCGTCAATCGCTCGCTCTTCGCCAACTGCGGGATCAGCTTGCCGTATCGAGCCGGGATCCAAGACGTGCTGTGCGCCACGATGCCGTGCCGGTCCCGGTACACCCGGCTCCGACGAATCACGTCGGATCGCGGCTCGATACCAAGAGCCTGCGCCACTTCCAGAGGCGCAGGGACCACATCGGCCTTGTGTGAGTCGGACCGCTCGCCGGACCCCCAACTTGATCCGGTCCGGCGGCCCCGGTCCTGACGCTGAGATCCCGACGACATCGGGCCCGGCTGGTCTAGGACTTCCGTTCCGATCCCGTGGATACCCCGAACCATGCCTTCGTTGCGAAGCTTGCGCAGCGCCTTTTCGGCCGTGGCCGTGCTCACGCTCCACTCCTCCGACAGGTTCTTGATGCTCGGCAGGAGCGTCCCCGGCGGTAGCTGGCCGGACGTGATCAGCTCCGCGTAGTGCGCGGCAATCTTCGCGTACGGCGCCCGATTGTCGGCCTGACCGGCCATTTCTCCTGCTCCTTCGCGTCGGTTCCCTGAGGTTCCCTAGCTTACCGCTTGACACCGCAGGGAACCCTAGGGAACCTTAGGGATGTGCCCGCCGGTCGGAACGTCGACCGGAAGGCGCTGCACCTTGATGCGCCCGCGCTCCGGCCGGGCGCCGCCCGGAGGAAAGCCCGCAGGGGTCAGTACGAAGGCAGCGACCGTTCGTTGAGAATTCAATAGAGATTCAACTCTGACGGGCTACGAGTCCCGTCCCCCGAACGGCCGGGGTGATGGCCGTTGGCAGCCACTTCGTGGCAGGTGAACGTGTCCTGCCCTGTGCGTCAGCTCTGGAGAACACTCGCGCGGATCATCCCTTCCTTCCGGGAGGTCAACCGCACGTGGTGCCACCTGCCGCACGCTGCCCTGCTGGCGTCAGAGCAGTGACGATGACGCACCCGACTCTTCCGGCTCGGGAGCGGTGCTCCGTGGCAACGGCGCACCGGCAAAAGCCCGGTCACTTTCTTCTGGTTCCGCAGCGCTGATCGCTGCGGCCGGTTGCCTCCCTCGCTCGTCTAGCACGAGCGGGGCTGAGGGGAGCCGGAACACTCCGTCTCCATCGCCTGAGAGGACTCACCGTGGCCTACAAGGCACGCATCACGCTGGATCACAACGGCCGCAACAGCTACTGGATCTGGGTTTGCGCTTGCGGTCGCCAGAGCGGCCCGATCACCGCCCGGTCCACGGCCATCGCACGCAAGAGGGCCCACGAGGCGGAGCATGTCCGCCGCGAGAAGGCCTGGCACCGCTCGTAGCCCAAACCGACTGCCGATCGGGAACCCGGCCGCTGACTGCGGCCGCATACCGCGCAGTCTCCCAGCACTTCCCCCATCAACGGCGCGCGGCTCCCGGGAGGCACCCCGGGAGCCGCTGTTCGGGCCGTTCCACCTGCAAGGGAGTACACGACCCAATGAATCACATCGTTACTGTTCAGGACGCTGTTACCGCGTTCGCCGACTTCATCGAGCCGACCGCCGCTGAGCTGAACGCGATCGAGCAGGAGATGCCCGTCGTCCTGGCGGAAGTCGTCCTGCTCGACGCGCAGATCACCGCGATGGACCGCACGCCGAACGAGGTCGACGCCCGCCGCATCCGCCGGGCCCGTAACCGGGTCCTCGCGGCCCGCCGGGACCTGGCCAACCGCACCTCCGCCACGGCGGGAGGTGCCGCATGAGCACCACCCCCGCCACGCAGAACCTGACCGCTCAGCATGCTGAGGTGAAGGCGGAGATCGCGCGGACCGACACCAAGGTCGCGCTGTTGCTGGCGTTCGTCGGCGCCACCCTGGCCGGTGCCTGGACGCTGGCCCGCGGCCTGCCGATGAACCTGCCCGCCGCCATCGTCGGCGGACTCGGCATGGTGTTGCTGGTCGCGGCGGCGGCTCTGTTGCTGCGGTCGGTGCGGCCGAACCTGTCCGGTCGACACGGCTTCCCGCTGTGGGCCACCCTGACCCCCGAGCAGATCGCCGACCTCGCCGCCTCCCGGGACCTCGCCGCCGACATCGCCGGCCTGTCCCGCCTGGCAGTCGTCAAGTTCACCGGCCTGCGCCGGGCGATCGACCTGACCCTTGCCGGCGGCGCCCTGCTCGTTGTCGCCGTCGTGATCGCGGCGGGAGGTGCGGCATGAACACCCCGCAGACCCGCAGGTCGTTGACCCGGACGCAAAAGGGCGTCCTGATCGCCGCGTTCGTGCCGATGCTGGCTACCGGTGTGGCCGGCGGGATCGGCACGTTCAGCAACATCGGGCACGTCTACGGCCAAGGCACCGCACTCGGAGCCCTGGCCGCCGGCGAGGGCGCCACCGCCGTGCTCGCCCTGGTCCTGCTCGGCTTGACCATGCTCGGGCAGTCCTCCCCGCACGTGGTGCGCGCCGGGCTGTGGGCGCTGCCGGCGGCTGCGTCGGTGATGGCCGCGATGGCGGCCCCGGACGCAGCCCGCACCGTCATCTACGCCCTGACCCCGATGGGCATGTCCGTCTCCGCTAAGGGGATGGCGTTTTTGGCCCGCCGGATCGTGGTCCACGTCGACGGCCGCGACGCGGAAGCCGAGCGCAGGGCCGCCGACCTCGTGCAGGCCCTCGCCTACCACCAGGGCCGCGCCGCCAACCACCCTTCCGATCGGGTCAAGTGGTGGTCGGAGCGCAAGTCGTGGCGCCTGGCCCGCAGGGTCGGCGTCGGGGATGTGGCGCTGGGATCGAGGCTGCTGGAGGTGCAGCGCGATCGGGTCACCGCCGGTGCGAACGCCTCACTGGCCGCGATGTTCGGCGGCACCCTCCCGGCGCCTGCCCTCGATCCCACCCGGGACGCGAATGCGGAGGAATCTACCGAGACCGTCAGGAATCAGTCTACGGCTGACCTGCCGGAATCGACCCCGTCGCCGATCACCGCAACCGTGGTGCGGGTGCCCGATCCGGTACCGGTCGACTGCACCAAGTCGGTGGTGCCGCTCAAGCCCGTGCGGGCGATCGAGTCGGCACCGATCGACCCGGCAGCCACCGCCCGCGATCGAGTCCTGACCGCTGTGCCCCTGCCCAAGGACAAGCCCGTGGTCGCGGCGGAGTCGACCCGCCCGCGTGGCGCGACCGGACGCGTCCCCGAGGCCGCCCGATCGCCGCGCCCGAAGCGCACCCCGGCCGAACTGCTCGCTGAGGCGCGGACGGTGACGGCCGGTTGGCCGGACGCGAAGGTGACCGCTGAGGGCATCCGCCGTGAGGTGCACACCTCGCCGGCGAACGCCCGGATGCTGCGGGACACGATCCTTGCTGAGCGCGCTGAGGCCGCCTGATGGCAGGGCTGCCGGTGTTCCGGTGGCGCCTGGCCCCGGACGGCTACGCCACCCGCCGCCAACTCCGCGCGCTCGACCTGCGCCCCGGCGGCCAGGACGTGGCCGCTCAGCTGGAGAGGCCGCGCCGCCGCCGGCCACCGCTGGTCGCCTACCTGTACCGCGTCGAGCTGGCCAAACCGGTCCGCCCGATGACGCCCGGCCGGTGGGCGGCCCTGGCCAAGGCCAACACCGCGCGCCGCACCTGCCCCGAGTGCCGCCGGGATGCCGGATACGTCATCCCCACCTCGCTCGGCATGTGCGTGACCTGCGCCTACCCCGACAACTCCCCCTCCCTCAGGAGTGCTTGACCATGGGCAAGCCCAACACCCGCCGCCTGGACGCCGAGATCCGCAACGCCGAACGCAAGCTCAAAGCGGTCCGCAATCAGGAGATGTGGCCGCTGACCGGCGCCGAACGCCGGCAACTGCTGTCCAACATGGCCCGCGGTTCCTACCGCATCGTGCGCGGCAAGGACACCGACCGCCAAGACGCCCGCCTGGAAGCCGCGTGGTCGTCCGCCGAGACCCGGCTCAGCACCGAGATCACCGCCATGCAGAAGGCGCGGCAGCAGATCGTGACCGAGGACGCCAAGGAAAAGGCGGCGAAGAAGTCGTCGGGGTGGTGGTGAGCATGGCCCGCAAGGAGTGCCCGCAGTGCTGGCAGCACGCCCACGACCGCAGCGCGCACCGTCACCTCGCCCCGCGTGAGGACTGCCCGCAGTGCGTGGACCACATGATCAACGGCTGCCCCACCCTCGTGCCCAAGCAGACCTTGCGCCGGCGGTGAACGTCCCCGCCTGACCCGCGCTACGCCGGGGCGGACCTTCTCCTGCCACGGACCCGGTCCGCCCCCGCACCCTCCCACAAGCTCCCGCCCCAACTCCGGGGCAGTCAGGAGTCCTCCCAGCATGTCCGAGAACGTCGTCAGCCTCCACAAGAGCCCCGAAATCCCTGATGAGAGCGCGTCCGTGACCACCTTGACCGTGGTCCCCGACCCGGCCCCGGCCAAGCCGGTCCCGCTGTGGGTACGCTCCGGCCGCGCGGTCCGCACGTTCGCCACCCACGAGACCACCAGGACGACCGCCCGCGCGGTGGTCCGCCACGGCCTCTACACCCTCAACGGGGGCCGGATCGTGGCCCGCCGGACCTGGGACGGCAAGACCGGTGCCCGCTACGAACGCATGCTCCGGGCTGCGGAGGCGGCCGGGAACTTCGAGTTGGCGGAGGAGTGGGAGGAGCGGTTGCAGCGCTTCCGCGAGGCCCGTCACCGCCGCCGCATGGACCTGCTCCACTCCCCGGCCGACTTCGCCAAGGGCGTCGGGGTCGGCGTCGGCATGAGCATCGGCGTCCTGGTCGCGCTCGGCGTCGTGATGGCCATCAACAACCACGACATCACCGACGTCATCACCCCGCTTGCGGCCACGATTGAGTTCATCGGCCTGC
>NZ_JAIHON010000014.1 GCF_021173675.1 Streptomyces lincolnensis | reverse complement strand
TCACCCTCTCGGGCTTTCCTCCGGGCGCTTCCCTTCGGTCTTGCGTTTCCGACTCTATCAGACCGTTTCCGGTTCCGATTTCCTCGGTGCTTTCCAGGTTCCCGCTTCCGCGTTTCCCTTTCCGGCGATTCCGACTCTATCAGATCCTTTCGGGCCTGACTCCCCGTCAGAAGGGGGCCGCCTTCCCGGCTGTTGGGCCGTTCCGACGAGTGAGACTTTAGCGGATTCCCGGCTCCCGAGCTAATCGGGGGCTGCGTCCTTTCGAACGCGGATTCCTCATTTCGTAAATACGCATGCCAATGGCGCGACGGCAGAACACTGTCGTCGAGTGTTGGCTGGTACTTGCGGAATGGCTGTCCGGGGACCGACCGAAGTCGGAGCTCACGTCGGACAACTCGGAGAACACTACGTACGGGCCCGGGGTGTGTCAACTCCGGTCCGGGCGGCGCTCGGGAGGCGTACGCTGAGCTCCATGACTACGCGTACGTGCACCCAGCAGTGGTGGGCCGCCTGACGGCGGCCGAGTTCACGTACGCACTCGACGGCCGCCGCCTCGGCGGCCGTTTCTGTGTCTCCCTCCAGCACTCCTGAGGGGCAACCGGCCGGCGAGGTCGGCGGGCCCGACCAGGAGGAGAGAGATGACGCGGGTATTCAGCGGGGTCAAGCCGACCGGGCACCTGACGCTGGGGAACTACCTGGGAGCCATGCGGCAGTGGGCCGCCGTCGACCAGCACCGCGCCGACGCGCTGTTCTGTGTCGTGGACCTGCACGCGCTGACCGTGGACCACGATCCGGCGCGGGTACGGCGGCTGAGTCGGCAGGCGGCGACGTTGCTGCTGGCGTCGGGGCTGGATCCGGAGCTGTGCACCCTGTTCGTGCAGAGTCATGTGGACGAGCATGCGCGCCTGTCGTACCTGCTGGAGTGCGTGGCCACGGACGGCGAGATGCGGCGGATGATCCAGTACAAGGAGAAGGCCGTCCGGGAGAGGGAGCGCGGCGGGAGCGTGCGGCTGTCGCTGCTGACGTATCCCGTGCTGATGGCGGCGGACATCCTGGCGTACGGAACCGACGAGGTGCCGGTCGGGGACGACCAGGCCCAGCACGTGGAGCTGTCGCGGGATCTGGCGGTGCGGTTCAACCAGCGGTACGGACATACGTTCGTGGTGCCCAGGTCCACGGTGCCGAAAGTGGCCGCGCGAGTCATGAACCTTCAGGATCCGGCTTCGAAGATGGGGAAGTCCGACGACTCCGGTCCGGGGATCGTCTATCTGCTCGATGAGCCGGACGTCGTCCGGAAGAAGGTGATGCGGGCCGTGACGGACAGCGGGCAGGAGGTCGTCTACGACAGGGAGTCGCGGCCGGGGGTGGCGAATCTGCTGGAGATCCTCGCGGCCTGCACGAGTGGGAACCCATCGGAGCTGAGCGGTGTATATGAAACGTACGGAGCTTTGAAGAAGGACACCGCCGAGGCCGTGGTCGAGGTCCTGAGGCCCGTGCAGGACAGGCACAGGGAGTTGTGCGCGGATCCTGGCTATGTGGAGGGGGTGCTGCGGGATGGGGCGGAGAGAGCTCGGGCGATGGCCCGGCCGACGGTCGATGCCGCGTATCGGGCGATCGGGCTGCTGCCGGCCGCTGCTGATAGCGCGGTGACCGCGGCTCGGTAGAGCGGCGCGGGTCCGGCGGGAGTGGGCTTGCCGCCCCCGGGTGGGCAGGGGGCGGCGGGCCGGGGGTCAGCTGTTGTTGCCGGAGGCCAGTGCGCGGCTGCGGTCGCGGGCGGCTTCGAGGGCGGCGATGAGGGCGGCCCGTACGCCGTGGTTCTCCAGTTCGCGGATGGCGCTGATGGTCGTGCCCGCGGGGGACGTGACGTTCTCGCGGAGCTTGACCGGGTGTTCGCCGCTGTCGCGGAGCATGGTGGCGGCGCCGATCGCGGACTGGACGATGAGGTCGTGGGCCTTGTCGCGGGGCAGCCCGAGGAGAATGCCGGCGTCCGTCATGGCTTCGACCAGGTAGAAGAAGTACGCCGGGCCGGAGCCGGAGAGGGCGGTGCAGGCGTCCTGCTGGGACTCGGGGACGCGGAGTGTCTTGCCGACGGCGCCGAAGATCTCCTCGGTGTGGGCGAGGTGGTCGGCGGTGGCGTGGGTGCCGGCGGAGATGACGGACATGGCCTCGTCCACGAGGGCGGGCGTGTTCGTCATGACGCGGACGACCGGGGTGCCGTTGGCGAGGCGCTCCTCGAAGAAGGAGGTGGGGATTCCGGCCGCGCCGCTGATGACCAGGCGGTCGGTGGGGACGTGCGGGACGAGTTCGTCGAGGAGGGCGCCCATGTCCTGCGGTTTGACCGTGAGGATCAGGGTGTCGGCGGTCTTGGCGGCCTCGGGGTTGGTGACCGGGGTGACTCCGTAGCGGGTGCGGAGTTCTTCGGCTCGCTCGGGGCGGCGGGCGGTGACCAGGAGGTCGGCCGGGGCCCAGCCGGCGCGGATCATTCCGCTGAGCAGGGCTTCGCCGATCTTGCCGGTGCCGAGGACTGCGACTTTCTGGGTCATGGTGCGGGGCCCTCCGGGGGTGCGTCGTCCGGGGTTCATCCTCGCACCGGGGGCATGGGGCGGGCGCGGTTGTCCGGTGGGCGGGACGGGCGGGGCGCGGGTCGGAGACGGCGGCCCGTTACGCCGTCCGCCTCCTCAGCGTCGCCGCTCCCAGTCCCAGTACCAGGACCGCGCATCCCGCCACGATCAGTACGTCCCGTACGAAGGTCGCGGTCATGTCGGTGTGCCGGAGCACCTCGTTCATGCCGTCGACGGCGTAGGACATCGGCAGCACGTCGGAGATGGCCTCCAGGACGGGGTGCATGGTGTCGCGGGGAGTGAAGAGACCGCAGAGGAGGAGTTGGGGAAAGATCACGGCCGGCATGAACTGGACCGCCTGGAACTCGGAGGCGGCGAAGGCCGAGACGAAGAGGCCGAGCGCGGTGCCGAGCAGTGCGTCGAGCAGGGCCACCAGCAACAGGAGCCAGGGGCTGCCCGTGACATCGAGGTCGAGGAACCAGACCGCGAGACCGGTGGCAAGGGCGGACTGGATGATCGCGAGGATGCCGAAGGCGAGCGCGTAGCCGGCGATGAGGTCGCCCTTGCCGAGGGGCATGGCGAGGAGGCGTTCGAGGGTGCCGGAGGTGCGTTCGCGCAGGGTGGCGATGGAGGTGACCAGGAACATCGTGATCAGGGGGAAGATCCCCAGGAGGGAGGCGCCGATGCTGTCGAAGGTGCGTGGGTTGCCGTCGAAGACATAGCGCAGCAGGAGCAGCATCACGCAGGGGATGAGGATCATCAGCGCGATGGTCCGCGGGTCGTGGCGGAGCTGGCGCAGGACGCGGGCCGCGGTGGCGGCGGTGCGGGACGCGTTCAGGGCGCTGGTGGGGGCGGGCGCGGGAGTCGTACCCCGTGTGGGGCCCCCGCCGGTGTTCGTGCCGCTGTCCGTGTGCGCGCTCGTGCTCATCGTGCCGTCTCCTTCTGCTGTGTGCGGTCGGCCGCGATCGCCTCGTCGACCAGGTGCAGGAATGCCGCCTCGACCGTGTCGGTGTGCGTCCGGGTGCGCAGGGCGTCCGGGGTGTCGTCGGCGAGGATGCGGCCCTCGCGCATGAGGAGGAGGCGGTGGCAGCGCTCGGCCTCGTCCATGACGTGGGAGGAGATGAGGAGGGTCGCGCCGCGCCGGGCCGCGATGTCGTGGAAGAGGTTCCACAGGTCGCGGCGGAGGACGGGGTCCAGGCCGACGGTCGGTTCGTCGAGGACGAGGAGTTCGGGGGTGCCGAGGAGGGCGACGGCCAGGGAGACTCGGCTGCGCTGGCCGCCGGAGAGGTTGCCGGCGAGGGCGTCGGCGTGGCTGGTGAGGCCGACGTCGGCGATGGCGCGGGTGACGTCGTCGTGGCGGCGTTCGGAGGCCGCGCGGCCGGGGGCGAGGATCGCGGCGAAGTAGGCGAGGTTCTGGCGGACGGTCAGGTCGTCGTAGACGGAGGGGGCTTGGGTGACGTAGCCGATGCGGGTACGCAGGGTGGGGTGGCCGGCGGGGCTGCCCAGGACGTCGAGGGTGCCGGTGACCTTGGCCTGGGTGCCGACGATCGCGCGCATCAGGGTCGACTTGCCGCAGCCGGACGGGCCGAGGAGGCCGGTGATCTGGCCGCGCGGGACGGTGAAGTCGAGGCCGCGCAGGACCGTGCGGGGGCCTCGGACGACGGTGAGGTCTTCGGCGCGGACGGCCGGAGAGGCGGAGGGGGTGCTGGGAGAGGCGGTGGAGGGGGTGTCGTCGTTCGTGGGTGGACCGGGCGGATAATTCATCATGTGATGAATACTGCTCCGGAGGCGCGGGGTCGTCAAGCCGGGTCGTCAAGCGGGCATGCCGGACGGCGCGGGCACGCGGGTGCGGTGGCGCGCGGGTGAGATGAGGCGGTGGCGCGGTGACGTGATCGGAGTCGGGCGTCCGGGCGGTGCGAGAGGTGGGGCCGCCGGGCCGGGGGTCAGGCGGTGGTGGCGAGCAGGAGGTCGACGTCGTAGACCTCATCGACGATCTCGTCGGGGAAGGTCTTGAGGAGGAGGGCGCGCTCGTCGGCGAGGAAGGCGGCGGAGGCCTCTTCGCCGTGGACCAGGAAGATCGAGTGGCTGCCTATGTTGGCCAGGTGCGTGTCGAGGGGGACGCGGCGGCTCCAGCGGACCCAGCGGCGGGTGAAGGTGAGGCGGCCGGTGGGGTCGACGAGGGCGGAGTGGTCCGCGTCGCCGTTGCGGTGGACGGTGCGGTCGCCGCCGAAGCGGTGCTGGATGCGGTGGGACTGGGCGGCGATCCACGGCACGTCGAGGGCGTGGGTGTTCCACCACAGGGCGAGCGCGCCGCCCGGGCGCAGGACGCGGAGGGCTTCCGGGACCGAGCGGTCGGGGTCGGTCCAGTGCCAGGCCTGGGCGTAGGTGAGGAAGTCGACCGAGTCGGCGGCGAGGGGGAGGTCGTTGCCGTCGCCCCGGATGATCGGGATGCCGGGGTGGGCGCGGCGGAACTGGGCGGCCATGCCGTCGCCGGGTTCCACGGCGACGACCTCGGCGCCCCGGGCGTGCAGGAGTGCCGTGGCGAGACCGGTGCCGGCGCCGACGTCCGCGACACGGGCGCCGGCGAGGGGGCGGCCGGCCAGTTCCTCGATCGTGTCGAGGAGGGCGGTCGGGTAGGAGGGGCGGTTGGCGGCGTACTGGGCTGCCGCGGCGTTGAAGGAGTGGGCCCGGAAGGCGTGGGAGGAGGCCGTCATACGGCCATGGTGGCGGGGGTGGGTGTGGTGGCGGTGAGTTTTCGGTGAGAGTGGGCGGGCCCGGGCGCTGTCCGCGGCGGCGTTGTGTGCGTGCGGCCTGGTCCGCCGGGTCGGCTCTAGGAGCGGCGGCGTTTCTTGGAGGGGTTGCCGGTGCGGCGGGAGGTGCGTTTGCGGTGCTGGTCGAGGGCCGTCTCGTACTCGGCGCGGTGGAGTTTCTCGCCGGGGGCCTCTGTGAGGCAGCGGAAGGAGTAGGCAAGGAGTGAGCCGACGAAGCCGATGGCCAGCAGGCCGCGCAGGGAGGCCTGGCGGTCGGGGTCCGGGCGCTTGCCGAAGCCGTCCCAGGTGTGGCGGAAGGCGAGGGCGCTGCACACCGCGAACATCACGACGACCAGGAGCGTGACGAAGCTGCCGGTGTCGGCGATCCGGAGGCCCTCGAAGGCGAAGCGGAGGACGAGGCAGGAGGCGGCCGCGGCCGCGAGGGAGCCGACGCCTGCCCCGACTCGACGGAGGGCGTAGCCGTTGTCGTGGTTCACCCAGGTGGTGCCGAAGAGGCGGAGGGGCTCGGGGCGGGGGCCGCTCTCGGAGCCCGCGGGGGTGTTCTGGGTGCCGGATTCGTCGCTCACGCGTCGATTATGGCTCCGCACGGACCGCGGGCTCCGGGTGGGTTCAGCCGCAGCGGGACGCCACGTAACCGTCGCTGCCGGTGTTGACGTAGGCGTCCGAGACGAACTCGCCGTTGCTGATGTTGTCCCAGATGTTGGTCGTGCCGTAGGTGCCGGAGACCCAGGTGCCCGGGCTCTGGCAGTAGATCGGGACCTTGGATCCGCCGGGCAGGGTGCGGACGATGCTGTAGCCGGTACCGGGGCCGCTGCGGACGTTGAGACGGACTCCCGGAGCGGTGGTGTAGTAGCGCAGGGCCGCGGCTGTCGTGACGAGTTCTTCCCCGCCGCCCTCGATCTCCTCGACATGCTCAACAGACATGAATGCCTCCCCCGTTGGTCCCATGACTGCCATGGGATGCCGTTGATTCCCCCGAATCACGACATGAAACACATGTACGCAACTCGCACGCGGAGACTAGCAAGCCGCCTCTGTCTCGTACGAGACATCGACTAGGCTCCGTGCGTCGCGCGCGCGGACGAACAGCACGGGGGTGGTTCCATGGCGCCACAGCAGGGCACGGGAGCGGGTGCTGAAGCGGAACGTCCCGAGTACGCCGGTCACTACCGCCTGGAGTCGACTCTCGGGTCCGGCGGGATGGGCGTCGTCCACATCGCCCGGAGCGCCTCGGGGATGAAGCTCGCGGTGAAGATCGTCCATGCCGAGTTCGCCCGGGACCCGGAGTTCCGGGGCCGGTTCCGGCAGGAGGTGGCCGCGGCGCGGCGGGTGAGCGGGGCCTTCACGGCGTCCGTCGTCGACGCCGACCCCGAGGCCGAACGGCCGTGGATGGCCACGCTGTTCATCCCCGGGCCGACGCTGTCCGACCATGTGAAGCAGAACGGGCCGATGCCCTCGTCCCAGTTGCGCCGGCTGATGGCGGGACTGGCCGAGGCGTTGCGCGACATCCATCGGGTCGGGGTGGTCCACCGGGACCTCAAGCCGAGCAATGTGCTGCTCGCCGAGGACGGGCCGAAGGTCATCGACTTCGGTATCTCCCGGCCGAAGGACAGCGAACTGCGCACGGAGACCGGGAAGTTGATCGGGACGCCTCCTTTCATGGCGCCCGAGCAGTTCCGTCGGCCGCGCGAGGTGGGTCCCGCCGCCGACATCTTCGCGCTCGGGTCGGTGCTGGTGCACGCGGCCACGGGCCGGGGGCCGTTCGACTCGGACAGTCCGTATGTGGTCGCCTACCAGGTCGTCCATGACGAGCCGGACCTGACGGGCGTACCGGAGAATCTCGCGCCGCTGATCGCGCGGTGTCTGGCGAAGGAGCCCGAGGACCGGCCGACGCCGGACGAGTTGATGCGGGAACTGCGTTCGGTGGCGGCTTCGTACGACACGCAGGCCTTCATACCGGCGCAGCGGACGAGTGCGGAAGGGCCGCCGGAGCCGCCGGAGTCTTCGGAACCATCGGAAGCTTCGGAGGCGGAGCCCGGGCCGAAGCCCGCGAGGAAGGGGGTGCGCCGGCGGGTGGCGCTCGTGGGCGGGGCCGTCGCCGTCCTCGCCTGTGGCGTGCTCGCCTCGGTCCAGCTGATCGACGGGGGCCCCACCCCGCGTGAGGACACCGCGGCGCACTCGGCACCGGCGGCGTTCGGCGCGTGGGACGTGAAGCCCGCGCCCCGGGCCGACGGGGTGCCGCAGTGTGCCCACGGGGCGGGCAGGGTGCTGTGCGCGCAGGCCGGCCTCGTCTACGCCCTGGCCCCGTCCGACGGGACCGTGCTGTGGCAGCACTCCGTCTCCGAGGAGATACCGGGCGGCCCGCCGGTCGTCTCCGGTGGTCTCGTGCAGACCTCCACGGACGGCGGCCGGCGTCTGGAGGGGCTCGACCCCGCCACGGGCAAGCAGGTCTGGGAGCGGAGGCTGTCCGGTTCCGGCTCGGTGCGCTACGGCGGCGGGACGGTTCTGCTGACGGGGGCGGACGGGACGGTCACGGGGGTGGACGGCGCGTCGGGCGAGACGCGGTGGGAGCGCCGTATGCCGGGCGTCGGGGCCTTCGCCTCGTTCGCCGGGGATCCGCTGGCCTATGCCACGCGGGCGTCGGACGACGGTTCGAGCACCCGGGTCACCGCGGTCGATCCGGGCACGGGTGACGTGCGGTGGGAGGCACGGCTGGAGGGCATGCTGAGACCCGTCGCCGCCCGGGACGGATCCCTGGTGTTCCTCTCCGCCGACTGGGCCACGGGAAACACCGACGCCGTGGTCCGCTACACGCCCGCATCGAAGGAGACGACCCGGGTCGCCCTGCCCGTCCCGCGTCAGGACGCCATCGCCGGGGTGCGGGGGGACGTGGTGTACGTGCTGGCCACCGGTGGTTCGCTGGAGGCCGTCGATCTGGACGCACGCAAGCGGCTGTGGCATCTGGAGACCTCGGTGAGCCGCGGATCCGCTCCGGTCTCGGACGGTGAGCGGGTGTACTTCACCGCCCCCGACGGGCGGCTGCTGGCGGTCGACGGCGGCAGCGGGCGGCTCCTCGGGCAGACTCCGCCGCGGCTCGCCGCCGACACGGACCGGGTCGTGGCGACGCTGCCCACCCCGGTGCTCGTGGACGGCCACGTCTACGCGACCGCCCCCGACGGCACCGTCTTCGGCGTGGACGCCCGTGATCCCGCCCAGTGGTGACATGGGAAAGGGGCCGCCCCCGAGGAGGCGGCCCCCACCCGGAGGATCAGCCCAGCATGGAGACGTCCCGCACGGCGCCCTTGTCGGCGCTGGTGGCCATCGCCGCGTAGGCGCGCAGGGCCGCGGAGACCTTGCGCTCGCGGTTCTTGGGGGCGTACACGCCGTTCAGCGCCTGCTCGCGGCGGGCCAGTTCGGCGTCGTCGACCAGGAGCTCGATGGTGCGGTTCGGGATGTCGATGCGGATGCGGTCGCCGTTCTCGACGAGCGCGATGGTGCCGCCGGAGGCCGCCTCGGGTGAGGCGTGGCCGATGGACAGGCCCGAGGTGCCGCCGGAGAAGCGGCCGTCCGTGATCAGTGCGCAGGTCTTGCCCAGGCCGCGGCCCTTGAGGAAGGACGTCGGGTAGAGCATCTCCTGCATGCCGGGGCCGCCCTTGGGGCCCTCGTAGCGGATGACGACGACGTCGCCGTCGGTGACGTGTTTGTTGAGGATCTTCTCGACGGCCTCCTCCTGCGACTCGCAGACGACCGCGGGGCCCTCGAAGGTCCAGATCGACTCGTCGACGCCGGCCGTCTTGACCACGCAGCCGTCCACGGCGAGGTTGCCCTTGAGGACGGCCAGGCCGCCGTCCTTGGAGTAGGCATGCTCGGCGCTGCGGATGCAGCCGCCCTCGGCGTCGTCGTCCAGGGCCTCCCAGCGCTCGGACTGGGAGAAGGCCTCGGCGGAGCGGACGCAGCCCGGGGCCGCGTGCCACAGCTCGACGGCCTTGGGGGACGGGGAGCCGCCGCGGACGTCCCAGGTCTTCAGCCAGTCGGCCAGGGACGGGCTGTGGACGGCGTGCACGTCCTCGTTGAGCAGGCCGGCGCGGTGCAGTTCGCCGAGGAGGGCGGGGATGCCGCCGGCGCGGTGCACGTCCTCCATGTAGTACGTGCGGTTCTTGGCGACGTTCGGTGCGACCTTGGCCAGGCAGGGCACGCGGCGCGAGACCTCGTTGATCTCCTCCAGGCCGAAGGGGACGCCCGCCTCCTGGGCCGCGGCCAGCAGGTGCAGGATCGTGTTGGTGGAGCCGCCCATGGCGATGTCGAGGGCCATGGCGTTCTCGAAGGCCGCGAAGGTGGCCACGTTGCGAGGGAGGACCGTCTCGTCGTCCTGCTCGTAGTAGCGGCGGGTGATGTCCATGACCGTGCGGGCCGCGTCGACGTAGAGCTGCTTGCGCGCGGTGTGGGTCGCCAGGACCGAGCCGTTGCCCGGCAGGGAGAGGCCGATGGCCTCGGTCAGGCAGTTCATCGAGTTGGCGGTGAACATGCCGGAACACGAGCCGCAGGTCGGGCAGGCGTTCTCCTCGATACGGAGGATGTCCTCGTCGGAGATCTTGTCGTTGACCGCGTCGGAGATCGCGTCGACCAGGTCGAGCGTGCGGACCGTGCCGTCGACCAGCGTGGCGCGGCCGGACTCCATCGGGCCGCCGGAGACGAAGACCGTGGGGATGTTCAGCCGCAGGGCCGCGTTCAGCATGCCCGGGGTGATCTTGTCGCAGTTGGAGATGCAGATCAGGGCGTCGGCGCAGTGGGCCTCGACCATGTACTCGACCGAGTCCGCGATGAGGTCGCGGGAGGGCAGCGAGTACAGCATGCCGCCGTGTCCCATCGCGATGCCGTCGTCCACGGCGATGGTGTTGAACTCGCGCGGGATGCCGCCGGCCTCGACGATCGCCTCGCTGACGATCCGGCCGACGGGCTGCAGGTGGGTGTGGCCGGGGACGAACTCGGTGAAGCTGTTGGCGACCGCGATGATCGGCTTGCGGCCGATGTCCGCGCCGGGTACACCGGAGGCGCGCATAAGGGCGCGTGCGCCCGCCATGTTGCGGCCGTGGGTGACTGTGCGGGACCTCAGCTCGGGCATCGTCGCTCGCTCCTTCAGACAGATCTGACTGCTAACGAGCGTACGCCCGGGGTCTGACACCGTGGCCCCGGTGTCCGTATCGCGGGACGCGCGTCTCAGAGGAGCACGAGGTCGGGGATCTCGGCGAAGGACGCCTCAGGGACCCGTCAGGGCCCCGTCAGATGCCCCTGCACCACCGGCGCCACCCGCGCGATGATCTCCTCCACGTCCGCCGAGGCCACCGGTTCGATCTTGATGACGTAGCGCATCATCGCGACGCCGACGAGCTGCGCGGCCGCCAGTTCGGCGCGCAGCTCGGCGTCCGGGGCGTCGAGTTCCCCGGCGATGCGGCGCAGCAGCTGCGTGGAGACCAGGCGGCGGAAGACGGCGGCCGCGGCCTCGTTGTTCACCGCCGACCGGACGATCGCGAGCAGCGGCTTGCGGGTCACCGGGTTCTCCCAGAGCCCGAAGATGGTGCGGGTCATGCGCTCGCCGGCGTCGTCGAGAGGGCCCTCCAGGACCGCGTCCCGCACCTTCACGGCCGGGGCGAAGGCGACCTCGACGGCCGCCTCGAAGACCTGCTCCTTGGTGCCGAAGTAGTGGTGGACGAGTGCCGCGTCCACCCCGGCGGCCTTGGCGATGGCGCGCACGGACGTCTTCTCGAAGCCGCTCTCGGAGAACTGCTGGCGGGCCGCGTCCAGGATGCGGTCGCGAGTGCCGGCCGCGTCCGACTCGGTACGCCGGGGGCGGCCCCTCTTGCGGGCCGTGGCGTCGGTCACGGCCGGCGCGCCTGCGCCGTGGGCGCCGCCGAGGCCAGGTGGAGGCGGGTGAAGGCGAGGGCCTCGGCGAGGTCGGCCTCGCGTTCGGCGCCGGACATCGCGCGGCGGGTGTTGACCTCGATGACGACATGGCCGTCGAAGCCGCCGAGGGCGAGCCGTTCCAGCAGCTCGGCGCAGGGCTGGCTGCCGCGACCGGGGACGAGGTGCTCGTCCTTGCCTGAGCCGTTGCCGTCGGCGAGGTGGACGTGGCCGAGGCGGTCTCCCATGCGGTCGATCATCTGCATCGCGTCGGAGCGGGCCGTGGCCGTGTGACTGAGGTCGATCGTGAAGTGACGGTAGTCCTCCTTCGTCACGTCCCAGTCGGGGGCGTAGGCGAGCATCTCGCGGTCGCGGTAACGCCAGGGGTACATGTTCTCGACGGCGAACCGTACGTCCGTCTCGTCGGCCATGCGCCAGATCCCGCTGACGAAGTCGCGCGCGTACTGGCGCTGCCAGCGGAACGGCGGGTGCACGACGACGGTGCTCGCGCCGAGCTTCTCGGCGGCGGCCTGGGCGCGCTGGAGCTTGACCCAGGGGTCGGTGGACCACACGCGCTGCGTGATGAGCAGGCAGGGGGCGTGCACCGCGAGGATCGGAATCCGGTGGTAGTCGCTCAGTCTGCGCAGGGCCTCGATGTCCTGGCTGACCGGGTCGGTCCACACCATCACCTCGACGCCGTCGTATCCGAGACGGGCGGCGATCTCGAAGGCCGTCGCGGTCGACTCCGGGTAGACGGACGCCGTCGACAGGGCGACCTTCGCATCCGGGATGCGTACGACGGGCTCTGCCATGGGGGACAGATTACGGGGTGCGGTCGGGTGGACGTGGGGCTCCTCCGCGCCGTTGTGGGGTTCGCCATAGGAGGGCGCGGAGTTGTTCGTGGTTTGTCCGCGGCGGCTCTTCACCGGACGCGCAGAAAGCGGCAGGTCCACGGTGAAACAGGGGGCATCGGGTGGAACTTGATGTCGATCACGCCTCTTTGTCCGCGAAGCCGATTGACTGCCCGTGACGTACGGGTCGAAACGCACCCGTAACGGCGTTCGACGAAAGGCGTTTCGCCTCCATGCACCCCCCACGCTTGTCCGTCTCGCGCCCGCGCGCGGGACGTCTTCTTGGCGCCGCCCTCGCCCTCGGGGCCACCCTCTGCGCGTCCGTGCCCGCCCAGGCCGTCACCGAGCCCCCCACGGCCAGAACCACCGCCGACCTCGCCCGGTACGTGAACCCGTTCGTCGGCACCAAGCCCGGCGGACCCGACTTCGGTACCGGCGGCGGTGCGGGCAACACGTTCCCGGGCGCCGTCGCCCCGTTCGGGATGGTCCAGTGGAGCCCGGACACCGACCGGTCCCAGCCGGGCGGCTACTTCTACGACGACGACAAGATCCGCGGCTTCAGCCTGACCCACCTCTCCGGCGCCGGCTGCTACGGCGCCCAGGACCTGCCCTTCATGCCCTACTCCGGGCAGGTCACCGCCTCCCCCGCCACCGACCCCGACCACTACCTGGACGGCTTCTCGCACGACGACGAGAAGGCCTCGCCGGGCTCCTACGGCGTCACGCTCGCCTCCGGGACGAAGGTCGAACTGGCCGCCACCCAGCGCTCGGGCGCCGGACGGTTCACCTACCCGGAAAGCGACAGGACGGCGTCGCTGCTGGTGAACGTCTCCGGATCGATCGGCGGCGCGAACGACGCGCAGGCCGACATCAGTGAGGATCGCCGCACGATCAGCGGCTATGTGGCGAGCGGGAAGTTCTGCGGCGGCATCAACCGCTACCGCGTCTACTTCTCGGCCACCTTCGACCGCCCCTTCGCCTCCGTCGGCACCTGGCACAACGACACCGTCACCCCGGGCGACGAGAGCGTGCGCGGCACCGCGCGCGCCAAGGTCGACATGGACACGGCGGACAAGACGGAGCAGGTCGAGGAGACCGAGAACGCCGAGAACGCCGAGAAGTCAGAGCAGGGCGAGAAGTCCGAGAAGGTCGAGAACAGGTCCGTCAGCGTCTCCGGACCCGGCTCCGGCGCCTACGTCACCTTCGACACCGCCAAGGGCCGCTCGGTCGGCGTCAAGGTCGGGCTGTCGTACGTCAGTGCCGAGGGCGCCGCCGCCAACGCGAGGGCCGAGCAGGGCTCCGCCGGCTTCGACACCGTGGCCGCACGCGCGCGTGCCGCGTGGAACGAGCGGTTGAACCAGATCGCCGTCGAGGGCGGCACCGACGCCCAGCGGACGACGTTCTACACGGCCCTGTACCACTCGCTGATCCAGCCGAACGTCTTCAGTGACGTCGACGGCCGGTATGTCGGCTTCGACGGGCGCACGCACAGGACGACCGCGGGGCACACCCAGTACGCCAACTTCTCCGGCTGGGACATCTACCGCTCCGAAGTGCAGCTGCTGGCGCTACTCGCGCCCGATGTGGCCGGCGACATCGCGCAGTCGATGTACAACCAGGCCCACCAGGCCGGCGACGTGTGGGACCGCTGGTCGGTGAACAACGACTTCAACGGCGTCATGAACGGCGACCCCTACCACTCGATCCTGGCGAGCGTGTACGCCTTCGGGGCCACCGGTTTCGACGCCGAGGACGCGCTCGCGTCCATGGTGAAGGGCGCGACGACCGTCCAGAAACCCAACGCACGCTATGTGGAGCGCTACGGCCTCGCCGACTACCAGAAGCTCGGCTACCTCCCCAGCGACCCGTCCACGACCCTGGAGTACACGACCGCCGACTTCGGCATCGCACAGCTCGCGGGGCGCCTCGGCGACACCTCCACGCGGACCGCGTTCATGAAGCGGGCGCAGAACTGGCAGAACCTGTTCAACCCCGCCAACGACTCCCTCCAGCCGCGTCTGCGCGACGGCTCCTTCCTGACGCCGTACGACCCGGCCGACTCCAGCTGGTGGATGGAGGGCAACGGCGCCCAGTACCAGTGGATGGTGCCGTACGACCTCGCCGGGCTCTTCGGCGCGGTGGGCGGTGACCGGGCCGCCGTGAAGCGGCTGGACACCTACTTCACCAAGCTGAATGCCGGTCCGCACGAGCCGTACGCCTTCCTGGGCAACGAGCCGTCCCTGAACGCCCCGTACGCGTACGCCTACGCGGGCGCCCCGTACCGCACCCAGGACGTCGTACGGCGCTCCCTGAACACCCTCTACGGGCCCGGTCCCGACGGGCTGGTGGGCAACGACGACCTGGGCACGATGTCCGCCTGGTACGTGTGGGGCGCCCTGGGGATGTTCCCGCAGGTGCCCGGCCGGGCCGAACTGGTGCTGGCCAGCCCGCTGTTCCCGAGGATCACCGTCCACCGGGACAACGGCAGGACGATCACCGTGAACGCGCCGGGCGCGTCCGCGGACACGTACTACGTCCAGTCCCTGAAGGTGAACGGCCGGGCGAGCGGGCGTGCCTGGCTGCCGGAGTCCTTCGTCGCCGACGGGGGCACCCTGGACTACACGCTGGGGACCGGGGCGAACACGTCCTGGGGCGGTGCTGCCGGCGACGCGCCGCCGTCGTTCCGGGAGGGCGAGCAGCCGTACTTCACCGGCGTGACGCCTTCACGCGTGCGCGTGCGGCCCGGGGACACCTCCGAGAAGGTGACGGTCGGCGTGCGGTCACTGCGGGAGCGGGGCAGCACGCTGCGGTGGGCCGCCGCGCCACCGGAGGGCCTGACGGTCACCCCGGCCGGCGGCGAGGTCGCCGTGCCCGGGGTGGGCGGCGGTGACGGTGCCGCCTCGTTCACGGTGACGGCCGCGGACGGCTCCGACGGGTTCCGTACGGTCCCGCTGACGCTGACGGACTCCTCGGGCGCGGTCGTCGCGAAGGCGTCCGTGGCCGTCACCGTCGCCCCGCGCGGGAGCGTGCCGTGGTACCTCGACAACCACGGGATCTCCGCGGACGACAGCGCTCCGACCGGCGACTTCGACGGAGGCGGTGGCAGCTACTCGGCGAAGGCGCTGGCCGACCAGAAGGTCACGCCCGGTGCGCCGGTGGACGCCGGGGGCTTCTCGTTCACCTGGCCGAAGGTGGGTCCCGGGGATCCCGACAACATCGTCGTCGGCGGTGGTGGGCAGGTCCTCGACGTCTCCGGCGAGGCGACGCGGATCGCGCTCCTGGGCAGTTCGAGCAACGGCCCGAGTACGGGCACGCTCACGCTGACGTACACCGACGGGAGCACGCAGCAGGTGACCGTCGGGTTCAGCGACTGGACACTGGGCGGGGGCGCGCAGAAGCCGTCGTACGGGAACGTGGTGGCGGTGCGTACCGCCTACCGGCTGTACTCCGGGAGTACGGATGACGTGGACACGTATGTCTTCGCCACCGCTCCGGTCCCGCTGGCGGCGGGGAAGCGGTTGGCGAGTGTGACCTTGCCTTCGAGTACGAGCGGTGGGCGGATGCACGTGTTCGGGCTCGCCACCGCCTGAGCGCCCCCCAGGTGGTTACGGGGAGCCCATGTGGTCCAGGCGCCGCAGGATCACGCCCTCCCTGAGAGCCCAAGGGCATATCTCCACCGTCTCCACGCCGAACAGGTCCATCGCGGCCTCCGCCACAAGGGCGCCGGCGAGGAGCTGGTTGGCCCGGCCCTCGGAGACGCCGGGGAGTTCCGCGCGCTGGTCGGTCGTCATGCCGGCCAGGCGCGGGACCCAGGCCTCCAGGGACTCGCGCTTGAGTTCGCGCTGGACGTAGAGGCCCTCGGCGGAGCGGGCGGCGCCGGCCAGGCGGGCGAGTTGTTTGAAGGTCTTTGAGGTGGCGACCACGTGGTCGGGGGCGCCGAAGCGGCTGAACTCGCCGACCGTGCGGGCGATCTCGGTACGGACATGGCGGCGCAGGGCCCTGATGGCCTCCGGGTCGGGCGGATCGCCCGGGAGCCAGCCGGCGGTGAGGCGGCCCGCGCCGAGCGGCAGCGAGACGGCCGCGTCGGGCTCCTCGTCGATGCCGTAGGCGATCTCCAGGGAGCCGCCGCCGATGTCGAGGACGAGAAGTTTGCCCGCGGACCAGCCGAACCAGCGGCGGGCTGCGAGGAAGGTCAGGCGGGCCTCCTCGGCACCGGTGAGGACCTGGAGCTCGACGCCGGTCTCGGTCCGCACGCGCGCGAGGACGTCGTCGGCGTTGCTGGCCTCGCGCACGGCGGAGGTCGCGAACGGCAGCAGGTCCTCGACGCCCTTGTCCTCGGCGGCCTGGAGCGCCTCCCGGACGACCGAGATCAGCTTGTCGACGCCTTCGGGGCCGATGGCTTCGTCCTCGTCCAGGAGTTGGGCAAGGCGCAGTTCCGCCTTGTGCGAGTGCGCGGGCAGGGGGCGTGCGCCCGGGTGTGCGTCCACCACCAGCAGATGCACCGTGTTCGATCCCACGTCGAGGACACCGAGTCTCATGTACGGAACGCTACTGCCAGCGGGCCGCTCGGCAGTCTCCGGAGGTGCCTGTGGAGACTTACCCTTGACCCGTGCCAAAGACGAAAAAGGCGAAGACCGACAAATCCTCCACCGGTTCTTCGCAGGTGAAGCCACCGAAGCAGTCGAAGAAGGCGAGGCGGGCCCCGGCAGCGGACGAGACGGGGCTCGACTTCGCGCGCGCGTGGGTGGAGTTCCCTGATCCGGCGGACGACGAGCAGGTCTTCCGCTGCGATCTGACATGGCTGACCTCTCGCTGGAACTGCATCTTCGGCAGCGGCTGCCAGGGCATCCAGGCCGGCCGCGCGGACGACGGGTGCTGCACCCTGGGTGCCCACTTCTCCGACGAGGACGACGAGAAGCGGGTCGCCGACCACGTGGCCAGGCTCACTCCGGACATCTGGCAGTACCACGACGAAGGCGCACGAAACGGCTGGATCTCGGAGGACGAGGACGGCGACCGGCAGACCCGCCCCTTCCAGGGCTCCTGCATCTTCCAGAACCGGCCCGGCTTCGCGGGCGGCGCGGGCTGCTCGCTGCACATCCTCGCCCTGAAGGAGGGCCGCGAGCCCCTGGAGACCAAGCCGGACGTCTGCTGGCAGCTCCCGGTGCGACGGACGTACGACTGGATCGACCGGCCGGACGACACCCGGGTGCTCCAGGTGTCCATCGGGGAGTACGACCGGCGTGGCTGGGGTCCGGGCGGCCACGACCTGCACTGGTGGTGCACGTCGGCGACCTCGGCGCACGGCGCGGGCGATCCGGTGTACGTCTCCTACCGGCCCGAGCTGATCGAGCTGATGGGCAAGGCGGGCTACGACCGTCTCGTGGAGTTGTGCGAGGAGCGACTGGCCTCGCAGCTGCCGCTGCTGGCACCGCATCCGGCGGACCCCGTCGGCTGACGTCGGCCGCCGCCGGGCGGCGGGGACGATCTCGGCCGGAACCGACCGACGCACGGGCCGACGCGCGAGCCCACGGAGCCCGAGGCCTGCCACGCGCTACGACGTGGACGGGCTCGGGTCGCCGCCGTCGGACGGGGGTGGCGTCGAGCCGCCCGGGTCGGACGGGGCGGGGTCGGTGGGGGTCGGGTCCGGATCCGACGACGGGGGCGGGTCGCTCGGCGGCGGGTCGGAGGAGGGCGGGGGTGTCGGGCTGCCCGGGCCTCCCGGGTCTCCGGGATCGGAGGGGCCCGGGTCGGACGGGGGCGGGTCGCTCGGGTCGCCGTGGCCGGGATAGCCGGGGCCCGGATTGCCGGGTGCGGGGTCGGACGGGCCGGGTGCGGTGCCGTAGCCCTCGATGGAGACGACGGCGCCGGCGGGTGCGATCGCCACGCGCGCGTCCCAGGGGCCGGAGGGTTCGCGCAGCCGGTCGACGTACACCTTGATCGTCAACGACGCGCCCGGCGCGAGGGTTCCCGAGGACTGGCTGAAGTAGAGCCAGTCCACGCCGGTGGTCGCCGACCAGCGCACCGGCGCGGAGCCGGTCGCGGTGAGGGTGATCAGCGTGGTGTCGCCGTCGTTGCCCGCCGCGACCTCCAGCTGCCCGGCGCCCTTGCGGCCGGCTCCGGCGACGCTGATGACCTCCACCGAGACGTCGGGTTCGTTGCCCTTGGCGAAGCGGCCGCCGGGCCTGGTGCTGGCGTTGCCGGCGTTCTCGTAGCCGCCGCCCGCCGCCGCGTCGTCCAGGGTGTCGGGGCCGTGCGCCTCGCTGGCGCTGGCGGAACCGCCGGCCGGGCCCTCGCCGGTCGGCGTGCCCCGGTAGGCGGCCCACAGGGCGAGCACGGGGGCGGCGACCACGGTGGCGACGACGGTCGTGGTGACGGCCCGCGCGCGGAGGCGGTCCCTTCGGGCGGCCCGGTCCTTGGGGTCCATCGGGAAGCCGCGCCGGTCGAAGCGGGGCCCTGCGCCCCGCGCGCGTGGGAGGTGCGCCATCGCCATGCGTACGGCCGCGCGGGGCGCCTGCAGGACGGACAGCTCGGCGGGGGCGACGGCGGCACCGGGCCAGCGGCCGGGCACCGCGCGCTCGGCGGTACGGCGGCAGCGCGGGCAGTCGTCGACGTGCCGGACGAGTTCGCGGCGCAGGGCTGTGCTCAGCACCAGCTGGTTGTCGCCGGTGAGCCGCGCCACACTCGGGCAGCCTCCGGTCTCGACGACGGCGAGGGCCGCGCGGGTGCGCTCGACCTCGCAGGCCGCGGAGGCGAGCAGTTCCCGGGCGGCGGCCACGTCCATGCCGAGGACGGCGGCGACCTCGTGGGCGGCGAGGTGGTGGCGGACGGCGAGTTCGAGAGCCTCGCGCTGCTCCGGGGTGGTTCCGGCGGCCTCCGGCCAGGCGAGCAGGGCGAGTTCGCGGCGCCGCTGCTCCTGGACCTCCTCGGAGACGGGCGGGGTCGTGGGCGGCTCCTTCTCGGTGCCGTGTCGCCCCGCCGCGTGGCCGGCCTGACGTTTCTGCTTGGCCTCGGCCAGCTTGCGCAGGCACGCCCAGCGGGCCAGGGCGTAGAGCCAGGCCCGGCGGTCCCCGGCCGCGTCCGGGCCGCGGCGCTTCTCGGCGAGCGCGAGGACGTCGCCCAGGGCGGCGGTCGCCGTGTCGTGGTCGCACAGCACGGACAGGCAGTAGGTGAACAGGCCGTCCAGGTACGGCTCGTAGCGCGCGGGCGGGCGCTGCGCCAGCGTCCGCGCCGCCGCGCGGTCGCGCGCCTCACGGTGCGCCCGGTGTGCGCCGGTGGCGCGGGTCGAGGTCTCCGGACTGCTGCTCATCACCCGTGGACCGTAGGGGGCGCGCGATGACCCGTTCTCTCCCCTTGAGCACTTTTAATCCGTACGGGTGAAACGATCCCTCAATAGGGGTCGGGAACGACTCCTTCCGTGGCTGGTTCCCGACTTCGGTGGCTGGTTCGGGGCGTGGTGACGGTGCCTCTCGGAGCGGTCGGGCGGCCGACGGTCGGGACTGTCAGTGGCTCCGGTTACGGTTCGTCCATGGCCACCCGTACCAAGACCGCCAAGGACCGCCCGTCCTACCGCTGCACCGAGTGCGGCTGGCAGACGGCCAAGTGGCTCGGCCGCTGCCCGGAGTGCCAGGCATGGGGGACGGTCGAGGAGTACGGCGCGCCCGCCGTCCGTACGACGACACCGGGCCGCGTCACGACCTCCGCAGTACCCATCGGCCAGGTCGACGGCAGGCAGGCGACGGCCCGCTCCACCGGCGTGCCCGAGCTGGACCGGGTGCTCGGCGGCGGCCTGGTGCCCGGCGCCGTGGTGCTCGTCGCGGGTGAGCCGGGCGTGGGCAAGTCCACCCTGCTCCTGGACGTGGCCGCCAAGTCGGCGAGCGACGAACACCGCACCCTCTATGTGACCGGCGAGGAGTCGGCCAGCCAGGTCCGGCTGCGCGCCGACCGGATCAAGGCGATCGACGACCACCTGTATCTCGCCGCCGAGACCGACCTGGCCGCCGTGCTGGGCCACTTGG
Source organism: Streptomyces lincolnensis (assembly GCF_021173675.1). Lineage (GTDB taxonomy): Bacteria > Actinomycetota > Actinomycetes > Streptomycetales > Streptomycetaceae > Streptomyces > Streptomyces lincolnensis_B. The sequence goes on along the minus strand of NZ_JAIHON010000014.1, from coordinate 265,198 downwards.
ACGCGGTGAAGCCGTCGCTGCTGATCCTCGACTCCGTGCAGACGGTGGCCTCCCCGGAGATCGACGGCGCGCCCGGCGGCATGTCCCAGGTGCGCGAGGTGGCCGGGGCCCTGATCCGGGCCTCCAAGGAGCGCGGGATGTCGACGCTCCTGGTGGGCCATGTCACCAAGGACGGGGCGATCGCGGGCCCGCGCCTGCTGGAGCACCTCGTGGACGTGGTGCTCTCCTTCGAGGGCGACCGGCACGCACGCCTGCGCCTCGTACGCGGCGTCAAGAACCGCTACGGCACGACGGACGAGGTCGGCTGCTTCGAACTGCACGACGAGGGCATCACCGGCCTCGCCGACCCCAGCGGCCTGTTCCTGACCCGCCGCGCCGAACCGGTGCCCGGTACCTGTCTGACCGTCACCCTGGAGGGCCGCCGCCCGCTGGTCGCCGAGGTCCAGGCGCTCACCGTCGACTCCCAGATCCCCTCGCCCCGGCGGACCACGTCCGGCCTGGAGACCTCCCGGGTCTCGATGATGCTGGCGGTGCTGGAGCAGCGCGGCCGGATCAGCGCCCTGGGCAAGCGGGACATCTACTCCGCGACGGTCGGCGGTGTGAAGTTGTCGGAGCCCGCCGCGGACCTGGCCGTGGCGCTCGCGCTGGCCTCCGCGGCCAGCGACACCCCGTTGCCGAAGAACCTCGTCGCGATCGGCGAGGTCGGCCTCGCGGGCGAGGTCAGACGGGTCACGGGCGTGCAGCGGCGGCTCGCCGAGGCCCACCGTCTGGGCTTCACCCACGCCCTCGTACCGGGCGACCCGGGCAAGGTCCCGGCGGGCATGAAGGTCCTGGAAGTCGCGGACATAGGGGACGCCCTGAGGGTGCTTCCACGCTCGCGTCGCAGAGAGGCCCCACGGGACGACGAGGAGCGCCGGTAGACTTTGCCCTGGTCTCGCCCGTCCGTACGAACAGCTTGTGCGAAAGGGGAGCGCCCCAGAACCTGCGACCGGAGGAGTGCAGTGGCAGCCAACGACCGGGCAGCAGCTCCCGGAAAGTCCGGTGGGAGCTCCGGTGCCGATGGCCTGATGCGCGCCTCATTGAGCGCCGTGGCACCCGGCACCGCGCTGCGCGACGGCCTCGAACGGATCCTCCGGGGCAACACCGGCGGTCTCATCGTGCTCGGCTCCGACAAGACCGTCGAGGCGATGTGTACGGGCGGATTCGTCCTGGATGTCGAGTTCACCTCGACGCGCCTGAGGGAGCTGTGCAAGTTGGACGGCGGCATCGTGCTGTCCTCCGACCTGTCGAAGATCCTGCGGGCCGGCGTCCAGTTGGTGCCCGACCCGACGATCCCCACCGAGGAGACGGGCACGCGGCACCGGACGGCTGACCGGGTCTCGAAGCAGGTCGGCTTCCCGGTGGTCTCCGTCTCCCAGTCCATGCGGCTCGTCGCCCTCTACGTCGACGGCCAGCGCCGCGTCCTGGAGGACTCGGCGGCGATCCTCTCCCGCGCCAACCAGGCCCTCGCCACCCTGGAGCGCTACAAGCTCCGCCTCGACGAGGTCGCGGGCACGCTGTCCGCGCTGGAGATCGAGGACCTGGTGACCGTCCGGGACGTCTCGGCCGTGGCCCAGCGCCTGGAGATGGTCCGCCGTATCGCCACCGAGATCGCCGAGTACGTCGTCGAGCTCGGCACCGACGGGCGCCTCCTGGCGCTCCAGCTGGACGAGCTCATCGCCGGTGTGGAGCCCGAGCGCGAACTGGTCGTCCGGGACTACGTCCCCGAACCCACCGCGAAGCGCTCGCGCACGGTCGAGGAAGCCCTGTACGAACTCGACGCGCTCTCCCACGCCGAACTCCTGGAACTGCCCACGGTGGCGCGTGCCCTGGGCTACACCGGATCACCGGAGGCCCTCGACTCCGCCGTCTCCCCCCGCGGCTTCCGCCTCCTGGCCAAGGTCCCGAGGCTCCCCGGCGCCATCATCGACCGTCTGGTGGAGCACTTCGGCGGCCTGCAGAAGCTCCTCGCCGCGAGCGTGGACGATCTCCAGACGGTGGACGGCGTGGGCGAGGCCCGGGCCCGGAGCGTCCGCGAGGGCCTGTCGAGGCTGGCGGAGAGCTCGATCCTGGAGCGGTACGTGTAGCGGACGGCTCGGAAGGGGCGGCGCTGGTCCCGGAGGGCGGCGCCGGGCCGGAAGGGGCGGCGCCCGTCTCACGAGGAGGCGCCGTTCCCACAGGGAGGCGCCGGTCTCGGCTCCTAGTCGTTCTCCAGCACGAACGACGTCTGCACCGTGCCGAACCCGGGGGCCTTCGCCTCCACCAGGTACGTCCCCGCCGCGGCCGTCCCCGCCGGAGGCGTCGCGCACTCGGGAGCGCTCGGCTTGCGGTCCCACTTCACGGTGTAGGTGATGCTGCTGCCGGCGGGCGCCCGGAACACCAGGTTCGCGGCTCCCGAGGGACAGTCGGCGGAGGACCAGTAGTCGTTCTCGCTGCCCGCCTGAGTGATCGTCACCACCGCGTTCTTCGGCCCGAGATCGACCTTGCAGTCACTGCCGGAGGAGTTCGTGGCGGTGAGGAGCAGGGCGGGCGTGTCACCGGGCCCGTACGTGTTGTGAAGGCTGCGCACGGTCAACTTCACCGAACCGGCAGTGCAGTTGGGCAGCCCGGACCCCGCGGGAAGCACGTCGTCCTGCCCGACCCCGGCACCCGAGCCGCCACCGGCCGCACCCGCTCCGCCGGCGCCCCCGGAACCGCCACCCGCCCCGGCCGTGGTCCCCGCGTCGCCCGAGCCGTCACCGGCCCCCGAACCGTCGCCGGACCCTGCCCCGCCGGAGTCCTCGCCGGGACTCGACTCGTCCCGGCCGCCCGGCGCCTGACTGATCGCCGGACCGGAGCCGGACGGCCCCGGCGTGATCGTCGAGGGTGAGGGATTCTTGTCGTTGGACCCGTCGGCACCGTTGTTGCCGCCACCGCCGCCGGAGGTGACGATCCAGGTGATCAGTAGCGCCAACAGGGCGACCACAGACACCAGTACGGCCCTCCGTCGCCAGTAGATGGTGGAGGGAAGCGGCCCGACCGGATTGCGCAGAGATCCCACGGCGCAAACTGTACGAGAGATCGGCGCGTTCACCGGCCCCACCCGCCGCCAGGACTCACAACTTTTCCGGATCATCATCCCGGAACCGGTCGTCCCACCCCTGTCTTTCGTCAGGTGCGGAACCCTACGATCGCTGACTGTGACGGAAGTGGCCCGACGCCTACCGTCTGTGACATGAACTTCGAGGACGCGGAGCTCTACCGCGACATCACCGACACCGCACGGGACACCCCTTCGTGGGTACAACACGCGGCCGAGATATGGACGGAGGCCGGTCTCCTGGTCTTCGTCGCCCTCTTCGCAGTGGCCTGGTGGCGTGCCAGACGCGACACCACCCAGGCGTTCGCGATCGCGGCCCTTGCACCTCTGGCCACGGCCGTGGCGTACGTGTGCAGTGAGGTGGTCAAGTCCGGTGTCACGGAGGACCGTCCGTGCCGTGCCGTCACCGACGCCGCCCCGTCACTGATGGCCTGTCCGCCGCACGGTGACTGGTCCTTCCCCAGCAACCACGCCACCATCGCGGGAGCTTCGGCCGTCGCCCTGGCGCTGGTCCACCGCACGCTCCTGTGGCTGACGGCCCCGTTGGCCCTCCTGATGGCCTTCTCCCGGGTCTTCGTCGGCGTACACTACCCGCACGACGTGGCCGTGGGCCTCGCCCTGGGGGCGCTCTGCGCCTTCGCCCTCATACGGCTGTGCACAGGCCCGGCGACACGTGTGTCCGAGGCGATGCGCTCCTCCTCGGCGCCCGCGGTGCGGTGGTTCACAGGCCCCGGACCGGCCACGTCCCCCGCGCACGCGGCACCCCGGCAACCCACCCGGCACCGCTGAACCTCACGACTCCGCCAACCCCGCCTCGTACGCCACGATCGCCGCCTGCACCCGGTTGCGGACGCCCAGCCGGTCGAGGACCGCGCTCACATACGCCTTCACCGTGCCCTCGACCAGATGCAGCCGGGCGGCGATCTCCGGGTTGGACAGACCCGCGCCGACCAGGCCGAGCACCTCCCGTTCGCGCGGACTGAGTTCCTGGACGCGGGCGCGGGCGGCTGCCTCGCGGGCGAGGCGACGGGCACCGCCCGCCTCTCCCCCGCCGGCCAGGCCGTCGATGACGTAGCGCGCGACCTTCGGTGAGAGGAAGGCGCCGCCGCCCGCGACCGCCCGCACACCCGCGATCAGCTCGTACGGATCTCCGGACTTGAGGAGGAAACCGGTGGCACCGCCACCCAGCGCACGGGCCACGTAATCCTGTTCGGAGAAGGTGGTGAGCATCGCGACCGCGGTGCCGGGGACCGCTTGCACGATCTGTTCCGCCGCGGCGAGTCCGTCCAGGCGCGGCATACGGACGTCGAGCAGGGCCACGTCCGGGCGATGGGCGCGGGCCAGTTCGACCGCCTCCCGTCCGTCGCCCGCCTCGGCGACGACCTCCGTCCCGTCGTCGCTCGCCAGGATGGCCCGCACTCCCGCGCGGACCATCGCCTCGTCGTCAGCCAGCAGTACGCGGATCATCCTGCGAACTCCTCGTATTCTTCGCGTCCCTCGCCGGCGAATCCGACGCCGGGGATCACATCCTTGGCCACGAGCCGCCCCTCGCTGTCGAAGCACAACCTGAAGTGGTCGACGGAGACGAAGAGTTCACCGCTCGCCCGGTAGTAACGGCAGTCGGTACCCGGGGGTGGCGGTGACGGGGCTCGTTCGACGGGGGCGTCGCGGGCGGTGCGGTCGGGCAGGGCGGAGGCCATCTGCTGCACGGTGTCGCCCGGGCGGAGCTGTGCGTAGGCGGTGGGCTGGAGGACCGAGCCGGTCTCCGTGTAGGCGTACCAGCCGAAGGCGCCGCCGATCAGGGCGAGGCCCGCGCAGACGACGGCGCCGATGGTGACGGCGACGCGGCGGCGGGCGCGGACGAAAGGAGCCGCGGCGGCGGCGATGCGGGGCGCCGTGGAGGCGGGCCGGGCGGGGATGTGGGCGCGGACGCGGAAGCCGTCTCCGTGCGGCCCGGCCCTGAAGGTGCCGCCGGTCTCGGTGACGGCCACGCGCAGGCCGAGCAGGCCCGAGCCGGAGCCTTCCGTGCTGGTGGTGGAACTCCGGTGAGGGGCGGGCCCGTTGGTGACGGTGACCGTCGTGCCGCCCTCCTCTTCCGTCGCCGCGACGGTCACCTCGGCGCCGGGGGCGTGGCGGGCGGCGTTGGTCAGGGCCTCGCGCACCACCCGGTGCAGGAGGCGTCCGGCGACGCCGTCCGAAGGGGCGGCCCTGGGGGGTCCCGTCGGATCCCAGCACACAGGCAGGCCCGACTCGGCCGCGCGGGCGACGAGTTGTTCCACGCTCTCGCCGGCGGGGGTCAGCGGCGACGGCTCGTCGTCCTCGCGCAGGACACCGATGATGCGGTGCAGGCGGTCCGTGGCGTCGGCGGCGGCCAGGCGGAGGTCCGCGGCGGCGGTCCGATGGTGTGCGGGGAGGTCGGGGGCGACCTGGAGGGCGCCCGCGCGCAGGGCGATCAGGCTCAGCTCGTGGCCCAGGGAGTCGTGCATGTCCTGGGCGATCCGCGCACGTTCGCGCAGGCGGGCCCGTTCCTCGGCGATGCGCTGCTCGCCCTCCAGGCGGGCGGCCCGGGTCCAGCCGGCGGCGGCCAACTCGCGGCTCTGGCGCCAGTGGCGTCCTCCGAGCCAGGGGAAGAGGCACAGGAACAGCAGGGAGCTCATCAGGACCACCACCTGCGGTGCCGAGTCGGTGCCGAAGAGGGCGATCTTGACGATGCCCGCGCAGCCCACGGCGTTGAAGAGGAGCGTGGCCGGCAGTATCCCGGGCGCGCGCAGGCCGAGCAGCAGGGCGAGGACGCAGAGGGAGGGAGCGTAGGACACGGAGAACAGGGCGGGTTCGGTGATGAGGCTCAGGGCGGCGATCAGTCCGAAGGCGGTCAAGGGGTACGACCTGGCCGACGCGACCGCCACGGCGAGGACGGGCAGTGCGCACAGGAGCTCCCCGACGGAGCGCGGCTCGTTCAGCCCGAAGGCGTCCGCCAGGACCGGGGGCAGCGAGAGAGCCGCCCACAGCAGGAAGACGCTCAGGGCACGAACGCTCCGGGTGCTGGGTTCTTCCATCCACCCGACGCTACCGGCGTCCACCGGGGCGGCACCGCTGCCGATCGTCAGGTGTGCGGCGGTACGGCGGTAGGCGGTACGGCGGCCCTGGGCACCGCCGAGGCGCGCCCGACGCATCCGACGCCCCCACGCCCCGACACGTCGGACGCCCGACGCCGGAACGGACGGGCCACCGTCACCCGCCGGAACGCCCCCACGCGCCCCCGGCCCCCTGCCCGCCCCCGGCTCCGTCCCCCGGGACCACCCGACCGCGCGCCCGTCGGAACACACGACCGATGCCTTCGGCATGGCAGGCTAGGGAGGTCATGACTGCGCCCACGAAGCCCCCGCACGGCGGTCCCGCCGACGCCCGCTCCACTTCCCCCCTCGGTGAGAAGAGCTCCCTCTCCGGCGAGCATCTGCACTCCCCCGTCATCGACTGGTTCGACGAGCACGCCCGGGATCTGCCGTGGCGGCGGCCGGAGGCCGGGTCGTGGGGGGTGATGGTCAGTGAGTTCATGCTCCAGCAGACGCCGGTGAACCGTGTCCTGCCCGTCTACGAGCAGTGGTTGGCCCGCTGGCCGCGCCCGGCCGACCTGGCCGCGGACGCCCCCGGCGAGGCCGTCCGCGCCTGGGGCCGGCTCGGTTATCCGCGCCGCGCGCTCCGGCTGCACGGGGCGGCGGTCGCCATAACGGAACGGCACGGCGGGGACGTACCGACCGAGCACGCCCAGCTGCTGGCGCTGCCCGGTATCGGCGAGTACACGGCGGCCGCGGTGGCCTCCTTCGCGTACGGGCAGCGGCACGCGGTGCTGGACACCAACGTCCGCCGGGTCTTCGCACGGGCGGTCACCGGTGTGCAGTACCCGCCGAACGCCACCACGGCCGCCGAACGCAAGCTGGCCCGCGCGTTGTTGCCGGAGGACGAGGGGGTCGCCGCGCGGTGGGCCGCCGCGTCCATGGAGCTGGGCGCGCTGGTGTGCACGGCCAAGAACGAGACCTGTCACCGGTGTCCGATCGCCGACCGGTGCGCCTGGCAACTGGCGGGCAAGCCGGAGCACGAGGGTCCGGCGCGGCGGGGACAGACGTACGCCGGCACGGACCGTCAGGTCCGCGGGAAGCTGCTCGCCGTGCTGCGCGAGGCCCACGGGCCGGTGCCGCAGTCCGCCCTGGACCGGGTCTGGCACGAGCCGGTGCAGCGCGCCCGGGCGCTGGACGGTCTGGTGGCGGACGGTCTGGTGGAGCCTCTGCCGGGTGGTTTGTATCGGCTGCCGTTGACCCGGCCGTCCGGAACCTGAGGACAAATCCCCCCGGAGCGCCAGGATTGGGGGCATCGCTTTACCCGTTTCCCCCTTCCGTTACACAACCGACGGACAGCCGAGTGCCAGCCGCGCGCTGCTTCGGACAGCCCCGTGACAACACCTCCGTAACTTCATTCCCGTACCCGGCAGACCGGGGCGGTGAAGAAGGTTCCGACGGCGGGAGTGCCGACGGAAACGGGGATTTCAGGAGGCGGTCCACATGGCGCAGGGCGAGGTGCTCGAGTTCGAGGAGTACGTCCGCACCCGGCAGGACGCGCTGCTGCGCAGCGCGCGCCGGCTGGTTCCGGACCCGGTGGACGCGCAGGACCTGCTCCAGACGGCGCTGGTACGGACGTACGGCCGCTGGGAGACCATCGAGGACAAGCGGCTCGCCGACGCCTACCTGCGCCGGGTCATGATCAACACCCGTACCGAGTGGTGGCGGGCGCGCAAGCTGGAGGAGGTGCCGACCGAGCAGCTTCCGGACGCCTCGGTCGACGACGCCACCGAGCAGCACGCGGACCGCGCCCTGCTGATGGACGTCATGAAGGTGCTCGCCCCCAAGCAGCGCAGTGTCGTCGTGCTGCGACACTGGGAGCAGATGTCCACGGAGGAGACGGCCGCCGCCCTCGGCATGTCGGCCGGAACGGTCAAGAGCACGCTGCACCGGGCGCTCGCCCGGCTCCGCGAGGAGCTGGAGGCCCGCGATCTGGACGCACGCGCGCTGGAGCGTGAGGAGCGGGAGCGTTGCGCGGCCTAGGAGGCGCTGAGGCCGGTGGCACCGGGCACGCGGACGCGGCCCCCGACACCGCGGACGGCGCGAGCGGACACCCGTACGGCGTGAGCGGCGCCGGCGCGGGTTCCGAGCGGGTCGGACCCGTCCGGCCGGGGTCCGAGGCCGCCCGGGGAACCGTCCAGGCGGCGATCACGGCAGTGGCCGTGCTCGCCGCCCTCGCCCTTTTCGTGACCGCCTGCGGCACCGGCGGCACCGGCGCCCGCGACGAGGGCCCGGCACACGCCGACTCGGTGGCGGGCGCCGTGCCCTCGCCCTCCACCTCCCCCGTCCCCTCCCCGACGCCCGAACAGGTCAACGCCGTCCGCCTCCTCAAGGGCGACCCGAAGGTCTCCGCGGAGGTCAAGAACGAGCTGAAGCCCTGCGCAGGCGACGCCTACCCCGTCGACGTGTCATACGGGGACCTGACCGGAGGGGCGGCGGACGATGTCGTCGTCAATGTGCTGACCTGCGGTGACTCCGTAGGAGTGGGCTCGTACGTCTATCGCGAGCAGAGTGGTTCGTACCAGAATGTCTTTACGTCCGAGGAGCCCCCGGTCTACGCGGAGATCGACCGCGGCGCGCTGGTGGTGACGCGGCAGGTGTACGACAAGGGCGATTCGGTGACCAGTCCGTCCGGCGAGGAGGTGACCACGTACCTGTGGACCACCGACCACTTCAAGCGGCGGTACAGCACGCGTACCGAGTGGGGTGACGCCGACGGGCCGACACCGGTGCCGGACAGCTGACCGGCACCCGAACGCCCGCGTGAACCGATCGGGCCCCTCGAACCGATCCCCCGGTGATGACACGACACCGGACGGCCCCACTCAGGACCGCACCACTCAAGACGGCACCAGCCGAGACGGCACGACGACACCACCCGAGACGGAGAGCAGAGAGCGGCGCGATGGCAGACCAGACCCACGTCCTGTTCGTCGAGGACGACGACGTCATCCGTGAGGCCACCCAGCTCGCTCTGGAGCGGGACGGCTTCGCGGTCACGGCCATGCCCGACGGGCTGTCCGGACTGGAGGCGTTCCGCGCGAACCGCCCCGACATCGCCCTGCTGGACGTCATGGTGCCCGGCCTCGACGGGGTGAGCCTGTGCCGTCGTATCCGGGACGAGTCGACGGTGCCGGTGATCATGCTGTCGGCGCGTGCCGACTCCATCGACGTCGTGCTGGGCCTGGAGGCGGGCGCCGACGACTACGTGACCAAGCCGTTCGACGGCGCGGTGCTCGTCGCCCGGATCCGTGCGGTGCTGCGCCGCTTCGGACACGCGAGCGGCGGCGACCGTACGACGGAGGAAGCGGCGGCCCCGGCGGCCGGCGGCGGTCTGCTGACCTTCGGCGAGCTGGAGATCGACACCGAGGGCATGGAGGTGCGCAAGGCCGGCGAGCACGTGGCGCTCACCCCGACCGAGATGCGGCTGCTGCTGGAGTTCTCCTCCGCGCCGGGCACGGTCCTGTCGCGGGACAAGCTGCTGGAGCGGGTGTGGGACTACGGCTGGGGCGGCGACACGCGTGTGGTCGACGTCCATGTGCAGCGGCTGCGGACGAAGATCGGCCAGGACCGGATCGAGACGGTCCGCGGTTTCGGCTACAAGTTGAAGGCCTGACAGGGGTATCAGCGGCATGCGGGGGAACCTTCGGCGCCCGATGACGGCCCTCACGGACGGGCTGGGCCTGCGCACGGGCCTGAGATGGAAGCTCAGTGCCGCCATCGCGCTGGTCGGCGCGCTCGTCGCGGTCGCGTTGAGCCTGGTCGTGCACAACGCGGCCCGGGTCTCGATGCTGGACAACGCGCGCGACCTCGCCGACGAGCGCATCCAGATCGCCCAGCGCAACTTCGACCTGTACCAGAAGCCCAACTTCCCCAACATCAAGGTCGACGACCCGACGCTGCCGCCGGAGCTGCGGACCAAGGTCGAGCAGGGACGCCGGGCGACCTATGTGACCGACCGGCCGGGAGGCGTGCCGGACATCTGGGCCGCCGTACCGGTCAAGGACGGGCGGGTGCTGTCCCTGCACACCGGGTTCACCGACCGCAGCACGGACATCCTCAACGACCTCGACCAGGCCCTGGTGATCGGCTCCATCGCGGTCGTCCTCGGCGGCAGCGCGCTCGGCGTGCTCATCGGCGGGCAGTTCTCGCGGCGGCTGCGCAAGGCGGCGGCCGCGGCGGGCGAGCTCGCCAAGGGCGAGTCGAACGTACGGGTCCGGGACGCCATCGGCGGGGTCATCCGGGACGAGACCGACGACCTGGCGAGCGCGGTGGACGCGATGGCGGACACGCTGCGCCAGCGGCTGGAGGCCGAGCGGCGGGTCACCGCCGACATCGCGCACGAGCTGCGTACCCCGGTGACGGGGCTGCTGACGGCCGCGGAGCTGCTGCCGCCCGGTCGGCCGACGGAGCTGGTCCTGGACCGGGCCAAGGCCATGCGGAACCTGGTCGAGGACGTCCTGGAGGTGGCCCGTCTCGACGGCGCCTCCGAGCGGGCCGAGCTCCAGGACATCATGCTGGGCGAGTTCGTCGCCCGGCGGGTCGCGGCCAAGGACCCGGAGATCGAGGTCCGGGTGGTGCACGAGTCGGAGGTCACCACCGACCCGCGCCGGCTGGAGCGCGTGCTGTTCAACCTGCTCGCCAACGCGGCCCGGCACGGCAAGCCGCCGATCCAGGTCACCGTCGAGGGCCGGGTCATCCGGGTCCGCGACCACGGGCCCGGCTTCCCCGAGCACCTGCTCGCCGAGGGCCCGAGCCGTTTCCGCACGGGCAGCACCGACCGCGCCGGCCACGGCCACGGCCTCGGCCTGACCATCGCCGCCGGCCAGGCCCGGGTCCTGGGCGCCCGGCTCACCTTCCGCAACGTCCGCCCGGCCGGCGCCCCCGACCACGTACCGGCGGAGGGAGCGGTGGCGGTCCTGTGGCTGCCGGAACACGCCCCGACGAACACGGGCAGCTACCCGATGCTGCCGTAGACACAGAGTGTGCTGCCGAAGCCGTACGGCGTGCCGTAGCCGCACGATCTGCCGAGGCCGCGCGGTGTACCGATCAGCAGTCGAGGTCCTTGGAGAAGTCCAGCTCCTCGCTGCGCTGGGTCAGCGAGTACCAGTTGCCGTTGTCGTCACGGAAGATCGCCTCGATGCCGTACGGCCGTTCCTGCGGCTCCTGGAGGAACTCCACCCCGCGCGCTCTGAAGGTCTCGTAGTCCCCGCGGCAGTCGTCCGTACGGAACGCCCCGGCGCCGATCACGCCCTTGCCGACGAGCTTCTTCAGCGCGTCGGACGACTCGGGGTCGAGTCCGGGCCCGTCGAGGCTCATCAGGGCCAGCTCCACCCCGGGCTGCTCCTTGGCGCCGACGGTGATCCACGTCATGTCGCCCATCGCGATGTCGTGGCGCACCTCGAAGTCGAGCTTCTCGGTGAAGAAGGCCTTGGTCCGCTGCTGGTCGAAGGTCCATACGGTGGTGATGCCGAGGCCCTTGATCATGGCTCTGCTCTCCTGTCCGGGGCGGTCGCTTCCTGTTCGTCACCGTAGGCGGGGGCGTCCCCGGCGCGCTTCTTCAAAGTTGCGGACCTGGGGCCTGCCGGGAAGCCGCCGGCCCACAGCATCGCGTAGCACCCGGGGATCAGGGAGGCACCGCTGCCCACGTGCTGGACGCGGTACTCGCTCGGTGTCAGCCCGGTGCGGGCCTTGAAACGGGCGGAGAAGGTGCCGAGGCTGCTGAAGCCGACCAGGTGGCAGATCTCGGTGACCGTGAGATCGGCGCCGCGCAGCATCTCCTCGGCGCGCTCGATACGGCGGTGGGTGAGGTACTGGCCGGGCGTCTCGCCGTACGCCGCGCGAAAGGCCCGTAGGAAGTGATAGCGCGAGTAGCCCGCGTGCGCGGCCACCGCGTCCAGGTCGAGTTCGGGGTCGGCCCAGTCGCGGTCCATGGCGTCCTTGGCGAGACGCAACTGCCGCGTTCTGTCCATACGGCCGATGGTGGCACGCGGCACTGACAAGCGCGGCGCGGGCCAGGCGCGACCCAGGCGCGGGCCGGCAAAAAGCCCCCCAGGGCGGACACCGGCCGGGGGGCCTTCGCTCACTACAGGGTCACACCGCCTCGGCCACCGGCACCTTCGCCTCCGCGTTCTCCCCCGGAGCCGTCGGCCCCGCTCCCTTCAGCGGAACCTCCTTCACGAACACCGCCGCCACCAGCGCGACCACCGCGACCACGGCCCCCAGCAGGAACGCCGAGTGCGTACCGGCGGACACCGCGTGCTGGTACGCCTCCCGCGCGGCCTCCGGGAGCTTGGCCAGGCTCGCCGCGTCCAGCTGTGCGGACTGCTCGGTCACCTTGGAGCCCAGTGCCCCGGCGCGCTCGGTCATGACGTCCTGGACCCGGTTGTTGAACAGGGCGCCCATGATCGCCACGCCGAAGGAGGAGCCGAGCGTACGGAACAGGGTGGTGGACGAGGACGCGACGCCCATGTCCTTCATCTCCACGCTGTTCTGCGCGACCAGCATGGTGATCTGCATCAGGCAGCCCATGCCGAGCCCGACGACGGCCATGAACAGACCGGAGGTGAGGCGGGAGGTCCCGGTGTCCATGGTGGACAGCAGGTACAGCCCGACGACCATCAGTACGCCGCCGGCGACCGGAAGACGTAGTACCTGCCGGTGTTGGTGGTCACGCGTCCGGCCACCATCGAGGTCACCAGCATCGCGCCGAGCATCGGCAGGAGCAGCAGCCCGGAGTTGGTCGCGGACGCGCCCTGCACGGACTGCTGGTACAGCGGCAGGAAGAGGGTCGCGCCGAACATCACGAAGCCGGTGATGAAGCCGATCAGCGACATCAGGGTGAAGTTGCGGCTGCGGAAGATGTGCAGCGGCACGATCGGCTCGACGGCCTTGGTCTGCCAGAACACGAACCCGACGAGCGAGGCGACACCGAGGGCGATGAGTTCCATGATCCGCGTGGACGTCCAGGCGTACTCCGTGCCGCCCCAGGTCGTGACGAGCACGATGGAGGTGATGCCGACGGTCAGCAGCGCGGCGCCCAGGTAGTCGATGCGGGCCTTCGAGCGCTTCTTCGGCAGGTGCAGTACGGCGCCGACGAGGGCCAGTGCCACCGCTCCGAGCGGCAGGTTGATGTAGAAGGACCAGCGCCAGCCCCAGTTGTCGGTGATGGTGCCGCCGACGAGCGGCCCGCCGATCATCGCCAGCGCCATCACGGCGGCCATCATGCCCTGGTACTTGCCGCGCTCCCGCGGCGGGATCAGGTCACCGATGATCGCCATGACGCCGACCATCAGACCGCCGGCGCCCAGGCCCTGCACGGCCCGGAAACCGATCAGCTCGCCCATGTTCTGGGCCATGCCGCTGAGGGCGGAGCCGATCAGGAACAGCACGATCGACGTCATGAAGACGTTCTTCCGGCCGTACATGTCGCCGAGCTTGCCCCAGATCGGGGTGGAGGCCGCGGTGGCCAGCGTGTAGGCCGTCACCACCCATGCCAGGTGTTCGAGCCCGCCGAGGTCGCCCACGATCGTCGGCATCGCGGTGCCGACGATCATGTTGTCGAGCATCGCGAGCATCATCGCGATCATCAGGGCGAGCAGGACGACCCGCACACTCCTCGGCTGTTTCTCCGGTTCCGTCTCGACCGTCTGCGTGTCCGCCATCGTCTCCACTCCCCTTGGCCCCGCGGCAATGCCCCCGGCGACCTACTTACTTGCCGACCGGCTAGTTGTCTACACTGGGGAAGGTAGAGCCGTAACTAGCCGGGCGTCAAGTAAGTTTTACGGAAAGCCGAGGAACGCGAGGATGGGCGGCACCATGGACGGCATGAAGCAACAGCGCCGCGGCGACACCCGCCAGCGCATCCAGGACGTCGCGCTCGAACTCTTCGCGGAGCAGGGCTACGAGAAGACCTCGCTGCGGGAGATCGCCGAGCGCCTGGACGTGACCAAGGCGGCGCTCTACTACCACTTCAAGACGAAGGAAGAGATCCTCGTCAGCCTCTTCGAGGACCTGACGCGGCCGATCCGCGAGCTCATCGAGTGGGGCGCCCGACAGCCGCACACCCTGGAGACGAAGCAGGAAATCGTACGCCGCTACAGCGAGGCCCTGGCCGACGCGGCGCCGCTGTACCGCTTCATGCAGGAGAACCAGGCGACGGTACGGGAACTGCGGGTCGGCGAGACCTTCAAGGAGCGCATGCAGGGCCTGCGCGACATCATGATCGACCCGGAGGCGGAGTTGGTCGACCAGGTCCGCTACATCAGCGCGATCTTCACCCTGCACGCGGGGATGTTCTTCCTCCAGGACCTCGACGGCGACGCCGAGGACAAGCGCAAGGCGGTCCTGGAGGTCGCGGCGGACCTGGTCACGCAGGCCCACGAAGGGGCTCAGCGGACGCGGGGGCTGTCGTAGGCGGGCTGCGGGGATCACCGTAGGCGAGCCACCGCCACCGTAGGCGAGCTTCAGGGCCCGCCGCGGATCTGGCGCCCGCCCCCGGATCCCCCTAGAGCGTCACGCCCTTGCCCCGCAGGAAGGCGACCGGGTCGATGGCCGAGCCGTAGTTCGCGGACGTACGGATCTCGAAGTGCAGGTGGGGGCCGCTGGAGTTGCCGGTGTTGCCGGACAGGGCGATGCGCTGACCGGTCCGGACGATCTGGCCGACCTTGACGTCGACGCGGGACAGGTGGGCGTACTGCGAGTACGTCCCGTTGCCGTGCTTGACGACGACGGCGTTGCCGTAGGCGGGGCCGTCACCGGCGCCGTTCGCACCGGCCTTGACCACCGTGCCGCCGTGCGCGGCCACCACGCGGGTGCCGCTGGACACGGCGAAGTCCTGGCCGCTGTGGGTGGACTGCCACATGCCGCCGGACTGGGCGAAGCTCGCGGACAGCGTGTACGTCTTCACCGGGTCGACCCAGGAGGCGGCCTTCTTCGCCGCGCCGGCCCCGGCCTTGGTCGCCTTCGCCTTCTTCTTGGCGGCCTTCGCCTTCTTCGCGGCGGCGGCCTTGTCGGCAGCGGTCTTCTTCGCGGCGGCCTTCTTCGCGGCAGCCGCCTTCGCCTGCGCGGCGGCCTGCGCCTGGACGGCACTGGCGGCACCGGCCGCGCTGGAGGCGGTGGTCGCGCCGGAGGCCGTGGTCGCGGCGATGGCGTCGGCGGCGACCGCACCCCCGGCCCCCAGTACGACCGACGCCCCCAGACCGACGGCCAGGACAGTCGCACGGGCGCGGAGGAGGGACGTACGGGAAGAGCGGAACGGGACGCGCGGGGTCATCGAGAACCTCATGGGGACGGGGACATAAAAACCACCCGGCGCTCAGGCACCCGCCGGATGGACCACCCCTTGGTAACCGCTGTCCCCATCCACCCCCAAACACGTGATCTACGACGAAAGCTAGTACGTGACCGTAAAACCTCCCTCTTACCTCCCTTTCACCCCATGCATACGGCTTCCACTATTTCCCGTAGTAACGGACAAATCGCCTGTGCGGCATGTCACCGACCCTCAAGATCGAAGGCCCTCGTGATGTGACGGCCACTACGCTGCTGTCGGCGCAGCGGCTCAGGGGGAGGCCACGTGGATCCGACGGTCATCGGCACCAGACTCGCGTCGAGCGTGGTGGGTCCGCTGGTGCGGAAGTTGTTCGTCCACGAAGGGCCCGGGGCGGGGCTGGTGGACAAGCCCGTGCGGATATCCGGCATCGTGTCGTTCAGGGGCGAGAAGGCCACGCTCACCTATCCCGACCTCCGCAAGCTCACGGAAGAGCTGGTGGACCGGGCGATGAGGGGCCCCGAGCCTCCGGTGCCCCACGAACAGACGGAGCTGGTCGTGACCACGGTCGCCCAGGCTCTTCAGGCACTCGGCGACCTCGACATGAGCGACGTACAAGCCGTGGCACTGGGCCACGAGGCACTCGCCCGGCGCCTGCGCGACACGCCCACGAACCGGACGTTCACCTATCTCCTCTCCCTGGACGCGTCCCTCTTCTGCGAGCGGGTGCTCGAAACGGCCTGTCTGCACATCCTGCACTTCTTCACGCAGCGCTCCACCTTCGTCGCCCGCACCCTCGTCGAGCAGACCCGCAGGCAGAGCGAACTGATCGCCAAGGTGGACGAGTTGATCGCCCGTACCCCACCGACCGGCGGCACGGACAGCGCCTTCGAGCAGCGCTACCTGGCCTACGTCACCACCAAGCACAGCCATCTCACGATCTACGGCATCGACCTGGTCACCACCCGCGCCCACTGGCCCCTGGACGCGGCCTACCTCAGCCTCCAGGCGCTGAGCCCGGCCGCCGAGGACGATCACGCGGCGGGCCCGGACGGGGTGCGCGTCGCCACCGCCGCCACCGCCCTCCCGGCCGAACAGGCCCTCGCCGAGCACGACCGGGTCCTGCTGCGGGGCGTGGCCGGCTCCGGCAAAACCACCCTCGTGCAGTGGCTCGCGGTGACCACGGCGAGGGGCGAGCGCGGAGACCGCGTCCCCTTCGTCCTGCCGCTGCGCACCCTCGCCCGCCGGCCCGACGGCTTCCCGGCCCCCGACGCCTTCCTGGCCGCCGTACACGTGCCCTTCCACGCGAACCAGCCGGCCGGATGGGCGGACCGTGTGCTCACCGCGCGCCGCGGGCTGCTCCTGATCGACGGCATCGACGAGATCCCGGAACGGCAACGCGAACGCACCCGGCGCTGGCTGCGCGACCTGCTGGACGTCTATCCCGGCAACCAGTGGCTGGTCACCTCCCGCCCCTCGGCCGTACGGGAGGACTGGCTCACCCCCGACGGGTTCACCGAGCTGGCGCTGACCCCGATGGGCCAGGGCGACGTGGCCGCGTTCGTCGCCCGCTGGCACGCGGCGGCCCGCGCGGGCGCGCCGGAAGCGGAGCTGGAGCGTCTCGACGACTACGAGCGCGGCCTGCTCGACGCCGTCCGGACCAAGCCCGACCTCGGCCGGCTCGCCACCAACCCGCTGATGTGCGGCCTGCTCTGCGCCCTGCACCGCGACCGGCGCGGCTATCTCCCGCACGGCAGGCAGGAGTTGTACGACGCCGCCCTGTCGATGCTGCTCGCGCGCCGCGACGAGGAGCGGGACATGTTCCCGGAGCGGGACGGGATCCATCTCACCGAGCCGCCCCAGATCCAGCTTCTCCAGCGCCTGGCGTACTGGCTGATCCGCAACAACCAGTCGGAGATGGACCGCGAGCGCGCCGAGCGCATCGTCGCCGAGGTCCTGCCCTCGCTGCCGGCCGTGGCGGGGCAGGGGGACGCCACGGCGGTCCTGCGGCATCTGCTCGTCCGCAGCGGGCTGCTGCGCGAACCCACCGTCGGCACCGTCGAGTTCGTGCACCGCACCTTCCAGGACTACCTGGGCGCGAAGGCCGCGGTGGAGGACGGCGACTTCGGGCTGCTCGTCCGGGGCGCCGTGGACGAGCAGTGGGCGGACGTGGTCCGGATGGCCGTGGCGCACGCGCGTCCGCGGGAACGGGCGGACCTTCTGCGGGACCTGATCGACTCCGCCCGGCACCTGGACGGCCCCGCCGCCACCCGCGTACGGCTCCTGGCACTGGCGTCGCTGGAGCACGCCACCCAACTCGACCCGGGCGTCAGGACCTTGGTGGAGCGGAACGCGGCCGCGCTGATCCCGCCCCGCACCACGGAGGAGGCGCGCGCCCTCGCCTCGGTGGGCCCGCTGGCCCTGGAGCTGCTGCCCGGCCCGGAGGGGCTGACCGACTCCGAGGCGCGGGCGGCCGTCGTCACCGCGTCCCTCATCGGGACGGAGGCGGCGGTGCCGGTGCTGGCGCGGTTCCGGTCGCACCCGGACCTCGGGGTGCGGGCCCAACTGGCCTGGTCCTGGCACCGGTTCGGGACGCGGCGGTACGGCGAGGAGGTCGTCGGGCGGCTGTGTGCGGACGACCTGCTGTTCACCGTGCGCTCCCGGGAGCACCTGCACGTGCTGCGCGACCTGGGCGGCAGAAGCCGCCTTCAGCTCCACGGCGGGATCGACCCGGCCGAGATCGCCGCTGTCCTCGATCCCGGCCAGGTGACCGAACTCGTCATCCGAGACAACCACGACGTACGGGACCTGGACCGCCTCGCGCCCTTGCACCGCCTCGGCCACCTGGACATCAGCATGTGCCCGGAGGTGAGCGACCTGACCCCCCTGGCCCGCCTCCCCCTGTCCTGGCTGTCCCTGGATCTCATGTCGGGACTCCAACGGCCGGGCGCCCTGCACCCCTTGTCCGCCTCGACGACGCTGGACCAGCTCGACCTCGGAGTGGGGCTGATGGCCGAGTCCCTGGACGAGGCCCTGCCCATGGACCTGCCCCTGCGATACCTGCGCTTCACGAAGAACGCGCTCGATCACACCGGGCTGCGCGGCCTGCGCGGGTTCCGCACCCTGAAGCAGCTGAGCTTCGGCACCGTGCTCGCCACACTGACCCACGAGGACCACGAGGAGATCGCCGCCCTGCCCGCCCTGGAGGAGCTGCGCGTCAACTGGCAGCACATGGGCTGGAACGGCCCGCCCCTGCCCGGCATCACCGCCCTGCGCCTCAACAACGTCCACGGCACCGAGGACTTCTCCCGGATCCCGGAGCTCTTCCCGGGCCTGCGGAAGATCATGATCGTCCTCGCGCCGGACGCCTCCGCGATCCCCGAGCACGTCCTCGCGGCTCTCCCCGTGACCCCCACCGTCACCACGGTCCACCGTGCGGTGTGACGTACATCTCTGGCCACTTACCGTCCGGTAACCCTACGGTTCCCCTCGCGCCACCCTCACCAACAAGCATGCACGCGACAACTTCAGCGTGCACGGACGTGAGAGGACCCCCACAGATGACCACAGGACGCCCATGGGCGCGCCGCGCAGCCGTCACCGCCGTCTCCGCCGCCGCCCTCGTGGCGCTGGCCGTCCCCGCCGAGGCCGCGACGACGACCACGAGCACCTCCACGAGCACGAGCACCGCCACGGCCGCAGCGGCCGCCGAGGACGTCGACTACGCCACCTGGCAGAAGGACTGCCAGGCCGTCATGGACCAGGCCCTGCCGTACCTGCAGCAGCGCATCGCCGCGCCGAAGCCCGGCGAGAAGCAGGCGATCGTCCTCGACATCGACAACACCGCCCTGGAGACCGACTTCGGCTTCAGCTACCCCCAGCCGGCCAACAAGCCGGTCCTGAACGCCGCCCGGTACGCCCAGGACCACGGTGTCGCGGTGTTCTTCGTGACCGCCCGTCCGGGCATCATCGCCTCGGCGACCGACTACAACCTCAAGCAGGTCGGCTACCAGGTCTCCGGCCTCTACGTGCGCGGCTTCTCCGACCTCTTCAAGGACGTCGCCGCGTACAAGACCGCCCAGCGCGTCGACATCGAGTCGAAGGGCTACACGATCATCGCGAACATCGGCAACAGCGCCACCGACCTGTCGGGCGGCCACGCCGAGAAGACGTACAAACTCCCCGACTACGACGGGCAGTTGTCCTGATTCGGTTGTCCTGATCCGGTGATTCGGTCGTCCTGATCCGGCGCCCGCCCCGGCTTCGGCCGGACGGCGGGCACAGCCCGCGTGGGGCCGGTACCTTCGGGTATCGGCCCCACGCCCGTTGCGGGCCAGGCGGCCGTGGACCCCGGCCGATCCGTCGACCGAGGGGGAACTCATGAGCGCGTCCGGCCGTGTCACGCGTGTCACGACCGCGAGGCCGTGATGCTCCGCTCGGCGGTCGACCGGTCCGTGGTGGTGCTGGCCGGGGCGCAGGGCAGCGGCGTCATGCTGACCCCGAGGCTCGTGCTGACCAGCGCCCATGTGCTGCGCAACCGGGAGTGGATCCGCACGGTCCACCCGGAGAGCGAACAGCCCCTGCCCAGCAGGGCGGTGTGGCAGGACGAGGAGAGCGACGTGGCGCTCCTGCTCACCGGCGAGGAGCTCGTCGACCCCGAGCGGTGGGCGCTCTCCCGGCTCCGCTGGGGAGTCCTCGACGCACCCGACCCCCTGCCCGGCTGCCAGGTCGTCGGCTTCCCGGCCGTCCAACGCTTCGGCGCCGAGGAGCACTTGGAGTACGACCAGCTCACCGGCACCGTGCTGCCGATGGCCGGGCGGATGCGCTCCCTGCTGGTCTGCGAGTTCGACCGGGCCCCGGTGGCCGCCGCCCCGAAGCGCGGGGAGTCGCCGTTCGCCGGGCTCTCCGGCTCCCCCGTGTTCGCCGGCGCCGTCCTGATCGGCGTGGTGACCCAGGTGCCCGTGGGACGCGACCACCGCCGGGTCGAGGCGGTCCCGGTCCGGCGCATTCTCGAAGCACCCGGCTTCCCCCGCCAGGTGATGGGGGCCGAGCCCGGCCATGTGCCGCCCGTACTGGAGGCGGTACTGCCCGGTCGGCACCTCCAGGACGAGCAGTTCGAACGGCACTACGCGCGCGCCCTGAAGACCCGCTACCGCAAGATCGAGATATTCGGGATCGACGAACTCGGCACCACCGAGACCAACTGGGATCTCGACACCGCGTATCTGAGCCTGGAGGCCATCTCGGCCTCGGTACCCCGCGAGAACGATCCCGTCGCCAGGACCGTCTCCCTGCCCCGCCGGATCAACGACCTGCTCGCCGACCGCCCCCGGACCCTGCTGCGCGGCGAGGCGGGCGCGGGCAAGACCACCCTGGTGTGGTGGCTCGCCTCGCACGCCGCCTGCGGGGCGCTCGACCACGAACTCGCCGAGCTCAACGGCCTGGTGCCCTTCGTGATCCCCATGCGCAGCCTGCTGGCCCGGGGCATGGCCTTCCCCGCGCCGCACGAGCTGGCCACCGTCGCCGAACTGCAGATCGACCGCGCCCCCGACGGCTGGACCCGCCGTGTCCTGGAGTCCGGCCGGGCCCTGCTCCTGGTCGACGGCATGGACGAAGTACCGCCCGCGGAGCGCGAGGAGGCCCGGCGCCGCCTCGCCGACCTGCTGGCGATGTACCCGCACAACCGCTGTCTGGTGACCGTGCGCCCCCTGGCGGTGGCCGCCGACTGGCTCGGCTCCGAGGGCTTCGAGGAGCTACGGCTGCTGCCCATGCGGGACGAGGACGTCCTCGCCTTCTCCCGGGCCTGGCACGCGGCCGCCCGCCTGGAGTGCAAGGACTTCCGCGACACCCACCGGGCCGCCGCCGAGGAGAAGAACCTGCACGCCCTGGAACAAGCCCTGGAACGGGAGCTGGCCCGCAACCCGGCCCTGCTCCGGCTCTCCCGGACCCCGCTGCTGGCCGCCGTGGTCTGCGCGCTGCACCGGCGCCGGCGCGGCTTCCTGCCGGAGACCCGCTGGTCGCTGTACAACGCGGCGCTCACCATGCTCCTGGGCAGCCGCGACACCCTGCGCCGGGTCGGCGCCCCGGAGGGCATCGTCCTCGGCGTCGAAGAACACCAGCAGCTGCTCCAGCGGATCGCGGCCTGGCTGGCCCGCGGCGGCTACGCCGAGTTCAGCCACACCCAAGGCCGCCATCAGATCGAACTCGCCATGCGGGGCATGCCCCAGGTACGCCGGCAAGGGTCCCCCGAGACCGTACTGACCCATCTGCTCAACCGCAGCGGACTGCTCCAGGAGCGCAACGAACGGGTCATCCAGTTCATCCACCGCACCTTCCAGGACTATCTGGCGGCGAAGGAACTCCAGGAGAGCGACGGCCTGGGCGAACTCCTGCGCCATGCCGCCGACGAGGAGTGGCAGGACATCGTCCTGCTGGCGGTGGGCCACTGCCACCGGGGCGAGGTCCGCCGGCTGATCGAGGGGCTGATCGAGAAGGGCGACCAGGCCGAGGACCCCCGTACCCGCGGCGACATCCATGTCCTGGCCGCCCGGTGCGCTCTCGGCGCGGTGGTGCTGGACGACGAGGTACGGGAGCGCATCGCGGACCGCGTCCGGGCGCTGTTCCCGCCGCCCGACGGCACCGCCGCCGCCAAGCTGTCGTCCCTCGGCCCGTACGTCTTCCCGCTGGTGCCCGACCCCGCCGAGCTGCACGACGACGAGGCCAGGGCGGTCGTCCAGGTGATCCGGGACATCGGCGGCCTCGCCTCCCTGCCGCTGCTACGACGCTTCGCCCCCCACGCCTCACCGGGCGTCCGGGACGTCCTCGTCGCCGCCTGGCCGCGCCATCCGGTGCAGGAGTACGCCCGTGAGGTCCTCGCGCACGCGCCGCTGGAGGACGCCCGGGTCGTCGTGATCAACCCGGAGATGGCCGCGGCGCTACGGCACTGCGGACCCGTCGGCCAGGTGATCGCCGACATGCCGGCCGGCGGTCCGGAGCTGGCCAAGCTCCTGCCGGAGCAGGGGATCCGCGAGCTGACCATGGTCAACAACCCGCTGCTCGACAGTCTCTCCTTCGTCCGCGGTCTGTCCGGCCTGACCTCCCTGACGCTGCACAAGTGCCCTCGGGTCAGACGCTGGCCGGCCCTCGAAGGCCTGCCGCTCACCTCGCTCGCCCTGGAGCTCCACGACACGGAGAAGGCCGACCTGGCCTCCCTGCAACGCCTCGACCGGCTGACCGACCTGTCGCTCACCGGAGAGCTGATCGACAGCAGCATCCCGCTGCCTCCGGGCCACCCGACCGTGCGAAGGCTACGGCTGAGCAGCCCGGCCAAGATGATGATCAACGACCTGTCCCAGTGGCCCGCGCTGCGCGAACTCGTGGTGGAAGGCGACTGCCACGCGCACTCCCTGCTGCTCGCGGCCTCCCGCGCCCCCTCGCTCGGCAGCCTGGACTTCTCGCTCGGGTCGCTGCGGCTGCCGCGCCAGGTCGTGCCGCCGGCCGTCGACAAGGAGGACGGCGTACTGCCGCGCCGCCCCCGCGAACTGGAACCGCTCCCCGCGATCCGCTCCCTGACCCTCCGGAGGGTCAGCCGGGGCGGCTCGGCCAGGGACCTGGCCCGGGTGTTTCCCGCCCTCACCCGGCTCACCCTGGAGACGGCGGACGACGCGCCCCTGGACCTGACCCCGCTCGGCCGGCACACCGGACTGGTGATCGAGGTCAACGGACGGGTCGTGGCGCCGGGCAGGCTGTAGCCGGACAACGCGAGAGGGGCCGGTGCTCCAAGAGCACCGGCCCCTCTCCCCGGCCTCGCGGCCGTGAGGCTTACGCCTCCTTGCTCAGGTTCGGCCCGGCACCGCCGGCCGCCTGCTCAATCGGCGGGACGTCGGGCAGCGCGGCCTTCTCCTCACCCCGGAAGGTGAAGGTCTGGGTCTCGCCCTCGCCCTCGGTGTCCACGACCACGATGTGGCCCGGACGCAGCTCGCCGAAGAGGATCTTCTCCGAGAGGGTGTCCTCGACCTCGCGCTGGATGGTGCGACGCAGCGGACGCGCACCCAGCACCGGGTCGTAACCCTTCTTGGACAGCAGCTCCTTGGCGGACTGGGAGAGCTCGATGCCCATGTCCCGGTCCTTGAGGCGCTCGTCCACCTTGCCGATCATCAGGTCGACGATCGCGAGGATGTCGGCCTGGGTCAGCTGCGGGAAGACGACCACGTCGTCGACACGGTTGAGGAACTCGGGCCGGAAGTGCTGCTTGAGCTCGTCCGAGACCTTGTTCTTCATGCGCTCGTAGTTGGACTTCGTGTCGCCCTGGGCCGCGAAGCCCAGGTTGAAGCCCTTGGAGATGTCCCGGGTGCCGAGGTTGGTCGTCATGATGATGACCGTGTTCTTGAAGTCCACGACCCGGCCCTGGGAGTCGGTCAGACGACCGTCCTCCAGGATCTGCAGCAGCGAGTTGAAGATGTCCGGGTGCGCCTTCTCGACCTCGTCGAACAGGACCACGGAGAACGGCTTGCGGCGGACCTTCTCGGTCAGCTGGCCGCCCTCTTCGTAGCCCACGTAGCCGGGGGGCGAACCGAAGAGACGCGAGACCGTGTGCTTCTCGCTGAACTCCGACATGTCGAGGGAGATCAGCGCGTCCTCGTCACCGAAGAGGAACTCGGCGAGCGCCTTGGACAGCTCGGTCTTACCGACACCGGACGGACCGGCGAAGATGAACGAACCACCGGGACGCTTGGGGTCCTTCAGACCGGCACGCGTACGACGGATCGCCTTCGAGAGCGCCTTGACGGCGTCCTTCTGGCCGATGACCCGCTTGTGGAGCTCGTCCTCCATGCGCAGCAGACGCGAGGACTCCTCCTCGGTCAGCTTGAAGACCGGGATGCCGGTGGCGGTCGCGAGGACCTCGGCGATCAGCTCGCCGTCGACCTCGGCGACGACGTCCATGTCGCCGGCCTTCCACTCCTTCTCCCGCTTGGCCTTCGCGGCGAGGAGCTGCTTCTCCTTGTCGCGCAGGGAGGCGGCCTTCTCGAAGTCCTGCGAGTCGATCGCGGACTCCTTGTCCCGGCGGACACCGGCGATCTTCTCGTCGAACTCGCGCAGGTCCGGCGGCGCGGTCATCCGGCGGATGCGCATCCGGGAACCGGCCTCGTCGATCAGGTCGATCGCCTTGTCCGGCAGGAAGCGGTCCGAGATGTACCGGTCGGCCAGGGTGGCGGCCTGGACCAGCGCCTCGTCCGTGATGGAGACCCGGTGGTGGGCCTCGTACCGGTCACGCAGACCCTTGAGGATCTCGATCGTGTGCGGCAGGGACGGCTCGGCGACCTGGATGGGCTGGAAGCGGCGCTCGAGAGCCGCGTCCTTCTCCAGGTGCTTGCGGTACTCGTCCAGCGTGGTGGCACCGATGGTCTGGAGCTCACCGCGGGCCAGCATCGGCTTCAGGATCGAAGCGGCGTCGATGGCGCCCTCGGCGGCACCCGCACCGACCAGCGTGTGGAGCTCGTCGATGAACAGGATGATGTCGCCGCGGGTGCGGATCTCCTTGAGGACCTTCTTCAGGCGCTCCTCGAAGTCACCGCGGTAGCGGGAGCCGGCGACCAGCGCGCCGAGGTCCAGGGTGTAGAGGTGCTTGTCCTTGAGGGTCTCGGGCACCTCGCCCTTGACGATGGCCTGGGCGAGGCCCTCCACGACGGCGGTCTTGCCGACGCCGGGCTCACCGATCAGGACCGGGTTGTTCTTGGTACGGCGGGACAGCACCTGCATGACCCGCTCGATCTCCTTCTCGCGCCCGATGACCGGGTCGAGCTTGGACTCACGAGCGGCCTGGGTGAGGTTCCGGCCGAACTGGTCGAGGACCAGGGACGTCGAGGGGGTGCCCTCGGCAGGCCCGCCGGCGGTGGCGGTCTCCTTGCCCTGGTAGCCGGAGAGCAGCTGGATGACCTGCTGCCGCACCCGGTTGAGATCAGCGCCCAGCTTGACCAGGACCTGGGCGGCGACGCCCTCGCCCTCACGGATCAGGCCGAGCAGGATGTGCTCCGTGCCGATGTAGTTGTGGCCCAGCTGAAGGGCCTCGCGGAGCGACAGCTCCAGGACCTTCTTGGCACGGGGGGTGAAGGGGATGTGCCCGGACGGGGCCTGCTGCCCCTGCCCGATGATCTCCTCCACCTGCTGGCGGACCGCCTCGAGCGAAATCCCGAGGCTCTCAAGGGCCTTGGCGGCGACACCCTCACCCTCGTGGATCAGGCCCAGGAGGATGTGCTCGGTGCCGATGTAGTTGTGGTTGAGCATCCGGGCTTCTTCCTGAGCCAGGACGACAACCCGCCGCGCGCGGTCGGTGAACCTCTCGAACATCGTTAATCGCTCCTCAGAGCGGTCAGGCAGTGGGGGGAACTTCCCCTCCCTGTCCTTCCGCAGCTTAGTCCCGCAAGCGGGGACCGCTCATTCCAACTGCCGACACCGTCGATGGCCTCCTGACCCGTGACGCCGACATCTGCTCCAACCCGATGGTGCGAGACGATGTTCCCGCAGGCCAGGCAGTTACCCCCACCATCAGTACGCCGATGGCGAACGTGAGACGTCCTGTCCTGCGTGTCGCCCCCTCCCACTAGGGATGTCTTACCCGCCGGGACGGACACTCCATGCCGCGCGCCCCGGTTCGCTCCGCTATGGGCGAACAACCTTGCGCCTCCCCACACCCCCGCACGCCCCCTTGTTCGATACTGTGCGCATTCGCAGGAATACCCAGCGTAACCCGCACACCGCTCCGACGGTTGCACTTGGCATGTCTGGAGCCCTCCCCCCGGTCGTCGCGGGTGTTCCCGTGGTCCCGCTCCCCCGCCGCCCGTTCGATCACGGCACCGCGGGCGATGCGGTCCGCCGCTGGTACGAGAACGAACTCGGCTGGGAGACAGTGCCCGGGGCACCGGGAACTCCGCCGCGGCTCCGCGTGGGTCTGCGCTTCGACGTCCTGGACGTGCCGGCCGAGGCGGGCCGGGCGGCGCTGCGCCACCTGGCGCCGGGCTCTCCGGTGGCCCTGCGGGGCGATCGCGTGCGGCTGCTCGTGGCCGCGGGCGGCGCGCAGGAGGTGCCGGGAATCCTGGACTGGCTGGAGTGGGGGACGCTGCCGCTCGACCTCAGGATGATCGGCGAGGGCGGCACCATGGAGGCACCGCTGCCGGGGCCGGCGCCGGAAGCGCTCGGCGTGCGGCCGCTCCCTCCGGGCCGCTCAGGAGCCGTCCAGGGGGCCGCCGTGTGGCTGCGGCCCCCCGAGCCTGGGTGCGAGGTCGAGGCCTCGCTGCCGACACTGTCGGCTCTGGGGGGCGGTGGGGGCGCCCCCGAGCTCGTACGAGTACTGAACACGGTGGCGACGCACTGCCACCGGCTGCGGCTGCGGCGCGCGGGCGCCCAGCCACCGACGATCCCCGGCCCCGGCACTGATCCGGGCACCGTGATCGACCGACCGGATCCCGCGATCAGCCGTTGGCCTTCTCGTAAGCCTCGCGAATGGTCGCCGGAACACGGCCGCGGTCATTGACCTCGTAACCGTTCTCCTTCGCCCACGCGCGGATCTGTGCGGTGTCCTGGCTGCTGCCGGAAGCGGCACGCGCCTTTCCACGCCCACCCGAAGCACGGCCTCCGGTGCGACGACCGCCCTTCACGTAAGGCTCAAGAAGGCCGCGCAGCTTGTCCGCATTGGCGGTCGTGAGATCGATCTCGTACGTCTTGCCGTCCAACGCGAACGTGACGGTCTCGTCCGCCTCGCCGCCGTCGATGTCATCGACAAGAAGGACCTGAACCTTCTGTGCCACCGGATTTCCTTTCATCCATAACTTGAGGGCCGGGGGTCTGCGGCGTCCCCGTTTCGCCGCCCCCTGTTATATGCAGTACTGCAGTACGTCGGAAAGCAAACCGCTTTTGCTGGGAAAACACAAACCCCTGGGAGAGACTGGCCGACCCCCACAGTCCGGAAACATGTGCGTTTCGGACATAGGGAACCTGGGCAGCACGGGCCGAGCCGGAATAGTTCCTCCCCTTGCGGACCCACTCACCCCTTGCCGCGTCTCGGCGATCACAGATGCAGAAGCATCCGGCTGTTGCCCAAGGTGTTCGGTTTCACTCGTTCGAGACCGAGGAACTCCGCCACGCCTTCGTCATAGGAACGCAGCAGCTCCGCGTAGACATCGGTGTCAACCGGCGTCTCACCGATCTCGACGAACCCGTGCTTGGCGAAGAAGTCCACTTCGAAGGTCAAACAGAAAACTCGGCGAACCCCGAGCCAGCGGGCGGTCTGGAGCAACTTCTCCAGCAACTGATGACCGACGCCGGCTCCCTTCAGCCCGGGCTTCACTGCGAGAGTGCGGACTTCCGCGAGGTCTTCCCACATCACGTGCAGGGCGCCGAAGCCGACCAGCTCGGCGTTGTCGTCGAGCTCGGCGACCCAGAACTCCTGGATGTCCTCGTAAAGCGTCACGGTCGCTTTGTCGAGCAGGATGCGGTCACGGACGTACGCGTCAAGGAGACCGCGGACGGCCGGGACATCGCTGGTGCGGGCCCGCCGGACGGTGATGGCTTTTGCCGTGACTTCGGGACTCTCCGTCGAGGGACTTGCCGCCCGTCCCTCTGCTGGACTCTCTGCTGACATGAGCGGACGCTATCGCCCGCCCGCCTCCGGCGCCGCGCCGGGGTTCGCCCCGGGCCTATCGCCGGGGGCCTCCCGGACCGGTTCGGAGGATTCCGGTCCTTGAACCATGTGGACGGCGTCCCTCAGGTGCTGTCGCTGTTCCTCGCTCATCATCCCGAAGAACGCGACGAGAGCGGCCGCGGGGTTGTCGCTCTGCGACCAGGCGTCGTTCATCAGCGCCGCGGCGTACGCGGCCCGCGTCGAGACCGCCTCATATCGATAGGCCCGGCCTTCCGCCTCACGGCGCACCCAGCCCTTCTGATGGAGATTGTCCAGAACGGTCATCACCGTGGTGTACGCGATGGACCGTTCCTGCTGCAGATCTTCCAGGACTTCTCGAACGGTCACCGGGCGGTTCCACTTCCACACCCGCGTCATGACCGCGTCTTCGAGTTCTCCCAATGGGCGAGGCACAGCTCAGCACAATAGTGGGAGATCCGGGTATTGACGTGGCGGACGTGCACTTTCTTCGGCAAACAGCCACAAAAAGGGCGCACGACCCCTGGAACACGCTGGAACACGGGGTCGTACGCCGATGAGGTGCCGCCGGGTCAGGCCTCCGAGCCCGAGGAGTTCTGCCGGGCACCCTCCACGCGCGCGAGCGCGGCGTCCACGGCCGCGTCCTCCTTGGCCTTGTTCGCCCCGCCCTGGGTCTTCACGATCACCCTGATCACACCGATGAAGAGCACGGCCATGACGACCGGGGGCAGGAGCGCGGAAACGTAGTCCATACGTCCAGAGTAGCCAGCGGCGACGGGAGGGTCCGGGCGGGGTGGGACGGAGTCGGGTGGGGTGGGGTGGGGTGGGGCGAGTCGGATGAACGGGACGGGGCGCGGCGGGGCGTCCTACCCGGCGGCCAGTTGCCGCTGCTGCGACGGCGGCGGGGTCGGCTTGCGCCGGGGGAAGACCTCGCCGGGGGTGGGGATGGGACGGCCCGGCTTGGGAGCCGCGGGAGTCGACGGCTTGGGGGCGGCGGGGCGCTCGGCGGGGGTGGCGGGCCGCTCGGCGGGCTTCTTCTCCTTCTCCGGCCCCCCGGGCTTCCCGCTCGCCGCGGAACGCCCCCCAGGAAGGGCCAGGAGGCGGGTACGGGAGGCCGGGACGGTCGGCGCGGACACTACGGACCGCAGCGCGGCCCCGCGCGCCAGACGGCCCCGTACGTCCTGCTCCGCCAGCACCTGGCACCGGTCCAGCAGAGCCGCCGCCGAGGGGTTCCCCCGCAGGGCCCGCAGCGCGGCGAGGTCGTCCGGGTCGGGCCGGTACCCGGCGCCCAGCGCCTCTTCGAGGAGCGTGAGATAACCGGCTGCGGTACCGGGCAGGGCGGCGCGGTAGCGGGCGAGATCGGCCACCAGGAAGGCACGCAGCCGGGCCCCCTCGCGCGTCGCCTCGTCGAGCGACTCGGCGAGGCGAAGGCAGTCCTGGACGTCCTCGACCGAGGCGGGCGTGGGCAGCAGGGCGAGAGCGAGAGCGCGGCGGAGCACACGCAGCTCCTCCACACCGAACGCCATGCCGCCCCGGGATCCGTATGGCGTGGGCATGCGGCGACAGTACGCGCTAATCAGACAATTCCCTCACACCCGCCAGGCGTGGCGTCCATGCGCCACCCGCCCGGCGTCATCCCACCGCGGCCGCTGTTCCTCTGGGCTCGTCCCTGCGCCGCCGCCCCCACCGCTCACATCCGCGAGACGTTCCGCTCGTACACCAACCGCAGCCCGACCAGCGTCAGCCACGGCTCGTGCTCGTCGATCACGGACGACTCCCCGAGCACCATCGGCGCCAGTCCGCCCGTGGCGATCACCGTCACGTCGTCGGGGTCCTCGGCCAGTTCCCGGGCCATCCGCCCGACGACCCCGTCCACCTGCCCCGCGAAGCCGTAGATGATCCCGGCCTGCATCGCCTCGACCGTGTTCTTCCCGATCACGCTCCGCGGCCTGGCCACCTCGATCTTCCGCAGCTGCGCGCCCCGCACCCCCAGCGCCTCGACGGAGATCTCGATCCCGGGCGCGATGACGCCTCCCACGTACTCCCCGCGCGCGGACACCGCGTCGAAGGTCGTGGCCGTACCGAAGTCCACGACGATCGCGGGCCCGCCGAACAGTTCGACGGCCGCGACCGCGTTGATGATCCGGTCGGCGCCGACCTCCTTGGGGTTGTCGGTCAGGATCGGCACACCGGTCTTCACCCCGGGCTCCACCAGCACCGCGGGCACGTCCCCGTAGTACCGCCGGGTCACCTCACGCAGCTCGTGCAGCACGGAGGGGACCGTCGCGCAGATCGCGATCCCGTCGATGCCGTCACCGAGTTCGTCCCCGAGGAGGGGGTGCATGCCCATCAGGCCCTGCAACAGCACCGCCAGCTCGTCGGCCGTGCGGCGCGCGTCCGTCGAGATCCGCCAGTGCTCGACGATGTCCTCGCCGTCGAACAGGCCCAGAACCGTGTGCGTGTTGCCCACGTCGATCGTGAGGAGCATGGCGGCTACTCCGCGGCGCGCAGGTCGAGGCCGATGTCGAGGATCGGCGAGGAGTGGGTGAGCGCCCCGACGGCGAGGTAGTCGACGCCGGTGTCGGCGTACGCCTTGGCGTTCTCCAGGCTCAGCCGCCCGGAGGCCTCCAGCGCCGCCCGCCCGTGGACGAGGGCCACCGCCTCCTCGCACTCGCCGGGCGTGAAGTTGTCCAGCAGGATCAGGTCGGCGCCGGCGTCCAGGACCTCGCGCAGCTGGTGCAGGGTGTCGACCTCGACCTCGATCGGTACGTCCGGGAAGGCCTCCCGTACGGCCTTGAAGGCCTGCGCGACACCGCCGGCGGCGACCACGTGGTTGTCCTTCACCAGCGCCGCGTCGGACAGCGACATCCGGTGGTTGACCCCGCCGCCGCACCGCACCGCGAACTTCTCCAGGGACCGCAGTCCGGGGGTCGTCTTCCGCGTGTCCCGCACGCGTGCCTTGGTGCCCTCCAGAACGTCCGCCCACGCGCGCGTGGCCGTCGCGATGCCGGACAGCCGGCACAGCAGGTTGAGGGCGCTGCGCTCGGCGGTGAGGAGGTCGCGGGTGCGCGTGGTGACCGACAGGAGCTTCTGCCCGGCCTCCACCCGGTCGCCGTCCTCGACGTGCCGTTCGACCGCGAACTCGTCCTCGCAGACGATCGAGACGACGGCCTCGGCGACCCGGAGGCCGGCCACGACGCCCGCCTCGCGCGCGACGAAGTCGGCGGTGGCGACGGCGTCCTCGGGGATGGTCGCGACGGTCGTCACGTCCACGCCGTGGGCGAGGTCCTCCTGGATGGCCACGTTGGCGATGTCCTCGACCTCCACGGGGTCGAGTCCGGCTTCGGCCAGGAGCTGCGCGAGCGCGGGGTCGAGCCCGCACTCCAAGTACTCCTCACCGGCATCCGTGCCACAGGCACAGCCGTCGCCGCAGCCGCCGGACGAGGCGAGGGGAAGGTCGGGGGTGCTCACGTCTGTCACTGCTCCTGAAGGGGCTGCCGGGTCGGGGGGAAGTCTGCGGTATCGGTGGTGTGTACGGCGAGGGTGCGGTCCGGATTCAGCCGTACGACGATGTGGCGGCGCCAGTCCGTGTCGTCGCGCTCGGGCTCGTCCTCGCGCCAGTGGCAGCCGCGGGTCTCCCCGCGCAGGCGGGCGGCGGCGACCAGGACGCGGGCCACGCACAGGAGGTTGGTGGCCTCCCAGGTGTCGACTCCGGGCTCGGCGGTCTTGCCGTTCTCGTCGAGGGCGTCGCGGGCCTCGGCGTGCAGCCGCTGCAGGGTGTCCGCGGCGGTGGCCAGGGACTCGGCGGAGCGCAGGACGCCCGCGCCGCGGGTCATGGTCCGCTGGATCGCGAAGCGGGCCTCGGGCGCGAGCAGGGGGTGCGCGGGCTTCTCGGGGTGCTCGACCGGGGCGGGCACGCGCGCGTGGAGGCCGTTCTCCGCGTGGCCGGCCGCGATGTCGGCCGCGATGCGCTCGGCGTAGACCAGGCCCTCCAGGAGGGAGTTGGACGCGAGCCGGTTGGCGCCGTGCACGCCGGTGCAGGCGACCTCGCCGCACGCGTACAGACCGGGGACGGTCGTGCGGCCCCGGGAGTCGGTGCGCACGCCGCCGGAGGCGTAGTGGGCGGCCGGCGCTATCGGGATGGGCTCGTGGACCGGGTCGATGCCGTGGGCGCGGCAGGCGGCGAGGATGGTCGGGAAGCGGTGTTCCCACATCTCGGCGCCGAAGTGCCGGGCGTCGAGGAACATCTGCTCGGCGTCCTGCTCCTGCATGCGGCGCGTGATGCCCTTGGCGACGATGTCCCGGGGCGCGAGCTCGGCGAGTTCGTGCTGGCCGACCATGAAGCGCACGCCGTCGGCGTCCACCAGGTGGGCGCCCTCGCCGCGTACCGCCTCGGAGACCAGCGGCTGCTGGCCCTCCGCGTCGGAGCCGAGGAAGAGCACGGTGGGGTGGAACTGCACGAACTCCAGGTCGCTCACCTCCGCGCCCGCGCGCAGGGCGAGCGCCACGCCGTCGCCCGTGGAGACGGACGGGTTGGTGGTCGCGGAGAAGACCTGGCCCATGCCGCCGGTGGCGAGGACGACCGCGGGGGCGTGCACGGCGCCCACGCCGTCGTGCTGGCCCTCGCCCATGACGTGCAGGGTCACACCCGCCGTCCGGCCGTCGGCGTCGGTGAGCAGGTCCAGGACGAGCGCGTTCTCGATCGTGCGCAGTCCACGCGCGCGGACCGCCTCGACGAGCGCGCGGGAGATCTCCGCGCCGGTCGCGTCGCCGCCGGCGTGCGCGATGCGGCGGCGGTGGTGGCCGCCCTCGCGGGTCAGCTCCAGGCGCCCTTCCTCGGACTCGTCGAAGTGCGCGCCGGTCTCGATGAGTCGCCGTACGGCGTCGGGGCCCTCGGTGACGAGGATCCGTACGGCCTCCTCGTCGCACAGGCCCGCGCCCGCCACCAGCGTGTCGTCCAGGTGCTGCTCGGGTGTGTCGCCCTCGCCGAGGGCCGCGGCGATGCCGCCCTGCGCCCAGCGGGTGGAGCCGTCGTCGAGGCGGGCCTTGGTGACGACGACGGTCCGCAGGCCGACGGCCTCGCAGCGCAGGGCCGCGGTGAGGCCTGCGACCCCGGATCCGACGACGACGACGTCCGCGTCGATGGACCACCCGGGGGCGGGCGCATGCAGTCGTATGCCTGTGCTGGTCACGAGGCGGCTCCGAAGGTGAGGGGGATGTTGTCGATCAGCCGGGTCGTCCCGACCCGGGCGGCGACGGCGAGGACGGCCTCACCGGTGAAGTCGTCCTGGATGTCGGTGAAGTCGGACGGGTCGACGAGCGCGAGGTAGTCCAGCGCGAGCGGCGGGTTCAGGCGGCCGGCCTCGTCGAGGACCAGGCGGGCGGCCGCGCGGACGGCCGCCGGGCCACCCGGGGACGCCTTGGCGACGGCGTGCGTGTCGGCCGCCGCGCGGGACTCCCCCAGGGCACTCAGGGCCTCGGCACGCGCGTGCGTGGCGGGCACCTCCCGGGCCCGCGCGCGCAGGGCCTCCTGTGCCGCGTGCCGGTCGCGGCCGGCGAACAGCGCGCGGGACAGGGCGAGCGCGGTGCGGCGCTCGGCGGCCGAGAGGTAGCGGTTGCGGCTGGACAGGGCGAGCCCGTCCTCCTCGCGCACGGTCGGGACGCCGACGATCTCCACGCCGAAGTTCAGGTCCCGCACCATGCGCCGGATGAGGGCGAGCTGCTGGGCGTCCTTCTGGCCGTAGAGGGCGATGTCGGGGCGGGTGAGGTGGAGCAGTTTGGCGACGACGGTGAGCATGCCGTCGAAGTGGCCCGGGCGCGCGGCGCCCTCCAGGCGCTCCCCCATGGGTCCCGCGCTGATGCGGACCTGGGGTTCGCCGCCGGGGTAGACCTCGTCCACGGCGGGGGCGAACACGGCGTCCGCGCCCGACTGTTCGGCGAGCTTGAGGTCGGCGTCCAGGGTGCGCGGGTAGCGGTCGAGGTCCTCGCCCGCGCCGAACTGGAGGGGGTTCACGAAGACGGTGACGACGACCTCGCCGTCGGGGCCGGCGATCTCGCGCGCGGTCCGGATCAGCGTGGCGTGGCCCTCGTGCAGCGCGCCCATGGTCATCACGACGGCGCGGCGGCCCACGCGCGCGCGGGCATTCAATTCGGCCGCGGTGCGCAGCAGGGCGGTGGTCGTCATCGGGCGCCCCCTTCGGTGCCGTCGGTCCCGTGGTTCCCGGGCGTCCCGCCCGCGAGTACCCCCAGAAGGTCTTCCGCGAGCTCCGGCTTCAGCAGCCCGTGGGCGAGCGCCCGGTCGGCGGTCGCGCGGGCCATCGCCAGATAGCCGGAGACGGTCTGCGGGGCGTGGACGCGCAGTTCCTCGATGTGCGCGGCGACCGTGCCGGCGTCCCCGCGCGCGACGGGGCCGGTGAGGGCCGCGTCGCCGGAGCGCAGGGCGTTGTCGAGGGCGGCGCCGAGCAGCGGGCCGAGCATCCGGTCGGGCGCCTCGACACCGGCCGCGCGCAGCAGCTCCATCGACTGGGCTACCAGGGTGACCAGGTGGTTGGCGCCGAGCGCGAGGGCCGCGTGGTAGAGCGGCCGCATCTCCTCGGCGACCCACTCGGGTTCGCCGCCCATCTCGATGACGAGGGCCTCGGCGGCCAGCCGCAGTTCGTCGGGCGCGGTGACACCGAAGGAGCAGCCGGCCAGGCGCTGCACGTCCACGGGGGTGCCGGTGAAGGTCATCGCCGGGTGCAGGGCCAGCGGGAGCGCGCCCGCGCGCAGGGCGGGGTCCAGCACCCGCGTGCCGTACCGCCCCGAGGTGTGCACCAGGAGCTGCCCCGGCCGTACGGCGCCGGTCTCGGCGAGTCCCGTGACGAGGCCGGGCAGCGCGTCGTCGGGCACGGTCAGCAGGACCAGGTCGGCGCGCGCCAGGACCTCGGCGGGCGGGACGACCGGCACGTCGGGGAGCATCTGCGCGGCGCGCCGCCGGGACGCGTCGGAGACCCCGGAGACGGCGACCGGGCGATGTCCGGCCAGTTCGAGGGACGCGGCCAGTGCGGGACCCACGCGGCCGGCGCCTACGACGCCGACGGTGAGCCGCGCGGGGCGGTCCTTGGTGTCTGCTTGTTGGGCTGTACTCACGCGACGGCGGCCTTCCGTTCCAGTCCGCTCCGGGTACCGGACGATTTCTCGTCATGTTAACGCGATCGGTTCGAGGGGCGTCCGGTCGTCCACAGGCTGTGGGTTTCCGGAGCCGTCCGGCCCGGGGAAATGCGGGTGCCCGCCCGGGGCGGCGCGCGGGATGATCCCGGGCATGAGCGATACCGCGGAACAGGGCGAGGAACGGACCGAACCGGCGTCGGCCGACGAACGGCGAGCACGGCAACGCGAGCGACGTATCGGCGCACACCGGAGCGCGCGGCGGGTGCTCGCGCGCTCCGGACATCAGCGCACGCTCCGGGAGCGCCTGGCCCTGCTGGAGCGGGCGGCGGAGGTGCACGACCTCGACGAGCTGTCGGACATCTACGGCGGCGGAGTCGTCGAGGCCCTGGAGGAGAAGGTCGCGGGACTGCTCGGCAAGGAGGCCGCCGTCTTCTTCCCGACGGGGACGATGGCCCAGCAGGTGGCGCTGCGCTGCTGGGCGGGCCGCACCGGCGATCCGACCGTCGCCCTGCACGCGCTCGCCCACCCCGAGGTGCACGAACGGAACGCCTTCAGCCAGGTCTCCCGACTGCGTCCGGTCCGGCTGACGAGCGAGCCCCGGCTGCCCACCGCCGACGAGGTCCGCGACTTCGAGGAGCCCTTCGGCGCGTTGATGCTGGAGCTGCCCCTCAGGGACGCCGGTCACCTGCTGCCCTCCTGGGAGGAGCTCACCGGGATCGTGGAGGCGGCGCGCGAGCGCGACGCCGTGGTGCACTTCGACGGCGCGCGCCTGTGGGAGTCCACCGTCCATCTCGGCCGCACCCTGGACGAGATCGCCGGCCTGGCGGACAGCGTGTACGTGTCGTTCTACAAGTCCCTCGACGGCTACGGCGGCGCCGTCCTCGCCGGTCCCAGGACGCTGACCGAGGAGGCGAGGGCCTGGCGGCACCGCTACGGCGGCACGGTCTACCAGCAGTTCCCCACCGTCCTGTCGGCCCTCCTCGGCCTGGAGCGCGAGCTGCCCCGACTGCCCGACTACGTGCGCCACGCGCGCGTGGTGGCCGCCGCGCTGCGTGAGGGCTTCGCGGCGGCCGGGGTGCCCTGGACACGCGTCCACCCCGAGGTGCCGCACACCAACGAGTTCCAGCTCTGGCTGCCGTACGACGCCGAGACGGCCGCGGAGGCGGCGGTCCGGCAGACCGAGGAGACGCGGACCGAGCTCTTCGGCCGCCCCTGGGACACCCCCGGCCCGGGACTCGCCGTCACCGAGGTCTCCGTACGGGCCGAGAGCCTGGAGTGGACGCCCGAGGACGTGAAGGAGGCGGTCGCGGACTTCGTCGTACGGCTGACACGGGTCAGCGGCTAGGACGCGGTCCCCGGGCGGCCGCGGCGCAGCCACCGGGACAGCGCCTGCCGGGTGCGTCCCCGGGCGGGGCGGCCGGCGACCACGGCGCGGAACCGGCGGTGGTCCCGCAGTTCGCGCACGACCTGCCAGTCGTGGGCGCCGGGGGCGGGCGGGTCGAGCTCGCCGCGCTGCCGGGCCCGGTAGGTGTCGAGGAGGTACTGCTGCGTGATGCTCATGGCGGATCGCCTTCTCGGGACGGGGAGACGGACAGGCTCGGGTCATGGAGACGTACAGGCGTGGTGACAGGGATCCGTGGGCTCCGCGGCGGCCCCGGTGCTGTCAGCCTGCGCCGGACACCGCGGCGCGGTCGCGTCGATTGACGGCGGCCGTCAATCGACGGCCGCGTTGTCAGTGGTGGGGTGCACCATGAGGTCATGAGCGTGCGCATCGACATCGCGGGGCTGCGGCCGGAGAGGGTCGCCGTCGTGCCCTCCCCCCTGGCCGAGCTCGGCATGGCGCTGCACGCGCTGTCCGAGCCGGGGCACCACCCCGGCCTCCAGGGCTGGGTGACCGGCGTGAGCGCCCGGCTCGACCCGCACCTGGCCGACCGGATGTGCGAGGCGGACTTCCTGTGGCGGACGACGTTCTCGGACCTGTTCCTGCCGTACGCGGGCATCCCGGGCCGCACCGCCCTCCCCGGCGCGACCCTCGCCGAGGAGCTGGACCTGCTCGACAAGCTGACGGACGAGCAGTTCGTGGACGCGGCCCTGGAGTTCAGCTGCGCGATGCCCTACGGCGGTGACCGCAGCCCTCTGGTCGACGCGGGGCTGCGGCGTCGCGCCCTTGAGCTGGCCGCCGCGCGGGGACCGCAACAGGAGCGGTTCAGCGAGCTGTTGCTGACCGACCCGCCCAGGATCCGAGCCTGGCTCCGGCAGTTCCTGGAGGACTGCGACGAGCTGTTCTTCGCGGACACCTGGGCCCGGCTGCGCCACCAGCTCGCTGCGGACGCCCGCCACAAGACCGAGCTCCTGCGCCGCAAGGGTCTGGCCGAGGCGCTGGCCGCGGTGTCCCCCGCGGTCGCCCTCGACGAGGCCGCGGGAGAGATCGCCGTCGACAAGCTGAGCGTGGGCCGTACGGCCGCGGAGGACGGCAATCTCCTGCTGGTGCCGACCAGCCTCGGCTGGCCGCACCTGTCCATCCTGTACCGCACCGGCTGGCAGCCGGTGCTGCACTACCCGGTCGGCTCCCCGGAGCTGGCGGCTTCGTCCTCCGTCGAGCAGCTCGCCCTGCGGATGACGGCCCTGTCCCATCCCGTCCGGATGCGGATCTGCCGCTATCTGGCCCGCAGCGCGTACACCACGAGCGAGCTGGCCCAGGCGCACGGCATGACGGCCCCGGAGATATCCCGCCACCTGAGCGTCCTGAAGAAGGCCGGCCTGATCACCACGCGCCGTCGCGGCCGGTACGTCCAGCACCAGCTGGACATAGCCATCGTGGCCCGCCTGGGCAGCGACTTCCTGGAGGGAATCCTGCGCTGACCGGCCGGCTCAGTCGAACCGGATGTGCCGCACGCCCACCCGTACCTGCCGCAGCCGTGTCCGCAGCGCGCCCTCGCGGTTCGGCACGAGCGGCAGTCCGGCCAGGACGGCGATGCGGTCGGCCGTCTTGGGCACGGTCGAGTGGTCGGTCCACAGATGCTCGGCGAACTCCGGTTCGCGCAGCCGCTCCAGGCAGTGGTCGAGCTGCCCCACGGCCCAGCTCTCCCTGCCCGGACCGGAGTTCTTGCCGGAGACGAACTGAAGGAGGTGCCCGAAGCCCCGCTCGCGCAGCCGCCTCAGCACGGTCTCGCGCTCGGCGAGGAGAGTGAAGTGCCGTACGTCATGGCCGAGTTCCCGCAGCCGGCCCACGGTCTGGGCGAAGTAGTCGGAGTCCGTGACCGTCATGGGCACGATGACGACACCGTCGCGCCGGGTGAGGGCGAGGTCCAGCACCTCGACCACGCCCTGCCGCCAGGACGTCAGGTCCTGGAAGTCGCCGCGCAGTTCGGGAGGCATCATGCGGCGCAGACCGAAGCCGGCGTGCTCGGGATCGCAGACCACGCTGCCGGGCAGCCGCCGCTGGATCTCGTAAGCCGACAGCGTCTTGATGGATCGCCGCCCCCGAAGGGACCGTTGATCCACAGGAGCATGCGCAGACCCTAGTGGGAGCGGGTTACGCGCAGGTCACCTGCCCCCCTCAGCCCTGCCCGCCCTCAGCCCTGCCCGCCCGCGCGCACCAGCCCGGTCTCGTAGGCCAGGACGACCACCTGCACCCGGTCCCTGAGTCCCAGCTTGGTCAGGATGCGGCCCACATGGGTCTTCACCGTCGCCTCGGACAGCACCAACCGGGCCGCGATCTCGCCGTTGGACAGCCCCTGCGCGACGAGCATCATGACCTCGCGCTCACGGTCGGTCAGCCGCTCCAGCTCCTTGCGCTGGGGCTCCTTTCCGGTGGTCGGCAGCATCGGCGCGAACCGGTCCAGGAGCCGCCGGGTCGTGGAGGGCGCGACCACCGCGTCACCGCTGTGCACGGCACGGATGGCGCCCAGGAGCTCGCCGGGCGGCACGTCCTTGAGCATGAAGCCGGAGGCACCCGCCTTCAGCCCGGAGAAGGCGTACTCGTCGAGGTCGAAGGTGGTCAGGATCAGCACCTTCGGCGGGTCGGGCTCCGAGCAGATGCGGCGGGTGGTCTCCACGCCGTCCAGCTTGGGCATGCGCACGTCCATCAGCACCACGTCGACGGCGGTGGCGCGCAGCACCTGAAGGGCCTCGACGCCGTCGCCGGCCTCGGCGACGACCTCCATGTCCGGCTGGGCCGCGAGCACCATCCGGAACCCGGTGCGCAGCAGCACCTGGTCGTCGACGAGCATCACGCGGATCGTCATCGGGAGCCTCTTCCGTTTCCGTGGGGTCGTGCGGCGGGGTCGTTACAGGTGTCAACACAGAGCGTGCGGCGGTGTCAGTGCGCGGGTTTGAGCGGGAGCAGCGCGCTGATGCGGAATCCTCCGCCCGGGCGCGGGCCCGCGTCCAGGGTGCCGCCGACCATGCCGACGCGCTCGCGCATGCCGATCAGGCCGTGGCCCGCGCCGTCGGCGCCGCCCTCCTCGTACAGCTCGTGCGGGGCGCCCTTGCCGTCGTCCTCGACGAGCAGGCCGAGGCCGTCGTCGAAGTAGACCAGTCGCACGCTCGCGCCCGCGTTCGGCCCGCCGTGCTTGCGCGTGTTGGTCAGCGCCTCCTGCACGATCCGGTACGCGGTGAGTTCGACACCGCTGGGCAGCGGGCGCGGAGTGCCCTCGATCTTGAAGTCGACGGGCAGTCCGGAGCCCCGGCACTGCTCGACGAGGTCCTCGATCTGCTCCACGTCCGGCTGCGGGACGTACTCGCCGCCCTCCTGGTGCTCGCCGGTGCGCAGCACGCCCAGCAGGCGGCGCATCTCGGCGAGGGCCTGGCGGCCGGTGGAGGAGATGGTCTCCAGGGCCTTCTTGGCCTGGTCCGGGGCGGCGTCCAGGACGTAGGCGGCGCCGTCGGCCTGGACCACCATCACCGACACGTTGTGCGCGACGACGTCGTGCAGTTCGCGGGCGATCCGGGCGCGCTCGGCGGCCACCGCGACCTTCGCCTGCGCCTCGCGCTCCTTCTCCAGGCGCGCGGCCCGCTCCTCCAGCTGCGCGAAGTAGGCGCGGCGGGTGCGGATGGAGTCGCCGAGCACCCAGGCGAGGGCGAACGGCACGGTCATGAAGACCATGAGCGCGACGGTGCCGAAGACCCCGGCGTCCGCCTCCTGCCAGCGCAGCTGCGCCAGGGGGGCCGCGCCGAGACCGACGACCAGCGCCAGCCGTGAGGCCCAGCGGGCCCCGGTCGCCGCCACGGTGTAGGTGATCACCAGCAGCGCGAAGTCGGCGGGCATGGTCGCCACGTCCAGGACCAGCTGCCCGACGCCGAGGGCGATGCCCAGCAGCAGCATCTTCTCCGGCATACGCCGTCGCAGGGCCACCACCAGGCACAGCAGCAGGACGATCGGGAGGATGAGCGTCTCGGCCTTGGTGCCCGGCGTGTCGCTCGGGGTGGACCCGACGAAAACCACCGAAAGCCCGAGGAGGAAGACGGCCCAGAAGCCGTCGACCCATGTCGGGTGCCTGCGGAGGAAGTCGTAGAGGCTCTGCACGTAACCCAGCGTAGGGAAGCGTGATGCGTGCAGGGGTCAACCGGAGGACCGATCCGTATCCGACGCACGTACTCCCCAAGGTGGAGTTTTGGTTATTGCGGTCGCTTAGCCTGAGCCGGTGACGGCGGACACTGCGGGTGAGTGGCGAGGCTGGCGGGCGGCCACGGAGGCCGCCCTGTACGGCCCGGAGGGCTTCTATCGCAGGCCGGAGGGGCCGGCCGGGCACTTCCGTACGTCCGTGCACGCGTCGGCGTTGTTCGCCGGGGCCGTGGCACGGCTGCTGTGCCGGGTCGACGAGGCGCTGGGGCGGCCGGCGGAGCTCGGGTTCGTCGACATGGCGGCGGGGCGGGGCGAGTTGGCGG
Source organism: Streptomyces lincolnensis (assembly GCF_021173675.1). Classification (GTDB taxonomy): domain Bacteria; phylum Actinomycetota; class Actinomycetes; order Streptomycetales; family Streptomycetaceae; genus Streptomyces; species Streptomyces lincolnensis_B. Next base: position 224,003 of record NZ_JAIHON010000014.1, on the reverse strand, counting down.
CCGGGGTGCTGGGCGCGCTGCCCGCCGAGGTGGCCTCCCGCGCGCGGGGGTACGCCGTCGAGATCGGCGACCGGCCCGCGGCCCTCGATCACCGGATCGAGTGGCTGGCCGAACCGCCGAAGGGGATCACCGGGCTGCTGTTCGCCAACGAGTGGCTGGACAACGTCCCCCTGGAGATCGCGGAGGTGGACCCCGAGGGGGTGCCCCGACGCGTCCTCGTACGGCCGGACGGGCACGAGCGGCTCGGGGAGCGGCTCTCCGGTGCCGAGGCGGGCTGGGTCGCCCGCTGGTGGCCGCTGCCGGCCGAGGAGGGGCTGCGCGCGGAGATCGGGCTGCCCCGGGACGAGGCGTGGGCGTCGGCGGTCGCGAGCGTGGAGCGGGGGCTCGCGGTGGCGGTGGACTACGCGCACACCAGGGACGCGCGCCCGCCCTTCGGGACGCTCACCGGCTTCCGGGAGGGGCGCGGGACAGCACCCGTGCCGGACGGGTCGTGCGACATCACCGCGCACGTCGCGCTGGACGCGTGCGCGCTGCCCGGCGGACGCGTTCTGACCCAGCGGGACGCCCTGCGCGCCCTGGGTGTCACCGGCGCACGCCCTCCACTCACGCTGGCCTCCACGCGACCCTCCGCATACCTGCGCGCCCTCGCGAGCGCCGGCGAGGCGGCCGAACTCACCGCACCGGGCGGACTCGGCGACTTCGGGTGGCTGCTCCAGCCGGTCGGGCTCGCGGGCGCGTCTCCCGATGCCCCGCCCGTCCTCGACGCGCTCCTTGCCGATGCCCTACTTGTCGATGTCCCCGACCACGAAGAACAGTGATCCCAGGATCGCCACCATGTCCGCCACCAGCGTCCCCGGCAGCAGCACCGCCAGCGCCTGGATGTTGTTGTAGGAGGCGGAGCGCAGCTTCAGCCGGTACGGCGTCTTCTCGCCCTTGCTGACCAGGTAGTAGCCGTTGATGCCGAGCGGGTTCTCGGTCCACGCGTAGGTGTGGCCCTCGGGCGCCTTCAGGACCTTCGGCAGCCGCTGGTTGATCGGACCTGGCGGCAGCTCGGCGAGCCGGTCCAGGCAGGCGTCGGCGAGGTCGAGGGCGTTGTGGGTCTGCGCCAGGAGGACCTCGAAGCGGGCGAGGCAGTCGCCCTCCGTCCGGGTCACCACGCCGAGCGTGTCCTGGAGCTCGCCGTAGGCCAGGTACGGCTCGTCGCGGCGCAGGTCGAAGTCGACGCCCGAGGCGCGCGCGATCGGGCCGCTCACGCCGTAGGCGTGCACCGCCTCGGGCGCGAGGACGCCCACGCCCCGCGTGCGCCCGCGGAAGATCTCGTTGCCGAGCACCAGGTCGTCGTGGACGTCCATGCGTGAGCGCACGGCGGCGACCGCGGCACGCGCGCGCGTGGTCCAGCCGGCCGGCAGGTCCTCCTTGAGGCCGCCGACGCGGTTGAACATGTAGTGCATACGGCCGCCGGAGACCTCCTCCATGACGTTCTGGAGGACTTCGCGCTCCCGGAACGCGTAGAAGACCGGGGTGATCCCGCCGAGCTCCAGCGGGTAGGAGCCGAGGAACATCAGGTGGTTCAGGACCCGGTTCAGCTCGGCGAGCAGGGTGCGCGTCCACACCGCGCGCGGGGGGACCTCCATGCCGAGCATGCGCTCCACGGCGAGGACCACGCCCAGTTCGTTCGAGAACGCCGAGAGCCAGTCGTGGCGGTTGGCGAGCATGATGATCTGGCGGTAGTCGCGCGCCTCGAAGAGCTTCTCCGCGCCCCGGTGCATGTAGCCGATCACCGGCTCCGCGTGCGCGATGCGCTCACCGTCCAGGACCAGCCTGAGGCGCAGCACTCCGTGCGTGGACGGGTGCTGGGGTCCGATGTTGAGCACCATGTCGGTGCTCTCCGCGGCGCCGCCGATGCCGACCGTGGTCTCCGTCGTAGGAGTCATGGACCAAGTCTCTCCTACGTACGCTGGCCCTATGGAGACGGGGAGCCCGGACGACACGCAGACCACGGGGAACGAGCCGGTGTGGACCGGGTTGCCGCCGAGGCTGCTGACCATGCGACGCCTGCTGCTGGTGGTGTGGCTGGGCCTGCTGGCCCTGGCCCTCGGCCTGCTGCTCGGGCTGCTCGCCGGGCCGGCCTGGTCCGCGTTCGCGCTGCTGCCGCTGGCGCTCATGGCCTGGGGCTGGGTGCTGCTCGGCCGCAACTGGGCCTCCTGGCGGTACGCCGAACGCGCCGACGACCTGCTGATCAGCCGGGGTGTGCTGTGGCAGGAGGAGACGGTCGTGCCGTACGGCCGGATGCAGCTGGTGGAGGTCACCTCCGGGCCCGTCGAACGGCACTTCCGGCTGGCCAGCGTGCAGCTGCACACCGCGGCCGCCGCGACCGACGCGACCATTCCCGGCCTCGACCCGGCCGAGGCGGAACGGCTGCGCGACCGGCTCACCGAGCTCGGCGAGGCCCGATCGGCGGGCCTGTGACGGCTCCGGGCGTCGACGACGCCGTACAGCAGAAGCCTCCGCCGACCGAGCGGCGGCTGCACCCCGTGACGCCGCTCAGGCGGGCGTGGGCGCCGGTCGCCGTGCTCATCGGGTGGGCCGTGCACGACCCCGACCAGACGCAGCGCCAGCTCGCCCGGCTGACCACCACCACGCTGCTGCTCGCGCTCGCCGTACTCATCCCCGCCGCCGCCCTCTACGGCTTTCTGACCTGGTGGTTCACCCACTTCTCAGTGACCGAGAGCGAGCTGCGCATCCGGACCGGGCTGGTGTTCCGGCGCACCGCGCACATCCGGCTGGAGCGGATCCAGGCCGTCGACGTCACCCAGCCGCTGCTCGCCCGGGTCGCGGGTGTCGCGAAACTCAAGCTGGACGTCGTGGGCGCGGACAAGAAGGACGAGCTCGCCTTCCTCGGGGAGCGCGAGGCGCGTGCGCTGCGCGCGGAACTCCTCGCGCGCGCCGCCGGTTTCGCCCCCGAGACGGCGCACGAGGTCGGGGAGGCTCCGGCGCGCGAGCTACTGCGCACGCCTCCACGCGATCTCGCGCTCTCCCTCGTGCTGACGGGCGCCACCTGGGGCACCCTGGCCGCCGCCCTCGTCGTACCGCCCCTGCTGTGGCTGGCCACCCACAGCGTGTGGTCGGTCCTGGCGACCGCGCTGCCCCTGCTGGGCGCGGCGGGCGCGAGCAGTGTGGGGCGGTTCGTCAGTGAGTACGACTGGACGGTGGGCGAGTCCCCGGACGGGCTGCGCATCGACCACGGCCTCCTGGACCGCACCCACGAGACGGTGCCGCCGGGGCGCGTGCAGACCGTACGGATCGTGGAGCCGCTGCTGTGGCGGCGGCGCGGCTGGGTGCGGGTGGAACTCGACGTGGCCGGCTCGTCCAACTCCGTGCTGGTGCCGGTCGCCCCGCGCGCGGTCGCCGAAGCCGTCGTCGCGCGCGTGCTGCCCGGTGTGGTCGTGCCGCCCCTGTCCGCGCTCTCCCGGCCGCCCCGACGGGCCGCGCGCTGCCTGCCGCTGTGGTGGCGGGGCCACGGACTGGCCGTCACCGACGCGGTGTTCGCCGCGCGCCAGGGGCTGCTGCGGCGGAGCCTGGCTCTCGTCCCGCACGCCAAGGTCCAGAGCGTACGGCTCACCCAAGGGCCCTGGGAGCGCCTGTGGCGGGTCGCGGACGTGCGCGTGGACACGGGAGCCAACAAGACCGTCTCGGCGCGGCTGAGGGACGCTCAGGAGGCCGCGGAACTGCTCGGGGCGCAGGCGGAGCGGTCCCGGACGGGACGGGAAGGGGCACGGCCCGACCGCTGGATGGTCTGACCGTGCCCCGTCGGGTACGTGTCGGCCCGTGTCGGTCCGTCAGGAGACCGCGCTGCGCAGCCCCTGCACGTCGATCTGCTCCGTCTCGTCGTGGGCCGTCAGGTCGATCACCTGGCCGACGCCGCGCGACTCCTCGTCCGCGGGCTTGAACTCCGCCTCGGACTCGGCCTTGTGGAGGGCGAGCGCCTCCTGCCCGACCACGTCGGCCAGGTCCTCGTTCTGGACGGCCTCCAGGGCGGCCGGCGCGGCCCCCGACTTCGTACCGAAGAAGTCGAAGCCGCCCTCGACCGAGGGGCGCCGCACGGGCGTCTGCGGGACGACCGCCACCGCGGTCGGCGCGATGAAGTGCCCGGAGGGCTGCTGGGCGGGGCGTCCCGTCCCGGCCGAAGTGGTGGCGGCCGCGCGCTCGTGCCCGTCGGCCGCCACGGGCTTCCCCTGCGCCTCGTCCTCCTGCGCGGCCTCCGGCCGGGCGGCGGCCGCGCGGGCCGCGCCCTCGACGGTGGTGACCTTCACCGGCTCACCGTTCGCGACGGTCTTCGGGTTCCCCGCCACGTGGGGGGAGTCGGTCTTCACGCCGTTCCTGGCCGCCGCCTTGGGGGCGTCGTCGGGCTCGTGGCGATCCGGGGTGCCGGGCCCGTCCCCGTCCTGAACCGTTTCCTCAGGTTCGGCCTCGGAGACGTTCTCGACCTCGGCCTCGATCTCGACCTCGGCCTCGACCTCGGAGACGTGCTCGCCGGTCTCGGCGTCGAGGTCCTCGGCGTCGCCGTCGTCAGCTGCGCCGTCGTCGGCCGCGCCCTCGCGGTCGCCGGCGAAGCGTGCCAGCGCCCCCTTGGCCCGCAGGAACAGCCGCGAGCCCTCGGGGGAGAAGATCGCGGGCCGGTCCGGAGTCTCCTCGACGGCCTCGGTCCGCGCACCGGCGACATCCTTGTCGCCGTCCGTCCCTGCGGCGGTCCCGGCCTCGACGTCGGTGTCGGTCTCTGCGTCGTCATCGGTGTCGGTGTCGGCCGGGGCAGCCACAGCCCCCGCCTCCTCCGCGGCGGAGACCTGTCCGGGCGGCAGCGCGCGCGCCGCCGGCCCGGACGTCTCTATCTCCAGCAGACGGCGGCCCTCCAGGGCGCTCGCCCGCTCGGTCTCCGCCGTGGCGTACCGGCGCAGCAGAGCCGCGTGTTCGTTGCGCAGCCCCGCCAGCTCCGTGCGCTTGGCGCGCAGCCGCTGCTCCAGCTTCACGCGCAGCTCACGCGACTCCTCGAGGTCGGTCTCCAGCTCGGCGACCCGTTCCTCGTGACGCCACTCGTCGCTCGCACGCGCGCGCGTGAGGTCGGCGACCTGCTTGCCCGCCTGGGTGTCCCAGCGGCGCATGACGGCCGCCCCGACAACCGCCGTCGCCGCGGCCACCGCGGCGACGACCCGGAGCACGCCCGGCTCGGAGAAAACCCAGGGGCCGAACGCACAGACGACGGAGACGCCTGCGATCGCCGACGGAGGCAGCAGCCTGTGCAGAGGTGGGGAATGACGATGACGTCCACGTGGCATGGCCAGAAACTTACCGCGCGTAGGCGAATGATGGCGCCCCGCCCCGTAAAAAGACAGCCATCCCGAAGCCTTCACACCTCATCAGGAATCAGACGGGCCCCTGAATTCGACAGAAGCGACAGGCCAACGGCGAGAAGAGCCACGACTATCTCCAAGATCATTTCCGCTGGTCGCCCAGCCGTCCGCTGATCCACTGGAGGGTCCCCGGAATCTCCCGCCTCCAGGTGTTGAAGTTGTGGCCGCCGCTTTCGAGGATGATCGACGAGATACGGGTCAGATTCGTGTCCTTCGCCCGCTCGATGAACTCCAGCGTGTCCTTGTAGTTCGACTCCCCGACCTTGCTGCTGGTGACGAGCAGTGAAGTGTCGGGCGCGGGCATGTGCTTGAGGTACCACAACAGGTCCGCGCGGTTGCGCAGCGCCTTGTCGCCGTGGAAGAGGTCGCCCGTCGTCGCGTCGATCGGCGCCTTGTAGTAGGCCGACAGACCCGCCCCGGCGGCGTACACACGGGGATGGTGCATGGCGATCTTCAGCGCGCAGTACCCGCCCGTGGAGTCGCCGATGATCCCCCAGGAGCCCGGCCCCCTGTTCACCCTGTAGTGGTCCCCCACGGCCTCGGGCAGGTCATGGGCGAAGAAGGTCTCCGTCTGCGGCCCGTCCGGGATGTCCACGCACTCCGTGTCCCGCGGGGGTGCCACCGTCGGCCGCAGCATCACCAGGATCATCGGCTGCATACGGCCTTCCTCGGCGAGCTTCAAAGCCGTCCCAGGGAAGCGGAGTTTGTCCACCAGGGCCCGGGCGGTGCCCGGATAACCGGTGAGGACGACGGCCGCGGGAAACGTGCGGTCGCGGTACTGCGGCCGGAAGTACTCCGGCGGCAGGTACACGTACGCCGGCGTGGCGATATGACTCTTGCGGCCGACGATGTCGACCTTCTGGACCTGCCCTCCGATGTGTGGCCGGAAGTCGCCCCCTTCTCGCGCCTTTCGCGTCTCGGTCACCCGCAGGGAACCCCCGGAACGGACGCCCGGAGTGTGGTCGACGACCACACCCTGGTCCTTCTCCTGCCCGAACAGGTCCGCCCAGCTCGCATAGAAACCGAAGGCCTGGTTGGCGGCCAGCCCCACCGAGGCGAACAGCATCAGCTGTGTGGCCAGCAGCAGGCCGACCCGCCCGCCGACCGCCCGCCAGCCGCGCCGGGCCAGCCGTGGCCAGCACCACACCGTGCCGACGAACAGCAGCACGGCGAACGCCACCGCCAGCACCAGAACCGTCGTACTCGTAAGACCCATTCCTGCTTCCTGCCTGCCCTTCCACCCGCGCCACGGCCGGTCCCGCGCACTCACCTCCCTCACACCTTCGCGAGGGCTTGCCCGGGACTTTCCACGGCCTTTGAACCGGCTTTGGGGACGTGAGTGAACCTCTCCCCCCAAGACACCGTCCTAGAGGGCGCAATGTCGCCGGATGCCCGAATGGGGCCCGGATCCAAGGTCTCTCGCAGAACTACGGGATGCGATGTCTGTCAGGACAGATGAGGAAATGTCGGGTGGGGTTCCTGCCCGATCACATCGGATGCGCCGCCTTCTGCGCGGTCCGCGGCCCGAGGCCGTACCCGCCCTCGTCGGCAGAGCCTGTGCCCTCGTGGGGCTCCTGGACATCGCCGCGGGCGTCTTCCCGCGCTTCCGGCACAGCCGGATGCACACGCTGGCCGAGGTGCTGCCGGGTGCGTTCGGCCCGTTCGCGGCCGCGCTCTCACTGAGCGCGGGCGTCCTGCTGCTCCTGCTCGCGCACGGGCTCAAGCGCCGCAAGCGCCGGGCCTGGCGGGCGGCCGTGGCCCTGCTCCCGGTCGGCATCGTGGCGCAGTTCACCTACCGGCACTCCCCGGTGGGCATGCTCATCTCACTCGTCCTGCTCGCGCTCCTGCTGATCCACCGCGACGAGTTCTCGGCCCTGCCCGACCCGCGCAGCCGGTGGCGCGCGCTGGCCAACTTCGTCCTCATGAGCGCCGGTTCCCTCGCCCTCGGCCTGGTCATCGTCAGCGCCCACCCCAAGACCCTGGTCGGCAACCCGAGCATGGCCGACCGCATCACCCACGTCCTGTACGGCCTGTTCGGCTTCGAGGGCCCCGTGGACTACCAGGGCAACACCTCCTGGACGGTGGCCTTCTCCCTGGGCGCCCTCGGCCTCCTCACCGCCATCACCACCATCTACCTGGCCTTCCGGCCCGAGCACCCGGCCGCGCGCCTGACCGAGGAGGACGAGTCCCGGCTGCGCGCCCTGCTGGAGAAGCACGGCGCCCGCGACTCCCTCGGCCACTTCGCGCTCCGCCGCGACAAGGCCGTCGTCTTCTCGCCCAGCGGCAAGGCCGCCGTCACCTACCGGGTCGTGTCCGGCGTAATGCTCGCCAGCGGCGACCCGATCGGCGACGTCGAGGCCTGGCCCGGCGCCATCGAACGCTTCATGGACGAGGCCAAGGCCCACTCCTGGACCCCCGCCGTCATGGGCTGCTCCGAGACGGGAGGCGAGGTGTGGACCCGCGAGACCGGACTCGACGCCCTCGAACTGGGCGACGAGGCGGTGGTGGACGTAGCGGATTTCTCCCTGGCCGGCCGCGCGATGCGCAATGTGCGCCAGATGGTCAAGCGCATCGAGCGGGCCGGTTACGAGACCCGGGTCCGGCGCGTCCGTGACCTCGGGGAGCTGGAGCTGGAGCGGATCCGGCAGGCCGCCGAGGACTGGCGCGGCACCGACACCGAACGCGGTTTCTCCATGGCGCTCGGCCGCATCGGCGACCCCGCCGACGGCGACTGCCTCATCGCCACCGCCCACAAGGCGGACGACCACCCCGGTCCCTACGGCGATCTGAAGGCGATCCTGCACTTCGTGCCGTGGGGCACCGACGGCGCCTCCCTGGACCTGATGCGCCGCGACCGCTCCGCGGACCCCGGCATGAACGAACTGCTGATCGTGGCCGCCCTCCAGGCCGCCCCGAAGCTCGGCATCACGCGCGTCTCGCTCAACTTCGCGATGTTCCGCTCGGCCCTCGCCCGCGGCGAGAAGATCGGCGCCGGTCCGGTGCTGCGCGCCTGGCGCGGGCTGCTGGTCTTCCTCTCGCGCTGGTTCCAGATCGAGTCCCTGTACAAGTTCAACGCCAAGTTCCAGCCGCGCTGGGAGCCCCGCTTCGTCGTCTACCGCGCCTCCGGCGACCTGCCCCGCATCGGCTTCGCCGCCATGCAGGCCGAGGGCTTCGTCAACCTCGCCCTGCCCCTCCCCCGCTTCCTGCGCCGCCGCACACACACCGCACGCGCGTGTGCCCACGCCGTCACGGAACGGGAGGCCCGCGCGGCCTGAGCGCCGAGGCGGCATCGGACAGGCCCGAGCGGACGCCCCATCCCCCCGGGGCTTCCGCTCGGGCCGCAGCTCTCGCGGCCCCACGCTGGGCCTAGGCTGAACGTATGAGCAAGCAGAACGGACGCGGGCGCGTCGCGGGCCTTCCGGAATGGGACCGCTGCGCGGTCATGGGAGTCGTGAACGTCACCCCCGACTCCTTCTCCGACGGCGGCCGCTTCTTCGACACCACCGCCGCCGTCAAGCACGGCCTCCACCTCGTCACCGAGGGCGCCGACCTGGTCGACGTCGGCGGCGAGTCCACCCGCCCCGGCGCCACCCGGGTCGACGAGGCCGAGGAGCTCAAGCGCGTCGTCCCGGTCGTCCGCGGCCTCGCCTCCGAGGGAGTCACCGTCTCCGTCGACACCATGCGCGCCTCCGTCGCCGCCCAGGCCCTCGCCGCCGGCGCCGCCCTCGTCAACGACGTCAGCGGGGGCCTCGCCGACCCCGCGATGATCCCGGTCGTCGCGGAGTCCGGCGCCCCCTTCGTCGTCATGCACTGGCGCGGCTTCCTGGAGGGCGGCAACGTCAAGGGCGTCTACGACGACGTCGTCACCGAGGTCGCCGACGAACTGCACGCGCGCGTGGAGGCCGTCCTGGCCGGCGGCATCTCCCCCGACCGCGTCGTCGTCGACCCCGGCCTCGGCTTCTCCAAGGACGCCGAGCACGACCTCGTCCTCCTCGCCCACCTCGACCGCCTGCTCGGCCTCGGCCACCCCCTCCTCGTCGCCGCCTCCCGCAAGCGGTTCCTCGGCCGCGTCCTGGCCGGCCCGGGCAGCGCCCCGCCGCCCGCCCGCGAGCGCGACGCGGCCACCGCCGCCGTCTCCGCCCTCGCCGCCCACGCCGGCGCCTGGGCGGTACGCGTCCACGAGGTGCGCGCGACGGCGGACGCGGTACGGGTCGCACGCGCCGTGGAACAGGCGCGCACCGAGGGGAACGCGCCGGGACCGGATGCCCCCGAAGGAGCCCGGTGAGCGCCCCCCACACCGACGTCGAACAGGTGGAAGCCGCCAACACCGCCTTCTACGAGGCCCTGGAGCGCGGTGACTTCGAGGAGGTGTCCTCCCTCTGGCTCACCCCCGCCGACCTGGGCGTCGACGAGCAGTTCCACGACCCGGCCGACGTCGGCGTGATCTCCTGCGTGCACCCCGGCTGGCCGGTGCTCACCGGCCGCGGCGAGGTCCTCAGGTCGTACGCCCTCATCATGGCGAACACGGACTACATCCAGTTCTTCCTCACCGACGTGCATGTGTCCGTCACCGGCGACACCGCCCTGGTCACCTGCACCGAGAACATCCTCAGCGGCGGTCCGGCCCCCGAGGGCGGCGAGGAGCTCGGTCCGCTCGTCGGGCAGCTGGTGGTCGCCACGAACGTGTTCCGCCGCACCCCCGACGGCTGGAAACTCTGGTCCCACCACGCCTCCCCCGTTCTGGCCGAAACCGACGAGGACGACGGCGACGACTCCCCCGCCTGAGTGGGTAGGCGGTCCACAGCGAGCAGGTGGGCCGCCCGTGGGGACGCAGAAGTGGTTGGAATCACGAACCCCTGGGTATGGGCGGCTACCAGCCCGTGAGCCGCCGGGTTCCCCAGGGGAAACGCAAGGTGAAACCTCCTGGCCCCGGCCCGGGCCCCGCTGTCGCGGCAGGGCCCTGTCAGTGCCCGCAGGTAGATTCGTGTGAGGCCGGTGTGCCGCCCGCACACGGTACGGACCGGCCGTGACCGACGATTGCAGGAGTGATTCGCGTGGATCGTGTCGCGCTGCGCGGCCTGAAGGCCCGCGGGCACCACGGTGTGTTCCCCAAGGAACGCGAAGAGGGCCAGACCTTCCTCGTGGACCTGGTCCTGGGCCTGGACACCCGGCCGGCCGCCGCCGACGACGACCTGACGAAGACCGTGCACTACGGCATCGTGGCGGAGGAGGTCGTGGCCGTCGTCGAGGGCGAGCCCGTCAACCTCATCGAGACCCTCGCCGAGCGCATCGCCCAGGCCTGTCTGAAGCACGAAGGGGTCCGGGAGGTCGAGGTCTGTGTCCACAAACCGGACGCGCCGATCACCGTCCCCTTCGACGACGTGACCGTCACCATCACCCGGAGCCGAGTATGACTGCCTTTGCCAAGGGTCCCACCGACCCGACCGTACAGCCGGTACCCGCCTCCGTCGTCGAGAAGGTCGACGCCGCCGACACCACCCTGCACAACCCGAAACGGGCCGTGATCTCCCTCGGCGCCAACCTCGGCAACCGCCTGGAGACCCTGCAGGGCGCCATCGACGCCCTGGAGGACACCCCGGGCGTCCGCATCAAGGCGGTCTCCCCCGTGTACGAGACGGAGCCGTGGGGCGTCGAGCCCGGCAGCCAGCCCTCGTACTTCAACGCGGTCGTGGTCCTGAAGACCACCCTGCCCCCCTCCTCCCTGCTGGAGCGGGCGCACGCCGTCGAGGAGGCCTTCCACCGCGTCCGCGACGAGCGCTGGGGCGCCCGCACACTCGACGTCGACATCGTCGCGTACGCCGATGTCGTCGCCGACGACCCGCACCTCACCCTCCCCCACCCGCGGGCCCACGAACGCGCCTTCGTGCTCGTCCCCTGGCACGACGTGGAGCCGGCCGCGCAGCTGCCCGGACGGGGCGCGGTCGCCGACCTCCTGGACACCGTCGCCCGGGACGGCGTGGAACCGCGCAAGGACCTGGAACTCCGGCTGCCCGAATAGTCGTTAAGGTCAAGACGACAGGGTCGTCACGACCACAGCCCGGCCCAGAGCGGGGACCCGGGGGAGCTGAAGGGACACCGTGAGAGAGCTGCGCATCAGGGTGCTGGCCGGCGTCTTCGCCGTCGCCGGCATCCTGTCCTGGGCGGGAGCCCGCCTGTGGAACTCGGTCGGGACCCTGCCGAGCGTCCCCCTGGCCGCCCCCATCGTCCTCGCCCTGATCGCCGCGGTGCTGCTGTCCACGGCCCTGTCGATCCGCACCCGCCTCAAGGCCCAGCGCGACCGCGTCCCCGGGGCCAAGGGCGTCGACCCTCTGATGGCGGCCCGCGCCGTCGTCTTCGGCCAGGCCAGCGCCCTGGTCGCCGCCCTGGTCTCCGGCATGTACGGCGGCACCGGGGTCTTCCTCCTGGAGTCCCTGGACATCCCCGCCCGACGGGACCAGGCCATCTACGCCGGCTTCTCCGTCCTGGCGGGCGCCGCCGTCATAGCGGCGGCCATCTTCCTGGAGCGCGTGTGCAGACTCCCGGAGGACGACGACCGCAACACGGGAGCCACGTCCACGGCGTGACGCGCCGACCGGCCGGCGGGGCGCCCAGCGGGATGTTCGGCAGGGCGTTCAGCGGGCCATGATGAGGCTCATCGCCTCGTTGCGCGTCGCCGCGTCCCGCAGCTGCCCGCGCACGGCCGAGGTGAGTGTCTTGGCTCCGGGCTTGCGGATGCCCCGCATCGACATGCACATGTGCTCGCACTCCACGACGACGATCACGCCGCGCGGCTCCAGGATCTCCATCAGGGAGTCCGCTATCTGCGTGGTGAGTCGTTCCTGCACCTGCGGGCGCCGCGCGAAGACGTCCACGAGACGGGCCAGCTTGGACAGCCCCGTGATCTTGCCACTGGTGGCCGGAATGTAACCCACATGGGCCACGCCCCTGAACGGCACCAGATGGTGCTCACAGGTGCTGTAGACCTCGATGTCCTTCACGAGCACCATCTCGTCGTGCCCCAGGTCGAACGTCGTGGTCAGCACGTCCTCGGGCTGCTGCCACAGGCCCGCGAAGATCTCCCGGTACGCCCGCGCCACCCGTGCCGGCGTCTCCCTCAAGCCCTCCCGGTCGGGGTCCTCTCCGACCGCGATCAGCAGTTCGCGTACGGCGTTCTCGGCTCGCTTCTCGTCGAATTCGCCTATGGAGCCCTCGCCGTCCAGCGTCACGGGGTCGGTCATCTGGTGCCTCGTTCCTCGATGTCCTGCATGCGCGGCTGAAAAACGCCGCGCCCCCCAGGCTAGATCCTGGGGGGCACGGCATCCATTCCGGGCCTGATGGGGTCACCGGGGTCCGAGAGTCAGCTCTCGGGGCGATCCTCGGGGGCCGGTTCGGCCACCGGGGCGGGCTCCGCCGCGGTGGACTTCGCGGTGGTGATCGCCGGCGTCGCGCCGTTGGCGCCGTTCGTCAGTGCGAGCTCCTTGGGGGAGAGCACCGGCGGACGGGTGGACGGCGTACGACGGGACGAACCGGTCCAGGCCGGCCGCGGGGGACGCTTGACGATGGGGGCGAAGATCTCGGCGATCTCCTCCTTGCCCAGCGTCTCCTTCTCCAGCAGCTGAAGCACCAGGTTGTCGAGGACGTCGCGGTTCTCGACCAGGATCTCCCAGGCCTCGTTGTGCGCCGTCTCGATGAGCTTCTTGACCTCTTCGTCGACCAGCGCGGCGACCTCTTCCGAGTAGTCGCGCTGGTGAGCCATCTCACGTCCGAGGAACGGCTCGGTGTTGTCGCCACCGAACTTGATGGCACCCAGGCGCTCGGTCATGCCGTACTGCGTGACCATCGCGCGGGCCGTCGCCGTGGCCTTCTCGATGTCGTTCGCGGCACCCGTGGTCGGGTCGTGGAAGACCAGTTCCTCGGCCGCGCGACCGCCCAGCATGTAGGCGAGCTGGTCCAGCATCTCGTTGCGCGTGGTCGAGTACTTGTCCTCGTCCGGCAGGACCATCGTGTAGCCCAGAGCACGGCCCCTCGACAGGATCGTGATCTTGTGGACCGGGTCGGAGTTCGGGGAGGCCGCCGCGACCAGGGCGTGTCCGCCCTCGTGGTACGCGGTGATCTTCTTTTCCTTGTCCGACATGATCCGGGTCCGCTTCTGCGGGCCCGCCACGACGCGGTCGATCGCCTCGTCCAGCATGTGGTTGTCGATCAGCTTCTGGTTGCTGCGCGCCGTGAGGAGCGCCGCTTCGTTCAGCACGTTCGACAGGTCCGCGCCGGTGAAGCCCGGGGTGCGGCGGGCGACGGCCGAAAGGTCGACGTCCGGTGCGACCGGCTTGCCCTTCTGGTGGACCTTGAGGATCTCCAGACGGCCCTGCATGTCCGGACGGTCGACCGCGATCTGGCGGTCGAAGCGGCCGGGACGCAGCAGCGCCGGGTCGAGGATGTCCGGACGGTTCGTGGCGGCGATGAGGATCACACCGCCCTTGACGTCGAAGCCGTCCATCTCGACGAGCAGCTGGTTCAGGGTCTGCTCGCGCTCGTCGTGACCACCGCCGAGGCCGGCGCCGCGGTGGCGGCCGACCGCGTCGATCTCGTCGACGAAGACGATCGCCGGGGCGTTCGCCTTGGCCTGCTCGAACAGGTCACGGACTCGGGAGGCACCGACACCGACGAACATCTCGACGAAGTCGGAACCGGAGATCGAGTAGAACGGCACGCCGGCCTCGCCCGCGACAGCTCGCGCGAGCAGCGTCTTGCCGGTGCCGGGAGGGCCGTACAGCAGTACGCCCTTGGGGATCTTCGCCCCGACGGCCTGGAACTTCGCAGGTTCCTGGAGGAACTCCTTGATCTCGTGCAGTTCCTCGACGGCCTCGTCCGAGCCCGCGACGTCCGAGAACGTCGTCTTCGGGGTGTCCTTGGTGATGAGCTTCGCCTTGGACTTCCCGAAGTTCATGACCCGGGAGCCGCCGCCCTGCATCTGATTCATCAGGAACAGGAAGACGACGACGATGAGGACGAAGGGGAGAAGGGACAGCAGGATCCCGACGAAGGCGTTCTGCTTCGTCGGCGAGACGGTGTACCCGTCCGGGATCTGCTTGTCCTGGTACTTGTTCTGCAAGGTGCCGGCGAGGGTCGCGCCCTGGTCGCCGATGTAGCTCGCCTGGATCTTCGAGCTGCCCTCGACCTTTTCGCCGTCCTTGAGCTGAACCTTGATGGTCTGCTCGTCGCCGGTGGTCAGCTTGGCCGAATCGACCTTGTTGTCATTGATCGCCTGGATCACCTGGCCGGTGTCCACCGTCTTGTAGCCACCGGACGAGCCGACGACCTGCATCAACACGACCACGGCAAGGACGGCCAGCACGATCCACATGACCGGCCCACGGAAGTATCGCTTCACGTCCATCCATACGGAGCGGTGCCGCCCCGTCCCTCCTGCCATAGTGAGTTTGATAAGACAGTTCTTCTGACGGTACCCCAGCATTGTGGCCCGAAGCCGCACGGAGCCGCTCGGGACGGCTGGCAAATCCCGTCTCTTCATGCTCCAACGCCGCGGAGCCCGCTGGGGTTCCCGATCGTCCTACAGGGCTTGGGCCGTCAGGCTCAGCCCGGTTCAGCCACCGTAGACGTGGGGCGCGAGCGTACCGACGAACGGGAGGTTGCGGTACTTCTCGGCGTAGTCGAGGCCGTAGCCGACGACGAACTCGTTGGGAATGTCGAAGCCGACCCACTCCACGTCGATGGCCACCTTCGCGGCGTCCGGCTTGCGCAGCAGGGTGCACACCTTCAGCGACTCCGGCTCGCGCGAACCGAGGTTCGACAGCAGCCAGGACAGCGTCAGACCGGAGTCGATGATGTCCTCGACGATCAGGACGTGCTTGCCCTTGATGTCGGTGTCGAGGTCCTTCAGGATCCGCACCACACCGGAGGACTGGGTGCCCGCGCCGTAGGAGGACACGGCCATCCAGTCCATGGTCACGGGGGTGGACAGCGCCCGGGCGAGGTCGGCCATGACCATGACCGCGCCCTTGAGGACACCGACGATCAGCAGATCCTTGCCCGCGTACTCCGCGTCGATCTTCGCGGCCAGCTCGACCAGCTTCGCGTCGATCTCTTCCTTGGTGATGAGCACCTCTTTGAGGTCGGTGCCCATGTCTTTCGCGTCCACCCGCATCACTTTCGGTCGTCCAACCGGCTGCCCCCGGCCTCCGAAGGAGTCCGGATCCCTCACCCGAGGGGAGGAGATTCAGCCTTGCCGAATCACCAGTCTGCCACCCTGCCGCTGGGCGACGACTTTGCCGGGGAGATTGATGGCCCCCTGGCCGCGCCAGCCGGTGATCAGCCGGTCGACTTCCTCGATGTGACGGGCGAACAACGAGCCGGCGGGGGCGCCCGCCTCGATGGCGGCCTGGCGCAGGACACGGCGGCGCACGGCGGGCGGCAGGGCGTACAGCTTGGCGCACTCCAGCAGGCCCGCGGCGTCGCGCACCGAGGCCTCGGCCTGGCGGGCCCAGGTGTCGAGGGCGTCGGCGTCGTCCCGGGAGAGCTGGGCCGTACGGGCGAGCGCCTCCACGACGCCCTTGCCGAGCGCCTTCTCCAGGGCGGGCAGGCCTTCGTGGCGCAGCCGGGAACGGGTGTAGGCCGGGTCGGCGTTGTGCGGATCGTCCCAGACGGGCAGAGACTGGACCATGCAGGCCTTGCGGGCGGTCTGCCGGTCGATGAGGAGGAAGGGGCGGCGGTAGCGGCGGGCGGCCCCCGGTCCTCCGGAAACGGCCGCCATTCCGGACAGGGAGCGGATGCCGGAGCCGCGGGCGAGGCCGAGCAGGACCGTCTCGGCCTGGTCGTCGCGGGTGTGGCCGAGCAGGACGGCGGCGGCGCCGTGTCGTTCGGCGGCGGCGTCGAGGGCGGCGTAGCGGGCGTCGCGGGCGGCCGCTTCGGGACCGCCTTCGCGGCCGACGGTCACGGCGGTGGACTCGACCGGGTCGAGGCCGAGTTCACGCAGGCGCAGGACGACCTCGTCGGCGCGCAGGCCGGAGCCGGGCTGGAGGCCGTGGTCGACGGTGATGCCGCCGGCCCGGATGCCGAGTTTGGGCGCTTCGAACGCGAGCGCGGAGGCGAGCGCCATGGAGTCGGCGCCGCCGGAGCACGCCACGAGCACGAGCGGCGACGGCGGGCGCTCGTGCGGGGTGTCGACGGAGGCGGGGAGCTCTCCGGTCGCTCCGGTCGTACGGCTGTACGCCACCGTACGACTGGCTTCGTTGAGGATGTCGTGGAGGACGCGGCGGACCGCCAGGCGTATCGCCGCGACCGCAGGATGGGGACCCATGTCCGGTTCCCTTCATGAAGTTGTCGGGGGGTGAGCCCGAGTTTCGGTCACTCAGAGTGTGTAGATGGTGACAGAAACGGGCCGTTCCCCGAGCATTGCACGCCTACCGATCGCTCACGCTCCCTCGGACGGGTGATTGCAGGGGCGTTCGCCTGCCGTCGGCCGGATTCGTTTCACGACGTACGCGCCGCGTTCGCGACGCGTCCCGCCGGTTTCACGACTCCGCCTTGCGGTGCACCCGCGCGATCCAGTCCGCCGGTTTGGCGATCTCCGTCTTGGTGGGGAGGGTGTTCGGGGACGTCCACACGCGGTTGAAGCCGTCCATGCCGACCTGGTCGACGACGGCCCGCACGAACCGTTCGCCGTCCCGGTACTGCCTGAGCTTGGCGTCCAGGCCCAGCAGCTTGCGCAGGGCGAGGTCCAGACGCGAGGCGCCCTTGGCGCGGCGCTGCTGGAACTTCTCGCGGATCTCCCCGACGGTCGGGACGACCGAGGGACCCACGCCGTCCATCACGAAGTCGGCGTGGCCCTCCAGGAGGGACATCACGGCGGTGAGTCGGCCGAGGATCTCCCGCTGGGCGGGCGTCTGCACGATCTCCACGAGGGAGCGGCCGCCGTCGTCCTCCTCGCCCTCGGGGCGTCCGCCGGCCAGCGACTGGGCGGCCTCGCGAATGCGTTCGAGGACGGTCATGGGGTCGACCTCGGTCTCCCCCAGGAACGACTGGATTTCGCCCTCCAGGTGGTCCCGCAGCCAGGGCACGGCCGTGAACTGGGTGCGGTGGGTCTCCTCGTGCAGGCACACCCACAGGCGGAAGTCGTGGGGCTGTACGTCGAGTTCGCGCTCCACGTGCACGATGTTCGGGGCGACCAGGAGCAGGCGGCCGCCGCCGTTCTCCCCGGCGGGGAGTTCGCGGGTGGACGGGGCGAAGGTCTCGTACTGCCCGAGGACCCGGGAGGCGAGGAAGGACAGCAGCATCCCCAGCTCCACGCCGGTGACCTTGCCGCCGACGGCGCTCATGACCGCGCCGCCGGGAGTGTTGCCGCGACGTTCCTGCATCTTGTCCAGCAGCGGCTTGAGGATCTCCCGGAAGCCGGCGACGTTCGCCCGGACCCAGCCGGGGCGGTCGACGACCAGGATCGGGGTGTCGTGGATACCCTCCGTACCCATACGGGTGAAACCGCGGACGTGTTCCTCCGAGGCCTTGGCGTGCCGACGCAGTTCCGCGACGACGGCCCTGGCCTCGTCTCGGCTCACGTCGGGGCCCGGCCGTACGAGCCGGGTCGCGGTCGCCACCGCGAGATTCCAGTCGACCATCTCGGCACCACCGATGCTCGTCATGCGTCAACCGTACGTGGTCGCTCCCGCTTGGGGCAGGCCGTGGAGCTGTGCGGTGCTGAAGCTTGGTGTTCACGGCACCCGGTGGTGCAGGCCGTGCCCACCCGTTCCGCCCTGCGGAACGACTGCCCACGGTGGCAGGAGCGGCAGCCCTCGGCGGTGGGAGGGGCAGCTCTCGGCGGTGGGAGCGGCACTCGGTGGCAGGCCGGCCGGCCTCGGTCGTCGTGTGGTCGGCTCCGTGATTAGCGGCAGCCGCAGGCCGCCAGGGCCGTTGCCGTTCTGTCCAGGGCCGACTGGGCCGCGTCCTTGTTCGTCGTGCCGGAGGCGAGGAAGGCGAAGGCGAGGAGGCGGCCGTTCTGGTCGACGACCGTGCCGGCGAGGGTGTTCACGTTGCTCAGCGTGCCGGTCTTGGCCCGGACGATGCCGGCCGCGCCGTCGGCGTAGCGGGTGGTGAGGGTGCCGGTGAAGCCGGCGACGGGCAGGCCGGTGAGGGCGGGGCGCAGGTCGGGGCGGGCGGGGTCGCCGGCCTTGGCGAGCAGGGCGGTGAGGAGGTCGGCGGTGAGGCGGTCGGTGCGGTCGAGGCCGCTGCCGTCGTGGAAGGCGACGCCCCTGACGGGCAGTCCGAGTTTCTTCAGCTGGGCGGCGATCGCCCGGCCGGCGCCGTCGAAGTCGGCGCGTTCGCCGGTGGCGACGGCGGTCTGGCGGGCGAGGGCCTCGGCGATGTCGTTGTCGCTGTTGGTCAGCATGCGCTCGACGACGGCGGAGAGCGGCGGCGAGGAGACCGCGGCGAGGTTCTCGGCGCGTCCGGTCGCCTTGGAGGGGCCGGGGGCGGTGGTCCCGATGCCGCGGGCCGCGAGGAGGCCGGCGAACTGCCGGGCGGCCTGCGCCGCCGGGTCCTCGAAGCGGTCGGCGGTACCGCTCGTGGAGTCGTCCGTGCGGCCCTCGTCCACCATGAGGGCGGTGACGGGGGCGAGGTTCTCGTTCTCCCCGATGGGGTGAAGTTCGTCACCGGCGTAGAACGTGGTGTCGTAGGACAGCGTCACCTGGCGGATGTCGCGCTTCTTCAGGGCGGCGGCCGTCCGGTCGGCGAGGGTGCGCAGGCTCGCCCAGCCCTCGGAGTCCCGGTGGGCGGTGAGCGTGGGGTCGCCGCCGCCGACGAGGACGAGCTCCTTGGTGTCGGCCTCGAAGGCGGCCCGGGTGGTGAGCCGGTGGTCGGCGCCCAGGGCGCCGAGCGCGGCGACGGCGGTGGCGATCTTCGTGGTGGACGCGGGGGTCAGGGGCCGGTCGGCGCCCTCGCCGTAGAGGCGCTTTCCGGTGGCGACGTCCACGACGACGGCCGAGCGGCTGGTGCCGAGGGCAGGGTCCTTCAGGAGCGGGCCCAGGACCGCGGCGAGGGCGGGGCCGGTCGGGGCAGACCGAACGGTGTTCGACGCGCCGCCCAGTCCGACCAGCACGGACGCGGCGCTGGGGGCGGGCTCGGGCGCCCCGTCCGCCGTGTCGGACGAACCGTCGTGATCTGCGCCACCCGTGTGGTCCAGGGCAACCGCCCGGTCCCGCTCGGCCGTACGCTGACCGGTGGAGTCCCAGGGGCCGGCCACGGTCACCACGGAGGCGGCCAGTGCCAGTCCGGCGGTGGCGGCGCCCGCGGTGTAGTGCCAGGTCTTGGCGGTCTTCGGCCTCGGAATCCGACCGAGCTGCGGCTTCACAGCCTGCGCAAGCCGTGTGACCTGCGGTTTCGCGGCCGTCGTGGCACGGACGAGACGAGGCCGTACGACGTCCGCGGCTCGCGTGATCCGAGGCCGTACGGCGTCGGTGGCGCGCGTCAGACGCGGTCGTACGGCGTTCGCGATCCGCGTCATACGCGGTCCCGCGGCTCGCCAAGGCCTCAGCTCCGGCACGACCACCAGCCCCTTTCGCGATCACACACCGGCGTGAGGGACACTTAACCACCAGAACTATGTGTTGATCATGGAGGAGCCACCGGTGGAGTTCGACGTCACGATCGAGATCCCGAAGGGTTCGCGGAACAAGTACGAGGTGGACCACGAGACCGGTCGGATCCGCCTGGACCGTCGACTCTTCACCTCGACCGCCTACCCGACCGACTACGGCTTCGTCGAGAACACTCTCGGCGAGGACGGTGACCCGCTGGACGCGCTCGTCATCCTGGACGAGCCCACGTTCCCGGGCTGCCTCATCAAGTGCCGTGCGATCGGCATGTTCCGGATGACGGACGAGGCCGGCGGCGACGACAAGCTGCTGTGCGTCCCGGCGACGGACCCCCGGGTGGAGCACCTGCGGGACATCCACCACGTGTCGGAGTTCGACCGCCTGGAGATCCAGCACTTCTTCGAGGTCTACAAGGACCTGGAGCCGGGCAAGTCCGTCGAGGGTGCCGACTGGGTGGGCCGTACGGAGGCCGAGGCCGAGATCGAGCGCTCCTACAAGCGGTTCAAGGACCAGGGCGGCCACTGATCACCGTTGTGCCCCGCGGGCCGCGTGACCTCGTGCGAGGTGGCGCGGCCCGTTCGCGTATCTGTGCGCATACTGAGGCGGGCTGAACGTGTCGTACAGGGAGCGCTACGCAGTGACGCAGGCGGAGGACCGCAAGCCGCAGACGGACGAGGCGAGGGGCGTCTTCGACCCCGAGATCACGTCCGAGTTCGCCCTTCCCGACGGGCTCGCCGTGCCCAGGACGGGGGCCGAGCCGGAGACCACCTCCGAGTTCGCGCTGCCCGACGGGCTCGACGTGCCGCACACGCCCGTCGCCGAGCCGGAGGGCTCGGCCTTCACCCCGCCGCGCACCTACAGCGCCCGGCACGCGCCGCCCGCCTTCACACCGCCGACCGGCATCCCCGTGGTGAGTTTGACCAAGGACCTGCCCTGGCAGGACCGGATGCGCACGATGCTGCGGATGCCGGTGGCCGAGCGGCCCGCCCCCGAGCCGGTGCACAAGGCGGAGGAGGAGGGCCCGGCCGTTCCGCGCGTGCTCGACCTGACGCTGCGTATCGGCGAGTTGCTGCTCGCGGGCGGTGAGGGCGCCGAGGACGTGGAGGCGGCGATGTTCGCCGTCTGCCGGTCCTACGGGCTCGACCGCTGCGAGCCGAACGTCACCTTCACCCTGCTGTCCATCTCGTACCAGCCGTCGCTGGTCGAGGACCCGGTGACGGCGTCCCGGACGGTGCGCCGCCGGGGCACCGACTACACGCGGCTCGCGGCCGTGTTCCAGCTCGTCGACGACCTCAGTGACCCCGAGGCGCACATCTCCCTGGAGGAGGCCTACCGGCGGCTCGCCGAGATCCGCCGCAACCGGCACCCGTATCCGGGCTGGGTGCTGACGCTGGCCAGCGGGCTGCTGGCGGGCGCGGCATCCGTGCTCGTCGGCGGTGACCTGATCGTCTTCGTCGCGGCGGCGCTCGGCGCGATGTGCGGCGACCGGCTGGCCTGGCTGTGCGCGGGGCGCGGGCTGCCGGAGTTCTACCAGTTCACGGTGGCCGCGATGCCGCCGGCGGCGATAGGGATCGCGCTGACGCTCGCCCATGTGGACGTCAAGGCGTCCGCGGTGGTCACCGGTGGGCTCTTCGCTCTGCTGCCCGGACGGGCGCTGGTGGCGGGCGTGCAGGACGGTCTGACCGGCTTCTACATCACCGCCGCCGCGCGTCTGCTGGAGGTCATGTACTTCTTCGTGGGCATCGTCGTCGGGGTACTGCTGATGCTCTACGTGGGCGTTCAGCTGGGTGCCAGCCTCGACCCCGACGCGGCCTTCGGCGACAACAACAGGCCCCTGTGGCAGATCTCCGCGTCGATGCTGCTGTCGCTGACCTTCGCGGTCCTGCTCCAGCAGGAACGATCCACCGTGCTGGCCGTGACCTTGAACGGCGGTGTCGCCTGGTCGGTGTACGGCGCGATGCACTACGTGGGCGAGATCTCGCCCGTCGCCTCCACGGCGGTGGCGGCGGGGCTGGTGGGGCTGTTCGGGCAGTTGCTGTCCCGGTACCGGTTCGCGTCGGCGTTGCCGTACACCACGGCGGCGATCGGGCCCCTGTTGCCCGGTTCCGCCACGTACTTCGGACTGCTGGCCATCGCTCAGAACAACGTCGACGCGGGGTTGGTGTTCCTGTCGCAGGCTGCGGCTCTGGCGATGGCCATCGCCATCGGGGTCAACTTCGGGTCGGAGATCTCCCGGATGTTCCTGCGGGTCGGCTCCGCCGAGAAGCGGAAGTCCGCGAAGAGGACGCGGGGGTTCTAGCGAGGGTGCCCCAGGGGGTGCTCCGGTTCTAGTAGCCCTGGTTGTTCGGGTACTGCTGCTGGTTGTTCGGGTACTGCTGGTTCTGCCCGCCGTAGCTCTGCGGGTACTGCTGGGCGTACGGCTGCTGTTGCTGCGGGGGCTGGCCGTAGTACTGCTGGTCGTGGCCGTTCTGCTGGTGGCCCGGCCGGCTCTGGTTGCCGTGGTTGCCGTAGGGCTGCTGCGGCTCGTCGGAGGACGGGATGCGGCGCAGCTGGGTCGTGGCGTCGTCCATCATCTGGGGGTACTGCTGGGCCGGGGGCGGGGCCGCGGCGCGCTTCTTCTTTCCGCGCTCGCGCAGGTACTCGATGATGATCGGGACGACCGAGACGATGACGATCAGGACGAGGATAGCCTCGACGTTGGTCTTGATGAACTCGATCTGGCCCAGCCAGTAGCCGGCGAGGGTGACACCGCAGCCCCAGGCCACACCGCCGATCACGTTGTACGTGAGGAAGGTGCGGTACTTCATGCGGCCGGCGCCCGCCACGATCGGGGCGAAGGTGCGCACGATGGGCACGAAGCGGGCCAGGACGATCGCCTTGGGGCCGTACTTCTCCATGAACTCGTGGGCCTTCTCCAGGTTCTCCTGTTTGAAGAGCTTGGAGTTGGGGCGGCTGAAGAGCTTCGGCCCGAAGAACTTGCCGATCATGTAGCCGACTTGGTCGCCGATGACGGCGGCCAGCACGATCAGCGTGCAGACCAGCCACAGGGGCTGGCTGATGAAGTTCCCCTCGGCCACAAAGAGACCCGCCGTGAACAGCAGGGAGTCTCCGGGCAGGAACGCGAAGAGACCCGACTCGGCGAAGACGATCAGCAGGATGCCGGGCAGGCTGAAGGTCTCGATCAGATAGTCGGGGCTGAGCCACTCGGGGCCGAGCGCGAGCGTGGTCACGGGAATGTGGCTCCTGCGTGTGGGGGTCGGGCTGGGACTGGCTGCCCAAAACTATCAACGCAGCCGCGGTGACCCAGGTTCCATGGGCGCCCACAGGATGCACTGTGGACGCGCTGGGACAAAGCTGTGGGCCATGGGTATCGAAGAATACGGCGGTGGTCAGGGGCCCCGGCCCGACGTGCTCGTGGTGACGACGAACGACGTGCCCGGCCATCGGGTCCAGGAGGTGCTGGGGGAGGTCTTCGGGTTGACCGTGCGGTCCCGGCATCTCGGCAGTCAGATCGGGGCCGGCCTGAAGTCGATGATCGGCGGTGAGCTCAAGGGGCTCACCAAGACGCTCGTGCAGACCCGCAACCAGGCCATGGAACGGCTGGTGGAGCAGGCCCGCGCGCGGGGCGCGAACGCCGTGCTGATGTTCCGCTTCGACGTCACGGAGGCTGCGGACGTGGGGACGGAGGTGTGCGCCTACGGCACGGCGGTGGTCCTGGTCCGGGAAGAGAAGTGATCCAGGCCCGGGAGGAGGGGGTACCGGCCCGGGAGTGAGAGTGGTCCCGGCCCGGGAGGAGGCCGTCCTCCCGGGCCGGGTGTCACGCGGCGCGGCGGGCGGCGTTCGCCAGGATCGCGTCCTTGAGGTGCTCGGCGAGCCCCGGGCGCATGGAGTCGTAGAACGCCTTGAAGCGCTCGTCGGACACATACATCTCGGCCAGGCACCGGTGCATCTCGTACGGGCATTCGTAGTACCAGGTGCCGATGTGCTGCCGGTGCTCCTCGGCCAGCTCCATGGCCCGCTCGCCGTCCGGCGATTCGCCCTCGGCCATCAGGGCCGAGTAACGCTCGGCCCAGTCGTTCGCCTCGGCCTGAAGGCGCTTCCAGTCCTCCTTGGTGTAGCGGGCCGCGCGGCGCTGTGACTCGGCGTACGCCTCCGTGCCGCCCCAGCGTCGCTCCGCCTCCTCGGCGTACTGCTCCGGATCCTTGTCGCCGAAGACCTCGAACCGCTCCTCCGGCGTGAGATTGATCCCCATCCTGCGTGCCTCCATGGCGTGCTCCACGGCCTCCGCCATCTGCCGCAGCTTCTCGATCCGGGCGGTCAGCAGTTCGTGCTGGCGGCGCAGGTGCGCGCGCGGGTCCGCGGCCGGATCGTCGAGCAGGGCGGCGACCTCGTCGAGCGGGAAGCCGAGCTCCCGGTAGAACAGGATCTGCTGCAACCGGTCGAGGTCGGCGTCGCTGTAACGCCGGTGTCCCGCGTGGTTGCGCTCGCTCGGGACGAGCAGGCCGATGTCGTCGTAGTGGTGCAGTGTGCGCACCGTCACTCCGGCGAAACCGGCGACCTGTCCCACGGGATAACTCACTTCTCCGCTCCCTTCTCGGTACGCACTCCACGGTGGATCCTCACGCCGCGTGAGGTGCAAGCCCGCTGCCCGGTCCCTGCGGATGTGGGGCTCCTTGTGCCCGCTTATCGTGAGCCCGTCGCCCAGGACACCGCGCGGCAGGACGGAACCCCGGGCCGTCGAGCGACGTCGATCCCTTCAGGAGGCACGCACATGCCGCTGCACCAAGGGCCGGAGAAGCCCGACGAGCGCCCGTTGTCCGTCAATCCCTTCTACGGCGAGGCCGACCCGGTCGGAGGAATGGCCGAGGCCCCGCCCAAGCACCGGCTCCCCGCCGTCCCGCTGCCGCCCTCGACCGCGTATCAGCTCGTGCACGACGAACTGATGCTGGACGGCAACTCCCGGCTGAACCTCGCCACCTTCGTCACCACCTGGATGGAGCCCCAGGCCGGCGTCCTGATGGATGAGTGCCGGGACAAGAACATGATCGACAAGGACGAGTACCCGCGCACCGCCGAGCTGGAGCGGCGCTGCGTGGCGATGCTCGCCGACCTGTGGCACGCGCCCGATCCCTCGGCGGCCGTGGGCTGTTCCACGACCGGGTCCAGCGAGGCCTGCATGCTCGCCGGGATGGCGCTGAAGCGGCGCTGGGCGCGGCGCAACGCCGACCGGTATCCGTCCAGGGACGTCCGCCCGAATCTGGTCATGGGTGTCAACGTCCAGGTCTGCTGGGAGAAGTTCTGCACCTTCTGGGAGGTGGAGGCCCGTCAGGTCCCCATGGAGGGTGACCGCTTCCACCTCGACCCGCAGGCCGCCGCCGAGCTGTGCGACGAGAACACCATCGGGGTGGTGGGCATCCTCGGCTCCACCTTCGACGGGTCCTACGAGCCGATCGCCGAGCTGTGCGCCGCCCTGGACGCCTTGCAGGAACGGACCGGCCTCGACATCCCGGTGCATGTCGACGGGGCGTCCGGCGCGATGATCGCGCCGTTCCTCGACGAGGACCTGGTGTGGGACTTCCGGCTGCCGCGGGTGGCCTCGATCAACACCTCCGGGCACAAGTACGGCCTGGTCTACCCGGGCGTCGGCTGGGCGCTGTGGCGTGATCAGGAGGCCCTGCCCGAGGAGCTCGTCTTCCGCGTCAACTACCTGGGCGGGGACATGCCGACCTTCGCGCTGAACTTCTCCCGGCCGGGCGCCCAGGTCGTGGCGCAGTACTACACGTTCCTCAGGCTGGGGCGCGAGGGCTACCGGGCCGTGCAGCAGTCCACGCGGGACGTGGCCCGGGGGCTCGCCGGGCGGGTGGAGGCGCTCGGCGACTTCCGGCTGCTGACCCGGGGCGAGGAGCTGCCGGTCCTGGCCTTCACGACCGCGCCCGGTGTGGAGGCGTACGACGTCTTCGACGTGTCCCGGCGGCTGCGCGAGCGGGGCTGGCTGGTGCCCGCGTACACCTTCCCGCCGAACCGGGAGGACCTGTCCGTCCTGCGGGTGGTGTGCCGCAACGGGTTCTCCGCCGACCTCGCCGAGCTGTTCGTGGAGGACCTGGGCCGCCTGCTGCCCGAGCTGCGCCGCCAGCCGCACCCCCTGACCCGGGACAAGGAGGCGGCCACCGGCTTCCACCACTGAGACGGCCGCCGCCACCCAGCCCCTGATCCTCCCGACCCCGCTCATGGAACCCTCCCCCGACGCGTCCTGCGCGATGCACTGTCATCTCTGGTACACCGCTCACCGCGCCGGGGTTCCCGTTCCAGCCGGACGACTTCGCGACCGGCCGACCACATCCCCGGCCGACCACGTGCCCGGCCGAGCCCTCAGCCGTACTACGACGTCCGGCCCTACTTGTTCAACGCCCCGAACCTGCGCACCGCCAGCGGAAGGAACACCGCCAGCAGCGCCAGCGGCCACAGCACCGCCGGCCAGACGTGCCCCGGCTCGCCGCCCTGCCCGCCGAACAGGTCCCGCACGGCGGTGGCCGTGTGGGACATGGGGTTCCACTCGATCACCGTGCCCAGCCAGCCGGGCATGGAGTGGGGGGTCGCGAAGGCGTTGGAGAGGAACCCGACCGGCCAGACCAGGATCTGCACGGCCTGCACCACCTCGGGTTTCCCGGCCACCATCGCCAGGTGGATGCCGATCCACAGCATGGCGAAACGGAACAGCAGCAGAAGCCCCAGGGCGCCGAGGAACCCCCCGGCCCCGCCGTGGGCCCGCCAGCCGAGCGCGAGGGCCACCCCGGTCATCACCAGCAGGCTGACCGCCGACTCCAGCATGTCGGCGACCGAACGGCCCACCAGGACCGCGCCGTTGGCCATCGGCATCGAGCGGAAGCGGTCGATGACCCCCTTGTTGAGGTCCTGCGTGACGGCCAGCATGGTCCCTTCGAGGCCGAACGCCATGGTCAGCGCGAGCATCCCGGGGACCAGGTAGTCGACGTAGTCCCCCTCGACGCCCCGGCCGCCGCCGACGAGGTAGCCGAACATCAGCAGGAGCATGACGGGGAAGGCGAGCTGGACCACGACCTGCACGGGCTGCCGTGCCCAGTGGGCGAGTTCGCGGCGGGTCATGGTCCAGGAATCGGTCAGCACATACGTGCTCACACGGCCTCCTTCACTCGGTCGTCGCCCGTGAGGTGCAGGAACACCTCGTCCAGCGTCGGGCGGCGCAGGGCCACGTCCTCCGCCTCGATACCGGCCTCCTCCAGCGCCCGTACGACACCGGAGAGCGCGGCCATCCGGTCGGTGACCGGGGCGCTGAGCAGCCGGCGGTCGGTGTCGACGGACACCTCCGACGCGGGCAGCGGCAACAGGGCCACCGCCGCGCCCAGCTGACCGGCGTCCCGCAGCACCACGTCGATGCGGTCGCCGCCGATCACCGCCTTCAGCTGGTCCGGTGTGCCGTCGGCGACGATCCGGCCCAGGTCGACCACGGAGACGCGGTCGGCGAGCTGGTCGGCCTCCTCCAGGTACTGGGTGGTCAGCAGGACCGTCGTACCGCCGCCGACGAGGGAGCGGACGGCGGCCCACACCTCCGTGCGGCCGCGCGGGTCGAGGCCGGTGGTCGGTTCGTCCAGGAAGAGCACCTCCGGTTCGGTGATGAGGGAGGCCGCCAGGTCCAGCCGGCGCCGCATGCCGCCGCTGTAGAGCTTGACGGCCTTGCGGCCGGTGTCGGCGAGGCCGAAGCGCTCCAGGAGCTCGTCGGCGCGCACGCGCGCGTGCCGGGCGCCCAGGTGGTAGAGGCGGCCGAACATGTCCAGGTTCTGCCGGCCCGAGAGCCCCTCGTCGAGGGCCGCGTGCTGGCCGAGGAGGCCGATGCGGAAGCGGACCGCCTGGGCCTCGGCCACGGCGTCGTGTCCGGCCACCTCGACCCGGCCGGCGTCGGGCCGCAGCAGGGTGGACAGGATCCGGACCAGGGTCGTCTTGCCGGCGCCGTTCGGGCCGAGCACGCCGTGGACGGTGCCGCGCGCCACCCTGAGGTCGAGTCCGTCCAGGGCGGCCTTGTCCCCGTACCGCTTGCGAAGGCCTTCGGCGACGATCGCGTCGGTCATATGGCTCCCTTCGGATCACGGAGCCTTGGTAATCAAGTTTGACTACCGGCATCCGGTGACGGAGAGTACGCCCGCGCGGGCGATTGGTCAAACTTGATTAGAAGTCGTCCTCCGGATGCCGCGCCCCCGTCGCGTACGGGTTCGGATCCGGGGTGCGGACGTCGACGAACGGATCGCCCTCGTCCGCGAAGGTGTAGGCGCCGCCCTCGATGCGCTCGATCAGCCCGTGGGTCCACTCGGCCTCGGAGTCGGCCGTATGGACCCACATGTTCATGATCTCGCCGATGTGCCCGAGCTGCTCGGGCCCCTCCTCGGGCACGTAGTGCTCGAGAACCCCGGACCGCCACTCCACGATCCGCCGGGTGCGCTCCTTGAGCAGGGCCACCGCCTCGGCCCGCGGCAGGTCTACGAGGAAACCGACGGCCGCCGTCTTCACGTCCCCGCGCTGGTCATAGGTGACCAGCGCCTCGCGCAGCATCCGGTAGTACTCCTCGATGCCCTGCTCGGTGATCTCGTACTCGGTGCGCGGCGGCCCGCCGACCGTGGACGGTGCGATCTCGTGCGCGTGCAGCAGACCCTGCTTGGCCATCTGCTTCAGGGCGTGGTAGATCGAGCCGGGCTTGGCGTTGGACCACTCGTGCGCGCCCCAGTACTCCAGGTCGCCCCGCACCTGGTAGCCGTGGGCCCGCCCGTGCATACGCACCGCGCCGAGCACGAGGAGACGGATCGCTGACATGCGGTCCAGCGTAGAACCAGAGGCCTCACCCCCAGTCGCTGCCCTGCTCCTTCGCCACCAGTTCGAAGGCCGTGGCGCCGTCCAGGGACTCGCGGACGATGTCGGCGTGGCCGGCGTGCCGGGCCGTCTCGCGGATCAGGTGCAGGACCAGCCAGCGCACGGAGACCGCCTCGCCCTGCGGGAACCAGGGCTCGTCCGGGAGCGGGAAGGTGTCGTCGAGGCTGGGCGCCGAGCGGACGAACGCCTCCGTCTCGGCGGCCACCTTCTCCCAGTACGCGAGCTGCTGCTCGACACTCTCGCCGTCGACCAGGGTGAAGCACTCGTGCCAGTTCGACTCGTCCCGCTTCACCGCGGGCGGCTCACCCTTGGCCCGGGCCACCCAGCCCTGTTCGACCTCGGCGACGTGCTTGAGCAGTCCGGCCAGGGACAGCTCACTCGCGCTGGGCCGGGACGAGGCCTGCTCGTCCGTGAGACCGAGCACCGACCGGCGGATGCCGCCGCGCTGCTCGGCCAGGAAGGAGAGCAGTGCGCCGCGCTCGTCGCCGTACGCCTCGGCTCGCACGTGAGTGACCATGACCGGCCGCCTTTCATGGGGTCCGTTTCCCTGACACCCATGACGTTACGGACCCTTGCGGTCAGGTTCTGTCCGCAAGGGTCCGAAGGCGTGCCGTCAGAACGGGAACCCGCTCCGCCCGTGCTGTACCGAGATCCACTTCAGCGTGGTGAAGGAGTCCGCGGTCGTGTCGCCGTTCAGGCGGCCGACGCCGGAGTGCTTCTCGCCGCCGAAGGGGACGAGGGGCTCGTCGTGGACGGTGCCGTCGTTGACGTGGAACATCCCGGTGTCGATCTGCTTGGCGAAGGCGACACCGCGCTCGATGTCACCGGTGTGGACGGCGCCGCTCAGACCGTACGGCGTGTCGTTGACGAGGCGGACGGCCTCCTCCTCGCCGTCGAAGGGGATGAGGAAGGCGACCGGGCCGAAGACCTCCTGCCGCAGCAGGGCGGAGTCGGCGGGGACGCCGGTGAGGACCGACGGCTCGACCAGGTTGTCGGTGGTGGTGCCGTGCACGAGGGCCGTGGCGCCCTCGGCGATGGCCTGCTCGACGACGCCCGACAGCGCGTCCGCCTGCGAGGAGTTGATGACCGGGCCGATGACGGTCTCGGGGTCGCGCGGGTCGCCCGTCTTGAGGGTCTTCACCTTGGCGACGAACTTCTCGGTGAACTCCTCCGCGACCGAGCGGTCCACCAGGATCCGGTTGGCGGCCATGCAGACCTGGCCCTGGTGGACGTAGCGGCTGAAGACCGCCGCGTCGACCGCGTAGTCGACGTCGGCGTCGTCGAGGACCACCAGGGCGCTGTTGCCGCCCAGTTCGAGGACCGAGCGCTTGAAGTTCGCGGCGCAGACGGTGGCGACGTGGCGGCCGACCTTGTCGGAGCCGGTGAAGGAGATGACCTTGGGGACCGGGTGCTCGATGAAGGCGTCGCCGATCTCCGCGATGTCGGTGATGACGACGTTCAGCAGACCGGCGGGCAGCCCGGCGTCCTCGAAGATCTTGGCGACCAGGGAGCCGCCGACGATCGGGGTGTTCTGGTGCGGCTTGAGGACGACGGCGTTGCCGAGGGCGAGCGCCGGGGCGACCGACTTGATGGAGAGCAGGAAGGGGAAGTTGAAGGGGCTGATCACGCCCACGACCCCGACCGGCACCCGGTAGAGGCGGTTCTCCTTGCCGTCGGTCGGCGACGGGAGGATCCGGCCCTCGGGGCGCAGCGCCAGGTGGATCGACTCGCGCAGGAACTCCTTGACGAGGTGGAGTTCGAAGGCGGCCTTCAGCCGGGTGCCGCCGAGCTCGGCGATGATCACCTCGGAGATCTCCTGCTCGCGCTCCTCGACGAGCCGGAGTGCCTTCTCGAACACCCCCCGGCGGGCGTACGGGTTGGTCGCGCCCCACGCCTTCTGGGCACGGGCGGCGGCCCGGTACGCCTCGTCGACCTCGTCGACCGTGGCTATCGTGATCGACGCCAGCTTCTCGTTGTCGTACGGGTTGAAGTCGATGATGTCCCAGGAGCCGGTGCCCGGGCGCCACTCACCGTCGATGTACTGCTGGGCCAGGTCGGTGAAGTACGACGACATGTGATCCCCAAATCGCTAGCAGACGCACGATCGACGTCACGGTCTGATCACGCGTCATCGTACTTGCGCGGCAAGCGAGTTGGGGACGCCGAGCAATGTTCTGGGGAGAACCCTAGGAGAGTTGGAGGAGACCGCGTAGAAGATCGCGGCTCTCGTCCGGCCCCGGACTGTCCTGCTGGAGCTCCTTGAGCGCCTTCTCGTACTGGGTGACGTCCTCGCGCTTGTCGAGGTAGAGCGCGCTGGTGAGCTGCTCCAGGTACACGACGTCCGACAGGTCGGAGTCCGGGAAGGACAGGATCGTGAACGCGCCGCTCTCGCCGGAGTGCCCGCCGAAGCCGAACGGCATGATCTGCAGGCGCACATTGGGCCGCGCGGAGATCTCGATCAGGTGCTGGAGCTGACCGCGCATCACCTCGCGGTCGCCGTAGGGCCGGCGCAGCGCCGCCTCGTCCAGGACGATGTGG
Source organism: Streptomyces lincolnensis (assembly GCF_021173675.1). Lineage (GTDB taxonomy): Bacteria > Actinomycetota > Actinomycetes > Streptomycetales > Streptomycetaceae > Streptomyces > Streptomyces lincolnensis_B. The sequence goes on along the minus strand of NZ_JAIHON010000014.1, from coordinate 192,559 downwards.
ACCTCCGGCCCGTTCTCGTCGACCAGGTACTTCTGCCGCTCCAGGCGCAACGCCACCCGGCGTTCGACGTCGGCCTCGCTCGCGCCCTGCATACCGCGCCGCACGACCGCGCGCGCGTACGCCTCGGTCTGGAGCAGACCGTGCACGAACTGCACCTCGTACGCCCGGATCAGGGCGGCGGCGCCCTCCAGGCCCACATAGGTGGGGAACCAGCTCGGCAGGACGTCCGAGTAACTGTGCCACCAGCCCGCCACATTGGCCTCCCGGGCGAGAGAGAGGAGAGAGGTGCGCTCCTGCTCGTCCGTGATGCCGTACAGCGTCAGCAGATCCTCGACGTCCCGTGTCTTGAAGCTCACCCGGCCCAACTCCATCCGGCTGATCTTCGACTCGGACGCGCGGATCGAGTAGCCCGCCGCCTCGCGCGTGATGCCCCGCGCCTCACGCAGTCGCCTGAGTTGCGAGCCGAGCAGCATGCGTCGCACCACCGATCCGGGCTCTCCCGCGCTCACGTTCGCCAGCCTCCCCAACCGTCTTCAGGGCCCGAAGTCTGCCACTAAAACACTCCGAGCAGTACTCGTCCGATTACAGAGATGGAAAGAAGCCAAAGTTTCCGCACAGGCCTGGGACAGGTTGTGGGAAGGAAAGGGCAAGAGGTAGGGGAGAGAGTGGCGGAAAAAATGACCAACAAGCGGTACGGGAGGGTCCAATTCGGTCGCGTGCACGTGCATCTGCCCTTGCATCTGCCGTACGCATCAGAAACCATGGTCTCGCGCCACCGCTGCATCGCAACGACCGCGAATTCCCGGGAGTGCCACGCATGGCTACGAATGGATCGACCATGCTCAAGCCGTTACGGCAGGGCCTTCCCCCGCTGGATCCCGCGGCCGTCTCCAGCGCCGCCTCCTGTGCTCTGCCCGCCCGCTACGAAGCGGTGCGCGAGGCACGGCAGTTCACCCGCAGAACGCTGGACCAGTGGGACCTGGGCGACCGCTTCGACGACGTGTGCCTGGTGGTCTCCGAGCTGGTCACCAACGCCCTGCGACACGCGCTGCCCGCCAACACCCCGCGCCCGGCCGAGCAGAGCGCGCCCGTTCGGCTGCATCTGATGCGCTGGACCGAGCGGTTGGTGTGCGCGGTGCGCGACCCCAGTGACGAGAGTCCCGTGGCGCGCGACACCGACGACTTCTCGGCGGAGTCCGGCCGCGGGCTGTTCCTGGTCGACTCCTTCGCCGACAGCTGGGGCTGGCACCCGCTCGCGGGCACGATCAGCGGCAAGGTCGTGTGGGCGATGTTCCGGCTCCAGCAGCCGCCGTCGGCCGAGTGAGGCCCCCGGGCGCTTTTTCGCGCCCGGGTTCTACGCGCGTTACGTAGCGCGAGGTGCCGATCGCCCTTTGTTACCGGGGGTGTTACCGGTCGGTCAGCCCGCTATGAGGTGATCGAACTCGCCGTCCTTGATCCCCAGCAGCATCGCCTCGATCTCGGCCCGGGTGTAGACGAGCGCGGGACCGTCGGGGAAACGCGAGTTGCGGACGGCGACGTCACCGCCGGGCAGCCGGGCGAACTCCACGCAGGAACCCTGCGAGTTGCTGTGCCTGCTCTTCTGCCACGCCACCCCGTTCAGCCGGGTGGCGGCCATGCCGTTGTACACGCCGGACGCGTCAACGTCGTACACGTCGTGGTCCACAGGTCGCTCCCCGGTGGTGCACTGGCTGGTGAGGCCATTGATGCCATTGAAACGGTGGTCAACTGATCCGGATCATAGCTCTGTTCATGTGCTGATGCATGGGCAGATGCACTCGCAGATGCACGTGCACGCGGGGTGTTCCCGCGGTTACAGCTTTGACGGGCGCTGTGCCGCTCCTACGCGCCTCTCAGGGAAGAGACGCGTAAGAGCCCGATCCTGTTCCACCTACTGCTCTGCGTGGGGGCCTCGGGGCCTGCGGCCGCGGGGGTCTTCAGCGGCTGGAGCTGGAGTACGGCAGCAGCGCCATCTCCCGCGCGTTCTTGATCGCTCGGGCCAGCATCCGCTGCTGCTGGGCGCTCACCCGGGTGACCCGCCGGCTGCGGATCTTGCCGCGGTCGGAGATGAACTTCCGCAGCAGATCGGTGTCCTTGTAGTCGATGTAGGTGATCTTGGCCTGGTCCAGCGGGTTGGGACGGTTCTTGACGGGCTTGCGCTCGGGCTTGCGGGGCATGGCGGGGTCAGACCTCCAGGAGGGTGTCGAAGGCGGGCGGCAGCTGCTTCCAGGCGTCGCGGCCCGCGGCGTACTCGGCGTCGGTCAACAGGCAGGACTCCAGCAGCCGTTCGAGTCCGTCGCGGTCGAGCCCGGGGGACGTGAAGACCAGGTGCTGGCAGCAGTCGCCGTGCTCGGCGTGCCAGTCCATGGCGGCCGCCGCCCGGCGCACGGGCGGGACCATCTCCCAGGCCGCGTCCGGCAGGGAGGCGAGCCAGGGGCCCACGCTCTCCACGCACAGGGCGCCGCCGGCCGCGTCCCAGTGCAGCAGGACGTCCGGCTTGTCGGCGAGCCAGAACCGGCCCCGGCTGCGGGCGGCGGCGCAGGTGATGTCCTCCAGGGCCGCGTAGAGCCGCTCCGGGTGGAAGGGGCGGCGGCGGTGCCAGACGAAGGTGGCGACGCCGTGCGCGTCGGCCTCGGCCGGGAGCAGGGCGCAGGCCGGGTGCTGGGCGGCCGCCGCGGCCTCCACGTCGAAGCCGGCCAGGGCGGCCCGGACCAACGGCGGTTCCGCCGGGCCGCGCCGCGGGTACCGGGTGCCCGCCAGGTCCGTCGGGTGGCCGCTCCCGATCGGGACCTGGCGGGCGGTCGGGTGCAGCTGGGCGAGCAGCTCGCGGTCCTCGTCGTCGGCCTCCGGGGAGTCGGCGATCGCCAGGACGGGCGCGTACTCCAGCTGGCGTGCGAAGGTGTCGGCGACCGTCCGCTGGTCGGTGGCCGCGGCGGCCAGGCCGCCCTCGGCGAGGTCGTCGCCGTTGGCGAGGTAGGGCAGCACGAGCGCCGGGTCGACGGCGGTGATCACGCCGGTGACGATGAGCCCGCCGGCCGCGACCACCTCCGCCATCGCCTTGGGCTCGACGGAGTCCCACAGCTCGACGATCGCGAGCCGGGTCGTGCCGTCCTCGGCGAGCAGGCGCAGCTCGGGCACCAGGTCTTCCCTGAGCGCACAGCACGCGCAGTCGTTGACGAGGGGCGTCTCGCCCGCGGACAGGACGCCGCAGGCGTCGCGAATCGTCCGTACGACCGTGCCGGCCGCGGCCGTCGACAGGTCGTGGTGGAGTACGACGCTGCCCGGGACGTCGGCGAGCAGCTGCTCGACGGCTGCCTTGCGGGCGTCGGCGTGCAGTCCGCCGACGATCACGACGGAGAGCATCAGCCCTTCTTTCCGTACCGGCGCTCGAAGCGCTCCACGCGGCCCGCGGTGTCCAGGACGCGAGCCGTGCCGGTGTAGAAGGGGTGGCTGACGTCCGAGATCTCGACGTCGACGACCGGGTAGGTGTTGCCGTCCTCCCACTCGATCGTCTTCTCGCTGGTCATCGTGGACCGGGTCAGGAAGGTGTAGTCCGCGGCACGGTCACGGAAGACGACCGGACCGTACTCGGGGTGGATTCCCTTGCGCATGACGGATCAGCGCTCCTCTCGGAAGTCGACGTGACGGCCGACCACCGGGTCGTACTTGCGCAGGGTCAGCCGGTCCGGGTCGTTGCGACGGTTCTTGCGCGTCACGTAGGTGAAGCCGGTCCCCGCGGTGGACCGCAGTTTGATGACCGGACGGAGTTCGTTGCGTGCCATGCTGCTATCTTACTGAAAATGAATTCCATTTACGACACCGGCTCAGGAGAGGTGCATCACCCGTGTCCGCCCACTGCATGCTGACCGGAGCCCAGCCCGGCTTCGGCAACCGCATCTCGCACTCCCACCGGCGCACCTCGCGCCGCTTCGACCCCAACATCCAGTCCAAGCGCTACTGGCTGCCGAGCGAGGGCCGCCACGTACGGCTGAAGCTGAGCACCAAGGGGATCAAGACCGTCGACACGATCGGCGTCGAGGCGGCCGTGGCCCGGATCCGCGCGCGGGGGGTGCGTGTCTGATGGCGAAGAAGAGCAAGATCGCGAAGAACGACAGGCGCCAGGAGGTCGTCGCCCGGTACGCCGAGCGCCGCGCCGAGCTCAAGGAGATCATCCGGCGCCCCTCCTCCACGGAGGACGAACGGCTCGCCGCCCAGCAGGAGTTGCGCAAGCAGCCACGCGACGCCAGCGCCACCCGGGTACGCAACCGCGACCAGGTGGACGGACGGCCGCGCGGCTACTTCCGCACGTTCGGACTGTCCCGGGTGAACCTGCGCGGACAGGCGCACGCCGGGTATCTGCCGGGGGTGCGCAAGTCGTCCTGGTGAGGACCGGCGCTCGGGGGCTCCGCCTTCTAAAGGTGCCCTGGTAGCTTGCTGCGGTCCTCCCGGTCATCGGGCGACCGCAACAGCTTGGGGGCTTCCATGACGTGGGCGACTTCGGATGCGCGCCGGCGGGTGCGGGTCGTCGCGGCGGCCGCGGGGCTCGCCGGTGCGCTCGTCCTGACGGCGTGCAGCGACGACGGCGGTTCCGACGACGGCAAGGCCTCGGCCACGCCCAGTGCGTCCGCCTCCGCGAGCGCGGACACCGGCGGCGGGAGCGTGTCCGGGTCCGGCGGCTCGGACGGCTCCACGGGCGCCGCCGGAAAGCTGGCCGGGAGCTGGGTCACCACCTCCGGCGGCAAGATCGTGGCGCTCGTCGTCAACGGCAGCGAGGCCGGGCTCTTCGCCACCGGCGGCAGCGTGTGCAGCGGTACCGCGGGCACCGACACGGTCCGCCTCACCTGCACGGACGGCAGCAAGGACCGGGCCGACGGCACGGTCGACTCCGTCAGCGGTACGACGCTCAAGGTGACCTGGAAGAGCGGGCTCGGCACGGAGACGTACACCAAGGCGGAGGGCGGGTCACTGCCCAGTGGGCTGCCTACGGCGAGTTCGGGGTCGTAGGCGGGCAGTTGGACGGGGGGCGGCGGCCGTCTCGCGCGCTTTGTGCGTGATGATCCTCGGGTACCGCCGTTTCGGATGCTTCGGAGACCCCCATGCGCGCCACTTCCCTCGTCGTCACCGCTCTCGCCGCCGCACTCCTGCTGACCGCCTGCGACAGCGGCGGCAGTGACGACAACGGAGGCGGTGGGAGCGGCGGCGGAGGTGCCAAGAAGGACGGCGGTGCCTGCGCGATCGGCACGATGGGCGTCGAGGTCGGGCCGGCCGACGTCGCGCCGGCCGTCGGGGACACGGGCAACGTCCCCGTGTCGCTCACCAACCAGAGCGCGCCGTGCACGCTTCAGGGCGTCCCCGGGGCCACCCTCAAGGGTGGCGGCACCTCCGTGCTCGTCGGGGCCGCCGCGGGCGCCGGGAAGGAGAAGGTGACCCTCGCCAAGGGCGAGAGCGCCACCTTCACCCTCACCTACGTCAAGGGCGGCGGCGCAGACGGCAAGAGCCTCGCCGCGACGAGCCTGCGGATCGGCCTCCCCGGCACCGACGAGGTGAAGGACTTCCCGTGGAAGTACGGCGCGGTGGCCCTGAAGTCCGGCACGCCGCAGGCACCGGACGCGTCGGTGGGCCCCTTCACGCGCGCGGGTGACTGAGCGGGTCGCCGAGGACGTGCGGGTCGCCGAGGACGTCAGCGCAGCGGTCGTCGGGCCCTGACCTGGGCCCGGTCGGCCGCCTCCGTGCCCTCAGTCCAGCCGGCCTCGTCGCTGACGCCGCGCAGCCGGGTGGTCGTCGTCTCGGGGAACATGCGGTCCAGGCGGTCGGTCACGGCGACCTCGCGGGTGGCCAGGACGGGCAGCAGGTCCTCGCTCACGGGGGTCTCGGCGGCGGCGCGCAGCCGGGTGCCGACGTGGTGGGCGTAGGCCGCGAGGAACGACTGCCGGAAGGTCTTGGTCCGCCTGCGGCCGCCCGCGCGCTGTGCCGCCTCCGCCTTCGTCATGGCGGACTGCGCCTGCACGAGCAGCGAGGTGTAGAGCAGTTCGACCACCTCCAGGTCCGCCTCGAAGCCCACCACGGTGGAGAAACCGAGGGGCTCGTTCCACACGGCTCGGCAGTGGTTGACGGTGGCGACCGCGTCCAGCAGCACCGCCTTGGCCTGTTCGTACGGCGGTTCGACCCCGATACGGCAGGCTCCGGGCGCGTCGTGCGTGGGCGCCCGGGCGTCCAGCAGCGCCTCGTCCACGCTGTAGCGGGCCGTCAGCTCCTGTGCCTTGGCGGTGAGCGCCTCGGCCTCCTCGGGGAAGCCGGTGGCCTCCGCCTTGGCGAGGAGCGCGCGGATGCGGGCCAGCATGCGGGAGTCGCCGTGCTCCCGCCGCGCTCCCCGCCCCGGCTCCGCCGGCGAGTCCTCCAGCGGCTCCAGCGCGGGCAGCCGTAGCAGCAGCCGGTACAGCTCCAGGACCGCGGTGGCGTGGGAGAAACGGTCGGCGCGGGGCGCGGTGTCGGGCGTGAGCGCCTCCAGCTGCGCCCTCCAGCGGGGCCCGCGCGCCCGGTCGTCCGCCGCCTGCGCGCGGATCAGCTCCGACACCAGGCGCAGGTGTACGTCGTCCAGCTCGCGCCGCACGATCCGTACGACGTCGGCGGGCTGCCAGCCGCGCCGCCAGGCCGCCGCCACGAACTCCCGGCCCCGGCGGGCGAGTTCGGCGTCGCAGGCCGGGTCGGCGGCGAGAAGGGAGGCGCCGGTGTCGAGGGCGCTGTCGTCATCGGCGTAGAGGCAGGCCTCGAAGGCGCGGTCGACGGTGCTGGTCACGGACCGATCGTCTCACTCCTCGAAAATCGGTCGCTCCCCCATACCCCGGCTCGAAACATGGCCCGCATGGTGGACATGAATCTGTATGTGGCGTTCCTGGTCGCCGCCTTCGCGCTGTGCATCACCCCCGGCCCCGACATGATGTTCATCGTGGCGATGGGCGGACGCGGCGGCCCCACCGCCGGGGTGATGGCCGCGTTCGGGGTGGCCTGCGCCATGCTCGTGCACGCGATCGCCGCGGCGCTCGGCCTGTCGGCGCTGTTCCTGACGCTGCCGACGCTGTACCACGTGCTGCGCTGGGCGGGTGCGGCCTATCTGCTCTATCTCGCCGTGAAGGCGTTCCGGGACCGGTCGATGCCGGGCGAGGAGGGGGCGCCGGCGGGGCCGGGGATGCGGCGGGCGTTCTGGCAGGGGGCCGTCACCAATCTGCTCAACCCCAAGGTGATCCTCTTCAACGTGGCGTTCCTGCCGCAGTTCGTGGACCCCTCGCTCGGTCACGTGCGGGGCCAGTTCCTGGTGCTCGGCGTGACGATCGTCGTCATGGGGTTCCTGTGGGACGGGTTCGTGGGACTGCTGTCCGGGCGGCTGGCCGGGCTCCTGCGGCGCAGCAGGCGGGTCAACCGGGCGCTGAACATCGTCTCGGGGACGGTGTTCGCGGGGCTGGCGGTGCGCTTGGCCGCGACACCCAAGTAGAGGCAACCTCTGGTTGACACCCTTCCACTGTCAACCTAAGGTTGACAGCATGACGAACTCCGACATCACGTCGTCCGTACGGCTCGACGACCTCATCGCGGCCATCAAGAAGGTGCACGCCGAGCCCCTCGAACAGCTCCAGGACGCGGTGATCGCCGCGGACCACCTCGGGGACGTGGCCGACCACCTGATCGGCCACTTCGTGGACCAGGCCCGTCGCTCGGGGGCCTCCTGGACCGACATCGGCAAGAGCATGGGGGTGACCCGGCAGGCGGCGCAGAAGCGGTTCGTGCCGAAGGAGTCGGCGGACCTCGATCCCAGCCAGGGCTTCCAGCGGTACACCCCGCGCGCCCGCAACGTCGTCATGGCCGCCCACAACGAGGCCGTCGCCGCCCGCAACCCCGAGGGCCGCCCCGAGCACCTCGTCCTCGGCCTGCTCGCCGAACCCGAGGGCCTGGCCGCCAAGGCGATCACCGCGCAGGGCGTCCTCCTCGACGCCGTACGCCAGGCCGCCGCCGCCGTGCTGCCGCCGGCCGCCGAGGAGGTCCCGGAGCTCATCCCCTACGGCACCGAGGCCAAGAAGGTCCTGGAACTCACCTTCCGCGAGGCTCTGCGCCTCGGCCACAACTACATCGGCACCGAGCACATCCTGCTGGCCCTGCTGGAGTTCGAGAACGGCGAGGGCGTCCTGTCCGGCCTGGGCATCACCAAGCCCACGGTGGAGGAGAACATCACGGCGGCGATCGCCAAGATCCAGGTGAAGTTCGAGAACGAGAGCTGAGACGCGTCCACGAGGGCCGTTGTCAGACCCCCCTGCCACACTCGCCATCATGACCGACCGGTGGGCTCTCGCGCCGGCCGAGGGCGGTGGCGTGGAGTTCGGCCCCCTCGGCCCCGACGGGCTGCTCGCCGGGCCCGTACACCGGGCCCCGGACGCCGCCGAGGCCGTACGGGGCCTGCCGGAGGTCATGCGCTGGGTGTGGCGGTCGACGGCCGAGACGTATCCGCGCCTGCTCGCCACGGGGGTGCGAGTGGAGCGGTGCTACGACGTGGAGGACGCCGAGACGCTCCTCCTCGGTCACGAGGGTCGCTCCGGCGAACCCCGGTCGGCGGCCGCCGCCCTGGCCCGGCTGCGCGGCGGACCCGTCCCGCCGGACCCACCGCAGCGCTCCGCCGAACCGGGCGCCCAGTCCTCCCTGTTCGAACCCGAGGACGTGCATCTGCCGCTCACCGACCTCGTCGCGGTGTACACCGAGCAGCAGCGCCGCCACGACGCCACCGCGCACCCCGACCGGATGCGCCTGCTGACGGCCGCGGAGTCCGCGGGGATGCTGGTGGCCGCCGAGATGAACCGCGCGGGGCTGCCCTGGAGCGCGGAGGTGCACCGCCGGGTCCTGCACGACCTGCTCGGCGAGCGGTACGCGGGCGGTGGCGAGCCCCGGCGGCTGGCCGAACTCGCCGACGAGGTGTCCGCCGCCTTCGGCCGCCGGGTCCGCCCCGACCTGCCCGCCGACGTCGTCAAGGCCTTCGCGCAGGCCGGGATCAAGGTCCGGTCGACCCGGCGCTGGGAGATCGAGTCGATCGACCATCCGGCCGTGAAACCCCTCGTCGAGTACAAGAAGCTGTACCGCATCTGGGTCGCCCATGGCTGGTCCTGGCTCCAGGACTGGGTGCGCGAGGGCCGTTTCCGGCCCGGCTTCCTCGCGGGCGGCACCGTCACCGGCCGCTGGGTCACCAACGGCGGGGGCGCCCTCCAGATCCCCAAGGTGATCCGGCGGGCCGTGGTCGCCGACCCCGGCTGGCGGCTGGTGGTCGCCGACGCCGACCAGATGGAGCCGCGCGTCCTGGCGGCGATCTCCCGCGACCCCGGCCTCATGGAGGTGGCCGGCCGCGAGAGCGACCTCTACCAGTCGGTGTCCGACCGCGCCTTCTCCGGCGACCGCGCCCAGGCCAAGCTCGCCGTGCTCGGCGCGGTCTACGGCCAGACCTCCGGCGACGGCCTGAAGAACCTCGCCGCGCTCAGACGCCGCTTCCCGAAGGCGGTGGCCTACGTCGACGACGCGGCCCGCGCCGGCGAGGAGGGGCGGCTGGTGCGCACCTGGCTCGGCCGCACCTGCCCTCCGGCCGCCGGAGCGGGCGAGGACATGGCGGACGAGGCCGGCATCCCCACGGCCGAGGACGACTCCGAGCAGCGGTGGGTGCCCGGCTACGCCTCCACCGACGCCCGTGCCCGGGGCCGCTTCGCCCGCAACTTCGTCGTCCAGGGCAGCGCCGCGGACTGGACGCTGCTGCTGCTCGCCGCTCTGCGGCAGTCCTGTGCCCAGATGGCGGCCGAGCTGGTCTTCTTCCAGCACGACGAGGTGATCGTGCACTGTCCCGAGGAGGAGGCCGAGGCGGTCGTGGCGGCGATCCGGGAGGCCTCCGCGCTCGCGGGACGGCTGACGTTCGGGGAGACGCCGGTGCGGTTCCCGTTCACGACGGCGGTGGTGGAGTGCTATGCGGACGCGAAGTGATCAGCGTGGTGGGTGGGGCGGGTGGGTGAGCAGGTCTCGGAGTTCCTGAAGGACCGTGTTCTCGTCCGTGCCCTCCAGTGCGTCGAGGGCCGCGCGCCACTGCTCCCGTGCCTCCCGGGGGCGTCCGCGCTCCCACAGCAGAAGTCCGTGCTGGTGGCGGGCGAGACCGCCGGTGTAGCCGTCGCCGCGGGCGTCCGCGCGGCCGAGCAGCTCGGCGCACTCCAGACCGGCCCGTTCGGTACGGCCGAGCAGGCGCAGGGCGCGGACCAGGCCGAGCCGGGTCTGCGACTCGCCGGGCCAGTCGCCGTGCCGCCCGAGGATGCGCAGGCTCTCCTCGAAGTGCCCGGCCGCCTCGGCCGGTTCGCCCAGGGTGAGGTGGGCGTAGCCGATGTTGCAGTGCGCGGAGTGCTGCACGATGACGTTGCCGATCTCGTCGCCGATCGCGAGCGAGAGGCGGTGCTGCTCGATGGCGGCCCGCGGGTCGGTGTGCTCGTACAGGTTGCCGAGGTGGCTGTGGGTCACGGCCTCCCCGTACCGGTCGTCCAGCCGCCGTGAGTACGCGAGGCTCTGGCGCAGCGCCCGCTCCGACTCGGGGTGTCGGCCGAGGCCTTCGAGGAGCAGCCCGCGGTTGTTGAGGCACCGGCGGATCCAGGAGACCGCGCCGAGCCGCCGCCAGATCGCCAGAGCACGGTCGTTGAGGTCCAGGGCCTCGCTCTGCCGCCCGGTCAGGAAGTGCAGGCCCGCGAGGTCGCCCAGCGCGTACGCCTCGCCCGACTCGTCGCCCAGCCGCCGTGCGAGCCCCAGGGCGGCCTCCCCGAGCACCTCCATCTCGGCCACGCGGCCGGCGCGTTGGAGGAACGGCACGAAGAGGCGGAGCAGGGTGGAGAGGTGGGCGGCCGTGCGCTCGTCGGGCGCGTCCGCGTACCGCTCGACCAGGGCGACGATGTTCTCCAGCTCCGACTCGCCCCAGGTGAAGGCTTCCTCGGAGGAGGCGAACGGCGGTACGGACAGCACGTGGGCCACGTGCTCGGGCGGCTGGACCGCGGTCGGCCCCAGGCGGTCGTCCCGGTCGAGGCCGGGTTCGACGATCGCGGTGAGGGTGCGCTCGGCGACGGCCGTGTACCAGCGCACGGCGGTGCGGGCGATGTCGGGGGCGTGCCGTGCGTCGGCCAGTTCGCGGGCGAAGTCGCGGACCAGGTCGTGCGGTGCGTAGCGGCCGTACGCCGTCTCCTCCAGCAGCGCCACGTCGACAAGGCGGTCCAGCGCCTCCTCGGCGCGGCACTCCTCGGCGCCGAGGAGACGGGCGACGAGCGGGACGCCGTAGGTGGGGAGGTCGAGGGCGCCGATCCGGCAGAGGATCAGCGCCGCGTCGCGGTCGGTGCGGCGGCCCGAGGCGGCGAGCGCGTCGTGGGCGACGGCCAGGGAGCGGCGTACGGACAGGTCGTCGTACTCCAGATGCCGCAGCCTTCCCTCCGTCGCGGCCAGTTGGTCGGCGAGCACGTCGGGGGTGAGGGCGCGGCGTGCGGCGAGGCGGGCGGCGACGATGCGTAGGGCGAGGGGGAGGCGGCCGGTTAGTTCGATGAGGGGGTGGGTGGCGTCGATCTCGTCGCCGCCCTCGCCGTCCTGACCGTCGCCGTCCTGACCGTCCTGGCCGTCGTCGCCGCCGCGTCCGGAGGCCGCGCGCAGCAGGGCCGCGCTCTCCTCGTGCGAGAGCGGGGCGAGCGGGAAGCGGTGGGCGCCGTCCAGGGCGGTCAGGGGGGAGCGGCTGGTGACGATCACCGCGCAGCCCGCCCCGGCCGGCAGCAGCGGCCGCACCTGCGCGGCGCTCTCGGCGTCGTCCAGCACCATCAGCGTGCGCGTCGGCGCGAGCAGCGAGCGCAGCAACGCGGCGGCCGCGTCCGGGTGTTCGGGGATGCCGCGAGGATCGGTGCCGAGGTCGCGCAGCAGCGTGGTGAGGGCCTGGGCCGCGGTGAGGGGGGTCATGCCGGGGGTGGCGCCGTGCAGATGGACGTAGAGCTGGCCGTCAGGGAAACGTTCCCGCAGGCCGTGTGCGGCGTACAGCGCGAGCGCGCTCTTGCCGACGCCGGCCATGCCGCTGATCACGGCGATGGAGGGGGGCGCGGTGGGCGTGAGGAAGGAGATGGGGGTGAGGGCTTGGTACAGGTCGTTCAGTACGGCTGTGCGGCCGGTGAAGTGGCCCGGGAATGGGGGGAGTTGGGCGGGGCGGGGTGGTGGTTGAGGGGGTGAGGGTGGGGGGTCTTCTTCGCGCGTAGCGTCGGGGCCGGAGGGGGGCGTGGGAGCAGGGCTGGGAGTGAGAGCTGTGCTCGGTGTGGACGCGGGGGCGGAATCGGGCGTCGGGGAGGAGGCCGGAGCGGCGGTCGGGGCGGGGGTCGGTGCCCCGCTCGCCGTGCCGGGCTCGGATGCCGAGGTCTCACGTGCCGTCGCGGGCATGGGCGCCGGAGTCTCACCCGCCGTGCCGGGCTCGGATGCCGAGGTCTCACGTGCCGTCGCGGGCATGGGCGCCGGAGTCTCACCCGCCGTCCCCGGCGCGGACGCCCGGGCCTCCCCCGCCGCCGTGTCCGTCACCACGCCGCGCAGCACCTCGACGTGGGCCTCGCGTACCGCGGGGCCCGGTTCGATGCCGAGTTCCTCGACGAGGCGGGTGCGCAGGTCGCGGTGGACGGCGAGGGCCTCGGGCTGGCGGCCGGTGCGGTGCAGGGCGAGCATCAGCTGACGGTGGTAGGCCTCGCGCAGCGGATGCTCGGCGGCCAGCGCCGCCACCTCCGGTACGAGGGCGCCGAGCCGGGCGCCGCCGAGGGCGAGTTCGGCGTCGTAGCGCCACTCCATGAGCAGCAGCCGCGCCTCCTGGAGGCGCTGAACGAAGGCGTATCCGCCCACCTCGGACGGCAGCCCGCTCAGGGGCGTGCCGCGCCACAGCGCGAGCGCCGCCGTGCTCTCGCGCACCACCCGCTCCCAGTTCTGCGCGGCGTGCGCGCCCCGCGCGGCGGCCATGTGCCGTTCGAAGACATGGACGTCCAGCTCGCCGTGTTCGACGCGCAGCAGATAGCCGGGCGGTACGGCCCGCAGCCGCCCGGAGTCGTCGAGCAGCCGGCGCAGCCGGGTCACGTGGTTGTGCAGCGAGGCCTGGGCGGACGCGGGCGGAGCGCCGCCCCACAGCGCGTCCTTGAGCGACTCGACGGAGACGGTACGGCCGGCCTCCAGCAGCAACGCGGCCAGCAGGGCACGTGCCTTGGGACTCCGCACGGTCCGGACACCGAGGTCGTCGGTCCGGACATCGAGGTCGCCGGTCCGGACGCCGAGGCCGTCGAGGTCGCCGCGCCCGCCACCGCCCTGACGCTCGTCGTCGCCCCGGCCGTCGTACAGCACGGGCGGCCCGAGCAGTCCGAACCGCAGCTCGTACCGCAGTCCGCAGCACCCCCTCACGCCCACTGCCTTCCCGCACGCCGCGCCCGAGCGCGCTCCGGGGAGTTCCTCGGAACCCCGCCGTCCTTGGCGGATTTCCGCCCTGCTTACGACGGTTTCCCGCCACACTCCCCTACGGGGGTTTCCGCCGGAACCCGCTACAGTTCCGCCATTCACCGCCACCGCCCGGCGATTTCGGGCCACCCTCACATCGAGCGGCCGATAGCTGAACGCGGAACTGTTGGCCATATGTTAGCGATTCGTTGGCGCGGCCTGATGTGATCACTACATCGGATCTGGCCCGAGGGGGCGCGCGCAGAGCGCGCAACTCGGGGGAGTGTCACCGTCGCGGCCGGATCCGAGGACGTGTGCGGGTCCCGGTCGGCGGAGGTGACCGACCGGGCCCCCCGTCCGTCGCATCCCGTGCCGGGCTCAGATGACGGGCGGTCGCCCCAGCCGCGTCAGCCGCCACACCGTCCCCCACCGCATGGGCCGTCGTTCGCCCGCGGACTGCCGTACGCCTTCCACGAACCCCCCGACCCAGGCGCGCAGTCCGGCCGCCGACCGCATCCGCAGCAGCGTGAGCAGTGTCCAGACGCCCAGGTGCACCGGGATCAGCGCGAGCGGGAGGCGGCGGCGGACCAGCCAGACCCGGTTGCGCGCGTTGACCCGGTAGTAGATGGCGTGGCGGGCGGGCGAGGTCCTCGGGTGCTGGAGCAGCAGTTCGGGCGTGTACAGGATCCGCCAGCCCCGGTCGACGGCCCGCCAGGACAGGTCGATCTCCTCGTGGGCGAAGAAGAACTCGGCCGGCCAGTCCCCGGTCTCCTCCAGCATCGCCGTACGGAAGGCGTGCCCGCCGCCGAGGAACCCGGTGACGTACCCGCCGCGCAGCGGGTCGGAGGAGCCGACCCGCGGCACGTGCCGCTGCTGTGTCTCCCCGTACTCGTCGGCGATGCGGAAGCCGACGATGCCGAGGCGCGGGTCGGCGGCGAACAGGTCCCCCACGTGCCGCAGCACGTCGGCGTCGACCAGCAGCCCGTCGTCGTCCAGCTCCACGACGATGTCGACATCCCCGAACTCCCTCAGCCGGGCCAGGGCCACGTTCCGTCCGCCGGGGCAGCCGAGGTTCTCGTCGAGCTCGACCGGCGTGACCTCGCCGGGCAGCGAGAGCCGCTCGGCGAACTCGGGCAGCGGGGAGCCGTTGCCGACGATCACGATGCGGGTGGGCGGCAGGTCCTGCTTGGCCACGGACCGCAGCAGCGCGTCGACCTCCTCGGGCCGATTGCCCATGGTCACCACGGAGACGGCGATCCTCGGCGTGCCCAACGTCCTCACCCCGCACCCATCACGCACCACGGCCGGCCACTGAGTCAGTGATGCTAGCCGTTCACGACAACGACGTCTTGAGTACGCTCCCGCGCCCCGAGACCGCTCAGTGTCGAGGGCAACTTCACAAGAACCACCCGTGTCGTCCGGCACGTCCTGATCTACGGTGCCACCAGTCACCTACGACGGGGAGAAGCCGTGGAGGACACAAGGACAGCGCTCGCCCAGCGAATCGCCGAGCGGAGAAGGGGAGCCGGTGACCCTCGCGCGCTGATCGGCGAGATGCGGCGCTCGGTCCTCCTGGTGCCGACGACCGGTGGCGGCCTCTGGTCGGCGCGGTCGGGCGGGGTGCGGTGGATCTGCGGATTCACCGACGAGACCGCGCTGGCCCGGTTCGCCCTGCACCACGCCCCCGGCGACCGGCCCACGGACTACGCGGCGCTGCTGGGCGCACGCATCGTCGACGAGGTCGTGCCGTCCCTGCACGAGCCCGCCGGACTCGCCGTCGACATCGCCACCGAGGACGGGTCGATGTTCTTCCCGCCGGTCGTCGGTGTCGTCCCGGCCGGCTTCGCCGTCGATTCCGACGAGGCCGGGGAGGCCGACAAGGCCGGGTCGACTCCGGCCAGGACCGAGGAGGGGCGCGGCCATGGGCGGTGAGCTCCAGTTCGACAAGGCCGCCGTAGCGAAGTTCACGCAGGGAGTGGGCGCGACCATCGACGCGCTCGGTGATCTCGGCGGCGCCACCGGCTCGGTGATGGGCAAGGGCTTCTCGGAGCTGTCGATGACCGGGATGGAGGCCGGGCACCACGGCCTCTCGGTCGACTTCGAGGACTTCTGCGAGCGCTGGGAGTGGGGTGTGCGCGCCCTGGTGAAGGACGCGAGCGAGATCGCGAACCGCCTCGGTCTGGCGGCGGGCACCCAGTGGGAGCACGACCAGTACGTCGAGGGTGCGCTGAAGGTGGGCGTCAACTCCGTGATGGGCGGCAACCCGCACGCCACCGAGGAGGAGATCGCCCGGCAGGACTGGGGAGACGTGTTCACGCCGGACGCCCTGAACCCGGACTACAGCGCCGAGTCGTTCGAGCGGGCCGGCCAGGACATCGAGCAGACCTGGAAGGACACCGGCCGCACGGTCCTCACCGAGGGCCAGGGCGGGCAGCGCTCCGAGGTGCTCAAGGACACGCTCGGCATCTCCGACGACCGGTGGAACCAGGCGCTGGACGACACTTTCGGGCCGTCGCCGGAGGAGCGCGCCCAGCAGGCGCAGGAGACACCGCAGGCACAGCAGCAGGGTGAGTCCGGGGGGAACTGACCATGGGCATCGGCGACTTCATCAGCGACATCACGCCCGACTCGGTCGAGAACGCGGTCGAGGACGGCGTCGAGTGGGTCGGCAACCGGATCGAGGACGCCGGGAACTGGACCGCCGACCGGCTGGACGACGTCGGCTGGGAGTCCGGCGCCGACTGGGTGCGCGAGCAGTCCCGTTCGATCGCCAACCGCATGGGCGCCGAGGTCGACGAGATGGACCTCGGGCAGACCGAGGACAAGACCAAGCTGGTCCACGGCAGCGCGAGCAAGATCAACGACACCGCCGCGAAGCTCCGCACCTTCCAGTCGGCCTTCGACGACACCGGCGACGGTCTCAAGGGCCTCGACTCGTCCCGGCTCAAGGGCGAGGCGGCCGAGGCGCTGCGCACCGCGGTGAGCACCCAGCCGCCCAAGTGGTACGCCGCCGCCGATGCCTCCGCGAAGGCGATCGGCGCGCTGGAGGCCTTCGCCTCCACCGTCACCTGGGCGCAGGGACAGGCGCAGACGGCGATCGACAAGTGGAAGGAGGGGGTCAAGGCCTCCGAGGAGGCCGCCGACGCCCACCGCAAGAAGGTCGACGACTACAACGGCGCCGTCGACCGCTACAACGCCCAGCCCGCCGACAAGCGCGACCCCGCCTCGCTTCCCCCCAAGCCCGCGGCGACGTTCGACGACCCCGGCAAGAAGCTGATGCAGGACGCGCAGGACATCCTCGCCGAGGCGCGCACGCAGCGGAACTCGGCGGCGGAGACCGCGCGCACCGCGGTCCGCGCCGCCCGCGACATGGCCCCGGAGAAGCCGTCGTACGCCGAGCAGTTGAACGACGGTGTCCAGGAGCTCCAGATCATGGGCGACCACGTCGGCGGCGGCATCATCAAGGGCACCGCGGGGATCCTCAACTTCGTCCGCAGCGTCAACCCTACGGACCCGTACAACCTGACGCACCCGGCCGAGTACGCCACCTCGCTCAACAGCCTGGCCGCGGGCCTGGTGGTCGCCGCCAACGACCCGGTCGGCACCGGCAAGCAGATGCTCGACACCTTCATGAAGGACCCGGCCGAGGGCTTCGGCCGGCTGGTTCCCGACCTCGCGCTGACCCTCGCCACCGGTGGCGGCGGCGCCGCGGTGAAGGGCGTGCGGGTCGCCGAGGAGGCCGCCGACGCCGCACGGCTGCGCAATCTGGTCGACGAGGCCCCGGACGGAACCCACAACACCCCGGACGGCGACCGCAAGCAGGGCGGCGACCCGGTCGACCTGGCCACCGGCCGGATGTATCTGCCCCAGACCGATGTCGTCCTGCCCGGCATCCTGCCGCTGGTCTTCAGCCGGCGCACCGAGTCGGGCCTCGCGATCGGCCGCTTCCTGGGGCCCGCCTGGACGTCGACCGTCGACGAGCGTCTGACGATCGACGCCATCGGTGTCGTCCACGCCACCGCCGAGGGCCTCCTGGTCACCTACCCGCACCCGGTCCCGGGCGCGCCCACCACCCCGGAGAGGGGCCGGGCCCGCACTCTGCTGGCCCGCGACACCGACGGCGACTACACGCTCACCGACCTCGACAGCGGCCTGGTGTTCCGCTTCACCGCCCCGCCCGGCGGCGAACCGGGAGGCGACGGAATCGCCTGGCTGACCTGCGTCACCGAACGCAACGGCCACTCGATCACCATCGACCGGGGCGCGGACGGCCTGCCACTGGCCCTGGTCCACTCGGCGGGCCACCAGGTGAAGCTGTCCGTCGCCGACGGCCTGGTCACCGCCCTGTCCCTGGCGGGCGCGGGCGAGGGCGGCGCGGACCAGCCCTTGATGGGCTACGGCTACGAGGACGGCAACCTCACCACGGTCACCAAGCCCTCCGGCGCCACCACCACCTTCGAGTACGACGCACGCCGCCGCGTCACCGCCTGGACCGACTCCAACGGAAGCCGCTACGACTACGTCTACGACGACAGCGACCGTGTCGTGGCGGAGGGCGGCGAGGCCGGCCACGTCCGGATCACCCTGGCCTACACCGGGCCCGACCCCGAGACGGGCCGCCGCACCACCACGCTCACCACCGCCGACGGCCACACGACCCGTCACCTGTTCGGCCCCGGCTGCCGCCTCCTGGCCCTCACCGACCCGCTCGGCCGCACCACCCGGTTCACCTACGACCCGCGCGGCAACCTCCTGACCCGCACCGACCCGCTGGGCCTGACCACCGTCTTCTCCTACGACGAGGACGGCCGGGTGGTCTCCGCCGCCCGCCCCGACGGCAGCGAACTGCGCACCGTGCGCGGCCCGTTCGCCCTGCCGGTGGAGGTCGTCGGCCCGGACGGCACCCGCGTGCTCCACGCGTACGACCGACGCGGCAACCGTACGGCGGTCACCGACGAGGCCGGCGCCACCACCCGCTACACCTACGACGACGCCGGCCGGCTCACCTCGGTCACCGACGCCCTCGACGCCACGACCCACGTGGTGTGCGACGCGGCAGGACTGCCCGTGGAGGTGACCGCCCCCGACGGCGCCGTCACCCGCACGCAGCGGGACGCCCTCGGCAGACCGGTCCGCATCACCGACCCGGTGGGCGGCGTCACCCTCCTTCAGTGGCACCCCGACGGGCAGCTCGCCCGGCGCACCGGCCCCGACGGCGCCACCGAGTCGTGGACCTACGACGGCGAGGACAACTGCCTCACCCACACCGACCCGTCCGGTGGCGTCTCCCGCTTCGAGTACACCCATTTCGACCTGCCGCTCGCCCGCACCGGACCCGACGGCGCCCGCCACGAGTTCGAGCACGACGCCGAGCTGCACCTCACCCGCGTCGTCAATCCGCAAGGGCTGACCTGGAGTTACGAGTACGACGCCGCCGGCGACATCGTCTCCGAGACCGACTTCGACGGCCGTACCCTCACCTACCGGGTGGACGCCACAGGCCGGCTCGCCGCCCGCGTCGACGCCCTCGGCGGCACCATCGCCTTCGAGCGCGACCAGCTCGGCCGGGTGGTCCGCAAGGACGTCGACGGCAGTGTGACGACGTACGCCTACGACCGGGCGGGACGCCTGACGGAGGCGATCGGACCGGACAGCGAACTCCGTTACCAGTACGACCGGCGCGGCAAGGTCAAGACCGAGCTGGTGAACGGCCACCCCGTCTCCTACTCCTACGACGCCCTCGGCCGCCGTACGAAGCGCACCACACCCACCGGCCACGTCACCTCCTACGCCTACGGCACCGACGGACAGCCCCGGCGCCTGACCACCGGCGGTCACCGCGTCGACTTCACCCACGACGCCGCCGGCCGCGAACTCGCCCGCGTCTTCGGCGACTCGGTCACCGTCTCCTCCGCCTGGGACGAGGCGGGACGGCTCACCGCGCGGCACATCACCGCCGGAACACGCGCTGTCACCGGCCGCGCCTACACCTACCGTGCCGACGGCCACCCGATCTCCGTGGCGGACCAGCTGTCGGGCACGCGCGCCTTCGATCTCGACCGCGCGGGCCGCGTCACCGCCGTCCACGCCCGCGGCTGGACGGAGCGCTACGCCTACGACGACGCCGGCAACCAGACCTCGGCCTCCTGGCCGTCCCGCCACCCCGGCGGCGAGGCCACCGGCCCCCGCGCCTACACCGGCACCGCGCTCACCCGCGCCGGGGACGTCCGCTTCGAGTACGACGCCCTCGGCCGGGTCACCCTGCGTCAGAAGACCCGCCTCTCCCGCAAGCCGGACACCTGGCGCTACACCTGGGACACGGAGAACCGTCTCACCTCGGTCACCACCCCCGATGGGACCCGGTGGCGGTACCGCTACGACCCACTGGGCCGCCGCACCGCGAAGCAACGCCTGTCGGCCGACGGCGAGAGCGTGGCGGAGGAGACCCGCTTAACCTGGGACGGTCTGACCCTGTGCGAACAGACCAGCCACCACCCGGACGCCCCGAACACGGTCGCCCTCACCTGGGACCACCGCGACGTCGTCCCGCTGGCCCAGACCGAACGCATCCTCACGGCCGACGACCGCCAGGAGGAGATCGACCGCCGGTTCTTCGCCATCGCCACCGACCTCATCGGCACCCCGACCGAACTCGTCGACGAGACGGGCGACATCGCCTGGCGCAGCCGCAGCACCCTCTGGGGCACCACGGCCTGGTCCCGCGACAGCAGCGCGTACACCCCGCTCCGCTTCCCCGGCCAGTACCACGACCCCGAGACCGGCCTCCACTACAACTACTTCCGCCACTACGACCCGGAGACCGGCCGCTACACCTCACCGGACCCGCTCGGCCTCGCCCCCGCCCCGAACCCCGTCGCGTACGTGGGGAACCCGCTCAGCGTGTGCGACCCGCTGGGCCTCATGCCCAAGTACACGAAGGAGGAGAAGGCACAGAAGCGGATCGACAAGATCCTGGACACCATCTCCGCGAGGGCGGAGAACGGTGAGATCAACAAGCACGCCAAGTACCACGGGGACTCGGGGCACGGCTTCTCCGACGAACGGGTCCTGGAGATCCTGAAGGAGCCCGATGCCGTCTACCAGTCGTCGGGCCAGGCGGGAAACTTCATCTTCCGCAAGGACAACGACATCGCCGTGGTCTACGGGCCCGGCTCCAAGCAGGGTCAGGCCATCACGGCCTACGGAGAGTCCGGCATCAAGGGCGACTCCGGTGCGAAGGCACTCGGCGGCAGTCCGACCGACCCCGGCAGTCCGGTGACCCACGACGACATCGTGCAGGGCAGGATTCCCACCGAGGACGGTTATCTGGCCCCGGCGAAGCAGATCAGATGAGAGCCGATGATCGGTTGAGGGCAGATCAGGTGCGGGCAGCTCGGACGAGGGCAGATCACATGCGGGCAGATCAGATGAGGCAGGAATGACCACGAACGTGTCGTTCGACGGCGACTGGCGCGCAACGGTGACGGACGAGCCGCTCCCCGTCACCCCCCGTTTCACGGGTGACTCCGTGGACATCGCGCCGTACGCGGACAGGGAGGAGCGTGAGCGCTTCCTCGCGGCCACCTTCGGCAGCGACGAGTGGCTGTGGGACACCCCTGACACCCTCCGGTTCGACCCGGACAGCCGGAAACTGGTCGGGGCCGAACTCCGCTTGCCGTACGTCTCCGCGAACGCCGAGACCACCTTCCGCGTTCCCGCCCTGCCCCCCGTGCGCCAGGGCGGGCTCCGCGCGGACGAGGTCCGGGACTTCCGCCACGAGATGTGCGCGGTGCTGTGCCGCGCCCCCGAAGACGCCGAACTGGCGTGCCTGCGCGACCTCGACGTCCTGGACGCCCCTCTGGACGCCCGCATCGGCATCGCCCCCGACCTCGCGCTCCTCGTCCAGCACGGCACCGTCGTCGGCTGGAGCCTCACCGACCCCGCCCGCCACCTGACCACCCCCTTCACGGAGCCCTCCCCCACTCCCCCGTCCCCCGCCACCCGCCGTCTCCTCACCGAGTGCCTGAACCTGGTCACCCAGCCACTGTTCGACGCCCTGGAGGACGACGACCCCACCGCCCTCGCCCGCCTGCACGCCACCGCCCAGGCCCTCCGCACCCAACCCACCGACCGCCCCCGAGCCGACACCCTCCTCACCCTCATCGCCAACCTCCTCGAGGACCACCCCGACGGGACGACCGGGCGGAACCCCTGAGAGCGTCACCACGTCCAGACACGAAAAACCCCAGGTCAGGAGTGCCTGACCTGGGGTTTCATTGGAGCCGCCTTCGGGATTCGAACCCGAGACCTACGCATTACGAGTGCGTTGCTCTGGCCATCTGAGCTAAGGCGGCGCGCTGTCCGCACCATGGTGCGATCAGCAACGCCGGTAAGTCTACACAGTTTCGGAGGGTGCTCCGAACCAGCCCGGACCAGCCCGCCGCCCCCGCTACGAGCAGCGCTTGCCGTCCGTCGGAGGGGTCCCGCGGAGCAGGTACGCGTTGATCGTGGAGTCGATGCAGGCGCTGCCGCGGCCGTAGGCGGTGTGGCCGTCGCCCTCGTAGGTGAGGAGGCGGGCGGAGGTGAGCTGGCGGGAGAGGGCGCGGGCCCAGCGGTAGGGGGTGGCCGGGTCGCGGGTGGTGCCGACGACGACGATCGGGGCGGCGCCCTCGGCCTCGATGCGGTGCGGTTCGCCGGTGTGCCGCACCGGCCAGTACGCGCAGTTCAGGGAGGCCCAGGCGAGGCCCTCGCCGAAGACGGGGGACGCCTTCTCGAAGGCGGGGAGGGCTTCGCGCACCTCGTCGGGGCTGTCGAAGGCCGCCGGGAGGTCGAGGCAGTTCACGGCGGCGTTGGCGAACATCAGGTTCGCGTAGCGGCCGTCGGCGTCCCGCTCGTAGTAGCTGTCGGCGAGGACCAGCAGCCCCGCGCCGTCCTTCTCCTTCATCGCCGTCGACAGCGCCTCGCGGAGTTGGGCCCAGGCACCCTCGTCGTAGAGCGCGGCCGTGACGCCGGTGGTGGCCAGGGCCTCGCCGAGCCGGCGCCCGTCGGCGTCGCCGGTGGGGATCGGACGGGCGTCGAGCTTCCGGAAGAAGGCCTTGAGGTTCCTGCCGACCTCGGCGGGCGTGGTGCCCTTCGTGCCGAGCGGGCAGTCCGGCTGCTGCACGCAGTCCTTCGCGAACGACTGGAACGCCGTCTCGAAGCCCGCCGTCTGGTCCAGGTTCAGCCGGCGCGCGGGCAGCGAGGGGTCCATCGCGCCGTCCAGCACCAGCCGGCCGACCCGGTCCGGGAAGAGTCCCGCGTACGTCGCTCCCAGGAACGTCCCGTACGACGCCCCGACGTAGTGGAGCTTCCTGTCGCCCAGCACCGCGCGCACGATGTCCATGTCCCGGGCCGTCTCCACGGTGGAGACATGCCGCAGCAGCTTCGGCGACCGGGCGCCGCAGCCCTCGGCGAACCTCTTGTACGCGTCGACGACGGCCGTCCGCTCGCGCTCGTCGTCGGGCGTGAGGTCGGTCTGCGTGTACGTGTCCATGGCCCGCCCGTCGAGACATTCGACGGGTTCGCTGCGGGCGACGCCGCGGGGGTCGACCGCGACCATGTCGTACCGCGCGCGGATCTCGGCCGGGTAGCCGATCCCGGCGTACGCCTGGAGGTAGCCGATCGCCGAGCCGCCCGGTCCGCCCGGGTTCACCAGCAGCGAGCCCAGCCTCTTGCCCGGACCCGTGGCCTTCTTGCGGGCGAGGGCCAGGCGGACCGCGCCGGCGCCCGGCTCGGCGTAGTCCAGCGGCGCCTTCACCGTGGCGCACTCGAAGCCGGGGACTCCGCAGGAGCGCCAGCTCGGCTTCTGTCCGTAGTACGACGCGAGGGCGGCCGGTGTGGCCCTCGGCAGCGGGTCGAGCGCCGCCTCGGCCACCGCGCCGCCGGAGCTCGTCGCGCTCCCCGAGGAGCAGGCGGAGACGAGCAGCGCGGCCGCCGCGAGGAGGGCGCCGCCGGTGCGGAGTCCGCCCGGTCGGGAGCTGAACAGTGAGGTGCGCCTGGTGTGCATCGATCGAGCGTAACTCTGCGCAGCGATCCGAATGCTCTCAGTGCACGCCATTCCCCGTACGAGGGACACCGTCAACCTCCTGTGATCGAGCCCCGCCTTCCTCCCGCGCCCCGACGACGCCGTGCCGACGGTCCCCGGTCAGCCATCGGCCCGTCAGTCCGCCAACCGGCGAACCCGTCAGCTCGCCAGTCCGCCAGTCCGCCAACCGACGAAGCCATCAGCCCGCTCTGAGCGCCATCGTCATCGCCTCGACCGCCAGCAGCGGCGCCACATTGCGGTCCAGGGCCTCGCGGCAGGCGGCGATCGCCTCGATGCGGCGGAGCGTGGACTCGGGGGAGCCGGCGCGGGCGAGTCGTTCGAGGCTGTCCTCGACGTCCGCGTTGGCGATCGCCACCCGGGAGCCGAGCTGGAGGGCGAGGACATCGCGGTAGAAGGCGGTGAGGTCGGTGAGGGCCAGGTCGAGGCTGTCGCGCTGCGTCCGCGTCCTGCGCCGCTTCTGCTTGTCCTCCAGGTCCTTCATCACGCCCGCGGTGCCGCGCGGCATCCGGCCGCCCTGGGAGGCGCCCATCGCCGCCTTGAGTTCCTCGGTCTCCTTGCCGTCCCGCTCCTCGGCGAGCTGCTTGGCGTCCTCGGCCGCCGCGTCCACCAGCTCCTGGGCGGACCGGAGGCAACCGCCGATGTCGTCGACGCGCAGCGGCAGCTTGAGGACGGCGGCCCGGCGCTGGCGTGCTGCCGGGTCGGTGGCCAGGCGGCGGGCCCGGTCCACGTGGCCCTGGGTGGCGCGGGCGGCGGCCATGGCGGCGGCGGGCTCCACGCCCTCCCGGCGGACGAGCATGTCGGCGACGGCGTCGACGGAGGGCGTGCTCAGGTTCAGGTGGCGGCAACGGGAGCGAATGGTCGGCAGGACGTCCTCGATGGAGGGTGCGCACAGCAGCCACACGGTGCGCGGGGCGGGTTCCTCCACGGCCTTGAGGACGGCGTTGGCCGACTTCTCGTTCAGCCGCTCGGCGTCCTCGACGAGGATGACCTGCCAGCGGCCGTTCGCCGGCGAGGTGAACGACTTGCGGACGGTGTCCCGCATGTCGTCGGCGAGGATCTGCGTACCGACGGCGGCCACGGTGCTGACGTCGGCGTGGGTGCCGATGAGCGCCGTATGACAGCCGTCGCAGAAGCCGCAGCCGGGGGCTCCCCCGAGGGCGCGGTCGGGGCTGACGCACTGGAGGGCGGCGGCGAAGGCCCGAGCCGCCTGGTTCCTGCCCGCGCCGGGCGGGCCCGTGAACAACCAGGCGTGGGTCATCTTCGACGCCTCGGGCGGCGGTGTGTCGGCGGTGACCGAGGTGACCAGGGCGTCGGCGTCCCGAGCGGCGGCGCCGAGCTGCGCGCTCACCCTCTCCTGGCCCACCAGGTCGTCCCAGACGCTCATCGCTCACCCCGCCCTTCCGTCACGCCCCATGTCACGGAACCCATTGTGCGGGCTGCCACTGACAACCAGGTCGGCGGCGACCGCCGGGCGGGCCTCAGCGCCCCCGGCCCCGGCGGCGCCCGCGGTCGCCCTCGTCGCCCTGCTCGTCCCCGTGCGGTCCGAGCAGCTCGTCCGCCAGCGTGGGCAGATCGTCCAGCGGCGTCTCCTCGGCCCAGTCGGACCGGGGCCGCCGCCGAGGCGCCGGCGCGCCCGTCTCGTCGACCTGCGGCAGCTCACGCGTACGGTCCTCGGTGCCGTCCGGCCTGGCGATCGGCCGCTCGGTCCCCGGCCGCTCGGTCCCCGGCCGCTCGTCCCGGAAGTACCCCGGCGGCACCCGGTCCGAGGGGCCCTCGTCCCGGACGGGCGGCAGCACGGCCGTCTCGTCGGCGGCACCGGGCGGCACCACCGGAGGCAGCACCGCGGTCTCGTCGGCGGCCCCCGGCGGAACCGGCGGCAGCACCGCCGTCTCATCCGCGGCGCCCGGCGGAACCGGCGGCTGCGGCGGC
Source organism: Streptomyces lincolnensis (assembly GCF_021173675.1). Taxonomy (GTDB): domain Bacteria; phylum Actinomycetota; class Actinomycetes; order Streptomycetales; family Streptomycetaceae; genus Streptomyces; species Streptomyces lincolnensis_B. The sequence continues at coordinate 167,049 of NZ_JAIHON010000014.1, read as the reverse complement.
ACAGGCGGCTGCGGCAACTCGGCCGTCACCTCGGCGTCCGACCCGCCCGGAGCGGCACCCTCGGAAGAAGCACCCTCAGAAGAAGCACCCTCGGAAGAAGCACCCGCCGAACGGCCGTCGGCCCCCTCCGCCCGCTCGTCCCGCACCCGAGGCAGCACCGCCGTCTCGTCCACCGGCCCGCCCGACGCGTTCGTCGGTGTCACCACCGGCGTGGGCACGGTCATCGCTTCCGTCGCGGTTCCCGCGGCCGTGGATCCGGGTCCGGGCTCGGGGCCCGCCTCGGCCGCGGCCGCCGCCTGCTCGGCGAGGCGCCGTGCCTCCTCGGCACGCATCAGCGCCTGCTCGGCCTTGCGCTGCTTCTCCAGGCGCCGCGCCTCGGCCTCGGCGCGCAGCCGGGCCTCCTCCTCGGCCTGCTTGCGGAGCCGGTCCGCCTCGGCCTGCCGACGTGCCTCCTCCTCGGCCCGCGCCTTCTCCTCGGCGAGGAGCCGGGCCTGCTCCTCCTCGGCCCGTCGACGCGCTTCCTCGGCGCGCAGCCGGGCCTCCTCGGCCTGCCGTTCGGCCTCGCGGCGCTGCGCCTCCTCCAGCTCGCGCTGCTTGCGCTCCTCCTCCTCGGCACGCAGCCGGGCGAGCTGCTCCTGGCGCTCACGCTCCAGGCGCTCCTCCTCAGCCTTGCGGCGCGCCTCCTCCTCGGCCTTGCGCCGGGCCTCTTCCTCGGCCTTGCGGCGCGCCTCCTCCTGGGCCTGGATCTCGGCCTCGGACAGCGGCAGCATCTGGTCGAGCCGATGCCGTACGACGGTGGTGACGGCCTCGGGCTCCTGGCCCGCGTCCACCACCAGGTACCGGCTGGGGTCGGCGGCGGCGAGCGCGAGGAAGCCGGACCGCACGCGCGCGTGGAACTCGGCCGGCTCCGACTCCAGGCGGTCCGGCGCCTCGGTGAACCGCTCGCGCGCGATCTCCGGCGAGACGTCGAGCAGCACGGTCAGGTGCGGCACGAGGCCGTTCGTCGCCCATCGGTTGATGCGGGCGATCTCGGTCGGGGACAGGTCGCGGCCCGCCCCCTGGTAGGCGACCGAGGAGTCGATGTAACGGTCCGAGACGACCACCGCGCCGCGCTCCAGCGCGGGCCGCACCACCGTGTCCACGTGCTCCGCGCGGTCCGCCGCGTACAGCAGGGCCTCCGCCCGGTGCGACAGTCCGGCGCTCGACACGTCCAGCAGGATCGACCGCAGCCGCTTGCCCACGGGGGTTGCCCCGGGCTCGCGGGTGACGACGACCTCGTGTCCCTTGGCGCGGATCCACTCGGCGAGCGCCTCGGCCTGGGTGGACTTCCCGGCCCCGTCGCCGCCCTCCAGGGCGATGAAGAAGCCGTTCGACGCGGGCACCGTCTCCGGGTCGTCCCCGCCGAGCAGCGCGTCCTTGAGGTCGCTGCGCAGCGGTACGCCGGAGCGGTCGTCGATCTTGGCCAGCACCAGCGCGGCCACCGGCAGCAGCAGCGCGCCCACCAGCATCAGCGTGAAGGCGGCGCCGCCGTGGGCGAACACGAACTTGCCGTTGTCCAGGCGGTGCGGGCCGATCGCCGCCGCCACCACGGGCGCGATCACCGCGCCGAGCGCCACGCACACGCGTACGACGGCGTGCAGGTGCTCGGTGGTCCGCGCCCGCCGGAACTCCTCGGCCTCCTGGTCCAGCAGCGTGTGCCCGGTGTTGGCGGCCACGCCCGCGCCGGCGCCCGCGAGGGCGAGGATCAGCACGACGCTGGTGACGTCCGGGACGAGGCCCGCGGCCAGCAGCGCGACACCGGTGAAGGCGATCGCCAGCGCCAGCAGCCGGCGCCGCGACAGCGTCGGCAGGATCCCCGGCGCGGTACGGATGCCGACGACGACTCCGCCGGTCAGCGCGCCCACCAGCAGGCCGTACAGCACCGGCCCGCCGCCCAGGTCCTTGGCGTGCAGCACGGCCGCGGCGACCGCGGCCGCCACCGCCCCGGCGACGGCCGCGCCGGAGAGCACCAGCAGCGGCATGGCGCCGGTACGGCCCTTGTCGGCACCCGTGCCGCTCCGGGGCCGACGCAGCCCTTCCAGCGGCGAACGCGCGCGCGGGGTGCGGGTGTCGGGCAGTTCCAGGAAGGTCAGCACCGACAGGGACGCGGCGAACAGCCCGGCCGCGACGTACGAGCCGAGGGCCGCCTGGTGCTGGGCGAACCAGGCGATCCCGGAGCCCAGCAGGTTGTTGAGCAGACCCGCGGCGACCAGGACGGCGGCGGCGAGCGGGATCGCCACGAAGCCGGTCCGCAGCGACAGGCGGCGCAGCGCGTCCATGTGGTCCGGCAGCGGTCGTACCGTCGCGCCCTCCGGCGGCGGGGCGGGCAGCAGCGCGGGCGCCGCGCTCTCCCGGCACACCGTCCAGAAACGCTCGGCGACCCCGGTCACGAAGGCGGTGACCAGCACGATCGCCAACGCGTCCTGGGGCGTCCAGTCGATCCACAGGGGCGCCACGATCAGCACCACGACCCGCAGTCCGTCCGCGCCGACCATGGTCCAGCGGCGGTCGAGGGGGCCCTCCTGGGAGGTGAGCGATGTCAGCGGGCCGAGCAGCACCGCGCCGAAGAGCAGCGTCGCCAGGATGCGCACACCGAAAACGGTCGCCACTGCGAACGCCACGCCCCGGTACCCACCGCCGAACGAGCCCTCGGCGATCGCCGCCTGGAGGGCGAGCACGACCAGCACCAGAAGGGCGAGCGTGTCGCCGATACCGCCCACGAGTTGGGCGCTCCACAGCCGTTTCAGCTGCGGTCGGCGCAGCAGGGCGCGGACGGCGCGCTCGCGGGAGTCCGCGACCAGGGCGTCGTCGGGGGCCGGGTGAGGGGCCGTTGGCTGCTCGGCTGGGGTCATGCTTTCAGCCTATCGGGAGCCACCGACAGCCTGGAGCGCCCGTCCGAACGTGCGCACGCCCCGACACCAAAGTGATGCCGGGGCGTTCGTTTCGCGAAGCCTGCGTGATGGAAGAGGGCTCGGCTCAGTCCTCGGACGCCGTCTTCGAAGCCGTCGCCTTCTTGGCGGTGGTCTTCTTCGCCGTCGTCTTCTTCGCGGTCGTCTTCGCGGCCGTAGTCTTCTTCGCCGCGGTCTTCTTGGCGGCCGTCGCCTTCTTGGCCGGGGCCTTCTTCGCGGGCGCCTTCTTCGCCGTCTTCTTGGCGGGGCCCTTCGCCCGCTTCTCGGCGAGCAGTTCGAAGCCGCGCTCCGGGGTGATCTCCTCGACGCTGTCGCCCGAGCGCAGGGTCGCGTTGGTCTCCCCGTCGGTCACATACGGCCCGAAACGACCGTCCTTGACCACCACGGGCTTCTCGCTGACCGGGTCCACGCCCAGTTCCTTCAGCGGCGGCTTGGCGGCGGCCCGGCCGCGCTGCTTGGGCTGGGCGTAGATCGCCAGCGCCTCTTCGAGGGTGATCGTGAAGAGCTGCTCCTCGGCCTGGAGGGAGCGCGAGTCCGTGCCCTTCTTCAGGTACGGCCCGTACCGCCCGTTCTGCGCGGTGATCTCCTGGCCCTCGGCGTCGGCGCCGACCACACGCGGCAGCGACATCAGCTTGAGCGCGTCCTCGAGCGTCACCGTGTCCAGCGACATCGACTTGAACAGCGAGGCCGTACGCGGCTTCACGGCGTTCTTGCCGGTCTTCGGGGTGCCCTCGGGGAGCACCTCGGTGACGTACGGGCCGTAACGGCCGTCCCGGGCGATGATCTGGTGGCCGGTGACCGGGTCCGCACCCAGCTCGAAGTCGCCGCTCGGCTTGGCGAGCAGTTCCTCCGCGAACTCGACGGAGAGCTCGTCCGGGGCCAGGTCCTCGGGCACGTCGGCCCGCTGGTGGTTCTCGGAGTCCTTCTCGCCGCGCTCGATGTAGGGGCCGTAGCGCCCGACCCGCAGCACGATGCCACTGCCCACCGGGAACGACGAGACCTCGCGGGCGTCGATCGCGCCCAGGTCGGTCACCAGCTCCTTGAGGCCACCGAGGTGGTCCCCGTCGCCGTTGCCGGCCTCGGCCGCGCCGCTGCCTCCCGCGGCGAAGCCGCTGTCGGGCACGGTCTCGCCGAAGTAGAACCGCCTCAGCCACGGCACGGCCTGCGCCTCGCCGCGGGCGATGCGGTCGAGGTCGTCCTCCATCCTGGCCGTGAAGTCGTAGTCGACGAGCCGGCCGAAGTGCTTCTCCAGGAGGTTGACCACGGCGAAGGACAGGAAGGACGGCACCAGGGCGGTGCCCTTCTTGAAGACGTAGCCGCGGTCGAGGATCGTGCCGATGATCGACGCGTACGTCGACGGGCGGCCGATCTCGCGCTCTTCGAGCTCTTTGACCAGGCTGGCCTCGGTGTAGCGGGCCGGGGGCTTGGTGGCGTGCCCGTCGACCGTGATCTCCTCGGCGGACAGCGCGTCGCCCTCGCTGACCTGGGGCAGCCTGCGCTCGCGGTCGTCCAGCTCGGCGTTCGGGTCGTCGGCGCCCTCGACGTACGCCTTGAGGAAGCCGTGGAAGGTGATCGTCTTGCCGGAGGCGCTGAACTCGACGTCCCGGCCGTCGGCGGCGGTGCCGCCGATCTTCACCGTCACGGAGTTGCCGGTCGCGTCCTTCATCTGCGAGGCGACGGTCCGCTTCCAGATCAGCTCGTAGAGCCGGAACTGGTCGCCGGTCAGGCCGGTCTCGGCGGGCGTGCGGAAACGATCACCCGAGGGGCGGATCGCCTCGTGCGCCTCCTGCGCGTTCTTCACCTTCCCGGCGTAGGTACGCGGGGAGGAGGGCAGGTAGTCGGCGCCGTACAACTGCGTGACCTGGGCACGAGCGGCGGCGACGGCGGTGTCGCTGAGCGTCGTGGAGTCGGTACGCATGTACGTGATGTAGCCGTTCTCGTACAGCTTCTGGGCGACCTGCATGGTCGCCTTCGCGCCGAAGCCGAGCTTGCGGCTGGCCTCCTGCTGGAGGGTCGTCGTACGGAACGGGGCGTACGGCGAGCGGCGGTACGGCTTGGACTCGACCGAGCGGACCGCGAACCGCGTCTGCTCCAGGGCGGCGGCCAGGGCGCGGGCGTTCGCCTCGTCGAGGTGGAGGGTGTTCGCGCTCTTGAGCTGTCCCAGGGAGTCGAAGTCGCGGCCCTGCGCGACGCGCCTGCCGTCGACGCTCTGGAGGCGGGCGATCAGCGACGACGGGTCCGAGGGGTCCCCCGCGCGGCCGGTCGCGAAGGTGCCCGTCAGGTCCCAGTACTCGGCGGAACGAAACGCGATGCGGTCGCGTTCCCGCTCCACGACGAGCCGGGTGGCGACGGACTGGACACGGCCCGCGGACAGCCGCGGCATGACCTTCTTCCACAGGACCGGCGAGACCTCGTAGCCGTAGAGGCGGTCGAGGATACGGCGGGTCTCCTGGGCGTCGACCATGCGCTGGTTGAGGTCGCGCGGGTTGGCGACGGCCTCGCGGATCGCGTCCTTGGTGATCTCGTGGAAGACCATCCGCTTGACCGGGACCTTGGGCTTGAGCACCTCCAGGAGGTGCCATGCGATGGCCTCGCCCTCGCGGTCCTCATCGGTGGCGAGGAAGAGCTCGTCGGAGTCGCGCAGCAGGTCCTTGAGCTTCTTGACCTGGGCCCGCTTGTCAGCGTTGACGACATAGATCGGCTGGAAGTCGTGTTCGACGTCCACACCGAGGCGACGGACCTCGCCGGTGTACTTCTCGGGTACCTCGGCGGCGCCGTTGGGGAGGTCGCGGATGTGCCCGACGCTCGCCTCGACGACGTATCCGGGGCCGAGATAGCCCTTGATCGTCTTCGCCTTGGCAGGCGACTCGACGATGACGAGTCGGCGGCCGCCCTGTGCGGTCTCGCTGGTCGGGGACAACTTCGCTCTTCTCTCCGGTCGACGCTGGGATCTCTCCCCAGGCCTTGGATCCCGGGGTCGGGTCATGCTGACGCTGCGGAGTGTGACGGTACATCCCGCCCCCGTGTCAAACGGGAAAAGCCCGCAACGGCCACTCGAACGGTAACCCGACTACCGCCATTCCTGCCGCCCGGAGTACCCACCGGCCTTTTCGCGCCCATCCGGAGGGTGATCTCCCAGTTACCGGCGCGTCCGCCTCGCCGTGACCCCCGTAGGGGGTTTCACAGGCGGCTGAAGCACCACGTTCCGAGGGCGAGGGCGAGCAGCGCGAAGAGGGTCGCGAGGGTCGCGGATGCGACAGGGCTCACACCGAGGGCCACCGGTTGGCGGTGTCGTACACGGATCACCGTCCACACCAGCAGGCCGCCCCCGAACAGGGAGAACACCACGCCCGCGAAGATCGCCGGTCCGCTCTCCATGGCCTGTGCCGCCCCTTCGCTCTCCGACCGCGAGTGTCCAGTGCGTGGAGGCTGACACGCGTGGGCGGCGCCCAGGAGAACCCTGGGTGAACGGGGGATCGACAAGGTCGCGGACTCCCCCGTTCCGCCCCGGGAGCATCCCGCGCGGCTCGGCCAGAGGCGCCTCGGACCGAGCCGGGCGCACGTGTATTTCCGGTCGTCCTACCGTTGTCGGCCCGGCTCACGGTGCATCTCATGGTGCATACGGCCTTGGTGAAGCCCTTCTCGTAGCTCATGTCCGGGGGCGCCTCCTCGTAGTCCCAGCAGTCGCCGACGCTCATCCGGCCCACCCCCATATTCGTGCCGGCGTCGCGGAAGCGGCCCGCTTCGCCGCCTGTCGCGGCATGGCGGCCGAGTACGAGACAGAACCGGGCGTGCCGAGGATGCCGGCGGTGGCGGTGAGCCGGGGCTCGTGGGACTCGGGCCGCAGTGCGATGCCGTAGTCGGTGAGCAGCACGCGCGCGCAGGGGTCGCCCGAGGAGGCCGGTGCCAGAGGAATGGAGGGATGTTGGCCGGTTTCACATCCCGGTGAAGGATGCCGACGCGGTGTCCCGGCGTGAGCGCGTCGAGGACGGCGAGTCCGATCCGCGCCACCTCGGACGGCGGCAGCGGCCCCGGACGCCGTACGACGACCTGGAGGCCGAGCGCGTCCGGGACGTACTCCATGACGATCCACGGCAGCCGCTCGTGCACCTCCACGTCGTGCACCGTCGCCCCATGCGGATGGCCGCGCAGCCGTGCCGCGTGCCGGGCCTCGCTGCGAGCGGGGGCGCGGGCACGCGCGACGCGGTGTGCGGGCTGGCCCGCGTCCATCGCCCCGTCCGGAAGCGCGATCTCCTTCAGCGCGACTTCGCGGGCCAGTTCCTCGTCGTGCGCGAGTCATGCGTGAGTCATGCGCGGGCCATGCGCGAGCCGCACCCGGCCCATGCCACCCGCGCCCAGGGCCCGCGGCAGCCGGTACCGGCCGTCGACGACCCTGCCCCCACCTCGGCGAGGTCACGCCGGCTCGATGAACCCCTGTTCCACCAGCAGCCGGATCTGCGCCGGCGTACGGTCCCGCAGCAGCACCGGATCCTCGCCGACCAGTTGGGCGATCGCGTCCAGAATGCGGCCGGCGCTCAGCGAGCCGTCGCACACGCCCGCGAAGCCCGCGCCGACGGTGTCCACCTTGGTGGCCCGGCGCATCCCGCGGTTCTGACGCAGCACCACATGCTCCGGGTCCTCGGCGCCGGGCAGCCCGACCTGCTCCTGGACGACCTCGGTAACGAGCCTGAAGTGCGCTTCGAGCAGCGACGCGTCGTCGTGCGCCCGCAGGTAGTCGAGGCGCTCGAAGTGCGCCCGCACCGCGTCCCCGAGCGGCTGCTCGACCGGATGCGGCCACTCCTCCACGGTGACGGAGGGCACGGCGGCGCCGGTCTTCCGCAGGGTGATCCAGCCGAAGCCGACCGCCTTCACCTTGCGCGCCTCGAACTCGTCCAGCCAGGCGTCGTAGCGCGCCTGGTACTCGCTCACGTCACCGCGGTGGTCGCCGGAGTCCCGCAGCCACAGCTCGGCGTACTGCGTGACGTCCTGCACCTCGCGCTGCACGATCCACGCGTCGCAGCCGCGCGGCACCCAGGACCTGAGCCTGTCCTGCCAGTCCTCTCCTTCCACGTGCTGCCAGTTGGCGAGGAACTGCGCGAACCCGCCTTCGACCAGTCGCTCCCCCGCCCCCTGAACGAGCGAGCGGCACAGATCGTCCCCGCCCATGCCCCCGTCCCGGTACGTCAGCCGCGCACCCGGCGAGATCACGAACGGCGGGTTGGACACGATCAGGTCGTACGTCTCGTCGTCCCGGACCGGCTCGAACAGCGAGCCCTCGCGCAGGTCGGCGGCGGGAGCGCCGGACAGGGCCAGGGTGAGCGCGGTGATGTGCAGGGCACGCGGGTTGAGGTCGGTCGCCGTCACCCGGGTGGCGTGCTGGGCGGCGTGCAGCGCCTGGATCCCCGAGCCGGCGCCCAGGTCGAGGGCGGCCGAGACGGGCGTACGGACGGTGATGCCGGCCAGGGTCGTGGAGGCGCCGCCGACGCCGAGGACGACGCCCTCGTCGCGGCTGCCGATGCCGCCGGCGCCGCCGACCGCGCACCCCAGGTCGGACACGATGAACCAGTCCTCGCCACCGGGTCCGCCGTACGGCCGTACGTCCACGGCCGCCGCCACCTCGTCGGCGCCGGCCGGAACCAGCCACCCGGTCTCCAGGCACGCGGCGACCGGCAGAACGTCCGCCACGCGCGCGTGCGGCACGGGCTGCTGCAGCAGGAACAGCCGTACGAGCGTCTCCAGCGGCGTGTCCCCGCGGGTCGCCCGGAGCGCGGGCACGGTCTCGCTCCGGGCGAGCGCCGCGTACGCGGGCGCGCCGAGGAGGTCGAGCAGCCCGTCGGCGGTGAAGGACGCCCCGAGCAGGGCGTCCCTCAGCCGGGCGCTGACGTCGGGGCGGTCGGAAGCGGGCAGGGCGTGCAGGCCGGTGTCACTCACGCCCCCATTGTGACCCGCGGACCGGCCGGAGCGCTCGGCCCGCCGGCCGGCCCGGGACGGTGGAGCCGCGCCGCCTCAGCCGGTGCAGGCGCGCCGCCTCAGCCGGTGCAGGCGCGCCGCCTCAGCCGGTGGTCGCCGACGGCGTGGAGGAGGCCGACTTGCAGCTCTCCTGCTTGGCCATCGCCTTGCCGACGTCACCCTCCTCCAGGGTCTTCAGGGCGTCGTTCCCGGTCTGGCTCAGCTTGTCCAGCGAGGTCGCGATGTCCTTGAGGCCGTCCGCGAACTTCGCCTGGTCCTTGGTGTCGAGCTTGTCGACCTGCGCCTTGAGGGAGGCGTACGACGTGGACAGCCCGTTGAGCTCCTTGACCGCGTCCTGCTGCTTCTTCTCGCCGTTCTCGACGTCCGGCGCCCCGGCCTTGGTCACGGCGGCCCCGATCGCCTTGTAGGCGTCCGACATGTCCTGGAAGGCCTGCGCGTCGGTCTTCTGGACCTGGTCCGGCGTGCTGTTGTCCGAGGTCTCCTTCTGGATCGCGGCGTTGGCGGCCGCGATCTTCTTGGCCTGCGGCTGTACGGCGTCGCAGACGTCCTTGGCCCAGGAGTTCAGCTTTTCGCTGCTGTCGTCACTGCTGCATCCGGACAGCGCCAGTACCAGTACCGCACCGCCGGACAGTGCGGCCGCGAGCTTCTTGTTCACCGGATTGGTCCCTTCCATGGCTCTCGGCCCCGGAACATACACGCCAAGGGGACGACACCCTCACGCCGAGCATCCCTTATGCCCATCATTGAAGCCATTTGCACCAAGAGAGAGAAGGCTCACGGCCAGGGCGCGCACACGCACAAGGCGGGCGGGCGGCGCGTCAATTCGCGCCGCCCGCCCGCCCCTTGAACTGGGCCTCGGAAGAACCCGCCTACGAAACCACTGCCGGATCGGCCGACTTGGACTTCCGGTCGGCGTTGTCTTCGTCACCCATGGCGATCCCGCGCCGTTTGGAGACGTAGACCGCGCCGGCGATCACCAGGAACGCCAGCACGGCGATGGTGATCCGCACACCGAGGTTCTCGTCGTCGCCGTAGCTGAACTTGATGACCGCGGGCGCGATGAGCAGCGCCACCAGGTTCATCACCTTCAGCAGGGGGTTGATCGCCGGACCCGCGGTGTCCTTGAAGGGGTCGCCGACCGTGTCGCCGATCACCGTGGCGGCGTGGGCCTCGCTGCCCTTGCCGCCGTGGTGGCCGTCCTCGACGAGCTTCTTGGCGTTGTCCCAGGCGCCACCGGAGTTCGCCAGGAACACCGCCATCAGCGTGCCCGCACCGATCGCGCCCGCGAGATACGAGCCGAGCGCGCCCACGCCGAGCGTGAACCCGATGAAGATCGGCGCCATCACGGCGAGCAGCCCGGGCGTGGCGAGTTCCCGGAGCGCGTCCCTCGTACAGATGTCGACGACCTTGCCGTACTCCGGTTTCTCGCTGTAGTCCATGATCCCGGGATGCTCGCGGAACTGCCGCCGCACCTCGTAGACCACGGAACCCGCCGACCGCGACACGGCGTTGATGGCGAGCCCCGAGAAGAGGAAGACGACCGCCGCGCCCGCGATGAGCCCGACGAGGTTGTTGGGCTGGGAGATGTCCATCATCAGACTCATGGGCGCGCCGTCGCCGGACACCTTCTCGCCGACGTCCCGCGCGCCCGTGAGAATCGCGTCACGGTACGACCCGAAGAGCGCCGCCGCCGCCAGGACGGCGGTGGCGATGGCGATGCCCTTGGTGATGGCCTTGGTGGTGTTGCCCACCGCGTCCAGGTTGGTGAGCACCTGCGCGCCCGCGCCCTCGACGTCGCCGGACATCTCGGCGATGCCCTGCGCGTTGTCGGAGACGGGCCCGAAGGTGTCCATCGCGACGATCACGCCGACCGTGGTGAGCAGGCCGGTGCCGGCCAGCGCCACCGCGAACAGCGCCAGCATGATGGACGTACCGCCGAGCAGGAACGCCCCGTAGACACCGAGGCCGATCAACAGGGCGGTGTAGACGGCCGATTCGAGGCCGACGGAGATACCGGCGAGGACAACGGTGGCCGGGCCGGTGAGCGAGCTCTTGCCGATGTCCTTGACCGGACGGCGGTTGGTCTCCGTGAAGTACCCGGTCAACTGCTGGATGACGGCGGCGAGCAGGATGCCGATCGCCACGGCGACGAGCGCGAGGACCCGCGGGTCGCCGGCGTGCCCGATGATGTCCCGGTCCGTGACGCCGTCGAGGTCCGCGTACGACGACGGCAGATAGACGAAGACCGCGACCGCCACCAGCACCAGCGAGATCGCCGCGGAGATGAAGAACCCGCGGTTGATCGCCGACATGCCGCTGCGGTCACTGCGGCGCGGTGCCACGGCGAAGATGCCGATCATCGCGGTGACCACACCGATCGCGGGGACGAGCAGCGGGAACGCGAGCCCGAAGTCGCCGAAGGCCGCCTTGCCGAGGATCAGCGCGGCGACGAGCGTCACGGCGTACGACTCGAAGAGGTCGGCCGCCATGCCCGCGCAGTCGCCGACGTTGTCGCCCACGTTGTCGGCGATGGTCGCGGCATTGCGCGGATCGTCCTCCGGAATGCCCTGCTCGACCTTGCCGACCAGGTCGGCGCCGACGTCGGCGGCCTTGGTGAAGATGCCGCCGCCGACCCTCATGAACATCGCGATGAGCGCCGCGCCGAGACCGAAGCCCTCCAGGACCTTCGGCGCGTCGGCCGCGTACACCAGCACCACGCAGGAGGCGCCCAGCAGACCGAGCCCCACCGTGAACATGCCGACGACGCCGCCCGTGCGAAATGCGATCTTCATCGCTTTGTGCGAGACGGCGGTGAGATCTTTTTCCGGTTCACCTTCCGCCGGAGTCGCCTCGCGTGCGGCGGCGGCGACGCGCACATTGCTCCGTACGGCGAGCCACATGCCGATATAACCGGTGGCCGCCGAGAACGCCGCGCCGATCAAGAAGAACACCGATCGGCCGATGCGCTGATTCCAGTCGTCCGCGGGCAGCACCATGAGCAGGAAGAACACGACGACGGCGAATACGCCGAGCGTGCGCAACTGCCGTGCCAGATAGGCGTTCGCGCCTTCCTGGATCGCGGTCGCGATCTTCTTCATGCTGTCGGTGCCCTCGCCCGCCGCGAGTACCTGGCGTACCAGGACTCCGGCCACCACCAGGGCGGCCAGGGCCACGACGCCGATCACCGACACCATGACCCGGTTGCCGTCGGTCAGTACCGCTGCCGCGAGGGCTGTGGAGTGGTCAAGCTGATCTGGGGAAGAAAGCCCCGCCATTCGTCCTCCTTGACGCTTGGGCTGAGCTCAAGATGTGGACGGAGTCTAGAGATCTGTTCCTGATCAAAACAGTACGCGGTAAACGGAATCTGCCACACCCTGCGGACAGACCGGAGATCAGATCGGAGATCAGACCGGCGGGCATCCCGGTAACGCCTCGAACGCATTTTCACCCGATCGGCTGATCAACTGATCAGAAATTGATCGTGAATTCCTTCACGAATTCAAAATGCTCTTGAAAATGCAACGAGGGCCCCTGCTGAGCAGGGGCCCTCGCAAGCGACGGGAGACGGAAGGTACAGCCTCAGGGAAGCACCGCGACCGGCGGTGTGGTCGGCCAGGTCATCCGGATCGACCCGCCGTGTTCCCCTGCCGTGACCTCCACGTCGTCGACGAGTCCGCTGATGACGGCGAGACCCATCTCGTCCTCCTCCATCTCCGCGTCCGGGTCCTCGCCCGCGGCACCGGGGGCCCGGTCGCCGGGGGCATGACGCGGCGCTTCGTCGCCGACCTCGATGGAGAACTGCTTCTCCTCCTCGATCAGCAGCACCTTCACCGGCGCGGTGATGCCGCCGTTCTGGTGCAGTCCGACGGCACGGGTGCAGGCCTCACCGACGGCGAGCCTGACCTCGTCGAGGACAGCCTCGTCCACCCCGGCCCTGCGCGCCACCGCTGCCGCCACCAGTCGGGCGGTCCTGACGTGCTCGGGCAGCGCGCTGAAACGGAGTTCAACGGTGGCCATGCATCCCCCTCGGTACTACGGGCGTGCGGTCGGGGGACCGGGCTGCCGAAAGCCCGGACCCCCTTGTTTCAACGTCGGCCGTCCGGGCGTGGACCCTTGCGCCACGCCCGGAGCGGTGGTCAGTCGGTTGCCGCAACCGCTTCCTCGACCGAGGTGTGGATCGGGAACACCTTGGTGAGGCCGGTGATACGGAAAATCTTCAGAATGCGCTCCTGGTTGCAGACCAGGCGCAGCGAGCCCTCATGGGCGCGCACCCGCTTCAGTCCGCCGACCAGGACGCCGAGACCGGTGGAGTCGAGGAAGTCCACGCCCTCCATGTCGACGACAAGGTGGAAACTGCCGTCATTCACCAGCTCGACCAGCTGCTCGCGCAGCTTGGGCGCGGTATATACGTCGATTTCGCCACCGACCCTGACGATCGTGCGATCGCCGATGGTCTCGGTCGACAGGGACAGGTCCACGGATCCTCCAGCACCTTGCTATCGAGCGGTCGCCCCTCGGGACACCTCGGCTTGAAGCCCCCAGGACGGTTCGCCAGCCGCGATGGCATTCAATCACTTACCGGCAGGCGTGCACGACGCCTTGGTCCCATTGTCCGTCACGCCGGTGACACACTCGGTGCCGATGGCCAAGAATCACCGATCCGATCAGCCCTCGGCGGACCCCGTGTCCCGCCTCGCACCGAGCACGGTCCTCGACCGGCTCGCCGCGGGGCCGAGCCGGGCTTCGCGCATCACTCATACGGAGCACTTGCCCCCGCGCGAGGGCCGCCATGCCGTCTGGCCGGACCGGATCCGAGCCGAGGTCATCGCCGCCGTGCAGGCATGCGGTATCGCGCATCCCTGGGCCCATCAGGCCCTCGCGGCCGAGCACGCCCTGGACGGCGACTCGGTGGTCGTCGCCACCGGAACCGCCTCCGGCAAGTCCCTGGCCTACCTCGTCCCGGTCCTGTCGACCCTCCTGGACGGCTCCGAGGCGCCCAACGGCCGCGGCGCCACCGCCCTCTACCTGGCCCCCACCAAGGCGCTGGCGGCGGACCAGTGCCGTTCCGTGAAGGAACTTTCACAACCTCTGGGCACCGCGGTGCGCCCCGCCGTGTACGACGGCGACACCCCGGTCGAGGAACGCGAGTGGGTCCGCCAGTACGCCAACTACGTCCTGACCAACCCCGACATGCTGCACCGGGGCATACTCCCGTCCCACCCCCGCTGGTCGTCCTTCCTGCGCTCTTTGAAGTACGTCGTCATCGACGAATGCCACACCTATCGCGGCGTCTTCGGCTCCCACGTCGCCCAGGTGCTGCGCCGTCTGCGCCGCCTGTGTGCCCGCTACGGCGCCTCTCCCGTCTTCCTGCTGGCCTCCGCGACCGCCGCGCGGCCCTCGGTCGCCGCGGGCCGTCTCACCGGCCTCCCGGTGGTCGAGGTGGCCGACGACGCCTCGCCCCGCGGTGAACTGGTGTTCGCCCTCTGGGAGCCCCCGCTCACCGAGATGCAGGGCGAGAAGGGCGCCCCGGTCCGCCGTACGGCCACCGCCGAGACGGCCGATCTGCTGACCGACCTCGCCGTGCAGGGCGTCCGGTCGGTGGCCTTCGTCCGCTCCCGGCGCGGCGCCGAGCTGATCTCGGTGATCGCCCAGGAACGCCTCGCCGAGGTCGACCGCTCCCTGGCCCGGCGCGTGGCGGCCTACCGCGGCGGCTACCTCCCCGAGGAGCGCCGCGCCCTCGAACAGGCCCTCCATTCCGGCGAACTCCTCGGCCTCGCCGCGACGACCGCGCTGGAACTCGGCATCGACGTGTCGGGGTTGGACGCCGTGGTGATCGCCGGCTACCCGGGCACGCGCGCGTCCCTGTGGCAGCAGGCCGGCCGCGCCGGACGGGCCGGACAGGGCGCCCTCGCCATCCTGGTCGCCCGCGACGACCCCCTGGACACCTTCCTCGTCCACCACCCCGAGGCGCTGTTCCAGCAGCCCGTGGAGTCCACGGTCCTGGACCCCGACAACCCCTACGTCCTGGCTCCGCACCTGTGCGCGGCTGCCGCCGAACTACCCCTCACCGATGAGGACTTGGAGCTGTTCGGCCCGGCCTGCGAGGAACTGCTCCCCCAGCTGGAGGCCGCGAAGCTGCTGCGTCGCCGGACCAGGGCCTGGCACTGGACCCGCCGGGAACGGGCCGCCGACCTCACCGACATCCGCGGCGAGGGCGGCCGACCGGTCCAGGTCGTCGAGACCGGCACGGGCCGGCTGCTGGGCACGGTCGACGCCGGCGCCGCCCACACCTCCGTCCACGAGGGCGCGGTCCACCTCCACCAGGGCCGTACCTATCTCGTCCGCTCCCTCGATGTGGAGGACTCCGTCGCCCTGGTCGAGGAGGCGAGCCCTTCGTACTCGACGATCGCCCGCGACACGACCTCGATCTCCATCCTGGAGACGGACATCGAGGTCCCCTGGGGCGACGGACGCCTCTGCTACGGCTCCGTCGAGGTCACCAACCAAGTGGTCTCCTTCCTGCGCCGCCGGCTCATCACCGGCGAGGTACTGGGCGAGACGAAACTCGACCTCCCTCCTCGTACGCTCCGCACACGCGCCGTGTGGTGGACGGTCACCGAGGACCAGCTCGACGCCGCCCGGATCAACCCGGAGATCCTCGGCGGCGCCCTGCACGCCGCCGAACACGCCTCGATCGGCCTGCTGCCCCTCTTCGCCACCTGCGACCGCTGGGACATCGGCGGGGTGTCGATCCCCCTCCACCCCGACACGCTGCTGCCCACCGTCTTCGTCTACGACGGCCACCCCGGCGGCGCGGGCTTCGCCGAACGGGCCTTCCACACCGCCCGCGAGTGGCTCACCGCCACCCGAGAGGCCATCGCCTCCTGCGAGTGCGACGCCGGCTGCCCGTCCTGCATCCAGTCCCCCAAGTGCGGCAACGGCAACGACCCGTTGCACAAGAGGGGCGCGGTACGGCTGCTCACGGTGTTGTTGCGGGGGGCTCCGGGGGAGAAGCCGGGGGAAATGCCGGAGGAGAGGCCGGGAGAGCAGGTCAGGGAGGAACCGGAGCCGGAGCGGGAACCCGCGCGGGAGCCGGTGCAGCGGCCGGGGCGTCCGCCGGAGACGGCTCCGGCGCCGGGAGCGGGTCCTGCGCCGGGACCGAGCCCTGCCCGGGGATCGAGTCCGACGCCTGGGCCGAGTTCGACGCCAAGTCCGAGTCCGGCCCCGGAGGTCCCGCCCGGGCCCTGACCTCCGTCACGAACGGTCCCCCTCCCGCCGCCGCCGTCACGTCGGAGGTCTCGCCGACGAGCACGCACCGCACGAGCCGGGTCCCCTGAGCCCGCGCCACCCGGTCCGCCCGGGCGCAGGCCCCCGTGGTGCCGTCCGCCCAGTGGTCCGCCGCGGCGAGGGCCGCGAGGTCGGCACCGCCGGCGGCGCGATGCCGGTTCACCACGGCCTGCCCGAGGGCGAGGACGACGACGAACACCACGCCGAAGACGGCGATCACCCCGAGACTCCAGACGGTGGCGGACCCACGGTCCGAGGAGTCGTCCCTCCGCCAACCGGCCCTCCTCCAGCGCGCCTTCTTCCAACCGGCCCTCATCCGACCCCCTCCGGGGTCTCACCCGCGGTCCGGGGCGCCGCCTCGACGGAGGCCACGGCCTCCTCCCGTACCTCGAACGGCAGGCCGTGCAGAAGCGGGGGCTTCGCCTGCACAGCGACCCGGACCTGGCCGCCCTCCCGGACGACGGTGACCTTCGCGCCCCGCGGTGCCGTCCCTCGGGCCACCGCGACGACCGCACCGTCGGGATCCTGCCGGGCCGCCGCGCGGGCCCCGGTCCTCGCCGCGTCCACGCACTGGATCTGCGCGGCCACCACCAACAGCGTCCACACCAAGGCCGTCGCGACCATCACCAGCGCGGGCAGCACCATGGCAGACTCCATCGTGACGAACCCGGAGTCCGAGCGGTGACGCGATCCCCGTCCCAGGCCCGCGCCGCCCCCTCTCCCCCGCTCACACGCCCGCATCGAGCGCCCGCTTCACGATGCCCTGCAGCTCCGCGCTGACCTGACCGCTCGTCACGACCTTGTACAGGACCACCGCGAACGCCACCGCCGCGACGATTCCCATGGCGTACTCGGACGTGACCATCCCCGCGTCCTTCCGGGCCGCACGCACCCCGAACACCGCCCATACCAGCGCACGCAGCCGCGCCCATCCCGCCTTGTACATCGCGGTGTTCGTCGCCCTGTTCCTTGCCCTGTTCGTCGCCGTGCGCATCGCTTCGTTCATCGCCCTGCTCATCTCAACCCCCGTGGGTTTCCGTTCCGTTGATTGACCACTTGCTCGACCGACTCCCTGCCGACCGACGCACTCCCGACCGACCCACCCCCGTCATCCACCACCCCCTCCGCCTCCCAGCGCTCCCCCCGCCAGCCCGATCACCACGGGCACCACACCGACCGTGATGAAGGCGGGCAGGAAGCACAGCCCCACCGGCGCGGTGACCATCACGGCCGCCCGCCGTGCCCGTGCCGTCGCGTCGCGTGCCCACGCGGCGCGGGCGTCGGAGGCGAGCCGGGCGACGGGCCCGGCCGCGGGCAGCCCGGAGACATCGGCTCGTTCCAGCAGCCGCGCCAGGTCGCCCGCCCCCGGTGTCGCGGCGAGCCGTCGCCACGCCTCTCCCGGTTCGCCGCCCAGCCGTACCTCCGCTGCGCCGCGCGCCAGCCCTTCGCCGACCGAGCCGCCGAGAGCCTCACCGACGGCTTGCGCCGCGATCACCGGCCCTGCGCCAACCGTGATGCAGGCGGCCAGCAGATCGGCGGCGAGCGGCAGTTGCCGAGCGGCCTCACGGGCCTCGGTCTCCCGAGCGGCTCCGGTCACCGCCTGCCGAAGGTGCCACCGCCACAGGCCCGCCGCGACAACCGGTCCGACCACCGCGCCGATGACACCGCCGACGAGCATCCACACGGCAGCCGCCACGCACACCACCGGCAGCCACCGCCGGACGAGCTCCCGCACCTCGAAGCGCGGACCGGCCCGATGCACCTCCGCGACCGCCACCACCGCGGCCAGCCGCCGCCGTATCCTCCGTTCGCCCCGCGCCTCCGCCACCCGGCGCACCAACCACCCGAGGACGAGCACCGCCCCCAGAACAACCCCCAGCCTGTGGACAACTTCCCCGTTCACACCGCCTCCTGCCACGAACCGAACCGAACCGAACCGAACCGAACCGAACCGAACCGGAACCCGAGCCGGACCCGAACCGACTCCGCCGACGCCCACACGCACGCCCACCCCCGCACGCCCACCCCCGCTCCCCGCCCGCCCGTCACACCTCCTCGGCCCCCCGCACGATCCGCGCCGCCCACCACACCCCCAGCCCCTCCAGCACCCCACCCACGAGCAGGCAGCCGACCCCCGCACCGGTGTGCAGCAGCACGTGCAGCGGATCGGCGCCCAGAGCCGTGCCCAGGGCCAGGCCCAGGACCGGCAGCCCCGCGAGCATCACCGCCGTCGACCGCGCACCCGCCAACTGGGCGCGCAGATCCGCACGCTGGTCCCGCTCGACGCGCAGGGCTCCTTCGAGCCGGTCGAGTCCGGCCGCGAGGCCGGCGCCCTGGTCCACGGCCACCCGCCAGCACGCGGCGAGGCCCAGCAGTCCCTCGGCGCCCGGCTCCCGCGCGGCCGTCGCGAGCGCACCCGGCACATCGCCGCCGAACCGGGCCGCGGCCAGCACGGCCGCTTGTACGTCACCGAGCCCGCCGGAGTCCCGGGCGGCCGACAGCAGCGCCTCACCCGGCTGCCGTCCGGCGCGCACCTCCCCGGCGAGTGCCGCGCACAGCGCGATGACCGCGTCCCCGCGCCGTTCCCGCGCCCGTCTCGCCTCCCGGGCCAGCCGCACGCGCCGCAGCAGCGGCACCCCGGCCAGCCCCGCGACGGCCGGCAGGACCGAGGCGCCGAGCACGGCCAGCACCAGCCCGGCCGCCGCCGACCACCACTCGGCCCGCAGTCGCCCCCGGATCCTCCGCAGCTCCCCGACCAGGTGCCGCCAGGGCGGCGGCCCGGCGCCCACCACCCCGCCGCCCGCGAGCAGCAACTGCGCCCGCCGCGCCCCGGAGTGCCGTCCGCCCAGCAGCCAGACGGCGGCTCCCACGCACACCGCGGCCGCCCCCATCGACATCTCACTCGCCCCGCTCATCGCGCCGCCCCCCGTCCAAGAAGTCGGTGTCGGTGCGCAGCAGCCCCCGCAGCCGCTCCCACCCCCGCTCGGAGACGAACGCCCGCGCGCCCCACCGCAAGGCGGGCACCGTCCGGACCAGACCCGACGGATCCCGCTCCAGCACATGCACCTCGGCGATCCGCCGCCGTCCGGCCCGGTCACGCACCAGATGCAGGACGACCGCCAGGGCCGCCGCCACCTGGCTGTGCAGCGCGGCCCGGTCGAGGCCCGCGGCCGTGCCCAGGGCCTCCAGCCGGGCCGGCACATCGGCCGCCGCGTTCGCGTGGACGGTGCCGCAGCCGCCCTCGTGGCCGGTGTTCAACGCGGCCAGCAGGGAGACCACTTCGGGCCCGCGCACCTCACCCACGACCAGCCGGTCCGGTCGCATCCGCAGCGCCTGCCGGACAAGGTCCTGGAGGGTGACCAGTCCTGCGCCCTCCTGGTTGGCGGGCCTGCTCTCCAGCCGTACGACGTGCGGGTGGTCGGGCCTGAGCTCCGCCGAGTCCTCGGCGAGCACGATCCGCTCGTCCGGCCCGACGAGCCCCAGCAGCGCGCTCAGCAAGGTCGTCTTGCCGGTGCCGGTGCCGCCGCTGATCAGGAAGGACAGCCGTGCCTCCAGCAACGCCCGCAGCACCCGGTCCCCGCCCGGCGGCACGGTCCCCGCCGCCACCAGTTCGTCGAGCGTGAACGCCCGCGGCCGGACGACGCGCAGCGACAGGCAGGTGCAGCCGACGGCCACCGGAGGCAGCACCGCGTGGAGCCGGGTCCCGTCGGGCAGCCGGGCGTCCACCCAGGGCCGCGCGTCGTCCAGGCGCCGTCCGGCCACCGCGGCCAGACGCTGCGCGAGCCGCCGTACCGCTGCGGCGTCCGGGAAGGAGACCGCGGTCAACTCCAGTCCGCCGCCCCGGTCCACCCAGACCCGGTCCGGGGCCGAGACCAGCACATCGGTCACCGACGGATCGGCGAGCAGCGGTTCCAGCGGGCCGCTGCCGACCAGCTCGGACCGCAACTGCTCGGCCGCGCCGAGTACTTCGGCGTCCCCGAGGACCCGCCCCTGTTCCCGCAGCGCCTGCGCCACGCGCGCGGGCGTCGCCTCGGCCCCGCTCTCGGCCAGCCACTGCCGCACCCCGTCGAGCAACCCCGCCGAGGTCGTCCCCCGTCCTGCACCAACCCCTGTGCTCGTCCTCACGCCGCCCTCGCCTCCAGCAACGCCCGCTCCCAGAACTCCTTGCAGAAGCGCGCGAGGGGTCCGCGCGGGGCCGAGGCGGGAGGTTCCTTGCCGCCGTGCGGACGCAGCAGGGCGGTCTCCACGGGCATCTCGCCGGCCAGCGGCAGCCCGAGCAGTCGGGCCACCTCGCGGTCGTCGAGTCCGGGGGCGTACGGCCCGCGCACCACCACCCGCAGGTCGCGCAGGACCATGCCGACGGCGGACGCCATACGGCCTGCCGCGGCGACGGCACGCAGTTCCGCGGGGACCACGAGCAGCCCCACGTCGACCTGGGCGAGGACCTCGGCGACTCCGTTGTCCATACGGCGGGGCAGGTCGACGACGACCGTGCCGCCCCGGCGCCGGGCCGCGGCGAGCACCGCACGGACCGCCTGGGGCGGGACGGCGACACAGTCACCGCGGTCCCAGCTGAGCACCCGCAGCTCGTGCAGCCGCGGCAGGGACTCCTCCAGGGCTCCGCCGCCGACCCGTCCGCGAGAGGCGGCGAACGCGGGCCAGCGCAGCCCCTCGGCCGTCTCCCCGCCGAGCAGGACGTCGAGACCGCCCCCGAGCGGGTCGGCGTCCACGAGGAGCGTGCGCAGCCCTTCGCGCGCGGAGGTGACGGCGAGGGCGCAGGCCAGCGTGGACGCCCCGGCCCCGCCGCGGCCGCCGATGACGCCGACGGTCAGCGCGGGCCTGCCGACGCCCTCGGCCACGTCGGCGATGCGGTCGACCAGCCACTGTTCGCCGTCGGGCAGCATCAGGACGTGGTCGGCGCCGATCTCGACGGCCCGCCGCCAGATCCCGGAGTCGTCCTGGTCACGGCCGACCAGCACCACGCCGTCCCTGCGCGCGGTCCCCCGCACCCGCCGGGCGGCGTCGTCGCCCACCAGGACGAGCGGTGCCGTCTCCCAGCCGGCCCTGCCCTCCGGTACCCCGTGGTGGACCTCGGGTGTGGCGCCCGCCGCCGCGCACAGGCGCAGCAGGTCGTCCAGCAGTTCGGTGTCCTCCGTGACGATCAACGGCCTGCCCTGCCGCCCTCCGGCGGTGGGCGGCGGATCGTGTGTGACGGCTGCGGCCATGATGTCCATCCCCCTTCGCTGCGCCCCGCGCGGCCACTGCGGACCCCGCGAGTCGTTCCGCTCGCGCGGCCCCTGCGGTCACGCGATTCCCAGCCATGTGGAGAACCGGCAACCGGCCTCCATATGAACGGCCGATACGAACCGGCCAAACCCGCCCGCCCAATCGGAACCAGCCATGAAGTCGGCCCGAGCGGGGCGTGCTGGAATCACGGTGCAGCGATCCCGGAAATCGTGTGGATCTTGGTCGATAACTGTGGACAACTCGGCGGTTGTGAATATCGCCGTCACCCATACCGGTGACCCCTGTACCACCCCCTGTGCGACCTCCGCAGAGCAGCGCGACAGCTACACAGAGTGACGGATCATGGGTATGCGAAAGAGGCGGCCGCAGCCGCCTCATCTCGGCCTCACGACCGCCTGCAGAAGAGGAAAAACCCATCCGGACATGCGACGACCCCCGCCGGGGGGGAGAGCGGGGGTCGTCTCCACGGCCGACTCGGGGGGGGAGGAGTCGGACCGGGTTAGCACGGTCGCGAACGATCCGTGACTTCCATGGTGTACCCGAGAGCCCTCTCAGGCAAACCCACGCGCCCACCTTACGCCGAATGGGCTGCGCCTATGCTCGGGGTTGTGGAAAACCACTCGTTGCCCCGCACAGCCGCCTTCTTTGACCTGGACAAGACGGTCATTGCGAAGTCGAGCACG
This sequence comes from Streptomyces lincolnensis, assembly GCF_021173675.1. Lineage (GTDB taxonomy): Bacteria > Actinomycetota > Actinomycetes > Streptomycetales > Streptomycetaceae > Streptomyces > Streptomyces lincolnensis_B. Next base: position 144,914 of record NZ_JAIHON010000014.1, on the reverse strand, counting down.
CTCACCTTCAGCAAGTCCTTCTACCAAGGCGGGCTGATCAACCGCAGGGCCGCCTTGCGTACGGCGTATGCCCAGTTCGTCTTCCTCGTGGGCGGCATGGACCACGACCAGATGGAGCGGACCCGCGAGTACCTCTCCGCGCTCGTGCGCGGCTGGAACGTCCAACAGGTCAAGGAGATCGTCGCCGAGACCCTCCACGACCTCATCGACCCGATCATCTACGACGAGGCCGCCTCCCTCATTGAGGAGCACCACACCGCCGGCCGCGACGTGGTGATCGTGTCCACCTCGGGCGCCGAGGTCGTCGAGCCGATCGGTGAACTGCTCGGCGCGGACCGCGTCGTCGCGACCCGCATGGTGGTGGGCGACGACGGCTGCTACACGGGCGAGGTGGAGTACTACGCCTACGGTCCGACGAAGGCCGAGGCGATCAAGGAGCTCGCCGAGTCCGAGGGATACGACCTGGAGCGCTGCTACGCCTACAGCGACTCGGCGACCGACCTGCCGATGCTGATGGCCGTCGGCCACCCCCATGCCGTGAACCCGGATCGTGCGCTGCGCCGCGAGGCCGTCACGCGCGGGTGGCCGATTCTCGATTTCCACCGCCCGGTCCGGCTCAAGCAGCGGTTCCCGGCGTTCTCGGTACCGCCCCGCCCGGCGCTCGTCGCGGTCGCCGCCATAGGAGCGGCGGCGGCCACCGCGGGTCTCGTCTGGTACGCCAGCCGGCGCCGGTCCGCCACGGCCTGACCTGCCCTTGGGCCGCCGTACGGGATTGTTCGATATCCCGGCGCCCGTTTAGCTCACATTTGAACCTAAAAGTAAAGAAGTACAGCAAGGGCTTCCGCTTGCTCCGGTCCTGGAGTACAAAGGGTTTAACGGCCCGCGGGACCAAGGACATCCGAGAGGATCACCTTTAAATCGCATTTGGCCACACGGACCGAGCATGAACACTGGGCACCCACGCGACGTCGACCCGTCGATTACGGGCCAGCCGCACCAGGTGACGGGCAAAGTTCCCGACCTGATGGGCATATATCGAGGACGCTTGGTACCCCGGTGAACATGCCAGCGGCGGTACGAATCCTCGTACCGCCGCAACCCTTTTCCAGGGACCTCTACGCCGCCCCACGCTGAAGCGCCTCGCACACCGCCGCCGACTCGCGCGCCCCCAGCTCGACCGCCCTGCCGCAGTGCGCGATCCAGGCGCTCATGCCCTCCGGAGTGCCGGAGACATAGCCGTCGAGGGCCGCCAGGTAGGCCGCGCGACCCAGTTCGGCATGGCCCACCTCGGCCGCGCAGACGGACTTCGGGTCGAGACCGCTGCCGACCAGGACGACGCGCTCGGCCGCGCGCGCGACCAGGCCGTTGTGGGAGGTGAAGGGCCTGAGCGCGAGCAGCTCGCCGTGCACGACGGCGGCCGTGACCAGCGCGGGGGCCGAACCGCCCGCGATGATCAGCTCGGACAGCCCCTCCAGCCGGCCGGAGACCTCCGCCTCGCCCGGCAGCGGCAGCTCGACCAGCGGCTCGTCGACGGGCTCGCCCGCCTGCCGCGGACGGCCCACCCCGTCGCCGTTCGTGGCGGCCGCCACCAGATGCAGCCGGGCCAGCACCCGCAGCGGCGACTGCCGCCAGATGGACAGCAACTGGCCCGCCTCGGCGGTCAGCCGCAGCGCCGCGCCCACGACGCGCGCCTCGTCGTCACCACTGAAGTCGGTGCGCCGGCGCACCTCTTCGAGCGCCCAGTCCGCGCCGGACAGTGCCGCCGAACCACGGGCGCCGCGCAGGGCCGCCTCGGAAGTGACCGCGTTGCTGCGGCGCCGCATGATCCGGTGTCCGTAGACCCGGTCCACGGCCTTGCGCACGGACTCCACGGACTCGGCCACACCGGGCAGCGAGCCCAGGGCCGCGAGCGGATCGGCGGTCGCGCCTGTCGTACTCATAAGTACGACCCTACGCAAGACGGTCGCGCACCCCACGATGGAGTGGTCTTCTTCACGGACGCCTGCCACTTACAGCTATGGCGCCACTACGCTTGGTGAACATGAAAATTGCTTTCGTCGGGAAGGGCGGCAGTGGCAAGACCACCCTGTCCTCCCTGTTCATCCGCCATCTCGCGGCCACCGGCGCGCACGTCGTCGCCGTCGACGCCGACATCAACCAGCACCTGGGCCCGGCCCTCGGGCTGGACGAGGCGGAGGCTGCCGCCCTGCCCGCGATGGGCGATCGGCTGCCGCTCATCAAGGAGCACCTGCGCGGATCCAACCCCCGCCTCTCCTCCGCCGACACGATGATCAAGACGACCCCGCCCGGCGAGGGCTCGCGGCTGCTGCGGGTGCGCGAGGACAATCCGGTCTACGACGCCTGCGCCCGGCCGGTGGAACTCGACGGCGACACCGTCCGTTTGATGGTCACGGGCCCCTTCACGGACGCCGACCTCGGGGTCTCCTGCTACCACTCCAAGACCGGAGCGGTGGAGCTGTTCCTGAACCACCTGGTGGACGGCCCCGACGAGTACGTCGTGGTCGACATGACGGCGGGCTCGGACTCCTTCGCCTCCGGCATGTTCACCCGTTTCGACATCACGTTCCTCGTCGCCGAGCCGACCCGGAAGGGGGTCTCCGTCTATCGCCAGTACAAGGAGTACGCCGCCGACTACGGCGTCGTCCTGAAGGTCGTCGGCAACAAGGTGCAGGGCCAGGACGACCTCGACTTCCTCCGCGCCGAGGTCGGGGACGACCTGCTCGTGACGGTCGGGCAGTCGAACTGGGTGCGGGCGCTGGAGAAGGGCCGGCCGCCCCGGTTCGAGCTCCTGGAGGACGTCAACCGTCGCGCCCTGCACCGGCTGCGAACGGCCGCCGACGCCACGTACGAACTGCGGGACTGGGAGCGCTACACCCGCCAGATGGTGCACTTCCACCTGAAGAACGCCCGGTCCTGGGGCAACGAGCGGACCGGGGCCGACCTGGCGGCGCAGGTCGACCCCTCCTTCGTACTCGGCGAAAGCCTCATCACCCTCGTGTGAGCACGGCCCTCACCGGGCTCCGGACACCGGACCTCGTCCGACTCCTTGTACCAGCGCCCTTACCGCTTGGCCGCCGGCGCCCCGGGCACGCCCTTCGGGGCCGGGGCGGGGTGGCCGGACAGGAAGGACGGCCAGTCCTGCTTCGGGGCCTCGCCCACGCCCAGGGTGCGCAGCTTCGCCAAGATCTTCGGGTCCTGCGCGTCCAGCCAGTCGGCGAGTTGCCGGAAGGACACGCAGCGCACGTCGGGCTTGTTGCACACCCGCTCGATGGTCTCCTCCACGGCCCGCATGTAGGTGCCGCCGTTCCAGGACTCGAAGTGGTTGCCGATGATCAGGGGCGCTCGGTTGCCCTCGTAGGCCCGGCGGAAGCCCATGAGCAGGCCGTCGCGCATCTCGTCGCCCCAGCGCTCGTACTGGGCGGGGTTGCCCTGGGTGGTGCCGCCCGACTGGTTGACCATGAAGTTGTAGTCCATGGTGAGCTGCTCGTAGCGGTGCCCGGGGAAGGGCACGAGCTGCATCGACAGGTCCCACAGGCCCTGCTTCTTCTTCGGCCAGACCTGGTCGTTGACGCCGCTGGTGTCGTAGCGGAAGCCCAGCTCGCGGGCGGCCTTCATGAAGTTCTTCCGGCCCTCCAGGCAGGGCGTGCGGGCCCCGATGAGTTCCTTGTCGTAGTCGAAGGGCAGCGGGGCGGCCTTGTGCATGCCCGTGTTGGTCTTCCAGGACTTCACGAAGTGCTTGGCCTGGGAGATCTCGTCCTTCCAGTCCTCCACCGACCACTCGCCGACCCCGCCGCCGCTGCCGCAGAAGTGGCCGTTGAAGTGGGTGCCGATCTCGTTGCCCTCCAGCCACGCCAGGCGTAGCTGCTCCGCGGTCGCGGCGATGCCCTCGTCGTCGTTGAAGCCGATGTCGGAGCGGCCCGGGGAGTGCTGCGGGGGCCGGTAGAGGTCGCGCTTGTCCTCCGGCAGCATGTACACGCCGCTCAGGAAGTACGTCATCGTCGCGTTGTTCGCCCGGGCCACCTTGCGGAAGTGGGAGAAGAGCCGCTGGCCGTCCTCACCCGCGCCGTCCCAGGAGAAGACCACGAACTGCGGGGGCTTCTGGCCCGGCTTGAGGCGCTCGGGTCTCGGCAGGTGCGGCTGCGCCCCGGTGTACGAGGTGGAGCCGTCGCCGATCAGGCGGACCACGCTCTTGGGCGGCGCCTGGGCCGGCTTCGCCTTCTGCGGACCGGGTGCCCCCGTCTCGGAACCGTCGGTACCGATCGCGCAGCCGGCGAGCGACGCGGCACAGGCCGCGGCGGCCACGGCGCCCGCGGTGATCCTCTGGGTGGCGGCCATGTTCCGCCCACCTTCTTCCTTATCTCGGGGCCAACGACAGCGCCGCCACGTTCACACGGGACCGAGAAGGAATTAGTACGACAAGCCGATGAAATTGCCACTTCACCCGTGCGAGTTACTTATTAGCCCATTTGCCGGGAAAGTCTATGCCTGCCCTTTACTCTGCATTACGATCCATTTACCGAGCGTTGAATCATCCCGCCGCTGCACGCCGTGACCCACGGCCGCCGACCCGACCCCCCGCCATCGACGGGGGACCACCAGATCCGCGACCGCGCCGCCCCGGAGGAGACGGGAAAATGCCAGCCTGCCTACCCACTCGCGCCGCCCACTCGAATCGGACGAAGCGCATCCATCAGCCCCACAGCCCGCCACCGGGCCCCCGCCGCCGTCTGCGCATCGCGGGCGCCGACGTGTCGGCCTCCATCGCGGTCTTCCTGATCGCCCTTCCGCTGTCCCTCGGCATCGCCCTCGCCACCGGTGCGCCCCTCCAGGCCGGGCTCGTCGCCGCCGCCGTCGGAGGGATCGTCGCCGGACGGCTCGGCGGCTCCCCGCTCCAGGTCAGCGGCCCGGCCGCCGGCCTCACCGTCGTCACCGCCGACCTCATCCACCGCTACGGCTGGCGGACCACCTGCGCCATCACCGTCCTGGCCGGGCTCGCCCAACTGGGCCTGGGCTGCCTGCGCGTGGCCCGCAACGCCCTCGCCGTCAGCCCCGCGATCGTGCACGGCATGCTCGCCGGCATCGGTGTCACCATCGCCGTCGCCCAGTTGCACATCGTCCTCGGCGGCACCCCGCAGAGCTCCGTCCTCGACAACCTGCGCGCGCTGCCGGCCCAGTTGGCGGACCTGCACCCCGCCGCGATGTCGGTGAGCGCGGCGACGCTGGCGCTGCTCTTCCTCTGGCCGCGCCTGCCCGGCCGCGTCGGAAGACTCCTGCGCAAGGTTCCGGCCGCGCTCGTGGCCGTCACCGGGGCCACCGCCGCCGCCTCGCTCGCCGGGCTGACCCTGCCCAAGGTCGACCTGCCGTCCTGGAGCAGCCACGCCCTGGCCGGACTTCCCGAGGGCCCTGTGCTGGGCCTGGTCGCCGCCGTACTCACCACCACACTGGTGTGCAGCGTGCAGTCGCTGCTCGGCGCGGTGGCCGTGGACAAGCTGATCGCCGGACGTCCCGGCCTGCCCGGCCGCGTCGGGCGCTCCGACCTGGACCGTGAACTGCTCGGCCAGGGCGCCGCCAACATCGTCTCCGGCACACTCGGCGGACTGCCCGTCGCCGGTGTGGCCGTGCGGAGTTCGGCGAATGTGCACGCCGGTGCCGTCAGCCGGAACTCCACGATGCTGCACGGCGTTCTCGTAGTGATCGCCGCGCTGCTGATGGTCCCGATCCTGGAGTTCATCCCCCTCGCCTCGCTCGCCGCCCTGGTGATGGCCGTCGGCATCCAGATGGTGTCCCTGCACCACATCCGCACGGTGACCCGCCACCGCGAGGTGCTGGTGTACGCCGTCACCACCCTCGGCGTGGTCGTCATCGGCGTCCTGGAGGGCGTGACGCTGGGAATCGCCGTGGCCGTCGCCGTCGCCCTGCACCGCCTCACCCGCACCCGCATCACCCACGACGAGAGGGAAGGAGTCCATCACGTCCACGTACGAGGGCAGTTGACGTTCCTCGCCGTGCCGCGGCTCAGCAGAGCCCTGCATCTCGTGCCCCAGGGCGCCCGCGTCGTCGTGGAGCTGGACGGCTCGTTCATGGACCACGCCGCCTACGAGGCGCTCCAGGACTGGCAGAAGACGCACACCGCGCAGGGCGGTTCCGTGGAGCTGACCGGCCGCCGGTCCGGGATCCGCATCGGTGAGCCCGCAAGCCCGACCGCTTTCCGCGCCGGGCGCGAGGCCGCCGAGCCGACGGCAGAGCCCGCGAGTTGCCGTTGCAGCCCCTGGACGCCCTGGCGCAACCACCAGTGCGAGCCTCCGCGGACAGCACCGGCCGAGGGCGGGCACCTGGACGGACCGGACGGCACCGACGGGCCGAACTCCCACCAACTGGCGCGTGGCATCAGCGCGTTCCAGCGCAACACCGCACCGCTCGTGCGGGGAGAGCTGGCCCGGCTGGCGCGCGAGGGGCAGCGACCGTCGCAGCTGTTCCTCACCTGCGCCGACTCGCGGCTGGTCACCTCGATGATCACCTCCAGTGGTCCGGGCGACCTGTTCGTGGTGCGCAACGTGGGCAACCTCGTTCCGCCGCACGGCCAGGAGAGCGACGACTCGGTGGCGGCCGCGATCGAGTACGCGGTGGACGTGCTGAAGGTACGCTCCATCACGGTGTGCGGGCACTCCGGGTGCGGGGCCATGCAGGCGCTGATGACCACCGAGCCGGGCGGGGCCCAGACCCCGCTGAAGCGGTGGCTGCGGCACGGCCTGCCGAGTCTGGAGCGCATGGCCGACGACGGCCGGCCCTGGGCCCGGCTCGCCGGCCGGTCACCCGCCGACGCGGTGGAGCAGCTCTGTCTGACCAACGTGGTGCAGCAGTTGGAGCACCTGCGCACCCACGACTCGGTCGCCCGCGCCCTCAAGGACGGCGCGCTCCGGCTGCACGGGATGTACTTCCACGTGGGCGAGGCCCAGGCCTACCTGCTCACCGGGGCGGGCGAGGACGAGCTGTTCCACCATGTGGAGGCGGCCGACCTGACGGCGTGAGCCATCGCAAGATCGCCGATGGTGCCCGGCTCTCCCGTCGGTAGTGACCGGCACCCACCCGCCGTGGTGCCGGCCCACCCGCGGATGCTCCAGGACGGCCCCGGTCCCACTTCACCGGGGCCGTCCCCTCGGCGCGCTCCACCCGCACCCCGTCCGGAGTGTGAAAGGCGTTACAGGGGCTGAACTCTGCCTGGTCGGCGTACGTGGGTACGGATGACCCCGGCCGCTGGAAGGGGGCAGGAACGACCCCGTCCACAGGTCTACACCAATCGCCCATCGCCCCTTGTCATCGCACCCCCGGTCTGATGAGCTGTGGCTTGGGACACAACGGACACCCTGGGAAAGGCAGATGCCGTGAGCAACGAAAGCCTGGCCAACCTGCTCAAGGAAGAGCGCAGGTTCGCACCCCCCGCCGACCTGGCCGCGAACGCCAACGTCACCGCGGAGGCGTATGAGCAGGCCAAGGCTGACCGGCTCGGTTTCTGGGCCGAGCAGGCCCGCCGACTGAGCTGGGCCAAGGAGCCGACCGAGACCCTGGACTGGTCGAACCCGCCGTTCGCCAAGTGGTTCAAGGACGGCGAGCTCAATGTGGCGTACAACTGCGTCGACCGGCATGTCGAGGCCGGCCACGGCGACCGGGTCGCCATCCACTTCGAGGGCGAGCCCGGCGACAGCCGCGCGATCACCTATGCCGAGCTCAAGGACGAGGTCTCCAAGGCCGCGAACGCCCTGCTGGAGCTGGGGGTCCGGAAGGGCGACCGGGTCGCGGTCTACATGCCGATGATTCCTGAGACGGCCGTCGCGATGCTCGCGTGCGCCCGGATCGGCGCCGCGCACTCCGTGGTCTTCGGCGGCTTCTCGGCCGACGCGCTCGCCACTCGGATCCAGGACGCGGACGCCAAGGTCGTCATCACCTCCGACGGCGGCTACCGGCGCGGCAAGCCGTCCGCGCTCAAGCCGGCGGTGGACGAGGCGGTCGGCAAGGCGGGCAACGTGGAGCACGTGCTCGTCGTACGCCGTACCGGCCAGGAGGTCGCGTGGGACGACAGCCGGGACGTGTGGTGGCACGAGATCGTGGAGCGGCAGTCCGCCGAGCACACGCCCGAGGCCTTCGACGCCGAGCACCCGCTCTTCATCCTCTACACCTCGGGTACGACGGGTAAGCCGAAGGGCATCCTGCACACCTCCGGCGGCTACCTCACCCAGACCGCGTTCACCCACCACGCCGTCTTCGACCTCAAGCCGGAGACCGACGTCTACTGGTGCACCGCCGACGTCGGCTGGGTCACCGGGCACTCGTACATCGTCTACGGCCCGCTGGCGAACGGCGCCACCCAGGTCATGTACGAGGGCACGCCGGACACGCCGCACCAGGGCCGCTTCTGGGAGATCGTCCAGAAGTACGGGGTGACGATCCTGTACACGGCGCCGACGGCGATCCGTACGTTCATGAAGTGGGGCGACGACATCCCCGCCAAGTTCGACCTGTCCAGCCTGCGCATCCTCGGCTCCGTCGGTGAGCCCATCAACCCCGAGGCCTGGATCTGGTACCGGAAGCACATCGGCGCCGACGCCACGCCGATCGTGGACACCTGGTGGCAGACCGAGACCGGCGCGATGATGATCTCCCCGCTGCCGGGCGTGACCGCGACCAAGCCCGGTTCCGCGCAGACCCCGCTGCCCGGCATCGCCGCGACCGTCGTCGACGACGAGGCGAACGAGGTGCCGAACGGCGGTGGCGGCTACCTGGTCCTGACCGAGCCGTGGCCGTCGATGCTGCGCACCATCTGGGGCGACGACCAGCGCTTCCTCGACACGTACTGGTCGCGCTTCGAGGGCAAGTACTTCGCCGGTGACGGGGCGAAGAAGGACGACGACGGCGACATCTGGCTGCTGGGCCGCGTGGACGACGTCATGCTCGTCTCCGGGCACAACATCTCCACCACCGAGGTGGAGTCCGCCCTCGTCTCGCACCCCTCGGTCGCCGAGGCGGCCGTCGTCGGTGCCGCCGACGAGACCACCGGGCAGGCCATCGTCGCCTTCGTCATCCTGCGCGGCACGGCCAACGCGGAGGACGAGAACCTCGTCGCCGACCTGCGCAACCACGTCGGCGCGGCCCTCGGCCCGATCGCCAAGCCGAAGCGGATCCTGCCGGTGGCGGAGCTGCCCAAGACCCGCTCCGGCAAGATCATGCGGCGACTGCTGCGGGACGTGGCGGAGAACCGTCAGCTCGGTGACGTCACCACGCTGACCGACTCGACGGTCATGGACCTCATCCAGGCGAAGCTGCCCGCCGCGCCGTCCGAGGACTGACGCGGCCCGGGGATGCGGGGGCGCCGAGCCCCCGCATCCCCGGCGTTCGAAGTGCATCCTCCGCCGTACTTAGCTAAACTAAACAACCAAGGTGCGCCGGGAAGTCTGGTCGGCAAGCGTTTCGTGCTGCCCGTCGACCGGAGGTCCCCCTCGTGCCCGCGCCCCGCACCACCCCCGCCCGCAAGGTCTTCGGACGGCTGTCCCTGCCCGAGCGGACCTTCGTGGCGGACGCGCTGCGGACCGAGACGGTCGGTGGCGTACTGCTGCTCATCGCCGCCGTCACGGCGCTGGTCTGGGCGAACGTCCCGGCGCTGCGCGACAGTTACGAGAGCGTCAGCCACTTCCATCTGGGCCCCGAGGCGCTGGGCCTGGACCTGTCGATCGCGCACTGGGCGGCCGACGGCCTCCTCGCGATCTTCTTCTTCGTCGCCGGCATCGAACTCAAGCGCGAACTGGTCGCGGGCGATCTGAAGGACCCCAAGGCGGCCGCGCTGCCCGTGATCGCCGCGCTGTGCGGGATGGTCGTACCGGCGCTGGTCTATGTGCTCACCAATGTCACCGGCGGCGGCTCGCTCCAGGGCTGGGCCGTTCCGACCGCGACCGACATCGCCTTCGCGCTGGCGGTGCTCGCCGTCATCGGCACCTCCCTGCCGAGCGCCCTGCGCGCCTTCCTGCTCACCCTCGCCGTCGTCGACGACCTCTTCGCGATCCTGATCATCGCGGTCTTCTTCACGGCGGACCTCGACTTCCTCGCGCTCGGCGGGGCGGCGGTCGGCCTCGCCGTCTTCTGGCTGCTGCTGCGCAAGGGCGTACGCGGTTGGTACGTGTACGTCCCGCTCGCGCTCGTGATCTGGACGCTGATGTACAACAGCGGCGTCCACGCCACGATCGCGGGCGTCGCGATGGGCCTGATGCTGCGCTGCACCAGGCGCGAGGGCGAGGAGCACTCCCCCGGCGAGCACATCGAGCATCTCGTACGGCCGCTGTCGGCGGGGTTGGCCGTCCCGCTGTTCGCGCTGTTCAGCGCCGGTGTCTCCATCTCCGGGGGCGCGCTCGGGGACGTCTTCACCAAGCCGGAGACGCTCGGGGTGGTCCTGGGGCTCGTCCTCGGCAAGGCGCTCGGCATCTTCGGCGGGACCTGGCTCACGGCCCGCTACACCCGGGCGTCGCTCAGCGAGGACCTGCAATGGGCGGACGTCTTCGCGGTGGCGACCCTGGCCGGCATCGGGTTCACCGTCTCGCTGCTCATCGGCGAGCTGGCCTTCGACGGCGACGCGGCGCTGACGGACGAGGTCAAGGCGGCCGTACTGGCGGGCTCCCTCATCGCGGCCACCCTGGCGACGGTGCTGCTGAAGATCCGGAACGCCAAGTACCGCCGGCTGGTCGAGGCGGAGGAGCGCGACGAGGACCTCAGCGGCGTACCGGACATCTACGAGGAGGACGATCCGGCGTACCACCTGAGGATGGCCGAGATCTACGAGCGCAAGGCCGCCGAGCACCGCCGGATCGCCGAACGGAAGGCCACCGGGCGCGACCCGCTTGCCGAAGTGGCGGGCGGGGCAAGCGATGAGGACGACCGTCCGGCATGATCTGACGGGACGGTACAAAGGACAAGACCATACGCACTTGGTCAGAAGTAGGGAGACCGCGATGAGCGCACCCGACGGCAGCCCGGTCGGCGCCGAACGCAGTATCGGCCAGCTGTTCGCCTCGGCGACGACCGAGATGTCCGCACTGGTGCACGACGAGATCGCCCTGGCGAAGGCACAGCTGAAGCAGGACGTGAAGCGGGGCGCCACGAGCGGCGGCGCGTTCATGGCGGCCGGTGCCGTCCTGGTGTTCTCGCTGCCGATGCTGAACTTCGCGCTGGCGTACGCCATCCGGACCTGGAGCGACTGGAACCTCGCGATCTGCTTCGTGCTGTCCTTCGCGGCGAACGTCCTGGTCGCGGGCCTCCTCGCGCTGATCGGCGTCGTCTTCGCCAAGAAGGCGAAGAAGGGCAAGGGCCCGCAGAAGGTCGCCGCCTCCATGAAGGAGACGGCCGGCGTGCTCCAGAACGCCAAGCCGCACCCGCGCTCCGACACCAAGGTGCTGGAGGAGCGGGTCCGGGACACGAAGGCCATCGAGGCTGTGGCACGCTCGTCGTCATGACGGATCCCGCCACACCTTCGGCCCAACCCCCTTCGGTCGTACGACCGGACGTCCTCCCGGGTGGAAAAAAGGTGACCCACCGGGAGGTCGCCGCCAACGGGGCGCGCTTCCACATCGCCGAGCTGGGCGACGGGCCGCTGGTGCTGCTGCTGCACGGCTTCCCGCAGTTCTGGTGGACCTGGCGGCACCAGCTCACGGCACTCGCCGACGCGGGCTTCAGGGCCGTGGCCATGGACCTGCGCGGTGTCGGCGGCAGCGACCGCACCCCGCGCGGGTACGACCCGGCCAACCTCGCCCTCGACATCACCGGTGTGATCCGCTCCCTCGGCGAGCCGGACGCCGCGCTGGTCGGCCACGACCTGGGCGGCTATCTGGCGTGGACGGCGGCCGCGATGCGCCCGAAGCTGGTACGGCGGCTCACCGTCGCCTCGATGCCGCACCCCCGGCGCTGGCGCTCGGCGATGCTCTCCGACGTCAAGCAGACGCGCGCGGGGTCCTACATCTGGGGGTTTCAGCGCCCCTGGGTGCCCGAGCGGCAGCTGACCGCGGACGACGGCGCGCTCGTCGCCCGTCTCGTCCGGGACTGGTCGGGGCCGCGCCTGCCGGACGACGAGGCGGTGGAGACGTACCGCCGCGCGATGCTCATCCCATCGACCGCGCACTGCGCGATCGAGCCGTACCGCTGGATGGTGCGCTCCATGGCCCGTCCGGACGGCATCCAGTTCAACCGGCGGATGAAGCGCCCCGTGCGGGTGCCGACCCTCCACCTCCACGGCTCGCTCGACCCCGTGATGCGCACGCGCAGCGCGGCCGGCTCCGGGGAGTACGTCGAAGCGCCGTACCGCTGGCGGCTGTTCGACGGGCTCGGACACTTCCCGCACGAGGAGGACCCGGTCGCCTTCTCCACCGAGCTGATCAACTGGCTGAAGGACCCCGAACCCGACCGGTGACCGCACCCGATCGGTGACCGTTTCGCTGCGCCCGGTATCCGAACCTGAACAGCTGTCCTACGAACAGCCACTTGCCCGCCGCATAGGCCAATTGGGGGCCCTGGGGGCGGTTATCGACCTTGGGGCAGGGGCACACGTCGGGGTATGGGCTGGACGCACGACTACAGTGACGCAGCACGCAACCGACGCTCGGCCGGAGGCCTGAGCTCCCACCAACGAGGCGGTGCCCCGCAGCTGCCGGGCGGCACGGACCTCCGGGTGGGCATCCCGCGCATCCTGCGCCGCCGGGCCCGCTGGGTCTCGGTACGCCTGCGTCATCCCCGAGGCTGACGCGCCCGCTCCTCGCACCGCGCCCCTTTTTCGCACTCTCCTGAACCACGGGCGCACCACCCCGGGGTTCACAGTGCGCAGCTGTCGCTGTCCACCTGCTGGTTCGCGGTGCGCCCCTGGGCGATGTCCTGCTGGATCTCGTCCGCGGTGAGTGCGTAGCCCGTCTCCGCGCTGTCCAGGGACTTGGCGAAGACCACGCCGTACACCTTCCCGTCGGGGGTGAGCAGCGGGCCGCCGGAGTTGCCCTGGCGGACGTTCGCGTAGAGGGAGTACACATCGCGGCGGACGGTGCCGCGGTGGTAGATGTCCGGGCCGCTGGCCGTGATGCGCCCCCGTACGCGCGCGGCGCGCACGTCGTACGCCCCGTTCTCCGGGAAGCCCGCGACGATCGCGCCGTCGCCGCTGGCCGCGTCCTCGGTGGTGAACCGCAGCGCGGGCGCGTCCAGATCGGGCACGTCGAGGACGGCGATGTCGCGCTGCCAGTCGTAGAGGACGACCGTGGCGTCGTACTTCCTGCCCTCGCCGCCTATCTGGACGGTGGGCTCGTCGACGCCGCCGACGACATGCGCGTTGGTCATGACACGGCGGTCGCCGAAGACGAAGCCGGTGCCCTCCAGGACCTTGCCGCAGCTCTGGGCGGTGCCCATGACCTTGACGATGGAGCGCTGGGCGCGGGTGGCGACGGCGCTGTTGGCCAAGGCCGGGTCCGGGGGCTCGACCTCCTTGATCGGCTCGTTCGAAAACGGGCTGAAGACCTGCGGGAAGCCGTTCTGCGCGAGGACCGAGGTGAAGTCCTTGAACCAGGTGTCGGCCTCGGTGGGCAGCACCTCCTGCACGCCGAGCAGCAGCTTCGAGTCGCGGACCTCCTTGCCCAGCGTGGGCAGTGTGGTCTGCGCGAGCGCGGAGCCGATCAGCCAGGCGACCAGGAGCATCGCGACGACGTTGACCAGGGCGCCGCCGGTCGCGTCCAGAGCGCGGGCCGGGGACCAGGTGATGTACCGGCGCAGCTTGTTGCCGAGGTGGGTGGTCAGGGCCTGGCCGACGGAGGCGCAGACGATGACGACGACGACCGCGACGACGGCGGCGGTCGTGCCGACCTCGGCCTTGTCGGTCAGCGCGTCCCAGATGACGGGCAGCAGGTAGACCGCGACAAGGCCGCCGCCCAGGAAGCCGATCACCGACAGGATGCCGACGACGAAGCCCTGGCGATAGCCCACGATCGCGAACCACACGGCGGCGACCAGCAACAGGATGTCCAGCACATTCACGAAGTTCACCCTGTCATGCGCGCCAGTCGAGGGGGACCTGCTTGTCCCGGTCCCAGGGCCGCTCCCAGCCCGAGTAATGGAGCAGGCGATCGATGATTCCGGCCGTGAATCCCCACACCAGGGCCGATTCGACCAGAAATGCCGGACCTCGGTGACCGCTGGGGTGAACGGTGGTGGCGCGGTTGCCGGGGTCCGTGAGATCGGACACGGGGACGGTGAAGACGCGCGCGGTCTCGTTCGGGTCGACGACGCCGATCGGGCTGGGCTCGCGCCACCAGCCCAGCACGGGGGTCACGACGAAGCCGCTGACCGGGATGTACAGCTTGGGCAGCACGCCGAAGAGCTGGACGCCGGACGGGTCGAGCCCGGTCTCCTCCTCCGCCTCGCGCAGAGCGGCCCGCAGCGGCCCGTCACCCTTCGGGTCGCCGTCCTCGGGGTCGAGGGCACCTCCGGGGAAGGCGGGCTGGCCGGCGTGCGACCGCAGGGAACTCGCCCGCTCCATGAGCAGCAGCTCGGGGCCGCGCGCGCCCTCGCCGAACAGGACCAGCACGGCGGACTGCCGCCCCGCCCCGTCCTCGGGCGGCAGGAAGCGGCTGAGCTGCAACGGCTCGACCGTCTCCACGGCGTGCACCACCGGATCGAGCCAGGCCGGCAGGCCCGCCTTGCTGAGCGTCACCGGCCCGCCCTGTGTGTTGCCCACGCGCGTCATCTCCACCCCCGTCGTCCTGCTCGGTCCAACGCCCGCCGCCCCCGAGATCGTTCCTGTGAACGTACCCAACGGCGTGTCGCCGCGTGGGTCATCCGGCTCCCAGCGGCGGTGCGGGTTTCCCGCCGGCGTCCAGATAGGCCTGCGGGGGCTTCAGGCGCTGCCCCGGGAAGCCGCCCTTCTCGTACTTGAGGAGCTTCGTGGCCTTCTCCGGATCCGTCTCGCCCTCGCCGTACGCCGGGCAGAGCGGGGCGATCGGGCATGCACCGCAGGCGGGCTTGCGGGCATGACAGATGCGCCGGCCATGGAAGATCACGTGGTGCGAGAGCATCGTCCAGTCGCTCTTGGGGAAGAGCGCCCCTATGGCGGCCTCGATCTTGTCGGGCTCGGTCTCGGTGGTCCACTGCCAGCGCCGCACCAGCCGCTGGAAGTGCGTGTCGACGGTGATGCCCGGCCGTCCGAAGGCGTTGCCGAGCACGACGAAGGCGGTCTTGCGCCCCACGCCGGGCAGCTTGACGAGGTCCTCAAGACGCCCGGGGACCTCACCGCCGAAGTTCTCCACCAGGGCCTTGGACAGCCCTATGACCGACTTGGTCTTGGCGCGGAAGAATCCGGTGGGCCGCAGGATCTCCTCGACCTCCTCCGGGTCGGCGACGGCCAGGTCCTCCGGGGTGGGGTACTTGGCGAAGAGCGCGGGCGTCGTCTGATTGACCCTCAGGTCGGTGGTCTGGGCGGACAGGACCGTGGCGACGATCAGCTGGAAGGAGTTCTCGAAGTCCAGCTCGGGGTGGGCGTACGGGTACACCTCCGCGAGTTCCCGGTTGATACGGCGGGCCCGGCGCACGAGAGCGGTGTGCGACTCGTTCCTCGGGGACGCCACGGCGACGGGCTTGACCGCGCTCGCCTTCTTCACCGGCGCGGCGGCCTTCTTCGGAGCGACGACCGCCTTCTTCAACGGCGCGGACTTCTTCGCTGCGGACTTCTTCGCCGCGGCCTTCGCCGGAGCCTTCTTCGCCGCGGCCCGTGCCGCCGAGCCCCTCTTCACCGGACCGTCTTCCACCGCAGCCTTCTTTGTCGCTTTTGCCGTTTTCTTTCCGCCACCGGGGTCCTGTTCGCCCACAGCGGAATCTCGACGTACAACCACCCGTCCAGCCCCCTTGGCCTGTGCTCTCACCGGCGATTTGGACACCCGGCCAGCCTAGAGCCCGGCACTGACATCTGCCCCGGACCCCGAAGATCGGCCCCCAATTGGCCCCCTGCCGCTTACCCCGGCACAGGTGTGCGGCATCCTTGTGACAGATCACACTGTTTGGACCGTCCGGCAAAATGGGCACCGTGGTCCCCTGGTACCAAGGGGAACAAGATCCCCTGAGCAGGTCGACAAGGAGAGAACTCGTGGACGACGTTCTGCGGCGCAACCCGCTCTTCGCGGCACTTGACGACGAGCAGTCCGCGGAACTGCGCGCCTCCATGAGTGAGGTGACTCTCGCGCGTGGCGACTCACTGTTCCACGAGGGCGATCCGGGCGACCGGCTCTACGTCGTGACCGAGGGCAAGGTCAAACTCCACCGCACGTCCCCCGACGGGCGCGAGAACATGCTGGCCGTCGTCGGCCCCGGCGAACTCATCGGCGAACTGTCGCTCTTCGACCCGGGCCCGCGCACGGCGACCGCCACCGCGCTGACCGAGGTCAAGCTGCTCGGCCTCGGCCACGGCGACCTCCAGCCCTGGCTGAACGCCCGCCCCGAGGTGGCCACCGCGCTGCTGCGCGCCGTCGCCCGCCGGCTGCGCCGCACCAACGACGCGATGTCCGACCTCGTCTTCTCGGACGTCCCCGGCCGCGTCGCCCGCGCCCTGCTGGACCTCTCCCGCCGCTTCGGCGTGCAGTCCGAGGAGGGCATCCACGTCGTCCACGACCTCACCCAGGAAGAGCTGGCCCAGCTGGTCGGCGCGTCCCGCGAGACGGTCAACAAGGCCCTCGCCGACTTCGCCCAGCGCGGGTGGCTGCGCCTGGAGGCGCGGGCCGTGATCCTGCTGGACGTCGAACGTCTGGCCAAGCGCTCCCGCTGAGGTCACCGGGGGCCGTGGCCCCCGGACCTTCGCCGCCGAGACACCCGAACCGGCAGCGAGACAGGACGCTCAACACATGAGACGGCCGACCGAGGCCGTCAGATGAGCCCGTGCTCCTCCAGGTACTCCATCTGCGCCCGCACCGACAGCTCCGCGGCGGGCCAGAGGGAGCGGTCCACGTCGGTGTACACATGCGCCACCACCTCGGCGGGCGTCCGGCAACCGCCCTCCACGGCGGTCTCGACCTGGGCGAGGCGGTGGGCGCGGTGGGCGAGGTAGAACTCGACGGCGCCCTGGGCGTCCTCCAGGACGGGCCCGTGGCCCGGGAGCACGGTGTGCACACCGTCGTCGACCGTGAGGGACCTGAGGCGCCGCAGGGAGTCCAGATAGTCCCCGAGACGGCCGTCGGGATGCGCCACGACCGTCGTACCGCGCCCCAGGACCGTGTCACCGGTCAGCACCGCCCGGTCGGCCGGCAGGTGGAAGCACAGGGAGTCGGCGGTGTGGCCGGGCGTCGGGACGACCCGCAGCTCCAGCCCACCGACCGCCACCACGTCCCCGGCGCCCAGCCCCTCGTCCCCCAGCCGCAGCGCCGGATCCAGCGCCCGCACCTTCGTGCCCGTCAGCTCGGCGAACCGGGCGGCGCCCTCGGCATGGTCCGGGTGCCCGTGCGTCAACAGGGTCAGGGCGACGCGCCTGCCGGCCTTCTCCGCCGTATCGACGACATGCCGCAGATGCCCCTCGTCCAACGGCCCCGGATCGACCACGACGGCCAGCTCCGCGTCGGGCTCGGCCAGGATCCAGGTGTTCGTCCCGTCCAGGGTCATCGCCGAGGCGTTGGGCGCGAGAACGTTGACGGCCCGCGGGGTGGCGGGGCCCGAGAGGACCCCGCCCCGTGGCTGGCCGGGAAGGGCTGCGGCGTCGGTCATGCGGAGGCTCCACCCGTCGGGAGGTCGTTCGGGACGTGCTTGGTGAACTCGTCGTGGCCCGGCCAGGACAGAACGATCTCATCGCCCTCCAGACGGGCCCGCGCCAGCACCGGGGTCAGATCACGCCCAGGGGCCGCAGCGAGCGCCTCGGCGGCCGTGGCGTACGGCATCAGCTGGCGCAGGGTCGCGATCGTGGGCGGCATCATCAGCAGCTCGCCCCTGTCGTACGACATCGCCGCCTCGCCCGGCCGGATCCACACCGTGCGATCGGCCTCCGTGGAGGCGTTCCGCGTGCGCTGCCCCTCCGGGAGCGCGGCCACGAAGAACCACGTGTCATAACGGCGCGGCTCGAACTCCGGCGTGATCCAGCGCGTCCAGGCCCCCAGCAGATCCGAACGGAGCACCAGCCCCCTGCGGTCCAGAAACTCCGCGAAGGACAGCTCACGGCCGACCAGAGCGGCCCGGTCGGCCTCCCAGTCCTCGCCCGTCGTGTCCCCCACCACGGAGTCCGGCGCCGGACCCGCGAGCAGAACACCCGCCTCCTCGTACGTCTCCCGCACGGCCGCGCACACGATGGCCTGCGCCGCCGTCTCCCCCACCCCCAGCCGCTCCGCCCACCACGCGCGCGTGGGGCCCGCCCAGCCGACCTGGTGCTCGTCGTCCCGGGGGTCCACCCCACCACCCGGATACGCGTACGCCCCTCCCGCGAAGGCCATGGACGCGCGTCTGCGCAGCATGTGCACGAAGGGGCCGCTCTCGCCGTCCCTCAGCAGCATCACCGTGGCCGCCCGCCTGGGGGCCGCCGGCGCGAGAGTCCCACTCGCCAGGGCACGGATGCGGTCCGGCCACTCCGGGGGGTACCACTGCCCGTTTGCCATGGGCGGAGGCTAACTCGTACACCCCAGATGTTCGAGACCGGGGCGCTCCGCTTGGGGTGCGGTGTGGGTTGCGTGTCCTGTGCGGGTGGGTGGGGTTGCCGTACGCCTATGGGGGTGCCTCGTGAGGTCGTAGAGCGTCTACAGGCCCGTTGTGGCTGGTCGCGCAGCTCCCCGCGCCCCTGAGGTGAGGGCAGGCGCCCGGCGGATGAAGTGGTCGCCCACGGCGGTGAGGGGACGGGGCGGGGGGTGTCCGCCCGCAGCGGCCGGCGTCCGACACGCAGTACTATCCGGAGACACAGTTCCGCCGGACCGAGGACGGAGACCCCCCGCCCCGGCCCCGACCCACCCCACAACCGTAGGCGCTACGCACGCCCCCACCGGAGCCGCACAGCGCGCCGCAGGCATCACGCCCCGGCCAGCTCCACCTGCACCTCGACCTCAACCGGCGCGTCGAGCGGCAGCACAGCCACCCCCACAGCGCTCCGCGCGTGGACACCCTTCTCGCCCAGCACCTCGGCGAGCAGCTCACTCGCGCCGTTCACAACCCCCGGCTGCCCCGTGAAGTCGGAGGCCGAGGCGACGAACCCCACGACCTTCACGACACGAGCGATCCGGTCCAGATCACCGGCGACGGACTTCACCGCGGCCAGAGCATTCAGCGCACACGTACGCGCCAGCTCCTTGGCCTCCTCCGGCGTGACCTCCGCCCCCACCTTCCCGGTGACGGGCAGCTTGCCCTCCACCATCGGAAGCTGCCCGGCGGTGTACACGTACACCCCACTGAGCACGGCAGGCTGGTACGCGGCAAGCGGAGGCACAACCTCCGGCAACGTCAGCCCCAACTCGGCCAACCGCGCCTCGACCGCGCCGCTCACGCCTTCTCCCGCTTGAGGTAGGCCACAAGCTGCTCGGGGTTGTTCGGCCCGGGCACGACCTGCACGAGCTCCCACCCGTCCTCGCCCCAGGTGTCCAGAATCTGCTTCGTGGCATGGACGAGCAGCGGCACAGTCGCGTATTCCCACTTCTTGGTCATGCGGCCGACTTTAGCCGCTGCCCCACACCCACCCCACGCCCCCGTTATCCACAGCCTCCTGCTTAGTCCGGCCGCCAACTGGTTACGCTCGAATACGTGAGCAGGCTCCAGGTCGTCAGCGGCAAGGGCGGGACCGGAAAGACCACGGTCGCCGCCGCCCTCGCGCTGGCCCTCGCCACCGAGGGGAAGCGGACGCTTCTCGTCGAGGTGGAGGGCCGCCAGGGCATCGCGCAGCTCTTCGAAACGGAAGCGCTGCCTTATGAGGAGCGGAAGATCGCCGTCGCTCCCGGGGGCGGGGAGGTGTACGCACTGGCCATCGACCCCGAACTGGCCCTTTTGGACTACCTCCAGATGTTCTACAAGCTGGGCGGCGCCGGCAGGGCCCTCAAAAAGCTGGGCGCGATCGACTTCGCCACCACCATCGCCCCCGGCCTCAGGGACGTGCTCCTGACGGGCAAGGCGTGCGAGGCGGTCCGCCGGAAGGACAAGTCCGGCCGCTTCGCCTACGACTACGTCGTCATGGACGCACCCCCCACGGGCCGTATCACCCGCTTCCTGAACGTCAACGACGAGGTCGCGGGACTCGCCAAGATCGGCCCGATACACAACCAGGCGCAGGCGGTCATGCGGGTGCTGAAGTCGTCCGAGACGGCCGTCCATCTGGTGACGCTCCTGGAGGAGATGCCCGTCCAGGAGACGGCGGACGGGATCGCCGAACTACGGGCGGCCCGGCTGCCGGTGGGCCGGATCATGGTGAACATGGTGCGGCCGGAGGTGTTGGACGCGACCGATCTGGAACTCGTGCGGGGCACGGCTCGTTCCTCCCTCGCACAGTCACTGTCGGCAGCCGGCCTCGGCGGTGCCCGGCGCGGCGGCCAGGCCGAGCGCCTGGTGGCCCCGCTCCTCGCCCAGGCCGAGGAGTACGCCGAGCGGTACACGCTGGAGCACGAGCAGCGGGCCGTCCTGGGCGAGCTGGGCCTGCCGCTGCACGAACTGCCGCTGCTCGCCGAGGGCATGGATCTGGCGGGCCTGTACGAACTCGCCACCGAACTGCGGGAACAGGGGATGTCATGAGTCCGGACCCGGCCAAGGAGACCAAGGACAGCTCCCGCCACGCCCAGGACGGCACCCGCCACCACCTCTCCCCCGCCCGCACGCTGGACCTCGACCCCCTGATCGACGACCCGAAGACCCGCATCGTGGTGTGCTGCGGCTCGGGCGGCGTCGGCAAGACGACCACGGCGGCGGCACTGGGCCTCAGGGCCGCCGAGCGGGGCCGCAAGGTCGTCGTGCTCACCATCGACCCGGCCCGTAGGCTCGCCCAGTCGATGGGCATCGACTCGCTGGACAACGTGCCGCGCCGGGTGAAGGGCCTCGACGACTCCGCGAGCGGCGAGCTGCACGCCATGATGCTCGACATGAAGCGCACGTTCGACGAGATCGTCGAGGCGCACGCGGACCGCGAGCGGGCGGCAGCGATCCTGGGCAACCCGTTCTACCAGTCGCTCTCGGCGGGCTTCGCGGGCACGCAGGAGTACATGGCGATGGAGAAGCTCGGGCAGCTTCGGGCACGCGACGAATGGGACCTGATCGTCGTCGACACCCCGCCGTCCCGCTCCGCCCTCGACTTCCTGGACGCGCCGAAGCGGCTCGGATCCTTCCTGGACGGCCGGCTGATCCGGCTGCTGACGGCCCCGGCGAAGCTGGGCGGACGCGCGGGGATGAAGTTCCTGAACGTCGGGATGTCGATGATGACGGGCACCCTGGGCAAGCTGCTGGGCGGCCAGCTGCTCAAGGACGTGCAGACCTTCGTGGCCGCGATGGACACGACGTTCGGCGGCTTCCGCACCCGGGCGGACGCGACGTACAAGCTGCTCCAGGCGCCCGGCACCGCGTTCCTGGTGGTGGCGGCGCCGGAGCGGGACGCGCTGCGGGAGGCCGCGTACTTCGTGGAGCGGCTGGCGGCGGAGGACATGCCGCTGGCGGGGCTGGTACTCAACCGTGTCCACGGCAGCGGCGCCGCCCGGCTGTCGGCCGAGCGGGCACTCGCCGCCGCGGAAAATCTTGAAGAGCCCCGCATTGTCGATCAGGACGGCGGGAAAGCTGGACTTCGTAACTCTCCCGACACGTACGGCAGTTCAGAACCAGCCGCAGTTCCAGAATCAGCCGCAGTTCCAGAATCTCCCGCATCCGAGCCCGACTCCCCCGTCGACCCGGACCGCACCGTCGAACAACTCACCGCAGGCCTGCTGAGACTGCACGCCGACCGTATGCGACTGCTCTCCCGCGAGCAGCGCACGCGTGACCGCTTCACCGCGCTCCACCCGGAGGTGGCGGTGGCCGAAGTGGCCGCGCTGCCCGGCGATGTCCATGACCTCGCGGGACTGCGGGACATCGGTGACCGCCTCGCGGCGGGCCGCCCGGAACTACCGGAGACGGACGCCTGACCCAAGGCACAAGCCCCCGGCACAAGCCCCCGGCACAAGCCCCCGGCCCAAGGCCGCAAGCCCAGAGAAGCCGAGCGGTGTACCCCTCAGCCCCTCAGCTCACCGCCGCATAGTTCTCGTACACCTCGTCATCGTCGAGGGGCAGAATCCCGGCCCCCCGCTCGTACTCCGTGCGCGCGGTCTCCAGAAGTCGGCGCCATGAAGTGACAGTCGGCCGCCTGCGCAGCAGTGCGCGGCGCTCCCGCTCCGTCATCCCTCCCCACACGCCGAACTCGACGCGGTTGTCCAGCGCATCGGCCAGGCACTCCGTACGCACCGGGCAACCGGTGCACACCGCCTTGGCCCTGTTCTGCGCTGCTCCCTGAACAAACAGTTCATCCGGATCGGTAGTGCGGCAGGCCGCCTGCGCACTCCAGTCGGTTACCCAGCCCATACCGGCGCCGTCCTCTCCCGAATCGAGGCTCCCCCACGGCGGCAGCGGCATATTCACCGCCGCCAGTTGAGGACGTTACGGAAGGTGGGCACAGCGCAACACCCCCTTCGGGCCCAATCTTGAATGGCCCGAACGGACTATGCGTAAGCGGCAGATCACCCGGGGGAGTGAGCTGGCGACATGCGTGATTATCCCGGCAAACCGGGACAGTTGTGTTGCGTCACAACGGGCACCTGATGACACACGAGGCGGATTCGGACACGCCCCCACCAAAAAAGTTGGGGAACCTCCGGAACGATTCGGGGTCGCCGGACGTATTGATACGTGGCCCTACTGCTGTGACAGTTGAGAGCAGCTTAGGCCAAGGCCTTCGCGCGTGTCCGGCGATTGAGAAGGTAGGCGGCTGACCTTGCCCTGCCTTGGACCCACCTTTGCCCTGAGCACAGCACGGCCCACCCACAAGTGACCTCGGCCACCCCGCACGTCACGATCCCGGTACGGGAACCTCCCGAGGGCCCTCGCTCCTTCGGAACGTTCATGAGTACGGATTAGGCTGCCCCCATGCCAAAGAAGCGCTCGGGCGGAGGCCTGTCCTCCACGCAGCAGGCCGCCAAGTTCCTCGGTGTCAGTGTGCTCGCGGGAGCCGTGATGGCCGGCATCGCCCTGCCGGCGGCCGGTGCGCTCGGACTCGCGGCCAAGGGGTCGGTGGAGAGCTTCGACGAGCTCCCGGCCAACCTCAAGACGCCTCCGCTGAGCCAGCGCACCACGATCCTCGACGCCAAGGGCGGCCAGATCGCCACGGTCTACTCGCGTGACCGCACGGTGGTCGGCCTCAAGGACGTCTCGCCGTACATGCAGAAGGCGATCGTCGCGATCGAGGACTCGCGCTTCTACCAGCACGGCGCGATCGACCTGAAGGGCGTCCTGCGGGCGCTCAACAAGAACGCGCAGAGCGGCGGCGTCTCGGAGGGCGCCTCGACGCTCACCCAGCAGTACGTGAAGAACGTCTTCGTGGAGGAGGCCGGCGACGACCCGACGAAGGTCGCGCAGGCCACACAGCAGACCCTCGGCCGCAAGATCAAGGAACTGAAGTACGCGATCCAGGTCGAGGAGGAGCTCGGCAAGAAGAAGATCCTCGAGAACTACCTGAACATCACGTTCTTCGGCCAGCAGGCCTACGGCGTCGAGGCGGCCTCCCAGCGCTACTTCTCCAAGCACGCCAAGGACCTCACCCTCGCCGAGTCCGCGCTGCTCGCGGGCATCGTCCAGTCGCCCAGCCGGTACGACCCGGTCAACGACGAGGCGGAGGCCACCAAGCGGCGCAACATCGTGCTCCAGCGCATGGCCCAGGTCGGTGACATCTCCCGGACCGAGGCAGCCGAGGCGACGAAGCAGCCGCTGGGCCTGAAGATCAGCCGGCCCAGGAACGGCTGCATCACGGCCGTCCAGGGCGCCAGCTTCTTCTGCAAGTACGTGGAGCGCGTCTTCAAGAGCGACCCGGTCTTCGGCAAGACCAAGGAGGACCGGGCGAAGATCTGGAACCAGGGCGGTCTGACGATCCGTACGACGCTCGACCCGCAGTCGCAGAACTCGGTCGAGGAGTCCATCAAGGACCACGTCTACAAGGACGACAAGGTCGCCGCGGCCTCCACCCTCGTCGAGCCCGGCACCGGCAAGATCCTCGCGATGGGCCAGTCGAAGCCGTACGGCTACGGCAAGAACGAGACCGAGTACAACTTCTCGGTCGACGCGGCCTACGGCGGCTCCAACTTCGGCTTCCCGACCGGTTCGACGTTCAAGCCCTTCGTGGCGGCGGCCGCGCTGGAGGAGGGCCGGCCGGCGTCGCAGGAGTACTCGTCGCCGTACCAGATGGAGTACCCGAGCCCGGTCCAGACGTGCGACAGCAAGCCGTGGGTGAACACCCGCGGCGAGAAGCTGGAGAACGAGGCCGAGTCGGAGAAGGGCCCGTACCGGCTCCAGAAGGCCATGGAGCTGTCGGTCAACACCTACTTCGTGCAGATGATCTCCGACATCGGGCTGTGCCCGGTCATGAAGATGACCGACGGCCTGCACGTCCGGCAGGGCAACGGCGACAAGCTGCCCGAGACGCCCTCGATCGCCCTGGGCGCCATCGGCCTCTCGCCGCTGACGATGGCCAACGCGTACGCGACCTTCGCCGCCCGCGGCATGTACTGCACCCCGGTCGCCATCGAGTCGATCACGCAGAAGGTCGGGGACGAGCGCAAGTCGCTGGAGGTCCCGAAGTCGACGTGCTCGCGGGCCATGGAGGAGAAGACCGCGGACACGATCAACACGCTGCTGCGCGGTGTGGTCGACTCCGGTACCGGTAAGGAGGCCGGTCTGACGGACGGCCGCCAGAGCGCCGGCAAGACCGGTACCACCGACTCCCGCAAGAACGCCTGGTTCGTCGGCTACACGCCGAACATCTCGGGCGCGGTCTGGGTCGGCAGCGCCATGCAGAACGTCGAGATGACCGACATCCGCATCGGCGGCGTCTACCACGGCGAGGTCTACGGCGGTGACACCCCCGGCCCGATCTGGCGCGACGCCGTCAGCGGCGCCCTGGAGGGCAAGCCGGTGGAGACCTTCAACCTCGTCTCCATTCCCAACCCGAACCCCGACAAGGGCCGTGGTGACGGCAACGGAAACGGGAACGGCAATGGAAATGGGAACGGCGACAACGACGGGGACAATGGCGACAACGGCGACGGTGACAACGGCGGCCTGACCGACGGCGGTACCGACCAGGGCCAGACCGGAGGCGCCTTCCCGGACCCGACCTTCTCCATCCCGGAGAACTGGTTCCAGGGCCAGACCGGAGGCAACAACGGCAACGGCGGACGGGGCTGACGGCTGACGTCCGGATTGCCGCACGAGCTCCGGATCGCCTTTTCGAGCACGACACAACATGCGGTCACCCCTAGGGGTGACCGCATGTTTCAGGTCAGCCGAAGACCCGGTTTGGCCTGATCAGGCCACCTACCTTGCACCGGATTGATCACCTTGGTGGGATTTATTCCGCTTTCGCTTTCCTCGAATTTTCCATAAGCTGCACACAATGTGATGGGACCGTTTGACGGGGGCGCATGACATTGCCTGAGGTGCTGGAGATAAGCGAAATCGAGAGCAAGATTCTCAATATGATGTATTCAGGTCTTGACGACGCCACAATTGCCCGGCGTCTGAATATCGGGTATCGCACGGTGCAACGCCGAGTACAGGGCCTGATGCTGCGGGTCGGAGCTACGGGCCGGGTCGCCCTGGGCGCCCGGGCACAGGAACTCGGACTGCTGGAAATCGGCTGACGACGTATTCACGCCCGCCGCCGAGTCTCCCGAGCGGGCCGGCTGGCCGGCTGGCTGAGCACCTTGGCCGCCGACCCGCTCGGGTGGTGCTCAGCCGGCGAGGAGCCTCTTCACGACCGCGGCGACACGACCGCCCTCGGCCTGCCCGGCCACCTTCGGGTTCACGATCTTCATGACGGCGCCCATGGCCCGCGGCCCCTCGGCCCCGGCCGCCTTCGCCTCCTGGACGGCCTGGCCGACGATGTCGTTCAACTCCTCGTCGCTGAGCTGCTTCGGCAGGTACGCGGCGAGCACCTCGCCCTCCGCCTTCTCCCGCTCGGCGGACTCGGCACGACCACCCTGCGCGAAGGCGTCGGCCGCCTCGCGGCGCTTCTTCGCCTCCTTGGTGATCACCTTGAGGACCTCGTCGTCGGAGAGCTCGCGCTTCTCCTTGCCCGCGACCTCCTCCTTGGTGATCGCGGCGAGCGTCAGCCGGAGCGTCGAGGAGCGGAGCTCGTCGCGCTCCTTGATCGCGGAGTTGAGGTCTTCCTGCAGCTTCGACTTGAGCGTGGTCATGGGGTCGATTGTCGCAGGTGTGCGACGGCGGACGCCCGTGCATTTCCGGGGCCCCGGACGAACGGTCCGGAATGGCTCCGCGGTCCGACACACCTCCGCGGTCTGACACGATGGACACATGCGCGCGCGATACGGAGTCCCCCTGGGAATTGCGGCGGTTGGCGCCGCCGGACTGGCCTACTCGGCGGGCTTCGAAGCCCGTTCCTTCCGTCTGCGACGGGTGACGGTCCCCGTCCTGCCCGCGGGCATGCGCCCGCTGCGGGTCCTCCAGGTCTCCGACATCCACATGGTCGGCGGCCAGCGCAAGAAGCAGCGCTGGCTCCGCTCGCTGGCCGGCCTGCGTCCGGACTTCGTGATCAACACCGGTGACAACCTGTCGGACCCGGAGGGCGTGCCGGAGGTCCTGGACGCCCTCGGCCCCCTGATGGAGTTCCCGGGCGCCTATGTCTTCGGCTCCAACGACTACTACGGCCCCACACTCCGCAACCCGGCCCGCTACCTGTTCGAGAAGGCCCAGGGCCGCCACGGCCTCAACGGCAACGCACCCGCCGTAGGCGTGATCCACAACCCGTGGGAGGACCTGCGGGACGGCTTCGACGCGGCGGGCTGGCAGAACCTCACGAACACGCGCGGCATGCTCAAGATCGAGGGCGTGTCGGTGGAACTCACGGGCCTGGACGACCCCCACATCAAGCGCGACCGGTACGCGGAGGTGGCCGGCGGCCCGTCGGCCGGCGCGGACTTCTCGATGGGCGTCGTCCACGCCCCGTACCTCCGGGTGCTGGATTCCTTCACGGCGGACGGCTATCCCCTGATCCTCGCGGGCCACACCCACGGCGGTCAGATCTGCCTCCCCTTCTACGGCGCCTTCGTCACCAACTGCGACCTGGACACGGACCGGGTGAAGGGCCTGTCCCGACACCTGGCGGACGGCCGTGGGGCGTATCTGCACGTGTCGGCGGGGTGCGGGGCGAGCCGGTACACGCCGGTGCGGTTCGCGTGCCCGCCGGAGGTGACGTTGCTGACGTTGGTGGGGCGGGAGTAGGGACGGGTGTGCGGCTGATGCCGACGGGGCGGGGCCGGATAGGTCACTGAGACGCCGGACCGGGGATGGCACTTGAGATGCCGGACCGGGGATGGCCACCGAGGCGGCGGACCGGGGACGGCCACTGGGGTGCCGGACCGGGGATTAACCCGCACGGCCCGCCCGTATCGCCCCTTTTGTCGGCCCTGCCTAGCGTGAGGGCATGACCGCCCCCATACCCAGGGACATCCCGGATCTGCCCGCCCTCCCCGGTGTGCCCGCGCTGCTGCCCTCCCCCGTCCCCGCCACGGCGGTGGTGACCCCCGTGCGCCGCCCGCTGGCCGCCACGTACCGCCTGCTGGTGGCACTGCTGGCGGCCGCGGGGGTGACGCTGGCCCTGCTCCTCGGCAGCCCGACCCGGGTCCTGAGCTTCTTCTCGGTCCAGAGCGCCATCCTGCTGACCCTGGTCACGCTGGCCTCGGCCCGCCGCGCGTGGAGCGCCCGCCGCCCCCTGCCGTCGGCCATGACCGGCGCGGTCCTCCTCTACGTCACGATCACGGCGCTGGTGCACCACCTGCTCCTGGCGAACGAGGCGAGCCCCTTCGCGACGACGAGCCCCCTGACAGACGGCGCCACGACCTCGACAGGCTGGGGCTGGACCTGGCACACCCTCGCCCACCACCTCATCCACACAGCGGTCCCCGCCACGGCCCTCCTGGACTGGCTCCTGCTGACCGCCCCCGGCCGCCTGCACCTCCGCCAGGCCGCACCCTGGCTCCTCTACCCCCTCGCCTACCTGGCCTTCTCCCTCGGCCGCGGCGAACTGCTCCTCCCCGGCACCCCCGACCGCTACCTCTACCCCTTCCTCGACGTCGACCAGCACGGCTACAAGAGCGTCCTCGGCAACGCCCTCCTCCTCGGCCTCAGCTTCTACGCCCTCGCCGTCCTCCTCGTCGCCCTCGACCACGCCCGCCCCAACCCCGTCCGCCACCGGGCCAAAACCGGATTTCGTCTCCGGCCACCGGTGGGCTAAAGTAAACGACGTCGCCGCGACGAGCAGCGACAATCGGGGTGTAGCGCAGCTTGGCAGCGCGCTTCGTTCGGGACGAAGAGGTCGTGGGTTCAAATCCCGCCACCCCGACAGATGAAACACCAGGTCAGGGGCCTGATCCGCATCGCGGGTCGGGCCCCTGAGTGGTTTGGGGGATTGCCGGGGGCGGTTCTGTGGATCACGGCCTTCTTTCTGGGGGTTCGCCGGTCAGGACGGAGAGCGGATCGTCCAGTCGATCAGGGCAGGGCCCGTGGCGTGAGGGCGGTTGGCGACGGGAGCGGGGCGGCGTCCAGGGGCGGGCCGTTCGGGCTCTTCGAGGAGTAGCGTGCATTCATCGGGAGCATTTCGCACACCGGCTCCGATGCCGGTTTCGTTCCCGGTGAGCAACGACACCGGGCGGCTGCCCTCGCGCAGGGGTCCGGAGACGGGTTCGCGCGATGTCCGCGACGACCTCCCATCCTCCGCTACGGTCCGTTCCCTTCAGGGCACCGACCGCGCGCCTCGCGCTGAAGCCCGTGAGTCCCGCGCCAGGACGCGTCGGGCTGGACGGGGCCTGGTGGCCTCGCTCACGTGACCTGGCTCATGAACTCTCCGCTCTGGCGGACGTGCTGGATCCGCTGTGGGGACGGATCACCCACATCTCCGTCGACCCGCGCCTCTGGCCGACCCTCCCGCGCAAGATCCTCGTCAACGACCATGTGGTGAAGGTCGGTTGGTTCACGTCGGAGCGGGATCCGCACAGGATCCTGCTGCTGTCCTATACGGCGGGCCGCTGGGACCTCCTGGTGATACCCCCGGAGACCGACGCCCGTTCGGCCGCACGGCTGATGGCCGTCACGAGTACGGACACCGGCCCGCCGACGACCGCGACCACCCCTGTGACGGCGGAACCCGCCGGGCAGCCCGTGGCGGACCTGATCAGACGCGACCGTTTGTCGCGGCCGCCACGAGCGGTTCCGCGGCGGCGGCGTGCGCGGCGGACGCCGCCGGGTTCCCGCGCAGCCGTACGACCTGGTGGGAGACGAGCATCCGGCCGGGCACCGCGGACCACACCGCCCCGCCGGCCGTGACACTCGTGACGCGCCCCCAGGCGCGCGGCAACCAGGCGAGCAGCCGGGGCAGTTCCACGAGGGTCGCAGGGGCGCGGCCACCACGCCCGGAGGCTGTGGACGGACGACTCCGCCGCCGCGGCTGAGCGCGGAGTACTGTGGAGGGTACCGAGAGCATTTCGCACACCGGCTTCCACGCCGGGTCGTTCTCGGTGAACCATGAAACCCGGGCTGCCGCAGAGGCGGCCCGGAGACAGGTCTGCATCATGTCGGCGACCTTGCATCCGTTCCCGTCGCACCACGAGCCCGTCGCCGCCCCGGCCGCGCGTCTCGCGCTGAAGGCCGACGGCACCTCCCGCGGACTCCTGGACGGTGCCTGGTGGCCCCGCTCCCGGGATCTGCTGAGCGAACTGCCCTCACTGACCGACGCGTTGGACCCCTTGTGGGGCCGCATCACCCGTGTCGCCGTGAACCCGACGCACTGGCCGATCATCCCCCGCAAGGTTCCCGTGCACGGCCGCGTCGTCAAGGTCGGCTGGTTCACGACGGAGATCGACCCGCACAAGCTGCTGCTGCTCTCCTACGGCACCGGCCGCTGGGACCTGCTGGTCATCCCGCCCGAGACCGGGGCGGAGGCGGCGGCCCGGCTGATGGCTGCCGCGTCCGACTACGACGGCCCGCCACTGACCGCGAGCGCCCTCGTCGCCGCGGACGAGGCCCTGCACGGCGTCTCCGTGACCGACGAGTCCTTGGACTCATCGGACCGGGACGAGGCATGGGAGGACGAGGGCGGCGCGGCAGCGGTGTCCGCGGCCGTTCCGCGACAGACCGGTCCGGCCGGTCGGGTCGGCCCCCTGATCGTCGGTATGTGAGGCGGCCACGATGAACGCCTTCCTGACAGCCGTCGCCTTCGTGGTTCTCATCGCGGCCGCGGCGTACGTGATCCACCGGCTCAACCTCCAGCACGCCGACAGAATCGCCGTGCACCGGTACAGCGCCCCTCGGCCGGGCCACCGCGGCCGCGGCGCGCCGCAGCCCCCGGTGGGGCCGGACCGGTCCGAGGCGCCGGTCAGCAGTGAACGGCGGGACCAACGGGACGGGGGCCGCGGCCGCTTCCCGTCGCGCCGCCGTCGTACTCCTCACCCCAGGTGACCTGCCGGTCTCCGTCGCCGGACCATCGGCTGGACCACGAGTGGCCGGGTCCCGTGAAACGGGGCAACTGGCGGGCCCCACCGCCCCGTTCACCGACGGACTGATCGAGGAGCACGCAGCGAGGGAGTACGAGCGGTGGTGCGCTCACTCCGCCGGGTGCGCACGCCGTCGTCTCCGGTCCGCAGCGTGGAGGTGCCTCAGCGCTCGGCGCAGCTCCCGCTGTATCGGTTCCGGGAGCGTCCGGGCCGTACCGTCGCCATGGCCGGTCACCTGCGGTGTGCGCGGTCCCGGCCGTCCTCGCGCCGCCAACGCGCCCGGTTCTGACGGCTGTGGCGACGGTCCCAGCGCTCCTGACGATCCCGGCGCTAGACCAGCACCGCCGCGGCCACCCACCAGAGGGGATACGGTGCGACGTCAGCGCGTCCTGCCCCGCACGCCTGACTGCTCGACGCCTGTCTGCACGGCTGTCGGCCGTCAGGGTCGATACCGTCGCCGCGCGAGGGCGCGACGCGGACGTTCCCGGATAATCTGGAAGAACAGACGGCTACCGGGCTCAGTGGGCGGCGACTTCCGCAAGGGGCGGCTCGCACCGACCCTGATCAACGGCTCAGGAGGCAGGCCATGATCCATGCAGCCGACATCCGCGAGTGGCGCAACCGCAGCGTCGTCGACCCCAAGGGCCACAAGATCGGCGTACTCGAAGCGGTCTACGTCGACACCAGCACCGACGAGCCGGCCATGGCGACGGTGCGGACCGGACTGCCCACCCGCCACCAGCTGTCCTTCGTACCCCTCGACGAGGCGATCCTCGGGCCCGGATACGTCAAGGTCTCCTACGCCAAGAGGCTGGTGAAGAAGGCACCCTCGGTCGGCAGCGACGCCAGGGAGGCGTACGCGTCATGGCCCTCTTCCTGTTTCTCGTTCTGGTCGCCGTCGTGCTGGGAATCATCGGAGTGGCCGCGGAAGGTCTGGGCTACTTGTTGATCATCGGTGTCGTGGTCCTTGTGGCCGCGCTGGGCCTCATCGCTCTCCGCTGGTCCCGGCGCACCGGTCGCCGCCCTCTTCGACAGCGACTTCGACACAACGGCCTCGACGCAACGGCCTCGACGACGGACGGCACCCTGTACTCGTCGGTTCAGGGCGTCGGTTCGTCCGTCGCGGACGGGTGGAGGTAGCGGTCCTCGGCGAACGGGGTGAACCAGGAAGCGAAGGCCACGGGGGTCGTGGGGGCGATGCCGAGGGCGGCGGCGTCGCTGAGGGGGCGTTCGTCGTCGGTGTCCGTCGGGTCGCCGTAGAGCCACTCGTGGTCCATGCCGTCGTAGACGGTGTCGGCGAAGGTGTCGAGGGCGCAGGAGACGTCGTCGTCCAGGAGGTTGTAGAGCTCCAGGACGGTGGTCGCCTGGCCGAGCAGGAAGCGGAGGGCGAGTTCCTCGGCCACGCAACTGAGCCGGCGGAAGCTGCCGTCGGTGAAGCGGGTGGTCATGGCGATCACGGTGACCAGGAAGCGGCGGGCGAAGGGGGCGTCGTAGCGGAGGGCGTACCGGTCGGGCAGGTGTTCCAGGTGCCACAGGGGGCCCTCGCACTCGGCGACGTTGGTGTCCTCCTGGGTGAGGACCTGGACGTCCTCGAACAGTTCGTCCACCAGGAGGCCGGTCGCGTGGACCAGGGCGCCGGCGGCGAGTCTGGCGCTGTCCGGCGGGACGCCGTGCTCCTTGTCACCGGTGTCGCGCACACCGAACACCGCCGGGGAGAACGACCGCAGTTCGTCCGCCAGCGCCAGCATCCGGTCCCGTACGGCCGTGGCCTTCGTGTCGGTGTCGTGGCTCTCTTCGGTGCTCCCGGCGGTCGCGCGCTCGGCGTGCCGGGCCTTGCGGGCGGCCGGGTCCTCGGGCGGGGCGTCGGGGCCGTCGGCCGCGTCGAGGCTCTCCTTGGCCAGGCCCTGGTGGAGTTCGACCTCGCACCGGTCGATCCGCCAGTCCGCCAGCAGCTCGGAACGTTCCAGCAGTTCGTCCACCAGCGCCTGCACCGCGTCCTCGGCGAACTCCAGCGCCGGAGCGTCCACCACGACCTTCAGCAGGGCGCCGCCCGGGTGGACGGCCACGATGGTGTCGACGAGGTCGACCTCCACGCCGTCGGGTCCCTCGACGGACTTGACGGAGTCGAAGCCGTCCTCGATGAGCGCCACCGCGCCCGCTCGTTGAAGTGGGTCCATCTCCGGAGTGCCCTCCGGGATGCAGGTGTCCACGGTCACTACGTACGTCACGTACCCGAGCTTGGCAGGAGGGAGCCGTTCTGCGCGGGGGGTGTGTCTTGTTTCATGGCCGTGATCACGATCGTGACCAGGGCGGTCGAGGCGAGGCTGCCCAGCGTGACCAGGGCGACGCCGACGCCGAAGAGGCCGGTGGCGTCGTCCGACCAGTCGTAGAACGCGGCGACGGCCAGGCCGGCGGTGGTGCCGCCCACCGCGGCGGCGGGGTGCCGGCGGGCGGCCGCCCAGCAGACCGGAGCCAGGAGCGTCAGGGCCAGGCCGACGACCTGCCAGGCCTCGTAGGGGCCGGTGGTCGAGCCGTCGGGGTGGACGTCCCGCTTCTGGTCCCAGCCGAGCCAGGCGGCCCAGAGGGCGACGGAGATCGCGGCCAGCGCGACGGGCGGGAGCAGGCGGTGTTTCAGCAGTCCTCGGCTCGGACTCCGGCTGCTCCGACTCATATTCATGTTCATGCTCATGGGTCGAGGGTTTCGGATCTCCGTGGGGGCTACCAGGGCGCAGATACTCAGTTCCGCTACTCAGGCCCGCTGCTCGGACCCGTTAACCCAGACCCGCTACTCGGTTTCCGTTGCCGAGCGGAGTCGCGACGTCCGGTACCGGTCCCTCCCCTCGTGGGGACCGGTACCGGACGGTGCGGGCCGGAGGGTTCCCGGGCCTTCATGGAATCCGACGGTCCCCCACAGGGGTCGTGCGGATCTCCATGGCAGGCGCGGGATCCCTATAGGTCCAGGCGGATCCACACGGTTTCCCGTGGATCCTTACACTTGTCCGGATCCATACCGTTCCGCCGGGCTCACCGGGCGAGCGTCTTCGGCGGATGGTGGATCGCATGGAAGTCGGCCGAGACCGTACGGCGTCATGCGTTGCCCTTCCGGGCACTGGGCTGGTGGCCTGTGTGGGCGACGTCCGGTTGCTGTGCTGCTGGGTCGGGATCCTGCCAGCTGACGATCCGGTCGAGGAGGTTCCGGTGCCGGACGGACGGCTTCTTCGCAGGTCAGCCGTATAAAGTGAGTTTTCCGGTCCGGATGTTCAAGCGCGCGGAAAGTAAGGGGTGGAGACCTTGAGTGCCGACTCCGGGGCACGCACGGCCTTCGCCGAGCGCCTCGCGCTGCTCTACAAGGAGGCCGGCAATCCGCCCCTCAAGAGCGTGTCCGAGGCGGTCGTACGGCTTCAGCGGGTCGACGAGCGAGGGCGTCCCGTACGGGTGTCCGCGCAGCGGATCAGTGACTGGCGGCGGGCGAAGAACGTACCGGCCCAGTTCGGCGCGCTGGCAGCGGTGCTGCACGTCCTGATCCCCCAGGCGCGGCGCGCGCGGCCGGTTCCGGTGTCGGGCGGGCTGTACGACCTGGCCCAGTGGCAGCGGCTGTGGGAGCGCGCGGTGGCCGACCCGGCCCAGGGAGCCGCGGGCGGCGCGGAGCCGGGCGAGGAGCAGGCGGAACGGGCCGACGCCCCCGCCGTCGCCGGGGGCGTGTGTCCGTATCGGGGGCTGGCCTCCTACCGGCGCCAGGACGCCCGCTGGTTCTTCGGCCGGGAGCGGAGCACGGACGCCCTGGTCGACCTGTTGCGCGAGGCGCGGCCCACGGGCGGCGTGGTCATGCTGGTCGGCGCCTCGGGCGCCGGGAAGTCCTCCCTCCTCAACGCCGGCCTGGTGCCCGCCCTGCGGAACGGGGCCCTCGGCCCGGAGACCAGGCCCGTCCTCCAGCTCGTCCCCGGGGCCGATCCCGTCAAGGAGCTGGTACGGCGCGTCCCTGAACTCGCCGACGTCGTCCCCGCCGGGGCGGAGGAGGAGATCGACGCCGACGCGGTCAAGGCGGCCTTCGCGGCCTGGGCGCCGCGGGAGGCGGCAGCTGCGGCGTCGGTGGCATCTGCGGCGGCTGCGAAATCGGTGGGATCACCAGACCATCCGGCCCATCCGGCCACTCCGTCGCCTGCCGTCCCTCCGCCCCCTCCGGCCCCTCCCGTCGTCATCGTCGACCAGTTCGAGGAGTCCTTCACCCTCTGCCCCGACGAGGACGACCGCCGTACGTTCATCCGGATCCTGCACGCCGCGTCCACCCCCGCGGGCGCGCCCCCCGCCCTCGTCGTACTCGGCATCCGCGCCGACTTCTACGAGCAGTGCCTGCGCCACCCCGAGCTGGCCGACGCCCTGCAGCACCGGCACATGGTGCTCGGGCCGCTGACCACGGCGGAGTTGCGGGAGGCGGTGACGGGGCCGGCCAAGGCGGTGGGGCTGGAGCTGGAGCCGGGGCTCGCGGAGCTGATCGTGCGGGAGGTGAGCGCGGACGGGCCGCGGGGTTCGCACGACGCCGGGGTGCTGCCCCTGATGTCGCACGCCCTGCTGGCCACCTGGCAGCGCAGGAAGGCCGGGAAGCTGACGCTGGCCGGGTACCGCGCGGCCGGCGGTATCCAGGGAGCGGTGGCGGCCACCGCCGAGCGGGCCTGGTCGGCGCTGGATCCGGCGGCGCGGACGGCCGCACGGCTGCTGCTGCTCCGGCTGGTGCGGCTGGGCGAGGACACCCAGGCCACCCGCCGCCGGGGCACGCGCCGGCAGTTGGCGGCGGAGTCTACGGACCCGGGCAAGACGGAGGAGTCGCTGGAGGCCCTGGTGCGGGCCCGGCTGGTGACGCTCGACGCGGAGACCGTCGAGATCACCCATGAGGCACTGCTGCACGCCTGGCCCCGGCTGCGCGACTGGATCGACGAGGACCGGGACAGCAACCTGCTGCGCCAGCGGCTGGAGGAGGACGGCCGGGCCTGGGAGGGCTCCGGCCGCGACTCCTCCCTGCTGTACCGGGGATCACGCCTGGAGCAGGCCCACACCTGGGCGAAGTCCGCCGGGGACACCTTCCTCACCCGCGGCGCGGTGGACTTCCTGGCCGCCTCGGTGCGGCTGCGCCGGCGCACGGTGTGGATCAGCCGCGGTGCCGTGTCGGCCCTGGTGGTCCTGGCGATCGTCGCCGTCGGCTCGGCGGTGGTGGCCTGGCAGCAGCGCAACGACGCCGTGTTCGAGCAGGTGGTCGCCGAGGCCGACCGCGTCCAGTACACGGACCCCTCGCTCTCCGCCCAGCTCGACCTGGTCGCCCACGACCTGCGGCCGGACGACGAGGGCACCAACAACCGGCTGGTCTCGATCGTCAACGCGCCGCTGGCCACTCCCCTGCTCGGCCACACCGGCGCCGTCTACCTCACCTCCTTCAGCCCGGACGGCCGGACCCTGGCCACCGCCAGCTACGACCGCACCGTGCGGCTGTGGGACGTCTCCGACCCGTCCCGCCCCAAGCCCCTGGGCAAGCCGCTCACCGGCCACACCAGCTGGGTGAGCAGCTCGGTCTTCAGCCCGGACGGCCACACCCTGGCCACCGCCGGGGACGACGGAACCGTCCGGCTGTACGACGTACGCGATCCCGCCCGCCCACGCGCGATCGGCGCCCCGCTGACCGGCCACGCCGGCACGATCTACCTGATCGCGTTCAGCCCGGACGGGCGGACCCTGGCCTCGGTCGGCGAGGACCGCACCGTACGCCTGTGGGACATGACCGAGCCGGAGCACGCCAAGCAGATCGGGGCGCCGCTCAAGGGCCACACGGCCGCCGTTCGGGCGGTGGCGTTCAGCCCGGACGGGCGGACCCTGGCCACCGGGGGCGACGACGACACGATCCGGCTGTGGGACCTGGCCGACCGGAACCGGCCGGCGAAGATCCGCACGCTGACCGGGCACACGGACCTGGTGCACTCGGTGGCCTTCAGCCCCGACGGCCGCACCCTCGCCAGCGGTGGCGCGGACGACACCGTCCGGCTGTGGGACGTGGCCGACCCGGCCCGCGCCGCCCAGCTCGGCGCGCCGCTGACCGGGCACACGGGCCCCATCTGGTCGGTGGCCTTCGGCCCGGACGGCCATACGCTCGCCGCGGCCAGCGCGGACAGCACCGCGAGCCTGTGGAACGTCAGCGACCCCGCGAACCCGGCGCAGGTGGGCGAGCCGCTCGCCGGGAGCAGCGGCGAGATGTACGCGCTGGGCTTCAGCCCCGACGGCCGCACCCTCGCCACCGGCAGCGGCGACAGCAAGGTCCGCCTGTGGGCGCTGCCGACCTCGGACATGGTCGGCCGTGACGGCGCGTTCCGCCCGGACGGGCGGGTGCTGGCCACGGCCGCGCGGGACGGCAGCGTCCGACTGTGGAACGTGGACCGGCCGGAGCGCCCGGTGACGCTCAACAAGCCGTTCAAACCCGGGGACGGCGCCTCGCAGCTGCTGTTCTCCCCCGACGGCCGCACCCTCGCGGCGCTGACGGGCAGCCGCACGGTGTACCTGTGGGACGTCAGCGATCCGGCGCGCCCGGTCTCGCACGGTCCGCCGATCGCCCTGCGCACCCGGTTCATGGGCCCCGAGGCCCTCGCCTTCAGCCCGGACGGGCGCACCCTCGCCACCGCCTACGACGTCCGCACGGCCCAGCTGTGGAATGTCACCGACCCCTCCCACGTCGTCCCCTGGGGCAAGCCGCTCACCGGTCACCGGGGCTATGTCAACGCCCTCGTCTTCAGCCCGGACGGCCGCACCCTGGCCAGCGGCAGCGCGGACGCCACCGTCCGGCTGTGGAACGTCACCGATCCGGCCCGCCCCACCCTGGAG
Source organism: Streptomyces lincolnensis (assembly GCF_021173675.1). GTDB lineage: Bacteria > Actinomycetota > Actinomycetes > Streptomycetales > Streptomycetaceae > Streptomyces > Streptomyces lincolnensis_B. The sequence continues at coordinate 107,307 of NZ_JAIHON010000014.1, read as the reverse complement.
GGCACCCCGCTCAGGGGGCCCGAGGGCCCCGTCAACGTGCTCGCCTACAGTCCCGACGGCCGGACGCTGGCCGGCGGCAGCGACGACGACACGCTCCGGCTGTGGAACGTCACCGAGCCCCGCGAGGCCTCCCCGCTGGGCCCGCCCCTGACCGGGCACACCGAGGCGGTCGCCTCGCTCACGTTCAGCGAGGACGGGCGCACCCTGGCCAGTGGCGGCAACGACAACACGATCCGGCTGTGGAAGGTCGGCGACCCCTCGGACGCCGGGCCGATCGGCCAGTCGATGAGCCCAGGGGCGAAGACGGGCAACTTCCTGTCGTTCAGCCCCAAGAGCCACATGCTGGGCGTGTCCAGCGGCACCGACACGGTCCGGCTGTGGAACCTGGACGTCGACCGGGCCATCCGCCACATCTGCTCCACCACCAGGGGTGTTCTCACTCCGGAGAAGTGGCACGAGTACCTGCCCCGGCTGTCGTACGAGCCTCCGTGCGGCGACTGAGGACACCGGCCGGGCGCGCCGAGGACACGGCCGGTCTCATGGATTCAGGGCCTCACCGACGTACAGAACGAGTGATCCCGATCACAACTTCCCGCTGTGGCCGAGCAGTCGGCTCCCGCTGCCCGACCGGCGTTGTTAGTCTTGGCCATAGCCCGATCGCTGGTGCATCCCCCGTCGCCAGCGGTCGGGTCTTTTGCGTGCTGCCGGGAAACCGGCGAGAGAAGGGGTGCGTGCCGCTGTGAGCAGGCACATCGTCGTCGTCACCGCCGTCCACGCCCCCTCCGCGCCGCACCTGCCGGAGGCCCACGCGTCGCTGTGCGCGCAGGAGCTGCCCGGCGGCTGGGAGTGGCGCTGGGTGATCCAGGAGGACGGCACGACGGACGCCGTCGGCCTGTACGTCCCCGCCGACCCCCGCGTCACCTTCCGGCAGGGGCGCCCGGGCGGCCCCGGTGTCGCCCGCACGATGGCGCTCGCGCACGCCGACGGGCCGTACGTGAAGATCCTGGACGCCGACGACCGGCTCACCCCGGGCGCCCTCGCCCGCGACCTGGCCGCCCTGGAGGCCGACCGCACCCTCGGGTGGGCGGCCTCGCGGGCCCTGGACCTCCTCCCGGACGGCTCCACGGTGGCCTTCCCGGGCGATCCCGCCGAGGGTCCCGTCGAGCGCGGGGCCGTCCTGGACTTCTGGGCGGCCAACGACTTCCGCGCGCAGATCCATCCGGCGACCCTCTTCGTCCGCCGGGACCTGCTCGTCGCCCTCGGCGGCTGGATGGCGCTGCCGGCCTCCGAGGACACGGGGCTGCTGCTCGCGCTCAACTCGGTCAGCCGCGGCTGGTTCTCGGCCGAGGCCGGTCTCCTCTACCGCAAGTGGGAAGGCCAGGTGACCGGCCTGGCCCCGCACGTCGATCCCGCCGAGCGGACGGCCCGGATGGCGGTGGTGGAGGAGCGGGCGCGGGCGCTGGGGGCTCTCGGGTGGCGGTATCCGGCGGCCGGCTGAGTCCCGCCCCGGTCAGTTCCCCGGCCCCGCCGCCGCGAGCCAGCGGGCCAGGGTGCGGACCGTGGCCTCGTCCAGCCGGTCCACGACTGTCTGTACGGCCTTCACGTCCTCCGCCGTCAGGTCGTAGAGGCCGGCCTTGCTCAGGCCCGCCATGAGCGCCTGGTGCCTACGGCTGTGCAGGCGCTCGGTGAGGGGGGTGGGTGCCTGGTCGCCGGGGGCGGGGGGCTGGGCCGTGGGAGTGGGCGCAGGCGCGGGCGCGGGCGCCGAGATGTCGTATCGCCGCCAGGCCCCGTCGCCCGGACCCCACAGGTCTACGGTCACGTCCTCGCCGCGGGCCCGCAGGGTCTGGGTCATCTCGCCGAGCGCGTACAGCACGGGCTCGCGGTCGGGTGCCTCCGCGCCCACCTGCCAGGTGCCCGAGGCCGGCCGGTGGAACAGGGCGACCCAGCGGGGGGTTCCCGGCGGTCGCGGGCTCTGGGGACGGGTCTCCATTGCGCTCACCCCTTCGAAGCGGCACGGCGGGAGGCGGTCGGACCGGGACCGTGACGATAGCTGACGGGTCGTCAGATATCCAGGCCGCAGACGGCTCCCCCCGGTTACTCAGTTGGTTACTCAGCGGCTCGCTGTGTTCCTCAGTGGCTCTCCGCGAAGAAGTCGAGGACCGTGCTCGTCGCGTCCAGTGCCCTGCTGGTACGCCCGAAGCCCTTCGGCGGGGTGATCGTCGACCCCGGCCAGGTGTGGCCCGCGTCGTGCACGGCGAGGAACTGGACGGTGCCCGCGGAGCCGCCCAGACGCCAGACCGTACGGTCGTAGCCCCGCTCGGCCCGGGTGGTGGGGGCGCCCGCTCCGCCCGCCTTCGCGAACAACTCGGCGCTCGAGCGGGCCGACCTGGTGGGTGTGACGGGCTCTCCGGCGACGGGCGACGGGGAGGGCAGGCCGTCGATGGGGCGTACGGGATCGTCGGTGCCGTAGACGATCATGACCGGGACGGTTCCGGTGGGCCGGACCTCGGCCGCGCCCGTGGGGAGTTCGCCGGAGACGGCGGCCGCTCCCGCCAGCAGGTCGGGGCGGTCGGCGGCCATCCGCAGGGCCATCGAGCCGCCCATGGAGAAGCCGGTGACGTAGACCCGCTCGGGGTCGGCGCGCTGGTCGCGGACGAGTTCGGCGATCAGTGCCTCGGTGAACCGGACGTCGAGGTCGGGGTCGGGGCGTTGCGGGGTGGCCTGGGTGCCCGCGGCCCAGGCCTTGTCCAGGCCCTCGGGGTAGGCGATCACCATGCCGCGCGCCTTGGCGTCGCGGTCCAGACGGCTCTGCTCGCGGAGTTCCGGCGCGGTGCCGCCCCGGCCGTGGAAGGCGATGACCAGCGGCGGGCGGGTGCCGTCAACGGGCGGGGTGGTGGGGCGGTGCAGGAGATAGGTGCGGGTGCGGCCGTCGACCCGCAGTTCCTCGCGGGTCGGGGTGCCGGCGGCCGGTGCGCGATCGGCGGTTGGCGAAACGGAGGACCCGGCAGGCCGCTCGGTCGTCGTCGAGCAGCCGGTGAGGGCGAGGGCGAGGGCCAGCGCCGGGACGGCACCGCGGAGTAAGCGAGTTCGGAGATCCATGCCCCGAGGAGAGCAGGGGGCGTTCGCCGCTGTCCAAGATCTGTATCGTTCTCGGTTCGATCAATCTTTCGTATGATTGCTGGTCGTGGACCTGGTACGGCACCTGGAGTGCTTCGTGGCTGTTGCCGAAGAGCAACACTTCGGACGTGCCGCGGCCCGCCTGGGCATGGCCCAGCCGCCCCTCTCCCAGCGCATCCAGCGCCTCGAACGGGAGCTGGGGGTCCGGCTGTTCGAGCGCAGCAGCCGGCACGTCACGATCACCAAGGCGGGCACGCTCCTGCTCACCGAAGCCCGTGAACTCCTCCTCCGCTCCGAGTCGTTGCTGGCCACCGCGCGCCGGATCCGGGACGGCGAGAGCGGGTTGCTGCGCGCCGCGCTGCCGCCGGACGTCTCCGGCGAGACCGTCGCCGCGCTGCTGGCACGGTTCCGGCGCGGGCACCCGGGCCTGGAACTGGAGCTGCACGAGCTGCCCACCGCCGAGCAGCTGGCCCGGTTCGCGACGCACGAGCTGGACGTCGGCCTCATCCACCACCCCTGCGACATCACCGGTCTGGAGCTGGGCCCGGTGCTGCGCCGCGAACTGGGCGTCCTGCTGCCGCGCGACGCCCCGTCGGCCGGGCGGCCCGCGATACCGCTCCCCGCCCTGTCGGACCACGACCTGATCCTCTTCCCCCGCGCCAACGCCCCCGCCCTCTACGACGAGTTGCTGACCACCTGCGCCCGCAACGGCTACACCCCCGCCGCCGTACGGCACGGCCAGGGCGCCAGTTTCGTACGCGGGCTGGTGCTGTCCACGGGGGCGGTGGCCTTCGGGCCGCGCGACGACCGGCCCGCGGACCGGCCCACCCGGGACGCTCACGGCCACGACGAGCCGGATGTCGTATGGCGGCCGATCGCCGGTGCGCCGCTGGCCTGGCGGCACTCCGTGGCCTGGCCGCGAGGGCGTGGCGACGCGGCCGTGGAGGCCTTCGCGCGGGCGGCCACCGACGCGCTGCGCACCGCCGCCGGGGCCACCCCCGACGTGCCGACCCGCCCGCTGCACCTGCGCCCGGCATCGGAGTTCTGGCTGTGACCGACACCCTCGGCCGCCTGCACGCGGCCTTCGCCGACGCCGGGGTCACCGGCCGGCTGCACGCCCTCGACATCGACTCGGGCGCCCAGGTCGACTTCGGCGCGGACCGGTCGGTCTGTACGGCCAGCGTGCACAAGCTCTGCCTGCTCGTCACCCTGCACCGGCAGGCCGCCGAGGGCCGCCTGGACCTCACCGAGCAGATCGAGTGCCCGCCGGACGGCCGCACCCCGGGCCCCACCGGGCTGGCCGCGATGCTCGACACGGTCCGGATGTCCCTGCGGGACATCGCCTACCTGATGATGACCGTCAGCGACAACGCCGCCGCCGACCTGCTGCTCGACCGCGTCGGACTCGACACCGTCAACCGCACGACCGCCCGCCTCGGCCTGTCCCGCACCCACGCCGCCCACACCTTCGGCGAACTCCTGGCCACCATCAAGGAGGACGCGGGCCCGCACGGCGCCCGGGCGCTCACCGACCCGCACGTCCTGACCCGGCTGCGGGCCCTGGACCCGGACCGCAGCAATCGCAGCACCCCGCGCGACATGACCCGTCTGCTGGGCGCCGTATGGCGGGACGAGGCCTGCGTGCCCGAGCACGGCGAGGCGATCCGCCGGCTGCTCGGCCTCCAGGTCTGGCCGCACCGGCTGGCCTCCGGGTTCCCCTTCGACGACGTCCACGTGGCGGGCAAGACCGGCACCCTGCCGACCGTGCGCAACGAGGTCGGGGTCGTGGAGTATCCCGACGGCGGCCGCTACGCCGTCGCCGTCTTCACCCGTACGGCGAACCCCGCGGCCACTCTCCCGGCGGCCGACGCGGTGATCGGGACGGCGGCGCGGATCGCCGTGGACGCACTGCGGGCGCCCTGAGCGGGGGGCCGTACCGGGACCGGTGGGGCCGGTGGGGACCGGTAGGACCGGTGGGGGCCGTTGGGGACCGGTAGGCTGGCTCGGCTGCGGCACCCCCCACCATCCCCCCGCCCCACGCGGTGAGTTGCGGCCTGCGGCGACGTCTTACGGCATGAGGATGACGAACAGGTGCTGATAGCGGGCCGGTACCGGCTGAACGACCCGATCGGACGCGGTGCGATGGGGGAGGTCTGGCGGGCCGTCGACGAGACGCTCGGCCGGCCGGTGGCCGTCAAGCTCCTTCTTCCGCAGGGCTCCGACCCGACGTCGGCCTCCCGCTTCCGGCTGGAGGCCCAGACCGCGGGCCGTCTCAACCACCCGTACGTGGTGGGGGTCTACGACTTCGGCGAGTACGACGGCCGGCTCTTCCTGGTGATGGAGCTGGTCGAGGGCGACAGCCTCGCCCGCCTCCTCACCACCGAGGGTCCGCTTCCCGCCGGGCAGGTGGCCCGGATCGCCGCCCAGGCCGCCGCCGGGCTGGCCGCGGCCCACCAGCAGGGCATCGTGCACAGGGACATCAAGCCCGCGAATCTGCTCCTGGACGCCGAAGGCACCCTGAAGATCGGCGACTTCGGCATCGCCCGTTTCGTCGACGACCCCTCCGGGGCGCTCACCACGACCGGGCAGATCGTCGGCACCAGCCTCTATCTCGCGCCCGAACGCGCCCTGGGGCAGCCCGCCGGTCCCGCCGCCGACGTGTACGCGCTCGGCTGTCTGCTGTACCAACTCCTCACCGGGCAGCCGCCGTTCCAGGCCGACACCGCCGTGGCGATCCTGCACCAGCACCTCGACACCCCGCCCGTCGCGCCCACGCGGCGCGGCGCCCGGCTTCCGCCCGCCTTCGAGAACTACCTCCTCGGCCTGCTCGCCAAGAAGCCCGAGGACCGGCCCACGGCGGAACAGGTCGCCGAGTGGTTCGCGGGCGGCGCGTGGGAGGGCAGAGCGGAGCCGTTGCCGGAGGCGGCGCCGGTGGGTGGGGGCGGGGGGTCGTTCACCCGCGGAGGGTCGTTCGCCGGCGGGGAGTCCTTCACCGGCGGGGCGGGCGCTTCCTTCGGGACCGAGGCCAGGGCTGGGGCCGGGGCGTCGTCCGCGGGCAGAGCCGGGGGCTCGTCCGCCGCCACGGGCCGGGCGGGGGCGAGATTCTCCCCGGGGCCCGGTGCGAGAACGGGATCCGCTGCGAGGACGAGATCGGGATCTGCTGCGGGAGCGGGGCTCTCCTCGGGCGCCGGGGCCGGAGCCGGGACCGGTGCCGGGGTCGCATCGAGGCGCGGGGCCGGGCGGCATGGCAGCCCGTCGGGGCGCGGGGCCGGGTCTGTGGCCCCGTCAGGAGCTCCGTCGGGAGCCTCGTCCGGGCGGCCGGCCGGGCGGCGCGGAGGTCCGTCGGGTGCCGGGTCCGGGTCCGGGGCCGGGTTCTCGGCGGAGGTCGGGCCCGCGACGACGTACGCCTTGCCGAACGCCTCCGCCGGGCGGAACGGGCGCACGGCGCGGACCAGCCACACCCGGGCGGCCCGGCGGCCTCAAGGCCCCGGGGTGCGGGGGGCGTTGGCGCGGCGGCCGAGGGTCGTGGCGATCGTGGCGGCGGTGGTGATCTTCGTGGCCGCGATGCTCGCGGGCATGGCGTGGTTCTCCCCCGGTCACAGCTCGGCGGAGAGCCCCGGCGGGGGCACGCCGGGTTCGTCGGCCCCGGTCACGTCACCCGCCTCGACACCGGCCTCGGGCGGGACCACGGGCGTGTCCGACGTCACCGTGCCCTCCCCCACCGCCCCCGAGCCGGGCAACGGCAACCGCAACGGCGACGACGAGGACGATCCCGACGAGAACGAGAACTGAGCCCCGGATCCCGGGAGTTCAGCTCCGCTCCGGCGCCTCGAACGGCACCGGCGCCGACGTGAACAGGGCGTCCAGGCGCCGCCCGTACGCCTCCCGCGCGGCCGCGAACGCCTCCGCCGGGAGGGCGTTGGCCTCGGGCACCGTGAACGGCCGGAGCGGTGCCATGCCGGTGAACCGGAACAGGCCGTGCTGGAGCGGGTGGAGGATGTCCTCGATGCGGCCGTGGATGCCCTGGTCCGAGAAGGACCGCTCGCGGGCGCCGTAGGTCACCGAGAGCAGGGCGCGGCGGCCCGAGAGCGGGGCGCCCTCGCCGTAGGGCGGCGGAACCTTCGGGCCGTAGGCGAAGCCGCTGGTGAAGACGCGGTCGATCCAGCCCTTGAGGATCGCGGGGGCGGAGAACCACCACATCGGGAACTGCAGGATCACCGCGTCGGACCACCGGAGCTTGTCCTGCTCGGCGGCGATGTCCGGGGCCAGCCGGCCGGAGAGGGTGGCCTCCTCGGAGGCGTCCATCACGTGCAGCCGACGGTCCGCACCGAGGAGGCGGGCCTCGTCGCCGGCCGGGAAGTCGTCGGCGTCCACCGTCGCCTTCCATTTCATCGCGTACAGGTCGGAGACCCGGACCTCGTGCCCCGCCGCACGGAGGTGGTCGACCGCGAAGGCGGTGAGGGCCGCGTTGAGGGAACGGGGTTCGGGGTGGGCGCTGACGACGAGGATCTTGCCGCCGTGATCGGTTTCCTTCATACGGCCACGTTCTCCCGGGCCCGGGACGGTAACCAGAACCCCCTCGAACCGTCGGTGTCCCGGTCCTGGTACTGCGAGGCCCCCTCACGCGGCCCCGCATACTGGAATCCATGGACGGCGTCGGCGGCAAGGGGACCGGGATCGGCAGCGGCATCGGTACCGACATCGGTATCGGGGACGGCAAGGCGCTCGGCGGCTTTCTGCGCGCCCGTCGCGGGCGGGTCGCGCCGGAGCGCGCGGGCCTGAAGGGCGGCGGCCGACGGCGCGTGCGCGGGCTGCGGCGCGAGGAGCTGGCCCAACTGGCCGGGATCAGCGTGGACTACTACGTACGGCTGGAGCAGGGCCGCGCGACCCAGCCGTCCGCCGAGGTCCTCGACGCGCTCGCCCGCGCGCTCGGCCTGGACACGGCCGAACGCCGGTATCTCGACACCCTGGCCACCGGCAGGCCCGAACCCGCGCCCCGGGTGCGGGTCGGCCCGGTGCTGTCGCGGGCCCTGGAGGCCATGGCCCCGCTGCCCGCCTTCGTCACCGACCACCGCCTCGACGTCGTCGCCTGGAACGACCTCGGCGCCGAGCTGATGGGCGGCCTCGCCGATCCGGCCCGCCGGGACCGCAACAACGCCCGGTTCCTCTTCCGCGACCCCGCCGCGCGCGACCTGCACCCCGAGTGGGAGGAGCGGGCCGCGGAGGCCGTGGGCCAGCTGCGGGTGGCCGCGGCTCGCTACCCGGACGACACCGAACTCGCCGCGCTCATCGGCGGGTTGGCCGCCGACAGCGTCGACTTCCGGCGGATCTGGGACTCCGGTGAGGTCGTGATGTGCGCGGCCGGACGCAAACGGCTGCGCCACCCCGCCGCCGGACTGCTCGACCTCGACTTCGAGACCCTGCACGTGCCGGCAGCGCCCGGAGAGAGCGGCTTGGTCATGCACGTCTTCAGCGCGCCGCCGGGCAGCCGGGAGGCCGCCGCGCTGGAACGGCTCGCGACGGCCCTGGTGTAGCGGTCAGTTGTTCCAGGTCAGTTGTTCCAGGTCTCGTCGTAGGGGTCCTGCGGTGCTCGGACCGGAGCCGCGGCGGAGACCTGGAGGAAGGGAATCGGGCCGTTGTTGACCGGGTCCTCGGCCTGCCGGGCGGTGTAGGTGCCGGTGACCTCCAGCCAGGTGTCCGGTTGCAGCACCGGCGGGATCCGGCCGGTGAGACCGACCTTCACCGGCTGCGCGTCGGCCGCGCAGCAATTGAGCGCCATCCGCACCAGGTAGGGGGTGCCCGCCTTGTCGAGGGCGACGAATCCGGCCACCTTGATCTGCCGGCCCTTCAACGTCCGCCCGTGGTCGTAGACCGCGCGGCCCGCGTAGTCGACCAGGCTGAGCCGCAGCGCCCCCTCGGGCGGCAGATCCGCGTAGCCGTACGGCTGTTGCAGGGCGGTGCCGGTGCGCAGGGCGCTGTAGGAGCCGAGGGCCGGCGGGGCGACCAGGATCAGCGCGAAGAGGGGGAGCACGAGGAGCCAGGAGACGCGGGGTTCACGGTGGCCGTGGCCGTCCTCCGCGTGCCGGGGTGCGGCCTTCCGGGCCCGCCACTCGTACCAGACGGTCGCCAGCGCGGCCGCGATCAGTACGACGCCGGAGGCCAGCAGCATCGGGCGCAGGCCGACCTTGACGTAGCGCAGGTACAGGTCGGTGAAGCCGGCGTGCAGCAGGGACGCGCCGAGCAGGAACAGGACCGCCGCCTGGGCCTGCCGGCTCACAGGAGCACCGCCCCGGTCAGGACGGACACGGCGACGGCCAGGACGAAGGTGGCGGGGGCGAACCGCAGCGCGAAACCGCGGCCGAAGGTGCCCGCCTGCATCGCGAACAGCTTCAGGTCGACCATCGGGCCGACCACCAGGAACGCCAGCCGCGCGGTCAGCGAGAACTGCGACAGCGAGGCTGCCACGAACGCGTCCGCCTCCGAGCAGATCGACAGCAGCACGGCGAGGACCGCGAGCGCGAGCACCGACACCACCGGGTTGTCCGCCGCCGCGCTCAGCCATTCCTCCGGTACGACGGCCTTGAGCGTCGCCGCCGCCATCGCGCCCACGACCAGGAATCCGCCCGCGTGCATCACGTCGTGCCGGACCGACCCCCAGAACGCGGCGCCCCGGCCCTGGCCGTCGTAGGACGAACGGGCCGGTGGGCGCAGCCAGTCGGCGCGGCCGAGCCGCTGCCACAGCCAGCCCATCGCGCACGCCACCAGCAGGCTCGCGACGAGGCGGGCGAGGACCATCTCGGGGTCGTTCGGGAAGGCGACGGCGGTCGCCGTCAGGACGATCGGGTTGATCGCGGGGGCGGAGAGCAGGAAGGTCAGCGCGGCGGCCGGGGTGACGCCCCGCCGCACGAGCGCTCCCGCCACCGGCACGGACGCGCACTCGCAGCCCGGCAGCACCACGCCCGCCGCACCGGCCACCGGCACCGCCAGCGCGGGCCGCTTCGGCAGCGCGCGGGCGAAGAACGACGGCGGCACGAACACCGCGATGGCCGCCGACAGCAGCACGCCCAGCACCAGGAAGGGCAGCGCCTGCACCATCACCGCGACGAACACGGTCATCCAGCTCTGCATCACCGGCGCGGACAGCGCCTGCCGGATCGGGCCCTGCGCCAGCACCAGCAGGATCAGCAACAGGGTCAGTGCGAGCGGCGAGTTCAGCCGCGGCCCCTCATGGTCAGCAGGCGGCGGTCCCGCGCGCTCGTCGGCGGCCGGCGGCGCCGGCTTGGTGATGGCCACGGGCGAGGTACCTCCGGCGGTGCTCAAAAGTGCTGGACTCCCTCCCCATGCATACGGCAACGGGGCCCGGCCCGCTCACTTCGCACCGGAATCAGCATGCATTCGGCGTGCATTCGGCAGGCACACGATGGCACCGCCCGCCCCGGTAAGGCAGTCTCTTCCCTTGTGACCGTTCCGAATCAGAGTCCGCCGGGTGACCCGGGCGCACACATGGTGGTCTGCGGCGACGACGGACTCGCGCACCGGCTGGCCGCCGAACTGCGCGGTGTCTACGGCGAGCAGGTCACGCTCGTCGTGCCGCCCTCCGAACGCACGGTCCGCACCCCGGTGGTCGGCCGGGCCCGCGCGGCCTCGGCGTTGCTGGACCGGATGGTCAACGCGGCCGTGGGCCGGGCCGGCGGCACCGCCGGTGAACCGTCCGGCGGTGTGCGCCTGGTGGAGGCCGCCGAGGCGACCGAGGCCGCGCTCGTCGAGGCGGGCGTGGACCGTGCGGCGGCGCTGGCCCTCGTCTACGACGACGACGAGACCAACATCCGCGCCGCTCTCACCGCCCGCCGGATCAACCCCCGGCTGCGGCTCGTCCTGCGGCTGTACAACCGCCGGTTGGGCCAGCACATAGAGGAACTCCTCGACCAGGCCGCCGCGTTGGCCACCGGCGGCACCACGGGCCCGGCCGCGGCCTACGACGCCTCCACGACCGTGCTGTCCGACGCCGACACCGCCGCGCCCGCGCTGGCCGCCACCGCCCTGGTCGGCACCAGCAAGGTCGTCCGGACCGACGGGCTGCTGCTGCGCGCGGTGGAGCGACCGGCACCGGGGCCCGGGGAGACGGCCGCCCCGGGCCTGGCCACACTCGCGCTGCTCTCCGCGACCGGCACCGACCCCACGGGCGCGGACGCCCCGGAGAGCGCCGAAGACCGCGGGCCCCAGCTGCTGCCCGACGCGGCGGCCGTCCGGGCCGCCACCGGGCGCGGGACCGTGGTGCTGGAGCAGGTGTCCTACTCCGGGCCCGCCCTGCCCTCCGGACGCGGCATCGTCCCCCCGTTCGCCTCCCTGTTCTCCCGGCGGCTGCGCTGGTCGCTGGCCGGTCTCGTGGGCGCCGTGCTCGCGCTGGCGGTGGCGCTGTGGCTGGTCACCGACATGCACCCGCTGGGCGCCTTCTACCTCACGCTGCTCGATCTCTTCGCCATCGACGACCCCGCCCTCGGCCAGTCCACCGGCCGGCAGATCCTCCAGCTCCTGTCCGGGCTGGTCGGCCTGCTCCTCCTGCCCGTCCTGCTGGCCGCGGTGCTGGAGGCCCTGGGCACCTTCCGCACCGCCTCCGCCCTGCGCAAGCCCCCGCGCGGCCTCGGCGGCCACGTCGTCCTCCTCGGCCTCGGCAAGATCGGCACCCGGGTGCTGACCCAGCTGCGCGAACTCAACATCCCCGTGGTGTGCGTCGAGGCCGACCCCGACGCCCGCGGCCTGCCCATCGCACGCCGGCTGCGGGTCCCGGTCGTCCTCGGCGACGTCACCCAGGAGGGCGTCCTGGAAGCCGCCAAGATCCACCGCGCCCGCACCCTCCTCGCGGTCACCAGCGCCGACACCACCAACCTGGAGGCCGCCCTCTACGCCCGGTCCGTACGGCCCGACCTCGGCGTCGTCCTGCGCCTGTACGACGACGACTTCGCGACCGCCGTGTACCGCACCCTGAGGGCCGCGAACCCCCGGGCCTCCACCCGGAGCCGCAGCGTGTCCTACATGGCCGCGCCCGCCTTCGCCGGGGCCATGATGGGGCGGCAGATCCTCGGGGCCATCCCGGTCGAGCGGCGGGTGCTGCTGTTCGCCGCGCTGGAGGTGGGCGGGCATCCCCAGCTGGAGGGCAAGACCGTCGGGGAGGCCTTCCGGGCGGGGGCCTGGCGGGTGCTGGCCCTGGACACGGCTGCCTCCGGCGGAGGGCGGCGGGAGCAGGGGGCGGCCGAGGAGCCGCGGGTGTCCGGGGACTCCGGGTTGGTGTGGGACCTCCCGGACACGTATGTGCTGCGCGGCTCGGACCGGGTGGTGCTGGCGGCCACCCGGCGAGGAATGGCGGAACTGCTGGGCCGGCGGGCGCGGAGGGAGCGGGCGGGGGCGTGACGGCACCCGGTGTTGGTGCTCGGGGCTGGATTTCGCTCGCCCGCGCTAGCCGGGTGCCGCCTCTCTGTGGGACGGGCGCCGCCCCAGCGGCACGATTGCCCGCAGCTGTGGCTAGGGCAAGTGCCTCTCCGCGAAGTCCAGTTCCAGCCGCACCTGCTTGATCCGCTCGTCCACCACCAGCGAGCCGTGCCCCGCGTCGTACCGGTACACCTCGTGCACGGCCCCTCTCGACTCCAGCCGCTTGACGTAGTTGTCGATCTGGCGGATCGGGCAGCGCGGGTCGTTGACACCGGCGGAGATGTACACGGGGGCCTTGACCTGGTCGACGTAGGTCAGCGGGGAGGACGCCTCGAACCGCTCGGGCACCTCCTCCGGCGTGCCGCCCAGCAGCGTGCGGTCCATGGCCTTCAGCGCCTCCATCTCGTCGTGGTACGCGGTGACGTAGTCGGCGACGGGCACCGCGGCGATGCCGAGGGTCCACGCGTCCGGCTGGGTGCCGAGACCGAGGAGGGTGAGGTAGCCGCCCCAGGAGCCGCCGGTGAGGACCAGCCGGTCGGGGTCGGCGAGGCCGGAGGTGATGGCCCACTCGCGGACGGCCGCGATGTCCTCCAGCTCGATCAGGCCGACCCGGTGCTTGAGGGCGTCGGTCCAGGCGCGGCCGTAGCCGGTGGAGCCGCGGTAGTTGACGCGGACGACCGCGTACCCGTGGTCGACCCAGGCCGCCGGGCCCGCCGCGAAGGCGTCGCTGTCGTGCCAGGTGGGGCCGCCGTGGATGTCGAAGACCGTGGGGAGCGGGCCGGTGGCGCCCGCCGGCTTCTGGACCAGGGCGTGGATGCGGCCGCCGGGGCCCTCCACCCACACGTCCTCCACCGGCACCGATCCCGGGGACTTCATGCCGGGCGGGTCCAGGACGACCTTGCCCGTGGTGGAGCGGACGGTCGACGGTTCGGCCGCGGAGGACCAGAGGTACTCCACGCTGCCGTCCGGGCGGGCCGTCGCCCCGGACACAGTGCCGAGCGGGGTCGGGATCCTGACGAGCTCACGGGTGGCCAGGTCGTAGCGGAAGAGCTCGCCGCGGGCCTTGTGGCTGTGCGAGACCAGCAGGCCCGAGCCGTCCGGGTACCACTCGGCGCCGACGTCACCGGGCAGGTCCAGGGCGAGGTCGCTCTCCTCGCCGGTGGCCACGTCCCACACCAGGGGCTCCCAGCGGCCCCGGCGCTGGTGGCCGATGAGCAGCCGGGTGTCCCCGTCGACCGGCGCGAAGCCCAGCACCTCCAGGCCCAGCTCCTCGGTGCCGCCCTTGGTGTCGTCCAGTTCGGCGACCGCCGTGCCGTCGGGGCGCAGCACGCGCAGCGCGGAGTGCATCGCGTCGCCGTGCTCGGTGTGCTCGATCGCGATCAGCGAACCGTCGTGCGAGAGGTCGCCGACGCCGGCCGACTCGCGGTGGCGGTAGATCTCCACCGGCTCCTCGCCGGTGCGCGCGAGGTGGATCGTCGTACCGTCCTCGTCGGTCGAGCGGCCCACCACCGCGGTGCGGCCGTCGCGGCCCAGGGCCAGACCCGCCGGGTAGGACGCGTCGAGACCCGGGGTGGCGAGCTCGTCCTCACCGCCGCCGAAGGGCTGTCGGCGCCAGACACCGAACTCGTCGCCGTCCTTGTCGTCGAACCACCAGACCCACGCGCCGTCCGGGGAGAGCACGCCGTCCGTGGTGCCGTTCGGCCGGTCGGTGACCTGGCGCTGTGCGCCGGTCGCGCGGTCCCACGCGTACAGCTCGTACGTCCCCGTCGCGTTCGACACGAACAGCGAGCGGTCCGGTGCGTCCTCCGCCCAGTCGGGCAGCGACACCCGTGGGGCCCGGAAGCGCTTCTCCCAGGCCGGCATCTCCTCGTTCCGCGTCTGTGCGGCGGACCCGTTGCTCTCAGTCATGGCCCCATACTGCCCGCACCGGCCGACAAAGCGACGCCCCGGCCCCCAGCCTGTGGACAACTTCGACCGGCCTCTTCCACTCCCCTTACGTTTGCGCGGGCCGGCGCCGGGGCGGGTGCCCTCGGAAGGCCGATTGTCAGTGGCGGGGTGCAGACTTCTCCGCATGACCGAGCTGCGCAAGACAGTGGAGAACTTCTGGGCCACCGCCGAGGCCCGGGACTGGGACGCGTTCGCGGACACGCTGGCCGAGGACGTGGTGTACACGCTGCCGCAGACGCGGGAGCGGATCAGTGGGCGGGAGCGGTACGTCGAGTTCAACCGGGAGTATCCGGGCGACTGGCACCTGCGGATCGAGCGGATCGTCGCCGAGCCGGAACAGGTCGTCACCTGGGCCCACTTCACGGTGGGGCTGGAGGAGATGTACGCCATCTCGTTCTTCACGGGGGACGAGCAGGGCCGGATATCCGCCGTCACGGACTTCTGGCCGGAGCCGTACGAGCCGCCCGCGGGCCGGGACCATCTCGTCGAGCGGTACTGACCGGTGCGACCCCGCGGGGCCGCTCACCGGCGGTGCCCCGTACCTTTGAAGGCGTGTACCGGTTTCTGCTGACGCCCCGATGGTGGGGGATCAACGTCTTCGTGCTGCTCGCCATCCCCTTCTGCGTCTTCATGGGGTCGTGGCAGCTGAGCCGCTTCGAGGACCGGGTGCAGGGCCACCAGAGCGCGGAGGCGCAGGCCTCGGCCAACGAGAAGCAGGCCGCGCGGCCGCTGACGGAACTGCTGCCGGTGGACAAGGCGACCTTCGGCAAGCAGGTCACCGCGACCGGGCGCTACGACCGGCAGCTGCTGGTGCCGGACCGCGAACTGGACGGCCGCGAGGGCTACTACGTCCTGACCCTGCTGCGCACCGACGGCGGCAAGGCGCTGCCCGTCGTCCGCGGCTGGCTGCCCGGCAGCGCCGATCCGGCGAAGGCTCCCGCCGCGCCGCGCGGGGAGGTCACCGTCACCGGGGCCCTGCAGGCGTCCGAGACGCCCGGGGACAACGGGGTCAGTGCGCGGGGCGGGCTGCCCGCGGGCCAGACCGCGGCGATCAGTGCGGCCTCGCTGGTGAACCTGGTGCCGTACGACGTGTACGACGCGTGGGTCACGCTGGACACGGCGGACTCGGGGATGACCGCCGTGCCGGTGAGCGCGCCCGCCGACACGGGGCTGGACCTGAAGGCCTTCCAGAACCTGGGGTACACCGGGGAGTGGTTCGTGTTCGCCGGGTTCGTGGTGTTCATGTGGTTCCGGCTGCTGCGGCGCGAGGTGGAGTTCCTGCGGGACGCCGAGCTGGGTCTGGTGCAGGAGGAGGACAAGGAACAGGTGGCTGTCTGACGCCGGTGAGCACCATCAGCCCGTCCGGCGATTGAGGACGAGGCCGTTCAGGCCGAAGCGGGGGTCTGGGGGTGGCAGCCCTCAGCGAGGCCCGCGCCAGCACACGGTGCCGTCACGCCCCGGCCAGCACTCCCGTCCAGTAAACCGTCCCCGCACACGCGTTGGAGATCGTCGCCGAGTCCGACGGTCCTCCGCCCTCCGCGGTGTTGGTGATGACGACACTGCCGTCGGCGGTCCCGTCGGCCGCGCTGAGCTGGGTGGACGTGCCGGTGTCGCCGCCGGTGGAGGTGCCGCCGTCCGCGGAGGTGTTGTCCGTGGGCGTGGGGTCGGGCGTCGGCTCGGTGGTCGGGTCGGTCACGGTGGGGCAGGTCTCCGAGGGCACCCAGGCGAACTTCACCTGGTAGGAGGAGCCCGGCTTGAGCACCAGCGACGCGACCTCCAGGGCCGGGTCGGGAAGGCTCGCCGCCGGGTCGCCGACGACATGCCGCAGCGTGCCGATCTTGCCGGCGTCCGCCGCGCCCTGGGCCGCCGTGAACACGGATCCGGGGCCGCCGACCGTGCAGTCGGCGCCGGAGGTGTTGGTGAAGGTGAAGGTGCCGTAGACCGAGCCGACGGAGTCGGGGGCGTCGACGGTGTGGGTGGCCGAGCCTAGCTCGGCGGCCGTGCAGAGGGGGACTCCGGCCGCGCTGGTGGCGGACGGGTCGGCGCCGCTGCTCGATCCGGTGCCGGTGCCGGTCCCCTTGCCCTTGTCCTCCGGCTTCTGGTCGTTCTTGCCCTTGTCCTCGGTCTTGCCCGCGGAGCCGCCGGAGGTGCTCTCGCCGCCGTCCGGGCCCTTGCCCGCACCGGCGCCGCCCTGGGCCTGCGAGTAGTGGCCGGCCATGGACGGGTCGGCGTCGGTGCCGGTGGAGTTGGAGACGTGCAGCAGGGCCGGGACGGCGGTGCCGACGAAGAGCGCCGCGGCCGCCATGCCGACGACCGCCTGCCGCTTGCGGGCCCGGCGGGCGGGCACCGCCTTCCGCAGGTGGTCCAGGGTGCCGTCGCGCGGCTCGATCTCCTGGACCGCCTGGTGCAGCAGGTTGCGCAGTGCCAGCTCGTCCGAGTCGAGCCCGGTGGGACTCTGGTCGTCGAGGCCGTGGTTCACAGTTCCGTTCCCAGCGTGCGATTGCTTCGGCGCCTGCCTGTCCGACAGCTCTGTCGGCTCGCGCCATTCATAGGGCTCGTGAGGGACGTGCAGGTGACGTCGCCCCTCGGTGCCGTCCTTGTCCGTGCTCATGCCGGTGCCTCCATGGCGACCCGCAGGGCGGCGATGCCGCGCGAGCCGTACGCCTTGACGGAGCCCAGCGATATCCCGAGCGTCTCGGCGACCTGCGCCTCGGTCATGTCGGCAAAGTAGCGCAGGACGAGGACCTCGCGCTGGCGGCGCTGGAGGCCCTTCATCGCCTTGATCAGGGAGTCGCGCTCCAGCTGGTCGTAGGCACCCTCCTCGGCGCTGGCCATGTCGGGCATCGGCTTGGAGAGCAGCTTCAGGCCGAGGATCCGGCGGCGCAGGGCCGAGCGGGAGAGGTTGACGACCGTCTGGCGCAGGTACGCGAGGGTCTTCTCCCGGTCGCGGACGCGTTTGCGCGCGGAGTGGACGCGGATGAAGGCCTCCTGGACGACGTCCTCGCAGGAGGCGGTGTCGTCGAGGAGGAGGGCGGCCAGGCGCAGCAGCGAGCTGTAGTGCGCCCGGTAGGTCTCGGTGAGGTGGTCGACGGTGGTCCCCGCCGCCACCGTGTCCTCCGCGCTGTCGCGCTGGTTCGGGATGCGGGCGGGCCGCGCGGCGGGCATGGGCGCGATCACCGGCATGCCGCCGGGCGTACCGGGCATGCGGGGTCGGAGCGCCGCGCCGACCGGCCGGAGGGCCGTGCCGCGGGGAGCTGCAATGAAGTCGAGTACCTCAGCCACGCCAGTTGGACACACGTGACCCCGTCAGGGTTGTACGCGACTGTCCGTCTTCTGTCAGGCAGCACAACCGACCGTGCGTCAAAGGCGCTCATGGCCTACCCGCTCTTCCCCTGTGTCCCGAATGACCGGAGCGTCCCCACGCCCCGTGAAGCATCCCCGCGCCCCCTGAAAGGGCGTCCGCAAAGACGCTCCCCGCCCTCCGCGCGGTTGCGGAGAACGGGGAGGCAAATTTTCGAACGCCTGGACGGCGGGATTCAAGTGGTACGGACCATCGCCCGCATCACACGTTTCACGTAGATCCTACAAATGAATGCGGTTTCGGCCAGGACTTTTCCGGCGACAACCGCTCCCATCACCGCGTGTCTCGCGTTACACCCAGCGTCGCACGCGACTGAAACGTCACAGGAACTCCGCCGCCACCAGCTCGGCGAGCTGCGCGGTGTTGAGCGCGGAGCCTTTGCGGAGGTTGTCCCCGCACACGAAGAGTTCGAGGGCGGTGGGGTCGTCGAGGGCCCGCCGGACCCGGCCGACCCAGGTGGGATCGGTGCCCACGACGTCGGCGGGCGTGGGGAACTCCCCCGCCGCCGGGTCGTCGAAGAGGACCACACCGGGGGCGGTGGCGAGGATCTCGCGCGCCCTGCCGACGGTGACCTCGTCCTCGAAACGGGCGTGGACGGTGAGGGAGTGCACGGTGACCACCGGCACCCGTACGCAGGTCACCGCGACCGGCAGCCGGGGCAGTCCGAGGATCTTGCGGGACTCGTTGCGGACCTTCATCTCCTCGGACGACCAGCCGTCCTCGTCCAGGGACCCGGCCCACGGCACGACGTTCAGCGCGACCGGCTCCGGGAACGGCCCGGTGTTGTCCCCCACGGCCCGCCGTACGTCACCGGGACTGGTCCCGAGTTCCGTGCCGGCGACCAGGGCCAGCTGCTGGCGCAGGGTGTCGACGCCGGCGCGCCCGGCACCGCTGACGGCCTGGTAGCTGGACACCACCAGCTCGCGCAGCCCGAACTCGGCGTGCAGCGCGCCGAGGGCGACGATCATGGAGAGGGTCGTGCAGTTGGGGTTGGCGATGATGCCGCGCGGCCGGACCCGGGCCGCGTGCGGATTGACCTCGGGCACCACGAGCGGCACGTCCGGGTCCATCCGGAAGGCGGCCGAGTTGTCCACGACGACCACCCCGCGCGCGGCGGCGATCGGCGCCCAGTGCGCGGCCACCTCGTCCGGTACGTCGAACATGGCGACGTCGACCCCGTCGAAGGCCTCCTCCGACAGGGCCACCACCTCGACCTGCTCACCGCGCACGGCCAGCTTGCGGCCGGCCGAGCGCGGCGAGGCGATCAGTCGGATCTCGCCCCAGATGTCCGCGTGCTGGGACAGGATCTGGAGCATGACCGTGCCGACCGCCCCGGTCGCCCCCACGACCGCGAGCGTCGGCCTGCCGGTACGCCCGGCACCCTCGGTCATCAGCGGCCGGTGCCCCCGTAGACGACGGCCTCGTCGCTGTCGGAGTCGAGCCCGAAGGCGCTGTGCACGGCGCGCACGGCCTCGGCCACGTCGTCGGCACGCGTGACGACCGAGATGCGGATCTCGGAGGTCGAGATCAGCTCGATGTTCACGCCCGCGTCGGACAGTGCCTCGAAGAAGGAGGCGGTGACGCCGGGGTTGGTCTTCATCCCGGCGCCGACGAGGGAGATCTTGCCGATCTGGTCGTCGTAGCGCAGGGAGTCGAAGCCGATGCCGGCCTTGTTCTTCTCCAGGGCGTCGATGGCCTTGCGGCCCTCGGTCTTCGGCAGCGTGAAGGAGATGTCCGTCAGGCCCGTGGAGGCGGCGGACACGTTCTGCACGATCATGTCGATGTTGATCTCGGCGTCGGAGATCGTGCGGAAGATCGTGGCGGCCTCGCCCGGCTTGTCCGGCACGCCGACGACCGTGATCTTGGCCTCGGAGGTGTCGTGCGCGACACCGGAGATGATGGCCTGCTCCACCTTCTGGTCCCCTTGCTCGATCGGCTCACTGCTGACCCATGTGCCCCTCAGCCCACTGAAGGAGGAGCGCACGTGGATCGGGATGTTGTAGCGGCGGGCGTACTCCACGCACCGGTGGAGCAGCACCTTCGAACCGGAGGCGGCGAGCTCCAGCATGTCCTCGAAGGAGATCCAGTCGATCTTCTTCGCCTTCTTGACCACCCGCGGGTCGGCGGTGAACACACCGTCGACGTCGGTGTAGATCTCGCAGACCTCGGCGTCGAGGGCGGCCGCGAGGGCCACCGCCGTGGTGTCGGAGCCACCGCGCCCGAGCGTGGTGATGTCCTTCTTGTCCTGGCTGACGCCCTGGAAGCCGGCGACGATGGCGATGTTGCCCTCGTCCAGCGCGGTCCGGATCCGGCCCGGGGTGACGTCGATGATCCTGGCTTTGTTGTGGACCGAGTCGGTGATGACGCCTGCCTGGCTGCCGGTGAAGCTCTGGGCCTCGTGGCCCAGGTTTTTGATCGCCATGGCCAGCAGTGCCATGGAGATACGCTCTCCGGCGGTCAGCAGCATGTCGAACTCACGCCCGGCAGGCATCGGCGATACCTGCTCGGCGAGATCGATCAGCTCGTCCGTCGTGTCGCCCATCGCGGAAACGACGACGACCACCTGGTGGCCGTTCTTCTTCGCTTCCACGATCCGCTTGGCGACGCGCTTGATGCCCTCGGCATCGGCTACGGAGGAGCCTCCGTACTTCTGCACGACAAGGCCCACGTGCGCTCCTCGCTCAGTCCGTGTGTGTCGGCT
Source organism: Streptomyces lincolnensis (assembly GCF_021173675.1). Lineage (GTDB taxonomy): Bacteria > Actinomycetota > Actinomycetes > Streptomycetales > Streptomycetaceae > Streptomyces > Streptomyces lincolnensis_B. The sequence continues at coordinate 86,755 of NZ_JAIHON010000014.1, read as the reverse complement.
CAGTCTAACGAGCAGCCGAAATCCGCCTCCGCGTTCCCGCATGGTGAGACGTCCGGCCACCCGCTCTCGGACTGCACATGCCCTGGCCACACCACCGACACTCGGAAAGTGCCGCGGGTCACAGGAGGAGTCTGTGAATTAAGTTTCAAGCACTAGTGTGCGGCTGTGCACGTTCTACTCGTGGAAGACGATGAGCCGGTCGCCCAGTCGCTGCGGCGCGGCCTGATCCGCTACGGCTTCGAGGTCGACTGGGTCTCCACGGGCGCCGCCGCGCTGGCCCACCCGGAGCCCTACGACGTCGTACTCCTCGATCTCGGGCTGCCCGACACCGACGGGCTGGACGTCTGCAAGGCGCTGCGCGAGCGCGGTGACGTGCCGATCATCGTGATCAGCGCGCGCAGCGACGAGACGGACCGGGTGGTGGGTCTTGAGCTCGGCGCCGACGACTACGTCTCCAAGCCGTTCGGGGTGCGCGAGGTCATCGCGCGGATACGAGCGGTGATGCGACGCGCGCAGCCCCGTACGGAGGCGACCGCTTCCGCGAACGGTGCCGCGCCCGCGCCGCCCGCCCCCGACCGCTACGGCTCCCGGCTGACCGTCGACCGCAAGGCCGCCCGGGTCCGCCTGGACGGCGAGGAGGTCGCCCTCGCGCCCAAGGAGTACGACCTGCTGGCCTTCCTCACCGAGGAGCCGGGCGCGCTGATGTCGCGCGAGCAGATCATGGAGGCGGTCTGGGACGCGAACTGGTTCGGGCCGACGAAGACGCTGGACGTGCATGTGGCGGCGCTGCGGCGGAAGCTGAAGGGCGCGATCACGATCGAGGCGGTCCGCGGGGTCGGCTTCCGCCTGGAGATCGTCCAGGACGAGGGCGGCGAAGGCGACCGAGGCGTTTCATGAACCGCCAGCTCATCCGCAGCTACATCCTGCTCGTCGCGGTGGCGATCTTCCTGTTCACGGTGCCGGTGGCGTTCACGCTCACCGATCAACTGCGGGGCGACACCCTCCAGTCCGTGAAGCGCGAGGCCCAGACCATGGCGCTGCTGCTGAACGGCGACGACACCGCCTCCTGCGAGGCCCTGGCGAAGATGGCCACGGCGTACCGCGAGGAGACGCACGGCACGGTCCAGGTGACGCCCACCCCCGCCTGCAAGCCGGACCTGCCGCGGCCCGAGCGGGACGCGGACCTCACCCGGACCGTGCGGGACGACACGCCCACGCACGACTGGGGTTCCGACTTCATCTGGGGCGATCACCTGGTGGTCACCGTCCCCGCGGACCACGGCGCCGCCGTACGCATCGCGTACCCGACCTCGGAGATGACCTCCAGGCTCTGGCAGATCTGGGGCTTCCGCGCCGGCCTCGCCGCGCTCGTGCTGGCCGCGGCCGCCGTGATCGGCGGGTTCGCCGCCCGCCGTATCACCGCGCCCCTGCGCGAGCTCAACGACATGGCGAGCAAGTTCAGCGACGGCGACCTGACCGCGCGCTCCCCGGTCACGGGTCCGCCGGAGACGCAGACCCTGGCCCGCACCCTGAACCAGGGCGCGGAACGGCTGGACACGCTGGTCGCCTCGCAGCGGATCTTCGTGGCGGACGCCTCGCACCAACTCCGTACCCCTCTCACGGCGTTGCGGCTGTCCCTGGACAACATCGCGGACGGCGTGGACGACGAGTTCGTACGCGAGGACGTGGAGCAGGCGACGGCCGAGGTGGTCCGGATGAGCCGGCTCGTCAACGGCCTGCTGGTGCTGGCCAGGGCCGAGGCGAAGGTGACGGCGCCGGAACCGCTGTCCCTCGGGGACATCGTGGACGAGCGCCTTGCGGTGTGGAGGCCGGCCGCCGACGAGCGCGGAGTCACCGTCGCGCCCATGGGGAGTATCGACGGCCGGCTGCTGGTGATGTCCTCGCCCGGTGCCTTGGACCAGGTGCTGGACAACGTGCTCTCGAACGCCCTGGAGGTCTCACCGGACGGCGGCACGATCACCGTTCGGGCTCAGGGGCGGGGCGACGAGGTGGTGCTGTCGGTGCTCGACGAGGGCCCCGGCATGTCGGATGCCGAGAAGTCCCGCGCCTTCGACCGCTTCTGGCGTGGTCAGGGCCTGACCGGCCGCGCCGGTTCGGGCCTCGGGCTCGCCGTCGTCAAGCAGTTGGTGACCGACGACGGCGGAGCCGTGACGCTGCGGGACGCTCCCGGAGGCGGGCTCTGTGTGGAGATCCGCCTGCGGGCCGCGCCGCGAGGTGGGGGCTGAGCCTGGGGGGAGTGGGCCCAGCCCCGGTCCGGTGGCCCCGGGGGGCCGGGCTCACTTCTCCGGCATCGCCGAGGAGTGGTGGTTGACGATCAGCCACTTGCCGCCGATCTTCTCGTACGTGTAGGTGTAGCGGGCCTCGACGTCGCGCTTCTCACCGGTCTTCTTGTCGGTGAGCGTGAACTTGTACACCCCGGTGTCGATCGCCGAGTTGCTGTCGAGGACGTTGACGATCGTCTTGACCTTCGTACCGACCGGCTTGTTCGCCAGGAAGTGGTCGAAGTAGTCGACGATCTCGGCTCTGTCCGTGCGGACCTGGTTGGAGACGGTGGGCAGCAGGACCGCGTTCTTCGCGTACAGGTCCGCGACCTTGTCCGAGTCACCGGTCTGCAGCGCCGCGTTCCAGGTGTCGAAGAGCGAGGCGATCTGTGCCTGGGTCGCCTTCTTGCCCTTGGGCGCGTGCTCCGGACCGGCCATGCTCACACCGGCGGTGACGGCGCCGGCGGCGACCAGGGTGGCGGCGGTGACGACGGCTGCGCGCTTGGTTATGGAACGACGGGTCATCGCTGTCTCCAGTGCTTGCGGTTCGGCTGGTGGCTCTCCCTCCGCGTTCTGTGCGGTGTGGAGTGACTCCAGATTCGCGTTCCGCCGGTTAGGGCCCGTGCAGCCGACGTACAGGGCCCGGACAACTCACGACCAATTGACGTTCCGTGATCCTTGGATCACTCAGCGCGCGGAGACCGTCCGCCGCCCCCGCAGCAGGCTCACCCCGGCCCCCAGCGACACGACGCCCATGCCGACGGCCGTCATGACGCCCTGCGCGCCGTCCACTGCGAAGAGGGCGGCCGCCGCCACGACGAGGTTGAACAGGAAGAGGAACCACAGCACGGGCTTGGAGGAGAGCAGCAACTTCATGACGTTTCCTTCGGTACGGGGTCGTTGACCTGGCGAGATCAACGATTCCGTGTCCGGGGGCCGGCCACGAGGGAGCGCCCTCCCGGACCGGGGGTGGAGTGCGCTACACCTTGGGCCATGACCTATGCGCTCCTGCCGGCGATCGTGCTGCTCGGCTCCTCCGTCCAGTGGCTGACCGGCATGGGCTTCGCCCTGGTCGCCGTCCCCGCGCTCGTCCTGCTCCTGGGCCCCGCGGACGGCGTGACGCTCGCCAACTGCGCCTCCGGCGCGATCTGCGCGGTGGGCCTGAGCACGGGCTGGCGCCAGATCCGCCTCACCGCGATGATCCCGCTCTGCGTGGCCGCGGCCTGCACGGTCCCGGCCGGCACCTGGCTGACCCGCCGACTCCCCGAGCCCGTCCTGCTGCTGGTCATGGGCGGCCTGGTGACGGCGGCCGTGGTGCTGGTCATGCGCGGCGCCCGCATCCCCGCCCTGCGCGGCCGCCGGGGCGCGGTCGCGGCCGGCGCGGCGGGCGGGTTCATGAACGCGGCGGCGGGAGTCGGAGGACCCCCGGTGTCCCTCTACGCGGTCAACGCGGGCTGGACCGTACGGGAGTTCGTCCCGAACGCGATGTTCTACGGCGTGATCGTGAACGCCTTCTCGGTGGCCTCGAACGGCTTCCCGCACCTGACCGGGCCCCAGTGGACCTCGGTGATCGCCGCCATGCTCGTGGGCGGCCTCATCGGCAGAGCCCTCGCGGGCCGCCTCCCGGAGGAACGGGCCCGACTCCTGGTGCTGTCCCTGGCATTGGCGGGCGGGATCACAACGATGACGAAGGGGCTGTGGGGTCTGTGACCGCGGGCTTCGTGGGCCCGCGGTTCAGTCCACGAACTCCTTGAGGGGCTCGGTGTCGAGGGTCATGTTCACGGGCTCGGGCAACTTGACGGAGGCACCGAAGGGCAGCTTCTCTTCGTGGCGGTACCTGCCGTCCTCGGGCTGATTGAAAACGACGACCGAGCAGTCGTCGCGGTCGATGAGGAGGTAGACGGGGATGCCTGCGGCGGCGTAGCCATCGGGCTTCTCGACTCGGTCACGTCGGTTGGTGTCGGAGTCGTAGGACGTGATCTCTACGGCCATCAGGGTGCTGTCGGCCTCCGACCACTCACCGTCCCCCTTGAGACCACCGACACGAACGAGCACACCGTCCGCGCGAGCGCGCCCCTTCCGGTAGCGCTCCGTCTTCAGACCACTCTCGGCGTGCAACCAGAGATCAGGACGATGCTGCATGCACACTCGTTGCAGCCAGGCGATCATCTCGCGATGGTTACCGTCCGCCATGGGCTTGACCACGACCTTCCCATTGACGAACTCCAGCCACACGGTCTCCGGGGCATGGCGTTCGAGTTCCTCGAACTCCTCGACAGACATTTGGGGCTGCTGCTCGGTCCTGGGGGTCATGGCGTCGCCTCCTCGGCTCCATGATGCCCCGACCGGCGCCTCCTGCACGCTCACCGCAGACCCGCAGCGCGGCGCAGCGCCTCGACGCGTTCGGTGACGTCGATGACCTCGTCGGCGCCCGGGAGAGCACTGCTACCACGCGGGCCTGGGAGGAAGGTGTCCGGGACGGCCCCGTAGACCGGGCCCTCCGCCTCGATCAACTCGATGCACTCCCGGCACAAGCCGCTCACGATCTCCGTTGTCCGCTCGTCCGCGTCACACAGACCACAGGCCATGATCACGCGGCTGACATGAGCGCGCCGGGCAGCCTTCTGCCGGATCTTCGCCTTCTTCGGGGGCATCTTGTTCTCCAGTCGGTTGCGGGCGAGTCCGCCCGGGTTGTCGACGGTGGGCGGCAGTCCGTCGGTCAGGGCCCTGGTGATGTCGAGTGCCGTCGCCCCACGCGACAGCCACTCCTGAGCGAGTGCTTCGAGAGAACGGCAGTCGCCGTCGGACAGCGGCATACGAGCGTCGACCGAACGAAGGTCGGCGAGCGCCCGGTAGGCGTCGCTGGGCTGCTCGACCGGCTCCTCCGCCTCGGGCTGCTCGACGCCCGAGACCGCTTCCTCGATTTCCTCGGTGTCCTCGACCCTCGCCAAGCCCGGCATGTGGTCCTCGGTCACGTCCTTGCCGTGCCGCTCCCGCGCGAAGTCCTCCCACCACTCGACGGACCTGCGGGTACGCGACCAGTACGTGCGTGTGACCCACCGCATCGAGTCGTCCTCGACGGTGATGTGTTCCTTGATCCAGCGCAGGTGGCCGGCGAGGGTGATACGGCCCAGCGAGGTGCGGACGGCCTGCTGGCCGTAGCGGGGGTGCACGGCGGCGATCGCCTTGTAGCCCATCGCGTGGCCCTCTTCGAGGTGGTCGACGAAGACGGCGATCTCGCGGTCGCGGGGGCTCAGGTGTGCGAAGTCCGCGTCGGCGTGCGGGTCTTCGTCACCGGTGAGGCGTTTGCCGTAACCCGTTTTGGCCATGGGATGGGACGGGGACGGCAGTGCAGGGCTAGGCTGGGCGTAAGCCACGATCGAGGTCCGTTCGATCTGTAGGTCAGGCCCCGGAGCCGGTGTTGGCGCACCGACCGGGGCCGAACTATTTGCTTGTTTGCCGCGAACCTAGAGCGGTATTACGTTCCGACGCAAGCCGATCACGGAACGTCACCCGTTCGAGGTACGACGCCTCAACTCACGTACAGACTTGGTTGGTTGGGTTGGATTTCAACCAGACCAGAAACCCAAAAAACCCCATGGGAAGAGCTCGAAGCCCGAGGCTCAAGCTCCGGGCTGAACTGCGGAAATGAACGCCTGCCAGGCAGGAGCGGCAAGGGTGATCTCAGGACCGGCGGCGAGCTTGGAGTCACGGACGTGGGTACGATCGGCGAACGCGACTTCGACGCACGCACCGCCCTCGCTGTCGCTGTAGCTCGACTTGAACCACTTCAACTGGTCACTCACGACTGTCCACCATCCGCTCGATGAATCGGGCCGACTCGCCGGGGGCGAGAGCCTGCGTGCGGATCATGCTAAGCCGCTCCGTCACGCGGCTGACAGCCCCCGGATCGGCATACATCTCGCTGGCCAACGGCCCTTCTGCGAAGGCGAATCGCTCGTGATCACGGGTCTCCAGGAGCACCATGGGTCCTGTGAGTGCGGCGGGGACAGCCCGTTCGAAGGGCAGCACCTGCACGACCACGTTCCGCATCCGGGACGCCTCCAGCAGTCGGCGCAGCTGTTCGTCATCCACCTGCGGGGAACGCAGTGCGGCTTCGTAGATGACAAAGCTCAACCCCACCGTCGGCCTCTGCTGAGTGAGGATCGCCTGCCTCTCCATGCGTGCCGCGATCCGCTCCTCGACCGTCTCCTCGTCCAGGGGCGGGATGCGGTTATCGATGAGGGCACGCGCGTACGCCTTCGTCTGCAACAGCCCAGGTACAAGGGAGACTTCGTACGACCAAAGACTGGTCGCCTCCCGGCGGAGCCTGTGGCAGCTCGAACGCCTCCGGTGGGAGGGCCAGGGACTTCTCCGTGTAGTGCGCGACCGCGCCGTCCCCGGTGACTGCCTGCCGGCTGGATCCGGCCGCAGCGACTGAACGGTCCCCGGCCGCCTCCGCCGCCCCGCTCACGCGTCCCCCGTCGACACCGCCCCGATGTCGCCCCCGGCCGCGACGGAACGCTCGCCGGAGGCGGTGACGGGTCCGCGCGTCGGGGGCGGGGGTGAGGTGGGCATCGTGGCCGGGGGTGTCAGGGAGGCCCCGTCCCCCGTCACGGCGGAGCCGATGCCGCCGCCCGCGGCGACCGACCGCGTACCGCTCGCGGTCACCGCGGCCGTGGGCGCCGGACCGAAGAGGGCGTACGCCGTCAGCGCCAGCCCGAGCAGCCCCGCCGCTCCCCCGGCCACGCTCGCCCAGGGATCCGCCGCGTCGACGTCCAGCAGGCCCCCGACGACCAGTCCCACGGCCCCGGCGACGAAGAGGCCGATTCCCGTCCGTACCAACACACTTGACCGACTCGCCATACGACCATCATGAGACAGGCCGACGGTCCGCGGGGGCAGGTCGGCGGATCACACCCGTCCGCGGAGCGTCACGAGTCCCTGGACCAGCTCCGGAGCCGTGCCACGCACACGGCCGCCGCGACCGCCCCCGCCGCTCCGACGGCGCCCGCGGACATCAGACCGCCGGTGGAACGCCAGGACAGGGCCGACCACTTGGACTGTGCCGAGAGTACGGAGCCCGTGCTCAGGACCGATCCGGTCGAGATCCAGGACAGGGCGGAGCCGATCGAGGCGACCGACAGGGCGCTGCCGATGGAGCCGATCGAGAGGGCGGAGCCCACGGAGCCGATCGAGAGCACCGAACCGACCGAACCGATCGACAGGACCGAGTCCTTGGACCACAGGGACAACAGGGAGTTGGTGGAGGAGCGGGGTGACCGTAAGGCCGGCGCGGTCACTGCTTGACCGTCCGCATTCCGAGCGGCTCGCCGATCTCCTCCGCCATCACCTTGCCGGCCTCGAACTCCAGGGTCTCGTCCCCCATGGCCTGGTCGGTGTCGAGGCCGTCCAGTTCCTCCAGGGGCTGGTTCAGGCGGACATGGGCGACCACCGACTGCAGGGCCCTGAGCGTCGCCGACGCCGTGGAGCCCCAGTTGGAGAAGTAGGAGAACTGCCACCACCACAGGGCCTCGGTGGTGCGGCCGGCACGGTAGTGGGCCATGCCGTGGCGCAGGTCGGCGACGACGTCGGCGAGGTCGTCGGAGATCCGGGCCGGCACGGGGGCCTTGCGGGGCTCGTAGGGGTCGAAGACCTCGGAGTAGACGTCGACCGGCTCCAGCAGGCGGGCGAAGTTCTCGCGAAGCTGGTCGACGTCCGGTTCCGGGCCCAGGTCGGGCTCGTAGCGCTCGTCGGGGACGATGTCCTCGTGGGCGCCCAGGCGGCCGCCGGCCAGGAGCAGTTGGGAGACCTCCAGGAGGAGGAAGGGCACCGCCGAGTCCGGCTCGTCGCCCTTGGCCACCTCCGTGACGGCCACCAGGAAGCTCTCGACCTGGTCGGCGATCTGGACCGCGAAGTCGTCCGGGTTCTGGCTGTTCGCGTGCAGTGTGGCGTCAGACATCTAGGAGTCGTCTCCCCTCGAAGGCGCGGCCGAGGGTCACCTCGTCCGCGTATTCCAGGTCGCCACCCACCGGGAGGCCGCTGGCCAGGCGGGTGACCCTGAGGCCCATGGGCTTGATCATGCGGGCGAGGTATGTGGCCGTCGCCTCGCCTTCGAGATTCGGGTCGGTGGCGAGGATCAGCTCGGTGACCGTGCCGTCCGCCAGCCGCGCCAGAAGTTCTCGTATCCGCAGGTCGTCCGGGCCGACGCCCTCGATGGGGCTGATCGCGCCGCCGAGCACGTGGTAGCGGCCGCGGAACTCGCGGGTCCGCTCGATCGCCACCACGTCCTTCGGCTCCTCCACCACGCAGATGACGGACGCGTCGCGGCGGGTGTCACGGCAGATGCCGCACAGCTCTTCCTGTGCCACGTTGCCGCAGGTCGCGCAGAAGCGGACCTTCGCCTTGACCTCCATCAGGGCATGCGCCAGACGCCGAACGTCCGTCGGTTCCGCCTGCAGGATGTGGAAGGCGATCCGCTGCGCGCTCTTGGGACCGACGCCGGGCAGCCGTCCCAGCTCGTCGATGAGGTCCTGGACCACGCCTTCGTACAACGGACTGCCCGTCCTTCCTGGGGGTTCCTACTGTCCGTACCGTAGTTGGCCGCTGCCCTTCTGAGGAAGGCCGACCGGCTCGTGGACTAGAACGGCAGGCCGGGGATGCCGCTGCCGCCGCCACCCAGGCCCTGGGCCAGCGGGCCGAGCTTCTGCTGCTGGAGGGTCTGCGCGTTCTCGTTGGCGGCCTGGACCGCCGCGACGACGAGGTCGGCGAGGGTCTCGGTGTCGTCCGGGTCCACGGCCTTCGGGTCGATCTTCAGCGCGCGCAGCTCGCCGGCGCCGGTCACCGTCGCCCTCACCAGACCGCCGCCGGCCTGGCCGTCGACCTCGGTCCGCGCCAGTTCCTCCTGCGCGTTCGCCAGGTCCTGCTGCATCTTCTGGGCCTGCTGCAGCAGCTGCTGCATGTTGGGCTGGCCACCACCGGGGATCACGATCAGCTCCTTGTGTCGGGACTGCTTTTCCCGTTCAGGACGAGCCTACGTGGTCTGTGCGGCCGTCGCCCCAGCACTCTTTCGGGTGAGACCACCCTGCGTCCTATACCTGATCAAGGCCCCCTTCCGAGCGGAAAAGAGGCGAAACCCGGGCCTTCGCCACCCGCCCGGCGGTAGGAAGGATGCGGCGCATCAGCACCAGGCGTCACGGTGTCGCTGTCAGGGTGTCACGCAATGTGAGCATTCGGGATCAGTAGGGAGTGCCGGGTGGGTCAGCCGGAGATGCAGCCCGAGGGTCCGCCTCAGGACGGGCGGGGTGAGGGTGCGGCCGGGCTGCGGCCCGGCGAGCTGACCGGGCGGGCGTTCCCGCTCGGCGACTGGGGCGAGCCGGCCGTACGGCTGGACGAGCTGTACCGGTGGGTGGAGCGCGGGGCGCTGGAGACCGCCGCCTGGTATCTCGCGGACCGGGTGTGGAAGCGGCGCGGGGCCCGGGTCCTGCGGGCCGGCGCCGCGTTCGGGGCCGTACTGGGTGCCGCGCTGCCGCTGCTGGACATGACCGGTGTGATGGGCGGCGTGGCCCCCTGGGGGTATCTGGCCCTGCTGCTGGGGGTGTCCTGTGTCGCCGGGGACCGCTACTTCGGCGTGACGTCCGGCTGGATAAGGGACGTGGCCACGGCCCAGGCCGTGCAGCGGCGGCTTCAGGTACTCCAGTTCGACTGGGCCTCCGAGAGTGTCCGCGAGGTCCTCGGCCCCGCGGACGGCACGGCGAGCGAGGCCGCCGAGCGCTGTCTCGGGGTGCTGCGCAGGTTCTCCGAGGACGTCACCGAGCTGGTCCGGGTGGAGACCGCCGACTGGATGGTGGAGTTCCGCACGGGCGCAGCCCCCATGGGCATCCAGGGCGCGATCGCCTCCGGCAACCGCCAGGAGATCACCGGCCCCCAGGGACGGCTCCCGCTGCCTCCCGGGGGCACGGCCCGCCCGAACATGCCCCGGCAGCGACCGCCCGAGCCCCGGTGACCGACGCGGGCGGGTGACACGGCACAAGCGTCACGCCTGGGGATCCGGGAAGGCCACCGGGCTGCGCAGCCCGGCCCGGTTCACCGCCCGGACCCCGAAGAAGACGTTGTCCTTGGACAGGTCGATCTCGTACGTCGTCACGTCACCGGCGTCGACGACATGGGTCCACTCCGCTGCCGTCGTCTCGCGCCAGACGACCTCGTAGCCGGTGAGGTCGGGTTCCGTGCCCCGGGTCCACACCAGCCGGGTGGCGTTGGTGAGGGTGGAGGTGACGATCTTCGCGCCGCGCGGGGTGCCGGGGGCCTGGGCCAGGGTCCACAGGGTCGCCGCGTTGACGCGGGCCACCCGGGCGATGAAGTCGTAGTCGCAGAACTCGGGCAGGTCACCGTACTGCTTGCCGGTCTCGTCGACCCGTACGTCCTGGTGCTGGTGGGCGAAGTCCTCGGCGGGCTCGGTGAAGCGGGCGGCGGGGTAGCCGCGTTCGAGGAAGGGGATGTGGTCGCCGCCGCGGCGGTAGCGGTCGCGGCGGTGGATCACGCGGACGCGCATGCGGGTGGCGTCGTTGTCGGCCACGTCCCGGACGAACCGGGCCAGTTGGCGGCTCACGGAGTCGTTCTCGCCGCCCACCGAGCGGCGGATCGCGGCCTGTTCCGGGGTCTCCGAGGAGGGCACGCCCTCGGCGAACAGCCGGATGGTGTACGGGTCGAGCGTGCCGTCGTCCGCCTTCGCGCTGCCGACGATGTCGTTGGTGAACATCCCCTGGACGTCCGCGCCGGCCGCCTTGAACTGCTGGGCCATGTACGCCGACCCGTACAGGCCCTGCTCCTCCCCCGCCACCGCCGCGAACACGATGGTCGACGCGGGACGGCGTGTGGCCATCACCCGGGCCAGTTCCAGGGCGACGGCCACGCCCGAGGCGTCGTCGTCCGCGCCCGGGGAGTCGGAGGTGGCGTCCATGACGTCGGTGACGCGGGAGTCGTAGTGCCCGGAGACGACGTAGATCCGCTCCGGGGTGACCGATCCGCGCAGGGTCGCGAGGACGTTGGTGATGCGGGTCGCGGTCGGGACGCGCGGGGCCGGTTCCTGGACGTACGACTGGAGTTCGGCCGTCATCCGGCCGCCGGAGGCCGCCGCGTACGAGCGCAGCTCGGACAGCAGCCAGTCGCGGGCCGCGCCGATGCCGCGGGCCGGGTCGTCCTGGACCGAGAGGGTGTGACGGGTGCCGAAGGAGACGAGCTTGCGGACGGTCGCCTCGATGCGGGCCGGGTCGATCTCGCGCAGGAGCGCGCGGAGTTCGCGGGTCGGGGGCTGGGCGGTCGCCGGTGGGCCCGGTGGGCGGGGGCCCGGCGGGGCCGCCTCCGCCGCGGTGGGGGCGCCGAGGACGACACCACCGGCCGCCGTCGCGGTCAGGACCGTTCTTCTGGTGGGGCTGGGACTCATGCGTCCTCCCGGGGCCGTCGATGCCTGCCGACCCTGCGATGGTCGTGCACACGACAGCGGGGGGCAAGGGCGCGCCCCTGCCCCTGTCCCGCTCACCTGCGGGTGTACGTCAGCCTCTCGTCCGTGCTGCTGTTCACGCGCTCCAGACTGCCGTCGGGCAGCAGGGTGATCTCCGTGGCCGCGCCCGGCGTGCAGGACGTGCGCGGCTCACCGCTCGTCACCGTCGACGGGCCGATCCGCAACGGGCCGTCCCCGTCCGGCGCTTCGGCCAGGTCGGCCTGGAACACACAGTGATAGCTGTCGTTCCCGGTGTTGCCCTCCGCGACGAGGGACAGCACCGTGTCGCCCGTCTCGCCCTGCTGGATGGTCAGTTCGCGGGTGTGGTGGCCGTCGGCGTTGTCGATCGTGGTGGTCCAGGTGCCGAGGTAGCCGGTCGGGATCGCGCCGTTCGCGGGGGCGGAGGCGGTCGCTCCCGTGGGTGTCGGCGAGGGCGGCTCCGGGGTGGTCGGCCCGGGGTTCGCCGACTCGGTGGCCGACACCGAGGGCGAGGGCCCGGCCTTCTCGCCGTCACCGGCGCCGTTCATCAGCGCGTACACCGAGCCACCGGCGGCGAGCGCGACCACGAGGGCCACGAGGACGAGCAGCGCGGTGGACCGGCCGTTCCTGCGGGGGTCCTGCGGGGCGGTGGGGCCATAGGGCGGGGTCGGGCCGTAGGGCGGCGTCGGTCCGTACGGCGGGGTCGGGCCGTACGGCGGGGTGGACCCGAGGCCGCCGTAGGCGTACGGCGACGGGGGGCCGGGGGCGGGAGCAGGGGCGGGGCCCTGGCGTCCGTAGGCCGAGGGCTGCGGGTGTTGTTGGGGGTAGCCGTAGGCGGGGTGGGCGGGGGCGCCCGGGCTCGGCGGGGACATCCGGTTTCCGTCCTGCCCCGTGACGACGGTGGGGAGGTGGTCCGTCCGGCCACTGCCGGGCCGACCCGGCGCGGGGGGACCCGGGGCCGGGTCGGGCGCGGCGCCCGTCGGGCTCTGCTGGGGCGCCGGGGACGAGGGGGTCCCCGGGAACGGGTCGCCGTCGGCGGCGGAGCCGTGCTCGGGGGGCGCTTCGTGGGCCGGGGCCGCGGCGGGACCATCCGGGCCAGGACCGTCACCGGAACCGGAAGCCCCGGCCGGGCCGGGGCCGTTGCCCGGGTCGCGGCCATCGATCCCGGAACCCGCGTCCGCGTCCGCGCCAGACCCGGAGCCCGCGCCCCCGCCCCGCACCGCCCCCTCCGGCTCCTCCGCGTCCAGCAACCGCACCGCGTGTCGGCCGAGTTGGGCCACCAGGGCGCTGGGGAGCCAGGGGTCGCGGGAGCGGCCGTCGGAGACGGTGTCGTCGGCGCCGATGCGGTCGAGGATGTGGTCGAGGGTGGGGCGGGAGTCCGGGGTCTTCTTCAGGCAGGCGCGGACGAGGTCGGCCATGCCCTCGGGGACGCCGTCGAGGTCGGGTTCCTCCTGGGCGATGCGGAACATCAGGGCGTGCACGCCGCTGTTGGCGGTGCCGAAGGGGAGCTTGCCGGTGGCGGCGTAGGCGAGGACGGAGCCGAGGCAGAAGACGTCGCAGGCCGGGGTGATCCGGTCGCCCCGCACCTGCTCGGGCGCCATGAAGCCCGGCGAGCCGACCAGCGCGCCGGTGCGGGTCAGCCCGCCGTCGGTCACGGTCTCCAGGGCCCGCGCGATACCGAAGTCGATGACGCGCGGCCCGTCGATGGTCACCAGCACGTTGGACGGCTTGAGGTCGCGGTGGACGATCCCGGCGGCGTGGATGTCCTTGAGCGCGCTCGCCAGCCCCGCCGCGAGGATCCGTACCGACCGCTCGGGCAGCGCCCCGTGGTCGTGGCCGACGACCTGCTGGAGGCTGGGCCCGGCGACATACCCGGTGGCCACCCACGGCACCGCGGCCTCGGTGTCCGCGTCGAGCACGGGGGCCGTCCAGTACCCGCCGACCTGCCGGGCGGCCCGCACCTCCTGGCGGAACCGCGCCCGGAACTCGTCCTGCGCGGCCAGTTCCTCCCGTACGAGCTTGACGGCGACCGTGCGCCCCCGGTCGGAGCGGGCGACGTACACCTGCCCCATGCCGCCGGCGCCGAGCCGCGCCAACAGGCGGTACGAGCCGATCCGTTGTGGATCCCCGGATCCCAGTTTCTCCATCGTGGCGCCGCCTTCCCCCCGAGCCGCGCATGAGCGACAGACCGAGGATAGTGCGGGGTCATGCCCCGGTGAGCTGGGCTTCGTCTACGGTTCCGTAACAGGGAGGCCCACCTGTTCGAGGGCCTTGGACAGCCGTTCCAGCACCCGTACCGCGTCCGCGAGGCCGGCCTCGTCGCCGTAGGCCTCGGCCAGGCGGTCGGCGAAGGCGGCGTGCCCCGGGGTGATCCGGTCGACGGCCGCGAGGCCCTCCCGCGTCGGCGCGAGGAGTTTGGCGCGGCGGTGGGCGGGGTTGGGCCGGTACTCGGCGAGCCCCTTGGCCACCAGCAGGTCGGCGACGCGCTGCACGCTCTGCCGGGTGATGCCCATCGCGCGCGCGATCCCGGAGACCGGCAGCGGCTCCTTCAGCACCGCGCCGAGCACCTGCCACCAGGCCGCGGTCAGCCCGGCCGGGCGGGCCAGCTCCTCGGCGACGGCGAGGAACTGGCCGTTGAGCCGGAAGACCCCGAGCGCGCTGCCGCTGAGCAGTTCCTGTCGCTCCCGGCTCACAGCGCCCCGGCCTTCTCCAGTACGGCGTACGCCTCCAGGTCGGAGTCGTGGAAGAGCCGGTACCAGGCGTCCAGCACCTCGCCCTCGTGGACCCCGAGGAGTCCGAGGACCTCCCGCGCGAAGGCCACGGGCTCGGTCGGGCCGGCGGTGATCAGCCCGCGGTCGGTGACGGCGTCCGCGTCGACGTACCGCTCGCCGCCGCCGTACCCGGTCGCGGCGAGATAGAAGGACACCGCGCTGGTGTGGTCCCGGTCGTCGAGCAGCCCCTCGCGCGCGAGCCCGGCGGTGGCCCCGCAGATCGCGGCGACGGGCACCCCGGCGTCGAGGAACTCACGCGCCTTGCGGGCGAAGGGGGCGAGGTCGTCGGAAGCGTCCCAGAGGTCGGCGCCCGGCAGGATCAGCAGCGCGCTGTCCTCGGGCCGTACGTCGTCCAGGGCCAGGTCCGGCAGGACACGCAGGCCGCCGACGCTGCGGACCGGCTCCGCCGAGGGGCCGACCGTACGGATCCCGTGGCCGGCGCGGGCGAGGTGCGCGGTGGCGTGTCCCGTCTCCCAGTCGGCGTAGGTGTCGTAGACGGCGTGGTGCACGGGCTTGCGACCGCTGCTCATGACTTCTCTCCTCCAGCTGCCGTTCTCGCTACCGTTTACCAATATGACAGAATGCTGTCACTAATGCAGCATGCTGTCAATGGCTCGGGCGTCGGCAGTGCTCGACAACCTGTCGCGGATCCCCCCGTCCCACAGACAGGACGCCGATTCCGCTTCCGTATCGCGGACATTTACGCTCGGGCGCATGACCCCTCAGCCAAATCCCGAGGTCGGCGCCGCCGTGAAGGCCGCGGACCGCGCGCATGTGTTCCACTCCTGGTCCGCGCAGGAGCTCATCGACCCGCTCGCCGTCGCCGGCGCGGAGGGGTCGTACTTCTGGGACTTCGACGGCAGGCGGTATCTCGACTTCACCAGTGGGCTCGTCTACACCAACATCGGCTACCAGCACCCGAAGGTCGTCGCCGCGATCCAGGAGCAGGCCGCGACGATGACGACCTTCGCGCCCGCGTTCGCGATCGAGGCGCGCTCGGAGGCGGCCCGGCTGATCGCCGAGCGGACGCCGGGGGACCTGGACAAGATCTTCTTCACCAACGGCGGTGCCGACGCCGTGGAGCACGCGGTGCGGATGGCCCGGCTGCACACGGGCCGCGCCAAGGTGCTGTCGGCGTACCGCTCCTATCACGGCGGCACCCAGCAGGCGGTCAACATCACCGGCGACCCGCGCCGCTGGGCCTCCGACGGTGCCACGGCCGGGGTCGTGCACTTCTGGGCGCCCTTCCTGTACCGGTCGCGGTTCTACGCCGAGACCGAGGAGCAGGAGTGCGCGCGGGCGCTGGAGCACCTGGAGACGACCATCGCCTTCGAGGGGCCGGGGACGATCGCCGCGATCGTCCTGGAGACCATCCCGGGCACCGCCGGGATCATGGTCCCGCCGCCCGGCTATCTCGCCGGCGTGCGGGAGATCTGCGACAAGTACGGGATCGTGTTCGTCCTGGACGAGGTCATGGCCGGGTTCGGGCGGACCGGTGAGTGGTTCGCGGCGGACCTGTTCGATGTGACGCCCGACCTGATGACCTTCGCCAAGGGCGTGAACTCGGGGTACGTGCCGCTCGGCGGGGTCGCGATCTCCGGGGCGATCGCGGAGACCTTCGCCAAGCGGCCCTACCCGGGCGGGCTGACGTACTCCGGTCACCCGCTGGCCTGCGCCGCCGCCGTGGCGACGATCAACGTGATGGCCGAGGAGGGCGTCGTCGACAACGCCAGGCACCTCGGGGCGACCGTCGTCGAACCGGCGCTGCGCGAGCTCGCCGAGCGGCACCCCTCGGTCGGCGAGGTGCGCGGTGTCGGCATGTTCTGGGCGATCGAGCTGGTGAAGAACCAGGAGACCCGGGAGCCGCTGGTGCCCTACAACGCGGCCGGGGAGGCGAACGCGGCCATGGCGGCCTTCGGGGCCGCCGCCAAGAAGCAGGGCCTGTGGCCGTTCATCAACATGAACCGGACCCATGTCGTCCCGCCGTGCAACGCGACCGAGGCGGAGCTGAAGGAAGGGCTGGCCGCCCTGGACACCGCGCTGACCGTGGCGGACGAGTACACCGTCTAGACAGCACGGCCGAGGGCCGGGGGCCGGGCGGCGGACACCGGCCCGGCCCGGGACATAACCACCAAGTACCGGCGCCACTCGAACGCGTAAGGTGGCGTGCTCGTAGACATATACGTGCACGCCACTCCATCGCGACGAGGGAGACGCCCCGACGATGCCCGCCAGCAGCGGCAACGGCGCCGTGACCCGCAGCACCCTGCGGCAGCAGATCGCCGACGCGCTTCGCGACGAGGTGCTGGCCGGGCGGCTCCAGGCCGGGCAGGAGTTCACCGTGAAGGAGATCGCCGAGCAGTACGGCGTCTCCGCGACACCGGTGCGCGAGGCGCTGGTCGACCTCTCGGCGCAGGGGCTGCTCGACGCCGACCAGCACCGCGGCTTCAGCGTGCACCGGTACACGGTCGAGGACTTCCGCGGCATGATCGAGGCGCGCAGCCTGGTGACCGAGGGGATGTTCCAGGCGCTGGACGACGGTCACAAGGGCTACCGCGATCTCGACGACCCCCGCACCGCGGCCGCCGCGGCCGGGGTACGGCGGCGGGGCGAGGAGGCGCGGCGCGCCGCGGCCGCCGGTGACCTCACCGTCCTGATCGGCTACGACCTGCGCTTCTGGCGCGAGTTGAACGCCCTCTTCGGCAACCCCTACCTCACCGACTTCCTGCACCGGATGCGGGTGCAGACCTGGGTGTGCACGGTGCAGCACCTGCGCGGGGTGACCGATCTGCGCGGCCGGCTGTGGTGCGGGCACTCGGAGCTGGTGGAGGCGCTCACCCGGCAGGACACGGTCACCGCGCGGACGGTGGTCGTCGGGTACAACAGCCACGCCCTGACCCTCATCGAACGGCTCGCGGCCGGGTGAGCGGGGCGGGTCCGGGTAAGGGATCTGCACAGGGCGCGGGGGCGGTCGGACCGGGTACTCCACAGGGGGAGCACACGGTGTGCCGCACCGATTACGCTGCCCTGACGACCGTACGACCACCGTCGTGCGCCGCGAGTGACCGAGGAGCTGTCTTTTGGCCTGTGACCTGTGGCTGGTGCCGCTCGTCGACGTGTTGTGCCACACGCCGGACAACCCGTTCGCCGAGGAACTCGCGCAATACAACAAGGTGCTCGCCGAGGCCGGGCTGCCGCCGGTGCCGGTGTACCAGTACATGCCGGGCCTGTCCGGCGACGTGGCCCCGGTGGCGGGCTTCGACTACGACGCGCTGCACTTCCTGCGCCGCGCGTACCTGTTGCAGGTGTGCGGTCTGCCCGTGACCCCGGTGGACGAACTGGGCGGCGACTACGAGCAGTTGCTGGAGATGTTCGAGACCACGGCCCAGCAGTCGCACCTGGTCTGGCACTACGACCACGCCGGCGCGTACGTCCCGGTCGACTTCCCGCATCCGCTCGCCGACGACGACCTCCTGGCGGGCGGCGGCCCGCTCGGCTCCTCCCAGTCCCTGCTGCGGGAACTGGAGTTCGTGGCCCCGTCGATCGGCATCGACCCGGCCAACCCCCCGGCCGCGCCCCAACCACCGCCGGCCCCCACGGAGTTGGAGGAGCCCGCCGTACCGGCACCGTACGACCCCAGCCCCTTCGCCCGGGAGCGTCATGTGTGGCTGGGCCTGCACGCGGCGGCGACGCGGAGTCTGGCGCAGGGCTCGATGATCATCTTCAGCTGAGACCGGTCACCGTCCGAGTTCCGTGAGGCCCTTCTGGAGGTCCTCGCGGTTCATCACCGGGGTGTAGGTGATCTTCGCGCCGAGGTGCATGAAGAACGGCTCGCTGATCACCGGCATCTGGGAGCTGTCCTGCATGTCGAAGACCAGATAGGCGGTGCGCAGACCGTTCTCGGAGGTGAAATAGGCGGCTTCGGGCTTGATCTGCTCCAGTGCCGACTGGAGCAGCTTGGGCAGGGTGCCGTTGCTGATGGCCTCGTTCGCCTTCTCGGTGTCCAGGGATGCCTTGAACAGTACGCGCATCGCACTCACCTTCTCCTCTTGCGGACGCATGCGTACAAATCCACCCTAAGCCCGCGGGGCGGTGGCCGTACTCCTGAGAGCACCGGCCGCCGCCCCGTCCCCCGTTCGACCGGCCGCTACTGGATGGACCAGCCGACGCTGCCGACGCCCGAGCTCAACGCGCCACAGGTGGCCCTGGACTCGCTGTACTGGCCCGGGTTCAGGGTGACCCAGTCGCCGTGCACGTCCGGGGCGAGGCCGCAGACGACCTCGACGCGGAACTGGACACTGCGGTCGGTGTTGTTGGTGCAGCCGGCGACGCCCATGTCCGGGTCGACGGCGTGGACCCAGCCCTGGCAGTCGACCGTGCCCGCCGCCGACGCCGGGGCGGCCAGCGCGCCGACCAGGCCCACCGCCGAGACCGCGGTCGCCAGACCGGTGGCGAGCATCTTCTTCCTACGGATCATTTTCGTGCCCCCGAGAGGTTCCGGTTTGCATGTGCTCACCTCAGTGAAGGGCACGGGGGACACCGCTGGTACCTGACATCTGTCAGGGTGCCGGGCGCTCAGAACACCGGCGTGCCGTCCTGGGTGAGCTTCCAGTTCGTGGCCGCGAAGTCCGCCGGGTTCAGGGAGCCCTTGGCGGTGACGTAGTCGATCATCAGCTGGCGGATCTCGTCGGTGGAGCTGTAGGCGATGTCGGCGGCCGCGATGTGCGGGTAGCCGGAGCCGCCGTTGGCCCGGTAGTTGTTGACGGCGACGACGAAGACCTGGTCGTCGGCGACCGGCTTGCCGTCGTGGGTGAGGTTCTTGATGCGCGAGCCCTCGGCCGCCGCGATGTCGATGTCGTACGAGACGCCCGCGGCGGTGTCGTACATGTAGTCCCAGAAGCTGTTGGCGTTGGTGAGGGTGGCGGTGTCGACCTTCGTGCCGGCCGGGACCTGGTGGTAGTACTTCGCCGCGTACTCCAGGTAGTCCTTGAGCTGGGCGCCGGTGAGCTTCTTGCCGTAGAGGGTGTTGTCGTAGATGTAGAGCCCGGCGATGTCCTTGATGGTGACGGAGCCCGCGGGGATGTCGGCCGTGCGGGAGAAGGGCGCGGCGACGGAGATCAGCGGCAGGGCGGCGTCGGAGGCGGACAGTCCGGCCTTGACCGAGTCCATCTGGACCTGGTGGATGAAGTCCATGATCGGGACGTCCTTCCAGCAGGAGTCCGCCGCGGAGAGGTCCTCGGCGCAGGTGCCGACGGCCGTGTTGACGTACTTCACCACCAGCTCGTGGTCGGCCTCCAGGAGCTTCCTGATCTCCGGGTCCTCGTCCACGGTGTTGGGGTTGAGGGTCTGGGCGGTCTTCCTCGTCACCTTCCACTGCCCGCGCACGAGTTCCAGCTCGAAGTCGAAGACGGTCAGGCGGTAGCCCCAGCAGTACGGCTCCGAGAGCAGCACCTCCTCGCCGGTCTCCGCGTTCTTCACGGTGTACGAGGGCACCTCGACGTGGGTGTGGCCGACCAGGATCGCGTCGATGCCGGGGACCTGCTCGGCGACGAGGTTCGAGGCGTTCTCGACGTACGGCAGTTCGTCGCCGTAGGAGGAACTGCCGTCCAGGCCCGAGTGGTCGGTCAGGAACACCACGTCACAGCCGAGCGCGCGCAGCCGGGGCACGTACTTCTTCGCCTGCTCGACCAGCCCCGGGAAGACCATCCTCCCGCTGACGTTGTCCTTGTCCCACAGGGCGATTCCGGGGTTGGTCAGGCCGAGGACACCGACCTTGATGTCGGGGGCGCCGGGGACGCAGATCCGCTTCACGGTGTACGGCTGGAAGGCGGGCTTCAGTGTCTTCGCGTCCAGCGCGTTCGCGCCGAGCAGCGGGAAGCGGCACTGGCTCTCGAACTTGCGGAGAGTGTCGATGCCGTAGTTGAACTCGTGGTTGCCGAGCGCGGCGGCGTCGTAGCGCATGTGGTTCATGGCCACGGCCATGGGGTGCTTCACCTTGTCGCCGATCGGGTCGACGCGGGCGAAGTAGTACGCCAGGGAGGTGCCCTGGATGATGTCGCCGGCGTCGACGAGCAGCACCCGCTCCTCGCCCTTCGCCTCCCGCTGCTGCTTGACGAGGGTGGCGACCCGGGCGACGCCGACGGAGTTGCCCTTGGCGTCGCTGTACGCCTTGTCCTGGTAGTAGTCCCAGTCGAAGACGTGGCTGTGCAGGTCGGTGGTGCCGAGGATGGAGAACGACCAGGTGCGCGGCCGGTGTCCGGGCGTGCGGTCGGCGGCCTGCGCGGGGCCCGCGGTGACGCTTCCCGCGACGGCGACGGCCGCGCCGGTGACGGCCGTTTTCTGCACGAAGGCGCGTCGGTTCATGGACGGGACGGGCATGAGGGCTCCTGGGAGGCGGGGTGGGCTGGCGTACCGTGCGGGACTACCCGCGTAGATGGTTGCCTTCCGCTACCGCCTCCGGAACCAGGAACAGACCATGGGCCGGTCAAGGAAGTCCAAGACCGGCCCACGCGAGGGTTCCGCCGTCCCTACAGGAACGAGTTGATCTCGATCGTCTCGTCGCGGCCCGGGCCCACGCCGATCGCGGAGATCGGGGCGCCGGACATCTCCTCCAGCGCCTTGACGTAGCTCTGGGCGTTCTTCGGGAGGTCGGAGAAGGACTTGGCCTTGCTGATGTCCTCGCTCCAGCCGGGCAGCATCTCGTACACGGGCTTGGCGTGGTGGAAGTCCGACTGGGAGTAGGGGAGCTCCTCGACGCGCCTGCCGTCGATCTCGTAGGCCACACAGACCGGGATCTGCTCCCAGCCGGTGAGGACGTCGAGCTTGGTGAGGAAGAAGTCGGTCAGGCCGTTCACGCGGGTCGCGTAGCGGGCGATGACCGCGTCGAACCAGCCGCAGCGGCGGTCACGGCCGGTGGTGACGCCCCGCTCGCCGCCGATGCGGCGCAGCGCCTCGCCGTCCTCGTCGAACAGCTCGGTCGGGAAGGGGCCCGAGCCGACGCGGGTGGTGTACGCCTTCAGGATGCCGATGACCCGGCTGATCTTCGTCGGACCGACACCGGCGCCGGTGCAGGCACCGCCCGCCGTCGGGTTGGAGGAGGTGACGAAGGGGTACGTGCCGTGGTCGATGTCCAGGAGCGTGCCCTGGCCGCCCTCGAACAGGACGACCTTGTCGTTCTCCAGGGCCTGGTTGAGGACCAGGACCGTGTCGGCGACGTACGGCTTCAGCTTGTCGGCGTAGGCCAGCAGTTCCTCGACCACCTGGTCCACGGCGATCGCGCGCCGGTTGTAGAGCTTGGTGAGGATCTGGTTCTTGACGTCGAGGGCCGCCTCCACCTTCTGGGTGAGGATCGACTCGTCGTAGAGGTCCTGGACGCGGATACCGACGCGGTTGATCTTGTCGGCGTACGTCGGGCCGATACCGCGACCGGTCGTGCCGATCTTCCGCTTTCCGAGGAAGCGTTCCGTCACCTTGTCCACCGTCACGTTGTACGGCGTGATGATGTGCGCGTTTCCGCTGATGAGGAGCTTGGAGGTGTCGACGCCTCGCTCGTTGAGTCCGTTCAGCTCGGAGAACAGGACCGACGGGTCGACGACGACTCCGTTACCGATGACCGGGGTACACCCCGGCGAGAGGATTCCGGAAGGGAGAAGGTGCAGGGCGTACTTCTGATCGCCCACGACCACCGTATGGCCGGCGTTGTTGCCGCCCTGGTAGCGCACCACATAGTCAACCGAGCCACCGAGCAGGTCGGTCGCCTTTCCCTTGCCTTCGTCACCCCACTGAGCACCGAGCAGCACAAGTGCGGGCACGCGCGTACACCCCTTCCGGGCGGGGCATGTCCAAGGTCAGAGGCGTACGCGACACGGCCCTGTGCCTCGTACACCGGCGACCCTCTTCGGCCACCGACGGCCGTCGTCGGCCGCGACCCGTCGGACCCGGATGCCCCGGAATAGACGAAGCCCCTGGCGCAATAGCGCAAGGGGCTCTTGCACAAAGATGCTACCCGAGGAAGCGAGGCAGGACCGAGGTGGCGACTTTCGCGACGGCCGACCAGTTGCTCGTGGTGATCGATCCGGTCGCCCTCAGGACGGACGGGGAGTCCGTACGCATCGCGAAAGACGTGCTCAGCGCGGGTGCGGCGAGTACGAAGGTGTGCCTGCCGGAGGATCCGGAGGAGTTCGCCCGGGCGCTGGCCCGGCGGGGTTCGCGGCGGCCCGTCGTCATCGGTGACGACCGCGCGCTGCTGCGCGCGGTGTCGCTGCTGCACCGCCGGCGGGAACTGGCCGGATGTGCGCTGTCGATGGTCCCGGTGGGCGGTTCGCTGTCGCTGGCCCGGTCGCTCGGGGTGCCCATAGGGGCGGTGGCGGCCGCGCGGGCCGTCCTGGAGGGCGCCGAGCGGCGGCTCGACCTGCTCGTCGACGACAGCGACGGGGTGGTGCTGGGGGCGCTGCGGATCCCGCCGCTCACGCCTCCGGCGGACCCCGGGGAGGCGGTGTCCGGGGGCGAGGGCGCGCGGCCCTGGCTGCGGACCTGCCAGTCCCTCGTACGCACCCTCGTGCCCCCGCGGCCCTCCCGCGCCGCCCCCGCCCCGCCCACGCCCGGGCACTCCCGGCTGCGGGTCGAGGTGGACGGCGACACCCTCGTCGACCTGGACCAGCCCGTGGAGGCGGTGTCGGTGGTCCCGGGCGGCTCCGGCTCGGCGGCGGTGGAGGTACGGCCACTCTCGGTCGGCGCGGAGGCCGCCCCACTGCTGGCCCGGGGACGCCGGGTGACCGTATCGGGCGCGGACTTCCGCTACCGGGCGGACTCGGCGGTCTCCGGCCCGGTACGGCGACGGACGTGGACGGTGTGGGAGGGGGCGCTGGGGTTGACGTTGCCGCGGGGGTGAGCGGGAAGGGGGAAGCCGTGAGGAGGGAGGGGCTGCCGTGAGGAGAGACCGTCGGCCGCCGTCGGGACGGGCCGCCGATCCCCGGTTCCGGGCTAGCCCGGCAGCGCACCCGTGTCGTCCTTCAGCTCCACCCCGCTGCGCCCCAGCTCCCGGGCCCGGTCCAGCAGTGTGGCCAGCTTGGTTGCGGCCGTTTCGTAGGTCAGGCCGAGTGGGGGGCGGATGTTGGAGAGGCAGTTGCGGTCGGCGTCGGTGGTGACGCCGGGGTGCGGGTCGTGGGTGAGGTAGGCGCCGAGGGAGTCGGCGGCGGACATGCCGGGGCGTTCGCCGACGAGGACGACGACGGCCGTGGCGCCCATGGCGTGGGCGATGTCGTCGCCGAGGGCCACGCGGGCCTGCTCGGCGAGGACGACGGGGGCGATCCGCCAGGTGTCGGCCAGGCGGGCGGCGGTCGCGTGGACCATCGCCGCCGCGTGCTCGTGGACCGCCCGGCTGGAGAGGCCGTCGGCGATCACGAAGACCACGTCCCACTCACCCAAGGGCAGATGCGAGCGGTCGATGGGGTGCAGGCGGCGGCCGAGGTCGGGGCGCTGGAGGTAGGTCAGCCGGTCGGGGGCGGCGCTGCGCACCCGCACCGTCGGCGTGCCGGTGAGCGCGGCGGCGACGGTGTCCGGGGCGAAGGGCGCGTGCACGGCGTCCCGGGCCGCCGCGTGCGCGGCCTGGAGTTCCAGCCGGTGCCGGGTGGGCAGCGCGGCGCCCGCCCGGCCGAGGCCGATCCTGGCCTGGGTGTGCCGGCGCAGGGCCGGCCAGAGGGCCGGGTCGCCGCCGTGAACGGGGAGGTGGGTCATGCGGCCAGATCCCTTCCGATCGCCGTGAGCGGGTGGGCCTCTGAGGAGATCTCGCGGATCTGGCCGCCCTCGTCCAGCAGCCCGATCGAGGCGAGCCACGCCTCGAACTCCGGTGCCGGGCGCAGCCCGAGGACCTCCCGCAGGTACAACGCGTCGTGGTACGAGGCCGACTGGTAGTTGAGCATGATGTCGTCGCCGCCGGGCGTGCAGATGACGAAGGAGGCGCCGGCGACGCCGAGCATGGTGAGCATGGTCGCCACGTCGTCGTCATCGGCGTCCGCGTGGTTGGTGTAGCAGATGTCCAGGCCCATGGGCAGGCCGAGCAGCTTGCCGCAGAAGTGGTCCTCCAGGGCGGCGCGGAGGATCTGCCGGCCGTCGTAGAGGTACTCCGGGCCGATGAAGCCGACGACCGTGTTCACCAGCAGCGGGTCGTAGCGGCGGGCGACCGCGTACGCCCGTGCCTCCACCGTCTGCTGGTCCACGCCGTGGTGGGCGTCGGCGGAGAGGGCGCTGCCCTGGCCGGTCTCGAAGTACATGACGTTGCGGCCGACTGTGCCGCGGTCCAGCGAAAGGGCCGCCTCGTACGCCTCGTCGAGCAGGCCGAGCGTGACGCCGAAGGAGGCGTTGGCCGCCTGTGTCCCGGCGACGGACTGGAAGACGAGGTCGACGGGGGCGCCGCGCTCCATCAGGTCCACGCTGGTCGTGACGTGGCACAGCACGCAGGACTGGGTGGGGATCGCGTAGCGCCGGATCACGCCGTCGAGCAGCTCCAGCAGGTCCCGTACCGCCCGGGGGCTGTCGGTGGCCGGGTTGATGCCGATCACCGCGTCGCCGGAGCCGAGCAGCAGCCCGTCGAGGAGGGCCGCGGCCACGCCCGCCGGGTCGTCGGTCGGGTGGTTGGGCTGGAGCCGGGTCGCGAGCCGTCCCGGCAGGCCGATGGTGGAGCGGAACGCGGTCACCACGCGCACCTTGCGGGCGACGGCGACCAGGTCGGCGTTGCCCATCAGCTTGGAGACCGCCGCCACCATCTCGGGCGTGAGCCCGGGCGCCAGCGCGGCCAGCGTCGCGGCGTCGGCCCGCTCGGACAGCAGCCACTCCCGGAACTCGCCGACGGTCAGCCCGGCCACCGGCGCGAAGGCCTCGGTGTCGTGGCCGTCGAGGATGAGCCGGGTGACGTCGTCGCTCTCGTACGGGATCAGCGGCTCGGTGAGGAAGGCCGTGAGCGGGACTTCCGCCAGCGCCCAGCGCGCCGCCACCCGTTCCTGGGCGCTGCGGGCCGCGAGTCCGGCCAGCCGGTCGCCGGAGCGCTCGGGGCTCGCGGCGGCGAGCAGGCGGGCGAGGTTCTCGAAGCGGTGGCGGTGGCCGCCGAGGACGGACGTGTAACTCATGACGGCGACCGTACGAGCCGGGTGTTGCGACCAGATTTCTAAAGGTCTGGTTGACAAATATTTAACGTACCGAGACTCTTGCCCGACTCATTCGGCCGACAGAGTTCCGGTGCCGTGCAGCACCGCGTGCGGCAACGGACCACCAGGAGAGGAGCCGGCCCGATGGCAGTGGACGAGGGAGTCGCCCCGGCGGCGGGAACAGATGCGGACGAGACCGTCCACCGGCTCAAGCCCAACGCCGTGGGCCTGCTCGGGGTGGTCTTCATGGCCGTCGCGACCGCCGCCCCGATCACCGCGATGACCGGCAACGTGCCCTTCATGGTGTCGTCGGGCAACGGCATCGGCGCCCCGGCGAGCTACCTCGTCGCAATGGTCGTCCTGGCAATCTTTTCCGTGGGCTTCACCTCGATGGCAAAGCACATCACCTCCACCGGCGCCTTCTACGGCTTCATCTCCTACGGTCTGGGCCGGACCGTGGGGCTCGCCTCGGGGATGCTCGCGACCTTCGCGTACGTCGTCTTCGAGCCGGCCCTGATCGGCATCTTCTCCACCTTCGCGACGACCACCCTCAAGGACCAGACCGGGACGCACATCCCGTGGTGGGCCTTCGCGATCCTGATGCTCGCCGTCAACGCGATGGGCACCTGGTTCGGTGTCTCGGTCGCCGAGAAGCTCCTCGTCGTCCTGCTCGCCACCGAGGTGACGATCCTCGCGGCGATGGCGATCTCGGTCGCCCTGCACGGCGGCGGCCCCGACGGCTTCACCTTCGGCCCGATCAACCCGGTCAACGCCTTCCAGGGCACCTCGGCGGGGCTCGGCCTGTTCTTCGCCTTCTGGTCGTGGGTCGGCTTCGAGTCGACCGCGATGTACGGCGAGGAGTCCCGCGACCCCAAGAAGATCATCCCCAAGGCGACGATGGTCTCCGTCCTGGGCGTCGGTGTCTTCTACGTCTTCGTCTCCTGGATGGCCATCACCGGCAACGGCGAGAAGGAAGCCGTCGCGGCCGCCTCCTCCGCCAACCCGCTCGCGATGTTCTTCAACCCCACCGAGCAGTACGTCGGCCACTGGGCGGTCGTCGTCATGCAGTGGCTGATGATCACCGGCTCGCTGGCCTGCGGCATGGCCTTCCACAACTGCGCCGCCCGCTACATGTACGCGCTGGGCCGCGAGGGTGTCCTGCCGTCCCTGAAGAAGACCGTCGGCCGCACCCACGAGCGGCACGGCTCCCCGCACATCGCGGGCCTGGTCCAGACAGTGGTGACGGCCGTCCTGCTGGCCGCGTTCTGGATCGCCGGCAAGGACCCCTACACCGGCACCTACGTCCTGCTCGCCATCCTCGGCACCATGGCCATCCTGGTCGTGCAGGCCGTCTGCTCCTTCGCCGTGCTGGCCTACTTCCGCTCCCACCACCCCGAGAGCCGCCACTGGTTCCGGACCTTCACCGCCCCGCTCGTCGGCGGCCTCGCCATGCTCGCGGTGGTGGTGCTCCTGGTCTCCAACATGGGGGTGGCGGCCGGCCCGGAGTCCGGCTCCCTGCTCCTGAAGGCGACCCCGTGGCTGGTCGCCCTGGTCGCGGGGACGGGCATCGGCTACGCCCAGTACCTCAAGCGGCGCGACCCGTCCCGGTACGCCCTGCTCGGGCGGACGGTGCTGGAGGAGACGAAGGAACGCTGAGCGCTCCGCCGGAAAAGGAACGCTCAGCGCTCCGCCGGAACCGGAGTCACGGGCCGCTGTGGATCAGTGACGCCCACAGGTGCGGCCGTTCGCGGTACTCGGTGCGCAGGTCCCGGACGACGCGGTGGAGCACGACCGCCGCCGCGTCGTCGGCGGACGGCGTGTGGGGCATCAGCCGGTAGAAGTGCTCGGCCGCGCCGGCCGCGACGCGGTCGTCCAGCGGCCACAGACTCGCGACGACGTGCCGGAACCCGGCCAGGTGGAACGCGGAGGCCAGGTGGATGGACTCGTCCGCGTGCCGCCAGCCGACGTGTCCCGTGGAGCACGCGGACAGATAGGCCAACTCGGCCTCGCGCAGGTCGCGGCGGCCGATCTCCCCGATGGACAGCACACCGTCGTGGAGGTGGAGCCCGCCCTCGGACGGCGCGTCGAGGTCGGTGCCGGCGTGACAGGCGAAGTGGGCCCAGCTCGCCCCCGAGAGCGCACCGGTCACCCGGGCGGCGGTGGCCTGCTCGTTGGTGAGCAGCGGCATGTCGGGATGGGCCGCGTGCAGGCTCGCCGCCTCGGCGGCGGTGGCCGGCAGGTCCGCCATGCCCGGGGTCCGGTCGAGGGCCACGGTGAGCCGGCGCAGGGCCGTCGCGGCCGGGCGTTCACGGGCCCGCGCCAGGGTGCGCAGGGTGGGCGTGTACGACGAGATCACCCGGTCGAGCGCCCCGGCCCGACCGGGATGCCCGGCCGCGTGCAGCGGCAGCAGTCCGAGGAGCCCGGTCGGCATCCACCACACGCGGGGCAGCACCCCGTCCTCCGGGCGGAGCCGGCGGTCGACCGCGTCGAGGACCGGCTCGACCGTCGTGTCCCACAGCCGGCCGAGCACCTCCGTCAGCACCCGTTGGCGGCGCAGCTCGCCGATGAACGAGCCGGCGTCGTGCGTGGCGTCCGTCAGCTCGGCGGCCCATGCCTCGACGTCGGCCAGGCGCAGGTCGGGCAGCGGCACCAGCAGCGGGGGCCCGTCGGCGGTGACGACGATGGCGTCGCAGCGCTGGAGACCGGCGTTGAGCAGCACGACCGCCCCGCCGGTGGCGGTCGGCCGCAGCTCGTCCCAGGTCGGCGGGAGCAGGAACCGTTCGAAGCCCGGCAGCCGGCGGATCTCCGCCAGTACGGCGTCGTGCTCGGCCCACATCCGGGTACGCCAGTCGACGACGTCGATCCCCCGGCCGCCTGGCGGGGCCATGGCCGGGGGATCGGGCGCGTTGAGGGCGTCGCGGACGTGGCTCAGCCGGCGGGCCAGTGCGGGGTGCTCGGCATCGAGGTCGGCGAGGGGTGTCCGCAGGGCCAGCCGGGACGCCAGCAGGACCGCCCGGCCCAGCTCACCGGCCTGGACGGCGCCGTCGGGATCGTCCAGGGCGCAGTGCACGGCGATCGTCTCGCCGACCAGTCCGCGGTTCGCGCCGAGGCGGTGCTCGTGGTCCGCCGCCGAGGTCTCGCGCGCCGCGACCAGGGGCAGCAGCTCCACCGCCGTGTCGAACAGCGAGCGGGCGGTGTGCGGTTCGTCCAGCACGTAGGCGAGCCGGCCGACCGCCCAGCAGGCGCGGAGCCGGTCGAACGGGGGCGATGTCGTGGCCGCGAGCGCGTCCTGCGCGAGCCGGGCGATGCGCGCCCGGTCGAGAGTGCCGTCGGTGTCCCACCGCCTCGTGCAGCAGACCGCGAGGAGGTAGATCCGCGAGGCCCGGCGCGGATGGTCGCCGGGGGTGGCCGCGAGCGCCCGTTCCGCGGCGTCGACGGCGCGGTCGAGGTCGGCCGGATCGCCGGTCCGCCGGAACCGCAGCCGGTGGGCGTGACCGAGGGAGGACAGATACCGCGCACGTTCCGGATGGTCGGCGGGGACGGTGGCGATCGTCTCCCGCGCCAGGTCGACGGCACGGTCGAGGTCGGCCGGATCGCCCGCGTGGAGGTACCGCTCCTGGAGGGTCTGCGCGAGGTTGAACCGGCGCAGCAGCCGGTCGGGATGGTCGGCGGGGGTGGCCGCGAGCGCCAGGAGCGCGAGATCGACGGCGTTGTCGAAGTCGGCCCCGCCGCTCCGCCGGGCCCGCGCGCTGTAGGCCGTCCCGAGGTTGGAGAGCCAGGTGGCCCGGCTCGGGTGGTCGTCCGGCGTGGCGGCCACGGCCTGCTCGTGACACTCGACGGCCCGGTCCAGGTCGTGCAGGCCGCCGCTGCGCTCGAACCGTTGGTGGAGGGCGGTGGCGAGGTTGTTCAGGCGCATCGCCCGGTCCGGGTGGTCGTCCGGTGTGGCCGCCACCGAGCGTCTGCCGACGTCGATGGCCGCGTCCAGGTCGGACATCTCCCCGGTGCGGATGAGCCGGGACCAGTGGGCGAAGGAGAGGTTGGACAGGTGCATCGCCCGGTCCGGGTGGTCGTCCGGCGTGGCGGCCACGGCCTGCTCGCGATACGCGACGGCACGGTGCAGATCGGCCACGTCCCCCAGCCCCTCGAACCGTCCCAGCAGGGCCCCCGCGAGGTTGGACAGGACCATCGCCCGCCCGGGATGGTCGGCGGGGGTGGCGGAGACCGCGCGTTCCAGGCTCCCGACGGCCCGGTGCATGTCGCCGGGGTCCCCCTTGCGGTCGAACCGCGCGTTGTACGCGGTGCCGAGGTTGGACAGGCGCTGGGCGAGATCCGGGCGGCCCGCGGGCGTGGCGGCCACGGCCTGCTCGTGATGCGCGACGGCGCGGTCCAGATCGGCCACGTCCCCCAGCCGCTCGAACCGCGTGTGACAGGCGATACCGAGGTTGGACAGGAACGTCGCGACCTCGCGGTGCCCCGGGGGCGCCGCGGCGACGGCACGGCCGAGGTGGCCGATGGCCCGGTCCAGGTCGGCCGTCTCCCCCAGCCGCTCGAACCGCGCGTGGTACGCCATGCCGAGGTTGGACAGATAGGTCACACCGTCGGGAGCCTCGTCCGGGGCGGCGGCCACCGCCCGTTCGTGGTGCGCGATGGCCCGGTCCAGGTCGGCCAGGCTCCCGGTCCGCTCGAAGCGTTCGTGGTAGGCGACGGCGAGGTTGGACATCGCGGTCACCCGGTACCGGTTGCCGGTGTCGGCGACGGCCTGTTCCCCGATCCCGATGGCGCGGTCCAGGTCCGCCGTACGGCCCGCCCGTCCGAACCGTGCCCAGTAGGCGGTGGCGAGGTTGGTCAGAATGGTCGCCCGGTGCGGGGAGTCGGCGGGAGTCGCGGCCAGTGCGCGCTCGCCGGCGTCGATGGCGCGCGCCAGGTCCGCGAGGTGCCCGGTCCCCTCGAACCGTCGCAGGTAGCCCATGGCGAGGTTGGCCAGGGTGTCCGGCAGGTGCGGGGCACCGGCGGGGGTGACGGTCAGCGCGTGCTCGCCGATGTCGATGGCGCGCGCCAGGTCCGCGAGGTGCCCGGCCCCTTCGAACCGCAGCAGGTGGCCCCCGGCGAGAGTGGACAGGGCGAATGCGATGTTCCCCTGGGTGCCGGGTGCGAGGCCGGCCCGTGCCGCGAACTCGACGACCCCGTCCAGGTCGCTCGGGTGCCCGGCCCGCTGGAACCGCAGGAGGTGGGTGGCGGCGAGGTTGCCCAGGATCAGCGCGGAGTTCGGGTCGCCGTCCTGGAGGGCCGCCACGGCCTGCCGCCCGATGCCGACCGACTGCTCGGCGTCGCTCTCGTGTCCCGCCAGCGCGTACAGCGCCCGGTGGCTCTCGGCGAGGTTGTACAGGCGGGTGGCCCGGTGGGGATGGTGAGGCGGAGTCAGGGCGAGGACGCCCTGGAACAAGGAGACACAGGTGCGCAGTTGGGCCGTGTCGCCGGACCGGGTGGCCCGGTCGAGAAGGTCGACCGCCTGCTGGTTCAGCAGCTCGGGATCGGGCCGGTGGTCGTAGGACATCGCCCGTGAGACTATCGGCCAACTGACGGAAAAGGGAGGCCTGGTGGACGCCGAACGATCGGCCCTGACCACGTTGTGCCAGGAGTTCGAGGCGCTGATCGGCGAGACCAGGCTCCACTCCGCGGCACGTCAGGAACTGCTGGAGCGGATCGCGGCCGAGGCGCGGGCCCGGCGCCCGGTGCTCGCCCTGCTGGGCCAGTTGCTGAACGCCGACCGTGACACCACCCTGCGCACGCTCGCGACGGCACTGCCGGGGGCCGGGCCGGGTACCGCCCGCCGGGAGACCTTCCGCTGCCCGGACGGTGCCTGTGACCGGACGGCGGTTCCGCCCCCGGCGGGCGCGCTCCCGCACTGCGCCGTCCTGGGCCGGCTCATGGAACGGGGGTAGCGCGGGTGGGTGGTTTCTTCCAGCAGTTGGCCAAGGCGCTGGCCGACCGGTGGATCAGCCTGCTCGTGCTGCCCGGCGCGTTCTTCCTCGGCGCGGTGTGGCTGTCCGTCACCCTCGGCCATGCCGACGCGTGGAACCTCGCGCTGCTGACCCGGCGGGCCGACACCACCGCCACCTCGATCGCCGGCCTGTCGAGCGGGGCGCAGGCGCTCCTCGCCGTGGCCGTCCTGGCGGGCGCCTCCGGCGTCGGCTTCGTCGTGCAGACGCTGGCCGGGGCCACCCGGCGCGTCTGGCTGGGGCCGTGGCCCCGCCCCTTCGCCCCGCTCGCGGCGGCGCGTACGGCCCGCCGGCGTGCGCGGTGGCACCGGCTCGTGGAGGAACGCCGGGCGCTGGAGGATGCGAGCCCGGCCCGCCGCACCCGCGAGCAGCAGGACCGGATCGACACCGCGGCCCACCGCGTCACCCGGCTGGCCATGGCCGAACCGGGCAGGCCGACCTGGATGGGCGACCGGGTCCACGCCGTGGAGTCGATCGCGCACCACCGCTACGGACTCGACCTGGCCTACGGCTGGTCCCGGCTGTGGCTGGTCCTGCCCGACGCCGCGCGGGCCGAACTCACCGCCGCGCACACGGCGTTCGCCGCCGCGGTCGCCACCGGGACCTGGGCCGTGCCCTACCTCCTGCTCACCGCGGTGTGGTGGCCCGCGCTGCTGGTCGCCGCGGGCATCGGCCTGACCGGCTGGGCCCGCGCCCGCGCCGCCGTCGCCGACCTCACCACCCTGACCGAGGCCACCCTCGACCTGCACGGCCGCACGCTGGCCGCCGCACTGGGAATCGGCGACCCCACGGAGGCGACCGGCCCGCTCACGATCGGCGAGGGCGAACGCGTCACCGACCTCGTCCGCAAGGGCCGTTAGCCGCCACGGCCTCCGCCTCCGTCCCTGGTGGCCCTAGTCGCCGAAGAGCTTCTGCCGGTGTGTTCGCCAGCGTTCCATCATCTCCGCGACCTCGCCCTGGATGAACTCGAAGAAGGCCAGCGTCTCGGCCATGCGGCGCCCCGCCGGGGTGTCGGCCCCGAGGCTGCTGACGCCTTCGCGCAGGGCGACCTCCCACCGTTTGATGATCGCCTCACGGTTGGTGAGCGCCTCGTACCACTGATCGCCGTGCACCCGGTACCGCTCACGCCGTGAGCCGGGTTCCCGCTCGCGCGAGACCATGTGCACCTGGGACAGATAGCGCACCGCGCCGGAGACGGCGGCGGGGCTGATCTTCAGCTGCTCGCCCAGCTCGGCGGAGGTCATCACGCCCTCGTCGGAGGAGAGCAGGGCGGCGAAGACCCGTGCGGACATGCGCTGCATCCCGGCCTCGACGAGCTGTGCGGCGAAGCTCTCCACGAACTTCGCGACCGCCTCCTGATCACGCCCCATCGCATCCGCCATGGTCACCACCCTAACCGGGCTTTTAGCACTTCCTTAACTTCACAAATTTCTGAAAGAAGCGTACGTTCTGAAACATGACGAAGGCAATCACCGTCTCCGGACTCCACAAGACGTTCGGCAGCACCCACGCCCTGGACGGCCTCGACCTGGAGGTGGAGACCGGCGAGGTGCACGGCTTCCTCGGCCCGAACGGCGCCGGCAAGTCCACCGCCATCCGCGTCCTGCTCGGCCTGCTGCGCGCGGACTCGGGCGCGGCCCAGGTGCTCGGCCGCGACCCGTGGACGGACGCGGTGGAGGTGCACCGCCGGATCGCGTACGTCCCCGGCGACGTCACGCTGTGGCGCAACCTCTCCGGCGGCGAGGTCATCGACCTCTACGGCCGGCTGCGCGGCGGGCTCGACACCGGGCGCCGCGCCGAACTGATCGAGCGGTTCGAACTGGACCCGACGAAGAAGGGCCGCACGTACTCGAAGGGCAACCGGCAGAAGGTCGCCCTGGTCGCCGCGTTCGCCTCCGACGTCGACCTGCTGATCCTGGACGAGCCGACCTCCGGCCTGGACCCGTTGATGGAGGAGGTCTTCCAGCGCTGCGTGGAGGAGGAGCGCGACCGCGGCCGGACGGTCCTGCTCTCGTCCCACATCCTCAGCGAGGTCGAGGAGCTCTGCGACCGCGTCAGCATCATCCGCAAGGGGCACACCGTCGAGACCGGCTCGCTCGCCGACCTGCGCCACCTCACCCGCACCAGCGTCACCGCCGAACTCGCGGGCCCGCCCAACGGGTTGACGCACCTGCCCGGCGTGCACGACCTCGACGTCCAGGGCCACCGGGTGCGGCTCCAGGTCGACACCGACAAACTCGACGCCGTACTGCGGTCGTTGACCGACTCGGGCGTGCGGTCGCTGACCTCGACGCCCCCCACGCTGGAGGAGCTCTTCCTGCGGCACTACCAGGAGGACGTGACGCCGGAGGCGGCCCGATGACCACCCTCGCCGCACCCCAGCTCACCGGCACCGGAACCCTGTTGAGGTTCGCCCTGCGCCGCGACCGGCTGATGGTCCCGGTGTGGGTCGCGGTCAACGCGCTCATGGTGCTCTCCATGCCGAACAGCCTGAAGAGCCTGTACGACACCCCGGCCGACCGCGCCGACCTGCTGCGCCAGATGGAGACCAACTCCTCCCTGCGCGCCCTGATCGGCCCGGTCTTCGACGACTCCCTCGGCGCCCTGACCGCCTGGCGCGTCGGCGTGTACGCGGGCGCGCTGGCGGCCGTGATGAGCCTGATCGTCGTCGTACGGCACACCCGCGACGAGGAGGAGAGCGGCCGGCAGGAGCTGGTGGCCTCGGGGATGGTGGGCCGCCGGGCGTCCCTGACGGCGGCACTGCTGACGGCGCTGGTCGCGAACGCGGCCCTGGCCCTGCTGGTGACGGCCGGCCTGGCCGGACAGGGCGCCACGGGCGCGCTGGCGCTCGGACTGGGCATCGGCGGCGTCGGGCTCGTCTTCGCCACGATGGCCGCGATCGTCGCCCAGCTCACCGAGAGCGCCCGCCTCGCCCGCGGTCTGACGGCCGCCGTGCTGGGCGCAGCCTTCGTGCTGCGCGCGGCCGGCGACTCGGCGACCGACGACGGCTCCTCGGTGCTGACCTGGCTCTCGCCGCTCGGCTGGCTGGAGAACCTGCGGTCGTTCGCGGACGAACGCTGGTGGGTCCTGCTGCTGTTCCTCACGGCGGCGGCCCTCCAGGGCACGGCGGCCTACGTGCTCGCCGGGCGCCGGGACGTGGGCATGAGCTTCCTGCCGACCCGGCCGGGCCCCGCCGCCGGCCGCCTGGCGTCGGCGAGCGCACTGGCCTGGCGGCTCCAGCGCGGCAGCGTGCTGGGCTGGTCCATCGGCTTCCTCCTCGCCGGACTCGTGTACGGCGGGATGACCGACGGCGTGGCCGACTTCGTCGGTGACAACGACAACGCCCGCGAGATCTTCGAGCGGATGGGCGGCCAGTCCGGCATCACCGACGCCTTCCTCGCCTCGATGGTCGGCATGCTCGGCCTGATCGCCGCCCTCTACATCGTCTCCTCGGTGCTCCGCCTGCACGGCGAGGAGACCTCGGGCCGGGCCGAACCGGTGCTGGCCAACGCCGTGGGACGGCTGCGCTGGGCCGCGGGCCATCTGGTGATCGCCTTCGGCGGCGCCGCGCTGATCATGCTGCTCGCCGGTCTGGGCTTCGCCGTCGGCCACGGCAAGCAGGCCGGGCCGATCCTGGGCGCCTGTCTCGTGCAGGTGGCCGCGGTCTGGGTGGTCGGCGGTCTGACGGTCCTGCTGCACGGCCTCGCCCCACGCGCGGCCGTGGCGGCCTGGGGAGTCGCCGGGGCGATCCTGCTGATCGGCTGGGTCGGCCCCGCGCTGGACGCCCCGCAGGTGCTCCTCGACCTCTCCCCCTTCGGCCACCTCCCGAAGCTGCCCGGCGGCCAGATGGAGTGGGGGCCGGTCCTGACCCTGCTCCTGCTGGCGGCCGCGATGACCGCGGCTGGGCTGGCGGGACTGCGGCGGCGGGACCTGTCGACCTGACCGGTGCCTTGCCCCTCCCGGGCGGCCGGGTGGCGGACTCCTGTGCGAACCGGGGAGGGGCGGGGCGCGTCCCTTGAGGGCATGAGACGGAACGCGGTGACATTCGGGGGCTGCGCCCTGTCGCTCGTCGGGGCGCTGACCGCCCCGCTCCTGTGGCTCGACACCGACCGCACCCGGATCCACCTCGGCCGCGGCTTCGAGGGCGAGGGCACCGACTACATCGTCCTGCTCACCGAGCTGCCCCTCGTCGTGCTCACCGGGGCCGCCCTGCCGCTCCTGGCCTGCGCGCTGCTCAACCGGCTGCTGGACGGCCGCCGCGACCGCGCCTCAGACCGTCACCGGTAGCCCCTCCAGCCCTCGGATCACGAAGTTCGGCTTGCGCACCGGCTCCGCCGCCGGGCTCAGCGTCGGGGCCTTCTCCAGCAACGCCGTCATGGAGGCCACGAGTTCGAGACGGGCCAGCGGGGCGCCGATGCAGTAGTGGATGCCCGCGCTGAAGGAAATGTGGGGGTTGTCCGCACGGGTCAGATCGAGACGGCCGGGGTTCCGGAAGACCTCGGGGTCGTGGTTGGCGGAGCCGAAGAGCAGGGCGATCTCCGCGCCCCTCGGGATCGTGGTGCCGGCGACCTCGATGTCGTCCAGGACCCAGCGCTCGAAGAGCTGGAGCGGGGTGTCGTAGCGCATCAGCTCCTCCACGGCGGAGGGGACGAGCGTGTGGTCCGCGCGCAGGGCCGCCAGCTGGTCCGGGTCGCGGAACAGGGCCCACCAGCCGTTGACCGTGGCGTTCACGGTGGCCTCGTGGCCCGCGTTCAGCAGCAGCACACAGGTCGAGATCATCTCCTGCTCGGTGAGACGGTCGCCCTCGTCGTGGGCGGCGATCAGGCCCGAGACCAGGTCGTCGCCGGGCTCCTTGCGGCGCTCGGCGATCAACTCACGGAGGTAGTCGGAGAACTCGACCGAGGCACGGACCGCCCTCGCGGCCACCTCCTCGGGCGGGTTCAGCTCGTACATCCCGCAGATGTCCGCCGACCAGGGCCGCAGCGGCGCCCGGTCCGCCTCGGGGATACCGAGCATCTCGGCGATGACGGCCACCGGCAGCGGCTCGGCGACATCCGTCAGCAGATCACCGCCGCCCCGGGCGACCAGCGCCGCCACCAGCTCGTCCGCCAGACCGCGCACATACGGCCGAAGCCCCTCCACCGTGCGCGGCGTGAACGCCTTCGACACCAGCCGCCTGATCCGCGTGTGGTCCGGCGGCTCCAGGTCGAGCATCCCGTGGTCGTTGAGCACATGGAACGGCTCCTGCTCCGGCGGCGGGGCCGTCCGTCCGAAGTCCTCGTGCGTGAAGCGGTGCTGGTACGTCCGCCCCAGCCGCCGGTCGCGCAGCAGCGCCGAGACGTCCGCGTGGTGCGGGACCAGCCACTGGTTCGTCGGCTCGTAGTAGTGCACCCGGCCGCGCGCACGCAGCTCGGCGTAGGCGGGATACGGGTCGGCGACGAACGCCGGGTCCCACGGGTCGAAGGCGAGGTCGGGAGCAGCTGCCATGCAGGGACGTTAACCGGCGGATCCGTCCCTGACCAGGGGTGTCCCGCCGCCGCCCGGCCGGTCTCAGCCCGGTGTGACGAGCCGCGCCTCGTAGGCGAACACCGCCGCCTGCGTACGGTCCCGCAGACCCAGCTTCACCAGGATCCGGCTCACATGGGTCTTGATCGTCGACTCGGCGACCACCAGCCGCTCCGCGATCTCCGAGTTCGACAGCCCCTGCGCGATCAGCACCAGCACCTCCGTCTCGCGGTCCGTCAGATCGCCGTACGCCGCCTGCGCCGAGGGCGCGAGACGCGGGGCCTGGGACAGTTTGGAGAACTCGGTGATCAGCCGCCTGGTGACGGAGGGGGCGAGCAGCGCCTCCCCGGAGGCCACCACCCTGACCCCGTCGGCGAGTTGACGCGCCGAGGCGTCCTTCAGCAGGAACCCGGAGGCCCCCGCCCGCAGCGCCTGGTACACGTACTCGTCGAGGTCGAACGTGGTCAGCACCAGCACCTTGGCCGCGCCGTCCGCGGCGACGATCTCCCGGGTCGCCTCGATGCCGTTCAGCTCGGGCATACGGATGTCCATCAGCACGACGTCCGGGGCGAGTTCACGGACCCGGTCCACCGCCTCCCGGCCGTTGACGGCCTCGCCGACCACCTCGATGTCCGGCATCGCGTTCAGCAGGACCGAGAAGCCCTCGCGCACCATCATCTGGTCGTCCGCGACCAGGACACGGATGGTCATGCCCCGTCCTCGCTCGCCGCGGGCACGGGCAGGAACACCGTCACCTCGTAGCCTCCCTCGTCCGTCGCGCCCGCCGTCATCTCGCCGTTCAGCATGGAGACGCGCTCCCGCATCCCGGTGATGCCGTGCCCGGCACCGGGCGAGGGCTTCACCAGCGACAGCTCGGGCGGCGCGCCGTTGACTATGCGCAGGCCCAGGCCGCCGAGGACGTACCCGATCTCCACGCGGGCGCTCGCCCCGGGCGCGTGCCGCAGGGTGTTGCTCAGCGCCTCCTGCACGATCCGGTACGCCGACAGCTCCACGCCCTGCGGCAGCTCACGCACCGCCCCGGTGACCGTCTTGTCCACGCTCAGTCCCGCGTCCCGCACATTGGCGAGCAGCCCGTCGAGGTCGGCGAGGGTGGGCTGCGGGGCGTCCGGCGCCTCGTAGTCCTCGGCGCGGACCACGCCCAGGACCCGGCGCAGCTCAGTCAGGGCCGCGACCGCGTTCTCCCGGATGGTGACGAAGGCGCGCTCCAGCTCCGGCGGCGGGTTCTCCACCCGGTAGGGGGCGGCCTCCGCCTGGATCGCGACGACCGACATGTGGTGCGCGACCACGTCGTGCAGCTCCCGGGCGATCGTGGTGCGCTCCTCCAGGAGCGTGCGGCGCGAGCGCTCGTACGCCGTCACCGTCTCCTGGGCGGTCACCTTCTGCTCGGCCTCGCGGCGGATGTGCCAGACGGAGACGCCGAGCAGCACCAGCGCGGAGACGACCAGCATGGGACCGGTGTTGGTGCTGTAGTGCTGCGAGCCGAACAAGGTGTCCGCCACGATGCCGAAGGCGGCCGTCACCACCCACATCCACGCGGCCGTGCGCCGCCGGGTGCGCAGGGCGACGACGGTCAGCACCGTCAGATGGCAGGCGAAGCTGCCGGGCAGCCACGGCCACTCGCCCCACTGGTCGCCGAACGGGAGGGCGAACGGGGTGGCCGCCATGGACAGCCAGAACGCTCCGACCGGCCGGACCATGGTCACCAGGATCGGGATCACGGTGAGCGGCCCGAGCACCAGGGCCAGCCCTTGGTCGACGGTGCCTATGGCCAGCGCTATCAGGGCGGCCAGGACGATCATCGCGTGCGGAGTCCAGGCCGCGTACTCCCGCAGCCGGCCGGGCAGCCGTCGGGAGAGGGGGCCGTCGGTGCGCATGTGCGACAGCGGGCGGTAGGCGAAGGCGTCGTGGATCAGGTCCTGCCGCAGCCCGCGCAGGGCGTCCGCGGCCAGCCGGAACTCCGGGCTGCGCTGCTTGGCCCCGTCCCCCGGGGGTGTCAGATGCGTCTGGGTCGTCTCGGTCACATACAGAACGGTAGGCGTAGGCCGGGGTCGCGGTCGTCCCCAGTGAGAGGGGTTCGTCGGCGTCCCTCTCAGGTACTACGGGTCATGCCCGCGGGTCCGCGCCCCGCCGTCAGTACCCCCGTTCAGTACCCCGAGGGCCGCACCAGCCCCGATTCGTAGGCGAACACCGCCGCCTGCGTACGGTCCCGCAGACCCAGCTTGACCAGGATGCGGCCCACATGGGTCTTCACCGTCTGCTCGGCGACCACCAGCCGCTCCGCGATCTCCGCGTTGGACAGGCCCTGGGCGATCAGCGCGAGCACCTCCGTCTCGCGCTCGGTCAGGCCGCCGACGCGCTCCTTGAGCGGGGCGCGGGGCCGGTCGCCGAGCCGGGAGAACTCGGCGATCAGCCGGCGGGTGATACCGGGCGCGAGGAGCGCGTCCCCGGCCGCCACCACCCGCACCGCCTCGGCGAGCTGGTCCGCGGAGGCGTCCTTCAGCAGGAACCCGGACGCCCCGGCCCGCAGCGCCTCGTACACGTACTCGTCCAGGTCGAAGGTGGTCAGTACCAGCACCCTGATGTCCGGGCGTTCACCGGTGATGCGGCGGGTGGCCTCGATGCCGCCCAGCTCGGGCATGCGGATGTCCATGAGGACGACGTCCGGCACGAGTTCGTCGACCTTGGCGATGGCGTCGAGTCCGTCCACCGCCTGCCCGACCACGTCGATGTCGGGCTGGGTGTTGAGCAGCACGGTGAAGCCCTGCCGGACCATCTGCTGGTCGTCGGCGATGAGAACCCGGATGGATCCGCCGGTTCCGCCGGTGTCATGGGTGCCGTGGGTGCCGCTCGTCATGCGGTGTCGTCCTTCGGATCGGTGGGAGGGCGGGTGGTCGGGCCGACGGCCGGTGCGGAGGCCGGATCCGGTGTGCGGAGCGCGCCGTCGCCGTCCGGGAGGTCGGCGGGCGTGGGGACCGGTATGTACGCGACCACCTCGTAACCGCCGCCGGACCGCGGCCCCGCGGCCAGGGAGCCACCGAGCATCATCGCCCGCTCCCGCATGCCGAGCAGCCCGTGCCCCGCACCCGGGGAGGGCGGCACCCGCCGTCTGGGCCGCGAGTTGCTGACCTTCACGTCCAGCCCGAACCGGTGATGGACGAGGACGACGGTGACGGTCGCCCCGGGCGCGTGCCGCAGGACGTTGCTCAGCGCCTCCTGCACGATCCGGTACGCCGACAGCTCCACGCCGGGCGGCAGCGGCCGCCGCTCGCCCTTGACCTGCACGTTCACCGTGAGGCCCGCGGCCCGGGTGTTCTCCACCAGCGTGTCGATCCGGTCGAGGGTGGGCTGCGGGGCGTGCAGGGCGCCACCGTCCGGCGCGTCGGGGTCGTCCGGACCGTCGGGGTGCTCGGCGCGCAGCACACCCAGGACCCGGCGCAGTTCACCCAGTGCCTCCAGGGCGTTCTGCCGGATGCCGGCGAGGTTCTCCTTCAGCTCCTCCGGGGGGTCCTTGACGAGGTGCGGGGCGACCTGGGCCTGGATCGAGATGACCGACATGTGGTGGGCCACCACGTCGTGCAGCTCGCGCGCGATGCGGCTGCGCTCCTCCAGCAGGGTGCGCCGGGCGCGCTCCTCGGCGGTGAGGGTGGTCTGCCGGCCCAGTTCCGCACGGGCCTCGCGGCGGCCGCGCAGGGCCATGCCCAGCACCACGACGATGGCGGAGAGACAGACCGTGAGGACGCTGCTGGACCCGTAGTGGGAGTTTCCCCACACCCCCTCGACGAGCCAGGTGGCCAGCCCGGTCAGCACCAGTGCCTCGGCGGAGACCCGGGTGGGCACCCGGAGCGCGAGCAACAGCAGCACCAACAGGTGGGCGATGATCCCGGCCGCGGTCCAGGGCCAGACGAACCGGCCCGCCACGTCCGGACCCAGCTCGGCGCGCAGCAAGAGGGCCCCGACCACGCTGCCCGCCATCGACAGCCACCACGCCGGGACGGGCCGCCACAGGGCGAGCACCGTCGCGCCGCCCTGGGCGACGGCGATCGTGAAGGCGGCCCCGAAACCCAGGTGGCCGTTGTCCTGGAGCTGGGGCAGACCGCCGAGCATGATTCCCAGCGCGGCCAGACACACCACCCCGTGCGGCAGCCAGCGCAGCCATACCGAGGGCGGCAGCGGGTCCACCCGGAGCGTGCACAGGTCGTCCCGCAGCACCCGCAACCCCGCCCGCACGCGCCGCACGATCACGCGTCGGCTCCCCGTCTCCGTCACGCCGCCAACCCTAGGCACCACGCACCGCTTTCGCTTCCCCGGTGCGCGGGCCGCGGTGGACGCGGACCACCCGGGACGGCCGCTTCCCGCTCCGCCGGGGACCGTGCTCGTAAGACCTGAAGGCCGCCCAGCAGACGGCCAGGGCGAAAGTGAGGACCGGCAGCCAGGCCAGGCGGGCCGCCACCCAGTCCAGCCCGTCGGGCCGCGTGTGCAGCCCCGGCAGGCGGCCGGCGAGGAGACCGGTGGCCGTGGTCGCCATCAGGGCCGTCTGGTGCCACAGGAAGATCGTCATCGCGGAGAGGTTGACCAGCGCCACCGCCGCCCACGCCAGGGGCCGCCGCATCGCACCGCGCAGCCGATCGCGCAGCAGCAGCGCGAGACCGCACTGGGCCAGTCCGAAGGTGACGGCGGCCAGCGTCGGCGGGTTCAGGTTGGAGACCCCCGCCCCGGGGACGCCGACCATCGACGCCGGATATCCGGCGAAGGCGACCAGCACCGCCGTGGCCACCGTCCCGCCGACGAGCAGCACCCGGCCCGCATGCCGGCTCTCCAGCTCGCCCCGGGTCCAGGCGGCACCCAGGGTGTACGGCACCAGCCAGCCGGCCGCCAGGTTCACCCAGCCGAGCCAGGACGGACCGCCCAGACCGAAGCGGAACAGGTCCACGTACAGCACGACGGCCAGCGGCCAGAGCGGGTGGAGGCGGAGCAGGAGCGGGGTCGCCGCGGTCAGGGCGGCGAAGACCAGCAGGAACCACAGCGGGGACAGGGCCAGCTTGACCAGCGTGTGCACCGTCGCCATCTCGGCGCCCGTGAGGAGCAGGGCCCCGGCGGCCACCGTCCACAGGACCAGCAGGGCGGCCACGGGTCTGAACAGCCGGGACAGCCGGGCGGTCAGCCACTGTCCGTACGTCGTGCCGCGAGCACGCGCCGAGGCGTAGCCGCGCGTCGCCACATGGCCGCCGACGAGGAAGAACACCGCCAGCGTCTGGAAGACCCAGGAGATCGGGGCCAGCCAGGGCATGTGCTGGAGCGGGCTCGCGGTGCGCAGCGCGCCGCCGTCGGCGACCAGCGCGGTCACCAGCCAGTGCCCGAGCACCACCCCGAGGATCGCGACGGCCCGCAGCGCGTCGACCGCGCGGTCCCGCTCGGCCGGGGTGGCGGCATCGACCCGGCCGGCACGCCGCCGTATCTCCTGCCACGCACCCCGGCGTATGCCGTGCCGAGCCGAGCGCGGAGCCGCCGTGTCACGCACCGGCGCTGTCGTCCCGCCTGTGGCCACGGGCGATGCTGCCTTGCCCTTGGCTGCGGGCGAGGCCATCTCACCTCTGGCTGCGGGCGCTGTCGTCTCACGCACGGGTGACCTCCGAGGTCTCGCCGAGGACGATCCGGGCCAGGTTGGTCAGGGAGACCGAGCCCGGTGTGAAGTAGTCGCTGTGGCCGCCGTCACCGGCGGCGAAGACATCGGCGCCGAAGGCCGGGGAGACGGGGTCGGTGCCGAAGCCGACGGTCGTGCCGAACAGGTCGGCCTCGACATGCGGCACCTCCCCCACCCAGTCGTCGGAGCCGCGCGCCGCCCAGACGCGGGCCCGGGTGTGCAGGCCGGCGACGGTGTCGGCGCCGGTGCCGGGGCTGCCCACCAGGGCGAGGTCGTCCACGTCCAGGCCGCCGGCGGCACGGGCGCAGACGACCGTGCCGTAGGAGTGGCAGACCAAAGACAGCCGGGCCTCGCCGCCGACCAGGGCGTGCAGTTGCCGGACGAACTCCCGCAGTCGCGGGGCGGCCTGCTCGGCCCGGTCCGGGGTGAGGACGGTCGTGCTGACGGTGCCCGGTGTCTCGTAGCCGAGCCAGGCCACGACCGCCGTACGCGGACCGGAGCCGGTGTCGCCGCTCGCGAGGGTCTGCCGTCTCAGCTCGTCCCGCAGATGGGCCGCCGTGGCGCGGAAGCGGTCGTAGGTGTCGAGGGAGGTGTCCGAACCGGGGACCAGGACGGCGACGCGGTCGGCGTGGGCCAGGTCGCCGAAGACCTCGGCGGCCCGGCCGGAGCCCCGGCCGTCGAAGGTGAGGAAACGACGCGCGGGATCCGCCATGGCCCGGTCCGCCGCGGCACGCCCACGGTCGCCGTGGGCGTCGGCCATCCGGGCCGCCTCGGCCGCGTTGGCCCGGTTGGCCGCGTACGTCTCGTCGAGCGTGGCCACGGTGACGTGACCGGAGACGGCGGGCGCCGGGGCGGGAATCTCAGGCCGCGCGGCGGCGGAGAG
Source organism: Streptomyces lincolnensis (assembly GCF_021173675.1). GTDB lineage: Bacteria > Actinomycetota > Actinomycetes > Streptomycetales > Streptomycetaceae > Streptomyces > Streptomyces lincolnensis_B. The sequence goes on along the minus strand of NZ_JAIHON010000014.1, from coordinate 43,031 downwards.
AGGCACCACGACGGCGGCGGCGACGACGGCCGCGAGCACGCCCCGACGCCATCTGCGGACACGGCGCGGTCCTGCTCCGCCGTGCTCCTCCCGTACCCGCTCGCCAAGCCCCACGGTCGTCTCCCCTTCCAGTCCGCCCGGCCATCGGGCTTGTCTGGATGGGAAGTTACGGATCCGCGCACGTCGTCCGCGTCCCACCGGGGAGCTCACCTGCGCCGTAGCTCTCAGGTACTACGGGTACGACCGGGACCGTCCCGGCAGAGGCCTCACCCCGCCGATCTCAGGACGCCGATCTCACGACGCCGGTCTCATCCCGCCGGTCTCACCACGCCAGTTGGGCGATCTCCTCCGCCACCACCGCACACGCGTCCGCCGCCGGATCGATCAGCGGGAAGTGGCCGACGTCCTCCAGCAGGGTCAGCCCCACGACCTCGCCCGCCTTGGCCGCCGCGTCCGCGTACGACTCGGCGACCGCCTGCGGGACGACCAGGTCGGAACGGCCCTGGACGAGGGTCGTGGCGATACCGGTGGGGAGCAGCAGGACCGGATCGGCGTACGGCCGACGCTCGGCGAAGTGGTCGTCCCCGCCCAGGAGTTGGCGACTGGCACCCCCGCACACGTCGAGTTTCTCGGCGACCGCGAAGTCGGCGATCGGGGCGAGCGCGACCACGCCGCGCAGCGGGGCCGGACGGTCGAGGTACCAGGGGGCGTCGGCGGGCAGCAGATGCCGGGCGGCGGCCCACAGGGCGAGATGCCCGCCGGCCGAGTGCCCGGTGACGACCATGCGGCGGGGGTCGGCCTGCGGAACGGCCTCACGCACGAGCGCGGGCAGCGCGTCCAGCGCGGCGGCCACGTCGTCGAAGGTCTCCGGCCACCGCCCGGCCACCGGACTCGCACCCGTATCCGCCGAATCACCACCGACGGCACCAGCACCCCCGCCGCCGACCCCGTCCCCACCCCGCCGATACTCCACACTCGCCACCGCGAACCCCCGCCGCGCCAGCCACCCCGCGAACGGCGACACATACCCCCGGTCGTACGGCGCCCGCCACGCACCCCCGTGCAGGACGACGACCAGCGGAGCGAGACCGCCCGGCCCGGCCTCGCCGTGCGGGGCGTAGAAGTCGATCACCTGATCGGGATGATCGCCGTACGCCACGCTGGCGTCGGGGTCGACCGCGGGATGCGAGAAGGCCGACTCCTCTTCGGCGGCGGCACGGGCGGATACGGCCTCGCGCACTACGGCGTCGTCCGGCATGTCCAACCTCTCAACCTCTCAGCGTCGAAACGGATTTGGCAGGCCGGGAAGGGTCCCCCGGAGGATTTCGGCCGCTGGCGGGGACGGTACCAGGCCCATGACGTGCACGGACACGGGGATGTCACGCTCGGTGAGGAGTAAACGGTTCTTCAGTTTCGTTACGCTGGCCGCCGCCCGACCCGACAGCCCCAAGGAGGCCGATATGTCCGCAGAACCCGGCACCGTGCGTCCCGGAGGGCGTACGGCCCGTGTCCGCGCGGCCGTGCTGCGGGCGGCGGGAGACGTCCTCGCGGAGCGGGGCTTCGCGCATCTCGACCTGGCGGACGTGGCCCGCCGGGCGGAGGTCGGCAAGACGACCGTGTACCGGCGCTGGGGGACGGTGACCGCCCTGGTCGCCGACCTGCTCGTGGACATGGCGGAGCAGTCCCCGCCGTACGAGGAGACGGGCTCCGTCCTCGGCGACCTGACGGCCCACGCCCACCTGGTACGACGCACTCTCGCCGACCCCCGCCGGAGCGCGCTGCTCCGCGCGGTCATCGCGGCGGCGGCCTGCGACGAGCGCACCGCCGAGGCCCTGCGGCGCTGCCACGACATCCGGGACGCCGAGTGGGCACCCTGTGTGCAACAAGGCGTAAAACGAGGGGAGTTACCCCTCGGAACGGACCCGCAGGAGGTAGTGCGGGCGGTCTCGGCGCCCCTGTACCACGCCCTGCTCACCACCGGCACGCCCCCGACCCCCGCCGCAGCGGACCGGGCGGCCCGCGCCGCCTTCGCCGCCGCGACAGCGGGGGTCTACGTCCGCGTCCGCTAGCGCTCAGCCGGCCCCTCCCCCAGCACCTACCTCAGCACCTCCCCCAACACCCGCGCCGCCCGCTCCACATCGCCGAACCCGACGTACAACGGCGTGAAGCCGAAGCGCAGGACGTCCGGGTGCCGGAAATCGCCCACCACACCGCGCTCGATCAGCTTCTTCATGACATCCCCGGCGTCGTCGCAGCGCAGCGCGATCTGGCTGCCGCGCTCCCGGTGGGCCACCGGGGTCACCAACTCCACGCGCCCCTCGGGCACATGGGCCGCCACGCACTCCACGAAGAAATCCGTCAGGGCGAGGGACTTGGCCCGTACGGACTCGATCGACACCCCGTCCCACACGTCGAGGGCCGCCTCCAGGGCCAGCATGGAGAGGATGTCGGGCGTACCGACCCGCCCCCGGAGCGCGCCCGCCGCGGGTTCGTAGTCGGGCCGCATGCCGAAGGGCTCGGCATGCGAGTTCCACCCGGGCAACGGGGAGTCGAACCGGTCCTGCAGCTCGCGCCGCACATACAGGTAGGCCGGTGACCCCGGCCCGCCGTTGAGGTACTTGTAGGTGCAGCCGACGGCCAGATCGACGCCGTGCGCGTCGAGCCCGACCGGCAGGGCGCCCGCACTGTGGCACAGGTCCCAGACCACGACCGCGCCCGCCGCGTGCACGGCGTCCGTCAGCGCGGGCAGGTCGTGCAGCCGCCCGGAGCGGTAGTCGACGTGGTTCAGCAGCACGGCGGCGGTCCGCGCGCCCAGCACCTCCGGCACCCGCTCCGGAGTGACCGGCCGCAGCGTGCAGCCGGTCAGCCGGGCGGCGGACTCGGCGATGTAACCGTCCGTGGGAAAGGTAGTGGCATCAACTACAAGCTCGTCCCGCACAGAACCAGAACCAGAACCGGAACCGGAACCCAGCCGGGCCAACCGCACAGCCCCCACAAGCGCCTTGAAGACATTGACACTCGTCGAGTCCCCGACCACGACCTGCCCGACCCCGGCCCCCACCAGCGGAGCGATCCGGTCACCGATCCGCTCGGGCGCGGTCCACCACCCACTCTCCTCCCAGGACCGGATCCTCAGCTCACCCCACTGCCGCCGTACGACATCGTCGACGCGCCCCGGGACGGAAGCCGGCAGCGCGCCCAGCGAGTTCCCGTCCAGGTACACGACGTCATCGAGGACGAACCGCGAACGCACGCCCGCTAGCCCGTCCCCCGCATCCAACTCCCCCGCTTTGAAAGCAAGTTCAGACATGGGACCGCGCCGTCCACAGCTCGGGGAAGACGTTCTTGCCGGCCCGCTTCTCCAGCCAGGCCACCCCGGCGGAGCCGCCCGTGCCGGCCTTGGCGCCCATGGCCCGACGGGTGGCGACCAGGTGGTCGTTGCGCCAGCGCCACACCAGCTCGGCCACGTCGGTCAACGCCTCGCCGAGCCGGGCGAGTTCGTCGCTCTCGTCACCGGAGTAGAGAGCCGTCCAGACGGCCTCCACCTCCTCGGAGGGCTCGTAGCGCCGCGAGACGTCACGCCCCACCACGGCGTCCGGGATCGCGTGTCCGCGCCGGGCCAGCAGCCGCAGCACCTCGTCGTACAGGCTCGGCTCGTGCAGCGCCTTCTCCAGCTCGGCGTGGACGCGGGGCGCGCCCCGGTGCGGGACCAGCATGGACGCGGACTTGTCGCCGAGCAGGAACTCCATGCGGCGGTACATCGCCGACTGAAAACCCGAGCCTTCCCCGAGCGCACTCCGGTACGAGTTGAACTGGGCCGGGGTGAGCTGCCCGAGCGGCTTCCAGGAGGCGTTGAGCGCCTCCAGCTCCCGCACGGACCGCTTCAGGGCGGCGACCGCGACCGGCACGTCGTCCTCCCGCAGCGCCCGCGCCGCGGTCTCCCACTCGTGGACGATGACGGTGAACCACAGCTCCATCACCTGGGTGGTGACCAGGAAGACCATCTCTCCGGGGTCGTCGGAGAGGGTGTGCTGGAGGTGGGTGAGCACGTCCGCCTTGACGTAGTCCTCGTACGGCGTCGTGCCTTGGAAGTCGAGATGCGGGGTCTCCGGCTCGTGCGCTTCGTGAGCCTCATGGGACGACATCGCTGTCTCCTGATGTGTACTCCGGGTAGCGGTCCGCCCCTGCCGTTACCGACACGGGGGCCCCGGTCCCCGCCGGGCATCTTCTTCGATGGTCCGCCGAAAAGGCAAGGCCCGCCTGATCACACAGACGGGCCACACCGAGGAACCGGAGAAACGCGATCAGCCCAGCGTCTGGGCCGCCGTCGGCGACGAATCCTTCAGGAACTGCGAGCAGCGCTCGTACTCCTCCTGCTCCCCGATCGACTGCGCGGCCCGCGCCAGCCCGTGCAGGGCCCGCAGGAAGCCGCGGTTCGGCTCGTGCTCCCAGGGCACCGGGCCGTGCCCCTTCCAGCCGCTCCTACGCAGAGCGTCCAGGCCGCGGTGGTATCCCGTACGGGCATAGGCGTACGACTCCACCACACTGCCCCGCTCGAACGCCTCGTCGGCCAGGCGGGCCCAGGCCAGCGAGGACGTCGGGTACTTCGCCGCCACGTCCGCCGGCGAGGTGCCGTTCGCCAGCAGCTCCCGCGGCTCCGGATCGTCGGGCAGGTGGGTCGGGGGCGGGCCCCCGAGAAGGTTCTCGTGAATGGACATGCCCCAAGTCTCCTCCATCCCGACGGCGGGGGCGCCATGCGTGGGGGCCGGGGGTCGTAGAGCGGCTGCGGGTGGGTGGGGGCTGGTCGCGCCCACGCGGCGGAGCCGCACATCGATACAGCCCCGCGCCCCTGAGCAAGCTGCGGTCGCCCGGCGACATGAGGCACCCCAGCCGTGGGCGTCGTGGCCGCCCACGGCGGTGAGGGGACGGGGCGGGGGGTGTCCGCCCGCAGCGGCCGGCGTCCGACACGCAGCACAGCTAAAAGCCACAGTTCCGCCGGACCGAGGACGGACACCCCCCGACCCGGGGCCCCCCCCCCCCCCCCCCCCCCCCCAGGGGCCCGCAGCCCCCCCCCCCCCCCCCCCCCCCCCCCCCCCCCCCCCCCCCCCCCCCCCCCCCCCCCCCCCCCCCCCCCCCCCCCCCCCCCCCACTGGAAGCGGGTGCTGCCGTGGCCGCGCAGATAGGGGACGAGGACGCGGTAGCCCTGGTCGGCGAGGAGCGGGGCGACGTCGACGTAGCTGTGGATGTCGTACGGCCAGCCATGTAGGCAGATCACGACCGGGCCGTGGGCGGGGCCGAGTTCGGCGTACCCGACATTCAGCAGGCCGGCCCTGACCTGCTTGACCGTGGCGAAGCCGGTGTGGGTGCCGGGGGTGACGGCGGGCACGGTGGGAGCGGACGGGCCGCGCTGTGTGGACGAGGCGCCCGGTGTGGACGAGGCGGTCGCCGCGGTCTCGCCGGCCGGCAGGCCGGCCGGCGAGACCGCGGCCGCACCGGTGCCCAGACCGACGGCCTTGCCGAAAGTACGCCTGTTGAACATGTGAGACCTTCCGTCATGTGTTTCGGTGACCGGTGCGGGAGCGGGGCCGGCGGCACATACTCTCGTCCGCAACGAACCCGGATACAGCAGTCATATGACGGTGAGCCGCGGGCGAGCCATTCGACCGAGGCCGTGCAGATAGGTGTCGACCTCGACTCTGCCACCTGCGTCGGCTCTCATCTCATAAGAGTATCTCGCATGTGCTCTTAAATCATCAAAGTGCTACATTGAAGTGGCGGATAATAGACGAGCTGATCGGAAGCACCGACAGTGCACGGGAAGAGAGAAGCGCATGATCACCTATGACCGGCTTTTCATCGGCGGTTCCTGGGTCGAGCCGAGCAGTACGGAGTTGCTGGACATCGCCTCCCCGCACGACCGGTCGGTGGTCGGCCGCGCCGCGCAGGCGCAGCCGGCGGACATCGACCGTGCGGTCGCCGTGGCGCGGGCGTCCTTCGAGACGGGGGAGTGGCGGCTGACCCCGCCGGCGGAGCGGATCGCGGTCCTGCGCCGCTTCAACGCCCTGCGCGAGGAGCACGCGGAGAAGATCGCGCACCTGATCTCGCTGGAGAACGGCTCCGCGGGCTGGTTCACCCGCGCCGGCCAACCCGGCCTGACCCGCCAGGCCAACGCCTACCTGAAGGCGGCCGAGGAGTTCGCCTGGGAGGAGACCCTGACGCCCTCCGACCCCGCCTCCCCGGTGCGCAGTGTGGTGCGCCGCGAGGCGGTCGGTGTCGTCGCCGCGGTGATCCCGTGGAACTCGCCCTTCTCCTCGGCCACTTCGAAGATCATCCCCTCCCTGCTCGCCGGCAACTCCGTGGTCCTCAAGGTGTCCCCGGAGAACTCGCTGAGCATGGGATTCCTGGCCGAGCTGCTGGAGCAAGTGGGCCTGCCCGAGGGTGTGATCAGCGTCCTGCCCGCGGACCGGGAGACCAGCGAGTACCTGGTGAAGCACGAGGAGATCGACAAGATCGCCTTCACCGGCTCGACCCGGGCCGGCCGTCGTATCGCCGCGCTCGCCGGCGAGCAGCTCAAGCGGGTCAGCCTGGAGCTGGGCGGCAAGTCCGCCGCGATCATCCTGTCCGACGCCGACATCGACAAGGCCGTCGCGGGCGTGAAGTTCGCCTCCCTGCTCAACAACGGCGAGTCCTGCATCGCCCAGACCCGCATCCTGGCCCCGCGCAGCCGCTACGAGGAGGTCGTGAGCGCGCTGAAGGAACTGGTGGAGTCGCTGAAGGTCGGCGACCCGGACGACCCGGACACCTTCATCGGCCCGATGATCCGCCCTGACCAGCAGGAACGGGTGCGCAACTACATCCAGCTCGGCATCGATGAGGGTGCCCGCCTGGTCACCGGCGGCCCGCACATCCCCGAAGGCCTGGAGAAGGGCAACTACGTCACCCCCACCGTCTTCGCCGACGTGGACAACTCCATGCGCATCGCCCAGGAGGAGATCTTCGGCCCGGTCCTGGTGGTCATCGCCTACGACGACGAGGACGAGGCCGTCCGTATCGCCAACGACTCCGAGTACGGCCTCTCCGGCGGCGTCTGGTCCACCGACGAGGCCCACGCCCTGGCGGTCGCCCGCCGCGTCCGCACCGGCACCATCACTGTCAACGGGGCCTCCATCGCCTTCGACGGCCCCTTCGGCGGCTTCAAGGCCAGCGGCATCGGCCGCGAGTACGGCGCGGTCGGCCTCGGCACCTACACCGAGTACAAGACCATCACCGTCTGACCTGGCGGACCGCACGCACACCCCCGGACGACCGCCGACGGTGGCAGGTGCCCAACCTCCTGCCACCGGCGCGGACTTCCGTGGAACTCGGAACATCGTGTTGTCGGCTTCCCCCGGAAAGTCCGCGGCGCCTCTGACCTCGGCCACCGCCCTGGTCTCCACGGCGCGCGCCTCGCCCGCCTCCAAGCCTATGGCCACGGCCTGGGCGCCCCGCAGGATCCGGCGCGGCGGGTCGTCGTGGTGGGCGATGTCGACGAGGACCCTGGCCGCGCGGATTGGGTCACCCGGCTGTGAACCGTTGTTCTCCGCCCGGTACTTGTTCATGAGGTCGACGGTCTCCTCATAGTCGGCATGGTCGGCGCCCACCGCGCGCAGTTCCATCGACGAGCCCTGCCGGTCGGTCCGGAAGGTGCCCGGCTCGGCGATGACGACCCTGATCCCGATGGGATCGACCTCGCCCGCCAGGACCTCGGAGAACCCCTCCACGGCGAACTTCGCGCTCTGGTAGGCACCCATGCCCGGCGTGCCACCCATCCGTCCGCCGAGCGGCGGACGACCGTCGTTTGACTGCCATGGAACCCATGCGTCACCGATTGAGAGAGCCTGCGCTCGACACACACGTATGCACCGAAGCAACCCACAGGACCGCACCGCGCCGCCGATCCTTGACAGACACACCTGACACGACAATTCTAGTCACCTGTTAGAGCGGTGATGGATGCAGGTGTGTGTGCGAGCTGCTCCGAACGCTCCGGATCGAACACGAGGAAGTGACATGATCAGCAGGCGGAGACTGACCCAGGCCATGACGGCGGCCGCGGCGACCGGAGCTGCCGGCGTCACCGGAGTGGGGCGGGCGTCGGCACACACGAACGGGGCGCCGACCGGACGGATCGCTCCTGACCTGGGCCCCGTACGTCATACCCGCACCGACGTCCTCGACATCGCCTACCACGACGTGGGCCCGTCCCACGGCACCCCCGTGATCCTCCTGCACGGCTGGCCCTTCAGCCCTGTCGGCTCCTACGCGGAGGTGGCGCCCGCGCTCGCCCGGCGCGGATACCGCTGCTACATCCCCTACCTGCGCGGCCATGGAGAAACCCGGTTCCTGCGCGCGAACACGTTCCGTTCCGGTCAGCAGGCGGCACTCGGCGCGGACCTGATCGCCTTCATGGACGCACTGCGCATCCCGCGGGCGCTCTTCGCCGGATACGACTGGGGCGGGCGGGCCGGCGACGTGGCCGCCGCGCTGTGGCCGGAGCGCTGCACGGGCGTGGTCTGCGTGAACGGCTACCTCATCCAGAACCTCGCCGTCGCCCAGGAGCCGCTGCGGCCCGCGATCGAGGAGGGCACCTGGTACTTCTTCTACTTCCTCACCGAACGCGGCCGCAAGGGACTCCAGCGCAACCGGGAGAACCTGGCCCGCGTCGTCTGGCACCGCAACTCTCCCGAATGGCGGTTCACGGAAGCCGAGTTCGCCCAGGCGGCGAGGCTGTGGACCAACCCGGACTACGTCGACGTGGTGATCCACAGCTACCGGCACCGCCTGGCCGCAGCCCCCGGCGACCCCCGGTACGCCGGACTGGAACGAAGGCTCCTCGACCAGCCGAAGATCACCGTCCCCGCCGTCACCCTGGACGGCCAGGCCGACGGCGTCATCCCGCCGACCGACGGCAGTGGCTACGCCCCGCACTTCTCCGGCCCCTGGAGCCACCACGTCGTCCCGAACGCCGGCCACAACCTCCCCCAGGAGCAGCCCGAAGCGTTCGCCGCCGCGATCCTGGAAGTCGACGCCATGGGATGACCGTGCACCTCGCCGTCCTGCGGTCCCGGGCGGTAACACCTGTTACCATACGGGCATGGCAAAGACCCAACTCGGCGCCCGCGTCGACGACGAAGTGGCCGAACTCGCCAAGGCCCGGGCCAAGGACCGCGGCCTGAGCGTCGGCGACTACATCGCGCACCTGGTCAGGGAGGACGTGGACGGCCTGCGCGCCCGGGGGCTGGACGCCGCGCGCCGCTTCCTCGACGAACACCAGGCACTCTTCGACGAGGCCGAGAGCGACGACGCGGGCCGGGAGGCCACCCCGGGCGCCCACGCCGCGTAATGGACCTGCACATCGACGTTCCCTGGATCCTGCAGGTGGCCGAGATCGCCGGCGCCCGCGACCCCGCCCCCGACGACTACGGCATCCCGGTCGCCGCCGTCGCCGCCCACACGGCGGAACTCCTCGACCAGCCCGTCTACGACGGCCCCTACGCCCGAGCCGCCGCCCTCGTCCACGTCCTCGGTCGCTGCCGGTGGCTGGAACGCTCCAACATGGCCGTGGCCGCCGCCACCGGCGTCATGTACCTGGAGGCCTCCGGCATCCCTCTCAAACCCACCCGCGACGACGCGATCGCCCTGCGCGACCTGCTCCGCGACCCTGCCTGCACGACCTCGACCATCGCGACCCTGCTGCGCTCGTGGCCGACCACCACCTGACCAGGCACGGGGCGACACACTCAAGGCGAACCTGCTGTTCGCGTCAACCACCAGCACACCCTGCAGCCGGGCGCCGTCCAGCAAGCAGCGGTCAAGTCCGTCGGTGAAGCGGGAACGTGATCGACCGGACGGCTCCTACGAGGCGCTCCAGCGGGGGTCGCGGCCGAGGTAACGCAGGAGAACCGCCACGTCGTCGTCGCCCTGCTCGGGGGCCAGGGCGGCGGAGTACGCGTGGGGGCGCAGCGGCTCGGCGATCTCTCCGGCGATCTTGAGGAGGGGGCGGGCCAGTTCGGACGTGAGCGGCGACGGCCGGCCCGTCGCCACGGCGATGTCCCAGGCGTGGACCGCCGCGTCCAGCCCGCACGCCGCCGAGCCGGACCACGGGGACAACTTGTGCGGCGGCACCGGCACGGGCACCTCGACGGCGCCCCGGTCGACCCCCGCCCAAGCCCTCGCCGCGCGTGCCAGGGCGTCCTCCAGGAAGGCCGCCGGGTCCACCCCCTCCAGATCGCCCGACGGAGCGAACGGGTTGAAGCCGGGGCCGGGTTCGCCGGTCAGCGCGGCGGCGTAACCGATCTGGTCGCCGACAGCGTGCTGGAATACCTGGGTGACGGTCCATGCCGCACAGGGCGTCGGCAGATGCCAGCCGTCGGCGGGGACGGCGCCGACCGCCGCGCGCAGTGCTTCGTGGGAGGCCTCCAGGACGTCCCAACCGCTGGAGATCGCGCCATCGCTCATCGAAGAGTTCCCTTTCGTGGTGCCGTCACAGTGATGAATGGTGATGTCATGCGTCCACTCTCGGCCCGTGACGCCGGCAGAACCAGTGCCCTCTGCGACGGCAGGACTCCCCGTACCAGACGTGACGGCTCTACGGCGACGAGTCCGGCCCCGGCCAAACCCGAGCGTTCGCTTGCTGCGCTGGTCCCGCGGTCAGGACTGGGGCCGTCGGCAGGTACTGGCCCGGCGCGGAGTGACGCCCGCCGCACCGATGAGTTTCAGGGGCGGGGCCGGTCTGCACGGGTATGGAGACTCACACACTCACGACAGCGGACGCCGACCTCGTCTATGACGTTCGCGGGCCGCTGCCGACCACAGATGGACGCCCGCCCCTGTTCATGATCGGGCAGCCCATGGATGCCACTGGCTTCGTCGCGCTCGCGGCGCGCTTCCCCGACCGGACGGTGGTCACCTACGACCCGCGCGGGCTCGGTCGGAGCACTCGAAAGGACGGTTGGGTCGACCACACGCCGCAGACGCAGGCCGACGACGTGCACGCCGTCATCGAGGCGCTCGGGGCCGGGCCGGTGGAGATGTTCGCGAGCAGTGGTGGCGCGGTCACCGCGCTCGCGCTCGTGGCGAAGTATCCGGCGGACGTGACCACCCTGGTCGCGCACGAGCCGCCGCTCATCACCCTCACGCCGGACGGCCCGGCGGCCGTGCGGGCGCGGGCCGGCGTCCGGGAGGCGTACGAGAAGAGGGGGTGGGGGGCCGGGATGGCCGCATTCGTGGTCATGACCTCGTGGGAGGGAGAGTTCACCGACGCGTACTTCGAACAGCCGGAGGCGGATCCGGCGGCTTTCGGGATGCCCGCGGAGGATGACGGCTCGCGCGACGATCCGCTGCTGTCCGACCGGTCATGGGCGGTAAGCAGCTATCGGCCGGATGCCGACGCTCTCGCCGCTGCGCCGACTCGCATCGTGATCGCCGTGGGCGAGGAGTCCGAGAACGTGCAGACCGGACGCACCTCCGACGCGACCGCCGAGCTGCTCGGCCAGCAGGTGACCGTCTTCCCGAGCCATCACGGCGGTTTCCTGGACGGCGAGTTCGGATATCCGGGGAAGCCGGACGAGTTCGCGCATCGACTGCGGGAGGTTCTTGGCGGCGCCTCGTAAGCCAACCGCCGGAGGTGCGGGGACGCTGTGGGCAGTTCTACGGTGATGCGGAGCCCGCCGGCGGGGCGCGGGGTGAGGGTGAGCGTTCCGTCGTGTGCCTGCGTGATGGTCTTGACGATGGCCAGGCCGAGGCCGACGCCCGCGTGGTCGGTGTGTACGCGCTCGGTGCCGCGCCGGAACGGCTCGGTCAGCGTCGAGACCAGCTCCGGGGCGACCTGCTCACCGGTGTTCTCGACAGTGAGCACCACTGTCCTGGAGCGGAGTTCGGTGGTGACCCACACGCTGCCCTGTGCGGGCAGGTTGTGGACGATCGCGTTGTGGACGAGGTTGGTGGTCAGTTGCAGCAGGAGCGCCGGCGATCCGGTCGTGGGAGCGATGTCACCTTCGGTCTCAAGGGCGACGCCGTTCTTCTCGGCGAGGGGGAGGAGTGTTTCGGTGGCTTCCTCCGCCATGAGGGACAGGTCGACGTGTTCTCGCGTGAAGGACCGCCGGTCGGCGCGGCTGAGCAGGAGCAGTGCCTCGGTGAGGTCGATGGCCCGGGTGTTCACGGCGTGGAGGCGGTCGACGAGTGGGTCGGCGGCACGGTTGGGATCGGCGCGGGCCACATCGAGCAGTGACTTCGAGACCGCCAGCGGAGTGCGCAACTCGTGGGAGGCGTTGGCCGCGAATCTCTGCTGTTCGGCGACGTGTGCCTCGAGCCGGGCGAGCATCGCGTCGAAGGCGTCGGCGAGTTCGCGGAACTCGTCCGTGGGGCCCGGCAGTCGGATCCGGTGGGAGAGCGACCCGGTCGAGGCCAGGCGGGTGGCGTGGGTGATACGGGTCAGAGGGGCGAGCATGCGGCCGGCGAGGATCCACCCTCCCACGAGACCGAAGACCAGCAGGAAGAGCAGCACGCTCCCCGCGGCCGTCGCGAAGTCGCGCAGGAGAAAGGAGCGGATCAGCACCCCGCCGGAGACCGGCGTATAGGCAGGCAGGTGGCGCAGGACGAACACCCACATCGCCGCGAGCAGCAGGAAGCCCGCGACCATGAGGAATCCGGCGTAGCTGAGGGTGAGTCTGACGCGTACGCTCAGCCCGGCCTGCCTATCCACGGTTCCCGCTCTCGACGATCCGCACACGCATGCCTTCGACGCTACGAGTGGGCGCATATCGTCGGCGTATCGAAAACCGCATACGGGCCGGCAACACCACCCTGCCTTGACTGCGGGCATGTCCTACAGCGAACCAGCGCGAACAGCGGCCCAGACCCGGTGGTACCCCAGGTGTATCGGCGCCCCGTCCGGCAACGCCGACGTGTGGGCGGCGGACCGGTGAGCCGCAACGCGCTCCGCCGAGGGGCCGGAGCCGTGGGCGGGGGGCTGACCGTCAGGCCGATCAGCGTCGCCGAGCACTTGGCGTTCGTACGGGCCCAACGGTCGGTCAGCTTCCTGCAGACCCCGGCATGGGGCCGGGTCAAGACCGAGTGGCGCAGCGAATCACTCGGCTGGTACGACGACCGGCAGCTGGTCGGTGCCGGACTCGTCCTGCACCGCCCGGTACCGCGCCTCGAACGCTTCACGCTGGCCTATCTGCCCGACGGCCCGGTCATCGACTGGACCGGCGAGATCGACGCGTGGCTCGACCCGCTGGCGGCCCACCTCAAGGCACACGGCGCGTTCGCGATCAGGCTCGGTCCGCCGGTGCGCACGAACGCCTGGAGTGCCGCCCAGGTCAAGGAGGGCATCGCCGACCTGGGTGTCAAGCGGCTCACCGAGATACCCGGGCAGTGGGCCGACCCGGTCGGCGCCCGCGTGACCAGCCGGCTCAGGGACGCCGGCTGGCTGCCGCAGAGCCCGGAGGACGGCTTCGGGGTCGGGCATCCGCAGTTCCGGTACGAGATTCCGTTGACCGGCAGAACCGAGGACGACCTCCTCAAGGGCATGAACCAGCTCTGGCGCCGCAACATCAAGAAGGCCGCCAGAGAGGGCGTCGAGGTCACGGTCGGTGAGGACCTGAAGGCGTTCCACGACCTCTACGTCCACACCGCCGAACGCGACCGCTTCACGCCCCGGCCGCTGCCCTACTTCGAGACCATGTTCGCGGCGCTGCGCGCCGAGGCCCCCGAGCGGATCAGGCTCTACCTGGCCCACCACCAGGGCGACCTCGTCGCCGCCACCGTCCTGATCCGCGTCGGCGCCCACGCGTGGTACGCCTACGGCGCCTCCTCCACCGAGAAGCGCGAGGTGCGCGGCTCCAACGCCTGCCAGTGGGCGATGATCCGCGACTCACTGGCGGCCGGCTGCGACGTCTACGACCTGCGCGGCATCACCCCCACCCTCGACGCGGACGACCCGCACGTCGGACTGATCCAGTTCAAGGTCGGCACCGGCGGCCAGGCCGTGAGACACGTCGGAGAGTGGGACCTGCCGCTGCGGCCGATGGTCTACCGGGCCTTCGACCTCTACATGAGAGAGCGCGGACACATGATGCGGCGCGGGCGCCGAGAAGCTGTGACGAAACCCCAGGCGTGAAGGGGCCCGCTCACGCCTGCCGTTACATTCCGCAGGTACCACGACCATGTCCGCAGATAGCTCTGGTGTCCCTCAGGCGGACGGTGAGTCGTCGGCGAGGCCGACGTGGGCGCCGACGTCGTCGCGGTGGGCGGCGCCGAGGACGGCGTTCAGCAGCCCTGGGAAGCGGGCGTCGAGATCGTCCCGGCGTAGTTCGACGAAGCAGCGGGTGCCTTCCTGCCGGGTGCGGGTGACGCCGGCGTCGCGGAGTACGCGCAGGTGATGGCTGAGGGTTGACTTGGCTACCGGGGCGCGCAGTTCGCCCCATCCGTGTTCACGGTCGTCGGCGAGGACGCGCACCAGGCCGACCCGGATGGGGTCGTTGAGCGCCCCCATCACGTCGATGAGGGTGATCTCGTTCGGAGCGGGATGTCGCGCTTGCTTCATGGCGACCATGCTACGTTATTCGATGTTTCACGAACATCGAACATTGAGGTGACCATGAGTGCCAAGTCTCCCGCAGACCTCGCCGAACGCGTCGTCATCGTCACCGGTGCCGGATCCGGGATCGGCCGTGCCGCAGCGCGCGCCTTCGCCGACGTCGGCGCCCGAGTGCTGGGAGTCGGCCGCCGCATCGATGCCCTGAAGGAGACCGCCGCCGGGTATCCGGCCATCGCCCTCCATTCGGCCGATCTGAGCGACCCAGGGGCACCTGAGCAGGTGGTCGACGCCGTAATTGACCGCTGGGGACAACTGGACGTACTGGTCAACAACGCCGGAGCCGCCAAGGTGATGCCACTGGCCGACACGACCGCCTCGGGCATCACCGCCCTGTTCGACCTCAACGTCGTCGCGCCCAGCCTCCTGGCGCGTGCCGCGCTGCCGCATCTGTGCCGGAGCCGGGGCACGATCGTCAACGTCTCCAGCACCTTCGGCCATCGGCCACTGCCGGGCGGCGCCCACTATGCGGCCTCCAAGGCCGCCCTCGAACAGCTCACCCGCAGTTGGGCGGTGGAGCTCGCCGCTGACGGCATCCGCGTCAACGCCCTCGCCCCAGGCCCGACCGAAAGCCAGGCCCTGGCCGCCGCCGGACTCCCCGAGACGGTCATCGAACAGATCAAGCGGGAGGAGGTTGCCCGTATCCCCCTCGGCCGCCGCGGTGATCCCGACGAGGTCGCCACCTGGCTCCTGCGCCTGGCCGATCCAGCCACCACCTGGCTCACCGGGCAGATCCTCACCATCGACGGCGGCTTGGAACTGACCTGACAGCCCTCCGTTCTTACGGAGTGTGAACGCGCAGATCCAGTAGCCGTGATCACCGGCAGTTGACCCGACGAGGTTTCAGTACAGTTTCTGAGCTTGCTGAGCTCGGATCCGTCACCGGCCGTTCGGCACCCTGTGGTCTTCGGGCGGCGGCCTCGAACAACTCGGCGTCGCGGATCTTCCGGCTCGCCCCGGCGAACTACGCGAGCGCGGCGGCGACCTCGTCGAGGCGCGCCCCGCGGGAGGCCTTGACGAGCACCACGTCGCCGGCGGCGAGGTGGCCGCGCAGCCAGTCGACGGCCGCGTAGTTGTCGGCCAGCACCACCGCCCGCTCTCCCATGCCGTCGGCAATCGGCCGGGCGGCCTCGCCGACCGCGGCCACCACATCGGCCCGGGAGGCGGCGTACCGTCCGACGGCACGGTGCTCGGCCTCACTGTCGTCGCCGAGTTCGAGCATCTCGCCAAGAACGGCGATGCGGCGCCCGCCCTCGATCGCCGCCAGCGCGTCCAGGGCGGCACGGGTCGAATCGGGGTTGGCGTTGTAGGAGTCGTTGAGCAGTGTGGCGCCGCCGGAGAGTCCGCGCGGTTGCATGCGCCACTTCGACAGCGAAGCGGTGGCCAGCCCCGCCGCGGCCACGTCGAGGGATACGCCGGCCGCCAGCCCCGCCGCCGCGGCAGCCGACGCGTTGATCGCCTGGTGGGCGCCCACGTGCGGCAACGCGACGGGAACGGACGCGGCGGCGGTCCGCAGCGTGAAGGACGGTCGGCCGAGCCGGTCCAGCGCCAGGCCGAGCGCACGCACCTGGGCGTGCTCCGCCCGGCCGAAGGTCAGCACCGGACCGTCGGTCAGCGAGCGCATCGCGGCCACCCGGGGATCGTCGGCGTTGAGGACGGCGGTGCCGCCGCGCGCCAGCCCTCGCACCAACTCGCCCTTGGCCCTGGCGATGGCCGCGCGCGATCCGAACTCGCCGAGGTGGGCCTTGCCGACGTTGAGGACGACGGCGATGTCGGGCGCGACCAGGCCGGTGAGCTCGGCGATGTCGCCGACGTGACGGGCTCCCATCTCAAGGACGAGGAACCGGGTGGCCGCGTCGGCGCGCAGCATGGTGAGCGGCACGCCGAGTTCGTTGTTGAGCGAGCCGATCGTGGCGATCGTCGGCGCGGCGCTCGAAAGTACGGCCGCCAGCAGGTCCTTGGTGCTGGTCTTGCCCTGCGAACCGGTCACCCCGACAACGGTCAGTCCGTCGCGCAGCCGGCCCACGACGTGGGCGGCGAGCGTCTGCAGCGCGGCCCGGGGATCGCCAACGACGACGGTGGGCAGCGGCGTGGGCCGGGAGCCGAGCACGGCCACGGCACCGGACCGGCCTGCCCGCTCGGCGTAGTCGTGGCCGTCGACGTGCTCACCGGCGAAGGCGACGAAGAGGCTGCCCTGTTCGGCCTGCCGGCTGTCGAGGACGGCCGGCGCGGTCACCGTCACGGACCGGTCGCCCGAGACCGTCCCGCCGACGAGCGCGGCGATCTCACCGAGACTGAGCGGGATCATGCCGAGGCCTCGGGGGTCTCGCGGGTCTCGGGAAACGGGTGCGGGAAAAGCGGTATCGGATGGACGGCCAACGTAACCATGTGCTCGACGCTACCGGCCTGTTGTATATCGTCGGCGTATCGAAAACCGCATACACTCCGGCAACGCCCCGCCATCTTGACTGTCGGCATGACCTACAGCGAACCAGCCCGAAAAGCGGCCGGCCGCCTCCGATCGCCGGCGATCCCGCCCTCCTCGGCCGTCCCGGCAACGGGTATCACTGTCTACGGATGCGGTCCGGACGAGGCTGCTCTGTTCCGGGAGATGGCGCCCCGCTTCGGTGTCACCATCACCATCACGGACGAGGCGGTATCCGAAGCCAATACCGAACTCGCCTCCGGGAACCGGTGCATCAGCGTAGGTCACAAGACCCGGATCACCAATCCCACATTGCTCGCCCTCAGTCGAGCCGGCGTGAGGTACATCTCCACACGGAGTATCGGACGTAACCACATCGATGTGGAATACGCGGCAAGCGTCGGCATCTCCATCGGGAATGTCGCCTACTCGCCCGACAGTGTGGCCGACTACACGCTGATGCTGATGTTGATGGCCGTACGGAACGCGAAATCCACCGTCCGGCGCTCGGACCGCCACGATTACCGGTTGAACGAGATGCGCGGGAAGGAACTGCGCGACCTGACCATCGGGGTTGTCGGAACAGGACGCATCGGCACGGCGGTCGTGGAAAGGCTGCGAGGCTTCGGCAGTCGCACACTTGCCCATGACCGTCGGCCCAAGGCGGGGGCCGACCACGTTCCCCTCGATGAGTTGCTGCGGCTCAGCGACATCGTGACGCTCCACGCGCCGCTTACCGCGGATACGCATCATCTCCTCGGCCGTCGACGGATCGAGCGGATGAGACACGGCGCTTTCGTCATCAACACCGGACGCGGTCCCCTCATCGACACCGAAGCCCTCGTTTCGGCACTGGAAAGCGGCCGATTGGGCGGGGCGGCGCTGGATGTCGTCGAAGGGGAAGAAGGAATCTTCTACGCCGACTGCCGCGACAAGGACATCGAAAACAAAGCGTTGCTGCGGCTGCAGGAGATGCCGAACGTGCTCATCACTCCGCACACCGCGTACTACACGGATCACGCCCTGAGTGACACGGTCGAGAACTCCATCACCAACTGCCTGAAATTCGAAAGAAGGAATCGGCATGGCTAGGTTGAAGGTCGGCATCATATTCGGTGGCTGCTCCGAGGAGCACCCTGTCTCCGTCAAGTCCGCGCAGGACGTCGCGCGGAATCTTGACGTCGTGAAGTACGAGCCGTTCTACATCGGGATCACGCAGAGCGGTGACTGGAGGCTCTGCGACGGGCCCGGCTCGGGCTGGGAGGAGGGCAACTGCCGCCCGGCCGTACTGTCACCGGACCGCAGGGTCCGCGGACTGCTCGTCCTGGACCAGGGGCGGTACGAGGCGATCGCCCTGGATGTCGTGCTGCCGGTACTGCACGGCAAGCTCGGCGAGGACGGCGCGATACAGGGTCTCCTCGAACTGTCCGGCATCCCCTACATCGGCTGCGACATCCAGAGTTCCGCGCTGTGCATGGACAAGTCCCTCGCCTATCTCGTCGCCGGAAGCGCGGGAATCGCCACGCCGAATTTCTGGACCGTCATGGCGGATGAGGAGATCGACCCCGACCGGATCACCTATCCCGTCTTCGTGAAGCCGGCCCGCTCGGGGTCGTCCTTCGGCGTCAGCAAGGTATCCCGGAAGGAGGAACTGCTCAGTGCGGTGGAAACCGCCCGGCGGTACGACTCGAAGGTGCTGATCGAGGAGGCCGTCGCCGGCAGCGAGATCGGCTGCGCCATCCTCGGGAACGAACTGGATCTGATCGCGGGGGAGGTGGACCACATCGCACTCTCCCACGGCTTCTTCAGGATCCACCAGGAGGACCGGCCCGAGACCGGATCCGACAACTCCGTGGCCATCGTTCCCGCCGACATTCCGGAAGAGTCGCGAGTGCTCGTGCAGGAGAAGGCGAAGGCCGTCTACCGTGCTCTGGGATGCCGGGGGCTGTCGCGGGTGGACATGTTCCTCAAGGAGGATGGCGAAGTAGTCCTCAACGAGGTCAATACTTTTCCCGGCATGACCTCGTACAGCCGCTATCCGAGGATGATGGCGGCCGCAGATCTTCCGCTCGCCGAGGTGATCGACCGGCTGGTCTCGCTGGCACTGACGGGGAAGCTCCGATGAACGATGACTTCGTCTTCGTGGACGAACTCGTCCCCGGAATACGCTGGGACGCCAAGTACGCCACCTGGGACAACTTCACCGGGAAACCGGTGGACGGTTACTTGGCGAATCGCATCGTCGGCACGAAGGCCCTGTGCGCGGCTCTGGAGAACGCACAGGAGAAGGCCGGATCCCTCGGCTTCGGCCTGCTGCTCTGGGACGGCTACCGCCCGCAACGTGCCGTGGACTGCTTCGTCCGCTGGTCGCAACAGCCGGAGGACGGCCGGACGAAGTCACGGCACTATCCGAACATCGACAGAACCGACATGTTCGAGATGGGATACGTGGCCACCAAGTCGGGCCACAGCCGGGGCGGCACCGTGGATGTGACGCTGTATCACCTGGACACCGGTGAACTTGCCACCATGGGCGGTGGTCACGACCTGATGGATTCCCTCTCCCATCATGGAGCAACGGGGATCGAGCAAGCCGCAGCGCGAAACCGTGAAAACCTGCGGTCCATCATGGAGGACTGCGGCTTCAGCGCGTACGAGTGCGAGTGGTGGCATTACACGCTGAAAGACGAACCTTATCCAGACACCTACTTCGACTTCCCCATCACGTAGTCGGGAACGCCGGCCGCCGTGGGAACTCCGCCGTCGAACCGGTGGAGGCGGATCGGCGCCTTACCGGGGTCTCGTCTGTCAGTCGCCGTTCCAGAAGTTGGGCGCCGACCGATCACGTCATCCACGCCGACAGCCTGTCCAAGAGCCTCGCCCCGGGCTGCGGCTCGGCTGGTCGGCGGTCCCCCGGCGCTGCGCGACAAGCTCGTCTCCCAGACCCTCGACGTGGCGTCGGCCAGTGCGAGCTGTCAGATCGGGGTCCTGCGCGGGGCGGGAGTTCGCCGTGGGGGAGGGGCGCCGGCTATTGGTCGCCGAGGTGGGTGGCGTGTTGGTCGGTCTCGGTGTCCGGGCGTTGTGGGCCGGTGAAGCGTGTGGGCCGGAAGGCGGTGAGGAGGTCCTGGGCCTGGTCGGTCGTGAGCTCGGCGGCGACGAGGCGTCCCAGGATCGGGGCCAGGGTGATGCCGCTGTGGGTGACGAGGCAGTAGATACGGGACGTGGGGGAGGCGTAGCCGGCGATGGTGTGGCCGTCGGCGGGCAGTGACCGGATGCCGATGCGCAGGTCGATCGCCGGTGTGCGGTGGTTGTCGGTCAGCAGCGCGCGGAAGCGGCGGGCGAGGGTGGTGGCGATGTCCCCGTCGGGGGTCGGCGGGTGTGCCGGATCGACAGCTGCGTTCAGGTCGAGTGCCTGCAGGACGGTGTGGCCGTTGCCTGCGGGGCGGAGATTGAGACCGGGGCTGTGGACCACGCAGCGCAGGTCGATTTCGGGGGAGCGCGCGTGGCCGATGAGGCCGACGGGCGGTGCCCCGCGTCCGGTGTCCGTCACCATCGGAATGTCGATCCCGGCCCGTGCGGCCAGCCGTTGTGTCCAGCGGCCGGTCGCCAGGACGGCCCGGTCGCCGCTGTGGGTCTCGCCTCCGGCCAGGGTGACGGTCACCCGGTCCGGCCCGTCGTCGATGGCCGTGACCTCGCCGATCGCGTATGTGGCCCCGTGCTGTCGGGCATCTGTCAGCAGGTTGCGCACGAAGCGGTCCGGCAGAACGTATCCCTCGCCGGGGAAGTGCGCGATGGAGGTGATGGTGGCCGGGACGCGGAGGTCGCCCGCGAGCCGTGATGCCTCGTCACGTGTGACCCAGCGAGCGGGGTAGCCGAGTGACTGCAGACGTTCGACGTTGTCGGCGAGCCGCTGTTCCTGTGCGGCGTCCGCCCACTGCAGCGCTCCGCTGGGGAAGTACGACGGTGCTCCGGGCAGTTGCTCGGCGAGCCTGGCGTGCTCCTGCATGCCCGCGAGGTTCAGCCGGTGGTACCGCGGATCGAGCTTCCGGCTGGAGTTGGTCCAGGCGAAGGTGGTCGCGGTGGTACCGGTGCCGGCTCCCTGCTGATCGAGGAGGAGCACGTCCTCGCCGGCGACGGCGAGCTGCCTGGCGACCGCCACACCCAGTGCGCCGGCTCCGATGACGATGACCTTCATGGTGTGCACTGGTCCTTTCCGAACAGCGGTGTGCTGCTCAGCCGGTGGGGACCGGAAGCTCCAGAAAGAACTCGGCGGTTCCCGGACGGACGAGAGTGGTGACCACCTCGATGGCGTGGTCCTCGCCTGCCAGCAGTTCCCGGCGCCGCATCAGCGCGGGCGTCCCGATCCGACTGTTCAGCAAGGCGGCCTCGGTCTCGCCGAGGGTGACCGGGTCGAGGTAGAGGCGGATCGCGTCGAGCGCCACGCCACGGCGTTGCAGATACGGCAGGGTGACGAGCTCTTCGAGGTCCTCGTCGAGCAGGTCGGGGGCGGCGGCGAAGAGGACGACGTGCCGCTCCAGTGACTGAGGCTCCTCGCGTACGTCGAGCTTGCGGCGGATCAGTTCCACCACGGCGGTGTCGGCGGAGGCGCCCGGGAGGGGCAGGACGGCGTCGGCGGCTCTGACGATCCGTGCGGAGATGACTTCGTGCCGGCCGGGTACGCCCTTCGCGGCTGTCGCGGGAGTGACGAAGTTGAGCAGATTGATCTGCCGCGTCACGTCTGCGACGAACGTTCCGTGGCGGCGCCGACGGATGGCCAGCCCCGCCTCGGCCAGGTCGTTCAGGACGCGCTGTGCTGTGGCGCGGCTGACGCCGTGCTGGGTGGAGAGGTCCTTCTCGGTCGGCAGCCGGGCGCCGGGAGGCAGGTCTCCGGCCCGGATCCTGGCCTCGATCTCCCGCCTGATCTGCACGTAGAGCGGCACGGTCACTTGGGGACCGTACATTTAACCAATTGACCGGTCAATAGAGGCGGTGAGGTGTGGGACTACTTCTGCCGCGGTCGCCGATGAAGGCCGAGCCGTCGAGGGCCAGCACCGGGATGTCCGACGTCCTTTGTGCCGCTTGCCGGTTCTGCTCGGCGTCGACGAGTATCGCCCGGTAGATGGACAGCATCGCGCGGATGCCACCGGGCAGGGAGTAGGGGAGTAGGGGAGTAGGGGAGTAGCAGCGTACGTATTCTTCGATCGCGTCACCGGCGGCCGCTGCGAGTGATCATCCCTGTGACTCCTGCGGTTTGATCTCGACCTCGCGCAGCTTCTGGTCCTTCAGTTCCGTGCGCGCCTCGGTGCGATGACCACGGGCGATGTAGTCGCGCACGACGAGTTCGACGGCGTCCTGGGGCGATCCGACGCCGGCGAGGACCATCACTTCCACCACCAACTCGGCATCGAGACTGATGCTGACCTTGGCCACGGCTCTCCCCTTCGTCGCTGTCGAGTCCGGACTCCAACCGCATGGGACCTTCGCCGGTTGCGAATCCGGCCGCTCACACCTGTCCGGAACTGCGCCTCTCATTAGTCATGCGACACATTGACCCCACAGCGCCATCACGGTTGCATGCTTGTGGCCCTCCGGTGGGGACCGGGGGAGAAGGACCACGTCCTGCATTTGGGGGGAAACGATGGGGAACACGAATCAGAGCTTCACCAGACGTATGAGGGCCGCGTTAGGCGCCACATTCGTGGTCTGCGCGGTTACGACGATGCTGCCGGGAGTCGCTTCGGCCGGGCCCATGACCGCGGCGGGTGTCACGAGCGGCAGCGGAGCCGGAGTCGAGCGGATCAGCGTCGCGTCCGACGGCACCCAGGGGGACGGCGACTCCGCCGGCGCCACGATCACGACCGACGGCCGGCGCATCGCCTTCTCCTCGTCGGCGACAAACCTCATCCCCGACAACCGGGGGACAGGGGACGAGGTGTACGTTCGCGACCAGCGGACGAGCCAGACCACGCAGATGAGCAGCATCACCTCCACGATCCAGCGCCCGGTGATCAGCGGCGACGGGCAATACGTCGCCTTCTGGGGGCAGTTGATGAGAAACACGAAGGTCTTCCTGTCTCAGGTGAGCTCGGGAAGCACGATCGGCATCAACTGCCCGGGCCTCAGCTGCAGTCAGCCGTCTCTGAGCGCGAACGGCCGCTACCTGGCCCAGGTCGCCACCTTCACTCGACCGCCGTCCTGGCAGCGCATCGAGGTACGGGACTGGCAGGCGGACACCGCGCAGACCGTCGCCGAGTTCGGCCACCCCGTCTCGGCCCGGCCGTCCATCAGCGGCGACGGCCGTTTCGTCGCCTACCAGGACGGCCAGACGGAGGACGTCTTCGTGTGGGACCGGACCGACGACACCTCCTCCGGCCCGATCGAGGGCCCGTCCAAGGCGGCGACACTCGTCCAGCTCAGCAGGGACGGCAGCAAGGTCGTCTATCTCTCGGGCTCCGACACCTACGTCCACGACGAGAGCTCGGGCGCCGAACAACTGGTGCCGAACGTACGGGGCGTGGCCATCGATCCCACCGGACGCTATCTCTTGTACGCCCCCAACGACACGAGCGGACCGTCGCTGATGCTGCGCGACCTGGAGACGGGCACCGAGGAGGTCGTCTCGAACCAGCCCGCCTCGGCCGGGACCGACGCGGTCAGCTCCGGTGGGCGTGACGTGGTCTTCCATTCCGCGGCCGACGACATCGTGCCCGGCGACACCAACGGCAAGTCGGACGTCTTCGTCCGCCGCTTCTACTGATCGCCCCGACCGCCCCCTCTCCTGTCGGCTCATCTGCTCGCGCGGCCCGCGTCGGCTGCGGCGCCACCGTGAACCAACTCCGCATCACAGGGGGGGGCAGCAACCGGAAATGGGGGCGTGGGCGGCGGAGACAGATGAGGCCGCAGGCCGGTTCGAAGGAGACCGTGGATGCCCAAGGCCTAACGCAGGGCGGCGGCGACCAGGCCTTCGAAGGCCTCGCGCGGTACTTCGCCGCCGCTCACCAGCCGGTCGAAGACCAGTCCGTCGATGCAGGTCAGCAGGGTGTGACTGCGATTCTCGACGTCCGTCACGCCCTGCGCGGCGAGGAACAGGCGGACAGCATCGCGGCCGGCGTTCTCGCGGGGTACGAGGATCTCGCGCAGCTCATGGTCACGCACGCTCTCGACGGCGCAGGCGTAGCGGGCGAGCGGCGGCGGCCCTCGCCGGTGAGTCGCTGTCGGGTGAGCAGCGCCATGCCGTCCACCAGTTCCTCGACGGTGCGCAGAGGTGGAAGCTCTTCGGCCATGGCCTGCAGTTCCGCCTGGTCGAGCTGGACCAGGCGTGTGACCAGTCCGGTGAGCAGCGCGGCTCGGGTGCGGAAGTAGGCCGAGGTGGTGCCGGCCGGCATGGCCGCTTTGCGGTCGACCGCACGGTGGGTCAGGCCGCGGATCCCTTCGTCGGCCAGTAGTACGTCGAGAGCCGCGGGCATCGGCGGCCTGGCCGCCGCGATCGGACTGCGCCGCATCGGATGGGACGTGACGGTGGTCGAGCGTGCCTCCTCGCTCGAGGACGCGGGGCGGGCATCTCACTGGCCGCCAACGGCCTGCGGACACTGGATGAACTCGGCGTCGGCGACGCGGTACGGGATGCCTCGCGAGGCCAGTACAACGGCGGCACTCGCACACCGCAGGGGCAGTTGGCTGGCCCGGATGGACGGCTCGGCGCTGGAGAAGGCGGTGGGCGCACCGATCACGGGCATCCCCCGCTCCACCTTGCACCGACTGCTCCGCGACTCCCTGCCCGACGAAGCACTGCTGATCGGCTCCGAGACGGACTCGGTCGAGCAGATCGCCCCCGGGAGGGTTCGAGTCGGCTGCGGCGAGACCGTCCTGGACGCCGATCTGGTGGTGGCGGCCGACGGCGTCGGCAGCGCAGTGCGCAGCCGTCTCTTCCCAGCCCACCCCGGTCCGGTCTACAGCGGCTCGACGGTGCTGCGCACCATCACCGAGCAGGCGGTCGACCTGTCCACCGACTTCGAACTCACCTGGGGGCACGGCGCCGAATTCGGGCACATCGCCTTCCATGACGGGCGGGCCGAGTGGCACGCCGTCCTCAACCTCCCCGCCGGGACGCGGTTCGCCGACCCAGTGGACGAACTGCGCAGACGATTCCATACCTGGCACGCCCCGATCCCCGCCCTGCTCGACGCGACCCGGCCCGCCGCCGTGCTGCACCACGACGTCAACGAACTCCGCACGCCGCTCCCCTCGTACACGGTCGGCCGGACCGCGCTGCTCGGCGACGCGGCACACGCGATGACTCCCAACCTCGGACAGGGCGCCTGCCGGGCACTGGAGGACGCGGTCGCGCTGGCCGCCGCACTGGCCACCGAGCCCACCATGCCGGCCGCGCTCGCACGCTACGACGCCGAGCGCCGACCGCGCAGCCAGGCCGTCGCGCGCGCCGCCCGCCAGGCCGGCCGGATGGGGCAGCGGCTCTCCCACCCCCTGGCCGTCACTCTGCGGAACACAGCGATGCGGCTGACACCCTCCCGCGCCGCAACGCGCATGATCCTTCGGCACCACGCCTGGGCCCCACCACAACTGAGCTGATCAGATCCGCGCCCCGTCAACTCACCATCGGACACCCTCCGAGACTTCCCCTGGCCGGGGTCCACCGGGCCCGCTGACGGCAGATCTCGGACCGCTGAGGTCTCCCCTCGGCGGCCTGGGCCACGCGAAGAGGAGAGGTAAGGAAGTGTCACCTGTTGACCATCAGGTGACCGCCTCTCGCCAGGCGCTTTGTCGGATCCCGGGAAACGATGGCAGACGTCACCACGGGCAAACCAGCAGCCGAAGCACCGCGCGTACACCCGTACCGCGCTGGAAGGACATGTCATGACCGCCTCCGTTCCCAAGGCTCCGACTGAACCAGGGGTGCGGTCCTGGTGGGGAATCCCGTACGCCACCGCCGAGCGGTACCGCCGGCCCGTGGTCGTGGATTTCGCTCCGGACCGCCCCTATGACCGCAAGGGGGTCGTCTCCGTCCAGCCCGACAGCGGTGACTGGCTGGAGGCGGAGAGCGGGATGGGTGAGGACTGCCTGAACCTGAACGTGTGGGCCCCCGAGCGGTCGGCCGGCAAGGCGCTCCCGGTGGCTGTGTACATCCACGGCGGTGGATTCGAGTACGGCGCGAACACACAGATCACCTCGAACGCCTCAGGTCTCGCCGCGACGGGGCGCGTGGTGAGCGTGTCGGTGAACTACCGGCTCGGCGCCCTGGGCGCGGTCTCGCTCTCGCAGTACGGCGGGCCGCTTGCCGAGGCCAGCAACCTCTGTCTGCAGGACGTCATCGCCGCGCTGACCTGGATCCAGCGGAACATCGCCCAGTTCGGCGGTGACCCGGACAACGTCACCGTCTATGGCCACAGCGGCGGCGCCTATGCCACCTTCGGGCTGCTCGGTGCCGCCTCCGGCAACGGCCTGTACCGTCGGCTGGCCGGGTTCTCCGCCGGACCCTCGCGTCTCCAGCCGGCCTGGTGGGCCGAGGAACTCGCGCACCGGTTCGTCACCGAACTCGGCGTCGCGGACAACCCCGGGAAGCTGCTCGACCTCGACACGGACTCCCTGGTGGCTGCCCTGCACAAGGTCACCCCGACGGACCTCGGAGTCCGTGGCGGGATGGACAGCAAGAGCCTCGGTGTCGTCCTGGACACCGGACAGCCCGGCGCGGTGCTGCACTCGCATCCCATGGACGAACTCGCCTCGGGCGCACACCGTGATGTCGACGTGCTGCTGAGCATGGCCAGTGACGACATGGGCTGGTGGGTGGCCAACGACCTCGACCGGTTCGACCCGCACTCCGTCGACCGCATCGTCGACGAGGTCGCCGGGTGGCGCATCCCCCGCTCCCGCGCCAAGAAGATCGTCGATGCCTACGACCAGGGCGGCCGCACCCCGGCCGAGGTCCGCGCCGCACTGCTGTCGGACTACATCTTCGGCCTCCCCGCCGCCCGCGGTGCTCTGGCCCACGCCGCGGCAGGCGGTACCGCCCGTCTGCTGATGATCGGGCCCGCCGAGGGCGCGCCCGCCGTGCACGGCACCGAGATGTACGCCCTGGTCGGCCAGGAGAAGCCGGGTCGCAGCCCTGAGCAGGCCGAACGTGACACACGTATCCGCGACATCGTGCTCGACTTCGCCACCGGCGAGCAGACCCGCCTGTGGCCCGATGTCGGGGACCGGCCCACTTCGGGGAGCGTCGGCAGCCCGCCCTTCGAGGCCGGCGCCCACTACCAGGCCGCCCTCGACCTGTGGGAGGGCATCGACCGTCCCTGACGGCCGGCGGGTGACACGGACCAGCACACCACGGGCGCGAACAGAAGAAGGAGCTCGGCATGAGCCGACCGACAGCAGCCGATGGCGCCGCACCCGCGACGATGCGGGCCGTCGTCGTCACCCGGCCCGGCGGCCTCGACGCACTGGAGATCAAGGATGTTCCGGTGCCCGTACGCAAGCCCGGCTGGGTTCGGATCAGAGTGAAGGCGTTCGGCGTCAACGAGTCCGAGGTCACCACACGCAAGGGCGAGTCCGACGCGGAGGTCACCTACCCGCGGATCCCCGGCATCGAGGGCGTCGGTGTGGTCGATGAGGCCGACGAGGACAGCGGGCTGCGGCCGGGGCAGCAGGTGGCGACCATGATGGGCGGCATGGGTCGCTCCTACGACGGCGCGTACGCGCAGTACGTGAGCGTCCCCGCGAACCAGGTCATCCCGTTCGAGACCGGCCTGCCGTGGGAGGTCGTCGGTGCGCTGCCGGAGATGTTCCAGACCGCCTACGGATCGCTGACCCGTGGCCTGGACCTCAAGGCCGGGCAGACGCTGCTGATCCGCGGCGGCACCTCCACGGTCGGACTGAGCGCGGCCACGATCGCCAAGGACCTCGGAGCCACCGTGCTGTCCACCACCCGCACCCCGGAAAGGGCCGGGGAACTGCGGGCCGCGGGTGTCGACCATCCCCTCGTCGACAACGGCACCATCGCCGACCAGGTGCGCGAACTGATGCCGGACGGCGTCGACGCCGCACTGGAGCTGGTGGGCTGCTCGGTCCTCGCCGACACCCTCGACGCCGTCCGCCGCCACGGCACGGTCTGCTTCACCGGAGCCCTGGCGGGTCAGTGGACGATCCCCGACTTCAGCCCGTTCATGATCCCGGGCGGGGTGCGGCTGACGTCCTACGGCGGTCAGGCCGCCGACCTCTCGGCCGAGGTCTTCGCCCGCCAGCTCCAGGCCATCACCGCAGGGCGTCTCAAAGTCCCGGTCGCGAAGGCCCACCACGGCCTGGAACAGGTCCGCGATGCCCAGGCCGACGTCGAGTTCGGCACCACGCCGGGCAAGCACGTCGTCGTCCTGGACGACTGAGAACTGACCGCGGGACGCGGCAAGGTGAGGAGAGAACGTTCGTGGTCGCGGGAAACAGGCGCTCCACGGCCGAGATGACGGCGGCTCGGCGCTTCGCCAGGAACCTGGCGCGACCCTCGTCGTCGGGGGGCAGCAGGTCGGGCTGTGCAGCCCAGGCGGTGGCGATCTGGTGGACGGAGACCAGGATGTCGACCGGTTCCCAGTGGGCGTCCAGCCGGCTACCCGAAGCGCCGCCCGCATGGAGGAAGACGCCCACGCGACCGACGTCACCCTCACCGAGGCCGATCTTGCCGCGATCCACGAGATCCTCCCCGCAGGTGGATTCGGCGCCCGCTATGCCGAGGAGCACATCCCCGACTGGGTCTGACCGGACCTACGAAACGACCACCCGTCCTGCCGCATGGCCTTCGGAGGCCGGCCTGTCTCGGCGCTGCCGCATGCCTAGTGAGCGCCGGTCCGGCGCCGTCGAGGGTGACGTGGTGAACCGCCAGGCCTGCCGTGACGCCCCGTCCGCCCCGCATCACCGCCACCGCGACCGCGACGCGCAGGGGGAATTCGGTGACCAGGAGCACCGGTTCGGCGTCCTTCGCCCCCGCCGCTGCCGCGCGCGGCATTGAACAGGGAGCCTGATGTGTCAGTAGATGACCCTGCTGTCCGCCGTGAGCCGCGTCCTGCTGGACTTCCTCAGGTCCCGGGCGATGTTGAGGCGTTTGAGCCAGCGGTCGGTGCCGTCGAACCTGGCCTTGAAGGGCCTGCGGCCGTGCACCGAGCGGAAGTTGTCGATGAAGACGATGTCGCCGGGCGAGAGGGCGAGGGGCTGGATGTTGCGCTCGATCTCGGCGCACAGGTTCTTGAAGGCGGTCTTGGCGTCGTCGTCCTGCGGCTCGTCCATGGAGTACGGGTCGATGCACAGGTACGGCCGACGCCGGTTCCCGAAGAGCAGAGGGCCGGGGACGGGGTTCTCGTCCATGGCGCGCACCCACTGGTAGCTTTCCTCGATCAACGCGGACAGCTCCTCCGGCGCGCGGTTGACGCTGGAGCGACCGGGGTCGAGGTGGATCTCGTCGGGACGGATGACGAAGCGGTCCTCGAAGAGGATCCGCAGATCGGCCTCCGGGATGTCGAGGTCGTCGAGATCGGCGAACGTGGTCTCGACCGCGTCGGGGTTGCGCAGACACATCAGGGCCACGTAGTCCGCCCGGAACGGATGGAAGGCGACCTCGGTGTGCCAGGTCAGCAGGACCTCGGACCCGGAGTCGATGTGTTCCTGCTCGTGGCCCCGGACGGGCAGGATGTCGTGCATGACGAACCCGTTCTGCTCGGTGGCCCAGGCGACGGGGTCGCCCAGCAGCTGGGCGCACAGGTAGAAGAACACTTCCTCGCGCAACGCGGGCGACACCGCCGGCCGTTCGCTCCAGTGCTCCGGTGTCGGACCGATCCGTTCGGCGGCGACCGGAAAGCCCCGTATCACGCAGGCGCCGGATGCCTCGGTCAACCGGAAGTGGTTGAGCCGACGGCGCAGGTTCTCCGGCAGCCGGTGTGCGTGGACGGCGGCCGCTCGCTGGAAGTCGGTGTCCTCCACGGAACCCAGATCACCGGTAAGCGCGTCGAGCACTTCGTCCACCTGCGTCAGGTCCGCGGCACTGAGCTGGATCTCGAACACGGTTGTCTCCTTCTTCCTCGGGGTTCGGGGACGGCAGTTCCGGTTCTTCCTCGGAGTTCAGGGGACGGCTGCCGCGGTGGGGAGCGGGCGCCGGTTCGGCGGAGGCGTCTCGCGGGCGGCGCCGCACCTCCGTGAGCGCTCGTGCCGTTCGGCACCCCGCTTCGCCCCGGGCCCGCGGTCCGATGCCGATCACGCGCAGCCCCGCGGTCCGGGCGGCCGCGATGCCGGAAGGCGAGTCCTCGAACGCGTAGGACAGGGGCGCGGCGGCGTTCAACTCGGCGCATGCGGCCAGATACACATCGGGAGCGGGCTTGGGCCGCAAGGGCGCCTCGGCGCCTACCACGGTGTCGAAGGCGTCGCGGAGGGCGGTACGGGTGAGCATGCGCCGCAGCAGGCCCGGGGGAGAGTTGGACGCGACACCCAGCGGGACCCGGCCGTGCAGATCGCGCACCAGCGCCTCGGCGCCCGGGAGCAGGGGCACTCCGTGGATGGCCACGTCGTCCTCGAACGCGCGCAGCAGACGATCGGCGACCCGCGCCGCTGCCTCGGGGTGGCCCGTCCCACGGGCCAGGGCCGCCGCCGCGTCCGCCAGGCTCGCGCCGTAGGTCGCCTCGCGGACATCGGCGGTCCACCTGCCGCCCAAGGATTCCCAGACGTGGCGCTCGGCGCGTTCCCATGACGGTTCGGTGTCCGCCAGCAGCCCGTCGAAGTCGAAGACGACCGCCTGTGCGGTGGCGAGGTCGATGTCCATCGGTACCGCCCCGGTGGTCAGAATGCCCGTGGACGGTCCCAGCCCACGGGCAGCGAAGCGGGAACGGGCCAGGCGGGGTCGGGGCGGAAGTCGCACCAACTGCCGTCGAAGGGGAAGCTGCCGCTGTCGACCAGGGAGACGGCTTTCGCGCCGGCGGCCCGGACCGCCGCCTCGTCCTCCACCCAGTAGTGGTCGTGGCGGATGAACTCGGCGAAGAGCTCCTCGTCCTTCCATTCCCGGCGCCGGTCCGGTGTCACGACGACGTCGATGTCGTGATCCACCGTGTCCAGGCCGGCGAGTGCTCCGTCGGACCATCGGACGGCCGGCCGTTCGAGGTTGACGTACCACATCCGGAATCGGTGCTCCGCGGTGAAGAACCACCAGACGGAGAAGCCCTCACCCACCGGGTGGAACATCAGGGCGTCCCCGCGCCAGGGGCTCTCGTCGAAGGCTTTGGGCGTGCGTCCCCACTCGGTGAACGGCACCTCGTCGAAGCGGCGCCCGTCCGCGGCGATGACGTCTCGGGAAGGGCTGCCGTCCGCGATCCACATGAGCAGCCCGCGCTCGTCGTCGCTCACGACATGCCCGACCCACACGCGGGTGAGTTGTTTGTGCTCGAAGTGCCTGCGCAGCACGGGAGTTCCGTGGGCGAGGGTCATGACGGGCTCCGTTGCATCGGTTCGTGACGAAGGCGCGGCTGTCGCCAGTCGGGCCGTACCCTGGCCCCCACCGCCGCACCGAGCAGTGGGAGTGCCATGACGGCCAGGCAGGCCAGGGCGCCGGGCAGCGACATCCAGTTGGTGAGGGAGCCCACGAGCAGCGGGCTGATCAGGAAGGCGCCGTACGAGACCGCCGAGACCACCGAGACCGTGTAGCCGCTCGCGTCCTGCTGCCCCGCATGACTGAGCAGCGCCGGCATCAAGGGGCCGAAGGCGAGACCCGAGACGGCGAACCCGGCGAGGGAGGCCTCGGCCGTGGGAGCGAGGGCGGCCCAGGCGAAGCCCCCGCAGCCGCCCACCGCGGCGAGCACGCTGAGGTCGCGGGTGCGCAGCCGCGGCAGTCGTTGCACCACCAGCCGCGAGACCGTCAGTGCCGCCATGTACACGGCCGGTGCGGCGCTCGCCAGGACGACGGAAGCGGCCTTGTCCTGCTCCAGCAGGAGCACCGACCATTGCTCTACGGCGTTCTCCACGACGAGCAGGCACCCGCCCAGCACACCGACCGCGGCGCCCCAGAGCCAGGCCGACCGCCAGTGCGGCGCCGCCGGGGCCGCGGGATCGGTGTGGCGCCGCGCGTGGTCCTTGGCCGCCTGTCCCAGGAGGGGCAGGGCGGAACCGAGCAGGGCGGCGGCGCACAGCAGGAGCACGGTGGCGATGCTCACGCCCGACTGCCGGGCCAGCCCGGTCAGCGGGGCCGCCGTGATCACGGCCACCGGGAAGGCGGCGTGCACGGCCTGGAACAGGGGGCGGCCGCTGACCCGTTCGGCGCGTGCTGTGGCGGCGTTGAGGCATACGTCCAGCGCTCCGCTGGTGGCACCCACCAGGAAGAGCGCGACGCCGAGGCCGCCGAGACCGCTGACCGAGCTCAGCGCGACGATGCCGAGGGCCAGGGCGCCGGTGGTGAGCAGCAGCACCCGGTGCTCGCGGCCGACGGCGATCCTGCCGACCAGCGCCATCGCCGGGATGGCGCCCAGCGGGACCGCGGTGAGGACGAGACCGAGCTCGCCCGGCGTGGCGTCGGCGCGCTCCAGAACGGCCGGGAGCAGCGCCGACCAGGTGCCCCAGAAGGCCCCCCAGGTGCCGCTGAGCACCACGAGGGCGGAGCGGGGGCTGCTCGACACGTGCTGGGTCACGCGGTTCGCCCGACGGCCGTCGGTACCCCGTCGACGGTGGTGAGCGTGAACCGCTCGCCGTCGACCACCACCTCGTCGGGCGGTGAGGTGTCGGCGACGGGCGGGAACGCCACGCTGCGCACCGGAGCCGGGCCGACCGTCTCGATGTCGACGCGCCGTCCCTGGCGAACCGCCCGGACCTCGGTGACGTGCTCGTGGTCGCGCAGACGGCAGCGCCCTGTTCCCGGGCCCCATTGCACGAGGTGGAGGTCGTCCGTCAACGTGTCGCCCACGGTGGCGCCGGGCACGGCGACGGGAATCACCGAGCCCGCCCTGGCGAACAGGGGAATGCGCTCCAGGGGGGTGCCCACCGTGATGTAACGGCCGCCGGTGTGGGTCTCGCCCGTCCAGAAGTCGATCCAGTCACCGCCGGGCAGATAGACGGGGTGGGTGGCGTCCACGGGATTGACCACCGGTGCCACCAGAAGGTCCGGTCCCAGCAGGTAGGCCAGGTCGGCCGACCAGGTGGCGGGGTCGTCGAATGCGTCCACCAGCAGGGGCCGCATCACGGGGTGTCCGGTGTCACCGGCGTCCAGAGCGGCGGTGAGGAGATAGGGCATGAGCCGGTAGCGCAGCTTCAGCGCGTCCCGTACGGCGGCCTCCGCCTCCTCACCGAAGTCCCAGGGAAGCCGGCTCGTCGTTCCGTGGAAGCGGGTGAGCGGACACAGCGCGCCGAACTGCGCCGACCGCACATAGAGTTCCGCCGTCGGCCGACCGGTGAACCCACCGATGTCATGGGTCCAGAAGGGGACGCCGCTCAGCGCGTACGACAGCCCACCGCGCAGCACACTGGCCGTCGAGGTGAAGGTGGCGTTGGTGTCGCCGCTCCACTGACCGCAATGCCGCTGGCCCCCGGTGAACGACGAGCGCGCCCAGAGCACGCGGTGGCCGTGCACCTCCTGAGTGACGTCGGCGACCACGTCGTTGAACAACAGCGTGTAGACGTTGTGCAGTTCCTCGCCCGTCATCCCGTTGGCCGCGTGCGCGTCGACCGGCACGCCTTCGCCGAAGTCGCTCTTGAAGACGTGCACTCCGCTGCGGAGCAGGACACGCAGCTGGTCCTGGAACCAGCGGACCGCGCCGGGATGGGTGAAGTCGACGATGCCGCACGCGGGTTGGTCGCCGTGCCAGGAATCGGCGATGTACGTCGAGCCGTCCGCCCTCCGCATGAGGAAGCCGTGCGTTTCCGCTTCCTCGAAGACGGGACTGAGCCGGCTGATGTACGGGTTGATCCACAGGCAGACCCGGAAGCGCAGGTCGGCGAGCTCCTTGAGCATGGCCTCGGGGGCGGGGAACCTCTTGGTGTCCCACTGCTGGTCCGACCAGTGGTCGAACCGCTGCCACTGGGTGTCGATGTGCAGGACGTCGCACGGGATGTCGCGCTCCCGGATGGTCCGGGCGAGGTGGAGCACCCGCTCCTGGGACTCCGCCAGCTCGACGCCGCCACCGTCCTCGGCGGCGTAGCCGGTGGAGATCCAGGTGCCCAGGGCCCACGAGGGCGGCACCTCGGGCCGTCCGGTGAGCCGGTGGTATCCCCGGATGACCCGGGCCGGCTCGGGCCCGGCGATGACGTAGTAGTCGAGGAGCCGGTCGGGGACCGTGATCTGGACGCAGGAATGGGTGGAGTGGCAGACGTCGAACTCGGCCGGCATGCCGGTGTCGACGAGCACACCGTATCCGCGGGTGGAGAGATAGAAGGGAATGTTCTTGTAGGCGCGTTCGGATTCCGCGCTGAAAGCGTCGTAGTTCCAGCTCGTGATGCGCTGACCACGCTTGTCGAAAGCCGT
This sequence comes from Streptomyces lincolnensis, assembly GCF_021173675.1. GTDB lineage: Bacteria > Actinomycetota > Actinomycetes > Streptomycetales > Streptomycetaceae > Streptomyces > Streptomyces lincolnensis_B. The sequence goes on along the minus strand of NZ_JAIHON010000014.1, from coordinate 8,483 downwards.
GAACTTCTCGCCGAAGCCGTAGAAGTGTTCGTCCGCCTGTGCGGTGAAGGTTTCGTGATAGGCGACGATTTCACCGTCGACGGACGAGCGTCCGAACGGCAGGACGCGCAGCCGTTGACTTATGTCGGTCTCGATGCCGTTCTGCGCGGTGAGAAGCCGCCCCGACGAGTCGAGGAACCGCACCTGCCATGGGTCGAGCTCCAGCTCCACCACCAACTGCCCGGTCTCCAGGCGCAGTACGCCGTCCGACTCCCGCACCGTTGCGTCGAGGTCGGTGCGGGGGCGGACCAGGGTGGTGGCGGTCGTCGCCCTGCCCCTGGTCTCGCGGTCCGGAGCCAGCCGCACCCGCACCGCGCCCTCATCGGCGGCCGCCACCTCGACGAAGAGCGTCTCGCCGGTGCTCCCCGTCACCTCCAGCTCCCAGCCGTCCTCCCGGCGTAGGGTCACCCGGGCGTGCGTCACCTGGCACAGTCCGCCCTCGCCGTGGTCGCGCAGCGGAAGGTCGACGGGATCGGCCACATGCAGCACAGGCGGTACCAAAGGCTGTTGGAACGGCATGTTCCTCCTTCTGCGCGAAGGGGCGCGCGGCCGACGGTCGACCGGACCGAATGTGCGTGACCTGGATATTCGAAGTCAATAGGCGGAGGTGTCCTTTTTCGCCAGTCCCGCCGAAGTGGCCGGTTCTCGCGCGCATTCGAATCGATTCGACGAAGGGTGCCGTCGAATCGATTCGAATGTGAAAAAGGTGGCGGAGTCCTGCTTGATTCCTTGCTGTCACGGATGTGCCTGTGTTTTGGTTCTGCCGTGCTGGTGATGTCAGTTGTCCCTGGAGAGAGAACATCGGCGGCGATCGAATCCAGGCCTCGACCCGAGCCCGAGGAAGGTGAACTCCTGGTGCGCGGTATCGCGGTCGGGATCTGTGGTACGGATCGTGACGTCGTCCTCGGCCACAAGGGCCGGCCTCCGGAGCGTCGCCACCGACTCGTTCTCGGACACGAGTCCCTGGGACGCGTGGTGACGGCCCCCGCGAACTCGCCGTACGCGCCGGGTGACCTGGTCGTCGGCATGGTGCGCAGACCGGATCCGGTGCCCTGCGTCAGTTGTGCGGCAGGAGAGTGGGACGCGTGCCGCAACGGCCGCTACACCTCCTGCGGGATCACCGGACGTGACGGATACGGGGCCCAACTGTGGTGCGCCGCACCCGAGTTCACCGTGCCCGTCGACCCGGGCATCGCGGCCCGCGGTGTCCTGGCGGAGCCGGTGAGCGTGCTGGCCAAGGCGTGGGAGCGCATCAGCGCCATGCGTCCGCGTGAGCACCCGCATTGCGTCCTGGTGACCGGGGCGGGCCCCCTGGGGTTGCTGGCGGCTCTGCTGGCCGCACAGCGCGGGTACCGGACGTTCCTCTACACACGCACCTGGACCACTCGCCGGACCTCGCTGGCCGACCGGCTGGGAGTCACCCCGCTGGAGCGGCTCGACGGTGTGGAACCCGATGTCGTGCTGGAGACCACCGGCGCGCCGCACGTGCTGGCCGGGGCGCTCGACCTCATCGCCCGCAACGCCGTCGTCTGTCTGCTCGGCCTCACCGCGGGCGCGGAGGGGCCGTCGCCCGCACTGGCATCGGCCATGCGCCGGCTCGTCCCGTACAACGGCGTGCTCTTCGGCACGGTGAACGCCGCCCGCCGCCACTACGCCGACGCCGTCCAGGCCCTGGCCCGTGCGGACCGTGACTGGCTCGACGACCTGATCACACGTCAGGTGCCCCTCGACCGATGGCACGAGGCGCTGGAGCGACGGCCGGACGATCTGAAGGTCGTCGTCACACTCGAGACTCCCGCCGAGGACGCTCCCCACTCCGGCCCCGCGCAGGACCGCGCGGAGAAGGCACCGACATGAGCGCGTACGCGGCCGATGCGGCCAGGGCCCCGCGCCCCGCACCCCCCACTCCCCTCACCCCCCTCGGCCCGTTGGCCGTGGAGGAGCGCTCGGAGACACGGGTCGTTGCGGTACGCGGCCTCCTCGACCCCGCCGACACACACCTGTGGGAGAGCCTGAACGGAGCCCGCCGCCTCCTGGTGGTGGTCGTCGGCGACCGGGCCCCGCGGCGTCTGCACGCCTACCTCGACGCCCAGTGCGCGGCCGGACGCCTGGACGGATACCGGACCCTCACCCTCCCCGCGGCCTCCGGGCCGCCCACGCTCACGCAGGTCGAGCAGCTGGCGGAGGCCGCCCTGGCCGCCGGCGTGGGGCGCAAGGACGCGTTCCTGCTCAGCGGAGCGGGCGAGGCCGGCGACGCGCTGTTGGTGACGGCCGCGTTGCTGCGGCGACACAGCCACGCCGTCCAGATCGTGGCGGACCTGCCCTCGGCCGTCGCGGCCGTGCGCGCCGCCGGGCGGGCCCGGCTCGCCGGCGGTTCCAGCGTGCGACGACGACGGTCGAACGTACTGATCGACGTCGACGCACTGCTCACCCAGCCGCTTCACCCACCGGAGGTGGCACTGCTGCGGGAACTCGGCGCGGTCGCGCCCACCCCCGCCACTCCCGCCGCCTCCGCCATTCCTGCTGCCCCCGCCACTCCCGCCGTCCGCGCACGCGCCCGCGAGTCGGCCCTGGACACCCTGGTGGGAATGGCCAGGACACAGACCCGGCACCTGCGGACCCATGTCGGCTTCACCGAGGAGGTGTTCTCCACCGACGAGGTGTTCTCCCCCGAGGGGAGCCGACTGGACGACTGGTTGCCGGCGGGCGGCCGGCTGTTCGCCGTGGTGGACGACTTCTCCCCCCAGGTGCTGCGCGAGGTACGGGACTGGTGTGCCGCCCAGCGGTACCGCGGCCGCCTCGCCGAATTTCGTGTCCTGCCGCTGACCAGCGGGCCCGCCCTCAAGGGCCGTCAGCATCTGGAAGCCCTTCTGGGGATCGCCGAGGACATGCGCCTCGGTCCCGCGGACCTGATCCTCGGCGTCGGAGGCGGCACCGTACTCGACCTGGTCGGCACGGTCGCGCTGCTGCGGGGCGGGGCGACCCCGTACGTGCGTGTCCCCACCACCCTGGTCGGCATGATCGACGCCGGGATCGGGCTCAAGGTCGGCGTGGACGCCGTGGGGCGCAAGAATCTGCTCGGCGGCTACCACCCTCCCATGGCCTGCCTGTGCGACCCGGGTTTTCTCCGCACGCTGCCCCGAGCGGAACTGCGCTGCGGACTCAGCGAGGCGATCAAGATCGCCGCGGTCACGGACGCCCGGTTGTTCTCCCTGCTGGAGGCCCACCACGCGGAGGTGTCCGACGGGCGGGTGACACCGCGCACCCTGGGGATCATCAGCCGGTCGATCACCGCGATGCTCGACGAACTCAGGGCCAACCCCTACGAGGAGGAGGTCCGCCGACTCCCGGACTTCGGGCACGAGTTCGGCCACCTGCTGGAATCCGCCTCCAGCCACCGACTGCGGCACGGCGAGGCGGTGGCCGTCGGCATGGCGGTGTCGACCCGGCTGGCCGTCGAGGCCGGCCGACTTCCGGCGGCGGCGGGCGAACGGCTGCTCACCCTGCTGACCTCTGTCGGACTCCCCGTGTTCGACCCGCTGTGCGCACCGGAGAGGCTCTGGCGTTGGCTGTGCGAGGACATCAGCGCGCACAAGGGCGGAGCACCCCATCTCGTGGTGCCGACGAGGATCGGGTCCGGGGGGTTCATCCATCACGCAGAGGAGCTCAGCCCCGCCATGATGCGCGCTGTCTGCGCCGACCTGGCGGAGCGGGCCCGATGACCGGTCGCGGCCTGGTCGTCGATGTCGGAGGCACCACCACGCGACTGTCGGCCCATCGCGACGGCGTGCTCACCGGGACCACGCTGCGGTGTGCGACCCCGTCGCCGAGGACCGCCCCGGACACGGACGTGGCCCGGCTCCGCGACGCTCTCTTCGACCAGATCGCCGACCACGTCCTGCGCCTGGACCGGCAGCATCCCGGGTCGGCCGAGGACATCGGCGTGTCCTTCGGCGCGGTCGTCGGCCGGCACGGCATCGTGCGGGACGCCAGCGTCCTCTGGCTGGAGCCCAGTTACGGGTTCGACGTGGTGCGGGCCCTGACCGACCGCCTGCCGGGCGCCCGGATCCGCGTCCTCAACGACGTGGCCGCGGCCGCCTGGCACTACCGCCACCTCGGCAGATTCGTCCTCGCCACGGTCAGCACGGGCGTCGCCTTCAAGGTGTACGACGCCGGCCTGCCCGCCGAACACCGTGTGCTGGCGGGCCCGGAGCTGACGGGTGGTGAGTCCGGGCACACCGTCCTGGCCTCCGGGCCGGGGGAGAGGCTCCCGTCCGACCTGCTCCGCGCGGCCGCCGCCGCGGACCCGGAGGCGCGGGCCCACCTGGAACGGCTCGGTGTGCCGTGGTGCGAATGCGGGGCGGTCGGTGACCTCTGCGCGTACGCCAGTGGCCCCGGAATGATCAGAATCGCCGGCATGGAGGCGCGCCGTCACCCGAGCGCGTTCCGCGACTCCGCCCTCGGCCGGGAGACCCGCGGCGACCCGACCCGCATCGACGCCTCCGCCCTGGCCCGTGCCGCCGCCACCGAGGACGCCTTCACCGCGGGGATCCTGCACCGGGGCACCAGGCCGCTGGCGGCCCGCCTGCTCCAGCTGTGCGGCGACCTCGGACTGCGCCGGGCCGTGGTGGTGGGCGGCTTCGCGCACGGCGTGGGCGAGCCCTGGTTCACCGCACTGCGGCGCGACCTCGCCGAACTCGCCGTACCGGCGGGCTGGTTCAGGGACTGGACGGCGGCCGACTGGGACGACCTGCTGCACATACCCGACGACGCCGACGTCGCGCCGCTGGCCGGAATGGCGGCCTACACGCACGACCAGCGGCAGCAGAACCGGATGATCGTCAAACCGGTCAACGAGCACCGGCTGATCATGCGGACCACCGAGCGACCCGTCTGCGGCGCCGAACACGTTCTGCTGCGGACCCGCTACGCCGGCATCTGCGGCACCGACCTGCAGATACTGAGCGGCGAGCGCTCCTGCGAGCCCGGCGTCCTGGGCCACGAGTGCGTGGCGGAGGTCGTCGAGGTCGGCAGGGACGTGGAAGGTGTCAAGGAGGGCGACCTCGTCACGGTCAACCCCAACAACCCCCGTGACGACGACGACAAGCTGGGGCACAACCGGCCCGGCGTCTTCGGTGAACTGCTGAGTTTCGACGCCGGACTGGTCCGCCGCGGACAGGTCGTACCGCTCACCGGAGCCGCGGACCCGCGGGCGGTCCTGATCGAGCCGCTGGCCTCCGTCGTCAGGGCCCACGACCTGATCGCCTCCGTCCGCCCGCCCGACAGCCTGCTCGTCGTCGGTGCCGGTACCGCCGGTCTGCTGCACGCCATGCTGGCCCGGCGACGAGGCGTGCGGTCGGTCCTGCTGGCCACCCGGTCCGCCCGGACCCGCCGTCAGGCCGTCGCCCTGGGCATCTGCCCCGCCTCCCAGGTCATCGCCCTGGACGGACGGTCCGCGGACGCCGTACGCCGCTCGACCGGCGACGGGGGAGTGGACGCCATGGTGGTGGCGGTCGGCGGTGGAGTCGGGCCCGATGTGGTCGAGGCGCTCTGGCCCGCTCTCGCCGACGGCGGCGTCCTGCACATGTTCGGAGGCTTTCCGGCGGGCCGCACGCTAACGGTCCAGGGAGGCGACGGCGTGGACGTGAGCGCTGTCCGTGCGGCAGCGCGAGCACAGGAGGTCACCGCACCGACCGGACGGCGCGCGACCCTCACCGGCAACCGGGGCGGACGGGCGGACGACTTCCGTACCGCCGTGACCCTGTGCGAGGAGCGTGGCCCCTCCGCCATGGCTCTCGACCGGCTGATCACCCACACCGTCTCGCTGGAGGCGGTGCCGGACGCGGCGGCGGAACTCCTCGCCACCGGCACGCTGCACGCCACTCCCGCGCTGCGCGTGGTCATCGACTTCGCCCTCACCGGCCACGTCGTACGGAAGGAACCCCCGTGGAATCGTTGAGGGATTCCGGCCCGCGCACCGCCACCGGTCTGTGGGCAGCGGTGCGGGACGCGGCGGCCGGGGTGCGCCACGGGGCCGCCGGGCGGGTGGCCGCACTCGCCGCGGTCGAGGGCAGCCCCCGGCTCGGCTGGGTACTGCCACCGCCCTGGCCCCGCGTCGACGCGGTGTTGCGGGAGGTGTTGCGGGAGGTCCGCCCCCGGCCCGCCCGGCCAGGGACGCTGCTGCTGGTGGGTACCGGCGGCTGGGCGTTCGCGGCCCGTGCCGTGGCCGAATCGGCCGACGCCGGCCACCGTCTGCGGGTCCTGGACAGGCTCGACGCGCCCAGGGTGGCCGAACTGCCGCGGCCCGCGGCGCTCGTGGTGGCCTCCGAGTCCGGCCGGACCCTGGAGACCGTGCGCCTGGCCGCCGTACTGGGAGCGCGCACGCGCCTCACACCGGTACGGCTGGAGGGCGCGCGGATGAGCCTCCTGCCGGAAGCCCCGACCACCGCGCTGTTCGGGGCGCCGCTGAGCACACCCTTCCTCCTGGCCATGGCGACCGTCCACGGCGATGCCCTGGAGGACGCCTACGCACAGTTCACGACAGTGACCGAGCACCTGGGGAGGTGGGCCGCCGCGACGGCCTGCGATGTGGACGGCGAGCCGTACCCGCGGCTGCGCCTCACCGAGGCGGAACAGGACGCGCAGCAGAACAGGGAACAGGACGCGGAGCCGAGCGGTCTCGACCTCTTCGCACTCCAGGCGCTGCGGCAGGCGCTCGGCGGCAAGAGCGCTCCGAAGAGACCGGGACCGCACTGGCAGGTCGGCCCCGGAGCGGCACCGGACGAGACCGTGGTAGGGCCACCGCCCCTGCCCGAGGACCTGACCGAGCCGGCGAGGCTGATGGCACGGCTCTACGCGGTCTGCGCGCTCACCGCCTGCCTGGGCGTGCGGCTGGGGCTGAAGTTCGCCGAGCATCCGGCCGTCGACCGCTACAAGCGACTCGTCGGCACCATCCGGCCCAGGCCCGCATACGTCGACCCGCGTGGCTCGGCGGAACACGTGACCCCCTTACTGCGCGGGCTCGGAGGGGACGGCGTCCTGCACGTCGTCACCTACGAGAGCGCCTCGGACGCCACCCGGACGATGCGACGGACGAGGCAGGCGCTGCCCTGCCGGCTCGGCGTCCGCACGGAGTTCCACAGGGGCAGCGCCTGGAACCACCACAGCTATCAGGCCGTGGCCGGCGATCCGCGGGCCCGGGTCCTGGCCTGGCTGCCGGCCGAGGACGGCGATCCGCTCACCGCGCTGCAGCGCGACATCGCCGCCGCCACCTGTGCCTCACTGCCCGGCCGGGCCGTTCTGCTGCAGTCCCCCGCACCCCGACGGAGGAGCCCATCGTGAATCATCCCGCACCGCCCGGCCTCCCGGCCTCGGCGCGGACGGCCGCCACCCGCCCGGACAAGATCCGCGAGCCGCGCGACCTGGTACGCGTGCTGGCACCGGCCCGCGCCGCCGGACGACGCGTCGCCCTCAGCCAGGGCTGCTTCGACCTGGTCCACCTGGGGCACCTGCGCCATTTCAAGGAGGCCAGGACACTGGCCGACATCCTGGTGGTCGCCGTGACGGCGGACGCCCATGTGAACAAGGGACCGGGCCGTCCCCTGTTCACTCTCGCCGAGCGCATCGAATGGGTCGCCGAACTCGAATGCGTGGACTTCGTCGTACCCAGCCATGTCCCCACCGCCGTCGAACTGCTCGGCCTGCTCAAGCCGGACGTCTACATCAGAGGGGCCGAATACCGGGACACCAAGTCCGACGACGCCCGCTTCGTGGCCGAGCAGGCGGTGGTCGCCGGATACGGCGGGGCCGTGCGGTTCTCCGACGACCCGCTGGTGCGCTCCTCGACCCGGTTGCAGAGGGAACTGTGATGCGACGCGGCGACGGCCTCACCACCGTTGCCGTGAGCGGGGGCGCCGGCTACGTCGGCAGCGTGCTCGTGCCGATGCTCCTGGCCCGGGGCTACCGGACCCGCGTGCTGGACCTGCTGCTGTTCGGCGAGGACACCCTCGCGGCCCACCCGCTGCTGGAGGTCCACCGGGCCGACGTCCGGGACCGGGCCCCCGTAGAGCGGTGGGCCTCCGGCGCCGACGCCGTGATCCACCTCGCCGGTATCGCCAACGATCCCAGCTGCGCCCTGAACCCCTTGCTGTCCCAGGAGGTGAACGTGACGGGGACGCACAACGTCGTCACCGCCGCGCGCAGGGCAGGAGCCGAACGCTTCGTCCTCGTCTCGTCCGCCAGCGTCTACGGGATCGCGAACGACGGGCCGGTGCACGAGACGTCCACCCTGAAACCGATCACGGTGTACGGCGAGACTAAAGCGCGGGCCGAGGACATCGTGCGCGGCGAGGCCGCGGGGGCGATGACCGCCCTGGCCCTTCGGCCCGCGGCCCTGTACGGATACGCGCCGCGTCAGCGCCTGGACCTGACGGTCAACCTCCTGA
>NZ_JAIHON010000013.1 GCF_021173675.1 Streptomyces lincolnensis | reverse complement strand
TCCTCCACGGCCCCGCCGGTCAGGACGACCGCCGCGGCCCGCTGCCGCTGCAGCAGGGTCAGATACGTCAGCTCCCGCTCGGGAGAACCCCCCGTGTTGCACACGACCGCCAGCCGCTCACCTCCGGGGGCGCCCCCCCCCCCCCCCCCCACCCCCCGCGCCTCTGCCGGTGAACGGCGTCCTGCCGTGCCGTGGCGTTGATATTCTCGCCACTCGCCCGGCTGTGATCGCCGGGTGACGGGGTTTCGGGGGCTGTGGGGGGAATCGATGACGCCGCGTCTGGTCTTCGTGCACGGGGTGGGCGGGCCGCGTGACGCCGATGCCGAGAAGGCGCAGTGGCTGCGCGCCCTGGCCGACGGCGCGCGGGCCGCCGGTCACTCCCGGCGGGTGGCCGAGCTGCTCGACGGGTCCGTGGACGTGCGGTTCGCCTACTACGGCGATCTGTTCCCCCAGAACGCCTCGGCGGACGCCGACGTCGCCGAGTTGCTCCTCGACGCCGTCGACGAACGTCTCGCGGACCCGCGGGACGAGCGCGAGGAGCAGGTGCTGCGCCGGGCCCGCGCGCAGATCGCCCCGGAGGGGCAGCAGCAGGGTGCCGGCAACGCGCTGCGGCAGGTGATCATCGGCGCGAACACGCTCATGGCGCTGCGCGGGCTGCGGACGCTGGGCGGCTGGGCGAGCGGCCGGGTGATGGTGCGTCACCTCGGGCAGGTCACCGACTACCTCCGGCGCGGGCACGTCGACGCCGCCGGGCTGGGCATCGACCGCCGGATCCGGGACCGGGTCCTGGCACGGCTCGACCCCGCCGGTCCCACCGTCGTCGTGGCGCACTCCCTGGGCAGCGTGGTGGCGTTCGAGGCCCTGCACGAACACACCGGCCCGGTGCCGCTGCTGGTCACGGTGGGCTCGCCGATCGGGATGCGGGCGGTGGTCCGGGCCCGGATGCGTCCGCAGCCGCTGCACGTCCCCGCCGGGGTCGGCCGCTGGCTCACCTTCTGGGACCGCGACGACTTCATCGTCGGCCGGCCCGAACTGGAACGGTGCGTCGCGGCGAACGCCGCCGCGGTGGCACCGGTGAGCAGGCGGGTGGACTCCGACGGCGCCTGGGTGCACCCCGCCGCCACGTACCTGGCGCAGCCGGCCGTGGCCGGGCCGATCGTCGAGGCGCTCGAAGCCGTCACGGTCGTATGACACCGTCGTCCACGCCCCGCCATCTGCTGGTGATCGCACCGCAGTGCCAGGATCTCGGCCCGCTCGACGGCCTGGAGGACGTGGCGCACTCCCTCCACGCCGCCCTGCTGGAGCGCTGGGTGGGCGACTGCGAGGAGGCCCCGCCCGGGATCTGCTCGCTGCTGTCCGGCCCGGACGTCATGCAGACCCAGGTGGAGAAGGCGGTCCGGGACGCGGCGGAACGCGCCGGCGAGGCCCGAGCCGTCCTGGTCCTCGCCTTCCTCGGGCACGGCACCACGCTGGGCGAAGTACCCCGGTTGTCCTTCATGGCGAGCGACTCCCGGCAGGACACCCCGACCACGGTCGTCAACCTGGGTGACCTCCTCACCCAGGCCCTGGACACCCAGGACGTGGAGGGCGTCGTCGCGGTGGTCGACACCTGCCGGGCGGGCGGTGCCGCCCCGGACCTCGCCCTGCTCGGCGCCGGCGTCCGCCAGGGGCTCACCCGGCTGTCGCTCCTGATGTCCGTGGGGGTCACCGAGGACGCCCACGGTCTGGCCTTCTCGCGCGGGCTGGTCCGGGTCCTGCGTGAAGGAGTGCCCGGCGCGGGCGAGTTCCTGTCGGCCGAGGTGGTGTGCGACACCGTCAACGCGGCGGTCCACACCGCCGCCCACTACGTGATCGCGGACGGCGCGATCGGACCCCGTCCCTGGCTCGCGCGCAACACCCGCCACACGGCGGGCGGCGGACCGCTCCTCGGGCCGCTCGGCGCGGAGGAACTGCGGTGGGCCCTGGAACCGCTCGGCGAGACGGTCCCGTCGGCTCCCCCCGCCACCCTCGCGGACCTGGAACGGATACGACAGGCCCTGCGCGCCCCGGCCGCGCTCCCCCACGCTCCCGCGCACGCGGCGCGGGTGCTCGACCGGCTGTCGGACACCGTGCGGACCACCGACCTGCTCCGCTCCTGGCCCGGCGCTCCCCTGACCTCGGACCGCCTCAGACGCGCCTTCCGGGCTGCCGCGGGCAGTGCCGCCCCTCGGACCAGCGGCGGCGAACTGCTGCGTGACTGCGTGGAGTTCCTTCGTCTGCGTGCTCCCCGGACGGGGACCGGTTCCATGGCACCGCTGGCCGCGTTCGTCGCCGCGCTCGCCACCGAGGACGGTCTCGACCGCACCACACCCCGGCTGTCGTCGTGGGCCACGGCGCTCGACGCGGGTGTGGAGCTCAACGACGCGTTCGCCGCACAGGCCCTGCGCAACGCCGAGGGCCGGCTGCGCCTGGTGATCAGTCTGCACGCCGCCGTCGCCGACGACTGGCCGGAGACCCTCCAGGTCTGGCTGCTCGACCGCAACACGTCCCTGGCGCACGAGGAGTTCGACTGCTCCCCCACACAGTCCGGCGTCGAGGAGCGGTTCGTGGCCGTCCTGCGCTGGGCCGCCCGACAGGCGCGGTGCACCGGTGCACAGCTCAAGCGCGTGGACATCGCCGCACCGGCACCGCTGCTGGCCCGCTGGCGTCCCGAGGAGACCCGGTTCGGCACCCGCCTGGGAGTGCGGTACGACATCGTCCTGAGGTGGAGCGAGCGGCTGTACCCGCAGGCCCATCTCGGGTGGATCAACGACCTCGCCCGGGAACGGCTGGCCGCGATGAAGTCGGACACCGGCGCACCGCTGGACTGGCTCGACGAGGAGGCGACCGGCCGCGCCGAGGAGCTGACGGCGAAGCTGGAGAACGGCTGGTACGAACGCGCCCTGGCACTGAGTCACCGTCCGGACCGGCTGGAGGAGGTCCTGGAGCCGTTGCTCGCCTTCGCACCGATCGTGCTGTGGCCGCACGCGCCCGGCAGCCTCCCGCCGGGCTCGCGCGCCGGTGTGGAACGCCACTGGGACCGGCTCCCGGGTGAGTTCAGCGCCGCCTACCGCACCGCGTGGCGGCACGGCGGGGAGCGGGACGGAGCACCGGAGGGCCACTGCGATCTCGCGCTGCTGCGGTCGGTGTGGCTCGACGAGGAGTGGCTGGACTTCTGCGACTGGTTCGACAACGACTTGGCCGATGGAGAGAGCACGGTATGACCTGGACCCCCTTTTACGTCGGCGACGGCAAGCCCCGGGACGTGGACCTCGGTGACCCGCCGCCCTGGCGCAGCTTTCCCCGTCGGCCCCGGCACGAGCGGTTCCAGCCGCCGCCCGGCCTGGTCGAAGCGGTCAACGCCGCCCTCGCCCTGCGCCGGCCGCTGCTCCTGACGGGTGCTCCGGGGTCGGGCAAGTCGACGGTGATCGAGCAGGTGGCGGCCGAGCTGAAACTCGGTGAGCCGCTGCGCTGGCACATCACCTCCCGCAGCACGCTGCTGGACTCCCTGTACCGCTACGACGCGCTGGGCCGGATCCACGCGCAGAGGCTGGCGGGCACGGGTGACGCCGACGACATCGGACCCTTCCTCCGGCTGGGGCCGCTGGGCACGGCGCTGCTGCCGACCCCGCATCCGCGTGCCCTGCTGATCGACGAGATCGACAAGAGCGACCTCGACCTGCCCAGCGACCTCCTCGACGTACTGGAGCGCGGCGAGTTCGAGATCCCGGAGCTGGCCCGCCATCAGGAGGACGTCGTGGAGGTCCGGGAATGGGGCGGCGACGACCGGCACGCCATCCTCAAGGGCCGGGTCCAGTGCGACAACTTCCCCTTCATCGTGCTGACGAGCAACGGCGAGCGCGACTTCCCGGCCGCCTTCCTGCGGCGCTGTATCCGCTTCACCATGCCGGAACCGACCACCGAGTCCCTGCGCCGGGTGGTGGCCGCCCACCTGGAGGTCACACAGGAGCACTCCGCTCCCGTGGACGCGCTCGTCGCCGAGTTCGTCGAGCGGCTCCGGGCGGGCGAGAGCCTCGCCGTCGACCAGCTGCTGAACGCCGTCCACGTACTGACCGGCGCGCACGCCCCCGAAGAGGCCACCGCGCACGACGTCAGGGAACTCATCCTGCGCGAGCTCTCGCGTGCCTGAGGATCACCCGGTCCGGGCACTGGACGAGGCCGTCTCGACGCTCCGCGCGGTGGCCCCCCACCTGGACGCGACGGCCCTCGCCGAAGCCCTCTGGCTGGCATCGAGGGCGGCCTCCACGCCGGCCGACGCGTCCGAGCCCGATGCCGCCCCGCCCGCCCCGGCACCCACCGGGACAACCGGCCCTCGCACCGTCCCCGAGCCACGCACGGAGCAGCCGCCCGCTCCCTCGCGGCAGGCCGAGGGCGGGCCCGCCCGTACGCTCCACGAACGCCTCCCCGGCTCCGGCACGCGGGTCACCGGCCACGCGGTGGCCCTCCCGCGCGCGTCGGCGCTGCCGCACGCCCTGGAGCTGACGAGGGCGTTGCGTCCCTGGAAACGGTCCTGGCGGACCGGCCGGGACCGTGCCCTCGACGTGCCCGCGACCGTCGACGCCTACGCCCGCAGCGGCGAGCTGATCCCGGTCTTCGCTCCGGCGCCCGAGCGCTGGTTCGACCTCGTGCTCGTCGTCGACGACTCGCCCTCGATGCAGGTCTGGCGCGAGACCGTGCACGCCTTCACCGGCGTGCTGGACCGGCTCGGAGCCTTCCGCACCCTCCAGGTCCGCCCCTTCCGCCCGGCCTCGGGCGGCGAACTGACCGACCCCGAGGGCCGGTCGGCGTCGGCCGGTCAGCTCGGGGCGCCCGACGGGCGGCGTCTGGTGGTCGTCGTCTCGGACTGCGCCGCCCCTGCCTGGCGGGAACCGGAGATCTGGCGGCAGGTGCGCAGCTGGGCGCGCGGCACGCCGGTCGCCCTGCTCAACCCGCTGCCGCCCAAGCTGTGGCGCCGCACGGGCCTGGACCTGCCGACCGTACGCGTCACCCAGCAGGTCCCCGGCGCCGGAAACGCCGGGCTCGACTTCCGGCCGCCCCCTCTGCTGCCCCGGGACCGCTGGCTGCCCGTGCCCGTGCTCTCCCTCTCCCCGCACTCCCTCGGCCGCTGGTCCCGGGCCGTGATGCTCGCCGCGCCCGACGGCTGCTCCGCGGCGCTGGTACCGGCCGCGGGGCGGCCCGAGGCCGTCGGCCGTCAGGAGTCGCCGACCCACGGACGGGCCGAGGCACGCACGGAACGGTTCCTGCGGACGGCTTCGCCCGCCGCGGCCCGGCTCGCCGTGCTGTGCTCGCCCTTCGACCGGCTGAGTCTGGACATGCTGCACGTGCTGCGCGCGGAGCACGTTCCCGACGCCACGACCGCCGATGTCGCCGAGGTGGTGAGCTCCGGGGTGTTCGCCTTGGAGGCCGAGTCGGCCGGCCCGGTGGTACTGCGGGCGTCCCCACAGGTGCGAGCCCGCCTGGAACAGGAGTTGCCCGAGCACGAGGCCCTACGGCTGAGCCGGACCCTGAGCCATCACCTCGCGTCGGGCCACGACGGCCTACGTCGGCTGCCGGCCGTGGCGGAGGGGGCGGGCGGCGGGGACGGCGGGGAAGGGATCGCCGCGGAGGCGACGCCGTTGGGGGTGGCGTTGTCGCGGACGCTGGTACTGCTGGGGCTGGCGGTGGAGAGCCCGGCGGCGGAGATCCCTGTGGGGAAACCCGAAGTCGCCGCGTCGCCCGTCAGCCTGGACGACCCCAGCGGCCATGAACCGTGGCTGAGCGAGTCCAGGAGCTCACGGGAGTGGGTGTTCTGGGAGCGCCTTCGCGACCATCTCGCGCAGCGAGGTTGGCCGCCGGACGAGAGGCACCGCCTCGGCGCGACCACGGACGACGTGCTCTCTCGCCTCGAGGATCCGCTCCGCGCCGGCTCCTGGCACCGCTCCGGCCTGGTCGTCGCACCGGCGGGGACGGGAAGGACGGCCCACGCGATCGGCCTGGCCGCCAAGGCCGTCGACGCCGGCTATGGAGCCATCATCGTGCTCACCGGCCCTACCAATGCCGAACGGCGCCAGACACAGAGCCGGGTCGACGAGTGGCTGCTGGGCAACGCGGACCTTCGTGACATCCTCTCCCTCACCACACAGAACGACGACTTCTCCCCGTTCAAGGCTCCGCTGCCGCCTCCGACGGAGTCCGTCCCGCTGGTCTTCGTGATCAAGAAGAACCGGCGAGTCGTCAAGGGTCTGCGGGACTGGCTCGCCCACGTGAGCCCAGTCGCCGCGCGTCCGCTGCTCGTCATCGACCTCACCGACACCCCCCTGAAGGGGAAAGCCAGGGTGTCGGCCACCGACGACAGCGTGTACCGCCTGGTGGGCGGTTTCACGAAGACCGCCTACGTGCAGTACGCGCCCTTTCTGCCCGTCCTGGACGCCTTCGATCATCCGGCGCTGTTCCCGGAGCACTTCATCTATCACCTGCCGACCCCGTCGGACGACCTCGGCCCTCGGCCGGCTCTCGGGACTTCGACTCGTAGGGTGACCGACTACGAGACGTGGATGCCCACGCGCCATCGCCCCGACCACATCCCGCCCGAGGATCTGCCCGCTTCCCTGTGCGAGGCGATCGACACCTTCGTACTGGCCTGCGCCGCCCGCCGGGCCCGGAGAAGGAGCCCGGCACCCGACTGCATGCTCGTGTACGTCAGCAACTTCGCCGCTGTCCAGCAGCGCGTGCGCCACCAGGTGCAGGCGCGCGTCCACTTCCTCGCCGACAGCCTGCGGGACCAGGAAAGCGACCGTGCTCTGCGGCTGAGGGACCACCTCGCGCACCTCTGGCTCTCGGACCCTAGGACCGTGTCGTGGGCCGAGGTGTCCGCGCATCTCACAGACGCGGTGCATGGACTCATGGTCGTACGGGTGAGCGACGACACCCCGGGCATGGCCATGAGCCCCGGTGTCGTGGCCATCTGCGGCCCTCGGGTGCCACCTGACTTGAGGGACGGGCTCGCCGTCAGCTACCAGCTGCGCTCGTCGAACGACTACGCGATGTTGGTGCACTCGAATCACTGGTCCGACGGCGTTGGTGGCAAGGAGCGCCGCCTCTACGCGCCATCCGACATCCTCGGCATCTACGAACACCTCATCACCGTCGCCGACGAGCAGTTCCAGGACCTCCGGGACATGGCCGACCTCGGTGTCACTCCCCGGCAGTCCGCCCTACGGTTGCGCCCGGCGGGGCCGCGCAGAGCCGCCGGGGACTTCTCCGGCACCTCTGTGGAGACCCTGAGCTTCGGCCTGTCCCCCGCCCTGCTGCACCACAACTTCCGGGCCCTGGAGAACTTTGTCCACGTCCTCGACCACCCGGGCTCCGACCCTCTCTCCCACACAGGCCGGAACCTGCTGTGGATGGACGTACCCCCGGAGACGGTTCTTCAGGAGTTCCTCGACGTCTACCGCCCGCACACCCGTCCCGACCGCAAGCAGCTCGACCTGGTGTGCGCGTACGTACGCCGCTGCGCGGCACGCGGGGAGCTGACCCGCTGGGCGGTCCAACTGGTGAGGAAGGCGGGGGCGTCCGAGAGCGTCCGGGTGGCCGGTCATGTCGTGGGGCCGGTCGTCCGCCGTCCCGTCGTCCCGGACCGTCCGGGCGCCTACACCGTGCGGCGGCTGCTCAGTCCCGCCGATCAGTTCGGGGACCTCGACGTGGAGCAGTACGCCGCCGCGCTGGAACTGACCCGCTCCGCGTCCGCTCCCGACCGGAGCCCCGCCCGGCCCTCGACCCACGCGATGCGCGCGGTACGGCGCCCGGATCAGCCGTTGCTGACCATCTATCCCGTGGCCCCGCCGGTCGAAGGCGCCGAGGCCCCCGTGCCGCCCGTCGTCGGTTTCGTGCTGACCTTCCCCTACACACGCGGCTCGGGCGGGCCCCACCCCGAGGACGACATCACCTGAGCGGCGGCCCCGGCTCAGGGCTCGGCACCGGCTCGGGCCCCGGCGGGATCGGGGACGGGTCGGGATTCGGTACCGGGCCGGGGCCGGGAGGCGGGCTCGGTGGGGCGGGCGGGGTCGGTTCCGGGCCCGGCGGCGGCTCGGGGGTCGGGACCGGGGCCGGCTCGGGAGGCTGTGGTTCCGGTCCGGGTGTCGGTCCCGGGTGGACGGGGTCGGGGTACGGGTTCGTCATGGTGTCCTCCGGCCAGTCGGTCGACGTCGGCTCTGGACTACTCCCCCGCGTACCCGACGGCGCCGCGGGCACTCACCCGGGCGGGTGAAGTGGCCGGCCCGGCCGGGCCGTACGGCGTGCGGTCCCGACGGCGGCCCGGTGCCTCAGAGCCACTTGGTGCCTCAGAACCGCCCGGCCCCTCAGAACCGCCCGTGCCTCAGAACCGCCCGGGGTGCTCCCGCAGCCACTGCTCGGCCGCGTCCAGGAGCGCCGGGTCCGCCGCCGGAGCCTCGTCGGGGTGGCGTTCGGCCCACTTGACGACGTAGGGGCAGAGCGGGGCGACGGCGACTCCCTCGCGCTCGGCCCCGGCGTACAACTCGCGTGCCAGGGAGCCGGCGATGCCCTGTCCCTCGTGGGCGGGTTCGACGATCGTGTGGACGGGGACGAGCGCGGTGGCGGGGGCGTCGAGGACGAAGTACTCGATGTGGCCGACGACTTCGCCGCCGTCGACCGCCTCCAGGCGGCCCGCCGCCCGGTCGTCACGGATCTCGATGTCGCTCATGGACACGCTCCTGCTCCGAAGGCCGTGCGGGCCGTCGAGGGTCGGTGGGTCAGGCCGGGACGGCCTGCGGGCTGCGCTCCTGGTCGGAGCCCGGCACCGGCTCGGACAGGTCGGCACCCAGGGCCACGATGCGGTTGTCGCGGTCCACGTGCACGACCCGGGGCTCGTACTCCCGCGCCTCGGCGTCGGTCATCTGAGCGTAACTGATGATGATCACCAGATCGCCGGGGTGCACGAGATGCGCCGCCGCGCCGTTGATGCCGACGACGCCCGAGCCGCGTACGCCCTCGATGACGTACGTCTCCAGCCTGGCGCCGTTGGTGATGTCGACGATGTGGACGAGCTCGCCGGGCAGCAGGTCGGCGGCGTCGAGGAGATCCGCGTCGATGGTCACCGATCCCACGTAGTGCAGGTCGGCCTGGGTGACGGTGGCCCGGTGGATCTTGGACTTGTGCATAGTGCGCAGCATCAGCACTCCTAGAAGACGGCTCCCTGCCCGCTTTGTGCAGGTCAAGGGCGTTCCTCACTGTACACGCGCACGCCTTTGACCCGAAGGCCGTCCACGAACATCACCCCGCTCCCGCGGGGAGCGGGACCCCGCTTCCCCATGTCTGGGTAATTGACAGGGTACGAACGTACCTCTTAACGTACCCACATCCTGGCACCCCCGCCTGCTCGACGAGGAGCACCGATGCAGCACCTGTACGACATAGACGTCCGGGTCCCGATGCGTGACGGCGTGGGCCTCGCCGCCAACGTGTGGCGTCCGGCCGAGGGAACGGCTCCGACGCTGCTCGTGCGCCTGCCGTACAGCAAGGACTCGGCCATCCTCGGCCAGGGCGCGCTGCCCAACGTCCTGGCTCTGCTGGAGGCCGGCTACGCGCTGGTGGTGCAGGACTGCCGGGGCACCCACCGTTCGGAGGGCGAGTTCGTTCCTCATATGGCGGACCGGCACGACGGCGAGGACACCGTCGCCTGGATCACCAAGCAGCCGTGGTCGGACGGCACGGTGGGCATGTACGGGCCGTCCTACCTCGGGATGGTCCAGTGGGAGACCGCCGTGACCGGCGCCCCGGGCCTCAAGGCGATCGCGCCGGCCTACACCTCGATCGACAACTACGAGGCACCCTGGTACTCCCCGGGCGGCGCCCTCTCGCTGAGCCTGCTCACCATGTGGAACGCCATGATGTACACGGCCGACGCCCAGCGGTCCCTGGCGGCCGGCGAGGGCTCCGTGGCCGTGGACCAGGTGCAGCAGCTCGGTCAGGCTCTCCTGGCCCCGGAGGCTCTCAACGACGTGCTGCCGACGGCCGAGGTGCCGGTCCTGGCGGCGTACGGCAAATGGTGGGACGACTGGATGGCCCACCCCTCCCACGACGCGTACTGGGACGCCATGGAACTCACGCCCGAGCTCAAGAACGTCACCGCCCCGGCGCTGAACATCGGCGGCTGGTACGACCTCTACATCGGGCAGACCCTGCGCACCTACACCACCGCACGCCAGAAGGCGGGCACCGCCCAGGCGCGTGAGGGGCAGCGGCTGATCGTCGGTCCGTGGGACCACCTGTCCGCGAGCGGTGTCTACCCCGACCGCTCCTTCGGCCCGCCGGCCGACGCCCAGATGATGGGCCTGACGGACCTGCACGTGAAGTTCTTCGACCACTGGCTGCGCGGCGACACCACCGCTCTGGACGGCGTGGCGCCGGTCAAGATCTTCGTGATGGGCATCGACCAGTGGCGCGACGAGCAGGCCTGGCCGCTGCCCGACACGAGGTGGACCGACCTCCACCTCACGAGCACCGGTCACGCCAACACCGCGGACGGCGACGGTCTGTTGACCCCCGAGGCGCCTGCCGACACCGGGCACGAGACCTACCTCTACGACCCGCGCCGCCCGGTTCCCTCGGCCGGTGGCGCGTCGATGCCGGTGACGCCGGGGTTCTGCGGCCCGGTCGACCAGCGGACGGTCGCCGCCCGCGAGGACGTTCTGTGCTTCGCAACTCCCGTGCTCGATGAGGCAGTCGAGGTCACCGGCCCGGTCAGCCTGACCCTGTTCGTCTCCTCGTCGGCGGTGGACACCGACTTCACCGCCAAGCTCGTCGACGTCTTTCCCGACGGCAGGGCGATCAACCTGTGTGACGGGATCCTGCGCACCCGCTACCGGGGCGGCCTGGCCACGGAAGAACTGATGGAGCCCGGCAGGGTCTACGAGATCACCGTCGACATGACCGGCACCTCCAATGTGTTCCTGCCCGGTCACCGCATCCGCGTGGACGTCTCCAGCAGCAACTTCCCCCGCTACGACCGCAACACCAACACCGGCGGCGTCATCGCTCACGAGGGCGAGGAGCAGATGATCCCCGCGATCAACCACATCCATCACGGGCCGAACCACCCCAGCCGTCTGGTGCTGCCGGTCATCGACCGCAAGGACCGGTCGTGAGCGCCGCGGACCGGGTCGCCGAGCTGACCGCGACCTTCGCGGCTCCCTCCCTCGACGTCGCCGGGCTGCTGTGCGACCGGCACCCCGCCGACCGCGTCGCGTTCACCGTGGTCGACAGCGACGGCAAGGCTTCCACCCTGTCGTACGGCGATCTCGCCGCAAACTCGCACCGGTACGCCCGGGCGCTGCAGGGGCTGGGGGTCGGGCCGGGTGACCGGGTGGCGACCCTGATGGGCAAGAGCACCGACCTGGTCACCGTCATCCTCGCGATCTGGCGGCTCGGCGCGGTCTACGTCCCGTTGTTCACCGCGTTCGCACCCCAGGCCATCGCCCTGCGCCTGGAGGGCGCGGGTGCGCACGTGGTGGTCGTCGACCCGGACCAGCGCCACAAGCTCGATCCGGGTCCCGACCTGCCGGACGATCCTCGGCGCCGCGTCGTCGTGACCGGAACCGGCACCTCGCACGGCGACCTCCTCCTCGCCGACCTCGTCGCGGCCGCGTCACCGGAGCCGGTGCCCGCCGTCACCACCAGCGGCGACGGACCCCTGGTGCACATGTTCACCTCCGGCACCACCGGCAAGCCCAAGGGGGTCATCCACCCCGTCTCCTACATCGCCGGATGGCAGATCTATCTGGAGTACGGTCTCGGCGTCACCCGGGACAGCGGCTACTGGTGCGCCGCCGACCCCGGGTGGGCCTACGGGCTGTACGCCGCCGTCCTCGCCCCGATGGCCGCCGGCATCCCCAGCCTGCTGCTGTCCGGCGGGTTCTCCGCCGAGACGACCTGGCGCACCCTCGTCGACCACCGGGTCACCGACTTCACCGCCGCGCCGACCGTGTACCGGGGGCTGCGCTCCTCGTCGGTGCCGGTACCGCCGGGGCTGTGCCTGCGACGGGCCTCCAGCGCGGGTGAACCCCTCACTCCCGAGGTCAACGAGTGGGCCGGCGCCGCGCTCGGCCTGGCCGTGCACGACCACTTCGGGCAGACCGAGGTCGGGATGCCCCTGGCCAACCACCACCATCCCGAACTCGCCCGCCCCCTCAAGGCGGGATCGATGGGCCGGCCGGTGCCCGGCTGGAGCCTCACCGTGCTGGCCGACGAGAAGGACGAGCCCGCCGGACCGGGCGTGCTCGGACGGGTCGCGATCGACGTGGCGGCCAGCCCGCTGATGACCTTCCGCGACTACCAGATTCCCGGGCAGAGCCATTCCAAGTTCACCCCCGACGGCCGCTATTACCTCACCGGCGACGCCGGGCGGGTCGACGCCGAGGGCGACTTCTTCTTCTCCTCCCGCGACGACGACGTGATCATCATGGCCGGTTACCGGATCGGGCCGTTCGAGATCGAGAGCGTCCTCGTCCAGCATCCCGCGGTCGTGGAGTGCAGTGTCATCGGCGCACCCGACGACGTCCGCGGCGAGGTCATCGAGGCGTACGTCGTCCTCCGCGACGGCGGCGACGGCTCACCGGAACTGGCCGCCGAACTCCAGCGGTTGGTCAAGACCCGCTATGCCGCCCACGCCTACCCGCGCTCGATCCACTTCATCGACGCCCTGCCCAAGACGCCCAGCGGCAAGACCCAGCGCTACCTGCTGCGCAGACGCCGACGGGTCGAACTCACCGAACGAGAGACACAGTGACCGACTCGGACCCCCTCATCGTCGAGCAACGCGGCCCCGTCCGGTGGCTGTTGCTCAACCGCCCCGAGCGGCGCAACGCCCTCGACGTCACCCTGATCGAGGCCTTGGACAAGCAGATCACCAGCGCCGGGGCCGACCCCGCCACCGCGGTCGTCGCGGTGGCGGGCAGAGGGCCGAGCTTCTGTGCCGGCGGCGACTTCCACCAGTTCCTCGAGCTGGACGACCGCGGCGACAACCCGGTCGGCTTCCTGACCGACGTCTCGGCCTGCTTCAGCCGTATCGCGGCGAGCCCGAAGCCATGGGTCGCCGTGCTGCACGGTCACGCCGTCGCCGGGGGCCTGGAACTCGCGCTGGCCTGCGATGTCGTCGTCGCCGCCGACACCACGCTCATCGGCGACGGCCATCTGCAGAGGCGGCTGGTGCCGGCCGGCGGGTCCAGCGTCCGGCTGCCCGGCGCGGTCGGCCGGGGTCTGTCGCGCTGGCTCCTGCTGACCGGCGAACTGCTGCCCGCGACCGCGTTCGCGCCCACCGGCTGGATCCACGCGATCGTGCCCGAGGCCGACCTCGACGCCACCGCCACCCGGATCTGCCACCAGTTGGCCGACCGCCACAGCCCCGCCCAGCAACGCCTCAAGACGCTGCTGCACCGGATCGACGGGATCGCCCCCGAGCAGGCCCTGCGCGAGGAACTGGCCACCTTCGCCGACAACTGGTCGGCGAGCTCGGTGGCCGACGCCCTGCGGGACTTCCTCGCTCCCTCCACCACGAAAACGGACACCAAGTGAATCGCTACCAGGGACGGGTCGTCGCCATCACCGGCGCCGCACAAGGCCTCGGCCTCGCCATGGCGACCCGGTTCGCCGCCGAGGGCGCCGCGGTCGCGCTGGCCGACGTCAATGAACAGGCCCTCACCCGCGCCGCCGAGACCATCACCGACGCGACACTCCGCACCGACAGGGTGGACGTGACCGACTCGGCCCGGGTCAACGCCTGGATCGACGGCGTCACCGGCGAACTGGGCCGCCTCGACGTGCTGATCAACAACGCCGGCATCATCCGCGACAACCGCGTCGAGGACATCACCGACGACGACTGGCACGCGGTCATCGACGTCAGCCTCACCGGCGGCTTCCACTGCGCCCGCGCCGCGTTCGGCCCCATGAAACGCCAGGGCTACGGCCGTATCGTCAGCTTCTCCTCCATGTCCTGGCGCGGGAACTTCGGCCAGACCAACTACGTGGCCGCCAAGGCCGGCATCGTCGGCATGACCCGCACCCTCGCCCTCGAAGGCGCCCGGCACGGCATCACCGCCAACGCCATCGCCCCGGGCCTCATCGAGACCCCCATGCTCGCCTCCATGAACGGCCCCGCACGCGACAAACTCACCCACAAGATCCCCATGCGCCACACCGGCCGGCCCGAGGACATCGCCGAAGCCGCGGCCTTCCTCGCCAGCGAGGCGGCCGGTTACATCACCGGCGTCGTCCTGGACGTGGACGGCGGCATCTCCATCGGATCCTCGATCCGATAACGCCGCCGCGACAGTCACCCACCGCTTCCGGGGAGACTCCCGCTTCCGGGGGAGACGCCCATGGGAGACTGCTGTGGTGACGGCCCCAACTGACTCGCGTGACCGACGCCCGCGCCGAACGGCGCGCAGGCGGGTGGTCGACACCCGTCGGCGTGACGAACTGCTGCGCCAGGCCGAGGCGATCATCCTGGCCGAGGGTTTCACCGCGGTGACCATGGATGAGCTCGCCCAGCGACTGGGGTGCTCCAAGGCCACGCTGTACAGCCTGGCCTCCACGAAGGAACAGCTGGTGCTGGCGGTCACCCGCGCCTTCTTCCGGGAGGCGACGGCCGAGATCGAGCAGGCCGTCCAGGCCGAGCCCGACCCCAGGCAGCGCATCCGGGTCTACCTCGCCGGCGTCGGCACCGCCATGCGCCGTCATTCCCACGCCTTCTACGACGACATGGTCGGTTACGAACCGACGGCGCAGATCTACCGCAAGAACTCCGCCGCCGCCGCGCAACGGGTCCACGAAATGATCGAGGAGGGCGTGCGGGCGGGCGTCTTCCGCGCGCTCAACGGGCACTTCGCCGCCCAGGTCGTGGCCGTGACCATCGACGCGGTCCAGTCGGGGGTTCTGCTCGAGCGCACCGGCCTGACCGCCGGCGACGCCTTCTCCGAACTCGGGGACCTCCTGATCGACGGGCTCAGTTCGGGGCAGGGCACACCCGGCTAAGGATCCGGGCGGGGCCACTCCCGTTCACGTCGTTCCGGTCCCCTGTCGGACTCATGTACGAAACGGTTTCGTTTTCGTAGTTTTCGGAGTAAGGTCGGGGACATGAGAACCGTCCGTACGAAACCGTTTCGTTCACACGGGAGGTGAGTGGGATGACGGAGGTCGCAGCACCCCGTCGCGGTCGGATCACACCGGAGCGCGAGGCGGAGCTGTACGCGGCCGTGCTCGACCTGCTCCGGGAGGTCGGCTACGACTCGCTGACCATGGACACCGTGGCCGCGCGCACCAGAGCCAGCAAGGCGACGCTGTACCGGCAGTGGGGCGGCAAGGCCGAGCTGGTCGCCCGGGCGATGCGCCACCACAAGCCCGGCGGCGTCGCCGACACCGACACCGGGTCGCTGCGGGGCGACTTCTACGCCCTGCTGTCGCACGAGGACGACACCGACCTGGAGGAGAGCTCCGCGTTGATGCGTGCTCTGGTCATGGCCATGCACCACAACCCGGACCTCAGACGGGCCTTCCGCGAACTGCTCATCGAACCGGAGGTGGACGAGTTGAGCCGGGTGCTCCGGCGCGCCGTCGACCGCGGCGAGGTCCGGGCGGACAACTCCGCGCTGGACTACGTGCCCCACATGATGATCGGTGCCTTCATCACCTGCGCCATGATCGAGAACCGGCCGCCGACACAGGCGTTCTTCCGGTCCTACCTCGACGCCGTGGTCCTCCCCCCTCTCGGCGTGTGAACCCCACCCCCAGTCCCCGGCAGCGCCCGATTCCCGACGCGTTCGTCGTCCGGACGGCCATCGTCCCGGCGGTCCTGGCCCTGCTGGGCAAGGCTGCCTGGTGGCTGCCGAAGTGGCTGGACCGCGCCCTGCCCGACGTGGACGTCGAGGGCGAGGGCCTGCGCGCGGAGGCCGAGCGGGAGAGCGCGGACTCCGAGGTTGCGGCCACGGCGTCCCAGCCGCAGCCGCAGCCGCAGCGCGAACTGGCGCTCGTGGGCGCCGGAGGGCTCCGGAAGCGGGCGTCGGCGTACGCCCCGGTCGCAAGCGGGGACCCGACCACCGCCCCGGCCGGGCCGTCCACCGGCGGCCAGGTCCGTGGCCCGAAAGGCGCGGGCGTGGACGGTGCCACCCTGACGCTGATCTCCCTGTCGGGGCGCCAGCTCGGCCGGACCCTCGCCCGTACCGACGGCCGGTACACGCTGCCGACGCCGGGCGCCGGCTCGTACGTCCTGATCGCGGCGGCCGACGGCCACCGCCCGCAGGCCGCCACCGTGGTGGTGGGCGAGGAGCCGGTGACGTACGACGTGCGGCTCTCCGGCACCAGCGGGCTGGCGGGCACCGTGACCGACGGGGACGGCGGGTGGCCGGTCGAGGGCGCCCTGGTCGTTGTCACCGATGTGCTGGCGACGGTCACGTCCGACCACGAGGGCGCCTGACGGCGGGCGCGTGGCCCGGCACGGCAGGCCGCACACCCACCGCCCCGACGGAGCTGCGTGCGGGGGCCGGGTGCGGGTACCCGGCCCCCGAGCGGGAAGGAGGCTCACACCGTGGCGGAGGGTGCCGCAGCGTCGCTGATACGGCTGATGCAGGCCAGCCACACGGTCACCCTTGAGCAACTTCCGGACCTGATCGCCCGGCACGCCGCCGCGGCCGGGATGCACGACACGGCCGTGCTCGTCGTGGACATCCGTGAGACGGTGCTGCGCCGGCTCACCGGCACGGGACCGGACGCCGGTGGCGGCGGGCAGGAGTACACCGTCCAGGGCAGCCTGCCCGGCCAGGCCTACCAGCGGGTGGACCTGATCAACGAACAGGAGCGGACCGGCGGTTCCCGGGACCGTCGCCGGTGGTGGGTGGCCATCACGGACGGCGTGGAACGGCTGGGTGTGCTGCGGGCGGACACCGACGGCGACGACGAACCCACACGTCGGGCACTGCGCGAACTGGCGTCGATGACCGCCCTGTTGCTGCTGAGCAAGCGGTCCTTCAGCGACTCCTTCGCCCGCCTGGTGCGCACCGAGCCGATGAACGTGGCCGCGGAGATGCAGTGGAACCTCACACCGCCGAACGCCTTCGCCGGGCACGACGCGACCGTGGGAGCCGTGATGGAGCCCGCCTACCAGTTCGGCGGTGACGCCTTCGACTACGCCGTGGCCGACCGCACGCTCCGCCTGGCGGTCTTCGACGCCATGGGACACGACACCACGGCCGGGATCACCGCCAACGTCGCCGTCGCCGCCTGCCGCAACGCCCGCCGCCAAGGGGCGTCCCTCGTCGGCACCGGCCGGCAGGTGGAGGAGACCCTGGTCGAGCAGTTCGGCACGAGCCGCTACGTCACGGGCATCCTGGCCGAACTGGACCTCGCGACCGGCCGGCTGACGTGGACCAACCGAGGTCACCCGCTGCCGATCCTGCTGCGCGACAACCGGTGGACCACCGAACTGACCTGTCCCCCGGCCGGCCCGATGGGCGCGGCCCTCGGACTCCCCGTGCACCAGCGGACCGAGCAACTCCAGCCCGGCGACCGCCTGTTGATGTACACCGACGGCGTCGTCGAGGCGCGCGACGCCCGCGGCAGGCGGTTCGGCCGGGACCGGTTCATCGACTTCGTCCGCCGTCAGCACTCCGGCGGACACACCCTCCACGAGACCCTGCGCCGCCTGATGGCAGCCGTACTGGACCATCACGACGGCACGCTGGAGGACGACGCCACCGTCCTGCTCACCGAGTGGCGCGGCGGGCATCAGGAGCAGCTCGTCCCCTGAAAGGTGCCCGGCGGTGAAGCCCTGCCGGAACCCCTACGTGGGGATGGTGACCCGGTGCGTCCCGTTCGCCGCCACGGCGGCGTCCTGCGCCTGTGCCTGCGGGGCGCGGGCGAACTGGGTCCGGTGGAGTTCGGCGTAGCGGCCGTCGGCGGCGAGGAGCTCCTCGTGGGTGCCGCGTTCCACGATGTGGCCGGACTCCACGACCAGGATCTGGTCGGCGCCGCGGATGGTGGAGAGGCGGTGGGCGATGACGACGGCCGTCCTGCCCTCCAGGGCCTCGGCGAGGGCTTCCTGGACTGCGGCCTCCGAGGTGTTGTCCAGGTGGGCGGTGGCCTCGTCGAGGATGACGACGCGCTGGCGGGCCAGGAGGAGGCGGGCGATGGTCATGCGCTGGCGTTCGCCGCCGGAGAGCCGGTAGCCGCGCTCGCCGACGACCGTGTCGAGGCCGTCGGGCAGGGACCGGACCAGGTCGTCCAGGCGGGAGCGGCGCAGGGCGTCCCAGACCTCCTCCTCGGTCGCGGCGGGCCGGGCGAGGAGGAGGTTGGCGCGGACGGTGTCGTGGAAGAGGTGGCCGTCCTGGGTGACCATGCCGAGGGTGCCGCGCAGCGAGCCGGCGCTCAGGTCGCGGACGTCGACGCCGCCGACGCGTACGGCGCCCTCGTCGACGTCGTACAGGCGCGGCAGCAGCTGGGCCACCGTCGACTTGCCGGCGCCGGAGGAGCCGACGAGGGCGACGGTCTGGCCGGGTTCGGCGCGGAAGGAGATGCCGTGCAGGACCTCGGTGCCGCCGCGGGTGTCGAGGGCGGCGACCTCCTCCAGGGAGGCGAGGGAGACCTTGTCGGCGGACGGGTAGCCGAAGCGGACGTGGTCGAACTCGACGGCGACCGGGCCGTCGGGCACCTCTCGGGCGTCCGGTTTGTCCTCGATCAGGGGCTTGAGGTCGAGCACCTCGAAGACGCGCTCGAAGCTGACGAGGGCGCTCATCACCTCGACGCGGGCGCCGGCGAGTGCGGTGAGCGGCGCGTACAGGCGGGTCAGCAGCAGGGCGAGGGCCACGACGGCTCCCGGGTCGAGGGTGCCGCGCAGGGCGAACCAGCCGCCGAGGCCGTAGACCAGCGCCAGGGCCAGGGCCGAGACCAGGGTGAGGGCCGTGATGAACACGGACTGGGCCATGGCGGTCTTCACACCGATGTCCCGGACGCGGCCGGCGCGGTCCGCGAACTCCGCGGACTCCTCCTCGGGCCGGCCGAAGAGCTTGACCAGGGTGGCGCCGGGGGCGGAGAAGCGCTCGGTCATCCGGGTGCCCATGGCCGCGTTCAGCGCCGCCGCCTCCCGCTGCATGGCGGCCATCCGGCGGCCCATGCGGCGGGCCGGGATCACGAACACCGGCAGCAGCACCAGGGCGAGCAAAGTGATCTGCCAGGACAGGGTCAGCATCACGGCGAGGGTGAGCAGCAGCGTGACCAGGTTGCTCACGACTCCGGAGAGGGTGTTGCTGAAGGCGCGCTGGGCGCCGATGACGTCGTTGTTGAGTCGGGAGACCAGCGCGCCCGTACGAGTGCGTGTGAAGAACGCGACCGGCATGCGCTGCACATGATCGAACACAGCCGTCCGCAGATCGAGGATGAGCCCCTCCCCGAGCGTCGCCGACAGCCGCCGGCCGAGGATGCCGAGCGCCGCCTCCGCGACCGCGATCAGGGCGATGAGCAGGGCGAGCCGGACGACCGTGCCCTCGTCACCGCCCGACACGATCGTGTTGACGACGCGGCCGGCGAGGACGGGGGTGGCGACGGCGAGGAGTGCGGTGAGCACCCCGAGCGCCACGAAACGGGCGATCCGGCGGTGGTGCGGGCGGGCGAACGTGCCGATGCGGCGCAGCGTGGCACGGGCGAGGGGGCGGCGCTCCTGCTGGGCGCTCATGACGCTCTGGAGCTGCGTCCAGGCTGTGGTCTCCATGCTCATGACGACGACGTTAGAACCTCAAGCATTCTTGAGGTCAAGCCGCGAAGAGTGGCGCGAAGAGTGGCCACTCACACAGTGACCCCCCACACAGCACCTCCCCCATACACCGCGATTCCCCGCACAATGGCATCCGGCACGTCCGTTCCCCGTGTGCCGTCTCCCCGCCAGAAGGATTTCCCGAAGGACTCGATGACCGCACGTAAGCCTCCGTCTCCGGTGACGCAACCCGCAGTTGGCACGGCATGGGGACCCTGTCCCGATGTGACTGCGGTACAACTCCCCGAAAGCACCCGTGTCTCCCCGGGACGACTCCCCCGACGCGTCCCGGCCCGCCGCCTGAGGCAGATCCTGTGCCTGCTGCCGCTCCTGCTGGTCTCCGTCGTGGCCGTGCAGCACCGCTCCGTGCTCGCCGAGGGCTTCCGTCATCTGCGCACGGCGGAGCTGCCCTGGCTGCTGGCCGCCGTCGGCGCCACCTGCCTGACCTGGGTGGCCGCCTCCTGCACACGGCAGGGCGCCGTGGTCGAGGCGCTGCCCAAACGCCGTTTGCTGGCCACGCAGTTCGCGGCCGGCGCGGCCAACCACCTGCTGCCCACCGGCCTCGGCGCGAGCGCGGTCAATCTGCGCTTCATGACGGTGTGCGGGCTGCCGCTGGCCCGCTCCTCCGCCGCGCTCGCGCTGTACCTGCTGGCCGAGACGGTGGGCCGGGTGGGTCTGCTGGCCGTGCTGCTGATCGCCTTCCCGGACGCGCTACGGCTCTCCGCGCTACTCCCGGAGAACGCCGCGGGCCCGCTCCTGCTGGCCGTCGGCGCGGTCCTGGTCGTCGCGGCGGTCGTGCTGGCGTCGGTACGGCGGCTGCGGACGGCCGCCGTCTCCTTCCTGCGCACCGCCCTCGGCGAGGCGCGCGAGGTGCACACCCGTCCGGCCCGGGCGCTCGCCCTGTGGGGCGGCTCGCTCGCCTTCCCCGCGCTCCAGGCCTCCGTACTGGTCGCCGTGGGGCAGGCGTTGAGCCTGCCGGTGCCGCCCGCGCACATGGCGGTCGCGTATCTGGCGGCGACGGTGGCGGTCGCGCTGATCCCCACCCCGGGCGGCATCGGCTCCGTCGAGGCGGCGCTCGTCGTGGCGCTGGTGGCGGCGGGCGGCCCGGCAGCCGTGGCGACGGCCGTGGTGCTGGCGTTCCGGATCATCACCGTCTGGCTGCCGCTGCTGCCGGGGGCGTTGACGCTGGGCGCGCTGGTACGGATGAAGGTCATCTGAACGCGGCCCCGACCCGCGGGTAATCTGGCGGACCCGACCCGCCGAAAGGGGCTCCGCCATGCCGGTCCGCACCGAACACGAGGGTCACGTCACCACGGTCGTCCTCTCCCGCCCCGCCGTCCGCAACGCGGTGGACGGCCCCACCGCCGCCGAACTCACCGCCGCCTTCCGCCGGTTCGAGGCCGACGAGGAGGCCCGGGTGGCGGTCCTGTGGGGTGAGGGCGGCACGTTCTGCGCGGGCGCGGACCTCAAGGCGCTGGGCAGCGAGCGCGGCAACCGGGTCGCGGAGGACGGTGACGGCCCGATGGGGCCGACCCGGCTGCGGCTGTCCAAGCCGGTGATCGCCGCGGTCGCGGGGCACGCCGTGGCCGGCGGCCTGGAGCTGGCGCTCTGGTGCGATCTGCGGGTCGCCGAGGAGGACGCGGTCTTCGGGGTGTTCTGCCGCCGCTGGGGCGTCCCCCTGATCGACGGCGGTACGGTACGGCTGCCCCGGCTGATCGGCACGAGCCGCGCGCTGGACATGATCCTCACGGGACGGCCGGTACCGGCCCCGGAGGCCTACGCGATGGGCCTGGCCAACCGTCTCGTCGCCCCCGGCACCGCCCGCGCCGAGGCGGAGCGGCTCGCCGCGGAGATCGCCCGCTTCCCGCAGGCCTGTCTGCGCGGCGACCGGGCCTCCGTCCTGGACCAGGAGGGCCTGGACGAGACGGCCGCCATGCGGGGCGAACTCCGGTACGGCATGGACGTGTTGGCGGAGGGTCTGGAGGGTGCCGCGCGGTTCGCCTCGGGTGCGGGACGGCACGGATCCTTCACCGACCTGTGAGCCCCACCCGCACCGGCCCGCCCTCCGGGTCGACGCGGGAGGTCCAGCGTGCCGTCAGCCGGAGCGTGCGGTTCGGTACCGCCGCCCCGATCCGTTCACGGTGCAGGGGCCGGCCGTCCTGGGTGACCTCGGCGACGGCCCCGGACAGGAAGGCCGTGGTCCGCAGGACGTACGGCAGGCTGTCGGCCGGGACGACACGGTTCGGAGCGATCCAGCGCAGGGGCGGGTCGACGACCAGGGGGACGCCGTCGGGCCACCAGGTTCCGGCGAGCGTGTCCAGCACGGCGCTCGCCACGTGGGCGCCCTCCCGGGCCGCGGTAGCCGCGCTCTCCACGGCGTGCAGGACGCTGCCGGCGGCGAACACGCCCGGCCGCGAGGTGCGCAGCGAGCCGTCGACGGCCGGGCCGCGGGTTCCGGCATCGAGGGTCAGCCCGCCGCGCCGGGCCAGTTCGTGGTCGGGCACGAAGTCGCCGGTGAACACGACGGTGTCGCAGGGCAGTACCGCCGTCCTGCCGTCGCGGTGCCGCACGCGCACGCCCGACAGCCGTCCGTGGCCCAGGAGTTCGGCCACGGTGGTGTCGGTCAGCAGCGGAACGCCGTGCCGCAGACGGGAGTCGAGGGCGCGGGCGGGTGCGGTCTGGGCCCGGGGCAGGTCCGTGACCAGCGCGACGACCTGGGCTCCTGCGGTCCGTACGGTGTCGGCGGCGGCGTAGGAGACGTCCTCCGCGCCGACCACCACCGCCCGGGCGCCGACGTGCTGTCCGTACAGGTGGACCGCCTGCTGCAGTTCGCCCGTGGTGTACACCCCGGCGGGCCGGGTGCCGGGCACCAGCCGTGCGGCGCGCGGCCGTTCACGGGCGCCGGTGGCCAGGACGACGGCCCGGGCGGCGATCGTCCCGGGACCGTGCGGGCCGACGGTGTGCAGGGCCCGGGGCCCCGCCCAGTCCAGGGCGGTCACCCCGGTGCGCACGACGGCACCGGCCCGTTCGGCCCCGGCGGCGAGGAGGCGGGCGTACGCGGGGCCGGTCAGCGGACGCGACCATGTGCCGAAGCCGCCGTGGGCGCAGTGCCGTGGCACTCCCCCGGCCCGCTGCTCCCGGTCCAGCACCTCCACGCGGCCCGCACCGGCGGCGGCGAGCCGGGCGGCGGCCGCGAGTCCGGCGGGCCCGGCGCCGACGACGAGGACGTCGACCTCGCGTACGGCCGTCATGACCTGGCCTCTTCCCACAGCGCCCGCACCGCCGCCCCGCAGAAGAACCCCTGGCAGCGGCCCGCCCGGGCCCGGGTGCGGCGGCGCAGGCCGTCGAGGCCGGCCGGGGGGATCGTGGCGGCGAGGGCGTCGCGGATCTCACCGCGGGAGACGCGCTCGCAGTGGCAGACGAGCGTGCCGTACTCGGGGTCGGCGGCGATGAGTTCGGGCCGCTGGTAGGGGCGCGGAAAGGTCTCGCCGAGGTTGGGCATGCGGACCGGTTCCAGTTCCCGGGTGGGTCCGAGACCGGGGAGCAGGCCGGTGACGTACGAGGCGATGGCCAGTGAGGCCGTCAGTCCGGTGGAGCGGATGCCGCCCACCGTGACGTACCCCTCCTCGGGGTGGGCGGTGATGCGGTAGTCGTCCTGCTCGGTGGCGGCCCGCAGGCCCGCGTAGACGGCGGTGACCTCCTCCTCCAGCAGGGCGGGCAGGATGCGGCCGCCCTGCTCCCGCAGCAGCGCGAGCCCCTCGGCGGTCGAGCCGGTGTCCCGCTTGTCGTCGAGGTCCTCGGCGGTGGGGCCGAGCAGGACGTTGCCGTACACGGTCGGGGCGACCAGGACGCCCTTGCCGAGGGCCGTGGGGACGGGCAGCAGGATGTGGCGGACGAGGGAGCGGGCGGGCTTGTCGAAGACGAGGAGCTGTCCCCGGCGCGGGGTGACGGTGAAGTCGTCGTGGCCGAGGGCGCGGTCGAGGGTGTCGGCGTGCAGCCCGGCCGCGTTGACCAGCAGGCGGGTGCGCAGGGTGCCGCGGGAGGTCGTCAAGTGGTGTACGCCCTGCTCGTGACGGGCCGCGCCCACCCGGCAGTCGAGGTGCAGGTCGACGCCGGCCCGCACCGCCTGGGTGGCGTACGCCAGGGTCGTCGTCCAGGGGCAGATGATGCTCTCCCCGGGCACGTGCAGGGCACCGAGGGCGCCGGGACCGAGGGCCGGTTCGCGGGCGTACAGCTCGGCGGGACCCAACAGCCGGGCGTCCGGGTACTGGTTGTGCTCGGCCTTCTCCAACAGGCCGGGCAGCGCGGCGTGTTGGTCCTCGTCCCACGCCACGAGCAGGGCGCCGACGGGCTCGACGGGGATGCCGGACTCGGCGGCGTACGCGGCGAGCAGCCGGGCGCCCTCGCGGACCAGCCGCGCCTCCAGGGAGCCGGGGACCGCGTCGAAACCGGTGTGCAGGATCGCGGTGTTGGCCTTCGAGGTGCCCTGTCCGACGTCGTCCTGCGCCTCCACCAGGGCGACGCGCAGACCGGGGTGGCGGGAGAGTTCGCGGGCGACGGCCGAGCCGACGACTCCGGCGCCGACGACCGTCACGTCGTACGTCGTGGCGGGCAGCGGTCCGTGCGAGGTGACCGTCACCCGGGCGCCCCGTCGAGCAGGGTCGCCACGGCGGCGCGGAAGCGGTCCAGGAGGGCTGCGGCCGCGTCGGCCGAAACGCGCGGCTCGTACACGGCGGCGGGCTTCCAGTCCGGCAGCGCCTCGGCCAGGTCCAGGCCGGGGTCGGCGCCGAGGCGGGCCAGGGCGCCGACGCCGAGCGCGGTGGCGTCGGGCAGCGCGGACACCTCCACGGGGCGTTGCAGCAGGTCGGCCTGGGTCTGCATGAGAAGCGCGGAGCGGGTCAGGCCGCCGTCGACGCGCAGCACGTCCAGGGGCGCGCCGAGGTCGGTCGCGGCGGCCTCGGCGAGCAGCACGACCTGCGCCGCGAGCCCTTCGCACAGGGCGCGCACCACATGCCCGGGACCCGTGTCGAGGCCGAGTCCGGTGAGCGAGCCGCGCAGGTCGCCGCGCCACCAGGGGGCGGCGAGCCCGGCCAGGGCCGGCACGAAGGTGACCCCGCCGCTGTCCGGTACGGCGCCGCCCACCGTGTCGAGGTCCGCGGCGCCCCGGACGACGCCGAGGTCGGTGAGCCAGCGGACGGCGGAGGCGGCCGTGTAGACCTGCCCGTCCAGGCAGTAGGCGGTACGTCCGCCGAGCCGCCAGGCGACGCAGCTGACCAGCCCGGAGGTACCGCGCCGGGGTGTGTCCCCGGTGTGGGCGAGGAGGAACGCCCCTGTTCCGTAGGTGCACTTGGCGCCGCCGGGCGAGGTGATCCGCTGGGCGAGCAGGGCGGCCTGCTGGTCGACGGCGAGCCCGGTGAGCGGGATCTCGGGCCCGAAGACGGTGGTCGTCCCGACGAAGGCGGCATTGTCGACGACCTCCGGGAGACGCTCGTCGGACAGCCCGTACAGCTCCCGCGCGCGGGGCGACCAGGCCGCCCGGTCCAGGTCGAGGAGCTGGGTGCGGCCGGCGGTCGCCGCGTCCGTGACGCAGGCGCCGGTGAGGCGGTGGACGAGCCAGGCGTCGCTGGTGGTGACGGTTCCCCCGCCGGTCAGGTGCCGTCGTATCCAGGCCATCTTGGGGGCGGCGAAGTACGGGTCGAGCGGCAGGCCGGTGAGGTGGCGCAACTCCTCGGCGTGATCGGCGAGTTCGGCGCACACGGTTTCCGCTCGGCGATCCTGCCAGACGAGGGCGTCGGTGAGCGGCAGACCGGTGGCGGGGTCCCAGGCGAGTACGGTCTCGCCCTGGTTGGCGAGGCCCAGCGCGGCGACGGGTTCCCCCGCCTCGGCGAGCGCCCGGCTCCCGGCGTCGACCACGGAGTCGTAGAGCTCGCGGGGGTCGGCCTCCACCAGGCCGCCGGGCAGATGGCGGGGCCGCACCTCGGCGAGCGCGCTGCCGATGACGCCGCGTTCGGGACAGATCACCAGGGCCTTGGTGCCGGACGTGCCCTGGTCGACGGCGAGCACCGGACCCGTCATCACGCCCTCCCCTGAGTGATCGCCGGTCCGACAGCCTGCCGTCGTCGCTCGCGTCGCGTCAAGGGCCCCTCACCTGCGACGACCTCACCTCGTTCACTGGTTGATGGCCAGTCAAATGGTCTTGTGTGCAAAAGAGTTCGCAAGGATCAGGGAACCGCGGGTGTCACGCATACCGCACCCCTATAGTGACCGCCGTCCCACGTGATCTCCTCAACTCCCGCCCAGAGGAGGGATGTTGTTACTCCAGCCCGCTGTCCTGCCCGACCCTGAGTCCGGGGCGGGCGGCTGATGGCCAGAGACGGAGCACGACCCGCCTACGACCCCGCGGGGCCCGACACCGAGTTGCGCGCCGCGCTGCAGGAGGTGCGCACCGGGCGCTGGATGTCGATGCGCACCCTGCTGGAGGACACCGCGACCTGGTGGCAGTGGACGCAGCGCACCCAGGTCCTGGCCGCGGCGGCGGCCGGCACCGACGTGGTGCGGGCCTGGCTCGCCGAGGAGCCGCACAGCGTCCCGGCCGCGGTGATGCAGGCCCGGGTGGCCGTGGAGCGCGCGTTACGGGCCCGGCGCGAGGAGCATCGCCGTACGCACGAACTGTGGATCGAGGCCTGGGACGTCAGCGACGCCGCCACCCGGGCCGCGCCCCACGACCCGGTGCCCTGGGTGTGCCTGCTGGCGCTCGCCCAGCTGGACCGCAGGCAGCTGTGGGAGGAGCACCGGGTCCCGCCGCCCGCTCCGATGCTGCCGGCCGGCCCGTGGGGTCTGCTCGCCGAGGCCGACAAACGCGACCCGCACAACCGCGAGGCCCACCACCGGGTGCTCCAGTTCCTGTACGCGCAGGCGGGCGGCGAACGCCTCGCGGAGGCGTCCGGCTTCGCGCACTGGGTCGCCGACACCGCACCGCCGGGCTCCGCACTGCACGTCCTGCCGCTCTACGTCCGGGTCGAGCGCTACCGGCGCGGCGGCGGGCACTCCGCCGCCCTCGATCTGCACTGGGTCGCCGAGGACGCCATCCGCGAGGCCCAGCGGGCGTACGTCGACTGGTTCGAGCGCTCCACCCCCGTCGAACGCACCCCGCTCGACCTCAACCATCTGGCCCACGCCCTGTGGGGAGCGCTGCGGTTCGAGGACGCGGCCCGGGTCTTCGAGGCGCTCGGCCCCTACTACACGCCCCTGCCCTGGGCCCACCGCACCACCGACCCGGGCGACCGGCCCCAGGCCGTGGAGGTCTTCCTCCGGGCCCGTACGCGCAGCCGGTCCGCGGCCCACGACCCGGGCTCCTGACAGCCACCCCCTGTCCCCTCCCCCGCCTTCCCCCCGTTGGAGGTCGCCGTATGTCACCCACCCCCGACCCATCGACAGTTCCGACAGCACCGGGAGCACCGCACCACGACGAGGAGCGACGCCTGCGCGAACTCGGCTACCGGCCGGTGCTGGCCCGCCGCATGGGCGGTTTCGGCAACTTCGCGATCAGCTTCTCGGTGATCTCCATCCTGTCCGGCTGCATGACCCTGTACGGCTTCGGCATGGGCGCCGGCGGACCCGCGGTGATGCTGTGGGGCTGGGCGGGCGTCGGTCTGTTCGTGCTGTGCGTGGGACTCGCGCTGGCCGAGGTCACCAGCGCGTATCCGACATCCGGCGCCCTGTACTACATGGCCGACCGGCTCGGCGGCCGCCGCTGGGGCTGGTACACGGGCTGGCTGAACCTGCTCGGCCTGCTCGGCGCGATCGCCGGCATCGACTACGGCGCCGCCCTGTTCACCGGCGCCTTCCTGAACCTCCAGTGGGGCTTCGAGCCGACGCCGGAGAAGACGATGCTGATCTTCATGGCGATCCTGCTGCTGCACGCCGTGCTGAACCTGTTCGGGGTGCGGCTGGTCTCCGTGCTGAACTCGATCTCCGTGTGGTGGCACCTGGCGGGTGTCGCGCTCATCGTCGGCACGCTGGCGATCGTCCCCGACCACCACCAGTCCCCGTCCTTCGTCTTCACCGAGTTCGTCAACGACACCGGCTGGTCGAATCCGATCTACGTCGCCGCGAT
Organism: Streptomyces lincolnensis; assembly: GCF_021173675.1. Lineage (GTDB taxonomy): Bacteria > Actinomycetota > Actinomycetes > Streptomycetales > Streptomycetaceae > Streptomyces > Streptomyces lincolnensis_B. Next base: position 325,442 of record NZ_JAIHON010000013.1, on the reverse strand, counting down.
CGGCCTGCTGCTCGCGCAGTACACGTTCTCCGGCTACGACGCCTCGGCCCATCTGTCCGAGGAGACCTCCAACGCCTCGGTGGCGGCCGCCAAGGGCATCGTGCGCTCGATCTGGGTGTCGTGGCTCGCGGGCTTCGTGCTGCTGGCGGGACTCACCTTCGCGATCCAGGACTACGACGCCACGCGGGCCAGCGAGACCGGGGTGCCGCCCGCGCAGATCCTGCTCGACGGGCTGGGCACGGACGGCGCGAGCGCGCTGCTGCTCGTCGTGATCGTGGCCCAGCTGTTCTGCGGCAACGCCGAGGTCGCGGCGGCCAGCCGGATGGTGTTCGCGTTCAGCCGTGACAAGGCCCTGCCGGGCTCCGCGCTGTGGCGCAAGGTCAGCGACCGCACCCGTACCCCGGTCCCCGCCGTGTGGCTGTCGGTCGCGGTCGCCTGCGTCCTCGCCCTGCCCTCGCTGTACTCGCCCACCGCGTACGGCGCGGTGACGGCCATCAATGTCATCGGCATCACACCGGCGTACGCCATTCCCGTCCTGCTGCGGCTGCGCGCGGGCGACCGTTTCCAGCCAGGTCCCTGGAATCTGGGGCGGTGGAGCAAGCCGATCGGATGGACGGCGGTGACGTGGGTGGCCTGTGTGACGGTCCTGTTCTGTCTGCCGCAGTCCTCGCCGGTGACCGTGGACACCATGAACTACGCGTCCGTCGCCCTGGCCGTCGTGCTGCTCCTGGCCACCGTGTGGTGGTTCGTCGCCCGCCGCTCGTACGGGACGCCCACCGCGGCCGCCTACTCCGACCGGGAACAGGCCGAACTGGCCGAGGGCATCGTCTGAAACCCGGCGATCCGGCGCCGGGCGCGGTACGAACTCCTGTACCGGATACGGCAGGATGAGCGGTCGCGCGACCACGAAACCTTCACGGTCGCGCGACCGCACATCCAGCAATGCGAACAGGTGGCAACGTGGCGGCAATTGAACGGGATCTCACCATGGACGACCTGGTCGTCGCCGGAATCGCCGTGGTGGCGGGGCTGGTGGCGGCGTTCCTGCTGCGCATGCTGCTCAAGTGGCTGGGCAAGCACGCCGGACGCACCACCTGGAACGGCGACGACGTGATCGTGGCCGCGCTCAGAACCGTGGTGCCGTCGGCGGCGGTCGCGGGCGGTGTGGCCGTGGCGGCCGCGGCGCTGCCGCTGACCTCGGCGGTCCAGCGGACCGTCAACCAGGTCCTGACCGTGCTGCTGATCTTCGTCGTCACGGTGGCGGCGGCCCGGCTGGTGGCCGGGCTGGTCCGGACGGTCACCGCGTCCCGCTCGGGTGTCGCCGGGTCGGCCACGATCTTCGTCAACATCACCCGGGTGCTGGTCCTGGCCCTCGGTTTCCTGGTGGTGCTCCAGACCCTGGGCATCTCCATAGCGCCGATGCTCACCGCCCTCGGCGTCGGCGGTCTCGCGGTCGCCCTGGCCCTCCAGGACACCCTGGCCAACCTCTTCGCGGGCATCCACATCCTCGCCTCCAAGACCGTCCAGCCCGGCGACTACATCCAGCTGAGCAGCGGCGAGGAGGGCTATGTCGAGGACATCAACTGGCGCCAGACGACCGTCCGCAACCTGTCCAACAACCTGGTCGTGATCCCCAACGGGGAACTCGCCAGGACGAACATGACCAACTTCATGCGTCCCGAGCAGGAGCTGACGATCCTGCTCCAGGTCGGGGTGGCCTACGACAGCGACCTGGACCACGTCGAGCGGGTGACCAACGAGGTCATCGGCGAAGTGATGACACAGGTCGAGGGCGCCCTGCCGGACCACGAGCCGATCATCCGCTTCCACACCTTCGGCGACTCGCGCATCGGCTTCACGGTGATCCTGGGCGTCGGCGAGTTCAGCGACCAGTACCGGATCAAGCACGAGTTCATCAAGCGCCTGCACCGGCGCTACCGAGCCGAGGGCATCCGCATCCCGGCCCCCGCCCGCACGGTCGCCCTCCAGCAGGGCTCGGTGTCGATCCCGCAGCAGCGCGGCGCGGAGAGCGGGATCGAGGCGGGCGAGGTGCCCGTCGCCCGGATCGACTGATCCTGGGGACCTCCGGGCTCGTCGGCATGTCCTGATCCGGATGCGGACCCCTGTCGAGCCCGGGACGGTCACGAGATATCTTGATGTCGAGCAATGTTGCAGACGTGGAGCGGAGCACCCGGTGACTGACTCGACCATCATCTATACGCACACTGACGAGGCCCCGGCCCTGGCGACGTATTCGTTCCTGCCGGTGGTCCAGGCGTACGCCTCGCAGGCGGGTGTCTCCGTGGAGACGCGGGACATCTCGCTGGCCGGGCGGATCATCGCCGTGTTCCCGGAGTACCTGACCGAGGACCAGCGCATCCCGGACGCCCTGCACGAGCTGGGCGAACTGGCCAAGACGCCCGAGGCCAACATCATCAAGCTGCCGAACATCTCGGCGTCCATCCCGCAGCTCAAGGCCGCCGTCGCCGAGCTTCAGGCGCAGGGCTACGCGCTGCCGAACTACCCGGACGACCCCAAGACCGACGAGGAGCGGGAGATCCAGGCCCGCTACGACAAGATCAAGGGCTCCGCGGTCAACCCGGTCCTGCGTGAGGGCAACTCCGACCGGCGCGCCCCCGCCTCGGTCAAGAACTACGCCAAGAACCACCCGCACCGCATGGGCGCCTGGACCCCCGAGTCCAAGACGAACGTGGCGACCATGGGCGTGGACGACTTCCGCTCCACCGAGAAGTCCGTCGTGATCTCCGAGGCCGGCTCGCTGAAGATCGAGCTGGTCGGCGACGACGGCTCCACCACCGTGCTGCGCGAGTCGGTACCGGTCCTCGCGGGCGAGGTCGTCGACGCCTCCGTCATGCACGTCGCGCCGCTGCGCGAGTTCCTGACCGCGCAGATCGCCAGGGCCAAGGCCGAGGACGTGCTGTTCTCCGTGCACCTCAAGGCCACGATGATGAAGGTCTCCGACCCGATCGTCTTCGGTCACGTGGTGCGCGCCTTCTTCCCGAAGACCTTCGCGAAGTACGGCGAGACGCTGGCCGCGGCCGGTCTGTCCCCGAACGACGGTCTGGGCGGCATCCACAAGGGCCTGGAGGCCCTGCCGGAGGGCGCCGAGATCAAGGCCTCCTTCGACGCCGAGCTCGCCGAGGGCCCCCAGCTGGCCATGGTCGACTCAGACAAGGGCATCACCAACCTGCACGTGCCGTCCGACGTGATCGTCGACGCCTCGATGCCGGCCATGATCCGCACCTCCGGCCACATGTGGGGCCCGAACGGCCAGGAGGCCGACACCCTCGCGGTCCTGCCGGACTCCTCCTACGCCGGTGTCTACCAGGCCGTGATCGACGACTGCCGGGCCAACGGCGCCTACGACCCGTCGACCATGGGCTCCGTCCCGAACGTCGGCCTCATGGCGCAGAAGGCCGAGGAGTACGGCAGCCACGACAAGACCTTCGAGATCCCGGTCACCGGCACGGTCCGCCTGGTCGACCAGAACGGCACCGCCCTCATCGAGCAGACCGTCTCCGCCGGCGACATCTTCCGCGCCTGCCAGACCAAGGACGCCCCGATCAGGGACTGGGTGAAGCTGGCCGTCACCCGTGCCCGCGCCACCGGCGACCCGGCGGTGTTCTGGCTGGACGAGACCCGCGCGCACGACGCCAACCTGATCGCCAAGGTCAACGAGTACCTGGCCGAGCACGACACCGAGGGCCTGGACATCCGCGTCCTCGCCCCCGTCGAGGCCACCAAGCTGTCGGTGGAGCGCATCCGCCGCGGCGAGAACACCATCTCGGTGACCGGCAACGTGCTGCGTGACTACCTGACCGACCTGTTCCCGATCCTGGAGCTGGGCACCAGCGCCAAGATGCTGTCGGTCGTCCCGCTGATGGCGGGCGGCGGCCTGTTCGAGACGGGCGCCGGCGGTTCCGCGCCGAAGCACGTCCAGCAGCTGGTCAAGGAGAACTACCTGCGCTGGGACTCCCTCGGTGAGTTCTTCGCGCTGGTCCCCTCCCTGGAGCAGTACGCGACGGCCACCGGCAACACCCGGGCCAAGGTCCTCGCCGACACCCTCGACCGCGCCACGGCGACCTTCCTCAACGAGGACAAGTCCCCGACCCGTCGCGTCGGCGGCATCGACAACCGCGGCAGCCACTTCTACCTGTCCCTGTACTGGGCGCAGGAGCTGGCCCAGCAGACCGACGACGCCGACCTGGCCAAGGCCTTCGCCCCGCTCGCCGAGACGCTCTCCGCCAACGAGCAGAAGATCGTCGACGAGCTGAACGCCGTCCAGGGCAGCCCGGCCGAGATCGGCGGCTACTACCAGCCCGACCCGGCCAAGGCCGCCGCGGTCATGCGCCCGTCGACCACGTGGAACGAGGCCCTCGCGTCGATCGGCTGACGCGGGAGCCCCTGACGGGGCCGTAGCACTCCCGCCGCCCCGGCCGGCATCGCGCCCGGCCGGGGCGGCGGCATGTCCGGCGGGGGGGGCGGCATGTCCCGGCCGGGGACGCCCAACACCGCCCGCGTACATGCCCGTTAGGGTGATCGCGTGACTGACGAGATCGCGCACAGACTGGACCGCTTCCGGGCCGAGGCCGCCTCCCAGGACCTGCCGTCCGAGGCGGTGGAGGAGTGGATTCGCGGCGTCCGGCCGGCGGCATACCTGGCGGAGGGCGGTGACGGCCCCCTCGTGGCCCGGGTGGGCGGCGACCCGCTGCTGCCGCGGGGCGTCGCGCAACCGTCCGAGCCCTTCGTGGCCTCCGTCGACCTCGCGGCCCTCCCGCCGGGCGCCACCGACCTCCCGCTCCCCTCCGACGGCCATCTGCTCCTCTTCGCGGCGCCCGACGTGAGCGGCATCGGGAAACAAGAGGACGACGCGGTCCTGTACGTCCCCGCCGGGACGCCGACCACCCGGCAATCCGTCGAACACCCCTGGCGCGAGCCGTACCAGGAGCGGGAACTGCGCACGCTCTGGCACCAGTCGGGTCCCCAGATGCCCGAGAGCTTCGCCCTGGACACCTGGGGCGAGGACGCCGACGAGGAGCAGTTCGAGCTCGCCGAGGAGCTGGAGGGCGCCTGGTGGCACGAGAGCGGCCACCGACCCCCCCTGGATGCTGCAGATCGGCGGCCACCCGGTCTCGCCCCAGAACGACCCCGTTCATGACGCCCGCGACGCCGGCCAGGACGCCGACGACTGGACACTCCTGGCCACCTGGAGGTGCGGCGACGACGTCACGGAACTCGACTCCGGCACGGCCCACTGGGTGATCCGCCGCCGGGACCTGGCGGCCCTGCGCTTCGACCGGGTCCACCGCTACGTCGAATTGGCCTGACCGGCCCCCCGCCCGAGCCCTCCGGAGCCGCCCCGTGCCCGCCCCCGCACCGACCTCGTACGCACTGCTGCCCGGTGCCGCCGACTCCCCCGTGATCCTTCATGTGCCGCACTCCGCGCGGGAGATCCCGGCCGACGTGCGCGCCGGGATCGTGCTGGACGACGCGGCCCTGGAGCGGGAGCTGGACCACATCACCGACGCGCACACGGCGGAGATCGCCGAGGCGGCGGCCGGGCTCGCCGGGGTGCCGCCCTGGCGGTTCGTGAACCGGCTGTCGCGGCTGGTCGTGGATCCGGAGCGGTTTCCGGACGAGCGGGAGGAGATGCTCGCCGTCGGGATGGGGGCGGTGTACACGCGGACCACGCACCGGGAGGTGCTGCGGTCGGCCGGTTTCGACGCGGGGCCGTTGATCGAGCGGTACTTCCGGCCGTATGCACAGGCCATGACCGATGCCGTGTCGGACCGGCTGGCGGCGACCGGGCGGGCCGTGATCATCGACGTGCACTCGTATCCGACCCGGGCGTTGCCGTACGAGCTGCACGGTGAGGGCCCCCGGCCGCCGGTCTGCCTCGGCACCGACGCGTTCCACACCCCGCCCGAGCCGCTCACCGCGGCCCGAGAGGCGTTCGGGGAGATCGGGGAGGTGGGGCTCGACAGTCCGTTCGGCGGGACGTACGTACCCCTGGAGTTCTACGGCCGTGATCCCCGGGTGAGCGCCCTGATGGTGGAGATCCGCCGGGACACGTACATGGCGGAGCCGGGCGGACCGGCCGGGCCGGCGCTCGGCCGGCTCGCGCGGGCGCTGGCCGCGCTGGTGGACGCGGTGAGCTGACCTCGTGGGCGCGGCCGGCCGACCTCCGGCTGGAGCACTCCCGCGCGACAGGCGTCCGGGCCGCGGTGAGGGTGGGGGCATGACCGAGGAGACCACCACGCTGACCCCGCAGGCGCCGCCGCCGGTGCGGCACTGGCCCGCGCTCGACCTGAAGGGGCCGGAGTTCGATCCCCTGCTCGCCGAGTTCATGCGCGAGGGGCCGCTGACCCGGATCCAGCTGCCGCACGGCGAGGGCTGGGCGTGGCTGGCCACCCGCTACGACGACGTCAAGGCGATCACCAACGATCCGCGGTTCAGCCGGGCCGAGGTCACCGGCCGCCAGGTCACCCGGCTCGCCCCGCATTTCAAGCCGCGGCCCGGTTCGCTCGCGTTCGCCGACCAGCCGGACCACAACCGGCTGCGCAAGGCGGTCGCGGGGGCGTTCACCGTGGGGGCGGCGAAGCGGCTGCGGCCCCGGGCGCAGGAGATGCTGGACGGGCTGGTGGACGGGATGGTGCGGGCCGGGCCCCCGGCCGATCTGGTGGAGCGGGTCCTCGAACCCTTCCCGATCGCCGTCGTCAGCGAGGTCATGGGGGTACCCGCCGCCGACCGGGAGCAGGTGCACGCCTGGACGCGGACGATCATCTCCACCTCCGGCGGCGCCGAGGCGGCCGAGCGGGCCAAGAACGGCCTGTACGGGTGGATCACGGACACCGTCCGTGCCCGCGCGCACAGCACCGGCGACGACGTGTACTCCCTGCTCGGCGCGGCCGTGGCCCGCGGTGACCTCGGTGAGGAGGAGGCGGTCGGTCTCGCCGGTCCGCTCCAGATCGGCGGCGAGGCCGTCACCCACAACTGCGGCCAGATGCTGTACCTGGTGCTGACCCGCCCCGAGCTGATGGCCCGGCTGCGGCAGGACCCCGCGGCGCGCGGCGTCGCCGTCGACGAGCTGCTGCGCCACATCCCGCACCGCACCTCGGTGGGCCTGGCCCGGATCGCCCTGGAGGACGTCGACCTGCACGGCCACCGGATCGGCGCGGGCGACGCGGTGTACGTCTCCTACCTGGCCGCCAACCGGGACCCGGCGGTGTTCCCGGACCCGGAGCGCATCGACGTGGACCGCGATCCCCACCCGCACCTGGCGTTCGGCAACGGCCCCCACCACTGCACCGGTGCCGTCCTCGCCCGCATGCAGACCGAACTGCTCCTCGGCACCCTGCTGGACCGGTTGCCGGGCCTGCGGCTCGCGGTGCCCGCCGACGAGGTTGCCTGGCGCCGGAAGACGATGATCCGCGGGCCGCAGACCCTGCCCGTCAGCTGGTGAGGGCCGGCCGCCGCGAGGTCAGGCGCGCAGCCACTCGGTGACCACCACCTCTCCGCCGGTCCGCAGCCGCAGCGCGAAGGGGCCGGCGGGGGTCACGTCGGAGCTGAAGCGCCCCATGGCGTCGGCCACCAGCGCGGTGCCCGAATGCGGTCCGACGAGCACCTCGATGCCCGCCGGCTGCGGGGGCAGCACCTGCCCGATCAGCCCCTGCGACGACACCTCGACGTCGACCGTGACGTCCCCGGTGTGGAAGGTCAGCATGCGGGAGACGTCCGTCGCCCCGCGCACCGGAATCGCGTCGACCAGAGAGTCGAAGGTCAGCTCGGCGAGCCGGGCGTCCAGGTCGTGCAACGCGTAGGCCTCCACCGCGAGTTGCCGCAGGGCGGGCGGGACCGGGTCCAGGATGCCCGCGGCCCGGCGCAGCTCCTCCTCCAGCACGTCGTTCTCGAACTCCGCGCCGTCGGCGCCGTCCTCGGGAAATCCCCCGTCGGGAAAGGTCTCGTCGTCCATGTCGCTCACAACGCTCCCCGTGCGTCGAGTCGGGCCCGCAGGCGGCGCAGACAGCGCTGGCGCAGCGGCCCGATGCTGCCCACCGCGATACCGAGCGCGGCGGACACCTCCTGATAGCTGGGCGGCGGCGACGCCATCAGCACCCGCAGCAACTGCCGGCAGCGTTCACCGAGTTCCTCGAACTCCTGCCACACGCGCCGGATCCGCTCCGACTCGGCGGCGGCCTCCTCGGAGTCGAGGAACGACTGCTCGGGCGTCCGGTCGTCGCTGACCCGGTCCAGGACGTGCGGATCGTCCGTGGGCGTCAGCCGCCTCAAGCCCTTGAGCACCTTCAGGCACTCGTGACGTGCGGTGCTCGCCAGCCAGGAGCCCGCCTTCTGCGGTTCGCGGATCCGGCCCAGATGCTGGGCGAAGCGGAACCACACCGTCTGGTACACCTCGTGCGCGTCGGCGTCGGAGAGCCGGTGCGCGCGCACGACGGACCACACCAGTGGGCTCAGCCCTTCCACGAGCGCCTTCCAGGCCGCCGCGTCACCGTCGACGGCGGACTGGACGAGCCCGCCGACATCTGCTCGGTCCACGTCCCCACCCCTCGTGTACGGCAAGTCATCGTACGCCGTGGAAGGGACGGTTCCGGACCTCATGCGCGGGCCGGGCGCTGCACGGCCGGGACCGAGCGCTGTACGACCGGCACCGGCCGCCAGGTGGCCGGGCGCAGCGCCGGCACATGGGCCCCGCGCACCTCCGCGAACTCTCCGTTCGCGGCGATCAGTTGCTTGCGGGCGGCGCGCGGGTCGGTCTCCTTGTGCGCGGTCATGTGCGCGGCGATCATCCCGGCGACGACCGGGGTGGCGAAGGAGGTGCCGCTCCAGTGTGCGAACCCCTCGAACATCACCTGGTCGGGCTTGGTACTCGCGCCGTTCTCGCTCAGCACGCCGGTGTGGCGGGGCGACTGGCAGGTGCACACGTAGGTGAAGCCGTAACGGCAGTCGTCGTACGTGGAGTGCTGGTACTCGTACGGGACGGGCGCGTCGAAGCCGGTCAGGGCGCTGGTGAGGCGCTCGCCGGGGGCGTAGGCGTTCACCCAGGGGCCGTGGTTGCTGAAGCAGGCGCCGAACTCGCCGTCGCCGCGCAGCGCGCCGACCGACAGCACGACGTCCCGGTACTCGGGCAGCGCGGCGTAGGCGGCGGGCCAGAAGGGGGTGGCGCTGGCGTTGTTGCCGGCCGCGGCGACCAACAGGGTGCGCTGCTGCCGGAGTTCCTCCATGAAGGCGGCGACGCCCAGAAGGCCGTCGGTGCGGCCGTTGGAGGTGCCGGCGGAGAGGCTGATGACGTCGGGCCAGCCGTCCCGGTCTACGGCGTCGAAGAGCCGCTCGCCGAACTCGGACTCCAGGATGGCGCCGGCGTCGTTGAGGGTGCTGCGGACGGTGACGTCCGTGTTGGGCGCGACGGCGGCGACGAGCCCCGCGATGAACGTGCCGTGGCCGATGTACTGCAGGAGGTTGCCCCGGCTGTCGGTCTCGGTGCCGTGCAGGTCGCCCTGGACGTGGGCGAGCAGCGGGACGGAGGCGTAGTCGTGGGTGAGGCCGTTGTCGACGACCAGGACGCCCACGGCGCTGTCCGCGGTGTGGCCGCCCTCGGCGGCGGCCGGGTTGGTGCCCTGCGTGAGCGGGGCGGGCACGGGTTCGTCGCCGGGACAGGAGTTCACCGCGATCGACACCACGTGGTTGCGGCTGATCAGCCGGTGCCCGGCGCGTCCCTCGGGTTCGCGCAGGGCACGCAGGGCGTGCGCGACGGCCCGGTCGGCGTGCATGTCGCCGTGGGCCGGGTCGCCGACCTGGATACGGGTGATGCCGGAGCGGTTGGTCTCCGGGCCGGCCCGTCGCACCTGGTCGGCGCTCAGGCCGGTCGCCGCGGTGAAGTGCGTGCGCACGTTGTCCTCGACGATCCGTGCCTCCTCACCGTCACGGGCGAGGACGACACCCTTCTCGTAGATGAACTCCGCGGCGTCGTCGGGGCCGAGGGCCAGGGGGACGTCGGGCATGGAGCGCTGGATCTGATCGAACTGCTCATGGAATCGCTGAGGTGCCATGGCGTGTCCCTCCCACTGAGGCGGTGGTCGTCAGTCAGAGCGGCGGGGCCCTCGATTGATACAGCGGACGGATACAGCTGATGCGGCGCAGGCCTGTTTCGGGTGTGTCCGGGACCACTACCATCCATCAGGTGACAGCGGGAAGCGACTCGGTTCTCGAACTGCTGCCGATGGTGTTCGCCGCGCCCAACGAGGCGCTGGCGAGGGCGGAAGAGGTACTCGGCTCGGATCCCCCGCCCCTGCACGCCTCCGTCGCCCACCAGGTGATCGGTATCTGGCAGCGGGACTGGGGCGACCTCAGGATCGCGCTGCACCATCTGCGACGCGCCCGGGAACTGGCGGTGCGCGCGGAGTCGGCCGACCGGGAGGCGGACGTGCTGGCCGCGCTCGGCGTGGCGCTGGTGCACGCCGGCCGCACCCGGGAGGGCCTGCGGGCGCTGGAACGCGGTGTCGAGGTGAGCGGCGGGCACACCAGGGCCCGGGTGCTGTTCCGGCGGGCGTACGCCTCGTGGGTGCTGGGGCGGCACCGGGAGGCGCTGGAGGACGTACGCCGGTCGATCCCCGTGCTGCGGCAGGCGGACGACGTCATCTGGACGGCGCGCGCGCTGACCCTGCGCGCCACCGTGCATCTCGCGCTCGGCGCGGTGGAGCGGGCGGCCGCGGACTTCACCGCGGCCGAGTCGCTGTGGGACACCACGGGCCAGGAGCACGACAAGGCCGACGCCGTGGAGAGCCGCGGTCTGGCCGCGTTCCGCTCGGGCGACATCCCGGCGGCGCTCCGGCTGCTGGACGAGGCGGAGGAGCGCTACGCCAAGCTCGGCACGCCGACGTTCATGCTGAACATCCGGCGCTGCGAGGTTCTGATGGCCGCCGGTCTCGCCCCGGAGGCGCTGGCCGAGGCGGACGCGGCGATCGCCGTGCTCGACGGCATCGGCGGGCAGTCGACGCGCAAGGCAGAGCTGCTGCTCGCCGCCGCCCGGGCGGCCCGGCTCGGAGGTGATCCGCACACGGCGATCGCGCGCGCGGCCCTGGCCGTGCGGCTGTTCGCCGGGCAGCGCAGGCCCTGGTGGGAGGCGCACGCCCGGCTGGTGCTGATCGAGGCGCGGGTCGCGGCGGGGCGGGCCTCGGGGCGGCTGGTCGCGGACGCGGCCGCGGTGGCCGAGCGGCTGGCCGCGTTCGGCGCGCCGGCCGCGCCGGAGGCGTCCTTGCTGGCGGGGCGGATCGCGCTCGACCTGGGCTGGACGGCGGACGCCGAACTGCATCTGAAGGTCGCCGCGCGCAGCCGGCACGGCGGGCCGCCGCTGGCCCGGATGACGGGCTGGGCGGCGCAGGCGCTGCGGGCCCGGGCGGCCGGTTCCGGCCGGGGCGTGCTGGAGGCCTGCCGGCACGGCCTCGACGTGCTGGACGCGCACCGCACCACGCTCGGCGCGTCGGAGCTGCGGGCCCGCGCGACCGCGCAGGGCGCGGAGCTCGCCGCGCTGGCCCAGCGGGCGAGTCTCGACTCCGGCGGACCGCGCCGGCTGCTGACGTGGAGCGAGCGCTGGCGGGCCACCGTCCTGTCCGCGCCGCCCACCCGGCCGCCCGCCGACCCGGCCCTGCTCAGCGGGCTGACCGCGTTCCGGGAGATCGCCTCCCGCGCCGAGGCCGCCCGGATGGACGGCCGTCCCGTCCCCGCGCTGGAGCGTGACCAGCGGCGCCTGGAGCGGGAGATCCGCTCCCGGACCCTGCACATCAGCGGTGCGGCGCCCGGCGGCGGGCACCGGTTCGATCCGGCGCTGCTGCTGGAACGGCTGGGCGAGGACGTACGGCTGGTGGAGCTGGCCGTGCTCGACGGGCGGGTGCAGGTACTGCTGTGCGGGCAGGGGCGGGTGCGGCGGTTCGAGGCCGGGCTGCTGGCCGAGGCGGAGACCGAGGCCGAGCATGTGCAGGCGAGCCTGCGGCGGCTGGCCCACCCGGGTGCGGAGGCCAGGCTTCCGGTGGTGGAGGCGGCGGGCCGGCGCCTGGAGGAGCTGCTGTTCGGGCCGGCGGCGGAGCGGCTGGGCACGGGCCCGGTCGTGGTGGTACCGCCGGGCCGGCTGCACCGGGTGCCCTGGGCGCTGCTGCCGTCGCTGCGGGAGCGGGTGTTCAGCGTGTCGCCGTCGGCGAGCAGCTGGCTGCGGTCCCGGGACACCGTGCCGCCGCCGGGAGGCCGCCGGGTGCTGGTGCGCGGGCCGGGGCTGGCGACGGAGGGCGCGGAGGTGCCCGAACTGGCCGACCGGTACGGGGGGTCGACGGTGCTGGAGTACGAAGAGGCCCGGGTGCCCCGGGTGTTGGAGGAGCTGGACGGCTCCGAGCTGGCGCACATCGCCGCGCACGGCACGTTCCGCGCGGACAGCCCGCTGTTCTCGGCGCTGCGGATGGCCGACGGCCCGCTGATCGTCCACGACTTCGAGCGGCTGGACCGCAGCCCGTACCGGATCATCCTGTCCTGCTGCGACACCGCCCGGTTCGCCTCGGTGGGCGCCGACGAGCTGCTCGGCCTGGTCACCGCGCTGCTGCCGCTGGGCACGGCCGGGGTGGTGGCGTGCAGCGCGCCCGTCAACGACGCCGCGGTGGTGCCGTTGATGCTCGCGCTGCACAAGGGGCTCAGCTCCGGGCTGTCCCTGGCGGAGGCGCTGCGCGACGCCCGGACCGCGCTTCCGGGCGACGCCACCCACCAGGCCACCGGCTGGGCGTTCTCGGCGTTCGGCGCGGCCTGACCCCCGGTCGTTCGGCGCGGCCCGACTCCGGTGGCACCGGTTGGGTCGGCGGCCTGACCCCTCCCCCGAAACCTGGGGGTCAGACCGCCGGTTCTGGGGCGGTCGGCTCAGGCCGACCGGGTTTCCGGCTGCTCCACCAGCCACGACAGGGCGTCGCGGTCACCGGCGCCGAGCCGGGCGTAGGCGCTGTAGAGGTGGTTGCCCACGGTCCGGACGGACAGGGTGAGCTGCTGGGCGATCTGCCGGTTGCTGAGCCCCGCGGCGGCGAGCGTGACGATCTGCCGTTGCCGGGCGGTGAGTTCACCGAGGGCGGGGCCGGACAGCGCCGGGGTACGGGCGCCCTGGCAGCGCCGGGCCAGGGCCACGGCACGGGTCCGCGAGACACGGGCGGCGCGCGGGTCGCGGTGTGTGGCCACGGCCTGGGCGCGGGCCTCGGCGGCGAACAGCAGGAAGCCGCGCTCCTCCCACTGCTCGGCCACCCGGTCCAGGGCCGGGCCGTCGCCCCGGGCGAGCGCCTCGGCGTGCGCGGCGAACACGCCGGTGAGGCGGCCCAGGGCCCGTTCGGGCGCGCCGAGGCGGACGGCGTCGTAGGGATCGTCGGTGATCGTCTCCAGCGCCACGCCGAGGTCACCGCGGGCAGCCGCCCACCACACGCCCGCGCCCGCGTCCGGCTCGGTGGACACCTCGCCCGACTGCGCGGCGGCCAGGGCGAGTTCGGTACGGCAGGACGGGTCATCGGCAGCGTCCCGCAGTCCCTCCCTCGCCCAGGCCGCCGCCTCCCGCAGTTCCCCCCGCAGGCGTGCGAACCGCGCGCGCAGCGCGGCGTGTCCGGCCGGGACCGTGGCGCCCTCCGCCACCAGCCACTCCCCCACCGGCGTCGGGACCTCCCGCACGTCGTCCTGGGCGATGCCCCGGCTCAGGGCGGCCGACTCCGCCGCCAGGGCCGTGGCACAGCTGTCCGGGGTGCGGGCCAGCCGTTTGGCCCGCAGACGGCCCGCCGCGGCGCGCAGCACCGGCCCGTGCAGGGGGTGGGCGAGACGGACGGCGCCGCGGTCGTCCACATGGACCAGGCCGTCGGCCTCCAGGCGTTCGAGGACGCGCAGGTCGAGGTCGTCGGCGTCGAGCGGCAGGGGCTCGCCGAAGGCCACGCGCTCCAGGGTCTCGCGCTCCTCGGGGCAGGCGCGGTCCAGGACGTGCCCGGCGCGCTCGCGGACGGTCGCGGTGACCGGCACCGGGCCGCGCCAGGCCCAGGTGTCCGTACCCGGAACACGCACGAGCAGCTCGCGCACCGCGCCCACCAGGTCGCGCAGCAACCGCAGGTCGCCCCGGCACAGGCGGTACAGCCGGCCGACGGTGAGCGGTTCCAGCCCCTGCCCGGCGCCCGCCGTCAGCAGCAGGGCCGTCTCGTCCCGGGGCAGCGGTTCCAGGGCCAGGCGCGGCAGCAGCTCCCCGGTCCACAGACGGGAGATCGCGCCGGGCACCGGGACCCCGTCGGTGGCGACGACCAGCAGCCGGGTGCGTCCGTGCACGGCCAGCTGGTGGACCAGGGCGGCGGAGGCGTCGTCCAGCAGATGGGCGTCGTCGACCAGCAGCAGCCGGGTGCCGGACAGCAGGTGGAGCGCGCGGTGCAGGGACACCGACTCGGGCAGTACGGGCGCGAACGCGGCGAAGGGCAGCTGCCGGGTCTCGGGCGTCCCGGCCACCTTCACGCAGTCCGCGCCGCGCAGGGCCTCCGTGGCGAGGCGGGTCTTGCCCGTGCCCGCCGGACCGGTCACCACGATGCCGTGGCGGGAGCCGGTCAGGGCCCTGCGGACCAGTTCGAGTTCGTCCTCCCGGCCGGTGAAGGGCCAGGGCAGTTCCAGCGTCTTGGCGTCCCGTGCGAATGGCGTCACGGTAGATGGAGCACGCCTACTCATCCCTGATACAGGGTGACTTGAGTAGCCCCCGACTCAAGTCACCGGGAGCACGCCGACGGCAGGGTGGTCGCCATGACCGCGCGCTACTGCTCCCTCGCACAGGCGCCGGACCGCGCCTTCGCGCCGGGTCTGGCAGCCGAGCGGCTCAGTGCGCTCATCGGCGGCAGCCGTATGTGGGTCAACAACACCGTGCTGCACTACTACTTCTTCGACGACGACGCCGACGGGTCCGTCATCCCCGTCCCGGGCACCGGGGCGACCCGGCGGGTGACATGGGCCGGCGCCAAGGAGCAGCGGGACGTCGTACGGGAG
The DNA here is from genome assembly GCF_021173675.1 of Streptomyces lincolnensis. Taxonomy (GTDB): domain Bacteria; phylum Actinomycetota; class Actinomycetes; order Streptomycetales; family Streptomycetaceae; genus Streptomyces; species Streptomyces lincolnensis_B. Next base: position 310,391 of record NZ_JAIHON010000013.1, on the reverse strand, counting down.
TGCTTCCGCGAGTGGCAGGACCTCGGCATCGGCGTGACGTTCGCCGAGGTCACCGACCGCTCGGAGGCCGAACTGCGGATCGGCTTCCAGGTCGGGGACGGCTCCTGGTCGACCGTGGGCAAGGACGCGCTCCAGGTCGGGCTGAACGAGCGGACCATGAACTTCGGCTGGGACCTGACCGCGCCCGGGGAGCGCGGGACGGCCCTGCACGAGATCGGGCACGCGCTCGGCATGCTGCACGAGCACCAGAGCCCGTTCGCCGGCATCCACTGGGACGACGAGGCCGTCTACGCCGACCTGGCGGGCCCGCCGAACTTCTGGAACCGGGAGCGGACCTTCTTCAACATCCTGCGCAAGCTCGACCCGGACGAGGTCAACGGCTCCGTCTGGGACCCGCAGTCGATCATGCAGTACCCCTTCGAGGCGGGGCTGATCCTGGAGCCGGAGCAGTACCGCGCGGGCATCGACCCGCCCGGCGTCCTCTCCCCCGCCGACCAGGAGTACGTCCTGCGCTGGTACCCGGCGGCCCGCCCGCCGCGGCCGCAGGCCCTGGTGCCCTTCCGTTCGGCCCCGCTCGCCCTCGGGCCGGGCGAGCAGGCCGACTTCACCGTCGAGCCGCCGGAGACCCGCGAGTACACCGTGGGCACCTTCGGCGAGAGCGACGCCCTCGTCGTGGTCTTCGAGGAGCGGGACGGCGAGCCCCGCTACCTCACCGGCCAGGACGACGGCGGCACCGACCGCAACGCCACGATCAAGGCCCATCTCGTCAAGGGCCGACGCTACTTCGTCCGTGTGCGCCTGTACTCCGGCTGGGGTTCGGGGGAAACGGCCGTGATGTGCTGGTGAGAGCACGTACGGGTCGCACACGGACGAGGATCGGACCATCAGTCCGGCGCCGGGGGAAGCGGTCGGGGGAACGTCACCTTCGGGGGAGGGAGACGTTCCCCCGACCACGCCACGCCGGGGACGCTCAGGACGCTGCCCGTTGCTCACCGCGCACGTCGTCCGGATGAGCCAGACCGAGGTGGTGGCGCAGGGTCGGCCCCTCGTACTCGGTACGGAACACACCCCGTTCCTGGAGCAGGGGTACGACCTTGTCGGCGAAGGCGTCGAGCCCGGTCGGGGTGAGGTGCGGGACCAGGATGAAGCCGTCGCTGGCGTCGGCCTGGACGTACGCGTCGATCGTGCGGGCGACGGTCTCGGGTGAGCCCACGAAGTTCTGCCGGTTGCCGGTGTTGATGACCAGGTCGCGGATGGACCAGTCGCGGGCGGCGGCGAGCTCGCGCCACTCGCGGGCGGTGGCCAGCGGGTCCCGGTACATGCGGACCTGGGCGCGCCCCTGGGAGATGTGGTTCTCGTGGACGTCCGGGTCGATGTCGGGCAGCGGGCCGTCCGGGTCGTAGGAGGACAGGTCCCGGTTCCAGACGAACTCCAGGTGCTTGAGGGCGGTGGCCCCGCTGACCTGCTGTCGGCGCACCTCGCGCGCGAGTTCCTCCGCCTCGGCGTCGGTGTCGGCGAGGGCGAAGGTGGCGGCGGGCAGGATCAGCAACTGGTCGGGGCGGCGGCCGTACTTGGCGAGGCGGTTCTTGACGTCGGTGTAGAAGGCCCGGCCCTCCTCCAGGCCGGCGTACCGGCTGAAGATCGCGTCGGCGTCCGAGGCGGCGAACTCGCGGCCCTCGTCGGAGTCGCCGGCCTGGAAGATCACCGGGCGGCCCTGCGGGGAGCGCGGGACGTTGAACTGGCCGTGGATGTCGAAGTGCCTGCCGGTGTGGACGAAGGAGCCGGCCTTGGCGTCCCGCAGGAACTGTCCCGCCGCCTGGTCGGCGAGGATCTCGTCGCCGTGCCAGGAGTCGAAGAGTTCGTGCGCGGTGGCCAGGAACTCCTTGGCGCGGGAGTAGCGCTCCTGCTGCGGCAGGAAGCCGCCGCGGCGGAAGTTCTCGCCGGTGAAGGCGTCCCAGGAGGTGACGACGTTCCAGGCGGAGCGGCCGCCGGAGAGATGGTCGAGGCTGGCGAACTGGCGGGCCACCTCGTAGGGCTCGTTGAAGGTGGAGTTGATGGTGCCGGTCAGGCCGAGGTGCTCGGTGACGGCGGCGAGCGCGGCGAGGACGGTGAAGGTGTCGGGGCGGCCCACGACGTCCAGGTCGTAGATCTTTCCGCCCTGTTCACGCAGCCGCAGGCCCTCGGCGAGGAACAGGAAGTCGAACCTGGCGCGTTCGGCGGTGCGCGCGAAGTGCGCGAAGGAGCTGAACTCGATGTGGCTGCCGGCCTCGGGGTCGCTCCACACGGTGGTGTTGTTGACACCGGGGAAGTGCGCGGCCAGATGGATCTGCTTCAGCGGCTTGCTCATGGGATCTGCGGGTCCTTCCGACGCGGAGGCTCAGACGGCGGCGTAGCGGCTGGCGGGGCGGGCGAGGCCCAGCAGGCCGCGCAGGGTGTCCGCCTCGTAGGCGGTACGGAAGACGCCCCGGCGCTGGAGTTCGGGGACCAGTCCGCGGGTGATGGCCGGCAGATCGTGGCCGAGGACCGCGGGACGCAGCCGGAAGCCGGTCAGACCGGCCGACCGCAACTCCAGGAGCAGGTCGGCGAGTTGGGCGGGCGTCCCGGTGAAGACGCGGGCGTCACTCGTGTACGGCTCCGGGGTGAGCGCGTCGAGCCGGTCCCGGCGGGCGGCGGCCTCGGCCGGGTCGTCGTCCAGGAAGACCACGAGATCGCCGAAGACGTGCAGGGGTTCGGCCGCCCGGCCCGCGTTCTCCTGTTCGGCGCGGATCTCGGCGACGATCGCTCGGGCGTCGTCGGCGTCGTGCGGGGTGACGTGGCCGAGGTCGGCCCGGCGGGCCACCAGCCGGTAGGGGACGGTCCCGTGGGCGAGGGCGGTGACGAGCGGCTGGCCCTGGGGCGGGCGCGGGGTGATGGAGGGGCCCTTGACGTCGAAGTGCCTGCCCTTGAAGTCGATGTGGTGCAGCTTGTCCCGGTCGACGAAACGGCCGGTGGCCACGTCCCGGATCTCGGCGTCGTCCTCCCAGCTGTCCCAGAGCCGTCGCACGACCTCGACGTGGTCGGCGGCCTCGTCGAGGAGCTCGGTCACCACCGGGCTGTCGTACCCCTCGGCGTATTCCTCGACGGGCGGGACGGTACGGCGGCCGAAGTGGTCGGCCTCGTGCGGGCGGGCGGAGATCTGCACGCGCAGACCCGCGCGGCCGGTGCTGACGTAGTCGAGGGTGGCGATCGCCTTGGAGATGTGGAACGGCTCCGTGTGGGTGGCAACCACGGTCGGCACCAGACCTATGTGGCGGGAGAGGGGTGCGACGCGCGAGGCGATCAGTACGGCGTCCAGGCGGCCGCGGACCTGGTCCGTGCGGCCGTCCAGCTCCAGGTGGTGCGAGGACTGAAGGCCCAGGCCGTCCTCGAAGGTGACGAAGTCGAGCAGACCGCGTTCGGCCTCGGCGACCAGGTCGGCCCAGTAGCCGGCGGTGAACAGCTCACGGGGTCGGGCCACCGGCTCGCGCCAGGAGGCGGGGTGCCAGCCGGTGCCGTCCAGGGCGACGGCGAGGTGCAGCGGAGGGAGAGAAGCGGCAGAAGACGAAGAAGGGGACACGAGGAGGTGCCTTCCTGAAGGTCCGTACGAGTACGCCGGCCCGCGCACGGGCGGGGCACGGCGGCTGGGGCCGGGACGGGTCAGTCAGGAGCGACAGAGCGCGGCGGACACGCGCTGGAGATCGATGTGCGGCCGGGAGTACAGGTGGACGGAGCGGAGTGTGCGCGTCACGTCCGTCACCTCCTCCTGGCGGGTGCCCTTTCGGGCGCGTCGGGCGCGCGGCAGCGCCCGACGGATCTCGTCATGCGTGACAACACCCCGGGCCCGGGATGTGTTCCCCTGCCCCCTGCCCCCTGCCCCCTGCCCCCTGCCCTCTGCCCTTCGGCTACGGCCGACCGGCCGCGTGGGACTCCCAGTCCAGGATCTGCACGGCCGACCCGGCGGCCTCCAGGCCCCGGCAACGGGCGTGGTGACGGCGGGCGATGCCGTCGAGGTCGAGGTGCGCGCCGAAGGCCGGGTGGGCGGCCAGGCGGCGGGCGTAGGCCCACAGGGCGGGATGGTGGGCGACGCGGTGCACGGCGGCGGCGTCCAGGTGGTGGCGGTGCACGGTGTCGAGCTGCACCAGCGCGACCCACAACTCCACGTCGGCGGCGGTGATCCGATCCCGGATCAGGTACTCCTCCGCCACGAGCCGACGCTCCAGCACGCCCAGGGTGTGCAGCAGGTTCCCGAGCGCCGTGTCCCGTTCCGCCGGGTCGGAACCGGCGGCGCCGGCAAGCTGGGCGGCCCTCTCGATCCCCTGCGCGCACATCCGCTCCACGGCCTCGATCTCCGACTCCGCCCCGCACGGGTACGGCGTGGGGCGGCCGCCGCCGAAGTGCCGGGCCAGGTCACGGGTGATGTCGGGCGCGTGGGTGCTGACGATCCGCCCCGACCAGTCGTCGCTCAGCACCGGCCCGACGGCCGCGCCCCGGTACCGGTGCACGCTCGCCTCGTACAGCGGGCGCAGCGCGGAGTGCCCGCCGTCGGGACAGTCCGGGACCGCGTCCAACGGCGTGACGGTACAGACGTCGTCGAGCCCGAGCAGGCTGTGCGTCACGGCGATCCGGAGACCGTCGGGACAGGTCGTGGACAGGTGGAGGCGGTAGCGGCGCGGCACGGCGTAGTGCCCGCTGCGCGCGTCCCGCCCGATCCGTCCGCGGAAGGCCGGGGTCTGCTGGGCGGAGGGGACGGGGGCGAACGGTGTGACGGTCATGGGTCTCCCCGGGGTTCGGCGCGCGGACGTACGCGCGGCGGAGGCGTCGTCGGGTACCAGCGGCGCGAGGGCTCAGCCCAGGGGCCCGAGCGCGCTGCACACCCGCAGCAGATCGATGTGACGGCGGGACGTCAGCAGGGGCGACGGTCCGGACGTACGGCTCACCCGCGCACCGACCGGCTCAAGGCGCCCCATGTTTCCCTACCTGTTCACTAGGATTCCCAAGTGGAGTCTCGATCGGCACCCGGTCCGCGTCAAGGGGGCGTCCACGGGGTGGGCACGGGGGCGGCCCCCGGTCAGCCGGCCGACCGCCACCGCCGCACCAGATCGCCGTCCGTGGTCAGCCAGGTGCCGTCGCCGAGGGCGATGGGGTCGAGGCAGGACGTGCCGGGATACCGGACTTCGGCGACCGGTCGCAGCGTGCGACTGTCGAGGAGGAGGTGGCGGGACACCTGGGACCACTCCTCCTCGGCCGCAGCCGCCAGGACGCGGTTCTTGTCCAGGTGTCCGGTGCCCCCATCGCCGCGTCGAGGAACAGTTGGGCCGGGTCCGTGAGGGACTGTTGGAAGGCGTAGCCGTGGCTCCGCGCGGGGTCGGGCGACGGCCACCGGTGTCCGCGGCTGAACACCCGGGCCGGATCCTGGGCGATCCGGCCCACGACGATCCGCCCCGCGTCCTCGGCGACCAGCCAGTTGGTCCGCCGCCGTACCAGCCGGCCGTCGTAGCGGCCGATGCGGACGCCGATACCGGGCAGCCGGTCCTCCGCGAGGAGGTGCGCGGCGACACGCGTGCTCAGTCGGCCACCCGCCAACGCCGTACGACGTCCCCCGACGCGGTCAGCCAGGTGCCGTCGCCGAGGGCCAGGGGATCCTGGGAAGCGGTGCCGGGGTAGTCGAGTTCGGCGACGGGGCGGAGGGTGTGGGCGTCGAGGACGAGGTGCCGGTTGGCCGTCGCGTCGTCTTCCTCCGACGCGGCGGCCAGGACCCGGTTCTTGTCCAGGAAGCCGGGGCGGTGTCCGACGAAAAGCATCCCCTCGGGGAGGACGTCCTCGGCTTCGGTGACGATGTCCTCCTGGCCCTCCTCCCAGCGGCTCAGCCACCCGCCGCCGACATCCGTCTTGATCACCGCGCCGTTCAGGGCGAGCCCACCGAACGGATCGTTCTCCACGCCGATGTTCTCCACGCGCAGGATGTCGTCGCGCAAGGTGACCGCCAGCGAGTGGAAGGTGTCACCCATCAGCGCGTCGAGGAACAGCTGTGCTGGGTCGGTCAGGGACTGCTGGAAGACATAGCCCGCGGTCGCCGACGGCAGCACCGTCTCGGTGACGGGTCGCCCGTCGGCCAGATCGAGGGCGACGCACAGGTCCCCCGCGTAGGACCCGTCCGCACCGAGATCGCCCGTGGTGGTGACGAGGAGGCGGCGGCCCGAGGCATCGGCGACGCAGGACGCACCGGCGTTCTCCGAGTCGGACCACGGATCGAACTCATGCCGCCACCGCACGCCGGACGCCCCGTCGTACACCGTGACCAGGCCGTTGTCGACCGTCGCGAGCCCTCCGTCCGGCAGAGGCGAGGCGAATCCGTGCCCGTGACCGGGCCGGGGGGCGGGCCAGCGGCGCTGCTCTGCGAAGAGGCGGGAGGTCTCCGCCGCCACGCGCCCCACCAGCGGTTCGTCTCCGGTCGCGGAGACCAGCCAGCAGGCGCGGTCGCGCACCAGGAAGGAGTCGTAACGGCCCGATCGGCTCCCGTAGCCCGGCAGTTCCTCTTCGGCCAGGAGCTCGGCGGAGACGTGTGCGTAGTTCATGGGTGTTGTCTACCTCGGTGAGTGCCGTGCGGGCCAGTAGAACTGTTTCTGCTGGGTGCCCTGGGTGCCTGGATACACCTCGCCGTACATCGCTCCGTTGCTGCCCCGGATCAGCGGGGAGCAGAAGTCCGTACACACGACGTTGGATGCCGCGCCGTGCGTGGGCAGCCAGTCCGGCGTCTGCTTTCCGTCGTTCAGACGACTGAGGTACGCGAGGATGTTCTGTTCGGCGTGCCCGCCCTTCACCCCCGGAGCCACCTTCATGTAGGCGTCGTTGGGAATCGGTACGAGCCCCAGGGACTTGGCCAGTTGGACCTGTGCGTCGTCGAGTTTGCTCTTGCTGGTGCCGGCGACGAAGGTGACCGGCCCCTTGGGCGTCTGAGCGTGGATCAGGGCGACCACCTGGCTGTTGCGGGCCCGGCCCTCCGGCTTGAGGTTGTTGATCTGCGTCGCCATGTCCTCCAGCGCCTGCATGCACGGCGCCAGCCCCATCGGATCGCCAGTCGTCGCCGGATTGTCCACGTACCCCGCCGGGTTGGGCGCGGGTGCCAGGCCCAGGGGGTCCGGGGTGACATAGCGGCCCGGTTCGGGGTCGTAGTGGCGGAAGTGGTTGTAGTGCAGGCCGGTCTCGGGGTCGGCGTACTGGCCGGGGAAGCGCAGGGGGGTGTACGCGGTGGCGTCGCGGCTCCAGGCGGTGCTGCCCCACTCGGTGGTGCGGCTGTGCCAGGCGATGGCGCCGGTGTCGTCGACGAGTTCGGTGGGGGTGCCGATGAGGTCGGTGACGATGGCGAAGAAGCGGGAGTCGGTGTCCCGTTGGTCTCTCTGGTCCCCCTCGTCCGCCCGATCCTTCCGGTCCTCGCCCGCGTACCGTCTCTCCGCCTGGGCGAGCGGCCGCATGCCGTCGTACTCCCAGGTCAGCGTCGTGTGCGTGGTGCTGTCGGTCTGTTCGGAGAGACGTCCGCCGTCCCAGGAGAAGACGGTCTGCTCGACGACCGTGCCGTCGGCGGCGTGCCGGCGCTTGGCGGTGCGGCGGGCGAAGGCGTCGTAGGTGTACGTCCACAGCGTGCCGTCGGGGGTGGTGCAGGAGGTGAGACGGTCCTCGGCGTCCCAGGTGTAGCGCCAGACCTCGGGCTTGCGGGACAGGCGCTTGCGGCGGCGTTCGACGACACGGCCGGCGGCGTCGTAGGTGTAGTGCAGGGACCCGGCGCTGCGCAGCCGTCCGCCGTCGTAGGTGCGAGGGCCGCGGGCGTCGGGGTGCGGGGCGCGGTCGGGCCAGGCGGCCTCGGTCTGGTTGCCCTCGCTGTCGTAGAGGTAGCGCTCGGTCCAGCCGCGGGCGTCGACACCGGTCGGTCGGCCGTCCGGGTCGAGTGTGAACTGCCGTTGCTCGCCGGTGAGTTGGTTGGTGACGGCGAGGAGGTGGTGGTCGGGCCGGTAGGTGTAGGCGCGGGCGCGCAGGGTGCGGCCGTGGGCGGCGAGGCTCTGTTCGCCGACCCGGCCGAGGGCGTCCCAGGAGGTCGCGAGGGTCACGGCGTGGTCGGCGGCGCCGAAGGTGCGGGTGAGTTCTCGGCCGAGGGCGTCGTGGGTGAAGTGCAGCCGGTGGCCCGCGAGGTGCAGCGCCGTGCGGTTGCCGGCCACGTCGTAGGTCTGGGTGGTGACCGTGCCGGTGGGTGTGGTGCGGGCGGTGCGGCGGCCTGCCGCGTCGTAGGTGTAGCGGTGGGTGCGGCCGTCGACCGTCTCGGCGACCGGGCGGCCCTGGGTGTCCCACTCCAACTCCAGGACGGAATCCGGGGATTCGGCCCGGACCAGGCGGCCGGCCGGGTCGTGGGCGAAGGTGGTGACGGTTCCGTCGACGTCCTTCGCGGTGAGGCGGCCGAGGGCGTCACGGTGTTGGGTGACGGTCTGGCCGAGGGGGTTGGTGCGGGAGATCCAGCCGCCCAGGGGGTCGTAGGCGTAGGTGAGGGTGCGGCCGTCGAAGTCGGTCTCGGACGTGACCCGGCCCGCCGCGTCGTGGGTGTAACTCCACGTCCGGCCCGCCGAGTTGCGGACCCCGGTGAGACGCATCTCGGTGTCGTAGGTGAACTCGTGCCGGGTGCCGCCCGGTCGGACGCGGGCCGCGAGCAGGTCGAAGTGGGTGTACTCGTAGCGGGTGGTGCCGCCGCTCGCGTCGGTCTCGGTGAGGCAGTTGCCCTCGGCGTCGTAGGTCCAGGTGGACTCGGTGCCGTCGGGCTCGACGCGGCGCACCAGGCGCCCCTCGGTGGTCCACTCCAGGCGGGTGACGTGGCCGAGCGGGTCGGTGATCGAGGTCGGGCGGCCGAACGCGTCCCGGGTGAAGGTGTGGGTGTGGCCGAGGGCGTCGGTGCGGGCCATGGGCAGGCCGGCCGCGTTCGGCCGGAACGTCTCCGTGGCGCCGGTGGGGTCCGTGATGGCGGTGATGCCGCCGCGCGCGTCGTGCGCGTAGCGGGTGACCGTCCCGTCGGGCGCGATCAGCGCGGTGTTGTTGCCGGCCTCGTCGTACTCGCGCCGCCAGACGGCCCCGTCGGGTCCGGTGACGACGAGCGGCATGCCCTGGTCGTCGTACTCGGCGGTGGTGACGGTCCCGTCGGCCTCGTGGACGGCGAGGAGGTTGCCGTGTTCGTCCCAGGTCCACTCGGTGGTGCGGCCCTGTCCGTCGGTACGGCGGAGCAGGCGGTCGTAGCGGTCCCAGGTCTGGGTGACGGTGTCTCCGAGGGGGTCGGTCTCGGCGACGACCTGGAGGAGGTGGTTGAGGCGGAAGACGGTGGTGGCGCCGGTGGAGTCGGTGAAGTGAGTGACGCGCAGGCCGTCGTCGCCGTACGTGGAGTAGGCGAAGGTCGAGGACAGGAAACCGTCGGGCCCGATCGTGCGGACGACGCGGCCCGAGGCGTCGTACTCGTAGCGGTACGTGGAGTCGTTGCGGTCCGTCCAGGAGGTGAGGCGGCGGTCCTGGTCGTAGGTGAACCGCAGGGGCAGGCCGGAGGAGTTGGTGACCGCGGCGAGGTTGCCGTCCTCGTCGTAGTCGAAGGCGGCGAGCCGGGCGGGGCCGTCCGGGGTGTGCAGGGCGAGGGCGGTGACGCGGCCGAGGGCCGGGTCGGTGGTGACGGTGACGTGGTAGCCGCCGTCGTGGTCGACGGTGGCGGGCAGGCCGTCCTCGTCGCGGCCGAAGCGCAGGGTGTTGCCGTTGCGGTCCTCGACCTCGGTCAGCCAGTACAGGGCCGAGCCCTGGTAGGGGCTGCCGGTGAAGCGGCGGATCAGGCCGCCGGTACGGCAGTCGGTGACCGCGTAGGTGACCTCGCCCAGGACGCCCCGCTCGACGAAGGTCAGCGGCAGCCGCTCGCCCTCCAGGGGCAGCACCTCCTCGCCGTCCTCGCCCGGCAGGCGCGGATAGAGGAGCACCGAGCCGTCCTCGCGGGCCCAGGCGACGCCGGTGCCGGTCAGCTCCAGGCGCTCGTCGAGCGTGGCGGCCCAACTGGGGCCGAACGACCGGCCATAGGTGTAGCCGGACAGATGGGTGCGGCGCAGCACGAGCGGCAGGACGGCAGCCAGTTCCAGGTCCGTCTGGGGCAGCACCAGCTCGCCGCCCGCGATGTCGACCGGGTCGGACTTGCAGCGGCGCTTGTCCAGCGGGATCGCGTTCTCGCGCGGGTTGTCCTTGGCGCCGGCGAGCGAGGTGGGCGGGTTGCGGCGCCGGCCCTCGTCCACTCCGCCCTTGGCGCCGCGGCCGGTGCCGCCCTTGCCGTCGCGCCCGTCGACGCGGTCGACGCGGTCGCGGACGTCCAGGTCGGTGTCGTTGTGGGTCTTCGCGCTGCCCCTCATGGCCCTGGGGAGCTTGTCGCCGACGTGGTCGCCGAGGTCGTCGAGCGCCTTGCCCAGTTTGGTGACCACGCCGTCGATGGTGGTGTCCAGCACGGCCGTCAGGGAGTCCTTGCCCTTGGCCCGGCCGTGGTGCCCCTTGGCCTTGCCGAGCGAACCGCCCGTCCTGCTCTTCATGTTGACCTGTACTCCGGCGAGGTCCAGCCCGGCGCGGCCGTGCGCGTCGTAGTCGATGCCGAGCCTGCCCCCGCCACCGCCGCCACTGGCACCCGAACCACCGCCGCCGCCCGCGGAGTTGAGCCGCATGCCGTCCTTGGCGGCCTGCGCGGTCTGCCCGGTGTCATAACCGTCCTGGAGACCGGTGACGTTCATGGCGGTCTGGATGGCGAGGTCCGCCACGACGTTCTCGATGGCGGCGACCGCGGGTTCGGTGAGGGTGGCGACGATCTCGGAGACGGCGGCCTCGGCCATCTCCTTCAGGATCCGCTTGAAGGCGATGCGGGTGGCCGCGATCTTGGCCCCGGCGAGCAGGGTCGACAGTCCCGCCGTCACGGGTGCGAAGGCGAGCGTGACACCCACCGTGGCGCACAGGTCGGCGAGTTCGGCGACGGCGGCGATCTTCCGGGCGACGATGATGTCCGCCACCCGGTCCAGCGCCCCGCCGACGATCCGGGCCGCAGCGGCCAGATCCTTCTGCTTGCCCTCGACCTTGCGCCAGTGCTCGTCCAGCGCGTTGAGTGACTCGCTCCGGCCGCTGGACAGCAGCCGCTGAATGTACTGGTGTCCGTCGTAGGCATCGGTTTCCGCGTTGTCCGCGAACTCCCGCAGCGAGTCCGCCATGTCGCGGTAGGCGTCCTCGTCGACGTTGGGCCAGCCCACCCCGACGATGTCCAGCATCGTGTCGACGCCTTCAGGAATGGTGTATCCCACGGCCTGTCAACCCCCGTTGTACCAAGGCGGTTTCAAGAGATTCCCACTGATCTTCAGGATGCCACGGGTGTGCGAATCGGTTCCAGGGGCACAGGGAGTGTCGTGGGAACAAGGCCGGCCCCTTGCGAACGCAACGGTGCGGGCGGCCGCGACGGCGCCAGTAAGGTACCGGCCATGAGAGTCTTGGGTTGGATCTTCCTCGTGCTCGGCCTGTACTTCCTCGTCCAGGGGTTCGCCATGCCGATGATCGCCGAACGCAGCGACGTGGAGAGCGTCGAGTTCATGCAGATCCGGGAGGCGAGTTCGCACCTCGGCATCGGCCTGATGATCGGCGCCGTCGCCTGTCTCCTGGCCCGCCCGCAGGGAGGTTCCGCCGTCCGTCCTCCGCAGCCCACGGCGCCGCCGCAGTACGCGCCGCAGCAGGGCTACCAGCCGCCGGTGCAGCAGCACCAGCGCGGCTGGCAGAACCCGCCGCGGCAGTGAGCGTCGCGCCTCGCGTGCCGGGACGGTAGGTGAGGGCGGAGCCCGCGTGGCAGCCCGGCCGGGCTCAGCGCGCGAGCGGGCCGTCCAGCACGTCCAGGACGACACCGCCCAGCACTCCGAGTACGACGGAACCGGTGGCCGCCGCGTAGGCGACCACGGCGGCCGGCCTCGACGTGACGCGCTGCTCGCCCACGGCCTCGGACGTGCGGAACGCCGGGCCGATCCAGCGCAGGTAGTAGAAGAGCGAGGCGACCGTGTTGACGGCCGCGGCCACCGCGAGCCAGGCGTAGCCGCCGTCGAAGGCGGCGCTGAAGACCTCCAGCTTGCCGAGGAAGACGGCGGTCGGGGGCGTGCCCACCAGGCCCAGCAGACACACGGCGAGCGAGGCGAGCAGGGCCGGGTGCGCCCGTGCCAGGCCCCGGTAGTCGTCGAGGGTGTGGGCGCGGGGCAGGGCGCAGACGACGGCGAAGGCGCCGAGGTTGGTCAGCGCGTACCCGGCCAGGTAGTACAGCAGCGCCGGCTGGTCGAGGTCGGTGCGTCCGGCGACGGCCACCGGGAGCAGGAGGTAGCCGACCTGGCTGATCGTGGAGTAGGCGAGCAGCCGTTTGACGTCCTGCTGGAAGAAGGCCGCCAGGTTGCCCAGGGTCATGGACGCGACCGCGAGCACCGCGACCAGGTCGGCCCACGGCAGGTCCGCGTCCGCGAGCGGCACGGCGGCGAGCCGGTAGAAGGCCGCCAGGGCACCGATCTTGGGGACGGTGGCGAGGAAGGCGGCCACCGTCCCCGAGCTGCCCTGGACGGCGTCCGGCACCCAGAAGTGGCCGGGCACGCCGCCGGCCTTGAACAGCAGACCGGCGAGCAGGGCGAGCGTGCCGACCGCCACCAACCCGCCCGGGGCTTCGGCGAGTTCGGTCCGGAGCATGGGGTACGACGTGGTCCGCCCGGCGGCGAGGAGGACGGTGACGCCGGTGAGCATGACCACGCCGAGCAGCGCGCCGACGACGTAGAACTTCAGGGCCGCCTCGGTGCCGGGGCCGTCCTTGCGGAATCCGGCGAGCGCGTAGGCGGGCACGCTCGCGAGCAGGTAGGCGGCGGCGAGGAGGAGCAGGTCCTGGGCTCCGGCCAGCATCAGGGTGCCGAGGGAGGCGAGTTGGAGCAGGACGTAGAACTCCGTCTCCCGTGCGTCGGCGTGCATGCGCGGTGCGGCGAGGGCGAGGACCAGCAGGGTCGCGCCGAGGATGACGATCCTGGCGCCGGCCGTGAGTGTGTCGAGGGCGAAGGAGTCTCCGAAGACCGTCTTCACGGGGGCGGCGGCGGCGATCGCGGCGGCCACGATTCCCGCGGTGCAGGCGACGGCCGCCAGGGCGCCGGTCAGCCACTGGCGGCGGCGCGGCAGCCAGGCGCCGAGCAGCAGGCCGAGCACGGCGGACGCGGCGAGCAGCACCTCGGGCAGGAGGTAGAGGGGGTTCTCGTTCATCTCGGTCATCTCGTTCATCGCCCGAGCAGCTCCAGCACGGTGCGCGAGGCCGGTTCGACGACATCGAGGACGAACCGGGGAGCGAGGCCGAGGACGACGCCCAGGACCAGCAGCGGGACGACCGCGAGCCCCTCGTGGAGGCGGAGGTCCGGGAACGGCCGGTCGGTGCCGGGCGCGGCGACCGGCAGCCGCAGCGGTCCGAGGAGCATCTGTTGCAGGGCGCGCAGGAACAGGCCGGCGGTGAGCAGGATGCCGAGCACGGCCAGGCCGGTGGCCACCGGTTCGGGTCCCAGGCTCCCGGCGAGGATCTGGAACTCGGCGATGAACCCGGAGAAGCCCGGCAGCCCGAGCGAGGCGAAGGCGGCGACGCCGGTCAGCGCGGCGAAGACGGGCGCACGCCCGGCGACCCCCGAGTACGCGGACATCTCGTAGGTGCGCCCCCGCTCGTACAGCACGCCCGAGAGCAGGAACAGGGCTCCGGTCAGCAGCCCGTGGCTGACCATCTGGAAGACCGATCCGGTGACCGCGAGCCGCCGGGCCTCCTCCTGGTTCGCGCCGACGGCCCCGGCCGCGCCGATCGCCAGGACGATGTAGCCCATGTGGTTGACGGAGGTGTAGGCGATCATCCGCTTGAAGTCGGTCTGGGCGAGGGCGACCAGCGCCCCGTACAGCACCGAGACGACACCGACGACGACGAAGACGAGGGCGTACTCACGCCAGGCGCCCGGCAGGACGGGCAGGGCGATGCGCAGGAAGCCGTAGGTGCCCATCTTCAGCAGTACGCCGGCGAGGATCGCCGATCCGGCGGCGGGAGCGTCGGTGTGGGCGGGCGGCAGCCAGGTGTGGAAGGGCACGGTCGGTGTCTTGACGGCGAGGCCGACGCCGATCGCGAGCAGGACGAGCGCGCCGTAAGTGGCGTGCCCCGCAAGGGGGTTGGCCGTGGTCAGGTCGACGATGTCGAAGGTGTGCGGGTCGGCGGCGAGGTAGAGGCCGATGAAGCCCAGCAACAGGGCGAGGGAGCCGATGAAGGTGTAGAGGAAGAACTTCAGGGCGGAGCGGGCCGCGTTCTTGTGTCCCCATCCGGCGATGACGAAGTACATCGCGACGATGGACAGGTCGAAGAAGACGAAGAAGAGGATCAGGTCGAGGGCGACGAACAGGCCGAGGCAGGTGGTCTGCAGGAAGAGGAACAGGGCCGCGAACTCCCTGACCCGCCGGGTGTCGCGCCAGGCGTACAGGGCGCAGGCGAGGAACAGCACGCAGGTGAGGGCGACGAGCGGGAGCGACAGGCCGTCCACGCCGACGTGGTAGCTGATGCCGGCGCTGGGGATCCAGCGGGCCCGCGTCTCGTACTGCATGCCGCCGTCGGTCCGGTAGCCCGCCCAGACGATCACGGTCAGGATCAGTTCGACGGCGGTGGTCGACGCCCAGGCCGTCAGGAACAGGGTGCGGGGCGCGCCGCGCGGCACGCACAGCAGGAGGGCCGCCACGGCGGTCGGGAGCAGGACGATGGCCGTGAGCACGGCTCTCACCTCACGAGGACGAGGACGACGGCGAGGACGGTGAAGGCGGCGACCGCCTGAGCGAGGTACTGGTGCAGCTGCCCGGTCTGCGGCCGGCGCGCCAGGCGGCCGAGCGCCCGCGCCCCGCTCGCCACGCCCTCCGCGGCCCCGTCGACCAGCCGCTCCACCTGGGCGTCGGTCCACCGCGCGAGCCGGACCGAGCCACGGGCGGCGCCGTCGACGGCACGGTCCAGCACCCGGTCGTCGAAGGCGGCGAGGGCGTCGGCGAGACGCGTCACCGGACGGACGAGGAGAACGTGCGCGGCGGTCTCCAGGTGGAGCCACTGGGTCTGGACGGTGAGGGCGCGAAGGTGGGGACCGCGGATCCACACGAGCGCGGAGGCGGCGAGGGCGAGAGCGCCGGACAGGGCGAACTCCCAGGCGTGCGGCCCGGGTCGGGCCGCCGCCTCGCCCCCGAGCACCCGCTCGACGGCGTCCCGCACGGGCGGGAAGGAGGTGACGGTCAGCGCGAGACAGGCGACGGCGAGAAGCACGAGCGGCAGCCGGGTCGCGTACGGCGGTGGCTCCTCGCGCCGGTCCGCCCCGGGCGCCGGCTGCCAGACGAACCACAGCGCCTTGACGCTGTAGACCGCGGAGATCACCGCTCCGGTCAGCCCGACGACGTAGAGCGCCGCGCTGTCCTCAAGGGCTCCGGCGAGCAGTACGTCCTTCGCCGCCCACAGCGACAGGGGCGGGACCCCGGCCAGCGTCAGGGCCGCCACACTGAAGGTGATCCCGGCCGTACGGTGCCGTCGGGCCGCGCCGCGCAGGGCGGGCAGCGCCTTGGTACCGAGGGCCGTCAGCCACGCGCCCGCCACGAGGAAGGCCAGGCTCTTCGCGGCGGCGTGGGCGATGAGTTGCAGGGTGCCGCCGGTGACCGCGCCGGTCCCGGCGGCGAGCACCATGAAGCCGATCTGGGCACAGGTCGAGGCGGCGAGCAGCTGCTTGAGGTCGGTCTGCGCCACGGCGACCAGGCCGAGCAGTACGGCCGTCACCGCGCCCGTCCACGCCACCACGGGCCCGCCCCAGCCGGATCGCGCGAGCAGCGGTTCCAGGCGCAGCAGCAGATAGGCGCCGGCCACGACCATGGTCGCCGAGTGCAGCAGGGCGGAGACCGGGCTCGGACCCTGCATGGCCCTGGACAGCCAGAAACTGAAGGGGAGTTGGGCCGACTTGCCGAGCGCGGCCACGATCACGCCGGCGGTGATGACCGCCTGCCACGGATCCGCCGCGTCCGGGAGATCCGCGAGGGACCCGCCCTGCCCGCTCGCCAGCGCCGCCCCGGCCGCGAGGTAGAGGCCGAGGTCGGCGGCGCGGGTGGTGAGAAAGGCGGTGGTGGCGGCGTCGCCGCGTGCCGGGTCGCGCCACCAGTAGCCGATCAGCGCCCAGGAGGTCGCGCCCATCACCTCCCACGCCATCAGCAGGACCGGCAGCGTGGTCGCGGTGACCGTCGTGAGCATCGCGCCGCCGAAGAGGAGCATCAGGCCGAAGAAGCGGGCCCGTGCCTCGCCCGGTCCGATGTCCGCGACACCGAACAGCAGGACGGCCGCGGTCACCGCCGTGACGGTGACGACCATGAGGCCCGACAGCCCGTCGACCGCCAGCCCGGCGGGCAGCCCTTCCAGCAGCGGCGCCTCGACCCTCGGGTGCCCGAACGCCACCGCGACGGCGAGGCCGAACGCGGCGACCGCCGTACCGACCGCGAGGGCGGGGGCGTACCGGTCCGCCGGGCGGCCGGCGACCGCGAGCAGCGTCCCCACGGTCAGCGGCAGCGCGACCAGCGCCCACAGCAGCGCGCTCACTCCTTCAACTCCGCGGCCATGTCGGTCATGTCGACCTCACGCGCCCGGAACAGCGCGGTGACCACGGCGAAGCCGACGGCCATCTCCACCGCCATCACCGTGACCGCCAGGACCACCAGCACCTGTCCGTCGGCGGCATCGGGCGCGATGTAGTGCCAGACGGCGGCCGCGCCGACGATGACTCCGCCCAGCATCAGTTCGAGGCCCATCATCAGCATCACGACCGACTGCTGGGCGAGCGCGCCGAACAGGCCGATGCTGAACAGGGCGGCGGCGAGCAGCAGGAACAGTTCCAGACTCATCGGCCCACCCCTCCCCGTACGGGATCGTCGGCGGTGCGTGCCTTCAGGTCGTCGCCGAACCGGTCGTAGCGGCCCCGACGGGTGGCCAGGACGACGGTCACGACGATCGTGGCGAACAGGGCGAGGCCCAGGGTCATCATGGTGAGCATCTGCGGCCCCATCAGCGACATGCCGAGATCCATGGTCGGATCGGCCGACGCCCGGCCGCGGCGCGCGGGCCAGGGGGTGAGGAGGATCCCGGCGGCGAGGGCGGCGAAGACCACCGCGCAGATCACCGCCGCGCCCCTCTTGTTGTGGATCATGGTCATCGGCATGAGCCCGGCCGGGTTCATCATGTACATCACCATGAAAACGGCCATGATGGCCATTTCGATGGTCATCATCAGCACGATCACGACACCGAGGTAGTCGAGCCCCAGGAGCAGCACCTCGCCGCCGACGCACAGCAGCGAGAGCAGCAGCGCGTACGTCGCCCGCGCCATGGAGTCGAACCGGAACACCATGACGCCGGCGGCCACCGCCAGCATGGCCAGGGACCAGAAGATCACATCGTCAAACATGGCCTCTCGCCTATCGGTTGAGGACGACGACGGCGACGAACAGCGCCTGAAGCAGCGTCAGAGGCACCAGCACCATCCACGCCGCCTCCATGTACCGCTCCATCCGCAGCACGGGCAGGGCCCGCCGCAGGATCACCAGCAGGGCCAGCACGGCCGCCGTCTTCAGCAGCGTCCACGCCCAGCCCGGCAGCAGCGGTCCGTGGCCGCCGCCCAGGAACAGCGGCACGCTGAAGCCCGCGGTCACCACCAGCAGCAGCCACCGCCCGCCGAGGAACACCAGCCGGTCCACGCCCGCCAGTTCGGCGGCGGCGCCCCCGGCCGCGTCCCGCGCGAGCGGATGGGCGAACGGCCCCCAGAAGGCCATCGCGAGGGCGCTCAGCAGATAGGCGGCGAACGCGACCGGCATCCACACCACGAACCACACGCCCTCCTGGGCCGCGACCACGTCCCCGACCCGCAGGGACTCTGCACCGAGCGCGGCGGTGGTGAGCGCGAACATGTGCGGAAGCTCGTACGCCAGCCCCTGCGCGAGGAACCGGTAGCCGCTGATCAGCGACAGCGCCGAGTTCGGCCCCCAGCCCGCCAGCCACACCGCGGCCCAGGCCAGCGCCTCCATCGCGTTGAACCACACGACGCCGACGGACGGATCGCTCACGGCCCGGAAGCCCCAGGGCAGGACGGCACCCGCGAGCACCGCGGCCACCGGCACCAGCACCACGCCCAGCCGTCCCAGCAGCCGGTCGGCGGCCGTCGTACGGCGGGGCTGCTGGACGAGCAGCCGCAGCGCCTCGCGCACGGGGGTCGCCGCCCGCCGCCCCGCCCTACGGATTCCTCCGGCGTGACCGCGCCCGGCCGCCCCGGACAGCACGGCGTCGAATCCCGCGGTGACCACGGCCGCCACCGCCAGGGCGACGGGCAGGACGACGATCGCCCACACGGGCGCGTTCTCAGGCATGGGCCGCTCCCGTCACGGGCGCGAGCGCGAGTTCGTCGAGGTCTGGGTCCAGGCTGGCCACGACGATCCTCGCGCAGGCGAACTCCACGCCGGTCAGCAGATCGGGCAGGACGTCGAGCAACGCCTGCGAGGGCGGCCGAGGTCCGTCGAGCCGACCCCGGGGGCCGGTCCGGTCGTCCGGCGCCAACGGCCGTGTGTCGTCCAGGACTTCGAGGCCGCGTTCGATCTCCCCCAGCCACATCAGCAGCCGGTCGTACGCGTCCCCGGTCGCGGCCAGCGCCGGCCCGGACACCCCGGCCGCCCGTGCCGTGTCCGCCGGAAGTCGCCCCAGGCCGGCGATCGACCAGCGCAGGACCCGGGACCGGCCGACCCGGCGCACCGTCCTGTGCACCTCACCGGCGACCTCGGTACGCGACGCCCCCGCCAGCAACTCGTCCCGCAGCCGCCGGAATGGCGCGGCGACGTCGTCCCAGCCGACTACGGCGAGGAGCCGTCCGGCACTGTCCAGATGCGCGGCACAGCGCCGGCGCGCCGCGCCGCCCCGGGTGACTTCCTCGCCGCGGGCGGCCCGCAGCCACGGTTCGTCCCAGAAGGGCGGGCGATGGGCGGGCGGTACGGGGAGGTGGTCGACCTCGACTCCTTGGACGACGTCTCCTTGCAGGGCGAGACGGAGGATGAGGCCCGTCGGCCAGTCGGTCAGACCGGGGCCGATCGGGACGTGCAGCCGATCCAGCCTCAACTCGTCGCGGTCGTCGGCGCGTTCGGCCATGGGGAGGCCGGCGATGTCGGCCATGGCGTGCATGTCGTGGCCCGCGTGGTCCATGTGGCCCGTATGGTCCATGTGGCCACCAGGGCTGTGGTCTTGGTGATCCATGTGGCTCGCGTGGTGGTCCATGTGCTCCGCGTGGTCCATGTGCTCCGCGTGGTCAGCAGGCCGGTGATGCCCGTCTCCGGAGGGCGCGGCACGGTCTTCATGGCGGCCGCCATCCCCCCGCGGAGCCACCGCCCGGCCAGTCACCTCCCCCCGCCCCGCATCCAGCGCACCCCCGACCCGCGCGCTCTCCCCCATCACGGCCCGCGCCGCCGGCTCCGGCATCGACCGCTCGATGTCGTCCAGCCACTCCGGCCACGCGCCCTGCGCCGCCGGATCGCCACACACGACCAGCAGGTCCGCCGCGGCCGGAGCTCCCACCACCGGCCACTCCCGCCGACGCAGCTCCGCCTCCACCTCCAGCCGGAGTCGCGTCGCGCCGGGCAGGGTGACCACCAGGACCGCCGGACGACTCATCGCCGTACGCCGCAGAAAGGCCCTCAGGTCCACCGCAGAGCCCCCTCGCGCCAGGCGTACGCCACCGCGGCGAACAGGATGCCGAGAAAGAGGAACATCTCCACGACGGCCGTGGTGCCCACCTCCGAGACGACCTTGACCCAGGGATACATGAAGAGCATCTCCATGTCGAAGGCCAGAAAGATCATGGTGACGGGGTACCAGCGCACGTGGAACCGCGACACGGCGTGCTCGCCGGGTTTCAGGCCCCCGGCGAACGGCCCGGCTTCCAGAGGAGTGCGCGCCGCCGCCAGCCACAGCCCCAGTCCGTACAGCGCGGCCAGGCCCGCCCCGACCACGCCGAGCAGGACCAGCATCGGCTGCCATCCGTCCATGCCGTCCGACCTCCCCACGCTCCAGACCCGGGCCACCTTACCCCCTGGGGGTATATCACGGGGCGGCCCGCACAGGAAAGGAGCAACACGTGAGGACACCGCGAGCAGCCGCACTCGACGGGGCCGGCGCGGCTACGGCAGGTTCCTCCGGTTTCCGGCGAGCGCGTGGACGCTGTCGAGCACGCCCGCGGCACCGTGGTGGCGTCGGTAGGGGCGGAGATGCCGGGCCGCTGCGGTCAGACAGCGGCTGGCCCGCAGGGAGTTGAGGGTGGGGTAGACGTCGAGGAAGGCCCGCCAGTGCGGTAGCGCCTGGTCGAGGTGGCCGAGTCGGAGGTGGGTCTCGGCCAGACGGGCACGCGTCAGGGCGGCGGGAAGCCGCTCGCCCGGTGCGCGCAACCGCAGGGAGACGGTCAGCGCCTTCAGGGCCGCGCCGTGGTCTCCGACGGTGGCCAGCGTCGAAGCGCGCTGGTAATGCAGGGCGCCGGGCGGGTAACTGCTGAACGGCCCGGGGGTGCTGTCGGCGCGGGTGAAGAGCTTCTCGGCCTGGGCGAGGGAGTTCAGTGCCGCGCGCCGGTCGTGGTGGGCCTGGAGGACGGCCAGTTGGACGTGGGCGTAGGACCGGACGGCGGGTGGGGCGTGGCGGGCGTGCCGGGCGGCCTGCTCGGCGAGGTTGAGGACGGCCGGGGTGTGGTGACTCAGGTCGTGGGCGTGGGCGGCCATGGTGCGCAGCGCGATGGCGAGGGTGGTGCGGTCGTCGGCGTCGGCGGCGAGCCGGGCGGCGATCTGCTGATAGTGCTGAGCGGCGCCGTCGTGGCCCGCGTCGACGCACATCCCGCCGAGGAGCAGCGTCAGTTGCGCCGCCGCGGACAGTACGTCGGCGCGCGCTTGTGCGCGGGTGGCGGCGTGCAGGCGCGGGATGACCTGGTGGGCGAGGTAGGCGCTCAGCGTCGCGCGTACGTGCTGCCCGCCCTGCTGGTCGGCCGCGGCGGCGAACACGGCGGCCATGGTGCGCATCTGCTCCGCCCCGGCATCGCGAGCGCGCCCCGGGAGCCGGTCGGCGGCACGGGACGCGGACGGCGCGTACGGCAGGGCGAGGGCGCTGAGGGTGAAGACGCCCGCTCCCGGCAGGGTGCGGCGTCGCGGGTCGAGTTCGGCGTCGGTGAGGTGGGTGAGCTTGCGCACGGGATCGGCCTCCCAGGACAGGTCCGCGACGGCGGCGGGGGCGCGGGTGAGCCCGGCCTCCTGCGCGGTGACGCGCCTGCCCAGGCGACGCGAGAGGCATTCCAGGACGAGCGCCGCAAAGGGCGGCCTCGGCTGGACACCCTCCAACCAGCGCCCCGCCGTGGTGCGATGACACACCAGGCCGAGGTCCCGCTCGGCCGCCGCCTTGCCGATGGCCAGGGCGAGTTGGGCCGGCCCCCATCCGGCGTCCTGCAACAGGAGCCGCAATCGCGCGTTCGGGGCGTGCGGCCTGGCCGCCTCCCGGGCGGGCAGGGGTGACGCACCGGTGGGTACTGGCGGCCGGGGAGGGTCCTCCACCGCCCGTTCAAGCCGTACTTCGGGCGGATCCACCTGGCTCACGCGGTTCCCGGCTCCATGGCGCGGCCTCACCTGGAGGTGCGCCGCGCCCGCGCGATGTCGCCCGGCCTCTCGGTTCCGGACGGACAGGACAGTGGCGGTTAAGAAAGGATCTTGCACAGCGGGTCCCCCTCCACGCGTGCGATGCGGCCGTTATATGGGCGTTTCGGTTGAGGTACGGCAGTCAAGCCGAGCGGCCGGGCAGAGGTAAGCGTGTGCGCGGGGCATATTCACACAGTCGGTTCCCACCTCACGTGCCGTGCGCACACCCCGAGCGCGGGAAGTGCGCCCGTGGGCATTCGTTCGCCATGAGAACCCGCTTGACACGCAATCAGTGGGCCGCCGCACCCTCCACTCTTCACAAGTTCACGAAGCCGCACGGTATGCACCGCGTAGGCCCCGTTCACGGCTGTCGAGCGGGCGGGGGCCGTGTTGGACTGACCGTCCGTTGCGGCTCAGCAATACAGGGGGACATATGAATGCGAACGAAAAACTCCCCAAGCGCCCTTCCGGCGTCTGCCTCCCCGATCTGCTGCTGGAGCAGAGGCGCCGCACTCCCGATCGGGTGGCCGTTGTCCACGGTGAACACCGCCTCAGTTATTCCGAACTGGCGGACAGCGCCCGCGACGTGGGTGCTTTCCTGGTGGACGCGGGAGTGACGCGCGACAGCCGGGTGGGTGTGCTCATGGAGCCGTCCATCGACCTGATGGTCGGCATCTGGGGCACCCTCTTCTCGGGAGGCGCCTATCTTCCGCTGTCCCCGGAATACCCGGAGGAGCGCCTCGCGTACATGATGCGGGACGCGGACGTGACCGTCGTCCTCACTCAGGAGCATCTTCGCTGCGATCTCCGGGATGTGGCCGATCCGGGCGTGAGGGTTTTCACGATGGGCGAGACCCGGAAGGCGACAGCGCATACCGGGCGGCGATTATCCCCACCGCGACCCGATGATCTGGCCTACGTCATCCACACCTCCGGCAGCACCGGAAAACCGAAAGGCGTGATGATCGAGCATCGTGCTCTGGTGAACCAGTTGGAATGGCTGCGTGACGCCTGCGCGGTGAACGACGACAAGAGGATTCTCCAGAAGACCCCGATAAGTTTTGACGCCGCGCAGTGGGAAATTCTCGCGCCCGCCTGTGGAGCGGCGGTCGTCATGGGCGAACCGGGGATGTACCGGGACCCGGAAGCGCTCATCGACACCATCGTCCGGTACGACGTCACGACGCTCCAGTGCGTGCCCACTCTGCTCCAGGCACTGATCGACACCGAGGAGCTGTCCTCCTGCCGTTCGCTGCGGCAGGTCTTCAGCGGTGGCGAGGCGCTCTCCCGCCGGCTGGCCCGGCAGTGCCTCGACGCCCTGCCGGACTGCCGGTTCGTCAATCTCTACGGGCCCACCGAGTGCACCATCAACGCCTCGGCCTACGTCGTCGACCGGACGGCCGTCGAGGACGGACCCCCCACCCTGCCGATCGGCACGCCCGTCCACGGCACCACCTTCCACGTCCTGGACGCCCGAGGACGGCCGGCCCCGGCCGGGGAGGTCGGCGAACTCCACATCGGCGGGGTGCAGGTGGCCCGCGGCTACCTCAACCGCCCGGACCTCACCGCCGAGCGCTTCATGGAGGACCCCTTCGCCGCCGAGCCCGGCGCGCGCCTGTACCGCACCGGCGACCTGGCGCACCGGAACCCGGACGGGACCGTTCAGTTCGTCGGACGCGCCGACAACCAGGTGAAGCTGCGGGGCTACCGCGTGGAGCTGGACGAGATCAGCCGGACCGTCGAGTCCCACGACTGGGTCAGGAACTCCGCCGTCCTGCTGCGCGACGACAGCGCCACCGGTTTCCAGAACCTGGTCGCCTTCGTGGAGCTGAACCCCAGGGAAGCGGCCCTGATGGACCAGGGCAATCACAGCGCCCACCACCGGTCCAAGGGCAGCAGGCTCCAGGTCAGGGCCCAACTGTCCAACAACGGCTGCCGCGACGAGGCGGACCTGGCCGGCCGACCGGTGATCGAACTGCCCGGAGCGAAAGCCACACCCCGACAGCGCGCTCTCGCCTTCGCCCGCAAGACGTACCGGTTCTACGAGGGCGGCGAGGTCCGCCGGGACGACCTCCTGCGGCTCCTCTCACGCACCCGCCCGACCGTCCGGGACGACGTCCCACCCCGTACGCCCGACAGCCTGGACCTCGACGAACTGGGCTCCGTCCTGCGGAACTTCGGGCAGTACCTCAGCGACGAACGGCTGCTGCCGAAGTTCGCCTACGCCTCCCCCGGCTCCCTGTACGCGACGCAGCTGTACCTCGAACTCACCGGTCTGGCCGGGGTGTTCCCGGGTCTGTACTACTACCACCCCGTGCGCCACCACCTGGTGCGCATCGGCACGGCCGCCCCGCGACCCGGGCCGCCGCGCCCCGGCCCCACCGTACGCGTCCACTTCCTCGGCAAGCACCGAGCGATCGAGCCGGTGTACCGCGACAACATCCGGGAGGTTCTGGAGATCGAGGCCGGGCACATGGTCGGCCTGTTCGAGGAGGTCCTGCCGGAACACGGCCTCGACATCACGGCCACCGCCTTCCGCCCCGCAGTCCAGGAGCACCTCGACTGCGCGCCGGAGGACCACTTCCTCGGCTCTTTCGACTGGGTGCCGTACGGCACCGCCGCGCCCGCGGACCCGCTCGACGTCTACGTCCAGTCCCATCCCGGGAAGATCGCGGACCTGGCCGCCGGGCTGTACCGGTACGCCGACGGCCGCCTGGAGCGGGTCGGCGACTCGCTCGTGCGGAAGAAGCACGTGGTCGCCATCAACCAGCGGGTGTACGAGCGCGCCGCCTTCGGCATCGCGGTGGTGTCCCGTGGCGATGCCGGACGCCATGTCGGCCTCGGCCGCGCGCTGCAGCGCCTGCAGACCAACGACCTGGGCATCGGCCTCATGGCGTCGGGCTACAGCTCCCGGTCCGGCAACGACCTGCCCGCGGCCCGGCGTCTGGAGCAGCTCCTCGTCTCCTGCGGGCTGCCCACGGGACCGTCGTACTTCTTCGTCGGCGGGCGGGTCAGCGACGAGCAGGTGCGCAGCGAGGGGATGAAGGAGGACACGGTCCACATGCAGGGCCCGGCGGAACTGATCAAGGAGGATCTGGCCGGGTTGCTGCCGCACTACATGGTGCCCCACCGCGTCGTGGTCCTGGACCGGCTGCCGCTGACCGCCAACGGCAAGATCGACACCAAGGCGCTGGAATCCTCCCAGGAGGCCGAACTCTCCCTTTCCAGGCGGGTTTTCGTCGCCCCGCGCTCCCGCACCGAGCGCCGGGTGCGGGACGTGTGGCGGACGGTCCTCAAGCGTGACCAGGTCTCGGTCCGCGACGACTTCTTCGGCAGCGGCGGCAACTCCCTGCTCGCCGTGGCGCTCATCCACCGGCTGAACAGGACCTTCGGCAGCGCGCTGCCGTTCCAGACGCTGTTCGAGGCGCCGACGGTGGAGAAGCTCGCCCGCAGGCTGGACGCCGAGTCCCCCGCGCCCGTCTCCCGGCTGGTGCCGTTGCAGCCCGAGGGCACCGGCACCCCCCTGCACTGCTGGCCGGGCCTGGGCGGCTACCCCATGAACCTGCGTCCGCTGGCCGCCGCCCTGGGCACCGACCGACCTGTCTACGGCGTCCAGGCACACGGCATCAACCAGGGCGAGATCCCCTACGGCACGGTGCGCGAGATGGCGTCGGCGGACATCGAGGCCATCAGGGAGGTCCAGCCGTCGGGGCCGTATCTCCTGTGCGGGTACTCCTTCGGCGCCCGGGTCGCCTTCGAGGCGGCGTACCGGCTGGAGCAGGCCGGCGAACGCGTGGAGCAGCTGTTCCTCGTCGCCCCCGGGCAGCCGCGGCTGCGGCCCGAGGACGCGGCCGCGGCCGCGGCCGGCGGCACCGCTGACTTCGCCGACCGGGCCTTCCTCGCCCTGCTCTTCTCCGTCTTCGCCGGCACGCTGAACGGACCGGTGCTGGACGAATGTCTGCGGACCGTCGACGACGAGGACGGATTCACCGCCTTCGTCACCGCCCGGTTCCCTCGCCTGGACGAGAAGCTGGTCCGGGCCGTCACCGCGATCGTCAAGCGGACCTACTCCCTGACGTACGAGTTCCACGAGCTGACGGGGCGTCGGCTGAACGCTCCGGTGACGCTCCTCAAGGCCGCCGACGACGACTACTCCTTCGTGGAGAGCCGGGGCGGCTACTCGGCCGGGCCGCCCGCGGTCCACCGGCTCGGCGCCGGTCACTACGCCGTGCTGCGCGAACCGCACGTCGCCGAGCCGGCCGCTCTGATCCGCGACCGGCTGGCGGCCCCGTCCCGCACCACCGGCTCCGCCGCCCCCGTCCCCCGTGTGCCGTTCCAGGAGGTCACCGTGCCCCACGTCAACATCAAGCACTTCCCGGCGCCCCTCACCCAGGACCAGGAGAGCGAGCTCATCGCCGCGGTGACCACCGCGGTGCGCAACGCCTTCGGCTGCGCGGAGGACGTGGTGTCCATCGCCCTCGAACCCGTCGAGCGGAAGGCGTGGAACGAGCGCGTGTACGTCCCGGAGATCGTCGAGCGGAAGGACCTGCTGCGCAAGGCCCCCACCTACTGAGCCGTCCCGGAAGGACCGACCGACATGACCACGTACATGCCGGGCGCGCACCGCCGCGTACCGCTGGTGTACACCGACGAGGTGGCCACCGCGCTCGCCGCGGGCGACCCCGTGGTGGCCCTGGAGTCCAACGTCATCACCCACGGCCTGCCCTATCCCGACAACGCGGCCACCGCCCGCAAGGTCGAACAGGCCGTCCGCGCGGGCGGCGCGGTGCCGGCCACCCTCGGCGTCGACGGCGGCGGGATCCTGGTCGGCATGGCCGACGCGGACATCGAGCGCTTCGCCGCCACCGCCGGCATCCCCAAGGTGAGCAGCCGGGATCTGCCGGTCGTCCTCGCCGCCGGGACGCCGGGCGCCACCACGGTCGCCTCCTCCCTGGTGGCGGCGGAGCTGGCCGGGATCCCGTTCTTCGCCTCGGCCGGCATCGGGGGCGTCCACCGCGGGGCCGAGACCAGCATGGACATCTCCTCCGACCTGATCCAGTTCACCCGTTCGAAGGTGGCGGTGGTCTGCGCGGGCGCCAAGAAGATCCTCGACCTGGGCCTGACCCTGGAGTTCCTGGAGACCCACTGCGTCCCGGTCATCTCCTACGGCTTCGACGACTTCCCCGCGTTCTACTGCCGCTCCAGCGGCCTGCGCGCCCCGCACCGGCTGGACGACGAGACGCTGATCGCCCGCGCGGTGGAGACCCACTGGGCGCTGGGCAACGGCGGTGCCGTCCTCGTCACCAGCCCCACCACCGAGGAGGACGCCATCGACGGCGACGAGATCGAGGCGGCCATCGCCGAGGCTCTGCGGAGCGCCGAGCGGGGCGGGGTGCGCGGCGGCGCGGTGACGAAAAACGTCATGCGGGCCGTGGACCGGGCCACCGAGGGCCGGTCGGCCGCGGCCAACGCGGCGGTCCTCGTCCACACCGCCGAGGCCGGCGGCCGGCTCGCCGCGGCCCACAGCGAGTACCGCCGCCAGGAGAACCGATGACCGGCCGTCACATGGCACGTGCCGACAGCCGTAGGCAGGAGACGAACATGACGCGTGTGGCGATCTTCGACCTCGACGGGACCCTCATGGACTCCCCGAAGGCGATCGTGCGGACCTTCGCGGCCGCCTTCGAGGCTATGGGCGTCGAGCCACGGGACCCGGCGGAGGTGCGGGCCACCATCGGGCTTCCGCTGGAGCGGGCGTTCGCGGATCTGCTGGGCGTGGGCCGGCACGACCCCCGGGTCGCCGAGGGCGTGGCCCGCTACCAGGAGGCGTTCCGCACCGCGGTCCTGCCCCGGGCCGCCGAACTGGTCTTCCCCGGTGTCGCGGAAGGACTCGCCGAGCTGCGCCGCCAGGGCATCACACTGGCGGTGGCCACCAGCAAGGTCCACGCGAGCGCCGACGCCCTGCTCGGCGCGGCCGGCCTCAGGGACTGCTTCACGGTCCTCGTCGGCGCCGACGACGTCACCCACCCCAAGCCGCATCCCGAGTCGGGGCTGACCATCCTGACCCGGTGCGCCACCGGGCCGGAGCGGGCGGTGATGGTCGGCGACACCCACCACGACCTGCTCATGGCCCGGGCCGCCGGGATCCGCTCGGTGGCGGTCACCTACGGGGTCCACACGCGCTCGGCGCTCGCCGCGGCCGCCCCGTCCCGCATCGCCGACAGCTTCGAGGAGGTCGTGGCACACCTGGTGAAGGAACTGCCGAGGGACGGCCGGGTCCGCACGACCTCCACCGAGGTGGTCGACCGGCTGCTCGCCGACAGCAGTCGGCACATCGAGTTCAACGGTCACCTCACCGACCACATCAAACACGCCGTGGTGGCCCTGGCCGGCCTCGGCGTGGACCCACGGCGGATCGAGGAGTACCACGACGCCTATGTGAGCCTCACGTCGTACGGCTTCCGCGTGGAGCCGGCCCGGCCCGCGCGGCGCACGATCGACGACGACACCTGGCTCGACCTGCTGGGCAGGCGCACCGACTTCACCGCGTACTGCGACTTCTTCGACCGCCGCGAGCGGGAACTGGGGCTGCCGGAGGTGCTCCGCCGCTGTCTGCCCCACCTGCTGCCCGGCTGGGTCGGCGCGCTGACGCACCCCACCATCCACCTCGGCTGGGCGCTGGACGCGGGCAGCCGCCGGATGACGATCGAGGGGCTCGCCTACCTCGCCTTCGGCCATGTCTCCTGTCACCCCGAGCGCACCTTCCCCGCCACCGACCACGACGAGAAGAGCCCGCTGGAATCCCTGATGCGCATCGCCACCTTCTGGGAGGACAACCGGCAGGAACTCTCCGACTGGGTGGAGGACCTGGTCGGTGACACCTCTCCCGAGGCGATGACCGGCATCAACCCCGAGATCCTGCGCTCGGGGATCCAGTACCGCATCGCCCGGATGCACCGCGTCGGCCACCCGCTGATCCACGAGACCCCCTCCTGGGTCACCGGCCAGGATCCCACCATCAGCTGGAACGAACTCACCCGCCTGATCACCCTGCTCTACCTCGCGGAACCCGGCGACTTCCTGCTGGTGCACCTGATCACCTCGGTGCACGCCATGCGCCACATCGCCGACGCTCTCCCCGCCGACCGGCGCCACGAGGCGGTCCGCTGCCACTGGACGGGCCTCGTCGGTGTGCTGTTCTCCCGCGGCCACTTCTCCCGGCCGCGCAAGCTCGCGGCGCTGGCCTCCCTCTTCGACACCGCCCTGGACGACCTGGACGACCCGCGCTGGGCCCGGGAGTGGGACTGGCTGATCGCGCGGGCGGTCGAGGAGGACGAGGAACACAACCCCAAGCTGGTGTACGTCATGCACGAGATGTGGTGCCTGACCGGCGGACTGTCCCTCTACCGGGTCGCGGCGGGCCAGTTCACCACCAGGCCGGCCCTCCCCGCCACCTTCGAAGAGCCGCCCAACGACGAGGAGGCCTGATCATGACCACCATCGCGCCGTCCGCCGAGAAGTACCTCGGCACGAACGTCCATCTGCTGCCCCAGACCGACCAGTTGCGCGCCCTTCACACCCTCGTCCGCGACCGGAACGCCCGCCGCGAGGACTTCGTGCTCCACTCCGGCCGCATCATCCGCCTGCTGATCGAGGCGGGACTGAACCTGCTGCCCTTCGAGCCGTACGACATCCGGACCCCGGTCGGCGGCACCTACCCCGGTCTGCGCCTCGCGGCCGAACTGTGCGGTGTGCCGGTGATGAGGGCCGGGGAGAGCATGGAGACGGAACTGCGCGCGGTGTGCCCCGGCATGCCGATCGGGAAGATCCTCATCCAGCGGGATCCGGTCACCAAGCTGCCCCGGCTGTACTACGCCAAGCTGCCCGCCGACATCGCCGAGCGGCATGTTCTCCTCCTCGACCCGATGCTGGCCACGGGAGGAACCGCCGTGGCCTCCGTCGAGCTGCTGCTGGAGCACGGGGTGAGCGAGGAGCACATCGTCTTCGTCAACTTCATCGCCGCGCCCGAGGGGGTCACCGCCGTGTGCGAGCGGTTCCCCCGCGTACGGATCGTGACGTCGTCCATCGAGCGGCGGCTGAACGAGAACGCCTACATGGTGCCCGGCATCGGCGACTTCGGGGACCGCTACTTCGGCACGGACGCATAGCGTGCTCGGGTGAGCAGGAGCAGAGCCGCCGGCACGGCCGCCGTGGCGATGACCGCGGTGGCGTAGAAGGTGCGGACGAAGTCCGGGGCGGTCGGGTGCTCGCCGTGGAGGAGGACCAGCAGAGCCAGGCCGATGGAGCCACCGATGTACTGGGCCGTGTTCACCAGGGCACTCCCCATCGCGTTGCTCGTCGGCGGGAGATCGCGAGTCCCGGTGATGAACATGCCGGTGAAGGCCATCCCCTGGCCCAGACCGCTGAGCAGCAGCCCCGGGAGAATGCCCGGCGCGTACCCGCCGTCGGCGCCGACGGCCAGGGCGAGCACCACGAGTCCGGTCGCGCCGGTGAGGAAGGCCGTGGACAGCAGCACCCTCAGGGACAGGCGTCCCGCCACCCGGCCGGCCACCGTGTTCCCCACGGTGACGGCCGCGGCCAGCGGGAGAAAGGCCATGCCGGCGGCGAGCGCGCTGTAGTCCCGCGCTTCCTGGAGGTAGAGGGTGACGAGGTAGAACTCGGCTCCGAAGCTCGCCATGTGCAACGCCGCCACCAGACAGGCCACTTGGAGGGTCCGCACCCGCAGCAGGGCGCGGGGCACCAGCGGTCTGCGCCCGTTCTGGCACCGCATGAGCAGCCCTCCCGCCAGGACGGCCACCGCCAGTGTGGCGGCGACGACGGGGAGGGAGGGGCGGGCCCGGGAGAGTTCGGTGAAGGCCACGACGAGGGCGACGACCGCCGTGCACGCGGAGATGGTGGCCATGGCGGCCACGGGGGCCCGGGCCCCGGACGTGGTGGAGCGGACCGCGTTCCCGGCGGCGAGCAGGCACAGCGCCACGATGGGGAGGTTGATCCAGAAGATCCACTGCCAGGAGGCCACCGCGAGGATGCCTCCGCCGACGGTGACACCGAGGGCGAGCCCGACCGCGCCGGTGGTGCCCCACACACTCACGGCCCGGTCGCGCTCCGGCCCGGCCGGGTAGGCGGAGCTGAGCAGGCCCAGCGTCGCGGGCACCAGCAGGGCCGCCGCCACCCCCTGCACGACCCGTGCGGCGATCAGCAACGTGGCAGAGGACGCGAGTGCGGCACCGATCGAGGCGGCGGCGAAGAGCAGCTGAGCGACGAGGTACACCCGGCCGGCCCCGAAGACGTCCGCCAACTGCCCGCCCAGCAGCAGGAATCCGGCGAAGAAGATCGCGTACGCGCTCACGATCCACTGCAGCGCCACCGAGGAGAAGTGGAGGCTGGTCCCGATGTCGGGCAGCGCGACATAGATGATCGAGAAGTCCAGCGCCACCAGCAACTGCGCCCCGGCCAGGGCCGTCAGCAAACGGGCACCCGGCACGGGAGCAGGAGGAACGGGCACGGTCTGTGAGCCTCCCCCGGAAATGGCCGAGGGGCCGCCTCAGATCTCCTCTGAAACGGCCCCTGACCGGCGACTTCGCAAAGTCGGGACGACAGGATTTGAACCTGCGACCCCTTGACCCCCAGTCAAGTGCGCTACCAAGCTGCGCCACGTCCCGGTGCGCTCCCACGGTGGCCCGTGTGAGCGCGCGGATCAACCCTACCGCATGCGCGTGTGTCAGCCGCGCGCGCCGGGCGCCACGGCCTGCTGCCGCGCACCGGGCGCCTCACTCGTCGCACGAGCGGTGCCGTTGTGGCCGCCGCCGGTGCGCCGGACCGGGACGAGCAGCGCGGCCAGGGCCGCGGCGAGGCACAGGACGGCGAGCAGGGCGAAGCCGTGGGTGTAGCCGGAGGCGTACGGCAGGCCCGAGGGCTGGAGCCGGCCGGTGACCAGGACGCTGGTGACGGCGGCGCCGATGGAGCCGCCGATGGTGCGGATGTTGGCGTTCATCCCGGTGGCGGCGCCGGTCTGGTCGGCGGGGACGCTGCCCACGATCAGGTTGGCCATGGAGGAGAAGGCCAGTCCGATACCGAGGCCGAACAGGCCCGCGACGAGGGCGATCTGCCACTGCTCGGCGTGCCAGAGCGCGAGGAAGCCGCAGGCCAGCGCGCCGAGCGCGGCCCCGGCGGTCAGGAGGGTCTTGGCCCCGAGGACCGGCTCCAGACGGCCGGTGAGCACGCCGGAGAGGAACATCGCGACCAGCATCGGCAGCATGAGCAGCCCGGCGGCGGTGACGCTCGCGCCGAAGCCGTACCCGGCCGACGAGGGCGTCTGGACGAAGCCCGGCAGGAAGGACCAGATCGCGTACATGCCGGCACCGAACAGGAACGCGGCGGTGTTGGTGGTCCAGACGGCGGGCAGTCGCATGACCCGCAGGTCGATCAGCGGGGTGCGGGAGCGCGCCTCGGCGTACAGCCACAGCGCGAACAGCACCACGGCCACGGCGAACAGTCCGAGCACCCGCGCGGAGCCCCATCCCCACACGCTGGCCTGGCTCAGGGGCAGCAGCAGCGCGACCAGCCAGGCCGACAGCAGGGCGGCACCGAGCCAATTGACCTGCCCCTGCGCCCGGTTGGGCGACTCGGGCACATAGCGTACGGCGATCAGGGTGACGGCCACGACGACGGCGACCGGGATCCAGAACAGCCAGCGGAAGTCGAGCGCGGTGACGATGGGCCCGGCGGCGACCATGCCGACGCCACCACCGGCCGCGATCACCGCGGAGAGGTTGCTGATGCTGCCGCTCACCTCGGACGCGGCGAACTCGTCCCGGATGATGCCGAAGGAGAGCGGGAGCAGAGCGCCGCCCACGCCCTGGACGACCCGGGCGAGGATCAGGACGCCGATGGAGGGCGCCAGCGCGGCGAGCAGACAGCCCACCGCGACCGTGACGAGGACGACGACCAGGGTGCGCTTCTTGCCGATCAGGTCGCCGACGCGGCCGAGGATCGGGGTGAAGATCGAGGCGGACAGCAGATAGGCCGTCATCACCCAGGTCGCGGTGGACTGCGAGGTGTGCAGCGCGTGCTGGACGGTCGGCAGGGCCGGCGCGATCAGCGACTGGAGCATGGCGAACACGCCGGCACCGGTCGCGAGGACCGCGAAGGTGAGGCGGGTGGACTTGCGGGGCATGAAAGGCCTCTCCGAACACAGAGAACACAAAGAACGCAGGGAAAGCAGAGAACGCTGGGAGAACAGGGAAGACGGGGAACCCGGGCAGGGCGGGGGCGACGGCCGTGGTGAGCGGTCGCGGAGGGGATGGCGGGGCGGGCGGTGCCCGTGGGGCAGGGCCCGTGCAGATGAAGGCACCGTCGCCGATGCGCGCGGCCGCACGCGTCGACGGCGAACGCACCTCGCACTGGTAAAGTGGAGGTACGCCTCCACTCTAGCGGAGGCATACCTCCGTTTCAACCGAGTCCGCCCTCGGGAGGCAGTCGTGACCGACCGGTCGTTCCCCGTCACCGAGATCGTCGCGTCCCGGCGACCCCACCGGAAGGACGCGGCCCGCAACTACGACGCCCTGCTCGCCGCCGCTCGCGAGGCGTTCGCCGAGCACGGAGCGGAAGCCTCCCTGGAGGACATCGCGCGCCGCGCGGGTGTCGGCATCGGCACGCTGTACCGGAACTTCCCGTCCCGGCGCGAACTCTTCGAGAGCGTGTACGCGGACGAGGTGAACGCCCTGGTGCAGGTGGCCCAGGAGGTCGCCGACCAGGAGCCCTGGGACGCGCTGGTCTCCTGGCTCGACCGGTTCGCGGGCTACATGGTCACCAAGCGTGCCGTCCGCGAAGCCCTCAACGACGAGTCGGAGATCTTCGCGGCCTGTCGGGAGTCGATGTACGCGGCCGGAGGCCCGCTCTTCGAGCGGGCCCAGTCGGCGGGCCGGGCCCGCACGGACATGACCTTCGTCGAGCTGCTGCGGATGGTCGCGGGGATCACCGCGACGACCTTCGACGACGACGCCCAGCGGGACCGGGTCCTGGGCATCGCGATGGACGGGGTTCGCGCCTAGGGCCACCGGTCACGCACGCGGCGGAGCCGCCCATCGATACACCGGAACCAGGCGTTCGACCGTCCCGTCCCGGGCAGACCCCTCGAAGTTCGTCGGACTGCCCGAGGGGGGACCTGATGAGCACCGACCGAGTGGTCGCGGCCATCGACTTCGGCACGTACGGCACCGGTTACGCGTGGGCCGTGCTCGATCCGCGGATCCGGCACAAGGCGGACCGCGCCATCCAGGACAGGGAGGACTGGCCCGACGCCGACGGGGTGCCCTCCCCCAAGACACTCACCGCGCTGCTCCTGCGCGACGAGGAGGTCCTGGCGTGGGGGCACACGGCGGCGCGGCTCCGTGCCGGGCTGGAGAGGCGCTGGCACAGCGAGGACGTCAGGGCGGTGGAGGCCGGTCTGCCCCTCGCGAGCGAGCGGGAGCGGGCTCGTCACCGGTACTACTACGGGATGAAGATGTCGCTCCGCGGGCGGGACGACCCCGCGCGCGACGGCGGCGGCCGGGGCCGCGGTCTGGCGGACGACCTGGGCGATCCGACGGCGTTGATCTCGCTGTATCTCGCCGAGGTGGTCCGGGCCGCACTGGCCGACATCACGCGTGACGGGCGGTACGCCGCCTCCGACGTCCGCTGGTGTCTGACCGTCCCGGCGTTCTGGAGCGAGGCGTCGATGGACCGTATGCGCAGGGCGGCCGTGGTGGCCGGGCTGCCCGACGACCCCGCCCGGCTGCTGCTCGTCCCGGAGCCGGACGCGGCGGCGCTCTACTGCGACGTCGTCGGCACGACCACCGGCGAGGACGACGACGGCCCGCGTCCGGGGCTGTTGCGGCCCGGGATGCGGTTCCTCGTCCTGGACTGCGGGGGCGGCACGGCCGACCTGGTGAGCTACCGGATCGGCTCCGACGGCTCCGTCGAGCAGCTGTGCCGGCCGAGCGGGGGCCCGTTCGGCGCGGAGTACACCACCCAGGGACACGATGGCTTCCTGCGCAAGGCGCTCGCCCTGCGGTTCGGCGGTGCGGTGGACTTCGAGGGACTGCATCTGACCCATGCCGACCAGTTCGCCGAGCTGGCCGCCGCGTGGGAGCGCGAGCGCGACGCGTTCACCGTCGACCGGCGGCGTCCGATCACCGTGCCGTTCCCCGCCCGGCTGTACGCGTCGCTGAGCGAGGGCGCGTTGAGCTGGATGGCCGAGATGCGGCAGAACGACGTGGACGACACGATCGTCCTGCCGGCCGACGAGGTGCGGGCCATCCTGGACTCGGTCGTCGACCCCGTCCTGGCACTGGTCGACGAGCAACTCGCGCGCTGGGACCGGCCGCCCGACCCGGCGGGAGCGGGCGACACCGCCTTCCTGGTCGGAGGCTTCGCCCGGTCGCCGTATCTGCGGCGCCGCCTGGAGGACCGTCTCCAGGGCCGCATACCGCTCAGGACGGCGCCGCGCCCCGAGCGTGCGGTGCTGTTCGGTGCCGTGCACTACTGCTACGAGCCGACGCTGCTGCGGGCGCGTCGGGCGCGCTACACCTACGGCTGTGAGTGCGACCTGCCGGTCATGGACGGCGACGACCCGGAGCTCGTCTTCAAGGACGACGAGGGCGTTCCCAAGTCGCGCAAGCGGTTCCTGCGCTTCGTCGCGGCCGACGAGAAGGTCCCCGTCGGCCGGGAGGTCTGTCAGCGCCTGTGTCCGACGACGGCGGAGCAGACCGCCATCACGTTCACCTTCTACTCGACCGAGGAACAGGACGGCCGTTATGTCACCGACCCGGGGATGACGCTGGTCGGCACGATGGAGGTCGGCCTCGAAGGAGCCATGCACCTGCCGCGGGCGGAGCGTGGCGTGGACGTCTACATGAAGTTCGGCGAGGCCGACATCCAGGTGCGCGCCGTCAACGTCACCACCGGCGCGGCCGAGCGGACGACGCTCGGCTTCGACAGCGTCCGCTGACGCCGAACGCCGCCCCCGGGCCGTGTGTCCGAGGGCGGCGGGTCCGAGGGCGGCGGGTCCGAGGGCGGCGGGTCAATGGACCACTGCTCCCACGCCTGCTCAGGCGACCGGCGGCGTCCCGTGCGTGTGGAACGACTCGATCGTCTTCAGGCCCCAGGCCTGGCCCTTCCGCCGCTCCTCCTCGGTCCAGGTGATCAGCGGCCAGTCCGGCGCCAGCACCAGCCGGGTGAGCGGGTTGCACAGCTCGATGCGGTTGCCGCCCGGCTCGTAGACGTACAGGAAGAAGGTCTGCTGGATGGCGTGCTTGTGCGGTCCCGTCTCGATGAACACCCCGGTGTCGATGGCGAGATCGGCCGCGCGCAGGATGTCCTCGCGGGTGTCGGTCGCGAAGGCGATGTGGTGCAGCCGCCCCGCGCTGCCGGTCCAGTCCGAGGTGTAGACGACGTCGTACGACTTGTTCGTGTACGTCAGCCAGCGCGCCGCGATCCGCCCGCTGTCCAGCCGGATCTGCTCGGTCGGGCGGGCGCCCAGCACGTTCTGCTGGAACTCGGCGTTGGCGAGCACGTCGGCGGCGAGGAAGTTGATGTGGTCCAACCGCCGTACGCCCACACCCCGGTTGGGCTTGGCCTGGGGCTGGTTCTTCAGCGCGGGCCTGAGCTCCTCGGGGGCCCGGTAGTGCTCGCTCTCCCAGTACAGGGCGTGCTCGTGGCCGTCCGGGTCGGTGGTGACGT
Source organism: Streptomyces lincolnensis (assembly GCF_021173675.1). Lineage (GTDB taxonomy): Bacteria > Actinomycetota > Actinomycetes > Streptomycetales > Streptomycetaceae > Streptomyces > Streptomyces lincolnensis_B. The sequence goes on along the minus strand of NZ_JAIHON010000013.1, from coordinate 273,875 downwards.
ACAGCTTGCCGAGGCCGGGCTCGTCCTCGACCCACGTGCCGGTGCCGCCGGCCTCCTCGATCGCTTTGATACGGCGGTGCAGGGCCTCCTCGCTGGAGGTGCGCAGGGCGAGCCGGCCGAGGCCGGGCTGTGCGCGGGCGGTGAGGACCAGGCTGTGGTGCTCGTAGTCGTCGAAGGTGCGCAGGCGGACGGTGTCGCCGTCCTGGCCGTTGACCGTGAGGCCGAGGTAGTCGGTGAAGAAGGCGACGCTGGCGTCCAGGTCCGGGGTGAACAGCTGGGCGTGGCCGATGTGGGCGATGTCGCCGAGCGGCGGAGTCATCGGTGACCTCCTCGGGGTCGGGCGACGGCCCTGGGGAAGACGGTGCCGTCGAAGATCTTGCGGGCGGTGCGGACCACGGCGGTACGGCGGGCCGCGGGCAGGCCGTCGGGGCCGGTGGTCAGGCTGCTGTCGATGTCCAGGAATCCGGTGGGATGTTCGATGCGCACGCGGTCACCGCCCGTGCCGAGCACCGCGAGGTCCGCGCCCACGGCGCCCTCGATCCGCAGCCCGGCGGCCACACCGGCCGCGCCCAGCACCCCGATGGAGGTGTGGCAGCGCACGGGGATGAAGGTGCGGGTGGTGATCGCTCCGCCGGCGCGGGGCGGGGCGAGGAGCGTGAGCTTGGGGACGGTGGTGTCGGAGACGTCACCGAGGCCCATCAGGCGGCCCGCCGCCAGTCGGATCGCGCGCAGCCGTTCCGTGAGAGCGGTGTCCGCCTCCAGGTCCTCCGGAGGCTCGTAGCCGGTGACCTTGAGGGCGGTGGCCTCCAGGAGGACGGTCGGCATGCCGTTGTCGACGCAGGTCACCTGGACGCCGTCGATCTCGTCGCGGACGCGGCCGGTGGGGAGCAACGGCCCGGCGCCGGGCGGGAACTCGATCACGACCGGCGCGGCCGTGCCCGGCACTCCCGCGATCTCCGCGTCACCGGCGTAGGCGACCCGGCCGCCGGGGGTCGGGAAGGTCGCGGTCGCCCGGTCACCGGAGTTGACCATGCGGATCCGGACGGAGGTCTCCTCCTCCCCCGCCGGGACCAGTCCGCGTTCGACGGCGAACGAGCCGACGCCGGCAAGGATGTTCCCGCAGTTCTGACGGTCGCTCACCTCGGGCCGGTCGACGGCGACTTGGAGGAAGAGGTAGTCGACGTCGGCCTCCGGGTCGGCGGACGGGGAGATCACGGCCACCTTGCTGGTGAGCGGGTGGGCGCCGCCCAGGCCGTCGATCTGCCGCTCGTCCGGGCTGCCCATGATCCGCAGCAACAGGTCGTCGCGCGCGGCGGGTTCGGCGGGGAGGTCGGCGGCGAGGAAGTAGGCGCCCTTGGAGGTCCCGCCCCGCATCAGCAGACAGGGCACCCCGTCGGTCACGACCGCGTCCCCTCGGACGCCGCGTGCGCCGCGTGTTCCTCGTACGTCCGGTACTCGACGCCGAGATCCTTGAGCTTCTCGCGCAACCCGTAGCGGTCCAGGCCGAGTTGGCCGTCGAGGAAGGCGGCGCGGCTGGCGGCCTCCTTCGCCTCGCGCGCCTCGGACCTGCGCACCGTCTCGCGGACACGTTCGCGCGGGACGACCACGACACCGTCGTCGTCGGCGAGGATCGCGTCACCGGGGCGGATCACCTGCCCGTCGATGGCGATCGGCACGTTGACCGACCCTCCGGTGGCCTTGACCGTGCCCTGCGAGGAGACGGCCCGGGACCAGGCGGCGAAGCCCATCTCCCGCAGCTCCTGGGTGTCCCGGACACCGGTGTTGAGCACGACACCCCGCACCCCGCGCCGCTGCAGCGCGGTCGCGAACAGCTCGCCGAACAGTCCGTCGGTGCACGGCGAGGTGGTGGTGACGACCAGCATGTCGCCCTCGCCGCACTGCTCGACGGCGGCGTGGATCATGAGGTTGTCGCCGGGCCAGCTGAGCACGGTGACGGCGGTGCCGGCGATCCGTACGCCCTGCTGGACGGGACGGATCTCCGGGCCCAGCAGACCGGTGCGGCCCATGGCCTCGCTCACCGTGGCGACGCCGAAGCCGGCCAGCGCGTCGACGTCCTTCAGCTCGGCCCGGGGCGGGTTGGTGACGACGACGCCGCTCATGCCAGCTCCTTCGCGATCTGCGGGTAGGGGCGCATGTACGCCTCGGCCATGGTCTTGTGCGCCAGTCCCAGGTTCGGGCCCGCGTTGCGCCTGAGCTGGACGCCACGGCGGACGGCGAGGTCGGTGTAGTAGTCCCACAGGTGCCGCTGGGCGGCCAGGCACTCCATGGCCTTGCGCTTGGTCTCCCAGACCTCGCTGATGTCGAGGAGCACCTCGGGCCGGAAGCCGCTCATCTCCGGCTGGTGCGGCTCGAAGTAGAAGACCGGCGGGGCGCCGATGATCTCCCCCTCCCCCGGATACCCGATGGCCTGGGCGAGCACCCGGGCCTCCAGGGCCATGCGGTGGGCGGCCGGGTGGTCGCCGTTGTAGGGGTCCTCGGCGGGATGGGTGAGCACGACGTCGGGCTGGGTGGCGCGGTACACCTCGACGAGGGTGTCCGTGAGTTCGGGCGTGACGAGCAGCGGGTAGTCACCGGCGTCGAAGAAGCGGACCTCCGCGCCCAGGGTGTCGGCGGCGCGTTCCGCCTCGTCCCGGCGGAGCGCCTTGATCTCGTCCAGCTTCTTCCCCTCGCGCCAGGCCTTGGCGGACTCCCCGCGCTCGCCGAAGGTCAGACAGGCGATGGTGACCTTCTCCCCGCGCGAGGCGGCCAGGGCGATGGCACCGCCCGCGCGCCACACGAAGTCCCCGGCGTGCGCGGTGATGACGAGTGTCGAACGGGGGCAGGCGGGCGCGTTGGCCTGGGTCATGCTGAATCGATCTCCTTGGTAACGGGTGGGCGCCCGCCCCAACGGGTGTGATCAGTCGCTCAACGCCTCGATCACGCTGGTGAGGTGGGCGCGGACGGCCGACTCGGCCGCCTGCGGGTCCCTGGCCGTGATCGCCTCGATCATCGCCAGGTGCTCGTTCAGGGACTGCTGCGGACGCCCCGGCCTCAGCGCCAACTGGAAGCGGTGGCGCACCAGTTGGGCGTTGAGCCGTTCCAGCAGTTCCCGTGCCGTCTGCTGGCCGGAGAACTCCCGGATCCTGGTGTGCAGTTCGTGGTTGAGGTCGGAGTAGGTCAGCGGCTCGCCGTCGGCCACGGCCTTGGTCATGGCCGTGCCCAGGTCGGTGAGTTCGGCCAGTTGCCCGTCGCTGGCGGCGACGGCGGCCTTCGCCGCGCACAGGCCTTCGAGGACCATGCGGCACTCGGTGATGGCGACCGCCTCCTGGACGGTCACCACCCGCACCCGTGAGCCACGGTTGCGGATCCGCTCGACGAGGCCCTGGGCCTCCAGATCGATGAGTGCCGCGCGGATGCTGGCCCGCGTCACACCGAACTGCTCGGCGAGTTCGTTCTCCACCAGCCGCTGCGCCGGTGCCATGTCGCCGTGCAGGATCGCCTGCCTCAGCTGCGCGAGCGCGTGCTGTTTGGCCTGCTCCCCGGTGCCCGGACGGGCTTCTTTCGGCATCGCTGCTCTCCCCTGAGTGAGTGCCTGTCGAACCTAAATCTATCCAGACAAGATTGTCAACAATTTTGTCCGACATTCAGTGACGCCTTCGACAGGTGTTCACGCAGGCATACCAATATTGCTTGACTTAAGTAACTGACATATGCTTGCCTAAGTCAAGCAACTCCGCACTCGGCCCATCCGACCCCGTAGGCGAGCCCTCGTGCCCGCCATGAAGTCCGTCCCGACCGGTGGCCACGAACCCGCGGGCGAGTTCGGCGGCATGCCGTTCAGCGAGCTCACCCCGGAACTCGCCGAGCACACGGACCCGTTCGCCCGGCTGACCAGTCACCGGGTGCCGTGCTCCGGACGGAGACCTCCCGCACCATGACCGAAGACCAGCGGCCCCGCGCCGCCGACGCGGCACTCGCCGCCGCCCTGTTCGCCTGCTCGCCGCCGGGCAGCCTGATCACTCTTCCCGGCGACGATCCACCGACCGCCCGGTGGCCCGGTGTCCTGCTCACCGGCGTCGCGTGCGCCGCCCTGCTGTGGCACCGCGGTCGTCCGCGCGGCACCGCGGCCGTGACGATCGCCTGTGCGGTCGCCGTGTCGACCCTCGGTTACGTCCTGACGGCCCTGCTGCTGGGGCCGCTCATGGTCGCTCTGTACTGGCTGGCCGTCCGCACCGACCGGCGGACCGCTAACACCTTCGCCTTCTCCACCATCGCCCTGCTGGTCGGGACCGGCCTGATCACCGGGCCCGACGACGAACCCCTGGTGCTCAAGGTGCTCGGTCCCACCGCCTGGCTGCTGCTGCCCACGGCACTGGGCACCGTGGTCCGGCTGCGCGGCGACCACCTGGAGGCGGTGCGGGCGCGCGCCGAGCACGCCGAACGCACCCGGGAGGAGGAGGCGCGGCGCCGGGTCACCGAGGAGCGGATGCGGATCGCCCGGGATCTGCACGACGTCGTCGCCCACCATCTCCTCCTGGCCAACCTCCAGGCCGGCGCCGTGGCCCGGATGCTGCCCGCACGGCCGGAGGAGGCGGGCAGGATCGTCGCGGACCTGTCCGGCACGACCTCCTCGGCGCTGCGCGAACCCAAGTCCACCGTGGGCCTGTTGCGCCGCCACACGGACAACACGGCGGCTCCGCCGGGCGGGGAGGCGGCGCCCGGCTCCGACCGGCCGCCGACGCCCACGCCCGGCCTGGCCGAACTCCCCGAGCTCGCCGCCTCCTTCCGGCACACCGGACTCACGGTCACCCTCACCGTCGAGGGCGATCCGAGGCCGGTCGCCGCGGGCGTCGCGCTCACGGCGTACCGGATCACGCAGGAGGCACTGACCAACGTGACCAAGCACGCGGGGAGCCGCTCGGCCGGGGTGCGGCTCGTCCACACCCACGACGGGCTGGTCCTCACGATCACCGACGACGCTCCCCCGCGCCCGGCCGGTCCGTCCGCCCCGAGTGGCGGCTACGGCCTCATCGGGATGCGCGAGCGGGCCCGCTCGGTCGGCGGCCGCATCCGCATGGGCCACCGGCCCGAGGGCGGATTCGAGGTCGTCGCGGAGCTGCCGGTGCGGCCGTGACGCGCACCACAGACTTTTCATTTGCTTAAGTCAATCAATTGACATTAGCTTGAGTAAGTCAAGTAACCCCTGAGGGTCGAGAAAGACCCCTTCCTTGACGGAGGCTCCCCCATGTCCGACACCCTTGCCCGACCCGCCGAAGCGGGGGCACCCAACCCGCCCAGGCCGAACGCCGTGGTGGCGGTGCTGGCCCTGGCCGGAATCGTCGTCTCGCTGATGCAGACCCTGATCATCCCGATCGTGCCCGAACTGCCGCGGCTCCTGGACGCCTCGGCGTCCAACACCGCCTGGGCGGTCACCGCCACCCTGCTCGCGGCCGCCGTCGCCACCCCGGTGGTGGGCCGGCTCGGGGACATGTTCGGCAAGCGCCGGATGCTGCTGATCAGCATCGCGCTGCTGGTGTCCGGCTCGGTGGTCGCCGCGCTGTCCGACTCCCTCGTCCCGATGATCATCGGGCGGACGCTCCAGGGGCTCGCGGCCGCGGTCGTCCCGCTCGGCATCAGCATCATGCGGGACGCCCTGCCCGCCGACCGGCTGACCGGGTCCACCGCCCTGATGAGCGCCTCGCTCGGCGTCGGCGGTGCCGTGGGGCTGCCCGCCGCCGCGTTCATCGCCGACCGGTGGGACTGGCACCTCCTCTTCTGGGTCTCCGCCGCCCTGGGTGTCGTCGCCCTCGTGCTGGTCCTGCTGATCGTGCCGGAGTCGAGGGTGCGCACCGGAGGCCGCTTCGACGGGTTCGGCGCGCTGGGTCTTTCGGCCGGTCTGGTCGCCCTGCTGCTGGCCGTGTCCAAGGGCGGCGACTGGGGCTGGACCAGTGGCACCACCCTGGGCCTGGGCGCCGCCGCCGTGGTGATCCTGCTCGGCTGGGGCTGGTGGGAGCTGCGCAGCCCGCAGCCGCTGGTCGACCTGCGCACCACCGCGAAGCCGCAGGTGCTGTTCACCAACCTCGCCTCGATCGCGCTCGGCTTCTCGATGTTCGCGATGTCCCTGGTCCTGCCGCAGCTGCTCCAGCTGCCCGAGCAGACCGGCTACGGCCTGGGCAGGTCGATGCTGACCGTCGGTCTGGTGCTGGCGCCGCAGGGTCTGGTGATGATGGTGATGTCCGCCGTCTCCGCGCGGGTCACCAAGGCCAAGGGCCCCAGGGTCACGCTGATGATCGGTGCGCTGATCGTCGCCGCCGGATACGGACTCAACATCGTCCTGATGTCCGAGGTCTGGCACCTCATCCTGGTCTCCTGCGTCATCGGCGCCGGTATCGGCTTCACCTACGGCGCGCTGCCCGCCCTGATCATGGGCGCCGTGGACCCCTCCCAGACGGGCGCCGCCAACAGCCTCAACACCCTGATGCGGTCCCTGGGCACCTCGTTCGCCAGTGCCCTCGCGGGCGTCATCCTGGCCCAGATGACCACGGACTTCGGCGGCCACGCCCTGCCCTCCGAGAACGGGTTCAAGGTCGTGATGGCCATCGGCGCCGGCGCCGCCCTGCTGGCCTTCGCCGTCGCCACCCTCATCCCCCGGCGCCGCTCCGCCACCGCCGCACCGGCCACGGACGGGCCGACGGAGCCCTCGGAGGTCACCGCGGCCAAGGCCTGACGGGCCCCGGCTCACACAACGGGACGGCCGCCCCGCGATCGAGGGGCGGCCGTCCCGCGTCCGTGCACGGCCGTCCCGCGTCCGTGCACGATCCCGGCCGGGTCACTTGATGACGGCGTTCGCCACGACGACCACCACACCGAGGAGCGCGTCCACCACACCGATCAGCAGGGCGGCCGCCCAGGAGCGGTGGACCTGGCGCGCCGTGACCAGGCCCAGGGTGAACAGCAGGACGATGTTGAGCGTGAACGCCGGGTACTCCACCCCGTTCGCCGGCCACCAGCCCCAGCCCGCGCCGGCCAGGACGACGACCGTGGGCAGCACGGCCGCGACGAGGGGCCACTCGTCGACGAGGGTGCGCAGGGCGTCCCCGCGCCGGTGCGGGCCGCGCTCGGCGATGTAGTGGGCGTAGCCGTGTGCCAGGGCGGAGGCGAGGGCTGTCACCAGCAGCCAGGCGGCGTCGTAGCGGCGGCTGTCCTGGGAGGTGTGGCCGTACTGGGTGAGCGCGGCGACCATGGAGCACGCGAGGACCGCGCCGTAGACGCCGCCGAACAGGACGGCCTCACGCGTGTCGTGCCGGTGCCGCTCGGGGACGGCGACGGAGGTGCCCACCATGCCCTCCACGATCACCCGGGCCGGGGCGGGCCGCCAGTCGCAACCGATCACCCGGGCGCGGGCGCGCCGCCGGTCACAGGCATCGCCGCCCTCGCCCCACCGTTCCGGGGGAAGGCGTACCCGATCAGTCCGTGCGGGGCGGCGGGGCCGTGGTGCCGCGCATCTCCAGGGTGGGGGCGGCCAGGTGGAGCCGCCCCTCTCCCCCGGCGCCCTCGAAGCGGTCGAGGAGGCAGCGGGCGGCGCGGCGGCCGACCTCGTGGCCGGCGTTGTCGACGGTGGTGAGCCACAGGTGGCGCAGCCGGGAGATGCTCGTGTTGTCGTAGCCGGTGACAGAGAGGTCGTGCGGGACGCGCAGACCCAGTTCCTCGGCGGCCGAGAGCGCGCCGACGGCCGTGATGTCGTTGACCGCGACGACGGCGGTGGGCCGGTCGGGGCGGCTCAGCAGCCGGACGGCCGCGCGGAAGCCGCCCTCCTCGGTCAGGTCGCCGGCCTCGACCGGCATCCGGTCGCCGAGACCGTGGGCCCGCATGACCGCCTCGAAGCTGCGGCGGCGCAGCGCGCCGACGGCGCCGTAGCCCGCGAGGTGCGCGACGCGGCGGTGGCCGAGGCCGATGAGGTGCTCGGTGACCAGCGCGGCGCCCCGCTCGTCGTCGCCCGCGACGACGTCCACACCGGGCGGCACGGCCTCGCGGGCGCCGGCGACCACCACCGGGATGCGGGCGGCGACCGCGCCGAGCGCGGCCGGGTCGGGCAGGGTGCCGACCACGACCAGGCCGTCGACCTGGACGTCCAGGAAGGGCCGGGCCAGGTCCTGGCCGGTGCGGCGGTTCAGGCGGGCGTCGCCCAGCAGCATGTGCAGACCGTGGTCGTGCAGCAGGGAGTTCAGTCCGTCCAGCAGGTCGACGAACCAGGGGTTGCGCAGGTCGTTCAGGAGCACGCCGACCGTCCGGGTGCGCTGTTCGCTGAGGCTGCGGGCGGCGGCGTTCGGCCGGTAGCCGAGCTCCCGTACGGCCCGCAGCACGGCCTCCCGCTTCTCCGCCCGGACCTGCTCGGAGCCGCGCAGGACCAGCGAGACGAGCGACTTGGAGACGCCGGCCCGCTCGGCCACGTCCCGGATCGTCGGCTGTCTCATGGGATGGACCGTTCCATGACTCGCCTTGTCCTGTCAAAGGGTTGACACCAGCCAAAACCCCGCTCAGGGTGGCCTGGACAGATTGTGGACCGGTCCAAAGAGCCGGGACCGAAGAGGCCATCCAAGAGGCCGGAGGAAGGGCTGTCATGGTGGATACGCTCGGGGTCGCCGTCGTCGGGTTCGGCTGGATGGGCCGGGTGCACACCCAGGCGTACGCCCGCGTCCCGCACCACTACCCCCACCTGGGAGTGCGTCCCGAGCTGGTGGCCGTCGCCGAGGAGGTGCCGGGCCGGGCCGAGGAGGCCGCCGCGCAGTACGGCTTCGCCTCGACGGCCCGCGACTGGCGCGAGGTGGCCGCCGATCCCCGGGTGCGGGCGGTCAGCATCACCGCGCCGAACTTCCTGCACCGCGAGATCGGCGTGGCGATGGCCGAGGCGGGCAAGCACATCTGGATCGAGAAGCCGGTGGGCCTGACGGCGGCGGACGCCCGGGCGGTCGCGGACGCGGTCGCCAAGGCGGGCGTGCAGGGCGCCGTCGGCTTCAACTACCGCAACGCGCCCGCCGTCGAGACCGCCCGCGAGCTGATCGCCTCCGGCGAGCTGGGCACGGTTACGCACGCCCGCTTCCGTCTGTTCAGCGACTACGCGGCCCACCCCGAGGGCGCGCTGACCTGGCGGTACGAGCGGGAGCGCGGCGGCAGCGGAGTGCTGGGCGACCTGGCCTCGCACGGCGCCGACCTGGCCCGGTACCTGCTCGGCGACCTCGCCTCGCTGACCGCCGACACGGCGGTCTTCGTCCCGGAGCGGGCCCGTCCGACCGGCGCCACGGCCGGTCACAGCCGCGCCTCGGGCGGCGAGCTCGGCCCGGTCGAGAACGAGGACTACGTCAACTGCCTGCTGCGCTTCACCTCCGGCGCCCGCGGCGTCCTGGAGGCCTGCCGGGTCTCGGTCGGCGAGCAGAACAACTACGGCTTCGAGGTGCACGGCACCAAGGGCGCGGTCTTCTGGGACTTCCGCCGGATGAACGAGCTGGGCGTCAGCCGCGGCGACCGCTACCAGGACCAGCCGGTCAGCACGGTCTACGTCGGTCCCGGCGACGGCGAGTTCGGGGCGTTCCAGCCCGGTGCGGCCAACGCCATGGGCTACGACGACCTGAAGGTCGTGGAGGCGTACCGCTTCCTGCGGTCGGTCGCCGAGGGCACCCCGCACGGGGCGACCCTGGCGGACGCCGTGCACAGTGCCGTCGTACTGGAGGCGATGGCGCGGTCGGCCGAGAGCGGCGCCTGGGTCACCGTGGCGGAGTGACGGCCCGCGCCGCCAGCAGCCGCACGCCCGCGGTCAGGGCGTCGACGACCCGCCGCGGCGGCACGTCCGTGGCGCCCGAGGTGCGGGCGGGGAGCGGGAGTTCCAGCTGTACGCCCCCGTCGCGGGCCATGTTGACCGGGTTCCCGGCGTGCAGGCCGCGCAGTGCGGCGGGGATCCGAGCGAGGTCGGTGACCAGGGGGAACTCCGGGTGCAGGGCGCTCAGTCCGGAGGCCAGGAGGTGGGCGGCGTCCCGGTTGCCGCCGCCCACGAAGATCGCCGTGCTCCTCATGTGGCCGTGCAGGGAGACGGTGATCCGGACGTGCGCGAGGAAGTCCTTGAGCAGCATGCAGTGGTCCACCGCCATGCGCCGCGAGGTGATGTGCACGGGCCGCGGCGCGTCCGGCTGGGTGAAGACCAGGCTGGTGGCGCCCGTGCGCCGGGCCACGGTCTCGGCCAGTTCGCCGGTGCCGCCCTCGTTGCTCGCGTGCAACGCCAGCAGTCCGACCCGGCCGCCGGGCGTCAGCCTGGCGACGAAGCCGGTGCCCTCGATCTCCACGTGTTCCGTGCGCTGCTCCACTCGTACCTCTCAGCTCGTCGCCTGCGGGGGCATGTTGTACGGGGTCACGACCTGGATGGAGGACGGCGGCGTCGGCCCCGTGGGCGGCAGGGCGCCGTGGGCGCGCATCACGAGGTGGCAGGCCTCGCGCATGTCCTGGCGCAGGTCGTGGTGGAGCACGGCGGACAGTCGCTGCTCGCTCAGCAGGCGGGTGTTGTCGCCGTCGAGGTCGTGCGCGACGAACACCGCGCACTCCCGGCCCTGGTCCTCGAAGGCCCGCAGGGTGGCGATGTTGCCGCCGCCGATCGAGTAGACGGCGCGGATGTCCGGGTCGCGTTCCAGCGCGGCCCGGACCAGGTCGTACTGGGTGGCGTCCAGGCCCTGGCCCTCGGTGATCTCGACCAGCGCGCGGTCGGGGTGGCGGGCGCGCATGACGCTGCGGAAGCCCATCTCGCGCTCCTCCTCGTTGCGGAAGAAGCCGCTGCTGAGGCTGGTGAGCACATTGCCGGGCCGGTCGCCCAGCCACTGGCCCATGAGATAGGCGGCCGTGGCGCCCGCCGCCCGGTTGTCGATGCCGACGTAGGCCAGCCGGGCGGTGGAGGGCAGGTCGGTGACCAGGGTGACGACGGGGATGCCGGCCTCCGCGAGCCGGCCGACGGCGGCCGAGACCTCGGGGACGTCCGGGGCCTTGAGGACGACCCCCTGCGAGCCGCGCCGGGCGATCCGGTCCAGGGTCCGGATCAGCTCCTCCTGCGGGCCGGTCTCGCGGAAGTGGAAGCGCGAACGCACCACGGCGGGATGCAGGGAGGGCAGTTCGGCCTCCAGGGCGGCCCGTACGGCGGTGGTGAAACGTTCCGGTGCCTGCATCACGATGTCGATCATGAAGGTACGGCCGACCAGCCGGACCTGGGTGCGCTGCCGGTCCAGGTCGGCGATGGCCTGCCGGACCTCCCGGGAGGTGCTCTCCCGCACCCCTCCCCGGCCGTTCAGGACCCGGTCGACGGTCGCCTCGCTCAGGCCTGCCTGACGTGCGATCTCCCGGATCGGGTAGGGGTGACCCACGCGAGGCTCCTTGAGGGGTTTTTGATGGACGACTGCTGGTTGTTCGAGGGGTTTGTACTGACAAGAATGTCAGAGTCGCGTCGCTCCCGGGCGGCCGGCTGCGTGTCGCTCCCGTGACCGAGAGAGGGTCACTCCCCGTGACCGAGAGAAGGTCGCTTCCCGTGACCGAAAGAAGGACGAGGATGTCCGTCACCGCGGACCGGAACCGTGCCTGGCCGACCGAGCAGGACTGCGATCTCGATGTCTTCCGCTCGCTGGTCGAGCGCAGCACGGACATCGCCGGGTACCCGCACGCCGCGTCGGTCGAGGACAACATCCTCGTGTACGACAGCGAGCGGCTCCGCGCCACCGGTTCGGCCCCCGAGATCCGGGCCGAGCTGATCCGGGCCTTCACCGACGGCCCCGGTGTCGTCGTCTTCCGCCGTGCCTTCCCCGATCCCGCGGTGGTGGACCGGCTCACCGGCGTGTTCGACGCCCTGATCGCCGAGCAGCGGGCCTCGGGGGCGGACTCCGGCGACCACTTCGCCAAGCCGGGCGCCAACGACCGGGTGTGGAACGCGCTGGAGAAGGCCGCCCTGTACGACCCGGAGGCGTTCGCCGACTACTACGCCAACGACATCCTGGCGCTGGCCCCGGCCGCCTGGCTGGGCCCCGGCTACCAGATGACCTCGCAGGTCAACGTGGTCAACGCGGGCGGCGCCGCGCAGACCGCCCACCGCGACTACCACCTGGGGTTCCTCTCCAACGAGGTGGCGGCCGGCTACCCCGCGCACGTGCACCGCCTCTCCCCCGTGCTCACCCTCCAGGGCGCGGTCGCGCACGGCGACATGCCCGTGGAGTCCGGCCCGACCATGTACCTGCCGTACTCGCAGACCTACGAGCCCGGCTATCTGGCCTGGCGACTGCCGGAGTTCCAGGCGTACTTCAAGGCACGGCACGTCCAGCTGCCGATGGCGAAGGGCGACGCCGTCTTCTTCAACCCGGCCGTGTTCCACGCGGCCGGCACCAACCGCACGCTGGACGTGCGGCGCATGGCCAATCTGCTCCAGGTGTCCTCCGCCTTCGGGCGGGCCATGGAGACGGTGGACCGGGAGGCCGTGTCGAACGCCGTCTACCCGGTGCTGCGCAGGCGCCGGTCCGAGGGCGTGGGCGAGGCGTGGCTGGAGCAGGTGATCGCCGCGAGCGCCGAGGGCTATCCGTTCCCCACCAACCTCGACAGCGATCCGCCGGTCGACGGCATGGCCCCGCCCTCGCAGGCCGACGTGGTACGCCGGGCGCTGCGTGAGGGCTGGACCCCGCGGGCGCTGCGGGACGAACTGCGAGCAGGCGCCGTACGGCGCGAGAGCTGAAAGGGCCGACAGAACTCATGGGACTTCTCGACGACAGGATCGTCCTCGTCAACGGCGGCAGCCAGGGCGTCGGTGCCGCCATCGCGCGGGCCGCCGTCCGCGAGGGGGCGGTCGTCGCCGTCACCGGCCGGCGCCCGGAACCGGGTGAGGCGCTGGTCGCGGAGCTGGAGGCGGCCGGGGGCAAGGCCCTCTTCGTCCGCGCCGACCTGGCGGACGCCGAGCAGGCCAGGTCCTCCGTCACCCGGGTCGTCGAGGCGTACGGCCGGATCGACTGCCTGGTGAACTCCGCGGGGCTGACCTCCCGCGGCACCCTCCTCGACACCACGCCCGAGCTGTTCGACCAGCACATCGCGATCAACCTCAAGGCGCCGTTCTTCGCCATGCAGGCGGCCGTCGCGGACATGGTCGCGCGCAAGGCGCCCGGCACGATCGTCAACATCATCACCTCCTCGGCGCACGGCGGGCAGCCCTTCCTGGCGCCGTACGTCTCCGCCAAGGCCGGTCTGATCGGCCTGACCCGCAACGCGGCGCACGCGCACCGCTGGGACCGGATCCGGATCAACGGCCTGAACATCGGCTGGACGGCGACGGAGGGCGAGGACGCGACGCAGAGGGCGTTCCACGGTGCGGGGGACGACTGGCGGGAGGAGGCCGCGGCGCGGTTGCCGATGGGCAAGCTCGGCCAACCCGATGAGATCGCCGATTTCGTGGTGTTGCTGCTGTCGGACCGGTCGGGCGTGGTGACCGGGTCTGTGATCGACTGGGATCAGAACGTTCTGGGGGGTCTCGACTAAGGATTTGCCGCAGTTTGTCCGTGGTCGGCTGCGGGTTCGTCGTGGCTGGTCGCGCGGTTCCCCGCGCCCCTTTGGGGCGCACCCCCCTTTCTCAAGGAGTGACCCCTTATGCGTATCGGAATCCTCGGCCTCGGCCGTATCGGCGCCTTTCATGCCGAGACTCTCTCCGGGCTCGACGCGGTCGAGTCGCTCGTCCTGACCGACCCGTTCACGGACGCCGCCAAGTCGGCCGCGGAGCGGTTCGGCGGCGAGGTCGTGGACTCGCCCCAGGCCCTGCTGGCCGCCGGGGTGGACGGCATCGTGGTCGCCGCCGCGACGGACGCCCACCCCGGGCTGATCCTGGCCGGCGTGGAGGCGGGCATCCCCGTCTTCTGCGAGAAGCCCGTCGCCAAGACCATGAGCGAGGGCGTCGAGGTCCTCAAGGCCGTCCAGGGCAGCGACGTTCCGATCCAGATCGGCTACAACCGCCGCTTCGACACCGGGTTCGTCAACGCGCGAGCGGCCGTGCAGAGCGGTGAGCTGGGCAAGCTGCACACCGTGCGGTCGACCACGCTGGACCCGGCGCCGCCGCCGGCCGCGTACATCGCCGCCTCCGGCGGCATCTTCCGGGACTGCTCGGTGCACGACTTCGACATCATCCGCTGGGTGACCGGCCGCGAGGTGACCGAGGTGTACGCGGTCGGCGGCAACCGCGGTGCCGACTACATCAAGGAGGCGGGCGACGCCGACACCACGGGCGCGATCCTCACCCTGGACGACGGCACGATCGCGGTGGTCTCCAACTCCCGCCACAACGCCCGGGGTTACGACGTCCGCATGGAGATCCACGGCTTCACCGACTCCATCGCCGTGGGCCTGGAGGACAAGCTGCCGCTGCGCTCGGTCGAGCCCGGGGTGACCTTCCCGGCGGGCACCCCGCACGACTTCTTCATGGACCGCTTCACCGCGGCCTACCGCGCCGAACTCACCGCGTTCACCGAGGTCGTGGCGGGCACCCGGCCCTCCCCCTGCACGATCGAGGACGCCCTGGAGGCCGGCTGGATCGCCGACGCGTGCACGCTGTCGCTGCACGAGCACCGGCCGGTGACGATCGCGGAGGTCCGCACGGCCTGACGGCTCAACCCCGACGGCTGAACACCACGCTCCTGGATTCCGTTTACGGCCGTGTGATCTCTCCCTACGACCATGAGACGCATCCATGCCCGACGGATCCAGGAGCGACGACCTTGGACGCCAGCCACGCACCCGTGCCCTCCCGGAGCGTCGTCGTCATCGGCGCCGGACCCGGCGGTCTCGCCGCCGCCCGTGAACTGGAGCGGGCCGGCCATCGTGTCACCGTGCTGGAGGAGCAGGACTCGGTGGCCGGGAAATGCCAGAGCGTGAGTGTCGACGGCCACACCTTCGACCTCGGCGGCCACATATGCACCAACCGGTACGAGCGGACGGCGCAGTTGGTGACGGAGCTGGGCGTCGAGACGGAACGCACCACCCGTTACCGCGTCCTCGACGTCGCCGCACGCACCGCGGTCCGGCAGTCCATGGCGTTCCTGCGCGACGGCACTCTCCGGCGCTACCAGGCGCTGCGCGAGCGGGAGTTCCCGCACATCGGCGAACCCGGGCTCGCCCACTCCGCGCGGGCGCTCGCCGCTCCCGTCTCCGCATGGCTCGCCGAGCACGGCCTCGAAGCCATGGCCGAGTCGTTCGGCACCGGGTACACGGCGGCCGGGTACGGCTATCTCGACGACGACGTGCCCGCGCTGTACTTCGTGAAGTACGCCGAGATGACCGGGCTGTTGTCCGGGGACGGCCGCGAACTGCTCGGGCACGAGGGCGACTTCACCCTGGTGGGCGGCTTCGCCACGCTGTGGCGCCGGATCGCCGAGGAACTGAAGGACGTGCGGTGCGGGGTGCGCGTGACCTCGGTGGAGCGGCATACGGGCGGAGGCACGGACGGATGGGCGGGCCGACGGACCGGCGCATGGACGGGCGGACGGACGGGCGGGGTGCGGGTGCACACCGACGCCGGGCCGGTGACCGCCGACGACCTGGTGCTCGCCGTGCCGTTGGACCGGATCCTGCCGGTCCTCGACGCCACCGCGGAGGAACGCGACGTGGCCGCCCGGATCCGCTCGAACGCCTACCACACCGTCCTCGCCACCGCGTCCGGCCTGCCGGAGAACGCCTTCTACTTCCTCGACCGCCACACCGCGACCCGTGAGGCGAGCGGCCACTGTGTGTCGTACCACCACCGTTACCCGGACAGCGATGTGCGGACCTTCTACTCCTACGGCCGTCCCGAGGAGGTCGGCGCGCTGTTACGGGAGGACGTCGCCGGGCTCGGCGGGCGGGTGGAGGAGGTGCATCTCCAGCGCGCGTGGGCGTTCATGCCGCACTTCGGCGGCGCGGACCTCGCGGGCGGTGTCCTCGACCGGCTGGACGCCCTGCAGGGGCGGTTCCACACCTACCACGTCGGCGGACTGCCCGCCTTCGAACTGGTCGAGTGCGCCGTCGCCCACGCGCAGGACCTCGCCCGCCGCCACTTCCCACCCGTGGACGGCACACCGCCCGTGCAGGAAGATCGTCCTGTCACCCTCCAGGAGGAACAGCAGACATGAGCGAATCCGGCCGGGAGCCCCTGCGCATCGGCGTACTGGGCGCGGCGAACATCACCGAGCGTTCCCTGATCGACCCGGCCCGGGCGACCGGCCACCGCGTGGTCGCGGTGGCCGCCCGCGACCGGTCCCGCGCCGAGGCGTACGCGGCGGCGCACGGCGTGGAGCGGGTGTGCGACTCCTACGCCGACGTGCTGGCCGATCCCGAGGTCGAGGTCGTCTACAACCCGCTCGCCAACGGACTGCACGGGCCGTGGAACCTCGCCGCCCTGGCGGCGGGCAAGCACGTGCTGTCGGAGAAGCCGTCGGCGAGCAACGCCGAGGAGGCCGCCGAGGTACGGGAGGCGGCGGCCAAGTCCGGGGCCGTCTTCATGGAGGCCTTCCACTACCTCTTCCACCCGCTCACCCGGCGCCTGCACGAGCTCCTGGACAGCGGCGAACTCGGCGAGCTCCAGCGTGTGGAGACGCTCGTCGCCATTCCCGCGCCGGGCGCCGCCGACCCCCGCTGGTCGCTGCCGCTGGCCGGCGGCGCGGTGATGGACCTCGGCTGCTACAGCCTGCACGCGGTACGGATGCTCGCCCCCTGGGCGGGCGGTGCCCCGCGCCTCGTCTCCGCCCGGGGCGGGGAGCGGGCCGGCGCGCCCGGTGTCGACGAGTGGCTCGACGCCGACCTGGACTTCCCCGGCGGCGCCACCGCCTCCGCCCGCTGCCACATGGACCACGACCGGCTGGAGATGAGCTGCCGCATCGTCGGCTCCCGCGGCGAGGCCTCCGCCCCGAACTTCGTCCTCCCCCAGCTCGACGACCGCATCATCGTCCGCACGGCCGAGGGCGAACGCACGGAGCATCTCGGCACCCGCTCGTCGTACACCTACCAACTGGAGTCCTTCGCGGCCCGCGTCCGCACGGGCACGCCCGTCCCACTGGACGCCGACGACGCGCTGGAGACGATGACACTGATCGACGCGAGCTACCGGGCGGCGGGGTTCGAGCCCCGGCCGCGGACTCAGCTCGGGAACTGAGGGCCGACGGGGTCGACCGGGCAAAGACCTGTCGACCCCATCGCTTCGCGTGCTCGGAACTCCGTGCCCGCCGGGTCACTCGCGTTCGTCGGGACCGCCGAAGTCCGGGCTGGCGTAATCCGGACCGGTGAAACTGGGGCGTGGTCCGGAAGGCCCTCCTTCCGGACTGCTGAAACCGGGGCGGCCGTACCCGAGTCCCGGAGTCCGGCTGGTCGACGCGGTGTGCCGCAATGCGCCACTCGGGTCGGCCAGGGCCTCGCGCAGGAACGGCAGGATGCCGCGCTCCAGCAGGGCCTCGCGCCAGGCGTCCCTGGCCCGGGTCACCTCCGCGTTCAACTCGCCGTAGGGACCGGCTTCGAGCGAGGGGCCGTTGCGCAGGGCGGTGAGGAGCAGACCGACGGCGGCGACGAGGATCGCGGCCGCGGTCATGGCGCCGAACACCCATCCGATGGTGAGCACGGTCTGGGCGAAGGCCGGCTCGGGATTGAGCATCTTCAGGATGAAGCCCACGAGCAGGAAGATCGCCGCTGCGGTTCCGGCCAGGACGGGAGCCAGCACCGCGACGACGGCGACGGCGCCCGCGCCGGCGGTCTCGGCGACCTCTCCCATGGTGGTGGCGAGCCCCATCGCGCCGGTGGCCGGCTCCGCGGAGCCGGACTCGCGCGAGGACGACGGGGTGGACGGCGCCGGATGGCGCAGTTCCTCGCGGACCTTCACGTAGTGCTGGTACTCGGTCGCCGCGGCCGCCGTGATGAGCGGGGTGGCGTTGAGCGCCATGGTGCGCAGCTGTTCCGGGTTGAGCCGCTGGCCGACAGCGGCCAGTTCCGGGCGGTGTGGTGCGGAGCGCAGCGCCTCATCGAGGATCCGCTCGTATTCCTGACGGTCCTCACTCAGCAGATGCTGCGGAACGGAACCCCAGTCCGCGGGGGCCGTCCGCGTTGGCGTCGGCCGACGGGTCGACGACGGCCTCGGCAGCGGTTCGGGTGCGTACTCGGAAAAATCATTGCGGCGTGGCGCGGTTGCCCGTCGCTCAAGGGGTGGCGTCATCGCCGAGGTCGCGCGGACTTCCGCGGCATCCCTCGCGTAGACACGAGGTACGGACGGACGGACGCGGATCCCCAGAACAGACGCCAGGATTCGACGTTTCAGGGGAAGGCGGCGTTGCTCCTCCACCGTGGGCGCCCTGCGTCCGGGGCGGCCGCTGCCGAGGACGCCCGCGGCGATGCGCCGAGCCACGGATGTTCGTTCGGTCATCCCGTCCCCTCCTCTGCGCCGGTGGGCCCTTGAGCCATGGGCGGAGCGTCACGGCTGCCGACCCCGCGGTTCGAGCCACTCGCCGGATCCAGCGGCCGACCGTTGGGAAGCGCCTGACCGGGTTCCACAGGGCGGCCCCCTGCCCGCACGTCCGCCTGGGGCCCTTCGCCGTCCAAGGCGACGGGTTGGACCAGGTGCGGGCCGGGAGGACGAACGGCAACCGGGGGAGCGAGCTGAGCAGAGTGCAGGGGCGACCCGCCGGCCGGATCCGCGGGTTGAGCGGGAGCGTGTTCCGTCGGCTGCCCGGATGCCGACGGCTGGGGCGCCACCTCGGTCGGCCCCTGCTGGGCCCCTGCCTCTGCCGGTGCCACGGTCGCGAGAGCCTCACCGACTGTTTGCGCGCGACCCAGTTGAGTGAGGATCACCGGCGCCGACATCCCTACGACGACAGCAGCGTACGCCCCACTGATCTGTCCCGTGGTACCCAGGAGTACTGCCGCTCCGGCACCCATGGCACTGTGCACCACAGCCGCGACAGGATCGCCGACAGGGTCGAAGTAGCTCCGGAATCCGGGAGGTCCGCCCTCTTGCCCTGTCGGTAATCGGAGGTGGACACGCCGGTCCCGGTGCCAGTCGAGGAACCGGATGTAGACGTCGAGGACTCCGCGCAGCGCACCTCCCGCCGCCCCCAACAGGGCCAGCGTCGCTACGTCCAATGCTCCCCCTGCTGGTACGAGAGGCGGGTCCGGCCCTCGGAACCCGCCTCCAGAGCGTAGGGCTCCGGCATGTCAAGTGAAAGGGTTCAGGAATTCCGGCCACGCCTTGCGGCAATCACCCGTACATCGCGGGCCGTTCCACGAGCTCCACCTCCACCCGGCCCCCCTCCTCCAGCGCCCGTACCCCCGCCTCGCAGACCGTCGCCGCGGCGTAGCCGTCCCAGATGCTCGGGCCGGTGACGCGGTCGTCGCGGGTGGCGTCCACCCAGGCCTGGATCTCGCGGTCGTAGGCGTCGGCGAAGCGTTCGGTGTAGTCCTGGGCGATGGTGCCGCCCCAGCGGCCGGCCATGTTGGTGACCAGGGCGTGGCCGTCGCCGAGGCGGGCGGTGCCGCGTTCGCAGACGATCTCGGCCTGGACCTGGTAGCCGAAACCGCAGTTGACGAAGATCTCGACGTCGACGACCGCGCCGCCGTCGGTCTCGAAGACGACGAACTGCGGGTCCTGGAGGTCGTCCGGCGCGTTCGCGGACGGGGTCGGCCGCAGCACGGTGACGGCGGTGATCTCGTGGCCGAGCAGCCAGCGGGTCACGTCGGCCTCGTGGGCCACGGAGTCGCTGATGAGCATGGAGCTGGTGAAGAAGGGCGGGCTGGCCACGTTGCGGTGCCGGTTGTGCAGCATCAGCGGGCGGCCCAACTGCCCTGTTCCCAGGAGGGCCTTGAGCTTGGCGTACTCGGCGTCGTAGCGCCGCATGAAGCCGACCTGGACCCGGCGCCGGCCGAGTTCGCGCTCGGCCTCCAGGACCCGCAGCGCGGACGCCGCGTCGGGGGTGAGCGGTTTCTCGCACAGCACCGGCAGGTCCCGCTCGAAGGCCGCGAGCAGGGTGGCCTCGTGGGCGGGGCCCGGTGAGGCGATCAGGACGGCGTCGACGTCGGCGGCGGCCATGGCGGCCGCCGGGTCGGTGTGGACCGAGGCGCCGCCGACGCGGGCGGCCACGGCCTTGGCGCGCTCCGCGTCGACGTCCACCACGGCGGCCACCCGAGCCCCGCTGGTGACCTCGTGGATCCGTCGGACATGGTCGGCACCCATCCGGCCCGCGCCGATGACGGCGACGCCGAGGGTTCCTTTCCCGGTCATGGTCGTCCCTTCAGGCGCCGCAGGACCTCAGGAAGGCGCGGGTACGGACCGCGATGGGCAGCGGCTTGTCCGGCTCGCACGGATACATGTCCTGCTCGACGATGGCGAACAGCTCCACGCCGAGCTTCTGCGCCGCCACCAGCACCGGTTCCAACTCCGGTACACCGGACGGCGGTTCGCACATCACGCCGCGCTGCACGGCGGGCCCGAACGGCACCTCGTTCTTGACGACGTCGGCCAGGATCTCCGGGTCGACCTGCTTGAGGTGCAGATAGCCGATGCGTTCGCCGTACGTCTCGATGAGCTTGACGCTGTCGCCGCCGCAGTAGGCGTAGTGCCCGGTGTCCAGACAGAGGTTGACCAGGTCGGAGTCGGTCGAGTCGAGGAACCGCTCGACGTGGGCCTCGGTGTCGATGTGGGTGTCGGCGTGCGGGTGGACCACGATGTCGAGGCCGTAGGTCTCCTTGACCTGGTGGCCCAACCGCTCCATGCCCCGGGTGAGATGGCCCCACTGCTCGCCGGTCAGCTCCGGCGGCTCCAGGATCTCGGCGGTCTTGTCGTCCCGCCAGAACGAGGGGATGACGACGAGGTGCTTCGCTCCCATCGCCTGGGTGAGCGCGGCGACCTGGCCGACGTGTTCCCAGGTGGCCTCCCAGACCGCGGGACCGCGGTGCAGCCCGGTGAAGACCGTGCCCGCCGAGACCGAGAGGTTCCGCCGGGACACCTCGTCGGTGAGCCGGGCCGGGTCGGTCGGCAGATAGCCGTACGGACCCAGCTCGATCCACGGGTATCCGGCCTCGGCGACCTCGTCCAGGAAGCGTTCCCAGGGCACCTGTACCGGATCGTCCGGGAACCACACCCCCCAGGAGTCGGGCGCGGAACCGATCCGGATGCGGTCGAGGGAGGCCGCCATCTCAGGCCTTCCCCTCGGGAGCGGACGCCACCGGTGCGGTGAGGTCCTTCTCCTCGGGGAGCTCCTCGACGTCGACGCCACTGACCTGGCTCAACTCGTGCTTGAGCGCGGCCAGTTCGCTGCCGCCGGCCATGTGGTTGGTCAGCTCCTCCAGGCTCACCTCGGCCCGCGAGGCGGACAGCTCCATGGTGCCCAGGCGCAGCACGCTGAAGTGGTCGCCGACCATGTAGGCGTGGTGCGGGTTGTGGGTGATGAAGATGACGCCCAGACCGCGCTCGCGGGCGGCGGCGATGTACTTCAGCACCACACCGGACTGCTTGACACCGAGGGCGGCGGTCGGCTCGTCCAGGATGAGGACGCGGGCGCCGAAGTAGACGGCGCGGGCGATCGCCACGCACTGGCGCTGGCCGCCGGACAGCGTGCCGATGGGCTGTTCCAGGTCGTCCAGGACGATGCCCATGTTGCGCAGTTCGGTGTCCGCGGTCTTCTTCATCGCCTCGATGTCCAGACGACGGACCGGCCAGGGGCCCTTGGTCATCTCGGAGCCGAGGAAGAAGTTGCGCCACACCGGCATCAGCGGGACCACGGCCAGGTCCTGGTAGACCGTGGCGATGCCCTTGTCCAGGGCCTCACGCGGTGTGGTGAACCGCACCGGGGCACCGTCGACGAGGAAGTCGCCCTCGGTGTGCTGGTGCAGCCCGGAGATGATCTTGATCAGGGTGGACTTGCCGGCGCCGTTGTCACCCAGCACACAGGTGACCTGGCCGGCGTGGACCTTGAGGTCGACGCCGTGCAGGGCGCGGATGTTGCCGTAGGACTTGCCGGCGCCGCGCAGTTCGACGATCGCGCCGTCCGAGGACTCGGGGGCGGTGTCGGTCACGATGGCGCCGTGCGTGCCGGTCTCAGGGGTGGAAGTCATGGGTGTCACCTCCGGGTCGCCGACTGGCGGACCCACAGATTGATCAGAACGGCGCCCAGCAGCATCACGCCGAGGAAGGCCTTGAACCAGTCGGGGTTCCAGCCGGCGAACACGATGCCCTGGTTGACCATGCCGA
Source organism: Streptomyces lincolnensis (assembly GCF_021173675.1). Lineage (GTDB taxonomy): Bacteria > Actinomycetota > Actinomycetes > Streptomycetales > Streptomycetaceae > Streptomyces > Streptomyces lincolnensis_B. Next base: position 251,629 of record NZ_JAIHON010000013.1, on the reverse strand, counting down.
ACATGAAGGCACCGAAGACCGGACCGATCGCCGAGCCGTAGCCGCCGGTCAGCAGACAGCCGCCGATCACCGCACCCGCGATGTAGATGAGCTCCTGGCCGACGCCCTCGCCGGACTGGACGGTGTTGAAGGTGAACAGCTGGTGCATGCCGACGAACCAGGCGCCCAGGCCGACCAGCATGAACAGCGAGATCTTGGTGAAGGTGACCGGGACACCGACGGCCCGCGCGGACTCCTTGTTGCCGCCGACGGCGAAGATCCAGTTGCCGTACTTGGTGCGCAGCAGCACCCAGGTGGCGAGCGCGGCGAAGACCAGCCAGTAGAAGACGGTGATCTTGACCTGGACGCCGCCGATGTCGAAGGACGACGCGAAGATCTTCTTGGCCTGGTCGAAGCCGTCCATGTCGCTGATGTCGTCGGTGGCCACGTTGGTGGTCACCAGCTTGGTCACCGCGAGGTTGGCGCCCTGGAGGATCAGGAAGGTGCCGAGGGTGACCAGGAAGCTGGGCAGACCGGTCTTGACGACCATCCAGCCGTTGAAGAACCCGACCGCCAGCGACACGATCAGGGCGACGATCACGCCCATCCATACGTTCAGGGTGAGCTGATAGGTGGTCATGGACGCGGTGAGCGCCGAGGTGAGCACCGCGACACCGGACGACAGGTCGAACTCGCCGCCGATCATCAGCAGGGCGACCGGCAGCGTCATGATGCCCAGCGTGGAGGCCTGGTAGAGGACGGTGGCCATGGAGCTGCCGTCGCGCACCGGCGGGGCGGCGATCAGGAAGAACACGTACACGGCTGCCGCGCCGAGGAAGACACCGACCTCGGGGCGGGCCAACAGGCGCAGTGCGAGGGGGCGTTGGGCGGTCCGGCCGTCGGACTCCTTGCGGCCGGGGGCCGGCGGTGTGGTCACCGCCGGCTCGGCGTGCTGGGTCATACTCATCACCGGGTGCCCTTCGCGGCGAACTTGGCGATCGTCTCCACGTTCGTCTTGTCCACGAACGCCGGACCGGTCAGCACGGGCTGCTCGCCGCCACCGCTGTAGTTGCCGTTGTTCTTGTAGAGCCACAGGGAGTCGACGGCCAGGTAGCCCTGGAGGTAGGGCTGCTGGTCCACCGCGAACTCGATCGTCCCGGCCGAGATGGCGCCGGTCAGTTCCTTGTTGAGGTCGAAGGTAGCGATCTTGGCCTTGCTGCCCGCCTCGGACACCGACTGCACCGCGGTCATGGCGAAGGGCGCGCCCAGCGTGACGACGTGGTCGATGGACTTGTCCTGGGTGAGCTTGGCGGTGATCGTCGACTTCACGGACGGCATGTCGGTGCCGTTGACGAACAGCGTCTGGAGCTTGCCGGTGAAGGTCTTCTCCACACCGTCGCAGCGCTGGGTGAGACCGATGTTGCCCTGCTCCTGGATGACACAGACGGCGTTCTTCGCGCCGTCCTCGTTCAGCCGCTTGCCGAGCGCCTCGCCCGCCACCGTCTCGTCCTGGCCGAAGAACTCCATCAGACCGAGCTTCTGCCAGTCGCTCACCCCGGAGTTGAGGCCGACGACCGGTATGTTCGCGGCCTTCGCCTTGCTGACGACGTCCTTCATGGCGTCCGGCTTGGCGAGCGTGATCGCGATGCCGTCGACCTTCTGGTCGATCGCGTTCTGGACCAGGTTGGCCTGGTTGCCCGCGTTCGGGTCGTTGGAGTAGATCAGCTTGATGTTGTCCTTGGCCGCGGCGGCCTCGGCGCCCTTGCGGACGATGTCCCAGAAGGTGTCACCGGCGGCCTGGTGGGTGACCAGCGCGACCGTCATCCGGGGAGTGGTGGCCTTGCCCGCGGAGGCGCCGTCCGCGCTCTCCTCGGCTTTCTTGCCGCCCGAGCCGCTGGAGCAGCCGGCCAGGGTCAGGGCCGCCGCCGCGGCCAGGGCCACCACCGGGACGAGTCGGCGGGAGCGGGGGTGAGAAGAGCGGTCCATCTTACCGGCACCTCACTGTGCGAACGAGAAAGAACGACGGGATAAAGGGGGTGGGATCACGGGGATCCGGGGCCCGGGCTCCGAAAGGTCCGGGTCATGTACCGCATGCACGGTTCGCTTGGCACGGGATCCAATCCCTTGCCGCCGCCACTGTCAATACTTTGTTAAGACATCATTTCACAAGCAGGTCCGAATGTAAGTACAAACTATTGACAGGGTTGCCCTTCGAGTCCTACACCTTGGGAAGCGGCAGGCCCGAAGGGCCTGCACCCCCGAGGTCGGATCGAGGAGCGTCGCGCATGGCCGAGTCAGTCCAGCACTACGACGTGATCAGTATGGGCCGTATCGGAGTTGATCTCTACCCGCCCCGGTCCGGCACCCCGTCGCCGCAGGTAGGGGGCTTCAACGGCTCCCTCGGCGGCTCGGCCGCCAACGTGGCGGTGGCCGCCGCCCGGCTCGGCCGCTCCACCGCCGTGATCACCCGGACGGGCGCGGATCCCTTCGGCACGTATCTCCACCAGACCCTCACCGCGTCCGGCGTGGACGACCGATGGGTGACCGCGTCGGAGTCGACGACCGACGCACTCGACTACTTCGCGGTCCGCGCGGCCCGGATCCTCTGGATCACCGGCTCCGGACTCAGCGCGGAACCGACCCGCTCGGCCACCCTGGCCGCCCTCAAGGCCCGCGGCCGGACGGGCACGACGGTGTTCGACCTCGACTGGCGCCCCGCCTGCTGGGTGAGCCCGGAGGAGGCCCGGCCCTACTACGCGGAGGCCGTGCGGCACGCGACGGTCGCGGTCGGCGACCTCGACGCGTGCGAGATCGCCACCGGGGTCCGTGAACCCCGCGCGTGCGCCGAGGCGTTGCTCGCCGCGGGCGTGGAACTCGCCCTGGTGAAACGGCCCGGGGGCGTGCTCGCCGTGCACCGCGACGGAACGGCGACCGAGATCCCGTCCGTGACCGCCGAGGTGGCCGACGCCCCGGACGCGGGGGACGCTTTCGGGGGCGCGCTGTGCCACGGGCTGCTGTCCGGCTGGGAGGCGGAACGCCTCGCGCGGTACGCCCACGCGGCCGGTGCCCTGATGGCCTCCCGGCCCGCCGAGTCCACGGGGATGCCGACCGCGGCGGAGATCGAGGACCTCCTCGCACAGACCCCACAGCCGAGCACGACCCCCTGACCACCCGACGCCCCCTTTGCGCACACCCCTTTCCCAGTGAGGTCCCCGATGAGCCACCCCCCGACCGCCCGCCTGACCGTCGCCCAGGCGCTGGTGCGGTTCCTGTCCGTCCAGCACACCGAGCGGGACGGCGTCCGGCAGCGGCTGATCGCCGGTACCTGGGGCATCTTCGGCCACGGCAACGTGGCGGGCATCGGGCAGGCGCTCGTGGAGGTCGGCGAGGACGCGATGCCGTTCCACCAGGGCCGCAACGAGCAGGCCATGGTGCACGCGGCGGTGGGCTACGCCCGGCAGCTCGACCGGCTCTCCGCGCAGGCCGTGACGACGTCCATCGGACCCGGCGCCACCAACCTGGTCACCGGCGCGGCGCTCGCGACGATCAACCGCCTGCCGGTCCTGCTGCTGCCCGGCGACTCCTTCGCCACCCGCCCCGCCGACCCACTGCTCCAGCAACTGGAGCACCCCACCGAGGCGGACGTGTCCGTCAACGACACCCTGCGCCCGGTGTCGCGGTACTTCGACCGGATCACCCGGCCCGAGGCGCTGATCCCGTCCGCCCTCCAGGCCATGCGGGTCCTCGCCGACCCGGCCGAGACCGGCGCCGTCACCCTCGCCCTGCCGCAGGACGTGCAGGCGGAGGCGTACGACTGGCCCGAGGAGTTCTTCGCGGAGCGCGTGTGGCACGTACGGCGTCCCGCGCCCGATCCGGTCGAGCTGGCCGAGGCCGTACGCGCGATCCGGGCCGCCGCGCGCCCCCTGATCGTCGCGGGCGGCGGGGTCCACCACAGCAAGGCCGAGGAGGCGCTGAAGGCGCTGGTGGACGCCACTGGCATCCCGGTCGCCTCCACCCAGGCCGGCAAGGGCTCCCTGCGCCACGACCACCCCGCCGACCTCGGCGGCATCGGCCACACCGGCACCGCGGTCTGCGACGACCTGGCCCGCACCGCCGACCTGGTCATCGGCGTGGGCACGCGCTACACCGACTTCACCACCGCCTCCGGCACGCTTTTCCAGAACCCCGACGTCCGTTTCCTGAACCTCAACATCGCCGCCTTCGACGCCCACAAGCTGACCGCCCGCACCCTGGTCTGCGACGCGCGGGCGGGCCTTGAGGCGCTCACCGCGGCCGTGGCCGGCCATCGCGTGGATCCCGCGTACGTCACGGAGTACGGCACCGGCAAGGAACGCTGGGAGCAGGTCGTCGAGGCCGCCTTCGAGGCCGCCGACGACAACGCTGTCCCGACCCAGACACAGGTGCTCGGCGCGCTGGACGCGGTCGTGGGCGACGAGGACGTGGTGATCAACGCGGCCGGCTCGCTCCCGGGCGACCTGCACAAGCTGTGGCGGGCCCGCAGCCCGCGCCAGTACCACCTGGAGTACGGCTACTCCTGCATGGGCTACGAGATCCCGGCCGCGATCGGCGTCCAGCAGGCCACCCCGGACACGCCCGTGTGGGCGCTGGTCGGCGACGGCACGTATCTGATGATGCCGACGGAGATCGTCACCGCCGTCCAGGAGGGCCTCCAGATCAACCTGGTCCTGATCCAGAACCACGGCTACGCCTCCATCGGGGGCCTCTCGGAGTCGGTCGGCGGCGAGCGCTTCGGTACCGCGTACCGCTACCGGGCCGCCGACGGCACCTTCACCGGCGCCCCGCTCCCGGTCGACCTGGCCGCCAACGCGGCCAGCCTCGGCATGGACGTCCTGCGCGCCAAGACGGTCCGCGAGCTGCGCGAGGCGCTGGCCACGGCCCGCGCCGCCGACCGCCCGACCTGCGTCTACGTCGAGACCGACACCGCCGGCCCGGCCGCTCCCCCGGCCGAGGCCTGGTGGGACGTGCCGGTGGCCGAGGTGGCGTCCCGTGAGGCGGCCGTACAGGCACGTGAGCACTACGACCGGGAAGTCGCCGCCCGGCGTCACCATCTCTGACCCCCGCTCCCCACCCTTCGAGGGAGGTACCTCCATGGCGAAGACCGGCCATTCCTCACGTGCCGTGCCCGCCCCCGCGCTGAGCTCCCTGGACTTCGCCCTGGACCGCGCCAGCCCGGTGCCGCTGTACTACCAGCTGGCCCAGCAGCTGGAGGCGGCCATCGAGCACGGCGTCCTCGCCCCGGGCAACCTCCTGGGCAACGAGATCGACCTGTCCGTACGGCTCGGCCTGTCCCGGCCGACCGTCCGCCAGGCCATCCAGTCCCTGGTCGACAAGGGGCTCCTGGTCCGCCGGCGCGGGGTGGGCACGCAGGTGGTGCACAGCCAGGTCAAGCGCCCCCTGGAACTGAGCAGTCTCTACGACGACCTGGAGGAGGCCGGGCAGGGACCGGCGACCCGGGTGATGCGCAACGAGGGCGTTCCGGCCTCCGCCGACGTGGCGGCCGCCCTCGGGGTCGCCGAGGGCGGCGAGGTCACCTGTCTGGAGCGGCTGCGCTCCACACACGGCCAGCCGGTCGCCTTCCTGTGCAACTACCTCCCCCCGGGCCTGCTCGACCTCGACACGGCCCGGCTGGAGTCGACCGGCCTGTACCGGATGATGCGTTCGGCCGGCGTCACCCTGCACAGCGCCCGCCAGACCATCGGCGCCCGCAGCGCCACCGCCGAGGAGGCCCGGCTCCTCGACGAGCGCGAGGGATCCGCGCTGCTGACCATGCAGCGCACGGCCTACGACGACACCGGCCGGCCGGTCGAGTACGCGACGCACGTCTACCGCGCGTCCCGGTACGCGTTCGACTTCCAGCTGCTGGTCAGGCCCTGAGAGTCCCCGCGTACGGGGTCACCGCACGGCCAGGCGCCACAGCGAGGTGACCTCGGCCGCGCGGGCGGCGTGCAGCGGGTCGTCGGTGTCCCGGGTCCGAGGATGCCGTGGGCGGGTGTCGAGCCGGTCCACGACCCGCAGGCCGGCCGCGCGGATCAGGGCGAGCAGATCGTCCCGGGTCCGGAGCCCGAGCCGTTCGGCCAGGTCGGACAGGACGAGCCAGCCCTCACCGCCGGGGGTGAGGTGGGCGGCGAGACCGTCGAGGAAGCCGCGGAGCATGGCGGCGTCCGGGTCGTACACGCCGTACTCCAGGTCGGAGTGGGGCCGGGCGGGCAGCCACGGCGGGTTGCAGACGACGAGGTCGGCGCGGCCCACGGGGTACAGGGCCGGACCGGTCACCTCGACGCGGCCGGCGAGTCCGAGCCGGTGAAGGTTCTCGCGCGCGCAGACCAGGGCGCGCGGACCGATGTCGGTGGCGACCACGCGCTCCACCCCGCGCCGGGCGAGCACGGCCGCCAGCACTCCCGTACCGGTGCCCAGGTCGAACGCGGTACGGCCGTGCAGGGGCGCCCGGTCGACGAGGTCGACGTACTCGCGCCGGACGGGGGCGAAGACGCCGTAGTGCGGGTGGACGCGGGCGCCGAGGGCCGGTACCTCCACGCCCCTGACCCGCCACTGCCAGGCGCCGAGCACGCCGAGCAGTTCGCGCAGCGGGACGACCGTCGGGCCGGACCAGGGGCCGTAGGCCGCGGTGCACGCCTGGCGTACGTCGGGTGCCCGGCGCAGGTTCAGCGTGTGGCCGTCGTCCAGCAGGACGAGCAGCCCGCCCAGGACCCGGGCGCGGTGCGCGCGGGCCCGGCGGTAGAGGTGGAAGGACTCCGCCGGGCCGTCGCCCGGTCGCGGGGGCTCGCGATCGACACGGCGGCCCATGGCGGCGAGCAGTTGGCGGGCGCCCTGGTAGTCGCCCCGCCACAGCAGGGCCGTGCCCTCGCGGGCCAGGCGGTGGGCGGTGGCGGCACGCAGCCGGTCGTCGGCGACGACGGTCCGCCGGGGCGGCGGGCTCTGGCTCTCGGAGTGCCAACGGGCGGTGCGGGTGGTGTGGTCCTCGGTCCAGCTGATGGCGGACACGGGCGTACTCCTCGTGAAGGGACGTGCAAGGGCACGAAGAGCGCTTCGACGAGGAGCGGGAGCGTGAGAAGGAGGGTCGGGCCTACCGCTCCCGCGTCGAAGCACGGGGGCGGACGTCGCCGAGGACCATGCCGAGCAACATGCCGGATGTCATCGAGCCGTCCCTTCACGAAAGGTGCCGTGTCAGATTATCAGCGGCCCGCCGGTCAGTGGGCCGCGTCCAGCCGTTCCCGCTGGTCGGGCGTCAGCTCCAGATCCACCGCGGCCAGACTCTCGTCGAGTTGGGCCACCGAGGACGCCCCGACCAGCGGGACGATCGGCAGGTCGGCGCCCAACTGCCAGGCCAGGACGACCTGGTTGACGGTGGCGCCGGTCTCCTCGGCCACCTCGCGCAGCACCTTCAGACGGGCGGGTGTGCCCGGGTGGTCGAAGTCCGCGGGCAGCCGGTCCGGGTGGGTGTAGGCGCCCTTGAGCAGCGGCGAGTAGGCGACCAGGGTCAGTCCGGGCTCCTCCCGCAGATAGCCGAGCAGGTCGGCGCCCGCGTGTCCGAGGCTGCCGTCGGGGAAGAGGTCGTCGGGGATGTCGGTGCGCGGCCGCAGATGGCTGTGGGCGTACTGGAGCACCTCGTAGCCCGGCAGGCCCTCGGCGGCGGCGAGGGCGCGGGCCCGTTCCACCCGCCAGGCGGCGTGATTGCTCGCGCCGAGCAGTCCGACCGTGCCCTCGGCGACGAGTTCGGCGAAGCCCTCGACGGTCTCGCGCAGCGGGACCCCGCGGTCCTCGATGTGTGCGTACAACAGGTCCAGCCTGTCCACGCCGAGCCGTTCCCGGCTGCGTTCGGCGGACTCGCGGATCACCTTCGCCGACAGGCCCTCGGCGTTGTCCGTGTAGCTGGTGCCAGGGGCCAGGGGGCGGGCGCCGAGCTTGGTGGCGATGACGATCTCGTCGCCGACGCCCCGGCTCCTGCGCCAGCGCCCGAGGAGTTCCTCGCTCTGGCCGCCCTGGCCGCCGTCCTCCCAGAAGGCGTAGTTGTCGGAGGTGTCGATGAAGGTGCCGCCGGCCTCGACATAGCGGTCGAGCACGGCGAAGGAGGTCTTCTCGTCCGTCCGGGAGCCGAACAGCATCGCGCCGAGGGCGAGGACGCTGACCTCGCGGCGGGTGGTCGCAGCGGTGCCGATGGTGCGGTACTTCATGGTCGTCCCTCCCGTTCGTGCCCGCACTCGGGGCACGAACGGAAGTCTTCTTGTTGAAGTGCTCTCCAAGTCAAGGCATGTCACGCGCCCGGCGCGAACGGCCCCTCCAGCGCCGCCCATTGGAGCAGCATGATGGTCTTGGCGTCGTTGATCCCGCCGGTGCGGATCATCTCCAGGGCCCGGCGGAAGGGCAGTTCGAGGATCTCGATGTCCTCGCCCTCCTCGTCCAGGCCGCCCCCTTCGTGGGTGCGGGTGGCGGGGCCGTAGGCGGCGGCGTAGAAGCTGACCCGTTCGGTGACCGAGCCCGGGCTCATGTAGACGTCGAAGACGTGCCGGACCTCGCCGATGGTGTGCCCGGTCTCCTCGACGACCTCACGGCGTACGGCGATCTCGGGGTGCTCGTCATCGTCGTCGAGGAGTCCGCCCGGGGTCTCGACGAGCATGCCGTCGGGGTGTCCGTTGACGTACACCGGGAAGCGGAACTGGCGGGTGAGCAGGACGGTTTCGCGTTCCGCGTCGTAGAGCAGCATGGTGGCGCCGTTGCCGCGGTCGTGGGTCTCGCGCTGCTGGGTTCTCCAGGTGCCGTCGGCGTGCTGGTAGTCGAAGGTGGTGGCGCGCTCGACGTACCAGTGGCTGGACAGCAGTTGTACGTCCCGCACCTTGACGCGCGGATTGCCGGTCAGGTCCAGGCCCGTCCGGTCGAGCCCGGTGCGGCCGCGGCGGTCGGGGGTGTCGACACCGGCGGTCATCGCGGGCCTGCCGGCAGGGAGGCGGAGTACGAGTTGGTCATGTCTGAGCTTCTATCACTCCGGACCGGTTCGCGGTGGCCGCCCGCCACGGCCGGTCGCTGAGATGTTCGATCTTCCGGGGGTGCCGGCCGTAGGCTCGACCTCGTTGTTCTGCACGCGGAATCGGGGTCGGGGGTGCTGCGGCACGTCCCGAGAGGGGCGGAGACATGACGGACGAGGGGCTGATCCGGCCGCTGGCCGAGTTATTGCGGGCCCATGCCGCGGCGGCGCCCGCGCGGGTGGCCTTCGCCGACGACGTACGGCGGGTCACCTACGCCGAGTTGGAGCGGCGCACCGGCCGGCTGGCCGCGTATCTGGCGGGCACCGGTGTCCGGCGCGGTGACCGGGTGGCGATCTGTCTGGGCAACCGCGTGGAGATGGTGGAGAGCGTCCTCGCCGCCGTCCGGGCGGGGGCGATCGGCGTCCCCCTCAACCCCCGGTCCTCCGAAGCCGAACTCGCCCACTTCCTCGACGACAGCGGCGCCACGGTGGTCGTCACCGACCCGGCGCACCTGCCCCTCCTGGGGTCCCGCCCGGTGCGCGTCCTGCTCACCGGCACCGGACCGGTCCCGGCGGACGCGCCCGGGGGAACGGTCCTGTTCCGTGACGCGGCCGAGAGCGAGGCCGCCGAGGCACCGCGGGACGACCTCGGCCTCGACGAGCCGGCCTGGATGCTCTACACCTCGGGCACCACCCACCGCCCCAAGGGCGTGCTGTCCACCCAGCGCGCCGCCCTGTGGTCGGTCGCGGCCTGCTACGCCCCGATCTTCGGGCTCTCGGCCGAGGACCGGCTGCTCTGGCCGCTCCCGCTCTTCCACAGTTTCGGACACTCGCTGGCGATCCTGGGCGTCACCGCCGTGGGCGCGAGTGCCCGGATCACCGGCGAACTCCTGCCGCCCGAGGGCCTGTTGCGGGAGCTGTGCGCCGCGCACGACGAGGGTCCCTACACCGTGCTGGCCGGGGTGCCCGCCGTCTACCACCAGGTGCTGGCCTCGGCCGGAAAGGGCCCGACCCCGCCGGCTCTGCGGACCTGTCTGGTGGCGGGTGCGCCGAGCGCGCCGTCCTTGCGCCGGGCGGTGGAGGAACTGCTCGGCGCGCCGCTGCTGGACGCCTACGGCAGCACCGAGACCTGCGGGATGATCGCGGTGAACCGGCCGGACGGGCCGCGGGTCGAGGGGTCCTGCGGGACGCCGGTGCCGGGGGTGGACGTACGGCTCGTCGATCCGGGTTCCGGCGAGGACGCCGCCGACGGGGCGGAGGGCGAGGTCTGGGTGCGGGGCCCGAGCCTGATGAGCGGGTACCACCGGCAGCCCGAGGCGACGCGGGCCGCGCTGCGGGACGGCTGGTACCGGACCGGGGACCTGGGCCGGCGCGTGGAGCACGGCCATCTCGTGCTCACCGGCCGGGTCGCCGAACTGATCATCCGCGGCGGGGAGAACATCCACCCCACGGAGGTGGAGGAGGCCCTGCTGCGCTCTCCGGGCGTGCGGGACGCGGTGGTGGTCGGCAGGCCGCACGAGGTGCTCGGCGAGGTCCCCGTGGCCTACGTCGTCCCGGGACCGGAGGGGATCGATCCGGAGCGGGTCATGGCCGCGTGCCGGACCCGGCTGGCCGCGTACAAGCTGCCGGCCGAGATCCACGAGATCGCGGCCGTGCCACGGACGGCGTCCGGCAAGATCGCCCGGCACGCCGTCGTCCCGGGACTCGCCCGGCCCGTGACCGCCGCCCGCCCGGCGCTCCCCTCCCCCACGGCCGCCGACGGGGCCCTGCGCCGACGGCTGCTGTCCCTGCCGCCCGAGGGACGGGAACGCGCGCTGCGCGAGGCGGTACTCACCGAGACGGCCGCGGTCTGCGGCGGCGACCTGGGTCAACGGCTCGACGCCGACAGCCCGTTCACCGATCTCGGGCTGACCTCGACGGGTGCCGTCACGCTGATCGAGCGGCTGGGCGAGGCGACCGGACTGCGGCTGCCGTCGACGCTGGTGTTCGACCACCCGACCCCGGCCGCACTGGCCCGGTACACGCACTCCCTGCTGTTTCCCCCGGTGTCCGACGCTCCGGCCCGCTCCACCGCGGCGACGGAACCGGACGACCCGATCGTGATCGTCGCCATGGGCTGCCGCTATCCCGGTGACGTCGGCTCCCCCGAGGACCTGTGGCGGGTGGTCACCGAGGGCCGCGACACCATCTCGGACTTCCCGGCCGACCGGGGCTGGGACCTCGCCGGCCTCTACCACCCCGATCCGGACCGGACCGGCACGTCGTACACCCGGTACGGCGGATTCCTGCACCGGGCCGGGGAGTTCGACGCCGGCCTGTTCGGCATCTCGCCGCGCGAGGCGCTGGCCATGGACCCGCAGCACCGGCTGCTACTGGAGACCTCGTGGGAGGTCTGGGAGCGGGCGGGCATCGACCGGGGCACCCTGCGGGACAGCGACACCGGCGTGTTCGTCGGCGTGATGCACAGCGACTACTCCGCCCGCTTCGCCCGGCACGACCTGGAGGCCCACCTCGGCCTGGGCACGGCCCGCAGCGTGGCCTCCGGCCGGATCTCCTACGTCTACGGCCTGCGCGGGCCCTCGATCACGCTCGACACCGCGTGCTCCTCCTCGCTGGTGGCGCTGCACTGGGCGGTGCGGGCGCTGCGCTCCGGCGAGTGCTCCCTCGCGCTGGCCGGCGGGGTCACGGTGATGTCGACGCCGAAGCCGTTCACCGTGTTCAGCCGTCAGCGCGGTCTCTCCCCGGACGGCCGCTGCAAGTCGTTCGCGGCGTCGGCGGACGGCACCGCCTGGAGCGAGGGCGTGGGCCTGGTGCTGCTGGAGCGGCTCTCCGACGCCCGGCGCCACGGCCACCCGGTCCTGGCCGTGCTGCGGGGCTCCGCCGTCAACTCCGACGGGGCCTCCAACGGTCTGTCGGCACCCAACGGCCAGGCCCAACAGCGGCTGATCGCGCAGGCGTTGGCCGACGCCGGGCTGCGCGCGGACGACGTGGACGCGGTCGAGGCGCACGGCACGGGCACCCGGCTCGGCGACCCCGTGGAGGCCGGTGCCCTGCTCGCCGCGTACGGGCAGGACCGGGGCACGGACCGGCCACCGCTGTGGCTGGGCTCGGTCAAGTCCAACCTGGGGCACACCCAGGCGGCCGCCGGGGTCGCCGGTGTGATCAAGATGGTGCAGGCCCTGCGGCACGAGGAGCTCCCCCGGACGCTGCACGCGCAGACCCCCACCCCGCACGTCGACTGGTCCACGGGACACGTGGAACTGCTGGCGGAGGCCCGCCCGTGGCCGGCTTCACCGGACCGGCGGCGACGGGCCGGTGTGTCGGCGTTCGGCATCAGCGGGACGAACGCGCATGTGATCCTGGAGGAGGCACCGCCGCTCCACCACGGTCCGGCGGACGTCCCGGAAACGGCTCGGCCGCACACCGGGACGACCGCACCGAGTGCCGTCGCAGGCGCCCCTTGGCTGCTCTCCGGCGCCGACGAAGCCGCCCTCCGCGCCCAGGCGCGGCGGCTGGCCGCCCATCTGGCGGCCCGACCCGGTCTGTCGACGGCCGATGTGGGGTTCTCGCTGGCGGTGTCGAGGTCGGCGCTCACCCACCGCGCGCTGGTGCCGGCGGGCGACGACCCCTCGCGGCTCCCGGCGGCGCTGGAGGCACTGGAGGCGCTGTCCGGGGGACGGGACGGTGCCGGCGTGGTGCGGGCGGTCGCGGAACCCGGTATCCGCACCGCCTTCCTCTTCACCGGCCAGGGCGCCCAACGCGCCGGTATGGGCGCCGAGTTGCGCGCCGCGTTCCCCGCTTTCGCCGCCGCCTTCGACGAGGTGTGCCAGGAGCTGGACGGGCACCTGGAGCAGCCGCTCGGCCAGGTGCTGTCCGCCGCCGAGGGTTCCCCTCGGGCCGCCCTGCTCGACCGTACGGACTTCGCCCAGGCCGGTCTGTTCGCCTTCGAGGTGGCCCTGTTCCGGCTGCTGGAGTCCTGGGGAGTGCGCCCCGACCACCTGGTCGGCCACTCGGTGGGCGAACTGGCGGCGGCCCATGTCGCCGGAGTGCTGGATCTGGCCGACGCGGCGGAACTCGTCGCGGCGCGCGGCCGGTTGATGCGCGCCCTTCCCGAGGGCGGGGCGATGGTGGCCCTGCACGCCACGGAGGAGGAGGCCGCCACCGCACTCACGGAGGTCGCCGACCGGGTGGCGATCGCCTCGGTCAACGGCCCCCGCTCCACGGTGATCTCGGGCGCCCGGGACGCGGTCCTGACCGTGGCCGCCGCGTTCGAGGCGCGGGGCCGCAGGGCCGTACGCCTGCGGGTCTCGCACGCCTTCCACTCACCGCTGGTGGAGCCCGTGCTCGACGACTTCCGCCGGGTGGCCGAAGGGCTCGTGTTCCGGCCGCCGCGGATCCCGGTGGTGTCGACCGTGACGGGCCGCCCGGCCGACGCCGACGAGCTGTGTTCGCCGGAGTACTGGGTACGGCACGCCCGCCGCACGGTGCGGTTCGCCGACGCGGTGCGCCGGCTCGGCGACCAGGGGGTGTCCGCATTCCTGGAGATCGGCCCCGGCCCCGTGCTCACGACGGCGGCCGAGGACTGCCTGACCCGCCCGGACGGCGACGCTCCGGTGCTCGCCGCGGCCATCCGCGGCGGTGAGCGCGAACCGGAGTCCCTCCTGTCCGCCGTGGCCCGACTCCATGTGCACGGGGTCGATGTCGACTGGGCCGCCGTGTTCGCGGGCTCCGGGGCGCGCCGGGTCGACCTTCCGACGTACGCCTTCCAGCGGCGGCGCTACTGGCTGGAGGCCCCGCCCCTCCCGGCCGCGGGCGCGTCGGACACCCCGCTGCTGGGCCCGGCCTTCGCGGTCCCGGACACCGACCGGACCGTGTTCCCCGGTCTGCTCTCCCCCTCGGCCCACCCCTGGCTGGCCGATCACGTGGTCGGCGGGTCGGTCCTCGTCCCCGCGACCGCCCTTGTCGAGCTGGCCCTGCGGGCGGGCGGTGAACTGGGCTGCGGCGCACTGGACGAACTCGTGGTCCTCGCCCCGCTCACCCTGGCCTCCGCGGCCCGCGTCCAGGTCGTGGTGGGCGCCCCGGACGGAACCGGCCGCCGCCCGGTCGACATCTACGCCCGCCCCGATGACGCCAAGACCAACGCCGACACGGGAACAGACCCGGATCCGGGCTGGACCCGGCACGCAACCGGCACGCTCGCTCCGGCTCCCGCACAACCCGTACCCCCGGAGACGGACCTGACGGCGTGGCCACCGCGGGGCGCGACCCGGATCGACCTCTCCGACGCCTACGACGGTCTCGCGGACGGCGGCCTCGCCTACGGGCCGGCCTTCCGGGGCGTACGGGCGGTATGGCGGCGCGGCGACGACCTGTTCGCCGAAGTCCGCCTGCCGGAGGCGGAGTCGGCGACCGCCGACCGGTTCGGCCTCCACCCGGCCCTGCTGGACGCGGCACTGCACGCCCCGCAGCTCGCGGGACCGGCACCCGAACCCGGCGCGGTCCGGGTGCCGTTCGCCTGGAACGGTGTGCGGCTGTACGCCACGGGCGCGTCGGACGTGCGGGTGCGGGTCACGCCGAGCGGAAGGGACACCGTGTCCGTGACGCTCGCCGACCGGGCGGGTCGTGCGGTGGCGCGGGTGGAATCCCTGACGTTGCGTGAACTCCCCGTCGGCACAGGCGGATCGGCGGCGGACGTGGTGCGGCGCGCGCTGTTCCGCGAGGACTGGGTGACGGTCGAGCCGACCCGCGCGGACGCGGGCCCGTGGGTGCTCGCCGGTCCGGACGAGCTGGGACTCGGCCCGGCCCTTCCCGGCGTGGTGGGCTCGGCGGGCCCGGAGCCGGCTGTCGTGGTCGTCACCGCCGTCGCGCCGGTCCCGGATCCCGGTCCGCCGGCCGCCGTGCACCGGTTGACCGCTCGTGTGCTCGGTGCGCTCCAGGACTGGCAGGACGATCCACGGACGGCCGGCGCGCGCCTGCTGGTGGTCACCCGGGACGCCACCGCGGACACTCCCGACCTGGCGGGGGCCGCGGTGTGGGGGCTGGTACGGGCGGCCCAGGCGGAGACGCCCGGGCGGATCCTGCTGGTCGACACCGACGGGCGGCCGGAGTCCCTGCGGGCCCTTCCGGCCGCGGTGGCGACCGGTGAGCCACAACTGTCCGTACGTGCCGGGAGGTTGACGGCCCCGCGGCTGACCGGGGCGGCCCCGGCGCCGACCACGGCCGCCCCCGCCTTCGGCCCGGACGGCACGGTGCTGATCACGGGCGGAACCGGTGCGCTGGGCGCGGAGATCGCACGCCATCTCGTCACGTCGTACGGCGTACGCCATCTGCTGCTCACCGGACGCCGGGGTCCGTCGGCGCCGGGCGCCACGGAACTGCGGGGAACGCTGGAGGAGTTGGGCGCCGAGGTACGGATCGTGCCCTGTGACGTGGCCGACCGGGCCGCCCTTGCCGAGGTGGTCAAGGGTTGTGCGCCCGCCCTGACCGCCGTGGTGCACTGCGCCGGGGTGCTCGACGACGGCGTGCTGGCCACGCTCACGCCCGAGCGTCTGGCCGCGGTACTGCGGCCCAAGGCGGACGCGGCCTGGCATCTGCACGAACTGACCCGGGACCTGGATCTGTCGGCGTTCGTGCTGTTCTCCTCGGTGTCCGGGCTGCTGGGCCGCGCCGGGCAGGCCACCTACGCGGCGGCCAACGTCTTCCTGGACTCCCTGGCCCGTCACCGCGCCCGGCTGGGGTTGCCCGCGGTCTCGATGGCCTGGGGGGCGTGGGACACCCACCGCGGGATGACCGGCGGGCCGCCGAAGGGGCGGGCCGAGGTGGTGCGCCCCCTGTCCGTGGAGCAGGGGCTCGCGCTGTTCGACGCGGCGCTGCGCGCGGGCGAGCCCGTGCTGGCGCCGGTCCTGCTGGACCGGACCGGCCTCCGCGCCGAAGCCGACGCGGTGCCGCCGCTTTTGCGGGGACTGGTCGGGCCGGGTGGCCCCGGCACGTCGGCCGCGCGTCCCGCGGAGGCTTCCGACGCCGAGCAGCCGTGGGAGCCGGGGGCCTGGCGGACGGTGCTGGCCGGGCTGCCGGAGGCCGAACGGGAGGAAGCGCTGGCGGAGTTGATGCGCGGCGATGTCGCGGCCGTGCTGGGACACCCGGGCGCCGACGCGCTGCCGGAGGGCAGGTCCTTCGCCGAGCTGGGCTTCGACTCGCTGATGGCGGTCCAGGTCCGCAACCGGCTGAGCATGGCCCTGCGGCTCAGGCTGCCGGCCGCCGTGATCTTCGAGCACGCGACGGCCCGGGATCTGGCCCGTCATGTCCTCGGGCTCCTCGACGACCTGCCGGCCGCCCCGCCGACCGCGGAGACCGGGCCGCCGACTGACGAGACCGATCCGCCCTCCGGGAAGACCGGCCCGCCGACGGACGACATCCGGCCCGCGCAGTCGCTGGCCGCCCTCTACCGGCGCGTCTGCGAGGCGGGTCAGGTCGTCGCGGCGATGCAGATGCTGGTCACGGCGTCCTGGGCGGTGCCGACCTTCGGCCCCGAGGACGCCCCGAGGCACGCGCTACCGCCGCTGCGGCGCGCGCACGGTTCCGGGAAGGGGCCGGTGCTGGTGTTCTTCACCGGCCACCACCCGCCGTTCGGCGCGCCGGGCGGTGAGTTCGCCGCCTTCCACCGCTGCTTCGACGGCGAGTGGGACGTCCTCGAACTCCCGCATCCCGGGATCGGCGCGGGCCCCGCCGTGCCGGCCGACCGCGGGACGCTCGCCCGGGTCCACGCCGAGACGGTGCTCCGGCACGTCGGCGACCGGCCCTTCGTGGTCATGGGCGCCTCCACCGGTGGCGCCGTCGCCCACGCCGTGACCCGGCGGCTGGAGACCGAGGGGCGGGCCCCGGTCGGACAGGTGCTCCTGGACACGTACCTCATCAACGATCGCAACAACGACAAGGACTGGCTGCTGTCCCTGCCCGCGGCCATCGCACCGCGCCTGGGCGGTGGCCGGTTCACCGGGGACGAGGACTCCGGCGTGGCGGCGCTCGGCGCGTACACCCGGATGTTCCTCGACTGGGAACCGGAACCGGTCGCCACGCCCACCCTGCTGGTGCGGGCCACCCGGCCCACCCCCGAGATGGCGGCGGGCGCGGGCCCGGACGAGTGGCGGACCTCCTGGCCGTCGGCCCACGACAGCGTCGACGTCTCCGGCGACCACTTCTCGTTCCTGCGGGAGCACGCCGGGGAGACGGCGGCGGCCGTCCGCGCCTGGATCGGCACTCTGACGACCATCGGCACTCCGACCACCATGGAGGGTGAGCAGTGACGTCCCCGAACCGAGCGGCGCAGACGGCGGAGGAGTTCGACGTCGTGGTCGTGGGCGGCGGTCCGGCCGGCTCGACCGTCGCGTCGGCCGTCGCCCTGAAGGGCCACCGCGTCCTCCTCCTGGAACAGCAGACGTTCCCCCGCTACCAGATCGGTGAGTCGCTGCTGCCCTCGACCGTGCACGGCGTGTGCCGCATCCTGGGCGTCGAGGAGGAGGTCGCCCGGGCGGGCTTCAAGCCGAAGCGCGGCGGCACCTTCCGGTGGGGCCGGAACCGGGACCCGTGGCAGTTCTCCTTCGCGCTCTCCCCCCGACTGGCCGACCCGACCTCGTACGCCTACCAGGTCGAGCGGTCCCGCTTCGACCAGATCCTCCTGGACAACGCCCGCCGCCTCGGCGTGGACGTCCGGGAGGGCTGCCGCGTCAAGGGCGTACTGGCCGACGAGGAACGCGTCCGGGGCGTCGAGTGGACGGACGCCGGCGCCGACGGGGAGCCGCGCGAGGCGCGGGCGCGGTATGTCGTGGACGCCTCCGGCAACGGCAGCAGGATCCACGGCGAGGTCGGCGGGAAGCGGACGTACTCCGACTTCTTCCGCAACATCGCGGTGTTCGGCTACTTCGCCGGCGGCGCCCGCCTCCCTGCACCGAACGACGGCAACATCTTCTGTGCCGCCTTCGACGAGGGCTGGCTCTGGTACATCCCGCTCCGGGACGACCTCACCAGCGTGGGCGCGGTGGTCAGCCGGGAGAACGCCGCCGACATCCAGCGTGATCCGGTGGCCGCCTGGCGGCGCCTGATCGACGCCTGTCCCGAGGTCCGCGACCTCCTGACCGGGGTGCCCCGGGCCACCGAGGCGCCGTACGACCAGGTGCGGGTGCGCAAGGACTGGTCGTACTGGAAGTCCCGGCTGTGGCGGCCCGGCATGGTCCTCGTCGGCGACGCGGCCTGCTTCGTCGACCCGGTGCTGTCCTCCGGCGTCCATCTCGCCACGTACGGCGCCCTGCTCGCGGCCCGCTCCCTGAACAGCTGCCTCGCGGGGACGCAGGACGAGGAGCGCGTGTTCGAGGAGTTCGAGACCCGCTACCGGCACGAGTACGGCCTGTTCCACGAGTTCCTGGTCTCCTTCTACGACATGCACCAGGACGAGCGGTCGTACTTCTGGACGGCACGCAAGGTCACCCGGCTGGGCACCTCCGAGCTGGAGTCGTTCGTGGAGCTGGTCGGCGGTCTGGCCTCCGGCGACTCGTCCCTCGGCGGCGACGGACGGGCGGGGGTGCGGCTGGCGCAGGCCGCCTCGGACTTCGACCGGGCCGTGGGCCGGCTCCCGGACTCCGACGGCCTGCGCAATCCGCTCTACGAGTCCAGCACCTTCCGCCAGGTGTTCCGGGAGGGCACGGTCCTTCAGGAACGGGGGCTCCTGGGCGGTCCGTTGGAGGACGAGACCCCGGTCCGGCCCGGTGGTCTGGTGGCCTCGGAGGACGGCCTCACATGGGTGGCCGAGTGACCCGGGACATCGCCGTTCCCGATCGGGGAGACTGACCGCATGCGACTCGTCTTCGCCGGACCGGTGATCGAATGGCGCGGTCCCGCGCCGTACTACTTCGTCGTCGTGCCGGACGAGGAGTCCGCCGACATCCGCGAGGTGGCCGCGATGGCCACCTACGGCTGGGGCGTCGTCCCGGTCGCGGCCCGCATCGGCGGGACCTCCTTCGAGACCTCGCTCTTCCCCAAGGACGGCGGCTATCTGCTGCCGCTGAAGAAGGCCGTACGCACCCCGCAGGGCCTCGCGGCGGGCGACGACGTGGCCGTGGAGATGACCGTCCTCCTCGGCACCTAGCCGCCGCCCGCCGGGCGCTCGTTCACACCAGGTCGGCCTGCTCGGAGCTGTCGTCGAGGAAGCCGCCCGACTGGTGTTGCCAGAGTTTGGCGTAGGCGCCGTCCGAGGCGAGCAGTTCCTGGTGGGTGCCCTGCTCGACGATCCGGCCGCGGTCGAGGACGACGAGCCGGTCCATGCCGGCGACCGTGCTCAGCCGATGCGCCACCACGAGCGCGGTCCGCCTCTCCATGAGCCGCCACAGCGCCTCCTGGACCAGCAGCTCGCTCTCGGAGTCCAGCGCGCTGGTCGCCTCGTCGAGCAGCAGGATCGGCGCGTCCCGCAGGATCGCCCGCGCGAGCGCGACCCGCTGGCGCTGACCGCCGGACAGCTTGATGCCACGCTCGCCCACCATGGTGTCGAAGCCGTCGGGCAGCGTGTCGGCGAACTCGGTGACGTGGGCGGCCTCGGCGGCGCGGCGGATCTCGGCCTCGGTGGCGTCCGGGCGGGCGAAGGCGATGTTGTCGCGCAGGGTGCGGTGGAACATCGCCGGGTCCTGCGGCACGTACGCGATCAGGCTGCGCAGGTCCGCCTGGCGCAGCCTGCTGATGTCCTGGCCCCCGATCAGGATGCGGCCGCCGTCGATGTCGGTCATCCGCAGCAGCAGCCGGGAGAGCGTGGTCTTGCCTCCCCCGGAGCGGCCGACGAGACCGACCTTCGTCCCGCTGGGCACGGTCAGGTCGAGGTCGTCGAAGAGCCGGTCCGCGCCCGCGTGCGCGAAGGTCACCCGGTCGAAGCGGACGTCGGCGGCGCTGGGCGCCAGTGGTTCCGGCGCCACCGGGTCCAGTACGGTGGGCGGGGTCAGGAGCAGTTCGGTGAACTGGGCGGCCTCCGTCATCGCGCTCTCCAGCCGACGGTAGATCTGGTTGAACTCGAACATGATCCGGGTCGCGTTGGTGTAGTAGGTGAAGGCGACCACCACCGCCTCCACGCCCTGTCCGCCCCCGCCGAGCGTGACCGCGAGCAGCAGGCCCAGCACGTTGGTCAGTACGGACAGCGGTGCGACCAGGGTGTCGATGCGCAGATTGCCGTAGTCCCAGGACCTGAGCGAGAGGCGTCGGGACTCCGCGACGCGGGAGCGGTGCTCGGCGGCCTCGCGGTCCTCGGCGGCGAAGGCGCGGACCGTGTCCATATTCATCAGGCTGTCGGCGACGTGCCCCGAGACGCGGGCGATGGCCTCCTCGCGCAGCCGGACGAGCCTCTGGCGGCGGCGGATGAGGGGCGCCACGCACAGCGCGGTCACGGCGATCATCACCAACAGCCCGACCACGAGCAGCGGTTCGTAGCGCCACAGGACCACCGCGCCGAACATCAGCGGCACGAAGTTGGCCACGACGTTGAAGGTCATCGTGTCGACGAACTGCTCGAAGCGGGAGGCGAAGCTCAGGACGCGCTTGGTCAGCGAGCCGGCGAAGTTGTCGTGGAAGAACGCGGCGTCCTTGGCGAACAGTTCGTCCATGCCGATGACGTACAGGTTCTCGATGCCCCGGGCGTCGAGGCGGTTCAGACAGTGCAGGCCGACGCGCCACAGCGCCTCCGCGAGGAGCATCACGCCGGCGAAGGCGAGGAGGTAGGGCAGGGCGGCGCCGACGGTGGTGTCGGTGTCGCCCGCGATGTGGCCGACGAGCTTCGCGACGACCAGGGGTGCGATGTAGTAGAGACCGATGTTTCCCAGCGCGGGCAACAGCATCCCGGGCAGCGTCAGCCACCGGAGCCGGGCCAGTTCCCGTCCGTAATAACGAAGCGCGAGGATCACGGGGCCTTTGCCCGGCGGAACCTCGCGCGATGTAGGCGCGTCCATCCCCATCCTGTGGTCTCGTACGGCGGCCCGCACACGAAGAGTGCTTGTTTCGTCACTGTGCGAGTACGAGCGGATCAGGAACGGAGTGTCCCGCGTCGGCGCGGACGGCGTCCATGCATTTTTCTCGGCCATGCGCAAGGGGTCGAACACATCTGCCCCGCCCGCGTCCGGCGGGTCCGCCGACACCGGCAGACCCGCCAGGCAGCCGCGCCCTCGGCCGACTCCTACGACGACCGGGACTCGGCCGGGACGTACTCGAAGGTGGGGCCGGCCGTCGTGCCGTCCCCGGCGGGCATCTCCATCAGGCCCTGGGCCTGGGCCTTGAGCGCGTACATCGTGCCGGTCGCGGGCCCGAGTGTCTGGGGGCTGCCGTTGAACGCCTGCTCCAGCAGACGGAGCAGGTCGCAGTACGTCCGGTTGAACCCCTCCTGGGCGGCCCTGATCGGGCTGCCCACGGGGAAATCCGCCATCCGCTGGTTGGGGCGTACGGGTCGGATGCCGGTGAGGTCGACGGCTACCGGGTCACCCGTGGGGCCGGATTTCGGTGTGTCGCCCTTCCGGTAGCGGCGGCCCAGCTTGAGCTCCTGGAAGCGGTAGTAGTGGGAGACCTCGTCGCGTTCGGGGTGGAAGATGTCCTGGTCGCCGTCCCAGACCTCGCCGCGGGCCGTGCCCTCGCCCTGCTCGACGATCTCCTCCAGCGCCGCCAGGGCCGAGGAGAGGTCGGTGACCGCGGTCAGTTGTCCGCCCGTGTGGGCGAAGGGGCCGGCGGTGACCTGGCGAGCCGGGTCGCCGCGGAAGACCTCCCGTTCACCGAGTTCGGCGCACAGGTGACGCAGTCCCTCTTCCACGGCGTCGTAGAACTGTCCGATCGTCTCGTAGCCGTCGCCCTCGGCCGGGGCACCGGGCAGCGCCGGCTGTTCGAGGCGGAGGAACATCTCCAGTGCCTCGGGTCCGAAGGGAACCAGTGACAGCTCCAGGGAGGGGTCCGCGTGCGGCAGGGGCCGGGGATGGCGGGGCAGCAGGTGCGGAGCGTCCAGGCGGGGGCGCCCGCCGACCGCGTTGAGGAGGTTCGCCGCCAGCGCCAGGTGGATCATCTCCTCGACGAAGACGCCGCTCAGCACCTGGACGGCGTCCGGATTCCGAGACGGGTCGAGCGAGTAGAGGGCGCAGAGATAGGGCGGCAGAGTCGCGTGTTCCAGTTCGATCGCCCACTGAAGGTGCTCGCGCAGGCTGTCGAGCGTCGCGATCCGTGCGGTCGAAGGGGCCTCGGGCATGCCGAGGTGCTCCGAGTGATTCATGATGTTCTCGCTTCGGCTGTCGAAGGAAGGAAGAGGCGACGGCACGGCCCCCCGCGCCATGGCTCTCATGGCCGTCTCGCAGGGATGACAGGGCTCGGGGCGGATGTGTGACACACGCGGTGCGGCGATGTCGGTGCAGCGATGTCACGGCCGGGAGGTCACGGCCGGGATGTCACAGATCGCGGGACCCCTCGGTCCTAGTGGGTGAAGACCCAGGCGATCGGAGTGGACCGTGGCCGTGACAGAACAACGTATTGCCACCATGGTGCTGGTGATCGGCACCGGAGGAGCCGGTCTGCGGGCGGCTATCGAGCTGGCCGAGGCCGGTGTCGACGTCCTCGCCGTCGGCAAGCGCCCCAAGGAGGACGCGCATACGGCACTCGCGGCCGGCGGCATCAACGCGGCGCTGGCCACCGTGGATCCCGAGGACAGCTGGCAGCAGCACGCCGCCGACACCCTCAAGGAGAGCTACCTCCTCGCGGACCCGCGCACGGTGGAGATCGTCACCCAGGGTGCCGCCCGCGGCATCGAGGACCTGGAGCGCTACGGCATGGCCTTCGCCCGGGAGGAGGACGGCCGTATCTCCCAACGGTTCTTCGGTGCCCACAAGTTCCGGCGCACCGCCTTCGCCGGCGACTACACCGGTCTGGAGATCCAGCGCACCCTGGTCCGGCGCGCGGAACAGCTCGACATCCCCGTGCTCGACGGCGTCTACATCACCCGGCTCCTGGTGCACGACGGTGCCGTCTTCGGGGCCTACGGCTTCGACCTCGCGAGCGGAAAGCGCTACCTGATCCACGCGGACGCGGTCATCCTCGCCGCCGGCGGCCACACCCGCATCTGGCGGCGTACGTCGTCGCGGCGCGACGAGAACACCGGCGACTCGTTCCGGCTGGCCGTGGAGGCCGGGGCCCGCCTGCGGGACGCCGAGTTGGTGCAGTTCCATCCCTCCGGGATCATCGAGCCGGAGAACGCGGCCGGCACCCTCGTCAGCGAGGCCGCCCGCGGTGAGGGCGGCATCCTGCGCAACGCGCTCGGCGAGCGGTTCATGTCCCGCTACGACCCCGAGCGCATGGAGCTGTCCACCCGCGACCGCGTGGCCCTGGCCTCCTACACGGAGATCAAGGAGGGGCGCGGAACGCCCAAGGGCGGCGTGTGGCTCGACGTCTCCCACCTGCCCCGGCAGACGATCATGACGCGACTCCCCCGCGTGTACCAGACCCTGCTGGACCTCCAGATGCTGGACATCACCCGCGACCCGGTCGAGATCGCGCCCACCGCGCACTACTCGATGGGCGGCGTGTGGGTGCGCCCCGAGGACCACAGCACCGACGTGCGCGGCCTGTACGCCATCGGCGAGGCCTCCAGCGGGCTGCACGGAGCCAACCGGCTCGGCGGGAACAGCCTCATCGAGCTGCTGGTGTTCGGCCGGATCACGGGCCGGGCGGTCGCCGCCTACTCGCGGTCCCTCACCGCGCAGCCGCGGTCCGCGCCGGCCGTCGCCCGGGCCCGCGCGGAGGTCGACGACCTGCTCGCCGCCGACGGTCCGGAGAACGTGCGCGCCCTGCAACGCGCCATCCGCGACACCATGACCGAGCACGCGGGCGTCGTACGGGACGAAGAGGGCCTGCGCGCCGGGCTGGCGGAGCTCGCGGGGATCGAGAAGAGGATGGAGGACGTCGGCGTGCACCCGGACATCGCCGGCTACCAGGACCTCGCGCACGCCTTCGACCTGAAGTCCGCCGCACTGGCGGCCCGGGCCACGCTCGAAGCGGCACTGGAACGGCGTGAGACCCGCGGCTGTCACAACCGCAGCGACTACCCGGAGGCTGATCCCGCTCTGCGGGTCAACCTCGTGTGGTCGCCGACGACGGGTGTCACGCGCGAGAGCATTCCGGCCGTCCCTGCCGAGATCTCCTCCCTGATGGAGGAGGTCTCGACCGAGGGCAAGCTGGCCGAATAGCCCGTTCGAGGGCGGCGGCGGGCAGCTCTGCGGGAAAATCTGCGGGAATTCCCCCGATGACGCCGAGCGCGTGTCACAAGCGGAGCCGTTGCCCTGTCTCCCCTGGTAAAGGCACCAGAACTCATCTGGTGCAGGCACCAGGAAAACCCGAGAGGAATTCCGTCATGAAGGTCGTAGTGATCGGTGGAACCGGGCTCATCGGCTCGAAGGTGGTCGCCAGGCTCGGCGAGCACGGCCACGAGGCGGTCGCGGCCGCGCCCAACACCGGCGTCAACACGCTGACGGGCGAGGGGCTGGCCGACGTCCTCAAGGGCGCGTCGGTCGTGGTCGACGTGTCCAACTCCCCCTCGTTCGACGACGAGGCGGTCATGGAGTTCTTCCGCACCTCCACGACCAACCTGCTCAAGGCGGAGGCCGAGGCCGGCGTGCGGCACCACGTGGCGCTGTCCGTGGTGGGCACCGACCGCCTCCAGGGCAGCGGGTACTTCCGCGCCAAGCAGGCCCAGGAAGACCTGATCACGGCGTCCGGCATGCCGTACACCATCGTGCACGCGACCCAGTTCTTCGAGTTCGCGAAGGGACTCGCCGACGGGGTCACCGAGGGCAACACCGTCCGCCTCCCCGCCGGCAGGATCCAGCCCATCGTCTCCGACGACGTGGCCGCGGCGGTCGGCCGCGCCTCGGTCGGTACGCCGGTCGACGGCGTGGTGGAGGTCGCGGGTCCCGAGGCGTTCGAGCTCGAGGAGTTCATCCGCCGGGGACTCGCCACCAAGAACGACCCCCGTGAGATCGTCACCGACCCGAACGCCACGTACTGGGGCGCCCGGTTGCAGGAGACCACGCTCCTTCCGGGGCCGGACGCGCACATCGCCGAAACCAAGTTCGGCGACTGGCTCGCGCAGCAGAAGTAAGAAGCTCTTTTCGGGTGGCCCTCGCTTCCGTGAAGGGCCACCCCGCCTTGTCGGCCGCCGAATCGCGTTCGGTTCCGTATTCGGTTCCGTGCCCATGTCACGAGATCCGCGAGTTCCCGGTCCAAGAGGGTGAGCCGACGTCGACGGCGTCGACGCGTGCGGTGCGTGC
This sequence comes from Streptomyces lincolnensis, assembly GCF_021173675.1. Lineage (GTDB taxonomy): Bacteria > Actinomycetota > Actinomycetes > Streptomycetales > Streptomycetaceae > Streptomyces > Streptomyces lincolnensis_B. The sequence goes on along the minus strand of NZ_JAIHON010000013.1, from coordinate 226,312 downwards.
CAGTAGGAGGATGCCGAATGGACCAGGGCGATGCGGTGCCGATCGCGGAACTGCTGGAGGAGCGTCGGTTCCTGCTGGACGTCGCCCACTGGATGCTGGGCAGTCCGAGTGCGGCGGAGCATGTCGTCGACGAGACCTACCGCCGGTGGTACGGGTTGTCCGAAACGGTGCGCCGGCAAATCGTCGTGCCCCGCTCATGGCTGACGAAGACCGCGGGCGGGATCTGTCTGGACCGGCTGGCGTCGCCCGGCCGGGGTGCGACGGAGGGCGAGAAGGATCATCGGAGGCAGCCCGCGCTCGGCGCGCTGGAGTCGCTGTCACCCGACGAGCGCGCGGCGTTCGTGCTCCGCGTGTTCGGAATGGCCCCCCACGCGATCGCCGACGTCGTGGGCCGCACGGAACCGGAGGTGGCCGAACTCGCCGCCCGCGCCAGGCGGTGGCTGCACGCGCAGCACTCCCGGCCCACGGGACCGCACCAGCACGATGCCGTGGCCCGTGCCGTGCACCGGGCGTGCGTGGCCGAGGACGGCGACCTGCTGGCGTCGTTGCTGTGCTCGGACGTCACGGCGTTCTTCGACGGCGGCGGCAAGGTGCGGGCGCTGACCGGGCCGGTCCACGGCAGCCGGCCGGTCGCCGACAGCCTGCTGACCCTCCTGGCCGGCCACTCGCGCACCACCCTGACCACCCGTTCTGTCAACAGCCGCACCGGCCTCGTCGCCCGGTACGGCCGCCAGGTCGCCGCCGTCATCGGCCTCGACGTCACCGACGGCCGTGTCGCCCAGGTGTGGGTCATGCTCAACCCCGACAAGCTCCGGGCCTGGAACGATCCCGCGTTGGGGCGGTCGCGCAAAGGGAACCCGAATCGAGATACCCGGTGATCTTGGTCAGGCCGAGCCCCGCTCCCCGCCGCTCACCATCCGGCGAGCCAGTGGCGCAGCGCGGCATCGTCGAGGGCGGGGACGTGGGCGTGCACATGCGGACCGCGGACCAGCGTGCCCACGCCGAGTACGGTCATTCCGGCGGTATGGGCCGCGCGGGCGCCCACGAGGGAGTCCTCGACGGCCAGGGCGCCGGCGGGGTCGACGTCGAGTGCCGCGCAGGCGGCGAGGTAGCAGGCGGGGTGCGGTTTGGGCATGGTGACGTCGTCGCCCGAGACGGTGACCGGCAGCCATCGGGACAGGCCGCCCTGTGCCAGCGACTTGTCCAGGAGTACGCGTGGTCCGTTGCTGGCCACCGCGACCGGCACCCTGGCGGCCAGCCGTGCGACCAGATCCGCCGCACCGGGCATCGGTCGCGCCCCGTCGGCCACCGCGGCCAGGAGCTCTTCGGCCAGTTCCTCCGCCAACCGCGGCGCGCTGCCCCCGAACAGCCGCGCCATCACCTCTCCGCCCTGCGCCACGGACAGACCCACGAGAGCGGCGCGTGCCGCATCGTCGTAGACCTGTCCCCGGCGGGCGAACACGGCGCCGCGTGCGGCATCGGCACACGGCTCGGTGTCCATGAGCGTGCCGTCGCAGTCGAACACCACGGCGACGGGCGGAGTGACCGTCATCAGCGCCGCGAGGTCGGCCGTGCGTGCCCTGGTGCCGCTGTCGCTCATGACTTCACGTACAGCTCGACGGGATTGAAGCCGGCCGGTTCGGGGACGCGCGGCGGTACCTGACGGAATCCCGCCGCGCTCATCGTCTTCCGGACGACGTCGCCGTCGATGTACTTGTCGTGGACTTCCAGGACGATCCGCTCGACCTGTTCCATCCACGGCTGGACCTGGCCGAACACCTCGGCCTCGCTGCCCTCGACGTCGACCTTGAGCAGGTCGACGTGGTCGATGCCGTGTTTGGTGAGCAGCTCGCCCACGGTGAGCGCGGGCACCCGCACGTTCGGGCGGGCCAGGACGTTCTCCAGCCGGTAGGAGCGGGTGCGGCGCAGGTCGGCGACCGCGGGCACGGCGGTGCAGGTGTCCCAGAACGCGCTCACGGTGAACTCCGCGGTCCCGGACTCGCCGGCCACGGCCGCCGGCTCGATCTTCCAGTCGAGGCCGGACAGCGTGGCGTTGTGCCGCAGGACGGCCAGGTTCTGCGGGATCGGCTCCACCGTCAGCAGGGTGCGGGGGCGGTAGCGGGCGGTGAAGTAGGAGGCGGCGAGGCCGGTGTTGCCGCCGAGGTCGACGATCGTGTCGAGGGTGTCGATGTCCTTGTCGAGGCGGTAGTGGACGCCGAGTTCGTAGAAGCGTTTCAGGAAGACCTGCCACAGGATGAGCAGGTCGCTCTGGTTCCTGCGGATGCGTACGCGGGCCGCTCTGCGGGGGGTGAGGAAGCTCAGCGAGATCGGGGTGTCGTCGGCGAGCGGGCGGCCCGCCGCGCCGAGGAAGCGGCGGCCCATCCAGTAGGGCGCGGTCACCTTGCTCGTCCCCTGTGCCGTGCGCAGTGCGAGGACCATGTCCCTGCCGCATCCGGCCGTCTCCCGTACCAGGACGCGGCCCATGCCGACGTCCATCGCCCGGTCCGCGTCCGAGCGTAGGTATGCCAGTCCCATCTGTACCTTTTCCGGTTGCTGCGAATCGATGTGCTGTGCCCGCCACGCGCCCGACACGAGGCCCGTCGGAGCGAGGCCCGTCGAACGGGCAGCTCCTAGAGCGGTGCGGTGAGTACCGCGTTGGCCGTGGACTCGTTCTGCGCGAGCGGTACGTCGTGCACCAGTGCCAGGCGGACCAGCGCGGCGACGTCCGCCTCGTGCGCGGGGTGGACGGCCGGGTCGCGCAGGAAGACGCAGAAGTCGACTTCGCCGGTGGCGACCAGGTGGGCCACATGCAGATCGCCGCCGAGCGGTCCGGAGGCCAGCGCACGGGCGGTGAGTCCGCATTCGGTCAGCACCTGGGCGGTCCCGCCGGTCGCGACCAGGTCGTGGCCGGCCAGTGTCGCCCTGTGCTTGGAAGCCCAGGCCCGCAGCTGTTCCTTCTTGCCGTTCTGCGCCACCAGGGCTACACGCATGCCGACGCCCCCTCACCGTGTGGAAGGGCCAGGCGCTGTGCCCAGTCGGTCAACTCCGGGTCGTCCAAGGAGGCAACCCAGTGGTCGACCAGGGCGCGCTGTTCCGCAGACGGCTCGGGGCCGACGCCCAGTACGCGCATACCGGCGGCCACGGCGGAACGAATCCCGCTGGTGGAGTCCTCCACGGCAAGGGTGTCGGCCGGCTCGACCGCGCAGGCCTCGGCGGCGGCCAGATACGTGTCGGGGGCCGGCTTGGGAGCGAACCCCACGGTCGGGGAGGTCACGCACACCAGGTACGGCAGGATTCCCGCCTCGGCCAGCACATGTTCCACGGCGTCGTGCGGGGAGCTGGTCGCGCAGACCACCGGCATCACCGCGCTGATCCGCTTCACCAGATCCAGCGCACCGGGCAGCGCGTGCGACGGGTGGGTGCGGTACAGCTCCCGTTGCCTGGCCAGTGCCTGCGCGCTGCATTCCGCGGCGCTCGCCGACGTGCCGAGCGACCGGGCCAGGGCATCTCCGGCCGCGCTGTAGTGCAGTCCCTTCAGCGAGGCGATCACCTCGGCATCCGGCTCGACACCGTGGTCACGCAGCACGAGCACCTTGCTGAGCAGGCAGTACTCCTCCGTACTCATCAAGACGCCGTCACAGTCGAAGACGACCGCTCGCGGGGTCCAGGACAGCACCCGGTTCTCTGTCACGTCGACCGTGCTCCTCGCAGTGGAAATCCGGCGAAGGGTGCCCGCCCCACCACTTCCGCGACGGGCGGACTTCCCCCACAACGGCCCACTGCGCACGCAGGACTTGACCCCGCAAGGAGATTCACCGGTTTGACGCAACGGCGCCCTGATCCCGAAGGCGCCGTACGAAGAGGCCCCATGCGAAAAGGGCCCTCACAGGCTCTCGCCCGCGAAGACCCTTCGCACCGTCGGGACGACAGGATTTGAACCTGCGACCCCTTGACCCCCAGTCAAGTGCGCTACCAAGCTGCGCCACGTCCCGGTGTGTTTCCCGCGGTGCCCCGCGGGGTCGTGCGAACAGCACTTTACCCCACGTCGGAGGCCCTGCCGAAGACGGGCCCGGGGCGGCGGTGGCCGGCGGGCCGGGACGCGGGACAATCGATCCATGGCCAGGACATCCGCAGGACGGCAGGTGGACGCGCGGGACCGCGACGAGGAGGGCCGGGCACGCAATGCCCGACCCCGGGACGGGCTCGGGCGGCCGCTCCCCTACGGCACCGAAGGCGTCGCCCGGCAGCCGGAGGGGGTGGTCCGCGCCCCGCACGAGAGCGTGGCCGAGGCGCAGGAGCTGCTGGACGCGGGGAAACCGTTCCACGCCCACGAGGTCTTCGAGGACGCCTGGAAGTCCGGCCCCGAGGAGGAACGCGAGCTGTGGCGCGGCCTCGCCCAGCTCTCCGTCGGCCTCACCCACGCCGCCCGGGGCAACGTCACCGGCGGCGCCCGGCTGCTGCGGCGCGGCGCGGACGCGGTGACGCGGTGGGCGGCGGCGACCGGGCGGGAGCGGCCGCACGACCTGGACCTCGCGGGACTGGCCGCGTGGGCCCGGGAGCTGGCCCGGAGCGTGGAGCGGGACGGGGGCGGCATCGACGCGGGGGCGCGGGCGCCGCGGCTGCGGGGGCCCGGGGCGGGATGAGGCGGTGACGGCGCGCCCACAGGCTTGGCCTCGGGCTTGACCTCGGTGTCCGCGCTGTCAGTGCCGTGCGGCAGACTCGTGGCGTGCGAAAGATTCATGTCATCGGTATCGGTGCGGGCGACCCCGAGCAGCTGACCCTCCAGGCGGTGGGGGCGCTGCGCGGCACGGCCGTGTTCTTCGTCCTCGACAAGGGCGAGGTGAAGAGCGACCTGACGCGGCTGCGCCGGGACATGCTGGAGACGCACATACCCGAGGGCTCGTACCGCGTGGTCGAGGCGCGTGACCCGGAGCGCGACCGGGCGGCGGGCGGCACCGCCTACTCCCCCGCCGTGGGTGACTGGCGCAGCGCCCGCGCCGACATCTACGCGCGGCTGATCGCCGAGGAGCTGGGCGAGGACGAGACCGGCGCGTTCCTGGTCTGGGGGGATCCCGCGCTGTACGACAGCACGATCGGGATCCTGGAGGAGATCCTGGAGCGGGGCACGGTGGCCTTCGAGTACACCGTCGTGCCGGGCATCAGCAGTGTCTCCGCGCTCGTCGCCCGGCACCGTACCGGGCTGAACCGGGTGGCGCGGCCCGTGCAGATCACGACGGGCCGGCGGCTCGCCGAGGGCTTTCCCGAGGGGGTGGACGACGTGGTGGTGATGCTGGACGCCCATCAGGCCTTCCGGCAGTACGCCGACCAGGACATCGACATCTACTGGGGCGCCTACATAGGCACGCCGGACGAGATCCTCGCCGCCGGGCCGATCGCCGAGACCGCCCCCCGCATCGAGCGGCTGCGCGCGGAGGCGCGGGAGCGCAAGGGCTGGATCATGGACACGTATCTGCTGCGCCGTAACCCGGAACAGCGGTAGGGACCCGCCACCCGAGCGGACCGTGCCCACATGCGGGTGCGGCATACCGGCGTGATCGTGACCTCGTGACCGTCGCCGAGGAAACCGCGCCTTCCGCCGCCGCGCAGCCGCCCGTGCTGGACAAGCGCCGCCGCAACATCGTCTTCGTGACGATCATGCTGGGGGTGCTGCTCGCGGCCCTCGACCAGACGATCGTGGGCACGGCGCTGCCGACGATCGTGTCGGATCTCGGCGGTGCCGAGCACATGTCGTGGGTGGTGACGGCATATCTCCTCGCGGAGACGGTGTCGACCGTCCTGGTCGGCAAGTTCGGCGACATGTTCGGCCGCAAGGTGGTCTTCCAGGTCTCGGCGGTCGTGTTCATCACGGGCTCGTTCCTGTGCGGTCTCGCCGGCAACATGACGTTGCTGATCGTCTGGCGGGCGATGCAGGGGGTCGGTGCCGGCGGTCTGATGGTGACGGCGATGGCGTTGATCGCCGACGTCATCCCGCTCAGGGAGCGCGGCAAGTACCAGGGCGCGATCGGCGCCGTGTTCGGGGTGGCGACGGTCATCGGGCCGCTGCTCGGCGGGCTGTTCACCGACCATCTGTCGTGGCGCTGGGCGTTCTACGTCAACGTCCCAATCGCGGTGCTCGTCGTGATCGCGGCGGCCCGGACGATTCCGGTGGTCAAGTCGGCGGCCCGGCCGGTCGTGGACTACCTGGGCATCGCGTTCGTCGCGGTGGGCGCCAGCGCGCTGATCCTGGCGACGAGTTGGGGCGGGAACGAGTACGCGTGGGGCTCGGCCGTCATCATCGGCCTGTTCGTGGGCGGTACGCTCGCGCTCGGTCTGTTCTGCTGGGTGGAGACCCGGGCGGCCGAACCGATGCTGCCCATGCGGCTGTTCGCCAATCCGGTGTTCACGGTGTGCTCGATCCTCAGCTTCATCGTCGGCTTCGCGATGCTCGGCGCGATGACGTATCTGCCGAGCTACCTCCAGTACGTCGACGGCGACTCGGCCACGGTCTCCGGTGTACGCACGCTGCCGCTGGTGATCGGTCTGCTCATCGCGTCGGTGTTCAGCGGCAACGTGGTCAGCAGGACCGGGCAGTACCGCTTCTTCCCGATCGTCGGCTCGCTGGTGATGGGCGTCGGGCTGTACCTGATGTCGTTGATGGGGCCGTCGACGGGCGCGTGGCTGGAGTCGCTGTACATGTTCGTGCTCGGCACCGGTATCGGGCTGTGCATGCAGGTGCTGACGATCGCCGTGCAGAACACCGTCGAGTACACCGACCTGGGCACCGCGACCTCCGGTGTCACCTTCTTCCGTACGCTGGGCAGTTCCTTCGGCACTGCCGTCTTCGGCACGATCTACGCCAACTCCCTCACGCCCAACCTCAGGGACGGGATCGCCTCCGCCTCGCGGGCCGGATCGGTGGACGCGTCCACCGTCGCCAGGGCGGCGACCAGTCCGCAGGCTCTGCACGAGCTGCCGCCCGATGTCTCCGCCCCGATCATCGGGGCCTACGCCGACACCCTCCAGACGGTGTTCCTGTGGACCGTGCCGGTCGCGGCCGTCGGGTTCGTGGTCGCCCTGTTCCTCAAACAGGTCCGGCTGCGGGACAGTGCGCGGGCGGGCTCGACCGACATGGGCGAGGGGTTCGCGCAGCCGTCCGGGGCGGACTCGCGGCGGGTGCTGGAAGCAACCGTGGGCAAGATCATCGGCAGCACGGACCTGGACACCGCGCGCCGGATCATGAGCGACTCCGAGACCCGGCTCGACGTCGCGGGCGCCTGGGCCGTGATGCAGGTCGAGCTGTTCACCAGACTCGTCGGCCACGCCGGCCTCGGTCTCATCGCCGCCCGCCGCCACATGCCTCCCGAGGTCCTGCTCCCCGTCTTCGACCGCATGGTCGACGAGGGCTACCTCACCCGCCACGGCAACCTCCTCTCCCACACCGATGCCGGCGCCCGCGAGGCACGGGTCATCACCGAGGCCTGGGGCGCCTGGCTGGAGAACCGCGTCCAGCAGGACATCGGCCGCCCGACGGACACGGACCTGCGCGCCGCGGTGGACACCATCGCCAAGCGCCTGCTGGTGGAGGACCTGAGCCACGGCCTGCCCCGGCGAACGGCGGACCGGGCAACGAGCACGTCACGCTGAGTCCGCGGGCGGTCCGCGTCACAGTGGGTCGAGAGCGAGCCACTCCCGCACGGAGGCCACGTCGGGCAGGGCGGTGACGCCCGGGGGCAGCGCGGGACGTCGTACGACCACGACGGGGAGGGCCAGGTGGCGGGCGGCCGTGAGTTTGGCGGCGGTGGCCGAGCCGCCGCTGTCCTTGGTGACGAGGACGTCGATGCAGTGGGCGCCCAGGAGGGCGGATTCGTCGGTGACGGTGAACGGGCCGCGGGCCAGGAGGACTTCGGTGTGCGGGGGCATGGGGGGATCGGGCAACTCCACGGAGCGCACCACGAAGTGAAGGTCCGTCAGGTGGGCGAAGGCGGCGAGGCCGAGGCGGCCGGTGGTCAGGAGGACGCGGCGGCCGAGCGTCGGCAGCAGGTCCGCGGCCTCGGCCAGGGAGCCGACCGGGTGCCAGCGGTCGCCCGGTTCCGGCCGCCAGCCGGGGCGGCGCAGCACCACCGACGGCACGCCGGTCGCCGCGGCGGCCCGTGCCGCGTTGGCGGTGATCGACTCGGCGAAGGGGTGCGTGGCGTCGATCAGAGCGTCCACGTGCTGTTCGCGCAGCCAGTCGGCCAGCCCGTCCGCCCCGCCGAATCCGCCGATGCGTACGTCTCCGGTGACCGTCCCGGGCCGGGACACGCGGCCCGCGAGGGAGGTGGTGACGCGGATGCCGGAGCGTGCCGTGAGCAGGGCGGCGAGTTCGCGTGCCTCGGCGGTGCCGCCGAGGATCAGCACGTGGGGGGACGAGCGGGGCATGGGGTGAGCGTACGAGTCGCGGGCCCGGGACGGCACGCCGGGTGCGGTGCACGGACGGCGTCCGCGAGGTGCCCGGCCGCTATCGTCCCGGGCATGGAGTCCGTGCGTGCTGTCCTCATCGACATCGACGGAGTGCTCACCGTCTCGTGGGAGCCGTTGCCCGGGACGGTCGAGGCGCTGCGGGAGATCCGTGCGGCCGGGCTGGGGGTGGTGCTGGTCACCAACACGACGTCCCGGACGCGGGCGTCGATCGCGGCGACGCTGGAGGGCGCGGGGTTCCCCGTGACGGCCGAGGACATCCTGACCGCGCCCGCCGCCACCGCCGCGTATCTCGCCGAGCACCGGCCGGGCGCTCGGTGTGCCCTGCTGAACAGCGGGGACGTCGGGGAGGATCTCGGGGAGGTCCGGCTGCTGGATCCGCGGGACACGGAGACGGTCGCGGATGTCGTGGTCGTCGGCGGGGCCGGGCCCGAGTTCGACTACGCGGCGCTGGACCGGGCCTTCGGCCAACTTCAGCGCGGGGCCCGGCTGGTGGCGATGCACCGGAACCTGTACTGGCGTACCGCCGACGGGCTGCGGCTCGACTCCGGTGCCTTCCTGGCCGGCCTGGAGCAGGCCGCGCGGGTGGAGGCCGAGGTCACCGGCAAACCGTCCCCGGCGTTCTTCGAGGCGGCGCTGGCACGGCTCGGGGCGGGCGCGGACCAGGCGGTGATGGTGGGGGACGACATCGAGTCCGACGTGCTGGCGGCACAGCGGGCCGGGATCACCGGGGTGCTGGTCAGGACCGGCAAGTACCTGCCCGAGACCCATCACGCGGCGAGCGGCACGCCCGACCACGTGATCGATTCCTTCGCGGATCTTCCGGCGCTGCTGGGGCTGACGCGGTAAGGCGGCCGGGCCCGGCACTCACCGCTACCGCAGGAGCAGTTGCAGGCCGCCCACGATCGTCGCCGCGATCACCAGTTGTTCGAAGAGCTTCTGGTTGATCCGGTTCACCGCCCATTTGCCGAGGAACGCGCCGGGCACGACGAACGCCACGAGGGCGGCGTCGAGGAGCAGCGAGCGGCCGTCGATCAGGCCGAGGCCGACGCTGAAGGGCACCTTGGAGACGTTGACGATCAGGAAGAAGAAGGCCGAGGTGCCCAGGAAGCCGAGCTTGCGGAAGCCCGCGGAGAGGAGATACATCGACATCACCGGGCCGCCCGCGTTGGCGACCATGGTGGTGAAGCCGCCGAGGACACCGTAGGAGCGGGCCTTGACCCGGCCCGCCCGGGTGACGACCGAGTCCGGCTCCTCCTCCGCTTCGGCCGTGCGGCGGCGCCACACCGTCACCCCGGCCATCAGCAGCAGGATGGCGCCGATGGATGTCCGTACGATCTCGTCGTCCGCCCACACCAGGAACAGCGTGCCGGCGAGCACGCCCACCGCGACGGCCGGGAACAGCCGCCACAACGTGGGCCAGTGCGCGTGCCGTCGGTAGGTGAGCACGGCGAGCACGTCCCCGGCGATCAGCACCGGGAGCAGGACGCCGGTGGAGGCGCGGGCGGGCAGGACGGCGGCGAAGATCGCCAGGCTCACCGTGTTGGCCCCGCTCACGGCCGTCTTCGAGAAGCCGACGAGCAGGGCGGCGAAGGCGAGGGCGGCGAACTCCCAGCCGGTGATGTGCCACAGGGTCATCGTGTTCATGCGAACACCGATGCTATGTGCAAGTAACCGGTGGGGTAAGTGCCGTCTCGCCTCGTGGGCCTGTACCGGCCGACGGACGCCGGAAGCCCGGCGGCGCGGTCCTCGTCAAAGCGGTCCTCGTCAAAGCGGTCCTTGCCGAAACGGTCCTCGTCGCGGTGGCCCTCGGGCGGCGGGCGGTTCTCAGGACGGGTCTCCGTAGCGGCCGGCCATCGCGGCGGCGCGGTCGTGCAGGGCGGTGCGCAGCGACTGCGGGGTCAGCGCTTCGGCGTCCGTGCCGAGCTGCCACAGCGCCCACTCGGCGTGCCGCAGGTCTTGGAACGTCGCCTCCAGCCGCAGCCAGCCGTCCGGTGCCGGTGCCGGTGCCGGTGCCGCGGTGCGGACGGCCACCGCGGAGGTCAGCAGCTCCTCCCGCCTCTCCGGGTTCACCCGTACCAGTACGGCGATATGGCCGCTGGACAGGAACCGCGCGCAGCGTTCCCGCCAGGCCCGGTCCAGGTCGACCCGGTCCGGTCGTTGTGCCGGTTCGGGGAGTTCCTGGGCGGCGAGCACCCGCGACAGCCGGTAGGTGCGGTCCGCGCCGGATCTCGTGGCCAGCAGGTAGCTCCGGTCGCGGACGGTGACCAGGCCGATCGGGTCCACCGTGCGCCACCCAGGGGTCTGGCCCGTGGCCGCGTAGTGGAGGCGCAGCCGGTGTCCGGCGAGCACCGCGCGCCGGATCACGACCATCGTCGTGTCGGGCACGGTCTCGGCGACCGGCCGGCGTGAGAGCAGATCGGTCTCCGGCTCGACGAGAAGTCGCCGGGCCGCGTCGCTCGCGGTGGCCCGGTGGCTCTCGGGCAGCGCGTCGACCACCTTGCGCATGGCCGAGGCGAGCGCCGAGCCGAGGCCGAACGCCCGCTCGCCGCGGCCCGATCCGGCGGTGAGCAGGGCGAGGACCTCGTCGTGGTTCAGTCCGGTGAGCTCGGTGCGGAAACCGGGCAGCAGCGCGAACCCGCCGTGCCGGCCGCGTTCGGCGTAGACCGGGACGCCCGCCGCCGACAGTGCCTCGATGTCGCGCAGCACGGTACGGGTGGACACCTCCAGCTCGCGGGCGAGCGTGTCCGCGGTCAGCCGGCCGCGCTGACGCAACAGCAGCACGAGCGAGACCAGCCGATCGGCGCGCATACGGAAACCCTAGGCGAATACATGACTAAGGGTGTCGTGATTTGTTGGAAGGCTCCTGCCACGGACAGCGAAAAGCGATGCAAGGCGATGCGAAGCGATGGGAGCTGATGTGGCAGTGGAACGAACGGCGGTCAATCCGGTGACGTGGTCGGTGGAGATGGGGTTCAACCAGGGCGAGGTCGTCTCCGGGCACACCCGGACCCTGTACTGCTCCGGACAGACCGCGATGGGCGCCGACGGCAAGCCCCTGCACGACGGCGACATGGCCGCGCAGCTGGCGCTGAGCCTCGACAACCTGGAGGCCGTGCTCGCCGAGGCCGGCATGTCCCTCGCGCACCTCGTCCGCCTCAACGTCTACACCACCGACGTCGACCTGCTGTACCCGCACTACGGCGTGCTGGCGTCCCGGCTGGGCGCCGCACGGGTGGCACCGACCACCACGATGCTCGGGGTGACCCGGCTGGCGATCCCCGGCCAGCTGGTCGAACTGGAGGGGACCGCCGTGGCGTGAACAACTCCGCGGCTCACCACCGCCGGTGACCGCTAGGGCCCCCGCGTCCGCGACATGCTCCGCCGGACAGGCCCTGGTGGCGCTCAACCAGCACCGCGCTCCCCTGCCCCACGCCCACGCACATCGTCGCCAGGCCTCGCTCGGCCCCCGTCCGCCGCATGCGGTGGAGGAGGGTCGTCAGGATGCGGGCGCCCGAGCAGCCCAGGGGGTGGCCGAGGGCGATGGCCCCGCCGGTGGGGTTGACCAGGTCGGGGTCGATGCCCAGCTGGTCCACGCAGGCGAGGGCCTGGGCGGCGAAGGCCTCGTTGAACTCGGCCTCCTGGAGGTCGGCGACGGTCCAGTCGACGCGGGCCAGGGCCTTGCGGGTGGCGGGGACCGGCCCGATGCCCATCACGTCGGGGTGGACGCCGGCCGAGGCGCCGGCGACGTAGCGGCCCAGTGACTCCAGGCCCAGGTCGTTCAGGGCGTCCTCGCCGACGAGGAGCAGTCCGGCGGCGCCGTCGTTCATGGGCGAGGCGTTGCCGGCGGTGACGGTGCCGCCCGCGCGGAAGGCGGGCTTGAGGCGGGCCAGTTTCTCGGCGGAGGTGTCCTCGCGGATGCACTCGTCGGTGTCGACGACGATCCCGTCGGGGCGTTCGACCGGCATGATCTCGTCGTCGAAGTGACCGTCCTTGCGGGCCCGGGCGGCGAGTCGGTGGCTGCGCAGCGCGAACGCGTCCTGGCGTTCGCGGGTCACGCCGTACCGTGCGGCGACCTCCTCCGCGGTCTCGCCCATGGCGAGCAGTCCGTGGAGTTCCTTCATCGCCGGGTTGACCAGGCGCCAGCCGAGCCGGGTGTCGTGGGTCTCCATCCGGTGCGGGAGCGCCTCGTCGGGGCGGGGCAGGACGAAGGGGGCGCGGCTCATGGACTCGGACCCGCCGGCCAGCACGATGTCGGCCTCGCCCGCGGCGACGGCACGGGCCGCGGTGGTGACGGCCTCCAGGCCCGAGGCGCACAGGCGGTTGACGGTGGCGCCGGGCACGGTCTCGGGCAGGCCGGCGAGCAGCGCGGCCATCCGGGCCACGTTGCGGTTGTCCTCGCCGGCCTGGTTGGCGGCGCCCCAGTAGACGTCGTCGATGCGGGCGGGGTCGAGCGTGGGCACGTCGGCGACGAGGCCGCGGATCACGGTCGCCGCGAGGTCGTCGGGGCGTACGGCGGACAGGGCGCCGCGCAGCCGGCCGATGGGAGTGCGGCGGGCGGCCGCGAAGTGGACGGGACGCACGACGGAACTCCTGATCGTCATCGCTCGGTGGCCGGGGACGGCTTGATCGGCACCACTTTAATTAGCACCGCTAGTTTTGGACTGTAGCGCAGCGGCGGGAGCGGGTGGTCGACACAGCCCTCATGAGCGCCTGTTTGCACCGATTCGCCCTGGGCACCCGCGCCCCGTGAGTGACGACGTCGGCAGAAGGAGCACCGTATGACTGTCGTGAAGAGCACGATTCCCGAATCTGCCCGTCAGGTCACAGGGGACGCACTGCAGAGCACTCTGGTCGATCTTCTCGGCCTCTCGCTGATCGCGAAGCAGGCGCACTGGAACCTGGTGGGGCCGCGCTTCCGGTCGATCCATCTGCAGCTCGACGAGGTCGTGACGGCCGCGCGCGACTTCTCGGACACGGTCGCGGAGCGGGCCGCCGCACTCGGCCTGCCGCCCGACGGCCGGCCGGAGACCATCGCGTCGGCGTTCACCCTGCCCGGTCCGAAGGAGGGCTGGGTGCGCGACACCGAGGTCGTCGGCGTGATGGTCGAGTCGCTGGAGACCGCCATCGGACGGCTGCGCGAGCGCATCGCGGCCACCGACGAGCCCGATCCGGTCACCCAGGACCTGCTGATCACCATCACCGCGGAGCTGGAGAAGCAGCGCTGGATGTTCGACGCGGAGAACTGGCCCAAGGACGGCTGACGCGGAACTGCGCACGCACAGGAACACGTACGTACGGAAGGGGCATCCGATGACCGACGCCCTCGAACTCGACGCGCTGTGGCAGGACTTCCACCGCGTGGTGAACATGACCTCGCAGGAACTGGCCGCCTGGCTGCGGGTGAGCGACGCCGACGAGTTCACGGAACCGCTGCCGGAACACGCCGGCGAGCCGACGGGGCAGCACGTCCTGGCGCTCCTCCAGAAGCGGCGCACGGACCTGACCGACGACGACATCGAAGTCATGTACGAGGTCGTGGACACCGTCACCGCCGAGGCCGACGTGGAGAACGAGCCCGAGGCCGAGGAGACGAGCCGCCGCCACCGGCTGATGACCATCGGACACGATCCGCTGAAGCCGTGAGCGACCAGCGGCACGTCGTGCGCGCGCCCCTGCACCGGCTGCTCGTGCTGTCCCGAGGCCGACCGGCAGGAGCGGGTGGACGCGCGGGGCCGGGGCGGCTACCGGCGCTACGACGAGCGCACGGCCACCCAACTCGGTGACGGGGCACGACTGTTGACCGAGCGGCGGGGCGGGGACCTGCGTCGGCTGCGCGCGGAGGCCGACGGTGAGGCCTCCGAACTCCGGCGCCTGCTCCAGGAGTTCCCGGGCATCGGGCCCTCCGGCGCCGACATCTTCCTGCGCGAGGTCCAGGGCGTGTGGCCGGAAGTGGCGCCCTACCTGGACCGCAGGACGCTGTCGGGCGCGGAGCGGCTCGGCCTGCCGAAGGATCCCGACCGGCTGGTCTCCCTCGCCAGGGCAGGCGGCGATGCCCAACCGGCCTCCCTGGCCGCCGCGTTGGTGCGGGCGGCGATCGACGAGGAGGTGGCCGAAGACTGTCTCCGACGCGCCGGGTGACCGTGACAGACTGCTCGCACATTCTGTCGAGCACCATTCTGTCGAGCAGAGGAGCCTCGCGTGACCGGGACCGAGTCGGCCGACCGACGGATCGACACGAGCAGACCGCATCCGGCCCGGGTCTACGACTGGTTCCTCGGCGGCAAGGACAACTACCCCGTGGACGAGGAACTCGGCCGGCGGATCCTGTCCCAGGGGGACGCACGGGGCCAGGCGCGCGCCAACCGCCGGTTCATGGAACGCGCCACCCGGGTCGTCCTGCGGGAGACGGGCATCCGCCAGTTCCTCGACATCGGCTCCGGCATCCCCACCGAACCCAACCTGCACCAGATCGCCCAGTCCGTCGCCCCCGAGGCGCGGGTCGTGTACGTCGACAACGACCCGATCGTCCTGGCGCACGCGGGCGCCCTGCTGTACGGCACCCCGGAAGGGGCGACCCACTACCTCCAGGCCGACGCCCGCGAGCCCGAGCGGATCCTCGAAGGGGCCGCCGCCGTCCTGGACTTCGACCGGCCCGTGGCTCTGTCACTGATCGCGCTGCTGCACTTCATCGCCGACGACGACGGGGCGCACGACCTCGTGGACACGCTGGTCGGCGCGCTGGCGCCGGGCAGTTGCCTGGTGCTGTCGGCGATGACGGCGGACTTCGATCCCGAGCGGGTGCAGGCGGGCATCGCGGCGTACCGGGCGAGCGGGGTGACGCTGGTGGCCCGCTCGCACGACGAAGTGGCCCGTCTCTTCAAGGGACTTGATGTGCTGGACCCGGGCATCGTGTCCCTGTCCCGGTGGCGTCCCGAGCAGGAGGAGGACGGCCTGGTCTCGCTGTACGGCGGGGTCGGCGTCAAGCGCTGATCTCCCCTGCCCTCACCTCACCCCAGCAGCCACCCCCCGTCCACGCTCAGATCCACCGCGTTGACCGCGCCGTTGCGCAGCAGGAAGTCGACGGCGTCCACCACCTGCGCCATCGTGGCGAGCCGTCCCGTGGGGGTCCTGGCGCGCAGGCCGGCCCGGACCTCCTCGGGTTTGTCCCGCCAGTAGGGGCTGTCGCCCACGACGCCGGGATGGACGGCGTTGACCCGGACGGGGGCGAGTTCCACGGCGAGGGTGTGGACCAGCCCGGTGATTCCCGCGTTGACGGTCGCCACCGTCGTCGCGCCGGGATAGGGGCGCTCCTTGGCCTGCCCGCCGAAGAGCACGATCCCGCTGTCGTCGTGCAGGCGTTCGCGCAGCGCGTGCACGACCTCGGTGTACCCGACGAGCTTGAGCGTGACCAGGTGGACGGCCGCGTCGATGTCGTAGGCCGTGACCCGGTTGTCGTCCCGTGCGACGCCCGCGATCACCAGATGGTCGACGCGTCCCACACCGGCCAGTGCCGCGGCGATCTCCCGGGGCCGGGCGAGGTCGAGGGCGAGGCCGCTCGCGCCGATCTCCTTGGCGACGGTGTCGGTGCGGTGCGCGTCGCGCCCGGTGATCACCACCGTGTCGCCGCGCTCCGCCCGCCACCGGGCGAACTCCCGGCCGATGCCCGAGGTCCCGCCGATCACCACCACACTGCTCATCACGTCTCCCTCAGTGCCTCACGCAGGTACTCCCAGTCCCGGGTGAACCGGTAGGAGTGGCGCACCGGCGGCTGCGGTGCCTGGGTCTCCAGCCAACGCAGCGGTCCGGTACCGGCGTTGGCGAATCCGTGCACACAACCGGCGCCCGCCCAGGCGCAGTCGCCCGGACCGAGCCGGTACCGCACGCCGTCGAACACGGCGTCCGCCTCCCCTTCGAGGAACAGATAGGTCTCCTCGAAGGGGTGGTCGTGGCTGCCCGCGACGCCGTCGGGGGCGTACTGCACCATGAACATCGTCGAGGCGACCGCGCCCAGATCGCCGTCGACCATCATCTTCACCGTGATGCCGCTGTAGACCAGCAGCGCGGTCCGCATGCTCGCCGACACCGCGAGCAAGTCCTGGGACTGCTTGCCCGGATCCATCTGCGCGGGCTCGAAGTGGCCGAAGGACCGGGTGCGCGGATCGCGGACGTCGAGCCGGACGGGCTCGCGCGCGGGCAGCGCGGGCACCGCCTGGGTGTCGTGGCCGTAGCGTGCCCGCGGGACCGGGGCGAGCATGTCGGCCCAGCGCGCGACGGTGTCCCCGGCGCCCCGCCAGGCGTGCGGGACACCGGTCGGCAGCAGGCCGTAGTCCCCCTCTTCGAGGAGGTACGACCCCTCCGGCACATCGAGGACCACGGTCCCGTCGAGGATGTGGAAGCTCTCCTCGTAGGAGTGCACATGGGCCGCCACCGTGCCGTCGGGCCGCAGTTCGCACAGGCCGAAGCCGGTGTGCACGCTGCCGTCCTCCTCGCCGACCAGCGTCCGGCGCCGGTGGCCGTGGGGGGCGTGGGGAAGGTCGGGGGCGTCGGCCGCGCGGCGCACCAGATGTCGGGTCATACGGCGCCCTTCGCCTCCTTCGCCGCCAGCAGCCGGTCGCGGGACTCCACCACCAGCCGGCGCGCCCGGTCGACGTCGGCCGTGAGCCTCCCGTCGCGCTTGCGGATCACGCCGTCGACGATGACCGTGTCGACGTTGGAGACATCGGCGCTCAGCGTCACCGCGGCCGCCGCGTCGTGCACCGGGGCGATGTTGAGCGCGGTGGCGTCGATCGCGACGACGTCGGCGCGCTTGCCGGGGGTCAGGGAGCCGGTGCGGTCCTCCAGGCCCGCGACGTGGGCGCCGTTGAGCGTGGCGATCTCCAGCATCTGACGTGCCGTCAACATCGTCTCGGGGACGGGCAGATTGGCCTTCCAGCAGTCGGCGTTGACGCGGGCGCGTTCGGCGCCGAAGGCGGCGCGGATCTGGGTGAACATGTCGCCGGGCACGGTGGTGACGACGTCGATGCTGAGCGAGGGGCGCAGTCCGTACTCGAGGGCCTTCATCACGGGCGGCCAGCCGTGCCCCATCTGCTGTTCGACCTGCGGCGCGATCGACACCGTACCGCCGCTGTCGGCGAGCATCCGCCACTCGTCCTCGTGGAGGTAGCAGCAGTGGATGTAGGTGGTGTCCGGGCCGAGCAGACCGAGGTCGTGCAACTGCTTGACCATGCCGAAGCGGCCGGCCAGCCGGCCCATCGCCACGTGCACGGTGATCGGGATGTCCAGGTCGCGGGCCAGGGCCCATTCGGCGGTGACGACCTCGTCGGTGCAGAAGCCGGGGCCGCGGGTGGCGAGGGCCATGGTCAGCAGGTTGCCGTCGGAGGCGAAGTAGGTGTCGCGGACGCGCCGTACGTCCTCGCCCGGGATCGCGATCCCGCTGTCGAACCAGTAGTCGGCGAGGGAGGTGTTGGCGCTGCCGTACGCGTACTGGGCGCGGATGCCGCTCTCCGTGAGCGCCTGGATCGCGGCGTCCGGATGCGCGGGCGTGTTGTTGATGTGCGACCAGTCGACCAGCGTGGTGATGCCCGCGTTCAGGCACTCCAGCGCGCCGGAGAGGTTGCCCGCGTACACGTCCTCCGGGGTGTAGAGCGGGGCGAAGGTGTCGAGGATGTCGACGAAGTAGTCGTCCAGGGTGGCGTCGGGGGCGACGTTGCGCAGGGGTGCCTCCCAGGTGTGCCGGTGGGTGTCGACGAAGCCCGGGACGACGATCCGGCCGGTCATGTCGAGCACTTCGGCGTCGGCGCTGATCTCCCGGTCCACCGCCGCGATCGTGCCGTCCTCGATGAGGACGTCCCCTTGGGGGAGGTCCCCGACGGCGGGGTCCATCGACAGCACATGACCGGCGCGCAGGAGTATCCGACGGGTCATCGTTCTACCTCCCAGGGGTGTTCAGTACGCGGCGAGGCTCCGGACCGCCGCCACGACCTTGTCGACGGTGGGAATGACCTCCTCCTCCAGCGCGTCGGCGAACGGCAGCGGC
This sequence comes from Streptomyces lincolnensis, assembly GCF_021173675.1. Classification (GTDB taxonomy): domain Bacteria; phylum Actinomycetota; class Actinomycetes; order Streptomycetales; family Streptomycetaceae; genus Streptomyces; species Streptomyces lincolnensis_B. The sequence goes on along the minus strand of NZ_JAIHON010000013.1, from coordinate 207,816 downwards.
ACGCACTCCCCCGCCACCCGCCGTACCGGTGCGTCCAGCAGTCCGAAACCCTCGTCGGCGACGACCGACACGACGGTCGCGCCCCAGCCGCCCTGGTACGGGTTCTCCTCCACGGTCACCAGCCGCGAGGTCCGGCCGAGCGAGGCCAGCACGGTGCTCATGTCCAGCGGCACCAGGCAGCGCAGGTCGACGACCTCCGCCCCGACGCCCTCCTCGGCGAGGAGCGCGGCGGCCTTCAGCGCCACCGGCACCATCGAGGCCAGGGCCACCAGCGTCACGTCGGCGCCCTCGCGCACGACGGCCGCGCGCCCCAGCTCGACCACGTGCTCCGGCGGCGCGGGCGCGCCTTTCGAGGCCAGCAGCCCCTTGTGCTCGAAGAACACCACCGGGTCGTCGCTGCGGATCGCCGCCGCCATCATGCCGATCACGTCGGCCGGGGTCGCCGGTGCCGCGATCTTCAGGCCGGGGACGGTGAGGGCCCAGTTCTCGGTGGCCTGCGAGTGCTGGGCGCCGAAACCGAGCCCGCCGCCGTTGGCGGTGCGCACGACGAGGGGCACGGTGACCTGACCGCCCGTCATGTACCGCACCTTGGGTATCTCGTTGGCGAGGTAGTCCCAGCAACAGGCCAGAAAATCCGAGAACATGATCTCGGCGACCGGCCGCATCCCGGTCATCGCGGCGCCCATCGCCGCGCCCACGATGGCCTGTTCGGAGATCGGCGTGTCCCACACCCGCTCCGGTCCGAACTCCTTCAGCAGTCCGGCGGTCGTCTTGAACACCCCGCCGGCCTCGCCGATGTCCTCCCCGAGGCACACCACGGACGCGTCCCGGCGCATCTCCCGCGCGAGGCCCTCGGCGACCGCCTCCCGGTACGTGATCACGTCCGCCATGCCGCACTCCCGTCGGCCCATACGTCGGTCAGCGCCTCGCGAGGATCGGGCGGCGGTGCGCCCTTCGCCGCCTCGACCGCCCGCTCCACGACGTCCCGCGCCCGCTCGTCGGCCGCGGTGACCGTCTCCTCGGGCACGCCCAGCTCGGTCAGCCGGCCGCGGGCGAGGTCCAACGGGTCGTGCTTGAGCCAGCGTTCGACCTCCTCGGCCGGCCGGTAGGTGGCGGGGTCGGTCCGGCTGTGCCCGAAGTGCCGGTAGGTCGCGGCCTCCAGCACGGCGGGCCCGTCTCCGGCCCGGGCCCGCCGTGCGAGGGCGGCCACCGCCTCCTGTACGGCGACGACGTCGTTGCCGTCGACGACCTCGCCTGGGATGCCGTACGCGGGGGCCCGGTCGGCGGCGGGACGGTCCACCGCGGTGACGTCCGCGATGGGCGTGTACTCCATGTACAGGTTGTTCTCGCACACGAACAGCACCGGCAGCTTCCACACGGCGGCCAGGTTGAGCGCCTCGTGGAAGGCTCCGATGTTGGTCGCGCCGTCGCCGAAGAAGGCGACCGCGATCTGGCCGCTGCCGCGCAGCCGGGCCGACCAGGCGGCGCCGACGGCCATCGGCAGGTGGGCGCCGACGATGGCGTAGGAGCCGAGCATGCCGGTGGACGCCTTGGTCAGGTGCATGGAGCCGCCCTTGGCCCCGCACAACCCGGTGGCCCGGCTCATGAGTTCGGCGAGGCACTCCTCGGGGGTGGCGCCCCGGGCCAGCGCGTGGTGGTGGCCCCGGTAGGTGGCGAAGACGTAGTCGTCGTCGCGCAGGGCGGCGCTCGCGCCGACGGCGATCGCCTCGTGTCCGGCGGCGAGATGGGTGGTGCCCTTGACCAGGCCCTGGAGGAACAGGTCGTGGGCGGCCTTCTCGGTACGGCGGATGACGGCCATCTGCTCGTACCGGGCGAGGAGTTCACCGCTGTCCATCGGCGTTCCCCGTGTTCAGGTGGGACTGGGCCTCGCGCGCGGTGTTCAGCTCGCCGCCCACGGTCCAGTACTTGCGGCCCGCCACCAGCAGGTCCTCGGCCGGGAACTTGGTGATGACCTCGCAGCCGTCGGCGGTGACGACCAGCTCCTCCTCGATCCGGGCGGCGGACCAGCCGTCGGCGGCGGGCCAGTAGGTCTCCAGGGCGAACACCATGCCCTCTTCGAGGACTTCGGGATGGTCCAACGAGACGAGCCGGCTGAAGATGGGCTTCTCCCAGATCGACAGGCCGACGCCGTGGCCGTACTGGAGGGCGAAGGCGGCGGTCTCGTCGGCGAAGCCGAACTCCTCGGCGCGCGGCCACACTTGGACGATGTCAGCGGTGGTGGCGCCGGGGCGGACGAGGGCGATTGCCTGGTCCATGTATTCGCGGCAACGCACGTAGGCGTCCCGTTGCGCGCGGGAGGCGCTGCCGACGGCGAAGGTGCGGTAGTAGCAGGTGCGGTAGCCCAGGTGACTGTGCAGGATGTCGAAGAAGGCGGGGTCGCCGGGGCGGATCAGGCGGTCGCTGTAGACGTGCGGGTGGGGTGAACAGCGTTCGCCGGAGATGGCGTTGACGCCTTCGACGTACTCGCTGCCGAGGTCGTACAGCACCTTGCTGACGAGTCCGACGCACTCGTTCTCGCGCACGCCTGGCCGCAGATAGCCGTACAGCTCCTCGTAGGCGGCGTCGACCATCGCGCAGGCCTGGGTGAGCAGGGAGATCTCGTCGCCGGTCTTGACCCGGCGGGCCTCCAGGAAGACCTGCTGGCCGTCCACGACGTCGATGCCCTCGGCGCGCAGGGCCGCGAGGACCGGCATCTCGGCCACGTCGATGCCCAACGGCTCGTCCGCCAGGCCGTGTTCGCGGAGTTCGCCGGCGATCTTGCGGGCCACGTCCTCGGCGATGCCGGCGTCGGGGTGGAAGGCACCGCGGAGGGTGGAGATGCCGGCGCGGGCTCCGGTGGGCGGGCCGTCCTTGCCGTCGCCGTAGTCGAGCCAGGGGTTGTACAGCTGGTGGTGGCGGGCCGCGGAGCCGAAGTCCCAGACGACCGGTTCGCCGCCGCGCACCAGCAGGGCGAAGCGGATCAGCTTGTCCATCGCCCAGGTGCCGATGTGCGTGGCGGTCATGTAGCGGATGTTGGCGAAGTCGAAGCTCAGCACCGCGCCGAGCTCTGAGCGGTTCAGTGTGTCGTGCAGCCGGGCCAGGCGCTGGCGGCGCAGCCGGTCCAGGTCGACGCGCTCTTCCCAGTCGACGGCATTGGGGCCGTAGGTACGGATCGCCATGACGACCACCCCCACCTCCGAGTGAACGACCGGGCGGGAGAGGTGTCAAGTGCTACTGAACACTCCGGCCCACCACGTACCAGATCCCGACGGCCGGTTCGGTGCCGTCGTTGCGGTAGCGGTGCGGGGTGGTCGACTCGAAGCAGACCGCGTCCCCCGGGCGCAGCGTGTGCTCCTCGAAGCCGAGGGTCAGGACGAGTTCGCCCGAGGTCAGATAGCCGTACTCGGTGCCCGGGTGCCGCATCAGATGGCCGGAGGTGGAGGATGCGCCGCCGGGCCGGTAGGTCACGAGCAGGAAGTCGACATCGGTGCCCGGAACATGGCCGAGACGCTCCCACACGACACCCGAGTCCAGCTCCAGCGTCTCCCGCTCGGCCCGCCCGACCAGCGGGCCGATGCGGCGCCCGGGGTCGGCGGCGAACGCGGCGAGGGCCTGCGGGACGGGGCCCGGCGCCGCGACCACGGGGGCGGCCTCGCCCTCCCCGGCGTCGAAGAGCGACTCGACGGAGATGCCGAGCACGGTCGTGATGGCGTACAGGGTGCTCACCGACGGCTGGCTCTTGCCGGTCTCGATCTGCGACACGAGGCTCGCGGAGACCCCGACCTCGCGGGCGAGCGCGCGCAGCCCGAGCCCTCGCGCGAGCCGGGCCCGGCGGATCCGCGCACCGACCGGCGGCACGGCGGCAGGGGACACGGGGCGACTCCTCTCCCGGCCCGGAAATCCCGCTCTCCCGGACCGACCTGTGCAGCCCCATTGAACAGCGACCCGATCGACGTGTCACCCAGGCCGTGTCACGGCCCCCGGCCGCCACCGTCGCCGAGGACCGCACCCGCGGCAGGGGTACCACCGCTGCCCTGGGCAGGGGCGCGGCTCCGGCGACGACCTTGAGGCCGACGGGGCGAGCAACCTCGTCGGCCCGTGCCCCCGACGCCGGGCTTCGTCCCGTGCCCCGGCCCCGGCTTCGTCGTCGCGACCCCCCTCCGCCGCACTCACCGCGGCGGCCGGCCTCCTCGACCGGCGGCGGACCTACGGCCTGCCGCGCCCGGCGGGCCCCCCACCGAAGGTGCTGGACCCGACAGGCGGTCCGCGCTGCGCCGCCGCTCGGACGGCCCGCCGACCGGGCACCGGCGAGCCGTCCACCCGTGGCTCCCCGGAGGGTCTGAGGCATGATCGAGCCATGACGAGCCCCACCCCGGCGACCTCGCCCGGCGCCCCCATCCGCGTCCTGATCGCGGACGACCAGGACATGGTCCGCACCGGCTTCCGCTTCTTCCTGGACGCGCAGCCCGACATCACGGTCGTCGCCGAGGCCGCCGACGGCGAGGAGGCGTTGGCGCTGGCCCGCCGGGTCCGGCCGGACGTGTGCCTGCTGGACATCCGGATGCCGAAGCTGGACGGCCTGGAGGCCACCCGGCTGCTGGCGGGCCCCGAGGTCGCCGACCCGATGCGGGTGGTCGTGGTCACCACCTTCGACCTCGACGAGTACGTGTACGGGGCGCTGCGCGGCGGCGCCTGCGGGTTCCTGCTCAAGGACTCCGGGCCGACCCTGCTCGCGGAGGCGGTCCGGGCCGCCGCGGCCGGTGACTCGCTGGTGTCCCCCTCGGTCACCGTCCGGCTGCTCAAGCACGTCACGCAGACGAGGACACCGCCGCCGGCCGTCCCGGCCCGGACCGCGCCGGTCACCGAGCCGCTGACCGACCGCGAGCTCGACGTGGTCCGGCTGGTCGCCCAGGGCCGTACCAACGCCGAGATCGCCGCCGAGCTGTATGTCTCCCTCTCCACGGTCAAGACGCACCTGTCCAGCGTCCAGCTCAAGCTGGCGGCCCGGAACCGCGTGGAGATCGCGGCCTGGGCCTGGCAGAACGGGCAGGTGCGGCCCGCTCCGTGACCGGCCGTCAGCCGCCGGGCCGGATGAGTCCGGTCAGATACCGCCACAGCGACGACCGCCGCTTCTCGGCCGGGTCGGCCACCGCCGTTGCGGCCGCCGCGGCCGCCGCGGGCACCGGCAGCGGCGGCACGGTCGCCGAGGCCAGCTCGTAGCGCACCGGCAGCGACCGCAGGCCGCGCATGAACGGCGAGGAGCGCCAGGGCAGTTGGTCGACCGGGAGGGCGAGTTCCAGATGCCCGAACCGTTCGAAGAGACGGCCCACGCCGGCCGCCGCGATCGTCACGGACGCCAGCTCGCGGGCGGGACACTGACGCGGCCCGGCGCCCCACGACAGGTGCGCCCTGCTGCTGAGGGTGGAGCCCGGTGCCATCTGCCCGGCGAAGAGCGGATCGGCGTGCGCGGCGGCGGAGGAGACCCACACCGGGTCGCCGGCCCGGAGGGTGTAGTTCCCGAGCCGGGTGTCCCGGGCCGCGAACCTCGGTACGAAGTTCACCAGCGGCGGCTTGCGCATCACCACCCGGTTCATGGTCTCCCGGACCATCCCGGCGGACAGCGCGGCCCGCACCCCGCCCTCGCTCTCCCCGGAGATCACCTCGACCACCGTGTTGGAGATGAGGATGCCGACGTGGTCGGAGGTCATGCCGAGCAGCATGAACAGTTCCCGGGCCAGCGCGTCCACCGACAGGTCCGGGTGGGCGGCCAGCAGGTGGGAGGGGAAGTCGTCGCCGGGCCGCTCCCGCTTGGCGGCGGCCAGCCGCATGAGCGTCTCCAGGAGCCGTTCAAGGGCGGGTTCGGCGTCGGGGCCCGCGTCCAGCACCCGCCACATGTCCATCAGGGCGTCGTCGCCCTGCGAGCCGGGGAAGCCCAGCAGATGGCTCGCCGCCATCAGCGGCAGCGGGCGGGAGAACTGCGCCGACAGGTCGGCCATGCCCGTACGGCCGCCCTGCGCGAGCAGGGTGATCAGCTCGTCGGCGTAGACCGTGACGGCCGACTTCAGCCGCTTGGCCTGGGGGTGGCGCGGGTCCTGGAACGGCCGCAGGGCGGTGTCCCAGGCGCCGCGCAGCGCGGGGTAGCCGGGGCCGCCCTGGATCAGGATGTGGTTGACCTCCAGGGAGGGGCCGAGCGGCCAGTCCACGGGCACCCGGCCCTCGGTGCGGGCCCGCCAGTTCTCCAGGCCCTTGGGCCAGGCGGCGTCGTCCTGGAGCACCTGGAGGGACTCCTTGTAGCCCAGCACGAGCCACGCGGGCACGCCGAGCAGGTCGACCGGCGCGACCGGACCGTGGCGCTGGCGCAGGCGCTCGTAGACGAGCGCGGGCCGCGTCTCGTAGTCCCGGGTCAGCAGGGGTTCCGGAGCCAGCGCCTCCAGCGGCGCGTCGTCGCCCGGCGCCGACTCCCCTTCGTCGACCAGGTGGAATTCCATGGTGTGTTGCCGCCCCCTTCGACACCGCCCGTAGCGGCCCAGAGCCTGAGAGTGGTTGCGGATCGGTGGAGACCGTACCTCAGAGTTCACCTGTGTCATACAGCGGGGTACTGGTCGGTAACGGGTAAGAGGCCCGGATCAGGGGCGCTCCCCCTCCCTGCCTCCTCCCCGGCCACCAACCGCTCCAGCCGGTCGAACCGTTCGCGCAGGACACGGGCGGTCTCCTCGCCCAACACGTGGGCGTCGTGGGCGACATGGCGGCGCCGCCGCTGCTCGCGGCCGACGAACCAGGTGGCCAGGGCGGCGGTGACGATGCCGTACGTGGTGATGCCGACGACCATGACCACCGTGCCGACGACCCGGCCCCAGGGGGTCACGGGGAAGAAGTCGCCGTAGCCGACCGTCGTGGCGGTCTCGACCGACCACCACAGGGCCCTCGGGTACGTCGTCAGGTTGGCGCCCCGCGCGCCCTGTTCGGCCGCGACCACGGCCCACGAACCGGTGAGCATCACCACCAGCAGGACGAACGTCGCCCCGCCGGCCGCCCGCAGATGCAGGGACCGGCCCTCGCGGCCGAGCAGCGCCGCGATCGCCCTGGTGAGAAATCCGGGCGGCATGGGCGCTCCTCGGGGCCGGGAACCGTGCCCGGTCAGTGTCGTCGCCGGCGCGGGGGCGGGCATGCCGGGCGGCGCGTTCGAGTGGCGGGGCGCGCCGGACACCCCTCGCCGCCGCCGTTTCCCGGAACAAGCTGTCGCCGTTTCCGGGACAAGCTGATCATCGGACGGCACAATGGCGGCGAAAGGCCGTATGGAAGAAGGAGCGAGGACGTGAGCGAGAGCGACACCCCGGCGAGCACATCGGCGAGGCTGAACACGGGGGTGGCGCACAACGCGCGCGTCTGGAACTACTGGATCGGCGGCAAGGACAACTACGAGGTCGACCAGCAGGTCGGCGAGCACGTGGCCGGCATGTTCCCGATCATCCGGGAGATCGCCCGCGCCGACCGCTGGTTCCTGGGCCGGGCGGTGCGGTTCCTCGCCGAGGAGCGGGGCATCCGGCAGTTCCTGGACATCGGCACGGGCCTGCCGACGGTGGACAACACCCACGAGATCGCCCAGCGGATCGCCCCCGAGTCGCGGATCGTCTACGTCGACAACGACCCGATCGTGCTGGTGCACGCCCGCACCCTGCTCACCAGCACCCCCGCCGGTGTCACCGACTACATCGACGCCGACGTCCACGACCCGGACGCCATCCTCGAACGCGCCGCGCGCACCCTGGACTTCGACCAGCCGGTCGCCGTGATGATGCTGGGCATCCTCAACTTCGTCCTCGACGTGGACAAGGCCCGGGACATCGCCCGCCGGGTGATGGCGGCGATGCCCGCCGGCAGCCATCTCGCCCTGACCCACCCCACGTTCGACTCCGATCTCGGCGGCGAGGGCCAGATCCCGGCGATGAAGTTCTGGAACGAGAACGCCACCCCGCCGATCACCGCCCGCAGCCGCGAGGACATCGCCTCCTTCTTCGACGGGCTGACGCTGCTGGAACCGGGCCTGGTGTCGTGTTCGCAGTGGCGTGCCGAGTCCGGCTCCCCCACCCCGGTGCCGCAGTTCGGCGCGGTGGCCGTCAAACCCTGACGCGGGCGGGCCCGGCACCCGCCGCCAGTCATGGAGGACCCGGGAGGACGGAGGAGGACGTATGAGCACGCTTGCCGACCCCGTCCCCGGCGGGCGCCCGGGAGATGTCGAACGGGCCGCCGCGCTGGCCGGTGAGCTGACCGGGCGGGGCGTGCACGGCGTCGTCCTCGCCTACGTCGACACCGCGGGCGTCACCCGCGTGAAGACCGTCCCGACGGCGCGGCTCGCCTCGGCGGCGGCCTGGGGCGTCGGCATGTCCCCGGTGTTCGACACCTTCCTCGCCGACGACTCGATCGTGACGACGGACGTGCTCGGCTCACCCGACGGCGATCTGCGGCTCTACCCCGATCTGGACCGGCTGGTGGCCCTGGTGGGCCAGCCGGGCTGGGCGTGGGCGCCGGTCGACCGGATCACACAGGAGGGCGAGCCGCATCCGGGGTGCGGCCGTACCGTGCTGCGCCGGATCGTCGCCGAGGCGGCCGAGCGGCACGGCCTCGCCTTCCGGGCGGGCATCGAGATCGAGTGGTCCGTGGGACAGGGCCCGCCCGGCGGTGACTTCGTGCCCGCGACGACCGGCCCGGCGTACAGCGCCGCCCGGCAGGTCGAGCTGAGCGACTGCACGGCCGATCTGCTGGCCGCGCTCGCCGCGCAGGGCGTGGAGGTCGAGCAGCTGCATCCGGAGTACGCGGCGGGGCAGTTCGAGATCTCGGTCGGTGCCCTGGATCCGGTGGCGGCGGCCGACCGGAGCGTGCTGGTGCGGCAGACCGTCCGCGCGGTGTCCGCCCGCCACGGCCTCGCCGTCTCCTTCGCCCCGGCGGTCGTCGGCCGGGGCGTCGGCAACGGCGGCCACCTCCACCTCTCCGCCTGGCGCGACGGCGTCAACCTGCACTCCGGCAGCACGGGCCGCTACGGCATGACGGCCGAGGCCGAGTCCTTCGCGGCCGGCATCCTGGCCCGCCTCCCGGCGCTCACGGCCGTCACGGCCCCCAGTCCGGCGAGCTATCTGCGGCTCAGGCCGTCCCAGTGGGCCGGGGTGTTCACCGCCTGGGGCCGGGAGACCCGCGAGGCCGCGGTGCGGGTGGTCACCGGCACCGCGGGCGTCCGCGACCAGGCCGCGAACCTGGAGGTCAAGCCGGTCGACCTGGCCGCCAACCCGTATCTCGCGCTTGCCTGCGCGATCGCCGCCGGCCTTGACGGTCTGACCTCCCTGGTGCCCCTGCCCGAGGAGATCACCGGCGACCCGGCCCGGCTGGACGCCGAGGAGGCGGCGGCCCGGGGTGTGCGGCGGCTGCCCGCCTCGCTGGGCGAGGCCGTCGAGGAGTTCCGCGGGGACACCGTGCTGCGCGCCGCGCTGGGCCCGGTCCTCGCCGACGCGGTGACCGCCGTGCGCCTCGGGGAGATCGCGGCCGTGACCGGGCTGGACGACGACCAGGTGGCGGCGGCGTACCGCTGGAAGTACTGACATGGGCGCGGGTCCCGTCCACGACACGCTCGCCGCCCTGCGTCTGGTGGACCACCACTGCCACGGGGTCGTGACGGCCGACCTGGACGGCCCGGCCTTCCGCTCGCTGCTCACCGAGGGCGAGGACTGGCCGGGGGTCTCCCCCTTCGACAGCCCGGTCGGCGTCGCCGTCCGCCGCCACTGCGCCCCGCTGCTGGACCTGCCCCGGCACGCGCCCGCCGAGGAGTACCTCGCCCGCCGGGCCGCGCTCGGCGCGCACGAGGTCAACCGCCGGTTCCTGGCGGCCGCGGGCACCGACGTGTTCTGCGTGGACACCGGATACGCCACGGAGCGCCTCACCGCGCCACGGGAACTGGCCGCGGTGGCCGACGCCGGCGCCTTCGAGGTCGTACGGCTGGAGAACGTGGCGGAGGCGGTGGCGGCCGAGGGCGTCGAGCCGGGCGAGTACGGCGAGCGGTTCCGGGCGGCCGCGCAGCGGGCCGTGCGGCGACCGGGGGTGGTGGCGGTGAAGTCGGTCGCCGCCTACCGCACCGGCTTCGCCCTGGACCCGGCACGCCCCTCCGGCTCCGAGGTCACCGCGGCGGCCGGGCACTGGCTCGCGACCGGCGGCAGGCTGGCCGACCCGGTGCTCGTACGGCATCTGCTGTGGACCGCCGTGGACCTGGGACTGCCCCTCCAGCTGCACACGGGGTTCGGCGACGCCGACATCCGGATGCACCGCGTGGACCCCACGCTCCTGACGGACTGGCTGCATCTGACCGCCGGGACGATCCCGGTGCTGTTGCTGCACTGCTGGCCGTATCAGCGGCAGGCCGCCTATCTGGCGACCGTCTTCGAACAGGTGTACGTCGACGTGGGGCTCACCCTGCACTACGTCGGCCCCGCCCGGGCGCGGGCGGTCCTGGCGGAGGTGTTGGAGATCACGCCGTTCCGCAAACTGCTGTACAGCTCCGACGCCTACGGTGTGGCGGAGTTCTACCACCTGGGCGCGCTGGCCTTCCGGGAAGGGCTGGCCGGGCTGCTCCAGGAGCGGGTGGACGCCGACGAGCTGAGCCTGCCCGACGCCCTGCGCATCGCCACGTGGGCCGGTGCGGACAATGCCCGCCAGGTCTACCGCTTTTCCGCCACCACCTGAAAGTATGATCAAGCAATGTCTGACATGACCGAAACCACGCCCGGTTGGCTCAGCTCCGACGAGCTCGAGATGGCGCGCGCCCGCATGCCGATCCTGTACGTCGAGGCCGTGCCCGTGCGCGTCGACGACAGCGGCGAAGTCACCAGCATCGGACTGCTGCTCCGCATCGGTCCGGACGGCACGGTCAGCCGGAGCCTGGTGTCCGGTCGGGTGCTGCACCACGAGCGGGTCCGCGACGCCCTCCTGCGCCACCTGGAGAAGGACCTCGGCCCGGTCGCGCTGCCCCGTGTGCCGGCCTCCCTCCAGCCCTTCACGGTGGCCGAGTACTTCCCGACGCAGGGCGTCACGCCGTTCCACGACCCGCGTCAGCACGCGGTCTCGCTCGCCTACGTGGTGCCGGTCGCCGGCGACTGCCGCCCCCGGCAGGACGCCCTGGACCTGGTCTGGTTCAGCCCGCAGGACGCACTGTCCCCCGCGGTGCAGAGCGAGATGCCGGGCGGCCACGGCGTCCTGCTCAAGCAGGCGCTGGCCCATGTGGGCTGCTCGGTCTGAGCCGTCCCGCCACGGGGACGACGGATCCGGTCAGCGCGCCCGCGCCAGGCCGGTGGCCCGGCCGTCCTCGTCCCACCGGACCTCCATGACCCGGACGACGGCGTCCCGGTCGAGGGGCCCGAACACATGGGGGAACAGGGTGCCGTCCGCGACACCGGGCGGCGGTACGGGCACCGGCGCCTCCCATTCCGTGCGCGCGCCGAGCCGGGTCTCGTCGAGGACCAGCGCGAGCAGCGGCCTCGGCGCGTCGCGGTAGAAGGCGTTCACCACGGCCAGGGTCGTCGCCTCGTCGGGGGAACAGTGCACGAAGCCCTCCTCGCCGAGGGAGGCGGGGGCGTAGGGGCGGTCCGGGTCGGCGCTCCAGTCGGCGAGCGGCACGGCGTGGTAGATCATGGTCCGGTTATACAGGCGGGCGTGGCGGTACGGCGTTCGAGTCCCTCCCGTAGGAGCCGGAGCGGCAGGACCGAGACACAGCGGCCGTCGTGGTCCAGCAGCCGCCCCATGTGTTTGACCGTGCGCAGCACCACCGAGCGGTCGGCGACGGTGAGCCGGGGCAGTTTCCGCGACAGATGGGCCTCGAAGGCGTGCACGTCGTGCAGGTGCCGCAGCCAGACGTCGATCACCAGGTTGTGCGGCCCGGCCGTGATCGCGCAGGAGCGCACCTCCCGGACACCGGCCAGTGCCCGGCTGGTCTCCGCGACGAACCGGCCCGGCACGGAGGCGAAGTACACGGCGGACAGCGGCCACCCCGACAACGGCCGGGCCAGATCGCAGCGCAGGCTCAGCCGGTGGGCGAGCAGTGACCGGGTCCGGCGGCGGACCGTGGTGAGGCTGGTGTCGGTGCGGTCCGACAGGTCGCGCAGCGACATCCGCCCGTCGGTGCTCAGCAGTTCCAGCAGTCGCGCGTCCAGCTCGTCCCAGCGGACCTCGGCGGCCGGGCCGGGCGAGCCGCCGGCCGGCGGGAGGGCCGCCTCGACCCGCGCGCTCTGGGCCGCGTCCAGGCTGCGCAGCCGCCAGCGGCTGCCCTCGGTGGGGATCCCCGTGGACACGTGGGTGCGGGTCGCCCGCACGCCGGGGGTCCGCCGGAACATCTCCGTGGTCAGTCGGGCGAGTTCGTCCAGGCTGCGGGCCTGGACGGCGGCCACCAGGTCCCGGCCGCCCGCGGTGAGCTTGACGTTCGGCACCGACGGGTGCGCGGCGAACGTCAGCGCCACCTCCTCGGCGCGGCCCGGCGCGGCGTCCACCTCGACCACACCGGTCACCACGATCCGCGTGTTGTCCAGCCGCGGGTAGGCGGTCACCCAGGCCAAGCCCGCAGCCTGGAGCCGGTGCCAACGGCGGGCCGCGGTGACCGGGTTGACGCCGAGCACGTCACCGACCAGCGTCCACGGGGCCCGGGGGTGGATCTGGAGGGCGTGTACGACGGCGCGGTCGAGCTCGTCGAGTTCCACGGCGGCCGTCCCGCCGGCGGGTGCGGCGGCACGATCCTGCGTCCCCCGGGGCGGCACTTCCCTGCGCGCGTCGGGGGAATCGGGCGCGAAAGCTGCACCCTCGAACCGAATTCTCCTGCCCATCCCACACTCCCATCGCCTGTAGCCGACAGCGAGGAGTGCCACGACCCATGACCGACGCCACGCCCGACGCCACGACGCCCGAGGCCGCCCGCACCGCCCTGCGGATCCAGCACGCCCGGCTGATCGACGGCACCGGCTCGTCCCCCGTGGACGATGCCGTCGTCACGATCGATGCCCAGGGCACCATCACTTACGCCGGACCCGCGCCGGCCGCGCCCCCGGCCGGCGAGGCCGACGCCCCGGTCCGGGTCGTGGACGCCGGCGGCCGCACGGTGCTGCCCGGGTTCTTCGACTGCCACGTCCACCTCGCCTACGCGCACGGCTCGCCGCCCGGCCGCCGCGCCGAGCTGGACCCGGTGCTGGTCACCCTGGACACCGCGACGCGGCTGCGGCAGACCCTCGACGCGGGCATCACCACCGCCCGCGACCTGGGCGGCCTGTCGGCGGGCTTCCGTACGGCCGTGGAGTCGGGCCGGGTGGTGGGGCCGCGCCTGCACACCGCCGTACGGATCATCAGCCACACCGGGGGCCACGCCGACGTCCGCCTGCCCGACGGCACAGACCTCAGCGCCGGGATGTCGGAGATCGCCGACTCCACGGACGCGGCCCGGCTCGCGGTGCGCCGGGTGCTGCGCGACGGCGCCGACCTGGTGAAGGTCTGCGCCACGGGCGGGATGGGCAGTCCCTACGACGATCCCGACGACGAGGGCCTGTTGGAGGAGGAGATCCGGGCCGTCGTCGACGAGGCCCGCCGGCACGGGGGCAGGCCCGTCGCCGCCCACGCCCAGGGCAACGCGGGCATCCTCAACGCGATCCGCGGCGGTGTCACCAGCATCGAGCACGGATACGGCCTGGACGAGCGGGCGTTGGACCTGGCCGCCGAGCGGGGCGTGTTCGTCGTCCCCACGCTGTCCACCGTGTACGCGGGCATCGACAAGGAGACGATGGCCGACTACCACTACCAGAAGAAGATCCGCTGGTCGGGGACGACGAAGGAGAACATCGCGCGGGCCATCGAGTACGGCGCCCGCATCGCGCTCGGCACGGACGCCGCCGTCGGCCCGCACGGCGTGAACCTGATGGAGCTCAGCTATCTGGTGGACCTGGGCATGGACCCCATGGCCGCGATCGTCGCCGGTACCCGGACCTCGGCCGAACTCCTGGGCGTCGCCGACCGGTTGGGCACGCTCACGGCCGGCCGTACCGGCGACCTGGTCGTCTGCGAGGGCGATCCGCTGGCCGACATCGGCGTCCTCGGCGATCCCGCGAACATCGTCTGCGTCGTCCAGGACGGCGTCGTACGCAAGGACCTCCTGCTGCCGGGAAGGCGCCTGCTGCCGGGAGGGCGGCGCTGATGACCTCACTCACCGGCCTGCCCGCTCCGGGCAGTGAGTCCCCGCGGGAGCGGCGGCCCACCGGTGTCGACCGGGTGCTCGGGGTCGTCGAGCGGGCGGGCAACGCGCTGCCCCATCCGATCGTGCTGTTCAGCGCGCTGTTCCTGCTCCTGGCGGTCGTCTCCACCGTGCTCGCGCTGACCGGGACGACCGTCACCGTGCCCGGCACCGGCGACACCAAGGCCGTGACCGGGCTGTTCACCGGCGAGGGGGTGCGCTGGCTGACGGAGAACCTCGTCACCAACTTCGCGACCTTCCCGCCCATCGCGGCCGTGCTGCTGATGGTCATGGCGGTGGGGGTCGCGGAGCGGGCCGGGCTCCTGGAGACCGTCATGCGGGCCACCCTGGCCCGTGCGCCCCGGGCGCTGCTGCCGTACCTGGTGGCGCTGATCGCCTGTCAGGCCCACATGATCAGCGATGTGGCGTTGATCGTGCTGCCTCCGCTGGCGGCCGTGGTCTTCAAGAGCGCGGGGCGTCATCCCGTGGCCGGTCTCATCGGCGGGTTCGCGTGTGTCGGCGCGGGCTACGCGGCCGGGTTCACGATCGGTTCGCTGGACGCCCTCTACATCGGGATCACGCAGCAGGCGGCCTCGGTCCTGCCGGCCGCCCGGGGCCTCGACCTGAACCTGCTGGTCAACTACTTCTTCACCGCGTCCAGCAGCCTGGTGCTCGGTCTGCTGGGCGGCTTCCTCATCGGCCGGGTGCTCGAACCGCGCCTGGGCACCTACGAGCCCGGTCCGGACGAGCCCGAGGAACAGGACCTCACGCTCACCCGGGTGCAGCGCCGGGGACTGCTGCTCACCGGCCTGGTCGTCGTGTCGTACGTGGCCGCGGTCCTGTGCCTGTGGCTGCCCGAGGGTGCCCCGCTGCGCGGCGAGGGCGGGGCGTTGATCCCCTCGCCGCTCCTGACCGGCGTCGTCCCGGTGCTGTTCGGGGTGTTCCTGCTCGCCGGGCTCACCTACGGCTTCACGGTGAAGGCGCTGACGGGCGCGGAGGGCGTGGTCGCGGCGATGACCGACTCCGTGCGGAACATGGCGGGCTACATCGTCCTGATGTTCGTCGCGGCGCAGGTCATCGCCCTGTTCAACTGGTCCGACGTGGGAGTCCTGCTCGCCGTGAAGGCGGCGGCCGGGCTCGACTCCATCGGCCTCACCGGCTTCTGGGCGCTGGTCGCGTTCGTCCTCCTGGCGGCCTGTCTGAACCTGTTCATCGTCTCCGGGTCGGCGCTGTGGTCGCTGGTCGGCCCGGTCTTCGTGCCGGCGTTCATGCTGCTCGGCATGAGCCCGGCCCTCAGCCAGGCCGCCTTCCGCATCGGCGACTCGGCCACCGGCATCATCACCCCGATGAACCCGTACGTGTTCCTGCTGCTGGCCCTGCCGCGCCGCTATGAACCCGACGCCCGGCTGGGCACGCTGATCGCCCGCCTGGCCATCTTCACCGTGCCCTTCCTGCTGGTCTGGCTGGCGATCCTGGGCATCTTCTACGGCTTCGACCTGCCCCTGGGGCCGGGCGCGCGCATCGGCCTGGAGTGACTCAGGCCTCGGCGAGCCCGCCGTCGGTGGAGGCGCCGGAGGCGATCCCGTACGAGGGTTCCGGCACCGAGGTCGGTGCCAGGAGCGTGGAGCGGCGGCCGTCCACGCCGACCGGGACGTCGCCGTCGACGGTGACGCGGCGCAGGACGCGCCGGTGGTCGTCGGAGTCGTCGACGCCGTAGTGCTGGGTGGCGCGGTTGTCCCACAGGGCGACGTCGCCGACGCGCCACTGCCAGCGCACGGTGTTCTCCGGCCGTTCGACATGCGACTGGAGGACGCCGGCGATCGCGCGGGAGTCGCCGCTGCGCAGCCCGCTGAGCCGCTGGAGGAAGCTGCCGAGCAGCAGGACCCGTTCGCCGGTCTCGGGGTGCACGCGCACCACCGGGTGCTCGGTGCGGAACGTGGTGGAGGTGAAGATCTGCCGGTGCTGCCGCAGTTCCTCGGACGGGGCGTCCGGGCGCGAGGCCGCGTAGTCGTAGTCGTTGGTGTGCACCCCGCGCAGGCTCTCGGCCAGGGTCTTCAGCGGTGCGGGCAGATGGGCGTAGGCGGCGGCCGTGTTGGCCCACAGGGTGTTGCCGCCGTAGGGCGGGACGACCTCGGCGCGCAGCACGGAGAAGGCCGGGAAGGCGGGCACGAAGGTGACGTCGCTGTGCCACTGGTTGGCCCGGCCGCCGTGGTCGTTGTCGACGGCGAAGGCGTACTTGCCGTCGACGGACGGCACGGTCGGATGGGCGACCGGTTCGCCGAGCAGCCGGGCGAACGCCTCGTGGCCGTCGGCGTCGAGGTGGTGCTGGTCGCGGAAGAAGACGACCTTGTGCTCCAGGACCGCGGCGCGGATCGCGGCCACGGTGGCCGCGTCCAGGTCGCCGCCGAGGCGGGCGCCGGAGATGACGGCGCCGATACGGCCGCCGATGCGCTCCACGGTGAGGGCGGTGGTGGGGGCGGGCGCGGTGGTGGTCATGGTGGATCCCTTCGCGGGGCTGGGGGGATGTTCATGAGCTTGGGCATCCGCCCGGAGGCCGGTCAAGGCTCCCCCGCACCGCTTCACGACCTTGCAATGCGCCCGCCATGCCGTCGTCGTCACGCCCGCCATGCCGTCGTCGGTCCGGCATGGCGCCGTCTCAGGAACCTCGGGTGATCTGGCTGAGGATGGACCTGTCGGTGATCCCCGTGTCGTCGGCGAGGAGGAACGCCTTGCTGAGGATCAGCGACAACCGCTCGTCCTCGAACGGCAGGAACACCTTGCCCTCGCCCTTCCCCCGCGCCGCGACGATGCACAGATAGGAGCCGTCGGGCTCCATCAGGATGTTCGCCGACCCCAGATGGATCCTGTAGGTGCGCAGGGTGCCCCGCACGACCAGGAAGCGGCCGTCCAGCGCGCACCGGTCGGCGATCTTCAGACGCGGCAGGATCCGTTCGAGGACGTCACGGCGCGCCTGGGCGCTCTCGGGCAGTTCGGCGAAGCCCGCCCGCTCCCAGTAGGCGCGTGTGGGGCCCCCGTCGGTCCAGTGGGGGTCGGCGGCGATCGAGGTGACGCCGACGAAGAGGTCCACGTCACGCATCGCCTCGCTGAAGACCAGCGGCGGCACCTCGGTGAGCGGCGCCTCCCGCCAGTCGCCGTCGACCAGCCGGGCGAAGCGCACCTGGTCGGTCGTGGCCAGCGCACCCTCGCCGTCCCGGTCCGCCAGCGCGTGGAAGAAGCGGACCCGCCACCGCCCCGCCCCGAGGGTCCGTTCCGCCGCGTCCTGTTCGCCGGCGTCCCAGGGACCGAGCAGGTCGCTCGCCCAGCCCCGGGCCCGGAACAGGGCGAACATCCGGCGGTAGTGCACGAGGTGCGCGGCGAAGCGGTTGGAGTGGACGCGGGTCTCCTCCTCGGCCGGCGTGAGGAGGTAGATCTCCCGGAACGCCTGCTTGAACGGCTGCCGGATCCGGCCTTCCACGAGCAGGTCCCGCCAGGCCCGCACGGCGTCCGGCCGCGAACGGATCGGGTGCCACAGCCGCACGGAGGCATCCTCGGGCGCCTCGGGCAGCTCGTCGGTCTCCGGCAGTACGGCCCGCCAGGTGCCGGGCGCGACCTCGACCTCCCAGATCAGCCGGCGTACCAGGGTGCGGGCGAGCGGGTGCCCGGCGAGCCCGGTGCGCCACCAGCCGTAGGGATGGACGGCGTCGACGGTGAAGCCGCCCTCCAACACCCTTGTCAGGGTGAGGAGTTGGGTGTTCACCCGCTTCACCAGGTCACGCAGCTCCTTGACCGGGCCGGCGTGGTCGCGGCGGACGGGCGCGGGGACTCCGCGCAGCGGACGGCCGTCCTTCTCCCAGACGAGCGTGGCGGTTTCGGCGACCGTGACGACGGCCGCGTAGCCGCCGTCCAGCTCCCTGCGCAGGACGCCGTCGGCGTCGAAGCCCAGGGTCGGCAGCCGCAGCGCCACGTCGGTCCGCTCGGCGAGGGCCGCGTCGACCTTCTTGAGCATCTTGTCGAGCTGCTTGGGCACCCCGGCGTGCCGGACGGTCCCGCGCACCGCGCGTATCGCGGTGACCAGCTCGGGGGTGGGGAAGTCCTGGGCGGCGCGGACCAGTTCGTACAGGAGTCCCTGCGAGGGCAGGGTCCTGGCGGCCGTCGGGGCGACGGAGATGCCGGGCAGCAGCCGGTCGAACAGGTCCGGCAGCCAGGGCTCGTCCCGTCGCAGGGCGACCCGCGCGGCCTGTCCGAGTGTGGTGATCTCCCGGTCCGTGAACGCCTTGTCCGCGCGGTAGGGGATCTCCCCCGCCCGGATCGCCTCCGCCCGCTCCGCCGCCGCCTCCAGCGCGCGGCGGGCGAAGGCGGCGTAGGCCGGGTTCTCCGCGGACCGGTACCACACGTCCGCGGGGGAGTTCGGGGAGATGTGCCGGTGTTCGCGGAACGTCTCGGACAGCTGCGTCCGTTCGGCCCGGGGAAGGCCGGCGACGACCGCGATCTCGTCCGCGAGGATGGGGCCCAGGTCCCGGGACAGGCGCTCCACCACCTCGGGCAGCAGTGCCTCGTCCCCGAGTCCGGCGATCGTGATCAGCGCGTACAACTGCCGTACGGAGTCCTTCGCCAGGAGGGAGGCGACCAGGGTGCGCAACGCCCCGGCCACCTCGGTGAGCGGACCCGTGCGGTGCTCCAGCGCCCGCACGCCCGGCGTCAGGTCCACCCGGTCATGGTCCTCGCTCCGCGCGGTGAGCGCCTCGATCATCCGGCGGCACGCCTCGGGCGTGTAGCGCGGCCGCCGGTCCCTGGCCGCGCCTTCGAGCGCGAGGGCGAGCATCCTCGCCTCGTGCGGCGCCGAGGTGCGGACGGCCTGGGCCTCGGCCAGCAGGGTGCCGAGTTCCTCGTCTGAGAGGCGCGGCAGGTCGTCGTACGGGATCTCGATCCGGACCTCCGGGTCGGTCAGCGCACGCATCAGCCGGGCTGCGAGGCCCGTCGGGCGCCCCTCTGGAGCGGGCGGAGAATCGTCGTGAAGCATGACCGCATGGTGGCAGGCTGCACTGACAACGCGATCAAGGATTCATGAGGGCGGCCCCACTGGGGATCGCTCCCGCGGCCGTGCGAGGGTGTCCGGCTGCGACGCGAACCAGTCGACGGTGTGCCGCAGCCCTGCTTCCAGCGGCACGCGCGGGTGCCAGTCGAGCTCTTCACGCGCGCGGGTGATGACAGGGCGTCGACGGACCGGGTCGTCGACGGGCAGCGGAAGGAAGCGCAGACCGCTGCCCGATCCGGTGATCAGCAGCACCAGCTCGGCGAGTTCCCGCACGGTCCGCTCCCCCGGATTGCCGAGGTTGAAGGGACCCGGCTGATCCGTGTCGATCATCGCCACCAGGCCGCGGACCATGTCGTCGACGTAGCAGAAACTCCGGGTCTGGCCGCCGTCCCCGAAGAGGGTCAGTGCTTCCCCCCGGAGGGCCTGCCGGATGAAGGTGGAGACCACGCGGCCGTCGTGCGCGCGCATGCGGGGGCCGTACGTGTTGAAGATCCGGACGATCCCGGCATCGGTGCCCTGGCTGCGCCGGTACGCCATGGTGAGGGCCTCGGCGAAACGCTTGGCCTCGTCGTAGACGCTGCGGGGTCCGATGGGATTGACGTTCCCCCAGTAGTCCTCGTCCTGGGGATGCACCCGGGGATCGCCGTAGACCTCGCTGGTGGACGCCAGGACGAAACGGGCCCGGTGGCGGACCGCCAGCCGCAGCATGTTCTCCGTGCCCCGGCTGCCGGCGGCCAGCGTCTCCAGCGGCAGACGGCAGTAGTCGAACGGCGAAGCGGGACTGGCGAGATGGACGACGGCGTCGACGCTCCCGGAGACCCTGAACGGGACCGTGACATCGCAGGGGATGCACTCGAAGCCGGGCTCGCGCAGGAGAGGGGCGACGTTGGCCGAGCTGCTGGAGGTGAAGTTGTCCAGGCAGCGGACGCTGTCGCCTCTGCGGAGCAGCGCCTCGCACAGATGCGATCCGAGGAAGCCGCCTCCACCGGACACCACGACACGCATGGGATCCTCCTCCCGGTCAGCCGAGCCGCGGACGGCCCGGCGCGCGCAGCGTCCATCCCGCCGAGCGCCAGGCCGCCGCGTCGAGGGTGTTGCGCGCGTCGACGACGGCCGGGACACGCACCACCGCGGCGAGGGCGGCGGGGTCGAGCTCCTGGTACTGCGGCCATTCGGTGAGATGCAGGACCACATCGGCCTGCTCGCACGCCTTGGTCACGTCCAGGGCGAACTGGAGCGCCGGGTATGCGGCCCGGGCGTTGTCGACCGCCTCGGGATCGTGTACGCGGACCTGGGCTCCCCGGCGCCGGACCGCGTCGGCGACCGCGAGCGCGGGCGAGTCCCGTACGTCGTCGCTGCGGGGTTTGAAGGAAGCCCCCAGGACCGCGACGTTGCGCTCCTCGAAGCCTCCGCCGGCGAGCTGTCGGGCGAGGTCGACGGTGCGGGCGCGCTGGCGCGTGTTGATCTCGTCGATCTGGCGGAGGAAGGCCACCGACTCGCCCCGGCCGAGTTCCTCGGCGCGGGTGGCGAAGGCCCGGATGTCCTTGGGCAGACAGCTGCCGCCGAAGCCGAGTCCGGGGGCCAGGAAGCAGGGGCCGATACGGGAGTCACGGCCCATCGCCTCCGCCAGCGTGAGCACGTCGGCGCCGGTGGCGTCGCAGATCTCGGCCATGGCGTTGATGAAGGAGATCTTGGTGGCGAGGAAGGAGTTCGACGCCAGCTTGACCAGTTCGGCGGTGGCCGGATCGGTGCCGATGAACGGGGTTCCGGCACCCAGCAGGGGTGCGTAGATCTCCCTCAGCCGTGCCTCGCCCCACTCCGCGCACGAGCCCACCACGACGCGTTCCGGCCGCAGGGTGTCCTGGACCGCGCAGCCCTCACGGAGGAACTCCGGGTTCCAGGCGAGTTCGGCGCCCGGAGCCACCGCGCGCAGCCGCCCGGCCAGGCGGTCCGCCGTACCGACCGGCACGGTGGACTTGCCGACCACCAGGACCCGTTCGTACCCGCTGTCGCGCAGATGCGGCGCCAGGCCGTCGACGGCGGCCTCGACATGACGCAGATCGGCGGCGTCCGAGCCGGGGTGCTGCGGGGTGCCGACGCAGATGAAGTGCGTGTCGGCGAACCGGGCCGCCTCGGCCGGCGAGGTGCTGAAGCCCAGCCTGCCCAGGGCCACCGCCTTCATGAGCATCTCGGAGAGGCCGGGCTCGTAGAAGGGCGACCGCCCGCCGGCGAGCGCGGCGATCCGCTCCGCGTCGACGTCGACGCCGAGGACCTCGTGCCCGATGTCCGCCATGCAGGCGGCGTGGACCGCTCCGACGTAGCCGGTGCCGATGACTGTCAGACGCATGGTGGTCTCCATGGGGACGTGGTCCGAGAGATATCACGAGGGAACGGCGGGTACGCGGGCCGGGAGGGGCGGCAGGCCGAGCAGTTCGCGGTAGCAGGCGTCGACGGCCGCGCACATGGCCCGGGGGTGGAAGGACGTACGCACCCGCTGACGGCCCTGCCGCGCCATCTCGGCGGCGTCCCCCGGGTGGTCGAGCAGCCAGCCGACCGCGCGGGCCTCGCCTTCCGGGTCGCGGGGCGGCACGAGCAGGCCCGTGGCACCGTGCTCGACCAGGTCGGGCACGCCATTGACGGCTGTGGCGACGACGGGGCGGGCGGTGGCCAGCGCCTCGGTGAGGGCGCGGCCCAGGCCTTCGTACAGCGAGGTCGTCACGAAGACGTCCACTCCTGCCACCAGCCAGGACGCGTCCGGCCGATGGCCGGTGAAGATCACGTCGACGTCCAGATCGGCGGCGAGCCGCCGGACCTCGTCCTCCAGCGGCCCGTCGCCGATCATGACGAACGCGGTGTCGGGGCGTACGGCACGGATCGCGGCGGCCATCCGGACGAAGTCGTGGGGCGCCTTCTGGGCGTCGAGCCGGCCCACGGTGCCGATGAGGGGCGTCTCGCGGGGGACGCCGAGCACTCTGCGGGCGGCGGGGTCGAACCGCTCGGGTATGTGCTCCAGGTCCACCGCCGACGGCACCACGTGGACCCGGCCCGGCGGGGCGAGGCGCTCCGCGACCGCCTCCTCGGCAACCCGCGGTGAGACGGCGAGGAAGGCATGGGTGAATCGCCGCGTCGTCCGTTCCAGTCGGCGGTACAGGGTGCGCCTGGGGCGGGACATGTACGGGTGGAAGCTGAAGCCGTGGAAGGTGTGCACCACCACCGGCGTACGGCACAGCCGCGCGGCGGCCCGTCCCAGGAATCCGCCCTTGCCCGAGTGGGTGTGCACGACGACGAACCGCTCGCGCCGGATGAGGCGCACCAGCCGCCCCAGCACCAGCAGGTCCGCGGGGGTCAGGGTGTGCCGGAAGCCCGGTATCTGGACGGTGCGCAGACCGGCGGCGCGGGCCCGGTCCCAGAGGTCGCCCCCCGGGACCCCGGCGATCCACACCTCGTACCGCTCGGGGTCCATGCCCCGGGCCGACAGCAGCGTGTTGCCGCCGGCTCCCGCCACGAAGCGGGTGACGACGTGCAGGACCTTGATGCGAGGCAGCACCGGCGGCGCAGGCAGCGTGGCCGCCGGTGTCACCTGCGGCGGCGACGCGGGCCAGCTCGCCACTTGGCCGTCGGACCGCCCCGAGCCGGTCACGAGCGTCGCGTTCCACATGGCCGATCACCCATTGCCGTATATTTACGTCGTATACGTACATCATCACCCTTTGGGCACATCAGGTCAATTCATCAGAGAATGGACAGGACGCCTGTCCGCGGACGGCGGACGGCAGACGGCAGACGGCAGACGGCAGACGGCAGACGGCAGACGGCAGGAGAAGAGCCCATGGTCCTGGCGGACGTAGAGGCGATCGAGCCCCTGTTGGTCTGCCCGCGCTGTCGGGCGCCGCTGGCGGGGCGGCCCAAGGGCTTCAACTGCACCGACCCCGACTGCCTTTACCACGCCCACCTGGCCTTTCCCGTCGTCGGCCGGTGGCCGGTCCTCGTCGACTTCGAGCGCAGCGTCGTGGACCGCGACGCGGCCCTGGCGGCGGCCGGCGGCACGGATCCCGCGAGGCCGCGCCGTGGCGGCGCCGACGCACTTCCCGCCCCGCTGCGCCGCGTGTTCAAGCCGCCCAACCATGTGGCGGCCCGGAACGTCGAGTTGCTGCTGCGCGGCCTGCCCGGCCGCGCGCCGCGGCTGCTCGTCGTGGGCGGGGCCACCGTCGGCAACGGCGTGGACGCCGTCTACCGCGATCCGCGCGTCCAGGTCATCGGGTTCGACATCGTCGCCAGCGCCGTGACGCAGCTGGTCGCGGACGCCCACCAGATCCCGTTGCCCCCGGCGAGCGTCGACGCGGTGGTGGTCCAGGCGGTGCTGGAGCACGTGCTCGATCCGGCCCGGGTCGTCGCGGAGGTCCACCGGGTGCTGAAGGAGGACGGACTCGTCTACGCCGAGACCCCCTTCCTGCAGCAGGTACACGCCGGTGCCCACGACTTCACCCGCTTCACCGCCAGCGGCCACCGCTATCTCTTCCGCCGCTTCCAGGAACTCGGCGCCGGTCCCGTCGCCGGCCCCGGTACCCAACTGCTGTGGAGCGCGGACCACTTGGTGCGCGGGCTGACACGCTCCGCCCTCGCGGGCCGCGCGGCGCGAGGGCTGCTGTTCTGGCTGCGGGGGCTGGACCGCCTCGTGCCGGCGAGCTACGCGATGGACGACGCCGCCGCCTACTACTTCCTCGGCCGCAAACGGGACGACGAGATGTCGGCGAGGGAGATCGTCGCCTACTACCGCGGGGCGCAGGTCTGACACGACCCCTGGGCGGCCATACGGCTGCGGTCACACGGCCGGTACCGGCCGGCCCACACGTGCGGCCGCCACCATCGCCGCGAGTCCGTCCCGTACGCCCGTCGTCGGCCGGTAGCCGAAGGCCTCGCGGGCGAGGGCGATGTCGGCGGCGGTCCTACGGGCGTCACCCGGCCGCCCCTGTACCCGCACCACCTGCACGGAGGCCCCCAACAGCCGAAGCAGGCCGACGACCTGATTCATCGTCACCTCGGAGCCGCCGCCCACATTGGCCACACCGCTCCACGAGGAGAGCGCGGCCTGGCGCATGGCGGTGACCACGTCCGTGACATAGGTGAAGTCGCGGCTCTGCTCCCCGTCTCCGTAGAGGACGAACGGCCGCCGGGTGAAGGCCGCCGTGAGCAACCGGGAGAACGCCATGTCGGGTCGCTGCCGGGGGCCGTAGACGCTGAACAGCCGCAGGGAGACGACCGGCACGGCGAAGGCGGTGCGATACGTCTCGCACAGGTGCTCCGCGGCCAGTTTGGTCACGCCGTACGGCGACACGGGTCCGGGACGTGCCGTCTCCCTGGTCGGGTACGTCTCGGCGTTGCCGTAGACCGACGAGCTGGAGGCGTTCACGAGCCGTGGCAGTCCGCTGTCGCGGGCCGCCTCCAGGACGCGCTGGGTGGCCAGGATGTTGCGTTCCACGTAGAGGGCGAAGTCCGCGCCCCAGGAGGAGCGGACGCCGGGCTGTCCGGCGAGGTGGTAGACCGCGTCCGCGTCGGCGAAGAGCGGCTCCAGGGGGGCCGTCAGCAGATCGTCCTGCCGGAAGGTGAACCGGTCCCGGCCCAGCAGGGGGGAGAGGTTCTCCCACTTGCGCGCGGGATCGTAGAAGTCCGTGACGGCGTCGACGCCTCGCACGTCGTCGCCGTGGGAGAGCAGGTGTGCGCACAGATGGGAGCCGATGAACCCGGCCGCCCCGGTCACGACGGCACGCATCAGGACCGGCCTCCCCCCGTGCCCTCTTCGGCGTCCCCGCCCGACCGGCCGGCGGACCTGCGGGATCCCTCCCACGCGGCGGACACCAGGTACCACGGCGTGCGGACGACGAAGAGCAGCACGGTGGCCGGGGTGAGGCGCGCCAGGACCTCCGCGTCCATCGCGGCCCGGCGCGGAACCATGACCTCCAGGTAGTACCTCTCGGGGTCCGTCCTGCCGTCGAGCAGCATCGCGTCGGCGCGTGACCGCAGTTGGCAGGGGCCCGTGAGCCCGGGGCGGTGACGGAACACCCATTGGCACTCGGGCGGATAGCGGAGGGCCAGTGCGGTGCCCTCCGGGCGCGGGCCCACCAGCGTCATGTCCCCGCGCAGGACGTTGAAGAACTGCGGCAGTTCGTCCAGACCGAAG
The DNA here is from genome assembly GCF_021173675.1 of Streptomyces lincolnensis. GTDB lineage: Bacteria > Actinomycetota > Actinomycetes > Streptomycetales > Streptomycetaceae > Streptomyces > Streptomyces lincolnensis_B. The sequence goes on along the minus strand of NZ_JAIHON010000013.1, from coordinate 182,361 downwards.
CGTCTGAGCAGGCGCCCGGTGCCGGTCACCCGCGCGTCCGAGCCGGCAGTGAGCCCGGGACCCGCGGCGTCCCGCCGCATGGTGCGGAACTTGTAGAGGGTGAACTCCCTTGCCCCCTCCCCCATCCGCCGCTGCCGGAAGAGCGCCGGCCCACCACTCGTGGCACGCACCAGAACGGCCAGGAACAGCAGCAAGGGCGACAGGAGGGTGAGCAGCAGCAGCGACACGACGATGTCGAGGGCACGGCGGGGGCGGGTGAGGCGGACGGGTGTCATGGGCTGCCGAAGAACCGGCGGCCGCGCGTGAGCGGTGGTGTCCATGGCGGGTGTCCCTTCACCTGTCCCCTCGCCGGTCGCCGCGGTCATGGCGCCGTCCTGGAAAGTTCCAGAGCCGCCGTCCACCGCGGGAGCCAGGCGTCGTAGGAGTACCGTCGCTCGACGACGGCCCTGGCGTCGCGTCCCAGCCGCTCGCGAGTGGTGTCCGAGACGTCCAGCAGCCCCTGGACCGCTTCGGCCCACTCGCCGTCGCCGCGGGCGGCCGGCATCCGGAACCGGCGCAGGATGTCCGCGTTCACCCCGATCGGTGTGGCCACCGAGGGCACCCCGGCGGCGCCGTACTGGAGCAGCTTGTAGCCGCACTTGCCCAGGCTGTAGGCGGTCGCGGGCAGGGGCATCAGCCCGACGTCGATGTCGGCCAGCGCGGTCCGCTCGTTGTACGGGGTCCACGCGACGCGGTCGATGATGGCCTCCAGACGGCCCAGCGAAGGCCGCGTGGTACCGACGAGCGTCAGCCGGGCGCCGCTGCGGCGGTGGATCTCCTCCAGGGCGCCGGCCACCAGGAGCAGGTAGGCCTCGTTGCCGCGGGAGCCGATCCAGCCCAGCCGCGGTGGGTCGTGCAGCGCGTAGGAGGCCTTCGGCGTGTAGTCCCCCGGCGCCACGCAACTGGGGATCACCACGACGTCGCCGTGGTGTTGCGCGGCCCAGTCCCCGAGGATGTCGTTGCCCGCGATGACGCGGTCGGCGTGCCGTACGGCGGTGCGCGCCTTGTCGGCCTTGGGCGCCAGTCTGCGCGCCACGCCTCCGGCACCCCGGTCCCACTGCAGGGCGTCGTCGAAGTCGTACACGGAGAACTCCGCGCCCGCCAGCAGGCGCCGCTCCCACCAGCCGCGGCTGAGCGGGGACGCCTCCCGGTGCAGCAGCAGGCGCCTCGGCCGTGCGGCGGCGAGCCTGTGCAGGCGTAGTTCCGCCCGGGCCACGGCCAGGGGGTGCCGGGCAAGCCGGGACGGGGTGGCGTCGGGGAGCGAGGCGTAGCTGCTGACGGTGAAGTCGATGCCGACGCGGTCCAGCCACTCGAAGACGCGGACCCGTGAGCTGCCGGTCCGCCGCCCGTAGGGGGTGATCGCGCAGTGTTCGAGCAGACCGTCCATGACTTCACATCCCGCGCAATACGCTGATAACGTACATTTACGACGTAAACAAGAATATGCCTTCACCGTGGTGGACGGTCAAGTCGCCCGCCCCAGTCGAGGAGGGGGCTCCTGTGGATCTCCGTGAATACGTCGATGTCCTGCGTCGGCGCTGGCGGTTCGTCGTGGTGTGCGTCCTGCTGGGAGCGGCGGCGGCGGTCGCCGTGACCGCCGTCATGCCGCGCACCTATACGGCCAAGGCCCAGCTCTTCATCGCCACCAACGACCGGAACAGCGCCGACGCGTACGCCGGCGGCCTGTTCACCCAGCAGCGGGTCAAGTCCTATACGAAGATCGCGAACAGTCCCGCGATCCTGGGCGGCGTCATCGACAAACTCGGTCTGAACACGACACCGCAACAGCTCGCCGACAAGATCACGGCGCAGGCGCCGCTCGACACCACCCTGGTCGACATCAAGGTGACGGACCGGTCCCCCGGTCGCGCCCAGGCGATCGCCGACGAGACGGCCGCCCGGTTCACCGAGTACATCGACAGCATCGAGACGGCCTCGGCGACGGCGCCGCCGGTGGTCAAGGCCAGCGTGGTCGGCAATCCCGAGCCGCCGACCTCGCCGACGAGCCCGCGGCCGGCCCTGAACGTGGCGATCGGTCTGCTCGCCGGCATCGTCGTCGGCCTCACGGGAGCCGTGCTGCGCAATTCGCTCGACACCGCGGTCCGCTCGGCGGACGACCTCCGAAGCCGCCTGGGCATCACGACACTGGGCGCCCTTCCCAAGCCCGCCCCCCGCACGCCGAGGTTCGGCCCCCAGGGCGGCAGAACCCGGCGCGGTGAAGCGCTCAGCCGGCTGCGGACGCGCCTTCGCCTCCCCCACGACGGCATGCCGAGCTCACTGCTCGTCACCAGCGCCGTGCACGGTGAGGGCAAGGCGGACACCGCCCTCGACCTGGCCGTCGACGTCGCGCGCACGGACCGGCGCGTCGTGCTCGTCGAGGCAGACCTGCGCCGGCCGCGCCTGGCCGCGACGCTCGGGCTGCGCGAGGCTCCTGGGCTGACCGACGTCGTCACGGGCCGGGCGCCCCTCTCCGAGGCCGTGCAGACCTGGGAGGCCGGACGGCTGTCGGTGCTGCCGGGCGGCACTCCCACGGCCGACCCGGCCGCGCTGCTGTCGTCCCGCTACCTGAGGCAGTTGCTGCGCACCCTGGAGGCGGACGCGGATCTCGTGGTGCTGGACAGCCCGCCTCTGCTGCCCTTCGCCGACGGGGCGATCCTCGCCGCCGAGGTGGAGGCGGTCCTGCTCGTGGTCCGGGCCGGCAGGACCCGGTGCGGCCAGGTACGCGGCGCGCTCGAGAGCCTGGCCGCCGTCGGGGCGCGCACCCTCGGTGCCGTCGTCACCGCGGCGCCGTCCGACAGGCGCGGGGGTCCGCGACGGAGCCGCGCGATGGCACAGGACGATGCCGCTCCGGCGTCCGCGGACCGGGAGGCGCCCGCACACGACGCCGTACGCACCCCGGCCGGCCACAGCCGGTAGGGGGACGGGAGGCTCCCGATGACACAACAGCAGTCCACCTCGGTACTGATCATCGGGATCCTGACCCTGCTGTCCCTGATCCCCTGGACGATCGCCCTGCGCAGGGCCCACGTCTTCGGCGACTGGGATCTGACCTCGACCCTGGTCCTGCTGATCGGGGTCCTGGCCAACCTGCCGTCCACGGCGTATGTGATCGTCAGCGGCCGTAAAGAGCGCCTGGACCCCCTCGGCGACACGGTGATCGGCTTCCCGAGCTGGGTGAACCGGATCGACTTCGTCACGAACTCCCTCATGCTCGCGGCCTGTGTGCTGTTCCTCGTCGGCCGACTGCTGGTCGCCCGGGCCCGGGTCAACACGGCCCCCCTCATCGCGACCGTGATCGTGCTGACCCTGATCGCCTCCGACGGCCTGCACGGACAACCGCTGTGGACGCCGAGAGAGTTCACCCTGCTCGCGGCCCTGCTCGCGGCGGCGGTGGCCCGTCCCGGACGCTCCGCGTTGCTCGGTGGTGCCGCCGTCGCGATGGTGTACACCGTGCTGGGCGGCATCGAGTCGTTCGCCGAGCAGGCCACCGTCGTACGTCCCTGCCGCGCCGACGACCCGTGCAGCGTCCTGAACATCCTCTACGCCGGCGTCTTCACCAACGAGAACACCTTCAGCCTGCTGGTGGTGGTGTGCATCCCCTTCGTCTGGCTGGGGCTGCGCGGCAAGGTGCGCGTCCTGCTGGCCTGCTACCTCGCCTTCGTGGCGCTCGCCAGCGGCAGTTATCTGGCGGGTGCCACGGCGATCTTGTCGGTGGCCCTGCTGGCGCTGCTGCGGCCGACGCTGCCCGACCGGTCCGCCAGGACTCCGGTCGCGGGCGTGTCACCCGGCCGCGGTCTCCTGGCCGGGGCGGCCCTCGCCGCGGCGACCTTCCTCGGCTTCGCGGTGCCCATTCGCCACGCGCGCTTCGGCGATCTCGGACTGCGTGCCGCGATCTGGGACCAGGCCAAGGACGAGTGGACGCGCTCTCCGCTCCTCGGGTACGGCGGCAAGGCCTGGTCCGCCAAGTACCAAGGCGGCGACATCCCCGCCGCGACCTCGCCCTCGCTGCACAACCAGTGGATCGACGTCCTGTACGCGGGCGGAATCATCGGACTGCTCCTGTTCGCCGCCCTGCTGGCGTACCTGCTGTTCCGGGGCGGCACCCGGGGATTTCCGGCCGCGAGCTGCGTCCTGCTGCCCGTGGTGCTCGCCTCCGTGCTGGAGCGCCCCTGGTCCTTCGGCATCAGCAATTCGCTGACCTTCGCACTCGTCGCGGCCACGGTCCTGCCGGCCGCGACGCGGGGCCGGGTCGGCGCAACCGGACACCAACACCCCTCGAAGCCAAGGATGATGAGCGATGTTTGAGCCGTACCACTTCTCGGACGACCACCTGCTCCCGCTGGCCGACCGGTCTCGCGACCGCTTCCGCGGCACCGAGCCCTTCCCCCATGTCGTCATCGACGACTTCCTGCCCGAGTGGGTCCTGGACCAGGTCGTGGCCGAGTTCCCCCGGCCCGGCGACGGCCCCTGGAAGCAGTTCGACAAGTCCACCTCGAAGAAGCTGGCCAGTGAAGGGGACGCGCTCTTCGGGGAGTTCACACGTCATCTGCTGGCGGAGTTCAACGGTGCGGCCTTCCTCGGTTTCCTGGAACGGCTGACCGGAATCGACGGTCTCGTACCGGACCCGTACTTCGAGGGCGGGGGCCTGCACCAGATCGAACGGGGCGGCTTCCTCAAGGTGCACGCCGACTTCAACCGGCAGCCCAAACTGCGCCTCGACCGACGGCTGAACGTCCTCGTCTACCTGAACAGGAACTGGCAGGAGTCGTACGGGGGCGCTCTGGAACTGTGGGACCGGGAGATGACCCACGCGGTCACGGAAGTCCTTCCCGTCTTCAACCGCTTCGTCGTCTTCGCCACGACGGACTTCGCCTACCACGGCCACCCCGAGCCGCTGGCCTGCCCGCCCGATCGGACCCGGCGCTCGCTCGCCCTCTACTACTACAGCAACGGCCGCCCGGCGGAGGAACGCAGTTCCGAGCACAGCACCCTCTATCAACGGCGTCCGGGCGAACGCCAGAGGCGCACCCGCAGGACTGTCGAGCGCGTGACCCCGCCCGCCCTCCTGGACGCCGCGCGCAACGTACGGCGGCGGGTGCGGGCCCACTAGCCGCCTGCCAGGAAGGCTGAGGTCATGGTGCGGCAGATGTCGGCGGGGAACAGGACGAGCCCCGCTCCTTCCCCGTCCGTTTCACCGTCCGTCGGGGCAAAGGGCCCCCTGCCCGGCCTCGACATCGTGGTGGTCAACTGGAACACGGGCGCGTACCTGCGCAACTGCCTGCTCTCCCTCGTGGCCTCCCGGCACGCGGCCTTCACGCTGGACTCGGTGACCGTGGTGGACAACGCGTCCAGCGACGGATCCGCCGACCGGACCGCCGACTTGCCGCTCCCCCTGCACGTCATTCACAACGCCGAGAATCACGGATTCGCCACCGCGTGCAACCAGGGCGCCAAAGAGGGGACGGCACCCTTCGTGCTGTTCCTCAACCCGGACACGACGCTGTTTCCGGAGACACTGGACCGGGTCCTCGGTTTCCTGGCCCTCCCCGAGGCGGCGCGCGTGGGTATCTGCGGGGGACAGATGATCAGTGACGACGGGAGGCTCCAGCCGTCGTGCTCCCGGTTTCCCCGACTGTCGATGTTCCTGGCGAAGGCCACGGGTGTCGCCCAACTGCTCCCCTCCCTCGCCCCGAGACAGTGGATCTCGGTCGACGAGCTCAGGGAAAGCCAACCGGTGGACCATGTGATCGGCGCCTTCTTCCTCATGCGGCGGCCGTTGTTCGAGGACCTGGGAGGCTTCGACGAACGCTTCTTCCTCTATTACGAGGAGATCGAGCTCGCATACCGGGCCAGAAGAGCGGGGTTTCTCAGCTATTACCTCGCGGATGCCCCCGTGATCCACAAGGGCAATGTGAGTTCGTCACAGGTCCTGGGCCCCCGCCTCTTCCACGTCCTGCGCAGCAGGACGGAATTCGCCCGACTGTACTGGCCGCGCCGGCGGACTCTGGCCCTGACGGCCATGACGCTTCTCATTGAATTCCCTTGCCGGATCGCGCTCGCCCTGGCAAGGAGAAGGGGACATGAACTCCGCGCCGTCGTAGCGGCATTCCGGTGGTACGCGCAATACGTGGTCACCGTGTTGCGGCAGAACTACAGTCGCCGGCCGGAAACGTCGAGGAGACGACATGTGCACTAGCGGATGCATCGAATTTGCACGATCTCACCCGAGCCGGGCGGATATTTCCGGTCAGTCGGTACTGGAAGTCGGTTCGTGTGACGTCAATGGCACCATCCGGCGAATTGCGGAATCGCTGGGTCCGGCTGTTGAACGATTCGGCACCGAATCGTTCGGCGTCGTCGTGACCACCGAGATGCTTGAACACGTCCGCGACTGGCGAGCCGTCATCCACAACCTCAAAAGCGTGCTGCGTACTCGGCTGTACGACATCGCAGAGCTCGTTCCGCGACGCTGGCGGACGCGATCACGAGCAGGGGCCTGAGCCGGGCCAAGTCCGTTGCATGCCGGTGGCTTCCCCTCGCTCTGCAACGCGCTGCCCGACAGGGGTTCGACTCGCTGGCCTCGGGTGTCGGAGTCAGACCTGGCCGGTGACAGCTCGTGCCCGACCCCGTCCCTTGTCCTCCGGCAGTCCGTCCAGCAGTCGCCCCAACGGCTGCAGGGTTCGGTTCCAGTCCAACCGCCGTGCCTGGTCGTACGCCTTGTCGCTGACCGTCCGCCACTTCTCCTCGTCGCTCAGTGCCTCGACCACGGAGACGAAATCATCCTCGGAATAGGGCACCGACCCCTGCAGTAGGTCGAGGTTGCGCCGCCAGCCGGGGACCAGGACGGGCAGACCGTACGCCAGGTAGTGCAGGTGCTTGGCCGAGAAGCCTTCCTCGCGGATGGGGTCCCGGGTGCAGGTGATCAGCCCGAACTGGTAGTCGCGCAGGATCTCGGCGGTCGCGTAGCCGCGGTAGTTGAGTCCCAGGGACGGGTCGGGCGGCGGTCCGCCGTAGACGTCGATGTGCGGATACAGCCGGGTCAGCCGGGAGAGCAGGGGAAGGTTGATGAATTGCCCGGCGAGCGAGCCGAGGTAGGCCACGCGTGGCGGTCCGGCGAAGCGCGCGCGTTCGGGTGACGGTGTGCACCCCCAGTTGAGCTGGAGGAAGTTGTTCCCGCTGAGCCCGTATTGAGCCTGCGCGTACCGGCCGTACGTCTCCCAGGAGAACGACAGGTACTCCATGCTTTCGAGGAAGTCCTTCTCCCAGTGACGGAACTTCCGGTGTTGGCGGGCGGTGAGCCTGCCCTCGTTGAGCACTTCGTCGGCCCAGGGGTTGGGACAGTCGTAGAGGGTCTGGGCGGACGTGGCCGTCTTCAGCACTCCCGCGTCATAGGGGGTTTCACAGATGACGAGGTCGAAGTCGTCCAGCGCGAGATCGCGGCTGAGGATGCGTCGGCGCAGCCGGTGGTCCGTCAGCAGGACGTGGCGCGAGAGGTGACGGCGCCCGAACCCCCATCGCCGGGTGAGCAGTTTGGAGGCGACGTCGTTCGCGTAGAGCATCAGCTTCAGGGGACGCGGGGATCCCGGGAGCAGTCGGCCGAGGGAGCCCGGGGTCCTGGACGCCCGCGCCAGGCAGTAGGTGTCCGCCATGTGTACGTCATGACCGTGGTCCCGCAGATACCGCTCGATGGCCAGGGGTTTGACGCTGTTGGCGTACCCGTCGAGCTGAGCCACGATCAGGACGCGCCGGGGGCCGGCGTCGCCACGCCCCCGCGAGGTCGTTGCGGTCATGATGTCTCCTTCCTCAGGCGGGCGTGCGGTGCGCCCGGGTGCGGTGACTGCTGACGAGTTCGCGGCCGATGAGCAGCCAGGCGAGGGTCAGGCCCGCGGCCACCGGCAGGCCGGCCAGCAGCAGCGGCAGCGCGCCGTGCCATCCCAGCCGCAGAACCAGCAGGTCCCCGACGACGGCTGTGGTCACGGCCAGCGCGGTGGCCGGCACCCACCGTCTCGGCAGGCGCTGTTCGCGCAGGCCGGCCAGTCGTCGGCACAGGACGACGAAGTACAGGGAGCCGGCCACGAGCCCGAGCGAGGTGGCCAGGACGACGCCGACGACCCCGAACGCGATGGTCAGCGGCACTGTGAGGACGAGGTTCACAGCTGTCGTACACCAGGAGTAGCGCGTCTCCAGTCCGGGGCGGCCGATGGCCCGGACGAGGCAGGTGCGCATCCCGGTGAAGGCCACCTGCACCACGTATCCGGCCAGCAGGACGGCGGCCACCGCTCCGCTGAGCGCCAACTCGGGGCCCAGCCACACCTGTACCGCCAGGCTCACCGCCGCGGTCGTCGCCGCCCCGTAGATCAGCACGGCCGGCAGCCAGCGGAACTGCAGGGTGTGGAACTCCCGCACCGCGCCGGGGAGTCCGTGGCCCACGTAGACGTGGGTCATCCTGGTCAGGATCGGGGGGAACGCGTACAGCGGCAGGCTGCGCAGAGCGGTGGCCGCCTGGTAGCCGGCGGCGAAGATCCCGACGTAGCGCACCGGCAGCAGCGCGGCGATCACCACGGCGTCGACCTCTCCGTTGAGGAAGACGGTGAACCCCGCCAGTTGCATCCGGGAGGCGTAGCCGGTGAACTCGCGGCGCTCCTCCCGCAGCGGCAGCAGGGGGCGCCGGATGCGGATGTGCCGTTTCCCGACCGCCAGACCGCCGACCGTGGTGAGGAGATACCGGCCCGCGGTGAGCAGGGCGAGCAGCGTGAGGTCGGTGCCGTTGTCGATCATCGTCACCACGGCCGCGCCGTAGACCAGACAGGACCCGCCGCTGACGGCCGCGAGGCTCGCGAAGCGGGCGTTGGCCTGCAGCAGCGCGATGGCGGAGTTGGCGGCCAGGGCGAGGGTGAGCAGGGGGCCGAGGGCCATCAGCAGGTGGTGGGCCTCTTCCCTCAGATGCGGCGCTATGTCGAGCGACGAGACGAGGACGGGGGCGAGGAGCGCGCCAAGCCCGGTGACGAGCCCGCCGAGTGCGACGAAGACCGCGAGCGAGCCGACGACCAGCCGGCCGCTGCCGTCCTTGTCGCCGCGGGCTCCGTGGTAGGCGTGAAAGCGGGCCAGCGAGGCGCCGATGCCGCCGTCCAGCACGGAGAGTGTGGCCAGGAACACCAGGATCAGTGACCACACGCCGAAGCGGTCGAGCCCCAGGTGGTGGATCAGGTAGGGCGTGAGTGCCAGGTTGGTGAGCAGGGGGGCGATCTGTGCCAGCGCGCTGAAGCCCATGCCCGGGAAGAGGCGCCGTGCCGGTGCGCCGGGCGTGGTGCCGTGCGGGTCGGCCGGTCCGGTCCGCCCGGCTGTCTCCGGTGCGGCCGCTGGACGGAAAGGTCGCAGCGCCTGACGGCTGAGGCGCACGGGCCCGCCTCACTTTCCGGTGCCGGGCGGATGGCCGGTCGTCATGCTCCGGCAGAGCGTGCGCAGCCCGCTCCGGTCGAGGATCAGCACGTACTGCCGGTCGATCAGGTCCGACCGGACGATCGGTGCGGTGGCGAAGGAGACATCCGCGGCGTTCAGATGGCGCAGGCCGAGCACCAGGCCGCGCAGGTCGGCGTTGGAGAACTGGTCGTCCACGCTGGCCGCGTGGGTGAGGGCGTCGAGCGTTCGGGGAATCCTCAGAGGACTGGTGGCGCTGGCGCGGATCTCACCGACGAGGCTGCGCAGGTACTGCTGTTGGCGCTTGATCCGGTCCAGTTCACCGCCGGGGAGTCCGTGGCGCTGACGGACGTAGGCGAGCGCCTCGGTGCCGTTCATGGTGTGGGTGCCCGCGGTGAAGTGCCGCCGCTGCTCCGGGTCGTACGCATCCTCGTGGACCATGATCCGCACACCCCCGACCGCGTCGGTGAGCGACCGGAAGCCGTGCCAGTCGATGACGGCGAAGTGGTCGATCCGCACGGCGGTGAGCTGTTCGACCGTCTGGACGAGGAGGGCCGGGCCGCCCCAGGAGAACGCGGCGTTGATCTTCGCGTGGCCGTGCCCGGGGACGGGCACCCAGCTGTCGCGGGGGATCGACACCGCGGATGCCGTGCGGTCGTCGGGACCGAGATGGACCAGCATCAGCGTGTCGCTGCGCTGGGCGCCGTACTTCCACAGCGCGGCTGTCGCGTCCTTCCCGGTGGTCGGGGTCTTCGAGCGGCTGTCGACGCCGGCCAGCAGGAAGGTCGTTCCCTCGGTCTTCTCGGGTCGCGGACCCTCGGGGAAGGCATGGGGTATCCGGGCGACCTGGTCGCCGTAGTGATCGGTGGCCCACCACAGGCCGCCGGCGCCGAACCCCAGGAGAACGAGGAGGATGACGAGCCCGAGGACCAGCACTCTGGCCAGGAGCCGGCGGCGGTGCCGGACGCTCTGTCGCGGCTCCCAGCCCGGCCACTCGCGGTGCGCGGACATCAGAAGCCGTCCGGGTACGGGTCGGCCAGTCCGGCGTGCCGCTGATCGGCGGACGGGAGCGCCGGGAAGCCCGGGAGCAGGTCGGCGAGGATCCGGCGGACCCCGACGGTGTCGTTGCGCTCGGAGACGTCGTACAGGGCGGGGAGCAGGCTGATCGGCGCTGCCGAGGCGGTGACAGGGGTCGCGGCGAGGATGCGTGCGTGCGAGGTGCGGGCGAGGCGCTCCTGCTCCGCGAAGAGCGTCTCGTTGAGTTTCTCGCCGGGGCGCAGGCCGGTGAAGCGGATGTCCACGTCGGGCACGTGCACGGCGCGGGCGTACTCGCGGACCAGGTCGACGATCCGCACGGGGCGGCCCATGTCGAGGACCAGCACCTCGCCGCCCCGTGCCATGCGCCCCGCTTCCAGGACCAGCCCGACCGCCTCCTCGACGGTCATGAAGAACCGGGTCGCGTCCGGATGGGTGACGGTCACCTGGGCGCCCGAGCCGACCTGCTCCGCCAGGACCGACAGCAGCGAGCCGCGGCTGCCGAGTACGTTGCCGAACCGGACGGCACTGAACACGGTGCCGGGCGGGGCGTCCAGCTGGGCCTGCTGCACGATGAGCTCCGCCAGCCGCTTGGTGGCACCGAGTACGGACACCGGGTCGGCGGCCTTGTCGGTGGAGATCAGCACGAACCGGCTGGTGCCGGCCGCCGCCGCGGCACGGACCAGGTTCTCGGTGCCGCGGACGTTCGTCTTCACGGCTTCGCACGGGTGCAGTTCGAGAAGCGGCAGGTGCTTGTGGGCGGCCGCGTGGAAGACGACGTCCGGACGCAGTTCGCGGAAGATCTGGTCGATCCGGGAGCGGTCCCGGATGTCCGAGATCACCACGTCGTCGACGTGCAGGGAGTCGCCGTAGAGCCCCAGTTCGAGCTGGTGCAGGTTCGATTCGTCGTGGTCGAGCAGGAACAGACGGCGCGGGCCGAAGGCGCGCACCTGACGGCACAGTTCGCTGCCGATCGAGCCGCCGGCGCCGGTCACCAGGACCCGGCGGCCGGCGACCGTGGCGCCCGCTTCGGGGCTCACCACATGCATCTCGGCGCGCCCGATCAGCGCGTGCACGTCCATCGCCCGCATGTCGCTGCCCACCACGTCGCGTCGGAGGGCGGCGATGAAGGACGGCAGGTAGCGCACGCACGTCCCCGCGGCCTCCGCGGCTCGCGTCACGCGGCGGAAGCGGTCCGCGGCGAGGCCGGGGATGGCCACGACCACCGCTTCGACCCGGTGGGCGGAGACGACCGGCCCGGTGTCGTCGAGCCCTCCGAGTACGGGCAGGTCACCGATGACGCGGGCCTTGCGCTTGACCTCGTCGTCGTCCAGGAAGCCCACGGGGTCGAGCCCGAACTGTGGGGTGTGCGCGAGATCCCGGGCGAGCGCCTGCCCGGCTTCCCCGGCGCCTATGACGAGCGTGCGCAGTCCGGTGGGCCGCCGCGTCGGCGGGGCGGGATGTCGCGCACCCGAGTGCCGTAGATCGGAGTGCCGTGGACCGGAGTCCGGTCGGGGCGGCCCCGCTTGGCCGGCGCCGTCCATCAGCGTGGCCGTGCTTAGGGCGGACGACGTGCGCTTCGCGACGGACCCGAGCCGGGTCAGCTCCTCGCAGACGCGGTCGACGGCCTGCTCGGTGAGGTCCGGGTAGAGGGGCAGGGACAGCAGCTGGGGGAAGAGCGCGTCGGCGCCGGGCAGGCCGCTCGGCGGGATGAGCGCGGTGCGCCGGAAGTACGGCATGTGGTGCAGCGGGATGAAGTGGACCGAGGTGCCGATGCCGCGCTCGGCGAGCCGCGAGATCAGTTCGTCACGGTCGGTCCCGTGCTCCGGCAGGACACGCACCACGTAGAGGTGGCGGGCGTGGCGCCCCGCGGTGGCGGGCTCCAGCGGGGCGAGCCCGGGCAGTTGGCCGAGGGCCGCGTCGTAGCGCGCGGCCAGGGCGTGTCGACGCCGCTGCCACTCATCGAGGTACCGGAGCTGAGCCCGCCCGACGGCGGCCTGTACGTCGGTCATGTTCGCCTTGAGGCCGGCCTCGTCGACGGTGTACCGCCAGCTGCCGCCCGGCAGGTCGCGCGCCCAGGCGTCGGCGGACATGCCGTGCAGCCGGCCACGGCGGACCAGCCCGGCGAGTGCGGCGTCGTCGGTGGTGACCATGCCGCCCTCGCCGATGGGCAGGTTCTTGGTGGCGTAGAAGCTGAAACAGGTCGCTCTCGACAGGCTTCCCACCCGCCGGTCGCCCACGGAGGTGCCGAGCGCGTGCGCGGCGTCCTCGATGACGTGCGTCAGGGGCAGCCGCGCCGCCCGAGCCAGTTCGGCCACCGGTGCCGGGGCGCCGGCGTAGTGCAGGACCATCATCGCCCGGGGGCATCCGCAGGCCCTGGCAGCGTGGGCCACGGTGGCCGCGGTGGGGATCGCGGTGCGTGGATCGACGTCGACCAGTACGGGCCGCAGTCCGGCGTGCAGGACCGCCTGGGCCGCACCGCAGAAGGTCACGGCCGGGATCAGCACGGTCCCGCCGGGGGGCAGCCGCAGTGCGCGCAGCGCCAGTTCGAGCGCCGCCGCGCACGAACTCACCCCGACCGCGTGCTCGGCCCCGACATATCCCGCGAACTCGTTCTCGAAGCGCTCCGTCTCGGGGCCGGTGGTGACCCACCCCGAGGCGAACACCCGCGCTGCCGCTCCGCGCGCCTCCGGGCTGATCCGGGTCACGGCGAAGGGCACGTCCTTCGCGTCCGCGCGGCCCGCGGGGAGGGCGTCGGCGCTGGACACGGCGTTCAGGGCGGGCCGGGGGCGGTCGACGGGTTCCCGCCGGGGTCGGAGGCGATGGACTGTCATTTCTCGCTCCGGTGTGGGCTCGCTCGGGGGGACGACGGGGGGACGACGCTGCCGTGGCTCCGGTGTTTCGGCGTTCCGATGTCGTATATTTACGCCGTATACTTACACATTGAGCCCGCTCCCGTATAAAGTCAACACGGGACAACCCGGACATGGCGCGAGCCGACCTCTGGAGGCGGGCATGGCCAAGGAAGAGGCGAAAGAGCGGGCCAGGGGCACCGGATCGACCCCGGCACGCCGCGCCAGCGACCGTGGCCGTTACGGGCGACTTAGCCGGGAACGCGTCCTGGCCAGCGCCCTCGCACTGGTCGACCGGGAGGGCCTGTCGGCGCTGAGCATGCGCAAGCTCGGCGCCGAGCTGGGCGTGGAGGCGATGGCGCTCTACCGGTACGCCGAAGGCAAGGACGGCCTGCTGGACGGCCTGGTCGAGGCCCTCTACCTCGAACTCGAGGAGCGGCTGGCCGCCGAGCCGGGTCCGGGCGACGGGCGGCCCGCCTGGCGCGGCGGACTCCACCGCATCGCCAGGGCGACCTACGACGTCTGCCTCACCCACCCCCAGGCAGTCCCGCTGCTCACCACGCGCATGCTGGCGGTCCCCCTCGCCCAGCGCCCCCTCGCCGTCCTCAAGGATCACGAGCGCGTACTCGCACTCCTCCGCGACGCCGGCCTGGACGAGACCCGCACCTGCGCCGCGTTCCGCGCCTTCACCGCGTGGCTCCTCGGCTACGTCTCCACGGAACTGCGGCCCATGGTGGACAACGCCGACGAGCCCGACCCCGCCTTCCGCCTCGGACTGCACCGCATGCCACCCCAAGAACTGCCCACCCTCAGGGAAATCGCCCCCGCACTCGCCACCCAGGGCGGACCCGAGGGCCTCGCAGTCGGCCTCGACGCACTGCTCGACCGCTTCACCGAATCGGACTGAGCCCGGTCACCGCGCAGATCACCCATGACCAGCCGTACCTGGCGTAGGCGAAGAGCTTGACGACCGTCGTCCCGAAACGCCGTCCCGAGACGCCGTCCCAAAACGAAGAAGGGCCCCGCGGGCTCTCGCCCGCGAAGACCCTTCGCGTTGTCGGGACGACAGGATTTGAACCTGCGACCCCTTGACCCCCAGTCAAGTGCGCTACCAAGCTGCGCCACGTCCCGATGCGGTCTGACCTGGGGTTTCCCCTGGCCGAACGCGCAAGGAAACAATACCGCACTCGGCTCGGTGGTCGCGCATCCGTTTCTCCGGACGGGCAGGACCTCAGTCCGCGGCCGGCATCCCCAGCCCGGGGTGGGCGTCGAGGAGGCTCGGCGGGGCTGCCTGGCGCCAGGAGTCGGCGAGGATGTCCCGCAGCTCACCCTCGTCCTCCAGAGCGGACAGCCGGGCCCGCACCCAGGCGAACTGTGCCTCGTGGTCGGCGATCCAGAACTTGCGCGGCTCGGCCAGCACCAGTTCGTCGCGCTCCTCCTTGGGGCAGCGCACGGCGATGGAGGTCTCGTCCTCGGGCAGCGTGGCGAACATCTTCCCCGCGACCCGGAACGTGGGCATGTTCCAGGCGATCTTCTCCGTCGTGTCCGGCAGGGACAGGGCGATACGGCGTACGTCTTCGGCGTCCGGCATGACAGGCACCGTAGCCAATGGCACTGACAATCACCTGGTGAGAGCGTTTTTTGCCGGTTCTCCCGCTGCCGCCTCCGGTTCTACGCGGTCGCCTCCGCCTCCTCCTCCACGCCCGTCTCCCGCTCGTCCGAGCCCGCGCCCACCCGCTTGTAGTAGAGCGTCGTGGGCCGCAGCACCCCGGACGGGTCCGCCGCGTAGTCGGGGATCACCCCGGCCCGGGTCCAGCCGGTCGAGCGGTAGAGGCGTTCGGCGGGGCTGTCGGTCTCGGTGTCCAGGTGGAGGAGGGTGATGCCGGCCTCGGCGGCCGCCCGCTCGGCGGTGGTCAGGAGGGCGCGCCCGAGGCCCTGCCCGCGCGCGTCCCGGTGCACCATCAGCTTGACCAGTTCGGCGCGATGGCGGCTGTTGGGTTTGTCGGGGAAGGAGAGGCTGACGGTGCCGACGGTCCGGCCCTCGACACGCGCCGTCCACACGGCGAGCTCTCCGGCGGTCACCGCGGCGGCACGCTCCTTCCACCAGGCGACGGCCCGCGCGCGGTCGAGCGGTGCGAGGAACCCGATCGAGGCGCCCGAGTCGACCGTGTCGATCAGCAGGTCGGCCAACTCCTCCACGTTCGCCGTCAGTCGGGCCTCGTCCATCGGCGTCGCGATCACGGCCGCACCACCGCCAGCACATAGCGCGCCTCTTCCTCGCCCGCGCACCGGAAGCGCGTCGGGCCCCACACCCGCATCCGCAGACAGTCGCCGCTGCCGAGGTGGTGCTCGACATCCTGTGCCGTCACGGCGAGCGCCCCGGCCAGCACCCAGATGTGCTGTTCCAGACCGGGTACGGGCGGCCGGTCGTAGGCGAGGTCGGCGCCCGCGGCGAGCCTGCCCTCCACCAGTTCACCGCGCAGCCCCGGATGCGGCGGCGACACCGACCGCCGTACGAACCCGGAGGCCCGGTCCTCCCACACCTGCTGGTCGGCACCCCGCACCAGCAGGGCCGGCTCGTCCTCGACCTCGCTGAGCAGCTGGGACATGGTCCGTCCGTAGACATGGCACAGCCGGTTCAGGAGTGCGGCGGTGGGGCTGATCTCGGCCCGCTCGGCCCGGGACAGGGTGGACTTGCTGATCCCGCTGCGCTCCGCCAACTCGCCCAGGGACCAGCCGTGTTCGGCCCGGAGTTCGGCGAGTCGGACACCGAGGCGGGTGTCGACGGGGTCGGGGGCGGCTGCCGGAGGGCCCTCTCCAAGGTCCTGTTTCATGTGCGGGACGTTATCCCAGAAATGAAACAGCCGGGTTACAGGGCCCTCCGGATCACATCCGGGCCACTTCCTCCAGCGCGTCCAGCACCGGGCGGATCAGCGGATGCCCCTCCGCTCCCCGGCGGACCGCCGCGAAGACCCGGCGGGTGGGGGCGACGCCGTCGACGGGGCGGACGACCACCCCCGCGAGGTCCATGCCGCGCAGCGCGGTGCGGGGCACGAGGGCCACACCCGCGCCGGCGGAGGCCAGCGCCACCACGGCGCGGAAGTCGTCCGAGGAGTGCTCCAGACGGGGCTGGAATCCGGCGCTCTCGCAGGCCAGGACCACCACGTCATGGCAGGGGTTGCCGGGGTAGGGGCCGATCCACGGGTCCTTGGCCAGCTCCCCCAGGGGCACCACGCCCGCGTCGGCCAGCCGGTGGCTCACGGGGACGACCGCGTCGAAGGGCTCGGCGTACAGCGGGACGTGTGCCAGGCGCGGGTCGTCGGCGGGCGGGGCGCCGCGGTACTCGACGGCTACGGCCACATCCACCTGCCGGTCCAGGACCATCGGCAGGCTGGCGTCGCCCTCGGCGTCCTGGACGCGGATGCGAATGCCGGGTGCCGACCGGGCGAGGCTCGTCACGGCGGGGGCGACGACCAGGGCGATGCCGGTGGCGAAGGAGGCTACGGTGACCGTGCCGGCGGCACCGGAGCCGTAGGCGGCGAGTTCCGCCTCGGCCCGCTCCAGCTGGGCCAGGACCGCGTTGGTGTGGCTGAGCAGGATCTCGCCGGCCGGGGTCAGCCGTACGCCCTTGGCGCCGCGCTCGACCAGACGGTGGCCGGTCTCCTGCTCCAGGGCGGTGAGCTGCTGGGAGACCGCGGACGGGGTGAGGTAGAGCGCGGCGGCAGCCGCCGTCACCGTGCGGTGGTCGGCCACCGCACGGAGGATGTGGAGCCGCCGCGCTTCGATCATGGGATCGATTATCGCAATATGTCCGGGACGGCCCGGTCAGGCCTCCAGTTCCGCCCGGGCCGCCACGAAGGCGTCCACGGCGCGGTCGACGTCGTCCGTGGAGTGTGCGGCCGACAGCTGGACGCGGATCCGGGCCTGTCCCTGCGGCACCACCGGGTACGAGAAGCCGATGACGTACACGCCCCGCTCCAGCAGCAGCTCCGCCAGCCGGGCCGCCTTCGCCGCGTCGCCGATCATCACGGGCGCGATGGCGTGATCGCCGGGGAGGATCTCGAAGCCCTCCTCGGTCATACGACGACGGAACAGGGCGGTGTTCTCCGCGAGCCGTACCCGCAGGTCGTCCGCCGACTCCAGCAGGTCCAGCACCTTCAGGGAGGCCGCGGCGATCACCGGGGCGAGGGTGTTGGAGAAGAGGTACGGCCGGGAGCGCTGGCGCAGCAGGGCGACGACCTCGGCGCGGGCGGCGACGTATCCGCCGGAGGCTCCGCCGAGCGCCTTGCCGAGAGTGCCGGTGATGATGTCGACGCGGTCCATCACGCCGTGCAGTTCGGGGGTGCCGCGGCCGCCGGGGCCGACGAAGCCGACGGCGTGGGAGTCGTCGACCATGACCATGGCGTCGTAGCGGTCGGCGAGGTCGCAGATCTCGTCCAGGGGGGCCACGTAGCCGTCCATGGAGAAGACGCCGTCGGTGACGATCAGCCGGCGCCGGGCGTCGGCGGCGTCCTTCAACTGCCGTTCCAGGTCGGCCATGTCACGGTTGGCGTACCGGAGGCGGCGGGCCTTGGACAGCCGGATGCCGTCGATGATCGACGCGTGGTTCAGCGCGTCGGAGATCACGGCGTCCTCGGGGCCGAGAAGGGTCTCGAAGACGCCGCCGTTGGCGTCGAAGCAGGAGGAGTACAGGATCGTGTCCTCCTGACCGAGGAACGCCGAGAGCCGGGCCTCCAGTTCCTTGTGCACCTCCTGCGTGCCGCAGATGAAGCGGACGGAGGCCATGCCGTAGCCCCAGCGGTCCAGGGCCGCGTGGGCGGCGGCGATCACCTCGGGGTGGTCGGCGAGGCCGAGGTAGTTGTTGGCGCAGAAGTTGAGCACCTCACCGGGACGGCCGCCGGCGGAGACGGTGACGGTCGCGGACTGCGGGGTGTCGATCACCCGCTCGGGCTTGTGCAGACCGGCGGCGCGGATCTCGTCGAGGGTGGTGCGGAGGTCGTCGCGCACGGAGTCGAACATCGTCAGTTCCCTACATTCCCTGGGTCAGTTGGTCCGTGGGTCAGTTGGTCCATGGGTCAGTTGGTCCAGTCGAGGATGACCTTGCCGCCGCGACCGCTCGCCGCGTCGGCGAACGCCGCCTCGAAGTCGCGGTGGCCGTAGCGGCCGGTGATCACGGGCGCGAGGTCGAGGCCGCCCTCCAGGAGCACCGACATCGCGTACCAGGTCTCGAACATCTCGCGGCCGTAGATGCCCTTGATGGTGATCATCGAGGTGACGATCCGCGACCAGTCGACCGGGAACTCCTCGGCGGGCAGGCCGAGCATGGCGATCCGGCCGCCGTGGGTCATGTTGGCGATCATGTCGCGCATCGCGGCGGGGTGGCCGGACATCTCCAGGCCGACGTCGAAGCCCTCGCGCAGGCCGAGGGAACGCTGCCCCTCGGCGATGGTCGACTCCGCTACGTTCAGGGCGAGACTGACGCCGATCTTGCGGGCGAGGTCCAGACGCTCCTCGCTCACATCCGTGATCACGACATTGCGTGCGCCGGCGTGCCTGGCCACCGCGGCCGCCATCAGGCCGATCGGTCCGGCACCGGTGATCAGCACGTCCTCGCCGACCAGCGGGAAGGACAGCGCGGTGTGCACCGCGTTGCCGAACGGGTCGAAGATGGCGGCGACGTCGAGGTCGACGGGGACCCGGTGCACCCAGACGTTGGCGGCGGGCAGCGCCACGTACTCGGCGAACGCCCCGTCCCGGCCGACCCCGAGCCCGACCGTGGCCCGGCACAGGTGACGGCGCCCGGCGAGGCAGTTGCGGCACTTGCCGCACACCAGATGGCCCTCCCCGCTGACCCGGTCGCCCACGGCGATGTCGGCGACGTCACGGCCTGTCTCCACGACCTCGCCGACGAACTCGTGCCCGAGGACGAGCGGCGTGCGGATGGTCTGCCGCGCCCAGCCGTCCCAGGACCGGATGTGCAGATCGGTCCCGCAGATGCCGGTGCGCAACACCTTGATCAGTACGTCGCCGGGGCCGACGGCCGGCTCCGGGACGTCCGCGAGCCACAGCCCGGGCTCCGCCTTCTCCTTGACCAGCGCCTTCAACGCAACGGCTCCTGTGCGTGGGTTCCCGGGCGCGGGCATGCCGAGAGAGCCCGCCATCGGGAAGAGGGGTGGAATCGCGTAGCAATCTGCCGTACGGAAGCACCCGCGGTCCATCGAGGTTTTCTTAAGCGGCGCCGCAGATCTGCTTCACGTCCGCCCGTCCTCGACGTACGCGGCCACCACAGGATGGTCGTAACAGGACACACAACTTCCGACAGGCGGCGAGAATCGAGCATGGACACGCCCCTTCGGCCGACTGACCTGGAGCCGCTCATGACCACCGCACGGGACCTCGCGATCGTCGCCCTGGACGCGGCAGCCGGCCGTTCCGTGGAGCAGGGCGATCTGTCGCTCGCGCTCGCCGGAGCCGAGGTGCTGGACCTCATGGAGGCCGGGGCCGTCGTCCTGGAGGGCGACCGCATCCGCCCCGGCACCCCGTCGCCCACCGGTGACCACCTGCTGGACGAGGCCGCCGCGGCACTCGTACGACAGGAGCCGTACGAGTCGGTCGAGGATTGGCTGTGGCGTCGGGGCCGCGGGCTCTCCTCTGCCTACGCGGACGACTTCGAGCGGGTGGGGCTGACGGCCCGGCCACGGGGCCGCCTGATTCCCCTGCGGGCCGGGCGGACGGTACCGGTCGACTCGGCCGCGCGGCGTCAGGCCGAGGACCGCTGGGCCGCGGGCGAGCCGGTCCTCGCCGCCCTGGCTGCCGCCGCCGGCCTCGGCGAGAAGCCGACCGAGGAGCCAACCGAAGGACCGACCGAAGGACCGGCGGAAGAACCGGCCGAGGAATCGGCCGAGGAATCGGAGGCCCTCGCCGGTGGCACGGCCGCGACAGTGCTGGCCGCGGTCGGCGACGCGGTGCTGGAACTGGAGGGCGTACGGCAGCGGCGGACGATCGAGAACGCCGCGTTCGACAACATCTGGCGCGGCTTCTGACGGCGCGGGCGTCGGTGCGTAGCCGCTGGGCGAGCCGCTCGGCATACGGCTCGGCGATCCGCTCGCCGTAGCGCAGGGCGATCCGCTCGACACGCGGCTCGGCGAGCCCCTCGCCCCGCCGTCACAGCACCGGCAGCCCGTCGGCCTCCCGTCGCTCCAGCCGGGCCACGAGTTCCGCCGCGGACGCCTTGATGGTCTCCAGGCCGGGCCTCCCCCACGTCCGTGGTTCGGCGTCGGCTACGCACACCGTGCCCAGGACCATGCCCGTGGAGTCGATGAGCGGGGCGCCCAGGTAGGACCGGATGCCGAACTCGTCCACGATCGGGTTGCCCGCGAACCGCGGATAGTCCCGGACGTCCTCCAGCACCAACGCCTTGCGCCGCGCGACCACATGGGGGCAGAACCCATGGTCCCGCTCCAGATGGCGGCCCAGCCGCGGTGCGCTCTTCCCGGAGTCCGTGAGCGGGTTGACGTCCGGGACACACAGGCCCGCGAAGAACTGCCGGTGCTCGCCGATGAAGGTCACCATGGCGTACGGCGCCCCGGCGGACTCGGCGAGCCGGGCCGCGAAGACGTCGAGGGCGGGCTCCGGATGCTCTCCGAGACCGAGCAGGCCGAGCCGCCGGGCTCGGGCGGGGGCCTCCTTGTCCTCGGGGGTGAGCAGCAGACGACCGGCCGGGCGGGGCAGGTCGTAGTTCATGGGCGGGCTCCGTCGCTGTGGACGAAGGTCATATGCGGCTCCGTGGCGGGGTGTGCGGGTGTCACATGTGGGCGCCGTGGCTCGGCGCAGGCTCCGGACTGTGGGCGATGAGGTGCCGTACGAGGGTGAGCAGGGTCTGGACGCCGGAGCTGGAGATCCGGGCGTCGCAGCGGACGACGGGGATCTCCGGGGCGAGGTCGATGGCGGCGCGGACCTCCTCCGGGTCGTAGCGGTGCGAGCCGTCGAACTCGTTGATCGCGACGATGAAGCCGAGACCGCGCTGTTCGAAGAAGTCGACGGCGGCGAAGCAGTCCTCCAGACGCCGGGTGTCGGCGAGGATGACCGCTCCGAGGGCGCCCTCGGAGAGCTCGTCCCACATGAACCAGAACCGCTCCTGTCCGGGGGTGCCGAACAGGTACAGCACATGTTCCTGGTCCAGGGTGATGCGACCGAAGTCCATGGCCACGGTCGTCTCGACCTTGTTCTCGACCCCGTCGAGACTGTCGGTCGCGGCGCTGACCGTGGTGAGCAGTTCCTCCGTGCTGAGGGGCTGGATCTCGCTGACCGCGCCCACGAAGGTCGTCTTGCCTACCCCGAACCCTCCCGCCACCAGGATCTTCAGTGCGGTGGGGAAGGGGTCAGAGCTGTCGTCGTAGTCCATCGAGCACTGCCTCCAGAAGGGCCCGGTCTGTCGGGTTGTGGGTGAACTCCGGGGGCTTGGTGGTCAGCGCCCCGCAGTCGACGAGGTCCGACAGCAGCACCTTGGTGACCACCGCCGGCAGCTTCAGTTGGGCGGCCACCTCGGCGACCGAGACGGGTGCGCGGCACAGGTCGAGCGCCTGTGCGTGCTCGGGGCCGAGGTAGCCGAGAGGGGTGGATCCGGTGGCCATCACGTGCGACAGGAGGTCGAGCGCGACGGACGGCCGGGTGCGGCCGTTGCTGACCGTGAAGGGCCGCACCAGCCGTCCGGCCGCGTCGTCGAGCCAGGGCCCGTCGCCGGCCGCCGCCACCCTCAAGGCCTCATCGCCGTGGGTTCCGCGGCGTGCTGCCGGGGGGCGGTCACCAGATAGGGGCGGACGCTCTTGACCAGCATGGCCATCTCGTACCCGAGCACCGCCGCGTCGGCCTCCCGGCCGGCCAGGACGGCGAGACAGGTGCCGGAGCCCGCCGTGGTCACGAACAGCAGGGTCGAGTCGAGTTCTACGACGACCTGGCGGACGTCCCCGCCGTCGCCGAAGCGGACGCCCGCGCTGCGGCCCAGGGAGTAGAGACCGGAGGCCAGGGCGGCCATGTGGTCGGCGCTGTCGGTGTCGAGGCCGTGCACCGACTTCACGAGCCCGTCGGAGGTGAGGAGGACCGCACTGGTCGTGTGCGGTACGCGCTGCACGAGGCCGCTCATCAGCCAGTCGAGATCGGATACATGGCCGGTCGGCGCTTCGCTCGCCATGGTGGATCGACTCCTTGAGGTACGAAGGTCTGCGGGAGCGCTGGGGGGTGGGGTGGACGCGGGGGTGGTCATCCGGCGGGTGCGCTCCCGTCGTGCCGGGTGGTGTGGTCGAGATCGAAACGGGGCACGGCACCGCTGTCCCGTTCGCCGCGCGCCTCGGGTATGCGCGTCCGGTCGATCGGGTGTACGTCGGCGGGAAGGCCGATGGGCAGATCGACATGGCGTACGCCCATGAGGTGGCGCGATTCTGTGTGCGTGGCCTCTGTATGCGTGACCTCTGTATGCGTGGGGTCCGTGTGCGTGCCCCCTGTGTGCACGGAAGCCGCGTGCGCGCCCTCCGGCTGCCCGGAACTCTCCATCGCGCGGGGCTCCATGTGGCCGAACCCCATGTGGCCAGTCTCCGTGAAGGCCAGCCCCGTAGGACCCGGCGACCCCAGCTGGTCCGCTCCCGTGGGTGGCGCCGGCTCGCCGGACGTCGCCTCCAGGTGCTGTTGGGTCTCGGCCAGGCCGACGCCGCGCTGGAAGGCCGCCATCAGGCCCGGGTCGTGCCCGGCGAGATACTCGCTCTCCGGTCTCGGCGCCGGGGCGTCGCGCAGTTGCGGGACGATGTGCTCCTGGGCCCGCCGCCGGGGCAGTTGGGGCTTGCCCATGGTGCCGCGCACGGTTCCGGCGCGCGGGGTGGGCGGCGCGGCCGTGTGCTCGGCGACGCGGTGCCGGTCGTCGGGCCGGATGCCGGGCGGGGCGGCCGCCGGGGTGGGCCGCGCCTCCCGGGCGCCGCGCACGGGCAGCGGGGCCGGAGCACCGCCGTCGACCGCACCGCTCCCGCCGTTCGCCGACGCCGGCACCATCCGTACGGTGGGCCGCTCCTCGGGAAACCCGGCCTGCTGGGACCGCGCCGCGGCGGACCCCGTGGCGGACGGTGCGCCTCCTGGCGTCGTGCCGCCCGGAGATGTCACGCCCGGAGATGTCACGCCCGGCGATGTCACGCCGGGCGGTGCCGTGCGCGCCGATGACGGCCGCGACGGTGCCGTGGGCGGCGGGGCAGGCGGAGCGATCGGCGCGGTCCGGTGCCCCGCTTCGGCCCCGGGCCGCGCCTGCCGCTGTCCCGGTGCGGCTCCGGGTCCCGCCGTGCCGGGGACGGAGGTCGGCGGCTGCGGTACGGCTCCGGGGGCGCCCGGCACGGATCCCAGCAGCGCCTGCGGCACCACCAGGACGGCCTGGACGCCGCCGTAGATGTTGGTCTGGAGCCGGACGTGGATGCCGTGCCGCTTGGCGAGCTGCGAGACGACGAACAGGCCGATGCGGCCGTCGGCGAGCAGGCTGGCGACGTTGACCTGGTCGGGGTCGGCGAGCAGGGCGTTCATCCGGGCCTGTTCGCCGACGGGCATGCCGAGCCCGCGGTCCTCGACCTCGACGGCGAGGCCCGAGGTGACGAGGTTGGCGCGCAGCAGCACCTGGGTGTGCGGGGCGGAGAACACCGTGGCGTTCTCGACCAGTTCGGCCAGCAGGTGGATGACGTCGGCGACGGCGTGGCCGCGCAGTTCGCCGTCGACCGGCGGCACCAGCTTGACCCGGGAGTACTGCTCGACCTCGGCGATGGCCGAGCGCAGCACCTCGGTCATGGAGACCGGGTTGCTCCACTGCCGCCGGGAGACGGCGCCGCCGAGCACGGCGAGGTTCTCGGCGTGGCGGCGGATGCGGGTGGCGAGGTGGTCGACGTGGAACAGGCCCTTGAGGAGGTCGGGGTCCTCGATCTCGTTCTCGAGCTCGTCGAGGATGGAGATCTCCCGGTGCACCAGGGACTGCAGACGCCGGGCGAGGTTGAGGAAGACCTCCAGCTTCTGTTCGCTGCCGGCCTGGCTGGAGAGCTGGGTGGCCTGGACGACGGCGGTGACGGCCCCGTCGTGGGCGCGGGTCAGGTCCGCGGCGAGCAGTTCGAAGTCGTCGGCGTCCTCGGGCGGGCCGCCGCGCGGTGTGCGCTGGGGCGCGGCCTCGCCCCGGCGCAACGACTCGACGAGGGCGCGCAGATCGGCCTCACCGCGCGCGCTGACGCGGCGCAGGGCGCCGATCCGGTCGCTGACCGACCGGGCGGCGCGGTCGGCGGCCACGGCGGCGATCAGAATGCCCGCGCAGGTCACGCCGACCGCTCCGGCGAGCACGCACCACAGGGTGAGGCTGGGCCGGGCCCCGGTGGAGCGCACGGTGAACAGCACGGCGGCGCAGGCGCTGAGGGCGACGGCGACGGGCGGCAGCACGGCGAGCCGCAGCAGCTGGGGCCGTATGTGGGTCTCGGGCAGCGCGGGAACGGCTCGGGCGGCCGGCCGCCCGTGCCGCCCGCCCTCACGGCGGTCTGCGCGGGCGGCCGGTGCGCGGAGGTGAGACATCGGTGTCCTCGTCGTACGGGTCCGTCGGGCCTGTGTGTGCGTGCTGCGGGCACACGCATGCGGATGTCGGTCGGGAGAACCGACGTCCTCGGCCCTGCGTCGTCCGACGGACACTGACAGTAGTCGGCAACGCATCATGTGCGGTGGGCAGTTGACAAACTCGTACGGACACCGCCCCGCTCTGGTATGAGACCTCGTACGACAGACCGATAACCACGAACCCACGAGATCACGGAGCGACAGAGGAACGATCCCACCTGGTCAGAAGCGGTCACGGACAGGCGGCGAGGGCCGGGGAGCGCGATACGCCCCGACCCTCGCCGTTCGTGTGTTCTTCGACCTCCGCCGGTCGGCTGTCACTCTTTCGGGGCATTCGATCCTTCGACCGCACCGACCGAACTATCACTCTCCGTATGGGCTTTGGCCCCCGCCTATCGCTGCCCGGCGGTGTGGCCGAGGATCGCGGCCGCGAGCGGCTTGTGCACCGCGGGCGGCAGGGCGTGGCCCATTCCGGGGATCTCGACCAGGCGGGCGCCCGGGATCACCTGGACGAGGTGCTCCGGATGCGGGGGCGGGAAGACCGGTTCGGCGGGGGCGGAGATGACGAGGGTGGGCACCGCGGCCGTAGCGAGTCGCGCCGTGCGATCCAGGCCGGAGGCGTCGGCGCGGCCATGCGCGGTGCCGGCGTCGTGGTGTCCGGTGTGCTCGATGATCTTCCGCTCCAGAGCGCGGAAGTACTCGGCGTCGAAGGGGAGTTGGTCGCCTCCCAGGACGCGCCAGTGCTCGACCCGTCGTTCCACCTCCGCTTCCCGACCGAGGTCCGGCACGGGGCGGGACCACATCTCCCGCAGGCGGGGCGCGATGCCGGGAAGCCGTTCGGGCGGAATCCGGGTCCCGTCCGGACGGACGTACGGGACCTCGCTGAGGGCGCTCGTGCCGATCAGGGTCGCGCTGAGCAGCCGCTCGGGGTGATCGGCCACCAGGAGCTGCGTGAGCAGCCCGCCCATCGACATGCCCACCACGTGGGCGCGTTCGACACCGAGGCCGTCCAGCACGGCGAGGGCGTCCTCCGCGAGCGCGCCGAGGGGATACGGCCGTTGGTCGAACGCCCAGGTGGAGCGACCGGTGTCACGGTGGTCGTAGCGGATCACGCGGTGCCGGGCGGCGAGCAGGTCCACCAGCGCGTCCGGCCATCCCATGCCGGACGCCTGCGCTCCCATGATCAGCAGCAGCGGAGGGGCATCGGCGGCGCCACGGTCCTCCGTCCACAGACGTACACCGGGTGCTGCGTCGACAAAGCGTTCCACGGCTCTCCTTCGGGGGCGAGGCGAAGACCTACGACAAGACGAGACGTACCGTATCGCAGACATCGCGGACTGAGCGACAGGGAATCGAGGCGACCGGCAGACAGTACGTCCGCCGGCCCCCTCCTCGCCTCACTCCCCCGACCGGCGCCGGGCCGACTCGTCCGGAGCGGTCGCCTCCGGCGTCACACCTCGCCCGCGAGGTCGAGCTCGTCCCGGGGCTGGGCCGCCGCGGGCCCCGCCGCCGCGGGCCCCGTAGTCACAGTCGCCGTCGCCGCGGGTGCCGGCTTCTCGGGACGGCGCCACGGACGGTCGATCGGAGCGGAGACCCCGTTCCACCACCGGTCGGTGGGGAGCTCGCCCGCCGGCTCGAAGGGCTCGCCGGGACGGGGGGAGGCGACGGCCTGCCCCTCCTCCTCGGCGGCGTCCTTCGTCCACTCGCCGGGCTCGGCCCAGGCGTGGGTCGCCAGATTGAAGGTGCCCCAGTGGATCGGCAGCAGCACGCCGTGCGGCCTACCGTCCTGGAGGTCGAGGTGGGCGCGGACACCCTCCTCGGGTGTCATGTGGATGTCCGGCCAGAACTCGCTGTACGCGCCGATCTGGATCATCGTGACGTCGAACGGCCCGTGCTCGGCGCCGATGTCCTTGAAGCCCTCGAAGTACCCGGTGTCGCCGCTGTGGTAGATCCGGTGTGTGTCGCCGGCGACGACCCAGGAGGCCCAGAGGGTGTGCTGGGTGTTGCGCAGGCCGCGACCGCAGAAGTGGCGGGCCGGGGTGGCGGTCAGGGTGAGGCCGCCGACCTTGGTGGTCTCGTTCCAGTCCAGCTCGCGCAGCCGGTCGGGGGAGACGCCCCAGTGCTCCAGATGGGCGCCGACACCCAGCGGCACCGCGAAGAGGGTGTCCGTGCCGGCCAGCGCCCTGATCGTGGGCAGGTCCAGGTGGTCGTAGTGGTCGTGCGAGATGACGACGACGTCCACGGGGCCGAGCGCGGTCAGCGGCACGGGCACCGGATGCAGCCGCTTGGGTCCGGCGAAGGCGAAGGGGGAGCAGCGCTCGCCCCAGACGGGGTCGAACAGCACCCGGTGGCCGTCGATCTCCGCGAGCACGCTGGAGTGACCCAGCCAGGTCACGCGCAACCCGGTCGCGGGCGGTTCGGCGATGTCGGCGAGCGTGGTCGCGTGCACGGGGATACCGCTCTGCGGGGCGCGGCGCCGCCGCTGCTCACGGTCGAAGAACTGCTTGGCGAAGTCCAGGGGCGAGGAGGGCCGGACCCTGGCCTCTCCCCCGGGGTTCTGGAAGACACCGTTCGCGAAGTGGGGCGATCTGCGGATACGCGCCATGCGCTCACCGCTCGGGTCCGCGCCGAAGGCCGCGGGCCGCAGCGCACGGAGCCCGGGGCTCGGGTTACGGAAACCGGACACTGTACCTCCAGGGTGGAGTCGGTGAGGCGTTCCATTATGGTCGCTCCCTCCGACACAAGTGTTACCCGCGGTGATCTATTCCGGACGCCCGTGTTTCGTGCGCCTGGACGCCTGCGTGACGCCTGGACACTGCGTTGACAGGACACGGCCATCCTTCGGATACTGACTCACCGTTCAGTTGAGGAGATCCATGACCAAGCCCGGGACCGCACCCCCGACGACGCCCCTGATATCGCTCACCTGGACGGACCACGTCACCGGCCGCCGGGGCTATCTGGTGGTCGACCGGCTGGTACGCGGTGTCTCCAGCGGCGGACTGCGGATGCGGGCGGGCTGCACCCTGGACGAGGTCGCCGGGCTGGCCCGCGGGATGACCATGAAAGAGGCCCTGCACTACCACCCCGAAAGCCGCTACATCCCGCTGGGCGGCGCCAAGGGCGGCATCGACTGCGACCCACGGGACCCGGGGGCGTACCCGCTCCTGGTCCGGTACCTGCGGGCGATGCGGCCGTACGTCGAGAGCTTCTGGACGACGGGTGAGGACCTGGGCCTCAGCCAGGACCTGGTGGACCGGGCCGTGGCCGAGGCGGGGCTGTTCTCCTCCGTCCAGGCGGTGTATCCGCTGCTCGACGACGAGGCGGCGGCCCGTCGGCGGCTGGCGGACGCGTTCGCGGTCGAGGTGGACGGGCTCGGCCTGGACGAACTGGTCGGGGGCTGTGGGGTCGCCGAGTCGGTGCTCACGGCCCTGGACCGGGCCGGGGTGCCGCATCCGGGCACCCGGGTCGCCGTGCAGGGGCTGGGCACCATGGGCGGGGCCACGGCCCGCTTCCTCACGCGCGCGGGACTCACGGTGGTGGCCGTCGCCGACATCAAGGGCACGATCGCCAACCCGGCGGGCCTCGACGTCGAGGCGCTGCTCGCGGCACGGGACGCCCACGGCACCGTCGACCGCGCCGCACTGCGCCCCGGCGACCTGGAGCTGCCCGGCGACGCCTGGCTGTCCGCCGAGGCCGAGGTGCTGGTGCCGGCGGCCGTCTCGTACGCCGTCGACACCGAGAACCAGGAGCGGATCACCGCGCGCTGGATCGTGGAGGCGGCCAACATGCCCGTACTGCCGGAGGCGGAGGCCCTGCTGTCCGCGCGCGGGGTGAGCGTGCTGCCGGACGTGGTCGTCAACTCCGGGACGAACGCCTGGTGGTGGTGGACGCTGTTCGGCGACATAGGCCCCGACGCGGAGGAGGCGTTCGGGCACACGCGACGCTCGATGCGCGCCCTGGTGGAGCTGATGCTCCTCCGCGCCGAGACCGAGGGCACGACACCGAGGGCCGCGGCGCATGCCATCGCCGCGGACCGGCTTCCGGTGATCGCCGAACGGTACGGCTGGTACCGCTGACCGTCGTCCCGCCACCGCCCCACCGTTGTCCTGGCCCGTCCTGCCGCCGTCCCACCGCACGACGGACGAGACGGATTAGGGTGACGGCGTGGCGAGAGTGCGGTTGAGCGTGGCGGAGCGGCGCGAGGAGTTGTTGCGGGCCGCCATCGGACAGATCGAGGCGCGGGGCGTGGCGGCCGTCAGAATCGCCGACGTGGCCTCGGCGCTCGGCGTGAGCAACGCGCTGGTGCTCTACTACTTCTCCACCAAGGAGAAGCTGGTCGCCGCCGCGTTCACCCACGCGGCCGAGGAAGACCTCGCCCATCTGCGCAAACTGCTCGCCCGCAGGACGACCGCGCTGCGCCGACTGCGGTCGGCGGTGCGCTGGTACGCCCCCACCGGTCAGGCCAAGGGCTGGCGGCTGTGGATCGAGGGCTGGGCGGCGGCGCTGCGCGAACCGGCGTTGCAGGAGGTCACGCGGGACCTGGACAAGGAGTGGAAGGCGGCGCTGGCCGAGGTGATCGCCGAGGGCGTGGCCGCGGGTGAGTTCCACTGCCCGGATCCCGGCGGTACGGCCCTGCGCCTGACGGCCCTGCTGGACGGGCTGGCCGTGCAGCTGACCTCCTACCCCGGCGCGCTGTCCCGGACCCGGGCACAGGAGTGGGTGGACGAGGCGCTCGCCCGGGAACTGGGACTGGCACGCGAGGCGTTGACGACGTAGGACGGCACGGGACCGGGTGCCGACCGACGACCGGCCGGGCACCCGGCACCCACCTCAGGCCCCAACCCGTCGGCCTCTCAAGCCACCGCATCGATCCGCGACTTGATGTCGTCGGGCGACAGCGTCCCCTTGGCCGTCACATGGTCCCCGGACGACTCCCCGCGCAGCCGGCGGCCGATCCACGGGACGAGGTACTCGCGCGCCCAGTGCACGTCGTCGCGCCGCACCTCCAGCGTGCCGCGCGGCGGGAGCGGGGGCCACGGCTGGTCCGGGTCGGCCGGGATCTCCAGGCCCAGCACCTGCCCGGCGCGCAGCGCCACGCGGGTGTGACCGTCGGCGGACAGGTGGAGCCGGTCGCCGTCCCAGGCCCGCCGGTCCTGGACGCTCTTCAGGGACCACAGGTCGAGCACCGGACAGCCGTACCGGTCGGCGACGGCCCGTACGTGCCCGTTGTAGGTGGCGATCTTCCCGCGCAGATGCTTGAGCACGGGGATGCCACGGGTGTCGAAGCCGGTGGTCACCATGACGGTGCCCGCGGCGGCCGTGAGCCGCGCGATCGCCCGCTCGAAACGCTCGGCGACCTCGTCGGGGTCGGTGCCGGGCCGCAGGATGTCGTTGCCGCCGGCGCAGAACGACACTAGGTCCGGTGCGAGTTCGACGGCCTGCGGAAGCTGGTCCTCGACGATCTGGTCGAGGAGCTTGCCGCGCACCGCGAGGTTCGCGTACCTGAAGTCACCCTCGGGCCGCCGGTCCGCGAGAAGCACCGCGAACCGGTCGGCCCAGCCGACGAACGCCCCGTCGGGGCCGGGGTCGCCGACGCCCTCGGTGAAGCTGTCCCCCACCGCCACGTACGACCCGATCACTGCTCTCTTGTCACTCTTCGAATCGTCTGCCACATCGGCCCATGATTCACCTTCGGATGTGAGCTACGCGACCGTAGGAAAGGGTTGACGCGCGGTGATATAAGCCACTCTCCAAGTATTGGTCAAGGCAGGAATAGCTTTTCGGTCAGTGCTGTTGGGGCGTCCACCGCCATACCCGGAATCCACTGATCCGGAAGTGGCTCCAGGTGGTCCGGAAGGCGAAATGACCGCTCGTGTACGGCTCCGGATCGCTGTAGTCGAAGACGAGTCGCCCGTTGTTCCACCACTGGACCTTCGACCCGTCGGAGACGATCCGGACCCGGTGGGGTTCGTTCGGCACGAGCAGCGGCTCGGTGTAGTCGTATATCAGCGGGCGGACGCCGGCCTCGCCGACGTAGCGGCGCAGCCGCGTGGTGGTGTTGTAGTTGGCGCCGTATCCGGAGTAGTACGTCGTGAGGTGGTCGTACTCGGCCAGCGCGCCGCCCCTCGGCGTGGCGAAGATGTCGTCGGGGGACCGGACGTCCACCGCGTTCCAGAAGTTGTTGAGGTCGGAGACGCGGTCGTTGACCCCGCCCTCCGAGACGGGCGTGGCGGTGTATTCGAGGACGTAGGGCCCTTGAAGTCGCTTCCTGAACCAGATCGTCGCCCCGGCGGTCACGTCCACGTCGAGGATGCCGCGGGCGGCGGTGACGGTGCCGCCCTTCTCCAGTTCCACGGCCCAGCGGCCGAGGCCGTGGCGGAAGTCGTCGTGGGCGACGAGACGGGGGTGCCGGGGTGCCGCGCTCGCGCCGGTCGCGGGTGCGAGGGCGGCCAGGGCGGCGCCGGCGGCCAGGGCTCCGAAGGCTCTACGGGAGGTGGTCATGGGGGTGCGGCTCCTTCGAGATGAGGGCGGTCAGCCGGTCGGCCACCTTGCGGTGGCCCTGGGCGCTGGGGTGGACGGTCCCGTTGAAGTCCCCGTCGGTCACCGACAGCCAGCCGGTCGTGTCGACGAACTCGACACGCGGGTCAGCGAGTTCACCGACGACGGCGGCGATGTCGGCGGCGTGGGTGCCGTCGAACGGGCGCAGGGCGAGAACGCGGGCGCGCGGTGCGGCGGTCCGCAGTGTGTCGAGGTAGGCGCGGTAGGCGGTGCGGAACTCGGCCGGGGCGGACGCGGCGTCGTTGGTGCCCTGGTTCACCACGATCACATCGGCCCGGCGGTCCGAGGGCGCCCGGGACCCGGCGTGGTTCCAGCCGTACGCGTCCGACGCGGCCGGCACTCCCCCGTTCCCGGTCCGCAGCACCCCCTGCCGCCCGAACCCGACCTGGGTGAGGGAGGCGTGCAGGGCGTCGGCGACCAGGGTGGGGTAGGCGGTCGTACCGTCGGCGCAGTCGGAGGTGTTCTGGTCGCACAGTGCCATCACGCCCTGGGTGATGGAGTCGCCGTAGAAGGCGAACTGCCTCTGATGAACGGCCTGTTGGCCCACGATGTGTCCGCGCAGGCCGGTGAGCACCACGCCCGTCTCCAGAGGCGGGGTCCACCGGTCGGCCCGGGAGAAGACGTCCTTCACCGAGAGCTCGACCGTGTGCGGGCCGCGGCCCTCCGCCGTGATCTCCAGATCGCCCCGGTCGACGGCGTGCACCCGCTTCGGGCCGCCGTCGACCGACACGTGGATCTGCGCCGGCACGGTGATCGACGAGACGTCGAAGAGGGCGTGGACTTCGGAGCCGGTGAAGCGGAAGCGCAGCCGCGAGCCGGAGTTGACGGTCGTGGCCGCCTCAGCGGTGCGGCCCCAGTGGCCCTCGTAGGCCAGGCGCCGGTCGTCGGGGCGTACGACGTCCGGGACGCCGGCCGCGGTGGCGGGCGGCGCCCCGCCCACCACCAGCCACAGGGCCGTGGTCGCAGCGGCGCCCCTGATGACGGTGACGGTGCGTCGGGCGACACCGGGCACGGTGACCTCCGGGGGCCGAAGAGCGAACAGAAAGCGCTTGCAGCGCTGCGGAGTTCACTCTGTCCCCACCCGCCCCTCGCTGTCGACACCCCGCACTCCCCTGCCACAGGACCGCAACGAAATGATCAGGAGGAAACGAGGATCGGGCGGGCCGGGGACGGACATACCGAAGGCCGGACCCGGGGATCGGGGTCCGGCCTTCGGCAGCGTGTCAGGCAGGTGGTCCAGCAGGTGTCTACGGGGCGTCAGCCGACGGAGACGCCCTTCGAGCGGAGGTAGGCGACCGGGTCCACGTCGGAGCCGTAGTCCGGCGTGGTGCGGATCTCGAAGTGCAGGTGCGGGCCGGTCACGTTGCCGGTCGCACCGGAGAGGCCGACCTGCTGGCCCTCGGTCACGGTCTGCCCGGCCGAGACCGAGAGGGAGGAGAGGTGGGCGTACTGGGCGTAGTGGCCGTCGGCGAGCCGGATGACGACCTGGTTGCCGTACGCGCCGCCCCAGCCGGCGGAGACGACGGTGCCCGCGCCCACGGCCTTGAGGGAGGTGCCGGTCGGGACGACGAAGTCGACACCGGTGTGGTAGCCGCTGGACCACATCGAGCCGGACATCCGGTACGGGGTGCCGACGGAGGCACCCGCGACCGGGACGGTGAAGCCGCTGGAGCTGCTCGTGGCGCCGGCGTTCTGCGTGGTCGCCGTCGAGCCCTGCGAGGAGGACGCCTTCGGCTTCGCCGAAGAAGCGGAGGAATCCGACTTCTTGGACGAGGACGACGGAGCGGCGGCGGACGACTCGGCCCTGGCCGCGCCCGAGGCCGCCTTCTTGCCGATCGTGAGCTTCAGGCCGGGGTGGATCAGCGCCGGGTCGTCACCGACGGCCTCGCGGTTGTCGGCGTAGAGCTTGTGCCAGCCACCGCTGACGTTCTGCTCGTCGGCGATCTTCGCGAGATAGTCACCGGCGCGCACCGCATAGGTCTTCACGCCGGACTGCTTCTTCGCGGTCGCCGTCTTTGCGGCCACCTTCTTCTCGGCGGTCGGAACAGAGGACTGAACGGCCTTTTCCGAAACGGACTGAGCGGGTGCGGCATGGGCGCCGGTCGCCCCCAGAAGCGGGAGGGCGAGTGCGGCGCCGCCGGTTCCGGCGACGGCTATGGAACGGGTGAAGCGCTGGGACTTCGGGCGGCGGTGCTTACCCCTCGCGGGCATGACGAATTCCTCTCCGGCGCCTACGAGGTGAGCTGTCGGGTTCGGACTGGAGATGCCCGGCCGTACCGAAGTACGGCTTAACCCCTAGCCTGTTCCGGAGACCGGAACAGGCGGTACTGCCTGTGGGTCCCCCGCTCCTGCCGTGTACGGGTGAGTGTGTGCGGAATCCGGGCGGCGGCAGGATTGGGCGTCCGTCCGGATCGGTGGCGAACGTAAGCGACCAAGACGCACAGGGACAAGCGGTGGTTGTGTTGCGTATGCGTTTCTGTAGATCCGCTACGAGAATTCCCGGTCACCCTCCGTGGACCGGAGGGTGATCACACACGTCAAATCCCCTTGAAAAGCATGTTGATTACGTGAACATGACGCACAACGCACGGTCACGAATATGACGCTCCTCACGCAGCACTTTCACAGCTCCCCCTATTACATAAGGAGTTGGGAGGGATGCATCAATTCGGGCAGAAGTCTCAGATGCGACGCAGTCGGAGAACCGTCGCATCGAGGTCGCCCCGCAGCCCGGTGCGCAGTCCGTGGTGCAGCAGTACGGCACCGCGGTGCACTTCACCCGTTTCGCGGCATTCGTACGACGCCGTCGCATCGAGACCGCGCAGCCGCAGCGCCGGGACGGGCTCGCCGTAGTGCTGGGCCTGGAGCCAGGCGAGGACGACCGTCTCGTCGCCGAGCACGTACTGCACCGCGCTGAGCCCGCCCGCCGGAGGCCGGAGCCGGTAGAGGTCGCCGCGCTGCACGAGCGGGCGGATCTCCTTGTAGAGGGCCACCCAGTCGCGGGCCTCGGCGAGCTCCTCCTCGGTCCACTCGGAGAGGTCCCCGCCGACGCCGAGCACCCCGGCCATGGCGCTGACGAACCGGAAGCGCAGCGAGCTGACCCGCCCGTTGAGCTGGGTGTTGGGGCTGTCGGTGACCCAGGCGGCCATGACCCGGGCCGGGTGGATCTGGCTGAAGCCGTGCTGGATGGCGAGCCGGTCGAGCGGGTCGGTGTTGTCGGAGGTCCACACCTGGTCGGTACGGCTCAGGACACCGAGGTCGATCCGGCCGCCGCCGCCCGAGCAGGACTCGAAGGCGACGTTCGGGTGCGCGGCCCGCAGCCGGTCCAGCAGGGCGTACAGGGCGTCCACGTGGTCGACCCACAGGCGCTGCGGGTAGGCGTCGCCGGGCCAGCCGGCGTCGGTGAAGCAGCGGTTGAAGTCCCACTTCACATAGTCGATCGGGGCGCTGCCCAGGAGCGCGTCCAACTGCTCCCAGAGGTACTCCTGGACGTCCTCGCGCGCCAGGTTCAGTACGAGCTGGTTGCGCATCTCCGTCCGCCGGCGTCCCGGCTGGTACTGCACCCAGTCGGGGTGGGCGCGGTACAGCTCGCTGTCCGGATTGACCATTTCCGGCTCGACCCAGATGCCGAACTGCATACCGAGCGCGTGCACCCGGTCGGCGAGCGGCTTGAGGCCGCCGGGGAAGCGGTCGGGGTTGGGCGTCCAGTCGCCGAGCCCGGCCTGGTCGCTGGTGCGTGCCCCGAACCAGCCGTCGTCGACCACGAACAGTTCGACGCCCATGTCCGCGGCCCGGCGCGCCAGCACCTCCTGCTGCTGCTCGGAGATGTCGAAGAGCGTGGCCTCCCAGGAGTTGAACAGCACCGGCCGGTCCACGTCCGCGTCCGGGACGACATGGGCGCGCTGGTAGGCGTGCCAGGCGCGGCTCGCCCCGCCGAAGCCGGCGTCGCTCCACAGTCCGGCGAAGACCGGCGTGGTGAAGGACTCCCCCGCCGCCAGGCGCAGCAGGCCGGAGTCGTCGTAGCCCGCCCCGCCGGTGATCTGCACGCGCGCGTCCGGGAGCTGGGCCACGGCGATCCGCCAGGACCCGGACCAGCCGAGGGCGCAGCCGTAGACCTCGCCGCGCTCCTCGGTGGCGTCGGTGTCGAGCGCGACCCAGGGCAGGTGCTGGTGCCCGGTGTGGCCGCGGCGGCTGCCGATGACCTTCTCGCCGTAGGTGAGGGGGGCGCGGACCAGCCGGGACTCTGCCGCCCAGCGGCCGTGCAGCTGGGACAGCCGCCAGTCCTCGCGCTGGGGCAGCGTCCAGGTGGCGGAGTCGGCCCGCAGGAGCTCCAGGACGGGTCCCTCGTTGTGGAGGGTCACCCAGCGTTCGACGACGTCGGCCCGCATCCGGTAGTGCAGGGTGATCGTGAGGCCGCCGTCCCGGAACCGCAGCCGCAGCTCGCCGCCGTCGGGCTGGTCCGGGTCCGAGGTCTCGTACGCCTCGAAGGTCCACTCGGTGCCGCGCCGCTCGTCCGTGCGGACGGACAGGGCGGGCCGGACGAAGCGGGGGCCGCCCTCGACGGGGTACTCCTCGCGTCCGTCGAGCGGCGACTCGAAGGAGGAGGCGGTGGGCAGCGGGGACACGGCCAGGGCCTCGGCGTCGGCGAGCGCGATCCTGGGGCCCCAGTGCAGATGCAGCAGCTCGTCGCCCTCGGTGAGATGGACGGCGTAACTGCTGGTCGCCCCGGACAGAATCCACGTACGGGCGTTGTCGGCGATCTCCAGCATGCTGTCCCTCACAGATACGAACACGCGCGAACAGGTCCGCTCACGCATCAACATCATCGAGGCCCACGATCCCTCACCACAACGCCTGTGGACAACTCAATGCCGTACGAACGCATGTCGTATCGTCGACTGCGTGCCCGCCGTCGAGCCTCGTCGGCGGAAACCGACCGGGAGGAGACCCCGTGACGCAGCAGGTCCCGTCGACCGAACCCGAGCTGGCCGGAGTCCGCAACTTCCGTGACGTGGGCGGGCTGCCGACCGTGGACGGACGGCGGGTGCGCCACGGCGTACTGTTCCGCAGCGGCCACCTCGCGCACGCCACCGACGAGGACGCCGCCTTCCTGGCGTCCCTGGGCCTGCACACGATCTTCGACTTCCGCAACGCGGCGGACCAGAAGCTGGAGGGGCCCGACGTCGAGCTGCCGGGGGTGCGCAATGTGAACCTCCCGCTGACCGACCCGGCGGACGGCGGCGAGTTCTGGAAGATGGTCCGCGACGGCGAGACCGACCAGCTCCGCGAGATCCTCGGCGACGGCAAGGCCGCGGCCCGGATGATCGGCTCCTACCGCACGATCATGAAGGAGCGGACCGCCGAGCACTCCAAGGTGCTGCACTCCCTGGCCGAGGACAGCGTCCCCGCCCTGATGCACTGCGCCGCCGGCAAGGACCGCGCGGGTCTGTCCATCGCGGTGACCCTGCTCGCCCTGGGCGTCGAGCGGGAGGCGATCATCGCCGACTACCTGGAGTCGAACGCCAAGCACCGCCGCTACAAGGTGCACCGCAACGGCGACACCGCCTCGGCCTACTCCCCCGAGGTGATGGACCTGCTCTCCCCCCTGTTCGACGCGCGGGCCGAGTACCTCCAGGCCGCCTTCGACACCATCGACGAGACCTGGGGCGGCGTCGACACCTACCTGGAGAAGGGCCTCGGCATCACCCCGGAGACCCGCGAGCGGCTGCGCGAGCGCCTCCTCGACTGAGTCGTACGGCCACGCCCGGCGGCCTACTGCCGGGCGCCGGCCTCGAACAGGAAGTAGATGAACGCGGCGAAGAGGTGCCCCACCGCGATGTAGATGATCAGGCGCACCCACAGGGCGCGCGGGAACCGCTCTTCCAGGTTCTTCATGACCTGTCTCCGGTGGTGGGGCCCAGGCACAGCGTGGCCGTGGGACTCTGCAGCAGGGTGTGGACGAACAGCAGCTCGACCCCGTCGGGGTCCTGGGCGGCGATGCGGTGCGGGGTCAGCGAGTCGAAGTGCGCGCTGTCGCCCGGTGCGAGCAGGTGGGTGGTGTCGCCGAGCCGCAGGCGCAGCCGTCCCTCGATGACGTACAGCCACTCCTCGCCCGGATGCACCCGCACGATGTCGCCCTGCGAGCCGTGCGGGACGTGGACCCGCAGGGCCTGCATCCCGCGGCCGGGCGCCCCGGCCTGCCAGTAGGTCCAGCCGCCGGCCGCGGTGGCCTCCATGTCGGCGGCACGCACCACCGCGTCCCGTTCGGCGACCGTCTCGCCGAGCAGCTCCGAGACGGTCGTACCGTAGACACGGGCGAGGGCCAGCAGCATCGGCAGCGAGGGCTGGCGTTGCCCGGTCTCCAGACGGGAGAGATGGGCGGGCGAGAGGCCCGCAGCGCGGGCGGCGGCCTCCAGGGTGAGGGAGCCGCGCCGGCGCAGGGCGCGGAGCTGGGGAGCGACGGCGGTCGGCAGATCGTCCTGCGGTTCCGGCTCCGGACGGGGAGAGCTCATGCCCTCCATTCAGCCGCGACTTTGCCTCCACGGCAAATTTCTTGCCTCGGAGGCAAAGCCCCCTTCAGGTACGGCGGGCCGTCGTCAGCGGTTGGCCACCGCCTGCTTGATCAGCGTCTTGCCGAAGTCCCACACCAGCCCGCCGCCGCTGTGCGCGTCGTCCATGACGTCCGTGAAGGCGTCCACGAACCGGTCCACGTCCCGCTCGTCGACGACCAGCGGCGGGATCAGCTTGATCACCTCCAGGTGGTCGCCGGAGACCTGGGTGAGGATGCGGTGCTTCTGCAGCAGCGGCACGACCACCATCTGCGCGAACAGCCCCTTGCGCGCGGCCTGGAGCATGGCCCAGCGGCTGCGCAGCTTCAGCGAGGTGGGCCTGCCGAACTCGATGCCGATCATCAGGCCCCGGCCGCGGACGTCGGCGAGCAGCTCGTACTTGTCGGTCAGTGCCGCGAGCCGGGAGCGCAGCAGGTCGCCCATGGCGCGGGCGTTCGCGACGATCTGCTCGTTCTCCATGACCGACAGGACGGCCAGACCGGCCGCCATCGCCTGGGCGTTGGACCCGAAGCTCGCCGAGTGGACGAGCACCCGGTCCATCGACGAGTAGACCTTCTTGAAGATCCAGTCCTTGCCGAGGGTGGCGCCGACCGGCACATAGCCGCCGGAGAGCGCCTTGGCCACGCACACCAGGTCGGGTTCGACGCCGTCCTCGTGCTGGTGGGCGTAGAAGTCCCCGGTGCGGCCGAGGCCGGTCTGCACCTCGTCGGCGATCAGCAGCGCCTTGTGCCGGTGCAGCAGTTCCTGGGCGGCGCGGAGGTAGCCGGGCGGTGCCTCGTGCACGCCCTTGCCCTGGATCGGCTCGACGATCAGGGCGGCGACGTCCCCCTTCCTCACCTCCCGGGCCAGGGCGTCGAGATCACCGAGCGGGACCGCCGTGTCGGGCAGCAGCGGGGCGAAGCCGTCCCGGAACCCGTCCTCGCCGTTGACCGACAGGGAGCCCGTGGTCAGGCCGTGGAAGGCGTGGTCGCAGTAGAGGACCCTCGGCTTCCCGGTCACGAACCGGGCGAACTTCAGCGCGGTCTCCACCGCCTCCGTGCCGCTGTTGCCGAAGAAGACCCGGTCCAGGTGCGGGCTGTGCGCGAGCAGCCGCTCGGCCAGCAGCCCCGGCAGCGGCTGGCAGTCGAAGCGGGTGAGGTCGGCGAGCTGCGCGTCGAGGACGTCGTGCAGCGCCTTGCGGACGACGGGGTGGTGGCGGCCCAGGCCCATCACCCCGAACCCGGCGAGCATGTCCAGGTAGTCGTGGCCGTCGGCGTCCCAGAAGTGGGCGCCCTCGGCGCGCTCGTAGACCTTGTCGAAGCCGATGGTGTGCAGCATGCGCGGGAGCTGGTGGTTGAGGTATCTCGTGTGCAGCTCGTAGCGCTCGGCCCCGCGCTCGGCCAGCAGCGCGCCGAGGTCGAAC
Source organism: Streptomyces lincolnensis (assembly GCF_021173675.1). GTDB lineage: Bacteria > Actinomycetota > Actinomycetes > Streptomycetales > Streptomycetaceae > Streptomyces > Streptomyces lincolnensis_B. The sequence continues at coordinate 142,873 of NZ_JAIHON010000013.1, read as the reverse complement.
TCCCCGGCCCGCGAGGAGGGCGACGCGGATTCCGCTGTTGTCATTCCTGTTGCTCCTTGGACAGCTCTTCCTTGACGGCGAGATCCGCTTCCTTGACGGCCAGGCTCGCGCCGATCCGCCCGGCGACCTCCACGGGGGTCAGGCCGATGTCGGCGAGCACCTCACCGCGCTTGGCGTGCGCGAGGAACTGCTCCGGGATGCCGAACCGCCGTACCGGTACGTCGACTTCGGCGTCGCCGAGGGCGAGCGCCACCGCCGCTCCGACGCCGGCCGCGCGGCTGTTGTCCTCGACGACGGCCACCAGACGGTGCCGGTCGGCGAGGCCGGGGAGTGCCGGGTCGACGGGTTTGACCCAGCGGGGGTCCACCACGGTGCAGCCGATACCCCGCGCCTGGAGCAGCTCGGCGGCCTGGAGGCAGACGGGGGCCATCACACCGACGGCGACGAGCAGGACGTCCGGCTCGGTCGAGGATCGGTGCAGGACGTCCATGCCGCCGACCCGGTCGATCGCGGGCACCTCCGGTCCCACCGACTCCTTCGGGAAGCGGACGAGGGTGGGCGCGTCGTCCACGGCGACCGCCTCCCTCAGCTGTGCCCGCAGCTGGTCGGCGTCGCGTGGCGCGGCGATCCTCAGGCCGGGGACGACCTGGAGGACCGACAGGTCCCACATGCCGTTGTGGGAGGCCCCGTCGACGCCGGTCACACCGGCCCGGTCCAGGACGAAGGTGACCCCGCAACGGTGCAGGGCGACGTCCATCAGCAACTGGTCGAAGGCCCGGTTGAGGAAGGTGGCGTAGACGGCGACGACCGGGTGCAGCCCGCCCGTCGCGAGTCCGGCGGCGGAGACGGCGGCGTGCTGCTCGGCGATGCCGACGTCCCACACCCGGTCCGGGAACCGCGCCGCGAACTTGCCCAGGCCCACCGGGTGCAGCATGGCCGCCGTGATCGCCACGACGTCCTCGCGCTCCTCCCCGATCCGGACGATCTCGTCGCCGAACACCGAGGTCCAGGACGGCCCGTTGGACGGCGCGAGCGGCTCGCAGGTCAGCGGGTCCATCACCCCGACGGTGTGGAAGTGGTCCTCCTCGTGCGCGAGCGCGGGCTCGTAGCCGCGGCCCTTCTCGGTGAGGCAGTGCACGAGCACGGGCCCGTGGAAGCGCTTCGCGCGCCGTAGCGCGGACTCGACCGCCTTGATGTCGTGCCCGTCGATCGGCCCGACGTACTTCAGCCCGAGATCCTCGAACATCCCCTGCGGCGCGAAGGCGTCCTTGAAGCCCTTCTTCGCCCCGTGCAGCGACTCGTAGACGGTGTGCCCGACCACCGGGGTCCGCAGCAGTACGTCCTTCCCCCAGGCCAGCACCTTCTCGTAGCCGTCGGTCGTACGCAGCGTCGCGAGGTGGTTGGCGAGCCCGCCGATGGTCGGCGAGTAGGAGCGTTCGTTGTCGTTGACGACGATGATCAGCGGCCGGTCCTTGGCGGCCGCGATGTTGTTCAGCGCCTCCCAGGCCATGCCGCCGGTCAGCGCGCCGTCGCCGATGACCGCGACCACATGGCCCTTCTCGCCCTGCACCTGGCGGGCCTTGGCGAGCCCGTCGGCCCAGCCCAGCGCGGTGGAGGCGTGGCTGTTCTCGACGATGTCGTGCTCGGACTCCTCGCGCGAGGGGTAGCCGGACAGACCGCCCTTGCCGCGCAGCTTCGAGAAGTCCTGACGCCCCGTCAACAACTTGTGCACATAGCTCTGATGCCCGGTGTCCCACACGATGCGGTCGACCGGCGACTCGAAGACCCGGTGCAGGGCGACGGTGAGCTCCACCACCCCCAGATTGGGCCCGAGATGCCCCCCGGTCCTGGCGACCGCGTGCACCAGGAACTCCCTGATCTCTTCGGACAGTTCGCCGAGTTCCGCCTCGGACAGCGCCTTCAGGTCGCGTGGTCCCCGGATGTTCTCCAGAATCGTCACGTCGGGCCCCCTTCGGTCCGTGCTGTTCAACTCACGGTGACGGCCGGCTCCCCCGACGCGACGCCGTCCTGCTCCATCTGTTCGGCGATCTTCATCGCCTCCTCGATGAGGGTCTCCACGATCTTCGACTCGGGCACGGTCTTGATGACCTCGCCCTTGACGAAGATCTGCCCCTTGCCGTTGCCGGAGGCGACCCCCAGGTCCGCCTCCCGCGCCTCACCGGGTCCGTTCACGACACACCCCATGACCGCGACCCGCAAGGGCACCTCCATGCCCTCCAGGCCCGCGGTGACCTCGTCGGCCAGCTTGTACACGTCGACCTGGGCGCGCCCGCAGGACGGGCAGGAGACGATCTCCAGCCGACGCTGCCTGAGGTTGAGGGACTCCAGGATCTGGATGCCGACCTTGACCTCCTCGGCGGGCGGGGCGGACAGCGAGACCCGGATCGTGTCGCCGATGCCCCTGCTGAGCAGAGCGCCGAAGGCCACCGCCGACTTGATCGTGCCCTGGAAGGCCGGGCCCGCCTCCGTGACCCCCAGGTGCAGCGGGTAGTCGCACTGCTCGGCGAGCAGCGTGTAGGCGTTGACCATGACCACGGGGTCGTTGTGCTTCACCGAGATCTTGATGTCCCGGAAGCCGTGCTCCTCGAACAGCGAGGCCTCCCACAGGGCGCTCTCCACCAGCGCCTCCGGGGTGGCCTTGCCGTACTTCTGGAGCAGCCGCTTGTCCAGCGACCCGGCGTTGACCCCGATCCGGATCGGCGTGCCGTGGTCCTTGGCGGCCCGCGCGATCTCCTTGACCTTGTCGTCGAACTGCTTGATGTTGCCGGGATTGACCCGGACGGCCGCACAGCCCGCCTCGATGGCCGCGAAGACGTACTTCGGCTGGAAGTGGATGTCCGCGATCACCGGGATCTGCGACTTGCGGGCGATCGTCGCCAGCGCGTCCGCGTCGTCCTGCGTGGGGCAGGCGACGCGGACGATCTGGCAGCCGGACGCGGTGAGTTCGGCGATCTGCTGGAGGGTGGCGCCGATGTCCGACGTACGGGTCGTCGTCATCGACTGCACCGACACCGGGGCCCCGCCCCCGACCGCCACCGGACCGACCTGGATCTGCCGCGACACGCGCCGCTCGGCGATCGGCCGGACCGGGACCTCGGGGACGCCCAGGGAGATGGCGGTCATGGCGCTACTCGCGGTTTCCGGAGACGGTCTCGCGCATGGCCCGCAGCGACTCCTTGAGCGAGCCCATGGTGGCGAGGACGGCGGTGGGCTCGTAGCCGCAGTGCGCCATGCAGTTGGCGCAGCGCGGGTCCTTGCCGCGGCCGTACTTGTCCCAGTCGGTCTCCTCGATCAGCTCCCGGTACGTCGGCACATAGCCGTCGCTCATCAGGTAGCAGGGGCGCTGCCAGCCGAAGAGGGAGTAGTTCGGGATCGCCCACGCGGTGCACGGGAAGTCGACCTTGCCCTCCAGGAAGTCCAGGAAGAGCGGGGAGTGGTTGAGCCGCCACTTGCGCCGGTTGCCGCCCGCGAAGGCCTTCTTGAACAGCTCGCGGGTCTGCTCCACGCCCAGGAAGTGCTCCTGGTCGGGCGCCTTCTCGTAGGCGTAGGCGGGCGAGATCATCATCTCGTCGACCTTGAGGTCGTCGTTGAGGAAGTTGAGCACCTCGATGATGGTCTGCGGGGTGTCGGTGTTGAAGAAGGTCGAGTTGGTGGTGACCCGGAAGCCGCGCTTCTTGGCCTCCTTGATCGCCTCCACCGCCTCGTCGAACACGCCCTCCTTCGCCACCGACTCGTCGTGCCGCTCACGCAGCCCGTCGATGTGCACGGCGAAGGCGAAGTACGGCGAGGGCTTGAACTTGTCCATCTTCTTGCGCAGCAGCATGGCGTTGGTGCAGAGGAAGACGTACTTCTTCTTCGCCACCAACTGCCGCACGATCTCGTCGATCTGAGGGTGCATCAGCGGCTCACCGCCGGCGATGGACACCATCGGCGCACCGGACTCCAGCACCGCCCCGACGGCCTGCGCCACCGGCATGCGCTGCTTCAGCACCCCGGCCGGGTGCTGGATCTTGCCGCAGCCCTCGCACTTCAGATTGCAGGCGAACAGGGGCTCCAGCTCCACGATCAGCGGGAACTTGTCCCGCTTGCGGAGCTTCTGTTCGGCCAAGTATGTAGCGACCTTGATGGACTGACGCAGCGGCATGGCCATCTGGCTCACCTCCTGGGGAGCAGCAAGGAACGGTGCCATTCGTAGAAAGCGGGAAGGACTGAACGAAGGACGCGGAAAGCCGATATTCCACCGCGTACCGTGCCGATCCGGACGAGTTCATGTTCTGGAGCGTCCACGACCACCCGGACGGCCGCAACGGGGCGCTCGCCCTCGCGTACGGCGCTCAGGAGCGTGGCCGCGGATTCCATGTCGACCGCGATCGCGCCGGTCGCGAACAGGTCCGACCGTTCGTGACCGCGGACGACGTGATCGGAACCGGTGAGAGGTCCGGTGTGGACGGTGCTCCCGGGCACGGCCCGCACCAGTTCCTCGACGAGCAGGTCGGTCCCGACGCACCGGACGGTGCCTCGCGGATGACGGGTCTCCTCGGCGACCACGAGATCGCCGGGGTGCATACCGGGGGCGAGTCCCGCGCAGAAGCCGGTGGCCAGCACGGCGGCCCCGGCGAGTTCCGGGTGGGCCAGGACCCGGGCGACGGAGACCTCGGCGGCCTCCGGCCCCATGCCCGTGCGCAGGACGGTCACCGGCCCGCCCGCCGCACCGCGGTCGCCACCGCGCAGGGCGAGGCGCTCGATGCCGAGCGCGCAGGCGATCAGCAGCGGGGCCGGGGCGGGCTGGGTGCTCATCAGCCCTCCTTCGCTCCGGAGAACGGCTCTCCGTGGACGTACCGGCCGAGTGCGGTGAGAGGGAACACCTGCCGGTAGAGGTGGTAGTTGATGGAGAAGTCCCACGGGAACCCGGTGCCGGTGAAGTGGGGCTCGTCCCAGGAGCCGTCCTCGCGCTGGGTGCTCGCCAGCCACTCGACGCCCCGCTCCACGGCCTTGGAGTCCCGCTCCCCCGCCGCCAGCAGCGCCATCAGCGCCCAGGCCGTCTGCGAGGCGGTGGAGGCACCGCGGCCGCTCCACTCCTTGACGTACTTGTAGGAGCGCAGGTCCTCGCCCCAGCCGCCGTCGTCGTTCTGCGCCTTCTCCAGCCAGGCCACCGCCCGCCGGATCGCCGGGTGCGAGCCGGGGAATCCGGCGGCGACCAGGGCGGGCACCACCGACCCGGTGCCGTATACGTAGTTGACGCCCCAGCGCCCGAACCAGGAGCCGTCCGGCTCCTGTTCGGCGAGCAGCCACTGGATGCCGCGCCGGGTGCGCGGGTCGTGGGCGAGCCCCTCGACGGCCAGCATCTCCACCACGTGCGCGGTGACGTCGGCGGAGGGCGGGTCGATGACCTCGCCGAAGTCGCAGAACGGCAGCCGGTTGGGGAACGGGCTGGTGTTGTCGACGTCGAAGGCGCCCCACGCCCCGTTCTTCGACTGCATCCCGAGGTTCCAGCGCACCCCGCGCCCGATCGCCTTCTCCACCCGCTCCGGGTCGTGGTGCCGGACGCGGCGCAGCGCGAGGACCACCTCGGCGGTGTCGTCGATGTCCGGGTAGTTGTCGTTGTGGAACTCGAACGCCCAGCCGCCCGGCGGGAGTTGGGGCCGCTTGACCGCCCAGTCGCCGGGACGGACGATCTCCTCGCCCAGCATCCAGTCGGCCGCCTTGACGAGCTGCGGATGGTCGGCGGGGACACCGGCGTCGGCGAGCGCGATGGTGGCGAGGCAGGTGTCCCACACCGGCGACTGGCAGGCCTCGATCATCCGGGCCCCGTCCTCGCGCCACACGGCGAACCGGTCCAGGGACTCCAACCCGGCCCGCATCACCGGGTGTTCGAGGTCGTAGCCGAGCAGGTGCAGGGCGATCACCGAGTACACGGCCGGCGGCTGGATACCGCCCCAGCAGCCGTCGTTCTCCTGCCGCTCGATGATCCAGCGGGCGGCGCTGTTCATCGCCGCCCTGCGCAGGCGGCGGGGGGCGACCTTGCGCAGCTGGTGCAGCGCCTTGTCCAGACGCTGGAAGGCACCGTCCCAACTGGCCACCGGGGCAAGGGGCCCGGCGGGGTTGGGGTCGGCGGGGTCGGTGTGCAGCTCGTCCAGAGCGAAGGGCGCGGGACGTACCGGGCGCTTGGCGGAGACGATCGTCAGCGGGACGATGGTCTGCCGGGCCCAGCACCCGAAGTCGTAGATGTTGAGCGGCATCCACTTGGGGAAGTAGATGAGTTCCGGGGGGAGTTCGGGCAGGTCCTCCCACTTCCACCAGCCGAACAGGGCGAGCCAGATCCGGGTGAAGACCCGGGCGGCGGCGATCCCGCCCCGCTCGCGGATCCAGGCCGACGCCTTCGCCATGTGCGGGGCGTCCGGCGCGTCCCCGGCCAGCCGCAGGGCGACGTACGCCTCGATGGTGGTGGAGAGTTCGCCCGGTCCGCCGTAGAAGGTGGCCCAGGTGCCGTCCTCGCGCTGCTCGCCGCGGATGAAGAGCGCGGCGGCGCGGGTGGTGGCCTCGTCGCGGATGCCCAGGAACTGGCGCAGCAGCAGGTCCTCGGCGTCCATCGTCACATTGGTCTCGAGGTCGCCCTTCCACCAGCCCTGGGTGTCCTGCCGGGACAGCAGGAAGTCGGTGGCGCGCCGCGTGGCGCGTACGGCGGCTTCGTGTACCCCGGCCGCCACGGGGGTGCGGATGTCGGTTTCGCTGGCCGCGGCAGCGCGGGGCGGCAGGGCCCCGGTGCTTCCGTCGGTCGTCGCTGTCATGGCTTCCCCTTCGTGCAGTGTGCAAGCGGTGCTCTGCTGTGGGTCCGCCGTCGGCCGGTGCGCTGTGGTGCGGAGCACCGGCCGGCGACTACGCGAGGGCTATTCGACCGATAGTGATCATCTCTTTCGTACGACGACGAAGTCGGCGAGTGCGGTGAACCGGGCCCGCACCCGGTCGGGCATGTCGACGGCGTTCAGGGCCTCGACGGCGACGGTGTGCTGGCGGCGGGCTTCCTCGGCGGTCCACTCACGGCCGCCCGCCTTCTCGATGAGGTCGGCGCGGGCCGCGAACTCCGCCTCGGAGAAGTTCTCGAAGTCGTTGCTCTTGGCGTCGGCGGCGAGCATCTCGCCGAGCCGCTCGGAGGCGGCGCCGCCCGCCGCGAGCGCGGCCACGACCGGCAGGGACTTCTTGCGCTGGCGCAGGTCGCTCCAGGTCTGCTTGCCGGTGGAGACCGGGTCGCCCCAGATGCCGAGCAGGTCGTCGACGGCCTGGAAGGCGAGGCCGAGGTGGTAGCCGTACTTCTCCAGGGTGTCGGCGGTGCGGTCGTCGGCGCCGCCGAGGACCGCACCGATGGAGCTGGCGCAGGCGAGCAGGGCGCCGGTCTTGTTGCCCTCCATCTCCAGGCACTCCTCGACGCTGACGCGGTCGCGGTGCTCGTAGGAGATGTCCTGCGCCTGGCCGTCGATCAGGGCGCGGGTGGCGGTGGTGAGGCGGCGGGTGGCGCGGCCGGCCTCGACGGTGCCGAGTTCCAGCAGGACCTCGTTGGCCAGGGCGAACAGGGCGTCACCCACCAGGATGGCCTGGGCGGGGCCGTGCACCTTCCAGACGGTGTCGCGGTGGCGGCGCTGTTCGTCGCCGTCCATCAGGTCGTCGTGCAGCAGCGAGAAGTTGTGGACCAGTTCCACGGCGACCGCCCCGGGGACGCCCACCTCGGGCGCCGCACCGGTGACCTCGGCGGAGAGCACCGCGAGCGCCGGGCGCACGGCCTTGCCGCCGTCGCCGTCCGCGGGGTTGCCCTCGGCGTCGATCCAGCCGAAGTGGTAGGCGGAAACGGTGTCCATGGGAGCCGCCAGGCGGTTGACGGCCGCCCGCAGTACCGGTGTGGCCAGGGTCCGGCCGCGCTCCAGAAGCGCGGCCACGTCCACCGCGGTTTCTCGAGCGGCCGTCGAGGCCGGGGGCACAGTGGGCACGGATTCTCCTCTTGTTGCGGTGACGGAGGGGGTGCGGGAATGTGCCGAGCCGTGCTGATCGAGCATCAGGCCGCCTCCTCGATGGCGAAGAGGTGGCGGGGGCGGGGCCGGCCCAGGGCGCCGAGAGCGGCCTGCGCCGCGCTCACACCGCTGCGGACCGCACTCTCCATGGTCGCGGGCCACCCGGTGGCGGTCCACGCTCCGGCCAGGTACAGGCCGGATGCCTTGGTGCGGGCGCCGGGCCTGAGGCGCCCGACACCGGGGGTGGGGGCGAACGTCGCCGTCCGCTCCCGGGTGACGAAGAAGTCCTTCACCTCGGCGCCGCGCGCGCGGGGCAGCAGTCGCTCCAGCTCGGGCAGGTAGCGCTCGCGCAGGGCCGCGACCGGCTCGTCGATCTCGTCGTGCGCGGCCGACTGCGACAGGGCGAGGTACTGGCCCCGGTGGAGCCCGGAGGCCTCGGTGCGGTCGAACACCCACTGCACCGGAGTGCCGAGGGCCGCGAAGAAGGGCCTGGCGAGGACTTTCCGGTCGTAGACGACATGGACGTTCAGGATCGGCGCGGTGCCGATCTCCAGCAGCCGTTCGGGAGCGTCGAGGGCCCCCGCGGGCAGCAGGTCGTGCGCCTCGCGCTGCGGTACGGCGAGCACGACCACGTCGGCGGTGAGCGTCTCGCCGGGAACCCGGACGCTCCAACGGCCGTTGTCTTCGGTAGAGATGGAGGTGACGCGTGTACGGACTTCGGTACGCACGCCCGCGGAGTCGAGCGCCTTGCGGGCGAGCCGGTCATGCAGGTCACCCAGCGGGACGCGCGCCCATCCGATGTCGGCCGCGCCCGGGTCGGACAGCAGACCGGTCTTGAACACCATCGCGGCGAGCCCCAGCGAGGCGTCGCCCGCGACCGCGTTGAGGGTGGCGACCCCGACCAGGTCCCACAGGGCTTCGACGGCACGCGCCGACTGACCGTGCGCGGTCAGCCAGCTGCCGAAGTCCTGGGTGTCCAGGCTCGGATCGGCGAGGTCGAGCCCCTTGAGCGCGAGCGCGGCACGGCCCACCCTGGCGCGTTCGGCGAGCGAGAGATGCGGGTAGGCGGCGAGGCTGCGCCCCAGATGCAGGGGCACCGGCAGCGCGTCGCGCCGCAGTCTGCCGAGCCGCCGTCCCTCGGGCCGGTCGGCGTCGAGCACGGGCACGTCGAGACGGTTCTGCAGCGGAGCCAGTGCCGCGCCCTCGATCCGGTCGAGGAACCAGCGGTAGGCGGTGCAGCAGCGCAGGTACACGTGCTGTCCGTTGTCGACGGTCAGGCCGTCGCGCTGGAAGGAGAAGGCGAGGCCGCCGAGCCGTGGCCGGCCTTCGAGGAGCGTGACGCCGATACCGGCGTCGGCGAGGGCGAGCGCGGCGGTGATGCCGGCGAGCCCGCCGCCGATCACGACGGCGTCACGCCCGGAACCGGGTCGTCCCGCGGCGTCCGCCCGTGGTCCTTGTCCTTCCGACTGCGTACCGTCGGTCATCGTGCGCCCTCCCCCGAACACCCGCCGTGCGCTGTGGATCGGCCACGGCAGGCCGTCGCAGTCAGGGACGCGGTCCCCCGCCGGAGGGTTGCGTGCCGCTTTTCGCCGGTGGCATCACTTTGGACCGGAATGTCCATCAGGCGCGCCTCCTGACGGTCCGCCGGGTCACATGCCGCGCGTCCAGACCGGACAGACCACGCACGGCGACGTACGCCTTCTCCCGGCCGGGCAGCGAGACCCGGCCGCGCAGCACGGCCTCCGGGTCGCGCTCGATACGGTCCAGGAGGCGACGGTAGATGCCGGCCATGGCGGCGACACAGGCGCCGCTGCGCCGGTCGAGCATGGGGAGCAGCCGGTAGCCCTCGGCGAAAAGGGCGCGGGCCCGTCGCACTTCGAAGTGGACGAGGCCCGCGAAATCGGCGCCCTCCGGGGGTTTCGGCCCCTTGAAGCCGGCCGAGCAGCCGAACTTCGCGAGGTCGTCGGCGGGCAGATAGGTCCGCCCGCCCTCGGCGTCCTCCCGGACGTCCCGCAGGATGTTGGTGAGCTGGAGCGCCAGCCCCAGCGTGTCGGCGTACTCCGAGGCGCGTTCGGCGCCGCGCGCGCCCGGTTCGGTCCCGAACACGCCGAGGGAGAGCCTCCCGATGGCGCCCGCCACGCAGCGGCAGTACACCTTCAGGTCGTCCCAGGTCTCGTAGGTCTCACCGCGGACGTCCATCAGGACGCCGTCGATGAGCTCGTCGAGACCGTCGAGCGGGATCGGGAAGGTCTCCGCGGCATGCGCCAGGGCGACGCCGACCGGGTCGATGTCGTCCTCGTCGACCACGCCCTCGCGGATCCGGGTGAGCAGCTTCCGGGTGTCCTCGAGTCTCTCGATCTTGATGCCGTCGGCCAGCGCGCCGTCGCCGATGTCGTCGACACGCCGGGAGAAGGCGTACAGCGCCGACATCGCGCGACGCTTGGGCGTCGGCAGCAGTCTGATGCCGTACGCGAAGTTGCGGGCCTGCTGTCCGGTCACTGCCTCGCAGTAGCTGTAGGCGGCGAGTACCGGCGCGGACACGTGCGGTTCCCACTCCACGGTCCGGATCACCCCTCTCCTCGCAGAGTGACGCCCACCTCGCGCAGCAGCCGGAGCTTGCCGGGCTTGGGCGGGCCGGGAAGTACGTCGTAATCGGCGGCGGCGATCGCGTGGATCGCCGCCCTTCCTCCCGCCACGAACCCTGCGAGCAGCAGCTTCAACCTGCCGTGGACGCTACCCACCAGGGGGGCGCCTTCATTCAGGAGGTCGCGGGCGCGTTGCGCCTCGTATGCAACCAGGGCGCGCACCGACGCGCCCCCGGTTTTCGTGGCGAGATCCGCCTCCTGGACGTGAAAGCGCTTCATGTCCTCGGCGGGAAGGTAGACGCGGTCGCGGCCGAGGTCCTCGGCGACGTCCTGAAGGTGTTCGACGATCTGCAGGGCCGTGCAGATCGCGTCGGACAGCCGGATCCGCTCGGGGGTCGAGGTGCCGGTGACGGCGAGCACGAGACGGCCGACGGGGTTGGCCGACAGTTCGCAGTAGGCGAGCAGGTCGTCGTAGGTCTCGTAGCGGCCGACGAGCTGGTCCTGGCGGTTGGCGGCGATCAGGCCGAGGAACGGCTCGGGGGTCAGCGCGCGGCGGCGGACGGTCGGCTGGAGGCGGCGCAGCAGCGGGTGACGCGGGGTCGCGTCGAAGACGCGGCGCAGGTCGGCCTCGAAGGCGTCCAGCAGCACCAGACGGTCGTCGGCCGCTTCGGGCGGGACCCCGAGCAGCCGGGCGTCGGCGCCGCCGGGGGCCAGGTCGCCGTCGCCGATGTCGTCGACGAGACGGGCGAAGCCGTAGACGGCCATCAGGTCGGTGCGCCAGGCCCTGGGCAGGAAGAAGGGGGCCACGGGGAAGTTCTCCGCCGCGGCCTTGTCGAGCGTGCCGCGCTCCGTCTCACCGGGGCGCGCCCTGCCGGTTCCCGTCACCGCCGGCTGCCCGGGACGGGGACGGCACGTGCTGCGTGGAGCTGGGGAGTTTCCGTAGCCATTGCCGTCACATCTCCCGTTCTACACCGCAGACCCAATGCACACTATTTCGGACACGCCGCCCGACCCTCCGCGCGGCTGTCCGGGCACAGGGTTGTCGCGCGTTATCGCCCTACTTGCCGCGATTCGGGACCGGTACAGCTTACGTTGTACAACGCTCTGCGGTTCGTCGGGGTGTCCTGCACATCACAACAACACACCGATTGGTGTCAAGATTCCCAAGCGAGGCGGAAGTTGACGTTTCCTTTGCAGACGCGGAGCCCCGCCGGAACAGTTCCGGCAGGGCCCGGGGAAGCGGGGCGGTCCTTTTCGTCCGGGGCGGGTGGACTACCTGCCCGTGAACTTCTCGTACTCCTTGAGGACCTCGTCGGTCGGGCCGTCCATGCGCAGCTCGCCGCGCTCCAGCCACAGGACGCGGTTGCAGGTGTCACGGATCGACTTGTTGTTGTGGCTGACCAGGAAGACCGTGCCGGCCTCCTTGCGCAGCTCCCGGATCCGTTCCTCGGAGCGCTTCTGGAACTTGCGGTCGCCGGTGGCCAGGGCCTCGTCGATCATGAGGACGTCGTGGTCCTTGGCCGCGGCGATGGAGAACCGCAGACGGGCCGCCATGCCGGAGGAGTAGGTGCGCATCGGCAGGGTGATGAAGTCGCCCTTCTCGTTGATGCCCGAGAAGTCGACGATCTCCTGGTAGCGCTCCCTGATCTGCTCGCGGGACATGCCCATGGCGAGCCCGCCCAATATGACGTTGCGCTCTCCGGTGAGGTCGTTCATCAGGGCCGCGTTGACGCCCAGCAGCGAGGGCTGGCCGTCGGTGTAGACCCTGCCGCTCTCGGCCGGGAGCAGGCCGGCGATGGCCCGCAGCAGGGTGGACTTGCCGGAGCCGTTGGAACCGATCAGGCCGACGGCCTCGCCGCGGTAGGCGACGAAGGAGACGCCCCGCACGGCGTGCACCTTGCGCACCCCGCGCTCCTCGCCGCGCTTGAGTATGCGGCTGAGCGCCGCGGTGGCGCTGCCCTTGCCGGTCTTGGCGCCGTTGACGCGGTAGACGATGTGCAGCTCGTCCGCGATGACGGTGGGGACGCGTTCGCCCTTGGCGTGCTCAGCCACGGCCGTACCTCTCCTCCGCCTTCCAGAAGTACACGAACCCGCCGAGGGCGAAGAGCACGGCCCAGCCGCCCGCGGCCGCCCAGACGTGGTCGGGCAGGTACTTCTGGTCGTACGCGTCGATGAGGGCGAAGCGCATCAGGTCCATGTAGATCGCGGCCGGGTTCCACTGGAGGATGTTCGCGATCCACTGCGGCTTGTCCTGCAGGAAGATCGGGATGGAGAACATCACCCCGGACGCGTACATCCAGGTCCGCATCACGAACGGCATGAGCTGTGCGAGGTCGGGGGTCTTGGAGCCCGCCCGGGCCATGATCAGCGCGAGACCGGTGTTGAAGCAGAACTGGAGGACGAGCACCGGCACGATCAGTACCCAGGAGAGGTCCGGATAATGGCCGAATCCGACCGCGACGGCGAACAGCACGATCATCGAGAACAGCAGCTGCTGGAGCTGCTGGAGCGCGAAGGAGACCGGCAGCGCGGCGCGCGGGAAGTGCAGGGCGCGGACCAGGCCGAGGTTGCCGGAGATCGCGCGGACGCCCGCCATCACCGAGCTCTGCGTGAACGTGAACACGAACACGCCGGTGACCAGGAAGGGGATGTACACCTCGCGGGACATGCCCCGGTCGGCCTCCAGGAGCAGGCCGAAGATGAAGAAGTACACGGCCGCGTTCAGCAGCGGGGTGGCCACCTGCCACAGCTGGCCGAGCTTGGCCTGGCTGTACTGGGCCGTCAGCTTCGCCCGGGAGAAGGCGAGGATGAAGTGGCGCCGGTCCCAGAGCTGGCGGACGTACTCCACGAGGGAGGGCCGGGCGCCGCTCACGGTCAGCCCGTGCTTGGCGGCGAGCTGCGCCGCCGTGAGGCTCTCGTCGGGCGGCGCGGGCGCGCTCACCGCGACCGTGCCGTCATGCGTTGTCTCACTCACTGGTGGAAACTTTCGTCTTCGGGATGCGCGGCCTGTGCGGGCCTGGCATGAGTCCCCGGGACCTCGGTCCGGCCCCGGTGCTCTTCTGGACGAGCTTGTCAGATGACGGGGGGCCGGCCCAGTCGGGTCAGCCGCCACACCGTACGCCACTTCATGGGCCGGCGCGGACCGCAGGGAGTCGTCCAGCCTTCCCGGAATCCGCCGAACCACGCCTTCAGGGCGGGCCTCGACGGGCGCCGCACCAGGGTGAGCAGCAGCCAGACGCCGAGGTAGACGGGGATCAGGAGCGCGGGCAGGTTGCGGCGGGCGAGCCAGACGCGGTTGCGGGCGACCATGCGGTGGTAGACCGCGTGCCGCGAGGGGGCGGTCGTGGGGTGGTGGAGGACCATGTCGGACCGGTAGTCGATCATCCAGCCCGCGTCGATGGCCCGCCAGGCCAGGTCGGTCTCCTCATGGGCGTAGAAGAACTCGTCCGGCAGTCCGCCGACCTCGGCGAGGACCTGGGTCCGGACGGCGTTGGCGCCGCCGAGGAAGGTGGTCACGCGGGAGGAGCGCATGGGGTCGGAGGCGCGCAGGCGGGGCACGTGGCGGCGCTGGGTGATGCCGGTGTCCGGGTCGGCGATGCGGAAGCTGACGATGCCGAGCTTCGGGTCGGCCTCGAAGGCCTGGCGGCACAGCTCGGCGGTGTCGTGGCTCGCGAGGAGGCCGTCGTCGTCCAGGAAGAGCAATATGTCGACATCGCGACCGCTGGGGCCGAAGGCCTCGATGCCGACGTTGCGGCCGCCGGGGATGCCGAGGTTCTCCGGCAGCTCGATGGTGCGTACGCCGTCGGGGACGTCCGGCACGGGCGAGCCGTTGCCGACCACGACCGCCTGGACCGGCTCGCCGTCCTGCTTGGCGACCGAGTCGAGCAGGGCGCGCAGTTCGTCGGGCCGGTTGCCCATGGTGATGATGACGGCCCCGACCTTCATGGCCGTGCTCACTTCAGCCTGCTGGAGGCGAGGATCGACACCAGGTGCAGCACGGTCTGGAGCAGGGCGATGCCGGCCAGCACCGCGACGCCGAGGCGGGAGAAGAACAGGTCGCCGCGCGCCTGGTCGGCGATCGCCAGCACCAGGATCAGCAGCGTCGCCTCGATGCCGAGGATCAGCCGGTGGAACTTGAGCAGGGCGGCGGCCCGGCGGGCCAGCGCCATGCCGGAGGAGCGCATCTCGGCGGCGGCCTCCTTGACCGGCGGCATCCCGTTCTGGTGCCGGGCGACACCGACGAGGTCGGTCTCGGCCTTGATCAGGATCGCGCCGAGCGCGGCCAGGGTCCCGAGGAAGGCCCACAGCCAGTCGATACGGCCGGAGCCGAACGGGTCGGCGGCGCGCAGACCGAAGCCGACCAGGACGGCGGCGTCGGTGAGGTAGGCGCCGACCCGGTCCATGTAGACGCCGTTGAGGGAGTACTGCTTCCGCCAGCGCGCGATCTCGCCGTCGACGCAGTCCAGCAGCAGGTACAGCTGGACCGCGACCACGCCGAGCACGGCGCCCGGGATCCCCGGCAGCAGGAGTGCCGGGGCCGCGAGCACGCCGCATACGGTCATCAGGTACGTGAGCTGGTTGGGAGTGACCCTGGTGTTCACCAGGTAGCGGTCGACCCGCAGGGACACCTCACGCATGTAGAGGCGTCCCATCCAGTGCTCACCGCTGCGCCGGTCCTTGACCCCTGCGGGGTGGACGACCGGACGGAGTTCAGCTACCGATGGCCTTGACATAGTCGGCGTAGACGTCCTTGATCTGTTCGGTCTTGAGGTCGAGGTGTTCGAGGATCGTGTAGCGGCCGGGCCGGGTCTCCGGCGCGTACTCCACGGCCCGGACGAACTCGTCCACCGTGAAGCCGATCTCCTCCGGCAGTACCGGCAGCCCGTGCCGGCGCAGCACCTCGGCCATGTAGGCCGACTCCTCGTGTGCTCCGCGCAGGTACATCGCGAAGGCCGCGCCCAGTCCGCACTGCTCGCCGTGGGCGGCGGCCCGCTTGGGAAACAGCAGGTCGAAGGCGTGGTTGATCTCGTGGCAGGCGCCGGAGGACGGGCGGGAGTCGCCCGAGACCGACATGGCGATACCGGTGAGGACCAGGGCCTCGGCCAGCACCTGGAGGAAGGCGTCGTCGCCGACCCCGCCCGGGTGCCTGAGCACCGCCTCGCCGGCCTGACGGGCCATCGCCGCGGCGAGACCGTCGACCTTCTCGCCCTTGACCCGGTTGGCCAGCTCCCAGTCCGCCACCGCGGAGATGTTGGAGATGACGTCGCCGATGCCGGAGCGCACGAAGCGGACGGGTGCCTCACGGATCACGTTCAGGTCGATGACCACCGCGATCGGGTTCGGCACACCGTAGGAGCCGCGGCCCGCGTCGTTGTCGAGGGTGGCGACCGGTGAGCACAGGCCGTCGTGCGCCAGGTTGGTGGCGACGGCGACCAGCGGGAGGCCGACGCGGGCCGCCGCGAACTTGGCGCAGTCGATGATCTTCCCGCCGCCGAGGCCGACGACCGCGTCGTAGTGGCCGGCCTTTATGTCGCCGGCCAGCCGGACCGCGTCGTCGATGGTGCCGCCGCCCACCTCGTACCAGGTGGCGCCGGGCAGGGTCGGGGCGATCCGCTCGCGCAGCCGGGCGCCCGAGCCGCCGCTGACCGCGATGGCCAGCTTGCCGGAGTGCGAGATGCGCTCGTCGGCGAGGACGCAGCCGAGGTCGTCGAGGGCACCCGGGCGGATGTCGACGACGAGCGGGGAGGGGATGAGCCGGGTCAGTACTGGCACGCGATCTCCCGTCCGCGGGCGAGATCGTCGTGGTTGTCGATCTCCACCCACTTGACGTCGCCGATCGGCGCCACGTCGATGCGGAAGCCGCGGTTGACGAGCTCCTGGTAGCCGTGCTCGTAGAACTGCTGCGGGTCGGTCTCCCAGACCGTCTTGAGCGCGTCGGCCAGCTCGGGGGCCGCGTCGCCCTCGATGAGGGTGACGCCGATGTACTCGCCGGTGGCCTCGGCGGGGTCCATCAGCTTGGTGATCTTCGTCATGCCCTCGGCGGGGTCGACGACGACCTTCATCTCCTCGTCGGCCAGGTTCTTCACGGTGTCCAGGGCGAGGATGATCCTCTTGCCCTCGCCGCGGGCGGCGAGCAGGGTCTTCTCGACGGAGACGGGGTGGACGGTGTCGCCGTTGGCGAGGATCACGCCGTCCTTGAGGGCGTCACGTCCGCACCACAGGGAGTAGGCGTTGTTCCACTCCTCGGCCTTGTCGTTGTCGATGAGGGTGAGCTTGAGGCCGTACTTCGCCTCCAGCGCCGCCTTGCGCTCGTACACGGCCTCCTTGCGGTAGCCGACGATGACCGCGACCTCGGTCAGACCGATCTCGGCGAAGTTGCCGAGGGTGAGGTCGAGAACCGTGACCTCATCGGGGCCGCCCTCTATGCCCGCGGGGCCCACCGGCACCAGAGCCTTGGGAAGGCTGTCGGTGTAGGGGCGCAGACGCCGTCCGGCGCCGGCCGCCAGCACGAGGCCGATCATGCGGGTTCTCCTTCATCGTGTACGGCGGGCGCGCCGCCCAAATGAGCGGCCACCCAGAAGCGGATGCTCTCGACGAGCACCACCAGGGCCACGGCCACGGCGAGGGCCGTGAGCGCGACCTTGAACTGCGAGGCGGAGAGCGCGGCGGCCAGGACGGTGACGAGCAGCGTCCGCCCTTCGTGCCCCCCGACGGCGCGCACCAGCCAGGCCGGGGGCGCTCCGGCGTTGCCGCGGATGCGGTACACCGTGTCGTAGTGATGGTAGGCGACGGCCGCCACCAGCCCGAAAGCCGCAGGAAGGGCTCCGTTCACGTCCGCCCGGGCCGCGAGGACCAGGACGGTTCCGTACTCGGCGGCGCGGAAGAGCGGCGGGACCAGCCAGTCGAGGGCGCCCTTGAGGGGGCGGTACAGCGCCTGACCGGCGGTGACCGCGTAGACGGCGGCGCCCGCGACGGGCGCCCAGGTCACCCCGGAGAACAGGGACACCGCGAGGACGGCCGTGCCGGCCAGGGCGACCAGCAGGGGGGCGCCGAGACGGGCCCGTGTGACGCGGGAGACGAGCGAGGCGAGCGGTCCGTTGTCCGCCAGGTCCGCCAGCGCCTGTGCCGCCCGGTCGGTCCGCCGCGCCTTGCGGGTCAGCGAGCGCAGCACCCGCCCCGCCGTCGTGTACGTCGCCGCGAAGGCGCAGCCGACGAGCAGGGCGTAGAAGGTGATCCGCGGGGTGGTGACCGCCGTGAGCGCCGCGATCATCGCCCAGCGCTCGCCGATCGGCAGGACGATCATCCGCCGCACCCACACCGTCCAGCCGACGCTGTCGAGCTTGTCCGAAAGGGCGGCCGTGGGGCTGGTGTTGGCGGTGGCGTCGTGGTTGGCCTCGTTGAAGGAGAAGTCCACGACGTGCCGGCAGGTCTGGAGGACCATCGCGCCGAGGGCGAGCGCCCACACGTCGTCGCCGCCGCGGGCGGCTCCGAGGGCGAGGCCCGCGTAGTAGGCGTACTCCTTGGCCCGGTCGAAGGTGGCGTCCAGCCAGGCGCCGAGCGTGGAGTACTGCAGGGAGTAGCGGGCGAGCTGCCCGTCGGTGCAGTCCAGGACGAAGGACGCGATGAGCAGGACGCCGGCGGCGACGAAGCCGCCGCGGGTGCCGGTGGCCGCACAGCCCGCCGCGATCAGGGCGGTGATCAGCGAGGCGGTGGTGACCTGGTTCGGGGTCAGGCCCCGGCGGGCGCACCAGCGGGCGATGTAGCGGGAGTAGGGGCTGATGCAGTAGGTGGTGAAGAAGCCGTCGCGGGACTTCACGGCCGACTTCAGGCGTACGGCCTCGTCGTCGACGTTCGCGACGGCCTGCCGTGCCTCGTTGCGGGACTGCGGGTCGGCCGGGACCGCGGCGACCAGGCTGCCGAGCTCGGGGTGGTGCACCTCTGCGCCGTCGGCGTCCAGGGCGGTGACGAGGCGGTCGGGGAGGCTGTCGACGGCCAACGCGGTGCCGCCGCCCGCCGAGTTCTCTCGGGCCAGCGCCCGGGTGAGGGGGGTGCGCCCCTCGGGGTCCGCGGTGACGGCTCCCGGGATCGCGGCGAGCGGGAAGCGAGGGTCGGTCAGGCCGAGGCGCAGGGAGTGCACATGGCCGACGAACCGGGCGTCGACCAGGGCGACCCGCTGCTCGCAGGGCGTCTCGGCGACGAGTCGCTCGGCGTCGGCTGCGTCCACGGCGACCTGCACATCGAAGCCGAGGGAGCGCAGATCGCCCTCGATCGACGATCCGGGCACCGGCTGACCGGTGAGGATGGCGGTCGACAACCGAACTCACTCCCTGAGTGCCGACGCACGGGCGCCGGTCATGTCGCATGGTGGGGGCGCCCCTTGGCGTGGCACGGCAGCCAGCCGGGCGGCATGTCGGCAGAGGCTATCGGATAGCCGGAAGGCCGCGTTCACCGCCCGTTCACGGGCCGATCAGCGCCGTCTCCCCCGGCCTTTGCCGCGATCATCATCGGTGATCCAGGGCTCCACCCACAAATGTGCGTTCGCAGACCGGGCATCCGGGACATTGCACCGGGCCGCGGGGCCTCGGCATAGGGTGGGCGACCATGACATGGCTGATCACCGGCGGTGCCGGGTACATCGGGGCGCACGTGGCGCGGGCCATGAGCGACGCCGGGGAGCGCGTCCTCGCGCTGGACGACCTCTCGGCCGGGGTGCCCGCGCGGCTGCCGGCCCACATCCCGCTCGTCGAGGGCTCGGCCTACGACAGGGACCTGCTCAAGCAGGTGTTCGCCGAGCACATGGTCACGGGTGTGGTGCACCTCGCCGCGCGCAAGCAGGTCGGTGAGTCGGTGGCCCGGCCGACGCACTACTACACGGAGAACGTCGGCGGTCTCGCCGCGCTCCTGGAGGCGGTCGCCGCGGCCGGGATCGGGCGTTTCCTCTTCTCCTCGTCGGCGGCCGTCTACGGCAACCCCGACGTGGACCTGATCACGGAGGACACCCCGTGCGCGCCGGTGAACCCCTACGGCGAGACCAAGCTCGCCGGGGAGTGGCTGGTGCGGGCGGCGGGCCGGGCGCACGGCATCTCGACGGTGTGCCTGCGCTATTTCAACGTCGCCGGTGCCGCGGCGCCGGAGCTGGCGGACCTGGGCGTCTTCAACATCGTCCCGATGGTCTTCGACCGGCTCACCCGTGACGAGGCGCCGCGGATCTTCGGCGCCGACTATCCGACGCCGGACGGCACCTGCGTCCGTGACTACATCCACGTCGCCGACCTGGCGGAGGCGCATCTCGCGGCGGCTCGACGGCTGAGCGAGGGCGGGCCGGGCAAGGCCGACTTGGGCAACGTCCGCGATCTGACGGTCAACATCGGTCGCGGGGAAGGCGTTTCCGTACGCGAGCTGATCACGATGATCGGTGAGGTGACCGGAGACCGGCGTCCGCCCGTCGTCGAGGCCCGCCGTCCCGGGGACGCCCCGCGTGCGGTCGCGTCGTCGGCACGGGCCGCCGAGGAGCTCGGCTGGACCGCCCGGCGCGGGGTGCGGGAGATGGTCGAGTCGGCCTGGCGGGGCTGGCAGCGGCATCACGGGCGGTAACTGAGGCTGCCCTGACCTGCGGATCGTTTCCGCAGGTCAGGGCACATGACAACGGTGTTCAGTGCCGCGTTGCCAGATACCCCCCACCCGTAGTTCACTGTGATCCAGACGGGTGTTCCGGATCAACGCGCAGGAGGCGGCTTTCCATGGGGGCTGGGCACGATCACGGGCATGCGCACTCGCACGCGCCCACCGGTGGTACGGCCACGGCCGCGTACCGCGGGAGGCTGCGGGTCGCGCTGTCCATCACGCTCACCGTCATGGTGGTCGAGATCGTCGGCGGTGTGGTCGCCGACTCGCTCGCCCTGGTCGCGGACGCGGCCCACATGGCGACGGACGCGCTCGGGCTGGGCATGGCACTGCTGGCCATCCACTTCTCCGGCATGCCGCCGAGCGACCGGCGCACCTTCGGGTACGCCCGCGCGGAGATCCTCGCCGCCCTCGCCAACTGTCTGCTGCTGCTCGGGGTCGGCGGCTACGTCCTGTACGAGGCGATCCAGCGGTTCGTCACGCCCGCCGATACCGAGGGCGGGCTGACCATCGTCTTCGGCGCGATCGGCCTGGTGGCGAACATGATCTCGCTGACGCTGCTGATGCGCGGCCAGAAGGAGAGCCTGAACGTGCGCGGTGCGTTCCTGGAGGTGGCCGCGGACGCGCTGGGCTCGCTGGCGGTGCTGATCTCGGCGGTGGTGATCCTGACCACCGGCTGGCAGGCCGCCGACCCGATCGCCTCGCTGGTCATCGGACTGATGATCGTGCCGCGCACCTTCAAGCTGCTGCGCGAGACCCTCGACGTCCTGCTGGAGGCGGCCCCCAAGGGTGTCGACATCGCGGAGGTGCGGGCCCACATACTGGCCCTGGACGGGGTGGAGGACATCCACGACCTGCACGCCTGGACCATCACCTCCGGCCTGCCGGTCCTGTCCGCCCATGTGGTCGTGCGCTCCGACGTCCTCAGCGCGATCGGCCACGAGAAGATGCTCCACGAGCTCCAGGGCTGCCTCGGCGACCACTTCGACGTCGAGCACTGCACCTTCCAGCTGGAGCCGAGCGGGCACGCGGAGCACGAGGCGAAGCTCTGTCACTGAGGCAGAAGCTTTGCCACTGGGACATCAGTACGAGCCCTGAAACTCCGGTTCGGGCGGAATGCAGCGATCCGGTGCATCGTTGCGTCCTCATGCTCACAGCCCCGCCCCGGACGGTTCCCCGCCCGCCGCGCCGGGCACGATCACCTGCCGGGAGTGCCGAATCCGTACGGCACACTGGGGCGCGAAGACCGATGCGAAGGATGGGTATGCCGATCACACCTGCCACCGCGACGCACCGTTCGTCGAACGGCACCGCGGACCCGATTCTGCTGGAACTGGTCGACGAGAACGGTGTGACGATCGGCACCGCGGAGAAGCTCGCCGCCCACCAGCCGCCGGGGCAGTTGCACCGCGCCTTCTCGGTGTTCCTCTTCGACGAGCAGGGCCGGCTGCTGCTCCAGCAGCGGGCGCTCGGCAAGTACCACTCCCCCGGAGTGTGGTCCAACACCTGCTGCGGCCACCCCTATCCCGGCGAGGCGCCCTTCGCGGCGGCGGCCCGGCGGACGTACGAGGAACTGGGCGTCTCGCCCTCGCTGCTCGCCGAGGCCGGCACGGTCCGCTACAACCACCCGGACCCGGACTCGGGGCTGGTGGAGCAGGAGTACAACCACCTCTTCGTGGGCCTGGTGCAGGCCGCGCCGCGGCCGGACCCGGAGGAGGTCGGCGCGACGGCGTTCGTGACGCCCGACGAGCTGGCGGAGCGGCACGCCAAGGACACCTTCTCCTCGTGGTTCATGACCGTCCTGGACGCGGCCCGGCCCGCGGTCAGGGAGCTGACGGGTCTGTCCGCCGACTGGTGACACCCGCCCCTACGGCCCCACGGCCCGCTACGGGATCCGCGCCGGCACGAACGGCAGAGCGGCCCAGATGACCTTGCCGCCGGTCGCCGTGTGCTCGACGTCGCACACGCCGCCCGCCTCGCGCGTGATCTCGCGCACCAGCAGCAGCCCGCGCCCGCCGGTCCGGCCGTGGTCGGCCTCCAGGGCGGTGGGGCGGTAGGGATGGTTGTCCTCCACGGACACCCGCACCCACTCCGCGCCGACGGCGACCTCCACCGCGAGCATCGGCGACAGCAGCGCCGCGTGCCGGACGGCGTTGGTGACCAGCTCCGAGACGATCAGCAGCAGCCCCTGGAGCAGATCGGCCGGGACCGGCACCCCCTGGCGGTACAGCAGGTCCCGTACGGCGTGCCGCGCCTGGGGGACCGAGGCGTCGGCGGCGGGGGCCGTGAAACGCCACACGCCCTCGTACGGCCACGGTTGCGGCGGTGTCGGGTCGAGGGGCTCGTCCGTGCCGCCTGCTGGGCGTGGGCCGGGCCCGCGCCCATGGTCATCCATCGTCCGGTCGCCGTCCTCGCGCTCGATTGTCGCCACGTCACGAGTGTTGGCAACCGGCCCGCGCACCCCGCTGGACTGACCAGAAGTCAGCAGATATCGAGCGCTTCCGACCGCCTGTGCAAGGCGGGTGCGCGCAAAAGACCGCCGCTGTTCCTTCGGTGTCGACTTCGCGAACTATTCGGGTGGTACGGGTTTCGTGGCGGCCTCGTCCGGTTCGTCCCGCCGGCCGTCCTCCCCGGTCAGTTGCTCGGAGACGATGCCGACGATACGGCGGCCGCCGAAGCCGGTGGCGATCAGGCCGAGCCCGTCGAAGAGCAGGGCGAGGGAGAAGAAGCTGCCGATGACGTACTTGCTGCTGCTCGGCCACGAGGCCAGCACCAGGATGCCGAGGAGGAGGCCGAAGGCGCCCTGGACGAGGGTCCAGCCGAACTGCGGTCCGCGCACCACCACACTGCCCACCAGCCGGAACACCCCGCCGGTGAGGAAGAGCAGGGCGGCGAACATGGTCAACGCCTCGGCCGCCGCCTCCGGCCTGCGGATGATCACCACGCCGGCCGCGATGTTCAGGGCCGCGACCACCACACCGAGCCAGAAGAAGTTGCTCGCGCGCGCCTGGACGGCGTGCAGCAGGCCGACCCCGCCACCGATCAGCAGCAGCCAGCCGAAGAGGAGCATCGAGGTCAGGGTGGCGACGCCGGTGTAGATCAGCCCGACGAGTCCGGCGAGGACGAGCAGCACGCCGAGTGCGGCGAGCCAGCCGAAACCGCGGCTCAGCTTCTGCGTCTCGCTCTTCGACTGGGTGGACCTGGCCATCGCGCCTCCTTGATCCCCGATCCCCCTTGATCATGCTTGATCATGTCTTTCATCCTTTAATCCCCTTTACCCCCGGTGACATAACACTCACCGGGGGTCTTCTTGATCGATCCGGCCGGACGGGCGGATAGCATCCGGCGCATGGAGCCGCAGCTGTCGCACGACGTCGTCGATTCGGTCGCCACCGTCGTCGTCCACCATCCGGCCAAGCGCAACGCCATGACGGCGGCGATGTGGCGGGCGCTGCCGCCGTTGCTCGACACGCTGGCCGCCGACCCGGGCGTACGGGCGCTCGTGCTGACCGGGGCGGGCGGGACGTTCTGCGCGGGGGCCGACATCTCCACGCTGCGGAAGTCGCCCGAGGAGGCGCAGGGGCTCGCGGTGCTGGCCGAGGAGGCTCTCGCGGCCTTCCCCAAGCCGACGCTGGCGGCGATCCGCGGTCACTGCGTGGGCGGTGGGTCGCAGCTCGCGGCGGCCTGCGATCTGCGGTTCGCCGAGGAGGGGGCGCTGTTCGGGGTGACGCCGGCGAAGCTCGGGATCGTGTATCCGGCGTCCTCCACCCGGCGGTTGGCGGGGCTGGTGGGACCGGCGACGACCAAGTACCTGTTGTACTCCGGGGAGTTGATCGACGCGGAGCGGGCGCTGCGCACGGGCCTGGTGGACGAGCTGCTGCCGGCGGGCGAACTGGGCAAGCGGGTCGCGGAGTTCACCCGGATTCTGGCGTCCCGGTCGCAGCTGACGCAGGCCGCGGCGAAGGAGTTCGCCGACGGGCGCGCCGACCGGGACGCGTACTGGGCCGAGCAGGCACGCGGCAGCGGCGACACCGGGGAGGGGGTCGCCGCGTTCCTGGAGCGCCGGCAGCCGCGCTTCACCTGGACCACGTCCGGCTGAAACGGCTCCTGGAGCGGAACCTCTCCACCAGGTGGGCCGGAGCCGTGTGCGGGGACCCGGCGTCGTAGGGCGGCCGCGGGTCGTACTCGGTCAACAGCTGGACGGCCTGGGCGTGTTCGTCGCCCGCGATCCGGCCGAGCAGGGTGAGGCCCATGTCGATGCCGGCGGAGACACCGGCCGCCGTGACGTACTTGCCGTCGGTCACCACCCGCTCCTCGGCGGGCTCCGCACCGAACCGCTTCAGGAAGTCCAGTGCGAGCCAGTGCGAGGTCGCGCGGCGGCCCCGGAGGAGTCCCGCGGCCGCCAGCAGCAGTGAGCCTGTGCACACCGATGTCGTCCACGTACTCGTGGCATCGACCGCGCGCAGCCAGTCCAGCAACGTCCCGTTCTCCATCTGCGGAGTCTGGCCGGGGCCACCCGGCACGACCACGATGTCGGGGTGCGGCACCTCCGCGAACGCCCTGTCGGCCATCAGGGCGAGGTCCCCCTTGTCGGTACGCACCGGCCCGGCCCCCTCGGCGACGAACACGGTCTCCGCGCCCGGAAGCCGTCCCAGGGTCTCGTAAGGGCCGACCGCGTCCAGGGCGGTGAAGCGGTCGAAGAGCACGATGGCGATCTGCATCGGAGGGCCTTTCGGGGGGTGGGATCGGGGCGGGTCTTGGTGGACGGGGGCGGGAGGCGCGGGTTGTCTCAGGCGTCAGGGGGCGGGTTCGGCGGCGGCTCCCGAGTCTTGGCGTGGCGGCAGGCGGATGGCCGACGGGCAGCAAGCGGGTGCCAGGGGCAGGGGCGATGGGCGGCTGCCGAGCTTCGGCGGGCGGGCATCAGGTGCGCGGGCCGGCGGCTGTCAGTGGGCGGAGCCGGGGCAGCTCCCAGGTCTCGACGGGTCGGCAGGCGGATGCCCGGCGGGCAGCAAGCAGGTACCAGGGGCGATGGGCGGCTGCCGAGCATCCCGGAGGGGCGGGCTTCAGGTGCGGGGCCGGGGGCGGCTCCCGGGCTTGGCAAGCGGGCGCCAGTAGACGGAGCCGGGGTTGGGGACCCGGGGTCATGGGGTTGGGGTCGGGTGGAAGCGGCGGCGGTATTCGGTGGGGGCCGTGCCGAGGGATTTGACGAAGGCGCGGCGCATGGCTTCGGGGGTGCCGTAGCCGCTGGTGCGGGAGATCTCCTCGATGCCGTCGGTGGTGTCCTCCAGGAGGCGGCGGGCGTGTTCGAGGCGGACGCGGTCGACGTAGCGGCCCGGGGTCATGCCGGTCTCGGCGTGGAAGGCGCGGGCGAAGTGGCGCGGGGACAGGCGGGCGCGCTCGGCGAGTGAGTCGACGGTCAGGTCGGCGTCGGGGTGTTCGGCGATCCACCGCTGGACCTCGCGGAGCGGTTCCCGGTGGGCCGTCTGGGCGGCGAGCTGGGCGCTGAACTGGGCCTGGTTGCCCGGTCGGCGCAGGAAGACGACGAGGTGACGGGCGATGGCGAGGGCCACGTCACGGCCGAGGTCCTCCTCGACCAGGGCGAGGGCGAGGTCGATGCCGGAGGTGACACCGGCGGAGGTGGAGACCTGGCCGTCGCGGATGTAGATCGGGTCGGGTTCGACCCGGATCTCCGGGTGGTCGCGGGCGAGTGTCTCGCTGTACGCCCAGTGCGTGGTGACGCGGCGGCCGTCCAGCAGGCCCGCCTGGGCGAGCCGGATCGCACCGGTGCACACGGACACCAGCCGCTCCACGCGCGGGCCGTGCTCACGCAGCCAGTCGGTCAGGCGCGGGGCGGGGACGCGGGTGCCCTGACCTCCCGGGACGAGGAGGGTGTGCGGCTCGGCCGTGTCCCCGAGGGACTCGTCCGGTACGAGGGTCAAGCCGCTGGAGGTGCGCACGGGAGCCCCGTCCAGTGAGGCCGTACGGAGGCGGTACGTGCCCGGGGTGTGTTTCTCGGCCCCGGCGAAGACCTCGACGGGGCCGGTGATGTCGAGGCTCTGGACGCCGTCGAAGAGGACGACGAGAAGGGTGCACTGCGCCATGCCCCCGATTGTTGGCGTGCGGGCGGATGGCCGCAATGACGAGTTCCCCACCTTTTCCGCCATGCCCGGCGCCCGCACCCCGACAAGGTACCGACCGGTCGGTAACGTGACGGCCATGACTACCGTCGCCCTGGAGCCGCGCGCGGCCCGCCGCTGTCACACCATGCTCAACTCCCTGCACTCGACGCACTACTTCTCCCCCGACCTGGGCCGGGAGTTGGGCGCGATCGGTGTCACGCATCCCCGGGCCGTGAACTTCGCGGTACGGGCGGCCGCGCTGGGACCGGTCGGGGCCGGCACGGTGACGGCGACGTTCTACAACTACAAGCACGAACTGGTGGCCGAGCACGTACCCGCGGTGTGGGACACGGCCACACCCGCACAGGTTCTGGCGGCCCGCGCGCGTGCCGTCGACGCGACCCTGCGACGCCTGCTGGGCGAGGAGACGGTGACCGCCCCGGACATGGCCGAGGCGGCCCGGCTCGCCCTGCGCGCCACCGAGGCCTGCTCGCGCAGCGCCCGGCCGCTGTACTCCGCGCACGCCGACCTGCCGGTGCCCGACGAACCGCACCTGGCGTACTGGCACGCGGCCACCCTGCTGCGCGAGCACCGCGGCGACGGGCACCTCGCCGTCCTGATGGCCGCGGGGCTCGACGGCCTGGAGGCCCTGGTGACCCACACGGCGACCGGCAAGGGCATGACCCCGAAGTGGGTCTCCGGCACCCGCGGCTGGGCCCGGCGGGACTGGGACGCGGCGGTCGGACGGCTGCGCGAGCGCGGCGTGCTGGACGAGGACGGCGAGCTGACGGAACGGGGCCGCGCGCTCCGCGAGGAGATCGAACACGAGACGGACCGGCTGGACCGGGCCCCGTACGAGCACCTCGGCGCGGACGGCGTCGCCCGCCTGACCGAACTCGGCACGGCCTTCGCCCGCACCGCGCTCACCGCCGGCGCCTTCCCGGCGGATCTGATCGGGAAGAGCTGAACGGTCCATGCGGGGTCGGGCATGTCCGGGCCCGGGCGAGGTACCCGTGCCTTCCCGGTCACCGCGGCCGGGTGAGGAAAGGGGAAACACGTGTTCCGAGCGATCGCAGACGTACTGCGCCAGATCGGTGGGGCCATCGCCACTGTCGTGACCCTGCCGTTCCGCGCGCTGGCCCGCCTCTTCGGCGGCGCCTCGGGCTCGACCCGCAGCCGCCGGGCCTGACCTTCGGGACGTTCGCCCGGCCGCGGCCTCGTGCCGCGGGCGGGGTGCCCGTTCCGGCCCGCCGGGAGCCGCCCTGATCCCCGACTGTCGGTGCCACCTGCCACAATTGCCGCGCAACCCCAGTGGAGAAGGCGGTACGGGATCGTGACGACACCCGGATCCATCGAAGTAGGGTCCATCGAAGGCAGGATCGCCGAGGAACTCGGCGTACGGGAGCGGCAGGTCAAGGCTGCCGTGGAGTTGCTCGACGGCGGTTCCACGGTCCCGTTCGTCGCGCGCTACCGCAAGGAAGCGACCGAGATGCTCGACGACGCGCAGCTGCGCACGATCGAGGAGCGGCTGCGCTATCTGCGGGAGCTGGAGGAGCGGCGGACGGCGATCCTCGACTCGGTGCGTGAGCAGGGCAAGCTCACCGAGGAGCTTCGGGCGCGGATCCTGGCCGCGGAGACCAAGGCGCGCCTGGAGGACATCTACCTGCCGTACAAGCCCAAGCGGCGCACCAAGGCGCAGATCGCCCGTGAGGCCGGTCTGGAACCGCTGGCCGAGGGCCTGCTCACCGACCCGACGGTGGAGCCGCTCGCCGCGGCGGCCGCCTTCGTGGACGCCGACAAGGGGGTCGCCGACCCCCAGGCCGCGCTGGACGGCGCCCGGGCGATCCTCACCGAGCGGTTCTCGGAGGACGCCGATCTGATCGGCGAGCTGCGCGAGCGGATGTGGGTCCGCGGCCGGCTGGCCGCCAAGGTGCGGGAGGGCAAGGAGGAGGCGGGCGCCAAGTTCGCCGACTACTTCGACTTCGCCGAGCCCTTCACCGCGCTGCCCTCGCACCGCGTTCTCGCGATGCTGCGCGGCGAGAAGGAGGAGGTCCTCGACCTCGTCCTGGAGCCGGAGGAGGCGACCGAGGGCCCCTCGTCCTACGAGGGGATGGTGGCCCACCGGTTCGGGATCACCGACCGCGGCCGCCCGGCCGACAAGTGGCTCCAGGACACCGTCCGCTGGGCCTGGCGCACCCGCATCCTGGTGCACCTCGGCATCGACCTGAGGATGCGGCTGCGCACGGCCGCCGAGGACGACGCCGTCCAGGTGTTCGCCGCCAACCTCCGCGACCTGCTGCTCGCCGCCCCGGCCGGCACGCGCGCGACGCTGGGCCTGGACCCGGGCTTCCGTACGGGCGTGAAGGTCGCCGTGGTCGACGCCACCGGCAAGGTCGTCGCGACGGACGTCATCCACCCGCACGTGCCGGCCAACCGGTGGGACGAGGCGATCGCCAAGCTGGCGCGGCTGGCCAAGGAGCACGCGGTCGAGCTGATCGCGATCGGCAACGGCACCGCGTCCCGCGAGACGGACAAGCTGGCCGGTGAACTCATCACCCGGCACCCCGAGTTGAAGCTCACCAAGGTGATGGTGTCCGAGGCGGGCGCCTCCGTGTACTCCGCGTCCGCGTTCGCCTCGCAGGAGCTGCCCGACATGGACGTGTCGCTGCGCGGCGCCGTCTCGATCGCGCGCCGGCTCCAGGACCCGCTCGCCGAACTGGTCAAGATCGACCCGAAGTCGATCGGCGTCGGCCAGTACCAGCAC
Organism: Streptomyces lincolnensis; assembly: GCF_021173675.1. GTDB lineage: Bacteria > Actinomycetota > Actinomycetes > Streptomycetales > Streptomycetaceae > Streptomyces > Streptomyces lincolnensis_B. Next base: position 113,760 of record NZ_JAIHON010000013.1, on the reverse strand, counting down.
GACCTGTCCGAGGTGAAGCTGTCGCGTTCGCTGGACGCGGTGGTCGAGGACTGTGTGAACGGCGTGGGCGTCGACGTGAACACGGCGTCCGCCCCGCTGCTCACCCGGGTCTCCGGCATCACCTCCGGGCTCGCGGAGAACATCGTGGCGCACCGCGACGCCAACGGCCCCTTCAAGTCGCGCACGCAGCTCAAGGCCGTGGCGCGTCTCGGTCCGAAGGCGTACGAGCAGTGTGCGGGCTTCCTCCGGATCCGCGGCGGTGACGATCCGCTGGACTCCTCCAGCGTGCACCCCGAGGCCTATCCGGTCGTCCGGCGCATGGTGAAGAGCGCGGGGCAGGAAGTGGCCTCGCTGATCGGCAACACCGGGGTGCTGCGCTCGCTGAGGCCGCAGGAGTTCGTGGACGAGACGTTCGGTCTGCCGACCGTGACGGACATCCTCAAGGAGCTGGAGAAGCCCGGGCGCGACCCGCGGCCCGCCTTCAAGACGGCCACCTTCAAGGAGGGCGTCGAGAAGATCTCCGACCTGTCGTCCGGGATGGTCCTGGAGGGGGTCGTGACGAACGTGGCCGCCTTCGGGGCCTTCATCGACGTCGGCGTCCACCAGGACGGGCTGGCGCATGTGTCCGCGCTGTCGAAGACGTTCGTGAAGGATCCGCGCGATGTGGTCAAGCCCGGCGACATCGTCAAGGTGAAGGTGCTGGACGTCGACATTCCGCGCAAGCGGATCTCGTTGACGCTGCGGCTGGACGACGAGGCGGCTCCGAAGGAGCCGGGTCAGCAGGGCGCGGGGGGCGACCGTCGGCAGCGTGGCGGGCGTCCGCCTCAGCAGCGGCAGCAGCGCCAGGGCGGTCAGGGTCAGCGCGGTCAGGGTCAGGGCGGTGGGTCGCGTCAGGCTCCGCCGCCGGCCAACAGCGCCATGGCCGACGCCCTGCGCAAGGCCGGGCTGCTCGATCCCAAGAAGCGGTAGGGGCATCGGGTCGTGGGCACCCGCGGGCCGGTCGTGGCCGGTCACGCGGGTGCCCACACCCCTGCGGGGGCGCTCGCGCGACCGTTCGGACCTACAGTGACGGCATGACCGCGTCGCATGTCATCAGCTGGGAAGTGTCGGCGAGCAAGGGGTTCGAGACCGCCTGGGTCGATCTCGGCGACGACACCCTGAGGGGGCACGGACGGGCGGTCGGGACGACGCCGGAGCCGTACTGGATCTCCTACGCGCTCGACACCGCCGACGGTTTCGTGACGCGGCGGCTGCTCGTGGAGGCCGCCACCGAGCGCGGCACCCGGGTGCTCGATCTGCGCCACGACGGCGCGGGGCGCTGGACGGCGGACGGGGAGCGGATCGCCCGGGTCGACGGTGCTCTCGACTGCGACCTGGGGCTGTGTCCGCTCACCAACACCATGCCCGTGCTGCGGCACGCTCTGCACCGGGCCTCAGGAGAGCGGGAGTTCCTCATGGCCTGGGTGCGGGTGCCCGAGCTGACCGTGGAGGTGTCGCGGCAGACCTACACCCCGCTCGGCGACGGGCTGGTGCGCTTCACGTCCGGCGACTTCCGGGCCGATCTCGTCGTCGACGGGGACGGCTTCGTCGTGGACTATCCGGGGCTGGCGACCCGGCTGGCCTCCGCCTAGCGTTCGGTCACCTTGCCGTCCGCGACCTCCAGGCGACGGTTCACGTGGACCGCGTCGAGCATGCGGCGGTCATGGGTGACCAGGAGCAGGGTGCCCTCGTAGGCGTCGAGGGCGGACTCCAGTTGCTCGATGGCGGGCAGGTCCAGGTGGTTGGTGGGCTCGTCCAGGACCAGGAGGTTGACGCCCCGGCCCTGGAGCAGGGAGAGCGCGGCCCGGGTGCGTTCGCCCGGGGAGAGGGTCGCCGCCGGGCGCAGGACGTGGTCCGCCTTGAGGCCGAACTTGGCCAGGAGGGTGCGGACCTCGGCCGGTTCCGTGTCGGGAACCGCCGCGCAGAAGGCGTCGAGCAGGGGTTCGGGGCCGTGGAAGAGCTTGCGGGCCTGGTCGACCTCGCCGATCAGCACGCCCGAGCCGAGGGAGGCGCTGCCCGCGTCGAGCGGGACGCGGCCCAGCAGGGCGCCGAGGAGGGTCGACTTGCCGGCGCCGTTGGCACCGGTGACCGCGATCCGGTCCGCCCAGTCGATCTGGAGGCTCACCGGGCCGAGCGCGAAGTCACCGCGCCGCACCTCGGCGTCCCGCAGGGTCGCCACGACCGCGCCGGAGCGCGGGGCCGAGGCGATCTCCATGCGCAGTTCCCACTCCTTGCGCGGTTCCTCGACGGCGTCGAGGCGCTCGATCATGCGCTGCGTCTGGCGGGCCTTCGCGGCCTGCTTCTCGCTGGCCTCGCTGCGGAACTTGCGTCCGATCTTGTCGTTGTCGTTGCCCGCCTTGCGGCGCGCGTTCTTCACGCCCTTGTCCATCCAGGAACGCTGGATCTGGGCCCGTTCCTGGAGGGCGGACTTCTTGTCGGCGTACTCCTCGTAGTCGTCCCGGGCGTGCCGGCGGGCGACCTCGCGCTCCTCCAGATAGGCGTCGTAGCCGCCGCCGTAGAGGTTGATCCGCTGCTGGGCGAGGTCGAGTTCGAGGACCTTGGTGACGGTGCGGGTGAGGAACTCGCGGTCGTGGCTGACGACGACGGTGCCGGCGCGCAGGCCGGAGACGAACCGCTCCAGGCGCTCCAGGCCGTCCAGGTCGAGGTCGTTGGTCGGCTCATCGAGGAGGAAGACGTCGTAGCGGGAGAGCAGGAGGGAGGCGAGGCCCGCGCGGGCCGCCTGGCCGCCGGACAGGGAGGTCATCGGCTGGTCCAGGTCCACCGCCAGGCCGAGCGAGTCGGCGACCTCCTCGGCCCGTTCGTCGAGGTCGGCGCCGCCGAGGTCGAGCCAGCGCTCCAGGCTGGTGGCGTAGGCGTCGTCGGCGCCGGGCGCGCCGTCGACCAGGGCCTGGGTGGCCTCGTCCATCGCCCGCTGGGCCTCGGCCACGCCGGTGCGGCGGGCCAGGAAGTCCCGCACGGTCTCGCCGGGGCGGCGCTCGGGCTCCTGCGGGAGGTGGCCGACGGTCGCGGTCGGCGGGGACAGCCTGAGCTCGCCCTCCTCCGGTGTGCTCAGTCCGGCGAGCATGCGCAGCAGGGTGGACTTGCCCGCGCCGTTGGCTCCGACCAGCCCGATCACGTCACCGGGCGCGACGACGAGGTCGAGCCCGGCGAACAGGGAGCGGTCGCCGTGGCCGGCGGCGAGGTTCTTGGCGACGAGGGTGGCAGTCATCAGGGTGCCGATCCTAGGCCCTGTCGTCACATTCCCGTCGTCCGCCCGAAGGGCGGGCCCCGCGGCGTCAGGTGCGTGCTCTCGGCGTGCCGGGCGCAGGCCCTCGTACTGGTTGTACGTGGGCCTGTGCCCGGTGCGGCGAGTGGGGGCACCTCCCACGCCCTTAAGGCAGTGGGGGAGCGTGCGTGGCGTCGCGGGGCAGGCGGGAATGTGACGACAGGGCCTGGCCGTGCGGGGCGGGCGGCGCCCGGGTTTCTCACCGCGCCATCGCCTCGACCAGGACACTCCCCGTGGTCCGTGCCACGACGAACGCCTCCCCCTTCACCGCCTTCCCGTCGAGGGCGATGCGGTGGCGGCCCGGTTCCAGGACGCCGTCGAAGAGTTCGTGGACGTGGGTGCGGTAGAGGCGGTCGAGGCGGTAGGCGGTGAGGCGGACCCGGCACGGGGAGGTGATCTCGACGCCCGCCTCGCCGTCGGCGGCCACCAGCCGGGTCAGGCGGCGCTGTTCGACGGGGCTGCGGTCGAGGGCGTGCTCGATCTGGGCTACGAGCAGCGGCACGATCGGGGCGAGGCCCTCGACATAGGCCACCTCGACTCCCGCGCGGTCGAAGGAGCGGCGTACGGCGGACCGCTGCTCCTCGGTGACCGCGCGGCCGAAGGCGACGGCGCCGTAGCCACGCAGTTCGTCGGCGGGGACGTCCTGGGCGTCGTCGGTGATGTCGGCGCCGATGCCGATGGTGCGCAGGGCGGCGGCGAGCTTGCCCAGCAGGGCGACCCGGGAGCCGATCAGCAGGACCCGGCGGCGGGTGCCGACGGTGTCGCCGAGCAGGCCGGCCAGTGCCTGCCGGTACTCGGGGCCGCGGAAGCGGAAGGGCCCGATGCCGTGGTAGCCGTTGAGCTCCAGGTCGGCGTGTTCGTCGGTCTGCCAGGCGAAGTCCCGCCAGATGAAGTCCTCGCCCTCCCGTTCGATGACGGCGGTGACGGCTCCGCACATCAGGTCCTCGCATTCGGGACAGCCGTAGACGACGAAGCGGCCGCCCGGAAGCGGGGCGTCCGTCTCGAGCAGGAGGCTGCGGACCTGGGCGGTGAAGATCGCGGGTGGGACGTCGGAGGCGAGTGGGGAGACGGCGTCGAGGTCGGAGAGCTGGAAGAGCAGCGGGCGTCCGTCGACGATGAAGTCCACGAAGTCCCGGTGCACCTGGTAGTCACCGTTGGCGAGGACTCCACCGGCACGCATCGCCGGTGCCAGGCCGAAGGTCGCATACTCGGCAGACATGCTGTGAGTATTCCCGCAGTGCGGGCGGTCTGAGCACGGCATGACCCATTCCGCTAACGTCCCCGCATGAACAGAGCGCTGGGCGACGAGGTCGTGGTGGTCGGAGGCGGGGTCGTCGGGCTGACGACGGCCCTCGTCCTGGCCGAGCGGGGCCGACGGGTGCGGGTGTGGTCGCGGGACCCGGTCGAGGGGACCACCTCGGCCGTTGCCGGGGCGCTGTGGTGGCCGTACCACATCGAGCCGGTCGCGCTCGCGCGGACGTGGGCGCTGCGCTCGCTCGACGTGTACGAGGAGCTGGCGGCGCGGCCCGAGGAGACCGGCGTACGCATGGTCGAAGGGGTACTGGGCGAGGCCGATCCGGACGAGGCCGACGCCTGGGTGACGGACCGGCTGCCCGGTCTGCGGGCGACGACGGCCGAGGAGTACGCCGCCGGCACCGGGACGTGGGCGCGGCTGCCGCTGATCGACATGCCGGCCCATCTGCCGTGGCTGCGGGACCGGTTCGTGGCGGCGGGCGGGACCTTCGAGGCGCGTGCGGTGGCGGATCTCGCCGAGGTCGACGCGCCGGTCGTGGTCAACTGCACCGGGCTGGCCGCCCGCGAGCTCGTGCCCGACCCCTCCGTGCGGCCGGTGCGCGGGCAGTTGGTCGTCGTGGAGAACCCCGGGATCCGTACCTTCGTGGTCTCCACGGACGCGGACGGGGAGATGGCGTACTTCTTCCCGCAGCCCGGCCGGCTCCTGCTGGGCGGCACGGCGGTCGAGGACGACTGGTCCACCGAGCCGGATCCGGCCGTGGCGGAGGCGATCGTACGGCGGTGCGCGGCGCTGCGGCCGGAGATCGCCGGGGCGCGGGTGCTGGGGCACCGGGTGGGGCTGCGGCCCGCCCGGGACACGGTCCGGCTGGAGCGCGAACCGCTGTCCGGCGGGCGGGTGCTGGTGCACAACTACGGTCACGGCGGCGGCGGGGTCACGGTGGCGTGGGGGTGCGCGGGGGTGGCGGCGGAACTCGCCGCCACCCCCTGAACCGGCCTCGTCCTCAGCTGTGGTCGTGGCCGAGCGGGTCGCCCTCCGTCTCCGTGCCCGCGCCGGGGCCGACCCTGATCTCGAACTCGCCGTCGTACTTCTTGTGCCCCTCGATCACGGCGAGCTCGACGGCCTCGGAGCCCATCTCGCCCCGCACGATGACCGGGTCCCGGCGCAGGTCGCGCATGAGGGCGACGCACATGCCGATCATCACGAGGACGAAGGGCGCGGCGGCCAGGATCGTGAGGTTCTGCAGGCCGGTGAGCGCGTCGCCCTGGCCGCTGCCGACGAGCAGCATGATCGCGGCGACGGCTCCGGTCACCACGCCCCAGAACACCACGACGAAGCGGCCGGGTTCGAGCGCGCCCTTCTGGGAGAGCGTGCCCATCACGATGGACGCGGCGTCGGCTCCCGACACGAAGAAGATGCCGACCAGGATCATCACCAGCAGGCTGGTGACGGTCTCGATGGGGAACTCCTGGAGGAGGCCGAAGAGCTGGCCCTCGGGGGTGTCCTCACCGCCGAGCCCGCCGCCCTCCCGCAGCTTCATCGCCGAACCGCCGAAGACCGCGAACCAGACGAGGCTGACGGTGCTGGGCACCAGGATGACGCCGCCGACGAACTGGCGGATGGTACGGCCGCGGCTGATCCGGGCGATGAACATGCCGACGAAGGGCGTCCAGGAGATCCACCAGGCCCAGTAGAAGACGGTCCAGCTGCCCAGCCAGTCCGCGACCCCCTTGCCGCCGCTGGCCTCGGTACGCCCGGCGAGCTGCGGCAGGTCGCCCAGGTAGGCGAAGACCGAGGTGGGCAGCAGATCGAGGACGATGATCGTGGGGCCGGCCACGAACACGAACAGCGCCAGGACCAGGGCGAGGACCATGTTGGTGTTGGACAGCCACTGGATGCCCCGCTCGATGCCGGAGACGGCCGAGGCGACGAAGGCCAGGGTCAGCACCGCGATGATGGTGACGAGCAGTCCGGTGCTCACGTCGTCCATCCAGTCCAGCTCCTGGAAGCCGGAGCCGATCTGGAGCGCGCCCAGGCCCAGGGAGGCGGCGGAGCCGAAGACGGTGGCGATGATCGCGAGGATGTCGATCACCCGGCCCCCGGCGCCGTTGGCGTGCTTCTCCCCGATGAGCGGCGTGAACACCGCGCTGATGGTCTGGCGGCGGCGCTTGCGGTAGGTGCTGTAGGCGATGGCGAGGCCGACCACCGCGTAGATCGCCCAGGGGTGCAGCGTCCAGTGGAAGAGGGTGGTGGCCATCGCCGTCTCCATGCGTTCACCGGAGTTGGCGGGGGTCGTGCCCGGGGGCGGGGTCGTGTAGTGCGAGAGCGGCTCGCTCACGCCGTAGAACATCAGGCCGATGCCCATGCCGGCGCTGAACATCATCGCGACCCAGGACACGGTCTTGAACTCGGGCTCCTCGCCCTCGGCGCCGAGGTGGATCCGGCCGTAGCGGCTGGCGGCGAGCCACAGGGCGAAGACCACGAAACACGAGGCGGCCAGCATGAAGGCCCAGCCGCCGTTGTGGATCAGGCCGTTGAGCATCTTCGTGGAGACGCTCTCCAGGGAGTCCGTGCCCGCCGCGCCCCAGATCACGAAGGCGACGGTGATGGCGGCGGTGACACCGAACACCACCCGGTCCGTGGAGTGGCCGGGTCGGCCCGCAGCGCCTTCCCGGCCCCCTCTCTTCTTCAGGTCTTCCGTCATCAGCGGCACCTTCCCGTGGAGGCCGTGCGTACGCCTGTTCCGTGTCGTGCCCTAGGACCTACCACAGGTGGTGCAGATCTTCTTCACTTCAGCAAGCGGTGTCGGGCTCCGCGACCGTCAGGTGGTACGGCGCGCGCTCGTCGAGGAGCAGCGGGACGAGGGCGCGCAGCGGCTGGCGGAGCGGGACGTAGGTGCCGTGGGTGCGCACTCCGTGCAGGGCGAGTTCGTCCTTGACCTCCGTGTACTGCTCGGCGGTCAGGCGGTAGCCGCAGGGCGGGTCCTGGATCACCTCGGCGGGTTCGGGCGGGTCGTTGTCGGCGCCGCCGACGTAGACGGGTCCGGTGTCGGCCCAGCCGGCCCGGCGGGCCGCGTCCGTCGCCTTCTCGACCTGGGCACGGCGGTCGTCGGTGAAGGTGAACAGGCCCTTGAGCGCGGCCAGTTGGGAGTCCACCCGGCGTCGGTTGTTCGCCGGTTCGCTTACGTCGGTCAGGGGTTCGACGCGGCTCTCGATGAGCAGGCCGAGCGCGTGCTTGATTCCGGACATGTTCCGCAGGATGCGTTCCTGGCCGTCCCCGGCGACCTGCCGGATCGGCTCGCCGGTGACGGGGTCGGTCCAGATGCCGTAGGTGCCGGTGGTGTACCCGGCGCCGCGGGCGGCCGGGCGCACGTAGGCGCGGGAGAGGGTCTCGGCCTCGTCGTGGACGGCCGGGGCCGTGTTGAGGTTGCGGGGCCAGAGGTCGAAGAGGTCCTTGTCGTAGTACGGGGGCGTGGAGCCGTATTCGTGCAGGTCGTAGATGAGGTCGGGGCGCCGGTCGCGGATCACCGCGGCCAGGGCGCGCCCCTCGGCGGTCTGGAGGGCGAGGTGGTCGCGGTTGACGTCGACGCCGTCGCTGTTGCCCCGGGTGTCGGCGGCGCGGCCGTCGGGGTTGGCGGTGGGCACGACGAGCAGGGTGGTGCGCTCCAGGAGGCGGCGGGTGGGCCGGTCCTTCGCGTACGCCAGGTCGCGGATCGTGGTCAGACACGCCTCGCGGCCGGAGGGTTCGTCCCCGTGCTGGCTGCACACCAGGAGCACCGTGTTCGGGGCGTGCCGGGCGCCGATCCGGACGAGTTGGAGCGGGCGGCCCTGTTTCGTCGTACCGATGGACCCTACGGAGACGCGGGTGCTTGCCCGGTCGACGGCCGCGAGGAAGTCCTGTTCCTCGGGCTGGGTCGTCCAGCGGGCGCCGTTCGTCTGTTCGAAGCCGGTGCGGGGCGGGGCCTCCGTGGCGGCGGCGGGCACCGCGACCAGGGAGGCGGCCAGAGCCGCGGTGGTGAGGGTCAGGGCGCGGATCATCGGCTCTCCCCCGGTATGCGCTGGGTGGTGCGCGGTGTCGTCACGCCGTCGAGGTGCGGGTCTTGTCCGGTTACGGCCGGGGAGCCGGCGGTGGCGCGGGCGAAGGCGGCGGTGCCGCCGACGAAGGGGACGCGGGCCGAGGTGCGGGTGAGGTCGAGGGTCAGCGTCGGGGTGGTCGACGGCGGGTCGATGAGGTCCTTGTCGGTGCCCGCGACGATCAGCGCGAGACGGTGGCCGGCCGGGACGACGTGGTCGGTGGCGCCGAGGTCCAGGGTGATGGTGTACGCCTTGCCCGGCGTGAGCGGGACGCCCTTGCGCGGGTCGGCGTGGTTGCCCAGGTCGGCCCAGCCGCGGCTGACGACCGTGAAGTCGACGTCGGCGGTCTTCGCCGCGGTCCCCTTGAAGCAGGCGCTGTCCCCGGTGGTGCTCGCGCCCCAGCAGGTGCGGTCGGTGAGGGTGGTGATGCCCTCGCCGCTCGCGCCGTAGTCCCGGATGGTGTCGGGGCCGAGGTCCACGAGGACGGCGGACAGGTGGGCCGTCGAGGTGGTGGGCGTGGCGGTCACCGTGACCTTGGAGGAGCCGGACAGGCGGAGGTCCTTGGTGAGCGGGCCGGTGGTGAAGCCCGCCTTGTCGGGTGTGGCCGTGTCGATCCGCGCGGCCCAGTCGGTCTCGCTCAGCTTCGGGTCGTCGGTGAAGGTCTCGGTGCCGGTGCCCGGGCGCAGACCGAGCCTGCCGACGCCCTCCTGGGTGCCCTCGGCGGGGCGCAGCGTGGTGGCGGCGGTGCCGGCCGGGGGCCAGACCTTCGAGGTGACCCATTGGTCGGGGTGGCGCTCGACGTCGGCCATCGGCTCGCGGTCGATGCCGTTGTCGTAGCCGAGGAGTTCGTGGTCGAACCAGCGGTGCAGGGTCTCGACCCAGTCCGCGCGGCGGAAGTCGAAGGGGTCGACGTGGCCGGTCTGGGAGAGCCAGATCTTGCGCTCGACGCCGTTCTTCGCGAGGGCGTCCCACCACGGGCCGACGTGCTGCATCCGGACGTTGAGGTCCTGCATACCGTGGATCAGGAAGACGCTCGCCCTCACCTTCGAGGCGGCCTCGACGTAGTCCCGCTCGCTCCAGAAGGGCGTCAGGTCGCCGGTGCGCGGGGCGCCGTCGACGATCCGCTGCTGGACGGCCGCGCACTTGGCGCGGGCGTCGGGGCTGTCGACGTAGTTCGACAGCCAGTCGGGGCCGGAGTCGTAGAGCGGGGCGCCCTCGGAGAAGTAGTAGTCGTACCAGGTGGAGATGGCGCTGATCGGGACGATCGTCTCCAGTCCCCTGACGCCTGTGGCGGCGACGCCGTTGGCGATGGTGCCGTCCCAGCTCTTGCCGATCATGCCGGTCCGGCCGTTGGTCCAGGTGGCCTTGGCCCGCTTGTCGCCGGTGCGGGTGGTGTAGGCCTTGGCGCGGCCGTTCAGCCAGTCGACCACGGCCTTCGCGGACTGGATGTCGGAGCGTCCGCCGACGTCCACGCAGCCGTCGGAGCGGTTGGTGCCGGCGAGGTCGACGCCGACGAAGGCGTAGCCGCGGGGCACGAAGTAGTTGTCGTAGAACAGCGGCATCTGCACGACGTCGCCGTCGGCGTCGTACGTCTTCAGCTGGCTCTCGTTGCCGCGTCCGCAGCAGGAGTAGTACGGGCTGGCGTCCATGATCACGGGGATCTTCCGGCCCTGCAGGGCGGGTTCGCGGGGCCGGACGATGTCGGCGGCGACGCGGTCGGTCTTCCCGTCGCCGTCGCCGTCGAGGCCGGTGTCCACCCAGACCGCTTCGCGGACGGCCTTGTCGTACGAGTACACCGGCTTGCTCTCGCGGGGTGTGCCGTGGGCCGCGGCCGGGGTGAGGAGGGCGGCCGTCAGGGCTGCGACGGCGACCACGGCGAGCTGTCTCCAGGTCGTGAAGCGCATGCGTGTGGGCATGCGCGGACGGTACATCGGTCAACTCCCGTGCAGAAGAGGGCGATCGGGCACGCGAGGGGCGGGCGGGATGCGGAACGGCGGGCTCATGTCGGCCGAATGGCATGTGTGTGACAGGGGTGGCCATGGACAGGCCCGGGCTCACAGGGACTCAATAGGCTGCGAACAGACTTCGTGCCCCAACGACTTGGAGTTTTCGTGCATCGCAGAATCCTCGCGCCGGGCGCACTCGCCGCGGCCTCCTTGTTGCTGGCGATCCCGGCATCGGCCGCGAGCTTCGCCCCCGGCGCTCCGGGCATCGGCGATCCCTACTACCCGGCCTACGGCAACGGCGGATACGACGTCTCCCACTACGACCTCCGGCTGAAGTACCAGCCGGCCACGGACCGTCTGGAGGGCACGACGACCCTCCTGGCCCGCACCACCCAGGACCTGTCGCGGTTCAACCTGGACTTCCTGCTGGACGTCAGCGAGGTACGGGTCAACGGCGCGAAGGCGTCCTTCACGACCTCCGGCGAACACGAGCTGGAGATCACGCCGAAGACGCCGCTGGCCAAGGGCACGGCCGTCACCGTGGTGGTGCGCTACAGCGGGGTGCCGTCGGCCAAGGAGGCGTACGGGTTCAACGCCTGGCTGCGCACCCCCGACGGCGGGGTCGCGGCGGGCGAGCCCGAGGGGGCCTGGTGGTGGTTCCCGAGCAACGACCACCCGCTCGACAAGGCCACCTTCGACGTGTCGGTGCAGGTGCCCGACGGGCACCAGGCCATCTCCAACGGCACGCTCCAGTCCACGAGTTCGCGGGCCGGCTGGACCCGCTACAACTGGCGCTCCAACAAGCCGCAGACCACCTATCTCGCGACCCTGGCCGTCGGGCGGTTCGACGTCACGACCGGCACGAGCGAGAGCGGTATTCCGGTCATCAACGCCTACAGCAAGGACCTCGGCGACAACGACGGCGCGGCGCGGGCGAGCGTCGAGCGGACCGGGGAGATCGCCGACTGGCTGACCGAGTACTTCGGGCCGTATCCCTACAACGCGCTCGGCGGGTACGTGCCGAACACCCCGCAGGTGGGGTACGCGCTGGAGACACAGACCCGGCCGTTCTACAGCCCGCAGCAGTTCGCGCGAGGGTCGAACGTGTCCGTCGTCGTCCATGAGCTGGCCCACCAGTGGTACGGCGACGAGGTGTCGGTCAGGCACTGGAAGGACATCTGGATCAACGAGGGCTTCGCGCGCTACGCCCAGTGGCTGTGGTCCGAGCACGAGAACGAGGGGACGGCGCAGGAGATCGCCGACTACGTGTACGCCTCGCGGCCTGCCGACGATCCGTTCTGGACGGTGAAGCCCGGGGATCCCGGTCCGGAGAACCAGTTCCACCTCGCGGTGTACGACCGGGGGGCGCTGGCGCTGCAGGCCCTGCGGAACGAGATCGGGGACGCGGCGTTCTTCGCGATTCTCAAGGGGTGGCCGCAGAAGTACGCGCACGGCAACGCGTCGGTGGGTGACTTCCAGAAGTACGCGGAGGAGGTGTCGGGGCAGGCGTTGGCGGGGCTGTTCGACACGTGGTTGTTCCAGCCGGTGAAGCCGGGCGCTCCCGCGGCAAGGGCGGCTTCGATCGCCGGGGCCTCCGAGGAGGTTGTGCAGCCGAAGTCGTGGAAGAAGATCGCTGCGACGAATGACGTGCACGAGCATTAGGGGCGCGGATGGTTGTGCCTCGATTTGTCCGCTTGCGGCTGCGAGTTCGTTGTGGTTGGTCGCGCAGTTCCCCGCGCCCCTTTAGGGGGTTGCGGTGAGCCTTAGGAGTTCTGTGCTGTTGATCGCGTTCGTTTCTGTGGACGGGATGGTGCAGGCGTGGGCGCCTGCCAGGGTGCCGTATCGGGCGCACTGGTGCGGGGGTTGGCCGGTGAGCATGCCGTAGAGGTATGCGGCCGCGAAAGCGTCTCCCGCTCCGTTGGTGTCGATCACCGGGGAGGGGGGCGTGGCGGGTGGGATGTGGGTGAGGGTGTCGTCGGTCAGGAGGTATGCGCCCTCGGCGCCGGCCGTCGCGACGACCGTCCGTGCCCTGCCCCGCTCCACGATGCGGCGCATGGTCCGCTCGGGGTCGGGCAGGGCGGCGGCGGAGAGGAAGACGAGGTCGGCCGTGTGGGCGAAGGGCTCGTGGTAGTCGTTCTCGCCGTCCCAGTCGTGGAGGTCGGTGGAGATGGTCACGCCTGTCTCGCGCAGGACGGGCAGGGCGTGGGCGCAGGGTTGGGTGATCGAGACGTGGGCGTGGCGGCCGGCGCTGGCGAGGGCCCGGACGGTCGCCTCCGGCAGGCGGTCGTCGGGGTGGGAGCGGCTGGTGTCGTAGAGCGAGAGGCGGCGGCCGTCGGGGCCCACCAGGTTGACCGCGCGCTTGGTGCCCGCGGGCTGGGAGATCTCGGTCAGCCCGATGCCGTGGTCGCGGTGCAGTGCGCGGACCAGGTCGCCCTCGGGGTCGTCGCCGATCAGGTCGAGGTGGTGGGTGCGCAGGCCCAGGGCGCTCAGGCCGACGGCGACGAAGTCACCGGTCTGTCCGGCCCGGGTGCGGATCCCCGAGTCGATCATGTAGCTGTCGGCGTAGGGCAGCGGCAGCTCCGGCACGTACACGATGGTGTCCACGCCCGCGCCGCCCAGCACCAGCACGTCGATGTCCCGGTTCAACTGCCGCCTCCTTCATGGTCGTAGACCGTGACTGTGATCCCCTGTCGGGTCAGCCGCTCGATGATCAGCGGCTCGACGCGGGACCACTTGCCCCTGGCCAGACCGCACCCTATCCGTGGCGTGGCGCTCCGCTGGGTGGGGCAGGCACCTCGCCGTAGGACGTCCTGACCGTGGGCGTCTGCAGGCAGCACGTGGCTGGTCGCGCAGTTCCCCGCGCCCCTTCGGGGCGCATCCCCCGCCGTATGCCGACAAGCACACGGCCGGCAGACATGGGCGATCACCTTGACGCCCTTCACCGACGGAACGGTGGCGTCGCCTCGGATGTACTCGATCTCCCCCATGACGCCACCGTAGAGGTCGCCACTGACAGTGGCCCCTGGTCAGCCGGTGAGCCTGGTGAGTTCCTGGTCCGTGGTGCGGGCGACGCGGCGGCGGACGGCGAACCAGCCCGCGGTGAGCATCAGGGCGATGAGGGGGATGAGGAGGAGGGTCTTGCGGCCGACGTCCGGGTCGTTGCCCATGAGGGCGAGGACGGCCAGCAGGAAGGCGATCGTGGTGATCTCGGTGACCGGGCTGCCGGGGAGGCGGAAGGAGGGACGGGCGAGCAGGCCGGCCTTGGCGCGGCGGACGAAGACGAGGTGGCAGATCATGATGATCACCCAGGTGGAGATGATGCCGAGGGAGGCCACGTTCAGGACGATCTCGAAGGCCTGGCCGGGAACGAGGTAGTTCAGGCCGACGCCGAGGACGCACACCGCGCAGGTGAGCAGGATGCCGCCGTAGGGGACCTGGCTGCGGTTCATGCGGGCCGTGAACCGCGGGGCCGAGCCGGCCATCGCCATGGAGCGCAGGATGCGGCCCGTGGAGTACAGGCCGGAGTTGAGGGAGGACATCGCGGCCGTGAGGACCACCAGGTTCATCACGTCGCCCGCCGCCGGGACGCCGATCCTCGACAGGACCGTGACGAAGGGGCTCTCGTCGGCCGAGTAGACCGAGCCGGGGAGCAGCAGGGCCAGGAGGACGACCGAGCCGACGTAGAAGAGGCCGACGCGCCACATGATCGAGTTCACCGCGCGCGGGACGACCTTCTCCGGTTCGGCCGTCTCGCCCGCGGCGACACCGACCAGTTCCAGGGCGGCGTACGCGAAGATCACGCCCTGCATGACGAGGACGACCGGCAGCACGCCGTGCGGGAGGACTCCGCCGTTGTCCGTGATCACCGACAGGCCGGGGGTCCGCCCGTCCACCTCGTGCCGGGTGGCGAGCAGGAAGATACCGATCAGCATGAAGCCGACCAGCGTGGCGACCTTGATGATCGCGAACCAGAACTCCATCTCGCCGAAGATCCTGACGGAGATGAGGTTCACGGCCAGGACGACGGCCAGCGCGATCAGGGCCAGCGTCCACTGGGGGATGTCGGTGAACAGGCTCCAGTAGTGGGTGTAGAGGGCGATCGCGGTGATGTCGGCGATACCGGTCGTGGACCAGTTCAGGAAGTACATCCAGCCGGCGACATAGGCGCCCTTCTCGCCCAGGAACTCGCGGGCGTACGACACGAAGGAGCCGGAGGACGGGCGGTACAGGACCAGCTCGCCGAGGGCGCGGACCACGAAGAAGGCGAAGATCCCGCAGACGAGGTAGGCGAGCGCGAGCGCCGGTCCCGCGCTGTGGAGGCGTCCTCCGGCGCCCAGGAAGAGGCCGGTGCCGATGGCGCCGCCGATGGCGATCATGTTGACGTGGCGGGCCTTGAGGTCCTTGCTGTAACCGGCGTCGCCCGCGTCCGCGGGCACCCGGGCCGCCTCGGTGCGTGCGGCGGCCTGTGCCGATTCCACGGCGTCCTTGCTCACGGGTGGTTCCACTCTCTGGTGCGCCCCGGCGGGTCGCGCTCGGGTCTCCGGACGTGCCAAGGCCCGTGCCCTCGGTGGAAGGCACAGGCCAGGGGCCCACCTTCCCCGGAAAACACCCCGTATGCGGTGGCGGAGGTCACAGCGGGGCACATCTCACAGGAGCGGACCCCGTGATCGACGACGGTGCCCGAGAGGTTTCACACCATTGGTGAGACAGCGATACTGCTGCACATGACGACCGACGCCACCGCCGCCGGGGAGCCCGCCCTCACGATCGACGAGCTGGCCGCGCGGGCCGGTGTCACGGTCCGCACGGTCCGCTTCTACGGCACCAAGGGCCTGCTGCCCCCGCCGGTGATCGGCCCGCGCCGCGTGGGGCACTACGGCGGGGAGCACCTGGCCCGGCTGGCCCTGATCGAGGAGCTTCAGCACCAGGGCATGACGCTGGCGGCCATCGAGCGCTACCTCCAGCAGCTGCCGGCCGACCTCAGCGCCCACGACCTCGCCATCCACCGGGCCGTGGTCGCCTCCTGGGCGCCGGACGTGATGGAGACGATGACGCGCGAGGAGCTCCAGCGGCGGGCGGGACGGGCCCTGAGCGACGACGACGTGGAGCGGCTCGCCGCGATGGACGTCGTCCGGCGGGAGGACGCGGCCTACCGCGTGGATCTCGGGCTGCTCCGGCTCGGCGTCCGGCTGCTCGACATGCCGCTGTCGCAGGAGGCGATCCTCGCCTCGCGCAAGGTCCTCATCGAGCACTCGCGGGCCGCCGCCCACGAGCTGGCGCGGCTCTTCCGCGGCGAGGTGTCCGAACGGGACGCGCGGGACGTGAAGTCGCTCTCCGCCGACATGGAACCGCTGGTCGTGCAGGCCCTGTTGACGACCTTTCAGCGGTCCCTGAAGGAGGAACTGCGGGAGTGGTCGTCACAGGCAGACGGATCCGCCTGACACGTTGAGCGTCTGGCCGGTCAGGAATCCGCTCCCCTCGTCGACCACGTACAGCAGCGTCGAGACCAGGTCGGACGGCTCCTGGGCCCGCTGGTCGGCGGCGCCGCACCCCGGGCCGGGCGCGATCGCGTTGACGGTGATGTCGTAGGGGCGGAGGGCCGCCGCCAGGGCACGGGTGAAGCCGATCAGGCCCGCCTTCGAGGCGACGGAGGGGACCATCGTGGGCGGCGCGGTGAACACGGCCGACGAGGCGATGTTGACGATCCGGCCCCGGCGGGCGGCCTTGAGGTACGGCAGCGCGGCCCTCGTCACCACGAAGGGCCCCTCCAGATTGGCCCTCATGACCCGGCGCCAGTCCTCGACGGTCGTCTCCTCGAAGGGTTTCGCGGGGTGCACGCCCGCGTTGTTCACGACGACGTGCAGGGTGCCGAACCGGTCGATGACACGCTCCAGCCCCTCCTCCATCTGCGTCTCGTCGCCCGCGTCGCCGACGAGTTCGACGTAGTCCAGGATCCTCGCGGCGGTCTCCGGCTGCGGGACGAGATCGAGGCCGGCGACCCGGTAGCCGCGCGCGGCGAGCGCGATCGCGAACTCCTGTCCGAGGCCCTGCGCCGCTCCGGTCACCAGGGCGGTACGCGTCTCCATGCGGCGAGTGTGACGACCCGTCAGGCCACGGACAAGGGGGCGTTCCTGCACGGGGTGTTCGAGCACGGGGGCGTTGCGGGGTCAGGCCGACAGGGTTCTGGTCAGTTCCCGGGCCACCGCACGCAGGCGTGCTCCCATACGGTCCATGTCGAGACGGCGGGTGCCGCCGGTGACGGAGATCGCGGCGACGGGGCGGGAGCCGTGGCCGTGGGCGTAGACGGGGACGGCGACGGCCGAGACGCCGATCTCGGCCTCCTCCAGGTTGACGCCGTAGCCGCGGGCCCGGGTCAGCGCCAGGTCGCGGGCGAGCTGTCCCGGCAGGACCAGGGTGCGCGGGGTCAGCCGGGGCAGGCGGGTCGGCGCCCGGTGCTGCGGGCGGGGGTCGAGGGCGAGGAACACCTTGCCCGTGGCCGTGCAGTGGGCGGGCAGGCGGCCTCCGCTGCGCGAGACGATCGGGGTGGCACGGAGGCCGGTGACCTTCTCCAGGAAGAGCGTGTCGGTGCCGTCCGGGACGGCCAGATGCACGTTCTCGTGCGTCGCCTCGTGCAGGTCGCCCAGGTAGGGCAGCGCGGCGTCCCTGAGTTCCCGTACGGACGGCGCCGACTGGCCCAGCGCGAACAGCCCGATCCCGATGCGGTAGCCGCCGTCGGGGGTGCGCTCGACCAGCCCGAGGCGGACCAGTTCGGCGAGCAGGCGGTGCGCGGTGGGTTTGGGCAGGCCGGTGCGCCCGGCCAGTTCGGCGAGGGTGAGCGCGGTCCCGGCGTCACCGCAGGCGTGCAGCAGTGCCGCACCGCGGGCGAGCACCGACTTGGGCAGCGGACCGTCCGTCATGGGTCGATGGTGGTGGCAGGGGTGCGGGGGTGACAAGGTGCGGGGCGCGGTGGGTCTCCTACTCGCGCAGCGGCACGTCGACCAGGAGCGGTCCCGTCAACTCACCTGCTCCCCCGACCAGTTGGCGCAGATGGTCCGCGCTCTCCGCCCGGACCGCGTCGACGCCGAAGAAGCGGGCCGCCTGGGTGAAGTCCAGGGGGCCGAGGTCGGTGCCGGGGCAGACGCCCTCGCCGCCCCTGGCCGCGTAGGTGTCCTGGAGGGTGCGGTAGGCGCCGTTGTTCATCACCACGAACAGGACGGGGGTGGACTGCCGGGCGGCGCTCCACAGTCCCTGGAGGCCGAACAGCGTGCAGCCGTCGCCCAGTACGGCGACCACGGGCCGGCCCGGCTCGGCGAGGGCGCGGCCCACGGCGGCGCCGATCCCCCAGCCGAGGCCGCCGCCGACGGTGTGGGTGTAGCTGCCGGGGGCGTCGAGGCGCACCATGCGGCGCAGCAGCAGGCCCACGGTGATGGCCTCCTCCACGACCACGGCGTCCGGCGGCAGGCCGCGGGCCACCGCGTGGGCGGCGGCCCAGGGGGCGAGCGGGGCCGGGGAGTAGGCGGCGCGGGCCGCGGACTCGGCGCGGTCGCGGTCGGCGGTGTGCCGTTCCCCGGCGTGGAGCGTGCGGCTCTTGGCGGTGTGGGCGGGCACCTGGTCGCGCAGCAGGTCGGCGAGGCGGTGCAGGGAGGGGGCGAGTGCGCCGACGAGTCCCGCGGTGGCGGGGAAGTTGCGGCCGATCTCGTGCGGGTCCGAGTCGAGCTGTACGACGGTGAGGCCGGGTGGGAGGGCGGGGCCGGGAGTGTAGTGGTGGGGCGTGAAAGCGTGCGCGCCGGCGATCAGGACGGTGTCGTACGCGGCGAGCGTCTCCCTGATGGCGTTGTGGCGCGGCGGCAGCATCCCGGCGTACAGGGGGTGCGTGGTCGGGAAGTTCAGGCAGTCGGCCATCGGTTGGTGGTGGACGGTCGCGCCACACGCCTCCGCGGTGCGGACGAGCGCGCCGAGCGCGTCCTCGCGGCCCACTCCGTCACCGGCGACGATCGCGGGGCGGGTGGCCGCGCCGAGGAGTACGGCGGCCCTTTCGATGCCTGGGGCCGGGCCCTGTGGGGGTGGTGGGGTGCGGGCCGGGATCTCGACCTCGGTGTCCTCGTCGAGCAGGTCCATGGGGACGGAGAGGAAGACCGGGCCCGCGGGGGGTCGTGCGGCGAGGGCGAAGGCGCGGCGCAGGGCGAGGGGGAGGTCGTGGGCGTGCTGGATGTCGTACGCCGCCTTCACCGCCGGGGTCGCGAGGGCGATGAGGTCGCCGGAGAGCATGGGGTCCTGCTGGAGGTGGCGGCGGTCCTGCTGGCCTGCCGTCACGACGAGGGGGGTGCGGGAGCGGCGGGCGTTGAGCAGGCCGATGAGGCCGTTGGCGAGGCCGGCGGCGATGTGGAGGCTGACGAATGCGGGGCGGTGCGTGGCGCGGGCGTAGCCGTCCGCCATGGCTACGACGGAGCCCTCGTGGATGCCGAGGATGTACTCCGGGGTGGTGTGGGCGGTCGCGAGGGAGGCCAGGAAGGGGAGTTCTGTGGTGCCGGGGTTGCCGAAGACGCGGTCCACTCCCTCGTCGCGGAGGATGTCCAGGACGGCGGAGGCTGGGCGGTGTCCCATGCGGGGCTCCTCGGGCGCGGGAGGGAGCTTGTTCTTCGCCGGTCAGCGTGGGGGTGGGGGTGGCGGGGGCGCAAGGGGAGTGTGTCGCTCAGCGGTATGCGGGAGGGAGGGTGCGGCGGGGTTTTCTCGCCCCGCCTTTTTCTCGCCCCCGCCGCCCCTACCCGTCCCATCACCAGGGGCTGCCGCCCCTTCGACCCCGCCCAGGGGGCTCCGCCCCCTGGACCCCCGATCGGCCCTGAAGGGGCCTCGTCCTCAAACGCCGGACGGGCTGACAGTGCCCGGGACGGCCAAGCCCGCGGCCTCACACGCCGGACGGGCTGAAAATGCCGTGCCGGTTACGCGTCCTTGAAGGTCTCCCCCTTCTCCGCCTTCTCCAGCAGTAGTGCGGGTGGGGTGAAGCGGTCGCCGTAGCGGGCTGCGAGTTCGCGGGACCGGGTGACGAAGCCGGGGAGGCCGCCGTCGTAGCCGTTGATGTACTGGAGGACGCCGCCGGTCCAGCCGGGGAAGCCGATGCCGAAGATGGAGCCGATGTTGGCGTCGGCGACGGAGGTGAGGACGCCTTCCTGCAGGAGTTTGACCGTGTCGAGTGCCTCGGAGAAGAGCATGCGTTCCTGCATGTCCCGGAAGGGGATCCGCGCGTCCGCGCGCGTGAAGTGCTCGCGCAGGCCCGGCCAGAGGGCGGTGCGCCTGCCGGAGTCGTCGTAGTCGTAGAAGCCGGCGCCGCCGCTGCGGCCGGGGCGGTCGAACTCGTCGACCATGCGGTCGATGACGGCCTCGGCGGGGTGGGCCGTCCAGGTGCCGCCGGCCTCTTCGACGGCCCGCCTGGTCTCGCGGCGGATCTTGCGCGGGAGGGTGAGGGTGAGTTCGTCCATCAGGGAGAGGACCTTGGCCGGGTAGCCCGCCTGGGCGGCGGCCTGTTCGACGGAGGCGGGCTCGATGCCCTCGCCGACCATGGCGACGCCCTCGTTGAGGAAGTGGCCGATGACGCGGGAGGTGAAGAAGCCCCGGGAGTCGTTCACGACGATGGGTGTCTTCTTGATCTGGCGGACCAGGTCGAAGGCGCGGGCGAGGGCCTCGTCGCCGGTGCGTTCGCCCTTGATGATCTCCACCAGGGGCATCTTGTCGACCGGTGAGAAGAAGTGCAGGCCGATGAAGTCCGTCTGGCGCTCGACGCCTTCGGCGAGGGCGGTGATGGGAAGCGTGGAGGTGTTGGAGCACAGCAGCGCGTCCGGCTCGACGATGTGCTGGATCTCCTGGAAGACCTTGTGCTTCAGCTCCGGGTTCTCGAAGACGGCCTCGATCACCGCGTCGCAGCCCGCGAGGTCGGTGGGATCGGCGGCCGGGGTGATGCGGGCCAGTAGGGCGTCCGCCTTCTCCTGGGTCGTACGGCCGCGCGAGACCGCCTTGGCGCAGAGCTTCTGGGAGTAGCCCTTGCCCTTGGCGGCCGCTTCCAGCGACACGTCCTTCAGGACGACGTCGATGCCCGCGCGGGCGCAGGAGTAGGCGATGCCGGCGCCCATCATGCCGGCGCCGAGGACGGCGACCTTGCGGACCGGGCGGGGCTCGATGCCCTTGGGGCGGTTGGCGCCGGAGTTGACGGCCTGGAGGTCGAAGAAGAACGCCTGGATCATGTTCTTGGACGTCCGGCCGGCCGCCAGCTCCACGAAATAGCGCGCCTCGATGACCTGCGCGGTCTCGAAGTCGACCTGGGCTCCCTCGACGGCGGCCGCGAGGATGTTGCGCGGGGCCGGATAAGGGGCGCCGTTGGTCTGCTTGCGCAGGGTGGCCGGGAAGGCGGGCAGGTTGGCCGCGAACTTGGGGTGGGCGGGCGTGCCGCCGGGGATGCGGTAGCCGGGCTTGTCCCAGGGCTGCGACGACTCGGGGTTGGCCTCGATGAAGGCGCGGGCCTTGGCGAGCAGCTCCTCCTGGGTGGCGGCCACGTCGTCGATCAGGCCGTTCTGCAGGGCGCGCTGCGGGTTGTACTGGGTGCCCTGGAGGAGGACCTTCAGCAGGGCGTCGGCGATGCCGAGGAGGCGGACGGTGCGGACGACGCCGCCTCCGCCCGGCAGCAGGCCGAGGGTCACCTCGGGGCAGCCGATCTTCGAGCCGGGCGCGTCGAGGGCGATCCGGTGGTGGCAGGCCAGGGCGATCTCGTAACCGCCGCCGAGGGCCGCGCCGTTGAGCGCCGCGACGACCGGCTTGCCGAGGGTCTCGATGCGGCGCAGGTTCCGCTTGATGGCGAGACCGCCGTCGAAGAGGTCCTGGGCGGTCTCCGGTGTGACGCGGATCAGGTCGCGCAGGTCGCCGCCGGCGAAGAAGGTCTTCTTGGCGGAGGTGATGATGACACCGCGGATGGTGTCCTTCTCCGCCTCCAGGCGGTCGGTGATCACCGCGAGGGAGTCGCGGAACGCCTGGTTCATGGTGTTCGCGGACTGGTTCGGGTCGTCGAGGACGAGGGTGACGACGCCGGCGCGGTCCTGTTCCCAGCGGATGGTGGTGCTCTGTGTCATGACGGGGATCTCCGTAGAAGTCTGAAGTCTTGTGAATTCCGCAGCCTTGTGAATTCCGCTGGGTTCAGACGCGCTCGATGATCGTGGCGATGCCCATGCCGCCGCCCACGCAGAGCGTCGCGAGGCCGTACCGCTTGTCCTGGCGCTCCAGTTCGTCGACGAGCGAGCCGAGGATCATGGCGCCGGTCGCGCCGAGCGGGTGGCCGAGCGCGATGGCGCCGCCGTTGACGTTGACCTTGTCCAGGGACAGGCCCATGTCCTTGACGAAGCGCAGGACGACCGCCGCGAACGCCTCGTTGATCTCGACCAGGTCGATGTCGTCGATGGTCAGTCCGGCCCGGGCGAGGGCCTTGCGGGTGGCGGGCGCGGGTCCGGTGAGCATGATGGTGGGCTCGGAGCCGGAGACGGCGGCGGAGACGATCCGCGCGCGCGGGGTGAGGCCGTAGCGCTCGCCGATCTCCTTCGAGCCGATGGCTACCAGCGAGGCACCGTCCACGATGCCGGAGGAGTTGCCCGCGTGGTGGACGTGGTCGATCTTCTCGACCCAGTGGTACGTCTGGAGCGCCACGGCGTCGAAGCCGCCCAGGTCGCCGATGTCGGCGAAGGAGGGCTTGAGCTTGGCGAGGGAGTCGGCGGTGGTGCCGGGGCGCATGTGCTCGTCGTGGTCGAGGACGACCAGGCCCGCGCGGTCCCTGACCGGGACGACGGACCGGTCGAAGCGGCCCTCCTTCCAGGCGGTGGCGGCCCGCTCCTGGCTCAGGGCCGCGTACTCGTCGACGTCCCGGCGGGAGAAGCCCTCGATGGTGGCGATGAGGTCGGCACCGATGCCCTGGGGCACGAAGTTGACGGCCAGGTTGGTCATCGGGTCGTTGAACCAGGCGCCGCCGTCCGAGGCCATCGGCACCCGGGACATCGACTCGACGCCGCCCGCGAGGACGAGGTCCTCCCAGCCCGAACGCACCTTGGCGGCGGCCATGTTGACCGCCTCCAGGCCCGAGGCACAGAAGCGGTTCTCCTGCACACCGGCGACCGTGTCCGGCAGTCCGGCGGCGATCGCGGCGATCCGGGCGATGTCGGAGCCCTGGTCGCCGACCGGGCCGACGACGCCGAGCACGATGTCGTCGACGGCCGCCGGGTCCAGGCCCGGGAAGCGGTCGCGGATCTCGTGGATGAGTCCTACGACCAGGTCGATGGGCTTGGTGCCGTGCAGGGCGCCGTTCGCCTTGCCGCGGCCGCGCGGGGTGCGGATCGCGTCGTACACGTACGCTTCGGTGCTCACGAGGAAGCCTTTCGAGGGTGAGGGTCAGCCGGGCAAAAGGTCTCTATCCCAGCAGGGAACGGCCGATGATCTCCTTCATGATCTCGGTGGTGCCGCCGTAGATGGTCTGGATGCGGCCATCGGTGAAGGCCCGGGCGACGGGGTGCTCGGTCATGTAGCCGTAGCCGCCGTGCAGTTGGAGGCAGCGGTCGGCGACCCGCTTCTGGAGCTCGGTCGCCCACCACTTGGCCATGGAGGCGTGCACGGCGTCGAGCGTGCCGTCGGAGTGGTCCGCTATGCAGCGGTCGAGGAAGGTGCGGGTGACCGCGCACTCGGTGGCCATCTCGGCCACCTCGAAGCGGATGTGCTGCTTGGCGGCCAGCGGCCGGCCGAAGGCCTCGCGCTCCTTGACGTACTCGGTGGTGATCTCCAGCAGGTGTTCGGCGGCGGCGATCGCGGAGACGGCGATGCTCAGGCGTTCCTGGGCGAGGTTCGTCATCAGGTGGACGAAGGCGCCGTTGGGCTCGCCGAGCAGGTTCTCCTCGGGCACGCGCACGTCGTGGAAGAACAACTCGGCCGTGTCCTGCGCCTTCTGGCCGATCTTGTCGAGGTTGCGGCCGCGTTCGAAGCCGGCCGTGTCACGCTCGACGACGAGCAGGGACAGGCCGCGCGCGCCGCCCTCGGGGGTGGTCCTCGCGACCACGATCACCAGGTCGGCGAGGATCCCGTTGGAGATGAACGTCTTGGAGCCGTTGAGCAGCCAGTGGTCGCCCCGGTCCTCGGCGTGGGTGCGGATGCCCTGGAGGTCGGAGCCGGCGCCGGGTTCGGTCATGGCGATGGCGGTGATCAGCGAGCCGTCGCAGAAGCCCGGCAGCCAGCGGCGCTTCTGCTCGTCGGTGGCCAGGTCCGTCAGGTAGGGGCCGATGATGTCGTTGTGCAGGCCGAGGGCGAGCCCGGGGGTGCCAGCGCGGGTGAACTCCTCGGCGAGGACGGCGCTGAAACGGAAGTCGCGGGTGCCGCCCCCGCCGTACTCCTCGGGAACTGCGAGTCCGAGGAGGCCCTGCTTGCCCGCCGCCCGCCAGGCCTCGCGGGAGACGATGCCGTCCTTCTCCCACTGCTCGTAGTACGGCAGCACCTCCCTGGCCAGGAAGGAGCGCACGGTCTCGCGGAACGCGTCGTGCTCGGGGGCGAAGATCTGCCGCTTCATGCGAGGCCCTCCGTCAGGTCGGGTACGTCCCAGTCGCGGGCCACGTCGGCGGTGTCGGCGCCGGGCAGGGCGGGGTCGCCGCGCACCGTGGTGGGGGTGGCGGAGAAGCGGGGCGCGGGGGCGGGCTGGGTGATGCCGCCGTGGTCGGTGAAGGTGCCGCGCGCGGCGAGGTGCGGGTGGTGCGGAGCCTCGCGCAGCGACAGGACGGGGGCCACGCAGGCGTCGGTGCCCTCGAAGACGGCCGTCCACTCGTCCCTCGTCCGGGACCTGAAGCGGGCGCTGACGGCCTCGCGCAGTTCGCCCCAGCGGGTCCAGTCCTTGCGGGCGTCCGTGAAGGCCGTCAGGTCCAGGAGGGTGAGGAACTCGTCGTAGAACTGCGGTTCCAGGGCGCCGACCGCCATGTACCGGCCGTCCGCGGTCTCGTAGGTGCCGTAGTAGGGGCAGCCGCCGTCGAGGAGGTTGGCGGCGCGCCGGTCCTGCCAGCCGCCGGCGGCCATCATGCCGTGGAGCATCGCGGAGAGGTGGGCGGTGCCGTCGACGATGGCGGCGTCGACGACCTGGCCGGTGCCGCTCGCGCGCGCGTGGTGGAGGGCGGCGAGGACGCCGACGACGAGGTAGAGGGAGCCGCCCGCGTAGTCGCCGAGCAGGTTGGCCGGGGCGGCGGGGGGCCGGTCGGGTTCGCCGACCATGCCGAGGGTGCCGGTGAGGGCGATGTAGGCGATGTCGTGGCCGGCGCGCTCGGCGAGCGGCCCCTGCTGGCCCCAGCCGGTCATCCGGCCGTAGACCAGCCTCGGATTGCGGGCGTGGCAGGCCTCGGGGCCGACACCGAGGCGCTCGGCGACGCCGGGGCGGTAGCCCTCGACCAGGATGTCCGCGCGGGCGGCGAGGTCGAGGACGCGGGCGGGGCCCTCGGGCGCCTTGAGGTCGACGACGACCGAGCGTTTGTTGCGGTTGGTGACGTCGAAGCGCGGGTCGATGGCCAGTCCGGGTCCGCCGGGCCGGTCCACCCGGACCACGTCGGCGCCCAGGTCGGCCAGGAGCATGGCGGCGAACGGGCCGGGCCCGATACCGGCCAGCTCGACCACGCGCACGCCGCTGAGCGGACCCTGCCCCGGCGTCGTTGCCATGCGGCCCCCATGGTCGTGACACAACTGCTGTAACACCGATGATGCTAAGAACGTGTTCCATCGGGCACAAGCCCCGGGAAAGCAAACGCTTAGCCCATTGTCCCCGGCGCCGGCCGGTTCAGCGTGCGCTCCGGCCGGTTCAGCGCGCGTCCAGCTCGGCTATGAACCGTTTCGTGGCGATGGCGCGGTAGCTCTCCTCCACCCAGTCGCACAGCAACTCGGCGGCCGGGGCGCCCTTCTGCTCCAGCGGGATGCTCACCCAGCCGGACTTCCCGAGGCCGTATCCGGCGGGCTCGGCGCCGGGGCAGGTGAGCGCGTGGGCGTGGGCGGCCTCGTCCCTGAGCTTCACGGTGACGCCCAGCGGATAGCTGCCGTCGTCGACGCCCAGGAAGACGAACACCTTCTTGTTGACCTTGGCGACCGTCTCGCCCAGGGGAACTCCTCCGTGGCGCCGGGCATCCCGAGGGCGAACTCGCGCACCTTCTCCCACTTCCGCAGGGCGTTCTTCGGTACGGCCACCACGTCACCTCCGGGGTCGTCGTCGGGCTCCGCACCCCTCACGCTAGCCTCGGCCACCGACAACGGCTCGCGCGACGAGAGACACGCGAAGAGATACAGAGGTGTCATGAACAGGCCGAACAGGGCGGACCGTCCGTACGACATCGTGCTCTTCGGGGCCACCGGCTTCGTCGGGACGCTCACCGCGGAGTACCTCGCCGCCCACGCGCCCGAAGGACTGCGCTGGGCGATCGCCGGCCGGAGCGGGGAGAAGCTGGAGCGGCTGCGGGAGCGGCTGTCCCGCGAGTCGTCCGGCGACTCGAAGATCGGTGTGCTGACGGCCGACGTGTCCGACCCGGCCTCGCTGCGCGCTCTCGCCGAGCACGCGCGCGTGGTGGCCACGACCGTCGGGCCCTATGTGGCCTACGGGGACGACCTGGTCGCCGTGTGCGCGGACACCGGTACGGACTATCTCGACCTCACGGGAGAGCCGGAGTTCGTGGACCTGACCTACATCCGCCACGACACCCGCGCGCGGGAGACCGGCGCCCGGCTGGTGCACGCGTGCGGCTTCGACTCGGTGCCGCACGACCTGGGCGCGTACTTCACGGTCCGGCACCTGCCGGAGGGGGTGCCCCTCAGGATCGACGGGTTCGTGACGGCCGACGCGACGCTCTCCGGCGGTACGTTCGCCTCGGCGCTGGGCCAGTTCGCGCGCGGGCGGCAGATGCTGGCCGCCGCGCGGGACCGCGGGCGCCACGAACCGCGCCTGGTGGGGCGCCGGGCCACCGCCCCGACCGGCACGCCGCGCTTCGCCCCGGAGGTCGGCGCCTGGGCGCTGCCCCTGCCGACGATCGACGCCCAGATCGTGCGCCGGTCCGCGCGGGCCCTGGAGCGCTACGGCCCGGACTTCCGCTACCGCCACTACGCGGCCGTACGGCATCTGCCGGTCGCCGTGGGCGGGGTCGCGGCCGTCGGCGCGCTCGTCGCCGCCGCCCAGGTGCCGCCCGCGCGGCGCTGGTTGTCCGGCCGGCTCCGGCCGGGCGAGGGGCCGGGGCCCGAGAAGCGGGCGAAGAGCTGGTTCCGGGTGCGTTTCGTCGGCGAGGGCGGCGGGCGGCGCGTGTGCACCGAGGTGGCGGGCGGCGACCCCGGCTACGGCGATACGGCGAAGATGTTCGCCGAGTCGGCGCTGTCCCTCGCCCTCGACGACCTCCCGCCCACCGCCGGTCAGGTCACGACGGCCATCGCGATGGGCGACGCGCTGATCGAACGGCTGCGCCGGGCGGGGATCACCTTCCGGGTGGCGTCGGAGCGGTGACCCGCTCCCCCGCGTGACCCGGTGCTACAGCGGCCACTGCACGAGGGTGTAGATCATCCCCACGATCCAGCCGAGTCCCGCCAGCGTGGCGGCGATCAGCGCCGCGGTCACGGCACGCTCGACGGGGCGGTTCGGGTCGGCGAGGGGCTTGGGGGCACGGTGCGAAGTCATGGGCACAGCCTGCCGATCACGCCGTGGGCGCCACATCCGTACAGATACTCAGACGACGTACTCAGTCGGCCCGGGAACCGACGGCGTACCGGGCCGGCACGGAGGTCGTCAGACCTGGGCCGCCGCCTCGCGCAGTGCCCGCCGGCACAGCGCGTCCGCCCTGCGGGTCGTCTCCGGGAGCCGGTGGGCGGGGCTGAGCGCGAGCGTGTGGGCGCAGGCGTTGTCGAGGCTCACGCGGTGGCCGACCGAGACGAAGACGGGTTTGACGCCGTCCCGGGTGCGCAGGGCGCGGCCGACCTCCTCGGTGCCGGCGAGCAGGGGTGAGGTGCTGCCGCGCGGGGCGTCGGGATCGTCGTGGGCGAAGGTGAAGGGGTTCTTGGCGACGCCGATGGTGGGCAGGCCGGTGAGGACGCCGAGGTGGCTGGCGAGGCCGAAGCGGCGTGGGTGGGCGAGGCCGTAGCCGTCGCACACGACCAGGCCCGGCGGGCCGGGCAGGGCCTCCAGGGCTGCCAGGACGGTGGGGAGTTCCCGGAAGGCGAGCAGGCCGGGGACGTACGGGAAGGAGATCCGGCCGACGGCGGTGGCCTCGGCGACGACCGTGAGGCTCGCCGCGTCCAGCACGACGGCCGCGGCGGCGACCAGGTCCCGTTCGTCGTCGTAGGCCACGTCGACGCCGGTCACACGGCCGGTACCGGGCGGGGGTCCGGGCTCGTCGAGGACCACCAGGCCCCGCAGTTCGTCCTGGACCGCGCGGGCCCGCTCCTCCGTCGCGGGCCAGCCCGCGGGAATGCGTACGGTCGTCATGATGGGGACGAGCGTACGGCCCGCGGGCCGGCCCCCGCGATCATGTTCCTGCCGTGGGGCCCGTCAGCTCTTGCCGCCCAGGGCGCGCTGGAGCTGGCTCTTGTTCATGTCCGAACGGCCCTTCACACCCCGCCGCTTGGCCTCCTCGTAGAGCTGGTCGTACGTCTGGCCCTGCGAGCCCTTGCCGGAGCGCTGTCCGCCCCGCCTGCCGGACGACATGTCCTGGGTCGAGGTGCGGCTGGCGGTCTTGGACTCGCCGGACCGGGCGCGTTCCTTGTTGACCGTGCGTGCCGCGATCTCCTTGGCGCGCCCGGTGCTCTCGCCCCGGTCCTGGGCGCTCTTCTTGATGTGCTCGTACTGGCGCTCCCGCTTGGAGCTCGAACCTGCGGGCATGGTCGCTCACTCCTTTCGCAGACGGCGACCGGGTACCCACATTCCGGTACGTCACCGCTCCAGGCGTGCCACCCGGCCCTGTTCGCCCGCCGCCCAGCAGCTCAGGTCGGGCGTGCAGTCCACGGTGTCGTACGAGCCCTCGTCGACGGTCCGCCAGGTGCGGCCGGCGTCCGTGGTCAGGTCCGTGCCGGTCGGGCCGACCGCGAGGGCCGTGGTGCGGCTGTGCGGGAGCCAGGCGACGCCGGAGCGGTAGGCGGGGACCGGCCCGGTGGCGGGCTGCCAGTCGGCACCGCCGTCGCCGGTGCGCGCGGCCGCCCGCGGGGAGGGCTGGTCGGCGCGGTAGTCGCCCCCGACGGCGAGGCCGTGGGCGCGGTCGCGGAAGGCGAGGGCGAAGACGCCGCGGGCCGGATCGCCCGCCGGGACGGGGGTGTCGGAGACCGTCCAGGTCAGTCCGCGGTCTGCGGAGTGGAGCACGCGCGCGCGTGCGGCCCCGCCGGTGGCCAGCCAGACGTCCCGGGGGCCCGAGGAGACCAGGCACTGGCCGCTCGCCGCGAAGCCCGCCTCGCCCTCCAGCGCGGGCGGCATCCCGGTGTTCGGCAGGACCTTCCAGGTGCGTCCGCCGTCGCCGGTGGACAGGATGCGGAACTTTCCGTCGACCGGGTCGCTCATCGCGAGGCCGTGGCGGCCGTCGAAGAAGGTGAGGCAGTCGTAGAACGCCTTGGCGTCGGTGTTGCGGAAGGACTCGGTCCAGGTCCGCCCGCCGTCGTCGGTGCGGTAGACGCGGGACGCCTCGCCCTCGCCGATGGCCAGGACCACCGCCCGGCGCGCGTCGAACGCCTCGACGTCCCGGAACTGGAGTTCGGCCCCGCCCGGCGGCGAGACGTTCCGCCAGCTCGCCCCGCCGTCCGTGGTGCGCAGCACGGTGCCCCGGGTGCCGGCGACCCACGCGGTCCGCCGGTCGACGGCCGCCAGCCCGCGGAACCGGACATCGGCGAGGGCGGTGTCCTTCAGCTCCCAGTGCGGGGACGGGCCCGGCGGTGTCTGCGGCCGTGCCTGCGCCGGGGCGGCGGTCAGGGCGGCCAGTGCCGCCGCGCAGGCCGCCGTGGCGGCAACCGCCCGGGCCGTACGTCTCGTTCGTCTCGTGCGTCGCGTGTTCCCCAAGCGCCTCATGGCGGGCGAAGCTAGCCCACGGCCCGGACGCCGTCCAGAGGACCCCGTCGCCCCGCCGCTGTCGCCCCACCCGTCTTTCACATCCCGGGAGGAGAGCTGGGCCACTTCCGTGAATGAAGACGGTGACAGAGGTCACTCGATTTGCGGGTGCACGGATTGACTCGTTCCGGCGTCTCTTCCATTGCCTGGCCTCGTGCCCGGAAGTCCATCCCGCCGTCACAAGGGAGCAAGGCGTTGTCCATCGTCATCGAGCAGCCAGTCGAGGCCCGCCTCGTCGCCGCCGCGCCGCGGATGCCGAGCATTCCCGCCACGCTGCACTACGACCGAACCGACCCGTTCGCCGTCCGCATGACCTTCCCCGCCCCGGCCACGCTGGAGGGCGTCGAGGTCTGCTGGACCTTCAGCCGCGAGCTGCTCGCGGCCGGCCTGGAGGGCCCGGAGGGCCACGGCGACGTGCGGGTGCGTCCCTACGGGTACGAACGCACCGTCCTGGAGTTCCACGCCCCCGAGGGGACGGCCGTCGTGCACGTGCGCACGGGCGAGCTCCAGCAGTTCCTCGACGCGACCGACGAGCTGGTCCCGGTCGGTCTCGAACACCTCCAGCTCGACCTGGACCACGATCTGGCCGAGCTGATGCGGGACGCCTGCTGACGCCCCGCCGACAGGTCGCCCGGCCCGGCGGCGCGCCCGGCGCGCCGTAGTCGGGCCCCCGCGCCGACACCTCGTCCGTCCCCGTGCCCAGCAGCTCCCGCGTGGCACGGCGGGCCAGGGCGTGCGCGGCGACGGGGTACGCCTGGGCCGGCCATGACGCCCCACCGACCGTCGACCTCGTCGACGCGCGCCTTCACCACCCCCGGGTCGACGGCCCCGGGGACGAAGACGCCGTCGGCACCGACGGCACCGCCGCGGCCAGCGCCGCCCGCACCTCCCGGACGACCTTCCCGAGCGCCGGAGCGGCCGCCGCGGCCCGGTCCGTCAGCTCGTCCACCCGCTGCCCGTGGCCTGGGGCACGGCCCTTGTCGGGCGCCACGGTGCGCGGCTCGAGGGCGTCCATGAGCACGGCGACGGCGGCGTCCCGCTCGGAGACCTCAGCGACCGGCAGCGGCCCCCGGAGCACCTGCCGGGTCTCCTCCCGCAGGGTCTCGACCACGGCCTCCCGGTCGAGCGTGTACTCCACCGTCGGGAAGACCCCCAGCACCCGGTGCTTCTCCGCCCGCAGGTAGCCGTCCGCGGTCAACTGCTCCCGTACGGCGTCCAGGGTGACCCGCGCCCGCAGTGTCACCCAGGTCCGCCATCCGTGCGGCCGGGACTCGCGGACCAGCTCCAGGAGGCCGTCCAGGACGGCGTCACCGGCTCGGGCGTCCAGGTCGACCGGCGTGGCGATGCCGTCGTCGTCGGTGAGCAGACCGCGCCGGGCCAGGTCGAGGAGGGCGCCGGCCCGGACGAGGTGGTGCGGCTGGGGAGCGCCGGTGGCCTCCGACCGCGTGCTGTCCCAGGCCAGCAGGTAGAGCCGGACCGGGAGCGAGAGCGGGCCGTTGGGCACGGGGGCCTCCTTCGGACGGTGCGACCGGGCCGCGGGTTCGGGCCCGGAGATCAGCTGTGAGGCCGGGCCTCACGTTAATCCGTTGACAGCCCGGAAGGGCCGCTCGTAGCGTGTGTGACGGTCCTGTTGCCGTCGATTGGAGAAGGACGTTGCTCGTCTGAGGTCCTGAGACACCGCGTCACACCACAGCTGTGTGTACGTAGCGTGCGACCTCGGCGTTCGAGCCGTCCCGACGAGCAGGGCCTTTCTCATGCCCCGGGTTTCCCGGGCCTCCCTCTCAGGTTCTCGGGCCGTCGCCCCGGTGTCTCGACACACGTGTGCCCCTGATCGTCCCGAGCAACCGTGGAGGCCCTTATGTCCGTGTCCATCACCTGCACCTCCCTCGCCTACGCGTGGCCCGACGGCACCCCCGTCTTCGAGGGCCTCGACATCGCCTTCGGCCCCGGCAGGACCGGGCTCGTCGGCGTCAACGGGTCAGGAAAATCAACCCTGTTGAAGCTGATCGCCGGGGAACTCGCCCCGGTCGACGGCACCGTCCGGGTGGCCGGCCCGGTCGGCCACCTCCCGCAGAACGTCACGCTGGACACCGGTCTGCGGGTGGACGAGGCGCTCGACATCGCCGCGAAGCGGGCCGCGCTGCACGCCATCGAGGCCGGTGACGTGAGCGAGGAGCACTTCGAGACGGTCGGCGACGACTGGGACGTGGAGGAGCGCGCCCTCGCCACCCTCGGCGAACTCGGGCTCGGGCACATCGAGTTGGACCGCACGATCGGCGAGGTGTCGGGCGGCGAGTCGGTGCTGCTGCGGCTCGCGGCACTCCTGCTGCGCCGCCCGGACGTCCTGCTGCTCGACGAGCCGACCAACAACCTGGACCTGTACGCGCGTCGGCGGCTGTACGCGGCCGTGGAGTCCTGGTCCGGGGTCCTGGTCGTGGTCAGCCACGACCGTGAACTCCTGGACCTGGTCGACCAGATCGCCGACCTGCGCTCGGGCGAGGTCACCTGGTACGGCGGCAACTTCTCGGCCTACGAGGAGGCGCTGGCCACCGAGCAGGAGGCGGCCGAGCGGATGGTGCGGGTCGCGGAGGCCGACCTGAAGAAGCAGAAGCGCGAACTGACCGACGCCCACGTCAAGCTGGCCCGGCGCAGGCGGTACGCCCAGAAGATGTACGACACCAAGCGCGAACCCCGGGCGGTGATGAAGCTGAAGAAGCGCTCGGCGGAGGTGTCCGCGGGCAAGCACCGGATCATGCACGAGGAGAAGCTCACCGAGGCCAGGGAGCGGCTCGACGAGGCGGTGGAGGCCGTGCGGGACGACGACGAGATCCGCGTCGACCTGCCCTACACGGCCGTACCGCTGGGCCGGGAGGTCCTCATGCTCCTGGATCTGGAGATGGCCTACGGCGCACGCGTGGCCGGCGGCCTCGACCTGCGCGGTCCGGAGCGGATCGCGCTGATCGGGCGCAACGGCGCGGGCAAGACCACGCTGCTGCGCACGATCGCCGGGGAGCTGGAACCGGTCTCCGGCGAGGCGCGGGTGCATGTGCCCCTGCGGTTCCTGCCGCAGCGGCTGGACGTGCTGGACGGTGAACTGAGCGTCGCGGAGAACGTGGCCCGGTTCGCACCGGGCGCCACCAACAACCGGGTCCGGGCGCGGCTGGCCCGCTTCCTGTTCCGGGGCGCCCGGGCCGACCAGCCGGCGGCGACGCTGTCCGGCGGTGAACGCTTCCGGGCGACGCTGGCCGCGCTGATGCTGGCGGAGCCGGCCCCGCAGCTGCTGATGCTGGACGAGCCGACGAACAACCTGGACATGGCGAGTGTGCGGCAGCTGACCACGGCCCTGGAGTCGTACGAGGGGGCACTGATCGTGGCCAGTCACGACCTGCCGTTCCTGGAGTCGATCGGCATCACCCGCTGGCTACTGATGGAGGAGGGAGAACTCAGGGAAATCACGCCAGAGGCTGTCGGGTATCCCGCCTAGCGTCGGAGGCATGCCCGATTCCAACAAGCCCGCACGCACCGCCCCCGCACACGTCACCCCCGCACGCGTCGGTCCCGGGTTCATCACGCTCGTCGGAGCCCGGGAGAACAACCTCAAGGACGTCACGCTCCGCATCCCGAAAGGCCGGCTGACCGTGTTCACCGGCGTTTCGGGGTCGGGGAAGTCGTCCGTCGTCTTCGACACCATCGCCGTGGAGTCGCAGCGCCAGCTCAACGAGACGTTCACCTGGTTCGTGCGCAACCGGCTGCCCAAGTACGAGCGGCCGCACGCCGACGCGCTGGAGGACCTCTCCCCCGCGATCGTCGTCGACCAGCGGCCGATCGGGGGCCACTCGCGGTCCACGGTCGGCACGATGACCGACGTCTACTCGGTGATCCGGGTGCTGTTCTCCCGGCACGGCACCCCGAGCGCCGGGCCGGCGACGGCGTACTCGTTCAACGACCCGGCGGGCATGTGCCCGCGCTGCGACGGCCTCGGCCGGACCGTAGGGCCCGACTGGGACCAGATCCTGGACCCGGAGCGGTCGCTGGCGGACGGGGCGGTGCGGTTCCCGCCGTTCGCGGCGGGCACCTGGCAGGGGCAGACATACACCAACAGCGACGAGCTCGACCCGGACAAGCCCGTCGGCCGGTTCACCGCCACCGAGCGAAAGTTCCTGATGCGCGGCCGGCCCGGCAGCAAGGTCACCGTCACCGGCTCCGGCGGCACCTGGATCACCGACTACGAGGGACTGGCCGACCGGTTCGAGCGGCTGTACCTCAAGCGCGATCTGTCCGCCATGAGCCAGAAGACCCGTGACCTGGTCCGGGAGTTCCTGACCGAGGGCACCTGCCCGGACTGCCGGGGCGCCCGGCTGAACGCGGCCGCGCTCGCCACCCGGATCAACGGCCGTTCCATCGCCGACTGCACGCGCATGCAGGTCACCGACCTCGTCGGCGTACTGAAGGAGATCGACGACCCGGTCGCGGGACCGATCGCCGCCGCCGCGGTCACCGCTCTCGAACGCATCGACGCGATCGGGCTCGGCTATCTCAGCCTCGACCGCGAGACCTCCACCCTGTCCGGCGGCGAGGGGCAGCGGCTGAAGACCGTGCGCCACCTGGGCTCCAGCCTGACCGGGATGACGTACATCTTCGACGAGCCCAGCGTCGGCCTGCACCCGCGGGACGTCGGCCGGCTCGGTGATCTGCTGCTGCGGCTGCGCGACAAGGGCAACACCGTGCTGGTGGTGGAGCACGACCCGGACGTCATCTCGCTCGCCGACCACGTGGTCGACATGGGCCCGGGGGCCGGCGCCGAGGGCGGACAGGTGGTGTTCGAGGGGACGCCGGAGGAACTGGCCGGGACGGACACGCCGACCGGTCGCTGCCTGCGCCGCCGTACAGCGGTCAAGGAGCGGGTGCGGCGGCCCGTCGGGGGGCTGTGGGTGAAGGGCGCCGACCGGCACAACCTGCGGGAGGTGACCGTGGAGTTCCCGACCGGGGTGCTGACGGCGGTGACCGGTGTCGCCGGGTCCGGAAAGAGCACGCTGGTGCGGGAGTTCACCGCCGCGCACCCGGACGCGGTGGTCGTGGACCAGTCCTCGATCGGGATCTCGGCGCGGTCCACCCCGGCGACCTACGTCGGGATCATGGACACGGTACGGAAGATCTTCGCGCGCGAGACGGGGGCCGAGCCGGGGTTCTTCAGCTTCAACTCCACCGGCGCCTGCGCCACCTGCGAGGGGCGCGGGACCATCTACACCGACCTCGCCTTCATGGACCCGGTGACGACGACCTGCCACGACTGCGAGGGACGCCGCTTCAAGGACGAGGTGCTGCGGCTGACCGTCGGCGGCCACTCCGTCGCCGACGTCCTGGGGATGACGGCCGACCAGGCCCTGGAGTTCTTCGACGACTCCGGCGTACGGCGCCGGCTGAGCGCCCTGCGTGACGTCGGCCTCACCTACCTCACGCTCGGCCAGCCGCTGTCCACGCTCTCCGGCGGCGAGCGGCAGCGCATCAAGCTGGCGACCCGGCTGCACCGGACGGGAGCCGTGTACGTGCTGGACGAGCCGACGACGGGGCTGCACATGTCGGACGTGGACGGGCTGCTCGCGCTGCTGGACCGGCTGGTCGACGCGGGGAACACGGTCCTGGTGGTCGAGCACCAACTGGACGTGGTGGCGCACGCCGACCACGTGGTCGACCTGGGTCCGGACGGGGGCCGGGACGGCGGCCGGGTGATCTTCGAGGGGACCCCTCGGGAGCTCCTCGCGGCACCGGACTCGTTCACCGCGGAGCATCTCAGGAGGGCCACAGCCTGACAACGGGGGTTTTGCCCTCGCCCGACGGCGCTGCATGATGGCTGACCGGTGCCCCTCGCGGGCGCCGGTCCTTTTCCCGCCGATCCGGAGTTCCTCGTGCCCAGCAAGAAGGCCCTCGTCCGCCGCCCCAGCCCGCGCCTCGCCGACGGTCTGGTGACGCACATCGAGCGGGAGAAGGTCGACCTCGGCCTCGCCCTCGAACAGTGGGACGCGTACGTCGAGGCCCTGCGGGCGCACGGCTGGGAGACCGTCGAGGTGGATCCGGAGGACGACTGCCCGGACTCGGTGTTCGTCGAGGACACGGTCGTCATGTACAAGAACGTCGCGCTGATCACCCGGCCCGGCGCGGAGTCCCGGCGGGACGAGACCGTCGGGGTCGAGGAGGCCGTGGCGCGGCTGGGCTGCTCGGTCAACTGGATCTGGGAGCCGGGCACGCTGGACGGCGGAGACGTGCTGAAGATCGACGACACGATCTACGTCGGGCGGGGCGGGCGCACCAACGCGGCCGGCGTCCAGCAGCTGCGCGCCGCTTTCGAACCGCTCGGGGCGCGGGTCGTCGCCGTACCGGTGAGCAAGGTGCTGCACCTGAAGTCCTCGGTCACCGCGCTGCCCGACGGGACCGTGATCGGACACATCCCCAAGGTGGACAAGCCCTCGCTGTTCCCGCGCTTCCTGTCGGTGCCGGAGGAGACCGGATCGCACGTGGTGCTGCTCGGCGGCCCCGCGCTGCTGATGTCGGCGAGCGCGCCGAAGACGGCGGAGCTGCTCGCCGATCTCGGGTTCGAGCCCACCCTGGTCGACATCAGCGAGTTCGAGAAGCTCGAAGGGTGTGTGACGTGCCTCTCGGTGCGCATGCGGGAGCTCTACGCCTGACCGGGTGATCGTCTCACCCTTTCGGCCCCGGACCTGCGCTTCCCGGGGCTGTTTGTCATGCCCAGGGAACACTGCTGATCAGGGATCTTTACCGCGACCTTAACCTACGGTCTCGTAACCTACGGAGACGTAGCCTACGATTCCGTAGGTACGCCCCGGTGCCGCTCGCCCGGATGCCTTTCCGCTGTTGTTCCACGTCCCCCTGGAGTACCCGTGACGATCACTTCCCCTCACCTCGGCAGCCCGTCCTCCAACTGGACCGACGCGCGACTGCTGTACGCGCTGGAGGAAGTGGTCGAGAAGGAACTCAACCGGCACCTGAAGGTCACCAAGGACTGGATGCCGCACGAGTACGTGCCGTGGAGCGACGGCCGCAACTTCCCCGGGTTCTTCGAGGACGGCCAGGCCTGGGAGAAGGAGCAGTCCAAGGTCACCGAGATCGGCCGGATCGCGCTGGTCGTGAACCTCCTCACCGAGGACAACCTCCCCAGCTACCACCACGAGATCGCCTCCCTGTTCGGCCGTGACGGCGCCTGGGGGACCTGGGTGCACCGCTGGACCGCCGAGGAGGGCCGCCACGGCATCGTGATGCGGGACTACCTGCTCGCCTCGCGCGCGGTCGACCCGGACAAGCTGGAGCAGTTCCGCATGGCCCACATGAGCGAGGGCTTCGAGTCGGACAACCGCCACTCGATGCTGCACTCGGTGGCCTACGTCGCCTTCCAGGAGCTGGCGACCCGGGTCTCGCACCGCAACACCGGCCACCAGTCCGGCGACCCGGTCTGCGACCGCATGCTGGCCCGCATCGCGACCGACGAGAACCTGCACATGGTCTTCTACCGGAACCTGCTCAAGGCGGCCTTCGACCTCGCGCCCGACCTGACGATGCAGGCGGTCCGCGACGTGATCGTGAACTTCCGGATGCCCGGCCACGGCATGCCCGGCTTCGAGCGGGCCGCGGCGCAGATGGCGATCGGCGAGATCTACAACATGCGCATCCACCACGACGACGTCATCCAGCCCGTCCTGCGCTTCCTGAAGGTCCTGGAGATCGACGGGCTCGGCCCGGAGGGCCTCAAGGCGCAGGAGGAGCTCGGCCTGTACATGGGCGCCCTGGACACGGAGGCGTCCAAGTTCGACGAGAAGCTGGCCGCGCGCAAGGCGCGGATGGCGGCGCGGGCCGCGGGCTGACCCGTTCCTGACGAAGTGGCCGGTCCCGCGCGCGGGACCGGCCACTTCGTCGTCTCCGCGGGCGCGGGACGGTGTCCGGCGCCCGCGGTCAGTTGGTGGTCCGTCTCAGGTGCAGCCGTTCCTTCTCGGACAGGCCGCCCCAGACGCCGAATCGCTCGTCGTTGGACAGCGCGTACTCCAGGCAGGCGGAACGCATCTCGCACATGCCGCAGATGCGCTTCGCCTCCCGGACCGAGCTGCCCGGCTCGGGAAAGAAGAAGTCCGCCCCGGTCTGCGCACACAGCGCCTGCGCCTGCCAGGCGAGGTCGGCCGGGGTGATGGTGTCGATGTGCATGTCCGAGATCGTGCCGGGCGGCGAAAAACATTCCATCAACGCCCGATCAACGCCGCCTCCACGGCCTCCGGCCCACCGATGATGACCCGCACACGTGCTCGAACGCACGGCGGCGCGCGGAACACCGCGCGATTGTCGGTGGGCGGTGCAAGACTCGGCAGTACAGGCAACGGGACCCCTCGAAGGAGGGCACGAGATGCTCACCACCCGTTATGTCACCGGCGCTCCGAGCTGGGTCGACCTCGGCACCCCCGACATCGACGGCGCCGCCTCCTTCTACGGCGCGCTCTTCGGCTGGCGGTTCCGGCCGGGCGGCGCCGAGACCGGCGGCTACGGCTTCTTCCAGCTCGACGGCCAGACGGTGGCGGGCGGCATGCAGACCACCGCGGACCAGGGCCCGCCCTCCTGGACCGTGTACTTCCAGTCCCCGGACGCGGACGCCACCGCGAAGGCGGCCGAGCAGAAGCACGGCTCGGTGCTCGTCCAGCCCATGGACGTCCTGGACCGGGGCCGCATGGCGATCCTCGCCGACCAGGCCGGCGTGCACTTCGGCATCTGGCAGCCCGCGGCCACCAAGGGGCTCGACGTCGTGCAGGAGCAGGGCTCGCTGTGCTGGCTGGAGCTGTACGCCCCGGACCTGCCCGCGGCCGCCGGGTTCTACAACGCCCTGTTCGGCTGGGAGACCACCGCCGTCACGTTCGCCGGGGAGAGCTACACCACCGTCCACCCGGAGGGCACCGAGCCGGACGCCATGTTCGGCGGGATCGTCCCGCTGGAGGACGACCCGACCCAGGCCTCCACCGGGGCCTGGCTGCCGTACTTCGAAGTCCCGGACACGGACGCCGTCGTGGCCGCGGCACAGGAGCGGGGCGGCACGGTCCGGCTGCCGGCGACCGACCTGGAGGGCGTGGGCAGGATCGCCGAACTGGCGGATCCGTACGGCGCCCGCTTCGCGGTGATCAAGAGCGCGCCGCCGCAGGCGTAGGCGACCGCGAGGGCTTGCCGTTCCGCTCACCGATCAGGTCGGCTGCGAGAGACCGCACCGCGCCGCGCAGGCGCCCCGAGCGGGGCGAGGGTGGTGCGCCGCTCGGAGCGTGGCGCCGGCGTGATCCGAGCGACAGGCCAGGATGCGGCGCCGTCAGGCCGAGGCGCGGCGGACCAGTGTCGTCGGCAGGACGACCCCGGCGGGCGTGCCCGGCGGCGTCTCCTCGTCGCCGTGCAGCAGCAGGCGGGCCATCAACCGGCCCATCTCCTCGATGTCCTGGCGGACGGTCGTGAGGGGCGGGTCGGTCTGTTCGGCGATCGGGAGCATGTCGTCGAAGCCGATCACGGCGACGTCCTCGGGCACCCGTCGCCCCCGTTCGCGCAGCACGCGCAGGGCACCGGCGGCGGTGAGGTCGTTGGCGGCGAAGACGGCGTCGACGTCCGGGCAGCGGTCGAGGAGTTCACGCATCGCCCGCTCGCCCCCGGCCGGCGTGAAGTCGCCGCGCACGACCAGCTCCCGACCGGCGTCGCCCATGACGTCCTTGAAGCCCTCCAGACGGTCCACGGCCGAGGTCTGGTCCAGGGCACCGGTGATGTGCGCGACCCGGGTACGTCCGAGGCCGACGAGATGGCGCACGGCGTCGCGGGCACCGCCGCGGTTGTCGCTGTCGACGTACACGACGTCCCGCAGGCCGTCGCTCCACCCGGGCCGCCCGCCGAACACGGTGGGCACACCGGCCCGTTGGATCAGTCCGGGCAGCGGGTCGTCCAGGTGCAGCGAGAACACCAGCGCCCCGTCGACATGCCCGCCGGCCAGATAACGGCCGACCCGGGCGTGGTCGTCCCGCCCTTCGGTGAGCAGCAGGACGAGTTGGTTGTCGTGGGCCGTCAACTCCTTGCTGATCCCCCGCAGTTGCAGGGCGAAGAAGGGGTCGGCGAAGACCCGGGTCTCCGGTTCGGCGACCACGACGGCGACGGCGTCGTGCCGCCGGGTGACCAGACTCCGGGCGGCCTGGTTGGGCACGTACCCGAGTTCCTCGACCGCCCGCCGGACCCGCTCGACCAGCGGTTCGCGCACCCCGTCCCCGCCGTTGACCACCCGCGACACGGTGGCCCGGGACACCCCGGCCCGCGCGGCCACGGCCTCCAGGGTGGGGCGCGGCGCTGTGTCGGTCACGTCGGGGCTCCTCGTCGGCGGGGTGCGGATCAGGATAACGCCGGGTAGGGACACTCGGTGAGAGCGCTCTCGCGGACGGCGAAAGACGCTTGCGCGTGCGCTACCGCCCCGGCAAGAGGCACCGTATGACGACAGGAGAGGCCCATGCCGCGTAGGCTCCCCGATCCGTACGACGCGGTGGTGGTCACCGTCGGGGACGGCTCCGTCTCCGAGACGCACCTGCTCGCCGTACTGGCTCGTTTCCCCGCC
The DNA here is from genome assembly GCF_021173675.1 of Streptomyces lincolnensis. Taxonomy (GTDB): domain Bacteria; phylum Actinomycetota; class Actinomycetes; order Streptomycetales; family Streptomycetaceae; genus Streptomyces; species Streptomyces lincolnensis_B. The sequence continues at coordinate 73,447 of NZ_JAIHON010000013.1, read as the reverse complement.
CTGGAACCCCTGCCGGACGGCGGTTTCGTCGTCGCGGGCCGTCGCTCACGGACGGACGAGCAACACGTCCAGCTCTTCGACGCGTTCGGGCGAGGCATCGCCGCCTTCCGCGTGGGGGACGCCATCGAGCACCTTCAGGCGGACGAGGCGGGCGAGCTGTGGGTGGAGTACTTCGACGAGGGCATCTACGGCGACGCCCCCTTGAGCCGGCCGGGCCTGCGCTGCTGGACCAGTACCGGCGAGGCCCTGTGGACGTTCGGGCCGGTTCCCGGGGCGGGGGAGATCTCCGCCTGCTACGCCCTCAACATCCACGGCCGGACCGCCTGGGCGTACCCCTACGCCGACTTCCCCCTGCTGGAGATCCACCGCGACCGGAGCATACGGGTGCGGCGGACGGGCGTCCACGGGGCACGAGGGCTCGCCGTGCACGGCGACCACCTGGTGTTCTTCGGGGGGCACGAGGACGAGCGCGACCGGATCGTGGAGTGCCGGCTCACGGCCGAGACCGTCGAACCCGTCGCGGAGGGCCGACTGGTCCTTCCGGACGGGAGCGCACTCGGCCGCCGCCAGGTCGTCTCCCGAGGGCCGCGCCTCTACGTCCTGGGGGAAGCGGGCCTGGAGTGGTCGGTACTGGACATCTCGTGAGCGTCAGTGGCCGTGCCCGCCCGCCGCGTGCGATCCGCCCTCGTCCGGCTCGTACCCGGGAATCGTCCCGTCGGCCTTCTTCACCAGGAACAGGCCGACCATGCCCATGTCGGAGTGGCTCTGGACGTGGCAGTGGTACATCCAGGCGCCCGCTCCGACCCCCTCGCCGGCGATCACCTGGAAGCCGAAGGAGTCCGCAGGGCCGACGATCTTGTTGTCGATGACCTGGCTGGGGTCGTCGGGGCCGGTGAGCATGCCCGTGCGGTTGTCGGCCCAGCGATGACCGTGCATGTGGAAGGTGTGGTAGAACTCGCCGTGCGTGATCATCACGAACTCGACACGATCCCCCACCGTGGCCTCGAAGTTGGGCCCGGAGTGCGCGGGTTTGTTGTTGATGAGCATGTCGTTGAAGACGATCGTGTGGGTCGCGTCCGGCAGGACATCGCCCTTGCGGCGCACGATCACCGGGCCGTACAGGCCGTTCTGGAGTCCGATCGTGCCGTGCGGGGTGCCGACCACGTGGTCGTGGTAGTGCCAGTAGCCCGCGCTGCCCGACCGCCAGGTGCCGTCCGCCCGGCGGCCCGGCAGGTGGGTGCGCCAGGTGTAGGTGCGGGTGCCGCCGGGCTCGACGTCGCTCTTGTTCTGCTTGGTGCCGTCGCTGGAGATCTCGTAGTCCAGGCCGTGCGTGTGCAGGCTCGCCGCCACGTCCATGGTGTTCTCGAACTCGATGTGGAGGGTGTCGCCCTCGTTGAGCTCGATCAGCGGCCCGGGAATGGTCGCCTTGCCCTTCTCCAGGCCGTAGCCCATCTGCCCGCCGGGCAGCCTCTCGGCGTACATCTTGATACGCCTGACCTCGCCCCCGCCGGGGGCGAGCTGCGGGGCGTCCGCGCTCACGGCCTCGGACCCCAGCGACATCGATGTCGCGGCGACCGCGCCGCCGAGCAGCACCCGCCGGTTGAACCCACGTCTGTCCATGCGGAACATGCGGAACTCCCCACCCTGATACGGAACTTGCGGAGACGCACCTGTGATGAACCTGTGAGACCGTAGCGGTAACGGGGCTGTTTATCCACACCCAGGACAAAGTTCGTGCCAACGCGGCCATAGGTATTGGCGAGTTGGGCAAAGAGGTCTAGCTTCCATGGCGCTGTTGCTGTGACCGAGGAGGTGCCCATGCACTTACGAGGGTTGAGCGCGAGAAGCGGAAGAAGACGGGTCTGGACGGCGACCGTGACGGCCGGTGTGGTGGCCGCGGGGATGCTGTCGGGGACCACCGCCACGGCGGGTCCGGACCCCGGACCGTTGCCGACAACGATGTCCGTGAAGTCGCCACCGGGCGGCTCCGACGTACAGGTGCTGATCTTCCACGGGTCGGCCGCGGCCGGGGAGGAGTCACCGGTCGTCAACGCCGGTATCGAGGCGATCGAGCGGATCGGGCTGTCCGGGCCCACGAACCAGCGTTTCGCCGTCGAGGCCACGGGCGACGCCCGGGTGTTCACCGACGGGGCCCGGCTCGGCACGTACAACGCGATCGTGTTCCTGACCGGCGGGGGCGATGTCCTCGACCCGGACCAGGAGGCGGGCCTGGAGGCCTACATGGAGGCGGGCGGCGGGTTCGTCGGCATCCATGACGCGGCCCGCGCGGAGCCGTACTCGGACTGGTTCACCGGTCTCGTCGGTGCCCGTCCCGCCGCGTCGAGCCCGACGGGCGTGCAGCGGGCCACCGTCGAGGTGGGCGACCGCCGGCATCCGGCCACCAAGGACCTTCCCGTCCAGTGGAAGCGGCCCGACCAGTGGTTCAACTGGACGAAGAACCCCTCCGGCGAGGTGCACACCGTCGCCCGGCTGCGGGAGTCGACCTACAAGCCCGGAGCGAGCGCCAACGGCTGGGACCATCCGGTGAGTTGGTGCCGGGACTACGACGGCGGCCGCTCCTTCTACACCGGCATGGGCGGCACGGTGTCGTCGTACGACGAGACGGAGTTCCGTACGCATCTGCGCGGCGCTCTGCTGTGGACGACCCGGATGGCGCAGGCCGACTGCAAGGCGACGATCAACGGCAACTACACGGCGGAGCGCCTGACCCGGCCCAACCAGCCCGGCCAGAACGACCAGATCGGCGAGCCGCACGGCCTGGTCACCGCCCCCGACGGACGCGTGCTCTACATCGGCCGGGGTGGCGCCGACTCCTCCCAGCCGGTGATCACCGACTGGAACAACCCGGACATCGGCAAGGGCAAGGGCGAGATCCACGTCTACGACCCGGCGACCAAGAAGGTCACCCCGGCGGGGGCCTTGACGGTCTTCGGCAACAAGGGCGGCGGCGACGAGCTGGTCAAGGTCGAGGAGGGCCTGCTCGGCATCGAGCTCGACCCGCGCTTCGAGCAGAACGGCTGGGTGTACCTGCACTACACCCCGCACTCCGGGCTCGACCGCGACACCCGCATGGCCGAGCGCCGCGTCTCCCGCTTCACGCTCGACCTCGCCACGAACAAGCTGGACCTGAACAGCGAGAAGGTGCTGCTCAAGTGGCCGGTTCAGGTGCACAGTTGCTGCCACTCGGGCGGCGGGATGGCCTGGGACTCCAAGGGCAACCTGTACATCGCGACCGGTGACAACAACTCCAGCGGTTTCAGCGCCGGTTACTCCGGCAACAACCCGCAGCCCAACTACAAGGGCGTCTCCTTCGCGGACGCGCGCCGCACCGCCGGCAACACCAACAACCTCAACGGCAAGATCCTGCGCATCCACCCGGAGGCCGACGGGACGTACACGCTCCCCGAGGGGAACCTCTTCACCGGCAGGGAGACCGACGAGGGCGGCGGCAAGACGCGCGGCGAGATCTATGTGATGGGGGTCAGGAACCCGGCCCGGATCTTCGTCGACAAAAAGACCGACGTCCTCTACGCCGGCTGGGTCGGCCCGGACGCGAGCGCGCCGTCGACGACCTGGGGCCCCGCCAAGTACGACACGTTCGCCGTGATCACCAAGGCGGGCAACCGGGGCTGGCCGTACTGCATGGGCAACAAGCAGCCCTACCGGGACCGCAACCTGCCGGACCCCTCGCAGCCCCTGGGCTGGTACGACTGCGACCGCCCGAAGAACGAGTCGCCGAACAACGACGGCCTGGTCAACCTGCCGCCGGTGACCGGCAACAACATCTGGTACTCCCCGCAGGGCGGCGCGCCGGACTACCCGCGCGACGCGAACGGCATCCCCTCGTACAAGCAGGAGGAAGCCACCTATCTGCTGCCCTGGCTCAAGGGCGGCGGCCAGGCCGCGATGAACGGGCCGGTCTACCGCTACGACACCGCCTCGGCCACCAGCACCGTGAAGTGGCCGGCCTACTGGGACGGCAAGTGGTTCGTCGGCGACTTCTACGACGCCGACCAGCCGCGCAACGCGGTCATCACCGATCCGAGGAACCACGGCGAGGGCGGACTGCCCGTCCACTCCGAGTCGTTGAAGAGGATCGTGCCGATCGGCAACGACGGCATCAAGAACCTCATGGACTGGAAGTTCGGTCCGGACGGCGCGCTCTACGTCCTCGACTACGGCCGTGGCTTCTTCACCTCGGACGCCAAGTCGGCGCTGTGGCGGGTCACCTACAAGGGCGGCGGGCCGACGCCGGCCGCGGACCAGCTGGTGAGGGGGGCACAGTGACCACACGCGTGACACGGCACCGCAGTCTGGACCGAAGACTCTGGACGGCCGTCCTGGCCGCCGTACTCGTGATACTCGGTCTCCAGGCCATGCCCGCCACCGGGCAGCCCGAGGGCCGGGCGGCGGCCGCCGCGCAGGTCCTGACCTGGACCGCCGGCAACGACATCGCCACGTACACGTCCGCGCCCGCGACCGCCGAGGCGGGCACGGCGACGATCGTCTTCGAGAACAGCGTGGCCACCGGCAACACCATGGGAATGCCGCACACGTTGACGTTCGTCACCTCGGACCCCGAGTTCAACAACGACGTCCAGCTCAACATCCTCGCCAACCCGAACGACTCCATGGGCGGCCGGCACACCGCCGAGGTCACCCTCACCCCGGGCCGCTACTTCTACCACTGCACGATTCCCGGCCACGGGATGATGCAGGGCATCCTGGTGGTGACCGAGGGCACCGGCGAGGACACCACCGCGCCCGTGACGGCCGCGCAGGTGACCGGCACGCAGAACACGCAGGGCCAGTACGTCGGTTCGGCGAGCGTGGCGATCAGCGCGACCGACGAGGAGGGCGGCTCCGGCGTCGACCGGATCGAGTACGCGGTCGACGACACCGGCGCCTGGCAGCCGTACACCGCCCCGGTCGTCGTGGACCAGGTAGGCGACCACACGGTGCGTCACCGGGCGGTCGACAAGGCCGGCAATGTCTCGGCGGAGAAGAGCACCGCGTTCACGGTCGTGGCCCCGTCCTCGGAGGACACGACCGCGCCGGAGACCTCGGCGACGGTGAGCGGGGAGCGCAACCCCGACGGCGCGTACATCGACATGGCGACGGTGACCGTGTCGGCCTCCGACACCGGCACCGGCGTCAACACGATCGAGTACGCCGTGGGCACCGGCGCCTGGCAGCCGTACACCGCCCCCGTGATGGTGCACCAGGTCGGCACGCACACCGTGCGCTACCGGGCCACCGACAAGGCGGGCAACGTCACGCCCGAGAAGAGCGTGGGCTTCACGGTCGTGGCGGCGCCCCCGAAGGACACCACTCCCCCGGTGACCGGGGTGACCCTGGACGGCACCCGGAACTCCGACGGGGCCTACGTCGGCACCGCGAAGGTGACGGTGAGCGCCACCGACCACGGCGGTACGGGTGTCGAGCGGATCGAGTACTCGCTCGACGGCGGGCCGTACCTGGCCTACACCGCCCCGGTGGTGGTCGACCGGGCGGGTGTGCACACGATGGCGTACCGGGCGAGCGACAGGGCGGGCAACACCGCCGCCGCCCGCACGGTGACCTTCACGGTGGTGTCGAGCCAGGTCCCGGCGCCCAACTGCCCCGAGTTCGACGAGCGGTTGACGGTGATCGTCGGCACGGTCGACTCGGGCGTCCCGAACCGGATCACCAACAGCCGGTGCATGATCAACGAGTTGATCGAGGACGAGAAGGAGTGGACCTCGCACGCGCTGTTCCTCAAGCACGTGACCACCGTCCTGGACAAGCTCTTCAAGGACGGCGTGATCGACGAGCGCGAGTACGACGCCATCGACGCGGCGGCCCGTGAGTCCGGGATCGGCAAGCCCGGCCAGACCGAGGGCTACACCACGATCCTCGACGGCAGCGCCGCGTCCTTCGCCAAGTGGCAGCAGGTGGGCAGCGGTTCGTTCGCGCCCAACGGCGACGGGTCGATCACCAGCGGCACCACGAAGGCCGGCCTCGGCATGCTGTGGTTCCCGCAGCGCAAGTACGGCGACTTCTCGCTCAAGCTCCAGTGGCGCGACGACGCCCCGGGCACCGGCAACGCCAACGCCGGTGTGTTCGTGCGCTTCCCGTGGATCCACGACCACCCCGAGGAGACGCGTCCCGAGTGGGTCGCCATCAAGTACGGCCACGAGGTGCAGGTGCTCGACCGGCCCGACGGCGACATGTACAAGACCGGTTCGGTCTACGGCTTCGACCGGGTGGGACTCGCGGGCGCGGGCGTCACCCAGAAGGGCACCTGGAACGACTACGAGATCCGGGTGGTCGACCAGCACTACTCGGTCTACCGCAACGGCGTCCTGATCAACGAGTTCGACAACACCGGCGGCCAGGACTTCGCCCCGCCCCGCTCGGACGACCCGGGCACGGACGGGCGGCGGTTCGCCTCCGGCTACATCGGACTCCAGGTCCACGGCACGACGGATGTGATCTCCTACCGGGACATCAGGATCAAGGAGCTGTAGGTCCCGCTTTCCTCGCCCGGCTCGGCTGTACCCGCGTGGGTTCCCCCGGCATCTTCGGATACTCGGGCGGGTACGGCAGGTCGCCGAGTCCGTGGTCGTGCTCGTCGCGGCGGGCGAGGTCCAGGAGGGCGTCCAGCGAGAAGGCGTGATCGTCCATGTCCGCGTGCACGTCGCCGAGTTCGGCGAAGCGCGCGGGCATGGTCGCGATGTCGAAGTCCCGGGGGTGCGCCTGGCCCACCTCCTCCCAGCGCAGGGGTGCGGAGACCGGGGCGTGCGGGCGGGGGCGTACCGAGTAGGCGGAGGCGATCGTGCGGTCCCTGGCCGTCTGGTTGTAATCGATGAAGATACGTTCGCCCCTTTCCTCCTTCCACCACTTGATGGTCACCTGCTCCGGCATCCGGCGTTCCATCTCGCGGCCCACGGCGATCGCGGCGCGCCGGACCTGGGTGAAGGTCCAGCGGGGTTCGATCGGCACGAAGACGTGCAGGCCGCGCCCGCCGGAGGTCTTGGGCCAGCCGCGCAGGCCGCCGAACTCCTCCAGCACCGCCCTCAGTTCGTGCGCCGCGCGCACGGCGTCGTCGTAGTCCGTGCCGGGCTGCGGGTCGAGGTCGATGCGGAGTTCGTCGGGGCGGTCCACGTCGTCGCGGCGCACCGGCCAGGGGTGGAAGGTGAGGGTGCCGAACTGGGCGGCCCACAGGACGGCGGCCTCCTCGGTGGGGCACATCTCGTCGGCGCTGCGGCCGCTGGGGAAGGTGATGTGGGCGGTGGGGATCCAGTCGGGCATGTTCTTGGGCGCCCGCTTCTGGAAGAAGGACTCGCCGGTGACGCCCTCCGGGTAGCGCTCCAGGGTGGTGGGACGGTCGTGCAGGGCGCGCAGGATGCCGGGGCCGACGGCCTGGTAGTACCGGGCGAGGTCCAGCTTGGTGAAGCCGCGCTCCGGGAAGAAGATCTTGCCCGGACTGGACAGCCGTACGGTCCGGCCGCCCGCCTGAAGTTCCACCGCTTCGCCCATGCGAGCCACGGTAGGTGTACCTCGCATATCAGGCATTTCGGGCCGTGTGGGCGCAGAATCGGACCATGGATCTGCCGGTGATGCCGCCCGTGAAGCCCATGCTCGCCAAGTCGGTCGCGAAGATCCCGCCGGGCATGCACTACGAGGCCAAGTGGGACGGGTTCCGGGCGATCGTGTTCCGTGACGGCGCCGAGGTCGAGGTGGGCAGCCGTACCGGAAAGCCGCTGACCAGGTACTTCCCCGAGCTGGTCGAGGCGCTGACGGAGCGGGTGCCCGAGCGCTGTGTGCTGGACGGGGAGATCGTCATCGCACGGGACGGGCGGCTGGACTTCGACGCGCTGACCGAGCGCATCCACCCGGCGGACTCCCGGGTGCGCACGCTCGCGGAGCGGACGCCCGCCTCGTTCGTCGCCTTCGACCTGCTGGCCCTGGCGGACGAGTCGCTCCTCGACGTACCGCTGACCGACCGGCGGGCGCTGCTCACCCGGGCCCTGGACGGGGTGGGCGCGCCCGTGCACGTGGCACCGGCGACCACCGACATCGAGCTCGCGACCCGGTGGTTCGAGCAGTACGAGGGGGCCGGCCTGGACGGGGTCGTCGCCAAACCGCTCACCGGGCGGTACCTCCAGGACGAGCGCGCCATGTTCAAGATCAAGCACGAGCGCACGGCGGACGTCGTCGTGGCCGGGTACCGCTTCCACAAGAGCGGCCCGGTGGTCGGCTCGCTCCTTCTCGGGCTCTACGACGACCAGGGCGCCCTCCAGCACGTCGGCGTGTCCGCGGCCTTCTCCATGAAGCGGCGCGCCGAGCTGGTCGAGGAGCTGGAGCCGCTGCGCATGCCGGACGCCGCCGGGCACCCGTGGGCGGCCTGGGCCGAGGCGGCGGCGCACGAGACGGCCCGGCTGCCGGGCGCCCCGAGCCGCTGGTCGGGCAAGAAGGACCTGTCGTGGGTGCCGATCCGGCCGGAGCGGGTGGCCGAGGTGGCCTACGACCACATGGAGAACGGCGCACGGTTCCGGCACACGGCCCGCTTCCGCCGCTGGCGCCCGGACCGGACGCCGGAGAGCTGCACGTACGCGCAGCTGGAGGAGCCGGTCCGCTACGACCTCCAGGAGATCCTGTCGGGGCCCTGAGCCGACGCCGGGTCAGGGCGTCATCAGCACCTTGACCGCGCCCTCCCGCTTGCGCTGGAACATCTCGTACGCGTGCGGGGCCTCGCTCAGCGGCAGCCGGTGGGTGGCGAAGTCGTCGACGCCGAGCGGGTCCTCGTCGGTGAGGTACGGGATGATCTCGTCGCTCCAGCGGCGCACGTTGGCCTGGCCCATCCGGATCTGGATCTGCTTGTCGAACATCGTGAGCATGGGCAGCGGGTCGGCCATCCCGCCGTAGACCCCGGACAGTGAGATCGTGCCGCCCCTGCGCACCAGTTCGATGGCGGTGTAGAGGGCGGCGAGCCGGTCGACGCTGAAGCGTTCCGCGAACGGTCCGCTGATCTTCCGCGGCAGCAGCGCCGAGGCGGTCTGGGCGAGCTTGGCGGCGGCGCTGCCGTGGGCCTCGGTGCCGACGGCGTCGATCACGGCGTCCGGGCCGCGCCCGTCCGTCTCGTCGCGGATCGCCTGGACCAGCTCCTTCTCGTTGCCGAAGCCCCTGAGGTCGTACGTCTCGACGCCCCGGGACCGGGCCCGGCGCAGCCGCTCGCCCACCAGGTCCACGCCGAACACCCGGCCGGCGCCCTTGACCTGGGCGATACGGCAGGCCATGTCGCCGATGGGGCCGAGTCCGAGGACGGCCACGCTGCCACCCTTGGGGACATCGGCGTAGGCGACGGCCTGCCAGGCGGTGGGCAGCACGTCGGAGAGGTAGACGAACCGGTCGTCGGGCGGGCCCTCGGGGACCTTGATCGGGCCGTACTGGGCCTGCGGCACGCGCAGGTACTCGGCCTGGGCGCCCGGTACGGAGCCGTACAGACGGGTGTAGCCGAACAGTGCGGCCCCCATGCCCTCGCTGGTGACCTGGGTGGTCTCGCACTGCGTGGGCAGGCCGGTCAGGCACATCCAGCAGTTGCCGCACGCGATCTGGAACGGCACCACGACCCGGTCGCCCACCGCCAGGTCGGGCACTGCCGCGCCGACCTCCTCGACGATGCCCATGGGCTCGTGCCCGAGGATGTCGCCCGGTGTCATGAACGGGGTGAGCACCTCGTAGAGATGCAGGTCGGAGCCGCACAGGCCGGTGGAGGTGACGCGGATGACGGCGTCCGTCGGCTCCTGGATCTCCGGATCGGGCACGCTCTCCACCCGTACGTCCCGCTTGCCCTGCCAGGTCACTGCCTTCATCGCCCACTCCCTCGGTCATGTCGACGGGTCGGGTCCGCGGTGGCGCCCGGGTACCCGGGCGCCACCCGACGAACCGCTCTCCCTGGGCCGATCGGCCCATCCGTCGCGCTCAATCAGAACCGACCGGGTATGGCCATCAATGAACTGATAAGCGCACAATCAATGACACGAGACGGGTGGCCAACGGTGGGCATGGGACAGACGGCGCGCACGCGACGCGCCACGACTACGGCGGTGCTGGTGGCTGCCGCGACGACGGCCGCGCTGGTGGCGGGCTGCTCCGGCGGGCGCACCCCCGCCGACGACGGGCGCGGACGGCCGGGCACCCCCGAGGCGAGCCGGAGTGCCGACGGCACGACCGCCCCGGCCGCCGGGTCCGTGCTCGCCGTGAAGATCGACAACGTGCGCGCGGCCCGGCCGCAGACGGGCATCGACGCGGCGGACGTCGTCTACGCCGAGCAGGTCGAGGGCGGGCTCAGCCGGCTGATGGCGGTGTACGCGACCAAGCTCCCGAAGGTCGTCGGGCCGGTGCGCAGCGCTCGCGAGTCGGACCTGGAGCTGCTGCGCCAGTTCGAGCGGCCGGTCCTCGCCTTCTCCGGCGCCCAGGGCAAGCTGATGCCGCTGATCAACAAGGCGCCCCTGGACGTGCAGACACCCGAGAAGGTGGCCGACGCCTACTTCCGGGGCACCGACAAGCCCACCCCGCACAACCTCTACCTGCGCCCGAACAAGCTGCTGCCCACCGCGCCGGGCGCCGACGCGCTGACGAACGGCTTCCGCTACGGCGCGGCGCCCGAGGGCGGGGAGCCGAGGAGCTCGCGGACCGTGCGCTACCCGGCCGCCCGCTTCACCTTCACCTGGTCCGCCGACCGGAGCCGCTGGCTGGTCTCGCAGGACGGCAGGCCGACCGTGACGACCGGCGGGAAGCGGGTGGCGCCCGCGACGGTCGTGGTGCAGTACGTGAAGGTGCGCAAGTCCGCCTTCCACGACTTCCTCGGCAACAACACGCCGTACACCGAGACCGTCGGCTCGGGCCGGGCCGAGGTGCTGCGCGGCGGGCGGTCCTACGACGCGACCTGGGACCGCGCGACGGCCGAGGACGGCACCAGGTTCACGACGGCGGACGGCGCTCCGCTGAACTTCGCGCGGGGGCAGGTGTGGGTGGTGTTCGCGAAGGCGTGAGCACCGGTCAGGAACGGGCGGCGAGGGGCTCCGCGGGACGTCCCGTGGGATTGCGGAGTCCCTCCGCCGCGTCCGAGACCCGGCGGAGGAGGTCGAAGAAGACGGACTGCTCCTCGGCGGAGAGCGGGGCCAGGAAGACCTGGTTCATCCGGGCCGTGCGCACGGTGAGCTTGCGGTGGGTGCGCAGCCCCTCGTCGGTGAGGCGCAGCAGGAAGCGGCGGCCGTCCTGCGGATCACGCACCTTGTCCAGCAGCCCCCGCCGGCCGAGGCGGCTGATCACCTCGGCGATGGTGGACCGGTCGAGCCCCACCCGCTCCCCCACCGTGCGCTGGTCGAGACCGGGCTCGGCGACGAGCGTGTTCAGGACCGCGAACTGCGGGGAGGTGATCTCCTCTGAGACCATCGTGTTCCACAGCAGATAGTGGGCCTGCTGGAGCCGCCGGGCCAGGTGCCCGGGGTGCGTGGTGAGGTCCACCGCGGCCATGTGCGCTCCCGAGGTCGAATTCGTTGGTGTACTGAACACTACCGGGCGGGATCACGGCTGTCTGCGGTGTCTCCGAGGACTCACATCCGATCTGACCTTGCTTTTCTCCCGGGTCTTGACGCCCCGCTGCTCCGGTGGCAGCGTGAGGAACACCTCGTTAAATTAATCAGTGCCCTGAGTAATTGCGCGTAGTTGCTCGTGGTTGGTCGTAGTTGCTCGCACTGGGGTGCTCGGACGGGATGGGGCTTCACGGATGGACAAGGTGGTCGCCACGGCCCTGGAGGCGGTGGCCGATGTGCCGCGGGGCGCGTCGCTGGCGGTGGGCGGTTTCGGGCTGAGCGGTGTGCCGAACGTGCTGATCCAGGCGCTGTTCGAGCGGGGGGTCTCCGGTCTGAGGGTGGTCTCCAACAACTGCGGGGCGATGGAGTCCGGGCTCGCGGTGCTGCTGGCGGCCGGGCGGATCGCCCGGGTGACCGGTTCCTACATCGGGGCGAACAAGGAGTTCGCGCGGCAGTACCTGGCCGGGGAACTGGAGGTCGAGATGATCCCGCAGGGCACGCTGGCGGAGCGGCTGCGGGCCGGCGGGGCCGGGATCCCCGCCTTCTACACGCCCGCGGGCGTGGGCACACAGGTCGCGGACGGCGGGCTGCCGTGGCGCTACGACGGTTCCGGCGGGGTGGCGCTGGCCTCGCCGCCCAAGGAGGTCCGGGAGTTCGACGGCACCGAGTACGTCCTGGAGCGCGGCATCCGCACCGACTTCGCGCTGGTGCGGGCCCGGAAGGGCGACCGGCACGGCAACCTGGTGTTCAACAAGTCCTCCCGGAACTTCAACCCCCTCGCCGCGATGGCGGGCCGGGTGACCGTCGCCGAGGTGGAGGAGCTGGTGGAACCCGGGGAGATCGAGCCGGACGCGGTGCATCTGCCGGGGATCTTCGTGCAGCGGGTCGTCGCGCTGACGGCGGAGCAGGCGGCGGACAAGCGGATCGAGCAGCGGACGGTGAGCAGCTGATGGCCTGGACGCGGGAGCAGATGGCCGCGCGGGCCGCGCGGGAACTGCCCGACGGGAGCTACGTCAATCTCGGCATCGGTCTGCCGACGCTGATCCCGAACTACCTGCCGGAGGGTGTGGAGGTGGTCCTGGAGTCGGAGAACGGCATCCTGGGCACCGGCCCGTACCCCCGCGAGGACCAGGTGGACCCGGATCTGATCAACGCGGGCAAGGAGACCGTCACGGTGCTGCCGGGCGCCTCCTTCTTCGACTCGGCGCTGTCCTTCGGCATGATCCGGGGTGGACACATCGATGTCGCCGTACTGGGCGCGATGCAGGTCTCGGAGCGGGGGGACCTGGCGAACTGGGCGATCCCGGGGAAGCTGATCACCGGGATCGGCGGGGCCATGGACCTGGTGCACGGGGCCCGCACGGTCATCGTGGTGATGACGCACACCGCCAAGGACGGCTCGCCCAAGATCCTCTCCGAGTGTGCGCTGCCGCTCACGGGCAAGGCGTGCGTGAACCGGATCATCACCGATCTCGGCGTGCTGGACGTGACCGCCGACGGACTGCTGCTGACCGAGGTCGCGCCCGGGGTGAGCGTCGACGACGTCATCGCCGGGACGGACGCGAAACTGACCGTTGCGGAGGACCTGCTGTGAACCCGGTGTACCTCGTGGACGCGGTACGCACCCCGATCGGCCGCTACAACGGCGGTCTCGCGGCGGTGCGTCCGGACGACCTGGCCGCCCACGCCATCCGTGAACTCCTGGCCCGCACGCCGGAGTTGGATCCGGCGCGGATCGAGGACGTGTACTTCGGCAACGCCAACGGCGCCGGTGAGGAGAACCGGAACGTAGGCCGGATGGCGGCGCTGCTGGCCGGCCTGCCGACGAGTGTGCCGGGGGTGACGGTCAACCGGCTGTGCGCCTCCGGGCTGGAGGCGGTGATCCAGGCGGCCCGCGCGATCGCCGTCGGGGACGCCTCCATCGCCGTGGCCGGCGGGGTGGAGTCGATGACCCGGGCGCCGTACGTACTGCCGAAGTCGGACCGGCCGTTCCCGGCCGGGCACACCGAGCTGTACTCCACCACGCTGGGCTGGCGCATGGTCAACCCGAGGATGGAGCCGCAGTGGACCGTCCCGCTGGGCGAGAGCGCGGAGTTGATCGCCGACAAGCACAAGATCAGCCGGGAGCAGCAGGACGAGTTCGCCCTGGCCTCTCATCAGAAGGCGGCGAAGGCGCAGGCCGAGGGCCTGTTCGACGTCGAGTTGGCCCCCGTGCCGATCCCGCGGCGCAAGGGTGAGCCGGTCCTCTTCGGCGCCGACGAGTCCGTCCGCGCGGACGCCTCCCTGGCCGCGATGGCCAAGCTCAAGCCGTCCTTCCGTGCGGACGGGGGGACGGTCACCGCGGGCAACGCGTCGCCGTTGAACGACGGGGCGGCGGCGCTGTTGCTGGTCGACGAGGACGGCCTCGCCGCGACCGGGCGCGAGCCGCTGGCCCGGATCTCCGCGACCGGTGTGCATGCCGTGGACCCGCACTACTTCGGGCTCGCGCCCGTCGAAGCGGTGGCGCGTGCGCTGGCCAAGGCGGGGAGGGGGTTTGGTGATCTGTCGGTGTTGGAGTTGAACGAGGCTTTTGCCGCGCAGGTGTTGGGGTGTGTGGCCGAATGGCCCGAGTTTGATCCGGCGATTCTCAATCCGCAGGGTGGGGCGATTGCGCTGGGGCATCCGCTTGGGGCGTCCGGTGCGCGGCTTGCGGGGACGGTGGCTCATCAGCTTGCTCGGCAGGGGGGTGGGGTCGGGGTCGCCACGTTGTGTATTGGCGTGGGGCAAGGGCTGGCCCTTGTTTTGGAGCGGTAGGCCCTGCCGCGGAATGCCGGATGGCGGCTGTAGGCCGCATGTGGCTGGTCGCGCAGTTCCCCGCGCCCCTGAAGGGGCGCTACACCTCCCCTCAACTTCGACTGGAACGTCAGGAAACCCAAGGACCCCCAATGACTCTCACCCAAGCTGACATCGATCAGGAGATCGCGGCCGAGCACGCCGCCTATGAGAAGCGTCTTGCCGACGGGGCGCCCGTGGAGCATCAGCCGCGGCGGGACTACGCGCCGTACCGGTCGTCGGTGCTGCGGCATCCGAAGCAGCCGCCGGTCACGATCGACGTGTCGCAGGACCCGGAGCTGGTGGAGCTGCACTCGCCGGCCTTCGGGGAGCGGGACATCACCGAGATCGACAACGACCTCACCCGGCAGCACGACGGTGAGCCGATCGGGGAGCGGATCACCGTGTCCGGGCGGTTGCTGGACCGGGACGGGCGGCCGATCCGCGGTCAGCTGATCGAGATCTGGCAGGCGAACGCGGCCGGGCGGTACGCGCACCAGCGGGAGCAGCACGACGCCCCGCTGGACCCGAACTTCACGGGCGTGGGCCGCACGCTCACGGACGACAGCGGGTGCTACGAGTTCACCACCGTTCAGCCCGGCCCGTACCCGTGGCGCCAGCACCTCAACGCCTGGCGGCCGGCCCACATCCACTTCTCGCTGTTCGGCACGGCGTTCACCCAGCGGCTCGTGACGCAGATGTACTTCCCGAGCGACCCGCTGTTCCCGTACGACCCGATCATCCAGTCGGTGACGGACGACGCGGCCCGGCAGCGGCTGATCGCGACGTACGACCACAGTCTGTCGGTGCCGGAGTTCTCGATGGGCTACCACTGGGACATCGTGCTCGACGGCCCGCAGGCCACCTGGATCGAAGAAGGGCGCTGACCTGCCATGACGAAGATCGACACGAACCGTCCGGAGACGGTGCTCCCGACCCCGTCGCACACGGTCGGCCCCTTCTACGGCCACGCCCTGCCGTTCCCCGGCGGCGGGGACATCGCCCCGGTCGGCCACCCCGACACGATCACGCTGCACGGGCACGTCCTCGACGGCGAGGGCAGGCCGCTGCCGGACGCCTTCGTGGAGCTGTGGGGCCCCGACCCGGACGGCCAGGTGTCGCGGGTGGACGGCTCGATGCGGCGGGACACGGCCAGCGGCGGCTTCCTGGGGCGCAACGGCGTGGAGTTCACCGGCTGGGGGCGGAGCCAGACGGACATGAGCGGCCACTGGAGCGCGCGGACGCTGCGGCCCGGGGCGCGCGGGCGGAGCGCGCCGTACATCAGCGTGTGCGTGTTCGCCCGCGGACTGCTGGTGCATCTGTACACGCGGATCTACCTGCCGGGCGACGAGGCGGCGCTCGCCGCGGATCCGCTGCTCACCCGGGTGGACCCGGAGCGGCGCGGCACGCTGATCGCCGAGGATCAGGGCAACGGCACCTACCGTTTCGACATCCGCCTTCAGGGCGAAGGCGAGACGGTCTTCCTGGAGTTCCAGTGACTTCTGCCGATTCCGCCGGCACCAACGCTTCCGCCGGTCCCACCAGTCCCACCGATTCCGCCGGTTCCGACGCCGGTCTGCTCGCGCCCGGGTGGGCCCTCTCCCCCGCCGCCGCCGCGACCGCCGACGGCGCCTATCTCCAGGCCCTGCTGGACGCGGAGGCCGCGCTGACCCGGGTGCAGGCCCGGCTGGGGCTCGCCCCGGACGGGGCGGGTGAGGCGGTGACCGAGGCCGCCCGCGCGGAGCGCTTCGACGTCCGGTCCCTCGCCGAGCGGGCGCGGGCCGGTGGCAACCCCGTCATCCCGCTGGTCACCGACCTCACCGCGGCGGTCGGCGAGGAGTACGGCCCGTACGTGCACCGGGGCGCGACCAGCCAGGACATCCTGGACACGGCGACGATGCTGGTGGCGACCCGCACGCTCTACCTCGTCCTGGAAGACCTGCATCGCGTCCAGATGGCACTGGCCCGGCTGGCCGCCGAGCACCGGGACACCGTGCTGCCGGGGCGGACGCTGACCCAGCACGCCGTACCGACGACCTTCGGGCTGAAGGCGGCCGGCTGGCGCTCACTGGTGCTGGACGCGCGGGACCGGGTCATCGAGGTGCGGGACGACCTCCCCGCCCAACTCGGCGGCGCCGCCGGGACCCTGGCGGCCTTCACGGCGTACGGCGCGCGGAACACCGTGGCCCTCACGGGAGCCTTCGCCCGGGAACTCGGACTCGACGCACCGCTCCTGCCCTGGCACACTCTGCGCACCCCGATCGCCGACCTCGCCTGCTGTCTCGCCTTCACGGCCGGGGCACTCGGCAAGATCGCCACCGATGTCCTCACCCTTGCCCGGACCGAGATCGCCGAGCTGGCGGAGGGCAGCGGGGGCGGTTCGTCGGCCATGCCGCACAAGGCCAACCCCGTACGGTCCACGCTGATCGCTGCCGCCGCCCGGCGGGCGCCGCAGCTCGCCGCCACGCTGTACGGCTCGATGGCCGCCGAGGACGAGCGGCCGGCCGGCGCCTGGCACGCCGAGTGGGAGCCGCTCAGGGACCTGCTCCGGCTGGTCGGCGGGGCGGCGCACGACGCCGTCGAACTCGTCGGGGGACTGCGGGTGAACGCGGAGGCCATGCGGGAACACCTGGACCTCACCCACGGGTTGGTGGTCTCCGAGCGGCTGTCGGCCGCGCTGGCCCCGGTCCTGGGCCGGGCCCGGGCCAAGGCGCTGCTCACGGAACTGGCGAGGCGGACATA
This sequence comes from Streptomyces lincolnensis, assembly GCF_021173675.1. GTDB lineage: Bacteria > Actinomycetota > Actinomycetes > Streptomycetales > Streptomycetaceae > Streptomyces > Streptomyces lincolnensis_B. The sequence goes on along the minus strand of NZ_JAIHON010000013.1, from coordinate 56,291 downwards.
CGCCGAGGGCCGCCCGTTGGCCGAACTCCTAGCCGAGGAGCCCGAGTTGAAGGACGTCGATCTCGACGAGCTCACCGACCCCGCCCGTTACACCGGCTCCGCCGGAGCCCTCACCGACCGTGCCCTGGAGCGACGTTGACCGAGACACTCCTCAACCACCGTGCCGAGGGGCCCGTTTCCGCTCCCCCGCTGCTGCTCGGGCCGTCGCTCGGGACCTCGTACGCCCTGTGGGACACGGTGGCGCCCGAACTGTCCGTCACCCACCGGGTGGTCCGCTGGGACCTGCCGGGGCACGGGGGCAGCGCGGCCGACCTGATCGGCCCCGGCGCCACCGTCGGTGATCTCGCCGGTCTGGTGCTGGCGCTGGCCGACTCGCTCGGCGTCGAGCGGTTCGCGTACGCGGGGGTGTCGCTGGGCGGTGCGGTCGGACTGCATCTCGCCGTGCACCACCCGGAGCGGGTCGCGTCGCTGGCTGCGATCTGTTCCTCGGCCCACTTCAACGGCTCGAAGCCGTGGCGGGAGCGGGCCGCGCGGGTCCGCGCCGAGGGCCTGGAGCAGCTGGCGCAGAGCGCGGACGCGCGCTGGTTCACGGCCGGGTTCACCGTGCCGCGGCTCGTCCGGGACCACCGGGGCGCCGACCCCGAGGCGTACGCCGCCTGCTGTGACGCGCTGGCCGCGTTCGATCTGCGGGACCGGCTGGCGGAGATCTCCGTACCCACGCTGCTGATCGCCGGCCGGGACGATCCGGCGACTCCCCCGGCGCATCTGCGGGAGATCGCGGACGCGGTGCCGTCGGCCACGCTCGTGGAGATCCCCGGCGCCTCCCATCTGGCGCCCGCGCAGTGTCCCGAGGCCGTCCTGACGGCGCTGCGGGCCCATCTGAACGGCACCGCCGGGCGGGGCATGGAAGTGCGGCGCGCGGTGCTGGGCGACGCGCACGTGGACCGGGCGCAGGCCCGTCAGACGCCCTTCACCGCCCGCTTCCAGGACTTCATCTCGCGCTACGCCTGGGGCGAGATCTGGACCGACCCGACGCTCAGCCGCCGCGAGCGCAGCATGATCACACTGACCGCGCTGGTGGCACACGGCCACTACGACGAGCTGGCCATGCACGTCCGGGCGGCCCGGCGCAACGGGCTCACCCCGGAGGAGATCGGAGCGGTGCTGCTCCAGACGGCCGTGTACTGCGGGGTGCCCGCGGCGAACTCGGCGTTCGCGGCGGCCCAGCGGGTGCTGGAGGAGGAAGCGGGCTGAGGACGGGGCACGGGGGTGATTCCCGTCTCGTCCCCGCCCACGGCCGCGACACGGCCGCACAGCGCCGCGCCGCGCGTCCTTCAGCGCACCCCGTGCCCCGTCTCCAGCGCCTCGCGGGCCTGCCTGACCAGCCCGTCCGCCCCGCACGAACGAGCCAGTGCCAGCCCACGCTCGAGCTCGGCCACGGACCGCGCGGCGATCCCGTACTCCACCCGCGCCGCCGCGTGCTCGTACTGGCAGGGCGAGGACTCCAGGTAGGTCACCGCCCGCTCGGCCAGCCGCACCGCCCGCTGTCCCGTCTCCAGCGCGGCGGCACACCGCAGGGCCTCGCCGATGGCCGTGTCGGTGCCGAGGCGTTCGGCGTGCCGACGGACGTCCGTGGCGAGCTGCGCGGCCCGCACCGGGTCCTCGACGGCCAGGGCGCGGGCGAGGTCGACGGCCCACGGGACGATCACCGGATTGTGGTGGCCGCGCACCGCCGCGGCCTTCTCGGCGGCCTCCAGTTCGTTCACGGCGTCCTTGGTGCGGCCGACGGCGAGCAGCAGACGACCGCGCACGGAGCGCGGATCGGGCAGCACGATGGTGGACGGATACGGCGGAGCGAACCCGTACTGTTCGGCGATCGACCAGGCCTCCTCGACGTGACCGCGGGCGAGCAGCGTGTCGACGAGGTTGCAGGTGGCCGACCAGTACAGGGGCAGTCCGCGGCCGACGCGCTCGGCGATGCGCAGCGACTCGCGCAGGGAGGTCTCCGCCTCCCTCAGCCGGCCGCGCCTGCGGTGCGCGAGACCGACGTAGGCGTGCGCCAGGGCGAGGTGGCCGCCGCTCCAGCCGGCCGTCTCGAAGGCGCGCAGGGCCTCGCTGAACAGGCTCTCCGCGCGGTCCAGCCGGTCGGTGTAGGCGTACGACGAGGCGAGCATCAGGGGCAGTTCGACGCCCCACTCGTTGTCGGTCCAGCCGAGCCCGGGCGCGAGGCGGCCGTTGACCAGGGCGCGGTCGCACACCTCGACGATCTCCTCGGCGTTCTCGCCGTGGGTCGTGGCGTCGAAGCCGCGCAGGATGAGCAGGGCGCGCTCGGCGTTGTCGCGACCGGTGCAGGGGCGGGCGAGGGCGGCCAGGCGCGCGGAGCGGCCCGGGGAGGTCGCCTCGCCGGCGTGGATGCCCTCCCACATGTACTGCACGGCCTGGAGGCGCATCCGGGCGGGTCCGGCCTCGTGCCGGGCGGCTTCCGTCTCGACGGTGCGGACGGCCTCCTCCAGCTGGTTGTTGTGCAGCAGGGCCTGGGAGAGGCGGATGATCGCGTCGACGCGCTGGTCGCCGTCGAGGCCCGGCATGGCCAGGGCGGTCTGGAGGTGGTCGATGGTCTTGGCGGGCGCGGTCAGCAGGGTGGCGCAGCCGAGTTCGTAGAGGACGTGCGGGTGGACCTCCGGGGGCGGGGGCTCCAGGAGGGCGCGTTCGAGGCAGCGGCGGGCCGCGTCGGGGGCACCGACGGCGAGATGGTCGCGGGCGGCCTCGCGCAGCTGCTCGACGAGTTCCTCGTCGTCGTCCGGGTGGACCTGGAGCAGGTGGCGGGAGGCCGCGGCGGCGCCGTACCCGGATTCGGTGACGACCTGGGCGGCGATGCCGTGCATGGCGGTGCACAGGGCGGGCGGGATGGAGTCGTAGACGGCGGTGGCGATCAGCGGGTGGACGAACTCCAGGTCGCCGCCGCCCGCCTGGGGGTTCGCGGGGTCGGGGGCGGTCAGGATGCGGGCGCTGCGCAGCAGTTCGGCGCAGCGCCCCGCCTCGTCCCGGCCCAGGGTGGCGAGTTGGGCGACCAGGTCGACGGAGATGCCGGTGCCGAGGATGGCGGCCGCCCAGGCGAACCGGGTGGCGTCGATGCCGAGATCCTCCAGGCGGGCGACGAGGCCGCCGCCGCGGGCCGCGCGGTTGAGATCGCGCAGTTCGACGGCCGAGCCCTCGGAGGGCTCCAGCGCGCTGTCGCGGACCTTGGCGAGGAGTTCGACGGTCTCGTAGGGGTTGCCGGCGGTGACGGCCCAGACCTCGCGGCAGAACGCGGCGTCGGCGTGGTCGCCCAGGGTGGCGCGGGTCAGGCCCGCGGTGGCCTCGGGGGTCAGCGCGCTCAGGGTGGTGTCGGGGTGTCCGGCGGTGGCGGCGGCCGCGTCGAGGAGGCGGGCGCTCTCGCCGGTCACCTCGCCGGGGCGACGGGCCACCACGACCAGCACGGACAGGTCGGCGAGTCGCTCGGCGAACGCGGCGAGCCAGCGCAGGGTCTCCTGGTCGGCCCAGTGCGCGTCGTCGATCATCAGCACCAGCGGCCAGTCGCGGCGGGCCAGCCGGCGCACCGCGGCGACCAGGCCGTCGGTGACACCCTGCGGGTCGGCCTGCCGCTCGCCGGGGTCGGTGAGGCCGAGGGCGGGGCCGGCGATGTCGTACCAGTCGCCGAAGTACTCGCGGGCCTCCTCCGGCATCAACGAGACCAGGGCGGGCTGGAGGAGGTGCCGCACCACGTTGAAGGGGACGGACCTGAGGGTCTCGCCGCCGCGGGCCGACCACACCGTGCAGCCGGTCGCCTCCGCGATGCGGCGGATCTCGGCCAGCAGGGCGGTCTTGCCGAAGCCGGCCTCGCCCCGGATCACCAGCAGGCTGCCCGAGGAGGAGCTGTCCGCCCGCAGGGCCTCCACCGCCCGTACGACGGCGTCGACTTCCCGCTCGCGCTCCCACAGGGAAGCCGAGGCGGCCACCGGGGGCCGTACCTCCGTCATCCCGCTACCTCCCCATAGTCGCCCGAACGACGTACAGAACTTGAGCGTAGCCGTCCGGGTGCCGAAGCGGAGGCCGGTCCGGGTACCTGTTGCCGTGACGGGTGATGTCGGGTACGGGCGGTCGACGCGCGGTGCCCACGACCAGCGGTCATGAAACGTGACCATCGGTCAGGAATGGCCGGGACAGCAGAGGAGAGGCCCATCGGTACTGGGGAGAGTCTCACCGTCCGCGAGCGGGGCGCGCCGCGCTCCCGCCGGGCGCTGGCCGCCGGCTCGGTGGGCAACTTCATCGAGTGGTACGAGTTCGGCGTCTACGGCTACTTCGCGACGATCATCGCGGCCCGCTTCTTCACCCCCGAGGGCGGCGGGGAGGTCGAGGCGCTGGTGCGGACGTACGCCTCCTTCGCGCTGGCGTTCTTCTTCCGGCCGCTGGGCGCGGTCCTGTTCGGGCGGCTCGGCGACCGGATCGGCCGACGCCCGGTGCTGGTCCTGGTGATCGTGCTGATGACGGTCGCGACCACGCTGATCGGTGTGCTGCCGACGTACGCGCAGATCGGCGCCCTCGCGCCCTGGCTGCTGACCTTCCTGAGGATCCTTCAGGGGCTGTCGGCGGGCGGGGAGTTCGGGGGCGCGGTGTCGGTGATGACCGAGTTCGCGCCACCCGGGCGGCGCGGGCTGTACGGGGCGTGGCAGTCGTTCACGGTGGCGCTGGGGCTGTTGGCCGGTGCGGGGGTGGCGGCGCTGCTCGCCACGGCGCTGTCCGAGGAGCAGGTGGGCGACTGGGGCTGGCGGATGCCGTTCCTGCTGACGCTGCCGCTGGGGCTGGGGGCGCTGTGGCTGAGGCTGCGGCTGGAGGAGACGCCGGCCTTCCGGGAGGAGGGGGCGCGCCCGGCACCGCCCGCCGGTGCGGTCGCGCGGACCGTGGCCCTGGGGGCTGCGCGGGTGATGGGCTGGGCGGCGGCGGGGTACACCTTCCTGGTCGTGCTGCCCTCGTATCTCCAGAGCACGCTGAACGCGAGCTTCCAGCAGGCGCTGGTGGCCACGGTGCTGGCCAATCTGGGGTTCGCGGCGGTGATCCTGCCGGCGGGTCTGCTGAGCGACCTGGCCGGGCGGCACGCGGTGATGCTGACGGGGGCGCTGCTCGTGGTGGTCCTCGCGGTGCCGTTGCTCAACCTGCTGCAGGATCCCGGGACTTCCGAGGCGGCGAAGGGTGCGGCGGTGTTCGGCGCGGGCGCGGTGGTGGGGCTGATGGCGGGGCCCGGCCCCGCGATGCTCGCCGAACTCTTTCCGACGACCGTGCGCTACACCGGCCTCGGACTCGCCTACTCCCTGTCGAACGCCGTGTTCTCGGGCTGCGCCGGGCTCATCATCACCGAGACGGTGCGGCGCACACAGAACGTGGACATTCCCGCGTACTACGCGGCGGCGACGTGCGCGGTGAGCGCGCTCGCACTGGTCAAGGCACCGGCGAGGAAGGCGGGTTGAGCGGATGTGGGTGATCGGCCTGATGTCGGGCACGTCGTACGACGCCATCGACGCGGCGGCGGCCGAACTGCGCCTGGCCGGCGACAGTGTCGTACTGAAACCGCTGGGGACGGTGAGCGAGCGCTACGACGAGGAGGTGCGCGAGGCGCTCGCGGCGGCGCTGCCACCGGGTCGGGTCACGATGGCGGAGGTGTGCCGCCTCGACACCCGGATCGGGCAGGCGTTCGCAGCGGCGGCCGTCCGGGCCGACCGGGAACTGTGCGACGGGCGGGCGGAGTTGGTCGCCTCGCACGGGCAGACCGTCTATCACTGGGCGACCCAGGGCCGGGTGCACGGCACCCTCCAGCTCGGGCAGCCCGCGTGGATCGCCGAGGCGACCGGGCTGACCGTGGTGGCCGACTTCCGGCCCCGGGACGTCGCCGCGGACGGCCAGGGCGCTCCCCTGGTCAGCCTGGTCGACCTCTTGTGGCTGCGCGGCCGGCCGGGCACGCCCGTCGCGCTGAACCTCGGCGGCATCGCCAACCTCACCGCGCCCGACGGGACCGCCTTCGACACCGGACCCGGCTGCGCGCTGATCGACGCGGCGGCCCGGGGCTTCAGCGGCGGACGGCTGTCGTACGACGTCGACGGCGCGCTGGCCGCGCGCGGCCGGGTCCGGCCGGAGCTGCTCGATCGGCTGCTCACCGAGCCGTACTACGCGCTGCCCGCGCCCAAGACGACCGGCAAGGAGCTGTTCCATCTCGGCCATCTGCGCGACGCGCTGGCGGGCGCGGGCACGCTGCCCGCCGAGGACGTGGTGGCGACCCTGACGGCACTGACCGCCCGCACGGTCGCCGACGCGGTGCGGGCGGTGGGCGCGACGGAGGTGATCGCCTCGGGCGGCGGGACCCGTAATCCCGCCCTGATGGGCGCGTTGGGGCGGGAGTTGCCGGGGGTGGCGCTGCGGACCTCCGACGAGCTGGGGCTGCCGTCGGCGGCGAAGGAGGCGTACGCGTTCGCCGTGCTGGGGTTCCTGACGGCGCACGGGCTGCCGGGCACCGACCCGGTGAGCACCGGGGCCCGGCACCCGAGCGTGCTCGGCTCCCTCACCCCCGGGCGGGACGGGCTGCGGCTGCCGCCGCCCGCGCGGGACCGACCGGTGCGGCTGGTACTGGAATGAACGGGGCGTTCGCGCGGCCCGTACAGGAAGGTGCCGGCGCGCTCCTGGGCCGGTGCGCCCCGGAACGGCCCGATTCGGTGTGCTCGCTCTCATGCCTCTTTCACCGAGGCCTCATACGGTGGGGACATGACGCAGGTGACTCCTCCCGGCTGGTACCCCGACCCCGGGCAGACAGAAGACGCTCCCGCGACCGAACGGTGGTGGGACGGTACGGCGTGGACCGACCGGACCCGGCCCGCGGGTTCCGCCGCCGCATGGGGTCCCCCGGCACCGCCGGCCGACGGGGCACAGCAGGCGGCGCCCGAGGGACCACCCGGCGGGGCCCATCCGGGACCTCCGGGGTATCCGTCGCCCCCGGGTTATCCGGCGTATCCCGCGCAGCCTCCGGCGAGCCCGCGGCGCGGTCTGCGCACGGGCATCGCCGTGGGCGCGGCCGTCGTCGTCCTGGCCTGCATAGGCGTGGGCGTGTACGCCCTGACCAGCGGCGACGACTCCAGCTCCAACACGTCCAACTCGCAGCCGGGACCGGACGGTCAGGGCGGCAGCGGGGGCCAGGACGGACCCGGTGGCAACTCGGGCGGCCAGGGCGGCGACGGCGGTCAGGGCGGCCCCGGCGGCGGTACGGGCGGTCAGTCGCCGGCGCCCGAGGGCTCACAGGCGCCGAAGATCGAGAGCGGTGCGGTGACCGACGCGATCGACGGGATCAGCCTGCCCATCCCGGAGGACTGGTACGGCCAGGAGATCTCGGTCGGCGCCTCGGTCACGTCGAACGCCTCCTACAAGTGCCCGGCCGACACCTCCCAGACCTGCACCAAGGGCGGCGCCTACTCGGCGCCCGCGATGGCGCTCGGCACCCAGGGGTCCACGCCCGAGGCGGTCGCGAAGGCGGACATCTCCACCGCCGCCGAGCAGTCCTACGGCGTCGAGGGCTACGGCGGGATCACCTCGCACGACGTGCTGGCCTCCAAGGCGGTGACCGTCGCCGGGCAGAAGGGCTACCTGGTCCGCTGGAAGGCGGTCACCAAGCAGGGCTCCGACGGCTACGTCCAGTCGCTCGCCTTCCCCTCCCCCGCGAACCCCCAGCAGATCGTCGTCGTCCGCTTCGGGGTCGACGTCGGGGAGTCGCAGGCGGTCATCGACGAGATCACCCAGGGCATCAAGGCGGCGCGGGGCAGCGGAAGCGGCCAGGACGTCTGAGCTCACGCCCCGGGGCGCGAGTCGGCCGGGTGGGGCTCCTCTCCGCTCAAGAGGAGCCCCACCCGGCCGGGGGGTGCGCGCCGCCCCCGTCCCCACGGTGCGGCGCGGACGGGTCGCCGTCCGGTCGTCCCGGTACGGCGGCCCGGTCTCAGGTGAGGCCGAGTGCGGGCAGCACGACCGCGTCCACGAAGCGGACCAGGTAGTCCTGGTCGGCGTACTCGCCGTCCATGACGGGCCGGGCCCGCACGACACCGAAAATCTGCGCGGGGATGTACTCCAGCGCCGGATGGTCGGCGTCGACCTCGCCCCGCTCGACCCCGCGCCGCAGGATCTCCCGCAGCGCGGCGACCGCCGGGTTCACCAGTGCCTCGCGCAGCGCCTGCGCGAGCTCCGCGTCCTGGGTCGCGGCGTGACCGAGCGCCTGGAGGAGCTTGGTGTCGGTCGTCGACCACCGGGCGGTGGCCCGGGCGGCCTCGCGCAGGTCGTCGGCGAGTGATCCGGTGTCGATCCCGGCCAGCCGCGACTGCCGGCAGGAGCGCAGGGCGGCCACCACGAACTGCGGCTTGGTCTTCCACTGCCGGTAGAGCGTGGACTTGCTGCACCGCGCGCTGGCGGCCACGCCCTCCATGGTGACGGCCTCGTATCCGCACTCCTGAATCTGTTCGAGGACGGCGTCGAACAACTCCTGCTCACGTTCGCGCGAGATCTTGGAGCGGCGCGAGGCGGCGACCGTGACCGGTCCGTCCGCGGCCTGCGACGTCATCGGCTCTCTCTCCTCGCTGCCCCTGCGGCCAGGGGCTCGCATTCCAGTGTGGCGTACGTCTATCGATACGCCACTGTACCGGTACCCGACCGTATCGGTACAGTGTCGTATCGGAACGCATTCGTATCGATGAGTTTCGCGTACTCGGACAGTCACAAGCTCAGCCGTGTACGACCGCACGCACCACCGCCAGCGAAAGGGCCGGGGGATGAATGCCCGCACCGAGCCTTCACAAGAGAAGCCGGCCGCGATAGCGCGACCGCCGATCGTCCGTGAGCTCCTGCTCGTCGCAGGGCTCTTCCTCGTCTACAAGTTCGGTCGCCAGCTGGCGACCGGCCACACCGCCGAGGCCTTCCGCAACGCGCACCGCGTGTGGGACTGGGAACGGACGCTCCATCTCCCCGGCGAGGGCTCCGTGCAGTCCCTGCTGCTGCACGGCGACACCCTGGTGCACCTCGCGAACACCTACTACGCCACCGTGCACTTCCCGGCCACCGTGGCCTTCCTGGTCTGGCTGTACCTGCGGCGCCCGGCGCACTACGTGTGGGCCCGCCGGGTGCTGGCCGTGGTCACCGCCACCGCCCTGGTGGTGCACCTGGTGTGCCCGCTCGCCCCGCCCCGGATGCTCGCCGCCGCCGGTCTCGTCGACACCGCCCGGGTCTACGGCCCCTCCGTGTACGGCCCGCCGCAGACCGACCACCTCTCCAACCAGTTCGCGGCGATGCCGTCGCTGCACTTCGGGTGGGCGCTGATGGTGGCGATCGGCCTGATCGTGGCGACCCGGTCCCGCTGGCGCTGGCTGTGGCTGCTGCACCCGCTGCTGACCCTGCTGGTGATCGTCGGGACCGCCAACCACTACTGGCTGGACGCGATCGTGGCGGCCGCCGTGCTGGGCCTCGCCCTCGCCGTGATCCACCTGCCCCGCCGGACGGCCACCACGGCCGGACGCGTCCGGGAGAAGGCCGCGCCCACCGGCGAGCAGGCCGACGAGCAGGTCCTCGTGGGAGCGGGCCGATGAACGCCACCCTGCTCGCCGTCGTCCTGTCCCTGTTCTCCGCCGTCGCCTACGCGGCCGCGGCCGTCGCCCAGGAACGGCTGGCCTCCCGAAACCCCGGCGCGGGCCTGCTGCGGATGCTGCGCTCCGGCGCCTGGTGGAGCTCGGTCCTGCTCAACGCCTCGGCGGCACTGCTGCACGTCGTCGCCCTCAAGTACGGACCGCTCACCGTGGTCCAGCCGCTCGGCGCGCTCACCCTCGTCGCCGCGGTGCCCATGGGCGCGCGCATCGCCGGGCGGCGCGTCGGCGCGACGGAGTGGCGGGGCACCGCCTACACCCTGCTCGGCCTGTCCGCGATCCTGCTCGTCGCGTCCGGCTCCGCGCCCGGGAACGTCCTGAGCACGTCCGAGGCGGTGACCGTGGCGGCGGTGACGGCGGCCCTGATCGGCGTCCTGGCCCGGCCCGGCACCCGGCCCGGCCTGCGCCACGCGTCGGCCTCCGGCTTCGCCTCGGGCGTGGCCTCGGCGCTCACCCAGACGGTGACGGTCGCCGCGACGGACCGCTCCGAGTCCCTCCTCAGCCTCCAGGTCGTCGGCGTCGCGCTCCTGGTCGCGGCCTTCGCGGCCGCCGGCCTCCTGCTCTCCCAGACCGCCTACCGCGACGGCCTCGGCGCACCCCTGGCGGTCGTCACCCTCGCCAACCCGCTCGCCGCCGCGATCATCGGCCTCTCCCTCCTGGGCGAGGGCCTGCGCGGGGGCGCGGCCGGCATCCTCCTGGCCCTGGCGGGAGCGGGCCTGGCGTCCTGGGGCGTGCTCCTGCTGAGCCGCGTACCGACGCCGACGCCGGCGCCGATCTCGGTGGAGGAAGACCACCCGGTGGCAGCGGTCCTGGCCCTGGAACCCTCACTACGGGACGTAAAGGTGCCCCGCCCATCAGAACCAGGGCACCTAACAGCGCCCCGATAGGGGCGCGGGGAACTGCGCGACAAGCCACAACCCACCCGCAGCCGCCCGACAACCCCCCGCGGCACCCCAGTGGAGCGACCCGTCACCCAAACCCACGCGCGTCCTGCTTCAACGCCGTGTCGACCGTCAACGCCGTGGCCACGACAAGGCTCAACAACGGCTCCGGCAGCTGATAGTGGATCTGGAGGACATAGTTGTCCGCGGTAGTGAACATCGTCTTGGCCAACCCCTCCCACGTCTTCGTGATCCGGGCGACCTCGTTCCCCGCGTGATCGACGATCGCGAAGTTCCAGGCCCGCCAGTTCTCCGCCTTGATCGCCCCGACCTGCTGCCCGTTGACGTTCAACGCGAAGTTGATCTTCCCGAAGACGTTCTGCTGGACGATCTCACCCACCGGCGAGCCGTCCGGACGCTCCACGATCACCCGTGACTTGAAGATCTTCCCCGGCCGGGTCAGCAGCATCACCGGCTGCCCGTACGCGTCACGGATCTCCAGCCTGATCTTCATGAACTGATCGATGCTGTAGAGGAACCGGACGATCTTGCGGAAGGCACTCTGCCCGACCTGGACGACCGAGCCCAGCTGGTTGCCGTTCTGATCCATGACCTTGTACTCGTTGGTCAGCTCGATCAGCTTGGCCTTCTGGTTCACCACCAGCACCGGTTCGGAGAACAGGCTGCCGCCGCCGGCACCGCTCGGCGCGACGCCGGCCTGCTGGTGCACCTGGCGCTGGACGCGCGGGTCGGGACCGGCCGCCTGCTGCGGCATCTGCGGGGCCGCCTGCTGCACCGGCGGGGCCTGCCCGGCCGCCTGCTGCTGGTCGTTGGTGTGCTGGGTCCACTGCGCGCCGTCCCAGTAACGGAGCGTCTGGGGCGCCCCGTGCGGATCCGGGTACCAGCCTGCAGGTGTGTTCGAATGCGTGGTCACCGGGGCACACTACCCCGGGACCATCGCGATCCGGCCACCTCGTCGGTGGCCCCCCTAGGGGCTTTACCCGGTGATTACAGAGGGATCACTGACGCCGGGACGCCCGTTCTCGACATGTCCGGCGAATCGCCTCAGGAAGGCGGGGTCGGACTCGGAGACGACGGTCAGGTCGTACCAGCGCCGGCTCGCCGCGAGATCGACGACGTGCCTGACCACGGCACCCGGCCGCACGGTGAAGGTCCTGGCCCTGCGGCCGTATCCGTCGGTGACCTTCAACCGCACCGCGCCGGAGCCCTTGTTGGTGAGGGTGAGCTCGACGTCGTCGCCGTGGTGGCGGGCGGTGACCTCGGGACCGGCCGCCTTGTTCACGCCCTTGAAGGTGCGCAGGAACCCGTTGGGACCGTGCACGCTCAGGTCGTAGGAACCCTTCGAGTACGCCGAGTTCCAGGTGTCCGAGATCGTCTTGCCGGCCTCGGTGGTGTAGCTCCAGGGGCCGTCGGCGCGGTTGCCGGAGGTCACCAGGAACGCGGCGGCCGCCTTCGGGCCCGAGGCGAAGGTGAGCGTGAGCTTCCCGGCCGCCGGGTCCACCGCGGCGTCCACGTGCGGGGCGTAGCGGAGCGGGCGGGTGCGGCGCAGGCCGGGCTCCTGCTTGGGCAGGGCCGGGTGGGCGGGCGGGGTCGGCACGTAGTCGGGGTGGCGCTCGCGGTCCGGCGGCTCGTAGCCGTCGGTGTCCGGCAGCGCGACCGGCTTGGTGTCCTTGCGGGAGAAGTCGAAGGCCGCCGTGAGGTCGCCGCAGACCGCGCGCCGCCAGGGCGAGATGTTGGGCTCGTGCACACCGAAGCGGCGCTCCATGAAGCGGATGATCGAGGTGTGGTCGAGCGTCTCGGAGCAGACGTAACCGCCCTTGCTCCACGGCGAGACGACGAGCATCGGCACCCGCTGTCCGAGCCCGTAGGGCCCTGCGACGTTCTTGCTGTCGCCCTTGAAGAGGTCCGGGCCGACGTCGACCGTGGACCTGCCCTGGTCGGCGGAGGCCGGCGGGAAGGGCGGGACGACGTGGTCGAAGAAGCCGTCGTTCTCGTCGTAGGTGATGAACAGGGCCGTCTTCGCCCACACCGCCGGGTCGGAGGTGAGCGCGTCCAGGACCTGGGCGATGTACCAGGCGCCGTAGTTGGCGGGCCAGTTGGGGTGCTCGGTGAAGGCCTCGGGGGCGACGACCCAGGAGATCTGCGGCAGCCTGCCGCCCTTGACGTCGGCCCTGAGCTGGTCGAAGTAGCCCTCGCCCTTGGTGAAGTCCGTCCCGGTGCGGGCCTTGTCGTACAGCGGGTCGCCGGGCTCGGCGTCGCGGTACTGGTTGAAGTAGAGCAGCGAGTTGTCGCCGTAGTTGCCGCGGTAGGCGTCGTCGATCCAGCCCCAGGAGCCCTTGGCGTCCAGGCCGTCGCCGATGTCCTGGTAGATCTTCCAGGAGATCCCGGCCTTCTCCAGGCGCTCGGGGTAGGTCGTCCAGCCGTAGCCCTTCTCGTCGTTGCCGAGGACCGGTCCGCCGCCGGTGCCGTCGTTGCCCGTGTAGCCCGACCACATGTAGTAGCGGTTCGGGTCGGTGGAGCCGATGAACGAGCAGTGGTAGGCGTCGCAGATGGTGAAGGAGTCGGCGAGCGCGTAGTGGAAGGGGATGTCCTCGCGGTTCAGGTACGCCATGGTCGTGGAGCCCTTGGACGGGACCCACTTGTCGTACTTGCCCTTGTTGAAGGCGGCGTGACCGTCGTTCCAGCCGTGCGGGAGGTCCTGGATGAACTGCATGCCCAGGTCGTCGGCGTCCGGGCGGAAGGGCAGGACGTCCTTCGTGCCGTCGGACTGGTACCAGACCGGCTTGGATCCCGACGCCGTGACCGGGCGCGGGTCCCCGAAGCCGCGGACACCGCGCAGGGAGCCGAAGTAGTGGTCGAAGGATCGGTTCTCCTGCATGAGGACGACGATGTGCTCGACATCCTCGATGGTCCCCGTGCGGTGGTGCGCCGGGAGGGCGGCGGCCCGCTGGATGCTGTTCGACAGCGCGGTGAACGCGGTCGTGGCACCTGCGAGTTGGAGAAATCTACGCCGGTTTACTTCGGGCATGACGGGGGGTGCCTCTCATCCTGGGGGGTACGGATGGCCGGAACGTGACGAATTGTGTGCGGAGCGAGTGTTCCAAGAGCACCAAACGTCACGGAAGGGTCTGGTGGCGTTGATGTGAAAGTCAGAGGTACGGGAGGTGTGCCGGGCCCCTGGTCAGGGGAGGGTCGCGGGCGTGACAGAGACGACCCGGGCGGACTCCGCGCCTCCCCCACCGACGAAACGGCCCGTGCGCCAGCTCCTCGCCGCCTCCGTGGGCAACGCCGTGGAGTGGTACGACTGGTACGCCTACACGTTCCTGGCCACCTACATCGCGGCCGAGATCTTCCCCAAGGGCGCGGACAACTCGCTGGTGCCCCTGCTGTCGACGTTCGCGGTGTTCGCGGTCGGGTTCTTCATGCGGCCGGTCGGCGGGCTGGTGATGGGGGCGATCGCGGACCGGCACGGGCGGCGGAGCGCGCTGACGGTCACCATCCTGCTGATGGGCGGCAGCAGCCTGCTGGTCGGGCTGACACCGACGTACGCGGCGGCCGGTGTGCTCGCCCCCGTGGTGCTGGTCCTGGCGCGGCTGCTCCAGGGGCTGTCCGTGGGCGGGGAGTTCGCCGCGTCGACCACCTTCCTGGTGGAGTCGGCGGGTCCGGGCCGGCGCGGGCTGTTCTCCAGCTTCCAGTACGTCTCGACGACCGCCGGGCAGCTCGTCGCGTCCGGCATCGCCACCCTGCTCGTGGACACGCTGAGCGACGGGGACATGAACGGGTGGGGCTGGCGGATCCCGTTCGTCCTCGGGGCGGTGCTGTCGCTGGTCGGGTTCTGGATCCGGCGGGGCGCGCAGGAGACCCGCAGCGAGGAGCAGCGGCGGGCGCCCCGGCCGGGGCTTCTGGAGGCCGTGCGCAGGCATCCCCGTGAGTCCCTGCTGATCTGCGGGATCACGATGGGCGGCACGATCGCCTACTACACCTGGACGTCGTATCTGCCCACGTACGCCGAGCTCAACGCGGGCGTCGACAAGTCGGACGCGCTGCTCGCCGGGACGATCTCGCTCGCTTTCTTCGGCCTGCTCCAGCCGTTGGGCGGGCTGCTGTCGGACCGGTTCGGGCGGCGGCCCCTGCTGCTGTTCTTCGGGCTGGGGTTCGCGGTGCTGAGCGTGCCGCTGCTCGGCCTGCTGAACGGTTCGTTCGTGGTGCTGCTCCTGGTGCAGTGCGCCGGGATGGTGCTGCTCACCGGGTTCACGTCGATCAGCGCGGCCGTCAACGCGGAGGTGTTCCCGCCGCGGGTGCGGGCGGCGGGGATCGGGTTCCCGTATTCGCTGACGGTGGCGCTGTTCGGCGGGACGGCGCCGTATGTGGGGACGCTGCTCAAGGACGTCGGCCATGCCGGGGTGTTTCCCTGGTACGTGGCTGTGCTGTGTCTGGGGTCGTCGGTGGTGTATCTGCGGTTGCCGGAGACCTCGCGGATGGACCTGCGTCGCTGAGCGCCCACCGCGGTGCCGCTATGTGTCGTTGTGCGTCTGCTGGTTCGTCGTGGCTGGTCGCGCAGTTCCCCGCGCCCCTTGGGGAGTTCTGCTCAGCGCCTTCTTCGCCAGTGCCGTTCCTGCCCGCAGCGCTGCGACGGGATCCGGCGCCTCGTCCAGTTCTATGAGCACCGTGTCCGCGCCGGGGGTGCGGGACATCGCCTCGGCCCAGGCCGGCCAGTCGACGACGCCGGTGCCCAGTTCGGTCATGTAGGCCTGCTGCCGGGTGTAGATCGTGGCGTCGATGGTGAGGTGGGTGTCGATCGGGGCGGTGGCGTCCTTCCAGTGGGCCAGGGCGATGCGGGGGGTGTGGCGGCGGGCCACCGCGGCCGGGTCGCCGCCGGCGAGGGTGATGTGGCAGGAGTCCGGGCAGAGCCAGACGTAGCGGGGGTCGGTGAGGGCCATGAAGAGGTCGATGTCCCGCTCGTACCAGAGGGTGCTGTGGGACTCGGTGTGGAAGGCGAGCTTCACGCCGTGCCGGGAGACCGCCTCGCCGACCGCGTGGGCGATGTCGGCCATGCGGGCCATGTAGGCGGCGTCGACGAAGAAGGGCGGGCGGGTGCCGAAGGTCGCCCGCATGGGGAGCCCGGTGACCAACAGCGGGGCGCCCACCTCGGCGAGGAACGCGGCGCGGCGCTCGGCGTCGGCGACGATCGCGGGGAGGTTGTCGCCGTCCAGCCAGTCGGGGGCGTCGTCGCCCGCGACGAAGGCGCTGACGACGGCGAGGCCCCGGGTGTCGAGTGCGCGGCGGAAGGCGGCGGGACTGCCGTAGGCGCGCAGGGCCGAGTCGACGTCCCCGGGCGCGAAGGTCAGCTCGATGCCGGTGACCTCGGTGGCGGCCAGCGTGTCCATGATCCGTTCCCAGAAGCCCCGCGCGTCCCGAAGGGCGCGTTCGCGCACCGCGTCGGCGGAGTCGAGGCCCCAGAAGCCCGGGTGGTAGAAGGTGATGACGTCGGTCGCGAAGGACGGGGTCACGCGGTGCCTCCGCGGGCGTTGTAGACGACGACCCCGTCCTCGGTGTCGACCGCCTTGCGGTAGGCGCGGAACACGGCGAGCGCCTCGTCGCGCAGCACGTCGTGCACGACGTCGATCCCGCGTGCCTCGAACTGTTCGGCCCAGTCCGCGCCGAGGGGGCCCTCGTCGAAGGTGGTGATCTCCTCCAGTTCCGGTCCCTCGCCCGCGACCACCAGGCCGCGCACCCCGGACCACAGGGTGGCGCCGTAACACTGCACGCACGGACGCCAGTTGACGACCAGTTCGTGGGCCGGCAGGCCTTCGCCGCCGAGGTCCCAGCCGCCGAGCGCGGTCTGGGCCAGGCCGAGGGCGACGACCTCGGCGTGCGCGCTGGAGACGCCGGAGGCGAGGACGACGTTCACCCCGACGGAGACGACACGGCCGCTCTCGCGCTCGGCGACGAGGGCCGCGAACGGGCCGCCGTTGCCCTCCCGCCAGTTGCGGTCGGCCAGGCGGTGCACCAGGCGCATCCGGTCCTCGCGGTCGGGCAGGACGCCGGGTGTGCCGGCGAGTTCGTCGTCGATCCAGGCGGGCAGCGCGACGTGGTACTCCCTGGCGATGTCGATCACGGTCGGACCTCTCCCTGCGCGACGAGCGCGCTGTCGTGTGCGGGGCGTGCGGTGACGGCTCGGGCGGCCCGTACCGCGGTGACGGCGCCGGTCAGGGTGACGTTGGCGGCCATCGCGGTGGGAACGACTCCGTTGCCCGCGAGATACAGGTTGTCGAAGCCCCAGACCCGGCCGTCCGGGTCGCACACGCTGGTGCCGTCGTCCGCGGGGCCGGAGCGGACGGTACCCGTCAGGTGGAGGGACGAACCCGGTGGCAGCAGCGCGCACTCGGTCGCGGGGTCGAAGGGGCCGAACTCCTCGGCCAGGGACCGCACTTCGTCCAGCGCCCGGCGGATCAGGGCGCGGTCGGCGGCGGAGTGGGCGAACTCGATCCGGATCCGCGGCATCCCGGCGAGGTCGGTCTCGGTGGGCGAGAACACGAGCCGGTTCTCGGGACGGGACTCGACGGGCACGTACAGCGAGAGGCCCACGGAGTGCGCGAGGGCGCGGCCGGAGGCGTCGACGTAGGTGCGGTTCATGATCTGGCCGTGGAAGGGCTGCGCCGGGCCGTTGTGCGGCAGCCAGAGCGAGTCGGTGCAGAACTCGCCGGGGCGCGGCAGGGGCAGGTCCGCCAGGCCGACGGCGAACCGGTCCAGGTCGAGCAGGACGCGGGCGCTGACGAAGGCGTGCTCGTTCAGGCGGCGGCCCAGGGCCTCGGGGCGGACGCCGGAGGCGTACAGCAGCTGCGGGGTGCGCAGGGCGTCGGCGCACACCACGACGGAGTCCGCGTGGAGTTCCGACTCGGCGCCGTCGTGGACGCGGCGCAGCCGGGCGCCGGTGACCCGGCCGCCGGCATGTACCAGCGAGGTGACGAGGGTGCCGGTCAGCAGGGTGAACGCCGGGTCGCCGCCGGTCGCGAGGGCGGGGAAGATCGTCCCGGGGGCCGTGCGGGGCATGGGGCCCGAGGCCGTCGTGGTGACCGCCATGGGCATGGCCTGCGGGCGTCGGTCGTCCGGTCCGAGGCCGTCGTAGCGGCGGCGCAGGACGTCGAGGACGGTCCGGCCGACCTCGGTCGGGCCGATGGCTCGGGGTGCCACCCCGAGCAGCCGGGACGCGGTGTCCAGGTCGGCCGCCCAGCGGTCCGGGTCTCCGTGGTCGAACACCTCGTCCCCGGCGGGCCGGGGGGTCGCGGCGGTCCAGTGCACGCCCATGCCGCCCGCGTTCCAGGCGAGGGCCGCCGCGGGCATCGCCTCGGCGTCCTCCCCGAAGGCGAGCGCGTGGAACATGCCGGGGGTCAGGTCGGTGAGGCCGCCCGCGACCTCGCGCACCACCTCGGCCCCGGTGTACAGGCCCTGGACGCCGGTGCCGACCCGGTCGTTGTAGCGCGACCACAGGTCCGGGTCGTCGACGTCGTGCAGGTGCACGCCGGGGGCCGGGCCGATGGGGCTGCCGCCGTCGACCACGGTGATACGCAGTGCCGGATCGCTGTCGCGCAGCAGGCGGGCCACGAGGGACCCCATGATGCCGCTGCCGACGACCAGGACGTCGGTGCGGGGGGTGTGCGTCAAGTAAGGCTCCGTGAGCGTGAGGTGTGGGGGGTCACCAGCGGGCCGAACAGTTCGGTGTCCATGCGGTCGAGGGCGAGCCGGATGCCGCCGACGAGCGGGCCGTCGTGGCCCAGGGCCGTGGCCCGCAGTTCGACCGCCGGGGTGCGGGCGTCCCGCAGCGCGGCGCGCACCCGGGGCAGCAGGACGTCGGCCGCGTCCTCCAGGCCGCCGCCGAGCACGATGAGCGACGGGGCGATCGTCCAGGTGAGGGTGGTGAGGATGGAGGCGATGTTCGCCACGAACTCGCCGACCTCGGCGAGCGCGTCGGCGTCGCCCGTGCGGGCCGCCTCGTACCGGGCGAGGGCGACGGCACGCCGCTCGGGCCGGGGCGAGGTGAGCCAGGCGACCTGCCGGTCCTCGACCGAACCGGCGGGTATCGAGCGCGCCTCGACGATCTCGCCCGCGGCCCCGTCGAGCCCGCGGTGCACGTGACCGCGGATGAGGATGCCGAGGCCGGTGCGGTTGCCGAGCACGGCCCAGACGACGTTGTCGTGGTCGGCGGCCACTCCACGCCAACGCTCCGCCAGCGCACCGAGGTTGGAGTCGTTGTCGGCGAACCAGGGCACCGGCAGGCGCCGCCCGAGTTCGCCGGGCAGCTGGACGCCCTCCCAGCGGGTGGTGTGCACCAGACGCCGTACGACTCCCTCGTCGTCGATGGCGCCGCCGGCCGCGATCGACCCGGCGCGCAGCCGGTCCGTCGAACCACCGGCGTCGTCGAGGGCGCGCAGGACCAGTTCGGCCGCGTCGTCCAGTGTCGCCCCCGGGTCCTGGTAGGCGCGCAAGGGGCGCCGCGCCCGTCCGAGGACGCGGCCCCGCACATCGGCGACGAGCGCGGACACGTCCACGGTGGTGATGCGGACCGAGGCCAACAGGGCGTGTTCGGCGCGCAGTTCATAGCGGCGGGCGGGGCGTCCGGCCGAGCCGTCGAGGGGGACCCGGTCCAGCTCCGCCACCCGTCCGGCCTCGACCAGCGAGTCCAGGATCAGTTCGATCGTACGGCGGGACAGACCGGTCTGCTCGGCGAGTTCGGTCAGTTTCCGCGGCCCGGCCGACACCGCGAGGGCCCGCAGGACGACGGAGGTGTTGACCCGTCGTACGGCACTCTGGTTCATCCCGGCCGTCAGCACGGCCGCGCCTCGGGCCGGGTCCGGACGGTGACCGTCGCGCTCATCGCATCCCCGTTCCCGCGATGCCCTGCACGAAGTACCGCTGGAGGCACAGGAAGAGCACCAGCACCGGCAGCATGACGACGATCGCGCCGGCGAGCAGCAGGCCGTAGTCGGTGACGTGGGCCGCGGCCTGGCTGGTGGCGGCGAGGCCGACCGGGAGGGTGTAGGTGGACATGCTCTGGGCGACGATCAGCGGCCAGATGAAGTTGTTCCACGAGGTGAGGAACGACATGATCGTGATGGTGGCGACGGCGGGTCCGGCCAGCGGCAGGAAGATCCCGAAGAAGATCCGGAACTCCCCCGCGCCGTCGATGCGGGCCGCTTCGAGGAGTTCGTCGGGGACCGACAGGGCGTACTGGCGCATGATGAAGACGGACATCGGCAGCGCGGCGCCGGGCAGGGCGATCCCCGCGAGGGTGTCGGCGAGACCCAGGTCGACGGTGATGACGAACTGCGTGACGAACACCGCGGTGAACGGCACCATCAGGGCCGCCATGACCGTGCCGAACGCGAGCCGCCGGCCCGCGAAGTCGAGCTTGGCGAGGGCGTAGCCGGCGGCCGACGCGGCCACGATGTTCCCGGCGACCACCATCGCCGCGACGACGACGCTGTTGACCGCGAACCGGCCGAAGCCCCGGGTCTCGAACAGCCGGGTGAAGTTGCCGAGGGTGGGGTGGTGCGGGAGCAGGGAGCCGGGGTCGGAACGGATCTCGTCGAGTCCGCGCAGCGAACCGCTCACGCCCCAGGCGAAGGGGAGCAGGGTGAGCAGGGCGCAGAGGATCAACGCGCCGTACAGGACGGGGCGTTTCGGCGCGGCCGTCATGGGGGTGCTCATGTGCGGGACCTCAGCAGCCTGAACTGGACGACGCTCACGACGCCCACCAGCACCAGCATCACGAAGGACGCGGCCGAGGACATCCCGAACTGGCCGGCCCCGAACTGGTGGTAGGTGTACAGCGCGACCGACTCCGTGGAGCCGAGCGGGCCGCCGTCGGTGAGGAGATACGGCTCGTCGAAGACCTGGAGGTAGAAGACGGTCAGCAGCACCGAGACCATGAGGGTGGTCGGCAGCAGCAACGGCAGGGTGATGTGCCGCAGTTGGCGCCACCGGCCGGCCCCGTCCAGGGCGGCGGCCTCGTACACGTCCCGCGGGATCGCCTGGAGCCCGGCGAGGAACAGCACCATCGCGGTGCCGAAGTTGCGCCAGACGCCGAGCAGGACCACGACCGGCATGGCCAGGTCCGGATCGTCCAGCCAGTTCGGTCCGGCGAGGCCGACCATGGACAGCGCCTGGTTGACGGTGCCGTTCGGATGGAAGGCGTACTGCCAGATCAGCGCGGACGCCACCACGTTGGTGACGACCGGTGCGAAGAAGACCGTGCGGAAGGCGCCGCGCAGCCGCTGGATGCCGGAGTCGAGCGCGAGGGCCAGGGCGAACCCGATGCCCATGGTCAGCGGCACGCCCACGGCGACGAAGAGGGCCGTGTTGCCGATGTCCCGCAGGAAGCTGTCGTCCTGGAAGAGCCGTACGTAGTTGTCGAGGCCGGTGAAGTTCACCGCGAGCGGGGTGCGCAGGTCCGCGCCGCGCAGGTCGGTGAGGCTGAAGCCGAGGGCGGCGACGGCGGGGATCGCCGTGTAGAGCAGGAAGAGGAGGGTGAACGGGGCGAGGAAGAGCCAGGCGACGACGCTGCGGCGGGTGCGGGACGACGTGCGCGGGGCCGCGTCCGGGAGAACCGCGGTCTTCCGGGGCGGCGGGGCGAGGGTGGTGGTCATCGGCCGCTCACTTCGTGCCGGTGCCGACGCTCTCGGCGTACGCCTGGATGTTCGCCGCCGCCTTCGCCGCGCTCCGCTGTCCCTTGGCGACGGCCTCCGTCTCCTTGCCCAGCCGGGTCGCGACCTGCTGCCAGGTGCTCACCCGGGGGAAGGCGCGGGTGTTCTTCAACTGGGTGAAGTAGGCGTCGAGGAGCGGCTGCCCCTTGATCGCGGGGTCGTTCCAGGCGGAGGAGACGGCGGGCAGCGAGCCGTAGGCCCCGTACTGGGCGACCTGGGTGTCCGGCCGGGCGAGGTGCCGGACGAGTTTCCA
Organism: Streptomyces lincolnensis; assembly: GCF_021173675.1. Taxonomy (GTDB): domain Bacteria; phylum Actinomycetota; class Actinomycetes; order Streptomycetales; family Streptomycetaceae; genus Streptomyces; species Streptomyces lincolnensis_B. Next base: position 34,738 of record NZ_JAIHON010000013.1, on the reverse strand, counting down.
GGCGGCGTCCGCGTTGTCGCTGTCGGCGAGTACGCCCCAGCTGCCGCCGGCGGCGAAGGAGACGCTGCCGGAGGCACCGGCGGGCAGCGGGGCGGTGGCGACGTGGGAGGCCGTCCAGCCGCGCTTCCCGGCGGCGGTGTCGAGCTGGCCGATCACCCACGGGCCGGTGATCATGGAGGCCGTCTTCCCGGAGACGAAGTACGGCTGGGCGTCGAGGAAAGTGGGCCCTGCGGTGTCGGCGGCCTTCGAGGTGAAGAAGGACGCGTTGTACTCCAGGGCGTCGACCATCGCGGGCGTGTTCAGCGTCCACTTACCGGCGGAGGAGACCAGCGAACCGCCGGCCTGCCAGGCGTACATGGCGACGTCCTGGCCGTTGAAGACGTCCCAGCCGATGTCGGCCCCGAGTCCGCGCGCGGCGCCCGCGTCCTGGAGCGCCTTCAGGAACGGCACCATGGCGTCCCAGGTGGTGGGCGCCGCGACACCGGCCTTCCTGGCCAGATCCGATCGGTAGACGAGCGCGTACGTGTACGCGTACCAGGGCACCGTGTAGGCCACGCCGCCGACGACTCCGGCGTCCCACAGGCTCGGGAAGAACCGGGCCGGGTCGACGAGCCCCTCGGGCACGGGCCGCAGGGTCGCCGGGTCGAGGAACTGGGCCTGCGACTCGGGGAAGAACTGGGCGAGGTCGGGTCCCTTGCCTGCCGCGATCGCGGACTGGAGCTTGGTGTAGTACTCGGCGTTCGGGATCAGGGTGAAGGTCACGGTGGCGTCGGGGTTCGCGGCCCTGAACGGCTTGATCACCTTGTCGAGCACGTCGGCGTCGCCCTGGGCGGCCCAGACGCTGACGGTGCCGGTGGCCGGGGAGTCGTCCACGGGCCGGGCGGAGGCCTTGGCGGTCGTGGTGGCGTTCTCGCGCCCGCAGCCGGTGAGGCCGAGAGTGCCGAGAACCGCCATGCCGGCGGTGATTCTCAGAGCGTGGCGTCGGGAGAGATCGGGCACTCGGGGCTCCTGTCCCATGCGGGCCTGCTGGTCGACAGCGACGCTAGGAAGGGTGTGTTTCGGCCACGTGGCGAGTGCCGCGCTCAATAATTTCGGAACTTGTAGCGAAATCGGTCCGGGGGCGGGGGGAGTGCCTCCGACCAGGCAATACACCGGGTGACGCGCGAGCGGGCGGGGCCGCGCGCAGCTCGCGGAGGGGCGGCGACTTCAGGCGAGTCCGCATCACAGAGGGGCGGCGGCTCCAGGCGACCCCAGAGGGCTCCACGCCACTCCAGGCGACCAGGCGACTCCGCAGCCGCGCGAGTCCGCCGCGGAGGGCCGCCACCAGCGCACGACAGACCCCGCGATCACACCCCACGATTGCTAACCGGACAGCAGTCCGGTACCGTTCCCAACGTAGCGGACAGCTGTCCGCTTAGGTCTCGCGGGCACTCTCCCCGCATCCGTCACGCGCACGAAAGGCCCCCTCGCCATGAAGCTGCTCATCCTCGGTGCGACCGGCCCCACCGGTCGGCACGTCGTCGACCTGGCCGTCCGGGCCGGCGACACGGTCACCGTCCTGGCGCGCCGGCCGGAGGCGATGCGGGACCTGGCGGACCGGGTCACCGTGGTCGCCGGGGACGCCACCTCGCAGACCGATGTCGCCCGGGCCATGGCCGGGCAGGACGTCGTCGTCTCCGCGCTCGGCAGGGGCGCGTCCGTGCGCGCCGACGACCTGTTCACCGGCGCCGCCTCGGCCGTGATCGGCGCGGCGAGGGAGACGGGCGTCTCCCGCCTGGTGTGGCTGTCCTCGTTCGGCGTGGGCGACACCTACCGCTCGGCGAGTGCCGTGCAGAAGGCCATCTACAGCACGCTCCTGCGGAACGTCTACGCCGACAAGGAGATCTCCGAGAAGGAGATCCGCTCCAGCGGCCTGGACTGGACCCTGGTCTACCCGACCAAGCTGACAACGGCCCCCGCCCGGGGCGGCTACCTCGTCGGCGAGCGTCTCCCGATGAAGGGCAACCCGACGATCAGCCGCGCGGATGTCGCCGACTTCCTCCACAAGGCGGCCCGCAGCCCCGAGTGGATCCGGCGCGACGCCGTCATCACGGACTGACACCGGGCCACGGCTCCGCCGCGTCACCCCCGCGCGGGCGCTCCCGTGCGCAGCCCGTCCGTGACGAGGTCCAGGAGCCGGGCGGTCCGGGTCCGCCAGTCCCCGCCGGGGTCGATCTCCCAGATACCGGCGATGAGCAGGACGAAGTCCTCGACGGTCACCCCCGGCCGGATGGTGCCGGCCGCGTGGTTGGCCGCGAGCAGGGTCCCGATCGCCTCGACCACCAGCTTGTATCCCGGCTGCGCCGGACCGTCCGACGTGCCGACGATCCGGCGCATCGCGTCCGCCAGGCCGATCTTGGCGACGGCGAAGCGGGCGAGCCGGTCCATCCAGGCACGCAGGGCCTCGTCGGGCGCCCGGTCCCGGAGCAGCTCCGTCGCGGCGTCGGTGAGCAGCCGCACCTCGTGCCCGTGGACCTCCAGGACGAGCGCTTCCCGGTTGGGGAAGTTGCGGTAGAACGTGCCCTGCCCGACACCCGCCTTCTTGGCGATCAGACTCAGCGGGACGTCCTCGGCGCGCGACAACTCGGCCAGCGCCACCTCCAGGATCCGCTCCCGGTTGCGCAGCGCGTCCGAGCGCTGCGGCCCGCCGCTTCCGGACTCCACTCCCCCTCCTCCTTCCGGGCTCACGCCCCAACCTCCTCGATTCCTGTAGCGGACATCAGTCCGCTTACCTCCACCTTACTACCGGCCCCGGCAGGACCACCGCGCACCGCTGCTCGCCAGCAGGCACACGCCCCCACTGACCAGCGGATTCGCAGAAGGACTTCCGCCTGGCAGAAGCCGCCTTGCCGAGCGGTGGCGGGCGTCGCGAATCTGGGTCCAACCACGGCACGCGGGGCGAGGGCGCCCCGCCGACAGGGACGGGATCACCATGCCGCACATGACCGCCTTCGCCAGGAACCAGTGGTACAGCTAGCGCACCTTTCTGACCTGCGCTTGTGTGGGGGCGATGAGGCTGTGACCTGCTAGGACGGGTTGCGGAGGCGATCGGAGGCAGTCAGAGGAAACCGCTCTGATTCGACCCCGGTTCGACCCGGGTCGTTCAGAGGCAGTCAGAGGCAACGACCTCTGAAACTGGCCTTCGGGGACCTGAGTTGACCGGTGTGGATCAGCAGTGGGCCTCTCTGGCGGTGCTCTGGTTCGACCTCGGTCGAGCTGCGATGGGGACGCCTGCCTCCGCTCGGGGCCAGGCTTACGAGGGCCTCCAGGACGGCCATTCTGGAGACCTTTCTGGCGCCGATGGAGGTCGGTTCCGGACACCACCCGTGGTTTTAGCGGGCCTGGGTGGCGTCCACGTCTTTGCGAGACGACCCCACCGTGCCACACAGCACCCATGACGCCCTCTCTCAACGGAACTCCACCGAATTCCGCGGCATTCTCAGTCACGCCCGACTTCCGTCGGCTGCTACCGATCTCATTCTGCTCGGCGACCTCACCGGCCGCTACGCCACCGGCAGTTACAGCCGACTCGCCTCCGACGGCCGGACCGTGGCCCTGCGTGCGGACCGACAGGGGGCGGCAGAGCACGGGCACCGGATCACCGCGGCCATCGCATGTCATGTGGCCCGCGCCGGCGGCACCGTCGACCAACTGACCCAGCTCCTGCTGCACCCCGACCACGAAGGCGGATGGCACGCGAGGAACATCGCCCTGCGCTCCGGGCAGTCGCGCGCCCTGGACTACATCCGCCGGGTCTGGGCCAGCGCCACGGAAGTGGTCAGCACCACCAGGGCGCTGGGCTCCCGGCACGACGCGTACGAGGTTCTCGCCGGGCTGCGCGACCACATCGAGACCACGCCGTGGCGCGGGGAGCGGGGACGGACCGCGTTGCGGGTGCTGCGGGCCCATCTGACCTTCGCCGAGATCGCGGGCGGCCCACTGCACCACGCCAGTGAGCGGCAGACGGCGGAGGAAGCCGGGATCTCCCGCACGACGTTGCGGGCCGTCTACGAGACCGTCCTCAAGCCGCAGGGCTGGCTGCGCCGCCTGCGGGTCGGCCACGGCCGCGAGGGCTCCACCTGGTACCTCGACTACGGCAGCGCCCCCAGTCACGGCGCCCCTGCTCCGTTGTCTCGTTTCCGGACCACTCAGTTCCCCCCCGACCCGGCACTTGAGGAGTGGCCCACCCCTGAGACCGCCACGACGGCCGACATCGACTCCACCGTCCTCGGCCGACTGATGGGCCACGACGCCTTCGCCCACCACGGCCTCGGCAGCGCCGCCCTCATGCTCATCAGCGCCCTGCACCAACGCCCCCACCAGACAGTCGCCGAGCTCGTCGGTACCTCCTCCGTCTCCCGCGCCACCGCCTATAGGACTCTGCGCCGCCTGGCCGGCCACGGCCTCGTCCAGCACACCGGGGAGACCTGGACCCTCGCGCCACGTGCCCTGGAGGGCCTCGGTAGCAGTCTCCCTGTCCCTGTTACCGGGCTCGACGCCGTGCCAGCCAAGGGTTGGGACACGGTGGCCGAGCACTACGGCACCACGGGCCTCGCCGCCCGGCGCAAGGGCCTGCACGCGGCCCAACGCGCCGCCTACCGGGAAGTGCTGGACCGGCTTGCGGAGCACCGCAGCAACGCCGTGGTGATCGTCCGCGACGGCCGCCAGGTCCTGATCCCCGCGCCACGTCCCGACGAGATCCCGCCCGCGTGGCATGCCCCCGACGGGCGGGTCCTCGACCCGGCCAGCGGCCGTGCCGCTCCCGACTGGCGGGTCGCCACGGACGGCCGCCTGATCCTCATCACCCCAGCCGACCAGCGCAGTTACGACGAGCTGGCCGCCGCCCATGCCGAAGCCCTCAGAGAATGGAACTCCGCCGCATGAACCCACAACACTCTCCAACCACCCCTGCTCAGAGCCAGCCGGTAACCCCGGAAGCCTTGCGCGAGCGCTACGAGTCCGGGGCCACGGTCGACGAGCTCGTCACCGCCAGCGGCCTGTCGTACGGCACGGTCCTCAACCGGCTGCACGAAGCCGGGACGGTGATGCGTACGTCGTGGCAGACCCGTCGGATGCGCCAGGACCCCCAAGCACGGCAACGACTCGCCGCCCGCCTGCGCACCCTGTACGAGGTGCATGGCGCGACCCTCACCGAGCTCGCCGCAGCCGCGGGAGGGACGAGGCGTGCTGCTCGGCATCTGCTGATCGAGGCTGGTGGCACCGTGCGCACCACGCAGCAGACGCTGCGGATGCGCGCCGCAGCCCGGGCCGCCGAACGGCACAAGCTCGCGCTCTCTTTGCGGGCCCGGTATGAGGCGGGCGCCTCGGTCCCGGACCTCGCCCAGGAATGCAACTACTCCGTCGCCAACGTCTACCGGCTCCTGCACCAGGCGGGCACCCACATGCGGCCCAAGCACAACCACGGCCCGGCCCGCACCCCGAGGAAGCGGTCATGAGGGCGCCAGCAGGGGCTCACGGCTGGGCCCCGCAGAACAAGGGATCGACGGTGCGCCATCCCGGACACGGCACGGCAGCACGGGCCCCTCCGCCGTCGGCCGACACCCGCCACCGATCGGCCGTCTCGCCGACGCATGCAAGTCAACGCACCTTTCCAGATTCAGGAGATCAAGCACACGTGAGTGAGAACACTCGTACCAAGACCCTGGCGGCGGCCACAGCCCGCGCCTCGGACGCCTTCGTGATCGTTGTCGGCATGCTCAAGGGCGGCACCGGCAAGACCACCTCCGCCTGGTTCATCGCCCTCTACTACGCCGTCGTCCTGGAGCTGCCGACACTGCTGCTGGACGCCGACGCAACCAGCCAGTCCGCCTACGACTGGTTCAAGGTCGCCCAGGCCGAGGGCTTCGAGATCCCCGAGAACCTGGTGGTCGAGCGGTACCCGTTCGACGACATCGCCGAGTACATCCGTGAGAAGCGTGCCGAGTTCGGCGCGATCGTGGTCGACGCCGGCGGCGGCAGCGCCCGCATCTTCCACGAGGCTGTCACCGAGGCGAACCTGCTGCTCGTGCCGGTCGCCCCCACCAAGATCGAGCGCCGCAAGCTCGTGGCCACCTTCGACGAGGCCGAGCGCGCCGCCGCCCGCAACACCCGCGACGTCACCGCCCACGTAGTCCTCGTGAAGGCCGACGACCGCACCAGCCTGCCCCGCAACGCAAAGGACAAGCTGCTGGAGCCCGCCGAGGGCGAGGGCATCGGCCCGGACCGCGACGAGCCGTTCCCGCTCGCCGAAACCGTCATCCACTCCTGGGTGCACTACATGGAGGCCTTCGGCGAGATCCCCACCGAGCTGAGCGAGTACGCCGAACTGATGAAGGAGCTCACGGCATGAGCGAGCGCATGAAGCCCCCAGCCCGCCGCACCGGCCGCACCCTGGGCGGCGGGGCCAAGAAGACGACCCCGCCGCCCCCTCCCCCCGCCGCCGAGCTCACCCCCGAGCAGTACGCCGCCGAACAGACCACTGCCCAGGGCCAAGGCCGTCCCCATGCGGGCGAGGCGCAGGTTCAGCCCGCACCTTCCGCCGTTCCCGCCGAGGCATCGGCGCACGGCAGGACCGAGGCGGTGCCCGAAGTGGCACAGGCTTCAGCCCAGCCGACTGCCGAAGCGCCGAGCGGCCCCGTACCGGAGCCGGCCACCAGTCAGCCGGTTCGCCCCGCTGACGTCGCCCCCGAGGCGGGGACGGAATCCGCTGGGGAGGCAATGGAGGGGCAGGTGCCACCTCCGGTCCCGGCCCCCGAGCCCGCAGCACGTACGGTCCAGCCCGCACAGTCGGCCGAGCACGATTCGCAGAACGGGCCGACTCAGGGAGCTGAGATGACCGTACGCCATGCGGTTCTGCCGCCTGCCACCAGCACGGCGTTCCCGGTAAGCAGCGGAACGCCCGGTCCGCAGTACGAGCACCACCCCGGTTCGCATGCGGCACCCACCAACGGGACGTCATGGGAACACGGGCCCGGGCGCCCCAAGGACATCCCCGAGGCGGCGGTCGTCCTCAATCAGCGCATCATCGCCCGCGAGAGCCTCGACGCCTCGGTCCCCGCTGCGCTGAAGCTGAAGAAGCGGATTAAGCGCTTCGCGCTGGACAACGAACTCGATCACCTGCCCATGGGCGACATCGTCTCGGTCGCGCTGGACGAATGGCTTACTACCCGCGGCTTCTGACCCACCGTACGGCACAGGGGCGGCTGCGGCCCGGAAAGCTCACTGAGTGCGCGGCCGCCCCTTCCGCCGACTATTCCAATAGCCCAATAGGCGGCTAACTAGCCGCCTAGCCGGACCGACCGGAGCAACGTTCGTGCCCGACCTCACCCACCACGCCCGTCGCCTGCGCGACATCGCAGACGCACTCGAAGCCCACTCCGAGCCCACCGGCGATCCGCTCACTCCTCATCCCGACACTCTCGCGGTCATCGGCAACCGCCACATCAAACGCGGACAGCTCAACTACGCCGTCCCCGACATCCTGGAGCTCCAGCGACGCATCCGCCGCTACAACGCCGACCAGGACATTCCCCACGGCGACATCGTCGCCCTGGCCCTTGACACCTGGCTCCGCGCAAAGGGCTACCCACCCGACCCAGCCTCGACCCGGCTGGACATGCCATGACCGGGACGCACGAGAGCCGCGCTCGAATCGCTCCTCCGGCAGCGCCGTGCGCTCGCCAGGACGCGGGATCAGCTGGTAGTTGAGCACCCCGCGCCCATCAGCCTGCCAGCAGGCCTCGTGGCGCACATCCGTGTTTCCGGTCCACCTGTTGATCACAACCGATTACGCTCCCCAGTCGCCGCACACCCTCCTGTACGGCACGTCCGGCACGTATGCGGACCACTCCATCCTGGTCAGGTCTTCATAGCCGGCGCGGGCGCAGACGTGGGTGATGCTGCGCGTGGGCTCGATGGGATGGCGATGGAGAGGGACGTGGCTTCCGCCGACATAGAGGGCGGTGTTGTCGGGGCTGAAGGCGAGGGACGCGATGCGCTCGCCGGGGGTGAGGAGCGGGCCGCCCAGGGGCTGCTGGGTGGCGGTGTCCCAGAGCTGGACGGTGCCCGCGTCGCCGCCTACGGCGAGAGTGTGGCCGTCGGGGCTGAGGGCGAGGGCGCTCACCGCTTCCGGGGTGTCGCCGAGCGGGGCTGGGAAGATGTTGGGCAGGACACCGGCGCGGCGGCGCAGGTCACCGTCCCACAGGCCGACCCGTCCGGTACGGTCTCCCGCCGCCACGCGACTGCCGTCGGGACTGAACGCCAGCGCGCTGATGCGGTCGCCCTGAACCAGGTCCAGGGCGGCGCTCCTGCCGGTGGACTTGCGGGCCACCCAGTTGTCCCCGACGAGCAGTTCGGCACGGGGGCTCAGCGCGAGTCGCGCGCCGGCCAGGTCCGGGCCGGTGAGGACCCTCGTCCGGCGGCGGGTCGCGGTGTCCCAGACCTCGTTGCTCGGTTCGCCGCCGGCTGAGGCGCGGGTGGTGATGAGGGTGCGGCCGTCGGGGGTGAGGGCGAGCGCGGTCACAGCCCTGCCTGACTGCGTCGCCCCCAAGTCCAGGTTGCTCTGTTCGCGATCGTGGGCCAGGTCCCAGACGGTGAACCGCTGCGGCCCGGCCTGTCTGCCGGGCGTAGTCACGCCGTACACGAACCTGCCGCCGTCGGGGCTGAACGCCATCTGTGGGGCCGTGTCTGCGGGCGCGACCCGCATCCCCTCCCGGCCACCACGCTCGTCCGCACTGCCACGCCTCTGTCGGGCGTCCTCCGTATCGCCGCCGACCTGCACCGCATCGCCTTCCTCTGCTTCGCCGTCGTCCTGGCCTTCGACGGCGACCGGCAGCGGTGCCGGCGGCAGGGCGCGGACGAGGCGTCCGGTGGCCGTGGCACGTAGCTCGAAGCCGTAGCCGCTGGTGGTGCGTTGGGCCGTGGCGAACAGGCGGCCGTCCGGGCTGAGCTGCACGCCGTCCACGGGGCGGTCGCGCCAGGCGGCGGTGACGGTCGTCGTCAGGTCGAGGGTGTGGACGGTGCCGCCCTCCAGATAGCGCAGGACGGGCGAGCCTGGGTCCCAGGCGAGACCGCCGTGCAGGTGCTGATTGTTGAGGGGGTGCCGCAGGACGGGTGCTGTCGGGGCCGAGAGGCGCCAGACGCGGATCTCGTCACCCGTCCCCGCCGTCGCAAGGAACGCCCCGTCCCTGCTGAACGACGCATGCCGCACACCCGGGTCACGGACCTCGGCGACCCGGTCACCGGTACGGACATCCCACACACGCACCCGGTCCCCGGTGACAACAGCGAACCGTCCCTTGGCCCCGAACACCACACGCGAATCGGCACCGCAAACCTCCCGGGCCCGTTCCCACGCGCCGTGCCGTAACCGCCCTTGGCCCATCTCCCGGACCTGCGGCGCTTTTCCTGTCGGGCAGACGGCCACCAGCCGGTTGTCGCCGCTGGGCGTGACGTTCGCGGCGGTCGCCCCCCGAGTCTGAAACAATACGGCGCCATCCGACACGGCGTGCACGCGTACGACGTCCGCATCGACGTCTGAGCCCGAACCACCGTCGCCATCCGTGCCCGGTTCGCCGACCACATAACTACGCCCGCTCGCGCCGAAAGCGATCCCTTCCCAGCCCGGCGCCAGCGACCCGCCCCCCGTCCAACGGCTCGCCAGCACGTCCCACAACCGCACGTGCTCGTCACCGTCCGCCTCCGAGATCGCCAGGACACGGGCGTCCGGGCCTGCGGCCAGTACCTCCCCCTCGGGCAGGCGGCCGGAGGCCGTGACGCGGCGAGTGTCGAGGTTCCAGGTCTGCCAGGTGTGGTCGTCGACGCTGAGGAGGGTGCGCCCAGAGTCAGCAAGGAAGCGTTGGGAGCGGTGGCCGGACGCGGGGTCGCTGAATGCGTCGGTCTCCTGCTGGGCAAGGGAGCCGAGGAGGGCCCGGCGGGTGTCCGGGAGCGCGGCGATGTGCCAGGCGGCGACGCTAAGGAGGAGGGCCGCGCGGGGGTCGGTGGTGCGCAGTCCGTCGGCGACGGCGGCGATGCGGCGGGCTGTGTTCTGGGTCCGCTGGAGCCGGTTGTCGTTGTGCTCCCGCCACGCGGCGAGACCCGCGACGAGGGCCACCGCGAGGACCGCCGAGAGCGCACCGACCAGGGTGCGGGAACGGCGAGTGGAGCGGACGGCGGCCCGGCGCTCGGCGTCACGGGCCTCGAACGCGGCGGTGAGGAAGGCGCGTTCGGTTTCGGTGAGCGCGAGGTCACGCTGGTGGTCGGAGAAGACCTCTTCCGTACGAGCCAGCCGGCTGCCCCTGTAGACGCTATCGGGGTCGCGGTCGTGCTCCAGCCATATGTGGGCCGCCTCGGTCAGCCGCCGGTGGTGGTGCAGCCGTTCGCGATCCTGGTCGATCCAGCCGTGCAGCCGGGGCCAGCAGCCGAGCAGTGACTCGTGGGCGAGGCGTACGCCCTCCTCGTCGACGGACAGGAGCCGGGCACGGGCGAGTCGTTCCACGACCACGAGCAAGTCGGGGTGACGGCATTCCCGGAGTTCGGCGTGGGTGAGGGGGCGCCCGGTGTCGATGATGCCGCGGCCGGGCTCGACCAGCCGCAGCAACAGCTGCCTGGCGGCGACTGCCTGGGCGGGGGACAAACTGCCGTACACCTCCTCGGCGCTCGCCGCGATCGCGCCGGTCAGGCCGCCGGCCGCTTTGTAAGCGGCGGTGGTCAGCATGTGGCCTTTGCGGCGCCGCCAGGTCTCCAGCAGGGCGTGCGACAGCATGGGCAGGGCGCCGGGCTGGTCGAGAACGTCCTCGACGAGGGTCGCGGTCAGGGACCGTTCCACCCGCAGGCCGGCGGCCTGCGCGGGGCGTACCACCGCCTCGCGCAGTTCGTCGGCGGTCATCGGGCCGACGGCGAGTCCGGCGTGGCGCAGTACGTCGGCGAGGCCGGGGTGTTCGGCGCAGCGTGCGTGGAAGTCGGCGCGTACGGCGATGAGGACGCGTAGCCGGGAGCCCGAATCGCGAGCGGTGAGCAGCAGGTTGATGAAGCGGGCCCGTTCCGCCGCGTTCCGGCAGAGGGTGAACACCTCCTCGAACTGGTCGACGACCACCAAGGTCTCGTGTTCGGTGTCGGCGTTGGCCAGCAGACGCCCGTACGTCTCGGCGGGTCTGGGCCCCGGGGTGAGCAGCCGCAGCAGCGTGCCGCATTCCCGCCGTGCGATGTCCCCGCGGACGCGGGGGAGAAATCCGGCGCGCAGCAGGGAGGACTTGCCGCTGCCTGAGGCGCCGTAAAGGGCCGCGAAGCGATGGGCTGAGACCAGCTCGCACAGCTCCTCCGCCAGCCGGTCGCGGCCGAAGAACAGGGCGTGGTCGTCGGCTTCGAAGCGGGCAAGGCCCCGGTACGGTGGCAGGTCGTCCCCACTGTCGTCCACCACGGCCGCGGTGACCGCCGCTTCGGCCTCCTTCCAGCGCACCTCCCATTCCGCCGGGTCGCCGCCGCAGGCCCTGACGTACGCCTGGAGGACGGCGAGTGAGGCCAGCCGTTCCCCGGCCGCCGCCTGGGACAGGGTCGTCGGCGAGAACCCGGCTTCCTGGGCCATCGCCCGGTATGAGGGGGATCCGGCGGCCCGGCGCAGCTCCCGTAGTTCGTGGGCAAGGCGCTGCGCGGGCCCGGCCTTTGGGTCCAGCGGTCTTTCAGGACGTCCCACGGGGTCACCCACTTCTAAGTCATGGGCTGCCGAGCACACATGACGGTTCGACAGTTCCATGGGCGGTTCAGGCGGCGATCAACATACGGACCGCCGTGATCAGGAGTAAACCCCCAAGCAGGTGAAGTGTGGTGTTGATGACAGCAGCCGCACGTGCCACCGAACAACGCGGGTCATCGATCTCATGTTGTTTGCCCTGCATCAGGGAGCTGCCGATCAACTCCTCGCCTGCCAGCGTCTGTTCCTGCGGAGCCGGAGCACCGGACTCCCCCAGGCAGAGCAAGTGGAGAACCGCTTATGTCCCACGCACCGAAGAAGTCGCCGAAATCCCTGAAGTCGCGTCTCGGCCGCCTCGGCAAGGCCGCGCTCGTCGCGGGCAGCGCCACCGCACTGACCTTCGCGATGTCCAACAGCGCACACGCCGCTGTGCTGAACCCCCTCAACGAAAGCACGACCACGTTCCAGAAGAACTTCCAGCCGGTCTTCGACTACGATGGCAACAGCTGCTTCCCGGCGACCGCCATCGACAGCAGCGGCACGTTCAACGGCGGCCTCGACGACAGCGGGTCCGTCACCGGCCAATGCCGGACCGGACACCTCGGCAAGGCCCAGACATACTCCCGGGTCAAGTGCAACAACGGCTGGTGCGGGATCGTCTACAGCCTGTACTTCGAGAAGGACATGAGCTGCGGCGACTGCACCCCCACTTCGCACCGGCACGACTGGGAGTCCGCCGTCATCTGGGTGCGGCAGGGCGCGAGCACACCCGAGTACGCGTCCGTCTCCGCGCACGGCGAGTACACGACCTCAAGCTGGAGCTCCGTGCAGAAGGACGGGGTCCGCCTCAAGGTCGTCTACCACAAGGGGGGCAACGTGTGGGACACCCACTCCTTCCGCTTCGCCAAGTCGGGTGAGGTCGCGGAGGCCTGGGGCGACGGCGGCTGGGACTTCCCGCGCCTGGTCAGCTGGAACAGCTATCCGGGCGGCAGCAACACCTGGACGGCGAACCTCCAGACCCTCATGCAGAGCAAGACGTGGGGGGACGCGAACTTCCCGCTGAAGGACGGCCGCTTCAACACCGAACTCAGCCGTGCCAAGCCGTCTGGCATCAGCTTCGACCCGAACGCCTGATCCTCCTCGCTCCAACGGCCGCCGACGCGCTCTCCCCACACGTCGGCGGCCGCCCGTTTACCCGGCACACACTCACGCGAACTCCCCGCCACGCCCCGCAGCGGCGAGATCGTCGTAAGCGACTGGCAACGGCATCGTCGTGAGGACCGGACGGCCGGATGCCCGGGCTCGGTTGTGAACCGGGTCCATCTCGGCAGGTGTAGTGGGCTACACCCCCGGTTCGGGAGCGGGCTCCCTCGTGGCGACACGCCGCCGACGGAATCGTGGAGGGCGACGGAAGGACCCCTCCCAGCTCCCTTATGAACTGGGTGCGCATCCCCCACAGAGGCGGTTCTTCGACTTCTCGCCGTTCCTGAACCGCTGATGTGGAGGCGTATCCCGCCATGGCAACTGTCCTTCATCACCTGGGCCGTGTGTCCTTCCGGTGGCGCTGGTTCGTCACCTTGTTGTGGGTGGCGGTGCTGGGCGCCGCCGGTTTCGCCGCCTCGAAGGCGCCCGCCGCTGCGGACGAGGGCTTCACCATGCCCGGTATCGAGTCGCAGAAGGCGTTCGACCTGCTGGAGCAGCGCTTCCCCGGCTCGGCGGCCGACGCGGCGAGCGCCCGGATCGTGTTCGTGGCACCGAGTGGTGAGAAGGTCACGGCCACCGAGAACAGAAGGGCCATCGAGCATTTCGTCGACGAGGCTGCCGACGGCTCCCAGGTCGCCGACGCCGTTGACCCCTTCCAGGCGAAGGCGGTGAGCGCGGACGGTAGGACGGCGTACGCGACCGTCAGCTTCAAGACCGGCGCCGCCGACCTGGCCGATGCGAGCAAGGAGCACCTGGATCGGGCCATCGACGGGGCCAGGGACGCGGGCCTGACCGTCGAGGTCGGTGGCGACGCGCTGGCCACCCAGCCCGCGGCGGGCGGCGCGGCCGAGGTGATCGGCATCGCGGTGGCCGCCCTCGTCCTGCTGATCACCTTCGGGTCGATGGCCGCCGCCGGGCTGCCGCTGCTGACCGCGATCCTCGGTGTCGGCCTCAGCATGGCCGGGATCATGGCCGTGTCGGAGGCGTTCGGCCTGTCCGAGAGCACCGGCACGCTGGCCACCATGCTCGGTCTGGCCTGCGGCATCGACTACGCCCTGTTCGTCTTCTCCCGGTATCGGGAGGAGCGCGCGAAGGGGCACACGCCGCGGGAGGCAGCAGGTCTCGCCGCCGGTACGGCCGGTTCGGCGGTCGTCTTCGCCGGCCTCACGGTCGTCATTGCGCTGGCCGGCCTGTCCGTCGTCGGTATTCCGCTGCTCACCAAGATGGGGCTCGCCGCCGCTGCCGCGGTCCTGGTCGCGGTGCTGGTGTGCCTGACACTGGTTCCGGCCGTCCTCGGCTTCTGGCCGAACGCCGTTCTCTCGCGCGGCGCCCGCCGCAACTCCCGGCGCTACCGCAGGAAGCAGCGCAAGGAGGACAACGGCGGATCTCGCTGGGCGCGCATCGTCGTACGCCACCCGCTGCCGGTTCTGCTGCTCGGCGTCGTGGGGCTGGGTGCCGTCGCCACGCCCGTCCTGGACCTCCAACTCGGCATGCCCGGCGACGAGGCCAAGCCCACCTCCACCACCGAGCGCCGCGCGTACGACGCTCTGGCCGAGGGCTTCGGTCCCGGCTTCAACGGGCCCTTGACGATCGTTGTGGACGCCCAGGGCTCCGCGGACCCGAAGGCGGCTGTGGCAACGATCGCGAAGGACGTCCGGGCCACGGAGGGAGTCGTGTCCGTCTCGCTGGCCCGCTTCAACTCCGCGGGTGATACCGCAGTCTTCTCCGCGGTCCCGTCCACCGCACCGACGGACGAGAAGACCAAGGGTCTCGTCAGCACCATCCGCGACGAACGCCCCGGCATCGAGTCCAAGGCCGGCGCCTCCTTCGAGGTCACCGGCAAGACTGCGCTGGACATCGACGTCGCCGAGAAGGTGCAGGCCTCGCTGATGCCCTATCTGGCGGTCGTGGTGGGACTCGCCATCGTCCTGCTGCTGGTGGTGTTCCGGTCTCTGTTGGTGCCGGTGAAGGCCGCGTTCGGGTTCCTGCTGTCCGTGCTGGCGGCGCTGGGTTCGGTGGTGCTGGTCTTCCAGCAGGGGCACGGCGCGGACCTGCTGGGCGTGGAGTCCACCGGGCCGATCATGAGCATGATGCCGATCTTCCTGGTGGGCATCGTCTTCGGTCTCGCCATGGACTACGAGGTGTTCCTGGTCTCGCGGGTACGCGAGTCCTACGTTCACGGGGACGCGGCCAAGACAGCGATCGTCTCCGGGTTCAAGCACAGTGCCCGGGTTGTCGTGGCCGCCGCGCTGATCATGATGGCCGTCTTCTCCGGTTTCATCGGGGCGGGCGAGTCGATGATCAAGATGATCGGGTTCGGGCTGGCCATCGCGGTCCTGTTCGACGCCTTCGTCGTCCGCATGGCGATCGTCCCCGCCGTCCTGTCCCTCCTCGGTGACAAAGCCTGGTACCTGCCTCGCTGGCTTGACCGGCTGCTGCCCGACATCGACGTCGAGGGCGAGAAGCTCAGCCGCAAGGTTCCCGCACCGACGGGTCCCGCCGCCGGCCCGGACGACCGGCCGCTGGCAGAGCCCGTCCCCATCCGCTAGCCGCAACCGCTCGGCCACCTCTGAGGGCGGTCGCCCTCGACCGGGGCCGCCGAAGCGGCGGCGGCCCGGCGTGCCGCCCCCGTGGGGACAGAGGCGGCGCGATCCAGGGCCCGGCGGCGGGAGCTTTACACCTGCTCCGGCCGCCGGGCCCGTGGACTTGACCGGAGGCGCGGGGTGTAGCCCGCTACACCCCCACCTCGGGAGGGCGCTCCCTCGTCCCGGCCGGCGGCCCACGGAATCGTGGACGACACAGCAAGACTCCCCGCAAGCCCCGCTGAGCAGGCCTGACTTCGCCAGCCGCAACGCCCCCGACTGGAGCCCTCGCGATGAACATCATGGTCGCCGTGGTACTGGCGCTCGCCTCCATCGCCGCCTACGCCGCCGCGGCCGCGACGCAGCACCGCGTCGCCTCCACCGACGGGAATGGGCTGCGACGCCTGTTGGCCAGCCCCGCCTGGTGGGCGTCGAACGCCGCCAATGCCACGGGCGCGGCGCTACACGTCGCCGCCCTGAAGTACGGTCCGCTCACCCTGGTCCAGTGCCTCGGCGCGCTAACCGTCACAGCCGCCATGCCGCTCGCCGCCCGCGGTGCTGGACGCCGCGTCAGCCGCGGCGAATGGCACGGCATGGCGCTCACCCTCGCCGGGTTCGCCGCCCTGCTCCCGCTCACCGCGACCGGCGAGGATTCCACGGGCGTCCTCACCACCCCCGCCGCCCCGGCCGTCGCGGTCACCGCCTCCCTCGTCATCCCGCTCGCTCTCTCGGTCCGCACCGGTACCCGGCGTACCCTGGCCCTGGCGGCGGCCTCCGGGATCGCCTCCGGCACCGGCTCGGCGCTCACCCAGACGGTCCTGCACACCGACTGTCTGCTGACCTGGCAGACCTCGCTGGTGGCTGTCCCGGCCGTCGCCCTGGCCGTGGCCGGTCTGCTGCTGTCCCAGACCGCCTACACCGGCGTGCTCGGCGCTCCCCTCGCCACCCTCACCCTGGCCAGCCCTCTGGCCGCATCGGCCATCGGCCTCACCCTCCTCGGCGAGCGCATCCACGGCGGCCTCCCCGGCACCGCCCTGGCCCTCACCGGCGCAGCGCTCGCCAGCCGCGGAATCTTCCTGCTCGCCCGCCCCACCACCGCCTTCCCCGCAGCGGACGGCGCCCGAGCCCACGTCGCTCACGGCCCCGTCCGTACCGCTCCGGCCCTGCGGCCCCCGGTAGTTGGCCGCCTTACGTACCCGCGCCTCGCGGGAGTAACCCAACTGGAAGGCAGGACCCTTTGAAGACGACCCATCTCCGGACCGTGCTGATCGGCGTCCTCGTCACCTGCGGCACTCTGGCCACCGTGGTCGGCGTCGCCCACAGCGAGCACGACCAGGCCCAGGCCGCCCCCGCTGCTAAAGGCCCGTACGTCGCCCTCGGCGACTCCTACACCGCCGGCCCGAAGATTCCCGGCCAGACCGGCACTCCGGCCGGCTGCGACCGTTCCGACCACAACTACCCGGCACTGGTCGCTTCCCGGCTCGGCGTGAAGGACACCGGCTTCCGCGATGTCAGCTGCAGTGGCGCCACCATCGCCGACCTCACCAGACCCCAGCTCACGGACCAGGGCAGCAACCCGTCCCAGTTCGCGGCGCTTTCACCGAAGACCCGGCTGGTCACCCTCGGTATCGGCGGCAACGACATCGGTTTCGGCTCGATGATCAAGCGGTGCGTCACGATGGGGGTGGCCTACGAGGCCCTCGGCAGCGGCAAGTACATCCCCGAGGACACCCCTTGCAAACGGCACTACGTCGACCGCGGCACCGACGAGGTGGCGCGGAAGATCGAGGCCGCGGGGGAACGGCTGGCCGGCGCGCTGACGGAGATCAACAGGCGCGCGCCCCAGGCGCGGGTCTATGTCGTCGGCTATCCGGCGATCCTGCCCGCCGACGGCGCCAGCTGCGGCGGCGAACTGCCCCTCGCGCCCGGCGACACGAGCTACCTGCGGGAAAAGGAGCAGCAGCTCAACAGCGAGTTGCGGGAACGGGCTCAGGCATCCGGAGCGGTGTACGTCGACACGTACCGTCCGTCCGAGGGCCGCGATGCCTGCTCGGACGCGGCCACCCGCTGGATCGAACCCCTTGTCCCCAGCAGCCCGGCCGCGGCCGTGCACCCCAACGCGCGCGGCGAACGCGGGATGGCGGACGCCGTGCTGGATGTCCTCTGGTGACCGGTCAAGCACCCTTGTGCTGATGGTCGTTGAGGTAGGCCAGCACAGCGAGCACCCGGCGGTGCCCGCTGTCGCTGGGCGGCAGGTGCAGCTTCAGGAAGACGTTGCCGATGTGTTTGCTGACCGACCGCTCGGTGATGACCAGCGTCTTGGCGATGGTGGCGTTGTCGTGCCCCTCCGCCATCAGCTTCAGCACCTCGCGCTCGCGCGGGGTGAGGGAGTCCAGCGGTGAGTCCCGGCGGCGCGTCAGCAGCTCGGTCACCACCTCCGGATCCAGCGCCGTACCGCCGGAGGCGACCCGCTCCAGTGCGTCCAGGAACTCGTCGACCCGGCCCACCCGGTCCTTGAGCAGGTAGCCGACCCCGCTCGCCCCGCCGCCCAGCAGCTCGGCGGCGTACGACTCCTCGACGTACTGGGACAGGACCAACACCGGCAGCCCGGGGATCTTCTGCCGGGTATCCAGCGCTGCCCGCAGTCCTTCGTCGCGGAAGCCGGGGGGCATCCGTACGTCCAGAACGGCCACGTCCGGCCGGTGCTGCAGCAGCGCGGGCAGGATCTCCGGCCCGCTGCCGGCCACGGCCACGACCTCGTGCCCGGCCGAGGTCAGCAGCAGCACGAGCCCTTCCCTGAGCAAGGCGTTGTCCTCGGCGATCATCACTCGCACGGCAGACCCGTCCATTTCCACGTCGGTCTCGTCCCCGCCGACTCGGTCACCACACGCACGGCAGCTCCACAGCAATCATCGTCGGTCCCCCCTGGGGGCTGGTCACGGTCACCTCACCGTCCATAGCGGCGACGCGCCGCCGGATACCGAGCAGTCCAGTGCCACTCTTCTCGTCGGCCCCGCCCAGGCCCTCGTCCTGGACGACGGCCCGCAATCCCCGGGGGACGCGCTCCAGCTGAACGGTCGCGCGCCGCGAACCGCTGTGTTTGGCGGCGTTGGTGAGCGCTTCGGCGACGGCAAAGTACGCCGCCGCCTCCACCGCCGCCGGAGCCCGCGGCCCCTCCTCCAGTCCGCCGTCCACCCGCACGGTCACTCCCAGCCCACTGCTGGCCGCCAACGCACGTACAGCGCCGACGAGACCGCGGTCGGTGAGGATCGGCGGGTGGATGCCGCGTACCACCTGCCTCAGCTCGGTCAGCGCCTCCTCGGCCTGGGCCTGAGCGTCGGCCAGCAGCTTGCGCGCGGCTTCGGGATCGCGGTCGTACGCCCGTTGCGCGAGCCCGATCCGCATGGACAGCGCAACCAGGCGAGCCTGTGCGCCGTCGTGCAGGTCCCGCTCGATACGGCGCAGCTCGGCCCCGTGCGCGGCGATCGCGTCCGCCCGCGTGGCGGCCAGCTCCTCGACCCGCGCGGCCAGCAGCGCCTGGGGCGAGGGCTTGAGCAAGGCCTGGGACCAGCGAGCCTCCAGGTCGGTGAGGCGGCCGATCAGCGGCAGGACGACCGCCTCGCGGCGCAGCAGCCCGCACCACACCCCGTCGACGACCAGGCCCAGCGGCCACAGCGGCAGCGCCAGGAACAGCAGGGCGCCGTAGACGTAGGAGGCGGCCATCCAGCGCAGGTCGGTGAGGGTGCCCGGGTCACGGACGGCGGTGCGCAGACGCTCACGCAGGGTGCCGGTGATCGGCTGGTACGCCTCGGGGATCCGCCGGCCCGTCCAGGCGGCCGTCAGAGCGCGTTTGGCTCCGGCGATCCGGCGGATCAGCAGCACCGTCTCGGGCAGCATCCACGCCCCGACCACCGCGACCGTGCCGATGGCTGTGATCAGCAGCACGGTGATGAACAGGTACAGGCCGAAGGCGAGCGCCGCGGCCACGAGCAGATGGAGCGTGGCCCGCGCTGCCTGCCGGATCGTTCTGCCCATGGCGGCAAGGCTACGGCCTGGGGGAACGGACGTGATCGTTCGGGGGCGCGCGGGCCGCTGACGTACCGGGTTCATGGCACCGTGTACTGCTTCGCCGAGGGCTCTTCGAGGGGGATCGGGCGCAACGGCAGTTCCGCGACGACTTCGAATCCGCCCCGGGGCCGTTGGCCTGCGCGCAGACGGCCTCCGGCCGCGTGGGCGCGCTCGCGCATGCCGATGAGCCCGTAGCCACTGTGGGGGAAGGCCCGGTCGGCCGACGCCGTGCCTGCACTGTTGGTGATGGTGATGGACAGCAGATCGTGGGCGTAAGTGAGCCGTACCTCGGCTGTGCCGGTGGGGGCGTGTTTGGTGACGTTGGTGAGTGCCTCCTGCACGATGCGGTACGCCGTGAGGTCCGTCCCGGCGGGAAGGGGCCGTGGTTCTCCCTCGGAGGTGAGGGTGACGGTGAGCCCGGCGTGCCGGAACGAAGCGGCCAGGTCGGGGAGCTGGGCGAGACCGGCGGTGGGGGGCGGGGGCTCGTCCGGGTCGCTCGCGTGGCGCAGCAGGCCGACGGTCGCCTTGAGTTCTCGCATGGCCGACGCGGTGGTGCCGGTGAGCTCTGCGGCGATCTTCTTCGCCTCCTCGGGGCGCGAGGCCAAGGCACGGACTACGGCAGCGGCCTGCATGTTGGCCAGGACGAGGTGATGGGCGACGACGTCGTGCAGGTCGCGGGCGATGCGCAGGCGCTCTTCGGTGACGCGGTTCCGCGCTTCCTGCTCCCGGCTGCGTTCCGCGTGCTCGGCGCGGGCCTGGACGGCCTCCAGATGCGCCGCGCGTAGCCGGCTGGCGGTGCCGAGGGAGGTGGGCAGCAGCAGCCAGGCGGCCGGGCCGATCAGTTTGAGGATCAGTGGTTCGTGGGCAGGGCCGGCGATCAGCGCCGTGGGCAGGAGTACCGCTATGCCGGTGAAGGTGAAGGCGTTGGCCGTCTTGCGGTCGGTGCGCACGGCCAGCGAGTGGAGCGCGGCCATGAGCGGTCCCAGCAGCATGACGGTGAGAACGTAACCGACAGCGGCCATCACGGTGGCGCAGGCGATGGTCACCGCTACCGTGATGCGGGGCCGAGTACGGCGCCACATCAGCGCGATGCAGGAGAGGCCGGCCAGGAGCGCCCCGGGCCACCACGGAACCTCCGGGGCCTGGCCCGGCAGCGTGATCAGGGTGCCGGGGAGGGAACAGGCGAAGGCCGCGGCGGCGACGGCTGCGTCGGCGGCGCCGAACCGCCTCAGCAGATTGTTGATCATCGGTGGGAGTCCTGTCCGAGGGGAAACGGACACTTCGGTGCGGGCCTGTGGAGGGGCAGCCCTGGAGGACGTGACGGGTGTGAGGGAGGGGCAACCGACACGACGGTGACCCCTCTGGCGACCTGCCGCGATGCTGACGCGCGCTCGTCCGTCCGGCGGGTACACCGCTTATGGGCTCGTGCCCTGTCGTAAGAAGCCACCGCCTGCGGCGTCCATGCCGGGCGCGCCGCAGGCCGTGTGGGGATGCGGCCGGGCTGCGTTACGGCGTGCAGACGTTCTTCAGTGCGTCGGTCGCGGCATCGATGTGGCTGGCATCCGGGGTGATGTCACCGTCGAGGATGGCCTTGTTGTAGTCCGCGATCGCGTCCTTGAGGTCGTCGACCGCCTTGCCGACCTTGTCGTCGGCCGTCCCGCCGTCGACGTTGTCGATCTTGTCGAGGTACTTCTCGATGGTGTCAATGGACTCCTCGGTCCGCTCGGGATCCTTCGCCGCGTCCAGGCCGGCCTCATGGATCGCCTTGAGGCTGTCGGCGATCGTCCCGGCGTTCTGGAGGCAGTCCAGGAGCTGTCTGCTGTCGAGCCGTCCACGTCATCGCATCCGGTGGCCAGTCCTGTGGTGAGGATGACGGCGGCTACGGCGGTGGCGACGGCAGTCCTACGGCGGGGTCGGCGGTCAGCGGTCATGGAGGGGTCCTGCCTTTCAGTCGTCGGGCTCACTGCTCAGGCCTGGTGTGATG
This sequence comes from Streptomyces lincolnensis, assembly GCF_021173675.1. GTDB lineage: Bacteria > Actinomycetota > Actinomycetes > Streptomycetales > Streptomycetaceae > Streptomyces > Streptomyces lincolnensis_B. Next base: position 13,176 of record NZ_JAIHON010000013.1, on the reverse strand, counting down.
CGGAGGGGGTCCGGAGAACCGGACGGGTGGATACGGGAAGACCCGTACGTGGTCACGAGCGCGGCGCTTCAGGGCGCGTGTGGATGTCCTGGCGAACCGCCGCTCGGCGGGTCACACCCTGGGCCGGGCCACGGCCACGGCCTCGGCCCGTTTCCTGCGGTTTGCGACAAGGCCGCCTGCCGCTCCCAGCGAGACCAGGCCCATCCCGGCAGCGGCCATGGCCCCCTTCGCTCCGTCCATCGTGAAGTAATGCACCGCGGCCACACCGCCGTTGAACAGGAACAGGAACTACAGCACTGGCGGAGTCGACAAGAACGCCTTGATCTTCGGCTTCTTCGCGATGCGCCAGCCTGCCACGAGCGACACGGCGATACCGGCGTAGGTGACCACCTCCTTCGCCGTGCCGTCGAGAACGGCGCCGGACGCGGAACCCGCGGCGAGGCCACCCACGAAGAACGACCAGAGCAACAGGTCGGCGACGAACGATCGCACGGTGACAAGTGGCGACTTCATGGAAGTGCCCTTCGATGGAGGGGGAGACGGAGGGGTGCACTGCGAGGTGCGGATCTGTCGTGATCTCTGGGGACCACGATCCCGCCGACCGCTCGTCGACACGAGGGACCGGCCTCCCGAACCGATGGTGTAGTCCGCTACACCTTGGGGTCGGCCGTCCCTGAACGCCACGAGTGCTCTGTCGACGAAGTTTGACGTCGGTCTCATAACCACTCCGGAGTCGGAGCCCTTACCTGCGTACCCCACCGACGTAATGTCAGGAAGCGGTGTCATACGTGGCCTCGTCTAAGTCGGCGTGGATGCCGGTACCTGTCAGGTCCTGGACACAGGCTGATCGACACCGCCACCCGGTGGTCGACACCGTCGTCGACATGCGGCTGGCACCGGTCACGCCGACGCCCTGATCCCGAACCCGAACCCCCACGGGAATTAGTTGCGTTAGGCAAACTGAACGGTAGGGTGAAAGACATGCACGGCAGTGGCACCCGAGTGAAACCGGCACTCGCCCGGGGAGCCGGTCAGCACTTCCTGCTCATCGTCCATGAGCCGGGCGTCGCCGAACTCCTCTCCACCACCCTGGAGTTAGCGGGATACCGCACCACCCTGGCCGGGACCGGGGGTGAGGCTCTGGAGCGGCTCGTGGAGCAACGGTTCGACCTGATGGTCGTCGACACGTCACTGCCGGACATGGAGAGCCTCAGCCGGGAGCGGCCCGTGGTGCCCCATCGCCCACCGGCGCTCGTCCTCACGGAGTACGACTCGCTGGACGACCTCGTGCCCGAACTGGGCCCGGGGGAGCGGGACTACGTCACCAAGCCCTTCCGGGTGGCCGAGGTGCTGGCCCGTGTGCAGGTCCTGCTGAGGGACGCGCACCCCGGGCATCCGCGGGACGGCGCGCTAAGCTACCGCGACCTGGTCCTGGACGCACCCCTGTGCGAGGCGCGCCGCGGCACCCGTCCCCTCGACCTGACGCCCGCCGAGTACCGGCTGCTGCGCCACCTCCTGGTCAACGCGCACCGGGTGCTCTCCAAGGAGCAGATCGGGCGGTACGTCTGGGGCGACCACCACGGCGACAACTCCATCGAGCAACTCGTCTCCCGGCTGCGGCGCAAGGTCGACCGTGACGCGCCCCGCCTGATTCACACACGCCGAGGGTTCGGCTACTGGCTCGGCTACGTCGACACCGAGCACTGACCTGCCGCACCAAACGGCGCCTGCGCTCACAACTCCCTTACACAACAAGCCGTTTAGGCGCCCAACGTGGCTGTGATCTGAGTCACGTCAGCTCTCTGTCAGGAAACTGATCGGAAGGCGTCAGCCTGCTCTGTTTGCATGTGCTCATCGAGGCCTCGACCACTTCACCCCGGCGCTCCCGCCAGTCGAGTGGAGCCCCCACCACCGAGGAGAACCATGGCCGACACCCTGGCCGGACCCGTACCCGAGGCACCGGACTCGCCCCCCGAGTTCCCGATGCCCCGGGAGGCCCGCTGCCCCTTCGACCCGCCGCCTGCCCTGAAGGACCTCCAGGAAAAGACGCCCCTGACGAAGGTGCGGCTGTGGGACGGCAGCGAACCGTGGCTCGTGACCCGGTACGCCGACCAGCGCGCCGTTCTCGGCGACCTGCGGGTCAGTGCCGACCCCGACAGCCCCGGCTACCCGACCAAGGCCTCGCCCGAGGGCGGCGAGGGCAAGCTCAGTTTCATCATGATGGACGACCCCGAACACGCCCGGCTGCGCCGGATGGTGACGGCGCCGTTCGCCGTGAAGAAGGTGGAGGCCCTGCGGTCTGCCGTGCAGAGGATCGTCGACGACCTGATCGACGGGATGCTGAGCCGGCCGGGCCCGGTGGACCTCGTGGAGGAGTTCGCCCTGCCGATCCCCTCCCTGGTGATCTGCGAACTGCTCGGCGTGCCCTACGACGACCACGCGATGTTCCAGGAGAACACCAAGACGATGGTCCGCACGACCGCGACCCCCGAGGAGCGCGGTGTGGCGACCCGGGAGACGGCCGGATACCTGGCCGGTCAGATCGCCCAGCGGCTCGCCGAGCCGAAGGACGACCTGCTCTCCAGCATCGCCGGGCGGGTCACGGCCGGGGAGATCGACCACCAGCAGGCCACCGAGATGGCCCTGCTCCTGCTGATCGCGGGCCACGAGACCACCGCGAACATGATCGCCCTCGGCACCCTCGCCCTCCTCCAGAACCCCGACCAGCTCGCCCTGCTGCGCGCGAGCGACGACCCCAAGTTCGTCGCCGGCGCGGTCGAGGAACTCCTGCGTTACCTGCACATCACCCACCTGGGACGGCGCCGAGCGGTGACGGAGGACATCGAGGTCGCCGGGCAGGTCGTCATGGCCGGCGACGGCGTCATCATGGCCAACGAGATCGCCAACCGCGACCCCGAGGTGTTCCCCGACCCGGACCGGCTCGACCTCACCCGCGACGCCCGCCGCCACGTCGCCTTCGGCTTCGGCGTCCACCAGTGCCTGGGCCAGCCGCTGGCCCGCATGGAACTCCAGGTGGTCTACGGCACCCTCTACCGGCGCATTCCCACGCTGAAGCTGGCCTGCGCGCTGGAGGACGTGAAGTTCAAGAACGACGCGTTCATCTACGGCGTGCACGAACTGCCCGTCTCCTGGTGACGGCTCCCCGTCCCGCGAACGAACCAAGAACCACGAGCGAAGCAAATAAGGGGAATCCCATGAAGGTGGAGCTGGACGCCGACAAGTGCGTCGCCTCCGGGCAGTGCGTGCTCGCCGCGATGGACGTCTTCGACCAGGACGACGACGGCATCGCCATCCTCCTGGAAGAGCAGGTCGGCGACGACCGACTCGACGACGTCAAGGAGGCCGTCTCGGTCTGCCCGGCCGCCGCAATTCGGCTGGTCGAGCAGTGAGGCGGATCGTCGTCGTCGGTGCCTCGGCTGCCGGACTCGCAGCGGCCGAGACCCTCCGCCGGGAGGCCTACGAAGGCATCATCACCCTGGTCGGCGACGAACCGCTCGCCCCGTACGACCGCCCGCCCCTGTCGAAGCAGATCCTGGCCGCGGAGTGGGAGCCCGAGCGGCTGGCGCTGCGCACCCCCGACGCGCTGGCCGCGCTCGACCTCGACCTGCGGCTCGGCGTGGCGGCCACCGGCCTCCAACCGGCCGACCGCACCGTCGAGTTGGTCGACGGATCCGCCGTCCCGTACGACGGACTGGTCATCGCCACCGGGGTCCGGCCGCGCCGACTGCCCGGCGAGGGCGCGCACGTCCTACGCACGCTCGACGACGCGCTGACCCTGCGGGAGCGGCTCACCCCGGGACGGCGGCTGGTCGTGGTGGGCGCCGGCTTCCTCGGCGCGGAGGCCGCCGCCGTCGCTTGGCGACTCGGCTGCGAGGTCACCCTCCTCGAACCCGCCCCGGTGCCCCTGGCCCACGCCGTCGGCATGGAGGTCGGCAAGGTCCTGACGAACGCCCATCTGGAACGGGGCGTTGACCTGCGCTGCGGAGTCACCGTCACCGAGGTGACCGAGGACGGCGTGCGGCTCGCGGACGGCTCCGAGATCGAGGCCGACGAGGTGCTGGTCGCCATCGGCTCCCTGCCCAACACCGAGTGGCTCACGGGCAGCAGCCTGACCGTCGGGGACGGCGTGATGTGCGACGAGTACTGCAAGGCCGCCCCGAACGTGTACGCGGCCGGTGACGTCGCCCGCTGGTACAACCCGTTGTTCGGTACTTCGATGCGCATCGAGCACCGCACCACCGCCGCCGAACAGGGCATGGCCGCCGCCCGCAACCTGCTGCACTCCGAGGCGGGCAAATCCTTCGCACCGGTGCCGTACTTCTGGTCCGACCAGTACGACATGAAGATCCAGGCCTACGGCTATCTCCGCGACCACGCCGAAGTCGCCCTCGTCGAGGGCGACCTGGCCGAGCGGAAGTTCGTCGCCGCGTACCGCACCGGCGACCGCGTCACCGGCGCCCTCGCCGTCGGAATGCCGCCCAAGGCGATCCGCCAGTGGCGGCAGGCGATTGCGACGGGTGCGGCGTGGCACGACACCGTGAGCACCGCCGTCCCCGCCATGGAGTCCTGACCTCCGATCCATGCGAGCGCGGCGGCCGGGGGGACGCTTCGTGCCTGATCAGAGCACATACGCCGGGCTCGAAGCCGGTATCTCGCCCACGCACCGTCCAACGACGTCTGGCCACTCTCGGCCTCCCGAGCCGCCTCGTGCCGCACCTCGACAAACTTCATCCCCCCCATGAGGAGATAGACGATGTCCACTACTCCATCAGGTCCGCCGCCGACAGCGTCCCCGCACGAGGAGCGCCTGCTGATCGACGGAGAGCTCCGTAGCGCTGCGGGCAGCGGCACGTTCGAGGTGCTCAACCCGGCGGACGGCACCGTTCTGGGCAAGGTCGCCGACGCCGGCCGGGAGGACATGCTCGACGCGATCGCCGCGGCCCGGCGCGCGTTCGAGGAGACGGACTGGGCAGTCGACCGGCAGTTCCGCAAGCGCGGCCTGACCCAGCTCCTCGACGCGCTGGTTGAGGAGAAGGACGAGCTGCGTGAGGAACTCATCGCGGAGGTCGGAGCTCCGCGCATGCTCACCTATGGTGCCCAGCTGGAGGAGCCTCTGCAGAAGTTCCGATGGCACATCGACCACATCGACCGGTTCGAGTGGGTGCGCCGACTCGACGACGCCGTCAACCGGTTCACCAACGAGCCCAGCGAGCGGTGGGTGGTCAAGGAGCCCGTCGGCGTCGTCGCCGCCATCACCCCATGGAACTTCCCCTTCGGGCTCATGCTCGTCAAGCTCGCCGGCGCTCTCGCCACCGGCAACACGGTCATCGCGAAGCCCGCCCCCGAGACACCGTGGAACGCCACCCGCATCGGCCGGATCGTCGCCGAGCGCACCGACATCCCGGCCGGCGTGGTCAACGTGGTGCCGACCAGCAACCTCGACACGGCCGAACTCCTCCTGACCGACCCGCGCGTCAACATGGTGTCGTTCACCGGCTCCACGGCCACGGGGCAACGCATCCTCGAACTCGCCGCGCCCACCTTCAAGCGCACGATGCTGGAGCTCGGCGGAAAGAGCGCGTCGATCATCCTCGACGACGCGGACCTCACGCAGGCCATCCCGCAGGCGCTCGGAGCGCTCGCACACTCGGGCCAGGGGTGCGCACTGCCGACACGATTGCTCGTGCACCGCAAGGTCTACGACCAGGTCGTCGCCGGCCTTGCACAGGCGTTCCAGCAGGTGTCCTGGGGTGACCCTCAGGACCAGGGCACGCTGGCCGGCCCGCTCATCTCGGCCCGGCAGCGCGACCGCGTCGCCGACTACATCCGCATCGGCCGGGAAGAGGGCGCGAGGCTCGCCGTCGGCGGCGGCGTCCCCGACCGCGCGGGCTTCTGGGTGGAGCCGACACTCTTCGTCGACGTCGACAACGACTCCACCATCGCGCAGGAGGAGATCTTCGGACCGGTGCTCACCGTGACACCGTTCGACACCGACGAAGAGGCGATCCGGCTGGCCAACGCCAGCCGGTACGGCCTCGCCGGATACGTCGCGTCGGCCTCGACGGAGCGCGCTCTGCGCATCGCACGCGCCGTCCGAGCCGGCAGTCTCATGATCAACGGCGGCTCGTTCTCCGGCGGGGACGCCCCCTTCGGCGGTTACAAAGCCAGCGGCATCGGCCGCGAGGGCGGCCGCGAGGGCTTCGAGGCCTACACCGAGACCAAGACCATCGGGTCTGCTCCTTCACTCCCCCTTTCCTGACCCACCCCCTCCCCCACACACGGCAGATCCGCGCCCGCCACCAGGCGCGGATGAGAGGAACCGGAAACGTGGACGACTACCTTCAGTACACCGGCAAGACCGCGGTCGTGACCGGCGCCGCCTCCGGGATCGGCAGAGCGACGGCGAAGCGCCTCGTCGAACTGGGCGCGCATGTCCACGCCATCGACTACGCCCCGACCGAGCTGCCAGGTCTCGCCTCCGCGATCCAGGCGAACCTGGCGGTACGCGACGACATCGACCGGGCGTTCGCGAAGCTCCCCGAGCACATTGACACGTTCTTCGGCGTGGCCGGAGTCTCGGGTCTCCAGCACGATTACAACACGACCCTGCTAATCAACTTCGGCGCCAACAAGTACATCTCGGACGCGTACCTGGAGACGCGGATGGGCGACGGCGGCGCCATCGTCTATGTGACCTCCACGGGCGGCATCAACTGGGAGCGCTACCAGGAAGAACTCGAAGGACTGATCCACGTCGACGGGTGGGACGCCATCGTCGCGGCGATCGAGGGACTCGGTCTCAAGGACCAGCCCGGGCCGGCCGCCTATCCCCTCTCGAAGCGGGTGCTCAACCTGTTCATGGCGCACAGCGCCACCGCACTCGGGAGCCGCGGCATCCGGGTGAACGCCGTGCTCCCGACGAGCACCGAGACCGGTCTGACGTCGGACTTCGCCGTGATGGCCGGCGGACGCGCATCGCTTGAGTCGCGTGCCGGCCTGAACCAGCGTCTGGCCACGCCGGAGGAAATGGCGGACGCCGTCGTGTTCCTCAACTCCCATGCGGCGCGGTACATCTCCGGGCACCCGCTGCTGGTCGACTTCGGCGCCCGCAACCTGCAGCTCCTCGGACGCACGGCCGACGCGCTGGACCGCCCGCTCATCGGGAACGCGCAGGCCGCGCGCTCCTGATTCCCCGCACGCCTGCCTGCCGCGGGGGTGCGCGAAGGTCGACGCCCGTCCTCGCCCGCGCACCCCTCTGCCCTGACGTCAGGTGAGCGTCCTGTTGTTCTCCGGCGCCGCGGCTGCGATGTCCTCCCTGCACGCGTCGAGCGCGACACACAGCAAACCGGTGATCTGAAACCCGTCGAGGAGCACAGTGAACGAGTCGACGCTCACGGAGGCGTCCCCCACGTCCCGTCGTCAGGTACTGAAGGTGCTCAGTGGCCTGCTCCTCGCGCTCTTCGTCTCGACACTCAGCAGTACGGTGGTCTCCAGCGCGCTGCCGAAGATCATCGAAGACGTGCACGGGACACAGACCCAGTACACGTGGGTCGTCACCGCGACCCTCCTCACCACGACGGCGACGACTCCGATCTGGGGCAAACTCGCCGACCTCTTCAGCAAGAAGACCCTTCTCCAGGTCTCCATTGTCATCTTCGTGCTCGGTACCGTGGCGTGCGGGATCAGCCAGACGGGCGGTCAGCTGATCGCCGCGCGGGCCCTCCAGGGCGTCGGCGTGGGAGGTGTCCAGGCGCTCGTCCAGATCGCCATCGCCGCCACCATCCCGCCTCGCGAACGCGGCCGTTACAGCGCTTACCTGAGCGGCACCACCTCGACGTCGACCATCGGTGGGCCGCTCCTCGGCGGTGTCATCGTCGACACCTCGTGGCTGGGCTGGCGGTGGAGCTTTTTCATCGCCATTCCGCTCTCCGCCGTCGCGTTCCTCCTGCTCCAGCGGACGCTGAACCTTCCTGTGCTGCGCCGGGAGAACGTGCGGATCGACTATCTGGGGGCCACCCTGATCGCTACCGGGGTCAGTGTCCTGCTCATCTGGGTGTCCTTCGTCGACGGCTCCTTTGCCTGGGCCTCCTGGCAGACCGCCGCCATGCTGTCCGGCGGGCTGGCCCTGCTCGCCGCCGCCGCGTGGGTGGAGAAGCACGCCACCGAACCGATCGTCCCGCTCGCCATCGTGCGGCAGCACACCACGGCACTGGCGATTCTCGGCAGCCTGGCCGTCGGTACGGCCATGTTCGGCGCCTCGGTCTTCCTCAGCCAGTACTTCCAGCTCAGCCGCGGCCGCACCCCCACCGAAGCCGGCCTGCTGACCATTCCGATGATGGCCGGCATCCTGATCGCCTCCATCGTCGCCGGCCGGCTGATCAGCCGGAGCGGGAAGATCAAGCCGTTCCTCATCACCGGCGCCGCACTGCTCACGGTCGGCTGCGCGGGCCTCGGCGTCATCGACAACAAGACCCCCATGGTCCTCCTGGCCGTGTCGATGCTGTGTGTCGGGATGGGCGTCGGCATGACCCTGCAGAACTTCGTACTCGCCGTGCAGAACACCGTGCCACTGAAGGACGTCGGGGCGGCGAGCTCCACGGTGACGTTCTTCCGCTCCCTCGGCGGCACGATCGGCGTCGCCGTCCTCGGCGCGATCCTGGCCCGGCAGGTCGAGGACGGAACCGCAAGCGGTCTTGCCTCCGCCGGGCTGTCCGGCGCGGACTCGAACTCTGCCGCGGTGCAGGAGATCATCCGCCTCGCGTACGGCGACGCGACAGCACACATCTTCCTCCTCGCGGCCGCCGCAGCCCTTCTCGCCGTCATCGCCGCCGTCCTGCTCAAACCAGTCAACCTGCGCAGCAGCCTCGACCTGCCTGAGAAGACCGACGACGCGGTGACTGCGGCACCCGACCCCGACCAGGGCACGCGTTCGAGCGCGTGATGCCGATGTGCCCCGTCGCTGCCATACCGGGGCGGATCACGGAAGACCACAAACCGGGGTCGGCGTCCGGGTACCCGCCCTCGCCGACCAGCACCGGGCCACCTCGGCAGCAACCGCCTTCAGCGGACGCGGACGTTGACTGTGGACCACCACCCGCCACCGTCGCCGGGCGGTCGCGCCTCCGGCCTCGCCACCGCCCGGCCCGAACCAGGAAAGGCCCCCCACATGACCGCGATCACCCCCTTCCGCATCGACATCCCCCAATCCCAGCTGGACGACCTGCACGACCGCCTCGACCGCACCCGCTGGCCCGACGAACTCCCCGGCGTCGGCTGGGAGTACGGCATCCCCCTCAACTACATCAAAGAGCTGGCAGACTACTGGCGGCACCCCTACGACTGGCGCGTCCACGAAAAACGCCTGAACTCCTTCCCGCAGTTCACCACCGAGTCGACGGCCAGAACGTGCACTTCCTGCACGTTCGTTCGGCGAACCCCGACGCCCTGCCGCTGATCGCCACCCACGGCTGGCCCGGCTCCCTCGTCGAACTCCTCAACATCATCGAGCCGTTGAGCGAGGACTTCCAGGTCGTCGTCCCCTCCATACCCGGCTACGGCTTCTCGGGCCCCACCCGCGAGAAGGGCTGGAACGTCGAGCGCGTCGCCCGGACCTGGGCAGAGCTGATGAGCCGGCTCGGCTACACCCGTTACGGGGCCCACAGCAGTGACTGGGGCTCGGCCATCACGCGAGAACTGGGCCGAATCGACGCCGAACATGCCGCGGCCCTACACGTCACCATGATCGGCATGCCTCCCCAGCCAGGCCTGGAGCCCTACACCGAGGAAGAGCAGCGGCGGCTCCAGCACGGGCAGCGATACCAGCGTGAGCTCTTCGGCTACGCAGCCATCCAGTCCACTCGGCCGCAGACACTCGCCTACGCCCTGCACGACTCACCGGTCGGACAACTGGCCTGGATCGTGGAGAAGTTCAGGGACTGGACAGACTCCGCCGACATACCCGAGGACGCCGTGGACCGCGACCAAATGCTCACCAACGTCATGGTCTACTGGCTCACCGGCACGGCCGGCTCCGCAGCCCGCCTGTACTACGAGTCCCTGGCCGCCCGGGTGCGGCCGGTGGAGCCCTCCCCCACCCCGACCGGTGTCGCGGTCTTCCCCAAGGATCTCAGCCTGTCCGTCCGCCGGTTCGCAGAGGCCGCCAACACCATCACACACTGGTCCGAATTCGACCGCGGCGGCCACTTCCCCGCCATGGAGCAGCCCGATCTGCTGGTCGCCGACATCCGAGGGTTCTTCCAGAGCCTTCCGGAGATATCACGGTCATCATTTCGATCTCGGCCGTGAGAGGCCGAGCTTGTGGACTGAGTGATTCACGCCTCGTGCGTTCCCCGGTCTGCCTCCACGTCCATCAGTGGTGGCAGACCGGGCCCCGGCTCCCGGCGGTCTCCTTGTACTGCGTGGCCCGGGGGAAGATGTCGACGACCGTGCAGGCTCTTCGGCAGGGTGTCGCCATGGACGAGCCTTGACCACGCAGCCCGCAACTGCCGTCGACCCTTGTCAGCCTTTGCCCCTTCTGTCCAACCGGGCCGGGCAGGTCTCCTGAAAGACCCCATTCCCATTCGACCAACTGCGGTTCAGCGAGTGGCGGCGTCGACCAGCTCCTTCACCCGATCGGCAGGCAACGGCACACCCGGCGTCTGGAAGAACCAGCGCTCAGCCTCTTCCTGGCTCAGCCCCTCCGGCCGCTCGGCCATGTACGGCTGGACGTAGACAGGGGTGCCCGGCTGGCTGCGCCAGCTGTCGGTGAGGGTGCCGATGTCGACCGCGTCGTAGCCGAGGGCGTCCAGCAAGCGTGCCGCCTCCACTTTGGCTGCCGGGTCGTCGCCGGCGAGGGGCAGGGCACTGCGATCGGGGGCGCCGGAGGGGCGGGCGCCGGTGGACAGGCGGCGGAAGTCGATGTTGTTGAACGCCTTGACGACGCGGGAGTCGGCGAGGTGGCGCTGCACGAGTTCACTTGAGGTCGAGTCGCCGGTGTCCAGGCCGGCGATGGCGCCGTCGCGGTCCGGGTAGTAGTTCATCGTGTCGATCACCGTCTTGTCGGCCAGAGCGGCGGCGGGCAGCTGCTCGTAGGCCTTCAGCGGGATGGTCGCCACCACGAGGTCACCGGCGCGCGCCGCCTCCTGCGGCGTGGCAGCGCGGGCGTGGTCACCGAGCTCCGCGACCAGGTCGGCGAGGGTCTCGGGGCCCCGGGAGTTGCTCAGGACGACGTCCAGGCCGGCGGCGACGGCCAGTCTGGCCAGAGCACTGCCGATCATTCCGCTGCCGATGAGGCCGAGGGTCTTGGTGGACATGCTTGGTGGCTCCGTTTCTTTTGACTGCCGAAATCGTGACGAGTGGGCGCGGGTGCGACCCTCGGCCCGGCTCAGGGACTACGGCGTGATGGAAGCGGCGGGGAGGGCGCTTCCGAAGAGGTCCAGCAGGGCCGTCCAGTGCCGTTCTGTGGCCTCGGCGTTGTGCATGGCGGTGTCGGCCAGGCTGAAGCCGTGGTGGGCGCCGGTGTATACCTCGGTGCGGTGGCGGACGCCTGCGGCCGTGAGCGCCTTGTCCAGGCGGTCGATCTGTTCGGGTGGATTGGTGGAGTCCTGGTCCGCGTGGCCGAAGTACAGCTCGGCCGTGATGCGGTCGGCGAGCAGGTGAGGGCTCTCCGGGGCGTCGGTCGCTAGATGAGCGCCGTGAAAGCCGGCCGCCGCGGCAACCCGGTCCCGGTGACAGCCGGCGGTGCGCAGCGCCAGGCCCGCTCCATGCAGTAGCCGACCACGCCGGCCAGGCCGTCGGAGGTCAGCGGGGAGGCCGCCAGCCAGTCCAGGTGGGCACCGGCGTCCCGCATGGCGGCCTCGGGGGTCAGTGTCTGCGCTGCCGGGCGGAGGCTCTGGATGATCTCCGGGCGTTCGGCGGGGTTGATGAACTCGGGCAGCTCCACCACAGGTGCTCGCCCGTAGCGGTGGAAGACGTTGGGCACCAGGACGGTGTAGCCGGCCGACGCAAGGCGGTCCGCCATCGCCCGCAGATGCGGGCGCAGCCCGAAAGCGTCCATGTAGAGCAGGACGGCCGGGTGGCGGGCGCCGTCGTCGGGGTGGACCAGGTAGGCGTCGGCGGATCCGTCCGGGGTGGGGATGTCGACGTCCACGCTGCGCAAGACGGTCATGGGGGCCTTTCTGAGCACGGGCACCGGGAACCGGGCATCCGGCGTCGGACACCGGGCGCCCGTGGACCAAGGAATCCTGACGGTATAGAGAGCCTTTTGTGAAACTGAGTTTCAGACTAGTTACTGAAGTTCAGTGATGCAATCGAAGGCCGCGGGAAGGATAGGATCGCGAGATGCGAGCATCAGGACGAACCAGGACGCGGGACATCGCGCGGGCCGCCGTCCGGGCCGAACTGGCGCAGGTGGCCTTCGAGTTGTTCCTGCGCAACGGTTTCGACAACGTCACCCTGGACGATCTCGCTTCGGCCGCAGGGGTGTCCCGCAGTACGTTCCTGCGCTACTTCGGTACCAAGGAGGAGGCCGTCCTCAGCGTCTTCGACGCGCACGGCGCCCAGGTTGCCGACGCGCTGCGCAGCCGGCCCGCCGACGAGGACGACTGGACCGCGCTGCGCCGTGCTTTGGACACGGTCATCGAGCAGTACCGTCAGGACCCGGACGCAGCCCTGGCGACGACCAAGCTGGTCCGCAGCACGCCCGCGCTGTGCGCTCGGCAACTGGAGAAGCAGCACGGCTGGCGCCCGGCGCTGGCCCAGGCACTGGCGGAGCGTGGAGGATCCCCGGGTTCCGTCGCCGTCGGCATGACGGTGAAAGCCGCCGCCGCTCTCGACTGCCTCGACATCGCCCTGGATCACTGGACCGCCTCCGACGGCGCACTCGACCTCATCGGCCTGCTCGACGAGGCCTTCGCCGCGCTCGGTTCGTGTTAGGCCGTCCGCCGCATGACGCGGGTCCGCCCGCCCTCTGGGAGAAGAGGGCGGGCGGACCCGCGCTAGAAGGACGCCGTGCGGCACCGGCCGCGGGCCCGGGTCAGTGGATCATGACCGGAGCTTCCGCCTCCGCAGCGTCCTGCTCGTCGCTCCCTGCCGCGACCCGCGAGGCGGTATCGGGCCGGTCTCCGTCAACGCCCACGGCGGCGGCATCGCCCGCGA
>NZ_JAIHON010000012.1 GCF_021173675.1 Streptomyces lincolnensis | reverse complement strand
CATAGTGTTTCGGTGGTTATAGCGTGAGGGAAACGCCCGGTTACATTCCGAACCCGGAAGCTAAGCCTTACAGCGCCGATGGTACTGCAGGGGGGACCCTGTGGGAGAGTAGGACGCCGCCGAACAATTATTCAAAGGGTTGGTCCCTGAACTTCGGTTCAGGGACCAACCCTTTTTTGTTGTGCGTCACTTGAAGTTCACGTTGCGCGCTCAGCATCCCAAGCATGGGTACTGCTGCAATGCTCCGGGCTGCCGGCGTCGGTATCGGTGACGAGGTTGTCGTACCGGCCTTCGGGAACATGGAAGTCGCCGAGGCCGTGGTTCTGGCCGGTGCGCTGCCGGTGTTCGCCGACATAGATCCCCTGACGTACTGCTTGGACGCCTCCACTGTCGAGGCGGCCGTGACTCCGCGGACGGCGGCCGTTGTCGTCGTCCATCGCTTCGGCCGGCCGGCCGACATGATCGGGCTGTTGGGCGTGGGGGAGCGGCACGGGCTGCTCGTGCTCCAGGAGGGCGAGTCCGAGGCGCCGTACGACGAGGTCGCTCAGCGCAGGGAGCGGGCCGCTTATCTCGACGCGAAGTTGAGGGGGGTGCGGACGCCTGAAGGGGCTGTTGGGCACACCTACCAGCAGTACGTGGTGCGGGTGCCTGGGAATGGGCGGCCGGACCGGGACGCGTTCGCTCGGGCCGTGCGGGCCAGGGGAGTCGAGTGCCGGGTGCCGGTGAAGACGCCCGTGCATCGGCTGCCGGAGTTCCGTCGGTGTGTGTCCCTGCCGGAGACCGAGCGGGCGGCCGACGACACGCTCGCTCTGCCGGTGGACGCCTCGCTGACCAAGCGGGACATGCAGCGGATCGTGGGTGCCTGCAACGCCCTGGGAGGACTGCTTCAGCCGGCGTTCTGAGGGACCGTGTGTCCGGGTGAGCGCAGTTGGGAGCACGGGTCTGTTCGGGGTATGATCTATTTCGTTGCCGCGGGGGAAACCTCGTAGGGCGACAGGCCCCCATAGCTCAGTCGGCAGAGCGTCTCCATGGTAAGGAGAAGGTCAACGGTTCGATTCCGTTTGGGGGCTCCAGAACAAAAGGCCTCCGCCCTTTCGGGCGGAGGCCTTTCGCTTGCCCTGGTGGATTCCCGTCAGTCCTTCTGGAGGCCCGGGACACGCATCGCGAGGATCGCCATGTCGTCGGAGGGGGCGTCCGACGCGAAGCGTTCGACCGCGCGCATGATGCGGGCGGCGACCGCGCCCGCGGTGAGGCCGGTGCAGGTGCTGAGGACCTCGGCGAGGCCGTCGTCGCCCAACATGCGGGCGCCCTCGCGGCGTTCGGTGACGCCGTCCGTGACGCACAGGAGGACGTCGCCCGGGTCCAGGGTGACCGCCTGCTCGTAGAGCTCCAGGTCCTCGATGACGCCGAGGAGCGGCTGCGGCTCCGCGGCTGGTTCGACCGTGCCGTCCTGGCGGAGGCGCAGCGGGAGGGGGTGGCCGGCGCAGACCACCTTCAGCTGGGCGCTGCCGTCCTCCTGGGGCCACAGCTCGCCGTAGAGGAGTGTCAGGAAGCGGCTGCGGGCTCCCTCGTCGAGGATGGCGGAGTTGAGGCGCTCCAGGACCGCCGGGCCGCTCAGGCCCTCGCGAGCGAGCAGCCTGAGGGCGTGGCGGGCCAGGCCCGTGACCGCCGCCGCGTTCGGGCCGGTGCCGCAGACGTCGCCGATGGCGAAGCCGTAGGCGCCGTCGCGGATGGGGAAGAGGTCGTAGAAGTCGCCGCCGACCTCGTTGCCCTCGCCGGCCGCGCGGTAGATGACCTCGACCTCGACGCCGCCGATCTCGGGGAGCTCGGGCGGCAGGAGGCTGCGCTGGAGGGACTGGCTGATGGCTGTGCGCTCGGAGTAGAGGCGGGCGTTGTCCAGGGCCAGGGCGGCTCGGCGGGACAAGTCCTCGGCCAGTTCCAGGATTTCCTGGCGGAAGTGCTCGTCCGTGGGCTTGCCGAGGGTCAGCATGCCGATGACGCGGTTGCGCGCGACCAGTGGCAGGACGACGGTCTCGCCGCCGACGGCGGAGGCCGTGGCGAGCGTGGGGCCGATGCCGGAGGCGATCTGGTGGGTCGGGCCGCCACTGAGGCCGAGGCTGCGCATGGAGCTGCGCAGGGCCGCCTGGTGGGCCGCCTCGCCGGGGGCCGACCAGACGCGGGCGCCGGGGGTGGGGACCGGGTCCGGAGGCTGGATCTTCGACAGCAACGACTTGATGCCGTCGATGAGTTCCTCGTCCTCGTGCAGGACGTACGACAGGTAGGGGTCGGAGGCCTGGTCGGCGATCGTGTAGACCGCGCACCAGGTGGCGAGGGTGGGGACCGTCATCTGCGCCATGAGGGCGAGGGTCTGGTCGCGGTCCAGGGTGCCGGCGAGGAGGTCGGAGGCTTCGACGAGGAAGCTGAGCGAGCCTCGGCGCAGGCGTTCCAGTTCGCCCAGGCGGGCCGACTCGACCGCCAGCGCGATGCGGTCGGCGGCGAACTGGAGCCGTAGGGCCTCTTCGTTCGAGTATCTGCCGGGGGACTCGGCGGCGACGCCGAGGGAGCCGGTGAGGCGGCCCTCGACCTTGAGGGGGACGGTGACGACCGAGCGCATGCCGGTGCCGCTCAGCAGCGGGACGGCGCCGGGGACGGCCGTGAGGTCGTCGTGGACGGCCGGCATGCGGGCCGAGCCGTAGCGGCCGGGGCCCGCCTCCACGGGGACGCGGGCGAAGCGCTGGCGGGCGGAGGGCAGGCCGGTGGAGGCGCGGACCTCCAGTTCGGTCTCGTCGTCGGTGGCGAGGAGCAGGAAGGCGGAGTCGCCGTCGAGCATGTCGCGTGCGCGTTCGACCGTGCGCTGGAGGAGGCCGTCGAGGTCGTCCGGGGCCGGGGAGCCGATGAACACCTCGAAGGGGTCGGTGCTCTGGCCGTCGGACGAGGACGTGGAGTCGGCGGGGACCCGCAACGGCGTCTGGAGTACGGCCCGTTCGTGGTCGCGGACGAGGAGGCAGACCGTGGAGGGCTCGCCCGCGGTGTCGCGGACCCGCAGGTGGGAGGCGTACACGGAGGTGACGCGGCCGTTGGAGTCCCTTATGCCGTAGCTGCCCTCCCAGCGGGAGAGGCGGAGGGCCTCGGCGATGCCGGTGCTGGTGCCGGGGGTGTGCGGCCAGGCCGCGAGGTCGGTGAGCGGTTTGCCGATGATCAGGTCGGCGGTGTAGCCGAAGAGTTCCTCGGCGTCCTCGTTCCAGGACGTGATGGCGCCCGTGCGGTCGATCTGGACGACGGCGACGCGGACGCGGCCGTCGGCGAGGGGGAGGAGGTCGGCGGGGAGGGAGGGGCCCGCGGCGCGGGTGCCCACCGGGCGTTCGGGGAGGTCGAGTTGGAACCAGACCTGCTTGTGCGTGGGGGTGTACTCGACGCCCCAGCGGCCGGACAGGGCCGCGCACAGCTGGAGGCCGCGGCCGCCCTCGCGGTCGGGGTTGCCCATGTTGACGGCCTGGCCCTGGAGGGGGATCTCGCGTTCCGGGTAGCGGTCGGCGACCTCGATCCGTACGCCGTCGTCACTCCGTAGGCACAACACGTCCGCGGACGTGCCCGCGTGCACCACGGCGTTGGTCACCAGTTCGCTGGTGAGGACGACGGCGTCGTCGACGATGTCGGCGAAGCCCCAGCCCTGGAGGGTGTCGCGGACGAAGGAGCGGGCGCTCGCGACCGATCGCCCGACGGGCTCGAAGCTGGCGGCCGCGCGCGCGGTGATCACAGAACTCCTCGACCGGTTGTCGGCGTGCAGGGCTGCCTGGTCGACCGGCGGCTCCTGCCGCTGATGCGGCAGGCCGCCCGTCGGCCGGGGGTCCGGGGGCTGTCCCCCGGGGATCAGTCCGGTGGTCATGTGTGCGGCCGCCCTCCGATGCCCGCTCGTGCTCGTGCCACCGCCCAGGCCGGACGGACCGGCTCGGCTGGACAGCCGCATGCAAGGTTACTTACCTTCCCCGTCCACGCGGATGCCGGTCCGCAGTGTTTCCGTCCGGAGGGTGTGCGGACGATGTGCGAAGCTGCCGAACTGTTATGGCCTGGTTCAGCCAGGGTGAAACACTGGGCAAGCTTCTGGTGAAGGTACTGGCAGGCTGGGTGTGGTTTGCACATGGTGGGCAGCAGCCCCAGGGTGTGACCTGATGGATCGGGCAGGAATACGCAGCAGTAACAGCAGTAACCGGTACGCCGAGCAGTAGTACCCGACACAGCAGTAACGGTCGACCCCTGCGGGAGGGACACAGTGGAGTCTGGCGCAGCGACGCGGGGCACGAAGACGCGCTCGAAGGGCGGGCAGTCCCCAAGTAACCAGCGCAAGGCGCGAGGCGGTACCACCACGGTGGACTCGGCTGCCCTGGACCGGCTGCTGGTGGCTCTCGTGGCGATGCGCGACGGGAACTTCCGCAAGCGGCTCACGGTGTCCGGCGACGGCGTGATGACCGAGATCGCGGCGGTTTTCAACGAGGTCGCCGACCGTAATCTGCATTTGACGGGCGAATTGTCCCGGGTGCGGCGCATGGTGGGCCGTGAGGGAAAGCTCACGGAACGGCTGGAAACCGGCGCCTGTGAGGGCTCCTGGGCGACGGCGATCGACAACTCGAACGCGCTGGTCGACGATCTCGTACGGCCTGTCTCCGAGGTCAGCCGGGTGCTGTCCGCGGTGGCCGAGGGTGATCTGTCGCCGCGTATGGAGCTGCGGACGCAGGCGCCGGACGGTACCGGGCATCCGTTGCGCGGGGAGTTCCTGAAGGTCGGGCGGACCGTCAACAACCTGGTCGACCAGCTGTCGACGTTCACCGACGAGGTCACGCGTGTGGCCAGTGAGGTGGGTACCGAGGGCAAGCTGGGCGGTCAGGCGCGGGTGCGCGGTATGTCCGGTTCCTGGAAGGATCTGACTGAGTCCGTCAACACGATGGCGTACCGGCTGACGGCCCAGGTGCGGGACATCGCGTTGGTGACCACGGCAGTCGCCAAGGGTGACTTGTCCCGGAAGGTCACGGTTCATGTGGCCGGCGAGATGCTGGAGCTGAAGAACACCGTCAACACGATGGTGGACCAGCTGTCGTCGTTCTCCTCCGAGGTGACCCGCGTCGCGCGTGAGGTGGGCGTCGAGGGCGAGCTGGGCGGTCAGGCGCAGGTGCCGGGTGTGGCCGGTGTGTGGAAGGACCTCACCGATTCGGTGAACCTGATGGCCGGCAACCTGACGGCCCAGGTGCGGGGCATCTCCCAGGTGACGACCGCGGTCGCCAGCGGTGACCTTTCCCAGAAGGTGACGGTCTCGGCGCGCGGCGAGATCGCGCAGCTCGCCGACACGATCAACCAGATGACCGAGACGCTTCGGATCTTCGCGGACGAGGTCACGCGGGTGGCCAGCGAGGTGGGTACCGAGGGCAAGCTGGGCGGTCAGGCGCAGGTGCCCGGTGTGGCCGGTGTGTGGAAGGACCTCACCGATTCGGTGAACACGGTCTTCAGGAACCTCACCACGCAGGTGCGGGACATCGCGCAGGTGACGACGGCCGTGGCCAGCGGTGATCTGTCGCAGAAGGTCACCGTCAACGTGGCCGGCGAGATGCTGGAGATGAAGAACACCGTCAACACGATGGTGGACCAGCTGTCCGCGTTCAGTGCCGAGGTGACGCGGGTGGCACGCGAGGTCGGCGTCGAGGGCGAACTGGGTGGCCAGGCGGAGGTGCTCGGGGCCGCCGGTACGTGGAAGGACCTGACGGATTCCGTCAACACGGCGTTCCGGAACCTCACCGGACAGGTGAGGAACATCGCGCAGGTGACGACGGCCGTGGCCAACGGTGATCTGTCGCAGAAGGTCACCGTGGACGTCTCGGGCGAGATGCTCCAGCTGAAGAACACCGTGAACACGATGGTGGACCAGCTGTCGTCCTTCGCAGACCAGGTGACGCGGATGGCCCGGGACGTGGGCACGGAGGGCCGGCTGGGCGGTCAGGCCGTCGTACCGGGGGTGTCCGGTACGTGGAAGGAACTCACCGACTCCGTCAACTTCATGGGCGGCAACCTCACCTCGCAGGTGCGGCAGATCGCCCAGGTGACGACGGCCGTGGCCCGTGGTGACCTGTCCCAGAAGATCGACGTCGACGCGCGCGGCGAGATCCTGGAGCTGAAGAACACCATCAACACGATGGTCGACCAGCTGTCCGCCTTCGCCGACCAGGTGACCCGGGTGGCCCGTGAGGTGGGCACCGAGGGCCGCCTGGGCGGCCAGGCGCAGGTGCCCGGCGTGGCCGGTGTGTGGCGGGATCTGACCGACTCCGTGAACGGCATGGCGTCCAACCTGACGGACCAGATGCGCAACATCGCGCAGGTCGCCACGGCGGTGGCCCGGGGTGACCTGTCCCAGAAGATCACCGTGGACGCGCGCGGCGAGATCCTGGAGCTGAAGAACACCCTGAACACGATGGTGGACCAGCTGTCCTCCTTCGCCGAAGAGGTCACCCGGGTGGCCCGTGAGGTGGGCACGGACGGCATCCTCGGCGGCCAGGCCGAGGTGCAGGGTGTCTCCGGCACCTGGAAGGACCTCACGCAGTCCGTGAACGGCATGGCGAACAACCTGACCATCCAGGTGCGCAACATCGCCGAGGTCACGACCGCGGTCGCCAAGGGCGACCTGTCGAAGAAGATCACCGTCGACGCGAAGGGCGAGATCCTCGAACTCGTCAGCACCGTGAACACGATGGTGGACCAGCTGTCGTCCTTCGCCGAGCAGGTGACCCGGGTGGCCCGTGAGGTGGGCACCGAGGGAATCCTGGGCGGACAGGCGCATGTGCCCGGTGTCGTGGGCATCTGGAAGGACCTGAGCGACAACGTCAACCTCATGGCCAACAACCTGACCGTGCAGGTGCGGAACATCTCCCAGGTCGCCTCGGCGGTCGCCAACGGCGACCTGACCCGGACGGTGACGATCGAGGCGCGCGGCGAGGTCGCGCAGCTCGCCGACACGTTCAACACCATGGTGAAGACGCTGAGTTCGTTCGCCGACCAGGTCACCAAGGTGGCCCGCGAGGTGGGCACGGACGGCATCCTGGGCGGCCAGGCGCGGGTGCCCGGTGTGGCCGGTACCTGGAAGGACCTCACCGAGTCCGTGAACCAGATGGCGTCCAACCTGACCGGCCAGGTGCGGAACATCGCCATGGTCACGACGGCCATCGCCAAGGGTGACCTGACGAAGAAGATCGACATCGATGCCCGGGGCGAGATCCTCGAACTCAAGACGACGATCAACACGATGGTCGACCAGCTGTCCTCCTTCGCCGAGGAGGTCACCCGGGTCGCCCGTGAGGTGGGCACGGAAGGCCAGCTGGGCGGCCAGGCACGCGTGCGTGACGTCGACGGCACCTGGCGGGACCTGACCGAGTCCGTGAACGAGATGGCCGGGAACCTGACCCGGCAGGTGCGTGCCATCGCGCGCGTGGCGACCGCGGTGACCCGCGGCGACCTGAACCTGAAGATCGACGTGGACGCGTCCGGGGAGATCCAGGAACTCCAGGACTACATCAACAAGATGATCGCCAACCTGCGCGACACCACGATCGCCAACAAGGAGCAGGACTGGCTCAAGGGCAACCTCGCCCGCATCTCCGCCTTGATGCAGGGCCGCCGAGATCTGGCGGACGTGGCCTCGCTGATCATGAGCGAGCTGACGCCGGTGGTGTCCGCGCAGCACGGCGCGTTCTTCCTCGCGATGCCGCTCCTGGACGGCAAGGACATCAGCGCCGAGAGCGAGGACGCGTACGAGCTGCGCATGCTGGGGTCGTACGGCTACTCGATGGGATCCATGCCGACGTCCTTCCGGCCCGGTGAGGCGCTCATCGGGACGGCCGCCCAGGAGAAGCGCACGGTCCTGGTGGAGAACGCGCCCAGCGGCTATCTGAAGATCTCCTCGGGCCTCGGCGAGGCGCCGCCCGCGCAAGTGATCGTCCTTCCGGTGCTGTTCGAGGGCAAGGTGCTCGGCGTCATCGAGCTGGCCTCCTTCACTCCCTTTACGCAGATCCAGAAGGACTTCCTCAACCAGATCGCCGAGATGATCGCGACCAGCGTCAACACCATCTCCGTCAACACCAAGACCGAGGTGCTGCTGAAGCAGTCGCAGGAGCTGACCGAGCAACTGCGAGAGCGGTCGGCGGAGCTGGAGAACCGGCAGAAGGCCCTCCAGGCGTCCAACGCCGAGCTGGAGGAGAAGGCCGAGCTGCTGGCCCAGCAGAACCGTGACATCGAGGTGAAGAACACCGAGATCGAGGAGGCGCGGCAGGTCCTGGAGGAGCGTGCCGAGCAGCTCGCGGTGTCGATGCGCTACAAGAGCGAGTTCCTCGCCAACATGTCGCACGAGCTGCGGACGCCGCTGAACTCGTTGCTGATCCTGGCCAAGCTGCTCGCCGACAACGCGGAGGGCAACCTCTCGCCGAAGCAGGTCGAGTTCGCCGAGACGATCCACGGTGCCGGATCCGACCTGCTCCAGCTGATCAACGACATCCTCGACCTGTCGAAGGTCGAGGCGGGCAAGATGGACGTCTCCCCGACGCGTATCGCGCTCGTGCAGCTCGTGGACTACGTGGAGGCCACCTTCCGGCCGCTGACCGCGGAGAAGGGCCTCGACCTGTCCGTACGGGTCTCGCCGGAACTGCCCGCCACGCTGCACACCGACGAACAGCGGCTGCTGCAGGTGCTGCGCAACCTGCTGTCCAACGCGGTGAAGTTCACCGATTCCGGTGCGGTCGAGCTGGTGATCCGGCCCGCCGGACGGGACGTGCCGATGGCGATCAGGGAGCAGCTGCTGGAGACCGGTTCGCTGCGGGACGCGGACGCGGACCTGATCGCGTTCTCCGTGACCGACACCGGTATCGGCATCGCGGCCAGCAAGATGCGGGTGATCTTCGAGGCGTTCAAGCAGGCGGACGGGACGACCAGCCGCAAGTACGGCGGCACCGGTCTCGGGCTGTCGATCTCGCGGGAGATCGCCCAGCTGCTCGGCGGTGAGATCCACGCGCAGAGCGAGCCGGGGCGTGGTTCGACCTTCACGCTGTATTTGCCGCTGCACCCGAGTGAACTGCCGCCGCAGGGCTACCAGCAGGCCATGCCCTCCCTGGAGGCCGGCGACCTGGTGGCGTCCGCCTCGGGGCTGCCCCAGTTGTCGACGGAGCTGTCCGACGTGGAGGTCGAGACCCCGGCCGAGGTGCGCTCGTACCGGGAGACGCAGAACGGAGCGGCCGCGCTCTTCCGGCGCCGCCGGCGGCCCGTTCAGGAGATCGAGCAGCGGCACGCGGAGCAGGAGGGGTGGCCCACGGCCACCGAGCAGGAGTCCGCGCCCAAGTCGCGCCGGGGCATCCGGTTCGGCGGGGAGAAGGTGCTCATCGTCGACGACGACATCCGCAACGTCTTCGCGCTGACCAGCGTCCTGGAACAGCACGGTCTGTCCGTGCTGTACGCCGAGAACGGCCGCGAGGGCATCGAGGTCCTGGAGCAGCACGACGACGTGGCGGTCGTCCTGATGGACATCATGATGCCCGAGATGGACGGCTATGCGACGACCACGGCGATCCGCAGGATGCCGCAGTTCGCCGGACTGCCGATCATCGCGCTGACCGCCAAGGCGATGAAGGGCGACCGGGAGAAAGCGATCGAATCGGGCGCCTCCGACTACGTGACCAAGCCGGTCGACCCGGATCATCTGCTGACCGTGATGCAGCAGTGGATGCGCGGTGAGTGAGGGCCGGAACGGGTGGCGAGTGACGGGGAGGCGCGGGCTTTGTCGGGACTTCGTGACCATGTGGCGGGAACCTTCGTCAGGTGCCCCGAGTTGCTGACTCAGGGTGGCCGACATCGTGTAGAAGTACGGGATTCGGGGAACCTTCTGGTCTCCTGCTGCGTTTCTGCTACGTGCACAGTGACATCGCGGTGACAGGGTGTGGCGACGGGCGGGGTGCGGCTACGATGACCGGCACAAGGACGGGCGGCGAAAGGGAGTCGTCCCCTGGGGCGGCGCCGGTCGGCGTCACCCCAAGTCCTGCGGACAGGGGAGGCCCCACGCCGGGGCGAGGAGGGCGGGCCATGGTGCAGAAGGCCAAGATCCTCCTGGTCGATGACCGGCCGGAGAATCTGCTGGCGCTGGAGGCCATCCTCTCTGCGCTCGATCAGACGCTGGTGCGGGCATCGTCCGGGGAGGAAGCGCTCAAAGCACTGCTCACGGACGACTTCGCGGTCATTCTGCTGGACGTCCAGATGCCGGGCATGGACGGATTCGAGACGGCCGCGCACATCAAGCGGCGGGAGAGGACCCGGGACATCCCGATCATCTTCCTCACCGCGATCAACCACGGACCGCACCACACCTTCCGCGGGTACGCGGCGGGCGCGGTCGACTACATCTCCAAGCCGTTCGACCCCTGGGTGCTGCGCGCCAAGGTCTCCGTCTTCGTCGAGCTGTACATGAAGAACTGCCAACTGCGGGAGCAGGCGGCGCTGCTGCGGCTCCAGTTGGAGGGCGGCGGCAAGGCCGCGGTCGGCGACACGAAGGAGCCGGCGGGGCTGCTCGCCGAGCTTTCGGCGCGCCTGGCGGCGGTCGAGGAGCAGGCCGAGGCCCTCTCCAAGCAACTGGACGACGAGTCCGCGGACGCGGCGGCCGTGGCCACCGCGGCCCATCTCGAACGCAAACTCACCGGACTGCGGCGGGCGCTGGACGCGCTGGAGCCGGGCACCGGGAGTTCGCCGACGGTGCCGTCGCAGAACTGACGCGTGACACGGGTGCCGTTGCGTATGAGCGTGCGTCACTTCCGTGCCTTTTCACGGGCGACACGAACGGGTGAAGCAGTGGGCACACGTGTCCGCTGCCTTCTCCACCGGTAACCTCACCTCCATGGCCTCACGTCCCTCCGCAGCCAAGAAGCAGCCGGCGAAGAAGGCTGCCGCCGCGAAGGCTCCGGCGAAGAAGGCCGCAGCGAAGAAAGCACCCGCGAAGAAGGCGCCCGCCAAGAAGGCAGCGGCGAAGAAGGCCGCGCCGCCGAAGCCGGCGCCCAGCCCCACCGGGGGCATCTACCGACTCGTGCGAGCGCTCTGGCTCGGGCTGGCGCACGCCGTCGGCGCCGTGTTCCGCGGCATAGGGCAGGGCGCCAAGAACCTCGACCCGGCCCACCGAAAGGACGGCGTGGCGCTGCTGCTGCTCGGCCTCGGGCTGATCGTCGCCGCCGGTACCTGGTCGAGCCTGCGCGGTCCCGTCGGCGACCTCGTCGAGATGCTGGTGACCGGCGCCTTCGGACGGCTCGACCTGCTGGTGCCGATACTGCTCGCGGTCATCGCCGTACGGTTCATCCGGCATCCCGAGAAGCCCGAGGCCAACGGCCGCATCGTGATCGGTCTGTCCGCGCTCGTCATCGGCGTGCTCGGCCAGGTCCACATCGCCTGCGGCTCGCCCGCCCGCAGTGAGGGCATGCAGGCGATAAGGGACGCCGGCGGGCTCATCGGCTGGGGAGCGGCGACCCCGCTGACGTACACGATGGGCGAGGTCCTCGCCGTACCGCTGCTCGTGCTGCTCACGGTCTTCGGGCTGCTGGTCGTCACGGCCACGCCGGTCAACGCCATCCCGCGACGGCTGCGGGAGCTCGGGGTGCGGCTCGGCGTCGTGCACGACCCGGCCGAGGACGAGCTCGGTGAGGACGACGAGCGCTACGACGACCAGTGGCGCGAGGCGCTCCCTGCCCGCACCCGCAGGCGCGGTTCCGCCCCCGAGGCGTACGACCCCGACAGCGCGGAGCAGGAGGCCCTCTCGCGGCGTCGTGGCCGCCCCCGGCGCTCCGCGGTGCCGCAGCCCGACATGGGCCGTTCCATGGACGCCGTGGACGTCGCCGCGGCGGCCGCCGCCGCGCTCGACGGTGCCGTGATGCACGGCATGCCGCCCTCGCCGATCGTCGCCGACCTCACCCAGGGCGTCACCGTCGGGGACCGTGAGGAGACGACGCCCACCCCGGCCCCGAGTCCCGTGCCGTCGCCGGCGGCGCGGCCCAGGCAGGAGAAGCTGGACGCGGGCGTCGCGGACCTCACCAAGGCCGCGCCCGAGGTCCCCCGCGACCTGCCGCCGCGCGCCGAGCAGCTCCAGCTGTCCGGCGACATCACCTACGCGCTGCCCTCGCTCGACCTCCTCACGCGCGGCGGCCCCGGCAAGGCGCGCAGTGCCGCCAACGACGCCGTCGTTGCCTCGCTGACGAACGTCTTCTCCGAGTTCAAGGTCGACGCCGCCGTCACCGGCTTCACCCGCGGGCCGACGGTCACGCGCTACGAGGTCGAGCTCGGTCCCGCCGTGAAGGTCGAGCGGATCACCGCGCTGACCAAGAACATCGCGTACGCCGTCGCCAGCCCCGATGTACGGATCATCAGCCCGATCCCCGGCAAGTCGGCCGTCGGCATCGAGATCCCGAACACCGACCGCGAGATGGTCAACCTCGGCGACGTGCTGCGCCTGGCCGCCGCCGCGGAGGACGACCATCCGATGCTCGTCGCGCTCGGCAAGGACGTGGAGGGCGGCTACGTCATGGCCAACCTCGCGAAGATGCCGCACGTCCTCGTCGCCGGTGCGACCGGTTCCGGCAAGTCGTCCTGCATCAACTGCCTGATCACGTCGATCATGGTCCGGGCGACACCCGAGGACGTCCGGATGGTCCTGGTCGACCCCAAGCGCGTCGAGCTGACCGCCTACGAGGGCATCCCGCACCTGATCACGCCGATCATCACCAACCCGAAGCGGGCCGCCGAGGCGCTCCAGTGGGTCGTACGGGAAATGGATCTGCGCTACGACGACCTGGCGGCGTACGGCTACCGGCACATCGACGACTTCAACCAGGCCATAAGGGACGGCAAGGTCAAGCCGCCCGAGGGCAGCGAGCGGGAGCTCCAGCCGTACCCGTATCTGCTGGTGATCGTCGACGAGCTCGCCGACCTGATGATGGTCGCGCCGCGGGACGTCGAGGACGCGATCGTGCGCATCACTCAGCTCGCGCGCGCGGCCGGTATCCACCTGGTGCTGGCCACGCAGCGGCCGTCGGTGGACGTCGTCACCGGTCTGATCAAGGCGAACGTGCCCTCGCGGCTGGCCTTCGCCACCTCCTCGCTCGCGGACTCGCGGGTCATCCTCGACCAGCCCGGTGCCGAGAAGCTGATCGGCAAGGGCGACGGCCTGTACCTGCCGATGGGGCAGAACAAGCCCACCCGTATGCAGGGCGCCTTCGTGACCGAGGAGGAGGTCGCCACCGTCGTCCAGCACTGCAAGGACCAGATGGCGCCGGTCTTCCGGGACGACGTCACCGTGGGCACCAAGCAGAAGAAGGAGATCGACGAGGAGATCGGCGACGACCTCGACCTGCTGTGCCAGGCGGCCGAGCTGGTCGTCTCCACCCAGTTCGGGTCGACCTCGATGCTCCAGCGCAAGCTGCGGGTCGGCTTCGCCAAGGCCGGGCGCCTCATGGACCTGATGGAGTCCCGGGGGATCGTCGGACCGAGCGAAGGCTCAAAGGCTCGTGATGTTCTTGTGAAGCCTGACGAGCTGGACGGAGTGCTCGCGGTGATCCGCGGGGAGGCTTAAAGAGAAGGCCAAGGCGGGTGTTCGATCGTGACCCACCCGTAAGGGATCATTGAGCAACCGTTTCCCTTCGGCGTACGTCAAGTTGAGGGAAGCGAAATGCTGCTGCCCCACCATCGGCGTGTCCGGCCATACCGATGGCGTACAAAGTCCCACCGCCCGGTTGCCTCACCCTTTCGTACCCCCCATAGACTGAACCTCCAGCACAGGCGGCTAAAACGCTCGAAAGGCGCCCCCGTGTCCATCGGCAACTCCCCTGAAGACGAGCGTCCGTTCGAAGACGACCGTGAGGAAGCCCGCCCCTCCATCGGCCGCGCCCTCCAACAGGCGCGCATCGCGGCCGGGCTGACCGTCGACGATGTCAGTAGTGCCACCCGCGTCCGCCTCCCCATCGTGCACGCCATCGAGGCGGACGATTTCACTCCGTGTGGTGGGGATGTGTACGCGCGGGGGCACATCCGCACGCTGGCCAAGGCTGTCCACCTCGATCCCGCCCCGCTGCTGGCCCAGTACGACGACGCCCACGGCGGCCGTCCGGCTCCCACGCCGGCCGCACCGCTGTTCGAGGCGGAACGCATCCGTCCGGAGCGGCGCGGGCCGAACTGGACCGCCGCCATGGTCGCCGCGATCGTCGCCGTGGTCGGCTTCGTCGGCTTCACCGCGTTCAAGGGTGATGGCGACGACGGCTCGAAGACGCAGGTCGCGGAGGGATCCAAGCCCTCGACCAGCACGTCTCCCTCGCCCACGCCGAAGAACGACAAGCCCGAGGCCCCGAAGCCCGCGCCCTCCGACAGCGCGATCGCCGCCGCGCCCCAGGACAAGGTGACCGTCCAGGTCACCGCCGCCGACGGCAAGAGCTGGATCCACGCCAAGGACCACAACGGCCGACAGATGTTCGACGGTCTGCTCGAGCAGGGCGAGTCCCGGACCTTCCAGGACAGCGAGAAGATCAACCTCGTCCTCGGCGACGCCGGGGCGATCCAGCTGTACGTGAACGGCAAGAAGATCGACGACGACTGGGAGCCGGGTGCCGTGGAACGGCTCACGTACACCAAGGGCGACCCCCAGGCGGGCTGAGGGATCCCTTCGGACGCGTTCGGTACGGGGTTGGCCAAGATCGGCCAACCCCGTCGACGTGGGCTGTCAGTGAGACAAAGTAGTCTTGAGCCCATGCCTGAACGCCGTACCGTCGCACTTGTCACTCTTGGCTGCGCCCGCAACGAGGTGGACTCGGAGGAGCTCGCAGGCCGTTTGGAGGCGGACGGCTGGGATCTCGTGGAGGACGCCGCGGACGCGGACGTCGCCGTCGTGAACACCTGCGGATTCGTCGAGGCCGCCAAGAAGGACTCCGTCGACGCCCTCCTGGAGGCGAACGACCTCAAGGGGCACGGCAGAACCCAGGCCGTCGTGGCGGTGGGCTGCATGGCCGAGCGGTACGGCAAGGACCTCGCCGAGGCCCTCCCGGAGGCCGACGGTGTGCTCGGCTTCGACGACTACACCGACATCTCCGACCGCCTCCAGACCATCCTGAACGGCGGCATCCACGCCTCGCACACCCCGCGCGACCGGCGCAAGCTGCTGCCGATCAGCCCCGCCGAGCGGCAGGGGTCGGCCGCCTCCGTCTCGCTGCCGGGGCACGGGCCGGCCGTGGAAGAGCCCCAGGCGGCCCCTGCCGACCTTCCGGAGGGCCTCGCTCCGGCCTCCGGCCCCCGGGCGCCCCTGCGGCGCCGTCTGGACGGCTCCCCGGTCGCCTCGGTGAAGCTCGCCTCCGGCTGCGACCGGCGCTGCTCCTTCTGCGCCATCCCGTCCTTCCGCGGCTCCTTCATCTCGCGCCGCCCCTCCGACGTCCTGAACGAGACGCGGTGGCTGGCCGAGCAGGGCGTCAAGGAGATCATGCTGGTCTCCGAGAACAACACCTCCTACGGCAAGGACCTCGGCGACATCCGCCTCCTGGAGTCCCTGCTGCCCGAGCTCGCCGAGGTGGACGGCGTCGAACGGGTGCGGGTCAGCTACCTCCAGCCGGCCGAGATGCGGCCCGGGCTGATCGACGTGCTGACCTCCACGCCCAAGGTCATGCCCTACTTCGACCTGTCCTTCCAGCACTCCGCCCCTGGTGTGCTGCGCGCGATGCGCCGCTTCGGCGACACCGACCGCTTCCTGGAACTGCTCGACACCATCCGGAGCAAGGCCCCCCAGGCCGGAGTGCGCTCCAACTTCATCGTCGGCTTCCCCGGCGAGACCGAGGCCGACCTCGCCGAGCTGGAGCGCTTCCTGAACGGCGCGCGGCTGGACGCCATCGGCGTCTTCGGGTACTCCGACGAGGAGGGCACCGAAGCGGCGACGTACGACAACAAGCTCGACGAGGACGTCGTCGCCGAGCGGCTCGCGCGGGTCTCCCGACTCGCCGAGGAACTCGTCTCCCAGCGGGCCGAGGAGCGTGTGGGCGAGACCGTCCAGGTGCTCGTGGAATCGGTGGACGACGAGGGCGTGTACGGCCGGGGCGAGCACCAGGCGCCCGAGACGGACGGCCAGGTGCTGCTCACGAGCGGCGCGGGACTGCGTGTCGGTCGTATGGTCGAGGCGAAGGTGGTCGGTACCGAAGGCGTCGACCTGGTGGCCGAGCCGCTCGAGGGCTCGCTCGGGTGTAGTGAGGAGGCGGGCAGATGACCGGAGTTCCGGCGTCCGCCGCGGGTGGCTCCTCGGCTGCCAAAGGCGCGGCCCCGGGCGCGACGGCCGCGGGGGCCGTTCCCGCCACCGGTGCGGTCTCCGGGGCTTCTGGGGCTGCCGCCGTCTCGGGGGCTTCCGGTGCCGTGGTCTCCGGCGTCTCCGGCGGTGATTCCGGTGCCAGGTCCGCGCGGGGCGGGAAGCTGACGGCCGCGGCCGTCAACCAGGCCAGTGTCTGGAACATCGCCAATCTGCTGACCATGCTCCGGCTGCTCCTCGTGCCGGGCTTCGTCGCGCTGATGCTGGCCGACGGCGGATACGACCCGGCGTGGCGTTCGCTCGCCTGGGCGGCCTTCGCCATCGCCATGATCACCGACCTGTTCGACGGGCATCTGGCCCGGACCTACAACCTCGTCACCGACTTCGGGAAGATCGCCGACCCCATCGCCGACAAGGCGATCATGGGAGCGGCGTTGATCTGCCTGTCCGCGCTCGGCGATCTGCCGTGGTGGGTGACCGCCGTGATCCTCGGCCGGGAACTCGGGATCACGCTGCTGCGTTTCCTCGTCATCCGCTACGGCGTCATTCCGGCGAGCCGCGGCGGGAAGCTGAAGACCCTCACGCAGGGCGTGGCCGTAGGGATGTACGTCCTGGCGCTGACGGGGCCGCTGGCCACCCTGAGGTTCTGGGTGATGGCTGCGGCGGTCGTCCTGACCGTGGCGACCGGGCTCGACTATGTGAGACAAGCCATTGTGCTGCGCCGGCAGGGAATCGCCGAGCGCGAGGCGGCGTTGGAGGAGACGGAAGCGTGAGTTCCCCGGCCACCGAAGTGGTACGACTACTGACGGTGAAGGGCGAGACGCTCGCTGTCGCCGAGTCGCTCACCGGCGGACTGGTTGCGGCGGAAATCACAGCGGCCCCTGGGGCGTCCAAGGCGTTCCGGGGCTCGGTGACGGCCTACGCCACCGAGCTCAAGCATCGACTGCTGGGTGTGGATGCCACTCTGCTGGCCGCACGCGGAGCGGTGGATCCGCAGGTCGCGGCCCAGATGGCGGCCGGAGTGCGCAAAGCGCTCGACGCCGACTGGGGCATCGCGACCACCGGAGTCGCCGGTCCGGAACCGCAGGACGGGAAGCCCGTCGGGACGGTTTTCGTGGCCGTCGACGGACCCTTCGAGGGTGCGTCCGGCACGTCGGGTGGCGGGAAAGTGACCGCATTGCGGTTGAACGGCGACCGCGCGGAAATTCGTATGGAGAGTGTACGGAGCGTACTCGCACTGCTCCTGACGGAGCTTGTGAGCGAATCGACTGGGAATGAGCGGGCACAGGATACGGAACGGAACGGGGGGTTTTGATGTTTGCAGCCCTGAGTGAACACGACATCGCTCCCCGCACGGCCGCGGCGCAAGGCGGTACGGTGGGGCGTAATGGATGCGGCTACGCGGTCCGAGGAGGGAGCCACCGATGATTCTGCTCCGTCGCCTGCTGGGTGACGTGCTGCGTCGGCAGCGCCAGCGCCAGGGCCGTACTCTGCGCGAAGTCTCCTCGTCCGCCCGAGTCTCACTCGGCTATCTCTCCGAGGTGGAGCGGGGGCAGAAGGAGGCTTCCTCCGAGCTGCTCTCCGCCATCTGCGACGCGCTGGACGTACGGATGTCCGAGCTCATGCGGGAAGTGAGCGACGAGCTCGCCCTCGCCGAGCTGGCCCAGTCTGCTGCGGCCACCCCCAGCGAACCTGTGAAGCCGGTTCGCCCGATGCTGGGTTCCGTCTCGGTGACCGGTGTGCCGCCGGAACGGGTGACGATCAAGGCGCCCGCCGAAGCGGTGGATGTCGTGGCCGCGTGATGTTCGCGCGGGTGTGCGCATGAGCTGACGATGCGCCGAAGACGTGTGCGAGGCCCCGGCCGGGGGTTCTCCGGATGACCTGTGACAGGTGAACCGGAGAGGCGCCGGTCGGGGCTTTCGTGCATCGTGGGCCAGGGGTGTCTGGCGTCGGGCTGGAGGTGGGTCCATGGCACGTCCGGCGGTGGGCTGGAGAACCTGGGGGACCCGGGGAGCTGTTTTCGGGTTGGGGGCCTTGTGGTGGTGGGCCGTGCTGCGGCTCGCGCTGTCGCCCGACGCGGGGGTGCTGGAAGGGGCGGTCGCCGCCGGGGGGTGGGGGCTGAGTCTGCTGCCGGTGCACTGTGTGCCGAAGGCACGGGCGGTCGGGGCCGTGGGGGATGGGCGGTGGCGGGCCGCGTGGCGGGGGGCATCCTCGGCGGGCGCGGGCGCGGGCGCGGGCGCGGGTGCGGGTGCCTGGCCGGACCGGGGTGCGCGTGGGGAGTCCGGTGGGGTTACCAGGGCATGGTCACGCCGCCGTTGGGGCGGAGGATCTGGCCCGTCGTGAAGGACGAGGCGTCGGAGGCCAGGTGGAGTACGGCGTGGGCGATGTCCTGCGGGTCTCCGACCCGGCCCAGGGGTGACATCCGGGCCATCAGCGATTCGGTGTGCGCCTGTGCCTCGGTGTCGTGGCGGTCGGTCATGGGGGTGCGGATCCAGCCCGGTGCGACCGCGTTGACCCGGATGCCGTGCCGGCCGACCTCGGTCGCCAGGGTCTTCGTCAGCTGGACGACGGCCGCCTTGGCCGCGCCGTAGCAGAGCAGGCCCGGCCCGCCGGTGTCCACGGCGCCGGAGGCCATGGTGACGATGCTGCCCCTGGTCCCGTGGGCGAGCATCAGGCGGGCGGCCTCCTGGCAGGCGTGGAGCACGCCTTTGAAGTTGACGTCCAGGACCCGGTCGAGGTCTTCGTCGCGGGTCTCCAGGACCGGGCTGCTGTGCATGATCCCGGCGATCGCGGCCAGGACGTCCAGACGCTCGCAGGAGGAGATGGCCCGGCGGAGCCGTTCGCGGTCGGTGACGTCGAGGTGGTGGGTGTGGGCGGTGCCGCCGGCCTCCTTGATGTGCCTGGCCGTCTCTTCGAGGCCCGCCGTGTCGAGGTCCGCGCAGTGCACGGTGGCGCCCGCTTCGGCGAGCAGGACTGCCGAGGCGCGTCCGATGCCGCTGGCGGCGCCTGTGACGAACGCGGTGCGGCCGGTGAGGTCGTACGCCTTGAGAGGCATGAGGGGACGGTACGAGGGTTTCTGACGGGTCGTCAATTGGTCGTACGGGGGCGGGTTCCCGGGGTGCGGTGGGCGCCCGGTGTCGGGGCGGGGCCCGGCTGGCAGGTCGGGCACCAGTAGGTGGGGCGTTCACGGGAGCCGTCGCCCTGGTCGGCCACTCTGATCGGGGTGTGGCAGCGGAGGCAGGGGCGGGGTGCGCGGCCGTAGACGAACAGGTCCTGGCCGCGGCGGCCCGTGGTGGTGCGGATCGGGCGGTCGCGGTTGGCTTCCAGGAGTTTCTTGGCCAGGGCGGGCAGGTGGGTGGCGCGGTCTGAGGGGAGGGCGCCGATGGGCAGCCACGGGGTGACGCCGAGCAGGAAGCAGAGCTCGCTCTTGTAGACGTTGCCGATTCCGGCGAGATTGCGCTGGTCGAGCAGGGCCTCGCCGAGGGGGCGGGCGGGGTCGGCGAGGAGGTTCGTCAGGGCCCGCTCCGGGTCCCAGTCCGGGCCGAGGAGGTCGGGACCCAGGTGGCCGACGGCGCGGTGCTCGTCTTTGGTGCGCAGGAGTTCGAGTACGGGGAGGCGGTAGCCGACGGCCGTGCGGTCGGCGGTGCCGAGGATCGCGCGGATCTGGTGGGCGGGGCCGCCGGTCCAGCGCTGGTGGGGTGCGTAGACCTTCCAGGAGCCGTCCATCCGCAGGTGCGAGTGGAGGGTCAGGCCGCCTTCGACGCGGGTGAGGAGGTGTTTGCCGCGGGGGGTGACGTCCAGGACGGTGCGGCCCGTGAGGTCGGCCGTGGCGTATCTGGGGACCCGCAGGTCGCTGCGGGTCAGGACCTTGCCCGCGAGGGCGTCGTCGAGGCGCTTCGCGGCCTGCCAGACCGTGTCTCCTTCGGGCATGGGTCAAGGGTGGCACGGTGGGGAGGTGGGGGCGGGGGCTGGCGTTGCTCGTTCGGCTTCGCTCGTTCGGCTTCGCTCCCTTGGGTTCGTCCTTCGTGGTGACTTCACGCTCGTAGGCGTAGGCCGCGCGGGGTGGCGATGAAGCCCGCTCCTTCCAGGAGGGTGCCGAGGGGGGAGGTCAGGGCCGAGGCGCCGTTGACGCGCTCCACCGTCACTGTGCCCAGGGATCCGGCCTTGGCGGCCGTGGCGAGGGCCTCGGCCGCTGCCTGGAGGCGGGGGTCGTCGGTGGGGTCGTCGTCGGGGGTGGTGGGCCAGGCCAGGAGGGTCTTGCCGCCGCGCTCCATGTAGAGCGTCAGGTCGCCGTCGACCAGGACGACCAGGGAACCCGCCTTGCGGCCCGGCTTGTGGCCGGCGCCGGTGGGGGGCTCCGGCCAGGGGAGGGCGGCGCCGTAGGCGTTGGCGGGGTCGGCGGCGGCCAGGACGGCGGCTCGGGAGGCGGCCCGGGTGGCGGGGGTGGGACGGCCTTGGGTTCGGCGGTCGGCGGGGAAGCCGTTCCCGGGGGCGCTGTAGGGGGCGTACGGGTTCTCGTACTGGCTGGTCGCGGGGCCGTTGTGGGAGGGGAAGTCGCGGGGGGAGATCCACTCGCTCGGTGTGGTGGGGGAGGGGGGCCAGTCGTCGCCGGAGGCGGGGTCTGGGGTGGGGGTGGGGGCGTACGGGTTCGGGGTGCCGTCGGCCGGGGCCGGGCCGTTGGCGTCGAACGGGTCGGGGAAGCCATCGCTCCGGGCTGGCACCGGCAGGGTTTCGCCGCGGTCGCGGGCGTTCGCCACCGCGCGCAGGCGGTCGACCGCTCCGTCCATCGCGAACTGGGCGGCGCCGAGTCCCTCGACCACATAGCCGCGGCGGGCCTGACCGCTGTCCTCGAAGGCGGACAGGATGCGGTAGACCGCAGAGAAGCCGCCCTCGACTCCCTCGGCGGAGACCGCCCCCCTGGTCACCACGCCGTGCCGGTCGAGGAGGACCCGGGCCAGGGCATGGGCGCGGACCGTGGGGTCTGCCTCGCGCCCGGGGAGCAGGGACCAGCGGCCGGCGACGGTCGGAGGGCCGGTGCGGGAGGTGGGGCGGGCGGCGGCCGTGAGGGAGCCGTAGCGGCCGCGTGGGACGGTGCGCTTGGCGCGGTGGGCGGTGGAGCCCGCGGTGCGGCCCGAGCCGAGCAGGGCGCGCATGGGGGCGAGCGTGTCGTTCGTGAGCCGTCCCGACCAGGCCAGGTCCCAGACGGCGTCGGCCAGTTGGGGATCGGTGGCGTCCGGATGGGTGGTGGCGCGGACCTGGTCGGCGATCTGGCGGAAGAACAGGCCATAGCCGCCGGACAGGGTGTCCAGGACGGACTGGTGAAGCGCCGTCAGCTCCAGGGGGTGGGGCGGGGGGAGGAGCAGAGGGGCCGCGTCCGCCACGTAGAGGGAGACCCAGCCGTCCTTGCCAGGGAGGGCTCCGGCGCCGGCCCACACGAGTTCACCGGCCGCGGTGAGCTCGTCGAGCATTGCCGGGGTGTAGTTCGCCACGCGGGACGGCAGGACCAGCTTCTCCAGGGCGGACGCGGGCACGGACGCGCCCTGCAGCTGCTCCACGGCACGGACCAGTCCGTCGATGCCGCGCAGACTGTGGCCCTTGCCGATGTGCTGCCACTGGGGGAGGAACTGCGCGAGCGCGGGCGCCGGCACCGGCTCCAGTTCATGGCGCAGGGCGGCCAGGGAACGGCGGCGCAGGCGGCGCAGCACCGTCGCGTCGCACCACTCCTGGCCGATGCCGGCCGGGTGGAACTCGCCCTGGACGACCCTGCCCGCCGAGGCGAGCCGCTGGAGGGCGCCCTCGGTGACCGCCACGCCCAGGCCGAAGCGGGCCGCCACGGTGGTGGACGTGAACGGGCCGTGCGTGCGGGCATAGCGCGCGAGGAGGTCGCCCAGCGGGTCCTTGACCGGCTCGGTGAAAGCCTCGGGGACACCGACCGGGAGTGCCGTGCCGAGCGCGTCGCGCAGTCGGCCCGCGTCCTCGATCGCCGCCCAGTGGTCGGCGCCGGCGATCCTGACCTTGATCGCGCGACGGGCCTTGGCGAGGTCCTGCGCCCACTGCGGCTCGGCGCCCCGCTCGGCCAGCTCGGCGTCGGTGATCGGGCCGAGGAGGCGGAGAAGGTCCGCGACGCCCTCGGCGTCCTTGACCCGGCGGTCCTCCGTGAGCCACTGGAGCTCCTGCTCCAGCTCGGTCAGCACCTCGGCGTCGAGCAGCTCGCGCAGTTCCGCCTGGCCCAGCAGTTCGGCCAGCAGGCGGGAGTCGAGGGAGAGGGCGGCGGCGCGGCGCTCGGCGAGGGGTGAGTCTCCCTCGTACAGGAACTGGGCGACGTACCCGAAGAGGAGGGAGCGCGCGAACGGGGAGGCCTCGGGGGTGGTGACCTCGACCAGGCGCACCTTGCGGGACTCCAGGTCGCCCATCAGCTCGACCAGGCCGGGGACGTCGAAGACGTCCTGGAGGCACTCGCGGACCGCCTCCAGGACGATCGGGAACGAGCCGAACTCGCTCGCGACCTGGAGCAGTTGGGCGGCGCGCTGGCGCTGCTGCCAGAGCGGGGTGCGCTTGCCCGGGTTGCGGCGCGGCAGCAGCAGCGCGCGGGCGGCGCACTCCCGGAAACGGGACGCGAACAGGGCCGAGCCGCCGACCTGGTCGGTGACGATCTGGTCGACCTCGCCCTTGTCGAAGACGACGTCCGCGGCGCCTACGGGGGCCTGGTCGGCGTCGTACTCCGTGCCGAGTTTCGTCGGTTCCTGGTCGAGCAGGTCCAGGCCCATCAGGTCGGCGTCGGGCAGGCGGAGCACGATGCCGTCGTCGGCGTGCATGACCTGGGCGTCCATGCCGTAGCGCTCGGATAGCTTGGCGCCGAGGGCGAGGGCCCACGGGGCGTGCACCTGGGCGCCGAAGGGGGAGTGGACGACCACGCGCCAGTCGCCGAGTTCGTCGCGGAAGCGTTCCACGACGATCGTGCGGTCGTCCGGGATGTGGCCGCAGGCCTCTCGCTGTTCGTGCAGGTAGGACAGGACGTTGTCGGCGGCCCAGGTGTCCAGGCCCGCGGCGAGGAGGCGCGAGCGGGCCTTGTCCTGCGGGAGCGAGCCGACCTCGCGGAGGAACGCGCCGAGGGCTCGGCCCAGTTCCAGCGGGCGGCCCAGCTGGTCGCCCTTCCAGAAGGGGAGCCTGCCCGGTACGCCCGGCGCGGGGGAGACCAGGACGCGGTCGCGGGTGATGTCCTCGATGCGCCAGGAGCTGGTGCCGAGCGTGAAGACATCGCCGACGCGGGATTCGTAGACCATCTCCTCGTCGAGTTCGCCGACGCGGCCGCCGCCCTTCTTCGGGTCGGAGCCGGCCAGGAAGACGCCGAAGAGGCCGCGGTCGGGGATGGTGCCGCCGGAGGTGACGGCGAGCCGCTGTGCGCCCGGGCGGCCGGTGATCGTGCCGGCGACCCGGTCCCAGACCACGCGGGGGCGCAGCTCCGCGAACGCGTCGGAGGGGTAGCGGCCGGCGAGCATGTCGAGGACCGCCGTGAAGGCGGACTCGGGGAGCGATGCGAAGGGGGCGGCTCGGCGGACCGTGGCGAGGAGGTCGTCGAACTGCCAGGTGTCGAGCGCCGTCATGGCCACGATCTGCTGGGCCAGGACGTCCAGGGGGTTGGAGGGGATCCTCAGGGACTCGATCGAGCCGGTGCGCATGCGTTCGGTGACGACCGCCGCCTGGACGAGGTCGCCGCGGTACTTGGGGAAGACCACGCCGGTCGAGACCGCCCCGACCTGGTGTCCCGCGCGGCCCACGCGTTGCAGGCCGGAGGCGACCGAAGGGGGTGATTCGACCTGGACGACGAGATCCACCGCGCCCATGTCGATGCCGAGTTCGAGGCTGGAGGTGGCCACGACGGCGGGCAGGCGGCCTGCCTTGAGGTCCTCCTCGACGAGGGCACGCTGTTCCTTGGAGACCGAGCCGTGGTGGGCCCTGGCGATGACCGGAGGTGCGCCCTGCGCGGCGCCCGAGCCGCCCATGAGCTCCGCGGGGGCGTGGTGTTCGTCGAGGGGTTCGCCGGTGGCTCGTTCGTACGCGATCTCGTTGAGGCGGTTGCAGAGCCGCTCCGCGAGACGGCGGGAGTTGGCGAAGACGATCGTGGAGCGGTGGGACTGGACCAGGTCGGCGATGCGCTCCTCCACGTGCGGCCAGATCGAGGGGCGTTCCGCGCCTTCGGTGGCCTCGGAGACCGGGGAGCCGCCCAGTTCGGCCAGGTCCTCCACCGGGACCACCACGGAGAGGTCGAATTCCTTGCCGGACTTCGGCTGGACGATCTCGACCTTGCGGTGGGGGGAGAGGTAGCGGGCGACCTCGTCGACCGGGCGGACGGTCGCGGAGAGGCCGATGCGGCGGGCCGGCTTCTTGAGGATTTCGTCCAGACGTTCGAGAGAGAGTGCGAGGTGGGCGCCTCGCTTGGTGCCGGCCACCGCGTGGACCTCGTCGAGGATGACGGTTTCGATGCCGGTCAGGGCGTCGCGGGTGGCCGACGTCAGCATCAGGAACAGGGACTCGGGGGTGGTGATCAGGATGTCCGGGGGACGAGTGGACAGGGCGCGGCGCTCGGCGGCGGGGGTGTCGCCGGAGCGGATGCCCACCTTGACCTCCGGCTCGGGGAGGCCGAGGCGGACGGATTCCTGGCGGATGCCGGTCAGGGGGCTGCGGAGGTTGCGCTCCACGTCCACGGCCAGGGCCTTGAGGGGGGAGACGTACAGGACGCGGCAGCGTTTCCTGGGGTCGGCGGGTGGGGGTGTGGAGGTGAGCTGGTCCAGGGCGGCGAGGAAGGCGGCGAGGGTCTTGCCGGAGCCGGTGGGGGCGACGACGAGGACGTCCGAGCCCTCTCTGATGGCTTGCCACGCGCCTGCCTGGGCGGTGGTGGGCGCGTCGAAGGCGCCCGCGAACCAGCCGCGGGTGGCGGGGGAGAAGCCGTTCAGGGCTCGGGGTGTGTCGCTGACCATGTGTCCATCGTGCACCTCGGGTCTGACAATGGGGGTGCCATCGGTGGGGGTGTGCGATGCCTGCGGCGCGCTGTGCGGGTTCGGTGGGGGCGGATGTAGCGCCTGCGGTCCGGTGGGTGGGTCGGGGCCGGGTCGGGGGGTCTCCGTCCTCGGTCCGGCGGAACTGTTCTGCCAAGGGGTACGGCGTGTCGGACGCCGGCCGCTGCGGGCGGACACCCCCGCCCCGTCCCCTTGCCGCCGTGGGCGAGTGCGTCTCCGACGCCAACTGGTTCCACCCAGGGGCGCGGGGAACTGCGCGACCAGCCACTACGGGCCTGTAGACGCTCTACGACCTTCCGCGGCGCCCTGTCCGGGCGGCCGCTGTAGGGCGTGATCGCCGATCAGAGGTGTCTCCCGGGGTGTATCGGCGGGAGCGCAAGGGCGTACAAGACGTGCGGGGGCGGATTCGTCTACCTTCCGATGTGTGACGGAGCGGACAGATCTGCCGGATGCGCATGGCGACGGTGGGGGTAGGGGGGACTCCGCTGTCGTGAGGGATGCCCTGGGTGTGGGGGTGGCCGTGGGGCTGTCCGGGGTTGCCTTCGGGGTGACGTCGGCCGGGAGTGGGCTGAGTGTGGTGCAGAGCTGTGCGCTCAGTCTGCTGGTGTTCACGGGAGCGTCGCAGTTCGCGCTCGTGGGGGCGCTCGCGGCGGGTGGGGGGCCGGTCACCGCTGCCGCGGGGGCGTTCTTTCTGGGGGTGCGCAATGCGTTTTACGGGGTGCGTCTGGGGCAGTTGCTCGCTCTTTCGCGCTTGGTGCGGCCGTTCGCCGCTCACTGGGTCATCGACGAGACGACGGCTGTGGCGTTGGCGCAGCCGACGCGGCGTGGTGTGCGGATCGGGTTCGTGGTGACCGGGGCGAGTCTGTTCGTGCTGTGGAACCTCACGACGTTGTTGGGTGCGCTGGGGGCCGAGGCCATGGGGGACACCGAGGTCTGGGGGCTCGATGCCGCGGGGCCCGCTGTATTTCTGGCGTTGCTGGCGCCGATGGTGAAGAGCGCTGTCGAGCGGGCGGTCGCCGGGGTCGCCGTTCTGCTGGGGCTCGGGTTGCTGCCCGTGCTGCCGGCCGGGGTGCCGGTGCTGGTGGCCGCGCTCGCGGCGCCGGTCGTGCTGTGGGTGGCGGGCCGTCGGGGGAGTGGGGAGGGCGGGCGGTGAACGTCTGGATCGCGATCGGTGTGACCGCCCTGGGGTGTTACGCCGTCAAGCTCGCTGGGCTGCTCGTGCCCGCCGGGGTTCTGGAGCGGCCCCTCGTCAGGCGTCTCGCCGCTCTGTTGCCCGTGGCCCTGCTGGCGGCCCTCACGGCCCAGCAGACCTTCGCCGACGGGCGGGTCCTGGTGCTCGACGCGAGGGCCGTGGGGCTTGCCGCGGCCGCCGTGGCGCTGCTGTTGCGGGCGCCGTTCCTGGTTGTTGTGGCGGTCGCGGTGCTGGTGACTGCCGGGGTGCGCGCGATGGGCGGGTGAGTCACCGGTCCGTTCGGTCGATGGGACGGTCGTACGCGTGCAGGGTGCGCAGGGCCGTGATCGTCACCATGGGGCGTGCCTCCAGGGCCGTGCTCGGGGCCCAGTGGCGCCGGCGGACGGGCCAGCCGCCGTCGTCCTCCTGCTCGTCCAGGAGGTGGTTTAGGGAGCGGGACATCTCGTCGTCCGTGAACCACGCGCGCGCGAGGGAGTCCGGCGTGCGAGCGTAGTCGTACGGGAAGTGGTGCTCGCCGGGGGCGTAGCCCGGGGGGACCGGATGCGCGTCGAGGTGGTCCGGGTCCAGGGCCGCGAGGTGCTGGTCGCGCACCAGGCGGCCGAGGCGGTCGGCCACCGCCTCCGCGCGCGGGCGGTCGGGCGCGGAGTCCAGGAAGGCCACGGCGGCCTGGATCTCGTACGGGTGGGACCGCTCCAGGGACTCGACCGCCTGCCAGCAGAAGTCCGTGGCCCGGAACAGCCAGGCGTGCCACACCTCGTTGCGGTGCAGGAGGCCCACCACGGGGCCCGTGGCGAGGAGTTCGCTCGGTGGGTCGTCCAGGACCGGGATGAAGGGCGCGGTGGGGTAGTCGCGCTGGCCGGGACCGATCGCCGGAAGCGCGCCGTCCGGTGTGGTCACGGACGTCAGGTACCGGCAGACCCGCTCCACGCGCTGTCCGCCGCAGCGCCCGATGGCGTCCAGGACCCGCAGGGCGTGG
Source organism: Streptomyces lincolnensis (assembly GCF_021173675.1). GTDB lineage: Bacteria > Actinomycetota > Actinomycetes > Streptomycetales > Streptomycetaceae > Streptomyces > Streptomyces lincolnensis_B. The sequence continues at coordinate 332,417 of NZ_JAIHON010000012.1, read as the reverse complement.
CCGGTGTGCAGCGGCTGGCTGAGCGGGCCCCGCAGATCGGGTTCGAGCCCGTGTCCGTAGCCGCCGTCCGTGTTGCGGTAGGCGTCCAGTGCCGTCTCCACCGGGTCGGCGTCCCCGTCCAGGAAGTGGTACGCGAAGAGGCGCTGTTCCAGTACCCGCGCGGTGAGCCAGACGAAGTGCTCGGCGCGGGCGAGCGGGGAGTGCGCCGGGGGCGTCGGGGGGCGTGGGGAAGCTCCTGTTTCGGCCATGCGTCAGACCGTAGGACGGAAAGCGGTCTCGGCAAGCGGTCCCGGCTCAGGCCCACTCTCAGGGGCGGGATACTGGAGTCATGCGGTTGACGGTCTTCTGGCAGCGGATGGCGGAACACTTCGGTCCGGCCTACGCCGACACCTTCGCGCGCGACCACGTGATGGCGGAGCTCGGCGGGCGCACGGTGCACGAGGCGCTGGACGCCGGCTGGGACGCCAAGGAGGTGTGGCGTGTGGTCTGCGGCGTCATGAGTGTGCCGCGCGAGAAGCACTGAACGCGAGGCCGGTGTGCCGACGGGAGACCGTGAGGGGACACGGCTGAGGCACTGATCGGTCACGAAGATCAGGGGCGGGCAGCCGATTGTCCGTGGTGTGGGCCAGACTTGCCCCGTGGCACCCACTGACGAGGCCGGCCAGGTCGCCCGGCACGCATCTCCACTCGGCACGACGCCGCCCACCCGGCCCCCGGCCGACGGCGCGGCGGGGCCGAATGCCCGCATGCCCCGCTGGCTGCCGCGTGCCATGGTGCTCGCGCTCGCCCTGATCGCCGTCTTCCAGCTGGGAAGTTGGGCCTTTCACCAGCTCACCGGCCTGTTGATCAACGTCCTGATCGCGTTCTTCCTGGCCCTGGCCATCGAACCCGCGGTGAGCTGGATGGCCTTGCGCGGGATGCGCAGGGGACTGGCCGCCTTCCTCGTCTTCTTCGCCGTGCTCATCGTGTCCGCGGGCTTCGTCACGCTGCTCGGCTCGATGCTCGCGGGACAGATCATCAAGATCGTCGAGGACTTCCCGAACTACCTCGACTCCGTCATCAACTGGATCAACGCCCACTTCAAGACCGACCTGAAGCGGGTGGACGTCCAGGAGGGCGTGCTCCGCTCCGACTGGCTGCGCAACTACGTCCAGAACAGCGCCACCGGTGTCCTGGACGTGTCCGCGCAGGTCCTCGGCGGGCTCTTCCAGCTGCTGACGATCGCGCTGTTCTCGTTCTACTTCGCCGCGGACGGCCCGCGACTGCGCCGCGCGCTCTGCTCCGTCCTGCCGCCCGCCAAGCAGGCCGAGGTGCTGCGCGCGTGGGAGATCGCCGTCAACAAGACCGGCGGTTACATCTACTCGCGCGGTCTGATGGCCCTCATCTCCGGCGTCGCGCACTACATCCTGTTGCAGGTCCTGGACGTGCCGTACGCGCCCGTGCTGGCCGTGTGGGTCGGATTGGTCTCGCAGTTCATCCCGACCATCGGCACGTATCTCGCGGGCGCCCTGCCCATGCTGATCGCCTTCACGGTCGATCCCTGGTACGCGCTGTGGGTGCTGGTCTTCGTCGTGGTCTACCAGCAGTTCGAGAACTACGTCCTCCAGCCCAAGCTGACCTCGAAGACCGTCGACATCCACCCCGCGGTGGCCTTCGGCTCGGTCATCGCGGGCACCGCCCTCATGGGGGCGGTCGGCGCGCTGATCGCCATTCCCGCGATCGCCACGCTCCAGGCCTTCCTGGGCGCTTACGTGAAGCGGTACGACGTCACGGACGATCCTCGGGTCCACGGGCACCGGAGACGGGGAGAGGGCCCGGCTCTCTTCACGCGCGCGCGTGCGCTCTGGGAGCGGCGGCCGGGGGAGCAGGAGCCCGGCGGCGGCTCGTCCCGGGACTCCTCCAGCGGTTCCTCCTGAGCCAGGCGGGTGTGCCGTTCCGCCCCGTGCGGCCGGCCGCGTGGGGTGTCTCTTCCGGGGGCTCCGAGGGCTCGCGGCCCGGCGTCCGTGGCGTCGGGGGAACCGGGACGTAGTCTCGGAGGTGCGCGTGGTGCGCTTGACACGAAAATCGAACATCCATTCTCATGAAGGCTCCGGCGAGGCGCTCGACGGGGATTTCAACACGGTTTCGGTGGAGAAGTGCCCGAGTTATCCACAGGCCGGACGGGCGTCGGGGCCCATTGTCAGTGGCAGGCGTTAGCGTCTTTGACGTGAAGCGATCGACTCAAGCAAATCGGGTGGAACCCATGGCAGGAACCGACCGCGAGAAGGCCCTGGATGCCGCTCTCGCACAGATTGAACGGCAGTTCGGCAAGGGCGCGGTCATGCGCATGGGTGACCGCTCGAAGGAGCCCATCGAGGTCATCCCGACCGGGTCGACCGCGCTGGACGTGGCCCTCGGCGTCGGCGGCCTGCCGCGCGGCCGCGTCATCGAGGTCTACGGCCCCGAGTCCTCGGGCAAGACGACCCTGACCCTGCACGCGGTGGCGAACGCGCAGAAGGCCGGTGGCCAGGTCGCGTTCGTGGACGCGGAGCACGCCCTCGACCCCGAGTACGCGCAGAAGCTCGGCGTCGACATCGACAACCTGATCCTGTCCCAGCCGGACAACGGCGAGCAGGCCCTGGAGATCGTGGACATGCTGGTCCGCTCCGGCGCCCTCGACCTCATCGTCATCGACTCCGTCGCCGCGCTCGTCCCGCGCGCGGAGATCGAGGGCGAGATGGGCGACAGTCACGTCGGCCTTCAGGCCCGTCTGATGAGCCAGGCCCTGCGGAAGATCACCAGCGCGCTCAACCAGTCCAAGACCACCGCGATCTTCATCAACCAGCTCCGCGAGAAGATCGGCGTGATGTTCGGCTCCCCGGAGACCACGACCGGTGGCCGGGCGCTGAAGTTCTACGCCTCGGTGCGACTCGACATCCGACGCATCGAGACGCTGAAGGACGGCACCGACGCGGTCGGCAACCGCACCCGCGTCAAGGTCGTCAAGAACAAGGTCGCGCCGCCCTTCAAGCAGGCCGAGTTCGACATCCTCTACGGCCACGGCATCAGCCGCGAGGGCGGCCTGATCGACATGGGCGTGGAGCACGGCTTCGTCCGCAAGGCCGGCGCCTGGTACACGTACGAGGGCGACCAGCTCGGCCAGGGCAAGGAGAACGCGCGCAACTTCCTGAAGGACAACCCCGACCTGGCCAACGAGATCGAGAAGAAGATCAAGGAGAAGCTGGGCGTCGGGGTCCGGCCGGTGGAGCCGACCGCCGAGCCGGGCGCGGACGCCGCGGTCTCCGCCGCACCGGAGGATGCCGCGAAGGTACCGGCTCCGGCAGCGGCGAAGGCGGCCAAGATCAAGGCTCCGGCTGCCAAGAGCTGACACCGTGACACGACGAACCGACTGGGCCGAGTACGCCTACCCCGACCCTCCGCGCGAGCGGAGACGGGGCGGCGGCGAGGGGTCCACCGGGGCGGGGAGCGAGGCGTACGGGGGCGACGACCGCGCGGGCGGCCGGCCCGACCGTGCGGAGCCGTACGGCGACGACAGGCCGTACGGCGGCCAATCGGGCGGCGAGGCATGGCCGGACGGCGGTTCGGCGCACGGCTCCGGGTTCCCCGGTGGGGACTCGTGGCACGGCAGTGGTGAGATTCGTGGTGGCGCGGCCCGGGAGGGCGGCGCGGCCATGAGCGGCGGTGGGTCCCGAGACGCGGACGGTCCCCGTGGGCGGCGACGGCGTCGACGCGGTGAGCCGTTCGGTGAAGACGGAGGCACCCTCTCCTCGTCGAGGGCCGAGAAGAAGGAGCCCCCGGCGGACCCGGTGGAGCGGGCGCGGGCGATCTGTCTGCGCCTGCTCACCGGGACCCCGCGCACGAGGAAGCAACTCGCGGACGCCCTGCGCAAGCGGGAGATCCCGGACGAGGCGGCCGAGGAGGTGCTGTCCCGGTTCGAGGAGGTCGGGCTGATCAACGACAGCGCGTTCGCGGAGGCCTGGGTGGAGTCCCGGCACCACGGCCGAGGACTGGCCCGGCGCGCGCTGGCCCGGGAGCTGCGGACCAAGGGCGTCGAGTCCACGCTGATCGACGAGGCCGTCGCACAGCTCGACTCCGAGCAGGAGGAGGCCACCGCCCGGGAGTTGGTCGCCCGCAAACTGCGGTCCACCCGCGGCCTCGACCGCGACAAGCGACTGCGCCGTCTCGCGGGCATGTTGGCACGCAAGGGCTACCCCGAGGGCATGGCCCTGCGCGTGGTCCGGCAGGCGCTCGAAGAAGAGGGCGAGGACACGGAGTTCCTAGAGGACGGTGGGTTCTAGGGACGGTGGGTTCTGGGGTCGGAGGGTTCTGGGGACGGTGGGTTCTGGGGACGGTGGGTTCTGGGGACGGTGGGTTCTGGGGACGGAGGGTTCTGAGGACGTTTCGGGGTGTCCATCCGGGGCGAGCCGGGGCCGGGTGTATGTGACCCTCTCCGACCGCTCAGACCACCCAGAGTCCCGCCGCCCGCCACGCCTGGAAGCCGCCGACGAGGTCGGTGGCGCGGCGCAGACCCAGGCTGTGCAGGGAGGCGGCGGCCAGGCTGGAGGCGTATCCCTCGTCGCAGATCACGACGACACGCAGGTCGTGGCTGGTGGCCTCGGGGAGGCGGTGGCTGCCCAGGGGGACGAGCCGCCACTCCAGTTCGTTGCGCTCGACGACGAGGGCGCCGGGGATCAGCCCGTCCCGCTCACGCAGCGCCGCGTACCGGATGTCCACCAGCGGGCCTCGATCCGCTCGTAGCCCCCGCGTACCCGTTCCAGCAAGCCGTCGATGCCGAGGGGCCGTTCACCCGGGGAGGCTGCCGCGTGGTCGGCCTGCCAGGTGTCCGACCGGCTCACTGCCAGTCCTCCGGGCGCTCCACCTGCTCCAGGCGCAGGAGCGGGCCCGTGCGGCTGTAGCGGCGGATCCGGGGCAGGGGCGGGTAATAGGCGTGGACGGAGATGGCGTGCCGCTCGGTGGACTCGTTGAGCACCTCGTGGACATGGTGGCGGCCGAAGGCACGGCCCTTGCCGGCCGGCAGCCGGCGTTCCCGGTCCACGTCCTCGGTCAGTTCCAGGGTCTTCCAGCCGTCGGTGGGCAGCCGGGCGGCGAGCGAGTACTCCTTCAGCTCACCGGCGGCCGTGATGAAGGCACCGACCGACTCGGCGTGGTCGTGCCAGCCGGTGCCCGTGCCGGGCGGCCAGCCGATCAGCCAGGCCTCGCTGCCGCCGGGCCCTTCCAGGCGTACCCAGGTGCGGCCCTCGGGATCGAGCGGCAACGAGTCGATCAACTCGGCGTCGGCGGCCGTACGTCGTACGAAGGCGAGGAGGTCGGCCTCGGTCGGGGCGGAGAGGGCAGGCGTGGCGGAGACAGAGGGAGAGGGGGAGGGGGAGACAGACACGGGCACCGTCCTGAGAAGCGTTCGCGTGAGAGCGCGCGGCGGCAGGGAGGCGGCGCGCGCACGAAGGAGGGGGAGAGAGCTGCGAAGTCAGCAGGACGGACGACACACGCAGCCCGCATAGCGGACGAGGTCCATATGGACCCTCCGCCACAGGCGCACACAGGTGTCGGTCACGATCGGGAGTACACCACGAGGGTGGCGAGCGGTCAACTCACTGTCACTATGTGGACGCTCTGTGGTGGACACAGAGTGACGGCGGGCGCCCGCATGCCGATGCGAGACCGCCCGCACGTATCAACCCACGTCAGCGCGCCCCGGCTTCCGCATCGGCCTTGGCCGCGCCGCCGAGGGTAGCCTCCGCCGCCGCGTACAGGTCGGCAGGCCGCACCCCGCTGAACGCCGTGACCAGATGACCGTCCGGCCGCACCAGAAGGACGGTGTGCGGGGCCGCGCCCGGGTACTCCTCGGCGACCAGCAGCTCGGCGGGATGCGGCAGCGCGGTCACCGCCGCGGCGAGCCGGGGCATGACGCCTGCGCTCACCCAGTGCTTGCGCTCCCACACGCCCGTGCCCGGCGCGACCAGGACGACCAGGAGCGCGCCGCGACCGAGGCGGTCCCGCAGCTGTACGAAGGAGCCGTCCTCGGCGGTGACCCGCACATCGGCGACGGGCGCGCCGGGAGGCGTGTCGACCGGGGTCTCGCCTTCGAGGTGCCGGGGTGCGAGCGGCGAGTCGGCGTACGCCCCCGGCGCACCGAGAACACCGCGCCCCAAGTGACCGTCCGTGAGCAGCCCGTCGTGGCCGCGCGCCGAGCCGGGAACGTACGCCCGCAGGCCCCCGCCGCCACGCAGCAGCGGCAGCGCCTGGTCGGCGGCGCGCAGCCGGGCGGCGACCACTCCGCGCCGCTCCGCCTGGTAGCTGTCGAGCAGCGCCTCGTGCGGCCCGTGATGCCAGGTCGACGCCAGCTTCCAGGCGAGGTTGTCGGCGTCCCGGAGACCCTCGTCGAGCCCCTGCGTACCGAGCGCGCCCAGCAGATGCGCGGCGTCCCCGGCGAGAAAGACCCGGCCGACCCGCCACCGCCGCGCCAGCCGGTGGTGCACCGTGTGGACACCGGTGTCGAGAAGTTCGTACGGCGGTGTCGTGCCATCGGTCCAGCCCGCCAGAGTCTCCCGGATGCGGGCCACCAGCAGCTCGGGCGTGACCAGGTCCTTGCCCGGCGGCAGCAGCCAGTCCAGGCGCCACACGCCGTCCGGCAGGGGGCGCGCGGTGATCTCGCCGGCCGACGGGCCGGAGGTGCGCCACGGGGGCGTGCGGTGCAGCAACGCTTCGCCGGTCCAGGGGAGTTCGGTGCGCAGGGCCGCGACGGCGTGCCGTTCGACGGCCGTACGGCCCGGGAAGCGGATGTCCTGGAGCTTGCGCACGGTGGAGCGCGGGCCGTCGCAGCCGACCAGGTAACTGCCGCGCCACCAGGTCCCCTTGGGGCCGCGAGTGTGGGCGGTGACGCCCGAGGGCTCCTGCTCGATGCCGTCGAGCCGGCTCTCCACGGCCAGTTTGACGAGCCGTTCACCGGCGAGGGCGGCACGCAGGGCGCCCGTCAGCACGTGCTGGGCGATGTGCAGCGGGGCGGGGACGGCCTCGGCGGTGTCGTCGAGTGCGGCTTCCTCGAACGTGACCTCGCGCATCACCTGCTTGCGCCGCATCGACCGCCATCCGGCCCAACGCGCACCGGCCTCGGCCAGCGGCACCCCGGTCAGCCGCTCCATGAGCGCGGCGGTGTCCTCACGCAGTACGACGGTCCGCGCGGGACGCGGTTCGTCCTTGCCCGGTCCCTCGTCGAGGACCACGGAGGGCACTTCCTGACGCGCCAGCGCAAGGGCGAGCGTGAGCCCCACGGGCCCCGCTCCGACGATGATCACCGGGTCCACGGCGCGGCGCCCCCTGCCCGCAGCTGTGTCCCGAGAGACGTGGGTGAACAGGAAGGTGGGGCAGGGTGCACGATCACAGAACGTATGCAACAGATTGCCGGTGCTTGCGTCAAGTGACGGAGGGCAGTGGCGATCATGCCACTGCCCTCCGTGCGGAATACGGTGCTTGACTGAGCGTCAGACTCCGCTGCCCGCTCCCGTCGCAGCCGAGCCCGCGATGGCCGCGTCGTCCGCCTTGAGTACCGCGCCGGTGCTCTTCTTGCCGCGCCTGAGCCGCCGTTCCAACCAGCTCGCGAAGCTCGTCAGCGCGAAGTTGATCGCGATGAAGATCAGGGCGACGACCGTGAAGCTGGCGATGACGTTGGCGCCGTAGTACGAGCTCATCGGGCTCACCGCCGCGATCAGATCGGGGAAGGTGAGCACGCCGCCGCCGAGGGCGGTGTCCTTCACGATCACGACGATCTGGCTGACGATCGCCGGCAGCATCGCGGTGACCGCCTGCGGCAGCAGGATGGTCCGCATGGTCTGGCCCTTGGTCAGGCCGATCGCCAGTGCGGCCTCGGACTGGCCCTTGGGCAGGGCCAGGATGCCGGCTCGGACGATCTCCGCGAGGACCGCCGCGTTGTAGAGCACCAGGCCCGTGACGACCGCGTACAGCGGACGGTCGTCGGAGCTGACGTTCGTGTACTCGGAGTAGAGCGCCAGTCCGAAGATCATCAGAACCAGGACCGGGATGGCGCGGAAGAACTCCACGATGACCGCTGCCGGTACTCGGACCCAGACATGGTCGGAGAGTCGGGAGATGCCGAGGACGGCTCCCAGCGGCAGGGCGATGATCATGGAGAGCGCCGCGGCCTTCAGCGTGTTCTCAAGACCAGGCCAGATGTATGTGGACCAGGCCTCAGTGCCGCTCAGAAAGGGCTTCCACTTCTCCCAGTCCAGCTGCTGCTTGTCCTGAAGAGTGCCGATCACCCACCACATCAACGCCGCGACTGCGACCACGAAGGCGATTGTCAGGATGACGTTGCGCCGCTTGGCGCGGGGCCCCTGGGCGTCGTAGAGAACGGAGCTCATCGCTTCACCGCCACCTTCTTGCCCACCCAGCCCAGGATCAGGCCGGTCGGCAGCGTCAGACACACGAAGCCGAACGCGAAGACCGCGGAGATCAGGATCAGCTGGGCCTCGTTCTCGATCATCTCCTTCATCAGCAGGGCCGCCTCGGCCACGCCGATCGCCGCGGCCACCGTGGTGTTCTTGGTGAGCGCGATGAGGACGTTGGCCATGGGGCCGACCACCGAGCGGAACGCCTGCGGCAGCACCACCAGGGTCAGCACCTGGGAGAACTTCAGGCCGATCGCGCGCGCCGCCTCGGCCTGGCCGACCGGCACCGTGTTGATGCCGGAGCGCAGTGCCTCGCAGACGAAGGCCGAGGTGTAGGCCACGAGTCCCAGCACCGCGAGCCGGAAGTTCAGTGTCTCGAAGTTGTTCGCCGCGCCCATGGTGGCACCGAGCGTCTGGTTCAGGCCCAGCGAGGTGAACAGGATGATCACGGTCAGCGGGATGTTCCGCACGATGTTCACGTAGGCGGTACCGAAGCCGCGCATCAGCGGCACCGGGCCGACGCGCATGGCGGCCAGCAGGGTTCCCCAGATCAGGGAGCCGACGGCCGAGAGCAGAGTGAGCTGCACGGTCACCCAGAAGGCACCCAGCAGGTCGTAACCTTCAAGAAAGTCGAACACGATCTCCCGCGCTTCCGCGTGTCGAAGCCCCGGTGCGCCGGTCCGGGATCGGTCCGGCGCACCCGTCAGGCGTTACTTCAGCTCTTGATGTCGCCGATCTTCGGCGCGGGCTCGTTCTTGTAGCCGGCCGGACCCAGGTTCTTGTCCACGGCCTTCTGCCAGGAACCGTCGGAGACCATCTTCTCCAGGGCGGTGTTGATCTTCGCCTTCAGATCGCTGCCCTTCTTGACGCCGATGCCGTAGTTCTCGTTGGTCATCTTGAAGCCGCCGAGCTTGAACTTGCCCTTGAAGTTCGCCTGCGAGGCATAGCCGGCGAGGATCGAGTCGTCCGTGGTCAGCGCGTCGATGGCCTTGTTCTGGAGACCGGAGAGGCACGCCGAGTAGGTCGGGTACTCCTGGAGCTGGGCCTTGGGCGCCAGCTTCTCCTTGACGTTCTGCGCCGAGGTCGAGCCGACGACGGAACACAGCCTCTTGCTGTTGAGGTCCGAGGGCGACTTGATGGAGTCGTCGTCGGCGCGGACCAGGACGTCCTGGTGGGCCAGCAGGTACGGGCCGGCGAAGTCGACCTTCTTCTGGCGCTCCTCGTTGATCGAGTACGAGGCGGCGATGAAGTCGACGTCACCGCGCTGGAGCATGGTCTCGCGGTCGGCGCTCTTCGACTCCTTCCACTCGATCTGGTCCGCGTTGTAGCCGAGTTCCTTGGCGATGTACGTGGCCACGTCGACGTCGAGGCCCGCGTAGCCCTGCGGGGTCTTCTGACCGATGCCGGGCTGGTCGAACTTGATGCCGATGGAGATCTTCTTGTCGCCACCGGAGGAACCGGAGCCGTTGCTGTCGCCGTCGTCGGAGCCGCACGCCGTGGCGGTCAGGCCGAGCGCGAGGACGGCGGCCGTGGCGGCGGTGACCTTGCGGAGCTTCATGGTGAACATCCTTTGCGTGGTGAAGAGATGCGAGCCGTCGAGGCGGGTGACTCAGGTCGTCGGGCGCGCGGGGCGGGCCGTGGGTGGTGCGGGATCACGGTCCAGGATCAGTGGTGCAGGATCTTGGACAGGAAGTCCTTGGCGCGGTCGCTCCGCGGGTTGCTGAAGAACTGGTCCGGCACAGCCTCTTCGACGATGCGGCCGTCGGCCATGAACACCACCCGGTTGGCGGCCGAACGGGCGAAGCCCATTTCGTGGGTGACGACGATCATCGTCATACCGTCCCGGGCGAGCTGCTGCATGACCTCCAGGACCTCGTTGATCATCTCGGGGTCGAGCGCCGACGTGGGCTCGTCGAAGAGCATGACCTTGGGGTCCATCGCCAGGGCACGCGCGATGGCGACACGCTGCTGCTGGCCGCCGGACAGCTGTGCGGGGTACTTGTCCGCCTGTGTGGCCACGCCCACGCGGTCGAGCAGGGCGCGGGCCTTCTCCTCGGCCGCCTTCTTGTCGGCCTTGCGGACCTTGATCTGGCCCAGCATCACGTTCTCGAGCACGGTCTTGTGCGCGAAGAGGTTGAAGGACTGGAACACCATGCCGACGTCGGCGCGCAGCCGGGCCAGCGCCTTGCCCTCCTCGGGCAGTGGCTTTCCGTCGATGGCGATATCGCCGGAGTCGATCGTCTCCAGGCGGTTGATGGTGCGGCAAAGGGTGGACTTACCGGACCCGGAGGGCCCGATGACCACGACAACCTCGCCGCGGGCGATCGTCAGGTCGATGTCCTGGAGTACGTGCAACGCGCCGAAGTGCTTGTTGACGCTCTTCAGGACGACCAGTTCTCCGGTCGCGGCCACATCTTCCTTGGCCACCGATACTTCGGTCATCGCTCTCTGGCTCCGTCCTCCTCGGTTTCGGAGGACCTTAGTAACCCATGCCACCTGCGTCATTACATCTGAGGGGAATCTGAGGATCACGATCCGATAGCAATCGGACACATGTCGTAGCACTTGTGAGCTGGGCGCGTATCGGCCGGGTAACGGAAGCCGTGCGCAACCGGAACCCTCTTGACGCCGTCCTCGTCCATCAGCGTGACTGCCATGTGCACCCGCGCGCGTGTTCGCGTTTTTGCACCATCCTGAGTACGCGTTCCGCGTACTCATCCTGATCGTACGTCCGATGAACGAAGGGGGCCTGGGTGAGACTGCTCCTTGTCGAGGACGACAACCATGTCGCCGCAGCCCTGTCCGCTGTACTGGCGCGGCACGGCTTCGACGTCACTCACGCCCGCAGCGGCGAGGAGGCCCTTCAGGCCCTCGTCCCGGAAGGCGCGGGCTTCGGAGTCGTTCTCCTCGACCTGGGACTGCCCGACCAGGACGGTTACGAGGTGTGCGGCAAGATCCGCAAGCGCACCAGCACGCCGGTGATCATGGTCACCGCGCGTTCCGACGTGCGCTCGCGCATCCACGGCCTCAACCTCGGCGCCGACGACTACGTGGTCAAGCCGTACGACACCGGGGAGCTGCTGGCCAGGATCCACGCCGTCAGCCGGCGCACCCCCCAGGAGGACGCCCACGGGGCCGGAGACGGCGCGCTGAGGCTCGGGCCGGTGCGGATCGAGCTGCCCACCCGGCAGGTCAGCGTGGACGGCTCGGTGGTCCAGCTGACCCGCAAGGAGTTCGATCTGCTCGCCCTGCTCGCCCAGCGGCCGGGCGTGGTCTTCCGGCGGGAGCAGATCATCAGCGAGGTGTGGCGCACCAGCTGGGAGGGGACCGGACGCACCCTGGAGGTGCATGTCGCGTCCCTGCGCGCCAAGCTGCGCATGCCGGCGCTGATCGAGACCGTACGCGGCGTGGGCTACCGGCTCGTCGCCCCGGGCTCGTAGCGGGGTCGGGTGCGCACTCGTCTGCTCCCGCTGCTCATCGTCCTGATGGCGGCCGTCCTGCTCGCGCTCGGCATCCCGCTGGCCGCGAGCGTGGCGGCCGCCCAGCAGCAGCGGGTGGTCGTCGACCGGATCGACGACACGGCACGCTTCGCGGCCCTCGCCCAGTACGTCACCGCCCCGCCCGAGGAGCAGAGTGAGCGCCGGGAGACGCTGAGCAGCGAACTCGCCAGCTACCACGACGTCTACGGCATCAGCGCGGGCGTCTTCTACCGCAACGGCACCGACATGGCCAAGGCTCCGGCGAGTCTCGTCCTCCCGGGCGAGAACGAAGTGAGCGAGGTACGCGCCGCGTTCGACGAAGCGCTGACCGGCCGGCGCAGTCACGACCCCAAGCAGGTGTGGCCCTGGCAGCGGCACAGCCTGGTGGTCGCCTCGCCGGTCATCCGGGACGGCGACGTCGTCGCGGTCGTGCTCACCGACTCGCCCACCGGGCCGATGCGTTCGCGGATCCTGCACGGCTGGCTGGTCATCGGGGCCGGTGAGATCGCCGCGATGCTGCTGGCCGTGGGCGCGGCCCTGCGGCTGACGGGCTGGGTGCTGCGGCCCGTGCGGGTCCTGGACGCCACCACCCACGCGATCGCCAGCGGTGCTCTGAAGTCCCGGGTGGCGGCCGCCGGCGGGCCGCCGGAACTTCGGCGCCTGGCTCTCGCGTTCAACGAGATGGCGGACAACGTCGAGGACGTGCTGGAGCAGCAGCGCGCCTTCGTCGCCGACGCCTCGCACCAGCTGCGCAACCCGCTCGCGGCGCTGCTGCTGCGCATCGAACTGCTCGCTTTCGAACTTCCGGAGGGCAACCAGGAGATCGCTTCCGTACAGGCCGAGGGCAAACGGCTGGCGCAGGTCCTGGACGACCTGCTCGACCTGGCCCTGGCCGAGCACACCGAGGCGACGCTGAGCATCACCGACATCGGCGAGCTGGCCGCGGAACGCGTCGCGGCCTGGACGCCGACGGCCGAGGCCAAAGGGGTACGCCTGGTGGCGGACTGCCCGGCCACGACCGCCTGGGCCGACCCGGTCACCCTGTCCAGCGCACTGGACGCGGTCATCGACAACGCGGTCAAGTTCACACCGAAGGACGAGACCGTCGAGGTCATCGTCGCCTCCAACGGTGAGGCCTCGACCGTCGTGGTCACCGACCGCGGCCCCGGTCTGACCGACGAGGAACTCACCCGCGTCGGCGACCGCTTCTGGCGCAGCGGCCGCCACCAGAACATCAAGGGTTCGGGCCTCGGCCTGTCCATCTCCCGGGCCCTGCTGGCCGCGGGCGGCGGCTCGATCGCCTACGACCACCATGAGCCGCACGGCCTGAAAGTGACGGTGACGGTCCCGCGATCACGGCCGCTGAGGTGAGACGCGGCACGACACGATGACCGGGTTCCGTACGCCGTACGCGTGAGGGATGGGGCCCGTCGGTCGCCGTCGTGCGTACGTCCTGTGCGTGAGCCCTTCTCCGCCGTCCCCCGGGGCGTCGTACGCCAAGTGCGGGGTGTGGTCTACGGCTTGACGGAGCGGTAGTAGCGGCGGGCGCCGTCGTGGAGGGGGAGCGGGTCGGTGTAGATCGCGGTGCGCAGGTCGACGAGCTGGGCGGAGTGGACGACACCGCCGATGCCGTCGCGGCTGCGGATCACCGTCCGGGTCACCCATTCGGTGAGCCGGGGGTCCATGCTCTTGCGGGTGATCAGCAGGTTGGAGACCGCCAGCGTCGGCACGGTCGCCCCCTTCTGGATCGAGGGGTAGGCCGACTCCGGCATGTTGGTGGCGCGGTAGTAGTGGGTGGCGCCGCCCTGGGCGTGCAGCTTGGACACGAGAGCCGGACGGATCGGTACGAACCGGAAGCTCCGCGAGTCGGCGAGATCCTCCAGCCCCCTCGTCGGCAGGCCGCCCGACCAGAAGAACGCGTCGATGCCGTTGCCCAACAGCTCGGGGCCGGTGTCGATGCCCTCGGACGAGGCCGTGATGTCCTTGCCGGGGTTGATGTCCGAGGCCTCCAGGACCCGGTCGGCGATCAGCCGTACGCCCGACTTGGGGCGCCCTATGGCGACGCGCTTGCCCTTCAGATCGGCGACGGAACGGATGCTCGAGTCGGTCGGCACGACGAGCTGGACGTAGTCGTCGTACAGACGGGCGACCCCGCGCAGCCGGTCCGCGAGCTCCGGGTGCTCGAACTCGAAGGTCTCCACGGCGTCGGCCGCGACGATGGCGAAATCGGCGTCCCCGTTCGCCACGCGCGCGACGTTCTCCTGCGACCCGTCACTGGTGAGCAGCTTCACCTTCAGATCCGGCATGTCCTTGGCGAGCTGGGGGCGCAGCTCGGTGCCGTACTGCTGGTAGACCCCGGCCTCCGATCCGGTACTGATCGTGATCGTCCCGCTCGGGGGGGCCTCGCCCAGGGGCAGCAGCCACCACAGCAGCAACCCGAGAACGACGAACCCGGCGGCGGCACCTTGCAGGGCCCGGCGCCTGCCGATACGGGGGAACACCTTGGACATGCGCGTGATCCTGCCAGCCGGTGCGCGGTGCTGACCAGGGGCGGCGGGGGAGGGGCGGGCGTGCGTGGGTGTCCGGGGGCGGTGGGGGCGTCCTGCGTCGGCCGGTTGTCAGTGGTGGTCGTTAATGTCGGTGCATGAGTTCTTCGCCCGTCGACCTGGTCCGTGAATTCCATCTCGCCTTCGGGCTGGACGCCCGCACGTCGCCCACCGAGGTCCCGCCCGAGCTGGCCGCCCACCGCGGCGAACTCCTCGCGGAGGAGGCCGCGGAGGTCGCCGAGGTCTCCATCACCGGCCCCCTTGACAGGCTCGCGCACGAGCTGGCCGACGTCGTCTACGTCGCGTACGGCACCGCCCTCGTCCACGGCATCGACCTCGACGCGGTCATAGCCGAGATCCACCGCTCCAACATGACCAAGCTCGGCCCCGACGGCCGCGTCGCCCGCCGGGCCGACGGCAAGGTCCTCAAGGGCGAGCACTACGAGGCTCCGGACGTGTCGGGGGTGCTGCGGCGGCAGGGGTGGGCGCCGGGCGGGGCGTGAGGGGTCGCGGCGGCTTGGGCTTCCCAGGGACACGGGGGCACGAGGACGGGGGACGAGGACTCCGGGCGTGTGGGCCGTCGCCGGAGCGTGGCCGTGAGCGGCGGCGGCCGGGGGTTTGTACGGCGGGGCCGTCAGACCGTCGGTTGCCGCGTCCCGGCCCCTTCGCCTGCCCCGCAGGCCCTGCCTCCGTCTCCGCCCCCGCTGCTCCGAGTGCCCCGCCGGTCTGTCGGACCGTCGGTCATCGCACCCCGGTCCCTCCGTCACCCCCCACCGACGCCTGCGTCCCGGGGTCTGCGGCCGGTGCCGAGGTTCCGGAGGGGCGGGGGGCCTTGCCGCTGCGGCGGGCGGTCCAGCGGGAGGCCAGGGGTTCGGTGTAGCGGGCGGTGAGGGGGCCCAGGACGACGAGGATGAGGACGTAGGCGGTGGCGAGGGGGCCGAGGGAGGGCTCGATGCCGGCGCTGACCGCGAGTCCGGCGATGACGATGGAGAACTCGCCGCGGGCGACGAGCGCGCCGCCCGCCCGCCAGCGGCCCTTGACGGAGACACCGGCCCGCCGTGCCGCCCAGTAGCCGGTGGCGATCTTCGTGGCCGCGGTGACGAGCGCGAGGGCGAGGGCGGGCAACAGGACGGGCGGGATGCTGGCCGGGTCGGTGTGCAGGCCGAAGAAGACGAAGAAGACGGCGGCGAAGAGGTCGCGCAGAGGGCTCAGCAGGGTGTGCGCGCCCTCGGCGACCTCCCCGGACAGCGCGATGCCGACCAGGAAGGCGCCCACCGCCGCCGACACCTGGAGCTGCTGCGCGATGCCCGCGACCAGGATCGTCAGTCCCAGTACGACCAGCAGCAGCTTCTCGGGGTCGTCGCTGGAGACGAACCGTGAGATGAGCCGGCCGTAGCGGACCGCCACGAACAGCACCAGACCGGCCGCGCCCAGCGCGATCGCCAGAGTCACACTGCCCGCCATCAGCCCGGCGCCGGCGACCAGCGCGGTGACGATGGGCAGATAGACCGCCATCGCCAGGTCCTCCAGGACGAGGACGCTGAGGATCACCGGCGTCTCCCGGTTGCCGACCCGGCCCAGGTCGCCGAGGACCTTGGCGATGACACCGGACGAGGAGATCCAGGTGACGCCCGCGAGGACCACGGCCGCCACCGGGCCCCAGCCCAGCAGCAGCGCCACCGCCGCGCCCGGCAGGGCGTTGAGGGCGCCGTCCACGAGACCGGCCGGGTAGTGGGACTTGAGGTTGGTGACCAGGTCACCGGCCGAGTACTCCAGGCCGAGCATCAGCAGCAGGAGGATGACGCCGATCTCGGCGCCCGTCGCGACGAACTCCTCGCTCGCCCCGAGCGGCAGCAGACCGCCCTCGCCGAAGGCCAGCCCGGCCAGCAGATACAGCGGGATGGGCGAGAGCCGGAAACGGGCGGCGAACCGTCCGAGCAGGCCGAGGCCGAGGATGATGGAACCGAACTCGATCAACAGGACCGCGGAATGCACCGGTTCACTCCCGCCCGAGTATGGCCGCGGCGGCGTCGACGCCCTCACGGGTGCCGATCACGATGAGGGTGTCCCCGCCCGCCAGCCGGAAGTCCGGCGCCGGCGACGGGATCGCCTCGGCCCGCCGCAGCACCGCCACCACCGAGGCGCCGGTGTCGGTCCGCATCCTGGTCTCGCCCAGGACCAGCCCGTTCCACCGTGAGGTCGCGGCGACCTCGATCCGCTCGGCGACCAGCCCGAGGTCCGTGGTGTAGAGCAGGCTCGCGCTGTGGTGCGACGGCTTCAGCGCGTCGATCAGGGCGCCCGCCTCGGCACCGGTCAGCCGTGTGGACTGCGCGCAGGAGTCCGGGTCGTCGGCCCGGTACACGCTCACCGTGCGGGCCCCGTCGCGGTGCGCCACCACGGACAGATGGCGGTCTTCGCGGGTGACGAGGTCGTACTGGACCCCGATACCCGGCAGCGGCGTCGCCCTCAGGCGTGGAGCAGACACGTTTCTCCCCTAGCTTCTCGGTGCGGTCGGACAGCACGCGGGTTCCTGATGATCACGAGTGCCCGGTCTGCATGCTGCCACCCACACGTACGGTGGCGACATGGGTGTCGTCACGGATATGCAGGGCCGGCCGGGGGCTGCGAGGCTGGCCACGGAGGGGTCGGGTGCGCAGGCCGGGAGGAGCGGAAAGAGAACCGTGTCGCTGTTCTGGCGGATCTTCTCGCTCAACGCCGTCGGCTTGTTCGTCGCCGCGGCACTGCTGCTGGGACCGGTCACCGTGTCGACCCCCGTCCTGCCGGGCGAGGCGCTGGCCGTGGTCGGCGGCCTCGCGGCGCTGCTGGCCGCCAACGCGCTCGTGCTGCGGGTCGGGCTCGCCCCGCTCAAGCGGCTGGGCGGGGCCATGTCCACCGCCGACCTGCTCCGGCCGGGAGCCCGCGCGCCCGTCGCCGGGCCCGCGGAGACGGCCGAGCTGATCACGACGTACAACACCATGCTCGACCGGCTGGAGGCCGAACGCGCCGCGGGTGCCGCCCGCGCGCTCTCCGCCCAGGAGCGCGAACGGCACCGCATCGCACAGGAACTGCACGACGAGGTCGGCCAGACGCTGACCGCGGTCCTCCTCCAGCTCAAGCGGGTGGCCGACCGGGCGCCCGGGGAGCTGCGCGAGGAGGTGGGCCAGGCGCAGGAGGCCACCCGTGCGGGGCTGGACGAGATCCGCCGGATCGCCCGCCGGCTGCGGCCGGGTGTCCTGGACGAACTGGGACTGTCCAGCGCCCTGCGGTCCCTGGCGGCCGAGTTCACCACCCACGGGCTGACGGTCCGCCACCAGATCGCCGGCGACCTGCCCCATCTGACCGAGGAGTCCGAACTCGTGCTCTACCGGGTGGCCCAGGAGGGCCTCACCAACACCGCCCGGCATGCCGCCGCCGACCGCGCGGAGATCCGGCTGCGGCCGGTCGCCGACGGTGTCGAACTCCTCGTACGCGACAACGGCAGGGGTGTCGGCGGGGCGCCGGAGGGCGCCGGGATCAGCGGTATGCGCGAGCGGGCGCTCCTGATAGGAGCGGTCCTCTCGGTCGGGGCCGCGCCCGGCGGAGGCACGGACGTCCGGCTGAGCGTCCCGCTCACCGCCGTGGGCGGCCTGTGATGCCCGGGCCGGGGCCGATCCGGGTCCTGCTCGCCGACGACCACACGCTCGTCCGGCGGGGAGTGCGGCTGATCCTGGAGGGCGAGCCGGACATCACGGTCGTCGCCGAGGCGGGTGACGGGGCGGAGGCGGTCGAGCTGGCCCGGGCACAGGAGGTCGATCTGGCGGTCCTGGACATCGCGATGCCGCGCATGACCGGCCTCCAGGCGGCCCGCGAGCTGTCCCGGCGGCTGCCGGGCCTGCATCTGCTCGTGCTGACCATGTACGACAACGAGCAGTACTTCTTCGAGGCCCTCAAGGCCGGGGCCAGCGGTTACGTCCTCAAGTCCGTCGCCGACCGGGACCTCGTCGAGGCCTGCCGCGCCGCGGTCCGCGACCAGCCCTTCATCTACCCCGGCGCCGAACGCGCCCTCGTCCGCTCCTACCTGGAGCGCCTGCACCGCGGCGACGGGCTGCCCGAGCGCGCCATCACCGAGCGCGAGGAGGAGATCCTCAAGCTCGTCGCCGAGGGCCACACCTCCAAGGAGATCGGCGAACTCCTCTTCATCAGCGCCAAGACCGTCGAACGCCACCGCGCGAATCTCCTCCAGAAACTCGGCATGCGCGACCGCCTGGAGCTGACCCGCTACGCCATCCGGGCGGGCCTCATCGATCCGTGAGGCGGGGAATCACCCCTTGCGCGAACCGACGGCATCGCGCCGTCGCCGCACGACATACGCCCCCGCGAGACCGACTGCCCCGGCCGCCAGAGCGATCCCCACGGTCCGCTGGAACTCGGCCGGTCCCACACTGCCGCCGACGCCGCCCTGGACACCTCGGGTCGGGAGAGGCGTCGCGGGTGTCACGGCGGCCGTCCCTCTGCGGGGCAGGACCTCGCACGCCATGCCGTCGTCCACGCCCTGGTCCTCGTCCAGCCGGTTCGGGTCACTCGGGTCGCGGTCGAACTCCGCCTGCGCGTCTTCCTGGTAGACGAAGTCGGCGCAGTCCAGGTCGGTTTGAGCGTGTGCGACGCCGGTCAGTGGTCCGGTGGCCAGGATGACCGCCACCGCGCCGGCGAACGGGGTGCGTATCCCGATGGTCCGTTTCCGCATGGTCCTGCCTTTCGGGCTGAGGAGGCCTTCACGGCCGTCCCTGCGACCCTAGAAAGGCTTCTCACGCCCCGGCCCGCACTGCTGGGCCGAACGGGCGACAACAGCCCCGGCAGGCGCCTACAGCAACGCCTCCCAGTCCCCGTCGAAGTCCGCCGGATTCACGAACAGCAGCTCGGGGTCGACGGGTGCGGGGCGGTCGGGGGTGTCCGGGTCCGGGAGGGACTGTTCCGTCCAGATGCACTTGCCGGTGGGGGTGTAGCGGGCGCCCCAGCGCTGGGAGAGGGCGGTGATGAGCTGGAGGCCGCGGCCGCCCTCGTCGGTCTCGGTGGCGCGGCGGATGCGGGGCATGGTCTGGCTGCCGTCGTAGACCTCGCAGATGAGGTCGGTGGAGTGCAGGAGGCGCAGCCGGACCGGTCCGCGGGCGTGGCGTACGACATTGCCCACGAGCTCGCTGACGAGGAGCTCGGTGGTGGGGGCGAGGTCGTCGAGGTCCCAGGCGGTGAGCTGGTCGCGGACGTGGCGGCGGGCCTGGCCGGCCGCCCGCGGATCCTGGGGCAGTGACCAGGAGGCCATCCGCTCCGCCGGCAGGGCGTGCAGCCGGGCGACGAGGAACGCGGCGTCGTCGGCGGCCTGGTCGGAGGGGAGCAGACCGGCCGTCAGCTTGTCGCACAGGTGTTCAAGATCCGTCGCCGTGCCGTCCGCGTGCGCGGCGCTCAGCAGCCGCGCCAGATCCGCCATGCCCTCGTCGATCTCCCGCTTGGCCGACTCGACCAGCCCGTCGGTGTAGAGCACCAGCAGACTGCCCTCGGGCACCTCCAGCTCGACCGTCTCGAACGGCGGATGCGCGGCGCCCAGCGGCGGATCGGCGTCCGGCAGGGGGAAGTGCACGGTGCCGTCGGGACGGACCAGGGCGGGCGGCGGATGTCCGGCCCGGGCCAGGGAGCAGACCCGGGTCGTGGAGTCGTAGAGCGCGTACAGGCAGGTGGCGTACGAGTCCTCGCCCATGCCGGCGACGATGTCGTTGAGGTGGCCCAGGATCTCGTCGGGCGGCAGTTCGAGGTCGGCCAGGGTGTGGACGGCGGTACGCAGCCGACCCATGGTGGCGGCCTCCGGCAGCCCGTGCCCCATCACGTCACCGACGACGAGCGCGACCTGCCCGCCGGACAGCGGAATGATGTCGTACCAGTCACCGCCGACGTCCGCGCCCTGCCCGGCCGGCAGATAACGGGCGGCGGCTGTGCACGCGGGCAGGTCGGGCAGGGCCTGGGGGAGCAGGCTGCGCTGGAGTTCGCGGGAGCGGCTGCGCTCGGCGTCGTAGAGCCGGGCCCGCTCCAGGGACTGGGCGACGAGGGCGCTGATCGTGGTCAGCAGCGCGCGCTCCTCGTCGGTGAGCAGCCGCGGCCGGTCGAAGGACAGCACGCACACGCCGAAGGTGTGCCCGGAGGCCGTCAGCGGCAGGAACGCCCAGGAGTGCCTGCCCGAGTGCTCCGGCAGGTCGGCCGCCGCGGGGAAGCGCGCGGCCAGCTCCTCCCGGGAGGACAGGAACAACGGCGTCCCGGTCTCGGTCGCGCCCCAGGCCGGGGCGGCCAGCGTGCGGGGACGCCGGTCGACGAGGTCGAGGAAGTCGTCCCGGTAGCCGACGGCTCCCACGTGATGGAGCCGGTCGTCCTCGGCGACCTGGACCAGGAGCCCCGTGGCGGCGAAGGGCGGCAGCACCCGCCGGGCGACCGCGTCCACCACGTCCTGCGAGGTCGTCGCCTTGGCGAGCTCCGCGGTCAACTCGGCTATCCGGGCGGCTCGTTCCGTCGCGGACCGTTCGGCGGCCTGGCGTTCCTCCGCCAGCCGACGCTTCTCGGTGACGTCCTGGAAGTACAGGGTGCGCCCGTCCGGCCCCGGCACCAGCCGCAGATGGAAGCGCTGCTCGGAGTCCGGCAGATGCACGTCGAAGCCGGCGGGCTTCTCCTCGGCCGCGGCCGCGAGGCAGCGCTCCTTCAGACCGGGGACCTGCCGGGCGGTGGGCAGCGCCCACAGCAGCCGCCCGAGCAGTTCCTCCTCCGAGAAGCCCAGCAGCCGCTGCGCCTCCAGGTTGGAGAAGGTGATCCGCCACTCGTCGTCCACGGCCAGGAAGCCGTCACTCATGTGCTTCAGGGCCCGGCCGAGCGCGTCGCGGGCGGTACGCGCCTCGTTGGTCTCCCAGCCCACGCCGATCATCCGGTGGGGCTCGCCGTGCTCGTCGTAGGTGGCCCGGCCCCGCGCCCGCGTCCAGCCGTAGGTGCCGTCCAGGCGCCGTACCCGGTACTCGGCCTCGTAGACGCTGTGGTCGAGGATGGCCCGCTGCGCCGCAGCCAGGGTCGGTGCCAGGTCGTCGGGGTGGACGATCCTCATCCAGTTCTCGATCTTGCCGGTGAAGTCGGCGGGGCGGGTGCCGTAGAGCGCCAGGGCCGCCTCGTCCCAGATCAGGTCACCGGTGCGGATGTTCCAGTCCCACGATCCGACCTCGACCTCCTTCAGGGCCTGGCGCAGGCGCTCCCCGCTCGGCTCGGTGTGCGCGGGCCCGGACGGCGGCGGCGCCTGGGCCATGCGGTCCTCGGTCCAGGCCACGACGGCCCGCAGGAAGTCCCAGTGCTCCGGCGCGGGTTCGCCCCGCTCGCCCGCCACGACCGTCAGCGCACCGATGCTGCGCTTCCGGCCGAACACGGGGAAGGCGGCGAAGCCGGTACCGGGCCACGGCGTGCCGTGCGCGTCGGAGGGCATGGCCTGCCCGTGGGTCGGCGTGCCGTGCCCGTCGGAGGCCGTGGCAGGCCTGCGGGTGGGCGTGCCGTGCTCGTCGGTGGACGTGCCGTGCTCCCCGGAGGGCAGCGGCACCCACACCCCGCTGCCGCGGTGCAACGCGCGGGCCGGGGCCAGGGGCCCCTCCTGGTCGAGGATCTCCCAGGAGCGGGTGAGGGCGGGAGGCAGCCCGGCGGCCGACACCAGCCGCAGCGCGGACATCGGACCGCGCAGATGGATCGTGCCGCCCAGTGCGCCCAGCTCGCCCACCGCGTGGTGCAGCGCCAGCCGGAAGATCTCGCTCTCCGTGATGCCCGGGGCCACCGTGTCGAGCAGAGCGAGCCGTGCGTTCATGCGGGGAACCTATCGTCGCGCGGGGCGGCCGAAACCTGTTTCACAGATTCCGACGTGCGGCTCTCCTTCACTGTCACGCCTCAACAGCCTTGCAGATATAGAGAGTTGTTGACATTTCGCCGGTGTAGCGTGCCGTCGCACGGGCAGGTTCCGGATCATGAGGAGCGGCATGGACATCGGTGTCTTCATCCCCATCGGCAACAACGGCTGGCTCATATCGAAGAGTTCCCCGCAGTACCTGCCGAGCTTCGAGCTGAACAAGGCCGTCGTGCAGAAGGCCGAGGAGCACGGACTCGACTTCGCCCTGTCGATGATCAAACTCAAGGGGTTCGGCGGCGACACGGAGTTCTGGGACCACTGCCTGGAGTCCTTCACGCTGATGGCGGGCCTGGCCGCCGTCACGGAGCGGATCAAGCTGTACGCCTCCACCCCCATCCTCGCCCTGCCCCCGGCGATCGCCGCCCGCATGGCCGTCACGGTCGACTCCATCGCCCCCGGCCGCTTCGGCGTCAACATCGTCACCGGCTGGGCGCCCGGCGAGTACACGCAGATGGGCGTCTGGCCCGGCGACGACCACTTCGCCAACCGCTACGCCCGGGCCGTCGAGTACGTCACCGTGATGAAGGAGCTGTGGAGCGAGGGCGTCAGCAACTTCAAGGGCGAGTTCTACGAGATGGAGGACTGCGTGCTCTCCCCGCGCCCGGCGGACGGGCACATCGACATCGTCGCCGCCGGGCAGAGCCGTACCGGGATGCAGTTCGCCGCCGACCACGCCGACTACAACTTCATCCTCGGCAGCGGCGTCAACACCCCGCTCGCCTTCGCGGACACCACGGCCACCCTGGTGGAGGCGGCGCGCGAGAGCGGCCGTGACGTCGGCGCGCTCTCCCTCTTCATGGTCATCGCCGACGAGACCGACGAGGCCGCCCGCGCGAAGTGGCAGGACTACCACGACAACGCCGACCTCGCGGCCCTCGCCTACATGGCGGGGGAGTCCGCCACCGACACCAGCGCCGACGACTCCTCCACCGCCCGGACCATCGTGCTCCCCGAGGGCGCCGTGAACTTCAACATGGGCACCCTCGTCGGCTCCTACGAGACCATCGCGAGGATGCTCGACGAGATCGCCGAAGTCCCCGGCACCAAGGGGATCATGCTCGTCTTCGACGACTTCCTCGAAGGCATCGAGAACTTCGGCACCCGTATCCAGCCCCTGATGAGCTCCCGCTCGGACCGCGTGAGCGCGGCCTGAGCATCCCTGAGTGCCGGCTATCGGGCCAGTGACTCCTCCCGTGCTCCCGGCAGGGGGAGTTCCAGCCGCGGCCAGGCCCGGATGTCGCGCTGCATCTGGCGGTCGTGCGTCGCCAGGACGACGGCCGCGCCGGTGGCCCTGAGCGCGTCCGTGAGCTCGTCCACCAGGGCGATGGACAGATGGTTGGTGGGCTCGTCGAGCAGCAGCAGGTGCGGCCGGGTGGCGAGGGCCAGGGCGAGGTCGAGGCGGCGCTGCTGTCCCATGGACAGCTCCGCCACCGGCTTGTTCGCGTCGCGCGAGCCGAGCAGGCCCAGGGCCGACAACGGCGTGACCTCGCTGTCGCGCAGGACGCCGGCGGTGACCAGACGCGCGGTGTGCGCCTGGTAGACGTCGTGCGCCCGGCGGCGCGTGGTGTGCGGCGACTCCTGGCCGAGCAGATGCAGCCGCACCTTGCGCGCGTGCCGTGCGCGGCCCGTGGTCGGAGCGAGCCGTCCGGCCAGGACGGACAGCAGCGTGGACTTGCCCGCCCCGTTCGGCCCGGTGACGGCCAGCCGGTCGCCGGACGCCAGCGACAGACTGGTCGGCCGGTGCAGCCGCCCGTCCACGGTGACCTCCTCCGCGTGCAGCAGGACCACACCGGGTCGCGCGGGCAGCTCCGGCGGGGTGAAGCGCCGGGGCGGCACGGGCGCGGTGATCCGGTGCTGTTCCAGGTCCTCCTGGCGCCGGTGCACGGAACGGACCAGCGCCGGGGCGCGGGTGGCGCGCTGGTGCTTGCCGGCGCCCTTGGGCGGCCGCCAGCCGGTGCTCAGCCGGTTCTGCGCCTCCGACAGGGACTGCTGCAGACGGGCGTGTTCGGTCTGCTGCTGCTCGTACTCGGCCTCCCAGCGCAGCAGTTCCGCCTCGCGCCCCTCCCGGTAACCGGCGTATCCGCCGCCGTACACCTGGGGGCGGCCGTCGCGGGTGGGGTCGAGGTCGAGGACCGTGGTCGCCAGGTCCGACAGCAGGGCCCGGTCGTGGCTGACCACGACGACGCCGCCGGGGTGGGCGCGCAGGCGCGCGGTGAGATGGTCGAGCCCCTCCAGGTCGAGATGGTTGGTCGGCTCGTCCAGCAGCAGGAAGTCGTACTCGGCGCCCAGCAGACAGGCCAGCCGGATCCGGTAGCGCTGCCCGACCGAGAGCGTGGCCAGCCGGCGCGTGCGGTCGCCGACCGCCCCGAGTCCGGCGAGCGCCACGTCGACCCGGCGGTCCGCGTCCCAGGCGTCCAGCGCCTGCGCCGCCTCCAGGGCGTCGGTGTACTCGCGTTCCGCGCCGGGCAGTCCCTCGGCGAGGGCCGCCGCGGCGCTGTCCAGCCAGTGGAGCGCGGCTCGGGCGTCGGCCAGGTGTTCGTCGATGACGTCACCGACCGTCCGGTCGTCCTCGGCGGGCATCTCCTGCTCCGCCAGGGCGAGCGTGCCCACCCGCTGCACGCTCCCCTCGTCCGGGGCCAGGACCCCGGCCAGGACGTGCAGCAGGGTCGACTTCCCGCGACCGTTCTCGCCCACGACGCCCCAGCGCGACCTGGGGGAGACCTTCATCTCGACATGGCGCAGCACGGTACGGCCACCGCGCTCCACGCGGACATCGTCGCAGGTCAGCTGGGCCCGATCGCGTGCGGGCAGGGAAAAGGCGTTCACGTCTTACGTCCTCCGGTTTTCCGGATTCTCCGGAAGGAGGCACACCGCACCCACGCGCGAGACGCGGGAAAGGGGCGGATCAATGCCTCGGATCTGACGATCGGCCGGACCCGGAACAGGTCGGCCGCGGGCGGCGGTGAAGGCTCGGAACGCGCCTCGCCGTGATGCGAGGGGCGGAGCCTGCGGCCCGGTCAGATGTAGAAGACGTAAATCATGCGGCCATTCTAGCGATGCCCGCGTTGGCGCGCCGAGATTTTCCGGGCGCGTGCGGTCGGCCGTGCGGTCGGCGGGGCCTCACCCGGGCACCCTGACAGGGGCCCGCCCGGGACGACCTACCCTTGACGCATGACCAGCAGCAGCGACCGGAGCCCGGCAGTGGATGTTCACTCGTCCAAGACGTATGAAGTGCGCACCTACGGGTGCCAGATGAACGTCCACGATTCCGAGCGATTGTCCGGGCTGCTCGAATCGGCCGGTTATGTGAAGGCCCCCGAGGGGGCGGACGGTGACGCGGACGTCGTCGTCTTCAACACCTGCGCCGTGCGGGAGAACGCCGACAACCGGCTCTACGGCAATCTCGGCCGCCTCGCCCCGATGAAGACGAAGCGGCCGGGCATGCAGATCGCGGTCGGCGGCTGTCTCGCCCAGAAGGACCGCGACACCATCGTGAAGAGGGCGCCCTGGGTGGACGTCGTCTTCGGCACGCACAACATCGGCAAGCTGCCGGTCCTGCTGGAGCGCGCCCGCGTCCAGGAGGAGGCGCAGGTCGAGATCGCCGAGTCCCTGGAGGCGTTCCCGTCGACGCTGCCGACGCGCCGCGAGAGCGCCTACGCGGCCTGGGTGTCGATCTCCGTCGGTTGCAACAACACCTGCACCTTCTGCATCGTCCCTGCGCTGCGGGGCAAGGAGAAGGACCGCCGCACCGGCGACATCCTCGCCGAGATCGAGGCCTTGGTCGGCGAGGGTGTCAGCGAGATCACCCTGCTCGGCCAGAACGTCAACGCGTACGGCTCCGACATCGGCGACCGTGAGGCGTTCAGCAAGCTGCTGCGGGCCTGCGGGACGATCGACGGCCTGGAGCGGGTCCGCTTCACCTCGCCGCACCCGCGCGACTTCACCGACGACGTCATCGCCGCCATGGCCGAGACCCCGAACGTGATGCCCCAGCTCCACATGCCCCTCCAGTCCGGCTCGGACACGGTCCTGAAGGCGATGCGCCGCTCCTACCGGCAGGAGCGCTACCTGGGGATCATCGAGAAGGTGCGGGCGGCCATCCCGCACGCCGCGATCACCACCGACATCATCGTCGGCTTCCCGGGCGAGACGGAGGAGGACTTCGAGCAGACCCTGCACGTGGTCCGCGAGGCCCGCTTCGCCCAGGCGTTCACCTTCCAGTACTCCAAGCGGCCCGGCACCCCCGCCGCCACCATGGAGGGCCAGATTCCCAAGGAGGTCGTCCAGGCGCGCTACGAGCGTCTCGTCGCCCTCCAGGAGGAGATCTCCTGGGAGGAGAACAAGAAGCAGGTCGGCCGCACCCTGGATCTGATGGTCGCCGAGGGCGAGGGCCGCAAGGACGGCGCCACCCACCGCCTCTCCGGCCGCGCCCCCGACAACCGCCTGGTCCACTTCACCAAGCCGGACCAGGAGGTCCGCCCCGGTGACGTCGTCACCGTCGAGGTGACCTACGCCGCCCCGCACCACCTCCTCGCGGAGGGCGCCGTCCTCGACGTGCGGCGCACACGCGCGGGTGACGCGTGGGAGAAGCGGAACGCCACCGAGGCCGCCAAGCCGGCCGGAGTCCTGCTCGGCCTGCCGAAGATCGGGGTCCCGGAGCCGCTGCCGGCGGCGACGGGCGGCTGCGAGCTGGACTGAGCGCACGCGCGCACCCGCGGCGAGCAGGGAACTAGGCTCCCGATCATGCTTGTCGCCGCCGCTGTCTGCCCCTGCCCGCCCCTCCTCGTGCCCGAGCTCGCCGCGGGCGCCGCGTCCGAACTGGATCGCGCGCGTGCCGCCTGCTCGGACGCCCTCGGCGTCCTCGCCGCCTCCCGGCCCGACCGGCTGGTCGTCGTGGGGCCGGCGGACCGGGACGGGCGTGGCCCGCACCCGGAGGGGGCGCCGGGTTCCTTCCGGGGCTTCGGCGTGGACCTCGACGTACGGCTCGGCCGGGACACCGGTACGGCGGTGGAGCGCCCGCTGCCGGACTCACTGGCGGTCGCCGCGTGGCTGCTGGAACGCGGCGGATGGTCCGGCGCCCCGATCGAGGGACTCGGCGTGGGGGAACCTCTCGGGGCCGAGCGGTGTATCCAGACGGGGAGGGAGATCGCCGGCGCGGACGAGCGGGTGGCACTGCTGGTGATGGGCGACGCCAGTGCCTGCCGCACGCTCAAGGCGCCGGGCTACCTGGACGAGCGGGCGGCACCCTTCGACGCGGAGGTCGCACGTGCGCTGGGCGCGGCGGACGTGGCCGCCCTCAAGACGCTGGACACCGAGCTGGCGTACGAACTGAAGGCCTCCGGCCGGGCCCCCTGGCAGGTCCTGGCGGGCGCCGCCGAGGACGCGGACCTCGCCGGCGCGCTGCTGTACGAGGACGCGCCGTACGGGGTCGGGTACCTGGTCGCCACCTGGTCGTAGGGCGGCCGTCCGCGCCGGCTGGGGCGAAACGGCGGACGGCCGGGAGCATCGCGCTCCACGGCCGTCCGTCGATGTGCCGTGCCGGTCAGGAAGCCGGCGGGGGAGAGGAAGGTGGCGAAGAGGCCGGTGGCGTGTCGGTGGCGCCGCCCGCGTCCGTGCCGTCCTTGTGCGCCAGTCGGTCCATGGCACCCTTGGCCTTGCCCGTGCCCGTCTGGATCTTGTCGCTGTACTTGCCCTTGGTCTTCTCGTCGACGACCTTCGCGGCCTTGTCCAGGCCGTGCTGGATCTTGTCGCCGTGCTGCTGCGCGAGACCGGAGACCTTGTCCTTGGCCGGGTTGAGCTTGGCCTTCAAATTGTCCAGGAGACCCATGGTCCACCTTCCCTGACGGGCTGGTTACGTGCGGGCGCCTTCGCCGGCCTCGCTGTCGGCGACCTCCTCGGCGGACTGCTGCTTGGGGATCTCGACGCTTTCGCCGGACGTGTCCTTGTCGGCTGCCGCGGTCTTCTCCTCCGCCGTGTCCCCGGTCCCAGCCTTGGCCTTGGCTCCGACTTCGGCGCCGGCCTCGGCCGACTCCTTCGTCTCTGCCGCCTCCTCGGCCTGCTCGCCCTTCTCGTCGGTCGACGCGTCGGCGGCCTGCACCTCGGCGGCCGTCGCCTCCTCGGTGGTCTTCGACCTCCGGAGAAGTCGTGCGAAAACGCCCATATCCACTCCATACGTTACTCGTGCGGGCGAAATCCCGCGTCGTCCGGTGCGCCCGTTTGCGTCGCCCGGGCCGCCGCCCCTGCGATCCGGCGGCGGAAAACCTCGCAACTGGGAACGACCCCGGCCCGGAGCCGTCACGTAACTCGTTCGAGGTCACCCGTGGAGGTTTGGGAGGATGGTCCGGTGAGCAGCGCACCCCCCGCCCCCCGCGTCATCGCCGTCGTCGGACCGACCGCGGCCGGAAAGTCCGATCTGGGCGTCTTCCTGGCCCGGCGTCTCGGCGGCGAGGTCGTCAACGCCGACTCCATGCAGCTCTACCGAGGGATGGACATCGGCACCGCCAAGCTGACGCCCGAGGAGCGCGCCGACGTCCCGCACCACCTCCTGGACATCTGGGACGTGACCGTCACGGCGTCCGTCGCCGAGTACCAGAGGCTGGCCCGCGCCCGGATCGACGCCCTGCTCGCCGAGGGCCGCTGGCCGGTCCTGGTCGGCGGCTCCGGCCTGTACGTCCGGGGTGCCGTCGACAACCTGGAGTTCCCCGGCACCGACCCCGAGGTCAGAGGCCGTCTGGAGGAGGAACTCACGCTGCGCGGCTCCGGCGCGCTGCACGCCCGTCTGGCCGCCGCCGACCCCGAGGCCGCGCACGCGATCCTGCCCAGCAACGGCCGCCGTATCGTCCGGGCCCTCGAAGTGATCGAGATCACCGGCAAGCCCTTCACCGCCAACCTCCCCGGCCACGACTCCGTCTACGACACGGTCCAGATCGGCGTCGACGTGGCGCGGCCCGAACTCGACGAACGCATCGCGCGCCGGGTGGACCGGATGTGGGAGGCCGGTCTGGTCGACGAGGTGCGCGCACTGGAAGCACGGGGGTTGCGCGAGGGGCGTACGGCCTCACGCGCGCTCGGCTACCAGCAGGTCCTCGCCGCGCTCTCCGGCGAGTGCACGGAGGCGGAGGCGCGCGCGGAGACCGTACGGGCCACCAAGCGCTTCGCGCGCCGTCAGGATTCATGGTTCAGGCGCGACCCGCGGGTGCACTGGTTGAGTGGGGCCGCGGCGGATCTCACGGAACTTCCGCAGCTCGCGCTGTCGTTGGTCGAACGACCGGTTACAGCCTGATCACGTCATGGCATCGGGACGCTCCGGCCGTCATCGCGGCCTCCGGGGGCGTGCCATCATCGAGCTTCGATCGACCAAGTGGAGTCCAAGTTGGGAGGGCGCGTGGCGATGGAGGCCGGCCCTCGTGACACCGCACAGGACACCGAGCACCTCACCGTGGACAACGGCGAACCGGAGCAGGACGACGACCGTCTGAGCTCCGACGGACCCGATGACACGCAGGGCGGTGTGACGGACGACGGTCCCGAGCCCGAGGAGATGTTCGCGGGCGGCCCGGAGGTCGAGGTCGAGCTGCGTCCGCAGCGGCGGCTGCGCATCTGGCAGCTCGCCCCCATCGTCTCGCTGGCCGCGGTCGGTTCCCTGATGTTCGCCTTCCCGCTCGCCTTCGACTTCGGCGACAGCGGCGCCGTCATCGCCATGCTCGGCCTGCTGATCTGCTCCTGCGCGGCGGGCTGGGGCATGATGGCCGCCCGCCGCGTTGGTTACACGTGGCCTGGTCTGCCCCAGCGGGGTTCGGGCCGCCGCCCGGACTGGCGGGTGGTGCTGGCGTACGCGCTGATGGTGGCCGTGGTCGTCGTCCTCGCCGTGTGGCGCGTGGCGCGGTTGCGCTGAGGCGCCTCTTCAAGGGTGCGGGGCTGTCCCAGTGAGCGGCCCCGCCGCGCGGGCGCGATCAGCCCCCACCGGGCCGCGCCGTACGATCGAGGCATGAGCACCCGGATCGCCTTCCTCAAGGGTCACGGCACGGAGAACGACTTCGTGATCGTCCCGGATCCCGAGAACACCCTCGACCTGCCCCCGGCCGCCGTCGCAGCCCTCTGTGACCGCCGCGCGGGCATCGGCGGTGACGGCCTCCTGCACGTCGTACGGTCCGCGTCCCACCCCGAGGCCCGGCACATGGCGCCCGAGGCGGAGTGGTTCATGGACTACCGCAACGGCGACGGCTCGATCGCGGAGATGTGCGGCAACGGCGTCCGGGTGTTCGCGCGCTACCTCCAGCACGCCGGGTACGTGACCGAGGGCGACCTGTCCGTCGCCACGCGCGGCGGCGTCAAGAGCGTGCACATCGACAAGGCCGGCGACATCACCGTCGGCATGGGCCGGGCGCTGCTCCCCGAGGGGGACGTCACGGTGAGCGTCGGCGAGCGCAGCTGGCCCGCGCGGAACGTGAACATGGGCAACCCGCACGCCGTGGCCTTCGTGGACGACCTCGCCCACGCCGGCGACCTGTACTCCCCGCCGCCCTTCAGCCCGGCCTCCGCCTACCCGGACGGGGTCAACGTCGAGTTCGTCGTCGACCGCGGTCCTCGCCATGTCGCCCTGCGCGTGCACGAGCGCGGCGCCGGGGAGACCCGTTCGTGCGGCACGGGCGCGTGCGCGGTCGCCGTCGCCACCGCCCGCCGGGACGGCGCCGACCCGGCCGTGACCGGCGCCCCGGCGACGTACACCGTCGACGTGCCCGGCGGCACCCTGGTGATCACCGAGCGGCCCGACGGCGAGATCGAGATGGCCGGGCCCGCGGTGATCGTCGCCGAGGGGGAACTCGACACGGAGTGGCTGGAAAGGTCCGTACGCTGACCGATCTGTTGTCACTTGGTGCGCAATCGTAAACCTACAAACCTTCGCTCGAATGGGTGATCAGTTTCACGCTCGACGAGAGACGGTCAGTCGGGCGTGATGGGCTCGGTAGCATCAAGCACCGGCCCGGACGGGGGACCGATGCCATCCCCTGAGCCGTGTCAGCCCTGGGGCACCCGTCCGCCGGTCCACAGCCGGAGGTGCCCATGAGCGCGGATGCCGCGAATCCTGCGAACTCGGGCCCGGTGGTCACATCGGGTCCGACGGCCTCGGGTGCTGTCCTGCCGACAGCGCCCCGCAGGAAGGCCCGCTCCCGGCTGGACCTGCGACGCCTCGGCCGTGCCGCGCTGCTCGGACCCGCCGCCCGTGACCGGCTGCCCGACGCCATCGGCCATGTGGCCGAGGCCCATCGCGCCCACCACCCCGACGCCGACCTCGAACCGCTGCGCCGCGCCTACGTCCTGGCCGAGTCCTCGCACCGCGGCCAGATGCGCAAGAGCGGTGAGCCGTACATCACACATCCCCTCGCGGTGACCCTGATCCTCGCCGAACTCGGCGCCGAGACCACGACCCTGACGGCCTCTCTGCTCCATGACACCGTCGAGGACACCGATGTGACGCTCGATCAGGTCCGCGAGGAGTTCGGCGAGGAGGTCCGCTTCCTCGTCGACGGCGTCACCAAGCTGGAGAAGGTCGACTACGGCGCCGCCGCCGAGCCGGAGACCTTCCGCAAGATGCTCGTCGCCACCGGCAACGACGTCCGCGTGATGTCGATCAAACTCGCCGACCGGCTGCACAACATGCGCACCCTGGGCGTGATGCGCCCCGAGAAACAGGCCCGCATCGCCAAGGTCACCCGCGACGTCCTCATCCCGCTCGCCGAACGGCTCGGCGTCCAGGCCCTCAAGTCCGAACTGGAGGACCTGGTCTTCGCGATCCTGCACCCCGAGGAGTACGAGCACACCAGGGAGCTGATCGTCGACAACGCCTCCCGCGCCGACGACCCCCTGGCCGAGATGGCCGACGAGATGCGCGTCGTCCTGCGCGACTCCGGCATCCAGGCCGAAGTCCTCATCCGGCCGCGGCACTTCGTCTCCGTGCACCGTGTGGCCCGCAAACGCGGTCGCCTGCGGGGCTCCGACTTCGGCCGCCTGCTGGTGCTGGTCAACGAGGACGCCGACTGCTACGGCGTCCTCGGGGAGCTCCACACCTGTATGACGCCCGTCGTCTCGGAGTTCAAGGACTTCATCGCCGTACCGAAGTTCAATCTGTACCAGTCGCTGCACACCGCCGTGGCCCGCGAGGACGGCCAGGTCACCGAAGTCCTCATCCGTACGCACCAGATGCACAAGGTCGCCGAGGCCGGGGTGGTCGCGCTCGGCAACCCCTACGCGCCGCCCTCCGACGAGCCGGTCGACGGCGAGGGCGTGGGCGGTGGGGGCGTGGACGGTGAGCGGGCCGACGGTGAGCGGGTGGATCCGACCCGCCCCGGCTGGCTCTCCCGTCTCCTGGAGTGGCAGCAGGGCGCGTCCGACCCCGACACCTTCTGGTCGACCCTGCGCGAGGACCTCGCCCAGGACCGCGAGATCACCGTCTTCCGGCCCGACGGCGGCACGCTGGGACTGCCCGAGGGCGCGACCTGTGTGGACGCCGCCTACGCGCAGTACGGCGAGGACGCGCACGCGTGCATCGGCGCCCGCGTCAACGGCCGCCTGGCGACGCTGAGCACCGTCCTGCGGGACGGCGACACGGTCCAGCTCCTCATGGGCCAGGACCCCGCCTCCGAGCCCTCCAGGGAGTGGCTGGAGCACGCCCACACCCCGGCCGCCCGGATCGCCATCCAGCGCTGGCTCTCCACGCATCCGGCACCGGCCGCGGCGGCTCCCGAGAGCGCGCGGGACACCGGTGTACGTGCGGGTGCGGGTGCGGGTGCGGGTGCGGGTGCGGGGGACGGTGGCGTGGCCCCGGCCGTCGCGCCCGGCTCCCGTCCTGCCGAGCGCACCGCCGACGCGGACGTCGTCGTGGACGAGCCCGGCGCGAGCTCCGTCCGGCTCGCCGGCTGCTGTACGCCCGTACCGCCCGACGAGGTGACCGGATTCGCCGTACGCGGCGGAGCGGTGACCGTCCACCGCGTGGAGTGCGCGGCGGTGGCGCGCATGAAGGACGCGGGGCGCGCGGAGATCGGTGTGCGCTGGGGGAACACCACCGGGTGCCGGGTCACGCTGTTCGCCGAATCGTTCGGCCGCCCTCATCTCCTCGCCGACCTCACCGAGGCGATGGCCCTGGAGGGCGCGGAGATCGTCTCGGCCACCGTCGAGCCGCCGAGCCGCCAGCGCGTACGCCACACCTACACGGTCCAACTCCCCGACGCGGCCCGCCTCCCCGCCCTGATGCGGGCCATGCGGAACGTGCCGGGCGTGTACGACGTCAGCCGGGCGCAGCCGCAGGCGCTGGAGGACTGAGGCGCTGGGGGACTGAGCGGCCCCTCCCCGGCGGCCCGGTCCCCCGATCGCCGGGACCGAGCCACTCGCCCGCTCCCGCGCACCCCTTCGAGTGGGCCGGTCGCGCGCCGCCGCCGCACGGCACGCGCGCGCTGGTAGCGGTGGTGCATGCTGCTCAACCCCCGCACACCGGTGTCCTTTCCCAACCAGGCCTCGCCCCGGGTCCGTCTGAGTGCCTCCGGACGCCGGAAGGCCGCCGCGCTGCTCGTCTCCGCCGTCTCCGTCTGCCTCCTCGCCGCGAGCGCCCCGGCCGCCCCGCTGGGTGTCGGCGACCGGCTCTTCCCGTACCTCGGCAACCCCGGGTACGACGTGGCGTCGTACGACCTGTCCTTCACCTATTCCGGCACCAACAGCAAGCCGCTCCGGGCGGTCACCACGATCGACGCGTGGACGACCGCACCGCTGGAGCGTGTGAATCTCGACTTCGCGCACGGCGAGGTCGACTCGGTGGAGGTCGACGGCGCGCCCGCCGCCTTCACGAGCGCCGGTGAGGACCTGGTGGTCACCCCGGAGCAGCCACTGCCCCGAGGCAGCTGGATGCGGATCACCGTCCGGCACACCAGCGACCCCGTGTCCGCCGCGGGCCGGGACGGCGGCTGGGTGCGCACCGACGACGGGCTCGCCATGGCCAACCAGGCCGACGTGGCCCACCTGGTCTTCCCGTGCAATGACCACCCCTCCGACAAGGCCATGTTCACCATCCGGGTCACCGCGCCCAACGGCTACACGGCCGTCGCAAACGGACTGCCGACCCATGTCGACCGGGCGGGCAAGGCCACCACCTGGACCTACCGCACCCAGCACCCCATGGCCACCGAGCTCGCCCAGGTCTCCGTCGGCCGCTCCACCGTGCTGCGCCGCACCGGCCCCCACGGACTGCCCGTCCGGGACGTCGTGCCCACCAAGGACCGCACCAGGCTGGAACCCTGGCTGAAGAAGACCCCCGGCCAGATCTCCTGGATGGAGGAGAAGGTCGGGCCGTATCCCTTCGAGACGTACGGCCTGCTCGTCGCCGCCGCCGACACCGGGTTCGAGCTGGAGACGCAGACCCTCTCCCTGTTCGAGCGGGACCTGTTCACCGAGCCCGGCTTCCCGGAGTGGTACGTCGACTCGATCATGGTGCACGAGCTGGCCCACCAGTGGTTCGGCGACAGCGTCAGCCCGCGTACCTGGTCCGACCTGTGGCTGAACGAGGGGCATGCCACCTGGTACGAGGCCCTGTACGCGGAGGAGAAGGCCGGCCGCACCCTCCAGGCCCGTATGAAGGCGGCGTACGGCGCCTCCGACCGCTGGCGGGCGGCCGGCGGACCGCCCGCCGCCCCCAAGGCGCCCGACCCCGGCCAGAAGATCGGCATCTTCCGCCCGAACGTCTACGACGGCGCCGCCCTCGTCCTCTACGCCCTGCGCCAGGAGATCGGCCGCCCGGCCTTCGAACGCCTGGAACGTGCCTGGGTGACCCGCCACAAGGACGGCGTCGCCACCACCGCCGACTTCGTCGCCCTGGCGGGGGAGATCTCCGGACGGGACCTGGGCGGGTTCTTCGAGGGCTGGCTCTACGCCGAGAAGACCCCGCCGATGCCCGGACACCCCGAGTGGAAGTCGGTCGCGCCCCGGGCGACCCCAGCGAAATAACACAGTGACGAGACGCCCCGTGCCGTGCGACCATCTTCAGGTCGGCGCGGCACGGGACACGGGAATCTCCCGGGGTACTCGTGCGTTGTGCACTGTGACGGCTGATTGCCGTGGTGATCGATTGCTGTGGTGACCGATTGCTTCGGCGGTCGTGAAAGCAGTGAGCCGTGGCGATCGTGATCGCAGTGCGACCGCCGCATCGGAATCCCCAACGACGTAAGGACCCAATGACCTCCTCTTCATCCCCTTCCCAGGACACTGAGCGCGTCGCGCATGCCTACCCCGAAGGTCTTCGGGCCGATGCCCTGATGGAAGAGGACGTCGCCTGGAGCCACGAGATCGACGGAGAGCGGGACGGCGACCAGTTCGACCGCTCCGAGCGCGCGGCCCTGCGCCGCGTGGCGGGCCTCTCCACCGAACTCGAGGACGTCACCGAGGTCGAGTACCGCCAGCTCCGTCTGGAGCGGGTCGTGCTCGTCGGCGTCTGGACCTCGGGGACCGCGCAGGACGCGGACAACTCCCTCGCCGAGCTCGCCGCCCTCGCGGAGACCGCGGGCGCACTCGTGCTCGACGGTGTGATCCAGCGCCGCGACAAGCCCGACGCGGCCACCTACATCGGTTCCGGCAAGGCCGACGAGCTGCGCGACATCGTGCTGGAAACCGGCGCGGACACCGTCATCTGCGACGGTGAACTCAGCCCGGGCCAGCTCATCCACCTCGAAGACGTCGTCAAGGTCAAGGTCATCGACCGTACGGCCCTGATCCTCGACATCTTCGCCCAGCACGCCAAGTCCCGAGAGGGCAAGGCGCAGGTCGCGCTCGCGCAGATGCAGTACATGCTGCCGAGGCTGCGAGGCTGGGGTCAGTCGCTGTCCCGTCAGATGGGCGGTGGCAAGGGCGGCGGCCTCGCCACCCGTGGTCCCGGTGAGACCAAGATCGAGACGGACCGGCGTCGGATCCGCGAGAAGATGGCGAAGATGCGCCGGGAGATCGCGGACATGAAGACCGGCCGCGAGATCAAGCGGCAGGAGCGCAAGCGCCACAAGGTGCCGTCCGTGGCCATCGCGGGCTACACCAACGCCGGCAAGTCCTCGCTGCTCAACCGCCTCACGGGCGCGGGCGTGCTCGTCGAGAACGCCCTGTTCGCGACCCTCGACCCGACCGTGCGCCGGGCCGAGACCCCGAGCGGCCGCCTGTACACGCTGGCCGACACGGTCGGTTTCGTCCGGCACCTGCCGCACCACCTGGTCGAGGCGTTCCGCTCCACCATGGAGGAGGTCGGCGAGTCCGACCTGATCCTGCACGTGGTGGACGGCTCGCATCCGAACCCGGAGGAGCAGCTGGCCGCCGTGCGCGAGGTGATCAGGGACGTCGGCGCCACCGGCGTGCCCGAGATCGTCGTGATCAACAAGGCCGACGCGGCCGACCCGCTGACGCTCCAGCGGCTGATGCGGATCGAGAAGCGCTCCATCGCCGTCTCGGCCCGCACCGGCCAGGGCATCGAGGAACTGCTCGCTCTGATCGACAAC
The DNA here is from genome assembly GCF_021173675.1 of Streptomyces lincolnensis. Lineage (GTDB taxonomy): Bacteria > Actinomycetota > Actinomycetes > Streptomycetales > Streptomycetaceae > Streptomyces > Streptomyces lincolnensis_B. The sequence continues at coordinate 295,505 of NZ_JAIHON010000012.1, read as the reverse complement.
GAGCTGCCGCGCCCCTCGGTCGAGATCGAGGCGCTCGTGCCGTACACCCACGGCAAGCTGGTCGCCCGTGCGCACGACGAGGGCGAGGTGATCTCCGCGGAGCACACCCCGGAGGGCACCCTGCTCAAGGCCCGGGTGCACGAGGAACTGGCGGCGGATCTCACGCCGTACGTGCCGGTGCCGGTCGCCTGACCTACGGGGTACCGCGGCGGTCGGCCGGCCGAGGTGGTGCCCCGTCTCGGTCGCTGGACCGGGGCGGGCCCGGGACCGGCACAGCGCTCCGGAAAGCGTGCCGAAGGCCATGAAGGCCCGCCCCTGTCTGTCGCGGGGGCGGGCCTTCGGCGTGTGTGCGGTCACCGACCGCCGTATGTCGTGCTCATGTTCTCGTAGAGCGCCTCGGCCTCCTGGCCGAGCTGCGGGCCCGCCAGCCAGGTGTTGTCGAGGGGGCCGATCGACGTGTTCGAGACCAGCTTGGTCGTGCCGCCCACCACCCGGAACCAGCCACCACCGGACGAACCGCCGGTCATGGTGCAGCCGATGCGGTACATCGTCGGCAGGGTCGTGCCGAGCGAGAGGCGGCCCGGCCGGTCGAGGCACTTGAACATCTTCAGGCCGTTGTAGGGCTCCGCCGCCGGGTAGCCCCAGGCGCCCATCGTGGAAACGTCGGTCGCGGACGGGGCGGAGAAGTCGACGTCCAGGGCGCCCGTCGTCTCCTCCAGCGACCTGGAACCGGACTCCGGCTTCACATGCAGTACGGCGTAGTCGTACGTCGCCCCCGCGCCGCCCGTGTCCGAGCCGCCCTGGATCCACTCGTTCGAGGTCGAGGCCCAGTCGGCCCACCAGTTGCCGTAGGGCGTGACCTCGGAGGCGGTGGCGTTGGCCAGCTGGGCCTCGGACTTGCCCAGGTCGTTGTAGGCCGGGACGAAGACGATGTTGCGGTACCAGCCGCCGCTGCCACCCGCGTGCACACAGTGCCCCGCGGTCCACACCAGGTTGGACTTGCCAGGGTGGTTCACGTCCTTGACGACCGTGCCGGAGCACACCTTCGGGCCGTCGGGGGAGTCGAAGAAGATCTTTCCGACCGGAGCCGCGTTCACGTGGTACGGCGTCTTCTCGGCGGTCGCCTCGACGGGCGCCGGATCCGGGTCGCTGACACCCTGGTCGGCGGCCGCGTCCTTGGTCGAGTAGGTCTTGTTGGCCTCCGTCGCGGACTGCATCCGCTCGGGCTTCCACAACCCCTCGATCACCGGGTTGACGAAGTCCTTGGCCTCACTGAGCCACTTGTCCTTGTCCCAGTTCTGCCAGCCGCCGGCCGCCCACTTGTCGACATCGACGCCGCGCTCCTTGAGCTTGTCGGCGAGGGCGGCCGGAATCTTGACCTTGCCCTCGGCCGCAGGGGAGGCGCTGGAGTCGGCGCCGGCCTTGTCGGCGGTGCCCTCGTCCGAGCCGTTGCAGGCGGTCGCGGTCAGTGCCAGGGCGGCGACGAGCCCGGTGGCGGCGAGGAGCGTGCGGTTGCGCCGCCCGCGCCGTGGCGCTGCGGGCGTACGTGTGGAACGCATGGTGCGGTAACCCCCGTGGGAACGTGCGAATGTCGTGTGCGTGTCACATGTGGGGATCCACAGGACTGCGGGCCTGTGGGTCTGCGAGCCTGTAGGTCTGCGGGTCTGTGGATCTCCCCTGAGGACGACACCCCACTATGCCCGGGCGGTTGAGGGCGAACGGCGGCGAGGTGGTGAAGGTTTCTTCGAGACACCTCACCGCCGTGCCGGGAGATCACTGAACGGTCACTGGCCTGCGAACTTCTGGCTGACCGAGTCGTACACACCCTTGGCCGCATCCCCCAGCCGCGGACCGGCCAGCCAGCCCGCGGTCGCCGGGCCGATCGAGGTGTTGGAGACCAGCGCCGGCTGACCGTCCGAACCCGTCGCGACCCAGCCGCCCCCGGACGAACCGGCCGTCATCGTGCAGCCGATGCGGTACATGGTTGGGTCCGGCGCACTGATCGACAGCCGACCCGGCTTGTCCTGGCACTGGTACATCAACTGCCCGTCGAACGGCGCCGCCGCCGGATAACCGGTCGCCGTGATGCTCTGCACCTGCGGTACGGCCGGAGCCTTGAAGTCCACCGGCAACGCCGAACCGACCGTCTCCTCCAGGGACTTGCCGTCGCCGCCCTCCTCCGGGGTCACATGGATGACCGCGAAGTCGTAGGAGGCGCCGTCACCGCCCGTCGCACCGCCCTGTTCGATCCACTGGTCCGAGGTCTGCGCCCAGTCACCCCACCAGACACCGTACGGAGCGGCCTCCTCCCGCGTGGCGTTCTGCAACTCCGCGGCCGTCCGCCCCTCGTTGTTGTACGACGGCACGAACGCGATGTTGCGGTACCAGCCGCCGTTCTTGCCCGCGTGCACGCAATGCCCCGCCGTCCACACCAGGTTGGACTTGCCCGGGTTGGCCGGGTCCTGCACGACCGTCGCCGAGCAGACCATCGAGCCCTCGGGGGAGTCGAAGAACACCTTCCCCGCCTCGGGAACGCTGTCGTGATACGTAGGCGACACGGCCTTGGCGTCCACGGGCTCGGGCGTCGGGTCGGTCACCCCCTGGTCACCGGAGAGGTCGCTGTCGTCGACGGCGTTGTCCGGGTCCTCGGCCTTCCGCATCCGGTCCGGGTTCCACAGCCCCTCGATGATCGGGTTGATGTACTCGTCGGCCTCACGCAGCCAGTCGTCCTTGTCCCAGTTCTTCCACTCACCGTTCTTCCACTTGTCGATGTCGATCCCGTGCTCTTTGAGCCTGTCCCTCAGGTTGTCGGGGATCGTGATCTTGCCGTCGCCCTCGGACGGGGCGGAGGAACTGGCCTCGCCACCTGCCTCGGCGTTCCCCGAGTCGCAGGCGGTGGCGGTGAGCGCGAGCGCCGAGGCGAGCGCGACGGCGGCCAGGACGGGGGAGGTTCGGCGACGCGCGTTCCCCCCTCGACGAGCGGTGAACGACGGCCGGATGGATCGCATGTCTGACTCCCCCAGAGTGGATGAACGTGGTGCTCCGGCCGTGAACCGCGGGCTGGACTCCGCGGATCTCACGTCGATCTCACGCCGAGTTCATACCGGTCTCACGGACTTCGGGAACGGCATCACACGATATGCGCTCCCCGTGGGGGACTTCCCGCGGAACCGCAACGGTTTCGCTACGAGCTGTCTGACCTGGCAACCCTCTTCCTCTCCAATGACTCAGCGGCCTCTCGCGTCCGTCCCCGCTGGGCAGTTGGCCTCCTTCCGCGATGCGTCTGGCATCAACAAGTGACGTCAGTCACGTGCGTTGACAGCTCTCTCCGAGCGGCTGGGACGGAGAGCGGCCGGGAGCGCACCGTCGCCGTGGCGTCTCCCGCGGTGATGCGCCGCCTGCGGGCGCCCCGGCCGGACCTCCACCTGCGGTTCTCCACTCCAAGGATCTTGAAGCGACCCGTAACCCGGTGAGAGGCCCGGGGTTGGTAGCAGTGGGGGCGTGATGCGGGTCGTCGGCCGGCCCGAGCCCGAATCCCCGGCGCATTCGAGTGAAGACTCGCGGGGTTTCGTATGTCGAGTCGGGCGAGGAAACGAGGCACTGCTCGCCCTGGACAGCGGGAGGACGGGGAGCACCGTGGCCATGACCGGGAGCGGGACCGGGGAGAACACCGCGACTTTGTCCGGTGAGGACGCGTTGTCAGGGGGGTCTGCTGTGGTGGGTGGGGACGCTTGGGTCGAGGAGGCCGCGTCGGTGAGCGGTCCAGCGTCGGTGAGTGGTCCTGCTTCGCTTCGGGGGGCGGCTTCGGCGAGTGATGATTCTTCGGGGGGTGCAGTCGCCCGTGCCGTTGCTGGGCCTACTGCTCGATCCATTGCCAGATCCAACGCTGAGCCGAGTGATGGGCCCCGTGATGGGCTCGTCTCGACTGGATCCGACGGTGCGGTTGTGGGGCGCGCTGTTGCCGAGGGGTCGGCAGGAACGCGCTCGTCCCACGATGCGACCCTGCGGCGCCAGGCGGCGCGCGAGTCGGCGGCACGTACCTATGCGCGCGCCCTGCCCATCGTCCCGGTACGGGCCCGCGGGCTGACCATCGAGGGTGCGGACGGCCGTCGCTACCTGGACTGCGCCTCGGGCGCCGGGACCCTGGCCCTCGGCCACAACCATCCCGTGGTCCTGGAGGCGATCCGCACAGTCCTCGATTCGGGTGCCCCGCTGCACGCCATCGACCTCCCGACCCCCGTCCAGGACGCCTTCCTCGCCGAGCTGTTGCCCACCCTGCCGCCCGGCCTCGCCGGCCGGGCACGGGCGCAGTTCTGCGGACCGGGCGTCACGGATGCGATGGAAGCCGCCTTCGGTCTGGTCCAGGCCGCGACCGGGCGCAGGGGACTGCTCGCATTCTCGGGTGCCCGCCACGGCCTGCGGGTGGGGGCGCTCGATCAGACGGGGGTGCTTCAGCCGCCTGGGCGAGCTGGGGTGCCGGCGGTGCCTGGGGGAGCCGGGGGATTCGATGCCTGCGGGGCGGCTCGGATGGTGGAGATGTCCGGGAAGGCCGGGGTACTGCAAGGAACTCGGGACGCAGGCAAGGGAGTCGAGAACACGCGCGAGTTGCAGGGGCCCGACCAAGCTGCCGGGATTCAGGTGCCCGCCCGCGCCGGTGAGTTTCCGGGGGCTGGGCGAGCCTTGGACGCACGGCTCGCACACCTGCCCTACCCCCAGGACTACCGCTGCCCGTTCGGCGTCGGCGGTGCGCGGGGCGCCGACCTCGCGGCCCGCTGGACCGAGTCCGTTCTCGACGACCCCAGGACGGGGACCCCGCCGCCTGCTGGGATGATCTTCGAAGCGGTACAGGACGAGGGTGGGGTGCTTCCCGCCCCCGACGACTGGATGCGGCGCATGCGCGAGATCACGACCGCCCGGTCCGTCCCGCTGATCGTCGACGAGATCCAGACCGGGGTCGGCCGTACAGGCGCCTTCTGGGCCGTGGACCACAGCGGCATCGCTCCCGACGTGATGATCCTCTCCAAGGCCATCGGCGGCAGCCTGCCCCTGTCCGTGGTCGTCTACAGCGACACCCTCGACGTCGGCCAGCCCGACCTCCACCCGAGCCCCTACCGCGGCAACCAACTCGCCATGGCCGCGGGAACGGCGACCATGGCCTACGTCCGCGAAAACCACCTCACGGAACGCGCGGCCGCACTCGGCTCCCGCATGCTCACCCAACTCCAGCGTCTGGCCCAGCAGTTCGCGATCGTCGGTGAGGTGCGAGGGCGGGGGCTGATGATCGGCATCGAGATGGTGGAACCGGTGGAGGGTGAGGAAGACGGGGAGACCGGCGGGGGAGCGTTGGGTGCGGGTGCGGGTGCGGGTGCGGGTGCGGGTGCCGGTGGGGCGCGTGGTGTGGTCTCCGGAGCCGATATCCGGCTCGCGGACGGCAACGTCCGTTCCGGCGGAGGTGTGGAGCTGATCGTGGAACGCGAGCCCACCCATCAACCACGCCCCGCCGCGCCCGCCCTCGCGGCCGCCGTCCAGCGGGAATGTCTGCGCCGCGGCCTGATCGTCGAACTGGGCGGCCGCCACGGGAACGTCGTACGGCTGCTCCCGCCGCTGACGATCAGCGACGACCAGGCGGCGGCGGTGCTGGACCGACTGGCCGACGCGATGGAGGCGGTGGCCCGCAACCGCACCTACGGCGACCAGCAGCGTCATCGGCAGGCGGGCTAGGCGGGCTAGTGCGACGGCCGCGCCCCCGCACGTCCGCGAGGCTTGGCACGTCCTCGGGGCGTCGCCATCCCCCACTCGTCCTCGCTCCCGCCAACGCGAAGGGCCGTACGCACGCGACCACTTCGGACTTCCGCGACTGACACTCCCGAACACCGGTCACCTCCAACGGAATTCATCGACTCCAACATCACTCAAGCCCGGTCCGAGGAACACGTCTTGAACAGCACCCCCACACCAGACGGTCGCATCTCCACCCCTGGGGAGGTTCCGCCGTCAGGCACGGCCTCACCGACCTCTGTCGCCAGATCGATCTCCCGACAGACTCCGCCTGAGCCTGCCGTGCCGAATGCACGTCGTGCACCAGCCGTATCCGCCGCCCTGGCCGTCCCGCAGTCCAAGTCGCTGCCCGGCGCTTCCGGTGACCTCCTGGACCACCCCGACCCGCACATCGCAGCCGAGGCCTCGGCCGTGGAGAACCTGCTGCGCTGCTGGGTACGCGAAACCGATCTCCCCGCCCCCGACGATGGCGTCCTCCGTATCCCCCTCCCGTCGAGCGGCACCGCCCTGCTCGCCCCCGTTCTCTACTGGTCCCCGACCGGGTGGCACCGCTTCGGCCTCCCGCACCTCGCCGATGCTCCGCAGCAGACCCCGCCTGCCGACGCCGTCACGGTTGCCGCTCTGCTGAGCAGGGAGAAGCTCGGCGAAACCGAGACCGTCCACGGGCAAGTGCAGGTCTCTCAGGGGCAAGGACCAGCCGCCCGCGAGCAGGACCCGGCCTCTGCCCTGTCGCCGCCTCCCACCTCCGCCGCTTACGGTGCCGCCGACCTCGTTGCACGCGTGGCAGACTCCGTCCGCCGAACCGCGACCTTCATCAGCGACCGCCGGAAGCACCCCGCCGACGTGCCCGACCTCTTCCTCGCCGCCGAACAGGCACTGGTGCTCGGGCACCCGCTGCACCCGACCCCGAAGAGTCGCGAGGGCCTCTCCGAGGCTGAAGCTCCCCTATACTCACCCGAGTTGCGCGGCTCCTTCCGCTTGCATTGGTTGGCGGTCGCGCCCTCCGTCCTCGCCACCGACTCGGCCTGGACCGAACGCGGTCGTCCCGTCGGCGCGGCCCAGCTCACCGCTCGGCTCGCCGGTGCCGGACTGCCGTTGCCCGACGGCCACGCGGCCCTGCCTCTGCACCCATGGCAGCTCCGCGAGGTCCGACACCGCCCCGAGACAGCGGCGCTCTTCGAGGCAGGACTGCTCCGAGACCTCGGCGCCCATGGCTCCCCGTGGCACCCCACCTCCTCCGTACGCACTGTCCATGCTTCCGGCGCCCCAGCCATGCTCAAGTTGTCTCTGGGCGTACGCGTCACCAACTCCCGTCGTGAGAACCTCCGCAAAGAACTCCACCGTGGCGTCGAGGCCCACCGCCTCCTGCGTAGCGGCCTGTTCAACCAGTGGCAGGCGACCCATCCCGGATTCGACATCGTCCGCGACCCTGCCTGGCTCGCCGTCGACGGGCCCGGCGGCGAACCTGTGTCCGGGCTGGACGTGATGATTCGGCACAACCCCTTCCGCCCTGCGGACGACGTCACCTGTGTCGCCGGCCTCGTCTCGCCCCGACCTCGCGTGCCCCTGGGCTCCGCGGTCGGCAGTCGGGACGCTGATCGGCCCGTCATGCGCTCCCGGTTGGCCGTAATCGTCGGGCGCCTCGCCGCTCGGACAGGCCGTCCCCGAGAAGCCGTTGCCGCCGAGTGGTTCCTCCGCTACCTCGAACAGGTCGTCCGGCCGCTGTTGTGGCTGGACGCGGAGGCGGGGATCGCTCTGGAGGCGCATCAGCAGAACACGCTGCTCCTCCTGGACGACCAGGGCTGGCCGTCCGGCGGCCGCTACCGCGACAACCAGGGCTACTACTTCCGCGAGTCCCGCCGCGAGGAGCTCGACGCCCGGCTGCCCGGTATCGGCCACCGCAGTGACACCTTCGTCTCCGACGAAGTCACCGACGAACGCTTCACGTACTACCTCGCCATCAACAATGTCCTGGGACTCATCGGAGCGTTCGGTTCCCAGCGCCTGGCCGACGAGCGGCTGCTCCTGGCCGCCTTCCGCCGCTTCCTCGACGACGTGGCGACCGGCCCCGACCGACTGCGCAGCACCCTGCCCACCCGCCTGCTCGACGCACCCGTCCTGCGCTGCAAGGCCAATCTGCTGACCCGCCTGCATGGTCTCGACGAGTTGGTCGGTCCGGTGGACACCCAGTCCGTCTACGTCACCATCGCCAACCCCCTGCGCACCTGACCGACATCCCGGCCCATCGCCAACCTCCTCGTACCGCACCGAGCCTTCGGTGACCGGCACTCGCCGTCACGCCTGCTCCGGACCACCGACAGACCGCAACCCCCTTCACTTCCGAGGAACATGACCCACCCTGTCTCCTGAGAGGAGCCCCTTCGTGTCCGCCCCCGAGCCGAGTGCCGACGCCGGTACCGCCTCCATCACCGGCATCGGTCCCGACACTGCCGGCACGCCTGGGTGCGGCACCGACAGCACCGACACGGGTCCGCGGACGGGCCGTCTGGCCGACGACGGGCTCGGAGTCCGCGTCCCGGACCAACGCCGAGCGCTCTTCCAGAAGGAGGGGAGCAGCACAGCGGGGGCACGGTCTCGACCGGAAGGCACCACACCCCCGACTCCCCTCAAGCCGCCGGCTGACGACATGATCGGTGGAGTCGCCGCGTGGGGGCCGATCGCCACCCCCGTGGGCATGTTCCGCCTGGTCCCTGTCGGAATTGAACGGGACCTACGGCTCGTCAACCGTTGGATGAACGACCCCGCCGTCGCGGAGTTCTGGGAACTGGCCGGTCCCCAGAACATCACCGAGGAACACCTGCGGGCCCAACTCGCCGGCGACGGCAGCAGCGTGCCGTGCCTCGGCGTGCTCGACGGCACCCCCATGAGCTATTGGGAGATCTACCGCGCCGACCTCGATCCGCTGGCCCGCGACTATGCCGCTCGGCCGGACGACATCGGTATCCATATCCTCATCGGCGGTGCCGCCGACCGTGGGCGAGGGCTTGGCAGCGCTCTGCTGAGAGCCGTAGCCGATCTCGTACTCGTCAAGCGCTCCTCCTGCGCCCGTGTCGTCGCGGAACCCGACCTGCGCAACATCCCCTCCATCGCCGCCTTCCTCAGCGCAGGCTTCCGCTTCTCCGCGGAGGCCCACTTGCCTGCCAAGCGAGCCGCTCTCATGGTCCGAGACCGGTGCCTGAGTCATCTGCTGTAACGCCACGTCGCGACGTCATCACTTTTGGTACACCGCTCGCGGCGGTCCGGTTCCCACTCCCTCCGAAGAAATTTCCAGCCGCCCCGACTCCTGCCGAGATCGGTTCGACCGAGGCCTCGCCGAAACCGGCGGGCGAGCCGAATCACCCGACCTTCCGCACCGATCCGCACGCCGCCCGAACCACAGCCACGTCAGACCGAACTTCACCCGAGCCAGACCGAAGCGATCCCACCCGGTGCAATCCCGAGCAATCTCGACCCCGCAAACGACTCACGCCACGACCCAACGGGCGGAATCCGGATCTGCCCGAACCAACCCGATCTCGACCGAGGAATCATCAGTCTTGTTCCAAGCCTTCGCCCTCGCCTTGATCACCCGTTTGTCAGTGCCGAGCCGTAGGGTGGTCGCGCTATGACGAAGCCCTCACTCCCCGAACTCCTGCATGCTGCCGTCACTGCCGTCGGCGGTACGGAGCGTCCAGGCCAGGTGACCATGGCCGAAGCCGTCGCAGACGCGATCGACGACGGTTCCCATCTGCTGGTGCAGGCCGGCACCGGCACCGGAAAGTCGCTGGGCTATCTGGTGCCCGCGCTGGCGCACGGGGAGCGCGTGGTCGTGGCGACCGCGACGCTCGCCCTTCAGCGCCAGCTGGTGGAACGGGACCTTCCGCGCACGGTCGACGCGCTGCACCCGCTGCTGCGCCGCCGCCCGGAGTTCGCGATGCTCAAGGGCCGGTCGAACTACCTGTGTCTGCACCGCCTCCACGAAGGAGTCCCGCAGGACGAGGAGGAGGGGCTCTTCGACCAGTTCGAGGCGGCGGCACCCACCAGCAAGCTGGGTCAGGACCTGCTGCGGTTGCGCGAGTGGTCGGACGAGACCGAGACGGGTGATCGTGACAACCTCACGCCCGGTGTCTCCGACCGCGCCTGGGCCCAGGTGTCGGTCTCGTCGCGGGAGTGTCTGGGCGCCTCGAAATGCGCGTACGGCGCCGAGTGCTTCGCCGAGATGGCGCGTGAGCGCGCCAAGCTGTCCGAGGTCGTCGTCACCAATCACGCCCTGCTGGCGATCGACGCCATCGAGGGTGCTCCCGTCCTCCCGCAGCACGAGGTGCTGATCGTCGACGAGGCGCACGAGTTGGTTTCCCGGGTCACGGGGGTGGCCACCGGCGAGCTGACCCCTGGCCAGGTGAACCGAGCGGTGCGCCGCGCCGCGAAGCTGGTCAACGAGAAGGCGGCCGACCAGCTCCAGACTGCCGCCGAGGGCTTCGAGCGGCTGATGGAGCTGGCCCTGCCGGGCCGCCTGGAGGAGATCCCCGAGGACCTCGGCTATGCCCTGATGGCTCTGCGCGACGCCTGTCGCACCGTGATCTCCGGGATCGGCGCGACCCGCGACAAGTCCGTCCAGGACGAGGACGCGGTCCGTAAACAGGCGCTGGCATCCGTGGAGACCGTGCACGACGTGGCGGAGCGGATCACGAACGGCTCCGAGTGGGACGTCGTCTGGTACGAGCGTCACGACCGCTTCGGTGCCTCACTGCGCGTCGCTCCCATGTCCGTCTCCGGCCTGCTCAGGGAGAAGCTCTTCACGGACCGGTCGGTGGTCCTCACGTCCGCGACCCTGAAACTGGGCGGCGACTTCAACGGAGTCGGCGCCTCGCTGGGCCTCGCGCCCCAGGGCACGGAGGGCGAGGACATCCCCCAGTGGAAGGGCGTCGACGTCGGCTCGCCCTTCGACTATCCGAAGCAGGGCATTCTGTACGTCGCGAAGCACCTGTCGCGCCCCGCGCGGGACGGCGACCGCGCGGACATGCTCGACGAACTCACCGAGCTGATCCAGGCGGCAGGCGGGCGGACGCTCGGCCTGTTCTCCTCGATGCGCGCAGCCCAGCTGGCAGCCGAGGAACTGCGCTCCCGCATCCCCGAGTTCCCGATCCTGCTCCAGGGTGAGGAGACGCTCGGCGAGTTGATCAAGAACTTCGCGGCCGATCCGAAGACCTGCCTCTTCGGCACGCTGTCACTCTGGCAGGGCGTAGACGTGCCCGGTCCCAGCTGCCAGCTGGTCGTCATGGACAAGATCCCGTTCCCGAGGCCGGACGACCCGCTGATGAGCGCCCGCCAGAAGGCGGTCGAGGACGCCGGCGGCAACGGCTTCATGGCGGTCGCCGCCACGCATGCGGCACTGCTCATGGCCCAGGGCGCCGGGCGCCTCGTCAGGGCTTCGGGGGACCGTGGGGTGGTCGCCGTACTGGACCAGCGGCTGGCCACGGCACGCTACGGGAGCTATCTGAAGGCGTCACTGCCCGACTTCTGGTACACCACGGACCGTAATCAGGTCCGCAAGTCGCTGGCTGCGATCGACGCGATGGCCCAGCAGGCTGAAGCGGCGGGGGCCGAGGGGGCAGAGGCGGAGCAGCCCGAGGTGTGAGACGCATGGGTTGGTCCGACCGGCAGCGGTCGGACCAACCCACGTTGCTGCGCAAGATGCCGGACCTTCCCCGGACATCACAGGGCCCCGGAACCGGCGCAGGGGTTCCGGGGCCCGGTCAGGGGGCGAGCCTCCCAGGGTGTTCGGGAGTCTGCCCGCCGCAGCCGTCAGACGCGGCGCAGCACCGCCACCACCTTGCCGAGGATGGTCGCGTCGTCGCCGGGAATCGGCTCGTAGGCCGAGTTGTGCGGGAGGAGCCAGACGTGGCCGTCCTCGCGCTTGAAGCGCTTGACGGTGGCTTCGCCGTCCAGCATCGCGGCCACGATGTCGCCGTTCTCGGCGACCGGCTGGCGGCGGACGGTGACCCAGTCGCCGTCACAGATGGCGGCCTCGATCATGGAGTCGCCGACGACCTTGAGGACGAACAGTTCGCCGTCGCCGACCAGCTGGCGGGGCAGGGGGAAGACGTCCTCGACGGATTCCTCCGCGAGGATCGGACCACCGGCGGCGATACGACCGACCAGTGGGACGTACGACGCGGCGGGCTTGCCCGCGGTGTCCGTGGGCTGGGCCGACGATGCCTGGTCGGAGCCGCGCACTTCGTACGCGCGCGGGCGGTGAGGATCACGGCGCAGGAAGCCCTTGCGCTCCAGTGCCATCAGCTGGTGGGCCACGGACGAGGTGCTGGAGAGGCCGACGGCCTGGCCGATCTCCCGCATCGACGGCGGGTAGCCGCGCCGCTGCACGGAGTCCCTGATGACCTCGATCACTCGGCGTTGCCGGTCGGTGAGTCCGGAACTGTCGGCCCGGATGCCTGGAGGTCGGCCAGGCAGGGAGCGCTTGTGCCCCTCGGGATTCGTGGCTTCGTTCATCGCATGCACCGGCTCAAGTCGGCCCTGGGAGCGGTCCTGGGCAGTGATGGTGGCACTGTCTGCGGTGGTGGTCACGTCGGCCCCTCTCGATGGTCTCCCTGCTGGACAACGGTAGTTGCTTTCGAAAGGTTGCGCCAAACACACGTTCGAGTGAAAAAACGCGAATCGCCTGACTTGATCATGTGTCCGGGTGTATGGCTAACGCGGCGCCTGGCAGACAAAAGGGCTCATTGCTGTACTCTTCACCGCCGAGGTGGCGACCTCGCGGGCGCTGACCCAGTCTGCCATCCGCCTGCCCGTCGACCGGGGATCGGTCCCCATCTCTGCGGGAACGCCACGCGGCCTCCCTGCGGTGCCCACGGTATCTCCGCATGTGTCGAGGCGATACGGGTGCGCACCCCGTGTGTCGCTGCTGCGTACGGGGCGGTGGCACATGCCAATGTCGGCGCGACACGCGTGTACGGCGTGTATGTATGAGCCAATCCCCACATGTAGTGGTTGGATTGCAGTAGTGGCCCAGAAGTTGTGGTCCCCCGGGTCTTCAGGCCCCCGGCGATCGCCTATGCTTGGGGCTGCTTCGTGGGGCCCGAGTGGCCTCCTGAGGCTATTGAGTCTGCTGTGAGGAGGGTTGGAAATCATGCACTGCCCCTTCTGCAGGCACCCCGACAGCCGTGTCGTCGACAGTCGTACGACCGATGACGGCACGTCGATCCGCAGGCGCCGCCAGTGTCCGGACTGCTCCCGTCGTTTCACGACCGTGGAGACGTGCTCGCTGATGGTGGTGAAGCGGTCCGGAGTCACCGAGCCTTTCAGCCGTACCAAGGTCATCAACGGTGTGCGCAAGGCATGCCAGGGACGACCTGTCACCGAGGACGCGCTCGCCCAGCTCGGCCAACGGGTCGAGGAGGCGGTGCGGGCCACCGGGAGTGCCGAGCTGACCACCCACGACGTGGGGCTGGCCATACTCGGCCCGTTGCAGGAACTCGATCTCGTCGCCTATCTGCGATTCGCCTCCGTCTATCGGGCGTTCGATTCGCTCGAGGACTTCGAGGCCGCGATCGCGGAACTGAGGGAAGAGACGGGACCCCCCGACGCGGACGACGACGTCCGCGAGGGCGCTGCCGACGGCCAAGGCGCTGTCGCGGGAAGCCAGGAAGACGACGGCGGGCCCGGAGGGACCGCGCAGGTCCCCGAGCCCGCGCGCGCCGCCGACTGACCGGCGCGCCGGACCGGGGTTTCAGGCCCCGGGCCCGGCCGGACGGCGGCGAACCAAGACCTGTTGCGGGCGGGAGCACGTGGGATGCCCGCAACACCAGACAGAACACCGTGCCACGGGAACATCGGGGCACTTCAGGGCGTTTTAGCCCGTACAGGGAGGCGGCATGACAGAGACGGCGAGTGGTCCGGCACGGAGTTCCCGCGCCAAGGGCACCAAGACGGCCAAGGGGCTGCGCATCGAGCGCATCCACACCACCCCCGGAGTGCACCCGTACGACGAGGTGGCCTGGGAGCGCCGTGACGTCGTCATGACCAACTGGCGCGACGGCTCGGTCAACTTCGAGCAGCGCGGCGTCGAGTTCCCCGACTTCTGGTCGGTGAACGCGGTCAACATCGTCACCAGCAAGTACTTCCGCGGTGCCGTCGGCACCCCGCAGCGCGAGGTGAGCCTCAAGCAGCTCATCGACCGCATCGTGAAGACGTATCGGAAGGCCGGCGAGGACTACAAGTACTTCGCCTCGCCCGCCGATGCCGAGATCTTCGAGCACGAGCTGGCGTACGCCCTCCTGCACCAGATCTTCAGCTTCAACAGCCCTGTGTGGTTCAACGTCGGCACGCCCCAGCCGCAGCAGGTCTCGGCCTGCTTCATCCTGTCCGTCGACGACTCCATGGAGTCGATCCTCGACTGGTACAAGGAAGAGGGCATGATCTTCAAGGGCGGCTCCGGAGCCGGCCTGAACCTCTCCCGCATCCGCTCCTCCAAGGAACTGCTGTCCTCGGGCGGCAACGCCTCCGGTCCGGTCTCCTTCATGCGCGGTGCCGACGCCTCGGCAGGAACGATCAAGTCGGGCGGCGCCACCCGCCGTGCCGCCAAGATGGTCATCCTCGACGTCGACCACCCCGACATCGAGGACTTCATCGAGACCAAGGTGAAGGAAGAGGAGAAGATCCGCGCCCTGCGCGACGCGGGCTTCGACATGGACCTGGGCGGCGACGACATCACGTCCGTCCAGTACCAGAACGCCAACAACTCGGTCCGCGTGAACGACACGTTCATGAAGGCCGTCGAGAACGGCGGCAAGTTCGGCCTGACGTCCCGCATGACCGGTGAGGTCATCGAAGAGGTCGACGCCAAGACCCTGTTCCGCAAGATGGCGGAGGCCGCCTGGGCCTGCGCCGACCCGGGCATTCAGTACGACGACACCATCAACCACTGGCACACCTGCCCGGAGTCCGGCCGTATCAACGGCTCGAACCCCTGCAGCGAGTACATGCACCTGGACAACACGTCCTGCAACCTCGCCTCGCTGAACCTGATGAAGTTCCTGAAGGACGACGGCAAGGGCAACCAGTCCTTCGAGGTCGAGCGCTTCGCGAAGGTCGTCGAACTCGTCATCACCGCGATGGACATCTCCATCTGCTTCGCGGACTTCCCGACCCAGAAGATCGGCGAGAACACGCGCGCGTTCCGCCAGCTCGGCATCGGCTACGCCAACCTCGGCGCCCTGCTGATGGCGACCGGTCACGCCTACGACTCCGACGGCGGCCGCGCCCTTGCCGGCGCCATCACCTCCCTGATGACCGGCACGTCCTACAAGCGGTCCGCCGAACTCGCCGCGGTCGTCGGCGCGTACGACGGCTACGCTCGCAACGCCCAGCCGCACCTGCGTGTCATGAAGCAGCACTCCGACGCCAACAGCGTGGCTGTCCGCGTGGACGACCTGGACACGCCGGTCTGGGCCGCCGCCACGGAGGCCTGGCAGGACGTGCTGCGCCTCGGTGAGAAGAACGGTTTCCGTAACTCCCAGGCGTCCGTCATCGCCCCGACCGGCACCATCGGTCTGGCGATGTCCTGCGACACCACCGGTCTTGAGCCCGACCTCGCGCTGGTCAAGTTCAAGAAGCTGGTCGGCGGCGGTTCGATGCAGATCGTCAACGGCACCGTCCCGCAGGCCCTGCGCCGCCTGGGCTACCAGGAGGAGCAGATCGAGGCGATCGTCGCCCACATCGCCGAGAACGGCAATGTGATCGACGCCCCCGGCCTCAAGCACGAGCACTACGAGGTGTTCGACTGCGCCATGGGCGAGCGCTCGATCTCCGCCATGGGCCACGTCCGCATGATGGCCGCGATCCAGCCGTGGATCTCCGGCGCGCTCTCCAAGACGGTCAACCTGCCGGAGTCGGCGACCGTGGAGGACGTCGAAGAGGTCTACTTCGAGGCCTGGAAGATGGGCGTCAAGGCGCTCGCCATCTACCGCGACAACTGCAAGGTCGGCCAGCCTCTCTCCGCCAAGACCAAGGAGAAGGAGAAGGCCGAGGTCACGGAGAAGGCCGAGGCGACCATCCGCGAGACGGTCGAGAAGGTCATCGAGTACCGCCCGGTCCGCAAGCGTCTCCCGAAGGGCCGTCCCGGGATCACCACGTCCTTCACCGTCGGTGGCGCCGAGGGCTACATGACCGCCAACTCCTACCCGGACGACGGTCTCGGCGAGGTCTTCCTGAAGATGTCCAAGCAGGGATCCACCCTCGCGGGCATGATGGACGCCTTCTCCATCGCCGTCTCGGTGGGTCTCCAGTACGGCGTCCCGCTGGAGACGTACGTCTCGAAGTTCACCAACATGCGCTTCGAGCCGGCCGGTATGACGGACGACCCGGACGTGCGGATGGCCCAGTCGATCGTCGACTACATCTTCCGCCGCCTGGCGCTGGACTTCCTGCCCTTCGAGACGCGTTCCGCGCTCGGCATCCACTCCGCCGAGGAGCGTCAGCGTCATCTGGAGACCGGCTCCTACGAGCCGACCGAGGACGAGGTCGACGTCGAGGGCCTGGCTCAGTCGGCGCCGCGTGCCCAGGAACTGAAGGCCGTCGCCACGCCGAAGGCCGAGGTCGAGGCGGCCAAGCCCGCCCCGCAGCAGGCTCACACCAGCGCCGAGCTGGTGGAGATGCAGCTGGGCATCCAGGCCGACGCCCCGCTGTGCTTCTCCTGCGGTACGAAGATGCAGCGGGCCGGTTCCTGCTACATCTGCGAGGGCTGCGGCTCGACCAGCGGTTGCAGCTGAGACAGGACGGGGCCCTGTCCCCGACTGACGGGTAGTGCCTGAAGAGGGGCGCCGACCATGTGTCGGCGTCCCTCTTCCTCGTGGAGGTGGGTGATGTTGCCGTATGCGATGGGGTGCGGGTTTCCAAGCCGTCGCCGGCAGCCTGGGCCTCAGGCCCGGCGTGTCCGGCCCATTGTCGCCGTGAAGGTCGCCGGATCGTCCTCGAAGCCCTGGACGCCGGGGTGGAACTCCCAGGTGCTGCCGTCGCGTACGAACTCGGCTACGGTCGCCGCCGTGGCCCCGAGCACGCCACCGAAGTCGTCCTCGGCGAGGTCGGTGTAGCCCTCGCGGATGCGGAGCGAGGGGTTGCCCACGCTGACGAAGGTGCGCTCGCCGGGGCGCTGCTGGATGACGACGCCGACCACCACGCGCGCGTAGCGGGGATCGAGCCGCTCGAGCTCGACCGTGAGAACCTCGTCCCAGCCGAAGCCCTTGCCGTCTTTGCTGTCCCGATTGAGGTAGATGGTGCCGTCGGGGGAGCGGCTGTCGAAGTGCACCACATAGGCCGGATCC
This sequence comes from Streptomyces lincolnensis, assembly GCF_021173675.1. Classification (GTDB taxonomy): domain Bacteria; phylum Actinomycetota; class Actinomycetes; order Streptomycetales; family Streptomycetaceae; genus Streptomyces; species Streptomyces lincolnensis_B. The sequence continues at coordinate 278,388 of NZ_JAIHON010000012.1, read as the reverse complement.
CCGTGGGGATCGCTCGCCAGGTAGGTCGCGGCCACCACGTCCAGATCGGTCGCCGGCTGCCCCGCGGGACTCGGGTCCCACTTCAGGGCCACCTCGACCTTGCGGATCCCCTTGCTGAGGCCGTTCACCAGAAGACTTCCCTTTCCCCTGAGTAGCCGGCCCGAACTGCCGGGCAGGCGGAGCCGGTTGCCCATCCTGCCACGCGCGCGCGGGAGTTCGTGGAAGAGCTCTCGGTGCGAGCGTGACCGACGCCACGCTCCGTGGCCTTACCATGGCGCGGTGCTGGTCAAGTGGATTCGCTGCACCGTGGTGGACCGCCGCGGTTTCGAGCGGGGGCAGCGAAAATGGGCGGGGCTTCTGGGAGAGCCGGGGTTTCGGGGACAGGGCGGTGGCTGGAGCAGGGGGCGCCAGGGGGTGGCGCACATTTTCGCGTTCTGGGAGAGCCGTGCCTTCTACGACTCCTTCATGGCGCGGTCCCACGACCGGCTGGCTGCTGCCCAGTCGGGCACCTTCAAGGACATCGAGGCCAAGCTGTTCGACTACCGCTTCGACGTGAAGACCGGCTTCGAGCCGCGCTTCACGGACGCCGACCTGGTACGTGTCGCCCACTGCCGCGTCCACGAGGAGCGTGCCGAGCACTTCATGCTGATGCAGGAGAAGGTCTGGAACCCGGCGATGGCCGGTTCGCCGGGCATGGTCCGCGGCTTGTTCGGCGAGGCGCCGGGCAACGAATTCCTGGTGCTGTCGATGTGGCTGTCGGCCGCCGAACACGGAAAATACCGCACCGAACGCGTGGAGCGCCTCGCTCTGCGCGCCCAGCTCGAGGCGGACGTCGCCTCCCTCACCGGTGACATCGTCCAGCTCGAACCAAGCTGGACGGTTTGACTTCCGGACTCGCTACGAGCGCCTCCTATGGTGGCCTCTGGGCCGAAAAGTATGTGACCTACGCCGTATGGGGCCCCTACGAGTGCTCGATCAGGCCTCACCCGATCTAGGGTTTTGGCATGGCACGACCACGGCGCATCGTCCTTGTCCGACACGGGGAATCAACGGGCAATGTTGATGACACCGTCTACGAGCGTGAACCCGACCATGCCCTGGCTTTGACGGACCGGGGTTGGCAGCAGGCGGAGGAGAGCGGAAAACGGCTGCGCGAGGTGTTCGGCCGGGAGCGCGTCAGCGTGTACGTCTCTCCCTACCGGCGTACGCACGAGACCCTGCGGGCCTTCCACCTGGATCCCGAGCTCATACGGGTGCGAGAGGAACCCCGGCTGCGCGAGCAGGACTGGGGAAACTGGCAGGACCGTGACGACGTCCGCCTCCAGAAGGCTTACCGGGACGCCTACGGGCACTTCTTCTATCGCTTCGCCCAGGGTGAGTCCGGTGCCGACGTCTACGACCGCGTCGGCGGCTTCCTGGAAAGCCTCTTCCGCAGTTTCGAGGCCCCTGACCACCCGCCGAACGTTCTCCTGGTCACCCACGGACTGGCGATGCGGCTGTTCTGCATGCGCTGGTTCCACTGGACCGTCGCGGAGTTCGAGTCGCTCGCGAATCCGGGGAACGCGGAGATGCGCATGCTCGTTCTGGGGGACGACGGCAGGTACGCGCTGGACCGGCCCTTCGAGCGCTGGCGGGATCCGGAGCCGTACGGGATCACCGGATAGAGTGGCAGGGCGATGACCAGTGACTTCTCTCCCGGCGGACGGCTGGACCGCGCCCTGGCCAGCCTGCGCGGGCTGGCGCTGGGGGATGCGCTGGGATCCCAGTACTTCGTGCCGGTGAACTACCCGCTGCTCAAGCGGCGCGAGCTGCCGTCCGGCCCCTGGCAGTGGACCGACGACACGGAAATGGCCTGCTCCGTGGTCGCCGTGCTGGCCGCCCACCACCGGATCGACCAGGACGCCCTGGCTCGCTCGTTCGCCGATCACCATGACTTCGACCGTGGCTACGGTCCCGCGGTCAACCGCCTGCTCCGGCTCGTCCGGGAGGGCGGGGACTGGCGCGAGCTCGCCGCCGGGCTCTTCAACGGGCAGGGGTCGTGGGGCAACGGCGCCGCGATGCGGATCGCACCCCTGGGCGCTTGGTACGCGGACGATCCGGAGCAGGCGACCCACCAGGCGGAGATCTCGGCGTACCCCACGCATCAGCACCGCGAGGCCGTGGTCGGCGCCATGGCCGTCGCCGCGGCCGCCGCGATGGTCGGCGCACCCGACGGCCCACCGAGCGCCGAGGAGCTCCTCGACGGCGTCATCGCGCTGATCCCGAAGAGTGCCGTCGGCGCGGGGCTTCGACGGGCCCGGGACATGCTCGACTACGCCGACGCGGCCACGGTCGCCGCGGTACTGGGGTGCGGACGCCGCACGACGGCCCATGACACCGTGCCCTTCGCGCTCTGGTCGGCGGCGCGCTCCCTGAACGATTACGAGCAGGCGTTCTGGACGACCGCGCAGGTCGGCGGCGACGTGGACACGACGTGCGCCATCGTGGGCGGAGTGCTCGCCGCCGGGAAGGTGGGGACACCACCGGCCGGATGGATCGCGCAGGTGGAGGCCTTGCCGGAGTGGGTTCCCGCTTTTGCCTGATTGGGCCTGGGAAAGCCGCGGCGACTTTTGAGAACTCTCCGTATGTGGTGGGAACTCTGTGTGACCGCCCGGGCGTTCCTCTGACAACTGATGTGTGATGCGTGGGCTCGCACGGGCCAGTGACACGAGAGAGCGGCTGGAGGCGGGCATGCGGGTGGTGAGGGATCTGCTGATCCTGTCGGCTGTATCGGCTGTCCCTGCCGTGCCGTTCGCGGTGTGCGCAGGGTCGATGGCCGGACCGGCGCCCTCATCGGGGTTCGCCCGGGCGCGGTCCGGCCATCCACGGCTGTGTTCTCTGTACGGGGGCGGATCAGCCCAGGCCCGGTCCCGCCGTGCCGGCGAGAGCCTCCAGGTCGCTCTTGCGGACCCTGATCACCAACCAGGCCGTCACCAGGGCGAGTACGGCCATCGCCGCGGCCGCGACGAACCCCGTCGAGATGCCTTGGGCGAGGACCTCGTGCCCCCACGGAGCGGGCAACTGCTGTGTCTTGGCGAACTCCGCCTTCTGCTCCGCCGATCCGTCGGCGAGGAACTGCGGCACCTGTTTCTCCGCCTCGTCCCTGCTGGCCGTGCCGAACACCGTCGTCAGGATGGAAAGGCCGAGCGAACCGCCCACCTGCTGTGTGGTGTTGAGCAGACCGGACGCCGCACCGGCCTCGTGCTGGGCCACCCCGGAGACGGCGGTGAGCGTCAGCGTCACGAAGTTCAGACCCATGCCGAAGCCGAACACCAGCATCGGACCGAGGACTCCGCCCGCGTAGGAGCTGTCGGAGCTGATCAGGCTCTGCCAGGCGAGGCCGATCATCGCGAGCGCCGAGCCCACGAGCATGAACGGCTTGGGCCCGAGCACGGGCAGGAACCGCTGGGACAGACCGGCCCCCAGCGCGATCACCACCGTCACCGGCAGGAACGCGAGACCGGCCTCGATCGGGGTGTACCCCAGCACGTTCTGCACGAAGAGCACGATGTAGAAGAACATGCCGAACATCGCCGCGGCGAGGCTCAGCATGATCACGTACGTGCCGGAGCGGTTGCGGTCGGCGAACATCCGGAGAGGCGTGATCGGTTCCTTGGCGCGGGACTCGATGAGCGCGAAGGCCGCCAGCAGGACCACGGCGGCACCGAAGGAGCCGATGGTCAGGCTGTCACGCCATCCTTCGTCCGCGGCACGGATGAAGCCGTAGACGAGGGAGGCCATACCCGCCGTCGACGTCAGTGCTCCGGCGATGTCGAAGCGGGCCGAGTGCCGTTCGGACTCGTTGATGTACAGCGGTGTGAGCACGGCGATCAGGACACCGATCGGCACGTTGACGAAGAGCACCCATCGCCAGTCGAGCCACTCGGTGAGCATGCCGCCCGCGAGCAGTCCGATGGCACCGCCACCTGCGGAGACCGCGGCGAAGACACCGAAGGCCCGGTTCCGTTCGGGCCCCTCGGGGAACGTGGTGGTGATGAGGGCCAGCGATGTCGGCGACGCGATGGCACCTCCCACGCCCTGGAGGACCCGGGCGGCCAGCAACTGCCAGGGTTCCTGGGCCACTCCGCCGAGCAGCGAGGCGAAGGTGAACAGCAGGATGCCGGCCATGAAGACCCGGCGTCGGCCGAGGATGTCGCCGGCCCTGCCGCCGAGCAGGAGCAGCCCTCCGAAGGTGAGTGTGTAGGAGCTGACGACCCAGGTGAGGTCGGTGGTGCTGAACTTGAGCGCGTCTTGAATGTGCGGGAGTGCGATGTTCACAATCGTCGCGTCGAGTACCACCATGAGTTGGCAGGCCGCGATGACGGTGAGCGCGATGCCGGGATGTCCCTGCCGGCGGGCCGCACCTGGTTTCTGGTCCGGGATCAACTGAGAGGTTGTCACTATGGGTCCCCCACAACAGCTTTAGTGAACGGTCGCGTTCACTGGCGCGTCAACGGTAGTGAGTATCTGCTAGTGAACGCAAGCGTTCACTTGTGTTGTCGTCGCGTGACACGTCCCCCCTTGCTGTCGCGCAGCGCCCCCCATCCCCGGAATCCCCGCTTCCCTGCTTGCTGGAGACGCTCAGATGGTTACCTCGCGCTGGACGGCCGCCCCCGCCCAGGCGGCCGCCTCACGCCGGCGTGGCGCCGTACTCGAACGCGCGATCCTCGAGGCCGCGCTGGACCAACTCGGGACGGTCGGCTGGAAAGGTCTCACGATGGAGGGTGTCGCGGCAGGCGCCCAGACCGGCAAGGCCGCGGTGTATCGGCGCTGGCCGTCCAAGGAGGACCTGGTCGCGGACGCGCTCCAGGCCGGACTGCCGCGGCTGGAGGAGGCGCCCGATCTGGGCAGCGTGCGCGAAGACCTGCTGGAACTGTGCCGGAGGGCCCGGGAGGCGATGTTCTCGCGACCGGGATTCGCGCTTCGGGCGGTCATTCACGAATGTGACCCAGTCCAGGCGGAGCGCTTCCATGGTGTGATCTTCGAAGGGGTCGTGGAGCCGGCCATCGGACTGATCCGCGAGATCGTCACCCGCGGAATAGAGCGAGCGGAGGTGCGATCCGACGCGGCGAACAGCTACGTCTTCGACGCCATTCCGGCGATGATGATGTACCGCTCCAAGGTGTACGCAAGCGAATGGAGCGATCGGGACATCGAAGAGATGATCGACCGGTTGATGGTTCCGCTGCTGCGGTCGACCGTCGGCTGAACCGAGGCGTGCGGTGCCGGTGAAGCCGTTCGGGAAACCAGGGTGTCGGACGATGATCCGGGCGGCGTAGGCTAAGGGCGCCATGCCGTACGAACCGCCTACTCACACCGTCGAGCGCTCCCTCCGCGCCACGACCGGAGCGAAGATCATTGCCGGTGTCGACGAGGTCGGGCGCGGCGCTTGGGCCGGTCCCGTCACCGTCTGCGCGGCGATCACCGGACTGCGTCGGCCTCCCGACGGTCTCACCGACTCCAAACTGCTCACCGTGAAGCGACGCACGGAACTCGCCGCGATACTCCAAGGTTGGGTGACGTCGTTCGCCCTCGGGCACGCCTCGCCCGAGGAGATCGACACGATGGGCATGACGGCCGCTCTGCGCACGGCGGCCGTGCGAGCCCTGGAAGCCCTGCCGGTCCGCCCCGACGCGGTGATCCTCGACGGGAAGCACGACTACCTCGGGACGCCCTGGAAGGTCCGCACCGTGATCAAGGGCGACCGGTCGTGCGTCGCCGTGGCGGCGGCCTCCGTGATCGCCAAGGTTCAGCGCGACAAAATGATGGCCGAACTGGGTATCGACCATGCAGACTTCGACTTCGCGGCCAACGCCGGGTATCCGTCGCCCTCGCACAAGGCCGCACTGGAGGAGCGGGGCCCCACCCCGTTCCACCGCTTGTCGTGGGCGTACCTTGATGCGCTGCCCCAGTGGCGGCACCTCAAGAAGGCCCGCAGCTGGGCGGACGGAAACGTTCCGGAGATCGAGGGGCAGCTCGGCTTCGACTTCTGACGATTCCGCTCGCACTCATGTGCCACCCGCTCACGCGAGCCGCACCAACGTTTGATAAATATCAACTCATGCCTCTCATTCCCGAGGAGCCTCAGATTCACGAGAGTGCCCAGGGTCCCCGCGCCACTCCGGCCACCGGCCGTACCGCGCCGACCCCCCGCCCTGTACCCGGCCCCCGCCCCGCGGCTCACCCGCGCCCCGGTCGTCCCGGCCCGCTGCGGCCCGCGCCGCCGGTGCAACGTACGCCGCACGACGTGGCGGTGGCCACGCCCGGTCCGTCGGTTCCTGCCGCCCCTGTCGCGGCCGCTCCGGCTACCGCGATCCCGCAGATCCAGCTGATCCCGGCCTCGGCCGAGGGCGCGCTCGATGCTGCCGAAGAAGCCGTCGACCTGCTGTTGGACTCGGGGCGTGCTCCCGGTGACGTGCTGGTGATCACCACCGGCGAGCAGCATCCGTGGGCGGCCCACGAACTGTCCTTCGGAGAAGCCTCCTACTGGGCGCAGCACGACTCGGGCGACGACGTCTTCTACGCGGATGTCGCTGTGGCCTCCCGTGCCGCGTCCCGCCCGGTGGTCGTGGTCGCCGTCAACGGCGGCCCCGCCACGGCTGCCGCCGACGCCCTGCCGTTGGCTCACGCCCGGGCCGGCGCGCTGCTGATCGTCTGCGGTGATCCGCAGCAGATCAACGCAGTCCTGGGCGCGGGCGTCTGACCCGTATCCGGTCCGTCCGGGGGACGCCTGGGGGCGACGAGGGTGCCGTCACGGCGGCACCTGTACGGCGGGCACTTCGGCCTGCGTGGGTTCGCCCGACCTGGCTGTCCTCTCCGTACGGGCGGGGCCTTTCGTCCGTGACCTGGAAGAGCTGACTGGCGTCCCCGTGGCTCCGAGCGGCCTCAGGGCGTAACGCCGCTTCGAGTCAGCGGGCCGCGGCGCGGCGCAGAACCTCCGAGGCGGCGCCCCCGGTGCGTGGCAGTGGCGGTGGCGCCTCGGACAGGCCGAAGGGTTCCGGCGTGGAGTCCGTGTTGGGCCGACGGCCGCCGCGGCCCTCGCCGAGGACCTGCCAGCCGTCGCGGGTCAGGGTGATGTAGGCCCCGCAGCGCAGTCCATGCAGAGTGCAGGCGTCACGCAGCCCCCACATCCACGCACCGTCCTCCTCGGTCCAACGCGCGTCCCCGTCACGGCAGTAGAGCAGCACGGCGGTGCGCACCGGTGTCCGGCGCCGCAGATCGTGCGGGATCACCCGGCGCAGTTGGGCGAGCAGCACATTGCGGAACATCCAGCCATCGGCCGGAGCCGGGCGGCGGGTGAACGACGCACTCGCCCGCAGCCGCTCGTCCGGGTCGAGGACCGCGACGATGGCGGTCGCGGGCTTGGGGCGATGGCGGGTGTGCAGCCCGCTGACGACCTCGCGAGGGTTGCGCAGCAGAGGAATTCCGGCGGCGGCCCACTCCGCGGGTTCGAGCATACGGGTCAGAGGGTTGGCGGATGCGGCGGAGAGGTCGGTGGATGACGACGTCGACGCCGCGGAGGACGGAGCGAATCCGAAGGTCACGGTCCTCCCTTCGGCTACGCGCCCACACTGCGGGCGGGGTCTGGTTCGGGGGAGCGCGCACCGCAGCAAAGCCCTACCGGACCACAGGCGAGCCGTGCGGGGAGCGGACCCCAATTCTTCCTGTCGAACTTGGTTGCGGCAACGAGCAATTGGGCCCAGCGGGCCTTATTGGCCGGTTTGCTGCTTATATCCCTACCCGGCGGGTCGACATGTGACGCATGGGACGTTCGAGCGCGGCACGTTCGTGCGCAGACCGGGGTTGTTCTCGCGTGTTGCCGGCTCATCCCCGAACCGCGAGGACCAGCGGCAACACCCCCTGTGCGCCGGAGCGCAGAAGGAGCCGGGCGGCCACGGCGAGGGTCCAGCCGGTCTCGGTCATGTCGTCGACGAGCAGCACCGGGCCGTTCGCGGCCTCGAGAGCGGCCTGTAGCGCGGGTGGGACGGTGATGGCTCCGTTCAGGGCGCGGAGGCGTTGGGCGCTGTTGGAACGGGGCAGGGGCAGATCCGCCAGGTCGTCCGTGTACGCCAGGGAGCCCAGCAGCGGGAGACGGCCGATCGTGGAGATCCTGGACGCGAGCGACTGGATCAGCTGCGGCCTGGTCCGTGAGGCCATGGTCACGACTCCGGCGGGACGCGGCGGTGCGTCCGGCGCGCCCGAGGCCCAGCCGTCCGGCCCCTTGGCCCAGTCCGCCAGCACGGTGACGACCGCGTTGACCACGTCGTCCGGCGCCGGGCCGTCCGGTGTCCGGGGCGCGAGCAGCGGGCGGAGCCGGTTGCCCCAGCCGATGTCGGAGAGCCTGCCGAGTGCCCGGCCCTGCGTGGCCTGTTCGCCGGGCGGGATACGGCCCTTGAGGTTGACGCCGACGGCCGGGAGGCCGGTCGGCCACATCTTGCGGGGTTCCACGACGACGCCGGCGCGGGCCAGCGAGCCGCCGGCCGTGTCCAGGGCCGCAGGGGAGACGTCGGCCGTGAAACGAGGACCGGCGCAGTTGTCGCAGCGGCCGCAGGGAGCCGCCTCCTCGTCGTCCAGCTGGCGTCGCAGGAACTCCATGCGGCAGCCGGTCGTGGTGGCGTAGTCGCGCATGGCCTGCTGCTCGGTGGCGCGCTGTTTGGCGACCCACGCGTAGCGCTCGGTGTCGTACGACCACGGGTTGCCGGTGGCGATCCAGCCGCCCTTGACGCGATGGACGGCGCCGTCCACGTCCAGGACCTTGAGCATGATCTCCAGCCGCGTGCGGTTCAGCTCCACGAGCGGTTCCAGGGCGGGGAGCGACAGCGGGCGGTCCGCGCGCGCGAGGACGTCCAGGGTGCGGCGGACGGCCTCCTCGGGCGGGAAGGCCACGGAGGCGAAGTAGGACCAGATCGCCTCGTCCTCGCGACCCGGCAGGAGCAGTACCTCCGCGTGCTCCACACCGCGTCCCGCGCGCCCGACCTGCTGGTAGTAGGCGATGGGCGAGGAGGGTGAGCCGAGGTGGACGACGAAGCCCAGGTCCGGCTTGTCGAACCCCATGCCGAGCGCGGACGTGGCGACGAGCGCCTTGACCTTGTTGGCGAGCAGCGCTTCCTCGGCCTGCTGACGCTCGGCGTTCTCCGTCTTTCCCGTGTACGAGGAGACGGTGTGCCCGCACTGCCGCAGGAAAGCGGTGATCTCCTCGGCGGCGGCCACGGTGAGGGTGTAGATGATCCCGGATCCCGGCAGATCTCCCAGGTGATCGGCGAGCCACGCCAACCGGTGGGCCGCGTCGGGCAGTTGAAGTACGCCCAGGCTCAGGCTCTCGCGGTCCAGCGGCCCGCGCAGGACCAGCGCGTCCGAGTCGGTCCCCGTGCCCAGTTGCTCGGCCACATCCGCGGTGACCCGCGCGTTGGCGGTCGCGGTGGTGGCGAGCACCGGGACGCCCGACGGGAGGTCGATGAGCATGGTGCGCAGCCTCCGGTAGTCGGGACGGAAGTCATGGCCCCAGTCGGAGATGCAGTGCGCCTCGTCGACGACCAGGAGACCGGTGGCGGCGGACAGTTCCGGCAGGACGTTGTCGCGGAAGTCCGGGTTGTTGAGCCGCTCGGGGCTGACCAGCAGGACGTCGACCGTACTCGCGGCGACCTCGGCCCGGACGGTGTCCCACTCCTCCGTGTTCGAGGAGTTGATCGTCCTGGCGTGGATACCGGCGCGGGCGGCCGCCTCGACCTGGTTGCGCATGAGCGCGAGCAGGGGAGAGACGATCACGGTCGGTCCCGCGCCGCGCTCGCGCAGCAGGGCGGTCGCCACGAAGTACACCGCGGACTTGCCCCAGCCCGTGCGCTGCACGACCAGGGCCCGGCGCTTGTCGGCGACCAGCGCCTCGATCGCCCGCCACTGGTCCTCGCGCAGCCGGGCGGCGCCGGTGTCGTCCCCGACGAGCCGGGCGAGGACCTCATCGGCCGCCGCTCGCAGTTCCGCGTTGCTCGTGTGCGTCATGCGTCCCATACAACAGGACGCCACTGACAGACGGACGGGGCGGTCGCCCGAAAAGGTCGGAGCAACGGGCTGTCGGCTCCTCCGCCGCCTTGTACTGATGTGTTCCTGATGAGAGTTATCCACAGGGTCGAGCGGACTTTCACGATTCGCGAGATCGTCTGCGCATGACGAACCACAGCGAAATGACTGGATCCGCCGGGAACGACGACATCAGCGGACGAGACGGATATAGGACACGCGGACATCGCGACGCCGACAGCGGGCGCTCCCAGGACGGCGAGCACGTCGAGTGCGTCACGTACGACTCACACGGAAGCGACCATCAGGTCACCCTGCGCACCCCGGCCGAACTGGCCGACGCCCTGCCGTATCTGCTCGGGTACCGCCCGGAGGACAGCATCGTCCTGGTCGCCCTGCACGACCGGGGCGGGCGGGGACGGTTCGGAGGGCGGGCTCGACTCGGCATTCCGACGAACGAGGACGACTGGGAGTCGGCCGCCCGACAACTGGCGCACGGCCTGATCACGGGCAGCGAGCGAAGGGGCGTCAAGCCCGAGCAGATGGTCGCCTATCTCTGCCAGGAGCCGGCGAAGGGAGAGTCGGGACAGCAGGTCACGCAGCGGCTGGCCCGCTTGGCCGGGCTGCTGCGTACGGAGTGCGGCCGGCTCGACGTGCCGGTGATCGAGGCGCTGTGCATTTCCGGCGGACGCTTCTGGTCGTACTGCTGCCCGAGCGAGGGATGCTGTCCCGCCGAGGGGCTTCCGATGGGGCTGCCCGGCACGTCGGTACTGGCTGCCGCGGCGACATACGCCGGACTTCAGGTGCGCGGCACGCTGCGCGAGTTGCGGGCCCGGCTGTTGCCCTGGGAGACCGCCGCGGCGCTGGAGCAGGAGATCGCCCTGGACACGACCAGCATGGCGCAGGTCCCCAGGATGTTCGACGAGGCCGGCCGCGTGGCCGTGGCAGAGGAGACGGTCGCACTCGCCGAGCGGATCATGAAGCGGTTCGCCGAGGCGCCACCCGTTTCCGGAGCCCTTCAGGCGGACCTGCGCGACGACGTGCTGCTCGGACATGAAGAAGCGGCCACGCTGATCCTCGGTCTGCAGGACCGCACGACCCGTGACCGGGCGGCCGAGTGGATGGAGGGCGAGGAGGCCGGCCCGGCCCTGCGGCTGTGGCGTGGCCTGGCCCGCCGCTGCGTCGGTCCGTACGGCGAGCACGCGGCGGCGCCGCTCACCCTCGTCGGCTGGGTCGCCTGGTCCACCGGTGACGACATTGAGGCCAGGGAAGCCCTGGCCATGGCTTTGGGTGCCGACCACGGCTATCTCTTCGCCCGCCTTCTGCACCAGGCATGCAACGAGGGACTGGACCCGGAATCGATCCGCCGCTGCCTGCGCGCGGAACGCGAGGCGCGGACGGCCCGTGCCCGCTCCGAAGCCGGGGAATCGACGGTCCCGGCAGCCGAAGAACCGGCACAGCCGGAGATGCCGTCCGGGCGGCCACAGACGCGTACTCGCCGTAGGCGACGGGACGGGGCGAGCAGCACCACGCGCCCGGGTGCTGCGAAGCCGGGGTCGGTGCGTCCCGGGGCGTCGGGAAACCAGGGCGCGCAGCCACGGCCGTCGGGGAAGACCGACATGCGTCTGCGCGGCGCCTGTTCCAAGGAAGTGCGGTCGAGTGGTGAGGCCCGCGGAGAAGTGCGGTCGGGGGATGAGGCCCGCGAGGGACAGACGTGAGCGAGCTACCGAGGGCCGACTTCATGGCATCGGAGGCCGACAGCAGGCGATGCCTGCGGACGAGGACGCCTCCCCCGGCCACCGGACAGCAGACCCGCCGCCATTCGGTCGGCTTCCGCTGCCGTGGGCGTGACCCCGAAGTGGTCCGTCCCGTTCACCTGAGTGGCGGAACGCCTGGACGGGCCGTACCGCCCTACCGCCCTTGTCCCTCAGGAGCCCCGCACCCGGCGTCGCACACGCCCGAGGCGCACAGAGCGCAGAGGAAGCCTCCCCTTGCATCAGCCGACTCCGCCCTCCGCCGCCGACGACGACCGTCCGGTTCTCGGCATGGACGCTTCGCCCCGGAGAGGAGGCGCCAGCCCGCCGCAGGACGGACCCCGCCGTTTGCCTCCGGCTCAGGCCGAGCCGCTCAGGAGCCCGGACAAACCGACTCCGGAGGCGGGGGTGCCGCTCGCCGACCGGCCCCAGCCGCCTACCGGGCAGGGCCGAGGCTCGCCCCCATGGACGGGGACCGGCCGACGCCTGCCCACCCTTGCCGGGAAGAGCCAGTCCTCGTCTCCCACGGGACAGAGCCGGTCATCGCCTCCCTCTGGACAGAGTCTGCCCTTGCCGCCAACGGGGCAGAGCCGGCCCTCTCCTTCGGACCAGTCCGACCCGGACGTGACACCGATGGCCCGGGGTCGCGCCCCGTCACCGCCGACGGGGCACCGCCCCGCACCGACCGCTCGGCAAGGCCGTCCGGCCGCCCCGTTCCCGGTTCCTCGGGGATTGGCCGACCTGCCTCCCACCCACACCGCGCTCATCTGCGTCGCCCTGCCAGGTCTCGCCATCTCCACGGACCAGGGGCAGTTGACCGGACGCGGTCTGGAGGGCTTCTACCGCGCGGGCCGACGTGTGCTCTCCCGCTGCCAGGTCCGGGTCGCCGGGCGGGAACCTCTCGCAGTCCAGGCTCGCAGGACCGCGGCGGACCGGGCACGGTTCGTGGGAACGGTGCGTGCCTCTCCTGGCAACGGTCCGGACCCGGACGTCATGGTCGAGCGCACTCGCCACGCGGACGGCACGGAACGCATTACGCTGCGCAGTGCGGCCCTCCGCCCGTTGCGCCTGCCGGTGGAGGTCGCCCTCGGCACCGACCTGGCCGACCTGGGCGCCATCGCGTCCGGCCGCGCGGGTCCCGAACTGCCCGCCAGCGTCCACGATTCGGGTCTGCGCTGGTCCTCGGCCGTAGGGAGCACGTCGGTCACAGCCGACCCGCCGCCCTCGGACGCACTGGCCTCCGCGGGGCTGCTGCGCTGGGAGTTCGATCTGCTCCCGGGCGGCACGGCCAGTGTGGAACTGCGGGTACAGGTGGACGGTGCGGGGCCGGTCAGGGCGGCGGGGCGCGCGGCCACGAGTCCGCTGGCCCCGGCGCAGGCGACGGGTGACCACCCCGGTATCCGGACCTTCCTGCACACGAGCGTCGAGGACCTGCAGGCTCTGTTGCTGCGCGATCCGGCGCATCCGACCGACACCCATCTGGCGGCGGGAGTCCCCTGGCGCTGTGGCATGGCGCCGGCCGACGCCCTCGCCGCAGCCCGGATGACACTGCCCTTGGGCACGCGTCTCGCGGCGGGCACGTTGCGCACCCTGGCCCGGACGCAACTGCAGGGCGCCGGGTCGCAGTCGGGCATGATCCCCGGTCCGCTTCGGGACGCCGGACCGCATCTGCCGCCCAGTTGTACGGGTACGGAGGCGACCCTGCTCTTCCCCACGCTGCTGGCCGAGGCTCGCCGATGGGGCCTTTCGCGGCAGGAGACGGAGGAGCTGCTGCCCACCGCCGAGCGCTGTCTGTCCTGGCTGCGAACGACGGTGGGCGAGGGGACGTATCTGTGTGATCCGCACCCCGGCGGCCCGGTCCGCTGCGAGACACAGGCCCATGCCCACCGCGCGGCACTGCTGGGCGCCGACCTGCTCGACGTGTACGGCAGGAAGGGGGCCGCGGAGCTGCGGCAGTGGGCCCAGCGGCTGCGGTCCGCGTTCCGCGAGGACTTCTGGGTCGAGGACCGCGGCGGTGGCCGGCCGGCGGCTGCCCGGACTCCGGACGGACGCCAGGTGCCGCAGCTCGGCGCCGCGGCCGCCCACCTGCTCGACACCGGCCTGCTCGGCGGTGGCGACCTCGCCCCGGGGCTGCTCGACAGGGTGCAGACCGAACAACTCGCCCGGCTGCTGGGCAGCCCTGCTCTGGACTCCGGATGGGGCGTGCGCGGGCTGGGGGTGAAGGAAGCGGGCTACAACCCGTTCGGTCACCGCGCCGGAGCCGTCCGGGTCCAGGAGACGGCGGTCGCCGTGGCGGGTCTGGCGGCGGCCGGCTACGAGAAGGAGGCCGGATCCCTGCTGCGGGGTGTCCTGGCGGGCGCCGAGGCCTTCGGCCACCGGCTGCCGGAGATGTACGCGGGGGAGCAGCGCACAGACGGGAGCGCTCCCTCACCCCACCCGGCGGCCTGTCACCCCTCGGCGACGGCTGCCGCCGCCGGCGTACTGCTGCTGACCACCCTCGCGGGCCTGCGCCCCGACGCCCCCGCCGGCACGGTCACGCTGCGCCCGGTGCGCAGCGCACCGCTCGGTGAGATCGTCCTGACCGGGCTGCGGGTCGGGGGCGCCCCCTTCTCGGTGCGGGTCAGCCGGCTCGGCCTGGCCATGGTCGAGGAGGCGGCGGACGGGCTCCAGCTGGGGGCGTGACCTGGAACGACGCGGTGCCGGATCATGAACGAACACGTCACGAACGCGTTCACTGTCCGCAGTGGACCACCCTCCGATGCGGTTGGCGAAGGGCGTGTTTATCGTCAAGCAGACGACTATGATCGCCGCATGCCCTACGACCCGTCAGCCTTTCCGCCATTCGCCGTCACCGTGGACCTGGTCGTGCTGACCGTGCGTCGCCATTCCTTGTGCGCGCTGGCGGTACGCAGGGGTGAACCGCCGTTCCAGGGTCGATGGGCGCTTCCCGGCGGATTCGTACGGGCCGACGAGGACCTGGCGCAGGCGGCGGCGCGCGAGCTGGCCGAGGAGACCGGGCTGCGCGCGCACGACCCGGCCGTCCCCGTCCAGGACAACGGCGCGCACCTGGAACAGCTCGCGACCTACGGCGACCCCAAGCGCGACCCGCGGATGCGTGTCGTCAGTGTCGCCCACCTCGCCCTGGCTCCCGACCTGCCCGCCCCCCGGGCGGGCGGGGACGCCAGCAATGTGCGCTGGGCACCCGTGGAGGAGTTGCTGCAGCGGGGCGGTTACGGGCGGGACGGCGAACCGGTCGCCCCGCTCGCCTTCGACCACGCCCAGATCCTGTCGGACGGCGTGGAACGCGCCCGCTCCAAGATCGAGTACTCGTCGCTGGCCACCGCGTTCTGCCCGCCGGAGTTCACCGTCGGCGAGCTGCGCCGTGTCTACGAGGCGGTCTGGGGCGTCGCTCTCGACCCGCGCAACTTCCATCGCAAGGTGACGGGCACACCCGGCTTTCTGGTTCCCACCGGCGGGACGACCACCCGCCAGGGCGGCCGCCCGGCCCAGCTGTTCCGCGCGGGCGGCGCCACCCTGCTCAACCCCCCGATGCTGCGCCCCGAGGTGTGACGCGCGACTGAAGGACCGCAGGAACCGACAGCGAAACGGTCCCTGTTCCCAAGGGCGAAGATCCGAAGGGCGAACAGAGGTCCGAGGACGCTCTCAGCCTCTGCGGGCGGGCCTTGCGATGACCGAAAAAACGGACATAGCGCGCTATCTTGCTACGGGTGATCCAGGCCTTCGGACTGACCAGCAACTCCCGCAAGGGCGTTCCGCCCGCTGTCGACGACCTCTCCTTCGAAGCGCGCGCAGGCCGTGTCACCGCACTCCTGGGAGCGCAGGGCGCGGGAAAGACAACGGCGCTCAGACTGATGCTCGAACTGCAACAGGGCCGTGGCGTCACCTACTTCAGAGGCCGGCCCCTGCACCGCATCGCCCACCCCTCCCGTGAAGTCGGCGTGCTCCTGGGGGATGTGCCGGGCCATCCCGCCCGTACGGTCCGCGGTCATCTGCGCATGCTCTGTGCCGCAGCCGGAGTTCCGGTCCGGCGGGCCGACGAAGTCCTCGAGGTGGTCGGGCTCGTCAGCCTGCGCGACGAGCGGCTCGGCACCCTCTCACGCGGCATGGACCGCCGCCTGGGACTGGCCTGCGCGCTGCTGCCCGACCCGCACACGCTCGTGCTCGACGATCCCGCCGACGAGTTGTCCACCCGCGAGTGCCACTGGCTGCACGGCATGCTGCGGGCCCACGCGAGCCAGGGCGGGACGGTCCTGTTCACCACGTCCGATCCCAAGGAGGCCGCGCGCGCATCCGACCGTGTCGTCACCCTGGAGAAGGGCACGTTGGTCGCGGACCAGGAGGCCGCGGACTTCGCCCGGACCAGACTGCGGCCGCGTGTGGCCGTCCGCACCCCTCACGCGGCCCGTCTCGCGGCTCTGCTGGCCAAGGAGGCCCGCGCCTCGCAGCGCTCCGTCGAGGTCGTTCGGGAGGGTGGCAACCGGCTGTCCGTGTACGGCAGTACATGTGCCGACGTCGGCGAGACCGCCTTCCGGTACGGCGTCCTGGTCCACCAACTCGCCGACGAGATCGGAGACATGGGGCCGGGAGCGGGGGAGTCTCCCGCCGAGACCCCAGGTGCGTCCGAGGGGGCGCACCCGGACGTCGGCCCGACGGAACAGGAGCACACCGGGCCCCCCGCGAGCGGCACCTCCGGTCGGCCCGTCGGCACGGTCGAAGGGAAGGACCGGCTCCCAGCGGCTGCGCGCTCCGCCGGCACCCTCAAGGCCGTGGAGCCGCTGTCCCCTCTGCCACCCCCCATCTCCGTCCGCTCGGCACCCAGCCCGTTGCGTCCGCTGCGCTACGAACTGCGTCGCGCGGCCGGCGTCGGCACCGGATTTCTCATCGGGGCCGCCGTCCTCGTCACCTCCGCTCTCGCCGCCGTTCTCCTGGCCCGAATCGGGCACACGCCACAGCATCGTCTGCTGGCCGCATGGCCACGGGAGATGCCGCTGCCGCCGGCCGCCCTCGGCGCGGGGCTGCTCGGGGCGCTCGCTTTCGGCGACGAGTTCCGCCACCCCGCCCTGGCGACGGATCGCGGCACGGTGCCCCGCCGACTGGGCCTGCTCGCCGCCAAGCTCGTCGTCACCGGTGCCGCCGCCCTGCTGCTGGCCTTTCTGACCGTGGGGTGCGACGCCGAAGCGCTCTATCTCGTCTACGGTCGGGAGCTCGCCGAGGTTCCCGACGACTGGATGTCGCTGAGTGCGAGTTGGCTCGGGCTCATGGTCGGGTGCGCCTGGGCCGGTGTCCTGGCCGCGGGCGTCTTCCGCTCCACCACGGCCGGACTCGCGGTGGTGGTCGCCGTACCGGTCCTCGTCGTGCCCCTCGCACAAAAGGTCCTGGAGGGAGCTGCTGTGCGGACGGCGGCCGCCGGACTTCCCGCGCGCCTGCGCGAGGTGTTCCTGCTTCAGTGGCCCTTCGGTGGAGAGCGCTATCTGTCGGCCGTGGCACGGGTCGTGGCTCAACCTGTGGGCGGAGCGCTGACGTTGTCACTCATGGCGCTGCTCTGCGCGTATGTGCTCACGACCCTGCGCAGCAGGGTCCGGTGACGACCGTCCGCGGTCTCCGGGTGAACCTTTGCGCACAACTCCGCACGGAAAGCCCATTTCTTTCCGATAAGGCGTCAATTGCGACGGGGTGAGCGATCACCCTTTCGTGTGCTTTTCACCAAAGACCTCAAGGGAGTTGGAGACGGCGCCGACAAAGGATCCGTGAGTACCCTTGCGCACACCATGATGACCGCCGCCCGCTCCGCAGACTCCGGTCTCGCCGGCCCGGGCGAACTCGACCGCTACCCCTACGCGGAGGCCCCCACCGTGGACCGCGTCGGAGCACCTGCCTGGGACGTCGCGGACCCGGAGCTGGGCCGCGTGGGCCGACGCGCCGCCGGCAGTCGCGGACGCGGACTGCACGGCCAACTCGTCCAGCAGCTGGGTCAGATGATCGTCTCCGGTGACCTGGGTGCCGACCGCCCGCTGGTCCCCGAGGAGATCGGCCAGCGCTTCGAGGTCTCCCGCACCGTCGTCCGCGAGTCGCTCCGCGTGCTGGAGGCCAAGGGCCTGGTCAGTGCCCGCCCGAACGTCGGCACGCGCGTGCGCCCCGTGAGCGACTGGAACCTGCTGGACCCGGACATCATCGAGTGGCGGGCCTTCGGGCCGCAGCGCGACGACCAGCGTCGTGAGCTGAGCGAGCTGCGCTGGACGATCGAGCCGCTCGCCGCGCGTCTCGCCGCCGGGCACGGACGCGAGGACGTGCAGCAGCGGCTCGGCGACATGGTCGAGATCATGGGTCACGCCATGGCGCAGGGTGACGCGCTCACCTTCTCCCGGGCCGATGCCGAGTTCCACTCCCTGCTCATCCAGGTCGCGGGCAACCGGATGCTGGAGCACCTTTCCGGGATCGTTTCGGCCGCCCTTCAGGTCTCCGGCAACCCGGTCACCGGCTGTGACCGGCCGACCGAGACGTCGTTGGCGCACCACGGCCGGATCGCCGACGCCCTCGCCGCCGGAGACGGCGCGGGGGCCGAGATGGCCATGCGCCAGCTGCTCACCGTCCATCCCGAGGTGGAGCGCGTGGTGCCCGCGCCGCGCGAGCACTGACCGCGCACCATGGGCGGCGCGGCCGGGCATGCCTCTTCCCTCCTGTGGCATCGCCCGGTCGGCGAACCGCCTCCCGTCGGACCCCGCGGAATCCTCAGGGATGCTGCGGGGTCCGACGGCGCGACGGGGCCGCAAGACTCGTCGAGATGTCCAGGTCGAGGCTGTTGCCGACGCCCTATGCCCGTGTCTGACCGTTTTTGAGTACGTACGAGGTGTGACTCGGGCCACGCAGATTGGGCGTAACGCTCGCGGGAACAGCGCGATGACCTAAGAGGTGACAGCCGCGGAGGGAATACGGACGCCGTTCAAGGCGCTGTGCATCTTCCCGGCCCCCGCCCGCACCGTCGGCCCATCCCCACGGCCGGTGGTCGGTTCCTGTCCATCCCGGACGGGGCCGGAAGCCGTTTTCCAACGTTCCGAGAGGTTGTTCGTGTCGGCCAGCACATCCCGTACGCTCCCGCCGGAGATCGCCGAGTCCGTCTCTGTCATGGCGCTCATTGAGCGGGGAAAGGCTGAGGGGCAGATCGCCGGCGATGACGTGCGTCGGGCCTTCGAAGCTGACCAGATTCCGGCCACTCAGTGGAAGAACGTACTGCGCAGCCTCAACCAGATCCTCGAGGAAGAGGGTGTGACGCTGATGGTCAGTGCCGCGGAGCCCAAGCGCACCCGAAAGAGCGTCGCAGCGAAGAGTCCGGCCAAGCGCACCGCCACCAAGACGGTCGCGGCGAAGACGGTGACCACCAAGAAGGCCACCGCCACCGCCACGCCCGCGGCGCCCCCCGCCGAGCCCGCCGTCGAGGACGAGACGCCCGCCAAGAAGGCCGCGGCGAAGAAGGCGGCGCCCGCCAAGAAGGCGACCGCGAAGAAGACCGTCGCCACCAAGAAGACCGCGGCGAAGAAGACGACCGCCAAGAAGGACGACGCCGAGGTCGGCGAGGAAGAGGTCCTCGAGGACGCCAAGCCCGGCGACGAGCCCGAGGGCACCGAGAGCGCCGGTTTCGTACTCTCCGACGAGGACGAGGACGACGCGCCCGCGCAGCAGGTCGCGGCCGCCGGTGCCACCGCCGACCCGGTCAAGGACTACCTCAAGCAGATCGGCAAGGTCCCGCTGCTCAACGCCGAGCAGGAGGTCGAGCTCGCCAAGCGTATCGAGGCCGGTCTGTTCGCCGAGGACAAACTGGCCAACGCCGACAAGCTCGCCCCCAAGCTCAAGCGCGAGCTGGAGATCATCGCCGAGGACGGCCGCCGCGCCAAGAACCACCTCCTGGAGGCCAACCTCCGTCTGGTGGTCTCCCTGGCCAAGCGCTACACCGGCCGCGGCATGCTCTTCCTGGACCTCATCCAGGAGGGCAACCTCGGTCTGATCCGCGCGGTCGAGAAGTTCGACTACACCAAGGGCTACAAGTTCTCCACGTACGCCACCTGGTGGATCCGTCAGGCGATCACCCGCGCCATGGCCGACCAGGCTCGCACCATCCGTATCCCGGTGCACATGGTCGAGGTCATCAACAAGCTCGCGCGCGTGCAGCGCCAGATGCTCCAGGACCTGGGCCGCGAGCCCACCCCGGAGGAGCTGGCCAAGGAACTCGACATGACCCCGGAGAAGGTCATCGAGGTCCAGAAGTACGGTCGCGAGCCGATCTCCCTGCACACCCCCCTGGGTGAGGACGGCGACAGCGAGTTCGGTGACCTCATCGAGGACTCCGAGGCCGTCGTCCCGGCGGACGCGGTCAGTTTCACGCTCCTCCAGGAGCAGCTGCACTCCGTCCTCGACACCCTCTCCGAGCGTGAGGCGGGCGTCGTGTCCATGCGCTTCGGTCTCACCGACGGTCAGCCGAAGACCCTCGACGAGATCGGCAAGGTGTACGGCGTCACGCGCGAACGCATCCGCCAGATCGAATCCAAGACCATGTCGAAGCTGCGCCACCCGTCGCGTTCCCAGGTGCTGCGCGACTACCTCGACTAGGTCGTAGCCGTACGAGGTCGAAGGCCCGGCTCCCGAGGGGGAGCCGGGCCTTCGTGCTGCGGGGCAGCGCGCTCTGGATGACTCTGGGTGTCCGATCAACACCCTGGAGTGAGGAGCGAGCATGCGTTGTCGCATCGCTCGGGCGCTGGCCCGGCCGCTGGTTCTGGTGGCCGCCGCGACCGCCATACCGCTGGTGTCCGCCGTTCCCGCGGACGCCGACGGCATCATCGTCGGAGGTTTTCCGGTCGACGTGTCCGAGAGTCCGTGGACAGTGGCACTGTCCAGCCGTGACCGGTTCGGGGGTACGCGCGCGGGGCAGTTCTGCGGGGGCGTGGCCGTGGGCCGCGAGACGGTGCTCACCGCGGCGCACTGTCTGAGCGAGGAGGCGCTGGGCGCGCCTCCGGACCGCGTCCGCGACCTCAAGGTCATCGCGGGCCGCACGGATCTCCTCTCCGGCGAGGGCCAGGAGATCGCCGTACGCGCGACCTGGGTGAACCCCGACTACGACAGCGCCAGCAACTCCGGGGACTTCGCCGTGCTCACCCTCGCCGAGCCCTTGTCCCAGGGTTCGACCGTCGCCATGGCAGGCGGAGGCGATCCGGCGTACGAGCCGGGGAAGGCGGCCGTGGTGTACGGGTGGGGGGACGTCACGGGTGGCGGTGACTATGCGCGCAGCCTGCGGGCCGCCCGCGTGCACGTGCTGGCCGACGCTCTGTGTGAACGGGCGTATCCGGGGAGCTCCGACGGCACGTACCTCGCCGACACCATGCTGTGCGCCGGTGAGGAGGAAGGGGGCCGGGATGCCTGCCAGGGGGACAGCGGAGGGCCGTTGGTCACCGGGGGCAAGCTGATCGGGCTGGTGTCCTGGGGCAGTGGCTGCGGCCGCCCGGGCAGCCCTGGCGTCTATACGCGCGTGTCCGACGTCGTACGGGCGCTGGGCTGGGGCGGCGGCTCCAGGGGGTATGCGAGGCCGTCAGACGCCGACTGAGGGCCTTCCTGGGCGGTCGTTCACGGTTGCCCAGGGTGGAGCCGTCCGGCGCCTCCTGGAGATATGAGCGCGGGCGGGGCCCCTGAGAGCAGGGGCCCCGCCCGTCAACCGGCCTGTGCCGGAGCTGGCTCGTCGTGGATGCGAGGTATCAGCGCTCTTCTTCGACGGCGGCGGGAACGGCCGTCAGCCGCTCCGTCTCGTCCTGTATCTCAGCGGCGATCTTCTTGAGTTCCGGCTCGAACTTGCGCCCGTGGTGGGCGCAGAAGAGCAGTTCTCCGCCGCTCACCAGGACGACGCGCAGGTATGCCTGGGCGCCGCAACGGTCGCAGCGATCGCCGGCCGTCAGCGGGCTCGCGGGGGTCAGAACAGTAGTCACGTCGCCTCTTCTCTAGCTCGACGAGCTGTCGTACCAGGGTCAACATCCAACCAGCCCTAAAACGTTCCCGCTCGGGGCTCTTCCTCAAAAAAATCTTTCGAGGCCGGCTGTCTGCTGCCGGTTGGCGGCGAATGTGCCGTATTGCGTGTCTGTGTGTCTTACGGTTTCGCGCTGTCGGTCAGGGGTTCGTCCCGCCGGCTGGGTTGCCGGTTGTTCATGAGGACGTGCCCGGAGCCTAAATGGTTCATGCCTGGAAGGGAACGTGATATGTACTTCACTCCATCGAGGGATCGAACATGTATGCGACTCTGGACTACTGTGAGTTCAGACGAGGGTGGCGTTACAACGGCTCTACCAGGCCTCGGTACCCTCTGAGCGGCGACCGAAGCCGCGCCCTTACCCATCAGGGCGCCACCTGAAATTCAGCGAGGAGCGAACCGCGTGACCGCCGAGACGTCCGTGCCGTCCACAGCGCTGCTGGCAGGAGCAGACCGGGACGGTTCCAACTACACCGCGCGGCACCTCCTCGTCCTCGAGGGGCTCGAAGCCGTGCGCAAGCGCCCGGGCATGTACATCGGGTCGACCGACAGCCGCGGTCTGATGCACTGCCTGTGGGAGATCATCGACAACTCCGTCGACGAGGCCCTGGGGGGCTATGGCGACCACATCGAGGTGATCCTGCACGACGACGCCTCGGTCGAGGTCCGTGACAACGGCCGCGGCATCCCGGTCGACGTCGAGCCCAAGACCGGTCTCTCCGGCGTCGAGGTCGTCATGACCAAGCTGCACGCCGGCGGCAAGTTCGGCGGCGGCTCGTACGCGGCCTCCGGCGGTCTGCACGGCGTGGGCGCCTCCGTGGTCAATGCCCTGTCCGCGCGGCTGGACGTCGAGGTGGACCGCAACGGCCACACGCACGCGATCAGCTTCCGGCGCGGTGTGCCGGGCGCCTTCGCGGCGAACGGGCCCGACGCCAAGTTCGAGGCCGGCAGTGGTCTGCGCAAGGCCAAGAAGATCCCCAAGAACCGCACCGGCACGCGCGTGCGGTACTGGGCCGATCGTCAGATCTTCCTCAAGGACGCCAAGCTCTCCCTGGAGAACCTCCACCAGCGTGCCCGCCAGACCGCGTTCCTGGTGCCCGGCCTGACCATCGTCGTCCGTGACGAGTACGGGCTCGGCGAGGGCGGGAGCAAGGGCGAGGAGTCCTTCCGTTTCGACGGCGGCATCAGCGAGTTCTGCGAGTACCTGGCCACCGACAAGCCGGTCAACGACGTCCTCCGCTTCTCCGGTCAGGGCAGCTTCAAGGAGACCGTTCCGGTCCTGGACGAGCACGGTCAGATGACCCCCACGCAGGTCACCCGCGAGCTCGACGTCGACGTCGCGATGCGGTGGGGCACGGGCTACGACACCACCCTGAAGTCGTTCGTGAACATCATCGCCACCCCCAAGGGCGGCACGCACGTAGCGGGCTTCGAGACGGCCGTGACCAGCACGCTCAACGAGGTCCTGCGCGCCAA
This sequence comes from Streptomyces lincolnensis, assembly GCF_021173675.1. GTDB lineage: Bacteria > Actinomycetota > Actinomycetes > Streptomycetales > Streptomycetaceae > Streptomyces > Streptomyces lincolnensis_B. The sequence continues at coordinate 255,081 of NZ_JAIHON010000012.1, read as the reverse complement.
GAAGCTGCTGCGCGTGGCCGAGGACGACATCGTCAAGGACGACGCCCTGGAAGGCCTCACCGCGGTCGTCACCGTGCGACTCGCCGAGCCGCAGTTCGAGGGGCAGACGAAGGAGGTCCTCGGTACGTCGGCGGCCCGCCGCATCGTGAACACCGTGATCGCCAAGGAGCTCAAGGCGTATCTCACGTCCACGAAGCGGGACGCGGCGGCCCAGGCCCGGGTGATCCTGGAGAAGGCCGTCGCCGCCGCCCGGACCCGGATCGCCGCCCGCCAGCACAAGGACGCGCAGCGCCGGAAGACGGCCCTGGAGTCCTCGTCGCTGCCGGCCAAGCTCGCCGACTGCCGCAGCGACGACGTCGATCGCAGTGAGCTGTTCATCGTCGAGGGGGACTCCGCGCTCGGCACGGCGAAGCTCGCCCGGAACTCCGAGTTCCAGGCGCTGCTGCCGATCCGCGGAAAGATCCTCAACGTCCAGAAGTCGTCCGTCACGGACATGCTGAAGAACGTCGAGTGCGGCGCGATCATCCAGGTCATAGGGGCGGGGTCCGGCCGCACCTTCGACATCGACGCGGCCCGTTACGGCAAGATCATCATGATGACCGACGCCGATGTCGACGGCTCGCACATCCGATGCCTTCTGCTGACGCTGTTCCAGCGCTACATGCGGCCCATGGTCGAGGCCGGCCGGGTGTTCGCCGCGGTGCCTCCGCTGCACCGCATCGAGCTGGTCCAGCCGAAGAAGGGCCAGGACAAGTACGTGTACACGTACTCGGACCGCGAGCTGCGCGAGAAGCTGATGGAGTTCCAGACCAAGGGGGTCCGGTACAAGGACTCGATCCAGCGGTACAAGGGCCTCGGCGAGATGGACGCCGACCAGCTGGCCGAGACGACGATGGACCCGCGGCACCGGACCCTGCGTCGGATCAATCTCGCCGACCTGGAGTCCGCGGAGCAGGTCTTCGACTTGCTGATGGGCAACGACGTGGCGCCGCGCAAGGAGTTCATCTCCGGGTCGGCGGCGACGCTGGACCGGTCGCGCATCGACGCCTGACGCCTGACTCCGACGGGGCTGGGGAGGGCGTCCCCGCCCCGGCCCCACTGCCGACGGGCGGGGTCTCCACCCACGGGTGGAGACCCCGCCCGTTCGAGGATCCACCCATGATCCACCCCCGCTCCGATCTGCTGACCTGCACATTTCCGTAGCGTCGAAGGGGTCGGCGGCATCCGCTGCCGGCAGACCCTTCTTCGCCCACGGAGGCTGTGATGTCGGGGCTCGTCGATGCGTTGCTGATCGTGGCCGTGGCCGTTGTGGTGATCGCCCGCCAGTTCCGCGCAAGCCGGATCGACACCGGGCGGCGCTGGTGGTTGCTGCCCGTCGTCCTGGCGGTGGTGGCACTCCGCGAGCCGGGGCTGGTGGACGCCCGGCACCACGCCGCGTCGGTCACCCTGCTCGCCGCCGAACTGCTGACCGGCCTCGCCGTCGGAGTCGGCTGGGGCTGGACGACCCGGACATGGGTGGAACCCGACGGCGCGGTGTGGAGCAAGGGCACCAGAGCGACCGGGATCGTCTGGGCCGTCGGCATCGGACTGCGGGTCGGTCTCTTCGCGCTCGGGGCCGCGCTCGGCGTCCACCAGGGCTCCTCCGCCCTGTTGCTCGCCCTGGCGGCCACGCTGATGGTCCGCTCAGGGATCCTCGTCCGGCGCGCACAGTCCACGCGCCCCACCGCCGCACATTCCCCGGCGTACGGTGACCCCACGTTCGGGTCGGCGGGGAAGGAGCGTGCGTGACGGAGAACGCCTGGACACGGTGGCCCTCCCGGGAGGCGCTCGGGCGTACGGAGACCTCGGGCCCGCGACGCCTGCTCGGCCGGGTGGTGCGGGCAGTGGTGCTCGCCATGCTTCTCTACAGTGCGCTCACCAGCAGTCATGTGCGTGGCTGGGGCGCGCTCGGAGCGGCGGCCGGCGTCCTCCTCGCCGCGCTCGTCGCGTGGGCCCTCTACCGCACCACCCTCGCGCACCGGCTCGGGCCCTCCCTCGCCCTCTTCGGCGTGCTCCTGGTGATCGCGGCCACCGCGCAGACCACCGAATTCCGGGTCGGAGCCCTCGTCCTCTGGTGCGGATGCGCGATCACCGCGCTGGAGCGGCTGCCGCTCGCGTCCGCCCTGCCGGTGACCGCGCTCGCCCTCGCGTCGTACGCCGCGGTCAACGACGACGTCTGGCTGACCACCGCGGCCACGACCGCCGGGCTCGCCCTGGCCGGGTACGTCCTGCGGCTGGACGCCGAGGCCCGCGGCAGTGCCCAGCGGCTGCTCGCCCAGGAGCGGGCCGCGCGGGCGGCGGAGGCGGAGTCGGCGGCCCTCGCGGAACGGGCCCGCATTGCGCGGGAGATCCACGACGTGCTGGCGCACAGCCTCTCCGCGCAGCTCGTGCACCTGGAGGCCGCGCGGCTGCTGATCGAGCGGGGCGCCGACCGGGACCGGATCCTCGAACGGGTGGTGGCGGCCCGGGGCATGGCCCGTGACGGTCTCGCCGAGACCCGGCAGGCGCTGTCGGCGCTGCGCGGGGAACTGACCCCGCTGGAGGACTTCCTGACCCGGCTGGTGGGCGCGACCGATGGTGCCGAGACCACCATTACGGGTGAGCGCAGACCCCTGTCGGCGGAGGCGTCGCAGACCGTGCGGAGAGTCGCCCAGGAAGCCCTGACCAACGTCCGCAAGCACGCGGCCGGGGCCAAGGTGCGGGTGCTGCTGGAATACGGCGAGGACCAGGTGAGCCTGGTCGTGCGGGACTCGGGAGGCTCAGCGGGCGAACTCGGCGCGTCGGGAGCCGGGTACGGTCTGCTGGGCATGCGGGAGCGTGCGGAGCTGCTGGGCGGCTCGCTGGAGGCCGGGCCGGACGAGGAGGGGTTCGTGGTGGCGTTGAGGGTCCCCGCATGACGGAAGGGGCGGAGGAGAAGCCCGCGCGGGTGGTGGTGGCGGACGACCAGACCGTGGTGCGCGAGGGCATCGTCATGTTGCTGGGGCTGCTGCCGGGAATCGAGGTCGTGGGATCCGCGGGGGACGGGGACGAGGCGGTGAAGCTCGTCGCCGAACTCGCCCCGGACGTGGTGCTGATGGACCTGCGCATGCCGCGGTGCGACGGCGTGGAGGCCACCCGGCGCATCCGGGCGGACCATCCCGGGACGCAGGTCGTGGTCCTCACGACCTTCGCGGACGACGAGTCGCTGTTCCCGGCGCTGAGAGCCGGGGCCCGCGGCTATCTCACCAAGGACGCGGACGGCGAGGAGATCGTGCGGGCCGTGCGGAGCGTGCTGTCCGGGGACGCGGGGCTGTCGCCGAGCATCCAACGCCGGTTGCTGGAGCGCCTGTCGGACGCCGAGCCCCGGGTCACGGCATCCGAGGAGGCTTCGGACGGCCTCACAGCGCGGGAGACCGAGGTGCTGGTGCTGATCGCCGAGGGGCTCAGCAACCAGGAGATCGCCCGCGAGCTGCATGTCTCCACCGCGACTGTGAAGACCCACATCAACAATCTCTTCGCCAAGACGGGACTCAAGGACCGGGCTCAGGCAGTGCGTTACGCATACGCGAAGGGCCTGGTGCGGCCGCCCGCGGGCTGAGTCACCTGATGGGGTGAAGAGCGCGGGGAAGAAGAGTCGGGGATCTTCCCGTTCTGTCCATCCTTGGGCATGCAGTCAAGCAACGGTCGCCCGCGCGGTGGCGGGGGTGGTGTCGAGCGTTCGTTCGGCAACCACGACGGTCAGGATCCGGCTTGCACCGATGCGGTCGCAAGCTCCGGGAGCGTGCGCTACGACGATCCCTGGTACGACGCACTCGCCTCCGGCTGGGGCGAGTCGGACGGCGTGGCCGCGGGCGGGCCCGAGGGTGCGTCGGCGCGCCAGGAGCGGGAGACCCCGGCCGTGGCCGCGGCCGACGTGTACCTGGAGGTGCAGCGCAGCGCCGCGTTCCAGGAGGTACGCAGGCGCTACCGAAGGTTCGTGATCCCCGCGGGCGCCGCGTTCTTCGCCTGGTACGTGGCCTATGTGGTGACCGCCACGACCGCACCCGGTCTGATGGCGCGGCCCGTGGCGGGCGCCGTGAACGTGGCGATGGTGGCGGGTCTCGGTCAGTTCCTGACGACCTTCCTGCTCACCTGGGCCTATGCCCGGCACGCGAGGCTGCGCCGGGACCGGGCCGCACTCGAACTGCGGTGGGACACCCAGGAACTGACGCGTGGCGTCCGGGGCGGCGCGTCGTGACGGGAAACCATCAGACCCTGGCATTGCTGCTGTTCAGCGCCTTCGTGGCCGTCACGCTGGCGATCACGACCTGGGTGGGTCGGCACCGGCGCGGTTCGGCCGAGGAGTTCTACGCCGGCGGTCGGCTCTTCTCCCCGATGGAGAATGGTTTTGCCATCGCGGGCGACTACATGTCGGCCGCCTCCTTCCTCGGCATCTCCGGGCTCATCGCGCTCTTCGGCTACGACGGGCTGCTGTACTCGGTGGGCTTCCTCGTGGCCTGGCTGGTGGTGCTGTTCCTGGTCGCCGAACTCGTGCGCAACTGCGGGAGGTTCACGCTCGCCGACGTCGTCGCGGCCCGGATGCGGGAGCGCCCGGTACGGATCGCGGCGGGAACTTCCTCGGTCACCGTGTCCGTTCTGTATCTGGTGGCGCAGATGGTGGGGGCGGGCAGCCTGGTCGCGCTGCTGCTGGGAGGTACCGGCGAGGCGGCCCAGTCCTGGACCGTCATCGGCGTCGGTGCGCTCATGGTGATCTATGTGTCGTTGGGAGGGATGCGGGCCACCACCTGGATCCAGATCGTCAAGGCGGTCCTGCTGCTGGGCGGCACCGTCACGCTCACCGTGCTCGTCCTGGTGCGCTTCCACGGCGACTTCGACCATCTGCTGCTCACGGCGGCCGAGCGCAGCGGCCACGGCGAGTCGTTCCTGGCGCCGGGGCTGAAGTACGGCGGGGACTGGACCGCGCGGTTCGACTTCATCAGCCTCGGACTCGCGCTGGTGCTGGGCACGGCCGGGCTGCCGCACATCCTGTCCCGCTTCTACACGGTGCCCACCGCACGGGCGGCACGGCGTTCGGTCGTCTGGGCGATCGGGCTCATCGGTGGCTTCTACCTGATGACGATCGTCCTCGGGTTCGGCGCGGCGGCCATCGTGGGACCGGATGCCGTACGCGGGTCGAACGCGGCGGGGAACACGGCGGTTCCGCTGCTGGCGCTCGATCTCGGCGGGGGCGCGGGCTCCACCGGAGGAACGGTTCTGTTCGCGATCGTCGCCGCCGTGGCCTTCGCGACGATCCTCGCGGTGGTCGCCGGGATCACGCTCGCCTCCTCGGCGTCCGTGGCCCATGACCTCTACGCCTCCTTGCGCCGTCGGCGCGCCAAGCCGCGCAGCGAGGTCGCGGTGGCCCGTACCGCGGCGGTCGGCATCGGGGTGGTGGCGATCGCCCTCGGCCTGCTGGCACGGGATCTCAACGTCGCGTTCCTCGTGGGCCTGGCCTTCGCCGTCGCCGCGTCCGCCAATCTGCCGGTGCTGCTCTACTCGCTGTTCTGGCGCGGGTTCACGACACGCGGTGCCGTGTGGTCGGTGTACGGCGGACTGGTTCCGGCGGTGCTGCTCGTGGTGCTGTCTCCGGTGGTGTCGGGCAGCCCCGAATCACTGTTCCCCGGGGTCGACTTCCAGTACTTCCCGCTGCAGAACCCCGGGCTCGTCTCGATCCCGCTCGGCTTCGTCGCCGGCTGGCTGGGCACCGTCACCTCGGCGGAACTGCCCGACGAGGCCAAGCACGCGGAGACCGAGGTGCGGTCGCTGACGGGAGCGGGAGCGGTGTGACAGGCGAGGCCTCCGTCGTCGTACGAGACACGGCGGTGCGGGACGCATACGACGGGCGGGACTGACATCTGCGGGGTTCGCGTCCGTATGTAAGGCGGGCACGGTTCCTTCCCCCGCCCCCACGGGCCGTGCCCTCAGGCGCGGGTCGCCCACACGTAACGGTGTTCCGGGCGACCCGCGTCGCCGTACTTGAGGGTCAGCCTGGCCCGTCCCGTGCGTTCCAGGAGCTTCAGATAGCGCTGGGCGGTCTGGCGGCTCACGCCGGTCCGTTCGGCGATCTCCTGGGCCGAGAGGGGGCCGTCGGCGTTCATCAGGGACCGGCGGACGAGCTCCGCGGTGGTGGGGGAGTGCCCTTTGGGCAGTTCGGGCTCCGACGATGCGGACAGCGCGCCGAAGATGCGGTCCACCTCGGCCTGTTCCGCCTCCCCGCCGCCGTCGATCGTGCGGCGCAGCTGGGCGTACGCCTCCAGCTTGGCGCGCAGGCCCGCGAAGGCGAAGGGCTTGACCAGGTACTGAACGGCGCCGTGCCGCATCGCCGCCTGAACGGTCGTCACGTCCCGGGCGGCCGTCACCATGATCACGTCCGTCTGGTGGCCGCGGCGGCGCATCTCCTGGACGACCGAGAGGCCCGTCTCGTCGGGCAGGTAGTGGTCCATGAGGACCAGGTCCACGTGCGGCAGCGTCGCCAACCGGTCCAGGGCCTGCGCCGCGCTGTGCGCCTCGCCGGCCACGTGGAAGCCCGGCACTTTCTCGACGTAGGCGGCATTGACCCGGGCGACCCGGGTGTCGTCGTCCACGACCAGGACCTCGATCATCGCGACTCCTCCTCGGTGACGGCCCCTGCGGCCTGCGGTGCGGTGAGCGCGGGCTCCGGGCCCGGCTCCGCCAGGGCGTCGGGCAGGACAACGGTGAACTCCGCGCCTCCGCCGCCCGCCTCGCCGACCGTCGCGCTGCCACCTTGCCGCTCGGCGAGCCTGCGCACCAGGGAGAGCCCGATGCCGCGTTCCCGGTGCGCCGGGGGCTTCTTCGTGGACCACCCTTCGGTGAAGATCAACTCCCGGTGCTCGACCGGGATTCCCGGCCCGGTGTCGCGCACCCTGAGCACGGCGGTGCTGCCCTCCGTGCGCAGTTCGACCTCCACGCGCGCGTGCGGCGTGCCCGCGGCGGCGTCCAGCGCGTTGTCGACCAGGTTGCCGAGGATCGTGACGAGCCCGCCGGGATCGACCAGCCGGTCCGGCAGCCGGGTCCGGTCGGAGACCCACAGCGCCACCCCGCGCTCGGCCGCGACGGTCGCCTTGCCGACCAGCAGCGCGGCGATCAGCGGGTCCTCGATCTTCTCGGTGACCTGTTCCGCGGTGGCGCGATGGTCGCCGACGACCTCTCCGACGAACTCCACGGCGTCGTCGTACATGTCCAGTTCGAGCAGCCCGAGGAGCGTGTGCATGCGGTTGGCGTGCTCGTGGTCCTGGGCCCGCAGGGCGTCGATCAGGCCGCGCGTGGAGTCGAGTTCCCGGCCCAGCTGTTCCAGCTCGGTGCGGTCGCGCAGGGTGGCGACGGCGCCGCCGTCGTCGGTGGGCATGCGGTTGGCGACCAGCACCCGCTGGCCGCGCACGGTGAGCAGATCGGTGCCCGTCACCCGACCCGCCAGGACGTCGGCGGTACGGCCCTCGCCGAGCGCCTCCTCCGGGGAACGGCCCACGACCTCGTCGCCGATGCCCAGCAGCCGCTGCGCCTCGTCGTTGAGCAGGCGGACGCGACCGGCGCGATCCAGGGCCACGACGCCCTCCCGGATGCCGTGCAGCATCGCCTCGCGCTCGGCGAGCAGCCCTGAGATGTCCGAGAAGGCCAGGTCGCGGGTCTGCCGCTGGACCCGGCGGGAGATGAGCCAGGCGGCCAGCGCGCCCACGGCGAGGGCGCCGCCGGCGTAGGCGAACAGTCCGGGGATCGCGTGGATCAGCCGGGCCCGCACGCTGTCGTACGCGATACCGACCGAGACCGCGCCGACGATCTCGCCGTCGCTGTCGCGCAGGGGCACCTTGCCCCGGGCGGTGCGGCCCAGGGTGCCACTGTCGATCTGCATGACCTCCCCGCCGGCCAGGGCCTGGCCGGGGTCGGTCGAGACGGTCCTGCCGACCTCGCTGGGGGTGGGGTGCGACCAGCGCACGCCTCGCCAGTCCATGACCACGATGTACTCGGCGTGGGTGGCCCTGCGGATCTGCTCGGCCTGCCGCTGGACGGGGCCGTCGGTCAGCGGAGGCGTGTTCTTGACCTCCTCGGCCAGCCGTGGCTGGGCCGCGGTGGTCTGCGCGATCGCCAGGGCACGGCGCATCGCCTGGTCGTCCAGCTGGTCGCTGAGCGGTGCCAGGAACAGCCCGGTCGCGAGCACCGCGACCCCCGCGGCGATCGCCAGCTGCATCAGCAGCACCTGGGAGAACGCCCGCCGCGGCAGCCCGACACGCAGGCGGCGGACGAGGGGAGTGGGGCGGCTCATACCCATGACGGTACGTGGGTGTGCCGGAGCTGCCGCAGGGGGTGTGGTGTGGATCTCTTGATCAATGTCTTGATCGCGATACAGGGTCCCGACCGGTGGACCGCGGGAGCCGCGCCCGTGAAGGCGGTTCCGTCAGCCCGCGGGCGCGGCCGTCGTCGGCAGCTCGTGCACCGCCACCACCTCCATCCGGGCGGGCGAGCCGAGCACCGACGTCCCGCAGGTCTCCGGGCGGGGCGGCAGGGCGGCGTCCTGGGACACCGAGACGCGCCAGCGGCGCCCGTCGACATGGGCGACGGTCACCTCCCAGCGCGGTGCGGCGCCCTCCGTGCGGACGACGGTCAGCGCCTCCGCCGTGTACTCACGCGCCGCCGTGCGCACGGCCAGCTCGGCCGCCTGGCCGGGCCGCTCCCAGGCGGAGTTCCCGCGGCACCCCTCGACCACGACGCGCCCCTCCTGGACGCTGTGCAGGACCTGCTTGACGGCATGCGCCTCGGCCCGGCCGTAGGCGTATCCGTACGGCAGTACGAGCAAGGTCGGCGAGAAGCGGTGACCACCCAGATGGGTGACCTCCCAGACGCCGTCGACGCCGGAGGAGGCCAGTTCGGTGGCGAGCGGACGACCGAGGAGCGCGCAGCAGCGGTCGCGCTTGCCGTTGGTGCACACGAGGGCGAGCGGTTCGCCGGTGTGCGGGCGCCCGTCGAGCGCCGCGTCGAAGGTGCGGTGGTCGCCCCGGCCGAGCGCGGCGAGGTCGACGTCGAGGAGGCGGTGCGGGTCGCGGGTGGTGGCGGTCCGCAGCCACACGTTCCCCGGCACCGTGTGGGCCGCGTACACCTTCCGGGCCTCCGGAGTACCGCTGTCGGCGTGACGCCCGGGGCGGCGGATGAGGGCCACGCGTACGCCCGTGCCCTTCGCGGCCGTCTCCAGGGCGCGGCCCAGTACGGGGTCCAGGTGGCTCGAAGTGAGCGCCTGGGCACCCCAGGGACCGGGCTGTTCCAGGAGCAGCCAGGTGGTCGCCGTGACCGCGGTCCCTGAAATGGGCTCGTCGAGCTCCCGGGAGACGGTTGAGCACATACTCACAGAGGTGAGCCTAACCTGACTTGCGCCAGGGCGACTTCCGGAGGGCCGGGTGTCCTACTCGGGCAGGGGCTGCGGCGGGCGCGGCCCCACGTAGTGACCGCTCGGGCGCATCCGCAGCGGGCGCTCGCCGTACTCCTCCAGGGCGTGGGCGATCCAGCCCGCCGTACGGGCCACGGCGAAGACGGTCTCACCCGCCGTGGCGGGCATGCCGGAGGAGGCCGTGAGCACGGCGAGCGCCAGGTCGACGTTGGCGTGCAGGGGAGCGTGGCGCGCGGTGGTGGCGACGATGTCGCGGGCCGCCAGAAGTGCGGGCTCGGCGCGCGGAATCTCCTCCAGGAGGGCGAACAGGGCACGCGCGCGTGGGTCCTCGCCGGGGTACAGCCGGTGTCCGAGCCCGGGAATGCGTCGCCCGGCCCGTAGTTCGTCCGCGATCACAGGGGCAGCGTCACCCCGGTCCAGTACGTCGAGCAGGAGCCTGTGGGCCAGGCCGCTGGCCGCGCCGTGCAGCGGACCCTCCAGCACGCCGAGCCCGGTGGAGACGGCCGCGTAGGCGTGGGCGCGGGCCGAGGCGGCGACACGCACCGCGAGAGTGGAGGCCGCCAGGTCGTGGTCGACGAGCAGTGCGAGCGCCCGGTCCAGGGCGCGCAGGGACGCCTCGTCGGCGGGCCGGCCGCTGAGCCTGGTCCACAAGCGGTGAGCCAAAGGACCGCCCTCCTGGTCGTCGTACCCCATCGGAGGGAGGGCGGCGACCAGGGTGGGGATGAGGACGCGCGCCGTGCCGAGCACGGCCTCCTCCGAAAGATCGAAGCGCAGCGGGTCCGCGACCGCGGCGGCGATCGCCGCGACCCGCAGCCGGTCGGTGGGCGCGGTGTGTTCGGGCAGTGCGTCGACGGCCCGGCGGGCGACGGCGACGGCGGCCTCCGGTGCCGTGAACGTGGCGCCGGGGCGCAGTCTGCCCGTCCACAGCCACTCGGCGACCTCCTCGTAGGAGTGCCGTGCGGCCAGCTCGGTCGCGTCCACGCCCCGGAAGTAGTACCGGTCGGTGTCGATGAGTGTGAGGCGGGTCCGTACGGCCGGCTCGCCACCGGATCCCGGACTCCCGCCGCTCTCACGCCTGTTGCGCCGGGCGAGCGCCTCCACCTCCTTGGCGTCGAAGGTGCTGCCCCGGCCGCCCGGTACGCGACGGCTGGAGAGCTGGCCGCGGCTCACATAGGCGTACACGGTCTCGGGTTTCACGCCCAGCAGTTCGGCGGCCTCCTTGGTGGTCAGCCGCTGTTCGGCGAGGTCGGGGCGGGGCTCGTGATCGCGCATAAGAGGTCACCGTATCCGCAGCTCGGCATGTTGATTCGTGAAGGTTGATTCAATCAATATTGACAGAGATTAAGTCAATCATGGACAGTCAAATCAATCTGAAGGGGAAGGATTCAAGGAGGAATCATGTCCGTCAAGAGTTCGGCCAACAGCTCCATCAACGGGTCCGGAGGCGTGCTCGTCGACGTGCCGCGAGGGCTCGCGGGGGTCGTCGTCGCCGACACCGAGATCGGTGACGTGCGGGGAGCCGAGGGGTTCTACCACTACCGCCAGTACTCGGCCGTCGAACTCGCGCGGACCCGAGGGTTCGAGGACGTCTGGCATCTGCTCGTCCACGGTGAGCTGCCGGACGCCGCCCGCTCCGCCGCCTTCGCCGCCGAGACCGCCGCGCTGCGTCGGCTGCCCGCGGAGGTGTCGGCCGCCCTGCCCGCCATCGCCGCGGCCGGTGCGGGGTCGGGGCCGCTCGCGGGGATGCGTACGGCGTTGTCGTTGCTGGGTGCGGCGAAGGGCTTCCGTCCTGTCTACGACCTCGATGCGGACCGGCGGCGTCGGGACGCGCTGGTCGCCGCCGCGGCTGTGCCGACGCTGCTGACGGCGTTGCACCGGTTGGGGAGGGGGCTGGATCCCGTCGAGCCGCGGGAGGATCTGTCGTACGCCGCGAACTACTTGTACATGCTCACGGGGGCCGAACCCGATGCCGAGCGGGCCCGTGCCATCGAGCGGTACTTGATCTCAACCATTGATCACGGCTTCAACGCATCAACCTTCACGGCGCGGGTCATCGCGTCGACGGGTGCGGATGTGGCGGCCTGTCTCGTGGGGGCGGTGGGGGCGTTGTCCGGGCCGTTGCACGGTGGTGCTCCCAGTCGGGCGCTGGACACCCTGGACGCGATCGGCACGCCCGACCGCATCGACTCCTGGATTCGTGAGCGTGTGCTGGCCGGCGAGCGGATCATGGGCTTCGGTCACGCCGTGTACCGCACGGAGGATCCGCGGTCCCGGATGCTGCGGGAGATCGCCGAGCGGTTCGGGGGTCCGCGTGTCGCCTTCGCGGTCGAGGTCGAGCGCCGCGTGGAGCGCATCCTGGCCGAACTGAAGCCGGGGCGGGAGTTGCACACCAACGTCGAGTTCTACGCGGGTGTGGTCATGGAGCTGTGCGGTCTGCCTCGCGAGATGTTCACCCCGACGTTCGCCGCGGGGCGGGTCGTGGGCTGGAGCGCCAACATCCTGGAACAGGCGGCCGACCCGAAGATCATCAGGCCGGCGGCTCGGTATGTGGGGCCGGGGGCGCCGGTGGCGGTGCCGGGGGTTGCCTGAGGGCTTGGGCGCTCCCCTGTCCGCGTCCGCTTCCGATGTATAAGGGCTCGGCACCGCCTGGTGCCGAGCCCGGGATGGTACGTGTCAGCGAGCCGCGTGATCAGGCATCGGGGATGTCCCTCTTCGCCTCGATCAGAGTCTCCCGGCTGATGACGACGATGCGCTCGTAGTCGGCGCGGGAAGCGTCGGCGGGCAGTTGCCGGTCGAGTGCTTCCGTGGCTTCCGTGCCGATGATGGCGAAGTTGCCATCGCTGAGTTCGAAGATGTCCGGGCAGGTTCCTGCGTTCAAGCTCGGGGATGACCGGCGTTGCCGGGGCGCCTTGCCGAGCCGTCGTACGACTTTCACTTCCGCGTCCACCTGGTGTTGGCCTCCCCTGTTTGCGGGCTTGAGCGCTGCCCTGGAACCGTCGACGTGTGAGTCCCCTGCGCGGAGCAGGGCCACGGGTGTGCGAGAGCTTCCGGCGCCAAGAGGAATGTCGGTCTTGGCGTGAATCAGGGTTTCACGTGTGACCACGACGATGCGGTCGTCCTTGGTCAGGGGTGTACCGGTCGGAAGGTGTGCATCCAACCCGTTCGTGGCGTCGGTTCCGATAACGGCGAAGTTACCATCAGCCAACTCGAAGATATCTGGGCAATTCTGTCCGGACACACTTCCGCGAGCTCTGGGAGAAGTGCCGAGCCGACGGACGATCTGAATCACTGTTCAAGTTCCCCTTGGTCTCAAGGTCTGGGCGCCTGCGCGCTGCGCGGTGCGATGCGACCCTGTGGGGCTGCTACCTCGACGACCGAGCGGCATGGAGCGACGGTTCAACGGGGGTCGACCCTTAACGCGATCGCGGAGCAGTCAACCCTGTTGGCATCAGGGGAAACGCGTGAATTTGCCAGTTCGTTATCGCCCGACGGTGTGATGCACCCGGAACGGCACATCGGTGGACGAAACTTCACGTCGGGGGCGATGCGGAGTCGGTGCTAGTCGGCCGGGGGCTCGCCCACGACCCACCACTCATCGCTGTCTGCTTCCTCGAGTTGGCGCAGCAGGTCGTCAACCAACCGTCCGAGTTCCGCCTCTTCGGATGCATCGATCAACGTGGCCCGATGAGGGCGAGTGGCCCGCCAATACTCCCTGAAGATGGGATTCTGCAGGATTCCTCGGGCAAATCCGAAGAATTCCTCGCGGCTGATGTTGCCAATGCGGTAGTAGCAGAGGGCATTGGTGTAGAGGGCGTTGGCGAACAGGTACTGGCGCTGCTTCTTGGCGGAGACGGCTTCCTCGTAGGTGTCGAGCACCTCGGCGAGTTCGGGATCGTCCATGGCCTTGCTCAGTAGCTCCCAGTGCAGGCGCTGCTGCTGGGCGATATTGGTGTCGCGCTGAGCCTGCGCGGCCTGTTCCAGGTGCTCCACGCGCACGCGCAGCGAGTCGATGGCCTGGCGCTGTGCGGTCAGGAGCGCAAGGGCTCCCGTCGCCAGGCCCAAGCCTGCCGCCGTGACTGCCCCCCATCCCCGTATTGCACGCTTCTGTGTGGCCATGTCAACCCCCGAATCAGGCGGCCGTCCGCCGGTCGTCGGGGTGCGGGTCGACTGTAGGGGACCGGCGAGCGGTGGGCGGCGCTTGCCGTCTCCCAGGGTGCCGAGCGGCTCTGATCGGCGGGGGAGGCGGAGACGAGGCGCACGGAGGGATGTGAGGGTCGCACGAACCGGCGCCTTGACGAACGTCTGCCCCGCAAGTGCTGCTAACAATCGTTCACTTCGCGGTGATTCTTCCGGCTCGTATCCTGGGTGCGCATTCAATCCTCGTACGTGCGCAAGGGGACGGACCGGCGCACGCGGTGGCGTGAGAGAGGGAGCGCGTTGAGTCGGAGTCGGCAGCAGATCCCGGTGGTCGTCCTGGCCGGATTCCTGGGTTCCGGTAAGACCACGCTTCTCAACCACCTCCTCCATCGCAGCGGCGGCAGCCGTATCGGGGCCATCGTCAACGACTTCGGTGCCATCGAGATCGACGCGATGGCGGTCGCCGGCGCGCTCGGCGACTCCACCGTCTCCCTCGGCAACGGCTGCCTGTGCTGCGCGGTGGACGCGAGTGAGCTCGACGTCTATCTGGAGCGGCTGGCCCGGCCCGAGACCGGGATCGACGTCATCGTCATCGAGGCCAGCGGTCTCGCCGAGCCCCAGGAGCTGGTGCGGATGCTGCTCGCCAGTGACCATACGGGCGTTGTGTACGGCGGACTGGTCGAAGTGGTCGACGCCGCGGAGTTCGACGCGACGCGCGCGAAGCACCCCGAGATCGACCGGCACCTCGCGCTCGCCGACCTCGTGGTGGTCAACAAGCTCGACCGGGCCGACAGCGGCGAGCGGGTGCTCCGTCAGGTCGGTGAGCTCGTCGACCGGGCCGCTGTCGTCCCCGCCACCTACGGCCGCGTCGATCCCGAGTTCCTCTTCGACTGCCGGCCGAGCGAGGAGCGCATCGGGCAGTTGTCCTTCGATGACCTGCACGATCATCACCGCGGCGAGCACCGGCACGACGACGATGACCACTCAGGCCATCTCCACGCCTCCTACGACACCCTCTCCTTCGCCTCCGAAGTCCCCCTCGACCCGCGTCGGTTGATGGGGTTCCTCGACAGCAGGCCCGAGGGGCTGTACCGGATCAAGGGGTACGTCGACTTCGGGGCGTACGACCCGCGGAACCGGTACTCCGTCCACGCCGTCGGCCGGTTCCTGCGGTTCTACCCGGAGCCCTGGGCTGCCGCCGACCCCCGCCTCACTCAGCTCGTGCTCATCGGCTCCGGGATCGACGCGCCCGCGCTCGGCAAGGAGCTGGAGGCGTGCAGGAGCGACGCCCCGCACACCGCCGACGAGCACGGTATGTGGGGCGTCCTGAGGTACGTACCGGATCCCGACGAGGGGGATCCTGAGGAACGGCGTCCGGAGGATCCGCCCGCCTAGACCGGTCCCGCCACCACCGACACCGTCTTCGCCAGGGACACGCCCGAGCCGTCACGGCGGGGGTCCATCTCCGGGAGGTCGGCCGGGGTGCCGTTCTTCTGGGCCGCGCGGGCCGGGACGGGGCCCGCCCAGGCCAGGGAGAGACAGTCCTCGCCCTTCAGGAAGCGCTGGCACCGTACGCCACCTGTGGCGCGGCCCTTGCGCGGGTACTGGTCGAACGGCGTGAGCTTGGCCGTCGTCTGGACGGAGTCGTCCAGGGTGCCGCGCGAGCCCGCGACCGTGAAGACGACCGCGTCCGCCGCCGGGTCCACCGCGGTGAAGGAGATGACCTTCGCGCCGTCGGTGAGCTTGATACCGGCGACGCCGCCGGCCGGACGGCCCTGGGGCCGGACCTGGGACGCCTGGAAGCGCAGCAGTTGGGCGTCGTCCGTGATGAAGACCAGGTCCTCCTCGCCGGTGCGCAACTCGACGGCGCCGACGATGCGGTCACCCTCCTTGAGGGTGATGACCTCCAGCTCCTCCTTGTTGGACGGGTAGTCGGGGACGACCCGCTTGACGACGCCCTGCTCGGTGCCGAGCGCGAGGCCCGGGGAGGACTCGTCGAGCGTGATCAGACAGGCGACCGTCTCGTCGCCCTCCAGGGAGACGAACTCCGAGACCGGGGCCCCGCCCGAGAGGTTCGGCGCGGCCGTCGTCTCCGGGAGCTGGGGAAGGTCCACGACGTTCACCCGGAGCAGGCGCCCCAGGGACGTCACCACGCCGATCTCGCCGCGCGCCGTGGCCGGTACCGCCGAGACGATCACGTCGTGCTTGGCGCGCTTGCCGTCGCCGTCCTCCGGGAACGGCTCGCCGTTCGCCGTACGGGCCAGCAGGCCCGTCGAGGAGAGCAGGACGCGGCACGGGTCGTCCGCCACCTGGAGGGGGACGGCCGCGGTCGCGAGGCCCGCCGCGTCCAGCAGAACCGTACGCCGCGGGGTGCCGAACTTCTTGGCCACCGCGGCCAGTTCGGCGGAGACCAGCTTGCGCAGCTCGGCGTCCGAGTCGAGGATCCGGGTCAGCTCGGCGATCTCCGCGTTGAGCCTGTCCTTCTCCGACTCCAGCTCGATGCGGTCGTACTTGGTGAGCCGCCGCAGGGGCGTGTCCAGGATGTACTGCGTCTGGATGTCGCTCAGCGAGAAGCGCTCGATCAGGCGCTCCTTGGCCTGCGCGGAGTTGTCGCTGGAGCGGATCAGACGGATGACCTCGTCGATGTCGACCAGGGCGGTGAGCAGGCCCTCGACCAGGTGCAGCCGGTCGCGCCTCTTGCCGCGGCGGAACTCGCTGCGGCGCCGCACGACCTCGAAGCGGTGGTCGAGATAGACCTCCAGGAGCTCCTTGAGGCCGAGGGTGAGGGGCTGGCCGTCCACCAGCGCGACGTTGTTGACGCCGAAGGACTCCTCCATCGGGGTCAGCTTGTAGAGCTGCTCCAGGACGGCCTCCGGGACGAAGCCGTTCTTGATCTCGATGACCAGACGCAGGCCGTGCGCCCGGTCGGTGAGGTCCTTGACGTCCGCGATGCCCTGGAGCTTCTTCGAGCCGACCAGGTCCTTGATCTTGGCGATCACCTTCTCCGGGCCGACCGTGAAGGGCAGCTCGGTGACGACGAGGCCCTTGCGGCGCGCGGTGACGTTCTCCACCGAGACCGTGGCGCGGATCTTGAAGGTGCCGCGGCCCGTCTCGTAGGCGTCCCGGATGCCGGTGAGGCCGACGATCCGGCCGCCGGTGGGCAGGTCGGGGCCCGGGATGTGCTTCATCAGGGCGTCCAGATCCGCGTTCGGGTAGCGGATCAGGTGGCGGGCGGCGGAGATGACCTCGGAGAGGTTGTGCGGCGGCATGTTGGTGGCCATGCCGACCGCGATGCCGGAGGCGCCGTTCACCAGGAGGTTCGGGAAGGCGGCGGGCAGCGCGCCCGGCTCCTGCTCCTGGCCGTCGTAGTTGGGGGCGAAGTCGACGGTGTCCTCGTCGATGGACTCCGTCATCAGGCTCGCGGCCTCGGCGGCGCGGCACTCGGTGTACCGCATGGCGGCCGGCGGGTCGTCGTTGCCCAGGGAACCGAAGTTGCCGTGGCCGTCGACCAGCGGGACGCTCATCGAGAACGGCTGGGCCATGCGCACCAGGGCGTCGTAGATCGACGCGTCGCCGTGCGGGTGCAGCTTGCCCATGACCTCGCCGACGACACGGGCGCACTTCACGTAGCCGCGGTCGGGGCGCAGGCCCATCTCGTTCATCTGGTAGACGATGCGGCGGTGCACCGGCTTGAGACCGTCGCGGGCGTCCGGCAGGGCGCGGGAGTAGATGACCGAGTACGCGTACTCGAGGTACGAACCCTTCATCTCGTCCACGACGTCGATGTCGAGGATCCGCTCCTCGTACGAGTCGTCGGGCGGCGGGGTCTTCGTGCTGCGGCGGGCCATCGCTGCCGGCTCCTCTTTTCTGGTCGCTCGCCTACGGGTCGCTCACGTCGGCCCTTTGGCTCACTCTTGCTGAAGCGTGAACGGGATCTGACGCGGACCATTGTGGACCGCGGCACTGACAGTCCGGGCCAGGACCCGGCTGAGCCGCCCGGCCCGGCGCGACACAGTGCCTCCCTCACGGTTGCCCGCAGGCTACGCGATCCGCTGTGGGCGTACGTGCTCCGGGAACTTCGCCGAGCCTCCGCACGCTTGCATACAGTGGCAGGACCGGCAGGAAAACCGCGGTTTCGACGACCGCGTCAGCCATTGAAGGGACGTACATGCCCATGGGTCACACGGCCACAGACCAGGCAGGCACCGGGGGCCTGACAGCGACCGAGCACCGCCTGGCCAACGGGCTGCGGGTGGTGCTCTCCGAGGACCACCTGACCCCGGTCGCGGCGGTGTGCCTCTGGTACGACGTCGGCTCGCGCCACGAGGTCAAGGGACGTACCGGCCTGGCTCACCTTTTCGAGCACCTCATGTTCCAGGGCTCCGGACAGGTCAAGGGCAACGGCCACTTCGAGCTCGTCCAGGGCGCCGGCGGCTCGCTCAACGGCACCACCAGCTTCGAGCGCACCAACTACTTCGAGACCATGCCCACCCACCAGCTGGAGCTCGCCCTCTGGCTGGAGGCCGACCGCATGGGCTCCCTGCTCGCCGCCCTGGACGACGAGTCGATGGAGAACCAGCGGGACGTCGTCAAGAACGAGCGCCGCCAGCGCTACGACAACGTCCCCTACGGCACCGCCTTCGAGAGGCTGACCGCCCTCGCCTACCCGGAGGGCCACCCCTACCACCACACCCCGATCGGCTCGATGGCCGACCTGGACGCGGCCACCCTGGAGGACGCGCGCGCGTTCTTCCGCACGTACTACGCGCCGAACAACGCCGTTCTGTCGGTCGTCGGCGACATCGACCCCGAGCAGACGCTCGCCTGGGTGGAGAAGTACTTCGGCTCCATCGCCTCGCACGACGGCAAGCCCACGCCGCGTGACGGCTCGCTGCCCGACATCATCGGGGAGCAGCTGCGCGAGGTCGTCGAGGAAGAGGTCCCCGCGCGCGCGTTGATGGCCGCCTACCGGCTGCCGCACGACGGCACGCGCGCGTGCGACGCGGCCGACCTGGCTCTCACGATCCTCGGCGGCGGCGAGTCCTCCCGCCTCTACAACCGGCTCGTGCGCCGCGACCGTACGGCGGTCGCGGCCGGATTCGGTCTGCTGCGGCTGGCCGGGGCGCCCTCCCTGGGCTGGCTGGACGTGAAGACCTCCGGCGACGTCGAGGTGCCGGTCATCGAGACCGCCATCGACGAGGAGCTCGCCCGGTTCGCCGCCGAGGGCCCCACGGCCGAGGAAATGGAGCGCGCCCAGGCCCAGTTGGAGCGCGAGTGGCTGGACCGGCTCGGCACCGTCGCCGGCCGTGCCGACGAACTGTGCCGGTACGCCGTGCTGTTCGGCGACCCGCAGCTCGCCCTCACCGCCGTCGGGCGCGTCCTCGACGTGACGGCCGCGGAGGTCCAGGAGGTCGCCAAGGCCCGCCTGCGCCCCGACAACCGCGGGGTCCTGGTCTACGAACCGACCGCCCCGACCGAGATCGCCCAGAGCGCCGAGGACGCCGAGGGTGCCGACGACCCGGAGTCCGCGGCGACCGTGGAAGCCACCGACCAGAACGAGGAGGCGGCCAAGTGACCGAGCTCGCCACGATGGAGTTCCACCCCCAGCCGCAGGCGGGCGAGCCCAAGGTCTGGGCCTTCCCCGCTCCCGAGCGCGGGACGCTCGGCAACGGCCTGACGGTCCTGCGCTGCCACCGCCCCGGCCAGCAGGTCGTCGCCGTCGAGGTGCTCCTGGACGCCCCCCTGGAAGCCGAACCGGCCGGCCTGGACGGCGTCGCCACGATCATGGCGCGCGCCTTCTCCGAGGGCACCGACAAGCACGACGCCGAGGAGTTCGCCGCCGAACTGGAGCGCTCCGGTGCCACCCTCGACGCGCACGCCGACCACCCCGGTGTCCGGCTGAGCCTCGAAGTGCCCGCCTCGCGCCTGCCCAAGGGCCTCGGTCTGCTCGCCGACGCCCTCAGGGCGCCCGCGTTCGCCGACAGCGAGGTCGAGCGGCTGGTCCGCAACCGCCTGGACGAGATCCCGCACGAGCTGGCCAACCCGGGCCGTCGCGCGGCCAAGGAGCTCTCCAAGGAGCTGTTCCCGGCGACCTCGCGCATGTCCCGGCCCCGCCAGGGCACCGAGGAGACGGTCGGGGCCATCGACGCCTCGGCCGTCCGCGGCTTCTACGAGAAGCACGTCCGCCCGGCCACCGCCACCGTCGTCGTGGTCGGCGACCTCACCGGCATCGACCTCGACGCGCTGCTCGGCGAGACCCTCGGCACCTGGACCGGCTCCACGGCCCAGCCGCGGCCCGTGCCGCCGGTGACCGCCGACGACACCGGCCGGGTCGTCATCGTGGACCGCCCCGGCGCCGTCCAGACGCAGCTGCTGATCGGCCGGATCGGTCCGGACCGGCACGCGCGCGTGTGGCCCGCGCAGGTGCTCGGCACGTACTGCCTGGGCGGCACCCTGACCTCCCGCCTGGACCGCGTGCTGCGCGAGGAGAAGGGCTACACCTACGGCGTGCGGGCGTTCGGGCAGGTCCTGCGCTCGGCCCCGGACGGCTCGGGTGCCGCGATGCTCGCCATCAGCGGCTCCGTCGACACCCCGAACACCGGCCCGGCCCTCGACGACCTGTGGACCGTGCTGCGCACGCTCGCGGCGGAGGGACTGACCGACGCCGAGCGCGACGTCGCCGTGCAGAACCTGGTCGGCGTGGCCCCGCTGAAGTACGAGACGGCGGCCGCCGTCGCCGGCACCCTGGCCGACCAGGTCGAGCAGCACCTGCCGGACGACTTCCAGGCGACGCTGTACCAGCAGCTCGCCGCCACCGGCACCGTCGAGGCCACCGCGGCCGTCGTGAGCGCCTTCCCGGTGGACCGTCTGGTGACGGTCCTCGTCGGGGACGCGGCAGCGATCAAGGAGCCCGTCGAGGCCCTCGGTATCGGCGCCGTCACGGTCGTGACGGCAGAGTGACGACAGAGTAGGGACACACACGCCGGGCCCTGGTGACTGATGAGTCACCAGGGCCCCCGTATGTCCGAATTAGGGGAGAGGTTGCCTGTCTGCCCTGTGGCATGCGCTACAAAACCCGCGATCTGTTTGGGGATTGAAAGTCGCCCCGCTTAGCGTCTTCCGGGCTGTCCGTCAGGCACCGCGCCGCATCCGCGGCACCGGACAGTCATCGCCGAGTCCCCGTACGGCGCGAGCCAGGGGAGCCGGGGACCCACACCAAGTCCCTGGGGTGAATCGGACGCCCGCGCACCGCGAGGGGGTCCGTAGGAGACCTTCCTGCTCCGAACCCGTCAGCTAACCCGGTAGGCGAGAGGGAAGGAAAGGACCAGCCACTCCATGGCGTTCATCTGCGCCACCGGGAAGCACCGTCGTCCCAGTCGGACGAAGCGCACCACCGCCCGGGCCGCGAGCGTCGCAGCGCTCACCACCACCGGCGTCATCGGCACCCTGGCCGCCCCGGCGCTCGCCGCCGAGCCCGCCCCCGAGCAGACCGGTCTCATCCCCGTCGTCACCCTCGGCGACTCCGTCGCCGCCCAGATCGACGCCCAGGCCGACGCGCAGAAGCAGGCCGCCGAGGAGGCCGCCCGCAAGAAGGCCGCGGAACTCGCCCGCAAGAAGGCGGCCGAGAAGGCCAAGAAGGAGCGCGAGGCCGAGGAGCGCGCCGCCCGCGCCGCCGCCGAGCGCGAGCGCCTCAACCGCTACGTCACCCCGATCTCCGGCTCGTACATCTCGACCGGCTACAAGGCCGGTGGCGCCGTCTGGTCCTCCGGCAGCCACACCGGCGTCGACTTCCACGCCGCGAGCGGCACCGCCGTCCACGCGGTCGGCTCCGGCACCGTCGTCGAGGCCGGTTGGGGCGGGTCGTACGGCAACAACATCGTGATCAGGATGAACGACGGCACCTACACCCAGTACGGCCACCTGTCGTCCATCGCCGTCTCGGTGGGCCAGACGGTCACCCCGGGCCAGCAGATAGGCCTCTCCGGCGCCACCGGCAACGTCACCGGCCCGCACCTGCACTTCGAGGCCCGCACGAGCGCCGAGTACGGCTCGGACATCGACCCCGTCTCCTACCTCCGCTCGCACGGCGTGAACGTCTGACGACGGACGGCGTGAACGTCTGACGACAGGCGGCAGGACCCCGAGGCCCCGGCTCCCGAGCCGGGGCTTTCGCCGTTTCCGGGGGCCGTCTGTCCAAAAAATATCCATGGATTCCGGTCCGCCGTCGGAAATTCCCGCTGATTGCAATAGAGTCACGGAACACGCGTCCATCGTCGACGTTTCACGGGGATTAAAGCGGAGGTCGGTCATGCGTATTCCGGCGCACTCGGTATGCACGGCGATCCGGGACGACATCGTCGCGGGTGTCTACGAGCGCGGCAGCCGGCTCACCGAGGAACTGCTCGCGCGCCGCTACGGCGTCTCGCGCGTCCCCGTCCGGGAGGCTCTGCGCACGCT
Organism: Streptomyces lincolnensis; assembly: GCF_021173675.1. GTDB lineage: Bacteria > Actinomycetota > Actinomycetes > Streptomycetales > Streptomycetaceae > Streptomyces > Streptomyces lincolnensis_B. Next base: position 233,036 of record NZ_JAIHON010000012.1, on the reverse strand, counting down.
GGAGGCGGAGGGCTTCGTGGTGACCCGGCGGCACGCGGGCGCGTGCGTCGCGGAACCCACCGAGCAGGAGGGCGCCGACCTGCTGGAGATGCGCCTGCTGCTGGAGCCGCTCGCCGCCTCCCGGGCCGCCCAGCGGCGCACCGAGGCCCACCTGAAGGTGCTGCGCGGGCTGGTCCGGCTGGGCCAGGAGCGGGCCAGGCGGGGCAACAGCGACGACCTGCGCTCGCTGGGCGGCTGGTTCCACGAGACGCTCGCCCAGGCCTCCGGCAGCCCCGCGATGTCCTCGATGCTCACCCAGCTGCGGCACAAGATCGCCTGGATGTACACGGTGGAGGCGCCGGCCGACCCGGTGGAGTCCTGGGCGGAGCACGGCGCGATCGTGGACGCCGTGGCGCGCGGCGACGGGGACCGCGCGCGGGCGATCACGGCACTGCACACCGAGCGCTCCACGGCCGCGCACCGCCCGCGGTTCGGCTCCGGCCCGGAGCGCGGGGAGCGTGTGAGGAACTCGCAACATCCCGTAAACATGTCCGGCCTGCGGCATTAACACGGGCGCCGTATACAAAGAGCAGGTAATTCGCGGGGGATTATTTCCGCTGCCTGTTTGCGGAAAATCAGGGTGTCCGTGAACGGGAAAGCGTGTGTCCGCGAACGGGAAATGTGAAGGGCCCGCCCGATAATTCGGACGAGCCCTTCGGTGCTGCGTTACGGCGTCTTTCGCCAGGTGGCTCAGACGGTCTCCGGAAGCTCCTCCAGCCCCTCGGAGACCAGCTTCGCCAGACGGTCGAGGGCCACGTCCGCGCCCTCGGCGTCGGAGGCGAGGACGATCTCCTCGCCGCCCTGTGCGCCCAGGCCGAGGACGGCCAGCATGGAGGCCGCGTTGACGGGGTTGCCGTCGGCCTTGGCGATCGTCACCGGGATACCTGCGGCCGTGGCGGCCCGGACGAAGATGGAAGCGGGGCGGGCGTGAAGGCCCTCGGCCCAGCCGACGTTGACGCGGCGCTCAGCCATGTGATGCTGCCCTTCGGTGTTCAGGGTTGTCTAGACCAGTGTTCCACAACGTGAAGCATGCCCGGAGAGGTGTTCGAACCTCCGGGTGTGACTGTCGGACCGCGGCCTCGGCCCGACAACCGTCCTCCACAGACTGCCTCGCGCCGTTGTCGGACGCGAGCCGTACTCTGGGGCCCATGCAGACCTCGCCGGACCGGCACGAGTACCCCGCCCATTGGGAGGCCGACGTGGTGCTGCGCGACGGGGGTACCGCGCGCATCAGGCCCATCACCGTCGATGACGCCGATCGCCTCGTCAGCTTCTACGAGCAGGTGTCGGACGAGTCGAAGTACTACCGCTTCTTCGCGCCCTACCCTCGTCTGTCCGCCAAGGACGTCCACCGCTTCACGCACCACGACTTCGTGGACAGGGTGGGACTCGCGGCCACCATCGGCGGCGAGTTCATCGCCACCGTACGCTACGACCGCATCGGCGCCGACGGAATGCCCGCGTCCGCCCCCGCCGACGAGGCCGAGGTCGCCTTCCTGGTCCAGGACGCCCACCAGGGGCGTGGGGTCGCCTCCGCCCTCCTCGAACACATCGGGGCGGTCGCCCGCGAGCGCGGCATCCGCCGCTTCGCCGCCGAGGTGCTGCCCGCCAACAACAAGATGATCAAGGTGTTCACGGACGCCGGGTACACCCAGAAGCGCAGCTTCGAGGACGGCGTCGTCCGCCTGGAGTTCGACCTGGAGCCGACGGACCGCTCCCTCGCCGTGCAGTACGCGCGCGAACAGCGCGCCGAGGCGCGGTCCGTGCAGCGCCTGCTCAGCCCCGGCTCCGTCGCCGTGATCGGCGTCGGCCGCTCGCCCGGCGGCGTGGGCCGCAGCGTCCTCGGCAACATCCGGGACGCCGGGTTCACCGGCCGGCTGTACGCCGTGAACCAGGCCCTGCCCGAGGAACAGAAGGAACTCGACGGGGTCCCCGCGTACCGCTCGGTGCGGGACATCGAGTCGCCCGTGGACCTCGCCGTCGTCGCCGTCCCGGCGGAGCACGTCCCCGACGTCGTCGCCGAATGCGGCCGGCACGGCGTGCAGGGACTCGTGGTGCTCTCCGCCGGGTACGCCGAGAGCGGTCCCGAGGGGCGCGAGCGTCAGCGGGAACTCGTCCGGCACGCGCGCGCGTACGGCATGCGCATCATCGGTCCCAACGCCTTCGGCGTCATCAACACCTCCGCGGACGTACGGCTGAACGCCTCCCTGGCCCCGGAGATGCCCCGGCCCGGCCGGACCGGTCTGTTCTCCCAGTCCGGCGCCATCGGCATCGCCCTGCTGTCCCGGCTGCACCGGCGCGGCGGCGGCGTCACCGGCGTGACCGGCGTGTCCACCTTCGTCTCCGCCGGCAACCGCGCCGACGTCTCCGGCAACGACGTCCTCCAGTACTGGTACGACGACCCCGACACCGACGTCGTCCTCATGTACCTGGAGTCCATCGGCAACCCGCGCAAGTTCACGCGCCTCGCCCGGCGTACGGCGGCGGCGAAGCCGCTGGTCGTGGTGCAGGGCGCCGGTTCCGCCCCGCAGGGACACGCCGTCCGGGCGACCCGGCTGCCGCACGCCACGGTGTCCGCGCTGCTGCGGCAGGCCGGGGTGATCCGGGTGGAGACGATCACGGAACTGGTGGACACCGGCCTGCTGCTCGCCCGGCAGCCGCTGCCCGGCGGCGCGCGGGTGGCGATCCTCGGGAACTCCGAGTCGCTGGGGCTGCTGACCTACGACGCGTGCCTGTCCGAAGGCCTCAGGCCGCTGCGGCCGTTGGACCTGACCACCGGTGCCTCGCCGGAGGACTTCCACGAGGCGCTGTCACGGGCGCTCGCCGACGACGCCTGCGACGCCGTGGTGGTGACCGCGATACCGGCGGTGGGCTCGGGCACGGCCGGGGACGCGGCGCTGGCCGAGGCCCTGAGGTCGGCGTCCGAGCCGGTCCCGGGCAAGCCGGTGCTCGTCGTGCACGTCGAGTTCGGAGGACTCGCGGAGGCCCTGTCGGCCGCGACCAGCACCGCACCGCAGCCCCGCGCGAGCGAACCGGGCGCCGGAAGCCCGGCCGACTCCTCCGGCACAGCGACCGAAGCCGGCCCGCCCGGCTCCCGCCCCTCCGGGTCCCACTCCTCCGCATCCCGCCCCTCCGCCGGCCCGTCCGGCCCTCGTCCCCCCGGCTCCGGAGCCGCCGCCCGCCCCTTCTTCCGCCTCGACGCACCGGCACCCCAGCGCGCCGCCGACGCCCCGGACGACTCCGCCGTCGAGAACCGCTCCCGGCTCATCCCCGCCTACCCCGCCGCCGAGCGCGCCGTACGAGCCCTGTCCGAAGTGGTCCGGTACGCGCAGTGGCGGCACGACGCCGCCGAGCCCGGAAGGGTGCCCGAGTACGAGGACATCGACGAGAAGGGCGCCGCCGAGCTGATCGACGGACTGCTGGCGCGCGGCCAGGGCCTCACCCTCGGCACCGACGAGACCTGCGAACTCCTCGGCAAGTACGGCGTCCAGGTGCACCGCGCCCTGCCCGCCCCCACCCCCGACACCGCCGCGGAGGCCGCCCGCACCCTCGGCTACCCGGTCGCCCTCAAGGCCACCGCCCCGCACCTCAGGCACCGCGCCGACCTGGGCGGCGTACGCCTCGACCTCGCGGACGAGGAACAACTGCGGCGCGCGTACGGCGAGTTGACCGATCTGTTCGGCACGCCGGAGGAACTGCGGCCGGTCGTGCAGCGGATGGCACCGCGAGGAGTCGACACCGTCGTCAGGGCCGTCATCGACCCGGCGGCCGGAGCCGTGCTGTCGTTCGGACTCGCCGGAGCCGCCTCCCAGTTGCTCGGCGACATGGCGCACCGCCTCGTCCCGGTCACCGACCGGGAGGCGAGCTCCCTGATCCGGTCGATCCGGACGGCGCCGCTGCTGTTCGGCTGGCGCGGCTCCACCCCGGTCGACACGCCTGCCCTGGAGGAGCTGCTGCTGCGGCTCTCACGCCTGGTCGACGACCACCCGGAGGTCGTCGCGGCCACCCTGGAGCCGGTGGTCGTCGCCCCGCGCGGCCTGAGCGTCCTCGGCGCCTCCGTCCGCCTGGCGCCTCCGCCCGCCCGAGACGACCTGGGCCCGCGCACGCTTCCCGCCTACTAGCCCGCGCCGGGCGGCACCGGAAGCGGGGCCGCGCGCCGACCTGAGCGCGCCGGGGGAACCCGGTCGTGGCACGGCACCGGATCGCGGGAACCCGGTGCTGTTCGAACGTTCCGGGTTGCCCCTGACTGGCCCGGAGCGGCCTTACCCGGGGCTTAGGATGGACGTCATGGCCAAGACCAGTACGACGACCCAGGGGCTGCGAGCGGCGATCGAGCGCAGCGGCTACTACCCGGCCCTCGTGGCCGAGGCGGTGGAGGCCGCCGTGGGCGGCGAGCCCATCCGGTCGTACCTGGTCCACCAGGAGACGACGTTCGACCAGAACGAGGTGCGGCGGCACGTGACCGTCCTCGTCCTCACCGGCAACCGCTTCATCGTCAGCCACACCGACGAGCAGGCCGCGGACACCACCTCCCCGACGCCGTACGCCACCACCTCCACCGAGTCGGTCAAGATCGGCCGGATCTCCTCGGTCGTGGTCAGCCGGGTCGTCGCCAACCCGGAGCAGTACCAGCCGGGCACCCCGCCGCGCGAGGTCGTACTGACCATCGGCTGGGGCGCGGTCTCCCGCATCGACCTGGAGCCCGCCGCCTGCGGCGACCCCAACTGCGAGGCCGACCACGGCTACACCGGCAGCTCCACGGCGGACGACCTGAGCCTGCGCGTGAGCGAGGCCGGGGACGGCCCGGAGACGGTGCGCCAGGCGCTCGCCTTCGCGCAGGCCATCTCCGAGGCGACCGCGGACGTCACCCGCTGATGGCGCAGCCCGCCTCCGCCTGGGACCACCATCCGGAACCCCTCGCTCTCGACTCCGCGCCCGTCCCCGCGTACGGCACCGGTTCCCTCGCCGACCTGCTGCCCACGCTGGCCGCCGGCATGGCCGTACCGGACATGAGCGCGACGATCCCGGAGCTCACGCCCGCCGACCGGAACTGCGTGTTCCTGATCGACGGGCTCGGCTGGGAGCAGCTGCGGGCGCATCCGGACGAGGCGCCCTTCATGACCTCCCTGCTGAGCACCTCACGCGGCGGTACCGGGCAGCCGCTCACCACCGGCTTCCCGGCGACCACCGCGACCTCCCTCGCCTCCGTCGGCACCGGACTGCCGCCGGGCGCCCACGGCCTGCCCGGCTACACCGTCCGCAATCCAGACACCGGCGAGCTGATGAACCAGCTGCGCTGGCAGCCCTGGACCTCGCCGGCCGCCTGGCAGCCGTACCCCACGGTCTTCCAGCTCGCCGACCGGGCGGGCGTGCACGCCGCCCAGGTCTCGGCGCCCACCTTCGAGAACACCCCGCTGACCAAGGTCGCGCTCAGCGGCGGCACCTTCCACGGCCGGCTGACCGGCGAGGACCGCATGGATCTGGCGGCCGAGCAACTGGCCGCCGGTGACCGGTCCCTCGTCTACACGTACTACGCCGAGGTCGACGGCGCGGGCCACCGCTTCGGCGTCGACTCCGACACCTGGCGCGGCCGGCTCGTGTACGTCGACCGGCTGGTCCAGCGGCTGGCCGAGCAACTCCCGCCGCGCACCGCCCTCTACGTCACCGCCGACCACGGCATGATCGACGTCCCCTTCGACGAGCAGCACCGCATCGACTTCGACGAGGACTGGGAACTGCGCGCCGGAGTCGCCCTGCTGGGCGGCGAGGGCCGCGCCCGCCACGTCTACGCCGTCCCGGGCGCCGCGAACGACGTCCTCACCTGCTGGCGCGAGGTCATCGGCGAGCAGTTCTGGGTGGCCTCGCGCGACGAGGCGATCGCGGCGGGCTGGTTCGGGCCGCCCGACCGGGTCGAACGCCGGGTGTACGACCGCATCGGCGACGTGGTCGCCGCCGCCCGCGACGACGTGCTGATCATCGCCTCCGAGCGGGAGCCCAAGGAGTCGGCGATGGTCGGCAACCACGGTTCGATGACCCCCGCCGAGCAACTGGTCCCCCTGCTCGAAGTACGCTCCTGACGCCTGCGGGCCGCCCCTCCACCCGACCGAAAGGTGCTCGACCCACCATGCCCGAGCTGGTGTTCTTCTCCGGAACGATGGACTGCGGGAAGTCGACCCTGGCTCTCCAGATCGAGCACAACCGCTCGGCACGCGGCCTCACGGGCATGATCTTCACGCGTGACGATCGGGCCGGCGAAGGCAAGCTGTCCTCGCGGCTCGGCCTGGTCACGGACGCGGTCGAGGTCGAGGACGGCCAGGACCTGTACGCCTATCTGGTCGACCACCTCTCCCAGGGCCGGCGCGCGGACTACGTGATCGCGGACGAGGCGCAGTTCCTCGCCCCGGAGCAGATCGACCAGCTCGCCCGCGTGGTCGACGACCTGGCCCTGGACGTCTTCGCCTTCGGCATCACCACCGACTTCCGCTCCAAGCTGTTCCCCGGCTCCCAGCGCCTCGTGGAACTGGCCGACCGCGTCGAGGTCCTCCAGGTCGAGGCCCTGTGCTGGTGCGGTGCCCGCGCCACGCACAACGCCCGCACGATAGGGGGCGCGATGGTGGTCGAGGGCGCCCAGGTCGTCGTCGGGGACGTCGACCAGGGCGACGACATCGGCTACGAGGTCCTGTGCCGCCGGCACCACCGCCGCCGCATGACCGCGGCGACCGCCCACGCGGCGGCCCTGTCCCCGGACGTCCTGCCCGTCTCGTCGTCCTGAGCCGGACCGCGGCCCACCTCGGAGGCCGGTCCCTTCGGACTCAGTGCGCGGACCGGAGCGGCTCCAGCAGGCAGAAGCGCGCGCCCTCGGGGTCGGCGACCGTGGTGACGCGGCCGTGGGGAGTGTCGTGGGGTGACGCGAGGACGTGGCCGCCGAGGTCGGTGAGGCGGGTGAGCGTCTCGTCCGTGTCGGAGACCTGGAAGTACGTGACCCAGTGAGGGCCCCGGTCACGGGGGAGGGCGGTGCCGACGCCGTGGATGGCGGCGATGGCACGGTCGCCGAGGCGGAGGGTGACATGGTCGCCGTCGGAGGAGTCGGCCGGCTGCTCCTCGTGGCCGAACACCGTCTCGTAGAACTTGGCGACGTTCGCGGACTCGTAGGTCAGCAGCTCGTGCCAGGCCGGTGTGCCCGGCACCCCGAAGACGGCCGTGCCCCGGTGGGCCGCCGCCTGCCACACGCCGAACACCGCGCCCGAGGGATCCGAACCGATCATCAGCCGCCCGGCCTCGTCGGCGTCCAGCGGCCCCACCCCGACCGTGCCACCGCACAGCCGTACCGTCTCGGCCGTCAGATCCACGTCGTCCGAGGCGAGATACGGCGTCCAGGCCACGGGGAGATGGCGGTCGGGCGGCAGCTGGCCGATGCCCGCCACCTCGTGCCCGTCGAGCAGCGCCCGCACATAGGGGCCCAGTTGCCGCGGCCCCGGCGCGAACTCCCAGCCGAACAGCGCTCCGTAGAACTCCTGGGTGGCGGCCATTCCGTGCACCATCAGGCTCACCCAGCAGGGCGAGCCGGGCTCATACCGGACGGGCGTCTCGCCGTTCGGGCCTGCCGACCCCCTTGCCTCGGTCATCGTCCCTCTCTCCTCGGCCTCTCGCGGCGGCCGTCTCGCTTCGCTTCCGACTGACGCACCCCCGTACTCACGGACTTCGTGCCGATGCTCGCACCACCCGCGGCGCCGAGCCCTCCGGGCGCGCCGCCGGAGCGGCGCCCACCACGCCCAGGAAGAATGCCCGCCGTGTGCGTTCCCGTCCGTTTCCGCCCGGTGGCCGACGGGTGTCGATCGGTTGTACAGCATGTGCCCGGTCCCGTACGCCTCGTGATCGGGCCTGCCCGGCCGAGCAGAGTAGCCGGACATGGACGGTGCGGCCACCCCGTGCGCAAGGATGGTGGCCATGAACGCCATCATCACCGCATCCGAACTCGTGAGCGACCTGGCGGGCGACACCCCGCCGCTCCTGCTCGACGTCCGCTGGCAGCTGACCGTGGCCAAGGCGGCCGGGGAGCCGTCGTTCGACGGCCGGGCCGAGTACGCGGCCGGGCACATTCCGGGCGCCGTCTTCGTCGACCTGGACCGGGAGCTCGCCTCCGCGCCGGGCGAGCACGGCCGGCACCCGCTGCCCGACCTCGCGGCCTTCGGCGCGGCCATGCGCCGCGCGGGTGTCTCCTCCGGGACGCCGGTGGTCGTGTACGACGGCGGACAGGGCTGGGCGGCCGCGCGCGCCTGGTGGTTGCTGCGCTGGACGGGTCACCCGGACGTGCGGGTCCTCGACGGCGGGTTGCCGTCCTGGCCGGGTGACCTCTCGACCGACGTACCCGAACCCGCCGAAGGTGATTTCGAGCCGGTTCCGGGCCCGACGGGACTGCTCGACGCGGACGCCGCCGCGGCTCTGGCCCACTCCGGTGTCCTGCTGGACGCGCGCGCGGGGGAGCGGTACCGGGGCGAGGTCGAGCCGATCGACCGCGTCGGCGGCCACATCCCGGGCGCGCTCTCCGCGCCCACCAACGACAACGTGGGCCCGGACGGCCGCTTCCTGCCCGCCGAGGAACTGGCCGCGCGCTTCAAGGCACTCGGCGCGTCCGACGGCACGGAGGTCGGCGTCTACTGCGGCTCCGGCGTGTCCGGCGCCCACGAGGTCCTCGCCCTGGCGGTCGCGGGCATCCCGGCCGCGCTGTACGTCGGTTCCTGGTCGGAGTGGTCCTCGGATCCCGCGCGCCCGGTCGCCGTGGGCCCCGATCCCCAGTAGCGGTACGGCGGGAGGGCCCGCTCCGGCGGGCCCTCCCATGTTCGTGCCGTACGCCGTACGAGGGAACCGGCGATGAACACCGCGGGCCGGAAACCCGTACTCAAGGATGTACGTCCGCACGGTGTACGGCCGACCCGACGGACGTACGGCGTCCTACTCCCGCTCCTGCTACTCCTGCTTCTTGCGCCGCGTCCCGAACACGATCTCGTCCCAGCTCGGCACGGCCGCCCGGCGGCCCGGGCGGACGCCGTCCGCCTCGGCCTGACGGTCGGTCGAGCCGATGAGACGGTCGCGGTGACCGCCGACGGAGCGGGGCATGAGGACGTCCGCGTACGCGGAACCGGCCGAGGCCGCGGGAGCCGGGGGCTCCTCCTCGTCGGGCTCCGGGACGGGTTCCTCCGCCTCGGGGACCACCTCGGCGGGGCGCTCCGGCACCACCAGGTCGCCCCGGAAGCTCGGCACCGCCTCCAGCAGGCTGGTCAGTGAGTCCCGTTCGCTGCTGCTCTCCTCGACGGCTTCGGGTGAGGCCGCCGGCAGACTCGGCCGCTCGCGGTCGAGGGCACGGTCCAGCGGGCGGTCGCGCGGCAGCCGGGCGATCCGCGGTACGAACGGAAAGCTGGGCTCCGGCGAGGCGGCGAGGTCGTCGGACTCGCCGATCAGCGAGCGTGCCTCCTCGTCGACGGCCTGGACGAGCCGCCGGGGCGGGTCGTACGTCCAGCTCGCCGAGTGCGGTTCGCTCGCCACCCGGTAGACCAGCAGGACCTCCCAGGTGCCGTCGTCGCGGCGCCACGAGTCCCACTGGACGCTGTCCTTCTCGGCACCGCGCAGCGTGAGCCGTTCCTGGACGGCCTCGCCGAGCTGCGGCCCGGCGTTCTCGCCGGGCCGACGGACCGGGGTCTTGCGGGCGCGCTCGGCCATGAAGGCACGCTCGGCCAGCACGGGACCCTCGAAGCGCCGTACGCGGTCGACGGGGATGCCCGCCATCTGCGCGACTTCTTCCGCCGTGGCGCCGGCGCGTATGCGCGCCTGGATGTCGCGGGGGCGGAGATGGCTCTCCACCTCGATCTCGATCTGGCCGAGGCGCGGACGGTCGCCGCGCACGGCGGCGCGCAGGCGTTCGTCGATCGGAAGCGTGTACTCCGTAGAGTCGGCAGCCTTCAGCACCAGCCGTGTGCCGTCATTGGAGACGGCCACGACACGCAGTTCGGGCATGGGGACCTCCCGGGTGGTGCCTGCCGACGTCACGTGCGTCGCTGCTTCCGCTAGTCGAGTGTGGCCTGCCCGGGTGCAGCCTGCCACAACCTTGCCGAGTTGCCCGGCGTGTCGGGCACGGGCCCTGGACCGCCGTTATGGCACGGTTACCTATTCGCAACGCTAAGTGACCAACTCCGTCACCCTGTGCAACTAGCCCCCTCCCGGCGGTCCTTGAAGGTCGCGGACGCCCTGGCGGGAGACCGAACCCAGGGCTCGCAACAGTACTCCATTTGGGCCACGTGCGTGGATTGGCACGCCACCCAACTTCGGTCATGAGGCGGGAGATCGCCGCCGTCGCACGGTTTCCCGGATCTTGAACGTGGCGTACTTCACGCAAACGTCAGAAACGGAACTATTGGCTTCGCGTGTACGTCCGTCCGCGGCACGGGTGTCGGAGCCGCCGGCGCGCCCGTCGGAGCCGCCGGTGCGCCGCTACGCCCCCAACACCCGCCGCAGATAGTCGTTCTGGAAGAGCCGGTCGGGATCGAGCCGGTCCCGCAGGGCCGTGAACTCCCCGAAGCGGGGATAGACGCCGGCGAAGTACTCGGCGTCCCGCGTGTGGATCTTGCCCCAGTGCGGACGGCCCTCGTGCGCGGTGAAGATGTGCTCGGCGGCGGTGAAGTACCGCTGGTAGGGCGTCCCCTTGACCATGTGGACGGCGATGTAGGCGCTGTCCCGGCCCGAGGCGGTGGAGAGCGTGATGTCGTCGGCCGGGGCGGTGCGCACCTCGACGGGGAAGCTGACCCGCAGGCCCGACCGGTCGATCGTCGCCTTCAGCTCGCGCAGCGTCTCGGTCACGGCCGCGCGCGGGACGGCGTACTCCATCTCCACGAAACGCACCCGGCGCGGCGAGGTGAAGACCTTGTAGGGGATGTCGGTGTAGGTCCGCGAGGACAGGGCCTTGCTGGAGATCTGCGCGATGGCCGGGATCGTGCCGGGCACCGCGCGGCCGACCCACTGGGCCACCTGGAACACGCCGTTGGAGAGGAACTCGTCCTCGAACCAGCCCTGGAGCTGCGGCACCGGCTTCTCCGGACCGGCGCTGCGGTTGTTGCGCTTGGTGTTGGTGCTGCCCGTGTGCGGGAACCAGTAGAACTCGAAGTGCTCGTTCTCGGCCCACAGTTCGTCGAACTCGGCGAGGACCCGGTCGAAGGGCATCGGTTCCTCGCGGGCCGTGAGCAGGAAGACCGGCTCCACGGCGAAGGTGATCGCGGTGACGATCCCGAGCGCGCCCAGGCCGATGCGGGCGGCGGCGAAGACGTCCGGATTCTCCTTCTCGGAGCAGGTGAGCACCGCGCCCTCTGCCGTGACCAGCTCAAGACCCCTGATCTGGGCGGCTATCGACCCCGACTCGCGGCCCGTGCCGTGCGTTCCGGTGCTGGTGGCGCCGGAGACCGTCTGCTCCATGATGTCGCCCATGTTCGTGAGCGACAGACCCTCCCGGGCCAGGGCCACATTGACTCTCTTGAGCGGGGTGCCGGCCTCGACCGTGACGGTCATGGCGTCACGGTCAATGTTGCGGATACCGGTCAACAGTTGAGGACGGATCAACACACCGTCGGTGGCGGCGATCGAGGTGAAGGAGTGCCCGCTGCCGACGGCCTTCACCTTCAGACCGTCCTCGGCTGCCCTGCGCACGGCGTCGGCCAACTCGTCGACCGAGGCGGGCGTGACCTCCCGCGCGGGACGGGCGGCGACCGTGCCGCCCCAGTTACGCCACGTGCCGTTCTTCCCGCTCGCTGTGCTGCTCAACGGTGCCTCCCCGACGTGGAGCCGGCCTGCTGAGCCGGCGGTACCCCAGGAAACCGACCGCGACCGCGACGGCCCCGGACACCGCCGGAACCCCGTACCCGGCCTGCGCACCGGCGGCGTCGATCACCCAGCCGGCCACGGAGGAGCCGAGCGCGACCCCGACCGCGAGCCCGGTGCTGATCCAGGTCATGCCCTCGGTCAGTTGCGCGCGTGGTACGTGCTGTTCGATGAGGGACATCGTCGTGATCATCGTCGGAGCGATGGACAGGCCCGCAACGAACAGCGCCACGGCCAGAAACGGCAAGTTTCCGACCAGTAGGAGGGGGATCATACTCACGGCCATCGCGCATATTCCCAGCAGCCAGCGAGGTTCGGGCGCCCCCTTGAAGCGCAGCAGTCCGAACACCAGGCCCGCGGCGCAGGAACCCGCCGCGTACAGCGCCAGTACGACGCTCGCGGCGCCCTTGTGCCCCTGCTCGTCGGCGAAGGCCACCGTGACCACGTCGACCGCCCCGAAGATCGCGCCGGTCGCCACGAAGGTCGCCACCAGGACCTGCAGGCCGGGGGAGCGCAGCGCCGTGCCCTTGGTGCCGTGTTCGCGTGGATGCGGGGCGGGCTCGGTTCCGCGCTGGGCGGTCAGCCAGAAGACGCCGGCCGCCAGGAAGCACGCCGCCAGCAGCGGGCCCGCCTCCGGGAACCAGATCGTGGACAGTCCGATGGAGATGATCGGCCCGAAGATGAAACAGACCTCGTCGATCACGGACTCGAAGGAGTACGCGGTGTGCAGTTGCGGGGTGCCCCGGTACAGGGCCGCCCACCGCGCGCGGATCATCGCGCCGATGCTCGGCACGCACCCGATGCCCGCACTGAAGACGTACAGCGTCCAGTCCGGCCAGCCGTAGTGCGCGGCGAACAACAGCCCCGCCGCCGCGACGAGCGAGATCAGCGTCGCCGGACGCAGTACCCGCCGCTGCCCGTGCACGTCCACCAGGCGCGAGACCTGCGGGCCCGCCACCGCCGCGGCGAGCGCGATGGTGGCCGACAGGGCGCCCGCCAGCCCGTACCGCCCGGTGAGCTGGGAGACCATCGTCACCACGCCGATCCCCATCATCGACAGCGGCATCCGGCCGAGGAACCCGGCGGCGGAGAAGGCCTTGGAGCCGGGGGCGGCGAACAGGGCGCGGTAGGGGCTGGGCACGGACGGCTCCGGTCGGGGGAAGAGCGGTGGGGCTCGCGGGGGCGAGGAGCGCGCAGGAGTGCGCGCGTAAGGCGTGAAGACAGCTGATACAGCTTACAAGTGGGGTGACCCTAACGCACCGGGGTGGACGTCCTGGCGCCCCAGGGCGGACGAAACGGGAACCCCGTCGGTCACCCCGCCGTTTCCCGGCTGTCAGTACCGGATGACAGGATCGATCCATGCCAGACGCGCGCGATGCCACCCCCTACGACGCCCTGCTCCTGCTCTCGTTCGGCGGCCCCGAGGGCCCGGACGACGTGATTCCGTTCCTGGAGAACGTCACGCGGGGGCGCGGAATCCCCAAGGAACGCCTCAAGGAAGTCGGCGAGCACTACTTCCTCTTCGGTGGCGTCAGCCCCATCAACGACCAGAACCGCGCCCTTCTGGACGCCCTCCGCAAGGACTTCGCGGACCACGGCCTGGATCTGCCGATCTACTGGGGCAACCGCAACTGGGCGCCCTACCTGACGGACACCCTGCGCGAGATGGTCGCCGACGGCCGCCGCCGCGTCCTGGTCCTCGCCACGAGCGCCTACGCCTCCTACTCCGGCTGCCGCCAGTACCGCGAGAACCTCGCCGAGTCGCTGGCCGCCCTGGAGGCCGAGGGCCTCGAAGTACCCCGCGTCGACAAGCTGCGGCACTACTTCAACCACCCCGGCTTCCTGGAGCCGATGATCGAGGGCGTGCTCGCCTCCCTCGCCGACCTCCCCGAGGACGTCCGCGACGGCGCCCACCTCGCCTTCTCCACCCACTCCATCCCGAACGCCTCGGCGGACACCTCCGGCCCGGTCGAGGAGCACGGCGAGGGCGGGGCGTACGTCAGGCAGCACCTGGAGGTCTCGCGGCTGATCGCCGAGGCGGTCCGCGAGCGCACCGGCGTCGACCACCCCTGGCAGCTCGTCTACCAGTCCCGCTCCGGCGCCCCGCACATCCCGTGGCTGGAGCCCGACATCTGCGACCACCTGGAGGAGCGGCAGGAGGCTGGCGTCCCGGCCGTCGTGATCGCCCCCATCGGCTTCGTCTCCGACCACATGGAGGTCCTCTACGACCTCGACACGGAGGCCAAGGCCAAGGCGGAGGAACTGGGCCTGCCGATGCGCCGCTCGGCCACCGTGGGCGCCGACCCGAGGTTCGCCGCCGGGATCCGCGACCTCGTCCTGGAGCGGGCCGCCGTCGAACGCGGGCAGGAGGTCAGCCCCTGCGCGCTGGGCGCCCTCGGGGCCGACCACAACCTCTGCCCGATCGGCTGCTGCCCGGCCCGCGCGCCCAAGCCCGCCGCCGCGGGCGTCGACAGCCCCTACGCGTGAGGAGCCCCGTGACCGACCCCCTGCACTCGGACCTGCTCGACCTGGCCCAGGAGGCCGCCCGTCGCGCGGGTGCCCTCCTGAAGGACGGCCGCCCGGCCGACCTCGCGGTCGCCAGGACCAAGTCCAGCCCGATCGACGTGGTCACCGAGATGGACATCGCGGCGGAGAAGCTGATCACCGACCTGATCTCCGAACACCGCCCGGACGACGGCTTCCTCGGCGAGGAGGGCGCCTCCACCGAGGGCACCAGCGGGATCCGCTGGGTGATCGACCCGCTCGACGGCACGGTCAACTACCTCTACGGTCTGCCCACATGGGCCGTCTCCGTCGCCGCCGAGCAGGACGGCGAGACCGTCGTCGGAGTGGTCGCGGCCCCGATGCGCGGCGAGACCTTCCACGCGGTCCGCGGCGGCGGCGCCTGGGCCACCGGCGCCTGGGACGGCGAGCGCAGGCTGGCCTGCCGCCCCGCGCCGCCCCTGGAGCAGGCCCTGGTCTCAACCGGCTTCAACTACGTCGCCGAGGTCCGCACCCACCAGGCCGACGTCGCCCGCAAGCTCATCCCGCTCCTGCGGGACATCCGGCGCGGTGGCTCGGCGGCGGTCGACCTGTGCGACGTCGCCGCCGGCCGCCTCGACGGCTACTACGAACGCGGCCTGCACCCCTGGGACCTCGCCGCGGGCGACCTCATCGCCCGCGAGGCGGGCGCCCTGACCGGCGGACGCCCCGGAGAACGCCCCGCACACGGTCTGACGGTCGCGGGCACCCCGGGCGTCTTCGAGCCCCTCCAGCGGCTCCTGGAGGACTTCGGCGCCTGGCACGACTAGGCGGTTGCCCGGACCAGCACCCGGACAAGACAAGCACCCGGACATGCAGCAGGGCCCGGCGCTGGATTCGCCGGGCCCTGCTGTCATGCGTGCGCGCTGATCAGACGCTGGTACGCGCGACCTCCACACCGTGCTCGGCCGCGAGGCGGCGCAGGTCGTCGAGTTCGCCCTGCTCCACCTCGACGAGGAAGTCGTCGCCCTCGTCGCGAGCCCGCGTCAGGTCGGACTCGGTCGCCCTTATACGCTGCAGAAGCCCTGCGGTGAATGCGTCCATGCTGCGCCCCCTCGTCCTGGGTCGTGGGTCGATGGCACGGGGGTGTGCCGTTCGGAAGGGGCGATCACGTCTCCTGCGGGTGCCCAGCGCTGCCCCTGCTGGGCGGCGACGGTGCCGGACACCCACGCCCACTCTGCGGAAGCGGGTCGCGGAGTGCCGCATGGTGGTACGGCACATGCAGAGCGTGATCGCGGGGTGTAAAGCCGTCCTCCCCCCGCTCCCTTCCACGGAAACCTCAACCCGCCGAGAAAATCTCGCATTCCCGGGCCTCACACCCGTCCTTCAGGCGGCGCTCACTCGTCTTACAGCCGACTTATGGCCGAAAAGGGCAGGATGGAGGTCAACACACTCACCGAAACCTGCCCGCACGGGCGCCAGAGCGCTACGCGGGTGGACACAGGAAGGACAAGCGACGTGCGCGTACTCGTCGTCGAGGACGAGCAACTGCTCGCCGATGCGGTGGCCACCGGACTCCGCCGGGAGGCCATGGCCGTCGACGTCGTGTACGACGGTGCGGCCGCCCTGGAACGCATCGGCGTCAACGACTACGACGTGGTCGTCCTCGACCGCGACCTCCCGCTCGTGCACGGCGACGACGTCTGCCGCAAGATCGTCGAACTCGGCATGCCCACCCGCGTGCTGATGCTCACGGCCTCCGGTGACGTCAGCGACCGTGTCGAGGGACTGGAGATCGGCGCCGACGACTATCTGCCCAAGCCTTTCGCGTTCAGCGAGCTGACGGCACGCGTGCGTGCGCTGGGACGGCGCACCAGTGTGCCGCTGCCGCCAGTCCTGGAGCGCGCCGGGATCAAGCTCGACCCCAACCGCCGCGAGGTCTTCCGCGACGGCAAGGAGGTCCAGCTCGCGCCCAAGGAGTTCGCCGTCCTGGAGGTGCTGATGCGCTCCGAGGGCGCCGTCGTCTCCGCGGAACAGCTCCTGGAGAAGGCCTGGGACGAGAACACCGACCCGTTCACCAACGTCGTGCGGGTCACCGTCATGACGCTGCGCCGCAAGCTGGGCGAGCCCCCCGTGATCGTGACCGTGCCCGGCTCCGGCTACCGGATCTGATCCCCCCATGGCAGCGACCCCGGCGCCTCCCCAGGCCCCCCCGAAGCCCACCTGGGACCCCCGCAGGCCGGAACCCCCCTTCCCGTGGCTGCGCCCGACCATTCGCATAAGGCTCACGCTGCTCTACGGCGGCATGTTCCTGATCGCCGGCATCCTGCTGCTGTCGATCATCTACCTGCTGGCCGCGCAGGCGCTGACCTCAGGCAATCAGCCGCCTTTCAAGATCGCCGGCGGCGAGAACATCAGGGTCATCAGCGACAAATGTCCAGCGGTCAACGGCGCGACGGATCTGCCGCTCGACACGTTCAACACCATCATCAGCAAGTGCATCGACCAGCAGCGGCACGTGTCCCTGGACAACCTCCTCAGCCGCTCCCTGCTCGCCCTGCTGGGCCTCGCGATCATCGCCTTCGCCTTCGGCTACGCGATGGCCGGGCGCGTGCTGTCGCCGCTGGGCCGGATCACCCGCACCGCGCGCGCGGTGGCGGGCTCGGACCTGTCCCGCCGGATCGAGCTGGACGGCCCGGACGACGAGCTGAAGGAACTCGCCGACACCTTCGACGAGATGCTGGAGCGGCTCCAGCGGGCCTTCACCGCCCAGCAGCGCTTCGTCGGCAACGCCTCGCACGAGCTGCGTACACCGCTGGCGATCAACCGCACCCTGCTGGAGGTGCATCTGTCCGACCCGGGCGCGCCGGTGGAGCTCCAGCAGCTCGGCAAGACGCTGCTGGCCACCAACGAGCGCAGCGAGCAGCTCGTCGAGGGCCTGCTGCTGCTCGCCCGCAGCGACAACCAGGTCGTCGAGCGCAAGCCGGTGGACCTCGCGGAGGTGGCCGAGCAGGCCGTCGACCAGGTGCACGGGGAGGCCGCGGCCAAGGGTGTGGTGATCCGCGGCGAGCAGAAGCCCGCGGTCGTCCAGGGCAACGGCGTGCTGCTGGAGCGGATCGCGCTGAACCTGGTGCAGAACGCGGTGCGCTACAACGTGCCGGAGGGCGGCTGGGTCGAGGTGACCACGGACGTCCAGCACGGGCAGGCGGTCCTCGTGGTGTCCAACACGGGCCCGGTGGTGCCGGCGTACGAGATCGACAACCTCTTCGAGCCCTTCAGGCGGCTGCGTACGGAGCGCACGGGCAGCGACAAGGGGGTGGGCCTCGGCCTGTCCATCGTGCGGTCCGTGGCCCGGGCGCACGGCGGACACATCTCGGCTCAGCCGCGTGAAGGGGGTGGGCTCGTGATGCGGGTGGCCCTTCCCATCTGAGATCATGGCCCCCGCACACGGATCGATATATGAGGATGTTCGCTTTGCGCGGAATTTTCGGGGCACCCGTCGGGTACCTCCGTGTGTGATCGATCACATGGGCGATTTTCCGGCCATCTACTCTCCGTGATCATGCGGGCGGTCGGAAAGCCGGGAAAATCCGGGTTTTCCGGGGTCCTGATCACGGGAAGTACACGGTGAGACGCCTTTGAAGTGCGGGATTCGGACCGTGTACGGTCCCGATCGCCATCCAACCCGATCACTCAAGAGGAGTCCGGTTGGGTGTCGATTGAGTAACAGACCTTGATGTGAGGCAAAATCTCCGCCTCAGGTCGGGCACAAGTCCGGCCTCTCACGCGTTACGTGCGCTGGAGACACCGCAGACACCCAGAGGGGGAGAGCGACATGGCAACCGACTACGACACCCCACGCAAGACCGATGACGACGTCGACTCGGACAGCCTTGAAGAACTGAAGGCCCGGAGGAACGACAAGTCGACCTCGGCCGTCGACGTCGACGAATTCGAGGCCGCCGAAGGTCTCGAACTGCCCGGCGCCGACCTCTCGAACGAGGAGCTGGCCGTCCGTGTACTGCCGAAGCAGCAGGACGAGTTCACCTGCATGAGCTGCTTCCTGGTGCACCACCGCAGCCAGCTGGCCAGGGAGAAGAACGGTCAGCCGATCTGTCGCGACTGCGACTGAGGAGGGGTCGGCCGTGACTGGCTCGACCCCTCCCCGGAAGCGCCGCTTCCTCGCGCGGGGAGCGGACAAAGGACCGTCCGAGGGACGGTTCAGCGCGCGTGACGACGAGCGGGGCTCATCCGACACCGGGTCGGCCTCGCTCGAACCGGCGGTCGACCGGGCTGACCTCCCGGTGTCGACGGACCATCCGGCCCCCGTCGCCAAACGGCGGGCGGCCGCGATCCGGGACAAGGCCCGGGAAGGCGTCCGCAAGGGCGGCAGCCGCGCCAGGGCCGGTCTGGCGTACCTCGCCGACCGGATCATCGACAACGCCCCGCGGATCCCCGTACGCGACCTCGCGACGCTCCGCAGGCAGTTCCCCGGCCTCGGACCCGAGGAACTCGCCGACAAGCTCGTGGCGGGCGCCTGCCGGGCGACCGCGACCGTCGGAGCGGGCGTCGGCGCCGCGGCGATGATGCCGGTCCCGCCGGCGATGCCCACGGAACTGGCCGCCGAGATCACCGGTGTGGCGGCGATCGAGCTGAAGCTGATCGCGGAACTCCACGAGGTCTACGGCGTACGACCGCCCGGCGGTCTCAAGGAGCGCTCCACCGCGTATCTCAACTCCTGGTCGGGAGAGCGCGGCATCGACGTGACCAAGCCGTCGACATACAACTCGGCGCTCAACAGCCGGATGAAACAGCAACTGCGGCAGCAGATCATGAAGCGGATGGTGCGGAACCTGCCGAACCTGATGCCGTTCATGGTGGGCGCGGCCGTGGGAGCGGTCATGAACCGCAGGGACACCAGAAACCTCGCCGAGCGCATCCGGGCCGACCTGCGCAGGACGCAGGTGCCGTGGGACGCGCTGCCCGAGCTTCCGGCCCTGGAGACACCCTCGGACCCACTGGAACTGGGGGACGGCCGCAAGGAACTCGGGAACTGACCCGCCAGGACCGAGGGGCCCGGACCCCGGTAAGACTTCCGTGAGACTTCGGCGGACCCCACCGCTCGGGTGAGACTCCGCGCAAACGTCCTAGGCGGCGGCCGATCGCGCCGTCTTCAAGGCGTCCGCCAGCCGCTCGGGCTCACGCGTCGACAGGTACAGGTACGGCGTGGGGTCCTCGGGGTCCGTGACCTCCACCCGCAGGGCGGTGGGGATGTACGCGCGCAGCAGCAGGAAGGCACGGGTGTCGGCCTTGTAGGTGCGCCAGGCGCGGGCCTCCTCCGGGTCCAGGACCTCGGCCTCGCCCAGCGCCGACACCGGGATCTTCGCCTCGCCGGCGATCAGGAAGCCGCCCACGACACGGATGCGCTGAGCCCCGTACGCGCTGGCCACCACCGCTGCCGCCGCCGTGCCGCCGACCAGGCCGCCGAGCAGCGGCAGGGTGCCGAACGGGAGCAGGATCAGAGCGAACGAGACGCCGACGAGGAAGGAGATCAGCCACCACGAGCGGGGGGTGGTGAGGCGTTCTTCGTACGGGGCGGCGGAGGACTGCATGGAGCCAAGCTTGGCATGGTGTCCGGAACGGGCCGCTGTCAGGGGGAGCCTGCGCGTAGCGCTGTCGGGCAGGATGGCCGGTGGGTGACGGGCGGGCGGGTAAGGTCTGCGGCTGTGAGTGGTACTTCCGCAGCTCTTCAGCCTCCGGCCGACGCCGTGAAACCGGTGCGCCATCCCGATGCTCCCGCGCCCGGTGAGCTGCTCGGTGCGCACTACGGCCAGTGCTTCGGCTGCGGCGGGGAGCAGCCCCACGGGCTGCATCTGGCGGCGCGGGCCGGCGAGGGTGTGAGCATCACCGCCGAGTTCACCGTGCAGGCCGCCCACCAGGGCGCCCCCGGGCTCGCGCACGGCGGGGTGCTCGCCAGTGCCCTCGACGAGACCCTCGGCTCGCTGAACTGGCTGCTGCGGACCATCGCGGTGACCGGGCGGCTGGAGACGGACTTCGTGCGGCCGGTTCCGGTCGGCACGGTGCTGTACCTGGCGGCCGAGGTGACGGCGGTGGCGGGACGGAAGATCTACTCCTCCGCCACGGGCCGGGTCGGTGCCCCCGACGGGCCCGTCGCGGTCCGTGCCGACGCCCTGTTCATCGAGGTCAAGGTGGACCACTTCGTGGAGAACGGCCGCCCGGAGGAGATCCGGGCCGCCATGGACGATCCCGACCAGGTCCGCCGTGCCCGTGCCTTCGAGGTGAACCCGTGAGCCGTACCCCTCGTCAGGAGCTCGGTGTGCTGATCCGGCGCGTCGATCCGGACGTACCGCTTCCGGCGTATGCCCACCCGGGCGACGCCGGTGCCGATCTGCGCACCACCGAGAGCCGTGAACTGAAGCCGGGGGAGCGGGCCGTGCTGCCCACGGGGGTGGCGATCGCCCTCCCGGAGGGGTACGCGGCCTTCGTGCATCCCCGCTCCGGTCTGGCCGCCCGCTGCGGTGTCGCTCTCGTGAATGCCCCGGGGACGGTTGATGGCGGGTACCGTGGGGAGATCAAGGTGATCGTGGTGAATCTCGACCCGCGCGAGTCGGTGCGGTTCGAGCGCTTCGACCGGATTGCCCAACTGGTCGTCCAGCAGGTCGAGAGGGTCCGCTTCCAGGAGGTCGCGGAGCTTCCCGACTCGGCACGGGCCGAGGGGGGCTTCGGGTCCACCGGTGGCCATGCCGCGGTGGGCGACGGGGGCGGCACAAACGGTCATGCCGCCGTGGGCGGCGCGACGGGTGGGAATCGATACGCTTCGGTCGTATCCGACCGGGAAGGACAGTGACGTGTTCGGACGTCGCAAGAAGAAGGGTGCCGCCGAGGACGCGGCCGGCGAGGCCGAGCAGGTCGTCGACAGTGTCGACACTGAGGCGGACGAAGAGGACGCGGCCGAGCGCGAGCGCGTGAGGCTGGAGCCGGAGCCGCGGCCCGACGGGCCCTGGGACAGCACCGAGGTCCGTGACCCGGCCGAGGGCCGGGTGGACCTGGGCGGTCTGTTCGTACCGGGTGTCGACGGCATGGAACTGCGGGTCGAGGTCGCGGGCGACGCGATCGTCGCGGCCACCGTGGTGCTGCGCGACAGCGCCGTCCAGCTGCAGGCCTTCGCCGCACCCAAGCGCGAGGGCATCTGGGGCGAGGTCCGCGAGGAGATCGCCACCGGCATCACCCAGCAGGGCGGCATCATCGACGAGGTCGAGGGCCCGCTCGGCTGGGAGCTGCGCGCGCAGGTGCCGGTGCAGCTGCCGGACGGCACGGGCGGTTTCCAGGTGGTGCGGTTCGTCGGGGTGGACGGCCCGCGCTGGTTCCTGCGCGGTGTCATCTCCGGCCAGGGCGCGGTGCAGCCGCAGGCGGCCGGCCTGCTGGAGCAGATCTTCCGCGACACCGTCGTGGTCCGTGGTGAGGGACCGATGGCGCCCCGCGACCCGATCGTCCTGAAGCTGCCGAACGACGCGCAGATGGTGCCCGAGGGCATCCAGCAGCAGGAGGAGGGCTCCCGCTTCTCCGGCGGCATGGGCCAGCTCCAGCGCGGACCGGAGATCACCGAGGTCCGTTAGCAGGTCCCGGCGACAGCGAAGGGCCGCACCCCGTCAGGGGATGCGGCCCTTTGTCGCGCGGGGCCCCTCCCGTGGGTGCCCGGGAAACCCTCACCCGCGGGGACGACCCGAGCCGAAAGCGTTGATCTCCGGGCGCCGGCTGGTGATACTGGCGCCCGGTTCACGGGGGAGGGCGCATGACTCAGGTGGTCACCGAGACCATGGTGCGGGTGGAGAACGTACACAAGTCCTACGGCGACGGAGCGGGCGCCGTGCACGCGCTGCGCGGGGTCTCCTTCGAGGTGCCGCGCGGTGAACTCGTCGCCCTCAAGGGGCGGTCCGGCTCCGGCAAGACCACGCTCCTGAACATCGTCGGCGGTCTGGACACGCCGGGCCGGGGGCGGGTGGAGGTCGACGGACTCGACCTCGCGGACCTCGGTGAGGACGGCTTGCTCGCCCTGCGCCGGGACCGGGTCGGCTTCGTCTTCCAGTCCTTCGGCCTCATCCCGATCCTGACCGCCGCCGAGAACGTCGGCGTGCCGATGCGTCTGCGCCGCGCCGACGTGCGTGAGCGCGAGGAGCGCGTCGATCTCCTGCTCTCCCTGGTCGGCCTGTCCGGGCACGCCCGGCAGCGGCCCGGCGAGCTCTCCGGCGGCCAGCAGCAGCGGGTGGCCATCGCCCGTGCCCTCGCCAACAGCCCCTCGCTGCTCATCGCCGACGAGCCCACCGGCCAGCTCGACGCCGAGACGGGCCACTCCGTGATGGAGCTGCTGCGTGCCGTCGTCCGCAGCGAACAGGTCACCGCCCTCGTCGCCACCCACGACACGAACCTGCTGGACCTGGCCGACCGGGTGCTGGAACTGGGCGACGGGGAGATCGTCGAGTCCTAGCGTCCGTCCGCCGGACCGACAGTGGGCGTCAGGGTTGCGTCAAAGAGGGCCCGTGGGCCGCCCCTGACCCCATATGTCGGGATTGCTGGTCGTAGGGTCGACGCTGCGCAGGCAGGATCGACCGGAAGACAATAGGGCCATGGGACGCGGCAGGCTTCGGATCTACCTCGGTGCGGCACCGGGCGTCGGCAAGACGTACGCGATGCTCTCCGAGGCGCACCGGCGTGTCGAGCGCGGCACGGACTGTGCGGTGGCCGTCGTGGAGCACCACGGCCGGCCCCGCACCGAGGTGATGCTGCACGGCCTGGAGCAGATCCCGCGCCGGGAGCTGGAGTACCGCGGTGCCGCCTTCACCGAGATGGACGTCGACGCCGTGCTGCGCCGGGCCCCCGCCGTCGCCCTGGTGGACGAACTCGCCCACACCAACATCCCCGGCTCCCGCAACACCAAGCGCTGGCAGGACGTGGAGGAGCTGCTGGCGGCCGGGATCGACGTGATATCGACCGTGAACATCCAGCATCTGGAGTCGCTGGGGGACGTGGTCGAGTCGATCACCGGGGTGCGGCAGCGGGAGACCGTGCCCGACGAGGTCGTGCGGCGGGCGGACCAGATCGAACTGGTCGACATGTCGCCCGAGGCACTGCGGCGGCGCATGGCCCACGGGAACGTCTACAAGCCGGACAAGCTCGACGCCGCTCTCTCGAACTACTTCCGGCCGGGCAACCTCACCGCCCTGCGCGAGCTGGCGCTGCTGTGGGTGGCCGACCGGGTCGACGAGTACCTGAACGCCTACCGCAGCGAGCACCGCGTGTCGCGGATCTGGGGCTCGCGGGAGCGGATCGTGGTCGGGCTGACCGGCGGGCCGGAGGGCCGCACCCTGATCCGCCGCGCCGCCCGGCTGGCGGAGAAGGGCGCCGGGGGCGAGGTGCTGGCGGTCTACATAGCGCGCAGCGACGGGCTGACCGCCGCCTCGCCCGAGGAACTCGCCGTACAGCGCACCCTGGTCGAGGACCTCGGCGGAACCTTTCACCATGTGGTGGGCGACGACATACCGGCCGCGCTGCTGGACTTCGCGCGCGGGGTCAACGCCACCCAGATCGTCCTGGGTTCCTCGCGCCGCAAGACCTGGCAGTACGTCTTCGGACCCGGCGTCGGCACGACCGTGGCCCGGGACTCGGGGCCCGACCTCGACGTGCACATCGTCACGCACGAGGAGGTCGCCAAGGGGCGCGGACTGCCGGTGGCCCGGGGGGCTCGGCTCGGGCGGGCCCGGATCGTCTGGGGCTGGCTGGTCGGCGTGGCCGGGCCGGTGATCGCCGCGCTGCTGCTGAGCACCGTGCGGCTCGGCCTCGCCAACGACATGTTGCTGTTCCTGACGATCGTGGTGGCGGCGGCCCTGCTCGGCGGGCTGTTCCCGGCGCTGGCCTCGGCGGCGATGGGCTCGCTGCTGCTGAACTACTTCTACACACCGCCCCTGCACCACTGGACCATCGCCGACCCGAAGAACATCGTCGCCATCGTGATCTTCGTGGGCGTCGGCGTCTCGGTGGCCTCGGTCGTCGACCTCGCGGCCCGGCGCACCCATCAGGCGGCCCGGTTGCGGGCCGAGGCGGAGATCCTGTCCTTCCTCGCGGGCAACGTGCTGCGCGGTGAAACCGGACTGGAAGAGCTGCTGGAGCGGGTCCGCGAGACCTTCGGCATGGAGTCGGCGGCCCTCCTGGAGCGCGCCGGTGACGTCGATCCCTGGACCTGCGCGGGCCGGGCGGGCCTCGGGCCGGCGCTGGAGCGGCCGGAGGACGCGGACGTGGACATGCCGGTCGGCGACCACATGGCGCTCGCGCTGAGCGGCCGGGTGCTGCCCGCCGAGGACCGGCGGGTGCTCGCCGCCTTCGCCGCCCAGGCCGCCGACGTCCTGGACCGCAGGCGCCTGCAGGAGGAGGCCGACCGGGCCCGGACCATGGCCGAGGGCAACCGCATCCGCACCGCGCTGCTGGCCGCCGTCAGCCATGATCTGCGTACGCCACTGGCCGGGATCAAGGCGGCGGTCACCTCGCTCCGGTCCGACGACGTGGCCTGGTCCGAGGAGGACCGGGCCGAGCTGCTGGAGGGCATCGAGGACGGCGCCGACCGGCTCGACCACCTGGTGGGGAACCTGCTCGACATCTCCCGCCTCCAGACCGGCACCGTCACGCCGCTGATCCGCGAGATCGACCTCGACGAGGTGGTGCCGATGGCGCTCGGCGGGGTGAGCGAGGGCAGTGTGGAGCTGGACGTCCCGGAGACCCTGCCCATGGTCGCCGTGGACCCCGGGCTGCTGGAACGGTCGGTGGCCAACCTGGTCGAGAACGCCGTCAAGTACAGCCCCGACGGCAGGACCGTCCTGGTGTCCGCCAGCGCCATCGCCGACCGCGTCGAGGTCCGGGTCGTCGACCGCGGGCCCGGCGTCCCCGACGCGGCCAAGGAACGCATCTTCGAGCCCTTCCAGCGCTACGGCGACGCCCCGCGCGGGGCCGGCGTCGGCCTCGGACTCGCCGTGGCACGCGGCTTCGCCGAGGCCATGTCCGGCACGCTCACCGCCGAGGACACCCCCGGCGGAGGCCTCACCATGGTGCTGACGCTCCGGGCGGCGGGACTGCCGCCCGAGGAGCCCGTTCAGCCCGTACGACCGGAAAGGCAGGCCACATGGTGAGTCCGGCCGGGGGGACCCCCCAGACCGCGACGAGGGTCCTGGTGATCGACGACGAGCCGCAGATCGTGCGCGCCCTCGTGATCAACCTCAAGGCGCGCAGGTACGAGGTCGACTCGGCGCACGACGGCGCCACCGCCCTCCGGCTCGCCGCCGCCCGCCACCCCGACGTGGTGGTGCTCGACCTGGGTCTGCCCGACATGGACGGCGTCGAGGTGATCAGGGGGCTGCGGGGCTGGACCCGCGTGCCGATCCTGGTGCTGTCCGCGCGGCACTCCTCCGACGAGAAGGTCGAGGCCCTCGACGCCGGCGCCGACGACTACGTCACCAAGCCCTTCGGCATGGACGAGCTGCTGGCCCGGCTGCGCGCCGCCGTCCGCCGCGCCGAGCCCACCGGGGGCGGTGAGGACGAGGTGCTGGTCGAGACCGACGAGTTCACCGTCGACCTGGCCGCGAAGAAGGTCCGGCGGCACGGCAAGGACGTACGGCTGACCCCCACCGAATGGCATCTGCTGGAGGTGCTGGTGCGCAACACCGGCCGTCTCGTCGGGCAGAAACAGCTGCTCCAGGAGGTGTGGGGGCCGTCCTACGGGACGGAGACGAACTACCTGCGGGTCTACATGGCCCAGCTGAGACGGAAGCTGGAGGCGGACCCCTCGCATCCCAAGCACTTCATCACGGAGCCGGGGATGGGGTACCGGTTCGAGAGGTGAGCTGTCGGACGGCCGGGGGTCCGGGGGTTGTCCCCCGGGGGATGCAGCATCACGGAGCCGGGGATGGAGTACCGGTTCGAGCGGTAGCAGCGCGGGTACGTAGCTGTCGGTGGGCCCCGGTACGCTTCAGGCATGAGTGCTGTTCCTCGTTCCGAGAAGCCGGTGGGCCGGTTCCGGCGCATGCTCGACCGGCTTTCCTCGTCGCAGGAGGACCTGGAGTCCGAGGAGCTGCGGGAGGATGCCGCGACCGCCGGCTGTGTCCGGATCGGCGACTGCCAGGACCGTCAGGTCGTCACGGTTACTGGTACCTTGCGCACGGTCACCCTGAGGCCGCGCGCGGGAGTCCCGGCCCTGGAGGCCGAGCTGTTCGACGGCTCCGCGGCTCTGGACGTGGTGTGGCTCGGCAGACGCTCCATCGTGGGCATAGAGCCGGGGCGCAAGCTGATCGCATCGGGCCGGATCTCGATGAGCCGGGGCCGCCGGGTGCTGTTCAACCCGAAGTACGAACTGAGACCCCTCGGACGGGAGTAGCCGGTGACGTCGCTCGACAAGCCGACCGAAGACACCCAGCAACACGATGCCCGGGCGGTGACCGAGGCCGCGCTCTTCGAGGCCTTCGGCGGGGTCCGGGGCATGGTCGAGACGGTGCTGCCCGGCCTGCTGTTCGTCACCATCTACACCATCAACAAGGACCTGCACCTGTCGGCGATCGCCGCCCTCGCGGTGTCGCTGATCCTGGTCGTGGTCCGGCTGGTGATGCGGGACACCGTCAAGCACGCCTTCAGCGGGGTCTTCGGCGTCGCGTTCGGTGTCGTCTTCGCGATGATGACCGGCAACGCCAAGGACTTCTACCTGCCCGGCATGCTCTACACGCTGGGCCTGGGCCTCGCCTACATCATCACCACGCTGTGCGGAGTCCCGCTGATCGGCCTCATCCTCGGCCCGGTCTTCAAGGAGAACCTCTCCTGGCGCACCCGCAACCCCGGCCGCAAGAAGGCCTACGCCAAGGCCAGCTACGCCTGGGGCGCGATCCTGCTCGCCAAGTGCGCGATCCTCTTCCCGCTGTACTGGTGGGCGGACACGACCCAGCTCGGCTGGGTGCTGGTCTCCCTGAAGATCCCGCCGTTCCTGCTGGCCGTCTGGCTCACCTGGGTCTTCCTGGCGAAGGCGCCCGCGCCGATCGACGTTTTCGCCGAGATGGAGGCGGAGGAGAAGGAGCGGGAGGCTGCTGCTCGGTCGGTCGAGTAGGCACCCGGCGTGGGGGCGGGCTCGCCGGGGGCTGCGCCCCCAGACCCCCGCTTCGGCCCTGAAGGGGCGTCGTCCTAGATCGCCGTCCTCAATCGCCGGACAGGCTGGTGGACCAAGGGCGCCCCGCTTTCGCAAGGGCGCCCTCCGTCGTCGTAGCGCTTGAAGGCGCTCAGCTCGTCGCGTCCTCCCGGCGCACCGAGAGCAGGTCCTCCAACTGCTCCTCGCGGGCCTGCGCGGCCACGAAGAGGAGCTCGTCGCCCGCCTCCAGGGAGTCCTCGCGGGTCGGGGTGAGGACGCGGGTGCCGCGGATGATGGTGACCAGGGAGGTGTCCTCGGGCCATTCCACGTCGCCGACCTGGGTGCCGGCCAGGGCCGACTCCTCGGGGAGGGTCAGTTCGACCAGGTTGGCGTCGCCGTGGCTGAAGCGCAGCAGCCGGACCAGGTCGCCGACGCTCACCGCCTCCTCGACCAGCGCCGACATCAGACGCGGGGTGGAGACCGCCACGTCCACGCCCCAGGACTCGTTGAAGAGCCACTCGTTCTTGGGGTTGTTGACGCGGGCGACGACCCGCGGAACCCCGTACTCGGTCTTCGCCAGCAGGGAGACGACCAGGTTGACCTTGTCGTCGCCCGTCGCGGCGATCACGACGTTGCAGCGCTGGAGCGCGGCCTCGTCCAGGGAGGTGATCTCGCAGGCGTCGGCGAGCAGCCACTCCGCCTGCGGGACGCGCTCGACCGAGATGGCGGTCGGCGCCTTGTCGATCAGCAGGACCTCGTGGCCGTTCTCCAGCAGCTCGCCCGCGATCGAGCGGCCCACCGCACCGGCACCGGCAATGGCGACCCTCATCAGTGACCGCTCTCCTCTTCGGGACCCTTGGCGAACGCCGCCTCGACCTTGTCGACCTCGTCGGTGCGCATCATCACGTGGACCAGGTCGCCCTCCTGGAGCACCGTCTGCGAGGTGGGCAGGATCGCCTCCCCGAGCCGCGTCAGGAACGCCACGCGGACGCCCGTCTCCTCCTGGAGCGTGCTGATCTTGTGCCCGACCCAGGCGGTCGAGGCGTGCACCTCGGCCAGCTGCACCCCGCCGGTGGGATCGCGCCACAGCGGCTCCGCGCCCGAGGGCAGCAGCCGGCGCAGCATCTGGTCGGCCGTCCAGCGGACGGTCGCCACGGTCGGGATGCCCAGGCGCTGGTAGACCTCGGCGCGCCGGGGATCGTAGATCCGGGCCGCCACGTTCTCGATGCCGAACATCTCGCGCGCCACCCGGGCGGCGATGATGTTCGAGTTGTCACCGCTGGAGACGGCGGCGAACGCGCCGGCCTCCTCGATGCCCGCCTCGCGCAGGGTGTCCTGGTCGAAGCCGACTCCGGTGACACGCCGGCCGCCGAAACCGGAGCCCAGTCGTCGGAAGGCGGTGGGGTCCTGGTCGATCACGGCGACCGTGTGCCCCTGTTGCTCCAGGGTCTGGGCGAGAGCGGAACCCACTCTCCCGCAGCCCATGATGACGATGTGCACGACCGTCCTTCCGGTGTCAAGAGTTACTGCTCAGCCACATCAGGGTCTCAGACCGACGCCCAAGCTACACACGCGCGGTAGGACGGCGGCACCCCCTTGCATGGTTGCTTCCCAGCTGGGAGCGGTTCAGCGGCGGCCGATGCTCCGCACACTGGCGAGAAACAGGATTCCGAGACCGACAAGGGTGGCCGCGGCCCCGATCAGCTCTGCGGTCGCGTGCATGGAACCTCCGAGGCGTCGACGGGCGGGGTTTGTCATATAGACATGGCGACCGGTCCGGCTACGGAATCCGCAGCGCTGGGCGTCCGTTATTTCACCCGTGAGGCAGATGAGAGGCGGTTGAGGGGTGGCGGGTGGGCGGGCGCCAGTTCGACGCCTTACGATCCTCTGTTGTGTCCAAACTGACCGACGTGCCCAAACGGATCCTGATCGGGCGCGCACTGCGCAGTGACCGGCTCGGGGAAACGCTCCTGCCGAAGCGCATCGCACTCCCTGTCTTCGCCTCCGACCCGCTCTCCTCCGTGGCGTACGCGCCCGGCGAGGTGCTGCTGGTCCTGTCCATCGCGGGCGTGTCGGCGTACCACTTCAGTCCCTGGATCGCCGTCGCGGTCGTCGTACTGATGTTCACGGTCGTCGCCTCCTACCGTCAGAACGTGCACGCGTACCCGAGCGGCGGCGGCGACTACGAGGTGGCCAACACCAACCTCGGCCCCAAGGCGGGCCTCACGGTCGCCAGCGCGCTGCTCGTCGACTACGTCCTGACCGTCGCCGTCTCCATCTCCTCGGGCATCGAGAACCTGGGCTCCGCGGTCCCGTTCGTGGTCGAGCACAAGGTGCTGTGCGCGATCGCCGTCATCGTCCTGCTGACGCTGATGAACCTGCGCGGGGTCAGGGAGTCCGGCTCGCTGTTCGCGATCCCCACGTACGTCTTCGTCGCGGGCGTCTTCATCATGATCGCGTGGGGTGCCTTCCGCGGGCTCGTCCTGGGCGACACCATGCGGGCGCCGACGGCGGACTACGAGATCAAGCCGGAGCACCAGGGGCTGGCCGGGTTCGCCCTGGTCTTCCTCCTGCTGCGCGCCTTCTCCTCCGGCTGTGCCGCGCTCACGGGCGTCGAGGCGATCTCCAACGGCGTCCCGGCCTTCCGCAAGCCCAAGTCGAAGAACGCGGCGACCACGCTCGCGATGATGGGCCTGCTCGCCGTCACGATGTTCTGCGGCATCATCGCGCTGGCCGCCGTGACCAAGGTCCGCATGGCCGAGAACCCGGCCGTCGACCTGGTCCACAACGGCGTGGCCCTCGGCGCCGACTACGTCCAGAACCCGGTGATCTCCCAGGTCGCCGCGGCCGTCTTCGGCAAGGGCAGCTTCCTGTTCATCGTGCTCGCCGCGGCCACGGCGCTGGTGCTGTTCCTCGCCGCGAACACCGCCTACAACGGCTTCCCGCTGCTCGGCTCGATCCTCGCCCAGGACCGCTACCTGCCCCGCCAGCTCCACACCCGCGGCGACCGCCTCGCCTTCTCGAACGGCATCGTGCTCCTCGCGGGCGCCGCCGCGCTGCTGGTGTGGATCTACGGCGCCGACTCCACGCGGCTGATCCAGCTCTACATCGTCGGCGTGTTCGTGTCCTTCACGCTCAGCCAGACCGGCATGGTCCGCCACTGGAACCGCCACCTGGTCACCGAGAAGGACCAGGCCAAGCGCCGCCACATGCTCCGCTCCCGCGCCATCAACGCCTTCGGCGCCTTCTTCACCGGCATGGTGCTGGTCGTCGTCCTGGTCACCAAGTTCACCCACGGCGCCTGGGTCGCGCTGCTCGGCATGGTCATCTTCTACGCGACGATGACCGCCATCCGTAAGCACTACGACCGGGTCGCCGAGGAGATCGCGGCCCCCGAGGGCCCGAGCGACGACATCGTACGGCCGTCCCGCGTGCACTCCGTCGTGCTGATCTCCAAGATCCACCGCCCCACCCTGCGGGCGCTGTCCTACGCCAAGCTGATGCGCTCGGACACCCTGGAGGCGCTCAGCGTCAACGTCGACCCGGCGGAGACCAAGGCGCTGCGCGCCGAGTGGGAGCGACGGGGCATCACCGTGCCGCTGAAGGTCCTCGACTCGCCGTACCGCGAGGTCACGCGGCCGGTCATCGAGTACGTGAAGAGCCTGCGCAAGGAGTCGCCGCGGGACGTGGTCTCCGTGATCATCCCCGAGTACGTGGTCGGCCACTGGTACGAGCATCTGCTGCACAACCAGAGCGCGCTCCGGCTGAAGGGCCGGCTGCTGTTCACTCCGGGTGTCATGGTGACGTCGGTGCCCTACCAGCTCCAGTCCTCCGAGGCGGCCCGGAAGCGGGCCCGCAAGCGGCAGGAGTGGAACGCGCCGGGCGCGGTGCGGCGGGGGCCCGCCGAGCAGCGGGCCAAGGAGACGTCGGCGCCGAAGTAGACTGGTGGGCTGTTGTTCGGCCCTTCCCCCTCACGCATCTGGAGTCACCCCCGCCATGCAGGCAGAACCGAAGAAAACGCAGGCGGGGTCGACGGTCGAGTCGCCGGAATCCCCGGAGGGCTCCCCGGTGAACTCCGCGGACGGCTCCCTGGTGGGGGAGGAGTACGAGGTCGAGGTCGGCCCCGTCGCCCACGGCGGGCACTGCGTCGCCCGCACGGCCGACGGCCAGGTGCTGTTCGTCCGGCACGCGCTGCCCGGTGAGCGGGTCGTGGCCCGGGTGACCGAGGGCGAGGAGGGGGCCCGGTTCCTGCGCGCGGACGCGGTGTCCGTCCTGTCGGCCTCCAAGGACCGCGTCGAGGCGCCCTGCCCGTACGCCGGTCCCGGCCGGTGCGGCGGCTGCGACTGGCAGCACGCCAAGCCGGGCGCCCAGCGCCGCATGAAGGGCGAGGTCGTCGCCGAGCAGCTGCAGCGCCTCGCGGGCCTCACCCCCGAGGAGGCCGGCTGGGACGGCACGGTGATGCCGGCCGAGGGCGACAAGCTTCCCGCCGGCCAGGTGCCGCAGTGGCGGACGCGTGTGCAGTACGCGGTGGACGCCTCCTCGGGCCGGGCCGGTCTGCGCCGCCACCGCTCGCACGAGGTGGAGCCGATCGACCACTGCATGATCGCGGCACCCGGAGTGAGTGAACTCGGCATCGAGCAGCGGGACTGGACGGGCATGGAGTCCGTCGAGGCCATCGCGGCGACGGGTTCGCAGGACCGCCAGGTGATCCTGACGCCCCGTCCGGGCGCCCGGCTGCCCCTGGTGGAGCTGGACAGGCCGGTGTCGGTGATGCGGGTGGAGGAGAAGGACGGCGGCGTCCACCGCGTCCACGGCCGCGCCTTCGTCCGCGAACGCGCCGACGGCCGTACCCATCGCGTCGGCAGCGGCGGCTTCTGGCAGGTCCACCCCAAGGCCGCGGACACCCTCGTCACGGCCGTCATGCAGGGCCTGCTGCCCCGCAAGGGCGAGATGGCCCTCGACCTCTACTGCGGCGTCGGCCTCTTCGCGGGCGCCCTCGCCGACCGGCTCGGCGAGCAGGGCGCGGTCCTCGGCATCGAGTCCGGCAAGCGTGCCGTCGAGGACGCCCGCCACAACCTCGCCGCCTTCGACCGCGTCCGTATCGAGCAGGGCAAGGTCGAGAGCGTCCTCCCGCGCACCGGCATCACCGAGGTCGACCTCATCGTCCTCGACCCGCCCCGCGCGGGCGCCGGCCGCAAGACCGTCGCCCACCTCGCCTCCCTCGGCGCCCGCCGCATCGCTTACGTCGCCTGCGACCCGGCCGCGCTGGCGCGGGATCTGGGGTACTTCCGGGACGGGGGGTATCGGGTGCGGACGTTGCGGGTCTTCGATCTGTTTCCGATGACGCACCACGTGGAGTGCGTCGCGATCCTGGAACCCACTGGAAAGGGATCTTGACCTGCGGTTCTCTGACTTCTTTCGTCGGCTCGACCTGTTTGGCAGGTGGGAACGGGTGAAGGCGGACGCTGTCGCGTGACCTGCGCATTCGTCTGAGAGGGAGAGGCGCGTGGCGGTGGCGGAGCCCGTTGATTGTTGCGGTGTGACGCACGAATGACGCACGGGCTGAAAGGCCGTCAGGTCGTTGGAGAGCCTGGA
Organism: Streptomyces lincolnensis; assembly: GCF_021173675.1. Classification (GTDB taxonomy): domain Bacteria; phylum Actinomycetota; class Actinomycetes; order Streptomycetales; family Streptomycetaceae; genus Streptomyces; species Streptomyces lincolnensis_B. The sequence continues at coordinate 199,888 of NZ_JAIHON010000012.1, read as the reverse complement.
ACAGGTGCGGAGACGAGCTGGCCGGCTCCCTCGTATGCGCGCATTTGTCTTGCTGCTGGGCCGCAGCAGGGCAGCGCACGTGCGACGGGTCTCTTGGCCCGGCTTGTCGCGCGCGGGAGGCGAAGTCGACCGTGATCCGGCGGGCGGCGGCACCCCAGGCCGTCCACTGGGCCATGAGGCGTTCCAGGTCGCTGCCCGCGCCGCTGATCACGGTGGACGTGGGGGCGGACAGGACGGCGATGTCCGAGTCCGTCCGGCAGCGGTGGCGGGCCGCGAACCGTGAACGCCCATCACCTCCCTCATAGAGCCCGATCCGGGCTCGTGGCCTCCAGGGCCGGTGTGACTCCTTGCCCCTGTCCTCGATGATCCGGGGTGCCGGTCTTGGCGGCACCGGACGGTCGCTGGTGGAAGTGATCGCCGACAGGCAGGGCTGCGTGATGTGACTGCCGATCTCCGGTGCCGCAGCGGGCCACTGCTTGACCCGGGGAGGGAAAGCATGGTGACCAGCAGATTCCGGGATGGATTCAGCTCACATGCGTTATCGCTCGGGCTTGTTCGGCGTGGGTAGCCGCTTCCCGAAAAGACTGCCGTGGTCGGAACCCGCCCTGTCCAGCGGCACGTCGGGACCGGCGGCCAGGTTCAGTCCGTACCACAGGACCGCTTGGTTGGCGGTGATCACAGGGAGCCCCAGCTCCCGCTCCAGGGGTACGACCGCGCCCTGGGCGCGGAAACCGCTGCCGGGGACGAGGATGCCGTCGATGGGGTCGGGGCCGGAGTCCACGTCGGCCTCGACCGTGTGCACGGCGGTGAGTGTCTGGCGGTGTACCTCGTCCGAGTCGACGACCCAGCGGGCGCCCTCGTCGAAGGCGTTGTACTTGGGGGAGCCGGCCCACTCCGGGCCGAGGTCGAACTGGGCGATGCGGACGCGATTGACGCCAACGGTGGCGAGGTATTTCTCAGTGGCCGCGAAGGTCGGGGGAGTGAACCAGGGCGGCATCATCACCAGGGGACGACGTACGCCGGAGGCCCGCAGTGCGGCCGTGATCGCCACGGCGGCGGTGTGGACAGGCGTGCCGTGGGAGTACGTCTCTGCCTCCGCGATGAACTCCGTGTCGAAGGACGGCCCACCGAAGAAGCTGCTGGATCCGAAGCACAGCGCGATGCTGTCCGCGCCGAGCCGCCCGAGGTGATCAAGGCCCCGGGCCACCTCGGGGTCCGAGGCGAAAGCCCGCGCAGGGCTGCCGACGTACTCGGTGTCGACGTGCCGGGGGCACTCGAAGCGGGCGGTGTGGACGGAGGCACCGGGCGGGGCCATCGCCCATATCTCGGTCTCGGGAACAGGGTCGTTGTGGATGACGAGGATGCCGATGCGTGGGCCGTCCACTCGCCTGGTGGACACCGGAATTGACGCTACGTCAGGTACTGCGCGCCTCGTCATGACGTCCTCCCCTTCTCGCGCGCTGTGACCGGGTCTCCGGCCGGCTTCTGCTCCGCTCCTCCTGCCTGCGCAGCCGGGACACCGAAGCCCAGCCACGACCACACCGCGCCAGCCAACGCGACCACGCCCGCCAGCAGGAACGCGGGCAGGAAGGCGCCGTCGTCCGGGTTCGCGCCGAGGATGATGACCAGGATTGCCACCCCGAAGGCGCCGCCCGCGTACTGGGTGGTGGTCATCAGGGCGCCGGCGACGCCTTGGTTCTCGTCGGCCACGTCTCGCGTGCCGCCGACGAACATAGAGGTGTAGATCATGCCGTGGCCGAGCCCACTCACGATCAGACCGGGCAGTATGCCCAGCCAGTACGAGTGGTTGTGCACGGAGACCGCGAGCAGCAGTAGGCCCACCGCGCCGACCGTGAACGCAGACGGCAACGTGCGCCCCACGCCCAGGGTGGTGACCAGCCGGCCCGCGATGATGTTGCCAAGGGTGATGCACACGGCCAGTGGCAGGAAGGCGATGCCCGCGGCGAGCGGTTCGAAGCCGCGCCCCTCCTGGAGGATGAGCGTGACGAGGTAGAACTCCGAGCCCGCCACGCTCGCCATGTAGAGGGCGGAGCAGCCGCAGCCGACGAGGAGCGTGCGGGTCCCGCGCAGCGCCGGTGCCACCAGCGGCTGAGCGCTGCCTCGTTCGCGGACGACGAAGAGGAAGAGGAGGACAATGGCCGCGCCGAAACTGCCCAGTGTGAGCGGGGCGGTCCAGCCGAGGTCTGCGGCCAGAGTGAGCCCCAGCACGGAGACGAGGACGGTCGCGGCGCAGAGCACCGCGCTGAGGACGTTGAGCGGGGACGACGTACGCGGGCCGTTTCCGCCCGGCAGCAGGCGCGGGGCCGCCAGTACGCAGACGATCGCGAAGGGCAGGTTCACGAGGAAGGTCCAGCGCCATGAGAGCGTGGTGAGCAGCCCGCCGAGGACGACGCCGGCGGCGAGGCCACTGGCGCCGACCGTGCCCCAGACGGCGAGGGCGCGGGTACGTTCACGGCCCGGTGCGAAGGAGGTGTTGACCAGGGCGAGGATCGACGGTTGGAGCGCGGCGGCTGCAACGCCCTGTGCGCCCCGGGCGATCAGCAGCAGCGCGGGGTCCCCGGCGATGCCGCCGATCAGCGAGGCGACGCTGAACAGCAGAAGCGCGGCGACGAACATGTTGCGCGCGCCGATCCGGTCGGCGGCCCGTCCGCCGACCACGAGGAACCCGGCGAAGAAGACGGAGTAGGCGCTGACCACCCACTGGGTGGCGCTGGGGGACAGGTCGAGATCCGTACCCATGCTGGGCAGGGCCACGAAGATGACCGAGAAGTCGAGCGCGATGAGGAACTGGGCCGCGGAAAGCGTCACCAGCCCCCCGATCGGACTGCCCGGCGCCGCGTGGTCCGGTGTCGTGGGTGGCGTCATTTCTTCGTAACCGCCTTATCGTATCGTTCCGTTATGTGTAGATATTGGTGCCGGTGTGGATGTCGCCATGCCGGTGCGCCGATACGTGTCATGGCTTTACGTATCTGCCCGGATGCGATCAGTGATCACGGTGGAAGATCGAAGACCATCCAGAGCTTCGCTGAGTGCCCGCACCGATTCGGCCACCGATTCCGCCCCCGCGGAGGTCAACTGCTCCGCCGTGGCAACCCCGTACGTCACTCCGAGCGCACGCATCCCGGCCGCACCGGCCATCCGTACGTCGTCCACCGCGTCGCCCACGACCACGCACGCGCCGGGTTCGCGGCCCAGCTCTCGCGCGGCGAACAGGGCCGGATCGGGGTGGGGCTTGCCCTGAGGGGCCATCCCGTGACAGACGACGGCGTCGAAGTGGTGCGTCAGCCCGGCCGGTTCGAGGAGTTCCAGGGCGCTGACCCGGATCTTGCTCGTCACAATGGCCAGAGCGAGCCCTTCTGCCCGCAGTCGCACCAGCAGCTCCGGTACGCCCGGGAAGATCAGAGACCTCGCCCTCGGGACCACGTCCTCGCGGAACAACTTTCGGAAGCGGTCGACCGCCCGAGCCACCTCGCAGTGCTCCTGCTCCAGCTCCAGCAGCTCGGCGAAGGCCGCCGCCAGCGGCCTGCCCACGGTGGCCCGCACCCGCTCCCGGGGCGGCACGGGCCGGACCGACTCAGCGAGGACCTTGTTCACTACGGACACGATGGCGCCCGGGGTGTCCAGCAGCGTGCCGTCGAGATCGAACAGTACGGCCGTTGTCCGATTGCCGCTCATACGGGCGCCTCCCGCCTGGTGATCTCCTCCGCGAGCCGGACGGCGAACTCGCCCGCCAGCGCAGTCGTCGACAGCAGCACCGAACGGTTGGCGGCGGCCGTCCGGCCCTCCGTCGCCCGCGCGATTGCCTTCAGGAGGTACGGCGTGATGGCCGGGCCCGTGATGCCGTCGCGCTCGGCGAGTGAGGTGGCGTCGGCGACAGCCGCCTCGACGTCCTGGGACGGGATGCCGTCGGCCTCCGTGATCGGGTGCGTGACCAGCACCGAGGTCTCCGTGCCGGTGTCCCAGTGGGCGAGGGCGGCCGACGCGACCAGCCCGAGGTCGTCCAGCCGGTGGGGATTGCGGACCCCGCTGCTCACGCTGAAGTACGCCGGGAAGTCGTCGCATCGGTAGCCGATCACGGGGACCCCGGCTGTCTCCAGCCACTCGACCGTCCACCGCGGATGCAGCATCGACTTGGCCCCGGCGCACACCACGGCCGTACGGCTGCGTGTGAACTGGACCAGGTCCGCCGAGATGTCGAAGGTGAGCGGGGCGTCCCGGTGGACCCCGCCGATGCCGGCGACCGAGAACACCCGGATGCCCGCGAGGTCGGCGGCCACCAGCGACGAGGACACGGTGGTCGCGCCGGGCCCGCCGCCCGCCACGGCGATGCCCAGGTCACGGGTGCTGACCTTGGGGATGCCCGGGGCGGCGGCGAAGCGCTCCAGATGCTCCGTGGTCATACCAACGAGAATCCGGCCGTCGAGGATACCGACCCGGGCCGGGACGGCGCCCGAGCCGCGTACGGCGTCGTCGATGTCATGGGCCAGGGCCAGGTTCGCCGGGTACGGCAGACCGTGCGGAATCGCCGACGATTCGAGGGCGACAACCGGCCGCCCCTCGTGCAGGGCCTCGGCGACCTCTTCGTCAAGAGCGAGGGGTGCGGTGCGGTGCGTACTCATATGACTCTCCTCGGGTAGATGTGCGACTCGGGCCTCAGGCATGGGAGTTGGCCTCAGTAGCCAGTGATCCGCCAGCGACCGTGCTCAAGCCGTCGAGGAAGCGAGGGTGCAGGAGGCGCATGCTGGACATCACGAACTCGTACGGCAGGTCGTCGAATTCGCCATGCTCCTTGAGGAACTCCATCTGGGCAGAGGTTTCTTGTGAGCTGTCGTACGGGTGGTACTGGCTGTCCGTGACCCCGTCGAAGTCCAGCGCGGGCATCCCGTACAGCCGGCACAGCAGCTCGTTGAAGACCGGGGTCGCTCTGAGCCAGCGCCCGCCCAGGTACACGGACGTCAGCGAGTGGAAGAAGACGTCGCCGCCGATCAGTTCCTTGAGGCGGTCCGAGGCGAGATGGTTGCGGACGTCGGCGTACACCAGCCTGCTCGGCACGCCCACCGCACGCACCGCTGCGGCGAACAGCACCGACTTGTGCAGGCAGAAGCCCTGTCCGGCGGCGAGGACCGAGCTTGCGCTCAGGCCCGTTCGAGACAGGTCGGCGCCGTACACCTCGTAGAACAGGCCGTCGCGTACGGCGTAATAGAGGTCTACGACCTGGCGTACGGGGTCGCCCGCCGAGGAGTCCTGGACGGACCGGGCGACGAACTCCCGTATCCGGGGCGACTCGTGGTCCAGGAACTCGGTGGCGCGGAGGCATGGGGTCATTTCGTCGTCGGACATGGGTAATTCCCTTCTCTCACAGGCCGAGCATCGCGGCGATGCGGGTGCGCTGGATCTCGGACGTGCCCGAGTAGATGGTTCCGGCGAGGGCGTTGCGGACGTCCTTCTCGATGCCGTACTCGGTCATGTAGCCGTAGCCGCCGAAGATTTGGAGGGCGGACAGGGCGCTCGCGGTGTTGCCCTCGCTGGTGAGGATCTTTGCGATGGCCAGGTCCACGGTGACGTCCTCGTGGCGCAGCAGCTTGGCGGCCGTGTCGTACAGCCACTTGGCGGCCGTCTCGGTGGCGATCTTCATCTCGACGATGCGGTGGGACACCGACTGGAACCTGCCGATGCTCTGCCCGAACTGCCTTCGCTCGCCGGCGTATTGGACGCACCGGTCGAGCCGGTGCCGCATCTCGCCCAGGTTGACGGCGAAGGAGCAGAGGATCTCCCACTTCATCACATGGTCGAGGACCAGGAACCCCGCGCCGGGCGCGCCGACCAGATTGCGGGCGGGGACCCGGCAGTCGTCGAGGAACACCTCGGCGAGCGGGGAGGTCTTGAGGCCCATCTTCTCAATGGGCTCCCCGACGGTCAGTCCGGGCGTCCCGCGTTCGACGAGGAAGGCACTGAGTGCGGCCGGGCCGGGAGCGGTTCCCGTGCGGACGTAGACCGTGAACAGGTCGGCGACCGGCCCGTTGCTGATGAAGATCTTGCTTCCGTTGAGGATGTAGTCGTCGCCGTCGCGCACGGCAGTGGTCCGCATGCTCATCGCGTCGGAGCCGTGGTCGGGCTCGGTAATGGCATGCGCGCCGATCGACGTGCCGTCGCAGATGCCGGGCAGATAGCGGTACTTGAGGTCCCGGGAGCCGAAACGCTGCACCGGGACGCCGACGCTGACCATGTGTGTCGTCACCGAGAAGCTCAGGCCTCCGTCGCGGTTGGCCTCGCCCAACCCTTCGAGGACGTACATGGTGGTGAGGAGGTCCTGGGCGAGTCCGCCGTACTCCTCGGCGAAGGGCAGCCGCAGCAGGTCGGACTTCATCACGGTCCGCCACTTCTCCCGGGGAAACTCCCCTCGCCTGTCCCACGCGAGGTGGTCCTCGCCCAGCGCGTCGAACACTGGCCGCATGGTGCCGCGGAGTTCTCGCTGCTCGTCGTTCCAGATGGTCATGGTGTGCTCCCTGGCTCAGTAGCAGGAGAAGCCGTCGGCCGACAGGTCGTGGGCCTCGTCACCGCGCAACGCCGGGGTGAAGACGCACACCAGCCTCAAGTCCTCGTCGGCAGCGGCGAGTTCGTGGGCGTCGTTTTGGTCGAGGGCGTACAGGGTGCCGGGCGTTATCGGGTGCTTGACGCCATCGGTGGTCATGACCCAGCCACGGCCCGAGATGCAGTAGCAGGCTTCCAGATGGCGCTGGTACTGGAGGTTGGAGGAGGTGCCGGCGCGGACGACGGTGTCGGTCACCGAGTAGCCCATGCCGTCCGCCTCCAGCAGGAAACGGCGGCTGATGCCGTTGCCCCAGTCGACGGTTTTGACTTCGTCCAGGCTGCGAACGATCATTTTGTGTCCCTTTTACTACTGTTGTGGGGTGCGGCGGCGCTTTCCACGAACGCCTGGATCGCGTTGACGCTGCGAAAGTTGTCAGGGGTGAGCTGGACCTCGCCCGGTGGGATGCCGTTGGCATCGCAGACCCAGGCGATCAGCCGTAGTAGACGCAGACTGTCCACCAGCCCGCTGTCGATCAGGTCGTAGTCGTCGTCGAGTTCGGCGGGTGTGATGTCGGGTACGAACTGCTGGACGATCCAGGCTTTGAGTGGCGCGGAGTTCATGCTCATCCCTTCGCGAGCCAGCGCTCTTTGATGGATTGGCGGTCGGGCTTCCCCGTTGACGTGCGCGGCAGCGGCTCATCGGTGATGTTCAGGGAGCCCGGGATGGCGGTCCGGGGCAGATGCCGGGCGCAATGGCTTCGCAGAGCAAGGCTGTTGAGGCGTTCGCCGACGCGGGTGAGCCGTATCACCGCGTGCAGCAGCACCCCGGCCTCCGGGTCGGGCAGTGCCACGACCACGGCCTCTTCGACGTCTGGGTGCAGGAGCAGGGCCTGTTCGACGTCCTGCAGATTGGTCCGTACGCCACGCACCTTGACCTGGAAGTCGGCCCGGCCCCGCAGGGTGAGTGCGCCGTCGGCAGTCCGGTGGGCGAGGTCGCCGGTGCGGTAGTGCACGGCGCCGCCGCCCGGCGGACGCAGGAAACGGTCCACGTTCAGCGCCGAGTCGAGGTAGCCGTCGGTCTGGAAGGGAGTGCGCACGACGAGTTCGCCAGTGCCCTCGCCTGTCAACTCCCTTCCCTCGCCGGTGAGAAGGGTCCAGGTGACGCCGGGCAGAGGTACCCCCAGGGGCAGTTCCGCCCGCTCTTCGGCGCGGTCGACCTCGTACACGAAGCTGTCGTTGGTCTCCGTGCAGCCGTACACGTTGTGGATCCGGGCCGCCGGGAAGAGCCGCGCGGTCCGCGCCAGTAGCTCCGGCGGCGTGGCCTCGCCGGTCAGCAGGACGTGCCGGACGTCGGGCAGGGTCCGGCCGGCGCCCTCCGCCGCGTCGGCCAGCAGTCGGAACAACATCGGTACGGACTGCACCAGTTGGACCCGCGTCGCGGCCAGTGTCTCCAGCAGGTGCGGCCCGTCGGTGGCCCGCTCCGGCGGTACGAGGACGACGGTGCCGCCCGCGCCGAGCGTCGCCCAAACGTCGAGGAGCGAGAGGTCGAAGTTGAGGGGTGCGTACGACAGCACCCTGGTCCCCCGCGCCGTCCCGAAGTGCGCGGCGGCCCACGTCATGAAGCGGTCCATGCCGTCCTCGGGCAGCGGCACGATCTTGGGCAGTCCGGTCGATCCGGACGTGGTGAGGAGGAGCGGAGAGGTGCGGGGTGCGAGACCGCTCCGCGGCGGCAGGACGGACGCCAGGCGTACGACGGACAACGCGCCGGCTGCCTCGCCGGCCCCGTCCGCCGCGTCCTTCCCGGCCGCCCCGTCGGACCCAGTCGACACTATGTGTGTGCAATGCGCCTGGCTCGCCAGTCGGCGCAGTGCGTCGGCACCCAACTCTGCTGATGGGAGCAGGACTTGGCGGTGCTGCTGGAAGCAGGCCAGCAGGAGTGCGACTGCTTCGGGTGACTTGCGGGCCGACACGCACAGCAGGCCGGTGTCCGGCGGCAGTTGCCGACCCAGTTCGTGGGCTCGGTCGGCCAGTTGACGGTAGGTGAGTCGGGTGCTGCCGGACACCAGGGCGTCGAGGTTGGGCGACTCCCCGGCGTGGCGGTTCAAGGATGCGACGAGACTGCTCGTGGGCACGGCCGTCTCCCTTCTGGACCGAATGTCGGACGGTGGCCGGCTGGCACCTTCGCGGGCCGCGATGGTGTGTCTCCGACGATCTGGGTAAGAGCATGCGCCGCCATCCATGCCCGTCACGTCCGCCTCTGCCCCGATCTGTCGCGTCGTCCTCAGGGTGTACGCGGGCCGCCGGCGTCATCGGCTCCCTTGACCCGCCGGATACGCCACAGGGCTGTCGCGCGGCGCGGGCGAGCGCGAGGACAATCGGTGAAGGAGAAAGGGTTCGGCTGCTCCCGGAACCCGATGCCGGACCGTCGTCACCCTCTTGGTGGATGGACATCGGGGTTTTCCTGCCGGTGTGATGTTGAGGTTAGTTACACAGCGTGTTCACACGAATACGTCGGCATTTGCCAACCCTTCCGCTCTCCTCTCCCCTGGAGTCCCTCATGACCACTCCCCAGTCGTCCGTCGACGGACCGCTCGTGACCATCCAGACAGCCGACATCCCGGCCGTGCACGGTGTTCTTGTCGCGGACGAGACCGTGTTCGTTCCGCATCCACCGCCGGCCCTGGTCACCGCGTCGAAGCTGAACGCCCTGATCAAGCCCGGCACGGACGACGGAACGCGGGCCGAGTCCATCGACGTCACGGACGTTCGTGTGATGGGCCTGGACGACGGCGAGACCAGGGCCTCGCTGGCGGTACTCACTCTCGCCGAGCCGTCCGCCCTTCGCCGGAAGGTGCCGCAGTACTCTGCGGCGCAGCTCGGCGATGCCATCGCGAACCACGCTGGTGATCTGTGGGCCGCGCTGGCCTCGCTCGGCTACGAGGTGCCGACCGGCGCGAGCCGGGACAGCGCCCCGGAATCCTCGGCGGACCTCCGGACCTTCGCGGGCCCCGGGGCGTCAGCCGTCGAAACGCACGACAGCATCGAGGCGTTTGCCGACAGAGGGTGTCTGTACTGCGGATGCTGCTTGCCGCCGAAGCCCCCGGCTGACGGCCGTTGACCATGACGCGCGCGACTCGCGTGGGACGTATACCGGCCCAGGACTCCTGGCGGGCACTGGCCGTGGTCGTGCCGGACATGCTGGCGTTCGGTCGCCTGGCGGCGCCGGACACCACCGGCCAGCAGGCCCTGATCACGGTGCTCGCGGCCGTCCCGGCCTGCGCGGCCCTGCGCCTGCTCCGGACCGAGCCCGTAGCCGGGTTCTGCGCGTTGTGGCTCCACGCCGTGGCCTGCGGCCTGATCAGCCTGGTCACAATGCTCGACTACATGCCCGTCTTCACCGTGCTGGCAGGGCTCTTCAGCGTGGTGGTCGCCCATCCCCTGAGGACCGCACTGGCGGCACTGGCCGTGTCGGCCGTCCCGATGGGGCTGACGATCTGGGGCGACCTCGTACATGTGGCCACCGAACGGCGGCTGTCCGCTCTGGTCGGGCTGGTGACGTTCTTTCTGTCCCTGTACCTCGAAGTGTTCTTGCTCGGCCGCTGGATCCGGGCGAGCGAGACCGAGGCGGAGCGCACCCGGAACCGGCTCGCCGAGGCCCAGCGGGCCATCACCGACGAGCGTGTCCGCGTCGCCCGTGAACTGCACGACATCGTGGCCCACTCGGTGACGGTGATGGTCCTTCAGGCGGCCGGTGCGCGGCGCGTGCTGCACACCGACCCCGATCGGGCTGCCCTGGCTCTCGGCGACATCGAGAACCAGGGCAGGAACGCGATGGGCGAACTACGCCGCATGTTGACGCTGCTGCGCACGGCGGAGCACCCCGCTGCCTCCTCCGCCGACTGCGGACTCGCCGGACTGGACCGTCTCTTCGAGGGCGTGCGGCGCACCGGTGTCTCCGTCACGTCCGAAGAGCGCGGGAACCGCCCCTGGCTGCCGGAGAGCCTGGACCTCACCGTCTACCGAGTGGCCCAGGAGGGGCTGACCAATGTCACCAAGCACGCCGGGCCGGGCACCCATGCCGTCGTGCGGTTGATCTGGGACTGCTCCCTGCTCCGCGTCGAGATCGACGACGACGGGGCAGGAACACCCTCCACCCAGCCGGGTGAACTGTCCACGGGGCATGGCATCGCCGGTCTGCGGGAGCGCGTCGAGGTGTTCGGCGGCAGTCTGTCGACGGCCCCGAGCGGCGGTGGCCACCGGCTCTCGGTGACGCTGCCGATCCCCGGAACGGCACCGTACAGCCCGACTCTGGAAGGAACTGATCCGTGATCCGCGTGATCCTGGCCGACGACCAGCCCCTCGTACGCTCCGGCATCGGCATGCTGCTCTCGGCGGAACCTGACATCGAGGTCGTCGGTGAGGCTCACGACGGGGCCATGGCGATCGACCTCGCCGAGCAACTGCAGCCCACCGTCGTCCTGATGGATGTCAGGATGCCCGGCATAGACGGCGTGGAGGCCACACGCCGTATCACTGCGGATCGGTTCCTGAGTGAGCGGGGCGCACCGGTACGCGTGCTCGTGCTGACGACGTACAACGTGCACGAGTCGGTGATCCAGGCACTGCGCGCCGGAGCCTCCGGGTTTCTGCTGAAGGACGCCGCACCGGAAGAGCTGGTCCGCGCCGTGCGGGCGGTCGCCGACGGCGACGCGTGGCTGGACCCGTCGGTCACCCCGGAACTGCTGCGCGAGTTCGCCGCACGTCCCGACCGGCTACTGCCGACGCCGGCCGAGATGGAGAACCTCACGGCACGCGAGCGCGAGGTGCTGGTGCTGATCGCCCACGGGATGTCGAACGCCGAGGTCGCCCAGCACCTGGTGATCAGCCAGACGACCGTGAAGACGCACTACAGCAGGATCGTGATGAAACTGGGGGTGCGGGACCGTGCCCAGGCGGTCGCGGCGGCCTATCAATGCGGCCTCGTCCAACTGGGCAGCACACCTCCCCCACGAAGCTGAGACGGCTCCTCGGTCCTCGCCACCAGCTCGTCCGCGTACGTCCGGCCCTCGGCGAGGAACAGGTCGGTCAGCTCGAAGGTCGGGGAGGCATGCAGACCCAGGGCCGCCTTTGCCGCGTTCGGGTGAGGGTTGCGGTACAGGCGTTGCGAGGCGTCGCGCAGTTCCACCATCAGCGGGACCACGTGGTGCATCAGGTCGCTCCGGCCGTGGAAGGTCTTCTCCAGTACGGCGATGAGCTTGGCGTACGTCTTGTTGAACAGGACCGCCTGCGTCTTGAGTTCGGGACTGTCGCGGTAGTCCTCGATCTTTGCCATCGGGTCGATCGGATAGGCATCCGCCCAGGTGATGTCCAGGAGTGGGCCACTCGGCGAGGTCCGGGGCAGATCGTGCCTGCCGTATCTGCGGCCCTTGTGGATCTCGTTGAAGCGGAAGTAGTGGGCGACCTGCCGCTCCTCACCGAAGATCTTGTCGTCGCTGTCCCAGATGGTGTCGTGGGCGCCCTCGCCCTGGTCGCTGATCACCTCGATGGCCAGCAGCGCGGTCTTGAGGCCGGTGACGGCGAACACCTCGCCGCCCGAGTTGTAGAAGTCACGGGGGCCGATCTGGTCTCCCGCCACGCCCGTGAAGATGGTCGACGGCGGCTCCTGCTCGCGTGCGGCCTGCTCCAGATCGGTCACACCGCGCCGGATGGCGTCGTAGAACTGACCGATGGACGTCCAGCCGGTTGGCTTCTGTCCGTTCGGCGGTACGAACGACTGCGGCCGTTCGATGTCCAGGAAGGTCACTAGTGCCTCGGGTGAGTAGTGCCGCAGCCGGACCTCGGGCACACGCTTGTCGGCGAACGGGAGCCTCGCCGGGTACTTCCTGACGAACTTCGACACGTCCGCCTTCCCACCCACCGCGGTGAGCAGGTTCGCGGCCAGCGTCATGTGGAGCATCTCCTCCAGCAGCACGCTGCGGATGACGCCGTACGCGTACGCGTTGGTCCCGGGCTTGATGGAGTACATGCCCGTCAAATAGACGGGAATGGTCAGGTGCTCGACCTCCAGGGCCGCCTGGAGGTACCTGCGCAGCTCCGGAACGTCCTTCGGCTGCCGATAGTCCTGCTGCGCCAGCTCGTACATCGTTGTCATTCGGCTGCCCTCTTTCCGGCCAGGTGGGAGGTGGCCACCGTCACCGGTTGGTGCAGTTCCGCGAGGTCGCGGTGGATGCGCTCGGCGCTGCGCAGCGCGAGTGCCGCCATGGTGAGCGTCGGGTTGCTGGTGCCGATCGAGGGCATGCTGCCGCAGCCCACCGCGTAGAGGTTCGGATGGTCGTGGGTGCGCTGGTCGGCGTCGACCACGGACGTGGACTTCCGGGTGCCCATGATGTGCGTGCCGGCGGCGTGCCCCGGACCGCGATAGCCGAGGTCCTGCGGGGGCAGGTCACCGCCCGGAGTGTGAGTGAAGTATCCGAGCGGATGGCTGCCGTCGTCCTGAACACCCAGGTTCGTGTGGTCGGTGGCGTTCAGCAGCTTGAAGATCGCCTTGGACACTTCGCGCGCCGCGTACAGACCGTCCTTGACCCGGTGGTCGAGGTCATAGTGGATGATCGGCCGCGGGTTGCCCATGCCGTCGCGGTACCGGGCCGGGTCGATGGTCACCCGGTTGTTCCGCTCGGCGTGCTGCTCCATCGCGATCTGCAGCTGGATCTGGCGGTTGACCTGCTGCCCGAGGTCGCGGCGCAGCTTCGGGCCGAAGTAGCCGCCGTGCCGGACCTCGCCGTTGGCGTCACCGCCGAGACCCAGCATCCGGGCGACGCTGCTGAGCGGGGCGCCGGTGGACCAGCCCCAGCCCCAGTTGCTGATCTCGATGCGGAACGGGGCGCGCTTTCGCCGCCCCTGACCCGTTCTGAAGCACTCCAGGCCCGAGGTGTGGCCCGGGCCGCGGAACGCCCCGACCGGATCGTTGGCCGGCATCTCCGCCCAGGCCAGCAGAGTGGGGTGGTCCATAAGGTGCCGGCCGACGTTCCCGCTGCTGTTCGCCATCCCGGAGGCGAGCAGCAGCACCGCGTTCTCGATGGAGTGGGCGGCCAGGACGACGATGTCGGCCTCCACGGTGTATGGCCGGCTGCTGGGGGTGGCCGGGTCCCCGTACTCGCGGAACTCCACACCACGGACGGTGCCGCCCCGTCCGGGCAGCACCCTGCTGACGACGCAGCGCGTCGCCAGGCGCACCGAGTCGGTGAAGTCCTGCTGGAGGCGCAGGGGATGGGACTTGGCCTGGACCGGGCAGATCGGCGTACAACTGGCGTTGCCGACGCAGCGCTCACCGAAGTTGGGCATGCCGACGGCGCCGCGCGGTCGGTACGGGTTGCCGCTGCCGTCGTCCCAGGCCGGGTTCGGCGTGCTGTTCCGGGCCTGCGGAAGCCCGTAGACCTGGAGTGTGTACGCGCTCTCGGCGATCTTGTCCGTGACGGACCTGCCGTCGAGCAGTCGGTGGAAGCGGGCGTCCAGGTAGCTCGGCGGGATTTCCTCCATCGGGTACTGGTATTCGGGGTCCGCGACGACGCCGAGCCGGTGCTGCTCGGCGCCGTCGCCGGCCGTGCCGATCAGCAGCTCCGCCTCGCGCACGTGCCGCTCCAGGTCCATGGCCGTGACCGGCCAGTCGGCGCCGTAGCCGAAGTTGGTCCTGGTCGCGAAGTCCTCGGGGAACATCCGGGGCACGGCGCCAAACCAGTGCATCCCGGTGCCGCCCAGGGCCCGGAGGTAGTCCCCGGCGTACGGGAAGGGCCCGGTTTGTTCGAAGTGGCCCGAAGTCGTATAGCTGGAAGGGCCCGTCGAGCGCAGGTCGAGGACGTCGGGGAACGGGGCGGCGGCGCTGGTGCGGTAGGCCGCGTTCGATGCCTTGACGACCGCGGCCGAGAACGTACGGACGGTGTCCTGGAACCCTTCCCACGTGTCGGTGCCGCCGTTGCCGGCTTCGAGAACCAGCACGCGCCAGTTCTGCCGGCCCAGGTGCCGGGCGAGGAGACTTCCGGCCCAGCCGCTGCCGACGATGATGACGTCGAAGTGGCGTCCGTCGACAGCGGATCCGGTGGTGTTGACGGTCATCGTTCACTCACGTCCTTCGCGGGGGATCCGCTGCCGGTTTCCGGGGGCGGCGCCGCGCACGGTACGGCGGATGGCGGCACCGAGCGGGTGACGCACGCGCCGGGCAGCAGGTGAGGGGGCACCGACTCCTCGTCCAGCAAGTTCGCGAGGGCCCCGTAGGCAGTCGGGTCGTACGGGCGGGTCGCGGTCGCTGCCGACTGCGTGATCGACTCGGCGATCTCCGCCTCCGTCGGCAGTGTGGGCGGGGGATACGACCAGGTACCGAAGCCAGGGGGTTTCGCCCCGCCTGGGTGACCGCCGAAGGCTCGCCAGACCAGCCCCTCCGGATAGCTGGTGGCCGAGGCCATGGACTCCCCATTGGGACGGTCGCGGCGCAGCTCCGCATGGACGGCGGGTGCGATGCGGGGCCAGGCGCCCGTGTACCAGAGGTAGACGAGTGCGCGGGCGATCTCCCGTTCCGTCGGGGGGAGTTCGGCGGGTCCCTTGCCCTCGGCCTGGGCCTGCTCCCAGCGGGAGAGGAAGTTTTCGAGGTGGCCCTCGCCTAGTTCGCGCCGGGTTGTGTCGAGGTAGAGCGGCGCCATGCCGGTGCCGTGCAGATCGAAGGCGCTGAACCCGGTGAGCGGCACGCACAGCCGGACGAATCGCTCCAGCGGGGCCGATGGCGCTTCAAGGTGCGTGTCAGCGTTCGGGGCAGCCGCTCCAGCGTTCGTTCCGTCAGTCATGGACTGCTCCCGCGACCGCGGCCAGCAGGTGGTCCGCCAGGCGCTGGACCGGGGCAACAGCGGTCGGCGTCGGCTTCCAGGACGTGGACGTGGGGAAGGTGCCGGCTCCTCCGACATACACCTTGCTCACCGTGTGGAGTTGGCCGTGCAGGTTTGTCATGCACTCCGCGGGGTTGGAGCCCAGACACAGTGTTCCGGAATTGTGCACAAGCGCGTCCTTGAGCCGGGTGTCCGTGATGCCGGGCTGCCAGCCGCCGGGCCGCCCGTCGGTCGAGGGACGCCACTGATCGATCGCGGTCGAGCGGTCCTTGGCGAGTCCGTCAGTGACCAGCTTTTGCGTCGCCTCGTCCATCTTGGCGCGCACGCTCAGGTCCTTCGTCGAGGGCGCGAAGCGGAGCACGGTGGTCTCGTGGTCGACGTGGACGCGGCTGCCGTTCAGGTCCTCGGGACTGCTGCGCCACTCGCCGAGGGCGTGCACCGTGAATCCGATGTGCTGCTTGCTCGCGAGTTGGTTCAGGTGCTCCTGGTCGAATGAGTCCGGGATCAGCCGGTGCCGATCCGCCTCGGACGGGCCGGGCCGGGGGGTGGACACGACCGTCAGATGGATGTGGGAATTCTGCTTTCCGATCTTCATGGCCACGTGGCCCCGCAGGCAGGGGTAGCCGGTCTGGAGCCTGTCGGGATTCGTCGGCTTGGGCCAGGCCGCGCGTGGTACCCAGGCCGAGAACCAGGAGGTGACGTGCCCGCCGAGGTTGGTGCCGGTGAAGTCGGGGAGCACGTCGGTGAAAGGGCGCTGCAGTGGACCCGCGGGCTTCACGATGCCGTTGGCGAGGACGACCTTGGCGCGCGGACCGAGCCGGGGGACACCATGGCTGGTGCTCCAGAACTGTGCCCGGCCGCCGGGACAGAGGATCTGCGGGACAAGGTCGAAGGACCGCCCCCTCTCCAGCACCAGGCACTTGACCTTCTTGTTCGGCCCCATGCCTTGGAGCGGCCGGCCGAGAACGGCCGCGCCGACTGCGCCACCGCCCACGAGCACCATGCCGTACTTCTTGGCGGCGATGTTCTTGAGGGTCTTGCAGCAGGACGTCGCCCCCGGGTCCTGGTAGGCGACATCGAGCAGAGTCGTCCCGTCAGCGACGACGGCATCGGAGCCGTGTGGGGGGTTCGGTTCGGGCACGTGGCGCCTCCTCGTGGCCGGCGATGATTCGCCAACGGGAACTTTCTGCCATACACGCGATGGGTCGTAAAGACGTCGATCGCAAATCTCGGCAGGGGAATCGGGTGCTGATTCCGTGCGGGAGTCCGGTAAACCGGCGGATGCAACGATTCTCCAGCCGGTCCGGGCGTTAGCCAGATGGTCCGGAGTTCCACTCCCAAGGGTAGCGAATCGGATGTTTGTTCGTCTTGTTGTGATTCCTTTGAGGTTAATTTAAAAAGCTCGTTCGGAGTTGACGTGCATCAATTTTCGAGTTGATTACTCAGTTATTCTGATTGCGTGTGAGGGGAAAGGGTTGGGCGTGCTCGGGTCAGCCCGCCTGCGACGGCAGCCATTCCTCACCGTGAAGTTGTCTGCCTGGTGGTGTATCGCGCGCTCCGCGCACCCGTCCGCCTCGATTTCACCGGGCAGGCGGAGTGCGGCTCCGGCATCTCCGTCACGCGGCTGCCCGGGTGTGAGAGGCGAGCTGAGGCGGAGGGAAGGCGTCAGCTGTTGCGATAGCGAAATGACCATCGGGCAGGCACCGTCGGAGAGGCCGAGGCGTACTCGGACATAGGTGGGCGACGCGCGCTCGGGCGAGGCGGAGTGGCCTCTCGGCATCTCCCCTTCGAGGGGTGGGTCGTCTGCTTGCATCGCTCTGTGTCTGTGCCACAGCCCCTTCCATCTGCCCCCTGATCTGGCCCCTGGCCAGGGCGGTTTGGGTTGCCGCCAGGTACGCCGTGGCCACAGCCATGGCCGTGGTATCGGCGTCCGCGACGCAGGTTTACGGCTGTGACGCACGTATGACGCACGGAGCTTTCCCTGGGGCCTGGCTGGAACTCAAGAACGCATCTGGCCTGCACGTTCTCTGGAGTGGGCCAGACTGCACATCTTTCCGATGACTCATCATGTGGAGTGCGTTGCCATCCTTGAACCGGCCGCGAAGGGCTCCTGACCTCCGAATTTCGTGTGTGCGCATACCCCGACGCCGTCGATCGGTCCTCCCGCGACGGCGCCGGCCGCCGCGTGTCACGTCGCCGGGAGGCCCTCGCGGTCTTCGAGGGCGCTGATGGCGGTGGCGGTGAGGCTGTGGGTGATGTGGCCTCGCATCAGTTGGGCGGCTTCGGTGGCGCGGCCGTCCACGATGAGGGTGACGAGCTGGTGGTGTTCCTGTAGGTCCCGGGTGCGGGGTTCGTCGCCGGGCGGGAGTTCGAGGCCGAGGCGCCGGTAGCGGTCGGACTTGTCCCAGAGGTCGTCCAGCAGGCGGATGAGGACGTCGTTGTGGGAGGCCCGGTACACCGCCTGGTGGAAGGCGCGGTGGGCCGTGAGGGCCTCTTCCCCCCATTGGCGGGTGACGGGGAGGAGTTGGTCGACGGCGGCCCGCATCGTGGCGATGTCGTCGTCGGTCCGTCGCCGGGCGGCGAGTTCGGCGGCGGTCGGGTCCAGGGACAGGCGGACCTCGAAGAGCTGGCGGGCCTCGACCGAGTTCATGGCGGAGACCCGGACGTCGCGGTGGGTGTCGACGGTGACGAGTCCCTCGCTGCTGAGGCGGCGGATGGCCTCGCGCAGGGGCGTGATGCTCATGTTGAGGGACTCGGCGAGGTCGTACTGGGCCAGCCGTGACCCGGCGGGGAGGGTGCCGAAGAGGATCCGGTCGCGGAGCTCCGCGTAGGCGAGATCGCTCTTGCTGAAGAACAGGTTCTGTCCTGCCATGGCCCCCTGACCGTTCCCTTCCGGGGATTCCCCACCCCTTGACATCCCGCGTCGGGCCAGCCCAGTCTAACAGCCGTCGCATCTTATAAGATATGAGAAAGGCTCCGCAGTGAAGATCACCCACGTCCACGAGGGCGTCGTTCCGATCAGCTCCTCGATCCGCAACGCCTGGATCGACTTCAGCTCCATGGACTGCTCGATCGTGGCGATCGAGAGCGACGTCATCCGGGACGGCAGGCCCGTGGTGGGCTACGGCTTCAACTCCAACGGCCGCTACAGCGCCGGCGAGATCCTGCGCCGCCGGATCCTGCCCCGCCTCCTCGACGCCGAGCCCGGCAGCCTGCTCGACGAGCGGGGCGGCCTGGACCACGCCAAGGCGTGGGACGTGATGATGCGCAACGAGAAGCCCGGCGGGCACGGCGAGCGCTCGGTCGCGGTCGGTGTGGTGGACATGGCCCTGTTCGACCTGGCCTCCAAGATCGAGGGCAAGCCGCTGTACCGCTATCTGTCCGAGCGCTACGGCGACGGGCAGCCCGACGACTCCGTCTTCGTCTACGCCGCCGGCGGCTACTACGCCCCCGGCAAGACCCT
This sequence comes from Streptomyces lincolnensis, assembly GCF_021173675.1. Lineage (GTDB taxonomy): Bacteria > Actinomycetota > Actinomycetes > Streptomycetales > Streptomycetaceae > Streptomyces > Streptomyces lincolnensis_B. The sequence goes on along the minus strand of NZ_JAIHON010000012.1, from coordinate 181,003 downwards.
CACCGACCTGCAGGACGAGATGCGCGGCTTCCTCGACCTGGGCTACGACGTCGTCAAGATGAAGATCGGCGGCGCCGACCTGGCGGAGGACCTGCGCCGTATCGAGGCCGTCGTCGACGTCCTGGACGGCGACGGCTCCCGGCTGGCCGTCGACGTCAACGGCCGCTTCGACCTCCCCACGGCCCTGGAGTACGGGCGGGCCATCGAGCCCTACGGGCTGTTCTGGTACGAGGAGATCGGCGACCCGCTCGACTACCACCTCAACGCCACCGTCGCCGAGCACTACGCCGGCCCCATCGCCACGGGCGAGAACCTCTTCTCCCTCCAGGACGCCCGCAACCTGATCCGCTACGGCGGCCTGCGCCCCGACCGCGACACCATCCAGGTCGACCCCGCGCTCTCCTACGGCCTGGTGGAGTACCTGCGCATCCAGGACATGCTCCGGCAGCACGGCTGGTCGTCCCGGCGCTGCATCCCGCACGGCGGGCACCAGTTCTCCCTGCACATCGCCGCCGCCCTCAAGCTCGGCGGCAACGAGTCCTACCCGGGCGAGTTCCAGCCCACCGGCGGCTTCGCCGACGACGCCGTCGTGGAGAAGAGCCGCGTCGGCCTGACCGACACCCCCGGCATCGGCTTCGAGAGCAAGGCCGCCTTCTACGAGGTGCTGCGCGCCCTGCACAGCTGACCGCCACCCCGCCCACTGCGGACGTGCCCGCCACCAGGGCGGGCGCAACCTGCGCAAGGCGGGCCGGATCGGTGTGAAGGCGATCGGCTACCGAACTCTTGCCCAGTGCTCCACCCTTCGGGGTGGAGGTGTTGGGCATTCTGTCGCTGGCGGTCCGGAGGGCCGCAGATTCATGGCAGGATCACCTTGTCCGACAACGTAGTTGTCGGACCTACCGCCGGACGGGCGGGAAGTCAGGCCTGTGGAGGCCGTGTAAGACCGACCCTCACCGGTCGGCAGTGGCCTGTGAAACAGGAACCCGAGGTGGTACCGCGTAGCGGTACGGACCGGAATCTCCTGCCCTCGGGCAGGGGAGGACGTCAATTCCTGGTGCTGTCCCTGGCATCCATGCTGACCGGGCTGGTCGTCGCCAACATCTTCCAGCCCGGCTCCGGGCTGCACGTCGACCCCTCGTCACTGAACGCCGACGAGGTGCCCAGGACTGCCACCGAGCACGCCACCTTCACCGGCTTCGTCTCCTCCCTCATCTCCGCCTCCCTGCTGGGCGCGATCACCGGGGACGCGATCCTGTCCGCGCTGATGGTCTCGATCGTCTTCGGGGTGGCCCTGAACATGGCCGGCGAGGAAGGGGCACCGCTGACCCGCGGCATCAAGGCGCTGTCGGACGTCGTGTTCCGCATCGTGGGCTGGGTGATGCGGCCCGCGCCCCTGGGCACCTTCGGCGCCCTGGCCACCGTGGTCGCCACCTACGGCGCCGAGAGCCTCAAGCAACTCGGCTACCTCATCGTCCTGTTCACCGCGACCTGCGTCGTCTACGTCCTGGTCGTCCTCGGCGCCATCATGCGGGCCTGCCGCCTGAGCCTGTTCGGCCTCATGCGCTTCCTCAAGGCCGAACTGCTCGTCGCCCTCAGCACCTGTTCCAGCGAGGCCGTCCTGCCCCAGCTGGTACGCAAACTGGAGATCCTCGGCATCGGCCGGCCCGTGGTCGGCATCGTCATCCCCTCCGGGTTCTCCTTCAACCTGGACGGCTCCGCGGTCTACCTCACGATGGCCTCCCTCTTCCTGGCCCAGGCCATGGGCATCGACCTGTCCTGGCAGCAGCAGCTGATCATGGTCGGCGTCATGATGCTCACCAGCAAGGGCACCGCCGGGATCGCGGGCGGCGCGTTCATCGTCCTCGCCAGCACCGTCACCGCGGTCGGCCACATCCCGCTCGCCGCCCTCTCGCTGATCGTCGGCATCGACCGCATCCCCAACGAGGGCCGCGTCTTCATCAACGTCCTCGGCAACGCCGTCGCCACCATCGTGATCGGCGAGTGGGAGAAGGACCTCGACACCGAACAGGCCCGCAAGGTCCTGCACTCCCGCACCGCCACGCCGCCGCGGGGCGAGGTGGAGACCGCCGAGGTCGGCGCGGGTAAGTAGCGGTACCCGTCGAGTGCGGTCACCCCAGCGATGCTCTCCACCAGGCAGGGACCGCCGATCCATGGACAAACCTTCCTCTCCCGCCCCGGCGCGGGCGCTCCTACGGTCGAGGGCGCGGGTGCTCAACGGCCCGCCGTAACGAAGGAGCGAGACCCCCATGAAGATGACCGGTAACACGATCCTGATCACCGGCGGAACCTCGGGCATCGGCCTCGGCCTGGCCCTGCGCCTGCACGAGGCCGGCAACAAGGTGATCGTCGCCGGCCGGCGCAAGGAACTCCTCGACGAGATCACGGCCGAGCACCCGGGCATCGACGCGCTCGTCCTCGACGTCGCGGACCCCGACTCGATCGCCCGGGCCCGTGAGACCGTGGCGGTGAGCCACCCGGGGCTGAACGTCCTGGTCAACAACGCCGGCATCATGCTGCGGGAGAACCTCCTCGACCCGGCCGGGCTCACGGTCGCCGAGGATCACGTCACGGTCAACCTGCTCGGCACGATCCGGATGACGTACGCCTTCCTGCCGCTGCTGATGGGCAAGGACGACGCGGTCGTCATGAACGTCACCTCGTCGCTGGCGTTCGTACCGTTCCCGAGCACCCCGACCTACGCTGCGACCAAGGCCGCGCTGCACTCCTTCTCCGAGAGCCTGCGCATCCAGCTCACCGGCGCTGACGCCGGTGTCCAGGTGATCGAGGTGGTCCCGCCGGGCGTGCGCACGACCCTGTTGGACCAGCTGGACGACGACCGCGCCATGCCGTTGGACGACTTCCTCACCGAGACCCTCGACCTGCTGCGGGAGAAGCCCGAAGCGAAGGAGATTGTCGTCGAGCGCGCGAGGTTCATCCGCGACGCGGTGGCAGACGGCTCCTACGACGACGTCCTCGTCATGATGAGCGGCGGCTGACCGACCTGTCATGCCCGATGCGGAAGGAGACCGCTCATCCATGGATCGGCGGTCTCTGGATAGCCGCGCGCGATGCGGCGAGGATGAGGGCATGGACAAGAAGGAACTGGCGGCATTCCTGCGCCACCGGCGTGAGACGCTGCGCCCTCGCGACGTCGGGCTGGCCGAGGGCTCGCGCAGGCGTACCCAGGGGTTGCGTCGCGAGGAGGTCGCGCAGCTCGCCGGCATGTCCACCGACTACTACGCCCGGCTGGAGCAGCAGCGTGCTCCGCAGCCCTCCGTCCAGATCACCGCGGCTCTCGCCCGGGTGCTGCGGCTGTCCCTGGACGAGCGCGACCATCTCTTCGTGCTCATCGGCCACAACGCCCCGGCCCGCTTCCACCGCTCCGAACATGTCAGCCCGCCGCTGATGCGGGTCCTGGACCGTCTCGACGACACCCCGGCCATGGTGCAGACCGACCTGCTCGACACCCTCGCGATGAACCCCGTGGCCGTCGCGCTGCTCGGCGACCAGACCCGCCACACCGGTCTGGCGCGCAGCGGCTACTACCGCTGGTTCATGGACCCGGCCGAGCGTCTGATGGTTCCCGAGGAGGCCCGCGAACGCCACGGCCGTGCCCAGGCGGCGCGCCTGCGGGCCGCGCTGACAGCCGGCAGCGACATGCCCCGGGCCGCCCGGATCCTCGCCGAACTCCAGGAGCACAGCCCCGAGTTCGTCCGCATGTGGGAACTCCAGGAGGTCGCTCAGAGCTACGAGGACTGCAAGATCATCCTCCATCCCGAACTCGGCCACATCGAGGTCGACGCCCAGATCCTTTACACCGAGAACCGCGCCCAGACCCTGGTCGTGCTGACCACGCGCCCCGGCACGGAGAGCCACAGCAAACTCGAACTGCTCTCCGTCATCGGCCACCAGCAGCTCACCCCCTGACGTCCCGGGCCGGGGACGGCCGGGAGTTCGGCGCCGCTCCGGCCCAGGCGATCCATCCCGTGGCCCGGCCTTCGATTTGACCGGACGCAGCCTCCGTTTTACTCTCGAATGCATACGGAGGCAGCATCCGTTTTGATGCGGCCGCAGGATCAGGCGGGCAGGAGGGCGCATGAGCGCCGGTGAACTGCGGGGACGCAAGCCCCGCGCGGACGTCCAGCGCAATCGCGCCGCCCTCCTGGAGACCGCGCAGCGTCACTTCCTGCAGCACGGGGTCGGCACCTCCCTGGAGGCGGTGGCCAAGGAGGCGGGCGTCGGGCCGGGCACCCTGTACCGGCACTTCCCGACCCGGGAGGCGCTGCTGGCGGCCGTGCTGCAGACGCGCTCCGAGGAGCTGGTGGCCCGGCAGACGGACATCGAGCGGCTCGACGACCCCGCCGAGGCGCTGGAGCAGTGGCTACGGGCGATGGAGGAGTACTTCAGCGCCTTCAGCGGGCTGCCGGACCCGCTCATGGCCGCGGCCCGGGCGCAGGAGCCGGACAACCCGCTCACGATTCCCTGCGACATCCTCATCGCCGCCACCGATCAGTACGTGCGGGCCGCGCAGCTCGCGGGGCGCGTGCGCGCGTCGGTGCGCGGGCAGGACCTGTTCCTCGCGGCCTGTTCCGTCGCCTGGATCAAGGGCACCGGCACCGAGGAGGAGCCGCTCGACCGGCTCCGCACGCTCATCGCGAGCGGCTACCGCGAGCCGGACACCCAGGCGTAGACGCCAGGCGCCCAGGCCCGATCCCCACACCACCGGGTGGCACCCACCCCCGCCCGGCCGTCACCTCGCGCTGCCCTCAGGGGCAGTGCGACCGTCCGAAGGACAATTCATGAAAATTACTGTCATAGGCGCCGGTGCCATCGGCGGGAACCTCGCCGTCAAGCTCAGCGCGGCCGGTCACGACGTCCAGGTGGCCGACGCCCGCGGCCCCGAGGCCGTCCGGGCGGAGGTGCTGGAGTCCGGGGCCCGCGCGGCGGAGCTCGCCGACGCCGTCCAGGACCGGGACGTCATCGTCCTGGCCATCCCCTTCGGGGTGGTGGGGAAGCTGGCGGACCTGTTCGCGTCGGTCCCCGCCGAGACGGTGGTCATCGACACCTCGAACTACTACCCCGGCATGCTCAGCGAGCCGATCGAGGCGGTGGACAACGGCCAGGTCGAGAGCGTGTGGAACGCCGAGCAGCTGGGGCGCCCCGTGGTCAAGGCGTGGAACGCCGCCCTGGCCGAAACCCAGCGGACCCGGGGCCTGCCGGCCGGGACCCCGGGCCGTATCGCCATCCCGGTCGCCGGCGACTTCGAGGAGGCGCGGCGGGTGGCCATGCGGCTCGTGGACGACACCGGCTTCGACGCCTACGACGCCGGCCCCCTGGCCGACTCCTGGCGCCAGCAGCCGAACAGCCCCGCCTACTGCACCGAGCTGACCCTCGACGAGCTGCCGGCGGCCCTGGCCGCGGCCGACCGCGCCAAGGACGCCCGCATCCGCGACAGCGTGCCGGACCGCTTCGCCACCCTCCCGGCCGACGCCACCCTGGCGGACGTCGTGGAGATGAACCGCGCCGCCCACCGCTGAGCCCCCGACGCGCCCCTCGTTCACGCGACGGCACGAGGGAGGCAGCGCCGGCCCGCCACGAACACACCATGGAGAGGAACAGCCTTGCCCGGCACCGCATCACCCTTCACCGACATCGCCCGCTCCCGGCGCTCTCCCCGTCGGTTCCTGCCCGCCGCCCTGTCCCCCTCGGACATCCGCGGCGTGCTGGAAGACGCCCAGACCGCCCCCTCGAACAGCAACACCCAGCCGTGGACGGTGCACGTCGTCTCGGGTGCGGCGCGGGACGCCCTGGGCAAGGAGCTGCTCCGGGCCGAGGAGGAGGGACGGACCTCCCCGGACTTCACCGATGGCTACGGCGACGGCATCTACCTGGAGCGGTCGCGGGCCCTGGGCGCGCGTGTCTACCGGTCCCTGGGCGTCGAGCGCTCGGACCGGGACGGCAGGAGGGCGGCGGTCCGCGAGAACCTGGAGTTCTACGGCGCTCCCCACGCCGCCTTCCTGTTCATGCCGGCGCTCGGCGACGGGGTGCGGACGGCCGGCGACATCGGCATGTACGCGCAGAACTTCCTGCTCTCGCTGGCGGCCCGGGGGCTGGCCGGCATCCCGCAGACCATCCTCGGCGTCTACGCCGACACCGTCCGCGAGTTCCTGGACGTCCCCGCGGAGCTCAAGCTGCTGTTCGGCATCTCCTTCGGCATGGCCGACCCGGCGGCACCGGTGAACTCGCTCCGCACGGAGCGGGTTCCGCTGCAGCGGAGCGTGGTCCTGCACGACACCCCGGGAGTCCTGAAGCAACCGTGACATGACCACCACTCGAGAGGTCCGGCTCAGGCCAGGGACTCGTAGTACGCCTTCTGCGCCGGGTAGTAGTCGTCGAAGTCGGGTCGGGGCGTTCCCGTGCGGGCGGCGGTGAGCATGTCCAGGTAGTACTCCCAGCCGGGGCCGGTCGCGCCGAGGGGGTCCGTGGAGGTGAGGTGGTGGATCAGCCGGAGCTCGGTGGTGCCCGCTGTCTCGGCCAGCAGCAGCTCCAGTGACCAGGAGCCGGCTTCGTCCTCCATCGAGACGGCGAGACGGCGCGGCGGCTCACAGGCTTCGATCCGCATCGGGCACCAGGGCGCCGACTCCTCGAACGCCATCTGCACCTCGATGGTGCGGTCCGGTCCCGCCTCGCCGCGCCAGGCGCCGAACCAGCGGGCGGTGCGTTCGGGTTCGGTGACGCTCGCCCAGACGTCGTCGGCGGAGGCGCGGTAGGTACGGGTGAGGATGAGGTCGTATCCGGACGGCGTGGTGACGAGTCGCCCGGTCGGTTCAAGGGTCATGCCGTGTCCTCCCTGGGGTGGGGCGCGGTGTGCGACGTGCTGTCGGGCGCGGCCCGTTCGCGGTCCCTGCGGGTGCGGTGGACCTCGGTCTCCAGCGCCGCGAGACGCTGCGTCCAACCGGGCTGCCGGGTGTCGAACAGGGCGAGCCACGCGGTGAGCCGGCCCAGCCGGTCCTGCGTGAGCGAGTACCGGCGGTGGCGTCCGATCTGCTCGTCCCGGGCCAGACCGGCTTCGCGCAGCACCCGCAGATGGCGGCTCACCGCGGGCCGGCTGATGGGGAACCGGGCCGCGATCTCCCCCGCGGTCAGCGGGGCGTGGCGCAGCATGAGCAGGATCTCCCGGCGCACCGGATCGGCGATCGCCTCGGCCACCTCGCTGAGCTCGTCCACGCCAGAAGCGTAACCCATCGGTTACGCGTTGACCCGGGCTTCAGGGGAAGCGCCCGCGTGAGCGATGCGAGTCGGGGCATCCGTATCCGCACAGCCGGTGGGGAAGCGCGAGGAGGAGCGGAGAGCGCATGGCCTATGCCCTGGATCCCGAACTGGCCCCCTGGGCCGAGCTGCTTCCCGCGATGCCCTTTCATGACGTGGCCGAGGCCCGGGCGCTGGAGTCACGGATTCTCGACGCGATGCCCGAGCGGGAGACGCCGGTGCCCGTGGAGGTGAGGCGGTCGACGGTGGCCGGTCCGGAGGGAGCGGGTCGGGTGCCGGTGTGGATCTACACCCCGCGGGGCGGCGACGGGCCCCGGGCGGCGTTGGTGTATCTGCACGGAGGCGGGTTCTGTCTGGGCGGTGTGGAGCTGTCCCACGGTGGGTGTGCCGTGTTCGCCGCGGAGACGGGGGCCGTCGTCGTGTCCGTGGAGTACCGGCTGGCGCCCGAGCATCCGTTTCCGGCCGGGCTGGAGGACGGCCACGCCGCCTTCGTGTGGACCGTGGAACACGCCGCCGAGCTGGGGGTCGACGCGGCGCGGGTCGGGGTGGGCGGGGACAGTGCCGGGGGTGGGCTCGCGGCGGCGTTGTCGCTGGTGGCGCGCGACCGGGGTGGTCCGGCGCCCTGTTTCCAGTACCTGGGGATTCCGGCACTGGACGACCGGCTCGGGACGCCGTCGATGCGTGCGTTCACCGATACGCCGGGGCTGCGGCGGGGCGATGTCGAGGTTATCTGGGACCACTACCTCGGCGGGCCCGGGGTGCGGGGCGGTGAGGACGTCTCCCGCTATGCCGCGCCCGCGCGGGCCGAGGATCTCGCCGGGCTGCCGCCCGCCTACGTGGCCGTCTGCGAGTTCGACCCGCTGCGCGACGAGGGGCTGGACTACGCCCACCGCCTCGTCCGGGCCGGCGTACCGACCGAACTCCACCTGTTTCCCGGCACGTTCCACGCCTCCACGCTCGTCCAGGACGCGGAGATCAGCCGACGCATGACCACTGAGGCGATCGGTGCGATGCGACGCGGACTGCGTACCGGGAGCGGGCGGTGAGGTGCCGAGGGTGATTCGGGCTGGGGACGGGCGCCGGCCTGCGGTCCTCTCTCGCCGCGCACGACAGCGCCCGGGCCGGCCCCTGCGGGCCGACCCGGGCGTGGTGTCGCTCAGGCCGTGACCGGGTCTCAGACCAGGTCGTACCGGTCGAGGTCCATGACCTTCGCCCAGGCGGCGACGAAGTCCGTCACGAACTTCTCCTTGGCGTCGTCGCTCGCGTAGACCTCGGCGAGCGCGCGCAGCTCGGAGTTCGAGCCGAAGACCAGGTCGGCACGGGTGCCGGCCCACTTCAGCTCGCCCGTGGCGGCGTCGCGGCCCTCGAACGTGGTCTGGTCCTCCGACGTCGACTTCCACGTCGTACCCAGGTCGAGCAGGTTGACGAAGAAGTCGTTGGTCAGGACACCGGGCGTCGAGGTGAAGACGCCGAGCTGCGACTGCTGGTGGTTCGCGCCCAGGACCCGCAGACCGCCGACCAGGGCCGTCATCTCGGGAGCGCTCAGGCTCAGCAGGTTGGCCTTGTCGAGCAGCAGGTACTCGGCCGGCAGGCGGTTGCCCTTGCCCTGGTAGTTGCGGAACCCGTCGGCGGTCGGCTCCAGCGCGGCGAACGACTCGACGTCCGTGTGCTCCTCGGTCGCGTCGACGCGGCCCGGGGTGAAGGGCACCTGGACCTCGAAGCCGGCCTCCTTGGCGGCCTGCTCCACCGCGGCGGTACCGCCGAGGACGATCAGGTCGGCGAGGGAGACCTTCTTGGCGCCGGAGTTGAACTCCCGCTGGACGCCTTCCAGGGTGCGCAGCACCGTGGCGAGCTGGTCGGGGTCGTTGGCCTCCCAGCCGCGCTGCGGCTCCAGGCGGATACGGGCGCCGTTGGCGCCGCCGCGCTTGTCGCTGGCGCGGAAGGTGGACGCCGACGCCCACGCGGTGGAGACCAGCTGCGAGACGGTCAGACCCGACTCCAGGAGCTTGGCCTTGAGGGCCGCGATGTCACCGGCGTCGATGACCTCGCCCTCGGCCCGCGGCAGCGGGTCCTGCCACAGCAGGGTCTCCTCCGGGACCTCCGGGCCGAGGTACAGCGACTTCGGGCCCATGTCACGGTGGGTCAGCTTGAACCAGGCGCGGGCGAAGGCGTCCGCGAACTGGTCCGGGTTCTCGTAGAAGCGGCGCGAGATCTCGCCGTAGATCGGGTCGAAGCGCAGCGACAGGTCGGTCGTGAGCATCGTGGGGAGCTGCTTCTTCGACGCGTCGTGCGCGTCCGGGATGATCGCCTCGGCGTTCTTCGCCACCCACTGCTTGGCGCCGGCCGGGGACTCGGTCAGCTCCCACTCGTACTCGAACAGGTTCTTGAAGAACCCGTTGCTCCACTGGGTCGGCGTGCTGGTCCAGGTGACCTCCAGGCCGGAGGTGATGGTGTCGCCGCCCTTGCCGGTGCCGTAGGTGGACTTCCAGCCCAGGCCCTGCTCCTCCAGCGAGGCGGCCTCGGGGTCGTTGCCCACGTGGTCGGCCGGGCCGGCGCCGTGGGTCTTGCCGAAGGTGTGGCCACCGGCGATGAGGGCGACGGTCTCCTCGTCGTTCATCGCCATGCGCCGGAACGTCTCACGGATGTCGCGGGCCGCGGCCAGCGGGTCCGGGTTGCCGTTCGGGCCCTCGGGGTTGACGTAGATCAGACCCATCTGGACCGCGCCGAGCGGGCTCTCCAGCTCACGGTCGCCGGTGTAGCGCTGGTCGTCCAGCCAGGTGGTCTCGGGGCCCCAGTAGACGTCCTCCTCGGCCTCCCAGACGTCGGCGCGGCCGCCGCCGAAGCCGAAGGTCTCGAAGCCCATCTGCTCCAGGGCGACGTTACCGGTGAGGATCATGAGGTCGGCCCAGGAGATGGACTGGCCGTACTTCTTCTTGACCGGCCACAGCAGACGGCGGGCCTTGTCCAGGTTGGCGTTGTCGGGCCAGCTGTTCAGCGGCGCGAAGCGCTGCTGGCCGGCACCGGCGCCGCCGCGGCCGTCGCTGATGCGGTAGGTGCCGGCGCTGTGCCAGGCCATCCGGATCATCAGCGGGCCGTAGTTGCCGAAGTCGGCCGGCCACCAGTCCTGCGAGGTGGTCAGCACCTCGGCGATGTCGCGTTTGACGGCGGCGAGGTCGAGGGACTTGAACGCCTCGGCGTAGTCGAACTCCTCACCGAGCGGGTTCGCCACGGCGGGGTTCTTGGCGAGGATCTTCAGGTTGAGCCGCTCCGGCCACCACTGGCGGTTGCCGCCACCCTGGGTCGGGTGTGCGGCGCGCCCGTGCGCGACGGGGCAGCCACCGGCCTCCTCCGGCTTCTGGTCTGTGACGACGGCGTCGTGGTTGTCAGACATGGGAGTCCTTCCGTACCAGGTGGATCACGTGCTCAAAAACTGCGGGCGGGGGAACAGTCGGGGCACAGGCCCCAGTAGATGACCTCGGCCTCGTCGACGGCGAAGCCGCGGTCGTCGGCGGCGGTGAGACAGGGGGCGTGACCGACCGCGCAGTCGACGTCCACGACGACACCGCACGACCGGCACACCAGGTGGTGGTGGTTGTCACCGACGCGTCCCTCGAACCGGGCCGGGCTGCCGGGCGGTTCGAGACGGCGTACGAGTCCCACGTCGGTCAGTGCGTGGAGGGCCTCGTACACGGCTTGGAGCGATATGTGGCCCACCCGGTCGCGCACACCGGCGGCGATCGCCTCGACACCGAGGTGGTCACCGGCCCGGACGGTCTCGAGCAGAGCGACGCGGGCGGCCGTCACCCGCAGGCCGGCACCGCGCAGCTCATCAGCGCTGGTCGGGGGCTGGGGTGAAGTCATGGCGCCCAACCTACCCTCATAAACACGAATGATTCAAGAAAACGAACGCTCCAAGTCTGCTGTGTCGCGGAGAGGCCCTCGCCGATCGTCCGCGGGGCCGGTGAAGCCGGGGTGAAAGGGCGGTGACCTGGCGGTGTTCGGTACGGGGGAGGGGGCCGGTGCCCGCGCGGGCACCGGCCCCCTCCCGTCCGTCCGTCAGTTCTTGCCGAGGAGCTTGTTCATCTCGGTGATCTCGGCGGTCTGCGCGGCGACGATGTCGTCGGCCATGGCCGTGGCGGGGCCGTAGCGGCCCGACTTCTTCTCGGTCTCGGCCATGTCCACGGCGCCCTCGTGGTGCTCGATCATCATCGTCAGGAACATGGCGTCGAAGTCCTTGCCGGACGCCTTCTTCAGGTCGGCCATGTCCTCGTCGGTCATCATTCCGGGCATCCCGGAGTGGCCGCCGGAGTGGTCCATGCCGGGCATGGAGCCGGCCGGGACCTCCTCGCCCCAGGACGTCAGCCAGCCGCTCATGGTCCTGATCTCCGGGTCCTGGGCCTTCTCGATCCGTGCGGCGAGGTCCTTGACCTGCGCGGACCCGGCCCGGTCGGCGGCGAGCCCCGCCATCTCCAGGGCCTGGCGGTGGTGCGGGATCATGCCCTGCGCGAAGGACACGTCCTGGGCGTTGTGGGCGCCTTCGGAGGCCGCGGTGCTCGCCGACGGCGACGAGGAGGACGAGGGGGACGAGGAGGAGTCGTGCCCTGCCCCGTGGGAGTTGCCGCCGTCGTCGTTGCCGCAGGCGGCGAGGAGGAGGGCGGCGGTGACGGACACGGCGGCCAGGGTGACGCGGCGGGGTGCGGTCCCGGGGAGGGTGTTGCGGGTCTTGCGCATGGGGGAACTCCTGCTGTGCGAGATCGGTGAAAGACGGTGACCGGATGGATCCGGGCGTGCCGAGGGGCACCGCGTCGCCGGTGTGCGGGGCGCGGTGCGGCGTGGTCTCTAGATCCGCAGGAGTTGGAGTTCCGCCAGGGACGGTGGGGCGCGGGCGCCGTCCGGGGCTGTGCCCGGGCGCGTGCGTACGGCGTCGGCGTCCACGAGGGTGGTCACCGCGTCGGCGACGAGGACGGGCAGTGCGGGGCCGCCGCTCACCGTGCTCGCCTTGCAGGTCGGATCGGCGTGGTGGAGACCGCCGCCGCCCTCCCCGTGACAGCCGGCCTGGACGGTGCTGACACCGACCGTCCGGTGCTCCGGCCCGTGCTCGTGTCCGGTTCCGGCGCCCGTCGGAGCCAGGCCGTGCATACCCAGCAGCCCGGCCAGCAGTCCGAGCACGAGCAGCGCCCGCCACCGCCCGAGGGGCGGGGGCGCGCCGGGTCGCTGTGCGCGGGCTGTCACGCGGCACAGCTTACGGAAACGGAGCCGCCGCCACCGGCAGGGGGTCGAAGAGCCAGGTGGGGGCGGGGTGTTGGGCCGGTACGTCGTACGGTGTCTTCCGTGCTCCTCGGTACGGTCGGCCAGCCGTACCGCGCCACCCTCGAACAAGGAGGCCGTGTCCCATGCGGCACTTCGGCCCGGACGTCCTCACTGTCGCCGACGAGCTCACCGACGCCTACGTCGAGATCTTCACCGCGCCGCCCTGGGAGCCTCGGGACGCGGAGGAGACCCGGAAGGAGTTCCGTGAGCGGCTGGAGAGAGATGTCCGCCGCCCCGGGTTCCGGGCCCTGGTGGCCCGGTCCGCCGACGGTGGGGTGGACGGGTTCGTCACCGGCTGGATCACCCAGGCCCCGTTCCGTACCGACCGTGCCTACCCGAAGGTCACCGCGGCGCTCGGGGCGGACCGGGTCGACCGGTTGCTGGTCGGGGCCTTCGAGATCGATGAACTGGGCGTACGGGAGCGGGTCCGCGGCACCGGTCTCGGCCGCCGGCTGCTGTCCGGCCTCACCGCCGCGGCTCCCGGCGGCCGGGCCTGGCTGATGACCTGGGACCAGGCGCACGACACCCTCGCGTTCTACCGCCACCAAGGCTGGCGGGAACCGGAGCTCCTGCCGGGCGCGGACACGGACGTCGTGGTGTTTCTCTCCCCGGCCTGAAAGCGTTCCGCGCTTCGCCCTCCACGGACCGGACCACCCGTTGCGTCGAGCGGCCGCTCGGGCGGTTGGCGTGGCCGTCGGCTGGTGTGCGGCCGGGCGTGACCGCGGCCTGTCGTCGAGGGGCGCCGTCGTGGTCACCGCTCGGACGGCCCTCCACTCGGCGCTCTCCCTCGTGCGGCGGACGACGCCGGACCCGGAGTCCGGCGGGCCCGCGCGAGAAGTCCACGTTCCGGCTGCCGCGTGCCCGCGCAGGCCGGCCGGGCCGCGGCGGCGGCCGGTGCTCGCCCGCCCGCCACCTTGCAGCGCCCGCACACCGGGCCCCCGGCGGGTGGGGAGCGGCCCCCTCCGTGCGCCGAGGGCGCCCAGGGCGTCGGGAGTGTCGAATCAGCCCTCGGATCAGCCGCGCAGCCGTCGCAGCACCCCCGCCGCCGCCCTCACCGTCGCCAGCCCCGCGAGGCCGGTTCCGGTCAGGGTGAGGGCCTTGGTCGGGCCGGTGGGCGGGGTGGGGCGGGCGCCGGGGGCGACGCCGTAGGCGCTGCGGGGGACGGTGTGGGGACGTGGCCCGCCGGGCCCGTCGGCATCCGGCAGGGCCGATGCCAGCAGTTCCGCGACGTGCACGCCCTCGTGGCCGCCGCTGTCCAGCTCGTGGATCTGGGTGCGGCAGCTGAAGCCGTCGGCGAGGACCACGGTCTCGGGGGGTTCGGCGCGCAGGCGGGGCAGGAGGACGCGTTCCGCGCACGCCGTGCTGACGTCGAGGTGGCCGGGTTCGAAGCCGAAGTCGCCGGCGAGGCCGCAGCAGCCGGAGTCCAGCCGCTCGACGTCGACGCCGGCGCGACGGAGCAGTCGTTCGTCGGCCGTCCAGTCCAGGACCGCGTGCTGATGGCAGTGCACCTGGGCCACCGCCCGCGCGGAGCGGTCCGGTACGTGCGGGGGTTCGTAGCCGGGGGAGTGCTCGGTCAGGAGCTCGGCCAGGGTCACCGTCTGGTCGCGCAGCCGCCGCACGTCCCGGTCGCCGGGGAACAGCTCGGGGGCGTCGGCCCGGAAGACGGCCGTACAGCTGGGCTCCAGGCCGACCACCAGGCCGCCCGCCCGGACGTGTGCGGCGAGATGCCGCACCGTCCGCGTCAACACCCGCTCGGCGACGCCGAGTTGCCCCGTGGAGATCCAGGTCAACCCGCAGCACAGCGGCTCCTCGGGGAGGACGACCCGCCAGCCCGCGTGCTCCATGAGCGTCACGGCCGCCTGTCCGACGTGCGGATGGAAGTGGTTGGTGAAGGTGTCCGGCCACAGCAGGACGGTCCCGCGCGCCCCGTCGCCGTACGGCTCGTGCCGCGCGAACCACCGCTGGAGCGTCTCCCCGGCGAACAGCGGCACCTCACGGTCCTCGACGCCCGCCACCGCCACGGCCGCCCTCGACAGCGGAGGCGTGTGCGTGAGCGCGTTGACGACCGGTCCGAGCCGGGCACGCCCGACGGCCTGGGCGAGGACGGGCAGCCACCCCATCGAGAGGTGGGCGCGGGGCCGGCGCCACCACCGGCCCTCGTAGTGGTGGGACAGGAACTCCGCCTTGTAGGTCGCCATGTCGACATCGGCCGGGCAGTCCTTCTTGCACCCCTTGCAGGCCAGACACAGGTCGAGCGCGTCCCGTACCGCCTCCGACCGCCAGCCGTCGCGGATGGCGCTGTCCCCGTGCCCGTCGAGCATCTCGAACAGCAGCCGGGCCCGCCCGCGCGTGGAGTGTTCCTCCTCCCGGGTCACCTGGTAGGAGGGACACATCACCGCGCCGCCCTCGGTGGTGTGCTGTCGGCACTTGCCCACGCCGACACACCGGTTGGCGGCCTCGGCGAACGACCCGCCGTCGTGCGGGAAGCGGAAGTGCAAGTCGCGCGGATCGTACGGGGCCCAGTCACCGCCGAGGCGGAGGTTCTCGTCGAGGCCGTACGGCGCCACGACCTTGCCCGGATTCATCCGGTTCAGCGGGTCGAAGACGGCCTTGAGCCGCCCGAAGGCCTCCACCAGCCGCTCCCCGAACATGCGCGGCAGCAGCTCGCCCCGGCTCTGACCGTCCCCGTGCTCGCCGGAGAAGGAGCCGCCGAACTCGGCGACCAGGTCGGCCGCCCGCTCCATGAACCGCCGGTAGGCGGCGACCCCGTCGGCGGAGTACAGGTCGAAGGGGATCCGGGTGTGCACACAGCCCTGCCCGAAGTGGCCGTAGAGGCTCGGCCCGGTGTCGCTCTGGTGGCCGAACTCCTCGTACAGGCCCCGCAGTCGGCGCAGGTACTCGCCGAGCCGGTCGGGCGGCACCGCCGAGTCCTCCCAGCCCTCGAAGGTGTCGGGACGGCCCGGGATGTGCGCGGTGGCGCCGAGGCCGGCCTCACGGACCTGCCACAACTCCTGTTCGTGGACCGGGTCATCGAGGAAGGCCACCTCCGGGTTGTGCTCGGACTCGTGCAGGGCGTCGAGCATCCGGTGCGCCCGCTCGTCGGCCTCCTCGATCGTGGCCGCGCCGAACTGGACCATCAAGTAGGCCTGTCCTTCGGGGAGTTCGGCGAGCGCCTTGGGGTTGAGGTGCTTGATCCGCTCGTCGCGGACCAGCAGGGAGTCGACACCCTCCAGTGCGATCGGCTCGTACGGCAGGACGGCCGGGACCGCGTCGGCGGCCGTCGCGATGTCCGGGAAGCCCAGCACCACCAGGGTGCGTTCGGGCAGTACCGGCACCAGTTCCAGCTCGGCCCGCACCACGGTGACCAGCGTGGACTCGCTGCCGACCAGCAGGCCGGCCAGGTCGAAGCCGTGCTCGGGCAGCAGCGAGTCGAGGTTGTAGCCGGAGACCCGGCGCGGGATGTCCGGGAAGCGGCGGCGGACCTCGTCGGCGTAGCTGTCGCGCAGGGCGCGCAGTTGCCGGTACACCGACGCCCTGAGGTCGCCCTGCCGTTCGATCTCGGCGTACTCCTCGTCGTCGGTCTCGCCGCACCAGAAGCGGGTGCCGTCGTAGAGCATCACCTCCAGGCGGGCGATGTTGTCGACGACCTTGCCGTGTGCCTGGGCGGTGGCCCCGCAGGAGTTGTTGCCGATCATGCCGCCGATCGTGCAGTTGGCGTGGGTGGCGGGCTCGGGGCCGTAGCGCAGCCCGGTCGGCGCCAGCTGCCGGTTGAGGTCGTCCAGCACGATGCCGGGCTGGACGACACAGGTGCGGGCCTCGACGTCGACGGACTCCAGCCGGTCGCAGTACTTGGAGAAGTCGATCACCACGGCCGTGTTGGTGCACTGCCCGGCCAGGCTGGTCCCGCCGCCCCGCGACAGTACGGGTACGTCGTGCTCGCGGGCCACGGCGACCGCCTCCGCGGCGGCCTCGGGGCTGCGGGGCACGACCACCCCGATCGGTGTCTGCCGGAAGTTCGAGGCGTCCGTCGAGTACGCGGCCCGGCTGCCGGCGTCGAAGCGGACCTCGCCGTCCACGCGCTCGCGCAGCGCGCTCTCCAGGGAGGCGGTGTCCGGCGGCGGCGCGCTGTCCGGGTGGAGGACGACGGGAGCGGGCAGATCCGAGATGCCCATGAACCCCTCCTACGGTGGTCGGCGCGGACCCGGCCCGAGTACCCGGAGCCGCGCCGGCAACCACCGGGGGCTACTCGGCCACGGACCTCGCGGGCTCCCCGGCCCCCGCCGGCTCCCCGGACTCCTCGACGACCGTGGACATCAGCGCGCGCATCGCCGCGCACTGGGCCGGGCCCATGAACCGCACGAGCTCCTGTTTCACCGTCGAGGCGAAGAACTCGGAGTGCTCCTTCAGCAGCTGCCGGGCCTTGTCCGTCAGGGTGACCTCCACGCCCCGCTTGTCTCCGCACACCGACTGGCGGCTGATGAGACCGGCGTGCTGGAGGCAGGCGATCTGGTAGGTCAGCCGGGTCTTGGGGCGGCCGAGCAGCTCCGCGATCCGTGTCATGCGCAGACCGGTGTCGGGCTGCCCGGCCAGCAGGCACAGGATCAGGAACTCGTCGTGGGAGACGCCCAGCCGCTCCTTGACGACCGAGTGCAGCTCCTGCTCCACGGCGTGCGTCGAGGCCAGCATCAGCATCCAGGCGTGCAGCTCGGCCGGCAGGAGTCCGTCAGCGGACGTGGCGGGACATGCGGGGTGGTCGGCCATGGATTCAAGTCTACCTGTTGTCCAAATTTGAAGAATCGGCTAGCTTGAGGGGCGCACGGGGTCATCCAAATTTGTACTACAGGAGTGAAGATCATGACCGTCGCCGTTGAGACCGGAACCTGGCAGCTCGACCGCACCGCCTCCACCGTCGCCCTGCGCCACAAGACGATGTGGGGCCTGGTCACCGTGAAGGGCGCCTTCTCCACCTTCGACGGACAGGGCGAGGTGCGGTCCGACGGGTCCGCCGTCGGCACCCTGACCCTCGACGTCGCCTCCCTGGACACCAAGAACGCCAAGCGCGACACCCACCTGCGCGGCGCCGACTTCTTCGACGCCGACCACCACCCGCAGATCACCTTCGCGGTCCGCAGCGCCGAGCCCCGCGACGGCGACGACGTGTACGTCATAGGCCAGCTGACCGTGCGCGGCATCAGCCGGCCCCAGACCTTCACCGCCCACGTACGTGAATCGGACGCCGACTCCGTCACCCTCGACGCCGAGTTCTCGGTGGACCGGGATCACTTCGGCATGGGCTGGAACCAGCTCGGCATGATCCGCGGCCTGACCACGGTCTCCACCACCCTCCGCTTCACGCGGTCGGCAGCGTGATCCAGGCGCTCGACAGGGTCTGCGGCGAGGGCGTGAACACGCGCAGCCGGATCCGCTGACCCGGACGCGGCAGCGCGTACGTCCCCTGCGGGGGCCTGAGTTCGTACGTCGCCGTGCTGTGTCCGGGCAGCGTGGCCGGGCCCCGCAGCACCTCGAAGTAGGGGTACATGCCCTGGCCCCGGGTGAGCGTGAAGTGCGGGGTGAGGGCGTCGTCGCCGGTGTTGGTGACCCAGAGGGTCAGCCGGGACAGGGTGTGCTCCCCGGCCCGCACCGAGGTGAGCCGGGTGTGCAGGGGAGGCGAACCGGTGGCCGCCAGCACGGCGCACACCAGCGCCGGGGCCAGCAGCAGAGCCGCCGCGGCGATCCGCGCCGGACGCCGGTGCGGACCCGAGAGCGCGCGGGGACGCGGCTGCCAGGCGCCGGTGAACTCCGACGCGGGCGTGGTGACCGCCGCCGCCAGCCACAGCGGCGTCATCATCAGGTAGTAGCCGTCCTGGGAACGCGTCGCCAGATAGAAGGCCAGCCACGGCAGCACGGTCGCCGCGGGACCCAGCCGCCGTACGAAGAGCACGAACACCGCCAGCAGCCCGGCCAGCAGCAGCACGCTCGCGTGGGAGTACCAGTCCAGCCGGTCACTGCCGTTCGTCAGGTACAGCGAGACGTCCACCAGGCCCTGCCCGTGCAGCACCGCCCCCTGTGTCAGTGGCAGCGCGATCCCCTTCAGCCAGGATTCCGGCTCGCTCACGATGAAGTACGTGTTGATCAGCAGCCATACCGTGACGGCGGTCCCGGTGATCCGCAGCACCACCAGGGCCGCCGCCCGCGCGCCCAGTTCCCCGCGCCGCACGGCGTAGACGCCGGCCAGCAGGAACGGCGCCAGGAACCACGGCAGTTGCTGCGCCGCGCAGGCCGCGCCCAGACACGCCGCCTGCGCGATCCCCGCCCCGCCGAGCCGTCCGCCCCGCCCGATCCGCGGCCAGCGCACCACCACCGGCACCATCAGGGCCAGCGCCAGGATCGCCGGGTAGCCGAGTCGGCCGTACGTGGGCAGGAAGCCGAAGCCCAGGCAGACCATGGTCGCCGCCGACCGCCACGGCGTGGGCAGCAGCCGCCACAGCAGCACCGCCCCGACGACCAGCGCGCCGGTGGCCACCACCGTCGCCGGGGCGCCGCCGTGGCCCAGCCACAACAGGGGCGCGGTCAGCAGCGGGGCCAGCGGGGGATAGCCGTAGGTGTAGTCGTAGCCGCCCGTCACGGTCGGGGTGAGGGCGACGCTCCGCCCGAACAGCCAGGGCCACGGATGGTTGTAGACGGGGTGCCCGGCGACCAGTTCCCGGGCGGCCTGGGTGGTGAGGGCCGCCTCGTCGGAACCGCCGTGGTTCAGGGCCCAGGTGCACAGCACCAGCGTCACCGCGGTCACCAGGACGCACAGGTCCACGCGCGCGAGCGACCTCTCCCGGCGCACCACCAGCGCCAGCACCCCGCACGTCAGGACGGAGACGTAGCACAGGGAGATCAGCCCGGCCAGGAGCGGCCGGTGGCTCGCCGCCTGGGTCCACACCGTCCGGGTGCCGATGAAGAGGCTGATGTCGGCCAGCAGGGTCAGGACGCGGTGCCACTGCGCGGGAGGTTCCGGGGCGGCGGGCACCGCCGGCAGGGTGCGTCGGCCGGGTGCCGACAGCTGTGTATCTGTCACGAGCACGGCACCGGACGCTATGCGGGCCCGGTGAGCGGCGCGGCGGCGGAGGTGAAGATTCCGGTGTGAGGCCGGTAAGAACCGGTCGTAACGTAACAAAAACCCCGCGGAATCGTCTCCAGCAGACGTCCCTCACGTATCGCTAGTAGACGTCCCTGACGTAGCGCTTCGCCGCCGCCAGCTGCTTCAGCCAGGCCGACGCCTCGGTCTCGTCCAGCCCGCCGTGGGTGACCGCGATGTCCCTCAGGGCCCGGTCCACGTCCTTCGCCATACGGGAGGCGTCGCCGCAGACGTAGAAGTGGGCGCCGTCCTGGAGCCGGCGCCACAACTCCGGCCCGTGCTCGCGCATCCGGTCCTGCACATACACCTTGTTGCGCTGGTCGCGGGAGAACGCGGTGTCGAGCCGGTCCAGGGTGCCCTCGTCGAGCAGCGCGCTCAGCTCGTCCTCGTAGTAGAAGTCGGTGGCCCGGTGCTGCTCCCCGAAGAACAGCCAGTTCGGCGCCGGGTGGCCGAGCGCGCGCCGCTCCTGGAGGAAGCCGACGAAGGGCGCGACCCCGGTACCGGGACCGACCATCACCATCGGCGTCGAGGCGTCCGCGGGCGGCCGGAAGTGCGGCGAGCGCTGCACGAAGACCGGGACCTCGGTGCCCGGTACGGCGTCGGCGAGGAACGGCGAGCAGACACCGCCGCGGGGACGGCCGTGGAGGTTCTCGTAGCGCACCACGGACACCGTGAGCGAGATCAGGTGCGGGTCGACCAGCGGGCTGGACGATATGGAGTACAGGCGCGGCTGGAGCTTCCTGAGGACGGCCGTCCAGTCCTCGGCGCCCGCCCGCACCGGATGCTCGGCGAGCACGTCCACCGCCTGCCGTCCCCAGCTCCACTTCGCGAGCCCGTCCTTGTTGTCGGGCCGCAGCAGCCTGCGCAACTCCCGGTCGTCCGGGACCCGTTCGGCGACGAAGCGCAGCAGGTCCGGCGTGATCCGCGTGATGTCGAGATGCCGGTGCAGCGCCTCGTGGAAGGAGACCTCGCCAACTCCCTCCACCGATACGGCCGTAGACCCCTCCACCCCGGTCACCGCGAGCCATTCCTCCACCAGGGAGGGCGAGTTGACCGGCCGCACACCGAGCGCGTCCCCCGTCTCGTACGTCAGGCCGGTGCCGCTGGTGTCGAAGGTGAACCGCCTGACCTCCTTGTCCGCGCCGGGCCCGCTGAGCAGCCGGTTGCCGACCAGACGGGCGGTGGCGGGGGCGGGCCTGGCGGACCGGGCGGGTTTCGGGGCGGTCCCGGTCCCGGTGCGGGGGGCGGTGTTCGGGGCGGTCTCCGTCCCGGTGCCGGGAGCGGTCTCCGGCCGCGTGCCCGGGGCGGCCGGCGGCTGTGTGTCCAGTGCCGTGAGCACCTGGTCCAGCCAGGCCCCGGCCTCGGTCTCGTAGTCGGGTTCGCAGTCCGTGCGCGGCGCGAGCCGCACCGCGCCCAGCTCGTCAAGGCGTGCGTCGAGCCGGCGCCCGTGCCCGCAGAAGTCGTCGTAGGAGGAGTCGCCGAAGGCCAGGACGGCGTACCGGACGCCGTCCAGACGGGGTGCCCGGTGGGTGGCGAGCGCGTCCCAGAACCCGCTGCCGTTGTCCGGGGCGTCCCCGTCGCCGAACGTGCTGGTGATCAGCAGCAGATCGGCGCCGGCGGGCAGCGTGCCCGGGTCGGTGTCGTCCATGCCGGCCAGCGTGGTCCGGTGCCCGCCCGAGGACAGCCGGTCGGCGACCGCACCGGCGAACTCCTCGGCGTTCCCGGTCTGCGAGGCCCACAGGACGACGACCTCACGGCCCTGCTGTCCCCGGGGTTCGGCCGCCGTCCGCGAGTACATGCCGGCGAGGACGCCGTTCACCCACATCGCGTGCTCGGGGCTGAAGGGCGCGTCCGGCGGCAGCACGGGGACACCGGGAGTGCCGGAGTCGAGGCCGGCGAGGAAGCCGGTGAGGTAGAGACGCTCCTGAGCCGTCAGGACGGGCGGCGGGGCCGGGTCGAGCCCGAAGGGGTTCGGCCCCGGTGTGACCGAGGTCGGGACGATGACCTCCGTCGCCGGGGAGACAGGCTCCGCGACCCTCGTCAGCGACACCGCGCACACCTTGAACTCCGGCTGGAACGAGATCGGGTCGACCGCGTCGTTCGTCACCGCGTTGACGCTCAGATACTCACCGAACAGGTCGTTCCAGTGGAACGGCGCGAAACAGGCCCCCGGCCGCACCCGGTCGGTCACCACAGCCGGCAGCACCGCCCGCCCGCGCCGCGAGGCGACCTCGACCCGGTCGCCGTCCGCGACGCCCAGCTCCCGCGCGTCCTCGGGATGCACCTCCACGAACGGTCCGGGGTTCAGCTTGTTGAGCTTGGCCACCTTCCCGGTCTTCGTCAGCGTGTGCCACTGGTGCTGCACCCGCCCGGTGTTCAGGACGAACGGGTAGTCGTCGTCCGGCATCTCCGCGGCCGGCAGATGCGGCCGCGCGTGGAACACGGCCCGCCCGCTCGCCGTCGGAAAGCGCAGTCCGCCCTCCTGGGCCAGATACCGGATCGGATTGCGCTCCGGCCCGTCCTCCGCGGCGGACGGCCACTGCACGGGCGTCGACCGCAGCCGCTCGTAGCTCACCCCGCGCAGGTCCCAGCCGGTGACGGGGTTGTGGAAGCGGCGGATCTCCTCGAAGACGTCCTCGGCACTGTCGTAGGAGAACCCCTTCTCGTAGCCCATCTCCCGGGCCACGGCCGCGATCAGCCGCCAGTCCGCCATCGCCTCGCCGGGCGGGTCCGACACGGCGGCGGTCAGGGTGAGGTCGCGCTCGCTGTTGACGAAGACGCCCTCGGCCTCGGTCCACATCGCGCCGGGCAGGACGACATCGGCGTACGCGTTGGTCTCGGTGTCCCCGTACACGTCCTGGGTGACGACGAACTCGGCGGCCTCCAGGCCCTCGATGACGGTACGGCGGCCCGCGACCGAGGCGACCGGGTTGGTGCAGATGATCCAGCAGGCCCTGATCTCCCCGTCGGCCATCTTCCGGAACATCTCGACCGTGCCCTTGCCGACGCCGTCCGCGCGCAGCGTGCCCGGCGGCAGCTCCCAGACCTCCTCGGCGAAGGCCCGTTCCTCGTCCACCAGCACCGAGCGCTGGCCGGGGAGGCCCGGTCCCATGTAGCCCATCTCCCGGCCGCCCATCGCGTTCGGCTGGCCGGTGAGGGAGAAGGGGCCGCTGCCCGGACGGCAGATCGCGCCGGTGGCGAGGTGCAGGTTGACCAGGGCGTTGGTGTTCCAGGTGCCGTGCGTGGACTGGTTGAGCCCCATGGTCCAGCAGCTCATCCACTCACCGGCCGCGCCGATCAGCCGCGCCGCCTCCCTGAGGTCCTCCTCGGCGATCCCGGTGATCTCCGCGACCGTGGCCGGCGGGTAGTCGGCGAGGAAATCCTCCATCGCCTCCCAGCCCTCGGTGTACGCGGCGACGAACTCGGGGTCGGTGTGCCCGTTCTCCACGAGCAGGTGCAGCAGCCCGTTGAGGAGAGCGAGGTCGGTACCCGGCCTGACCTGGAGGAACAGATCCGCCTTGGCGGCCGTGGCGGTGCGCCGCGGGTCGACGACGATCAGCTTGGCCCCTGCCTTGACCCGCTCCATCATCCGCAGATAGAGGATCGGATGGCAGTCGGCCATGTTCGAGCCGATGACGAGGAAGACATCCGCGTGGTCGAAGTCCTCGTACGATCCCGGCGGCCCGTCGGCCCCCAGCGACAGCTTGTAGCCCGCGCCCGCGCTCGCCATGCACAGCCGGGAGTTCGACTCGATCTGGTTCGTCCGCACGAAGCCCTTGGCCAGCTTGTTGGCCAGGTACTGCGCCTCCAGGCTCATCTGCCCGGACACGTAGAAGGCGACCGCGTCGGGACCGTGCTCGTCGATGATCGTCCGCAGCCGTCGCGCGGTCTCGGCGATCGCGTCGGACACGGGCGTGGGCACCGGCTCCTCGGCCCGGTCCTCCCGCACCAGCGCGGTGCTCAGCCGACCGGGCGCGGCGAGCATCTCGGCCGTCGTCGCCCCCTTGGTGCACAGCCGTCCCGCGTTCGCCGGATGCGCCTTGTCCCCGGACGCCTTCAGCACCGTGCGCCGGCCGTCCGGCCCCATGCCGACGTCCAGGACGATGCCGCAGCCCACCCCGCAGTACGAGCAGACCGTCCGTATCTGCTGGGTCCGCTGCGCGTGGGGGGTCGTCGTCATGCCCTCGACGGTACGAATTGCCCGTTACGCCGATGTGACATGGCTCGATCTTGAGGAGTTACGCGCACCACACACCCGTCCCGTGGCCGGTGTGAGGCGTGGCGCGGTCGCGGAGCGTGTCGCGTTCGGCCGAACGGGTGACCATGCGTAAGAATTGCCCGATGCAGACAGCAGTGCGAGCAGGGGACGGAGCATGCCGGTGAACAGCCACGATGTCACCGACGAACAGTGGGAGGGGCTCGCCCAGGTCGTGCCGCTGAGGGGCCGGGACGCCTGGCCGTCCGCGGTGGACCACCGGTCCCTGCCGGAGGCCGTGACCGAGGCGCGGCGCCGGTTCGTCGTCCTTCGGATCAGTGTCTTCGCCGACGCCCGCGACGTCGCCGAGACGCTGATGGCGGGCATACCCGTCCTGCTCGACCTGACCGGCGCGGAGACCGAGGTCGCCAAGCGCGTCCTGGACTTCAGCACGGGCGTCGTCTTCGGCCTCGCGAGCGGAATGCACCGCGTCGACCGGAACGTGTTCCTTCTCACGCCGGCCGGCACGGAGGTGACGGGGCTGATGGAGGGGGCGGGGATGCCGGGGGTGTGAGGGTGCTGTCCACGGGCCCGGTCCCTCGATCGTAGGAAGATCGTCGGGGTAAAACGGTTCGCCCCGGCGGCGGAGTCCTACCGTCCGCATATGACCGCGTCCCCCGTGCCGTCCGCGTCCCCCATCCCGTCCGCGTCCCCCGTGTCGTCCCTGTCCTCCGTGCCGTCCTCGCCCGTGTCTCCCGTACGGCCCTCACCGGGCCCGGTGGCGTCCGGTGGGGATGGGGACCGCGCCGAGCGGCCCCGGCTCACCGAGTTGCGGCTGACCTCCTTCGCCGCGCACCGCCGTGCCGCCTTTCCGCTCGGTCGGCTCACCCTGTTCGCCGGTGCCAGCGGCTGTGGCAAGACGACCGCGTTACGGGCGTTCGGGGCGCTGGCCGGGCTCGGTGGCGGTGGCGCGCTGGACGAGGTGTTCCCCGACCCGGTCGCCTGCGTCCCCGAACGGGCCCGCCCCGACGCCCAGCGCCGCCGCGGATTCCGCATCGGCTGCACGGCCGACGGCCCCGAGGGCCCGGTCCGGCTCGACGTCGCCGTCCAGGTCGAACCCACGCTGCGGGTGATGGGGGAGCGGTTGAGCGCGGGCGGACTGGTCCTGCTGGAGACCGCCCTGCGCGATCCGGACCGGCGCCGGGTCCAGGCCGCCTGGCACACCGCCGGACAGTCACCGGTCACCCGCGCCCCGCTGCCCGACGACCGCCTCGGCACGGCCCTGCTCCCGCTGCACGTCGCCGGCCGGACGGACGGACAGCGCAGGGTGCTCGCCGCCGCCGAGCAGATGGTGGTCGCCCTGCGCTCCGTCTTCGCCTGCGATCCGCGCCCCGGCCGGATGCGCGCCCCCGTCCCCACCGGCTCCGGACGGCTGCTCGGCGGCTGCGACAACCTCGCCGACGTCCTGTGGCGCACCCGCGCGGAGTGCGGACGGCGGCACGCGCACCTGATCGCCGCCCTGGACGCCGGATGCGCGGGCCCCGTCACGGACGTCCTCGCCGTCCCGGGCGGTACGGGAACGGTCCGGGCGCTGCTCGACCGGGGCGACGGGAACCGGTCGGATTTCGGGCGGCTCGGCGACGGCGAACTGCGGTACGCGGCCCTCGCCCTGGTGCTGCTCACCGGCCCCGGCGTCCTGGAGGTCGACACCGCCAAGGAGGTACCGGCGGCCATGCAGACCCTCACGGTGCTCGCCGACAACCTCGACCGGGGCATGGACCCAAGGCAGCGGCTCGAACTGCTGCGGCTCGCCTCCCGCATGTGTGAACGCGGGCACATCCGGCTCGTCGGCGCGGTCGGCGACGCGTCCTGGGCAGCCGGGCTGGAGGGGGTCACGGTGGTACACCTGAAGCCGTGACCGAACCTCTCGACGTGGCGAAACTCCAGCGCAGGCTGGCCGAGTTCGCCGCCGCGCGCCACTGGCAGCCGTACCACACCCCCAAGAACCTCGTCGCCGCGCTCAGCGTGGAGGCCTCCGAACTGGTCGAGATCTTCCAGTGGTTGACGCCCGAGGAGTCCACCCGCGTCATGGCCGACCCGGACACGGCGCACCGCGTCACGGACGAGGTCGCCGACGTGCTGGCGTATCTGCTGCAACTGTGCGAGGTGCTCGGCATCGACCCGCTGGCCGCCCTGGAAGCGAAGATCGACCGGAACGAGCGGAGGTTCCCGGCGCCGTAGAATCCTCAACTCCGTTATCACTCTCCGGAGTTGTTCGCCTGTCCGAAACCGATTCGTTGTCCGAAGATTTCCGCCTT
Source organism: Streptomyces lincolnensis (assembly GCF_021173675.1). Classification (GTDB taxonomy): domain Bacteria; phylum Actinomycetota; class Actinomycetes; order Streptomycetales; family Streptomycetaceae; genus Streptomyces; species Streptomyces lincolnensis_B. Next base: position 154,764 of record NZ_JAIHON010000012.1, on the reverse strand, counting down.
CCTCTGGCTTTTCGTCTCAGGCGCCCTCACTCTGGGTAGTGGACAAGGGAGTTCGGGCGGACGTGCCGAGGCGCGTCGGGAGCAGACGGGGACAGCGCATGGACGCGGTGCGGCTCATCGTGACGAGCAGACGTGCCCTGGCGGGGAGTGGCGGGGCGCCGCAGATCATGGCGGAGATATGGCAGGCGCAGGCCCTGGCCCAGGCGATAGGCAGCCGCCTCGCGGTCTCCGGCCCGCCCGAACTCAGAGGCGAGGCCCTGGGACTGACCGAACTGGCGGGCCGGGGCTGCGGGGTGCTCGATCCCCCCGAGATCGACACCGAGACCCTGCGGGCGGCCCAGCTCACCGAACTGGGAGACGCCCGGCAGGCCCTCCTCTGCCTCGGTGGTCTCCTCGGCGAGGTCGGCATCGCCCTCGTCGGCCTCGCCTCCGCGGCGGACGACGAGCGGACGTACTGGCAGTGCATGGAGGCGATCGACGCGGCGGACGAGGCGCGGGACCGGGTCGTGGAGATGCTGCGGAAGCTTACGGACCGGGATGAGGCGTTACCGGCGTAGCGGTGCGGTGTGCGCCTACGGTGCGGGGGCTGTGGGTGCGTGTGCGACTGCGGTCCGGTGGGGGCTGGTCGCGCCCACGCGGCGGAGCCGCACATCGATACAGCCCCGCGCCCCTTAGGTGGGTGCAGTTGCCGTCCGCTTCAGCTGCGGGCAATCGTGCCGCTGGGGCGGCACCCGCAAAGCGCCGGCGAGCGCCCCCACCCCCGCCGGCAACAGCCCCGGGCACAGTGCAACCCCAGAGGATCAGTCCCGCTCCTCCGCACCAACCCCCCGCTCGCTCCCCCCGGCCGATTGAAGATCCGCGTCCAGGGCCGACAGGTCCGCGTTCAGCGCCGCCATCAGCTCCTCCATCTGCTGCAACAGCCCCTTCGGCTGTCCGGCCCCCGCAGCGAGCGGCACGGTTTCTTCGGACATGACGGCCTCCTAGGCCCAAGGCCCCCGAGGGAGGCCGACGCGGGTGAGGGATGACGCCCCGGCGGCGACCGTCCGGTGGCGGGGCGCCGGACGGTCCGGCTCCGCCCGAGCCAACGATCACCACCGGGGCGGGTCACTGGCGAGGTCGCCCCCCGCGTACGGCGTTGACGGATTTTCACCCGACCGGGGACAGGGGCGCCGCCGCCGGAGCATCTTCCGCCCGTGCCTTACGCTTTCTGCTCCGTGTGGCCAGGGGGGCCACTGAGTCTGGGGGGAAGCGCCATGCGCGCCTACATTCGCCGTGCCCGCGTGCCGGCCGTGCTGTTGTCCGCCGTTCTGCTGACGGGATGTTCGTCGGACGCGCTGACGGCGAGACCGAAGCCGGACGCCTCGGCACCGCCCGCCGCCGAGAAGGACGCGTCGGCGGGGAAGGTGTCCTCCGCCGGTCCCGTCCTGAAGGTCGGGGAGAAGGGCGAGTTCGAGACCGGTGAACTGGGCGCGGACGGCGAGACCTACCAGGTCACGTCGAGGATGTCCGTCGAGGTCGTCGGCGCCGAGTACGTGACACCGGACGAGGTGGACGTGGGCGGCGGGCCGGAGAACGGGCAGTTCGTCAAGCTGTCGCTGACGCTGAAGAACATCGGCGACGCACCCGCGAGGGTCATGACGTACGGCGTCATGGAGTGGCAGGACACCGACACGGCCGCCCAGGACGCCTCCACGCCGGCCGGCTCCGGCGACGGGCGGGCCCTCGACGCGACCTACCGGCCGGGACAGTCGGCCACCGGGTATCTCGTCCTCGACGTGGGCCGCAAGGGCGGCACGGTGAGCTACAACGGGTCCGAGGACCCGAACGCGCAGGGTCCGCTGTTCTCCGTGGCCCTGCCGGAGTCCTGAGGCGTGAGAGGCGACATGCATGATGGGTGCATGGATCTCCGCATCTTCACCGAGCCCCAGCAGGGCGCCACGTACGACACCCTCCTCGCCGTCGCCAAGGCCACGGAAGACCTGGGGTTCGACGCATTCTTCCGCTCGGACCACTATCTGAAGATGGGCGACGGGGACGGTCTCCCCGGCCCCACCGACGCCTGGATCACCCTCGCGGGCCTCGCCCGTGAGACCCGTCGCATCCGGCTCGGCACGCTGATGACCGCAGGAACCTTCCGCCTCCCCGGTGTGCTCGCCATCCAGGTCGCGCAGGTCGACCAGATGTCCGGCGGCCGCGTCGAACTCGGCCTGGGCGCGGGCTGGTTCGAGGAGGAGCACACGGCGTACGGCATCCCCTTCCCGAAGGAGAAGATCGCCCGCCTGGAGGAGCAGTTGGCGATCGTCACCGGGCTGTGGGCGACGGAGGTCGGCGAGACCTTCGACTTCCACGGCGAGTACTACGACCTCAAGGACTCGCCCGCGCTGCCCAAGCCCGCGCAGCCGAGGATCCCCGTGCTCATCGGCGGCCACGGGGCGACCCGCACCCCGCGGCTGGCCGCGCGGTACGCCGACGAGTTCAACATGCCGTTCGGCTCGATCGAGGACAGCGAGCGCCAGTTCGGCCGGGTCCGGGCCGCCGCCGAGGAGGCCGGCCGCGGGGCGGACGAGATCACCTATTCCAACGCCCTCGTCGTCTGCGTCGGCAAGGACGACCAGGAGGTGGCCCGCCGCGCCGCCGCCATCGGCCGCGAGGTGCCCGAGCTGAAGGCCAACGGCCTGGCGGGCACCCCGGACGAGGTCGTCGACAAGATCGGCCGGTACGCGAAGATCGGCTCCCGGCGCCTCTACCTCCAGATCCTCGACCTCTCGGACCTGGACCACCTGGAACTGATCTCGTCCCAGGTGCAGTCGCAGCTGTCGTAGGGCGTGGGCGCGGAGCGGGGCGTCAGAGGTAGCGGACGCCCCGCTCCGCGCTGCCGGCCAGGAAGCCGGAGAGGCGGGCGCCGTAGCGGATCCAGCGGCGGCGCAGGGTGGGGGAGCGGGCCAGGTCCGGGGTGTGGATCAGGAGCCAGGACCAGTTCATCAGGACGGTCCGGGCGTCCCGGCGCTCGAAGCCGGCGTGGCGGTAGGCGGCGTACAGGCGGGCGCCGGACCTGCCGTAGTTCCACTTCTGCCGGGCCAGCGAGGTGAGCTCGGCGCGCAGCCGGTAGTGCATCCGGGCGTCGGGCGCGTAGCCGACGCGGTAGCCGCACAGATGGGCCCGCCAGGACAGGTCCATGTCCTCGCCGCCGCCCCGGTACCGCTCGTCCCAGCCGCCGATCGTGGTCAACACGTCCTTCCAGGCGGCGCAGTTGGCGCCGCGCGCGAAGGGCAGGAAGTCCGTCTGCCCGGTCATCGGCATCGGCTGTTCGTCGGCGTAGGCGGGGCTGAGGACGCTGCTGTCCAGGCTGCCGCCCACCAGGTCCGCGTCCCGCGCGGCGGTGGCGAGCGCGGCGAGCCAGCCGGGGTCGGCGACGTCGTCCGCGTCGCAGAACGCGATGAGGTCGCCGCGGGCGGCGGCGATGCCGCGGTTGCGCGCGTAGCCCTCGCCGGCGCGTTCGCCCGCGTCGACGATCCGCAGCCCGGGCAGGTCGGGGCGGGCCTTCTCCGCCACCTCGCGGGTCGCGTCGGTCGAGCCGTTGTCGACGACGAGGACCTCCCAGTCGCCCGGGTACTCCTGGGCGGCGAGCGCGCGCAACTGCGCCGGCAGGGTGAGCGCGCCGTCGCGGACGGGGATCACCACGGACACCAGGTCCGGGGCGCGCCCGCGGCGGGGGTCGGCCGGAGCGGGCTCGGCCACGGCGGCGGTCAGGTGGACGCCCTCCACCAGCGCCGCTCCGGCGGCACGGGCCGCGGACACGGTGGCGGCCCCGTCGCCGCCGCGGCGCCGCACCAGCAGCCGCGGCACCATGACGTGTGCCGCCGTCCGGCCCGTCGTACCCAGCAGATCGCGGCGTACGGCGTAGGCGGCGCCGTCGAGTCCGGGCGTCAGGGCGATGCCGTCGACGAGGTCGTCGGGGCGCAGCCGGAGTGTGCCGCAGGTGACGAGGCCCGCGCCGTCGCGGGCGGCTCCGGCCAGGTGGCGCAGCAAGTGGGGCAGGGGTTCGTCGCGGCCGTGGAGGAAGGCGACGTAGGCGGTGGACAGGGCGCGTGCGGCCTCGACGCAGGTCTCGGCGGCCGTGTCGGGAGTGCAGGGCACGAAGCGCAGCCGGGGGTCGGGGGAGGGGGCCGCCGGGGTCACCACGGTGACGGCCGCGGGCGGCGCGGACTGGCCGAGCAGGCCGCGCACCGCCGGCTCCCAGGTGCCGTCCGGAGCCGCGACGACGACCCCGATCGCGGGGGGTTCGGTGGGCGTCACCGTCAGCCGCCCACCGCGACGGGTTCCAGGCGGAAGTCGACGTCGTTGGGCGGCGCGACCAGCAGCGGGAGCAGTTCCTCGCGGGTGCGGGCCTCGCGGCGGCGGCGTTCCTGGGCGTTCATGGCCTCGGTGTAGGACCGGCGCTGCGCCGACCCGAACCCGGTCTCGGGCGCCTGGGTCAGGGACTGCGGCCAGATCCGGTACCGGTACAGGACGCTGCGGACGCTGCGCAGCCGGTACAGCCGGGCCGCCCGCAGATGGAAGTCGGTGTCGGCGCCCAGCCGGACGGTGCCGTCGAAGCCGCCGAGCCGCTCCAGCACCTCGCGGCGCACGACCGACGAGGGATGCAGCAGCACCGTCGAACGGCCCAGCCGCATCCACAGGTTGCCGTTGCGGGGCATCCGGCGCCTGCCGGTGCCTTGGCCCGACGCGTCGATGTACTCGTAGGCGCAGCCCACCAGATCCGCCTTGCCCCGTTCCAGCAGGGCGAGTTGACGGCGCAGCCGGCCGGGCATGCTGATGTCGTCGGCGTCCTGGAAGGCGATGTAGGGGGTGTCCGCGGTCTCCAGCACCTTGTTCTTGATGCGCAGATGGCCGACGTTCTCGGAGGTCCGCAGCACGGTCAGCCGCGGGTCCCCGGCGTACGGGCGCAGGGCCGCGGTCCACGCCTCGTCGGGCGAGCAGTCGTCGACCACGACGAGGCGGAGGTCGGGCCGGTCCTGGGCGAGGACCGAGCCGACCGCCTGGCCCACGTAGTCCGCGCAGTCGTAGTGGGGCAGGACGACGGTGACCGCCGCCCGGGTCTGTGCCGGTGTCCGCACGGTGTCTCCCTTCCGGGCCGCCGCTGCCGGCGACCGCCTGTGTGGGCGTGCGGACGGCCGCCGAGCGAGGCGGCCGTCCCGTGTCAGCGTCCGGTGTGCGCCGCCGCGGGCCGCGCCTCGGCGGCCGGGCTGCGGAAGTCGCCCTCCTCGCCCCAGGCCACCTGCCGCAGCGGGCGGCCCGCCGCACCGCGCGCGGCGAGCTGCGCGGCGACCGCGCAGAACCAGGTCAGGTGCACGGCCTTGACGGTCCAGCGCTTCAGGCCGCGTACCGTGCCGCCGCTGCCGTCCCAGGCGGCGAGCGGCCACAGGCCGTGGAACAGGGTGCCGGTGAGGTAGGTGCGGGCGGTCGGCCACGGGTAGTCGGCCGTGCAGGTGACATGGCTGTACAGGGAGCGGCGCAGCCGGCGCAGGGTGTCCGAGGTGCGGGCGACGCGGTAGAAGCTGCCGTGGGCGTCGGGCACCACTTCGAGGGCGTGCAGGGGGTCGGCCGCGTCGGGGTCGAGGAGTTCGAAGAGCACATGGCCGTCGTCGGCGAGCCGCCGGGCCGGGATGCCCCCGGCGAGCACGTCGGAGGCGACGAGCATGCAGGCCGCCGCCGGCAGGGCACCGGGCGGCACCGTGACCCCGGAGACCCGGTCCATCGTGCGGGAGGTGGCCGAGGCGCGGGGCAGGGCGACGAGGCGGGCGCCGACGGCACCGGTGCGGCCGCGTTCGTGGAAGCGGTCGACGAGCCGGGCCAGGCAGCCGGGGCCGAACTCGACGTCGTCGTCGGTCCACAGCCAGCCCTCGTGACCGAGCGGGCGGGACAGTTCGAGGGCCGTGTTGATGGTGCGGATCTTGCCCGGTCCGGGCAGGGCGAAGCCGACGACGGGCAGAGCGGTGGACCGGGTCAGCCCGCGCAGCCGGTCCAGGGCCTCCGCCTGTTCGCCGGGGCCGTACTGCATGCCCAGCCAGACCGTCAGCGGCAGTTCGGGACGGGTCCGTCGGACGTCGTCGAGGGCGTCGAGGAGATGGCCGAGCGCGGTCTCCTGCGCGGCCCGGTCGCAGCGCGCCACATAGGTCGGCAGCAGCACGCCGAGTCCGCCGGAGGGCAGCGGCCCCGGATCCTCCCGGATCTGGCCCGAGCGGACCAGGGTGACCGGGGTCCGCGGCGCGGGCGGCGGATCGAAGCCGCGGGCCACCGCGCGCTGCCACGCCAAACGTCCGCCTCCGGTGCCCCCGCGCATCCGTGTCCCTTCGTCGGCCGAACCCGTGCACCGCCCGTTCCGGCCCTCCGCCGGATTACCGCGGACGAAGGGGAATTCAGCGTCGAGGCGCCCGCCGCACAATGCGTGGAATGCGCTGATTTCGACGGGGCGTACTCTAACCGGCGTTCCGAAGTGATCACAAGACCGGTCACCCTGTTTCTGATCTGTGGCCGAAATGCTGGCGTTCCGCTTGTATCTGTTCGGTGAATCCGCCGGGCAGGCGCACCCCATTAAGGCGGCGGCCTGGCCGAATTGCGTTGCTGCCGCACATGGTTCGCCCCCACCATGATCCGGGAAACGACCGAAAAGAGTCGGCCGGATTTTTCCGCGCCGTCCGGTGGGCCGGTGCCAGGTGCGGTCGGCCGCCACGGCTGTGGCAGGCTAACGGGACGCCATTCCGCGCCATTCGTCGCGGCGACGGAAGGAAGGCGGAAGGAAGGTGGCACGCATGAGGTATTCCGCACCCGCGGAACAGCAGTGGGGAGGGGCGTCCGGGCCGTCGGCCGGGCGTGACGTCCGGCTGCACGCACAGGGGATCGTCAAGAGCTACGGCCGCCGCCGTGTCCTGAACGGCGTCGACCTCGTCGTCCGCGCCGGCGAGGTCGCCGCGATCGTCGGCAGCAACGGGGCCGGCAAGTCCAGCATGCTCAAGATCTGCGCGGGCCTGCTCGCCCCGGACAAGGGCCGGGTGACCATCACCGGACGCCTCGGCTACTGCCCCCAGAACGCCGGTGTCATGGGATTCCTCACCCCCCGCGAGCACTTCACGCTGTTCGGCACGGGCCGGGGCATGGGCGGCCGCGACGCCGACCGCCGCGGGCGCGAACTCGCCTCCAAGCTCGACTGGTCCGTCGCCCGGGGCACCCTCGCCAAGGACCTCTCCGGCGGCACCCGGCAGAAGCTGAACGTCGTCCTGTCCGCCCTCGGCGACCCCGACGTCCTGCTGCTCGACGAGCCCTACCAGGGCTTCGACCGGGGCTCCTACGTGGACTTCTGGCAGAACGTCTGGAACTGGCGCGACCAGGGCAAGGCGATCGTCGTGGTGACCCACATGCTCAACCAGCTCGACCAGGTGGACCAGGTGCTGGACCTCAGCCCGCGCGCCCAGGAGGCCGGCCGATGACCCGCACCCTGCGCATGGCCGAGATGACCCTGCGGGAACTGCTGCGCCGGCGCGGGGTGCTGGGACTGCTCCTGCTCGTGCCGCTGGTGTTCTATCTGGGCCGGCACGACCAGCCGGGCCAGGCCATCCGCTTCGCCAGCCTCGGAGTCGGCTTCGCGGTCAGCACCGCGGCCCTCTTCTCGGCCGTCGGCGGCCGGGAGATCGAGTCCCGGCTGACCCTGTCCGGCTTCCGGCCCCGGCACCTGTACCTGGGCCGCACCCTCGCCCTGCTCACCGCCGGACTGCTGATCTCCGCGCTGTACGCCGTGGTCGTCGTCGTGGACCAGGACGTGGCCGACCCGCAGGCCGTCGCCCTGGAGCTGGTCCTGACCACGCTGGTGGCGGTGCCGCTCGGGCTGCTGCTGGGCCTCGCCGTGCCCCGGGACCTGGAGGGCAGCCTGCTGCTGATCTCCGTCATCGGCGCGCAGATGGTGATCGACCCGGCCAAGGACGCCGCCAAGGCCCTGCCCTTCTGGTCGACCCGGGAGATCATCACCTACGCCGTCGACGGCGCCGGCAGCGGTTCCCTCGTGTCCGGCGTCACGCATGCCGTGGTGGTGACCGCGTTGCTGGTCCTGACGAGCGGCGCCGTCCTGTCGGTGCGATTGCGCCGACGCACGCACATGCAATTCGTGTGAATCCACCGAGCGTCTGTCCGCCCATCGGGGGCCGGGCCCGTCCCGGCCCCCGATGCTTTGCGGAACCCGCCGAAGGAAAAGTGACTCTGTCTCGCCGATACGAACACGTGTAGGGTTGGGTAATCGTCCTGCCGACACGGCGTCAGCCGCTCGGTTCGGTGGCCCGGCTCGTCGCCTCTCCCCAGAAAGGAGAGTTCGTGAACGGTGCACAGCGATTACCCCTCGGCGATTCCACGGAACAAGCCCTGTCGAGGGCGACGGAATTCCTCCGCTCCGCACGTGACGCGGACGGCTGGTGGAACGACTACGAAGTCCGCGGCCCCGGCCAGTTCTGGGCCACCGCCTTTGTCGGGGCCTCACTCGCGGAATTGCCCGAGGGACCCGGACGCGCGGCGGCGGTCTCCGCCTGGGAACTGCTGAAACAGGCCCGCGGCCCGTCCGACGGCTGGGGCTACTGTCCCCAGGTCCCCGGCGACGCCGACATCACCTCCTGGGTGCTGCGCCTGGCCGAGGCGCTGGACGCCTCGCGGGACGCCCGCGCCGAGGAGGGCTACCGCTTCGTGGCCGCGCACCTCCAGGACGACGGCGGCATCTCCAGCTACCTGCCGGAGTTCGCCGCACCCTTCCTGGACCGGGTGGCCCCCCGCTGGGACGCCTGGTACGCGAGCCACGCCTGCGTCACCGCGGCCGCCGCCGGACTGCTCGAACTGCCCGTCCACGAACGGCTGTTGGCCCGGCTCAGGGAGATCCAGCGCCCCGACGGGGCATGGCCCGCCTACTGGTGGCCCGACCGGGAGTACCCGACCGCGCTCGCCGTGGAGGCGCTCACCGCCGGTCCGCAGGCCGACGTGCCGGCCGAGGTGCGCCCGGCCGCCCGCTGGGCCGCGGCCAGGATCGGCGCCGACGGTGCCGTACGCACCGAGTGGGAGCCGGAGGGCTCCGCCTTCGCCACCGCCTTCGCCCTGCGCGCCGTCCTGGCGGGGGCACCCGAGGACCGTGACACCGTCCGCCGGGCGGTGTCGTATCTGCTCGACTCCCAGGAGAAGGACGGCGGTTGGCGGCCCTCGGCCTGGTGCCGGGTGCCCGGCCCCATGGAGTTCGACCCCGACGCACGCGAGCACTGGGAGCGCGGACGGCGCGGAAAGGCCGCGCTGGGCTCCGTCGTCCTGGACACCAGGGCGCTCTACACCACGGCGTCCGTAGTCGCCGCCCTCGCCAGGGCGAACGCCGCGGCGGCGGCCCCGGCGGCCGGGCCGAGCCGCGCGACCGGCCGGGCATGACGGCGCGCGCCGCGCCCGACCGGACAACAAGCCGCGCCACGACCGGACAACAAGCCGGACAACAAGGGGGAATGCCGGTGAACACCTCACCGCAGCTCGTCCAGCGCACGCAAGTCCCGGCCGGACCATCGCTGTTGGGCCAGGGCGACGTCCTCGCGCGGCTGCGGGACCACGAACGGGGGCCCATCCACATCATCGACCCGTTCAAGGTGCCGCAGGCCGAGGCCGTGGAGAAGGCCAAGCTCCTCGACACGCTCGGCTATCCCGCCGTGATCCTCGCCAGCACCGACTACGAGTCCTTCGAGGACCGGATGGACCCGTACGTGGCGGCGATCAAGGAGGTCACCTCGCTGCCGGTGCTGCTGCACTTCCCACCGCGCAAGGGGCTCGGCTTCCCCCTGGCCCGCGGCGCCGACGCGCTGCTGCTGCCGGCGCTGCTCGGCTCGCGCGACGACTACTACGTGTGGAAGAGCTATCTGGAGACCCTGGTCAACCTGCCCGTCCGGGTCGACCGAGAGGACTGGCCCGAGCTCCTGCTCGCCGTCGCCCTCACCTTCGGCGAGGACCACAAGACCGGTGACCTGCTGGGCACCGTGCCGGTCGCCACCGTCGGCACCGAGCAGATCGACCGGTACATCGCGGTCACCCGCAGCTTCGGCTTCCACATGGTGTACCTGTACTCCCGCTACACCCAGGTCCCCGTCGAGGTCGTCCGGCACTTCCGCCGCCGGCTGGACCCCGACCAGATCGTGTTCGTCAGCGGCAACGTCCGCCGGCGGGAGCACGTCACCGCCTATCTGGAGGCGGGCGCCGACTACGTGGGCTTCGCCGGGGCGCTGGAGCACGCCGACTGGCGGACGACGCTCACCGAGATCAGCGCGGACCGGACGTGACCGCCGCACTGCCCGCGGACTACACCGCGGCCATGCTGGTCACCGAGTCCGACAACCGCGACCACGTCACGGAGTTCGTCGCCCGCAACGGCGGCTCGCCCGACCTCGTCGCCCACACCGCCGCGTTGCGCCTGTACCTGCGGGTGCCGCACTTCCTCACCGAGTGGATCACCGACCCGCACACGCGGGCGGCGGTGGCCCGCGCGCTGGCCCTGGACATCGTGGCGATGAAGCTGCTCGACGACCTCATGGACGACGACACCGGGCTCAACCGCATCGAACTCGCCTGTCTGTGCCTGCATCTGCATCTGACGGCCCTGAAGGAGATGTGCGAACTCGCCGCGGACGCCCGGTCGGTGACCGACCTGCTGGAGAGGGACTTCACGGCGGTCTGCACCGGCCAGATCCGCACCAAGAGCCACCGGGCCCGCGACCTCGACGAGTGGTGCGCCAACGCCAGCACCTACGGCGCCACCTTCCTCGGCTGCTACGGCTCGCTCGCCGCGCTCTGCGGCCGCCAGGAGAAGTCCGTGGACCCCGCCCGGCGCTTCGCCGAGGCGTTCGGCACGATCATCACCATCGCCGACGACCTCACCGACTACGACCGCCACGGCGAGCGCGAGGGCAACCTCGGCCACCTGATGCGCACCGGGGCCGTCCCCGCCGCGGAGGTCGAGGCGCTCCTGGAGCGGCTGCGGACGCAGGCGCTCGACGCGGTGCGGGAGCAGCCGGCCTCCTCGGGACTGGTCCCCGTCGTCGGCCTCTACACCGACGACGTGCTGGACCGGCTGCTGCCGCGGCACCTGGTGCGCTGAGAGCAGGTGAACCGCCGGCCGACGGCCTATCGGGGCTCGCCCCGGTAGGCCATCACGTCGTCGAAGACGAACAGGTCGACGTCGCCGTCCGCGAAGTCGTCCAGGACGTGCCGGGCGGTGTGCGCGATGGCCTGGCCGGGACCGTTGAGCGAGGTGTTGATCAGCGCCGGGACCCCGGTCAGCGTCTCGAACGACCCGAGCAGCCCGTGCAGCCGCCGCTGGTCCGCGCCCAGCGTCTGGATCCGGCAGGTGCCGTTCACGTGCCGGGCCTCCGGAGCGGTCCCCTCCGGCAGGTCGTACTCGAAGAGCATGTACGGCGAGGGCCGCCCGCCCGGGTACAGCTCGGCGAACCGCTCGTCACGCATCACCGCGCCCAGCGGGCGGTACCACTCGCGCTGCTTGAGCTTCTCGCTCATCCGCTTGCGCATGCCGGACACGGCCGGGCTGCCCAGCAGCGAGCGGTGTCCGAGCGCCCGCGGCCCGAGTTCGGCCGCCCCCTCCGTCAGGGCCACCACACCACCGTCCGCGAGCAGCCGGGCGACCGCGGAGGCGTCGTAGGGAACGGCCTTGAGGCCCGCGGTGTCCAGGGTGGCCAGGACGTCCGCGGGGGCCTCGCCGGTGCCGTTGCCGTAGACGCTGAGGGGCTCGGGCCGCTGGCCCAGCACGTAGGTGAGGGCGTAGATGCCCGCGCCCGCGAGGTGGCCGGCGTCGCCGCAGGCCGGGGGGATGGCGATGTCGCGGCCGAAGCTCTCGCGCAGCGCCGAGTTGGCGACGATGTTCAGCGCGCAGCCGCCGCCGAGGGCGATCGGGCCGACGCCCGTCGCGGTGCGGGTGACATGCCGGTCCAGGACGGCGTGCACGGTCTCGGTGAACAGCTCCTGGAAGGTGGCCACGACATGGGCCGCCGACTCGAACTCCGGGTTGAACTCCGGGCGTCCGGCGAGCTCGGCCCGCACCCGCTCGGCCAGCTCCAGATCGTGCATCACCCGCGGGTCCACCGCGAGCAGCTGTTCGCGGACGCGCGCGTCCGGCTGCCCGTAGCCGCCGAGGGCCATCACCTTGCCGGCGACGCTGGGGCTCTTGCCGAAGCCCAGCAGATGACCGATCGCGGTCCAGCCGAAGCCGTTGCCGTACCAGGGCAGCGGGTCCTTGGCCACCCACTCCAGACGGCCGTCGTCGACCCGGAACAGGGAGCTGCGGGTGAGCTGTCCGCGGCCCTCGTTGACCAGGACGAGCGTGCCGTCCTCGTGCCCGGCGTAGTGGGCCGCCAGGGCGGCGTGGGAGACCTCGTGCGTGACGACCACGCAGTCCACGCTGCGGCCCAGCAGCTCGCAGGTGGTCCGGTGGTGCGGCGCGCCGCCGTCGATCCGCTCCATGGCCCGGTCCAGGTCCGGGATCCGCAGCAGCGCGCTGCGGACCGGGGTGCTGACCGCCACCAGGTCGATGCCGTCGACGTCCACGCACTCCTGGGACAGCACGTGTTCCAGGGCGAGGTCGGAGCGGTGGTCGTGCTTGACGCGGGTGAGCCGCTCGGTCTCGACGGCGAAGACCAGCCGTCCGTCCTCGAAGTAGCCGACGCCGGTGTCGTGACCGGCGGAGTGGAGAGACAGTACCTTCATCGGCGCTCCTGGTCAGCAGGGGTGAAGGGGGTGAGGGCCGAGTACGCGGCCCACTCGACGCGGTACAGCGGCCGGCCGGTCAGCCCGCGCAGGAACAGCTCCGTGCCGATCCCCGCGAACCAGGCGAAGTAGAGCCACTTGATGGCCGCCTTCTGGATCCCGCGCCGGCGCCCGTCCTCGGCGTCGAAACCGGTCAGCGGCCACATGCCGGAGAACAGCAGATGCCGGAAGTAGTGGCGGACCACCGGCAGCGGCCAGTCGGCGAGGTCGACGAGATGGTTGAGCAGGATCCGGCGGATACGGCGGCGGGTCTCTCCCGCGGGCCCGGCGACGTGGTAGTGGCACAGCGCGTCCGGGACCAGGCGCAGCCGGCCCAGCGGATCGGGTGCCTCGGGGTCCAGCAGCCGGAAGCAGACGTAGCCGTCGTCGGAGATGTACCGGCCGGGCATCCCGCCGGACAGCACGTCGGTGGCCACCAGGATGCAGCAGCCGTGCGGATAGGCGGTCGCGGGCGCCGCGATCTCCTTGGCCCGGGCCAGCAGCCGCGAGGTGGCGAACGCCTTGGTGTGCGGGACCTTCGTCGCGCCCACCGCGCCCCGGCAGCCGCCCGCCAGGAAGTCCCGGGCCAGCGCCGCCAGGCAGCCCGGTTCCAGGACCACGTCGTCGTCGACCCAGCCGACCCCGACACAGCCAAGGAGTTCGGCCACCTCGACGGCCGCGTTGAGCGTGCGGGGCTTGCCCGGCCCCGGCAGGGACAGCCCGCAGACGGCCAGCCGGGGCAGCCGGGCGCGGGCCCGGGCCAGCAGCGCCCGCAGCCGTCGTACGGACTCGTCCTCCTCCTCGGGCGAGGACCACTGCATGCCGACGAACAGCACGACGGGCGCGCCCGGTTGGGCCTCGGTCAGCCCGGCCACCTGATCCAGCAGGGCGTCGAGCCGCTTCTCCTGGTCGCCCAGCGGGCCGCGGGAGACGTAGGTCGGGGCGATCAGGGCGAGGGCGGGAGGCACGTCGGCGCGCAGGGCGTCGGCGGCGGCCCGGGCGTGGCCCAGCAGGGGCGCCTCGCCGGACGGGCCGTCGGGCAGGACGTGGCGCACCGGCACCGACCAGGACGCCGGCGGGCGGAAGCCGCGGGCCATGGCCGTGCGGATCAGATGGGTCGGGAGCGGCTCGCCCGACCGCTTGCGGCCGAAGGGCGGGAGCGGTTCGTTGAGCCGGACGGGAGGGCCCGGCCGCACCGGGGCGGCCGGGCGCGTGATCTCAGAAGTCACGGTCGGTGTTGGAGGTCGACTTCGCCAGACTGCGCAGACCGTCCAGGGTGTTGCGCCACTGGCCGGTCGTGGCCATGTGGGTCACCAGCGGCTTCGCCATCTCGCGGCGCAGGAAGAACGCGCGGTAGGCGGCCTGGGCGCGGCGCTGGGCGTCGGGCACCAGATAGCCGATCCGGGCGTCGAACTCGCCCTGCACGAACCGGTCCCAGTAGTCGGCGGGTATCTGTCCCGCGGCCACCGACTCGGTGTGCAGCGGGGTGGCCGGCAGCGGGGTCGCGGTGTAGAAGCTCGCGTAGTCCAGCGGGATGCGGCAGGCGAGGTCGACGGTGGCGCGGAACTGCTCGCGGGTCTCGCCGAGCCAGCCGACGATGAAGTAGCCGAACCCCTTGATGCCCGCCTCGTGCGCGGAGGTGACGGCCCGTTCGATCTTCGCGATGTCGCTCTCCTTGCGCATCCGTTTGAGGATCTCCGGATCGCCGTGCTCGATGCCGAACCGCAGCCGTACGCAGCCGGCGCCGGCCATCGCCTTCAGCAGCGGCTCCGGTACCAGGTCCACCCGGGTGGGCGCCTCCCAGCGCACCTTCAGGCCCTGTTCGCCGATGAGCGCGCAGATTTCCCGGACCCGGCCGCGGTGCAGGGTGAAGACATCGTCGTAGAACATGATCTCCTTCACCCCGAAGCGTTTCTTCAGCTCCGTCATCTCGCCGACGACGTCCTCGGGGCTGCGGTACATCGACTTCTTGTCGACGGCCTGCTTGAAGCAGAAGCTGCATTTGAAGGGGCAGCCGCGGCTGGAGATCATCGTGGCGAACGGTCGCGGGGCCATGATCGAGTAGTAGCTGTTCATCGGCAGGCCGTCGCGGGAGGGCCAGCCGACCTCCTCCAGGTTCACCATCGGAGCGGCCCCGCCGTCGTGCTCGCGGGTCACCAGCCCCCGGATGCCCTCGGGTTTCTCGCCCTGCTCCAGCGCCTCGGCCAGCTCCGGCATGATCGTGATGCCCTCGCCGACCCCGACGTAGTCGATGCACTCGTGGAAGAGGTTCTCGTGGGCGTAGACCTCGGTGTGCGGTCCGCCGAGGATGACCTTGGCGCCGGTGCTCTTGGCCGCCTGGCAGGCCTCCACCGCGCCGGGCAGACCGGGTGTGGTGGTGCTGACGCCGACCAGGTCGGGGCCGAAGTCGGCGAGGAGCTTGCGCAGGCCCTCGCTGTCCAGGCCGAGGGCGGGGGTGTCGACCTGGATGACGTTGTGGAAGCCGGCCGACTTCAGCGCGGTGTGGATGTAGCCGAGCCCGAGGTGCGGCAGTACGCCGGCCCGCTTCTGGATCTGGGTGATCTGACGGGTGTTGAGGCACAGGTCGTGGTGGCGGACCAGGGCGATGCGCAGGTTCCGCTTGCGCCAGCGCGGCAGCCGCGTGCGGTCCGGTGCCGGGGCGACGGCCGTCGAGCAGCCACCCGACGCGGCCCCCGCCGCACCGGTACTGATGACGGGCAGTGTCTTCCGCATGATGTCCCCTCCTTCTGTCCTTCTGGGGTCGTGCGGGTGGTGGTGGTCGTACGCGTGGTGGCGCTGTACGGGCGGGTCTCAGGCGGCTCTGCCGGCCGCGAGGGACTGGAGTTGGAGCAGGTAGAGGGCGAGCGGCTGGAGCCGGCTGACCCGCTGCGGGGCCCCCGGGCCGCGGCCGGCGGCCAGCAGCCGCGGCAGGATCCGGTCGGGGTCGCGCCACCAGCCGCGTTCGGCGAACGACGCCTCGGCCAGCAGCCGCAGCAGATACGCCAGCCGGTGCCCGACGAGCACCGGCCCGTGGCGCTGCGGTACGGCCGAGGCGAAGCCCAGCGCGGCGTGCTCGGGGAAGGCCCGGTGCAGCGCCTGGTCGTGGAAGGTGCCGTCGATCAGGAACCGCCGCGGCACCGAGGCGAGATGGTCGACGAGGGCGTGGTCGAGGTAGGGGGTGTGGATCACCGCGCGGCCGTCGCCGAGCGCGAAGGGGGCCAGCGCGATGGACCGCCGGGTGCGGTTGTGGAAGAAGAACGAGCCGAGCGGGAGGGCGGCCTCGGCGTGCCGGGCCAGCTCCCGCACCAGCCGGTCACGGGCGCGCTCCCGGCTCCACAGGACGCGGGTCCGCGGGCCGAGGAGGTGCTCGACGTGCGCTCCGGTGCGGCCGGCGGCCAGCAGCCGGTCGGCGAGAGCGGGCAGCGCGGCCGCGTCGTAGGGGGTCTCGCGGATCAGCTGGATGCTCGGGTTCTGGGCCAGCTCGCCGCCCCCGAGCCCGTCGTACCACAGGCCGCCGCGGCGGCGCAGGAAGGCCAGCAGCGGCAGGATCCAGGCGCCGTCCAGCGTGCCCATGCCCTGGGCCGGGTTGGCGAAGCGCTCCGCCCGCAGCTGTGAGCGCGGCGGGGCCACGGTGCGGTGCGGCAGGCCGAGGCGGCCGGCGAGCTCGGCGGCCACCCGGGCGTCGGCCCCCGGGTCCGGCGGGAACTTCGCGCCGCTGACGCACAGCCGCGGCGGTGCCCCCTGGCGGCACAGCTCCAGCAGGATGTGCCGGGAGTCCCGGCCGCCGCTCAGCGGAAGGTCGTACGGCCCCTGGGGCAGCCGGCGGGCCACGGCGGCGCGGAAGAGGTCGACGAAGCCGTCGACGGCCTGCTCCCGGGTGAGGTCGGCCGGGGGCGGCACGGGGGGTGCCGCGGAGGTGAGGTCCAGCGCGCCGCGGGTCCAGGTCAGGGTGGCGGCGGGAGGCAGCGCGCGGATCTCCGCGAAGGCGGTGTCCTCGCCCAGGAAGAAGCCCAGCCGCAGGAAGACGGCGAGCGCGTCGTGGTCGAGGTCGGCGTGCTCGCCGGGCGCCAGCAGGGCGAGCGGGTCGGGGGAGAGGGCCACCGAGCCGGCGCCGGCGCGGTAGTACAGCGGGTGCGTGCCGTACCGGTCGGTGCGGGCCAGCAGGCGGTCGCCGTCCCACTCCCAGGCGGCGAAGACCCCCTCGGGCGGCGGGCCTTCGGCCAGCGGGTCGCCCCCGAGGACATGGCCGAGCCGCGCCTCCTTGTCGCCCTCGGCGCGGACCCCGTCGGGCGTGGCGACGAGCCGGACGCGGGGCTTCACCGGGGATCCAGCAGGGGGCGCACGGCGTCCCCGATCCGGCGGGCCACGGCCTCCTGGTCGAGCACGGACTCGGCGAAGCCGATCGCGGCCTTCTTGTGCACCTCGATCGCCGAGGGCCGGGCCAGCCAGTCGTCGACCGTGCGGAAGAGGTCCTCGGGCGCGGCGCAGGCCCGGCCCAGGTTGTGCTCGTGGATCAGCCCCGGCACCCAACTCTCCATCGGCAGGCCCGACTCCAGCATCAGCACGGGGATCCCGAAGTAGGCCGCCTCCAGCGTGGTGTTGGGCCCGGCCTTGGAGACGAGCAGCCCGTACGGCGAGCGGGAGGCGCGGTCGATGTAGTCGAAGTACTGGGCCTGGGTGAGCCGGCTGTGGAACCGCCAGTGCGCGAGCCGCTCGGCGCCGGCGGCGGCCCGCCGGGCCAGGTCGGGGTCGTCGTAGCCGACGAACACCAGGTCGGTGTCCGGGTGGTGGGCGGCGATGTGGTGGACCAGCTCCAGATAGACGTCGCCGCCCCGGTTGCAGAACACGATCAGGCGGGGGCGCCCGGAGTCGGTGTCCCCGCCCCAGGGCCCGGCCGCCGGGGCGGCGGACTCGTCGGTCATGAAGTCGCGCAGGTCGTGCTGGGCGACCAGCGGGCCCACCACGCGCACCCGGTCCGGGTCGGCGCCGGCGGCCTCCACCAGCCGCTCCTTGGCGTGGGCGAACCCCACCAGCGTCAGGTCGGGATGCGGGCTGCGGTGCAGCGGCAGCTGGAGCAGCCCCGGGTTGGTGACATGGCTGACCACCCGGGTGGGCAGTCCCGCGAGACGTACGGCGGCCACGCACAGCCGGGCCACGAAGCCCTTGGTGCCGACCACCACGTCCGGCGCGGTCTCGCGCAAGTGGGCGACGAGCGGGGCGAGTTCGGCACTCTGGGCGGGTGCGGGGTCGGTCTCGAAGTCGGTGGGGAAACGTTCCTGGAGGCGGGCCATCAGGCCCATGTACCGCTCGGTGCGGACGGCCGCGGTCGGGCTCTCCAAGGAGATCGTGCGGATCTCGGCCCCCGCCTCGCCGAGCCAGGGCAGGATCGGCTCGGCCTCCAGCAGGGCCACGTCCGCGTCGACGGCGCCGCGCAGCACCCGGGAGAACCGGGTGGCGGCCAGATAGTTGCCGAACTCCCCCCAGGTCCGCGGGGAGAGCACCTGGATGCGGGGCAGGTCAGGGCGCACGGTGGGGCTCCTCGGTCAGGTCGAGGCAGTCGGGGGACGGGGAGTGCACGGTCAGCGCCTGCGACCACAGCTGGTAGGTCAGCAGCGCCCACAGCTTGCGTGAGGTGTCGCGCCGGCCGCTGAGATGGTCGTCGGCCAGCACTCGTACGGCACCGGCGTCGAACAGCCCGCCCCGGTCCAGCGCGGACGCCGAGAGCGTGTCCAGCAGCAGCGGCCGCAGCTCGCCGCGGAGCAGGGCCGCCAGCGGGGCGCGGAAGCCGAGCTTGGTGCGCCGCACGATGTCCTCGGGCAGCCAGTCGGCGGCCACCCGGCGCAGCAGGTACTTGCCGGTGAAGCGGCGCAGCTTCAGCGAGACGGGCAGCGCGTTGCCGTACTCGACCAGGTCCAGGTCGAGGAAGGGCGAGCGCAGTTCGAGGGCGCTGCGCATACCGCCGCGGTCGGTCTTGGTGAGGATCACGTCCCGCAGGAAGTGCGCCACCACGGCGAGCTGGCTGCGCTGGACGCCGGTCAGCTGCGGCTGGCCCTCCAGGAGCCGGGCAACCTCGGTGAAGGGGTCGTGCCCAACCAGGGCCGCGCGGGCCTCCGGCCGCAGCAGACCCGGCAGTTCGGCCGGGCCGAAGGGAGCCGTCGACAGATAGAAGCGGTGCTCGGGCGCGGCCCGCAGCCCCCGGGCCAGCAGCCCCAGGGCAGCGGCGGCGGGCAGGTTCCCGGACCGCGCGGGCAGCCGGCGCACCACGGTCCGCACCAGCGCCTCCAGCCGGGGCGCCGGCATCAGCCGCAGCAGGATCTCGATCGCCCGCTCGGCCTGGAAGTACCGGTAGCCCAGCAGGAGTTCGTCGGCGCCGTCCCCCGTGAGCACCCCGCGCACATGCGCGCGTGCCGCCCGGCAGACGATCCGGGTGGGCAGCAGGGAGGGGTCGGCGAGCGGCTCGTCGGCGCGGGCGTATTCGGACTCCACCACCTCGGCGAGATCACGGCCGCCGATGCGGACCACGTGGTGCTCGGTGCCCAGATGCCGGGCGACCGCGCGGGCGTGCGCGCTCTCGTCGAAGTCGTGCGCCTCGAAGCCCGCGCTGAACGTCGGCACCGGCCGGTGCGGGGAGAGCTGCTGGGCGACGGCGGCCACCGCGCTGGAGTCGAGCCCGCCGCTCAGCAGCACGCCGAGCCGGCGGTCGGTGCTGGTGACCCGGCGGGCGACCGCGGCCCGGAACAGCTCCTCGAAGCGCGCGGCGGCCTCCCGCCGGCCCGGCGGCCGCCCCTCGGCGGTCAGTCTCGGCCGCCAGTACTCCACTTCGCGCAGCCGCCCCTCGGAGTACTCCAGACAGCTGCCCGGGCGGACCTTGCGCACATCGGCCACGGCCGAGTCGGGCGCGCAGAACGCCTGGAGCGTCAGATAGCCGGCCAGTGCGCGCACGTCCGGGGTGGCGCGGACGTCGGGATGGCGCAGCAGCGCGGTGAGTTCGGAGGCGAAGGCGATCCCGCCGGGGACGCGTGCGTAGTAGAGCGGCTTCTTGCCCATCGGGTCGCGCACCAGCGAGGTCGTCGCGGTGCGCGCGTCGTGCAGCACGAAGGCGTACATGCCGCGCACCCGCTCCAGCACCTTCATGCCGTGCCGCTCGTACAGCTCGACCAGCACCTCGGTGTCGCTGCCCGTGCGCAACCGGGCGCCCGTGGCGCGCAGTTCGCGGCGCAGCTCCTCGTGGTTGTAGATCTCGCCGTTGAGGACGAGCGCCGTGGCACCGCTCGCGGAGACGAACGGCTGCCGCCCGCCGTCCGGGTCGACGAAGGTCAGGGCGCAGTGCGCGAAGGTCATGCCCCGGTGGTGGCACCAGCTGCTGCCGTCGGGACCGCGGTGCGCCACCGCGGCCAGCATCCGCTCGGCCGTGGCACGGGAGTCGTCCGAGCCCGCGCCGGTGTCACTGAATCCCACGAAGCCGCACATACGGCTACGACCGGTGGGTGGGGGCCATCCCGGCCGACGAGGCGGTCCCCTGTGGCGGGGCCTGGGCGAGCACCTGGCGGGCCCACTCGATCTGGGTGGCCAGCCCGGCGCGCAGGTCCGTGCGCGCGGTGAAGCCGAGCCGCTGTCGCGCCCGGCCGGTGTCGGCCGTGGTGGCCCGTACGTCGCCGATCCGGGCGGGCCCGTAGCGGGCGTTCGGCGTCAGGCCGGTCAACTCCCCGGTCAGCGCGAGGATCTCGTTGGCCGACACGGCGTGCCCGGTGCCGATGTTCAGCACGCTGCTGCCCTCGTCGAACCGCGTGGCGGCGAGCCGCAGGGCGCGCACGATGTCCGAGACATGGACGAAGTCACGGATCTGGGTGCCGTCCCCGTACACCTCGATCGGGGTGTTCTCCAGGGTGGCGCGGATGACCCGGCCGATGAACATGTCCGGGCGCTGCCCGGGACCGTAGACCGTGAAGAAGCGCAGGGCGCTCACCGACAGGGTGGCGTCCCGCCGGGCGGCGAAGGCCAGGGCGAGCCGTTCCGCGGCGAGTTTGGTGACGCCGTACGGGGACAGCGGGCGGGGCACGTCGTCCTCGGACATCGTGCCCTCGGCGCCGCCGTACACGCTCGACGAGGAGGCCATCACCACCTTGGGCACGCCGGAACGGACGCAGGCGTCCATAAGTCGCTGGGTGGCCAGCACGTTGCAGTGCAGATACTCCGGGAATTGCGTCCAGGACGGACGGACACCGGGCAGTGCGGCCAAGTGGAAGACCGTGGAGGCATTTTCCAGACAGGCCGAAAGGTCCGCGGAGACGAGGTCGGCGTGGAGGGCGTGCAGGGATCCGCGTTCGGCGGTCGGCGGGATTTCGCGGTTGGCCCAGGAGGCTTTTCGGTCGACACCGACGACGTTTGTCCCGGAGCGCCGCAACGCCTCGACGAGATGGGAGCCGATGAAACCCGCGGCACCGGTGACCACCGCTTTTCCTGTGCTGTCGGCCCCGTCGTGCGCGTCACCCGACATTGCTCATCCCCCTTGGTCCGTGGATATCCGGTCGTTCAAGGCGGTGCTCCGTACTGGTGCAGTCCTCGGGCTTCGGTCGGCTGCGGGGCACGAGAAACCGGCCGGTCCGGAGGTACACGGAAGCCAGAGAATGTGGCCGAGAATGACTGGTGCGCAGCGACGGCGTGCAGGGCGAATTGCCCGGAAGACCCGTGGAGTCTAACAGCGCGATGAATCGGCAGCAACGGCGTCCTGTCGCCCGCGCTTCGAGAAAAAAGCGGTGGCGTGTATTCCGCATCCGTATGCGTCATTCCCAACGGCGGCCCGCCGACTTTATGCTGTGGCCTTCCGCCGCGGGGGAGGGACGTGTTGGCAGGCAGCCCGTTACGGCAGCTCTCCGTTCTGATCCGCTATCTGCGCGGGGAACGGCCGTCCGTTCTCCTTCTCGCCCTGCTCGTCCCCCTCGGAGTGGGGCTGCAACTCGTCGCGCCCCAGATGCTGCGCCGGTTCATCGACCACACGCTGACCGGGAGCCCCGCCGATCTCCTGCTGGCCGTCGCCGCCTGGTACCTGACGGCCGCGCTCGGGCTGCTCGTGGTGACCGTCGCCAGTGACGCCGTGGCCGCCCGGCTCGCCTGGCGCGGCACCAACCGGCTGCGCGCCGACCTGGTGGCCCACTGTCTGCGCCGGCCCTCCCGCTTCTACCAGCGCCATCCGCCCGGCGAACTCCTCGACCGCGTCGACGGCGACGTCACCCGCCTCGCCGCGGTGATGTCCGCGCTGGTGCTGGAGGTGCTGGCCCAGCTGCTGCTGGTGGCCGGCATCCTCGGCGCCCTCTTCCTGCTCGACTGGCGACTGGCCCTGGTCTTCGCCCCGTTCGCGGCCGGCACCCTGCTGCTGCTGCGCGGGCTCGTGGGCCGCGCCATGCCCTTCGTCGCCGCCCGCCAGGCCTCCTCCGCCGACCTCCTGGGCTTCCTGGAGGAACGTCTCGCCGGCGCCCAGGACCTGCGCACCAACGGGGCCGCCGCCCACACCCTGGCCGACCTGGAGGCCCGGCAGGACGAGCTGTACCGGCGGGCGCACCGCGCGGCCCGGGTCTCGGTCCGCTGGCCCGCCACCGTCCAGAGCCTGTCCACGGTCAGCGTCGTCCTCGCCCTCGGTGTCAGCGTCTGGCTGCACGACCGCGGCCAGCTCTCCACCGGCACGGCCTTCGCCTGCCTCTCCTACGCCATGCTGCTGCGCCGTCCGCTGCTGGCCGTCACCACCCGCTTCCACGACCTGGAGGAGGCCGCGGTCAGCGTGCGGCGCCTGACCGAA
Organism: Streptomyces lincolnensis; assembly: GCF_021173675.1. GTDB lineage: Bacteria > Actinomycetota > Actinomycetes > Streptomycetales > Streptomycetaceae > Streptomyces > Streptomyces lincolnensis_B. The sequence goes on along the minus strand of NZ_JAIHON010000012.1, from coordinate 132,161 downwards.
CTGCTGCGCACGGACGGGGAAGAGGAGGTGGACCCGGCGCCCTCCCGGACCGGACGGCTGCCCGACGGGCCGCTGGGCGCCCGCCTCGACGGGGTCTTCTTCGGCTACGACCCGGGCGAACCGGTGCTGCGGGACGTCTCCTTCCGGCTGCGTCCCGGGGAGCGGCTCGGCATCGTCGGCCGCACCGGAAGCGGCAAGTCCACCGTCGTACGGCTGCTGTTCGGACTCCAGCACCCGGCCCGCGGCACTGTCAGCGTCGGCGGGGCGGACGTGGCCGGGCTCGACCCGCGCGCGCTGCGCCGCCGGGTCGCCCTGGTCACCCAGGAGGTCCAGATCCTGCACGCCACCCTCCGCGACAACCTCACCTTCTACGACCCCTCGGTGGACGACGGCCGGGTGCGCGCCGCGCTGGAGGAGGCCGGGCTCACCGAGTGGTGCCGGGAGCTGCCCGACGGACTGGACACCGTGCTGGGCACCGGAGCCCGCGGGATGTCCGCCGGCCAGGAACAACTCCTCGCCCTCGCCCGGGTGTTCCTGCGCGACCCGGCCGTCGTCCTGATGGACGAGCCGACCGCCCGCCTCGACCCCCACACCGAACGGCTCCTCATGCCCGCGATGGAACGGCTCCTGGAAGGGCGCACGGCCGTCGTCGTCCAGCACCGGCCGCACGCCCTGGGCAGCATGCACCGCGTCCTCGTCCTCGACGGGGGCACCGTGGTCGAGCACGGCGAACAGACCACCCTCGCCGCCGACCCGACCTCCCGCTTCCACGAACTGCTGCGCACCGGCTGACGGGCAGGACGGGTGACGGACACGGGGACGCGGGCGCGGGGGGACATCGGGTCGCGGGGCACGTTCGGGCGGCTCGGGGCGGTGCTGCGCGGGTCGGCCGGGGCCTACTGGACCCTGACCGGGCTGTGGGTGCTGCTGCGGGCCGGGACCCTGGCGGTGGGGCTGCTGTTCCAGCGGCTGTTCGACGAGATCGGCGCGGGCGGCGGGGTCTGGCCGCTCATCGCCTGGGTGGCCGCGATCGAGGGGGCCCGGATGTGCCTCCAGTTCGGCGTGATGATCAACCGGCTGGAACCCCACGTCCAGTACGCCACGACGGCACGGCTGCGCCGGCGCCTGCTCGGCTCCGCCCTGCGCGGCCGGGGCGCCGCGGCCCGGACGGCTCCGGGGGAGTCGCTGCGCGTGGTGGGCGAGGACGTCGACGAGACCGGCTTCTTCGTGGCCTGGGCCCCCACCAACCTCGCGCACTGGCTGTTCGTGGTCGCGGCGGTCACCGTCATGATGCGCATCGACGCGCTCGTCACGACCGCGCTGCTCGTGCTGCTGGTCCTGATCACCCTGGTCACCGCCGGGGTCCACGGCCGCTTCCTGCGCCACCGGCGGGCCACCCGCGCCGCCTCGGCCGAGGTCGCGGGCGCCCTGCGCGAGGCGTTCGGCGCCGTGAAGGCGGTGCAGGCGGCGGGCGCCGAGGACCATGTGGCCGCGCACATCGCCCGGTTGAACACCGCGCGGGCCGGGGCGGCGGTACGCGAGGAGCTCTTCGCGGGCGTCCAGCGGACGGTGATCGGCAACGCGGCGCCCCTGGGGATCGGCGTGGTGCTGCTGCTGACGGCGGGACGGGCGCACGAGGGCACGTTCAGCGTGGGCGACCTCGCGCTGTTCACCTTCTACCTCCAGATCCTCGCCGAGGCGCTGGCCTCGATCGGGATCCTGTCGGTACGGCTCCAGCGGGTCTCGGTGGCGCTGGACCGGATCGGGGCGTTCCTGGGGAGGCCCTCGGGTACGGCGTCTTCGGTCAGTGCCGAGAAACCGGAGCGGAAGCCGGAGCCAGAGCCGCCTTCCGCGCCCGCGACTGTGCCCGCGCCCCGACAGGACTCCGGTCTGCGGGAGTTGACCGTCCGGGGCCTGACCGCGCGGCACCCCGGCACCGAGCACGGCGTCGAGGACGTGGACCTCACCTTCGTACGCGGCTCGGTCACCGTGGTCACCGGAGGCGTCGGCGCGGGCAAGTCGACGCTGATCCAGGCCGTCCTGGGGCTGCTGCCGCACGAGCGGGGCGCGGTGCTGTGGAACGGCGAGCCGATCGCCGACCCGGCGTCCTTCCTGGTGCCCCCGCGCTGCGGCTACACCCCCCAGGACCCGCGCCTGTTCAGCGGAACGCTGCGGGAGAACATCCTGCTGGGCCTGCCCGACGAGGACGGCACGGTGCTGGAGGAGGCCGTGCACACCGCGGTCCTGGCACCCGACGTGGCGGCCATGCGGGACGGCGTCGACACCGTCGTGGGCCCCCGGGGCCTCAGGCTGTCCGGCGGTCAGCTCCAGCGGACGGCGATCGCCCGGATGCTGGCCCGCCGCCCCGAACTCCTGGTCCTGGACGACGTCTCCAGCGCCCTGGACCCCACGACCGAGCACCTCCTGTGGAGCAGACTCCTCGACAGCCCCGTCACCGTCCTCGCCGTCTCCCACCGACCCGCCCTGCTGCGCGCCGCGGCCCAGGTGATCGTCCTCGGGGACGGACGCGTGGAGGCGACGGGAACCTGGGACGAGATCCTGGCCGCATCCCCCGAGACCCGCCGCCTCGCGACGGGCCCCGACCACCGGGACGACACCGGTCCGGCGTAGATCGGGCGTAGGTCCGGCGTAGGCCCGGCGTCCGGCGTAGGCCCGGCATAGGCCCGCCGTTCGGCAGGCCGGCGACACGACCCGCCCGCCTCACCCCCGAGCCGCCCCCAACTCCCCCCAGATCCCGTCCAGCGCGTCGACGAACCGGCGGACGTCGGCGGCGTCGTGCACGGCGGACGGGGCGACGCGGAGGATCTCCTCGCCCTTGGGCACGCTGGGCGCGTTGATGGCCTGGACGTAGGCGCCGTGCCGTTCCAGGAGCAGGGCGGACATCCGCTTGCACAGGCGGTCCTCCCCGACGAGGACGGAGACGATGTGGGTCTCGTCGGACAGGAAGGGGATGCCCCGCTCGCGCAACAGGGCGTGCGTCAGCGCGGCGTTGGCCGCAAGGCGGTCCCGCTCGCTCCGGGAGGCGCGCAGATGCCGTACGGCGGCCAGCGCGCCGGCCGCGACGGCGGGCGGCAACGCAGTGGTGAAGATGAACGAGCGGGCGAAGGCCCGCACCGCGTCCATCAGCACGGCGGGCCCGGTGACATAGCCGCCCGTCATGCCGAAGCCCTTGGCCAGGGTCCCCATGATCATGGTGAACTCGGAGTCGATGCCCTCCCGCGCCGCGATCCCGGCACCCTCCGGCCCGTACATGCCGACCGCGTGCACCTCGTCCAGGAACGTCACCGCCCCGTACCGCTTGGCGAGGTCGGCGATCTCCGCGAGTGGCGCGATGTCACCGCGCATCGAGTGCACGGATTCCGTCACGACGAGTTTCGGCCGCTGCGGATCGACCCCGGAGAGCAGTTCCTCCAGATGCGCGCAGTCGTTGTGCCGGTAGATGAACTTCTCGGCCCCGCTGTGCCGCAAACCGTCGATGATCGACGCGTGGTTCAACTGGTCCGAGAACACGGCACAGTCGTCGATCCGTCCGGCGAGCACCGAGAGCGCGCCCTCGTTGGCGGAATAACCGGAGGTGAACAGCACCGCGTCGGCCTTTCCGTGCAGCGCGGCGAGTTCCGCCTCCAGGGCGACGTGATAGCGGTTCGTCCCGCCGATGTTGCGTGAACCCCCGGAACCGGCACCGCATTCGTCGATCGCGTGCTTCATCGCGGCGAGGACGTCCGGGTGCTGCCCCATACCCAAGTAGTCGTTGCTGCACCAGATCGAGATCTCGCCATGGTGTGCGGTATCGGCTGCCGGGAAGCGCCCCGCGATGCGGCCGAGTTCCAGGAACTCCCTTTTCCGCTCGGCTGTTTCCTGCGCAAGGCGTGCGAAGAAATCCATGTACCCGGACATGACTCATGCTCGCTCTCTGTCGCTTTCCCTTCGGCGCGCCTCATCGTAGGATGCGCCGCGAGCCCTGCACAGTGCGCGTTTTCCCTTTCGATGTGATCGCACGAAGCGGAGTGTCGATGACCGAATGTGAAATATCCGTCGCCGCGATTCACGGCCCCTTTTCCGGCCGTACCGGAACCCGCGGAGCCCCCGGACGCGACCGATGAGGGGCGGCGCCACCCTCTCGCTGGTCTCCGTCCTCGCCGACACCGCGATCCGCAGCCCCGACCGCACGGCCCTGGTGTCCGGACCCGAGCGCATCTCCTACGGCGCCCTGTGGCTGGCCGCACGCCGCCGCGCGACGGTGCTGCGCGAGCGGGGCGTGGGCCCCGGCGACCGGGTCGCGCTGCTGCTGCCCAACACCCCGTCCTTCCCCATGGCGTACTTCGGCGTCCTCGCGCTCGGCGCGACCGTCGTCCCGGTGAACGCGCTGCTGAAGGCCGAGGAGATCACGTACATCCTCCGGCACTCGGGCGCCCGCCTCCTGCTGTGCGCGGGCTCGCTGCTGGGGGAGGGGGAGCCCGCGGCACGCCGCGCCGACGTGCCGCTGATGACGGTCGACGCGGAGGCCGGGGACACCGGGCGGCCGGGGCCCGACGCGCTCGACGCGCTCGCGGCCGACGCCGAGCCCCTCGGCACCCCGGTGTCCCGCGCCCCGGACGACATCGCGCTGATCCTCTACACCTCCGGTACCACCGGGCGCCCCAAGGGCGTCCTGCTCAGCCACCTCAACCTGGTCATGAACATCGACACGACGGCCCTGTCGCCCTTCGCGATGGAGGCCGACGACGTCCTGCTGGGCTGCCTGCCCCTGTTCCACACCTTCGGCCAGATCTGCGGCATGGGCACCTGCTTCCGCGTCGGCGCCACCCTCGTGCTGACCCCCCGCTTCACCCCGGACGAGGCTCTCGACCTGATGGTCCGTGAGTGCTGCACGGTCCTCATGGGCGTCCCGACCCTGTACCTCGGGCTGCTGGAGGCCGCGGCCCGGGACCCCCGCCGCCCGCCCCTGACCCGGGCCTACTCCGGCGGCTCGGCCCTGCCGGTGCCGGTGCTCCAGGACATCGAGGCCACCTTCGGCTGTCCGGTCTACGAGGGCTACGGCCTGACCGAGGCCTCCCCCTGCGTCGCCTACAACCAGCCCGCGTGGCCCCGGCGCCCTGGCACCGTGGGCCGTCCCGTCCGGGGCGTGGAGGCGGAGATCGCCAGGGCCGGCTCCGAGGACCGGATCGTCCTGCTCCCGCCGGGCGAGGTCGGGGAGATCGTGGTCCGCGGACACAACGTCATGACCGGCTACCTCGACGACCCCGAGGCCACCGCGGCCGTCCTGGTCGACGGCTGGCTGCGCACCGGCGACCTCGGTGTGAAGGACGCCGAGGGCTGTCTGACGATCGTCGACCGCAAGAAGGACATGATCGTGCGGGGCGGGTACAACGTGTACCCGCGCGAGGTGGAGGAGGTCCTCGCCCGCCACCGGTCCGTGGCCCGGGTCGCGGTCGTCGGCGTCCCGGACGCCCGTTACGGCCAGGAGGTGTGCGCGGTGGTCGTGCCCCGGCCGGGCGCCGCGCCGGACGCGGCCCTGGCCGAGGAGATCGTCGACTGGTCGCGCCGGAACATGGCCGCCTACAAGTACCCGCGCCGCGTGGAGTTCGCCGCCACGCTGCCCCTCGGCCCCAGCGGGAAGGTCCTCAAACGGGAACTCGCGGCCCTGCTGGGGCCGGGAACGGGCGGAAAATCCTGAGTGCGCGCTGTGGCCCTGCCTGTACGTTGAACGGACGCACACCCTGGATCACCAGGCGCGTTCCCTTCGGACGACCCTTCGAGGCCCCACCGTGTTCCTGACCATCACCACCACCGGCACCGCCGACCGACCCGCCACCGACCTCGGCTTCCTGCTGCACAAGCATCCCGAGAAGGCGCAGGCGTTCTCCACGTCCTACGGGACGGCGCACGTCCTCTACCCCGAGGCGGACGATCATCGGTGCACGGCGGCGCTGCTGCTGGAGGTCGACGCGGTGGCACTGGTCAGGCGCGGCAAGGGCAAGGGCCGCGGCGGCGCTCCCGACGCGGCGCTCGCGCAGTACGTCAACGACCGCCCGTACGCGGCCTCCTCGCTGCTCGCCGTGGCGCTGAGCGCCGTGTTCTCCAGCGCGATGCGGGGCGTGTGCGCCGCCCGGCCGGAACTGCCCGAGCAGGCACGGCCGCTGCGCGTGGAGGTACCCGCGCTGCCCGCCCGCGGCGGCCCGGAGCTCGTACGGCGTCTCTTCGAGCCGCTGGGCTGGGCGGTGACCGCCCAGCCCGTCGCCCTGGACGCGCGGTTCCCCGAATGGGGCGACTCGCGCTACGTCCGGCTCGAACTGGAGTCCGCACGGCTCACCGTCGCCGAGGCGCTGCGCCATCTGTACGTCCTGCTCCCGGTCCTCGACGACGCCAAGCACTACTGGGTGTCCTCCGACGAGGTCGACAAGCTGCTCAGGGCCGGTGAGGGCTGGCTGCCCGAGCACCCCGAGCAGAAGCTGATCACCAGCCGGTACCTCTCGCGCCGCTGGTCGCTGACCCGGCAGGCGATGGAGGCCCTGGAGCTGGTGCGGCTGGCCGAGGCCGACGACCGCGAGGTCGAGGAGATCGACAACGCGGTCGGGGCGGAGGCCGAGACCGAGGAGAAGCCGACGCCGCTCGCCGTGCAGCGCCGGGACGCGATCGTCGCCGCGCTCAAGGAGTCCGGCGCCGCCCGCGTCCTCGACCTTGGCTGCGGACAGGGCCAGTTGGTGCAGGCACTGCTCAAGGACCCGCGGTTCACCGAGATCGTCGGCACCGACGTGTCGATGCGCGCCCTCACCATCGCCTCCCGGCGGCTGAAGCTGGACCGCATGGGGGAGCGGCAGGCCTCGCGCGTGAAGCTCTTCCAGAGCTCGCTCGCCTACACCGACAACCGGCTCAAGGGGTACGACGCCGCCGTGCTCAGCGAGGTCGTCGAACACGTCGACCTGCCCCGGCTGCCCGCCCTGGAGTACGCGGTGTTCGGCGCCGCCCACCCCCGCACCGTGCTCGTGACCACCCCGAACGTCGAGTACAACGTCCGCTGGGAGACCCTCCCGGCCGGCCACGTCCGGCACGGCGACCACCGCTTCGAGTGGACCCGCGAGGAGTTCCGCGCCTGGGCGACCGCGGTGGCCGAACGGCACGGCTACACCGTGGAGTTCGTCCCCGTGGGCCCCGACGACCCGGAGGTGGGACCGCCCACCCAGATGGCCGTCTTCGAGTTGAGCACAGCCACCACCGAGAAGACCGAGAAGGCCGAGAAGGAGGCGAAGGCGGCATGACCGAGACTCAGCACAAGGGGCGCGTCCTGCCCGTCACCGACCTCTCCCTCGTCGTCCTCGTCGGCGCCTCCGGCTCCGGCAAGTCCACCTTCGCGCGACGGCACTTCAAGCCCACCGAGATCATCTCCTCCGACTTCTGCCGCGGCCTCGTCTCCGACGACGAGAACGACCAGAGCGCGACGAAGGACGCCTTCGACGTGCTCCACTACATCGCCGGCAAGCGCCTGGCCGCCGGCCGCCGTACCGTCGTGGACGCCACCAGCGTGCAGTCGGACTCCCGCCGGCAGCTGATCGACCTGGCCCGGCAGCACGACGTGCTGCCCATCGCCGTCGTGCTCGACGTGCCCGAGGAGGTGTGCGCCGAGCGCAACGCCACCCGCACCGACCGGGCCGACATGCCGCGCCGGGTCATCCAGCGCCACATCCGCGAACTCCGCCGCTCCGTCCGCCACCTGGAGCGCGAGGGCTTCCGCAAGGTGCACGTCCTGCGCGGAGTGGAGGACATCGACAACGCCACGATCGTCACCGAGAAGCGCTTCAACGACCTCGCCCACCTCACCGGCCCGTTCGACATCGTCGGCGACATCCACGGCTGCGCGAGCGAACTGGAAGCACTGCTGGGCAAGTTGGGCTACGTCGACGGCGTCCACCCGGAGGGCCGCACCGCCGTCTTCATCGGCGACCTCGTCGACCGCGGCCCCGACAGCCCGGGCGTACTGCGCCGCGTGATGTCGATGGTGAAGTCGGGCAACGCCCTGTGCGTGCCCGGCAACCACGAGAACAAGTACGGCCGTTACCTCAAGGGCCGCAAGGTCCAGCACACGCACGGTCTGGCCGAGACGATCGAGCAGATGGAAGGGGCCTCGGACGAATTCCTGGCCGAGGTCCGGGAGTTCATCGACGGACTCGTCAGCCACTACGTCCTTGACGGCGGCCGCCTGGTCGTCTGCCACGCAGGTCTGCCGGAGAAGTACCACGGCCGCACCTCCGGCCGGGTCCGCTCGCACGCCCTGTACGGCGACACCACCGGCGAGACCGACGAGTTCGGGCTGCCGGTGCGCTACCCGTGGGCCGAGGACTACCGCGGCCGGGCCGCCGTGGTCTACGGCCACACCCCGGTCCCGGAGGCCACCTGGCTCAACAACACCATCTGCCTGGACACCGGCGCCGTCTTCGGCGGCAAGCTGACCGCGCTGCGCTACCCGGAGCGGGAACTGGTCGACGTACCGGCGGAGCGGGTCTGGTACGAGCCGGTGAAGCCGCTGCGGTCCGAGGCCCCCGGCGGTCACGACGGACGGCCGCTCGACCTCGCCGACGTGCACGGCCGCCGGGTCGTGGAGACCCGCCACCAGGGCCGGATCGCGGTCCGCGAGGAGAACGCGGCGGCGGCCCTGGAGGTCATGAGCCGCTTCGCGGTCGACCCCCGGCTGCTGCCGTACCTGCCGCCGACCATGGCACCGACGGCGACCAGCCATGTGGAGGGCTACCTGGAGCACCCGGAGGAGGCCTTCAGGCAGTACCAGGAGGACGGCGTCGCCCGGGTCGTGTGCGAGGAGAAGCACATGGGCTCGCGGGCGGTCGCGCTGGTCTGCCGGGACGCGGAGACGGCCCGCGAGCGTTTCGGCGTGGACGGCCCGACCGGCTCGCTGTACACCCGCACCGGCCGCCCGTTCTTCGACGACGGCGCGGTGACGGAGGAGATCCTGGGCCGCCTCAGGACGGCGATCGACGAGGCCGGCCTGTGGTCCGAACTGGCCACGGACTGGCTCCTGCTGGACGCCGAGCTGATGCCGTGGTCGCTCAAGGCCGCCGGTCTGCTGCGCAGCCAGTACGCGGCCGTCGGCGCCGCCTCGGGCGCCGTCTTCCCCGGGACCCTGGCCGCCCTGGAGGGCGCGGCGGCGCGCGGCGTCGACGTCACGGACCTGCTGTCCCGCCAGCGCGAACGGGCCGACGCGGCCTCGGCGTTCACCGACGCCTACCGCCGCTACTGCTGGACCACGGACGGCCTGGACGGCGTCCGCCTGGCCCCCTTCCAGATCCTCGCCGTCCAGGGCCGCAACCTCGCCGGACTGCCCCACGACGAGCAACTGGCCCTGCTGGACCGGCTCGTGGAAAACGACTCCACCGGCCTGCTCCAGACCACCCGGCGCCTGTACGTCGACACCGCCGACCCGGACTCCGTGCGGGCCGGCGTCGACTGGTGGCTGGAGATGACCGGCCGCGGCGGCGAGGGCATGGTCGTCAAGCCGCTCGGTGCGGTCGTACGCAGCGACGCGGGGCGCCTGGTGCAGCCCGGCATCAAGTGCCGCGGCCGCGAGTACCTGCGGATCATCTACGGCCCGGAGTACACCCGCCCGGAGAACCTCACCCGCCTGCGCGGACGCTTCCTGAACCACAAGCGCTCGCTCGCGATCCGCGAGTACGCGCTCGGCCTGGAGGCGCTGGACCGGCTCGCCGAGGGCGAGCCGCTGTGGCGGGTGCACGAGGCGGTCTTCGGCGTCCTGGCGCTGGAGTCGGAGCCGGTCGACCCACGGCTCTGAAGCCGACCGCCCTCCGGCCGCCCGGAGGGCGCCCGAACGCTCTGGCGAACGCTTCCGGCCAGGGTTGTCCCGCAAGGGGCGATCCTGGCCGGACCTCGTGCTTCCGATCCCATTCGTCCCTGGTTAACCGCTGGTCGCCGTGCTAACTTCGCTGGTCGGTCAGGCAGATGTACCGGCTCAGGGGGAAAGTCGGTGTCGGTGGAGTCAGGTGCGGGGTTCGGCGAACCCGAGAAGGAACCCGGGCAGGGGCGCGGCCCGTCGCTTCTGTTGGAGCTGACCAATGCCCTGTGCGCGCTGGGCTGCATGGAGGACGGACAGGGACGGCTCCGCTTCGGCCTCGTCCTCGGTGATCTGCTGGGCCGTCAGATAGACCTCAGAGGTGTCCGCTTACGTGAGGACGTCAGCGTCCTGGTGCGCGCCGCGCTGAACAAGGCGGAGGGCGAACGCGTACTGGCCGACGTGGTCCGCATCCTCGAAGGAGAGCCGGCCGGCGACGAACTCGACCAGCTCCTCGACCGGTTACTGGCCCCGGCCCCGCCGGCGGCCCTGATCGGCCCGCTCTCCTACGACGACGAGACCAGCGCCCGTGCCGTACTGGCCAAGGGCGACCTCCCCGCGGCCACCCTGCGGGACGAACTCGTCGAGGAACTCAACGGCCTTGACCTGCCCACCGGCCTGTCCGCGGAACGGCTCTTCACCCACCTCCTCGACCGGAACGTGCAGGCGGACGGCCTGCCACCCGCCGTGCTCCTCCTCGACCGCGCCGCCCGGCTCGCCGCCGTGCCCGGACACCGCGCCGCGCTGGCCGGCTGGGTCGACGACTGGGCGCGGCGCGCGGACCTCGCCGAACCGCTGGAGACCCGCCGCACCGCACGCGCCGAGGCGGCCTACGACCCGGACATCCCGCGCTGTGTCATCGTCGCCGTCGAACCGGCCCGGGACGGCACCGACGACGTCGTCGTCCGCCCCTGGCTCAACACCGTGCCCGGCCACTGGCACCCGCTGCCCGGGGAACCGGCCATGACCACCCTGGAGGACCTCGGTCCGGCCGTGGAAGCGGCGCTGCGTCAGGGCGCCCGCCTCTGGACGGCCCCCGGCGCGCCCCAGCCGAGTGGACGCCGACAGCCGCCGATGTACATCGAGTTCGTCCTTCCGTACGAGCTCCTCAACCACGATGTGGCCGGTCTGACGTACCGGATCGGCGACGGGCAGCCGTTGCCGCTCAGCCTCAAGTACGGGGTGCACCTGCGCAGTCTGGAGCGGATGCGTGCGGACGACCCCCTCTGGCGGGAGCAGTGGCAGGAGCGCTGGCGCACCCTGCGGCAGCACGGCGTGTCCGTCCAGGAGTGGCCCGATCCGGACATCGACAGCGTCCTGATGTGGCATCGCAGGCTCGCCGGGGAAGCCATGCATACGGCGGTCGTGCTCGACGCGCCGACCGATGCCGTCGCGCAGGCGGCGCTCAAGGCCGCCATCGCGGAAGGGATAGGGCTCGCGGTCTGGGACCGCGCGGGCGTCTTCGTCGAGGCGGGCCGGCAGAAGATGAGCGCCGTGTTCGCCTCCGTACCGCTACCGACCCAGATCCCGACGGCCATCCACCGGCTGCGCAAGAAGGCCGAGAGCCAGAGCCAGGGGCCGGCCGAACTCGTCCTGCGGGACATCGGCTTCCTCTGGGACGACCCCACCCGGCCCGTCGACTTCCAGCCCACCGACCCCGGCGATCTCGCCACCGAGGAGGCACCGGCATGACCGCCCAGGAGCAGACGGCACCCGACGGCTGGCGTGTCTTCCACGGCACGGGCAGCGCCCCGGCCACCCCGCCGGACCTGCCCCAGCCGCCGCCCTGGCGCCGGTTCCGGGGCGGCCCCGCCCGGCCCGTGCCGTCCGCCGACGCCGAAGCCGCCGACCGCCGACTGGGCCCCGGGCACATCACCCCGCAGCTCGGCTCCGAGGAGATCGACGTCGTCAACGCGGCCCTGCTGCTGCGCCGCCCGCTGCTGATCACCGGCCCGCCCGGCGTCGGCAAGTCCACTCTGGCCTACCTGATCTCCCGGGAACTGGACCTGGGCCGGGTCCTGGAGTGGAACATCGTCAGCCGTACCGCGCTCCGGGACGGCCTGTACGCCCACGACGCCATGGGACGCGCCCAGGCCATCGCCGCCTGGCGGGCCGGCCTCGGACAGGCGTCCGCCCTGGAGCCCGCCGAGGCGGTCCCGGCCGAGGGCGTCAACACCGATCTTTCCCCAAGAGATCGTCAACTTCCGCCGGTGCTGGGCGACTTCATCACTCTGGGACCCTTGGGGACGGCTCTGCTGCCCTACGATCGACCCCGGGTGCTGCTCGTCGACGAGCTCGACAAGAGCGACATCGACCTGCCGAACGACCTGTTGCACGTCCTGGAGAACGGAAGCTATGAAGTCCCGGAACTGGTACGCGACGCCGCGGGCACCGCGCGCGTCCACACCAGCGACCCCGGCGAGCACGCCGAGGTCAGGGACGGGCGGGTCGAGTGCCGGGAGTTCCCGGTCGTGGTGATCACCAGCAACGGAGAACGCGAGTTCCCCGCGGCCTTCCGCCGGCGCTGCCTGCCCCTGGAGATGCGCACACCCACCAGGGAGCAACTTCTGGCCATGGTGGAAGGGCACCTGGGAGTCCGCCCGGAGGGCACCGAAGACCTGGTGGACGTGTTCGTCCAGCGCGTCCAGTCCGGCGGCACCCACTCCCTCGACCAGTTGCTCAATGCTGTCCAGATGACTACGGCGGGTGGTTTCCAGGCGGACGGTGACGGGCGTAAGCTCGTGGAAATGCTCCTGCGCGACCTCGCGAAGGGCCGCTGAATGAAGGGCTATCCCAGGGAGCACGCATCCGGGCCAGGCGACGGCTTCCCCGTTTCGGGGTCGTCGCCCCCTTCGGTGTTCCCCGAGTCCGTCGACCCGACGAACGAGCACGGAGCAGCGCTCCCCGGTGCCCAGGAGCAGTCCCCGCTCCGCTGGCAGGAGGTCGCCGACGCGGTCTGGCTCGCCGCCCACTGGGACCGCCACGGTGGTCCGGCCGGTGCGGCCCGGCCGCCGAGTCCGGGTCAGGATCCGCCGCCCGGGCCCCGGTCGGCCACGGCCCCGCGGGACTCCGAGGACGCCCACCGGCCGGACGCGTCCTCGTCCGACGACACCCCGCCCGCCGAAATCCCGAACACCCCCGACGCCGTAAGCCCCCGGTGGCCGGGCGTCACCGACGGACCCGGCCTCCGGCCGCCGACGGTCCCGGACCCCGCGGACCGGCCCTCCTCCCGGGGCACCACACCGGCGGACGGGTCCGACCTGTTACCCGACGCCCGAGGGACCGTCAGCCTGCGCCTGGGGCAGCCGCTGCTGCCCGCGGCCGAACCAGCGCAGCCCGGCCCCGCCCGCACCACCGCCCTCTTCGCGCGCGCCCTGCACCGGCTGGCCCGACGGGTCCCCTCCCGCGACATCCTGGAGCTGGACGAGGAGACCACCGCCGAGCAGGGGGTCGTGGACGGCATGTGGATGCCCTTCCTGCGGCCCGCCCGCTCCGCCGCCTTCGACCTCGTCCTGCTCATCGACGCCGCCCCCACCATGCGGATCTGGGAGGACACCGCCGCCCGGCTCGCCCGGGCCGCCGAACACAGCGGCGCCTTCCGGGGCGTACGGACCGTGAAGGTCGACGTGCCGCGCACCGGGGCCGCCACCCTGCGCCGGCCCACCGGACCGGCCGCCGCCGACCCCGCCGAACTCCTCGACGGCCGCGGTGACCGTGTCTTCCTCGTGGTCACCGACGGGCTCGCCCACGGCTGGGCCGCATCCGCCGCCGACGACCTGCTCGGTCGGCTCGCCCACGCCGGCCCCACCGCCCTCGTGCACTTGCTGCCGCCGCACCTGCGCCACCGCTCCTCCCTCTACCCGTACCAGGCGATCCTGGAGGCCGGCGGCTTCGGCGCCACCAACGACGCCCTCGGCCACTGGACCCCGGACCCGCTGCGGCCGCTGCCCGAGGGCGGCGACGGCGCGGTGCCCGTCCCCGTGCTGTCCCTGAAGCCCGGCTCCCTCGCCGCCTGGGCCGACCTCGTCACCGGCGAGCGCGGAGTGCGCCGCCCGCTGCCCGTCCTGCTGGCCGGCACCCTCACCAAGGGCGCCCCCGCGCCCGGACTGCGCGCCCCGCGCTTCCCGCACGCCGCCAAGGCCGCCGTACGCCGCTTCTTCACCCTCGCCACCCCCGCCGCCCGCCGCCTTGCCACCCAACTCGCCGCCGTGCCCTTCGAGTTCGAGCTGGTGGATCAGTTGCGCCGGCGCACCATGCCGGAGACCGGCCCCGACCACCTCGCCGAGATCCTGATGGGCGGGCTGATCGACTGGAACGGCGCCGGACAGGACCGCCCCGAGTTCGCCGACGGAGTCCGCGAGGAACTGCTCGCCACCACCACCCGCAGCCAACTCGCCCACACCATCCGGGTGGTGGGCGAGCTGCCGGCTGCCGGAGCACGCGGCGTCGCCCTGCGCGCCGCCCTCGGCGACCCGCTGGGCACCCGGCTGCCCGACCCGGAGGAGCGCGGCTGGGCGCGCACCGAACTGGCCGTGATGCACGCCCTGTCGGGGCCCTACTCCGAACGCGCGAAGCGCATGAAACGAACCGCCCCCGCGCGTGCGCCCGCTGCGGCCGAACGGGTGCCTGCCGGTTTGCCCCCGGGCGCAGCAGGCAGTGATCCAGCGTCGAACGTACCCGACGACTCTGGAGACCCCGTGCCCCTGGTAACCGACGCGACCGAACAACAGGCCCTGGAGGCTGAGCCGCTCATGCCGAGCACCACGACTGCAACGCCCGCCCTTCTGGTGAACGTTCCGCTGCGGAACACCTCGTTCGTCGGCCGGCGGGCGCTGCTGAGGGCCGTGGAGGAGCAACTGGGTGCCCAGGACACCGCGGCGGTGCTGCCGCACGCGCTGCACGGCCTGGGCGGCGTCGGAAAGTCCCAGCTGGCGCTGGAGTACATCTACACCCACCAGTACGACTACAAGGTGATCTGCTGGATCCCCGCCGAGCGGGAGAGCCTCATCCTGGCCGCCCTCGCCAGCCTCGCGGCCCAGCTGGGCGTCGCCCCCACCAGCCAGGACAGCATCGGCGCCCCCGCCGCCAACACGGCCGTGCCCGCCGTCCTGGACGCACTGCGCAGCGGAGCGCCGTACGACAACTGGCTGCTCGTCTTCGACAACGCCGAGGACGTCGAGGCGGTACGCAACTACTTCCCGACCAACGGCCCCGGCAAGGTCATCGTCACCTCTCGGAACCGGGCCTGGGAACGGGTCGCCACGCCGCTGCCGGTGAACGTCTTCGAGCGCGCGGAGTCCATCGAACTGCTCAAGAAGCGCTCTCCCGACCTGTCGCACGAGGACGCCGACCGGCTCGCCGAGGCGCTGGGCGACCTGCCGCTCGCGGTCGAGCAGGCCGGCGCCTGGCTCGGCGTCACCGGCATGCTCGTGGGGGAGTACCTCGACCTGCTCGCCGAGCGCAGCCCGGACATCCTGGAGATCGAGCGGTCCCCCGACTACCCGGTCTCCGTCGCGGCGGCCTGGGACATCTCGCTGGAGCGGATCCAGGAGAACAACCCGGGCGCCCGCCAGCTGCTGGACATCTGCGCCAGCATGGCCCCCGAGCCGATCCCGCGGTCCATGCTGCGCGGCAGCCGGGGCGTCAGCATCACGCCCGAGGTCGACCCGCTGCTGCGCGAGTCCATCAAGCTGAACCGTGCCGTCCGTGACCTCAGCCAGTTCTCCCTGGTCAAGGTGGACCCGAGGTCCGACACGCTCCAGATGCACCGCCTGCTGCAGACCGTGCTCCTGGCGAAGCTGAGCGCCGAGGAGCGGGAGAAGATGCGGGACGCGGCGCACCAGCTGCTGTCGGCCGCCAAGCCCGGCCCCTACGGCTCGTCGCTGGAATGGCGCGCCTACCAGGCCCTGCTGCCCCACATCCTCACCTCGCAGGCCGTCACCAGTACCGACACCTACGTACGCGAACTCGTCTACGACACCGCCTGGTTCCTCTACTACTGGGGCGACCACGAGGGCGCCGCGAACTTCGCCCGGCAGGCCTGGAACGCCTGGCTCGCCTCCTCCGGCGAGGAGAACATCCACGTCATCCGGATGGCGAAGATGTTCTCCTTCCTGCTGCGTCAGGTCGGTCAGATCTCCGAGTCGATCCCGCTCGTGGAGAACGCGCTGGAGGTCTCCCGGCGGATCGACGTCGACCCCGAGGACCTCGTCGACGCCCTGTGCGAGCTGGCCGACGGCCGCCGCTACCAGGGCCGGTTCGAAGAGGCCCGGGACCTCGGCCGGGAGGCCACCGAGCTGGCCCGCTCCCTGTTCGGCCCCGACGACCCCGCCACCCTGCGCGGCACCCACAGCTGGGGCGTCGACCTGCGACTGTGCGGACAGTTCCGGGAGGCACTGCCGCTGGACCAGGAGAACGCCCGCCAGCGCGAACTGCTGTTCGGTCCCGCCAGCTTCTTCACCCTCAACACCCTCAACGGCCTCGCCATCGACATGCGGGAGTCCGGCGACTACCCGGGCGCCCGCGACTACCAGGAGGACGCCTACCGCCGGGCCCGCAACGCGCTCGGCGAGGAGCACCCCCTCGCCCTGCGCATGGCCCGCAACCTCGGCGTGTGCCGGCGCCGGGACGGAGCGCTCGAAGAGGCCGCCAAGCTCGCCGAGGAGACCCTGCGGCGCTTCGTCTCCCGCTACGGCCCCGACCACTTCGACGCGCTGTCCACGGCCACCAACGTCTCCGTCGACCGGCGGCTGGCCGGGGACCTGGAAGGCTCCCGTGAGCTGGCCGAGGTGACCCTGCGCCGCTACGAGCAGCGGCTCGGCGAGGACCACGCGTACACCCTGCTGACCAAGGCCAACCTGGCCGCCACCCTGCGGGCGCTCAACGCCCTGGACGAGGCGCAGGAGCTGGAGGACGACGCGGCCGAGCGGCTGGGCCGCACGGTGGGCGAGCGGCACATCACCCGGCTCACCGTCGCCATCGGCCAGGCCAACACGGCCTACGCCCGCCTCGACTTCGACCGCGCGCACGAGATCGACGAGGCGAACCTGCCGCTGCTGGCCGAGGTGGCCGGCGCGGAGCACCCGCTGACCCTCTCCTGCACCGCCAACCTCGCCCTCGACCTGCGCGGACTCGGCCGCGGCACGGAGGCGGACGAGCTGCAGCGCCGGGCGGTGGAGGGCCTCAGCCGGGTGGTCAAGGCCGACCACCCGTGGCTCATCGCGGCCCGGCAGCGCCGTCGTATCGAATGCGACATGGCCCCGATGCCGCTGTAGCGGTCACGCGCCCGGGGCGGCCGGTCAGCTCAGGTCGCCCACGGGCTCCGTCGCCGTGCCGTCCTGGGAGTGCCGGCCGACGGGCCGCTCCGCGACGCGGCGCAGCTCCCGTTCGCCGAGACGGCGGACCAGGAGCAGCAGGGGCTGGGTGAACAGGGTCGTGGCCAGCGCCATGAAGACCAGGATCGTGTAGAGCGGCTCGCTCAACAGGCCCGCCTGCAGGCCCGCGTTGAGGGCGATCAGCTCGGTCAGACCGCGGGTGCTCATCAGGACGCCCACGGTCCGCGCGTCCTGGCGGTCCAGCCCGGTCAGCCGGGCCGCCAGCGTGCCGCTGCCGATCTTCGTGACGACGGCCAGTGCCGTCACCACCAGCAGGACCGTCCAGCCGGTCGCGTCCATGCCGGCGAGCGCGACGGACTGCCCCGAGACGACGAAGAAGAACGGCAGCAGCAGCGAACCGACGTCGTGCAGCGGCCGCAGCAGATCCGGATCGAGCGTGCCGCCCTCCTCCCGGGGCACCACGGCGCCCGCGAGCAGCGCGCCGAAGATGACGTGCAGTCCGATGGCCTGGGTGACCCAGGCCGAGCCCAGCGCGAAGCCGATGAGCAGCGCCAACCGCAGCGAGGGTTCCATGCGGGTGCCCCACAGGAGCCGGCGCAGCAGGGGGCGGGCCACGAGGGCCATCAGTGCGACGAAACCGACGGCGAACAGCACCCGCAACGGCCACCCGATCGCGTGATCACCGCTCCCGCCGTCCATCAGGGCGCCGGCCAGCACCGTCCAGCCGACCACGTCGAGCAGCCCGGCGGCGGACACCGCCACGATCCCGGGCACGGTGGAGGCCAGGCCGTTCTCCCGCACTATGGCCGTCAGCACCGGCACCGCCGTGATCGACAGGGCCACCCCGGCGAACACCACCATCGCGGGGGAGAGGTCCCGGGGCATCCCCAACGCGCGCAACTGGTCCCGGAACAGCAGCGCGCTCGCGCTGCCCACGGCCATCGGCACCACGAACGCCGCGAGCGCCACGGTCACCGCCGAACGCGCCCGGGCGCCGAGGACCTTCAGATCCAGTTCGTACCCGATGGCGAACAGGAAGACGACCAGGGCGAACTGGGCGAACCCGGTCAGCGCCGGTCCGATCTCCGCCGGGAACAACGTCCGGTACGCGTCCGGCGCGAGCGTGCCGAGCAGGGAGGGGCCGAGCGCTATGCCCGCGGTCAACTGGCCCACGATGTACGGCTGCTTCAGCATCCTGGCCAGCCAGCCCGCCGTGTGCGCGGCCACCAGGATCAGGGCCGAGGCTCCCACGACGTGCATGACCATCGCGTCAGGGCTCACGGGTCCCCCTGGTGTCCGGTTGTCGAGGCCGCGGTTCCGGCCGAGGGAGGGTCTTCGCATGTGTGCTCGACCCCAACCTCCTTATGGTACTGGTAACTTGACGCAGGAACGGAAGTCGTACACACCACTTCACCGGTGTCACGGGGAGCACATGACGGCGGTCGTCTTCATCCATGGGACAGGGGTACGCGAACCAGGCTTCTCGAAGCTTGCGGGGCGCGTCGCGGCCGGGCTGACCGCGCTGCGCGACGGACTTCGCATCGTGCCGTACTACTGGGGAGGCACGCACGGCGCCACGCTCTCCGCAGGTGGGGCGAGTCTTCCGCCCTCACCGGGTGCCACCGCGCGCGGTCTGTCGGAGGCACCGACCGCCCCTTACGCCCCCTGCGCCCCCGACGACACCACCGCCGCCTGGGCGGCCCTCTACGCCGATCCGTACGCCGAACTCGCCCTCGCCGCGGCCACCGCGGAACCCGTCGTCGAACGTCCGCCCGGATCCGTCCCGCCCCACCAGGAACTCCGGGCACGGCTGACCGCACTGGCCGCCGAAGGAGACGCCCCCGCCGCCGAGTTGGGTCCCGGCCTGGCGCGGGCCGCGACGGACCTGGCGGGCCACCCCCTGCTCGCGCCGGCCGCCGAGTCCCTCGACGCCGGCGACCTCGCGGTGATCGCCGCCCGCAGCCTGAGCGCACGGATCGTCGCCGACGCCCTGGACGCCGACGCCCCGCTCGTGCCGACCGGCGACACCCGCGACACCGTCACCGACCGACTCGCCGAAGCCCTCGGCGCGCCGCCCCGGGGCACCGAACGGGGACTGCGCTCCCTGCTGCTGCGGGCCGCGAACTCCGCCGCGTCCCACGCCGTCGTACGCCGTCGGCGCGTCCTCACCGAGGCGGCGCACCCCGCCGCCGGGGACATCCTGCGCTATCTCGCCCGCGGCGAGCAGGTCCGCGCCGACCTGCGCACCCTCGTCGCCGGACTGGAGCCACCGGTCGCGCTCGTCTGCCACAGCCTCGGGGGCATCATCGCCCTGGACACGCTCGTCGCGGCCCCGCTGCCCCAGGTCCGGCTGCTGGTGACGGCGGGTTCCCAGGGCCCCTTCCTCTACGAGTCCGGCTCCCTGCCTTCCCTCGAACCCCCGGCCCCGCTGCCGGCGCACGTCCCCGCCTGGCTCAACCTCTACGACCCCCGCGACCTGCTCTCCTACCTGGGCGCGGGCCTCTTCCCGGACCGCGTCACCGACGTGGCCGTCGACAGCCGCCAGCCGTTCCCCGCCGCCCACAGCGCCTACTGGACCAACCCGGCGGTGTACCGGCACATCGTGGACCGCCTGCCGTGACGGGCACGCGAGGGGATCCGGCCCGGGTGCACGCCCTGATCGTGGGCATCGAGCGGTACGGCGCCGGCGCCGCCTGGGACCTGCCCGGACCGGCCCGGGACGCCGTCCGCCTCCACCGGCTGCTGAGCGCGGCCGGGGTCCCGCGGTCCCAGCTCCGGCTGCACCTGGCGCCGTTGCCGCCGTACGTCCCCGACGTCCCGTACCAGGCCGCCGACCAGGCCACCCTGCGCCGGGTACTCGTCCGCGAGCTGCCCTCGGTGCCCGGGGGCGACGTGCTGTGGGTGTGGTGGGGCGGGCACGGGGTGCTCGACCGGGCCGGGGCGCTCCGGCTGTTCTGCGCCGACGCCACCACCGCCGACAAGCTCGGCATCGACCTGGACTCGGCGCTGGAGCGCTACGCCTCGGACGCCGTGCCCGGCTTCGCCGACCAGCTGTGGGTCGTCGACGCCTGCGAGACCTTCGAGGAGGACCTCGCCTTCCGGGAGCACCTGCCGGCCGACGCGCTGCCCGTGGGGCGGCGCAATCTCGTGCACCGGCAGACCCTGCTGCGCGCCGCGGGCCGCGGCCGGGTCGCCGTCAACGACCCCGTGCGCGGCACCGGACTCTTCTCCGACGTCCTGCTCGACCTCCTGGCCGACCGCACCGCCGTCCTGCCCGCGCCGCCGGATCCGGAGGAACTGTTTCCGGCCGTACGAACGCGTATCGCGGCCCTCAGGGAAGCGGGACGAACCCTTCAGTATCCCGAGATACGCCTCCAGAGCCCCGACCGCACCGAGGATCTCCCCATGCCCGCGCCGACCCCGGAACGGCGTCCGGTCTCCCCGCTCCAGCGGGCCGTGCGGGCGCTGCTCGCCTACCCGTTGATGGACGACCCCACCGAACGGCAGACCGTGGTCTCCGCACTGGACTCCGCCGTCACGTCGACCCTGCCCCGTCACACCAAGGCCCGCACGGATGTCGTCGGCATCCTCAACTCGCTCGGCAGGCACCATCCGGAGGCGCTCGGGGACCTGTTCGACGCCGTGGTCTCCGTCGACGACCACCCCGGACGCAGGGACGAACTGGATGCCGCGCTGCGCGAATTCGCGGCCGCGGCGCGGCGACCGAGCGATCGGAAATGATCGAGTGGCGTGATCGTACGGTTTTCGACCCGCTCAGGAATGGCCATGATGGAAAGGGACACGGGGCATCGCGTGCCACCGTGCGAGAAGGGGGAGCATCTTGGACCGGCCGCCCGCTCTGCACCACGCCGAAGCCACCGCCCGTGAGCCGGCCGCCGATGCGGCGGTGCACGTCTGGGAGTCGGATCTGGCGGACGTCGCCGCGTTGCCCCTGACCGCCGTGGACGGTCTGGCCCCGCTCCGCCCCGCCACCCGCCTGCTGGCGGAGGTCCTGCGCGCCCGCGGCAGCATCAGGGGCGGCGGCGAGGGAGGCGGTGGCGGCGCCCGCGCCGAATAACCGCCGCCCACCCGACGGCCCGGCCCCGGCAGGTTCCCTCGTGCCCCGCCGGGGTCCCCGCATGTCCGCATCCGCGACCGGAGGTCCCGCCGATGACCAGCGAGCAGCGTCACGCCCCGTTCCGTATGCCGGACCGGCTCTTCGCGGACGTGGCCGCCGGGGGTGGCTCCGCCGAGACCGTCGCCTTCTTCGAACGGGCCGAACGGGCGCGCCGGTTGCTGCTCCTGCGCACCCTGCTGGACGGCCTGGGCCCGCTGTCCACCCCGCTCACTCCCGCCGCCGAGGCATGGACCGTCCTGAAGGAGGCGGCGGCACGGGCACCCGAACCGGTCGACCGGCTGCTGCTCGCCCCGGCGACCGGCGGCTGGATCGCCCACCTGCTGCGCCGCCTCCACGGCACCGCGACGGGGCCCGAGCTGTGGTCCGAGGCGGGGCACCTCTGCTCGCTTGCGGTCTCGGCGTCCCTGCTGGCCGGGACGGAGACGGACCTCCGGGTGCCGCTCGCGGACGGCGGCCTGTATCTGCCCGGTCTGGGGCTGGCCCGGTTGCCGGGTGCCGACACGGGGGTGCGGGTCGGGCGGGCTCGGACCGAGGGGGGAGTGCTGCGCCTCGCCGGCCCGGGGCGGGGCGGGGGCGAGGCGCGGCTGACGGTCCGTCCGGCCACGGAGGCGCTGCCAAGCGGCACTTCGGCGGAAACGATTCGCCCGAGCGTGGCGTCGGACCCCCCGCCCACCGAACCGACCTGGCTCCCCCTGCGCACGCTCACCCATCGCACCCCCAGCGGCCCGGTCGCCATCCCCCTCGACGACCTCGACCCCTACCGCGACCTCGACGACCCCCTGCCCCCCGCCCGGCTGGAGCACGCGGAGGCGGAGGCGTGGCAGCGGCTCTTCGAGGAGGCCGTCGGCGTGCTCTCCGTGCCGGGCGGCACGGGTCCCGGGCGGCTGGACCCGGCCGCGATCCGCTCCGTGGTGCCCTGGGGCCGTACCGCCGTCCTGCCTCCGGCCCCGCCGACCGTCGGCGTCTCCGCCTCCAGCGGCGACTCCTTCGGCGCGATGGTCATAGCCCGCCCCTCCTCGCCCCTGGCCCTCGCCGAGACCCTCGTCCACGAGTTCCAGCACAGCAAGCTCGCCGCGCTCCTCCACCTCTTCCCGCTCCTCGACGACGACCGCGAGGAGCGCTACTACGCCCCCTGGCGCCCCGACCCCCGCCACCTCACCGGCCTCCTGCACGGCGCGTACGCCTTCACGGGCGTCGCGGGATTCTGGCGGGACCGGCTGGCGGTGGCGACGAAGGGACACGAGAGGCCGGAGGGACCGGAGAGGGCCGATGGGCCGGAGGGGTCAGAGGGGCTGGAGGGCCCGGAGGCCGCCGGCTATCACTTCGCGTTGCGCCGCACGCAGGCCCGCCTCGTCGTCCGGACGCTGCTGATCGAGGGGCGGCTCACCCCCCAGGGCCGTGCCCTCGTCTCGGGGCTCGCGCGGACCCTGGACGGCTGGTTGCGTGAACCCGTCCCGCCGGCCGCGCTCGCCCGTGCCCGTACGGCCGCCGCCCTGCACCGCACCGAGTGGCGGCTGCGCAACGTGGCGCCGGACCCCGATCCCGCGCACCCGGCGCCCACCGCCCGCCTCCGCCCCGACCGCACCGCCTGGCCGGACCTGCGCACGCACGCCTTCGCCACCCGCCCCACGGCCCCGCGCACCGGCGACGAGCACCTGGCCGCCGGGCACCCGGCCGCCGCCCTCGCGCGGTACGCCGACGAGCTGGCCGCCGACCCGGCCGAGCCGCACGCGCTGGCGGGCTGGATCGTGGCCCGCGCGCTGCTCGACCCGGGCCGTGCCGCCCGCCGCATGCTGGCCCGCCCGGAACTGCTCCAGCCCCTGCCGAGCGGATGACCGGGCCCCTGCCCGGCGGATGACCTGCCCGGCGGTGTCACCACGATGAGCACAAGACGGTGCCGAAACGGCCGACCGGCGGGTGAACCCGCTCCCCGGTGGTCAGGATGGAGACATGGGATTCCATGTCGACTCCGAGGCCGGGCGGCTCAGCCGCGTCATCCTGCACCGGCCGGATCTAGAGCTCAAAAGGCTCACCCCCAGCAACAAGGACGCCCTGCTCTTCGACGACGTGCTGTGGGTGCGCCGGGCACGCGCCGAGCACGACGGGTTCGCCGACGTGCTGCGCGACCGCGGGGTCGCCGTGCACCTCTTCGGCGACCTGCTCACCGAGGCCCTGGCGATCCCGGCGGCCCGTGCCCTCGTCCTGGACCGGGTCTTCGACGCGAAGGAGTACGGCGTCCTGGCCACCGACCACCTCCGGGCGGCCTTCGACCCGCTCCCCGCCGCGGAACTGGCCGAACTCCTCGTCGGCGGCATGACCAAGCGGGAGTTCCTGGAGGCGCACGCCGAGCCGACCTCCGTGCGCTTCCACGTCATGGAGCTCGACGACTTCCTCCTCGCCCCTCTGCCCAACCACCTCTTCACCCGCGACACCTCGGCCTGGATCTACGACGGAGTCTCCGTCAACGCCATGCGCTGGCCCGCCCGGCAGCGCGAGACCGTCCACTTCGAGGCGATCTACCGGCACCACCCCCTCTTCCGTGACGAAACGTTCCACGTCTGGTCGGAGGGACAGGCCGACTACCCCTCCACCATCGAGGGCGGTGACGTCCTCGTGATCGGCAACGGCGCCGTCCTCATCGGCATGAGCGAGAGAACGACCCCCCAGGCCGTCGAGATGCTCGCGCACAAGTTGTTCGAGGCGGGCTCGGCGCGCTCGATCGTGGCCCTCGACATGCCCAAGCGGCGTGCCTTCATGCACCTCGACACCGTGATGACGATGGTCGACGGCGACACCTTCACCCAGTACGCGGGCCTCGGCATGCTCCGCTCGTACACCATCGAGCCGGGCGTCGGCGAGGAGCTGAAGGTCACCGACCACCCCCCGGAGCACATGCACCGCGCGATCGCCGCCGCCCTCGGGCTGAGCGAGATCCGGGTCCTGACCGCGACCCAGGACGTGCACGCGGCCGAGCGCGAGCAGTGGGACGACGGCTGCAACGTCCTGGCCGTCGAGCCGGGCGTCGTCGTCGCCTACGAGCGCAACGCCACCACCAACACCCACCTGCGCAAGCAGGGCATCGAGGTGATCGAGATCCCGGGCAGCGAGCTGGGGCGGGGGCGGGGCGGCCCGCGGTGCATGAGCTGCCCGGTCGAGCGGGCGGCCGTATAGAAATGCTGCTCATCGTATAGACTTCCAGAGTCCTGTTCCCGCACCTCTGGAGCGCCCCCATGGCGACCGTCCCGACCGCCCTCGCCGGGCGCCACTTCCTCAAGGAGCTCGACTTCACCGCGCAGGAGTTCCTCGGCCTGGTCGAGCTGGCCGCCGAGCTCAAGGCTGCCAAGAAGGCGGGGACCGAGACACGTCACCTGCGCGGGAAGAACATCGCGCTGATCTTCGAGAAGTCGTCCACGCGCACCCGCTGCTCCTTCGAGGTCGCCGCGGCCGACCAGGGTGCCTCGACGACGTACATCGACCCCTCCGGCTCGCACATCGGCAAGAAGGAGTCCACGAAGGACACCGCGCGCGTCCTGGGGCGGCTCTACGACGCGATCGAGTTCCGCGGTGACGCGCAGGACACGGTCGAGACGCTCGCCGCGTTCGCTGGCGTCCCCGTCTACAACGGCCTCACCGACGACTGGCACCCCACCCAGATGCTCGCCGACGTCCTCACCATGACCGAGCACAGCGACAAGCCGGTCCAGGAGATCGTCCTCGCCTACCTCGGCGACGCCCGCTTCAACATGGGCAACTCCTACCTGATCACCGGCGCCCTGCTCGGCATGGACGTCCGGATCGTCGCCCCGAAGTCCTACTGGCCCGCCCAGGAGGTCGTGGACCGGGCCCGCGAGCTCGCCGGGGTCAGCGGTGCCCGTGTCACGCTCACCGAGTCCGTGGCGGAGGGTGTCGTCGGCGCCGACTTCGTGGCCACCGACGTCTGGGTCTCCATGGGCGAGCCCAAGGAGGTCTGGGACGAGCGGATCGCCGCGCTGGCGCCGTACGCCGTGACGATGGACGTCCTGCGCGCCACCGGCAACGCGGACGTGAGGTTCCTGCACTGCCTGCCGGCCTTCCACGACCTCGGCACGAAGGTGGGGCAGGAGATATACGAGTCCCACGGTCTGGAGTCCCTGGAGGTGACCGACGAGGTGTTCGAGTCGGCGCACTCCGTCGTCTTCGACGAGGCGGAGAACCGGATGCACACGATCAAGGCGATCCTGGTGGCGACACTGGCGTGACCGGCGCCGCGCGGCTCACACCGGACGGCGCTGCTGCGGAACCGTCGGCAGCCGGAACCACACCGCTTTCCCGCTCTCCGTCGGCCGGTGGCCGCAGGACGAACTGAGCGCGCGGATCAGCAGCAGCCCGCGCCCGTGCTCCTGCCAGGGATCCGGGTCCTCGCACTCCGGCAGGGTCAGATGCCCCGGCGGGGCCGGGTCCGGGTCGTGCACCTCGACCTGGCAGCCGGTGGGCAGCAGCTCCACGACGAGCTCTATCGGCGCGTCGCCCGCGGTGTGCTCCACCGCGTTCGCGACCAGCTCCGCGGTCAGCAGCTCCGCGGTGTCGCTGTCGGCCCCGTGCTCCAGCTCGGCCAGCGCGGTGCGCACCAGGGCGCGGGCCACGGGCACGGCCGCGGCGGAGTGCGGCAGCGCGATGCGCCATGAGGCGGAGGCGGAGGGGCGTTCGTACAAGGCGGGTCCGTTCATGAGCAGGCTGTCCTGCTTTCAACCTTATGAATGGTACGGCGCCGCCCGGCAGAGGCGTCCGACGGGCACCGCGCGGGACCTTCGGCCCCGTTGCAGGGCGGCTTACCCGTGACAACGCCCCGCCGCGCACGGCTGCTCCCGCCGTTACACGGGTGTGGACGACCCGTGACGGCTGTGACGGGTCCCGGTCACCGCGGCGACACCGGCACAGGCGAGAGTGGCGGGTGGTGTATCGCGCACTCGTGACGACAGTCACAGATGAGTGATAACTTCGAAGACGCAGCGTTCCACGAGCCCGTGCCCGCCCAGGCCCCACCCGGACGAGGAGGCCGCACCTCGTGAGTCCCTTCATCGGCTCCACCGCCCGCACACCCCGCTGGGAGCACCTCCGCGTCGACGAGACCGACGGGGTCGCCACCGTCACCCTCGCCCGCCCGGACAAACTCAACGCACTCACCTTCGGCGCCTACGCCGACCTGCGCGACCTGCTCGCCGAGCTGTCCCGGGAGCGGTCGGTGCGCGCCCTGGTGCTGGCGGGGGAGGGGCGCGGCTTCTGTTCCGGCGGAGACGTCGACGAGATCATCGGCGCCACCCTGGGCATGGACACCGCCCAGCTCCTCGACTTCAACCGGATGACCGGCCAGGTCGTGCGGGCCGTCCGGGAGTGCCCCTTCCCGGTGATCGCGGCCGTCCACGGCGTGGCGGCGGGTGCGGGGGCCGTACTGGCGCTCGCGTCCGACTTCCGCGTCGCCGACCCCTCCGCCCGCTTCGCCTTCCTCTTCACCCGCGTCGGCCTCTCCGGCGGCGACATGGGCGCGGCCTACCTGCTGCCCCGCGTCGTCGGCCTCGGCCACGCCACCCGCCTCCTCATGCTGGGCGACCCCGTCCGCGCCCCCGAGGCCGAGCGCATCGGCCTGATCAGCGAACTCACCGACGAGGGCCGAGCCGACGAGGCCGCCCAGACCCTGGCCCGCCGCCTGGCCGAGGGCCCGGCCCTGGCGTACGCCCAGACGAAGGCGCTGCTGACGGCGGAGCTGGACATGCCACTGGCGGCCTCCGTAGAACTGGACGCCTCCACCCAGGCCCTGCTGATGAACGGCGAGGACTACACCGAGTTCCACGCGGCGTTCACGGAGAAGAGGCCGCCCAAGTGGAAGGGGCGGTGAGTGTCCCGACCTAAAGGGGCGCGGGGAACTGCGCGACAAGCCCCCACAAACCAGCAGACGCCTGACGACACAAGCCACCCCCCACGCATCGCAATCATCGGCGGAGGCCCCGGCGGCCTCTACGCCGCAGCCCTGCTGAAACGTCTCCGCCCCGACAGAGAAGTCACCGTCTACGAACGCAACGCCCCCGACGACACCTTCGGCTTCGGCGTAGTCCTCTCCGACGAAACCCTCGGCGGCATAGAACACGCCGACCCCACGGTCTACACAGCCCTCCAGCAGCACTTCACCCGCTGGGACGACATCGACATCGTCCACCGCACCACCCGCCAAACCGCCGGAGGCCACGGCTTCGCGGCCCTGGGCAGGAAACGCCTCCTGGAGATCCTCCACACCCGCTGCCGCGAGCTCGGCGTGGACCTCCGCTTCCGCACACCGGCGCCACCCCCGGCCACGCTCTCCGAGACCCGCGACCTCGTCGTCGCCGCCGACGGAGTCAACAGCACCACCCGCGAGGCCTACGCGCATGTGTTCCGCCCCCATGTGGCCACCCACCACTGCCGCTACATCTGGCTCGCCGCCGACTTCCCCTTCGACGCCTTCCGCTTCGAGATCGCCGAGACCGAGCACGGCGTGATGCAGCTGCACGGCTACCCGTACGCGCCCGACGCCTCCACAGTGATCGTCGAGATGCGCGAGGAGGTCTGGCACGCGGCCGGGTTCGACGAGATCGGCACCGAGGAGTCGATCGACCGCTGCGCCAAGATCTTCGCGGACGCGCTCCGCGGCCGGCCGCTGCGCTCCAACAACTCCGCCTGGACCACCTTCCGTACGGTGGTCAACGAGCGCTGGTCCCACGGCAACCTCGTGCTCCTCGGCGACGCCGCCCACACCGCCCACTTCTCCATCGGCTCCGGCACCAAGCTGGCCGTCGAGGACGCCCTCGCGCTCGCCGCCTGCCTGGAGGAACAGCCGTCCCTGGAGCGGGCGTTGGCGGCCTACGAGGAGGAGCGCAAACCGGTGGTCGCCTCCACCCAGCGCGCGGCCCGCGCCAGCCTGGAGTGGTTCGAGGACCTCGCCCGCCATCTCGACCAGCCGCCCCGCCGGTTCGCCTTCAACCTCCTCACCCGCAGCCGCCGGGTCACCCACGACAACCTGCGGCTGCGGGACGCCCGCTTCACCGAGTCCGTGGAGCGCGAGTTCGGCTGCCCGCCCGGCACGCCGCCGATGTTCACGCCGTTCCGGCTGCGCGGTCTGACCCTGCGCAACCGGGTCGTCGTCTCGCCCATGGACATGTACTCGGCCACCGACGGCCTCCCCGGGGACTTCCACCTCGTCCACCTGGGAGCGCGGGCGCTCGGCGGCGCCGGCCTGGTGATGACCGAGATGGTGTGCGTGAGCGCCGAGGGGCGGATCACCCCCGGCTGCACCGGCCTCTACACCGGCCGGCAGGCCGATGCCTGGAAGCGGATCACCGACTTCGTGCACGCCCAGGCGCCGGGCACCGCGATCGGCGTGCAGCTCGGGCACAGCGGACGCAAGGGCTCGACCAGGCTGATGTGGGAGGGCATCGACGAACCCCTCCCGGACGGCAACTGGCCGCTGGTGGCCGCCTCCCCGCTCCCGTACAAGCCGAACAGCCAGATCCCGCGCGAACTCACCCGCACCCAACTCGCCGATCTGCGCGCCCAGTTCACCTCCGCCGCCGAACGTGCCGCCCGGGCCGGCTTCGACCTGCTCGAACTGCACTGCGCCCACGGCTATCTGCTCTCCGGCTTCCTCTCCCCGCTGACCAACCGCCGCACCGACGCCTACGGCGGCCCGCTCGCGAACCGGCTGCGGTTCCCACTGGAGGTCTTCGACGCGGTACGCGCGGTGTGGCCCGAGGACAGGCCGATGACCGTGCGGATCTCCGCCACCGACTGGGCCGAGGGCGGCACCACGGGCGAGGACGCCGTGGAGATCGCCCGTGCCTTCGCCGCGCACGGCGCCGACGCGATCGACGTGTCGACCGGGCAGGTCGTCGCCGAGGAGCGGCCGGAGTACGGGCGGTCGTACCAGACGCCGTACGCCGACCGGATCCGCCACGAGGCGGGCGTCCCGGTCGTCGCCGTCGGCGCGATCTCCTCCTGGGACGACGTCAACTCGCTCATCCTGGCGGGCCGTACGGACCTGTGCGCGCTGGCCCGCCCGCACCTCTACGACCCGCACTGGACCCTGCACGCGGCGGCCGAGCAGGGCTACGACGGTCCCGGCGTCGTCTGGCCCGCGCCCTACCGCGCGGGCAGCCGCCGCCCGCAGACCGGCCGCACCGACGCCCCCAAGCCCCGGCTCACCCTGGGGAGCTGAGGCTCCGGACCGTTCTGTCAGACGCCCGCGAAGGCCGCCCCAGCGTCCCGCAGCCGTGCGTGCAGGCCCCGGAACACCGCCGCCGAACGGACGCCCGGCCAGTCCCCGGGGAGCAGCCGGGCCGGCAGTCCGGGATCGGCGTAGGGCAGATGGCGCCAGGAGTCCAGGGCGAGGAGGTAGTCGCGGTAGGCCTCCTCGGGCGGGGTGTCGGTGCGCTCCTCCCAGGCGCGCAGGACGCGCTCGTGGCGGTCGAGGAACGCCTCGTGCTCCTTGGCGATCGCGGCCAGGTTCCACCAGCGGGCGACCGCCTCGGCGGTGGGCGCGTAGCCGAGGTGCTCGCCGCGGAAGAAGTCGACGTACGGATCGAGGCGCAGCCGCTTCAGGGTGTGCCGGGCCTCCTCGTGCAGCCGGGCCGGGGCGAGCCAGACCCCGGGGGCGGCGGTGCCGAAGCCGAGACCGGCCAGGCGGGAGCGCAGGACATGACGTTTCTGCCGCTCCGACTCGGGCACGGAGAACACGGCCAGCACCCAGCCCTCGTCCTCCTCGGGCGGGGTGCCGTAGATGCGCCGGTCGCCGTCGTCGAGCAACTGGCGGGCGTCCGGGGAGAGTTCGTAGCCGGCCGCGCCCTGCGCCGTACGGGCCGGCAGGAGCAGCCCGCGCCGTTTGAGACGGGACACCGAGGAGCGTACGGAGGGGGCGTCCACGCCGACGGCGGCCAGCAGACGGATCAGCTCCGCGACGGGCACCGGGCCCGGCATGAAGCGGCCGTAGGCGCCGTAGAGCGTGACGATGAGAGACCGTGGTGCATGCTGGTCGGACACGTTGATCATCTTAGGTCGTCGGCATCACTGCTGGTCACCATTGGTGTCACGCAGTCTGAACCGCTGGAGCTTGCCGGTGGCCGTGCGGGGCAGGGCGTCCAGGAGGACGATCTCGCGCGGGCATTTGTAGGGCGCCAGTTCGGACTTGACGAAGGCGCGCAGCGCCTCGGTGTCCCGTTCGGCGCCCTCCTTGAGCACGGCGTAGGCCACCACGACCTGCCCGCGCGCCTCGTCGGGGTGCCCCACGACGGCCGCCTCCAGGACGTCCGGATGGCGCAGCAGCGCGTCCTCGACCTCCGGACCGGCGATGTTGTACCCGGCGGAGATGATCATGTCGTCCGCGCGGGCGAGATAGCGGAAGTAGCCGTCGGGCTCGCGCACATAGGTGTCGCCGGTGATGTTCCAGCCGTCGCGCACGTACTCGCGCTGCCTGGGGTCGGCCAGGTACCGGCAGCCGACCGGGCCGCGCACGGCCAGCAGCCCGGGTTCGCCGTCGGGGACCGGCCGGCCGTCGCCGTCCTGCACGCGCGCGTGCCACCCCGGTACGGCGACCCCCGTCGTCCCGGGCCGGATGTCCTCGTCGGCCGCCGAGATGAAGATGTGCAGCAGCTCGGTGGCCCCGATGCCGTTGATCAGACGCAGCCCGGTCCGCTCGTGCCACGCCCGCCAGGTGGCGGCGGGCAGGTTCTCGCCGGCGGAGACGCAGCGGCGCAGCGAGGAGACGTCGTGGGCGTCGAGTTCGCCGAGCATCGCCCGGTACGCGGTCGGCGCGGTGAACAGCACCGACACCCGGTGCTCGGCGATCGCGGGCAACAGCTGTCCCGGACCGGCCTGTTCGAGCAGGACGGCGCTCGCGCCCGCCCGCAGCGGGAAGATCACCAGACCGCCGAGCCCGAAGGTGAAGCCCAGTGGGGGACTGCCGGCGAAGACGTCGTCGGAGTGTGGCCGCAGCACATGGCGCGCGAAGGTGTCGGCGATCGCCAGCACGTCCCGGTGGAAGTGCATGCACCCCTTGGGGCGCCCGGTGGTGCCGGAGGTGAAGGCGATCAGCGCCACGTCGTCGTCGGCGGTGTCCACGGCCGGGTACGGGGTGTCGGGCGCCGGGCGGTTCAGCAGGTCGTCGGGGGCGTCACCGCCGTACGTGGTGATCCGCAGCCCGGGTATCTCGGCCTTGGCTAGGTCGTCGACGGCCCGGATGTCGCACAGGGCGTGCTCCACGCGCGCGATCTCGCAGATCGTGGCCAGCTCGTGCGGCCGCTGCTGGGCCAGCACGGTGACGGCGACCGCGCCCGCCTTCAGCACCGCCAGCCAGCAGGCGGCCAGCCAGGGCGTGGTCGGGCCGCGCAGCAGGACCCGGGCGCCGGGGACCACCCCGAGGTCGCCGGTGAGGAGGTGCGCGACGCGGTCGACGCGGGCGCGGAGCTCGGCGTACGTCCAGACGGGGCCGGTGGCCGTGCGGAACGCCGGGCGGTCTCCGGGCTGCCCGTGCAGCAGCTCGGCGGCACAGTTCAGCCGATCGGGGTACCGCAGCTCGGGCAGGTCGAACAGGAGCTCGGGCCACTGGTCGGGCGGCGGAAGGTGGTCGCGCGCGAAGGTGTCGACGTGGGCCGAGACGTTCATGGCGGTTCGCCCCCTTGCCTTGTGGGCTGCCGTGTGGGCGTCGATGGTGGGCTCGCACGAGGAGCGTATCGTGTTGGTGACGACAGTCAACGGTGCGCGATACCGTCGTGGGGTCCAGAGGAGAGAGGGGACCGGCAATGCCCGCATTCTCGCTCGAACCCGCCCAGACCGCCTGGTGTGCGGAGCTGCGCACCCTTGCCGCCGACCGGCTGCGCCCGCTCGCGGAGAAGGGCGAGCCCGGGCGGGTGAACCGCCCCCTGGTCGCCGAGCTCGGCCGGCTCGGGCTGCTGTCCCGCCTGTTCACCTCCGGCGCCCTCGACCTGTGCCTCATGCGCGAGTCCCTCGCCCACGCATGCACCGAGGCCGAGACCGCCCTCGCCCTCCAGGGCCTCGGCGCCCACCCGGTCCACGCCCACGGCACCCCGGCCCAGCGCGACCACTGGCTCCCCCGGGTGGCCGACGGCACCGCGATCGCCGCGTTCGCACTGAGCGAGCCGGGGGCGGGGTCGGACGCGGGGGCGCTGGATCTGCGGGCGGAGGAGGCGACGGGCGAGGGCCCCGCGCGCTGGCACCTCACCGGGGAGAAGTGCTGGATCTCCAACGCCCCCGAGGCCGACTTCTACACGGTGTTCGCCCGCACCACCCCCGGTGCCGGAGCCCGTGGCGTCACCGCGTTCCTCGTCCCGGCCGACCGTCCCGGTCTCACCGGCGCACCCCTCGACATGCTCTCGCCGCACCCCATCGGCCGCCTCGACTTCGACGGCGTGCCGGTGACCGCCGACGACGTGCTCGGCGAGGTCGACCGCGGCTTCCGGGTCGCCATGGGCACCCTCAACCTGTTCCGCCCCAGCGTCGGCGCCTTCGCCGTCGGCATGGCCCAGGCCGCCCTGGACGCCACCGTGCGGCACACCTCCCGACGGGACGCCTTCGGCGGCAAGTTGATGGACCTCCAGGCCGTCTCCCACCGCGTGGCCGAGATGGCCCTGCGCACCGAAGCGGCCCGCCTCATGGTCCACGCGG
This sequence comes from Streptomyces lincolnensis, assembly GCF_021173675.1. GTDB lineage: Bacteria > Actinomycetota > Actinomycetes > Streptomycetales > Streptomycetaceae > Streptomyces > Streptomyces lincolnensis_B. Next base: position 99,130 of record NZ_JAIHON010000012.1, on the reverse strand, counting down.
CGGCGACGGCGTACGACGAAGGGGCTCCGGACGTCCCCAAACGCGCCGCGATGGCGAAACTGCTCGCCACCGAGACCGCCCAGTACGTCGTCGACACGGCCGTCCAACTTCACGGCGCCCGCGCCCTGCGCCGCGGCCACCTTCTCGAACACCTCTACCGCGAGGTCCGCGCCCCGCGCATCTACGAGGGCGCCAGCGAGGTCCAACTCGGCATCATCGCGAAGGAGTTGTACAAGGACACCGATAAGGACCCGTACAACGACATCGACACGGAGGGGGAGTCCCTGTGACCGCCGAGCGCATCAACCCACCAGAGCTGTCCCCGCCCGCCGGCTTCTCCCACGCGGTCGTCGCCACCGGCGGCCGGCTGGTCTTCCTGGCGGGCCAGACCGCCCTCGACACCGACGGCAAGGTGGTCGGCGACACCCTCTCCGAGCAGTTCGCGACCGCCCTCGGCAATCTCCTGACCGCCCTGCGCGCGTCCGGCGGCACCCCGGCGGACCTCGCCCGCGTCACCGTCTACGCCACGGACGTCGCCGACTACCGCACCCACGCCGCCGAACTCGGCCGTGTATGGCGGAGGTTGGCCGGACGCGACTACCCGGCGATGGCGGTCGTGGAGGTCGTACGCCTCTGGGACGACCGGGCGCTGGTGGAACTCGACGGCTTCGCGGTGCTGCCGTAGCCGAGCGGCTAGGCCGCCATCGCGAGCCGTGTGGCGGGTGCCCGGTGCGGCGGGACGACCCGGCCGTCGGGGAGCAGCTCACCGGTGTCGTCGAAGACGATCGCGCCGTCGCAGAGCAGGTTCCAGCCCTGCTCCGGGTGGGCGGCCACGATGTGCGCGGCCCGGGTGTCGTCGGCGGTTGCGGGGCACGAGGGCTGGTGGGAACACATGGCGCACCTCCACGGCGGCAGGACCTCGGCGGGACCCTCGGCCGGGTCTCCGTGTCCTATGGGTAGACCATGCTCCCGACGAGAACTCATCGGAACAGCGGGCCGTGAAGCGTGACAACACCCGGACAACACGCGGACGGTTCCACGACGGTCGGGGCGGACTCGCCACCGATGGGGTGATGTCACGCTCCTGGACGCCGGTGCCCGGTACCAGTGGAGACCCCCACTTCAGGAGGTCCTCGCATGTCCATGCGCCCCGCCCTCGGTGCCGCCGCCGGCGCCGCCCTGTTCCTGCTCGCCGCGCCCGCGACCGCCGACCCGTACGAGACGGTCACCGTGCACCCCGTCGGCCGTATCGCCGACGACGGCACCGTCACCCTCTCCGGCACCTACCGCTGCACCGGCGGCACGGGCCCGGTCTTCGTCAGCTCCTCCGTCGGCCAGGACTCCCCGTCCGTACGCCACGGCATCGGCGGTACCCGCGCCCTGTGCGACGGCCTGGAGCACCCCTGGGAGAACACCGGCAAGCCCTCACCCGGCGCCCTGAAGCCCGGCCAGGCACGCGTCGAGGCCACCCTCATGGAACTCAGCCCCGACGCCGGCATCCCCCTGCCCCGCTTCCACGCGGTCCAGCGACAGGACATCACGCTGACGGAGGACTGAACACGGTCCCACGGATGCCGCCGGGCCCGGAGCTCGGCGGCATCCGGCGTTCCAGGACACTGGACCGGCCGATGAACCGGGAGGTGCCGGAATGCGGCGGTGGGCCGGGGCGTGGAGGTCGCCGGGGTGGCCGTCCTGGTGGCGTGCGGTACGGCCGAGGTGACCGCGGGGGCGAAGGCGGCGGACGTGGCGGGTGTGGCGCGGGGCGCTCGCACGCTGTGTGTGGACGTGCTGCCGTACGCGACGCAGGGGTGACGCCGGAAGCCGGGGCCACCCCTGTCGCGCGCCCGTCAGCCGAGGTCGCGCACCTTGATGGTGCGGATGCCGCGGCCGTGGGTGGCCGCGTACAGCGTGCTGCCGTCGGGGCCCAGCTTCAGCTGGAGCACGGCGACCGCCGGGAGGGTGCCGACGCGCTGCCAGGTCGTACGGCCCGGGGCCCGGTAGACGACACCGAGGTCGGTGCCCACGGCGAGGCCGCCGTTCGGCGTGACGACCGCGGAGTCGGTCGGCACGTCGGGAAGGTTCTTCGAGATGTCCTTCCAGGTGGTGCCGCCGTCCCTGGACTCGAAGACGTGGCCCACGCCCGCCCCCGGCCCCTCGGTCCACTGCCGGGAGAAGCCGTTGACCGTGAGGTAGACGTGGTCGGCGTTCTTCGGGTCGACGGCGAAGCCGCTGAGGTAGCGGTTGGGTACGGTGCCGTCCGCGCCCGTGGCAGGCAGGGTGATGTCGTGCCAGCCGGTGCCGTCCGCGTTGCCGACGGCGATGCCGCGGGCGAAGCCCTGGTTGTTGCAGGGGCCGCACCAGGCCGCGTACACCTTGCCGCCCGAGGCCGCGACGGCGGTGGCGGTGCGGCCGGAACCGAGGTCGTACACGCTCTTCCACTCCGAACCGCTGCGGATGGCGTAGCCGTGGGTCTGCACCCAGATGTGCCGGCCGCCCGCGATCCAGGTCGAGGAGTTCTTCGCGTCGGCCGCGAGCGGGGCGATGAAGCGGGCCTCGCCGGTCGCGTTGTCGGCCGGGGCGACACCGTACGACGTGGCCTTGCTCGAGTCGTCGACCCAACTGCCGTCGTTCACCGCGCAGTTCTGGGTCACCTGGATGGAGAGGTAGACGTACTCCTCGGCGATGGCGCACCCGTTGGCAGGGTCGGTGAGCGTGTCGCCGCCGTCCCCGCCGAAGTTGGAGCCCATCACCTTGTCGTTGCTGCGCAGGAGGGACTGGCCGTTGTCCTGGAGGCCGCCGGTGACCGAGACGCCGCCGTGGTCCAGGTCCTTGCCGATGCCGACCGAGTAGTACTGGAGGGTGTCGATGGTGCCGTCGTTCAGCGAGGTCCAGTCGGTGGCGTGCCCGGAGGCGTCCTGGGAGCCGTCGACCGGGCGCTTGTAGACGCCGCCGTCATTGCCGACGTAGACGAAGCTCTTGCCGTGGTAGGTGCCGATCGCCACGCCGTGCTGGTCGGAGTGGGTGGTCGGGTGGCAGTCACCGGTCTGCTTGGCCGGGTCGATGCTCCAGCAGGGGAAGGTGAAGTTCCAGTACGGGCCCACGGTCGACCAGGTGCTGCCGCCGTCCTTGGTCTCGTAGACCTCCTCCAGACCCGCGTACACGTGCTCCGCGTTCGCCGGGTCGACCGTCAGGAACTGGTTGTACCAGGCCTGCACGCCCGGCATGTAGCCGCTGGTGGTCAGCGCGGAGCCGTCGGCGGCCAGGCCCTTGTAGTCGGCGATCTTCGTCCAAGGGCCGGTGGGGGAACCGGACTTGGAGACGTAGATGCCCTCCAGCCCGCTGTCCGGGTTGGTGTTCAGCTGCTCCGGTGACTGGTCGACGGCGTAGTAGCGGGAGCCGTCGGCGGAGCGGGCGAAGGTGACGTTGCCGACGTCGTCCGCGTCGGCGGGCAGGTCGCCCAGACCGCTGCTGATCCGTGTCCAGGTGCCGTCCGCGGCCTTGGTGTAGAAGCCGTTGTAGTCGTCACCGCTGCGCCAGCCGACCGCCAGGACGACCTTGCTGGGGTCCTTCGGGTCGATCGCGATGTCGTTGGCGATGTTCTTGTACGGGGCGTCGGGGTCGTCGGCCCTCGAACGGCCCGGCAGATAGTCGGGGTTGGGCGCGAACTCCTGCTTCCAGGGGCCCTTCAGCGTCTTCGTGGAGTGGCTCCACACGCCCGTGCTGGTCGCCGCCCACACGGTGCCGCCGCCGAAGCGCAGCTGGTGGATGGTGGTGGACTCCAGCTGGTCGCCGCCGACCCGGCTGCGCGTGGAGAAGGTGCCGTGGTGCGGGTGGGACAGGACGTAGACGCCGCTGCCGAGGTAGGCGTCCGCGTTGGTCGTCGCCTCGCCGGTGCCCAGCCACAGCCGGCCGCTCCCGTCGAGCGCGAGCGCGCCGGTGGACTGCGCCGGCAGCCGGTCGCTGATCGGCTGCCAGTGCCCGCCGCCGGACCGGGACCGCCACACGCCGCCGCCCGCGCTGCCCGCGTACACGTACCCGTCGTCGTCGGCGGCGATCGCCGCCATCCGGCCGGTGACGTTGCCCGAACCACCGCTGGAGTTGGAGTCGATGTCGCGGTAGCGCGGGTCGTCGGAGTTGTACGGCAGGTCGGTGATGTCGCGCCAACTCCCGCCCGTGCTCGGCAGGTTGGTGAGACCGGTCCAGGCCGCGCCGTACGCGCCCGGCGCGACGACGCCGGGCGAGGTGCGCGCCTCGGCGTACTGGTCCGCACCCTCGGCTATCTCGTCGGCCTCGTTGCCGTCGTCGCCCTCACCGTCGCCGTCCTCGCCCTTCAGCCTGGGGCTCATGGCGCCCACCGTGTCCGCCCGTTGGGCGGCGAGCCGGTCGAGCGTGCGGGCGCCGAAGGGGCTGTTGTTCTGGCCGGACGCGGCGCTTGCGGGCAGCGCGACGAGTGCGGCGGATGCGGTGATGGCACAGATCGTGAGCCATCGTCTCTTACGGGTCGGTGTTGACACAGGGTCCTCCCAAACGGGCATACGTACAGCCGTCGTGGGGACTTGATCACGGGCGGGAGGGAAGGTCCGGAACTTGGAGAGCCTTTGACCAGAACCTGTCGCTTCGTGTACAGGACGTCGCTCCGGCAAAAGAAAAGCGACGGGCGAGTCACCGCGCGAGGCCGGTCGAAGCCGCAGCCGCCTGCCGCCTGCCGCCTGCCGCCTGCCGCCTGCCGCCTGCCGCCTGCCGCCTGCCGGCTCTGCTGTGCCTCGGCCGTATGGCCGAGACGGTGAGGGGCGGGGCCTGCCGGTACGAGGCGCGTCCCGGCGGTGCGGGTGAGGGGGCCGGCGGCCGAGGGGCCGTACTGTTCCGGGCGGTTTCGGCGGGGTGTCATCCCCCGAGGTGACGTGAGGGAAGACCTGAGGGTGACGGGACCGGCTCTCGCGTCAGACCCAGGTGGTCGGGATTTCGGCTGATCGGCGAGGGGCGCGGTGGACCGGACGGTGGAACGGTTCCCGGCCGGACCTCACCCTCACACCCTCCCCCTCGTCGTCTCTCTTCCGTCGATCGGAGCAGTACCCGTGACCACCGCCTCGCCCACAGGCCCCCGCACCACCATCCCCACCGCGGCCGCCCGCGCCACCGAGCTCTCCAAGGTCTACGGTCAGGGCGAGACCCGGGTGGTCGCCCTCGACCAGGTCTCCGTCGACTTCGGGCAGGCGCGGTTCACCGCGATCATGGGGCCCTCCGGGTCCGGCAAGTCCACGCTGATGCACTGCGTGGCCGGGCTGGACAGCTTCTCCTCCGGCTCGGTCCGCGTCGGCGACACCGAGCTCGGATCCCTGACGGACCGGCAGCTCACCAAGGTGCGCCGGGACAAGATCGGGTTCATCTTCCAGGCGTTCAACCTGCTGCCGACGCTGACCGCGCTGGAGAACATCACGCTCCCGATGGACATCGCGGGCCGCAGGCCGGACCAGCAGTGGCTGGACACGGTGATCCGGACGGTGGGCCTCAGGGACCGCCTCGGCCACCGTCCCGCCCAGCTCTCCGGCGGCCAGCAGCAGCGCGTCGCCGTCGCCCGGGCGCTGGCCTCCAGGCCGGACATCGTCTTCGGGGACGAGCCGACGGGAAACCTGGACTCGCGTGCGGGCGCCGAGGTCCTCGGCTTCCTGCGCGACTCCGTACGGACGTTGGGGCAGACCGTCGTGATGGTCACCCATGATCCGGTCGCCGCCGCCCACGCGGACCGGGTCGTCTTCCTCGCCGACGGGCGGATCGTCGACGAGATGTACGAGCCCACCGCGGACGGGGTCCTCGACCTCATGAAGTCCTTCGACACCACGTTCCGTACGAGCTGAGCCGTACCGGCCGAGCGGTACCAGCCGAACCGTACGAGCCGAGCCCTCCGTCCTCCCCCACCCCACTTCCCTCACCTCATCCCACCGGGACCACACCACCATGTTCCGCACAGCCCTGCGCAACGTCCTCGCGCACAAGGCCAGACTGCTGATGACCGTGCTCGCCGTCATGCTCGGCGTCGCGTTCGTCTCCGGCACCCTGATCTTCACCGACACCCTCAACCACGCCTACCGCGACCAGGCGACCAAGAGCTACGCCCACGTGGACGTCGAGGTCCGCGAGAACTCCGACAGCTCCGCCGACTTCCCCGGCATCAGCCGGAAGACGGTCGACGAGATCGCCCGGCTCGACGGGGTCGCCGAAGCCGCCGGGCGGGTGGACCGGACGGCCTCCGTCGCCGACGAGGACGGCAGGCTCATCGGCGACGGACTGGACGACTCGGCCGCCAACTTCGCTCCGGGCAAGGGCGGCAAGGACCCGCTCTACGTGTTCACCGACGGCAGCGGGCCCACCGGACCCGGGCAGGTCGCGCTCGACAAGGACTCCGCCGACAAGGGTGGCTACGACGTCGGCGACACCGTGCCCGTCGCCTTCAAGGGCCCGGCGAAGACGTACAGGCTCTCCGGCATCTTCACCACCGACGCCACCTCGGTGGCCGAGGGCGGCAGCCTGGTGCTGTTCGACACGACGACCGCGCAGCGGCTGTTCCTCGGGCCGGGCGTCTATCGGTCCGTCACCGTCACCGCCGACCCCGGTACGTCGAGCACCGAACTCGCCGCCGCCGTCAGGAAGCTGCTCCCTGACCACGCTGAGGCCCGGACGGGGCGGGAACTGGCCGCGGACAGGGTCAGGGCGGTGACGGGAGACACGTCGACGCTCAATACCCTGCTGCTCGCCTTCGCCGGAGTCGCGCTCTTCGTCAGTGTCTTCCTGATCGCCAACACCTTCACCATGCTGGCCGCCCAGCGCACCCGGGAACTCGCCCTGCTGCGCGCGGTCGGCGCCTCCCGCAGGCAGGTCACCCGGTCCGTCCTGATCGAGGCGATGGTGGTCGGTGCGGCCGGCGCGGCCGCGGGACTCGGGCTGGGCGCCGCCATGGCCGCCGTAGCGCGTTCCACGGTCGGGTTCGGCGGTGGCAAGATCCCGGACGGGCCGCTGACCGTCACGTCGTCGACCGTGCTGGTGGCGGCCGTCGTCGGGGTCCTGGCTGGTCACCATGGTGGCCGCCTGGCTGCCGGCCCGCCGCGCCGCGAAGATCCCGCCGGTCGCGGCGATCGGCAGCGCGCACCTGCCGGCCACCACCAAGTCCCTGGTGCTGCGCAACTCCCTCGGTGCGGTCGTCACGCTGCTCGGCGCGGCGGTCGTGGTCGCGGGCACCGGGGCCGGTGGCTCCGAGGCCGGCAAGATCGTCGGGTCGGGTGCCTTCCTGGTGGTGATCGGGGTCATCGTGCTGATCCCGTTGCTGTCCCGGCCCGTGATCGCCGTCGTACAGCCGCTGTTGCGGCGCGGCTTCGGGGTTTCCGGGAAACTCGCGGGCCAGAACGCCGTACGCAGCCCGCGCCGCACCGGAGCCACCGCCTCCGCGCTGGCCATCGGGCTCACGCTGGTCAGCGCGCTGACCGTGGTCGCCGCCACCCTCGGTCATTCCGCGGACAGGATCACCACCGACACCGTCAAGGCCGACTACATGGTCTCGGACGACGGCGCGGGCCTGGACGCCTCGACGGTCGCCGCCCTGCGCGAGGTCCGGGGCGTCACGGCGGTGTCGCGGGAGGAGTCCGGGTTGATGACGATCGACGGCAGCTGGCAGCAGGTGACCGGCGTGACCCCGGGGGACTTCTCCGACGTCATCCACCTCACGGTGGTCTCCGGCTCGATGGACACCCTCACGAAGGGGCGGATCGCCGTCGCCGACGATGTCGCGCGGTCCAACGGCTGGAAGGCGGGCGACACCCTGCCGGTGAAGTACGACGACTCGACGACCGGCAGCGTGACCGTCGGAGCCGTCTTCGAGAGCAACGAGGTCGTCTCGCCGGTCGTCGTCCCCGCGGACCTGATCGAGGCCCACGTGGACGAGGCGAACATCTTGTGGATCTACGTCAAGACAGCCGGCGGCACCGACGAGAAGGCACTGGCCGCTGCCCTCGCCGGACACCCGGGGGCCAAGGTCGGCGACCGGCAGGACATCCGCGAGCACTTCAACGGCGAGGTCGACACCACGCTGAACGTCCTGTACGGCCTGCTCGCGATGTCCCTGGTCATCGCGGTGCTGGGGGTGGTGAACACCCTCGCGATGTCGGTCTTCGAACGGCATCGTGAGGTCGGCATGCTGCGCGCCGTCGGGCTCGACCGGCGGGGCGTGACGCGGATGATCCAGCTGGAGTCCGTCGTCATCTCCCTCTTCGGCGCGGTGATCGGTGTCGGGGTCGGTTCCTTCCTCGGCTGGGCCCTCAGCGAGATCACGAAGGCGGACGTCCCCGGGTACGCCCTGGAGCTGCCGTGGAGCCGGTTGGCGCTCTTCCTGCTGCTGGCGGCACTGGTCGGTCTGCTGGCCGCCCTGTGGCCCGCCCGCAGCGCGGCCCGGCTGGACATGCTCACGGCCATCAAGTCCGAGTAGCGCACGGCCATCAAGACCGAGTAGCTCGCCGCCGACAGGACCCCACGGATGCCGCCGCCCCTTCCCGACCTGCGCCGAGGCGGGTCGGGAAGGGGCGGCGGCAGTCCCGTATCAGATGTCCCGGAAGATCTCGATCTGCGCCCCGATCGAGTTCAGCCGCTCGGCCAGATCCTCGTACCCCCGGTTGATGACGTACACGTTGCGCAGCACGGACGTGCCCTCGGCCGCCATCATCGCCAGCAGGACGACGACGGCGGGGCGCAGGGCCGGCGGGCACATCATCTCGGCGGCGCGCCAGCGGGTCGGGCCCTCGACCAGCACGCGGTGCGGGTCGAGGAGCTGGAGGCGGCCGCCCAGCCGGTTCAGGTCGGTGAGGTAGATCGCCCGGTTGTCGTAGACCCAGTCGTGGATGAGGGTCTTGCCGGAGGCGACGGCCGCGATGGCCGCGAAGAACGGGACGTTGTCGATGTTCAGGCCGGGGAACGGCATGGGGTGGATCTTGTCGATCGGCGCTTCCAGCTTGGAGGGCCGGACGGTGAGGTCCACCAGGCGGGTGCGGCCGTTGTCGGCCGGGTACTCCGGCGTACGGTCGTGGTCGAGGCCCATCTCCTCCAGGACCGCGAGCTCGATCTCCAGGAACTCGATGGGCACCCGACGGACCGTCAGCTCCGACTCGGTGACGACGGCGGCGGCCAGCAGGCTCATCGCCTCGACCGGGTCCTCGGAGGGGGAGTAGTCGACGTCGACGTCGATGTCCGGCACGCCGTGCACGGTGAGCGTGGTGGTGCCGATGCCCTCGACCCGGACGCCCAGGGTCTCCAGGAAGAAGCACAGGTCCTGGACCATGTAGTTGGAGGAGGCGTTGCGGATGACGGTGACACCGTCGTGCCGGGCGGCGGCCAGCAGCGCGTTCTCGGTGACCGTGTCCCCGCGCTCGGTCAGGACGATCGGGCGGTCCGGGCGGACGGACCGGTCGACGACGGCGTGGTACTGCCCCTCCGTCGCGGCGATGTCGAGGCCGAACCGGCGCAGCGCGATCATGTGCGGCTCGATGGTCCGCGTCCCGAGGTCGCAGCCGCCGGCGTACGGCAGCTTGAAGCGGTCCATGTCGTGCAGCAGCGGACCGAGGAACATGATGATCGAGCGGGTGCGGACGGCGGCCTCGGCGTCGATCGCCGCCATGTTCAGCTCGGCCGGCGGCACGATCTCCAGGTCGACGCCCTCGTTGATCCAGCGGGTGCGCACACCGATGGAGTTCAGCACCTCCAGCAGGCGGTAGACCTCCTCGATCCGGGCGACCCGGCGCAGCACCGTGCGCCCCCGGTTGAGCAGGGAGGCGCACAGCAGCGCCACACACGCGTTCTTGCTCGTCTTGACGTCGATCGCGCCGGAGAGCCGACGACCACCGACCACGCGCAGGTGCATCGGGCCCGCGTAGCCCAGAGAGACGATTTCGCTGTCCAGCGCTTCGCCGATGCGAGCGATCATCTCAAGGCTGATGTTCTGATTGCCGCGCTCGATGCGATTGACGGCGCTCTGGCTGGTGCCGAGCGCCTCGGCGAGCTGCGTCTGTGTCCAGCCCCGGTGCTGCCGGGCGTCACGGATGAGCTTGCCGATACGTACGAGGTAGTCGTCTGCCATGAGGTTGAGGCTATCTCAGATATGAGATGGCACATCCCGGGGGGTCCATTCGGGTGATGGACCTGAGGGTCTGTCAGCGTCGCCTGGCGTTACGGGTCCGGCGCCACCCGAAAGGTCCGGGCAAATCCACCGATGTCGTACGACGTCCTGTGCTGCTGTGGGTGTGCCGCGGCCCGTGGCGTCCCCCACCGGTGGTGATGGACCAGGAGCGTCGGTTGATGTTCAGGCGCACGCCGGGCAGGATCCGGAAACTCTTGCGGAACGTGAGGGGCATGGGGCCTCCCTCCAGTTGTGGTCAGGTGTTCCCAACTCCTGTCGGATACCCCGACTTGGCGAACTGATGGCCGAACGCCACGGCCTCCTCGGCTCTTGACCCTGCCCGAGGGGGAGGGCCGACGGTGGCCGTATGGACTTCGACGACGACACCCTGCTGGCCGAGCAACTGGCCTACTACCGGGCGGGCGCGGCCGAATACGACCGGCCCTACACGGAACACGAGGAGTTGCGGGAGCTGCTCGCCGCCGTCGACGGCCTCCCGATCACCGGTGACGTGCTGGAGCTGGCCTGCGGCACGGGCCAGTGGACCCGGCGGCTCGCCGCACGGGCGCGGTCGGTCACGGCCGTCGACGCGGCGCCCGAAACGCTGGCCCTCGCCCGGGCGCGCACCGCGTCCCCCGCCGTCCGGTTCGTCCGGGCCGACCTGTTCGCGTGGCGACCGCCCCGGCGCTACGACACGGTCTTCTTCGCCTTCTGGCTCTCCCACGTCCCCCCGGCCCGGCTGCCCGCCTTCTGGAACACGGTCGCCGCGGCACTCGCCCCGGGCGGCAGGGCGGTCTTCGTCGACGACGGCCCCGCCGCTGCCGCGCACGAGGAACTCCTCGCACGGCACCCGACCCCGACGGCCCTGCGCCGTCTCGACGACGGCAGCCGGCACCGCATCGTGAAGGTCCTCCACGATCCCCCGACCCTCGCCCGCGACCTCACGGCCCTGGGCTGGTCGGCCCGCGTCCGCCCGATGACGAACACCTTCGTCGGCATCGCGGAGCCGCCGGCTCCCGCCGCCTGAAAACGCCGCCTGAAAACACGCGCTGTCGCGAGCGACCCCTTCTGGCCTGCGCTGCATGAAGGTACTCGTGATCGGTGCGACGGGAACGATCGGCAGGGCGGTCGTGGACGAGTTGGAAGCGGCGCATGAGGTGGTGAGGGTGTCTCGCGGCGGATCCCCGCGGGCGGATCTGGAGGACCCGTCCTCCCTGGACGCGCTCTTCGACGAGGTGTCCGGCCTGGACGCGGTCGTGTGCTGCGCGGCGAGCGGCCCGCTGGTGGATCTGGCGGATCTGGAGGGGGTGACGGACGACACGTTCGCCGACGGACTCCGCGCCAAGCTGCTCGGACAGGTCGCGCTGGCCCGGCGGGCGGTACGGCACCTGCGGGACGGCGGCTCCATCACACTGACCGGAGGGACGTTCGCCGAGCCCCTCCCGGGCGGCTCGCTGGGTGCCCTCGTCAACAGCGGCCTGGAGGGCTTCGTCACCAACGCCGCCGCGGAACTGCCGCGAGGCCTGCGCATCAACCTCGTCAGCCCCGGCTGGATCAGGGAGACCCTGGAGACCCTGGAGGGTCTGGGCGGGAACGGGGCGGCCGGCACGCCCGTCGCCGAGGTCGCCCGGGTTTACGCGTCCCTGGTGGAGGGAGCCGTGACGGGCCGGGTCGTCCGCGCGTGACAAGGAGGCCGGGCATGACCAATCCGGCCTCATGTACTAGAGTTATCTCGACATCGAGATATCTGCCGAGGCGTACCGCAGCCGCACGCTCGCCGGGTCTGGCAGTAAGGCATGCCTAACTTAGCCTTACCTTAGCGGATCGGCCAAGACGGTGTGACGGCAGGATGCGGTGGTAAGCGCACAAAACTGAAGGAGACTGTCGTGTCGGCGAACAGCTTCGACGCCCGCGCCACGCTGAGCGTGGGCGACGAGTCGTACGAGATCTTCCGGCTGGACAAGGTGGAGGGCTCGGCCCGCCTGCCGTACAGCCTCAAGGTTCTGCTGGAGAACCTGCTCCGTACCGAGGACGGCGCGAACATCACCGCCGACCACATCCGCGCCCTCGGCGGCTGGGACTCCCAGGCCCAGCCGTCGCAGGAGATCCAGTTCACGCCGGCCCGCGTGATCATGCAGGACTTCACCGGCGTGCCCTGTGTCGTCGACCTCGCCACCATGCGTGAGGCCGTGAAGGAGCTCGGCGGCGACCCGGCGAAGGTCAACCCGCTCTCCCCGGCCGAGCTGGTCATCGACCACTCCGTCATCGCCGACAAGTTCGGCACCAACGAGGCCTTCGCACAGAACGTCGAGCTGGAGTACGGCCGCAACCGCGAGCGCTACCAGTTCCTGCGCTGGGGCCAGACCGCCTTCGACGACTTCAAGGTCGTCCCGCCCGGCACCGGCATCGTCCACCAGGTCAACATCGAGCACCTGGCGCGCACGGTCATGGTCCGGGGCGGCCAGGCCTACCCCGACACCCTCGTCGGCACCGACTCGCACACCACCATGGTCAACGGCCTCGGCGTGCTGGGCTGGGGCGTCGGCGGCATCGAGGCCGAGGCCGCGATGCTCGGCCAGCCGGTCTCGATGCTCATCCCGCGCGTCGTCGGCTTCAAGCTGACCGGTGAGCTCACCCCCGGCACCACCGCCACCGACCTCGTGCTGACCATCACCGAGATGCTCCGCAAGCACGGCGTGGTCGGCAAGTTCGTCGAGTTCTACGGCGAGGGCGTGGCCGCCACCTCCCTCGCCAACCGCGCCACCATCGGCAACATGTCGCCGGAGTTCGGCTCGACGGCCGCGATCTTCCCGATCGACGACGAGACCATCAAGTACCTCAAGCTCACCGGCCGCTCCGAGCAGCAGCTCGCGCTCGTCGAGGCGTACGCCAAGGAGCAGGGCCTCTGGCTGGACCCGAAGGCCGAGCCGGACTTCTCCGAGAAGCTGGAGCTCGACCTCTCCACGGTCGTCCCCTCCATCGCCGGCCCGAAGCGCCCGCAGGACCGCATCGTCCTCGCGAACGCCGCCGAGCAGTTCAAGACGGACGTACGCAACTACGTCGACTCCGTGGACGAGGCCGGCCAGGAGTCCTTCCCGGCCTCCGACGCCCCGGCCGTCGCTCCGAACGGCGCCCCGTCCAACCCGGTCACCGTGACCGCCCCCGACGGCTCGACGTACGAGATCGACCACGGTGCGGTGACGGTCGCGGCCATCACCTCCTGCACCAACACCTCCAACCCGTACGTCATGGTCGCCGCCGCGCTGGTCGCGAAGAAGGCCGTGGAGAAGGGTCTGACCCGCAAGCCGTGGGTCAAGACCACCCTCGCCCCGGGTTCCAAGGTCGTCACCGACTACTTCGACAAGGCGGGGCTCACCCCCTACCTCGACAAGGTCGGCTTCAACCTCGTCGGCTACGGCTGCACCACCTGCATCGGCAACTCCGGGCCGCTGCCGGAGGAGGTCTCCAAGGCCGTCAACGACCACGACCTGGCGGTCACCTCGGTCCTCTCCGGCAACCGGAACTTCGAGGGCCGGATCAACCCCGACGTCAAGATGAACTACCTGGCCTCCCCGCCGCTGGTCGTCGCGTACGCCCTCGCCGGCTCCATGAAGGTGGACATCACGCGCGACGCCCTGGGCACCGACCAGGACGGCAACCCGGTCTTCCTCAAGGACATCTGGCCCTCCGAGGCCGAGGTCAACGACGTCGTGGCGAACGCCATCGGCGAGGACATGTTCAACAAGTCCTACTCCGACGTCTTCGCCGGTGACGCCCAGTGGCAGGCGCTGCCGATCCCGACCGGCAACACCTTCGAGTGGGACACCGAGTCGACCTACGTGCGCAAGCCCCCGTACTTCGAGGGCATGACGATGGAGACCACCCCGGTCTCCGACATCACCGGCGCCCGGGTCCTGGCCAAGCTGGGCGACTCGGTCACCACCGACCACATCTCGCCCGCCGGTGCCATCAAGGCCGACACCCCGGCCGGCAAGTACCTCACCGAGCACGGTGTGGAGCGTCGTGACTTCAACTCCTACGGCTCCCGCCGAGGCAACCACGAGGTCATGATCCGCGGCACGTTCGCCAACATCCGCCTGCGCAACCAGATCGCGCCGGGCACCGAGGGCGGCTACACCCGCGACTTCACCCAGGACGGCGGTCCGGTGTCGTTCATCTACGACGCCTCCCGCAACTACATCGAGCAGGGCACCCCGCTGGCCATCCTGGCCGGCAAGGAGTACGGCTCCGGCTCGTCCCGCGACTGGGCCGCCAAGGGCACCGCGCTCCTCGGCGTCAAGGCCGTCATCGCCGAGTCGTACGAGCGCATCCACCGCTCGAACCTCATCGGCATGGGCGTGCTCCCGCTCCAGTTCCCGGAGGGCGCCAACGCCGAGTCCCTCGGTCTGACCGGCGAGGAGACCTTCTCCTTCACCGGCGTCGAGGAGCTCAACAACGGCACCACGCCGCGCACGGTCAAGGTCACCACCGACACGGGCGTCGAGTTCGACGCGGTCGTCCGCATCGACACCCCCGGTGAGGCCGACTACTACCGCAACGGCGGCATCATGCAGTACGTGCTGCGCAGCCTGATCCGCAAGTAAGCCTTCCCGTAGGCCACTTCAGGGCCGCACTCCCGGTGACGGGAGTGCGGCCCTGCGCCGTGCCGGCAGTGCCGGGGGAGACCACTGCGCTCTGTGTTCGCGCAGGTCATCGCCAGGGCTCAGGTGGAACACAGGCTTCCCTCAGGAGTCCGGGACACGATCGGTACATGACCGGCATCCAGGGGTTCCTCAAGCGCCGCGCGCGCGTGCTCGTCGTCGGCGACCACGTGACCGGGCCCTGCGCCCCGCGCGGTCGCGGCCGTGTCATCAGGCCGACGAGGGATGTGGGATGAGCACCGATCAGGCCGACGGAAGCGGCCACGCGACCAGTACGGCCCCGCGCCGCCGGATCCCGCGCCCCTTCCCGCACCGCCGACGGCCCCCGCGTCCCATCCCGCGCACCCGCTCCCTCCGCGCCCGCCTGCTCCTGCTCGTCGGCGTCACCCTTCTCTGCGTGTGCTCGACCATCGCCGGGACCACCGCACTGGTCCAGCGTGCCTATCTGATGGGCGACCTGGACGACCGCGTCACCGTCGCCGCCGACCGCGGCCTGGACGGAGCGGGCCGTCACCCGGAGGACGCGGACGACCTGTCCTTCCTCGCCGGGGACGGCCACCCGGCCGGCATGATCGCCGCCCGGCTCGACACAGGCGGCCGGGTCCTCGCCGCGGCGGTCGTCGGCCAGGACAGCCAGGACACCCCGCCCCGGGCCCTCACCACCGCCCAGAGCGCCGCCCTGGCCGGTATCGCCCCCGACGGCTCGAAGCACACCCGGAGCGTCCCCGGCCTCGGCACCTACCGGGTCGCCGCGGTGGAGAGCGGCGGATCGCGCGTCCTGGCCGGGCTGCCGATGGACGACGTCCAGCACCTGATCAGCACCCTGGTGGCGGCCGAGGCGGGCGTCGCCGGTGCCGGGCTCACCCTCGCGTGCTGCGTCTGCGCCGTGGTGATACGACGGCAACTGCGGCCCCTGGGCCGGGTCGCCGCCACCGCGGCCGAGGTCACCCGCGCCCCACCGCTCCAGGGCGAGGGCACCGGCCTCACCCGGGTGCCCGAGCGCGACACGGTCCCCGGCAGCGAGGCGGGGCAGATCGGTGCCGCGCTCAACCGCCTGATCGACCGGGTCGAGTCCTCGCACGCCGAACGCCGGCGCGGCGAGGAACGCATGCGCCGCTTCCTGGCCGACGCCAGCCATGAACTGCGTACACCTCTCGCGTCCATCGCCGGATACGCGGAACTGATGAACCGCGGCACCGACCGGATCGAACCGGTGCTGGCCTGGCGCCGGGTGTCCGCCGAGTCGGCGCGCATGACGGGACTGGTGGAGGACCTGCTCCTGCTGGCCCGGCTCGACGAGGGCCGGCCGCTGCAGTCCGCCGAGGTCGACATGGCGGTACTGGTCGCAAAGGCGGTCCGGGACGCGCGGATCGCGGGCGGCGGCCATCACTGGCGGCTCGACCTGCGGCTCGACGCCCCCGCCCTGGTCGTCGGCGACGCGGGCCGGCTCCACCAGGTGGTGTCCGGCCTGCTGGCCAACGCGCGCACCCACACCCCGCCCGGTACGACGGTTACGGCGACCGTGGAGGCCACGGACGCCCGCTGTGTCGTCCGGGTCCGCGACGACGGCCCCGGCATCCCGCCGGCCCTCCTGCCCACGGTCTTCGAACGCTTCACCCGGGCCGACACCTCCCGCTCCCGCGCCGACTCCGGGTCCGGCGGTGCCGGTCTCGGCCTCGCCGTGGCGGCGGCGGTCACCGCGGCCCACGGCGGCCGCCTCGACGTCTCCAGCGTCCCCGGCCGCACCGAGTTCACCGTAGAACTGCCCATGGCGGGCGGGACGGCGCAGGAGACGGCGCGGCCGGCGCAGCGGACGAGCCCGGCGTCGGTGTGACGCCGGGCCCCGCTCCTCAGACGGCCTTCCGCACCTCCAGGGACAGGTCGTTGTCGACGGTGAAGTAGGGCCGCAGACAGGCCCCTTCGACCGTCACCGCCGGATAGACGAACACCTCCTTGCGGTCCGCCACGTCGTCCAGGAGACGGGCGAGCCGGACGAGAGGCGCGTCGGGCGAGGGCTGGACGAAGACGTCCCACACACCGTGGCGGGCGGCGGCCAGCCCGTCGTGGTCGACGGTGAAGAAGAACCCGTGGCCGTCGTCCGAGGCCAGCGGCTTCAGCTCGCGCACGGTGCCGCCCCCGCCGCGCAGCCGCAGGCGCACGGTGCCGCCCGCGGCCAGGGAGACACCGTGCAGCCGGGCCCCGACCGTGGTCGACCCGTCGCTGACGTCGACGCGTTCGACCTCCGCGTGGGCGGGGCGCAGCCAGGTTCGGATCGCGAAGTAGCCGTCCTTGGTGGCGTAGGGGATCCGGACGGCGAGCGGTGTCCGCCGGTCCCGGAGCTGCCCGTCGACCAGGGCCCGCAGATCACGCAGGCCCGGCCGCAGCCGCTGCCGCTCGGTTCCCGGGCCGAGCAGGTACACGTCCCAGCGGCCCTCCGCGAGCACGGGCTCCGGGTCCAGCACGGCGCACAGCCGGCCGTCGTCGCCGGGTTCCAGGGCGAGGGTGTGCAGGACCTTCTCCGGCTCGTCCTTCTTCGGCCGCAGCCGCAGCAACAGCCGTTGCCCTTCGGCCTCTTGCGTCGCCCGGGCCGCCTCCGCGGGCAGATCGAAGACGATCCGCCCGCTGTCGTCGACCACACAGCCCAGCCGTGCCGTCACCGCCGACACCGTCGTCCTCATCGTCGCCCCTTCCGTACGACGCGCAGCGCGCCGCTCGCCGCCGTGTACGCCGCGTCCCGGGCGGCGAACCCCTGGCCGACCAGGACGCGCTGCACCCCCGAGCGCTCCCGCACGGCCCGTCGCCCCGCCGCGCGTGCCGCGACCGCCTCGGCGAACAGGCGCTCGGCCTGCTCGACCACCGGTCCGGGGGCGTACCGCTGGGCGTTCTTCAGTGCCGCACGGCCGGCCCGGCGGCGCAGTTCGTCGTCGCGGACCAGTTCCAGCAGGGCCGCGGCCAGCGCGTCACGGTCGCCGACCGGCACCAGGCGGCCGTCGACGCCGTCCTGGATGATCTCGCCGGGACCATAGGGGCAGTCGGTGCTCACCACCGGCAGGCCGCAGCGCATCGCCTCGACGATGGTCATGCCGAACGGCTCGAAGTTGGAGGCCGCCGCACCGATCGAGCCCTTGACCCACTCCGCCTCCATGGGAGCCGCCGCCCCCATCAGGAAGACGTTGTTCCACAGCCCCAGTTCGGCGATCAGCCCGCGCAGCCGGTCGTGCTCCTCGCCCTTGCCGTAGATGCGCAGCCGCCAGTCCGGATGCTCGGCGGCGACCACCGCGAACGCCTCGATGAGCAGGTCGTACCGCTTGACCGGCACGAGCCGGCCGGCCGCGACGACCACCTTCGCGGTGCCGTCCGAGGCGGACAGTACGGGATCCGGGACGCTGTTCGGCAGCGCCTCCACGCGTACGCCGGGCAGCCGCATCTTGCGCCGGTAGGCGGCGGCGTCCGCCTCGGTCACCGTCGTGAGCGCGTCCAGCCGGCGGTAGGCCCGGCGCAGCGCGTGGCGCAGCCGCGGTGAGTGGTTGTCGAGGGTGAGGTGCTCCTGGCCCACGCGCACGACGTGCCTCGGGGCCTGGTACGCGAGATGCACGTTGAGCCCCGGCCGGGTGCCGATCACCACGTCGGCGTCGAGCGCGGCGAGGCACTCGCCTATGCGCTCGTCGGTCAGCTCGCTGTACTGCCCGTAGCGGTACTCGGCCCGCGGGAAGACCCGCGCCGGTCTCAGGTGTAAGGGGTGCTCCTTCTCCTGGCGAAGATCCACCAGTGGCCGCAGCGACACCCGCGGGTCCAGCGCGAAGTTCGGCAGTTCCCGGTGCCGCAGAACGGAGACGATCTCCACCTCGTGCCGTTCGGCCAGTGCCTGGGCCAGGTTGAAGGTGGTGGTGATGGTGCCTCCAATCCCATAAGCGTTATGAATAAGGAAAGAGATCTTCATGATGGTGCAGACAACACCAAGTCCCTCCAGGGTTGTGGTCCGTTACCACTTCGTAGTGCTCCGGTCCAGGTCACGCGGGGGGCAACGGTGTGTCGCGCCCCGCCGACACCAGGTGTCGGGACGGTAACGACCGCAACCTTCCACCCCGCCCGGCCGCTCTCCCTCACCATGCGTACGCTCACGGACGGCGCCCGGACACTCGCCCTCCAGCTGCTCCGGTTCGCCCTGCTGCAGGCCCGCTGCTGCGCCTTCGCGGTGGCGCTGATGGGCGGCATGGCCGTCTCCGGGCTGCTCCCACCCCTGCCGGTGGCCCGCTACGACCTGCTGCTCGCGTACGGCGTCCTGCTCACCGGCGTCGGCTTCCTGCTGGGGTGGGAGACCCGGCGGGAGGTGGCGGTGGTGGCCGTCTGCCATGTCCTCGGGCTCGCCTTCGAAGTGGTGAAGGTCCACGTGGGTTCCTGGAGCTACCCCGAACCCGGACTGGCCAAGATCGCCGGTGTGCCGCTGTACGGGGGCTTCATGTACGCCGCCGTCGGCAGTTACGTCTGCCGTTCCTGGCGCCTGATGGACCTCTCGCTCAGCGGCTACCGCGCCCGCGCCACGGCCACCCTCGCCGTCGGCCTCTACGCCAACTTCCTGACCCACCACTGGCTCCCCGACCTGCGATGGCCGCTCGCCGCCCTGCTCCTGGCCGCCACCTGGGGCACCTGGGTCCACTACACGGTCGGCCCCCACCACCACCGCATGCCCCTCGCCCTCGCCTTCACCCTCATCGGCTTCTTCCTCTGGCTCGCCGAGAACATCGCCACCTACTTCGGCGCCTGGACCTACCCCACCCAACTCCACGGCTGGCAACCGGTCCCGGTGACCAAGTGGATCTCCTGGGCCCTGCTGATCAGCGTCACGTTCGTCATCTGCGGGACGCGCCGGCACGCCATGGCGGAGACGCGCGGGCCGAGGGCGTGAGCCCCGCCCCCACGGTCAACGCGCGTCCACCCCCACCCGCTCACGGCCCCTGTGTGCCAGCCGTTTACAAGTACGCCGCTCGGCGCTAGCTTCCCCCACAGGTGGGGTGGGAGCGCTCCCACCCGGCGGACCGGAACCTGCCTCGTAGGTCGCCCCCACCCCCCGCCATCCGCACGCACTCTCACGGCCCGTACCTCAAGGAACGGACTGATCTGTCATGATCACGACAACCCCATCGGCGGACTCCCCCCGCCGATCAGTGCTCCCGACCCGCGCCAGAGCCCTGTTCCTCGTCCTGGTCTCCCTGCTCGCCACGATCCCGGCCCTGAGCCTGGTCGTCACGGCGGGCGGTGAGGCCGAGGCCCACGGCACCCCGATGAAGCCCGCCAGCCGCACCTTCCTGTGCTGGCAGGACGGGCTGACCGACACCGGCGAGATCAAGCCGGTCAACCCGGCCTGCAAGAACGCGCAGGCGGTCAGCGGCACCACGCCGTTCTACAACTGGTTCTCGGTGCTCCGCTCGGACGGTGCCGGCCGCACCCGCGGCTTCGTGCCGGACGGCGAGCTGTGCAGCGGCGGCAACACCAACTTCACCGGCTTCAACGCCGCCCGCGACGACTGGCCGCTCACCCACCTCACCTCGGGCAAGACGGTCGACTTCTCCTACAACGCCTGGGCCGCGCACCCGGGTTGGTTCTACGTCTACGTCACCAAGGACGGCTTCGACCCGAAGAAGACGCTCACCTGGGACGACATCGAGGACCGGCCGTTCCTGAGCGTCGACCACCCGCCGCTCAACGGCAGCCCGGGCACGGTCGAGGCCAACTACTCCTGGAGCGGGCAGCTCCCGGCGAACAAGTCGGGCCGCCACATCATCTACATGGTCTGGCAGCGCTCGGACAGCGCGGAGACCTTCTACTCCTGCTCCGACGTGGTCTTCGACGGCGGCAACGGCGAGGTCACCGGCATCCACGACCCGGGCAACCCGACCGAGCCGGTGCCGGGCACCTGCACGGCCACCCGCAAGACCACCGGCACCTGGAACGGCGGCTACCAGTCCGAGGTGACCGTCACCAACTCCGGCAATGTCCCGATGCTCGGCTGGATGGTCAACTGGACGCTGCCGGGCGGCCAGAAGGTCGACAGCCTGTGGAGCGGCACCGCCACCTACACCGGCCAGGACGTGATGGTCCACAACGCCGGCTGGAACGGCTCACTGGCTCCGGGGAAGAGTACGACGTTCGGTTACGTCGTCTCGGGCCCCGGCGGTGAGACGGCGACGACCCTGCCCTGTCGGGTCGGCTGACCGCCGAGGACGTACACCCTCGAACCGCCGCTCGGGGCGGACCCGGTGGGAGGTGCCACCGGGTCCGCGAGCCGGCCGGGCGAGGGGGGAGTGCGTCCGGCCGGAGGGAATTGGCCTGGGAAGAGGTCGTTCGACAACGTTGTCCGAGCGACCTCCTCCGACTCTACCGCCTCGACGGAGAGCAAGGTCAAACCGGCGGGTACGGGCCACGCGGGCTGTCCAACCGGCTGAACGCACACGCCGGTCGGCGTTCCCCCGGCCGCGGTCACACGGGCTCCGGGGCGGCACCCAACACACTCGGGAGCCAGTCGAGTTGGCGGCGCACATGCACCGCGTCGCCGCCCTCGTGGCCGTTGTACGGATAGGCGTGGATCTCTTTTCGGGGCGGCGTGTCGTGGGTCGGCGTGTCGTGTGAACCGCCCAGCTCCCCGTACCGGTTGAACGCCGCGTACGCCCCGCTCGGCGGGCACACCGTGTCGCGCAGCCCGACCCCGAAGTGGGCCGCGGCCTGGGCGCGGCGGGCGAAGGAGATGCCCTCCAGGTAGGCGAGCGTGCGGTACGCGGCCTCCTCGGCGCCCCGGTGGACCGAGAGGTACGCGGTGATCTCGCCGTAGGGAGCCGCGTCGGTCAGGTCGAGCGCGCGCCGGATGCCGCACAGGAAGGGGGCGGTGACCAGCACCGCCGCCAGGTCCGGGACCAGTCCCGCGACGGCCAGGGCGAGGCCGCCGCCCTGGCTGTTGCCCACGGCGACGGTCCGGCCCGCGTCCACGCCGGGCAGCGCGCGCACGGCGCTCACCGCGCGGACCGCGTCCGTGATCAGGCGGCGGTGGTGGTGGTCCTGGGGTGCGAGCAGTCCCCGTGCCGCCGGGCCGGGACCGCCCGGCGCGGTCGCGTGCGGGTCGGGGGTGTCGCCTCCGCAGCCGTACTGGTCCCCCTGGCCGCGGTTGTCCATGAGCAGATGTGCGTACCCGGCGTTCACCCAGGTCAGCCGCTCGTGCGGAAGGCCGCGCCCGCGGCCGTACCCGGCGTACTCGACGACGGCCGGGAGCGGCTCGCGCACCCCGGCGGGCCGGCTGTACCAGGCGCGGACCGGGTCGCCGGCGAAGCCGCGGAAGGTGACGTCCCAACTCTCGGTGAGGCGCAGGCCGTTCGGCACGGGGCGCACCGAGACCAGTGGGTCCGTCTGGCCGGCCTCCTTCAGCGTGCTCTGCCAGAACTCGTCGAAATCGGCGGGCTCTTCGAGTTCCGCCCGATAGCGCGCGAGTTCTCGTGGTGGGAGGTCGAACGCGGGCACGGGACACCTCGCAGGAGTCGGACGACGCATGGAAACTTGCGGAGACAGCAGTGCCGGATCCTCGGGTTCTACCCCGTTCCGCAGCGACTCCAACTCCTCGGATTCGCGTCGGCAGACCGCTGCTCAACCCATTGACAGCGCTTTCTAGGTGCCCTTAAGTTGCCGCGAAGTTACCGGTAAGAGCTCGAAAGTTTCGGTTCCACGTCTCTGTCATGGGAGGACCGAGCCATGAGCACCACCACCAAGTCGGCCTCTCCGCCCGGACTCCAGAAGCCGCCCGGAGCCGACCCGCCCCCACCGCCCACCGCCCGCTCCGGCTGGCGCCGCACGCTGCGCCGGGACTGGCAGCTGTACTCCCTGGCGGTCCTTCCACTGCTGTTCTTCCTGGTCTTCCGCTATCTGCCGATGATCGGCAACGTGATCGCCTTCCGGCGCTTCGAGCCCGGCGGTTCGATCTTCGGCGAGCAGTGGGTCGGTCTGCGCTACGTCGAGATGTTCCTCAGCGACCCGACCTTCTGGCAGGTGTTCCGCAACACCCTGTGGCTCGGCGGGCTCACCCTCGTCTTCTGCTTCCCGATCCCGATCGTGCTGGCGCTGCTGCTGAACGAGGTGCGCCGGCGCTCCCTGAAGCGGTTCGTGCAGTCGGTGTCGTACCTCCCGCACTTCCTGTCGATCGTCATCGTCGCGGGCATCACGATGCAGATGCTCGCCACCGAGGGCCCGGTCAACCACGTGCTCGGCTGGTTCGGCCACGACCCGATCCGGTTCATCCAGGAACCCGAGTGGTTCCGCACGATCTACGTCGGCTCGGAGATCTGGCAGACCGCCGGCTGGGGCACGATCCTCTACCTCGCCGCCCTCACCACGATCGACGAGGACCTGTACGAGGCCGCGCGCATCGACGGGGCCAACCGCTGGCAGCAGACCTGGCACGTCACCCTGCCCGGGATCCGCCCCACCATGATCACGCTGCTGATCCTCAACGTCGGCACCTTCCTGGCCGTCGGCTTCGAGAAGGTCCTGCTGCTGTACAACCCGTTGACCTATCCGACCGCCGACGTGATCCCGACCTACCTGTACCGCACCGGCGTCGAATCCAGCAGCTTCAGCTACGCCGCCGCCATCGGCCTGTTCGAGGCGATCATCGGCCTGGTGCTGATCACGTCCGCCAACACGCTCTCGCGCCGCACAGTGGGGACCAGTCTGTGGTGAAGCCGAGCCGTTCCTACCGCGTCTTCCAGGGCGTCAACGGAGTCGTCCTCACCCTGGTCGTGCTCGTGACCCTGTATCCGTTCGTCAACATCATCGCCCGCTCGTTCAGCGGGGAACGCCAGATCCGGGCCGGTGAAGTGGCGCTGTGGCCGCAGGGCTTCAACCTCACCACGTACAAGATCGTGTTCGAGGACGCGATGTTCTGGCGCAACTACGGCAACACCGTGCTCTACACGGTCGTCGCCACCGCCGTCGCCATGGTGCTGACGACCTGTTACGCCTACGTCCTGTCGAAGAGGCACCTCAAGGGCCGCACCGCGCTGGTCGGCATCGCCGTGTTCACCATGTTCTTCACCGGCGGCCTGATCCCCAACTACGTCCTGATCACCAGCCTGGGCCTGAAGAACAGCGTCTGGGCGATCGCCCTCCCGAACGCCATCAGCGTGTTCAACCTGCTGGTGATGAAGGCCTTCTTCGAGAGTCTGCCGACCGAGTTGGAGGAGGCCGCGCAGATCGACGGGCTGAGCACGTACGGCGTGCTGCTGCGGATCGTGCTGCCGCTGTCGAAGGCGGTCGTCGCGACCATGGTGCTGTTCTACTCCGTGTCCTTCTGGAACTCCTGGTTCAGCGCCTTCCTCTACATGGACAAGTCCGAGCTGATGCCGGTCACCGTCTACCTGCGCAACCTCATCTCGGGCGCGACGACGGGCGGCAACGCGGGCGCCGCCGACGCGCAGCTCAGCCAGGTGGGAGCCAACATCCAGGCGGTCACGATCGTGCTGACCTCGCTGCCCATCCTCTGCGTGTACCCGTTCGTCCAGCGCTACTTCGTCTCGGGCGTGATGCTCGGCGCCGTCAAGGGCTAACAAGGGAGTAACCGTGAAGAACGCAGGACAGCTGTCGCGGCGTCAGGTCCTCGCCGCCGCGGGTTTCATCGGCCTCGCCACCCTCACCGGCTGCGGCAGCGGCGATGACGGTGAGGACTCCAAGGATCTGTCGAAGAAACAGAACGGTGCGATGAAGGAGTACCGCGTCGGCCAGCAGTTCAAGGCCACCAAGCCGCTCTCCTTCTCCGTCCTGCACAACAACAACCCGGTCTACCCGATGAAGAACGACTGGCTGTTCTGGCAGGAGCTCACCAAGCGCACCGGAGTCACCTTCAAGCCCGTCGCCGTCCCCCTGGTCGACTACGAGAAGAAGCGCAGCGTCCTCATCGGCTCGGGCGACGCGCCCTACCTGATCCCCAAGACGTACCACCCCTCCGAGGTCGCGTTCGTGTCGTCCGGCGCGATCCTCCCCGTCAGCGACTACGTCCACCTCATGCCCAACTTCCGCGACAAGGTCAAGCGCTGGAAGCTGGAGCCGGAGATCGACTCCATCCGGCAGTCCGACGGCAAGTTCTACCTTCTGCCCGGCCTGCACGAGAGGGTCAGGATCGGCTACTCGCTGGCCCTGCGCACGGACGTCCTCGACCGCCTCGGTCTGAGCCGGCCCACGAGCTGGGACGAGGTGTACCAGGTCTTCAAGGCGATCAAGGCGGAGTACCCGGACCGCTACCCCTTCTCCGACCGCTGGAGCAAGAACACGCCCTATCCGGCCGCCGCCCTCTTCAGCTATCTCGGCATGGCGTACGGGGTCCGGGCCGGCTGGACGTACAACACCATTGACTGGGACGCCAACGCGCGGAAGTTCGTCTTCACCGGCGCCACGGACGCCTACCGGCAGATGATCGAGTTCGTGCGCAAGCTGGTCGCCGAGAAGCTGGTGGACCCGGAGAGCTTCACCCAGACCGACGAGGAGGCGGCGCAGAAGCTGCTGGGCGAGAAGTCCTTCGCGATCAGCGCCAACCCGCAGGTCCTGGTGCAGGAGTACCGGTACAACCTGCAGAAGCAGATCAAGGGCGCCGAGATCGAGATGGTTCCGGTGCCGCTGGGGCCCGCCGGCCCCGTGGTCCTGGGGGGCGCTCGGCTGGAGAACGGAGTCATGGTCTCCAGCGACGCGCTCAAGAGCGACAGCTTCGTCGCGATGATGCAGTTCGTGGACTGGCTCTGGTACTCCGACGAAGGGCAGCGGTTCGCCCGATGGGGCGTCGAGGGCGTCACGTACACCCGCTCCGGCGGCCGGTACCAGCCGAAGCCCGGCATCAGCCTCATGGGCTCCGACCCGGACGCCTCGAAGGACATGCAGAAGAACTACGGCTTCTACAACGGCGTCTTCGCCTACGGCGGCAGCTGGG
The DNA here is from genome assembly GCF_021173675.1 of Streptomyces lincolnensis. Lineage (GTDB taxonomy): Bacteria > Actinomycetota > Actinomycetes > Streptomycetales > Streptomycetaceae > Streptomyces > Streptomyces lincolnensis_B. The sequence goes on along the minus strand of NZ_JAIHON010000012.1, from coordinate 73,362 downwards.
AACTCGTCTCCTCCATGTTCAGTCCGGACGAGAAGACGTTCCAGGACGCCATGAGCCGGCGCAAGGAACTGCCCATCGGTCCCGCCCACCCGTTGCAGTCCTTCGAGCAGGAACAGGCCTCCCTCTGGGAGACGCCCCTCAGGGACCACGTCACCCAGAACACCCTCCAGTTCGCCCTCGGCAAGCGCCCGTTGTCCGAATGGGACGCCTACGTCTCCGAGTTGAAGGCGAAGAACATGGAGCGGTTCGTCGACCTGCACAACAAGGCCTACGAGCGCTACGAGAAGGAGAACAGGTGAGCAGCGGCGTACGCACGGCCGATTTCGGCACCGGAGTCCTCTCCAGGGCCGCCGCTGTGGTCCACACCCTGGTCACCGTCGAGGCGCTGCTGCTCCTCGCCGCCTCGCCCGGACTGGCCGCCCTGCTCCTCCTCGGCCCCGACCCCGCCAACCTGCCACTGGCCGCCGTATGCCTGCTGCCCCTCGGACCGGCCCTGTCAGCCGCCGTGTACGCACTCCACCACCGCAGCCACGACCTCACCGACCTCCACCCGGCCCGCACCTATGCGCGCGGCTGGCGGCTCAACGCGCTCCCGGCCCTGCAGCTGTGGACACCGCTGCTGGCCTGGCTCACCGTGATCGCGTTCACGCTGACCCACTTCTCCGCCACCGGTCTGCCCGGCTGGTGGGCGGTGCTGCTCGCCGTTATCGGCGCCGTGTCCCTCCTGTGGGGCGCGCACGCCCTGGTGCTCACCTCGCTGTTCACCTTCCGCGCCCGTGACACGGCCCGCCTCGCCGGGTACTTCCTGCTCCGGCACGGCCGCGCCACCCTCGGCGCCGCCTCCCTGCTGGTCCTGACCGCCGCCCTCACCGCCCTGCTGACCGAGGCTCTGCCCGCCCTGCTGGCCGCACCCCTGCTGCTGTCCCTGCTGCACAGCGGCCGCCCGGTGATCGCCGAGACCGAGGAGGACTTCACCGCATGACGCCGAAGATCCGGTACGGCGGTGACTACAACCCCGAGCAGTGGCCCGAGGAGGTCTGGGACGAGGACCACCGTCTGTTCACGCGGGCCGGCATCGACACCCTCACGGTCGGCGTCTTCTCCTGGTCCCTGACCCAACCCGCCCCGGACACCCACGACTTCACGGTCCTGGACCGCGTCCTGGACCGGGCCGCCACCGAGGGCCGCCAGGTGTGCCTGGCCACCGGCACGGCCGCCCTGCCGCCCTGGCTCGCGAAACGGCACCCCGAGGTCAACCGCACCGACTTCGAGGGCCGTCGTCACCGCTACGGCCAGCGCCACACCTTCTGCCCCAGCTCCCCGGCGTACCGCCGACACGCCACGGCACTGGCGTCCCGACTGGCCGAACGGTACGCAAGCCACCCGGCGTTGCTGGCCTGGCACGTCAACAACGAGTACGGCGGCGCCTGTTACTGCGACCTGTGCGCCGAGGCGTTCCGGTCCTGGCTCCGGGACAGGTACGCCACCCTCGACGCCCTCAACGACGCCTGGTGCACGACCTTCTGGTCCCACCGCTACACCGCCTGGGACGAGATCGAGCCCCCGAGCGCGCTCACCGAGCACTGGCGCGGCCCCGACCACACCGCCTTCCAGGGCACCACCCTCGACTACTTCCGGTTCACCACCGACGCCCTGCTGGGCTGCTTCCTCGCCGAGAAGGAGGTGATCCGCGCCCATGACCAGGACACCCCCGTCACCACCAACTTCATGGGCATGTTCCGCCCCCTCGACTACCACCGCTGGGCACCCCACCTCGACTTCGCCTCCTGGGACAGCTACCCGCCCCTGGACGCCCCGCCGACCTGGCCCGCCCTGGCCCACGACCTGATGCGGGGCCTGAAGGACGGCGCCCCCTTCTGGCTGATGGAGCAGACCCCCTCCACCACCGCCTGCCGGGACGTCAACCCGCTGCGCCGACCCGGTGAGCTGCGCCTGGCCACGTACCAGGCGATCGCGCACGGCGCCGACGCGGCCCTCTACTTCCAGATGCGCGCCTCACGCGGCGCCTGCGAGAAGTACCACGGTGCGGTCATCGGCCACGCGGGCCGCGACGACACCCGCGTGTTCCGCGAAGTCGCCGAGATCGGCCGGGAGTTGACGGACCTGGACGACAGCACGCTCGGCGCCCGCACCCCCGCCCGCACGGCCCTGCTCTTCGACTGGGACAGCTGGTGGGCCCTGGAGATCTCCGACGGCCCGTCCCGGCCGCTGAAGTACCAGGACGTCGTCCACGCCTACTACCGGGCCGCCCGCGAGGCCGGCGCCGACGTGGACGTGGTCCCGCAGAGCGCCGACCTCACCGGGTACGACGTCGTCCTCGCCCCCGTCCTGCACCTGGTCAAGGGCGACCTGGCCGACCGCCTCGAAGCGGTCGCCGCCCGGGGCGGCACGGTCCTGGCGACCTTCCTCTCGGGTCGCGTCGACGAGCACGACCGCGCCTTCCTCACCGACGTCCCCGGCCCGCTCGCGCCCCTCATGGGGGTCCGCGTCGACGAATGGGACTCCCGCCCGCAGGACGTCGTACAGCCCGTGCGGATGGGGGAGTTCGAGACCGGGGCCCGTCTCGTCTTCGAGATCGTGCAGCCGCGCGGCGCCGAACCGGTCGGTACGTACGGCGCCGACTTCTACGCGGGCACCCCGGCCGTGACCCGCAACGGCTTCGGCGAGCACGGGGGAGAGGGCTGGTACGTCGCCACCGCCCTGGACCGGCCGGGCGTCGACCACGTGGTCCGCCGAATCCTCGCCCGCCACGACCTGATCGGCCCGTACGCCGACCGGCCGGGTCTGGAGACCGCCACCCGTGTCACCCCCGACGGCACCCGTCTGCTCTTCCTCCTCAACCACACCCCGGAACCGGCCCACCTGACCGCCCACGCCCCCGCCACCGACCTGCTCACCGGCAAGCGGGCCGAGGAGGGCGAGCCCCTGACCCTCGACCCGCTCGGGGTGGCGGTACTGCGCCTTCAATAGATCTTCAGTAGATGCGGCGCCCCCGCGCGTCGGGCACCCCCGACTTGCGGAAGAAGTAGCTGTTGATCTGATCACGCCACTCGCGGGCACCGCGGAGCTGCTCCTCGAAGAGCGCGGCCACCCGTGCGTGGCGCGCCGGGGCCACCAGCCCGGCCAACGAGGCCCACACCTCCCGGGCCGCCTCCACCTCCTCCACGCCCTCGAAGTGCGTGTCGTAGATGTGCTGGATCACCGTTGTGCCGCTGTGCAGCAGGTGCCCGTAGGACACGTGGTGGAAGAACAGCAGCAGCTCGTCGGGGCAGGTGTCCGTCGACTCGTAGACCTCGGACCAGGGCTTGCCGTACTGCCCCGCGTACCCGGTACCGGTGGCGCGGCTGCGGTCCACGCCGAGCCCGTCGCGGTCAGCGAAGTGGTAGGTGCCCCACGGGCTGTACTCGTAGCCGTCCACGCTCGGCCCGTAGTGGTGCCCCGGCTGCACCATGAAGCCGACCCCGAGCGGCGCGGTGTACTTCTCGTACGTCCGCCAGGAGCCGTCCAGGACGGCATGCAGCCCGTCGGTCAGCGGCTCCGGGGCCTCCGGGAAGGTCAGCCGGATCCACTCGTCGAGGACGCCGGACGGGTCCGCGTCCGGTTGCCACGCCAGCCGCCCGAAGGTGTACAGGTTGGCCTGGGCCAGCGGATGCCCGGTCCAGAACGGGTCGTCGCCCACGTTGGACACGGCGACCAGCCCGCCCCGCGCCAACTCCCCGACGGACGCGGCCTGTTCGACGGGGAACCGCAGCACCTCGCTCCACATCGGCCCGAGCCAGCACACGTGTCGCTGCTGCCCGGTGTACTCCTGCGTGGCCTGGAGCTCCACCGCCAGCCGGGTCCCGGGCATCGCGCCGATCAGCGGCGAGACCGGCTCCCGCACCTGGAAGTCCAGCGGCCCGTGCTTGACCTGGAGCACGGCGTTGTCGGCGAACTCCCCGTCCAGAGACACGAAATGGTCGTACGCGGCCCGCGCCCGGTCGGTCGTGCGGTCCCGCCAGTCCTGGCGGTGGTCGTAGACGAAGGCCCGCCAGTGGACCGTGCCGCCGTGCGGCTCCAGCGCGGCGGCCAGCATGTTCGCGCCGTCCGCGTGCGTACGGCCGTAGGCGAACGGGCCGGGCTGCCCCTCGGAGTCGGCCTTCACCACGAAACCGCCGAAGTCCGGGATCGCCGCGTACACCCCGGCGACCGCCCGCGCCCACCACGCCCGCACCTCCGCGTCCAGCGGATCGGCGCTCGCCAGTCCGCCGAGCACGATCGGCGCGGCGAAGGTGACCGACAGATGCGTCCGGATGCCGTACGGCCTGAACGCGCCCGCGATCTCGGCGACTTCGCCGATCCGGTCGGTCAGCAGACGGGCCTCGGTGGCGTGCACGTTGACGTTGTTCACGGCCACGGCGTTGATCCCGCAGGCCGCGAGCAGCCTGCCGTACGCCCGCACCCGTTCCAGGTCCCCGCGGGCCCGCCCGTCCTGCCAGAACAGCGACCCGCCCGCGTACCCGCGCTCGACCTGCCCCATGACCGGGTGCACGGCCACGTTGTCCCAGTGGTCGAGCATGCGCAGCGCCAGGCGCGGCCGGAACGGCTCCGGCGGATACCCGCCCCGGAAGGCGTCCTCCCCGAGCCGTACGACATGGAACAGCCCGTACAGCAGGCCGCGCCCGCCGGACGCGGTGACGGTCGTCCGGCCGTCGGCGCGGCCGCAGGTGAAGGCCTCGGAGCCGTCGTCGTCGCCGGTCAGCTCCAGCACCAGGTCGTAGGCGGCACCGCCCGGTCCGGCGTCGAGGTCGACCCGACCGCCGAACCGTGCGCAGGCCCCGGCCACCTCCGTGTGCACGGTGCCCACCAGCGGACCCGAACCGCGGATCAGCGTCCGCCGGGTGCCGATCGGCCGGAACACACCGTCCGGCAGCCAGGCCGGATCGACACCGCGCATGAGACACCGACTCCCTTGATCAGGCGAGCAGTTCGACTTCCGACACCACCGCCTCGCCGTCGAGCACCAGGCGGTACCTCCCGTACGTACCCGGAGACCCCACGGTGAACGCCCGGGTCTGCCGGTCCCACGCGAAGGACTGGCCGGAGCGCCGGTCGAGGGTCGTCCAGGTGGTTCCGTCGTCCGAGCCCTGGAGCGTCCAGCCGGTGGGTGCCTTCGCCCGGTCGGTGGACGAACTCACCGTGTACTGAAGGCCCTTGACGGGACCGGACACCGGAAGGTCCACGGACGTCACGGTCGCGTCCGTGCCCGAGGTGTTGTCGAACAGCGCGCCCTCACCCTTCAGTACGTCCGCCCTCGGCGTCGGCACCTCGTCGTCCCGGGTGATGGACACCGGCGCATCGTTCCTGCCCGTGCCCCACGAGGACGGGCGCGGCCCCATGTCGAAGTCCAGGACGGCCCCCCGGGAGAGCACCGAGTGCGGGAGTGAAGTCGACGTCCAGGTACGGCCGTTGACCTTCAGGCCCTGGACGTAGACATTGCGGGCGCTGTTCTTCGGAGCCCGGACCACCAGCTCCCGGCCGTTCTCCAGATGGACCGTCGCCCTGGTGAACAGCGGGGAGCCGACGGCGTATTCGCCGCCGCCCATCACCAGCGGGTAGAAGCCCAGCGCGGAGAAGAGGAACCAGGCCGACTGCTCGCCGTTGTCCTCGTCGCCGTGGTAGCCCTGCCCGATCTCGCTGCCGGTGTACAGGCGCGACAGCACCTCGCGGACATTGCGCTGCGTCTTCCAGGGCTGCCCGGCCGCGTCGTACATGTAGTTCACATGGTGGGCGACCTGGTTGGAGTGTCCGTACATGCCCATCCGGACGTCCCGCGCCTCCGTCATCTCGTGGATGACCCCGCCGTAGGAGCCGACGAAGTCCGGCGAGGCCGTCTCCGGGGTGGCGAAGTACTCGTCGAGCTTGTCCGCCAGGCCGCCGCGGCCGCCGTAGAGGTTGGCCAGGCCCCGGCTGTCCTGCGGGGCGGTGAAGGCGTAGCCCCAGCCGTTGGTCTCGGTGTAGTCGTATCCCCACACGCGAGGGTCGTACTTGCCCGACTCGACCCGCCAGTCGCCCTTGGCGTCCCGGCCCTGGAAGAAGCCGGCCCTGGAGTCGAAGAGGTTCACGTAGTCCTGGGCCCGGTTCAGGAAGTACTCCGACTCCTCCCGGTAGCGCTTCTCGCCGGTCTTCTCGTACAGCGCCCGGCCCATCCGCGCGATGCCGTAGTCGTTGAGGTAGCCCTCCAGCGCCCAGGACAGGCCCTCGTGGGTGTCGGTGCTCGTGTAGCCGAGGAAGGGCGAGGTCGCCATGCCCTTGCGGCCCACGCCGGAGGCCGGCGGTACGACGGTGGCGTTCTTCACGGCCGCCTCGTACGCCGACTTCGCGTCGAAGTCCACGCCCTTGACGTACGCGTCCGCGAAGGCCACGTCGGAGGAGGTGCCCGTCATCAGGTCCGCGTACCCGGGCGAGGACCAGCGGGAGGTCCAGCCGCCGTCCTTGTACTGCTGCACGAACCCGTCGACCATCTCGCCGGCCTGAGAGGGTGTCAGGAGCGAGTACGCCGGCCAGGTCGTCCGATAGGTGTCCCAGAAGCCGTTGTTGACGTACACCTTGCCGTCCACGATCTTCGCGCCGGTGTGCGTCGGGGTGTCGGGGCCCGGCATCGGCGAGAAGGGGGAGGCGTACTTGTACGTCGAACCGACCTTCTCGAAGCCGGAGTTGGGGTACAGGTACAGCCGGTACAGGCTGGAGTACAGCGTGGTCAGCTGGTCCGGGGTGGCGCCCTCGACCTCGACCTTGCCGAGGATCCGGTCCCACTGCCGCTGGGCGCGGTTCTTCACCTTCTCGAAGGAGGTGCCGTCCGGGATCTCCTGACGGAGGTTGTCCTTCGCCTGGTCGAGGCTGATGAGCGAGGTCGCCAGGCGCAGGGTCACGGTCCGGTCGTCGCCCGCGTCGAACCGCAGGTGCCCCTTGACCCCGCTCGACGCCCCGTCGGTCACCGGCTTGTCGAACTCGCCGTACACGAAGAGCCGGGTCGCCCCCGCCGACAGCCCCGACCTGACGTCCGAGTACCCGGTGACGACACCGGCCGACGCGTCGAGTGTGAGCCCCGCCTGATCGGTGACGTTGTCGAAGAGCACGCTCGCGTCCGCGCCCGGATAGGTGAAGCGGAGCACCGCCGCGTGGTCCGTCGGGGCCATCTCCGCCTTCAGCCCGTTCTCGAACCGCACCCCGTAGTAGTACGGCCGCGCGGTCTCGTTCTCGTGCCGGAAGGCCAGCTCACGGGCCTCCCGGCCGGTGTCGGGGCTGCCGGGGGCGGCCGACGGCATCACCTGGAAGGTCTGCCGGTCGCCCATCCAGGGGCTCGGCTCGTGGCTCGCGCTGAACGCCTGGATCGTCGGCAGGTTGTCGGCGTTGTTCGCGCGGGCGTAGTCGTAGAGCCAGCTCAGCGAGCCCGCGTTGGTCACCGGCGTCCAGAAGTTGAACCCGTGCGGGACCGCCGTGGCCGGGAAGTTGTTGCCGCGCGAGAAGGCGCCGCTGGACTGCGTGCCCCGGGTGGTCAGCGCGTAGTCGGAGAGATGGGCCCGGGGCCGCTCGGGCGCGACGGGCTCGATGGTCACGTCGTCCAGCCAGCCGCGGAACTTCGCCGGGCCGGTGGGGGAGTCGTAGGCGAGCAGGATCCGGTCGACGGTCTTGCCGGCCGCGACCGACCCGATCCGCGAGGCCACGTGGTTCCACTGGTTGACGTAGAGCACCTTGGCGGCGCCCTGCCCGCGCGGCGACAGCGCGAAGCCGTGCTGGTCGCTCGCCCCGAGGCCGCTGAGCGAGGTGCCGTCCGTGAAGACGAGGTCCACCGCCACGTTCGTGGCGTCGTAGTCCCGGTCGCCGTCCGCCATCGACGGGAAGATCCGGTACGACAGCCGGGTGTTCCGGCCGACCGCCACGTCCACGTCGAGGATCTTGTTGTACGAGTACGCCCGTCCGTCGGCCGTGTGCCGTCCGGCGTAACGCAGGGCCCTCTTTCCGGTGAATCCGGCGCCCGCCTTCGCGGTCGGCGACCCGCTCGGGCCGCGGTCGACGAGCGAGAGCATGTCCGGCGGCACGGGACCCTCGTCACCGCCCGTGGAGAACTGCACGTCGGCGAGCTGGAGGATGCCGTCGGCGCCGTTGTTGCCGGTGATGTCGACGCGGAAGTGCCGGTACTCGGACGGCTCCGCGAGGTCGTACGTCCTCGTCTGGAACCGCTCGGCGAAGGTCTCCCCGGAGCGGGTGTCGAGGGTCTTCCAGTCCTTGCCGTCCGTGGAGCCCTTCAGGGTCCAGTCCTTCGGGTCGCGCGCGGCGACGTCGTTCGCGGAGGTGAACGCGTACCGGGCCAGCTTCACCGGCTCGTCCAGGTCGAACTCGACCCAGCCGGTCCGCTCGAAGACCAGCCACTTGGTGCCCGGCTCGCCGTCGACCAGGTTCTCCTTCACCTCGCCGCCGCCGGCGTTCTCCCCGCTCGCCCGGACGTCCGTGACCCGGTCGGTGACATTGCCCGGGATGCCGGTGCTGTAGCCGCCGTCGACCCCCGCGGCCCGCTTGCCGCCGTCCGGCGCGGTGTCGACGGTGCTGATCCAGTCGGGTGCCGGATCACCCGCCTCGAAGGAGGTGGCGAACGACCTGTCGGCCGCCGCGGGCGCCTCCGGCAGGGCGACCGCCGCGCCCTGGGAGCCCACCGTCATGACAAAGGCGGCCGCCACCGTCGCGACCGCCGCACCACGTCTGTGCCGAACTCCGTGTTGCCGAACTCTGTGCTGTCGCATACGCGAGCACTCTCCCTGCACCAAGTGGACAACGTTGTCAACTTCTCTGCGCAAGGATTAGTTGTTGCTCAAGTGGACAGTGTTGTCAAGGGTGTTGACTGTGGCATTCGGGCCCTATGTCAGGGATTTTTCCGGCAAGAGGCACACAGGTCGCTCATATTTCCGGGAGGTCTCAACTCGGAAAAGACCCTTGGCCAACCTTGCATTCGATCTTGCTCCATTGACGTGAAGTGGACTATACCTGTCGGCGATTCACCCGATCCGTACGTCATGATCCGCACAAACCTGCTTGACCTGACCGCGGTGCCGGCAAAGGATCCGGTTCACCGCCTGAGTCCTGGAGAAGGCGAGGACTTGAGCATGGGATCCACTTCGGCCGAGTACGACGGCACAGGCGGTGTAGGCCGCCGCGATCTGATCAAGCGGTCCGCCGCGCTGGGCCTGATCTCCGTCCCCACGATGAGTTTCCTGTCCGCGTGCGCCAGCAGTGGCGGCGACGACGGCGGGGAGAAGGCCAAGGCCGGCAAGAAGACGGCCAAGAACCCGCTCGGTGTGAACGAGACCGCGGGCATGGAATTCGTCCTGTTCGACGGCGGCTTCGGCAAGGAGTACGCCCAGGACGCCGTGAAGATCTACGAGAAGAACTTCCCCGAGGCCAAGGTGAAGTTCTCCGCCACCCAGAAGATCCAGTCCACCCTCCAGCCCCGCTTCAACCAGGGCACCCCGCCGGACCTCATCGACAACTCCGGCGCCGAGCAGATGGACATGGGCGTCCTGGTCGGCAAGAACCAGCTCGCCGACCTCACCCCGCTCCTGGACGCCCCCTCCTACGACGACCCGGCCAAGAAGGTCCGCGACACCCTGCGCCCGGGCATCGTCGAGATGGGCCAGTTCGACGGCGACCCGGTCTGGATCATGTACTACGCCTACACGGTGTACGGCGTCTGGTACTCGCAGAAGGCCCTGGACTCCCTCGACGAGCAGTACCCGGAGACCTGGGACCAGATGCTCGCCGTGTGCGAGAAGGCCAAGAAGAAGGGCATGGCGGGCTGGACGTACGCGGGCAAGTACCCGTACTACCTGCCCTTCTCGCTGTACCCGATGATCGCCAAGGTGGGCGGCCGCGAGGTCCTGGACTCCATCGACAACCTGGAGCCCAACGCCTGGAAGCACCCGGCGGTCAAGACCTGCTTCGAGGCCTACTACGAGCTCCAGCAGAAGGGCTACGTCCTCAAGGGCACCCCCGGTCTGGACCACATCCAGTCCCAGACCGCCTGGGCCCAGGGCAAGGCGCTGTTCATCCCGAACGGCTCCTGGGTGGAGAACGAGTCGGCCAACGTCATCCCCAAGGACTTCGACCTGGCGGTCTCGGCGCCCACCGGCATCGACTCCTCCGACAAGATGCCCTTCGGCACCATCTGGGCCTCCGGCGGTGAGCCCTTCGTCGTCCCGGCCAAGGCGAAGAACGGCACGGGCGGCATGGAGCAGCTGCGCATCATGCTCTCCGAGGCCTCCTCGAAGAACTTCACCAGCAAGGTGAAGTCGCTGACCGCCTACAACGGCGGAACGGACGGCATCACCCTCACCCCGGGCCTGAAGTCCGGTGTCGCCGCGCTGGACAAGGCCGGCGAGAACGTGGTGAACCCGCGGATCCAGGACTGGTACGTCCAGCTCCAGAAGGAGCAGATCGGTGTGTCCGGCCTGGGCGAGATGATGGCCGGCCGCCTCACCCCGGCCGAGGCCATCAAGAAGATCCAGGGCTTCGCCGACGCGGCCGCCAAGGACACCTCGATCAAGCACTACAAGCACCAGTAACGGACCGGAGAAGCGATGCAGCACGGCAAGTACCGGTTCATCGTGGGGTTTCTGGCGCTGCCCCTCGGACTGTACGCGCTCTTCGTGGTGTGGCCGTTCATCCAGTCCATCTACTACTCGTTCACGGACTGGACCGGCCTGAGCCCCGAATTCAAGATGGTCGGCCTGGACAATTACCGGAGGATGCTGGACGACGAGATCTTCTGGAAGTCCTTGCAGCACAGCTTGATCTTCGCGGTCGTGCTGCCGCTGGTGACGATCAGTCTGGCACTGTTCTTCGCCTTCATGATCAATGTGGGGGGCCGCAGGAGGAGGGGCGGCCCGGTGATCTCCGGAGTCCGGGGCTCCTCCTTCTACAAGATCGTCTATTTCTTCCCGCAGGTCCTCTCGATCGCGATCGTCGCCCTGTTGTTCGCCTTCGCGTACAACCCGGACAGCGGCGCGATCAACTCGATCCTGCGCGGGATCGGTCTCGACAGCATTCAGCCGCTGTGGCTGGGCGACCCCGATCTCGCCCTGTGGGCCGTGATGGCGGTCCTGGTCTGGTCCACGGTCGGCTTCTTCGTGGTCCTGTTCTCCGCCGGTATGGCCTCGATCCCGGCGGATCTGTACGAGGCCGCGCTGCTGGACGGGGCGAACCGCTCCACCACGTTCTTCCGGATCACCCTGCCGCTGCTGTGGGACACCGTGCAGTCCGGCTGGGTCTACATGGGCATCCTCGCGCTGGGCGCCGAGTCGTTCGCGGTCGTACAGATCATGACGACAGGTCCGGGCGGTCCCGACTACTCGACCACCGTCATGGTCCTGTACGTGTACCAGAAGGCGTTCCGTGACGGACAGGCCGCCTACGCCACCACCATCGGCGTCGCCCTGCTCGTCGTCACCCTGGCCTTCGCCGCCCTCGTGATGCGGCTCGGTCGGCGCGAGCGGCTGGAGTTCTGATCACATGAAGACGACCGAGACCCCCGCCCCCGTACCGGCCCAGCCCGGTCCCCGCGTCGCCAAGGTCGACGCCCCGCACGGCCCGTCCCCGAAGGCGAAGAAGGAGGGCACCGCCCTCAACGTCTTCTCGCACGGCATCCTGGTCATCTGGGCGATCATGGTCGTGCTGCCGCTGCTCTGGGCGGTGATGACGTCCTTCAAGGACGATGCCTCCATCTTCAACTCGCCCTGGTCGCTGCCGGACAGGCTGCACTTCGACAACTGGTCGCGGGCCTGGACCCAGGCCAACATGAGCGACTACTTCCTCAACACCATTCTGGTGGTGGGCGGTTCACTCATCGGCACGCTGGTGCTCGGCTCGATGGCGGCCTACGTCCTGGCCCGCTTCGACTTCCCCGGCAACCGGTTCATCTACTACCTGTTCATCGGCGGCATGAGCTTCCCGATCATGCTGGCGCTGGTCCCGTTGTTCTACGTGGTGAACAACATGGGCCTGCTGAACACCATCCACGGGCTGATCCTCGTCTACATCGCCTACTCGCTGCCGTTCACGGTGTTCTTCCTGACCGCGTTCTTCCGCACCCTGCCCAGCTCGGTGGCGGAGGCGGCCTTCGTGGACGGCGCCTCGCACTCCCGGACGTTCTTCCAGATCATGCTGCCGATGGCCAAGCCCGGCCTGATCAGTGTGGGGATCTTCAACTTCCTCGGGCAGTGGAACCAGTACATGCTGCCGACGGTGCTCAACACCGACCCGGACAAGCGGGTGCTGACCCAGGGGCTGGTCCAGCTGGCGGTCAGCCAGGGGTACAAGGGTGACTGGTCGGGCCTGTTCGCGGGCCTGGTGATGGCGATGCTGCCGGTGCTCGCGGCGTACATCGTCTTCCAGCGGCAGGTGGTGCAGGGACTGACCGCGGGGGCGCTCAAGTAACGAACCGAGAACGCTGCGCGTACACCGTTTCCGGGCTCTCCGGGGCGGTGTCCGTTGTGGTGTCCGCCGGGGCGATCGGGGACCTGGATGCGGTTCAACCTCTTGACGGTAGGCAACCCGAACGGCTCTGCTTAGAGTTCACTAGTTGGACATAGACGGGGCCCCATCGATGCGGTCCCGTGCGCAGGAGGTCGTCGTGGAGACTCCGGGGTCGCAGTCGTCGCTGCACCGAGCCAACCTGGAACGGGTCGTGCGGGCCGTGCGGCTGGCCGGCTCGCTCACGCAGGCCGAGATCGCACGGACGACGGGCCTGTCCGCGGCCACCGTGTCCAACATCGTCCGTGAGCTCAAGGACGGCGGAACCGTCGAGGTCACGCCCACTTCGGCGGGTGGCCGACGGGCCCGCGCGGTCTCGCTGAGCGGGGACGCCGGCATCGTCATAGGGGTGGACTTCGGGCACACCCATTTGCGCGTCGCGGTCGGGAATCTCGCCCACCAGGTGCTGGCCGAGGAGTCCGAGCCGCTGGATGTGGACGCCTCCTCCACGCAGGGCTTCGACCGGGCGGAACAGCTGGTCAACCGGCTGATCGAGGCCACCGGCGTGGACCGCTCCAAGATCGCGGGCGTGGGTCTCGGTGTGCCCGGCCCGATCGACGTGGTGTCCGGCACGCTGGGCTCGACCGCCATCCTGCCGGGCTGGACCGGCACCAAGCCCGCCGAGGAGCTGGGCGGGCGGCTCGGCGTCCCGGTGCACGTGGACAACGACGCCAACCTCGGCGCCCTCGGTGAGCTGGTCTGGGGCAGCGGCCGGGGGGTGCGGGACCTGGCGTACATCAAGGTCGCCAGCGGTGTGGGCGCCGGCCTGGTCATCAACGGCAGGATCTACCGCGGCCCGGGTGGCACAGCGGGAGAAATCGGGCATATTACTCTTGATGAATCCGGTCCCGTCTGCCGCTGTGGCAACCGGGGCTGCCTGGAGACCTTCGCGGCCGCGCGCTATGTGCTTCCGCTGCTCCAGTCCAGCCACGGCACCGATCTGACGATGGAGGGCGTCGTACGACTGGCGCGGGACGGAGACCCTGGCTGCCGTCGGGTGATCGCCGACGTCGGCCGTCACATCGGCAGTGGAGTCGCCAATCTCTGCAACCTGCTGAACCCGAGCCGAGTGGTCCTGGGCGGTGATCTCGCCGAGGCCGGTGAGCTGGTGCTCGGGCCGATCAGGGAGTCCGTCGGCCGCTATGCGATCCCCAGTGCGGCGCGCCAACTGTCCGTGCTTCCAGGGGCACTTGGAGGCCGCGCGGAGGTGCTCGGAGCACTCGCCCTCGCCCTCAGCGAGATGGGTGATTCGACCCTTTTGGACAGCACGCTGCACGCAGCGGCACCTGCCTTCACTTAGAGAACGCAGGACGCCGTTGCCATCTCGTTAAGTATTTACTTCTTGACGTCGCACGTGTGGCCGAGTTGACTTCCAGCCACCTCGGCCGCAACGACGCGGCCTCGTCAGGGAGGTTTCTCAAGTGAACACGCTCATGCGTCGTGCCGCCGTTGCCGTTGCCATCTCGGCCCTCGCCGTTACGGCCAGCGCCTGTGGCAAGGCCGGGGACGACAAGGACAGCGGCAGCTCCGACTCGGGCAGCAAGTCGATCGGCCTGCTCCTGCCCGACAGCGTCACCACCCGCTACGCCAAGTTCGACAAGCCGTACTTCGACGCGAAGGTCAAGGAGCTGTGCTCCGAGTGCAAGCTCGAGTACGCGAACGCCGCCGGTAACGCCTCGACCCAGGCCCAGCAGGTCAGCAGCATGATCACCAAGGGTGTCAAGGTCATCGCGATCAGCGCCGTGGACTCCGCCGCGATCAAGTCCTCCATCCAGGCCGCCGTCGACAAGGGCATCAAGGTCATCGCCTACGACCGCCTCGCCCAGGGTCCGGTCTCCGCCTACGTCTCCTTCGACAACGAGAAGGTCGGCGAGCTCCAGGGCCAGTCCCTGCTCGACGCCATGGGCTCCAAGGCCACCCCGAAGGCCAAGGTCGTCATGATCAACGGCCTGGCCTCCGACCCGAACGCCGGCCTGTTCAAGAAGGGCGCCCACAAGGTCCTCGACGGCAAGGTCGACATCGCCTACGAGCAGGCCGGTGACTGGGACGACAAGGTCGCCGCCCAGAAGATGTCCGCCGCCATCACCCAGCTGGGTGCCAAGAACATCGCGGGCGTCTACTCCGCCAACGACGGCATGGCCGGCGGTATCGCCACCGTCCTCAAGGGCGCGGGCATCAGCACGATCCCGCTGACCGGTCAGGACGCGGAGCTCTCCAGCATCCAGCGGATCCTCGCCGGCACCCAGGCCAGCACCATCTACAAGGCGTACAAGCCGGAGGCCGACGCGGCCGCCCAGCTGGCCGTCAACCTGCTGGAGGGCAAGAGCATCGACTCGCTCGCGACCACCACGCAGACCAGCGGCTCCGGTGACCAGGTGCCCTCGCAGCTGCTGACCCCGGTCGCGCTGACCAAGGCCAACATCAAGGACACGGTGGTCAAGGACAAGCTCTACACCGTCGCCGAGATCTGCACCGCGCCCTACGCCGCCGCGTGCAAGGCCGCCGGTCTGCAGTAGCAGCCGCCTCGAAAGCGCCTCCTCGCCGAGGACGCGCCCCGAGCACGTCCGGCGCCCGACCCCACCTTCATACCCCGCTGTGGGGCGGGCGCCGGACGGAAGCACGACCGGCGCAGCCGTTGCCAACGGGCACCGGCCGCGCGCATGTTCATCTTGTAAACCGGTGCTTCGAGCACCAACTCTCCGCGCCCACCCCAAGCGCGGCATCCCCGCCGGTCAGGCGGCGAAGGAGATGGTTCACGTGTCCGCTACGCCCGTGCTGGCGTTGCGCGGAGTCTCCAAGCGATTCGGTGCGGTGCAGGCCCTCACCGATGTCGAGCTGGAGGTCCACGCCGGAGAAGTGGTCGCCCTGGTCGGCGACAACGGCGCAGGAAAGTCCACCCTGGTCAAGACGATCGCCGGTGTGCACCCCATCGACGAGGGTGTCATCGAGTGGGAGGGCTCCCCGGTCAGCATCAACAAGCCGCACGACGCCCAGGGGCTCGGCGTGGCGACGGTCTACCAGGACCTCGCGCTGTGCGACAACCTCGACGTGGTCGCCAACCTGTACCTCGGGCGCGAACTGCTGCACCGCGGCGTGATCGACGAGGTCACGATGGAGCAGAAGGCCCGCGAGCTGCTGTCCACGCTCTCCATCCGCATCCCGAGCGTGCGCATCCCGATCGCGAGCCTCTCCGGTGGCCAGCGCCAGGTCGTCGCCATCGCGCGCGCCCTCATCGGCGACCCCAAGGTCGTCATCCTCGACGAGCCCACCGCCGCCCTCGGCGTCGAGCAGACCGCGCAGGTCCTCGACCTGGTCGAGCGGCTGCGCGAGCGCAACCTCGGCGTCATCCTCATCAGCCACAACATGGCCGACGTCAAGGCGGTGGCGGACACCGTCGCCGTGCTGCGCCTGGGCAAGAACAACGGATCCTTCCCGGTGAAGGACACCACCCACGAAGAGATCATCGCCGCGATCACCGGTGCCACGGACAACGCCGTGACCCGTCGTGCGGGGCGTCGCACCACGGAGGCGGCAAAGTGAGCGACACGTCCAAGACCGTGAAGCAGGATCCGGAGCCGGCCTCGCAGGAGACCGTCGCTCCCGCCGACGACCCGACCGCCGCGCCCGTCGCCGTCGTCGACCCGCGGCTGCTGATCCGCGAAGAGGGCCTCAAGGGCTACTGGACCGAGTTCAAGCGCAAGGTCAAGGGCGGTGAGATCGGCTCCCTGCCGGTCGTCCTCGGCCTGATCGTCATCTGGACCGTCTTCCAGCTCCAGAACGACCGGTTCCTCAGCGCCGAGAACCTGTCCAACATCAGCTTCTACCTCTCGGCCACCGGCATGCTCGCCATCGGACTGGTGTTCGTGCTGCTGCTCGGCGAGATCGACCTGTCGGTCGCCTCCGTCAGCGGTCTGGCCTCCACGCTCTTCGCCGTGTTCGTGGTCAACCACGACATGAACGCCTGGTTCAGCCTGCTGCTGACCATCCTCGTCGGCATCGGCGTGGGCACCCTGCACGGCTGGTTCTTCGCCAAGCTCGGCGTACCGGCCTTCGTCGTGACCCTGGCCGGCTTCCTCGGCTGGAACGGTCTGATGCTGTGGCTGCTGGGCTCGACCGGCACGATCAACATCCCGGACACCGGTCCGGTGCACCTGCTCGGGCAGCGGTCCTTCTTCATGGACCAGGCCATCATCGGCGCCTACCTGCTGGCCGCCCTCGGTGTCGTCTCCCTGCTCGCCGGCTCCCTCATCGAGCAGCGCCGGCGCAAGGCGGCGGGCGTGCCGCACCGCACCAACGCCGAGATCGCGCTGCGGGTCGGACTGCTCGCGGTGGCCGCGTTCGTCGCCGCGTACGTGCTGAACTCCTCCGCCGGTGTCTCCAACGCGCTGGTGATCTTCCTCGCCTGTCTGGTGATCGTCGACTTCGTCCTGCGCCGGACGCCCTTCGGCCGCAAGGTGTTCGCGGTCGGCGGCGGCATCGAGGCGGCGCGACGGGCGGGCATCAACGTGCCCATGATCCGGATCACCGTGTTCGCCATCGCCGGTGGCTTCGCGGCGGTCGGCGGCATGTTCTTCGCCGGCCAGACACAGAGCGCCTCGCTGACCTCCGGCGGCGGCAACACGCTGATGCTGGCCATCGCGGCCGCCGTCATCGGTGGTACGTCGCTGTTCGGCGGCCGGGGCACGGTGTGGTCCGCGCTGCTGGGCATGCTGGTGATCCAGTCGATCCAGACCGGTCTGGACCTGCTGAACATGAACACCTCGATCCAGTACATGATCACCGGTGCGGTGCTGCTGGGTGCCGTGGTCATCGACTCCGTCTCCCGCAAGAGCCAGAAGGCCGCCGGGCGCGCGTAGCGCCCGCGAGCGTCACCCTGTTGCCCGGTGCTCTCCAGCGCCGGGCAACAGTCTTGTCGTAGGAACGGCACATCTTGGGTACAGCCGATCGCGTGACGTATGACGCACCGCCCGGGCGCGGTCCGCACAGGCGGAACATTAGACTCGACAAGCCCGGCAACAGCTCGATCAGCTCTACTGCAAGGAGGCACGGGTGCCGCTGCTGACCCGCATCAGGGGACCGCGTGATCTGGACCGGCTCAGCCTGGAGCAGCTGGACCAGCTGGCCGAGGAGATCCGGACCTTCCTCGTCGACGCCGTCTCCAAGACCGGCGGCCACCTGGGCCCGAACCTCGGCGTGGTGGAGCTGACCATCGCACTGCACCGGGTGTTCGAGTCGCCCAAGGACAAGGTGCTGTGGGACACGGGCCACCAGTCCTACGTCCACAAGCTGCTCACCGGCCGGCAGGACTTCTCCAGGCTGAAGATGAAGGGCGGCCTGTCCGGCTACCCCTCGCAGGCGGAGTCCGAGCACGACGTCATCGAGAACAGCCACGCCTCCACGGTCCTCGGCTGGGCCGACGGCCTCGCCAAGGCCAACCAGGTCCTCGAACGCGAGGACCACGTGGTCGCCGTGATCGGTGACGGCGCCCTGACCGGCGGTATGGCCTGGGAGGCACTGAACAACATCGCCGACGCCAAGGACCGGCCGCTGGTCATCGTCGTCAACGACAACGAGCGGTCCTACGCGCCGACCATCGGCGGCCTCGCCAACCACCTCGCGACCCTGCGCACCACCGACGGCTACGAGCGCTTCCTGGCCCGGGGCAAGGACCTCCTGGAGCGCACTCCGGTCGTCGGCCGGCCCCTCTACGAGACCCTGCACGGCGCCAAGAAGGGCCTGAAGGACTTCATCGCGCCCCAGGGCATGTTCGAGGACCTCGGCCTGAAGTACGTCGGGCCCATCGACGGCCACGACATCGAGGCACTGGAGTCGGCGCTCGCCCGCGCCAAACGCTTCGGCGGGCCCGTGATCGTGCACTGCCTCACCGAGAAGGGCCGCGGCTACCAGCCCGCCCTCCAGGACGAGGCCGACCGCTTCCACGGCATCGGCCCCATCCACCCCGACACCGGACTCCCGGTCAAGGCCTCCGGCGCCGACTGGACCTCCGTCTTCGGCGAGGAGATGGTCAAGCTCGGCCAGGAGCGCGAGGACATCGTGGCGATCACCGCGGCGATGCTCCAGCCCGTCGGCCTGAAGAAGTTCGCCGACGCCTTCCCGGAGCGGATCTACGACGTCGGCATCGCCGAGCAGCACGGCGCCGTGTCGGCCGCGGGTCTCGCCCATGGTGGACTCCATCCTGTCTTCGCGGTGTACGCCACGTTCCTGAATCGTGCCTTCGACCAGGTGCTCATGGATGTCGCCCTCCACAAGTGCGGTGTGACGTTCGTACTGGACCGGGCCGGCGTCACCGGCACCGACGGCGCCTCCCACAACGGCATGTGGGACATGTCGATCCTCCAGGTCGTCCCCGGGCTGCGGCTGGCCGCCCCGCGCGACGCCGACCAGGTGCGGGCGCAGCTGCGGGAGGCCGTCGAGGTCAAGGACGCGCCGACCGTGGTCCGCTTCTCCAAGGGCGCCGTCGGTCCCGCCGTCGCCGCCGTGGGGCGCGTCGGCGGCATGGACGTCCTGCGCGAGCCGGGCACGGACACGCCCGACGTGCTCCTCGTCTCCGTGGGCGCCCTGGCTCCGATGTGCCTGGAGATCGCCTCCCTGCTCGACCGGCAGGGCATCTCCACCACCGTCGTGGACCCGCGCTGGGTCAAGCCCGTCGACGAGGCCATGGCCCCCCTCGCGGAGCGGCACCGCGTGGTCGTCACCGTCGAGGACAACTCCCGTGTCGGCGGCGTCGGTTCTTCGGTCGCGCAGGCCCTGCGGGACGCCGGCGTCGACATCCCGCTGCGGGACTTCGGCATCCCGCCGCGCTTCCTCGACCACGCCTCCCGCGCCGAGGTCATGGCGGAGATCGGGCTCACCGCGCCGGACATCGCCCGCCAGGTCACCGGCCTGGTCTCCAAGCTGGACGGCAAGTACGGCAGCGCGGCGGCCGAGGTGGACTCGGTGGAACCCGCGCGCGACTGACCGGCCGGACCGACCCGCCCGAGTGGGCCGCTCGTACCACCGCCAAGGGTGGTACGAGCGGCCCATTTGCGTGAATGCGGCCGCGCCGGGGCATACGACCTACGCCCCCTCTCGATCATGTCGAGGACGACAAGCGTGGGAGGTACCCGTGAGCAGCACCCTCTTCCGGACGAAGAAGGTCGAGCAGTCCATCCTCGATACCGAGGAGCCCGAGCACGCGCTCAAGAAATCCTTGTCCGCGCTGGATCTGACCGTCTTCGGCGTCGGCGTCATCATCGGCACCGGCATCTTCGTCCTGACCGGCACGGTGGCCAGGAACAACGCCGGCCCCGCCGTGGCCCTGGCCTTCGTCGTGGCCGGAGTCGTCTGCGCGCTCGCCGCGCTCTGCTACGCCGAGTTCGCCTCCACCGTCCCGGTGGCGGGATCGGCGTACACCTTCTCGTACGCCTCGCTCGGTGAACTGCCCGCCTGGATCATCGGCTGGGACCTGGTCCTGGAGTTCGCGCTCGGCACGGCGGTGGTGGCGGTCGGCTGGTCCGGCTACATCGCCTCGCTGATGGACAACGCCGGCTGGCATCTGCCGGAGGCGCTCAGCGGCCGGGACGGCGCCGACGGATTCGGCTTCGACATCCTCGCCGCCGCGCTGGTCCTGGTGCTCACCGGCATCCTGGTGCTCGGCACGAAGCTCTCCGCGCGGGTCACCTCCCTCGTCGTCGCCATCAAGGTGACCGTCGTTCTCGTCGTGATCATCGCGGGCGCCTTCTTCATCAAGAGCGACAACTACGACCCGTTCATCCCGAAGGCGCAGGACGTGCCGGCCGGCGACAGTCTCCAGTCGCCGCTCATCCAGCTGATGTTCGGCTGGGCACCCTCCAACTTCGGCGTGATGGGCATCTTCACGGCCGCCTCGGTCGTCTTCTTCGCCTTCATCGGCTTCGACGTCGTCGCCACGGCCGCCGAGGAGACCAGGAACCCCCAGCGGGACATGCCCCGCGGCATCCTCGGCTCGCTGCTCATCTGCACGACCCTCTACGTGGCCGTGTCGATCGTGGTGACCGGCATGCAGAAGTACACCGACCTGTCGATCACGGCCCCGCTCGCCGACGCGTTCAAGGCCACCGGGCATCCCTGGTTCGCGGGCTTCATCAGCTTCGGCGCCGCGGTCGGCCTCACCACGGTCTGCATGATCCTGCTCCTCGGCCAGACCCGCGTGTTCTTCGCCATGAGCCGCGACGGGCTGCTGCCGCGCTTCTTCTCCCACGTCCACCCGAAGTTCAAGACCCCGCACCGGCCGACCATCCTGCTCGGCGTCCTCATCGCGGTCGTCGCCGGCTTCACCCCGCTGAGCGAGCTCGCCGAACTGGTCAACATCGGCACGCTGTTCGCCTTCGTGGTCGTCGCGATCGGCGTGATCATCCTGCGCAAGTCCCGCCCCGACCTGCACCGTTCCTTCCGCACCCCGTGGGTACCGTTCATCCCGATCCTGTCGGTGGCCGCCTCCCTGTGGCTGATGCTCAACCTGCCCGCCGAGACCTGGCTCCGATTCGCCCTCTGGATGGCCCTCGGCTTCATCGTCTACTTCGTCTACGGCCGCTCCCACAGCCGCCTCGGCCGCGAGGCCGAAACCACGGTCGGCGAGGTCCTGAAGCCCCCGACCAACGGCGGCACGCAGTAACCCCCGCCCCAACCACCCATCCCGGCCCCGCGGCCCCGCTCCGGCGAAGCCCGCGGGGCCGTTTCGCTGCCGGGGTCTGCCCGGCGGCGCTTCGGGGCGTAAGCGGTCAGGACGGGTTCACTGTCCCGTGGGGCTCATGCGGCGGCGTCCGGCAGGACGCTCTCGTCGTCCGGGGACCGGACCGGCTGCCCCACGCGGCGGAGCCCGGGGCCGAGTCTCACCGGTCGCGGAGCAATCCGCCCTCGCCCGCCCCTCAATCCCAGCGAACCGTCAGGACGGTCTTACCGTTCGTGGGCCCGCCACCGCCGCTCCCAGCTCGCCGACGCGGTGGCGGAGTTCGCGGTCGGCCGTGACGACGAGTACGGGGCGTTCGCCCGCGCGGGCCACCAGGGCGACCATGTGGTCGTCCCCGCTCCCGGGCGCGTCCTCCACCCGGACACCCGGCACCGACTCCACTCCACGGGCCGCGCCCTCGACCACGAGGACGATCTCGACGGGGCCGGTATGCCCGGGGACGCCGTCCGCGGCGAGGCGGTCGCGCAGGCGTTCCGCGGCGCCCCGCCGGTCCCGCCACCAGCCGTCGGGCACCGACCCGACGACGTTGGCGGCGTCCACGATCACCAGCAGCGGCGCGTTCTCGTCCATGCGGCCAGGGTCCCACGCCCGACGCCGCCGGTTCTCAGAGCCGCTCACCCTTCTCGTCGAAGCTCGCGAAGTACGCCGCGACCATGTCCTCGTCGGCGTGCCCCTGCGCAGCAGCCCGCTCCAGGCGTTCCGCGCTCGCGGCGGCGACGTCGAGCCGGACGCCGTACCGCTCGCCGGCCCGGACGATGAGCCGGGCGTCCTTGGCGGCGGTGGAGACGGCGAACTGGGCGGGGGAGAGCCGGTCGTCGAGGACGAGCGCGGACTTGGCGCGCAGGTAGCCCATGTCGAGCGGCCCGCCGGAGATGAGGTCGAAGAAGGAGTTCGGGTCGACGTCGAGCGCCTTGGACAGCGCGAGGACCTCACCGGCCGCCGCCGTCGCGGCCAGCACCCAGCTGTTGGCCACCAGCTTCAGCCGGGTCGCACTGCCCGCCGCCCCGTCCTCGCCCGTCCACACCGTGCGCGCGCCGACCGCCTCGAAGACCGGCGTCACCGCGGCCCGCTCCCCGGAGGGCCCGGCGGCCAGCACCGTCAGCTGTCCGGCCTCGGCGGGCTGACGGGTGCCCAGCACCGGCGCGTCGAAGAAGACCAGGCCGTGCTCGCGGGCGAAGCCGGCCAGTTCCCCCACGGCGTCGACGCCCGCGGTCGTCGACTGCACCCAGGCGGCTCCCGGGCGCAGCGCGGGCGCGGCCTGCCGCATGACGTCCAGGGCGGCGGGTCCGTCGTAGAGCATGGTCAGCACGACGTCGGCGGCGCGGACCGCCTCGGCGGGGGAGTCGGTGACGGTGATGCCGTCGGCGGCGAGGGGCTCGGCCTTGTCGCGGGTGCGGTTCCAGGCGCGGACGGTGTGTCCGGAGCGGGCGAGGTTGCGGGCCATCGCGGCCCCCATGATCCCGGTCCCGAGGACGCTGACGGTGAGCTGGTCGGTCATGATCGGTGACTTCCTGTTCTCGTGAGGCGCCTGCCGTCGACCAGCCTGCCCGATCGACCGCGGCCGACGCGAAGGAGGCCCGACGCGATGGAGGCCCGACGCGAAGGCGGCCGAAGCGAACGCGGGCGCCGGGCCGAGGAGGCACAGGGCGGGGGCCGACACGCGGCGATTCATACCGTCCGCTTAAGGTGAACCGGTGAACGGCGACTGGCTCATACGCGGCCGAGACGGCCGGCTCAGTGTGTATCTGTCCACGGACGACGCCGTCCTGTGCCGGGCCGAGCACGGCCCCGGCGGCCCCTGGGACGCGGCCCGGACCGTCGGCGGCACCCAGAAACTGCATCCCGTGCTCGCGGTCGGCCAGGGCGTCGACGGCTACGCCCATCTGGTCTCCTGGCGGCCCACCACCGGCGGCGAGTCCGGCCTCGTGCACTCCACGCACTTCCGGCCCCGGCTCGCGGCCCTGGACTGGATGCCCATCGGGCACCCGGACAAGCGGGGCAAGCGCACCGGCACCCCCGCCGTAGCCGTCGACGCCCAGGGCCGCGCCCATGTCTTCGTCCGCAACACGGCCGGCGGGGTGAGCATGGTCGCCCAGAAGGAGAAGGGCGGCTGGGACCCCTGGCGCGACCTCAAGGGCGGGGACGTACAGGAGGAGTTGGCGGCCGTGACGGGGGAGTCCGGGCGCGTGGAGCTGTACGCGGCGGCGCCGGGCGGCATCCTGCACTGGCGGCAGGAGAAGCCGGGCGCGCAGCCGGTCCTGGAGGAGGCGATCGAGGCCGACGTCCGCCCCGGCACCCTGAGCGCGCTCGCCACCTCCCCGAAGAGCACCACCCTCTTCTACGCCGACGTCTCCGGCGACCTGTGCGTCTGGCGCCCCGGCGCCAAGCCGTCCGTCCTGCTCCCCTCCGCCGGTCCGGGCCCGGTCTCCGCCGTCCGCTGCGAACTCGACGGCCACGACTGCACCCTGATCGCCCAGCGCTCCGCGAGCGGCCGGGTCGCCTTCGCCGCGTACCCGACCGAGCAGGAGTCGGCGGGCGCCTGGTGGACCGCGTCCGGGCCGCAACTCCCCGTGGACGCCGAGGTGTCGCTCGCCGTCGACGAGGACGACCGAGTGGTCGCGGCGACGCTCTCCCCGTCGGGCGGGCAACTCCTCCTGACCCGCCGCAAGGACGAGCCGGGGCTGGCGCTGGAGGCATGGCGGCAGGTCTGAGACCTGAGCGGAACCCCCACACCGACCTGCGCGGAATCCTCACACCCTGCGGCGCACGGCGTTCCAGGGACCTGAGACACATGAGGTGCACAGAGGGTTGTATGCGCCCATGCGTGACAAGTGGCACTCAGGAAACTTTAAGAAGCTGTGGTTAAAAGGTGAAAATGCTTGCTAGCCTCCCTGCGTTTGTTCGAATTATCGGGAGACCGATGTAGCACCGGCACCCGGCGGACGCCGGAACGGGGTTGGGAATGTTGTCGTGAGCAGATCCTCCACGGTGGATCTTGTCGTTGTCGGACTCGGTTACGTGGGCCTCCCGCTGGCCCGTTCCGCCGCCGCCGCGGGCCTGAAGGTGGTGGGTCTCGACCGCAGCCGACGCGTGGTCGACGGACTCAACGCCGGCCGCTCGCACGTGGACGACATCACCGACGCCGAAGTCGCCGCCATGCTGGAGCAGGGCTTCGAGGCGGTCGACCGGGCCGAGGTCATCGCGGACGCCGCCGCGGTCGTCGTCTGCGTGCCGACCCCGCTCACCGACCACGGCGCCCCCGACCTCGGCGCGGTGCACGCGGCCGTCGACGACATCGCCGCCCACCTGCGCGCCGGCACGCTCGTCGTACTGGAGTCGACGACCTACCCGGGCACCACCGACGAGGTCGTCCGCCCCCGCCTGGAGGCCGGCGGACTGCGCGTCGGCACCGACTTCCACCTCGCCTTCTCCCCGGAGCGCATCGACCCGGGCAACCCCTCCTACGGCCTGGAGAACACCCCCAAGGTCGTCGGCGGCATCACCGCGGACTGCACCAAGGCCGCCCGCGCCCTCTACGAGCGGTTCGTGAACAAGGTCGTCGAGGCCAAGGGCACCCGCGAGGCCGAGATGGCCAAGCTGCTGGAGAACACCTACCGGCACGTCAACATCGCCCTCGTCAACGAGATGTCGATGTTCTGCCGCGAGATCGGCGTCGACCTCTGGGACGCCATCCGCTGCGCCTCCACCAAGCCCTTCGGCTTCGCGCCCTTCTACCCGGGCCCGGGCGTCGGCGGCCACTGCATCCCGATCGACCCCAACTACCTGTCGTACAAGGTGCGTTCGCTCGGCATCCCGTTCCGGTTCGTGGAGCTCGCGCAGGAGATCAACCAGCGCATGCCCGTGCATGTCGTCAACCGCGCGGCCGACCTCCTCAACGACCAGGGCAAGGCCGTCCGCGGCTCGCGGGTCCTGCTGCTCGGCGTGACCTACAAGCCGGACATCTCCGACCAGCGAGAGAGCCCGGCCCTGGCCGTCGCCGAGGCGCTGCTCGCGCGCGGCGCCGAGCTCGTCTACTTCGACCCGCGCGTCGAGGACTGGCGGGTCGGCGGCGCGAGCGTGGAGCGGGCCGACGACTACCTGGCCGCCGCCGGGGACGCCGACCTCACGATCCTGCTCCAGCCCCACCGCGAGATAGACCTGGACGTGCTCGCCGACCGCGCCCGCGCGCTCTTCGACACCCGCGGCAAGTCCGCCGACCACCCCCGGGTGGTCAAGCTGTGACTGCCGAAGATACGTACGTTCCCGGAGCCGTCGACTCCGGCGGCCGCCGCGCGCACCGCAAACGCCGGCACCTGAAGGTCTCGTACTTCGTCTTCCTCGGCCTCGCCGCACTCATCGCCACGCGGCTCGACGCCGGGTCCCTGCACCTGTACTCGATGGGCGCGATGGGCCTGCTGGCCCTGAAGATGTTCGGCGCCCTGTTCTACCGTCCGGCCAAGGCCGGGCGGGAGGAGCTGGAGTACCTGGAGAACGCCTGGGTCACCGCGGTCATCCCGATCTACAACGAGGACCCGGTGATGTTCGAGCAGGGCATGCGCAGCCTCCTCGCGCAGAGCCGCCTGCCCAACGAGATCCACATCATCGACGACGCCAGCGCCAACGACTCCGGCATCCGGGCCGCGAAGAAGATGCGCCGCGAGTTCGAGGCCAAGGGCGTCAAGTACACCGTCAGCGTGCAGCCCGAGAACAAGGGCAAGCGCGAGGCGCTGGCCCTCGGCTTCGAGGCGGCGCCGTACACGGACATCTTCCTGTGCGTGGACTCCGACACCGTGCTCTCCCGGGACACCGTCCGTGAGCTGCTGCTGCCGATGGCCGACGAGAAGATCATGGCCTCCACCGGCATGGTCCTCGCGCTCAACCACGACAGCAACATCTTCACCCGCCTCCAGGACCTGCGCTACGGCAACTCCTTCCTCTTCGAGCGGGCCGCCTACTCCCGCCTGAAGTCGGTCCTGTGCTGCTGCGGCGCGCTCTCCGCCTACCGCGGCACCCTGGTGCGCAAGTACCTGCCGGACTTCCTCAACCAGCAGTTCCTGGGCAAGCCGGCCGTCTTCGGCGACGACCGCCGGATGACCAACTACTGCCTGATGGAGGGCCAGGTCGTCTTCCAGGAGACCGCCGTCGGCTACACGGCCGTCCCCGAGAAGCTGCCGCACTTCCTGCGCCAGCAGGTCCGCTGGAACAAGTCCTTCTTCCGCGAGTCCCTGTGGGCCTTCCGCCACCAGAAGAAGTACCGCCCGGCGTTCTGGCTGACCTGCATGGAACTCGCCCTGTGGCTGGTCTTCGGCTCGGCGATGTTCTACTCGATGGTCATCCTGCCCATCATCAAGCCCGAGCAGTTCGTCAACCACATCGGCGACTACCTGGTCTTCATGGTCCTCATGGGCTACCTCCGCAACGTCCGCTACCTCGACTTCCCGCGCCGCGGCATGGGCTTCATCAAGCGGTTCGGCATGTTCCTGCTCGCGCCGATCTACGGCGTGATCCAGCTGACCCTGCTGACCCCGCTGCGCTTCTACGCCCTCTTCACCCTGCACAAGGGCAGTTGGGGCACCCGCCAGGGCGGCGTCGAGGTGTCGGTGGCCGGCGACCACGAGGCCGACGTGACGGAGATCTTCGAGGAAGAGGACCCGTACTCGGACAAGAAGGTCACCGAGACCCTCCAGCTGATGCGCCTCCAGGGCGTGGCCCTGCGCACCCGCCCCCGCCCGGCCGGCGGCATCCCCACCCAGCCGCAGCCGATCCCCGGCTACGACGAGCAGCAGCACGCGGGCGCCCCTCAGCAGCCCGTGTCCTGGGGGACCCCGGCCCCGGCCCCGGCCGGCCAGCAGCAGTGGCAGGGCGGCGGCCACCACGACCCCTACCGTCAGCAGGGCTACGACCCCCAGCACCAGGGCGGTTACCCCGACCCCTCCTGGCAGCAGGGCAACGGCCAGGGCCGCGGTCCGGGCTGGTAGCCACGAGAAGACACGCGTACACACGGGAAGAGGGGCGGCCCGACGGCCGCCCCTCTTCCCGTCGTTGATGGCCCTCAGGTGTAGGCGACCATCGCCTCCTCGACCGTGAGGACCGGGATACCGCGGTCCTTGATCGCCTTCATCAGCGTGGTCAGACCCGCCTTGCCGATCTCCGTGCTGGTCGCCGGAGTGCCCGCGACGACCTTGTGCAGACACAGGATGAGCCAGTCGCCGTTGTTCACACAGCGGTCGAGCCGGCCGCCCGCGCCCGTCACCTTCGTCAGCGCCGTCCCGCCGATCCCCGTACCGTCGTTGATGCCGGTCAGTGCCTTGAGGCGGTACGGCATCGCCGGGGCGAAGGACTCGATGGTCTCGGAGATGATCGACCGGGCCGTGGTGAAGTGCCGGCTCGCGATCAGGTCCACCGGCACACCGTCGGAGGTCTTCTGGAACGCACCGTGCGGGTACGCGAAGTGCTCGCTGCTGAAGCCGTTGCCCACCAGCCACTCGCGCAGCTTGCGGAAGTCGTCGTCCGCCTGCTCCGCGGTGAGCTTGGGATAGCTCGCGGTGTGGGTGGCGTTGGCGTAGGAGTGGCCGGCCATCTCCCAGCCGGAGAAGTTCTGCATCGACCGCATCTGATCGACCGTCAGGAAGCTGCCGGTGCCGATCGCGTCGGCGATGTTGTAGACCGTGCCCGAGTAGCCGAAGGAGTCCATCACCGGGCGGGCCAGGTCGTGGATCGACTTGTGGGAGTCGTCGAAGGTGATCGAGACGACACCCTTGGGGAAGACCGTGGTGGTGTCCGGTATCAGCTCCACGGCCTGGACCCGGTAGGTCACCGGCCCGCCCGCGTTGTCGTACACGGCGAACGACATGTCGGTGAAGCCCGTCTTGGTGGACGGGGCTCCGGCGGCCGAGATGGAGTACGTGCCGGCCGCGCTGGTGACGTCGGCCCACTGGAGGTGGACCGTCACCCACTCCCCGGACTGCACGTAGTTGGCGGCGGTCCCCGAGTGCGCGTGGAAGGTCCAGGCGAAGTGGTTCGCGAGGGATCCGCTGCCCAGGTAGAAGACCATCTTGGACAGGTTGGCCACGTCGTCGACCCGCAGCACCAGCCTGATCATCTTGCCCGTCAGGTTCTGTGCCGTCATCCCCGTCTTGCGGACGTAGGACTGCTTGCCGGTGCCGTTGGTGGTGACCCGCACCGACTGCGTCCCCCGGGCGAAGACGGTGGTGTCGTTCGCCTCGGCCGAGGCGGTGCCCGCACCTCCCGGGGTCCAGCCGTGGGCGGCCTGGAACTGCTGGGACCAGGTGGCCCGGCGGTACTTGGGGCGGCGCCCGGACGGGGCGTAGGCGGGCGGGGTGGTCAGACCGCCGATGGCCGCCTCGGCCTGGCCGGCCGCGGGCTGGGCGGACACGGTGTTGCCGAGCCACGCGGCGCCGCCGGCCAGCGCGACGCCACCGGTGCCGCCCATGAGCAGCGCGGCGCGCCTGCTGAACGGACGGGACCGGGCACGGTTGTGCTCCTTGCTCAACGGGTCTCCTGGACAGTGTCGAAATAGTTCAGACCGGCGCCGCTGTACTTCTCGACCGCGGCGTCGACCTCTTTCACGGACAGCACGTTGTTGGCGTCGTAGTACAACCAATCGACCTTCATGTCCCAGGCGCGGTCGCCCTTGAACGGCAGGTCGATGAACCAGTGGTTGAAGTTGATCGACATCCCCGAGCGCGGCGCGTACTTGCCGCTGCTGGAGAAGAGCTTCTCGCCGTCCATGCGGTAGGTGACCACGTCGTCCTTCACCGTGATCATCATGGTGTGCCAGCCGGCGAGGCTCTTGTTCGTGGTCTCGTAGACCCGGTCGTTGTCCTCGTGGTCGTACCAGGTCACCGTGTCGAGCTTCGGCCCGAGCCGTCCCCAACCGCCGTTCGGCAGGTACTCGTTGTCGAGTTCGCTGTACGTCTTCCCGCTG
The DNA here is from genome assembly GCF_021173675.1 of Streptomyces lincolnensis. Classification (GTDB taxonomy): domain Bacteria; phylum Actinomycetota; class Actinomycetes; order Streptomycetales; family Streptomycetaceae; genus Streptomyces; species Streptomyces lincolnensis_B. Next base: position 44,104 of record NZ_JAIHON010000012.1, on the reverse strand, counting down.
CCGCCGATGGTGTAGAAGGTCTGGTTGACGTGGTCGCCGCCCTCGCCGTCGGTCGGGTCGTCGCTGAAGTGGATGCGGGCGGCGTAGGTGCCGTCGCGGAACTCGCGGCTCTTGGTGCCGAGACTGGCCTGCCGGGTGCCGGACTTGGTGCCGTCGGTGGCGGCGCGCAGATTGAGCACCTCGCCGTCGCCGAGGGCGTCCTTCTCCCCGGGGAAGGTGACCCCGTCGGCCGACCAGGTGTCGTCGATGCCCGGACCGCCCTTGCTGGTGCGGACCAGCCAGCCGTGCTTGAAGAGCGCGGGGTCCTCGGCGTCGGCGTAGTGGAAGTTGTCGAACAGCACCCCGGACGGGACGGCCGGCAGGGGAGCGGGTGCGGCGGCCGCCTTGGCCGAGGCGTTCGTGCCGTCGCCGTTCGGCTCGTCACCCCAGACGAGGACACCCCGCTTGTAGGCGGTGACCGTCTTCGACTCCTTGTAGGTGGTCTTCTCGGCGTCGAAGGAGCGGTCGTCGGACTGCTTGAGCTCCTTGTGGTCGGCGCGGAACAGCTGGACGTCGATGCCCTTGCTGTTGCCGCCCGCCTTCAGGGTGCCCGCGTCCTCGGTGAACCGCAGCTCCAGATAGTGGTCGGCGTCCTCGGTGGGCTCGTCGAGCTTCGCGACGGTACCGGCGACGTTCGAGCAGCCGGCCACGGCCTGGACGCAGTTGAAGGCGTACGGCGAGTCCCCGTCCGCGGTGAAGTAGTACCGGAGCGTCAGATCGCTCAACGGCAGTGGCTTCCCGGAGTCGTTGAAGACCTCGAACGACGGCTTGGCCGCCGTGGCGGTGGCCGGGGTGTCGGTGCGGTACCGGACGGTGAGCTCGGGCGGGTCCGGATTCGCCTTCTTCCACAGGGGATACACGGCGGTGGCACCCGCGGCGACCACACAGATCACCAGCAGCAGTCGTATCTTGGGCCAGACCCGGCGTCGGGGCGTACGGCGGCGGGTTGACGCCACGAGGACTCCTTACTGCTGACTCCGATCGGCTAGTGGGCCGGTACCGTCAGAGCAATGTAAACAATGGTCGGATTGTGTGAGGATCCTATCCGTCTCGGCATACGAAAAGGGGGCGGAGCGCATGGATCGTTACCATGCGCCCCACCCCCCTCAGGGGTGACGCGTTACGCCGGGACGCTCGCGACGCCCGGGGCCAGGAACTTCTTGCCGTTCACGCGCTCGGAGACACCCTCGCGGTCCAGGTACGGCGTGATGCCGCCCAGGTGGAAGGGCCAGCCCGCACCGGTGATCAGGCAGAGGTCGATGTCCTGGGCCTCGGCGACGACGCCCTCGTCGAGCATCAGCCCGATCTCCTGCGCCACCGCGTCGAGCACACGGTCGCGCACCTGCTCCTCGGTCAGCACGGAGTCGCCCTGCTTGAGCAGCGCGGCGACCTCGGGGTCCAGCTCCGGCTTCCCGGAGTCGTAGACGTAGAAGCCGCGCTTGCCCGCCTGGACGACGGCCGCGAGGTTCGGGGAGACCGTGAAGCGGTCCGGGAAGGCCCGGTTGAGGGTCTCGGAGACGTGCAGGCCGATCGCGGGGCCGACCAGCTCCAGGAGCACCAGCGGGGACATCGGCAGACCGAGCGGCTCGACGGCCTTCTCGGCGACCTCGACCGGGGTGCCCTCGTCGATGATGTTCTGGATCTCGCCCATGAAGCGGGTGAGGATGCGGTTCACGACGAACGCCGGGGCGTCCTTGACCAGTACCGCGGTCTTCTTCAGCTTCTTGGCGACGGCGAACGCCGTGGCCAGGGAGGCGTCGTCGGTCGCCTCGCCCCGGACGATCTCCAGCAGCGGCAGGATCGCGACCGGGTTGAAGAAGTGGAAGCCCACGACCCGCTCGGGGTTCTTCAGCTTCGACGCCATCTCGGTGACCGACAGCGAGGAGGTGTTGGTGGCGAGGATCGCGTGCGCCGGGGCGACCGCCTCGACCTCCGCGAACACCGTCTGCTTGACGCCGATCTCCTCGAACACGGCCTCGATGATGAAGTCCGCGTCGGAGAAGCCCTCCGCCTTGTCCAGCACACCGGTGACCAGCGCCTTGAGGCGGTTGGCCTTGTCCTGGTTGATACGGCCCTTGCCGAGCAGCTTGTCGATCTCGGCGTGGACGTAGCCCACACCCTTGTCGACGCGCTCCTGGTCGATGTCGGTCAGCACGACCGGCACCTCCAGGCGGCGCAGGAACAGCAGCGCGAGCTGCGAGGCCATCAGACCGGCGCCGACGACACCGACCTTGGTGACCGGTCGGGCCAGGTTCTTGTCCGGGGCGCCCGCGGGGCGCTTGCCGCGCTTCTGCACCAGGTTGAACGCGTAGATGCCGGAGCGCAGTTCGCCACCCATGATCAGGTCGGCGAGCGCCTTGTCCTCGGCGTCGTAGCCCTGCTGGAGGTCGCCGTTCTTGGCGGCGGCGATGATGTCCAGGGCGCGGTAGGCGGCCGGAGCGGCCCCGTGCACCTTGGAGTCCGCGATGAAACGGCCCTTGGCGACGGCCTGGTCCCAGGCCTCACCGCGGTCGATCACCGGGCGCTCGACCTCGACGTCGCCCTTGAGCACCTGGGCGGTCCAGACGAGCGACTGCTCCAGGAAGTCGGCGCCCTCGAAGAGGGCGTCGGCGATGCCGAGGTCGAAGACCTGCCGGCCCTTGAGCTGCTTGTTCTGGTTGAGGCTGTTCTCGATGATCACCGAGACGGCCTTGTCGGCGCCGATCAGGTTCGGCAGCAGCGTGCAGCCGCCCCAGCCCGGGACGAGACCGAGGAAGACCTCGGGCAGCGAGAAGGCCGGCAGCGCCTTCGACACGGTCCGGTAGGAGCAGTGCAGGCCGACCTCGACGCCACCGCCCATCGCCGCGCCGTTGTAGTACGCGAAGGTCGGGACCGCGATCCCGGCGAGGCGCTTGAAGACCTCGTGGCCGCCCTTGCCGATGGCGAGCGCGTCCTTGTGCTCCTTCAGCAGCTCGACGCCCTTGAGGTCGGCGCCGACGGCGAAGATGAACGGCTTGCCGGTGATGCCGACACCGACGATCTCGCCGGCCGCGGCCTCCTTCTCGACCTGGTCGATGGCGGTGTTCAGGTTCGCCAGCGACGCCGGGCCGAAGGTGGTCGGCTTGGTGTGGTCGAAGCCGTTGTCCAGCGTGATGAGCGCGAAGCGTCCGGCGCCGAAGGGAAGGTCGAGGTGGCGTACGTGCGCCGAGGTCACGACCTCGTCGGGGAACAGCTCGGCCGCGCCCTTGAGGAGTTCGGTGGTGCTCACTTGTCGCCTCCGGCGTCCTTGTGGTGCGGGTTCTCCCAGATCACGGTGGCGCCCATGCCGAAGCCGACGCACATGGTGGTGAGGCCGTAACGGACCTCCGGCTGCTCCTCGAACTGGCGGGCCAGCTGGGTCATCAGCCGGACGCCGGAGGAGGCGAGCGGGTGGCCGTAGGCGATGGCGCCGCCGTACTGGTTCACGCGGGCGTCGTCGTCGGCGATGCCGTAGTGCTCCAGGAAGGCGAGCACCTGGACGGCGAAGGCCTCGTTGATCTCGAAGAGGTTGATGTCCTCGATCGACAGACCGGCCTTGGCGAGGGCCTTCTCGGTGGCCGGGATCGGGCCGTAGCCCATGACCTCCGGCTCGACGCCCGCGAAGGCGTAGGAGACCAGGCGCATCTTCACCGGCAGGTTGTGCTCGCGGGCGAAGTCCTCGCTCGCGATGATCGAGGCAGTGGCGCCGTCGTTCAGACCGGCCGCGTTACCGGCGGTGACCCGGCCGTGCACACGGAACGGGGTCTTCAGACCGGCCAGGTTCTCCAGGGTGGTCCCCGGGCGCATCGGCTCGTCGGCGGTGACCAGGCCCCAGCCCGTCTCACCGGCCTCCGCGTTCGTACGGCGGACCGAGATCGGCACCAGGTCGGCCTGGATCTTGCCGTTGGCGTAGGCCTTGGCGGCCTTCTCCTGCGAGCGCACGGCGTACTCGTCGGCGCGCTGCTTGGTGATCGTCGGGTAGCGGTCGTGCAGGTTCTCGGCGGTCATGCCCATGAACAGGGCGGACTCGTCGACCAGCTTCTCGCTCACGAACCGCGGGTTCGGGTCCACGCCCTCGCCCATGGGGTGGCGGCCCATGTGCTCGACACCACCGGCGATGACGGCGTCGTAGGCACCGAAGGCGATGGAGCCGGCCGTGGTGGTGACGGCGGTCAGGGCGCCGGCGCACATGCGGTCGATCGAGTAGCCGGGCACCGACTGCGGCAGCCCGGCGAGGATGCCGGCCGTGCGGCCGAGGGTCAGGCCCTGGTCGCCGATCTGCGTGGTCGCGGCGATGGCGACCTCGTCGATCTGCTTCGGGTCGAGACCGGGGTTGCGGCGCAGCAGCTCCCGGATCGCCTTCACGACAAGGTCGTCGGCGCGGGTCTCGTGGTAGATGCCCTTCGGGCCCGCCTTGCCGAACGGGGTGCGGACGCCGTCTACGAAGACGACGTCCCTGACGGTACGAGGCACGATGGCTCTCCTCCAGATGCGGGATGGCACTGCTGCACTGCGCAAGCGCTGAGCGCGCGCTCAGGTCCATGCTACTTATGAGTAACGTGGCTGCCCAGCCCTGGAAGGTGGAGCGGCGAACATCACATACGAACGCCGGGACGAGCATCACCCTCAGGGGCGCGGGGCGGTGTCGATCTGCGGCTGCCGCCGCGTGGGCGCGACCAGCCACCACGGACCCGCAGCCACCAGCGGTCCTCACGGGGACGGCGGTGCCGTGGACCCCCGAGGCGTCAGCACGGGCGTCGGCACCGGATGCGACCCCGGCCCCTCCCCGGTGATCACCCCGAACAGCGTCCGGGCCGCGTCCGCCCCGAAACCGTGCACGTCATGGCTCATCGCGGACAGGGTCGGATGCGTCAGCCGGCACAGCTGGGAGTCGTCCCAGGCCAGCAGCGAGACATCGGCGGGCACCCGCAGCCCCATCTCCGCGGCCACCGAGAGCCCGGCCACCGCCATGATGTCGTTGTCGTACACGATCGCCGTCGGCCGGTCGTCCGGCGGAGCCGTCAGCAGCGACCGGGTCGCCCGGGCCCCCGCCTCCCCCGAGTAGTCGGTCGTCACCTGCCAGGCACCGGCCAGCGCCAGCGCCCGCGCCGCCTCGTCGAAGGCGGTACCCCGCGCCACCGTGTGCCCGAGCGCCGCCGCGCCCCCCACCCGGGCGATCCGCCGGTGCCCCAGCGCCGCGAGATACCGCACGGCCTCCGTGACGGCCGTGGCGTCGTCCGTCCACACCGAGGTGAGGCCCCCGGTGAGCGAGGGATGCCCGACGGCGACGACCGGCATCCCGAGCCGCTCGACCGAGGCGGCCCGGGGATCGTCCTGACGGAAGTCGACCAGGATCGCGCCTCCGATCTGCCGCCCCCGCCACCAGGCCTCGTGCAGCCCGACCTCCTCCTCCACGGACCGCGTGAGCCGCAGCAGCAGCGAGCAGGAGTGCTCGATCAGGACGCTCTCCACGCCCGAGATGAACTCCATGTAGAACGGTTCCAGGCCCAGCAGCCGGGCCGGCCGGCAGATCGTCAGCCCGACCACGTCCACCCGCGACCCGGCAAGCGTCCGCGCCGTGAGGTTCGGCGCCCAGCCCAGCTCCCGCGCGGCCTGGAAGATCCGCTCCCGGGTCGCCTCGGACAGCCCCGGCTTGTGGTTGAAGGCGAGGGACACCGCCCCCTTGGACACACCGGCGCGCGCGGCCACGTCCTTGATGGTGACGCGGGAGGCCGGCTGGGCTGTCATCGGTGGGGCTCCATGCAGAACAGTGCGGAACGGACGGCGTCCGGGCCCGGAGTCTTCCAGCCGCTGACCCCGATGGTCACCTCTTCCCCGGGCAGCAGGGTCACCAGCCCCCGGTCGGCCCGTGCGTCCGCGTCCAGCCGGTCGGCCTGGAGCAGCAGATCCCGTACGAGGGTGCGGGCCGTCACCGTCACGGCCCCCGGCGCCACCGAGACGTCGAACTCGGGCCGCGGATACGGGATGTCACGGTCGGGCGCGGGAAAGCGCACGGCCCGCAGCCCGTCGGCGTCCGCCACCAGGAGCTCCTTGGCCCCCACCGGCTCCAGCTCCCGCGCCACCGCCACCTCGGCGACGGCCCGCCGCCCGGCCCGGAACTCCACGACCGCCTCGCCGATCACCGCCCCCTCGACCGACATCCGCCGCAGCCGCACGGCACCCGCCCACTCCTCGGCCGCCTGGTTGACCACGGCCAGCGTCCGCGCCCGCAAGGTCAGCAGCCGGTCCGCGTACACCCGCCGCAGCTCGTGGTAGAGCGGCTTCTCCCGCCCGTCCCCGTCGAGCGCCGCCCACGAGGTCACCGGCCAGCAGTCGTTGAGCTGCCATACGACCGTCCCCGCGCACCGGGGCCAGTGCGACCGCCAGTGCTCGATACCGGCGGCCACCGCCCGCGCCTGATTGACCTGGGTGAGGTAGTGCCAGCGGTCGAAGTCCCCCTCGGGGAAGGCGAAATGGCGCTCAAGACCGCGCCGCAGCTTGCCGTTGCCGTCGTCCGCCTTCTGGTGGTGCAGCATGCCGGGGGAGTCGGCCGCGAGCGCCTCGCCGGGCAGCGCGCGCCGCAGGGTGGCGTACGCGGGCGGGGCCTGCCAGCCGAACTCGGCCACGAACCGCGGCACGCTCGCCCGGTACTCCGCGTAGTCCTCCCGGTTCCACACCTCCCAGGAGTGGTGCGTGCCGTGCGCCGGATCGTTCGGATGGTGCTCCCACGACCCGGACCAGGGACTGCCCGCCGTGTACGGCCGCGTCGGGTCCAACTCGGCCACCACCCGCGGCAGTACGCCCAGGTAGTACCCCTCGCCCCAGGAGTCCCCGGCCAGCCGCGGTTCCCAGCCCCAGTCCCGGAACCCCCACAGGTTCTCGTTGTTGCCGTTCCACAGCACGAGCGAGGGGTGCGGCATCAGCCGTACGACGTTCTCGCGGGCCTCCGCCTCCACCTCGCCCCGCAGCGGCCGTTCCTCCGGGTAGGCCGCGCAGGCGAAGGGGAAGTCCTGCCAGACCAGGAGCCCCAGGTCGTCGCAGGCGTCGTAGAAGTCCTCGCTCTCGTAGATCCCGCCGCCCCAGACGCGCACCAGGTCCACACCGGCGTCGGCCGCCTGCCGCAGCCGCTCCCGGTACCGCGCCCGCGTGATCCGGGAGGGGAAGGGGTCGTCCGGGATCCAGTTCACGCCCCGCGCGAAGAGCCGCTCGCCGTTGACCACGAGGGTGAACCCGGAGCCGTGCTCGTCGTCCCGACGGTCCAGCTCGACGGTCCTGAAGCCGATCCGCCGACGCCACACGTCCAGCTCCCGGCCGCCGTCGAGGAGCGTCAACTCGACGTCGTAGAGCGGCTGTTCACCGTATCCGCGCGGCCACCACAGCCGTGGCCGGGGTACCTCAAGGCGTACGACCCCCGCCGTCCCGTCGATCTCCGCGCGCGCCCGCACACCGCCCACGGATGCCTCGACCACGAGCGGCGCCTCGACCCTGGTCCGCTCGATGTCGACGGCCAACTCCACCCGCCCCAGGCCTTCTTCGACGGTCACGACCGGCCGTACCCGGGCGATCCGGGCCGTGGACCAGCGCTCCAGCCGCACCGGACGCCACATCCCGGCCGTCACCAGGGTCGGCCCCCAGTCCCAGCCGAAGGAGCAGGCCATCTTGCGCAGGTACTGATACGGCTCGGCATAGGCCGCGGGCCGCTCACCGACCTTTCCGCGGACGGCCTCGGCCTCGGCGTAGGCGGAGACGAACCGCACCGACAGTCGCCCGCCCAGGCCGGTGACGTCGAAGCGGTGGGAGCGGAACATGTTCCTCGTCCGCCCGAGGACCCGGCCGTCCAGCAGGATCTCGGCCACCGTGTCCAGGCCGTCGAAGACGAGGTCGACCTGCTCGTGCCCGTTCGTCGCGGGCAGTTCCGTCTCGTACGTCCAGTCCCGGCGCCCCACCCAGGCCACCTCGGTCTCGTTCCGCCCGAGGAAGGGGTCCGGGATCGCTCCCGCCGCCAGCAGATCGGTGTGCACACAGCCCGGCACCGCGGCCGGGAGCGCGTCCCCCTCGTGCCGCAGGGTCCAGCCCTCGGTGAGCGGTGTGGCCTGAAGCATCCGCACTCCCTAAACCGATCCATCCCAGTGCCGGGAAACAGCTTGGCATCGTTGGCGAGATAGGGACTTTACCGGTTAAGAAAACGTTGTCAGAGTTCGGAACCAGCCAACCCCGCAAGTGCTCGTCCGTCCCTGAGAACGGAGCTGATGCACATGAACCGCCGTCACATCCTCGCCATGGTCGTGGGAACGGCACTGCTGGTCCCCGCCTGCACCGGCACCGGAGGCTCGTCCAAGGGCGCCGACGCCGAGGCGCCCACCGACCCGTCGAAGGTCTCCGGCACCATCAAGGTCCTCACCGTGCGGACCGACCTGATCCAGGACGGCACGCTGAAGCGCTACGCCGCCGAGTTCGGCAAGACCTACCCGAAGGTCAAGGTGGAGTTCGAGGGGCTCACCGACTACGAGGCCGAAGTCAAGATCCGCATGAACACCAAGAACTACGGTGACGTCCTGCTGATCCCCGCGGTCATCAAGAAGGCCGACTACCCGAGGTTCTTCGCCTCACTGGGCACGCAGGAGGAGCGCGGCGAGAAGTACCGGTTCACCGACTACACCACGGTCGACGGCAAGGTCTACGGGCAGAGCCCGAACGGGGTGAGTCCCGGGTTCATCTACAACAAGCGGATCTGGAAGGAGGCCGGGATCACCGAATGGCCCACCACCCCGGCCGAGTTCCTCGCCGGTCTCAAGGCCATCAAGGCCAGGACCGACGCGATCCCGTACTACACCAACTTCGCGGCCGGCTGGACGCTCAGCGGCTGGACGTCCGTCAACGGCTCGGTCCACTGCGACCCGAAGGCGACGGACAAGCTCGCCGAGGGCGACCCGTGGGCGAAGGGCGCCGACCTGCGCGTCGGTGACACCCTCCTCCACGACATGGTGAAGGCGGACCTGATCGAGAAGGACCCGACCACCAGCAACTGGGAGGAGTCCAAGCCCCGGACGGCGAAGGGCGAGATCGCCACCCAGTGGCTCGGCACCTGGGCGATCGTGCAGTTCCGGGACGCGGCTAAGAAGGCCGGCGTCAACCCGGACGACATCGGCTTCATGCCGTTCCCGGCCCAGGCCGACGGCAGGTTCTGCTCGGTCATCGGTCCCGACTACAACCAGGGCATCAACGTCCACTCCCCGCACAAGGCGGCGGCCCGCGCCTGGATCGACTGGTTCACCGACAAGTCCACCTACGCGCAGGACAACCTGGCCATCTCCCCGCTCAAGAGCGCCCCGCTGCCGGAGGTGATGAAGCCGTACGAGGAGGCGGGCGTGAAGTTCATCGAGGTGGACGACGCCAAGGGCGCCCAGGTCAAGAACATCGACAACCAGTCGGAGGTCGGTATCTACGCCCCCGAGTACCGGCAGAACCTGGTCGACCTGGCCCGCGGGGCCCGCAAGGGCAGCCTCGACTCCTTCTTCGCCGACCTCAGCAAGCGGTGGACCGAGGCACAGCGGACCGCGGGGTCCTGATGACGGACACCACCGAGAAGGCGGCGGTGAAGACCGCCGCGGGGGCGGCATCCACCGCCCCCTCCCCGGCCCCCGCCCCACGGGGGACGCGCGTGTGGCGGGGCGTCACCCCCTGGCTGTTCCTGATCGCCCCGCTCGCGCTGCTGATCACCTTCACCTACGCGCCGGTCGCCAACATGCTCGCGTACAGCCTCACCGACTGGGACGGCGTCAGCCCCGAGCTGCGCTACATCGGCGCCGAGAACTACGCGGAGATCTTCACCCGCGAGGACCTCTTCCGGGTCTTCTTCGTCAGCGGCTACTACCTCGCCGCCTCCGCGGTGCAGATCGTCGCCGCGCTCTACTTCGCGACGATCCTGAGCTTCAACGTCCGCTTCCGGAACTTCTTCAAGGGCGTGCTCTTCTTCCCGTACCTGATCAACGGGGTGGCGATCGGCTTCGTCTTCCTCTACTTCTTCCAGGACGGCGGCACCCTCGACTCGGTGCTGAACCTGTTCGGCGTGGAGACGGAGCACGCCTGGCTCGGCACCCCGGTCTCGGCCAACACCTCGCTCGCCGGCGTCTCGGTCTGGCGCTACCTGGGCCTGAACTTCGTGCTGTTCCTCGGCGCGATCCAGTCGATCCCGGGGGAGCTGTACGAGGCGGCCGAGCTGGACGGCGCCAACCGCTGGCACCAGTTCCGGTACATCATCGCGCCCGGCATCAAGCCGGTGCTGACCCTGACGGTGATCCTCTCGATCTCCGGCTCGCTGTCGGTCTTCGAGGTGCCGTACATCATGACCGGCGGGGCGACCGGCACCGAGACCTTCGTGATCCAGACGGTGAACCTGGCCTTCCGCTTCGGCAAGACGGGACTGGCCTCCGCGGCCGCCGTGGTGCTCCTCCTGATCATCCTCCTGGTGACCTGGATCCAGCGGCGCCTGGTTCCCGACGACAAGGTGGACCTCGTATGACCCGGCGGACCGTGGCCCGCACCCTCGTGTACCTGTCGCTGATCGCCGCGACCGTGGTGGTCCTGCTCCCGCTCCTCGTCGTCCTGCTGACCTCGCTCAAGTCGGAGAAGGAGATGGCGGATGCGAGCGGCGCGCTGTCGCTCCCCGACAACCTGCTCAACTTCCACAACTACGTCGCGGCGTTCCGGGACGGCGAGATGCTCTCCGCGTTCGCGAACACGGCGATCATCCTGCTGGTCTCCGTCGGCGGCACGGTCCTGATCGGCTCGATGACGGCGTACGCCATCGACCGCTTCACCTTCCGCCTCAGGAAGCTGGTCGTCGCCCTCTTCCTGATCGCCGCGCTGGTCCCCGGCGTGACCACCCAGGTGGCGACCTTCCAGATCGTCAACAGCTTCGGCATGTTCGACAGCCTCTGGGCGCCGATCGCGCTCTACATGGGCACGGACATCGTCTCGATCTACATCTTCCTGCAGTTCGTCCGGTCCATCCCGGTCTCCCTGGACGAGTCCGCGCGCCTGGACGGGGCCAACGCCTTCACGATCTACCGGAAGATCATCTTTCCCCTGCTCAAACCCGCGATCGCCACCGTCGTGATCGTGAAGGGCATCACCGTCTACAACGACTTCTACATCCCCTTCCTCTACATGCCCTCCGAAGATCTTGGCGTGATCTCGACGTCCCTGTTCCGCTTCCGCGGCCCCTACGCGGCCCACTGGGAGGTCATCTCGGCAGGAGCGATCCTGGTGATCCTGCCGACACTGGTCGTCTTCCTGTCCCTGCAGCGCTTCATCTACAACGGCTTCATGAGAGGAGCGACGAGGTGACGAGCGCCCCGGGAAGTACGCCCGCGGCGCCTAGGCGGACAACGCGGCCACCAGCACCGGAGTCACCTGTTCGACCTGCCAGGGCCGGGCGCCGAAGCCCGCCAGCGCCTCGCCCACGGACTCCGCGCCGACAACGTTGGGCGGCTCCCAGCAGACGCGCCGCACGGTGTCCGGCGTGATCAGGTTCTCCTGGGGCATGTTCAGCTGCTCGGCCAGCGCGGAGACCGCGGCCCGCGCGGCGGAGAGCCGAGCCGCGGCGGCGGGGTCCTTGTCGGCCCAGGCACGCGGCGGGGGCGGCCCGGTGACGGGCTGCCCCGGCTGCGGCAACTGCGCCTCGGGGAGGGCCTTGGCCCGGTCCACGGCGGACTGCCACTGCTCCAGCTGCCGCCGCCCCATCCGGTGCCCGAAGCCGTTCAGACCGGCGAGGGCGTGCACGTTCACCGGAAGGGACAGCGCGGCCTCCACGATCGCCGCGTCGGACAGCACCTTGCCCGGCGACACGTCCCGCCGCTGGGCGATCCGGTCCCGTGCCTCCCACAGCTCCCGCACGACGGCCAGCTGCCGGCGTCGGCGCACCTTGTGCATCCCGGAGGTGCGACGCCAGGGGTCCTTGCGCGGCTCGGCGGGCGGCGCGGCCGCGATCGCCGCGAACTCCTGCTGCGCCCACTCCAGCTTGCCCTGCCGGTCCAGCTCCTTCTCCAGCGCGTCCCGCAGGTCGACGAGGAGTTCCACGTCCAGCGCGGCATAGCGCAGCCAGGGCTCGGGCAGCGGCCGGGTCGACCAGTCGACGGCGGAGTGCCCCTTCTCCAGGACGAAGCCCAGGACACCTTCGACCATGGCGCCGAGGCCGACCCGCGGGAACCCGGCGAGCCGCCCGGCCAGCTCGGTGTCGAACAGCCGCGTCGGCACCATGCCTATCTCACGGAGACAGGGCAGATCCTGGGTGGCGGCGTGCAGGACCCACTCCACGCCGGAGAGCGCCTCGCCCAGAGCGGACAGGTCGGGACAGGCCACGGGGTCGATCAGTGCGCTGCCCGCGCCCTCGCGGCGCAGCTGCACGAGATAGGCGCGCTGGCCGTAGCGGTAGCCGGAGGCCCGCTCGGCGTCGACGGCGACGGGGCCGGAACCGGCCGCGAACGCGGCGATCACCTCGGCGAGCGAGTCCTCGTCGGCGATCACCGGAGGAATGCCCTCGCGGGGCTCCAGCAAAGGGATCGGCGCCTCCGTAACAGAAGATCCGCCGTCGTCCGGAGGAGCGCCTCCGGTGGTTCGCAGTGAAACGTCTGCTGCGGTCTCTTGGGCGTCGGTCACATGTCAAGGGTATCCGTGTATGGACAGCGCCTGCCGACGGAACGTTCCGTCGGCAGGCGCCTGAGGGTCGTAAACCAGTCAGCTCGGTGAAAGATCCGGTTCACGACGGGTGGATGCGTGGACGAAGATCAGCGGCCGATCCGGTTCACGTCGGTGAAGTGAGCGGGTCAGTGGATGATGCCGGTGCGCAGGGCGACGGCGACCATGCCGGCACGGTCACCCGTGCCGAGCTTGCGGGCGATGCGGGCGAGGTGGCTCTTGACGGTGAGGGCGGACAGACCCATCGAGACGCCGATCGCCTTGTTGGACTGGCCCTCGGCGACCAGGCGCAGCACCTCGACCTCACGGCCGGAGAGCTCTCGGTAGCCGCCCGGGTGGCTCGGGGCACCCGGGGGGCGGCGGTGCATACGGGCGGCGGCGGCTCCGATGGGGGCGGCGCCCGGTCGGGTGGGGAGCCCGAGGTTGGTCCGGGTGCCGGTGACGACGTAGCCCTTGACCCCGCCCGCGAGGGCGTTGCGCACGGCACCGATGTCGTCGGCGGCGGACAGGGCCAGGCCGTTGGGCCAGCCCGCGGCGCGGGTCTCCGACAGGAGGGTGAGGCCGGAGCCGTCGGGCAGGTGGACGTCGGCGACACAGATGTCGCGGGGGTTGCCGATGCGGGGACGAGCCTCCGCGACGGACGAGGCCTCGATGACGTCGCGCACACCGAGCGCCCACAGGTGGCGGGTGACGGTGGAGCGGACGCGCGGGTCGGCCACGACCACCATGGCGGTCGGCTTGTTCGGGCGGTAGGCGACCAGGCTTGCGGGCTGCTCAAGAAGAACGGACACCAGGCCTCCTGGGGTGGGACGGCTTTCCAAGGTCACAGTCGTCTTCGGCACCAAACCCCTGGGCCTTTAGAGAAAGATCACGATTTAGTGAGTAACAATCCGTGCAATTCGGACGTGCGGTCGATCGTTCGGTGAACGGATCGGTTCGTTCGAGCGTCGGGGAGTGACTGAAAGTGGCCGTATCGACAAAGTGACCGTTCAGCGGGACTGCGGTCCGCGGCGCTGCGGCAGCGTGACCACCGAGGCGTCGCCGGGGCCGGCCGGGGGCAGGCCCGCGACCTGGGCGAGCAGATCGCACCAGGCGGTCAGATGGGCCGCCGTGTCCGGCACACCGCCCAGCCCCTCCCGGGGCGTCCAGGAGGCGCGGATCTCGATCTGGGACGCGGGCAGCCGTTCGGACAGACCACCGAAGTAGTGGGAGCTCGCCCGGGTGACCGTGCCGCTCGGCTCGCCGAACGCCAGCCCGCGCGCGCTCAGCGCACCGGTGAGCCAGGACCAGCAGACCTCGGGCAGCAGCGGATCGGTGGCCATCTCCGGCTCCAGCTCCGCGCGCACCAGCGTCACCAGGCGGAAGGAGCCCCGCCAGGCCTCGTGTCCGTCCGGGTCGTGCAGCAGCACCAGCCGCCCGTCGGCCAGGTCCTGGTCGCCGTCGACGACCGCGGCCTCCAGCGCGTACGCGTGCGGGGCGAGCCGCTGGGGCGCCCGCGTCGGCTCCACCTCGATCTGCGGGCGCAGCCGACTGGCGCGCAGTGCCTGGACCGCGGCCTCGAACGCCGGCGGCGCCGTACTGCCCGCATTCCGGTCTCCCTCCTTCTCGTCGTCCATTCCGCCAGCGCCGTCCGACAGTCGTCCCTGAGCCGCAGCCATGCGGGAAGATTAAGGGGAACCGGGGCCCGGCGCTGGCCTGACACCCCGGACCCGGTGTCCCTGTGGGCCGTGCCGGACGGGCTGGAGGACGCCGGCCGGCGTCGTGCAAGACTTGGCCCGTGAGCGCCAACGAGACCCCCACGGGCAAGCCGCCGACAGCCACGTACGACTCCGCCTTCCTCAAGGCATGCAGGCGCGAGCCCGTGCCGCACACCCCGGTCTGGTTCATGCGGCAGGCCGGGCGCTCGCTGCCGGAGTACCGCAAGGTGCGCGAGGGCATCCCCATGCTGGAGTCCTGCATGCGGCCCGAGCTGGTCACCGAGATCACGCTCCAGCCGGTCCGCCGGCACGACGTGGACGCGGCGATCTACTTCAGCGACATCGTGGTCCCGCTCAAGGCCATCGGCATCGACCTCGACATCAAGCCCGGCGTCGGCCCGGTCGTCGAGCGTCCGATCCGCACCCGCGCCGACCTGGCCCAGCTGCGTGACCTCACCCCCGAGGACGTCTCGTACGTCACCGAGGCGATCGGTCTGCTCACCCGCGAGCTCGGCCCGACCCCGCTCATCGGCTTCGCCGGGGCCCCTTTCACCCTCGCGAGCTACCTCGTCGAGGGCGGCCCGTCCCGCACGTACGAGAACGCCAAGGCGATGATGTACGGCGACCCCGAGCTCTGGGCCGACCTGCTCGACCGCCTCGCGGACATCACGGCCGCGTTCCTGAAGGTGCAGATCGAGGCGGGCGCCTCCGCCGTCCAGCTCTTCGACTCCTGGGCCGGAGCGCTCTCCCCGGCCGACTACCGCACCTCGGTGATGCCGGCCTCCGTCAAGGTCTTCGACGCCGTCGCCGGCTACGGCGTCCCGCGCATCCACTTCGGCGTCGGCACCGGCGAACTGCTCGGGCTCATGGGCGAGGCCGGCGCCGATGTCGTCGGCGTCGACTGGCGCGTCCCGCTCGACGAGGCCGTCCGCCGTGTCGGCCCCGGCAAGGCGCTCCAGGGCAACCTGGACCCGACCGTCCTGTTCGCCGGCCAGGACGCCGTCGAGACCAAGGCCCGCGAGGTCCTCGACTCCGCCGCCGGCCTGGAGGGCCACGTCTTCAACCTCGGCCACGGCGTCATGCCGTCCACCGACCCGGACGCGCTGACCCGGCTCGTGGAGTACGTCCACACCCGGACCGCTCGATAGGCAGCGCTCACCACGTGTGCCGGGGCCGGGCCCGCCTGCCGAACAGCAGGCCGCGCGGCTCCGGCGGCGGGGGTGTGCCCGGCTTGAGCGGCCAGGCGATCGCCATGCCGACGACGAAACCGACGATGTGCGCCGCGTACGCCACGGTGCCCGCGTCGGAGACGCCCTCGCCGGAGGAGTACACCGCCTGGAGCACGAACCAGAAGCCCAGGACCATCCAGGCGGGCAGCCGCAGCGGCAGGAAGATCAGGAACGGGACGAGCACCCAGATCCTGGCCTTCGGATACAGCACCAGATAGGCGCCCAGGACCCCGGCGATCGCCCCCGAGGCGCCGATCAGCGGGTCCGACGAGTCGGCGTTCAGCAGCGCGAAGCCGTACGAGGCCGCGTAGCCGCAGACGACGTAGAAGAGCAGGAACCGCACATGGCCCATGCGGTCCTCGATGTTGTTGCCGAAGATCAGAAGGAACAGCATGTTGCCCAGCAGGTGCAGCCAGCCGCCGTGCAGGAACATCGCCGTGAACACGGACAGCTCGGGGGACTTGTCGTAGCCCGGCGGGGCCACCACGCAGCCGGCGTTCCCCTGCGGGCTCAGGCCGACCTCGCCCGTGGGCACCAGGCGAGGCATCCGATGGTGGATCAGCTCCTGCGGGACCGCCGCGTAGTGGTCCAGGAACTCCTGGAGACGGCAGAGCCGGGTGAGGCTGCCGCCGCCCGTCACGGAGTCGGCGAGGCCGGGCATGGACAGGAAGACCAGGACGTTCGCGGCGATGAGCGCGTACGTCACCCACGGGGTACGGCGGACCGGGTTCACGTCATGGACGGGGATGACCACAAGGGAATAGTGCCCCGGATGCGTGCGGCAAATCGGTGAACAACGGCACGCGCGTGTGCGTATGACTCCACAACCACCCGCGTCACGGGGAAGGCGGGTCGCGGGGACTACGTGAGGAAACAGGCGATGAACGACCGGATCACTCCTCCGATGCACGCCCTGCCGGACGGCGAGGCCGAGATCGCGCTGGTGTTGCGACTGCCCTGGGAGGACGTGGCGCGGCTGGGCCAGGAGGCGGGGCGGCTCGCCGCGCAGATGCAGCGGCCGGTGACGCTGGACGAGGCGGTGAGCCATCGGCTGCGGTCGGCCCGGTCGGCGGCGCATGCGAAGCCGGCGGGGGAGCAGCCGGCTGCCGCCGCCATGCCGCCGAGTTCGAGTGCGTCGGTGTCTTCGTTGCCGTCCCGGCCGCCGGCGGATCAGGCTCGGCAGGCGATTGAGCGGATCAACGGTTCGGCGTAGCGCCGTAGGGGTGTGGGTGCGTTGCCGGGTGCGCCATTCGTTGTGGCTGGTCGCGCAGTTCCCCGCGCCCCTAAGGGTGTTGCTGTACCGCCTTTGATGCCTTTCTGGCTGCTACCAGTACCGGGTCCCATACCGGGGAGAAGGGCGGGGCGTAGCCCAGGTCCAGGGATGTCATCTGGTCGACCGTCATGCGTGCTGTGAGGGCGACCGCGGCGATGTCGACCCTCTTGCCCGCGCCCTCGCGGCCGACGATCTGGACGCCGAGGAGTCGGCCGGTGCGGCGCTCGGCGAGCATTTTGACCGTCATGGGGGAGGCGCCGGGGTAGTAGCCGGCGCGGCTGGTGGACTCGATGGTGACGGACTCGAACTGGAGGCCGGCGCGGCGGGCGTCCTTCTCGCGGAGGCCGGTGCGGGCGATCTCCAGGTCGCAGACCTTGCTGACGGCGGTGCCGACGACACCGGGGAAGGTGGCGTAGCCGCCGCCGGCGTCGGTGCCGATGACCTGCCCGTGCTTGTTGGCGTGGGTACCGAGGGCGATGTGGCGCTCCTGGCCGGAGACCAGGTCGAGGACCTCGACGCAGTCGCCGCCCGCCCAGATGTTCTCGTGCCCGCGCACCCGCATGGCGAGGTCGGTCAGCAGCCCGCCGTGGGCGCCGAGCGGCAGGCCGGCGGCCCGCGCGAGGGCGGTCTCGGGGCGGACGCCGATGCCGAGCACGACGACGTCCGCCGGGTACTCGGCGTCGTCGGTCACCACGGCCCGCGCCCGGCCGTCGTCCCCGGTGAGGATCTTGGTCACCTCGGCGTCGTTGACCATGGTGATGCCCAGGCCCTCCATGGCCTCGTGCACCAGGCGGCCCATGTCCGGATCCAGGGTCGACATCGGCTCCCGGCCGCGGTTGACGACCGTCACCTCGTAACCGCGGTTGATCAGCGCCTCGGCCATCTCGACGCCGATGTAGCCCGCGCCGACCACCACCGCGCGACGGCCACGCGTGCGTGCCAGCGTGTCCAGCAGCGCCTGGCCGTCGTCGAGGGTCTGCACCCCGTGCACACCGGGCGCGTCCGCACCCGGCATGTCCGGCCGGATCGGACGGGCGCCGGTCGCGATCACGAGTTTGTCGTACGACGTCCAGGACTCGTCGCCGGAGTCGACGTCCCGCGCGCGTACCCGCTGTCCCTCGACGTCGATCTCCGTGACCTCGGTGCGCATGCGCAGATCGATCCCGCGGGCCCGGTGCTCCTCGGGCGTGCGGGCGATCAGACTGTCCCGCTCGGCGACGTCGCCGCCCACCCAGTACGGGATGCCGCACGCCGAGAAGGAGGCGAAGTGGCCCCGCTCGAACGCCACGATCTCCAGTTCGCCGGGGCCCTTCATCCGGCGGGCCTGCGACGCCGCGGACATGCCCGCGGCGTCGCCGCCGATCACGACCAGACGCTCCGGCACGGCCAGACACTCCGACCCACGCTTCGCACCGCTCATGTTCATGCGAACACGCTACGTGGGCAGGGTGTTTCCCACCGGTCCGATGTCCGGTCCTGATCAGTTCTCCTCGTCGCCCTCCTGCTGCTGGGAGCGGGCGGGCTCCGGGGCCGGGCGGGCCACCGGCAGCGGGCCCAGCGCGGTGGACGCGCCCGCGGGGGCCGGGCGGCGCGGCAGGCGGGGCCTGAGCAGGCGCAGCCACACCAGCAGGAGCAGGGCCAGCACGGCGGCGAAGGGCAGGACCGCCGCGAGCACCACGACGATCCAGCGCAGCATCGTCACGAACGCGTCCCAGCCGCCCGCGAGCGCGTCCACGATCCCGGGATCGTCGTCCTTCGCGACCGCCTCGTGCGCCGGTTCGTGCAGGGAGAGGGTGATGGTGGCCAGGGTCGTGCGGTCCTTCAGGGACTCCTGCCGGGCCAGCAGCGATTCCAACTCGGCCTGGCGGGAGCTCAGTTCGCCCTCCAGGGTCACCACGTCGCTGAGCCGGGTGGCCCGGTCCATCAGCTCGCGGATGCGGGTCACGCTCGCGCGCTGCGAGGTGATGCGGCTCTCCACGTCGACCACCTGGTCGCTCACGTCCTGCGCCTTGGCCGTGCGGTCGAGGAGCGTGCCGGTGCCCTCCAGGTCGGCGAGGACCTCGTCGTACTTGTCGACGGGCACCCGCAGCACCACCTCCGTCTGCTCGCCGCCCTCCTCGGCCCGGGTGGTGGTCTCGTTGCCGACGTAGCCGCCCGCGTTCTCGACGGTGGTACGGGCCTTGTCGAGGGCCGTGGGCACGTCCTCGACCCGCACGGTCAGGGAGGCGGTGCGGATGATGTGGCTCGCGGTGAGCCGGGGCGGCGCGGACGCCTTGGCGCCGCTCGCGCCGCTGTCGCTCGCCGCGGCACCGGCCTTTTCCCCGCCCTCCTGGACGGCCGCGTTGCCGCCGCCGTCGTCGCCGGACGTGGTGTCGGCGGCGCCACCGCCGCTGCAACCGGCCAGCGCCAGGGTCCCGGCCAGCAGGACTCCGGCCAGGGCCTGGACCGGTCGTACGGAAGATCGTGCGGAATGTCGTGCGGAACGTCGTGCGCGCATGTGGGCGTACCCCCCGAGGGTCGTCGTGGCGACTGACGTTCCTTCGACGCCGGGACAGGCCCGGACGTTGGCCTTCGACGGTTCCATTGAGGTCACGGTCAGGACTCGTGAAGGACACCGGGGTGCCCGGGCGGTGTCAGTGGGGTCTGAGAAAGTGGGCACATGAGCGCAACAGGGGCAGGTCGCACAGGGGCAGGTCACGTCGTCGTCATCGGAGCCGGCATCGCGGGTCTGGCCGCGGCTCACCGGCTGGTGCGGAGCGGGGCGCGGGTGACCGTGCTGGAGGCCTCGGACCGCGTCGGAGGCAAGCTGCTGCCCGGCGAGATCGCCGGCGCGCGGGTCGACCTCGGTGCCGAGTCGATGCTCGCCCGCCGCCCCGAGGCCGTCGCCCTCGCCCGCGAGGTCGGCCTCACCGACCGCCTCCAGCCCCCGGCCACCGCGAGCGCCTCCCTGTGGAACCGCGGCACCCTGCGCCCCATGCCCAAGGGCCATGTGATGGGCGTCCCCGGCACCGCGTCCGCGCTGGCCGGCGTGGTCTCCGACGAGGGCCTGGCCCGTATCGAACGCGACGCCGAACTGCCCCACACCGAGGTCGGCGAGGACGTGGCGGTCGGCGAGTTCGTGGCGGCGCGCCTCGGCCGCGAGGTCGTCGACCGCCTGGTGGAACCGCTGCTGGGCGGGGTGTACGCGGGCGACGCCTACCGCATCTCGATGCGCCTGGCGGTCCCGCAGCTCTACCAGGCCGCCCGCACCCACACCTCCCTCCTGGAGGCGGTCCGCGAGCTCCAGGCGAAGGCCGCCGCCAACCAGCAGACCGGGCCGGTGTTCATGGGCATCGAGGGCGGAGTGGGCACCCTCCCGCTCGCGGTCGCCGAGGCGGTGCGCGCGGGCGGCGGCGAGATCGTGACCGGCGCCCCGGTGACGGAGCTGCGCCGCGAGGCGGCCGCCGGGTGGCGGGTCGTCGCCGGGGACCGCGTCCTGGCGGCCGACGCCGTGATCGTCGCCGCCCCCGCCCCCGTCGCCGCCGGGCTGCTGCGCGCCGAGGCGCCCGAGGCCGCCGCCGAACTCACCGCCGTCGAGTACGCCTCGATGGCCCTGATCACCCTCGCCTACCGCCGCGCCGACGTCACGCTCCCCGAGGGCAGCGGCTTCCTCGTCCCGCCCGTCGACGGCCACACCATCAAGGCCTCCACCTTCGCCTCCCAGAAGTGGGGCTGGATCGCCGACGAGAACCCCGATCTGCTCGTCCTGCGCACCTCCGTCGGCCGGCACGGCGAGACCGAGATCCTCCAGCGCGAGGACACCGACCTCGTCGACGTCTCCCGGCACGACCTGCGCGCGGCCACCGGCCTGGACGCCACCCCCGTCGAGACCCGCGTCACCCGCTGGACCGACGGCCTGCCCCAGTACCCCGTCGGCCACCACGCGCGCGTGGCCCGCGTCCGCGACCACGTCGGCAAGCTCCCCGGCCTGGCCGTGTGCGGCGCGGTCTACGACGGCGTCGGCATCCCCGCCTGCATCGCGAGCGCCTACGCGGCGGTCGACCAGATCCGGGGCGACCTGCGCGCCGTGGAGGAGCTCACGGCCAACCCGGTGCAGAGCCTGCACGGCGGAGCGGGAGAATAGGGACCATGAGCGACAACGCCCCCACCACCGAGTCCGGCAGGGTCCCGAACAAGGGCAAGCTGGCCAAGGACCTCAACGACGTCATCCGCTACACCCTCTGGTCCGTCTTCAAGCTGAAGGACGTGCTCCCCGAGGACCGCGCGGGCCACGCCGACGAGGTCCAGGAGCTGTTCGACCAGCTCGCCGCCAAGGACGTGACGATCCGCGGCACCTACGACGTGTCCGGTCTGCGCGCCGACGCCGACGTCATGATCTGGTGGCACGCCGAGACCAGCGACCAGCTCCAGGAGGCGTACAACCTCTTCCGCCGCACGAAGCTGGGCCGCGCCCTGGAGCCGGTCTGGTCGAACATGGCGCTGCACCGCCCCGCCGAGTTCAACCGCTCGCACATCCCGGCCTTCCTCGCCGACGAGACGCCCCGCGACTACATCAGCGTCTACCCCTTCGTGCGCTCCTACGACTGGTACCTCCTCCCCGACGAGGACCGCCGCCGCATGCTCGCCGACCACGGCAAGATGGCCCGCGGCTACCCCGACGTGCGCGCCAACACCGTCGCCTCCTTCTCCCTCGGCGACTACGAGTGGATCCTCGCCTTCGAGGCGAACGACCTCCACCGCATCGTCGACCTCATGCGCCACCTCCGCGCCTCCGAGGCCCGCATGCACGTCCGCGAGGAGGTCCCGTTCTACACGGGCCGCAGGAAGTCGGTGGCAGATTTGATCGCCGGGCTGGCGTAGCGCCCCCTAAGGGGCGCGGGGCTGTGTCGATCTGCGGCTACCGCCGCGTGGTCGCGACCAGCCACAACGGACGCGCACCCGGCACACAGCCTCACCCGGCAGGGCGCGGCTCCGGATGCGGCGCGCAGGACTCACGCCGCACCGGAAGCCGCCCTTCCAGCAAATACGCCTCGACATGGCCGTTGACGCACGGATTAGGCCCCCCGGCGATCCCATGGGTACCGGCATCCCGCTCGGTCACCAACACCGCCCCCGCCAACCGCCGCTGCAACTCCAACGCCCCCTGATACGGCGTAGCAGCATCCCGCTCGGCGGCCAGAATCAGAACAGGCGGCAACTCCCCGAAGCCCGCCCGCACATCAACCACCTGCTGACGCGGCGCGAGCCAATACGCGCAGGGCAGGTTCATCCACACGTTGTCCCACGTCTCGAACGGCGCCACCCGCGCCAGCCGCGTGTTGTCCCGGTCCCACACCTCCCACTCCGTGGGCCAGGGCGCGTCGTTGCACTCGACGGCCGTGTAGACGGCGTTGGCGTTCTCCGCCTCGGCCGCCGCCTCCGGATGCGGCCCGGCCTGCTGGATCAGCGGCTCGGGGTCGCCCTTCAGATAAGCCGACAGGGCGTGCGCGCGATGCGGCCAGTAGTCGTCGTAGTACCCGGCGGACAGGAACGCGCCCTGCAACTGCCCCGGCCCGACCTTCCCGCCCGCGGGCTTCCGGGCCAGCCGCGCCGCCGCCCTGTCGTAGCTGCGCTGCACCTGCTCGGCGGTGGCGCCCAGCCCGTACACGTCGTCGTGCCGCGCGACCCACTCCCGGAAGTCCGCCCAGCGGCCCTCGAACGCGGCCGACTGGTCGAGGTTGTTGCGGTACCAGATCTGCTCGGGGTCCGGGTTCACCGCCGAGTCGAAGACCATCCGCCGTACGTGTGAGGGGAAGAGGGTGGCGTACAGCGCCCCGAGATACGTGCCGTACGACGCTCCCATGAACGTCAGCCTCTGCTCGCCCAGGGCGGCGCGCAGTACGTCGAGGTCGCGGGCGTTGTTGAGGGAGGTGTAGTGGCGCAGCGCGTCACCCGCCCGCTCGGCACAGCCGCGTGCGTACGCCTTGGCCCGGGCGATGCGCTTCTTCTTGTACGCCTCGGAGGGGTGCGTCGGTGCCTGCGAGGGCGCGGTGAAGAAGGTCTTGGGGTCCTTGCAGGACAGCGGCGCGGAACGGCCGACCCCGCGCGGGGCGTAGCCGACGAGGTCGTAGGCCGCCGCCAGCCGCTTCCACTCGGGGAGCGCGCCGATCAGCGGGAAGAACATGCCGGAGGCGCCGGGCCCGCCCGGGTTGAAGACGAGGGCGCCCTGCCGCGGCACCCGGCGCTTGCTGTTGCCGGGGTCCCGGTGGGTGGCCCGCACCCGGCTGACGGTCAGCCGGATCTGCTTGCCGTCGGGGCGCGCGTAGTCGAGCGGGACGGAGACCGTGCCGCACCGGACGGTGCCGGGCAGGTCCTCCGCCTTGGGGCAGGCGCCGAAGTCCAGGCCCTCGGCGCGGGCGCGGGCGGCCGCCACGGCGGTGCCGTGCAGTTCGGCCGCGCCCGGGACGGCCGGGGCGCCCTGTGCCGGGGCCGCGGTGAGCGTGGCCAGGAGCAAGGACCCGGCGGCCGAGTAGAGGGCGGGGGCTCTCATCGCGTATCCCTTCGGTGCACGGCAGCAACAAAAGGGATGTTTCGTTCGGCCGCGGGTGAAGGCAAGCACCGCCTCGCCCGAGGTGGGCTCAATGCCTCCGTGCGCCCCCGGCGGGCGTCACAGCCGCCAGTGCTGCGGCTCGCGGTGGGCGAGGGCCGCGCGCAGGTCCGGTTCGCCGACCGCGCGGATGCCGTGCACGGCCACCGAGGTGAGGTAGGTGCGGTCGTCCGCCGCGGAGTACCGGGCCAGGGAGCCCAGGAGCCGCTGTCCGGCGGGGGAGGCCCAGCGGGCGTACGGGTGGACCTCGATGCGCGCTATGGCCAGGCAGCTGAGCGTGAGGGCGAAGGGGAGCCCGAACCAGAGCGCGACCAAGCCGCGCGGCATGTCCGGCGGGGCCGGTGTCAGCAGTGCGAGCGCGCCGAGGAGGACGACGGCCACCGCGGCCAGCCGCACCTGGCGCACCCCGGCGCTGACATCGGCACGGGCGTCGTCGGGGACGGCGAGCCCCGCGTCGACCAGCCGGTCGGCGATGCCGCTCACCGCGTCCGCGGCGGCGGTGGCCTCCCGGACCGGGGCGATGCGGCACTGCCCCTCCGGTCCGATGGCGCCGATCACCGAGCGCTCCACGTCGTCCCGCCCGCGCGGATCGACGACGGTCGCCCAGCCGGTGTGGGCGAGCAGCAGCCGTCGCTGACGGGCCATGGAGACCAGGGTGAGGTCGGCGACCCGCGCGGGACCGCCCGACAGGAACGCGGCCTCGTACAGCGTCAGAGCATGTGCCCGGCCCGCGGTCGCGGACTCCGCGGCCGCCGCGCGTACGGCGGCCAGGCACAGGCGCGTGCACGCCGTACCGGCGGCCGCCCAGGCCAGTAGCAGGAGAAGGACCCATAACATGGGATTTTTCTATGCGACCCGGTCGGGCGGCGCCATGCCCTGGTCATAATCCGGGACGGAGCGTTGCCGGTATGTGACGTTCCGGTGGGTGCCGGGACTCAGGAGGTCTCGGGTGCCTGAGGGGGCGGGCTGGCGGCGGCGGGCGGGAGCGGATAACTCGCGGACGGCGACGGGTTCACCGGTGTCACCGGGTCCACCGGCGTCACAGGGACCGCCGGCCTGGGATCGGCCAGCGGGACGGGTGGGGGCGGTGAGGCGGTGAGCGGCGGTGTGTCCCCGATCGCCATGTCCCGGGCGAGCGCGTCGAAGTCGACGTAGCCGGTGGCCTCCAGGACCTTGATGTGGTCCAGCACGGTGGTGTTGGCGTCGTCGGCGAGGGCCCGGACGAGGGAGTTGCGGGTGCTCGCCCGGACCTCGGCGACGACCGAGAACACCTTGCCGTGCGCCAGCCGCAGGATGTTCGCGAACTGCCGGTCGTAGTCGACGCCCTGGGCGCCGTTCAGGACGTCGAGCCACTGTCTCTGCTGGTCGTTGGGCTCGTTGGGCAGCTCCAGGCCCAGCTTGGCCGCCACGTCCCGGACCCGTTCGTCCAGGAACAGGTGGCCCTCGATGAGGTGTTGGCCCGCCGTGCGGACGGCCGGTGTGGTGCCCTTCCGCTGCGCCTGCTGGCCGGCGGGCAGTTCCCACAGGCCGGCCAGCCGGACCTTCGTGACGAACTCCCGGTCCAGGGCCGACAGCGGGCCGTACTGTGTCGACACGGTCTGGGCGTTGAGCACGTCCACACCGGTGCCGGCTCGGTCGGCGTACGACCAGAGCGGGAAGACCAGGGCGAACAGGGTCGCCACGAGCCCGGCGATGATGAGCCCGGTGCCGGTGAAGATGCCCCTGCCTTTGACGGGGGGTCGCGGTCGCATGGTGCCTCCTGTTGCGGCACCGCACGCTAGTGGGTTTCAGGTGCGGGATTGGCATGTTACTGCGGGGTCCACGCCAACTGCCGTACGGGGGCGAATGGTTGTATCGGGGGTGAGTCGGGGCGAATGGGGGAGCGCGGAGGGGGTCCCTTGTGGGGCAAGTGGGGGCGAAAGGTGTGGGTCGGGTGTGCGGTCGGGACGGGGTGTTAACCCGGGCACACCTGGGGGCGCGTTCCCTGACTAGTGGGGGAGCCGGGGGTGGCGTAGGTGGGATCGGCCTGTTGCTCGGGGGTGCGGCGAGGGGTGGGGCCGCTCGCCCGCGCTTGCGGGGCGCCGCCTGCGCCCACCCGTGCCGCCCCAGCGGCACGATTGCCCGCAGCTAAGGCAGACAGAGCCCCGCAGCTGGGGGCGGACGGTGACCGTAGCCACCTAGGGGCGCGGGGCCGCATCGACATGCGGCTCCGCCGCGTGGGCGCGACCGGCCCCCACCGGCCCGCAGACGCGACCGCATACGCGCCGGAGGCTACGCGCGGCGCAGCAGTACCCGGCGCGTCGCGCGAGCGAGGCGGACAGCCGGGCGCGCGGAGCGAGGGGCGGGACCGGACCGCTCCAGCCACCACTCACGGAGTTGCCGCCGTGCCGACGGATCGTCCAACTGGTGGGTGAGCAGGGCGTGTTCCGCGAAGGCGAGGGCATCGCGCCGGTAGCCGTCGGTCATCGGGTGGCCGTGGGCGTAGGCCAGGAAGGCCGGACGATACGAGGCGCCGAGGATGACCGGCAGCTCGGGGGCCACCTTCGCGACCACGTCCGCCCGCTTCGCGGCGAGCGCCCGGGCCTGCACACCCAGCCGCACCCGGTCGAACCCCTCGGGCACGGGCGTCCCGGCGACCAGCGCGGACAGCAGCGAGGTCTGGGCCAGGGCGAGGCGCTGACGGGTGAGGTCGTCGGCCGACGGGGAGGCGGCGGACGCGGTGCGTACCGCGTCGGCCGGGGTCGTGGCCCGCGCGCCCCCCTTCGCCACCGCCTCCCGTATCGCGCCCAACTCCCCCTCCAGCTCGGCGGGTTCGGGGAAGTTCTCGTCACGCTCCAGCAGTACCCCCGGCGGCGAGACCCGGGAGGCGAGGTCGGTGAGAATGTCCAGGACGGGGCGCGGGACCGGGTGGGCGTGGCTGTCGTGCCAGACGCCGTCGCGTTCGAAACCGCCCGCGACATGGACGTAGGCGATGGCCTCCAGGGGCAGGTCGGCGAGCGCCTCGGCCGGGTCCTCGCCGCGGTTGACGTGGTTGGTGTGCAGGTTGGCCACGTCGATCAGCAGCCGCACACCGGTGCGGTCGGCCAGGTCGTACAGGAACTGTCCCTCGGTCATCTCCTCGCCGGGCCAGGAGATGAGCGCGGCGATGTTCTCCACCGCCAGCGGCACCGGCAGCGCGTCCTGGGCGGCACGGATGTTCGCGCACAGCACGTCGAGGGCGTCCCGGGTGCGCGGCACCGGCAGCAGATGGCCCGCCTCCAGACGGGGGGAGGCCGTCAGCGGGCCGCCCGCGCGGACGAACGCGATGTGCTCGGTGACCAGCGGCGAGCCCAGCGCCTCGGCCCGCTCGGCGAGCGCGGTCAGCCGCCCCTCGTCGGGCCGATCCGCACCGCCGAGACCGAGCGAGACCCCGTGCGGGACCACGGTGACCCCACGCTCGCGCAGCCGCCGCAGGGACTCCGGGAGATGTCCGGGGCACACGTTCTCGGCCACGACCTCGACCCAGTCGATCCCCGGCATGCCCTCCACGGCGTCCGCGATCTCCGGCCGCCACCCGATGCCCGTTCCCAGTCGCTCCATGGTCCGTCCCCCTCCTCGGCTGCTTCCGGATGAGCGGTGCCGCCCTCGTGGGCGTGACGGGGGTATGGCCCCGGCACAGGGGCCCGAACCCCTGGACGTCCGCCTTCAGAGCAACATTTGAGGTTCGGGTCCGGAAGAGAGGCGCTTCACGGGCCGCCCCGGTCCCCTCAGTACGGGGGCGGGGGCCGGGATGTTCAGACGCGGGCGCCGCGACGGGTCATCGCAGGGCCGGATGGTCCGCGACCACCGTGGCCGAACCGGGCGCGATCTCGGTGAACCCCGCGTCCCGCACCAACGGCAGCCCGCTCGTGGTGAGTTGGCTCCAGTGGGCGGGGTCCGCGCCGCGCACGGCGAGCGGGAAACCCGCGTCCCGCCAGGCGGCCCGCTCCTCCTCCGACAGCTCCCACCAGGCCAGCTGGGCGCCGTGTCCGGCCTGTGCCATCGCCTTGCCGGCCGACATCTCCAGCTCCGGGTTGAGCCACAGCACCGGCGCGGAGGTGTCCGCCTCCACCGGCGGCTCCGGGTCGTCGAGATCGGTACCGGACACCTGGAGCCGGGCCAGGTCCTTGGGCCAGCCGTCCAGCGGCACGGGCGGGAACACCCGGACCTGAGCCGTCTTCCCGCTCACCGTGATCCCGTCCAGCGCCTCGGCCCGCCGCCACTCGGCTCCGCGGGCACGCCGTACGACCTTCCGGATCCGTGCGTCCTGCCAGTCCCGCACGACCTGGGCCCACTCGCCCTCGCCGGCGGAGCGCTCGTCGCTCAGCAGGACGAGAACCGCTCGCGCCGCGGTCTCCAGGGCGTCGGTGCGGGCAGGTGGAGCGTCGCGCTCGATGCGGACGACCAGGGGCAGCACGAACTGCGGGGCTTCGTCGCGCGGAGTGCGCTCGGACCGAAAGGGACTGTCACCGGGGGATACGGGTTCAACGCTCACACCGGCCAACCCTAAAGGGGTGGCCACGACAGGACATGATGACCTCATGCATCGCGCTCTACGGCTCGACAAGGTGGGCCGCCGCTACAACCTCCGCGGCCCCTGGGTCTTACGCAACGTCGACCTCACGATCAACCCCGGCGATCTCGTCCGCGTGGAGGGAACCAACGGCACCGGCAAGTCCACCCTCCTCCGCCTCCTCGCCGGCATCGACGCCCCCACCGAGGGCCGTATCACCGGCCGCCCCCGCACGGCCTACGTCCCCGAGCGCTTCCCGTCCGCCCTGCCCTTCACCCCGGTCGGCTACCTCACCCACCTCGGCGCCGTCCACGGCCTGTCCCGGCCGGCGGCCGCCCGGGCCGCCGAGGACTGGCTGCACCGCTTCGGCGCCACCCCCTACGCCCGCACCCCCATGTCCCAGCTCTCCAAGGGCAGCAGCCAGAAGGTCGCGGTGGCCCAGGCCCTGCTGGCCGACCCCGAGCTGCTCGTCCTGGACGAGGCGTGGACCGGCCTGGACGCCGCCGCCCGGGCCGAACTGGAGCGTGCGGTCGCCGAACGGACCGCGGCCGGAGGCGCCGTGGTGTTCGTCGACCACGACCCGGACCGCCTGGCGGGGGTGCCCGACGCGACGTACGCCGTGCGCGAGGGGGCTCTGGACCGCCGTACGGAACAGGTGACCGCGCCGACCGGCCCGCACGTCGTCGTGGAGGTCCAGGGCCCGCCGGGCGGCCGGCTGCCCGACCTGCCGCTCGCCGCCGCGGAGGAGACCGTGCCGGGTGCCTACCGGGTGACCGTCCCCGTGTCCCACTCGGACGTCCTGCTCCGCACGCTGCTCACGGCCCGGCCGTCCTGGCACGTGGTGAGCGTGGCGCGTGCCGACATCCCCCTCGACCAGGAAGGCCGCGCGTGACCGCCCTCCTCCGCCACCAGGCCGCCCTGCTCCTGCGCTCGCAGCGCTGGCTGCCGCCGTTCATCCTGTACGCCGTGTTCCTGGGCGTCGGCGTACAGGGCGGGCAGCCCGTGCTCGACTCGCTCGGCTACGCGGCCGCCGCCCTGCTGCCCGTCGCCGCCTGGCTGGTGCGGATCTGCGTCTCGGCCGAGCCGCCCGCGGCCCAGCACTGCGTGGCCGCGGCGGTGGGGCCCGGGCGGGCGCACCTCGCCCGGCTGCTGGTGGCGCTGGGCGGTGCGGCCGTCCTCGGCGCGGTCGCGACCGTCGTCCTGACCTGGATCAGCGATCCGGTGAGTTCCGACCACCAGACCCGGGTGCCGGTGCTCCCGGCGGGGGCCGCCGGGCTGCTCGCCGCGCTGGCCTGCGCCCTGCTGGGGACGGCCGTCGGCGCTCTCACCGCCTGGCCGGTGCTGCGCACGACGGGCAGGGCGGTCCCCGCGCTGCTGCTCGCGGCCCTGCTCTCGCTGGTGGTCTCGGGCTCCCCGGCGCAGGCGGCGGTCAGCGGGCTGGTCGCCGGGTCGCGGTCGGGCACGGTCGACCTGCCCGTGCTCCCGCTCGCCGGATCCGCCCTGCTCGCGGCCGTCGCCACCGTGGCGGCCTGCGCACTCACCTCGCGCAGGTCACCGTGAGCCCGCCGGTCGCCCCGAGCCCGCCGGTCAGCCGGAGCAGGCCGTGCGCTGCGCCTCCTGCCACTCGCACACCGGGCACAGCGTGATCCCCTTGTACGACTCCGGGTACTCGGTCGGCTCCCGGCACAGCACACACTCCGCATACGGCGGCCCCTCCGCCGTCGGCGGCTTCACCGCGTCGCGGATCGTGCAGTAGTCCTCGCTCATTCCTCCAGCGTAGGACGCTCACGGTCGGCCGGCGGCGGCGCCGATCAGCTCGGAGACCTTCACGAACCGGTAGCCCCGCTCGCGCAGCTCCGGCACGACCGTCCGCACGGCCCGCTCGGTCGCCGGGGCGGCGCTGCGGGTGCAGTGCAGCACGACCACGGACCCCGGCCGCACCCCCTGAAGGACCTGCCGGGCCACCGCGTCCGCGTCCGTCGCGAAGGCGTCCCCGCCCACCACGTCCCACTGCACGGCGGTGACCCCGGCCGGGGCCAGCGCCTTCAGGGCCTTCCGGTCGTAACACCCGCCCGGGAAACGGAAGTACGGCATCGGCTCGGGCACCCCGGCCTTCCGGAAGGCGGCGTACGCCCGCTCCACGTCCGCCCGCATCCGGTCGGCGGAGACGGTCGGCAGCCCGTAGCAGTCCGCGGTGAAGGCGTAGTGGCTGTAGGAGTGGTTGGCGACCTCGAAGAGCGGATCACGCCCGATGGAGCGCGCCTGCACCGGGTACTCCTCGGCCCAGCGGCCCGTCATGAACACCGTCGCCGGCACCTCCAGCGCCCGCAGCGTCGCGATCAGCCGCGGGTTGTCGAACCGCTCACCCGCCGCCGCCCGCGGCCCCTGACCGGCGGTCATGTCGGCGTCGAAGGTGAGCGCGACGGTCTTGTCGGGGGTGCGGGGGCCGTGCCGGAAGACGGGGGTGAGCGCGGCGGGCCCCGGGGCGAGTGTGGGCGGACGGGAGGGCGCGGGCGCCGAAGGGGCCGGGCGGGCGGCCGGGGGCTCCTGGACGGTGCCGCACGCGGTCAGGACGGCGGCGCTCAGGACACAGGCGAGGGTGGCACGTCGTACGCGAATGATCACCGTACGAACGTAGGATGATCATCCCTCCGTGGTGGCAGGCGCGACCGGGAGGTCACCCGGTCAGATGTCCCGCTGCTCCAGCGGCCTCGTCGCCGGGCCCTGGACCACCTTGCCGTCGGTGTCGAAGCGGGAGCCGTGGCAGGGGCACTCCCAGGCGCGTTCGGCGGCGTTGAAGGCGACGAGGCAGCCCAGGTGGGTGCAGCGGGGGGAGAGGGCGTGGAGGTGGCCGGCCTCGTCGCGGTGGACCGCGAGCCGTTCGCCGTCCACGCGGACCACCGCGCCCTCACCACGCTCGATGCCCTCGACGGGCCCGCCGGGCCGCAGCCGGTCGCCCACGAAGTGGCGGGCCACCTGGGCCTGGTGCTTGAGGAAGGCGGGCGCCTCGCGCACCGTGGAGCGCAGCCTGCGCGGGTCGTACAGCCCGCTCCAGGCGCACTCCTCGCCGGTGATCTGCGCGGTCAGCAGCCGGCCCGCCATCATGCCGCCGCTCAGGCCCCAGCCGCCGAAGCCGGTGGCCACGTACGTGTGGCGGGCGCCCGGGTGCAGGGGGCCGACCAGCGGGACGGTGTCCGTCGGGTCGTTGTCCTGGGTGGCCCAGGAGTGCGTGAGCGTGACGTCGGGGAAGTGCTCGGCGGCCCAGTCGGCCAGGTGCTGGAAGCGGGCCCGGGTGTCGCCGGTACCGGGCGTGAAGTGCTCCCCGGTGACGACGAGCAGGCGCCGTCCGTCCTCGGCCGGGGCGGTGCGGACCGAGCGGGTGCCCTCGTCCGGCGTGATGAACATGCCGTCCGGGTCCCGCTCGGCGTCGATGGTCCCGGCGACGACCAGCTCGCGGCGCGGGGA
Source organism: Streptomyces lincolnensis (assembly GCF_021173675.1). Taxonomy (GTDB): domain Bacteria; phylum Actinomycetota; class Actinomycetes; order Streptomycetales; family Streptomycetaceae; genus Streptomyces; species Streptomyces lincolnensis_B. The sequence goes on along the minus strand of NZ_JAIHON010000012.1, from coordinate 12,588 downwards.
GAGCCGGGTGAAGAGCAGGGCGCGGTCGAAGACCGGGTAGTGCGTGGCGACCACGACGTCCCGGGCGCTCACCCGCGCCCCGGTGTCGGTGGTCAGCCGGCACGGCTCGCCCTCCTCCAGACCGATGACCGTGGTGTGCTCGTGGACGTGGGCGCCCCGCACCACCAGGTCCTCGGCGAGCGCGAGGAGGTATTTGCGCGGGTGGAACTGCGCCTGACCGGTGACCTTCACCGCGCCCGCCACCGGGAACGGCAGCCCGGTCTCGGTCACGAAGGACGCCGGCAGCCCCGCCTCGCGGGCCGCCTCGGCCTCGGCCCGCAGTTCGTCGATCCGGCCCGCGTCACACGCGTACGTGTACGCGCTGCGGCGCTCCCAGTCGCAGTCGACGCCCAGCTCGTCCGCGATCTCCGCGGCGCGCTCGATCGCCTCGCTCTGCGAGCGCGCGTACAGCCGGGCGCCCTCCGGGCCGCGGGTGTGCCGCAGTTTGTCGTAGATCAGGGTGTGCAGCGCGGTGAGCTTCGCGGTGGTGTGCCCGGTGACGCCGGCCGCGACCCGGCCGGCCTCCAGCAGCGCCACGGTCCGCCCGGCCCGCGCCAGCTCCCACGCCGTGCTCAGCCCGGCGACCCCGGCACCGATCACGGCCACGTCGACGTCCAGGTCCTCCGCGAGCGCCGGACGGTCGGGCCCGGGTGCCGTCTGGAGCCAGTACGAGCCGCTGACGTGCGAGTTCTCGGTCATGTCGGCCGGGTACCCCGTCCCGGGAGGTTCATCGGGCTCACCGCGCGAGCAGCCGCTCCCGGCACTCGGCCACGTCGAAGTCCGGCTTCGGGTAGCGCGGGTCCAGCGCCTCCAGATGCTCCAGGAGCAGTCGGCCCACGGCCCAGTTCCGGTACCACTTGCGGTCGCCCGGGATCACGTACCAGGGGGCGTGCGGGGTCGAGCACCGCTCCAGGGCGATCGCGTACGCCTCCTGGAACGCGGGCCACAGCGCCCGGTCGTCGATGTCGGACGGGGCGAACTTCCAGTGCTTGTCCGGCCGGTCCAGGCGCTTGAGCAGGCGGCGCCGCTGCTCCTCGTAGGAGATGTGCAGAAAGCACTTGATCACGGTCGTGCCGTCGTCGGCGAGGGACTGCTCGAAGCGGTTGATCTCGTCGTAGCGGCGCTCGATCTCCTCGCGCGGGGCGAGCTCGCGGACGCGGGCGATCAGGACGTCCTCGTAGTGGGAGCGGTCGAAGATGCCGAGTTCGCCGGGCTCGGGGAGGGCCTTCTCGATGCGCCACAGGAAGTGGCGCTTGCGCTCCTCGGGGGTGGGGGCCTTGAACGCCCGGACGCGGCAGCCGGACGGGTTGCAGTAGCCGATGACGTGTTTGATCGTGCCGCCCTTGCCGCTGGTGTCCATGCCCTGGAGCACCAGCAGCACCCGGCGCCGGTCGCCCGCCGTGCTCGCCGCGAACAGGCGTTCCTGGAGGTCGGCGAGGTGGTCCCCGAGGTCCGAGGTGGCGGCGAGGCCCGCGGTCTTGTCCCGGGGGCCGCCGCGGACCGCTCGTGTGTCGTACGCGGTCAGGTCGACGGGCGCGCCGCCGGGCACGCGCAGCAGCTCACGCAGCCCGGCCTTCGTGCCCTTGCCCGCCCTGCCTGTCCTGTGCGGCTCGGCCACGGGGGACCACCTCTCTCGTCCGTCGGCTACCTGCGCCAGGGGCCCGTCACCGCGAACGTCGTCCCCGGTGTGTAGCAGTTGACGTACATCGTCTCCCCGTCCGGCGAGAAGGCGACGCCCGCGAACTCGCCGTACTCCGGCTCCTCGGGGGTACCGATGTTCTGGGCGTTGCGCGCCATCGCGTACACTTGGCCCCGGCGGGTGACGCCGTAGACGTGCTGGATACCGCTGCCGTCCTCGCAGACCATCAGGCCGCCGCTGGGGGCGAGGCAGATGTTGTCCGGGGACTCGCCGGGGAGCTGGATGTCCGTGTCGGGGCCGAAGACGATCACGAGGGTCAGCCGGCGCGAGGAGGGGTCGTAGCGCCAGATCTGCCCGAAGTGGTCCGCCGCCGAGCCCTCCGCGCTGCGCGCGAACGACGACACGAAGTAGACGCTCCGGCCGCCCCAGTAGCAGCCCTCCAGCTTCTGTGCGTGCGTGATGCCCTTCGGCCCGAAGTCCTGGAAGCGGATGGGGGTTTCGACCGCCAGCGGATCCGGTACGTCGACCCACTCGACGCCGTCGAAGCAGGCGCCGGTCTCGTGGATCGAGGACAGGTCCGGTACGCCGGGCACCCGCATCGCCTGGAGCCGGCCGCCCGCGCGCAGTGAACCCGGGCCGCCCGGCGCCTTCTTCGGCAGGAAGCGGTAGAACAGGCCGAAGGGCCGCTCGAAGGCGTCCTCGGTCTCGTAGACGATGCCCCGCCTCGGGTCGACGGCGATCGCCTCGTGCTGGAAGCGGCCCATCGCGGTCAGCGGTACGGCGCCGGAGCGGTGCGGGTCGGCCGGGTCGACCTCGAAGATGAAGCCGTGGTCCTTGGTGTAACCGTTGGTGCCGGCCTTGTCCTCGGTCTCCTCGCAGGTCAGCCAGGTGCCCCAAGGGGTGGGCCCGCCCGCGCAGTTGACGGCCGTACCGGCGATCGCGACCCGCTCCGAGAGCACCTTGTTGCGGGAGTCCAGCGTCAGGGCCGTACAACCGCCCTTGCCCGCCGGGTCGTAGGTCAGGCCCTCGACCGTCGGGACGGGAATCCGGCCGTTGTGGCGGTTCTCGTGGTTGCGGACCAGGTGGACGCGGCCGTGTCTGCCGGGCAGGGCCGTCATGCCGTCGTGGTTGGAGGGGACCTTGCCCTCACCGGAGCGCAAGGGGTCGCCCTCGCGGGAGAGGACCTGGTAGCGGAAACCCTTGGGCAGGTCGAGCAGGCCCTTGGGATCGGGGATCAGCGGGCCGTAGTCGCTGTGGCCCAGTTGCTGCGCGGCGGCGGTGCCCGCGAAGAGCTCGGGGAGACTTCCGGCGAAGGCGATCGAGGCGCCCAGCGCCCCGGTGCGCGCGAGGACCTGACGGCGTGTCGCGGCGGTAGGTGTCGTGGTGGTTGTCGCGGCGGTGGATTCGGACATGGCAACGCCCTTCCTGCTGGCGGACAGGAACCTTGTGACGCCGCTGTGTCTATCACCTGCGGGGAGCCTCGGGAACCACGCGCGTAGAACGTGTCACGTGCCCGAAGGCCGCTCCTGAGCCCTCTCCAGGAACCGCAGCAGCTCCACCGGGAAGGGCAGGACGAGGGTCGAGTTCTTCTCGGCGGCGACCGCCACCACCGTCTGGAGCAACCGCAGCTGGAGCGCGGCGGGCTGCTCGGACATCTCCTTGGCGGCCTCGGCGAGCTTCTTCGACGCCTGCAGTTCGGCGTCGGCGTTGATGATCCGGGCCCGCCGCTCGCGGTCGGCCTCGGCCTGCCGGGCCATCGAGCGCTTCATCGTGTCCGGCAGCGAGACGTCCTTGATCTCGACGCGGTCGATCTGCACGCCCCAGCCGACGGCCGGGCTGTCGATCATCAGCTCCAGGCCCTGGTTGAGCTTCTCGCGGTCGGAGAGCAGATCGTCCAGGTCGCTCTTGCCGATGATCGAGCGCAGCGAGGTCTGGGCCATCTGCGAGACCGCGAACTTGTAGTCCTCGACCTGGACCAGCGCGTTCGCCGCGTCGACCACCTTGAAGTAGACGACCGCGTCCACGCGCACGGTCACGTTGTCCCGGGTGATGCCCTCCTGGGCCGGCACCGGCATCGTGACGATCTGCATGTTCACCTTGTGCAGCCGGTCCACGAGCGGGACCACCATCGTGAAGCCCGGGGGCCGCACCTCACCCGCGAGCCGTCCGAGCCGGAACACCACCCCGCGCTCGTACTGCTTGACCACCCGCGCCGCCGAGGCCACGTAGACGAGCCCGGCGGAACCGGTCGCCGCGGCCGCCGTCAACAGTTCCTGGAGCATGCCGGCCTCCCGCTCAGAGGTCCGATGTCGCCGCTTCTGCCACGATATGCCGGATGCCCGGTCCGGGGCCACGATCGACCCCGGACCGGGCATCCGGTGCGTACTCCCGGTGTGCTTACGGAGCGGTGACCTTCACCGGCTCGGGCTCGGTGACCCGCACCGGTTCGGTGCCGACCGCGCTGTGCCGTTCGGCCCAGTTCTCCAGCGCCGTACGGCAGGCGTGGTCCAGGTGGTGCAGCCCGGACAGGTCCAGCTCGACCGGGCGGTCCTGGGGCAGGGCCTCCAGGCTGTCGAGGATCTTCGGCAGCCTGAGGAAGGTCGCGTTGCCCGACAGGTGCGCCTGGATGGGGCCGGCGCCCTTGTCGACGACCTCCATCTTGAGGTGCGAGGCCTCCCACGCCGTCTTGACGACGGACAGGGCCAGACCGATGAGCACGCCCTCGAACATGTTCACCACGACGATCGAGACGGCGGTGACCATGAGGATCAGCGCCTCGCCGCGGTGGCCCCGCCACAGCGTCGCGATCTGCTGGAACGGGATCAGCTTCCAGCCCGCGTGCACGAGGATGCCGGCCAGCGCGGGGATCGGGATCAGGGCCAGGGCCCACGGCATCGCGGCGGCGAACAGCAGCAGCCACACACCGTGCAGCACCCGCGAGGCCTTGGTCTTCGCGCCCGCGTTGACGTTGGCGGAGCTGCGCACGATCACCGCGGTCATCGGCAGCGCGCCGAGGGCGCCGCAGACGGTGTTGCCGACGCCCTGGGCGATCATCTCCTTGTCGTAGTCGGTGCGCGGACCGTCGTGCAGCCGGTCCACGGCCGCCGCGCTGAACAGGCTCTCGGCGGAGGCGATCAGCGCGAACGCGATGATCGTGCCCCAGATGGCAGGGCTGGCCAGTTCGCCGAGGGCACCGGTGTCGGGCGGCTGGATGACGCCGAGCAGGCCCTCCACCTCCACGGTGGCGACCGGGAGGCTGAAGACGAGGCCGGCGAGGGTGGCCAGGACGACCGCGGCGAGGGCGCCGGGGACGGACTGCACGGCCTTCGGCATCTTCTTCCACAGCACGATGACGGCGATGGTGCCCGCGCCGATCGCGAGGGAGGCCAGGGCCTCGGTGCTGCCGAGCGCGTCGGAGAACGCCCCCGGCAGCCCCGTGATCTTGCCGAGGCCGGACTCCGGGGCCTTCAGGCCCGCCGCCGCGTAGATCTGGCCGGCGATGATCACCAGACCGATGCCGAAGAGCATGCCCTCGACGACGGAGACGGATATCGCCCGGAACCAGCGGCCGATCCTGAAGAAGCCCATGGCGAGCTGGAGCAGACCGGCCATCAGCACGATCACACCGAGCGTGCCCACCCCGAACTCGCTGACGGCCTCGAAGACCAGCACGGTGAGGCCGGCGGCCGGTCCGGAGACCTGGAGGCTGCTGCCGCGCATGAGCCCGGTGACGAGGCCGCCCACGATGCCGGTGATCAGACCCAGCTCGGCGGGGACGCCGGAGGCGACCGCCACGCCGACGCACAGCGGTACGGCGACCAGGAAGACGACGATGGAGGCGAGGAAGTCCTGCCTCAGATGAGGGAACCTGGAGGTCATGGTCGTCATGGCGGTCACAGACCCTCGAACGCGTCGGTCTCGGCGCGGTGGGCGTGGACCCGGCCGGTGTGGACTTCGTAGTACCAGGCGTGCAGGGTCAGTTGGTCCTCCGTCAGTTTCTTGTCGATGAACGGGTAGGAGCGCAGGCGCAGGACCTGGGCCAGGACGTGGCTCTGCACGCCCTCGGCGACGCACGGGTCCTCGACCGCTCCGGCGGGACGCGGAGTGGCGCTGACGAGCCAGTCGCGGACGGCCGGGACGGCGTCCAGGTCGTCACCGCGGACCAGGGCGCCGACGGCGCCGCAGTGCGAGTGGCCGCAGACCACGATGTCGCGGACGCCCAGCACCTCCACGGCGTACTCGATGGTGGCGGCCTCGCTGGTGGGGTGCTCGGAGGCGTACGGGGGCACGATGTTGCCGGCGGTGCGCAGCTCGAAGAGCTCGCCGGGCCGGGCGCCCGTGATCAGGGCCGGGACGACCCTGGAATCGGAGCAGGTGATGAACAGGACCTGCGGCGACTGGCCTTCGGCCAGTTTGGCGAACTCCTCAGGGCGCTGTCCGAACATGCGGGCGTTGTCGATGAGGGGCTGCATGATGTGGTGACTCCTCCTGGCGCGCCGAACGGCGCGTCGGACTTACATGACAGTGGTGGGGGGAGAACTCCACTGCTGTCAGCAGCGGAAGACCTGCAGAGCGGCAGGGGTGTGCGCGGCCGAGGATCTCGACAGCGCGAACGAGTCGCGCGTGAGGCGTTCGGGGACGTCTGTCTCGTCCCGGCGGAGCGAGGGGCACTCGGGCCCCTGGGGAGCGAAGTCGACGGCGCGATGCCTGTCGCGCGGGCGCAGGGGACCGGTCGGGTCCCCGGAGGCCTCGCAGTGGCGGGAGGTGGCCGTCTCGTCGCGCAGGGCCTTCCCGGAGAGCTTGGTTCCGGGCTGACCTTTGGCCTCGACCTGACCGATCGTGTGCGCGGATGCGAAGGACTCGGTGGGAGCGAAGAACGGGAGGGCGAGCAGGGCGGCGGCGAGGAGCGCCAGCACGGTTCGTGCCGTCGTACCTCGGAACATGCGCCCCCCTCTCGGTAGTTCACACCTTTTGTACAGACCAACGCTTGGTCAACGACTGGTCAAGAAACACCTTAGCTCGGCAAAGTTGTTTGCAGGGTTAACTTAACGTTTCCAGCTGAAGAGAGGCTGAAGCGCGCAGGTAGCTTGGCGCGAACCGGCTCTTGATCAAGGCCCGTTGACCGGGTATGGCAGAGCGGGGTGAAGGAATTCCGGGTGTATAAGCGCCCGTACGAGCGGGTGTACGGGCGTGTTGTCAGGCGGACTCGACGAGGCCCTTGGCGTCCCGGGCGAGGGCGGTCAGACGGGAGATCGCCCGGAAGTACTTCTTGCGGTAGCCGCCCTTCAGCATCCCCTCGCTGAACAGGCGGTCGAAGGGCTGCCCCGAGGCCAGGACCGGGATCTCACGGTCGTAGAGCCGGTCCGCGAGGACGACCAGCCGGAGGGCCGTCGACTCGTCGGGCACCGCCTGGACGGCGGTGAGGCAGACGGCCCGCAGTTCGTCGGTCAGGGCGCCGTAACGGCTGGGGTGGACGCGGGCGAGGTGGTCGAGGAGGCGCGGGAACGCGTCAAGTGAGGCACCCGGGGTGGCGTGCGCGGCCTTGGTGACCTGCTCGTCGGTGAACGGCGCCGGGGCCTCGGGCAGACCGCGGTGGCGGTAGTCCTCGCCGTCGATGCGCAGCGGGCGGAAGTGCGCGGACAGGCCCTGGATCTCCCGCAGGAAGTCGGCCGAGGCGAAGCGGCCCTCGCCGAGCTTGCCGGGGAGGGTGTTGGAGGTGGCGGCGAGCGCCACGCCCGCGTCGACCAGCCGGCCGAGCAGGGTCGACACCAGGACGGTGTCGCCCGGGTCGTCCAGCTCGAACTCGTCGATGCACAGCAGACGGTGGCCGGAGAGGGTCTGCACGGTCTTCTGGAAGCCCAGGGCGCCGACGAGGTTGGTCAGCTCGACGAAGGTGCCGAACGCCTTCAGGCCGGGCTCGGCCGGGGTGGCGTGCCAGAGCGAGGCCAGCAGGTGGGTCTTGCCGACGCCGTAGCCGCCGTCGAGGTAGACCCCGCGCGGGCCGGCCGGGGCCTTGGGCGCCTTGGCCTTGCCCAGGCCGAGGAAACCGCGCCGGGGCTTTCCGGCGCCGGAGGCGTGTGCACCGCCCAGTCCGGCGGCGAAGGACTCCAGGACCCGCACGGCCTCGGTCTGGCTCGGCTGGTTCGGGTCCGGGACGTACGTGCCGAAGCGCACCGAGTCGAACCGCGGCGGCGGCACCATCTCGGCGACCAGCCGGTCCGCGGGAACGTGCGGCTCACGGGCGCACAGGGACAGCGGGGCGGTGTCGGCTATCGAGCCGAATCCGGGCGCGGCGGGAGTGGTAGGCACGGTTACCCATGCTAGGGCCTGTCCGGCGAGGTGGGGCGCGGGTGTGTGGCCGGTGGCTGATCGGTGGCGGTGGGTGGGGGGCGATGGGGGCTCGCGTGGGGTTGTTTCGAGCGGGGGTGAGGGGTTCCGCGTGGGGTTGTTTCGAGCCGGGGCGATGGGGGCCCGCGTGGGGTTGCTCGGAGAGGGGGCGAGGGGTCCCGTGTGGGGTTGCTTGGAGCTGGGGCGATAGGGGCCCGCGGGGTTGTTTTGAGCGTGGGGAGAGTGCGGCCGCAGGGCGGATGAGGGCGGTGACGTGATGGGGGCCCGCGCGTGAGCGCTTTCGGGCGTGGGGGAATCGGCGGGGGTGTGGTGGTGCTTGATCGGTGCCGGTGAGTGGGGGCGATGGGGGCCCGCGCGGGATTTCGAGCGGGGGCGATGGGGGCCCGCGTGGGGTTGCTCGGAGAGGGGGCGAGGGATCCCGCGCAGGGTTGCTTCCAGCCGGGGCGACGGGGGCCCGCAGGGTTGCTTCGAGAGGGGGTGAGGTGGCCCGCAGGGTTGCTTGGAGCGGGGGCGAGGAGGCCCCACACGGGGGTGCTTGGAGCGGGGGCGATCGGCCCCGCATGGGGTTGCTTCGAGGGGGGGCGATGGGATCCCGCGCAGGGTTGCTTCGAGCCGGGGCGACGGGGGCCCGCAGGGTTGCTTCGAGAGGGGGTGAGGTGGCCCGCAGGGTTGCTTGGAGCGGGGGCGATCGGCCCCGCATGGGGTTGCTTCGAGGGGGCGATGGGATCCCGCTCAGGGTTGCTTCCAGCCGGGGCGACGGGGGCCCGCAGGGTTGCTTCGGGCGTGGGGAGCGTGCGGTCGGAAGGCGGACGAGGGTGGCGACGCGATGGGGCCCCGCGTGAGCGCATTCGGGTGGGGGAGGGGAGTCGGCGACCGGCGAGACCGCTGCTGGGGGGGGGCGGTCCCCCTCCCGCCTTTGGGGCGCTGGGGGAGTGCGTGCCAGGCCCCCGTGTCCCGGGGCATGGTCCACCGGACAGGCGCTGAGGGGCGTGCCAGACTGCACGGCATGCGACGCCTGTTCCCTGTGACCGACGAGACAGCCGCCCGCGCCGCCGGAGGGGAGGGTGGCGTCTCCGGCGACCGTGAGTGGAGCCTCGCCGAGTTGGCCGCCGCGTACGCCTATCCGGAGCTCGGGCCGGGGGGAGCGGCCGGGGCCGGCGGGCCGGAGGTCTGGCTGCGGGCCAACATGGTGTCCACGCTCGACGGCGCGGCCCAGCACGACGGCCGGTCGCAGCCCATCTCCACCGCGACCGACATGCGGATCTTCGGCACCCTGCGGGCCCTGGCGGACGTGGTCGTCGCCGGTGCGGAAACGGTACGCCAGGAGGGTTACCGCCCGGCACGCGCGCGTGCGGAGTTCGCGGCGATGCGGGAGGCGGCCGGGCAGGGGCCGGCACCGGCGATCGCCGTGGTCAGCGCGAGCCTGGACCTGGACTTCTCGCTCCCGCTGTTCACCTCGCCCCTGGTGCCCACCCTGATCCTCACCGGCGCCGCCGCGGCCCCCGACCGGATCGCCGCGGCCGAGAAGTCCGGCGCCCGGGTGGTCGTCGCCGGGGACGGCGTCGGCGTGGAGCCCGCCCGGGCCGTACGGGCGCTCGCCGAACTGGGGCACACCCGGCTGCTGACGGAGGGCGGGCCGCGACTGCTCGGTCAACTGGTGGCCGCCGGGGTACTGGACGAGCTGTGCCTGACCGTCTCCCCGATGCTCACCGCGGGGGACGCGCAGCGCATCGCCGGGGGGCCGTCGGTGGCGGTTCCGCAGCGGTTCGGGCTGGTGTCGCTGCTGGAGGAGGAGGGGTTCTTGTTCAGCCGGTACGCGCGCAGGTGAACCGCAAGGGGGTTCGAGCGTTACCGCTGGTCACGACATCGGCGGAATCTACCGTTCCGTTTACTGTCCGACGGGCACACTGAATCCGGCAGTACCCGTGAGATCACGGGGCAGGATGGTTTCCGCAGGGGCCTGGCACGGCCCACGGAGGAGAGAGGGCGCCTGGTGTTCACAAGCGTTTTGATGATCGAGAAGGCCCTTACGTCCGCCGACGTGGAGTTCGTCACCACCTTGCACGGGGACGAGCAGGTCGCCTTCCACGTGCTGCTCCAGCCGCGCGGCGACCAGGCGGACCGCCTGCTGCGGGCCATCGACGACGTCGCGCTCGGCGAGCTGGACGAGGCGGTGCGGGAGGGCGAGACGCCGGAGGGGGACGAGGCGAAGGGGGTCGGGGAGCAGGCGTTGACCGTGTCCCTGCGGGCGCTGCGCGCGGCGGGCAGCGAGGCGGAGGGGCGGTTGATCGAGGATCATCCGCTGGACGCGCTGAAGTCGCTGGTCGAGGAGATCGGCGCGGACGAGGTGATCGTGCTGACGGATCCCCACTACGTGGAGGAGTTCTTCCACCGGGACTGGGCGTCCAGGGCGCGGCACAAGGTGGGGGTGCCGGTGCTGAAGCTGTTCTCGCACAGCAAGGCGCAGGCGTAGGGGCTGACGCCCCTTGAGGTGGGCACGGGGCCGGACGCAATAGGCTGGGCCCTCATCGTCGTACCGCACTCTGGGGAGAAAACGCATGGCACCCGGCATTCCCACCGCCATGGACCGACCGCACTTCATCGGGATCGGTGGGGCCGGGATGTCGGGGATCGCGAAGATCCTCGCGCAGCGGGGGGCGAAGGTCGCGGGCAGTGACGCGAAGGAGTCCGCGACGGCCGAGGCGCTGCGGGCGCTCGGGGCGACCGTGCACATCGGGCACGCGGCGGGGCACCTGGCGGACGACGCCACGTGCGTGGTCGTCTCGTCGGCGATCCGGGCCGACAACCCGGAGCTGGCGCGGGCGGCCGAGCTGGGCGTCCCCGTGGTCCACCGGTCGGACGCGCTGGCCCGGCTGATGGACGGCCTGCGGCCGATCGCGGTCGCCGGTACGCACGGCAAGACGACCACGACGTCCATGCTGGCGGTGTCGCTGGGCGAGCTGGGGCTGCGGCCGTCGTACGCCATCGGCGGCGACCTGGACGCGCCCGGTTCGAACGCCCTGCACGGCGAGGGCGAGATCTTCGTCGCCGAGGCGGACGAGTCGGACCGGAGCTTCCACAAGTACGCCCCCGAGGTAGCGATCGTCCTCAACGTGGAGCTGGACCACCACGCCAACTACGCCTCCATGGACGAGATCTACGAGTCCTTCGAGACGTTCGCGGGCAGGATCGTGCCCGGCGGCACGCTGGTGATCACCGCGGACCACGAGGGCGCGCGGGAGCTGACGCGGCGGCTGGCCGGATCGGTGCGGACCGTGACGTACGGGGAGTCGGCGGACGCGGACGTGCGGATCCTGTCGGTGACCGCGCAGGGGCTGAAGAGCGAGGTCGTGGTCCTGCTGGACGGCGTCGAGCTGACCTTCACGGTCTCCGTGCCCGGCCGGCACTACGCGCACAACGCCGTGGCCGCGCTGGCCGCGGGCGTGGCGCTGGGCGTCCCGGCCGCCGAGCTCGCCCCGGCGCTGGCCGCGTACACGGGCGTCAAGCGGCGCCTGCAGCTGAAGGGCGAGGCGGCCGGCGTCCAGGTCATCGACTCCTACGCCCACCACCCGACCGAGATGACCGCGGACCTGGAGGCGATGCGGGCGGCGGCCGGTGACGCCCGGATCCTGGTCGTCTTCCAGCCGCACCTGTTCTCCCGGACCCAGGAGCTCGGCAAGGAGATGGGGCAGTCCCTGACCCTGGCGGACGCCTCCGTGGTCCTCGACATCTACCCGGCCCGCGAGGACCCGGTCCCCGGGGTCACCAGCGAGCTGATCATCGAGGCCGCGCGGGCCGCGGGCGCGGACGTGACGCCGGTCCACGACAAGGACGCGGTGCCGGAGACGGTCGCGGGAATGGCGAAGGCCGGTGATCTCGTTCTCACCATGGGCGCGGGTGACGTGACGGACCTGGGCCCGCGGATCCTGGACCGTCTCACACAGAAGTGACTCGCACAGAAGTAAGGGGTTGGCCTTCATGTCGTACGACGTCGAGAAGCCGGACGAGCAGTGGCGCGCGGAGCTGACCCCGGCCGAGTACGCCGTCCTGCGGCAGGCCGGCACGGAGCCCGCCTTCGTCGGTGAGTACACCGACACCAAGACCACGGGCGTCTACTCCTGCCGCGCCTGCGGCGCCGAACTGTTCACCTCCACCACGAAGTTCGAGTCCCACTGCGGCTGGCCGAGCTTCTACGATGCACGCAACTCCGATGCGGTGGAACTTGTGGAGGACCGGTCGCATGGGATGGTGCGGACTGAGGTGCGGTGTGCTCGGTGCGGGTCGCATCTGGGACACGTGTTCGAGGGGGAGGGTTACCCGACTCCGACGGATCAGCGGTACTGCATCAACAGCATCTCGTTGCGGCTGACGCCGGACGAGGGCTGATCCGCGTGGCGCACCATCGCATAGTGCGTAACTGAGGCCCTGACCAGGTTGAAGTGACCCCTCGGGGCCCGACACTTCCGTTCTATGCCGCAAGGCCGAGTCGTTGTCGGTAGCGGGTTCTCGCTTCGTACGGCGTGATGTAGCCGATGGTCGAGTGGATCCGCTCCCGGTTGTAA
>NZ_JAIHON010000011.1:305259-379432 GCF_021173675.1 Streptomyces lincolnensis | reverse complement strand
TTCATAGTGTTTCGGTGGTTATAGCGTGAGGGAAACGCCCGGTTACATTCCGAACCCGGAAGCTAAGCCTTACAGCGCCGATGGTACTGCAGGGGGGACCCTGTGGGAGAGTAGGACGCCGCCGAACTCCTTTTAGAGCTCCGGTTCTTGGGCACACAGCCCAGGAGCCGGAGCTTTTTTGCGTTGAGGTAAGGTCAGGAGGCATCGTTGGCTCGTTTCCCACAGGAGGCCCCCGGGTGGAGGTCCAGGAGACCCGCGTCCAGACGGACCGGGTCCTCACCATCCCCAACATCCTCAGCATGGCGCGGCTCGCTGGAGTGCCGCTCTTCCTGTGGCTGATTCTCAGGCCTGAGTTCGGTGGCCCCAACAGTGACGCCTGGGCACTGCTGGTACTGGCTCTGAGCGGCGTCAGTGACTACCTGGACGGCAAGCTCGCACGGCGCTGGAACCAGATCAGCAGTCTGGGCCGGCTTCTCGATCCCGCCGCCGACCGGCTCTACATTCTCTCGACGTTGTTCGGTCTGACCTGGCGCGAGATTCTGCCCGTCTGGTTGACCGCTGTACTTTTGGCGCGAGAGCTGGTTCTCCTGGTGATGGTGGGCATCCTCAGGCGGCACGGCTATCCGCCTCCCCAGGTGAACTTCTTGGGCAAGGCCGCAACGTTCAACCTGATGTACGCCTTCCCGTTGCTCCTGCTCAGTGACGGAAGTGGATGGCTCGCGTCACTCGCTGCTATTTTCGGATGGGCGTTCGCAGGATGGGGTACAACGCTCTACTGGTGGGCAGGAGTCCTCTACGTGGTACAGGTCCGCCGGCTGGTTCGTGCGGACGCCATGGCCGACTGAACTCGCCGATTGCCAGGGCCGTATCGGCCCGATGGCCCGCGGTGACAAAGTGCGGGACAATCTGACGGGTGAAGTCGGCTAGACCGTCGTCTCTTCAAGGAGGACGCTTCCGACATGAAGGCCGTCGTGATGGCCGGAGGCGAAGGCACACGCCTTCGCCCTATGACCTCAAGCATGCCCAAGCCGCTCCTGCCGGTGGTCAACCGGCCGATCATGGAGCACGTTCTGAGGCTGCTCAAAAGGCATGGGCTCAACGAGACCGTCGTCACCGTGCAGTTCCTGGCCTCACTGGTCAAAAACTACTTCGGTGACGGGGAAGAGCTCGGGATGGAGCTCAGCTATGCCAACGAGGAGAAGCCACTCGGTACCGCCGGAAGCGTCAAGAACGCCGAAGAGGCGTTGAAGGACGATGCTTTCCTGGTCATCTCCGGTGATGCGCTGACCGACTTCGATCTCACGGAGCTCATCAACTTCCACAAGGAAAAGGGCGCGTTGGTCACCGTGTGTCTGACGCGCGTGCCCAATCCCCTGGAATTCGGCATCACGATTGTCGACGAGGAAGGCAAGGTCGAGCGCTTTCTGGAGAAACCGACCTGGGGGCAGGTCTTCTCCGACACCGTGAACACCGGTATCTATGTGATGGAGCCCGAGGTCTTCGACTACGTCGAACCCGATGTGCCCGTCGACTGGTCCGGTGATGTCTTCCCGCAGCTGATGAAGGAAGGCAAGCCCATCTACGGCTACATCGCCGAGGGCTACTGGGAGGACGTCGGCACGCACGAGAGCTATGTGAAGGCGCAGGCGGACGTCCTGGAGGGCAAGGTCGACGTCGACATCGACGGCTTCGAGATCTCGCCCGGTGTGTGGGTCGCGGAGGGTGCCGAGGTGCATCCCGACGCCGTTCTGCGCGGGCCTCTGTACATCGGGGACTACGCCAAGGTCGAGGCCGGCGCGGAAATCCGGGAGCATACGGTCGTCGGGTCGAACGTCGTCGTGAAGACCGGCGCGTTTCTGCACAAGGCCGTGGTGCACGACAACGTGTACGTCGGGCAGCACAGCAATCTGCGTGGATGCGTGGTCGGAAAGAACACCGACATCATGAGGGCCGCCCGGATCGAGGACGGCGCGGTCATCGGCGACGAGTGCCTGATCGGTGAAGAATCGATCGTGCAGGGCAACGTCCGGGTGTATCCGTTCAAGACCATCGAAGCCGGCGCCTTCGTGAACACCTCGGTGATCTGGGAGTCCAGGGGACAGGCACACCTTTTCGGTGCCCGAGGTGTCTCCGGGATCCTGAACGTGGAGATCACTCCCGAGCTCGCCGTCCGTCTCGCCGGTGCCTACGCGACCACGCTCAAGAAGGGGTCGACGGTCACCACGGCCCGCGACCACTCCCGTGGCGCCCGTGCGCTCAAGCGGGCGGTCATTTCCGCGCTTCAGGCCAGCGCCATCGACGTACGCGATCTGGAGAACGTACCGCTGCCCGTGGCGCGGCAGCAGACCGCGCGGGGCAGTGCCGGCGGGATCATGATCCGGACCACGCCCGGGGTGCCGGATTCGGTCGACATCATGTTCTTCGACGGGCGGGGCGCGGACCTGTCGCAGGCGAGTCAGCGGAAGCTGGACCGGGTGTTCGCGCGTCAGGAGTACCGGCGGGCGTTCCCCGGAGAGATCGGGGACCTGCACTTTCCGGCCAGTGTCTTCGACTCGTACACCGGGTCGCTGCTGAGGAACGTCGATACGACGGGCATCGCCGAGTCCGGGCTCAAGGTCGTGGTCGACGCTTCGAACGGCAGTGCTGGGCTGGTGCTGCCCAGTCTGCTCGGCAAGCTCGGTGTGGACTCGCTGACCATCAACCCCGGTCTCGCCGAGTCCAGGCCGACGGAGTCGGCGGACACGCGGCGCTCGGGGCTGGTGCGGCTGGGAGAGATCGTGGCGTCCGCGCGGGCGGCGTTCGGGGTGCGTTTCGACCCCGTCGGTGAACGGCTGTCCCTGGTCGACGAGAAGGGGCGGATCGTCGAGGACGACCGGGCGCTGCTCGTCATGCTCGACCTGGTGGCTGCGGAACGCCGAAGTGGCCGGGTCGCGCTGCCCGTGACCACCACGAGGATCGCCGAGCAGGTGGCGGCGTACCACGGGACGCAGGTGGAGTGGACGACGACCTCGCCCGACGATCTGACGCGGGTCGGGCGCGACGAGTCGACCATCTTCGGTGGTGACGGCAAGGCCGGCTTCATCATTCCCGAGTTCAGCAGTGTCTTCGACGGTACGGCGGCGTTCGTACGGCTGATCGGGCTGGTGGCGCGGACGCAGTTGACGCTCAGCCAGATCGACGCGCGGATCCCGCGGGCGCATGTCCTCAAGCGGGATCTCGCGACTCCCTGGGCGGTCAAGGGACTTGTGATGCGGCGGGTCGTCGAGGCGGCCGGCGATCGCTTTGTCGACACGACCGACGGGGTGCGGGTGGTGGAGACCGACGGGCGTTGGGTCATGGTGCTGCCGGACCCGGCCGAGGCGGTCACGCACCTGTGGGCGGAGGGGCCGGACGACGCCTCCGCGCAGGCCCTGCTCGACGAGTGGTCGGCGGTCGTGGACAGCGCCGGGCGCTGAGGCCCCCTCACGCGCGCGTGCCGGACAGGTGTCCCCCCGGGGGCCTGTCCGGCACACCGGTGGGGCCATTCGGAGGTAGTCGTCGCGACGTGCGACGATGTGCGACATGCCGCAGCAGCCCCCCGTTCGGAGCACCCCCACGCGCGCGTCGCGTCCGGACGCGTCCATGTCGCTGCTCACCAACGTCATGGACCACAGCCTCGACGACGGGTACGCCGAGGCCGCTGCCCGGAAGAAGGCCGCGGGTGAGGGCGGTCTGCCGAAGACACTGAGGGCGAAGCTCGGACTGGCCGCCGGCCTGGTGCTGGCGGCACTGGTCGTGACCGTCGGAGCGGCCCAGGCGCGGATCGCGGCTCCCGTCGTGGCGAAGGAGCGCGAGGAGCTGATCGACCGCATCGACCGGGAGACCGAGGCCGCTGACCGGCTTGAGGGCACCGTCGACAAACTGCGCGGCGATGTGAGCGCCCGGCAGCGCGAGGCCCTCAAGGACAGCGGCGACAGCGGTGAAGCGGAGCTCATGGGCCTGCTGTCGGGCGCCACGGCGGTGCGCGGTCCCGGCGTGCAGCTGGTCGTGAACGACGCCAAGGAAGCCACCACGGGCGGTGACGGCGACCCGCGCGAGACGTCCGGGTTCTCCGACACCGGGCGGGTGCGCGACCGGGATATGCAGCGCGTGGTGAACGGGCTGTGGGAGTCGGGTGCCGAGGCGGTGTCCATCAACGGGCAGCGGCTGACGGCACTGTCGGCCATCCGGGCCGCGGGTGACGCGATACTGGTCGACAACAAGCCGCTGGTTCCGCCGTATACGGTGCTGGCGGTGGGGGACGGGAAGCGGCTGAGCACCAGGTTCCAGAACAGCGCTGACGGGCTGTATCTGCACGCCCTTCAGGAGAACTACGGGATCCGGACCGCCATCTCCGTGGAGGACGACCTCCGGTTGCCCGCCGCACCGAGCGTGATCGTACGTACAGCACAGCCGAAAACCGAGAAGGGCACATCGTGATCGCCGTACTGGGCCTCGTCGTGGGAGTCGTGGCCGGACTGTTGGTCCGGCCCGAGGTTCCGGCGGTCGTCGAGCCTTATCTGCCGATCGCCGTCGTGGCGGCACTCGACGCCGTCTTCGGCGGACTCCGGGCCATGCTGGACGGCATCTTCGACGACAAGGTCTTCGTCGTGTCGTTCCTGTCGAACGTGGTGGTGGCCGCGCTGATCGTGTTCCTGGGCGACAAGTTGGGTGTGGGTGCCCAACTGTCCACCGGTGTCGTCGTGGTGCTCGGGATCCGTATCTTCTCGAACGCCGCGGCGATCCGCCGGCATGTCTTCCGGGCGTGAGGCGGATGAGCAACCAGGACGGGCCGCGCGACCACAGGCTGCGCGAGGAACTGCCCGAAGAGGTACCCGCCGCGGAGTCTGCCGCCGCCGGGGGCGGTGCCGCGGAACCATCAGGGCTGACCGGTCGTCAGCGGTTGGTGAAAGGGTTGTGGCCACCGCGCGTCACCCGGGCCCAACTCATCGTCGCCGTGCTGTTGTTCGGTCTGGGGTTCGGCCTGGCCGTCCAGGTCGCGTCCAACAGTGACAGCGACAGTGCTCTGCGAGGTGCACGTCAGGAAGATCTTGTGCGCATCCTCGATGAACTGGATGACCGTACTCAGCGTCTTGAAGACGAGAAGCAGGGGCTCGAGAAGCAGCGGGACGAGCTGGAGAACAGCTCGGACCAGGCCGAGGAGGCCCGTAAGCAGACGGTCGAGAAGGAGAGGCAGCTCGGCATCCTGGCGGGCACGGTGGCCGCGCAGGGGCCCGGTATCACGATGACGATCGACGACACGAAGGGGACGGTCGAGGCGGACATGCTGCTCGACGCGATCCAGGAGCTGCGCGCTGCCGGGGCGGAGGCGATCCAGGTGAACGGCGTGCGCGTCGTCGCGGGCACCTATCTCACGGACGCCGACAAGAGCGTGAGTGTCGACGGGAACAAGATCAACGCTCCCTATCGTTTCAAGGTCATCGGCAAGCCGCAGGACCTCGAACCGGCGCTCAACATTCCCGGAGGCGTGGTGCAGACTCTTGAGAAGGAGCAGGCCACCGCGACCGTCGAGCGGTCGGACAAGATCGTCGTGGACGCCTTGCGAGCAGCGAAGCGGCCTGACTACGCTCGGTCGTCCTCCCAGTGAACCGGGGGTGCATGGGGGGCGTCCGGCCAGGGCATGAGGTTGCGGGGGGTCGGCGCACCGAATGGGTGGTGCGTGGTGGAAACTGTCTGGTGGATACGGACGTTGTGAGGATGTCCGGGTCGACCGGTGTGTTCAATCAGGGTTCGTCCTGCCCCACGGGCGGGTCTGTTTCGGTCAAGGGGAATCGCCCGTGAAGTTGTTTGCGAAGTTGTTCGGCAAGAGCGCGCGAGAGGGCAGCGACAATGCGACCGCCCGCCATCGCGCACAGCCTGACGCGGAGGGCCAGCGCCCGCTGTTCCGGGACCAGGTCGGTGGTCCCGGCGGTGACATTTCCGGTGGTCAGGGCGCGCCGTCTGTTGACCCTGCCCAGTCCGGAGGCATAGGTTTCGGGCAACCGTCAACCTCAAGTGCGGGTGGAGGGTTTTCCGCCGACCCGTATGCGTCCAATACCCCGGCGGGGCAGCCGCGGCAGGAGGATCCGTCCATGTCGGCCCTGGTGTGTACGAGGTGCGGTAACCGCAACGCGGAGAACAGCCGCTTCTGCTCCAACTGCGGCGCGCCGCTGCGGGCCGGGGCCACTCCAGAGCGCCCCTCCGAGACGACGTCCACGATCTCCATCTCCGGGCTCGAGGCCTACGACGCCGAGGCCACGGGCCAGACGCCGATGCCCATGCTCTCCCCGGAGGCGCAGGCGGCCGTCGACGCCCTTCCGCTCGGTTCCGCGCTCCTGGTGGTGCGCCGTGGACCGAACTCGGGCAGCCGCTTCCTGCTGGACGGCGACCTGACCACGGCCGGGCGTCATCCGCAGAGCGACATCTTCCTGGACGACGTGACGGTCTCCCGTCGCCATGTGGAGTTCCGTCGCGGTCAGGACGGCTCGTTCACGGTGGCCGACGTGGGCAGTCTGAACGGCACGTACGTCAACCGCGAGCGGATCGACCAGGTCGCTCTGAACAATGGCGACGAGGTGCAGATCGGCAAGTACCGGCTGGTCTTCTACGCGAGCCAGCGGGGCTACTGACCCTCCCAGGGAAGGTCCATGCTTCAAACACCGAGCGGCGGTGTCGGGCACGGCACCGCCGCCGCGGACAGTGGGCTGATGAGCATCGGCACCGTGCTGAACCTGCTGCGCGACGAGTTCCCCGAAGTCACCATTTCCAAGATCCGTTTCCTGGAGTCCGAGGGCCTGATCGAGCCCCAGCGGACACCCTCGGGGTATCGCAAGTTCAGCGCCGGCGACGTCGAGCGCCTCGGTCACGTCCTGCGGATGCAGCGGGACCACTATCTGCCGCTCAAGGTGATCCGTGAGCACCTGGACGCCATGGAGCGCGGTGAGGCCGTACCCCTGCCGGTCCTGGGGCGGCAGCGGGACGGTGAGGCCGTTCCGGAGGCCCTGGAGGGGCCCACGGCGGCGCGGATCGGGCGGGCCGAGCTGCTGGCGGCCGCGGAGATCGGTGAGCGGGATCTGGAGGAGTGGGAGTCGTACGGACTCATGGCGCCGTTGGCGGACGGGGCGTACGACGCCGAGGCCGTCACCGTCGCGTCCCTCATCGTCGAGCTGGGGCGGTTCGGGATCGAGCCGCGGCACCTGCGGGTCATGAAGGCCGCCGCGGACCGGGAGGCCGGGCTGGTGGACCAGGTCGTGGCCCCGTTGAAGCGCCATCGCAACCCGCAGACCAGGGCACATGCCGAAGCCCGTACGAAGGAACTGGCCGGGCTCACCGTGAAGCTTCACGCGGCGCTCGTGCAGACCGCCCTCGGCGTGAGACTGCCCTGAGCCCGGGGGATTTCGCCCTCGGCGGATCAGCCGCCTCTTACCGGTCCGACTACCCAAACGTCTCGGACACGGCCTAGGGTTGCTGTGTGAACGAGCTCGATGTCGTAGGTGTCCGGGTCGAGATGCCCTCCAACCAACCGATCGTGCTCCTGCGTGAAGTGGGAGGCGACCGCTACCTCCCCATCTGGATCGGGCCGGGGGAGGCGACGGCGATCGCCTTCGCCCAGCAGGGCATGGCCCCCGCACGACCGCTGACCCACGACCTGTTCAAGGACGTGCTGGAAGCCGTCGGCCAGGAGCTCACCGAAGTGCGCATCACCGATCTGCGGGAAGGCGTCTTCTACGCGGAACTGGTCTTCGCCAGCGGTGTCGAGGTGAGTGCCCGCCCGTCCGACGCCATAGCGCTCGCCCTGCGCACCGGAACGCCGATCTACGGCAGTGACGGTGTGCTCGACGACGCGGGCATCGCGATCCCGGACGAGCAGGAGGACGAGGTCGAGAAGTTCCGTGAGTTCCTCGACCAGATCTCGCCGGAGGACTTCGGCACCAGCAGCCAGTGACGGATGAACGGGCTCGGCGGAACGATCGGTTCCCTGCCGGGCCCGTCTTCGTCCGTTGACGCCTCAAATGCCGGCATTTGCCAGCGGCGCGTGAGAGCGTCCTGCGGGCCGCTCCGAGCGCATTCGGCTAGCCTTTCCCCGCGGTTGGATACGGGAAACCACTCCTTGGGTGATTATCACTCGGCGTGCCGAGTGTGGCGATCGTTGACGCACCCCTGGTGACTGCCTACCGTCGAGAAGGCAGGTCAAGGACGGAGGTCGGCGTGAGAAGCAGCGGCGACGGTACGGCTGGGGGTGCCCCCGGACGCAGTCTGGGGGAGAGCGGCCCGTACCCGCTTCACAGCAGCGCGGCCGATCACGCTCCGCAGCGACCGGCGGCCGTGCCGAGCAGCGGAGGGGCGAGGTCCATGGCGTCCGAGCAGATCGGCTATCGCGGCCCTACGGCCTGCGCTGCCGCCGGCATCACCTATCGGCAACTGGACTACTGGGCCCGCACCGGGCTCGTCGAGCCGAGTGTACGGCCCGCCCACGGGTCCGGGACGCAGCGGCTGTACAGCTTCCGGGACGTCGTCGTCCTGAAGATCGTCAAGCGCTTCCTCGACACCGGCGTTTCGCTCCAGAACATCCGCACCGCCGTCCAGCACCTGCGCGAGCGCGGGTTCCGGGACCTGGAACGCATGACGCTGATGAGCGACGGCGCCACGGTCTACGAGTGCACCTCGCCGGACGAGGTCCACGCGCTGCTTCAGGGCGGCCAGGGCATCTTCGGGATCGCCGTGGGTGTGGTGTGGCGGGATGTGGAGAGCGCGCTCTCGCAGCTGCACGGGGAACGGATCGACACCGGGGAGACCCTCGTCGGGCACAACCCGGCGGACGAGCTGGCGCGACGGCGCAACCGGGCGGTCTGACGGCCGTTGCCGCTCCTGTGGGGGCGGCATTGTCAGTGGCGTAGGGCAGCATCGGAGATGTGAGAAGCGCGCCGACGATCCTCCATCTCGACATGGATGCCTTCTTCGCCTCGGCGGAGCAGGCGTCCAAGCCGAGCCTGCGCGGCAAGGCCGTCGTGGTGGGTGGGCTGGGGCCGCGTGGTGTGGTGGCCACGGCGTCCTACGAGGCGCGGGTCTTCGGAGTGCATTCGGCGATGCCCATGGCCCAGGCCCGGCGGCTGGCTCCGAACGCCGCGTATCTCGTGCCGCGCTTCGGGTTGTACCGGTCGATCAGCGAGCAGGTGATGGGGCTGCTGCGGGCGCTGTCGCCGTTGGTGGAGCCGTTGAGCCTGGACGAGGCGTTCGTGGATCTGGAGGCCGGGGGAGCGGCCTGGGACGAGGAGTCGGCGCGGCTGGCCGCGGTGAAGCTGCGGGCCGACATACGGGCGGTGACCGGGCTCACCGGGTCGGTGGGGCTGGCCGCCTCCAAGATGCTCGCGAAGATCGCCTCCGAGCAGGCCAAGCCCGACGGTCTGGTGGTGATCGACCCGGGGACCGAGCGGGCGATGCTCGGACCGATGTCGGTCCGCACCCTACCGGGGGTCGGGCCGGCGACCGGGGACCATCTGCGGCGGGCCGGGATCACCACGGTCGAGGAGATCGTCGAAGCGGGCGAGGACGAGCTCGTGCGGCTGCTGGGGAAGGCCCACGGGCACGGGTTGTACGCCATGGCGCTGGCCCACGACGAGCGGCCCGTGGTGGCCGAGCGGGAGACGAAGTCGGTCTCGGTGGAGGACACGTACGACGTGGACATCCACGACCGGGTGCGGGTCGGTCTGGAGGTGCAGCGGCTGGCCGACCGGTGTGTGCGGCGGTTGCGGGAGGCGGGGCTGTCCGGGCGGACCATCGTGCTGAAGGTGCGGCGGTACGACTTCTCGACGCTGACGCGGTCCGAGACGTTGCGGGGGCCCACGGATGACCAGGCGGTGGTGCGGGAGGCCGCCGCGCGGCTGCTGGAGGCCGTGGACACGACGGGTGGGGTGCGGTTGCTGGGGGTGGGGGTGAGTGGGCTGGCGGACTACACGCAGGAGGACCTGTTCGCCCAGGCCGCGGAGGAGCGGGGCAGGCAGGAGGAACAGGGCCGGCGGGAGGAGCGGGGGGATGCGGACGCGGGGGTGGAGGAGGGGGAGGCCGGTCCTGTCGAGGTGCGGGAGGAGGCCGGGGAACGGCGGTGGGTCACGGGGCATGACGTGCGGCATGCGGAGTACGGGCACGGGTGGGTGCAGGGGAGTGGGCTCGGGCGGGTGACGGTGCGGTTCGAGACGCCGGATTCCGAGGTGGGGAGGGTGCGGACGTTTCGGGTGGAGGATCCCGCGTTGGTGGTGGCGGAGCCGTTGCCGTTGGTGCGTGGGGGGTTGGCGGGGGTGTGAGTTTGGCTGCGGGTGCGTGGGGGGCACCCCACCTTCGGCCGGGTTCGGGTTCCCACCCGCACCACCCGTGCGGCCATCGTTGTCGGGTGCGGGCGGCCCCTGTGGGGGCTTGGCGCCATCTGCGGGTGCGGGTGCGGGGGCTTATTGGTCTTCTGTGCCTGCCAAGTTGCCGAAGTCGTGGTCGGGGAGGGGTGGGGGAGCTGAGGTGTCGAGGCCGTAGTGGTGGTAGAGCTGGAGTTCCTGGTCGGGGGAGAGGTGGCGGCCCACTCCGAAGTCGGGGGCGTCCTTGATGAGGGTGCGGTCGAAGGGGACGTGGAGGGTGCCGTCGATCAGCTCGCTGGGTTCCAGGGGGACGAAGGCGTCGCGGCTGAAGAGGCCGGTGCGTATGGCGGCCCACTCGGGGACGCCGGTGGCGTCGTCGAGGTAGACCTCGTCGATCGTGCCGATCTTGGCGCCCTTGCGGTCGAACGCCTTGCGGCCGATCAGGTTGCGCGGATCGATGTCGGTCTGCACGGGCCCTCCATTTGGTCGCAACTCATCCGTAAGCACTACGAAAGAGCACATTGCAGAAGGCGGCCACTCGAAGGACCGGCTGTTGCGGTCGCTTGGTAGGCTGGCGGTGGCTGCTGACCCCGTGCGGGAGAGTCCTCCGGAGATCGTCCGGAGGCGCCGAAGGAGCAAATCCTCCCCGGAATCTCTCAGGCCCACGTACCGCACGGACGAGGTCACTCTGGAAAGCAGGGCGGGTGCCGACGGCGTCGACGGCTTCCACCCTCACCGACGGTGAAAGCCGGTTGCCCTCGGGCGGCCGGTGAAGCTCTCAGGTTGAGATGACAGAGGGGGAGGCCGTCCGGGTACCCGCGCCGCGGTGACCCTCGAAGGTCGTGTCAGACCAGGAGGCCTCCGTAATGACCGCCCATCGCACTCCGCTCTCCTCGCTCGAACAGGGAATTCCGTTCGAGCAGCGCCACATCGGGCCCGACCAGGAGGCGCGGGCCAAGATGCTCGCGCAGGTCGGGTACGGCTCGCTGGACGAGCTCACCGCCGCCGCGGTCCCGGATGTGATCAAGAACGCCGACGCGCTGGAGCTTCCGGGCGCGCGCACCGAGGCCGAGGTGCTCGCCGAGCTGCGGTCGCTGGCCGACCGGAACCAGGTCCTCGACTCCATGATCGGGCTCGGGTACTACGGGACGTTCACCCCGCCCGTGATCCTGCGGAACGTGATGGAGAACCCGGCCTGGTACACCGCGTACACGCCGTACCAGCCGGAGATCTCCCAGGGGCGGCTCGAAGCCCTGCTGAACTTCCAGACCATGGTCGCCGACCTGACCGGGCTGCCGACCTCCGGCGCCTCGCTGCTCGACGAGGGCACGGCGGCCGCCGAGGCCGTCGCGCTGTCGCGGCGCATGGGCAAGAACAAGAAGGGTCTCTTCCTGGTCGACGCGGACGTGCTGCCGCAGACCATCGCCGTGATCGGGACGCGCGCGGAGCCGACCGGCGTGGACGTGGTCGTCGCCGACCTCAGCGACGGCATCCCGGCCGAGATCGCCGCGCGGGAGATCAACGGCGTGCTCCTTCAGTACCCGGGCGCCTCCGGTGCCGTACGCGACATCAAACCGGTGATCGACCAGGCGCACGAGCTGGGCGCGCTGGTGACCGTGGCCGCCGATCTGCTGGCGCTGACGCTGCTGAGGTCGCCGGGTGAGCTCGGGGCGGACATCGCGGTGGGCACGACCCAGCGGTTCGGTGTGCCGATGGGCTTCGGCGGTCCGCACGCCGGCTACATGGCCGTACACGAGAAGTTCGCGCGCAGCCTGCCCGGGCGGCTCGTGGGGGTGTCCGTGGACGCCGACGGGCACAAGGCGTACCGGCTGGCCCTGCAGACGCGTGAGCAGCACATCCGGCGGGAGAAGGCGACCAGCAACATCTGTACCGCGCAGGTGCTGCTGGCGGTGATGGCCGGGATGTACGCCGTCTACCACGGGCCCGAGGGGCTGCGGACCATCGCGCGGCGGACGCATCGGTACGCGTCCCTCCTGGCCGCGGGGCTGACCGCGGGTGGGGCCGAGGTCGTGCACGGCTCCTACTTCGACACGCTGACGGTCCGGGTGCCCGGGAAGGCCGCGCAGGTCGCCGCCGCGGCCCGGGAGAACGGCGTCAACCTGTGGCTCGTGGACGCCGATCACGTCTCCGTCGCCTGTGACGAGACCACCAAGCGGGCCCAACTGGCCGCCGTGTGGAAGGCGTTCGGGGTCGAGGGCGACATCGAGGCGCTCGACGCGGCCACGGAGGACGCGCTGCCGGACGGACAGCTGCGTACCGATGACGTCCTCACGCACCCGGTGTTCCACCAGTACCGCTCCGAGACCGCGATGCTGCGCTATCTGCGCCGGCTCGCCGACCGTGACTACGCGCTCGACCGCGGCATGATCCCGCTGGGCTCCTGCACGATGAAGCTCAACGCGACCACGGAGATGGAGCCGGTCACCTGGCCGGAGTTCGGGCAACTGCACCCCTTCGCGCCCACTGAGCAGGCCGGGGGCTATCTCACGCTCATCCAGGAGCTGGAGGAGCGGCTCGCCGAGGTCACCGGGTACGACAAGGTCAGCCTTCAGCCCAACGCCGGGTCCCAGGGGGAGCTGGCCGGGCTGCTCGCCGTGCGCGGGTACCACCGGGCCAACGGGGACGAGCAGCGGACCGTGTGTCTGATCCCCTCGTCCGCGCACGGCACGAACGCCGCGAGTGCCGTGATGGCGGGCATGAAGGTCGTCGTCGTGAAGACCGCCGAGGACGGCGAGATCGACGTGGAGGACCTGCGGGCGAAGATCGAGCAGTACCGGGACGAGCTGTCGGTGCTGATGATCACGTATCCCTCGACGCACGGTGTGTTCGAGGAGCACGTCGCCGACATCTGCGCGCAGGTGCACGAGGCCGGCGGCCAGGTGTACGTCGACGGGGCGAACCTCAACGCGCTGGTGGGGCTCGCCAAGCCGGGGCACTTCGGCGGTGACGTCTCGCACCTGAACCTGCACAAGACCTTCTGCATCCCGCACGGCGGCGGCGGTCCGGGCGTCGGGCCGGTGGGTGTGCGGGCGCACCTGGCGCCGTATCTGCCGAACCACCCCCTGCAGCCCGCGGCCGGGCCCGAGACGGGTGTCGGGCCGATCTCGGCCGCGCCCTGGGGCTCCGCCGGGATCCTGCCGATCTCGTGGGCGTACGTCCGGCTCATGGGCGGCGAGGGGCTCAAGCGGGCCACGCAGGTGGCCGTGCTCAGCGCGAACTACATCGCCAAGCGGCTCGAACCGCACTACCCGGTGCTCTACACCGGGCCCGGCGGGCTGGTCGCGCACGAGTGCATCATCGATCTGCGGCCGCTGACGAAGGCGACCGGCGTGAGCGTGGACGACGTGGCCAAGCGGCTCATCGACTACGGGTTCCACGCGCCGACGATGTCGTTCCCGGTGGCCGGGACGCTGATGATCGAGCCGACCGAGTCCGAGGACCTGGTCGAGGTGGATCGATTCTGCGAGGCGATGATCGCCATTCGCGGGGAGATCGAGAAGGTGGGCTCCGGGGAGTGGGCCGCGGAGGACAACCCGCTGCGCAACGCCCCGCACACCGCCGCCGCGCTGGGCGGGGCGTGGGAGCACGCCTACAGCCGTGAGGAGGCCGTGTTCCCGGGCGGTGTCTCGGCCGCGGACAAGTACTGGCCGCCGGTGCGCCGGATCGACCAGGCGTTCGGGGACCGGAACCTGGTGTGTTCCTGCCCGCCGTTGGACGCCTACGAGGACTGAGGCGCGGTACGTATGTGAAGGGCTCCGTCCTGATGGGCGGAGCCCTTGGCTTACGCCGGGTAGGCGTGTGTCTGCGTCGCCTTGACGGTCGCCCAGACCGGGGCGCCCGGGTGCAGGTCGAGTTCCGCCGCGGCGACCGTGGTGAGGTCGGCGGCGAGGGGGAGTTCGCCGGTGAGGTCCGCTCGGATCTGGTCGCCGTGGGTCTCCAGGCCGGCCACCTCGCAGCGCCAGAGGTTGCGGGCGCTGGAGCCGGTGGGGCGGTCGCGGTGGAGGGTCACGGCGCTCGGGGGGAACGCGACGAAGACCTGTCCCGTGAGATCTTCCGTCGTGGTGATGGCCGGGCCCGCGTCCAGTCGGACCGTGTGGCCGTCGGCCCGGCCCTTGTAGAGATTGAGGCCGACCAGTTGGGCGATGTAGTCCGTGCGGGGGTGGCGGGCGATGTCGGCGGGCGTGCCCTCCTGGACAATCCTGCCGTGCTCGATGACGACCAGGCGGTCGGCCAGGACCATGGCGTCCAGCGGGTCGTGGGTGACCAGTACGGCCACGGCCTCGAACTCGGCGAGATGGCGGCGGAGTTGGGCGCGCACCTCCAGGCGGGTGCGGGCGTCCAGGGCGGCGAGGGGCTCGTCGAGGAGGAGCAGGCGGGGGTGGGTGGCGAGGGCTCGGGCCAGGGCGACGCGTTGGGCCTGGCCGCCGGAGAGGTGGCGGGGTTTGGCGGTGGTGTGGTCGGCGAGGCCCATGCGGTCGAGCCAGTCCCTCGCGTGCGCCCGGGCCTCGGATTTGGTGGCGCCTTGGCAGCGGGGACCGAAGGCGACGTTGTCCAGGGCGGTGAGGTGGGGGAAGAGGAGGTAGTCCTGGAAGACGACGCCTACGGGGCGGTGTTCGGGGGGTGTGTGGAGGAGATCGGTGCCGTCCAGGTGGAGGTGGCCCGTGGTGAGGGGGGTCAGGCCGGCGAGGGCTCGTAGGGCGGTGGTTTTGCCGGCGCCGTTGGGGCCGAGGAGGGCGAGGACGTCGCCGGGGGTGGCGGTGAGGGTGATGTCCAGGTGGAAGGTGGGGGTGGGGGCTACTACGAGGTGGGCGTCGAGGCCCGTGCGGCCATCGTTGTCGGGTGCGGGTGGCCCCTGTGGGGGCTTGGCGCCGTCGGCGGGTGCCGGTGGTTCCTGGGGAGGAGTCATGTCGTGGTCATCCAGCGGTCTCGTAGGGCTGCCAGGACCGCGATGGAGACGGTCAGGAGGACCAGGCTGAGGGCGATCGCGGCGGCCGGGTCGTTCTGGAGGGCCAGGTAGACGGCGAGCGGCATGGTCTGGGTACGGCCGGGGAAGTTGCCGGCGAAGGTGATGGTCGCGCCGAACTCGCCGAGGGCGCGGGCCCAGGCGAGGACGGAACCGGCGGCGATGCCCGGGGCGATGAGGGGCAGGGTGACCCGGCGGAAGGCGGTGAAGCGGGAGGCGCCCAGGGTGGTGGCGGCCTCCTCGTAGCGGGGATCGGCGGCGCGCAGGGTGCCCTCCACGCTGATGACCAGGAAGGGCATCGCCACGAACGTCTCCGCCAGGATCACGCCGGCCGTCGTGAACGGCAGCGTGATGCCGAACCAGGCGTCCAGCCACTGTCCGACGATGCCGTTACGGCCGAGGGCGAGCAGGAGCGCCACACCGCCGACCACCGGGGGCAGGACGAGGGGCAGGGCCACCAGGGCGCGGACCAGGCCGCGGCCGGGGAAGTCCGTGCGGGCCAGCAGCCAGGCCAGCGGGACGCCGATGACCAGGCTGAGCGCGGTCGCCGCCGTGGCGCACACCAGGGACAGACGGAGCGCCTGCCAGACCCCGGCGCTGGTCAGCTGCTCCGGGAGGCTGCTCCAGGGCGCCCGTACGAGCAGGGCGGTCAGGGGGAGGAGCAGGAAGGCGAGGCCGACCAGGGCCGGCAGGAGGAGGGGGAGCGGGGCGGCTCGGCGGGCGCGTCGGCGTCGGCGTCGTGGTCCGTCCGGTCCGGTCTTCGGGGTGGCGGCCGTGGGGCCGGTCCTGTCGGGTCCTGTCACGGCTTGAGGAACCCGGCTTCGGCCAGCACCTTCTGGCCCTCGGCCGATCGCACGAGCTCGATGAACGCCTTGGCGGCGTCGGGGTTGCCCGCGTTCTTGAGGAGGGTGATGGGGTAGTCGTTGACGGCGTCGGCCGACTCGGGGAAGTCCACGCCCTCCACCTTGTCACCCGCGGCCTTCACATCGGTCCTGTAGACGACCGCGGCGTCGGCCTCCTTCAGCTCGACCTTGGTCAGGGCGCCCTTGACGTCCTGCTCGTAGGAGACCGGCGTGAGCTTGAGGCCGCCGGCCTGCAGGGCCTTCTGGGCGGCGGCACCGCACGGGACCGTCCTGTCGCACAGGACGACCTTCAGGCCGGACCTGGTGAGGTCCTTCAGGGAGGCCACCTTCTCGGGGTTGCCCGGCAGGGTGGCGATCTCCAGCTGGTTGCGGACGAACGTGGCGGGGGCGCCGGAGCCGTCCCCGGCGTCGGTGACGATCTTCATCGTCTTGGGGCTGGCGGAGGCGAACGCATCCGCCGGGGCGCCGTTGGTGATACTCGCGGCGAGGGAGTCGCTGCCGCCGAAGCTGAAGGTCACCTTCGTGCCCGGGTGCTCCTTCTCGAACTCCTTGCCCAGGGCCGTGAAGCTCTCCTGGAGCGAGGCCGCGGCGAAGACCGTCACCGTGCCGGAGAGCTCGGCGGAGGAGGCGGAGGACGACGAGGAGGACGCGGTGTCCGAGCCGGACGAGGAGCAGGCGCCGAGGGTCAGCAGGGCGGCGGTTCCCAGCGCTGCCGATTGCAGGAACCGGCTGGGCCGGCTGGTCCGACTCGGCTGACTCGGCCGGTTGGTCCGGCTGGTCCGGCTGGTCCGGCGCGCGGAACGGGGCATCACGGGTCCACTCCCTCGGTCTGTCCGCGGGAGAGCCCGCCGGGCCTCCCGATGCGCCGATCATACTTCCGCAGGTGCGAGGTGTATGTCTCCTGTGTCATCGCATGAGCGGCACAGGGGGGCGGGTCAGGTGCGCATGTGCGTTCCTACAGGTGGCGTCGCCGGTGGGTCAGGACCGATCGATATGTACGTTCGTCGACTTCACCCGGGCGGTGGCCTCCATGCCGATCTCCAGGCCGAGTTCCTCGACGGCCTCGCGGGTCAGCAGGGAGACGAGCCGGTGGGGGCCGGCCTGGATCTCGACCTGGGCGGCGACGTCGCCCAGCTTGATGGCGGTGACGATGCCGGGGAAGGCGTTGCGGGCGGAGGTGTACGAGGTGGCCTCGTCGCCGCTTCCGGCCTTGGCGAGCTCCACCGAGAAGGCGGCCAGGTCGCGCCCGTCGATGAGTCGTCGTCCGCTCTCGTCGCGGTGGGTCGCCACCCGGCCCGCGTCGGCCCAGCGGCGTGCGGTGTCGGGGCTCACGCCGAGCAGTCGCGCTGCCTGGCCGATGGTGTAGGACTGCATGCCGGTCACGATAGGCGCCGGTGGGGCGCTCGCCCCGTCCGGGCCCGTGCGCTCACCCCGTGTGCACCCGTGGCCGCCGCGCCCGGTCCGGTTCCGCCTCTCGCAGGACCTCTCGGGTGACCGGGGCGACCTCGCCCTGGCCGAAGAGGAAGAAGCGCAGGAAGTTGTGGAAGGGGTTGCCCTCGGTCCACTCGAAGTAGATGTGCGGGGTGCGGCCGGTGGTGTCGCGGACGTGCAGGAGCAGGGCGGCCAGGGCGTTGGGGATGGAGGAGGACTCCAGGGTCAGGACCCGGTAGCGGCCGTGCAGGACCTCGCCGCGCACGGTCAGGCTCGCCTCGAACTCGGACGGGTCGAGGACGGTGACCTCGACGAAGACGAAGTCGTCGCCGGGCATGTCGTTGTCCTCGCGGATCTGCTCGATCTTGTCGTGGTACTCGGCCTTGTCCCGCTGGTCGGGCTCGTTGGCGATGAACCGGATCTTGCGGCTGGCCATGTCCCGGACGAAACGTTCCGCCATCGGGTCGAGGGTCACGCTGGTCACGCGGAGTTCGAAGGCGCGGGCGAGCCGGGAGAGCAGGGAGACGAGGATGATGCCGGCGATGAAGCAGGCGCCGATCTTGACGCCGTCCGGGCGCTCGATGACGTTCATGACGGTCGTGTAGAGGAAGATCGCCGAGATCACCGCGAAGGCGACGGTCCAGTTGCGTTGGCCGGCCTTGCGGGCGGCGATGGTCACCGCGATCGCGGCGGAACTGATCAGAACCAGGACGCCGGTGGCGTAGGCGCCGCCCTGGGCGTCGACGTTCGCGTCGAAGAGCCAGGTCACCAGGAAGGCCACGAGGGTGAAGACGATGACCATCGGGCGCACGGCGCGGGCCCAGTGCGGAGCCATGCCGTAGCGGGGCAGGTAGCGGGGCATCAGGTTGAGCAGGCCGGCCATGGCGGAGGCGCCGGCGAACCAGAGGATGGCGATGGTCGAGACGTCGTAGACCGTGCCGAAGACGTTGCCCAGGTACTGGTGCGCCAGGTACGCCAGGGCGCGGCCGTTGGCGTCGCCGCCCGTCTCGAACTCCTTCTCCGGGATCAGCAGGGTGGTGATGAAGCTGGTGGCGATCAGGAAGCCGCTCATGATGAGGGCGGCGGTGGTGAGCAGCTTCTTGGTGTCGCGGATGCGGCCGGTGGGCCGCTCCTCGGTGTCGTCCGCGTCGCCCTGGACGTGCGGCATGACCGCGACGCCGGTCTCGAAGCCGGACAGACCGAGGGCGAGCTTCGGGAAGACGATCAGGGCCAGGCCGATCATCACGAAGACGTTGCCGTGTTCGGTGGTCAGGGCGCTGGACCAGTCGCTGACGACGTGCTCGGCGGTGATGACGTGCCACAGGCCGACGATCACGACGACGACGTTCAGTGTGAGGTAGACGCCCACCAGGGCGACCGCGACGCCGATGGCCTCCAGGAAGCCCTTGAGGAACACCGCGCCGAGCAGGGCCACCAGGACGAGCGTGATCAGCATCTGCCTGCCGTGCAGGACGTCGGTCAGGTGCGGGTTCTCGATCAGGTGGGTCGAGGCGTCCGCGGCCGACAGGGTGATGGTGATCAGGAAGTCGGTGGCGGCGAAACCGAGCAGGGTCAGGACGAACAGCTTGCCCTTCCAGAACGACAGCAGCCGCTCCAGCATCGCGATCGAACCCTCGCCGTGCGGGCTCTCCTCGGCCACGCGCCGGTAGACGGGCAGGGCGCCGGCCAGCGTGACGATCACCAGCACGATGGTGGCGATGGGGGACAGGAGTCCCGCCGCGAGGGCGGCGATGCCGGGCTGGTAGCCGAGGGTGGAGAAGTAGTCGACACCCGTCAGGCACATCACCCGCCACCAGCGCTGGCCCTTGTGCGGGGGCTCCGGCTCGGCGTGCGGTCCCGTGTGGCCGCCGCTCCTGCCCATGTCGGAGAGGCCTTGGAGCATCCAGGAGCGCAGACGACTGGGCGGTGCGTGTTCGGTGGTGGCCATCGGGCGTGCTCCTGAGGTGCTCTCAGCTCGGTTCGGCCGCCGGTGGACGGCGGGTTCAGCGTATGCGGAGAGTGACGCCGGGGCCCACGGATGCAGTGGATGCGTGCGTCAAGCTTCCGTTAAGACTGGCCTGGTGAGCACCGTCGCGCACGGTGTGCGGGCCGGTCGGCGGGGCGGTCACCCAACGTCATGTCGGGGGTGGGTGTCCCCAGCCTTGATTCCGGTCCGTGGGAGGCCCTGTCGCGCCTCCGCGCCCTCTCGCGGGTGCGCTTCGTAATGTTCGCCGGTCAGGCCGAATGTTTCGCATGGGCGAATGCCCGCAGGGGCGGGGCGGCTTCGGTACGGGGCCCTCGGGCGCCGCTCGGGCGCCGCTGATCGGAGCGGACCGGCGGTGGCGGCGTCTGGTGCGGCGGGTCGCCGTAGACGGCCGCGGCGCCCTGGGGGACGT
This sequence comes from Streptomyces lincolnensis, assembly GCF_021173675.1. Lineage (GTDB taxonomy): Bacteria > Actinomycetota > Actinomycetes > Streptomycetales > Streptomycetaceae > Streptomyces > Streptomyces lincolnensis_B. The sequence goes on along the minus strand of NZ_JAIHON010000011.1, from coordinate 359,397 downwards.
ACAAGTCGACGGCCCGACCGAAGAAGCCGACGGCGCCCCTGGTGCGCGTACGGGCGCCCGTACGCCTGAACCCGGGGCTTTCCGGAACAAGTTGGTGAGGGGTGCCTCGAACATTCCCCGCGTACAGGGGGTTGCCACCGTTTGGGCGCTGTCTCTAGGGTGCGGCAACATAACGAAGCTTTCTGGATCTGTTCCGAAACTTTCGGTTCCCAAGGACGGACATGGACGCTCCGTCCCGTACTCAAGGAGCGCATCATGGGCGATCCGGCACTGTCCCGCCGCGGCTTCCTGGCGGTGTCCGCCGCAGCGGGTCTGGGCATGACGGCACTGAGCGGCTGCGGCGACGACTCGGACGGAGGGTCGTCGGACGGGACGACCACGATCGAGTGGTGGAACATCTCCACCACTCAGCCGGCGAAGAGCGTCTGGGCGGGCCTGGCCAAGAAGTTCGAGGCCCAGAACCCCAAGGTGAAGATAAAGATCGTTCAGCTGGAGAACGACGCCTACAAGTCGAAGATGACGGCGCTCATCGCCTCGGGGAAGCTCCCCGACATCTTCCACACCTGGGGCGGCGGGGTCCTCAAGCAGCAGGTCGACGCCGGCCTCGTGGAGGACCTCACCGAACGGACCAAGCCGTGGGGCGACGGTCTGCTCTCGGTCGCCAGGGAGCCGTATCTGCTCGACGACAAGGTCTACGGCATCCCGTTCGACATCGGCATGATCGGCTTCTGGTACAACAAGGCCCTCTTCCAGCAGGCCGGTATCACCGAACCCCCTGCCACCTGGGCCGCCTTCCTGGAGGCGGTGTCCAAGCTCAAGGCGAAGAACGTCATCCCCATCGCCCTCGCGGGCAAGGAGAAGTGGCCCGGCATGTACTACTGGGCCTACCTCGCGATGCGCACCGCGGGTGCGGAGGCACTCCAGAAGGCCTACGACGACAAGGACTTCACCGGTCCCGAGTTCGTCCAGGCCGGCGCGCACCTCAAGGCCCTCGTCGACCTCCAGCCCTTCCAGAAGGGCTTCCTCAACGCCGCCTACTCCACCCCCACCGGCCAGGCCGCCGCCGTCGGCAACGGCAAGGCGGCGATGGAGCTCATGGGCCAGTGGGCGCCGGTCGTGCAGGCCGACTCGGGCAAGGGGCTCGGCGACGACCTCGGCTTCTTCCCGTTCCCGGCCGTCGAGGGCGGCAAGGGCGCGATCACCGAGGTGTTCGGCGGAGGCGGCGGGCACGCCCTGCGCAGGGGCGCACCGCAGGCGGCCGTCGACTTCCTGAAGTTCTTCGCCTCCGAGGCCACCGACGTGGAACTGGTCAAGAAGACCGGCGTCATCCCGGTGGTACCCGGCGCCGAGAGCGCCCTGACCGACCCCAACATCAAGCAGGTCGAGGCCCAGCTGAAGGGCGCCACCGGGTTCCAGCTCTATCTGGACCAGGCGTACGCGCCCGCCGTCGGCCAGGAGGTCAACGACAGCGTGGCGGCGCTGATCGCCGGCTCCAAGTCCCCCGAGCAGGTCGCCCAGTCGATCACGCAGACCACGAAGGAAGAGCAGTAGCCGGCGATGACCTCCACGTTCCTCGCAGACAAGCGGAGCGGTCCCGACGCAGACCACCCGCCCCCGGAGACGGTCAGGGCCCGGGGGCGGGTCCGTCGGCGCGTGCTGCACTGGCTGACCGCGGTCGGCTTCCAGGTGCCCGCCCTGGTGCTGTTCATCGGGCTGGTCCTGCTGCCGATGCTGTTCGCGCTGTACGCCGCCTTCTTCCGCTGGGGCGGCTTCGGCATGCCCTCCGACTACATCGGCACCGACAACTTCACCCAGCTCTTCGACAACCCGGTCTTCCTCGGCGACCTGTGGCGCTGCCTCGTCCTGGTGCTGCTCTCGCTCGCGCTCCAACTGCCGTTCGCGCTCGCCATGGCGGTGCTGCTGAACCAGCGGCTGCGCGGCCGGGCGGTCTACCGGATGCTGTTCTTCGCGCCCTACGTCCTGTCCGAGGCCATCACCGGCGTGCTGTTCGCCATGATCTTCGCCCCGGACGACGGACTGGCCGACCATCTCCTGGGCGGCATCGGCCTCGACGGGCTGGGCGGGGAGTGGTTCGCCGATCCCTCCTACGTCATGGCGACCCTCTTCCTGGTCATGATGTGGAAGTACTTCGGCTTCCACATGATGCTCTACCTGGCCGGACTCCAGTCCATCCCGAAGGAGTTGACCGAGGCCGCGCTGATCGACGGCGCCAGCCCCTGGCAGCGGTTCCGCAACGTCACCCTGCCGCTGCTCGCGCCCACCCTGCGCATCAGCATCTTCCTGTCCGTCATCGGCTCGATCCAGCTCTTCGACCTGGTGTGGGTGATCACTCAAGGCGGTCCCGACCACCACTCCGAGACCATGGCCGTGACCATGTTCCAGTACGGCTTCAAGCGCTACCAGGTCGGCTACGCCAGCGCGATCAGCGTGGTCATGTTCGGCATCTGCCTCGTCTTCGCCCTCGCCTACCAGCGGTTCGTGCTCCGCCGCGACCTCGAAGGGGCCACCACGACGATGAGGGGAGACGGCAAGTGAGCCGCAGCAAGACCACGGCACGGACCCTGCCACTGCACCTGATCCTCGTCCTCGTCGGCGCGCTGATGATCGTGCCGCTGGTGTACGCGGTCCTGTCCGGTTTCAAGTCCACCGCCGAGCTCTCCAGCAACCCCTTCGGGCTTCCCGAACACTGGCTGGCCGGCAACTACACCGACATCCTCGGCGGTGGCGACTTCTGGCGGCTGGTCGGCAACAGCACCCTGATCGCGGTGGGGACGACCGTGCTCCTGGTGGCGGTGTCCGCGCTCTCCGCCTTCTCCTTCGCCCGGTTCGCCTTCCGAGGGCGGGAGGTGCTGTTCACCTTCTTCACGATGGGGCTGATGTTCCCCTTCGCGGTGGCGGCCCTGCCGCTGTTCCTGCTGCTGCGCTCCCTGGGCCTGCTGGACAACCCGCTCGGGGTGATCCTGCCGCAGGCCGCGTTCGGGCTGCCGATGACGATCATCATCCTGCGCGCGTTCTTCCGTGAGATCCCGGGCGAGTTGGAAGAGGCGGCCACCCTCGACGGGTGCAGCTCCTTCGGCTTCTTCTGGCGGGTGCTGCTGCCCATGGCCCGGCCGGCGCTCGGCACGGTCTCGGTGCTCGCCGTCGTCACCAGCTGGAACAACTTCATGCTGCCGCTGCTGGTGTTCACCGACAGCACCTGGTGGACGCTGCCGATCGGCGTCCAGCAGTTCCAGGGCCAGTACTCCGCCGAGTACGCCCGTGTCTTCGCCTATCTCGTCCTGGCGATGGTCCCCGCCCTCGCCTTCTACTCGGTCGCCGAGCGCCAGCTCGTCGGCGGACTCACCGCGGGCGCCACCAAGGGATGACCCCGCTGCCCGCGGCCGTACGGCTCGCCCACACACCCGCACGTGAGGAGTCGCACCATGCGCACCAACCGTCTCAGACTCGTCGGCGCCGCCGCCGCGATCCTGGTCGCCGCCGGGATCGGCGCACCCGCCGCCCAGGCCCGTGACACGGCCCCCGACCGGGCCCTGGGCAACACCTCCGCCCAGGCCCACGGCAAGCAGCCCACCCTCGCCGAACTCGCCCAGCGCCACGGCCGCTACTACGGCAGCGCCACCGACAACCCCGAGCTGGTCGACGAGCCGTACAAGGCCATCCTCGGCAGCGAGTTCGACCAGATCACCCCGGGCAACGGCATGAAGTGGTACGCCACCGAGCCCGAGCAGGGCGTGTTCGACTTCTCCCAGGGCGACGAGATCGTGAACCTCGCCCGGGCCAACCGGCAGAAGGTGCGCGGCCACACGCTCGTCTGGCACAGCCAGCTGCCCGACTGGCTGACCTCGCGCGAGTGGACCGCGCCCGAGCTCAGGGCCGTACTGAAGAACCACATCCAGACCGAGGTACGGCACTACCGGGGCAAGGTCTTCGCCTGGGACGTGGTCAACGAGGCCTTCAACGAGGACGGAACCTACCGCGAGACGATCTTCTACAAGACGCTCGGCCCCGGCTACATCGCCGACGCCCTGCGCTGGGCCCGCCAGGCCGATCCGAAGGTCAGGCTCTACCTCAACGACTACAACATCGAGGCGGTCGGCCCGAAGAGCGACGCCTACTACACCCTGGCCAAGCAGCTCAAGGCCCAGCGCGTCCCGCTCGACGGCATCGGTCTCCAGGCCCACCTGGCACTCCAGTACGGCTATCCCACCACCCTGGAGGACAACCTCCGCCGCTTCTCCCGGCTCGGGCTCGACACCGCGCTCACCGAGGTCGACATCCGGATGATCCTGCCGGCGACCGAGGAGAAACTGGCCCAGCAGGCCGACTGGTACCGGGACGTCACCGAGGCCTGCCTCGCGGTGCGCCGGTGCGTGGGCATCACCCTGTGGGACTACACCGACAAGTACTCGTGGATCCCGGCGTTCTTCGACGGCGAGGGCGCGGCACTGCCGTGGGACGAGCAACTGGCGCCGAAGCCGGCGTACTTCGCGATACGGGAGGCGCTGAAGAAGTAGACGTCGGCATCGCGGACCGTTCCCGGGTGCCCCCTAGGGGAGGGCACCCGGGAACGCCTGTGCGCGGGGGGCGTCGACGGTCAGACGGGGGCCGTGCTCGCCCGGACCACCAGCTCCGTGCCCAGCTCGATCCGCGGGGAGTCGGGCTGTTCGTCTCGGGCCAGACGCAGCACCGTGCGGACGGCCAGCTTGCCCATGTCGGCGAGCGGCTGACGCACCGTCGTCAGCGGCGGCGCCGACCAGCGGACTTCCGGAAGGTCGTCGAAACCGACGACGCTCATGTCCTCGGGGACCCGCAGCCCGCGCCGCCTGAGCGCCTCGATCGCGCCCAGCGCCATCTGGTCGCTGGCCGCGAACAGCGCGGTCGGCGGCTCGGGCAGGTCCAGCAGGGCGTTGCAGCCGGTGAACCCGGACTCGGGATGGAAGTCGCCGGGGACCACGAGGGAGCCGTCGACGGCGAGACCGGCTCCCTCCAGGGCCGCGCGGTAGCCGTCGAAGCGGGCCCGGGAGCACAGCAGCCGGGGCGGGCCCGCGATCAGGCCGATCCTGCGGTGCCCCAGGGACAGCAGGTGCTCGGTGGCCGCCATGCCGCCCGACCAGTTGGCGGCGCCGATGGTGGGGACGTCGAAGGCGGGGGAGCCCGCCGGGTCGACGACCACCAGCGGGACGCCGAGGATGCGCAGTTCCTCGTGCAGGACCGGCTCCAGGGCCGAGGTGACGAGGATGACGCCGTCGGAGGCGCGGGCGCGCAGATTGCGCAGCCATTCACGGGCGTCGCCGGTGCGCCCGTGGATCGCCGAGACGACCGTGCCGACGCCGGAGGCGTGGGCGATCTCCTCGACACCTCGGATGATCTCCACCGCCCAGGGGCTGTCCAGGTCGTTGAAGACGAGGTCGAGCAGCGCGGCGCGGGTGCCGGGGGCGGCCGGGCGCTTGCGGTAGCCGTACCGTTGCAGCAGGTCCTCGACCCGGGCCCGGGTCGACGGCGACACGTCGGACCGTCCGTTGACGACCCGGGAGACCGTCGGTACCGAGACTCCGGCCTCCCGGGCGATCTCCGTGATGGTGACCTTGCCCCGGGCCTCGTGCGCCGGCTCGGCGTCGGCCTCGCGTGCTGTCACTTCCCCACCTCCGTCGGAGTCCCTGCTCGTCGAGCAGGTCCACGAAACTTCCAGGAGTCTTCCGGAAAGTGGGGGTACACACAAGGGATTACAGGGAGTGATCGACCCTGGACATGCGTCGGGGCCGGTGCGCAGTCGGTTGCTGCGAGCCGGCCCCTGGAGTACCGCGGGCGGCGGGGTCCACCGCCCGTGCCGCTCAGGCGGCCGTCATCACCTGCACGCCGCCCAGCGGGCGGTGCGGAGCGATGACCCGTCCGTCCGGCAGGAGCTCACCGGTGTCCTCGAAGAGCAGAACGCCGTTGCACAGCAGACTCCAGCCCTGCTCCGGGTGGTGTGCCATGAGGCGGGCGGATTCCCGGTCGGCGGATTCGGCTGTCGGACACGGTGGCTGGTGCTGGCACATTGGTGGGATCTCTCGCTGTGTCGTGGTCATCTCGGTCCCCCGTTGCGAAACTCGGTCCGAACCCAGTGTTGCCCCACGGGCGTCAATCCGCAGGGATTTCGCATCACCATCTCTTCACAGGTTGATGACGCATCCCGCGTTCGGATGGTTCATCCCAACTGCACTGTCCCTTCGGGTGGTTCGGGATGGCCGGAAGAGGCTAGTCCGTGCGGGTAAGGGGCGCGTCCCGGCTCGTTCGAGCCTTTAACCGCTCGTACGAGCAATAGAGGTTCCGGGGGATTGTGCGAGGACGACTCTATGGGTGCCGAATACACAGTCGTACCCCGCTACCGGGAATTCGGCGGCGGGGTACGAGGGCGGTGCGCGGAATCTCAGGCCGGTGAGCCGAGCAGCGGGGCCGGGCTCGGGGTCACCCGGTGGGTCAGCACCGGGAGGAGCTCGGAGACCCGGTGCGGCCGGTGGGCGGCGATACCGGGCGGTGCCGGAGCCAGGGGGACGAGCAGGTCGGTGGCGGCGGGGTGGCCGGTGGCGGCGTCGGAGGCGCAGTCGCCGTGCAGCCAGAGCGTGAGCATGTACAGGCCGGGGATGGACAGCAGGCGCGGCTGGTACGCCTGTGTCATGGCCTCGGCCTGGCGCAGCGCGCGCTCGGTGGAGGCGATGTACGGGCCCTCGAAGAAGTGCGAGAAGGTCCAGCCGTCCGGCGTCAGCATGGTCTCGGCCGCGGCCGCCGCACGGCCGCCGCAGTTGATCAGGAAGCGCCAGCCGGCCAGCCGCGTGGCGGGGACGCCCGCCGGATCGACGCCGTCGAGGATGTGCACGGGCAGCGGAAGTTCGGGCGTGGCCGGTCCCTTCGCGTGGAGCAGGGAAGGGGTACGGGCCTCGCGGACCGCGGTGGGGGAACCGAGGGCGGTGAGGACGGAACGCAGGGCGGGCGCGGGAGCCGGGGGGACACGCAAAGGCATGGTGGGTCGCCTCTCATTCGACAGGCACGGGGGCGCGCGGGCGGGGCGGGGGCGGACGGCGCTGTCAGCTCACGGGGTCAGAGAGGCCGGAGTCGTGGTCCGGTGACCAAGGGGTGCGGGTGAGGCCTGCCGCACGTCACCCGACGGCAGGTTCGAGGGCCCGAGCGCCGGCCTTCTGCCTTGTTCGCGGAGTTTATACGACACATGTTCAGACGATGTTTCGTCTAGCCGCTTTCGCCGGGTCGGGCAAGGGTTCATTCGGTCGGCGATTCGCGGGAATCATCCCGATTCCAGGCCGGGCGCACAGTGATGACCTCGGGTAATGCTCCGGCGGCGGTCGGCCCATTCTCGTCGGCGTTTTTCACGAGTTTCTCGGGGAACTCGAAACCGCACACTGCACCATGCCCGGTGAATGTGCCACCGGTCACATCCGCCAGAGTAGCGGCTTCCGGGCCCGTCCGGGACGTTATCGATCGTCCTCGCTGGGCATCATCCCACCTGACCCGGGACCGACCGGCGGCCGGATTGATGGCCCGCCCATCCGAGGAGGGACGCTTCGATGGGGGAGAAGGTCGTGGCAGGCCAGTTCGACCTGTCCGATCGCCAGCGCTACCGCGACAAGCTCCGACAGTGCCTGACGGGGCTGGAGCGACTCCTGGCCGAGAAGCGGTTCGACCGCCCCAAGAACCTCATGGGGCTGGAGATCGAATTGAATCTCACGGGTGCGGACGGCATGCCGAAAATGCTCAACGCGCAGGTGCTCGAACGTATCGCAAGCCGAGATTTCCAAACAGAACTCGCCATGTTCAACCTGGAAGTCAACATAGCTCCCCACCGGTTGGGAGGCCGGGTATTCGATCGGCTCTCCGAGGAACTCCGCACCTCGCTGGCATATGCCGACAGGAAAGCCGGTGAACTCGACGCGGGAATCGTGATGATCGGCATTCTGCCGACGCTCGACCGGGACGACCTGGTGTCCTCCAATCTCTCCGACGTCGACCGCTACGCACTGCTCAACGACCAGATCGTCGCCGCCCGGGGCGAGGAGTTCGCCCTCGACATCGACGGCGTGGAGCGGCTGACCTGCACCTCGAAGTCCATCGCGCCCGAGGCCGCCTGCACCTCGGTGCAACTGCACCTCCAGGTCACCCCGGGCCGCTTCGCTGACGTGTGGAACGCCGCGCAGGCCGTCGCCGCCGCGCAGATAGCCGTCGGCGCCAACTCCCCCTTCCTGTTCGGGCGGGAGCTGTGGCGCGAGTCCCGGCCGCCGCTGTTCCAGCAGTCCACCGACACCCGCCCGCCCGAGCTCCAGGCCCAGGGGGTGCGGCCGCGGACCTGGTTCGGCGAACGGTGGGTCTCCTCGGCGTACGACCTCTTCGAGGAGAACCTGCGCTACTACCCCGCCCTGCTGCCGATCTGCGACGACGAGGACCCGCTGGCCGTCCTCGACGCCGGGGGCGTCCCGAAGCTCTCCGAACTCGTCCTGCACAACGGCACCGTCTACCGCTGGAACCGCCCGGTCTACGGCATCGCCGACGGCGTCCCGCATCTGCGCGTCGAGAACCGCGTCCTGCCCGCCGGCCCCACCGTCACCGACGTCGTCGCCAACGCGGCCTTCTACTACGGCGTCGTCCGCGCTCTGGCCGAGGAGTCGCGGCCCGTGTGGACCCGGATGCCGTTCGAGACGGCCGCGGCCAACTTCGACGCCGCGTGCCGGTACGGGATCGACGCGCGGCTCGTCTGGCCCCGAGGGGGCCGGTACGGCGGGACGTACGAGATCGACGCCGTCAGTCTCGTACGCGACGAACTGCTGCCGCTCGCCGAGGCCGGGCTGGACGCGTGGGGCGTCGAACCCGCCGACCGCGACCACTACCTCGGCGTGATCGAGGAGCGGTGCCGGCGCCGGGTCAACGGCGCGTCGTGGCAGTCGGCCACGTTCCACCGGGCCCTGGAGACCGGACTCTCCCGCGATGCCGCGCTCGCCGCCACGACCCGCCGCTACCGCGAGCTGATGCACAAGGGCGAGCCGGTGCACACCTGGCCGGTGGGGCTGCCGGAACCGGTGCCGCTGGGGTGAGTGCCCCGGGGTCCCTGGTCCCGGGGGTCAGCGCCCGTCGGTGTCCCGGGTGCCCGCCGCGACGACGGCCTTGAGGATGACCGAGTGGATCTGGGAGGGGTCGTCGACCTGCTGGCCGGAGCCGCCGGTGGACCGGGCGATCAGTTCGGCGTCCTCGCGGTCGGCGTCCGGGCCCACGGCGATCATGATCAGGGGGACCGGGCGCTCGGGGTTGGTGAGCCGCTCCAGCCGGGCGACGAGGTCGGCGCGCGCGATGCCGCCCGGGTCCTGGTTCACCCCGTCGGTCAGCACCACCAGCGCGTTGAACTTCCCCTCGACATAGGAGGAGGTGGCCGCCCTGTACGCGGCGAGCGTGGTGTCGTACAGGCCGGTGGCACCGTCGGGGACCGGCGCCAGGTCGCTGAACGCGGCCGAGAGGCGCTCGCGCTGGGTGCCGCCGTCCACCCGGTCGCCCAGCCGGCGGGTCGGCACGAGGACGCGGTGGTCCTTGGCGCCGTCCAGCCGCGTGGAGAAGTCCCACAACCCGATCTCGTCCTCGGGCGTGAACGTGGCCAGAGCCTGGAGCAGGGACGCCTTGGTGACGTCCATCCGCGACCGGTCCGTGCCCGGCACCCGCTCCGACATCGACGAGGAGGCGTCCACGACCGTGGTGATCCGGGCGCTCTGCACCGTGATCGTCCACACGCCCAGGGTCTCGTCGAGCGCGGTCTCGGGCGCCGGCTGGACGACGGGTGCCTCGTACGGCTGCGGACGACTGCCGCCGGCACCCCTGACCAGTGTGTCCGCCACCCTCTCGTCCGACGTCCTGAAGCCGCGGCTCTCCAGCAACTGCCGCTGCGCCGGCCGGTCCAGATAGTTCATGAACCGGATCGCGGCCCGGCTCTCGTCGGTCGTCAGCCCCGACCCGTCGACCAGCGTGTACGGATAGTCGAGCCGGGGCGAACCGTCCTTCGGGTAGAAGAAGTCCAGGCTGCCGCCGCCGTCGGCGGAGTTGTACGCGAACGCGGCCTGCTCGGTGAGCACCAGCGCCTGGTTCCGCTTCGGGTTGCCCTGTTCGGTGCCCGAGGAGTCGCGCGGCAGTGTGTCCAGGACCTGCCCGTCGGTGTCGGAGGTGCGCTGGGACAGGGCCTTCATCATCGCCGCGGCCCGGGTGTCGCCGCCCGCGCTCCCGGCGGCGGAACCGGCCAGCCGCGTGAGCGCGAGCAGCCCGGTCGCGCTGCGCGCGGGATCGGCCGCGCCGAGCCTGAGCGAGTCGTTCCGCAGGGCCGCGCCGGCCAGTTCCGACCAGCTGTACGTCTTCTTCGGCCAGCCCAGCGACTTCGCGGCGGCCGGCACCATCGCCATCCCGATCGGGGTGGAGGCGACATTGCCCACCTGGGACACGTCCGACCCGCCGCGGTCCGTCCGCAGCCGCTGGACCCACAGATCCGAGTCCGGCACCCACACCTGGAAATCGCTCTTCTCACCCGCCAGCAGTTCGTCCGCCACCTTGTACGCGTCCCGGGCGCTCACCGCGACCGCCAGACACCGTCCGTCGGAGGTCAGGTCGTCGTCCCGCGCCCGCTGCGCCGCGGTCCGCAGCGCGGGAGCCAGGTCGGGGGAGGCGGCGAGCCGCAGCCGTACGGGGTCGTCCTGGCAGGAGGCGCCGAAGGAGAACAGCCCGCCCCGGACGGCGGCCGCCGTGCCGCCGGCGACGGTGAGGACGAGGGCCGTCGCCAGGATCACCGCACGACGATGCGTCCGGGGCCGGGGGTCGCCGGCGCCCGCCCCATACTGATCGGGCAAGCTGTGACGTCCCATGACGGTGGTGCCCCTCCCAGTCGGCCTGCGGAACCTCGGCCGGAGTCCGGCCGTACGGCAGGCAGGAGGGAGGTACGCCCCGTACGGCGTCCGTCCCCCCGACGGCCTGTCGCGCACGATGTTCGTATGTGGTTTCGAGACCTTAGCGGGACGGCGATGGGGATGCGGCGGGAATACTGAACTGGAGTCAGGTGTGCAGTCAGAGACGGGCCCGGTGGCCGAATCTTCTCCTCCGGAGCGGCTCTCGCGACGGATCCTCCGGGACGAGGTCCTGCTCGTTCTGGGAGTCTCGCTCGGTGCGAGCGGTGTATCCGCTCTGATCAGCTTTGTCGGATCGGTCACCAGGCCGGGAGGTCTCAAGGACCAGGCGGCCACGCTCAACGCGTCGGCCGCGCCCGGCCGGCCGTGGCTGGATCTCGCCTGGCAGCTGTTCGGGATCACCTCGGCGCTGGTGCCCGTCGCCCTGGTCGCGCACTTTCTGCTGCGCGAGGGCCAGGGCCTGCGCACCCTCGGCTTCGACCGCACCCGGCCCTGGCCGGACCTCGGCCGCGGGGCCGGGATCGCCGCGGTGATCGGCAGTACCGGAATCGCCTTCTACCTGGCCGCGCGCGGTCTCGGCTTCAACCTCACCGTGGTCCCCGAGGCGCTGCCCGAGGTCTGGTGGAAGTACCCGGTGCTGATCCTGTCGGCGATGCAGAACGCGATCCTCGAAGAGGTCATCGTGGTCGGCTATCTGCTGCGCCGGCTCGGCCAGTTGGGCTGGACGCCGGGCACCGCGCTGGTGGCCAGTTCGGTACTGCGCGGCTCGTACCACCTCTACCAGGGCATCGGGGGCTTCATCGGCAACATGGTGATGGGCGTGGTGTTCGTGTACCTGTACCGCCGCTGGGGGCGGGTGGGGCCCCTGGTGGTGGCCCATTCCCTGCTCGACATCGGGGCGTTCGTCGGATACGCGTTGCTCGCCGGGAAGGTGGGCTGGCTGCCGACGGCGTGACCCGACGGCAGCTCTCTCCCCGTGCTGACGGCAGCTCTCTCCCGTCCTAGGCGAGCAGCTCGCCGTCGATCACCGTCACCGCGCGACCGCTCAACAGGGTGCGCTCGCCCCGCAGTTCGGTGCGGACGCGGCCGGAGCGGGGGGAGGCCTGGAGGCCGGTGAGCTCGGTGCGGCCGAGGCGCTCGGACCAGTACGGGGCGAGCGCGGTGTGGGCGCTGCCGGTGACCGGGTCCTCGTCGATGCCGATGTTCGGGAAGAAGCAGCGGGAGACGAAGTCGTAGCCCCGGCCGGGGTCCTCGGCGCGGGCGGTGGCGATGATCCCGCGCTCGGAGTGGGCGCCCAGGGACTTGAGGTCCGGGGCGAGGGCGTGCACGGTCTTCTCGTCGGCGACCTCGACCAGCAGATCCCCGATGTTCGGACCGGTGTCGAAGGCGGTGAGCGCCTCGGCACCGAGCGCCTCCGTCACCCCGGGCGGCAGTTCTACGGCGGTGAGCGGCGCCGTCGGGAAGTCCAGGGTGATCGAGCCGTCCGCACCGGGAGCGGCGACCAGGACACCGCTGCGGGTGGCGAACCGCACCGGTCCCTCGTGGGCACCGGTGGAGTACAGGACATGAGCCGTGGCGAGGGTGGCGTGGCCGCACATGTTCACTTCGGCGGTGGGCGTGAACCAGCGCAGCGCCCAGTCGGCCTCGCCGCCCTCGGGCAGGCGGTGGGCGAAGGCGGTCTCGGCGTGGTTGACCTCCAGGGCGATCTTCTGGAGCCGCTCGTCGTCCGGGAAGGCGTCGAGGATCAGGACCCCGGCCGGGTTGCCGGCGAAGGGACGGTCGGTGAAGGCGTCGACGATTCGGATGCGCATGCCTTGATGCTGGGCCATCCCGAGGCCGACGGACCAAGGCCAATTACGGTTGAGTGGACCGATTTCGGGGGCCGTTACCGTCGTCACGCCCCGGTTTTGCGGGCCAGGAAGGTACCGCTCCGCCGGGTGGCTCCCTCGGTGGGCTCCTGCACCAGCCGCGCGGTGACGACGAACCCGGCCTCTGCCAGCAGCCCGGCGATCCGGTCCGGCGGCAGCAGATGCGACTCGTAGGAGACGGGGTGGCCGCCGTACGCCTCCGTCGGACGCAGACGCTCGCCGTCGCCCACGTGACCGGCCAGCATCAGACGGCCGCCGGGTGCCAGCGTGCGGTGGAACTCGGCGAACACCGCCGGCAGGGAGTCGGGGGGTGTGTGGTGCGTGGCGTAGTAGGCCAGGACGCCACCGAGTTCGCCGTCGCCGGTCTCCAGGGCGGTCATCGACCCGACCCTGAAGTCCAGACCCGGACGTGCCCGCCGGGCGAGCTCGATCATCCGCGGCGACAGGTCGACGCCGAACACCCGTACTCCCAGGTCCGCCAGGTGCGCCGTGACCAGCCCGGGACCGCACCCCAGATCCGCCACCGGCCCGAGGTCGTCCGTCCGCACGACCTCGGCGAACGCGGTGAGCAGCGCGCGGGACAGCGGATCCAGTTCCGTGGGGCGCTTGACGACGGTCAGGTAGGCGGCGGCGACGGTGTCGTACGACTCCCGGATCGCGGCGAGATAGGAGGGCTCGGTCACCAGCGCGACTGTAACGGAGGGTCGGTGAGGACCGCCCACGGCTGATCTGTCCGCGATCCCTGGTCAGGAGGCGGGCTCGCCGAACCAGCGGGAGAGGTGGGCGTCCAAGTCCCGCTGATCGTCGCCGATCCAGGCGACGTGGCCGTCGGGGCGTAGCAGGACGCAGGGAACATCCAGTGCCGCGGTGGGGTCCGCGAGGTGATCGACCCGGTCCGACCAGCCGCCCACGGTCAGGCGTTCCGTGCGGTCCAGCAGCAGGCCGCGGCCGCGATGCAGCAGGGCGTAGAGACGGCCGTGTCGTACGTCGATGTCGGGCAGGCGGCGGCCGAGCAGGTCGGGGCCCTCGCCGACGTCGTAGCGGATGCCGGTCGCGGTGATCTTCTCGAAGAGCCGGCGGTTGACCTCGTCGACGTCCATCAGTTCGGTGAGCAGCCTGCGCACGGCCCGGGGGCCCGGTTCGGTGGAGTGCAGTTCCGTCTGGGCGCGGGTGTTGTCCAGCACGTCCTCGGCGACCGGACGGCGTTCGGTCTGGTAGGTGTCCAGCAGCGTTTCCGGCGCCCAGCCGCGGATCCGTGCGGCCAGTTTCCAGCCGAGGTTGAACGCGTCCTGGATGCCCAGGTTGAGGCCCTGCCCGCCGGTGGGCGGATGGATGTGTGCCGCGTCGCCGGCGAGGAGCACCCGCCCGACCCGGTAGCGGTCGGCCAGCCGGGTGGCGTCCCCGAAGCGGGACAGCCAGCGCGGGGAGTGCACGCCGAAATCGGTGCCGGCGACGGCGCGCAGCTGTTGTCTGAAGTCGTCGAGAGTGGGCGGTTCCGCGCGATCGCCGACTCCCGCGGCCGGGACGACGACGGGGACGACGATGCTGTACGCCCGCTCGCCGAAGGGCCTGAGCCAGAAGCGCTTGTCCATCGCGCCGATCTCGGTCACCTTGGCGGCGATCTCCTCGCGGGGCACCCCCACTTCCATCTCGCCCATCAGGGTCTCGGTCCGGGAGGGTTCACCGGGGAAGCCGACGCCGAGCAGCTTGCGCACCCTGCTGCGCCCGCCGTCACAGCCGACGAGCCAGCGCGAACGCAGCTGTCGGCCGTCGGCCGTCTCGACGGTCACCCCCTCGTCGTCCTGCTCGAAACCGACCACCGTGGCGCCGTGCCGGATCTGCGCACCCAGTCGGGTCGCATGCTCTTCGAGCAGCTGGACGATGACCGGCTGCGGGATGCCCAGCAGATACGCGTACGCGGGATCCAGGCCCTGGGGCGCCGGCTTGTCGATGGCGGCGAAGAGCCCGTCGGCAGGGCGCCGCCGTCCGTGTTCGCGCACGCGGTCCAGCAGTCCGCGCATCGCCATCAGTTCGAGGCTGCGCATGTGCAGAGCGACGATGCGGACGAACGACACGGGCTCGGTCTCCTGCTCCAGAACGAGTACCCGCACATCGTGCAGCCGGAGTTCGGCGGCCAGCGTCGCGCCGGTCGGTCCGCACCCGGCGATGATCACGTCGAACATGAGGTGGTGCCTTTCGGGAGTGCCTGATGGGGGAGGCGCTCCCGGCGACACCTACGTCGATCGCCCGACCGTGACCGGAAGGGGGAGCACCCACGTCGATACAGCGTTCATGGGTCTCACCTCCTCGGGCGGTGTCGCGGTCGACCGCACGCTACAAGCTCGGCATCGTCCCGTCCAAGCGTTTTCGAGTCTTGCCATGCGAACTATTCCGATATATCGTTGAGGTATCGCGACAGATCAACGATGGAATGGAGTGATGGCGATGCACAGCCACGGATACGAGCGTGGACATGGTGGAGCCGGGCGTCCGGGCCGAGGCGGTTTCGAGGGCCTGCGAGGTGCCTTCGGGCCCTTCGGGCCGGGTGGCCCCGGTGGTCCCGGCTTCGGCGGACCGGGCTTCGGTCCCGGGCCCTGGGGGCCCAGGGGGCGGGGTGGACCTCGGGGGAGGGCGCGGCGCGGTGACGTGCGCGCCTCGATCCTGGCCCTGCTGAAGGACCGGCCCATGCACGGTTACGAGATGATCCAGGAGATCGCCGAGCGCAGTGGCGGGGCGTGGAAGCCCAGTCCGGGCTCGGTGTACCCCACCCTCCAGTTGTTGGAGGACGAGGGCCTGATCACCAGTGCGTCCGAGGGCGGCAAGAAGCTGTTCTCGCTCACCGACGCCGGCCGCGAGGCGGCCGAAGAGGGCCCCGACGCGCCCTGGGAGGAAGCCTCCCGTGGCGTCGACTGGGAAGCCCTCGGTGAGATCCGGCAGGCCGGCTTCGGTCTGATGGAGGCCTTCGGGCAGGTCTGGAAGACCGGCAGCAAGGAGCAGCGTGAGAAGGCGCTCGGCGTCATCAACGACGCCCGCAAGAAGCTGTACCTGATCCTGGCCGACGAGGACTGACGGTCCTACGGCTCTGAAGAGGCGCCCCGCGGGAACGTTCCCGCGGGGCGCCTCTTCGTTTTCTCGTGGGGCGTCGGGGCGTCAGCCCACCAGGCCCGCCAGTTTCCGCAGCGACTCGTTCAGCGCGGCGGTCGCCGAGTCCTTGAGCTTGCCCGCCATCAGGGAGACCGCGGCGCCCGTGAACTCCCCGTCGATGCGGACCAGCGTGGCGTCGCCGTCCGGGACCAGGGTGTAGCGCGTGGCGACGGTCACCGACATCGGGCCCTTGCCGCGGAGGGCGAGCACCCGGGCCGGTTCCGCCTGTTCGACGGTCCACTCGACCTCGGCCGGGAAGCCCATCATCTTCATGTTCTCCTGGAAGGTCGCGCCCGCTTCCAGGACCGTGGGGCCGCCCTTGGGGAAACTCGTGTGGGTGGCGTTCCACTCCCCGTACGAGGGCCAGTCCGTGAGCTGGGCCCACACCTTCTCGGCCGGTGCCCCGATGCGGGACTCCGCGCTGACTTCGGCCATGCGACCACCTCTTCGTGACGGGCTACGGTGTCGCGGAACGTAGCGGCAGGACCCGGAACATTCAATACTGACGAACCGTCAGGATGGGTCAGCCCACGCGCTCTATCACGGCCGCGTCGAACAGGTCCCACGCGCGCGGGAACGCACTCTCGTCGTGGCAGTGCCAGGCGTCCCAGAACAGGTCGGCGAGCAGCGCGTCCTCCGGGGCGTACACCCGGTACACGTACTGCTTGCCGTCGACAGCCGGCAGCGCCACCAGCCAACACCTGCTCTCCATCTCCGTATGGGACGAACGGCGGCGCATCCCGGTTGCGTGCGGGGCGCAGGGCAAGGCGGCGCGCGCCCTTCGTGGGCGGAAGGGCGTGATCTCATCCGTAAGGAGGAGATCGTGGCTGTCCGGGTCCCCTTCCCGTGGGACGCGGAAATGCTTCCTTTCGTGGATGACCGAAGAGGGCGGGGCTGATGAGGTAGGGGATGTGCA
Source organism: Streptomyces lincolnensis (assembly GCF_021173675.1). Classification (GTDB taxonomy): domain Bacteria; phylum Actinomycetota; class Actinomycetes; order Streptomycetales; family Streptomycetaceae; genus Streptomyces; species Streptomyces lincolnensis_B. The sequence goes on along the minus strand of NZ_JAIHON010000011.1, from coordinate 342,532 downwards.
CCCCCGTATCCCCCGGCAGTCGGCCCTCCAGCCCGGCAGCCGGCGCCCGGTCCACACGGACGGCGATGCCAGCCTCGGCGCGGAGCTGGCAGCGGTGGTCTCCGGTGCCCGGCGGCGGGCGGTCAGGGACGGGGACCGGCAGATCGACACGGCTCATCTGCTGCACTCGCTCCTGGAGTTGGACCCCGGGGTGCGGACCGTCTTCGACGCCGAACCGCAGTTCGCCCGCCTGCTCGGCTATCTCGTGCAGCGCAGCATCGGCTACGGCCTGCGCTGGCAGGGCAGCGTGGAGGACTCCGGCGCCGTACCCGTGGTGACCCGTGCGGAGGGCTACTCGCCGCTGGCCGCCGGGGCGATGGAGTACGCCCGTGCGCGCGCCGACCGACGCGGCGGCGGCCCGCCCCTCGGCCTGGACCTGCTCGCCGCGATCGTCGTCGACCCGGAGGCTCGGGCGGTCGAGGTGCTGGAGCGCGCCGGGGTCGACGCCCGTGCGCTGCTCGCGCGGATCGACAGCCGCTCACGACGGGCCGTCTGACAACGCGCGTCGTTCGGCCGCGCGCCCCTTCTGGCCGCGCGCCGTCGATCCGAGCGTGCCCGCCCCTTGATCCGGTCCGCTCGGTGAGACAGGTGTCATGCGGGATGACGCTCATGTCGCCGCCTGCCATCATGTGCCCGTGCATACGTCTGAGAGCATCCAGAACCACCGGAACAGGGGCACGGGGCTGAGCCTCGCGCTCGTGTCCGCGCTCGCCTTCGGCGGATCCGGTGTGGCGGCCAAACCGCTGATCGAGGCGGGTCTCGACCCGCTGCACGTGGTGTGGCTGCGGGTGGCGGGCGCCGCCCTGGTGATGCTGCCGCTGGCCGTGCGCCACCGCGGACTGTTGCGCAGCCGTCCCGGTCTGCTCCTCGGCTTCGGCCTGCTCGCCGTGGCGGGAGTCCAGGCCTGCTACTTCGCCGCGATCTCCCGCATTCCCGTCGGTGTCGCCCTGCTCGTGGAGTACCTCGCGCCCGCTCTCGTGCTCGGCTGGGTGCGGTTCGTGCAGCGGCGGTCGGTGACGCGTGCCGCCGCGCTCGGCGTCGTGCTCGCGGTCGGCGGGCTGGCCTGCGTGGTCGAGGTCTGGTCGGGTCTCAGCTTCGACGCCCTCGGGCTGCTCCTCGCCCTCGGCGCCGCCTGCTGCCAGGCCGGCTACTTCGTCCTGTCCGACCAGGGCGGCGACTCCGGCGACCGGGCACCCGATCCGCTCGGTGTCATCGCCTACGGCTTCCTCGTCGGCACCGCCGTCCTGACCGTCGTGGCGCGTCCCTGGCAGCTGGACTGGTCCGTGCTCGGCCGCGCCGCGGACATGGACGGCACGGCGGTCTCCGGCGGTCTGCTGCTGGCCTGGATCGTGCTCTTCGCCACTGTCGTCGCCTACGTCACCGGAGTGCGCTCGGTGCGTCGGCTCTCCCCGCAGGTCGCCGGAGTCGTGGCCTGCCTGGAGGCGGTCGTCGCCACCGTCCTCGCCTGGATCCTGCTCGGCGAGCACCTCTCGGCCCCGCAGATCGTCGGCGGCGCGATCGTGCTGGCCGGCGCGTTCATCGCGCAGTCGTCGGCGCCGGCCAAGGGCTCGACGGATCCGGTGGCGAGCGGTGGCGCGGAAAGTGAGTTGTCGGCGCGCGAAACCGCCGCATAGCCTGCCCGCCATGCACACGAACGCGCTCGTCCTTCCGCCTCCGGCCGCCTGAGGCGGGCCTCCGGAAAACCGGGGTGTCCTCGGAACACCCCTGAGCCCGGCCCGACGCCGGGCGGACGGTGCTGCCCGCAGACGAAGTCCGTGGACCCCGCCGAGCGGGTGTCCTTCCCCGAACTTCCGCGCACGGTGCGCCCCTTGAGCGCGCCACGCGCGTCTGCGGAGAGAACGCGTGTCGAATCCTGTCTCCGGCCTGCCCGTCGGGCGAGGCCTCCTCTATCTGATCGTCGCCGGAACCGCCTGGGGCACCGCGGGCGCGGTCGCCTCGATGGCCTACCGGTCCAGTGACCTGGGACCCGTAGCCCTGTCCTTCTGGCGGTGCGCGGCCGGACTGGTCCTGCTGCTCGCCGCCCGCCGCGCTCGTCCGCGTGTGCGGAACGCCGTAGCCGAACCACTGCGCCGGAAGGCGCTGCGGATCGGGGTGACGGGCGTCGGTCTGGCGGTGTTCCAGACAGCGTATTTCGCGGCCGTCGCCGCCACCGGGCTGGCCGTGGCCACCGTCGTCACCCTCGGCGCCGGGCCCGTCCTCATCGCGCTCGGGGCGCGGCTGACCCTGGGGGAGCGGCTCGGGCGCGGCGGGATCCTCGCCGTCGCCGGCGCGCTCGCCGGCCTCGGGGTGCTGATGCTGGGCGGCGGGGGCGCCACCGTACGTCCCTGGGGCGTCCTGCTCGGGCTGGTCTCGGCGGCGGGCTGCTGTGTGATGACCCTGCTCACGCGCCGCTGGGGCGCGGACGCGGGAGCCGACGCCTTCGGTACGTCCGTCGGGGCGTTCGCGGTCACCAGCCTCTGCCTGCTGCCCTTCGCCCTGTCCGAGGGCCTGGTCCCGCACACCGCCGAACCCGCCCTGCTCCTGGGCCTGTTGGTCTACATCGCGGCGGTGCCCACGGCCCTCGCCTATGCCCTGTACTTCGCGGCGGCCGTCGTCGTCCGGCCGGCCACCGTGTCCGTGATCATGCTGCTGGAGCCGGTGAGCGCCACCGTGCTGGCCGTCACGCTGCTGGGAGAGCGGATGACCCCGGCGACGCTCGTCGGCACCCTGCTGATGCTCGGTTCGGTCGCCGGTCTCGCGGCCGCCGAGGCGCGCGGGGCGGTACGGAAGGAGGAACCGGTGTTCGTCTGAGACCGGGGGCCCTTCGTCGCCGCAAGGCTCTGCCGAAGGGCCCCTCGCTCAGGCTCCGCGTCGCCGCAGCAGGTGCTCGTGCGCCGCCGCGTCACCGGGGCCGCCCCGGGCGGCGAGCTCGCCCAGGATGCGGTCCTGCACCTGTGCCGACCTGTGGCTCGCGTACTTGAACTTCGCCCGCACGCCGGTCACTTCGAGCCGCAGGCCGCGAATCCCCGACAGCATCCGCCCGTACGGCACCTCGCCGACCGCCACCGGCACGGAGCCGCCCTCCGGCTGGAAGTGGCCGACCTGGCGGTTGAGGAGCGTGGCCTTGGCGGCCGGGTCGTCCACGACATGGGCCCGGCACCGCAGTTGCACCGCCGCGTAGAAGCTCGTGGGCGTGCCGTGCTCGGACGGGCCGTCCGGGTCGGCCTGCCAGGGGCCGGGCACGTACGCGTAGTCGTCGACCACGCTCAGCAGGACCACCGGGTCCGCCTCCAGCGCGCCCCACAGCGGGTTGGGCCGGGCCAGGTGGGTGAGCACCTCGCCGCGCTCGGGGTCGTAGACGAAGTGCAGGGGCTGGACGAACGGCGGCTCGCCCGCAGGGCCGTTGACGCAGAGCTGGCCGAAGTCGTGGACGGCGAGCCATCGTTGCCACTCGGTGTCGTCGTGGGGCGCGTCCCAGGGGTGGATCAGCATCACAGGACCGCCAGGTAGTCGGGGAGTTCGGTGCCGGGGTCGAGGTCGGCGTCGGCGACCGGGGCGGCGTAGCCCTTGCGCAGCGGGACGACGCCGGCCCAGTGGGGGAGGGCGAGGTCCTCGGGCTCGTCGTCGACACCGCCGGTGCGGAGCTTGGCGGAGACCTCGTCCAGGTCGAGGCGGATCACGGCGGTGGCGGCCAGCTCCTTCTTGTTGGCCGGCCGGGAGTCCGCGGCCCGGCCGGGCACGACGTGGTCGACCAGCGCGTCCAGCGCGGCCCGCTTCTCCTCCGGGTCCCGCACGTCGTGGGCGACGCCGTGCACCACCACCGACCGGTAGTTGATCGAGTGGTGGAAGGCCGAGCGGGCCAGGATCAGCGCGTCGACATGCGTGACCGTCAGGCACACCGGCAGGCCCGGGTCCGCCTGGCCGGTCATCCGCAGGGGGCGCGAGCCCGTCGAGCCGTGGACGTAGAGCCGGTCGCCGACCCGGGCGTACAGCGTGGGCAGCACGACCGGGGAGCCGTCCCGGACGAAGCCGAGATGGCAGACGTAGCCCTCGTCGAGTATCGAGTGCACCAGGTCCTTGTCGTAGGAGGCCCGGTCGGCGGAGCGCGTGGGGACGGTGCGGTCGGTCGGGGTGTAGGCGGCGGATGTCCTCGTCGGCTGGGTCCCCTGCATGGCGTTCTCCATTGCACTAGTGCATACTTGTCTTTGTGCTAGGAGAGTATCGGATCGAAGGTCGGGGCGCAGCGGAGATTGCGGCCAGTGTCGAGCGCGCGGTCGGGGCCGGTGACCTGGTCCCGGATCAACTGCTGCCGCCCATGCGGGAGTTGGCGGCGCGGCTGGGGGTCAATCCCAACACCGTCGCGGCCGCCTATCGGATCCTGCGGGAGCGCGGGGTCATCGAGACCGCCGGGCGCCGGGGCAGCCGGGTGCGGCCCAAGCCGGCCACCACGGGCCGGGAGCACATCCGGGTGGAGGTGCCCGAGGGCGTGCGGGACGTGTCGAGCGGCAACCCGGACCCCGCGCTGCTGCCCTCCGTGGCGAAGGCGTTCGCGGCCGCCGCCGAGCAGAGCGACCGCGAGCCGGTCCTGTACGGGCACGCGGAGCTGGAACCGGGGCTGGCCCGCCGTGCGCGTGCGGAACTGGCCGCCGACGGGGTGCCGGACGGCCCCCTCGCCGTGCTGTCCGGGTCCCTCGACGCGATCGAGCGGGTCCTCGCCGCACACCTCAAACCGGGAGACACCGTCGCCGTCGAGGACCCGGGCTGGGGCAGCCTCCTCGACCTGGTCCCGGCCCTCGGCCTGCGTACCGTCCCGGTCGGCGTCGACGACGACGGCCCCCGCCCCGACGACGTCCGGCGGGCCCTGGAGGCCGGGGCGCGCGTCCTGATCGTCACCGGCCGGGCGCAGAACCCGACCGGCGCCGCGGTGAGCGCCCCACGCGCGCGTGCCCTGCGTTCCGTGCTCCGCGCCCACCCGGAGACCCTGCTCATCGAGGACGACCACGGCCACGGGATCGTCGACCTGCCCCTGCACTCCCTCGCGGGCGTCACCCACCACTGGGCCTTCGTCCGCTCGGTCGCCAAGGCCTACGGCCCGGACCTGCGGCTCGCCGTCCTCACCGGCGATCCCGTCACCGTCGACCGGGTCCGCGGACGGCAACGGCTCGGGCCCGGCTGGGTCAGCCGCATTGTCCAGCGTGCCGTGCTCCGGCTGTGGACCGACGGCGCCCTCGACACGACCGCGGTGGCCGCCGCCTACCGCGAACGCCGGACCCTGCTGATCGACGCCCTGGCCGACCACGGCATCGAGGCCCACGGCCGCACCGGCATGAACGTCTGGATCCCCGTCCCCGACGAGACCGGCGCCGTCGCCCGCCTCCTGCACGCCGGCTGGGCCGTCGCCCCCGGAGCCCGCTTCCGCATCGCCGCCCCACCGGCGGTCCGTATCACCGTGTCCACGCTGACCGCGCGGGACGCCGAGGCCCTGGCAGCGGCGGTGGGAGCGGCAACCGGCCCCACACCGGCCCGACGGTACGGCTAGACACGGGCTTGGGTCTCCGCCCTTCAGGGGCGCGGGGAACTGCGCGACAAGCCACAATGCACCCGCAGCCGCACACGGATGGCGACACACCACCCCATTAGGCGCCCCGCCGAACCTGAGTAAGCGCCGCCCCCGCCAGAACGATCACCGCCCCCACCGGCGTGGACCAGCTCAAGGACTCACCCAGCAGCACCACACCCGCAATCGTGGCGATGACCGGAATGAAGTACGTGACCATCTGAGCCGTCGTGGGGCCGACCTCGGAGACGAGCCGGTACTGAAGCAGAAAGGCCACCCCCGTCCCCACCGCCCCCAACGCGACGACGGCGAGCAGCGGCACCACCGCGAACCGCCCCGGCAGCGAGGTGAACAACGGCGTCACCACACCGAGTTGGACCGTGGCCAGCAGCAACTGCGCCCCGCTCATGGACAGCGGCGACCGTCCGACCCCCGCCAGCGTGCGGCGGACGTAGATCCAGCCGACCGGATAGCTGAGCGAGGCCAGCAGCGCCAGCCCCGTGCCGGTGGCATCCACGCCGTGGAAGCCCTGCCACGCCCCGAGGGCCGTCAGCACACCCAGGAAACCGAGCCCGAGCCCCGCCACCCTGACCCGGCTCGGCCGGTCCTCGGAGAGGGCGACCAGGGACAGGGCCATGCCCCACAGCGGCGAGGTCGCGTTGCAGATCCCCGCGAGCGTGGACGGGATCGTCAACTCGGCGTAGGCGAACAGCGAGAACGGCAACGCGTTGAGGAAGAACGCGGCGACGGCCAGATGCGCCCAGACGCGTATGCCCCGCGGCAGCCGCTCCCGCCTGACCACCATCACCGCGGCGAGCACCGCCGTACCGAACACCAGTCGCCCGAACGTCACCTGGAAAGGGGCGTAGCCCTCCGTGCCCACCTTGATGAGCAGGAAGCTGAAGCCCCAGATGAGCGCGAGGACGCCGAAGCGCAGGCGCCAGTCGAGCGTTCGGCGGGGCCGGATGACGGAACGGGCAGGGGTGCTGGTGGCGGAGGCGGTGGTCATGGACGTAACGATGAAGCAGCCCACCTCTTAGAACAAGCGAGATTTCGCGACCGGTATCTCGTAGTATCGCTTACATGTTGAACCTGGAGCGCCTGCGCACCCTCGACGCCCTCGCGCGGCACGGCTCGGTCAGTGGCGCGGCCGAGGGCCTGCACATCACGACGTCGGCCGTCTCCCAGCAGATGTCGAAGCTGGAGCGGGAGGTCGGTCAGCGGCTCCTCGCCAAGAACGGCCGGGGTGTGCGGCTCACGGACGCGGGCCGGCTGCTCGCGGAGCACGCCGCGCGCATCCTGTCGCAGGTGCAGCTGGCCCAGTCCGACCTGGAGGCCCAGCGCGGACAGGTCGTCGGAGAGCTGAGGCTGGTGGCGTTCCCCAGCGCCCTGCGGGGGTTGTTCCCCGCCGCGCTCGCCGCCCTGCGCGCCGACCACCCGGCCCTGCGCCTGCGTTCCCGGGAGCTGGAACCGGAGGAGGGGGTGAAGGCGGTGCTCCGGGGCGACGCCGACCTCGCGGTGGTCCTCGACTGGTACAACAAGCCGCTGCCCATGCCGCAGGGGCTCGCCAAGGCGCCGATCCTCGACGACCCCGTGGAGATCGCCCTCGCCGCGGGACACCCCCTCGCGGGGCGGGACGAGGTCGACCTGGAGGACTTCGCGGACGACGACTGGGTGGCCTGGCCGGAGGGCGAGTTCTGCCACGAGTGGCTGCTGTACACGCTGCGCGCCAAGGGCATCGAGCCCCGGATCGCCCATCGAGCCGAGGAGCACCACACCCAACTCGCCTTGGTGGCAGCAGGGTTGGGTGTCTGTGTCGCGCCCCGGCTCGGCCGCGACCCGATGCCGCCGGGCGTGCGGGCCGTGCCGGTGCGTCAGCGGGTGCGCCGGTACATCTACGCCGTGTGGCGCCTGGACGCCGACCGCCGCCCGTCGATCCGGGCGGCGGTGGAGGCACTGCAGGGCGCGGCGGGGCGGGTGGTCTGACGGGCACCGGATCAACCGCCCCAACAATGAACCGACCTGGGGCCTACACGGACCCCAGCTTCCGGAAGTCCCAGGAGACGATCTTGTCCGGCGTCAGTCGCACCCACGCGTGCCGGCCGTCGTGCGGGAGCTCCTCCATGTGGAAGTTCTTGCGGGCGAACAGGGTCTCCGGCGCGTCGAGTTCGGCCCGCAGCTCGCCGGTGCGCGGTATCTCGCCCACGAACTCGACCGTGCCGGACAGCTCGACGCCGCGCAGTTCGTCGTACTCCTCACCCGTGTCGACCACGATCGCGACCCGCGGATCGCGCCGCAGGTCCGCCCAGCGCTTGCTGCGCACCACCGAGTAGAGCCACATGGACGTGCCGTCCCACGCGAACCACAGGGTGCTCACATGCGGGGCGCCGTCCGCGGACACGGTGGCGACCCGGCAGGTGCGCTGGCTGGTGAGGAACTCGTCCAGCTCACCGGGCGTCATCATGATCTTGCGACCCCGGCGCTGAGTGACGGTCATGCATCCCCCTCTTTCTCTCACGTCGTGTCAGAGGAGATCCTGTGATCCTCTGACATCACGTCAGAAAAGGATGGGTCGTCTTCCGTCCCCGCGCAATGGTGGCTACCCTCGCCCGCTCCACGCCGTGCGCGACAAGGGGGCGACCATGCCGTCGTACGACCGGCTCAACGACCTGCTCGACCCCGAGACCACCGTCCTGCTCACCGTCGAGTGCCAGCAGGGCGTGGTCGGACCCGACAGCGCCCTGCCCGAACTCGCCGCGGTGGCACGCTCCTCGGGTGCCCTCGCCAACGTGGCCCGGCTGGTCGCCGCCGCGCACGAGGCCGGCGTCCAGGTGATCCACGCGATCGCCGAACGCCGTCCCGACGGCCGGGGAGCCAACCGCAACGCCCGCCTCTTCCGGGCCGCCGAACGCCTCCCCGTCCAGCAGCTCTCCGGCACCGCCGCGGTCCGGGTCGCGGGCCCCATCGAGGTCACCGAGGAGGACTTCGTCGTACGACGACTGCACGGCCTCTCGCCCCTCCAGGGCACCGATGTCGACGCGCTGCTGCGCAACCTGGGCTGCCGCACGCTGGTCGTGACCGGTGTCTCGGCCAACGTGGCGATCCCGAACGCCGTCTTCGACGCCGTGAACCGCGGCTACACCGCCCTCGTACCGACGGACGCCATCGCGGGGGTGCCCTCCGACTACACCCCCGCGATGATCCGGAACACCCTCGCCCTGGTGGCGACCCTCGCGACCACGGACGAGGTGCTGGCCCGTCTCCTCCGGGGACCGCGCGGGGCGGGGCGCTCCTGAACCCTCACGCGAGGGTGATCGAGTCCCCGCTCACCGTGATCTTCTCGGCGGGCAGCGCCTGGGTTGCCGGGCCCTTCTTCACGCTGCCGTCGGTGACGGAGAACTCGCTCTTGTGACAGGGGCAGGTGATCACACCGTTGGCGATCCCCGACACGGCACAGCCCTGATGGGTGCACTTCGAGGAGAAGGCCTTGAACTCGCCCGCCGTGGGCTGGGTGACCACCACGCCCTGATCCTTGAAGATCTTGCCGCCGCCCTCCGGGATGTCCGCGGTCTTTCCCAGGACGGCGCCGGAGGACCCGGAGGACCCGGCGGAACCGGACGAGGCGGAGGACGACGATGACCCTCCGTCGTCCGACCCGCATGCGTTCAGCGTGAGGGCGAGCCCCGTCGCGCCCACCGCCGCCACGACGGTGCGGCGGCTCGGTGCCGAAGCGGGATGAAGCGATTCGCTGGCCATGCTGACGTCCCCTTCCACGGGTACCTCTCGAACTGCCCTCAGGTACGCGCCCGGAGTGCCGGTTGTTCAGCCGCACCCCAGTAGCCTGGGGCGATGCTCAAGGAAGTCATCGCGACCCGCTTCATCACGCCCCTGCGTGAGGGTGGCTCGCTGCCGGGGCTCGTCGAGGCCGACGATCTCGGGACGTACGTCATGAAGTTCACCGGCGCCGGGCAGGGCCGCAAGACGCTGGTCGCCGAGGTCGTGTGCGGGGAACTCGCCCGACGACTCGGCCTCCGGGTGCCGCGGCTGGTCGCGATCGACCTCGACCCGGACCTCGGCCTCGGTGAACCCGACCCCGAGGTGCAGGGCCTGTTGAAGTCCAGCGGCGGCACCAACCTCGGCATGGACTTCCTCTCCGGCGCGCTCGGCTTCGACCCGCTCGCCTTCGCGGTCGACGCCGAGGAGGCGGGCCGGATCGTCTGGTTCGACGCGCTCGTCAACAACGTCGACCGCTCCTGGCGCAACCCCAACCTGCTGCGATGGCAGGGCGAGGTGTGGCTCGTCGACCACGGCGCCACCATGATCTGGCACCACAACTGGCCCGGCGCCGAGGCATCCGCGGCCCGCCCCTACGACGCCTCCGACCACGCCCTGGCCCCCTTCGCGCCGGACGTCGCCCGGGCCGCCGCGGACCTGGCCCCCCTGGTCACCGAGGACCTCCTCGCCGAGGTCACCGCCGAGATCCCGGACGTCTGGCTCACCGACGAGCCCGGCTTCGACACACCCGACGACCTGCGACGGGCCTACGCGCGCCCGCTGCTCGCGCGCGCCGCCGCCGTCCACGACCTCGTCCACGGCATCGGAGGGAACCGGTGACCGAGCGCCACATCATCAAGGGCGGCCGGAGCGACGGCCGCGACGTCTTCGAGTACGCCCTCCTGCGCGTCGTCCCCCGCGTCGAGCGCGGCGAGTGCATCAACGCCGGCGTGCTCGTCTACTGCCGGGCCAGGTCCTACGTCGGGGTGCGCACCCACCTCGACGAGGCCCGGCTGCTGGTCCTCGACCCGGACGCGGACGTGGCCGGTGTACGGGCCGCGCTGCGGGCCGTCGAGGGCGTCTGCGCGGGCGGCACGGCGGCCGGACAGGCGGCCGGTGACGACCCCGGACGGCGCTTCCGCTGGCTGATCGCACCGCGTTCCACCGTCGTCCAGCCGGGGCCCGTGCACACCGGGCTCACCACCGATCCGGCGGCCGAGACCGAGCGGCTGCTGGAGCTGCTGGTCAGGTAATGGATCACCTGCCGGTCGGGTAATGGATCACACCCGGCTCGTGGGGCGTTGACACCGCGTGCCACTGCTTCTAGCGTCACGTCTGCCGAAGGTACTAAGCGGTCGCTCACCCAGCGGACGCACTCTCTCTAGGGCGAGGAGAACCAGGAATGTCCACCACTGAGCAGCGGGTCGCCGTGGTCACCGGCGGAGCGCGCGGCATCGGGGCCGCCACCGCCGTACGACTGGCCGCGGAGGGCCGCGCGGTCGCCGTGATCGACCTCGACGAGGCCGCCTGCAAGGACACCGTGGAGAAGATCACCGCGGCCGGCGGCACGGCCCTCGCGGTCGGCTGCGACGTCTCCGACGAGGCCCAGGTCGAGGCGGCCGTGGCCCGTATCGCCGCGGAGCTCGGCGCCCCGACCATCCTGGTCAACAACGCGGGCGTGCTGCGCGACAACCTGCTGTTCAAGATGAGCGTCGCCGACTGGGACACCGTCATGAACGTGCACCTGCGCGGCGCCTTCCTGATGTCCAAGGCCTGCCAGAAGCACATGGTGGACGCCGGCTTCGGCCGGATCGTCAACCTCTCCTCGTCCTCGGCGCTCGGCAACCGCGGCCAGGTCAACTACTCGGCCGCCAAGGCCGGGCTCCAGGGCTTCACCAAGACCCTCGCCAAGGAGCTCGGCAAGTTCGGAGTCACCGCCAACGCCGTCGCCCCCGGCTTCATCGCCACCGAGATGACCAAGGCCACCGCCGACCGCGTCGGCATGGGCTTCGAGGACTTCAAGGCCGCGGCCGCCACCCAGATCCCCGTCGCCCGCGTCGGCGAGCCGGACGACATCGCCAACGCGATCGCCTTCTTCACCGGCGAGGCCGCCGGCTTCGTCTCCGGCCAGGTGCTGTACGTGGCCGGCGGACCGCTCGACTAGGAAACGGGAAACGGGACCATGACTGCACTGCCTGAACTCTCCGGCAAGGTCGCCCTCGTCACGGGCGCCAGCCGCGGCATCGGCTACGGCGTCGCCGAGGCGCTCCTCGCGCGCGGCGACCGCGTCGTCATCACCGGCCGCAACGAGGACGCCCTCAAGGAGGCCGTCGAGAAGCTCGGCGCCGACCGGGTCGTCGGTGTCGCCGGCAAGGCCCACGACGAGGCCCACCAGGCCGTCGCCGTCGAGCGCGCCATGGAGGCCTTCGGCCGCGTCGACTACCTGGTCAACAACGCCGGCACGAACCCGGTCTTCGGCCCGATCGCCGACATGGACCTGAACGTGGCCCGCAAGGTCTTCGAGACCAACGTCATCTCGGCGCTCGGCTTCGCCCAGCGGACCTGGCACGCCTGGCAGAAGGACAACGGCGGCGCGATCGTCAACATCGCCTCCGTCGCGGGCGTCTCCGCCTCGCCCTTCATCGCCGCCTACGGCATCAGCAAGGCCGCGATGATCAACCTGACCGTCCAGCTGGCGCACGAGTTCTCGCCCGGGGTCCGGGTCAACGCGATCGCCCCGGCCGTCGTGAAGACCAAGTTCGCCCAGGCGCTGTACGAGGGCCGGGAGGCGGAGGCGGCCGCGGCCTATCCGCTGGGCCGGCTCGGCGTGCCCTCCGACATCGGCGGCGCCGCCGCGTTCCTCACCTCGGACCAGTCCGACTGGATCACCGGTCAGACGCTCGTCGTCGACGGCGGCATCTTCCTGAACGCCGGCGTGGGCTGACCTTCGGCAGCACGGCACGGGCGCCCGTCGACACCGGGCGTCCGTGCCGTCCCACCGCGTCCGCGGCCGTACGGCACGGGCTGCTCTCACGGCCGATGACAACGTCGTCATGGAAATTCGATCAACAGGTCGATTCGAAGGTGGGTTCAGCGGGCGGAGCGCTGCGGTAAGGTCTGCCAACTCTTGGTACGGCATTTCGAGGAGCAAGCGCGTGTTCATCCGGAACCGGTACCTGCCGCCGCTCGCGGCCGTCGCGTCCATATCCGTGCTGGCCGGATGCGGGGTGTTCTCCTCGGACGCCTCCGGAGACGACAAGCCGGTCGTCGTGGGGACCACCAGTGCCCCCGCCACGCTGGACCCCGCCGCCTCCTGGGACAACTCCTGGGAACTGTTCCGCAACGTCTACCAGACCCTCCTGAACTACAGCCCCGGCACGTCCGAGCCCGAGCCCGACGCCGCCGAGAGCTGCGAGTTCACGGACAGCTCCAGCACCGTCTACAGCTGCACCCTGCGCGAGGGCCTGAAGTTCTCCGACGGCGACCGGCTGGACGCCAAGGCCGTCAAGCACTCGTTCGACCGGATCAGGTCGATCAACGTCAACGGCGGCCCCGCCGGACTGCTGGGGACCCTGGACCGGGTGCAGGCCAAGGGCGACCGTGAGGTCGTCTTCCATCTCAGCCAGCCCGACGCCACCTTCCCCCTGGTACTCACCACGCCCGCCATGTCGATCGTGGACCCCGAGGAGTACCCCGCGGACGAGCTCCGCAAGGACGGCGGGATCACCGGCTCGGGGCCCTACAGCCTCTCCTCCTACGAGGAGGGCAAGAAGGCCGAGCTGGTCCGCAACGGCAACTACAAGGGCATCGCGGACCGCAAGAACAGCGCCGTCACCATCCGCTACTTCCAGCAGTCGACCGAGATGGTCAAGGCCCTCAAGGACAAGCAGATCTCGGTCATCTACCGCGGTCTCGGCGCCTCGGACACCGTGGACATCGAGGTCAACCAGAAGGCGGAGGGGCTCCAGCTCGTCGCGAACCCCACCACCGAGATCAGCTACCTGGTGTTCAACCCCAGCGACCCGTGGGCCGCCAAGCCCGCGGTCCGCAAGGCGGTCGCCCAGGTCATCGACCGCCCGGCGCTCGCCCACAACATCTACAAGGACACCGTCGAGCCGCTGTACTCGATGGTCCCCAGAGGTCTGGTCGGCCACACCACGGGGTTCTTCGACGACTTCGGCGCCCCGAGCGTGACCAAGGCGAAGGAGATTCTCACCCAGGCGGGGATCACCGACCGCGTCCCGCTGACGCTCTGGTACACCAGCGACCGCTACGGCTCGACCACCAAGCCGGCCTTCGAGGAGCTGAAGCGGCAGCTCGAAGCCTCCGGCCTGTTCACGGTCACGCTCAAGAGCCGCCCCTGGAAGACCTACGTGGAGGGCTACCAGAAGGGCGAGTACCCGGTGTTCGGGCGCGGCTGGTTCCCCGACTTCAACGACGCCGACAACTTCATCGCGCCCTTCGTGGGCCAGCAGAACGCGCTCGGCACGCCGTACGACTCACCCGAGATCACCGGCAAGCTGCTGCCGCAGTCGCGCGCGGAGAGCGACCGGGCGGCCGTGTCCGACCAGATCGAGGCCGCCCAGCAGATCCTCGTGGACGACGCCCGGCTGCTGCCGCTGTGGCAGGGCAAGCAGTACGTCGCCGCGAACGAGGAGATCGCCGGCCTGGAGAAGGTCATCGACCCGGCGACGATGATGGTCATGTGGGAACTGTCCTGGAAGACCAGCTGGTAGCAGCCCGGTTGTGCGGTCAGTGGGGCCGGCTGTCAGTGGTCGCCTGTAGGTTCTGAGGACTGGAAGCGACCGCCCGACGGGGTGGCCCCACCGCAGTGACCGCACACCGTAAGGAAGTTGACGTGACCGACATCGCCATGCTGCCCGAGTCCTGGCGCGGGGTTCTGGGCGACGAACTCCAGCAGCCCTACTTCAAGGAGCTGACGGACTTCGTCGAGGAGGAGCGGGCGAAGGGCCCCGTCTACCCTCCGCGCGAGGAGGTCTTCGCCGCCCTCGACGCGACGCCGTACGAGGGCGTGAAGGTCCTCGTCCTCGGCCAGGACCCCTACCACGGCGAGGGCCAGGGCCACGGTCTGTGCTTCTCGGTCCGCCCCGGGGTGAAGACCCCGCCCTCGCTCCGCAACATCTACAAGGAGATGAAGGAGGAGCTCGGGCACGAGATCCCGGACAACGGCTATCTCATGCCGTGGGCCCGGCAGGGCGTCCTGCTGCTCAACGCGGTGCTCACGGTCCGCGGCGGCGAGGCCAACTCGCACAAGGGCCGCGGCTGGGAGAAGTTCACCGACGCGGTGATCCGGGCGGTGGCCGAGCGGCCCGACCCGGCCGTCTTCGTGCTCTGGGGCAACTACGCGCAGAAGAAGCTCCCGCTGATCGACGAGAGCCGGCACATCGTGGTCAAGGGCGCGCACCCCTCCCCGCTGTCGGCGAAGAAGTTCTTCGGCTCCCGCCCGTTCACGCAGATCAACGAGGCGATCGCCCAGCAGGGCCACGAGCCGATCGACTGGCGGATCCCGAACCTGGGCTGACCTCGCGACCGGGCCGGTTCCCGCCCGACCGGCCCGGTGCCGCCTGACGGGGATTGTCGGTGGCTGCGGTTAGGGCCTGTCCGGCGGATCAGGTCGCATGCGAGTCACGGTGCCCGATCAGTGCCGGTGAGCGGGGGTCTGGTGCGTGCAGTTGCAAGGCGGAGGAGGGCGTCGACGCGGAGCGTCGGCAACCGACGACAACGCGGCAGATGTGCGTGCCAGGCCCGCGCGTCCGCGACATGATCCGCCGGACAGGCCCTAGCGTCGGGACGGACAGCCCACGAGTGTGCGGAGGACGCGGTGGCGGAGCGACAGGGGCAGGCGGCCGTGGACGGATTCATGACGCGGATCGGGCAGGTCGCCATGCTGCATCACGCGGGCGACCGTGAGGAGGCCCGTCGGCGCTTCCTCGATCTCTGGACGGAGATCGGCGAGGACGGCGACCCGCTGCACCGCTGCACGCTCGCCCACTACATGGCCGACACCCAGGACGACCCCTTCGACGAACTCGCCTGGGACCTCAGGGCGCTGACGGCCGCCGAGGAGCTCACCAACGACCGGCTCCAGGCCTACGAGGGTGCGCTCGCGGTGCGCGCGCTGTACCCGTCGCTCCATCTGAACCTGGCCGCCGACTACGTGAAACTCGGCCGCACGGAAGCCGCCCGCACCCATCTGCGCCGGGCGCGGAGAGCGTCCGACGCCCTGGGCGACGACAGTTTCGGCGACGGGGTACGGGGAGCGATCAGCCGCCTGGAGCTACGGCTCGGCGAGGGGGACGGGTCCGGTGGACGGGCGTAGGGCCTGATGGGACGGGATGGGACGGGTCCGGTGGACGGGCGGGCGTAGATCCTGACGGGACGGTTCCGACGGGCGAGAGGCCGCCGAGGCGGCGGCCCGAAGCGGCGGCCCGCGCACCGCTCCGGTACCTCAACGCCCGTACGTCTGCTCGCAGATCATCGCCTCCGGGCTGTCCGCCCGCCACTTGCCGTACTGCTTGCCGAGGGCGCAGACGTCCTGCTGGTTCCGGGGAATCTTCCTGGCCACGTCGGGGATCTCGACCTGTGGCCGCCCGGGCCGGCGGACCTCGGGCCCGCGCTGTTCCGGACGCTCGGGGCGGACGGGGTGCGGGCGCGGCGGCTGCTGCGGGCGTGCGCGGAGCGAGGGGGCGACACCGTGCGTCGCGGCCGTGGACGCCGTCGGGGTGGGCCGGCGTGACGGGCCGATCATTTCCAGGGCCTCGCGGGCCGGTGCCTGCACGATCTGCGGCTCCGACGGCCCGTCCGGCCGGGGCACCGACGGCTGGGACGGCGCCGCCGGCGGGCCGGACGCGGGCGGCCGCTGGATCGTCACACAGCCGGCGAGAGCCGAGACAGCCACGGTGACCAGGAGCGTTGCGGTGGTGGTCGTTCGTTGCACCCGCGCAACTCTGGTGGGTCGAGCCGCTTTTGGGACAGTGGACAAGCGGAGGTTGCCCCACACGGGTGATCTCCGGCCCCGTACGGAGGGCGTGTGCCCGTCCGGGGTGACGTCAGTCCCCGATGGCGCCGTCGACGCGCTCGCGGATCAGGTCGGCGTGGCCGTTGTGCCGGGCGTACTCCTCGATCATGTGGGTGTAGATCCAGCGCAGGTTGAACTGATCGCCGGTGCGCTTGCTCCTGCCCTCGGAGACGTCGTCCAGACCGAAGCGGGCCGCGTTGTTCCGGGCGGTCTCGATCTCGGCCTGCCAGGTGGCGTACGCCTCCTTCCAGGTGTCGGCCTCGGTGAGGTGGAACTCGCCGTCCGGGTCGGCGTCGCTGTAGTAGATCGGCCCGGGATCGTCGTCCACCAGGACCTTGCGGAACCAGCCCCGCTCGACCTCCGCCATGTGCCGCACCAGCCCCATCAGGGACAGCTCGGACGGCTCGACCGCGGCGGTCCTGAGCTGCGCGTCGGACAGCCCCTCGCACTTCCAGGCCAGGGTCTGCCGGTGGTAGTCGAGCCAGCCCTCCAGCATGGTGCGTTCGTCGGCGGTGGTCGCGGGTTCGGCGCGTTCAGTGGTCATCCCCGCATCCTGACCCAACTCACCCCTGGTCACCAGCGATTTCCGGCGCCGGGGACGGCTCGCAGGCCGGTGGTCTCCGTGACGGCCGTATGCTTCCGGCAGAACCCGGCAGCAACCGTTGGAGGAGAGCTTTGTGAAGGTCGGCTGCATCGGACTCGGTGACATCGCTCAGAAGGCGTATCTGCCGGTGCTCGGCAGCCGTCCCGACGTCGAGTTGCACCTTCAGACCCGCACCCCCGCGACGCTCGCCCGGGTCGCCGACAGCCTGCATCTGCCCGAGGAGCGGCGCCACGCCGACCTGGACGCGCTCCTCGCCGTCGGGCTCGACGCGGCCTTCGTGCACGCGCCGACCGCCGTGCACCCGGAGATCGTGACGCGGTTGCTGGAGGCGGGCGTACCGACGTACGTCGACAAGCCCCTGGCGTACGAACTGGCCGACTCCGAGCGGCTGGTGGAACTCGCGGAGGCACGCGAGGTCTCGCTCGCCGTAGGCTTCAACCGGCGCTACGCCCCCGGGTACGCGCAGTGCGCCGACCACCCGCGCGAGCTGATCCTGATGCAGAAGAACCGGATCGGGCTGCCGGAGGAGCCACGGTCGATGATCCTCGACGACTTCATCCACGTCGTGGACACCCTGCGGTTCCTGGTGCCCGGACCGATCGACGACGTGACCGTCCGCGCCCGCACCGAGAACGGGCTGCTGCACCATGTCGTGCTCCAGCTGGCCGGGGAGGGCTTCACCGCGCTGGGCGTGATGAACCGGCTCAGCGGATCCGCCGAGGAGGTCCTGGAGGTGTCAGGGCAGGACACCAAGCGCCATGTCGTCAACCTCGCCGAGGTGATCGACCACAAGGGCCAGCCGACCGTGCGGCGGCGCGGCGACTGGGTTCCGGTGGCCCGGCAGCGCGGCATCGAGCAGGCGGTGCTCGCCTTCCTCGACGCCGTGCGCGCCGGCAAGGTGCTCAGCGCCCGGGACGCGCTGGCGACTCACGAACTGTGCGAACGGGTGGTACGCGCGGTGCGGGAGCGGGCCGCCTGAGCCGCAGGACCCGCACCCCCTCGGCGACGGCCCACCCGGCGAGGACCAGCAGCGCCCCGTGCAGCACCCAGTCGCCGTGGCGGACGTACGGCGTGACACCGCCCGCCAGCGGAACCTCGTACACCCGGGTGGTGCTCGCGTCCGTACCGAGCCACGGGCCGACGCGCCGGCCGCTCGCGTCGTAGACGGCGGAGACGCCCGTCAGCGTGGCGTGCACCATCGGGCGGCCCGTCTCGGCGGCGCGCAGGGCGGCGAGCGTGGCGTGCTGCTCGGGGGCCCAGCTCTGCTGGAACGTCGACGTGGCGGACTGGCCGACCAGGATGTCCGCGCCGTCCTCGGTGAGATGGCGGGTCATGTCGGGGAAGGCGGTCTCGAAGCACACCATCGGGCCGATGCGCAGCCCGTGCCCGGCGTTCATCACCACCTGCTCGGAGCCCATCCTGCGGTCCTCGCCCGCCGCCTTGCCGACCGAGGTGGCCCAGCCGAGCAGGGAGCGGGCGGGGATGTACTCGCCGAAGGGGACCAGCCGCATCTTGTCGTAGCGGTCGCCGGTCAGGCCCTCGGGGCCGACGAGGACCGAGCTCTTGTAGATGCCGGGCTTGTCGGAGCGCCGGGCGTCCACGTTGACCAGGATGTCGGCGCCTGTCGCGCGGGAGAGCGCGGCGATTCTGCGGGCCAGGTCGGGCCGGTCGCCCAGGTCGAAGCCGACGCTGCTCTCGCCCCACACGATCAGGTCGAGGTCCTGTCCGGCGAGCCGCCGGGTCAACTGCTCCTCACGGTCGAAGCGCTTGTCGCCGCCCGTCACCACACCGGGCTGGACGACCGCGATCCTGGCCGTGCCCTCGGTCGCGGGGCGCGGCGACCACACCCAGGCCGCCGAAGCCGCCACGGCCGCGGCGGCCAGTCCGGCCAGAGCCGGCACCCGCGCCGCGCGGAGCGCGGCCAGGACGGCGACCGCCACGTTCACCGCCACCACCAGGAAGCTGAGCAGCCACACCCCGCCCACCGAGGCCAGCCGCAGCGCCGGTTCCACCTGCCACTGGCTGGCGCCTAGCACACCCCAGGGCCCGCCGAGCCCCTGCCAGGACCGCACGAGTTCCACCGCCAGCCAGCCCGACGGCAGGACGACGAGCGCGACGGCGATCCCGGCCCGCGAGGGCGCCCCGGCGAGACAGCGGCGCACGAGCCAGCCCCACGGGACCCACAGCGCGCCGAGCAGCGCGGCGATGACAAACGTGAACACGTGCAGGCTCGGCAGCAGCCAGTGGTGCATCGCCAGCATGAAGCCGAACCCGCCGCACCAGCCGTCGTACGCCGCTCGCTTCCCGGTCGGTGCCGAGCGGATCAGCAGGATCCAGGGGACGAGGGCGACGTAGGCGAACCACCACAGCGACGGGGCGGGGAAGGCGAGGACAGGCAGGGCACCCGCCACCGCGGCGGCGGTCGAGCGCCGCCACGGGGAGGCGAGCCAGTGGCCGAACGTCTTCATACGGCACCTCCTACCCCGTGGGTGACTCCAGTGTGCGCGTCGTGAGCCGCCCCGGGCCCGAAGGACGCCGGCTCAGTTGATCACAGGTGCCGGGGCGGGACTCGGCAGGCGCCGCCACTTCTCCCGTACGACGACCTCCCGCAACCGCCAGCCGTCGTACGTGCGCAACAGCCCGAAGTCGTACCGGCCGCCGCACACGAAGTCCGGCGCGGCGCCCTCGCCCTCTCCCTCGGCGACGCGCATGGGATTGACGTAGTCGGCCCGGACGCGGGCCGTGTCGCCGGTGTCCTGGTCGTGGACGCCGAAGCGGAGTCGGCGGTTGACGATCAGATGCTGGCGCATCGAGAACAGCCGCAGGCTCTCCGCGAGCCAGTCGGCGACCCTCCCGGCGTCGCCCTCGATACCGCCGGCCGAGCGGTAGTCCGCCCGCCCGTCCGGGGTGAACAGACCTCGGTACGCCTCCCAGTCGCCGTCGTCCACGGCCATCGCGTAATCGGTGATCAGTTCGTCGACGGCCAGCCGGTCCATCACGGTGGCGAGCTCCACACGCTGAGTCATCGGCTCAGTGTTGGGCATCGTGGGGGCGCCGCCAAGGGGGGCGCGGGGATATTCGGTGGCCGCGACCGGCCGCGGGGGCCGAGTCTGTGCACGTGAACGATCAGTCGGTCAGCACCACCGGCCAGGAGCCCAAGTACCGTGTGCGCGCCCGCCATACGGAGTCCACGATCACCGTCTACCAGACGTAAGCGCACATGCCTGAGCGCCGGGCCGCATCAACTCCGTTGGTTGAGCCCGCCGAAGCGTAGATCATGGAGCCGTGAAGTGGACGAAGAAGGCGGCTCCGGTCGAACAACCGGCACTTGAGCCCGAGCTCTCGGCGTACCAGCGGGCGATGCGGAACCGGCTTCTCGCGGCCCCCGTGACGGCCGCTCCTGAACCCTGGCGGCCCGTCTTCGAGTACACATACGGTGTTCCTGTCGGCGGACTGATCGGGATCGGCTTCGCGACGCATCCCGCCGGCGGCCAGGATCTCGTGATGGTCGTCTCCCACGACGGTCACGGTCTCTTCGACGCCGTCACCGGGGAGAAGATCGCCAGGGACCGCGACCCCGACCCGGAGGACAGCACGCCTGACGCGGTTGCAGACCTCTCCTGCCCCGGACTGGGGCCGATCACCGGAAGCCGCGTGCGCATCGCGGGGCTCTTCGGCGGAGGGCTGCACACCACCACCGCAGACGGGTGGGCCCTGGAGGTCGTCACCCCGGCCTGGCCGAACGAGCGTGTCCTGCTGTCCCGCGACGGTGGGCTCCACGCGGGTCCGCACGGAGAGCAGTGGTGGCACATCTTCCACTCGAACTACTCCACCTTCCGCGCAGCCGGCTTCTCGCCCTCCGGACAGACCATCGCCGTGGCGACGAGCAGTGACCTTTTCCTGTGGACACGCGAGCCGGTGGACACGCTCTTCGGCGGCGCCGAAGCCTGATCAGACCGGAATGCGCATCAGTCCTGGGAACGCCCTCCGCCAATACGCTCCGCAATCCGTCGGCGTCCGTGTCTTGCGGGCAACGTTGAAGCGAAGCGAGGTCACACATCGAATTGGTTCCACTCGATCGCGGCATCGGCCAGCGGGGCGAGGGCGCTGCGGTGGGTGGAGCCGGCCCAGACACTGAAGCTGTCGTCATCTGCCGAGCCCGAGACGTGCAGGACGAGCCCAGGGGCCACATAGAACTGGGTCGGGTACCAGGGACAGAAGGGACGCAGGGGCACGTGGTGCAATCCTTCGGTGAGCAGCCGGACGTGTTGCCCCGTCGGTTCGTGGGGGAGCGCCAAGTAGTCGGCGCCCATTGCGGCTTCGAAGAGGGCGAACTGGAGGAGGAAGCCGCTGAGCGGCTCCTGCTCGGCGATCGGAGGTTCGTCGTACCCCCGGAACCAGACGGTCGGATCGGCTTCGGGGCCGTCCGGCATCCGCGGCAGTGACCAGACGAACCCTCCCTGGTTCTCCTCACCGAAGACGATCAGGTCATTTGGATCCGCCCGGAGCTTGGATGCGGGGACAATCCGGTTCTGCACTCCGAGGACGGCCGGGTGGCGCCTTGCCAGGTCGTAGAAGTGCCTCAGTTCCTCCGGCAGGTCGAGTGTGGGTGCCTGCACCGATGGTTGTGCGGGAGCCTCGGACATCGCGGGATACCAGCCGGTGATGAACTGTTCGAGCGCGGTTGCTCTGTTGCCGTTCACGTTGCTCAGCCATTCCAGGCTCGGGAGGGCTGGCGGAGGCAGGGGAGGACGGACACGATCCAGGTCGGGCCTGCTCAACGAGGTGTCGAGCCGAAAGATGCAATCGGTGAGAACATGCTCGGCGTGACCCGGACGCAGTTCCGTTCCGGCCCGAGCGACGCTGCCGGTGCCGAGATACACGAGGCCTTCCGGTACCCGGGCCGTCAGATGGACAGGCAGCCTCACTTCGGCTGTGCCGCGTTCCCAAGGCTGATCCACAAGTCTTTGCCTGACCGGCGTCGGTGCCGGCCCGAGGAGGCGGACCTCCTCGGCGTTCCACACGCTGCTCCGGTCGCGTGCGTCCCCCGCTTCCACGATGATCACCGTCCCGGCGTTGCCGATGACGGCGGTGGCGCTGCCGAAGGTGTAGTTCTCCCTGGTCGCCGCGTCACCGGCGAGCGCAAAGGCCTGGACGTCGTTCAGGAGCGACATGAGAGGGGCCGCGGAAGAGTGATCAACCATGCGCACATCTTCCTTGACGGTCGGATGGTGCCTTTCGCCGCGTAGGCGGCCGGCTGCCCGCCGGGAAAGTCGGCTCAGCTCAGTCGAACGCCACGACCAAGCGGACGCCGTCATCACCGAAGCGGCCTGCCAGGGCCTTCATCACGGCGAAGACATGCGACCAGTGCGTTTCAGGGCCCAGGACAGTGCCTGCGGTCAGCGGTTCGTATGTGCACATGACTTCGTCGGTGCTCCACTCCACACGTTCCGTCGCGTTGTGCAGGTCCGCGGGAGGCACGCCCACCGCGGACAGAGTTTCCGGGGGCCAGGAATCGGAGACGAGTTGTTGGTGCCGTGTCGATGGCAGCGACGTCGTGTGCCAGGTCAGTCGGCCGACGAACTGATCAGATGGTGTGGCGAGATCCATTGAAGCGATCTCCGCCCAGCTGACCCAACTCGCGCTGTGAAGGTCGCCCGCTGCAACCCAGGTCTCCAACTGCGAACGAATCCCGCTCGACAGATCGACGGGCAGGCCGCGGCCTGGTGCGAGCGGCTGGAAGCCCGCGTAATTGCGTACTCCGAAGAGGTAACCGAAGGCCGCGTAGTCGGTCTGGTCGTACAGTGGCCAAAGATCCATGGCGGCCACCCACGGCTCGCCGTCGTAGTAGTCGGTGTCGACGCCGGGGTGACGAAACTCGATGCCGCCATGGATGTCCGTACTCACGAGGCGGCACCGTAACAGCGTCGGCGTGGACTCTCTGGCGCGGGCAGGGCCGCCGTGTCAGGCCGCCTCTACGACGTCGCTGCGGATCGCGGCCGCCCATTCGACCACCAACAGCTCGTACTCCGCGCGCTCCTGGGCCGAGAGGGTGCCGCCCGCGCGCATCCACAGGGCGCGGATGTGTTCGTTGACTTCGGCAGCAGACCGCACGGAACCAGAGGTCATGGAATCGGGGAGCATGGGAACAAGCGTAGGCGCAAGAACTGACGGTCCGCTACCGGGCGGCTACTGATGCCGTATGTCATTGGTCACGGATTTTCCGCGCCGGGGTCGGAACTCCGGCGCGGAGGGGGCGAGTTGACGGTCCGGCCGTCGGGCGTCAGCCGGCCGACTCGGCAGCGTGGGGGCTCAGCGCGCCCGTCGCGACCAGCGCGATGATGACGATGCCGAGGGCGATGCGGTACCAGACGAACGGCATGAAGCTCTTGGTGGAGATGAACTTCATGAACCAGGCGATGACCGCGTAGCCGACCACGAAGGCGATGACCGTGGCGAAGATCGTCGGGCCCCAGGAGACGTGGTCGCTCTCCATCGCGTCCTTGAGCTCGAACAGGCCGGAGGCGAGCACCGCGGGGATGGCGAGGAGGAAGGAGTAGCGGGCCGCGGCCTCGCGCTGGTAGCCCATGAACAGGCCGCCGCTGATGGTGGCGCCGGAGCGGGAGACGCCCGGGATGAGGGCGCAGGCCTGGCAGAGGCCGTAGATCAGACCGTCCTTGACGCTGAGGTCCTCCAGCGACTTGCGCTCCTTGGCCGCGCGGTGCCGGCCGCCGGTCTCGTCGCGGGCCGCCATCCGGTCGGCGATGCCGATGACGATGCCGACCACGATCAGCATCGTGGCGGTGATGCGCAGATCGCGGAAGGGGCCCTCGATCTGGTCCTTGAGCGTCACGCCGAGGACGCCGATCGGGATCGAGCCGACGATCACCAGCCAGCCCATCTGGGCGTCGTGGTCGCGGCGCATCTCCTTGTTCGTGAGCGACCGGACCCAGGCCGAGATGATCCGCCCGATGTCCTTGCGGAAGTAGATCAGGACGGCGGCCTCGGTGCCGATCTGGGTGATCGCCGTGAAGGCCGCTCCCGGGTCCTTCCAGCCGGAGAAGGCCGCGGTCAGCCGCAGGTGCGCGCTGGAGGAGACGGGGAGGAACTCGGTCAGCCCCTGGACGAGTCCGAGGATGAGGGATTCAAACCAAGACATGAAGTTACGGAGTCCAAGCGCTGATCGTGGAAGGAGCGACGGGCGCACACCAGCTCGCCTGACGAGGCGATCGGGGCGCGAGGGGCAGCGTAGCGTCCCTCGGTGACAGGTCCGGCACAGGGGCGGGGGAGAGGGGACCGGGAGCGCTAGGCCGCCGTCCGTCCCGTCACCGTCCAGCCGGGGGACTGTGGACGGGCCGTCAGGTCCTCGTGGGAGACCGCTTCGCCGCAGGCCGCGCAGGTGACGACAGGGATCAGCTCGTGGTGGCAGCTGTGCTCGACCACCATCGGGCGGTCGTCGTCCTGGCGGATGTGGCGGTCGCCCCACGCCATGAGGGTCAGCAGGACCGGCTCCAGCTCCAGCCCCGCCGGGGTCGGCCGGTACTCGAAGCGCTGCGGGCGCTCGCTGTAGAGGCGCTTGGTCAGGATGTCGGCCTCGACGAGCCGGCGCAGCCGGGTGGCCAGGACGTCGCGCGGGGCGCCGATGTTGCGCACCAGCTGGTCGAAGCGGCCGTTGCCGAGGCAGACCTCGCGCAGGACGAGCAGGGAGTACTTCTCGCCGACGAGCGCCAGGGTGTCGGCGATCGAGCAGGGGCGCGGGTCCTTGGGGGCGGCCATGACCTCAGTCTAGGGGAGGGTTTGTTTTTCCAACCCGCAAGGCTATGGTGAGTTTGGATTTCCTACTCACCGGTAGGGAGGGCTGGTATTCAGAGCCCGCAGTCGTAGCTCGTAGTCGTGGAGGCCCGCACCATGCGTGACGCAGTCATCGTCGAAGCCGTACGCACCCCCGTGGGCAAGGGCAAGCCGAACGGCGCCCTCGCCCACGTGCACCCCGTCGAACTCCTCGCCCACACCCTGCGCGCCCTCGTCGAGCGCTCCGGCGTCGACCCGGCGCTGATCGACGACGTCATCGGCGGCACCGTCGACCAGGTCGGCGAGCAGGCCATGAACACCACCCGCTACGCCGTCCTGTCGGCGGGCTTCCCGGAGTCGGTCCCCGCGACCACGGTCGACCGTCAGTGCGGCTCCTCCCAGCAGGCCGTGCATTTCGCGGCGCAGGGCGTCATGGCGGGCGCCTACGACCTCGTGGTCGCCTGCGGGGTGGAGTCGATGAGCCGGGTGCCGATGTGGTCGAACGTGCCGCCCGGCAAGGACCCCTTCGGCCCCGGTGTCGCCGAGCGCTACCGGGACGGCATCGTCCCGCAGGGCATCAGCGCCGAGCTCATCGCCGCCAAGTGGTCCCTCACCCGCGAGCAACTGGACGCCTTCGCGGTCTCCTCGCACCACAAGGCCGCCGCGGCCTGGGACGCCGGTCTCTTCGACGCCGAGGTCGCACCCCTGGACGGGGTCGCCCGCGACGAGTGCGTACGGCCGGGCAGCACCCCCGAGACCCTCGCCGGACTGAAGCCCGCCTACTACGACCCCGCCTACGCCGAGCGCTTCCCGCAGATCGAGTGGAACGTGACCGCGGGCAACGCCAGCCCGATCAACGACGGCGCCTCGGCCGTGCTCATCACCTCCAGCGAGACCGCGGCACGTCTCGGCCTGCGCCCGCTCGCACGGCTGCACAGCTTCGCCGTCACCGGCTCCGACCCGATCCTCATGCTCACCGGCGTCGTCCCGGCCACGGAGAAGGTGCTGCGCCGGGCCGGTCTCTCCCTGGACGACATCGACCTGTTCGAGGTCAACGAGGCGTTCTCCAGCGTGGTGCTCGCCTGGCGGCAGGAGACCGGCGCCGACCTCGACCGCGTCAACGTGCACGGCGGCGCGATCGCCCTCGGCCACCCGCTCGGCGCGAGCGGCACGCGTCTGACGACGACGCTCGTGCACGCGATGCGCGAACGCGGGGCGCGCTACGGCCTGCAGACGATGTGCGAGGCGGGCGGACTCGCCAACGCGATGATCCTGGAAGCCGTGTAGCGAAGACTGGGCCGGGGGCCGGGGGCCGGTGTCGGGGCAGGTCCGGCGGTTCAGTGGCCGCGCAGGTGGTGCCTCTTGCGCCAGGCCACGATCGCGCCCGCCAGCGCCGGCAGCGCGATGCAGGCCATCGCGATCAGGAAGGCCGGCGAGGTCGGCGTGGAGGCACGGGCGCCGGCGACGACGTATGCGGCGGTGTTCGGGATCGACCCGAGCGCCGTCGCGAGCAGGAACGGGACGTAGCCCATGCGGGAGACGGAGGCGCAGTAGTTCGCGGCCCAGAACGGCACACCGGGGAACAGGCGCGCCGCCAGCATCGAGCGGAAGCCGTGCCGGCTCAGCTGCCCGTCCGCGGCCTTCAGCCAGCGCCCCCGCAGCAGTGGCCGCAGCGCGTCCTGGCCGAGCACCCGGCCGAGCGTGAAGGCGATACCGGCACCGATCACCGTGCCCGCGATCGCCGCGCCGGTGCCGAGCTGCGAGCCGAAGAGCGCACCCGCGGCCAGGTTGAGCAGCGGGCGGGGCACGAACGCCACCGTGCACAGCCCGTACGCCGCCGCGAAGACCAGCGCCGCCGCGGCCCCGCCGAGCTGCGGCGGCCACCCGTCGGCCAGCAGCCGCTGCGGTTCGAAGAGCAGGACGGCCGAGGCGGCCCCCACCAGCAGGGCGATCAGCAGGGACAGCCGCGACCAGGGGGACAACAGCGCTCTCGTGCAGCGCGCGGCGAAGCCCGACGGAGCCGGGACGGCGAGGTCCGCGGCGGGGACGGCGACGGCGAGTTCCGAGGCGGTGGCCCGGGGAGAGGCCGTGGCGGTGCCGCCAGAGCGGGTGGTGGCATCGAGCATCCGGTGACACTAACCGACAAATGTGTGTGATCGCCGTATGGATCCTGTGCGTTGTGCGCCCAGGGGGTCGCGAAAAACCATTCGACGTGGGACAACGCGTCGGCAATGATCTGCGTCATGTTCCGGTACGCCTTCGTTCTCGCAGCATCCGCAGTCGCGGATGCTCCGAAGGCTGCCGTTCCCGTCTTCCTGGCCGCAGCCGACGGCGCCCGAAGCTGACCCTCTCCGGATTGTCCGGCGGACCCCGCAGGGGGAGGGTCGGCGAGTCCTTGGGGGTCCCCACACTTCACCGCAGACGCTTCGAGGTATCGCCATGCCCAAGACGGCATACGTCCGCACCAAACCGCATCTCAACATCGGCACGATGGGGCACGTCGACCACGGCAAGACCACCCTGACCGCCGCCATCACCAAGGTTCTCGCCGACCGCGGCGCCGGCACCTTCGTGCCCTTCGACCGCATCGACCGGGCCCCGGAGGAGGCCGCGCGGGGCATCACCATCAACATTGCGCACGTCGAGTACGAGACGGACACCCGGCACTACGCCCACGTGGACATGCCGGGCCACGCCGACTACGTCAAGAACATGGTCACCGGGGCCGCGCAGCTCGACGGGGCGATCCTCGTCGTCTCCGCGCTCGACGGGATCATGCCGCAGACCGCCGAGCACGTGCTGCTCGCCCGCCAGGTCGGCGTGAACCACGTCGTCGTCGCCCTGAACAAGGCCGACGCGGGCGACGAGGAGCTCATCGACCTGGTCGAGCTGGAGGTGCGCGACCTGCTCACCGAGCACGGCTACGGCGGTGACGCCGTGCCCGTCGTACGGGTCTCCGGGCTGAAGGCCCTCGAAGGGGACCCGCGGTGGACGGCGTCCATCGACGCGCTGCTCGACGCGGTGGACACGTACGTGCCCATGCCCGAGCGGTATCTCGACGCGCCGTTCCTGCTGCCCGTGGAGAACGTGCTCACCATCACCGGCCGGGGGACGGTGGTGACCGGCGCGGTCGAGCGGGGCATCGTGCGGGTGGGGGACCGGGTCGAGGTGCTCGGCGCCTCCGTGGAGAGCGTGGTCACCGGCCTGGAGACCTTCGGCAAGCCCATGGAGGAGGCTCAGGCCGGGGACAACGTGGCGCTGCTGCTGCGCGGTGTGCCCCGGGACGCGGTGCGCCGCGGGCACGTCGTGGCGGCGCCGGGCAGTGTGAAGCCCCGGCGGCGGTTCACGGCGCAGGTGTACGTGCTGTCCGCGCGTGAGGGCGGGCGTACGACGCCTGTCTCCACGGGGTACCGGCCGCAGTTCTACATCCGTACGGCGGATGTGGTGGGGGACGTCGACCTCGGTGACATCGCGGTCGCCCGGCCCGGTGACACGGTGACGATGACCGTGGAGCTGGGGCGGGAGGTGCCGTTGGAGCCGGGTCTGGGGTTCGCCATCCGTGAGGGGGGCCGGACTGTCGGTGCGGGCACGGTGACAGCCGTGGAGTGAGGGTGGCTGGTGTGCGCGGCACAGGCACAATTGGGAGGTGACCGAGTCTCTGCCCGTCGCCCGTCCCGTCGACCACGGGTTCGCCAAGCTCATGCCCGATGTCGATCGGGCGCGGGCCTGGCTACTGACGGTCGACGGGGCGCCGCAGTCGTACGTCGATCTGGATGATCCGGCGCATCTGGAGTTCGAGTACGCGCGGCGGCTCGGGCATGTGCTGGACGTCGTCGCCGAGGAGGGCCGTCCGCTGGACGTGCTGCATCTCGGCGGGGGCGCGCTCACGCTGCCCCGGTACGTGGCCGTGACGCGGCCCGGCTCGCGGCAGGACGTGGTCGAGGCCGACCGGGGGCTGCTGGAACTGGTCCTGGAGCACCTGCCGTTGCCCGAGGGCTCGGGCGTCGCCGTGCACGCGGCGGACGCCCGGGCCTGGCTGGAAAACGCGCCCGCCGACTCCGCCGACGTCCTCGTCGCCGATGTCTTCGGCGGGTCGCGTGTCCCGGCGCACCTGACGTCCGTCGCCTACGCCAGGGAGGCCGCGCGGGTCCTGCGGGGCGACGGCGTCTACCTGGCCAACCTCGCCGATGCCGTGCCCTTCCGCTTCCTGCGGTCCCAACTGGCCACCTTCGCGGGCGAGTTCGAGGAGCTCGCGCTGCTCGCCGAACCGGGCGTGCTGCGCGGGCGCCGGTTCGGCAACGCGGTGCTCGTCGCCTCCCACCGTCCCGTGGACCTGCCCGCGCTGGCCCGGCGCACCGCGGCCGACGCCTTCCCCGCCCGGGTCGAACACGGGGCGGGGCTGCGGGACTTCATCGCGGGCGCGAAGCCGGTGCGGGACGAGGACGCGGTGCCGTCACCCGAGCCTCCTGCCGGGGCGTTCGGCATCGGCTGATCCGTCCGGGCCGCCTCGGTCGGTGGGGAGGGCCCGGCAGCGCTGTCTCCGCCGGGCCCTCGGGCTGCGGTCCGGACCGACAGCCCCGAACCGCCCGGATCAGCCCGTCGGTTCGCCGTGCACCCGTACGGTGCTCAGGATCTTCAGGATGGTCTCCTTCGGCACCTCGCCCTTGACGCCCTTCGCCCCGAAGAAGTTGAAGGAGATGAAGTCACCGGCGGAGTTCTTGAAGCCGAAGGTGAGCGCCTTGCCGTCGCTCGCGCACTTGCCCTTGGCGGGGGTGTTCGTCGACGACGCCCAGGCGTAGCTGCCCTTGATGCCCGACGCGGTGGTGAAGGGCGTGGCCTTCTTGTCGGTCGTGACGCTCTTCTTGTCCGGCTGTGTGTAGCCGCCGTAGACCCACCAGGCGGGGGTGTTGAGGGCGACCTCGTCGGTGTCCTTGGCGCCGTTGGCTCCCTTGACGCCGACCGCGGCCAGTTCCGTGGTCTCGGTCTTGCCGTTCTTGTCCTCGTCGGAGGAGCACCAGTTCGACTTGTAGATCGCCGGCGCCGACATCGTGATGATCGGCTTGAGTTCGTCGGAGTTCTCCTCCTCGAACGCGATGGCCGATGTCGTGGACTGCACCTCCCAGTCCGCCGGTACGTCGAAGGCCGCGCCCCACTTGGGGTTGACGACGATCTTCCAGCCCGTGATGGTCGCCTGCTCGCTCTCCCCGCCGCGCGGGTTGCCCTCGGAGGGGGAGGCGCTCGGCTCGGCGGACGGGCTCGCCGACGGCTTCGCGTTCTTGCCGGTGCCGCCGTCGGCCTCGTCGTCCTTGTCACCGCCCAGCACCAGGAAGCCGGTCACCCCGGCAGCCACGACCACCGCCACGGCGGCCACGATCGCGACCACCTTGGTGCGGTTTCCGCCACTGCCCGGCGGCTGCGGCGGCTGCGGCATGCCGGCCGGAGCCGGAGTGCCCCACTGGGGCTGCTGCCCGTAGGGGTTCGGCTGCTGCTGGTAGCCGGGCTGCTGGTACGGATTCGGCTGCTGGTACCCCGGCTGCTGGTACGGGTTGTTCTGCTGTTGCGGGTTCTGCTCGCCCCCGGGCGGCTGCTGTCCTGGCCACATGAGCAGTCACCCTAGTGCCGCGAGGGACACGTTTCGGTCACCGGGCCTTGTCAGGGACGTAGCAAATCGGTGTGCTTCGTCAACCTGCCCCGGTCCGGCCGTGTCCCGCCGGCCCTCGCTCAGTCCGCGTCCGGCATGAAGATGCGCACGGTCTTCATGATCTTCACGACCGTGGTGTCGGGGACCTCCTCACCCACACCCGTGGCGCCGACGAAGGACCAGGAGGCGAAGTTGCCGCGGGCGTCCTTGAAGGCGAACGTCGTCGCCTTGCCGTCGGTGTCGCACTTGTCCTCCTTCACGACTCCGGAGGACCGGGAGGTGGCGACGCTGCCGGTGAGTCCGGAGGCGGTGGTGAAGGAGGTGACCGGGTCGGTGGTGACCTTCTTGCGGTCCGGCTGGGTGTGCATGCCGTAGACCCACGTCGCCGAGTCCTCGCGCGCCACCTGCGCGGTGCTCTGGACGTTGTTGTTGCCCCTGCTCCCGGCGCTGGCGAGCGGCGCGTAGTCGATCTCGCCGTCCTTGTCCTCGTCGGTCCCGCACCACTTCTCCTTGAGGTCCGCGGGGGCCTGCATGGCGACGAGGGGGATGTCGTCCGGGTCGTCGTTCTCGGAGACCCAGGTGATGAACGTGCGCGGCTTCAGCGCCCAGTCCGCCGGCACCTCGAAGGCGACGCCCGCGTTGGGGTTCACCACGACCTTCCAGCCCGCCACGGTCGGCTTCTGCTCGTCCCCGCCCCGCGGATTGCCGGAGGGCGGGGGAGAGGGCGAGGGGGTGGCGGAAGGGGAGGGCGACGGACCGGGCGCGGCCTCGTCGTCGGTGCCTCCGCCCAGCAGGACGGCCCCGGTCACGGCGGCGGCCGCCACGACGGCCAGGGCGGCGGTGATCGCGATCGCCCCGGTCCGCCGTCCGCCGCCCGGCGGACCGGGAGGGGCGGCACCGGCCGGGGCGGTGTGCCACGCGGGCGGCTGCTGCTGGAGATACGGGTTCGCCTGCTGGTACCCGGGCTGCTGGTAGGGGTTCCCGGCGGCCGGAGGCTGCTGCTGCGGGTCCTGCCCGCCCCCCGGCGGCTGTTGTCCTGGCCACATGGGCCGTAAGGATACGACGATCATCACACCCACCTGGCCAGACAGTGCTACTCGCGGGTAACGTCGCTGCCATGAGCGCAGACCAGATGTCGATCGGCGAGATGCTCGCCGCCACGGTCCCGATGGCCAGGACCCTGAAGCTGGAGTTCCTGGAGACCTCGCCGGACAAGGCCGTGCTGGCACTTCCCGACCAGGGCGAGTACCACAACCACGTCGGCGGCCCGCACGCCGGAGCGATGTTCACGCTGGGCGAGTCGGCGAGCGGGGCGATCGTGCTCGCCGCGTTCGGGGACCAGCTCTCCCGCGCCGTGCCGCTCGCGGTCCGTGCCGAGATCGCCTACAAGAAGCTCGCGATGGGACCCGTCACGGCGACCGCGACCCTCGGGCGCCCCGCAGCGGAGGTCGTCGCGGAACTCGACGAGGGCAAGCGGCCGGAGTTCCCCGTGTCGATCGCCATCCGGCGCGAGGACGGCGCGGTGACCGGTGAGATGACGGTCGTCTGGACCCTGCGCCCCAACGGCTGACCGGCACCGCGTGCGGAGGGCCCCGGCATCGCCGGGGCCTCCCTGTCTCTCGTGCCTCGCGGTCTTCGTGCCTCGCGTCCCCTCAGGCCGCGATACGGCGGTCGCCGGTGCCGCTGTTCTCCAGCCCGGTGACGAACTCCTTGAGCCAGGCCGTGAACTCGGGCCCGAGATCGGGGCGCGCGCAAGCCAGCCGGACCACCGTGCGCAGGTAGTCCGCCTTGTCGCCGGTGTCGTAGCGCAGTCCGTCGAAGACGACCCCGTGCACCGTGCCGCCCGTGGCGAGGTCCTGGAGCGCGTCGGTCAGCTGGATCTCGCCGCCGCGGCCGGGCGGGGTGCGCTCCAGGGTGTCGAAGACGGCCGGGTCGAGGACGTACCGGCCGATGACCGCGTACGCGCTCGGCGCGTCCTCGGCCGAGGGCTTCTCGACCAGGCCGGTCACCCGGACCACGTCCCGCTCGCCGGTGGGGTCCACGGCGGCGCAGCCGTAGAGGTGGATCTGCTCGCGGGGCACCTCCATGAGGGCCACCACGCTCCCGGCGTGCTGCTCGCGGACGTCGAGCATCCTGCTGAGCAGGGTCTCGCGCGGGTCGATCAGGTCGTCGCCGAGCAGGACGGCGAAGGGTTCGTCGCCGACGTGGCGGCGGGCGCAGAGCACCGCGTGTCCGAGGCCGAGCGGCTCGCCCTGGCGGATGTGGTGGATGTTGGCCAGCCGGGCCGGGTCGCGCACGGCGTCCAGCCGGACGGTGTCGCCCTTGGCGGCGAGGGCCTGTTCCAGTTCGTAGGCGTTGTCGAAGTGGTCCTCGATGGCCCGCTTGTGCCGGCCGGTCACCATCAGGACGTCGTCGAGCCCGGCCGCGGCGGCCTCCTCGACGACGTACTGGATGGCCGGCTTGTCGACGACCGGCAGCATCTCCTTGGGAGTCGCCTTCGTCGCGGGGAGGAAGCGGGTGCCGAGGCCGGCCGCCGGGACGACCGCCTTGCGGACGGGACGGGCGGGGCCTGGGGTGGAGGTCGTGTGGGGGACGATCATGCGGGCCATGCTGGTCCACGTGGATGAGAGGACACCGAGAGGAAGCTCTCAGTCCGCTGTGGAGTGCCGCCGTGCGGTCGCGGTCGCGCGGAAGTTGGAGATTTCGTGTGCCGACGGGCCTGCGGCGCACACAACTTGACGGGCCTGTTCCGGGGATTTTTCGAATGCGGGTGCGGATACCGCCGGTAACATTTCTGGAGTGGTCCCGTTTTGAACATGCGTCACTCGAACTTCTTGTTTCCTCTGCGTCAATTGTGCGAAAGTGAGCGCCCCGTTACCCACGGGTTCCAAAAGCCGGGCCGCACCTGACGCGGCATAGGTATGCACCAATCAGTCACCTCTTTCCTATGGGCGCGCATTTTCGTATGCCGTCCTGCGGCATGGAAGGAATTGGTCGAGTGGAATCCCCCTACCCCCCACGCCCCCCTTACCCGCCCCGACCCGGCGCAAGCCCGGGGGAGTCCGACAGGGAACTCGTCGCCCGGCTGGGCGGTCCCACCGCGGACGCCCATGCCGTCGCCCTGCTGATGGCCCGGCACTGGCGAGCGGCCCATGAGTACGCCGTCATATGCCTGGCCTCCGGGGAGGGAACGGCGGGCATGGCGACCGCGGCCGCCTTTCACCGGGTACTCGGACGGGCGGGCGGTGGTGCCGTGCGGCCCCAACTCCTGCGCGCGGTACGGGACACGGTGAAGGAGTGGGCCGCGGACGGCACCCTTTCCGCCGTACTGCCGGAACTCCGCAAAACGACCGGCGGTCGCGGTCTGCGGGCGGCGAGGTCCGCCACGCCCGAAAGGCGGCGGCTCGCGGAGCGCGCATTCCAGGCCCTTCCGGGAGCCTCGCAATGCCTGTTGTGGCATGTGGAGGTGGAGGCCGAGCCGATATCCGTACCGGCCGGTCTGCTGGGGGTGGACACGGCCAGGGCGGCGGCCGCTCTGGAGCAGGCGCGCGAGCAATTCCGCACGGGTTGTGTACGGGCCCACCGCGAACTCGCGCCCAGTAGTGAATGTCGTTTCTACAGCCGTCTCCTCGATGTCCCGATTCGTCGGGGAGGCGCCCTGCTCCCGGATGTCCAGCAGCACCTGACGTCCTGCCGCTACTGCCGGCACGCCGCCGAGCAGCTCAGTCATTTCGAGGGCGGCCTGGAGGTGCTGCTCGCCGAGACCGTGCTCGGCTGGGGCGCCCGCCGCTATCTCGACTCCCGGCCCGGCCGTGCCGCCGACGACGCGCCCCGGGCCGCCCGTCCGGCGGCGCGCCCCAGAGTGGGCGGACGGCACCGGCCCTCCGCCGGGCTCCTCGCGCCGGGCCGCAGACACACCAGGGCCGTGCTCGTGGGTGCCGGTCTGACCTCCCTCGCCCTGCTGGCCACGGTGCTCGTCGCCCGAGGCTGGTCCGAGGAGGGCGGTGCCGCAGGCCCCGGCCCCACCTGGGGAGCGGTCAGCGGCAACTCCGTCGTGCCCGGGACCGCGGGCACCTCGGACTCCGGCGCTTCCTCGAATTCCTCGGACGATTCCGCCTCGGTCCGCTCGCCGTCCGCCGCCTCGGTCGGCGAACCCGTGGAGGTGAGCCACGGCAGGCTCCGCAACTCCGCCACCGGGCTGTGCCTCGACGTCCTCGACGGCAGGACCGGGGACGGCGCCGCCGCCGTGCTAGCCGCGTGCTCGACGGCCGGCTCGCAGCAGTGGGCGTACCAGGGCGACGGTCTGCTCCGCTCGGCGACCGCCCCGACGCTCTGCCTCGACGCGGACGCCGACGAGGGTGCCGTCGTCCTGGCCGACTGCGTGGTGCACGCGGGCGAGGTGCGCTACGACTTCACCGTGCGGGGCGAACTGCTGCTGCGCCGGGGCGGAGGGCTGCTCGTCGCCCCCGGGCCGGGCAGGACCGTCGTCGTCACCGAACGCGACGACTCCGCGAAGCAGCGCTGGACGCTGGAGGGCGCGGACGCGGAGCCGAACGGCACGACGGCCGGACCGTCGTCGGGAAGCGGCACACCGGGCGGCCCGCTCGACGAACTCGACACACCGGAGGCCCTCCCGTCGCCCGGCACCGACGACGGCCCGCGCACGGCTCCCGAGGATCCGTCGTCCGGCCCGGAGGCGTCGCCGGAGCGGTTCGAGACGCGACGGGTCGTGGAGGCGGACTGCTGCACGGAAGACGCACCGGCCGCACCGGCCGCACCGGCCGCACCGGCCGCACCGGCCGCACCGGCCGCACCGGCGGGTCCGGTGGGTCCGGTGGCTCCAGCGGAGAAGGTCGGAGGCGCGCTCGACGGTGCGGTGTCGGCCGTGACCGGGGCCGGCACGGCCGCCGTCACCAAGGTGGCGGCGGGCCTGCCCCTCGACGGCCTTCGCCGCTGACACGGCGGCCCCACCTGTCACGAGTCCCGGGGCCAGGACCGCACGACCTTCGCCTGACCTCCAACTCGGCCAGCCAGTAAGGGTGTTGGGAGGTTACGCGCGACTCGCCCTGGCCCGGGACAACGGCGGAGAGTCACCGTACGAGTGGCCGAGCGCAGCCTGTCCTCGTGGTGCCCGAAGCGTCACGATGGGGTGCTGGGGACCGGGCGACGACAGGTGCGGGTGGGAGTGCCGGCCCGGGATCCGAAGCTGCGGACGAGCGTGGAGGTGGGCCGATGATCCGGCGCGTCACTGTCGTACTGGCTGCGCTGGCGGCCTCGTTGCTCACCCCCACGGCCGCCGTGGCCGCGCCCCAGGGCGACCCGGTCGTACGCACCGACTCCGGCCGGGTGCGCGGTGAGACCACCTCCGAGGGACGGCAGTTCCTCGGCATCCCCTACGCCCGGCCACCGGTGGGCGCCCTCCGCTGGAAGGAGCCGCGGCCCGTCGAGCCCTGGCGCGGTGTCCGCGATGCCCGGGAGTTCGGCAACACCTGTGTGCAGATGGCGAGTTGGGACCCCGGCTACGAGCGGCCCAGCCACACCGAGGACTGTCTCGACCTGAACGTGTACGCCCCCGAAGGCGCCGCCCGCCGAGCGGTCCTGGTCTGGTTCCACGGCGGCGGGCTGACCGCGGGCGCGGGCCGGGACGTCGTCCCCGACACCTTCGCCCGGCAGACCGGCACGGTCGTCGTCACCGCCAACTACCGCCTCGGAGCGATGGGTTTCCTCGCCACCGCCGGTCTCGACGGCGAGGCGGACGACGGGGTCTCGGGCAACTTCGGCATGCTCGACCAGCAGGCCGCGCTGCGCTGGGTGCGGGCCAACATCGCCGGCTTCGGCGGTGACCCGGGCCGCGTCACGATCGCGGGCGAGTCGGCGGGCGGCCGCTCGGTCTGCACCCAGCTCGCCTCACCGACCGCACGGGGCCTGTTTCGGGCGGCTGTCATCCAGAGCGGCGCGTACGACGACTGCGGGGCGCGTGAGCAGCGGGCGGCGGTGACCGAAGGAGCCGCCTTCGCGAAGAAGCTGGGGTGCGCGAGTGTGGCGTGTCTGCGCGCCAAGGCCCCCGCCGAGATCCTGGCCGCGCAGGGCGACTTCGACTGGGGTCCGGTGGCCGGCGGGGACTTCCTGCCGATGCAGCCTTCGGAGGCGCTCGCGCGGGGTGCCGCCGCCGGGGTGCCCGTGATGAACGGGGCCAACCAGGACGAGGGGCGGATGTTCGCGTTCGCCCGGTTCGATCTGAACGGCACTCCGATCACGGCCGAGCAGTATCCGGCCGTGATGCGCGAGGAGTTCGGTGAGCGCGCGCTGCGGCGCTACCCGCTGTCGGCGTACCCGACGCCGACGCTCGCGTACGCCACCGCCTTCGGCGACCGCTACTTCGCCTGCACCGCCCTGCGCCTGGACGACGTGCTCGCGGAACACGGCCCGGTCCACCGGTACGAGTTCGCCGACCGCACCTCCCCGCCCTTCGCCTCCCTGCGCAACCTGAACACCGACTTCGACTTCGGCGCGACCCATGTGAACGAGCTCCAGTACCTCTTCAGGCACTTCGGGCTCGACTCACCGCTGAACGCCGAGCAGCAGGTGCTCGCCCGGCAGATGGTCCAGTACTGGGGCTCCTTCGTGCGCGGCGGTGTGCCGCGCGCCGACGGGCAGCCCGCGATGCCCGGCCGGCCGGGGGCGGTGCTCTCGCTGCGGACGGCGTCCCAGGGCGGGATCGCCGTGAGCGGGACTACCGGACGGGAACACCAGTGCGACCTGTGGGGCCCTGAGACGCCGTCGTGACCCGGTAGGCTTCCCCGGCGTGCGCCCGTGTCACGGGCGCAC
>NZ_JAIHON010000011.1:0-305249 GCF_021173675.1 Streptomyces lincolnensis | reverse complement strand
GGGCGGCACCGCGGTGCGGGGCACCCCCGCCCCCAACCCCCGGGCGGCGGGGGGGGCCCCGTCGCCGCCTAGGTCCCCCGTTCGGGTCCCCGGGGGGGGCCCCGCGCCCGGCCCCCACGCCGGGAATGCAGGCACGTGATCGGGAGGAACCGGCGTTGCACGTCCAGGAATGGCTCGACACGGTGCCGGCGGCCGCCGTCTACGCCCTGGTGGGGCTCGTCATCGGCCTCGAAAGCCTGGGCATCCCGCTGCCCGGGGAGATCATCCTGGTCTCGGCGGCGCTGCTGTCCTCGCAGCACGCGGGGATCGACCCGGTGGTCCTCGGCGCCTGCGCCACGGCCGGGGCGATCATCGGTGACTCCATCGGCTACGCCATCGGCCGCAAGGGCGGGCGGCCGTTGCTCGCGTGGCTGGGGAAGAAGTTCCCCAGGCACTTCAGCGAGGGGCACATCGCCACGGCCGAGCGGTCCTTCCAGAAGTGGGGCATGTGGGCCGTCTTCTTCGGGCGGTTCGTCGCACTGCTGCGGATCTTCGCGGGGCCGCTCGCCGGCGTGCTGCGGATGCCGTACTGGAAGTTCCTGATCGCCAACGTGCTGGGCGGGATCGTCTGGGCGGGCGGCACCACGGCCGTCATCTACTACGTGGGGATCGTCGCCGAGTCGTGGCTGAAGCGGTTCTCCTGGCTGGGACTGGTGGCGGCGGTGCTCGTCGGTCTCACGTCGATGCTGGTCCTGAGGCGGAAGGCGGCGAAGGCCGCGCCGCGGGAGGCCGAACCCCAGGCCGTGGCGGCCGCGGAGTGACGGGCGCGTCTTCCTGACCGTGCACTTCCTGAGCGTGGACCTACTGACCGTGGACCTCCTGGTGCGCCTTGGCCAGGTCCGCGTACAGCGTGCCGTTCAGGGTGATGCCCTGGCGCTCCTCCTCCGTCAGCTCCCGCTTGACCTTGGCCGGTACGCCCGCCACCAGTGATCCCGGCGGGACCCGCATGCCCTGCGGGACCAGTGCCTGGGCCGCCACCAGCGAACCCGCTCCGATCACCGCGCCGTTGAGGACCGTGGCGCCCATGCCGATCAGGCAGTCGTCCTCGACGGTCGCGCCGTGGACGACGGCGTTGTGGCCGACCGAGACGCGGGCGCCGATGACGACCGGGAAGCCGGGATCGGCGTGCAGGGTGCAGTTGTCCTGGATGTTGCTTCGAGGGCCGACGCGGATGCGCTCGACGTCGCCCCGGGCCACCGCGCCGTACCAGATGCCGGCGCCCGCCTCCAGGGTCACGTCACCGATCACGGAGGCCGTGGGGGCGACGAAGGCCTCTTCGTGGATGTCCGGTTCTCTTCCGCCGATGCCCGTGATCAACGCCCTGTCGCCCATCGCCCTCTCCTCGTCCTCGGGTACCACCGCACCGTACGTCACCCGGTGGGGCGTAGATCACAGCCCCTCGATCCCATGGGCCGAGGGCGCCCTGAGTACGGTGAGCGGGTGCCGAAGAAGAACACGTTCTCATCATGGCGGCGCCGGCTGGTGCAGCGGGGCGTGCACGCGGGCTGGGCCTGGGTGCAGCGGACGGGCTCCGTCACGGCCGAGCGTCCGGGACGCTTCCGCTTCGGCGCGCTGGGCGCCCACACCCGGCTGGCCTTCCCGCTCGGCACGGTCTTCGGCGAGCCCTGGATCCACGTGGGGTCGCACTGCATCGTCGGCGAGCAGGTCACCCTGACCGCGGGTCTGATGCCCGACCTCGACCTCGGGCCGGAACCGATCCTGCGCATCGGCGACGGCGTCGTACTGGGGCGCGGCAGCCACGTCATCGCGGACACCACGGTGACCATCGGCAGCGACTGCTACTTCGGGCCGTACGTCTATGTCACCTCCACCAACCACTCCTACGACGATCCCCACGAGCCCATCGGCAAGCAGTGGCCGCGGATGGAGCCGGTGGAGATCGGCCCAGGGTGCTGGATCGGGACCGGGGCGGTGATCCTGCCCGGGGCGCGGATCGGGCGGAACGTCGTCGTGGCCGCCGGTGCCGTCGTCCGGGGCGCGGTGCCGGACCACGCCGTGGTCGCGGGGGCGCCCGCCCGAGTCGTACGGCGGTGGACTCCCGACGACGGCTGGCAGCCGCCGCTCAGGACGCCGGCGCCGGTGCCGATACCCGACGGGGTGACCCCCGAGCAGCTTCAGGCGCTGGCCGGGCTGGACGAGGAGGCGGCGGCGAGGCTGGCGGCGCTGGACGAGGCGGCGGTGGCCCGGCTCGCCGAGGTCGACACGGAGTCCTGAGTCAGCCGGTCGCCAGCAGCAGCGTGCCCACCAGCGCGAGCCCCGCGCCCGCGGCCTGCACCGCCCGCAGCCGCTCCCTGAGGAAGCCGCGCGCGGCCAGGGCGGTCACCACCGGGTACAGCGAGGCGAGCACGGCGGCCACGGTGACCGGGCCGTGCTGGGCGGCGACCACATAGGTGCCGTTCGCGGCGACATCGGCGAGGCCGACGAAGGCGAGCGCCGGCAGGGAGCGCCACGGGAAGCCGTCGTCCGGAACGGCCGCGCCGCCCCGCCGGACGGACGCGTACAGCGCGAGACCGCCGACCGCCACGTTGACCACGCGCTGCACGAACAGCGCCAGGAACAGGCCGGTGACGGTGCTCGACGACTCCGCGATGAGCGCGAACACGGTGCCGAAGCCGAAGGCCGCGACCAGCGTGAGCAGGATGGCCCGGCGCTGCACGGGCGCGCCCCGCAGCTGCGGTCCGCCCGCGAGGACGACCCCGAGGACGGCGACCGCGATCCCCGCGACCTGCGTCACCCCGGGCCGTTCGCCGAGGGCGAGGCCCACGCCGACCGGGACGGCCACGCCGACGGTGCCGAGCGGGGAGACCACGCCCATCGGGCCCAGCGCGAGCGCCTTGTAGAAGCAGATCAGGGCGACCGGGCCCACCAGACCGGCGGCGACCGCGAACCACAGCTGGGCGCCGGCCTCGCTCCAGCCGCCGGTGGCCACGACGATCGCGCCGAGCACGAGTGCCGCGATGGACTGCGAGACCACGACCACCGTCAGCGCCGGGGTGCGCCGGGCCAGCAGTCCGCCGCCGAAGTCGGCCAGGCCCCACAACAGGCTCGTGGCCAGGGCGAAGAGTGCTGTCACGGGGTGCCTCGCAGTACAGTTCGGTGAACGATCGGGTGCAGCCCACCGTAGTTCATTCGACTGCACTGCTGCATACAGAATATTTGACGCGAATATTGGACGTGAAGTGTCGGACCTCGACCTGCTGACCCAGTCCCTGGCGCGCAACGTCAAGCGCTGGCGCACCGAGCGGGGCTTCACCCTGGACGCGCTCGCCGCACGTGCCGGGGTCAGCCGCGGCATGCTCATCCAGATCGAGCAGGCCCGGACCAACCCCAGCCTCGGCACCGTCGTGAAGATCGGCGACGCCCTCGGGATCAGCATCACCACGCTGCTCGACTACGAGCAGGGCCCGAAGGTGCGCATCGTCCCCGCCGACCAGGCCGTGCGGCTGTGGCACACCGACGCGGGCAGCTACAACCGGCTCCTGGCGGGCGCCGAGGCGCCGGGCCCGCTGGAGATGTGGGACTGGCGGCTCATGCCGGGCGAGAGCAGCCCCTCGGACCCGCACCCCACCGGCACGGTCGAACTCGTCCATGTCACGGTCGGCGAACTCACGCTCACCGTCGACGGCGTGGCGCATGTCGTCCCCGCGGGCGCGAGTGCCTCCTTCGAGGCCAACACCCCGCACACGTACGGAAACCGGGGCGAGGTGCCGATGGAGATGGTCATGGCCGTCTCGGTGCCCGCCGTGCACTGAACGGGTCCTGTTAGCGTGCCGCCATGGACGCACCCCTCGGACACTTCGACCACGCCACCCCTGCCCCCGACGCCCTCGACGAGCTGACCCGCCCGGTCGCCGACGCCGTACGCCACTGGAGCGGCAGCGTCCCCGCCGAGCAGATCGTCTACGTCGACACCGAACCGGAGTGGGCCGACACCGCCACCTTCGTGGAGCACTACGGGCGCGAGCTGCTGGAGCGGTCGGCGAACTGTGTGGTCGTCGCGGGCAAGCGCGGCGGGGAGAGCAGTCTCGCGGCCTGCGTGGTGCTCTCCACCACCCGGGTCGACGTCAACGGCGTGGTGCGCCGCCAACTCGGCGCCCGCAAGGCCTCGTTCGCCTCGATGGACACGGCGACGGGGGAGACCGGCATGGAGTACGGCGGCATCACCCCGCTCGGACTGCCCGACGGCTGGCCGGTGTTGGTGGACTCCGCGGTGGTCGACCTGCCGTACGTCCTGGTCGGCAGCGGCCGGCGGCGCGGCAAGCTGCTGGTGCCGGGGAAGGCGTTCGCCGAACTGCCGGGCGCCGTGGTGCTGGAGGGTCTGGGCGTGGCCTGAGGTCAGGCGTGCGCGTGGTGGGCGAGGGCGTGGTGCGGGTCCGTCTCGCCCGGCACCGGCGCCGGGTCGGCGTGCACCAGGGCCGCGGTGAGGCGGGGGACGGCGTGCAGCAGGGCGTGCTCGGCGTCCACGGTGATGCCGTGCGCCTGACGGACCGTGGCCTCGCCGTCCACCACGACCGCCACCTCGGCGCGCAGCCGGTGGCCGATCCAGCGCAGCCGCAACTCACCCACCGCACGCACCCCTTCGACCTCGCGCAACGCCCGCTCGGCCCGGTCCACCAGGGCCGGGTCGACGGCGTCCATCACCCGCCGGAACACCTCGCGCGCCGCGTCCCGCAGTACCAGCGCGATCGCGGCCGTGATCGCCAACCCCACGATCGGGTCGGCCAGTTGCCAGCCGAGGGCGGACCCGCCGGCCCCCAGCAGCACGGCCAGTGAGGTGAACCCGTCGGTACGGGCGTGCAGTCCGTCGGCGACCAGCGCGGCCGAGCCGATCGAACGGCCCACCCGGATCCGGTACCGGGCCACCCACTCGTTGCCCGCGAAGCCGACCAGCGCCGCCACCGCCACCGCCGGCACATGCGTCACAGGGCGCGGGTCGAGCAGCCGGTCGATCGCCGTCCACCCCGCGAACGCCGCCGACGCGGCGATCGTCAGCACGATCACGATGCCCGCCAGGTCCTCCGCCCGGCCGTAGCCGTAGGTGAAGCGCCGCGTCGCCGCGCGCCTGCCCAGCACGAAGGCGATGCCCAGCGGTACGGCGGTCAGCGCGTCCGCGGTGTTGTGCACGGTGTCACCGAGCAGCGCGACCGACCCGGACAGCGCCACCACGACCGCCTGCGCCAGGGCCGTCACGCCCAGCACCGCCAGCGAGATCCACAGGGCCCGCATACCGCGCGCCGAGGACTCCAGCGCGGAGTCGAGCTTGTCGGCGCTCTCGTGGGAGTGGGGGGTGAGGAGGTGGGCGAGGCGGTGGCGCAGGCCGGGGCGCCGGGGCCGGTGCTCGTGCGGGTGGTGATGCTCGTGCCGGTGCTCGTGGGGGTGGTGGTGCTCGTGGTGGTGATCGCTCACGGTGTTCCCCTTCCGGTGCGCGCGGGAGTGGACGTACCGCGCCCACGGAGCCATTATGTGCGTATGAGCGCACGCATGCACCTGTCACCTGCGCACGATGCGCATCCGCGCACCCCCGGCGAGGAACACCTCGCCCTCGCCGCCGAGATCCTGGCCCTGCTCGGCGACCGCACCCGGCTCACCCTGCTGCACGCGCTGACCGGGGGAGAGGCCGATGTCACGACCCTCACGGAAGTGTGCGGGGCGGCACGGCCGGCCGTCAGTCAGCACCTGGCGCGGCTCAGGC
The DNA here is from genome assembly GCF_021173675.1 of Streptomyces lincolnensis. Classification (GTDB taxonomy): domain Bacteria; phylum Actinomycetota; class Actinomycetes; order Streptomycetales; family Streptomycetaceae; genus Streptomyces; species Streptomyces lincolnensis_B. Next base: position 299,497 of record NZ_JAIHON010000011.1, on the reverse strand, counting down.
TGGCCGGCCTGGTGAGCACCCGGAAGGACGGGCGCCGGGTGATCTACGCGCTGCGCGACGGGCATCTGCGCCGGCTCGTCGACGAGGCCCTGAACGTGGCCGACCACCGGCTCAGCGACCGTCCGGTGCACGACTGAGGGATCAGCACGTGGATCCGTTCGTCAGTAGGCGGCTCCGTGCGTCAGTACGCGGTTCCGTATGTCAGTACGTGGACGCCGTACCGAGGTACTGCTCCGCGAACGCCGCCGCGGCGGCCGGGGACGTGAACAGCCGCCGGAGCCGGGCGAAGGTGGTGCCCGCGCGGTAGGGGTCGCCCGAGGAGGTGCCGTGGTAGACGCCGGAGAGCCACTCGGAGAACTCCTGGTAGTCCCACACGCGCCGCAGACAGGTCTGCGCATAGGTGTCGAGGCCGTTCTCCCCGCCCTTGGTGAGGTACGCGACGAGCGCGTCGCCGAGCAGGTAGGCGTCGTGCAGGGCGAGGTTCATGCCCTTGGCCGCGATCGGAGCGGTCAGGTGGGCGGCGTCGCCGGCCAGGAAGAGACGGCCGAACACCATGGGTTCGACGACGTAGTTGTGCATGTCCAGGACGCGCTTCTCGATCAGCCGCCCCTCGGTGAGCGGCGGCCTGTCGGTGGCCCCGAGGCGCTGCTGCAGCTCGGACCAGACGCGTTCGTGCGACCAGTTCTCCGGGTCGTCGCCGGGCGGGCACTCCAGGTAGTAGCGGGTCACCTCGGGGCTGCGGGCCATGTGCCCGGCGAAGCCGTTGGGATGGATGCCGAAGACCACGCAGTCGTTGGACGGCGGCGCCTCGGCCAGCAGCGCCAGCCAGCCGACGCCGTAGTCGTGCCGGGAGATCTCCGCGGTCGCCGGCAGGATGGTGCGGGTGACCCCGCGCGCGCCGTCGCAGCCCGCGACGAAGTCGCACTCGACGACCTCGCGTTGCCCCGTCTCCGCCGATATGTACGACACCGAGGGCCGGGAGGTGTCCAGGTCGAGCAGCTGCACGTCCCGGACCCCGAACCGGATCCGCCCGCCGCGGACGTCCGCGTACTCGCGCACCAGGTCCGTCACCAGGAACTGCTGCGGATAGATGAAGTGGTGCTGCCCCGTCAGCTCCGTGTAGGAGAAGCGGAACCGCTCCCCGCCGAACCGGAACTCGCACTCGGTGTGCAACTGCGCCCGCTCCAGCAGGTTGTCGGCCAGACCCCGCCGCTGGAGCCCGCGCACGGCCCACTCCTCCAGGACCCCCGCACGCGGGCGCTGCTCGATGAACTCGCGCGTCTCGGTCTCCAGCACGAGACAGTCGACGCCGGCGGCCCGCAGGATCGAGCCGATGGTGAGCCCGGCGGGACCGGCGCCCACGATGACGACGGGACAGCGCTCGGGGGCCCCGGTGGCGGGCTGGGGGAGGGAGGAGGTCACGCGAGCATTATGGGGGTGCCTCGTGGAGGTGGGGAGTGGCCGGCCGCCGACCGCGGTGGAGGAACTCCGTCCGCTTCGGCGGCCGTTCAGTGCGCGGGGACCTCCGTGACGGCGATCTCGTCGATGCTCCGCTCGATCTCCTCGGCCGGTGACGCGGTGGCCCTGGCCCAGTAGTAGACGACGAGGGAGAAGGCCGCGACGAGCAGGATGTCCCACCACAGCGCGATCCGGCCCTGGCCGCCGCCGAAGCCGCCCTGCCAGGAGATGACGCCCATGCCCAGCAGATAGACCGGCAGCCACTGGGCGGCCCTCCAGTCCAGGCGGGGAGCGTCGGGCAGCCCCTTGGCGATGGCGTACCGGGCGTATCCGCCGAGCAGCAGATAGCCGAGGACGATCGCCACGCCGAGCCGCCACAGCGTGTGCCAGCCCGCCCAGTAGATGATGAGGTTGGCCACCACGAAGGACAGTGGGGCGACGACCGTGCCGCCGGGCAGCCGGTAGGGGCGCTCGTGGTGCGGCAGCCGGTCCGCGAACACGCCGTACGCCAGCGGGGCACCGGCGTACATCAGGACGCTCGCCGAGGTGATGAAACCGACCAGCTGCTGCCAGCTCGGGAAGGGCAGGAAGCAGACCACACCGGTCACGAAGGACATGGCAAGACCGAACCAGGGCACGCCGTTGCGGTCGGTCCGCTCGAAGACCTTCGGCGCGTAGCCGTTCCTGGCCAGGCCGTAGGAGACCCGGGAGGTGGCCGTGGTGTAGATCAGCCCGGTGCCGCCGGGGGAGACCACGGCGTCGAGGTACAGCACCACGCTCAGCCAGCCCAGGCCGACGAGGGTGGCCAGACCCGCCCAGGGGCCGCTGATTCCGGGGTAGTCGAGCTTGTCCCAGCCGTGCGCGAAGGTGCTGTGCGGCAGCGCGGCGATGAACACGATCTGGAGCAGGACGTAGATGACGGCGCCGATCGCGACCGAGCCGAGGGTCGCCCGGGGCAGGTCACGCCTGGGGTTGCGGCTCTCGCCCGCGAGCTGGATGGCCTGCTCGAAGCCCAGCAGGGCGAAGATGATGCCGCTGGTGCTGATGGCGCTCAGTACGCCCTTGGCGCCGAACGGCGCGAAGCCCTCCGAAGTGAAGTTGCCCGGATGGAAGTTGCCGGCCGCGATGACGAAGATGGCCGCCAGCGGCACCGCGATCTTCCACCAGGTGGCGGCGCTGTTGGTGTGCGCGAGCGCCCGGACGCCGAGGAAGTTGACGATCACGAAGACGGCCATGAGCGCCACGGCGACGAGGAGACCGCTCGTGGTGAGCGTCTTGTCCGCGCGCTGCAACCCCTGCGCCCAGGACCAGTGTCCGGCGTAGCCGATCATGGCCTCGACCTCGATCGGTGCCACGGTCGCCGCCTGGAGCCAGGAGAACCAGCCGAAGGACATGCCGGCCAGCCCGCCGAACGCGTAGTGCGGATAGCGTGCCGTGCCGCCCGCCACCGGGAACATGCCGCCGAGTTCGGCGTGCACCAGCGCCAGCAGGACGATGGCCACCGCGCCGATCACCCAGGAGAGGACCGCCGCGGGACCGGCCGCGCCGACCGCCTCCTGGGCGCCGTACAGCCAGCCGGAGCCGATGATGGAGCCGACCGAGGCCCACATCAGCCCGATGAGGCCGACGTCCCGCCGCAAGCCGCCGGGGGCCCCTTTTCTCTCCGGAACCGCATCCACGCTTACCATAAATTAAGGGGCCTCTCACTAAATGCTCGTATTCACTGTCCGAGAGGCCTCAGATTAGTTTTCAAGAACCCTTCTGTTGAAGGTGGTTGCGGAATATTTGACTGGAGCGAGGGGAACTCCTGGCGAATACTTCAGGAATTCAGACGGGGAATCTCGATCGCCGGGCAGCGGTCCATCACCATCTCCAGGCCCGCGTCCCGGACGCGGTCGTACGCCGCCTCGTCGACGACGCCGAGCTGGAACCAGACCGCCTTGGCGCCCCTGGCCAGTGCCTCGTCGGCGACCGCCCCGGCCAGCTCGCTGTTGACGAACACGTCGACCACGTCGACGTCGAAGGGGATGTCCGAGAGGGAGGCGTACCCCTGCTCGCCGTGCACCGTCTCCGCCTTGGGGTGCACCGGCACGACGCGCTTGCCGAAGCGCTGGAGCACCTCGGCGACGCCGTACGCGGCGCGCGCCCGGTTCGACGAGAGGCCCACGACGGCCCAGGTGTCGCCGAGCTCGGTGAGGATCTTGCGGATCGTTTCCTGGTCGCCGTACATGCTGTGTCTCCTCGGGATACGCGCGGGGCTGCCATGCCCGACAACAGCGGGCGGAGCGCGGTGATTCCTCGCGACCGCGGTTCACGGGGCCGGTGAATCAGGAGGGAACACTTGGTCATGGATTTCTCCGGACGTCCGGGACGACCGGGACTGGTAAGGACGGGCGCTGCTGACCTGAGACGGGCTCACCGGTGAGCTCGGGCGCTCACTCCGCCGTCTTGCGGGCCAGCGCGTTGTTGTCCAGGGAGTTGTGCACGCTGAAGCTGACCGCGTCCGAGCGGTAGCGGTCGTCCGACCACTCCACCGGCCGCCCCTCCCGGGTGGTCGTCACCCGGCGCACCCGCAGCAGCGGGCTGGAGCGCCGGACGCCGAGCAACTCGGCGTCCTGGGAGCCGGCCGCGACCGCGTCGATGACGTGCTCACCGTAGGCGAAGACCAACCCCCGGTCGTCGTACAGCCGTTGGGTCACCGACGGGCAGTCCGGCTCGATGGCCTCGACGGCCGGGGAGATCCAGTCGGCGTACACGGTCCGCTCCAGCAGGACCGGATCGCCGTCCAGGCCGCGCACCCGCAGGACGTGCAACACCGGTGTGCCGGAGCGCAGTTGGAGGCGGACGGCGTCCTCGGCGGTGGCCGGGCGGTACTCCTGGGCGACCACGAGGCCGGTGGCCTCGCGGCCCATCGCGCGCGCCCACTGGGCGAAGCTGCGCAGTTCGGCGAAGCTCTGGCTGCGGCGGCTGGCGAGCACCACGCGCCGGGCGCCCTGGCGGGAGCCGATGAGCCCCTCGGAGGTCAGGGCGGCGACGGCCTGGCGGACCGTGCCGCGCGAGACGCCGTAGTGGGCCGCGAGCTCCGTCTCGGCGGGCAGCCGGCTGCCGACCGTGTACTCCTCGCGGTCGATCGCCCGCCGCAGTTCGTCGGCGATCTGCTCGTGTCGCGCCGCCATGCTCCCCCTCTGAGTCGGTCACTGTGCACAGCGTGACCAGCCTAATCGACATCCGACGCTGCTCGGCCCGGGGGAGATCGGATGCGAAATGCAGGGACATCTTTTTGCCGGAGTTAACGGGAAGGACACCTGAGGCGGGCCTACTGAGGCTGAACTTGTTCAGACAAGTCAGTCGCGCTCTGCGTCTTCCGCAACCCTCGTGCGTCCCCTGGAGCAACCGTGTCCCTGTCCTGGTCGAGCACAGCCCTGCCGAGAACGGCCGTCGTGGGCGGATCCCTCGCCGTCGTCGCCGCGCTCGCCCTGAGCGCCTGCGGCGCCGCACCCGACACCGCGTCGACCACCGCCGACGGCAAGAACGCCGCGACCGCGACCTCGGCGGCGGACTTCGGCGGCATGGACAGGCTGGTCGCCGCGGCGAAGAAGGAGGGCACGCTGCACGCCATCGCGCTGCCCCGCGACTGGGCCAACTACGGCGCCCTCATCGACGGCTTCCAGAAGAAGTACGGCATCAAGATCCAGGTCGAGAGCCCCGACGGCTCCAGCCAGGACGAGATCAACGCGGTCACCTCCCGCAAGGGCCAGGACCGCGCCCCCGACGTCCTCGACCTCGGCAGTTCCTTCGCGGTCAGCGCCGCCCAGCAGGGCCTGCTCGCGCCGTACGAGGTCCAGTCGTACGACGACATCCCGGCCGGCCAGAAGGACGCGCAGGCGCGCTGGTACAACGACTACGGCGGCTACATCTCCATCGGCTGCGACGCCAAGCGCGTCAAGGTCTGCCCGACCACCTTCGCGGATCTGCTGAAGCCCCAGTACAAGGGGCAGGTGGCGCTCAACGGCAACCCGACCCAGTCGGGTTCGGCCTTCGGCGGTGTCTACGCGGCGGCCCTCGCGAGCGGCGGCTCCTTCGACGACATCCAGCCCGGCCTGGACTTCTTCGCCAAGCTGAAGAAGAACGGCAACTACACGCCCGTCGAGTCGACCCCGGCCACCGTCGAGAAGGGCGAGACGCCCATCAGCATCGACTGGGACTACCTCAACGCCGGGTACGCCGACGAGTTCAAGTCCAAGGGCGTCGACTGGAAGGTCGCCGTGCCCAGCGACGGCAAGTTCGCCCAGTACTACTCCCAGGCCGTCAACAAGGACGCCCCGCACCCGGCGGCCGCCCGCCTGTGGCAGGAGTACCTGTACAGCACCGAGGGCCAGAACCTGTGGCTCAAGGGCTACGCCCGCCCCGCCCTGATGACCGCCATGGAGAAGGCCGGCACCCTCGACAAGACGGCCGCCGCCAAGCTGCCGCAGGTCTCCGGGACGCCCTCCTTCCCCACCGAAGCCCAGCAGAGCAAGGCCAAGACGGTCCTCGCGCAGGGCTGGGGGAAGGCCGTCTCCGGATGACGGCCACCCTTCCACGGGCCGGCACGGCGACCGCCGCCGAGGTGAGGCGGCGGCGCCGGGCCCCCGGCTGGCTCGCCGTCGTCCCGCTGCTCGCCTTCACCGCGATCGCCTTCGGGCTGCCCGCCCTGGCCATGCTGAACGGCGCCTTCAGCGTCAAGGACCCGGCCACCGGCGCCAGTTCGTACAGCACGGCGAACCTGACCGACTCCCTCCAGGGCGCGTACCTCACCGCCCTGCTCGGCAGCATCAAGCTGTCGGCCGTCTCCGCGGCCCTCGGCGCGCTGCTCGGACTGCCGCTCGCGCACGCCGTGGTGACCTCCCGCTCCCGCGCGCTGCGCGAGGGCGTGCTCACCGCCTCCGGGGTCCTCGCCAACTTCGGCGGCGTCCCGCTGGCCTTCGCCTTCGTCGCCACGCTGGGCAACGCCGGTGTGCTCACGCAGCACCTCGGTCTGAAGGACAAGGGCTGGGACCTCTACAGCTTCTGGGGACTGGTCATCGTCTACCTGTACTTCCTGATCCCGCTGATGGTCCTCACCATCACGCCGGCCCTGGAGGGCCTGCGCGTCCAGTGGCGCGAGGCCGCGCAGAACAACGGCGCCACCGGTGTGCAGTACTGGCTCCATGTCGCCCTTCCGGTCCTCACCCCCACCCTGCTCGGCGGGTTCGTCCTGCTCTTCGGCAGCGCCTTCGCCGCGTACGCCACCGCGGCGGCCATGGTGGGCAGTTCGGTCCCGCTGATCACCCTCCAGATCGCCGACGCCCTCTCCGGCAACGTGCTCGTCGGCCAGGAGAACGTGGCCCTCGCCCTCAGCTTCGACATGGTCCTCGTCGCGGCCCTGGTGATGGCGGTCTACCTGCCCCTCCAGCGAAGGAGCGCGCGATGGCTCGCCTGACCCTGTGGCGGTGGGGCGCACTCGGCCTCGCCGGCGTCTACTTCCTGGTGCCGCTGGCCGCGTCCGTCGTCTTCACCGTCGACGTGCCGGGCCAGGGCGTCACCTTCGACGCCTACACCCAGCTGCTGTCCGCCGACGGCTTCGGCTCCAGCCTGCTGCTCTCCCTGGAGCTGGCCCTCGCCACCATCGCCGTCGTGCTGCTGCTGACGGTGCCCGCGACGGTCGCGCTGCGGCTCGGCGCGGCCCGCCTGCGGCCCGTCGTGGAGGTGGTGTGCTCGCTGCCGCTGGTGGTGCCGCCGATCGCGTTCGTCGCCGGGATCGTCACCGTGCTCAAATGGGGACCGGACCACCTCTCCCGCACCCCGCTGTTCCAGACGTTCGTGGCGATCCAGAACCCCGACTTCCCCGTCGTCCTCGTCCTGGCCTACGTCGTGCTGGCGCTGCCGTTCGTCTACCGGGCACTGGACGCCGGACTGGCCGCGATCGACGTGCGCACCCTGGTGGAGGCCGCCCGCAGCTGCGGGGCGAGCTGGCCGCAGGCGCTGGTCCGGGCCGTGCTGCCGAACCTGCGCGGCGCCCTGCTCAACGCCTCCTTCCTCACGCTCGCGCTGGTGCTCGGGGAGTTCACCGTCGCCCGGCTGCTGGGCTTCCAGCCGTTCGCCGTGTGGATCTACAGCGTCAGCGGCGCCAACGCCCAGCTGTCCGTCGCCGTGTCCGTGCTCAGCCTGCTCGTCACCTGGCTGCTGCTCCTCGCCCTCGCCGGTGTCGGCGGGCGCTCCCGAACCACCGCCTCCCGGGGATGAACCATGACCGTTCTTGAAATGACCCAGACGAAAGCGGCGACCGTCGAATTCCGGGGCCTGCGGCGGGAGTTCGGGCCGACCGTCGCCCTGGACGGACTCGACCTGACCGTGCGGCCGGGGGAGTTCCTCGCCCTGCTCGGCCCGTCCGGCTGCGGCAAGACCACCGCCCTGCGCATGCTCGCCGGGTTCGAGCACCCCGACGCCGGCCAGGTGCTGGTCGACGGCGAGGACGTCACCCGCGTCCCCGCCCACCGCCGGGACGCCGGGATGGTCTTCCAGTCGTACAGCCTCTTCCCGCATCTCAGCGCCCTCGACAACGTGGCCTTCGGGCTGCGGATGCGCAAGGTGCGTACCGCCGAACGCCGGGCGCGGGCCGCCGAGTTGCTGGAGCTGGTCGGCCTCGCCGACAAGGGCGAACGCTTCCCGCACCAGCTCTCCGGCGGCCAGCAGCAGCGCATCGCGCTGGCCCGCGCGCTCGCCCTGCGACCCCGCGTGCTGCTCCTGGACGAGCCGCTGTCGGCGCTCGACGCCAAGGTCCGCCTGACCCTGCGCGAGGAGATCCGCCGCCTCCAGCAGGAACTCGGCATCACCACCCTGTTCGTGACGCACGATCAGGAGGAGGCCCTCTCCGTCGCCGACCGCGTCGCCGTCATGCACGCCGGGCGGCTCGAACAGTGCGCGGAGCCCGCCGAGTTGTACGGGCGTCCCGCGACCGCGTTCGTCGCCGAGTTCGTCGGCACCATGAGCCGGATCCCCGGCGTCCTCGCAGGCGGTGACGTCGAGGTGCTCGGGCAGCGGCTGCCGGTCGACGGGCCGACGCCGGAGGCCACCGAGGTGGACGTCCTGGTACGGCCCGAGGCCCTCCGGGTGTACGCGGACGCGGCGGGCGGCGCCCGGGTCGTCGCCACCGCCTTCCTCGGCGCGGTCGTCCGCCTCACCGTCCGGCTCGCCGACGGCACCGAGGTGAAGGCCGACCTGCCCGCCCACGAGGCCGCCGCACTCGGCGCGGGAACCGCGGTGAGCGTGTCGCTGCCCGAACGGCCGGTGCTCGTGGCGGAACGCACAGGCTGAGCCGCGGTCGCCGCCCCCCCCACCAGAATCCCCCCACGCAAGAGAGCACACGATGACTCGACTCCCGCTCCAGGCCGTCCTGTTCGACATGGACGGCACGCTCGTCGACACCGAGCGGCTGTGGTGGGAGGCGGTGGAGCAGGTCGCCGGGCGCCCGCTGACCGACGCCGACCGGCCGGACGTGCTCGGCCGTCCGGTCGAGCACACCGCCGCCTGGCTGGCCGCGTCCGGCGGCGCCCCGGTCGCGGACCTCGCCGCCGCGCTGCACCGCGAGTTCGCCGACCGTGTCCGCACCGGCATCGTGCCCCGCCCCGGCGCCCTCGACCTCCTCGACGCCCTGGCTCGGGACGGCGTCCCCACCGCCCTGGTCACCGCCTCGCCCCGGGCCGTCGCCGACACCGTGCTCGACGTGCTCGGCGCCGACCGCTTCGCCGTCTCCGTCACCGCCGACGACACCGAGCACACCAAGCCCGCTCCCGACCCCTACCTCGCCGCCTGCCGTGCCCTGGGCGTCGATCCCGCCGCCTGCGTGGCCGTCGAGGACACCGAGACGGGCGTGCGCTCGGCGGAGGCCGCCGGATGCACGGTCCTCGCCGTGCCCTCCCTCGCGCCCATCGGCACCGCGCCGGGCCGGACCGTCCGCGCGAGCCTGACGGGCCTCGATTCCCGTCGGCTCGCCGCCCTGCTGCCGTACGAACTCCGTGTCCTGAGCTGGAACCTCTGGTACGGCGGCACCAAGGTCCGCGACCACCGGGCCAAGCAGCTGAAGATCATCGCCGAGACCGGCGCGGACGTGGTCGGCCTCCAGGAGACGTACGGCACCGCCGCCCAGGAGCTCGCCGACGCCCTCGGCTGGCACCACCACCGGGCCGGGGAGAACCTCGGCATCCTCAGCCGCCACCCGATCACGGCCCGCCTCGGCGACCCGGACGTCGGCTTCTACGGAGCGGCCGGGGCGCGGATCGCCGTGGGGGACCGGGAGGTCGACGTGTGGACGGCCCACCTCGACTACCGGTGCTACGGGCCCTACGACCCGGTCTTCGACGCGCGGCACGAGGAGGTGCGCCTCGCGCAGATGCGGGACACCCTGGACCGGATCGGTGACGCGAGCCCCGTCGTCCTCGTCGGCGACTTCAACTGCCCCTCGCACCTGGACCGTCCGGACGGCGGGTGGCCGGTCACCAGGGCGGCCGAGGAGGCGGGGCTGCGCGACTCCTACCGCGAGGCCCACCCGGACCCCGCCGCCGCCCCGGGCCACACCTGGTCGCCCGTCCACCCCGTGCGCGAGGACGGCAGCGGAGGCCCCGAACCCCAGGACCGCATCGACTACGTCCTGCACCGCGGTCTGACGGTCCTCGACTCCCGGACGGTCGTCACCGGCACCCCGCATCCCTGGCCGGATGTGGCCGGAAACGACTGGCCGTCGGACCACGCGGCGGTGCTGACCACTTTTGCCGTGCGCTGAGGCCGGGGCAACAGGCCCCGGCCCCGGCCGCCCGCGGCGGTGACAGGACCGGCCTTGAACGCCTGTTCGGTCGGACGGTGGCGCCGTGCCGTCCGCACGCCTACGCTCACCCCGTGCTGCGCATCATCGACGCCCGCACGGGCGAGCCCGTCCCCGCCGCTCCCGCCCGCCGCGGCCTGACCCGGGTCGAGGCCCATACGGCGGGCTACGACAGCACCTCCCTGCGGGTCCTGCTCGTCGCCGACGTCCTGGTCCGCGCCCTGGAACTCGGCGGTACGCCCGTGTGGGCGCTGCTGAACGGGGAGCGGGACCGGGCCGAGCTGCTGGCGGGCGCCGCGGCGCTCGGCATCCGGCCCTTCGAGGACGGCTCCGGCGGCCTCGGCTCCGGTCTGGGCTGCGGTCCCGGCTCCGGTCTCGGGGAGGCCCAGTCCCTGCATGTCCTCGGCGAGGAGGTGACCACCCCGGACGGCCTCTCCACGGGCGGTGTCCGGATCGCCGTGGCACCCGTCGAGTCGGCGGCGGCCGGCATCCCGGCGGGCGCCGACCCCTCCGCCGTACGCCTGGCCCTGCTCACCCCCCGCCGCGGCGCGCCCCTGCGGCTCGACGCGGACGCGCTGGCGGAGGCACAGGACACCCTCCGGCGCTGGCGCCGAGCGGTCGCCGACTGGGCCCGGCAGCCGTCCCGGGCGATCCCCGAGGAGGTGCGCGGAGAACTCCGCGCCGCCTGGGAGGACGACCTGGACGTGCCCGGGGTGCTGCGGGTCCTGCGGTCGGTGGAGACCTCGGACCTGCCCGAGGGCGCCCGCTTCGAGACGTACGCCTACGCCGACCGGCTGCTCGGCGTCGAACTCACCCGCGACGTGGGAGCCCCGGCGTGATCGCGCGGGCGGGAGCGGGCCCGCTGCGCCACCTGGTGGTGCTGCGGCACGCCAAGTCCGCCTGGCCCGAGGGCACCCCCGACCACGAACGCCCCCTGGCGCCGCGCGGCCGCCGCGACGCCCCCGCCGCGGGACGTGCCCTCGCCGCCGCCGACCTGCTCCCCGGCCTCGCCCTGTGCTCCACCGCCGTACGAGCCCGTCAGACCTGGGAGCTGGCCTCCGCGCAGTGGGGCACACCCCCGCCGGTGCGCCTCGACGCGCGCGTGTACGCCGCCGACGCCCCCGACCTGCTGGCCGTCGTCCACGAGGCGCCCGCAGCGGTCGAGACACTGCTGCTGGTCGGCCACAACCCCGGCCTGGAGGACCTCGTCCTCGACCTCGCCGGGGACGGCCTCGACGACACCCTGGACGAGGTGCGCACCAAGTTCCCCACCTCGGCGATCGCCGTCCTGGCCTGGCGCGGCACCGACTGGACGGCCCTCACCCCGGGAACGGCCCTGCTCACGAACCTGATCGTCGCGAGGGGCCGCAAGAGCTGACCGGGGCAGCGCATAGGCTGGCCCGATGCAGGACGAGTACCGCACAGTCGCCCGCGCGGGCGTCCACGAGACCGAGGTCAACCGCTCTCGCTTCCTGTGCGCCCTCGCTCCGGCGGCCAGCGAGCGGGAGGCCCAGGACTTCGTCGCCGCCGTCCGCAAGGAGCACGCCGACGCGACCCACAACTGCTACGCGTACGTCATCGGCGCCGACGCCGCGATCCAGAAGGCGAGCGACGACGGCGAACCCGGCGGCACCGCGGGTGTCCCCATGCTCCAGATGCTGCTGCGCCGCGACATGCGGTATGTCGTCGCCGTCGTCACCCGCTACTACGGCGGCGTCAAGCTCGGCGCCGGCGGCCTCATCCGCGCCTACGGCGGAGCCGTCGGCGAGGCCCTGGACACGCTCGGCACCCGCACCCGCCGGCGCTTCCGTCTCGCCACCGTCACCGTCGACCACCAGCGCGCCGGCAAGGTCGAGAACGAGCTGCGGTCCACCGGACGCGAGGTACGGGACGTGCGGTACGGCGAGGCGGTGGCCATCGAGATCGGACTGCCGGACGCGGAGGTGGAGGCGTTCCGGGGGTGGCTGGCCGACGTGACGGCGGGCTCGGCCCGGTTCGAACTCGGGGGAGAGGCCTACGGAGACGCGTAAACGGACTCAGGTGGACATAACGGGCCATCAGTGGGGCGGTCATGACGGGCCGATACGGGAGTAACCGCCCGTGCTGTCGGACCCGGCCGTTAGTCTCGGGGATCATGCGACTGCTGCACACTTCCGACTGGCACCTCGGCCGGGCGTTCCACCGGGTGAACATGCTCGGTGCCCAGGCCGAGTTCATCGGTCACCTCGTCACGACCGTGCGGGAGCGCGGGGTGGACGCGGTGGTCGTGTCGGGGGACGTGTACGACCGGGCGGTGCCGCCGCTGGCCGCGGTCGAGCTGTTCGACGACGCGCTGCACCGCCTCGCCGACCTCGGTGTGCCGACGGTGATGATCTCCGGCAACCACGACTCGGCGCGGCGGCTGGGAGTGGGCGCCGGTCTCATCGGCCGCGCGGGCATCCATCTGCGGACCGAGGCGTCGGCGTGCGGGACGCCGGTGGTGCTGGAGGACGCCTTCGGGGACGTGGCCTTCTACGGTCTGCCCTATCTCGAACCCGCCCTGGTGAAGGACGAGTTCGGTGTGGAGAAGCCGGGCCACGAGGCCGTGCTCGCCGCCGCCATGGACCGGGTCCGCGCCGACCTCACCACACGCGCGCGGGGCACCCGGTCCGTCGTGCTCGCGCACGCCTTCGTCACCGGCGGCGAGGCCAGCGACAGCGAGCGGGACATCACCGTCGGGGGAGTGGCGGCCGTCCCGGCCGGGGTCTTCGACGGCGTCGACTACGCGGCACTGGGCCACCTGCACGGCAGCCAGACCATCACCGAGCGCGTCCGCTACTCCGGCTCCCCGCTGCCGTACTCCTTCTCGGAGGCCGAGCACCGCAAGAGCATGTGGCTCGTCGACCTGGACGGCGAGGGCGCGGTCACCGCCGAGCGCGTCGACTGCCCGGTGCCGCGGGCGCTGGCCCGGCTGCGGGGCACCCTGGAGGACCTGCTCGCCGACCCCGAGCTCGCGCGGCACGAGGAGGCGTGGGTCGAGGCGACCCTGACCGACGCGGTCCGCCCCGCCGACCCCATGGCCCGGCTCACCGAGCGCTTCCCGCACACCCTCAGCCTCGTCTTCGACCCCGAGCGGACCCCGGACGACCCCGCCGTGTCGTACGCCAGGCGGCTCGCCGGCCGTAGCGACCAGCAGATCGCCGAGGACTTCGTGGCCCATGTCCGCGGCGCGGGACCCGACGCGCGCGAGCAGGTGGTGCTGCGGGACGCCTTCGACACGGTGCGCGCGGACGAGGCCGTACGGGAGGTGGCGCGGTGAGGCTGCACCGGCTGGACATCACCGCCTTCGGGCCGTTCGGCGGTTCCCAGAGCGTGGACTTCGACGCGTTGTCGGCGGCCGGGCTGTTCCTGCTGCACGGGCCCACGGGCGCCGGGAAGACCTCCGTCCTCGACGCCGTCTGCTACGCGCTCTACGGCGCTGTACCGGGCACGCGGCAGAGCGGGCAGGGCATGACCCTGCGCAGCGACCACGCCGTGGGGAACACGCGCACCGAGATCCGCCTCGAACTCACCGTCGCCGGGCGTCGGCTGGAGATCACCCGGCAACCGCCGTGGGAGCGGCCCAAGAAGCGCGGCTCGGGCACCACGCTCGACAAGGCCCAGAGCTGGCTGCGCGAGTACGACGCCAAGGCCGACGGCTGGAAGGACCTCAGCCGCTCCCACCAGGAGATCGGCGAGGAGATCACCCAGCTGCTCGGCATGAGCCGCGAGCAGTTCTGCCAGGTCGTGCTGCTGCCCCAGGGCGACTTCGCCCGCTTCCTGCGCGCCGACGCCGAAGCCCGTGGCCGCCTCCTCGGGCGCCTGTTCGACACCCACCGCTTCGCCGAGGTGGAGAAGCGGCTCGCCGAACGCCGACGGGCCGCCGAGGCGCAGGTGCGCGACGGCGACACCGCGTTGCTGGCCGACGCGCACCGCATGCAGCAGGCGGCCACCGGCGCCATGGAGCTGCCGGAGCTGGCACCCGGCGAACCGGGGCTGGCCGAGGCCGTCCTGGGCGCCGCCGCCGTCGCCCGCAGCACCTCCCGCGAACAGCTCACCGTCGCCCACTGCCGCCTCACGGCCGCGGAGTCCGCGCAGGCGGCGGCCGAGCGCGCCCTGACCGACGTCCGTGAGGTGGACCGGCTGCAACGCCGCTTCACCCAGGCACGCGAGCGGGCCGCGCTCCTGGAGGAGCGCGCCGACGGCTACCGGCAGGCGCAGGCCCGCATGGAACGGGCCCGCAAGGCCGAGGCCGTCGCACCCGCCCTGGACCTGCGTGAGTCCGCCGAGTCCGAACACCGGCGAGCCGCCTCCGCCGAGGCACACGCGCGTGCCCGGCTGCCGGAGACCTTCGCCGGGGCCGGTGCCGCCGGACTCGTGGCCGCCGCCCGCCGGGCCGCCGAGGAACTGGGCGGTCTGGAGGCCGCCCGCCGCGCCGAGCAGCGGCTCAGCGAACTCGTCGCGGAACGGACCGACCTGGAGCGTCAGGAACGGGCCGACGAGGAGGTCCTCGCGGAGACGGGCAGCTGGCTCGCCGGCTGGGAGGAGAGCCGCACCGCTCTCCAGACCCGCATCGAGACCGCCCAGGAGGCCGCGACCCGCGCCGAGCAGCTCGGCGCCCGGCGCGAACCGACCCACAGGCGGCTGGACGCGGCCCGGATGCGCGACCAACTGGCCGGGGACACCGACACCGCCGCCGAGCAGGTCCGGCGCGCGCAGGAACAGACCCTGCGGGCCAAGGCGCACTGGCTCGACGTCAAGGAACAGCGCCTGAACGGCATTGCCGCCGAGCTGGCCGCGCAGTTGGAGGACGGCGTCGCCTGTGCCGTCTGCGGCGCCACCGACCACCCCGCGCCCGCCCGCAAGGACGCCGGGCACGTCGACCGGGAGGCCGAGGAGGAGGCGCTGGCCGCCTACCAGCGGGCGGAGGAACGGCAGACCGAGCGGGAACGGCACCTGGGCGTCGTACGCGAGGCACTGGCCGCCGCCACCGCGGAGGCCGGGGACACCCCGACCGACCGACTCGCCGCCGAGTACGAGGAGTTGGAGCAGCTGTACGCGCGGGCGCGTGCGGAGGCCTCCGTGCTGCACTCCGTCCACGAGGAGCTGCGGCGGGCCGAGGCCGAGCACCAGCGGCGCACCGCCGACCGGCAGCAGGCGGAGGTGCGGGCCGCCTCCCGCGTCGGGCACCGCGAGCGGCTCGACCGGGAGAAGGCCCTGCTGGAGGAGGAGTTGGCGCAGGCACGCGGCGCCGCCGACAGCGTGGCCGCGCGGGCCGCCCAGCTGGAACGGCAGGCCGCGCTCCTCACCGAGGCCGCCGACACCGCACGCGCCGCCGAGGACACCGCCCAGCGTCTCAAGGACGCCGACGCCCGTCTCGCCGACGCCGCCTTCCGCGCCGGGTTCGACACCCCGCAGGCCGCGGCCGCCGCCCTGCTGGACGACGCGGCCCACCGCGATCTCCAACGGCGCCTGGACGCCTGGCAGTCCGAGGAGGCCGCCGTCCGTGCCGTCCTCGCCGAGGCCGACGCGGCGGACGCCGCCCGGCAGCCGGCCGCCGACGTCGAGGCGGCCGAGCGGGCCGCGGCCGCGGCGGCCCGGCGGACCCGCGAGGCCGCCTCCGCCCGGGACGCGGCGGCCCGCCGCTGCACCGAACTCGACCGGCTGTCCGAGCGGGCGACCGCGGGCGTCCGACGGCTGGCGCCGCTGCGCGAGGAGTACGACCGGGTGGCCCGCCTGGCCGGGCTCGCCGCGGGCACCTCCGCGGACAACGAACGCAAGATGCGCCTGGAGGCGTACGTGCTCGCGGCCCGGCTGGAACAGGTGGCCGCCGCCGCGACCGTGCGGCTGCACCGCATGTCCTCCGGCCGCTACACCCTCGTCCACTCCGACGACCGCAGCGGACGCGGTCGCAGCGGCCTCGGACTGCACGTGGTCGACGCCTGGACCGGACGCGAGCGCGACACCTCGACGCTGTCCGGCGGCGAGACCTTCTTCGCCTCCCTCGCCCTCGCCCTGGGCCTCGCGGACGTCGTCACCGACGAGGCCGGCGGGGTGCGGCTGGACACCCTCTTCATCGACGAGGGCTTCGGCAGCCTCGACGACCAGACCCTCGACGAGGTCCTCGACGTCCTCGACTCACTGCGCGAACGCGACCGCAGCGTCGGGATCGTCAGCCACGTCGCCGATCTGCGGCGGCGCATCCACGCCCAGCTGGAGGTCGTGAAGGACAGATCGGGATCGGTGCTGCGGCAGCGCGGTCACTGACCGAGGGGGCGGCGGGGCAGCGGTGACGAGTAGACGACACTCGTCGTCACCGAGCCCAGCGTGCCGATCCTGCCGGTCACCTCCTCCAGATGCCGCATCGAGCGCGCCGCGACCTTGATGACGAAACAGTCGTCGCCGGTGACGTGATGGGCCTCCAGGATCTCGGGCGTGACCGCGACCAGGTCGTGGAACGGCTTGTAGTTGCCGTTCGGGTAGCGCAGGCGCACGAACGCCAGGATCGTCAGCCCCAGCGCCTCCGGGTCCAGCACCGCCGCGTAGCCCTGGATGACGCCCGCCTCCTCCAGCCGGCGCACCCGTTCGGTGACCGCGCTCGCGGACATGGACACGGCCCGGGCCAGCTCGGCGAAACTGGCCCGGCCCTCTCGCTGGAGGACGTCGAGGATGCGCCAGTCGGTGGCGTCCGGGGAATACGCGGTCATGTACGAGGAATAGCAGGGAAATCCCCGGCCGATCAAGGCGAACGCCGGGGATCGACGGTTCCCCGTGGGGATCACTCACCGTAGCTTTATGGCCATGACCACTGCTTTCACCGTGAACCCCGTTCTGGGCACCTCGCCCGCCGCCCCGGCCGAGGCCGCCGCCTACTTCCGCGCGAGCCTCGCCTTCCACGCCGACGTCTCCGATGTGGCCGCCGCGCTCGCGGCCGACGGCGACCCCGGTTTCGTCGTCCTCGACTCCCGCTCCACCGCCTCCTGGGACCAGGGGCACATCCCGGGTGCGATCCATCTGCCGACCGCCCTCATCCCCGAGCAGGCCGAGCGACTGCTCGACAGGTCCGTGCCGGTCGTCACGTACTGCTGGGGCCCCGGCTGCAACGGCGCCACCCGCGCGGCCCTCGCCCTGGCCGAACTGGGCTACCAGGTCAAGGAGATGCTCGGCGGGTTCGAGTACTGGGCGCGCGAGGGCTTCGCGTTCGAGACCTGGGAGGGCGGGGAACGCCGCGCCGCCGATCCGTTGACCGCGCCCGCGGACGCCGAGGACTGCGGTTGCTGAGACCGGCCCCGGGAAGGCTTTGCAAGCGTGTAGGTTCTGCCGCATGGTGCGATACGCGGAACCGGGCACGGTGGAGTGGGTGGAGTCGGGCGGCGGTCCGCTCATAGCCGTACCGGAGACGGTCCTGCCGTTCTGGGCGGGGGCCGACGGGGACGAGACCGCCTCCGACTACGACCGGGCCTGCGAGGTCGACGGAGGCGTCGGCCTCCTCCCGGTCGGGGACTCCGCGGCCCTCGTCCTCGGCGACGAACCCGCCTCCACCTCCTACCTGCCCGACCACCACACTTTCGTCCGGTGGGGCGCCGCGGACTCCGAGGACGAGCTGCTGGCCGGCGTGGAGCAGGCCCTCGCCACCGCGGTCTGGGAGGCCGAGGTGCACTGGACGGTCCCCGGCCCCGTCGTGCTCTTCGACGCCGCCTGGCCGGGCAACGACTGCGTACGCACCGACCACTTGAAGGTCGCCCTCGACCCCGGCCGCTACGCGGTGCGCGCCGCCCAGGTGCAGCCGGGGCCCGAGACGTGGGTGGGGCTCGTACAACTGCGACGGCTGTGACCCGGTCGGCGGGGGACGCCCGACGCCGCGCGGACGGGTAGCCGAAGGCGAACTCCGAGCCGGGCGAAGGAAAGCTCCGGGCGACGGCAGACGCCGCGCCGGCGGGTAGCCGACGGCAGACGCGGGGCACTCCGGGCGGGCGAAGGGAACCTTCGGGGACGGCGGACTGCACGTGGGCGGGCGCCTGCGGATGGCGTGCGGGCGGGCAGTCGAGGGTGGACACCGGGCAGCCGAGGGATGCACTGGGGACGACAGAGTCCGCGCGGACGGGTAGCCGAAGGCGAACTCCGGGCTGGGGAAGGAAAGCTCCGGGGACGGCGGACTGCACGTGGGCGGGCGCCTGCGGATGGCGTGCGGGCGGGCAGTCGAGGGTGGACACCGGGCAGCCGAGGGATGCACTGGGGACGACAGAGTCCGCGCGGACGGGTAGCCGAAGGCGAACTCCGGGCTGGGGAAGGAAAGCTCCGGGGACGGCGGACTGCACGTGGGCGGGCGCCTGCGGATGGCGTGCGGGCGGGCAGCCGAAGGCGGAGACCGGGCAGCCGAGGGAATGCACTGGGGACGACAGACTCCGCGCGGGCCCGCGACGACAGACGGCACGCGGGCGGGTGAGTCCAGGCCGACTCCTCGTGCGCGGGCGCGGCGGGTCCGGAAAAGCGGGTGCGTCACCGTCCGGTCGGCGCCCATCATGATCGGCATGCCCCGACTTCCCCACCCCACCCCCGACGAACTGCGCCGCGACCCGCTGCCCCTGCGCGGCCGTACCGCCCTGGTCACCGGGGCCAGCAGGCGCGGCGGCATCGGCCATGCCGTGGCCCGGCGTCTGGCCGCCTACGGAGCGAGCGTCTATCTGCACCACCATGTGCCGCACGACGCCGACCAGCCCTGGGGCGCCGACCGCCCCGAGGACGTCGTCGCCTCCGTGCGCGAGGCGCTCGGCGACCCGGCCGCCGAGGTGCTCGCCGGGCCCGGTGACCTGTCCGACCCGGCCGCGCCCGCCGACCTGATCGCCACCGCCGCCTCGGCGCTCGGCGGACGGCTCGACATCCTCGTCGCCAACCACGCCCAGAGCGGCCACGACGGCTCCCTCGACGAGATCGACGCGGCGATGCTCGACACCCACTGGGCCGTCGACACCCGCTCGGTGATCCTGCTGGTCCAGGCGTACGCCAGACTGCGCGCCGCGCTGCCGCCGGGCACCCCGGGCGGACGCGTGATGATGATGACCTCCGGCCAGGACATCGCGGGCGGCATGCCGGGGGAGCTCGCCTATGCCCTCCAGAAGGGCGCCCTCGCCTCCGTCACCCGCTCCCTGGCGACCGCCCTGGCCGAGCACGCCGTCACGGTGAACACCGTCAACCCCGGCCCGGTGGACACGGACTACATGACCGGCGACGACTACGACACCATCGCCGCGATGTTCCCCGCCGGCCGCTGGGGCATGCCCGACGACCCGGCCCGCCTCCTCGCCTGGCTGGCGACGGACGAGGCGGCCTGGATCACCGGGCAGGTCATCGACTCGGAGGGCGGTTTCCGGCGCTAGCCCGCCCTACAACTGCGCCAACTCGTCCACCAGATCGTCCAGCCCCAGCGACCCCTGCGACAGGGCCGCCATGTGCCAGGCCTTCGGGTCGAAGGCGTCGCCGTGCCGGGCGCGGGCCTTCGCGCGGCCCAGCAGCCAGGCCCGTTCGCCGAGCTTGTAGCCGATGGCCTGGCCAGGCATGGACAGATAGCGGGTCAGCTCGCTCTCCACGAAGTCCGCGGGCCGGCTGCTGTGCGAGCCGAAGAACTCCTGCGCCAGCGCGGGCGTCCAGCGCTCGCCGGGGTGGAAGGGCGAGTCGTCGGGGATGCCCAGCTCCAGGTGCATGCCGATGTCGATGATGACGCGCACCGCACGCATCATCTGCGCGTCCAGGTAGCCGAGCCGGCGCTCCGGATCCGTCAGGAAGCCCAGCTCGTCCATCAGCCGCTCCGCGTAAAGGGCCCAGCCCTCGGCGTTGGCGCTCACCATGCCGATGCTCGCCTGGTAGCGGGAGAGGTTCCCGGCCACGTGCTTCCACTGCGCCAGCTGGAGGTGGTGGCCGGGCACACCCTCGTGGTACCAGGTCGACACCAGGTCGTAGACCGGGAAGCGGGTTCCGCCCATGGTCGGCAGCCAGGTGCGGCCCGGGCGGGAGAAGTCGTCGGACGGCGGGGTGTAGTAGGGGGCCGCCGCGCCGCCCGGAGGGGCGATGCACGACTCCACCCGGCGCACCCGCTCGGCCAGGTCGAAGTGGGTGCCGTCCAGGGCGTCCATCGCCTCGTCCATCAGGCCCTGGAGCCAGTCGCGGACCTCGTCGACCCCCTCGATGTGCGTGCCGTGCTCGTCCAGGTGCGCCAGCGCCACCCACGGCGTGGCCGCGCCCGGCAGGATCTTCTCGGCCTCCGCCCGCATCTCGCCGAGCAGGCGGTGGTACTCCGACCAGCCGTACGCGTACGCCTCGTCCAGGTCGAGGTCCGTGCCGTTGAAGTAGCGCACCCAGCGCGCGTACCGTTCCCGGCCGGCCACGTCCGGGGCGCCCTCGATCGCCGGCGCGTACACATCGCGCATCCAGTCGCGCAGGCGGGCGACGGACTCGGTGGCCGAGCGGGCCGCCGCGTCGAGCTCGGAGCGCAGGGACTCGGGTCCGGCGGCCGCGTAGACCTCGAACCAGCCGCGTCCCGCACCGGCGTCCGCCCAGTCGCCGAGCTGCTCGACGAACGTGGCGGTGGCGCGTGGACCGCCGTACAGCTTCCGTTCCAGGCCGAGCGCCAGGCACTCGCGGTAGCCCTCCAGCGCGGCCGGAACCGCGCGCAGCCGCTCGGCGATCGCCGTCCAGTCCTCCTCCGTCTGCGCCGGCGTGACCGTGAACACCTGGCGCACCGAGTGCGCGACGGAGCTGAGGTTGCTGACGGCACGCAGGCTCTCGTCCGCCTCCTGCACGGCGAGCTGGGCGGTGAGCCGCTCCCGCAGCAGCCGGGCGCAGCGGCGCTCGATGTCACTGTCGGCGCCGGGCCGCCGCTCGGCCTCGTCGAGCTTCGCGAGCGTCGACCGCTGAAGGTTCATCAGCGCCTCCTCACCCGCCGGCGAGGTGTCGGGCAGCCTGCTCGAACTCTCCTTCACACCGAGGAACGTCCCGGTGATCGGGTCCAGGGCGACGAGTTCCTCGACATAGGCGTCGGCGACTTCGCGGGGCAGCGGGCTCTTGATCTCAGACATGCGGCCATCCTCGTACGAGGGAGGCCGCCGCGTCAGCCTGGTTTACCGGGTGTTGTGTCATGCCGGCCACTGGGGCGCCCCAAAGGGGCGCGGGGCTGTGTCGATGTGCGGCTCCGCCGCGTGGGCGCGACCAGCCACAACGGCCCCGCAGCCGCCATACAGCCCGCAACCCCTACGGCGCGTCGACCCGCCCCAGTTCTCCCGCACCCGAAAGCCGCTCCTCAACCCCCAGTCGTGCGGTGATGACGAGCGTCCCCTCCTCGACCTGATAGTCGAGCGGCAACCCCAGCCCTCGCATCGCCGCGACCATCCCCGTGTTGGAGGACTGCGTCACCGCGTACACGCTCACGCACCCGGCCTCGACGGCCATCCCCACCAGCCGTTCCAGCAGCTCACGCCCGATCCCGCGCCGCTGCCACGCGTCCTCGACGAGCAGCGCCACCTCCGTCTCGTCACCGTCCCACAGCAGATGACCGAGACCGACGACGCGCCCCGAGGCGGTCCGCACGGCGAGCGTGCGGCCGAAGCGCGGGCTGAGCAGGTGGTTGAGATAGCGATCGGCGTCACCGACCGGCCCGTGGTATCGCAGGCTCAGCGTCCGCGGCGAGCAGCGCTCGTGCATCGCCTTCGCGGCCGCCAGATCGCCCGTGTCGGCCCGGCTCACGGTGATGTCGCTGCCCTCCGGCAGCGTCAGCACGTCCTGGCCGCGCGGGACCCGCGGCCCGAGCCGCGCGTCCAGCTCCACCAGGGCACGCGCCCGCGCGAACTCGGTCGGGGTGAACGGCAGATGGGGCCGCTCCACGGTGATCACTCCGCCTTCCGGCGCGCGCAGGCGCATCACGGTGTCCTCCAGAACGCCTTCCACCGGCACGGTCGCCGGACCACGGCCGCGGCCCGCCATCGGAGCCGCGGGCAGCGACCGTATGGTGCACCGGCCGAGCAACTGCCGCAGCGCCAGAGGGAGTTCCGCCGCGTCCAGGGCGGTGCGGGTGGCCAGACCCAGGACCCGGGTGGGCGCGTCCACCAGATCGTGGGCGTCCCCCCGCTCGATCCAGGTGTCGGTGCCGCCGGCCAGGGCGACGGCACCGGTGATCTCGTCGGCCGGGGCCTCGGCGGGGGCCCGCAGCAGGAACTCGTCCACGGTGCCCTCGGCCAGCGGATGCGTCTGGAGGCTGAGGATGTCGACGCGGTGCCCGGCGAGGGCCGCGCACAGGGCGGCCAGCGATCCCGGCTCGTCCTTCACCGTGGTCCGCATCCGCCACAGCGTGCTCTCCCCGGGCCCGGCCTGCGGCTCCGTCGGCAGTGGCCGGGCGCCGGTATCGCCCGTCGGCGGGGCGTGACCGTGGCGGCGTGTCCACCAACTGTGGAACGCCGCCACGCAGCGGGAGGGCAGGTGCGTCACACGCGTCACGGCAGTCATGTCTCGAGTCATGCAGTCACTGTGAAGGAAGGGTGTTGCGTGATCACGAACGCATTGTGACCGACCGGTAAAGTGTGCGGTTGCGCCCCTTTTGTTGCTTTTTCTACGATCTCCGGATCGATCTCGGAATCGATCTCGGTGCCGCTGCCGGCGCCGGTGTCACTGACCCACCCGGCCCGGCTGGAGCACCTGCGTGAACAGCACGGTGCCGTCCTGCTCGCGCAGCCGTACCGTCAGTTCCCCGCTGTCGCCGTCGATGTCGACCTCGCCGAAGAACTGGTAGCCCTCGGCCGGTGAGACGTTCGCCACGGTCGGCGCCTTGACGAAGACCCGGTCCGGGCCGAAGGTGCCGTCCAGTGTGTTGGCCGGGAAGGCGCCCGCGTTGAGCGGCCCCGAGACGAACTCCCAGAACGGCGCGAAGTCCTTGAAGGCGGCCCGCGAGGGGTCGTAGTGCTGGGCCGAGGTGTAGTGCACGTCGGCCGTCAGCCACACCGTGCCGGTGATCCGGCGGTGCTTGACGAATCGCAGCAGCTCGGCGATCTGCAGCTCACGGCCGAGCGGCGCCCCGGGGTCGCCCTGCGCCACCGCCTCGATGTTCGGCTTGCCGTCGCCGGTGTCCGGTACGACCAGGCCGAGCGGCATGTCGGAGGCGATCACTTTCCACACCGCGCGGGAGCGGGACAGCTCGCGCTTGAGCCACTCCAGCTGCTCGCGGCCCAGGATGCCGACCGGGTCGGTGCTCTGGTCGTCCGGGGAGTTGGCGTTGCGGTAGGTGCGCATGTCCAGGACGAACACGTCCAGGAGCGGGCCGTGGTGCTGCACCCGGTAGACCCGGCCGTCCGGGCGGCGCAGCGTGGAGATCGGGAAGTACTCCGAGAACGCCTGCCGGGCGCGGGCGGCCAGCACGTCGACGCGCTTCTCGGTGTACCGGGTGTCGCCGAGGATCTCGCCCGGGTACCAGTTGTTGGTGACCTCGTGGTCGTCCCACTGGATGATGTTCGGGACCCGGGCGTTGAAGGCGCGCAGATTCTCGTCCAGCAGGTTGTAGCGGAAGTTGCCGCGGAACTCCGCGAGCGTCTCGGCGACCTTGGCCTTCTCCTCGGTGGTGATGTTCCGCCAGGTCCGCCCGTCCGGCAGCGTCACGGATCCTGTGAGCGGGCCGTCGGCGTAGATGTTGTCGCCGCTGCACAGGAAGAAGTCCGGGTCGAGCTTGGCCATCGCGTCGTAGATCCGGTAGCCGCCGAGCTCCGGGTTGATGCCCCAGCCCTGTCCGGCCAGATCGCCCGACCAGACGAACCGCACACCGTCGCGCCGCTTGTTCGAGACCGTGCGGAAGGTGCCGGTGACGGGTTCGCCGGTGCGGCGCGGGTCGTCCGGGTCGGCGAGCAGCACGCGGTAGTGGATCTGCTCGCCCGACGGCAGTCCGCAGACCTGGGTGGTGCCGGTGAAGTCCGTGCCGGCGCCGAGCAGCGGGCCGTGCCATCTGCGCGGATTGCGGAACGACTCGGTGGCCGACGTCTCGACGATCATCCGGGCCGGGCGGTCGGACCGCACCCACACCAGGCCCGAGTTCGTGGTCACGTCTCCCGTCTGGACACCCCAGCCCGCCTCGGGACGCCCGGACCGGGCGAAGGCCGGCGCCGCGCCGGCCGCGGTGGCCGCGGTGGGCAGGGTGAGGGCCGCCGAGGCGGCCAGGGAGCCGCGCAGAACGCTGCGGCGACCGGGGAGCGGACGGTGGGACATGGATGCGCCTCCAGGGACGGGATCCGGCCAGTGTGCAGTGCCACACCTACTGGTACGGCGCAGCGCACACGCAAACCACAAGTGAACAACTGACCGCGACGGCGGGGGAACCCGTGTGCGAATCCCCGGGGTGTGGGGAGTGCGGGCGCCCCGATCAGCCCGTGACCGCCTCGGCCATCATCCGTACGCCTTCCCGGATCCGGCCGGGTGACAGGTGGGCGTAACCGAGCACCAGGCGTACGTCCCCCTTGTCGTCCTGGGCGTCCTTGTGGTCGTGGGCGGGCGGCCGGGCGGTCTCGCCACCGGCGCCCGGGTGTCGGCAGTCCGCGAGCGGGCGTACGGCGACCCCGGCCGCGGCCACGTCCGTGAGGAACCGCTCCTCGGGGCCGTAGCGCTCCGGCAGCGTGGCGATGACGTGCAGGCCGGCGGCGATCCCGGAGACCTCCGCGCCGGGGAAGTGGTCCTCCAGGGCGCCGACGAGCGCGTCCCGCCGTTCCCGGTAGGCGCGTTGGCAGCGGCGCAGCTGGCGGTCGTAGTCGCCGCGTTCCACGAACCGGGCGAACAGCGCCTGGTCGAGGGCCGGGTGACCGAGATCGAGGGTCCGCTTGCGGGCCGCCACCTCCTCGACCAGCGACTCCGGTACGAGCAGCCAGCCCAGCCGGAGCCCGGGGGCGAGGGACTTGCTGACCGAGCCGGTGTAGGCCACGTGCTCCGGGTCGAGCCCCTGGAGCGCGCCCACGGGAGCGCGGTCGTAACGGAAGTCCCCGTCGTAGTCGTCCTCCAGGACCAGGCCGTCCACGGAGCGTGCCCAGTCGAGGAGTTCGGCGCGGCGTCGCGCGGAGTAGGCGACGCCGGTGGGGTACTGGTGGGCCGGGGTCGTCACGACGGCCCGCACGCCCGAGCTCCGTAGCGGACCGACGGCGAGTCCCTCGTCGTCCAGGGGCAGCGGCACCGTGGTGACACCGGCCGCGGCGTAGAGCTCGGAGTGCTGCGGGCTGCCCGGGTCCTCGACGCCGACGGACCGCACCCCGCGCGCGTGCAGCACGAAACCGAGCAGCGCGGTCGCCTGGGTCACCCCGGAGACGACCACGATCCGCTCCGGGTCCGCGACCACGCCCCGGCGCCGCGCCAGCAGTTCGGCCAGCGCGGTGCGCAGCCGGGGCAGCCCCCGCGGATCCGGATAACCGAGCTCCTGGTGGGGCAGGTCCGCCAGCACCTCCCGCTGCGCCGCGGCCCACGCGGCCCGCGGGAACAGCGACAGGTCGGGCGTGCCCGGCACGAAGCTCGCCCGGGTGCCGGGAGTCCGCGGCGCGAGGTCACGCGCGCGGGGCCGCGCCGCCCGTACGGCCTCGCTCACCCAGGTCCCCGCCCCGCGACCGCTGCGCAGGTACCCCTCCGCCGTCAACTGCTCGTACGCCTCCGTCACCAGGCCCCGCGACACCCCGAGATCCGCCGCCAGATCCCGGCTCGACGGCATCCGCGTGCCCACCGCCAACCGCCCCGACCGCACCGCCTCCCGCAGAGCCGCCTGCAACGACCGCCCCCGCGCCCGCGCCGGCGCCGACACGGCCGGAAGCAGCAACTCCCAGGCGGCGACGGCGGGATCGGCGGGCGGGAGGTGGGGGTGGTCCGGGGGTGAGGGGGCCATGGGAGGGGACATTAGCGGGGGCTGTGGCGGGGGGCCGCGGAATTCGGGGGGGGGCGACGGGCCGGGGTGGTCGCGGTGGTGGGGGCGGCGGGTGCGGGTCAGCGGGGCCGGGGTTTGTCGCGCGCGGCGGGGCCGGAAGTCGTCGCCCCCGCGGAACCGGTGATGCGCCGTCCGCGACGGGCTCGGGCGTCGCAGGTCGCGTCGCGTCGCGGGGCTGGCGGGAGCCGTGTGCGACCGGGCCGACGGTTGTTGGGTTGGCGGGCTGGGCGCTTGGCTGCCGGGTGGTAGTGATGTGCCGTGCGCGGCGGAGCCGGGGCTGCCGGGCTTGCGGGGCTGGCGGGAGCCGTGTGCGGCCGGCGTAGGGGCTGTTCCCTGTGTCGGCGGGAGTTGCCGTGCGTGGCTGGGCCGAGGGCTGTTTGGTTGGCGGGCCGAGGGCGTGCCGCGCCGGGTGGTGGGGCGATGTGCGGTGTGGGGCGGGTTCAGGGTCTCTCAGCTCGTGTCCCGGGGTCCGACGGTAGTCGTGTGCGCCGGGGCGGCGGCTGTGCCCTGTGCTGGCGGGAGTTGCCGTGCGTGGTCGGGTCGAGGGCTGTTTGGTTGGCGGGCCGAGGGCGTGCCGTGCCGCGAGACGGGGTGGTCCGCCGTGTGGGGCGGGTTCAGGGCCGCTCAGCTGGGGCGGGAGCCGTGTGCGTCGGGGCAACGGCTGCGCCCGTGCCGCCGGGGGTTGCCATGTGCGGTCGGGTCGAGGGTTGTTGGGTTGGCGGGCGGGGCGCTCGCCGTGCCGCGCGGCCGGGGCTGCCCGGCTTGCGGGACTGGCGGGAGCCGTGCGCGGCCGCGTCGGTCGCTGCCGTACCCCGTACCCCGTACCCCGTGGCGCCGGGCGGCTGCCCAACCGCAGCCGGGCCAGAGGGTGTTGGCCCCGCAGAGCCGGGGCTTGCCGCGCCGGCCAGGACCCCGTGATGTGTCGTGTGCGGCGACCACAGGGGCCCGGCTCGTGGGACCCCTGGCTGCCCTGCCGGCAGAGTCAGCGGCTGCCGTCGAGGAGGACTCGGGCCACGAGGGCGGGGTCGTCGTTCATCGGGACGTGGCCGCAGCCGGGGAGGCGGACCAGGCGGGCCCGGGGGATGACGTGCTTGGCGCGGATGCCCTGGCGTTTGACCAGGAGCATGTCGCGGGTGCCCCAGGCCACGGTGACGGGGATCTCGGGGATGTCGTCGGTGAACTGGACGGAGGTGCCGGCCCGGAGGGTGTCGGTGAAGCCGGTGGCGTGGGCGAGGGCGAGGGTCTCGGCGACGACCGCCTCGGGCGAACGGCGACCGGGACGGGCGTAGATGGTGCTCGTCAGGGCCGCGCGCCCGGCCGCCGAGCGCGACAACCGCTCGACCAGGGGCAGAGGCATGCGTTCGGCGACGCGCCGCATCGCCAGGAGTACCCCGAAGGCGTAGCGGCGTTCGGACGGGGACCAGAACCCGGCCGGGGACAGGGCGGTGACGGACCGTACGAGCTTCTCGCGGCCGAGGTCCAGGGCGAGCAGGCCGCCGAGCGAGTTGCCCGCCACGTGCGGCCGGTCGAGGTCGAGGGCCTCGCAGAGGGCGCCGAACACCGATGTGGTCGTGGCCAGGTCGTAGTCGAGGCCGGAGGGCAGAGCGGGGGAGACGCCGAAGCCGGGCAGGTCCACGGCGATCACGTCCCGCTCGGCGGCGAGGATGTCCACCACCGGGTCCCAGGCCTGCCGGTGGTGTCCGATGCCGTGCAGCAGGAGCAGCGGTTCGCCACTGCCCTTGCGGGTGTAGGCGACGGTGACCGACTGGGCGCCGCGCGCGGAGGGCACGGTGACGGTGACGGTGGCGGACATGAGGGAACTCCTCGACGGGGCCTGGCAGACGGACACGGTGTAGACAGCTTGTCAGCAATTACTACCGACGGGTAGCCCCCGTGCCACCCTGGAACTGTGGCGCCCGACCCGTGAGTCCACCCGACCCGCGTCCACCCGACCCGCGTCCGCCCGACCCGTGCGTCCGGCCGCCCCCAGGGGGCCCAGGTGGTCAGGAAACCGCCTCGCCGTAATCGCCTGGACACGACGGCGTACGTCGGTTGGGATGGGGCCGTGACCGCCGACACCGTGACCGACGTCTTCCAAGAACACCGACCCGTCCTCCTGGGCGTCGCCTACCGCATGCTCGGGCGGGTCGCCGACGCCGAGGACGTGGTCCAGGAGGCCTGGCTGCGCTGGTCGGCCGCCGACCGGAGCGAGGTGCGCGAATCGCGCGCCTACCTGGTGCGTGTCACCACCCGCCTCGCCATCGACCGGCTGCGCCAGGTCAAGGCGCGCGGCGAGACGTACGTCGGCCCCTGGCTGCCCGAGCCGTACGTCACCGACTTCGGGGACGCCGTGCCCGACACCGCCGAGCGGGCGGTCCTCGCCGACACCGTCTCCCTCGCCGTCCTCGTCGTCCTGGAATCCCTGTCGCCCCTGGAGCGCGCGGTGTTCGTCCTCAGGGAGGCCTTCGGCTACCCCTACGCCGACATCGCCGCGATGCTGGACCGCGCCGAGCCGGCCGTGCGCCAGCTCGCCGGACGGGCGCGCCGGCACGTGGAGGAACGCCGGCCGCGCTACGAGGTCGACCCCGCCCAGCGCCGCGACCTCACCGAACGCTTCCTGGCCGCCGCCGGGGACGGCGACCTGGAGGGACTGATGTCCCTGCTGGCCCCGGACGTCCGGCTGGTCGGCGACAGCGGCGGCAAGTCCAAGGCGCCGGTGCGGGTCCTGGAGACCGCCGACAAGGTGGGCCGCTTCGTCCTCGGCGTCGCCCACAAGGGTGCTGTCCCGGACCTGTCCTTCCGCTTCCTGGAACTCAACGGCGGGCCCGCCCTGCTGATCCTCTCGGGGGACAAGCCCGACTCCGTCCTCCAGCTCGATGTCGCCGACGGGCTCATCCACTCCGTCTACATCGTCCGCAACCCCGACAAGCTGGGATCCCTGCCCGTCTGACCCGCTCCGCCGCCGCACGGACAGCCGCTTCGCGAACGCTCCGTGAACGCTGCGCGTATCCAAATTCGTGAACGTTCACGGGGAACGAGGATTGGTATTGACCAAGGGTGGGGGCCGCCCTATGGTCACAGAGAAGTGAAACAACCTTTAATAAACAAGGGCGCTAAAACGCCGCCGGACCACGGCGATTGCGGAGGACAGGGTGGGGACCACGCAGCTGGAATCGGTGCCGGAACCGAAGTACTGGCATCTCAAGACCGTGCTCAGTGAAGCACTGGACTCCGAGTTCTCCGTGGGGGAGATCCTGCCCAACGAGCGCGACCTCGCCGCCCGCTTCGGCGTCGCCCGCGCCACGCTCCGGCAGGCACTGGAACAGCTCGAACTGGAAGGCAGGCTCCAGCGCCGCCGCGGAGTCGGTACGACCGTCGCCCCGCCTCGCGTGGGCGTGGCCGTCGGCACGGAACAGCACGACTGGCCCGGCGCCGCCGGTGACACGTGGCAGCCCGTCGACGCCACGCTGGAGGTGCCGCCCGCCGCGGTGGCCGCCGCCCTGGAGACCGGCGCCGAGCAGCCCGTGCACATCCTGCGGCGCTCCCGCACGAGCCACGGCCAGCCGGTCGCCGCCGAACTGCTCTACGTCGCCGCGGACTCGGTGCCCGATCTCTCCGCCATAGACGCGCCGTCCGGTGCGGCACGCGCGCGTGCCGTACTGCGCGAGCTGCGGCGCCTGGAGCTGGAGCGCCGGGAGAACGCCGTCGAACTCGGCTCCGCCCGCGCCGACGACGCCAAGGAGCTCGACCGCCTGCCGGGCGCCCCCGTCCTCGTCGTCACCACCCGGTACGTCACCGGCGGCCGCGTCGCCGCGATCTCCGTGGCCACGTACCGCGCCGACACCTGCCGGCTGACCTTCGGCGACTCCGGCGGCGTGGAGATCCACCAGGGACCGGAGCGCAGGGCGTCCTGACAGCCGTACTCGCGCTCACGCGAGCAGCGCCCCGGACACGCGTCCGGGGCGCTGCTCGTGCGGAGGGCCCCTCTCGGCGGAGCCGACCGGCCCGACACCCCGTCAGCGGCGGGCCGTCACCGTGCCCTCGACGGCGAACAGCTGCTCCTCGACGTGGTCCAGGGCCAGCCGGAGGGCGCCGGTGGCCACGGCGGCCTCGCCCAGCAGGGACAGCGTGACGTTCGGCGGGCGCAGGCAGTAGCGGGCCAACTCGCGGCGCAGCGGCTCCAGTACGCCGTCCAGGCCGACCGCCCAGCCGCCCACGACCACCAGCTCCGGGTCGAGGGCCAGCACCAGGGCCGCCACGTCGTGCACCAGCCGCTGGAGGAAGCGGTCGACGGCCGCGCGGGCCCGCTGGTCGCCCTCACGGGCCTGGGCGAAGACCTCGGCGACGGCCTGCTCGTCGAGCGGGTGCAGTGGCTCGTCCGTGGTGGACAGCAGCGTCTCCGGGGTCGCCTCGCGGCCCAGCAGGTGCAGCGCCCCGATCTCGCCGGCCGCCCCGCCGTATCCCCGGTGCAGCCGCCCGCCGATCAGGGAACCGGCGCCCGGGCTCAGCCCCGCCAGCACGAACACCACGTCGTCGGACTCGGTGGCGGCACCCTTCCAGTGCTCGGCGACCGCCGCGGCGTTGGCGTCGTTCTCGACCAGGACCGGGCACTTGAAGGAGCGGCCCAGCCGTTCGCCGAGCCGCAGCCCCGTCCACTCCGGCAGCGCCGCGCACAGCCGTACGGTGCCGTCCGCCTCGACGATCCCCGGCGAGGCGACCCCCACGGCCCGCAAGGAGTCCCGCGCGACCCCGGCCCGGCGCAGCAGTTCCGCCACCGCGGTGCGCAGCCGCTCCAGCCGTTCGTCCGCCGACGCGGACTCGGCCACGTCCTTGGCGACCGCGCCGAGCACCCGCCCGTCCAGGTCGGACAGCAGCGCGGCGACCCGGTGCGAGCCGATGTCCAGACCCAGCAGATGCCCGGCCTCGGCCCGGAACCGGAACCGCCGCGCGGGCCGACCCTGCCGTCGTACGACACTCTCGTCGGCCGCCTTCTCGACGACGTACCCCGCCTCGATGAGGCCCTCGACCACGCCCTCGACGGTGGGCCGGGACAGACCGGTCACCCGGGTGATCTCGGTCAGCGTCGCGTTGTCCGTGGCGCGCAGCGCGTGCAGCACCACCGCGGAGTTGATCCTTCGCAGCAGCGAGGGATCCCCGCCGGTCAGCCGCCCCACCGTCCGTCCTCCCAGCTCGTGCGCGTGTTGGGCGGATCGTACTCGGCGCGGCGACCCCCGGCGAGTGCGGAGACTCCACCCGGCGAGGCCGCCGCGCGCTCAGCCGGGCGCCACGAACCCCGACTCGTACGCCGTGATCACCGCCTGGGTCCGGTCCCGCGCCCCCAGCTTCGTCAGCACCGCGCTGACGTGCGACTTGACCGTCTCGGCGCCGACGACGAGCTGGGCGGCGATCTCGGCGTTCGACAGCCCGCGGGTCATCAGCCGCAGCACCTCGGCCTCGCGCTCGGTCAGGCGGGCCCGCTCCAGCAGGGCGCGGGCCGCGCGGTTGCCGCCGTTCTCGCCGTGCTCGGCCGCCAGCTGCCGTACCGAGGCGGGGAACAGCAGCGACTCGCCCTCGGCGACCAACCGCACCGCGTGCACGATCTCGGCGGGCCGGGCCCGCTTCAGCAGGAACCCGTCGGCACCGGCGCGCAGCGCCTCGTAGACGTACTCGTCGTTCTCGAACGTCGTCACCACGAGGATCTTCGGCGGATCGGCGACCGTGCGCAGCACCGCGCGCGTGGCCTCGATGCCGTCGAGGAGGGGCATCCGTACGTCCATCGCCACTACGTCGGGCCGCAGCCGCCGCACCAGTGGGATCACCGCCGCCCCGTCGGCCGCCTCCCCGACGACCTCGATGTCGGGCTGCGCCTCCAGCACGGCCCGCAGACCGGTGCGGACCAGGGGCTCGTCGTCTACGAGGAGAACGGTGACCGGCATCCGGCCAGCGTAGATCAGCGCAACGGCAGCTCGACATGGACCTGCCAGTCACCGTCGTCGGGGCCGGTGCGCGCCCGTCCCCCGAGCAGGGCCGCCCGCTCGCGTATCCCGCGCAGACCGCTGCCCCGCCCGGGGCCGGGTATCGCGGCGGTGAGCGGATTGCGCACCTCCAGGTCGAGGGCGCCGTCGGTGACCGCGACGCGGACCCGGACCGGGACGGCCCCCGCGTGCCGCAGCACGTTCGTCAGCGACTCCTGGAGGATCCGGTATCCCTCGCGGGAGACCGGGCCGGGCACGGTGTCGAGCGGCCCCGCCATCTCGACGTCCACCTTCGCGCCGGAGACCCGGGCGGACTCCAGCAGCCGGTCGGCGTCGGCCAGCGTGGGCCGGCCGCTCACCGGCCGCTCGGACTCCCGCAGCACGCCCAGCACCCGTTCCAGGTCCTCCAGCGCGGTCCGGCCGGTCTCCTCGATGGCCTCCAGCGCCCGGTCGGTGAACGCCGGGTCCCCGGCCGCCCGCGCCGCGCCCGCCTGCACCACCGCGACGGTCAGCGCGTGGCCGATCGAGTCGTGCAGTTCACGCGCGATACGGGTGCGTTCAAGAAGCTGCTCGGTGCGTTCCTCAAGGGCCGCCAACCGCTCGGCCGGGGAGGGACCGAGGAGGCGGTGGGCGAGCGCGGTGCTCAACGCGCCCATCCCGACCACCAGTCCGTAGAACGCGAGGAGCGGCAACGGCATCAGGAGGCCATACGCCCAGTGCGGCGAGGCGTCCCGCAGGACCGGAACGTCGTCGGAGGCCGGGCCGGAGACGAGCTGCGCCAGCGCGACGGCCAGGTACGGCAGCCAGATGGTGGCGAAGGCCGTGATCCCGCTCAGCAGCATGCGGGCCTCCAGCCACAGCACGGTCCGCAGCCGGTCCCGCCAGGTCGCCGACGGCGCCACCGAGAACCCCGGCTCCTGCTCGGCCGGTGTCAGCAGCAGCCGCGCCTGCACCCCCTCGCCCCGCCGCACGGAGGCGATCATTCCGACCGGAACCAGCAGCAGCGCGGGCACCCACGGCATCGACGGCTGGACCCACAGCCACACGCTGACGACCAGCATCGGCACCCACAGGTGCAGAAAGCGCGTGTACGTCGTCCCCCGCAGCAGCGGGCGCAGGAAGCGGGCCATTGCGACATCGTGACACCCGCCACTGACAGTCGGCCTCCCCCGAGCGGGGGAGACGATCTCCACCTCCGGGGGAGGCCACGGCACCGCCCCGGCCGCCAGGCTGCTGCCATGACCAGCATCGAAGTCCGAGCACTGACCAAGGAGTACGGCTCCCACCGTGCCGTGGACGACCTCACCTTCCGCGTCCTCCCCGGCCGGGTCACCGGTTTCCTCGGCCCCAACGGCGCCGGGAAGTCGACCACGATGCGCCTCGTCCTGGGCCTGGACCGGCCCACCTCGGGCACCGCCACGATCGGCGGGAGCGCCTACGCGGCCCTGGACGAACCCCTGCGCCACGTCGGCGCGTTGCTCGACGCGCAGGCCGCGCACGGTTCCCGTACCGCCCGGGACCACCTGCGCGCCCTGGCCGCGAGCAACCGGATCCCGGTCCGCCGGGTCGACGAGGTGCTGGAGGAGTCCGGCCTGACGTCGGTCGCGAGCCGCCGGGTGCGGACGTACTCACTGGGCATGCGCCAGCGCCTGGGCATCGCCGCGGCCCTGCTGGGCGATCCGGCCGTGGTCCTGCTGGACGAGCCCTCCAACGGCCTCGACCCCGAAGGCATCGTCTGGATCCGCGCGGTGCTGCGCCGGCTCGCGAAGGAGGGCCGCACGGTCCTGGTCTCCAGCCACCTGATGAACGAGACCGCGTCCTTCGCCGACCACCTCGTGGTCCTGGGCCGCGGCCGGCTGCTCGCCGACACCCCGCTGCGGGAGTTCATCCACGCGCGCGTGCGGCCCGGGGTGCGGATCCGGACGACGGACCCGGCGGCGCTCCACCGCGCCCTCTCGGAGCACGGTCACGAGGCGGTCGCCCACGAGGACGGTCACTGGACCGTGCCGGACGCGCGCGTGGAGGACATCGGGCGCCTCGCCTCCGCCGCCGGCGTGCCGATCCTCGAACTCGCCGCCGAGGAAGCGACCTTGGAGCAGGCCTACTTCGATCTCACGGCGACCGAGACCGAGTTCGCCGCCCACCACCAGGAGGCCTGACCATGGCGTTCGTTCCCGTACTGCACTCCGAGCTGATCAAGATCCGCACCCTGCGGTCACTGGTCACGACACTGGGCGCGATGGTGGTCGTGACGGCGGCCTTCTCCGCCCTGGCATCGCTCGACGCGGGCGAGGAGGGGTTCGACCCGCTGTTCGCCGCGTTCTTCGGCTTCAACTTCGGCCAGTTGGCGGCGATCGCGTTCGGCACGGTGGCCGTCTCCTCCGAGCTGCGGGACGGCTCCCTGCGGGGCGCGCTGACCGCCGTACCGGACCGGGGGCGGTGGTTCGCGGCCAAGGCGGTGGCGATCGCCGGGCCGTGCCTGGCCGCCGGGCTGCTCACGGGCGTGGTGAGCCTCTTCGTGGGCAGAGCGGTCCTGGGAGCCGACGCGCGGACGCTGAGCTGGACCGAGGGGGCGCGCGGGGTGGTCGGCTGCGGTGTCTACTTCACGCTCATGGCGCTGCTCGCGGCCGGGATCACCGCGCTGCTGCGCAGCGGTGTCGCCACCCTGAGCATCCTGATCCCGTTCCTGCTCATCGTCTCCTTCGTGGTGGGCGACCTGTCGAGCGGCGTCGCCGACCTCCTCCCGGACCGGGCGGGCCAGATCGTCTTCCACGAGACGTGGGACGGCTTCCTCGGGCCCTGGACCGGGCTCGCGGTGACCGCGCTCTGGGCGGCGGCCGCGCTGGGCGCGGGGGCGTGGCGGGTCCGCGGCAGGGACGCCTGACCCGCCTGACCTCGACGGGTGCCTGACGGCCCGCCAATTGTCAGTGGCGGCCGCTTTACTGGATCACATGGACAGCGTGAAGCATCTCGCCAGGATCGACTCGCTGTGCTCCGGAGACCTCGCCGCGGAGCACGGCGGGCCGGACGTGGTGCTGGCGGGACCCGGCTACTGCGTCGTGAGATTAGCGACGAGCCACGAGACCCGGACCGGCGACAGGGCGTACCGCGCGGAGGCGGTGCAGGACCTCCACGCGCTCAAGGAGCACTTCACCCTTCTCCTGGACGACCGTTGGGGCCGACAACAGGTGCCGTGGGGGATGGGCACGCTCGTGGTGCGCGTCGAGCGCGGCGAGGTCATACCCGAGCCGTGGGCGTCGATGACCGCCCTGGTGGACGAGCTGAGCCTCTGGCAGCCGCACGACACCGACCGCTGGGTGGCCCTCGGCGTGGCCGACCGGGACCCGGGCGACGAGATCCACCTCCTCGCCCTGGTCACCGAGACGGACCCGCCCTGAGACAGGGGCCGTGTCACGGACTGCCGGGCCGGTGCGAGCCCCGGACTACGACGCCTCCGCCGCCACCCGCAGCCGCGCGAACTCCTCCGCCATGGTCTGCGCCGTCCAGTGCGCGTTGAGCCCGCTCGGATTGGGCAGCACCCACACCCGCGTCTCCCCGATCATCCGCTCCTGCGGCCCCACCCGGGCCTTGCGGTCGTCGAAGGCGGCCCGGTACGCCGTCACCCCGACCACGGCCAGCCACCGCGGACGCAGCCGCGCCACCTTCAGGGCGAGCAGCCGTCCGCCCTCCCGGTACTCCTCCGCGCTCAGTTCGTCGGCCCGCGCGGTCGCCCGCGCCACGACGTTGGTGATGCCGAGCCCGTAGGACGGCAACTCCCCCTGCTCCGCCGGTTTCAGCAGCCGTGGCGTGAACCCGGACAGGTGCAGTACCGGCCAGAAGCGGTTGCCGGGGCGGGCGAAGTGATGGCCCGTCGCGGCCGTCATCAGACCGGGGTTGATGCCGCAGAACAGCACACGGAGACCGTCCGCGACGACGTCCGGCACCAGACGGTCGCGGGCGGCCTCCAACTCCTCGGGGGTGAAGCGGGTCAGAGGATCGCTCCGGGGGTGTAGCCCGCGGCCTCGGGATGCTGTTTCACGATCTCCTCGATCCGGCCGACGACCACGCCCACCTGGTCGGCGGCGGCGCCCGTGAAGGACAGCTTGTCGGCCATCAGCGCGTCCAGCTGGGCACGGTCGAGCGGGAGGCGCTCGTCGGCGGCCAGCTTGTCGAGCAGTTCGTTGCGCTCGGCACCCTGCTCGCGCATCGCCAGCGCGGAGGCGACCGCGTTCTCCTTGATCGCCTCGTGGGCGACCTCACGGCCGACACCCGCCCGCACCGCGCCCATGAGGACCTTGGTGGTGGCCAGGAACGGCAGGTAGCGGTCCAGCTCCCGGGCGACGACGGCGGGGAAGGCGCCGAACTCGTCGAGCACGGTCAGGAAGGTCTCCAGCAGACCGTCCAGCGCGAAGAACGCGTCCGGCAGCGCGACCCGGCGCACCACCGAGCAGGACACGTCGCCCTCGTTCCACTGGTCACCGGCCAGCTCGCCCGTCATGGACGCGTACCCGCGCAGGATGACCATCAGGCCGTTCACGCGCTCGCACGACCGCGTGTTCATCTTGTGCGGCATCGCGGAGGAGCCGACCTGGCCGGGCTTGAAGCCCTCGGTGACCAGCTCGTGGCCCGCCATCAGCCGGATCGTCTTCGCCAGCGACGAGGGCGCCGCGGCCAGCTGCACCAACGCGGTGACGACCTCGTAGTCCAGGGAGCGCGGGTAGACCTGGCCGACGCTCGTGAAGGCCTGCGAGAAGCCCAGGTGCCGGGCGATGCGCTGCTCCAGGTCCGCCAGCTTCGCAGCGTCCCCGCCGAGCAGGTCCAGCATGTCCTGGGCCGTGCCGACCGGGCCCTTGATGCCGCGCAGCGGGTAGCGGCCGAGGAGTTCCTCGACCCGGCCGTGGGCCACCAGCAGCTCGTCGGCCGCCGTGGCGAACCGCTTGCCCAGGGTGGTCGCCTGCGCCGCCACGTTGTGCGAGCGGCCGGCCA
Organism: Streptomyces lincolnensis; assembly: GCF_021173675.1. GTDB lineage: Bacteria > Actinomycetota > Actinomycetes > Streptomycetales > Streptomycetaceae > Streptomyces > Streptomyces lincolnensis_B. The sequence goes on along the minus strand of NZ_JAIHON010000011.1, from coordinate 262,299 downwards.
TGACCAGCTCGCCGTACTCCCCGGCCAGCTTGCCCAGACGCGCCAGCACGGCCACCGTACGGTCGCGCATCAGCTGCAGCGAGAGCCGGATCTGCAGCTGCTCGACGTTCTCGGTGAGGTCCCGGGAGGTCATGCCCTTGTGCACGTGCTCGTGCCCGGCGAGGTCGTTGAACTCCTCGATCCGCGCCTTCACGTCGTGCCGCGTGACCTTCTCGCGCTCGGCGATGGAGGCCAGGTCGACGGTGTCGAGGACACGCTCGTAGTCGGCGATCGCCGCGTCCGGCACCTCGATCCCGAGGTCCTTCTGGGCTCGCAGCACGGCGAGCCAGAGCCGGCGCTCCAGCTTCACCTTCTGCTCGGGCGACCAGAGCGTGGCGAGCTCGGCGGAGGCGTAGCGTCCGGCGAGGACGTTGGGGATGCGGGGCTTGGCGGGAGCGGAAGTCACGTGGACGGAGTTTACCTGTCGGCCGGAGAGGTGCCGCTTACGGTCGCCGGCATCGACCGGCGCAGGTCAGAGCTGGCATGGCCGCCGTCTCACATCGCGGATGCGCCGCCGCTCTGTCGGGTCGCTCCGTTGCGGAACAGTGCGCTTTGGATGTGAGTGTCTTGTGGTGTGCCGGACGGCCACCGTGTCCCCGGCGACCGATCGTGGTGCGATGGGGGTGTCACGGTGATCCCGTGAGCGGGACACCACGGAAAGCGATGACGGGGGATTCATATGCGCAACAGGAGCACGGTGGGTGCGGTGCTGGCCACCGCCGCGATCGCCGCCACCGCGTTGGGCACGGCCGCGCCGTCCGCCGGCGCGGCCGCCGGGTGCTGGCAGAGCGGTGGCCGCTGGTGGTGCAACAACGTGTCGGGGGCGCCCGTCTACGGAACGATGGGAGCGAGCACTCAGTACCCCGACCCGAGCAGGATCGTCGGCTACATGTACTCCAATCCCAGTTGGTTCTTCTGCAAGATGGACGGTCAGAACTGGGTGGGCGGGCCGCACCCGACCCGCTGGGAGTTCACGGTCGCGGACAACGGCGAGTACGGCTGGATGAAGGACACGGCGATCTCCAGCGAGACGAACCCCCTGCCCAACTGCTGAGCAGCGCGCCGGGCGCGGCGGTGGCCGCACAGTGTGCCGGGCACGACGGCCACCGGCGCTCCGGCCCCCTCCTGCGCCCACCCGGGCAACGAAGCGCTACTCGCCCGCAGACCCCTCGTACGGCAGCAGCTCGGGACGCTTCGGCCAGGTCCAGGGCGAGGTCGGCCAGCACCTCGACGGCCTCGCGTCTATGTCTCACGCGTCGCACGAACCCACGGGGGCGGAGAGCTCCATCGGGGGACGGCACGTCATAGGACCGATCGAGCGCCCGTTACTGAAGATCGGCGGCGCTCTCATGGGCCGCGATCGGCCGAAGGCCACGTCCGATATCGGCGCTCGCCCGAAACTCCCCTGCCGTGCTGGCAGAGGGGCCTCGACTGCACCCCACGAACACAGAGTCCCCGGCAGTAAAAGCTGCTTAGAGGGACGGCTCCGACGCTCTGTCGATGCGGACGCCGGCTCGGCGTCTGGGCTCGGGCACGGCGACGCTGTATCGGCACTTCGACAACCGGGCGCCCCTGGTCGCTCATGTAGTGGACCGCATGTTCGGCGTCGTGGAGCTGACAGGCGATGAGGGCCCGGCATCGGAACGCGGCGCGCCCGATGGTCGAGCAGATTCCGTTGGGGCCGAACGCCATGGCGCTGCGGGAGCGCTGTGTCGCGGTGTTGCTCGACAGTGGTTTGCCGCCGTGGGTCGCCGCGTACGCGTACGCGACTCTGTCCCGCTACGTCCTCGGGTCGTCCTGCCCGCCGTACAGGCCACCGGGCACGGCGGCGCAGGACGACCCGACGACACCCAGACGCCTCCGACGCCGTCCTCGACCTGTTGCACTTCGGCTGGGCAGGCAGCACGGACGTCGGAGAGCCGCACTACGGACTGGACGTGCCGGCCGAGCACCGGGCACACGGATACCCATAATGGCTACACTGTTGCCGATAAGGCGATCGTGTCAAGTGCAGGTCCGTGGAAGCCGCGGCTCCGCGGCCTGCGATTCGGGCACGCGCTGCGGGGAAGAAGACTCGCCCGGCAGTCTGAACCGACTGTGCCGGGTATGTCGCCGTTCTCCGGCCGGGCGGTCACCGATTCCGATGGCCCTCAGCTGCCCCGGGAGTGAGGGGATGAGGTCGCGGGTCCGCCCGACGGCTTCGTTCTGCGCAGTTGCGCCCGCGGGGCGGGCCGTTGTCCGTGCAGGGCCGACGATTCGTGCCCGCCGCGGCTTGCCTGACGCTCTTGATGCTGCATCAGACGTCTACGTCCCTTGCGGAGAGCCCGGTCCGCAGTGCCTCGATCACGTCGCCACGGACCTCGGTGTCGCAGGGGTCAGTCGGCCGCTGGCGGTGTCTTCGGTGCGCGCAGTAGGGCGCCGATCGCTGCGGCGAGCACGACGACGCTCACGGCGATCAGGGAGGCGGACAAGCCGTCCATGAAGGCGCTCTTGACGCCCTCGGCGAGGCCGGCCCCCCGGGCGCCGAGCTGGTCGGCGACGTGGAGGCCGGCGGCCGCCGAGTGGCGTACGGACTCGGCCGCGTCGGCGGGGAGCCGGTCGACCGTGCCGGGCAGGGAGGAGCGGTAATGGCTTCCGTAGATCGAGCCCATGAGGGCGATGCCGATCGCCGAACCGACCTCGCGGGTGGTGTCGTTCATGGCGGAGGCGACGCCCTGCTGCCCCCGGCCGAGGGAGCCGGTGATGGCCGCCGTGCCGACGGCGCCGCTCAGGCCGATGCCGACGCCCGCCAGGACCAGGCCGCCGAGGAAGGGCAGGTACCCGGAGTCGACCCCGAGGAAGGAGATGGCGTACAGACCGACGGCGAGCAGGAGCAGGCCGACGGCCATGACCGCCTTCATGCCGACCCGGTGGACCAGGCGCGGGGTGACCAGCGATGTCGGCAGCACCGCCAGCGCGACCGGGACAAGGGCGACGGCGGCCTTCAACGGGCTGTAGCCCAGGATGAGTTGCAGGTACTGCAGGCCGACGAAGAAGAACCCGAAGACGGCCATGAACTGCACCAGGACGGTGATGGCGCCGGCCCGGAAGCCCCGGATGCCGAACAGGGCGGGGTCGAGCAGCGGGTGCTCGCTGCGCAGGCCGAGGTAGGCGTAGGCGGCGAAGGAGACGGCCGTGACGACGAAGGCGCCGATCACCATGGGCTCCGTCCAGCCCTGCTCGTTGCCCTCGATGATCGCGAAGACCAGGGTACCGATGGCCACGGCGGTGGTGATCGCTCCGGCCACGTCCGGGCGGTGCGGGTGGGCGTCCTTGGTGTTGGGGGCCAGCAGGGCGGCGGCGAGCGCGGCGACCAGGGCGACGGCGGCACTGGCGATGAAGATCGAGCGCCAGGAGAACTGTTCCAGCAGGGCGCCGGCGGCGAGCATGCCGATGATCGCCCCGGCGGCCGCGAAGCCCGACCAGGTGGCCACGCCCTTGGCGCGCTGCTCGATCGGGAAGGCCGCGGTGATCGTCGACAGCGTTCCCGGCATGATCATCGCGGCGCCCAGGCCCATGACGGCACGCCAGGCGATCAGTGTGCTCGTGGAGTCCGCGAACGAGGCGGCCAGGGACGCGGCGCCGAAGACGACGGTGCCGACGATGAGCACGTTGCGACGGCCGAGGCGATCACCGATCGCGCCGAGCGGCAGCACCAAGGCGGCCAGGGCGACGGTGTAGGCGTCGGCGATCCAGGTCAGAGCCCCGTTGGAGGCCGACAGATCGACGGCCAGGTCGGGCAGGGCCAGGTTGAGGGCGGACACGGACGCGACGACCAGGACGAGTGACAGGCACATCGCGAACAGGACACCGCGGGTTCCGGCACGGCCGGTGGCGACGGGTTCCGCGGTGTCCTGAAGGGGGGTGGGGGTCATGGGGGCCTCGGTGAGTTCTGGGTTGGCAGACGAGCCGACCAGGGGAATGTTGATGAGGTTATCAAGTCTGACCTGATCATGCACCAGCTGGGCCGGGCCGAGGGTGTGTGCGGCCTGCGGACGCTGGACCCGGTCGTCGAGGATGCGCAGCGCCTGATCGTTTGCACCATCCTCGGCTGTCGGTTGCCGACCAGCCGTGGTCCGGCGTGTCCTCCGTGGGCCAGGGCCTGTAGGTCGACCCGCAGACCCCTCAGTTCACCGCGCCCGGTTGGCGCTACCTCGACCGTTCCACGGGGCGCATCGGCGGCAGTGCCTCCAACGGCAGCTACGTGACGTTGCCGACATCACGCCGCCCGGGGGCGCCTGCTCCCTCACCGTCAACCCGGGTACGTCTCTACACGACAGGGCAAGGGCACCGCAGTCGGCCCGTCCTCAACGTCATCACCAACGACAAGGCGGACGCCGCCGGCGTCGCGCGGACACTGATCGCGGATCCGCGTGTGCGTGCCGTCCACTTCACCGGTTCGACCGGCATCGGGCGGGTCATCGGCGCCCTTGCCGCCGAGCACCGCAAGCCGGCCGTGCAGGAGGCGCACTTCGACGGCACGCACCGGCACCTGCGCGAGCCCGGGGGGATGGCGATGAAGTCCCTCGTGGTGACGCAGGACGCCGAACTGCGTCGCTTCCAGTACCGCTTCGTCGTGGTCACGCCCCAGCCCATCGACTTCCACCTGGGCATCATCGACGTGCTTCCCGACGGGGACGGTTCACGCGCGGTCTGCAGCCAGGAGATCCTTCCCGAGGCCCTGGCACCCATCGTCGAGGGAGCCGTGGGTGAGGGGATCGCGGGCATCGCCCGCTGCTTCGCCGCGCACCCTGACCCGGCGCGTCAGAGTGGCCGGGGGGCGGGTTCGGGAAGGGGGCGGCGGGCGACCTCGTGGGCGTCGGCCGGGGGGACGCCCAACATGCGCAGGACCATCTCGGCCAGGTTCACGGCGGCTTCGTCACCGTCCACGTCGGGGCGGGCGAATCGCATATCCACCAGGGACAAAAGAGTTCCGCCCAGTGCGGTCAGGGCGACCGCCGGGTCGACGGGTGTGAAGCGGCCGGAGGCCATGCCGGCCTGGAGGTCTCGCAGTGCCCGACGGGTCAGGCCGTTGTCCGAGTGGATGTGGCCGAGGCCGCGGCGGCGCAGGATCTGCATCAGTTCGGGGTGGGAGTCGGCCATGAGGGCGCTGAGCCGGAAGCCCGCCGCGACGAGTTCCGCCGGGTCGTCGATCCCGGTGAGACGCTCGTCGAAGTTCTGGCCGAACTCCTCCATGGCGTCCAGCACCGCTGCCTCGAACAGCTCTGTCTTGGACTCGAAGTGATTGTAGAAGGAGCCGAAACCGACGTCCGCGCGCTCCGCGATCGCCTGGATGCTCGCGCTGGTGTCCCCTGTCTCGGCGAGTATCTGCCTCGCGGCGCGGATGAGCGCGCGACGGGTCTCGGCGCGGCGCCGCTCGAACCGGTTGCTGGGTGGGGCTGACGTAGGCATGCACAGAGTTTACCCGCGGAGGCGATGGCTACAGCATCTCTGATGGATTCATCACTTCTCCTGGCGAACCCCTTGACGATAATCGAGTCAGGATTGATGATTCCATCATTATGGTGATGTTGCCAGGAGGTTACCGTGTCTGAAAATCACCTTCACGGACCCGATGTCAAGACTGCCCACCAGGACCTGCACAGCGAGCAGGGTGCCCTGCGTGGCGAGCATCCGGGCCGCTCCCGGAATCCCGTGATCAAGGTGGCGGACCTGGCCTGGCTGGAGTTCGAGAAGCCGGACCTGGAGCGGGCCGAGATCTTCGCCCGTGACTTCGGCTTTCAGATCGCCGCGCGCACGGAGCGGGAGCTGTGGCTGCGGGGCACCTTCGCGGGCTCGCCGTGCATGGTGATCCGGCGTGGCCGTACGTCCCGTTTCATCGGCCCGGCGTTCCGCGCGGCAGAGCGGGCCGACGTGGACCGACTGGCACGGGCGACCGGGGCGGCCGTACGGGAGGCGGACGTCCCCGGCGGCGGCAGGGTGGTCGACCTGCTCGACCCTTCGGGTTTCCCGGTGCGGGTGGTGCACTGCGCCGACCAGCTGCCCGCGCTGCCGGAACAGCAGCCGCTGCTCCTCAACTTCGGCACGGCTCACCGTCGTACGAACGCCACGCAGCGCCCGCCGCGCGAGCCGTCCGGGATCCAGCGGCTGGGACATGTGGTGCTGGAGACGAGGGTGTTCGCCCGGGCCCTGGAGTGGTACCTGGACACCCTCGGGATGATCGTGTCCGACTTTCTCTTCCTGGACGGGCAGCGCGGGCGCGGCCCGGTCATGGCATTCATCCGCTGCGACCTGGGCAGCGTGCCGGCCGACCACCACACCCTGGCGATGCACCTGGGGCCAGGGGCGGGGTATGTCCACTCCGCCTACCAGGTGACCGACCTGGACGCCATCGCCGCGGGCGGTGAGTATCTCAAGGAGCGGGGCTACCAGCGCAGTTGGGGCATCGGCCGGCATGTCGAGGGCAGTCAGCTCTTCGACTACTGGCGCGACCCCGACCGCTTCATGCTGGAGCACTTCGCCGACGGCGACCTGTTCTCCTGTGAGGTCGAGCCCGGCTGGGCCCCCCTGTCGACCAGCGGCCTGTCCCAGTGGGGGCCACCCGCCACCCGCGACTTCCTCGGCGCGAGCCCTTCCCCGCAGCGGGTCCGCGACGTGATCGAGGCCCTGCGCGGTGACAACGAAATGGACCCGGCGCGCCTGTTGGGCCTGCTCAAGGCCGCCAAGTCCTGACCCCCCGACCCCTCACGAAGGCACTGTCATGAGCACCAATGTCCTGCGCACCGCCGACGGCTGGTGGGTGGTCCGCGGCGAGCGGGCCGTCCCCGTGGACACCCAGGCCGTCACGACCGCCGAGCTGATCTCGGATCGCGACGCCGTACGGGAGGCAGCACTGTCGGCCGACGTGGGCACGCCCGTCGCGGACCTGGTCGTCCTCTCGCCGGTCACCACTCCTTGCCGGGTGGTCGCCCAGATGGTCAACTACCGCAGTCATGCCCGCGATTCGGGCTTCCCCGAAGACGTCCCGCCGGCTTTCTTCCGCAAGGCGTCCGGCTCGGTCAGCGGGCCCGCCGACACCGTCGTCCGGCCCTCCCACGTCCGGTTCCTCGACTACGAGATCGAGCTCGGCCTGGTCATGGGCGCGCCCCTGCCCGTCGGCACGGTGGTCGAGGAGCGGGACCTGCCCGCGTACATCGCCGGGCTCGTGATCACCAACGACGTCAGCGCCCGGGAGGTGCAGCTGACCAAGACGCAGTTCTACGAGAGCAAGTCGTACCCGACCTTCACACCGACCGGGCCGTACCTGGCGCTGCTGGAGCCGGAGGACTTCACCCGTCTTCTGGGCCTGCGGCTGAAGTTGAGCGTCAACGGCGAGCTGCGCCAGGACCGCACCCTGGCCGACATGATCGTCCGCCCGGCCCGGGCCCTGACCCTCCTGGCGCGCTTCCAGACGCTGGATCCCGGCGACCTGCTGCTCACCGGGACGCCCGGTGGTACGGCACTCAAGGCCCCGCCGAAGCCGGTCGAGAAGATCGGCGCGCTGCTGCCGCCCGCCGTGAAATGGAAGGCGTTCTTCAAGAGCCAGGCGAAGAACCCGCACTACCTCAGCCCGGGCGACGTGATCACAGCGACGATCGCGACCCCGGACGGCCGGATCGACCTCGGCGAGCAGCGCACCCCCGTCACGGACGCGAATGGGACCCGAAGCACATGATCTTCGAAAGTTACGGGACAGACGTACCCGTGGTGATTATCGGCGCCGGGCCGGTGGGCGTGACCGCCGCCCTCCTCCTGGCCCGGCGCGGAGTCCGCAGCGTCGTCCTCGAGCGGCACAGGGGCATTTACCCGCTCCCGCGTGCCGCCGCCATTGACGACGAGGTGCGCAGGATCCTCCAGGCCGCGGGCGTGGGGGAGGAGTTCGCCGCGATGGTCCGCCCGGCGAACGGGCTGCGGCTGCTGGACGCCCGGCACCGGGTGATGGCCGAGTTCCGGCGGACCGAGCACGGCCCGCACGGCTACCCGCAGACCAGCATGTTCGACCAGCCCGAGCTGGAGAGGGTGCTGCGCGACGCCCTGGCCCGGTACCCGGAATGCGAACTGCGGGGCGGAGCGGAGGTCACCGGTGTCGGCCCGGACACCGAGGGCCCCGTGCGCGTCACCTACCGCGACGACGACGGTGACCACGAGCTGTGGGCCGAGGCGGTGCTCGGCTGCGACGGCGCGAACAGCCTCACCCGCGAGGCGATCGGCGCCGTATGGGAGGACCTGCGCTTCGAGGAACGCTGGACCGTCATCGACGTCCGCACGACGGCCGACGTGCGCTCCTGGGAGGGGGTCGACCAGGTCTGCGACCCGGACCGGCCGGCGACCTTCGCGCGCATCGGAGAGGACCGTTACCGCTGGGAGTTCCGGTTGTGCGAGGGGGCGGAGCAGCCGGTCCGCGAATTGATCGCTCCGTGGCTGCCGCCTTCGCACGAGGGGGACTTCGAGATCATCCGCGAGGCGCGGTACACCTTCCGGGCCCGCATCGCCGACCGGTGGCGCAGCGGCCGGGTCTTCCTGCTCGGCGATGCCGCCCACCTCACCCCGCCGTTCATCGGGCAGGGGATGTGCGCGGGCCTGCGGGACGCCTACAACCTCACCTGGAAGCTCGCCCGAGTGCTCCAACAGGGCGGGTCCGAGCGGCTGTTGGACACCTACGAGAGTGAACGCAAGCCGCACGCCCGGCACGTGATCCGGCTCGCCGTCGCCATCGGCTGGGCCATGACCGGCGGCCAGGACAGTGCCGCCACGATCCGCCGCAGGGCCCTGGCCGCGGCCTGCCGCATACCCGGCCTGACCGAACTGGCCGGCCGCGACCTCAGCCCGCCCCTGACCACGGGACCCCTCGTACGCCGCCGCCTCCGCAAGGGCCTTGCGGGAATGCTCTGCCCCCAACCATGGATCACCGCCGACGGACGGCGCACCCGCCTCGACGAGGTGCTCGGCGACTCCTTCACCATCCTGACCACCACCGATCCCTCGCCCGCGCTGAACGCCCTCGCCCACGCACTCGGCATCCGGGCGATCCCCGTCACCGGCCTCGACGACGACGGCACACTCGCCGCCTGGCTGCGCGCCGCCCGCGCGGATGCCGTCCTGCTGCGCCCCGACCGCGTCGTCCTGGACGTCGTCCCCGCCGGGGGCCGCGACTTCACCAGCACCGCTACCTGGGCGTCCCTTCTGCACAGCACCCGCAGTCCCCACCCGCCGCGACGAACCGTCGACGACAGCCTGCTGAGGAGCGTCACCCGATGAGTGTGCCCGAGCCTTTCATGACGCCGGATCCGCAGGCCGTCGCGGACAGCAACCTCATGGACTTCGCCCGCCACGCCGGGATGGCCGACTCCGACTATGCCGCCTTGTACCACTGGTCGGTCACCGACCTGGAGGGCTTCTGGGGGGCGGTGTGGGAGTACTTCGACATCGACGCGGACACGCCGTACGAGCAGGTGCTGGCGGAGGAGCGGATGCCCGGCGCCCGCTGGTTCCCCGGTGCCACCCTCAACTACGCCCACCATGCCCTGCGCAACCTTGCCGACGACGCCGTGGCAGTCATCGCCCTCGACGAGATCGGATCCTGCTACGAGGTGACCGCGGGTCGCCTGCGTGCCCAGGTGGCCTCCGTCGCCGCGACCCTGCGCGACCTCGGCGTCGGCCAGGGCGACCGGGTCGTCGGCTACCTGCCCAACACCCCGCACGCGATCGTCGCGTTCCTGGCCGCCGCGAGCCTGGGCGCGGTGTGGTCGGTGTGCGGGCAGGACTACGCCCCCAAGGCCGCCGCCGACCGCTTCGCCCAGCTCGAACCCACCGTCCTGATCGCCGCCGACGGCTACCTCTTCAACGGCACCACCCACGACCGCCGCGACGCCACCCTGGAACTCGCCCACGCCCTGCCGACGTTGAAGGCGACGCTGCTGGTGGGACATGTGGGCCTGCCGTGGCCGTCGCGGGCGTACCCGTCGCTGGTCGTCCCGTGGGAGGACGCGGCCACCCGCACCGAGGAACTCATCTGCGCCCCCGTGCCGTTCGACCACCCCCTGTGGGTGGTGTTCTCCTCGGGCACCACGGGCCTGCCCAAGGGCATCGTGCACGGCCACGGCGGCGTCCTGTTGGAGCATCTGAAGACCCTCGGCCTGCACTCCGACCTCGGCCCCGGCGAACGGCTCCTGTGGTACACCACCACCCACTGGATGATGTGGAACCTCGTCGCCTCCACCCTCCTGACCGGTGCCACGACCTGCACGTACGACGGCAGCCCGGCGCCCCTCGCCGAGCCCGACATCCTGTGGGAGCTGGCGGCGCGCCACCGGGTGACCGTCTTCGGCACCAGCCCCCAGTACCTGCTGGGCATGGCCAAGTTCGGCATCGACCCGTCCGTGCACGACCTGTCGTCGATCCGGGTGGTCGGCTGCACCGGCTCCACCCTTCCGGCCTCCGCCTACCCCTGGGTCCGCGACCACGTGGGGGAGCGAGTGCTGCTTGCCTCGATCAGTGGCGGCACGGACGTCGTCTCCGGCTTCGCGGGCAGTGCCCCCAACACCCCGGTCTGGGCGGGCGAGTTGTCCGCACCCCACCTCGGCGTGGCACTGGCCGCCTACGACGCCGAGGGCTTCCCGGTCGTGGACCGGGTCGGCGAGCTGGTCGTCACCCGCCCCATGCCGTCGATGCCGCTGTACTTCTGGAACGACCCCGACGGCAGGCGCTACCGCGAGGCGTACTTCTCCGTCTACCCCGGCGTCTGGCGGCACGGCGACTGGATCACCGTCACCGGCCACGGCTCGGTGATCGTGCACGGCCGCTCCGACTCGACGTTGAACCGCAACGGCGTACGGCTTGGCAGTGCCGACATCCACGACGTCGTCGAACGTCTCCCCGAGATCGCGGAAGCCCTGGTCATCGGAGCGGAGGAACCCGACGGCGGCTACTGGATGCCCTTGTTCGTGGTCCTTGCCGCCGGAGCCGAGCTGGACGACACGCTGCGTGACCGCATCCGTGAGGCGATCCGCAGCGATGCCTCACCCCGGCACGTCCCCGACGACATCCTCGAAGTGCCCGGGATCCCGCACACCCGCACCGGCAAGAAACTCGAAGTCCCCGTCAAACGTCTCCTCCAGGGCACCCCGGCCGGGCAGGTCGTCGATCCGGCCACCGTGGATACCCCAGACCTCATCGACTACTACGCCCGCCTGGGCGCCGAACGCAGGGGCCGACCGGCATGAGAACCGCACATATCGCTCTCGCCGTCGCACTGGCCCTGGTCTTCCTCCCCCTGGGACTGGCGAAGATCGCCACCGTGCCGTTCATGCGCCAGGCGGCCGCGCATCTCGACATGTCGCTCGGGCTCTACCGCATCATCGGCACCCTGGAAGTGGCGGCGGCCGCCGGACTGCTGCTCGGCCTGGCCGCGGCCCCGCTCGGGGTGGCCGCCGCTGTCGGGCTGGCCGTGCTCATGGGGGCCGCCACGGTGGTCCACCTGCGCCATGGCGACCCGCCCGTGCGCGCCCTGCCCGCCGCGGTACTGGCCCTGCTGGCGGTGGCGTACGCCGTCACCGGCTGACGGCCCGAGTGTGCGCCGGCGCCTGCGCACCACGGTGCGCACCCTCGCCGACATTGACCTGCCTCCGGAGGAGTTGCTGACGCACCTGGACGACGTCGTCATCCGGCTGTCCGTCGAGGCGTCGGGCCTCGACTTCGCCGTTTAGCCGGCGCCGGCTGGGTGGACTCGATCAAGAGGGAATCGGCAGTTCTGATGGTTTCATCGTTTTCTTGTCCGTAACTCTTGACGCGGCATTCCATCAAGCTTGAGTATTTCGTCATTACGGCGTTGCTGCGCTGACGGAACCAGGGCCGCCTGCCCCACGCGCGCGCTCCGTCCCCCCGCTCTCTCGCGGCTCCTTCAGGAGGGCCCTTCATGCCCATGCTTACGGAGATCCCCGTCTACCGTCCCGATCTGTACGCGGCGTCGGCCATCCGCGACACGTATCCGCACTACGCCGCACTGCGTGCGCTGGGCCCCGTGGTCTGGCTGAGCAAGCACAAGGTGTACGCCCTGCCGCGCTACGCCGAGTGCAAGCAAGTGCTGCTGGACGACGACACCTTCGTCTCCTCGGGCGGTGTCGCCCTCAACCCCGTCGCCAACCGTGCGGGCCAGGGGACCACGCTGTGCAGTGACGGCGAGGAGCACGCCCGCCGCCGTTCCCTCCTCGCACACCGCCTGACCCCCAAGGCGCTGCGCACGATGAAGGACACGGTCGAACAGCAGGCGGCCGCCGTGGTCGAGGCAGCCGTCGCCCGGCGGACGGTCGACGCGGTGGAGGTCGCCACGGCGCTGCCGATGGCAGTCGTCCCCGACCTGGTCGGCTGGCCCCAGCGGGGCCGCGAGCATCTGCTGCGCTGGGCCGGTGCCACCTTCGACGCCATGGGCCCCATCAACCGCCAGGCGGTGCGCACACTACCCGCGTCCCTCGGCATGCTGCGCTACGCGCGCGGCGTGGTCCGTGACCGGTCCGTGCTGGACGGCAGCATGGGCCACGACCTGCTGCGCGCCGCCGACGAGGGCCGGATCATGCCCGCCGAGTGCGCCACCATGATGATCGACTACCTGGCACCCTCCCTGGACACCACCATCAGCGCCATTTCCAGCGCGCTGTACCTGTTCGCCCTCCACCCCGAGCAGTGGCGCCTGCTGAAGGCGGACCCGGACCTCGTCCCGAAAGCGGTCAACGAGGTCGTCCGCCACGAATCCCCGATCCGCGCCTTCTCCCGCACCGCCGCCCGCGACACGGATCTGGCGGGCATCGCCCTCCCCAAGGGCTCCCGGGTACTGGTCCTGTACGGCTCCGCCAACCGCGACCCGCTGGAGTGGGACGACCCGGACACCTTCGACATCCGCCGCGACGCCGCCCGCCAACTCGGTTTCGGGCAGGGCACGCACGGCTGCGCCGGCCAGGGACTGGCCCGCATGGAGACCTCCGCGATCCTGCGCGCCCTGGTCGAACGCGTCGACCGCATCGAGGTCGCCGGCCCACCCGAGTGGGCCCTGAACAACGTCATCCACCGCCTCGACCGCCTGCCGCTCGAACTCATCCCGGCCTGAACCCCGCCGCTCGCCCTTTTGAGGACTGCTGAGGACCGCACCATGAAGATCTCCGTCGACCATCCACGCTGCGAAGGTCATGGCCTGTGCGCCGACCAGGCTCCCGATGTCTTCAGCCTGGACGACGACGCCGAACTCACCTACCACTTCGAGGGCACCGAAGTCCCCGACGAGCATCAGCTCGCCGCTCGCGCCGCTGTCAACGCCTGCCCGGTCGCCGCCCTGCGAGTCCTGCCGTGACCGCACCGCGCTCGGTGCTCATCGTCGGCGAGTCACTCGCCGGCACCGCCGCCGCCCGCCACCTGCGCGCCCTCGGCCACACCGGACCGGTCGTGCTCATCGGCGCCGAGGACGACGGCGCATACTCCCGCCCGCCCCTGTCCAAAGCCGTTCTCAAAGACCAGGCCGCCGACCACACCCTCGGTCTGGCCCTCGACGGACTCGACACCGACGTCATCCGCTCGGCCGCGGTCACCGCCGACACCCGGCGTCGCACCGTCACCACCGCCGACGGCCGCCAGGTCGGCTACGACGCGCTGATCGTCGCCACTGGAGCGGACGCCCGTCGGCTCGCCGCCCCAGGCCAGCGGGGCGAACTCGTCCTGCGGACGCTGGACGACGCCCGGCTGCTCCGCGATCGCCTGGCGCACGCGGGCTCGGCGATCGTGATCGGCGCCGGCTTCCTCGGCATGGAGGTGGCCAGCGCCTGCGCCGCCCGCGGCATCCCGGTCACCGTCGTGGACACCGACCGGCCGCTGGAACGCATCCTCGGCGACCACCTGTCCGCCGCGATCACCACACGCGCTGCGGCGTACGGCATCCGCTTCCTGCAGGCCACCGGCTTCGCCACCCTGACCGGCGACCCCGTGAGCGGCGTGGCGCTCCCCGACGGCACCGAGCTCACCGCGGACCTGGTGGTCACCTGCGCCGGAGAAGTACCCAGCACCGGCTGGCTGGCAGGGACCGGCCTCGCCGACCGTCTCGGCGTCGGCATCGACCATGCCTGCGCCACCACCGTGCCCGGAGTGTTCGCCGCCGGCGACGTCACCTACCTCCGCGGCGACGGCACACGGCCCGACCGGCGTGCCCCCTTCTGGTCCAACGCCCTCGCCCAGGGCAGGACCGCGGCGGCTTCCGCCCTCGGTCTCCCAGCACCGGGGCCGCCGCAGGACGACTACTTCTGGACCGAGATCGCCGGCCTCACCGTCAAAATCGTCGGCCGCCTGCCGCTCAGCGGCGAACCGACCACGGCACAGGGCAGCGTCGCAGACGGACGCGCGCTGCTGACCTGGAGCCATGCCGACGGAACGTCGACGGCAGTCGCCTATGGACTACGCAAACCGGTCACCGCGCTCCGCGCCTTGGCCGCCACGCCTTGGCCACCGTCCACTGATGGCGGCACATGAGTGTCGCAACGCAAGGAGGCCGCGGGGCACGGGCATGGCCGGAGTGCCCTTGCGCGGCGACGTCCTCGCGGGCGTGCTCCAGCCCGGGGCCGTACTCGTGGATCCGGCCCCTGACGTTGATCACGCGGGTGGGCGGGAGCACCTAGTCCGTCGGCCTCTCAGGAGGTATCCGACCCTCGTACGGCAGTAGCTCCGGCCGCTTCGGCGGCAGGCCGTCGCCCGAGGAGCGGCCGGTGAGGCGGCGGGCGATCCACGGCAGGAGGTGCTGCCGGGCGAAGCGGGCGTCCGCGATGCGGCGGGCCGCCCATCCCGGCGGCGGGGTGAGGGGCAGCGGGGTGCGCCACTCGGTGTCCTCGGGCTCGTAGCCGAGCCCCTGCCAGACCGCCTCCGCGACCCGGCGGTGTCCCTCGGCCGACAGGTGCAGCCGGTCCACGTCCCACAGGCGCGGGTCGCTCAGCGAGGGCGCCCCGTAGAGGTCAACCACCAGCGCGCCGTGCTTCTGGGCGAGCTCCTCGACACACTCGAACAGCTCCTCCATGCGTGGCCGGAAGCGCTCCAGGACCGGGCCCTGACGGCCGGGGCTGCGCATCAGCACCAGCTGTTCGCAGGACGGGGCGAGCCGCTCGACGGCCTCGGTGAGCAGGGCGCGCACCCGGCCCATGTCGCACTTGGGCCGCAGGGTGTCGTTCAGCCCGCCCACCAGGGTGATCACGTCGGGCCGCATGGCCGCGGCCACGTCGACCTGCTCGGCGACGATCTGCCCGATCAGCTTGCCGCGCACCGCGAGGTTGGCGTAACGGAAGCCGGGGGAGTGGGCCGCCATCCGGCCGGCGAGCAGGTCGGCCCAGCCCCGGTAGGTGCCGTCGGGCAGCAGGTCCGACATGCCCTCGGTGAAGGAGTCGCCGACCGCGACCAGGCTGGTGTATGTGGGATTCGTCTGCATGGCGACAGAAATGGTATCCCGAGGCGCATACCCGGCGGTCGGTCGGCCCGCTCAGCCTCCCGGCGCTCTCCCCGACTCCCCCCGTTCCCTCACGCCGGCTGACCGAACAGCTCCCGCAGCACGTCCTCCATGGTCACCAGCCCGGTGAGCCGCCCGTCCCCGCCCTCCACGGCCGCCAGATGCGTACGGCTGCGGCGCATGGCCGTGAGGACGTCGTCCAGCGGGGTGGTCTCCCGGATCCGGGCGATGGCCCGCATGTCCTCCCGCCGGAACGGTCGGTCCCGCGGGGCCTGGTCGAGGGCGTCCTTGACGTGCAGGTAGCCGATGATGTGCCGCTCCTCGTCCACCACCGGGAAACGGGAGTAGCCGGACTCGGCGGACATCTCCTCCAGCCGGTCGGGCGTGACGCCCAGGAACGCGTAGGCGACGCGGTCCAGCGGCAGTACGACGTCCCGCACCGGCCGGCGGCCCAGCTCCAGCGCGTCGTGCAGCCGCTCCCGCGCGCGGTCGTCGATCAGGCCGGCCTCGCCGGAGTCCCGCACGATCCGGGCCAGCTCGGCGTCCGAGAAGGTGGCCGTGACCTCGTTCCTGGTCTCCACCCGCAACAGCTTCAGCACGGCGTTCGCAAAGGCGTTGATCGTGAAGATCACCGGGCGCAGCGCGCGGGACAGCGCCACCAGCGGCGGTCCCAGCAGCAGTGCGCTGCGCACCGGCTCGGCGAGCGCGATGTTCTTCGGCACCATCTCGCCGAGCAGCATGTGCAGATACGTCGCCAGGGTCAGCGCGATGACGAAGGACACCGCGTGCCCCGCGCCCTCCGGCACGCCCATCGCGTGGAACACCGGCTCCAGCAGGTGTTCGATCGCCGGCTCGGCGACCACGCCCAGCACCAGCGTGCACAGCGTGATGCCGAGCTGCGCGGCGGCCATCAGCGCGGACACGTGCTGGAGTCCCCACAGCACGCTCCTGGCCCGCCGGTCGCCCTCCTCGGCGTACGGCTCGATCTGGCTGCGGCGCACCGAGATCAGCGCGAACTCGGCGCCCACGAAGAAGGCGTTGACGACGAGGGTCGCCAGACCGATCAGCAGTTGGATCGCGGTCATGCGTCCTCCCCGTCCGTCTCCCCGCCCGGCGGCGGCGCGTGCAGCAGCAGGCGGGCGGCTCTGCGGCCCGAGGCGTCCACCACGTCCAGTCGCCAGCCGGTGACGTCGACGCGGTCGCCGACGGCCGGGATCCGGCCGAGCTCGTTCGCCACCAGACCGGCCAGCGTCTCGTACGGCCCTTCGGGCGCCCGCAGGCCGACGCGCGCGAGCTGGTCGATGCGGGCCGATCCGTCGGCCGAGTACAGGGTGCGGCCCTCGTCGTCGGTGCCGGCCGGGGCCAGGTCGGGCGTCTCGTGCGGGTCGTGCTCGTCCCGCACCTCGCCGACGACCTCCTCGACGATGTCCTCCAGGGTGGCCACGCCCGCCGTACCGCCGTACTCGTCGATGACGACGGCCATGGTGCGCTTGCCCGACAGCCGGTCCAGGAGCCGGTCGACGGTGAGCGACTCCGGGACCAGGAGCGGCTCGCGCACGATCTCGGAGACCGGCACGCGGGGCCGGCGCCCCGCCGGGATGGTCAGGACGTCCTTGATGTGCGCGATCCCGACGACCGAGTCGAGGTTGCCGCGGTAGACCGGGAAGCGGGACAGCCCGGTCGCCCGGGTCGCGTTCGCGACGTCCTCGCAGGTCGCCTGGGCGTCCAGGGCGATGACCTGGACACGCGGTGTCATGACGTTCTCGGCGCTGAGGTCGGCGAGGTTCAGCGTGCGGACGAACAACTCGGCGGTGTCCGCCTCCAGGGCGCCCTCCCGGGCGGAGTGCCGGGCCAGTGCGGCCAGCTCCTGAGGCCCCCGGGCGGAGGCCAGCTCCTCGGCGGGCTCCAGTCCGAAACGCCGTACGACCCGGTTGGCGGTGTTGTTCAGATGGGTGATGAAGGGGCGGAAGGCGGCGCTGAACCAGCGCTGCGCGTTGCCCACCCGCTTGGCCACCGCCAGCGGCGAGGAGATCGCCCAGTTCTTGGGCACCAGCTCGCCGACGACCATCAGGAACACCGTCGACAGCGCGGTGCCGAGCACCAGCGCGAGCGAGGACGCCGCCGAGTCCGAGACACCGGCCGACCGCAGCGGACCCGCGATCAGCGCGGCGATCGACGGCTCGGACAGCATGCCGACCACCAGGTTCGTCACCGTGATGCCGAGCTGGGCGCCGGAGAGCTGGAACGTCAGATTCCGTACGGCCTTCAGGGCACCGGACGCGCCCCGCTCGCCGCGTTCCACGGCCCGTTCCAGCTCGCTGCGCTCGACCGTGGTCAGCGAGAACTCCGCGGCCACGAAGGCACCGCAGGCGAGCGACAGCAGCACCGCCACCAGCAGGAGGAGCAGTTCGGTCATCGGGTCACCTCCGTCCCATGATCGGACAGAGTGGGGAGGGCCGCGCGATCTCGCGTACCACTGGGAGGCTCGCCCATGGGCGGACGCTCACACCTTTCCTTCGAGGTCCGGTCTTTCACGGACCGAATGGTCCCCCAAGGGTAAGAGGACGGGCGAGGGGCGTCAGGCGGTGGAGGGAGTCAGGCGGTGAGGGGTTTCACCCAGCGGCGCCAGCGCTCCTCCGGCGCGTATCCGGCGGCCCGCCACGCGTGGTGCGCGTTCTCGTTGGCCGTCAGCACCATCGCGTCCCCGCGGCGCCCGCCCAGCCGTACGAAGCGCTCCTCGGCCGCGGTGAGCAGGGCGCCGCCGATGCCCCGGCGCCGCCGGTCCGGGTGCACCGCGAGCCGGTACAGATGGCAGCGCCAGCCGTCGAAGCCCGCTATCACCGTGCCGACCAGTTCCCCGTCGAGTTCGGCCAGGATGAGCGCCTCGGGGTCGCGGGTCACCAGGCGTTCCACGCCCTCCCGGTCGTCGCTGATGCTCGTTCCCTCCGCGGCCTCGCGCCAGAACCGGAGCACGGTGTCGATGTCGGGGTGGTCGGCGGGGCGGATGCGCAGATCGTTCATGGCGTGAGTCAAGCAGGGCACCGGCCCCTCCGACCACCGGTTTCGCACCCCGACCTCGCCTCACGGGAGAGGAGCTGACATGGCCGGGGTCGACGGACTACGGCGTAGGGCGTTCACGGGCAAAGCGGCGGTCCGCCCGGCCGTGGTCACGCCGGTGCCCCCTTGCCGGACGGGGCCTTCGGTGCCGGTTCCGGTGACGCCGACGGGAGCAGTACGGGCATCACGGCCCTGGCGTGCAGGGTGTCCAGGGTCTTGATCTGCCGGTCCGCCCTCTGGAGCAGCTGTTCGAGCCGGTCGGCGTCCAGCCGGGAGTCCTGGGCCGACGCGGAGAGCAGGGCGTGCCAGAGGGACGCCTTGCCCTGGACGCCCAGCCGCAGGGCCTCGAGCTCGATCAACAGGGTGAGGCCGGAGCGCCGCAGCAGTCGGCCGTTGGGCTTGACCCGCCCGGCCTTCTCGCCCAGCCACGCCCCGTACACCTTGTACCGCCGCACCGGAATGTCCAGGTCTCCGAGCAGCCGCAGCAGGGCCCGCCGGTCCTGCGCGATCTCCGCCGCCAGGTTCTCCAGAGCGTCGCCGTACGTCGATCCGCGGTGCTCGCGCACCATACGGCGGGCCAGCTCGGTGCCCGCCGTCGCCCCGGCCAGATGATCGTTGAGGTAGATGCCCAGCCTCTTCTGCCGGGTCGGATCGTCGTGGGAGCCCCGTGCCGTCGCGCTCATGATGTCCTCCGGCCTCCGGAATGCTTTGGCCACCGAGTGCCCGCGCTCGCCGGGTCAACCACCTCCCCTGGGCGGGGACGTTCGTGCCGACGCCGACGCCGACGCCGACGCCGACGCCGACGCCGACGCTTCCGTCACTCGTGTGCGATGGCCGCCAGCACGTTCATACGGGAGGCGCGCAGCGCGGGCAGCAGGGCCGCCACGACACCCACCACCGCCGAGCCGACCACCACCGCGACGATCGTGCCCCAGGGGATCGCCAGCGCCTTCATGCCCTGGAGCGCCAGCACCTGCTGGGTGCACACGCCCCACACCAGGCCCAGCGCGAGGCCCAGCACCGCGCCGAACACCGCGATCACCACCGACTCCAGCCGGATCATCCGGCGCAACTGACGCCGGGCCAGCCCGATGGCCCGCAGCAGGCCGATCTCCCGGGTGCGCTCGACGACCGACAGCGCGAGGGTGTTGACCACGCCGAGCACCGCGATGACGATCGCCAGCCCGAGCAGCGCGTACACGAGGTAGAGCAGCACCGCGATCTGGTCGTGGACCAGTTCCTTGTAGTCGGCCAGGTCGCGCACCTGCACCTGCGGATAGGGGTCGAGCGTCTTCTCCAGGTTCGTGCGCAGATCGTCGGCGCTCGTCCCGGAGGCGGCGTTCACGTACAGCGCGGAGTCCTGCCCGCCCGGCGCGAACCGGTCCAGCGTGGCCAGGCCGAAGTACAGGCCGCCCTGGGTCCCGAAGCCCTCGGCCTGGTCCTGGTCGGTGAGTGCGCCCACCGTCAGCTCGGTGGTGCGGCCGCCCTGGAACTCCACGGGGATCGCGCTGCCGACCCGTACGCCGTGGTCGCGTGCGAAGTCCCGGTCCATGGCCATCCGGCCGGCCGCGAGCGCCGCAGGGGTGTCGCCCTCGGCGTAGGTGATGCGGGCGACGTCGTCGAGCCGCGGGTCGTAGGCCGCCGCGGTCGTCTCCACCCGGTCGCCGTCCGGCAGTCGTACGGCGACGGGGGTGAACCGCGACCGTACGACGAGCCCGGCGCCCGGGGTGTCCCGGACCGCGTCGGTGACCTCCTGCGGGAAGGGCAGGAAGTTGGTGTTCTGGATGACGTAGTCGGCGCCCAGGGTCTTGTCGATCTGCTGGTCGAAGGAGTCGGTCATGGAGGCGCTCGCCACCGACATCCCGCCGACCAGGGCGAGGCCCACCATCAGCGCGGCGGCGGTGGCGCCGGTGCGGCGGGGGTTGCGCAGGGCGTTGCGCTGGCTCATCCGGCCGATCGATCCGAACAGCGCCGGGAAGGCGCCGCCGAGGACCCGGATCACCGGCCGCACCAGCAGCGGCCCGGCGATCACGGTGGCCAGCAGGGTGAGCACGATCCCGAGGCCCAGCAGCGAGGCCGCCGAGCCGGTCTCCGAGGCGGTGACGCAGCCCAGGAGCGCTGCCGCGCCGAGCGCCCCGACGGTGCCGCCCACGATCGCACGTGTCCTGAGCGGCCGTCCGACGCCGGCGATCTCGGCATCGGCGAGGGCCGCCATCGGCGAGACGCCGGCCGCCCGGCGCGCCGGCAGATAGGCGGCGACGAAGGTGACGCCGACCCCGACGACGTACGCGGCCACGGGAGTGGCCCAGCCGATCACCATCTCGCTCGACTTGATGTTCATGCCGAGCGTGTTCATGAGCGCGATCAGTCCGGCCGCCAGGCCGATCCCGGTGGCCAGGCCCACGGTCGAACCGACCAGCCCCAGCAGGGTCGCCTCGGTGAGCACCGAGCGGCGGACCTGGCGCCGGTCGGCGCCCAGCGCGCGCAGCAGGCCCAGCTCGCGGGTGCGTTGGGCGATCAGCATCGAGAAGGTGTTGACGATCAGGAAGACGCCGACCAGCACGGCGATTCCGGCGAAGCCGAGCATCACGTACTTGATGATGTCGAGGAAGCCGCCGAGCTGGTCGAGGTCGGACTCGGCCTGCTCGTCGGCGGTCCGGTAGTCGTAGCGGTCCGCGCCGAGCGTGGTGGCCACCCGTTGCTTGAGCCGGTCGTCGCTCACGCCCTCGGCGGCGTCCACGGAGATGCCGGTGGCGGCCGCCGGGTCGCCGAGGAGCTTCTCCCGCGCGCTCTCGGGGTCGAGGAAGACCAGTGCGGCACCGGGGTTGGTGGTGGTGAACGTGGCGATGCCGACGATCTCGACCTTGAACGACCCCGGGGCCGCGATCACGGTGAGCGTGTCGCCGATCTCCACGTCCTTGCCGTCGGCGGTCTCCGCGTCGAGCATCGCCTCGGAGGGGCCGCGCGGTGCGCGGCCGGAGGTGAGCTCCAGGGGAGTGCGCTCGGTCGGGTTCCAGTCGCTGCCGATGGTCGGGGCGCCGGTGGTCGGGCCCACCGACTCGTTGTCCTCGTCGACGACCGTGATGTTCTCGACGCCGACGTCCGCACGGGCGGCGGCGACCCCGTCGACCCGGGCCAGCTGCTGGGCGAGCGCGGCCGGGACGGTGGGGGTCATGCCGGACGGGATGGCCTCGTCGAGGTTCTCCTTCGGGCTGACCGTGACGTCCGGCGCGGTCGAGGCGAAGAGCCGGTCGAAGGTGCGGCTCAGGGTGTCCGAGAAGATCAGACTGCCCGCGACGAAGGCCACGGACAGCACCACGGCCAGGGCGGACAGCACCAGGCGTCCCTTGTGCGCGAGAAAGCTCCTCAGCGTCGCCTTCAGCACGGCTCAGTCCTTGTCGAGTGAGGGGCCGTCGCCTTCGGTGGGGATCGCGCCGGGCGGGGGACCCTGGGCGTCGAAGGGGGCCTTGGTGACGTCGAAGCGCTTCATGCGCTCGAGGACCGCCTCCGCCGTCGGGCGTTCCATCTCGTCGACGATCCGCCCGTCCCCGAGGAAGAGGACCAGGTCGGAGTGGGCGGCGGCGCCCGGGTCGTGGGTCACCATGACGACGGTCTGTCCGAGCTGGTCGACGGCCTCCCGCAGGAACCCGAGTACTTCGAGGCCCGCGCGCGAGTCGAGGTTGCCGGTCGGCTCGTCCGCGAAGATCAGCTCCGGCCGGGAGGCCAGCGCCCGCGCGCACGCCACCCGCTGCTGCTGTCCGCCGGAGAGCTGCGAGGGCCGGTGCTTGAGCCGGTCGCGCAGCCCGAGGGTGTCGATGACCTGGTCCAGCCACTTCTCGTCGGGCTTCTTGCCCGCGATGTCCATGGGCAGCGTGATGTTCTCGGCCGCGTTGAGCGTCGGGATGAGGTTGAACGACTGGAACATGAACCCGATCCGGTCCCGCCGCAGCCGGGTCAGCTCGCGCTCCTTCAGCCCCGTGATCTCGGTGTCGCCGAGCCACACCTGACCGGCGGAGACGGTGTCGAGTCCGGCCAGGCAGTGCATCATCGTGGACTTGCCGGAGCCGGACGGGCCCATGATCGCGGTGAACCGGCCGCGCGCGATGTCCACGTCCACGGAGTCCAGGGCCAGCACCGTCGTCTCGCCCGTTCCGTACGCCTTGGTCAGCCCGCGGGCGCGGGCGGCGATCCCGTCGGCCGACGCCTGGCCCGGCACGTACTGAGCAGCAGGGGTGGACAAGACTGCCTCCTGGGCTTCGGTGCACCGGGACTCTCCTGTCCCGCCGAGGGTAGTGTGATCCACCCCACACCCGGTATCCCCCGTGGGGCCGAGACCGTCTCCGCCCCAGGTGGGGCCCCCGATACCGATGTAAGGGGCACCTGTTGCCGGGATGCGGACCCTCTTGCGGGTGCTAGCACATCGGCGCTAGCTTCGACGTATGGCGAAGACTCAGTTGAACGTGCGGGTGGACGAGGGCACCGCCCGCGCCGCCCGTGAACGTGCCCTCGCCCGCGGCGTGAGCGTCAACCGCTACATAGAGGAACTGGTCATGAAGGACACCGGGGAAGCGGGCCAGGCCTTCGTGGAGGCCGCGGCCGACTTCATGAAGCAGTACGAATCCGTCTTCACGGAGGAGTTCGGCAAGGAAAGCAAGGAACACGAGGCTCGTTGAGCGATCTGCGCATCGATCTCGCCTGGCTCCTGATGCTCGCCGAGCAGAAGACCCCGGGCGATCCCCAGGTCACCGACTGGGGGGCCCTGGTCGCCGCCGTGGCACGGCACCAGGCCGAGATATTCGACATCCCCGTGTACGACAGCCCGCACATGCGTGCCGCGGCGCTGCTGCAACTGCTCATCCATGTCCCGGCGTTGGAGCGCAGCAACGCCCTCTTCGCGTGCGCCGTCGGGTACGCCTACCTCGTCGCGAGCGGGCTCAGGGTCGTCACCTCGCCGGAACTGGTCCGCGACCTCGCCCGGGCCGCCAAGAAGGGCGACGCCTCGGTGCACGACATCGCGCGCGAGCTGAAGAAATGGACGCTGTGAGCGGCGGGACCGGGGCCGGCGGTCAGTGCTCCTCCAAGGGCGGCCGCCAGGCCGTGCCCAGCACGCAGTAGGAGGTGGGCAGCCGGGGACCGTTCTCCGGCATGAACACCTGCCGATAGGGGCCGAGTTCGAAGCCGGCCCCGCGCAGCGCGCCGATCGGGTCCCGGGCCAGATGGCAGCCGCCGCTCAGCGGCGGCCACAGCGTGCGGTCCAGCGCCCGCTGGGTCAGGCGCATCGCACGGCCGCCGCCCCGGCCGTGCTCGAAGAACCGCACCTCGCCGCCGGGCCGCAGCACCCGCCGTATCTCCGCGAGCGCCCGCGGCACGTCGCGCACGCTGCACAGCACCAGGGAGACCACCGCCGCGTCGAAGGCCTCGCTCTTGACCGGCAGGGCCTCCGCCGCGCCCGGCGCCACGTCCACCGGCACCCCGGAGCGCAGGGCGGCCTCCACGGCCAGGTGCCGCAGCCGGCGCTCCGGTTCGATCGCCACGACCTCCGAGACCGTGCCCGGATAGTGCGCGAAGTTCAGGCCGTTGCCCGCGCCGATCTCGATCACCCGCCCGGACAGCCCGGCGAGGAGCCTGTCCCGCATCGCGCCCATGCCCATCCGGGTCTCGGCGCCGACGCTGATCCGGGCGTAGTAGCGGGCGAACAGCGGGTGGTGGACGAGGTCCCGGGACACCCCGGCGCGGCCGGGGGACCGTAGCGGCATGGCAACCTCCCTGACAGGACGTTCCTCACCACGATTCTCCCCCGGACGGGCCCGTCGCACCCCCGCGGTCCGTCATCCGACGAAGCGGTCCGTCATCCGACGAAGTCGCGCACCTGCTCGTAGACGCCGTGATCGTTGTTCATGTCGGTGTGCGACACGCACCCGACCTCGACGTTGGTCGCGCCGCTCAGGATCGCCGTGGTGTCCGGGGTGAGCGCGTCGTCGCAGTTGGACCAGTAACTGGCGTACGACACACTGCCCGGCGTCTCGTCGCCGGAGTTCAGCGAGGTGAGGAAGGAACTGCCGGTCTGCATCTCCGCGCAGGAGGTGTACAGCCACGCGCACCACCCGGCGGCGGTCGTGCCGTGGTTCACGCCGGCGGTGGAGACGAAGTCGTCGACGTAGGCCGTGCCGCCGAGGTTCTTCAGGTAGTAGCGGGAGCTGAGCGCGCCCATCGAGTGCACGACCAGGTCGACCTTGGAGGCGCCGGTGGCGGCGAGCACCCGCTTGACCTCGGTGGCCAGTTGCTGGGCGGTGGTCACGTTCGACTGGGACCAGCTGTACGACCAGGCGTCCAGCTCCGAGGCGGTATAGCCGTCGGCCTTGAAGTAGGAGACCCAGTCGTCCCAGCTGCTGGACGAACTGCTGAGACCGTGGACGAAGACGACGGGGTTGTGGGTCGCGGCGTGAGCGGGCGTCGCGGACAGCGGGAGCGACAGAAGGAGCGATGCCGACACGGCCGAGGCGGCCGCGGCGATGCGACGCTTGAAGCGCTGCATGATGCCTCCTGATACGGGTGGGGTTCTCAGGAGTGTCGGCCGGGGTCTACGCGCGCCGCATCGGTGAAATCGCCGGTCTTTACGTGTCAATTAACTCGCCAGTAACGTCATGTGTGTGGTGACTCCGGTGAACCCCCCGCCTCTCGACCGCACTCCACCTCCCCCACGCCCCCTCTCCTCGCTGCCCGCGGGCGTCCGGGTGCGAGTGCTGCGTGCCGTCCACGGCGATCCGCGCGCCGCCGCCGACCTCGTACCGCTGCTGACCGAACGGCAGGCGGCCGGCCACGACGCGCTGCCCACCGAACCCGCCGAACTGGCCCCGGCGTTGCTGCGGACCCACCGCGCCGAGATCCAGGCCCTGCCGGACGACACCCGGCTGCTGCTGCTCCTCGCGGCGGCCGACCAGTACCCGGTCCCGACGCACGCCTTCCTGCGTGCCGTCACCGCCGTCCGCCTCGACACCCGCCCCCTGGAAGCCGCGGAGGCGGCCGGTATCGCCCAGGCCACGACGGGCGGGGTGGTCTTCCGGGACGCGTGGACGACGGTCGCCGCCTACGAGACCGGCTCCCCGGCCGACCGGCGCGAGGTCCACCGGCTGCTGGCCCGGGTGCTGCGCGGTGACGGCGAGACACCCGGCCGTTCCTGGCACCGGGGCGCGGGCGCCCTCGGCCCGAGCGCCCGGCTCACGGCCGAACTCCGCTCCGCCGCCGAACAGGCCCGCGACGCGGGCCGCCTGCAACTGGCCCGAGCCCTCACCGAACGCGCCGCCGCCCTGTGCCCCGACCCCCGCGAGCAGTCCCGCCTCCTGGCCCGCGCCGCCGTCCACGCCTGGCAGTCCGGCGACAGCGACCGCGCCCGCCGCCTGGCCGCCGCCGCTCCCGAAGACGCCCTGACCGGCGTCCTCGCCCTCCGCACGGGCAACGCCTCGGAGGCCTTCGACGCGCTGCTGGCGGCGGTGGTGGCGCAGCCGCCGGGGGACCCGGAACACATCGCTGACGGGCGGCACGTGTCACCACCATCGCCTGCCAGCGGCCCGGACGAGTCCCGCCCCGCCGCTCACGTCCCGAGGGCGACACGGGAGCGTGCCCCTGGACGTGCTGCGCCGGGAGCGTCCCGCCGGCGCTCCGCGTCGACCCCGGGCACCGATGTCCCGACGCCGGCCCAGGCGGCCCAAGTCCCGGTACGGCTCCCGGTCGTTGGTTCGTCCGCATCAGGTCCGGGGGTGAGCCGTGCCGAATCGGCCCAGGCGGTGAGCCTTGCCGGGTCGGTCCGGGCGGCGGAGCTTCCCCACGCCCACGCGTCGGCGCTGACCGACCACCCCCGGGTCTCGCCCGACGCACCCGGCCGCTCCGCGTCGCCCCGGGACACCCGCCGCCCGGCGTCGGCCCACGCCCCCGGTCTCCCCGCCTCGACCGACGCCACCCGTCCCTCCACGTCGTCGTCCCGGGCCACTCATCTCCTCACCCGGGCCACCGAAGCCGCCATCTACACCGGTGACCTGCGTCGGTGCCGTGAGGCCGAGCAGGTGGCCGAGGCGCTCGGAGTCGTGCCGCCCGGCACGCTCGGTGGGCTGGCGGCGGCCGTCGAGGGGCGGTACGAGGACGCGCGGGATCTGTTGATGGCGGCGGCGGGGCGTTGCGGTCCCGGCGGGGACCCCACCCTGCTGCTGCACGCCGGAATCGCCGCGTTGCTGCTCGGCGACCACACCCTCGCCGCCACCGCGACCCTCCGCGCGGCCGCCTCGGCGCGGGCGCGCGGCGCGACGGCGACCGCGGTCCAGGCCACGGAGTTCCGGGCGTACGCCGACTTCTGGACCGGTCGACCCCGGGCCGGCGAGGCCGCCGCGACCGAGGCACTGGCCCAGGCGTACGCCACCGGCCAGGACAACGGCGCCTGCCATCTCCAGGCCGCCCTCGCGATGTTCGCCGCGGTCACCGGTGACGCGGACCTGTGCCGCGAACGCGCCGCCGCCGCCCGGTCGTACGCCCTCGGACGCGGTCTCGGCCTGCCCGCCGCCCTCGCCCAGTGGGCGCTCGCCTTCCTCGACCTCGGCAGCGGCCGCTTCCCGGCCGCCGCGGCCCGGCTGCGCGCCCTCGCCGGGTTCGGGCCCGGCCACGGCCACCGGGCCATCCGCCATCTGGCCACCCCGCACTACGTCGAGGCCGCCGTCCGCACCGGCGACACCCGGGTCGCGCGGGCCGCCCACGGCGACTACCACCGTTGGGCGAGCGTCGTGGACAGCCCCGACGACCTGGCGCTCAGCGCCCGGTGCCGTGCCCTGCTCGCGCCCGGCGCGGAAGCCGTCGAGCACTACCGCACCGCACTCGACCTGCACGCGCGCGGCACCCGCGACTTCGAACGCGCCCGTACCGAGCTGCTGTTCGGGGCCGCGCTGCGACGCCTGCGCCACCGCACGGAGGCACGCGACCGGCTGCACAGCGCGCTGGCGGCCTTCGAACACTTCGGCGCCCCGCACTGCGCCGACCGGGCACGGGCCGAACTCCGCGCGCTCGGCGCACCCGACACGAGCGCATCCGACACGAGCGCACGCGGCGCGCCCGACCGTCCCGGAACCCGGCTCACCGCCCAGCAGTTGCTGATCGCCCGGATGGCCGCCGAGGGCGCCACCAACCGGGAGATCGCTGGGCGTCTCGCGCTCAGCCCGCGCACCATCGACCATCATCTGCGCGGTGTCTTCACCCGGTTGGGCATCCGCTCCCGGATCGAACTCGTCCGGCTCCTCGCCGAGGAGGACCCGGGACGGGAGCAGGCCTAGGGAGCCTCCCGCGCGCGAAACGCCTCCGCGTCCCACGTCCCGTCGAGGCGGGGCGCCAGCCAACCCGGCGCCCGGGTACGGAAGTCGGCCGGGGCGAGCCGTCCGGCCCCGGCGGGCAGCGCGCCGAGCAGCGGAGCCGCCGACACGTCCGGCAGGTCCGCGAGGTTGCAGCGCGAGGCCAGGTCGGGTGCGTCGGGCCAGTTGCCGATCACGATCCCGGTCAGGTCGAGCCCGCGGGAGCGCAGTTCCCGGGCGGTGAGTTCGGTCGTGTTGAGCGTACCCAGCCCGGCCGACGCCACCACCAGCACCGGCGCCGCCAGCAACCGGGCCGCGTCGGCCAGCGTCCCGCCCGCCGCGTCGAACCGTACGAGCAGTCCGCCGGCGCCCTCCACCAGTACCAGGTCGTGCTCGGTGGCCAGCTTGGCGGCGGCCTCGGCGACCTCGCGCGGACGCACCGGCTCCCGCCCGGCCCGCCGCGCCGCCGTGGCCGGCGCCAACGGCTCCGGATACCGGGCGACCTCGGCCGCCGTCACGGCGCCCGCGAGCCGCGCCACCTCCGCGGCGTCCCCGGGCTCGTCCGGTCGTACGCCGGTCTGCGCGGCCTTGAGGACGGCCACCGACCGTCCGGCCGCGAGCGCGGCGGCGGCCAGGGCGGCGGTCGCCACCGTCTTGCCGACCTCCGTGCCCGTGCCCGTGATCACGAGGACCGTCATGTCATCCCTCCCGCGCCGCCGCGCACACCGCGCGCGCGATCCGTGCCAGGTCCGCGTCGCCCGTGACGTACGGCGGCATCGTGTAGATCAGGTCGCGGAACGGCCGGAGCCACACGCCCTCGCGGACGGCCGCCGCCGTGGCGGCCTCCATGTCCACGGGATGATCGAGCTGGACCACCCCGATGGCGCCGAGGACCCGCACGTCCGTGACGCCCGGGAGGTCGGAGGCAGCCGCCAGCCCCTCCCGCAGCCCCGTCTCGATCCGCTTGACCTCGGCGGGCCAGTCCTGGCCCAGCAGCAGGTCGATCGACGCGCAGGCGACGGCCGCCGCCAGCGGATTGCCCATGAAGGTCGGCCCGTGCGCGAGGACGGGTACCTCGCCCCGGGAGATGCCGTCGGCCACCCGAGGCGTGCACAGCGTCGCCGCCATCGTCAGGTAACCGCCGGTCAGCGCCTTGCCCACGCACATCACGTCCGGGGTCACCGCCGCGTGCTCCGCCGCGAACAGCGCGCCCGTGCGCCCGAACCCGGTGGCGATCTCGTCGAACACCAGCAGCACGTCGTGCGCGTCGCAGGCCTCGCGCAGCACCCGCAGATACGCGGGGGAGTGGAATCGCATCCCGCCCGCGCCCTGCACCACCGGCTCGACGATCACCGCGGCGAGTTCGTCGGCATGGCGTTCGATCAGTGCGCGCAGCCGATCGGCGTACGACTCCTCGTACCGGGTCGGCGGCGGGTCCGCGAACACCTGGCGCGGCAGCACCCCGGACCACAGCTCGTGCATGCCGCCCTCGGGGTCGCACACCGACATCGGCTGCCAGGTGTCGCCGTGATAGCCGCCCCGCCAGGTCAGCAGCCGCCGCTTCGACGGGCGGCCGAGCGAGCGCCAGTACTGGAGGCACATCTTGACCGCGACCTCGACCGACACCGAACCGGAGTCGGCGAGGAAGACGTGCTCCAGGCCGTCCGGCGACATGTCGACAAGGAGCTTCGCGAGCCGTACGGCGGGCTCGTGCGTGAGGCCGCCGAACATCACGTGGCTCATCCGCCCGAGCTGCTCGCGCGCGGCCTCGTTGAGCACCGGGTGGTTGTAGCCGTGGATCGCCGACCACCAGGACGACATGCCGTCGACCAGTTCGCCGGAGCCGTCCGCCAGCCGCAGCCGCACCCCGCTCGCCGACTCCACGACGAGCGGTTCCCGGCGGCCGGGCATCGGGCCGTAGGGGTGCCAGACGTGCTGCCGGTCCAGCTCGAGGAGCTCGGGGACGTTCAGGTCAGGCATTGGGCGCGAGGTCCGTTCCGGCGCCACGGCGGCGGACGGCGACGAGGTCGGTGCGGGGCTCGCCGACCGGGGGCGTCGAGGCGGCGGGCGTCGAGGCGGCGGGCGCGGAGCCGCAGACACCGGCGCCCTCGTGCGAGCCGCAGCCCGCACCCTCGTGCGAGCCGCAGGCGGTCTCGGCGGTCGAGCCGCAGCCGCCCCCGCCCGCGTTCGCCCGGTGCTCGGGCAGGGTCACCTGGCCGGTGCCCTCCACCTCGAACCCGGCGTCCGCGATCATCTCCAGGTCGGCCTTGCCGGCCTGGCCCTCGGTGGTGAGGTAGTCGCCGAGGAAGATCGAGTTGGCCAGGTGCAGCGCGAGGGGCTGCATGGTGCGCAGATGGACCTCCCGGCCGCCCGCGATCCGCACCTCGACGTCCGGGCAGACGAACCGCACCATGGCCAGGATCCGCAGGCAGCGCTGCGGGGTGAGGTTCCACTCCTTGGCCAGCGGGGTGCCCTCGACCGGGATCAGGAAGTTGACCGGAACCGAGTCCGGGTCCAGCTCGCGCAGCGCGTAGACGACGTCGACCAGGTCCTCGTCCGACTCGCCCATGCCCGCGATCAGCCCGGAACAGGCGGACAGACCGGCCGCGTGCGCCTTGGTCACGGTGTCCACGCGATCGGCGTAGGTGTGCGTGGTGGTGATCTCGCCGTAGGTGCCCTCGGACGTGTTCAGGTTGTGGTTGTAGGCGTCCGCGCCCGCCTCGCGCAGCCGCTCGGCCTGGCCGTCGGAGAGCAGCCCGAGACAGGCGCACACCTCGACGCCCTCGTTCTGTTCCTTGATCGCCTTGATGGTGCCCGCGACCCGGTCCACGTCCCGGTCGGTCGGACCGCGCCCGGAGGCCACCAGGCAGACCCGCTTGGCACCTCCCGCCAAACCGGCCGCCGCCGCCTTCGAGGCGTCGTCGGGCTTGAGCCAGGTGTACTTCAGGATGCCGGTGGTGGAGCCGAGCCGCTGCGAACAGTAGGAGCAGTCCTCCGGGCACAGGCCCGACTTGAGGTTGACGAGGTAGTTGAGCTTCACCCGCCGGCCGAACCAGTGCCGGCGCACCTTGCCGGCCGCGGCCACCACATCGAGCAGGTCGTCGTCGGAAGTGGCGAGGACGGCCAGCGCCTCCTCGCGGCTCGGCAGCTCGCGCCGAAGCCCCTTGTCCACCAGCGTGTTCAGCAGGTCCATGAGAGCCGATCCTGTCCTAAGGAGCCGCCTCGGGCCAAGGAGAGTTCGTACAAGACAGGCGCTTCGACGTGTGGGTATTGCCACACAGTGGGTGCCTGGTCGTGCGACTAGTGTCTGTGCGCTGCCTACAAAAGCCACCCGTACGAGCCCTGGAGGAGCGATGGCGTTCGGCTGGATCGACGAGGAGGCGGAATCACGCCGTCGGGCCGGACTCGTGCGGACGCTGCGCCCGCGCCCCGCCCACGCGCCGCTGCTCGATCTCGCGAGCAACGACTACCTGGGGCTGTCCCGTCATCCCGAGGTCACCGAGGGCGCGGCGCGGGCCGCCCGCACCTGGGGCGCCGGGGCGACCGGATCCCGGCTCGTCACCGGCACCACCGAACTCCACACCGAGCTGGAACGCGAGCTGGCCGACTTCTGCGGCTTCGAGGCGGCGCTCGTCCTGTCGTCGGGCTACGCAGCGAACCTGGCCGCGGTGACCGCGCTGGCGCCGCACGGCTCACTGGTCGTCTCCGACGCGGGCAACCACGCCTCGCTGATCGACGGCTGCCGGCTGGCCCGGGGCGAGACACAGGTCGTCGCGCACGCCGACCCGGACGCCGTGGCCAAGGCGCTGCGGACCCACGACGGGCCCGCCGTCCTGGTGTCCGACACGGTCTTCTCGGTCGACGGCGACGCGGCCCCGCTCGCCGCCCACGCCGAGGCCTGCCGGGAGCGCGGCGCGGGTCTGGTGCTGGACGACGCGCACGGTCTCGGCGTCCTCGGCGACGGCGGCCGCGGCACCCCGCACGCGGCGGGACTCGCGGGCGCCGACGACGTGGTCGTCACGGTCACGCTGTCCAAGTCGCTCGGCAGCCAGGGCGGTGCCGTCCTGGGCCCCGCCCGGGTGATCGACCACCTGGTCAACGTGGCCCGGACGTTCATCTTCGACACCGGTCTGGCTCCGGCGGCGGCGGGCTCGGCCCTGGCGGCCCTGCGGCTGCTGCGCCGCGAGCCGGAGCGGGCGGCGCGGGCGCGCACGGTGGCGGGCGAACTCCACGCACGCCTGACCGCCGCGGGTCACGAGGCGGTACGTCCGGACGCCGCGGTGGTCTCCGTGCGCGCGCCGTCCCCGGAGGGGGCCGTGCGATGGGCGGCCGAGTGCCGTGCGGCCGGGCTGGCCGTGGGCTGCTTCCGTCCTCCTTCCGTTCCCGACGGCATCTCACGGCTGAGGCTGACCGCCCGCGCGGACCTCTCCGAGGGACAGATCGAACACGCGGTCCGGGTGATCGGCGAGACGCGACCATGAGTCGGCGTGACACGGCCGTGCGCCGCCACCCTGCTGGACCGGGTGAGCGAGTGAGTAGGCGGGTCAGGACCGGAACGCGGCAGTGAATCCCGCCCAGCTCCCGGGGGAGAAGAGCAGCGCGGGTCCGGCCGGATCCTTGGAGTCGCGCACGGCGAGCAGACCGGCCCAGGGGCCGCCGCTCGGTCGTGCCGTCTCGACGCAGTTGTTGGCTCCCGTGCTGTAGCTGCTGCGCAGCCACCGCACGGCGTGCAGATCGTTGCTGGAAGGTACGTGCCGAGGCAGAGCTGACATGGTGCCTCCTTACACGCCGTCACCCAATCCGGCGATGTAATCCAACGAGTCCTCGGGCGAAAGGGCGTGGATCTGAAGGGCGTTGAAGGCCTCCGAGTAGGCCCTGAGGTCTTCTTTCCGTTCGAGGTAGAGGCTACTCGTCAAGTGGTCGAGAACAACCACATCCAGATCAGATGTGCTCGAAAATGAGAAGATAACGAAAGGCCCGGTAATGCCGACGTGCGCTCCCGCGGAGAACGGCAGCACCTGGAGCCGCACTTGGGGCAGCCGCGCCGCCTCGACCAACCGCTCCAGCTGACGCGCCATCACCTCGGGACCGCCGACCTCGCGTCTGAGCACGGCCTCGTCCAGCACCGCGCTGAGCTCCAGCGGGGGATGCCCTCGGAGCACGTCCTGCCTGGCCAGCCGTACTTCGACCAGGGCGTGCAGGCGCTCGTCGTCCAGCCCGCCCACCGCCGCCTTGGTCACCGCCCGGGCGTACTCGGGTGTCTGGAGCAGTCCGGGGACCACTGAGGTCTCCAAGGTGCTCATCGCACTCGCCTGGGACTCCAGGCTGATGAAGTCCCGGTAGGTCGGCGGCAGCACACCGCGGTACGCGTGCCACCAGTGGTGGCGTCCGCCACCCTCGTCGGACCCCGCCAACACCAGGAGCAACTCCCGTAGTTGGGAGTCCGTCACACGGTAGGCATCGAGGAGTAACCGCACATCGGCCGGTTTCACACCGCTCGCGCCGGTCTCGATCCGGCTCACCTTCGACTGGTGCCAGCCCACCAGGCGGGCGGCCTCGCCGCTGGTGAGCCCCGCACCGGCGCGCAGGGCGCGCAGTTCGGCGCCCAGCTTCCGGCGGCGCACCGCGGGACCGTGCTGCATGGGCTACTCCTTACTCCAACCGGGGCGCCCAAATACGGTCTGAGGTCGTAGAGTTCACCGCTTCGAGCGACAGATATATGCATATCTTGGTGGATCGCCACCCGTGACCGCCTTGGTAATGGCAGTCTGGCGACGAAGCACCAGTCCGGGACCGTACTCGAACCATCCGCTCCGTGTCGGACCGCGGTCCCGTGGGAAAGGGACGACGTCGCCATGGCAGACCATCTGGAAGCATCCGTCACTCTGCCGAGCGAGCCCGCCTCGGTCTCCGCGGCCCGCGAGTACGTGGTCACCATCCTGGCGGAGTGGGGACTGCCACCGGGGGCCGAAGTCGCCGACACCATCCGCCTGATCGTCTCCGAGCTCGCCACCAACGCCGTCCAGCACACGTTCGGGCAGTCACCCACCTTCACGGTGGACATCGCGCTCGACCGTGACGAGCAGCTGCGCATCGGCGTCACCGACAGCCATCCCCGCTTCCCCAAGCGGCTGCCCGCCGCCGTCCAGCAGGACAACGGCCGGGGCATGGTGATCATCCGCTGGCTGACCGCCGAGTGCGGCGGCAAGCTGAGAGTCAGGCCCACCCGGGAGGGCGGCAAGACCGTCGCCATCGAACTGCCGTGGACCGTGCCGGCGCAGCCGGTGACGGCGGCGGGACAGCAGGAACCGTGACCCGGCCGGGGTGACGGCCGTACGCGGTCGTCCGCCGGGCGGGCGTCAGCGGCCGGGAGAGGAGGTCACCGGCGGCGCGTGGACAGTTCCCGGTGCGGCGGTCCTGTCCGGACCGCCGAGGGCGGCCTGATCGTCGTGCGGTGCTGCAGGGGCTCGGCGCGGTCGGCGCGCCGCACCAGCCGAGGGAGCAGCCACCACAGGCCGAGACAGACGCACAGGGTCGCCGCGCCCGCCGCGATACCACCGGACCGGCCGATCGTCACGTCGACCACGAGCAGCACCGACCCGGTGAACGCCAGGACCAGGACCGCCATGCCGACCGAGGCGAGCCGTGAGGAGACCTGCACGATGCGGGGCTTGGCGCCCTGCTGGAAGAGGAAGCGGTGCAGGGCGGCGGGCGCGGTGAAGAGGGCCGCCGCGAGCACCGAGAGCAGCAGTGTGGTCACGTAGGTGACGCGCTGGACCGTGTCCAGGTCCGGGAAACGCTGGGTGAAGGCCAGCGACAGCAGGAACGCGAAGAGGATCTGCACCCCGGTCTGGGTGACGCGCAGTTCCTGGAGCAGTTCGCCGAAGTTGCGGTCGGCACGCTCCAGCGGAGTCTCGTTGCGTGCGGTGCAGGGACGGTGGTCGGCCATACGTGAACGAGTAACCATCCGAGCCCGTGTCACGCGTCAGGGGGTTCCCGGAGAGAGCGGCGGCGGATCAGAGCGCCGCCGCCCCCTCGGGAGGGCACTACTTGACCCGGCCGTACCAGACGCTCTTGGTCCAGATCTTCTGCAGCCTGACGACGTCCCCGGTCTTCGGGGAGTGCCAGAGCTTCCCCTTTCCGGCGTAGATGCCGACGTGGTACACGTTCGAGCCCGAGTGGAAGAACACCAGGTCTCCGGCCTTGCGGCTCTTGGCGGAGATGTGGCGCGTCTTGTTGTACTGCTGGGCGGCCGTGCGCGGCAGCTTCTTGCCCGCCTTCTTGAACGAGTACAGCGTCAGCCCGGAGCAGTCGAACCTGTTCGGCCCGACGGCGCCGTACTTGTAGGGGGATCCCTTCTTGGAAGCCGCGACCTGAAGTGCCTTCGTCGCCGGCGTGGCGGCCGCGGCGTCGGATGCGACACCGGGGACCACGACCGAGCCGCCCACAGCGGCGATGGCGAACGCCGAGGCCGTACCGGCCCGGGCCATGAGCGACGGGACACGATTGAGCGCAGTCATGCGCAACCCTTCGTCAGCCGCCTGTGAAGGATGACCTGTCGGATTCGGGCTGGCGAAGTTGCCCGGCCGCTGACGCGGCTTCACCCCAAGGGCTGCTCGACCCGGTCATGGCGTGACCGTTCCGGCGACCCGTCGTGCCTGGGTCCTCCACTCCTGCCGATCCACTTCTGTCGACCGGTCATCCGGGCGGCGGCAGGACTCGGCGTCCACCCGGATCGCCCCGCCGCTGCGGCGGGGGCTTGTCGTCAGACAGGGATCTTGGCTCACCGATGTCCGAAAATCCCAACGGAACCGGTGGTTTGTGTTGTTACTCACCACTCACCCGTTCGGGTGGACACCCCCTTGTTCGAAGAGGTGTCGAGGCCCTTGAGGACGTCCGGACCAGCACAGGAACGTCACACTCCGTCCCCGTCCTACGCGCGTTGCGCAAGCTTTTCGGGCCGGAAGAAGGAACCGCGTCTACTCCGAACGGGGGTACGCCGTTTGGTTCGTTTCAACCCCGGCCCGGACGCCCCGGCGCGGAGGCCGGACGTCCGGACCGGCTGGGGGTGCGTCAACTGTCGGAGCGCGGCGGAACGATGACGCGAGCCGTGCGGCGCTCCCCGTCCAGGACACGCAGCGCACGCGCCAGCGTGTCGGCGTGCAGCTCGGTCTCGCCCCGGCGGTGCATCAGTTCCAGGGCGTCGCGCAGCGCGGTCGCCTTGCCCACCAGCGCCTGGGCCGCGCGCAGTCCGCGGTAGGTGTCGCCGTGCCGGCCCGGGTTGATCCGCCCGAGCAGGTCGACCACGTCGAGGTAACGGTCGATCAGTTCGCCCTCGGCGCGGGTGAGGGCGGGCAGCGGTGGCAGATCGGGCAGCATCGACGGCTCACCTCGCGCCGGGCGCGGCGGAGGAGGCCTTGCGGCTCGGGATGATCCGGTCCGCGAGCCCGTACTCCAGCGCGCCCGGGGCGTCCAGGATCTTGTCCCGCTCGATGTCCGCGGTCACCTGCTCCCGGGTGCGACCGGTGTGCTGGACGAGCATCTCCTCCAGGCGGGTCCGCACCCGCGTCAACTCCTCGGCCTGGATCGCCAGATCGCTGGCCTGCCCCTGCACCGGGTCGGCCAGCGCGGGCTGGTGGATCACCACGCGGGCACCCGGCAGCAGATTCCGCTTGCCCGGGGCCCCCGCCGCCAGCAACACCGCGGCCGACGAGCCAGCCTGCCCGAGGCAGGTCGTCTCCACGTCGCACCGGACGTACTGCATCGTGTCGTAGATCGCCGACATCGCACTGAACGAGCCGCCGGGGGAGTTGATGTACAGCGCGATGTCCCGGTCGGGGTCCTGGTACTCGAGGTACATGAACTGGGCCATCACGTCGTTCGCCGAGACGTCGTCGATCGGCGTCCCGAGGAAGACGATCCGCTCCTCCAGCAGCTTCGAGTACGGATCCATCGACTTGGTCCCGTAGCTGGTGCGCTCGGTGAACTCGGGCAGGACGTAGCGGGCGGACGGTCGGGTCATGGGAACCCCTCCTTCGGCGTCTGTAAAAAATGTACAGGATGTACGTGACGTTAGAATGGGGGTATGGCCTACGAGATTCCGGTGACGCAAGCCAGGGCTGAACTCGCCGACCTGATCAACCGAGTGGTGTACGGCGGTGAGCGCGTCGTCGTGACGCGGCATGGAAAGCCCCTGGTGGCGCTGGTCTCCGCAGCCGATCTCGAACGGCTGGAGGAGCTTGCGGAACCCGCGGAGGAGCAGGTGATCAGCGCCGTCTCCACCGTCCGTGAGGCCGCGTCCGCTCCTCGCGAACAGCAGCGGTTCGGTATCGCGGCCCATCACCGCGGGCACGGGGCCTCCTAGAGCGCCCCGTGCGGCGCCCCTGACAGACGACAGGACCGTGCGCCCCCGTCCGCTACAGCGGGGGCGCACGGTCGGACCGGGGTGGTCGGCCGGCAGCAGTCAGCCGACGGTGGTCAGCTCCCGCCGGGACGCGGGCTCGGCGTCGCTCTTCGGGCGCTTGGCGAGCACCCCGCCGAGCAGTACGGCGCCCAGGCCGAGCGCCGCCCACCAGGTGAGCGTGAGAGCGGGCCCGGTCGCCGCGGCTCCGTCGAAGAACGACACCGAGCGCAGCAGCGTCGTCCCCGCGCCCGGCGGCAGCCACTGGCCGATGGCGCCGGCCGGCTCGGGCAGCATCTGCGGGGCGCTGGGTGCTCCGGAGAACGGGTTGCCGATCAGCATCACGGTGGCCGCCGCGATGCCGACCCCCGCGGTGCCGATCAGGGCGGCGAGCCCCGCGACCGCCGCACCGATGGCCAGCGTCGTCAGGCCGAACGTGCCGGCCTCGGCCCACCAGTCGCCCGTGAGGACCCCGAGCCAGCTGTGCGCGATGGCGGCGGTGGTCACGCCGACCAGGGCGGAGGCGCCGAGCAGCGCGATCGCGGCGCGCGGTCCGCGCAGCCCGAGCAGGGTCACCACCGCGCCCGCCGCGATGCCGGCGATGGCCAACGGCAGCAGGCTCGCGTTGAGCGCGGCACCCCGTGGGTCCCCCTCGGGCGCGGCCACGACGTCGACCGTCCTGACCTCGGTGCCCTCGGCGGCCGCCTGTTCCGCCACCGCCTGCTGGAGCAACTGCGCGACCACGGGGCTCGCGGCCGACGCGGTGAGCAGTTCGGGGCCCTGGGCGGTGACCACGACCGCGCCGTATACGGTCCGGTCCTCGATGGCCTCCCGGGCGGCCGCCTCGTCGGCGTAGCGGTGGACCTCGAACGCGCCCTCGCGCTGTTCGAGTTGCCGCTCCAGCTGTGTCACGGCCTGCGCGGGTCCGGCCACCCCCAGGGGCAGGTCGCGGGGCGCGGTGCGGGCGGCCGGCCAGGCGGAGGCCCACAGGGCGAGGGCGGCGAGCAGCGGGGCGAGCACCATCACGACGGCGAGGCGGCGCCCGTGGGGGAGTCGGCGTGGCTCGGGCTGTGTAGCGGATGCGGTGGACATGGGACTCCTCGGGGCTGTGGCGGACCTGGATCCAGGTCCGCGAGTCAAAAAGAAGGATCGTTCGTTTTAGGTGCGCCCTCACCGTCCCGCCGTCCGCGCGTCTTGTCAAGAAGGAATGTTCGTTTTAGTTTGTGGACCATGGCACGCGTATCCCAGGCACACCTCGACGCCCGCCGTCGGCAGATCCTCGACGCCGCCGCGCTCTGCTTCGCCCGCAACGGCTTCCACGCCACGTCGATGCAGGACGTCCTGAAGGAGGCCGATCTGTCGGCCGGGGCGGTGTACCGCTACTTCAGCGGCAAGGAGGAGCTGATCGCCGCGATCATCTCGGAGGTGCTCGGCGAGGTGAGCGGTGCCTTCGAGGAGGCGGCCCGGCAGAGCCCGCCACCGCGGCCCGACAGCCTCGTGGCCGCCGTCCTGAGCCGGGCCCTCGCCCTGCGGGCCAACCTCGTCGTCGACGGCGTCCCCGCCTTCCCGCGTCTGGTCGTGCAGGTGTGGTCGGAGATCCCGCGCAACCCCGAGCTGGCGGCCGTGCTGGGGGAGGGGTACGGCGCCGTCCGCGCGGCCTGGGGACGGATCGTGGCGGCCTACCAGGAGTCCGGGGTGATGCGCCCCGACATCGAGCCGGACCACGTGGCCCGCACGATGATCGCCGCCGTCGTCGGCTTCATCGCCCAGCAGGCCCTGTTCGGTCCCGCGCCGGTGGACGTCCTGCGGGACGGGCTGCGGGCGCTGATGAGCATGTCGCCCGGGGAGGTCGGCACGGGGGCGGTGGACGGCGCGGTTAACTTGGTTGAAACGCCATCCAACTAGCCTGCCCCTCCACGCCACCAGGGACTTTGCCCCGGGGCTGCGGAAACCGGACCCCGCACGGTCCGGAGCGAGGACTGTGAGGTGGGACGTGCAACTGACCCCGCACGAGCAAGAGAGGCTGCTCATCCACGTGGCGGCCGACGTGGCGGAGAAGCGCCGGGCCCGCGGGCTCAGGCTGAATCATCCCGAGGCGGTCGCCCTCATCACATCGCACATCCTCGAAGGCGCCCGTGACGGCCGGACCGTCGCGGAGCTGATGGCCTCCGGGCGCAAGCTGCTCACCAGGGACGACGTCATGGAGGGCATCCCCGAGATGATCCACGACGTCCAGGTCGAGGCGACCTTCCCGGACGGCACCAAGCTCGTCACCGTCCACGACCCGATCGTCTGAGAGGGGCCCCGATGATCCCCGGAGAGTTCCTCTTCGCCGACGACCCGATCGTGTACAACGAGGGCCTCGACGTCACCGCGCTGACCGTCCTCAACGCCGCCGACCGGCCCGTCCAGGTCGGCTCCCACTACCACTTCGCCGAGGCCAACCCCGGTCTGGACTTCGACCGTGCCGCCGCGCGCGGCAAGCGGCTCAACATCGCCGCCGGCACCGCCGTGCGCTTCGAGCCCGGGATCCCCGTCGACGTCGAACTCGTCCCGCTCGCCGGTGCCCGTGTGGTGCCCGGCCTGCGCGGGGAGACCGGAGGTGCCCTCGATGCCTGAGATCTCGCGTGCCGCGTACGCCGACCTGTTCGGCCCGACGACCGGCGACCGCATCCGGCTCGCCGACACCGATCTGCTCGTCGAGATCGAGGAGGATCGTTCCGGCGGCCCCGGTCTCGCCGGCGAGGAGGCCGTCTTCGGCGGCGGCAAGGTCATCCGCGAGTCCATGGGCCAGTCCCGTGCCACGCGCGCGGACGGCACCCCGGACACCGTGATCACCGGCGCGGTGATCATCGACCACTGGGGGATCGTCAAGGCCGACGTCGGCATCCGCGACGGCCGGATCACCGGCATCGGCAAGGCGGGCAACCCCGACACGATGAACGGGGTGCACCCGGACCTCGTCATCGGCCCCGAGACCGAGGTGATCGCGGGCAACGGGCGGATCCTCACCGCCGGCGCCGTCGACGCCCACGTCCACTTCATCTGCCCGCAGATCGCCGACGAGGCGCTGTCCGCCGGGGTCACCACCCTGGTCGGCGGCGGCACCGGACCCGCCGAGGGCTCCAAGGCGACCACGGTGACGCCCGGCCCCTGGCACCTGGCCCGGATGATGGAGGCGATGGAGCAGTACCCGCTCAACATCGGCTTCCTCGGCAAGGGCAACACCGTCTCGCACGAGGCGATGCTGTCGCAGATCCGCGGCGGCGCGCTCGGCCTGAAGCTGCACGAGGACTGGGGCTCGACCCCGGCCGTCATCGACGCCTCGCTGACCGTCGCCGACCGCACCGGCATCCAGGTCGCCATCCACACGGACACCCTGAACGAGGCGGGTTTCGTCGGCGACACGCTCGCGGCGATCGCCGGACGCGGCATCCACGCGTACCACACCGAGGGCGCGGGCGGCGGGCACGCGCCGGACATCATGACCGTGGTCTCCGAGCCGCACGTGCTGCCCAGCTCCACCAACCCGACGCGGCCCTACACCGTCAACACCGCCGAGGAACACCTCGACATGCTGATGGTGTGCCACCACCTGAACCCGGCGGTCCCGGAGGACCTCGCCTTCGCCGAGTCCCGGATCCGGCCCTCCACGATCGGCGCGGAGGACATCCTCCACGACCTGGGCGCGATCTCGATCATCTCCTCCGACGCCCAGGCCATGGGACGCGTGGGCGAGGTCGTGCTGCGCACCTGGCAGACCGCCCACGTCATGAAGCGGCGGCGCGGGGCACTGCCCGGCGACGGCCGCGCGGACAACCGCCGGGTGCGCCGGTACATCGCCAAGTACACGATCAACCCCGCCGTCGCCCAGGGCCTCGCCCACGAGATCGGCTCCGTCGAGTCCGGCAAGCTCGCCGACCTGGTGCTGTGGGAGCCCGCCTTCTTCGGCGTCAAGCCGCACCTGGTGATCAAGGGCGGGCAGATTGCCTACGCGCAGATGGGCGACGCCAACGCCTCCATCCCGACGCCGCAGCCGATCCTGCCGCGGCCGATGTACGGGGCGATCGGGCGGGCGCCCGCCGCCAACTCGTTCAACTTCGTGGCACCGCTCGCCATCGAGGACGGGCTGCCGGAGCGGCTCCAGCTCGGGAAGAGGTTCGTGGCGATCGAGTCGACCCGCGCGGTCACCAAGGCCGACATGCGCGAGAACGACGCGCGGCCCCGGGTCCAGGTCGACCCCGACAGCTTCGCCGTGCACATCGACGGGGAGCTCGTCGAGGCCACACCGGCCGCCGAACTGCCCATGGCCCAGCGGTACTTCCTCTTCTGATGGCGCGGTAGCCGATGTCACGAGCAGCACTTCTCGTCCTGGCCGACGGCCGCTTCCCCGCCGGAGGGCACGCGCACTCCGGCGGGGCCGAGGCCGCCGTCAAAGCCGGCCGGGTCACCGGCGCCGCGAGCCTGGAGGACTTCTGCCGGGGGCGGTTGCACACGGCGGGGCGGGTCGCCGCCGCGCTGGCCGCGGCGGCCGTACTCGGCGTGGATCCCGTGGAGTTGGACGCCGCCGCCGACGCGCGGACGCCGTCCCCCGCGCTGCGGACCGCCGCGCGCAAGCTCGGCCGGCAGCTGACGCGGGCCGCGCGGGCCACCTGGCCCTCGGACGAACTGGACGCCCTGGCACGGGAGTTCCCCAAGGGGGCGCATCAGCCGGTGGTGCTGGGGCTCACGGCCCGGGCGGCCGGGCT
Source organism: Streptomyces lincolnensis (assembly GCF_021173675.1). GTDB lineage: Bacteria > Actinomycetota > Actinomycetes > Streptomycetales > Streptomycetaceae > Streptomyces > Streptomyces lincolnensis_B. The sequence goes on along the minus strand of NZ_JAIHON010000011.1, from coordinate 220,224 downwards.
GGGGGCCGTGGACGCGGCCTACTGCGCGGCGTACGAGAGTGTGAGCGGGCCCGCGTCGGCGACGGTGCGGTTGCTCTCCCTCGACCCGTTCGAGGCGACCGGGGTGCTGGCGCGGCTGGCGCCGGAGCTGGATCGTGTCGCGGATCGGGCGGTGGAGGACGCGCGGTGTGTTGTCGACGAGGGGGCCGACGCGTTGCCCGCGGCGTCCGCGCCGCTGTTGGAGATCGGGGCGGAGGTGCATGCCGGCTGGGGCGTGCGGTTGTTCGCGTCCTAGTTTTTCTCGCCCCCGCCGCCCCTACCCGTCCCATCCCCAGGGCTGCCGCCCTCAGGGGGCTCCGCCCCCTGGACCCCCGTATCGGCCCTGAAGGGGCCTCGTCCTCAAACGCCGGACGGGCTGAAAACGCCAGACATGGAGGAGCCGTTATGCATCTCGACCACTCCCACGACGGGCCCGCCGCCGTCAGTGCCGACGCCCGCCGTGCCGACGGCTCGCGCAGGGCGCTGCGGATCGGGCTCGGGGGGCCCGTCGGGTCCGGGAAGACCGCGACCGTCGCCGCGCTGTGCCGGGCGCTGCGGGAGGAGTTGTCGTTGGCGGTCGTCACCAATGACATCTACACGCGGGAGGACGCCGAGTTCCTGCTGAGGGAGGCCGTGCTGCCGCCCGAGCGGATCACGGCCGTGGAGACGGGGGCCTGCCCGCACACGGCGATCCGGGACGACATCTCGGCGAACCTCGAAGCGGTGGAGGACCTGGAGGACGAGGTCGGGCCGCTGGACCTGATCCTCGTCGAGTCCGGTGGGGACAACCTGACCGCGACCTTCTCCAAGGGGCTGGTGGACGCGCAGATCTTCGTGATCGACGTGGCCGGCGGGGACGACATCCCGCGCAAGGGCGGCCCCGGGGTGACCACCGCCGACCTGCTCGTCGTCAACAAGACCGACCTCGCCCCGTACGTCGGCTCGGACCTCGGGCGGATGGCGGCCGACGCCAAGGCGCAGCGGGCCGAACTGCCCGTCGTCTTCCAGTCGCTCAGGAGCGAGCCCGGCGTGAGCGACGTGGCCGCGTGGGTGCGGACACGGCTCGCCGCGTGGACGGCGTGACGGAGGCCGTGGCCGTGGCGGGAGTACGGGCCACCGCGCGGATCCTCGCCCGCGACGACGGCAGGGGCGGCACGTCGCTGCCCGTCCTGGAGGGCGACGGACCGCTGGCCCTGCGCCGGACCCGGGGCAGCGGCGACGAGGCGCGGGTCATGCTGGTCGGCGCGATGAGCGGGCCGCTCGGCGGCGACCACTTCACCGTGCAGGCCGCCGTCGAGGCAGGGGCCCGCCTGCGTGTCGGCTCCGCCGCCGCCACCATCGCGCTGCCGGGACAGGCCAAGGGCGAGTCCCGCTACGACGTCCGCCTCACCGTCGCCGACGGCGGCGAACTGCACTGGCTGCCCGAGCAGTTGATCTCCGCGCGCGGCAGTGACCTGTACGCCACGACACGCGTCGATCTCGGTGCGACCTCCCGGCTCGTGCTGCGCGAGGAACAGGTGCTCGGGCGCGCGGGTGAGGATCCCGGGCGGCTCACCAGCCGGCTCGTCCTGCGGGTCGGCGGCCGGACCGTGCTCGACCAGGAACTGGCCTGCGGACCCGGGGCGCCGGGCGGCTGGGACGGCCCGGCGGTCCTCGCCGGCCACCGTGCCGTGGGCCAGCTCGTCGTCGTACGACCGGAGTTCGCGGCCGAGCCGGTCGCCGCCCGGGTGCTGGGAGAGGGTGCCGCGGTGGTCCCGCTGGCCGGCCCGGCGGCCCTCGTCACCGCCGTGGCGGCGGACGGGCTGCGGCTGCGCCGGGTGCTGGACGAGGCGCTCGGCCGGCTCCGCTAGGTCCGCCGAGCGGACGAGGGGTTCCGTTTATCGGATTGGCAAAGAAGGCCGACCACCCCTGGTCACAGGAACAGCACAGCCGGGAGGATCCCCGTACCAATCGAAACGATGTACGGGGAGGGGCCCTCTTGAGGGAGACAAGACCGAAGTGGCGGACGACGGCACTCGGTTCGGCCGGAGCACTCATCACGGCCACACTGATAGCCGGCGCCGTGGCAGCACCCACGGCGAGCGCCACCGGGGAGTCCCGAGGCGGCCAGGACCGTGAGGCGCGTGGTGTCGCGCTCGCCGCCGCCAAGGCCGCCAAGACCGGGATCGACTGGCAGGACTGCCCGGCCGACTGGGGCCTGGAGAAGCCGATCCAGTGCGGCTACGTCACCGTGCCGCTCGACTACGCCAAGCCCCACGGCAAGCAGATCAAGCTGGCCGTGGACCGCATCGGCAGCACCGGCACCAAGGAGGAGCGCCAGGGCGCGCTCATCTACAACCCCGGCGGACCGGGCGGCTCCGGTCTGCGCTTCCCGCGCCGCGTCACGACCAAGGCGCCGCTGTGGGTCAACACCTCCAAGGCGTACGACTTCGTGGGCTTCGACCCGCGCGGTGTCGGCAAGTCGGCGCCCATCTCCTGCATCGACCCGCAGGAGTTCGTCAAGGCGCCCAAGATGGACCCGGTGCCGGACTCCGAGGCCGACAAGCGCGCCCAGCGCAAGCTCGCCCGTGAGTACGCCGAGGGCTGCTACGAGCGCAGCGGCGAGATGCTGCCGCACATGACCACCCCGAACACCGCGCGCGACCTCGACGTCATCCGCGCCGCGCTCGGCGAGAAGAAGCTCAACTTCCTGGGCGTCTCCTACGGCACCTACCTCGGCGCGGTCTACGGCACGCTGTTCCCGGGCCACGTCCGCCGCATGATCGTCGACAGCGTCGTCAACCCGTCGCGGGAGAAGATCTGGTACGAGGCCAACCTCGACCAGGACGTCGCCTTCGAGACCCGCTGGCAGGACTGGCAGGACTGGGTCGCCAAGAACGACGCGACCTACCACCTCGGCGACACCCGCGCCGAAGTGCAGGCGAAGTGGCTGGAGCTGCGGGCCACCGCGAAGAAGAACCCCATCGGCGGGGTCGTCGGCCCGGCCGAACTGATCGGCTTCTTCCAGGGCGCTCCGTACTACGACTCCTCGTGGGCGCCCGTCGCCTCCGTGTTCAGCAAGTACTTCGCGGGCGACACCCAGGCCCTGGTCGACGCGGCCGCTCCCGACCTGTCGGACACCGCGGGCAACGCGTCCTCGGAGAACGGCAACGCCGTCTACACGGCCGTCGAGTGCACCGACGCCAAGTGGCCCACCAGCTGGCGCAAGTGGGACCGGGACAACACCAGGCTGCACCAGAGCCACCCGTTCCTGACCTGGGCCAACGCCTGGATGAACCTGCCCTGTGCCACCTGGCCGGTCAAGCAGCAGACCCCGGTCGACGTCAGGACCGGCAAGGGTCTTCCGGGCGTCCTCATCGTGCAGTCCGAGCGCGACGCCGCCACCCCGTACGGCGGCGCCGTCGAACTCCACAAGCGCTTCAAGGGCTCCCGTCTGATCACCGAGAAGAACGCGGGCTCCCACGGCGTGACCAACCTGGTCAACCCGTGCATCAACGAGCGGGTGGACACCTACCTGCTCACCGGCAAGCTGGACGGCCGCGACGTGACCTGCGCGCCGCACGCCACGCCGAAGCCGTGACGCGGTAGCACGCACGACGGAGAAGGGGGCGGCCCGTCGGCCGCCCCCTTCTCCGCATGGCACCACATGACGCCGAGTGGTGCCACATGGCGCTATGCCGCGCCAGATGGTGCCGTGCGGTGCCATCTGGCGTCAGGTGATGCCCTGCGGGCTTGCGTGTGGCGCCATAGTGATGCCATCATGGCGTCATGGATCTCACCCCGTATGTCGACACCCTCCGCCGTGAACTCGCGGTGGCCGCCGAAGCCGGTGGCGACGAAGCCCGGGAGCTGGCCGAGAGGCTCACCGCGCCGCTGGAGTCGGCGACCCGGCTGATCATGCTCAACGTGCTCTCCGCCGCGATGGACGAGGTCACCCGCGACCTCGCCCCCGGCTCGGTCGACGTACGGCTGCGCGGGCTCGACCCCGAGTTCGTGGTGGCGCTGCCGCCCACCGACGCGGGCGCCCCCGCGGAACCGGCCGCACCCGTCGAGCCGTTCAGGACACCGGCCCCGGCCGACGGCGACGAGGGCGGCACCGCCCGCGTCAACCTGCGGCTGCCGGCGCACCTCAAGGCCCGTGCCGAGGAGGCCGCGACCCGCGAGGGCCTGTCGGTCAACGCGTGGCTGGTGCGCGCCGTGTCCGCCGCGGTCGACGGCGGTGCGCAGCCGCGCCCGGCGGAGCGGACCCACACCGTCGGACAGAGCTTCACGGGCTGGGTGCGCTGACCGCGTCCCGCCCCCCATCGGACAACGCCCGCATCACGTCCCACCTGCGGGGACGCCCCAAGGACCCATGAGGACGGTACAGCCATGCCTGTTTTCGACACTCCCGAACCGATTTCGGTCAACGCCCATGTGGGCGCCGGTTCCATCCGGTTCACCGCGGCCGACCGCCTCGACACGGTCGTCGAGGTGCTGCCCCGCGACCCGAAGCGGGACAAGGACGTGCGGGCCGCCGAGCAGACCGAGGTCACCTACGCGAGCGGCGTCCTGACCGTGAGGACCAAGGAGCGGCGCATGATCGGGCCCTCCGGCCTCGCCGACGTGACGGTCGAACTGCCCACGGGCTCACACGTGGAGATGACCGGCGCCTGGGCCCAGGTGCTCAGCGAGGGCCGGCTCGGCGAGGTCCGGTTGAAGACCTCGACGGGTGATGTCCGCCTCGACGTGACCGGGCCGCTCCAGCTCACCGTCACCCACGGCTCGATCGTGGTCGACCGGGTCGAGGGCAGGGCCGAGATCACCACCAGCTCCGGCAACATGCGCATCGGCCTCGTCGACGGCCCGGCGGTCCTGAAGAACTCGCACGGCACCACGACGGTCGGCGCCGTGACCGGCGACCTGCGGGTGAGGGGCACCAACGGCGCCGTCGACATCGCGCGCGCCACGGCGTCGGTCACCGGCACCGCCACCAACGGCTCCCTGCGCGTCGGTGAAGTCTCCAGCGGTGACGTCCAGTTGGAGACCTCCAACGGGTCCATCGAGATCGGCATCCGCGAGGGCACCGCCGCCTGGCTCGACGTCAGCTCCAACCGGGGGCAGGTACGCAACGCGCTCGCCGCGTCCGAGGCCCCGGAGCACACCGAGGACACCGTCAAGGTCCGCGCCCGGGCCAACTGGGGCAACATCGACGTCCTCCGCGCGAAGTCCTGAACGCCGCGTCCCGACCGGCCCGTTCTCCAGCCCCGTCCCACTTCAGCCTTCGACACCTCAGCCTTCGATCGGAGGGCCCCATGCCTTCTTCTGTCATGCCCATGTTCATCCAGCGCGACGATCACCCGTCACCGGCTGCCATCTCCGCCGTCGGGTTGCGCAAGTCCTACGGCGACAAGACCGTCCTCGACGGCATCGACCTGGCCGTCCCGGAAGGCACGGTCTTCTCCCTGCTCGGCCCCAACGGGGCCGGCAAGACCACCGCCGTGAAGATCCTGTCCACGCTCATCACCGCCGACGGGGGACAGGCCCAGGTCGCCGGCCACGACCTGGCCGCCGACGCGCAGGCGGTGCGCGCCGCGATCGGTGTCACCGGGCAGTTCTCCGCCGTGGACGGGCTGATCACCGGCGAGGAGAACATGCTCCTGATGGCCGACCTGCATCATCTGTCCCGGCGGGCCGGGCGGCGCGTGGCGGCCGAGCTGCTGGAACGCTTCGACCTGACCGAGGCCGCGAGGAAGCCCGCCTCCACCTACTCCGGCGGTATGAAGCGGCGGCTGGACATCGCCATGACGCTGGTGGGTGATCCGCGGATCATCTTCCTCGACGAGCCGACCACCGGTCTGGACCCGCGTTCCCGGCACACCATGTGGGGGATCATCCGGGAGCTGGTCACCGGCGGGGTCTCGGTCTTCCTCACCACGCAGTATCTGGAGGAGGCCGACGAACTCGCCGACCGGATCGCCGTGCTGAACGACGGGAAGATCGCCGCCGAGGGCACGGCCGAGGAGCTCAAGCGGCTGATCCCGGGCGGGCATGTGCGGCTGCGGTTCACCGACCCGGCCGCCTACCGGGCCGCCGCCTCCGCCCTGGCGGCGGCCTCCCGGGACGACGAGGCCCTCGCCCTGCAGATCCCCAGCGACGGCAGCCAGCGCGAACTGCGCGCCCTCCTGGACTGGCTGGACGCCGCCGGCGTCGAGGCGGACGAACTGACCGTGCACACCCCCGACCTCGACGACGTCTTCTTCGCCCTGACCGGCCACACCGACCACGCCCCCGGCCAGACCCTCAGCGACACCGACCACACTCCCGGCCAGACCCCCGACCAGCCCAAGGAGACCATCCGATGAGCTCCCTCGCCCTCGCGGCCCGCGACTCCGCCACAATGCTGCGCCGCAACCTCCTGCACGCCCGCCGCTACCCCTCCCTCACCCTGAACCTGCTGCTCACACCGGTCATCCTGCTCCTGCTCTTCGTCTACATCTTCGGCGACGTGATGAGCGCCGGCCTCGGCAGCGGCGGCGCCGACCGGTCCGAGTACCTCACCTATCTCGTCCCGGGCCTCCTGATGCTGACCATCGGCGGCACCACGATCGGCAGCGCGGTCTCCGTCGCCATGGATATGACCGAGGGCATCATCGCCCGCTTCCGCACGATGGCCATCCACCGCGGATCGGTGCTCATCGGGCACGTCGTCGGCAGTGTGATCCAGTGCGTGATGAGCGTGGCGCTCGTCGGAGCCGTCGCCGTGGCCATCGGCTTCCGTTCCACCGACGCCACCGTCCTGGAGTGGCTCCTGGCCTTCGGGCTGCTGGCGCTCGTCTCCCTGGCGCTCACCTGGATCGCCGTCGGGATGGGCCTGGTCAGTCCCAACGCCGAGGCGGCCGGCAACAACGCGATGCCGCTGATGATCCTGCCGTTCCTGTCCAGCGCCTTCGTACCGGTCGACGCGATGCCGGGCTGGTTCCGGCCGATCGCCGAGTACCAGCCCTTCACCCCCGCCATCGAGACCCTGCGCGGCCTGCTGCTCGGCACCGGGATCGGCCACAACGGCTGGCTCGCCGTCGCCTGGTGCCTCGGCCTCGCGGTCCTCGGCTACTTCTGGTCGACGTCGAAGTTCAGCGCCGACCCGAGGTAGGGGGCGCGTCGAGGAACGCGTCCTCCGCCGCGTAGTCGAAGAGGTCGCCGTACACCTCGAACATCTTCGGGTACGCCTCGCGCCAGTCCCCTCCGCGCAGCCGGCCCTCGATCCACGCGACGGTCTCCGGCAGGCTCTCGGCGTACCGGGCCACGGGGCGGTAGCCCAGCTCCCGTTCGGCGGCCGACATGTCGCAGACCACCGGAACGGGCACCGACCAGGGGGTGTGGCCCACCGTCGGCGAGGGCGGCGGCCCGTCCACGATCACGCTCTCGGTCTCCACGCCCATGGCGGTGTCGATCGCGGCGGCGATCTCCGCCACCGTCGGGGCGTCCGGGTCGACGGCGTTGAGGGCCCGCGAGCCGGGACGGGCGGCGGCCAGCCGGACCAGCTCGGCGAGGTTGTGGACGTTCGCCGGGTGGAAGCGGCTCCCCCCGCCGTAGGGGAGGACACGTCGGGGGCGGCGGTCCAGGTTGCGCTTGACGAAGTACAGCTCGCGAGGGGTCTGGCAGTGCGGTCCGTGGATCGCCCCGGCCCGCAGGAGCGTGGTGGGCAACCGGTCGCCCGCGGCGAGGAGTTCGCGCTCCAGGCCCGCCTTGCGGGTGCTGTACGAGGTCTCGGCGGGCGTGACGGTCCGCTGGGCCTCCGTGATCGGGAGCGGGTACTCGGGGAAACCGCCCGGCTCGTCCTGGGTGTCGAAGTTCCGGCCCTTGTCGTCCTCGTAGACCGAGACGCTGGAGACCACCACGGCGGAGCCGACCCGGTCGGACAGCGCGAGCAGCTGCCGGGCGTGTTCCGGCCCGTAGGCGACCAGGTCCACCAGGACGTCGCAGCCGTCGCCGACCGCTTCCGTCAGGGCCGTGTCGTCCGCCCGGTCGGCCCGCGCGACCCGCACCCCCTCGGGCCAGCCGTCGTCCCGCCCACCGCCCCGCGAGACGGCCGTCACCTCCCAGCCGTCGCCGGCCAGGGCGCCCACGGCCGCCCGCCCGATCTGTCCCGTCGCTCCGATCACCACAGCGCGTCGTGTCATGACGCGACCGTACGACGGCCAACTCCCGTTCGGCCACGGGGTTCTGCCGTCGGCAGAGTTCAGCTCAGCGGCAGCCGCGGGAACCGGCGTTCCTTCTCCCTGCGCGCGGCGGCCTCCTCGGCCTTGACGACGGCCGCGTACTGGTCGACGTACTCCTGCTCGGACAGCTTGAGGATGGCGTACATGATCTCGTCGGTGATGGCGCGCAGGATGGCCTTCTCGTTCTCCATGCCGGCGTAGCGGGAGAAGTCCAGCGGCTTGCCGAAGCGGATCACCACGGGGTGGATGTTCGGGATGACCTTCCCCGGCGGCTGGGCCTCGAAGGTGCCGATCATCGCGCACGGGATCACCGGGACCTGGGCCCGCAGCGCCATCACCGCCACCCCGACCTTGCCCTTGTAGAGCCGCCCGTCGTGCGAGCGTGTCCCCTCGGGATAGATGCCCAGCAGCTCGTCCTTGCTCAGCACCCCGAGGCCCTCGCGGATCGCCGCCTGGCCCGCCTCCTTCCCGGAGCGGTCCACCGGGATCTGTCCCGCGCTGCGGAAGAAGAACGCCGTCAGCCGGCCCCTGATCCCGGGGCCGGTGAAGTACTCGGCCTTCGCCAGGAAGGTGATGCGGCGCTTGAGGACCGCGGGCATCAGGAAGTGGTCGGAGAAGGAGAGATGGTTGCCCGCGACGATGGCCGGCCCCGACTGCGGTATGTGTTCGAGGCCTTCGATCCGAGGCCGGAAGACCAGTCTCAGCAACGGCCCCAAAAGCACGTACTTGAGAAGGTAGTAGAACAAGAGGGGCGCTCCTCACTCGGGCGGATCGGCTCGACCGCCGCGTTCCAGCAGGTCAACCGGCACGTCGTGGGGCTGTCAGTGTAGGGCCAGGCAGGAGCGGCCGGAACAGGGCCGCGGGCGGCGCGCCCGGGATCTGGCCGGTTCGCGATCGTGACCGTCACAGGCTCGGCTCCCGGGCCGTCCGTGATGCGCCGCGCAGCAGCTCTGCCACGGCCCGGGCGATGGGCTGGCCGGTCGCCGACTGGTAGTAGGTGAAGGCGGGGCTCGGGTTGGCCTCCAGGCAGTACGCCGTGCCGTCGGGCGTGATCCGCAGGTCGATGCCCGTGAGGGGGAGGCCCAGCGTCCTGGCGAGGCGATGGCAGCGCCGCACCAGTTCGGCGGGCAGATCGACACCGCAGAACACGGGGGTCTCCGACGGCGCGGCCGGGTAGCGATAGTCGACGGCCGTCGTGTGCACGGCGGTGGCGAAGTGCCGGTCACCCACGATGTGCACGCGGACGTTCACACCACGGACGTACTGCTGGAACTGGGTCGGGCACCAGCGGATGCGGTCGATGCGGCGCATCGCCTCTTCGTCGAGCGGGCGGACCACGGAGCGTCGGCTGCTCACGGACTTGTACACCACGGTGCCGTACCGCGCGCGGAAGGCCGCGACGTCCTCGGGCCGGTCGGTGACCAGCGTCTCGGGCACGGGGAAGCCCGTCTCCCGGATCACCTGCAACTGGAAGGTCTTGGAGAGGTTGGTCGCCGAAGCCGACGGGCGGTTGAGCACGTGGGCCGGTGTGACCTCCAGCCAGGGCGCGAGTTCACGGTGCAGCAGGTGGGCCGCGGGGCAGGACGGCCCCGCCGCGTCCCGCACGTGTACGCCCGTGATCCCGGCCAGAGGCCGGCGCACTCCGCCGAGGACCAGGTCGGAGTCGGTGACCGCGGACTCCGTGCAGGCCCGCCGGTCCAGCAGCAGATACGGATCGCCGCATCGGTCCAGTTCCGTTCGTACGGCGGCGAGCGGGCCGTCCGTCGCCTCGCCGATCAGCAGGATCACGCGTGCCGTCCCAACGCGCGGTCCAGGGCCGCGACGGCGCGGAGGCCACCGTGTCTGAGGTCCGGACACTCCGTCGCGGCGACGAATGCCGGGCCGGGGTGGGACAGGGTGATGCCGAGCACGGGCGTGCCAGCCGAGGCGGCCAGGCGCAGACATGCTTCCGCCCCCGCGGGCGTCGTCGCCCGGTCCGGGGAGCACCCGACGACGCGGTCGCCGATGACGAGCACCTCGAACGTATCGCCCGCTTCTCGCGCGGCGGAGGGCCGCCCGAGGCCGGTGGCGGTGGCCAGCGCCCGCCATTCCCGGGGATCGCGTCCGGAGCCGCCCAGGCCGCGGGGGTCCGGCGGATTGAGCACGGGACCCGGCAGGCCGCGCAGCCAGCCGAGGCAGAAGGCGGTCCACTCGGCGTGGACGTAACGCCGGTCACCGGGCGCGCTCCGGGCCAGCGCGGGCAGATCCGGCACTCCGCGCAGACGGTTGAGGGTGCCCCGGATCCCGCCGCTGCGGAACCGGTCGCCGGAGCCGACCGTGAAGGAGACCTCGACGCCGTCGACCCCGATGCGGTGGGCCCAGTCGTGAGCGGTGGACAGCTCACGAGAGGTCAGCACGCGTACCTGTCGTGAGCCCGGTTCGGCGAGCCGGTCGGCGGCCCACAGGGCGGCCGCGTCGTCCGGTTCACAGAGCACCAGGAAGGTCATCGCGGGCGTGCTCAGCCGTCGTCACGCCGGTCGCGTGCCTCGATGAAATGCTGCAGATCTCCCACAGCCGTCTCCAGCCGGCTCAACCGGTCCTCGGCCGAGGCGTCGAGCGTGTCCCGGTCCTTCTCCTTCATGATCTTGTCCCGGAGCTTCTCGTCGTCCTTCTCGTCGTCCTTCTCCTGCTCCTTCTCCTTGACCTTCGGGGCGAATATCTCGACGCCGAGGGCGTGCAGCACGCTCGCGATCGGGTTGGCGTAGCCGTAGGAACCCTCCGCGGTGAACCGGGTGCCCCTTCCGGCCGCGAAGAGGAGGCCCACCACCCGACGGTTGGTCCGGTCCAGGACGACGGAGCCGGAGTCCCCGGGCAGTGCGAAGGACCGGTTGCGCTCAGGCACCCGCCAGATGCCTATCTGCCGGCGGAAGACGCGCTGCGCACCCGCGTTGTCGAGGGTCAGTGTCGCGTCGACGGCGTCGATCGTGCCGTACGTCAGCCATGACGTCCGGCCGCGCTTGACGACCGGATGGCCGAGCAGCGCCGCCATCGTGGGCTGGTGGTGCAGGGGGCCGAAGTCCTGAATGGCGTTGATCGCCGGGCGCGCGGTGTTGAGGCGGAGCACGGCGCAGTCCACGAACTCGTTGATCGCGGACTTGGTGACCTGGCCGACGACGTCCTTCTGGCAGCTGCCGCCGTCCTCGCCGGGTCCCGGCTGCGCCACGAACAGACCTTGCGGACCGGAGACCCCGCCCACCAGGACATGCCAGTTGCTGAGCATGCCGAGGGTGCCCGTGGCCACGTCACGGACCACCGCGCCGAGCGTGCCGAGTCCCTGTACTCCGCCGCAGGTGCCCCCGCTGATACCGCCGACCAGCGGGTCGTAGCGTGTGGTGTCCGCCAGGAACCGGGGAGCCCCGCGTTCGATCACGTCGGTCACGACTCCGTCGATCTCGCCGGGCACCCGCTGCTCGGGCGGCACGTCGTGCTTCTCCTCCACCAGTACCCGCAGGGAGACGGTGTCCGTACGGCGGCCACGCCGTTCCTTGTAGCCGATGTCGACGCCCATGACGCCGGGCCGGTCCAGGAACTCGTCCTCGACCCGCTGCTTCACGCTTCTGATGTCGTCCAGCATCGATCCCCCCGAAGGCCGTGGAAGCGCACCGTACTGCCGCCACCGGCGACCCGGGGAGAGAAGGGAGTGAATCCGCTTATTGCGATATTCCGATGGAATTTCCGGAATGAGTTACCCCGTCACCAGAAGTCCCGCAGTCGGCCTCGTGTCACAGCCGTACGACGATCAGCGCCGTGTCGTCCGTCGCGCCGCCCGGGGGCAGCAGCTCCAGGAGGACCGCGTCGGCGAGGGTGTCGGGGTCGTCGTCGCGGTGTCGGGTGAGGGCGTCGGCGAGGCGGGCCAGTCCCGTGTCGATGTCCTCGCGGCGCCGTTCGATCAGGCCGTCGGTGTACAGCACGAGGGTGTCGCCGTCGGCGAACGTGGTCTCGGCCTCGGGTCTGGGCTCCGGGTCGGGGCGGGCGTCCAGCGGGGGATCGGTGGCGCGGTCGAGGAACTCCACGCGGCCGTCGGGGCGGACCAGCGCGGGCGGGGGGTGACCGGCGCTGCTGTAGGTGATGGTGCGGCGGTCGAAGTCGACGAAGGTGGTGACCGCGGTGGCGGACTCGGCGCCGTCGACCACATGGGCGTAGCGCCCGAGCACGTCGAGCGCCTCGGCGGGTCCGTCGGCGACCCGGGAGGTGGCGGTGAGCGCGCTGCGCAGCTGGCCCATGACGCCGGCGGCGGCCAGTCCGTGGCCGACCACGTCCCCCACGGACACTCCGATCCGGTTGCCGCCCACCAGGTCGACCAGGTCGTACCAGTCGCCGCACACGTTCAGCGCGCCGACCGCGGGCCGGTAGCGCACGGCGGCCCGATGGTGGCCCACCTGGCGGTTGGCGGGCAGCATGGCCTCCTGGAGGGCCAGGGCCACCTCGCGCTCGCGGGCGTGCGCCTGGCGCAGCCGGTCGTTGAGTTCCTGGAGTTCACGGGCGCGGGTGTACAGCTCGGCCTCCAGCACGCGGGCCCGGCTGCCGGCCCGTCCGCCGCCCCGGTGGCCGCGGGCCCGGATCAGCTCGGTGACCTCCTCGACCCGGTGCACCAGCAGCACCACCTCGCCGTCCTGGCCGAACACCGGCGCGTTGCACGGGCTCCAGTACCGCTCGTGCCACTGCCCGGGCCGCTCCGGGTCCTCGACGTCGTAGCGCTGGAGGGCCATCGCGTCGCGCTCGCCGGTGTCCAGCACCCGGTGCAGCGAGGCCTTGAGGTTGCGCATGCCCGTGGCCGTGCTGTCGTTGGGGTTGTCCGGGAAGACCTCGAACAGATGGTGTCCGACGAGCTGCTCGCGCTTGCGGCCGGACTGCCGGACGAACTCCTCGTTGACGTCCGCGAACACCAGGTCGGGCCCCAGCAGGGCCACCATGCCGGGCAGGGCCTGGAAGACCGCCGCGTAGTCGATCACCGAATCGTTCATGGCACTCTCACCACCGGACTCACCCCAGTTTCCCACGATATGCGTGCGACCAGTGGGTCAGGACGGAGTGTCCGTGAGGGACTGCTCCGCCCAGATGATCTTCCCTTCGGGGACGTAGCGGGTGCCCCACCGCTGGCTGAACTGGGACACGAGCAGCAGTCCGCGTCCGCCCTCGTCCGTGGTGCGGGGGTGCCGCAGGTGCGGGGCGGTGGCGCTGCCGTCGAAGACCTCGCAGGTCAGGGCGCGCTCCTTGACCAGTCGCAGGCGGACCGGACCGGTGGCGTGCCGGATGGCGTTGGTGACGAGCTCGCTGACGACCAGTTCCGTGGTGAACGCCAGGTCCTCCAGGCCCCACTCGGTCAGCACCCGGGAGGCCGCCTTGCGGGCGTCGGCGACCGCGGCGGGGTCGGCAGGCAGGTCCCACTCGGTGACCTGGCCGGCGCCCAGGACCTTGGTGCGGGCCATCAGCAGGGCCACGTCGTCGTGCGGGCGGGCCGGGATCAGTGCGTCGACCACGACCTGGCAGCGCTGGTCGAGCGAGGGCTCGGACCGCTCCAGGGCCAGCCGCAGCCGGTCCCGGTCCGCGTCCACGGCCCAGTCCTGTCCGTGGGCCAGGAGCCCGTCGGTGTGGAGGACGAGGGTGCTCCCCTCCGGCAGGGCCAGCTCGACCGACTCGAAGGGCGGGCCGCCGGTGCCCAGCGGCGAGCCCTGCGGCAGGTCGACGAAGGTCACGGTCCCGTCGGGCAGCACCACCGTGGGCGCGGGATGCCCCGCGGCGGCCATCGCGCACTGCCCGTCGACCGGGTCGTAGACGACGTACACGCATCCGGACCCCACCGCCTGGGTGCTGTCGGCCCCCGCGGTGCCGGGCATGACGCCCTCCTCGCGGGCCGACCGCGCGACCAGGTCGTCCAGGTGGGCGAGCACCTCCTGGGGCGGCAGATCCAGCGCGGCCAGCGTCCGTACGGCGGTGCGCAGGCCGCCCATGGCCGCCGCGGCGGCGATGCCGTGACCGGGCACCTCGCCCACCACCAGGGCGACCCGGGCACCGGACAGCTGGACCAGGTCGTACCAGTCGCCGCCCAGGCCGGTCAGCTCGTCGGCCGGCCGGTAGCAGGCGGCCACCTCCACGGCGTCCTGCTCGGGCAGCCGGTGGGGGAGCAGGCTGCGCTGGAGCACCAGCGCGGCGTCGCGCTCACGGGTGTAGCGGCGGGCGTTGTCCACACAGACGGCGGCCCGCGACATCAGGTCCTCGGCCAGGCTCAGGTCGTCCTCGTCGAAGGGCTCCTGGCGGCGGCGCCGGAAGAAGGTGGTGATGCCCAGGGTGACGCCCCGCGCCCGGATCGGCACGATCATCACGCTGTGCAGCCCCAGCTCCAGGAAGGTGGCCCGGCGCCCGTCGGCGACGTCGGTGGCCCACTCCTCGGCGAGCGGGTCGAGCCGCTCCTCGCGCCAGGAGGCACCGGTGGTGAGACAGCGGATCGGGGGCGAGCCGGGGCGGTAGGCGGCCACGTCCCCGATGTCGACGACGGCCTCCGGGACGCCCGCGTTCACCGACTGGTGGCCCGCCCGGCGCAGCGGCACCGGTTCCGTGCCGTCCGGCGGACCGGGCGCGGGCTCGGCGCCGCGCAGCACCGACTCCAGCAGGTCCACGCAGACGAAGTCGGCGAGCCCCGGCACGGACACGTCGGCCAGCTCCTGCGCGGTGCGGGTGATGTCCAGGGTGCGGCCGATGTGCTCGCCGGCCCGGTCGAGCAGGGCCAGCCGCTGCCGGGCGCGGTGCCGCTCGGTGACGTCGACGACCGTGTAGTACACGCCCATCGGATGGCCCAGGTCGTCGTCGAGGCGGGTGAACGACAGCATGTGCGCGGTCTCCCGGTGCGGCGCCGAACGCAGCCGGCCCACGTGCTCGTACCCGATCACCGGCTCCCCGGTCCGCAGCACCTGCCGCATCCGGGCCTCGATGTCCTCGGAGTCCAGCCCCGGCTGGATGTCCGCCAGACGCCGGCCGAGCCGCTGGTGGGCCGGTCCGCCGCCGAACTGTTCCAGGGCCGCGTTCGACCACACGAACCGCAGGTCGGTGTCCACGATGGCGATGCCCACGGGCGAGCGGGCGGCCAGCTGCTCCAGCATCGAGCGGCTCATGTCCCAGCCCGGCGCCTGCTTCATGTCCGACAGCAGCACCAGCCATCGAGCGGGGCCCCGGGACTCGGTCGCCGAGGCGATCCGCACCATGACCCTGACCGGCCGGCCGTCCTTGCCGCGGGCGGTCAGCAGGCCCGCCCAGCCGTCGTCCCGGCCGCACCGCTCGGCCAGTTCGGGCAGCCGCCGCGCGTCCTCCTCGGAGAGCAGCCCGGCCACACGGGTGCCCACCACCTCGGCGGCCGCGTATCCCAGCAGCCGCTGGGCGTCCCCGGTCCAGCTCGTCACGACGCCCCGCGCGTCGAGCAGCAGCGGCGCGGCATCGGCCACGTCGAACCGCTGCCGGGCCACGTACCGCTCCTCCTGTGTGCCCACGGCCGACCTCTCTGTCGCTGAGAGTGGTCTACCCTCCCTGACTCAATCTTCACCCTCCCCGGCCTGGCCGCGCGCCGACCGCCGCTGTCCGTGTGGTCGGCGATCACACCCGGCTGACCAGGAGAAACGCGCGATGTCCGGCTCCCGGCGCACCCGGAACCGGACATCGCGCCACCTTACTGGCCCACGGCCGGAATCAGACCCCCCGTGCCAGCACCTTCTCCAGCGTCCCGAGCGCCCCCACGAGTTCCTCCTCGGTGATCGTCAGCGGCGGCGCCAGCCGGATCGTGGAGCCGTGGGTGTCCTTGACCAGGACGCCCTCACTCATCAGGCGCGCGCTGATCTCGCGGCCGGTGCCGAGCGCGGGGTCGACGTCGACGCCCGCCCACAGTCCCCGGGAGCGGAAGCCGACCACGCCCTTGCCGACCAGGCCGGTGAGCCCGTCGCGCAGGACCGCGCCCAGCTCGGCGGCGCGGCGCTGGAACTCGCCCGACTCCAGCAGCTCCACCACCGCCGTGCCGACCGCCGCGGCCAGCGGGTTGCCGCCGAACGTCGAACCGTGCTCGCCCGGCCGCAGCACCTCCAGCACGTCCCGGCGGGCGACCACCGCGGACACCGGGACGATGCCGCCGCCCAGCGCCTTGCCCAGCAGCAGGACGTCCGGGACGACCCCCTCGTGCTCCACGGCGAGCGTGCGGCCCGTGCGGCCCAGCCCCGACTGGATCTCGTCGGCGACGAACAGACAGCCCGCCCGGCGGGTCAGCTCGCGCACCCCGGTCAGATAGCCCTCGTCCGGGATGATCACCCCCGCCTCGCCCTGGATCGGCTCGATCAGCACCGCCGCGGTGGTCTCGTCGACCGCCGCCTCCAGTGCCGCCAGGTCGTTGTACGGCACGATCCGGAAGCCCGGCGTGAACGGGCCGAAGCCGGCCCTGGCCGTCTCGTCCGTGGAGAACGACACGATCGTCGTCGTACGGCCGTGGAAGTTCTCCGCCGCGACCACGATCGTCGCCCGGTCGGCGGGAACGCCCTTGACCTCGTACGCCCACTTGCGGGCCACCTTGATGCCGCTCTCGACCGCCTCGGCGCCGGTGTTCATCGGCAGCACCATGTCCAGGCCGGTCAGCTCCGCGAGCCGCTCGGCGAACCCGGCGAGCCGGTCGTTGTGGAAGGCCCGCGAGGTGAGCGTGAGGCGGTCCAGCTGGCGGTGCGCCGCCTCGATCAGCGCCGGATGCCGGTGGCCGAAGTTCAGCGCCGAGTAACCGGCCAGCATGTCGAGATAGCGGCGCCCCTCCACGTCCTCGACCCAGGTGCCCTCGGCACGGGCCACGACCACGGGCAGCGGATGGTAGTTGTGCGCGAGGACCGGCTCCTCGGCGCGGATGAGATCGGCGGAGGAACGCGTGCGGACGGGCTCGTCGATGTGCGCGGTCATGAGCGGATCTCCTGGGTGCAGCACTTGATGCCACCGCCGGCCTTGTGGAGCTCGGAGAGGTCGACGGGGACGGGGACATAGCCGTGCTCGCCGAGGCGCGCGGCCAGCGCCTCGGCCTGGGGTGCGATGAAGACGTGCCGGCCGTCGGACAGCGAGTTCAGGCCGAAGGCCATCGCGTCGTCGTGGGTCGCGAGGACCGCGTCGGGGTACAGCCGGGCGAGTACCTCACGGCTGCCCGGCGTGAACGCCTCCGGGTAGTACACGATGTTGTTGCCGCCGACGGAGTCGTCGAGCACGAACAGCGCGGTGTCCAGGTGGTAGAAGCGCGGGTCGACCAGCGTCAGGCTGATCACCGGATGGCCGAAGAACTCCTGCACCTCGCGGTGCGCCTCCCGGCTCGTCCGGAACCCGGTGCCGGCCAGCACGTACCGGCCCGTCCAGACGAGGTCGCCCTCGCCCTCGCAGACCGACCCGGGGCGGTGGACGTCGTAGCCGGCGGACTTGAACCAGGTGTCGTAGTGCGTGGACTCCGGGCGGCGCTCGGGGGCGTGGAAGAGGGAGCCGAAGACCCGGCCGTCGACGACGACCGCGGAGTTCGCGGCGAAGACCATGTCCGGCAGCCCGGGGACCGGATCCACGGCGTCCACGGTGTGGCCGTGGGCATGGTAGGTGCTGATCAGTTTCTGCCACTGCTCCCGGGCCAGGTCGACGTCGACCTGGGTGTCGGGACGCATCCAGGGGTTGATCGCGTACTGCACGGCGAAGTGTCTGGGTTCGCAGACGAGGAATCGCCGTCGGCGCGGCACACGGGAATCGGTCACAGAGGGGTTCCTCCGCTTCCTGTGGTGTCGACTGAGGGTTGACACCACGGTAGAAACTGACCGAGAGGCCCGACAAGGAACAAGGATTGCGTGTCCGCGCAGGAACGCTGCGTGTTCGGCCCGCTCAGCGCAGTTCTGTTGCGTCGACGGGCGCGGGCTGGCTGGCGCCCGCCTCGGGGCTTTCCGGGAGGAGGTGGGACAGCACCATCACGCTGATCGTCTTCCGGATGAACGGCTCCACCCGGATCCGCTCCAGCACCTCCTCGAAGTGCTCCACGTCCCGCGCCCGCACGTGCAGCAGCGCGTCCGCGCCACCGGTCACCGTCATCGCCGCGGTGATCTCCGGATGGTTGCGGACGACCTCCGCGAGCCGCCGCGGCGGGGCCGCGCCCTCGCAGTACACCTCGACGTACGCCTCCGTGCGCCAGCCCAGCGCCGAGGGCTTCACCGTCGCCGTGAACCCGGTGATCACGCCGGTGTCCCGCAGCCGGTCCACCCGTCGCTTGACCGCCGTCGAGGACAGCCCCACCACCGCGCCGATCTCCGCGAAGCTGGTCCGGGCGTTCGCCATCAGCGCGGTGAGGATCTTCCGGTCGAGCTCGTCGAACGGCGTGGGCCTGCTGTTCATGCCGGCACTGTATCCAGCGCGGGCGCCCGCACCCCGGCACGTGTGCATGCGTACGAATTACTCCTACACTCCGGGTTCATGCTGCGCGCCCTGGCTGTCGACGACGAACGCCCCTCGCTGGAGGAGCTGCTCTACCTCCTGCACGCCGATCCCCGCGTCGGCAGCGCGGAGGGTGCCGGCGACGCCACCGAGGCGCTGCGCCGCATCAACCGCGCGCTGGAGTCGGGGCCGGACGGGCCGGAGGCGATCGACGTCGTCTTCCTCGACATCAACATGCCCGGCCTCGACGGCCTCGACCTCGCCCGGCTGCTCACCGGGTTCGCCCAGCCGCCGCTCGTCGTGTTCGTCACCGCCCACGAGGACTTCGCCGTCCAGGCCTTCGACCTCAAGGCCGTCGACTACGTCCTGAAACCGGTACGCAAGGAGCGCCTCGCCGAGGCCGTCCGGCGGGCCGCCGAACGCCTCGACAGCGCACCGCGCATCCCCGTGCACGAACCCGACCCCGACCACATACCCGTCGAGCTCGGCGGCGTGACCCGGTTCGTCTCCGTGGACGACATCACCCACGTCGAGGCCCAGGGCGACTACGCCCGGCTGCACACCGACCGGGGCAGCCATCTCGTCCGGATCCCGCTGTCCACCCTGGAGGAGCGCTGGCGCTCCCGGGGCTTCGTCCGCATCCACCGCCGCCACCTGGTCTCCCTGCGCCACGTCGGCGAGCTCCGCCTGGACGCGGGTACGGTGAGCGTCCTGGTCGGCTCCGAGGAGCTCCAGGTCAGCCGCCGCCACGCCCGCGAGCTGCGGGACCTGCTGATGAGGAGGTCGTGACGGTGCCCCAGAACCCCACCGAACGCCGGGTCGTCGTCACCGGCCCGCCCCGCCGCACCCGCCCGATCTCCGGCTACTACCGGCCCCGCACCGAGATCGACGAGCAGACCACCCTCGGCCACACCTACGTCCGCTCCCTGATGCGCACCCAACTGCGCGCCGCCCTCGCCGTGTTCGCCTTCCTCGCCCTGCTCATCGGCCCGCTGCCGCTGCTCTTCGCGGCGATGCCCGAGTCCCGCCGCCTCGAATGGGCCGTCCTCGGCTTCGGCCTCTACGCCCCCATGGTCCTGCTCGCCCGCTGGTTCGTGCGCCGCGCCGAACGCAACGAGCGGGACTTCGTGCGCCTGGTCGAAGACCGATGACGGCACACACAGGAACAGGCACATGAACTCCGGCTACGCCGTCCCCGCCGTCGCCCTCGTCGTCGTCGCCACCGTCCTCGTCGGCGCCTTCGGCCTGCGCATCTCCCGCACCACCTCGGACTTCTACGTCGCCTCCCGCACCGTCGGCCCCCGCCTCAACGCCGCCGCCATCAGCGGCGAGTACCTCTCCGCCGCCTCCTTCCTCGGCATCGCGGGACTGGTCCTCGTGCAGGGCCCGGACATGCTCTGGTACCCGGTCGGCTACACCGCCGGCTACCTGGTCCTGCTGCTGTTCGTCGCCGCCCCGCTGCGCCGCTCCGGCGCCTACACGCTGCCCGACTTCGCCGAGGCCCGGCTCGCCTCCCAGGCGGTGCGACGGCTCGCGGGCGCCTTCGTCGTCGGTGTCGGCTGGCTCTACCTGCTGCCCCAGCTCCAGGGCGCCGGACTGACGCTGACCGTGCTGACCGGGGCGCCCGGCTGGCTCGGCGGGGTGATCGTGGCGGCCGTCGTGGTCGCCACCGTCGCCGCCGGGGGCATGCGCAGCATCACCTTCGTCCAGGCCTTCCAGTACTGGCTCAAGCTCACCGCCCTGCTGGTCCCCGCCCTCTTCCTGATCCTCGCCTGGCAGGGCGACGGAGCCCCCCGGCACGCCTTCGAGGAACCGGCCGCCTTCCGCGAGCAGCGCGAGGTCCGCGTCGACACGAGCCTGGACCTCAAGCTCGACGCACCGCTCACGGTCACGGTGAACGGCACGATCGACGGCCGCCCGCACGACGAGGACCGGCTGCGCCTGCCCGCCGGCACGCACCGCATCGAGCAGGGCACCCGGCTGACCTTCGACAAGGGGGCCGCCGTCCCGGTCGCCGACCGCGGCACCAACGGCGGCATGTCGACCTCCCTGGCCACCAGCCGCGAGGAACGGCCCCTGTACGCCACCTACGGCCTGATCCTCGCCACCTTCCTCGGCACCATGGGCCTGCCCCACGTCGTCGTCCGCTTCTACACCAGTCCCCACGGCGTCGCCGCCCGCCGCACCACGGTGGCCGTCCTCGGCCTGATCGGCGCCTTCTACCTGCTGCCACCCGTGTACGGCGCCCTCGGCCGGATCTACGCCCCCGAACTCACCCTCACCGGGGACGCGGACGCCGCCGTCCTGCTGCTGCCCGAGCGGGTGATCGGCGGCCTCGGCGGCGACCTGCTCGGCGCGCTGGTGGCGGGCGGGGCCTTCGCCGCCTTCCTCTCCACGGCCTCGGGGCTGACCATGGCCGTCGCGGGCGTGCTCACCCAGGACGTGCTGCCCTCGCGCGGGGTACGGCACTTCCGGCTCGGCACGGTGCTCGCCATGGTGGTGCCGCTCGCGGCGAGCATGCTGGTGGGCGGGCTCCCGGTCGCCGACGCGGTGGGACTGGCCTTCGCCGTGTCGGCCTCGTCGTTCTGCCCGCTGCTCGTGCTCGGCATCTGGTGGCGCCGGCTGACCCCGCCCGGAGCCGCCGCGGGCATGCTGGTGGGCGGCGGCTCCGCCTTCCTCGCCGTGGCCGCGACCATGGCCGGTTTCCCCGGCACGGGCTCGCTGCACGCCCTGCTCGCCTGGCCCGCGCTCTGGTCGGTGCCGCTGGGCTTCCTCACCATGATGCTGGTGTCCCTGGCGACGGCGGGGCGCGTACCGGCGGGGACGGCGGCCATCCTGGCCCGCTTCCATCTGCCGGAGGAACTCCGGGCGGAGGTGAAGGCATGAGCGGATTCATCGCCGGCCTGTGCGTGGCGATCCTCCCCCTGCTCGCCGCCGGGTTCTGGCTCGGCCGGCGTACCGCCCGCCCCCAGCACCTCGGCGGCCTCGGCACGCCCGTCGAGCACGCCACCTTCGAGACCCTGCACACCGCCTCCCTCGCCGCGCCCCCGCTGCGGGCGGGCCTGACCGAGGAGACCGCCCGCAAGTCGGCCCGCCGACTGCGCACCCTGCTCGGCACGGACGCCCTGTGCCTGACCGACCAGAAGGACGTCCTCGTCTGGGACGGCGTCGGCGACCACCACCGCACCGAGATCATGGAACGCCTCGCCGCCCCGCTGGAGACCGGCCGGGGCGAGGCCTTCCGGCTGACGTGCGACACCCCCGACTGCCCGGTGCGCTGGGCGGTCGTCGCCCCGCTCACCGTCGACGACCGCGTCCACGGCGCCCTGGTGGCCTGCGCGCCCCGCGAGTCCGCCGTCCTGGTCCGCGCGGCCGGAGAGGTGGCCCGCTGGGTCTCCGTCCAGCTCGAACTCGCCGACCTCGACCAGTCCCGCACCCGGCTGATCGAGGCCGAGATCAGGGCCCTGCGCGCCCAGATCTCCCCGCACTTCATCTTCAACTCGCTCGCGGTGATCGCCTCGTTCGTCCGCACCGACCCCGAGCGCGCCCGCGAACTGCTCCTGGAGTTCGCCGACTTCACCCGCTACTCGTTCCGCAGGCACGGCGACTTCACCACCCTCGCCGACGAACTCCACGCCATCGACCACTACCTGGCGCTCGTCCGGGCACGCTTCGGCGACCGCCTCTCGGTCACCCTCCAGATCGCCCCCGAGGTGCTGCCGGTCGCCCTGCCCTTCCTCTGCCTCCAGCCGCTCGTCGAGAACGCCGTCAAGCACGGCCTGGAGGGCAAGGCCGTCTCCGCCGGAGGCAAGAGCCACATCAGCATCACCGCCCAGGACGCCGGCGCCGAGGCCCTGGTCGTCATCGAGGACGACGGCGTCGGCATGGACCCCGCCCTGCTGCGCCGCATCCTCGCCGGCGAGATCAGCCCGTCGGGCGGCATCGGCCTCTCCAACGTCGACGACCGGCTCCGCCAGGTCTACGGCGACGACTACGGCCTCGTCATCGAGACGGCTGTGGGAGCCGGTATGAAGGTCACCGCCCGGCTGCCCAAGTACCAGCCGGGCGTGCACTCGGCGGGACGGCTCACCCGGGAGTGAGCCGCAGGTCCCGGGAGCGGACCTCAGGTACTGCGGGTGGCCACCATTCCCAGGGTGATCAGACCCAGCACGACCCAGCCGAACCACAGCCAGCCGTTGCTGCCGAGTGCCACCGTGTAGGCCGTCACCGCGACGAGTCCGCCGACGGTGAGCACCCCCATCGTCCTGGTCGAGCTGTCCGTGGATCCGGGCATCGCAACACCCTCCTCATGGTTTGTCCCCCTCCATGGTGCCCCCGTTCTGCTTCCGAACGGTGCACACGACGAAATGTGTGCCGTTCTTCCAGTGCCCCTGGCTCGTCCAGGAGCCCGCGGTGTACACCGACGGGTCGAATCCGAAGTCGCCCGGCGGCACCTCCCGCCCGCACGCCAGGTCGGACTGCGTACGCGCCCGGCCGAACGGCACGTCGGCGCCCAGCCGGGTGAACCCGAGCACCACCTCGTCGTGCGGCCCGTCGCAGGAGACCAGCCGGGCGATCCGGTTCGACGGCACCTCCAGACAGTCCCGCCGCTGCATGGTCGCGGTGTCCGCGAAGGCCGAACCGAGCTCACGGTGCCGGCCGAGCGGCCCGTACACCGGCCCGTGGGTGCCCAGCACCAGACAGGCGGTGCGCCGCCCGGCGGTCCGGAACCCGTCCGCGGTCGGCACCACGGCCAGCGCGCGCACATCGGCCAGCCTGTCCCGCAGCTCCCGCGTCCGCTCCTCGCACCGGGCCGGCCCCAGCCGCCGCGCCTCGTCCGCGGACGCGGCCTCCACGAGCGCCATCACCTGCCCGTCCGGTACCGCCCGGCCGCCACAGCTGGGGTCCACGGACAGCCGGGGCACACCCTGGAAGCGGGCGCCCGCCCAGTCCGCGAGGACGCAGTCGCCCTCCCGCAGCGCCTTGGCCAGCCCGACGTTTTCGCCGTACGGCGGCCCGCTCCCGCCGCCCTCGCCGCCTCCTTCGTCCCGCTGGGCCACGGCGTACCAGACCCCGCCCAGCGCCAGCAGCATCCCGAGCCCTCCGGCGAGGACGGCACGCAGGACGCGCGAGCGCTCACGACGCCGCCGACCGCGTGGCACGGGGTGCGGCACCACGGGCGGCCCGAAGCCGTACGGCTCCGCGCTCGGCCCGACGCGGTGCGCCGCCCCGGGAGGGTGTGAACCGCCCGGCGAGAGCCGTTCCGGAGGCGGGGACGGGAGCGGGGGGACGGCGCCCCAGGGCGGCTGCGAACCCAGGTCGGTCTGGGTACGGGCGTAGGCGTCCGCCTCCGCCTGAGGGGTGACGATCCGGGACAGCGCGGCCTCCGCCTCGGCCGCGGTGGGCCGATGCTCCGGAGCCTTCGCCAGCAGGGACCGCAGCACGGGCTCCAGCGCCCCGGCGCGCACGGCCGGCCGGGGCTCCTCCATGACCACGGCGGTGATCTCGGCGAGATGGGACTCCCGCTCGAACGGGCCCACGCCCTCCACCGCGTGGTAGAGCGTGCAGCCCAGCGAGAACAGGTCGGCGGCCGGTGTGGGCGTCCCGCCCGTGGCCCGCTCGGGCGCCAGATACCCGGCGGTGCCCACGAGCACCGAGGCCAGCGTGTACCGCGTCTCGCCGGCGTCCGGCTGCACGGAGATGCCGTAGTCGGTCAGCAGGACGCGTCCGTACGGCGCCCCGCCGCGGTCCGGGGCGAGCAGGATGTTGGCCGGTTTCACGTCCCGGTGCAGCACGCCCCGCTCGTGTCCGGCGGTCAGCGCGTCCAGCACGGCCAGCCCGATCCGGGCGCACTCGGCGGGGGCGAGCGGCCCCCGGGTGCGGACCAGGTCGCGCAGGTCGACGGCGCCCGCCACGTACTCCATGACGATCCACGGCAGCCCGTCGTGCTCCAGCACGTCGTGGACGGTCACCACGTGCGGATGGCCGCGCAGCCCGGCCGCGTGCCGGGCCTCGGCGCGGGCCCGCGCGACCCGCGCCTCCCGCTCGGGGCCCGCCTCGGCCGGGTCGCTGAACACGATCTCCTTGAGGGCGACCTCGCAGGCCAGTCGCTGGTCGTGGGCGAGCCAGACATGGCCCATGCCGCCGCTGCCCAGCCGGTTCAGCAGCACGTAACGGCCGGCGATGACCCGGCCCACTCCCGACGTCGGGGTTCCTGAAGGCATCCGGTCGACTCCCGGGTTCTGCGGCCGCGCTACGCGAGCGCGCCGACGGTCGGCTCGTCGCTCCCCGGCGCGCTGGTGACCGGGGTGTCGGACGGGGGCACAGCGGTCGTCTCCGGGGGCGGTGCCGCCGTCGTCTCCGGTGGCGGCGCGGAGGTGGTCTCCGGGGGTGGCGCGGAGGTGGTCTCCGGAGGCGGCGCGGCGGACGTGGAGGGCGGCGGGGCCGGGGGATCGGAGGAGGGAGGCGGTTCCGGGCCCGCGCCGGACGAGGAACCGGGCGGTGGATTCGGACTCGGCGGCGGATCGGAGCTCGGCGGCGGGCTCGACGTCGGCGGTCGGTCGGACTCGGGCGGTTCGGAGCCCGCCGAGCCGGAGCCCGTACCGGACGAGGGCGGAGGCGCGGGCGTCGACGGCCCGGGATCGCCGCTCGACGGCGGGGGCGGTGGTGTCGTGGTCGGCCCGGAGGACCCGGGCGCCGGGGGAGTGGGCGGCCCGACGGAGGTCTCCCCGGTCGGGCTGCCGGCCACGCTCAGCATCACGTACTGCCCGAACCGCAGCTCGGTGCCCGCCGGCGGGTCGGACGCCGTGACCCGGGCCCCGTTCGGCGGCAGCCCCTGCCCGGCGTAGTCGGCCGCCAGGCCCGTGTCGGCCAGCTCACGGCTCGCCTGCGCGAACGTCGTCCCGGCGAGGTCCGGCACCGCGCGCCGCTCCCGGGTGTCGAACGTGCCGTCGGCCTCACCCGTCGTACCCACCGGCCGGTTGATGCCACGTTCCGGTTCCTCGACGTCGACCAGGGCGAGCCGTGCCAGCGGCCGGGTGGCCGGCCGCACCGCCACCACCTCGTCCCGCTCGTACCCCTGCCACTTCTTGTTGCCGTCCTCGAACTCGACGGCGATCTTCGTCGTGTCGCCCTCGAAAGGCCGCAGCGGATTTCCGCACGAACACTTCACGGCGGGAAGGCCCTGCCGATCCACGAGAATCGCGATTCCCGACTGGAGCAGCGAGTTGTACGGGACGGCCTTTCCCTTTTTGTAGTCGTGGTTCTTGACGAGAGTGTCGTGACGCAGCAGAACAGGTGTGAGGAGTTCCAGATAGCCCGGAATCCGGTCCGTGGTGATGTCCAGGGCACGGGCCCACGCCTGTGCCTTCGATTCGTTCACGGGGTCGGTGAGGAAGTCCTCCAGCTTGTCGACGTCACAGATCGTCGGCTGCTTCGAACCCCCGTACAGGCCCGGTGTGTCGCCCTGCTGGAGCCCGCCGGGCGCGGCCCGCGGCCGGACCTGGGCGTCCCGGCCCAGTCCGCTGCGTTCGTCGAAGAACGGCGCCAGCGACGGGACGCCCGCGGCGACCGCCTTCACGGCGAACAATTGTGCGTCTCTGCTGCATCCGCTCAGGACAAGAACGAAAACCAGCAGACACGCAATCCTTTTCGCGAGCCTCTGCATAAATGCGCGAAGTGTCATCACCGCTCCCCCTGGCGGTTCCCCCATCGCGCTTCATGCTACTGAAGAAAGAAGCCCTCAACGCCCGCGTGCGTTCAATGAGGCCAAATAGGCGTTGTATGCCTCGAGTTCCTTGTCGCCGTCCCGGTCGGCCGCCCGGTCCTGGCGCTTGGCCTGCCGCTGCTCGGAGCCGTACCACTGGAACAGCAGCGCGATCAGCACCAGCACGGACGGGATCTCACTGAACGCCCACGCGATGCCGCCGGCCGCGTTCTGGTCCGACAGCGCGTCGATACCGAGGGATGCGGGCGGATTCTTGAACGTCTCGACCATCGGCTCGGACGCCATCATCAGCGCGATACCGAAGAACGCGTGGAACGGCATGCCCGCGAACAGCTCCAGCATCCGCATCAGATAGCCCGGCCGGTGCGGCCCCGGGTCGACCCCGATGATCGGCCAGAAGAAGACGATGCCCACGGCGAGGAAGTGCACCATCATCGCGACGTGCCCGGTCTTCGACCCCATCAGGAAGTCGAACAGCGGCGTGAAGTACAGCGCGTACAGGCTCGCGATGAACAGCGGGATGGTGAACGCCGGATGCGTGACGATCCGCATGTACCGGCTGTGCAGCAGGGCCAGGAGCAGTTCACGCGGCCCCTTCCGGCCCCGCGCGGCCACCGGCAGCGCCCGCAGCGCCAGCGTGATCGGCGCGCCCAGCAGGATCAGGATCGGCGACAGCATGCTGATCACCATGTGCTGCACCATGTGCACGCTGAACATGACCATCCCGTAGTCGTTCAGCTTCGTGCACATCATCAGCCCGATGGACAGCACACCCGCCACGAACGACACGGTCCGCCCCGCCGACCAGGAATCCCCCCGCCGCCGCAGCCGCACGACCCCCCACCCGTACAGCGCGAGCGCCAGCACACAGGCGACCAGAAAGAACGGGTCGGCCGACCAACCGAGCCCCCGCCCCAGCGTGAACGGCGGCAGATCCATGGTCATGCCGTGCCCGCTGTGCTCCATTACGCCGGCTCCTGATTCGTGGGGGTTGTGCGAGTCTGTCCGCACACAGACTAAGACCGCCCCCGGCCGCGTCTTCGACCGGGGGCGACCGGACCCACTTCAGGGGCGCGGGGAACTGCGCGACCAGCCCCCACCGGCCCGCAGACCGCGAACTACAGAACGCACTCAGCCTCGTCGTACCGATCCTCCGGCACCGTCTTCAACGTCTCCACCGCCTCCGCGAGGGACACCATCACGATGTCCGTCCCCCGCAGCGCGGTCATGTGACCGAACTCCCCCCGGTGCACGGCCTCCACCGCGTGCCACCCGAACCGCGTGGCGAGCACCCGGTCGTACGCGGTCGGCGTACCGCCCCGCTGCACATGCCCGAGTATCACCGGCCGCGCCTCCTTGCCGAGCCGCGCCTCCAGCTCCAGGGACAGCTGCCGCGCGATCCCGGCGAACCGCTCGTGCCCGTAGATGTCCTTGGCGCCCTCGTCGAACGCCATGGTCCCGGGCTTCGGCTTGGCCCCCTCCGCCGCGACGACGATCGCGAACCGCTTGCCCGCCTCGAACCGCTCGCCGACCTTGCGGGTCAACTCGTCGATGTCGAAGGGCCGTTCCGGCACCACGATGGCGTGCGCGCCGGCCGCCATGCCCGAGTGCAGCGCTATCCACCCGGTGTGGCGCCCCATGACCTCGACGACCAGCACCCGCTGGTGGGACTCGGCGGTGGTCTTCAGCCGGTCCAGCGCCTCCGTCGCGACCCCGACGGCCGTGTCGAAGCCGAAGGTGACGTCGGTGACCGCGATGTCGTTGTCGATGGTCTTCGGCACACCCACGACGGGCAGACCGGCGTCCGACATCAGCCGGGCCGCCTTGAGGGTGCCCTCGCCGCCGATCGGGATGATCGCGTCGAGTCCGAGCTCCTCGACATGGCCCCGGGCCCGCTCCACGCCGTCCCGCAGATGGGAGGGCTGGACACGGGAGGAGCCGAGGATCGTGCCGCCGCGGGCCAGGATGCCGCCCACCGCGTCGAGGTCCAGCTTGAGGTAGTCGCACTCCAGGAGGCCCTTCCAGCCGTCCCGGAAACCGATGACCTCGTCGCCGTGGTCGGCGACGGCACGGTGTACGACGGACCGGATGACCGCGTTCAGGCCGGGGCAGTCGCCGCCGGACGTGAGGACACCAATGCGCATAGCCCGATTTACCTTCTCGACGTGGGCCGGGTCCGGACCACGCTGTCCGGCTCGAACCCCGCCACCCTAGCGGCAGGAGGGGGCGGGGCCGTAGCACGCGTCCGCCTGCTGGACGGGCCCGCTCACCTGTGTGTACGGGCCGTCAGACGGGCTGCTTACATCGAGTGGGACACCCGGTGTACATCACCTCACGCAGGCTGCTCCGCCGCCGCGATGCGCTCGTTGCGGAGCGCCTCGTACCAGCGGTCGTCGGTCGGCGGCAGCGCGTTGACGTCGAGCGCCAGCTTCAGCAGCAGGTCGGCGATGAGCGGGTTCCGCGCGAGCACGGGTCCGTGCATGTACGTACCGAAGACCGTGTCGTTGTACGCGCCCTCGGTGCCGTCGCCCGTGCCGTTGCCGTTGCCGAAGCGGACCTTGGCGAGCGGGCGGGCGGTGGGGCCGAGGTGGGTGATGCCCTGGTGGTTCTCGAAGCCGGTCAGCGGGGGCAGGCCGAGCCGCGGGTCGATGTCGCCCAGGACGTCACCGACGCACCGGTCGCCCTCACCGCGCACCGAGACCACGTCGAGCAGGCCGAGGCCCGGCTCGCGCTGGCCGAGGTCGTTGATGAACTCGTGGCCGAGGATCTGGTAGCCGGCGCAGACCGAGAAGACGATCGCGCCGTTCTCCACGGCCCGGTGCAGACCGCCGTCACGGCGCAGCCGCTCGGCCGCGAGCCGCTGCGGCCGGTCCTCGCCGCCGCCGATCAGGTAGATGTCGCCGGAGGTCGGGATCGGCTGGTCGCTGCGCACGTCGAGCCGGGCCACGTCCAGGCCGCGCTGCCGGGCGCGGCGCTCCACGACCAGGACGTTGCCCTGGTCGCCGTAGGTGCTGAGCAGGTCGGGGTAGATCCAGACGACCCGCAGGCTGTTGTCGCTCACAAAAGTCCCCTGAGTGTGTCAGTTGCCGACGCGGCGGCGCAGGTCCTGGAAGGCGGTGTAGTTGGCGATGACCTCGATGCGGCCGGGCGGGCACATCTGCACGGCCTGGTCGATGTTCTCGCACACCTGGAAGTGCTGGTTGGCGACCTCCAGGCGCACCGCGAGGTCCAGCTTGCGGTCGCCGATGACGCAGATCGGGTGGCCGGTCAGCCGCGTGTAGTCGACGTCCCACAGCCAGGAGGTGTCGGTGCCGTCGGCGCCGCGCGCGTTGACCGAGAGGATCACCGGGGTCGGCGGCGGGTCGATCAGGCTGAACGTTTCGAGCCAGCCGGCCGGGTTCTTCGCGAGCAGGAGTCTGAGGTCGCGCTCCATGAACTGCACGACGTCGTAGCGTCCGGCGACGGCCTGCACCTGGTACATGCGTTCCAGGGCGACCTGCGGCGGTACGCCGAAGACGGCGGCGACGGCGGCCGAGGACGCGGCGTTGGCCTTGTTGGCCCGGCCGGGCAGCTGGAGGTGGATGGGCCAGGCGGATCCGTGCGGGTCCAGGACGTGGTCCCCGGACAGCGCCCAGCTCGGCGTCGGCCGCCGGAACCCGCACTCACCGCAGAACCAGTCGTCGCCGGGCCGCTGCATCACGCCACCGCAGGACGGGCAGGACCAGGCGTCGTCCTTCCACATCTGACCCGCGGCGACCCAGATCACATTGGGGGAGGAGGAGGCGGCCCACACGACCAGCGGGTCGTCGGCGTTGGCCACGATGACGGCCTTGGAACCGGCCAGCCCCTCGCGCCAGTTCTCGGCGAGCATGCGGGTCTCGGCGGCCCGGTCGAGCTGGTCGCGGGAGAGGTTGAGCAGTGCGATGCACTTCGGGTCGGTGTCCCGGGCCACTCCGGCGAGGTACTTCTCGTCCACCTCGATGACGCCGAAGCGTGCGTCGGAGCTGCCCGCGAGCGCCGAGGTGATGCCGGCCGGCATGTTGGCGCCGAGGGCGTTGGAGACGACCGGGCCGGCGGCCCTGAGCGCCTCGGCGATCAGCCGGGTGGTGGTGGTCTTGCCGTTGGTCGCCGACACCAGGGTCACGTCCAGGTTCTGGGCGAGCCTGGCGAGCAGGTCGGGGTCGAGCTTGAGTGCCACCCGGCCACCGATCACCGAACCGCTGCCGCGCCCCGCGGCGCGCGATGCCGCCGCGACCGCCTTGCCGGCGGTAACGGCGATCTTGGCCCGCGGCGTGAGCGGGTCCGAGTTGCCTGCCATCAGTTCTCGATCCTCCTTGCGTACGCGCCGCGCCTCAAGCCATTCGGCAACGTGGTGTGGACCTCAGCCTATCGAGATCCATTCGCACTCCCGAACCGCGGCGCCCGCACGACCTTCGCGTGACAGTCAGGACCGTACCCTTGCGGCCATGCGACAAGGTCCCATCCCGGGCGCCCGCGGGCGCGTCCGACCCCTCGCCCTGCTCGGCGACGACGTTCTCCACACCCCCTGCGAGGACGTCACCGACTTCGGCCCCGAACTGGCCGCTCTCGTGGAGGACTTGTTCGCCACGATGTACGCCGCCGAGGGCGTCGGCCTCGCCGCGAACCAGATCGGCCGGTCGCTGCGGGTCTTCGTCTACGACTGCCCCGACGACGAGGAACAGCGCCATCTCGGCCATCTCGTCAACCCGCGTCTGATCGAGGCCGACGGTCTCGTCCTGCGCGGCCCGGAGGGCTGCCTGTCCCTGCCGGGCCTGGAAGCGGGCACGGAACGTCACGACCACGCGGTGGTGGAGGGCTTCACGATGACGGGGGAGCCGGTGACGGTCCACGGCACGGGCTTCTTCGCGCGATGCCTGCAACACGAGTGCGACCACTTGGAAGGCCGCGTCTACGCGGACCACCTGAAGGGCTGGCGCCACCGAAGACTGATGCGCCGGGCGGCCCGAGCCTCCTGGCACCGGTGAGCGTGCCGGCCCAGGGGTACGACCGTCAGAACCCCGGACCGCCCACCTTGTCCCCGGCCGCCGCCAGGCGCCCCCACAACAGGTCCGCGAGACTGCGCACCAACTCGTCCCGGGGACACGGCCGTTCCCCCAGCCACCAGTCACCCGCCGCGTGCATCATCCCGACGATGCCGTGCCCCCACACCCGGGCCAGCTGCTGGCTTCCGGGGCCGAGATCCAGCCGTTCCTCGATGACCTGGGCCAGCTCCTCGCCCATCCTGCGCAGCAGCGGCCAGCTGTGCTTGCCGACGTCGAACCCCTGGTCCCCGACCTGCCCCGCCTCCGCGGGATGCATCAGGAACCGGTACACCTGGGGCCGCGCCTCGATCGCCGCGAGGTAGGTGTCCAACGTCGCCTCGACGCGCTCCCGGCGCTCGGCGGGGGCGTCCAGCGCGGCCCGCAGCGAATCCAGCAGGGCGTCGGTGTGCCGCTTGGCCAAGGCCGCGTAAAGTCCACCCTTGTCGCCGAAGTGGCGGTAAAGGATCGGCTTCGTGATCCCGGCCTCCGCCGCGATCGCGTTCATCGAGGCCTGCGGGCCGTCGCGCAGCACCACTCTGTCCGCGGCCTCCAGCAGCTCACGCCGACGGCGGTCGGCGGACCGCTGCTGATCGGTCCGCTGTGTGGTGTCCATGAAATCTCCCCCACCGGTGCTGAATCAGGTAACGCCTGCGCAAACTAACACTTCGGATGGCCCTTGCATCGAACGGGCTGCCGACCGGTCGGTAGGAGTTGACTTTTCCTACCGACCAGTAACAGACTCGGTGTTACCGTTAGTAACACCGTCGGTAACCCGCACGTGCGTCGCCTCTGGAGGGGACATGGCCGAGTTCACCATGGAGCTCAACGACGAACAGAAGGAGGTCAGGGACTGGCTGCACGGTTTCGCCGCCGATGTGATCCGCCCCGCGGCCGCCGAATGGGACGAGCGTGAGGAGACTCCCTGGCCGGTCATCCAGGAGGCGGCGAAGGTCGGCATCTACTCCCTGGACTTCTACGCCCAGCAGTATTTCGACCCGACCGGTCTCGGCATACCCATGGCCATGGAGGAACTCTTCTGGGGTGACGCGGGCATCGCCCTCTCCATCGTCGGCACCGGCCTCGCCGCCGTCGGCGTCCTCGCCAACGGCACCGAGGAACAGGTCGGCACCTGGATCCCCCAGATGTACGGCGATGTCAACGATGTCAAGGTCGCGGCCTTCTGCTCCTCCGAGCCGGACGCCGGCTCCGACGTCGCCTCCATGCGCACCCGCGCGGTGTACGACGAGGCCAAGGACGAGTGGATCCTCAACGGCACGAAGACCTGGGCGACCAACGGCGGCATCGCCAACGTCCATGTCGTCGTCGCCGTGGTCGACCCGGAGCTGGGCTCCAAGGGCCACGCCTCCTTCATCGTCCCGCCGAACACGCCGGGGCTGTCCCAGGGGCAGAAGTTCAAGAAGCACGGCATCCGCGCCTCGCACACCGCCGAGGTCGTCCTGGAGGACGTACGGGTCCCCGGCTCCTGCCTCCTCGGCGGCAAGGAGAAGCTGGACGAGCGGCTGGCACGGGCCCGCGAACGCGCGAAGGCCGCCGGCGGTGAGCGGGTGAAGAACGCGGCGATGGCCACGTTCGAGGCGAGTCGCCCTGCGGTAGGAGCCATGGCGGTCGGCACGGCTCGGGCTGCTTATGAAGTCGCCCTCGACTACGCCAAGACTCGGGAGCAGTTCGGGCGGCCGATCATCGACAACCAGGGTGTGGCTTTCCAGCTCGCCGACATGCGGACGTCCATCGACGCGGCCCGGCTGCTGGTGTGGCGTGCCTCCTGGATGGCGATCAGCGGCAAGCAGTTCACGGCCGCCGAGGGGTCGATGTCCAAGCTGTTCGCGAGCGAGACGGCGAAGAAGGTCACCGCGCAGGCCGTGCAGATTCTGGGTGGTAACGGCTACACGCGGGAGTATCCGGTGGAGCGGATGCATCGGGATGCGGCGATCTACACGATCTTCGAGGGGACGAGTGAGATCCAGCGGCTGGTGATTGCGCGGACGCTCTCGGGGATGTCCATTCGGTAGTTGTGCGGCTGCGGGTTGTGAGGGCTGGTCGTGCAGTTCCCCGCGCCCCTAGGTGGGGCATCGCAACGGTGTCAGTTGCTCGATGTCGTATCTCGACCGGAGTTGCTCGATCGCCGCGTGATCCGGTGGGCCCCCGCCGTCCAGGATCTCCAGGAGCTCCTCGAAGTACCGCTCGTGGTCCGGGGGCGGGCTCGCCTGGAAGAACATCTTCGCCGGGGTGTCCGTCGGGTTGGCGAAGGCGTGCGGACACCCGGGGGGTACGACGATGACTGTGCCCGGGGTCGCCCGGACGACCCGATTGCCGGAACCGGACTCCCAGCGCTGCCAGTTGTCCGGGGTCCGTACCCTCGGCTCGAAGGCGAGGACGTCCAGCTCGCCGTCGAGGACGTAGAAGAGCTCCTCGCTGCGGGTGTGGACGTGGGCGCCCACGTCGAAGCCCGGGGGCACGATGACCTCGAAGGTGGAGGCCATCCGGGAGTGGGAACCGGTCACCTTGAAGGTGACGTGCTGGGCCGGTGTCTGGACGACCCGGCCGTGACCCGGTGGGACCAGGAGTCCTTCGGCGGCCGTCACCAGGTCACCGGGAGCGCCTCGGGGCCGCGGATCAAGGCGCCCTTCTTGAAGGGGACTTCGCCGGGCGGTACGGCCAACCTCAGACCCGGCACGCGGTCCAGCAGCGCGTCGACGAGGAGTTGGGATTCCAGGCGGGCCAGCATGCCGCCCGGACAGTAGTGCGGGCCGAAGCCGAAGGACACGTGGGGGTTGGGGCTGCGGGAGAGGTCGATGGTCTCCGGGTCCGGGAAGACCTCCGGGTCGCGGTTGGCGGCCAGGTAGGACACGTACACCGCGTCGCCCGCCCGGATGCGGTGGCCCCGGATCTCCACGTCCTCCAGGGCGATCCGGGAGAGGCCGACCGCGTTGCGGTGCGGGATGTAGCGCAGCAGCTCGTCGATGGCCTTCGGGCGGATCTCCGGCTCGGCGCGCAGCCGTTCGGCGAGGTCGGGGCAGGTCAGCAGGAGGTAGAACATCTGGCCGCTGTTGTTGGTGACCGCCTCACCGCCGATCTGGAGGAGCACCGCGAGCCCCACGGCCTCCTCCAGCGTGATCTCCTCCCGGCCCACGGCGGCACCGAGCAGCGAGGTGACGTCCCCGGCCGTGCTGCCCTCGCGGAGCCCGATGAGGTCCGCGAAGTAGGCGCCCATCTCGTTCTTGGCCTTCTCGCTGACCTGGGCGCCGTGCGAGGAGGACAGGATCAGCTGGGTCCAGGTGTGCATACCGTGCCGGTCGGCGGCCGGGACGCCCATCAGCTCGCAGATCACGGCGATGGGGAAGGGGGTGAGGACCGTGGCGACGAGGTCGGTGGGCGGGCCGTCCTGGAGCATCTCGTCGACGAGGTCGTCCAGCAGGCGGCGGGACCTCTCGCGCACCCGCTCCACCCCGCGTGCCGTGAACGCGGCGGCGACCGAGCGGCGCAGCCGGGTGTGGTCGGGCGGGTCCAGGAAGCCGACCGCGCCCCGGGCCGGGATGAAGTGCGGGGCGAGCCGGGTGACCTGCCGGTCCATCACGGCCTCGCGGCCGAACCGGGGATCGTTGGTCACCATGCGCACGTCGTCGTGGCGGGTGACCAGCCAGGCCCAGCCCTCGCCGTTGGGCAGCCTGATCCGGGTGACCGGGCCCTCCCGCATCAGCTCGGTGAGGACCGGGTCGAAGTCCACGCCGGTCAGATCGAGCGCGGGCCAGTCCCGGACCGGTGGGAGGGTCTCGGTGAGCGTCTCTTCCGTCATGCCGTACTCACAGCCGTCCTGTCGCCCCGTACAACCGTCCTGCCGTCACGCACGGCCGTCCTGGTGTCCGCCCGCTGCCAGCGGCCGAGGGACATCTCCGCGGTGATGCCGGGGCCGAACCCGGCGAGCAGTCCGCGCGCCCGGTCGTGGGCGCCGCCCTCGTCGAAAAGCCGGCGCAGCGCGTCCAGGACGACGGCGCTGGCGATGTTGCCGTACTCGGTGAGCGTGGCCCGGCTGAACCGGAAGGCGTGCGGGTCGACCTGGAGGAACGTGCTGAGGTCGTCGAGGATGCGGGGACCGCCGGCGTGGACGATGTAGAAGTCCAGGTCGGCCGCGTCCCAGCCGTGCAGCCCCGCGAGGTCCCGCAGTGCCGGGGCGAGTGGCTCCATGGTGGCCGGCACCCGCTTGTCCAGCAGGAAGTGGAAGCCGGTGGCCCGGACGTCGTACATGATCCACTCCTCGGTCTTGGGGATCAGGTACGAGCCGTTGCGTTCGAGCGCGATGCCCTCGCCGCCCTGGCCCCGCACCACCGCGGCGGCGATCCCGTCGCCGAACAGGCCGTTGGAGAGCAGCGATCCGATGCCGAGGTCGGTGGGCTGGTAGCACAGCGAGCAGAACTCGCAGGCCACGATGAGGGCGTTGGCCTCCGGGTAGGCCGAGCAGAAGTCGTGCGCCCGGTTGATGGCGGCACCGCCGGCCGCACAGCCCAGCTGGGCTATGGGTATCTGCCGGGTGGTGGCCTCGAAGCCCATCTCGTTGATCAGCCAGGCGGTCAGCGAGGGCATCATGAAGCCCGTGCACGACACGTAGATGATCACGTCGATGTCGCGGGTGAGCAGCTCCGCGTCGTCCAGCGCCCGCTGCACCACCGACGGCACCCGCGCCTTCGCCTCGGCCACGTAGATCTTGTTGCGCTCCTCGAACCCGGGGTGCTTCAGCGTCTCCTCGATGGGCTGCACGATGTGCCGGGTGCGCACCCCCGTGTTCTCGATCAGCCGGAGGGCCAGCGGCAGTTGGGGGTGGTCCGCGTGACGGGAGCGCGCCAGCTCCAGCGTCTCCTCCATCGTGATCACATACTCCGGAACGGACACCGAGGGTCTGCACAAAGTCGCCATGAACCGTGCCTGCTTTCGCCTCAGAGAGTGGTCCAGTCCACCTTCACCCGAGGGACAGACGACTTCGCGCGGGACTACTCCAAACGCGGGATGACTGCAGGCGCCCCTCCAGGGGCGCGGGGAACTGCGCGACCAGCCACAACGAACCAGCACCCGGCGACGAACAGACCCCCTACGGCGCACCCCCGCTACTGTGCGCAATACACGCCACATCAATCCGATCGGCAAGCTTCGCCAGCTCGATCGTCAGCGCGGCAACCGTGTCCTCGTCCAGCCCCTCTTCCCCGGCCTCGACAAGATGCAGCCACCGCCCACCCACGGTCCGCAAAAGCTTGCTCACATCGGCGGCAGCCACTTGCAAGGTCCCGCGGTCATCGACGATCAGAGGCAGAGTCACTTCGCGGTTCACACCCGGGATCGTAGCTGCGCAAGCGTCACGCTCCGTGCCAAACCGTCGTGATGTTGCAGAACTCGCGGATTCCGTGCCCGGACAGCTCACGCCCGTATCCGGACCGCTTGACCCCGCCGAACGGGAACGCCGGGTGGGAGGCGGTCATCCCGTTGACGTACACACCGCCGGCCTCCAGATCCCGTACGAACCGGTCGATCTCGGCCTCGTCCCGCGTCCAGACGTTGGAACTCAGCCCGAACGGCGAGTCGTTGGCGATGAGCACGGCCTCGTCCAGGTCGGCCGCGCGGTACAGCGTGGCGACCGGGCCGAAGGCCTCCTCGCGGTGGATGCGCATCTCGCGGGTGATGCCGGTGAGGACGGTCGGCCGGTAGTACCAGCCCTCGCGGTCGGGCCGTTCGCCGCCGCACAGTGCGCGGGCGCCGGCGCGGGTGGCGTCGTCGACGAGTTCCTCCAGGTCCGCCCGGCCCTGCTCGCTGGCCAGCGGGCCGATCTCGGTGTCCTCCTGCAGCGGGTCGCCGACCTTCAGCGTCTGCATGCCGCGCACGAAGCGTTCGGCGAAGGCGTCGTACACGTCCGTGTGGACGATGAACCGCTTGGCGGCGATGCAGGACTGGCCGTTGTTCTGCACCCGGGCGGTCACCGCGATCTCGGCGGCGCGGTCGATGTCGGCGGACGGCATCACGACGAAGGGGTCGCTGCCGCCCAGTTCCAGCACCGTCTTCTTGATCATCTCGGAGGCGGTGGAGGCGACGGCCCGGCCGGCGGGCTCGCTGCCGGTGAGCGTGGCCGCCTTGACGCGGTCGTCGCGGAGGATGTCGTCGACCGCGCCGGAGCCGATCAGCAGGGTCTGGAAGGTGCCCTCGGAGAAGCCCGCGCGGTGGAACAGGTCCTCCAGGTAGAGGGCGGTCTGCGGGACGTTCGAGGCGTGCTTGAGCAGGCCCACGTTGCCCGCCATCAGGGCGGGGGCGGCGAAGCGGACCACCTGCCACAGCGGGAAGTTCCACGGCATCACCGCGAGCACCGGTCCCAGCGGCCGGTAGCGGACCAGGGCGCGGGAGGCGCCGGAGTCCTTCACGTCGTCGGCGGAGGGCTCCTCGTCGGCGAGCAGCTCGGCGGCGTGGTCGGCGTACCAGCGCATCGCCTTGGCGCACTTCGCGGCCTCGGCGCGGGCCTGCTTGACCGGCTTGCCCATCTCGGTGGTCATGACCCGGGCGATGTCCCGCTGGTCCTCGTCGAGCAGCTCGGCGGCCCGGCGCAGCAGCCGGGCGCGCTCGTCGAAGGTCGTCGTGCGATAGGTGCGGAAGGTGGCCTCCGCCAGCTGGAGCCGGCGCTCGATCTCCTCCGCGCCCATGGCCTCGTACGTCTTGAGCGTCTCGCCGTTCGCCGGGTTCACCGTCGCGATGGGCATGACCGACCTCCTGAAGAGCGGACTGTGTTTCGACCTTCCCGCGCCGCGCCGGTCACCGCAACGCGTACGCGGATGCTCAGCCCGAGTGCTCCGCCAGTCGATCGAGAAACGCCGCCTGAGCCTTCACGATCACGGCCCGCGCCCGGTCCAGGCCGAACCACTCGACGCGGTCCAGCTCGGGAAAGTCCTGGAACTCGCCGGACTTCGGGGGCCACTCCATGCGGAAGGTGCCCGGGACGACGGTGGCCGGATCGAGGTCCGCCTCCACCGCCCACGCCGTGACGATCTTGCCGTTGGTCTGCCGGACCTCACCGAGCGGCAGCGCCTCTCCGTCCGGCGGCGGCAGGCCCAGCTCCTCCTGGAACTCGCGGCGGGCCGCGTCCCACGCGGGCTCCTCGGGGTCGTACTCGCCCTTCGGGACGGTCCACGCCCCGGCGTCACGGCGGGCGAAGAAGGGGCCGCCCATATGGCCGAGCAACACCTCCAGGCCGCGGTCGGTGTGGCGGAACAGCAGCAGGCCCGCGCTGCGCTTCACGGCCGTACCTCCGGATGGGCGGCGAGCAGGGTCTCGACCGTGTCCGCGTCCTGCGGCCGCTTGTCCTCCCGGTAGCGGACGACACGGGCGAAGCGCAGGGTGACGCCGGCCGGGTAGCGGGTGGACTTCTGCAGACCGTCGTAGGCGATCTCCACGACGAGCTCCGGGCGTACGGTCACCACGTGGCCGGCGGTGTCCACGGCCAGCTCCTGGAGCCGTTCGGTCTGCCAGGTGAGCATGGCGTCCGTCATGCCCTTGAAGGTCTTGCCGAGCATGGCGAAGCCGCCGTCGGCGGTGCGGGCGCCGAGGTGGAGGTTGGAGAGCTTGCCGGTGCGGCGGCCGTGGCCCCACTCGGCGGCCAGGACCACCAGGTCGAGGGTGTGCACGGGCTTGACCTTCAGCCAGGACGCGCCGCGCCGGCCCGCGCTGTAGGGGGCGTCGAGGGACTTGGCCACGACCCCTTCGTGGCCGCGCTTGAGGGTCTCGGCGAGGAACTCCTCCGCCGCGGAGACGTCCTCGGGGCCCGCCACCACCGTGCGGCGCACCCGCATCGGCTCGGGCACCAGCCGGGCCAGCTCCGCGTGCCGTTCGCCGAACGGCAGGTCGAGCAGGTCGCGGCCGTCGACGGACAGCGCGTCGAAGAAGACGGGGGAGACCGGGACCGTCTCGGCCGCCGTGGTCACGTCCACGCGGGAGCCGACCCGGCCGGCGATCTCCTGGAAGGAACGCGGGCGGCCGTCCTCGTCGAAGGCGATGACCTCCCCGTCCAGGATGAACCGCTCGCCCCTCAACTCCAGGGCGGCGGAGGTCAGTTCGGGCAGCCGGTCGGTGATGTCGTCGAGGGTGCGGGTGTACAGCCGTACGACCTCGCCGTCGCGGTGGATCTGGACGCGGATGCCGTCCAGCTTCTCCTCGACCGCGCAGGCGCCGAGCTTGTCGACCGCCTCGGCGACCGAGGAGGCACTGTGGGCGAGCATCGGCAGCACCGGCCGGCCCACGGTCAGCCGGAAGCGGTCGAGCGCCGGGGGACCGTCCGCGAGCAGGGCCTCGGCCACCGTCTGGAGCGAGCCCGCGAGCATCACCGCCCGCCGTACGTCCGCCGACGGCGCCTCGGTCGCCTGGGCGAGCCCTTCGATCGCGACCGCGTCCAGCGCGCCCTGCCGCACCTCGCCGCTGATCAGGCCGAGCAGGAAGCGCTGCTCGTCCTCCGTCGCCGCGGCCATCAGCTCCCCGACCAGCCGGGCCCGTTCGGCCTGCGAACCGGCGCCCGAGACCTTGCCCAGCGCGCCGAGCAGGGCGTCCACCTCGCGCACGGTCAGCGTCGGCTCGGCGGCCGGGGCGACCGGACGGCTCAGCACCTTCCAGCCGACGCCCAGCCGCCCCTGGGGCAGCCGTCCGGCGAGATACGGGATGACGATCGGCACGTCCGCCGGCTCGGCGTCCCGGAACAGCTCGGCGAGGAGCGCGATCTTCCGGGAGCGCGCCGAGGTGGCGGCCACCTCCTGGGACACACGGGCCAGCCGGGTCAGCAGCATGCAGCCATGGTGCACCGGAGGCGGGCGCTCTACACCCTGACGGCCGCGTCGAGGTCCTTCATCAGCAACTCGCCGTTGATCGTGGCACCGGCCCGGTACCCGCCGGCCGCCGCGTTCACGACCTGCTCCGCGAACCCCCGCGCGTTCCCCGCGGACCACACCCCCGGCACCGTCGTCAGGCCCGTCTCGTCGACCACGGGGTAGGCGCCGAACGGCGTCTCGACCAGCTCGGCGCCCAGGCGCCGCAGCAGATCGGTCTGGGGCACCGCCCGGGGCGCCACGAAGAGCACCTCGCGCTCGTGCGCGGTGCCGTTGCCGAGCCGTACGCCGGTGAGCCGGTCGTCGTCGGCCAGGACCTCCGCGACCTCGCCGGGCACCACCTTCACACCGGCCGCGGCGAGCCTGCGCAGATCGTCGTCCGACAGCTCCTCCTCGGCGACGGTGTGCAGGAAGAGGGTCACGTCCTTGGACCACTGGGACACGATCAGCGCCTGGTGGACGCTGAGCGGGCTGGTGGCGAGCACGCCGAAGGCCCGGTCGCGCACCTCCCAGCCGTGGCAGTACGGGCAGTGCAGCACATCGCGGCCGAAGCGCTCGGCGAGTCCGGGGACCTCGGGCAGCTCGTCCTTCAGGCCGGTCGCGATCACCAGGCGCCGGGCCCGTACGGTGCGTCCGCCCGCCAGCTCCACGGCGAAGCCCTCCGTCACGTCCACCACCCGGTCGCGCACGAGCTCGACGCCGTAGCGGGCGATCTCCTCGCGGCCCACCGCCAGGAAGTCGGCCGGGGACATGCCGTCCCGGGACAGATAGCCCTGCATGTGCGCGGCGGGCGCGTTGCGCGGTTCGCCCGCGTCGACGACCAGCGTCCGGCGCCGGGCCCGGCCCAGGACCAGCGCGGCGGACAGTCCGGCCGCGCCGCCCCCGACGACGACCACCTCGTACGAGTCGCTGTCGCTGTCGCTGATGTGGATGTTGTTCTGGGTCATGGGTGACCACCTCCACTGCGACAGTCGCTCTCCCAATGCCGCATTGACAAATGTGTTTGCCGAAACTGCAATGGAGTCATGAGTGACGACGACGGTATGGACGAGGTCCTCGCGGAGGTCGGCCCCCGGCTGCGGCGGATCCGCAAGGAGCGGGGGGCGACGCTGGCCGGTCTGTCCGAGGCGACCGGCATCTCGGTGAGCACGCTCTCCCGGCTGGAGTCCGGGCTGCGCAAGCCCAGCCTGGAGCTGCTGCTGCCGATCGCGCGGGCGCACGAGGTGGCGCTGGACGAGCTGGTGGCCGCGCCCGCGGTGCGCGATCCCCGGGTGCGGGCCGAGCCGATCAGGCGGCACGGGCGCACGTACTGGCCGCTGACCCGGCAGCCGGGCGGCCTCCAGGCCTTCAAGGTGCTGGTGCCGCAGGAACAGGCCGAGCCGGAGCCGCGGACCCATGAGGGCTACGAGTGGCTGTACGTGATGGCGGGGCGGCTGCGGATGGTCCTCGGTGACCACGACATCGTGCTGACCGCCGGGGAGGCGGTGGAGTTCGACACCCGGGTGCCGCACTGGTTCGGGTCGACGGGGGAGGGGCCGGTGGAGTTCCTGAGTCTGTTCGGGCCGCAGGGGGAGCGGATGCACGTGCGGGCGCGGCCGAAGCGCAGGGGTGGCGAAGACGACTGACGC
This sequence comes from Streptomyces lincolnensis, assembly GCF_021173675.1. GTDB lineage: Bacteria > Actinomycetota > Actinomycetes > Streptomycetales > Streptomycetaceae > Streptomyces > Streptomyces lincolnensis_B. The sequence continues at coordinate 178,287 of NZ_JAIHON010000011.1, read as the reverse complement.
CGACGGTTCCCTCATGGCAAGCGACCGCTTAGTATGCGGTGACGCCGGTTCATACCCCGGTCATGGCTCCGGTACGACGACGCAGTCCCGTGGAGGCACCGCATGCAGGCATGGCAAGTGCACGAGAACGGCGAGCCGGGCGAGGTGATGCGCCTGGAGGACGTGGCGCGGCCCACGCCCGGTGACGGCCAGGTCCTGCTGAAGGTGCGTGCCGCCAACATCAACTTCCCGGACGTGCTCATGGTCCGCGGCCACTACCAGGTCAGGCCCCCGCTGCCGTTCACCCCCGGTGTGGAGATCTGCGGCGAGACCGAGGACGGTCGGAGGGTCATCGCCAACCCCGCACTGCCCCACGGCGGCTTCGCCGAGTACGCCGTCGCGGACAGCGCCGCCCTGCTGCCCGCGCCCGACTCGCTGGACGACGCCGAGGCGGCCGCCCTGCACATCGGCTACCAGACCGGCTGGTTCGGCCTGCACCGCCGGGCCGGTCTGGAGGCCGGCGAGACGCTGCTCGTCCACGCTGCCGCAGGAGGGGTCGGCAGCGCGGCCGTGCAGCTCGGCAAGGCGGCCGGCGCGCGGGTGATCGGTGTCGTCGGCGGCGCCGACAAGGCCGCCGTCGCCCGGGAGCTGGGCTGCGACCTGGTGATCGACCGGCGTAGCGAGGACGTCGTCGCCGCGGTCAAGGAGGCCACCGGGGGCCGGGGCGCCGACGTGATCTACGACCCCGTGGGCGGCGAGGCCTACACCCAGTCCGCCAAGGTCGTCGCCTTCGAGGGCCGGATCGTCGTCGTCGGCTTCGCGAGCGGGACGATCCCCAGCCCCGCGCTCAACCACGCCCTGGTGAAGAACTACGCGGTCCTCGGACTGCACTGGGGCCTGTACAACACCAAGAACCCCAAGCTGGTCCGGCACTGCCACGAGCAGCTCACCGAACTCGCCGCCCGGGGCGCGATCAAGCCGCTGGTCAGCGAGCGGGTGCCGCTGGCCGAGGCCGCCGCCGCGGTCCAGCGGGTCGGCGACGGGGTCACCACCGGCCGGATCGCCGTCCTGCCGACGGAAGGAGCCGGGGCATGACCGACGCAGCCGAACTCAAGCGCCGCACCGCCGAGTTGCTGGCCGCACACCCGCCCGCGACCACCGACAGGCTCGACTTCCTCAGGGCCCGCTTCGACGCCGGGCTCGCCTGGGTGCACTACCCCGAGGGCCTCGGCGGACTGGGCGCGCCGCGCTCCCTCCAGGTCGTCGTGGACACCGAGCTGGAGGCGGCCGGCGCCCCCGACAACGACCCGCGGCGCATCGGCATCGGCCTGGGCATGGCCGCGCCGACGATCCTGAAGTACGGCACGGAGGAGCAGAAGCAGCGCTATCTGCGACCGCTGTGGACCGGCGAGGAGGTGTGGTGCCAGCTGTTCAGCGAGCCCGGCGCCGGATCCGACCTCGCCGCGCTCGGCACCCGAGCCGTCCGCGAGGGCGACGGCTGGGTCGTCAACGGGCAGAAGGTGTGGACCTCCAGCGCGCACAACGCCCGCTGGGCCATCCTCATCGCGCGCACCGACCCGGACGTGCCCAAGCACGCGGGCATCACCTACTTCCTCTGCGACATGACCGACCCGGGCGTCGAGGTCCGGCCGCTGCGCCAGATCACCGGCGAGGCCGAGTTCAACGAGGTCTTCCTCACCGACGTCCGCATCCCCGACTCCCACCGCCTCGGCGAGGTCGGCGACGGCTGGCGGGTCGCGCAGACCACCCTGAACAACGAACGCGTCGCCATCGGCGGCATGCGGCTGCCCCGCGAGGGCGGCATGATCGGCCCGGTCGCGAAGACCTGGCGCGAGCGCCCCGACCTGCGCACCCACGACCTGCACCAGCGGCTGCTGAAGCTGTGGGTCGACGCCGAGGTCGCCCGCCTCACCGGCGAACGCCTGCGCCAGCAGCTCGTGGCCGGCCAGCCCGGCCCCGAGGGCGCCGGCATGAAGCTCGCCTTCGCCCGCCTCAACCAGGAGATCAGCGGCCTGGAGGTCGAACTCCGCGGCGAGGAAGGCCTGTTGTACGACGACTGGACCATGCGCCGCCCTGAGCTGGTGGACTTCACCGGCCGCGACGCCGGCTACCGCTATCTGCGCTCCAAGGGCAACAGCATCGAGGGCGGGACCAGCGAGGTCCTGCTGAACATCGTCGCCGAGCGCGTGCTGGGCCTGCCGTCCGAGCCGCGCACCGACAAGGACGTCGCATGGAAGGACCTGGCCCGATGACGAAGGCGCCCGACCTGCTGTACTCGGAGGAGGAAGAGGCCCTGCGCTCCGCCGTACGGGACCTGCTCGCCGACCACTGCGACGCGCCCGGCGTCATCGCCCGCGCCGAGTCCGACGCCCCGCACGACCTCGCGGCCTGGAAGGCCCTCGCCGACGGCATGGGCCTGGCGGGCCTGCTGGTGCCCGAGTCGCGCGGCGGCCAGGGCGCCACGCACCGCGAAGTCGCCGTGGTGATGGAGGAGCTGGGGCGCGCGGTCGCTCCCGTGCCCTATCTGACGAGTGCCGTCATCGCCACCGAGGCGCTGCTGGCCTGCGGCGCCGACGACCTGCTCGCCGAGCTGGCCTCCGGGCGGCGGATCGGAGCGCTCGCCGTCGCGCAGAACGTGGCGGCGGGCCGTGCCTACCAGGTCGTGCGCCATGAAGGCGGCGCCCTGCACGGCGAGTTGACCGCGATCGCGGACGCGGCCGTCGCCGACGTGCTGCTGGTGCCCGCCGACGACGGCGGCCTGTACGCGGTCGACGCCGACTCGGCCACGATCACCGGGCAGGTGTCCCTGGACCTGACCCGGCCGGTGGCGAAGATCGTGCTCGACGGTGCCCCGGGCCGCCTGCTCGGCGACGCCGAACCCGCCGTCCGCCGCGCCCTGCGCTCCGCCGCCGGGCTGCTCGCCTCCGAGCAACTCGGGCTCGCCGAGTGGGCGTTGACGGAGACCGTGCGCTACCTCAAGGAGCGCAAGCAGTTCAACCGGCCCGTCGGCGGCTTCCAGGCGCTCAAGCACCGGCTCGCCCAGCTGTGGCTGGAGGTCGTCAACCTCCGTGCCGCCGCCCGCAACGCCGCCGACGCGCTCGCCACCGGCGTGGACGTCGAGGTCGCGGTCGCCGTCGCCCAGGCCTACGCGGCGTCGGTCGCCGTGCACGCCGCCGAGGAGGCGCTGCAACTGCACGCCGGCATCGGCATGACCTGGGAGCACCCGATCCACCTGTATCTCAAGCGGGCCAAGGCCGACTCGATCGCCTACGGCACGGCGGGCGCCCACCGCGAGGCGCTGGCCGAACTCGTCGACCTGCGCGCCCCCTGACGTTCACCCGGGAAAGCCCGCCCCACCAGGGGCGGGCTTTTTCGTGACCCCCGCCGTCCCCGGCGCCGACGAGGTGAACGGACAGCGGCAGTCCGGCCAACTCCTCTCCCGGCCCTGCACTTCGGGCGCCTTCGGATCGCATACTCACAGCGATCCGAATGTCCTGTCAGGGAGGCAGAGCATGGCACTCACCACCCGCCGCAGAGTCCTCACCACCTTCGGCGCCGCCCTCGCGGGCGCGGTCGCCGTGCCCGTCACGCGTGCGGCGGCCGGGGAACAGCACCGTCACCGCCGCCCGTTGTGGCGCGCGCACGCCCACAACGACTACGAGCACCCGCGCCCCCTCTTCGACGCCCTCGACCACCGCTTCGGCAGCGTCGAGGCCGACATCTACCTCGTCGGCGACCAACTCCTCGTCGCCCACGACCCCGAGGACCTCGACCCGAGCCGCACCCTCGAATCCCTCTACCTCGACCCGCTGGCCGCCCGCGTCCGGGCCCACCACGGGTCCGTGTACCGGGGCGACCGCCGCCCGCTGCAACTGCTGATCGACATCAAGACCGAGGGCTCCTCGACGTACCTCGAACTCGACCGGCATCTCAAGCGCTACAAGCACCTGTTCACCACGTACGCCCACGGCCGCGTCCACCGCGGCCCGGTCACCGCCGTGATCTCCGGCGACCGCGCGGCCCGGGCGCCGATGGAGGCCCAGACCGTCCGCCGGGCCTTCTACGACGGCCGTCTCGCCGACCTGGGCGGCCCGGCGCCCGCCTCCTTCATCCCGCTGATCTCCGACAACTGGACGCTCAACTTCACCTGGACGGGCGTCGGCGCCTTCCCCGACGCCGAGCGGCAGAAGCTGCGCGGCATCGTCCGGACGGCCCACGCGCGCGGCCAGCGGGTCCGGCTGTGGGCGACGCCGGACGTGGCGGGACCCGCCCGGGACGCGGTGTGGAGCGAACTGCTCGCCGCCGACGTCGACCACATCAACACCGACGACCTCGCGGGCCTGGAGGCCTTCCTCGACGCCCACCGGTCGGCGTAGGACACCACACGTTCGGCGGACAGCTCATCCGCACGGACGAACCCTCCGCTACGCCACACTTGCGGCCGAACGTCGTGAAAAGGGCGAAGCGGCGTGGCGGAGGAGTCGACAATGGCCGTTTCCATCTCTGTGGTGCTGCTGCTGGTGATCCTGGCGGTGGTCTTCCTGCGCAGCGGCGGACTGAAGTTCTCCCACGCGATGGTGTGCATGCTGCTCGGCTTCTATCTGGCGAGCACCAGCATCGCGCCCACCATCAGTGGCGGCCTCACGGCCACCGCGGACATCGTCAGCAGCCTCAGACCGTGAGCGTCAGCGGGTCACGAACACCCCGATCCCGTTCGGGACGGGGCGTTCGGCCCCGGCGCTCGGGTTGTTGCGCACGGTGACCCCGCTCGCGCCCGGTGCGCGGGCGACCAGGGCAGAGGAGCCGCCGCCGTCCAGGCTGAAGGCGTCCACGGAGCCCAACTCCCGCATGGTCGACGCCACTTCGGCGATCGTCAGACCGGACCGGTACGCGGGCGAGCCGTCCACCGCGAGCAGCAGCAGACGCCGCCCGCCGTCCGCGACACCCACCGCGGTGCGCACCGCCGAGATCGTGGCGTCCAGACCGGGCAGCGGCCTGCCGCCCCTGAGGACCGGATAGCCGCCGAGCGCGAACCGGTACGGCACCCGGGACGCCGACGCCACCAGCCGGCGCACCACCTTCACCGGCTCGCCCGTGAAGAACTTCCGCAACTGCCGCGCGCCCTCCTCCCGGCCGACCAGGACCGTGGTGCCCGCGGCGATGGGACCCCCGCCGGGGATGTCGGACATCGACACGACCTTGTTGCGGCGGACCGTCACCTCGTAGGTGTCCGTGCTGCACGGCGCCGCCCGGTCCGTGTCCGTGCCGCAGGTGGCCCGCACCCGGGAGGCGGAGCCCCAGTCGGAGGTGAAGGCGCCGATGGAACCCTCCGGCAGTGCGTACTGGTTGAGCCCGCCGAGCGGCAGCCGTCCCACGGGCGTGCGGATCGAACCGTCCAGGGCCAGAGCGTCCAGGCGGGCCCTGCGGTCGACACCGACGCCGATGACGTCCTCGGTGCTCGTGCCCGGCGGCAGCGCGGGGCCGAAGCGCTGGCCGTTCGGCACCGCCCCCTTGAGGACCCGGCCTTGAGCGATGGCCGGGCCCACACTCGCGCCGGTCGCCTCGACGCCCGGGTGCTGCGTCTCACTGATGTTGAAGAAGTCGCCGTTGACCCCGGCCACGGCACCGGCCGCGTCGGCCATGGCGGAGACGGTGGACCGGGAGGCCACCTTCCCCGGGTACAGCAGATCCAGCCGTACGCCCGGCTTGCGCAGGTCGACGCTGATGACGTGGGCGCGGGTGACACCCCTGGCCGCCCGGATGTCGAACCGCTCGTAGGCGACGCCCGGCGCGAGCGTCACCCGGCTCGACACGGCGCCGGCCGGTGCCGCCCCCACCAGGGCCGCACCGGCCAGCGTGCCGAGTACCGCGGCTAACGTCAGTGCCGTTCTGCCTGCTCTGCCCTGTCTTTGACGGTGTGTCACAGATCCCCCCTGATGTCTCGTCGACTGTCCCAGGACTCAGGGGAAGTGCACCAGAGTGTCGTGACCGGCGCGGTGTCTAGGCGCCGACGACCCGCGAACGGGTGAGGAAACGCACCCCCTCGGGTGCCTCCAGGGAGAAACCGCTGCCCCGGCCCTCGACGACGTCGACGATCAGCCGGGTGTGGCTCCACGCCTCGTACTGGCTGCGCGACATCCAGAACGTCACCGGCTCCTCCACCCCCGCGACCTCCAGCTCCGCGAGCAGGACGTCGGAGCCGCCGGTCCGGAACTCGCCGGCCGGGTAGCACATGGGGGCGCTGCCGTCGCAGCAGCCGCCGGACTGGTGGAACATCAGGGGGCCGTGCGTCTCCCGCAGTCGTCTGAGGAGTTCGGCGGCCGCGGGGGTGAGCTCGACGCGGGGGACCTCGTCGACGGGGGCGTACGTGGGTTCTTCGGCCATGGGACGAGTGCAGCAGGAGCGAGGTTGCGAGGGGGTTGCACGGCCGGTGACCGGGGGCGTCCGGTGCCGCGGTCCGTCAGGAACCCGGGACGGGAGGGTCGGCGTCGAGTCCCGTCGGAGCGGACGGGGCCGGCAGCGGGGACGGTGCGGGAAGGGGGCGCTGCTGTTCCCGCTGCACCGAGACGGTCGGCTGGATGTAGTCGCCCCGGCCGCCGGTGTCCGGTGCGCCGGCATAGGAGGTCAGGGTGGGGATCACGGCGGCGCCGAGGGTCAGGGTTCCCACGAGGACGGGGACCAGGATCGTGCCCATGGCGGTGCGGGAGTGTTGGTTGTGCGTCAACTCGTGTCCAAATGGCTTGGCTTGGCGTTGTGTGGTCTCCCCTTGTCTCCACTGTCACAGGCGCCGCACCGTAAGGGAATCTTGAGAGTTGAAGCTCTATCGGCCCTGCACAAAGGCTTCACGGCAGCCGCAACGGGAAGACCGCCCGGACGTTCCAGCCGTGCTCGGGGCGGGCGCCGCAGCGCAGATCGCCGTTCAGGGCGCTCACCCGCTCCTTGAGGCCGACCAGGCCGAAGCCACCGCCGCGGGCGGCGTCGGGGAGCTGGGTGCCGCCGCGGCCGTTGTCGGTCACGGCGACGTGCAGGCGGCGGCCGTCGCACCGCAGGTCGACGGTGACCTCGGTGGCGTCGGCCGCGTGCCGCCGTACGTTGGTCAGCGCCTCCTGGACGACCCGGAAGGCGGCGGCCTGCACCTCGTGCGGCAGGTCGTCCGGTACGGCGGGATCGCGGCGCAGGGTGACCCGCTGCCCCGGGACCGCGAAGCCGTCGATGAGCTCGCCGATGCCCGCCAGGTCGCCGGCCGGCCGGCGGCCGCCCGGCTCCGTCCCGGTGTCGCGCAGCACGCCGACCGTGCGGCGCATCGAGGCCAGCGCCTCGGTGGCGGCGCGTTCGATGGTCGAGAGGACCGGGTCGAGCTCGCCCGGCCGGTCGGCGGCCATCATGCGGGCCACCTGCGTCTGCACCAGGATCCCGGTGACGTGGTGGGCCACGAAGTCATGCAGGTCGGCGGCGATGGCGAGGCGCTCGGAGCGGCGCGTCTCGGTGACGGCCACGGCGCGTCGGTAGTCCAGGGACCGCAGGTAGCCCGCGAGGCCCGCGGTGAGGCCGACCAGGACCAGGCCCGCCAGCATCAGGGCCTGTGTCTCCTCCGCGGTCACCCCGAAGAGGCGGACCGGTGTGGCGAGCAGGGCGGCGCCGTCCAGGACCGCGCAGGCCAGGGCCCACCGGGGCGGGCAGTGCCGTACCGCGACGAACAGCAGGCACAGCAGGACCAGTACTTCGCCCGGGCCGAAGGGGGCATGCCGGCCCATCGAGATCGAGGCCAGCGTGTAGGCCGCCGAGGCGACTGCCGGGACCGCGGTGCGCAGCGGCACGGTGAGCCACCGCGGTGCTCGCCGGACCGGCCACAGCACGGCCGCGAGACCCGTGGAGAGCACGATCGCGGTCGCCTCCGTCGAGCCGCGGGATTCGGTCGCGGCGGCCACGTCGGCGGCGGACGCCATGAGCAGGGCGCCGACGGCGAAGCCCCAGGCGCAGCCACGGGTGGAGGCGGTTCTCATGCGATCACGGTATGCCGGGCCGTCGGCGGCGGGATCGGTCGATCGGCCGAGGGAGTGGGCCGCCCCCGCGCGGGCGTATGGCCGTATGGCCGAGGCGGGCGGAGGGGTGCGCGGGGGAGGCTGGAGCAGGCGTTCCGCCCCCCTTGGGTTCTTAGGGTTCTCAAGGCCTGCTTCCTGGGAGTACGTGATGCGGCACAGCGGGTTTGTCGTCGGCGCGGTCGGCGGCGCGATCGCCGTGGCCGCCGTCGGAGGCGTGATCACCCACGCTCTCGCCTCCAAGGACAGACAGCACACCAGGGTCGAGCGGATCCGGGGCGGGCTGTACGTGACAGTCGACGGCCACCCCGCCGTCCACCGCACGATCATCGAGAGCCGCATCCAGGGCTGGTACCACCCACTGCCCTGGGTCGGCCGGAAGATCCACGACGTGTCCTGCCCGACCCACCTCAAGGCGGTCGTCGGCGCCCGGGAAACCTGCACGGCGCGCAGCGACGACGGGCGGATCGAGATCCCCGTCAGCGTGGTCGAGGTCGAGGTCGAGGGAAAGCCGACGGAACCGACGGTCCACTGGACGTTCGAACGCTGACCCTCGGGCCGTCCGTGATGAGAGAGTCGGCGCATGTCCACCTCACCGTCCGTCCGGCGTGTTCCTCTCGGCGCCGTGGTCCTCGTCCTCACAGCGGCGCTCACCCTCACCGCCTGCGGCCGGCTGCACGCGTCGGACGAGGCGGCAGGAGCGACTCCCGGCACGTCTGCGCCCTCGCCCTCGTCCTCCTCGTCCCCGTCGCCGTCCGCTCCCGCGGGGGCCTCGCCGTATGTCGAGCCGGGTGCCGGTGACGGGGCCCCGCACTACAACGAGAACAACGCCTACCGCCGGGCGGGCGAGATGACCCCCGCCCACGCGGAGGACGCCGAGCGGGAGGCCGGCCGTATCAGGCCCGTACTGGAACGGCTCTGGAAGCAGCGGACGTGGGACCCCGCGTCGGTGCGGACCGCCCTGCTCCGGCTCGGCTACGAGGAGGAGCGCGTCACCCGGGACGGCAGGCGGACCGGCGGGACGCTCACGGTCGCGGCGATGTCCCCGCGCTGGGAGAACGACGGCTACGTCACGCCCGAGGGGACGCGGGTCGCGCTGCGTGTCCATGACGACGCCTGCGTCACGGCGTTCGTGCAGAAGACCAATTTCGAGGCCCGGGCCAACGGCCCCTACCCGGAGACCGGCTGCTTCGAGCCGCCCGTCGGGCACTGAACGCGGCCACTGAACGCGGGCGCGGGGCCGCCCGGGTCCGCCGCGACGGACCCGGGCGACCGACCGCTAGCTCATCGCACCTCCCGCGCGTACGGCGCGACGGCGATCCGGTCGATCAGCGGCGCGTAGCGGGAACGGAGCGGTACGCCGGGGAAGGTGTCCGAGGCGTAGCTGGTGCCGTCGAAGTTGGGCAGTTCCTCGGAGCGGAAGGTGATCGTGTTCTGCCCCTTCTTCAACTGGACCGGGACGGTCAGCTCCCAGAAGTTGTTCTGGTGGAAGCTGTGCGGGAAGCCGACGCGCCGCACTTCGCCGCCGTTGACACTGATGTCGGCGTGACGGGCGAGCGGGTCCGGGTTGTAGTGGGTGGCCTCGGCCTGCTCGGGGTTGGAGTAGCGCACGCGCAGCGCGTACAGGCCGGCGCGGTCGGCGGTGACGGTGAAGGTGGCCGTGTTGCCGTTGCCCGGGTCGCCGCCGATGCCGGTGACGGCCGTGCCGGCGGTGGCCAGGGACAGCGGGGTGAGCGTGGCCGACCCGGCGAGTGCGGCGTCCCCCGCCTCGTACGTCCGCGCCGGGAGCGCGCCCTCGGTGGGCGTGACACGGAGACGGTCGACGAGGGTGGGGGAGGAACCCCCGGTCAGGGTCACCTTGTTGACGCCGCCCGAGAGGGACACCGCCACGCCGCTCGTGCCCTTGCCCAGGCGCAGCACGTCATGGCCGTTGACCGAGAGCCGGGCGCCCGATCCGCCGAGGGTGTCGACCTTGAGGGTGGCCTCGCGGTCGGCGGGTGAGTAGACCCAGAACGTGGCCGTCTGGCCCTTGGCGAGCCGGGCCGCGCCCGATCCGCCGGCCGCCCGCTTCGGCAGGTCGTAGACGGGACGGGCCCCGCCGGTCAGCCAGGCCAGCTCACCCTCGTAGACCTGCGTGTTCGCCGAGGCCGAGGGCAGGGCGAGGGTGAGACGGTCGACGATGGCGTCACCCTGGGTGACGCGCTTCCCGTCGGCGCTCCTCGCCGCCAGGGTCAAGGTGTGCTTGCCCTTGGTGAGCTTCACCTTGGTGTCGGCGTGGTCCCACACCACCCACTTGTAGCCGAGCGGCAGGTACAGCTCCTGCTCGCCGTCCGCCTTGCCGTCCACCCGCAGGAACACGTTGGTCGGGCCCTGGTCCTTCACCTTGTCGAAGGTGTTGAGGGAGTTGGCGAAGACGCTCAGGTCGTAGGTGCCGTCCTCGGGCACGTCCACCGTGAAGTCGAGGGTGACGTCGGAGCCGGTGCGCAGGCCGCCCACGTCGTAGCCGCCGGAGGTGTAGAACTTCGACACGTCACGGGGCGAGCCCTCCGGGCCGTTCTTGGAGTAGCCGGACCCGGTGTGGGCCGCGTCCTCCGCCTCGTACGAACCCTGCCGGCGCGTGGGCGGGGACTGCGTGGCCTTCGCGTCGCCGGCCGGGCTGAGGACGATCTCGTAGGCCGAGGACTCCTTCAGCCCGGGCAGTGCGCCCTCGCCGAAGTCGACGACCACCGTGCCGTCGTCACCGACCTTCAGGTTCTGCTCCGCGAGCAGCTTGGGGCCGGAGTTGTCACCGACCTGGCCGCTCCAGTCGATCTCCTTCACCCAGGCGTGCACGCGGTCGCCGAAGAGCTTCTTCGGGACGCCCGCGAAGGTGATGTGACCCTTGCCGGTGGAGCCGCCGAAGATCAGCCGGGACTGCTTCTTCTTCTCGTCCAGCGTCGCGACGCCCTGCATGGTGTAGTTCTCGCCCGGGAACGGCGGCGTCACCTTCAGCGTGTGGCCGCTCATCGAGGCGTACGCGTTCAGCAGCCACCACTGGCCGTTGCCGCGGTTGGACTGCACCGCGGAGTCGGAGAGGTTGCCGTCGATGTTCCAGTACGCGATGTCGGCGTCCACCTTGGACTCCTCGATCGCGGAGACCCACTGGATCATCTGGCCGGGGACCGAGGTGTGGTAGTTGAAGGCGTACTCGTTGATGTTGACGGGGAGTTGGGTGCCCTCGCGGTCGGTGCCCTTGAACAGGTCCTTCTCCCACGCCCGGTACTTGGCGACGCTGTCGCGCACCGCCTCCGGGTGGCTCAGCTCGTGCCAGGTGATGACGTCGGGGAGGGTGCCGGCGGCCAGGGTGTGGGTGAGGAAGCCCTTCACCTGGTCGTACAGGACGCTGGTGTTGGGGCCGGCTATGCGGGCCTCGGGCATCCTGCTCTTGATGAGCTTGTAGAAGTCGTCCCAGGCGGCGAAGTAGGCGTCCGGCTTGTCGAGCCAGCTGACCTTGTCGTAGCTCCACTCGCCGGTGCCGAACATGTTGCCCTCGGGCTCGTTGAACGGCACGAAGACGATGTTGTCCTGGTACTCCTTCGGCAGCTTCAGGACCTGGTCGACCTGCTTGGCGATCTTCTCCCGGTAGAGCTTGAGCTTCTCCTCGGGGGTGTCGCCCGGCCACTGGTACGGGAAGCCGCGGTGGATGTCGGTCATGTAGATGTACACGTCACCGTCGGTGGAGTCGGCCAGCGGCTTGACCACCTCCAGCGCGTCGGCACCGGGGTGCTGCGGGCCGTCCTGCGCCTTGGTGGAGACGGTGCGCAGGCCCATGCCCTCGATGAGGTTGTTGGTGGGCACGTCCGGTCCGTACACGCCGTAGAGGGTGCCGGAGGCGCCGCCGTGGAACGCGCCGGTGTCGGAGCCGAGGTCGACGGTGAGCTGGCCCTCGCGGACCACGGTGACGGTCGCCCGCACCGCGCGGCCGGCCGCGGTTCCCGCCACCGTGAAGGTGCCCGGCCGGGCGTACCGGTCGGACGGCACGGCGTCCCAGGTGACCGGCGTGTCACGGTCGTAGCCGTCGGAGAACGTGGCGCGGACGGCGGCGGGCAGGGACGGAGCGGTGCCGGTCGTCGTGCGGACGTCGAAGGTCGTCTTCGAGAGCTCCTGGAGGGTGGGCACGGCGGTGACCGTACCGGCCACCTGCGCGGGGCTGAGCGCCGCGTGCCACACGGTGAAGTCGTCGACCGCGCCCTTGAGCAGCGGGTCCGGCCAGAAGGACTTGCCGATGTACCCGGCGGCGGTGGCCGAAGCGCCCAGCAGGTCCTTGGCCTTGACGGCGGTCTGCGCGGAGGAGACGGCCACGCCGTCGAGGTAGGTGGTGACCCGGCCGGCGGCGGTGTCGAGGGTGACGGTGACGGTCCGCCACTGGTCGGCGGGGAGCGCCGCGTAGCCGCTGACCTGTGCCTCCGCGCCGCCGCCCCCGGTGGTCACGGCGGTGCGCAGCACGCTGCCGTTGGACGGGGTGGTGAAGAGGTACGTGGTGTTGTCGGTGCCCAGATCGAAGATCCGCTGCCAGGCGGACTTGTCGTCACCCCACTTCACGCGGGCGGAGACCGTCAGGTCGGTCGCGTCGGCGAGGATCTCGCGGGGGAGTCGGACGTAGGCGCCGTTCGAGGTGGACGCCCCGCCCGGCAGGGCCAGTGCCCTGCCTCCGTCGGAGCCGGCGACCGACTGGGCGGTGGAACCGTTCACCAGACTCGCCGTCAGGCCGTTGCCGGAGCTGTCGGCGATCCGGCCGGAGGCCAGGTCGTCCTGGTCGAAGGTGTAACGGGCGGTGGGCGGGGGCATGTCGGCCGCCTGGGCCGTGACGGCCGGTGCGGCCAGCAGGCCCGCGCCGAGCGTCAGTGCCACGGCGGCCGGGAGCCGACGCCGGGCGGATCTGTCAGCGGATGGCATGGATCGCGTCCTCAATCCTTGGGTGTGCGGGTGTCGAAGGGTGTGCGGGCTGTCGAACCGGTTCGATCGAGTGGGCCGCAGAGGAGAGGGGCTCGTCAGGGCAGGGAGAGGTCGACCTTGTGCCGGCAAAGCAGGGTCGGAAGGGGCCCGGGGGTGTCGGAAGGATCAGTTCATCGAACCGGTTCGGGAAGCTAGCACCGTCGATCGCCCCCAGCAATCCCTTCGACACAAGCTTCTTCAGGCCTCTCGCCAGGTCCGAGGAAGTGGCGTCGGAAGTGTTGACAGGCGTGGAGGCAGTTCCTACCTTCACTTCACGCGAACCGGTTCGACAATCGGTCGCAGGTGAACCGGTTCGACGAAGGAGTCCCCGTGAACATCGGTGAGATCGCCCGGCGGGCCGGCGTCTCGCGCAGCACCGTCTCCTACGCGCTGAGCGGCAAGCGCCCGGTGTCGGAGGACACGCGCCGGAAGATCCAGCAGGTGGTGGACGAACTCGGGTACCGGCCCAGCGCCAGCGCCCGGGCCCTGGCCAACGGACGCACCAGCACGATCGGGCTGGTCTTCCCGCCGGCCGGGAACCACTACACGGGGATGCAGCTGGACTTCATCGGCAGTGTCGTGGAGGCCGCGGCGGCCCGTGACTACGACGTGCTGCTGTCCCCCAGCGGCGTGGACAGCGACCGCTCGTTCCAGCGGCTGCTGGGGGAGCGGCGGGTCGACGGCGCGATCCTGATGGAGATCAGACTCCAGGACGACCGGGTCGATCACCTGGCCGCGCTGGACTTCCCCTCCGTCACCATCGGCCGCACCGCCCGTCCGGAGCGCGGCTGGTGGGTCGGCCTGGACCACACCGCGCTGGCGGCGGCGTGCGTCCACCATCTCGCGGACCTCGGTCACCGCAGGATGGCCTTCGTCAACCGTCCCGAGCAACTCCTGCGGGCCGGGTACGAGTCGGCCCACCGCGGCCTGGACGGCTTCACCAAGGCCGCGGCCGAGCGCGGCCTGACCGTGCGGACGTACTGCTGCGGGGACGACGCGGCGTCCGGCCAGGCGTGTCTGGAACGGATCCTGTACGACGACCCGGACACCACGGCCCTGGTCACGCTCAACGAAGCCGCTCTGGGTGGCCTCTACCGAGGGCTCGCCCAGGCGGGCCGCCATGTGCCGCGCGACTTCTCTGTCACCGGAGTCGTGGCCGCCCGCTGGGCGGAGACGGTGAACCCGCAGCTCAGCGCGGCGGACGTACCGGCCGCCGAGCTGGGCAGGCGTGCCGTCGATCTGCTCATCGAGCGGCTCGACCGTCCCGACGCGCCGCCCCGGCACCACCTGCTCACGCCACCGATCTCACTGCGGGCCAGCACCGGGCCCGCCGGAACACCGGACGCCTGACCACCGGACGCCCGACCCCACAGCACGGCTCCTCGTACCGCCACCTTCCGCACGGCTTTTCGTACCGCCATCTTCCGAGCACGCCCCACCTCGCCGTTCGGCGTGCCCGCATCCACCCGTGTCACCACTCGCACGGCACCCGTGTGCCGAGAACGAAGGACCTGCCATGCACAGCTCCTCCAGACGACTCCTCGCCGCCATGGCCGTGTCGACCGCGGTCGCCCTCGTCGGCACCGCCTGTTCCTCCGGCTCGGGCAACAGCGGCGCCAAGGGCGCGGACAGCGGCACGTACACCGTCTGGGACCCGTATCCGCAGTTCACCAAGGACTCGGCCTGGACGAAACTGCTGGACGACTGCGGCACCGAGGCCGGAGTGAAGATCAAGCGGACCGGTTACGACACCAGCGACCTGGCCAACAAGACCCTGCTCGCCGCCCAGCAGGGCAACTCCCCGGACATTCTCGTCGTCGACAACCCGGTGGTGTCGACGCTGGCCGAGGCGGGCGTGCTCACCACGACCGACGACAACAAGCTGGACACCTCCAAGGTGGACCCGAACCTGCTCGCGGCCGGCCAGTCGGACGGAAAGACCTACGGCACCCCGATCGGCGCCAACACCCTCGCCCTCTACTACAACAAGAGCGTGCTGAAGGAAGCCGGGGTGGACATCGCCTCGGTCAAGGACTGGCCCTCGTTGACGGCGGCGCTGGAGAAGGTGAAGAAGGCCGGCAAGAAGGGCATCACGTTCTCGGCGATCGGCACGGAGGAGGGCAGCTTCCAGTTCCTGCCGTGGTTCTGGGGCGCGGGCGCCGAACTGACCCGGCTCGACTCCGAACAGGCCGTCTCCGCGCTGTCGTTGTGGAAGGGCTGGCTGGACAAGGGCTACGCCCCGAACTCGGTCCTCAACAACACCCAGACCACCAGCTGGCAGGAGTTCGCCGGCGGTGACTACGCGTTCGCCGAGAACGGCACCTGGCAGCTCGCCAACGCGGAGAAGGCCGGCTTCGACTACGGGGTGCTGCCCGTCCCCGCCGTGTCGGGCGGGAGCGCCGCCGCTCCCACCGGCGGCGAGTTCGTCACCCTCCCGGTCCAGGACGACACCGGCCGCTACACCACCTCCCAGAAGCTCGCGGCGTGTCTGACCAGCACCCAGAACCTGTACGACACCGACACCACCCTGTCCTACGTGGCCCCCACCACCGAGGTCCAGGACAAGCAGGTGGCGGCCAACGCCGCGCTCAAGCCCTGGGTCGACGCGGTGAAGCAGGCCAAGGGACGCACCAGCGACAACCTGGGCACCAAGTACCCCAAGATCTCCGAGCAGTTGTGGAAGGCCGTCCAGTCCGCCCTCAGCGGGTCCAAGTCGCCCAAGGACGCGCTCACTTCGGCGCAGGCCGCGGTCAAGTGACGTGAGCCCGATGAAACAGACGACCCGCCCGCCGGACCCCCGGCCCGTGCGCGCCCCGGCCGCCGCCCCACCCCGGGACAGCGGCGCCGGGACGCGGCGCCGCCCGCCCTCCGCGCAGTGGGCCGCCTGGGCGTTCCTCGCCCCGGTGACCCTCTACCTCGTCCTCTTCTACGCCTATCCGCTCTACCGCAACATCGACCTCAGCCTGCGCCACTACACCGTCCGCTCCTTCGTCCAGGGCGACGCGCCCTTCACGGGCATCGAGAACTACCTCACCGTCTTCGACGACCCGACCTTCGCCCCGGCCCTGCTGCACACCGTGGTGTTCACCGCCGTGTGCCTGGTCTTCCAGTACGCCATCGGCCTGGCCCTGGCGGTCTTCTTCCACCAGCACTTCCGGCTCTCCGCCACCCTGCGCGCCCTGTTCCTGGTGCCCTGGCTGCTGCCGCTGATCGTGTCGGCCTCCACCTGGTCGTGGATGCTCAACAGCGACTCCGGCGTGGTCAACGCCTTCCTGAACGCCTTCGGCATCGGACCGGTGAACTGGCTGACCTCGCCGGACTGGTCACTCGCCTCGGTGATCATCGCGAACATCTGGATCGGCGTCCCCTTCAACCTGGTCGTCCTGTACAGCGGCCTCCAGTCCATCCCCGCCGGCCTGTACGAGGCGGCGGCCCTGGACGGGGCGAACGCCTGGCAGCGGTTCTGGCGCATCACCGTCCCGCTGCTGCGCCCGGTGTCGGCGATCACCCTGCTCCTCGGCCTGGTGTACACGCTCAAGGTCTTCGACATCATCTGGATCATGACCAGGGGCGGTCCGGCGGACTCGTCCACCACCTTCGCCACCTGGTCCTACCAACTCGGCTTCGGGAACCTGTTGCCCGCCTTCGGCCCGGGCGCGGCCGTCGGCAACCTCCTCGTGATCGCCGCCCTGGTCTTCGGCCTGATCTACGTCCGGGCCCAGCGAAAGCAGGCGCTGTCATGAACCGAGCCATCAGCCGTACGTGGTGGAAGACGGCCGTCGGCCTGCTGCTGACCGGCATCATGCTCTTCCCGGTCTACTGGATGGTGAACGTCTCGCTCACCCCCGAGCAGGACATGCGCAAGAGCCCGCCGGACCTCCTGCCGCTGCACGGCACGCTGGAGGGCTACCGCACCGTCCTCGACGAGCAGTTGCCCTACCTGGGCACCAGTCTCGTCGTCGGTCTCGGCACCGTCGCGCTGACCGTGGCCCTGTCCGCCCCGGCCGGCTACGCGCTGGCCAAGCTGCGCCCGCGCGGCGCGGGCGTCCTGAACTTCGTCCTGCTGGCCGCCCAGATGATCCCCGGCATCGTCATGGCGATGGGCTTCTACGCCATCTACCTCAGCCTCGGCCTGCTCCAGTCCGTCCCCGGCCTGATCATCGCCGACTCCACCCTGGCCGTCCCCTTCGGCGTGCTCATCTTCACCGCGTTCATGTCCGGCATCCCCGGCGAACTGCTCCAGGCCGCCAAGACCGACGGCGCCGGGCCGCTGCGCACCTTCTGGTCCGTCGTCCTGCCGATGAGCCGCAACGCCGTCGTCACGGTGTCCCTGTTCGCGTTCCTGTGGTCGTGGTCCGACTTCGTCTTCGCCGGCACCCTCGTCAACGGCGGTGCCCACGAGCCGATCACGCTCGGCATCTACCACTACATCGGCAACAACAACCAGGAGTGGAACGCCATCATGGCCACCGCCGTCGTGGCCTCGGTGCCCGCCGCGGTCATCCTGGTCCTCGCCCAGCGCTACATCGCCGCGGGCGTGACCGCCGGCGCGGTCAAGGACTGACCCAAGCTCCTCCGACTCCCCAGGGGCATCCCCGTGCCCTTGACGTTCCCTGCTCGAGAAACGAGTACCTCTTCATGACCGCCGCCCCCTCCGGCCCGGCCTTCTCCGTCCACGACATCCCGTTCAGCACGCACGGCTCCTGGTTCGACATCTCACCCGTGGTGGCGGAGAAGACCTACGCCGACGACCTCCACCTCGTCTCCCACCAGAACGGCATGCACGCCGTCCTGCGCCTGGTCCCGCTGGACCCGGCGGGCGGCCGGGCCGAGAGCGGCCTCCGGGCCACGCCGGGCCTGCTCACCTGGACCGGTGAGGGCGGCGGGCGGGTGGATCTCGCCTACGAGACGCCGGACACCGTACGTCTGCGGGGGAGCGGCCTGGGGATGACCGTCACCGCCGCCGCACCGGTCCTGACCCCGTTCAGCGGCACGTACTTCTTCCACGACCCGGCCGCCGGCGCGCACGTGTTCACGTCGTACGAGACCGGCCGCCGCTACCGCGTCACCGTGCTGTCCGGCACCGTCGCCGACACGGCCGGGGACCAGGCGCTGGGCAGTGCCGAGCGCGGTCTCACCCTGGCCGCGGAGGCGGACGGGTCCTGGGAGATCGCCGTCGAGGAACTCGACACCGCCCGCCCGCGGTTCACGTCCTCGGCGACGTTCGACGAGGTGGTCGAGGCGGCGGGGCGGTCCTTCACGGAGTTCGTGGACACGGTGGCTCCCTGGCGCTCGTCCGCCACCCCGGCCGCCGAACTCGCCGCCTACGTGCTCTGGTCGGCGACCGTGCGTCCGGCGGGCCTGGTGGGCCGGCCCGCGGTGCTGATGTCCAAGCACTGGATGGACAAGGTCTGGAGCTGGGACCACTGCTTCAACGCCCTCGCCCTGGCCACCGGTTGCCCCGACCTGGCACTGGACCAGTTCGCCCTGCCCTTCGACCACCAGGACGACACCGGCGCCCTGCCCGACTCGGTCACCCACTCCGAGGTCCTCCACAACTTCGTCAAGCCGCCCATCCATGGCTGGACCTTCGGCCACCTCCGCCGCCGACTGCCCACGCCCCCCGACCGGGCCGAACTCACCGACACCTACGACAAGCTGGCCCGCTGGACGGACTTCTGGCTCACCGAGCGCCGCACCCCCGGCGCCGAACTCGCCCACTACCAGCACGGAAACGACAGCGGCTGGGACAACGCCACCACCTTCGACCCCGAGCGGGTGGTCGCCACCGCCGACCTGTCCGCCTTCATCGTCCTCCAGCTCCACGAACTGGCCGACCTTGCCCGGGAGTTGGACAGACCGGACGAGGCCGGTCGATGGACGCGGACGGCGGACGAGATCCAGTCCGCGCTTCTCGCCCAGCTCTGGAGGGGGGACCGCTTCGTCGCCCGGGGCGTCGCCACCGGGGACACCTGGAGCAGCTCCAGCCTCCTCGACCTCATGCCCATCGTGCTCGGCGAGCACCTGCCCGGCGAGATCGGCAGCGCCCTGGCCGACCACATCAAGGCCCATCTCACGCCGTACGGCCTGGCCACCGAACTGACCACCTCACCGCACTACCTCGCCGACGGCTACTGGCGCGGCCCCATCTGGGCCCCCGCCACCGTCCTCGTCGAGGACGGCCTGCGCCGCGCCGGCCACCACCGCCTCGCCGACGACATCAGCGCCCGCTTCCGCGCCCTGTGCGAGGCCCACGGCTTCGCCGAGAACTTCGACGCCCTCACCGGCACGGGGCTGCGCGACCGCGCCTACACCTGGACCGCCAGCAGCTATCTCATCCTCGCCGAGGCCCACACCCACCGCTCCGAGACCTGAAGGCCATCGCCGCGAGCAGGACGTCCAGGACGCCCGCGGTGATCGTGCGCGCGGCCACCGCGAGAGTCCGCTCGGCCCGAAGGCGCTCCACCGATGGGCATCAGGCCCCGGTCGTGAGCGCGTACACGGTAACCAGGGAGTCCGGCCGCACCGAAGCGGGGCACTCCTCCGCTTCCGGGGTGCCTGCTGTTCCGCGTCCGGACGCCCACGGACCCCCCGCCGCCCGGCGCGTGAACGGCGGGGCATACCGTCCGGCTGTGCGGCCGAGTCGACGCGTCCCGGAGGGGGCGGGGGAGGAGGGGCCGGATGGTCGGCCACGGGGTGACCGAGGTGGCGGTCGGGCAGCTCGCGGAGCTGACCGGAGGGCGCGTGCTGTCCTCGTGGCGGCTGGACGTCCCCGCGCTGCTGCTGGCCGTCGCCCTGGGCGCGCTCTACGGCTGGGGCGTGGCGCGGCTGCGTCGGCGCGGTGCGCCCTGGCCGTTCGCCCGGACCGCCGCCTTCGGGCTCCTCGGGCTGGGCGGACTGATCGTGGCGACGATGTCCTCCCTCGCCGTCTACGACCAGGTGCTGTTCTGGCCGGCCGCGGTCCAGAACGTCCTGCTCGACCTGGTGGTGCCGCTCGGCCTCGCACTCGGTGATCCGCTGCGGTTGGCCGTCGAGGCGCTGCCGGGGTGGGCCGGCGGACGGGTCCGGCGGGTCATGACCGGGAGGGTGGTGCGGGCGCTGACCTTCCCCCTGGTGAGTACGGCCCTGGTGCTGGCCACCGAGCTGACGGTGTACTTCACGCCGTACTTCGCCACGGCGCTGCGGGTGGGCTGGCTGCACGAGCTGATGTACCTGCACCTGCTGGCGGCCGGCTGCCTCTTCGTCGTACCGGTGCTGACCCGGGAGGAGACACTGCCGTCCTGGTGCACGCACCCCGTGCGGGCGGCCCTGGTGTTCCTCGACGGCATCGTCGACGCGGTTCCCGGGCTCGTCGTCATGACGCACGGCACCCTGATCGCGGGCGCCTGGTACCTCCACCACGCCCCGTCCTGGTCGCCGGACGTCCGGCACGACCAGCAGGTCGGCGGCGGCGCGATGCTCGGCATCGCCGAACTGGTCGCCCTGCCCTTCCTCCTGGCGGTCCTCTTCCAGTGGGCGCGCGCCGAACGCGCCCGCACCGCGGTCCTCGACCGCCGCCTGGACGCGGAACTCGCCGCCGCACCGGCCCCGGAGCCCGGCGCGCCTCCCGCTCCCGACCGCGTGCGCCCCTGGTGGGAGACCGAACAGAACGACGTGGCCGCCAGGATCCGCCACCACAACCGGGGCCACTGAGCGGCTCGGGGTGGCTCACGGCGTCGCTCCCGGGCGAGTGGTGCCGTGGTGCGGATGTGAGCGTCCAGCCCTCTCCCTGCGCTCCACCCTTGTCCTCTTTTGGTAACTCGCCGTCGGTATTCGACCAGTTGGGAGAGTGCGCGACCCGCCCTCCTCACCACCGGCTACGTTGGCCTGGCGTATCTGTGTGCCAGAGCCTGCGAGGCGGGGCGAGGCGAGTATGCGGGAAGGCGATGGGCGGGTGTAGCGGGCGGTGCTGGACGCGTCACATCAGCAAGGCGACAGGGCGGGGCCCCGACGGGGGCTGCCGAAGCGACCACCGGCGGGCGAACAGGGGGCGGAACCGGACGAGGTGGCCGGGAGAGGCGCTCAGCGGTTCGCCCGCGTCATGGCCGCCTCCTGTGCGCTGCTCGCCGGCACCGGTCTGGCCGGATGGGTCTTCGACGTCGACGCGCTGAAGAGTGTCGTGGCGGGGCAGACGTCGATGAAGCCGAACTCGGCGCTCGCGCTGCTGGCGCTGTCCGTGCCCCTGTTGCTGATCCTGCGTGATCGGGGCGCACCGGGTCCGGCCCGGCTGAGTCCGTTCGGTGCCTCGGTGGCGATCGGTATCGGCGCGCTGACCCTGGCCGAGTTCGCCGTGGACGCGGGTTCCGGGATCGATCAGCTCGTGTTCCACGACGACACGGCCCAACCCGGTGCGCCGCCGGGACGGATGTCGCCGAACACCGCGCTGGCCCTGGTGCTGGCCGGCACCGCGCAGTTCACCCTGGGCCGCAGATCCGCCTGGGCCGTCCGTCTGGGGCAGGTGTGCGCGCTGATCGTGCTGATGCTCGGACTGCTGCGGGTGTACGGATTCGCCTACCGGGTGCCGCAGCTCGGCCAGATCGACGACTACACGCGGATGGCCCTGCACACCGCCCTGGCCCTGGTACTGCTGGGAGCGGCGACGTTCCTGTCGCGCCCGGACTCCGGACCGGCCGCGCTGCTGCTGAACCCCGGCCCGACGGGGCTGGTGGGCCGCTGGATGGCCGTCGCGGGGTTGGTGGTGCCACCGGTGGTGGGCTGGTTGCGCCTGAAGGGGCGGGACGCCGGCTGGTACGAGACCCGGATGGGCTCGGCCCTGGTGGCCTGCGCCCACGCGGTGATCCTCACCGTCGTGAGCCTCACGGCACTGGCCGTGGCACGCCGCGCCGAGCTCGCGCACGACCGCATCCGGCGCCACATCCGCGAGTACGCCTGGCTGCAACGGTTCATGGACCACACCCCGGCGGCCATCTTCATCAAAGGCAGCGACGGCCGGTACCTGGCCGTCAACGTCGGCTTCGAGCGGCTGACCGGTACCGCGCGTACAGGCATCCTCGGACACCGCATCGAGGACGTGCTTCCCCCGCGGGACGCGGAGCCGCTGCGCGCGGCCGAGATCGAGGCGCAGTCCACCGGCCGCAGCCTGCAACGCCAGCACACCTTCCAACTGGCGGACGGCGCCCATCACTTCCTCACCACACTCTTCCCGCTCACCGACGAGCGCGGCGCACCGTACGCGGTGTGCGGCATCGCCACCGACGACACGGAACGCATCCTCGCCCAGCAGGACGGCGAGCGGGCCCGACACCGCTTCCGCGCTCTGCTGGAGTGCGCCCCGGACGCCACCCTCATCACCGACGGGGAGGGCATCATCGTGATGGCCAACGCCCAGGCCGAGGCCCTCTTCGGGTATCCGCGCAGCCACCTGGTCGGCTCCCCCGTGCACGACCTGGCCCCCGTCCGTGCGCGCCGCCGCCACAACGCCCTGCTGCGCGCCTGTCTGGCCCGGCCACAGGCCCGGGCGATGAACGCGGACGCCGATCTGATCGCCCACGACAGCGAAGGACGCGAGTTTCCCATCGAAGTGAGCGTCGGCCCACTGGAGACGGAAGAAGGGTTGCTCGTCTCCATCGCGGTCCGTGACATCAGCGAGCGCAGACAAGCCGAAGCGGAACGTGCCGCCCGCTACGAGGAGCAGCACCACATCGCCTACACCCTCCAGCGCAGCCTCATGGGCAGCCCGCCCGTCCTTGAGGAGCTGCCCAGCGCCCGTCGCTATCTGGCCTCCGTGCAGGACGCGGGGGTGGGCGGCGACTGGTTCGACTTCATCCCCCTCGGTGCCGGCCGGACCGGCATTGTCATCGGTGACGTCATGGGCCGGGGCCTGGAGGCCGCCGCCGTCATGGGCCAACTGCGTGCCGCCGCCCACGCTCTGGCTCAGGCCGGGCTTCCCCCGGACCGGCTCATCGGCGCGCTGGACGCCTTCGTGTGCGACCTGCCCGACCAGATGGTCACCTGCTGCTACCTGATCATCGACCAGGAATCGGCGGAGCTGACCGCCTGTTCGGCCGGACACCCGCCGCTGCTGCTCGCCGCGCCGGACCGACCGGCACACCCGCTCGACCTGCCGGTCGGTGTCCCGCTGGGCATCGGCGGCTTCCCCCACCACCAGACCAGCCTGCCCCTGCGCGCCGGTGCAACTCTGGCCCTGTACACCGACGGGCTCATCGAGCGGCCCCATGCCGACATCGAGGAACAGATCTGCCGACTGGCCGACACCCTCGACGGCGCCCTGCACACCTACGGCACCTCCCCGACCGCACTGGAACCGGCCGCCGACCACCTCATGACCACGCTCCTGCCCGCCGACGACGGCCACGGCGACGACGTCACCCTGCTCCTCGTCCATCTGCCGCCCGCGGACCACGCACGCACCCGACTCCTGCCGCATCCGCGCGCGGTCCCCCTCGGGCGACGCTTCCTCACCGACACCCTCACCTCCTGGCGACTGCCCCCCGACCTGATCGACACCGCACACCTACTCGCCTCCGAGCTGCTGACCAACGCGCTCACCCACGCCCACGGCCCCCTCACCGTCAGCGTGAACAGATCGGCGACCGAGCTCAACGTGGAGGTGACCGACAGCAGTTCCACCCCGCCCCGGCCCCGGGAGGCCGACACCCTGGACGAGTCCGGCCGCGGTCTCGCCCTGATCGGCACCCTCGCCAAACAGTGGGGCACACACCGGCACCCACAGGGCAAAACCGTCTGGTTCACGCTGCCCCTCACCCCCGACGAGGAGCCACTTCCGTGATGGTCATGCTGCCGACGTTCGCAGCTGTCCGCGACAACGCCCTGTCACTGTTTCCCGGTGAGCGGCGGCGCGAGCGCGGCTCCACTTCGTGAACCGACCGTCTCTACGCCGGCATCACTCCGCGTCCTCGGCACGCCATTCCTCTTCGAGAATGCTGAACGCCAGGGAGTCCCGCCAGCCGTCCCGTATCCATGCCGTGTGTCGAAGGCGCCCCTCGTATGTCATACCGAGCTTGGCCAGCACTCGGGCGGATCCGAGATTCCGAGGGTCACAGGTGGCGAAGATTCGATGAAGCCCCAACTGGCCGAAGCCGCGGGAGAGAAGCTGCCGTCCGACTTCTGTGCCAATTCCTTGTCCCCACGCCCGAGGATGCACAATGTAGGAAATCTCGCCCTGGCGTTGCGTGTGACTGCGGACATGCAGCTCACCCATACCGACAACATCGCCCCCGATGCGCACTACATGGGCAAACCTCTGCTGGGGTGTGCTCGACCAGGCCTCGACCGCGGCCTTCACGAAAACGCGTGTCTGGTCCTCGGTGTTCGGTCCCCAAGGCTGGAAACGACAAGCCTCCGGGAGACAGGCCCACGAGTGAATGGCCTGCCAGTCGTCCAACGCGACCTTGTCCAGGGAAATCGAGTGCTGACGCACTACGTCCTGCCGATCTCTTGCCGGAGCTGGTGGGTGAAACGGCGGAGCAGATCCTCCGTTTCCCTGTGCTCGGCCCTGCGATCGTCCCGGCCCTCGCTGGGCCGGGAGCTCCAGACCCGCCGCGCGAGAGCGCCGGCGAGATCCACGGTGTCGTCGGCGCACAGCAGGTAGAGGGCCGACCGGGCTTCCTGCATCCGGCTCACCAGTTCGTTGGCCCCGGCACCGTCGTCACCCAGCCGTGTTTCCCGGAGGTGGTCGATGAGCTGGACCACGGCGGTGTTGAAGCCGACCCCGGCTTTCAGCTTCTGTTCGCGCAGCCACATGCGGTCCTGCCGACGCGCGGTGAACCAAGCCCCGAACACGGCCCCAACGAGGCCGAAACCAGCCCCGATGGCAACGGAAAGAATGTTCACCACGCCAACTCCCCCGACACACAGCTGGCAGCAGGCTACCGAAGCCACCCAGCACCCGACTTGACGGGCGTCCGTTCGAAGCGGCTTGGCCGCTACGGCATCTGGAGCAGGAGATGTGAGGATGGCCTCCCGCCGAGTGGTGTAGCCGATCGCGGCCCGCCGCGTGACATATCGGACGGCTCCGAAGTGGAAACGGCGGACCGTGACGCGGGTGTGCTGTACCGGGGCCCTGCTGCCCCAGGCCGAGGAACTGTTCGTGGTGCTGACGTGCGGCCCTGACAACGGCCGCACGAGGCCCCGCTCACAGGGTCAGCCGCTGTGCAGGGTGGTGGTCGGGGCGTCGGCCTGCTGGAGTTCGGTGAGGATCTGGTGCTGGCCGGCGAGGAGCTCGGTGAGGATCCGGCGGGCGGCGCGCAGGAGTTCGGCGACATCGCCCCCGGCCAGTGCGTAGCGGACGGTGGAGCCCTCTCGCATGGAGACGACGATGCCGGAGCGCCGGAGGACGGCGAGCTGCTGCGAGAGGTTGGAGGGCTCGACGTCGATGTCGGCGAGCAGATCCCGTACGGACACCGGCCCGTGCTGGAGGAGTTCCAGCACCCTGATGCGTACGGGGTGACCGAGCATGCGGAAGAACTCCGCCTTGACCTGGTAGAGGGGGGCCTGCATGGGTGCTCGCTCCTGGTCGGCTGAGGGGGAACGCTGACGCGGTGATGCGGAGGCACCGGGGCGCCGCCGCATCACGCACCGTCTTCGGGTGTCGATCCTTCACGTCGTGGGGCCGGCGGGAACGCACATTGACATCATGCTGATGTGGTGACTTGAAGAAGTCTTCACATGCTGGGCGTGCGTGGCCCCGAGCCGCTCGGACGCGCTAGACCTCGATGACCTCCTCCACACGCTTGAGTTGGTGGCGGGCCATCGCGAGGTTCGCTCGCGCCTTGTCGAGGACGAGGTAGAGGAACAGCCCGTTGCCGTTGCGCCCCTGTACCAGGCGGATCAGGTGGTACTGACGGTCGAGGGTGATGAGGACGTCCTCGATCTGGCCCTTGAGCCCGAGCTGTTCCATGGTGCGGCCCTTGGCCCGGATGACGTCCGTGTTCCCGGCCGCGGCGACATTCAGGTCCAGGTCCTTGCCCCCGCCGAGCGTGCCCAGCGCCATTCCGCTGGTGTAGTCCACGACGGCGGCTCCCAATGACCCCTCGACCCCGGCCATCATCTCCTTCAGCGACACTTCCACACTCGCCACAGCGCCTCCCATTCGCTTCGTGTGCCGTTGACCGCGCGGGCTCCTTCCGGCGACCCGCTGCGGTGCCCGGAC
The DNA here is from genome assembly GCF_021173675.1 of Streptomyces lincolnensis. GTDB lineage: Bacteria > Actinomycetota > Actinomycetes > Streptomycetales > Streptomycetaceae > Streptomyces > Streptomyces lincolnensis_B. The sequence continues at coordinate 152,082 of NZ_JAIHON010000011.1, read as the reverse complement.
CGTATGCCCGCGGCCGTCACGTCAGCGGGAACTCTCTGGTACTGATCTGTGGCGATCGAACAGTGACGCGAAGGGATCGTTCGGCTGACGGGAAGTGCCGTGACGGGCGTGGATATGGACACCGAATGTCGTGCCGTCGGGTGACGGGTGATGGGTGATGGGCGGCGCGGTGCAGAGCGGCCCAGGCTGGTCTGACCTGGGTGAACGGAGACAGCGGGGCGGGACCGCGCTGCGGGTGCTGGTCGACCTGGCACTTGAGCGGTGGCACACCCCTGAGACAGCCGTGACCGCCGACAACGACTCCAGCGTCATCGGCCAGTTGATGGCGGTCAGCCGACACCGGCCTGGCCCTCGACGATCCACAGTCGCTCTGACGAGCTCGTCCCAACGGGGCCGGGATCCCGGCAGGCGACGCCACCTCCGCCAGGACTCTCGAAGACCGTCTGCCGGAGACGCCGTCGGAGCGCGAAGCCGACGGGTCGGTGTGCAGGAGGAAGGCAGCCTCTGCCCGCCTGTCACGCAGGGGCGTGTCGTACATGAGCTGGGCAGACCGATCGCGCCGGTGACGGGAGGAGAGAAGGGCTCGGCGTACCGAGTCACCAGAGCCCGCGATGTCCAGCGGGTCGCACCACCGCTCGGCCGGCCGCCGCGGATCGACCAGAACGCCGGCCCCTTCGCGCCGCACCCCATGACCGATCGCACAGTCCGACCGTACGACGGGCTTGATAGCCTCAGCGGGCCAGTCGAGCCACACCCGAGGCCAGGGAATCCGGTGCGAATCCGGAACTGACGCGCAGCGGTGAGGGGGACGGGCGGGGCACGCAGCCACTGGGAGACCGGGAAGGCGCCCCGTCCGGACGAACCCGAGTCCGAAGACCTGCTGGCACCTCCGTGCACCCGCGCGGAGGACGTCCGTAGGCCAGGCTCCGCGTACGAGCCCCGACCCCAGAGGCATGCATGCCCGTGCTCCGCACCCCCGCCCTCCTCCTCGTGTCCGCCCTGCTGCTCACCGCCTGCGGATCCTCCGGCGACGACGCGACGGCGGAGAGGACCTCCGATGCCGGCTACCCGGTGACACTCGACAACTGCGGCCACAAGGTCACCCTGAAGTCCGCGCCGAAGCGCGCCGTCTCCCTCAATCAGGGCAGCACGGAGATCCTGCTCTCGCTCGGTCTCGCCGACCGCATGGCCGGTACGGCCACATGGACCGACCCGGTGATGAAAGGCATGGAGAAGGCCAACGCGTCGGTGCCACGCCTCGCCGACAACAACCCCTCGTTCGAGAAGGTCCTGGACGCCGAACCCGACTTCGTCACCGCCTCCTTCGTCTCCACTCTCGGCAAGGGCGGTGTCGCCACCCGCGGGCAGTTCGAGAAGCTCGGCGTGCCCACGTACGTCTCGCCGTCCGACTGCGCCGCCGGCAAGGACAATGACAGCGGCGGGGACGGATCGCGCAGCAAGCCGCTCACCCTCGACGCCGTGTACGGCGAGATCCACGACCTGGCCCGCGCGTTCGGCGTCGAGGCACGCGGCGAGAAGCTCGTCGGACAGCTGAAGGAGCGGGTGCGCGAGGCCACCGACGGGCTGGATGCCTCCGGCGTCTCCCTGATGTACTGGTTCGCCAACTCCCAGTCGCCCTACCTCGCCGGCTGCTGCGGCGCACCGGGTGCCATCACCCGCGCGGTCGGCGCGAAGAACGCCTTCGCCGACACCCACGACGAATGGCCCCAGATCAACTGGGAGACCGTCGCCGACCGCGACCCCGACGTCATCGTGATCGGCGACCTGACCCGCAAGCAGCAGACCGCGGAGACCGCCGCGGCCAAGATCCGCTTCCTGGAGACCAACCCCGCCACCCGCAATCTGACCGCCGTGAAGAAGAGGCGGTACGTCCTGCTGAGCGGGCAGGCGATGAATCCGTCCATCCGCACGGTCGAGGGGATCGAGAAGGTCGCAGCCGGTCTGCGGGACTTCGGGCTCGCCAAGTGAGCCTGCGCACCCTGCTGCTGACGGGCAGTGGACTGGCCGCGCTGCTCGCGTCGATCGCCGTGGCCGTGACGATCGGGCCCGCCGACATCTCCACGGGGGACGTCTGGGCGTCCGTCGCGGCCCATCTGGGCCTCGGTGAGGGTACGTTGGCGCCGCTGCGGGACGGCATCGTGTGGAACCTGAGGATGCCGCGCACGCTGCTCGCCGCCGTGTGCGGGGCCGGACTCGCGGTGTGCGGGGCGGTGATGCAGTCGCTGCTGCGCAATCCGCTGGCTGATCCCTTCGTGCTCGGGGTCTCCTCCGGTGCGTCCACGGGTGCGGTCGCCGTGGTCGTGCTCGGGGTGGGCGGCGGAGCGGTGTCCCTGTCGGCGGGCGCCTTCCTCGGGGCGCTGCTCTCCTTCGCCCTGGTGCTGCTGCTCAGCCATACCCTGGGGGGCAGCACCGACCGGGTGGTGCTGTCCGGGGTGGCGGCCATGCAGTTGTTCTCGGCGCTGACCTCGTTCATCGTCCTGACCTCGGCCGACGCCGAGACCACCCGGGGCGTGCTGTTCTGGCTGCTCGGCTCGCTCACCGGCGCCGACTGGGCGCAGGTGCTGCTCTGCACCGCCGTCCTGGCGGTGGTTCTCGTCGTCTGTCTCGGGTACGCCCGCACCCTGGACGCCTTTGCCTTCGGCGACGAGGCCGCCGCCGGACTCGGGGTCCGGGTCGCCCGCACCCGCCTGGCCCTGCTCTGCGCCACCGCGCTCCTCACCGCCGCCCTGGTCAGCTGCACCGGCGCGATCGGCTTCGTCGGCCTGGTCCTCCCGCACGCCACCCGCGCCCTCACCGGCTCCGGGCACGCCCGTCTGCTGCCGGTCACCGCGCTGACCGGGGCCGTCTTCCTGGTGTGGGTGGACACCCTCGCCCGTACCGTTCTCGACCCCCAGGAGGTCCCGGTGGGTGTGGTGACGTCCCTCATCGGCGTACCGGCGTTCGTGGTCGTGCTCTACCGCGAACGGAGAAGGGCATGACCAGCCTGCGTGCGGACCGCGTCGTCCGGCGCATCGGCGACAAGGTCGTCGTCGACGATGTCACCCTCACCCTGCGGCCCGGCGAGACCGTCGGCCTGCTGGGCCCCAACGGCTCGGGAAAGTCGACGCTGTTGAGGCTGCTGGCCGGGGTCCTCGCCCCCACCGCCGGAGTCGTGTCCCTGGACGGTCGCTCGCTCACCGAGGTCGGCCGCCGCGCCACCGCCCGCCGGATCGCCACCGTCGCACAGCACACCGACACCCAGACCGAACTGACCGTCCGGGACGTCGTCGCCCTCGGCCGTATCCCGCACCGTCGCGCCTGGACAGCGCCCACGGCGGCCGACGCGGAAGCCGTCGCCGAGGCCCTGCGGCGCACCGGCCTGACCGACCGGGCCGGACAGTCCTGGCACACCCTCTCCGGCGGCGAACGCCAGCGCACCCAGATCGCCCGCGCGCTCGCCCAGGAGCCCCGCGAACTCCTCCTCGACGAACCCACCAACCACCTCGACATCCAGCACCAGCTCGACCTCCTGGAGCTGATCGCCGGCCTGCCCGTCACCACCGTGATCGCCCTGCACGACCTCAACCTCGCCGCGATGTACTGCGACCGCCTGCTCATCCTGCGCGACGGCCGCGCCGTCACCGAAGGCGCCCCGGCCGACGTCCTGAGCCCCGCCCTGATCGAGCGTGTCTACGGCGTCCGCGCCGAGGTCACCCACGAGCCCGGCCACCCCGTGATCCGCTTCCTGCGCCCGGCCGCCCGGGACGCGTTTCCCCCCAAGGGGAGCGCGGGGCCCTTGGAGAGGAGCGCGACGAGCGATGCCCGGACAAAGCCCTGAGAGACCTGAAGGAGCGGGCACGCAGCACACATCACGACGAGGGGGCTCGACCGGGCTGAGGGCCTTGTCCCGGAAGGGCTGCTCGAAGTGGGGCGAACAGGAGGCGCCTCACGGGTAACAGCCCAGTGCAGGCGCCTCCTGCCGGCGTTCCCAGAAGAAGCCGAGCTTCTTCGGCGAGTACGACACCAGAAGGTTCTTCGTCTGCTGGTGGTACACGCTCACCGTCCCCTTTGACCTGTGGCAATGGGCGGAATCGTCTGCTGCTGAGCCGAGTCGGTCCGCACCTGGTCCGGATCTTGGTCCGGTGTCCACGGCAGTCCAGCGTAGGCGCGTAACACCAGGTCAGAGCTGTCGTTCCGGGAGAGTCGACGTAGTTGGTGACAGGCGGGTGAGGGGGCCTGTGAGGGCGGCGGTGATACGAAGCCCCACCGGGAACCATCCCGCACTCACGGGCCGCGCCAAGACTGGCGACGGTCCGGTGCGGAGCGCCAGGGTGTCCCCACTCGCCGAGGACTCCGCTGCCAAGGCTTGAGTCTGCCGGATCAGCGCATGGTGCGGCTCACCGGGCAGATCGATGAGGTGAACCGGCGCCTGTCGTGGAACGTCACGCGCCTCAGGTGCTCGTGCCGGTGGGTATCGGCCCGGACGGTGCCGTCGCTCTCCCGATCGCCATGGCAGACCATCCCGTACTGGTCGACGGGGCCATCGTCGCCGGGTGCGGACGCGGCCCGCGAGTGCGTCGGCGGTGCCGGCCTCCTACCGCTTGTCGCTCCCCGCCGCCCGGAGATCCGGTTCGTGTTCGCGGATCGCTGCGGCCCGCTGGATGTGCGCCGCCGTCAGGGCGCCTGCGTTCTCCGCGTCACCCTGGAGTACGGCCTGGAGAATGAGGTCGTGATCGTGGCGGAGCGCGGCGGCGTGCTCGGCGGTCCAGATCGTGGCCGCTGGGGTGAAGCGCACCCAGAGGGTTTCGATGTACTCGGCGACGAGCGGGGAGGACTGTCGATAGAGGGCGAAATGGAACTCCCGGTTGAGGACGGAGAGCTCCGCGGCCGTCGCCCGGCCGCTCTGCTGCGCCTCGGTGAGCCGGGCGTGCCGTTCCTTCAGCAGTTCCAGGCCGGCCGGTGTCATGCGCTCGACGGCCATGACAGCCGCGGTCTGTTCGGCCGCCGCGCGCAGGCGGTAGAGGTCGCGGGCCGCGTCGGGGGAGAGCTGGCGGACGGAGGCGCCCTTGTGCGGGGAGTAGATGATCACGCCGTCGGCCTCAAGCATGCGCAGGGCTTCGCGCACGGGTGTCGGGCTGACGCCGTAACGCTTGGCCAGCACGGTCTGCTTGATGAGTTCGCCGGGGCGGATCACGCCCTTCGCGACGTCGTCCCGGATGCGGTCCGCGACATAGGCGGTCCTGCTCACGGGTGGGGCGGAACCGCTGCCTTCCTGGCTCATCGAGCTCCTCGGGCTCAGGGCCGATCGCTGCCGGCGCTCTGGATGCAGGACTCAATAATGTACAGCGTGCAGAGAAGAGAGCGGGTGCGCTGAAGGGTTTTGCTGCCTTTCGGCTCCTCTCGGCTCGGCAGTGTTCGGCCACTCCTGGGGTGTGATCTCAGCCGCCGATCCTCTAGACAGCACTCTATAGACTATGTAATCTCCGTCACCGCGGGAGCGTGGAAGTGGCACAGGTCACGCCACAGGCGTTCATCTGCGCCCCTCTCTCAGCGTCGAGAGCTTCGGAAGTCGGGAGACTGGCATGTCCAAACAGGAACGACTCACCCGGGATGTCGCGGAATGGGTCGCCGGGCAGCGGCGCGTCGCGCTGCCGGCGGAACTCGACCGGCATGTGCGGCGGATGACCCTGGATCACCTGGCCGGGGTCGTCGCGAGTTCGGTGGGCCCGGTCTCGGCGGCGGTCGCCGAACACGTGGGGCGGATGTATCCCGGCGACGCGGCCACCGCGATCGGCCACGGACGGATGTCCGCGCTGGGGGCAGCGCTGGTCAACGGGACCAACGGGCACGGCATTGAGGCCGACGAGGGGTACACCCCGGGCAGCATGCACCCCACGTCGGTCGTTCTGCCGGCCGTCTTCGCCGTGGCGCAGGAGCGCGGGATCGGCGTGGAGCGCGTCACCGTCGCGGCGGCCGTGGGGATGGAGCTGGCCTGCCGGATCGCGGCGGCCGGACACCCGGCCACGCGCAACAACCACTTCCACAACACCCCCCTCGCGGGCGTGCTGGGAGCCGCCGCGGCGGTGAGTGTCCTGCTGGAGCTGGATGCCGAGACCACCGCCAACGCGCTCGGCATCGCGGCCTCCCACGCCGGTGGCCTCTTCGAGTTCCTCAGCGGCTCCGCCGAGGTCAAACGGCTCCACCCGGGCAAGGCCGCCCGGGACGGGATAGCCGCCGCCGACCTCGCGCAGGCCGGGCTCACCGGTCCGACCACCGCACTGGAGGGCAAGGACGGCTACTTCGCCGCGTACGCCGGCACGGAGGGCCGTGACTGGCACGCCGAGACGGTCCGGGACGGACTCGGCGAGCGGTGGGTGCTCCTCGGCACGTATGTCAAGCCGTACCCCTGCTGCCGCCACCTGCACGGCGCGATCGACGCGGTGCTCGCGCTCGGCAAGGCGCACACCATCGACCCGGAGCAGGTCGAGGAGGTCCACGTCGGAACGTTCAAGATCGCCACCGGGCATGCCGGGAAGACCCTGGACACCGTGCTCCAGGCACAGCTCAGCCTCCCCTACACGGTGGCGACGGCACTGGTGCGCGGCACTGTCACGCTCACCGACTTCCGCGAGGAGGCGCGCACCGACGCCCGGGTGCGGGCACTGGCCGACAAGGTCGTCGTCGAGCTGGACGAGGCCGCCGACGCCGCCTACCCGACGGCCGGCCGGCCGGCGGACGTGACGGTCGTGCTGCGTGACCGGACACGGCTGAACCACCGCGTCCAGCACCCCTACGGCGAGCCCGCCAACCCGCTCTCCGACGCCGCGCTAGAGGACAAGGTCCGCGGTCTCGTCGTCCCTGTCGTCGGCGCGGCGCGGGCCGAGGCGCTCATCGCCGCCGCCTGGGGCCTGCGGTCTCTGGACTTCCTCGACGAACTCGACGAGGCCGTCCGCTCCGGCTGCCCCGTCCGTGCCGCGCATGAGCGCGGGAACGCCGTTCCCGTCTGACCAGACCGACCGCAACGAAGGGAGGATCCCACCATGAAGGTTGACGTGCGCGGCCTCGAACTCGCCTACGGCGACTTCGTCGCCATCAGGAATCTCGACCTCACCATCGAGGACGGGGAGTCGGTGGTCCTGCTGGGGCAGTCCGGCTGTGGGAAGTCCAGCACCATGCGGTGCATCGCGGGGCTGGAGACACCCACCCAGGGGACGATCTCGATCGGCGACACCACCGTCTTCGACGCAGTACACGGCACGGCGCTGCCCGCCTTCCGGCGCAACGTCGGCATGGTCTTCCAGTCCTACGCGGTGTGGCCGCACAAGACGGTGCTGGAGAACGTGGAGTTCCCGCTGCAGATGAAAGGTGTCGCCAAGGGCGACCGGCGCCGCACAGTCCTTCAGGTGCTGGACACCGTCGGCCTGGCCCACCTCGCCGACCGGGGCGCGAGCATGCTCAGCGGCGGGCAGATGCAGCGCGTCGCGCTGGCCCGTTCGATGGCGATGTCGCCCAGTGTGCTACTGCTGGACGAGCCCCTGTCGAACCTGGACGCCCGCCTCCGTGACGACCTGCGCGTCGAACTCCGCCGCATCCAGGTCGAGCAGGGCCTGACCAGCATGTATGTGACGCACGACCAGCAAGAAGCGCTCGCCCTGGCTGACCGGATCGCCATCATGCAGGAAGGCCGTATCACCCAGCTGGGCACCCCGGAGGAGATCTACAGGCGCCCCGCCAGCGCGTCCATCGCGGCCTTCCTCGGCGTGACGAACGTCTTCGAGGCCAAGCGGGGAGCATCGGCGAGGGTTGCCGAACTCGTCGGACGCGGCTTGTCGCTGCGCACCGCGGACGACATGCCGAGCCGGTCGGCCAGCGTGTGCATCCGCCCCGAGGACGTCCGGGTCCACCTCATCGGTACAGGCCACCCCTCTCCGGCCGCCGCCCACGATGCCGATAACTCCTTCGAAGGCACCGTCGACGTCGCCGTCTTCCAGGGTTCGTCCATCCGGTGCAAGATCACCACCGACGCCGGGCTCGGCCTGGAAGCCGTCTGTGCGCCGCCGGTGGCCGGCCGACTCGACCACGGTGCCCGGGTAACCGTCAGTGTCCCCGCCGGGAACGTGATGGTGCTGCCCGCAACCGTGCCAGAGCCTGCCGTGGCGGAGGTGGCCGCATGAGCACGACTCTCATGAAGCCCGAGGCGTCCGCCGCCGAGCCGCAGCGCCGAACGACGCGTCCCTTCCGGCGCGGCCCGGGGCGGTGGACCAGACTGGTCGGGTTGCCGCTCCTGGCCGTCGTCGGCTTCCTCGTCCTGGTCCCGGCGGGGTTCATCGTGCTCGCCGCGTTCAGCGAGGAGGTTCCCCGGCCCGGCTCCATCGGCCTCGACCTCACCCTGGACAACTTCCGTGTGCTGGCCGAGGCCGGGGTCCTCGCGGCGGCGGGCAACTCGCTCCTCATCGCGGTCTGCGCGACCGTGTCCGCCCTGGTCATCGGTGGCTTCCTGGCGTTCGTGACGGCCCGTACCGACATCCGGTGCAAGGGCTTCGTTTTCCTCATCGGGCTCATGCCGCTCTTCCTGCCGTCCTACGTCGGAGCCCTGGCCTGGGCGATCCTCGGCAGCCCCGGCGCCGGGCTGATCAACACCGGCTTCCGCGACCTCGGCATGGCCGGGCCCGTCAACATCTACTCCGTGCCCGGCGTCGTCATGGTCATGGCCATGTACTACGCCCCGTACGCGTTCCTCATGATGCACAGCGCGATGTCGATGATGAACCCCGACCTGGAGGATGCGGCCAGCACCCACGGCGGCTCGACGTGGCGGACAATCCGCGCGGTCACGCTGCCTCTGGCACTGCCCGCCATCCTCGGCTCCGGTCTGCTGATCTTCGTCCTGATCTTCGAGAACTTCGCGGTCTCCCAGGTCCTGGCCTCACCGGGCGGCATCAACACCCTGCCGACGTTCGTCTACACGTTGATGAACGCCACGCCCTCGCGCGGCAACGAGGCGGCGGCCGTGGCCGTCGTGCTGGTCGCCGTCGTCGTGTCCGTCACCCTCGTGCAGCGCCGCGTTCTCGCCAAGCGGTCCTTCACGACCGTCTCGGGCAAGGGCGTCAAGCCCCGCACCCTGCGTCTGGGCCGACTGCGGACCCCGGCGCTGCTGGCGGCCTTGATCTACTTCGTCCTCTCCATCGTCGCCCCGCTGCTCGGGCTCCTCCTCTCGGCCATCCGCACCTCGCCGTACATGAGTTCCTTCGGCAGCCTCACCGAGCCGGGCGCCCTGAACATCACCTCGTTCGTCACGGCGGTCACCTCCGACGTCTTCGTCAAGACCGCGAGCAACAGCGTCCTCGTGTCGCTGTTCGCCGCCCTCGGCGGAACGGTCCTGGCCTTCCTCGCCGGCTACGTCGTCTACCGCACCAAGGCCGTCGCACGCGGAGCCCTGGAGACCGTGTCCATGGTCCCGCTCGCCATTCCGGCGGTCGTACTCGGTATCGGCCTGCTGTGGACGTGGCTGGTCATGCCGGTGCCGGTGTACGGGACCCTGTGGGTGCTGATCATCGGCTTCGTGGCCGTGCAGATGCCCCAGGGCTTCCGCGGGATCGCGTCCGCCATCCAGTCCACCGACCGCGACCTGGAGGACAGCGCCGTGATGCTCGGCGCCCGCCGCCTGCGAGCGATCTCCTTCGTCACGCTGCCACTGCTGCGCGTCGCCGTCTCCTCGACGTTTCTGCTACTGCTCATGCTCAGCATGCGCGAGCTGACCGTCCCGCTCTTCCTCTACACCACCGACACCGAGACCCTCTCCATCGCCATATACGACCAGTTCGAGAACGGCGGAGCGCTGCGCGAGGCATCGGCGACCGCGCTCGTCTACTGCCTGATCATGTTCGTCCTGAGCTACCTGCCGCGTCGCCTCGGCGCGAAGAAGGGGGTCCACGGTGCCTGAGACCGTACGACACCTGAACAGGCGTGGACTCCTCGCCGCGCTGGGGGCCGGTTTGTTCGTCACGGTCGGCGCCTGCGGCGACCTAGAGGACACCAAGGCACGGACGGCCGCGGATCTGCTCGCGAAGCCGGAGATCGACACATCCGACGGGCTGCGCATCGACGGGGAGCTGATCGCCGGCCGGAAGCTGTACCAGGCCGCGAAGAGGGACACCGTCGTCCTCTACTCCGGCACCGGGCAGGAGGCGGAGGAACTCACCGTCGCCCGGTTCGAGACGGACACCGGCATCAAGGTCCAGCTCACCCGGCTCCCCACGAACAAGCTCGCCGAACGCGCACTGTCGGAACAGGGGGCGGGCAGGCTCAAAGCCGGAGCCATCCGCATCACCGACCCGCTCGTGGCCCGCCAGTTCGCCAAGGCCGGTGTGTACGTCCCGTATCGCACGCCCTTCCACGGCCGACTGCCGGAGGGGACCGCGCTCACCAGCGACCGCTACTGGGCGAGCTACTACATCGTCAACGCGATGGGCTACAACTCCGCCGTCATCACCGACGACCCGCCCACCGGCTGGCAGGACCTCACCGACCCCCGCTACAAGGGGAAACTCGGCGTCGTCGCCGTCACCACCGGCGGCAGCGTCAAGGCTCTCGCCCACTTCCAGATCGACGAGTTCGGCGCCGGCTACCTGCAGGCGCAGGGACGGAACCAGGCACGTATCTTCGACTCGACCTCGACCGAGGTCGACGCCCTCGCCCGCGGCGAGATATCGATCGCCTCGCTCAGCTTCAACAACGCCTTCGCCGCCCAGGCCGCCGGAGCCCCCATCAAGCTCATCGTCCCCGAGGAAGGGGTCGCCGGCGCTCCCGCGCCGCTCGGCCTCACCGAACAGGGACTGAAGAGTCCGGCCGCGCGAGTCTTCGCGAACTGGTCGGTGTCGAAAGAAGGGCAGCGCTTCGCCGCCTCGCAGGGCTTCATCGCCGCGCGGACCGACATCGGCCGAGTCAAGGCGGGGGAGTACCAGCTGCCCCCGGCCGACTCGCCCCGCGCGCATCTGCTCAACGAGGACCAGATGGAGCGCTACAACAATGCCGACGAGCAGGTCTGGCGCAGGGCCTTCGACTACATCGGCTGAGTGGCCGGGCCACTCCTGCACGACTCCAGCCGACGCACCCCACCCTCCAGGCACCTCACCCAGCCGAACCAAGAGGACAGCATCCCCATGCCCGACACCACCGAACGCCAGGACCTCATCGCCTCGGTCCGCTCCTTCGCCTCCCGCCACCTCGCCGAGGGCGCACTGGCCCGGGCCCACGACCCGAAGTACCCCTGGGACATCGCCCGCCTCCTCGCCGACCGGGGCCTGCTGGGCCTGACGATCTCCGCCGAGGACGGCGGCCAGGGCGCCGCGCTCGGCGACGCCGTGGCCGTCATCCAGGAGATCGCCCAGCACTGCCCGAAGAGCGCGGACGTCCTCCAGGCCGGCAACTTCGGCGCCATCCGCACCTTCGCCGAATTCGGCACCGACCCGCAGAAGAAGAAGTACCTCCCTGACCTCCTCGCCGGCCGGACCCTGCTCTCCCTCGCCATGAGCGAGCCCGAAGCGGGCTCGGCCGCCACCGAGCTGAGGACCACGGCCACCGAGGACGGGGACGACGTCGTCCTGAACGGCACCAAGATCTGGGGCACCCACAGCGTCGACGCCACGCTCTTCCTCGTCTACGTCCGCTTCGGCCCCGGCACCCGCAACATCGGCTCCGTCCTCGTCGAGCGCGACACCCCCGGCTTCACCCTCGGCACACCTTCGACGTACATGAGCGGCGAGACCTGGGCGCAGCTGTACTTCGAGGACTGCCGGGTACCCAAGGAGAACATCCTGCTCGGCCCCGGCGGCTTCAAGAAGCAGATGAGCGGCTTCAACGTCGAGCGCATCGGCAACGCCTCCCGCGCCCTCGCCCTGGGCCGCCTCGCCTTCAACACAGCCAGGGAACACCTCGACACACGCACCCAGTTCGGCCGTACGCTCAGCGAATTCCAGGGACTGCAGTGGAAGTTCGCCGAGGTGGCGGTGGCCCTGGACGCCGCGGATGCTCTCCTTGAGCGTGCCGTGCGCAACGCCGCCGCCGGGCTGCCGTCCGCCTACGAGACCTCCGTCGCCAAGTACGCCGCGAACGACGCCGGCTTCCGGGCCGCGAACGAGGCCATGCAGGCCATGGGCGCGCTCGGCTACAGCACCGAGACACTCGTCGAGTACTGCATGCGCCGCACCCGTGGCTGGATGATCGCCGGCGGTTCGACGGAGATGCTGAAGAACCGCATCGCCGAGGAGATCTTCGGCCGCCGCTTCAGCCAGCGCGCCGCATGAGGGAGGGGCACATCATGACAGAACAGCAGTGGGGGCCCGTCACCTACACCGTCGAGCAGGACGTCGCCCTCCTGGTCATCGACCACCCGCCGGTCAACGCGAGCACTGCCGCCGTACGGGCCGGACTGCTCGCCGGGGTCTCGGCGGCGGCCTGTGACGAGCGCGCGACGGCCGTCGTACTCATCGGCGCGGGCCGGTATTTCGTCTCGGGCTCGGACCTGCGCGAGTTCGCGGTCGACACCCTGCCCGAACCACAGTTGCCCGAGGTCGTCGCGGCGATCGAACGGTGCCCCAAGCCGGTCGTCGCCGCGCTCGCCGGTGCGACCCTGGGCGGCGGGTTCGAACTCGCGTTGGGCTGCGACGGCCGGATCGCGCAGGCCGGAGGAGTCGTAGGGTTCCCCGAGGTGACGCTCGGGATGATCCCCGGTGCGGGCGGAACCCAGCGCTCCCTGCGCCTGGTTGCGCCCTCTCGTGCTCTCGAACTGGCCACCTCCGGTGAGCGCCTTCCGGTGGAGCGGGCTCGGGACGAGGGTCTCGTCGACGAGGTGGTGATCGCCTCGCTGCGTACGGAGGCGGTCCGCTTCGCCCGCGCCCTGGAGGGCAAACGGGTGCTGCGGGACCTTCCGGTGCGCACGGACGAGCCGGGCGCGCTGGAGGAGAGCGCGCGCCGGGCCATCGCCGCGGGGCGCGCACGCCCCGCTGTCGTCGCGGCCGTGGCTGCGGTGCTCACCGGGACGGCCGTGCCGTCGGCCCGCGCCCTCGCGTACGAGAGGGCCGAGTTCAACCGGCTGCGCACCGGGCGCGAGGCGGCGGCGCTGCGGCACCTCTTCTTCGCCAGAACCGCGGTGCGCAAGGCTAACCGGGCCGAGACGGAATGCGAACTCACCCACGTCGGTGTGGTCGGTGCCGGAACCATGGGGGCCGGTATCGCACGCGCATGCGCGGAGGCCGGGATGCAGGTCACCGTCGTGGACCAGGACCCCGTGGCCGCGCGCCGCGCCGTCGAGTCCCTGGGCGGCACGTACCTGCGCATGGTCTCCGCCGGACGTCTGGAGGCAGAAGAGGCGGGCAGGCGCCTTGAGTTGCTGTCGGCGGGGACGGACCTGTTCGATCTCAAGGACGTCGACCTCGCCATCGAGGCGGTCACCGAGGACACCGCGGTCAAGGTGCGGGTGCTCAGGGAACTGGAGAGCGTCACACAGCAGGGCACCACCCTGGCCACGAACACCTCCTACCTAGATGTCGACGAGCTGGCGGCGTCACTGGACACCCCCTCCCGCCTCGTCGGCATGCACTTCTTCAACCCCGCGCACCGGGCGGCGGTCCTGGAGCTCGTGCGCGGCGCACGCACGTCGGACGCGGCGATGGACGTGGCGTTCACGGCCGCCCACGCGATGCGGAAGCTCCCTCTCGTCGCCGGCGTGTGCGACGGGTTCATCGGTAACCGGATCTACAACGCCTACCGCAGGCAGTGCGAGCTGATGGTCGAAGAGGGCGCCACTCCCGAGGGGATCGATTCCGCTCTGGAGGAATTCGGTTTCGCCATGGGACCGTTCGCCGTCGCCGACATGTCGGGCCTGGACATCGCCTGGCGGATGCGGCAGCGCCGCGCGCCCGACAGGGACCCGCGCGAGCGCTACCCCGATGTCGCGGACCAGCTGTGCGAACGCGGCCGCCTGGGCCAGAAGACCGGCGACGGCTGGTACCACTACGAGCCCGGGTCACGCACACCGGTGCCCGACAGCCGGGTGGCCCGGCTGATCGAGGAGTCCCGGCAGCGCAAGGGGATCGCGCCACGGGCCTTCACGGCGGACGAGATCGTGCGCCGGGCACTGATGGCGATGGCGAACGAGGCCGCCCTCCTGCTCGACGAGGAAATCGCCGACCGGGCCGGCGACATCGACCTGATGCTGACCCTGGCGTACGGCTTTCCCGAGCACGTCGGCGGGGTCACCTTCTGGGCGCGGGGCCAGGATCCGTCCGTACTCGAAGCCGAGCAGAGACGCTTGGGTGAGGCGACCGGATGGGGCTTCAGACAGGGGCGGCTGGCTCTGCTCACCGAGGGGTGAGGTGGCGAAAGGGGGCGGACGGGCCCGGAGCCGTCCGGTCCGTCGGCACACTGCCGTCGCTACGCCTGCGCCCGTGACCGGCTGCCCGGGACTATCCCTTGCTGGACCACGGTCGCGGCCGGCACGCCGTCGGCCCGGTAGATCAGCCCGCGCGCCAGTCCCGTCCCGGCGGTGCTGTACGGACTGTCCTGTACGTACAGCAGCCAGTCGCCGGCGTTCACGTCGCTGTGGAACCACATGGTGTGGTCCACACTCGCCACCGTGCGGTGGCCGTGCCCGGTCAGTTCGCCGCGGGTGTGGTGGATGACCGGGAGCAACGATCGGTCCGAGGCGAACGAGAGGATCGCCCGCTGCGTGTTCCGGTCGCCCCGGGGCGTGGGCGCGGTACGGAACCAGAAGCAGCGCAGCGCGGGGTCCTCCAGGTGCGTCCCGTCGATGTACCGCACGTCCAGCGGGCGTGAGGACGTCCACCAGTCCTTGCGGGTGCGCCAGTTGAAGCCGTCGGGGAGATGTCCGTTCGCGGCGGTGCGTGCGTGGAGCGGGGTGAGGGACGAAGGCACGGGAACGCACGGCATGGGGGGCGCGTGGAGGCTGTCCTCGTCCTCGCGGGTGACGGAGAAGGACACGTGCGCGCGGAGCAGAGTGCGTCCGTCCTGTTCCGCCGTGATCGAGCGCAGCGAGAGGGAGCGGCCGTCGCGCAGCGGGGAGACGGAGTACCGGATCGGGGCGTGCGGCGTACCGGGCCGCAGGAAGAAGGCGTGCAGCGAGTTGGCGACGCGGCAGGCGTCGACGGTGTGGGCCGCGGCCAGCAGGGTCTGCGCCAGGAGGTGACCGCCGAAGACGCGCTGGTCGAAGCCGCGCGCCGGGAATCCGGTGTACGTGTCCTGGCCGGTGGCCTCAAGCCGTAGGCGGTCGACGAGTGCTTCGTCGTTGACGGTCGTCCCGGTGGAGGACTCGTCCCCTTGTGTCGGCTCCATCGTGTGGGCTCCTTCCGGCGTATCGAGCAGTGCCTGATAGACAACACTCTATAGACTATGTAATTATCCGGATCATCCGATCCGGACTGGCCGAGCGGAAATGAGGAGTTGACCGGCATGGACAACGCGGCGATGAGGCGCGCGACCGCACCGGACACGTCGTCTGCGGACGCACTGAGCCAGGCCCTGCTGAACCCGCGCAGCGTCGCCGTGGTCGGGGCGTCGGACAACCCGGCCAAGACCACGGGGCGTCCGCAGCGCTTCCTGGCCCAGGCCGGCTACGGGGGCCGCACGTACTTCGTCAACCCGCGCCGGGAGACCGTCCAGGGGGAGAAGGCATGGCCGAGCCTGACGGCACTGCCCGAGGCGCCCGAGCACGTCTACATCATGACCGGCGCGGAAGCGGCCATCGAGGCCGTACAGGAGTGCGCCCGGACCGGCGTCCGCGTGGCCACCATCCTCTCGGCCGGGTTCGGCGAGGACGGTGAGGCCGGGCGCGAGCGCGAGGACAGGCTGCGGGCGGCGGCCGCCGAAGGGCAGGTGCGGCTTGTCGGGCCGAGCAGCCTCGGCGTCGTCAACCCCCGTGCGGGAGTGATGCTCACCGGTAACGCCGCCTTCGGCGAGCCCGACATCCCGCGAGGCGGCGTCTTCGTCGCCTCCCAGTCGGGCAGTGTCATCGGCTCCCTGGTCAGCCGGGCCCGCGGGCGCGGCATCGGCTTCGCCGGACTCGTCTCCACCGGCGGTGAGGCCGATCTCTCCCTGGGCGCCATCTGCCGGGCCGTCCTCGACGACCCGGGCGTCACCTCGTACGCCCTCTTCCTCGAATCGCTGCGGCACGCGGACGACCTCGCCGACTTCGCGGCCGCCGCCGACCGCGCGGGCAAGCCTGTCGCCGTCTACAAACTCGGACGCTCGCAGGAGGCCGCCGCGCTGACCGTCTCGCACACCGGCGCGCTCGCCGGCGAGGACAGCGAGTCCGAGGCGTTCTTCACCGCGTGTGGCTTCAGCCGTGTCGCGCACTTCGAGTCGCTCCTCGAAGCCCCCGCACTGTTGCGCCGTCTCCCCGCCTTCGCCGGCCGCCGCCAAGCGCGCGTCGGCGTGATCACCACCACCGGAGGTGGCGGCGCGATCGTCGTCGACCAGCTCGCCCTGCGCGGCCTCCCCGTCACCGCACCCAGCGAGCGGCTGCGTGATGCCATGGCGGCGGCCGGCGTTCCGATACCGCACAGCCTGATCGCCGACATCGGCCTGGAGGGAGCCCGCCACGACAGCGTCACCAGGGCGCTGCGCCTGATGCAGGACAGCGGCGAGTTCGACCTGATCGTCTTCGTCATCGGCTCCTCCGCCCGCCTCAACCCCGAACTCGCCGTCCACGCCATCGCGGAACGCGGCGGCCACCAGGTTCCCGTGGCAGCGTTCGCGCTCCCGGAGGCCGCCCAGGCCGCCGAACTGCTGCACGCCGCGGGCGTCCCCGCCTTCCGCACCCCGGAATCCTGCGCCGACGTCGTCGCCGCGGCCTTCGCCCGGCAGCCCGCCACCATCGGCGGCCGGGCACACCCCGCCGTCAACGCCTCGGGCGAGGCGAGCGTCATGGACGAACTCGCCTCCACGGAACTGCTCCGCGGGCAGGGCGTCACGCCGGCGCCCGCCGTCGGCCTGGCCCTTGACACCCTGCTGGACTCCTGCGGCCCGCTCGACCTGCCCTTCGACTACCCCGTCGTGGTGAAGGCCCTCTCCGGGAAGCTCCCGCACAAGAGCGACGCCGGCGGAGTCATCCTGAACGTCCACGACGCGGACGGAATCCGGGACGCCGCCCGTGCCGTCGCCGTAGCCGTGGCCGCCTACGACCCGGACATCGTCATCGACCGGGTCCTCGTGCAGCAGATGGTCGGCTCCGGGGTCGCCGAAGCGCTCGTCGGCTACCGGGTCAGCCAGGATGTCGGCCCCGTCGTCGTGCTCTCCACCGGCGGCGTGCTCGCCGAGCTCTTCGCCGACTCCGCCGTCCGCCTCGCACCCGTCACCCGTGAGACCGCCCTGGAGATGATCCGCGAGGTCAAGGGGCTCGCCCCGCTCAGCGGCCACCGGGGTGCCCCGGCAGGCGACATCGATGCCCTCGCCGACACCGTCGTCGGCATCTCCCAGCTGGCCGTCGACCATCCCGGCGTCCTGGAGGCGGAGGTCAACCCGGTCTCGGTCGGCCTCGCAGGCAAGGGCGTGACCGCGCTCGACGCACTCGTCCGCCGGGCGCCGGTCCAGCTCTGAGGAGGGGGGAAGGAAGCGGGGGAGCACAGCATGGTGCAGCGGAAGGTCGTCACCGAAGGAGACGTACAGATCGAGACCCTCAGCCAGGGTGAGGGGCCGACCGTCGTCATCCTCCCCTCCCTCGGCAGGGGCGCGCGGGACTACGACGAGGTAGCGGCCCTGCTGGCCGCCGCGGGCTTCCGTGTCCTGCGCCCCCAGCCGCGCGGCATCGGTCGCAGCAGAGGACCGATGAAGGGCCTGGACCTGCACGACTTCGCCGCCGACGTCGCGGCCGTCCTCGACGAGGAACGGACCGGACCCGCGGTGATCGTCGGCCACGCCTGGGGCAGTCAGCCCGCCCGCACACTGGCGGCAGACCGCCCCGACCTGGTCAGCGGCCTCGTCATGGCCGCCGCTTCGGCCGGAAAGCTCCCACCGGGCTCGTCGGAGAAGCCCTACCGCAGGATGCGCGAGGCGATCGACGGGGCCGGTGACCTCTCGCTGCCCGAGGGGCGGCGACTGCGCTACCTGGAGCAGGCGTTCTTCGCACCCGGAAACGACCCGAGGCCCTGGCTGACCGGCTGGTACCCCGAGACGCACCACGCGCAGGGACACGCGCGCGACACGACGCCCGTGGACGACTACTTCAGCGGCGGCGGCACGGTCCCGCTGCTAGACCTGCAGGCGGAGCACGACGCGGTCGTCGTCCCGGGCGTGTTCCGGCCGATGCTCGGCGAGCGGGTCACCGTCCGCGTCGTCCGTGGCGCCGGACACGCCCTCGCCCCCGAACGGCCCGCCGCTCTGAGCGAGGCCGTCGCCGCGTTCGCCCGCGCGGTCGAGAACCAAACCGAGGAAGGAGGACCGAAGGCATGACACGACTCGACCCTCGGAGCCGCGACGGCGATGACGACCGCGAGGTCGCCGAGCGGATCCGTGAACGGCGGGGCGGGAACCTCACCCCGCTGGACGAGATGCTGCTGCACAGCCCGCCCGTCGCCGACGGCTGGAACACCCTGCTCGGCGCGATCCGCACCCAGACCCTCCTGGACGCCGACATCCGCGAACTCGCCATCCTGCGCATCGCCGCCCTCAACGGGGCGGCCTACGAGTGGGACGCGCACCAGCCTGTGGCGCTCCGCGCCGGGTTGAGCCGGCGGCAGACCGACGCGCTGCGCGGGGCCGCTGAGGACGCGGCCCCGCTGCTCACCCCGGCCCAACGCGGCGCCCTCGCCTACACCGACGCCATGACCCGCTCCGTCGACGTACCGGACACGGTCTTCGACGGCCTGCGTGCGCACTTCGACGACCGGCGGATCGTCGAACTCACCGCCCTGATCGGCACCTACAACCTGGTCTCCCGCTTCCTGGTCGCGCTGCACATCGGCCGACCCGCGACGGGCACGGCCCTCGGCGCGTCCAACGAGCACGGAGCAGTGGCATGAACGGATCAGAGGCATGACCGGACGGCTGGTGGGCAAGACCGCGATCGTCACCGGCGCGGGCAGCGTCGGGCCCGGCTGGGGCAACGGCCGCGCGACAGCGGTCCTTCTCGCCCGGGAGGGCGCCAGGGTTCTGCTAGTGGACCGGGACACCGGACCGCTGGAACCGACCTCGAAGCTGATCGAGGAGGAGGGCGGCACGGCGGTGACGCACGTCTGCGACGTCACCGACTCCGACGCGGTGGCCGGCATGGTCGAAGCCGCCCTCGCCGCCTTCGGCCGGGTCGACATCCTCGTCAACAACGTCGGCGGCTCACGCCACGGCGGCCCCGTCGAACTCGACGAACAGACCTGGCGGCAGCAGCTCGACACCAACCTCGCCAGCGTCTACCTGGGCTGCAAGCACGTCATCCCGGTCATGCGGCAGCAGGGTGGCGGCGCCATCGTGAACATAGCCTCCACCTCCGGCCTGAGGTGGACCGGCTCCGCCCAGGTTGCGTACGCCGCCGCGAAGGCCGGCGTCATCCAACTGTCCCGCGTGGTCGCCGTGCAGCACGCTCCCGACGGCATCCGCGTCAACACCGTCGTCCCAGGACAGCTGCACACGCCGATGGTCGAGGCGCGGCTGGCCGGACAGCGCTCCGGTGGCGACGTCGACACCCTCCTCGCCCGACGCCAGGCCCGCATCCCGCTCGGCTTCATGGGCGACGGCCGCGACACCGCCCACGCCGTGCTCTTTCTCGCCTCGCCGGAAGCGCGCTTCGTCACCGGAACCGAACTCGTCGTGGACGGCGGCATGACGGCCCGCTGCGACTGACCACCCAGCGACCGCCGGGAGACACCCATGGCCACCGCTTCGACCCCCTCGAACCCGGGCCCGCACCCGGCCCCGCACGCGCCCACGCTCACGCTGCCCGACAACGCCTGTGACGCGCACTGCCACGTATTCGGCCCCACCAGCCGATTCCCCTACGCCCCCGACCGGACCTTCACCCCGCCCGAGGCTCCCCTCGCCGACCTGCAGAAGCTGCACGCACTCCTGGGCATCCGCCGCGCCGTGATCGTCCAGTCGGCGGCACACGGCGCCGACCACACGTCGCTGCTGGCGGCACTGGAGGAGGGCGAACGCCGCTACCGAGGCGTCGCGCTGATCCGCCCGGACACTCCCGCCCGGGAGGTCGCCCGGCTGCACGAGGCCGGTGTACGCGGCACGCGCCTGCACTTCCTTCCGCACCTGGGGCAGCCGCCCACACCCGCGGCGACAGCGGCGATCACCGACCTGGTCCGCCCCTACGGCTGGCACCTCGCACTGCACGTCACCGGCGACGTCCTCGTAGATCACGAGGACTTCATCCGCTCGATTCCCCTGCGGCTCGTCATCGACCACATGGGCCGCGTCGACCTGCGCCAGAGCCTCGATTCCCCTGCCGTGACAGCCCTGCGCCGCCTCCTGGACACCGGCCGGACCTGGGTCAAACTCAGCGGAGCCGACCGTCTCGCCACAGCCCCGCCCGCCATGACCGACTCCGCCGCACTCGCCCGGCTCCTCACCCGCACCGCCCCGGAACGCGTCGTCTGGGGCACGGACTTCCCCCACCCCAACACCCATGGCTTCGTCCCCGACGACGGCGACCTCACCGACCTCCTCGCCGACATCGCCCCCGGCGAGACGGCCCGCCACCGCCTGCTGGTGGACAACCCGACGGAGTGCTTCGACTTCCCCGGGTGAGACGGGGGAGGGCACGGGGAGGTCTGGGTGCACGGGAGAGCCCACGGTCGCCTGGGGCACGCCCTTCGGGAACGTGTCCCCTGGGCCGGCCGTGGTCCTCAGCGTCGTCGGTCACGCCGAGCTCTGACGACGCCGGGGGCGGTCGGACGCCCTCGCCTTCATGGCTCCGAGGGCCCAGCGTGGCACCGACACGGCGTGTTCAGGAAAGAATCCGGCAGCGAGGTGCGGGGCCATGAGGGTGTGCACCTGGGGTTGCGCGCGTTCCCCACGATCTCGGGGCCCGGGCGTCCAACGCGGGCGAACGCGTCGGCGCGCACGGAGCCAGGCAGGGTGGGCCGCCCGGATTCGGTAGGACCACGTTCATCCCTGCCTCAATCACCTGGAACACAGAGACGAGGGCGAGATCCTCATGGGTGGGGTGGCGCCGACGACGGTCAGGGGCAGGGCTCGGCCGATGCGGTCGCAGCCATGACGGAAAACTGATCCCGGACGGAAGATCCGGACCCCGCCGAACATCCTGACGGGCTCGACGCCTCCGTTTCATGTCCCTGCAACAAGAATACGTCGATCGTGTTCCGAACTGAGGTGAGTTCTTGGCAACTCCCCTTTATTCCGGATGACTTCGTTCGGAAATCTCCGAGGGCTGAAGTTGGTCTCCACGGACAGCGGCGAGGTGTCAAGACCTCGGCGCCCGTCATGGAGGATGTCATGCCCGAGATGTATTTCCATGTGCGCTGGCCCGACGGTCTGATGCAGCGCTGCTATTCCCCCTCCACGATAGTCGAGGACTATTTCGTTCCCGGCGGCCAGTACGAGCTTGCGGATTTCGTCGAGCGTAGCCGTACGGCACTCGGTATCGCCGGGGAGCGCGTGAAGGAGAAGTTCGGCTTCTTCTGTACCGGTGCCTCCGACCAGCTCGCGCAGATCGAGCGGACCGCCGCCGCGTACGCCGACGTCAGCCATGCCAAGATCACGGTCGAATCCATGACCGGCGCCGACGGGAGCACGCGGTGAGCTCGGCTCCGGCGATACGGCTGTCCGGCGCCCTCCCTCATGGCCTGACGGACGCGGGAAGTTCCCCGATCCCGGTGGTCGTGATCGGCGGCGGTCAGGCGGGGCTCTCGATGAGTTACTGCCTCGGTCGGCGAGGTGTCGAGCATGTCGTCCTCGAGGCCGACCGGGTCGGGCACGAGTGGCGTGAGCGCCGCTGGGACTCCTTCTGCCTGGTGACCCCCAACTGGCAGTGCAGGCTGCCCGGTTACCCCTACCCGGGCGATGATCCGGACGGGTTCATGGTCCGTGACGAGATCGTCCGGTACCTGGAGGAGTATGTCTCCTTCTTCCGGCCGCCACTGGTGGAGGGGGTGACGGTCACCCGGCTGCGGCGCTCGCCGAGCGGGGTGTTCGAACTCTCCACCACCGCCGGGGACTTCACCGCCGAGCAGGTGGTGGTCGCCACCGGCCCCTACCACACGCCGGCCGTCCCGCCCATGGCCCAACGCCTGCCCGACGGCATCACCCAGGCCCACTCCTCTCGTTACCGCAGCCCCGACCAGCTCCCCGAGGGAGCGGTTCTGGTGGTCGGCACCGGTCAGTCCGGCTGCCAGATCGCCGAGGACCTCCACCTCGCCGGGCGCCAGGTGCACCTGGCCGTCGGCAGCGCCCCTCGTGTGGCCCGCTTCTACCGCGGCCGTGACTGCGTGGCCTGGCTCGACGACATGGGCCACTACGACAAGTCCATAGACGACTTCGACGACGCCGACGCCGTGCGCATGCGGGTCAATCACTACGTCACCGGCCGCGACGGCGGCCGCGACATCGACCTGCGTGCCTTTGCCCGCGACGGCATGCGGCTGTACGGGCGGCTCACCGCGATCACCGGTACGGGCCTGGAGTTCGCCGACGACCTGAAGGTGAACCTGGACCACGCCGACTCCGTCGCCGAGGGCATCAAGGACGCCATCGACGCCCACATCGTCGCGCATGGCATCGACGCCCCGGCCGAGCCCCGGTACGTCCCGGTGTGGGAGCCGAACGAGCAGCCGCGCGCGCTGGACCTGGAGGCCGCCGGTATCACCTCGGTGATCTGGTCTACCGGCTTCCGGCGCGACCACCGGTGGATCGAGGCCCCCGTCTTCGACGGCCGCGGCTACCCGATGCACTGGCGCGGCGCCACCAGCACGCCTGGCCTGCACTTCCTCGGTCTGCCCTGGCAGTACTCCTGGGGCTCGGGCCGCTTCGAGGCGGTCGGCCGAGACGCAGAGTTCCTCGCCGATCACATCGACGCCTCGCGGCGCCTGGCCGACGTGTGCGGCACGCTCACCGGAGCCCCCAGCGAACTGGCCTCCGCCCTCCCGATCGGCTGAGGAAGCTGAGGACCGGAAACATGGTCTACGACGCACACCGCCACATCGGCGTCCTGCCCGCCTACCCCTTCTACGGCGGCCCGCCCGTCAACCCGGACACCACCGCCCGCGCCACCGTCAAACAGCTCATCGCCGACCTCGACGCGGAGGGCACCGAACGGGCCCTGGTCATCCCCAACTACGGCGTCCCGGACCCCGCGATCGCCTTCTCCTTCAACGAACTGGCGCTGGAGGCCGCGCAGAGCGACGACCGCATCCGTGCCGGACTGTGGGTCTCCCCACGCCCCGAGGACGCCCAACGCACTGAGGAAGCGCTCCAATTGGCGGGCGAGCCCGGAGTCAAGGCCCTCAAGCTGAGCTTCCTGCTCGGCGGCCGCCCCACGGACCCCGCCTGCCGCCCCCAGCTGGACCGCATCTTCGCCGAAGCCGCCCGACATGGCCTCGTCGTCCACGTCCACACCTCTCCCGGCGCCGCCTCCGACATCGACGAGGTCGGCCACCTCGTCGACTGGTACGCCGACCAAGTGCCCGTCCATCTCGTGCACTTCGGCGGCGGCATGAGCGGCCACATCAAACTCGTCGGCTCCCGGTTCTTCGACTGGATCAGCGCCGGCAAGCGTGTCTACACCGATCTCTCCTGGGCCATCGGCTTCACTCCCCGCTGGCTGGCCCAGGAGATCGAGCGCCGCGGCATCGGCCACGACCGGGTGCTCTTCGCCAGCGACCAGCCGTGGGGCGACCTCACCGGCGAATACGCCCGACTCGCCGAAGCCACCGGCGGCGGCGAACTCGGCGACCTGGTCTTCCGGGACACGTTCGCCGCGCTCTACGACTGACCAACCCCCGACTCCCCTCCCATCCACACCAGGAGACAGCCATGTCCGAATCCGTCGTCACCGCCGAACTCTCCGACGTCGAGCAGAAGTCTCTCGACGAGATCCCGCACCCCTCGCTCCCCGAGGGCACCAGCATCTACGGCTCGACCAAGGTGTTCCCCGACTACCAGGCCGAGGACGGCGAAACGTACTTCACCCTCGTCCACGGCATCGCCCACGAGTCCTCGGTGTCCTTCGTCGCCGTCCTGCAGGCCACCCGCGCCCTGCGCAAGGGCTTCGAGACCGCGATCTACTTCTACGGCCCCGGCTCGCTCAACTGCCTTGCCACGCGTGGCTTCCCGACCGTCGGCAACTCCGCCTTCCCCGGCGAGCACAACATCAACAACCAGCTCAAGACGTTCATCGCCGAGGGCGGCAAGGTCTACTGCTGCCGCTTCGGCCTGTCCCTGCACGGCGCCCGCGAGGAGGACCTCATCGAGGGCGTGATCCCCACCCACCCCCTGGACGTCCAGGACGCGCTGATCCACTACGCCCGCAAGGGCGCCATCATCAACTCCACCTACCAGCTGTAGGAGCACGACGTGAGCGTTGGCACCGGTGACAGCAGTACGGCGGTGGATGTGCGGATCATGACCCGTGCCGAACTCGCCCTGCACGGCGTCGCGTCGGACGCGTCCGTGCGGCGGCCGGACGGCGCGGGGCCCAGCGACGACGGACACGTCCTCGTCGACGGTGCCAACGCCGCGCTCCCACGCAACCCCGACAGTCCCTACTCCGTGCGGGACGGCAAGGTGTGGCTCGGTGACGAGGACACCGGTCTGACCTACAACGCCGTACGCCGCCCGAGGTTCTACGACCTGACCACGTCCGACGGCATCCGCTACGAGCAGATCGCCCGCCTGCACGGCTCGGACGTCCTGGCAACCACCGTCGTACAGACCTGCATCCGCTACGCCGAGTCAGACCGCTGCCGCTTCTGCACCATCGAGGAGTCCCTGCGCTCCGGCGCCACCGTGGCTGCCAAGACCCCGGCACAGCTCGCCGAGGTCGCCGAGGCCGCCGTACGGCTCGACGGCGTGCAGCAGATGGTGATGACCACCGGCACCACCACCGGACCCGACCGCGGCGCCCGCACCCTCGTACGGTCGGTCCGGGCCGTGCTGGCGGCCGTGCCCGGTCTGCCGATCCAGGTGCAGTGCGAACCGCCCGGCGACCTGGCCTGGATCCGCGCTCTGCACGACGCCGGTGCCACCGCCGTCGGCATCCACGTCGAGTCCCTCGACGACGAGGTGCGCCGACGCTGGATGCTCGGCAAGTCGACGGTCCCGCTGGCCGACTACGAGGCCGCGTGGGACGAGGCGGTACGCGTCTTCGGACCGAACCGCGTCTCCACCTATCTCCTCGTCGGCCTCGGCGAGGATCCCGACGAACTCGTCGCCGGGGCAGGCAAGTTGATCGACCGGGGGGTGTACCCGTTCGTCGTCCCGTTCCGCCCGATGAGCGGCACCCTTGCCGCCCGCGACGGCGTCGGGGCACCCAGTGCGGAACTCCTGACGTACGTCACCGAGGGCGTCGCCGCGAAACTGCGCGCCGCCGGGATGAGCGGCGCCGACCAGAGGGCCGGCTGTGCGGCGTGCGGGGCCTGCAGTGTGCTCCAGGCGGCGGGCGGGTGAGCGCCGTGAACCTCGACGGTTCCGTGGCCGTGCCGGCCGTGGACGCTCCGCAGGACATCCTGGCCCTGCTGGGCGACCGCAGCACGCTCGCACGCCGGCCTGCGTTCCGCATCGAGGAGGCGGACGGTACGACGGACATGGCCGCCTACCGGGAGCTGCGCCGCGCCGCCTTCGTCCAGGAGCAAGGACTCTTCGCCCATCACGACCTGGACGACCACGACACCGACCCCCGAACCGTCGTCCTGGTCGCGAAGGACCCGGAGAACGCCGTCGTCGGCGGAGTGCGCCTCGGCCCGGTCGACGACGGACCCGACCTCGGCTGGTGGCAGGGCGGCCGCCTGGTCGTCGCCCGCCGGGCCCGCGGCCCGCACGGCATCGGCGCGGCGCTCGTCCGGGCCGCCTGCGCCCGCGCCGAGGCGGAGGGCGTGCTGCGGTTCGACGCGACCGTCCAGGCGCGCAACGAGGTGCTGTTCCGCCGGCTCGGCTGGCAGCGGGTGCGGAACACGACGGTCGCGGGCGTGCCGCACGTCCTGATGCGCTGGCCGATCGGCCGCATCGCCGCCCTCGCGGCAGCCACGAAGTCCCCCCTCGGACCGCTCCTCACCGCGCTGGCCCCGCCCCCGGGCTTCGTCGGTGACGACGGCGCGCCCGTCCCCGGCACCGACGTGATCGCGGCGTGCGACGCGATCGTGCCGTCCATGGTCGAACGGGACCCCGAGTGGGCGGGCTGGTGCGCGGTCCTCGTGAACGTCAACGACCTCGCCGCGATGGGCGCCGCACCGCTCGGCCTGCTGGACGCGGTCGGCGCACGCGACGCCGCGCACGCGGCCCGGATCCTGGCCGGACTGACGCGAGCGGCACGGGCGTACGACATCCCGGTGCTCGGCGGGCACACTCAACTCGGCGTCCCGGCCGCCCTGTCGGTGACCGCGCTCGGCCGCACGGACCGGCCGGTGCCCGGTGGCGGCGGCCGCCCCGGGCACGCCGTACGGCTCACCGCCGACCTCGACGGTCGCTGGCGCCCGGGCTACCGGGGCCGCCAATGGGACTCGACCAGCCACCGCCGTACGGACGAACTGCGCACGATGACCGGGGCGGTGGCCGCCGCGCGGCCCGCCGCCGCGAAGGACGTGTCGATGGCGGGCATCGCCGGAACCCTCGGCATGCTCGCCGAGGCGAGCGGCTGCCGCGCGGTGCTCGACGTGGCCGCCGTGCCCCGGCCGGAGGCCGCGACCGTGGGGGACTGGTTCACCTGCTTCCCGGGCTTTGCGATGCTCACGGCCGACGACCCCGGCGCACCGCCCCTGCCCGCCGGACCCGCCATGGGCGCGGTGTGCGGGGGGCTCACCGATGGAGAAGGCGTCGGGCTGCGCTGGCCCGACGGAGAGATCACCGAAGCGGTCATGTCCACCGTGACCGGGATGGGGACCGCATGACCACCCTGCGCATGGCCGCCGTCGCCGCCGAGTTCGGCCGCGACCTGGAGGAGGACTTCCAGATCGCCGAACGGCTTATCAAGGAGGCCCGGGAGGAGGGCGTACGCCTGCTGGCGCTGCCCGAGGCGTGCCTGGGCGGGTATCTGCTCAGCCTCGACGACTCCGCCGAACTCGACGCGGGCCCGCCCGCGCTTGCCCTCGACGGCCCCGAGATCCGCCGACTGGCCTCCCTGGCAGGGGAGATGACGGTCGTCGCCGGTTACTGCGAAGCCGCCGGGGACGACCGCTACAACAGCGTCGTCTGTGTCACCGGCGACGGCGTCCTCGGCAACCACCGCAAGGTCCACCAGCCACTCAGCGAGGACGCCAGCTACGCCTCCGGGGACCGCTTCCACGCCTTCGACACACCGGTCGGCCGGATCGGCATGATGATCTGCTACGACAAGGCGTTCCCGGAATCCGCCCGCGCACTCGCGCTCGACGGCGCCGAGATCGGGATCTGCGTCTCAGCCTGGCCAGGATCCCGTACGAACGCGACCGCCGACCTCGTCGACGACCGCTGGAAACGCCGCTTCGACCTCTTCGACCGGGCCCGCGCGCTGGAGAACCAGATCGTGTGGCTGTCGGCCAACCAGGCTGGCACGTTCGGGTCGCTACGCTTCGTCGGCAGCGCCAAGGTCGTCGACCCCGGCGGCGAGATCCTCGCCGACACGGGCGTCGCCGCCGGCGTCGCCGTCGCCGAACTGGACGTCGCACAGGCACTGGAGACCGCCCGCCGGTCGATGGGGCACCTGCGCGACCGGCGGCCCGAGACCTACGACGTACCCACGGGAGCACTCACCGCATGAGCACGATCCGGATCGCGGCCGCTGCCGCCCACTTCGGCCGCGACCTGGAGTTCGACTTCGCCCGCATCGCCAAACTCGTCGACGATGCGCGCGCCTCCGGCGCCGGACTGCTGGTCCTGCCCGACGCCGCGCTCGGCGGCTACCTCGCCGACCTGCGCCACCCCGACCCCGAGGCGCTGCCGCCTGCCCTGAAGCCGGACGACCCGCTGATCCTCCAGGTCGCCCGCCTGGCCGCCGAGATGGTCGTCTGCCTCGGCTACTGCGAGGACGGCGGCGACGAGCGCTACAACGCCGCGGTCTGCGTCAGCGGCGACGGTGTCCTCGGCCGTCACCGCAAGGTCCATCTGCCGGCCGGCGAGGTCGCCGCCTACACGCCCGGTGACCGCTTCGACGCCTTCGACACCCCCGTCGGCCGAATCGGCATGCTCATCGACTACGACAAGACCTTTCCCGAGTCGGCCCGCTCGCTTGCCCTCGACGGCGCGGAGATCCTCGCCTGCCTCTCCGCCTGGCCGACGTCCATCACCAACCGCGCCCCGCGCACGGCACAGGACCGCCAGGCCAAGCTCTTCGACCTGTACGACCAGGCCCGCGCCGCCGAGAACCAGGTCGTCCTCGCCTCCTCCAACCAGACCGGTGCCATGGGCGGCATGCGTTTCCTCGGCCAGTCCAAGGTGGTCGGCCCGGGTGGTGACATCCTCGCCCGCACCTGGTCCAAGGCCGGTCTGGCGGTCGCCGAGATCGACATCGTGGAGGAGATCGACCGCGCTCGCCGCATCCTGCACCACCTCGACGAGCGCCGGCCCGACGCCTACCGGGAGAACCCGTCGTGAAGATCGCTCTGCTGAGCTACTCCACCAAACCGCGCGGCGGCGTCGTCCACACGCTCGCCCTCGCCGAGGCGCTCGCCGCGGCCGGGCAGGACGTCACCGTGTGGACGCTGAGCCGCGGCGGTGACGAGGGCTTCTTCCGGCCGGTCGACCCCGCCGTACGGCTGCGGATCGTGCCGTTCCCGGACGGCCCGCCGGAGGAGTCCGTCGGCGAACGGATCCTGCGTTCCATCACCGTCCTGGGCACGGCCTTCGAGCCCTTCACGGCGGCGTACGACATCGTCCACGCCCAGGACTGCATCAGCGCCAACGCGGTCGGCGGCCGCTGCGTGCGCACGGTCCACCACATCGACCACTTCACCACCCCCGAACTGGCCGCCTGCCACGAGCGAGCCATCGTCGAGCCGTACGCACACATCTGCGTGTCGGCGGCCGTCGCCACGGAACTGGCCGACGGCTGGGGCATCGAGGCGGCCGTCATCCCCAATGGAGTGGCCTACGACCGTTTCGCCACCACCGATCCGGCCGCCCGCGCGAACTGGCGTACCCGCCTGGGCCGCTACGTCCTCACCGTCGGCGGCATCGAACCCCGCAAGGGCTCCCTGGACCTGCTGGAGGCGCACGCCCAGCTGCGCTCCGCACACCCCGACGTACAACTTGTGATCGCGGGCGGCGAAACCCTCTTCGACTACCGCGACTACCGGGCCCGCTGGGAGACACGCGCAGCCGAACTCCGCGTTGAGCCAATCGTGTTGGGACAGGTTGCCGAGGACGAGCTGCCGCCCCTGGTGGCCGCCGCCTCCGCCTTCGCCTTCCCCTCCGTCAAGGAGGGCTTCGGAATGGCCGCGATGGAAGCACTCGCCGCGGGAGTTCCGCTGGTCGCACGAGACCTGCCCGTACTGCGCGAGGTGTTCGACAGCGCCGCCCGTTTCGCGACCACCCCCCAGGACCTCGCCGCCGAACTCGGCGCCGCGCTCACGGACGACACCCCCACGCGCCGGGAGAGGGGCCGCCGACTCGCCGCCCGCCACACCTGGGCCACCGCAGCCGAACGCCACCTGGCGTTCTACGTCTCTCGACACGGTGGCGGCCAGGAACGGCCTGCTCTGGCCGCGAGGACGGCGGCGCGGCCACAAGAGGAGGGCGATGACCGCAGAGTCACCCGCTTGCCGCCGCCGGTGTCGTGGGTCGGGTCCTTCGGAGATCCTCGGTTCGCGAATGGTCCGGCGGGAACTCCCTTGGACGCCGGACCACAGCTCTGAAAACCCGACTGATTACAGTGAGCATCTTCCGTGGCGGGTTGCCTGGAGCGCAACGACGTCCCCAGGCAACCGACTTCAGGCTCTAGAAGAACCCAAGTTTCTTCGGGCTGTATGAAACCAAAACGTTCTTCGTCTGCTGGTAGTGCTCCAGCATCATCTTGTGGTTCTCGCGGCCGATGCCCGACTGCTTGTAACCGCCGAAGGCCGCGTGTGCCGGGTAGGCGTGGTAGCAGTTCGTCCAGACACGGCCCGCCTGGATCGCGCGGCCGGCGCGGTAGGCGGTGTTCATGTCGCGGGTCCACACGCCCGCGCCCAGGCCGTACAGCGTGTCGTTGGCGATCTTGATGGCGTCGTCGAAGTCGTCGAAGGAGGTCACGGAGACGACGGGCCCGAAGATCTCCTCCTGGAAGATCCGCATGCGGTTGTCGCCCTCGAAGATGGTCGGCTGGACGTAGTAGCCGCCCTTCAACTCCCCGTCGTACTCGACGCGTTCGCCGCCCGTGAGTACCTTGGCGCCCTCCTGGCGGCCGATGTCGAGGTAGGAGAGGATCTTCTCCAGTTGGTCGTTGGACGCCTGCGCGCCGATCATGGTGTCGGTGTCGAGCGGGTGACCGGTCTTGATGAGCTCGGTGCGGGCGACGGCCGCCTCGATGAACTCGGCGTAGTTGCCGCGCTGGACGAGCGCCCGGGACGGGCAGGTGCACACCTCGCCCTGGTTGAGCGCGAACATGGTGAAGCCTTCGAGGGCCTTGTCGCGGAAGTCGTCGTTCTGCGCCCATACGTCGTCGAAGAAGATGTTGGGCGACTTGCCGCCGAGCTCCAGCGTGACCGGCTTGATGTTCTCCGAGGCGTACTGCATGATCAGCCGCCCCGTCGTGGTCTCGCCCGTGAACGCCACCTTCGCCACCCTCGGACTGGACGCCAGCGGTTTGCCCGCCTCCGCGCCGAAGCCGTTGACGATGTTCACCACGCCCGGTGGGAGCAGGTCCGCGATCAGGCTCATCCAGTAGTGGATGGAGGCCGGCGTCTGCTCGGCGGGCTTGATGACGACCGCGTTGCCCGCCGCGAGGGCCGGGGCGAGCTTCCACACCGCCATCAGGATCGGGAAGTTCCACGGAATGATCTGCGCCACGACGCCCAGCGGCTCGTGGAAGTGGTACGCCACCGTGTCGTCGTCGAGCTCGCCGAGCGAACCCTCCTGCGCCCGGATCGCCCCCGCGAAGTAGCGGAAGTGATCGATGGCGAGCGGGATGTCGGCCGCCAGCGTCTCGCGGACCGGCTTGCCGTTCTCCCAGGTCTCGGCGACCGCGAGCGGCTCCAGGGACGCTTCCATGCGGTCGGCGATCTTCAGCAGGATGTCGGAGCGTTCCGTCACCGACGTGCGGCCCCAGGCGGGTGCGGCCGCGTGGGCCGCGTCGAGCGCCCGCTCCACGTCCTCCGCGGTGCCGCGCGCGATCTCGGTGAACGGCTGCCCGTTCACCGGGGACGGGTTCTCGAAGTACTGTCCGCGGGCCGGCGGCACGTACTCGCCGCCGATGAAGTGGTCGTAGCGCGTCTGGTAGGAGACGATCGCGCCCTCGGTTCCGGGCGCCGCGTAACGGGTCATGCCGGTGTGCCTCCTCGAGAAGCGCTGCCCGCCGTTGGGCAGCTCTCGGCGCGAGGCTAGGAAGCGGCACGTTGCAACTACGTTGCGCGGTGGGCAAGGGAGGACGGCAGTCAGCGCACCGCCGGACGTGGCCACGCGGGCGGCGCCGACAACTCCGCTTCCAGCGAGGCCAGTCGGGCCCGCACCGCCGCTGTCGGTCGCACCGCGGCGAGCGCCCGCCAGACGTCGAGGTCGTCCTCGCCCCACGCTGCGTGTGCCCAGTCGGCGAGCAGGTCGGGATCGCGGCGGGCGATCAGGGCGGTGCGCAGACCGTCGGCGAGCCGGCGCCGCAGCCGCACCACCGCCGGGGCCTGCGAGCCGGGCAGCAGTGGTCCCGCGTACGCCGCAGCGGCCGCGGTGACCGCGCCGGTCTCCAGCCGCCGCTCGACCACGGCGACGTCGGACTCGACCGGGACGGTGAGCCGGTAGGGGCGCGACGCCAGCAGGCTCGGTCCGAGCAACCGGCGCAGGCGGGCCAGTTCGGCGCGCAGCGTCACCGGTGGCACCGACTCGTCCTCGTAGAGCGCGCACAACAGCTCGTCGCCGGTCAGCCCTTCCGGGTGCCGGGCCAGCAGCACCAGGATCTCGCTGTGCCGACGGCTGAGCCGGATTCGGCGCCCCTCGACGAGCAGTTGTGCCTCGTCGCGGCCGAGCACGGTCAGCTCCGGCGTGTCGAGGGCGGGCCGCTGCGGTGCGAGAAGCGCCAGGTGGGACTCGGCGGCGCGCGCCACGGCCTGTACGAAACCCAGGCTGTGCGGATGGGCGAGCCCGTCCCCGCCGGTGATGTCCACGGCACCGAGCACCCGTCCGGACCGCGGGTCGTGCACGGGGGCCGCCGCGCAGGTCCAGGGCTGCACCCGGCGGATGAAGTGCTCGGCCGTGAACACCTGTACCGGCCGGTCCACGGCCACCGCGGTGCCCGGCGCGTTCGTGCCGACCGAGGTCTCCGCCCAGCGCGCGCCCGGGACGAAGTTCATCCGCCCGGCCCGGCTCCGGGTGCTCGGGTCGCCCTCGACCCACAGCAGCCTGCCGTGCTCGTCGCACACCGCGAGGAGGTGTGCCCCGTCGGCGGCGAACGTGCCCAGCAGCTCACGGAACAGCGGCATCACCCGTGCCAGGGGGTGCTCCGCCCGGTAGGCGCCGAGATCACCGTCCATGAGCTCCACGTCCGCCGTGCCGTCGGGGCCGACACCGGCCCGCGCGGAACGCCGCCAGGAGTCGGCCACCACCGAACGCACCGGACGCGGCACCGTGCCCGCCTCGGTGAACGTCTCGTGCGCGCGCCGCAGCATCCGTGCGTGCTCGGCCGGGTCGGCCCCCGGTTCCAGGGCCACCCACGGATCGGACAACTCGGCCTCCCCGAAAGGCGATGCGGTTGTGGACATCGTCACTCCGGGTACGCGCGCGGACAACCGTTTCGACCACGTTCATCCGAACGACGGCCCAGGTGGTCGCACCCGAACCAGGGGCCAAGGATCGTGCTCGGCCGGGTGTTCAGGCCCGGAGCGCCGCCGCGGTCTCCCGCAGCCGTGCGTGCACTCCGCGGTGTGTCTCGCGCGCGGGCAGCCACTCCTTGCGGAGCTTGGCCACGCACGTGTAGTTGGTGTCGCAGACGTTGGCCAGCGGGGATTCGACGGTCTGGGTCGCGAACTGGTAGGCGTCCAGCTCGCTGAAGCCGTAGTCCCGCACGAGCCAGCGCACCAGGTCGAGCTGGGATATCCGGAACGCGTCCTCCAGCGGGCGTGCCGAGCCGGTCGAGATGATGTGGGTGTCCGACTCGATGCGCGGCCAGGGCGTGGCCAGCCCCTTCAGCAGCTCGACGATCACCACGGTGTTCATCGCGCACTCCACGGCCACTCCGCAGGTCTCTCCCTCGCCCTGCCGGGCGTGGCCGTCGCCGAGGCTGAGCAGCGCGCCCTCGACGTTCACCCCGAGGTAGCAGGTGACGCCCGCGCGCATCTCGGGTGTGTCCATGTTGCCGCCGTGCGCGTCGGGCACCAGTGCCGAGCGCACCTCCAGGTTGGCGGGGGCCACGCCCACCGTGCCGTGCATCGGGTCCATCGGCAGTTCCACCTCGATGTCGCTGTCGCGGGCCCGGAACAGCGCCGTGCGTCGGGAGCGGTCGAGCTGCCAGATCCACACGGTCTCCGGGAGCGGCGGTTGCAGCGTGGCCGTGGTGTGGGTGGAGGTGAGCGCGCCGAAGAGGGGGACCGTGGTGGAGGCGGCCCAGTCCCGGGCGGGTTCGATCGACACGAAGTGCACGGCGACGGTGTCGCCCGGTTCGGCGCCCTCGATGTGGAAGGGGCCGGTCTGCGGGTTGAGGAACGGGAACTCGCACACCTCGGACACCAGGTCCTTCTCGGACCGTACCCGTCCCGCGAAGCAGTCCTCGGTGTACAGGTCGAGCACGGTGCCGGGCGCGATCCGCGCGACTGGGGCCGCGCCGCCGAATGTCCAGGCGTACTCGCCCGGTTCGGGGCGCACGGTCAGGATCCTCGGGTCGTTCATCGTGGTACGGCTCCGTTCTGCGGAACTGCGATGGCTGTGGCTCGCGTGAACGACGGTACGGCGCTCGTGGGTCGGGCAGAAGAACACCCCGGGTTTCGGTGGACGGGTGCGTGATTGTGGATAAGTCACTCACCCGGACGGGTGAGAACGGCCCCGGGAAGGGCGGCGGTCAGGCCCGTTCCGCCACTCGCGCAGGGTCGTCCAACACGCCGCGCACCACCGAGTGCGCCGCCCCGAGCAGCGGTCCCTCGGAGCCCAGCTCGGACACCGACACCGGGCAGGCGGGGCCCGCCGTGCGCCGGGCCAGCTCCGCCCGCAGGGACGGCAGCAGCCAGGGCGCGAGTCCGGCGAGTGCGCCGCCGAGCACGACGTTCTCCGGGTCCAGCAGGTTGACCGCGCCGGTCAGCGCGATCCCGAGTGCCTCTCCGGCCTCGCGCAGGGCCCGGCGTACGTTCTCGTCCCCGTCCGTCGCGCGGTGCGACAGCAGCCCGACACGGTCCTCACCCGGCTCCAGTCCGGCCGCCCGCAGCACGGCCTCCTCGCCGGCGTACTGCTCCAGGCAGCCGCGCCCGCCGCACGGGCAGCCGGGCCCGTCCGGGTGGACCGGCACATGGCCCAACTCGCCCGCGAAACCGCGTGTTCCGTGCAACAGCCGCCCGTCCACCACGACCGCGGCGCCGATGCCGATCTCCGCGGAGACGTGCAGGAAGTCGTGCGGGGTGCCGTCGCCGAGCCAGAGCTCGGCGAGAGCGCCGAAGTTGGCCTCGTTGCCCACGGTCGGCGCGAGTTCGGCGGGCAGCAGGGCACCGAGGTCGGTGTCGTGCCAGTCGAGGTTCGGTGCGCGGACGACGGTCCGGGCGTCGCGCGCCACCAGTCCGGGCACGGCCACGGCCAGCCCCGCCGGCCACAGCCCGAGGCCCTCCGCGTCGGCGACGACCTGCCGCACCAGGTCGGTGAGCTCGGCGGTCACCGGCTCGGGGGAGCGGCCCCGGTTGGCGCCGTGGCGCACGGCCCGGGCACGTATCTCGCCGCGCAGGTCGACGGCGCAGACCGCGAGGTGGTCGACGCCGATCTCGGCACCGATCCCGGCGGGGCCGTGTCCGCTGACGGCGAGCGCCGAGCCCGGCCTGCCCACCCGGCCGGGCCGTTCCGGACCGAGTTCCTCCAGCAGTCCCGAGCGGATGAGCTCGTCGACCAGGCTCGACACGGCCGCGCGGGTCAGCCCGATGTGCGAGGCGACGGCGGCACGGGACAGCGGCCCCTGGGCGCTGACGGTGTGCATCACCCGGGCGAGGTTGCGCCGCCGCATCCCCTGCTGGGTGTCGGGCAGCGCGCGTCCGGGGCCGGCCGGGCGGGCCTCGTGCAGCGGTGCGGTCATGCCTCCGTC
Source organism: Streptomyces lincolnensis (assembly GCF_021173675.1). GTDB lineage: Bacteria > Actinomycetota > Actinomycetes > Streptomycetales > Streptomycetaceae > Streptomyces > Streptomyces lincolnensis_B. The sequence goes on along the minus strand of NZ_JAIHON010000011.1, from coordinate 116,531 downwards.
CGTCCTCGCTCGGTGTCGGTCGCCGGTTCGACGGGCCCGCGCAGGTGGCTCAGCGTGCGTCCGTCCCCCGCTCCAGCAGCGGAGCCGCGTCGGAGAGTACCCCGGTGATCCTCGCCAGTGCCGCCTCGTCCCGCTCCACGGCCTCCAGCACCGGACCGGCCGCGGTGTTCCAGCGGCGGGCGACCGCGGCCGGATCCTCGCCGGTGAGCAGGCCGGCCGCCTGCGCCGCCGCGCCCAGCGCGACCAGTTCCTTGGCCTCGGGCACCTGGACCGGGCGGCCCGAGAGCCGTCGTACGGTCTGCTGCCAGGCCGTGCCCCGGGCGCCGCCGCCGATCAGCAGCAGCGGGGTCGAGCGGTCGGCGTCCTCGTCGAGGACCAGGTCGAGCGCGCCGAGCAGCGCGTGGACGGCGCCGTCGTAGGCGGCCTGGAGGAGCTGGCCGCCGGTGGTGTCGTGGCGCAGCCCGTGCAGCAGTCCCGAGGCGTTCGGGAGGTTGGGGGTGCGCTCGCCGTCCAGGTAGGGGAGCAGGGTGACGGCGGTGGTGGGCTCGACCGCCTCGCGGTCCAGGCCCAGCAGGGCGGCGATCCGGTCGACGGCGAGGGTGCAGTTCAGGGTGCAGGCCAGGGGCAGCCAGTCGCCGTGGGCGTCGGCGAAGCCCGCCACCGTGCCGGTGGGGTCCGTGGGGCGCCGCTTGGACACGGCGTACACCGTGCCGGAGGTGCCCAGGCTCAGCACCGGGGTGCCGGGGCGCAGGCCGAGGCCCAGCGCGGCGGCGGCGTTGTCGCCGGTGCCGGGGGCGACCAGGGTGCCCTTGGAGAACGGCAGGTCGTGGCCGTCGCGCACGGTTCCGGCCACCTCACCGGGCCGGACCACGCGGGGCAGCAGGGCCGGGTCGAGTCCGACGTGGGCGAGGATCTCGTCGTCGTAGGACTCGGTCCCCGAGGCCCACCAGCCGGTGCCGGAGGCGTCTCCGCGGTCGGTGGTGCCCTGGCCCGTCAGGCGCTCGGTGAGGTAGTCGTGGGGGAGCCGGACGGCCTTGGTGGCGCGGACGGCCTCCGGTTCGTGCTCGGCCAGCCAGGCCCACTTCGTGACCGTGAAGGAGGCCGCCGGGACCGACCCGGTGCGCTCGGCCCAGAACTTCGCGCCGCCCAGTTCCTCGGTCAGCCGGCGGGCCTGCGGCGCGGAGCGCACGTCGTTCCACAGCAGGGCCGGGCGGACCGGCTCGCCGCGCTCGTCCAGGGTGACCAGGCCGTGCTGCTGGCCGCCGATCGAGACCGCGGCCGCCTCGCGGGCCGCGTCCCCGCACTGGCGCAGGGCCTCGTTCAGCGCGTCCCACCACTGACGCGGGTCGCTCTCCCGGCCGGCGCCGGAGGTCACGGTGTGCGGCGCCTGGCCGCTCGCGACGACCTGTCCGGTGGCCGCGTCCACGACCAGCGCCTTCGTGGACTGCGTGGATGTGTCCACGCCGACGACGAGCGGACCCTCGGCTGCTGACATCGGGCTCTCCTCAAGTTTTTTCGCGGCTCTTCGGGGTCTGTCTTCCCAGAGATGCGTTCGCATACTAATTTGTAAACGGCCATGACGAAATAGTCTCAGCACGCAAGGAGCCGCGGCATGAACTACCAGCCCACCCCCGAGGACAGGTTCACCTTCGGCCTGTGGACCGTCGGCTGGCAGGGACGGGACCCGTTCGGCGACGCCACGCGCCGTGCCCTCGACCCGGTCGAGACCGTGCGGCGTCTGTCCGAGCTCGGTGCCCACGGCGTGACCTTCCACGACGACGACCTGATCCCCTTCGGGTCCTCCGACAGCGAGCGCGAGGGCCACATCAAGCGCTTCCGCGAGGCCCTGGACGCCACCGGCATGAAGGTGCCGATGGCCACCACCAACCTCTTCACGCACCCGGTCTTCAAGGACGGCGCCTTCACCGCCAACGACCGTGACGTGCGCCGCTACGCGCTGCGCAAGACGATCCGCAACATCGACCTCGCTGCCGAGCTCGGCGCCGAGACCTACGTCGCCTGGGGCGGCCGTGAGGGCGCCGAGTCCGGTGCCGCCAAGGACGTGCGCGTCGCCCTGGACCGCATGAAGGAGGCGTTCGACCTCCTCGGCGAGTACGTCACCGAGCAGGGCTACAACCTGAAGTTCGCCATCGAGCCCAAGCCGAACGAGCCGCGCGGCGACATCCTGCTGCCCACCGTCGGCCACGCGCTGGCGTTCATCGAGCGCCTGGAGCGCCCGGAGCTGTACGGCGTCAACCCCGAGGTCGGCCACGAGCAGATGGCCGGGCTGAACTTCCCGCACGGCATCGCGCAGGCCCTGTGGGCGGGCAAGCTCTTCCACATCGACCTCAACGGCCAGTCCGGCATCAAGTACGACCAGGACCTGCGCTTCGGCGCCGGCGACCTGCGCTCCGCCTTCTGGCTGGTCGACCTCCTGGAGAGCGCCGGCTACGCGGGCCCGAAGCACTTCGACTTCAAGCCGCCGCGGACCGAGGACCTCGACGGCGTGTGGGCGTCGGCCGCGGGCTGCATGCGCAACTACCTCATCCTCAAGGAGCGCGCGTCCGCCTTCCGCGCCGACCCGGAGGTCCAGGAGGCCCTGCGCGCCTCCCGCCTGGACGAGCTGGCACAGCCCACCGCGGCCGACGGCCTCAAGGCGCTGCTCGCGGACCGCGCGGCCTTCGAGGAGTTCGACGTGGAGGCGGCCGCCGCGCGCGGCATGGCCTTCGAGCGGCTCGACCAGCTGGCGATGGACCACCTGCTGGGCGCGCGCGGCTGACACGCGCGCGTGTACTCGGTTTGCTCGGTGCGCTCGGTTCGTGAGTGATCGCGCTTCGCGACCCCCGTACGGAATGTTCCGGAATCATGCGGTCCACGGCATGAGCCCGTATCAACTCCCGTACGGGGGTCGCGGCATGACCGCTTCGAGGCGACTCTGGACGGTATGGGCATCCCGCCGGTACCCCCTCAGCCGCCCGGCCCACCGGGTGACACGCCGCCTCAGGGCGGCGGTTTCGGACCGCCTCCCGACGATCACGGACGCACCTCCTACGGCGGCACCCCGCCGACCCGGCCGATGGGCCCCGTGGGTGATCCGGGCCCCGACGGTCCCAGAAGGCGCCGGAGCCCGCTCTTCGCCGTGCTGGCCCTGATCGTGGCCGCGGTGGCGATCGGCGCCGTGGTCCTGATGTCGTCGGGCAGCGAGGACTCCAAGGACGACAAGCCGGCCCCGGAGAGCACCAGCGGCTCTCCCAGGCCGTCGTTCAGTCTCCCGACCGAACTCCCCAGTGAGCTGCCCTCGCAGTTCCCCACGGAGCTGCCGAGCGGCTTCCCCAGCGACCTGCCCAGCGATCTCGAATCCCTGATCCCGTCGCTGCCGGAGGAAGTGTTCCCGTAGGGTCCCGTCCGCCGCACGCCCGCCGGCCGCGCGCCGGGGTCAGATGCCGTGCGGCAGCCGCACGTACGTCACCGTCGTCTCCACCCCGCTGTCGACCAGCCGGCCCCGGGCGTCGAACGCGCCCGCGCCGTCCGTCATCCCGAAGTCGTTGTCGTTGATCACAGCGAGCGTGTCATGGTCCACGCGCGCGACACCCTCGATCTTCCCGGGCACCCCGGCGACCGTCCCCAGGTCGACGACGAGCCGCTTGCCGAGCATCGGGACGCCCGAGGCCGCCGGGTCCTCGAGCTGCTCCAGCGACGGCGACGTCGTGTCGTCGTCCCAGCGGCTGCCGAGGATGTCCGCGGTCCTCTCCAGCCGCACGAGCTGAAGCCGTGCCGCCTTGTCGGTGCGCTCCTCGACCAGCAGCCGGTCACCGCCCACGGCGACCACGGAGGAGATCTTGAGCTCGGAGGTGTCGTCCTCGCCCGGATCCACCACGTCCACCGGGTCGAAGCGGTACGCGTACTCCGCGGTGACCGCCTTCTTCTTCGGCGAGAAACGCAGCAGCCGCGTGGTCCGGGAGGCCTCGCCGGAGCCCGTGTCCGGCACCGACAGCGGGCTCTGCAGAGCGATCACCAGATCGCCGCCCGGCAGCTGGGCGAGCCCCTCGAAACCGCGGTTGATCTTCCGATGCAGGTAGACGGACGGCAGGGCCTCCACCACCGGGTAGTCGGTACCGGTGAGATCGAGTCCCTCGGGCACGTACCGCGTGAGGACCCTCCCGCGCGCGGAGACGTGGACCAGGCTGGGGCCGTACTCGTCGACGAGCCAGAAACTCCCGTCCCCGGCGCGCACGATGCCCTCGGTGTCCAGCCCGTTCGGGTTGTACGCCACCGAGGCCGTCGCGTTGTAGTCGTAAGGCGCCTCGTCACGCCCCGCCTGGTTCGACAGGCCGGTGACCGCCGTGCCGGAGGCCGTGGTGACCGGAATCGCGTCCAGCACCCTCACCGTGTCGCCGGACACTCGGATCCTCACGATCGCCGGGTCGAAGCCCGGCACCGGGAACGTGCGGCGCTTGGTGCCGTCCACCTTGATCTGGCCGTTTGGGCCGCGGTCGGTCACCGTCCAGAACTCGCCCTTGCGGCCCGCCGGGTAGATATCGCTGCCGATGCCGCCGAGGTCCACGCCCCGGTCGTCGCCCACCGTGCCGGGCAGCAGCGCGTTGCTGAACGCGCCCAGAGGGATGTCGCCGAGCGTCGCCGTCCGCACGACGTGCGCCTTCCCGGCGGGCGCGGCCTCGGCGGGGCCCGCCGCGATCAAGGCGGCGATCAGGGCGAGGGGCACGCCCGCCGCGGCGACGCGTCCGGCGGGGCGTCGACCGGTGGCATACGGGGACATCGGGCCTCCTGAGGGGCAAGTTCGGTGACAGCGGCCAGATTTGGGCCCCGCGCGAAACGCCGTACGACCGCCGGGTGAACGCGGGGCGTCGACCGCTCGGCGAGCACAACTCGCCGGTTCAGCGGAACTCGTCGGTTCAGACGCCCTCGTCGTGCCCGGCGGCGGTCTCCACACAGGCGAGCGCGGTCGCGGGATCCTGGGCCGCCCCGCCCGCCGGGACCCAGTGCCCCTGTTCCTTCCGGTACGGCCACCAGCGGCCGTCGCGGCCCAGGCGGAGCTGGCCGGGCGCGCCGACCACCGTCCACCGGTTGCCGGTCGCCCGCAGGACGGGCCGTTCGTCCTCCTCCCAGGCCGCGTCCAGAGCGGCACGCGCGCGTGCGAGCGTTTCGCCCTCGACGCCCCACTCCTCCTCGCACACCGCCAGCGCAGCTACTCCGCCGAGCCGCCACGCACGCACGGCCAGGGCGAGTTGGTCCCGGCCGCGTCCGGAGCCGTCGGCGAGCCGGACGGTCACGGCCTCCTCGGGGTCGCCGGCTGCCAGGCGGACGGCATCCTGGGCCACCGTCAACCCCGTTTCCGGCGCCGTTTCGGCCCGCAGCGCGTCGGCGAGCAGCCGGCGAGCCTCCACGGCGGTCCGCGCGGCCAGGAACTCCAGCGCGGCCGGGTCGACACCGGGTGCGGGCGAGGCCTCGGTGTCCAGGGACGGCGGTACGCCCGGCCTTTCGGGCAGCCCGGCGAGGGCGGGCAGCGGAGGCAGGATGCCGCCGGCCGCGTAGGCCTCGGCCGCGTCCACGCCCGCCGGCCCGGCCGTCGACGGGTCGGGCGTGGCGCTGCGCTCCTGGAGGGCGTCCAGCAGGGGACGCTCGGCGCGTCCCCGCATCAGCAGCAGGACGAAGGGATCCTGGTCCAGCAGCCGCGCCACCTGATGGCACAGGGCGACCGTGTGCCCGCAGTGGTCCCAGGTGCCGCAGTCGCACTCCGGCTCCAGTTCGCCCATGCCCGGCAGCAGGTCGATGCCGGCCGCCGCCGCGTCCTCGACCAGGTGCGGCGGCATGTCGCGGTCCAGCAGCGCCGCGACATGCCCGGACCGCTCCACCGCCATGCCGAGGAAGCGGTCCCACTGCTCGTCGGACAGCTCCGCGAGCAGCACATCGGCCCGGTGCGCCGCGCCGTCATGGTCCTGGACCACGGCGGTGATCCGCCCCGGCCGCACCGACACCGCGCCGACCGCTCCCGCGCGCGCGAGCCTGCGGCCCGCCTTAACCTGCACCGAGTCCAGCGCCGTGTCCTCCAGCGCCTTCAGCCAGGCCCGGCCCCACCACGTCTGCGCGAAGGCCCGCCCCTGCGCGGGCGGCAACGCGGCGAACGTCCGTTCTGCTTCTGTATCCGTGTACTCGTTCATCGCTCTCCCCCTCGCAGCGCGACCAGATCGGCCAGCTCCGCGTCCGTCAGTTCCGTGAACGCCGCCTCGCCCGCGCCCAGGACGGCGTCCGCCAGCTCCCTCTTGCGGTCGAGCATGGCGGCGATGCGGTCCTCGATGGTCCCCTCGGCGATCAGCCGGTGCACCTGCACGGGCCGGGTCTGGCCGATGCGGTACGCGCGGTCCGTGGCCTGTGCCTCGACGGCCGGGTTCCACCAGCGGTCGTAGTGCACGACATGTTCGGCCCGGGTGAGGTTCAGCCCCGTGCCCGCGGCCTTCAACGACAGCAGGAAGACCGGCACCTCACCGTCCTGGAACCGTCGCACCATCGCCTCCCGCCGCGGCACCGGCGTCCCGCCGTGCAGGAACTGCGAGGCCACGCCACGGGCCGACAGGTGCCGCTCGATCAGGCGGGCCATCGCCACGTACTGCGTGAAGACCAGGACGCCCGCGCCCTCGGCGAGGATGGTGTCGAGGAGTTCGTCCAGGAGCTCCAGCTTCCCCGAGCGCCCGGTGATGGTCGGCCGGTCCTCCTTGAGGAACTGCGCCGGGTGGTTGCAGATCTGCTTCAGCCCCGTCAGCAGCTTCACGATCAGTCCGCGGCGGGCCATGGTGTCCGCGCCGGAGATCTCCGCGAGCGTCTCGCGCACCACCGCCTCGTACAGCCCCGCCTGTTCGGGGGTGAGCGAGACGGCGCGGTCGGTCTCGGTCTTCGGCGGCAGCTCCGGGGCGATCCCCGGATCCGACTTGCGGCGGCGCAGCAGGAAGGGGCGCACGAGCCGGGCGAGCCGTTCGGCGGCGGCCGGGTCCTGCCCGCTCTCGACGGCCTGCGCGTACCGCGTGCGGAAGGTGCCGAGCCGTCCCAGCAGTCCCGGGGTCGTCCAGTCGAGGATCGCCCACAGTTCCGACAGGTTGTTCTCCACCGGCGTGCCGGTGAGCGCCACGCGTGCGCGTGCGCCGATGGAACGCAGCTCTCGGGCGGTCGCCGAGTACGGGTTCTTCACGTGCTGGGCCTCGTCCGCCACGACCATGCCCCACGGCACCCCGGCGAGCCGGGCCGCGTCCAGGCGCATCGTGCCGTACGTGGTGAGCACGAACTCCCCGTCGGCCAGGGCGTCCAGGCCGCGCCGCGCCCCGTGGAAGCGGCGCACCGGCGTGCCGGGCGCGAATTTCTCGATCTCGCGCTGCCAGTTGCCCATCAGGGACGTGGGACACACCACGAGGGTGGGACCGGCGGACGCGGCCTCGGTCTGCCGGTGCAGATGCAGCGCGATCAGGGTGATCGTCTTGCCCAGGCCCATGTCGTCGGCCAGACAGCAGCCCAGACCCAGGGACGTCGTCCGGACCAGCCAGCTCAGTCCGCGCCGCTGGTAGTCCCGCAGCGTGGCGTCGAGAGCGGCCGGCTGACCGACCGGCTCCTGCGCCTCGGGGTCCTCAAGACGCTCCCGCAGGGCCGCCAGCCAGCCCGTGGGCTCCACCTCGACCCGGCCGCCGTCGACCTCCGTCGAGCCCGTCAGCGCGGCGCTCAGCGCGTCGATGGGGGTCACCTTGCGGTCCTGCCGGGCGCGGGCCCGGCGCACCTCGTGGGGATCGACCAGGACCCACTGGTCGCGCAGCCGTACGACGGGACGGTCGGCCTCGGCGAGACGGTCCAGTTCCCCGCGGGTGAGGTGCCGGTCGCCCAGGGCGAACCGCCAGTCGAAGGCGATGAGCGCGTCGACGGACAGGAACGACGGCGTGTCCGAGGAGACGCTGTCGGGCCTCGCCTTCTCGTCGGGGGGACCGACCACCGCGCGGGTGGTCAGTTCGCGGGCCAGCTCCTTGGGCCAGTGCACCGCCACCGCGGCCCCCGACAGGGCCCGGCCGCCTTCTCCGAGCAGGTCGGTGACCTCCTCGTCGGCCAGGTCGACGGCATCGGGCACGGCCGCCGACAGCAGCGGCGCGAGCGGTGGCCAGGCGCGGGCGGCGCGGCGCAGCGCGAGCAGGGCGTCCATCCGCGCGCGTGGGCCGAAGCCCCCGCTCGCGGCCACGGAGCCCCGCCACACCTCGGCGGCGTCCGCGACGAGCGTCGGATCGCTCACGCTGTGCACCTGGAGCACCGCCCGGAACGCGAGCGCCGGGGCGTCGGGTGCCTCTTCCGCCGCCTCCTCCGCCTCGTCGGGCAGGCCCGTCACCTCGACCCGCAGCGAGAGCCGTACGCCCACGTCGTGACCGGCGGCGACGTCGGCCGCCCAGGCGCGCTGCTCGGGCAGCCGACGTGGTTCCGGGGCCGCGTAGGCGGGGCCGCCCGTCGCCAACGGGGCGGCGGGGGACCGGGGCAGGGCGTCGGCCACCGCGTCCAGGAAGGCGCGCAGCAGCTCCTCCGGCTCGCGCAGCCGCGGCGGCCCGGCGCCGTCCAGGGGCACGGCGTGCGCCTCGGGAGGCATCGCCGCGGCCAGTCGCCGCAGGGCCTCGACGTCCTCCGGCCCGAGGGGACCCACCCGCCAGGCGTCGTGGTCCTGCGCGGACAGGCCGGGCAGCAGCAGCCCGCGGGCGACGAAGTGCAGCGCCAGCACGGCCGCGGCACCCCAGAAGGCCGTGCTGCGGTCCGCGTGATCGAGGGCACGCGTGCGCGTGAGGATCGGCAGGGCGGCGCGCGCGGGTACCAGGACGGCGGGCACGCTCACCCGGTCGGCTCCGTCGTCGCCGGGCACGACGACGGTCAGCTCCGCACCCGTCCCGGCCGCGACAGCGGGCGGCGGGTCGCCGTCGGGCCGCCAGAAGGCGACGGTGCCGGTCCGGGCCGGATCGCCGGGCACGAACACGGCACAGCATGCGGCGAGTTCGGAGAGCTCGTCCGGCGTTGCCGGGGGAATCCTCTGCACAGGGATGCCCTACTCCTCAAGTTTGACTACTGTGGGACGGAGTCGCCGAGGGTACAGCAGTCCGGCGGCACGTTCGGCATGGCTGGGATGTGATCCGCGTCATGGCGCGGGTGGGGTGTCGTCAACCCCCCTGTCGCACGGTGCTGGCCCCAGCCCGCACACGGGGGGTGCCCTCATGGTCGCGGCAGGTCACCGGTCCGTACGTTTCCTCAGGTCAGCGCATTTTCCTGAGAGAGCCGGAGCCCGGACATGTCCCAGACCACCCCAGCCCTCGCCGTCCGCCCAGGCGGAGCATCCGGCTCACCGGCCGGCGGCAGCGAGTTCAGCCCTCTGCTGCGCGCGGTCAGGAGTCAGGGCCTCCTGGAGCGCCGCCACGGCTGGTACGCGCGCGTCATCGCCCTCAACACGCTCGCTCTGGCCGCCGTCGCCACGGGAATCGTCCTCATCGGCAACTCCTGGTGGACGTTACTGCTCGCGCCCGTGCTGGCGGTGTTCGGCGCACGCACGGCCTTCATAGGCCACGACGCCGGCCACGCGCAGATCACCGGCAACAAGGCGGTCGGCCGTCTCATCGGCCTCGTCCACGGCAACCTGCTGCTGGGAATGAGCTACTCCTGGTGGAACCACAAGCACAACCGCCACCACGCCAACCCCAACCACATCGACAAGGACCCCGACGTCGCCGCCGACGTGCTCGTGTTCACCGGAGAGCAGGCCAAGGCGCGGACGGGCTTCCGGCGCTGGCTCACCCGTCACCAGGCATGGCTGTTCTTCCCGCTCACCCTCCTCGAAGGCATCGCCCTGAAGATCCACGGTTTCCGGGACCTGCGTCGGCAGTCGCCAGGGGAGCGCTCCGTCGAGGCCCTGCTGCTGATCGGCCACGTCGCCGGCTACGCGGTGCTCCTGCTCACAGCCATGTCTCCCGGCAAGGCCCTGGCCTTCGCCGCCCTCCACCAGGCCCTCTTCGGCCTGCATCTGGGGCTGTCCTTCGCGCCCAACCACAAGGGCATGGAGATGCCCGATCCGGACGGCGTCCCCTGGGGCCACCTGCGCCGCCAGGTCCTCACCTCGCGCAACATCCGCGGCGGCGCCGTGACCGACTGGTTCCTCGGCGGCCTCAATTACCAGATCGAGCACCACCTGTTCCCCAGCATGCCCCGACCCCATCTGCGGCTCGCCCGTCCGCTGGTGCGCTCCCACTGCCGAGAACTGGGTATCCCCTACGCGGAGACCGGGCTCGTCGACTCCTACCGACAGGCCCTGGGCCACATGCACGAGGTGGGGGAGCCCCTGCGTGCCGGATAGGGGCGGACCTCGGGGATGTCTCAGGGGTGTCTCAGGGTCGCGATCCGGAACCGTGGGAGGCGCGGACCCGTTTTTCTGGACAGAGAGCGGCAGTGGCCGCGAAGGAGGCGACGCACATGTCGAAGAACGCGAAGATCGCCGCAGGAGGTGTGGCTGCCGGACTGCTCCTGTGGATCTGGCTGCCGTGGTGGGCGGCGCTCCTGATAGTCGTGGGAGTCCCGGCCGCCGCGTACCTCACGCTCGACCCCTCGCAGCGGCGCAGGCTGCGCCGTGTCACACGCAAGGAGCTCGGCCGCTGACGCACCACCGTGGCGGAACGCCCCGGCCCGCGAGGTGCAACACCCTCCCGGGCGGGGGCGTGCGGCGCCGCTCCTCAGGGCGTCACAGCGGACGTACGGCCATCTTGTCGAGTGCCTCCAGCAGGCCCGGAAGCTCCGGCCCCCGGCCCACCGGCAGGACCTCGCCGGGCTCGTCGTCGAGCAGGACGAACGCGATGTCGTCGGTCCTGGCCACGAGTGACCAACCGGGACCGTCGGCACGCAGGGTCCGTGCGTCCCCCGGCGCGAAGGACGACCTGACCCGGCCGAGCGGCGGCGGCGCGTCCACATAGGCGCGGGCCTCCGCCAGAACCCGTCGGATACCGCTGTGACCGCTCGTGGGCGCCTCCTGCTCGCCCTCCCGCCCCATGGTCCCGGTGGAGTCGCCGGCGGCGGCTGTCCCCGAGGCGGATCCACCGGACGGAGTCGCGAACGCCGAGTCGTCGATCTGCTCCCGCCACACCGCCCACTGGAGCGCGATCTCGTCGGCCCCCAGCCGCCGCTGGGCCGGGCCCCACGTCGAGGTGTCCGGTGGGGTCAGCGGATCGCACTCCGCGATCTCCGGGGCGGGGTCGTGCGGCGCCGGCACGCCCGGGGCCGCGACGGCCACGTCGAGAGGCCAGCCGGGCAGGGCGGCGACCACCGTGCGCTCGTCCGGCGACAGATCGTGCTCCATGCCGCAGTCCCACGACGCGATGGCGACGGCGACCAGGGAGACGTCGTCCACGACGACCGTCCAGCGGGCACCCTCACCGTCCTGGCCGAGCACCAGGCCGTACCCGTCGGCCAGAGGCGCGAGCCCCAGTGCCGCGCAGGCCTCCGGATAGTCGTCGCCCAGCACGCTCGGGAACTTCGCCGGCGTCAGCAGCGCCGCCGTCAGCACATAGAGCGCGTCCTCCGCGGCGGCGACGGTGTCCTCGTCCGTCCCGGCCATCCCAGCCTCCCCATCGGTTCGTCCAACGGCGCGCACCCTAGTGCGCCCGGAAGGAGCTTGTCACGGCTCCCCAGCCCACCCGGAGCTGCCGTTTTCCGGCCGGTCGGGGCGAAAGCGGCCATCTCGCCGCGGTCCGTCAGGCCGCCGGAAGCCCGAGCAGCGCCCGCGCCACCGTCCGAGGTGACTCGTCGCGCTCCCGTGCGAGGGCGATCACGGCCCGGCACGCCAGCTCGTTCACCCCGAACGACAGGGCCTCCGGCGACACCCAGCCGGCGGCCTCGTCGATCCGCTCCTGGTCGTCCTCCGCGCAGGCCGAGACATACGCGGCGGCGGCCTCGAAGAGATTGTGCGGGCGGGCCTCCCGGCCGGTCTTCGTCTCGGAACGCAAGGAGTTGAGGAATCTGGTACCGGACTTGCGGACCCTGCCGAACATGCTGACCACCTTCCCCCTGTGTGGTTGCCATGGCTGACCGTCATCTCGTGCTACTCAACGTAGAGTTGGAGCCCGGACGGCAGAAGGGGGAGCGGGCCGGGAAGCGCCTCCGACAGCCCGCGCCACGCGCGCGTGCCGGAGAGCGTCGGCCCCCCTGTCAGCCCTCGCGGACGGCCAGCGCCAGGAAGCGGTCGTCCTCGTCGACGTACGACGTCAGACGCCACCCGGAACCGGCCAGCAGCGGACGGAGGTTCGGCTCGGCGCGCAGGTCGTCCGGGGTGATCCGCCGGCCCTGGCGCGCGGCGAGGGCGGCCCTGCCGATCGGGTGGAACAGGGCCAGGACGCCGCCGGGACGTACCACCCGGGCCAACTCCCGCACGTTCTCGGCCGGGTGGGCCAGGTGGGAGATCAGCCCGGCACCGAACACCGCGTCGAGCGATGCGGAGCGCAGCGGAAGGGCCGCCACGTCTGCCAGCACCAGCCGCCCGTCGCGGTCCCGTCCGGCCCGTACGGCGGCTTGCAGCATGGCCGGCGTCAGATCGGCCCCGACCACCACCCCGGAGGCCCCCACGGCCGCGCGCAGCGGCGTCAGGGCCCGCCCGGTGCCGCAGCCGGCGTCGAGCACCCGGTCGCCCTCGCGCAGCCCGAGCTCGGCGACCGCGGCGGCGTAGGCCGGGCCGTCGTCGGGAAATCGGCTGTCCCAGTCGGCGGCGCGGGCCGCGAAGAACTCCTGCACACGCGTGTGGTCGTCGCTCATGTTCCGCATGATCCCTCACCGGCACGGATGACGCCCGGGTGCACACGTTCGAGCGTGACGCGATCGTTCCGGTACCTCTCTACGTCATATTCCAACACCTTTCGAAATGCGCCCCCTTTGCGCGCCCTTGCCCGGACTAGCGTCCCGGGGTCATGGGACACCTGGACCACGCCGCCCTGGGGTGGCTGACCCCCGCGCTCTCGTACGTGATGGCCTGCATAGGGGCCGCGCTCGGGCTGCGCTGTACCGTCCGCGCGCTCGGCGCGACCGGACGCTCGCGCCGCAACTGGCTCATCACGGCGGCCTCCGCGATCGGCACCGGCATCTGGACCATGCACTTCGTGGCCATGCTCGGCTTCAGCGTCACCGGTACCGACATCCGCTACGACGTACCGCTCACGATCGTGAGCCTCCTCGTCGCCATGATCGTCGTCTGTGCCGGCGTCTTCGCCGTCGGCTACGGGCGCGACCGCACCCGCGCCCTCTTCCTCGGCGGACTCACCACCGGACTCGGCGTGGCCAGCATGCACTACCTCGGCATGGCGGCGGTCCGCCTGCACGGCGACGTCGGCTACGACCCCGTCCTCGTCGGACTCTCCGTCCTGATCGCCGTCGTCGCGGCCACCGCCGCCCTGTGGGCGGCCCTCAACATCAAGTCACCCGTCGCCGTCACCATCGCCTCCCTGATCATGGGGGCGGCGGTGAGCAGCATGCACTACACCGGGATGTTCGCGGTGAGCGTGCGGGTGGCGCCCTCGGACGCGGCCCTGTCCGGGGCCACGGCCATGCAGTTCATCTTTCCCCTCGCCGTCGGCCTCGGGTCCTACCTCTTCCTGACCTCCGCCTTCGTCGCGCTGTCGCCCACGACGGGGGAGCGCCGGGCCTCCGCCTCCGCCCAGCGTCCGGTCGAGAGCACGGCCCGCTAGCGGCGGCCCGCACCCGGCACTGCCCGGACCACCACCGCCCGGACGACATCCCCGACCCACTCCCGAGCGAGGAGGCCATGCGTACACCGCGTAGGACCCCCACAGCAGGCGCCCCGACGCCGCTCCAGCCCACCGCGCGCGGCCGCCGCGCCCACGCCGGACCACCGGCCGAGGAACACCCGGACGAGCCGGTCGACGCGGCGGCGCAGGACACGCCCACGCCCGCGGGACCGTGGCGGCTGCGGCCGCGGACCGTACGGGCCAAGATCGTCTGCCTGCTGATGGTCCCGGTCGTCTCCCTGCTCGCCCTGTGGGCGTACGCGACCGTCACCACCGCCCAGGACGTCTCCCGGCTGCGCCAGCTCCAGCGCGTGGACTCCATGATCCGCACCCCCGTCGCCGAGGCCGTGGCCGCGCTCCAGAACGAGCGGGCGGCCGCCGTCCGCTACGCGACCGACCCGTCCACCACACGGAGCGGCGACCTGAAGACCCTCGCCCGGCGCACGGACCGCGCGGTGGCCGCGCTGCGGCTCGGTGACGACAGCACCGTCGCCGACAGCGAGGAACTGCCCGCCGGAGTGGCCCAGCGGCTCGAGACGTTCGTCACCGGCGCCGAGCAACTGCGCCCGCTGCGGACCGCCGTACTCGACCACAGGGCGGGCTGGGACGAGACGTACGGGCGCTACACCGTGACCATCGCGAGCGCCTTCGGGGTGGGCGGTGCCCTCACCGGCATCCAGGACGCCGAACTCGGCTCCGACGCGCGCGTACTGCTCGAATTCTCCCGCGCGAGCGAGGCGTTGGCCCAGGAGGACGTCGTCCTCGGCAGCGCGCGCCTCACCGGATCCCTGTCGGGCGAGCGACTGCGGCTGTTCACCGGCGCCGTGGACACCCGCCGCACCCTGACCCAGTCGGCCGTGGCCGACCTGCGCGGCTCCGAACGCGCCGCCTGGACCGGCCTCGCCGACGGCAGCGCCTATGCCGCCGTGCGCACCGCGGAGGACAAGATCCTCGCGGTCGGCTCGGGCAGCCGGGCGGTCCAGGCCGTACCGGAAGCCACCTGGGCGGGCGCCCACGCGCGCGTGCAGGACGGCATGCGGACGATCGCGGAGGACGCGGGACGAGGCGTCGCCGACCGGGCCGACCCCTTCACCCGGGGGCTGCTCACCCCGGCCGGTGCCGCCGTGCTCCTCGGCCTCGTCGCCGTGGCCGCCTCCCTCGTGATCTCCGTACGCATCGGACGCGGCCTGGTCGTCGAACTGGTCAGCCTGCGCAACAGCGCGCTGGAGATCGCCCGGCGCAAACTCCCCGAGGCCATGCGGAAACTGCGCGCGGGCGAGGAGATCGACGTCCGCGCGGAGGCCCCGCCGGGGACACCGGCGGAGGACGAGGCCGGGCAGGTCGCCGAGGCGCTCGGCACCGTCCACCGAGCGGCCCTGCGCGCCGCCGTCGAACGCGCCGAACTCGCCAGCGGCATCTCCGGCGTCTTCGTCAACCTCGCCCGCCGCAGCCAGGTCCTGGTCCACCGGCAGCTGAGCCTCCTCGACAGCATGGAACGCCGCTCCGACGACCCGAACGAGCTCAGCGACCTCTTCCGGCTCGACCACCTCACCACCCGGATGCGGCGCCACGCCGAGAGCCTGATCATCCTCTCCGGGGCCGCGCCCGGCCGTGCCTGGCGCATGCCGGTCTCCCTGACGAACGTGGTCCGCGCGGCCGTCTCCGAAGTCGAGGACTACGCGCGCGTGGAGGTACGGCAACTGCCCGACGCGTCCGTCGTCGGCGCGGCCGTCGCCGACCTCACCCACCTCCTGGCGGAGATCATCGAGAACGCCGCCCAGTTCTCGCCTCCCCACACGCGCGTGCGCGTCACCGGCGAACCCGTGGGCAACGGCTACGCCGTCGAGGTCGAGGACCGCGGCCTGGGCATGGGCAAGGAGACCCTCGCCGAGGCCAACCGGCGCATCGAACAGTCCGAGACGCTCGACCTGTTCGACAGCGACCGACTCGGCCTCTTCGTGGTCAGCAGGCTCGCGGCCCGGCACGACATCAAGGTGCACCTGCGCACCTCGCCCTACGGCGGCACCACCGCGGTCGTGCTGCTGCCCACGGCCCTGCTGCACGCCGGCGCGGCGGAACGTTCCCTCCGCAAACCGGCGGACGCGGAACGGGAGTCGGAACACGTGTACGCGCGCGTGTCCGCCGCCCAGCACCAGGAGTCCGTCCCCTCGGCGGCCGAGCGCCCTGCCCTGGTGGCTCCCGCCCCGGGCGCGGCGGCCGGCGGCAGGGACGAGCACCCGCCCCCCGGAGTCGCCACCCTGCGTCTGCACCGTCCCCCGGACAGCTCCCCGGACCCTTCCGGCCCCGCGGACCCGCCCGAGGACGCCGAGGACTCCATGGACTCCGAGGACCTGCCCCGCCGGGTACGGCAGGCCAGCCTCGCTCCCCAGCTGCGCGAGCGGCCGTCGGAGGAACCCGCCCAGGCACCCGCCGCCGGCGACGACGAGCGCACCCCCGAAGTCGTACGGGACCGCATGGCGGCGTACCGGGACGGCTGGGCCCGCGGCGGCGGGCGGCAACCAGGACGCGGCGCCACACCGGATGCCCCAGCGGGCAGAGACAGCATCGAAGGAGACCGCGGATGATCCAGGACCCGAGCATGAGGGCCGCCGGGCGGTCCGGCGAACTCGACTGGCTGCTGGACGACATGGTGCTGCGGGTGCACGAGGTACGGCACGCCGTGGTGCTGTCCAACGACGGGCTGGCCGTCGGCGCGTCGACCGACCTGCGCCGCGAGGACGCCGAACACCTGGCCGCGGTCGCCTCCGGCTTCCACAGTCTGGCCAAGGGCGCCGGCCGCCACTTCGGGGCCGGAGGCGTACGGCAGACGCTGGTGGAGATGGACGACGGCTTCCTGTTCGTGGCCGCCGCGGGCGACGGCTCCTGCCTGGCCGTTCTCACCTCGGTGACCGCCGACATCGGCCTGGTCGCCTACGAGATGGCACGACTGGTCAAGCGCGTCGGCGAGCACTTGTACACCCCGACGCGCGTCGGCGCGCGGCCGCCCGCCGCCGGATGAGGCACGAAGGCGATCCACGCTCATGACCGATGACATGACAGGCGCCCCGCGCGAGCCGGGCAGCCAGTGGTACGACGGCGAAGCCGGCCCCCTGGTGCGTCCGTACGCCATGACCGGCGGACGCACCAAACCGGGCCCCACCGGGGTGCGCTTCGACCTGATCGCCCTCGTCACGCTGGACGCCGGCGCGCCCGGCGTCGACGACGACACCGGCCTCGGGCCGGAACACCGGTGCCTGATCGACCTGTGCCGCACGGAGACGCAGTCGGTCGCGGAACTCGCCGCCGGAGCCGACCTGCCCGTGGGCGTGGTCAGGGTGCTCCTCGGCGACCTCCTGGAGATCGGCTGCGTCACCGTCAGCCGACCCGTGCCGCCCGCGCAGCTTCCCGACGAACGGATTCTGCGCGAGGTGATCGAAGGACTGCGGGCGCTGTAGATGAACGTTCAGAACCAGGAAAACATCAGAACCAGGAAAAAAGCGGTCCAATGCCCCGAAGGGGAGCCCCAGTTGCCATGATGCTGCCTTCGCACACCGACGTCGACCGCTGCCGGCCCTCACGAGAGAAGTGAACGATGGTCTCCGAGCACTCCGACGCCCCGGGCGGCGACACGACCGCCCTCGCGCTGAAGATACTGGTCGCCGGCGGGTTCGGCGTGGGCAAGACCACCCTGGTCGGCGCCGTCAGCGAGATCCGGCCGCTGCGCACCGAGGAACTCCTCAGCGAGGCCGGGCAGTCGGTGGACGACACCGACGGCGTGGACCAGAAGGTCACCACGACGGTCGCCATGGACTTCGGCCGCATCACCATCCGCTCCGGACTCTCCCTGTACCTCTTCGGCACCCCCGGTCAGGACCGCTTCTGGTTCCTGTGGGACGAGTTGTCACAGGGAGCTCTCGGCGCCGTGGTCCTCGCCGACACCCGTCGCCTGGAGGACTGCTTCCCGGCGGTGGACTACTT
The DNA here is from genome assembly GCF_021173675.1 of Streptomyces lincolnensis. Taxonomy (GTDB): domain Bacteria; phylum Actinomycetota; class Actinomycetes; order Streptomycetales; family Streptomycetaceae; genus Streptomyces; species Streptomyces lincolnensis_B. The sequence goes on along the minus strand of NZ_JAIHON010000011.1, from coordinate 98,760 downwards.
CGAGCACCGGCACATCCCGTTCGTGGTCGCCGTCAACTGCTTCACCGGCTCCCGGACGTACGGCGCGCACGACGTCTCCCGCGCCCTCGATCTCGACCAGGGCACACCCGTCGTGCTCTGCGACGCACGTGACCGCGATTCGGGAAAGGAGGTACTGATCCGGCTGGTCGAGTACGCCGGGCGGATGCACACCGCCCGGCTGCTCGACTCGGTGGGCTGACCACAGGACTCGGGGGCCGGCCCACCTCCCGGTGTCCGCCGGACGGTTCCTAGTCCGCGACGGCCTTCTGTGCCAGCACCTTGTCGATCTTCACGCGGACGAGGAGTTCACCCGGCACGCCGTTGCGGGCGCCGAACTCCTCGCCCCGTTCCTCGCCCATGTACCGCGCTCCTATCCGGCCCGCCCAGTGGCGGACCTCGTCGAGATCCTCCGAGATCCGCGCACTGCCCTGCAGTACCACGTAGTCGAAGGGCGGCCGGTCGTCGTCCACGCACAACGCGACCCGGCCGTCCCGGATCAGATTGCGCCCTTTGACCGTGGCCTTGCCGGTGTTGAACACCAGGTCGTCCCCGTCCAGCAGGAACCAGATCGGAGCCACGTGCGGACTCCCGTCGGCCCGGACGGTCGACAGCTTCCCGGTGCGGGTGCCCTGCGAGACGAACTCGCGCCATTCCGTGTCGGTCATCTTCTGTGCCATGCCCCCATCCTCCTTGCCCGGACGCCGGTCGTGGGGAAGGCTTGCGGGGGGTGATCCTCCGGACAGGAGGAGACGTCACACGGGGAGCAGGGGAAACATGACGCAGAACCAGGGGCTCGACTGGCTGCTGGACGACCTGACCGAGCGCGTCGAACACGTGCGACACGCACTGGTCCTGTCCAACGACGGGCTGGTGACGGGAGCGAGCACAGGACTGCGCCGCGAGGACGCCGAACATCTCGCGGCCGTCTCGTCCGGACTGCACAGCCTGGCCAAGGGCTCGGGACGGCACTTCGGCGCGGGCCGGGTGCGCCAGACGATGATCGAGTTCGACGACGCGGTCCTGTTCGTCACCGCCGCGGGCACCGGCAGCTGTCTGTGCGTGCTCAGCGGCGCGGAGGCCGACATCGGCCAGATCGCCTACGAGATGACCCTCCTGGTCAACCGCGTCGGCGAACACCTCGACGTGGACGCCCGACAGCCCGAGCGAAACCCGGTCGCGGACATCTGACCTGCGCCTTCGTCGCCCCGAGCGGAGTTATCCACAGGCTCGCCACGCGATTCGCCGAACCGGCTACGGTTTTTGTCACGGCGAACGCACACAGCGTGAGCACTCACTTCACTCCACGGGGGAGACGACCATGTCGACCGGCACCATCACCACACCGCACCTCGCTTCCCGCACACCCAGTCGTGCCGCCCGCGAACTGGGGCTGAAGCGAGGCGAGTTCGACCTCGCCGTACATCTCGGCCTCGTCCGGACCCTGCCCGACGAGGGAGGCGGAGGCCGCCGCGTCCCACGCTCGGAGATCGAGCGCCTGCAAGCCGACAAGAACTTCCCCGACTCCTTGCGGGCCCGCGTGAAAACGGTGGGCACCACGGAGGGCGCGACCCTCATGGACGTCCCCGTCGGCAGGTTCGCCCGCCTCGCCCGACTGGGCCTGGTGACACCGGTGACCTACTACCTCAACCGCTACCGCGCCGTGGTCTGGCTGTATCTGGCCGAGGAACTACGGCAGTTCGCGGCCGACGAGAAGAACACCCCTCTGCTGAACGCCCGGATGCCCGAGAACCTGCGCGGCCAACTGGAGGCGGGCGTGGACCTGCGCCCGCGCAACTGGCGCGGACGCCACCTGGGTTTCCTGCTGCGGCAGGCGGACGACGCGTGGCAGCGCGCCGGGATCCTGGCCGGATTCCTGGAGCCGGCGCACATCTCCCAGGTCGTCCCGGACCCCTACGAACGCTCCCACCTGAACCGCTTCCGCCCAGCGCCGCCGGCCCATGGCGCGCCCGGCTCACCTGCCGCCAACCTCGCCGTGCGGATCATGACGGCGGACGACCCGGACGAGATCGCCTGGCTGAGGGCCGAACTGGCCGCGACGCTGGAGGAAGCACGCAGAAACCGCCCGGCGCCTCGTCCCGCGCCGAAGGAGGCCCGTGCCGCGGTGGAGCCGGCGGCATCGGTACCGCAGCTGCCTGCGGTACCGATGCCGCCGCGCCGACTGCTGGGCTGGCTGCGGCGCCGCAGCCACCGTGCCACCAGCCTCTGAACGAAGGTGACGGGCCGCCGTGTCCCCCTACAGCTCCCTGAAGAGCCCCTCCTGGACGACCGATACGAGCAGCCGCCCCTCCAGGTCGTAGATCCGGCCGCGGGCCAGCCCCCGGCCGCCCGTCGCGATCGGTGACTCCTGGTCGTACAGGAACCACTCGTCCGCGCGGAACGGCCGGTGGAACCACATGGCGTGGTCCAGCGAGGCGATGTCGAAGCTCCGCGGGCCCCACAGGGGCTCTACCGGGATGCGGACGGCGTCCAGGAGGGTCATGTCACTGGCGTACGTCAGCGCGCAGGTGTGCACGACCGGGTCGTCGCCGAGCGGCCCGACCGCGCGCATCCACACCGCGCTGCGCGGCTCGGCGTCCTCGACCTCCTGCGAGGTCCAGCGCAGCCGGTCCACATAGCGGATGTCGAAGGGCTGGCGGCGCGCCATCCGCTCCAGGTGCTCGGGCAGCGCGCCCATGTGCTCCCGGATCTCCTCCGTGACCGTCGGCAGCGACTCGGGGTCCGGGACCTTCCGGGCCGGCGGCAACTGGTGCTCGAAGCTCCCCTGTTCAGGCTTGTGGAAGGAGGCGGTGAGATTGAAGATCGTGCGGCCCTGCTGCACGGCGGTGACCCGGCGCGTGGTGAACGACCTGCCGTCCCGCACCCGTTCGACCTGGTACACGATCGGCACGCCCGGCCGGCCGGGACGCAGGAAGTACGCGTGCAGCGAGTGCACCGGCCGGTCGCCCTCGGTGGTGCGGGCGGCGGCGACCAGCGCCTGTCCGGCCACCTGGCCGCCGAACACCCGCTGCAGCGACTCCTGGGGACTGCGGCCGCGGAAGATGTTGACCTCGATCGGCTCCAGGTCGAGCAGGTCGACCAGCTTCTCCGCCGGGTTCGTCATGGGTGGGATTCTCCTGTGCTCACAGCTGGCCGACATCGGTGACACGGACGACGGCGCGGCCCTCCGCGTCGGAGGCGGCGAGGTCCACCTCCGCGCTGATGCCCCAGTCGTGATCGTCGTTCGGGTCGTCGAAGATCTGGCGGACGCGCCACAGGCCGTGCTGCGGCTCCTCCTCGATCACCAGCAGCTTGGGGCCACGGGCGTCGGGTCCGGTGCCGAGGTCGTCGTACTCGTCCCAGTACTTGTCCATCGCCTCGCCCCAGGCATCCGCGTCCCAGCCGGACTCGGAGTCCATCTCGCCCAGCTCCTCGACCTGGTCCAGGGCGGCCAGCTCGACGCGGCGGAACAGGGCGTTGCGGACCAGGACACGGAAGGCGCGCGCGTTGGCGGTGACCGGCTTGACCTCGTCGGCCTTCTCCTGGGCCTCCTCGGCGGTCATCACCTCCGGGTTGGCGAGCTGCTCCCACTCGTCCAGCAGACTGGAGTCGACCTGGCGCACCATCTCGCCCAGCCACTCGATCAGGTCCTGCAGGTCCTCGGACTTCAGGTCGTCCGGGATGTTGTGGTCCAGGGTCTTGTAGGCGCTGGCCAGGTAGCGCAGGACAATGCCCTCGGTGCGGGCGAGCTCGTAGAAGGAGACCAACTCCGTGAACGACATCGCCCGTTCGTACATGTCGCGGATGACGGACTTCGGGGAGAGCGGATGGTCGCCGACCCAGGGGTGGCTCTTGCGGTAGGTGTCGTAGGCGTGGAAGAGCAGCTCTTCCAGGGGCTTGGGGTAGGTGATGTCCTGGAGGCGCTCCATGCGCTCCTCGTACTCGACGCCGTCCGCCTTCATCGCGGCCACGGCCTCGCCCTTGGCCTTGTTCATCTGGGCGGCGAGGATCTGCCGGGGATCGTCCAGGGTGGATTCCACGACGGACACCATGTCCAGGGCGTAGGACGGCGACTCGGGGTCGAGCAGCTCGAACGCGGCCAGTGCGAAGGTGGACAGCGGCTGGTTCAGCGCGAAGTCCTGCTGGAGGTCGACCGTGAGACGCACGATGCGGCCGCTGGCGTCCGGCTCGTCGAGCTTCTCGACGATGCCGCCGTCCAGCAGCGAGCGGTAGATCGCGATGGCCCGCCGGATGTGCCTGAGCTGCTGCTTGCGCGGCTCGTGGTTGTCCTCCAGCAGGTGCCGCATCGCCTCGAAGGCGTTGCCGGGGCGGGCGATCACCGACAGCAGCATCGTGTGTGTCACCCGGAAGCGCGAGGTCAGCGGCTCCGGCTCGGAGGTGATGAGCTTCTCGAAGGTGTTCTCCGTCCACCCCACGAAGCCCTCGGGCGCCTTCTTGCGGACGACCTTGCGGCGCTTCTTGGGGTCGTCTCCGGCCTTGGCGAGCGCCTTCTCGTTCTCGACCACGTGCTCGGGAGCCTGCGCGACCACGAATCCCGCCGTGTCGAAGCCCGCGCGTCCGGCACGGCCCGCGATCTGGTGGAACTCCCGCGCGCGCAGGGTGCGCACGCGCGTTCCGTCGTACTTGGTCAGAGCGGTGAACAGCACGGTCCGGATAGGGACGTTGACGCCCACACCGAGCGTGTCCGTGCCGCAGATGACCTTCAGCAGACCCGCCTGGGCGAGCTTCTCCACCAGGCGCCGGTACTTGGGCAGCATGCCGGCGTGATGGACGCCGATGCCGTGCCGCACGTAACGGGAGAGGTTGCGGCCGAACTTGGTGGTGAAGCGGAAGTTGCCGATCAGCTCGGCGATCTGATCCTTCTCCTCGCGCGTGCACATGTTGATGCTCATCAGCGCCTGCGCCCGCTCCACGGCCTGCGCCTGCGTGAAGTGCACGATGTAGACCGGCGCCTGCCTGGTCTCCAGCAGCTCCGTCAGCGTCTCGGTGAGCGGAGTGAGCTTGTACTCGTAGGAGAGCGGCACCGGACGGGTCGCCGAGCGGACCACCGAGGTCGGTTTGCCGGTGCGTCGGGTGAGGTCCTTCTCGAACATCGAGACGTCGCCGAGGGTGGCCGACATCAGGATGAACTGCGCCTGCGGCAGCTCCAGGATGGGGATCTGCCAGGCCCAGCCGCGGTCGGCCTCCGCGTAGAAGTGGAACTCGTCCATGACGACCTGGCCGACGTCGGCGTTCCTGCCGTCGCGCAGGGCGATCGAGGCGAGCACCTCGGCGGTGCAGCAGATGACGGGGGCATCGGCGTTGACGGACGCGTCACCGGTCAGCATGCCGACGTTCTCCGTGCCGAAGAGCTTGCACAGCTCGAAGAACTTCTCCGACACCAGCGCCTTGATCGGCGCCGTGTAGAAGGTGACCTCGTCACGGGCGAGCGCGGCGAAGTGGGCACCCGCCGCGATCATGCTCTTGCCGGACCCGGTGGGCGTCGACACGATCACGTTCGCACCCGAGACGACCTCGATCAGCGCCTCCTCCTGGTGCGGGTAGAGCGTGAGCCCGCGCTCCTGGGCCCACCCCTCGAAGGCTTCGTAGAGGGCGTCCGGGTCGGCGGTCGGCGGCAGCTGATCGATGAGGGTCACCCACCCATCTTGCCTGCCCCGACGCCCCACAGGGGAATCGGCTGCGGGCACGAAGATCGCGAACGCTACGCTGTGTCGCCGACGACACGTCAGCGAACCCGGTCAACTGGACAGCGGCACACGAGGAATGGGGCGGGCAACGGCGATGATGGGACCAGCGCACTCACTGTCGGGGGCCGCCGCCTGGCTCGGCGTAGGAGCGGCGGCAGCCGCGGCCGGGCACACCATGCCCTGGCCGGTTCTGCTGGCCGGAGCCCTGATCTGCGCGGGCGCCGCGCTCGCCCCCGACCTCGATCACAAGGCGGCCACCATCTCGCGGGCCTTCGGTCCCATCTCCCGCGGCCTGTGCGAGATCGTCGACAAGCTCTCCTACGCCGTCTACAAGGCCACCAGGAAGCAGGGCGACCCGCGCCGCTCCGGCGGGCACCGCACCCTCACGCACACCTGGCTGTGGGCCGTACTGATCGGCGCGGGCGCCTCGGCGGCGGCGGTCACCGGTGGCCGCTGGGCGGTTCTCGCGCTCCTGTTCGTGCACATGGTGCTGGCCATCGAGGGCCTGCTGTGGCGGGCGACCCGGGGCTCCAGCGCCGACGTCCTGGTCTGGCTGCTGGCCGCGACCAGCTCGTGGATCCTCGCCGGTGTCCTGGACAAGCCGGGCAACGGCTCGGACTGGCTGTTCACGGCGCCGGGGCAGGAGTACCTGTGGCTGGGGCTGCCGATCCTGCTGGGGGCGCTGGTCCACGACATCGGGGACGCCCTGACGGTCTCCGGCTGCCCGATCCTGTGGCCGATCCCGGTGGGCCGCAAGCGCTGGTACCCCATCGGCCCGCCCAAGGTGATGCGGTTCCGGGCGGGCAGCTGGGTGGAGCTGAAGGTGCTGATGCCGGCGTTCATGCTGCTCGGCGGGGTGGGCTGCGCGGCGGCGCTCAACTTCATCTGAGCGGCCCGCCCGGTCAGGCCCGTTCCGCACGGCGCCCCACGCGAGCAGGCTGCACGCCGGCGGGCCGCCGCGGCCGCTCACGAGCCGCCGGAACCCTGTCAGCCGCCGGAGCCCGGGCTTCCGCCAGAACCCTGGTTTCCGCCGGAGGCCTGGCCCGATCCGTCGCCGTATCGACGCTCGAACCGGGCGACGCGGCCCTCGGAGTCCACGGTGCGCGCCTTGCCGGTGTAGAAGGGGTGGCTCTCGGAGGAGATCTCCACGTCCACCACGGGGTAGGTCTCGCCGTCGTCCCAGTCGATGGTCTGATCGCTGGTCGCGGTGGACCGGGTCAGGAAGGCGTAGCCGGCGGCCCGGTCGCGGAAGACGACGGGGCGGTAGTCGGGGTGCTTGTCCTGCTGCATACGTGCTCCTCGTGCGGCCTCGGCGGCGGGTTCGGTGGCGTGGGCGTGGGGCGGGGCAGGTCAGCCGGACAGGGCGTCCTCGTCGACGATGTGCATCGCGGCCTCCTCGGCGGAGGCGGCGGCGCCGTCGATGCCCACGTCCGTGGCGACGAGCGCGCTCTCCTCGTCCTCGTGGGCGCCTTCGTCGGGGGCGACGAGGCGGCCGGAGCGGACGCTGCCGACCTCGTTGTCCAGGAGCTCGCCGTCGGTGCCGTCGCAGTCGCCGATCCCGTCGCCGTCGGGTGCGACGAGGTCCGGCTGCTCCTCGGCGAGCCGCTGGTCGAGTGTCTCGCCCTGCCTGCGTTCGGCGGCGGTCACGCCGGTGTGCTCCACCGCCCACGGCCGTTCCGGAGGGGACCAGCCCCGGTCGAGGGGGTCGTCGACGCCGTCGTTGTCCAGGGTGTCCTCCGCGTCGAGCAGACCGGCGTCGTCCTGGATCTCGGATCCGTCGGGCTGGTAGACGTCGTCTCCCCAACCGTCGGCGCTGTTCACGGGTACCTCCAGGTGGTGGGGACGGGCCCGGTGTCGCCGCGCTCGACGGTGGACCGCCGGGGCACGGGGCACAGACCGCACCCGGGGAACCCGACCGTCCCCGGGCACTCCCCGAGCCGGTGCCGATATCCAGCCTTCCACCCCTTTTCGGGACCGCGCAACGGCACGGCACGAGGAGAGACCCGGCACCGTGAGGCCCGGCCCGGGCCCACCATGCCCGGAGCGGGGCCGGGACCGAGGTCAGGCGTCTGCGGGTGGTCGGGGACCACGGTCCTTCTCCACTCCGGTCGCCGGCCCGCCCCACCAGCGGCCGACGGCCGGCGGGCGTCCCCAGCCGCCGGCCGCCGCCAGACACCCTCCGCCGGCTGCCGCCAGACACCCTCCGCCGGCTGCCGCCAGACACCCTCCGCCGGCTGCCGCCAGACACCCTCCGCCGGCTGCCGCCAGACACCCTCCGCCGGCTGCCGCCAGACACCCTCCGCCGGCCGCCGCCAGACACCCTCCGTCGGCCGCCACTGTGAGACGTCCTCCGCCGCCTGTCACCTCGCGAAGGCCCCGGCAAGGCGTGGCCGTCCGGCGACACCCGACCCGACAGCCTCCGCACCACACACCCACCCGACAGCTGCCCGAAGCGAAGGCTCCGCTCGGCAGTCACCCCCGAGCCGAGCCCCCGCTCACCCCGAGCCGAACCCTCGCTCACCCCAACCCAAGCCCTCCCTCATCCCGAGCCGAGCCCCGCTCACCCCCGGCCCCCACTCACCTCACCCGTGCCACGACCGCCACAGCGCCGCATACGCGCCGTCCGCCGCGACCAGCTCGTCGTGGCTGCCCAGCTCGCTGATCCGGCCGTTCTCGACGACGGCGATGATGTCGGCGTCGTGGGCGGTGTGGAGGCGGTGGGCGATGGCGACGACTGTGCGGCCGTCGAGGACGCGGGCGAGGGAGCGTTCCAGATGGCGTGCGGCCCGGGGGTCGAGGAGGGAGGTCGCCTCGTCCAGGACGAGGGTGTGCGGGTCGGCGAGCACCAGCCGGGCCAGGGCGATCTGCTGGGCCTGGGCCGGGGTGAGGACCAGGCCGCCGGAGCCGACCTCGGTGTCCAGACCGTCGTCCAGGGCGCGCGCCCAGACGTCCGCGTCCACCGCGCCCAGCGCGGCCCACAGCTCGGCGTCGGCCGCGTCCGTGCGGGCGAGGAGCAGGTTGTCGCGCAGGGAGCCCACGAAGACGTGGTGCTCCTGGTTGACCAGGGCGACGTGCGAGCGCACGCGTTCCGCCGGCATCCGGGAGAGTTCGGCGCCGCCCAGGGTGATCCGGCCGGTCCGGGGTCCGTAGATCCCGGCGAGCAGCCTGCCGAGGGTGGACTTGCCCGCGCCGGAGGGCCCGACCAGCGCCAACCGGGTGCCGGGGGCGACCTCCAGGGACACCTTGCGCAGCACGTCGACCCCTTCGAGGTAGCCGAAGTGCACCTTGTCCGCCTGCACATGGCGCCCGTCGGGGGCCAGCGTGTCGTCCCCGGCGTCGGGCTCGATGTCCCGCACGCCGACCAGCCGGGCCAGCGACACCTCCGCCACCTGGAGCTCGTCGTACCAGCGCAGGATGAGCCCGACGGGGTCGACGAGCATCTGGGCGATCAGCGCGCCCGTCGTCATCTGCCCGATGTCGATCCAGCCCTGGAGCACGAACACGCCGCCGACCATCAGCACCGAGGTGAGGACGGTGACATGGGTGATGTTGACGACCGGGAAGAGCACCGACCGCAGCCAGAGGGTGTAGCGCTCCCAGGCCGTCCACTCCTTGATGCGGCGCTCCGAGTGGGCGATGCGGCGCGCGGCGAGGCGGTGGGCCTCGACGGTGCGCCCGGCGTCCACGGTCTCCGTGAGCGCGGCCGCGACGGCGGCGTACCCGGCGGACTCCGAGCGGTAGGCCGACGGCGCCCGCCTGAAGTACCAGCGGCAACCGACCACCAGCAGGGGCACGGCGAACAGCACCGCGCCCGCCAGCGGTGGTGCGGTGATGACGAGCCCGCCCAGCAGGAGGGCCGCCCACACCACGCCGATGGCCAGCTGGGGCACGGCCTCGCGCATCGCGTTGGACAGCCGGTCGATGTCCGTGGTGATCCGGGACAGCAGGTCACCGGTGCCGGCCCGTTCCAGGACACCCGGCGGCAGGCCGACCGACCGGACGAGGAAGTCCTCGCGCAGGTCGGCCAGCATCCGCTCGCCGAGCATCGCCCCGCGCAGCCGCACCTCCCGGACGAACACCGCCTGGATGGTCAGTGCGAGCAGGAACAGCCCGGCCGTCAGGCCCAGATGGAGTTCACGGGCCTCCTCCGACACCCGTTCCACGAGCCCGCCCAGCAGCCACGGACCGGCCATCGAGGCGATGACGGCCACCGTGTTGACACCGACGAGGAGCAGGAAGGCACGCCGATGCCGGCGGAACAGTTCGGCCACGTAGACGCGTACGGTCGCGGTGGCGCCGACGGGCAGGGTGTTCGCCGTCGTCGGGGCCGCCGGGTCGTACGCCGGTGGCGCCACGCCGATCATGCTGTCTCCTCGATCTCTTCCAGTTCGTCCATCTCGTCCATGTCGCTCATGTCGTCCAGTTCCACCAGTGCGCCGCTCACGGTGGCCTCCTCGTCGGTCTCGCGGGTCACGACCGCCCGGTACCGCGGGTCCTTGCGCACCAGGTCGCGATGCACGCCGACCGCCGTGACCTCGCCCTCGTGGACCAGCACGACCCGGTCGGCGCGGTCCAGGAGCAGGGGCGAGGAGGTGAAGACGACGGTCGTGCGGCCCTCGCGCAGCTCCCGCACTCCGGCCGCGATCCGGGCCTCGGTGTGCGAGTCGACGGCGGAGGTCGGCTCGTCCAGGACGAGCACCCCCGGGTCCGTGATCAGCGACCGGGCCAGGGCCAGGCGCTGGCGCTGGCCGCCGGACAGGGAGCGCCCGCGTTCGGTGATGCGGGCGTCCATCGGGTCCGCGGCGCCGACCGAGCCCTGGGCGAGAGCCGCCAGCACGTCGTCGCACTGCGCGGCCGCCAGCGCCTCCTCGGCACCGACCTTGCCCGACGCGGGCACGTCGAGCAGCTCACGCAGGGTGCCGGACAGCAGCACCGGGTCCTTGTCCTGGACGAGGACGGCGGTACGGGCGGAGTCGAGCGGCAGGTCGTCCAGCGCGACTCCGCCCAGCAGTACCGACGTGCTCTGCTCCGAGGGATGTCCGCCCAGTCGTTCCGCCAGCCGTCCCGCCGCGTCCGGGTCGCCGCACACCACGGCGGTGAGCCGGCCGGCGGGCGCGAGCAGACCGGTCGCGGGGTCGTACAGGTCCCCGGTCGGTACCTCGGCGGCGAGGGTCCCCTCCGTGTCGGTGGCCCGCTCCAGGGCCAGCACCCGCGCGGCCCGCCGGGCCGAGGGGCGCGAGAAGGAGTAGGCCATCGCGATCTCTTCGAAGTGCCGCAACGGATAGGTGAGGATCATGACCGAGCTGTAGACGGCGACCAGCTCGCCGACGCCGATCCGGCCGTCGCGGGCCAGGTTGACGCCGTACCAGACGACCGCGATCAGCAGCAGTCCCGGCAGCAGGACCTGGATCGCGGAGATCAGGGACCACATGCGGGCACTGCGTACGGCCGCGTGGCGGACCTCCTGGGAGGCGCCGCGGTAGCGGTCGAGGAAGAGCTCCTCGCCGCCGATGCCGCGCAGGACCCGCAGACCGGCGACGGTGTCCGAGGCCAGTTCGGTGGCGCGTCCCGCCTTCTCCCGCTGGAAGTCCGCGCGCCGGGTGGCGCGGGGCAGCAGCGGGAGCACGGCCAGCGCGAGGACCGGGAGGCCCACGGCGACGACCACGCCGAGCGAGGGCTGGTAGACGACCAGGCCGACGCAGACCAGCACGAGGGTGAGAGCCGCCGCGGTGAAGCGGGAGAGGGCCTCCACGAACCAGCCGATCTTCTCGACGTCGCCGGTGGAGACGGCCACCACCTCGCCGGCGGCCACCCGTCGGGTCAGCGCCGAGCCGAGCAGAGCCGCCTTGCGGGCCAGCAGTTGCTGGACGCGCGCGGCCGCCGTGATCCAGTTGGTGACCGCGGCGCGGTGCAGGAAGGTCTCGCCGACCGCGTTGCCGACGCAGCACAGACCCAGCAGACCGCCCGCGAGGGCGAGCCGGGAGCCGGAGCGCTCGACGACCGCCTGGACGGCCAGGCCGACACAGAACGGGATCAAGGAGATGGACCCGAAGTGCAGCACTCCCCAGACCAGCGATCTGAGCTGTCCGCCCAGTTGGTTTCTGAACAGCCACCACAGGAATCGGGGGCCCGAACGGGCGTCCGGCACACCCGGGTCGGGATACGGAAGGTCTTGAATCTGCATGACGTCCCAGTGGCTCGTGTCAGGGGGGGTGGGAGGAACCGCGAAAGGGCGGCAACAAACCGTGACAGGTTCGCGTCGGACAGTGCTCCGGAGCAAACGGTTTTCTGCTCCACCGCACAGAACCGGCCCAGGCCTCATTGCGGACGGTGCCCGACACGCCGTAGAACACGGCCATGAAGAGACGGATCATCATGTCCATGCTCGCCGGAGCGACCCTCCTGGCGAGCACCCTGCTCGGGGCGGCCCCGGCCCCGGCTCTGTCCGCCGACGCCGTGGCCGACGTGCCCGCCGAGTTCGGCAGCGACTGGCACGACCCCGTCACGGCCGCCCCGCCGGTCACCAGGCCCGCCGGCAGGCCCTGCCACGTCACCCTCGCGGAGGCGCGGTTCCGTGACTTCACGCCGTACAAGGGCACGTACACGCCACCCGGGGGATGCGGCGACGACTGGAGCAAGGTCGTGCTGCGGCTGGACGGCAAGGTCAAGGGACGGCAGTTCGACCGGCTCGGATACGTGCATGTCGGCGGCGTCGAGATCTTCCGCACGTCGACTCCGCAGCCCTCGCCCGACGGCATCGAGTGGTCCGTCGAGAAGGACGTCACGCGCTACAGCGACACCTTCCGCCGGGCCCAGGACGTCGAGATGCTCATCGGGAACGTCGTCGACGACACGTACACGGGGATCATCGACGTCAAGGTCACGCTGACGTTCTACGCCGGACACCGGGCCGCCACCCCGGACCGGGTGCTGACCCTCGGGGGCGACGCCATCCTGACCACGCCCCGCAACAGCGAGCGCATCGTCGCCGAGGTGTACGCCACCGGCTCCGGCGGCGGCTGCGAGGAGTACTGGTATCTGACGGTGCCCGCCACGGCCCCCTACTCCTGCAAGGCCGACGAGGGCCCCTACCGCGAGGTGCAGATCAAGGTCGACGGACAACTCGCGGGCATCGCGGCCCCGTTCCCGACGGTGTGGACCGGCGGCTGGTCCAACCCCTTCCTCTGGTACGTCGTTCCCGGACCGCGCGCCTTCGACATCAAGCCGATCGAATACGACCTGACCCCCTTCGCCGGACTCCTCAACGACGGCCGCCCGCACCGCGTGGAGGTCTCCGTGGTCGGCGTGCCCGAGGGGCAGAGCGGCTGGAGCGCCCCCGTCAACGTGCTCGTCTGGCAGGACGCGCGGAGCGCGCACGTCGGCGGGAAGCTCACCGCGCACAGGAACGGTGCCCTGGCCGACACCTCGACGTACACGCCCGGTTCGGAACACCGTGTGGACACCGAGGGTGACCACCGGCTGACCGTCGCGGGCTATGTCGACACCTCGCACGGTCGAGTGACGACCACCGTCACGCGTGCGCTGGCGAACTCCTCCGTCCACCGGTGGACGGACGGCGAGACGACGGACGCGCTGGACGCGGTGTGGACGGACGAGGAGTCGGTCACCGTCGACGGGCGCGGTCCGGCCCGGACGACCCGCACGCAGCGGACGTACACGATGGACGGCACCACCACGCTCGGCGCGGCCGACCGGCTGCGGACCGAACTGACCCTCGGTGACCGCGCCGTGGTCACCGAGTCGCGCGACGGGCGGCGCACGGCCTGGCGGCGGCTCGACGACACCTACGCGGGGGACGCCACGTACACCGTCAACGTCCCGCGCGACCAGCGGCACGCGGTCGGCACGTCGAGCGAGCGCTACCGGATCCGCGGTTCGGGCGGCTGCTACGACCGCACGCTGGCCACCGCCCAGGGGGTGCTGACGGAGGACCGCCGCGCCTGCTGAGGGAGCTGTGTGCGATGCGTCACACGTGGCGTGATTTACCTGGCTGAAACGCGGCGGTCTTGTGCGGGATCAACGTCCACTCCAAAGTGATCGACACGGAAGCCGCTTTCCGTATCGCAGAAGTCCCCGTTCAGGCTTCTGTGCGTTCACCGTCCCCTAGGAGTGCCCGTGCCGCCGTCCGTCGTTCCGTCCCTGCCACGACGCGTCGCACGCATCTTGCGTACCTCTCTCTTCGCGCAGGTCGCCTGCGCGCTCGTGCTCGGCATCGTCGTCGGGAAGCTGTGGCCCGGCTTCGCCTCCGACCTCCAGCCGCTCGGCGACGGCTTCACCCGGCTCATCAAGACGATCATCTCGCCGCTCGTGTTCTGCGTGGTGGTCGTCGGTATCGCCAAGGCCGGTGACCTGAAGGCGTTCGGCCGGATCGGGCTCAAGGCCCTGATCTGGTTCGAGGTGGCGAGCACGCTCGCCCTGATCATCGGGCTGCTCGCCGCCAACGTCGTCCAGCCGGGCTCGGGCATGAACGTCGACCCGGCCACGCTCAACACCGCGGCGGTGGACGCGAAGACGGGCGGCGGCTCGCTGCCCTCGACGACCGAGTTCGTCCTCAACGCGATTCCCACCAGTTTCATCGGCGCCTTCGCCGAGAACGAACTCCTCCAGGTGCTCATCCTGGCCTGCCTGGTCGGTGCCGCGCTGCTCCACCTCGGTCACACCAAGGTGCCCAAGGTGCTGCCCGCCATCGAGCAGGCCCAGGAGATCATCTTCGCGGTCGTCGGCTTCATCATGCGACTCGCCCCGATCGCGGTGTTCGGCGCCATGGCCGTCCTGATCGGCAACTACGGCCTCGGCGTCATCGAGACCTACGCCAAGCTGATCATCCTGTGCTACGCCGCCGCGGCCTTCTTCATCGCGCTGCTCGCCGTCGCCCTGAAGATGGTCACCGGGCTCAGCCTCTGGAAGTTCCTGCGCTACATCCGCGAGGAGATGCTGCTCGCGCTGGGCACCGCCTCCACCGAGTCCGTGATGCCGCGGGTCATGCAGAAGCTGCGCAAGGCCGGTGCCCGTGACGACGCCGTCGGCCTGGTGCTGCCCACCGGCTACTCCTTCAACCTCGACGGCGCCTCGCTCTACCTTTCCATCGGCACGCTGTTCATCGCCCAGGCGGTGGGCGTCGACCTGAGCCTGAGTCAGCAGATCACCGTGATCCTGGTGCTCATGCTCACCAGCAAGGGCATGGCGGGCATCCCCGGCTCGGCGTTCCTCGCCCTGTCCGCGACCGCCTCCTCGCTGGGCGCCATCCCCGCCGGAGCCGTCGCCCTGCTCCTCGGCGTGGACCGCATCATGGACTCGATGCGCGTCGTGACCAACCTGCTCGGCAACTGCGTCGCCGTCTTCGCCGTCTCCCGCTGGGAGGGCGCGCTGGACACCGACCGGGCGAAGAAGGTCCTGGACCGCGAGATCGTCCCGACGGACGAGGCCGATGACGCCGACGGTGCCGACAAGGCCGATGACGCCGCCAAGGCCGTCGCGAGCGGCAAGGGCGGCGACAGCGGCGAGGCCGGCGGGAGCGAAGGCGGGCGCGAGAAGCTCGGCGCCGTTCCGGCTCAGGCCAAGGAACCCGCCCCCGAGGTCAGTTGACGGACACAGAAACGGGCCGCGGCCCCCGCTCCTCCTCACGGAGCGGGGGCCGCGGCCCGTCGTCGTGTCGGACGGCCGCCGTTCAGACGCCGCGGACCCGGGCCGGCGGCCCGTCGACCAGGGTGTCCAGCAGCCCGCCCAGCACCGCGCGCTGTTCGTTCGTCAGCGGGGCGAGGATCTCCTCCGCGGCCGACCGGCGCGCGGCGCGCAGCTCCTGCAGGGCCTTGTGGCCGTCGTCGGTGACCTCGATCCGGATCACGCGGCGATTGGCCGGGTCGGGCACCCGCCGCACTTTGCCGCTCGCCTCCAGCCCGTCGACCAGGGTCGTCACGGCCCGGGGGACCACCTCCAGGCGTGCCGCGAGATCGGCCATGCGGGGCGGCGAGTCGCAGTGCGCGAGGGTCCGCAGCAGCCGGGACTGCGCCGGGGTGACGCCGAGGCCGCGCCGCTCCAGATGGTGCTTCTGGATGCGGTGGACGCGGCGGGTCAGCCGCAGCAGCTGCTCGGCGAGCAGGCCGTCCGAATCGGGGGTGGTCATGCGGGAACAATATCAGGACGATGTTCATTGTGAACATAGGTAACAATGAGCTAAGCTCCCTAAGTTCCCATCGCCTCACCCTCCGTAGGAGCCATGCCCCGCGACCACATCGAATGGACCCCATCGTCCGGCACCTCGCCCGAGCCACCCCGGCAGGTGCGCCGCATCCTCCGACTGTTCAAGCCCTACCGGGCCCGGCTCGCCGTCGTCGGCGTACTGGTCGGCGCCTCGTCCCTGGTCACCGTCGCGACCCCGTTCCTGCTGAAGGAAACGCTGGACGTCGCCATTCCCCAGGGCCGCACCGGACTGCTCAGCCTGCTGGCGCTCGGCATGATCCTCAGCGCCGTCCTCACCAGCATCTTCGGCGTCCTGCAGACCCTGATCTCCACGACGGTCGGCCAGCGCGTCATGCACGACCTGCGCACCGCGGTCTACGGCCGCCTCCAGCGCATGTCGCTCGCCTTCTTCACCCGCACCCGCACCGGCGAGGTGCAGTCCCGCATCGCCAACGACATCGGCGGCATGCAGGCCACCGTCACCTCGACCGCCACCTCCCTGGTCTCCAACCTGACCAGCGTGGTCGCCACCATCATCGCGATGATCGCCCTCGACTGGCGGCTGACCGTCGTCTCCCTGCTCCTGTTGCCGGTCTTCGTGTGGATCAGCCGCCGGGTCGGCAGGGAACGCAAGAAGATCGTCACCCAGCGCCAGAAGCAGATGGCGGCGATGGCGGCGACCGTCACCGAGTCGCTGTCGGTCAGCGGGATCCTGCTGGGCCGCACCATGGGCCGCTCCGACTCGCTCACCCGGTCCTTCGCCGACGAGTCCGAGCAACTGGTCGGCCTCGAAGTGCGGTCGAACATGGCCGGGCGCTGGCGCATGGCCGTCATCTCGATCGTCATGTCCGCCATGCCCGCGTTCATCTACTGGACCGCCGGTCTCGCCCTCCAGACGGGCGGCCCGGACATCTCCATCGGCACCATCGTCGCCTTCGTCTCGCTCCAGCAGGGCCTGTTCCGCCCGGCCGTGAGCCTGCTGTCGACCGGTGTCCAGATCCAGACCTCGCTCGCGCTCTTCCAGCGCATCTTCGAGTACCTGGACCTGCCCATCGACATCACCGAGCGCGAGCGGCCCGTCCACCTCGACCACGTCAGGGGCGAGGTCCGCTTCGAGGACGTCGAGTTCCGCTACGACAGCGACGACAAGCAGATCCCCGTCCTCGACGGCATCGACGTCACCGTCCCCGCGGGCGGCAGCCTGGCGGTCGTCGGCCCGACCGGCGCCGGCAAGTCCACGCTCGGCTACCTCGTGCCCCGGCTCTACGACGTCACCGGCGGCCGTGTCACGCTCGACGGCGTCGACGTGCGCGACCTCGACTTCGACACGCTCGCGCGTGCCGTCGGCGTCGTCTCCCAGGAGACGTACCTCTTCCATGCCTCGGTGGCCGAGAACCTGCGCTTCGCGAAGCCGGACGCCACCGACGAGGAGCTGCACCAGGCGGCGCGGGCGGCCCAGATCCACGAGCACATCGTGTCCCTGCCCGACGGCTACGACACGGTCGTCGGCGAGCGCGGCCACCGCTTCTCCGGCGGGGAGAAGCAGCGCCTGGCCATCGCCAGGACCATTCTGCGAGACCCGCCCGTCCTCATCCTGGACGAGGCGACCAGCGCCCTGGACACCGGTACGGAACACGCCGTCCAGGAGGCGATCGACGCGCTCTCCGCCCACCGCACCACTCTCACCATCGCGCACCGCCTGTCCACCATCCGCGGCGCCGACCAGATCGTGGTCCTCGACTCCGGCCGGGTGGCCGAACGGGGCACGCACGAGGAACTGCTGGAGCGGGACGGCCGGTACGCGGCTCTCGTGCGGCGGGACGCGCGGCTGGAGAGGGCCGGAACCGACCGCGAGCCTCTTACGGAGGCGGTCGGCAGCGATCGTGAGCCTCGTCCGGAGGCGGCCGGAACCGACCGCGGGTCTCATCCGGAGCCGACGGGAGGCGACCGCGTGCCTCACCTGGAACCGACCAGCTGAACCGAAACCGACAAACTGAAGATATGCCGGGTTTGTGACGATATGCGGGTTACCGTGCCCGCATGTACACGAACACTCCGCCACGGAGCACGATTCGACTGACGCGCCGGGGCCGCCTCGCCCTCATCGCGACCGGGGCCGTCGTGGCCGGCACCGCCGTGGCGGTGCCGCTGCTGAGCATGGACAGCGACGTCGAGAAGAAGCCCACCACCCTGGTGATCCCGGAGGGCTGGCGCGCCGGGCAGGTCTACGAGGCCGTCGACAAGGCCCTCGCCCTGCCCGACGGTTCCACCAGGAAGTCCCTGGGCAAGGCGGGCCTGAAGCTGCCGAACGACGCGGAGGGCAACCCGGAGGGGTATCTCTTCCCGGCGACGTACCCGCTCGAACAGCACGGGAAGAAGGCCATGCCCGAGTCGCTGCTGTCCTTCATGGTCGACACCGCGAACCGGAAGTTCAACGGCGCTCCGATCGCGGCCGGCGCGCAGCGCAACGCCATGAACGTCTATCAGGCGGTCACGATCGCGAGCATCGTGCAGGCGGAGGCGGCCACCAAGGCCGACATGGGGAAGGTGGCCCGGGTCGTCTTCAACCGTCTGGAGCGCGGCATGCCGTTGCAGATGGACTCCACCCTCAACTACGCCCTGAACCGCGCCACACTGCGGACCACGACCGCCGACACACGGATCGACAACCCGTACAACTCCTACCAGCGCATGGGTCTGCCGCCCACGCCGATCTCCAACCCGGGCGAGCAGGCCATGCGGGCCGCGATCAGCCCGACGCCGGGCGACTGGCTGTACTTCGTCACGGTGAAACCGGGCGACACCCGCTTCACCGCCGACTACGCCGAACACCAGCGCAATGTCGCCGAGTTCAACCGCAACCAGCAGAGCCCGGCGAAGGCGGGATGACCCGAGGGGACGTCAGGCGGCGACCGGCGCGGCCGGCCGAGCCGTGTCGACCCGCCGGTCGGCGCGGGCCGGCTCTCCGGCCAGCAGCCGCCTGATGTCCCGTACGGCCGCGCGGCCCGCCCGGTTGGCGCCGATGGTGCTCGCCGACGGGCCGTAGCCGACGAGATGGATCCGCGGGTCGGTGACCGCGCGAGTGCCCTCGACGCGGATCCCGCCGCCCGGCTCGCGCAGCTTCAGCGGTCCCAGATGGCCGACAGCCGGCCGGAATCCGGTCGCCCACAGGATGACGTCGGCCTCGACGTGCCGCCCGTCGTCCCACTCCACGCCGTCGGGCGTGATCCGGTCGAACATGGGCCGCCGGTCCAGGATCCCGTCCGCGATCGCCTGCCGTACCGCGTCGTTGAGCGGCAGCCCGGTCACCGAGACCACGCTCCGCGGCGGCAGCCCCTGCCGTACCCGTTCCTCCACGAGCGCGACGGCCGCCCGGCCCACGTCCTCGGTGAAGGGTTCCTCGCGGAACACCGGCGGCCGCCTGGTGACCCATGTGGTGGCGGCCGCGTACGGGGCGAGCTCCATGAGGTGCTGTGTGCCGGACGCGCCGCCGCCCACGACGACCACCCGCCGCCCGGCGAAGTACTCGGGCCCGGGGTAGCGCGCGGTGTGCATCTGCCGTCCCCGGAAGGTCTCCCGGCCCGGGTAGTTCGGCCAGAACGGCCGGTCCCAGGTGCCGGTCGCGTTGATCAGCGCCCGCGTCGACCAGGTGCCGTCCGAGGTCTCGACGAGCAGCCGCCCGCCCTCGCCCTCGCGCACGGCCGTCACGTCGACGGGCCGCCGTACCCGAAGGTCGAAGGCGCGTTCGTACGCCGTGAAGTACTCGGCGACGACCTCCGACGACGGCCGCGCCGGATCGGCGCCCGTGAGCTCCATGCCGGGCAGCGCGTGCATGCCGTGGACCTTGCCGTACGTCAATGAAGGCCACCGGAACTGCCAGGCGCCGCCCGGCCCGGGGGAGTGGTCCAGCACCACGAAGTCCCGCTCCGGCTCGAAACCGGTGCGGCGCAGGTGATAGGCGCTGGACAGCCCCGCCTGCCCGGCGCCCGTGACGACGACCTCGACCTCGCGCGCATTGTTCACGTTTCTACCAACCGTACGGCGGTCGGGGATCTTCCCGGGCATGCGGCCGGGTCAGTCCACCTCCGAAGGGCGCGGCGCGGTCGTCGACGGCGGCAGGTCGCCGTTGAACCGCGTGTCGGTGAAGCGGCCGAAGTCGACCTTGTTCGGGATGAGCTTCAGCTCGGCGAAGGTGTCGGCGATCTCCTGCTCGGACGCGATGAGCGGCTTGTCCACGGCCACCGCGACCCGGGTGGCGTTGGTCCGCTGCACGGCGTCCAGCGCGACGTCCTCGGGCAGCCCGGTCTCCTTCGCCCAGACCTTCGCCCACTCCTCCTCGTGGGAGGACACCCAGGTGTAGGCCCGCCGCAGCCGCTCCAGGTAGTCCTTGATCGCGGCGGCCTTCTTCCCGTCCTTGAGCGCGCCCGGCGCCGCCACCTGGAAGGTGAGCCCGTTGGTGACGCCGTCACCGGTGGTCAGGATGCGGCCCTGCTTCGCCTTGAGCACCTGCGAGGTGTACGGATCCCACACCGCCCAGGCGTCGACCTTCCCGGAGGTGAACGCGGCCAGCGCGTCGGCCGGCTGGAGGTACTTGACCTTCACGTCGCTCAGGCTCAGCCCGGCCTTCCTGAGCGAGGCGACCAACTGGTAGTGGGCCGAGGACCCCTGGGCCACGGCGACGGACCGGCCCTTGAGCTGCGCGGTCGAGGTCAGCTTCGAGTCGTTCGGTACGAGGACGGCGTCGGACTTGGACGTGCCGTGCCAGGCGGCCACCACCGTGATCTTCGAGCCCGCGCCGGCGGCGAAGACCGGCGGGGTGTTGCCGACCCCGCCGATGTCGACGGCCTTGGCGTTGACGGCCTCCAGCAGGGGCGGGCCGGAGGTGAAGGTGGACCACTTGATCCTGTAGTCGAGGTTCTTCAGCTCTCCGGCGGCCCGCAGGATGGCCTCCGAACCGCCCTTCTGGTCACCGACATTGAGCGTGAGGGAGCCCGAGCCGTCCGTGTCGCCGCCGGTCGAGGCCGACGAGCTGCCTCCGCAGGCGGACAGCAGCAGGGCGAGGGGGAGGAGCAGTGCGGCGGGGGCGAGGCGACGTCGCATGGCGGATCCGTTCTTGTGCGCGAGGCTTGGGTGCGAGGTGGGTGACAGGGGGGTCAGGTGCGAGGTGAGTGACAGAAGGATCAGGTTCGAGGTGGGTGACCGGGGGGATCAGGCGGCTTCGGCGGCCGGGTCGACACCGAGCCGTTCCAGGAGTCCGGCGCGCAGTTCGGCGAACCGGGGGTCGGTGATGTCCCGCGGCCGGTCGAGGTCGATCTCCTGCTCGTACGCGATGACTCCGTCGTCCATCACAAGAACGCGGTCGGCGAGCAGGACGGCCTCCTCGACGTCGTGCGTGACGAGCAGGACCGCGCAGCCGCGGCGCTGCCACAACTCGCCCACCAGGCGCTGGGCGTTGATCCGGGTCAGGGCGTCTAGCGCGCCGAACGGCTCGTCGAGCAGCAGCAGATCGGGCTCACGGACCAACGCCCGGGCCAGCGAGGCGCGTTGGGCCTCACCTCCGGAGAGGGTCTTGGGCCAGGCGTCGGAGCGTTGGCTGAGGCCCACCTCCTCCAGGGCCCTGTCGGCGAGAGCGCGTTCGGGTTTGCCGGGCAGGCCCAGCAGGACGTTGCGCCAGACCTTCTTCCACGGCATCAGCCGGGGCGCCTGGAAGGCCACCGCCTTGCGGCGCGGCACCAGGACGGTGCCCTCGATGTCCCGGTCGAGGCCGGCGAGGATCCGCAGCAGGGTGGACTTGCCGCAGCCGCTGCGGCCCAGCAGGGCGACGAACTCGCCCTGCCGGACGTCGAGTCGGAGGTCGTCGATGACGGCACGGCCGTCGAAGGCCCGGGTCAGCCCCTCGACCCGGACGGCCGAGGAGGTGGTCACCGGGGAGGTGGTCACCGGCCGGTGAACGTCGGTCGCCATTGCAGCAGCAGCCTTTCGAGGGAGCGGACGATGAAGTCGGCCAGCAGGCCGAGGAAGGCGTACACGATCAGGCAGACCACGATCACGTCGGTGCGCAGGAAGTCCCGGGCCTGCACCATCAGGAAGCCGATCCCGGAATCCGCGTTGACCTGCTCGGCGAAGACCAGCGCCAGCCAGGCGATGCCGAGGGAGTAGCGCAGCCCGGTCATCGCTCCGGGCAGCGCGCCCGGCAGGATCACATGCCGTACGAGCCCCCACCGCGAGAGCCCCAGGGACTCCCCGGCCTCGATCAACTGGGCGTCCACGCCGCGGATACCGGCGTAGACATTGAGGTAGAGCGGGAAGGTCACACCGAGCGTGATGATGGCTGTCTTGGGCGCCTCGCCGATGCCGAACCAGATGATGAACAGCGGGATGAGCCCCACGAAGGGCACGGTCCGCAGCATCTGCACGGGGGCGTCCACGAGGTCCTCACCCACCCGGAACAGCCCCGACAGCAGGGCGAGCCCAGTGCCGATGACGGTCCCGAGCACCAGCCCGCCCGCCACGCGGCGCAGCGAAGTGGCCATGGCGTCGGGCAACGAACCGTCGGCGACGAGGTCCCGTCCGACCTCGGCGATCCGCCCCGGCGAGGCGAGCACGTCCGGAGTCAACACACCGGTGCTGCTGAGGAGTTGCCACAGGGCGAGGAGCACAAGGGGGCCGGTGGTGCGGCGCAGCCAGCGGGGGACGCGGGCGCGGCGGGAGGAGACGGGGGCGATGGGTTCGAGGCCGAGATGTTGATCGTCGGCGCCGTCGGGTGGTGAGATACCCGGAATATCATCTTTTGTCGATCCGGGCGGGGCATGGCTGATGCTCATGAGGACTCCACGGCGGGTGAGGGTCCGGTGACGGGGGAGGGGGCCGGCGTGCGTCGGAGACTCGTGACGCCGGGGGTCAGCCCCGGGATGTCATCGACACTTCGGACGCACGGGTGCGCCGGGTGAAGGAGAGGGAAGAGAAGGGGAGAAGAGGGGCGTCAGCAGCCGCGGCGACACGCGGCGGAGGCCACCCGCAGCAGGTCGATGTGACCGCGCGTGGTGAGCAAGGCTGAACGCAACATGCGGCTGAACGTAGCGATGTGGCGTGGCCATGGTCAACGGGTGTCTCGCGGAGTGGACCCTCGTCCGAGACGGCGGGCCGGGGGTTCGTGGCCGAGGAGTGATCCGTGCGTCAGGATGGAAGGCATGTCAGACGCCTTCACCACCCGAGTCCTGAACGTGGCCACCGGCTCCACGGAACGGGTCGTCGACCTCACCGGCGACTGCGAGGCCTTCCTGCGGGAAGCCGCCGCCGGCCGCGACGGCCTGCTGAACATTTTTGTGCCCCACGCAACAGCCGGCGTCGCGATTCTGGAGACCGGCGCCGGCAGCGACGACGACCTCCTCGCCGCCCTCCACACCCTCCTCCCCGCCGACGACCGCTGGCAACACCGCCACGGCAGTCCGGGCCACGGCCGCGACCACGTCCTCCCGGCCATCGTCCCGCCCCACGCGACCCTGCCGGTGGTGGGCGGACGGCTGGAGCTGGGGACGTGGCAGTCGGTGTGCCTGGTCGACACGAACGTCGACAACGCCAACCGTCAGGTGAGGTTGAGCTTCCTGGGGTGAGCGAGATCGTCCTGACGGGGTGCCTCGCTGCTCGTCGAGCGCGTCGAAGACCTCGTCGATCGGTCGGGCGGCCATGCGCGGGGCCCTGGGCCGGATCACCTCAACGAGCCTGCGGCGTCCGGCCTTTCGCAGCGCGGCCGGGGATCCGTGTCGTTCCAGCAGCCAGGTCACGGCCTGATGGTCCAGACGCGGCCCGAGAACGCGCTCCGGGCTGGGGTGGAACTGGGTGAGCAGGCCGCGTATCCGGCTGGAGGTGCGGGTCGGAGATCCGCCGCATCGCGAGTCCGGGCAGGTAGGTGACCTTGCAGCGGGCGTCCCGGACGACGGTGTGGTGGTGGGCCTTGCCGATGTCAGTACCCGCCCGGTGCCAGGCCATGGGGCTCCTCGGGTCGTTCGGCGTACTGTGTGCATCCGGACGAACCCGCCAGCATGGTCCTACTCAGCGACACCCGTGGGTTCGCAGCTCCTCATCAGTGGTCGAGTCGTCGTGCGGTCCCGGGCGGCCAGGTGTCACAGGAACCATCGAAGGCAACCACCCCCAAGCCATACCCGGGGCCACCGGATCCTCCGGACCGTACGACAGCCCATCCGACCCATCAACAACGTAGGACCACCCCCGCCAGGTCATCCGTTCGACAGGGGGGAGCAGCCATGCCGGGCCGGAGGCCAGCGGCCCTCTTGCAGGACCGCGGAAAACATCAACAGGGGAAGAGCTGGGAGGCGTCAGCCGGTGAAGACGCGCTCGGCTTCGTCGCGTTGGGTGTGCAGGTCCCAGTAGAGAGGGGCGATGTCCTCGGCCTCGGCGGTCGGGATTTAGGGAGGGCCGCCCGCGCCGACCCACACGCCGATGGCGACGTGCGCGGCCTGGATACCGGTGCCGGCCAGCTCCTTGTGCAGGTTGAGCGCCCAGTTGCGCAGCGCCGCCTGGGCGGGGTTGACGTTGCCGAGCATCGGGATGGGGTCGACCGAGCCGGCACCGTTGGTGAAGAGCAGGGTGCCCGCGCCGGCCTCACGCATCGCGGGCAGCACGGCCTGGGTGGCGGTGATGGCGCTGCAGAGCAGGAAGTCGATCCATCCCTGTACATCGGAGGCGCTGGTCTGGGACGGGGAGGTGAGGCCCACGGAGTCGATGCTCGGAGCGGGGGAGTGCTCCAGGACGTCGATGCCGCCGAAGCGGGTGGCGGCGTCCTTGAGGGCCTGGGTCAGCGCGTCGTGGTCGCGCACGTCCGCCGGGAACGCCGCGGCGGTGATGCCCTCGGCGGTGAGCCGGCCGACGAGGTCGTCGAGCTTGGCGCGGTTGCGGGCGATGAGAGCGACGTCGTAGCCGCGCGAGCCGAAGGTGCGGGCAATGGCGAGGCCCATTCCGGGGCCGGCTCCGACGATGGCGATGCTGGGCATGGTGATAGTCCTTTCGTGGGGGAAGCGTCTGGGATACGGACTGGTCGGGCGACGGTGATCGCGATCTTGCCGAGGGCGTCGGCGCCGAACGCGGCGATTGCCTCGGGGGCATGCTCCGGGTCGAACTCCGAGTTCACCGACTCCTTGGGGCGCCGGAGGTGACCTGCCCGGCGAGCGTGGACAGGGTGTCGGCGTCGGGTTGGACTGGATCGTGGCGGTGTGCAGCTCGCGGTCCTCCGAGGCATCGGGGACGGTGAGGGCGGAGGCGATGGCGCCGCCGTCGCGGGTGACCGCGGTGAGCTCGGCCGCGTCGCCGGCGAGGTGCAGCACCGCGTCCACGCCGTCTGGGGCGATCGCCCGGACCTGCGCGGTCACGTCGTGGGTGTAGTCGATGACGGTCACCTCGGCGTCGGTCAGCGTCGAGACGAAGTCGCTCTCGGAACCCGGCTCGGCCGTGGCGCTCACCCTCGCGCCCCGGGCCGCGGCCAGTCGCACGGCGATGGCACCGACGCCGCCGGTGGCACCGGAGATCAGCGCCGTGCTGCCCTCCAGCGGGCCGAGCAGGGCGAGACCGTCGAAGGCGGCGGTGCCCGCCGGCCCGAGCGCGCCGGCGTCACGCGCCAAGACTCACTCGGGCCGGTGGGCGATGCCTTCGTGAGTACAAGAGGTGGTAGGCGCTAGGGGGTGGCGCGACAGGGAAGCCTTGCGGCTTTCACGAACGCTCCGGACGTGGTCCCGAGCACGCCGTGGCCTTGGTTCGTTGCCGCGCATCCCGTCGACACCTTGCGGGAGAAGAGGTGCCAGGAGGCGCTCCACCGCCCCGCGCTCGGCGGGGAGGTGGCTGCCGCCTCAGCGCCGGTGAACCGAGTCGGCCGAAGGCCTCCACCGCCGCATGTGCCAGGTCTGCCGCCGCTTGCGGATCGCTGAGGCGGGCGGGCACGACGTGGGCCCTGCGGCCGGTCTTCGCCACCCGCGCGGCCACCTCGGCCAGATCCCCCTTTCGTGCGCGGGGCGATGACCACGTCGGCGCCTGCTTCGGCGAGTGCCACGGCCGTCGCGGCGTCGATGCCGCGGCCGGACCCGGTTATCACGGCGACATTGTCCTTGATCTGGACAAGGTTGCTTGTCATGCCGGGACCGTAGCATCGTTTACCCGGCAAGTGTTAGTCACCTTTCACTTATTTGGCGATCAGGCCAGAGCGGAACGGCCAGGCGCTGTCGGACGACTGCTGGAGTGCACGCGGTCATGACGCCTGGAGACGCGTATTACTGTGCAGTCATGGCGACGGACGGACGGACCTTGAGGGCGGACGCTGCTCGTAACTACCAGCGGATCGTCGGTGTCGCGGTCACCGCGTTCGAGGAACTCGGGCCGGAGGTCACCCTTGAGGAGATCGCTCGGCGCGCGGATGTGAGTGTGATGACGGTCTACCGGCGTTTTCGCGCGCGCGACCAGTTGGTCCGGGCCGTCCTGGACTACGTCCTCACCACAGAGATCCAGCCCATGGCAGCGGCACACACCGACGATCCGTGGCGAGATCTCGTCGACGTGCTGGAGGCCGGCATCGATGTGCTGGCTCGACGGCAGGTCATCCTCTCCATCGCCCGGGAGTCCGACGCGTTCGATGTCGAGGGCGTGCGCCACTACCTGTCCTCCCTTGAGCGGTTGCTGCGCCGCGCCGTCGAGGCGGGAGCGGTGCGACCGGAACTGGAGGTTCGTGACCTGGCGGCGGTGATCGTCATGGTTCTGGCCACGGTGCGTCCGAGCGATCCCGATGGCGCGGACCGCAGACGCAATCTCGCCCTGGTCGTCGATGGGTTGCGCGTCTCGCCGACCACCCTTCCCCCAGCAGCACGGCAGGCGCCTGGGTCTTCTGTCTGCGAGCAGTGACCGGGAGCCCGATTTCCGTGTGGGTACGGCAGGCGTTCGGCCTCCGCCGGGTCGGTTCCGCAGGTCTTCGAGCGCTTGCAGGCGGCGTCGGCGAGCGTCACGGCACAGGGCAGTCGGACGCCGATGCCGCCGGGCACGGGTACTGTCCCGGCACTGTCCCGGCGGTGGGCCGGTACACCGTCGCCACCGAGGGTTCGTACACCCAGATCCCCTCGGCAGTGCGGCCGGGGCGGGCACTCCGGGCCCGTCCATGACCGTCGACGACCGGAATCCTGGGGAGTGGCGAGTTCGCCTGACGTTCATCGACGCGGCCAGTCAAGATGGCTGACATCCGATGTATTGGTGAGTTTCTCGCTGACCTCTACTACTTCCGAGCCCGGTTGCCGCGCGGGAAGCTCTTTATCTCATCACGCCAGAGTGGCCTGCCGAATTGCCTGACCTACTCGCGTGAGTTGATGCTGCAGCCCTCTAGACATCCGATCTATGCCGTGGCAAAGATGACGTGTCCCTCGGAGGATTCGAAGAGGCTGCACTTCCCCTCGTGTCGCACACCCATGGCTGGGAGATCTTGCTGTGCCCCAAGCATCGCAACCGCAGCGAAGAAGCGTCCTGAAGCTGGGCGGCGCCCTCGCCCTCGCACCCCTGATCACTCAACTGGCCGGCGGCACCCCTGCGGGGTCGGCCTTCGCCGCCACTTCCGCCGCGTCGGCGGCCGTCCGGTGGCCGACCCTGTCGCGCAAGGCGCTGAAGTACTCGGTCCCCGCCCTGGACTGGCAGTCGCAGGCCCTGCCGATCGGCAACGGACGACTCGGCGCCATGCTGTTCGCCGACCCCGACCAGGAGCGCATCCAGTTCAACGAGCAGAGTCTGTGGGGCGGGGTCAACAACTACGACAACGCGCTCGCGGGCAAGCCCGACAGCGCGTTCGACACCGGCATGACCGGTTTCGGCTCGTACCGGAACTTCGGCGACGTCGTCGTCACCTTCGCCGACCGTGCGAAGGTCACGGCCCCCGGAGGGCCGTACCGCACCTCCTCGTCGGAGGGCGTGGAGAAGTCGTACGACGGGAACGCGAGCACCAAGTGGTGCATCGAAGGGCCCGGTTCGAGGGTGCAGTGGCAGGTCGAGCTCCCCGAGCCCGTCGAGGTCCCCTCCTACCGTCTGACGAGTGCCAACGATGTGCCCCAGCGCGACCCGCAGGAGTGGACGCTGTCCGGTTCCGCCGACGGATCCGCCTGGACCACGCTGGACAGCCGCACTTTGCCGGCGCCCTTCGAGAGCCGTTTCCAGACGAAGGAGTTCACCTGCGCCACCAGCGGGTCGTACCGCTTCTACCGGTTCGATTTCGTCCCGAAGGCAGGGGTCAGCCACTTCCAGGTGGCCGAGATCGGTCTGTCCGGCGTCGACCTCGGCGGCGCCGCGCTGTACCTGTCGTCGCCGAGCGGTCACTCCGAGGGATCGGGTGCCGGGGTCGCGGCCCAGGCGATGGACATCTCGTGTTCGGTGGACCGCGATGCCGCCACGGTCTGGCGGGTCGACGCCGCCGCACCGGAGATCGTCTGGCAGGCCGACCTGCCCCGCGCGGTCGCCGTCACCTCGTACACGCTGACGGCGGCCCCGGACCGTCCGCAGGACGACCCACGGCGATGGACGCTCGAGGCGTCGCAGGACGGGCAGGCCTGGGTGACCCTCGACACGCAGAACCCCGGCGCGCCCTTCGCCGACCGCGGTGAGAGCCGGACCTTCCGGATCACCAACAGCACCGCCTACCGCACCTACCGGCTCACCTTCACCCCCGGCGAGTCGTCCACCGGCTTCCAGATCGCGGAAGTCGCCCTGGGAGGCGGGGGGTTCGACACGCGCACGCAGCGCACGTTCGTCGACTACCAGCGCGCCCTGGACTTCTTCGACGGTATCCATGTCACCCGGTTCGGCGCGCCGGGACGGCGCGTCCTCAGGGAGGCGTTCGCCAGCCGGTCCGCGGACGTCATGGTCTTCCGATACACCTCGGACAGTGACCGGGGATTGTCCGGAGCGATCTCCTTGACGTCCGGACAGCAGGAGGCTCCGACGACCGTCGACGCCGCCGCCCGGCGGGTCGCCTTCCGCGGAGTCATGGGCAACGGCCTCAAGCACGCGTGCACCGTCCAGGTCGTGCACACCGACGGCGACGTCCGCGCCGACGGGTCGGCCCTCCGGTTCAGCGGCTGCACAAGCCTGACCCTGCTCCTCGACGCCCGCACGGACTACAAGCTCGACGCCGCGGCCGGGTGGCGCGGAGCCGATCCCGAACCGGTCATCACCAGGACACTCGACAAGGCGGCCGCCCGCTCCTACGGGGAGCTGCGCGAGAAGCACACGGCCGAGACGCGCGCCCTCATGAACCGCGTCTTTGTCGACTGGGGGACCTCCGACGACGCCGTCGTAGCCCTGCCGACCCACGCCCGGCTGGCGCGTTACGCGGCGGGCGGTGAGGACCCCACCCTCGAACAGACGATGTTCGACTACGGCCGGTACCTGCTGATCAGTTCCTCGCGCCCGAAGGGCCTGCCCGCCAACCTCCAGGGTTTGTGGAACGACAGCAACTCACCGGCCTGGGCCTCCGACTACCACACCAACATCAATGTCCAGATGAACTACTGGGGAGCGGAGACCGCGAACCTGCCGGAGTGCCACGAGGCGCTCGTCGGGTTCATCAGGCAGGTGGCGGTGCCCAGCCGCGTGGCGACCCGCAACGCCTTCGGCGAGGACACACGCGGCTGGACCGCCCGCACCAGCCAGAGCATCTTCGGCGGCAACGCGTGGGAGTGGAACACCGTCGCGAGCGCCTGGTACGCCCAACACCTCTACGAACACTGGGCGTTCACCCAGGACATGAAGTACCTGCGTACTGTCGCGTACCCGATGATCAAGGAGATCTGCGAGTTCTGGGAGGACCACCTCAAGGAGCGCGAGGACGGACTGCTCGTCGCGCCGAACGGCTGGTCCCCCGAGCACGGGCCGCGCGAGGACGGCGTCATGTACGACCAGCAGATCATCTGGGACCTGTTCCAGAACTACCTCGACTGCGAGGCCGCGCTCGGGGCCGACCCCGCCTACCGGGCCAAGGTCGCGGACATGCAGGGGCGCCTCGCGCCGAACAAGATCGGCAAGTGGGGCCAACTACAGGAATGGCAGGAGGACATCGACAGCCCCACCGACATCCACCGCCACACCTCACACCTCTTCGCGGTCTACCCGGGCCGCCAGATCACCCCGAAGGCACCCGACTTCGCGGCCGCCGCCCTCGTCTCGCTCAAGGCGAGGTGCGGCGAGAAGGAAGGCGTCCCGTTCACGGCCGCGACAGTGTCGGGCGACAGCCGCCGCTCATGGACCTGGCCCTGGCGGGCGGCCCTCTTCGCCCGCCTCGGCGACGGGAGGCGCGCCCAGATCATGCTGCGCGGACTGCTCACCTACAACACGCTGCCCAACCTGTTCTGCAACCACCCGCCCTTCCAGATGGACGGCAACTTCGGCATCACGGGCGCCGTCGCGGAGATGCTCCTGCAGAGCCACGACAACGTCATCCACCTGCTGCCCGCCCTGCCCGACGCCTGGAAAGCCAGGGGTTCCTTCACCGGACTGCGCGCCCGCGGCGGCTACGAGGTCAGCTGCGCATGGCGGAACGGGAAAGTCACGTCCTACAAGATCGTGGCCGACCGGGCACGGAACCAGGGGCACATCACCGTGCGGGTGAACGGCGCCGACAGGAAGGTGAAGCCGACCAAGCCCTGAAGGCGACAAAGCGCAGACGGCGGTCGCGGGGCCATGACGGCGAACACGGATCCGTTCCCGTCCCGCGTCGCCGCCGTCGCCGCCGAAGAACGCCTCGCTGCGTTGCCAGGCGCGGCCTGGACCTGTTGCCGCCATCGAATGGTGAACCCACAGGCAGGCGGCAGAGGCACCTCGCAGCGCGGCCCAGGTGCCGACCGGCGTCTGGTCACCGAACCGAGCTCAGCGGCATGACCCTGTAGTACGTCGATACTGCGATCACCGCGACCGCGACGTGCATCAGGAGCAGCGCCACCACACCGGTCACCTCGCCCTCGCCGAACAGGAAAAGGTCCGGGACGAAGGACAACACGACGACCGACGGGACCAGTCGGCGGAGCAGCCGTTCGGGATCGGGGGAGAACCTGCGGACGAGGGCCCACCCGACGGATCCTCCCAGCACTCCCAGTGCGGTCAGAAAGACGTACGCCGAGGGCTCCAACGGGCCGAAGTTGTCCGGCGCACCGAACGCGTGCGACAGCACGGTGATCAACGCGTTCACCAGAGAGGACAGCAGGAAGGCGACGAACACACCTC
The DNA here is from genome assembly GCF_021173675.1 of Streptomyces lincolnensis. Lineage (GTDB taxonomy): Bacteria > Actinomycetota > Actinomycetes > Streptomycetales > Streptomycetaceae > Streptomyces > Streptomyces lincolnensis_B. The sequence goes on along the minus strand of NZ_JAIHON010000011.1, from coordinate 67,585 downwards.
CCGCCACCATGATCGGACCCGGACGAGAGGGGAGCGTCTGTTCCTGGGGCTACTGGTGGCATTCACCTGTTGAAAGAGACGGCCGACGTCGACGCGTCACGCCTGCCGGCTGCGCGCCGCGTCGTAGCCACGAGGTAGGGGACGGCGACAGCGACAACCAGCAGCGCGGTCCAGTCGTTGAGGCGCAGGCCGAGGATGTGGTGGGCCTCGTCCACCCGCAGGTACTCGATCCAGAAGCGACCTGCGCTGTACGCGGCGGCGTACAGCGCGAACGCCCGCCCCCGGTCGAGACGGAAACGGCGATCCGCCCACAGGACCAGGGCGACCACGCCGAGACACCACAACGACTCGTACAGGAACGCCGGGTGATAAGCGGCAAGGTTCGGGGTGTCCTCAGGCCGGTGCGCGGGGTCGATCTCCAGGGCCCAGGGGAGGGCGGTGGCCCGCCCGTAGAGCTCCTGGTTGAACCAGTTGCCCCAGCGGCCGATGGCCTGCCCCAGTGCGATGCCGGGAGCGACGGCGTCGGCGTACGCGGACAGGGGAACGCCGCTACGGCGGCAGCCGATCCAGGCTCCGACGGCACCGCCGGCGACGGCGCCCCAGATACCGATACCGCCGTCCCAGATGAACAGGGCCTTGGCCGGATCACCACCCTTGCCGAAGTACGCCTCGCTGGAGGTGATCACGTGGTAGATGCGGGCGCCGACCACGCCGAAGGGGACCGCCCACAGAGCGACGTCTGTCACCACGGCCTTCTCTCCGCCGCGTGCGGCCCATCGACGGCCACCCAGCCACACGGCGGCGGCGATGCCGAGGATCAGCATCAGTGAGTAACCGCGCAGGGGCAGCGGCCCCAGCTGGACCTCGCCGACGGACGGGCTGGGGATGAAGGCCAGGGTCACGGGTAGTTCCTCACGAGGGGCGGTGGAACAGCCGGCCATCGGCTGCGGGGCTGATCGTCGCCGCCCGCGCCCCTCCCGCACATCGACCGATCGACGCGCCCTTCGTCCACCGATCGGTGAACCCGCCCCGCTGGTCGGCTGATTCTGCCGCTACGCGGCTGCACCTACTCTGTGGGCCATGGCACTGCAACAGGCGTGGGACCGGCAGCGGTGGAAGACCATGGGGCAGCACGCCTTCTTCGTCACCGTGCTCGCCCTGTCCGTGCCGGGTGCGCTGGCCGGGGCGAACATGACGACCGGCGCCGCGCTGTCGCGGATCGGCCCGGCAGTGGGGCTCGCCCTTTGGTACGTGTACTGGATCGTGCTGCGCGGTGGCGCCGACCGCCCGCCGCTGCCCTACCTCGTGGGGGCCTTGTCCGGGTGGGCGGTCATGGCCGTGGTGGACCCCGCGTTCCTCCCGGTCGCCATGGCGGTGCTGAGCCCGTACTTGCTGCGGCGGGCCTGGTGGTCGGCCGGCGGGGTGCTGGTGCTGGGCGCCGGCTGGTCGTGGCAGAGCCTGACCACGGACGGCCCCGTCGACGTGCGGGCGCTCACGGGATGCGTACTCGGTACCGCCGTGGCGGTCACGATCACCTGCTACGTCGCGACCCTCGATCACGAGAGTCACAAGCGGCAGCGACTCCTCGACGAGCTCACCGCCACCCAGGCCGAACGCGCGGCAGCGGAACGCCAGGCGGGCACCCTGGCCGAACGCCAGCGCCTGGCCCGCGAGGTCCACGACACGCTCACCCAGGGGTTCGCCTCCATCGCCATGCTGCTGGACGCCGCACGCGACGACCTGCCACCCGACTCCCCTGCGGGCCGCCGCGTCGAGCAGGCCATGCGCACCGCCCGGGACAACCTCGCGGAGAGCCGCCGCCTCGTGCACGCTCTTCGCCCGGCGCCACTGGACCGCACGCACCTGGCAGAGGCGGTCCGTGAACTCACCGCCCGGCTCGCGGAGGAGACCGGCACCGAGGCCTACACGGTGGTGACCGGCCGCCCGGACGCCCTGCCTCCCAGTACCGAGGGCGAGTTGCTGCGGGTCGTACAGGAGGCACTGACCAACGCCCGGCGGCACGCCCGAGCGATGAGTGTCTCGGTCACGCTGTCGTACCTCGGTGACGTCCTGGCGATCGACATCCAGGACGACGGCACCGGGTTCGCACCCGCTGCCCGGCATACGGGCGTCGGCCTGATCACCATGCGGGAGCGCGTTGCCGCTGTGCACGGCACGTTCGCGGTCGAAAGCTCCCCTGGCGAGGGGACGACCGTCGCCGTCACGGTGCCCCTCCCGGTCGAGCCTTCCGCCTCCGACCTCTCAGTCGTGTCGGGCACCGAGCGGATGGCCACGACGTCATGAGGACGTCGGCCCGTCCCACGATCCGAGTCCTCCTCGCCGACGACCACCCCGTGGTCCGTGACGGGCTTGCCGCCATGCTCTCCACCCAGCCCGATCTCACGGTTGTCGGCGAAGCCGCCACCGGCGCCGAGGCACTGCGCCAGACCGCCTCACTCGCACCCGACGTCGTGCTGATGGACCTGCAGATGCCCGGCATGGACGGCACGACCGCGACCGCCGCCATCCGTGCCGCCCACCCCGAGGTGCGGGTACTCGTCCTGACCACCTACGACACGGACGCCGACATCACTGCCGCCATCGACGCCGGCGCAGTCGGCTACCTGCTCAAGGACACCGGACGACACGAGCTCTGCGAGGCCGTTCGGACCGCGGCCCGGGGAGGCGCGGCACTGTCGCCCACCGTGGCCGCCAAGGTCCTCGCCCATATGCGCGGCGACCGGGGCGCCGGCTTGTCCGGCAGGGAACTCGAAGTCCTGTCCGCCGTGGCCCGCGGGCAGAGCAACAGACAGATCGCCCGCGTCCTGCGCCTGTCGGAGGCCACCGTCAAGACCCATCTGCTGCACATCTACGCCAAGCTCGACGTCCGCGACCGAACCGCCGCCGTCACCGCCGCACTGGGCAGGGGAATCATCCGCATGGACTGAAGGCCTTGCTGAAGGCACAGGGGGCCTGGGGCAGTCCGGCGGGAGACAGGCCGAGGAGATCGCGGCGTCGCGCGCCGCTCGAGAACACGAACCACCCCACAACCGTGGGCTTGCTCGGCAGCCAGGCCGGCGAGACCGAGCAGAACGCCGGAGACCAGCAGTCGTGTGGTGACGATACTGCCTTCACCGACTGGTCATGGAATTACTACAGTTGACTCCTGCGCCTCGGTATCCCGCCAGCACTCAGGACGAGCACGGCGACGAGCCGCTCGTCGTCGCCAGGCGGGCCGCGCGGCCTCACATGAGGGATCTGAGTACGTCGACCTCGCAGCCCGGCGCGAAGGGGTCGAAGCCGTGTTCGCTCAGCCAGCGGACCGCCAGCAGGCTGCGCAACGACCACCACGCGCGGATCACGTCGAGGTCGATGTCGATATCGGTGCCGTAGCCGGCGATGACGTGGTCGAGATGCTTCTCGTGTCCGAGTGTGAAGGTGGCGAGGTCGTACAGGGGGTCCCCTTGTCCCGCTTCGGACCAGTCGATGATGCCTGTGACCTCGTCGCCGTCCACGAAGACGTGCGCGATCTGCAGGTCGCCGTGGGTGAACGCCGGAGTCCACGGCCGGAGGGCGGCCTCGGCGACCCGGCGGCTGTGGGTGACCAGGTCGGCGGGCAGCAGGCCGTGGGTCACGAGCCGGTCGCACTCCTCGTCGAGTTCCGCCGTCAGCGCGGCGGTGCTCCGGCCGGCCCGGCCGGTCCGGGGCGGCAGCGGTGCGTCGTGCAGGGTCCGGATGGCCGCGCCCGCCGCGGCCCACGCCGTCGGCGACCCGGTCGACGGCCCGCCCAGGCGGCCGAGCGTCGTCCCGGGGAGGGCGGCGATCGCGAGCACGGGCGGCCTGCACCACAGAACCTCCGGCGTCGGGACCGGCGCGAGGGACATCGCCTCGACCTCGACGTCGAGGCGCGCCTGATCGGCGTCCACCTTCAGGAACACGTCGCCGACACGCAGGGTCGTGCGCTCGGCATGGGCGACTACGACTTCGACCTCATCCATGGGCGACCAGTATCCCGGGGGTGATCGCCGACGTCGCCGGATTTGTGCTCGGGGCCGGTCATCAGGGCGCGGGCGGCGCCGGTCCGCCCGTGGGAGTGGCGGCCGTCGCCGCACAGGCACAAGCGGCTGTCAGGGTGCGGATGGTGGACCTGGGTGCTCGGCGTTGGACCGCCTGTGGTCCGAGGGGCCGGGATCGGCGACGACGGTGCCGCCCGGTCCGCCGAGCGTGAGCATCGCCTCGGCGACCTCGTCGACCGCCGCATCGGGGATCGCCGTGGCGGCCTCCTTGAGGACGAGCAACCGGGCCCCGGGGATCTCGCGCGCGATCGCCTCGCCGTTGCCGACGGGGAAGAACGGGTCGCGGTGGCCGTGGACGACCAGCGTGGGGACCTCGATCTCGGGCAGGCGCTCGCGCCAGCGGGGTGTGCAGTCGAGCCCGGAGAACACCATGCCCAGCTGGTTGGCCATCTGGACCGCGGGCGCGGTGCCGGGCGTGCGGTCCCAGACGCGCGCGGCGACGGCACGCGCGGCGGCGGGGTCGTCGCCGCGGATCTCCGCGCCGCCGGCGGCGAACTCCGCAACCGCCTCACGGTCGGTCCAGTCGGGCATCGGACGCGCGAACAGCCGGCTCATCGTCGCCCGGTCGTGGTCGGGGAGGTCGTCGTCGGGCGGGCCGGGGGCCACCGCGCGGGTGCCGACCAGGGTGAGCGCCGAGAACGCGCGCGGATGGTCGAGTACGGCCACCTGGGCGACCATCCCGCCGACGCCGATCCCCGCGAGGTGCGCGGGTCCGCCACCGAGCGCGTCGGCGAGGGCGGCCGCGTCGGCGGCGAGGTCGCGCAGGGTGTAGGCGGGCGCCTCCGGGTCCGCCCCCGTCGACTCCCCGCTGTCGCGCAGGTCGTAGCGCACCACGCGGCGCCCGCCGGCGGCGAGGCGCTCGCACAGTGCGTCCGGCCAGGAGAGCATCGTCGTCCCGCCCACGAGCAGGACGAGCGGTGCGTCGTCGTCTCCGAACGACTCGATGCCCAAGGTGATCTCATTGGCCTTGACAGTGGTGATTCGCGTCATGCCAGGACGGACCCGATCCGCCGCCCGAACTCATCGCTCGCGCATCAGGCATCACACGCATCAGGCGGCGCGAGGCTCCGGGCCTCTGGCTGAGAACGTTCCTTGCGTTGAAGCGCGCTTCAACTCCTACCGTCCTCGTGTGGCGACCGAACGGATCGACGGGACTCTGACCATCGCCGAGACGTCCGAACTGACCGGACTCAGCCCTTCCACTCTCCGCTACTACGAACGCATCGGGCTGATCGACAGCGTGGAGCGCGGGCCGGACGGACGGCGCCGTTATCAGGCGGCGGATCTGGCGTGGATGGCGTTTCTGCTGCGGTTGCGGACGACCGGGATGCCCATCCAGGGGATGTTGGCGTTCGCGGAACTGCGCCGGGGTGGAGACGCCACCGTGCGGGCGCGGCTGGAGCTGTTGGGGAGGCACCAGGCACAGGTCAGGAAGCAGTACGAGGCCGTCATGCGCAGTCTCGACGCCATCGACGACAAGATCGCGCACTACGAGCGACTGGTGGAGGAACAGGATGGGGACAGCGGACGACAGGCGTGACGCGCGGCGGGAGGGCGAGGCGGGCAGGAGCAGGCGGGCCCTCCTGCGGTACGGAGCTGTCGGAGGGGTCGGTGCGATGGCGGCTCCCCTGGCGAGACCGGGCGTGGCGGTGGCCGACAGCCCGGATCGTGGGCGGCCCGAGCAGTCCGAGCGGTCCGAACAGGACCGGCAGTCCGCGCGGTACGTGCGGGGCGCCGCCCGTATGAAGCAGATCGCCGGCGAGGACGCCCTCGCCACCGTGGAGGCGTTGGAGGACATCGCCCCGGATCTGGGTCGCTTCGTGGTCGAGTTCGCGTACGGGGATGTGCACGCGCGGCCCGGACTGGACGTGGGACAACGGCAGTTGGTGACCATCGGCGCTCTGACGGCGGCCGGGGACACCGCCCCGCAGCTGCGGTTCCACATCGGCGCGGCGCTGCATGTCGGACTGGAGGCGGCGCAGGTGGTGGAGGCGCTGGTCCATCTGGTTCCGTTCGCGGGGTTCCCGCGGACGCTCAACGCGCTGGCCGCCGCACGCGCCGCGTTCGAGGAGCGAGGGGTGCGCGTCGAGCCGATCGCGGTGGCGCCCGGCGGGGACCGTTACGCGCGGGGCGAGGACAAGCTGCGGGAGGTCGACGGCGAGCACGGCATCGAGGTGATCGAGTCCCTGAAGGACGTGGCACCCGATCTCGGCCGGTACATCGTCGAGTTCGCCTTCGGGGACGTCTACCCTCGGCCGGGGCTCGACCTGCGGCAACGGCAGCTCGTCACTCTGGGCGGACTGATCGCCTTCGGTGACACGGCACCCCAGCAGAAGGTGCACTTCAACGCCGCGCTCAGGGTGGGACTCTCCCCGCGGCAGGTGATCGAGACGGTCGTCCAGGCCGTCCCGTACACCGGATTCCCCCGCGCGCTCAACGCCGTCGGTGTCCTGCGCGAGGTCTTCGAGGAGCGCGGGATCCGCCCCGTCTGATCCGGACCTCGCAGTCGACCTCGCTGCTGTCTGTCTGCCCGGCGTCCCGGGAGGTAGTTTGGTGGGGAAGGCCCCTCGAGGAGGGCGGTTCGATGGCGTGGTTCGCATGGCTGCTCGCCGCCGCAGCGCTGGGTGTCGCGGAGTTCTTCACCCTGACCTTGGTCTTCGGGCTGATGGCGGGTGCCGCGCTGGTCGCCGCCGTCGTGGCCGGTGTGGGCGTCGGTGTGCTGGGCCAGTTCGTGGCACTCGGGGTGGCGGCGGCCGCAGGGCTCGTCATCGTCCGGCCCGTCGCGCTGCGGGCCATGGCGCAGCAACCGCTCACACTCGACGGCACGGATGCGCTGATCGGCAAGCGGGCGGAGGTCATGCAGGAGGTCACCGCGACCCGCGGACTGATCAAGCTCTCCGGCGAGGAGTGGTCCGCCCGGGCCCTTGACGAGACACTGGTGATCCCGGTGGGAGCGCTGGTGGACGTCATGGAGATCGAAGGCGCCACGGCCATCGTCTACCCCCGCGAGCTCCTTCCGTAAAGCAACGGAGGCACTGTGGATCCAGTCGTCGTCCCCCTTCTTGTGGCGGCCATCGTCGTCGTCTTCCTCGTGGCCTCCACTGTGCGGATCGTCCCGCAGGCACGCCGCTACAACATCGAGCGGTTCGGCCGGTATCGCCGGACGCTGCAACCCGGCCTGAACCTGGTCCTGCCGGTGGCCGACCGCATCAACACCAAACTCGACGTGCGCGAGCAGGTCTATTCGTCGGACCCCAGGCCGGTGATCACCGAGGACAACCTCGTGGTGAACATCGACACCGTGCTCTACTACCAGATCACGGACCCGCGGGCGGCGGCCTACGAGGTCGCCGACTACCTCCAGGCGATCGACCAGCTGACCGTGACCACGCTGCGCAACGTCATCGGCAGCATGGACCTGGAGGAGACGCTCACCTCGCGCGAGGAGATCAACTCCCGGCTCCGTGCCGTCCTCGACGACGCGACCGGCAAGTGGGGCATCCGGGTCAACCGCGTCGAGATCAAGGCCATCGATCCACCGCACACCATCAAGGAAGCGATGGAGAAGCAGATGCGGGCCGAGCGTGACAAGCGCGCGGCCATCCTGCATGCCGAAGGGGAGCGGCAGGCCAAGATCCTCACCGCGGAAGGCACGAAGCAGAAGGACATCCTGGAGGCCCAGGGCACGCAACAAGCCATGATCCTGCGGGCGGACGGCGAGGCGAAGGCCGTGGAGCTGGTCTTCCAGGCCGTCCATCGCAACAACGCCGACGCGAAGATCCTGGCCTACAAGTACCTGGAGACGCTCCCGCACCTGGCGAACAGCGACAACAACACGTTCTGGGTGATCCCGGGCGAGCTGACCGAGGCGATCCGGACCGTCACCACCGCGTTCGGTGACCAGTCGACAGCCGGTCCTGCCCGGCCCGCGCAGCCGGAGGAAGCCGGGGAGGCCGCCACCGCCGACGCGGCCTCGGACGACGGCCGGACTCCGGAGCTGGCCGCCGGCTCGGCGGTCTCCCTGGAGGCCGCCGCGGCCGCCGACGAGGCCGAGAGGCAGGCCGCCGAAGCGGTGAGCGACGCCAAGGCGGAGGCCGCGGCCGCGACGTCCCCCCAGGTGCCGCACCTCGGACGGGCGTCCGGAGACTGAACCCCACCGCCGGGTGTCTCCGGGGTGAGGACGCCGTCCCCGGAGGCGTGGTTGGCTGCCCCGACCGGCTTAGTCGTTGACAGGTCAACAGTCATGGGAGTAATTTAGTTGATGTATCAAGCAGGTCTGTGGCGGCTCGCGCTCGCGTCCCGTCGCCCATCCGCCGGCTTCAAGGAGAACAGGTGACAGTCAAGGTCGTCGACGTACCCGAGGAGCGCCGTTACGAGGCACGGGCCGACGGGACGGGCGAGGTCGCGGGCTTCGCGCAGTACATCCGGACGGCCGAGCTGATCGCGTTCCTGCACACCGAGGTGGCGCCGGAGTACGAGGGGCAGGGGATCGGCTCCGCGCTGGCCCGGACCTCGCTCGACGAGGCGCGTGCCGCCGGACTCCGGGTGCTCGCCACCTGCCCCTTCTACGCGGGTTGGATCGCCCGCCACCCCGAGTACGCCGACCTGCTGTACCAGGCCCGGAGCAAGGTCACGGACTGAGCGGCCGCGGAGGCGGTGGGAGAGCTCTCTCTGGAGACGGAGGAGGGCCGCCGTAGCGAGACCCGGGCCGTGCTGTGTGGCTGTTCGCGCAGCCGGCTCCAGCCGTACTGCGACCACTCGGGCCCGTACGGCCGGTGACCCGTCAACGACCCCACCCGCCCGTCGCGCCAGACCCCGACATCACGCTGATCCCGATCTCACGCTGACCCCGACCCCACGCCGCTCGCCACCCCGGCAGCGCCCCCCTGAGCAAGCGCACCCCCGAAGGAGGGGCCGATGTCCGCCGAAACCCTCGCCCCGCCGCGCGGAGGGGCGGAACCCGAGCGAGGAGCGGGCGGCGGTGGGCACGCGACCGTCGTGGTCATAGGCGGCGGCCAGTCCGGGCTCTCGGCCGGCCACCACCTCAAGCGGCGCGGCTTCACCAGCGCCCTGACCGACCCGGACGGCGACCGCACCTTCGTGGTGCTCGACGCCGAACCGGCCGCCGGCGGGGCGTGGCGGCACCGCTGGGAGTCGCTGCGGATGAGCACCGTGAACGGCATCTTCGACCTGCCCGACTTCCCGCAACCTCCCGTCGACCCCGACGAGCCCAGCCGTACGGCGGTGCCGCGCTACTTCGCCGCCTTCGAGGAGGCGAGTGACCTGCCGATCCTGCGGCCGGTGACCGTCAGCGCGGTACGGCCCGTGGACGCCCGGCCCGACGGGGACCTGCTGGTGGAATCCAGCGCGGGGACCTGGACCGCCCGGGCTGTCATCAACGCCACCGGCACCTGGACCAACCCCGTCCGCCCCCACTACCCGGGACAGGAGACGTTCACCGGGATCCAGCTGCACACCCGCGACTACGTCTCGGCCGACCGGTTCGCCGGTCTGCGGGTCGCCGTGGTCGGCGGCGGCATCTCGGCGCTTCAGCAGCTGGAGGAGATCTCGCGCGTGGCCACCACGTTCTGGTACACGCGCCGTCAACCGGTCTTCCGCGCCGGGGGGTTCGCCCCCGAGGTCGAGGGCCGTGAGGTCGTCGCCAAGGTCGCCGCCGACGTCGAGGCGGGCAGGCCCACCGGCAGCGTCGTCTCCTACACCGAACTGGCCTGGACACCGTACGCGTTGGCGGCGAAGGAGCGCGGGGCACTCGAACGGCGTCCCATGTTCACCGCCGTCGAGCCGGGCGGCGTCCGCGAGGCGGACGGCTCCTTCACACCGGTCGACGCCATCCTGTGGGCCACGGGCTTCAAGGCCGCCCTGGCACACCTGGACCCCCTGCGGCTGCGCAACGAACTCGGCGGGATCACCATGCGCGGCACCCAGGTGGCCGGCGAACCCCGGGTGCACCTGGTCGGGTTCGGGCCGTCCCAGTCCACCGTCGGCGCCAACCGCGCCGGCCGCCAGGCGGTCACCGGCCTGCTGCGGCACTGGAAGGCCACCGCGGCGCCCGCCTGACCGACGCACGGACCGGACACCGCCCGCCTGACCGACGTACGGACCGGACACCGCCCGCACGCCTGCCCCCCCGCGTCCCCACCTACCCGAGCCCGAGCAGGAGTTCGGTGAGCTCGGCCGGCATGGTGATCATGCAGTCGTGGCCGGTCTCCAACTCCCACACCTGCGCCGGGGCGCCGTTGGGCTGCAACGCGGGGACGGGACGCCGGGCGAAGCCTTCGGGCTTGCCGGTGACACAGTGGATGTGCGTCCGGGGGATCGCGCGCACGGCCGGGTTGTCCAGCCGGACCGGTTGCCGCAGGCAGCGCACCGGGTGGTCCGACAGCATCGAGCGCAGCCAGGCGACGTCCGCCGGGTCGGTGACCCCGAACAGACCGGCGGGCGGCGGCATTTCGGGGAGCGGCGGAACCCGCCAGCCGCTCTCGGACTTCTCGGCGCGGTCGATCAGGTCCTGGGTGACGGGCAGGACATCGGCCGCGCTCTCGCCGTCCTCCGGGACCATCGCGTCGAGGTACACCAGCCGCGCGACCCGGTCCGGGACACGGTTGGCCGCCGACGAGATCACCAGCCCGGCGTAGCTGTGTCCCACGAGGACCACCTCGGTGAGGTCCTGCCCGGCGATCAGACCGACGATGTCGTCGACGTGCGTGTCGAGCCCGATGTCGCGGCTGAGCAGATGCGCCGTGTCCCCGTAGCCGGTCAGCGACGGTGCGAGCACCCGGTGTCCGGCCGACGCCAGCAGCGGGACCACCCTCTCCCAGCACCGCCCGCTGTGCCAGGCGCCGTGCACCAGCAGATACGTCGTCATGGTCGTGCTCCTCGCTGTGCTCCGCCGTGTCCGGCCGCGACGGGTCGGGTGAGCGGTACCTGTCCGCCCGGCGGGCCGACGGCCAGGCTTGTCGCCCGTGCCCCGACCGAGCCAGGGCCCCCGTGGTCCTGGGGGTGACAGGACCAGGCACGCGGGCGGCCGTGCGTACTACGGTGGCGAGATGACCGGCGAACCCAACCCGCTGGGCGACTACGTACGCGCCCGCCGTGAACTCGTCTCTCCGGAACAGGCCGGCATTCCGGTGGTGGGGACGCGGCGGGTACCGGGCCTGCGCCGGGAAGAGGTCGCGATGCTCGCCGGCATCAGCGCCGACTACTACCTGCGCCTGGAACAGGGCCGCGACCGCAACCCCTCCGCGCAGGTCCTGGAATCGCTCGCCCGCGTGCTCCGACTGGACGAGGACGCGACGGCTCACCTGTTGCGCCTCGGCGCCGGTACCTCCCGTCGGCGCCGGTCCAGGCCCCGGCCCCGGAAGGAGACCGTGCCCGAGGGCATCGCCAAGCTCGTCGCCTCCCTCCCGCTGCCGGCGATCGTGGAGGGGCGCTACTTCGACGTCCTCGCCGCCAACGCCCTGGCGACCACGCTGTCACCGCGCCTCGTGCCGGGAGGCAACCGCCTGCGGGACCTGTTCCTCGACCCCGCCGAGCAGGCCCTCCACCCGGACTGGAGGGACGCCGCCGGAGGCATGGTCGCCGGCTTCCGCCAGTCCGTCGGCACCGACACCGACGACCCCCGGTTCATCGAACTCGTCGGCGAACTCTCCCTCGCCAGCCCCCACTTCAGCCGGCTCTGGGCCCGCCACGACGTGGAGGCGTGCGAAGGCGAACCCAAGTACCTGGACCACCCCCAGGTCGGTCGCCTCCGACTGAACCGGGAGCGCTTGGGTATCGGTGGTACGGCAGGCCAGACGCTGGTCGTCCACCACCCGGATCCCGGCACCGACGACGCCGACAAACTGGCGCTGCTCGCCTCCGTGGCCGCCACAATCCAAGATCATGTACAGGACAGCCCCTAGGATGGCCGGCCACCGTGCTTGTATGTGTAGAGCGTTGCGTTCGTCGCGGAAAGAAGGCCCATGGGCACCAAAGAGGCCGCACTTACACCATCACCCCTCCTCGGCGACTCTCTGGACGGCCGGTCGGCCGGCCCCATGGTGCCGCGCCTGGTCCTGGGAGCACGGTTACGCCGGCTGCGGGAGGAACGGGACGTCTCCCGTGCGGCCGCGGGACAGGTCATCCGGTCCTCCCGGTCCAAGATCAGCCGCATGGAGGCGGGCCGCCACCGGTTCAAACCGCGTGACGTGGCCGATCTGCTGACCTTCTACGACGTCACGGACGACGCCGAACGCGCCACGTTGATGGCGCTGGTGGACCAGGCCAACACCCCCGCCTGGTGGCAGTACTACAACGACATCGTGCCCGCCTGGACGCAGACGTACCTCGGGGCCGAACAGGCCGCGAGCCTCATCCGCTGCTTCGAGGTGCAGCGGGTTCCCGCCCTGCTCCAGACCCCCGACTACGCGCGCGCCTCCATCCGCCTCGCCCACCCGGACGCTCCCGCGGAGGAGATCGACCGGCGGGTCACCCTGCGGACGACACGGCAGCGGATCCTGGACCGGCCGTCACCGGCCCAGCTGTGGGCGGTGATCGACGAGGCGGCACTGCGCCGACCGGTGGGCGGCGCCCGTGTCATGCGCGAGCAGCTCCGGCACCTGATCGAGATCTGCCGGCTCCCGCAGGTCTCGGTGCAGGTCCTGCCGTTCCACGCCGGCGCCCACGCGGGCGAGGCCGGTCCGGTCACCATCCTGCGTCTGCCCGGCGGCGAGTTGCCCGACGTCGTCTACCTCGAACAACTCACCACCGCTCTCTATCCGGACCGGCCGGCCGAGATCGAGTGCTACTGGGACGTCATGAACCGCCTGGTCGTCGAGGCCGAATCACCGGACGAGACCCCTACGATCCTGCACCGCATCCTCCAGGAGACCTGAACCGACGGGAGATCTCAGTCGACATCCGACGGGAGACCTGCCCCCCCCGGCCCGGCGGCCCTGCTCAGCGCTTGAGGGCCACCCCACCGTACTGATGCACCTCGGCGGGCAGGTCAAGGGCCGCCGTGTCGGGACGCCAGCGCGAGCACGACGTCACGCCCGGTTCGAGCAGTTCCAGCCCGTCGAAGTAGCGCGCGATCTCCTCGGGGCTGCGCAGGATGTACGGGATCGAGCCGCCCTCGTTGTACTGCTGGATGGCCGTGACGTAGTCCTCGCTGGTGCTGGTGCTGTCGTACTGCACGAGGAAGCTGCCTGAGGGCAGGCCGGCCACGAGTTCCCGCACGATGGAGCGCGCCTCGTCATGGTCCTCGATGTGGCCCAGGATGCCCATCAGCATGAGGGCGACGGGCCGGTCGAAGTCCAGCGTCTTCGCGGCCTCCCGCAGGATGGTGCTGGGGTCGCGCAGGTCGGCGTCGACGTAGTTGGTGACGCCTTCCGGTGTGCTGGTGAGCAGCGCGCGGGCGTGGGCCAGGACCAGCGGGTCGTTGTCGACGTAGACGATCCGGCTGTCCGGGGCCACCCGCTGGGCGATCTGGTGGGTGTTGTCGACGTTGGGCAGTCCGGTGCCGATGTCCAGGAACTGCCGGATGCCCTCCTCCGCGGCCAGATGACGGACCGCGCGGGCCAGGAAGTAGCGGGCGGCGCGGGCTCCGGTCTCGATGCCGGGGAAGATCTCGCGGAAGGCGTCGCCGGCCACCCGGTCGACCTCGTAGTTGTCCTTCCCTCCCAGCCAGTAGTTCCAGATCCGGGCCGACTGCGGCACAGACGTGTCGATCTTGGCGAACGCCTCCTGCGCGGAGTTGGCTGCCTCATCAGTCATGGACGCTCCTGCGTGTACGTAGAGGGAGAACCACGAACCGTCGAACACCAGTCGTGGAAGCCCACGTTATGCCCCGAGGAGCGACTCATGTGAACCATCCGCCCCAACTACCTCTGCTCGGCGGCCGGTTGGTGGTTGGTTGGCGGGTCCGTCGTCATGTTTCTCACCCTGTTCTCATCGCAGTGGGTGCAGCGGCGTCAGCTCGGGGGCCGGGCGCCCGGTGACGATCGACTCCGCCAGCAGCTTGCCGCTCAGCGGTCCCAGGGCGATGCCCCACATGCCGTGGCCGCCGCAGACGTGGACGCGGGGCGAGCGGGTCGGGCCGACCAGGGGCAGACCGTCGGCGGTGCACGGACGCGGGCCGGCCCATGCGTCGGTACGGCGGTCGAAGTCGGCCGCGGGGAGCAGTGCACGGGCCGCGGCGACGATCGCCTCGATACGACGGGGATCGGCGGGCCGGTCCGGTGCCGTGAACTCCATCATGCCCGCCACCCGCACCCGGTCCCCGAGCGGAGTGCAGACCACCCGCTGCTCGGCGAAGTACGTGGGCCGGCCGGGCAGCCCCTCCGCGGGCAGGCTGAAGCTGTAGCCGCGCCCGGACTGCACCGGGGTGCGCACCCCGAAGGGCGCGGCCAGCCGGCCGAGCCGGGCACCCGGGGCCAGGACGGCTGCGTCGGCCCGCAGAGAGGTGCCGTCGGAGCTCAGGACGACGACGTCCGAGCCCAAGTCCCGGACCCGGGTGACCTCCAGGCCCGTGAGGACCTTGCCGCCCCGGTCCCGCACCGCGTCGGCCAGCGCCGCGACGTACGCCCCGGGATTCAGATGCCGCTGGCCGTGCAGGAGGACGCCCGCGTCGACGCGGGCCGAGAGCGCCGGCTCCTGCTCGCGGGCCTCGGCCCCGGTGAGCAGGTCGTAGGCGACGTCCTGGCCCGCCGAGCGCACCGCGTCCAGCTCCGCGACGAGCGCGGCACGCCCGGCCGGGGAGGTGAACGCGAGCAGGCACGGGTCGCCCGCGCGGGTCGGCTCGGCGATCCCGCCCTCGGCCAGTTCGTCGTACGCCGACAGCGCCCCGCGGTTGAGCGCGGCGAGCGCGGACATGGCCACCCGCCAGTGCCGGTGGGTGCAGTTGCGGGTGAACGCCAGCAGGAAACGGGCCAGCCGGAGGTCCGCGCGCGGAGGGACGTAGACCGGGGAGGCGGGGGAGAGCAGGGTGCGCAGGCCCAGCTTCAGGGCGGCCGGTTCGGGGAGCGGGACGGTCAGGGCGGGGGACAGCCAGCCCGCGTTGCCCCAGGACGCCCCGGCCGCCACGCCCTCCCGGTCGACCACGGTGACCTCGACCCCCGCCTCCTGGAGGAACCAGGCGGTCGCCAGCCCCGCCATGCCCGCGCCGACCACGACGGCGCTGCGCGGGCTCACGGCCGGACCCCGTCCGCCGTCGCCACGGCGGGCCTGCGCTCGCCGACGAGCGTCGCCTGCTCGAAGGCGTACCCGGCCCGCAGCACCGCCAGGTCCCGCCGGTGCGGCCCCACCAGCTGGACGCCGACCGGCAGTCCCGCCGGGGTGAAGCCGGCCGGGACCGACAGCGCCGGGCAGCCGGTCATCGTGATCAGGTAGGCGGAGCGCATCCAGTCCAGATACGTCTCCATCGCGGTGCCGTCCACCGAGGCGGGGTGGGCGAGTTCGACGGCGAAGGGCGCCACCTGGCTCACCGGCAGCAGCAGAAGGTCGTAGCGCTGGAAGAACTCCCGTACCCGGTGGAAGATCTCGGCCTGGAGGAGCTGGGCGCGGCCCAGGTCGGGGCCGGCGAGTTTGCGGCCCTCCTCGATGTTCCAGACCACGTCGGGGGACATGCGCTGCCGGTGTTCGTCGAGCAGGGGGCCGTAGGCGAGTTCCATCTGCCAGGCGCGCTGGAGCAGGAACGCCTCGTCGGCGCCGGACAGGTCCGGGCAGGTCTCCTCGACCTCGCAGCCCAGCGCCGCGAACACCTCCACCGCGCCGCGCACCACGTCCCGCACCTCGGCGTCGACCGGCACGCTCCCGCCCAGGTCGGGCGACCAGGCGACCCGCAGGCCCCGGACGTCGCTGTCCAGGCCGCCGGTGAAGGCGGACCCTGGCGTCTCCAGGGCGAGCGGGCTGCGCGGATCGGGGCCGGCCAGCACCGACAGGGTCAGGGCGACATCGGTGACCGTGCGGGCCATGGGGCCCTTGACCGACAGCTGTCCCCACGGCGCCTTGTCGGGCCAGGACGGGACCCGGCCGGGGGAGGGGCGCAGGCCGACCACGTTGTTGAAGGACGCCGGGTTGCGCAGCGAGCCGCCGGTGTCGCTGCCGTCGGCGATCGGCTGCAGGCCGGCGGCCAGGGCCGCTCCCGCGCCGCCGCTGCTGCCGCCCGCGCTGCGGGAGAGGTCGTAGGGATTGCGGGTGGCGCCGAAGACCGGGTTGACGGTGTGCGAACCCATGCCGAGTTCGGGCACGTTGGTCTTGCCGATGGTGATCGCGCCCGCCGCCCTGAGACGTTCGACGACCAGATGATCCCGGGTCGGTATGTGGTCGGCGAACATGGGTGAGCCGTACGTGGTGCGGATGCCCGCGGTGTCGTGGAGGTCCTTGTGCGCGACGGGCAGCCCGTGCAGAGGGCCCGGTTCCGCCCCCGACACCAGACGCTCGTCCGCCGCGGCGGCCTCCTCCAGCGCCCGGTCGGCGACGAGGGTGACGATCGCGTTCACCGACGGATCGACCCGCTCGATCTGTTCGAGATGGGCGGTGACGACCTCGCGGGCGGAGAGCTCGCGGCGCCGCACGGCGGCGGCGAGGTCGGTGGCGGTGCGGAAGCACAGCTCGGCGGGGTTCACAGTCCTCCCAGGGTTTCCTTGAGTTGCACGACGGCCAGCACTCCGAACAGGACGAAGGAGCTCGACAGCAGCACGTTCGACAGGAGCTTGTTGCGGTACGGCCTCTCGATGCCGCGCCGGTTGAGGAGCACCAGCAGCGCTCCCGACAGCAGCGGCAGGATCAGCGAGCCGACGGCGGCGTAGGTGAGCACCAGGCGGACCGGGCGCCCCATGAAGGTGACCACCACGGAGGCGACCGCGCAGTAGAGCACGAACCCGCGGAACGGGCGGCTGCGCTGGCCCATCTGGCCCTCGGCGTCGGCCTCCGGGATGCCGCGCAGGGTGCGCAGCGAGTCGGACAGCAGATAGCACAGCGCGTTGAAGCCGCCGACCAGCGCGCTCAGCGTCACCAGGAAGAAGGTGCCCAGGAACAGCACGCGCGCCACCGACCCCAGGTCCGCGCCGAGCGGTTCGGCCAGCGCGGCCAGCCCGTCGTTGCCGGTGATCGTGCGGCCGGTGCCGTACAGCAGGCCCGTGCCCACGATCGAGGTGCACACCACGAACAGGAACGTGACCGCGTAACTCACCCCCGCGTCCGCACGCATGACGGGCAGCCAGCTGCGGTGCTGCCAGCGCTTCTCCCGCACCCAGTAGCTGTACGAGGCCACACCGGCCGTGCCGCCCACCCCGCCGACCAGGGCGAGCACCGTGATCATGTCGCCCTCCGGCAGCCGCGGCCGCAGCGAGGTCACCACGGCGGACGGGTCGTCCATGGTGACGAGCGTGGCCACCGCCAGCACGACCATGCCGAGGAACTTGGCCAGCATGAACCCGCTCATCACCCGCTCGAACACCGCGTACCGGCCCACGTACACGAGCCCGGCCGACACCAGCGCGATCACCACGGCCACCGGCCGCAGGGGCAGCGCGGGGAACAGCGTGGACAGCGCCAGCGAGGCCACCGAGCTGAGCGCCGCCCCGTACAGCAGTCCGATGACCAGCACGAAGACGAAGAACGCGGACGGCAGCCAGCGCCCCGCCGACCGCAGGCTCGCGATCACCGTGAGCCCGGTGGCCAGGTACAGCCGCCCCACCGCCTCGGTGAGCGCGTACTTCAGGACGACGCCGACGAGGATCGCCCACATCAGGGCCATGCCGTAGCCGGCGGCGCCCGCGAGGGAGGTCACCATGTCACCGGCGCCCACGCTGGCGGCCGCCAGGACCAGCCCGGGGCCGAGGACGGCCAGCTGGCCGCGTCGCGTGGCGGGGGCGTGCGAGGGCGGCGCGCTCAGGTACCGAGGGGGACTGTCGGGGGGAGTCGCGGTCACGTCGGCCATCTCCTATGTCGGGGAGTCATGGGAGTCACAGGTCGTACGGCGCATGCGGGCGGCGTCTCTCCGGCAGCGTCGGGCACGCTGACGGAAGGGAACAAGAACCCCTGGGAAAATGACGGAATCGGCCATACGCTCAGACCGATGGACGCACCGCAGACCGGCCCCGTGGCCGATTCACTGGACCGCCGCATCATCAGCGCCCTCCAGGTCGACGGCCGTGCCTCCTGGCACCGCATCGCCGCCGCGCTGGGCGAACCCGAACGCACCGTCGTCCGGCGCGGCACCCGCCTGCTGGACTCCGGACTCGTCCGCATCGGGGCCATGGCCACCCGCGGCCGCAGCACCGTGGTCGCCGTGCGCTGCGCCCCCGGCCAGGCCCGCGTCGCCGCCACCGCGCTGGCCGGCCGCCCCGACTGCGTGTTCGCGCACGTCCTGACCGGCGCCTGGGACTGCGTCGCGGAGGTGCAGTGCCCGCGCGACCGCCTGCCGGGATTCGTCATGGACGAACTCCCGGGGCTGCCGGGTGTCGTACGGACGTCGACCCTTCCGGTGCTGCGCCATGTACGGACGATCCGGGAGTGGCACGCGGGGCTGCTCACCGAGGAGGAGATCGCGGCACTCACCGACGGCGCTACCGTCCCCTCCACAGCCGTAGCCGCAGCCACGGACCCCGACGCGGCCTCGGCCGATGTCCTGCCGCCGCCCGACGACCTCCGTGAACTCACCCGCCCCGACCGGCTGTTGCTGCACGCCCTCGCCGAGGACGGCCGCCGCACCTACGACGAACTCGCCCGCGTCTGCGGCGTGTCCGAGGCCACCGCCCGCCGCCGGCTCGGCACCCTGCGCCGGGACGGCCGCGTCCGCGTCCGCGCCGTCATCGAACCGGCCCTCCTCGGCCTCCCGGTCGAAGCCGTGCTGTGGGTGCGCTCCGCCCCGGCCGCGGTGGCGTCGGTGACAGCGGCACTGGCCCGATCGACCCATGTGCGCTACGCCAGCTTCGTCACCGGCGAACGGCAACTGCTCGCTTTGACCGCGTTCCCGGACGAGGGGGCACTGCATGACTTCGTCACGCGGTCCGCCTGGCTGCGCGACGTCGTCTCGGTGGACGTGTCGATGGTCCTCGGCACGCTGAAGCGCGGTGGGATGCTCGTGTCCCAGTGACGCGGCCGACTGCGTGCCACCGGGGGCGGCGCATGCGATGCCGCGGGTGCACGATCAGCTGTGGTGCGTGGTCGTGCTGTCCGTTTCGGGGCCGGAGGCATGAGGGGGCGGCGTCGTGAAGGAGAGCCCGGTGAAGTCACGGCCCTGGATCACGGGCCCCGAGAAGTGGCCGCCCGAGATCTGGTTGTGGACCTGGCTCTGGTCCGTGCGTACCGAGACGGCCAGCTCACGCCATCGCCGCAGGTCCGTCTCGAAGTCCGCGTCCACCGAGGCCCGCGCCGCCAGTATCGCGCTCAGTGCCTGGGCACGCGTGGGGTCTGCGGGGGATTCTTCGAGGAGGGCCAGTTCGGCTTCTCCCGAACCCGCGGCTGCGGTCGGGTCGTTCGTTTCGGCAGAGCGTCGGAAGGGGCGCCGTACCAGGGAGGACAGGCTCATCCACGCCTGCCGGCCGGCTTCTCCACCGGCTCCTGCGGCCAAAGCCGCCAACAGTGCGACTGATATGGGCTCCACACCCGTACCGCCCTCCGTCTGCGTGGGGCCGTGGGCCCCTCTCGGTGCCGGTCGGCTGGTCTCCACTGTGCGGTGCGGGGGTGGAGGCTTCAAGACCTCCTCGCGGCACGGCCGGTGAGGGGGTGGATGGGGTGGCTGTGTGGTGCCACCCCGGTGGGGTGTCCCGGATGGGGAGTTCAGCTTCGGTCAGGGGTGTGACCGTGGGGAGAACACGCGGCCTGTGTACGCCGCCTTATTCAGATGATGATGCAGCGATAGACGTCGGCCCTGACGGTCGAGGTGGGTTCGGCGGCGGAAGCGGGGGACGCCGCTATGGCAAGAACACCCAGCATGGCGGCGACCGTTACTCCGGCAGCCCGAAGGCCCATTTTGCGCACGTGCGTGTGCCCTTCTTTGTGCGAATTTGACGAGGGGAAAGCTACCACCAGCCCAGGGCAGGTCCGAAATTTTGAACTAAGGTCACCAGTTCGGGACGCGGGGCGTGTTGGGTCGACGATTGGTTTCCTATTGAATTACATCGACCCCGCCACACTGGCGTTCGATTGCGTGGCCGCCGATAGGACCTCGGTGAGGGCCTTTTGTGCGGACATTGTTAAGTCCATGTCATGCATACGCTCGGCAAGAGACAAAGCGATCTCCAGGTGATGCCGTGCCGAGGCGAGGTGGCCCGCTGTGAAGTGGGCCTGCCCCAGACGGCGTTGGGCCTGGGCCTCCTGGTGGGCCGCGCCGATGTCCTGGGCGATGTCGAGCGCGGCCGTGAGGTGCTGGATCGCGCCCGCAGTGTCCCCCGCTCTGCGGTGCGCCTCGCCGAGTCCGATGAGGGTGTCCGCCTGACTCTTCCGATCGGCCAATGCGCGGAATTCTGCGAGCGTTTCCTGGTAGAGTGCGGCCGCCGCGGCTGTCTCACCCGATTCGGTGAGGGCGTCGGCCAGGCTCCCTCGTACAGTTGCTCGATCGTAGCGGTTCCCGGACTTCTCCAGAAAGAAGAGCGCCTTTTCGAACGAGCGGCGGGCGGATTCCAGATCCCCGGCTCGCATGTGCAGGTCGCCCAAATTGTTGAGTGTCTTTCCCAGGGCGGTGTCGTCCCCCGCCTCTCTGAATCCGGAAAGCGCTTTCTCGAAGTGTTCGCGCGCTCGGTCGTGCTGCCCCAGGAAAAGTAATGTCACCGCGATGTTGTTGTATCCGCGCGCTCTGTCCCAGGCGTCACCGGAAACGGCCGTCAGACCGAACGACTTCTGGAAGAGGACGAGGGCCTCGCGGTGCTCGCCCAGGTGCCAGTGGAGAGTGCCGAGCGTCCGCAGGGCTTCCGCCTCCGCCTCCACGTCGTCGGTGGAGCGGGCGATGTCCAGGGCGCGCTCCCCGGTTTCGGCCGCCTCCGGATAGCGGGCGGTGTGCGCGTACACGGCGCTCAGGTGTGCCAGGCCCCGGCACAGGGCGGCCAGGTCGCCGGTGCCCGACCAGTGGTCCACGGCGGGGCGAAGGACGGTGTGCGCGTCGTGCCAGTGGCACTCCGTGTTGAGGAAGCCTGCCATGGCGTAGGCGAGTCGGGCGGCCGTCCCGGGGTGTCCCTGGGCGCGCGCGTGGGCCTCCGCGGCCAGGAGGTTGACCCGCTCGGCGGTGAACCACGACCTGGCGGCCCCGGCGTCGGGCAGACACCGCAAGCCGCTCGGCGGGCCGTCGGGCGGCGGGGCGCACCTGACACGACGGGGATACCCGAGACGGTCGGCATGGTCGGCGGCGGCCGCGTAGAAGTCGGTCAGGCGGCACAGGACGTCGGAGCGCTCCTGTTCGCTGTCGTCGAGGAGGGCCCTGGAGCGGCCGTACTCCCGCAACAGGTCGTGGTACCGGAACCGGTCAGGGGTCGGCTCACGCACCAGGTGCAGGGCGAGCAGCCGCTCCAACCGGCGTTCCGCGGCGGCGAGCGGCAGGCCCAGCGAGGCGGCGGCGGCTTCCGCCGTGAAATCCGGTCCGGTATGCAGGCTCAGGCGACGGAACGCGGTGCGCTCGTCGTCGGAGAGGGTCTGGTACATGAGGTCGAAGACGTGTGACACCTCCAGGTCCGCGTCCCGGATCTCCTCCAGTCGGCCCCCGGGGCGGGCGAGGCGGTCGGCGAGCGTGGTGAGCGTCCAGGAGGGATGGGCGCGGAAGCGGCTGGCGACCAGTTCGATGGCGAGCGGGAGACCACCGCAGTGGTGGACGATGCGGGTGATCTCCTCGGTGTCGGACGCGCGTTCCCCGCCCGCGAACGCGCGGAACAGCGCGACGGCTTCGTCGTCCGGCAGGACGTCGAGCGGGATGTGCCTGGCGTGCGGCAGACCGGTGAGATGGCGTCGGCTGGTGACGATGGTCAAGGACGCCGAACCGCCCGGCAGCAGTGGTCGGATCTGGGCGGTGCTCACCGCGTCGTCGAGGACGATGACGGCCCGGCGCTCGGCCAGCATGGTCCGCCACAGAGCGGTGCGGCCTTCGAGTTCGAGGGGGATGGTCTCGGCGGGAGCGCCGAGCAGCCGGAGGAGCGTGGCCAGTGCGGTGGCCGGGCCCAGGGGGTCGCTGACGGGTGAACTGCCGCGCAGGTCCAGGTAGAGCTGTGCGTCGGGGAACCTCTCGGCGAGCCGGCTCGCGCCGTCCAGAGCTACGGCGGTCTTGCCGATGCCGGCCATGCCGGTGACCGTGCTCACGGACTCGACACTGATCACCGCCCCTTCCTCCGCCTCCGTCTCGACCATCGAGCTCAGGGCGCGCAGTTCCGTCCCGCGGCCGACGAGCGGTGGCTGGTGGGGAAGGTTCCGCGGCGGGAGCGGGTGCGCGAGCGGGGGCGACTGTGCGTGCGGGGTCCGGTCGGCCGTCGGCCGCGGTGCCGAAGCCGTGCCGGTGGGAGCTCGCCCGCTCCGGACGAGATCGGTGGCCGGCACGCGGTCGAGGATCCCGCTGTGCACGCGGTTGAGTTCGGCGCCCGGACGGGATCCGAACTGCGTCAACAGGAACTGACGGACCTCCTGATGGACACGGAGGGCTTCGGTGTACCGGTCGGTGCCGTAGTACGCCAGCATCAGCTGTCCGGCGAGCGTCTCGTCCCCCGGGTGCCGCTCGACGAGGGAGGACAACTCGGGGGTGAGTTCCGCGAACCGGCCCAGCCGCAGCAGCGCGGCGATCCGGGAGACGGTGGCACCGAGTCGCCGTTCCGCCAGGGTCCGGCGCGCGGACTCCGGCCACAGGCCCGGCAGACCGGCCAGGGCGTCGCCCCGCCACAGCCGCTCCGCCCGGTCGAGGAGGGCGGCCGTGCGTTCGTCGTCCCCGTCCGCCGCCGGGTCGCCGGCCCGCGCCACCAGATGCTGGAACCGGTGCCAGTCCACGGATTCGCGTGCGGCCTCCAACGTGTACGTGTGGGCGCGGCTGATGATGCGGGGCGCGCCGGTGGCGGGCGGGTCGTCCATGCGCAGCCGTCGGCGGATCCGCGACACGTAAGTGTGCACGTTCGCGCGGGCGTTGGGTGGAGGTTCGCCGTCCCAGAGCCGGTCGACGAGCGTGTCCAGCGCGACCGGACGTCCGACCTCCAGCGCCATGACGGCGAGGGCGGTCCTCTCCTTGTCCGAGCCGAGCTCCACGCGTCGGCCGTTCACCCCGAGGCCCACCGGGCCCAGTACCTGGAATTCCACCAGCGCCTCCCGCTGGTCCGGCCATTCGACGAACATGGCAGGGGGTAATGGACGTGGTAACGGATGGACGAGCATGGCAGGAAGCGAGGGGTGTTACCAGATGGGCCCACGCGCTGGCTGAATCGTTTCTCTGTGCATCGACGCGTTCCCGCCGTCCCGCATCGTTTCGGGGATCAGGAGGGTAGGACCGCCTTGATCGACGCATGGGCGGCCGGTCGGGGGAGGACGGGCGCATGTCTGCGGCGCGGGAGGACGACCGGCACGGAAGCGGCAACATCATCAGCGGCGCGGCCCATCTGTACGGGCCCACCGTCCAGGCGCGTGACGTGCACGGCGGCATCCATGTCCAGGCCGCCGCGCCGCCGCGGCCGCCCACGCCCCGTCAACTCCTGCCTGTTCCAGCACACTTCACCGACCGGGTGGAGGAACTGGCCGCCTTGGACCAGCTGTTCCAGCAGCGCAGGGAGGCCGACGCGCAGCCGCTGATCGTGATCAACGGGCCCGCGGGCATCGGCAAGACCGCGTTCGCCTCCCGGTGGCTGCGCACTCACGCGGCCGCGTTCCCCGACGGGCAGCTGTACGCCGACCTGCGGGGACACACCGCGGGCGGTCCCGCGAGCCCGGGTGAGATCCTCAGTCAGTTCCTGAGGGCGTTCGGTACCTCCACCGTGCCCGGAGACCTCGCCGAACAGGCCTCCCTGTGGCGATCGGTCACCGCGGATCTGCGCATCGCGGTGATGCTGGACAACGCCTTCACCGCGGCACAGATCCGGCCGTTGTTGCCGGGCGGACAGGGCGGGCTGGTCGTCGTGACGAGCCGCCGCAGACTCACCGGGCTGGTCATGGACGGGGCCGTGTTCCACCGCCTGCGCTCGTTCGGTGCCGCCGCCGGAGTGGAGTTGTTCGTGCGAGGCGCCGGCGAGGGCCGTGTCGCGGACGAACTGCCCGCGGTCCGCAGGGTCGTCTCGCTCTGCGCGGGTCTGCCGCTGGCCGTGTGCCTTGCCTCGGCACGGCTGGCAGCCCGGCCCGGCCAGCCGGTCGCCGCACTCGCCGAGGCGCTGACGCCGGACGACGGCCGCCTGGCCGCGCTGGAAGTGGAAGGGGAGGGGACGGTGCACAAGGCCCTGAACGCGTCGTACGCGGTGCTCGGCCCGCAGGCCGCGCGCCTGTACCGGGCACTCGGTCTGCTGCCGGTGCCCACCTTCGACGCGTCTACGGCTGCGGCCGCCTGCGCGGAGCCGCCGGCCTGGGCGGAACGGCAACTGGACGAACTCGTCGAGGCCAACCTGCTGGAGGACATCGGCCCGGACACCTACCGCTTCCACGACCTCGTACGGGTGCACGCCCGCGAACGGGCGACGGCCACGGAGACCGCGGCGGCCCGTGAGCGGATCCGGCGCCGGGCGGCCGACTGGTACCTGCGAACCGCCACGGAGGCCCAACGACTCATCACCCCCGCGCAGTTGACGCTGCCGCGCACCTACGCGCACCCCGGTCGGCTGCCCGTTCCCTTCACCGACGACCGCGGCGCCCTCGGATGGCTGGACGCACGGCGCACTCACCTGATGGCGATCCTGCGCATGGCCGTGGAGCAGGGCTGGCACGCCACGGCGTGGCAACTCGTGGACGCCATGTGGCCGTTGTTCCTCCGTCTGCGCCACTACGAGCTGTGGATCGAGGCGCACCGGATCGGGCTGGAGGCGGCGCGCGACGACGGGGACCGCGAGGCCGAACGGCAGATGCTCAACTCCGGGGCCATCGGCCTGAGCGCGGCACGGCGTACCGACGAGGCCGCCGAGTGGTACACCGCTTCCCTCCGGGCGGCCCGCGAAGCGGGCGACCGACGGGACGAGGGGCAGGCGTTGCTGGGCCTCGGCGGCTGTCACATCGAGGCCGGCCGGTACACCGAGGCCGCGTCCGAGCTCGACCACGCCGTGCGGACCTGGGAGGCCTGCGGATACCCACGGGGAGTCGCCCTGGCGAGGATCCTGCTCGGTGAGGTCGCACTCGCCGAGCAGGATCTCGACCGGGCCGTGCACTGCTTCACCCTGGCCCGGCAGGGGCTCCTCGCGGTGTCCGACCCGCACGACGCCGCCCGAGCACTCGCCTTCCTGGGCCGGGCACACGCCCGCACCGGCGACCACACCACCGGAACGGCCCAGATGCGTGAGGCGCTGGAGGTGTTCACCTCCTCCGGCGCCGTGCACTGGCAGGCGCGCGCCCTGGAGATGCTCGGCGACAGTGCACAGGAGCAGGGCGACGATCCGGCGGCCCGGGACTTCCACGCACGGGCTCGCGCTCTGTACGAAATCACCAGCCCGGCAGACGCCCGCCGACTCGCCTGAGAGGCGCTCCTCGCCGGGTTCACCGCTCGCCAGGGGGCGCGGGCCCCAACGAGCGGCACCTCACCCCGCGCTCAGTACACGGATGTCGTCCAGATCGCGCACCTCCCGTCCCGCCACCAGCCAGGCGTGCAGGCAGGAGGCCAGCAGCGGCCGGTCCGCGGGAACGCGCCGGCCCAGGAAGAGCGCTCGCCGACCCGGTCCGTCGAGCACCGCCCAGCCGCCCCCGACCAGGGGCACCGCCGCGAGTCGACAGCCCGGATGCGCGGCCGTGACGCCCTCCAGCCACGACACCGCGGCCGCCGGCGACCGCGCGCACCCCGCGTACAGCACGTCCGAACATGTCAGCCAGGGACGTTCCCGGCAGGCGTCGGCGTCGGCCACCACGTGCTCGTCGGTGACCGGTGCGCCGAGGTCCGCCGCGGGACCGACCCGGGCCGTCAGGTCGTAGGCCGAGCCGGCCGAGGTCACGCGGAGGACCAGGGACGGGGCCGGCGGGTGGGGGAGAGGGGCCGGCGAGGGCAGTGCCGAAGCGGTGTCCGTCAGTCGTCGCAGTGTGACGCGGACGAGGTGTCTCACGCCACGACCTCCCGCCGGACCTGCGTCCAGGAGTCCAGGGCGGGCGGCTCCGGCAGGGGGACGGTCTCCGGTGCGTGAGCGGGCTGGCCCAGTCCCAGTAACCGGTACATCAGTCGCCGCATGTTCCTGTTGAACCGTCCGGGTTCGGAGCTGATGCGCGCCGCGATCCCGGTGTACTCCTCGCGCCGGTACTCGGCGGCGGCGTAGTCCAGCTGAGCGGCGAGCGCGTACGTGGGCGAGAGCGCCGGCGCGGTCACGGAGAGGGTTGCGGCAGGTGAGTCGGGGTTGATCTCACGCTCCGGCGAGCCGGTCAGCAGGATGGGGGCTTCGGTGAGCGTTCCGTACAGCGTGACGGAGCCGTGGTCGCCGAGGATCAGATCGGCGGCGACGAGTACGGCCCGCCAGTCCGCCTCGGGCGGCACCACCGCGATGCCCAGGCGGGCGCAGCGCGCCAGCCAGGCACGGACCTGCCATGAACCGTGCCCCGACCACACGTTGGGGTGGACGAGGATGACAGGGCGGAAACGCCGGGCGGGCAACTCGGCGATGAGACGCGGAAGCAATGCCTCGAAACGCCCGAAGGACGAGTGCGTCCCCCAGGTCGAGGCCACGACCACCAGTTTCCGCCCGCCCGTGAGGCCGAGCGCCCGACGGTAGACGGCCCGCGACGGCAGGCTCGCCGCGATCCGGTCGTGCACGGGGTCCCCCACCACGTGGGTGAGCGGCAGGACCTCCGGGCAGAACCGTTCCAGGACGGACAGCTCGGCGTGATGGGGTACGGCCACGGCTGCGGGCAGCCTGCCTCCGGGGGCCACGTCCTCTCTGCGCAGCCCGGCCACGCCCGGGTGTCGTTCCGTGTGCAGGCGCTTGAGGTAGCACGCCCCGTGCGGCAGCGTGATCAACGGAGCCGAGATTCTCTCCATGCCCCGGGGGCCCGCCGCCAGCGCCAGGTCGAACGTCATCCGTACCGCCTCGTCCCACGGCAGCACCGCGCCGCCCAGCCCGCGGAGGAAGCCCGGGACCTCGTCGCCGAAGACGTGCGGCGGTGCCGTGAACACGACCTGGACCCTGAAGTCGGCCTCCAGCAGCGACAGGATGTCGACCAGCCGCTTGCCATAGGCCAGGGTGTGCACCACGACCAGCACGGTCTTGCGTTCGACCAAGGTCAGCCACTCACGTTCGGCGACCGACGGATCCGTACTCATGCTCAACGCCGACATGACGATCCCCGTTGTCCGTACGGGCCCGGGGCCGGGCCCTCGTGCCGAAGGTGGTGCCCCCTCGGCGGGACGGAAGGCTTGCGTCGGCCTTGCGGAAACCTTGCAGGGCGCTGCGAGCGGGGTCGGTCACGAGCCGCGCGGGAACGGACGGTCCCCGCGCGACCCCCGGACCGGGGTGGCTCAGGACGTCTGAGCCGTCTGGTAAAGGTTCTGGGCGTCCGCGCCGAAGTACGGGCCGTACATGGCGTTGGGCAGGAAGTTGTACTTGAAGCTGTTCACCGAGGACTGCAGGCCGGTGCCGGTGGTCTCGTTGAACTGGGTGAACCAGGGGCCGCCGCTGGAGCCGCCGGTCATGTTGCAGGTCAGGCCGTGGTCGCTGGAGAGCAGGAAGTCGCGGTAGGTGGTGCCGCTGCAGTAGATGAACTTCTGGCCGTCGTAGGGGGCGGCGGCGGGGAAGCCGAAGGCGTACATGGCCTTGTTGTAGCCGGTGTTGAAGGCCAGGCCCTGGCCGCCGACGACGTCGGTGAGGTTCTTGCCGTCCAGCGGGGCGACGACGGCCGCGCCGATGTCGTAGTTGATGTCCTCGCTGGCCGTCCACTGCGGGGTGGACAGGGTCTTGGACGCCGCCCAGGTGCCGTAGGGGGCCTGGCCGTCGTGGTAGCCGGGGACGAAGACCCAGTCGGTGTGCCAGGCGCCCTCCAGCTTCACGCAGTGCCCGGCGGTGATGACGGTGCT
Source organism: Streptomyces lincolnensis (assembly GCF_021173675.1). Lineage (GTDB taxonomy): Bacteria > Actinomycetota > Actinomycetes > Streptomycetales > Streptomycetaceae > Streptomyces > Streptomyces lincolnensis_B. The sequence goes on along the minus strand of NZ_JAIHON010000011.1, from coordinate 39,367 downwards.
CTTGTTGGCGCTGGTGACCGCGTTGCCGGAGCAGGAGGCGGTGCGGCCGTCGTAGGTGAAGAACACCCGTCCCGCGGTCTTTACGACGGCTCCGCCGCCGGTCCAGGGAGCACCGCCGCTGGGGAACGCCAGGACTCCGGCCTCGGCGGCCGGCGCGCTGGGCGCGACGCGGGTCTCCTTGCCCTTGCGCGGGGTCGACGCCTGGGCCGCGGACGCCTCGGCGCGGTCGAGGGACAGGACGTCGAGCGGGGTGGCCCCACGCATCCGCTCCGGCGTCCAGAAGTCACGGGCGTGTTCCTGCGCGGTGAGGGTCACCGCTCCCGGGTCCGTCCCGGCGGCGCTCGGTGGCGCGGCGACGACTCCGGTGGTCAGCAGGGCGGCGACACCGGCGAGGGCGCCGAGAACGGTGCGGCGGGTACGGGACGATGCGTGAACTCTGCGGAGGCTGGCTATCACGCGGTCTCCTTCTGCGGTGGGGGCCGGGCGGTCGGGTCATCCGCCCGGGCAGGCAGGGGTGTGGTGCGTGCGGTCCGGAAGGCAGCGTGTCACCGCGAACATGGTTTGGGCAGGTGCACATCAGGACGATGGCCGAAAAGGGACGGTCGCTCGCTCGACGGCGGGATCGCGGAGGCGGCGCGGTGCAGTGCGGAGCGATGTGATGCGGCGAGGTGCCGCGCGGCGCGGTGTCGTGTTCGGCTCGTGCCGTGTTCGGCTGGTCATGGCCGGCCGACGTGCGGTGGTGTGTTCGGATGGGCATGACAGGCTGACGTGCGGTGGAGAAGGCCGTGGCAAGGCACACCGACAGGAGACTTCGTGACGTACGACATCACCGCCATCCGCTCCCGGTTCCCGGCCCTGCGTGCCGGTACCGCCCACTTCGACGGCCCCGGCGGCACCCAGACGCCCGAACCCGTCATCCGGGCCGTCGCCGACGCCCTGTCACAGCCGCTGTCCAACCGGGGGCGGGAGACGCTGGGCGAGCGCAACGCCGAGGCCATCGTCACCGGGGCCCGGCAGGCGCTCGCCGATCTGCTGGGCGCGAACCCGGCAGGGATCGTCTTCGGCCGCAGTGCCACCCAGCTCACCTACGACTTCTCGCGCACCCTCGCCAAGGGCTGGGCGCCCGGGGACGAGGTCGTCGTCACCCGGCTCGACCACGACGCCAACATCCGGCCGTGGATCCAGGCCGCCGAGCAGGTCGGTGCCACCGTGCGGTGGGCCGACTTCGACCCCGCCACCGGGGAGTTGACCGTCGACGACATCCGCGCCGCGCTGTCCGAGCGCACCCGGCTGGTCGCCGTCACCGCCGCCTCCAACCTGATCGGCACGCGGCCCCCGGTCGCCGAGATCTGCGCACTGGCCCACGACGCCGGTGCGCTCACCTACGTCGACGGCGTCCACTACGCCGCCCACACCCTCGTGGACCTGGAAGCGCTCGGCGCCGACTTCTTCGTCTGCTCGCCGTACAAGTTCCTCGGCCCCCATCACGGAGTCCTCGCCGCGCGGCCGGAGTTGCTGGAGACGCTGCGCCCGGACAAGCTCCTGCCCTCCACCGACGCGGTCCCCGAGCGGTTCGAACTGGGCACGCTGCCCTACGAGTTCCTCGTCGGCAGCACGGCGGCGGTCGACTTCCTCGCCGGGCTCGACGCGCAGGCCGAGGGAACGCGGCGACAGCGGCTCGGCGCGAGCTTCGCGGCACTCGAAGGACACGAACAGACCTTGCGCACGCAGATCGACAAGGGACTGGCCGCGCTCGAGGGCCTCAGGCTCCACTCCCACGCGGCCGACCGCACGCCCACCGTCCTGATGACCTTCGAGCGGCGGGCCACGGCGGACGCCTACCGCTTCCTCGCGGAGCGGGGGATCCAGGCACCGGCCGGGGCCTTCTACGCGATCGAGGCCTCCCGCCGGCTGGGACTCGGGGACACGGGTGCGCTGCGGATCGGCCTCGCGCCCTACAACAGTGCGGAGGACGTCGACCGGTTGCTGGCAGGGTTGTCCGACTTCCTGGGGTGAGGCGCCGGTTCAGCCTCTTGGCCGGCCGCGCCCGCTCCCGCTCACCCCTTCCCGGTGAGCAGCCGCCGCGGGTTGGCGACGCGCAGGGCGTGCGCGGCGGCCTCGCCCAGGCCGAACCCGGCCTGCCGCGGCGGCTCCGCGTACGGGCGGTCGGAACCCTGGACGACCGCGCCCGCGCCCAGCTCGTGCATGACCGTCTCGACGGCACGTCGACCGTACGACGACGTCTCGACGAACACGCCGGAGTCCACGCCGAGTTCGCCCCCGTCGCCCCGGGCGGCGAACCGCTCCCCGTGCAGCGGGGCGAGCCCGGCGAGCAGCGCGAAACACACCCGCAGCCGTGGGTGGCGCGGTCGGCCGAAGGCACGGAACGCGAACCAGGCGGCGTGCATCTGCTGGACGTAGGGGACCATCGCCGGCCACCACCCCGGGCCCTGGGACCCACCGGGCGCCGGACCGGGGTGCACGAACAGCGGCAGGTCGCGCTCCTCCAGCAGATCGAGCAGGGGGGCACAGCGTGTGTAACCGGCCGCGTCGGCAAGGGCGTTCGCCGGGAGCTGGAGGCCGACGAAGCCGTGGTCGAGCGCGGTGGCCGTCGCTCGTGCGTCGACGTTCCTGACACACGCGGCGGCCCACGCCCCGAACGGCTCGGGAAGCGCGGCGGCGCCCTCGTGATACGCGTCGAGCAGCGGTCGCGCCCGGCCCCCGGGCAGCCACTCGATGCCCAGCGGCGACGACAGCGAGACCAGCGCCCGGCCGAGACCGTCGGCGGCGGCGAGCTCGGCCCGTCGCGCCGGGTCGTGGTCGGCGGGCGCGATCTCGTACGGCGGCTCCCCGTCCAGGAACAGGGTCCAGCCGTCCAGGTACGGCGGTTCGCGGCGGGACCGCAGGGCCGCCACCAGCTCGGGGCTCCACAGATGCTGGTGCACGTCGACATCGGTCATGCGGTTCCTCCTCACACGGATACGGGGTCCCCACGATCACCCCGCACAGGCCCTTACCGGATGCTCGCACGTCCACGTCCACGTCCACGTCCACGACCGCGTCCGCGTCCGCGTCCAGGTGCGGGGGCGGGGCACGGGCGCCGGAGTACACCGTGCGGGCCCGCGCCGACGGCTCAGCGGGCCGGGGAGGTCGACCCGATCTCGACCACGCGGGCCCACTCGGGCGGCGCGTCCGGCACGTAGAAGGGGTCGTTCTCGTCGTACGAGTCGTACGACCCGCTCGCGAACCCGCGTGGGAACAGCCCCACCACCGTCCGGCACGGCGGCCGTGACTCCGGCCAGGGCGTCTGACCGTCGGTCAGGACCACGACGGCATCGGGGCGGGGCCGGGTCCGCAGCGCCTGGGCGAAGCCGGTGCGCAGATCCGTGCCCCCGCCGCCCATCAGCGGGATGCCCTCGCCGAGACAGAGCGGGTGCACGATCCGGGCCGCCGCGTCGCACGGCACCACGGTGACCAGATCCCGGCGGCCGCCCACGGCCCGCGCGATCGCGGCGACCTCCAGGAGCGCGCTGCCCAGCTCGGTGTCGCTGACCGACCCGGAGGTGTCGATGACCACGGAGACCCGGGGCGGCCTGCGCCGCAGGCTCGGCAGCACGACCCCGGGCACCCCGGCCGAGCGGCGCGCGGGACGGCCGTAGGTGTAGTCCTCGCCCGCGCCGGAACCGGAGACCGCCGAGCGGACCGCCGCGCCCAGCAGCTCCCGCCACGGCTGCGGCGCGTGGAACGCCTCCTCGGCCCACCGCCGCCACCCCTGCGGAGCCTTGCCCGGACGGGCCCTGATGCCCTGGGCCACCCGGAACCGCACCGCGTCCCGTTCCTGCTCGCTGAGACCGTGGGCGCCGTCCGGGCCCAACTCCCAGTCCCGTTCCAGCCCGTCGGCACCGCTGCCGCAGTCCAGCCAGGCCCAGTCCTGCATCCACGGCCCGAGCCGGAACCGGCTCAGGTACTCCTCCATGAGCTGCCCCTCGGGCAGGCGCAGGGTGCCCGGACGGACGACGCCCTCGGGTTCGGCCAGTCCGTCGCCGTAGACGTCGTCGTTGATCTCGCAGTCCGCGGCGATGTTCATCCGCAGCCTTTCCCCGGCCCCGGTCAGCCCCTGTTCCCGCGCGAGCCGGTCGCTGCGGCCGTGGTGGTCGCGCAGCAGGTGCGAGACCTCGTGCACCCACACCCCGGCCAGCTCCTCCACCGGGGTCCGGTCCACGAAGGCCGGCGAGGCGTAGCACCGCCAGTGCCGGTCGACCGACATCGTCGGCACCCGCCGCGACTCCACGATGTTCAGCGCGAACAGGGCCGTCGCCAGGTAGGGCCGGGCCCGGGCGGCCTGCAGTCGGGCGGTGAACAGTTTGTCGCGGTCCAGCGGCCGGGGCCTGCCCCGCGGGCCCTCGGCCGTGGGGCGGTCCTCGCGTGTGTCCGTGCTCATCGGGCGTTCCTCCGGCCGGACTTCGCGGCGGCCGTGGTGCGGGCCGCCGCCTGGTCGGCGCGTCGGGACAGGGAGACCACGCCCGCGAGCCGCTCGATCGTGTCGGGTACGTCCCAGTCCTCCTGGCGCAGGGAGGCGAGGGTGGTGGCCGGGACGACGACGAGGTCCGGGGCTCCGGTCTCCAGCGCCCGCACGAGCAGGGACCAGGCCGCGTCCCAGCGGGCCCGGTCGGGGCGGGCCCGGACCGCGGCCACCACTCCGTCGAGCACGGCCTGGCGCAGATCGCCGCGTTCGGGCAGGACGGCACCGGCCGGGTCGGCGAGGACGTCCTCGGGATCGGGGAGGTCCATCCGGTCCAGGCTCGCCAGCAGCTCCAGCCCCGGACCGTCCCCCACGGTGCCCCTGACCAGCAGGGACAGTACTTCCCGGGAGGATCCGGCCGCGGTCGCGAAGGCGATCAGGTGCAGGGTCATCTCCCAGCTCCGCGGCGACGGCCAGGCCCCGCCCCGGCGGGTCTCGTTGGTGGGGAGCCGGTGCACGAGCGTGGGCCGGGCGGCCAGCAGCCCGCACACCGCGCGGCGCGCGAAGTCCACGGCCTGGGGGAGCTTGCGCGGATCGAGCCGCGGCAGCGTCGCCCGGGGCCAGGTGCCGCCCAGGCCGCGGACCACCACCTCGTGGTCGTGGGTCCACCGGAGGTGGACGAACCGGTTGGCCAGCGGCGGGCTCAGCTCCCAGCCGTCGGCGGCCGAGGAGCGCGGGTTGGCGGCGGCCACGATCCGTACGCCGGGCGGCAGTTGCAACGCGCCGATCCGTCGCTCCAGCACCAGGCGGAGCAGGGCGGCCTGCACGGCGGGCGGCGCGGTGGACAGCTCGTCCAGGAACAGCAGCCCCCGGCCGGCCCGCACCAGACGCACGGCCCAGTCCGGCGGGGCCATCGGGACGCCCTGGGCCGCCGGGTCGTCGCCGACGATCGGCAGTCCCGAGAAGTCGGACGGCTCGTGCACGCTGGCGATCACCGTCGTCAGCGGGAGGTCCAGGGCCGTGGCGAGCTGGGTGAGGGCCGCGGTCTTGCCGATACCGGGCTCGCCCCACAGCAGGACGGGCAGATCGGCGGCGACGGCCAGGGTCAGGGCCTCCAGCTGCTCATCGGCACGCGGTTCGGTGCCGGCGTCGCGCAGCAGGGCCAACAGGTCACCGGCGACGTCGAGTTGCGCGGCGGGCTCGGTGGTGGTGGGAGCGAACGGGGTGCTTGTGGGCATGTGTGATCACCTTTGGGGTCGGGAGTGTGCGGGCAGGGAGGAAGCACGAAGAGGGGCCGGGGGCCGGGAAGCGCGAAGAGGGCCCGGGGGCCGGGAACACGGGTCAGGCTCGGCAGAAGGTCAGGCCAGGCTCAGCAGAAGGTCACGGCTGGCTCGGCAGAAGGTCACGCCAGGCTCAGTAGAACGTCACGCCGTTGAGCCGCGCGCGCCGCCGCAGGGGACGCCGACGGTCGTCGGGCCGTAGCCGATCGGGGCCGTGCCCGATCAGGCCCGCCCTGAACAGCCCGTAGGTCAGCCGCCGTTGGGCGGCCGCCTCCAGCTCGTCCCGCAACGCGCCGTCACGCAGCAGCGCTTCGGGCCCCAACAGCCCCTCCACGACGGCCAGCGCGCCGGCGATGTCACCGTGGTCCAGGCGTTCACGGACCCCGGAGAGGCAGTCCGGCCGGCGGTGGGCCTCGTCGATCTCCCGTAGACAGGGCAGCGGGGTGCCGGTCAGCTCGGCCAGGAGTTCCTCGCGCCGGATCTCGGCCGGATCGTGGTCCAGCGGGACGAGGATCCCGTCGACCAGGCCGATGCGGTGCCGGGCGCCCCGGCACTCCACGATCCGCGGCTGCCGCGCCGGATCCGGTGCCGCCCGGGACGGGCCCGGCGGCGACCATCCCGGTACGAGGGCCGAGGCGACCAGGGGATGCAGCCGCCCGGCGTCGATCGCACCGGCACGCAGCAGGTCCAGGTCGGGCGGCACCCAGGTCGCCGCGTCCGGCAGCACGGGCAGCGAGGAACCACCGCCGCGCGACGCGGACGCCGCCGAGATCCGCGGTCCGCGCGTCTCGTCCGCCGGGAGTTCCAGGACCAGCCGCTGCCGTCCCCCGAGCCGTACCAGCACGGCACCGGCCGAACCCGGCCCACCGGCCGAACCCGGCCCACCGGCCGAACCCGGCCCACCGGCGGAACTCGGCGCACCGCCGGATCCCCGCCCACCGCCGGACCCCGGCCGCCCTTCCGCGCGCAGCAGCGTCCGGGCCTCGGCCGCCCACCGGTCGACGGCACAAGGGAGCCCTTCAGGCACCTCGCGCAGCAGATCCGGGTCGACCGGGGGAGGGCCGTCGGCGACGGTCCCGGCCCTGATCCGCAGCTCGTGGGCGCTGCGCGCGTCCCACAGGTGCCGGTGCAGATCGAGACGGAACCGCCGGTTGGGCCGAGGATGCGGATAGCGGCGGGCGTCGGTGCCGGCGCGGGGCCCCTCCCACAGCGCGAGACTGATCCGCTGGCCGGCGTCCGCCCAGGCGGGCGGGGTCCGGGCCACGAGATGCACCGGGCCACGCCTCCCGCGCCCCGGCACGCCGTACCGGGCGAGTGAGAGGGTCAGCCCCGGGCGCAGCAGGCCGTCGGGGGCGATCCTGGGCATGTGCCAGCGCAGTAGGTCGGGAGCCAAGTGCCGTAGATCGTCGCGGACTTGGGCGGCGAGTTCAGTGCCGTGAGTGCGTGCCAGAGTCCGTGGACCGAGATCGACGTCGATGCCGGCGGCGGCACAGGCTCCTGCCCAGTCCCCGGCGAGGCGGCGGGCGGTGGCGGTCTCGATCATGGAGGGCGGCACGGCGAACTCACGCACGCGCAGCCAGAAGGAAAGGCGCCAGGAAGAAAGACGCCGGGAGGAAAGTCGGGTGTCCCCGTTCGCGATCGAAGTGAGCATCAGCACTCACCTTGCGCGGATGGGGCCCCCAATCTGAAACCAGAAGGAGTAGTCATCGCGGGGGAGCGTAACGCCCGCGCTCTCGATCTGTCAGCTCTTTTTCAGGGCCTCGGTGAACGGTGTGACCGGCCGCGGCAGCCGCTCGCCGTCCACGGTGATGTCCACGGCCTCGTTGTAGAAGGCCAGCATCCCCTGCACGTCGGCCACTTGGGGGAGCGGAGCCGGATAGCTCCACAGGATGTTGCGCGGTACGTCCCCCTCGCCGCGCCAGGTCCAGTACTGGGCGGCGCCCTTGTAGGGGCAGCTGGTGCTGTGGTCGGTGGGCACGAACAGGTCGAGGCGGACGTCCTCGCGGGGGATGTAGTACCGCGTCGGCAGACTGGTCTCGAACACCAGCACCGGCTTGCGGGTGTCCGCGACCAGCATGCCGCCGACCTCGACCTGCACATGACGGCTGCTGGGGACGGCGTCGACCCGCTTGTGCGGATCCCGGGGGTGGACGAAGATCTCCTGCTCCTCCTCGTACCAGTGGTCGAGGCCGCTGTGCCAGTGCCGGAACCACGCGAACGCGATGTGCCCGGCCAGGTCCTGGGCGGGGAAGGTCCAGGCCGCGTTCTCCACGACCGTCCCGTCGACGTCGAGGTCGTAGAAGACGCTCGATCCCGTGTGGGCGCCCGTCGGCGGGTTCTTGGCCGGGCGGAGCAGGTCCGTACGGACCTCCTCGCGCGGGAAGGCGTACAGCGGCACGGGCACACCCGGTTCCCACACGAGGACGGGATGCCGGCTGTCCACCACGGTGACCTCGCCCTTGACCCCGCGCACCCACCGCTCACTGGGCTCCCACGCGAGCCCTTCCGGTGTCGTACGGATGCCCTGCGCCGCCGGATGGGCCGGGTGGGAGGGGTGAGCGGGATGCATGGTCATGACCTGGTCTCCTTCGGCTCGCCCCGGAGGTGCCGAGTACCTGTCTCCGTCCCCTCCATCATGGCCCGCCGGGTCCGTCCCTGTCCGCCCGAAGCGGCCCCCGACTCTCAGCGGGTCTCAGCGGGGCGCGAGGCCGGCCCAGGCGTCCTCGTCCGACGCCAGACTCCCGTCCATCGCCTCGCGGGGAGGCATGACCGGAACGTCCTGGCTGGTGCGCAGCGCGGCGGCGGCCGCCAGGTGGCCCAGGCGCAGGCGGGCCCGTTCGGCGCGGTTCTCCAGTACGGCGGCCAGGTAGCCGGCCGCGAAGGCGTCGCCCGCGCCGACGGGTTCCACCACCTTGACCGGCAGCGAGGGGACGAACGTGCGCCCGCCGTCGGTGTACGAGGTCGCCCCGTGCTCGGCGTCCTTGACGACCACGACGGGCGCCGGGGAGAGCAGGTCCGCGATGTCGTCCGGGCGGGCGGTGCCCCACAGGGCCTCGGCCTCGTCCCGGCCGACGAAGACGAGGTCGGCGGCGCGGGCGAGCGACAGCAGACGGCGTGCGGCCTCGGCGGGGTCCGGCCAGAGCGCGGGGCGGTGGTTGACGTCGAAGGAGACGACCGGTCCGCGCCCGCCGCGCTCGCCGTCGAGCAGTGTCTCCAGCAGCTCGGCGCAGCTGTCCGAGAGGGCCGCCGTGATGCCCGACAGGTGGATGACGCGGGCGCGCCGGAGGGCGGGGTGGCGCGCCAGCTCCGGGCCCATCCGGGTCGCCGCCGAGCCGCCGCGGTAGTAGTGCGTACGGGTGCGGTCGGGCCCGGGGTCCTTGAAGTAGACGCCGGTCGGGCGCTCCGGGTCGGTCTCCACGGCGCTCACGTCCACGCCACGTGCGGTGAGTTCGGCGAGGACGCGCCGGGCGAAGGGGTCGTCGCCCAGGCGGCTCAGCCAGGCGGCGCGGTGCCCGAGGCCCGCCAGCCCGCAGGCGACGTTGGACTCGGCACCGCCGACGGCCAGCGTGAGGGAGCTCTGCTCGGCGAGCGGGCGGGCGTCCGGCGGGGCGAGGACGGCCATCGTCTCGCCGACGCACACCACGTCGGCCGACCGTTCCCGGTCGTCGTCGTCGGCGGCGGCGGTACGGGGCGGGGGCGGGGTGGGCACGGGGCTCTCCTGGCGGACGGGGGCGTACAGACGGACAGGTCGTACAGACGGACAGGTCGTACGGACGGGTGCATACGAGCGGACGGGTGCGTACGGGACTGGGGAATCGGGACGTCACGCCCCGGCGGCCAGCCGCAGCATCACCTTGCTGCTCCCGCTCCCCGGATCCGCGGCCACGGCGAGCGCCTCCCCCGCCCGCTCCAGCGGGAAGCGGTGGGTGATCAGCGGGGTGACGTCCAGGCCGTCCCGCAGGGCGCGCAGCGCGTCGTCGATCTCGTCGACGAAACGGTACGAGCCGATCCAGGTGATCTCCCGGGTCACCAGGTCCCCGAGGGCGGCGGGCGCGGCCGTACCGGGCAGGTTGCCGACCTGGACGAGGGTGCCGCCGCGGGCCGTGGACCGCAGGACCGGGCCCAGCGCGCCCGGGGCGCCGGACGCCTCGAAGCCCACGTCCACGTCCTCGGGCAGCGGCTCGCCGCGGGAAAGGTCCCGTGTGTCGTCGGCGCCCATCGCCAGGGCGACCTTGAGGGAGGACGACGACAGATCCGCCGCCACGACCGTCCCGGCGCCCCGCAGCCGAGCGGCGGCCACCACCAGCGAACCGATCGGCCCGCAGCCGTTGACCAGCACCGTACGGCCCCGCAGCTCGGGTACCCGGCCCACGGCGTGCAGGGCGACGGCCAACGGCTCGGCCAGCGCGCCCTGTTCGGTGTCGACGCCCTCCGGGAGCGGCCTGATCTGGTCCGCGGGGACCGTCCGGTACTCGCTGAACCCGCCGTCGGTGTGCGGATCGAAGGCCGCCGAACCGAAGTAGCGCACCCGCGGGTAGAGGTTGGTCCGCCCGGCGATGCGCGGGGGAAGCACCCCGTCGCCGACCGGCCGGGCCGGATGGACGGTCACCGGTTGTCCGACACCGAGTCCGCCGCCGACGCGGTCGCCGAGCCCGTCGCCCAGCCCGGCCACCCGCCCCGCCACCTCGTGCCCCAGCACCATCGGATGCGCGAGAGCAGCCGTCCCCGAGGCCCCCTTCCTCCAGTACGCGATGTCGGAGCCGCAGATCCCGCCCCACTCCAGGGCGAGCAGTACCTCGCCCGGCCCCGGCACCGGCATGTCGCGTTCGTCGATCCGCACGTCACCGGGTCCGTGTACGACCACTGCCCTCATACGGCGTCCTCCAGGCGGACGAGGTCGCGTCCGCGGGTCTCGGGCGCGAGGTACGCGCTGACGAAGGTGATGAGCGAGTAGACGATGAGCATCGCCGCGATGGGCCACCAACTGCCGGTCACGGCCGTGAGGGTGGCCGCGAGGACCGGGCCGATCGCGGTGGCGAGGATGCCGCCGATCTCCTTGGCGAGCGCGAGCTGGGTGAACCGGGTGCGGGCGCCGAAGAGTTCGGCCATCGTGACGCTCTCCAGCGAGAACAGGCCGAGGACACCGACGTTCAGACCGAGGACCATGCCGAGCATCACGCCCGGTGTCGAACCGGAGGTGATCAGGAACATCACCGGGAAGGCGAGGACCGCGGTGAGCAGGGTGAGCGTGAGGTAGACAGGGCGGCGCCCGAAGCGGTCACCGAGCAGGCCGACCACCGGCACGGTGGCGAAGCCCAGCAGCGAGCCGTAGACGATCGCGTCCGTGGGGACGGACCGGCCGACGGCCAGGTTGGTGGCGATGTAACCGACGAGGAACGTCTGCACCAGGCCGGAGTTGCCCGCCTGCCCGAACCGCAGCCCCAGCGCCAGGAAGAACGACCTGCCCTTGCGCTGCCGGATCCCCGCGGCCAGGACATCGCCCGTGTGCTCGTCGGCCGTGGCGATCGCGGTCTCGACCTCGTCGCGAGCCAGCGCCACCCCGTCGACCACGTCGGCGCGCTCCTCGAAGACCGGGCTCTCCTTCAGTCCCCGCCGCAGCCAGACCGCGAAGAACATCAGCGCGAAGCTGAGCAGGAACGGCAACCGCCAGCCCCAGGACATCAGTTGGTCCTCGCTGAGCACGGCGAGCAGGACCGCCCACAGCCCGGAGGCGGCGAGCGTCCCGGAGTTGGTGCCCAGCGACACCAGCGAGGCGACCAGCCCGCGCCGCCGGACGGGCGCGTACTCGGCCAGCAGCACGGTCGCGCCGGCGATCTCGGCCCCCGCGCCGAAGCCCTGCACGAGCCTGAGCGCGACCAGCAGGATCGGGGCGAGGATGCCGATGGTGGCGTAGGTGGGCAGCGCGCCGATGAGGGTGGTGGAGGCGCCCATCAGCAGGATGGTGAGGTACAGGACCTTCTTGCGGCCGATCCGGTCGCCCATCCGCCCGAAGTAGACGGCCCCCGCGAGCCGGGCCACGTAGCCGACCCCGTAGGTCGCCATCGCGGCGATCAGCCCGATGGCCGGGCTGACGTCCGGGAAGAAGATCTTGTTGAAGACGATCGCGGCGGCCAGCGAGTAGAGCTGGAAGTCCATGAACTCCATGGCAGTGCCGAGCCAGCCCGAGACGGCCGCCCGGGCCAGATCGCGGGTGCCGCGTGGCGCGGTGGGCGTCTGCTGAGCGGCTATGACGCTGTCCTTGATCGGGAACTCCGTTGTTCGGGGAGTGAAGTGACGCTCTTTCAAAGAGGGAGAAGAGGGAGAAGAGGGAGGGGAGTCAGATCTCGACCTGTCCGGCGCGCAGCGCGGGGATCCGGTCCGTGACGGCGGCGACGAAGCTGTCGTCCTCCGCCAGGTCGGCCGCGCCCACGGATCCCAGCAGGTCACGCACCGGCATCGTCCGGCCGGTGCTCACCGTCCAGGCGGCGAGGGCGAGTTCGAGCACCGGCGTACCGGCGCCGTCGGCCCGCAGCTCCCGCAGGGCGGGCAGCCAGCGCTCCTGGATCTTCAATGATCCGTCGGAGCCGATCTGCCGCAGCAGGTGCCGCATCGCGGGGTTGCGGAAACGCGCCACGAGGTCGTCGGCGTACCCGGCCGGATCGGGCCCGCCCGCGGGCAGGGTGGGCGCGACCTCCGCGCACAGTGCCCGCACCAGCCGCTCGCCCCACTCCGTGGCCATGGTCTCGGCGATCGTGGTGAGACCGGCGGCCGTGCCGACGTACGCCAGCGCCGAGTGGGAGCCGTTGAGCAGCCGCAGCTTGGTGAGCTGATACGGCGTCACATCCGGGACGAACAGGGCGCCGTCCTTCTCCCAGGGCGGCCGGGGCGCGGCGAAGGAGTCCTCCAGCACCCACCGCCGATAGGGCTCGGCGGTCACCGGCAGCGCGTCGCGCACCCCCAGAGCGGCCAGCGCCCCGGCCCGATCGGCCTCCCCGACCGCGGGCACGATCCGGTCGACGACCGTCGAGGGGAAGGCCACGGCCTCGGCCATCCGCTCCAGGACCCGTGCCCGGTCCGGCCAGTTGGAGGCCCGTACGAAGTCCTCGACCACGCGGCGCAGCACACCCCCGTTGTCCGCCATGTTGTCGCAGGAGACGACGCTGACCGGCGGCGCCCCCGCGCGCATCCGGGCGGCGAGTCCGGCGGCAAGGCGCCCGATCACGGTGGTGAGGGGGCCGTCCGGACCGGCGGCGAGGTCGGCGGCGACGGCCGCGGTGTCCAACCCGCCCGTCACCGGGGAGCGTTGGTAGCCCTTCTCCGTCACGGTCAGCGTCACGACGGTGACCTCGGGGTCCGCGAGCATCGCGTCGACGGCCCCGGCGTCCGGTCCCATGGCCAGCGCGTCCACGACCGAGCCGACCACCCGGCAGTGGTCGCCGTCCGGCCGGCGCTCGGTCAGCGAGTACAGACAGTCCTGCTCCCGCAGGGCGCGTACCGTCTCCGCCGACCGGGGCGCGACCGCCGCGATGCCCCAGGGCTCGCCGGTCAGGGCGGCGGCCCGCTCGGTGTAGACCGCCTGGTGCGCCCGGTGGAAGGCACCGAGGCCGAAGTGGACGACACGGGTGCGCAGTTCGGCGGGATCGACCTCGGGGCGCAGCTCGGGCGCCAGCCGGGAGAGCGTCGTACGACTCAGCGGGGCGCTCACCAGTCGTGCACCGACCCGTCGAGACGGCGTGCGACGGGGAGATAGCGCCGCTGGTAGGGGAAGCGTTCGGCCGCCTTGTCGTCGTACTCGACTCCGAGGCCGGGCTCCTCGGAGGGGTGGAGCATGCCGTCGGCGAAGGTCACCCCCGTGCGGAACACCTCGGCGGTCTCGTCGGGATGGCCCATGTGCTCCTGGATGCCGAAGTTCGGCACGGCGAGGTCCAGGTGCACGGCGGCGGCCATGCTGACGGGGGAGAGGTCGGTCGCCCCGTGCGAGCCGGTGCGCACCTGGTGGAGCGCGGCGAGGTCGAAGATGCGCCGCAGATGGGTGATGCCGCCGGCGTGCACGACCGTCGTACGGACGTAGTCGATGAGCTGTGCGGTGATCAGGTGCTGGACGTCCCAGATCGAGTTCATGACCTCGCCGACCGCGATCGGCGTGGTGGTGTGCTCGCGGATCAGGCGGAAGGACTCCTGGTTCTCGGCCGGGGTCGGGTCCTCCATCCAGAACAGCCGACAGCCCTCGACGCTCTTGCCGAACCGGGCCGCCTCGATCGGTGTCAGCCGGTGGTGCACGTCGTGCAGCAGGTGGAAGCCGAAGCCGAACCGTTCCCGCACGGCCTCCAGGTACGTGGGCGCGAAACCGAGATACGCCTCGGTGTCCCAGGGCTGCTCCTCGGGCAGCTCGGTCGCGGCCGGCTCGTAGACCTTGCCCTTGCGCACGCCGTAGGTGCCCCCGACCTCGGGCACGGCGGCCTGCGCCCGTACGGCCTTGTAGCCCATCTCCAGGTACCGCTCGACGTCGTCCAGGAGTGAGGGCACGTCGGTGCCGCTGGCGTGGGAGTAGACCAGGACGCCGTCGCGGGAGCGGCCGCCGAGGAGCTGGTAGACGGGCAGCCCGGCCACCTTGCCCTTGATGTCCCACAGCGCGGTGTCCACGGCGGCGATCGCGGTCATGGTGACGGGGCCGCGCCGCCAGTAGGCGCCCTTGTACAGGTACTGCCACATGTCCTCGATACGGGCGGCGTCCCGGCCGATCAGCAGCGGGACCACGTGGTCGCGCAGATAGCTCGCGACGGCAAGCTCACGGCCGTTGAGTGTGGCGTCCCCGAGGCCGACGACACCGTCGGTGGTGGTGATGCGCAGGGTGACGAAGGTGCGGCCGGGCGAGGCGACGAGCACCTCGGCACGTTCGATCTTGCTCACGGGACTCACAGAGCTCCTTGGTGGTCGCGAAGTACTTGTATACAAGCATCTGTCGTACAGAGGAGCAATACTTGTGCCGCGGCTCTACGTACGATGTGCGCATGGCTCAAACGAACGGGCGGACGAGTCGGCGCGACATCTACCTGAAGTTGCGTCAGATGGTCCTGACCCTCGAACTCGCCCCGGGCGCCGCCCTCTCGGAGAACGAACTCGCCGCGTCCCTGGGCGTCAGCCGCACCCCGGTGCGCGAGAGCCTGATCCTGCTGGCCCAGGAAGGGCTGGTGCAGGTCTTCCCGAAGATCGGATCCTTCGTCTCCCGGGTCGACCCGGCCCAGGTCGCCGACGCCCAGTTCCTGCGCGAGGCCGTGGAACTCGCCTCCCTCGACAGCCTGCCCGACAGGCTCGACACCGCGGTCGTCGCGGAACTGCGGGACAACCTCGCACGCCAGCGGCGCGCCGACCTCGGTCTGGAGGAGTTCTTCGCCCTGGACGAGGCCTTCCATCACGGCCTGATGCGGCTCGGCGGGCACGGCGACGTCTGGAAGACCGTCGCCGCCGCCAAGGGCCACCTCGACCGGGCCCGACGCCTGGGCCTGCACGAGAACGTCTCCCCGGCCGTCTTCGCCGCCCAGCACCACGAGATCTTCGACGCGGTCGTCGGCGGCGACCTCCCGCTCGCCCGCACCGCCATGCGCACCCACCTGCGGGCCGTCTTCGACGACATCGAGCGCATCCGCGCGCACTCGCCCGAACTCTTCGCCGCCGACGCCTCCACCGTGCCGGTCCGGCGCAACGTCGTGGTCTGGGAGTGAGTGCGCGGACGCAGGGGCGTATACGGCCAATCGAGTGGTGACGATCACAAAGCGGGCGTACGGTCGAACAGTGGACGGAACCGTTCACTGACTCCACCCGGGGCCCCGGGCCCCAACACGCCATGGGTACAGCGCAGCCGAACTCCTCGTCGCAGACCACCGCCCAGCAGAAAGCAGGCGGTGGTGGAAACGCCATGGCCCTGCTGGTCATCGCGTCCTGCCAGCTGATGGTGGTCCTCGACATCACCATCGTGAACATCGCGCTGCCGGAGATCCAGCGCTCCCTGGACTTCTCCACCACCAGCCTGTCCTGGGTGGTCAACGCCTACACGCTGACCTTCGGCGGCCTGCTGCTCCTCGGCGGACGGGCCGGGGACATCCTCGGCAGACGGCGGGTCTTCGTCTTCGGCGTACTGCTGTTCGTCCTCGCCTCCCTGCTCGGCGGTCTCTCCCAGAACTCCGGCCAACTCCTCGCCGCACGCGCCCTCCAGGGCGTCGGCGGCGCCATCGCCTCCCCGACCTCCCTCGCGCTGATCAGCACGACCTTCCGCGAAGGGCCGGAACGCAACCGGGCCTTCGGGGTCTTCGCCGCGGTCTCGGCGGGCGGCGGCGCGATCGGACTGCTCGCCGGCGGCGTCCTCGTGGAGTGGCTGAACTGGCGGTGGGTGCTCTTCGTCAACGTGCCCATCGGCCTGCTCATCGTGCTCGCCACCCCCCGCTGGATCAGGGAGTCCGAACGCCACCCGGGCCGCTTCGACATCACCGGCGCCCTCACCTCCACCGTGGGCATGGTGCTGCTGGTGTACGGCTTCATCCGTGCCGCGCAGGACGGCTGGCGGGACGCGCTGACCCTGGCCTCCTTCGGCGCGGCCGTCGTCGTCCTCGCGGTCTTCGTCCTGGTCGAGCGGAGATCCCGGCAGCCGATCACGCCGTTGCACATGTTCGCCGACCGCAACCGCGCGGGCACCTACGGCATCATGCTCTGCCTCGCCGCCGCGATCTTCGGCATGTTCTTCTTCCTCACGCTCTTCGTGCAGAACGTGCTGGACTTCAGCCCGCTCGCCGCCGGCCTCGCCTTCCTGCCGGTCAGCGCGGTCATCGCGATCGGCGCCGGACTGGCCTCACGGTTCCTGCCCACCTACGGCCCCAAGCCCTTCATGGTGGTGGGCGCCGTCCTCGCGGCGACCGGCCTGGCCTGGCTCACCCTCACGGACGTCCACTCCACCTACGCCGGCAGCGTCCTCGGGCCGATGCTCGTCTTCAGCCTGGGCATGGGCATGGAGTTCGTCTCGCTCACCCTGATGGCGCTGTCCAACGTGTCCGTCCAGGAGACCGGCGCCGCCTCCGGCCTCCTCAACGCCACCCAGCAGGTCGGCGGCTCGCTGGGGCTGTCCATCCTGGTCACCATGTTCGGCACGGCCAGCACCAACGAGGCCGAGAAGCAGGTCCCGCGCTTCCTCGCCCAGGCCACCCCGGCCGAGCGGGCGCAGTTCGAACGCACCAATCAACTGCCGGGCCGCTGGGCCGACGAGGTCCTCACCGCCGGGGTCTCGGCC
This sequence comes from Streptomyces lincolnensis, assembly GCF_021173675.1. GTDB lineage: Bacteria > Actinomycetota > Actinomycetes > Streptomycetales > Streptomycetaceae > Streptomyces > Streptomyces lincolnensis_B. The sequence goes on along the minus strand of NZ_JAIHON010000011.1, from coordinate 22,347 downwards.
GCCTTCGTGGTGGCGGCCATCTTCACCCTGGCCGCGGCCCTCATCGCGGTCCTGGTCATCCAGGTCCGCCCCTCCGACCTGGAACGCCTCAAGGGCGACTCGGCCCCCGGCCCGGTCTGAAACGGTCCCGGTTCCCCTGCGAAACACCGCAAAACACCCTGCGGCACGTGACCCGCCTCTCATGGCCAGAACCCGACACAGCCGAGACCATGGTGTCCTTCACCGGCAGGCCGAAGGGAACGGGAATGCTCCGCAAGGTACTCGTCGCCAACCGTGGTGAGATCGCGATCCGCGCCTTCCGCGCCGGATACGAGGTCGGCGCGCGCACCGTCGCCGTCTTCCCGCACGAGGACCGCAACTCACTGCACCGGCTCAAGGCCGACGAGGCCTACGAGATCGGCGAACCCGGGCATCCCGTGCGGGCCTACCTCTCCGTGGACGAGATCGTCCGCGCCGCCCGGCAGGCCGGCGCCGACGCCGTCTACCCCGGCTACGGCTTCCTCTCCGAGAACCCCGAGCTCGCCCGCGCCTGCGAGGAGGCGGGCATCACCTTCGTCGGACCCAGCGCCGACATCCTGGAACTGACCGGCAACAAGGCCCGCGCGGTCGCCGCCGCCCGCGCCGCCGGCGTCCCCGTACTGGGCTCCTCGGCCCCCTCCACCGACATCGACGAACTGGTCCGGGCCGCCGACGACATCGGCTTCCCCGTCTTCGTCAAGGCGGTCGCCGGCGGCGGCGGACGCGGCATGCGCCGGGTCCAGGACCCCGCACAGCTGCGGGAGTCCATCGAGGCGGCGGCCCGCGAGGCGGCCTCCGCGTTCGGCGACGCCACCGTCTTCCTGGAGAAGGCCGTCGTCGACCCCCGCCACATCGAGGTCCAGATCCTCGCGGACGGCCAGGGCAACGTCATCCACCTGTTCGAGCGCGACTGCTCGGTGCAGCGCCGCCACCAGAAGGTCATCGAGCTGGCGCCCGCGCCCAACCTCGACCCGGAACTGCGCGAGCGGATCTGCGCCGACGCGGTGAGGTTCGCCCGCGAGATCGGCTACCGCAACGCCGGCACCGTCGAGTTCCTCCTCGACCGCGACGGCAACCACGTCTTCATCGAGATGAACCCGCGCATCCAGGTCGAGCACACGGTCACCGAGGAGGTCACCGACGTCGACCTCGTCCAGGCCCAGCTGCGCATCGCCGCCGGCGCCACCCTCGCCGACCTCGGGCTCTCCCAGGAGACGGTCACCCTGCGCGGCGCCGCCCTCCAGTGCCGTATCACCACCGAGGACCCCGCCAACGGCTTCCGCCCGGACACCGGCCGCATCAGCGCCTACCGCTCGCCCGGCGGCTCGGGCATCCGTCTCGACGGCGGCACCACCCACGCCGGCACGGAGATCAGCGCGCACTTCGACTCCATGCTGGTCAAACTCACCTGCCGGGGCCGGGACTTCACCACCGCGGTCAACCGCGCCCGGCGTGCCGTGGCCGAGTTCCGCATCCGGGGCGTGGCCACGAACATCCCGTTCCTCCAGGCCGTCCTGGACGACCCGGACTTCCAGGCGGGCCACGTCACCACGTCGTTCATCGAAGAGCGCCCGCACCTGCTGACCTCCCGGCACTCCGCCGACCGCGGCACCAAGCTGCTCACCTATCTGGCCGACGTGACGGTCAACAAGCCGCACGGCGAGCGGCCCGACCTGATCGACCCCACGACCAAGCTGCCCCGCGTCGACACCGGCACCGAACCGGCCGCCGGCTCCAAGCAGATCCTCACCGACCGCGGCCCCGAGGGCTTCGCCCGCTGGCTGCGCGAGTCGCGGACCATCGGCGTCACCGACACCACCTTCCGCGACGCCCACCAGTCGCTGCTGGCCACCCGGGTGCGGACCAAGGACCTCCTCGCCGTCGCCCCGGTGGTCGCCCGCACCCTGCCCGAACTGCTCTCCCTGGAGTGCTGGGGCGGCGCCACCTACGACGTGGCCCTGCGCTTCCTCGCCGAGGACCCCTGGGACCGGCTGGCCGCCCTGCGCGAGGCCGTGCCCAACATCTGCCTCCAGATGCTGCTGCGCGGCCGCAACACCGTCGGCTACACGCCGTACCCGACGGAGGTGACCGACGCCTTCGTCCAGGAGGCCACCGCCACCGGCATCGACATCTTCCGCATCTTCGACGCGCTCAACGACGTGAACCAGATGCGGCCCGCCATCGACGCCGTCCGCGCGACCGGCACGGCCGTCGCCGAGGTCGCCCTGTGCTACACCTCCGACCTGTCCGACCCGAACGAGCGGATCTACACCCTCGACTACTACCTCCGGCTGGCCGAGCAGATCGTCGACGCGGGCGCCCACGTCCTGGCCGTCAAGGACATGGCGGGCCTGCTCCGCGCCCCCGCCGCCGCCAAGCTGGTCTCCGCGCTGCGCCGCGAGTTCGACCTCCCCGTGCACATCCACACCCACGACACGGCCGGCGGCCAGCTCGCCACCTACCTGGCGGCCGTCCAGGCGGGCGCGGACGCGGTGGACGGAGCGGTGGCCTCCATGGCCGGGACGACCTCCCAGCCGTCGCTGTCGGCGATCGTCGCCGCGACCGACTACTCCGACCGGCCCACCGGCCTCGACCTGCGGGCCGTCGGCGACCTGGAGCCCTACTGGGAGAGCGTCCGCCGCATCTACGCCCCCTTCGAGGCCGGCCTCGCCTCCCCGACCGGACGCGTCTACGATCACGAGATCCCCGGCGGCCAGCTGTCCAACCTGCGCACCCAGGCCGTCGCCCTCGGCCTCGGCGACCGCTTCGAGGACATCGAGGCGATGTACGCCGCCGCCGACCGCATCCTCGGCCACCTCGTGAAGGTCACGCCCTCCTCCAAGGTCGTCGGCGACCTCGCCCTGCACCTGGTCGGCGCCGGCGTCAGCCCCGAGGAGTTCGAACAGACACCGAACCGCTTCGACATCCCCGACTCCGTCATCGGCTTCCTGCGCGGCGAACTCGGCACCCCGCCCGGCGGCTGGCCGGAGCCCTTCCGCAGCCGGGCCCTGGAGGGCCGCGCCGAGGCCAAGCCCGTCCAGGAGCTCACCGCCGAGGACCGCACCGGACTGGAGAAGGACCGCCGCGCCACCCTCAACCGCCTGCTCTTCCCCGGCCCGACCCGCGCGTTCGAGACCCACCGTCAGAGCTACGGCGACACCAGCCTCCTCGACAGCAAGGACTTCTTCTACGGCCTGCGCCCGGGCAAGGAGTACGCCGTCGACCTGGAGCCCGGCGTCCGGCTCCTCATCGCCCTGGAGGCCGTCGGCGAGGCCGACGAACGCGGCCTGCGCACGGTGATGTCCACCCTGAACGGCCAGTTGCGCCCCATCCAGGTCCGGGACACCGCCGCCTCCTCCGACATCCCCGCCACCGAGAAGGCCGACCGCTCCGACCCCGGCCATGTCGCCGCGCCGTTCGCCGGAGTCGTCACCCTCACCGTCGCCGAGGGCGACGAGGTGGACGCCGGCGCCACGGTCGCCACCATCGAGGCGATGAAGATGGAGGCCGCCATCACCGCCCCGAAGGCCGGCCGGGTCTCCCGCCTCGCCATCAACAAGATCCAGCAGGTGGAGGGCGGTGACCTGCTGGTCGAGATCGCCTGAGCCCCGGAACCTCCGAGCCCCTCGGCGCCGGAACCGAGGCACCCGCTTCCATATGGCCCACCGCCATTGCGGCCCGCTCCCGCCCGCCCGAGTCTGGACGTCCGGACACGGGTGCCGGACGGCGAGGAGGACGGGCGATGGCGACGGGCAGTGGCGCACCGGATGCCGAGCGGCGGCGACTGGCGGAGGCGGACGCGGGGACGGTGCCCTGGCGGCGCTGGGGGCCGTACCTGAGCGAGCGTCAGTGGGGCACCGTCCGGGAGGACTACAGCAGCAACGGCGACGCCTGGTCGTACTTCACCCACGACCAGGCCCGCTCCCGCGCCTACCGCTGGGGCGAGGACGGCATCGCCGGCGTCAGCGACGACAAACAGCGGCTGTGCTTCGCCCTGGCCCTGTGGAACGGCCGCGACCCGATCCTCAAGGAGCGGATGTTCGGCCTGACCAACGCCGAGGGCAACCACGGCGAGGACGTCAAGGAGTACTACTTCTACGTCGACAACACGCCCACGCACTCGTACATGAAGTACCTCTACAAGTACCCCCAGGGCGAGTTCCCCTACGGCGACCTCGTCGCCACCAACCGCGCCCGGGGCCGCCGCGACTTCGAGTACGAGCTCCTCGACACCGGCGTCTTCGACGAGGACCGCTACTTCGACGTGGTCGTCGAGTACGCCAAGGCCGGCCCCGAAGACCTCCTGGTCGAGATCACCGCCCACAACCGCGGCCCCGACGAGGCCGTCCTGCACCTCCTTCCGACCCTGTGGTTCCGCCACACCTGGTCCTGGGCCGGCGGCACCGCGGTGCCCCGCCTGACCCGCGACCAGGGCGCGATCCGGGCCGACCACGACGAACTCGGCACCCGCAGGCTCTACTTCGAGGGCGGCGAGACCCTCTTCACCGACAACGAGACCAACGACGAACGGATCTTCGGCACCCCGAACAGCGCGCCCTACGTCAAGGACGGCATCGACCGCCGCGTGGTCCACGGCGAGACGGTCGCGGTCAACCCGGAGGGCACCGGCACCAAGGCCGCCGTGCACCAGGTGCTGACGATCCCCGCAGGGGACAGCGCCCGTCTCCGCCTGCGCCTGACCGACACCGAACTCACCGACGCCTGGGGCGAGTTCGGCCCGACCATGGACACCCGCCGCACCGAGGCCGACGCCTTCTACGCCGCCCTCGCCCCCGACGGCATGGGCGAGGAGGAGCGCCGCCTCGTCCGCCAGGCACTCGCCGGGATGCTCTGGAGCAAGCAGTACTACTACCTGGACGTCGAACGCTGGCTCGCCGAGCACGGCGTCGACCCGCTCTCCGCCGACCCGCGCGTCCGCAACAGCTCCTGGTACCACATGGTCAACGACGAGATCATGTCGATGCCGGACACCTGGGAGTACCCCTGGTTCGCCGCCTGGGACCTCGCCTTCCACACCCTCCCCCTGGCCATGGTCGACATCGGCTTCGCCAAGGGCCAGCTGGACGTGCTGCTGCGCCGCCTGTATCTGCACCCCAACGGCCAGATCCCGGCGTACGAATGGAACTTCGGCGACGTCAACCCGCCCGTGCATGCCTGGGCGGTGCTCTTCGTCTACGAACTGGAGAAGCACCGCACCGGCAGGGCCGACCGCGCCTTCCTGGAGAACGCCTTCCAGAAGCTGATGAAGAACTTCACCTGGTGGCTCAACCGCAAGGACGTCGACGGCAACAATGTCTTCCAGGGCGGCTTCCTCGGCCTCGACAACATCGGCGTCTTCGACCGCAGCGCGCCCCTGCCCACCGGCGGCCACCTCGACCAGGCCGACGGCACCGCCTGGATGGCCCTGTACTGCCAGAACCTCCTGGACATCGCCATCGAACTCGCCGTCGAGAACCCGGTCTACGTCGAGCAGGCCCAGATGCTCTTCGAGCACTTCGCCTGGATCGCCGTCGCCATGAACCGCATCGGCCGCGACAACGCCAGCCTGTGGGACGAGGAGGACGGCTTCTTCTACGACGTGTTGCGCCTGCCCGACGGCAGCGCGACCCGGCTGAAGGTGCGGTCCCTGGTCGGCTTGATACCGCTGGCGGCGACCAGCGTCATCGGCGGCCGGACCGACCAGCGGTTCCCTCAACTCGTAGAAGGAGCAAAGGATTTCATCAGGCGACACCCGGCCGTCGAGGCCTTCGTCACCCAGCACGCCAGCGCGGACCCCACCGTCGACGGCCGGTATCTGTTCGCCCTGTTCGGCGAGGACCGGCTGCGCCGCATCCTGGCCCGCATGCTCGACGAGAAGGAGTTCCTCGGCCCGCACGGCATCCGCTCGCTCTCCCGCCACCACGCCGAGCACCCGTACACCTTCGAGGTGCACGGCCAGAAGTTCGGCGTCGGCTATCTGCCCGCCGAGTCCGACTCGGGCATGTTCGGCGGCAACTCCAACTGGCGCGGCCCGGTGTGGTTCCCGATGAACATCCTCCTCATCCGCGCCCTGCTCAACCTGCACGGCTACCACGGCCCCGACTTCACGGTGGAGTGCCCGACCGGCTCCGGGCGCCGGCTCAACCTCTACGAGGTCGCCCGCGAGATCTCCGACCGGCTCACCTCCACCTTCCTGCCCGACACGGACGGCCACCGGCCCGTGCACGGGGCGCAGAGCGTGTTCGCCAAGGACCCGCACTGGAAGGACCTGATCCTCTTCTACGAGTACTTCCACGGCGACAACGGCGCCGGCCTCGGCGCCTCCCACCAGACCGGCTGGACCGGCCTGGTCGCGGCCACCGTGACGCTGTTCCACACCATCAGCGCCGACCAGTGGCACCAGGGCGGACGGGAGTCGCTGCGGCCCGTGGACGAGCGGCCAGTGGACGAGCGGTCCACGGGCGAGCGGTCCACGGGCGAGCGGTCCACGGGCGAGCGGGAGGAGCCGCTGTCGTGACGGTGATCTACGAGATCAACACGCTCGTCTGGCTGGGGGAGTTGAGCCGCCGCTACGGCCGCCCCGTCACCCTGGGCGATGTGCCCGGCGAGGTCTGGGACGAGGTCGCCAGGCCCGGCATCGACACCGTCTGGCTGATGGGCGTCTGGGAGCGCAGCCCCGCCGGACTGCGGATCGCCCTGCGCGACGAGGGCCTGATGGCGTCCTTCCGGGCCGCCCTGCCCGACGTCACCGAGACGGACATCGCCGGATCCCCGTACTGCGTACGGAACTACGTCGTCGACGCCTCCCTCGGCGGCCCGGAAGGACTGGCCGCCGCTCGCGCCCAACTGGCCTCACGCGGGCTGAAGTTGATCCTCGACCACGTCCCCAACCACGTGGCCCCGGACCACCCCTGGCTCACCGACCGCCCCGACTGCCTCATCCAGGGCACCCCGGAGGACCTGGCCCACGCTCCGGACGCCTTCCTGGAGACCGGCGGACACATCTACGCCCGGGGCCGGGACCCCTTCTTCGCGCCGTGGCCGGACGTGGTCCAACTGAACGCCTTCAGCGACGAGTTGAGGGCGGCCGCGATCGACACGCTGATCTCCGTCGGCGACCAGGCGGACGGTGTGCGCTGCGACATGGCGATGTTGCTGATGAACGACGTCTTCGCCAAGACCTGGGGAGACCGCGCGGGCCCGATCCCCGCCGACGACTTCTGGCCGTACGTCATCCCGCGCGTGCGCGAGCGCCACCCTCACCTCCTGTTCGTCGCCGAGGCCTACTGGGACCTCGAATCGGCCCTCCAGCAGCAGGGCTTCGACCACTGCTACGACAAACGGCTCCACGACCGCCTCGCCCACGAGGAAGCCGACTCCGTGCGCGCCCACCTGCACGCCGACCTCTCCTACCAGCAGGGCCTGGTGCGCTTCCTGGAGAACCACGACGAACCCCGCGCCGTCGCCACCTTCCCCGGCGCGCGCGGCCGGGCCGCGGCCGTGACCGTCGCGACCCTCCCCGGCGCGGCCCTCTGGCACGAGGGCCAGTTCGAGGGCCGCCGCGTCCGCCCGCCCGTCTTCCTCGCCCGCAGGCCCGAGGAACCGGTGGACGAGCCGACCCGGGAGTTCTACGGCCGCCTGCTGGAGGCCGCGTCCGCCGTACGCCGTGGCGCATGGCGCCAACTGACCCCGACGGGCTGGCCGGACAACGACAGCCACCGCGCCCTGCTGGCCTGGAGCTGGACGGACACGGATGCGCGTCACTTGGTCGTCGTCAACGACTCCGGCCGCCCGGCCCAGGCGCGGGTGCCGCTGCCGTGGGACGACCTCCGGGGCCGCGAGCACCGGCTGACCGACCTGCTCACGGGGCAGACGTACGACCGCGCGGGCGACGAACTGGCCGACGCGGGCCTGTTCGTGGCGCTGGACGCATGGCAGGTCCACGTCCTGTCCCTGACGGGCTGAGGCAGGGGCCTTCCGCCTCGCTGTGTGCGCGAAGTCTTGACGTGTACGTGTCGCAGTGGCTTCTATGGGAGCGCTCCCACCCCTGTTTCCTCTGATGCCTGAGTTTCTTGGCGCTCACTCTTGGAGTCGCAGTGAGAAGAACAAGAAGCACGACACTGGTTCGTTTACTGGCCGGACTCGCGACCCTGTTGGGGATCGCCCTGCTCGGAGCGCTGTTCCCGGCCGTCGCGGTGGCGGAGCCGTCCGGCACGCGGGCCACCGGCCTCCACATCAGCAACGGCCGCCTGCTCGAAGCCAACGGCAACGACTTCGTGATGCGGGGCGTCAACCACGCCCACACCTGGTACCCGAACGAGACGCAGTCCCTGGCCGACGTCAAGGCCCTGGGCGCCAACACGGTCCGTGTCGTCCTCGCCGACGGCCATCGCTGGACCGCCAACAGCGCCGCGGACGTGGCCAACGTCATCACCCAGTGCAAGGCCAACCGGCTCATCTGCGTCCTGGAGGTGCACGACACCACCGGCTACGGCGAGGAGGCCGCGGCCGGCACCCTCGACCAGGCCGCCGACTACTGGATCGGCCTGAAGAACGTCCTGGCCGGCCAGGAGAACTACATCATCATCAACATCGGCAACGAGCCCTGGGGCAACACCAACCCCGCGGGCTGGACCGCCCCCACCATCGCCGCGATCCAGAAGCTGCGGACCGCCGGTTTCCAGCACACGATCATGGTGGACGCGCCCAACTGGGGCCAGGACTGGCAGGGCGTCATGCGCGCCAACGCCCAGAGCGTCTACGACGCCGACACCACCGGCAACCTGATCTTCTCGATCCACATGTACAGCGTCTTCGACACCGCGGCGGAGATCACCGACTACCTCAACGCCTTCGTCAACGCCAAACTCCCGCTCCTCATCGGTGAGTTCGGCGGTCCCGCCGACCAGTGGGGCGACCCCGACGAGGACACCATGATGGCCACCGCCGAGCAACTCGACCTCGGCTACCTGGCCTGGTCCTGGAGCGGCAACACCGACCCGATCCTCGACCTGGCGATCGACTTCGACCCGAGCCGTCTGAGCTCGTGGGGCCAGCGCATCTTCAACGGCGCCAACGGAATCGCCCAGACGTCGAAGGAAGCCACGATCTTCGGTGGCGGCACCGCCGACACCCAGGCACCGACCGCCCCCGGCACCCCGACGGCCTCCGCCGTGACCGCCACCTCGGCCACGCTGACCTGGGCCGCGTCCTCCGACAACGTTGGCGTGACGCGCTACGACGTGGTCCGCGTCAACGGCACCTCGGAGACCGCGGTGGCCTCCTCCGCCACCCCCTCCACGACACTCACCGGCCTGACCGCCGACACGGCGTACACCTTCGCCGTCTACGCCCGCGACGCCGCCGGCAACCGCTCCGCCCGCTCGGCCACGGTGAACGTCACCACCGACGACGCGCCCACGGGCACCTGCTCCGTCGGCTACCGCGTCGTGGGCGACTGGCAGGGCGGCTTCCAGGGCGAGATCGCCGTCCGCAACACCGGCACCGCCGCCGTCACCGGCTGGAAGCTCGGCTTCACCTTCGCCGACGGCCAGACCGTCACCAACATGTGGGGCGGCACCGCCACCCAGAGCGGCGGCACGGTCAACGTCACCCCCGCCTCCTACACCAACACCATCCCCGTCGGCGGCTCCGTCAGCGTCGGCTTCATCGGCACCAAGGGAGCCACGAACGCGGCTCCGACCGCGTTCACCCTCAACGGCGCGCCCTGCAGCACGAGTTGACGGGAGGTCCGTACCGGTCGGCGGGGGCGGGAAGCCCCCGCCGACCGGCACGCAATGGACCACCTGTGTCCCTTGGAGCGGTCTATGAATCCGCGCGGTGCGTGTGTTGAACTGCTCGACACAACCCGTACGCGACGGTGGGGTGGCCGCGATGCCTCTTGAGGGCGAGTACGTACCGAGTCCGGCGCAGTGGATCCGCGAACAGGTCGAGCTGTACGAGAGTTCGGGTGGCACTGAGGGGACGACGCTCTGGGACACGGGTCTGCCCGTGGTCATCGTCACGATGCGCGGCGCGACGAGCGGCAAGATCCGCAAGGTCCCGCTGATGCGCGTGGAGCACGAGGGGCGGTATGCGGCCGTGGCCTCGAAGGGCGGCTTCCCGCGTCACCCGGTCTGGTACCTCAACCTGAAGGCCGACCCGCACGTGGAGCTTCAGGACGGGGCCGTGCGCCGGGACATGACGGCCCGTGAGATCACCGGGGACGAGAAGGCCGAGTGGTGGAAGCGCGCGGTCACCGCGTATCCGCCGTACGCCGAATACCAGGAGAAGACCGACCGTGTGATCCCCGTCTTCGTGCTGGAGCCCACGCCCGCTCCCGCGGCAGGGTCGGCGGACGCCCCACCGTCGTAGACGAGAACCTGACCCGCGCGGAGAGGCGGCGGCTCACGAGGACGGCCGCACGCGGAACACCACGCTCACCCGCTCGGCGAGGTCGTCCTCCGTCATCGTGGTGTCGACCCGGACGGTGTGCAGATGGAGACGCGTGGTCTCCTCCTGGAGCCGTCGCGTGAACATCTCGTCGCGGGCGGCGAGATTGCGGGCGGCCGTGGCCGGATCGCCGGTCCTCCACACGAACCCTTCACCCGGCACGGCCCGGCTCTGGAAGGCGGCCTGGCGAAAGCCGGGTGTGGGCAGGAGCCAGACGGCTTGTTCGGGAGCGGCGAGCAGGGGTTTCACGAGCCGCGGCAACAGCCGGAACCCCTCGACGACGACATCCGGCTCCCGCGGCAGCCGCAGCAGGTCCTCGACGATCAGGCCGAAGCCCTCGCCGTGAAACCAGTGGAACGTCTCCAGCATCACGTCCGGAGAGCGGTCCACCCACCGCTCGTCCATGTCCATGGCCATGAACTCGTGCAGCAGGGGGGCCTGTTCAGGCGTGGCCCGTCGGGCGTGCTCCGCCATGACGTCGTCGGTCGCGTACAGACGCCACCCGTGGCGCCCGGCGAGCCGTCGCGCCGTGGTCGACTTGCCCCCTCCGCTGCCGCCACCGATCCAGCGGACATGCCGCAACCGTGCGCGGAGTTCCGCGGCGTCCGTCTCCTCCTCACCCGGTCCGGGCTGCATCCTTCTCCCTCCGCCACGGCGACCAGAGCGACGAGGACCCAGTCTGCGGCAAGGCCCGCACCGTTGGTCGATAGGTTGGGGGAAAGAGGCCGACGCCGCCGTCGAAGGGAATCCGTCATGCGTACGTCAGCCCCGGTCGAGGTCCCCGACGGGCTGATCGCGTCGTACGCCAGGGCCTTCGGGGAGGAGGGGCGGGACTGGATCGCCCGGCTGCCCGCTCTGGCCGCGGAGGTTCTGGAACGCTGGGAGTTGAGGCGCGACGGGGCACCGGGTTCCGGGGAGGCGTCGCTGGTGCTGCCGGTGGTGCGTGCGGACGGTCACCGGGCGGTGCTGAAGCTTCAGCTGCCGCGGGAGGAGGTCACCGCCGCGCTCGTCGGGCTGCGCGCCTGGGACGGCGACGGGATGGTGCGGTTGCTGGACCACGACCCGGAGAACGGGAGCATGCTGCTCGAACGGCTGGGGGGCCGGTCCCTGGCGTCGGTCGAGGACGACGACACGGCCATGGGCATCCTGGCCGGACTGCTGGCGAGGCTGGTGGCCGTCCCCGCCCCACCGGAGCTGCGCGGTCTCGGGGACATCGCGGCCGCGATGCTGGAGCAGGTCCCGCGGTCGGCGCAGGCGTTGGCGGATCCCGCCGACCGGCGTCTGCTGCGCGACTGGGCGTCGGCGGTGGCCGAACTGGCCGACGAGCCGGGCGACCGGATGCTGCACTGGGACCTGCACTACGACAACGTCCTCGCCGCCGACCGCGAGCCCTGGCTCGCCATCGACCCCGAACCGCTCGCCGGGGACCCCGGCTTCGACCTGTGGCCCGCCCTGAACAGCCGGTGCGACCAGGTGGAGGCCGCGGGGGACCCGTCACGCGTCGTACGGCGCCGCTTCGACCTGCTCACCGAGACGCTCGGCCTGGACCGCCGACGCGCGGCCGGCTGGACGCGGGGACGGTTGCTGCAGAACGCGCTCTGGGACATCGAGGACGGGGAGAGGGCGCTGGACCCGTCCGCCGTAGCCATGGCGGAAGCCCTGCCGCGCTGACGCGGGCCCGCCCGCTCAGCGCGCCGACGCGGCCCCCGACGGCGTCGGCACCAGCCCCAGCCGCTGGGCCCGCAGCACCGTGCTGATGCGGTCGTGCGTGCCGAGCTTGCGGTAGATGTTGGCGATGTGTTTGTGGACCGTACGGTCGGAGATGCCCAGCCGGCGGCCCATCGCACTCGCCGTGAGGGCGTCGGTGAGCAGCAGGAGGACGGTCGTCTCCCGCGGGGTCAGGCCCAGGTCCGCGACCGGCTCGGCGGTGTCCCCGTGCGCGGTGGCCAGCCGCTGCCACCGCTGCAGAAGCTGCCGCTGCTGCTCGACCGCGGCCAGCAGGGGTTGCAGGCGCTCGGCGAGGCGGACCTGGTCGTCGGTGAAGTCCCGGCCGGAGCGGTAGACGAGACAGCCGGTGATCGGGGTGGTCGACTGCGGGAGCGGTATCCCCAGGACGTGGTCCACGTCCATGAGGTCGTCGAGCAGACGCGCGGTCGGGCTGGCCGACCAGGACGCTCCGACCACCTGGCGTGCCGTGACGGGCGTCCTGCCGGGCCCGTGCGCGTAGTGCCCGGCGAAGGGGTAGCCCGCCCGCAGCAGGCCGATCGCCTCGCCCTCCAGCCGGTCGAGCGCCGTGTCGCTGCCGGGGGAGAGGCCCACCGTGCCCGCGCGCTCGTTCCAGTCGTCGAGCTTGTAGATCACGGCGTCGCCGCCGCACAGCTCGGGCAGAGCGGCCGCCAGCAGGGGCCACAGCCGCTCGGGGTCGTGCTCGTGCAGTGCCGCGACGGCCACCGACGCCATGCGTTCGTAGGCTCCGGCCAGCCCCTGTGCCATGTCCCTCTCCGTGTGTCAGGCCCGTCCGCGTACGCAGTTGTACCCATACCGGCACAGCCTCTCGCTGTTACAGAATCCAGTCGAGCAACAGCGACGTTCTCGGATGTACTCCAGCACATCGGGCGCTCCGGCGCACGAGGCGGGAGGACCAGGCCGCGTCCGTCTTCCGGCGCGCGGCCTGCGCGGAACCGTGTGGGCCACCGGCGCGGGGGACCGGCGGCCCACACGGGGACGCGGCACTACACGACGGGAACGTCCAGCCCCGGCCCGTAGGCCGGGTCCGGGTTGAACACCGGGTGATAGCTCTCCGGCGGCGCGAGATAGCTGCCCGGCAGACCGCCGGTGTCGATGACGATCTGGTCCACCGTGATCGCCGCGTCGACCATGAACAGCCGCAGCACATGCTCACCGGGTTCGGGCACGGTCACGTGCGCGGTCAGCTTCTCGACGCCCTCCTCGACGTTGCGGGCCCACGCGTCGCCCCGGTTGCCGGTGGCGATCGCCTGGCCCGACAGGACGGTGACCGGCCCGTCGTCGAGAGCGACGGCCAGCCGCCGGTGCCCGCGCTCGTCCAGGGACGGCAGCCGGAAGACGGTGACCGGGAAGGTCCCGGTGCCCGCGAAGCGCACCCGGTACCTCAGCTCCGGCGCCCGGCGGGAGATGTCGTCGGTCACGGACGCGGCCGTCGACGGCACGGCTTCGAGCGCGGCGCTGCGCCGGCCCAGTCCGCGTACGGTCCGCCAGCGGGCGCCGCCGCGCGCGATCCGCCTCTCGGTGTGCACGGCGTCGATCGAGACGTAGCCGTGGGCCTCCACGAAGCCCCGCGCCCGTCCGCGCGCCCGCTCCCCGTCGTTGACCACCCGCAGCGGCACCTCGACCTGCCGCCCGGCGCCGGACACGGTGACCGTGACGTCGTGGGTGCCCTCGGGAGCACGCGCCCAGTCGATCTCCACCCAGACCCGCGTCTGCTCGGTGACCGAACCGCCCGCCGTGCTCAGCAGCACCCAGGGCGCGCCGGCCTCGGCCGTCCAGTCCACGGGCAGGAAACCGGTGGTGAAGACGTCCACGAAGCGGCGGTCCCGGGTGTAGGAGGAGAACGACAGCGGCCGGACCGCTCCGGTCTCGTTGCCCTCGGCCGCCACCCCGAGCCCCGAGGTCTCCTGCCGGGCGAGCCGGGTGACGGCCGGTCGGCCGGGCGCCTTGGGGATCTGGGAGGGGTACGGATTGACGATCCCGTCCCATTTCCCGCCCGCCACCTCGGTGTTGTACCGCCGGGTGATCGCCGCCTCCGCCGTGTGCGCGGCCTCGGCCAGGTCCGCGAAGCGGTTGGTCCCGGCCCCGCGACCCTGCCGCACCGCGAGCGCGTTGCGGTCCGCCCAGTAGTACTTCAGGTTCATCAAGTAGGCCCCGTGCACCGGGTATTCGACGAGCTCGTAGTAGGCGTCCCGGTACGCCTCGGGCAGCTTGGCGCCCAGTGCCCGGGTCCGCTCCAGCAGCCGGTCGTAGGACGCCAGCCGGCGTCCGGCCTCGTCGCCGTGATGGACCACGGAGAACATCGCGCGGTCGATGAACTCCGGCCGCCGCTCGGCCGCGAGACGGTAGTACTCGGTACGGATCGCGGCGATCTCCCGGCCGTACCGCCGCCCGAACTGCCGCCCCGCCCACTCGGCGACGAAGGCCTCCACGTCGTTCGCCCCGTCGGCCTTCCAGCGGTCCACGTCCCAGGCCATGTCCAGGGAGAAGGACAGCCCGGTCTCGATCGACTTGACGTCCCCAACGTTGAAGATCCACATCCGGTCGACGCCGTGCTCGTACACCCGACGCAACTCCTGCCAGACCTTGGCCAGTTGGGTGGTGTCCAGCCACAGATAGCTGCGCGGGCGGCCCCAGTAGGAGAGGTGGTAGTAGATGCCGTTGCCGCCCGGCCGGGCCCGCTCGGCGTCGTTCGGCAGCTGGCGCATGTTGCCGTGGTTGTCGTCGGGCCAGATCAGCGTGACGTCCTCGGGGACCTGAACGCCCGCGTTGTACAGCTCCAGGACCTCCTTGTACGGGATGAAGATCTGCGGCTCGGCCGCGGTGCCGACCTCCTCGGCCAGGATCCGGCGCTGGTCGGCGATGATGTCGTTCATCACCACCACCTTCTCCGGGATCGTCGTCGCGTACTTCGTCTCCAGCGCGCTGTCGTGCAGCCCGCGCATGCCGAGGGTCCAACTGCTCTCGTACGACGCGTTCTGTCTCGCCCGGGCTCTCCAGTAGGCGGAGATGACGGCCGGGTTCACCGTGTAGTCGTAGACCGGCGGGGTCCCGTCCACGCCGGGATGCTCCTTGGCCCACGGCTCCCACTCGTGGACGCCGTTGCGGAGCAGCGCCTCGGGGTGGCTGGAGCCGACGACGATGCCGTAGCGGTCGGCGAGTTCGGGGTTCTCGCGGTGCTTGTTGAAGAAGTCGGAGTACGGATGCATGGCGGGCCAGAGGTAGTTGGCCTTCAGACGCAGCAGCAGCTCGAAGACCCGCTTGTACGTCTCCGGGCCGATGTTCTTGTCCGGCTCCTGGGTCCGGTGGGACCAAGTGGTCAGGTTCTGCTCGTCGTTGATGAAGATGCCCCGGTAACGGACGGACGGCTCGTACCGCTTGAGGGGACCCGCGGGCACGGTCACGGTGTCGCGGCGCTCCACGGGCACGTCGGCCCACCAGTACCAGGGCGAGACGCCGATGCGTTCCGAGGTGTCGTAGACGCCGAAGATCGTGCCGCGCCGGTCGCTGCCCGCGATGACCAGGGCCCGGTCCACGCCCGGCAGCGGGCGCTCCACCACTTGGGTCACCGAGGCCTCCCAGCGCCCCTTCACCCCCGAGACGTCCAGCCTCCGGTCGGCGACCAGCCGGTCCACGACCGGACTCGCGCCGAGCGTGCCCACCACGACCAGCAGCGCCGTCCGCTCGGGCAGCGCGTGCAGCAGCCGCGGCCGTACGCCACCGACCCGTTCCACGTCCGCCTGGAGGTCCCCGGCCGCGCGGACCACGGCGGGGTCGTCCGCCGCGTCCACGAACACGTCGACGGCGGCGCCCGCCCGGGTCAAGGGGAATGCCGGCCCGCCCGACGGCGCGGACCGGGCGGGGGAGGGGAGGAGGGCCGGGAGCAGCGGGGCGACGCCGACGGCGGCCATGCCCCGCAGGAACGACTTGCGGCTGAACGGCTGCGGCGGGACCTGCGGTTCGCGGTGCGGCACGAGACGCTTCCTTTCCGCGCCCACCCGCGACGGCTGAGAGTGCGGGCCGGCGGCGGAACCGAGCGCAGGGTCGGTCGGGTGGAGCCGGAAGGGGTGGTGCGTGAGCCACGCTCAGGCATGGGCATGCTGCCCGTCTAGAAAGCGCTTGCCATGAAGCCTAGGTCAGGTACGGACGGGGCGTCCAGAGTCCTGCGGGAGCGGGGTGCCGCAGGGGGCGGAGCCGTACGCACGTGACGGACGGCGGCACCTGACGGTCACGGACGGCACCGTGACCGTCACGTCAGACGGTGCGCACCGCGCCGCGGATCGCCGACTCGCCGACGGAAAGGAGCGGTTCCTCGCGGATGTACGCCCCCGGGCCCGGGGCGTGGACCATCATGCCGTTGCCGGTGTACACGCCGACATGGCTCAGGTCGTCGTGGAAGAAGACCAGGTCCCCCTCCCGCAGATCGGTGAGCGGGATCACCGTGCCCACGCTCGCCTGGGCCTGCGCGGTGCGCGGCAGCGCGACCCCGGCGGCCTTCCACGCGGCCTGGGTCAGTCCGGAGCAGTCGTACGACCCCGGCCCGGACGCACCCCACACGCACGGCCTGCCGATCTGGGCCCGCGCGAAGTCGACCACCTTGGCGGCCTTCGTGTCGTACCCGGGGTCCGCGGTAAGGGCGGGGAGACCGGCCGTGGTCGCGGGGTTCGGGGCCGCGGCGAGATCGGCCGTGGGCACGGGAGCCGGGGCGACCGGGGGAGCGACCGCGGGTACGGGCGCCGGAGCGACCGGGAAGTCCGCGGCGGGGGCCGGCGCGGGGCTCGGGATGAAGGGCAGGCCCGAGGTGAGCGGGTCGGCCGGGGGTACCGGCAGGTCGGGCGTGGGGGTGGGCGCGTAGGCGGGCGGGTGGTCCGGGGCCGCCGACAGGCTGGACAGGTCAGGGAAGCTCGCGGTGAAGTCGGCCTGGTAGGGGGCCTGAGTCTGGGGCTGAGTCTCGGGCTGGGCCAGCCACTGGGGCCCGGTCTCGTCGATGGCCTGCTGGGGCGCGGTCTGCCAGATGTCCTCGACCGGGCGGGACTCGACGGCCGGCGGGGCGCTGAACAGCTCCGCGCCGGGCAGTTGCGTACTGGGCGCCTGCGTACTGGGCAGTTGCGTACTGGCCGACTGCGCGCTCTGGGCGGTGGCCAGCAACTCGCGGGCCCGCTCGAGCTTCTGACGGTTGCGCTCCTTGGCCGCGTGCAGCGGCGACCGCCCCGGATCGTCGGCGGCGGGCAGTGCCCGCAGGGCGTCCGGCCGCGTCTCGGGCGCGCTCGGCAGCGCCGGGGCGGAGGAGCCGGCGGCCAGGTCCGGGACCGCTCGCTCGGAAGTCGTCCGGTTCTCCAGTGCGAGCGGCTCGCGCTGCGCCGGTCGTTCCGCGGGAGGCGCGGGCCGGGGCGCGGTGGCCGGACGGGCCGGTGTCCGGTCGGCCGGAAGGGACGCCCGGAGGGTCGGGCCCACCTTGTCGCGGGCCGCCTCGAACCACTGCCGCGTGACTTCGGCGAGGGCCGGGTCGGCCGACTGGCGGGCACCGGTGCTCGCCGGGGCGGCGTTCCGACGCTCACCGTCGGCCGGCGCCGCGCCGCGCTGTCGAGGGAACTTCCCCGCGCGGGTCGCGTTGTAGGTGCCCGTGTCGTTCTCGGCCCGGTCGTAGAGGCTGTTGACGCGCTGCTGGACCTCGTCACGGCTCGGGCTGTCGTCCCCTGTGGCGGCTGCCGCGCCCGTGGTCTGCGAGAGCAGGGCCACGGAGGTGAGAGCCGCCGTGGCGAGCGCGGAGTTGCGCATTCCCGGGAGGCTGATTCCTCCGGGGCGCGGGGTTCGTTCCGGCGCCATGGGAGACGTACTCCTTCCTTGCTGGGCCTTACGACGCGGCGGATTCGCCGGAGAGAGTCGTGCGGCCGACGCTTAACCTAACCAATGTGTGTGACAAGTGTGAAGATTGATAGGTCACTTGTCCGATACGTTCCTGTGACCTTCGTCCCGTTGAGGTTTATCCCGCGGTTTGTCTCGTGGCCGTTCGCGTGGCCGGTCTCGCGTGGCCGGTCTCGCGCGCCGTCGCTGCCGCCAGGACGCGTAGTGGTCGAGGACCGTCTCCTCGATCGGGCGGTAGGTGAGGCCCAGTTCACGCAGGCTCCGGCTGTTGTCCACGCGGAACCGGATGCCGAGGTGCTTGCCGATGTAGTCCTGGGTGAGACCGAAGGCGGGCCCCAGGACCCGGACCGGCCAGTGCGGGAGCGCGGTGCGCGGGAGGCGGAGGTCGCGGGGGTAACGGCGGCGGATGATGCGCGCCATGTCGTGGAAGGACGTCATGGTCGGCGCCGCGACGATGTAGCGGCCCTCGGCCTCGGGGTTCTCCGCCGCCGCGATGTGCGCGTCGGCCACCTCGCGCACGTCCGCGGTGGTGAAGCTGAAGTCCGGGGCGCCGTAGCAGAAGTAGCCCTTGAACAGCTCGTCCAGCAGGAACAGGCTGCCGGACTCGGAGGCGGGGGTGAGGGACGGGCCCAGGATCAGCCCGGGGTTGACGGTCACCAGGCGCCAGCGGCTCTGGGCCGCCGCGGTCTCCCGGGCCGCCTGTTCCGCGAGCGTCTTGGCGTAGTGGTACGGGTTGTTCTCCACGGTGCTCGTGGTGTTGACGTACTTCTCCGACAGCACCTGGTCGTCCATGGCGAGGACGTCGGCGTAGTCGCCGAAGATCGTGCCGACGGTGGAGGTGAGGACCACGCGCTCGACCGTCGGCGTCCGCTCCACGCCTGCCAGGACGTTGCGGGTGCCGAGCAGGGCCGGTTCGACCATGTCCCGGCGGCCGTCCTTGATCCTCTCCGGCATGAAGAACGGCGACGCCACGTGGTGGACGACCCGGCAGCCGCTCAGCGCCGCGTCGAAGGAGCCCTCCACCAGCAGGTCGGCCTCGAACAGCGACAGTTGACCGGGGAAGGCCTCCTGCATCTCCCACAGCGGCCGTACCTTCGCCGCGTTCGCGGTGTCGCGCACGGTGGTGTGGACGCGGTGGCCCCGTTCCAGCAGCCGCCGGACCAGATGGCTCCCGACGAAACCGCTGCCGCCCGTCACCGCGACCGCCGTCGCCCCGCCTTCGCCCACGCGCCCACTCCTCAGTCCGGTCACCGAACCTGTCCGGGAGCGCGGCGGTCCGCGCCCCCGGACAGGTTCGGGCATGTACCTGCCGTAAGGGAAGAGCTCCCGTCGGGTCGGCGGCCGGACGAGTCAACTGCCGTGCCCGGGGCCCGTGTTCACAGGGAGCCGGTACGCCGTGCCGCCTCGGGCCGGTGGATGCCGCGCGGCCGGTAGCCGAGCTCGTCGGAGCGGCCCAGCAGGTCGGCCAGGAGCCAGACGATCGCCAGCCACATCTCGGTGCCCTGCAGGCCCGGCTCCGGACCGGGGCCCGCCGTGCCGGGCCCGAAACCGAAGCCCAGGCCGTCCCGCCAGCGGGGCAGGGCCGACGCCAACTGCCGCTCCGCCCAGGCGCGGATCTCCGCCGTACGGTATCCCTCGCCCCCGGCGCCCGCCCCGAGCTGCCGGGTGCACAGCCACAGCGGATGGGCGACGTCCAGCACATTGCAGGCGTTCTCCCGGCCCGCGCCGAAGTACCGGGAGTCCCGTGCGTGGTCCAGAACCGTGTCCACAACCCGCTCCGGATGCGGCACGGGCAGCCCGAACTGCGCGAACGAACCCCGCGTCAGCCGGTAGTAGCCGTTGACCACCTGCAGCCGCCCCGCCTCGGCCGACGGCTCGCCCCACATCCCGGTCCACGGGTCGGCACGGGTCAGCAGCCAGCCGAACAGGGCCTCCGGCGCACCCGGATCCGCACCGCCGCTCTCGCCGCGCGCCAGGTTCCAATGCACGGCCGTGGCCCAGGAGTCGATCCACGCGCCCGCGCCCCACGCCCCGTCCCGCCACGGCAACGCCTCCAGCCGCGCCACGAGGTGACGTGCCGTCATATGGCCCGCCCCGCGCACCGGATGGGGAAAGGAGGAGCCCAGCAGATCGAGCGCGTAGCCCACGCAGAGGACGTGGTACAGCGAGGCGCCCTCGTCCGGGAACCGGTCGTCGTACGGCAGCGCCTCGTCGAACTCCGGGACCAGCCCGGTGTCCGGGTCCTGGAGCGCGCGCAGGCGCTCGGCGTGCTCCTGGGCCGGCAACTGCGCGGGCGCGGAGCCCAGCAACAGGTCGGCGATCTCCACGGCGTCGCAGTGCGCCCGTACGGTGGGTTCGGCGCCGACGCGGTCGACGTACCGCTCGCCGTTCCAGTGGCGGGCGAGGAGATCGGGGGCCTGGGTACGGGCCGCGTCGGCGAAGCGGCTCAGGTCGGTGCCGCCCACCGTGACGGCCCGCTCGGTGCCGCCCGCCGTACCGGCCCGCACGGCACCCGAAGTGCCGGTGTCCGTATCTCCCCCGCGCCGCGCGCCGCTGCCGCCGTCCCGCCGGTCGCGGATCGGCCGGGCCGGGTTGCCGGCGGCCACCGTCCACGCCGGAACGTCCTTGGTGACCACCGCGCCCGCGCCGATCACACAGTGGTCGCCGATCGTGACGCCGTCCACGACGACCACGTGCGAGCCGATCCACACGTCGTCCCCGACCTTGATCCCCCGGCTGGTGTGGGCCTGCTTGAAGACGGGCCGGTCGGGGGCCGTGGAGTGGTTGAAGCCGAGCAGAGAGGTGTGCGCGCCGATCCGCACCCCGGAGCCCAGGGTCACCGCACCCCGCACCGTGGTGAAGGGGTTCAGCGTGCAGTCCGTGCCGGTGGTCACGTCCCCGGTGAGGTAGGCGTGGGCGGCGATGTACGAGTCGTCCCCGAGCCGCAGCCGGTCCGGGAACACGGCCGCCGACTCGGCGACGTAGCAGCGCTCGCCGATCTCCGTCTTCCCGCCGATCTCCCGCTGCCGCTCCTCCTGCGCGCGCCGCTGTTCCTCGGTCGCCTCCTCGGCGAACACCCAGGGGCAGTGGTCGAAGTGCCGTACGGACGTCGGCTGTCGTTGATCCATACACCGCACGCTAAGCACCCCTGGGCCGCGCCGGAAGTACGTCTCAGGAGCCGGGCGGACCGCGGGCCCGGCGTGCTCGGATCCCTGCTCGGCGTTCCCCTGGGCATCCCCTGGCCCCCGCGGGCGTCGCGATCGCCGTCCCGGCGCCTAGGCCCCACCGGACCCGGGCGCCCACTCCGCTCGCCGTGCTCAGTCGGCGCTCACGTTCGCCGTGAGCAGGCGGAGCAGTTGCTTGGTGAGGGCGTCCTGCTCAGGGGTGAGGCCCATCGCGTCACCGATGGAGACGGGGACGGTGGCGGCCCGGTCCCGGAGCCGGGCGCCCTCCTCGCTGAGGCGGATGGCCACCGAGCGCTCGTCGTCCGCGCGGCGCTCGCGATGCAGCAGGCCGTTCGCCTCCAGCCGCTTCAGCAGGGGCGACAGCGTGCTGGACTCCAGCTGGAGGGCGGCACCCAGCTCGCGCACCGAGATCGCGTCCTGCTCCCACAGCACGAGCATGACCAGGTACTGCGGATAGGTCAGGCCCAGCTCGTCCAGCAGCGGCCGGTAGCGGGCGGTCACCGCCCGGGAGGCGGCGTAGAGGGCGAAACAGAGCTGGTCGTCCAGGAGGAGCGATCCCTCGGCCGGTTCGGGGGCGGGATCCACGCGGCGGCTCCCGGCTTCGGCGCTGATCATGGATGTGCACCACCTTGTCGTTCGAGTTCCCTCGATTCTATCGCCAGCGAATCCATCGACAGCTAATCAATCGGAGACAGATATATCGAGGGCCAATAAGTTGCGCACGACTTAATCGAGCGCTACTCTCCTTCGTGTGCCGCCGCTCCGGATCGGGATCCCCGCCGGAGACCGCCCGCGGCACCCGATCCGAGGAGATCGCCATGACCGAGATCCGTCCCGTTCTGGAACCCGCCGCGCAGGCGTTCGTCGAGGCGACCGCGAACCCGCCCTACCTCTTCGACCTGCCGCCCGCCGAGGGCCGCAAGGCCGTCGACGAGGTCCAGGCCGGCGACATCGCCAAGCCCGAGATCGACGAGGAGTGGATCACCGTTCCCGGCGGCCCCACCGGCCAGGTCCGCACCCGCATCATCCGGCCCGCCGGCACCCACGGCCCGCTCCCGGTCATCCTCTACCTGCACGGCGC
>NZ_JAIHON010000010.1 GCF_021173675.1 Streptomyces lincolnensis | reverse complement strand
CGTCGACCATCTGCTGGAGTGCGTCGACATCATGGACGCCACCGGATCCAGCGATCTGAAGCTGTGGTTCGCCGACGGGACGAACTATCCCGGGCAGGACGACATCCGCGAGCGGCAGGACCGGCTCACCGAGGGACTGGCCGAGGTGTACGAGCGGCTCGGGGACGGGCAGCGGATGCTGCTGGAGTACAAGTTCTTCGAGCCCGCCTTCTACTCGACGGATGTGCCGGACTGGGGCACCGCCTACGCGCACTGTCTCAAGCTCGGCGAGAAGGCGCAGGTCGTGGTCGACACCGGACACCACGCCCCGGGCACCAACATCGAATTCATCGTCGCCACCCTGCTCCGGGAACAGAAGCTCGGCGGGTTCGACTTCAACTCCCGCTTCTACGCCGACGACGACCTCATGGTCGGCGCCGCGGATCCCTTCCAGCTGTTCCGGATCATGTACGAGGTCGTGCGAGGTGGCGGCTTCACCCCCGACGTGGCTTTCATGCTCGACCAGTGCCACAACATCGAAGCCAAGATCCCCGCCATCATCCGCTCCGTGATGAACGTCCAGGAAGCCACGGCGAAAGCGCTGCTGGTCGACCGGCAAGCCCTCGGTGAGGCCCAGAGGACCGGGGACGTCCTCGAAGCCAACGCCGTGATCATGGACGCCTACAACACCGACGTACGACCCCTGCTCGCCGAGCTGCGCGAGGAGATGGGCCTCGACCCCGACCCCATCGCCGCCTACCGGCGCTCCGGCTGGGCCGAGAAGATCGTAGAAGAGCGGGTCGGCGGTCAGCAGGCCGGCTGGGGGGCATAGCCGTAACTCATGATCTTGCCCGGCGTTGGGATGCCTGGGGCCGCGAGGTCCCGGGAGAATCTACCGACGGGATCACGAGGTCGCCTGCCATGCACCAGGTCATGAAGAAGATCGTCTCCGGATTCGCCGCGATGGTCGCGGCTCTCGGCTGTGTCATCGCCGTGGGGCCGCCCGCGGCGGCCGCCGGGAAGTGGTGCAACCACTCGGTCTGTATCGAGACCTACGACACGGGCACCTACCTGGGCCGGGTCGAGGTGTCGGTGACCAACACCAACCAGCCGCACCGGATCAGCGCACGCGTGTGGACGACCAACGGCTGGAGCGCCCACACCAAGGTGGAGGACGTCGCCGCGTTCCGGACCTACCGCGACCAGGCGTACCCGCAGCGGCACTTCCCGGCGGGTACCCGGCTCTGTGCGGAGGGCTTCCGTGGGGGCGCGAGTGTGGGGCTGCCCTGTGTGACGATCACCAACTGAGGCCCAGCGCGGGAAACGGAACGAGGGGGCCGAGCGGATTGCCGCTCGGCCCCCTCGCCGTGTGTCAGGCCTCCTCTTCCTCGCGTCAGGCCTCCTCTTCCCCCGGTGACGCGAAGGGGTGGCGGATCCCGGTCGGCGGCCAGACGGGGGCGGCGTAGGGCCTTCGGAAGGTGTGCCGGCCCGAGCCGACCTCGAAGGGGTCGGTCTCACCGGGGAGCAGGATGTCGGCCCGAGTGTTCGGCGGCACCAGGGCGTCGACCACCAGCGTGCCGTCCTCGACGTGCCAGCCCGCCTCCGCCCTGCCGTACGGCGTCTCGTGCGCGGCCTTGGCGTGGGTCAGGCCGCCGCCGGGCACGGGGGCGATCCGCAGCCTGCGCCAGCCCGGCTCGGCGGCCTCCAGTCCGGCGACCGTGCGGTGCAGCCAGTCGGCGACCGCGCCGAGGGCGTAGTGGTTGAACGAGGTCATCTCGCCGGGGTTGATCGTCCCGTCGGGGAGCATGGAGTCCCAGCGCTCCCAGACCGTCGTGGCGCCCATGGTGACCGGGTAGAGCCAGGACGGGCAGCCCTCTTCCAGGAGCATGCGGTACGCGAGTTGCGGCTCGCCCGCCTCGCAGAGCGCGTCGCAGATCAGCGGTGTGCCGGCGAAGCCGGTGGCGATACGGAACTCCGCCCGGCGCACGATCCGGGCCAGCCGCTCCCCCGCGCCCCGGCGCTGACGTTCCGTGGGCAGCAGCGCGAAGCACAGGGCCAGGGCGTACGCCGTCTGCGCGTCGCTGGACAGCCGGCCGGCCGGGGTGAGGAACTCGTCGGCGAAGGCGGCCCGGACCGAGCGGGCGAGGTGCTCGTAGCGGGTGGCGTCGTCCTTCTCGCCGAGCAGGAGGGCGGTCTCGGCGAGGACATCGGCCGAGCGGACGACGTAGGCGTTCGCGACGAGGTCACCGTCGGTGCGGGCCTCGCCGGGGTTGTCCGGCGGGGCGGCCGGGTCGAGCCAGTCGCCGAGCTGGAAGGTCTGCCGCCACAGTCCGCCGCCCTCCTCGGTCAGCCGGGCGGCGGTCTCCATCCAGGCGCGCATGCTCGGGTACTGGGTGCGCAGCACGTCCAGGTCGCCGAAGCGGCGGTAGAGGGTCCAGGGCACCAGGACGGCCACGTCCGCCCAGACCGCGTGCGGGGTGCCGCCGAAGGCGTCGCCCAGGATGTCGGGGACGACGAGCGGCGGTACGCCGTCGGGGCGGGCGAGCTGTTCGGCGGCGAGGTCGCGCAGCCAGCCGGTGAGCATGCCGGAGCAGTCGTGGAGGAAGGACGCGGTGGGGGCGAAGACCTGGATGTCGCCGGTCCAGCCGAGGCGTTCGTCGCGTTGCGGGCAGTCGGTGGGGATGTCGAGGAAGTTGCCGCGCATGCCCCAGACGACGTTCTCGTGGAGCCGGTTCACCAGGTCGTGGGAGGACTCGAACCAGCCGGTGCGGGCCATGTCGGTGTGCAGGACGACCGCCTCGACGGCCGTCGGGTCGAGGTCGCCGGGCCAGTTCTCGATCTCGGCGTAGCGGAAGCCGTGGAAGGTGAAGTGCGGCTCGTAGGTCTCGGTGCCGTGGCCGCTCAGTGTGTAGGTGTCGGTGGCGCGGGCCAGGCGCAGGGGCCGTACCCCGAGTTCGCCGTGTTCGAGAACCTCGGCGTGGCGCAGGGTGAGGGTGTGACCGGCCGGTCCGGAGACGCGGATACGCAGGCGGCCCACCAGGTTCTGGCCGAAGTCGAGGACGGTCCGGCCGGAGGGCGTCGTGATCACGTCGACGGGGGCCAGGGTCTGGGTGCGGCGTACGGGCGGGCCCGTCGGTGCCACCAACTCGGCGTCGGGCGGCGGGAGTTCGGTGACGGGTGACCAGTCGGTGGTGTCGTGGCCGGGGGCGGACCAGCCGGGCCGGGCCCGTCGGGCGTCGTAGGCCTCGCCGTCGTAGAGCTCGGAACGCAGGAGCGGGCCGGTCGTGGTGCGCCAGCCGTCGTCGGTGACGACGGTGGTGACCGTGTTGTCGGGGTGGGTGACCTCCAACTGGGCGAGGAGGGCGCGCCGGTCGCCGTAGACGTGGCGGCGGCCGCCGTGGAAGCCGAGGTGGCCGGTGTACCAGCCCTCGCCGAGGAGGGCGCCGAGGGTGTTGTCGCCCTCGGTGAGCAGGGTGGTCACGTCGAAGGTCTGGTAGCGCAGGCGGTGGTGGTAGGAGGTCCAGCCGGGGGCGAGGACGTGGTCGCCGACGCGGGTGCCGTTGATCTCGGCCTCGTAGACGCCGTACGCGGTGACGTACAGGCGGGCGGAGGCGACCGGCTTGTCGAGGCGGACGTCGCGGCGCAGGAGGGCGGGAGGCAGGGGTCCGTCGGCGGGTTCGCGGTCCGGGGTGACGGGGCGCGCGGTCCAGTCGGTACGGGTGAGCAGTCCCGTCTCCGCGTGGGTGACCGGCGACCAGGCGGACGCCTCGCCGCCGGTGCCCCACACCTGGACGCGTACACCGACCCGGGCCCGGGAGCCCAGCGGCTCGCCCGGCCAGTCGACCAGGACGGACGCAGCGCTCTCCACGCGCCCGGTGTCGACGAGGACGGTGCCGTCGGCGTCCGTGACCTCGATCCGGTACGCCTCCTGCGCCCAGTCCGGGGTGTCCGTCTCCGTACGCCAGCTCAGGCGCGGCCGGGGCTCACCGATGCCGAGCGGTTCGCGGTGGTGTTCCAGCACGGGGGCGGTGACGTTCACGCGATCACTTCCTGGTGGGGGGACGGGAGGCGGTCGGGGCTCAACGCAGGGCTTCCTTCCGGGGTGGGGAGACGGCGTCGCGGACGGCCACGCCCGCTCCTTGCGGGGCGATACGGCGGACGATCACGACACCGACGAGGCCGGAGACGGCGACGCACAGCGTGCTGAGCCACAGGACCGCCGAGCCACTGGCGTGCATCAGCGCCGGCGTGGCGAGGCCGGCCAGACCGCACAGGGTCCGGCTGACGCCGTAGGTGAGGCCCTGTGTGGTGGCACGCAGTTCCTCGGGGAACGCCTCCTGGGACCAGATCTTGTAGTTGGCCTCGCCGGCGAACTGGTTGACGACGTTGTAGAGCAGCAGGAAGAAGATCATCGCCGCCATCACGGCACCGCCGGTCGCGGCGGCCACGGCGAAGGCGAGGACCTGGAGGGCGGCGCAGACGTAGAACAGGCGGTCGCGCCACGGCGTGTCGGCCAGCCGTACGAAGACGAGCGAGCAGGCCAGGCCGAGCGGCAGGGTGGCCAGGCTCAGACCGGTGGCCAGGGTCTGGGAGGCGCCGCTGACGGTGGTGAGGAAGTAGGTGCCGTACTGGCCCATGGTGTTGGCGGCGAGGTTCCAGGCGAGGTAGAAGCCGCCGGTGGCGAGGAGCGGGACGAGGATCGGTCGCGATGTGAGGCGCCGTAGCCCCTTGGCGTCGATGCCCTCTGCTCCCCCGCCCCGCTCGGCGTCCTCCAGCACCGGGGACAGCCGCATGCGGTTGCGCAGCACCCAGCTGACCACCGCCACGACGGCGAGGTGGGCGAAGAGGATCTGCGCCGAGAGGTAGCCGAGCGTGGAGGTGGCGAAGCCGACGAGGATGGCGACCGCGATGCCGGCGACCCACATGGTCTGAGTCGCACCGATGAGACGGCCGCGGACCGAGCGCGGGGAGTGCTCGGAGACCATGGCGAGCGAGGTCGGCAGGTCCGCGCCGGCGGCGAGACCGCCGATGATCATTCCGGCGAAGAGGAACGTGCTGTTGGGCGCGAGGACCAGGATGGCCGCGCCGACGGCGTAGACCAGGATGTCGATCCCGTACACCCGCCTGCGGCCGAAGCGGTCGGCGAGGCGGCCGCCGATCAGGGAACCGACGGCGATCGAGAAGGTGAGGGCCGCGCTCAGCGCGCCCAGGCCCCAGGACGACAGGTGGAAACGGTCCTGCCACAGGCCCAGCGCCACACCGGAGGAGACGATGATGCCGGAGTCCAGGTAGGAGGCCATGCCGGAGAGGACGGCCAGGCGCCACTGGGCGCGGGTCACTCGGGGCTGCTCGGGGAATCCGCTGACGATGGCGTCGTTGCTCATCAGGCGGCCTTTCGAGAGGGGAAGGGGACGATCGGCGAGTCGTGGAATGACCACCGTGGTGACACGTGTCATTCACGACGATCCGCGTGAAACGTTTCACGGCATCGTGAGGGTCACCCGGGACTCAGTCAAGGGGTCGTGCAGGAGATTCGATTCGTTTCGCGACGGCGTCTTGACGCGCTTCCAGGGATGCGGATACGTTCCCTGAAACGATTCAAAGAACGCTTCACCTTCACGATTCGGCCTGTTCAACCGGCACCGGCGCCCCGCCCCCGCGGCAACGCCGTGGCCTGCGACATTTCAGGGGTGGTCATGCCAGACCCGTCCGCCGTCAAGGCAGCACTCGCGACCCAGAGGATCGAGACGCCGTCGTGGGCGTACGGGAACTCGGGCACGCGGTTCAAGGTGTTCGCCCAGGCGGGTGTCCCCCGCGATCCCTGGGAGAAACTGGCCGACGCGGCGAAAGTGCACGAGTTCACCGGCGTGGCCCCGACCGTGGCGCTGCACATTCCCTGGGACAAGGTCGAGGACTACGGCAAGCTCGCCGAGTTCGCCCGGGGGCTGGGAGTTGCTCTGGGGGCGATCAACTCCAACACGTTCCAGGACGACGACTACAAGCTGGGGAGCATCTGTCATCCCGAAGCGGCGGTGCGGCGCAAGGCCGTCGACCATCTGCTGGAGTGCGTCGACATCATGGACGCCACCGGATCCAGCGATCTGAAGCTGTGGTTCGCCGACGGGACGAACTATCCCGGGCAGGACGACATCCGCGAGCGGCAGGACCGGCTCGCCGAGGGACTGGCCGAGGTGTACGAGCGGCTCGGGGACGGGCAGCGGATGCTGCTGGAGTACAAGTTCTTCGAGCCCGCGTTCTACTCGACGGATGTGCCGGACTGGGGCACCGCGTATGCGCACTGTCTCAAGCTCGGGGAGAAGGCGCAGGTCGTGGTCGACACCGGGCACCACGCACCGGGCACCAACATCGAATTCATCGTCGCCACCCTGCTCCGGGAACAGAAGCTCGGCGGGTTCGACTTCAACTCCCGCTTCTACGCCGACGACGACCTCATGGTCGGCGCCGCGGATCCCTTCCAGCTGTTCCGGATCATGTACGAAGTCGTGCGGGGTGGCGGCTTCGGGCCGGACGTGGCCTTCATGCTCGACCAGTGCCACAACATCGAAGCCAAGATCCCCGCCATCATCCGCTCCGTCATGAACGTCCAGGAAGCCACGGCCAAGGCGCTGCTGGTCGACCGGGAAGCGCTGGCCGAGGCTCAGCGGTCCGGTGATGTGCTCGACGCCAACGCCGTGATCATGGATGCCTACAACACCGACGTACGCCCCTTGCTGGCCTCGCTGCGGGAGGAGCAGGGGCTGGATCCCGATCCCATCGCCGCCTACCGGCGCTCCGGCTGGGCCGAGAAGATCGTGGAAGAGCGGGTCGGTGGTCAGCAGGCCGGCTGGGGGGCGTAGCTACTCGTCTGCCGTGTGATCGTCGTTGCCGGCTGCGGGTTTGTGTGTGGCTGGTCGCGCAGTTCCCCGCGCCCCTGAAGGGGCGCGCTGTCGTTGCCCAATTTTGAGAAGGACTGGAAATCATGGCAAGCCATCCCGAAGCCGCTGCTCTGCTGGCGCGTTCCCGTGGGCTCGGTGCTGATCCGCGGAACACCAACTACGCGGGCGGGAACACGTCCGCGAAGGGGACCGACACGGATCCCGTCACCGGTGGTGATGTGGAGCTGATGTGGGTGAAGGGGTCCGGTGGTGACCTCGGGACCCTGACGGAGGCCGGGCTGGCCGTGCTGCGGCTGGACCGGATGCGGGCGTTGGTCGATGTGTATCCGGGGGTGGAGCGCGAGGACGAGATGGTCGCCGCGTTCGACTACTGCCTGCACGGCAAGGGCGGTGCGGCGCCGTCCATCGACACCGCCATGCACGGGCTGGTGGAGGCGGCCCACGTCGACCATCTGCATCCGGACTCCGGGATCGCGCTGGCGTGTGCGGCGGACGGGGAGAAGCTGACGGCCGAGTGTTTCGGGGACACGGTGGTGTGGGTGCCGTGGCGGCGGCCCGGGTTCCAGCTGGGGCTGGACATCGCTGCGGTGAAGAAGGACAACCCGCAGGCCATCGGGTGTGTGCTCGGCGGGCACGGGATCACGGCCTGGGGTGACACGTCCGAGGAGTGCGAGCGGAACTCGCTGCACATCATCCGGACCGCCGAGGCGTTCCTGGCGGAGCGGGGCAGGGACGAGCCCTTCGGGCCCGTGATCGAGGGGTACGAGGCGCCGGCCGAGGGCGAGCGTCGGGAGCGGGCCGCGGCGCTCGCGCCGTATGTGCGGGCGATCGCCTCGCAGGACAGGGCCCAGGTGGGGCACTTCAACGACTCCGCGCCGGTGCTGGAGTTCCTGGCCCGTGCCGAGCACCCGCGGCTCGCCGCGCTGGGGACCTCCTGCCCCGACCACTTCCTGCGGACGAAGGTCAGGCCGCTCGTGCTCGATCTGCCGCCGTCCGCTCCACTGGAGGAGGCTATCGCCCGGCTGAAGGAGCTGCACGCGGAGTACCGCGACGAGTACGCGGCCTACTACCAGCGGCACGCCGAGCCGGACTCCCCCGCGATGCGGGGTGCCGATCCGGCGATCGTGCTGATCCCGGGCGTGGGCATGTTCTCCTTCGGCAAGGACAAGCAGACCGCGCGGGTGGCGGGCGAGTTCTACGTCAACGCCATCAACGTGATGCGCGGGGCGGAGGCGGTGTCGACGTACGCGCCGATCGAGGAGTCGGAGAAGTTCCGTATCGAGTACTGGGCCCTTGAGGAGGCCAAGCTCCAGCGGATGCCGAAGCCGAAGCCGCTGGCGACCCGGGTGGCGCTGGTGACGGGTGCGGGCAGTGGGATCGGCAAGGCGATCGCGCAGCGGCTCGTTTCCGAGGGCGCGTGTGTCGTGGTCGCCGATCTCAACGCGGAGAACGCGGCCGCGGTGGCCGAGGAGCTCGGTGGGTCGGACAAGGCCGTCGCCGTGACCGTGGACGTCACCTCCGAGGAGCAGATCGCCGAGGCGTTCAAGGCGGCGGTGCTGGCGTTCGGCGGGGTGGACCTGGTGGTCAACAACGCCGGTATCTCCATCTCCAAGCCGCTCCTGGAGACCTCGGCGAAGGACTGGGACCTCCAGCACGACATCATGGCCCGGGGTTCCTTCCTGGTGTCGCGGGAGGCCGCGCGGGCGATGATCGCGCAGGGGCTGGGCGGGGACATCGTCTACATCGCCTCGAAGAACGCCGTGTTCGCCGGGCCCAACAACATCGCGTACTCGGCGACCAAGGCCGACCAGGCGCACCAGGTCCGGTTGCTGGCCGCCGAGTTGGGTGAGCACGGCATCCGGGTCAACGGGATCAACCCCGACGGTGTGGTGCGCGGGTCCGGCATCTTCGCCGGGGGCTGGGGCGCCAAGCGGGCCGCGGTGTACGGCGTGGAGGAGGAGAAGCTCGGCGAGTTCTACGCGCAGCGGACCATCCTCAAGCGGGAGGTGCTGCCCGAGCATGTCGCCAACGCCGTGTTCGCGCTGACCGGCGGGGAGTTGACGCACACCACCGGGCTGCACGTCCCGGTCGACGCCGGCGTCGCGGCCGCCTTCCTGCGATGAGCGCGGGCGTGAAGGCGTACGCCGCGGTCGACCTCGGCGCGTCCAGCGGGCGGGTCATGGTCGGCCGCGTCGGCCCCGACAGTCTGGAGCTGACCGAGGCGCACCGCTTCCCCAACCGGCCGGTCCGGGTGCCCGAGGGACTGCGCTGGGACGTGCTCGGGCTGTACGGGGGTGTCCTGGACGGGCTGCGGGCGGCGGGGCAGGTGGATTCCGTCGGGATCGACAGCTGGGCCGTGGACTACGGCCTGCTGGACGCCGAGGGGGCCCTGCTCGGCAACCCGGTGCACTACCGGGACGGCCGTACCGAGGGCGTCGCGGAGAAGGTGTGGACGACCGTGCCGGCGCCGGAGCTGTATGCGGCGACCGGGTTGCAGTACGCGCCGTTCAACACCCTGTACCAGTTGGTCGCCGCCCGCGGCTCGTCCCAACTGGCGCATGCCGAGCGGTTGTTGCTGATGCCCGACCTGCTCACCTACTGGCTCACGGGCGAGCAGGGCACCGAGCTGACCAACGCATCCACGACCCAGCTGATCGATCCCCGGACGCGTGAGTGGTCGTACGACATCGCGGCGCGGCTCGGTGTCGACCTGGACCTGTTCGCCCCGCTGCGGCAGCCCGGTGACCGGGCGGGGCTGTTGCGGGCGGAGGTGCTGGAGGAGACGGGGCTGCGAGGGCCGGTGCCGGTGACGGCGGTGGGTTCGCACGACACGGCGTCCGCGGTGGCGGCGGTGCCGGCCACGGGCGAGCGGTTCGCCTACATCTGCACCGGGACATGGTCGCTGGCGGGTCTGGAGCTGGACGCGCCGGTGCTGACGGAGGAGAGCCGGCTCGCCAACTTCACCAACGAGCTGGGGCTGGACGGCACGGTCCGGTATCTGCGCAACATCATGGGGCTGTGGCTGCTCCAGGAGTGCGTACGGGCCTGGGGCGACCCGGATCTGGGCGGGCTGCTGCTGGACGCGGCCAAGGTGCCGGCGCTGCGGTCGGTGGTGGACGCGGGGGACGCGGCGTTCCTGGCGCCGGGCCGGATGCCGGAGCGGATCGCCGAGGCGTGCCGTGCCTCGGGGCAGCCGGTGCCCGTGTCGCCCGGCGAGATCACGCGCTGCATCCTCGACTCGCTGGCCCTCGCCCACCGCAGGGCCGTGGAGGACGCGCAGCGACTGGCCGGGCATCCGGTCGACGTCGTGCACGTGGTCGGCGGCGGCACCCGCAACGCCCTGCTGTGCCAGCTGACCGCGGACGCCTGCGGGCTGCCGGTGATCGCGGGTCCGACGGAGGCCGCGGCCCTCGGGAACGTCCTGGTCCAGGCCCGGGCCCACGGGCTCGTCGGCGACCTCACCGGGATGCGCGGCCTGCTCACCCGTACCCAGCCGCTCACGCGCTACGAGCCGCAGGGCGACACCGCCCGGTGGCGCGAGGCACAGGCCCGGCTCGCCGGGGCGTGACGGGGGGCTCCCCGGAGCCGTGTTCCCCGCATTACGCTTCACTCATCCGATGATCGAACACTAGGAGCCGCGATGCGTGTCGCCCTGTTCCTGACCTGCGTCAACGACACGCTCTATCCGGACACCGGGCGCGCCGTGGTGAAACTGCTGACCAGGCTGGGCGTCGAGGTCGATTTCCCGATGGCGCAGACCTGCTGCGGGCAGGCGCACTACAACACCGGTTACCGGCATGAGGCGGAGCCGCTGGCTCGGCATTTCTCCGATGTCTTCGGGGGCTACGAGGCGATCGTGACGCCGTCCGGTTCGTGCGGGGCGATGGTGCGGGAGCTGTATCCGCGGATGGGTGAGCGGGCCCGGGCGGAGGGTCGCGGGGACACACTCGCCGCTACCCTGGCGCCGGTGGTGCCGAAGACGTACGAACTGACGGAGTTCCTGGTGGACGTGCTGGGGGTGACGGACGTCGGGGCGTACTACCCGCGGACGGTGACCTACCACCCGACCTGTCACGGGCTGCGCGGGCTGGGGCTCGGTGACCGGCCGCGGCGACTGCTCCAGGCGGTCAGGGAGCTGGAGCTGAGGGAGCTGCCCGGTGCCGACGAGTGCTGCGGCTTCGGCGGCACCTTCGCCCTGAAGAACGCCGACGTGTCGGCGGCGATGGGTGCGGACAAGGTGCGCAACGCCGAGTCGACCGGCGCCGACGTGCTGTGCGCGGCGGACAACTCGTGTCTGATGCACATCGGCGGCACCATGACCCGGCTGAGGACGGGCATGCGACCGGTGCACATCGCGGAGATCCTGGCGAGCACGGAGGAGGAACCGGCCGTATGAGCGGGACGTTCGTAGGAATGCCGGCCTTCCCGGTGGCCGCGCACGAGGCGGTCAACAACCAGACGCTGCGCGGGAATCTGCGGCACGCCACGCACACCATCCGCGGCAAGCGGGCCAAGGCCGTCACCGAGGTGTCGGACTGGGCCCAGCTGCGGGAGGCGGGCAAGCGGATCAAGGACCACACGCTGCGTCATCTCGACCGCTATCTCGTGCAGTTGGAGGAGTCGGTGACGGCGGCGGGCGGCACCGTGCACTGGGCCGCCGACGCCGACGAGGCCAACCGGATCGTCACCCGACTCGTCAAGGAGACGGGCGAGTCGGAGGTCGTCAAGGTCAAGTCGATGGCCACGCAGGAGATCGGACTCAACGAGGCCCTCGAAGCCGAGGGCATCCGCGCCTACGAGACCGATCTCGCCGAGCTGATCGTGCAGTTGGGCAAGGACCGGCCCTCGCACATCCTCGTGCCGGCGATCCACCGCAACCGGGGCGAGATCCGGGACATCTTCGAGCGGGAGATGAGCGAGTGGGGCCGTCCGGCGCCCGAGGGGCTGACGGACACCCCGGCCGAACTCGCCGAGGCGGCCCGTCTCCACCTGCGGGAGAAGTTCCTGCGCGCCAAGGTGGGTGTCTCCGGCGCCAACTTCATGGTCGCCGAGACCGGCACGCTGGTCGTGGTGGAGTCCGAGGGCAACGGGCGGATGTGCCTGACCCTGCCCGAGACGCTGATCTCGGTCGTCGGCATCGAGAAGATCGTGCCGAGCTGGCGGGACCTGGAGGTGTTCCTCCAGACCCTCCCGCGCTCCTCGACGGCGGAGCGCATGAACCCGTACACGTCGATGTGGACCGGGACGACGGACTCCGACGGGCCGCGGACCTTCCACCTGGTGCTGCTCGACAACGGCCGCACCGACACCCTCGCCGACGAGGTCGGCCGCCAGGCCCTGCGCTGCATCCGCTGCTCGGCGTGTCTGAACGTCTGCCCGGTGTACGAGCGGGCCGGCGGGCACGCCTACGGCTCGGTGTACCCGGGCCCGATCGGCGCCATCCTCAGCCCTCAACTCCGGGGCACGGGAAGCGAGATCGACGCCTCCCTGCCGTACGCCTCGTCGCTGTGCGGGGCCTGCTACGAGGTGTGCCCGGTCGCCATCGACATCCCCGAGGTGCTGGTGCACCTCAGGGAGCGGGTCGTGGAGGGTGGGCCGGTGACGCGGGAGGGCAACAAGGTCGTCCTCAAGCCGGCGAAGGGGCATGCCGCCGAGCGGGCGGCGATGCGGGCGGCACGCTGGGCGTTCTCGCACCCGGGCGCGCTGCGCACCGGCCAGCGGCTCGCCTCGCGGACCCGGCGCCTGCATCCGCGGACCCTGCCCGGGCCGGGCAGCGCGTGGAGCGGGACGCGGGATCTGCCGGCGGTGCCGGCGGAGCCGTTCCGTGACTGGTGGCAGCGGACGCAGGGCGGAAAGGGCGGTGCGAAGTGAACGACAGGGAGCGCATCCTGGGCCGGGTGCGGCGCGCGCTGGCCGACGTGCCACAGGACGACACGCCGTACGAGCAGGCCGTTCCGCGTGACTACCTGACCGAGCACGGCGAGCGCAGCGTCGAGCAGACGGTGGATCTCCTGGCCGAGAACCTGGCCGACTACCGGGCGATCGTGCACCGCTGCACGGCCGCCGACCTCCCGGCGACCCTCGCCGGGATGCTGGCAGCGCGGGGCTCGAAGACCGTGCTCGCGCCGCCCGGCCTGGATCCCGCGTGGCTCGCGGCCGTGGAGGCCGACCGGGTCGCGGACCGGGCGGAGACCACCCCGCACGAGCTGGACCGGGTCGACAGCGTGGTCACGGCCTGCACGGTGGCCGTCGCCGAGACCGGCACGCTCGTCCTGGACGGCAGCCCCGACCAGGGCCGCCGCCGCGTCACGCTCGTCCCCGACCATCACATCTGCGTGGTGCGCGTGCCCGACCAGGTG
Organism: Streptomyces lincolnensis; assembly: GCF_021173675.1. Taxonomy (GTDB): domain Bacteria; phylum Actinomycetota; class Actinomycetes; order Streptomycetales; family Streptomycetaceae; genus Streptomyces; species Streptomyces lincolnensis_B. The sequence continues at coordinate 399,976 of NZ_JAIHON010000010.1, read as the reverse complement.
GTCTCCTCCGTCCCCCGGGCCCTGGAACGGCTGTCCCCGACCCGCCCGCTCACCTGGATCTCCGGTCCGTCCGCGACCAGCGACATCGAGCTCGACCGGGTGGAGGGGGTGCACGGTCCGCGCACCCTGGAAGTGGTGCTGGTGACGGCCTGAGCCGTGGTCAGGAGGAGTGCGCCACGGCCCTGTCGACCAGGTCCCGGGTCAGGTGCTGCAGGCGCAGGGCGCAGCGGCTGCGGCAGGTGGAGGTCGTCCCAGTGGATGCGGCCCAGGGGCAGTCCGGGGGTGCCGACGTTCAGGACGACGAGCCGGTCGCGAGGAGATCGGCGGGCACTGCGAGAGCCTCCTCACGCGCGCCCGGGAGCAGGGGGCGTTGCGCGAGGGGGGGACCACTCCCCGAGTGAGTGCGGCCCCCGGGGAGACGCGGCCGGTGAGCGGCCCGGGGCACGCGCCGTTAGCGTGAGGGCATGATCCGGTTCGAACAGGTCGGCAAGCGGTATCCGGACGGTACGACGGCCGTGGACGAGCTCAGTTTCGAGGTGGCCGAGGGCGAGCTCGTCACGCTCGTGGGGCCGTCCGGCTGCGGCAAGACGACGACCATGATGATGGTGAACCGGCTGATCGAGCCGACCTCGGGGCGGATCCTGGTGGGCGGCGAGGACATCGCCGCGGTCGACCCGGTGCGGCTGCGGCGGCGGATCGGGTACGTGATCCAGCAGGTGGGGCTCTTTCCGCACCGCACGATCCTCGACAACACGGCGACCGTGCCCTCGCTCGTCGGCTGGAAGAAGGCGAAGGCGCGGGCCCGGGCGGCGGAGTTGCTCGATCTGGTGGGCCTGGACCCGAATACCTACGGGCCGCGCTACCCCGAGCAGTTGTCCGGCGGGCAGCGCCAACGGGTCGGCGTGGCACGGGCGTTGGCCGCCGACCCGCCGGTGCTGCTGATGGACGAGCCGTTCGGCGCCGTCGACCCGGTGGTGCGCGAGCAGTTGCAGGACGAGTTCCTGCGGATGCAGGCCGCCGTGCGCAAGACGGTGCTGCTGGTCACCCATGACATCGAGGAGGCCGTCCGGCTCGGCGACCGTATCGCCGTGTACGGGCAGGGGCGGATCGAGCAGTTCGACACACCGGGCGCGGTGCTGGGAACGCCGGCGACCCCCTATGTCGCCGAGTTCGTCGGCGCCGACCGGGGGCTGAAGCGGCTGTCCGTCACCCGGATCGAGCCGGACGACCTCCAGCAGCCGCCGGTCGCCCGGCTGGACGAGCCCGCCGAACGGGCCGCCGACCGGCTGCGGGCCGAGGGGGCGCGCTGGGCGGTGGTCCTGGACGCGGGCGGCGACCTGCACGGCTGGGTGGGCATCGACGACCTCGACACGGGCGGTTCGGTCGGCGCTCTCGCCCACCGGATGAACGCCTGGGTGCCGGTGGGCGCTCCCCTTAAACAGGCGTTCGGAGTGATGCTCCAACACGACGCCGGCTGGGTCGCCGTGCTGGACGGGGCCCGCTTCCTGGGCGTCCTGACACCCGCGAAACTGCACGAGGCCCTGCGCAGGTCGGTCGACGCGGACGCGCGGGGCGTGTTGCGGGCGCAGGTGCGGTTCGACTCGGTGTCGGATGCCTGAGACTCCAGGATCCCCGCTCAGTGGCCACCGGCCGCCGGGGGCACCTGATCGGCCGGATGGAGCAGTTCGATGACGCGTTCCTCGTACCGGACACGGGCCGGGGAGAAGTCGTACGGCATCTTGCCGATGGCCTCCAGTGTGCTCATCGTCGCCTCGGATTCTTCCTGGCCGGCGTGCTCGTCGTGCTGGTCCAGGAGGTCTTCGAGGGCCTCGTCCAGGCCGGATCTGTCGATGGCGGCCGCCAGGGCGTTCTCATGAGCACACCGCCGGGCGGCCAGGTCTTCGATGCGGGGATCGTCGGGGCACACGGTGTCGTCCAGGGCCGACTCGGCTTCGGCCAGGCGGTCCTCCTCGGCCCTCAGTTCGGGGTGGGTGGCCAGGACGATGAACCGGTCGGCCTGGACGGCGGCGCCCACCGGGCCGAAGATGCGCTCCGTGACCAGGAGGGTATCGAGATCGGTCGAGCGCAGGGCTCCGGGCGGCAGATCACGCAGGCGGCCGCCGACCAGCGGTGACAGCAGGCCCAGGCGGCTGCCCGCCTCGCGGAAGCGGTGCACGGCGGTCCGCTGGGCTTCGATGGCGGCCGCCTTGGAGGCAAGGGTTTCCTCCAGCTGGGCCAGGGACTGCTCGATACCGGCGGTGCCATCGAAGCCGGTCCGAATGTCGTCCAGAGAGATACCCGCGTCAGCCATCTTGCGGATCCACAGCAGGCGCATCATGTCGTCGTATCCGTAGCGGCGGCGGTCATCACTGCCGCGGTCCGGCTCGGCGAGAAGCCCGATGGCGTGGTAGTGGCGGATGGCGCGGGGCGTGGTGCCGGCGAACGCGGCGGCATCGCCGATCTTGACCCGGCGCGGAATCGGAGGAAGGGGCATGCGAGGGGACCTCTCAATGTCGTACGCGCCGTCCACTGGACCACATGCCGCTACGGCACATGCAAACCCCACTGCCGTGGGCGCGCCCCGCGCTTCTTGCCGGACTGCCGGCTCGCGACCGTCGTCGACGACCTGTCGCGGACCTGGGACCTCTTCAGCCGTCGATTGATCGAGCGATAAGGTATGACGTATGCCAGCGGAATCGCAGCCCTCAGCCCGTCTGTTCCCACGACGTCTACCGGCCGGACGTTTGGGCGTTGCTGTCGTTTCCGAACTCGTCGACCTCATCGTGACGGGCCAGTTGAAGGAAGGCGAGCTGCTGCCTCCCGAGGGCCCGCTGAGCGAGCACTTCGGCGTGAGCCGCACGGTGCTGCGTGAGTCGGTGAAGCGGCTGGAGGAGAAGGGCCTGGTGGTCGTCTCCCAGGGCCGCGGCACCCAGGTGCGGGCGCCGGGCTACTGGAACATGCTCGATCCGGTGGTGCTGTCCGCGTTGATCGACAACGACGAGACGCTCGGCGTCCTCGACGAGCTGACGGTCGTGCGGGCGAGCCTCGAATCGGCGATGGCGGGCGCGGTCGCCGGGACTCGCAGCGCAGACGGTTTGAGGAGGCTGGAGAACGCCCTCACCACCATGCGCGAAAGTGCGGGCGAGACGGACTCCTTCCGGCAGGCGGACGTGGTGTTCCACTACGCCCTCATGGAGATCTCCGGCAACCGGCTGGCGGAGAACATCGCCAAGCACCTGTACAAGCGGGCCGTGGACTCCAGTCGCTACCAGGGCATCGACACGCCCGACGCGTTCGACCTCACGCTGAAGGAACACGCGGCGATCGTCGACGCCATCTCACGTCAGGACGTCGCCGCGGCCCAGAAGGCCATGCACGATCACATCCACATCTCGTGGGAGCGTCGTCGCCTGCCCGACCACGCGCCTCGGGCGCGCGATCAGGCGAGCGAGTAGACGTCGGCGGCGTTGCCGCCGAAGACACGCGCGCGTTCCGCGGTGGACAGCCCGTCGAGCAGGGCTCCCACCGCGGACTTCCAGGGCGCCACTCCCCCGCCGAGTTCGGCCAACGGCCAGTCGGAGCCGTAGAGAAGACGCTCGGGACCGAAGGCCTCCAGGGCAATCGTCACCGGGGCGGCGAGATCGGCCGCACGCCATGATCCGGGGGCGAGGCCCGAGGTGAGCCCCGAGACCTTCGCGACGACGTTCGGTCGCCGCGCGAGTTCCCGCAGCCACGACTCCCAGCCGCTTGTGTCCTGCCCGGGCCCGGGCGGACCGCCCAGGTGATCCAGCACGAAGCGCAGTCCGCCGTGGCGCGCGGCCAGCCGGGTCGCCTGAGGAAGCTGCCAGTCACGCACGACGAGGTCGAAGCGGAGGCCCTCGCGCTCGAGCACGGCGAGGCCCGCGCCGACCTTCTCGCGCAGCAACCACTCCGGGTCCGGGTCGATGTGCACCAGATGCCGCACCCCGACGACGGGAACCGCGGCGTGCTCGCGGATCTGGTCGAGCTGAGGTTCCACCTCCGCCTCCAGGTCGACCCAGGCGACGAGACCGGCGATGACGGGCGAGTCCAACCGGGCGAGCCGGACGCTCTCTTCGAGGCTGTTGCTCGACTGCACGACCACGGCACGGTCGAGTCCGTTCGAGGCGAGCATCTCGCTCAGATCGGCGGCGCCGAAGTCGCGGGCGATCGGGGCCATGGTCTCCGCGTCGATCCAGTCCTGCGGGTCCACGGCCCGGTTCCACAGGTGCACATGGGCGTCGATGGCAGCACTCATGCGAGGTGCCAGACTTCGTCGACAGGCTGCCACAGGGCGTGCGGAACCCGCTCCTCGGCGATCCTCACCTGACACGGGTCGGTGTGCGTCCACCATTCCCGCGAGGCCGGGTCGTCGGCGATCCGTCGCATGTCGGCCTCGTGGTCCTCGCCGACGTACTCGTAGTAGGCGAACAGGATGTCGCCGAATACGAAGATGCTGTAGTTGCGTACGTTGCACTCGGTGAGCTTGCGCTCGACGCTCGGCCAGACGGCCCGGTGGAGTGCCAGGTACTCCTCGCGCTTCTCGGGCCGTACACCCACGACGAAGGCCCTGCGTTCAGGTCGACGGGTCATGAGGGCCGGCCTCCGGGGTACAGCGGGGCGTCCATCAGGTCCGGCTCGGCCACCAGCCGCAGGGCGGCGCGTTCGGGCCGGATGTGCGGTCCGGTCGCCGCGGGCCGAGGTGTCGCGGTGTCGGCCGGTGACATCCGGGATTCGTCGACGACGATCCCGAGCCCTGGGCGGTCTCCGAGGACGATGCCTCCGTCGTCGATCTGCTGGTCCACATCGAGACCGACGGGAAAGAGAAGATCCTGCACTTCGCAGGTCAGAAGGTTCGGCACCGCGGCGGCCGCGTGTGCGACCGGGTTCGCGTTGTAGGCGACGGGGCTCACCGGAAGATCGTGAGCGTGCGCGAGCGTCGCGACACGGAGGAAATGGGTGATCCCCCACACGTTGCCGACCTGCACGATGTCGACCGCGTTGGCGTCCAGCAGGGGGCGGTACTGCTCCAGACCGGTCAGGTTCTCGCCGCTCGCGATCGCCGCGCGTACCTTCCCGCGCAGCGCGGCCATTCCTGCCGCATCCCATCGGCGCAGCGGTTCCTCCACCCAGGTGAGGTCCATGCGCTGCTCGATGGCCGCGACGAAGCGGGCGGCCTGGGCGTGGTTCCACGACTCGTTGGCGTCGAACATGATGGCCGGTCGCCGGGAGTTGCGGCTGAGAACCTCGCGCATGATCTCCAGCCGAGGCAGGTCACGGTCGAGGTCACGGCCGCCCTTGAGCTTGCCGGCCTTGAACCCGCGGTCCGCGAACCGGCCGTAGAGATCGGCGAGTTCTTCGTCGGTGAGGCCGTACTCGAGACCGGACGCGTACCCGGGCACGAAGCGCGAGCGGGCGCCGAGTGTGCGCCAGAGCGGTTCCTCGGCGACCTTGGCCTTGATGTCCCACAGCGCCATGTCGACGGCCCCGATGGTGCCGAAGGTGGATCCTGAGTGACCGGCCTTGAACACCCAGGCGAGCATCCGGTCGTAGAGCGCCACGACCGACCGCGGGTCGTCGCCCTCGATCGCGGGGAAGACCCGCGCGATGTCGGCGTGGGACCCGAGGCCGACCCCCTCGATGCCGGTGTCGGTCTCGATGATGAGGACGGGGATCGGTGTCGCGTTACCGGGCTGGACGCCGTTGACGTCGCCGGTGATCCTGCCCCAGTCATGGACGGTGTTCAGGCTGCGGTACCCGGTGATCTTCATCGGCCGTGGCTCTCCTTGCGTACGCTCGCGGTCATTCCTTGGTTCCTCCAGCTGTCATGCCCGCGACCAGGAATCGCTGGGAGAAGAGAAACACGATCAAAACGGGCAGGATCGACACGATCGTCCCCAGCGCCAAGGTGGGCAGCTGAACGGAGTCGGATCCCGCGGAACTGGGATTGAAGGCCGGGGTCGAGGCCAGCAGCGAGGTCAGCCCGACCTGGATCGGATAGCCGTCGCTGGAGGGGAGCATCACGAACGGCAGGAAGAAGTTGTTCCAGTTCTGCACGAAGCTGAAGAACGCCACCAGCGCGACGATCGGGGCGGCCAGCGGAAGGGCGACCCGGGTGAACACCTGGAGTCCGCTGCAGCCGTCGATACGCGCGGCGGCGAGGATGTCGCGCGGGATGCTCGTCGAGAAGTAGATGTAGGTGAGATAGACGCCGAACGGGAAGAACGACATCGGCAGGATCACCGACAGCGGACTGCCGATCAGACCGACACTGTTCAGCTCCAGAAAGATGGGCAGCACCAGTGCGGTGCTCGGGATCAGCATGACGACGAGTGTCAGGACGAGCAGCGCCTGCCGGAGCTTGAACTCCGTGAGCGCGAGTGCGTAGCCGGCGGGGATGCTCACGACGAGCGTGATCACCAGAGCGCCGATCGCGTACAGCGCGGAGTTCCCGATCCATGTCGTCACGGCACCGTCTTGGAAGTCGAACAGCTGATGCCAGTTGGCGACGAGGGCCGACCAGGACCCGGGAGAGAACGGGTGGTCGACGACGAGCGCCTTCGAGGACTTGGTGACCGCGAGGAGCAGCCAGACGATCGGGACGGCGAAGAGCAGGATGAAGACGACGAGCAGGACGCCGATGATGGAGCGCCCGCTCCAGCCGCTCAGACTCGACCGACGGCGTTCGGTGGAGAGTACTGCCATGGTCATTCCTTCTCGAAGAGGCCGCCGCGGGTCACGAACACCCAGGACAACAGGAGCGCGACGACCAGCAGGAGCAACGAGATGGCGGCCGCGCCGTTGAAGTCGTTCTGCTGGAACGCGTACTGGTAAGCCAGTTGGTTGAGCGAGTAGTCGTTGGGCACCACCGCGTTGCTGGCCTGGCTGAGCAGCTGTGGCTCGACGAACAGCTGGGTGCCGGCCGCGAGCGACATGACGCCCATGTACGCGACCCACTTGCGCAGCATCGGAAGCTGGATGCGCAACGCGATCTGGACGGCGTTCGCACCGTCGATGCGGGCGGCCTCGATCACCTCGGTGCTGATGTTGTTGAGGGCGCCGTACATGATGATGATCCACCCGCCAGCTCCGGTCCAGAACGCGATGATGGCGAAGATGGCCGGCAGGTTGCCCGGTTGGATCACCTGTACGAAGCTGTGGAACCCCATCGCGCTCAGCAGACCACTGACCGGGCTGGCCGTCGGATCGAGGACGAACAGCCACAGCAGGACACTGGACGCGCCCGCGAGCGCGCCGGGCAGGTAGTAGACGAAGCGCAGGGTCGCGCTCACCCACCGGACTCCGATGGCGTGCACCATGAGGGCCAGGCCGACGACGAAGACCACCAGCCCGAGGAGCCAGATGACGAGATAGATCGTCACGTGGAACACAGCCGGCCAGAACCGGAAGTCGTCGATGACCTTGGTGAAGTTGTCGAAGCCCACGAATCCACCGTCGGCGTCGGTGAAGGCGAGTACTACCGCGTAGAGGGAGGGAATGATCCCGAAGACGATGGTGAGCAACGCGTAGGGCGAGACGAAGACATAGCTGATCGGGCTGCGGGCGAAGGCGCTGCCGGCCCGCTTGCCGCCGCCCCGGCGTGACCGCCGACCCTGTGAAGGGCCGACGGTCAGTTGGTCACTCGAGGGAGCGAGGGTCATCTCACTTCACCACGTATCCGTTGACCTTGGCCTGGTTCTCGATCGCCGTCCGCCACGTCGGGAGCAGGTCCACGATCGACTTGCCGCCGGTGATCCCCGGGGTCATCGTCTTCGCCCAGATCGCCTCCTGGCTGAAGGTGGGGTAACCCCAACCGGACCAGACCTGCGACGCCGCGGCCTCCACCGGCTTGAGTGAGGTGGCGTAGTACTTGCTCGCCTCCTGCTTGGCGATCCACTTCTCCGCCGCGGGGGCGTACGCCGGGTATCCCGGTGCGGCGTTCACCTGGTACTCGTCGGCCGTGGTGACGAACTGTACGAACTTCTCGGCAGCCTTCAGGTTCTTCGAATGGCTGGAGATGAACCAGGTACCGCCACCCACGTTCCCGGTCACCGCGGCGCTCTCGCCGTTCCACGCCAACGGTGCGGCGACGCCGAGCTGTCCGGCCGGTGTGTCGAGCGACTCGGGGTTGTGGAAGATCGCGCCGGCGTACCACGCCGGACCCGGCATCATCAGCACCTTGCCGGAGTACTTCTTCAAGAACTCGGGGGTGAACACGCTGACCACGGGCACGGTCTTGTTGTCACGCAGCGTGTCCAGCATCGAGGCGGCCCGCTCGCACTCGGCCGAATCGGTCTTCACGGTCACGGACTTGGGACCGGTCACGTCATTGGCCTGGCACTTGCTCGCCCACATGTACACCTCGGGCGTCCACGCGTCCCCGGCCGTGCCGATGATGTAGCCGGGGTGCTCCTTGGCGACCTTCTCCCCGAGCGCCTGGTACTCCTCCCACGTGGTCGGCAGGGCGTAGCCGAACCGCTCCAGCAGGGGCTTGTCGTACCAGAGCACCGCCTGAGCGAGGTCGTTGCGCAGGCAGTACACGCGGCCGTCCACCGTGCACGGGTCGAGCGAGCCCTTGGTGAAATTGTTCAGCGTCTCCTTCGGGACCAGGCCCTTGTCCAGCACGGCAGCGAACGCCTGCTTGCCGCCGTTCTTCTGGCCGGCCCATGCCGCGTCGTTGTTCTGGCTGGAGAAGACGACGTCGGGCCAGCCATTGCCGGCGCGGTCGAAGAGCTGCATCTTCGTCCGGAAGGAGTTGGACCCGTTCGCCGCCCCGTCGTAGGTGACGACCTTGATCTTGGTGTCCGGGTTCGCCGCCTGGAACGCCTTCGCGGCAGCCTGCCGGTCCGCGTCCACCCAGACCGTGATCGTCGAGGATGACTCCTGTTCGGCTTGAGGGAAGCCGTACGCCCCGTTCGCCACGCTGCCTTCGCTGCTGCAGCCAGCGAGGGCGACGAGTGCCGTTGCGGCGCACATCGCGGCAACGATCGACGCCCTGCGGCGTGAACGCACCCCGGTGGGGATTCCGACCATGAGATGTCCTTTGTCTAGTCGACTTCATTGACGACTCCGCGCCAGGGACTTTAGAGCATACGTATTATGTTTGTCACGAGACGGACGCCTGCCACCTTGAGGAGTAGACGTGATCATTACGATCTCGAGGAGGGGACGGACCGTCGATGGCTTTCGCGCCGGGAGCCTGCTCTTCGGTGCTGTGGCCCGCGGCGGGCACGGTGCTGTGCCGACCGAGGCTCTATCGACCGAGCCAGCCGCCGTCGACCGGCAGGATCGCCCCGGAGACGTACCGCGCGGCGTCCGACGCCAAGAACACGGCAGCGCCTGCGACGTCTTCCGGCGCTCCCCATCGTCCTGCCGGGATCCGCTCCAGGATCGCGCGGGACCGGTCGGGGTCGTCCTGAAGCGCTTGGGTGTTGTCGGTCGCGATGTATCCCGGGGCGATGCCGTTGACGGTCACTCCGTGTCCGGCCCATTCGTTCGACAGCGCCCGAACCAGACCCGCCACGCCGGACTTGGCCGCCGCATAGCCCGGCACATTGATCCCGCCCTGGAACGAGAGCAGGGAGGCGGTGAAGACGATGCGCCCGTGCCCCGCCTCCAGCATCCGTCGGCCCAGAACCTGGCTGAGCACGAAGGCGCTCGTGAGGTCGACCTCGAGGACTTCGTCGAACCATTCCAGGGGATGCTCGGCCGCCGGAGCGCGGCGGATGGTCCCGGCGTTGTTGACGAGGATGTCCACCGGGCGCTCGGCTGCGGCGAGTTCCTCGGCGAACCGGGTCACCTGGCTCCGGTCCGCGAAGTCGACGCGGTGCCCCGAGAACTCCCGGCCGAGCTCGCGCACGCGGTCGCCGATCGCCGACGAGGCCGGATCAAGGGCGGCGGACACTGCGACGATGTCGGCGCCGGCGGCGGCCATGGCCTCGGCGACGGCACATCCGATTCCCCGCTTGGCCCCCGTCACGACGGCGAGGCGCCCGGTCAGGTCGAAGGGGTTCATGACGCGCTCACCTCGACGAGCAGCTTCATGGCCTGCCCGGTCTCGAGGAGGCCGAAGGCCGATTCGACCTCCCTCAGGAGCACGATGCCCGTGATGAGTTGCTCGGCCGGGATGGCGCCATCGGCCAGGAGCTCGACGGCGCGCTCGAAGTCGTGGCGTCGGTAGACCCGGGCGCCGAGCAGCCTCAACTCCCGCCAGAACACGCGGTGCAGGTCGATGGGCCTCGGTTGCGAGTGGATGGCCACCACCACGAGCGTGCCGCGGACCTTCGCCAGGCCGGTGGCGCCGAGTACGGCGGCGGCGGAACCGGAGACCTCGAACACGACGTCCGCTCCGGCGCCGCCCGTCCATTCCTCCACCCAGGCGACCTGGTCGACCGACGAGGGATCCATCGTCGTCAGCCCCATCCCCTCGGCGGCGGCCCGCCGGTTCGGGTCGATCTCGGCGATCACGACCTCGGCACCGAAGGCGGCGGCGACGACGGCGATCAGAACGCCGATCGGGCCCGCACCGATGACGACGGCCTTGTCGCCCGCGGCGAGTTCGGACCGCCGTACGTCGTGAACGGCCACCGCGACGGGCTCCACGAGCGCGGCATCTCTCAGCGAGATCCCCGGAGGCAGCCGGACGAGCGTCGGCGCCGGTACGTTCCAGTACTCCTGAAGAGCTCCCGGGCTGTCGATGCCTATGAAATCCAGGTGCTGGCAGATGTGCTCGTGTCCCGCGCGGCAGGCCGGGCAGGTGCCGTCCCAAGCCAGCGGCATGACGGTGACCGCATCACCCACCGCCCAGCCCTCCACGCCGGCGCCGAGGGCGACGATCGTGCCCGACATCTCGTGTCCGATCGTGGCCGGCGTGCTGACCCGGCCGTCCATGTCCCCGTGGAAGACATGGAGGTCCGTGCCGCAGATCCCGACGTAGGCGACGGCGATTCTGACCTCCCCCGCTCCGGGTTCAGCCGGTTGCTGTTCCTCGACGGTCATCGTGCGGGCGCCCACATAGCTTGCCGCCAACATACGGATCGGCTCCTCTTCGCCATGCCGCGGGCTGCGCCGGCCCACAGGGGCGGCGCAGCCCAACAGGAAACATCATACGTATGCTGTCATGATAGAACTCGACCTCGTGCCCAGCAAGCAATCGCCACGCGACCACGCATCGACACAAAAGACGCTGCCCGTCCGCAGCCTGCGGACCGGGCACCAGCTCACGGAACTGGGCCTGGGGGCCGCCCAGTTCGGCAATCTGTTCACCAAGACGACCGACGACGAGTCGCTTCGCGCCGTCAGAGCCGCGACCGAGGAAGGCATCCGCCACCTCGACACCGCGCCGCACTACGGCCTCGGGCTGTCCGAACGCCGCCTGGGGAACGCCCTGCGTGCGACCGCTCGGCAAGCGGTGGTCCTCTCCTCGAAGGTCGGGCGTCTGCTCGTGGACAGCCCGGACACGGCTCACCGGCTCGACGACGACGGGTTCGTCGTACCGGCGACGAAGAGACGGGTCCGGGACTTCAGCCGCGAGGGGATCTTCCGTTCCGTCGAGGAGTCGCTGGCACGACTCGGGACGGACCGGCTCGACATCGCCTATCTGCACGATCCCGACGACCACTGGGAGGCGGCATCGACCAGCGGGATGGCCGCTCTGGCCGAGCTCCGGGACCAGGGCGTCGTCGGCGCCATCGGTGCCGGCATGAACCAGGCGGCGATGCTGGCCGAGTTCGTGAGGCGGACCGACGTCGACGTGGTGATGGTCGCCGGTCGGTTGACCCTTCTCGACCAGTCGGCACTGGACGACCTACTGCCCCTCGCCGGCGCCCGCGGCGTCGGCGTCGTCGCCGCGGCGGTCTACAACTCCGGCCTTCTGAGCAGTGCGACCGTGGACGCCTCGGCGCCCTACGACTACGGGACGGCGCCGCGCTCTGTCATCGAACGCGCCACCCGTATCGCCGCCGTCTGCGAGCGGCACGGCGTGGAGCTCCCCACTGCCGCCGTCCAGTACCCGCTGCGCCACCCCGCGGTCACCTCGGTGGTGACAGGGATGCGCACTGAGGAGCACGTGCGAAGCAATGTGGCGCGATATCGGGCGGTGGTGCCGGAGGCCCTGTGGGAAGAGCTGCACTGCGCGGGACTCGTTCCGGACCCCGCCCGCACAGCGAGCACTCCAGAACCCAAGTAAACATCGTACGAATCTTGTCGCAAACATCATACGTATGCTAACCCTGTGGCGAGCATCAATGCCCCAGTCACAGGAAGCGATCGAACATGACATCGACGTCAGACTCGACACGCTCGGTGAGCGGACGATGGAAGCGCAGGACCGGGCTCCTCGCGACGCTCGGCGTCTGCGCCGCCATCGCGTCAGCACTCATGCCGCTCCAGGCGCAAGCCGCGCCTCGGACGGTGTACTTCGCGGCGCCGGACGGGAAGAACTCCGGCCCCTGCAGCCAGTCGCAGCCGTGCTCGATCAAGCGGGCGCAGCACATGGCCGGCCCCGCCGCCAAGCGGGGTGACGTCAGCGTTCAGCTCGCCGACGGCACCTATCGCCTCTCCGAGCCACTCCGGTTCGGTCCCGGCAATGACGGCGGCGACCACACCGTCACCTGGACCGCCGCCCCAAACGCCAACCCCGTCATCACGGGCGCCTCGAAGGTCACCGGCTGGTCCAAGTCCGATGCGGGGTCGGGCATCTGGGAGGCGGACACCCCTCGCGGCCTCGACACCCGCCAGCTCTACGTGAACGGCGTGATCGCCCCTCGCGCCGCCATCCGCCTGGCCAACTCGGACGTGACTCCCACCGCTACCGGCCTGACCATCAAGAATCCGGCACTGAACTACCTCGCCACGCTCCCCGACCAGGGGCGCATCGAGTTCGAGTCCCTCGGCGACTTCACCAACCGCTACTCACCGGTGCAGAGCATCAGCGGCACCGAGATCACGATGGCGCAGCCGGCATGGGACAACAACACATGGGGCTGGGACACCGTCCAGAACTCGTTCCTGGCCGGACCGAGCTGGTACCTCGACAACTCACTGAAGTTCCTCACCCAGGTCGGCCAGTGGTACATCGACCCGGGCGCCGGGAAGCTCTACTACAAGCCGGCGGACGGGGTCGACCCCGACAAGCTCGACATCGAACTGCCCCGCCTGGAAACACTGATCAGCATCGGCGGGACGTACGACGAGCCGGTGACCGGCCTTGCCTTCAAGGGCATCCAGTTCTCCGGAACCTCCTGGCTCGGCCCCTCGACCGACGGGTACGCGGACCAGCAGAACGGTCTCTTCATCAAGGGCACCTACAAGTACCGCCCCGCCGACGCCTTCACCAGCTGCTCCCGCGGCTGTGAGATGTTCGAACGCGCCCGCACCAGTTGGTACCAGGAGCCCGCGGCCGTACGGGTGTCCGCCGCCAGTCGCATCTCGTTCACCGGCAACACGTTCACCAACCTCGGCCAGTCGGCACTGGGCATCGGAAACGACGCCAACGCCACGATCACCGGTGTCGGACTGGGCGCGGCCGACATCGACGTGGTCGGCAACCGGTTCACCGAGAACAGTGGGCACGGCATAGCGGTCGGCGGCGTACTGCCGGACGCGCACCACCCCAGCGACCCGAGAATGACCAACAAGAACATCCTGATCGCCAACAACACGATCAACCGCGTGGCGGTGGACTACAAGGACAACAGCGGCATCCTCAGCACTTACGTCACCAACGCCCGCATCCTGCACAACGAGGTCGCCAACGTCCCCTACGACGGCATCGACACCGGCTACGGCTGGGGCATCAACGACGCCGGGGGGTCGAACGACTACGTCGACCGTGGCTACTACAAGTGGAACACGCTCTACACGACGCCGACCACGCTCAAGAACAACCGCGTCGAGGGCAACCTCGTGCACAACACCAAGGCACGTTTCGCCGACGGCGGTTCGGTCTACAACCTCTCCGCCAGCCCGGGGACCGTGGTCGCCAAGAACTACCTGTTCAACATCTCAGGAGTCGGCCTCTATCTGGACGAGGGCTCGCGCTCGATGACGTACGAGAACAACGTCGTCCAGGGCGGTTCCTTCGTGTTCACCAACGCATACAGCCTCCGCAACAACACCAGCGACAACACCATCCAGAACAACTGGTACAACTCGGGTGGAGTGTCCGCGCCCAACGCCGAGGCACACAACAACAAGCTGATCAACAACGTGAAGGTCACCGGCGCCAACTGGCCGGCGGGCGCACGCGACGTGATCTGCCAGGCGGGTGTCGCACCGCAGTACCGGACATCGCTCAACGCAAACCAGTTCGGATTCAGCGGATGCGCGTCCACCGCACCGGTGGGGGGCGGCTTCAGCACAGCCGGAGGTTCGGCCGTCAGCTCGTACTTCGGCCAGCACGGGAACGCGTTCGGCATCGCGGCGGCCGGCGCCGACGTCTGGGGTGCCGGGGGTCAGAAGGACGACCAGTTCGGATCGATCTATCGGGCCGGCTCGTACACGGCCGGCTCGAGCGTGTCCACCCGAGTCGTGTCGGTCAACGACGCCGACGCCTGGGCCAAGTCCGGTGTCATGGTCCGCAACGACATGACCAAGGCGGGAGCGTCGGCCGGGTACGCCGTCGTCGCGGTCACCGCTCGCAACGGCGTCGTGTTCCAGTGGGACAGCAACGGCGACGGCTATCTGGACACCGACGCCCGCGCCGATGTCGACGTCTACCGTCCCGTCTGGGTGAAGCTCACCCGGTCCGGAACGTCGTTCACCGCCTCGTACTCCTACGACGGTGCCAACTACGTCCCGATCGGTCAGCCCGTCACGTTGGCCACCGCCGCGGCCAAGCAGGACGCCGGGATCTTCTCCACGTCCCATGACGTGACCCAGTCGGCGATCAACCAGTTCGACTCCAGCACCGTGACGGCGGAAACGATGCCGTAGGCATCGCTCACGGGCGGCGGGCGCACCAGGGTCCGTTCTCGAATGGATCTTGCCCGGAGACAGAACGATGCGGGAGGACCGCCGCTTCGCAGGAGGCGGCGGTTTTCTCGTGCAGCGTTCGATCAAGTCACGCCGCCGATAGGTCGCCCCGGCCTGGGCGGCCAGTGCCGGCCGGCTGTCGCTACCTGCCCCTGACGCCAAAGACCCGTACAAGTACGGGACTTGAAGAGGCCTGGTTTCAGTCTGCGGATGTTGCGGCCTATGGATGTTTCTGTCTGCGGATTCTGCGCGAAGCATTGACGGCATTGATGGGATGTCCAGCATTCTCTCGATCGGGACTTCGACCCTTGTTCGACATATCGGCCATGGATCGCATCACACCGGCATCCGGACAGCCTCTGACCGGGAGGACCGGAGTCGCTTGCTCAAGGATGACGAGGTCCTTACGCACCGACGTAGTTCCAGCCTCAGACGCCCGTCCGCGGTGCTCGCCGCCGTGGTTGCGGCCCTGGCCGCGCTGGCGGCGCTGCTCGTCGCCGGCCCGGCCCAGGCGGCCACCACCGGCGACGTGCGCGGGGTGGCTTCCGGCCGCTGTCTCGATGTGGCGGGCTTCAGCCAGACCGACGGCGCGAACGTGCATGTCCGGGACTGCCACGGCGGCGCCAACCAGCAGTGGACGTTGACGGACAGCAGCCGGCTGACGGTGTACGGCAACAAGTGCCTGGATGCCCGGGGCGGCGCCACCACGTCCGGGACCCGGTGCAGATCTGGACGTGCAACGGCAGTGACAACCAGCAGTGGCGGGTGAACCCCGACGGCACGATCACCGGCGTGCGCTCCGGGCTGTGTCTGGAGGCATCGGGCTGGGGTACGGCCAACGGCACGGGGGGCAGCTCTGGTCGTGCCACGGCGGCGCCAACCAGAAGTGGACCGGCCTGTCCGGGGCGAGCAACGCGTGTGCTCTTCCGTCGAGCTACCGGTGGGCCTCGACGGGCCCGCTGGCGCAGCCGAAGTCGGGCTGGGCCTCGCTCAAGGACTTCACCACCGTGAAGTACAACGGCCAGCACCTCGCCTATGCCACGACACACAACACCCTCGCCGGTGACGAGGGGCGCTGGGGATTGACGGCCTTCAGCCCCTTCACGAACTGGTCCGACATGGCCGCCGCCACCCAGAACACGATTCCCTTCGATGGCATCGCGCCGACGCTGTTCTACTTCGCCCCGAAGAACCTCTGGGTGCTCGCCCACAACGGGGGTTGGGCGTACAGCTTCTCCTACCGCACCTCGAGCGACCCCACCAACCCCAACGGCTGGGGCCCGCAGCAGGAGCTCTTCACAGGCACCCTCCCGAAGGGTGGCCCCCTCGACGTGACCCTCATCGGCGACGACACGAACATGTACATGTTCTTCGCCGACGATGAGGGCGGCCTCTACCGCGCCAACATGCCCATCGGTGACTTCCCGGGCACCTTCGGTTCGTTCACGAAGATCATGAGCGACACGCCGCTCAACCTGTTCGAGGCGGTCGAGGTCTACAAGGTCCAGGGTCAGAACCAGTACCTCATGATCGTCGAGGCCCAGAATTACACAGGGTACGGTCGCTACTTCCGCTCGTTCACGGCCACCAGCCTCGACGGCACCTGGACACCGCAGGCCGACACCGTGACCAACCCCTTCGCCGGCAAGGCCAACAGCGGCGCGACCTGGACCAACGACATCAGCCACGGCGATCTGGTTCGCACCGACCCCGACCAGACCAAGACCATTGACCCCTGCAACCTGCAGTTCCTCTACCAGGGGCGCGACCCCAGCACCGACGGCACGGACTACGGCCTCCTGCCGTACCGGCCGGGCGTGCTGACACTGCAGCGCTGACGACCTCGTGCACGGTTGGCTGTGGCTCGGCGTTCAGGTAGCTCGTGGGATGGGTCATGGTGGGGGCTGGGGCACGGGTCTGTCGCCGACGGTGATCATCAGGCCCGGCTCCTGCCGCCCGGCCACGGCGGCGGGCGGCAGGAGCCGGGGCGAAGCACAGGCGCACCGGACGCTCCACTGGACGTGCCGCCGTGTGTCGTTGGTCGGCGACGGCTTCATCGTGACTCGTCGCGCGCCTGCGGCGGAGCCGCCGGTGTCACAGCCCCGCGGCCCTTCGAGGCGGCGGCGCTGCCCTCCCTTCTCAGGATGCCGAAGGCCCAGCGTTCGTTGAAGCCGGCCACGAAGCCGATGGCGCACCAGAAACCCCAGAATTCGGTGCCGGCCGCGTTGCCCGTCCCGCAGATCTCGGCTGTCGTGACGGGTACCTCGACCACCGGCACGATGCCGCCGCTGAGCACGAAGTAGACGGCGACGGCGAGGATCCAGCCCACGAAGACGCGGTAGACGCCTTCGTGGCGCATACGGCGGGCCAGTTGCCGGCCGGCGGCCGCCCCGCTGCCGGGTCCGGTGGTCTGTCGCCGTGCCAGTTCGCCGACGCTGAGCCGGAGCCGCCCCAGGACGCTGAGCACCGCTCCGAAGGCCCCCATGCCGCCCGCGGTGAAGGCCCCGAGCAGGCCCCAGCCGTCGCCGCAGCCCAGGGTGACGCCGAGCAGGTGCAGCGCGGGCCGGCCGGCGAGGAGCGGCAGAGCGAGCAGCAGCGTTCCCGCGGCGGCGCCCAGAGCCAGGCCGACGTTGAGGCCGCGGCCGACCGCCGTCACGCGGTCCTGCTCCAACCAGCCCTCGACGTCGTCGAGTTCCCGGTCCAGGTAGCCGCGCACATAGTCCCCGGGCGGGCAGGTCTCGGCCAGTACGTTGCGCAGGGCCCCGCGCAGCGCCTGCTGCACGCTGCGGCGCGTGGACCGCTCGAACGCGCGCTGCGAGGCACCGAGTGCCCGCTGCATCCGCAGCAACTGGGCCGGATACGCGGCGCAGAACCCCTTGTAGGCGGGCGCGTCCTCGGACCGTACGAGGTCCTCCAGGCTCTTCGACCGCCCCTCGGCCTCCGCGCCGTCCCACACTTCCCTCACGCGACGCCCCCACCGGCGGCGTCCCCCGTTGTCGTCCCCCATGAACCGGGTGTACCGGCCCGCGCGGGGGCCGGGAACCCTCCCCGCCGCACCAGTACGGTCACCGACGTCACGGAGGCGTCACGTCAGCAGGGGACTAATGTTCGGGCGCCAGCCGGGGCCGAGGAGCCGTTGCGCTTCGAGTTGGAGACCGTCGATCCGGAGCTGCAGGTCACCGTGACCGCCCGAGGCGCGGCGGAGGCCGAGGTGGGGCTCTGGAGCGTGCTGACGGCCGGTACCTCCGCCGACCACAGCCGCGGCTCCGTGCACAAGCTCACGTTGAAGCTGACCCCGCGGCACGCCGACGCCTCCAACGGCGACAAACTGCTGAACTGGCCGGCCTCGATCCGGACGCCTTCCTGCCGGCCTACCTCACCTCCCTGACCGGCCAGGCGGAGCTGTCGCGGAGGCTGGGGCGGCTCGCCGAGGCCGAAGCGACCGAGCAGGAGTACGTCCGCTGGGCGCCGGGGTGACCGTGTGGCGCCCGACAAGCCGTCGCCGCATGTGACGCCCCGTCTCACCTCAGCAGGCCCTTGTCCTCCAGATAGGTCCGGGCCACGTCCTCGGCCAACCGGCGCCAGCTGTCGACCTGTTGGTTCATCGAGGCGAGGTCGGCGGTGGTCAGGACGGCGTTGAGCTTGCCGAGTGCCTTGGTGACGCCCGCGCCGCCCGCCCGGGAGCGGTTGACGACGGGGACGACGTAGTCGGCGTTCTGGAGGTGCTTGTCGTCGGTGAGGAGGACCAGGCCGAAGTCGGACAGGGTGGCGTCCGTGGTCGTGGTCAGCACCATCTGGTCCTGGCCGCTCTGCACGGCCCGCTTGGCCTGGGTGGTGCCGACGCCCTTGGGGTCGACGGCGGTGATGTCGATGCCGTACGTCTTCTTCAACCCCGGCTCGCAGTACGGCCGTTGCACGCACTCGTCGCCTGCCGCGAGCCGCACCCGCAGGCCGGAGGCGCCGAGGTCGCTGAGAGTCTTGAGGCCGTGCTCGCGGGCGTAGGAGGCGCTCACGGCGAAGGCGTTCTGGTCGACGGCCCGGCCGGGGTCGAGGACGGTGAGGCCCCGGGGGGTGGCCAGGCGGCGCAGGGCCTTCATGGTGGCGTTCAGGTCGGGTGAGCCGACCGGCTCGGCGTCGGCGCCGTGGGTCTTGGCGTTCAGCCAGTCGGCGAAGGTGGCCGCGTACTCGGGCACGACGTCGATCTGCCCCGACTCCAGGGCGGGTTCGTACAGTTCGCGGTTGGCGACGGTGAGCAGCGAGGTGCGGTATCCGGCCTGCTCCAGCAGCTGGGAGTACAGCTGGGCGAGGAGGTCGCTCTCGGTGAAGCCGGCGGATCCGACGGTCAGGTGGTGGCTGTCGCCGGGCGGCGCGGTGACCGCGCCCTGGTTCTCCAGGGACGGTCCGGTGGAGCAGCCGGTGAGCAGCAGCAGGAGGGCGGCCGTCGCGGCCCGGGCACGTCTCATCGTGTGCCCCTCGCCCAGCGGGGCGCCAACCGCTCCGCGACCTCGAAGACCGCCTCCACGACCAGCGCGAACCCGGCGACCAGGACGGCACCGGCCACCACCTGGGGCGTACTGGCCAGGTTGAAGCCGGCCGTGATGATCCGGCCCAGCCCTCCCCCGCCCGCCAGGGCGGCGATGGTGGCGGTGGCGACGAGTTGGACGGCGGCGATCCGCACCCCGTTGAGGACCATGGGAAGCGCAAGGGGCAGCTCCACGCGGACCAGCACCTGCGGCCCGGTCATGCCCATCCCGCGCGCCGCCCGCACGATGTCGCGGTCGACCTCGCGCATACCGACGTAGGCGTTGGTGAGCAGGGGCGGCACGGCGAACAGCACGAGGGCGACCACCGTGGGGCCCTCGCCCCATCGGCCCACCGGGGTGAGGAGCAGCAGGACCAGGACGGCGAAGGTGGGGACCGCTCGGCCGATGTTGGAGATGTTGACGGCCAGCGCGCCGCCCTTGCCGAGATGGCCGAGGACCAGCGCGACCGGCAGTGCGATCAGGCAGCTCACGGCCAGGCAGACGACGGTGAGGACGAGGTGCTCGAGAAGCCGGTGCCCGATGCCCTCCTCGCCCGCCCAGTGCGCGGAGTCGGCGAGCCAGTCCCAGGCGTCGGTCAGCGTGTTCATGCGCGTGCCGCCCTCGTCCAGGGGGTGAGCAGCCGCTGCACGGCGAGGAGGAGCAGGTCGGCGGCGATCGCGATCACCACGCACAGGACGGACGCGGTGAGCACCTGGGCCTTGAAGTAGGTGTTCATGCCGGCGTAGATGAGGTTGCCGAGCCCGCCGTGGCCGACGATCGCGCCCACGGTCACCAGCGAGATCGCCGAGACCATGGCGATGCGCAGGCCGGCCATCGCGGCGGGCAGGGCGAGCGGGAGTTCCACGGCGAGCAGGAGCCGGATCGGGCCGTAGCCCATGCCGCGGGCCGCCTGCCGGGTCTCCTCGGGGACCGCGCGCAGCCCGGCGAGGATGTTGCGCACCAGCAGGGTCAGCGAGTACAGCACGAGCCCGGCGACGACGAGGCCCGCGGACAGGCCGTAGACGGGCAGGAGCAGGGAGAACATCGCCAGCGACGGGATCGTGTAGAGGATCGTCGTCCCGGCCAGGACGGGTGCGGCCGCCCAGCCCCAGCGGCGGGCCAGGACCGCGAGGGGCAGGGCGAGGGCGAGGCCGATGAGCACCGAGACCGCGGTCAGCTGGAGATGCTGGAGCACCGCGTCGAGGAGGATGTGCCGGCGGGTACTGAGGTACTCGCCGCAGATCCACTCGTTGCGCGCGAGGCAGTCGTCCGGAGGCGCGGTCACGCCTCCATTGCACCGGGCGGGCCGGGGCGTCGGCGCGTTGTGGTGACCCGTACGAGGGTCACGGACCGGTCAGCAGCAGCGTGGGCAGGGTCCCCTGCACGATCTGCCCGCGCGGCAGGGTGAGGCCGAAGTGCTCCTGGAGGACCCGCAGCGAGGTCCGGTGCACGGTACGGCGGTCCAGGTCCTCGTCGGGCAGTCCGGCGGCGGTGAGCCGGTCCCGGACGGCGGCCGCCACCTCGGGGTCACCGTCGGGGCTCCCCCACGACCAGCCGGCGTCCAGGTGCAGGTTGAACTTGCACATCAGGCGCTCGTCGTGGCGGTAGGCGAACCACGGGGGCACCGGTTTGCCGTTCCACTCGTCGAACTCCAGGTGGAAGACGTGCAGTTCGTGGCGGTCGACCGGCGGTGTGTCGCCGAACTCGCCTTGCCAGCCGCCGTACTTGACGACGTACGACCACTCGTCGAGCTCTCCGTGGCGCAGGGCGACCTCCTTGGACACGTCCTCGAAGACGCCTTCCAGTACGTCCTGCACCTGCCTGCCGGTGAGTTCCCCGATGAAACGGGGCCTGCCCTTCTTGCGGAGCGCGGTCTGGGCGACCCGTCGCGCCAGGGACTCCCCATCGAGGTCGCGGGCGATCACGATGCCGTAGCCGCTCCAGGCGATGGCCTCGGGTTCGGCGAGCCAGGTTATTCCGTCGGTCATGGCGGTCATGGGGATCAACCCTGCCGTATCCGCCGGAGGGTGTCACTGAGTACACCCCCGAAGACGGGTTCTGCGCCCCATGTGTCCGACGCCCCGTCTCCGTAGCGTCTTCATCGGGGCACACGGCGTGCCGGACGGAGATGATGACGATGTTTCGCACAGGCTCGCGACGCAAGCACGACGCGGGACCCGCCGCCGAGGCGCTGCGGCTGGTCAAGGTCACCAAGACCTACGGCACGGACGACAGTGCCGTGACCGCGCTGGACGGGGTCACGCTCGCCCTGGCCCGTGGCACCTTCACGGCCGTGATGGGGCCCTCGGGCTCGGGGAAGTCGACGCTGCTCCAGTGCGCGGCCGGTCTGGACCGGCCCGACAGCGGGATCGTGCGGGTGGACGGCCATGAGCTGACCGGGGGCGGCGAGGCGGAGCTGACGAGGTTCCGGCGGGGCCGGGTCGGGTTCGTCTTCCAGCAGTACAACCTGCTGGAGACGCTGACCGTCGCCCAGAACACGGTGCTGCCGCTCAAGCTCGCCGGGCAGCGGGTGGACCGGAGGAAGGCCCGGGAGATCCTCACCGCCGTCGGCCTCGGCGACCGCCTGGGCCACCTGCCCGACCAGCTGTCCGGCGGGCAGCGGCAGCGGGTGGCGATCGCGCGGGCGCTGGTCGCCGACCCCAGGGTGATCTTCGCGGACGAGCCGACCGGCGCGCTGGACACGCGCAGTGCGCGGGGTGTGCTGGGGCTGCTCCAGGACGCGGTGCGGGTGCACGGCCGGACCGTGGTGATGGTGACACACGACCCGGTCGCCGCCTCCTACGCCGACTCCGTGGTCTTCCTCGCCGACGGCCGGCTCGCCGGGCGGATGGACGGGCCGACCCCGGACGCGGTCGCCGAGCGGCTGGCGCACCTGGGCGACGACATGACGGTGGGGGTGTGAGCCATGTTCCTGCTGGCGATGCGGTCGATACGCAAGCGGCCCGGACGGTTCCTCGCGACGCTGCTGTCCGCCTTCCTGGGCGCGGCGGTCATCATGACGTTCAACTCGATGCACGACACGGCGGCACAGAGCGGTGTCGACCGGGTGAGCAAGGAGACCCTGACCACGGCGGCGAGTGTGGTCGGCGGCTACGGCACCCTGCTGGTGTTCTTCGCCGTCGCCTCGACCCTGACGGTCACCGTGCGCCAGCGGACCGCCGAACTGGAGCTGCTGCGCTGCTCGGGGGCGACTCCGGGGCAGATCAAGCGGATGGTGGTGGGTGAGGCGGTGGCCGTCGCCCTGGTGGGCGCGGTGCTGGCGATCGGTCCGGCGATGCTCGGCGGACAGGCGCTGCTGGGGGTGTTCCAGGACAGCGGTCAGGTCGCCCGGTCCGTCGACCACTCCTTCGGTCCGGTCGCTTTGCTGTCGGGCGTCGACATCACGCTGCTCGCGGCGGCGGGCGCCGCGTTCCTCGCGGTACGGCGGGCGACGCGCGGGCCGCGGCGGGCGGGCAGGGCGCGGACGTACCTCGCGTACGCCGCCCTCGGCCTGGGTGCCGTGGCGGCGACGTCCACCTTCGCCTTCTCGGCGACGGACGAGGCGCTGATGGCGGCACCGGCGTACGGGGCGATCCTGCTCTCCGTGGGCTGCGCGCTGCTGGCGCCGCGGCTGCTGAAGGGTGTGCTGGACGCGCTGCCGCTCACCGGTGCGAGCGGCTGGCTGGCGGTGCGCAATCTGCGTCGCCGGGCGGACCACCTCGCCGGGATCCTGATGTCACTGATCCTGTTCACGGCGGTCTCGACGGCCACCCTGTACATGCAGGCGGTGGAGAGCGATGCCGTGGCGGCCTCGGGTCTGGTGAAGTCGGTCGACGCGAAGAACCTGGAGTCCCTCAACTACACGGTCGTCGGCATCATCGTGGTGTTCGTCTGCGTGATGCTGGTCAACTCGCTGTACGCGGCGACGAGTTATCGCAGCCGGGAGTTCGGGCAGCAGCGGCTCGCGGGGGCGACCCCGGGGCAGGTGCTCGGCACGGTGGGCGCCGAGGGGCTCATCCTGACCGTCGTGGGTCTGTTCTTCGGGACGGTGGCCGCGCTGGCGGGGATCGTGCCGTTCACGATGGTGCGTACCGACTCGGTGCTGCCCGATCAGGGGCTGGGCATCTGGCTGGCGGTCGCGTCGATCGCGGCGGCGGCCACGCTCGGGACGAGCCTGGCCACGGCACGGCGGGTGCTGCGCACTCCGGCGATCGGGGCGGTGGGGCTGGCCGCGTGAGCGGACGCATGAACCGATCAGGGGCGGCCACTTCGGTGGCCGCCCCTTCGTCAACTTCGCCGGCTTCGTCAACTTCGCCGGCTTTGTCAGCGCACTCCCGCCGCGTCCAGCAGGGCCGTCACGGTCACCGTCGTCAGCCCGTCCAGGGTCTCGACGCGGGCACCGGCCCGGGCGCTGGCGCCGTCGAAGACCAGCATCAACTGGCGGGAGAGAAGATCGGGTTCGCGTGCTCCGCCGGCCTCCGCCTCGGCCCGGAGTGCCTCCCGCAGCTTCTCCTTGGCCGCGCGGGCGACCTGGCTCGCCGGGTGGTCGGGGTCCTTCAGCTCGACCAGTGCGGCCAGGAACGGGCAGCCGTGGTAGTCGGGGTCGGTCGAGCTCTTCTCCACCTGCCCGAAGACGTGCAGGATGCGTTCGCGCGGGGTGCCGGTGTCCTCCGGCCCGGGCAGGAGGTAGGCCGCGTAGGCGGGCAGGCGTCGGTCCAGGCTCGCCGCGAGGACCTCGTCCTTGCTCGCGAACAGCTGGTACATCGATCGCTTGGAGACACCGGCCGTGCGGCACAGCGCCTCGACGCCGATGGAGACGCCGTCACGGTAGAAGAGCTCGGTCGCCGCGTCGAGCAGCCGGTCTCTGGTCGATGCCTTCTCTGTGGTGGCCATACGGGGAGGTTACCTCTGCGCACGCAAGGACAAAAACCGATCAGTCTACCGATGTCGCCCGTCCTGCTTTTCGCGTGACAGAGGGAGTGAACAAGCGCTTAGATAGTGCGCTTAGAAGGTGGTTTACGAACGACCGCCGAGCGGTACGACCGTGTCCCCGCCGACCTGGAGGCCCCGTTGCTGTTCACATCCGTCGACGACGTCTCCGCGCGCCTCGCCGAGACCGGCTACCTCGCCTCCCCCGCGGTCGCCACGACCGTCTTCCTCGCCGACCGCCTGGGCAAGCCGCTGCTGGTCGAGGGCCCGGCCGGGGTGGGCAAGACCGAACTCGCCAAGGCGGTGGCCGAGGTGGCGCGGGCACGGCTGGTCCGCCTCCAGTGCTACGAGGGCGTGGACGAGTCCCGGGCACTGTACGAGTGGAACCACGCCAAGCAGCTCCTGCGCATCAGCGCGGGCCGGGACGAGAGCTGGGACGAGGCCCGCACGGACATCTTCAGCGAGGAGTTCCTGCTCTCCCGTCCGCTGCTGACCGCGATCCGCGGCGACGAGCCGAAGGTGCTGCTGATCGACGAGACCGACAAGGCGGACGTCGAGGTCGAGGGCCTGCTCCTGGAGGTGCTCAGCGACTTCCAGGTCACCGTCCCCGAGCTGGGCACCATCTCCGCGACCCGCCGCCCCTTCGTGGTGCTCACCTCGAACGCGAGCCGCGAGCTGTCCGAGGCCCTGCGCCGCCGCTGTCTGTTCCTCCACATCGGCTTCCCCGAGGAGGAGTTGGAGCGCCGGATCGTACGGCTGAGGGTGCCCGGGCTCGACGCGACGCTGGCCGAGTCCGTGGTGCGGGTGGTCGGGGCGCTGCGCGCCATGGACCTGCGCAAGGTGCCGTCGGTGGCCGAGACCATCGACTGGGCCCGCACGCTCCTGGCCCTCGGCGCCGACACCCTGGACGAGACCGTCGTACGGGACACCCTGGGCGTGCTCCTCAAGCATCAGGACGACGTCCTCAAGGCCGGGGCCAAGCTGGATCTGGGGTCGCTGTGAGCGCACCGGCCGGTGTCGCGGAGCGGCTGACGTCGCTGGTCGCGGCGCTGCGCGCGCACGGCGTCCGCGTCGGCACCGGCGAGACCGTCGACGCCGCCCAGGCGATGGAGGCGCTGGGTCTCGCCGACCGGGAACGGCTGCGCGAGGGGCTGGCCGCGACGCTGCTGCACGGCACGGCCCAGCGGCCGGTGTTCGACCCGGTCTTCGACCTGTACTTTCCGCGAGCCGTCGGCGGGCCCGGGTCGCAGCCCGCGGACCGGGACGAGCTGCGCGACCGGCTGGCGGCCGCGCTCGCCGACGACGACGCGGCGCTGCTGGCCCGGCTGGCCGCCGAGGCGGTCGACGGCTTCGGCGGATACGGATCCTCGCCGGCCTCGGACGGCTGGTCGTCGCACCAGGCCCTGGACCGGCTGCGCCCGCAGACGCTGCTGGCCCGGGTCCGCGACGACGTCCGGGCGCGGGGCGGCGGTTCGGGCTTCGCCGACCGGCTGCTGGAGGACGAGATCCGGCGGCGCATCGAGTCGTTCCGCCGGATGGTGGGCGCGGAGGCGCGGCGCCGGGTGGCCGAGCGGCGCGGGCGGGACGAGATCGCCCGGCGGGCGGTGGCCCCGACGGCGGACCGGGTGGACTTCCTGTTCGCGGGCCGGGACCGGCTGGCCGAGCTGCGCAGGACGGTGCAGCCGCTCGCGCGCAAGCTCGCCACCCGGTTGGCGGCCCGCCGGCGCCGGGCCGCCCGCGGCAGCATCGATCTGCGCCGCACCCTGCGCGGTTCGCTGTCCACGGGCGGGGTGCCCATGCGGCCGGTGCTGCGCCGACGCCGTCCGGCGCGTCCCGAACTGGTGCTGCTGTGCGATGTGTCCGGCTCGGTGTCGGGGTTCTCCGACTTCACGATGCTGCTGGTGCAGGCGCTGCACGACCAGTTCAGCAAGGTGCGCGTCTTCGCCTTCGTCAACCGGATCGACGAGGTGACCCCGCTGCTCGCGCACGGCGCCGCCGACCCGGAGGGGCTCGGCGCGCGGATCAGGTCCGAGGCGACCCTCACGGGCTGGCACGGCAGCAGCGACTACGGCGTGGCCCTGGGCGAGTTCGCCGAACGCCACGGCGACGCGGTGGGCCCGCGCACGACCGTGTTCGTCCTCGGCGACGCCCGGACGAACATGAGCGACCCGAACCTGCCGGCCGTCCGGCAGCTCGCCGAACGCGCCCGCCGTGTCTACTGGTTGAACCCGGAGGCGCGCGCCCAGTGGGGTACGGGCGACTCGGCGGCGCCCGACTACGCCGACCTGGTCGAGATGTTCGAGTGCCGCAACGCCCGGCAGCTCAGCGCCCTGGTCGGACGCCTGCTGCCGGTCTGACCGCGAGGACCGGACCCGGTTCGGGACCGGTGGACTCCTTCCGGAGGAGACCGGTGGCTCCACTCGGAGAGGACCGGTGACTCCTCCCGGAGAAGTAGGGCTTGTCCCCGATGTCCCTACCGCCGTGCCGCCTCTACGCTCCGTTCAACGGAGGGGGAACCCATGAAGGCAGTGGTCCAGGACCGGTACGGCTCGGCGGACACGCTGGAGTTCCGGGACGTCGACCGGCCGGTGCCCGGTGCGGGCGAGGTTCTGGTGCGGGTCCGGGCGGCGGCGGTCAACGCCTACGACTGGCACCTCATGCGCGGCGACCCGAGGATCGCCCGCCTGGCGCTCGGGCTGCGCGCCCCCCGGGCGAAGATCCGGGGCCGGGACTTCGCCGGCGTGGTGGAGGCGGTCGGCGGCGGCGTCACGGGACTGCGGCCGGGCGAGGAGGTGTACGGCGAGGCCGACGGGGCGTTCGCGGAGTACGTGTGCGCCCGGGACGGCATGGTGGGTCCGAAACCGTCCGGCCTCACCTTCGAGCAGGCGGCGGCGATGCCCCTGGCCGCGAACACCGCGCTGATCGGCCTGCGGGACGTGGCGCGGCTGCGGGCGGGGCAGTCGGTCCTGGTGAACGGGGCGTCGGGCGGTGTGGGCACGTTCGCCGTCCAGCTCGCCAAGGTCTACGGGGCCGAGGTGACCGGTGTGTGCAGCACCCGGAACGTCGACCTCGTCCGCTCCCTCGGCGCGGACCGCGTCCTCGACTACACCCGGGAGGACTTCACCCGGGCGGGGCACCGGTACGACGTCGTGCTGGACCTGGTGGGCAACCGCTCGCTGGGCGAGTTCCGGCGCGCGCTCACCCCCACCGGCACGCTGGTGCTGTCCGGTGGGGGCATGTACGAGGGCGGCAGCCTCATCGGGCCGATGGGGCTGTTCTTCAAGCGGCGGCTGGTCTCCCCCTTCGTGCGCCAGCGGCTGCTCGAACTCCCGGCCAAGGCGAGCAAGCGGAATCTCGCGGTCCTGCGCGAGTTCGCGGAGGCTGGGAAGATCGCCCCCGTCATCGAGCGGACGTATCCCCTCGGCGAGGCGGCCGAGGCGATCCGTCACCTGGAGGTGGCGCACGCACGCGCGAAGATCGTCGTGACCGTGTGAGGCGGATGCGGCACCGAGGTCAGGCGCTCGGCTGGGTGAACCGGATGTTGTTGCCGAAGGGGTCGCGCAGGCCGCAGTCGATCCCGTAGGGGCGCTCGGTGGGCTCCTCGGTGAACTCGACCCCCTTGCCCCGCAGCGTCTCGTACGTCTTGCGGCAGTCCTCCGTGCTGAAGATGAGGTGCCCGCCCATCGCCCCCTTCGTCAGCAACGCGCGGACCTGCTCCGCGGTCTCCTCGGACATCGCCGGCGGCCCCGGCTTCTCCAGCAGGATCTGCCGCTCCGGGTGGCCGGGCACATGGACGGTCAGCCAGCGCATGAAGCCGAGGTCGACATCGGCGTTGACCTCCAGCCCGAGCTTGCCGACGTAGAAGTCGAGGGCCTCGTCCTGATCCAGGACGTAGATCTGCGAATGCGTGATGGCGGTGAACATGCTCCTCACGCTACCGAGCGGGGCGCTCGGAAACTTATCCAAAACTGCTCGGTCGCCGGACGGTTCGGGTCACCTCAGGTCGATCAGGTCACCTCGGGTCGGTCACAGGGCAGGCGTACGGCCGCGTCCACGCCATCGTGAAGCACGTGGGCACGGCCACGGCCGTCGTTCCCCGCACCTCCTGTGCTTCCTTCGCCCCCTTGCGGTACTCCCGCGGCGACCGGCCCACGATGTCGCGGAACGTGCGGCTGAAGGTCCCCGGGCTGGCGAAACCGACCTCGAAGCAGATGTCGGTGACGCTCCGGTCGGTCTCGCGCAGCAGGAACATGGCGCGCTCGACGCGGCGGCGTTGGAGGTAGCGGTGCGGGGTCTCTCCGAAGGTGGCGCGGAAGGTGCGGGTGAAGTGCGCCTGGGACACATGGGCGATCCGGGCCAGTGCCGGGACGTCCAGCGGCTGGGCGTAGGAACGGTCCATGGCGTCCCGGGCACGCAGCATACGGCGGTTGGTGTCTTCGGAGGCACGGCTCACTGCACCATCTCACCACGGTTCGCAGACGGCCCCGAAGGCAGTGTTCAGTCGGCTTTCGCGTACTCCTGGGCCATGCCGCCCGCGAAGTCGTACACCACGACCTGTTCGTCGCCGACGACCCAGGCGTCGTGTCCGGACGGGCACACGAAGACGTCCCCGGGGCCCACTTCGCTCTCGCCGCCGTCGTTGTCCATCCGGATGTGCATACGGCCCTGGACGACATAGCCGTTGTGGTGGATCTCGCAGCTGTCCGTGCCCGCGATGGGGGCCACGGACTCCGACCAGCGCCAGCCCGGTTCGAAGGTGGCGACGGCGAAGTCCAGTCCGGTGAGGTGGACGGCTTCGAGATGCCCCCGGGGGAAATCGCGGCGCTCGTCCGGCTTGTCGAGTGTCTTCACCTCGATCATGAGGGTTCTTCCTTTCCGGCCGTGCTCGGTGCGGCCGGGGCCGGTCTCCGTCCCCCGCCCGTCGTGGGCGGTGCGGGCGGGGGCCGAGCCCCACCCCTCCATCGTCCGCCCGCCGGTACGGCACCGCCATTCGGGTGATAGCGGCCGGACCCGGATCAGGTACCGGCCCCGCAGATCCGCGCGAAGCGCTCGGCGTCGATGTTCCCGCCGGAGACGATCACACCGATCCGGGGCGGCAGGCCGCCGACCCGGCCGGAGAGCAGGGCGGCCAGCGGGGTCGCGCCGCTGGGCTCGACGACGATCTTCAGGCGCTCGAAGGCGAACCGCATCGCGTCCCGGATCTCGTCGTCCGAGACCAGCGCGATCTCGTCGACGAGCCGCTGGTTGACGGAGAAGGTCAGCTCTCCCGGGGTCTCCAGCGCCTGGCCGTCGGCGATGGTGCGGGGCACGGGGATCCTGACCCGGTGGCCCGCCTCCAGCGAGCGTCTGGTGTCGTCCCCGGCCTCGGGCTCGACACCGATCACACGGATCCCGGCGTCCAGGCCCTTGGCCGCGGTGGCACTGCCGGCGATGAGACCGCCGCCGCCCACCGGTGTCATCAGCGCGCCCAACTCCCCCGCCTCTTCGAGGAGTTCAAGGGCCGCGGTGCCCTGACCCGCCATGACGTGCGGGTGTTCGTACGGCGGGACGAGCGTGAGGTTCCGCTCGGCGGCGAGGGCTTCGCCGATGGCGACGCGGTCGCCGGTGTAGCGGTCGTACGTGACGATCTCGGCGCCGTAGCCTGCGGTGGCCGCCCGTTTCGAGGCCGGGGCGTCCTGCGGCATGACGATCACCGCGGTGGTGCCGAGCTCCCGGGCGGCCAGGGCGACGGCCTGGGCGTGGTTGCCGGAGGAGTAGGCGGCGATGCCCCGGGCCAGCTGTTCGGGGGTGAGCCGGGAGGCCGCGTTGTAGGCGCCGCGGAACTTGAAGGCCCCCACGCGCTGGAAGTTCTCGCACTTGAGGAGGACTTCGGCGCCGACCAGTTCGTCGAGCGTGCGCGAACGCAGGACGGGGGTGCGGTGGGCGACGCCCTTGAGCCGGGCGGCCGCGTCGCGGACGTCGTCGAGGGAGATCGGTGGGGTGGTGGTCGTCACGCGTGCCCTCCAGAGGAGTCGGAAGTGGAGTCGGTCGCTGTTGCTGCTCGTGCTCGGGACTGGGAGAGATAGCTGTACGCGGAGGCCCGGGAGATGCCGAGCCGGGCGGCCACCTGCTCGATCGCGCGACGCACCGCGAACACCCCGCGCTCGTCCAGGCCGCGGAACAGCTCCAGCCGTTCCGCGCGGTCGAGCGCCGCCCACGGCCGGTTCTGGTGGAGCTGGTGGGCGTCGAGCATCACGTCCACGACGGAGTCGATGTCGTTGCCGAAGGTGGTGACCGGCAGTTCGGCGGGGGGCCGGGCGATCCCGGCGAGGGAGCCGAGCAGGGTGTGGGCCTCGGTGACCGCGGAGACGTCGAGATTGACGCACAGCGCGCCGAACACCGCGCCCGTGGAGTCGCGCAGCACCATCGTGGACGACTTGACGATCCCTCCGGACGGGGTCCGGGTGAGGTAGTTCAGCTCGTCGGTCGCCTCCTGGCCGCGGGCGACCATCCGCAGGCCGATCTCGCTCATCGCCCCGCCCACGGTGCGCCCGGTCACCGAGCCGGCGATGGCGACCACCGACTGCTCCGGGCGCCGGTAGTCGTGGAGGACCACCTCGCACACCGGACCGAAGGTGGCCACGAGCCCTTCGAGGACCGGGGCCAGCGCGGCAAGGATCGCGTCCCGTTCGGCGTCCAGGACGGCGCCCGCATTACCCGCCACAGAACTTCTCCCCCTCCACCGACCTCTCCCGACCAGGACACCTAGACTACACGTCCAACTGCTGGACCAACAGTCCAGTTCCCTTTCGGATCCGTCCATGAATCCACCCCTGCCGGGGATCTTGACGGCCGTGATGTTACCGGTAACATCACAGCGTCGGATCGAAGGAGAGGTGCGCGGTGCAGGGGGAGAAACAGGGTGTCGACACCAGCGGCCCGCAGGCGCCCGCGCCCGTCGGGCCGTCCACCGCGGTGTTCAGTCCGGCCGCCGTGGTCGCGTCCTGCGTGGGCTTCGTGCTCATCGGGGCGCTCCAGGCCCTCTACGGGCCGGCCATCCCCGGGCTCCGGGAGGAGTTCGGGCTCACACCGTCGGCGGCGGGGCTCGGTCTGAGCGCCCACTTCGTCGGCGGGGTGGCCGGGGTGCTGCTGTTCGACCGGCTCTTCGGCCGGATCGGCAACCGGCGCATCCTCGGTGCCTCGTACCTGCTCATGGCGGTCGGCGCGGCGGGCTTCGCGCTCGCGCCGAACTGGCCGACCGCGCTGGCGGCGGCGCTGCTGGCCGGGCTCGGCTTCGGCGGTATCGACTACGGCCTCAACCAGCTGTTCGCGGTGGGCTTCGGGCGCCGGTCGGCCGCGATGCTGAACATCCTCAACGCCCACTTCGGCATCGGCGCGATCCTCGGCCCGGCGCTGATCGGCGTGGTCGGTTCCGCGCACTACCCGGCCGTGTTCCTGGGCTTCGCGCTCGTCAACCTGCCCCTGCTGCTGTGCCTCAAGGGCGTCCGCGACCGGGCGACGCAGCCGAGCGACGCGGCGGCCGCCGACGGCGGCGGGCGGGTCCTCGGCCGCAGCCTGGGCTCGGTGCTCGCGGTGTTCGTCGCGCTGTACGTGCTGCACGTCGGCATCGAGGCGGGCGTCGGCGGCTGGGAGCCCACACATCTGGAGACCGTCGGCTACGGCGCCGGCGTCGCCGCGACCGCCACCTCGGTGTACTGGCTGATGATGACCGTCGGCCGGTTCCTGGTCGCCCCGATCGCGCTGCGCTTCTCGGCGCAGGCCATCATCACGGTCTCCTGCGCGGGCATGACGGCCTGTCTGCTGCTGGCCTCGATACCGGCGCTCGCGCCGTACGCCTACGCCGGTGTCGGTCTGTTCATCGCCCCGATCTTCCCCACCGGGCTGCCCTGGCTGCACCGGGCGGCGCCGACCGCCCGCCGGGCCGGAGCCCTGGTCATCGCCGCGTCCATGGTCGGCGGTGTCGTCGCGGGCCCGGCGCTCGGCAAGGCCATCGAGGCGTCCGGGGTCCGCGCGGTACCGCTGCTGCTGGGCGGCGTCTCGGCGCTGTGTCTGGCCGCCACGCTCTGGCTGATCCGCGCCACGAGACGGCACTGAACCGGCCCCCTCCCCCATCCCGGCCGGTCACCCCCGATCCCCCGCTCCCGTCCCATCCGGCCACCCCGCTCAACCTCCTGGAACCAGGCCCCGCACCCCGACCCCGAAGGGAAGCCCCATGCCCGCTCTGACGACGACGTCCGACGGTTTCCTCCTGCACGGTGAGCCGTTCCGGATCATCTCCGGTGCCCTGCACTACTTCCGGGTCCACCCCGACCAGTGGACCGACCGGCTGCGCAAGGCCCGTCTGATGGGCCTCAACACGGTCGAGACGTACCTGCCGTGGAACCTCCACGAGCCCGAGCCCGGCACGCTCGTCCTCGACGGCCTGCTCGACCTGCCCCGCTTCCTGCGGCTGGCCCAGGACGAGGGCCTGCACGTCCTGCTGCGTCCGGGCCCGTACATCTGCGCCGAGTGGCACGGCGGCGGGCTGCCCGACTGGCTCGTCTCGGACCCCGACATCCGGCTGCGCACCAGCGACCCCCGCTTCACCGACGCCTTCGACCGCTACCTCGACCTGCTGTTGCCCCCGCTGCTCCCCCACCTCGCCGCGAACGGCGGCCCGGTGATCGCCGTCCAGGTGGAGAACGAGTACGGCGCCTACGGCGACGACACCGCATACCTCGCACACGTCGAAGAGGCCCTGCGGGCCCGTGGCGTCGAGGAGTTGCTGTTCACCTGCGACCAGGCCAACGCCAAGCACCTGTCCGCCGGCAGCCTGCCCGGCACCGTCAGCGGCGGCACCTTCGGCGGCCGGGTCGACGAACACCTGGCGGCACTGCGGGCGCACCGGCCCGAAGGCCCGCTGTTCTGCTCGGAGTTCTGGATCGGCTGGTTCGACCACTGGGGCGGCCCGCACCACACGCGGTCGGCGGAGAACGCCGCGGCCGACCTCGACAAGCTGCTGGCGGCGGGCGCCTCGGTCAACATCTACATGTTCCACGGCGGCACCAACTTCGGCTTCACCAACGGCGCCAACCACCACCACACCTACGCGCCCACCGTCACCTCCTACGACTACGACGCCGCGCTCACCGAGAGCGGCGACCCCGGCCCCAAGTACCACGCCTTCCGTGACGTCATCGCCCGGTACGCGCCGGTGCCCGACGAGCCCGCCCCGGCGCCGGGCCCCAAGCTCCCGCTCACCACGGTCGACCTGGACCGCCGCGCCCCGCTGCTGCCGCATCTGCGCACCCTGGACGGGGCGGTGCGCACCGAGGACCCGGTGACCATGGACGAACTCGGGGCGCCCACCGGGTACGCGCTCTACCGCGCCACCGTTCCGGCCGCGGGCGACGGTCTGCTGCACTTCGCGGGCGGGGTCGGCGACCGCGCGCAGGTCTTCGTGGACGGCGCCTCCGTGGGCGTACTGGAACGCGAACGCCACGACGAGACGCTGCCGGTGCGCGTCCCGTACGCCGGTGCCACGCTGGAGGTCCTGGTGGAGAACCAGGGCGGGGTCAACTACGGGCCGCGGATCGGCGCGCCCAAGGGGCTGCTGGGTCCGGTGTCGTTCCAGGGGACCGCCCTGCACGGCTGGGAGTGCCGGGCCGTTCCGCTGGACGATCTGGAGGCGCTGCCGTTCGAGCCGTCGGAGGCGGCCTCGGACGCCGTGCCCGCCTTCCACCGCGGGACGTTCGAGGTGGACACACCCGCCGACACCTTCCTGGCGCTGCCGGGCTGGACCAAGGGCCAGGCCTGGGTCAACGGCTTCCACCTGGGCCGCTACTGGAACCGCGGCCCTCAGCACACCCTGTACGTGCCGGGGCCGGTCCTGCGCCCGGGCGCCAACGACCTCGTCCTGCTGGAGCTGCACGCCACCACCGGCACACGCGCCCAGCTCGCCGACACGCCCGATCTCGGACCGGAGAACCACTCGTGACCCAGCCGCACCGACTGCGCGTACCGATCCCCGACCACGCGCCGGTGGCCGGGCACCTGCCCTTCGCCGACGCCCCCGGTGTGCCGGACCCGATCGAGATCAACAGCCGCCGGCTCTCCCGGGGCGGCCGCCCGTGGTTCCCGGTGTCCGGCGAGTTCCACTACTCCCGCTACCCGGCCGAGGAGTGGGAGGAGGAGCTGCTGAAGATGAAGGCGGGCGGCATCACGGCCGTCGCCAGTTACCTCATCTGGATCCACCACGAGGAGGTCGAGGGCCGCGTCCGCTTCGACGGCGACCGCGATGTGCGCCGCTTCGCCGAGCTGTGCGCCCGCCACGGCCTGGACTTCATCCCGCGCGTGGGCCCCTGGTCCCACGCGGAGGTCCGCAACGGCGGGCTGCCCGACTGGGTGCTGGCCCGCGACTGCGCGCCGCGCACCGACGACCCGGCCTACCTGGACGCCGTACGGCCGTGGTTCGCGGCGATCGCCGAGCAACTGCGCGGTCTCGACCGGGCGCACGGCGGCCCGATCGTGGCGATCCAGATCGAGAACGAGCTGTACGACCAGCCCGGCCATCTGCTCACCCTGAAGCGCATGGCCCAACAGGCCGGGATGAGCGCCCCGTTGTGGACGTCGACCGCCTGGGGCGGGGTCCAACTCCCGCCGGACGAGCTGGTTCCGCTGTACGGCGGGTACACCGAGACGTTCTGGACCGAGGCGGACGGCGGCTGGCCCGACACCTGTCGCAAGCACTTCTTCTTCACCCACCAGCGCGACGACGAGGGCATCGGCGCCGACCTCAGACCGACCACCGTGCGGGGCGGCGAGCCGGACGCCTTCGCGGACCGCTTCCCCTGGGCCACCTGCGAGTTGGGCGGCGGCATGGCGGTGTCGTACCACCGACGGCCACGGGTCGAGGCCGCCGACATCGGC
Organism: Streptomyces lincolnensis; assembly: GCF_021173675.1. Taxonomy (GTDB): domain Bacteria; phylum Actinomycetota; class Actinomycetes; order Streptomycetales; family Streptomycetaceae; genus Streptomyces; species Streptomyces lincolnensis_B. The sequence goes on along the minus strand of NZ_JAIHON010000010.1, from coordinate 364,625 downwards.
GCACTGGGCCTCACCAAGATCGGCTGCGGTTCGGTCTGGCAGGGCTTCTACATGTTCCACGGCGGCACCAACCCCGCCGGGGAGCTCACCACCCTCCAGGAGTCCCACGCCACCGGCTATCCCAACGACCTGCCGGTCCTGACGTACGACTTCCAGGCCCCGCTCGGCGAGTACGGCCAGTACCGGCCGACCTACCACGAACTGCGCCTCCAGCACCTGCTGTTGGCGGACTTCGGGGACCGTATCGCCCCGATGGACTCGGTCCTGCCCGAGCGGCGGCCGGCCGGGCAGGACGACCGGGAGACCTTGCGGTGGGCGGTGCGCACCGACGGCGTCTCGGGGTTCCTGTTCGTCAACAACCACCAGCCGCACGAACCGCTGCCGGACCACCCGGACACGGTGTTCACGGTCGAATTCCCGGACGGTTCCGAGGCGTTGACGCTGCCGAGCGCCCCGGTCACCGTGCCGAGCGGCTCCTACTTCTCCTGGCCGCTGCGGCTCGACGTGGCGGGTCTGCGGCTGGAGTGGGCCAGCGCCCAGCCGGTGTGCACGGTCGAGGTCGACGGCCGTACGGTGCTCGTACTGGCGGCGACCGACGGCATCGTGCCCGAACTCGCCCTGGACGCGGCGACGGTGGCGTCCGTGAGCGTGCCGTCCGGCGATCTCACCCCGGTGGACGGCCGGGTGCTGGTGACCGGGCTGCGGCCCGGTACCGACTGCCTGGTCGAGGTGGACACGGCCGAGGGCGGCCGGGTGGGGCTGCTGGTCCTGGACGCGGCGACCGCCCGTACCGCCTACCGGGGCGAGGCGTGGGGCGCCGAGCGGCTGGTGCTGAGCGAGGCGGGTGTGGTCTTCGACCGCGAGGAGGTACGGCTGCACGCGGCGGACGGGCCGGTGTCGTTCGCGGTGCTGCCCGCTCCGGACCGGGCACAGGTGGTGGATGGCACGGCGGTGGCCGGGGCGGCCGACGGCGTCTTCACACGGTACGCGGTGCAGGACGGACCCGGGGCCGGGGAGGCCCTCGCCGAGGTCACCTCGGTCCGCCCCGCCGGACCGGCTCCGGAGCCCGTGACCGGCGTGCAGGGGCGGGCGAGCGCTCCCGCGGAGAAGTACTTCGACAGCGTGGCCGCCGAGTACCGCGTCGAGGTGCCGGACGACCTGCCCGCGGGGACCCTGCTGCGTCTGCACTGGACCGGTGACGTGGGCCGGGCGTACGTCGGGGAGACGCTGGTCGCCGACCAGTTCTTCTCGGGGCGGGTCTGGGACATCGGCCCGGACCGGCTGCCCGCCGACGCGCCGCGCGCCGAGGGGCTGCGGCTGCGGATCCTGCCCCTGCACCCCGACGCCCGGGCGTACGTGCCGGAGCCGGTGGGCACCGCCGGGCGGACGGCCGAGGTGCTGCGCGCCGAGTGGATCACGAACCGCCGGTGGTCGGTCCGGGCCGGCTGAGCCCGCCGTGCGGGGCCCGGCACCCCGGGTCCCGCACGGCGTCCCGCCTATGCTGTGGTCCTGCCGGGCGGGACCGGACCGCCGCACCGATGCCGAGGACACAGCCATCATGACCCCAAGCGCCACCGGCGGAGCCGTTCCGAAGGGGCGCAGCAGACGGAACTTCGCGGGGGCGCGCCCCGTGATGGACGACGTGGCCCGGCTGGCCGGCGTCTCCAAGCAGACCGTCTCCCGCGTGCTGAACGACCATCCGTCCGTCCGCGCCGAGACGCGCGCGGCGGTCCTGGAGGCCATGCGCACGCTCGGCTACCGGCCCAGCCGCAGTGCCAGGTCCCTGGCCAGCGGGCGGACCCGGATGCTCGGCGTCATCTCCTTCGACGCCGCCCGCTACGGGCCCGCCTCGATCCTCACCGCGATCAACACCGCCGCGCAGGAGGCCGGTTACCTGGTCAGTTCCATCGCCCTGGACACCGCCGACCACGACACCGTGGTGGAGGCCGTGGACCGGCTGTCGGCCGAGGGCGCCGACGGGGTGATCGCCATCGCCCCGCAGCTGTGGGTGGGCCGGGCGCTGGCCGACACCTCCCTGGACACACCGCTGGTGGTCCTGGAGAACGGCCGTGACGCGGAGACCCAGCTGGCCACGGGCGACTCACGGGCCGGGGCCCGCAAGGCGACCGAACATCTGCTGGGGCTCGGCCACGCGACCGTGTGGCACCTCGCGGGCCCGACCGGCTGGACCTCCGCCGAACACCGCCTGACCAGCTGGCGGTCCACACTGCGGACGGCGGGCGTCGAGATCCCCGAGCCGCTCGTCGGCGACTGGAGTGCCGGGTCCGGCTACGACCTGGGCCGCCGTCTGGCCGCGCGCCCGGACGTGACGGCGGTGTTCGTCTCCAACGACCAGATGGCCCTGGGTGTCCTGCACGCCCTGCACGAGGCGGGCCGCTCGGTGCCCGATGACGTCAGCGTCGTCGGCTACGACGACATCCCGGAGGCGGCCCACTTCCTGCCGCCACTGACCACGGTGCGCACCGACTTCGCGGAGATCGGCACCCGCTCGCTGCGGCTGCTGCTGAACCGGATCGACGGCTCCCCCGAGCCGCCCCGGCCCGAGTCGCTGGTCCCGGTGGACCTGGTCGTCCGGGGCAGCAGCGGGCCCGCGCCCACGGCACCGGGGCCTGCTCAGCTGTCGTAGTCGACGCTCAGCGTCTCGGAGACCGGGTACGACTGGCAGGTCAGGACGTAGCCCGCGTCGACCTCGGCCGCTTCGAGGGCGAAGTTGCGCCGCATGTCCGCCTCGCCGTCGGTGACCAGGGCGCGGCAGGTGCCGCAGACACCGCCCTTGCAGGCGAAGGGCAGGTCGAGGCGGGTCTGCTGGGCGCCGTCGAGAATGCTGCGGCCGCGGGGCAGGGCGGAGGTGGTCGTACGGCCGTCGAGGGTGACGGTGACCTGGCTGACGGGTCCGTCGACGGCGGCCTCCTTGTGGTGGACCTCCCGCACGGGCTCGTCGTCCGCGTAAAACAGCTCCTGGTGGACGCGGTCCCCGGGCACGCCGAGATCGGCCAGGACCTGGCGGGCGTCGCGGACCATGCCGTGCGGGCCGCACAGCCACCAGTGGTCGGCGTTCTCGACGTCGACCAGGGAGCCGATGAGCAGGGAGAGCCGGTCCGCGTCCAGACGCCCGGAGAGCACCTCCGCCTCCCTGGGCTCACGGGACAGGACGTGCGCGAGCTGGAAGCGGGCCGGGTGGAGGTCCTTCAGGTCGGCCAGCTCGTCGGCGAACATCACCGTGTCGGTGCGGCGGTTGCCGTAAAACAGGGTGACCGTCGAGCGGGAGTCGGCGGACAGGACGGACTCGGCGATGGAGATCATGGGGGTGATGCCCGAGCCGGCCGCGATCAGCACGTGGTGACCTGGGGTGGTCAGGTCCGGGGTGAAGGCGCCGGTGGGGGCCATCACCTCGACCGTGTCACCGGGGCGCACCTCGTTGACCAGCCACGACGAGAACAGTCCGCCGGGCACCACCCGCACCCCGATGCGCGGTACCGCGCCGACGGGCGAGCAGATCGAGTACGAGCGGCGCTCGTCCCGTCCGTCGATCTCGCGCCGCAGGGTCAGCGACTGGCCCGGCGCGAAGGCGAACTCCGCGGCCAGGTCGTCCGGGATCTCGAAGCCGACGGCCGCCGCGTCCGCGCACAGCGGCTGGATTCCGGCGACGCGCAGCCGGTGGAAGGCAGGGCGACGGCGGGTGCGCGCGGGGACGGGCGCGGGGTTCAGGGTGGGCGGCTCGGCATCGGCCGAACCATCCGGGGTCGTTGAGGCGGAGGCAGCCGCGTCCCTCGCGGGCATGGCGTCGGCCGCAACCGAGACGTCCGGGGCGGCTGAGCTCTTCGGGGCCACCGCGTCCGGCGCGGCCGAACTGTGCCGGGCGGCCGAGGCAGCGGGGCTCGGGGCAGCCGAACCCATCGCAGGCATCGCGTCGCCAACGGCCGAGCCGTGCGGGACTTCCGAGCCCGTCGGAGTCACCGCATCCGGGGCCGGCACGCCGTTCGGGGCCGAGGTGGTCGCAGGGTTCGGGGCGGCCATCAGATCTCCTTGACGTACTCGAACGGCTCGCGGCAGGTGCGGCAGCGCCACAGGGCCTTGCAGGAGGTGGCGGCGAAGCGGGAGGTCTCCTCGGTGTCCGCGGAGCCGCAGCGGGGGCAGGCCACCGTGCGCCGGGTGGGTGACAGCACGAGTGGGAGCGGACCGGACGCCGGGCGGGGAGCGGCCCCGGGCGGGGCGATGCCGTGCTCGGTGAGCTTGCGGCGGCCCTGCGGGGTGATCCAGTCGGTGGTCCACGGCGGGTTCAGGACCGTGCGGATCTCCACGCGCGCGTATCCCGCCTCGCGCAGCCGGGCGGCGACGTCCGCGCGCATCTCGGCCATGGCCGGGCAGCCGGAGTAGGTCGGGGTCAGGCTCGCCACCACCGTGCCGTCCCCGGTCACCTCGACATCGCGCAGGACGCCCAGGTCGGCCAGGGTCAGCATGGGCAATTCGGGGTCCGGGACCTGCTCGGCGACGCGCCGGGCCCGCCGGACGTCCGTCAGGGTGGTCACCATGTCGCCTCCGGGTGGGCGCGGGCCACGCTCTGCAACTCGGCCAGCAGCGGGGCGAGATGCTCGGTGTGCTCGCCCTGCCGGCCGGATCCGGGCAGCGGCCGGTAGACCGGCATGGGCAGTCCGGCGGCCTCGACGACCTGGCGCAGGACCGCGACGACCTCGTCCCGCACGTCATAGGCGGTGAACAGCTCTCCGAAGTACGGGGCGACCTGCTCCAGCGCCTTGCGCGTCCGGCGGTGGGACTCCTCGGTGCCGTCGCCCAGGCGCACCGCCCATTCGGCGGCGTACTGGCGGTGGTAGGCCAGCTCCTTGACGCCCTTCGCGGCGATCGCCGACAGCACCGGGTCGGGGTGCGCGGCGAGCTGCTCGAAGTGGGCCAGCCGCCAGCTGGACAGCACCAGCAGCCGCACGACGGTGAACGCGAAGTCACCGTCCGGCAGTTCGGCCAGCCGTACGCAGCGGAACTCGCCGGCGTCCCGGAAGTAGGCGTAGGCGTCCTCGTCGCGGCCGGTGCCGTCGGCCTGGCCCGCTCGGGTGTAGAGCAGGCGGGCCTGGCCGAGGAGGTCGAGGCCGATGTTGGCGAGGGCGACCTCCTCCTCCAGTTCGGGCGCGCGGGTGGTCCACTCGGCGAGCCGCTGGGCCGAGACCAGGGCGTCGTCGGCCAACGCGACACACAGCGCGGCCAGTTCGGTCGCGTCGACGCCCTCGGGCACGGTGGTGTCCACGCCGTGCAGGGGGTCCTCGAAGCCGGTGCCGTACGCCCAGCGGGCGTCGTCCTCGTGGCCCTCGGCGAGGGTCAGGTAGACGTGGTCGTCGCTCACTGCCCTCTCCTCAGATGTGCGGGACGTCGTCCGGGATGTCGTAGAAGGTGGGATGGCGGTACACCTTGTCGGCGCTGGGGGCGAAGAAGGGATCCTTCTCGTCCCGGGTGGAGGCGGCGATGTGCTCCGAGCGCACCACCCAGATGCTCACGCCCTCGTTGCGCCGCGTGTACAGGTCGCGGGCGTGGGTGAGGGCCATGGTGTCGTCGGCGGCGTGCAGCGAGCCCACGTGGACGTGGTTCAGGCCGCGCTTGCCGCGCACGAACACCTCGTACAGGGGCCAGTCCTGCTTCCCGGGGCTCATGCCACCGCTCCCTTCCGCGCTCGGGCCGCCTGCTTGGCCGCGTGGGCGGTGGCGGCCTCGCGGACCCAGCCGCCGTTCTCGTGGGCGGTGCGCCGCCGTTCCATCCGCTGGTCGTTGCACGGGCCGTGACCCTTGATGACGCGCAGCAGTTCGTCCCAGTCGGGGGTGCCGAAGTCGTGCCGGCCGCGCTCGGCGTTCCAGCGCAGCTCGGGGTCGGGGAGGGTGACGCCGAGCTTCTCGGCCTGGGGGACGGTCATGTCGACGAAGCGTTGGCGCAGTTCGTCGTTGGAGTGCCGCTTGATCTTCCAGGCCATGGACTGCGCGGAGTTGGGCGAGGCGTCGTCGGGCGGGCCGAACATCATCAGGGACGGCCACCACCAGCGGTTCACGGCGTCCTGGACCATCGCGCGCTGGGCCTCGGTGCCGCGCATCATCGTCATCAGCAGTTCGTAGCCCTGCCGTTGGTGGAAGGACTCCTCCTTGCAGATCCGCACCATCGCGCGCGCGTACGGCCCGTAGGAGCTGCGGCACAGCGGTACCTGGTTGCAGATCGCGGCGCCGTCCACGAACCAGCCGATCACTCCGACGTCGGCGAAGGAGAGGGTCGGGTAATTGAAGATCGAGGAGTACTTCTGGCGGCCCTCGATCAGCCGCTCGGTGAGGTCCGCGCGGTCGGCGCCGAGGGTCTCGGCCGCCGAGTACAGGTAGAGGCCGTGCCCGGCCTCGTCCTGGACCTTGGCGAACAGGATGGCCTTGCGGCGCAGCGAGGGCGCGCGAGTGATCCACTCGCCCTCGGGCTGCATGCCGATGATCTCCGAGTGCGCGTGCTGGGCGATCTGCCGCACCAGGGTCTTGCGGTAGCCCTCCGGCATCCAGTCGCGCGGCTCGATCCGCTGGTCACGCGCGATCGTCGCGTCGAAGTGCTCCTGAAGCCCCTGCTCGGACGGCGCCCCGGCCTCGGCGGAGTGTGTCGTGGTCATCGATACCAGCTTCCCAACCGACCATTCGTTCGGTACCAGTGTGACGTGTTTCCCCGGGCCCGGCAAGACCCGGGGAAACGAAGCCGGAATCACACCCGCGGGTTCGGGCCCCCGGCCCGTGCGATGTCGTCCCAGTGGACCGTGCGGTCGCACCAGCGCCGCAGCAGGGTGCGGTCGTGCCCGACGGCGAGCAGTCCCGCGCCGGTGGACCGGCGGTAGTCCTCCACGACCGCGACCAGCGCGGCGGCGGTGGAGGCGTCGAGCATGGAGGTCATCTCGTCGCAGACCAGCAGGCGCGGGCGCAGCACGAGGGCGCGGGCCAGACAGGCGCGCTGGAGCTGGCCGTCACTGACCTCGTGGGGGCGGCGGCCGAGCAGGTCGGGGGTCAGACCGACGGTCGCGGCGAGTTCGGCGACCCGGTCGGGAGCCTCCTCGCGGCGGCCGGTGGCGCGCAGGGGTTCGGCGATCAGGTCGTCCAGGCGCAGCCGGGGGTCGGCGGACAGGCGGGGCTGCTGGAAGACGACCCCGAAGGCGGTGCGCACCTCCCGTGGTGCGCGGTGGCGCCAGTGCCGTACGGGTGCGCCGTCCAGGAGCAGCGTGCCGGAGTCGGGGCGGTGCAGCAGGGCGGCGACCCGGGCGAGGGTGGACTTCCCGCACCCGCTGGGGCCGAGGAGACCGACGGCCTCGCCGGGCTCCACGGTCAGGGAGACGTCCCGCACCACGGGGGTGCGGCGGTCGTAGCCGGCGGTGATGGCGCGCAGTTCAAGCACGGATGTCCTCCGGCATGTGCGGGTGGTGACAGGCGACGGCGGCTGCCGGGGGCGGTGCGGCGCCGGTCCTGAGCGCTTCGGCGGCGGTCGGGAGGCCCCCGCCCGTCGTCACCGGCGCCGTGGCGCAGGCAGCCGCGGCCGTCAGCTCCGGCACCGCCCCGCAGGCGTCCGTGGCCCACGCGCAACGGGCCGCGAACGCGCAGCCGTCGGGCAGGGCGCCGAGTTCGGGGGGCATGCCGGGGATGGGAGTGAAGGCGCGGTCGGGGAGGGCCTGCAGAAGGCCGCGGCTGTAGGGGTGGCGGGGGCCGGGCGAGCCGAAGAAGGTGTCGGCGTCGGTGAGTTCCACGATGCGCCCGGCGTACATGACGGCGATCCGGTCGGCGATGCGCTCGGCGGCCTCCAGGTCATGCGTGATCATCAGCAGGGCCCGGCCGGGCGCGCCGGTGCCGTCGGGGGCGTCGACGTGCCGGCGGAGTTCCTCGACCGTGCGGTCCACCAGGTCGCGGTCGAGCCCGGTGGTCGGTTCGTCGGCGACCAGCAGCGAGGCGTCGCCGACGAGGGCGAGGGCGGTGGCGGCGCGCTGGGCGAGGCCGCCGGAGAGTTCGTGCGGATGGCGGTCGAGGTGGTCCTCGGGGAACGCGGCGCGTGCCGCCGCCGCCCGGGTGGCCGTGTCCAGGGCGTCCCGGCCCCGGACACCGGTGAGTGCGGCCACCGTCTCGGCCAGCTGGGCGCGGACGGTACGGACGGGGGTGAGGTGGGCCGCCGGGCTCTGCGGGACGAGGCCGATCCGGCGGCCCCGTACGGTCCGGGCGAGGGTGCGTTCGTCGGCGGTGAGCAGGTCGAGATCGCCGAGGCGGGCCTCGCCGGCCGTCTGCGCGTTGGCGGGGAGCAGGCCGAGGAGAGCGGAGGCGAGCACGGACTTGCCGCAGCCGCTCTCGCCGATCAGGGCCAGGCACTCGCCGGCCGCCACGTCGAAGTGGGCATCGGTGACGGCGGCGACAACGCGCCCGCCCGGCATCCGGAACCGCACCGACAGTCCGCGTACGGACAGCACCACGGGTCGCTGGGTCACAGCATCAGCTCCGATCGGCGGCGGGGGTTGATCCGTTCCCGCCAAGCACCGGCGAGTCCGGCGAGGGCGAGGGTCGGGATGATGATGAACAGGCCGGGGAAGAGCGTCGGCCACCACTGACCGGCGAGGAGCGAGCCGCGCGCGCTCTGGATGAGGGTGCCGAGGCTCGCCGTGTGCGCGGGCAGTCCGAGTCCGAGGAAGGACAGGGCGGACTCGTGCCACATGGCGTGCGGCACCATGAGTACGGCGGCGAGGGCGGCCTGGGGCGCCACAGCGGGCAGCAGGTGCCGTACCGTCACGCGCCACCGGGAGGCGCCCCCGGAGACGGCCGCGTCGATGTAGGGGCGGGCGCGCAGGGAGAGCACCTCGGCGCGGACGATCCGGGCCGTGGACAGCCAGTGGGTGAGCGCCACCGAGACCACCACCGGCCAGACGCCGGGGCGGAACATGGCGACGACGAAGATGCCGAGCAGCAGGTGGGGCACGGACGAGAAGGTGTCGACGAGCCGCATGACGGCCCGGTCCGCCCAGCCGCCCAGGGCGCCGGCGAGGGCTCCCACGGCGGTCCCGACGATCGTGGCGGTCAGGGCCGCGGCCACGCCCACGAGCAGGGAGACCCGCAGGCCGTAGACGCAGCGCAGCAGCAGGTCGCGGCCGACGTCGTCGGTACCGAACGGGTGCTCCCAGGACGGTGGTTGTAGCTTCGCGGCCAGGTCGACGGCCTGCTGGTCGAGCTGGACGATCGGCGGCACGAGCAGGACCGCGAGGACGGTCAGGGCGACCAGCGCGCCGGAGGTGCGCACCCGCAGGGTGCGGGTGGAGCGGCGCCGGGTGCCGTGGGAGCGCCAGGTTCTCTCGATCGCCGCCTCAGCCATGGGAGTCACATGTCATTGAGCTTCACCCTCGGGTCGAAGAGTCCGTAGAGCAGGTCCGCGAGCAGGTTGCCGACCAGGACAGCGGCGGTGGCCAGCACGGTCAGGGCGGCCAGCAGCGGGAAGTCGACGGCGGTGGCCGCCTCGACGGTGGCGGCGGCGATGCCCGGCCAGCTGAAGACGCTCTCCACCAGCAGGGCGCCGGTGATGAGTTCGGGCACGCGGGAGCCGATCAGGGTGAGCACGGGCAGCAGTCCGGAGCGCAGGGCGTGGCCGAGCAGGACGGTGCGTTCGCTCAGGCCGCGGGCGCGGGCGCCGCGCACGGGGTCCTCGGCGAGGGCGTCGCCGACGCCCTGACGGACGTAGAGCGTGAACCAGGGCAGCTGGGAGACGGCGAGCACGCCGGCGGGCAGCACGATATGGCTCGCGACCTGTCCTGCGGTGACCTGTTCGCTGGCGGTGTCGGTCAGGCCGCCCGCCGGGAGCACGCCCCACTGGAGGGCGAAGAGCCAGATGGCGAGCAGCGCGATCCAGAAGACCGGCGCGGCCTCCAGCGTGTAGGCGAGGGAGGTGACGGTCCGGTCGAGCCAGGAGCCGGGGCGGCGGGCGGCGAGCACCCCGAGCAGGGTGCCGGTCACGACCGCCACGGCGAACGCGACGGCGCACAACAGGGTGGACCAGACGAGCCGTTCGCCGATCACCTGGGCCACCGGCTGGCGCAGCACGCTCGACTCGCCGAGGTCGCCGGTGACCGCTGCGGTCAGCCAGTCCCACCAGTGCGCGACGACGGGCCGGTCCACGCCGAGGTTGGCGCGCAGCCGGTCCAGGGTCTCCTGGTCGGCGCCGAGCGCGGCGGTGCCGGCGTACGCCTTGACGGGGTCGAAGGGGGAGGCCGCGGCGATCGCGAACACGCCGAAGGTGACGACGAGCAGGACGGGGACGGCGAAGAGGGCTCGCCGTCCCGCCAGGCGGGCCATCGCTCCCCAGGGGAGTGAGCTCATGCCGTCGGCTGCCAGTCCTCGATGTTCCACCAGGGGCCGCTGGCGAAGCCGTGCTCGTGCGGCTCGACCTGGGTGGTCAGTCCGTCCCAGCGGTCGGCGAGGACGTACAGGTGGTCGATGTGGGTGAGGAAGGTGTAGCCGGGGTCCTCGACGAGTGCGCGCTGGAGCCTGTCGTACGCCGCCTTGCGGGTGGCCGGGTCCTGGGCGCGGCGGCCGGTGTCGAGGGCCCGGTCCACGGCCGGGTTGTCGTAGCGGCCCATGTTGTTGAAGCCGTTACCGGCGAGGGAGGAGTGCAGCATGGTGTAGAGGCCGAAGTCGGGGTCGCCGGTGCTGCCGAAGCCCGCGAGCACCGCGGTGTCCTTCATGCGCGGCTCGATGACCTCCCAGGTGGCGGACTCGGCCTGGACGTCGATGCCGGCCTTCTTGGCGTCGGAGGCGTAGGCGAGGGCGTGCTCCTGGCGGACCTTGTCGCCCGACGGGTAGAGCAGGGTGAAGGCGGCCCGGGTGCCGTTCCTGGCGCGGACGCCGTCCGCTCCGGGCTTCCAGCCGGCCTGGTCCAGCAGGCGCTTGGCCTGGTCGAGGTCCCGGTCGCGTTCGATGCCCTTCGCGAACCAGGGGTCGTCGCTCGGCAGGGGCCCGTACGCGGGGCGTCCCGCGCCGTCGAGGATCGTGTCGACCATGGCCTCGCGGTCCACGGCGGCGTCGAGGGCCCGGCGGATCGCACGGTCGCCGGTGACCTTGCCGGCCGTGGGGAGGGTGACGGTGCGGTAGTCGTAGGACGTGGCCCGGTACGTCCGCCTGTCAGCGTCGTCCTTGAAGGTGGCGGCCAGGTTGGGCGGGAGGATCGCGCCGTCGAGGTCGCCGGAGCGCAGCCGGGTGGCGCGCACGTCGTCGTCCTCCACGATCGCCATGGTGAACTTCTTCACCTTCGGGGCGCCGCCCCAGTAGCGCGGGTTGGCCTTGAAGGTGAGCTTCTCGCCCTTGCTCCAGCCGGCCAGGACGTACGGTCCGGTGCCGACCGGCTTCGTGTTGAAAGCTCCTGTGTTGGGGTCCTGCTTGCCCGCGATGTGCTCGGGCACGATGGGCAGGACGGTGCGTCCGGCGAAGGCCGCGTAGGGGTACTTGAGCGTGAAGACGACCTTGTCGTCGCCGTCGGCGCGGACCTCCTTGACGGCGTCCAGCTCGCTCCTGGCGGCGTTGTTGGTCTTCTCGTCCAGGACGGTCCGGTAGGTGAAGACCACGTCGGCGGCGGTCAGGGGCTCGCCGTCGCTGAAGGTGACGCCCTCGCGCAGGGTGTAGGTGTAGCTGCGGCCGCCGTCGCGGACCTCGGGCAGCGCCTTGGCCAGCGCGGGTCTGAGCTTCAGGTCGGCGTCCCGGGCCAGCAGTCCGTCGAAGATCTTGGAGTTGCCGTCCTTGCCGTAGCCGAGCAGCGGGTTGAGCGTGTCCGGTTCGGAGGCCACCCCGATCACGACCGAGTCGGCGGCCCCTCCCCCGCTGCCACCCCCGCCGGGTGCCGAGCAGGCGACGGCCCCCGTGACCATCACCGCCACGACGGCGGCTCCTCGTATCCGGCTCGTCCCCATCGGCCTCACACCCTTACTGCGCTCGTTCCGTTGTTGCATATTAATTGCAGGTAAGAGGGGTGGAGGACAAGGCGGCCCCGGCTGTATAGGCTGGCCGCGCAGCTGGTTCGCCCTGCCTGCCAGGCAGGCGCGTCGCAAGAGGGAACCCGGTGGGAATCCGGGACTGCCCCGCAGCGGTGAGCGGGAACGACCGCCGTCATACGCACTGGATCCGGTCAGCGGATCCGGGAAGCGACGGCCAGTAGGTGCCTCGTGGGACACGAGGCGGGCCCGCGAGTCCGAAGACCTGCCACTGCCCGTGTACGACCGGCTCGTGCGCGGAGATCCCGGTGACCCCGAGGGCGGGTCGACGCGGACACGGGCGGGCACGGTCTACATGCGTCCGCCCGGTCGGCCGTTTCCTTCGCCTCTCCCCCGTCACCCGGGTCGTTCGACGTGAACAGCTCGCGAAGGAGAGTTCCGTGACAGCGAAGTCCGCAGCCGCGGCAGCACGGTCCACCGTGTACGGCCATCCCCGCCAGGGCCCGGACCGGGAACTGAAGAAGGCGGTCGAGGGCTACTGGAAGGGCCGCGTCGACGCCGACGGCCTCCACCGGACGGCGGCCGCCCTACGCCGGTCCGCCTGGCGGCAGTTGGCCGACGCCGGCCTGGACGAGGTGCCGACCGGCAACTTCTCGTACTACGACCACGTCCTGGACACCACCGTCATGGTGGGCGCGATCCCCGCCCGGCACCGTGCCGCCGTCGAGGGGGACGCGCTGGACGGCTACTTCGCCATGGCCCGCGGCACGCAGGAGGTGGCGCCGCTGGAGATGACGAAGTGGTTCGACACCAACTACCACTACCTGGTGCCCGAGTTGGGGCCCGACACCGTGTTCGCCGCCGACTCGGCCAAGCAGGTCGGCGAGTTGCGGGAGGCCCTCGCGCTGGGGCTCACCGCGCGGCCCGTCCTGGTCGGCCCGGTCACCTATCTGCTGCTGGCCAAGCCCGCACCCGGTGTCGCGGCCGACTTCGACCCGCTGACCCTGCTGGACCGGCTGCTGCCCGTCTACGCCGAGGTGCTCGCGGACCTGCGCGCCGCCGGAGCCGCCTGGGTCCAGCTGGACGAGCCCGCCCTCGTCCAGGACCGCTCCCCGGCCGACCTGAACGCCGCCGCCCGCGCCTACCGTGAGCTCGGCGCGCTCACCGACCGGCCGAAGCTGCTGGTGGCCTCCTACTTCGACCGGCTCGGCGAGGCCCTGCCCGTGCTGGCCAAGGCGCCGGTCGACGGGCTCGCGCTGGACTTCACCGGTCCGGCCGCCGCGAACCTGGACGGCCTCGCGGCGGTCGGCGGCCTGCCCGGGAAGCGCCTGGTCGCGGGGGTGGTCGACGGCCGCAACGTCTGGATCAACGACCTGGAGCGGTCCCTGTCCGTCCTGGGTACCCTGCTCGGCCTCGCCGACCGGGTCGACGTGGCCGCCTCCTGCTCCCTGCTGCACGTCCCGCTCGACGCCTCCGCCGAGCCGGACATCCCGCCGCAGATCGCACGCTGGCTCGCCTTCGCCCGGCAGAAGACGGACGAGATCGTCACCCTGGGGCGCGGCCTGACCCACGGCACCCACACGATCGCCGCCCAACTGGCCGCCAACCGGGCCGACCTGGCCTCCCGCGCCCGCTCCCCCATCACCCGCGACCCCGCCGTCCGCTCCCGCACGAGCGCGGTCACCGAGGCCGACACCCGGCGCGCGCAACCCTACGCCGAGCGGGTCACGGCCCAGCGCGCCCGCCTCCGCCTGCCCGTGCTGCCGACCACCACCATCGGCTCGTTCCCGCAGACCGGCGAACTGCGCACCGCCCGCGCCGACTTGAGGGCCGGGCGGATCGGTGCCGCCGAGTACGAGCGGCGCATCGAGGCCGAGGTCCGCGAGGTGATCGCCTTCCAGGAGAAGGCCGGCATCGACGTCCTGGTGCACGGCGAGCCCGAACGCAACGACATGGTCCAGTACTTCGCCGAGCGGCTCACCGGCTACCTCGCCACCCGGCACGGCTGGGTGCAGTCCTACGGCACCCGTTACGTCCGGCCGCCGATCCTGGCCGGCGACATCTCCCGCCCGGAACCGATGACGGTGCGCTGGACGACGTACGCCCAGTCGCTGACCGCGCGCCCGGTCAAGGGCATGCTCACCGGTCCGGTCACCATGCTGGCCTGGTCCTTCGTCCGGGACGACCAGCCGCTCGCCGAGACAGCCCGGCAGGTCGCGCTCGCCCTGCGCGAGGAGGTGAACGACCTGGAGGCGGCCGGGACTTCGGTCATCCAGGTCGACGAGCCCGCGCTGCGCGAGACCCTGCCGCTGCGAACCGCCGACCGGCCGGATTACCTGGCGTGGGCGACGGAGGCCTTCCGGCTGACCACCGGCGGGGTGCGCTCCGGCACCCAGATCCACACCCACATGTGCTACGCCGAGTTCGGTGACATCGTCCGGGCGATCGACGATCTGGACGCCGATGTCATCAGCCTGGAGGCGGCCCGCTCCCACATGCAGGTCGCCCGCGAACTGGCCGAGCACGGCTACCCGAGGGAGGCGGGACCCGGTGTCTACGACATCCACTCCCCGCGTGTGCCCAGCACCGCCGAGGCGGCGGCCCTGCTCCGCAAGGGACTTGAGGCGATCCCGGCCGAACGGCTGTGGGTGAATCCCGACTGCGGCCTGAAGACCCGCGGCTGGCCCGAGGTGCGCGCCTCACTGGAGCACCTGGTGGCGGCGGCCCGTGAGGTCCGCGACGACCTCGCCGGGGACGGCTCCTGAAATGGGGCCGGGCCGATGGGGACACTCCCATCGGCCCGGCCTTCTCACACGCTGAGCGCGGCCCGTACGGTCTGCTCGGCGCCCGTGCCTCCCTCGCCCGAGGAGGTCACGCGCCCGGCCTCCAGCACGTAGTACCGCTGGGCGGCGCGCATGGCGAAGCCGACGTGCTGTTCCACCAGCAGGACGGACAGGCCGCCCCGCCGGGTCAGGGCGAGGATCGTCTCCTCGATCTCGGCGACGACGGAGGGCTGGATGCCCTCGGTCGGCTCGTCGAGGAGGAGGAGTCTGGGGCGGGTGATCAGCGCGCGGGCGATGGCGAGTTGCTGGCGCTGGCCGCCGGAGAGCAGGCCCGCGCGCCGGCCGGACAGTTCCCGCAGGACCGGGAAGAGGTCCAGGGCCTCCGCCACGGCCTCCTTGCCCTCGGGGCGGCCGTCCGCGACGAGTTGGAGGTTCTCGGCGGTGGTCAGGTGGGGGAAGGACTGCTGTCCTTGGGGGACGTAGGCCATGCCCCGGGCCACGCGCTGGTTCGGGGCGAGGTGGGTGATGTCCTCGCCGTCCAGCAGGACGGAGCCGCTCCTCGGCTTCAGCAGGCCCATGGCCGCGCGCAGCAGGGTGCTCTTGCCGGCGCCGTTGTGCCCCAGGACGGTCGCGACGCCGTCCTTCGGGACGGTGACGGTCACGCCGTGCAGCACGGTGGTGCGGTCGTAGCCGGCCTGGACGGAGTTGATCTCCAGCATGGGTGTCACGCCTCCTCGGGGACGGGCAGGGAAGCGGCGATCGGCTCGGGTTCCGAGGCGCGCCCGAGGTAGACCTCCTGGACCTTGGCGTCGGCCTGGACCTCGGCGACCGTGCCCTCGCTGAGGACCTGGCCGGCGTGCAGGACGGTGACGCTGCGGGCGAAGGAGCGCATGAAGTCCATGTCGTGCTCGATGACGACGACGGTGTGGTCCTCGCTCACCCGCTGCAACAGCGCGCCGGTGGCCTCGCGTTCGTCGTGACTCATCCCGGCGACCGGCTCGTCGAGCAGCAGCAGTTTCACGTCCTGCACGAGCAGCATGCCGATCTCCAGCCACTGCTTCTGGCCGTGGGCCAGCACGCCCGCCGGCCGGTCGCGCAGGTCGGTCAGACCGGTGGTCTCCAGGGCCTTCGTGACCGCCTCGGGGACGCTTTTGCGGCGCCGCAGCATGGTCAGCGGGCCGCGTCCGGCGCCCGCGGCGATGTCGAGGTTCTGCAGGACGGTCAGCTCCTCGAAGACCGTGGCCGTCTGGAAGGTGCGGCCGATGCCCAGGCGGGCGATGCGGTGCACGGGCCTGCCGAGGAGTTCCTCGTCGCCGAAGCGCACCGAGCCGGTGGCCTTCACCAGGCCGGTGACCGCGTCGACCAGGGTCGTCTTGCCCGCGCCGTTCGGTCCGATGAGGAAGCGCAGGTCGCCGGGGCGGATGTCCAGGTCGACGCCGTCGACGGCCTTGAACCCGTCGAAGGTCACCCGCAGATCGCGGACGGTCAGTCCCTCGCCGCTCATGCTGTCTCTCCCGTGGCAGTCGTACGGTTCCGGGGGCGTCGCCTGCGCAGGACGGCACCGAGGGACGCCAGGCCGCCCGGCAGGAAGCCGACCGCCAGGACGAACAGCAGCCCCTGGAGGTAGGTCCACGCGGCGGGGAAGGCGTCGGAGAGCGTGCTCTGCGCCCAGGCCACGGCGATCGCGCCGAGGACCGCGCCCACCAGCGAGGCCCGGCCGCCGACCGCCGCGCCGATGACGAAGCCGATGGACGGCACGATCCCGATCAGGGCCGGGGAGATGATGCCCACGGCCGGGACGAACAGCGCACCCGCCAGACCCGCCATGCCGGCCGCGACGACGTACGCCACGAGCTTGACGTTGGCCGGGTCGTAGCCGAGGAAGCGCACCCGCTCCTCGGAGTCCCGTACGGCGATGAGGAGTTCGCCGTAGCGGCTGACGAACAGCTGGCGGGCGGCCGCCATCAGCAGGAGCAGCACGGCGGCGATGACGAAGTACACCATCCGCTGGTTCACCGGGTCGTTGAGGTCGTAGCCGAAGAAGCCCTGGATGTCGGTCAGGCCGTTGGTGCCGCCGGTCGTCGCCTGCTGGCCGACCAGCCAGATGGACAGGGCGGCGGCGAGGGCCTGGCTGAGGATCGCGAAGTAGGCGCCCTTGACCCGGCGGCGGAAGACGAGGAAGCCGAGCAGCGCGGCGACCGCCATCGGCAGCAGCACGGTCATGGCGAGCGCGAACAGCGGGTTGGCGAACGGCTGCCACCACCAGGGGAGGGTGTCGCCGGTGCCGTAGAGCTGCATGAAGTCGGGCAGGGTCTGGCCGGTGGCGGCGGCGTCGGCGAGCTTGAGGTGCATGGCCATGGCGTAGCCGCCGAGGCCGAAGAAGACGCCCTGGCCGAGGACCAGCAGGCCGCCGCGGCCCCAGGCGAGGCTCACGCCGACGGCCACGATCGCGTAACACAGGTACTTGGCCAGGAGGTTGAGCCGGAAGTCCGACAGGGCGAGCGGGGCGACGCCCAGGAGGAGGACGGCTCCGAGGAGGAAGGCGCCCGGCACCTTGAAGCGTGCCGGCCGGGACACCGGCGGCGGGGAGACGGGGGCGGGGGTCGTGGTCGTGGTCGTCATGCCAGGCTCCGGGTGCGCAGTGTGTACAGGCCCTGGGGTCGCCACTGGAGGAAGGCGACGATCGCGACGAGCACGACGACCTTGGCGACGCTGACCGTCGTGGAGTACTCCAGCACCGACTGGAGCACGCCGAGCACGAACGCCGTGATCACGCTGCCCTTGAGCTGTCCGATGCCGCCGACGACCACCACGAGGAAGGCGTCGACGATGTAGTTGGTGCCCATGGTGGGGCCGATCGGGCCGACGAGGGTGAGCGCGACGCCGGCCACGCCCGCCAGGCCCGAGCCGATGAAGAACGTCGTCCGGTCGACGCGTCCGGTGGAGATGCCGGACACCTCGGCGAGGTCGCGGTTCTGCACGACGGCCCGGATCCGGCGGCCCAGCGGCGTCAGCCGCAGGACGACCGTGAGGCCGAGCACGCACAGCAGGGCGAGGCCGAGGATGAACAGCCGGTTGTTGGCGAGGGTGATGCCGCCGCCGACGGAGATGTTCTCGGTGAGCAGGTTCGGCGCGGCGGTCTGCACGTTCGGGGCGCCGAAGATGTCCCGGGCCAGTTGCTGGAGCATCAGCGAGACACCCCAGGTGACCAGCAGGGTGTCCAGCGGGCGGGTGTACAGGCGCCGGATGAGGAGCCATTCGAGCAGCACGCCCATGGCTCCGGCGACCAGGAAGGCCACGGGCAGGGCGACCAGCAGGGAGACGCCGGCGCTGCTGATGGACTTCTGGAGCACGTACGTGGTGTAGGCGCCGGCCATGATGAACTCGCCGTGCGCCATGTTGATCACGCCCATCTGACCGAAGGTCAGGGTCAGGCCGAGCGCGATGAGCAGAAGGACGGCACCGATGCTGATGCCGGTGAACGACTGGTTGAGGACGACCGTCATGAAGCGGCTCCGGGTCGGGGACGGGGGTGCGGGCCTGCCACGCGTGGGACCCGGCCTCGTGGTGAGACCGGGTTCCTGCGCGGGGACGCTCAGGAGAGGCCGGAGGCCCAGGAGTAGCCCTTCAGGTACGGGTCCGGCTCGATCGGCTTGCCCGAGTTCCAGACCTCCTCGATGAGGCCGTCCGCGCCGACCTTGCCGATCCGGGCCGTCTTGTAGACGTGCTGGGTGGCGCCGTCGACGGTCACCTTGCCCTCGGGGGCGTCGAGTTCGATGCCGTCGGAGGCCGCCTTGACCTTGGCGACGTCGAAGGAGCCGGCCTTCTCGACCATCTCCTTCCACAGGTACACCGAGATGTAGGCCGCCTCCATCGGGTCGCTGGTCGGCTTGTCCTTGCCGTAGGCGGCCTGATAGGCCTCCACGAACTTCGTGTTGGCCGCGCCGGGAGTGGTCTCGTAGTAGTTCCAGGCGGTCAACTGGCCTTCCAGGTACTGCGTTCCGATGCTCTTGACCTCCTCCTCGGCGATGGAGACCGACAGCACCGGCAGGCTCTTCGCGGTGAGCCCGGAGGACTTGTACTCCTTGAAGAAGGCCACGTTGCTGTCGCCGTTGAGGGTGTTGAACACGGCGTCGGCGCCGGCGTCCTTGACCTTGTTGACGATGGTGCTGAACTCCGTGGAGCCCAGCGGCGCGTAGTCCTCGCCGACCACCGTCATGCCCTGGGCCTTCGCGTACGCCTTGATGATCTTGTTGGCGGTGCGCGGGAAGACGTAGTCGCTGCCCACCAGGTACAGCCGCGTCAGGCCCTGCTTCTTGAGGTAGTCCAGGGCGGGCACGATCTGCTGGTTGGTGGTGGCACCGACGTAGAAGATGTACGGCGACTGCTCCAGGCCCTCGTACTGCACGGGGTAGAACAGCAGCGACTTGTAGCGCTCGAAGACCGGCTTGACGGCCTTGCGGCTGGCCGAGGTCCAGCAGCCGAAGGTGGCCACGACCTTGTCGTCGGTGATCAGGGCCTCGGCCTTCTCGGCGAAGGTCGGCCAGTCGGAGGCGCCGTCCTGGCTGATCGGCTTGAGCTTCTTGCCCAGGACACCGCCGGCGGCGTTGATCTCCTTGACCGCGAGGAGCAGCGCGTTGTGGACGGTCACCTCGCTGATGGCCATCGTGCCCGAGAGCGAGTTCAGCAGACCGACCTTGACGGTGGCTCCGGAGGTGTCGGCCTTGGCGCCGGAGCCGGACGTCGAGGTGCTGCCGGTCTTGGCGCCGCACGCGGTGAGCGCCGCGCCCGCCCCGAGGGCCGATGCGCCCGCCAGAAGACCACGCCTGCTGATACTGAGCCCGGACATGCGGAACCTCCTTGCCCACAAAGGGCGATGTGAAGTGGAGCGGAAGACTCGGGGGGGAGAGCAGAAGAGAGGAGCGAAGAAGAGGGGACGCGCTTCAGGAAGCGTCCACAGCCTGCGAGGGAACTGTTTCCCCTGCGTTTCGGCGCAATTGAAGAATAGTTTCCAGCGGAAGTATTTATTTCCACCGAGGAGAGCGGGCCGTCGCAGGTGAAACGCTGTCACGGGCCTGCAGTCGGGGCACCTTCATTGCTTCCTGGGGAAAGGATCTGTTTTACTGATCCACCAACGCGCGGACGCGAGCTGAGGAGTGCGATGGCGAGGCGGCCCCAGGACCTGCTCCAGCTGCTGACACGGGCCGAGCGGCTGTCCGTACGCCGGGTTCAGTCCGTGCTGGACGAGTTCGGCTGCTCCGTCGAGGCGTGGCGGGTGCTGGACCTGCTCTCCGACGGTCAGGGACACAACATGACGGCCCTCGCCGACCACGCCTTCCTCCCGGCCCCGACCCTGACCAAGCTGATCGACCAACTCGTGGACCAGAACCTCGTCTTCCGCCGCGTCGACCCCGTCGACCGGCGTCGCGTCCTGGCCCACCTCACCCCGCGGGGCCTTGAGCGCTGGCAGCTGCTCACCCGCGAAGTGCGCTCCGACTGGGCCGAGTTGGAGTCCCGGCTCGCCCAGGCCGACGGAGAGCGGCTGGAGCTTGTGCTGCACCGGTTGGCCGACGCGCTGGAGGGCGGAACCGCCACCGGCCGGGGCGGGGTCACAACAGGTCGTGCGGAGCGTCCAGTTGGGCGAGCACGGTGAAGTCGAGACCGTCGGCCTGCGCCAGGTAGATGCGCTGGCGGACATGCCGGCCGTCCAGACCGAGCAGGCCGCGCGGACCCTCGTACGACACACTCCCGGCGGCCGCGCCGATGGCGGACACATCCAGGGTGCGGGCCCGTTCGACGAGGGCCGCGAGCAGCAGCACTCCCTCGTAGCACGACTCGCCCAGGCTGCCGGGGGTGGGCGCGTCCGCTCCGAAGCGGCCGGCGTACTGGCCGTGGAAGTCCATGGTGTTCTGGTCCGCCAGTGAGGCGAAGTACCCGGCCGTGCTGTACAGGTCGGCGGTGGCCTCGGGGCCGCTGCCCAGCAGCATGTTCTCGTCCATCAGGGTGCTCAGTCGCAGGCTGCGCCGGTCGAGTCCGGAGGCGGCGAACGCCCGGTTGAAACGGACCGCGTCGCTGCCCACCAGCAGCATCAGCACGGCGTCCGCGTCCGCCCGCTCGATGCGCCGCAGCACGTCGTGGAAGTCCTCGGCGCCCAGCGGCAGATAGGCCTCGCCGCAGACCCGGCCCCGGCACTCGCGCGCGTAGCGGCGGGCGGCCCGGGCGGTGCGCCGGGGCCAGACGTAGTTGTTCCCGACGACGAACCAACGGCGCACGCCACGGGTCTGAGACAGCAGCCGCATGGCCGGCAACAGCTGCCAGGAGGGTGTCTCGCTGGTCATGAAGACGCCCTCGGTGTGCTCGCCACCCTCGTACAGCGCCGTGTACACGTACGGCACCCGGTGGGCGATCCGCGGGGCCAGCGCCTGCCGGACCGAGGAGATGTGCCAGCCGGTGACCCCCTGCACGGCCCCCGTCGCCACCAGGGCCTCGACGTCCTGGGCGACCTGCTCGGGGTCGCCGCCGCCGTCGACCTCCAGCAGCCGCAGTTCCTTGCCCAGCACTCCCCCGGCCTTGTTGACCTCCTCGGCGGCCAGCCGCGCGCACGCCTCGCAGGTGGGCCCGAAGATCCCTGCGGGCCCCTGCATCGGGTACACGAGCGCGACGTTCAGGGTCGAATCGTCGGCCGTGAACCACTCGGGGGTGGTGAGGCGGAGCTGCGGCCGGTGCATGGGCTCATGATTGCCGGACGGTCCCGGCTGCCCAAGCCGCCTCCGAGATCGAGACCGATTCGTAGGCATGTTCGTGCGCGGCGCCGCACGCCGAGCGGTGTCGTCCGGCAGGGGGGGCACCTCGCAATACGGCGTTCACCACCGGAGGACCTCGCGGAAACACCGGGTTCCTAGCCTGTGCGCCCATGGATTCGGTGCTGTATCCAGGGCGGGACACGGCCGCCGACACGCAGGCGGTCCCGGTCTCGCCCTCGCTGCGTGAGACGGTCTACGCGCAGTTGCGGTCCGCCGTGCTCGACGGGGCGTTCGGACCACGCGACCGGCTCGCCGAACTGCGCCTGGCGGCCCGTTTCGGGGTCTCGCGCACACCGGTGCGCGAGGCGCTGGCCCGGCTGCTGTCGGACGGTCTGGTCGAGCGCGGCGACGGCGGCTTCTTCGTCGCCGTCCCGAGCCTCGCCCAGCTCGGGGACTTCTACGAACTGCGCAACACCCTGGAGTTGCGCGGCATCGCGCGGGCCGTCGAGGATCCCTCCGTACGGCACGATCCGGCGATCGTCGCCGCCGAACTGGACCACTGGTACGCGCTGCGCGACCATCCGCCGGAGCCCG
This sequence comes from Streptomyces lincolnensis, assembly GCF_021173675.1. Classification (GTDB taxonomy): domain Bacteria; phylum Actinomycetota; class Actinomycetes; order Streptomycetales; family Streptomycetaceae; genus Streptomyces; species Streptomyces lincolnensis_B. The sequence goes on along the minus strand of NZ_JAIHON010000010.1, from coordinate 342,528 downwards.
GTCCGCACTTCCTCGGCGAGGACGAGCGGTTCCACACCGAGCTCTCCCGGGCCTGCGGCAACCCGGCGCTCACCGAGGCGCTGGCGACGGCCGCCCGGCGCGTCCGCCAGGTCCGAAGACACGACTTCCTCGGCCCCGACGAGGTGGCGACGGCCGTCTCCGAGCACATCGAGATCCTGGAACTCCTGCGCGACGACCGCCTCGAAGAGGCCCACCGGGCGCTGCACGCCCACCTCGGCGCGTCCCCGAGCGAGGTGCGGGAACACGCCCGCAGGTCCCTGACCAGGATGGCCCTGAACGCGGGCCACCGCTGACCCACGACGGCGGCACGGCTACGACGGGCTCGGCACCGCGCTCGGGCCGATCCCCTGCAGCTGCCGGACGGTCCCGCCGATCCTGGCGCGCAGGGGCTCCAGCAGCTCCGGCTTCGCGCTGACGACCCAGCGCATTCCGACCAGGTACTTCCCGCCGTAGACGCTTGCGGACTCCAGCCAGGTCTCCTTGTACTTCTCCGCGGGGAACGTGGTGATGCGGTAGCCGTCCCTGCCCTTCCGGCACACGCCCTCGCGCAGTTCGTCCGCGTCGACGCGGATCGAGGCCGTGCAGCCGATCAGACCGGCGATGACCTCCACCTTCGCCGGGGCGACGACTCCGGTCGAGGGGGCGCTCGTCGGCCTGGTGTTCACCGACGCCTTGCCCTCGTCGCCGCCACCGCCGCAGGCCGTGGCCAGGGTGAGCGCCGCCAGGCTCGCGGCGAGTGCGATGCCCCGCCTCCGACGGTCGATGTCCGCTCGCTGCCGCTGGTGTGGCACGTACCTCTCCGTATCCGCTGCTGACCTGTCCCCGGGCTGGTGCGGGGCTTCGGCAGGGGGTACGGGTGAACGGCGGCGGCTGTTCACCGCCGCCGTTCACCAGGTGATCCGCTGTGCTACGACCGGCCCAGGACCCGGCCCAGTTCGATGCGGTCGATGTTCGGCGCCCACGCGCTCGGGTTGCCGAAGGTCACGCGGTTGGATCCCTTCTCCAGGTCGACGGGGACGCCGACCGTCCAGTAGTCGTCCCAGCTCCAGGTGTTCTTGAAGGTGACCTTCCGCGGGGCCCCGGTCCCGACCGTGAGGTCCGCCGTGCGGGACATGATGTCCGTGTTGTAGGCGTGGCCGTTGTCGCGCCGGTCGTTGTGCGCGTACTGGACGACCAGCAGGTAGCGGCCGGGCTCCGGCGCGTTCACCGTGAACTCGGCGGTGCTGGACGGGCTGTTGCCGAGCCAGCCGATGTAGGAACCGGCGGAGGCGTACGCGGAGTCGACCAGCTTCGCGCCGCCCGCGAGGGTGGCGGAGACGGCCTCGTAGGACAGCGTGCCCGTGGTGGAGCCGTCGCCCGAGACGTCGAGGGAGCGCACGGCGGCGTGCCCGCCGGTCACCGCGACGCGGTTGTTGCCGGCCACCAGGTACAGCCGCAGCGGACGTCCCGGGGCGGCCGCCACCTTCTCCCCGTGCAGGGCCAGGCTCACGGCCGCCGACGTGCGCGGCACCACCGTGTAGTAGCCGTCGCGCGGGGCGTAGACGTCGAAGACGGCCTTGTCGCCCCGGCGCAGCACGAGCGCGCCCGTGCCGAGTCCGGCCGAGGAGGTGTAGTCGTACGAGGGCCTGCCGCTGATGTCCGCCAGTGTGGCCTCGTACCGCGCGCTCGGCGCGCCGGTGCTGCGGGTCAGGTCGATGCGGTCGAGCGTGACCTCGGTGTTCCCCTTGGCGAGGCTCAGGACGTGGGTGCCCGCGGACAGCTCCACGGTGACGTCCTTCTTGGCGCGGTAGGTCCAGTTCTCCGTGGAGGGGTAGGTCACCGTGACCGGGGTGCCGCCGTCGACGGACAGCTTCTGGGTGGCGGGGGTGCCGGACTGGTTGCCGTAGAGGATCGCCAGGTCGTAGGTGCCGGTCTCGGGCACGGTCACCGTGAAGTCGACCTTGCTGGAGGCCTGGTTGAGGGAGCCGACGTCCTTGGTGCCGGAGGCCGCGTAGCCGTTGGCGTTGCTGACGGTGCCCTGGGTGTAGACCTGGCCGCCGGTGATGGCGGCGTCCTCGGCCTCGTACGACGCCGACCAGGGTATGGCCGGGGCGGTCGGGGTGCCGGTTCCGCCGGGGGTGAGGACGATCCGGTAGGCCGACATCTTGTGCAGGCCGCGCAGCGGCACGGTCACCGTGCCGTCGGCCGCCACCTTCACCTTGGTGCGGGCCAGGACGCGGGGCGTGGCGTGCTGTCCCTCGTAGCCGGACCAGGCGGCCTCGGCGACGGTCGCGGTGACCGTGCGGCCGAAGACGGACCGGGAGACGTTCTGGACGACGACGTCGGAGTCGCCGGCGGAGCCGCCGAGCAGGACCTGGGCCTGGCGGCGCGAGGTGTCGAGGGAGGCGAGTCCCTGGAGGGTGTCGATGGCGTTGGCCTGCGGCGGGGTCACCTTGACGGTATTGCCGGTCAGGCCCGCGTACCAGCGGAAGAACCACCAGCCGCCGTTGGGGATGTTGGAGCGGACGACGTTGCCGTCCATGTTGCCGGCGGCGTCCCAGTAGGCCTGGTTGGCGTACACCTTGTTCCGCTCGAACATCGAGACCCACTGCACGAGTTGCCCGGGCACGGACAGGTCGCGACGGTTGGCGTACTCGTCGATGTTGATCTTCAGCGGGCCTATGCCCAACTCCCGCTCCAGAGCACGGTAGGTGTCGTAGTGGCCCTGGAAGTCGCGCAGCGAGCCGGAGCTCAGCTCGTGCCAGGTCATGATCTGGGGCAGGACGTTCTCGCGCTTGGCGAAGGTGAGGAAGTCCCTGAGCAGGCGCGGGTGGTAGCCGGTCTCGTTGGGGCCGGCGATGCGCGCGTCCGGGTCGATGGCGCGGATCCGCTGGTACACCGTCTTCCAGTGCTGGAGGAACCGGTCGCGCTCGCCCTCGTACTCCGCCTGGGGGCCGTTGAGCTTGTACCAGATGGCGTCGGGCTCGTTGAACGGGATGTAGACGAAGCGGTCGCTGTTGGGGTCGGCCGACACCTCCTTGACGATCTTGTCGACCTTGGGGAGGTAGTCGTCGATGCCGAGATCCTCATACGGCCACTTGGCGTAGACGTCCTGCATCATCACGTTGATCTCGCCGCCGCCGTTCCTGAAGAACGACTTGGAGACGGTGAGGGCGTCGCCGTTGGGGTGCTGGGCACCGCCCTCCGGCTTCTGCGAGATGCTGGTGATCTTCAGGGGTTCCAGGGCGGCGTCACTGGGCACGCCGTCGTCGCTGAGCCCGTACAGCGCGCCGTTGGCGCCGAGCATCACCGGCCCCTCGGAGGCGGCGAGGTCGACGGTGAGGCGCTGCGGTTCCGCGGCGGCTGCCGCGGAACCCGTCGCCGGGAGGGTGGCTGCCATGGCGGCTACTCCAAGTGCGGCTGCTAGCAGGGCGGTTCGGGATCTCGTGCGGGTGGGGGTGATCACGCGGCTGGACCTCCGGTCACTTGACGGCTCCACTGGTGATTCCGGACACGATCTTTCGCTGGCCGACGAGGAAGACGGCGACCATGGGCAGGCTCATCACCACGACGTACGCGAAGACGAGATGCCAGTTGTTGAGGTAGAGCTGGGCGCTGGCGACCTGGTAGAGGTTGAGCGGCAGGGTCGCCCGCTCTCCGCCGCCGAGGACGAAGAACGCGTAGAAGACGTCGCTCCAGGCGTAGAGCATCACCATGATCGTCGCGGTGGCGATCACCGGCCTGAGCAGCGGGAGGACGATCCGCCAGAAGATCCTGTGCGGACTCGCCCCGTCGATCCGGGCGGCCTCCTCCAGCTCCATGGGGATGGCGCGGATGAAGCCGGTCATGAAGAAGATCGACGTGGAGAGGTACATGCCGGTGTACACGGCGATCATTCCGGGGCGGGTGTTGGCCAGGCCCAGCTGCCGCAGCTCCATCACGATGGTGATGACGGCGGGCGGCAGCAGCAGTCCGCTGATGCACAGCGCGTACGCCGCCGAGACCAGCTTGGACTTGCGGCGGGCGAAGACCCAGGCGGCGCCCGCGCCCAGGATCAGCACCAGGATCACCGAAGGCACCACGACGAGCAGTGAGTTGAGGAAGCCGCGCAGCATCTCGCCCTGGCTGACGGCGTCCGCGTAGTTGTCGCCGGGCTGCCAGTGCCGCGGCAGGTCCAGGTTGGGTTCGATGGCCTCGGCCTGCGGCTTGGCCGAGGTGACGGCGACCAGCCACAGCGGGACGCCGACGGCGAGGCCGGCCAGGAGGACGACGAGGGCGGGGCGGCCGTACCGCCAGGTCGCGGTCACAGGGTCTGCTCCCTTCGCCTGAGCCCGACGACCAGCGGGATCGCCACGGCCACCACGACCAGGAAGAGGATCAGGCTCATCGCGGAGGCCTGGGCGTACAGGCCCTGTCCGAAGATCCGGAACATGTAGATGTTGAAGACCTCGGTGGAGGCGGCGGGCCCGCCCGCGGTGGTGGCCTGCACGATGTCGAAGGTGTTCATCGAGCCGATCAGCGCGGTGGTGACGTTGAAGGTGACGGCCGGGGCGAGCATCGGCCAGCGCACCGACCAGAAGGTCCGCCATGGTCCGGCCCCGTCCATCCGCGCGGCTTCCAGCATGTCGCCGGGGATGCCCTTGAGCCCGGCCAGGTAGATCAGCATGGCCAGGCCCATCCACTTCCAGCCGTGGATGAGGGTGACCACGACCAGGGTCCAGGTCGTCGAGCCGAGCCACGGGATGTCCGTGCCCAGCACCGAGTTGACGGCGCCGTCCTGGTCCAGGAGGGCGCGGAAGACGTAGCCCGTGGCCAGGGCCGAGATGAGCACCGGCAGGAAGAAGACGGCGCGGAAGAACCGGTTGAAGCGGCTGTCGTCCTCCAGGAGCAGGGCGAGCACGAGCCCGAAGCCGTTCTGGAAGAGCGCCGCGAGCAGGGCGTACAGCAGGGTCGTGCGGATCGCGCGCAGCAGCGAGCCGTCGTCGGCGATGGTCCTGAAGTTGTCCAGGCCGGTGAAGGCGATGTCCGCGTGGTAGGAGGACCAGTTGGTGAACGGGTAGTAGAAGTTGAGCAGGTTCGGCAGCAGGAAGAAGCCCGCGAAGACGACGACCGCGGGGAGCGCGAACCACCAGGGGTGGTGCACGGCGGCGCGCGGCAGCCGGCCCGCCTTCTTCGGCGGGCCCGCCGCCACCGCGGGCTTGTCACGTACGACTGTGTGAGCCATCGTCAGAATCCGGGCGCGCCCTGGGCCTTGGCCACCTGCGCGAACTGGTCCTGGATGGCCTGGGCGACCTGCTGGGGGCTCTTCTTGCCGTAGATCATGTCGGCGAGGTAGAGGTGGGTGTCCGGGGCGACGATGGCCTTGGCCTGGAAGACGCCGATGGCCTTGGGCAGGGCGGCGACCTGGTTCTTGGAGGTCTGCGGGAGCCCGTCGGGGGTGGGCACGGAGGGCTGCACGGACGGGATCTTCATCGTCTTGATGTAGTCGGCGTAGTCGGGGCCCAGCCAGAAGGCGAGGAACTGGCGGGCCGCGTTCTGCCGCTTGTCGTCACCGGTCCTGAAGGCGACGACGCCGTTGGTCTGGTCGGGCGAGTACAGGCCGGTGGCCGAGGAGTTGGCGACCGGGAACCAGCCGATCTTCTTGTCGATCTCGGCGGTGGAGTACTTGGCCTGCAACTGGGTCTGGAAGGAGGTGACGTTGAGGACCATGCCGGCCTCGCCCTTCCACAGGGCGTCGGCCTGGCCGGTGAAGGTGCCGGTCCGGTAGTTCTTCTGGGCGAGCCCGGCGTCGAGCAGCTTCTCCTTGTACTTCTTGATGGCGCCGACCACGACCGGGTCGGTCCACTTCTTCTTGTTCGCGTTCAGGTCCGCCCACCACTGCGGGTCGAGGTCGGTGAGCTGGACCTGCATCTGCCACTGGAGGGGCCACTGGTCGCCGCCGGCCTCGTAGAAGCCGGCCGCGTCGGTCCTGTCGGTGACGGTCCGGCCGAGGGTCAGCAGGTCGTCGTAGGACTGGGGGAAGTCCTTCTCGCTCAGTCCGGCCTGCCGGAAGACGTCCTTGTTGTAGTAGACGCCGAGCATGGCGGGGCTGGTGACGATCGCCGCGTACCGCTTGCCGTCGATCATGCCGAGCGACTTCTCGGTGGAGCCGAGTTTCGCCTCCCACGGTTCGCCGTCGAGGGTGAGGAGGTTCTGCTTCGGCTGGATGAACGGCAGGGTGGAGATGGAGGGTTGCCAGAACATCAGGTCCGGGCGGTCGCCGGAGGCCAGCTTGGTGGGGACGTTCTGCTCGTAGAGGTCCGGGATCGCCTGGGTCTCCACCTGGGCGCCGGTGGCCTTCTCGAAGGCGTCGATGACCTGCTTGGGCGCGTTGACGGTGTTCTGCGCGGTCCACATGGTCAGCTTCACGCCGTCGAGGCGGGCGGTCGGATTCACCGCCGTCCGCTGCGGGGCGGAGTCGGAGTCCGCGGCGGTGGGGTCGCTGCACGCGGTGGCGGCCAGGCCGAGGGTGCCTATCAGCGCCAGGGCGGGGAGAGCTCTTCTCTTCATCACGCGCCTTTCGAAGCAGGTGGTTCAGGGAGCGGGACTCGCGGCTGCGCTGTTCGTCGGGGGTGTTCGGGCGTGGGGGCGGCTCGGGGGGCGAACCAGTGGTCGAACCGGTGGGCGACGGCACGGGCGGTCAGTCCGGCGGGGGCCCCGAGCTCTCCCGCACCACCAGCTCCGGCACGGACACGGGGTGCGGGGCGATCTGCGCGGACTGCTCCAGGACGCCGTGCAGCAGGGCGAACGCGGAACGTCCGAGGCCGGTGAAGTCCAGGCGTACGGTCGTCAGGGTCGGGGTCAGATAGGCGGAGTGCGGGGCGTCGTCGAACCCGGCCACGCTGACCTCGCCGGGGACGGACCGGCCGGCGTCGTGCAGGGCGCGCAGCACGCCGAGCGCGAGGTCGTCGTTGCCGCACAGGATCGCCGTGACGGCCGGGTCCCGCGCGAGCCGCAGTCCGGCCGCGTGGCCGCCCGCCGGTCCCCAACTGCTCTGCACGGGACGGGGTTCGGGGGCTCCGGCCTCCTTCAGTGCCTGTCGCCAGCCGCTGGTGCGGGCGCTGGTGCGCCGGGTGCTGGAGGGGATGGCGACGTAGTGCACGGTCGCGTGACCGAGGGAGAGCAGATGGCGGGTGGCCTGGTAGGCGGCCTCGCGGTCGTCGGTCCACACCCAGGGGCGGTCGCCGGGGGGCGGGCTCGCCGGGGTCTCGACCACGCCGACGACGGGAAGTTCGGCGGGGACGGCGGCGAGGGCGCCCACACCGGCCGGGTCGTAGGCGATCACGATCAGTCCGCCGCCCGCGTCCGCCGCCCGCCGCACCTCGGCGGTGACGGCGGCCTCGTCGGCCGATTCCAGGACGCCGATCCCGACCGCGTAGGACGCGGCGCGGGCGGCCTCCTCGATGCCCTGGAGGATGGAGGCGTAGCCGTAGTGGGTGGTGTTGGCGGTCAGGACGGTCACGGCCCTGCTGCGCCCGCTGGCCAGGGCGAGCGCGGTCGCGTTGCGCCGGAAGCCCAGCTCGTCGATGGCGGCGAGGACCCGCTCCCGGGTGGCCTGTTTGACGCTGGGATGGCCGTTGATCACCCGGGAGACGGTCTGGTAGGAGACCCCGGCGGCGGTCGCGACGTCCCGGATGCTCGGCGGGCGCCTTGTGTGACCGGTCACATTCATGCCAGGATTGTGACCGGTCACACTGAGGTAGTCAAGAGAACGTAACGAGGGATTCACGAGGGAGAAGCACCTTGACCGGTATGGCGGACGCGGCACTCAACGACACGTCGGGCACGTTCACTTGGGGGCACGCGGGTCTGGAGACCGAGTTCGCCGTCGCCGGGGATGGGACGTTGCGGTTGGTTCGGGTGGGTGGGTCGAGTGACGGGGTGGGTGGTTCGGGTGACCGGGTGGACCGCGAATCCGCCCTGCCCCTTGTCGAGTTGACCGCCCTCGGGCACGGCAGCGGCTGGTCCGGCCCGCGTTTCACCGGCACGGCTCTCGGCAACCGGCTCAGATACCGGGCCCACCGCGCCGGCCGCGAGGGTGACCAGGCGGGTGACCGGGAGTGGCTGACCGTCGAACTCCACGACGTCGGCACCGGGTTGACCGCGTTCGTGGAACTGACGTCCCCCGTCGGACTGCCGGTGCTGCGCTCCCGGGTGCGACTGCGCAACGAGGGCGCCGAGCCGCTGGTCGTGCAGTCCGTCAGCAGTCTGCTGCTCGGCGGCCTGCCCTCCCCCGACGCGCTCGACGTCCACCGGGCACGCAACGACTGGCTGGCGGAGTGCCGTTGGTACGCCGAGCCGCTGCGGGCCACCATCGCCGACATCAACGTCGGCGCCCACCAGCACGACAGCCGGGCCGCCCTCGCGCTGGCCGGGCGCGGCAGCTGGCCCACCGACGGCCATCTTCCGATGGGCGCGCTCACCGAGCGGGACGGGGGCCGCACCTGGCTGTGGCAGATCGAGTCCCCGGCCGGCTGGCGCTGGGACCTGGGCGAACACGCCGGCGGCACGCATCTGGCGCTGAACGGACCCACCGACGCCGAGCACCAGTGGCGGGTCCGGCTGGCGCCGGGCGAGGAGTTCACCACGGTGGCGGGGGTGCTGGCCCTGGGCTCCGGGTTCGACGACGCCCTGGCCGCCCTGACCTCGTACCGCCGTACGGCACGCCGTCCGCACCCGGACCACACCGCGCTGCCCGTCGTCTTCAACGACTACATGAACACCCTGATGGGTGACCCGACCACGGCCAAGCTGCTGCCGCTGATCGACGCGGCCGCCGAGGCCGGCGCGGAGTACTTCTGCATCGACTCCGGCTGGTACGACGACTCGGCGGACGGCGGCTGGTGGAACAGCGTGGGCGCCTGGCAGCCCTCGACCCGGCGCTTTCCCGACGGCGGCCTGCGGGCGGTCCTGGAGCGCATCAAGGAACGCGGCATGGTGCCCGGCCTGTGGCTGGAGCCGGAGGTCATCGGCGTACACAGCCCGCTGGTGGCGGAGCTGCCCCCGGACGCCTTCTTCCAGCGGGACGGGGTGCGCCTCGCCGAGCAGGGCCGCCACCAGCTCGACCTGCGGCATCCGGCCGCCCGCGCCCACCTCGACAAGACGGTGGACCGGATCGTCGGCGACTGGGGCGTGGGCTATCTCAAGCTCGACTACAACATCGTGGTCGATCCCGGCACCTGCGGTCCCGGGGACATCGCCCCGGGCGCCGGGCTGCTGGGCCACGCCCAGGCCTACCTGGACTGGCTGTCCGACGTCCTCGACCGGTACCCGGAGCTGGTGATCGAGAACTGCGCCTCGGGCGGCATGCGCATGGACGGCGCCTCCCTCGCCGTCTCCCAGCTCCAGTCCACCAGCGACCAGCAGGACTCGCTGCTCTATCCGGCGATCTCCGCCGCCGCCCCCACCGCCGTCCCGCCCGAGCAGGGTGCCGTCTGGGCCTACCCGCAGCCCGAGTTCGACGACGACCTGATCACCTTCACCCTCGGCGGGGCGCTGCTCGGCCGGGTCCACCTGTCCGGCCATCTCGACCGCATGTCCGAGCACCAACTCGGCCTGGTACGCGACGCGTTGACCGTGTACAAGGCGATCCGCCCGGACCTCCCGACCGCCGTCCCCTTCTGGCCGCTGGGCCTGCCCGGCTGGACGGACGAGTGGCTGGCCCTGGGGATGCGGGTGCCGGGTGACCTGGTGTCGTACATGCTGGTGTGGCGGCGGGGCGGGGCGGACGAACTCCGGCTTCCCGTACGGCATCTGGCGGGCCGTCAGGTCACGGCGGAGGTGCTGCACCCGTCCGCTCCGGGCGGCGGTACAGCGGTGTGGGACGGGGACGGACTGCGGGTGTCGCTGCCGGCTACGCCCGCTGTACTGCTCGTCCGCCTGAGGTCGTGACAGCGGTTGCACGGTCGCCTTGTCGTCCTTCCATCCATATATCAGCTGGGGGGTCTTGCCACAAGATCCCCCATCCCGGGCACACTCGCTCCTCGCGCGCCGGGCCCCCGGTGCCGGAGGGGAGCGAAATGCGTGTTCTTCTGTCGACGATCGGCTCGCGCGGCGAGGTCCAGCCGGTTGTCGCACTGGCCCGACAGCTGCGGGAACTGGGGCACGACGCCCTGGTGTGCGCGCCGCCGGACTTCCGGCAGTGGGCCGAGTCGCTGGGCGTGACGTACCTGCCCGTGGGCCCCGAACTACGCGGAACCGCCAAGCAGAGCGCCGGGACCGTCCTCACGCCCGAGCAGCGACGCCAGATGATCGAGGGCACGGTCGCCGCGCAGTTCGAGGCGGTCGGCGCGGCGGCGGAGGGCTGCGATGTCGTCGTGGCAGGCGGAGGGCTGGCCGTCGCCGCGCACTCGGTGGCCGAGCTGCGGGGCATCGGCTACGTCTACGCCGCGTTCGCCCCGGTCACCCTGCCGTCCGAGCACCACGCGCCGCCCGTCTTCGGCTCCCTCGGGCAGCAGCCGGGGGACGGGACGGCCGACAACCGGGCACTGTGGGCGCAGGACGCCGAACGCTGGAACGCCGGTTTCCGGGACGCGCTCAACGCGCGGCGGGCGACGGTGGGTCTGCCTCCGGTCGAGGACGTACGAGGCCACATCTTCACCGACGCCCCCTGGCTGGCCGCCGATCCGGTCCTGGCCCCGTGGCCGCGCACGTCCTCGACCGGACCGGCCGTCGTCCAGACCGGGGCCTGGCTGCTGCCGGACACCCGGCCGCTCTCCGGTGAGCTGGAGAGCTTCCTCGACGCCGGCGAGCCGCCCCTGTACTGCGGGTTCGGCAGCGGGCGCGCGCCGGAGGGCGTGACGAAGAGCGTGCTCGACGCGGCTCGCGCGCTGGGGCTGCGCCTGGTCCTCTCCAGCGGCTGGGCGGAGCTGTCCCTCGTGGACGACGCGCCGGACTGTCTACTGGTCGGCGAGGTGAACCAGCGGGAACTGTTCCGCAGGGTCGCCGCCGTGATCCACCACGGCGGCGCCGGCACGACCACCGCGGCCGCCCTGTCCGGGGTCCCGCAGGTGGTCGTCCCGCAGGGATTCGACCAGTTCTCCTTCGCCCACCGCGTCGACCACCTCGGTATCGGCCGCGCACACGCCCCCGGAACACCCACCGCCGACACCCTCCTCACCGCTCTCCGCCACGCCCTCGGCGCCGAGGTCGCCGAACGGGCCCGGACGGTCGCCGCGTCCATGCGCACCGACGGTGCTCTGGTCGCCGCCCGGCGACTGATCGCGCGAGGTGCGTAAGCTCGCCTCTGATCGCCGACCCAGGAAGACGACATGAAGCAACTCGCGCGCAGCGGCCCCGCACCGGTGGAGGTGGCGGTATGAGCACCGTACGGATCTCGCGACGTGCCCAGGCCGTCGCCCCCTTCTACGCCATGGAGTTCGGCAAGCACGCCGCCGCGCTGGAAGCCGAGGGGCACCACGTCGTCAGACTCAACCTGGGCGAGCCGGACTTCGGCGCGCCGCCCGCCGTGCGGGAGGCGATGCGGGAGGTCATGGACGGGCGGCCGATGGCCTACACCGCGGCGCTCGGACTGCCCGCGCTGCGGCAGGCGATCGCGGGGTTCTACGCGGATCAGCACGACGTCGAGGTCGACCCGAGCCGGGTCGTCGTGACGGCGGGGGCGTCGGCCGCGCTGGTGCTGGCCACCGCCGCACTGGTCGATCCCGGCGACGAGGTGCTGATCGCGGATCCGTCGTATCCCTGCAACCGGCAGATCGTCGAGAGCTTCGGCGCCCGGGTCGGTCTCGTGCCCACCACGGCCGCGACGCGGTTCCAGCTGGACACGGCGTCGGTGCGCGCGCACTGGACGGACGGCACCCGCGGCCTGATGATCGCCACCCCGTCGAACCCGACGGGCACCTCGGTACCGGCCGACGAGCTCGCGGCGCTGTGCGGGCTGGCCCGTGAGCGTGGTGCGTGGCGGATCGTCGACGAGATCTACCTCAACCTCGGCGACCACGACGAGCGGGGCAGGCCGCCGCGCAGCGCGCTGTCGTACGACCCGGACGCCGTCGTCATCAACAGTTTCTCGAAGTACTTCGGCATGACGGGCTGGCGGCTGGGCTGGTGCGTGGTCCCCGAGGTGCTGGTGCCGGCGATGGAACGGCTGGCGCAGAACTACTTCCTGTGCGCGTCCACTCCGGCCCAGCACGCCGCGCTGTCCTGCTTCACCGCCGAGTCGCTCGCGGTCTGCGAGTCCCGCCGGGTCGAGTTCGGCGAGCGGCGCGCGCTCGTCCTCGACGGCCTGGAGCGCATCGGCCTGCCGGTGCCCGTCCCGCCCGACGGCGCCTTCTACGTCTACTTCGACGTCAGCGGCACGGGGCTGAGCTCGTGGGAGTTCTGCGAGCGGGCGCTGCGGGAGGCCCACGTGGCCCTCACGCCGGGCCGGGACTTCGGTGTCGGCACCGCGGACAGCCACGTGCGGCTGTCGTACGCGGCCTCGGCCGGCGATCTCCGTGAGGGCATCGCGCGGCTCGGGAAGTTCCTGGACACGCTGGGGTAGGGCCGGGGCCGCGGTGGTCGGTCGTCCCTGGTCGTTGCGGTGGTCAGTCGTCCCTGGTCACCGCCGCGTCGAGGAGGGGACCGAGCTCCCGGGCCACGGTCGTCAGCGGCCCGACGTCCTGCTGGGCCCGGGCCAGCAGGATCGCCCCCTCCACCGCGCTGATCATGAGGGTGGCGAGCGCGCCGGCCCGCTCCTTCGGCACGCCCAGGTCCACCAGGGCCCGCGCCACCGGCTCGGTCCAGGTCGCGAAGGCGGCGGCCGCCGCCTCCCGGGTGGACGCGGTGGACTCGGCGCAGTCCACCGTGGCGGCCGCCACGGGGCAGCCCCTGGCGAAACCGGCGGTCTCGTACTCGTCGGTCCACTGCCGCACCATCTCCGCGAACAGCCCGCTGGGCGTCGGCTCGGGCAGCGCCGCGAGGAACCGGGCGACCCGCCGGCCCGCGTACCGGCCCGCCCAGTCCACCGCCTCGTTGACGAGCTGTTCCTTGCCGCCGGGAAAGTAGTGCTGGAGCGAACCGCGCGGCGCCCCGGCGTGGGCGGCCACCTCCCGCATCCCGGTGGCGGCGACCCCGTCGCGCCGGATGAGCTGCGCCGCGCTGAAGACCATCCGTTCGCGCGGGCCTCGTTCGGCCACCGTCATCTTCGACCACCACCTCGTGCCAGTTCCCGCGCCACCTCATGACCACCGTCATAGTTCCCGCACCAACCCTATGACCGCTGTCATAGTCCCGCACTACTATGACCGCTGTCATAGCCAGTGACCCGGGGGCGGCTCCGCTGCCCGGTCCAGAGAAGGCGGTGCGTCGTGTACGTCGGTTTCGTCGGCCTCGGGACCATGGGAGAGCCCATGGCCCTCAACCTCGCCCGCGCGGGGACACCCCTCGTCGTCTGGAACCGGACGCCCGCCAGGTGCGAGCCGCTGCGCGCCGCCGGAGCCGAGGTCGCCGCGAGCCCCGCCGAGGTCTTCGACCGGGCCGGCACCGTGTTCCTGATGCTGGCCGACGAGGCCGCCGTCGACGAGGTGGTCGGGCGCGGCACCCCGGACTTCGCCGCGCGCGTCGCCGGACGCACCGTGGTCCACATGGGCACGACCTCGGCCGAGTACTCGGGCGGCCTCCAGGACGACATCCGGGCGGCGGGCGGGAGGTATGTCGAGGCGCCGGTCTCCGGTTCCCGCCTCCCGGCCGAGCAGGGTGAGCTGGTCGGCATGCTGGCGGGCGACGCCGGCGCCGTGGCCGCCGTACGGCCTCTGCTGGCGCCCGTGTGCCGGGAACTGTTCGACTGCGGTGCGGTCCCGGGGGCGCTGCTGATGAAGTTCTCGGTGAACCTGTTCCTGATCACCCTGGCCACCGGGCTGGCCGAGGCCTTCCATTTCGCCGACCGGCACGGGCTCGACCAGGGCCTGCTGCGGGACGTCCTGGACGCGGGCCCGATGGCCAGTGCCGTCTCCCGTGCGAAGGCCCCCAAGCTGATGTCCCGCGACTTCGCGGTCCAGGCCGCGGCCGTGAACGTCCTGGAGAACAACCGGCTGATCGCCGAGGCCGCCCGAAAGGCCGGGCTGGCGTCCCCGCTTCTGGACGCCTGTCACACCCTGTTCCGGGAAACCGTGGCGCAGGGCCACGGCGACGAGGACATGGTGGCCGTACTGCACGCGCTGGAGGCCCGCACCGACGGCCGGCCGGGCACTGCCGTACCGAACGGAACGGAGCACCCGGGATGAGCTGGACCATCGAGCGACGTGGCCGTGTCGCCGTCGTGACCATGACGACCAACCCGGTCAACGCGCAGAACCGGGCCTTCTTCGCCGACCTGCACGACGCCTTCGACCGCCTCGAACGCGACCACGCCGACTCCCCCGTCGTCCTGACCGGCACCGGCTCCCGCTTCTCCGCCGGCCTCGACCTCGACGAGCACTTCCCGCTCTTCGCGCGCCACCCGGAGGCCCTCACCCCCTGGTTCCAGGAGTACCGGGCCACGAACATGCGGCTGTTCACCTATCCGCGCCCGACCGTCGCCGCGGTCAACGGACACGCCTTCGCGGGCGGGCTGATCACCGCCGCGGTCTGTGACCACCGGATCGCCGTCGCCGAGGGAGCCCGCTTCGGGCTGAACGAGGTGCCCATCGGCATCCCGATGCCCGCGGTCTACGTCCGGATGCTCACCCATGCCTGGGGCGCCCCCGTCGCCTCCCGCGCCTGCCTTCTGGGGGAGGTCTTCACCCCGGAGCAGGCGCACGCCCTGGGCATGGTGCACGAACTGGCACCGGCCGGCGACCTGCTGGACCGGGCCGTCGCGCTGGCCGGGCGGATCCCCGAGGACTGCGTCGAGCAGTACGCGTTCACCAAGCGCGCCCTTCAGGCCGGCGTCCTGCGGGACATCGCCGAGCTCGCCGATCCGCTGGACGAGGAGTTGTCGGCCGTCATGACGAGCGACCGGGCCCGCGGCGCCCACCGCCGCTCCTGGGAACAGCTCAAGGGGCGGCCCGCGGAGTGGTGAGCCCCTCAGGGCGCCCTCCTGTCTCAACCGCCGTTGTCCGGCCGGGGTTTGACCAGTCCGCTCTGGTAGGCGATGACGACGAGTTGGGCGCGGTCGCGGGCGTCGAGTTTGGTCATGGCGCGCTGGATGTGGCTGCGCACGGTCAGCGGGCTGAGGACGAGGTGCTCGGCGATCTCGGTGTTGGACCTGCCGTGCGCGGCCAGGGACATCACCTCGCGTTCCCGGTCGGTGAGCGCCTTGACGGCCTCGGGGACCGCGAGGAGGCCGTCGGTGTCCGGCGAGGCCAGGAAACGGGTGATCAGGGCGCGGGTGGCGCCGGGCGAGAGCAGGGCTTCGCCGACCGCGACGGTACGGATGCCCGACAGCAGGACCTCGGGGCTGACGCCCTTGCCGAGGAAGCCGCTCGCGCCGGCGCGCAGGGCCTTGGCGACGTTCTCGTCGTTCTCGAAGGTGGTGAGGACGAGGATGTGGGTGTCCGACAGATCCGGCCGGGCGCAGATGGCGGCGGTGGCCGCGACGCCGTCGAGGTTCGGCATCCGGATGTCCATGAGGACCACGTCGGGCCGGTGGGTCGCCGTGAGGTCGACCGCCTCCTGCCCGTCGGCGGCCTCCGCGATCACCGTCATGTCCTCGACCGAGTCGATGAGGATGCGGAAGGTGGCCCGCAGCAGGGCCTGGTCGTCGGCGAGCAGCACGCGGATGGTCATGTGGCGGGGCTTTCGTGGCTGGTGGCGGGATCTTTGTCGCCCGTGGCGTCGCTCGCGTCCGTGGCGAGAGTGTCGCGCGTGGCGGGGCTTGCGCCGCTCGTGGCGGGGCCTTCGTCCGTGCCGAGACAGTCACGCGTGGCGTGGCTTGCGCCGCTCGTGGCATGGCTCGCCTCGCTCATGGCGGGGGTTTCGTCGCTCGTGGCGGAGCCGGTGAGCGGGAGGCTGCAGGCGACATGGAAGCCGCCCTGCGGGCGGTGCCCCGCGTGGAAGGTGCCGCCCGCGGAGGCGGCACGCTCGCGCATGGTGAGCAGGCCGAAGCCGCTCCCGGGCCCTGGCGTCGTGCTCGGGCGTCCGGCGGCGGTGTCGTTGGTGACGGTCAGGGTCAGGTAGCGCGGGGTGTACGCGAGCCGGAGCCGCGCGGTGCGCGTGGCGGCGTGCTTGGTGACGTTGGTGAGGGCCTCCTGGATGATCCGGTAGGCCGTCAGGTCTAGGA
Organism: Streptomyces lincolnensis; assembly: GCF_021173675.1. GTDB lineage: Bacteria > Actinomycetota > Actinomycetes > Streptomycetales > Streptomycetaceae > Streptomyces > Streptomyces lincolnensis_B. Next base: position 326,291 of record NZ_JAIHON010000010.1, on the reverse strand, counting down.
CGGGGGTGAGCGGGCGTCGCGGCCCCTCCACGGTGACGGTGACGTCCAGGCCGGCCGTCGCGCAGGAGTCGACCAGGTCGGCGAGCCGGTCCAGTCCCGGCGCGGGGGCCAGCTCGTCGGCGGAGTCGGTGTCCTCGCGCAGGAGCCCGACGGTGGCCTTGAGTTCGCGCAGGGCCGCGGCCGTGGTCTCCGGCAGCTTGTCGAGGATCCCGAGGGCCTGGTCGGGGTGGGTCCGCGCGAGGTGCTTCGCGGTGGCGGCCTGGGCGTCGGCCAGGGTCAGGTGGTGGGCGACGACGTCGTGCAGTTCGCGGGCGATGCGCATCCGTTCCTGGATCACCCGGTGCCGTGTCTCCTCCTCGCGTCGGCGGTCGGCGTGCTCGGCGCGGGCCACGGCGTACTCGCGGCGCACCCGGACGTAGCTGCCGAGGGCCGCGAACAGCAGGATCCATGCCGCCGGGTTGACGACGGCGAAGAGCACGGAGTCGAGGAAGGACGGCAGGAGCAGGCCGGTGGCCACCATGCAGCCGGTGACGGCCAGCGCGCTGTTCCAGGTGGCTCGGCGCGAGACGCGCACGCTCGCGGCGTACTGCGCGACCAGGAGCGGCCCCATCAGCAGGGGTGTCAGAAGGTAGCCGAGCGCCCCGGCCGCCATGGTGAACACGGTGACGACGGCGAGGACCTGCAAGGGGCGGCCGCGCCGCCAGAACAGCGCGGCGCAGGCGAGGGCCGACAGGGCGATGCCGGGCCACAGCTCCAGCGACCTGGGCGACAGCCCCCAGGTGAGCAGGACACCGCCGACGGAGAAGGCGAACAGCAGGAGCAGCGCCGCGGACTCGACGGCCTTCGCATGGGTCGCCGCCCGATGCCGCCAGCTGGTACTCATCACGCTCCGAGAGAGGTCCACGGGACTGACATGCTCACACATCGTGGGTCGCGGCGCCGTCGTGCGGGGCGCCGCGACCCATGACCCGCGCTCAGGTACGGGCCGGCACGGGCTCGCTCCCCACGGGTTCGGCAGCGGTCACCGGCGGCCTGGCGAGCCCGGTGCCCTCCACGTCGACGCGGGGCAGCAGCCGGTCGAGCCGGGCGGGCAGCCACCACGCCCTGTCGCCGAGCAGGGCCAGGACCGCGGGCACGAGCGCCATGCGGACGACGAAGGCGTCGAACAGCACCGCCACGGCGAGGCCGAAACCGATCGTCTTGATCATCGACTCGTCGGCCCCGACGAACCCGGAGAACACCGCGATCATGATCACGGCCGCGGCGACGACCACCCGCGCACTGTGCCGGAAGCCCGTGACGACCGCCTGGGGAGCGCGGTCCCCGTGGACGTACGCCTCCCGCATCCGGGCGACGAGGAACACCTCGTAGTCCATCGCCAGGCCGAAGACGATGCCCACCAGGAAGATCGGCATCAGGCTCATGATGGGGCCGGTCTGCTCCACGCCCAGCAGCTGTGCGCCCCAGCCCCACTGGAAGACGGCGACCACCGCGCCGAGGGCGGCCAGCACCGACAGCAGGAAGCCGAAGGCCGCCTTGACGGGGACCAGGATCGAGCGGAAGACCACCAGCAGCAGGATCAGCGCGAGGACGACGATGACGCTCAGGTAGGGCACGAGCGCGTCCTGGAGGGCCTGCGCGACGTCGATGTCCATGGCGGTGCTGCCGGTGACCTCGAAGGTGGCGCCGGTCTCCCGCTCGATGCCCGCGCGTTCGGCGCGGATGCTCTGCACAAGGTCCTTGGTGCGCTCGTCGTTCGGGCCGGTGGCCGGGACCGCCGAGAAGAGCGCGGTGTCACCGGCCGGGTTGAAGCGTGCGGGCGAGACGGACACGACCCCCGGGGTCGCGCCGATCCGCCGGGCGATCTCGGCCGCGGCCGCCTCGGATCCGGTCGCCTCGGATCCGGTCGCCCCCTTGGCGTCGACCACGATCGTCAGCGGTCCGTTGAACCCGGCGCCGAAGCCGTCCGCGAGCGCGTCGTAGGCCCGCCGTTCCGTCGAGGAGACGGGCTTGGACTCGGCCCCCGGCATGCCCATCTCCAGCTGGGCGGCGGGCAGGGCGAGCGTCCCCAGGCCCGCGACGCACGCCACCAGGACGGTCACCGGGCGGCGCAGCACGAACCGCGCCCACCGGGTACCGCCGTTGGCGCGCGACACGTCCGCGGCACCGCCCTTGCGGGTACGGCGGGACAGGACGGCCTCGGGCCACATCCCGAGCAGGGCGGGGACCAGGGTCAGGGCGATCAGGACGGCGACGACCACCGCGCCCGCGGCGCACAGCCCCATCTTGGTCAGCATCGGCACGCCGACCACCGTCAGTCCGGCGAGCGCGATGACGACCGTCAGGCCGGCGAAGACCACCGCGGAGCCGGCCGTGCCGACGGCGAGTCCGGCCGCCTCGTGGGCGGGGTGGCCGTTCGCGCGCTCCTCCCGGTAGCGGGAGACCACGAACAGGGCGTAGTCGATGCCGACGGCGAGGCCGAGCATCGTGGCGAGCGTCCCGGTGGTCAGGGACAGGCCGAAGACGCTGCCCAGGGCCAGGATGGCGGCCGTGCTGATCCCGATGCCGACGACGGCGGTGAGCAGGGGCAGTCCGGCGGCCGCGAGGGACCCGAAGGTGATGAGCAGGACCACGGCGGCCAGGGCGATGCCGATGACCTCCGACGAGCCGCCCGCGGCGGGCTGTTCGGCGAGCGCGTTGCCGCCGACCTCGACGGTCAGCCCGGAGTCGCGGGCGGTGTCGATCGCCTTCTCCAGGGCGGCCTTGTCGGCGTCGGTGAGATCGCCGGCCTTCACCTCGAAGTCGACCGTGGCGTAGGCGGTGGAGCCGTCCTTGCTCACCGCCCGGGCGGTGAACGGGCTGACGACATCGGCGACTCGGGGTTCGTCGGCGGCCTCCGCCACGAAGGTGTCGATGGCGGCGCGGTGGCCGGCCGCGGTCACCTTCTGGCCGTCGGGGGCGACGAACACGATCCGCGCGTTGGCGCCGTTCGCGTCCGAACCGGGGAAGCGCTCGCCGATCAGGTCGGACGCCTTCTGCGCCTCGATGCCGGGCATGAAGGATGTGCCGTCGTCCGAGGCGGCGGGGGCCTGGGCCGCGCCGGCGCCGACGGCGCCGAGCACCACCGCCCACAACAGCACCACGAGCCAACGCCGTTGGAAGGCGGCACGGCCCATCCGATAGAGCAAGGTAGCCACGGGAAAGGGATCTCCAGATCAGTGTCGGGGTAGGTCCCCAGCCTGACCGGAGGGAGGGTGCCGGGACATCGTGCCCGTGCTCGCATTGCCGCCTGGTGCCGTCGCACCAGCCGTCCCGGCCTTCTCCTCCTCAGGGATGAGTGCTCGGTACCGCCGAGGGGGCATCCCCGCGCTCCGCACCGACGAGGACGAAGGCCATGGTCACCGGCCGGTCGCTGTGGTTGCGCCAGGCGTGCCGGGTGCCGTTCTGGATCACGATGTCCCCCGCCGAGAGCGGGGTGCGACGGCCGTCGTCGAGTTCGAGGACGATCTCGCCCTGGAGCACGATGCCGTAGTCCACGGTCGGGGTGGTGTGCATGCCGTCGGGTTCGATGAGTTCGGCGAGGCCGGGTGAGTCGGCCCGCTGTTCCCGGTCGAAGGCGACGGGGTCGAACGCCGGGTCGGCCAGCGCGGAGTCCGGCGGGAAGGTCAGGACCACGAACCGGGTGCCGCCGGGGGCCGGGAGCAGACTGGTGACCTTCGGCGTGGGGTCCTCCCCCGTCGCGCTGACGGGTTCGCCGGGTTCGGTGGCCCACGGCAGGCGGGACACCCAGCCCGGCAGGCTGGTGAACTCACGGCTGCGCGGGATCGGGCCGTCACTGACGACGGTCGACCTGCCGTGCTCGTCATGGCCGGTGACGACTCTACGCATCTGTCTCTCCTCGGTCGGGTCCGTCGGGCCCATGGGACCTGTGGGACCCGTCGGCGCCGGCGAACAGGTCGGGCCATTCCTCGGCGGACCCGGCCGGGTCCGGCAGTGCGGCCTCCCAGGCGTCCACGACATCCGCCGTCGTGGGGGCGGGCGCCCGGAGCAGGGCCGCCGCCACCGTGCGGACGAACGACCGGTGCCGGTCGTCGGTGAGGTACTCCACCGGGGACTTGCCGTCCACACGGGCGAGGAGCAGCGCCGGCAGCAGGGTCGCGGCCCGCTCCTCCAGGGCGCCCGGGGGCTCCCAGTCGACGCGCCGGAGGTACGCCTCGGCCAACGCCCGGGCGGACCGCAGGAGTTCGGCGCGGCGGCCGGGCACGACCAGGGTCTTGAGGAGCAGATGGTTGACGCAGAAGGCGAGGTCGAAGGCCGGGTCCCCGTACCAGGCGCACTCGGCGTCCAGCAGTACCGGCGCCACCGGACCGACGAGGATGTTCTTGGGGCTGACGTCGCCGTGCACCAGGGCCCGACGGGTCGCGGCCGTGCGGTCGGCGAGGCCCTGGAGGACGGGCGCCAGACCGGGGTGCGCGGCGGCCGTCGCCAGCAGGTACGGCTCGATGCGCAGCGCGTGGAAGGTGTCGTCGGTGGCGAACTCCTCGGCGAGGGCGGCATCGCCCGCGCTCGCCGCGTGCACGTGTCCCAGCAGTTCACCGACGGCCGCGGCGGTCGCCACCCGCACCTCGCCGCCCAGGAGCTGCGCCTTCCACATCGGGTACCGCTCGGGGCGCAGGTACGCCATGGCGAAGAGGCCGGCCGCGGGGTCGTGGGCCAACAGCTGCGGCACGCTGTCGGGGCGGTGCCGGGACGCGAAGCGCATCCACGCCCATTCGGAGGCGTTGCGTGACACCGGTGCCTGCCAGTCGGCCGCGACCTTCAGTTTGGCCAGGGCGCGTTTGACGCAGAGGGAGCGCCCTGGCAGGTGCACCCGCCACAGGTCGGACGAGACACCGCCGGCCAGCGGCGTCCAGTGCGCGGGCTCACCGGGCTCGGCGAGGCTGTGGGCGATCAGGAAGTCCGTCAGCGCCGTGTCGGGCACCGCGCCCGGGCCCACCTGCGCGGAGGGCGAGCTCATCGCTGCTCACCCGGCCCGGCGGACAGGCCGCGGGGGCTGTTGCAGGGGTGGGCCGGGGCCTCGTCCGCCAGGATCCGGACGACTTCCTCGGCGGCTCGCCGGCGCAGTTCCGTGACCGACGCGTCGGAGGAGAAGGCGACGTGCGGGGTGAGGAGCGCGCCGGGCTGGTCCAGCAGTGCGGCGGGGACGTGCGGTTCGCTCTCCAGTACGTCGAGGGCGGTGCCGTCGAGCTGCCCGCTGTCCAGCGCCTTGACGACCGCGTCGGTGTCGACCAGGCCGCCCCGGCTGACGTTGACCAGCAGGCCGCCCGGCCGCATCAGGGCCAGTTGTCCGGCGCCGATGATGTGGTGCGTGCCGGGGGTGAGCGGCACATGGAGGATCACCACGTCGCTGCGGCGCAGCAGTTCCTCCAGGCCGGCCATCTCCACGCCGGGGGCGTCCTTCGGCGGGTGCGGGTCGTGGGCCAGGATCCGGCAGCCGAACCCGCCGAGCTTGCGGGCCGTGGCCCGTCCGATCCGCCCGAAACCGACGATGCCGCAGGTCAGGGTCGACAGCCGGCGCAGCCGGGCGCCCGCGGGATTCCAGTGGCCCGCGCGGACCTCCCGGTCGAACACGGCCAGGCCCCGGGTCCAGGCCAGCACCATGCCGACGGCGTGGTCGGAGACCTCGTCGACGCAGTAGTCCGGCACGTTGGTCACCCAGACGCCGCGCTCCGTGGCGGTGTCCACCGCGATGTTGTCGAGGCCGACCCCGAGCCTGGCCACGATCCGCAGCTCCGGCGCGGCGCCGACGGCGGTGGCGGACACGGGGGCCCAGCAGGTGAGGATCCCGGCGGGCCGGTGCTCCGCGACCAGCCCCTCGATCGCCTCGGCGGAGGCGGGCTCGGCGGGGCCGGTCACCAGGGTGTGGCCCGCCGCCTCGATCACGGAGCGCTCGACGGAGTCGTCGGGCCAGGCGTAGTCGGTGAGCAGCACGGTGCCGGGGCGGCTCGGTGGTGTCATGGCAGGTCGTCCTCGCATGAATCGTGCGGCCGCGGCGGCCGGCGGGGCTCTCGCCCGGTCGTAACCGCTCGGCCGGTTCGCCATGGGCGGGTGGGGAGGGTCGTCGGGGGTGGGTGGGCTGCCGGCGCTCGCCGACTTGTGGTCGGCTCGGACGCCGCGGTACGCCCCTTGGACGGGTCACGAAATGTCGGGGCACGTCGAATCACTCTGTCACAGCCACGTGATGCTAACGATAGCATCAGCGGTCTTCAACCCGTCAAGAGTGCGGTGTCCAGGCCTTTCGCCGACCCCCGGCCGAAGAAATCCGCTGCGCACATCTTGACGCGCCGGTCTCTGCCCCTCATGGTTTCTGCCAACGCCGACCGTGTGGCCCGAGAAAGAGCTCCACGAGGCCCGGCTGTCGAAGACGCCATAGCCACGGACGTCCCCGACGGGCGATATACGGCTGAATTCCATGTGCGGCTTCCGACCGCGCGACGGCCTGTCGCCCTTTTCCCGCCAGTCGGCGGTCCGCACTCGCCGCCGACTCCGTCAAGTCCGTGTTCTGCTCACCGCCTTCAGCCGTACGCCCTCGTACCGGCGGGGCATCCGCCGCGGCCTGCCGTGGCCCATTCCTCCTCAGGAGCCGCAATGACTCACGCTGCGCAAGTCGACACCGGCCCCGTGCCCGTCGGCGACGCAAAGGAAAGCAGCCGTCCGCCCATTTCCCGGACCATGATCGGCGTGGGCTTTCTGCTGATCGTCCTGTCCTACATGGTCAACGCGATGGACCGCCAGGTCTTCCCGCCGCTGCTGCCCGCCATCCGCCAGGAGTACGGCTTCTCCCTGGAGCAGGGCGGGCTGCTGGCGACGAACTTCACCCTCGGCATGGCCCTGGCCGGCCTGCCCGCCGGCTACCTGCTGGACCGTTTCCGACGCAAGACCGTCCTGCTGGTCAGCATCGTGATCTACTCCCTGGGCACGATGGCCACACCGCTGGCGACCGGCTTCGCCGACATGACCCTGTACCGGGTCGTGTCGGGCTTCGGCGAGGGCATGCAGTCCGCCGCCATCTTCGCGGCGATGGGCGCCTTCTTCGCCCACCGGCGCGGCCTCGCCTTCGGCGCCATCGGCATGGGCTACTCGGTCGGTGTGTTCATCGCCCCGCTGATCGGCGTCGAGCTCATGCGCATGCACGGCACCTGGCACTCGCCCTTCTACCTCTTCGGCACGGCCGGCCTGCTGATCGCCGCCGCCTCCCTCTTCCTCGTGAAGGCCTCCCTGACCGAGCACTCCGTCGAGAAAGCCCGCTCGACCAGGACGTACGACCACATGCCGGCCTCCGCCTACAACCGCAACACCATCGCGCTGGCCGTCCACTCGGTGGTCAGCGGGGTGGCCATCTACGGGTTCCTCGGCCTCTACCCGACGTACCTCATCACCTCGCTGCACTACTCCACCCAGCAGGCCGCGCTGGCCATGAGCCTCCTCGGCTTCGGCGGCATGACGGCCCTGTTCGGCGGCTGGCTCGGCGACCGCGTCAACCAGCGCAACCTGCTGATCCTGAGCCTGCTGGCCGTCTCCGCCATCAGTGTGTGCATCTACGAGACACAGGCCGGGGTCGGCGTGCAGTGCGTGTTCGCCTTCCTCATGGGCGCCTTCGGCCTGGGCTTCATCTATCCCAACACCAACAGCGTGATGCAGCGGGCCGTCCGCCCGTCGCAGATCGGACGCGCCTCCGGTCTCTTCGTCACCAGCTACTACGGCCCCGCGGCGTTCTCGGGGCTGCTCTTCGCCGCCCTGGTGGACTCCTTCGGCTGGGACCGGGCCGGGCTCCTCCAGGTCACGCTGCTGCCGCTGGCCGGTGCCGTCGCCCTGCTGTTCGTCCGCCCCGGACGGTTCAACAACGCGGTCCGCTAGCGGGCCCCACCGGCACACCGAAGGGGGCCTGCCCACCGCTCGGCGGTGGGCAGGCCCCCTTTCACGCGGTGACCAGGGTCAACGAGCCTCGGCCAGCACCGGGTTGCGCAGGACCCCGATGCCCTCGATCTCGACCTCGACCTCGTCCCCGGGGCGGATCGGGCCGACACCGGAGGGCGTGCCGGTCATGATCACGTCGCCGGGCAGCAGTGTCAGGTGGCGGCTGAGGTAGCCGACGAGGTCGGGCACCGACAGCAGCAGGTCGGCCGTGCTCGCCGACTGCACGACGGTGCCGTTGACGCGGGTGGTCAGGGCGAGGTCCGAGGGGTCGAGACCGGTCGCGACGACGGGCCCGAGAGGGGCGAAGGTGTCCTGGCCCTTGCCGATCAGCAACGTCCCGAACGCGCTTTCCCTGCGCTGGACGACGCGGTCGCTGACGTCATTGCCACAGGTAAGGCCGAGGATGTACTCATGCGCCTCGGCGGGCTTCACATGGCGGGCCTCCTTTCCGATGACGACGACCAACTCGCCCTCGAAATGGATGAGTTCACCATCCGCCGGATAGACGATGGCATCCCCCGGCCCCACCACCGCCGTGCTCGGTTTCATGAAGCACACGGGAATTTCCGGGATTTCACGGTCGGTCTCGCCGACGTGTGAGGCGTAGTTGTAGGCGAACCCGAAGATCCGGGGGCGTTCGACGGGCGACAGAATGCGGACGTCACCGACGTCGTCGATCCGTCCCGTGGGGGACAGCCCGGTAAAGGGATCACCTTCGCATCTGACGATCCTGGCGTCATCGGATTCGAGTTCTCCGTAGTGACGCACGCCGTCGACGGCATACCTGACGATCCGCACGGAAACCTCCGCAACTAGGCAGCCGCGGGCGGCTGCACGGCTCCTCCAGCAATGCTAACGTTAGCACGCAGCTGCCGTCAGACCTGCTTCCCCGCCTTGTCGACCACGGAGCGCGACGAGAGTGCTAACGTTGGCATACGGAAAGTGACGGCACGCGACCAGTCAGTCGAGGGGACCCCTTACGTGATCACGACCAGGGACATCGCCGACCGCCTCGGAGTCTCCGTGTCGACGGTGGGACGGGCACTCGCCGACGATCCGCGCATCAGCGAGGAGACCAAGTTCCGGGTCCGGCAGGCCGCGTCCGAGATGGGGTACGTCGGCAACCGCGCGGCACGGATGATGCGCGGGGCGTCCAGCAACGTGGTCGCGCTGGTGATCCCGGACATCCGCAACAGCTTCTACTCGACCATCGCGCACGAACTGTCCAAGAACATGGAGGCCGAGGGCTTCCAGCTGATGCTCTCGGAGACCGACGACGACCGCACGGCCGAACTGCGCCACCTGCGGGAGCTGTCCGCGAACCGCGTCGCGGGCATCATCATCGTGCCGACGGCGCGCCCGCACGGTGAGTCGGTCAAGCTCCTGCGCGCCGTACCGCACCTGCAGCTGCTGCGCCGGCACCCGTCGCTGGGCTCCCAGTGGTTCGGCGTGGACGACCACGAGGCGTTGCGGCGGGCCACGGCCCACCTGGTGGCCCAGGGCCACACCCGCGTCGCCTACCTCGGCGGCCCCGAGGAGCTGCCCACGGGCGCGGAGCGACTGCGGGGCTTCCGCGACGCGCTTCGGGAGGGCGGCCTGCCGGACGACGCCGGCCGCGCCGAGCTGGGACCGCCGTCGTCGGTCGACCACGGCCGCGAGACGGTACGCCGGCTGCTGACGTCGAAGGACGCGCCCACCGCCCTCGTGCTGGGCTCGATCCAGCTCACCCTGGGCGTGCTGGAGGAGCTGTCCCGGCAGGGGGTGAAGGTGCCCGGGGAACTGTCGGTGGTCGGCTTCGGCGACGAGCCCGGTTTCTCCTGGTGGGGCCCCGGCCTCACCACGATCGGCCTGCCCATCCAGGAGATGGCCACGGGCTGCGCGTTGTGGCTGATGCGTCGCCTGAAGACCAAGCCGAGCCACGACGGCCCTTACACGTCGGTCTCTCCCGGATCGCTGATCCTGCGCGGCAGCACGGCACCTCCCGACGGAAGGGCCGCGCCCAGGTCCTCCTGAGCCTCAGGGAGGCGTGCGAACCGTCGGCCGTGGTCGCGGTTTCGTAGCCACCGCGGCCCCAAGCCGACCCAGTGGGTGCCCAAAGCCCTCTATCGGCAAGGAAGTTGATGGTAGAGGGCTCGCCGCCCGCCGAGCGTCACAGCCATCCGCACTTCGGCATGGCTGTCCGAGTGTCGCGGATCGATTGCTGTGACCCGCGCATCCACGGGCCGGGTGCCCACACTGACCAGAAACACGGCGTGCCCGCTCTCCGGCGCGGGAGTAGCGTCCGCCTCGTCCGGACACGTCCTGCACCATTTCGCCCAGCGACCCGCAGGGGGTGGGAGCATGCCCGACATCTTCGCGAGCGGCGGAGCCGGCAGTCCCGTGATGTTCGTCCACGAGATCACCGGCACGTATCTGGAGACCGACAACTACAACGACAACGTCGGCGAGGCCGTGCAGACCTGGAACCACGACCCGGTGATGACGCAGAAGGGCTGGCTCGGACATCTGTGGCACATCGAGCCGACCGGGGAGTCGGAGGTCTGCCTGCTCCAGAGCTACGAGAACGGCCGGTGTCTGACGGCAGGCGCCACCGCGAAGGACTACCCGCGGCTCCAGCAGCCCGACGGCAGCCGCAAGCAGCAGTGGATCGTGCGCAAGGTGCACGGCAGCGAGCAGCACGCCCACGACGCGGACTGCTACGCCCTCATCCCGCGCCAGTATCCCGACTACGCGCTCGGCCCGCAGAGCAACTACGTGTCGAACAACGTCTACGTCGTCCCCACGCCCATGTGGGGCGGCCCGCCGTCGCTGTCGCAGTACTGGAAGGCCGTCCTCAAGGGAGAGGGCCAGCAGACCACTGACATCTCCTGAGCCTGCGTCTTAGCCGACCCGGCGGGGCCCGTGGGCCTCTCGTCCGCGCACCGCGAAGACGCCAGGAGCGATGCGCTCCGGGCGTCCCTGTACTCGTCCTCGTGCTCGCTTCGCCGTCGTGTCAGTACGTCCCGCCGCGCAGTCGGCGCATCACGGTGGCCGTCCGCACGAGTTCGTCGAGCATCTGCTCAGCGGCCGCGTCATGTATCTTCCCGGCCCGGAAAGCGCCGTCCTCGACCTGTTCGCCGACGAACGGGATGCTCACGGTCGGGCCGATCGGCAGCATCCGCAGGTTGGCCACGATCTGCTTGCCCATCTGCACCGCCCGGGTGCCCGCCGAGACTCCCCCGTAGCTGATGAACGCGGCCGGCTTGTGCTGCCACTCCACGACGAGGTAGTCCCACGCGTTCTTCAGCGGGGCCGGGAAACCGCCGTTGTACTCCGGGGTGACGAACACGAACGCGTCCGACGCCTCGACGATCCGGCTCCAGGCGCGGGTGTGGCTCTTCGTGTACTGCCGCAGCGCCGGAGGGTGCGGCTCGTCGTAGAAGGGGAGTCCGAGTTCGTGCAGGTCGACCAGGTGTGACGCGAACCGGTCGTACTCCGCGACCCGGGCGGTGAACCAGTCCGCCACGGACCTGCCCACACGCCCGGGGCGTGTGCTGGCCACCACGGTGGTGAGGGTCAGGGGTGCCACAGGGGGCTCGGATGTCATGTCAGGGCTCGCTTTCCGGTCGGCCGCGATAGGGCCCGGCGAACCCACGCTGCCTGTGCTGTCCGTCCGTCCAGGAAGCGCGGGCCCGCCGGAGTTCTTGCCGGAGCGCCAAGGGAGGAGTGAACGGGTTGTGCGAACGATAGCACGCACACCGACGACCGATCGGAAGAGCACGGTGAGCGAGGTGGCCCTGAGAGTGGATCACCCCCTACCTCTTGACACAACCACCGACAGTTTGCACGATTGCGCTATCGTTAGCACAGCATGAGCCGCAACGGAGAGCACCTCGCCTCCGCTTCCTTTTCCCTCACCCCGGGGCGCCGCCCCGTTTCCGGCGCCGCCCCGCGGGACCCCGATCGAGCCCGTCGAGCGGCGAGGACGTGCCCCCTCCCCGACTGCGCGAGGGGGACATCGCTTGCCCCTACGAGGGCATCGCCCGGCGCCCCGATCGACCGTCCTCCGAAAGGTTGCACCGCCATGACAGACGCGCGGATCGCCAAGCTCCACGGCCGCAGGGTGTGGGACTCACGCGGGCGACCGACTGTGGAGGTCGAAGCGCACCTCGCGGACGGTTCGACCGGCAGGGCCATCGCACCGGCCGGGGCCTCGACGGGCCAGGGCGAGGCGCTCGACCTGCGCGACGGCGGTCAGCGCTTCGGCGGACTGGACGTCCTGCGCGCCGTCGGCTCGGTGAACGGCGAGATCGCGCCCGCCCTCCTGAACCGCGACGCGACCGACCAGGAGGCCGTCGACCGGCTCCTGGTCGACCTCGACGGCACGCCCGACCGCAGCCGTCTCGGCGGCAACGCGATCGTGGCCACGTCCATGGCCGTGCTGCATGCCGGTGCCGCGTCGGTGGGCGTACCGCTGTGGCAGCACCTGGCCCAGGGGCGACCGGTACGCATCCCGTTGCCGGAGATCCAGATCTTCGGCGGTGGCGCCCACGCGGACCGGCGCGTCGACGTCCAGGACTTCATGGTGGTCTGCCCCGCCGCGCGGAGCTTCTCCGAGGCCCTGGACTGGACGGCGGAGATCTACCGGGCGGCCGGCAGTCTGATGCGCGAGGCCGGAAAGGCCCAGGGCGTGGCGGACGAGGGCGGCTTCTGGCCCGCGTTCGACTCCAACGAGGAGGCCCTGGAGACGCTGACCCGGGCGATCGGGACCGCGGGCTTCACGCCCTCGACCCAGGTCGGCATCTCCCTGGACGTCGCGGCCTCCCAGTTCGGCAGCGGCGGGCGGTACACGCTGGCCCTGGACGACCGCACCCTGGACACGGGGGCGTTGATCGACATGCTGGGCGACTGGATCGAGCAGTATCCGATCCTGTCCGTCGAGGACCCGGTGGGCGAGGACGACACCGACGGCATGGTGGAGTTCACCCGGCGCCACGGCCACCGCTGCCAGGTGATCGGCGACGACTACCTGGTCACGAACGCCAAGCGGGTGGAGGCCGCGGCCGCCGGCGGGGCGGCGAACGCCGTCCTCGTGAAACCGAACCAGGCCGGCACCGTCACCGAGGCGCACCAGGCCCTGCGCGCCGGGAAGGACGCGGGCTTCGGCACGATCGTCTCGGCCCGCTCCGGGGAGACGGAGGACGTCACCATCGCCCATCTGAGCGTCGGCTGGGACGCCGGTCAGCTGAAGGTCGGCTCGTTCACCCGCTCCGAGCGCATGGCCAAGTGGAACGAGGTGCTGCGCATCGAGGAGTCCCTCGGCGCGTCCGCGGAATTCAGCGGCTGGTCCGCTTTCACATTCGGTGGTTCCGGACCATCCACGACCAATCCGTAAAAACGCACCGAAGTATTACAGTCATCGAAATCCAGAGCCGACCGGAGCACGGAGCCCAGCATGCTGCCACCCGTCAATCTGCGCCCGAGTTTCAACATCACCCGCTCCAGCCATGTGCGTCTGACCGTCGCCGACCTCGCCGAGAGCCGGAACTTCTACACGCGGGCCCTCGGGCTCGTCGTCAGCGACGAGGACGAGCGCACCTGCCATCTGCGCGGCCTCGCCGAGGCCTGCCACCACAGCCTCGTGCTGGAACTCGACCAGGAGGGCGCGGGCGCCTGCCGCAGGATCGGCTTCCGCGTCTTCCTCGACGAGGACCTCGACATCGCCTACGCCTGGTTCCGCGAGCGGGGACTGCCCGCCGAGTGGGTCGACCTGCCCCACCAGGGCCGCACCCTGCACGTCAGCGACCCGGTCGGTACGCCGCTGGAACTCTGCGCGCACATGGAGACCCGGCCGAGGCTGCACATCGACTTCGAGCACCACAAGGGCGCCCACGCGCAGCGGCTGGACCACTTCCAGACCTTCGCGCCGAACACGTACGAGCTGACGGCGTTCTACGGCGAACTCGGCTTCCGCAACTCCGAGTACCTGGCGCACGGCGACAAGCTGCTGAGCGCGTTCATGTACCGCAAGGGCACCTGTCTGGACCTCGCGATCGTGGAGAACGCCGGTCCCGCGCTGCACCACTTCGCCTACACCGTCTCCGAGAGCCACGACATCTTCACGGCCTGCGACTGGGCGGGGATCCTCGGCTACGGGGAGGGCGTCGAGCGGGGCCCCGGACGCCACGGTCCGGGCGGGATGCTGTTCACCTACCTCCGCGATCCCGACGGCCACCGGGTGGAGGTCTTCAACAGCCACTACCAGACCATCGACACCGAGGTGGAGCCGGTGCGCTGGGACGCGGGATCGCTGAGCACGAACGTCCGCTGGGGGCTTCCGGCGCTGGAGAAGTGGTACTTCGAGGCGTCGCCCTTCGTGGGAGTGAAGCGGATCCCGGCGGTCGAGGCGCCCAAGCCGATGACGCTGGAGCGGTACCTGCTCGAACAGTCCGCCCACTGATCCCGCCCACCGCCCCCTTCCGTCCCCGAGGAGACGACATGACACGAGTCCCGTATCTGCGCCGCGAGGACGCGGACGAGTCGCTCAAGCCGCTGTACGACCGGCTGGAGAGCGAACGCAAGGTGCCCACGGCGAACATATTCCTCGCCCTCACCCACGCGCCCGCCCAGCTGGACGCCTTCCTGACCTACGCCAACGCGCTGCGCGGCGCCGGCCTCAGCCCGGAACTGCGTGAGCTGGCCATTCTGACCGTGGGACACGCGACCCGGTCCGCCTACGAGGTCGCGCACCACCAGTCGCACGGGCTCAAGGCCGGGCTCAGCGAGGAACAGCTCGCGGCGGTGGCCGACTTCGAGTCGTCCGACCTGTTCGACCCCACGCAGAAGGCGGTCATGCGCCTCGCCGAGGAGTCCACGCTCCGGGTCGACGTCTCGGAGGAGACGTGGCGAGCCGCCGCCGCGCACCTGACGGACCGACAGATGGTCGAACTGTCGTTGTCCATCGCCTGGTACAACTCCGGCGTCCGCATCATGGGGCTGCTGGACATCGACCTTGAGGACAACTACCCGAATCCGTTCCCGAATTCTTTCCCGAATCCGTAGCTCTCGGCACCGTACCGCCCATCAATCCGGAGTATTTCAATGGCGAAAATGCTCGCTGCACGACTGCACGCGCTCGGTGAGCCGATGTCCGTGGACTCGGTCGACGTGCCCACCCCCAGGCCGACCGACGTACTGGTGCGGGTCAAGGCATGCGGAATCGTGCCGAACATGGCGAACGTGATCAACAACTGGCCCACCTGGTACCCGCACCAGCCGCTGCCCCAGCTCCCCGCGATCTTCGGTCTGGATCCCGCGGGCGTGGTCGAGGCGGTCGGCGAGGCGGTGCTCAACACCAGGCCCGGCGACCGGGTCTACGTGAGTCCGCTGCGGTCCTGCGGCAGCTGCCAGGTGTGCCGCGGCGGCGAGCTCAGCCGGTGCCGCTACTTCACGCTGAACGGATACTTCAGCACGTCCCGCGACGGCCAGCGGATCTTCGACCTCTATCCCTACGGCGGCTTCGCGCAGTACATGACCGCGCCGCAGCACGCGATCGTCAACCTCCCCGACACCATGACGTTCGAGCAGGCCGGCAAGCTCGGCTACATCGGCACCTCCTACCGGGCCCTCAAGTACGCCCAGGCCGGCCCCGGCCAGGTGGCGCTGATCGACGGGATCACCGGCACCCTCGGTGTCGCCTCCACCCTCCTCGCACTGGCCTCCGGTGTCGCCAGGGTCCTCGGAACGGGGCGCAACGAGGAACTCCTCAAGCGGGTCAAGGAACTCGCCCCGGACCGGATCGAGGTCATGCGGCTGGGCGAGCGCTCCTCCGGCGCGTGGGCGAAGTCCCGCACCGGCGGCGAGGGGGCGGACTTCGTCATCAGCGCCCTGGGCGCCCAGGCGCCCGCGGAGACGATGCTCGACTCCATGCAGGGCGTCCGGCGTGGCGGCCGGGTGGTCAACGTCGGTGGCGTGGCCGACCGGCTGCCCCTGGACGTGAAGTGGCTCATGGACGAGCAGGTCCAGCTGATCGGCTCCAACTGGTTCTCCACCGCCCAGGGGCAGGAGGTCGCCGACATGGTGGCCACCGGGGCCCTGGACCTGTCGTACCTGATCACCAAGCCCTTCCCGCTGTCCGAGGTCAACGAGGCGATCTCGGGACGCGCCACCGACCTCGACGGCGGGTTCAGCAACTACGTCGTGATCCCCTGAACCGCGGATCCCCCTACGCGGATCCCTCCTACTCACCCCGCGGCGGCCCTGTTCTGCCCTGACGCCGCCGCGGGGTGTTCCGGCACGACGGAGGAGCCGATGGAACTGCGCTGGCTGGAATCGTTCGTCGTCGTCGCGGAGGAACTGCACTTCGCGCGGGCCTCGGACCGACTGCATCTCGCCCCGTCGGCGCTCAGCGCCCAGATCAGAGCGCTGGAGTCCCATCTGGGCGTACGTCTGATCGACCGGGGACGACGTACCCGGCCGGCGCTGACCAGCGCCGGCCGGCTGTTCCTCGACGAAGCGCGGCTGACCCTCGCGCAGGCCGCGCGGGCCGAGGCGGTGGGTCGGCGTGCCGGTCGCGGGGAGCTGGGGCACGCCCAGATCGCCTACGTCGCCTCCGCGGCGTTCTCCGGGGTGCTGACCGACGTCCTCAATCGCTGCACCGCCTCCGGCACCGAACTGACCGTGCAGGTCCGCGAGTTGGAGACCCCCGCCCAGCTGGAGGCGCTGGCCTGCGGGGACGTCGACGTCGGCTTCCTGCGCTGGCGTCCGGAGTACCCGCCCGAGGTCACGGCCACCTGCCTGCTCACCGAGCAGGTCGTCCTGGCCCTGCCGGCCGCCGCGCCGCTGGCGGCGTACGAGGCGGTGCCGGCGGCGGCGCTGCGGGAGGAGTGTTTCGTGGCCCCGCACTTCGACGAGGAGTACGGCTGCCGCGACCAGATCCTGGAAGTGGCCGAGCACGGGGGCTTCAGCCCGCGCTGCGCTCCCCCGGTGCGGGACTTCGTCGCCGCGCTGACGCTGGTGGGCGGTGGTCTCGCGGTGGCCCTGGTGCCGGACTCGCTGCGCCGCGTGCACATCCCCGGCGTGGCCTACCGGCCGCTGGCCGATGTATCGCTGACCACCCGGCTGGTCGGCGCCTACCGCAGGGGCGAGACCTCGCCCGCGGTCCGGGCGGTGATCCGTCGGCTCCGGGAGGCAGCCGCCGCGCCGGCCGACGCCCTGAACCCACACCCCCACCGCGTCCACGAAGAGTAGAGCGGAGAGCACCACATGACATCGATCAAGCACGTGGGCATCGTCGGAGCCGGCCAGATGGGCCGTGGCATCGCCGAGGTCTGCGCCCGGGCAGGAGTGCACGTCGCGCTGTGCGACGTGACCGAGGAACGGGCCCGTGCCGGTCTGGCCGGTATCGCGGACTCCCTGCTCAAGGCGGAGAAGCGGGGCGCCCTGACATCTGAGGACCGAGCCCAGGCACTGACCAGGGTGTCGGTCGGCGACGATCTGTCCCGCCTGTCCGGGGCGGACCTGGTCATCGAGGCCGCCGTCGAGGACGAGCGGGCCAAGACAGCGCTGTTCCGGCGGCTGGGCGAGGTGGTCACGGACCCGGCCGCCGTCCTGGCCAGCAACACCTCCTCTATCCCCATCGCCAGACTGGCGTCTGCGGCCGGCCGGCCGCAGACGGTGATCGGGCTGCACTTCTTCAACCCGGTCCCCGTCATGCCGCTGGTCGAGGTCATCCCCGCGCTGCACACCTCCAAGGCCACGGAGCTGCGGGTGCGCGCCTTCGTGGGCGAGGCGCTGGGCAAGAAGACGATCGTCACCCAGGACCGCGCGGGGTTCGTGGTGAACTCCCTGCTGGTTCCCTACCTGTTGGCGGCGGTGCGCATGGTGAGCTCCGGTACGGCGACGGCGGAGGACATCGACACGGGGATGACCGCCGGCTGCGCCCACCCCATGGGCCCGCTGCGCCTGGCCGACCTCATCGGGCTGGACACGGTGGCGGCGATAGGCGAGGCCCTGTACGAGGAGTACCGGGAGCCGCTGTACGCCCCTCCCCCGTTGCTGCGCCGCATGGTCGAGTCGGGCCTGCTGGGCCGTAAGTCCGGGCAGGGTTTCTTCAGTTACCGGGCCGCCTGACCCATGGACCGAGCCCCCGGGCGGCGGGTGCCGCCCGGGGGCTCTCGTGTTCGGTGGGGCGGGGCCTCGATCCGTGCCGGGACCCCGGACCGCGTCAGCCGGTGGAGCGGCGGGCGGCCACTTCCCGGGTGAGCCGCGGAGCGACCGCGAACAGGTCGCCGACCACGCCGTAGTCGGCCAGGTCCAGGACGGGGGCCTCCGGGTCCTTGTTGACGGCGACGATCGTCCTGGAGGTCTGCATTCCGGCGAGGTGCTGGATGGCCCCGGAGATGCCCAGGGCGATGTACAGCTGGGGGGAGACGGACTTTCCGGTCTGTCCCACCTGGTAGCGGTGGGGGTAGTAGCCGGCGTCGACGGCGGCGCGCGAGGCGCCCACCGCGCCGCCCAGGGCGTCGGCCAGTTCCTCCACCACCTTGAAGCCGTCGGCTCCTCCGACACCGCGTCCTCCCGAGACGACGACGGCCGCCTCGGTGAGCTCGGGACGGTCCCCCGCGACGGCGGCGCGCCGCGCGGTGACGCGGGCGGAGGCCGCGGGATCGACCGGCGGCAGGGTGAGCTGCAGCTCCGCCGCCTCCACGGGGTGCTCCTCCGGCTCGAAGGAACCCGGCCGCAGGGCGATCACCGGGATGCCGTGGGTGACCTGTGAGCGCACGGTGCAGGACCCTCCGAAGACGATCTGGGTGGCCACCCCGGACGGGTCCAGGTCGACCGCGTCGATCAGCAGCCCGGCGTCCAGCCGCGCGGCGAGCCGCCCGGCCACCTCGGTGCCGGCCGTCGTCGCGGAGACCAGAACGGCGGCGGGTGAAGCCGCTTCGGCCGCGAGGTCCAGGACCGCGCGTTCCAGGGCGTCGACGGCGGGCGTACCGAGGAACTCGTCCGCTTCGGTGGATTCGGCCGCGTAGACCCGCCTCGCGCCGTGGCGGGCGAGGGCGTCCCTGAGGCGGGCGGCGGTGCCGGGGGTGCCCACGACGACGGCGGCCGGGTCACCCAACCGCCTTGCGGCGCGGAGGAGTTCGTACGTGGACTTGTGGACACGCTCCCCGTCGTGGTCGACGAGGACGAGGACATCGGGCATGAGGGCCTGCTTCTTGGTCGGGGCGGTTCGGACACGGCAACGGAAGGGTCGGCTCAGACGAGTTTTTGGGCGATCAGGTACTCGGCGAGCCGCCGGCCGGCCGAGCCGTCGTCCGTGACACGGATTCCGGCGGCCCGGGCCGGACGCGGCACGGCCTCCACCACCCGGGTGCGGGTCACGAGGTGGCCGGCGGTGTCCGCGTCGGGGAACAGGTCGTCGAGACCGACCGTCCGCACGGGCTTCTTCTTGGCCGCCATGATCCCCTTGAAGGAGGGATAGCGCGGCTCGTTGATCTTCTCGGTGACGCTGACCAGCGCGGGCAGCGGTGCGTCCAACGTCGTTTCGCCGCTCTCGGTCTCGCGCTCCACCCGCACCCGCCCCGCGTCGACGGTCAGCTCCCGCGCGTGCGTCAGCGGCGGCAGGCGCAGCAGATCGGCCACGGCGGCCGGGACCGCGCCCGCCTGGCCGTCGGTCGTCGCGTCGCCCGCGAGGACGAGGTCGACATCGTCCACCGTCCGCACGGCGGCCGCCAGCACCCGCGCGGTGGTCACCACGTCGGCGCCCCGGAGCCTGTCGTCGCTGATGTGGATGCCCCGGTCGGCGCCCATCGCCAGCACCTTGCGGACGGCGTCGAGCGCGGAGTCGGGACCCATGGACACGACGGTGACGTCGGCGCCGACCGTCTCCTTGAGGGTCAGGGCCTCCTCGGCGGCCCGCTCGTTGATCTCGTCCAGGACGGGGTCGGCACTCTCGCGATCGAGAGTGTGATCGGCCTCGGACAGGGTGCGTTCCGCGCCGGTGTCCGGGACCTGCTTGACCAGTACGACGATGTTCACGTTCGTCTTCCTTCGGCCGGGCCGGTCAGCGGAACGCCGGATAGCCGGTGAGCGCCTGTCCGACGACCAGCGTGTGCATCTCGCCGGTGCCTTCGTATGTGAGCACCGATTCCAGGTTGTTGGCGTGGCGCAGCGGTGAGTACTCCAGGGAGATGCCGTTGGCGCCGAGGATGGTGCGGCACTCGCGGGCGATCGCGATGGCCTCCCGCACGTTGTTGAGCTTGCCGACGCTGATCTGCTCGGGCCGGATACGGTCCTGGTCCTTCAGCCGGCCGAGATGCAGGGCGAGCAGCGCGGCGCCGCCCAGGGACACGCTCATGTCGGCGAGCTTCTTCTGCGTGAGCTGGAAGGCACTGATCGGCTTGTCGAACTGCACGCGGGAGTCGGCGTAGTCGAGGGCCGCCTGGATGCTGTCGCGGGCCGCGCCGACCGCGCCGAACAGGATGCCGAAGCGGGCCTCGTTCAGGCAGGACAGCGGTCCGCGCAGGCCCTGGGCGAGCGGCAGCCGCGCCGCGTCGGGCAGCCGTACGTCGTCGAAGTACAGCTCCGAGGTGACGGACGCGCGCAGGGACATCTTCTGCTTGATGTCCTGGGTGGTGAAGCCGGGCGTTCCGCGCGGTACGAGGAAGCCGCGGACGCCGTCCTCGGTCTGCGCCCACACGGTGGCCACGTCCGCGATACCGCCGTTGGTGATCCACATCTTGGAGCCGTTCAGGATCCAGTCGCCGCCGTCGCGCACGGCCCGGGTGCGCATCCCGGAGGGGTTGCTGCCGAAATCGGGCTCGGTCAGGCCGAAGCAGCCGATCGCCTCACCGGCGGCCAGCCGGGGCAGCCACTGAAGCTTCTGCTCCTCCGATCCCCACTTCCAGATGGAGAACATCGACAGCGAGCCCTGCACGGAGACGAAGCTGCGCAGGCCCGAGTCGGCGGCCTCCAGCTCCATGCAGGCCAGTCCGTAGCTGACGGCGTTGGTGCCGGCGCAGCCGTACCCGTCCAGGTGCATGCCCAGGACGCCCAACTTGCCCAGTTCCGGGGCGAGTTCGCGGGCGAAGTGGGCGGTCTCGAACCACTCGCCGATGTGCGGGCGCACCCGGTCGGTGAGGAACCTGGCGACGGTGGCCTGTATTTCCCGCTCCTCCTCGGACAGGACGGAGGCGATGTCGAGCAGGTCGAGGGGGTCCTTCAGCGGCGTGCCGCTCATGGTGCGCTCCTTGCAGGGCAGGGGTGATGGGGCGTGCGTGGGTGGGACATGGCTGCGCGGTCGGCCGAGGGGCGGCCGGGCGTCACGCAGAGGGGTCGGGGGCCAGTCCGTGGAGGATCTCCTCGGTGTGCCGGCCCAGTCGCGGCGGAGGCAGCAGGTACCGCGCGGGGGTCGCGCTGAGCGCGATGGGATGCGCGACCTGCCGGGAGGGCCCGAGGCGGTCTCCGTCGGCGGCCTCGGCGGGGATCTCCACGATGCCCGGCAGGCCGAGCCGTCGCGCGAAGACGAACGCCTCGTCCAGGCCGTTGACCGGGCCGGCCGGGACTCCGGCGGCCAGCAGGACGGCCGACCAGTGGTCCGCGCCGCCCGAGCCGAGCAACCGGGCGAGGATCTCCCGCAGTTCGGTGCGGTGCGCGACCCGGTCGGTGTTGGTGCGG
Source organism: Streptomyces lincolnensis (assembly GCF_021173675.1). GTDB lineage: Bacteria > Actinomycetota > Actinomycetes > Streptomycetales > Streptomycetaceae > Streptomyces > Streptomyces lincolnensis_B. Next base: position 304,655 of record NZ_JAIHON010000010.1, on the reverse strand, counting down.
AAGCGGTCGTCGGCGGCGAGTCCGGGCTCCCCGAGGACCTCGGCGAGCACCGCGAACTGCTTGTCGTTGCCCACCGCGAGGGCGATCGGGCGGTCGGCGGTCGGGAAGGTCTCGTAGGGGGCGATGCTCGGGTGCGCGTTGCCCAGGCGGCCGGGGACGACACCGGCGACGGCGAACGCCGACGCCTGGTTGACCATGGCCGACAGCAGGGAGCCTAGGAGGTTCACCTCCACGAGTTGCCCCTGCCCGGTGGCGTCCCGGTGCCGCAGCGCCGCGAGGATGCCGAGCGAGGCGTGCAGCCCGGTGATCACGTCGACCAGGGCCACGCCGGCCTTCACCGGTTCCCCGTCCGCGGTGCCGGTCACGCTCATCAGGCCGCCGACGGCCTGCACGAGCAGGTCGTATCCGGGGATCGCGGCGCCCGCACCGCTGCCGAAGCCGCTGATCGAGCAGTAGACCAGCCGCGGGTGCCGCGCGCGGAGTTCCTGGTGGCCGAGGCCCAGCCGTTCCATGGTGCCGGGCCGGAAGTTCTCCACCACGACGTCGGCCTCGGCGACCAGGGCTCGTGCCTGTTCCCGTCCAACCTCTGTGCTCAGGTCCAGGGTGAGCGACCTCTTGTTCCGGTTGACGCTCAGGAAGTAGGTCGACGTGCCGTCGTGATCCGCCGGAGGGTGCCAGGCCCGGGTGTCGTCCCCGGTGCCCGGCCGCTCCACCTTGACCACGTCGGCGCCGAGGTCGGCGAGGAGCATGGTGGCGTAGGGACCCGCCAGGACCCGCGAGAAGTCGGCGATGCGGAGCCCCCGCAGCGCGCCCCGCTCCGCTCCGCCGGGTGAGCCGGACCAGCCGTCCGGCGCGTCCTCCTGGGTGCTCACGCGAACTCCTCCCTGGTCGTGCTGCCCTGCGGCGGCTCCGCCCGGGGCGGAAACCGATGTCTCCTCACCCTGACCCTGCGACGCACCGAGCGTCAACGACGAGTTGACGCATGTTTGTGCGCGGAAAACGAATGGGGCACCGGAAGTGTGCTAGACAGGTAGTAATCAAAGGGGTATTTTGCAGCAGCTCAAGCTCGGAATCATGTCGCAGACCCGCAAAGAGAACGAGCACCGTCTGCCGATCCATCCAGCGCACTTCGAGCGCATCGACGACGACCTTCAGGCCGGCATTTATCTGCAGACCGGTTATGGCGAGCACTTCGGTGTACCGGACAGTCAGCTCGCGCCGTTGGTCGCCGGTTTCCGCTCACGCGAGGAGCTGATCGCGGAGTGTGACGTCATCCTGCTGGCCAAGCCCTTGCACGAGGACCTGACGGAACTGCGCGACGGTCAGGTGCTGTGGGGGTGGCCGCACTGTGTGCAGGACGAGAAGGTCACGCAGGCCGCCATCGACCGCAGGCTCACGCTGATCGCCTTCGAGGCGATGAACCACTGGACCCGGGAGGGCGGCTTCAGCCTGCACGTCTTCCACAAGAACAACGAACTGGCCGGCTATTCGTCGGTGCTGCACGCCATGCAGCTGACCGGCGCGACCGGTGACTACGGCCGTCGGCGGCGAGCGGCGGTGATCGGCTTCGGCGCCACCGCCCGCGGCGCGGTGACCGCGCTCAGCGCGCTGGGCGTCCACGACGTGGATGTGCTGACCGCCCGCGGCACCACCGCCGTCAGCTCACCGATCCACTCGGCGCGGATCGTCCACTTCGACCACGACGCGGCCGACGACACCCCCGACCCGCGGCGCAGCGTCGCGCTCACCGAGGACGGCCCGGAGCCGCTGGCCGAGTTCCTCGCCGGGCACGACATCATCGTCAACTGCGTGCTCCAGGACACCGCGGCGCCGCTGATGTTCCTGATAGAGGAGGACCTGCCGAAGCTCGCGCCCGGCACCCTCGTCATCGACGTCTCCTGCGACGAGGGCATGGGGTTCGCCTGGGCCCGGCCCACCACCTTCACCGAGCCGATGTTCACCGTCGGCGACCACGTCCACTACTACGCCGTGGACCACAGCCCCTCCTACCTGTGGGACGCGGCCACCTGGGAGAACAGCGAGGCGCTGATCCCGTTCCTGCGACCGGTCCTCGAAGGGCCGGCCGGCTGGGACGGTGACCGCACGATTCGCCGAGCGATCGAGATCCGCGACGGCGCCATCCAGAATCCCGCGGTCCTGGCATTCCAACACCGCGCCGAGCAGTACCCGCACGCGTCGCTGCGCTGAATCAGCCCTTCCCGGGCGCCGAAGTCCGCCTCCCGCAGGTCGCGCGCCACCTCGTCGGCGTGAGCGCGGGCTAGCGTTTCGCGACGGTGTAGGTCAGGTGGGTCACCCGGGACGAGGCGTCCGCGCGGGTCTGGTCCAGCGTGAGACGGTCGGGGTCCACGCGGTCGAACAGGCGGATGCCGGTGCCGAACAGCACGGGCGCGAGGGTGAGGGAGAACTCGTCGATCAGGCCGCCGTCCAGGTACTGCTGGATCGTCTCGGCGCCGCCGGCGATGCGCACGTCGCGGTCGCCGGCGGCCTCGCGGGCCTGGAGCAGCGCGCTCTCGATGCCGTCGTCGACGAAGTGGAAGGTGGTGCCGCCCGGCCGCTCCCACGGGTCACGCCGGGTGTGGGTGACGACGAACACCGGGGTGTGGAACGGCGCTTCCTCCGGCCAGGCCGGTTCACCGCCGTCGAACATGCGCTTGCCCATGACGCTCGCGCCGGTGCGCTCGTACGTCGCCCGCGCGATGTCGTTGTCGAGTCCTTCCTCGCCGCCCTCGCCGAGCTTGAGGTTCTCCCGGAACCACCGCTGCGGGAACAACCACGCCTGCAGCTCCGACCACTTCGCCATCCAGCGCCGGACCCTCGGGTCGTCCCGGCCTTCGGGCGAGAAGACGTACCCGACGGGCACGGCGTCGGGCGCCATGAATCCGTCCAGGGACATCGTCACGCTGAAGAACACCTTCCCGGCCATCAGCTCTCGGCCCCCTCGGGAGGCGTCTCGTCCCGGGTGGGTTCGCTTCCCGTGAGTCCGCTCCGGGTGAGTTCGGCGACGTAGGCCGCCAGGTTGCGCAGCGTCTGCTCGCCGCCCTCGATCGCGTGGTACTTCTCCACCGCCTCGTCGCGGAGTGCCTTGGTGGGGAACACCGTGCGCATCACGATCCGGGTCCGCTCGCCGGCCGGTTCAAAGGTCAGGACCGACTCGAAGGCGTTCGGGTCGTCGCGGGACTCGCCGTGCAGCAGCGCGATCCGCTCCGGCGGGACGATCTCCCGCCAGGTGATCCACTCCTGGTAGTCGGTCCCGTCCGGTCCGTGCATCACGAAGTCCCAGGTCCCGCCGACGCGGAACTCGAAGGACCGCGTGCTGGTGGTGAAGCCCTCCGGTCCCCACCACCGCGACAGATGCCGGACTCGCGTGAACGCCTCGAACACCAGAGCCTGCGGGGCGCCGATCTCCCGGGAGATCACGACCTCGCGGTCCGCGATCGCGTGCGCGCCCTCGCCGCCACTACTGGTCGTCGTCATCGTGTGGTCCCTCCTGCCGTTCCTGCTTCAGTTCCTGCACGTACGCGTCCAGGCGGTCGAAGCTCTCGCTCCAGAAGCGCTCGAAGCCGCCCACCCACTCGTGGATCGGCCGCAGCCCGCGGGCGTCCAGGCCGTACAGCCGCTGCTTGCCCGCCCCGCGGACCCGCACCAGCCCGACCTCCCGGAGCACCCGCAGGTGCTTGGACGCCTGCGGCTGGGTCATCCCCAGGTCCCGCGCCAGATCGGTCACCGGACGTTCGCCGCCCCGCAGCAGCGTCAGGATCTCCCGCCGCTGCGGTTCGGCGATCGCGTTGAACGCGTCCGAGGTCGTTGCCGCTCGCGCCATGGCAACATCATATGCCTATATTGGCATGCGTCAACGCGGACGCCGGGGATGCCGGAGAGCGGGGCGCCATCGGCCCGCGGGCACCGCCGCCTCCCGCGGGCCGGTACCGGAGGCCGGCTGCCGGTCACCGTCGCGGCGGCCGCAGTTCCGTCAGGTCGTGCGGCAGCAGATCCGGGTGGTGCGCGGCCAGGGCCGCGCCGCCGAGCCACCAGCCGCGGTACACCAGGGCGCGGCACAGACCGGGGTCGAGGCGGTCGAAGACCGTCGGGACGAGGGCCAGGTGCCGGCCCTCGAAGGTGCGGTGTTCCGGGAAGGCCGCGTGCCAGCGGCGCAGGGCGTCCGGGCCGTCGGCCGGGAAGTCGGTGGAGAGCTGGACGAGGACTCCCCTGCGGGCACCGCGCGGCAGTTCGCCGTCCGGGCCCGCGTCCCTCGCGTGCTCGAAGCGTTCGACGACGGCCCGGGTCCGCAGGGCGGTGCTCTGCCGGTACAGCAGGGAGTTCGCCCGGGCCAGGTCGCGGACGACCGGGACGCGCCCGTACACACCGGGGCTCAGCAGTCCGCCGGCGTTGAGGGCGCACAGGAAGGTGTGGCGGTACCGATCGCCGTCGATCGCCTCCAGGCCGGTGTTGTCGTACGTACCGCCGTCGAGCAGCGCGGGCGGATGGGTGGCGCACGGGAACGGGGTCCGGTCCAGGACGACGGGCGGGAAGGCGCCGGGCACCGCCGCGGAGGCCGACACGGCCCGGCTCAGCCGCAGTCCCGTTCCGGCTGTGCGGGCCAGGCCGATGGTGTAGTCGCCGTAGACGTCGCGTTCGAAGGTGAGGCGGGCGCCGGTGGTCAGATTGGCCGTGTTGACGATCCAGCGCACCTGCGGGTCCAGTCGTTCCAGTTCGGCCCTCTCGAAGAACCACTCGTCCAGACGCCTGGCCAGCAGATCCGTGCGGGTGGTGGGGCCGAGGGTGCGCCACAGGCCGCGGACGAGGGCGCGTTTGAGGGAGCGGGAGGCAAGGCGGTCCACGAGCGGTGCGATGACGATCGCGTCGACGGCCTGCGCGGTGAAGCCCTCCTGCCGCAGTTCCGGCCAGGCGGCGGCCAGACAGCCGTTGGCGATCGAGCCTCCGGACACGGAGGAGGAGTACCGCACCCGGGGCAGCAGCCCGGTGTCGGCCAGCAGCCGGACGAAGCCCAGTCCGGCGAGAGTGGCGCGGAATCCTCCGCCGGACAGGGCGAGCGCGACCGGGTGGGCCGTGGCGGGTGGTTCGGCCGGGCGGAGGGCGTCACCGCAGGGTCGGGCGGTGAGACCGGTGCCGACGGCGGGCGAGTCCACGGCCCACCCCGGTCCGGCGGCCGGCACGGTGTCCGCCGGGGGCGCGGCAGGGGCGGGGGCGTGCCGGGAGGAGGTCATGGCCGGTCTCCGATCGTGATGACGAGCGCCTGCTCGGCGGGCTCGCGGACATCGACGTCGAAGGCGCGGCCCTGGCGCAGTCCCGTCAGCGTCTCCTCGGCGAACGGGATGTGGTTGGTCAGGTGGACGACGTACTCCTCGTCCGGTGCCCGGGACTCGACGAGCCAGCGCAGGGTGTCCTCGTTCGGATGGTGGTGGCGGACGCCGTCGGCGGATATGACGTAGTGGTCGGCCCGCACCTGCTCGAAGAACCCGGCTTCCACGTTGCGGTCGCTGCCGTGGTGCGGCAGCTTGAGCAGGTCGACGTGGGGCGGTTCCGCGTCGGCGAGCAGGTCCAACTCGCGCAGCCCGGCCAGGACGTGGTCGCCGCGGGCGTCACCGGTGAGCAGCGCGGTGCGGCCCTCGTGGCGCAGCAGCAGGACGATGCTGGAGAGGTTCTGCACCGAGTCGTCGGCGTACGCCGCGGTGATGACCTCGGGGTCGCCGCGCTGTTTCGCCTTGCGCCAGCATTCCTCCAGTTCGGCCAGCGCCGCCTCGTCGGGTGCGACGACGGTGACGTCCAGGTTGCCGAGGGTGGCCTCGGCGCCTTCGGTGAGCGGGCCGCCGAACGGGGCGTTGCCGTCCAGGTGCAGCGCGGCGGCCGCGTTGCGGATGTCGCGGCCCTGGTGGTAGCTGGCCCCGACCGCAGCGTCGGCGGCGGCGCTTTCGAGGAGCGGCCGGACGGAGGCGCTCAGTCCGGGGGCCCGCTGGTCGACCAGTTCTTCCACGGAGTTGAACCACAGGGTGTCCACCGCGTACGGCAGTGCCTCCCCGTCCTGCTGGGCCTGCCGCATGTCGCGGAAGAGCCGTACGAGCCCGTCGGCGTGGTCGTCGTCGACATGGGACAGGCATACGGCGTCGAGGTGCGGCGATTCGTCGCCGTCCGGCCCTCCGAGCTGCCGCAGTCGGCCCTGGAGCGTCGCCCGGTAGACGCCGCCGGGACCGCCGTCCACGAGCATGACGCGCTCGTCGGGCGTGCCCCAGCGGACGAGGAAGCAGTCACCGTGCCGGGCGTCGAGGAAATCGAAGGTGAACATGTCGCCCCTGCCTCACTGGTGGTGTCGGCCCCTCAGAGGGACTGCCTGGTGGTGCGGCCGGTCAGACGGACTGCACGGCACGCAGCACGTCGACGAGCCCATGGCCCTGGAAGTTGCGTTCGCGAGCGAGGTCGGTGGCCGTCGCGCACAGGATCTCCTTCACGCGTTCGGGACGGCCGAGCAGCTCTCGGTGGCGGGCCAGCAGCATGGCCGCGGCCCCGCTGACGTGGGCCGCCGCCTGACTGGTCCCGTGCATGGCGGCGATGCCCTCGCCGGGGATGGGTCCGTCGATGCCCTCCCCCGGCGCCACCAGGTCGGGCTTGGGTCGCCCGTCGCCGGTGGGTCCCCGGCTGGAGAAGTAACTGACGCCGTGGCGGTGCGGGTTGCTGCGGTGGGTGGAGCCGACGGTGATGACGGACTCCGCGTTGCCGGGGTCGGAGATGCCGATGTCCCGGTAGTCGGCGCCCAGGGTCCGCGCGGCGCTGCCGGTGAACCCCGCGTTCCCCGCCGCCGTGACGACCACGACACCCGACCGGGTCAGGCGGTCGCACTCGACACACACGGGTGTCCACCCGGTGGAGTGGGTGGCGACGTCGTACGGGACAGACAGGCTGATGTTGACCCCGGCGACGATGTACCGCCCGGCCTGGTCGTTGAGGTGACGGATCGCCTGGAGCGCGGTGACGATGGAGAACTCGTCGCCCTCACCGTCGTCGAGGACCCGGAAGTCGTAGAGCCGGATACGCGGGCAGATACCGCGGAAGTCCAGCTCGGGCCACCAGCCGCCGATGATGCCGGCGATGTGGGTGCCGTGCTGGTCGCCCGGCGGCTGGGCGGGCTGCCCGGACGGACCGGGAGTGGTGTCGACGGACGGCAGGGCGGCCGCCCAGTTGACGAGTCCGCCCACGAGCACGTCGGCGGAGAGTTTCTCCCGTACGCCGGTGAAGTCGAAGGAGCGGGCGATGCGCGTCTCCAGTCGCCGTGGCGTCCGGCCGGTGGTGTCCCAGTCGTGGAAGGCGGGGTGCCGCGCGTCGATGCCGCTGTCGACCACCGCCCAGCCGATGGAGGCGGTGTCGATCGAGAACACCTGCTCCGCCGCGGCGGCCTTGATCGTCCGGCGGGACCGTACGACGGCGCGGGTCGCCCGCCGGTTCGTCGTCACGGAGACGATCGGGTACTTCTGCCGTCGGTCGGCGACGCGCCCGGCGAGTGCGTGCGGCCCGCGCACCGGGGCCGTGTCCACGACGACGGCGTCCAGCATGTCCACGAGCACGCCGGTCACGGCCCGTTCCCGCGACTCGCTGAGGGCCAGGTCCGGCCGCGCGTTCTCGACGACGCGGTACAGCAGCCTCAGGAGCCAGGTGAGATGGCGGCCGCGCTCCTGGCGACGCTCCATGCTGTCGTGGATCTCGCTGGTGGCCGGCGTCCTGACGTGTCCGGCGAGGGCTGCCTCGATGCCCCCCGCCCTGTCGGCCCGGGCGAGTTCGTGGGCGACACGCACCACGCCGGCGAGACTGGTCAGGGGCAGCAGGTCGCTGACCAGTTCCTTCAGGGTCAGCCGCGCCGCCACGAAACTGCCGGACGCGATCGGGCGGCACGTCTCCATCAGCCCCCGGCTCTGGAAACGTTCGAGGACCCGCTCGACGCCGTACTCCTCACGGATCGCGAGAATCAGATCCTGCCGCCCCGCCTCCCACCCGAGCCACGGCTCCGGACCCGCCCGCGCCCCGCCCGAGGCCGACGGCCGGGCGAACGCCAGCCACACGTCGAAGCGGACGGGGCAGTCGGTGGCCCACAGGACAGGTACGGGTCCCTCCCCGGAGAACACCGCTGCGAGATCGGCTCGGTCCACGGGGACTCCCGGTGCGCTGTGCGTACGGTCCTGCGCGTGGCGGTGGGAGAGGGCGGCGGCGGCCGACGGGCCGTTCTTCATTCTCCGCCCTGGTCATGGGCACTGCAACTCAACCGGTACGTCGGTGCCGGGCGCCCACGGACGACGCCCCACCTCTCAGGCGTTCCTGGGGATCAGCGCACTCTGCCTCGCGGCTTCAACGGCAGCGGCGGCAGTTCCGGAGCCGGCAGCGGCGCCCCGTCGTACCCCTTGACCTCGCCGAACCGCGTGCCTTCCATCCAGTCCCGACGAGCCTGTTCGATCTCCTCCTGGGTCCGGCCGATCCAGTTCCAGAACATGATCAGCTCCTCCTCGAACGGCTCGCCGCCCAGGAGCATGAGGCCCGCGTCCGACGCGGCGCGCAGGGGGAGTTCGGTGCGGCCGCAGCCGAGGTAGAGCATCGAGCCCGGGAGGAGCGGCACGCCGTCCACGTGGGCCTCGCCGGACATGGAGAGCACGGCGTACTCGAAGTCCGGTTCCAACGGCAGGCGTACGTCGGTGCCCTGGACGAGGGCCAGGTCGGCGCCGAGGATCGGGGTGTACGTCGTACCGGGTGAGGTGGCGCCGTCGAGGGAGCCGAGGATGAGGGTGGCCGTCAGGCCCGGTGCCGTGATGTGGGGCAGCTCGGCGTGGTGCTCGAAGCGCGGCTCGGTGTGGCGGTGACCGTCGGGGAGGGCGACCCAGAGCTGGGCGCCGTGCAGGAGGCGGGCGTGCGACCTCGGGCTCTCCTCGGAGTGGCTGATCGCCCGGCCGGAGGTCATCAGGCCCAGCTCGCGCGGGCGGATCGTCTGGAGGCTGCCGGTGGAGTCGCGGTGCAGCACCTCCCCCTCGTGCAGCCAGCTCACGGTCTGGAGTCCCATGTGCGGGTGGGGCGGCACCTGCATGCCGGGCTCGTCGGCGATGTCGTCGGGGCCGTAGTGGTCCACGAAGCACCAGGCGCCGACCATGCGCCGGCCCAGGTTGGGCAGCAGTCGGCGGACCTCGGTGGACTCGCCGAGCTTGACGCGGCGAGGGCTGAGGAGTTCGCGCACCGGCTCCGCCACGACGAAACCGCGGCCGCCGCACAGGGCGGGGACCGGCTCCCGATCAAGATTGCTCATGCCGCTCAACCTAGCCCCGCGCGGTGTTCCGCGTCAGGCCGACGAGCCGCCTTCATTTAGTAGCCATAGATACAATCTCCATGTACATTAAATGGGAAGTGACCGGGCGACCGGATACCCAACGCCAGTCTTCGAGGAGTCACCATGACCACCGCCCCCGCCACCACCCCGACCACCTCTACCGTCAACGGCCGCGTCATCGCTCTGGCCCACTACGCCGGCCGCGCGATCGTCGAGTCGGTCGTGACCCCCTACGGCGTCACGTTCCAGCAGATGGTCACCCTGCGGCCGGTCGCGGTCGCCGACGCCCCCGTCGAGCGGGACGACCTGGTCCGCCAGGTCGTCGACAGCCTCAAGATCGACCAGTCCGAGGCGCGGGATGCCGTGGAAGCACTGATCACCAAGGGGCTGCTGGCCCCCGAGGGATCGCTCGTGCGGGTCACCGACAGCGGCCGGGCGCTGTACGCCGGGACCAGCGCCGAGACGGCACAGATCTCCGCCCGGATCTACGCCGGAATCCCCGCCGAGGACCTGGCCGCGGCCGGGCGGGTCCTGGCCCTGGTCACCGAGCGGGCGAACAAGGAGTTGGCCGCCCTGTCCCGGTAGTGCCAGGGGACACCGGGCAGGAGAATGTCCGACCGTCCCGCGCGATGGCTGCTGCCGTCCCGCGCCTACTACCACTCGACCCAACTGCGGCGCTCGGAGAGCGAGTTGCGCGTCATCGTCGAGCGGGACCCGGTGGAGCACTACGCCCGGCTGATGCTCGGCCGCGCCCTGGAGCGGCAAGGCCGGCAGGAGGAGGTTTTCGGGCCCGGCCCCGGACAAGGGGCCGGGCCCGAACCACGTCCCGCGCGGGCCCCGTTGCCCCTCTACTTCACGCCGGCCCCGCTCGTCCGCCCCCGCCGGTGCGCGATCTCCCCGAGGACCACGTCCACGACGATGAACGCGGCCAGCGGGATGCCCAGGAGCGGCACGAAGTAGCCGACGACCGCGATGGCCGCCACGCACGGCAGCAGGGTCTGCGGGGGCACCTGCTGCCAGGCGCCGCGTGGGATCGGCCGGCCGAAGGCGGAGCCGCGGCCGCGCTGCCACCACATGCGGTAGCCCCACACGATCAGCAGGATCAGACTGAGCGCGAGGAGCATCAGGGCGATCTGGTTGACCAGGCCGAAGAGGGATCCCGTGTGCAGGTCGATGCCCCAGCGGGTCAGCTTGGCCAGCAGGGGGTAGTCGGCGAACCGCAGGACGTCGGTGACCTCGCCGGTGGTCGGGTCGACCGCGACGGCGTCCTGCTTCTCGGGCCAGCTGCGCTGGATCTGCTTGACGACGTACGCGGAGGAGGCGTCGGCGGGCGGGACGATCTCGACGGGGTCGCCCAAGCCCTCGGCGCGGGCGGCGGACAGGACCTTGTCGAGGCCGACGCCGTGCTCGCCGCCGGCCGAGGCGGAGGCGCCGTGGCCGGAGTGGTCGCCGCCCGCCGTCGCCGTGACCGACGGGGTGGACTGCCCGAGCGAGGTGCGCAGCTCGTCGATGTTCGCCCCGGCGTAGGTCGACCAGGTCAGTCCGGTCGCCGACAGGAAGAGGAACCCGGCGGCCACCCAGGCCCCGACGGTGCCGTGCAGCCCGAGGGTGCGGCGACGGCCGCTGGTGCCGCGCAGCCTGCGCCGGGCCCGGCGGCGGGAGAACCACAGCGCGAGCCCGCCGAGCGCGATCACGCCCAGCCAGCTGGCGGCGAGTTCGCTGTAGAGGCGGCCGGTCTGGCCCAGGTGCAGATCGCGGTGGAACTCGTCGATCCAGGTGCGCAGGGGGAGCGCGCCGGTCGAGCCGTACTGTTCGAGCGAGCCCCGCACCTTCGCGGTGTACGGGTCGACGAACACGGCGAGCGTGTGGGTCGGGTCGACGCCCTCGACGCCGGACAGCAGCACCCTGGTGGTCGCGTCGTCCGCGGGCGAGGGCCGTACGGCGGCGACCGAGCCCTCGGGGTGTGCCGCGCGGGCGGCCGCCACCTGCTCGGATATCGGCAGCTTGGCGTCGCCGACCGCGGAGACGGTCAGCTCGTCGGCGTAGAGGAGCTTCTCGGCCTGGAACGAGCCGGCGTACAGGAAGCCGGTGAGGGCCGCGACGAGCAGGAAGGGCGCGACGAGCACGCCCGCGTAGAAGTGCAGCCGCAGGATCAGCGGGCGCAGCGGGGACCATCTGCCGGCGGACGGCGCCGGCTCGGCGACGGACTGTGGGGCCTCGTCCGTGGAGGTCGGAGGAGCGGTGGACATCGGCGGGGTTCTCCCGGGGCAGGGGTGTTTCTCGGTTGGGGCGCTCCAGATGTCGGACGAAGGCGGTGTCGAGTTCCCGGGAGTTTGAGTGATCTGCGTCACTTACCGGTGGGAGGTGGGGTGGAGCTCCGTGGCATGCTGGCGCGATGGTTTCTCCCCGTGATCACGTCCCGGTCGCCGACCTCGTCGAGGAACTCCTGTCCACGGACGGGCCGTTGGCCATCGTGGAGGCCGGCGAGCCCGTACTGCGGCGCCGCGCCGAGCCCTTCGACGGCCAGCTGGACCGCGGCCTCCTCGCCCGCTTCGTCGAGGCACTGCGCGTGACCATGCACGCGGCGCCGGGCGTGGGCCTGGCCGCGCCCCAGGTGGGGGTACCGCTGCGGGTCGCGGTCATCGAGGATCCGGCGCCCGTCCCCGAGGAGGTACGGGTGGCCCGCGGGCGGGTGCCGCAGCCGTTCCGGGTGCTGGTCAACCCGTCCTACGAGCCGCTGGGCGGGGCCCGTGCCGCGTTCTTCGAGGGCTGTCTGAGTGTGCCCGGCTGGCAGGCGGTGGTGGCCCGGCCGGCCGAGGTACGGCTGACGTGCGAGGACGAGAACGGCCGGCCGGTGGACGAGGTCTTCACCGGCTGGCCCGCCCGGATCGTCCAGCACGAGACCGATCACCTCGACGGCACGCTCTACCTGGACCGCGCGGAGCTGCGGTCCCTGTCGTCCGGCCGGGCGACGGCGGAGCGGTGGACGCAGCCGACGCCCCGGGAGGCGGCGGAGGCGCTGGGCTTCGACCTCCCGTAGTCACGGGCTGTCGGGCCCGGCCTCCGCCGCGTCGCTCGCTCCGCCCGATCGGCGGCGGCGGCGGCGGTCAGTTGTCCCGGTAGGCCTCCAGCAGCCGCAGCCACACCTCGCTGATCGTCGGGTACGACGGCACCGCGTGCCACAGCCTGCTGATCGGCACCTGGCCGGCGACCGCGACGGTGGCCGAGTGGATCAGCTCGCCGACACCGGGACCGACGAAGGTGACGCCGAGGAGGATCTCGCGTTCGAGGTCGACGACCATGCGGGCGCGGCCGCGGTAGCCGTCGGCGTAGAGCCCGGCGCCGGAGACAGAGGCGAGGTCGTAGTCGACGGCGCGGACGCGGTGGCCGGCCTGTTCGGCCTCGGCGAGGGAGAGGCCCACGGAGGCCGCCTCGGGGTCGGTGAAGACGACCTGGGGGACGGCGCCGTGGTCGGCGGTGGCCGTGTGGGCGCCCCAGGGCTCGGCGTCCAGCTGGGCGGTGCCGGAGGCGCGGGCGGCGATGGCGGCGCCCGCGATACGGGCCTGGTACTTGCCCTGGTGGGTGAGGAGGGCGCGGTGGTTGACGTCGCCGACGCCGTAGAGCCATTCGTTGCCGGTGACGCGCAGGCTGTCGTCGACATCCAGCCAGGAGCCGGGTTCCAGGCCGACGGTGTCGAGGCCGATGTCGTCGGTGCGCGGGGCGCGGCCGGTGGCGAAGAGGATCTCGTCGGCCTCGATGCGGTCGCCGGTGTCGGTGACCGCCACGACCGTGCCGTTCTCCCGACCGACCGATTCCACGGAGGTGCCGGTGCGGACGTCGACGCCCGCCTCTCCGAGCGCCTCGGCGACGAGTTCGCCCGCGAAGGGTTCCATCCGGTTCAGCAGGCCCTTGCCGCGGACGAGGAGGGTGACCTGCGAGCCGAGGGCCTGCCAGGCGGTGGCCATCTCGGTGGCGACCACTCCCCCGCCGACGACGATCAGCCGGCCGGGCGCCGCCTTGGCGCTGGTGGCCTCGCGGCTCGTCCAGGGCCGCACGTCCGCGAGGCCGGGCAGGTCGGGCAGGACGGCGCGGGTGCCGGTGCAGACGGCGACGGCGTGCCGGGCGGTCAGCACCGTCCGCGCGCCGTCGGGGCCGGTGACCGTGACCGTGCGGGGTCCGGAGAGGCGGCCGTGGCCGCGGTGGACGTCGGCGCCGATGCTGTCGAGCCACTGGACCTGGCCGTCGTCCTTCCAGTGGGAGGTGTAGTAGTCGCGGTGGGCGAGGACCGCCGCGGTGTCGAGGGGACCTTGGACCGCGTCCTTGAGTCCGGGTGTGCGGCGGGCGTCGGCGCGGGCGATGACCGGGCGCAGCAGGGCCTTGCTGGGCATGCACGCCCAGTACGAGCACTCGCCGCCGACCAGTTCGCTCTCCACGACCGCGGTGGAGAGGCCGGCCGCACGGGTGCGGTCCGCGACGTTCTCCCCCACGGGCCCGGCACCGAGCACCACGACGTCGTAGGCGATGGATTCCGTTTCCGTCATGGGGCCAGTCTGGTGGGTGGTGTGCGCTCGGGCCACATGGGTACGCGCGCGGAATACCCACCGGGTCGGCCGTGTTGTGGCCGACGGCTTCGCCCCCGATACGAGGAAGAGGGATCACGCCATGAGCAGCACCGTGGAGCTCACCAAGGAGAACTTCGACCAGACGGTCACGGACAACGAGTTCGTCCTGATCGACTTCTGGGCGGAGTGGTGTGGTCCGTGCCGGCAGTTCGCGCCGGTCTACGAGAAGGCTGCCGAGGCCAATCCGGACCTGGTGTTCGGCAAGGTGGACACCGAGGCGCAGCCGGAGCTGGCCGCGGCCTTCGGTATCCAGTCGATTCCCACGCTGATGATCGTCCGTGACCAGGTCGCCGTGTTCGCCCAGCCGGGCGCCCTGCCCGAGGCCGCCCTGACGGACGTCATCGGGCAGGCCCGCAAGCTGGACATGGACGAGGTGCGCAAGTCCGTCGCCGAGCAGCAGGCCCAGGCCGAGCAGAGCGGCCAGTAGCCGGCCGGAGCGAGGACCCTGGAACGCGCGCCCCTGGAGCCTCTAGAACGGGTACGGCGCCACGTCCGCGCGCACCGTCGTCCAGCGCAGCTCGGTGAAGGCCTCCAGGTTGGCCTCGCCGCCGAAGCGGGCGCCGGTGCCGGACGCGGCGATGCCTCCGAAGGGGGCGACGGCCTCGTCGTTCACCGTCTGGTCGTTGATGTGGACGATGCCGGTGGGGATGCGCTCGGCGAGGTCGAGGCCGCGGGCGGCGTCCCGGGTCACGATGCCGAGCGAGAGGCCGTAGGGGCCGGCCGCGGCCAGGGAGGCCGCCTCGTCGGGCGTGCTGAACGACCGGACGGGCGCCACGGGGCCGAACACCTCCTCCGTGTAGGCGGGCGTGCCGTCGTCCACGTCGGCCAGGACGGTGGGCCGGTAGAAGAGGCGGTCGTGGGTGCCGCCGGCGGCCAGTTTGGCGCCGTGGGCGGTGCTGGCCTCCACCAGGCCGTGCACCTTGGCGAGCTGGCCGTCGTCGATGATCGGGCCGAGGTGGACCTGCTCGCGGTGCGGGTCGCCGACGGCCAGTGAGTCGGCCTTCGCCGCCAGCCGCTCGACGTACTCCTGGTACAGGGAGCTGTGGACCAGGTGGCGGCCGGTCGTCATGCAGATCTGGCCCTGGTGGAAGAAGGAGCCCCAGGCGGCCGTGGAGATCACCGCGTCGATGTCGGCGTCCTCCAGCACGATCAGGGCGGAGTTGCCGCCCAGTTCCAGGTGCACGCGCTTGAGGTGGCGTCCGGCCGCCTCGCCGACGGCGCGGCCCGCCGCGGTGGAGCCGGTGAAGGAGATGACCGGGATCCGCGGGTCGGCGACCAGGGCCTGACCGGCGTCGGGTCCGCCCGGCAGGACGTGGAACAGCCCGTCCGGCAGGCCCGCCTCGGCGAAGAGCGCGGCGAGGGAGAGCCCGCCGCAGACGGCCGTGCGCGGGTCCGGCTTCAGCACCACCGCGTTGCCGAGGGCGAGGGCCGGGGCGACGGAGCGGATGGAGAGGATCAGCGGGGCGTTGAAGGGGGAGATCACGCCCACGACGCCGGCGGGGACCCGGCGGGTGTAGGAGAGGCGGGCCGCCTCGCTGGGCAGGACCTGTCCGGCCGGGCGGGAGGCGAGTGCGGCGGCCTCGTAGCACTCCTGGGCCGCGACGTGCAGTTCGAAGTCGGCCTTGCCGGGAATGGATCCGGACTCCCGGACGAGCCACTCGCGCAGTTCGTCGGCGTGCGCGGTGAACAGGTCACCGGCCTTGCGCAGCACGGCGGCCCGGACGAAGTGCGGGACGCGGGCCCAGTCGCTCTGCGCGCCCCGTGCGGTCTCCGCCGCCACGGCGACGTCCTCGGCCGTGGCGAGGCGGACGGTACCGAGCGTGTCGCCGGTGGCGGGCTCGGTGACAGCGTGTTCGGGTCCCCCCAGGGTGCGGGACTGCCAGGTCTTGGGGTCGAGCAAAGGCATGTTCGGCTCTCCGTTCGTCACCGGCGGGACTCACAAGGCGGACGTCCTGTACGACGCCCCAACTTGTTGAGCGTGCAACATCCTAGTCACGCCCTGCCGGAAATGCAGTGCATGTCGTACCGAGAAGTAACCCAACTCCCCTCTATCGAAAGGGACTTGAGCCGAACCGTCGCCGACCCGGCTCAGCTGGACTCGCGATGCACCATCGAGGCGCCCAGCACGGTGTGGGTCTCGGGCGCGGCGCCGGGGTTGCGCACCGCGCGGTCGACCAGCTCGGCGAGATCGCGCCCGGAGGGCAGTTCGACGTGGACCGTGCTCAGCCGGGGCCTGAGCAGCCGGCCGAGCATCAGGTCGTCGGCGCCGATCACCGCCGTGCGCCCGGGTATGTCGACGCCCTCGTCCTGAAGGGCCCGCATGAGCAGCATCGCGTACTCGTCGTTGTAGGCGAACACGGCGTCGAGGCCGAGCTCGCGCCAGCGGGCGGCGAGCCGGGTGGCGGCCGACTCCTCGTAGGCCAGGGGCAGTTCGACGACCGTGGCGTCCGTGCCGCGCAGGGCCCGCCGGACACCCGCGAGACGGGGGGCGGAGAAGGACTCCAGGCCGGGTTCCTCGGGCACGACGACCCCGACACGGCGTCTGCCGCGGGCGTACAGGTGCGCGCCCGCGCAGTGGCCGACGGCCTCGTGGTCCAGGAGCAGGGCGTGGGCGCCCTCGACGGCCTCCGAGGCCAGGGTGACCACGGCACGGGCGCCGGAGCGCTTGAGCACCGTCACGCCCTTCGCACCGAGGTCCGTGCCCGGCACCAGCACCGCGACCGGCCGCAGCTCGGCCCAGGCGCGCGCGGCCTCGTCACCGGGGACGCCGACCGCGCCGTACTGCACGACCGTGTAGTCCAGGCGCCCCAGCGCCCACTGGAGCTCGCTGAGGAACTGGCTGTAGAGCGGGCCGACCGGGAAGTCCGGCGCGGGCATCAGCACCATGCGGCTGTGTCCGGCGCGCAGGCTGCGGGCGGCCGCGTGCGGCACGTACCCGAGCTCCTTGGCGGCCTCACGGACGCGACGGCGCGTGGGCTCGCTGATCCGGACGGCGCTGGTGTTGTTCAGGACGTAGGAGACGGTCGCGCGCGAGACGCCGGCCAGGCGGGCCACATCGGCGCTCGTGGGGACAGAGCGCGGTACGGGCGACGCGGGAACGGGCGTTTTCGGTATCTGCACCATGACGTACCGCATCTTTGCAGAATCTGTGCTCAAGCTTACGACTGGGGGAACTCAGTTGCGGGCTCAACTTTTCACACGCCTGCGCACCCCCACCCCGGCTCACCCCGTCACACGGTCCACCAGGTCGTCCCACCCGGCCTCCAGCCGCTCCAGGGGCAACCCGCACTGCCTGGTCAGATGGTGGATGAGGACGGGGCTGAGATACCCCATCAGGGTGTGGGACAGCAGTTCACTGTCCGCGTCCGGCACGGCCTGCCGCAGCAGCAGCGCCAGGTGGCCGCGCAGCAGTCGGCGCGCCGGAACGGAGAAACGCCGCTCCGGACTCGGTTCGGCCGCCAGTTGCAGATCCAATTCGTCCACCGAGCGGCGCAGCAGGGCGTACCCGACCGCCCGCAACCGCTCCACGGGCGGCGCCCCCGGCCCGAGCGGCGGCGGACCACTCAGAAAGGCGGCCTGGAACTTCCGCTCGGAGTGGTCGAGAAGGGCCGTCAGCAGGCCGGTCCGGTCACCGAACCGCCGGAAGACCGTGCCCTTGCCCACGTTCGCCGCGACGGCCACCGCCTCCATCGTCACCCCGGCCGCTCCGTGCTCGGCCACCAGCCGCGCGGCGGCCTCCAGCAGCCGGGCCCGGTTGCGGGCGGCGTCGGCCCGCAGGCAGGGCTCGTCCTCAGGGGCCCCGAGCTGGAGCAACTGGGGTTCGTCGAAGGGCGGTTGGGGTTGTTCGGCGAGGGGCGGCGGGAAGGCGGACATGAAAACAGCGTAAAGCACCCGGAAGAAAACTGGACCGCGGTCCGTTTAGAGTGCTACAACATTAAACGGACCTCGGTCCGGTTCGTTACCGCAGTGTTTCAGCCCTGGGAGTTTTCGCATGTCTGTTCGCATCCTCGCGCTCGTCGGCAGCCTCCGCGCCGGTTCGCACAACCGCCAGCTCGCCGAAGCCGCCGTCAAGCTCGCCCCCGAGGGCACCGACGTCGACCTCTTCGAGGGCCTGGCCGAGATTCCGTTCTACAACGAGGACCTCGACGTCGAGGGCAGCGTCCCGGCTCCGGCCGCCAAGCTGCGCGCTGCCGCCCAGGCCGCCGACGCCTTCCTGTTCTTCTCCCCCGAGTACAACGGCACCATCCCGGCCGTCCTGAAGAACGCCATCGACTGGCTGTCCCGCCCCTACGGCGCCGGCGCCTTCGGCGGCAAGCCGGTCGCCGTGGTCGGCACCGCCTTCGGCCAGTACGGCGGTGTCTGGGCCCAGGACGAGACCCGCAAGGCCGTCGGCATCGCCGGTGGCAAGGTCCTGGAGGACGTCAAGCTCTCCATCCCCGGCTCCGTCGTCCGCTTCGCCGAGACCCACCCGGCCGACGACGCCGAGGTCGCCGCGCAGCTCTCCGAGGTCGTCGCCCGCCTGCACACCAACGTGGGCGAGAGCGCCGCCGCCTGACCGAGGGCATCGGTTGTCCCCGAGCGAGGGGCCGGAGCATCCGCTCCGGCCCCTCTGTGCCGTCTCAGCGGCCCCTCTCAGCACGCGCCGGCGCCCCTCTCGGCCGCCTCAGCCGCTGTGCAGGACCCTGAAGTGATCGGGCCGGGCCGGATCCCGGTCGACGACCTGGACCGGTGTCCGAGCCCATTGCCACACGCTGATCCCGGGCGCGCGGGTGAACCGGATCGTCCCGCGGGTGCCCTCGACCTCGACCCGCGGCCAGGCCTCGGCGACCCGCGCCCGGTCCGGGCCGTGGGAGCGCAGCGCTTCGGCGAGGACGACGACGGTGTCGTAGCCCTCGAAGGCGACGAAGGAGGGCGCCGCGGCCAGCCGCTCGCACAGGGCCTTCCCGACGCGCGCACCGAGGGGGCCGAGCCGCTCGGGCAGGTAGCGCAGGAACGGGATCGCCGCGCCGTCGACGCCCAGCGAGGCCGCCCATGCGGAGAACTCGGGCTGCCCGGCCGGTGCGCCGATCAGGGTCTCGGCCAGGCGCCGGTCGCGGCGGACGGCCGTGACGATCGACACGGCCGGCTCCGGCTGACCGACCAGCAGAAGCAGGGCCGTCGCACGGTTCTCGACGAGTGCGTCGCACACGGCCGCGGGATCGAGCACGGACATGTCGAGTTCTACGACGGTGCCGCCGCGTTCGGCGAGGTGCTCCCGCAGGATGCGGGTCCCCGTCGCCCAGTAGACGCTCGGCTGGGCCGCCACGGCGATGCGGCGGTGGCCCGCGCCGAGGAGGAAGTCCGCGTAGATCCGCCAGCCGCGCGACTGCGGCGGGGAGAGCCGGGCGACCCACTGGGTGGGCCGTTCGGTCAGCGTGTCGAGAACCGCCGACGAGCACAGATACGGCAGGCCGAGCGCGTCCGCCCTGGAGGCGGCGGAACGGGCGACCACGCTGTGGTACTCCCCCACCAGGGCGGTCACCCCGAGGCCGGCCAGCTCGTCCACCGCCGCCGCGGCCCGCTCCGGATCAGCCGCGGTGTCCCGGACCACCAGCTCCAGCGGCCTGCCGTCGATCCCGCCGGTGTCGTTGACCTCGCCGACGGCCAGCTCCAGTCCGGCGAGCAGGTGTCGGCCCGCCTCGACCCAGCCGGGCCGGGTCAGGGGAACGAGGGCGCCGATCCGCACGGACGACCGGTCGGTCCGCCCCGCGCCGGGCGGCGACGGTGGTGGTGTATGCATGCCGGCCATTGCATCCACCGCGATCACCCGGAGGCAACTCCTTATGGGCCCGCCGCACCATCGGGCCCCTGTGCGCCGGCCCTGTGCTTGCCGTTGGATCGGGCATCAAAAAGCTCCCCAGTGCGCCGCCCGCCTCACGCCACAGCCGTGGACGCCAGTTCCCGCAACTCCCCCAGCGCGGCTTCCACCGCCGGCCGGTTCCGGCCTCCCCGCCGCGTGCAGGTGAGCAGCTTCCGGTGCGGATTGCCCGCGCACCGCACCCGCACGATCGGCAGATGCGGCGTCAACTGCGCCAGGCGCGGGATCAGCGCGACCCCCAGCCCGTGGGCGACCAGGTGAGCCGTGACATTCCAGTCCAGCGCATGGTGCACGACATCGGGGCTGAACCCCGCCTCCCCGCACGCCGACATCACATGGGGACGGCACGGGCTCTCCGGCACCGGCGCGATCCACGCCTCCCGTCCCGCGTCGGCCAGCCCCACCCGCTCCCGCCCCGCCAGCGGGTGCCCCTCGGGTACGACGAGATCGAAGGGATCGTCCAGCAGGGGCTGCTGGTCGAAGCGCGCATCGCTCAGCGGCGGGTTGTGCGGCGTGGCCTCCACGATCGCGAGATCGACCTCGCCCTCGAACAGCAGATCGAAGCTCTCCGGCACCCCCGCCTCCTGGATCCGCACGGCGAGCCGCGTGTACCGCTCGCGCAGTCGCGCCGCCAGGGGCGCCAGCAAGACCGAGATGGCCACCGGGAACCCGCTCAGCCGCAGCGGCCCGCCCGGCTCCCCCCGGTCCGCTCTCAGGTCGAGCTCCGCCTGCTCCCATCGCGCCTGAATGGCGTCGGCATGCGCCAGCAGACTCTCGGCGGCGGGCGTGAGCCGCACGCCCCGCCCCTGCGGTTCGAGCAGGTCCACCTCCAGGTCCCGGGCCAGCTGCCGGATCTGCTGGGACGCGGCGGACGGCGTGAAGTGCAGGGCACGGGCCGCGGCGGTGACCGTCCCGTAGTGAGCCACCGCCCGCAGGACATGGAGCCGACGCAGATCAATCATGAAGTCCACGCTTCAAGGTGCGGTCCACAAAGTCAACCTGGACGTGCACGAACCCGTCGACGCACCCTGGCTGTGTCGCGACGGTCACCCTCGACAACCCACCCCAAGGAGTCACCATGACCAGCACGACCGGCCCCGCCCGCTGCCCGCACTGCGGCTGGCCGGACGGCGCCGAGCCCTTCCAGGTGGTGTCACGGCACTGCACGGCGACGGGCCGCACGGTCTGGACCCGCTGCGGCTGCGGCTCGTTGCAGATCCGGACGATCGACGAGCACGGCACGCGGATCGTCTCCCGCAGCCTCCCCGCCCCCGACCGGCCCCGTCAGTCGAGCTCGGCCAGCCGCTGAACCACGGGCGCGGCGGACCGCTCGATCCAGGCGGCCGGCTCCCCCGCCCGCGGCGAGAGGATCACCGTGTCGACGCCGAGCTTGGTGTACCGGTCCACGTCCCGCACGAAGGCGTCGAAGTCGCCCTCGGTGAGCGCCTCGGCCGTGTGCAGGACGGTCTTGCGGATCTCGTGGTAGTCCCGGCCCTCGGTCTCGCAATGGCCGCGCAGGACGTCGAGCTTGTGCCCGACCTCCTCCGGGGTCGTGGCGAACAGATTGCAGGCGTCGCCGTACCGGGCCACGAACCGCAGCGTCTTCCGCTCGCCGCTGCCCCCGATCATGATCTCGGGGCGCGGGCTGCTCACCGGCGCGGGCACGCACAGCGTCTCGGCGAGGCGGTAGTGCGTGCCCTCGAAGGAGCCGTTGTTCTGCGGGTCCCACATCTGGAGGCAGATCCGCAGGGTCTCCTCCAGCCGTTCGAAGCGCTCCGCGACCGGCGGGAACGGCACCCCGAGTCCTTCGTGCTCACGGTCGTACCAGGCGGCCCCGACACCGAGGGTGGCCCGGCCGCCGGAGAGCACGTCGAGCGAGGTGACGATCTTGGCGAGGAGACCGGGGTGCCGGTAGGTCACCCCGGTCACCAGGGCGCCGAGCCGGACCGTGGAGGTGTGCGCGGCGAGGAAGCCGAGGGTCGTGTAGGCCTCCAGCATGGGGTCCTCGGCGCCGCCGTTGAACTCCATCTGGAAGTAGTGGTCCATGACGGACAGCCAGCTCACGCCCGCGGCCTCGGCGGCCGCGCCCGTCGCGGCGAGTTCCGCGCCGAGCGCGGGCCCGCCGCCGCTGTGGTCGAACCGGTTGATGTGTACGCCCACCCGCATGTCCGTCTCCGTTCACGGGATCCGTCGCCGATGCCGGTGACGCTAGACGCTGGAGCGCTCTCGAAGTCAAGCGCGCCCCGGGGCGGCCACAGCGGGGGACGGGTCACACCACCCGCTCCGCCTCGGCCGCCTCCTGCTTCTTGGAGGCCCGCAGGCTGGTGATCGTGGTGACGGCCAGCACCAGCACGATGAAGCCTAGCGAGAAGGGGATGCTGATCTCCGGGACGTGGACGCCGGACTCGTGCAGCGCGTGCAGGACGAGCTTGACGCCGATGAAGCCGAGGATGATCGACAAGCCGTAGGAGAGGTGGACCAGCTTCTTCAGCAGTCCGCCGATGAGGAAGTACAGCTGCCTGAGACCCATCAGCGCGAACGCGTTGGCGGTGAACACGATGTACGGGTCCTGGGTCAGACCGTAGATGGCGGGGATGGAGTCCAGCGCGAACAGGACGTCCGTGGAGCCGATCGCGAGCATCACGACCAGCATCGGGGTCATGATCCGCTTGCCGTTCTCCTCGATCCACAGCTTGGTGCCGTGGTAGCGGTCGGCCACACCGAAGCGCTTCTCGACCATCTTCAGGAGCTTGTTCTCCTCGTACTCCTCCTCGTGGCTCCCCTTGCGGGCGTCCTGGACCAGCTTCCACGCGGTCCAGATCAGGAAGGCGCCGAAGATGTAGAAGACCCACGAGAAGGTGGAGATGATCGCGGCGCCGGCGGCGATGAAGGCGGCGCGCAGCACCAGGGCCATGATCACGCCGACCATCAGCACGCGCTGCTGGTACTGGGTCGGGACCGCGAACTTCCCCATGATCAGGACGAAGACGAAGAGGTTGTCCACGCTCAGCGACTTCTCGGTGATGTACCCGGCGAAGAACTCACCGGTGGGCTTGGCACCCCCGAAGACCAGCAGCCCGACGCCGAAGAGGCAGGCCAGGACGACCCAGACGACGGTCCAGATCCCGGCCTCTCTGATCGAGACGTCATGGGGTTTCCTGCCGATGAAGAAATCCACGGCCACGAGGGCGCACAGGGCCGCGATGGTCAGCAGCCAGACGCTGAGAGAGACGTTCACTGGTACTCCTGTTGCATGGGGGGCACCGACAGCGTTGTCACCACATCAGATCCCTTCCACCTACGCCGGATGAAGAACAGGCAATGTCATGGTAAAGAACAGCAGGTCATCAGGTGGCCGGGGCTGAGGTCGCGGGCTGCCACCCGCCGTACGGCGGGCAGGTTCCGCCGTACGGCGGCGCTCCGGACGGCCCCCGCCGGGCCGACCATGACGGCACGAGCCGCCGCATCACTGTGTGAGGAGTTGCCATGAGTCACGTCCCGCCCCCGTTCGACCCGGAGCTGGCCGCCACCCTGGAGCTGATCAAGGACGTCATCTCGCCCGGCCTGACGATGGACGACATCGACGTCGTCCGGCAGGGACCGGGCATCGAGATGCTGGCCGAGCTGGATCTGACCGTGGGCGGCTTCTTCGAGATCGAGGACCGCACGGTGCCCGGACCCGAGGGCGCGCCCGAGATCTCCCTGCTGATCGGCCGCCCCGCCGCGCCCGACGTGGAGGGCCCGATGCCGGTCGTGTACCACGTGCACGGCGGCGGCATGATCCTCGGCAACAACCGGGTCGGCGTGGACGGTCCGCTGGGCTGGGCGAAGGAGCTGGGTGCGGTCGTGGTGTCGGTGGAGTACCGGTTGGCGCCGGAGCACCCGTATCCCGCCGCGATCGAGGACGTGTACGCCGGTCTGGTGTGGACCGCGGAACACGCCAAGGAGATCGGCGGCGACCCGGAACGGATCGTCCTCGCGGGGGCCAGCGCGGGCGGCGGCCTCAGCGCGGCACTGGCCCTGCTCACCCGGGACCGCGGCGGTCCCCGTCCCATCGGCCAGCTGCTGCTGTGCCCGATGCTCGACGATCGCAACGAGAGCGTCTCCTCCCACCAGATGGCGGGCCTCGGCGTCTGGGACCGTACGGCGAACGAGACCGGCTGGACCGCCCTGCTCGGCGAGGCGCGCGGCGGCCCCGACGTCCCCGCGTACGCGGCGCCCGCCCGCGCCGAGGACCTGACCGGACTACCGCCCGCCTTCCTGGACGTCGGCTCGGCGGAGACCTTCCGCGACGAGGTCGTCACCTACGCCACCCGCATCTGGCAGTCCGGCGGCGTGGCCGAACTGCACGTCTGGCCCGGCGGCTTCCACGGCTTCGACGGCTTCGCCCCCCAAGCCGCCCTCTCCCAGGCCGCCCGCACCGCCCAACTCGAGTGGCTGCGCAGGCTGCTGGCCTGACGTCGGCGGTACGACGACCCGCGAGACGCGGCGCGGGCGGCATCGCGGATCACGGGGAGGCCGGGCCGGGGGCCACTCGCCCGGGATCCCGGCCGCTCCCGCGAGAGCGACGGCTCCGCCTCTCGTGCCCGCTCAGTCACTTCTGCGGGCTCCACGGGGTCGGCCGGCCGGATTCCGTGCGGTGATCCGCAGGGGCGGAGGCCAGGCGTCCGCGGGCCTCGGACGGGGCGAGTCGGGGTGCCGTCGGGCACAGGGCTGCCCCCGACTGCCACGGCCGTAGCCCCGCCCGCACCGGCCCCGCCACTTCCCCGGGCTCCACGAATCGGACCGCATGGCGCACCATGGGCGTATGAGAGAGCTGGCGGGGCGTCTGACCGCGCTGGATCCGGACGCCGGTGCCGCCGTCCAGGTCATCGCCTACTTCGACCGACTGGCCGAGTCACGGGCCGGCCTGGAGGCACTGGTGCGTGGGGCGGCGGTGCTGGCCGGGGTGCCCGCGCGGCTGGCCGACACGGAGCGGCGGGTGCGGGTCCGTGTCGAGGCCGACGGCGTGCGCCGCGACTCGGACGTACCGCCGGACGCCGCCTGGCCGTGCGCGGCGTTGGCCCCGGGCGGTGCCCCGGCACTGTGGCTGGAGCGGGCGGAGGCGGCGCCGAGTGTGGTGGACGCGGTGATCCTGGAACGGGCCGCCGGCGCCGTACGTCTGGTCCTGGACCGCACGCGGGGCCGAGCTCCCGCCGACGACCCGGCGCTGGTGGAGACGGTCCTGGACCCCACCGCTCCGGAACCCGCACGGCTGCACGCGGCGCGCGGGCTGGGTCTGGACGTCACCGCGCCCGCGCGCGCACTGGCCCTGCGCGACGGCCGTCCCCGTATCGTCCCCGCCGACGCCGAACCCCCCGTCGGGCGCCTCGGCGTCGGTCCGGCCGTACCGGTGCTCGACCTGCCCGGCTCCTGGGCCGCAGCGCGGACCGCGCTGCGGTTCACGGCGGAGGGCACCGCGCGGGATCCGGGGCCGCGGGTGGTACGTGCCGAGGAGTTGGGCGCTGTCGCCCTGCTGAGCGAGCTCGTCGCGCCGGGCGCCGAACCGCCGCCGGACGTGCGGGCCCTGGAGTCGGCCGCCGCGTCCACGCCCTGGCTGCTGGCCACCCTGTACGCCGTGGCCTCGACGGCGAGCCTGCGCGCGGCGGCCGCCGAGATCAACGTCCATCACTCCACGCTCCAGGACCGCCTGGCCCACGCCGAGCACCTCCTCGGCTGGCCCCTGCGCACGCCTCAGGGCCGCCTCCGCCTCCACCTGGCCCTGACGATGCGGCACCTGGCGCGGCCGTAGCGGTCAGGTCGGTCAGGTCGGTCAGGTCGGTCAGGTCGGTCAGCGGAACTCGTGCACCACCTGGATCTCACCGACGATGTGCGCGTTGAACTCGAAGCGGGTGACGAAACCGGCGCCGTCGTGCTTGACGTTCCAGTCCCGGGCGATCCTGACCGCGTAGTCCTCGTTGAGGACCGGGGAGAAGATCGGCTGCTCGGGCAATCGCGGCGGCCAGGCCACACCATGCCCTCACTTGCCCACTTGCCCGCACACCATTACTTGCACACGCGCTATAGATGCGTGCGCTGGAAATTTCATCCATACCCTATCCTGGAGCGTGTCACTTCGGGACGGAGGAGCAGCCCCCATGACCGCCACGGACCCCGCACTCACCGCCCTCGCGCAGGGCTGGTGCGCGCTCTCCCTGCTGCACGGCAGGATCGAGACCCATATCGAGCGGGCGTTGCAGGCGGGGCACGACCTGAGCGTGCGGGAGTACTCGCTGCTGGACGTGTTGAGCCGTCAGCACGACGGGCCAGGTGGCCACCTTCAGATGAAGCAGGTCGCCGACGCGGTGGTGCTGAGCCAGAGCGCCACCACCCGGCTGGTGACCCGGCTGGAGGACCGCGGTCTGCTGTCGCGCTACCTGTGCCCCACCGACCGCCGGGGCATCTACACCGACGTGACCGAGGCAGGCCTCGACCTGCTCAAGGAGGCCCGCCCCACCAACGAGGCCGCGCTGCGCGAGGCCCTCGACCAGGCCGCGCTCAACCCCGAACTGGCGCCGCTCGTCCGGGCGGTGGAGACACTCCGCGCTCCCGCCTGAGCCCCGGGAAGACCTGCCCCGGGGCACGGCAGCACGCCTCAGTCGTCGTCGCCGACCTTCAGCACCAGCTTGCCCCGGGTGTGGCCCTCGCGGCTGAGCCGCCAGGCCTCCGCGGCCTCGGCGAGGGGCAGCACCCGCTCGACGGCCACGGACAGCCGCCCCTGGTCGGCCAGTTCGGCGAGGGCCGTGAGGTCGGCCGCGTCGGGGCGCAGCCAGACGTACTTGCCGCCCTTCTCCGCGGCCTCCGGGTCGACGACGGACGCGATGCGGTCGGGGCTCTTCAGGACCTGCCGGGAGACCTCCACCGCGCCCTCGCCCACGAAGTCGAAGGCCGCGTCGACGCCGTCGGGTGCGAGCGCGCGGACGCGGTCGACCAGTCCGTCGCCGTAGGTCACGGGCTCCGCGCCGAGGCCGCGGACGAAGTCGTGGTTGCGCTCGCTCGCGGTGCCGATGACGCGGGCACCGAGCGCGGCGGCGATCTGTACGGCGAACATGCCGACGCCGCCGGCCGCCGCGTGGACCAGGACGGTCTGCCCGGCCTCGACACCGATGCGCTTGATGCACTGGTAGGCGGTGAGCCCGGCGAGCGGCACTCCGGCGGCCTCCTCCCAGCTGAGGGAGGCCGGCTTGTGGGCGATCATGCGGACGTGGGCGGCGGCGAACTCGGCGTAGGAGCCGAGTTGCACCCAGTCCTTGCGGATGTAGCCGAACACCTCGTCACCGGGCGCGAACTCCTCCACGTCCAGCCCGACCCGTTCGACGACTCCGGCCACGTCCCAGCCCGGGATCAGCGGGAAGTGGGCCTCCATGACGGGGTCGAGATACCCTTCGCCGATCTTCCAGTCCACCGGGTTCACCCCGGCCGCCTTCACTCGGATGAGGACCTCCCCCGGAGCCACCTTGGGCTCGGGGTGGTCCACCAGCTTCAGGTCCTGTCCGTACTGATGCAGTGCGATGGCCTTCATGTCCCCCATGCAATCACATGCCGCGCGTGCGCACCGATCAGCCGCAGGCGAGGAAACGAGCGGGGAAAAGTACAGGTCAGGGGCGAGGACCCGCCGTTGACAGCCGCTTCGGCCCGCCCGTACAAATGGGCCCCATGAGCCTCCCCCAACGGCCTTTGTCCGGGATCACGGTGGTCAGCCTGGAGCAGGCCGTGGCCGCGCCCTACGCCACCCGGCAGCTCGCCGATCTCGGCGCCCGGGTGATCAAGGTGGAGCGGCCGGGCGAGGGCGACTTCGCACGCCGCTACGACACCACCGTGCACGGTCACTCCAGCTACTTCGTCTGGCTCAACCGCTCCAAGGAGTCGCTCACCCTCGACCTGAAGGACCCGCGGGGCCGCGAGGTGCTGCACCAACTCCTCGGCGACGCGGACGTGTTCGTGCAGAACCTCGCGCCCGGCGCGGCCGACCGCCTCGGCCTGGGCGTCGGGACGCTCACCGCCCGCCACCCCCGGCTGATCCCGTGCACGATCTCCGGGTACGGCACGTCGGGCCCGTGGGCCGACCGCAAGGCGTACGACCTGCTGGTGCAGTGTCAGACCGGGCTGGTCTCGCTGACCGGGACGGCCGAGGAGACCGCCCGGGTCGGGATCTCGGTCGCCGACATCGCCGCCGGGATGTACGCCTACAGCGGCATCCTGACGGCCCTGTACACCCGGGCCACCACCGGCACGGCGCACCCGGTGGAGGTCTCCCTCTTCGAGGCGCTGGCGGAGTGGATGGGCCAGCCCGCCTACTACACCGAGTACGGCGGCACCCAGCCGCCGCGCCTGGGCACCCAGCACGCCACGATCGCCCCCTACGGCTCCTTCACGGCCGCCGACGGACAGGACGTGCTCTTCTCCGTCCAGAACGAACGCGAGTGGGCCGCCCTGTGCGCCGAGTTCCTGGGCCGGCCCGAGCTGACCGACGATCCGCGTTTCGCGACCGGCTCCGCCCGGGTCGCCCACCGCGACGAGGTCAACGCCGTCGTCGCCGAGCGTGTCGCCCGCTCCGACGCGGAGGACATCCTCAAGGACCTGGCGGACATCGGCATCGCCTGTGCCGGGGTCAACGACGTCGCCGCGTTCCTGGACCACCCGGTCCTGGCCGCGCGCGACCGCTGGCAGAACGTGGCCGTTCCGGGCGGGGCGATGGTCCGGGCCCTGCTGCCGCCGGCCGACCTGGCGGGTCTGCCCGCGCGGATGGGTCCGGTGCCGGCGGTGGGCGAGCACACCGAGGCGATCCTCACCCGACTCGGCCGCGACGCCGCCGACATCGCGGCGCTGCGGGCCGACGCGGTGATCTGAGCGCGGGCGACGCTCAGCCGACCGGCTCCGCGGGGACCGCCAGATCGCGGTGACCGAGCAGTCGGGTCAGCGCCACCGGATCGTCCTTGGCGCAGGCCTCGGCCACCGTGTCGACGAGGTCGTCGTAGTCGGGTCCGGTGAGCCCGTCGTAGGCCTCGGTCATCCGGCCCCACTCGTCCCAGGGCAGCATCTCCCGGCCGCCCAGCGCCGCGAGGTCGCGGACGGTGTTGCCGCTGATCTCGGCCGGCCCCCAGGCGTGGTCGGTGCCGGGGACGCCGAAGGTCTGCGGGTCGATCAGGCCGGCCCGGTACCGCGTCCAGGCCTCGCCGCCGGTCAGGAACTCGCCGGGCGCCAGGTCCTCGGGGTGCTCGACGTGGTCCTTGTCCAGATGCTCCACGTCGACGCGCACCCAGCGCCGCTCCCCGGCCTTCCAGTACTCCGTGATCCAGTGGTCGAACCCGCGCCCGGCGGCGAAGTAGGTACCGAAGCCGCAGCGCGCCCGGGCGGGTGTCCCCCGCGCCCGCAGCAGCGCGCAGGCGAGGGTCGCCCAGTGACGGCAGGTGCCCACCACCCTCGTCTCCGGTGTCCGGGCCCGGTGCGGCGGGGCGGGGTCGAGCGCCATGAGCCTGTCCACCAGCTCGCTCACCGGGCGGATGTTCCGCTCCGCCATCCGCTCCTCGGGGATGCCGAGCCGGGCGGCGTCGAACGGCTGGATGAACAGGTCGTGCACGGCGGTGCAGATACCGACCGGATCGTCCGGCAGGCCGTCCAGGACCGCCGACTGCTCGGCACGGAACCGGGTGAAGGGCCCGGGACGGGACGGGTCGAGCAGGTCGTCGGTCATGGTGGGCATGCTAGGCGGCGGGTCTGACAACGCCCCCTGCCTGCGGCGGCCCGGCCTACCAGGGCAGGCGTCCCCCGGCGTCGACGTAGGTGCCGGTCGGGCCGTCCGGGCCCGCCTGGGCCATGCGGACGATGATCTCGGCGCCCTGCTCGACGGTCTGAGTGCCTGTCCGGCCGTTGAGGTCGGTCGCGGTGAAGCCGGGCTCCACGGCGTTGATCCGCATCCGCGGGAATGCCTTCGCGTACTGCACGGTGAGCGCGTTGACGGTGGTCTTCGAGGCCGGGTAGGCGACGCCGGGATAGGCGTGGCCGGGGTGGTCCGGGTCGGAGAGGTGGGTCAGGGAGCCCAGGCCGCTGCTGACGTTGACCACCACCGGCGCGGCCGAGCGGCCCAGCAGCGGCAGGAAGGCGTGGGTGACCCGGACCAGGCCGAAGACGTTCGTGTCGAACACGGTCCGCATCTGGTCCGCGGTGAGGTCGGCGGCCCCGGGCACGCTGTTGTCCCGGCCGCGGAGTTCGATACCGGCGTTGTTGACCAGGACGTCCAGCCCGCCGTCGGCCTCGACGGTCTTGGCGGCGGCCTGGACGCAGGCGTCGTCGGTGACGTCCAGCCGGACGAACCGGGCGCCGAGCCGTTCGGCGGCGAGACGTCCGCGGTCGGTGTCGCGGGCGCCGACGTACACGGTGTGGCCCGCGGCGACGAGCCGGCGAGCGGTCTCGAATCCGAGGCCCTTGTTCGCTCCGGTGATCAGTGTCGTTGTCATGCCTCCACGCTCCCGCCGGGCCGCCCGGCCTGCCAGGAGACCCTTCTTCCTGGGACTGCCGGTACCAGGCACCGTCGTGCGGAACGCTGTTCACTGGAGGCATGACGGCGACGGAACTCGGACAGGCGCTCAGGCGCTGGCGCGACCGGGTCTCCCCCGGCTCGGCCGGACTGCCCGCCGGCGGACAGCGGCGGGCCGCCGGGCTGCGGCGGGAGGAACTGGCCCTGCTGGCGGGGATCTCGGTGGACTACGTGACCCGTCTCGAACAGGGCCGGGCGGCCAACCCGTCCGTCCAGGTGGTGGAGGCCCTGGCCCGCGCGCTGCGGTTGTCCGGGGACGAGCGGGCGCATCTGTTCCGGCTGGCCGCGCTGGCCCGGCCGGGTCCCGACACCGTGCCCGCGTACATCACACCCAGCGTCCAACGCCTGCTGGACCGGCTGGTGGGCACACCCGTCGCGGTCTCCGACGCCGCCATGACGCTGCTCGTGGCCAACCCGATGTACGCGGCGCTGATGGGCGACCGGTCCGGACTGCGCGGCTTCGAACGCAACGGTGTCTGGCGGAACTTCACCGGCCACCCCACCCGGGCCCGGCACACCCCCGAGCAGCGGCGTGCCTTCGAGGCGGGCATGGTCGGCGAGCTGCGCGCGACCCTCGGCCGCTATCCGGGCGACCGTGAACTGCGGCGTATGGTCGCGCAGTTGCGCGCCAGGAGCGAGCGGTTCGCGGAGCTGTGGGACGCGGGGGTGGTCGGCAGGCTGGATGCCTCCCGCAAGACGATCGAGCATCCGCAGGTGGGTCTGCTGACGCTGGACTGCGATCTGCTCCGGGTGGACGGCAACGACCTGCACATCCTGGTGTATTCGGCCGAGCCGGGCACCGAGGACGCCGAGAAGCTGGAGCTGGTCCCGGTCCTCGGCACCCAGTCGCTCACCGCGCAGGCTCCCTGAGCTCCCTAGGGCTGTTCCTCCGTGAGGACCTTGACGTCCCAGGGGCCGAGGGGCACCTCGTCGGCGTATGCCGTGTCCGACAGCGCGTCCCGCAGGGGGCGCGGGACGGGCACGGAGACCGGTTCCCAGGACCAGTTGTGCAGGAAGCGGACGCGGCGGCCGTCCCGGGCGGTGGCCGAGGTGGCGGTGACGCTCGGGTGGCCCGGCCGCCAGGCGCCCTCCGTCTCGGCCGCCCATCGCAGCAGGGCTTCCGCGAACTCCGGATTCGGGACCGTGCCGACGTAGGTGATGCGTCCGGCACCGTGGCGGTGCGTGGTGACGGCGGGCCAGCGGCCGAAGTGCGGGTGCTCGTACGTCGCCAGCACCTCGGCACCCTGCGCCTGGAGGCCGTCGGCCCAGTGCAGGGCGCGGGCCTCGGGCGGTAGGGGCAGGGTGTCCGTGCCGGTCGCCGTCAACGGGGTGCTCAGGTTGCTGAACTCGTCGTAGGTCACGCCCGCCGCCTCGGCCAGCCGGGCGGGCTGGGCGTCGGTGCGGGCCCTGGCCTCGCTGTCGCCGTAGCCGGTGCGCGGGCCGAGCACCAGGTGACCGCCCGCCTCGGCGTAGGCCGTGAGCCGGTCCAGGATCGCCTCGTCGGCCGCGTAGTAGCCGGGCACGACCAGCACGGCAGGCAGGTCGGCTTCGGCGAGCTGCCCCGGGTGCAGGACGCGTGTCTGGAGGCCCGCGTCGAAGGCACCCCGGTAGAAGGCGTCGAAGATCGTCTCGTACGACCGCCCGTCCGGGCCCCCGTCGGCGGTGCCCAGCGGCGGCTGGGCCTGGAGCGCCCACTTGCTGGGGGCGTCGTAGAGGAAGGCGACGTCGGCGTCCGGGGTGAGGGAGGCCACCAGATCGCCCGCCTTCTCCAACTCCGCTCCGAGCGCGGCGAGTTCGCGGTAGACGCGGCCGGGCCGGCCGTTGTGCGGGAGGATGCCGCCCCAGTAGGTCTCGGCGCCGAAGTGCAGCGTGTGCCAGTGCCAGTACTCGATCATCGAGGCGCCGCGGGAGACCAGGGCCCAGGCGGCCTGGCGCCACTGGCCGTCGTAGGCCGGGCGGTTGTCCCACGGGTAGCCGATGGCCTGCGCGTTGGTCTCCGTGACCAGGAAGGGTTCCTGGCGGGAGGAGTACATGCGGTCGGCGCTGCGGTACAGCGCCCAGGTGCCGTTGGTCGTCCAGTGCTGGCCGGCCCCGCCCCTGTCGGGGAGTTCGAGGGCGTCCTGCATCGTGTAGTACGGGTTGCCGGCGGTGACGTCGAGCCGCTCGGTGAGCTTGTCGTCCTCGACGCCGGGGCGGTCGTAGGAGATGCAGGTGGTGACGAACTGGCCGGGGTGAGCATACTCGCGGACGAGGTCCGCCTGCCAGGTGATGAACTCGGTGACCAGGCGGGCCTGGAAGCGCCGCCAGGCCAGGTCGTACTGCGGCTGCACGTTGCCGTCCGGGGTCCACAGGTCGGCCCAGGTGGACAGGCGGTGCGACCAGTAGACCAGGCCCCATGCACGGTTGAGGGTCTCCACGTCGCCGTACTTCTCGCGCAGTTCGTCGGTGAAGCGCTGGAACACGCCGTGGTTGTGCAGGAGATGCAGGCCCGGTTCGTTGTCGACCTGGAAGCCGATCACGGCCGGGTGGTCGGCGTACCGGGCGACGATCTTCCGGATGACCCGCTCGGCGTGGAAGCGGAAGGCGGGGTGGGTGAGGTCGACCTCCTGCCGGGCGCCCCAGCCGATGCGCTCACCGGTGCGCACCTCCCCCGTGATCTCCGGGTACTGGCGGGCCAGCCACGGCGGTACGGCGTACGTCGGGGTGCCGAGGATCACCGAGATGCCCCGCTCGTGGGCGCCGTCCAGGACGGGCTGGAGCCAGTCGAGGTCGAAGCGGCCGTTCTCCGGTTCCCAGGTGGACCACACGGACTCGCCGACCCGGATGACGGTGAAGCGGGCCTCGGCCATCAGGTCGAGGTCGTCCTTGAGCCGCTCGTACGGCTGGTACTCGTGGTAGTAGGCCGCGCCGAACAGGACCCGGGGTGGAAGCTCGAACATCCTTCTCCAATACGGTGGTTGAGTGGGCGTCAGCCCTTGACGGCGCCGGTGGACAGCCCCTCCAGGAGCTGTTTGCGCAGCAGGACGAAGAGGGCGACGGCCGGGACGACGGCGATGACGGCCCCGGCGAGCACCAGGTCGTACTGCCGTTGCTCGGACACGAACAGGGTCTGCAGGCCGAGCGGCAGGGTGTACTGGGAGCTGTCGGAGACCAGCACCAGCGGCCACAGGAAGCTGTTGTAGCTCTGCAGGAACTGCCAGACGGCGAGCGCGCCGAGGGAGGGCCGCAGCAGGGGCAGCACGATGGTGCGGAAGATGCCGAACTCGCTCGCGCCGTCGATGCGGGCGGCCTCCAGGACCGAGTCCGGGACGGACTGCACGATGTACTGCTGCATCATGAAGATCCCGAACGCGGGTGCCACCCAGGGCACGATCAGCGCGAACCAGGGGCTGCCGAGCCCGGTCTTGACGAGGATCACGAACAGCGGCACGAGGATCACCGCGAAGGGGATCGACAGCGAGCTGAACATCACGCCGAACAGCAGCTTCTTCCCCGCGAAGCGGAACTTGGCGAAACCGTAGCCGGCCAGGGCGCAGACGAAGACCGAGACGGTGGTGGCGACGAGGGCGACGACCGTGCTCATCAGGAACCAGCGCCAGAACGGCTGCCCGGAGAACAGGCGTTGGTAGTTGTCGAGGGTGAACGGGTCGGGGATCGGCTGCGGCGGGTAGCCGAAGATGTCGCCGCGCGGCTTGAACGAGCCGCTGAGCGCCCACAGCAGCGGGGCCAGGAAGGCCAGGAGCAGCAGGACCAGGACGCCGTAGAGCGGGATGCGCGCGCGTGTCATGAGGTGGCCCTCCCGATGCCGAGGAGGCGGTTGAAGAGCTGGCTGAGGCCGAAGACCAGGACGAAGAGGACGACGGCCGCGGCGGCCGCGTAGCCGAACTGCTGGCGCTGGAAGGCGGCCCGGTAGATGAACATCGTCACCGACAGGGTGGATTCGGCGGGACCGCCGCCGGTCAGCAGGTACGGCTCCTCGAAGATCTGGGCCGCGCCGATGAAGGAGGTGACGACGACGAACGCCGTCACCGGCTTGAGCGCCGGGAGGGTGACGGTGGTGAAGGTGCGCAGTCGGCCGGTGCCGTCGATGGCGGCGGCCTCGTACAACTCCCGTGGCACGTTCTGCAGTCCGGCGAGGAAGAAGACCGTGAGATAGCCGGTCCAGCGCCACAGCATGACCAGGGCGATGCTCACCTTGGCCAGGCTCGGGTCGCCGAGCCAGTCGACGCCGCCGGTGCCGAACAGGGCGCGCAGCACCGAGTTGACGAGCCCGAACTGCCGGTCGAAGAGCAGCCCGAAGATGAGCGCGACGAGGATCGGGGAGACGACGATCGGCACGAAGTAGGCGGTGCGCCACAGGTCCCGGGCGCGCAGGCCGCGGGTGTTGAGGGCCTGGGCGATGAGCAGGGCGAGCGGGACGACCACGCAGACGGCGACGAGCACGAAGACGGCCGTGTTGCCCAGGGCCCGGTGGAAGCTGATGTCGGTGGCCAGGAGCCGGTAGTTGCGCAGGCCCACCCAGTGCGGGGTGCCCAGGCCGACCCATTCGGTGAGGCTGAGCCACACCGAGACGGCGACCGGGACCAGCATGAACAGCACGTACAGGAGATAGAAGGGCGAGATGAACAGGTACGGCGCCCAGGGGCGGCGCGGGCGGCGGGCGGTGCCGTCCGCTGTCGTACGCTCGTCGGCGGTGCGGGTGGGTCCCGCGATGGCGGTGGTCATGGCGGGGCCTCCTAGCGTCCGGCCTGGTCGCGGTAGTCGGCCGCGGTCTGCTTGAGTGCCTGACGTGGGGTGACGTCGCCGCGGTAGGCGCGCAGGAGGTTGCCGGCGAGGACGTCGAAGAGGATCGACTGGTCGGGGCTCTGGTAGAACGCCGGCACGTCGGGCAGCAGGGAGCGGTAGAGGCGGAAGAGGTGCTGGCCGCCGCAGAAGTCGTCGGTGGTGGCGTTGAGTCCGGGGTCCGTGTAGACGGAGCGGCGGGTGGGCAGGTAGCCGGTCTCGGTGAAGCGGCGGACCTGGCCGTCATGGGTGAGCCAGGTGTTCAGCAGGAAGTCGGTGGCCGCCACCGTGTTGGCCTTGTCCTTGACGACGCCGAATCCGGTGCCGCCCAGCGCGGCGGTCACTCCGCCGCCCTCGGTGAAGCGGGGCAGGGCCCGCACCCGCCATCTCCCCTTCTGTTCGGGCACGTTGGCGATCAGGCCGTAGTTCTTGTACCAGATGGCCATGGGCAGGCCGACGACCTTGCCGCTCTTCAGGGCCGCCTGCATGGCGGCGCCGTAGTAGTCGGAGATGTCGATGACGAAGCCGGTGCGCAGTCCCTCGCACAGGAAGCGCAGTGTCTCCTCGGCCTCCGGGGAGTCCAGGACGAGGTTCTGGTCGGCGTCGAAGAAGGCGCCGCCGCGCTGGTAGAGGAGCATCTGGAAGGACTGGACGATCTGTCCGGGGTCGCTGCCGGCGGTGGAGACGACGCAGAGCGAGGCGCCGTGGTCCCGGTGCACGCGGGCGCCGAGTTCGGCGAACTCCTCCCAGGTCGCCGTGGACTTGGGGAGCTTCCAGCGGGTGAAGAGGTCGTCGCGGTAGTAGTAGACGACCATCGGGGTGTCGGAGTCGAGGGCGTAGACCTTGCCGTCCTTGCCGAAGGGGGCGAGGCGGGCGGGCAGCAGGTCGTCCTTCAGGCCGGGGACGGCGGCGAGGTCGGGGGTGAGGTCGCGCAGGAGGCGCGGGGCGATGTCGCCGCGCAGCATCCTGGGGAAGCTGCCGATCTCGAAGCCGATGGTGTCGGGGGTGCCGCGGCCGGCGACGGCCTGGGCGAGGAGTTTGGTGACGAGGTCGGCGGGTCCGGCCCGGGTGACGTCGAGGTGGTAGCGGAAGTCGGTGAGCCGGTCGGCCTCGGGTATGCCCTTGCGGAAGAAGGTCTCGTATCCGGGGTCGTGGGTCCACAGGGAGAGCGTCACGTCTCCGGAGGTGCGGGCGGTGGTGCTGCCGCCTCCGCAGGCGGTGAGGGCGGCGGCGGTGCCGAGGCCGAGGGCGCCGCGCAGCAGGGTGCGGCGGGTCGGGGGTGCGGTGAACACACGTGACTCCTCACGTGGTGCGGCTACTGGAGGGCGCGTCGCGCCGCCGTCCCGGGCGGTGCGCGCGAACAGGGGTGGTGCGCGGGTCAGGCGACGGGGGCCTGTGCGCGCACCGGACCGCTGGAGGCTCGTACGGTCAGCTCCACGGCGAGGCCGGTGGGTCGGGCCGGGCGAGGGCGGCCCTCGATCATCGCGATCAGCACGTCGACGGCGTGGTCCGCGAGGGCCGTCGTGTCGTGGTGGACGGTGGTCAGGGGCGGTGAGGTGTAGGGGGCGGCGGGGATGTCGTCGTATCCGACGACGCTGATGTCATCCGGGACGGAGAGCCCGGCCTCGGCGAACGCGTGCAGGGCGCCGAGGGCCATGTCGTCGTTGGCGGCGAACACGGCGGTGACGTCGGAGAGTCGGGCGAGCTGCCGGCCGGCGGCGTACCCGGACGCCGGGCTCCAGTCGCCCGCGGTGGGCAGGGGGGGTTCGGGGGCTCCGGCGGCCGCCAGGGCCTCGCGCCAGCCTTGCAGGCGGTCGCGGGCGGCCCACCAGTTCTGCGGTCCGGGGATGTGCCAGACGGTGCGGTGGCCCAGGGAGAGCAGGTGCTCGGTCGCGAGGCGGGCGGCCGCGACGCCGTCGGCGCCGACCACCGCGCTCGCGCCCTCGGTGAGTTCGAGGCCCTCACCGAGGCTGACCACGGGCACGTCCGCGCCGATCCTGAGCGGGGTGCCGTCGTCGATCGGCTCGGACAGGACGATGCCGTCCACGCCCTGTTCCATGAGTGCCTCGACGGCGACCGAGATCCGCTGCCCCTCCAGGGTGCTGGCCAGGGCGAAGGAGTACCCCGCCTGCTGCATCGCCCGTTCCAGCGCGATGAGCAGGGTCGACGGGCCGTACAGGGCGGTGCCCAGGGAGACCACGCCGATGCGCCGGTAGCGGCCCAGGAGCAGGGCGCGCGCCGCGTTGTTCGGACGGTAGTCCAGTTCGCGGATGGCCCTCAGTACACGGTCGCGCACCTCCGGGCTGACGTGCGGTTCACCGTTGACGACCCGGGACACCGTCTTCTGCGAGACGCCGGCGGCCCGCGCGACCTCGGTCATACCGGGACCGCGGCGCCGTCGACCGGGGGTGGGACCGGTTGTCGTCATGGTCTTCTCCTGTCGATGGACTACGTAGTCATCACACCTCAGGCAAGCGCTGAAGAGGCGTGGTGACTACGTAGTCAGGACAGTGACAGGCGACTCCGGGCCGCGTCAATGGTTCGTACGGCGTGAACCTCTGTCGACGACGAACGGGCTCCGGGGACGGTCAGTAGCCGTAGCGGCTCTTGAGGTGGCGCCAGAAGTCACGGAGCATCCACTTGTCGAACTCCGTGATCCGGTCCGCGCTGCCCGCCTTCATCAGGAAGCAGCACTGGCCGGTCGGGGTCCAGTCGTAGAAGTCGTCCAGGCCGAAGGTGTGGCCGACCTCGTGCAGATAGATGTGGATGTTTTCCTGGTCCAGCGCTCCGGTGAAGTACTCCTGGCCGACCCGCTGGCCCCAGTCACCGCCCGCGCCGCCCTGGAAGCCCTTGGTCAGCCACAGCGACTGGTCGTAGTGGCGGGCGGCTCCGCCCGGGCACTTGGAGTAGTTGCCGTCCTGGTGGAAGAAGCGGCCGCAGTCGGGGGCGCACTGCGGGGCTCCGCCGCCGTCGAGGTTCCCGGCGTAGATGTCGACGGAGTTGTCGGTCCACTGGAGGGTGGAGCGGTTCTTCACCGCCCAGCCGACGATGTTGACGGGGACGGTGGTGTACGGCCAGGCGTTGTGGCCGGTGCCGTTGTCGAGCATGGCCGCCATCCACTTACCGAACTGCTTCTTCAGGGCGGCGTGGACGCGGTCGCGCAGTGCGGCGGAGACGGGTGCGTCGGACTCCCAGCGGACGCAGTAGTTGACGCTTCCGCGGTTGGCGACCAGCTGGTCCCAGCCGTAGTTGCGGAAGCCGTAGAGGTTCGGGTAGGTCGACTCGACGTGGTTCCAGACCTCGTTGAGCGGCTGGACCAGGTGCGCGGGCGGGTTCCAGGCGGCGGCCTGCCGTGGAGCCGAGACCTCCGCCGCGGCCGTGCCGGGTGCGGCGAGGAGCGCGGCCACGGCAGCGAGGACGGCGACCAGACGCGCGAGATGGGTGCGCATGGGTGAACTCCCTCGGTGGGGGACGGGATTTCACCTTCAGGTCGCCGCCGGCTCCCGGCGGGTTGCCGCTTTCTGACGGTGGGTCAGCCGGTCTGCGCTCCGGCGGCCGGGACAGCCGCGGGCAGATCGGCCGGCAGGTCGGCGGGCAGGTCGGCCGGCAGCTTGGGCAGTCCGCCGCCGAGCAGCCCCGTGACCAGGCCGAGGACCGGTGTCAGCAGGCCGGTGACGGCACCCAGGACCCCGCCCAGGTCGAGCGAGGTGAGCGCGCTCAGCAGTCCGTCGACGGCCTTCTGGAGCGACGCGAGCAGGTCGGACACGGGGTCCGCGGCGGCTCTGGGGGCGGATTCCGAGGCGGTCTGCGGGGCCGTGGCCGCCGCACCCGAGGCCGTCTCCTGGGCCGTCTCCGGGAGGCCCGCGGCCAGGAGCCGCTGCTGCACGGCGGTGTACGCGGCCCGGACCGTCTCCGCGTACCGCGTCGCCTCGGCCGGGTCGAGGCGGCCGTCTTCCGTCAGGGCGATGGAGTTCACCGCGTCGACCAGCGGGGCGAACACGTCGTCGTGGTCCGCCCTCTCCAGTACGTCGAGCCGCCCCGCGATCGCTTCCGCGGTGGGGGCGGACCACGCCACGGTGGTCCGGTCCGCGGTCTCCGCGTGGAGGTCGCTCGCTGCCGCGGCGGTGCCGACCGGCACGAACAGCAGGGCCGAGCACAACAGGGGCGGCAGGAGGAGACCGCGGGATACCAGGGGGCGCATGCGCGTTCCTTTCGAATACGTTGTCCTGGGCCCACCGTGAGAAGGCCCACCCCCGGCCGCAACCGGTCCTGGCGCCCGCGCGTCGCCGAGGCAGCCCGCGAGGCGGCCCTGACCAGCGCCTTTTCCGTGTCGGGCGCCCCCTGTCGGCCGTCGGCCGGCATTCGCCCGTCAGAGTATGAGCGGCCTCTCACCGGCGCGGAGGTTTGGGCCGCCCGCAACCGGTCAGGCGCGGCGGATGTCGTCGTTCTCCCCCGCCCCGGCCTCGATCTCCGTCCCCCGCGCATCCGAGAGGCCGACGCCTCCAAAGGCCAGAACGGCACAACGCGACGCCTTCTTCGACAACGCCAAGTACCTGGCGATCGTGCTGGTGGCTATGGGCCACGCCTGGGAGCCGCTGCGCGCCGACAGCCGTACCGTCACCGCGCTCTACACGATCGTCTACGCCTTCCACATGCCGGCCTTCATCATCATCTCCGGCTACTTCTCGCGCGGCTTCGACGCGAGCCCCCGGAAGATCAAGCGCCTGGTCACCGGGGTCGTCGTCCCCTACGTCGTGTTCGAGACGGCGTACACCTACTTCACCCGGTGGTCCGACGGCGTCCCCGACCGGCCGGTCAGCCTGCTGGACCCGCTGTACCTGACGTGGTTCCTGGCGGCGCTGTTCGTCTGGCGGCTGACCACGCCCGTCTGGAACAAGCTGCGCCATCCGCTGCCCGTCGCGCTCACCGTCGCGGCGCTGGCGTCGCTGTCACCGGGCATCGGAGGAGACCTCGACCTCCAGCGCACCCTGCAGTTCCTGCCCTACTTCGTGCTCGGCCTGTGCCTGCGGCCGGAGCACTTCAAGCTCGTACGCACCTGGCGGACGCGGCTGCTGGCGGTGCCGGTCTTTCTGTCCGCGCTGGTCTTCTCCTACTGGGCGGTGCCGCGGATGGACTACGCCTGGTTCTTCCACCGCGCCGCCGCCCAGGAGTTCGGCGTGCCCGCGTGGTACGGGCCCTTGATGACACTCGCCCTGTTCGGCTGCTCCCTGACCCTGGTCGCCTGCTTCCTGTCCTGGGTGCCGGGACGGCGCATGTGGTTCACCACGCTGGGCGCCGGCACGCTCTACGGCTACCTCCTCCATGGCTTCCTCATCCAGGCCGGCAACCACTGGGAGTGGTTCCGCCACGACTGGCCCCACTCCCCGCTCGGCGAGATCGCCGTCACCCTCGTCGCCGGCCTGGCCGTGACCGCCCTGTGCACCGCACCCGTCCGGCGGGTCTTCCGGTGCGTGATGGAGCCGAGGATGGACTGGGCGTTCCGTCAGGACCGGAACCGGGAGCCGGCGTCGGCTCCCGCATGACCGCCGGGGACCGGGGCGAGGGCCCTGAGCAGTACCGGCAGGGCGTGGTGCAACTCCCGTTCGCCGTAGGCCGGATGGTGGGTGCCCGCGTGGAAGTGGCCGGTCACCGGTGCGCCGAGCTGCCGTAGCCGGGTGTGCAGGGACCGGGTCAGGTCCTGGATGACGGCTTCCGAGGGGTCGTACGCGCTGCCGGGCGGATCCAGCGGCCCGGGCGTGCCGTCGCCCGTGGACAAGTAGACCGGCGTACGGCGCAGGCGCTCGGCCAGGTGGTACGGGTCGTGCGCCTGCCAGACGGCGCGCTGGGCCCCTGGGTCGCCCCAGAGGGCGTCCAGGTCGCCGCCGTACGCCTCCTCCAGCAGGGGCCAGACCTCGCGCATGCGGGGGTGGAGGAGGTGCACGGGCCCGCTGAAGCTCGCGGCGGCGCGGAACAGGTCCGGGCGGCGGGCCGCGTAGGACACCGCGCCGAAGCCGCCCATCGACAGCCCGGCCGCGGCACGGCGGGTTCCGGCGCCGTAGCGCTGTTCGAGCAGCGGGCGCAGCTCGTCCAGGTGGAAGGTCCCCCAGGCGGGCGGGCCGCCACTGCCGTGGTTCCACCAGTCGCTGTAGAAGCCGGCCTGCCCGCCCTCCGGCATCACCACCAGGACATCCCGCAG
Organism: Streptomyces lincolnensis; assembly: GCF_021173675.1. Classification (GTDB taxonomy): domain Bacteria; phylum Actinomycetota; class Actinomycetes; order Streptomycetales; family Streptomycetaceae; genus Streptomyces; species Streptomyces lincolnensis_B. The sequence continues at coordinate 263,288 of NZ_JAIHON010000010.1, read as the reverse complement.
CGCGGGTAGTTCCTCAATGTCGGACTCGCGGATCCAGGTCTTGTACGTCTCCGGCTCGAACCCGCCGTGCAGGAGGTAGAGCACGGGCCAGGTGTCGCCGGGCCGCCGCCGCTCCCAGCCGTCCGGGGTCAGCAGCCGCACCTTGGCGGTCCCGCCCAGGGCGGGCGAGTCGACGGTGAGGTCGACCTGGCGGTGCCCCACCCGCTCCTCCGCCCGCACCTCCGGCTCGCGCAGGGCGTCCAGGAGGAGGGGCAGCGAGCGGTGGAACTCGCGCGTCCAGTAGGGCGGGGAGTGCGTGCCCGCGTAGAAGTGTGTCGTCACCGGGGTGCCGAGAGCCCTCAGACGGGCGGCCACCGCCTTCGACTCGCGGTGCATGAGGGTCTCCGTCGGGGAGACGGCGTCCTTGGGGAACGGGTCGGCCGGGTCCTCCAGTCCCGGGATCTCAGGGTCGGGTTCGGTGCCCGGTGGGTCAAGGACGCCGACCCGGCCGTCGCCGCTGGAGAGATACACCGGTGTGGTGCGCAGCCGGTGGGCCAGGTGGTAGGGGTCGTGGGCCCGCCAGACCGTGCCCTGGGCGACCGGGTCGCCCCACAGGGCCTTCCAGTCCAGGCCGAGGTACGTCATCGCGGCCTTGACCGCGTGCGGGTGCCGGCTGGGATGCACGAAGCCGCTGTAGCTCGCCGCCGCGCGGAAGAGGCCCGGGTGGCTTGCCGCATAGGAGAGGGCGCCGAACCCGCCCTGCGACTCCCCGGCGGCCGCACGACGGGTGCCCGCCCCGTAGTGGTGCTCCAGGAGGGGCCGCACTTCACGCAGGTGGAAGCTCTCCACGGCGGGCGGGCCGCCCCGGCCGTGGTTGAACCAGTCGCTGTAGAAGCCGAACAGCGGCATCTCCGGCATCACGACGAGGACGTTCCGCAGCTGGGGCAGGTTCTGGAGGCGGGCGTCGTAGTCCTCGGTCCAGGCCCTGTGGTTTCCGTCGCCGCCGACCAGCAGGTACAGCGTCGGCCAGGTGTCGCCCGGTTTCCGGTCCTCCCAGCCGTCCGGCGTCAGCAGCCGGACCTTCGCGGTGCGGCCCAGGGCGGGCGAGTCGACGGTGAGGTCGACCAGGCGCTCGCCCACCTCTTCCTCGGCCGTGATCCGCGCTCCGTGGGGCGCGGGCGGGGTCTCCCCGGCGTGAGCGCGGGAGACCCCGGCCGTCAGCAGGAGCTCGGCGACGACCAGGACGAGCAGCAGCCGCAGGCGGGCGGGGGTCCACGGCATGGTGAAACTCCTTTCGCGGAAAGGCTCTTGGTCCATGCCGACGACCGTAGGAGGCCCGGACGACCCGGACATCCGCCGCCGGGAGTCGACGGCTACTCCGCCGGGAGCAGGGGCCGGCGTGTCCGACCCGGCGAGTACACAAGCCCGCCGGAGGTCAGCGCTCGCCCGGCCTGACCAGCCCCGTCTCGTACGCCAGCACCACCAGCTGGGCCCGGTCCCGTGCGCCGAGCTTGGTCATCGCCCGGCTCACATGGGTCTTCGCGGTCAGCGGGCTCATGAGCAGGGCCGCACCGATCTCCTCGTTGCCGAGCCCGCCCGCGACCAGGGCCATCACCTCGCGCTCCCGCTCGGTCAGCACCGCCAACCGCTGCCGGCCCGCCGCCTCGGGTGCCTTCAGCCGGGCGAACTCCTCCACGACCGCGCGCGTGACGGCCGGTGCGAGCAGGCTCCCGCCGGCCGCGACCGCGCGGATCGCCGCCCGCAGGTCGTCCGGCTCCACGTCCTTCAGCAGAAAACCGGCCGCGCCGTGCCGCAGTGCCTCGAAGACATACGCGTCGACCTGGTACGTCGTGAGCACCAGCACCCGTACGGCGTCCAGGCCGGGGTCGGCGGCGATGCGGCGGGTGGCCTCGATGCCGTCGACGCCGGGCATGCGGATGTCCATCAGGACGACGTCGGGCCGGGTCAGGCGTACCGCCTCCACGGCCTGCTTCCCGTCGGCGGCCTCCGCGACCACCACGAGGTCGTCGGTCAGGTCCAGCAGGGCGCGGAACCCGGCGCGGACGACGGTCTGGTCGTCCGCGAGCACGACCCGCACGGTCATCGTCCACCTCCGGTCACGATCAAGCTTCCCCCACCGTCATCCGCGACCTCCCCATCACCCTCGTCCTCTCCCATCACCCTCGCCCTCTCCCATCACCCTCGCCCTCTCCCATCACCCTCGCCCTCCCCCGTCACCCTCGCCGTCGGCCCGGAACACCGCCCGTACCCGAAAGCCGCCCTCGGGACGCGGCCCGTGGTCGATCGTGCCTCCGGCGGCGAGCGCGCGCTCACGCATTCCGATCAGTCCGAAGCCGCCCTCCGCCGTCCCGGAGGACCCGCCGTCGTCCACGACCTCCACCGTCAGCCGGTCGTTCTCCCGGACGACCGAGACCGTCGCGTGCCGGGCTCCCGCGTGTTTGACGACGTTCGTCAGTGCCTCCTGGACGATCCGGTACGCGGCGAGCCCGACCACCGGCGCCGCTCGCTCCGGCTCCCCCTCCCGGCGGAGCGTGATCGCCACGCCGCCGCCCGCGAAGCGCTCGACCAGTTCCGGGATCCGGTCCACCCCGGGGGCGGGTTCCGCAGGGTCGCCGTCCGGGTCCCGCAGCACGGTGACCGTCGCCCGCAGCTCGCGCACCGCGTCCTTGCCCGAGTCGCGCACCTGCCGCAGCGCCCGCCGCGCCACCTCCGGCCGTACGTCGAACGCGTCCAGCGCCACGCCCGCCTGGACGGTCATCGCCGTGACCGTGTGCGCGACGACGTCGTGCAGCTCGCGGGCGATCCGTACCCGCTCCTCGTTCACCCGGCGGGCCGCCTCACGTTCCCGGTCCTGCTCGGCGCGGGCGGCGCGGGCGGCGTACTCGTCGAGCAACTGCCGCCGGGTGCGTACGACTTCACCGAGGAGCAGCGGCACGAGCGGCCACAGCATCTCCAGTACCGGCAGTCCCTGCGGGTTGACCACGTCGTGGCCCACCGCCAGAGCGACCGCCCCGGAGGCGAGTGAGGCGGCGAGGCCCGTCCACAGGGTGCGGGTGCGGTCGCCCCGCACGGCGACCGTGTACAGCGCCACGATCGTCGGCAGGTTCAGCAGTTCACCGATGTGCCCGTGCAGCGCCCAGCCCGCGCAGGCGGCCCCGGTCACCACCGCCACCGTCCTCGGCCATCGCCGCCGCCACACCAGGGCCGCCAGCGAGACCGCGAGCAGCAGCCAGGTGAACGAGTCCGCCTGCCGGTACTGCGGGTCGTTCGCCGCCGCGTCCAGTCCGGTGAACCAGGCGACCACGGCCACCACCAGCAGGTCCACGGCACGCGGCGGCAGTGCCCGGAGCCGGTCGGCCGGACGGTCGAAGGTCGTCACCCGCCCACCGTAGGAGCGAGGGCACGGGGGCGCATACGACGGCGGGAGTATCCGCGCGGTCGGCGACAGGAGGTCCCGGACACGACCCTGAGCCGACCCTGAGATGTCCCCCATCCGACCCCCATCTGTCCCCGAGAGGTGTCAGAAAACTTTGACAGGTGCTTCCCGCGCCTGTCAGTCTTTTCTGACAGGTACGACGGAAAGGGGCCGCAATGCCCGAGGTCCCGCCTCCGGCACCGACGGGCGACACCTTGCTGAAGGTGCTCTCCGCGCTCGGCAATCCGCACCGCATGCGGATCGTCGCGGCACTCGTGGAGCGCCGGAACTACGTCAGCGCGCTGGCCCGCGAGATCGGCATGGGCCGTCCGCTGCTGCACATGCACCTACAGCGCCTGGAGGCGGCCGGACTGGTCGTCGGCACGCTGGAGCTCGCCGAGGACGGCAAGGCGATGAAGTACTTCGACGTCGCCCCGTTCTTCTACGAGTTGACGCCCCAGGTCATCGCCCGGGCCGCCGCGACGATCACCGAGTCCGCCGATCGGACCGAGAAAGAGGACGCGAAGTGAAGGAGCAACTGGTGACCCTCGCCGCCACGGAGGACGAGTGGGGGGTGCTGGTCGGCGCCGTCGGCGCGGCCGGGCTCTTCACGCTGCTCATCGTGATCGTCTGGCAGGTCGCCGCCACCTGGCGGGCCCGCATGCTGGCGGCACGCGAGGAGCAGTACAAGGAGCTCGCCGTCAAGTACGCCCGACTCCTGGAGGACACGGTGGAGTTGCAGCGCCGGACGGTCGAGGAGCAGCGGCAGACCCTGGACGAGCTGACGCAGACCCGGCTGGCGGTCGGCTCGATGGAGAAGATGATGCGCGAGATCGAGTAGAGCACCGGCGGAGGTACGGCCGGATACGGACGGATGCGGCCGGATGCAGCCGGATGCAGCCGCGTACGGCCGGGAGCGGCAACTCCCGGCCGTACCGAGGAAGAACACCTTCGGTCACACATCCCGTACGCCACGGCAGGTTGTCACACCCTGTGCGCCGTGGCGCGGGTCCCGTGCGCCCCGATGCCGGTCACCGACCGGCGGCGCGCTTCCCACCCAAGGAGATTACTCATGCGTGCACTGTTGCAGCGCGTCGCCCGTGCGCCCGGCGGGCGGGGCGGCTGGGGGTCCCCCCTCTGGGGGAGGATGGTGCTGGCGGCCTGGCTGATCCTGGTCGTCGTGCTCGGCCCGCTGGCCGGAAAGCTCGGTGACGTCGAGGACACGGGGGCCAACGCCTTCCTGCCGCGCGGGGCCGAGTCCGCGCGCGTCAACACCGAGCTGGAGAAGTTCCGTACGGACACGATCGTGCCGGCCGTGGTCGTCTACACCGGTGCCGCCCCGGGCGCGAAGGCGGCGGCCGACCGGAGTGCGTTCGCGAGGTTCGCGCCCGTCGGCGAGGAGGTCTCGCGGCCGGTCCCGTCGGACGACGGCAGGGCCCTGATGACGGTGGTCCCGCTGGACAGCGAGGACGACGTCACCGCCAAGGTCGACGAGCTGCGGGAGATCGCCCACGCGAACGCACCGCCCGGCGTGGATGTCGAGGTCGGCGGCCCCGCCGGCTCTCTCACCGACTCGGTGGCGGTCTTCGACAGCCTCGACTCGACGCTGCTGCTCGCCACGGGTCTGGTGGTGGCGGTCCTGCTGCTGATCACCTATCGCAGTCCCGTGCTGTGGCTGCTCCCGCTGTTCTCGGTCGGCTTCGCGGCCGTCCTCACCCAGGTCTGCACCTACCTGCTGGCCCGGCACGCCGGCCTGCCCGTGGATCCGCAGAGCGCCGGCGTGCTGATGGTGCTCGTCTTCGGCGTCGGCACCGACTACGCGCTACTGCTGATCGCCCGCTACCGCGAGGAGCTCCACCGCCACGAGGACCGGCACACGGCCATGCGCGTCGCGCTGCGCCGCTCCGGCCCGGCGATCCTGGCGTCCGCCGCCACCATCGCCGTGGGACTGGCCTGTCTGGCCTTCGCCGACGTCAACTCCTCGCGCTCGCTGGGCCTGGTCGGCGCGGTCGGGGTCGTCTGTACCTTCCTCGCGATGGTCACCGTGCTGCCGGCGCTGCTCGTCGTCGCGGGCCGCTGGGTGTTCTGGCCGCTGATCCCGCGCCACGGCCCGCCCGCCCGCAAGGCGGACACGGTGTGGTCCCGGATCGGTTCCGCCGTCGCCCTGCGGCCCCGCTGGTCGTGGCTGATGTCCGTCGCCGTGACCGGGGTGCTCGCGCTGAGCGCGGCCGGCATGTCCATGGGCCTCACCCAGGCCGAGCTGTTCCAGGACAAGCCCGAGTCGGTCGTCGCCCAGGAGCGGATCTCCGCGCACTATCCCTCGGGCGCCTCCGATCCCGCGAAGGTCGTCACGGGCACGGACCGGGCGGCCGAGGTCCGTACGGCCGCCGCCGCGGTCAACGGCGTCGCGCGGGTGGAGGACGGCGCAGACCGCACCCCGGACGGCGAACTCACCACGCTGTCCGTGGTGTTGGCCGACGCCCCGGACAGTACGGCGGCCAAGGGCACCATCGACGACCTGCGCGCGGCCGTGCGTCCGATGGACGCGCTGGTCGGCGGCAGCACCGCCGAGGCGCTGGACACCCAGCGCGCCGCCGGCCGCGACCTCACGACCGTCATCCCGATCGTGCTGCTCGTCGTCCTCGGTGTCCTGATCGGGCTGCTGCGGGCCCTCGTCGCCCCGCTGCTGCTCCTGGCCACGGTGGTGCTGTCGTACCTCGCCGCCCTGGGCGCCTCGAACCTCCTGTTCGAACAGGTCCTGGGCCACGCGGGCGTCGACTGGTCGATCCCCCTCATGGGTTTCGTGTTCCTGGTCGCGCTCGGTATCGACTACAACATCTTCCTCATGCACCGAGTGAAGGAGGAGGCCACGCGCCTCGGTCCGACCCGGGGCGTCCTGGAGGGGCTGACGAGAACCGGCGGCGTGATCACCTCCGCCGGTGTCGTCCTCGCCGCCACCTTCGCCGTCTTCGCCGGACTGCCGCTGGTCACCATGGCCCAGATGGGCGTACTCGTCGGCATCGGCGTCCTGTTGGACACCTTCCTCGTCCGCACGGTCCTCGTGCCCGCCCTCGCCATCGACCTGGGGCGGTGGTTCTGGTGGCCGGGAACGCTCTTCCGCCGATTCGGCCACGGCGAGGACGACGGACCGGGAACGGCCGTTCCGGGCCCGGCGGCCCCCGCGGTCCCGGCCGCCCCGACGGTCCCTGCCCGGACCCGGGGTGTGCGCCGGTGAGGCGTCGGTCGGCAAGGCGGTCCGGGGGCCGCCCGTCCGGTGCGCCGTCCGTGAGGTCTCGGCCTCTTTCCCCGACCCGCCTGCCGAGCGCATGAGCGATGGCCCATGATGAGCGGGCCATGCACCAGCCGGTCACATCGTCGCGCGCACCGCTGCCCGTCCTCCGGGCGGCGGTGTTCGCCGCCGTCGGCACGCTGCTGGGGACGAGCGCCCACCATCTGCTCTCCCCCGGCCCGCCACCCTGGGCGCAGGGCGCGGCCGCGGGCGCCGTGCTCTTCGGGCTGGGGCTCGCCGGCGCGCGCCGCCCCCGGCGCGCGGCCACGGTCGTCGTCTGCGGCGTCGCCGGACAGTCGGGGCTGCACCTGTGGCTGACGCTGACCGCGCACCCCCGGCCCCTGGAGCGGGCGCACGCGCCGCATCACGGGCCCGCGTCCGCGCCCGTCCGGGCCGGTGCCGGCGTCCCGCGCGACCCCGGTCCGCCCTGGCAGGAACGGCTCCACCACTCCGTGGCCATGACGGTCGCGCACGCGCTGGTCGCCGTGCTCGTCGCGGTCCTGCTGCACCGGGCGGACGCGGCGTGCTGGGCACTGGCCCGCGAGGTGACGACCGTGTGCGGGACGGTCCGGGGCCGCCTCGCCGTCGCCCGCGCCCTGGTCGCGGGACGAGCGGCGGCGCCCGCGGGCGCCGGGGTGCAGCTCCTCCTGCCGACCGAGCGCGAGCGACGGCCGGCCATGAGCCGGATCCTCGCGGACGCGGTGATCCGGCGGGGCCCTCCCCCGGCGGTGGCAGCCCCACTCGTCAACTGACCCGGCCCGAGCGGCGGTTCACACCGTTCGCCGTACGGCCCTTCGCCCCGTCCCCTTGCCTGGAGAGACATCCATGTCCCGCATCACCCTGGCGCGTACGGCGGTTGCCGCGGCCGCCGCGGCAACCGCCGTCCTGCTCACCGCCGTTCCGGCCGCCGCCCATGTGGAGGTCGAGTCCGACAACGCCCAGGCCCTCGCCCAGAACGTGGCCCTCACCTTCACGGCCGAGTCGGAGTCCGGCACGGCCGGGATCACCGAGCTGCGGGTGATCCTGCCCAAGGGCATCACGCCCGCCGACGTGGCCTACGGCAAGGGCCCCGAGGGCTGGAAGTTCAGCACCACGGCCGACGGCTACGCCGTGAAGGGCCCGGCCCTGAAGGTCGGCGCCGATGTCGAGCACTCGGTCGTGGTTCGGCAGCTGCCCGACGCGAAGGAGCTGGTGTTCAAGACGCTTCAGACCTACGGCGACGGCAAGGTCGACCGTTGGATCGAACTGAACGACTCCGGCGGCGACCACGGGCACGGCAACGAGGCCCCGGTCCTCGCACTCAAGGCGGCCGCCCCGGGCGCGAAGCCGGTCAGCCCCTCCCCCAGCGCACCGGACACCCCGTCGGCGTCCCCCACTCCGACCACGGAGCCGGCCGCCTCACCGGACACCCAGGTCGCCGCCGACACCGCGAACGACGACGACAACGGCATGTCCGCCGTCGCCTGGACCGGCATCGCCGCCGTGTTCGTCGTCGCGCTCACGGCGGTGGTCTTCGCCGTGCGGCGCCGCAACAGCGCCCAGCGGTAGCCCACGGAACTACGTCTTTGGTGCCGGTCCCGCCTGGTCCCGCGGCCCGATCCGCCGCGTCTTGGGGGCGGTTAGCGTCGCAGCATGCGTATAGGACTGCTTGGCACCGGCAATGTCGCCCGCGCTCTGGCCCAGGGCTGGAGCGCGGCAGGACACGACGTCCTCCTCGGTTCGCGCCACCCCAAGGAGCGGACGGACCTCGCCTTCCGCGTGGAGGGTCTGGCCGAGACGGCCGCCCACGCGGAGGTGCTGGTCAACGCCACTCCGGGGACCGTCTCCGTGGACCTGCTGCGCTCCATCGGGGCGCCGGCGCTGGCCGGCACCCTGCTGATCGATGTCGGGGTCGGTCTCTCCGACGACTTCACCGAGCTCTCGCACCCCAACAGCAGCCTGGCCGAACAGATCCAGGAGGCCTTCCCGCTGACCCCCGTCGTCAAGACGCTGTGCACCATGGACTCCACCGTGATGATCGCCCCTCACGCTCTGGAGGGCCCCAGCACCGTCTTCCTCTCCGGCAACGACGCCGAGGCCAAGCGGACCACCGCCCGCCTGCTGACCGACCTCGGCTGGCCCGCTTCGTCCCAGCTGGACATCGGCGACCTCACCACCGCACGCGGCCAGGAACACTTCGCCCTGCTCTTCATGGGCATCGCGAACGGTCTGGGCGCCCACACGTTCAACATCAAGGTGGTCCCGGGCGCCTCGGCCTAGACCTCGCGGGCGAGTTCGGCCGCGCCGAAGGACACGTCGAACCGGTCGCACCAGATGCTGACACTGGTGAACTCGGCCGGATCGACGTCCGCGGGCAGGGGGTAGTTCTGGCTGCCTTTGTTGCCCTTGAGCTTGCCGAGGCTGACGTACGCGCCGTCGTCGAAGACGTGCCAGCCCGCCCGCCCCTCCTTCACCGGCGCGTCGGTCAACCACACCCGCAGGTCCGGGCCGTTGCTGGTGTCGAGGTTCTCCAGCCGGACGACATGGGAGCCGTCGGCGAGCCGTACGAGCTTCACCGTGCCCGAGGTGGTGTGCTCGTGGCTGATCAGCTCACCGTCGGCCACGGTCCGGGGCCCGGACTCAGGCGTCGGCGTCGGTTTCGCTGCCGGGGTGGAGGCGTCGGCCTCGGAAGGTGCGTCCGCCTCGGGGGCCGGCGTCACCACGACACCGGGCAGGGCCTCCTCGACCGTCTCGTCCTGCCAGAGCTTCCACGGCTGGAACCAGTACAGCCCCAGGCCGGCACCGGCCACGGCCACCACCAACACCCCGATGGCCCACGGCCTGCCCAGCATCTTGCGCACGCGCCCCATTCCCGCCTCGCTTCGTGAGAACGTCCCCGTCACCACCCATCCAACGGGACGGGCGGCCGTCGTACAGCAGATAAGTGATGACGAAACCCTTACGTCGACACCGCACCCGCGGTCATCGACGCCCCCGGTCATCCCCCTGTCACCCCCTGGCCGGCCGCCCGGTCAGCCGCCCGTGCGCGCGCTCCAGTGCGCCTCCAGGAGGGCGGCCACCTCGGCGGGCCGCTGGAGCAGCGTCCAGTGGTTGCAGTCGAGTTCGGCGACCGTGGTCGCGCGCAGGGCGACGCCCAGTTTCCGGCCGAACTCGACCGGACAGGCCGGGTCCAGCGCCCCGCAGAAGACAAGGGACGGCGCGGAGGCCTGCGCGAGAGCCGGTTCCCACTCCGCGCCCACGGTCACGGCGGAGCGGTAGAGCCGGAGGATGCTGTCCTTCATCGGCCCGTCCACCCGGCCGGCCATCTCCTCGGCCAGGTCCGGGGGGACGTCGAAGCCCGCCACCAGGTCGGCGGCGAATGCCTCCGCCTTCAGCTCGGCCATGAAACGGTCGCCCTCGGCCCGGTCCTGCCACACCTGGGCGACCGGATGCCAGACGTACTCGGCGCTGATCGGCCCGCTGCCCCCGGCCCATGTGCGGACCAGGTCGGGCCGCAGGGACGCGATGCGCGCGGTGAGGATGCAGCCCCAGTCGTGGCCGACCAGGTCCACCGGCTCGCCGATCCCCTCCAGCCGTTCGACGAGCAGGTCGACGTACTCCTCCTTGGTGGAGCCGAAGCCGGCCGGACGCGGTGCGCCGAACCCGGGCAGGTCCCAGGCCTCCACGTCGCTCCGGGTCAGGTGTCGGCGTACGCCGTCCCATACGCGGTGGGTGTCGGGGACGCCGTGGATCAGAATCGCAGGCATGCGGGGCCCTTCATCGGTGGACGGGACCGAGCATCGTGTCACACGGGCACAGTGAGTGACACCGTGTTTCCAGCGCGGCTGCGGCGACTTGTAGCATGGTGGCCTTCGGATACGAGGGGACGACCATGCAGACTGGGGATGGCACCGGTTCCCTCGACCGGGCGACCAGGGAGTTTCTCGCGGCCCGTCCGCGGCTCTTCGGTATCGCCTACCGCATGCTCGGCAGCGCTGTGGAGGCCGAGGACGTCGTCCAGGACACCTGGCTGCGGTGGCAGAACACCGACCGCGCCTCCGTCCGCGAGCCGCTGGCCTTCCTGACGACGATCGCCACGCGACTGTCCATCAACGTCGCCCAGTCCGCCCGGGTACGGCGGGAGTCGTACGTCGGCCCGTGGCTTCCCGAGCCGCTCGACACCAGCCTGGATCCGCAGGTGGGGGCGGAGCGGGCCGAGGCGCTCGAACTGGCGGTCCTCTTCCTCCTGGAGAAGCTGAACCCGGTGGAGCGGGCGGCCTATGTCCTCAGGGAAGCCTTCGACTACCCCTACCACCAGGTCGCGGACATCCTGGAGACGAGCGAGGGCAACACCCGCCAGCTGGTCAGCCGGGCCCGCAAACACCTGGCCTCCGAGCGCAAGGAGCGCGTCGACCCGGCCGATCACAAACGGCTGCTGGAGGTGTTTCTCGCCGCCGCGCGGACCGGTGATCTGGCGGTGCTGGAGAACGTCCTCGCCGCGGACGTCGTCAGCTACTCCGACGGCGGCGGAATGCGGGGCGCGTCGAGGATTCCGGTCGTCGGCCGCACGCACGTCTCCAAGTACCTCGTGGCCTTCGCGCCCCGGTTCTGGCCCCCGACGGACACCCGGTGGGTGGAGGCCAATGGGCGGCCGGCCGTTCTCATCTCCGCCGACGGTGACGCGGTGGCGCTGTTGTCCGTCGACGCGTCCCCCGACGGGATCGACCGGATCATGTGGATGATGAACCCGGAGAAGCTGGTGCCGTACGTGGAGTCCCTGAGCGCCTGATCCGCCACGGGGCGTACCTGTGTGGCGTCCGTTGTGGCGTCCGTGGCGGATGTCAGGAATGCTGGCGCGCATGGTTTCGGTGGTGCAGAACGTGGCGATCGACTGTGCGGATGCTTATGAACTGGCCCGGTTCTGGAGCCGGGTGACCGGCCGGCCCCAGCATCCGGAGGACAGGCCGGGTGATCGGGAGACACAGGTGCCGCTGGCGGAGGGCCCGGTGCTGTACTTCAACCAGGTGCCCGAGGCCAAGAAGGTCAAGAACCGGATCCATCTGTGTCTGCGCCCCGAGACCTCACGGGATCAGGAGGTGGAACGGCTGCTCGGGATCGGTGCCACCTTCGTCGCCGACCACCGCAATCCCGACGGCTCCGGCTGGGCGATCCTCGCCGACCCCGAGGGCAACGAATTCTGCGTCCTGCGCAGCGAGTCCGACCGGATGGCGGGCGGCTCCGAGTGACTACCGCGCCTCATCGCAGGGCCGCCCTGAACCGCAACTCGGGGCGCTCCCAGGCCACCTTCGGCGGCGACGGGGCGATCGTCCCCACCCGCTCGGCGCCCAGATGCCGGTAGAACTCCTCGGCCGGAGGGTGGGAGACCACGCGCACATCGGTCAGGCCGACCTCCCTGGCCTGACCGATCATGTGCTCGATGAGGAGTCGGCCGACGCCCCTTCCCTGCGCGTCATCGGCCACGAACGCCAGATCCAGTTCCGGCGGCTCCACCACCAGGGCGTAGAAGCCGAGCAACCGCCCGTCCGCGTCGACGGCCACGAAGACCCGGTGCCGGGCGATGTAGTCGGCGGTGACCCGGTAACCGGAGATGATCGAGGCGTACGTCCCCCGGTAGGCGCCGGACTCCTGGATCAGGGCGGTGAGGCGCTCCGTGTTCGGAAAACGGTGGGTTCCAGTGACGTACCCACCGGTGGGAAACCACTGCATATGATGCTTTCCAGGGGAATCCATGGGAGGAACACATGGTCTCTGTGACCCACACGCCACACGACATCGAGCTCACCGCCGAGAGCCTGCAGTCGGAGCTGGCCCGCCTGGAGCTCCAGAAGCAGGCGCTGGAAAGGGAGTTGGCCGCGGTCGTGGCACATCTCGGCTCGGTGCAGCGGGCCCTCGGCGCCCTGGAGACCGCGCTGCTGCGCCCGGCCACCACCGTGTCGGAACGGGAACCGGAACCGGCCTCGGCATCCGTCGAGGCGGGCGCGGATCCGGCCCCTCCCCGGCGCGGGGATCTCACCGAGGAGTCCGACGGGCACAAGAGGTACGGCAAGCTCACCGAGCAGATCATGGAGTACTTCGCCGAGGTCGGGGACGTCGACGTGCGGGCCCGTGATGTCGCGGCGGCACTCGGTCGTGACACCGACAGCGGAAGCATCAACGCGGTGCGCAGCACGCTCGACCGGCTCGTCGGCACGTCCCGTGTCCGGCGCGCGGGGCGGGGCCTCTACCGTGCCGCGAAGCCCGGAACACGGTGATCGGCCGCAGCGGGGAGGCTGTGCGTCCCGGGCCGCGTTGACACCGTTTCGCCAACAGTGTTCGGCGGTGGTGGCACCGTGGCCTACGGCTGAGCGGCGTCAGCGGATCCGGTGTCGAGTCCGGCGACCAGGTCGCGCAGGACGGGGCCGTACTCGGGGTGGGACAGGGCGAAGGCCATCTGGGCGACCAGGTAGTCGGCCGGATTGCCGGTGTCGTACCAGCGGCCTTCGATGACCTGCCCGTACACCGCGCGGGTGGCGGCGTAGGCGTTGATGGCGTCGGTCAGGTAGACCTCGCCGGTCCTGTGCTCGTACCAGCGGCGGGTCTGCTCGCGCAGTTCGTCGATGATGCCGGGGGTGACGACGTAGCCGCCGACGGCCGCGTACGACGACGGGGCGGCGGCCGGTTCGGGCTTCTCGACCAGGCCGGTGATCCGCAGTTGGCCGCCACCGAGGTCTTCCTTGACGATGGGCACGCCGTAGCGCTGGGACTCGGTGGGGTCCATCGGCAGGAGGGCCAGCACCGGACAGCCGGTCTGCTCGTACGCGCGGATCAGCTGCTGGGCGCGGGGGACCTCGGCCACGAACACGTCGTCGGGCCACAGCACCAGGACCGGTTCGTCGCCGAAGGAGCGGGCGGCGTTCAGGACCGGGGTGCCGTTGCCGTACGGGCCGTACTGGTCGAGGTAGGTGATGTGGCCCCGGCGGGCCAGGTCCGCGATCTCCTGCACGGCGTCCGCGTAGGCCGTCTTGCCGTCCTCGCGGAGTTGTTCGACGAGGGCGGGGTTGGGGCGGAAGTGGTCCTGGATGAGGCTCTTGCCGCCGGAGACGACGATGGTGATGTCGGTGATGCCGGAGTCCACCAGCTCCCGCACGGTGTGCTCGATGACCGGCTTGTCGCCGACAGGAAGCATCTCCTTCGGTGTCGCCTTCGTCAGGGGCAGCAGACGGGAGCCGAGTCCGGCGGCGGGGATGACGGCCCTGCGAATCGTCGGGGACATCGCGTCTCTCCTGGTCTCTCCTGGTCCAGCGGGACACCGCACCGGCCGGCACGGCACACGCCGACGCTACAACGCCCACCATGGAACGGGAATCAACCTCTCGTCGATCTTCAGGCCCGGAATCCGAAGCCGCGCTCCACCGAAGGGCCGCCGGCCACCCGGTTCAGCACGCTGCGCCGCCTCACGCCCTCCCGGATCTTCTCCACGCAGATCCGCAGGTACAACCGGCTCGCCGTCTGACGCACGGTCCACACCCACCCCATAAATGCGAGTCTGGCATTCGTATTTGATAGCGTCCTCGCATGCGGTTGACGAAGTTCACCGACCTGGCACTGCGTGCCGTGATGCGTCTGGCGGTCTCCGAGCAGGACGAGTCTCCGACCACCCGAGAGGTGGCGGAGACCATGGGTGTGCCCGCCAGCCACATGGCCAAGGCGATCACCCGTCTGCAACACCTCGGCGTCCTGGAGGCCCGCCGGGGTCGCGGTGGCGGGCTGGAGCTGACCGAGCTGGGGCGGCACGCGTCGGTCGGCTGGTTGGTGCGGGAGTTGGAGGGCGAGGGCGAGGTCGTGGCCTGCGACGACGATCCGCCGTGTCCCCTGCGAGCGGCGTGCCGACTGCGCCGGGCACTGCGCGAGGCCCAGGAGGCCTTCTACGCCGCTCTCGACCCGTTGACGGTGGCCGATCTGGTGACCTCCCCGACCGGGCCCGTCCTCGTGGGCCTGACCGGCCGCCGTTCCGCCTGAGCCGAGCGCAGGACGCCGTACGGTCGGCGGCCCCCCAGCTCCCCACCCCCTTAAATGCGAAGATCACTTACCTATTTTGGACACTGTACTGTCCGAGCAGTCCACCGACCTGTGGCTCGGCGGCGAGTAGGCCCGTCCGTCGCGGGCCGGCGCGCGGGGCCGAGGCGAGGAGAGGCGTGTATCGTCCGACCGTCTATAACGACTGTCATAGGAGCGTGTCATGACGATCATCACCGTGAACACCCCGACGGGGCGCCTGAGCCAGGAGCAGCGCCGCCGGCTGGCCGAGACGCTGACGGACGCGGTCCTCGTGCCCGAAGTGGGGCAGTTCGCTCCGCCCGCGCGGGTCGGGTTCCAGGTGCACTTCGTCGAGCGGGAGCCCGACATGATGGCGATCGGCGGTCGGCTCCTCGCGGACATCGACCCGGACGCCGATGTCATGGTGATCGACGTGGCGGTGATGGACGGAGACTGGCGGCAGGAGGTCAGGACCGCGGTCATCGAGCGCGTTCTGGCCGCGCTGGCCGATGCCTGCGGGCTGTCGGAGCCGTCGCCGAGCTGGTGGGTCAACTTCCGCGTCATCGACGAGGGCAGCTGGGGTTCCAGCGGTGGCGTGCTGTCCGTCCTGTCCCTGCTCGACACTGGTGTGTTCACCGAGGAGAAGGTCAAGGTCATCCGGGCCGCATTCGGCGCGTGACGCGGAGACAGTGGCGGCGCGGAGCCGCGCGAACGCAGGGACGCCAAGGGCCGCTCCCGAAGCTCGCGACTGGCGGGGACGGCCGGCCGCCGCCCGGGTCACCCCCTCGTGGCGGCAGCGACGAGGGCCTGGAGCTGGTCGGCGGTGCGGTCGAGGGGCTCTGTGCTGCGCTTGGCACGGCACATGGCCACCGTGCCCTCCACCGCGGCGACGACGAGCGTCGCGAGCTGCGCGGCCTCGTCGGCCTCGACGCCGTGTTCCCGCAGAGAGGCGGCGAGCAGGGCCTCCCACTGGTCGAAGACCTCGGCCGCGGCTGCCAGGGCGGGCGGGACCTCGTCGGCCGGGGGCTCCTCGATGGCCACCGCCAGGACCGGGCAGCCGGCATGGAAGTCACTCTCCACGACGATCCCGCGCCACAGGTCGAGGAAGGCCCTCAAGCCCGCGGCCGGCCCCGCCTCCAGCTCCCTGCGCAGGCTCCGGGCCACCCACTCACCGGTGTAGCGGACGGCCTCGGTGGCCAACTGCTGCTTGCCTTCGGGGAAGTAGTGGTAGGTCGAGCCGAGCGGCGCCTTGGCGTGCTTGGCCATCTCCCGGATGCTCGTGGCACTCAGACCACGCCGGCTGATCATGTCGGCCGCGCCGGCCACGATCCGCTCGCGCGACGGCGTGCTGCTTCTGGGCACCTGCACCCTCCCCATGGTTATGACGTTCGTCATAGTCTACCTCGCGAAGACCGTGCCCCACCGACCGGCGACGATACGGGTGACGTATGCAGATGGAGATCCGGGCCGCCGCCATCCGCGGCATCGATCGTCTGATCGATGATCTCGGCGGCGACGGGGCGGCGCTCTTGGCCGAGTTCGGCGTCTCGCCCGGAGATCTGGACTCCGATCACGGCCTGCTCCCGACGGTGACGGCCGGGCGGATCATCCGCCGCGCGGCGAAGCGGCTGGACCGTCCGGATCTGGGGCTGCGGCTGGCGGCGTACCAGGACATGTCGATGCTCGGCCCGCTGGCCCTGGCCGTCGGGAACTGCGACACGGTCGGCGAGGGCCTGAACTGCGCCTCCCGGTTCCTGTTCGTGCACAACCAGGGCATCCGCCTGTCCCGTACGGACGATCCCGAGCGGTGTGCGGGAGTGGGGGCCGTCGAATACCGGATGCTGCATCCGGACGTCCCCTACGAGCCGCAGACGATCGACGCGGGCCTGGGGATGCTGCACCGCAACCTCATCACGATGAGCGGCGGATACGAGCTGCTCGGGGTCCACATGCCCCATCCACCGCTGACCGACGAGTCGGTGTACACCGACTTCTTCGGCGCGCCGGTCCGGTTCGACACCGGCCGCGCCCTGCTGCGGGTGCCGACGAAGCTCTTCGACCGGCCGATGTCGACCCCGGTCAACCCCGAACTGCGGCGCATGGTCGTGGAGTACCTGGAGGCGCACTACACCGATCCGCGCGAGAGCACCACGACCATGGTGCGATCGGCGGTGGCCCGCGCGCTGGGCACGGTCTCGGTGCGGATCGACCTGGTCGCGGAGTGGCTGCACCTGCATCCCCGCACGCTGCAACGGCGACTGGCGCAGGAGGGCACCTCGTTCCAGGCGATCCTCGACGGCGTCCGCAAGAACGCGGCGCACCGGCTCCTGACGGCGACCGACATGCCGTTCTCCCAGGTCGCGTCGCTGGTGGAGCTGGCCGGGCAGGCGGCACTCACCCGTGCCGCGCGCCGTTGGTTCGGCCGGACGCCGACGCAGGTCCGTCGTGACGCGAGGCACGCGTCTCCCGCACCGCGTGTCGCGCGGGGTTAAATTTTTGTCGCCCAGGGCCAAGCGGCGCCCTCGGAGCGCTTCCATACTCGGGTGCCATGCCCCCTTCCCCTCACCCTTCCTCACTGCCCGGTCATGTCGACGTCCTGATCGTCGGCGCGGGGATCTCCGGTATCGACGCCGCGTACCGGGTGCAGTCGCGGTGTCCCGATCGGTCGTACGCCGTGCTGGAGGCCCGCGCGTCCCTGGGCGGGACGTGGGACCTGTTCCGGTATCCGGGCGTCCGCGCCGACTCCGACATCTACACGCTCAGTTTTCCGTTCCAGCCCTGGACGGGCGAGAACTCGATGGCCGACGGGGACGAGATCCTCGACTACCTGCGGCGCACCGTCGACCGGTTCGGCATCGACCGCCGCATCCACTGCTCCACGAAGGTGGTGGCGGCCAACTGGTCGGCCGCGACGGCCCGTTGGACGGTCACCGCCGAGCAGGGCGGCGGCGAGGACGGGCCGCGGCGGTCCACCGTGACCTGCTCGTTCCTCTACCTGTGCACCGGCTACTACGACTACGAGCGCGGGCACGACCCACAGTTCCCGGGTGTTGAGTCCTTCGCCGGCACGGTGGTCAATCCGCAGTTCTGGCCCGACGGGCTCGACCACGCCGGCAAGCGGGTCGTCGTGATCGGCAGCGGCGCGACGGCGATCACGGTGGTCCCCGCGATGGCGCGCGACGCGGCGAGCATGACCATGCTGCAGCGCACACCGACCTGGGTCAGCGCGTTGCCGCGGCGGGACCGGTTCGCCGCCAGGGTCCGGCGCCGACTGCCCGCCGGGCCGGCGCACCGGGTCGTCAGGGCGCGCAACGCCGCCTACTCCAACGGCTTCTACCACTACTGCCGGCGTTTCCCGGACCGGGCGCGGACGCTGCTGACCAGGGCCGCCGCGCGACGGATCGGCGAGGAGGCGGTGCGTGAGCACTTCACCCCGCCGTACGCGCCGTGGGACCAGAGGGTGTGCATCACGGCCGACGCCGACCTGTTCAAGGCGATCGAGCGCGAGGAGGTCGACGTGGTCACCGCTCACATCGACCGCTTCGTCCCGGAGGGGATCCGGCTGCGGTCGGGCCGGGTGCTGCCGGCCGACATCGTGGTGACGGCGACCGGGCTGCGCATGCTGGCGTTCGGACACATCGCGGTCAGCGTCGACGGCGAGCCGGTCGACCCCGCGCGTCACCTGTTGTGGCGGGGCACCATGCTCAGCGACGTACCGAACTTCGCGCTCTGCTTCGGCTACGTCAACCTCTCCTGGACGATGCGAGCGGACCTCACCGCGCGGCTGGTGTGCCGCGTGCTCAAGCACATGCGCCGCGCGGACCTCGCTGCGGTCACCCCGCCCGCGGAGCCCGGCGTCCGGGAGCAGCCCATGATCGAGCTGGCGTCCGGCTACGTCCGGCGGGGCGTCCGGAGCTTCCCCCGGCAAGGTCACCGCACCCCGTGGCGGATGCGCCAGACCTATCTGCTCGACGTGGCCGACATCGCGCGGGCGAGCCTGCGCCGCGAGTTGCGCGGTGTGCCTCGCGCGTCGGTTCGCCCGGCCGCGGACGACATCCGGACCGGAGGCTGACCCGAGATCCCGTCAGCCGCTGTGAACAGCCGCAGCGACATCTGCCATGGTTATAACGTTCGTCATAACGGGAGAGGGGTAACACATGACCGAGCCGGTGGTCCTGGTCGCGACGATGGTCGCCAAGCCGGGACAGGAAGAACTGGTCGAGACGACGGTGACGGCGGCGCTGCCCAAGGTGCACGCCGAGCCCGGATGCCTGCGATACGCACTGCACCGCAAGGCAGGCACCACCGGTGAGTTCGTCATGATCGAGAAGTGGGCCTCGCGGGAGGCGCTGGACGCGCACATGAAGGGTGCCGCGATGCGGGAGATCGGCGCCGCCCTCGCCCAGGCACTCGCCGGAGCGCCGGACCTGGTCTTCCTGGACCCGGTCCCCGCCGGCGATCCGCACAGCGGCGCCGTCTGACCGACCACGGTGACCGGGCCGGCGGACCAGTCCGGCCAACCCGGCATCCCATGAAACCGAGGAGCTTTCCCGTGAAGAGCCTGATGTTCGTCGCGCCCGGACAGCTGCGCTTCGACGAGGTCGACGCACCCACCCTCGTCCAGGGCACGGACGCGCTCGTGCGCCCGCTCGCGGCCACGACCTGCGATCTCGACCACCATGTCATCGCCGACAAGACCCCGTTCTCCGGATTCGGCCCCTTCCCCATCGGCCACGAGTGCGTGGGCACGGTGGTCGAGGTCGGCCCCGACTGCACGAACGTCGCGGTCGGGGACGTCGTCGGCGTCGCGTGGCACATCGCCTGCGGCACCTGTGCGCAGTGCCGGCTCGGACACACCGCCCGCTGCCTCGTCCACGGCGACGCCCAGTACGGCCTTCCGGTGAACGGAGCCTGGGGCGGCACCTTCGACGAACTCATCCGCGTCCCCTACGCGGACTTCAACCTCGCCAAGCTGCCCGCCGGGGTCGACCCCGTCCACCTGGCCTCCATCGGCGACAACCTCGCGCTCGGGTGGGAGACGGTGATGCCGACCGTCGCCGGGATCACCGACCCGAAGATCGCGGTCTTCGGCGGAACCGGCTCCATCGGCCTGTACGCGGCCGACGTGGCGGTCCACTGCTCCGGCGCCCGCACCGTCTACTACGACGACGACCCGGTCAGGATGAAGGTCGCCGAGCAGCTCGGCGCCGAGGTCCAGGACATCAACGGCAAGCGGGAGAAGGACTTCCACCTCGCCGTGGACGCCGGATGCGACCCAGAGCGACTGCGCAAGGCACTGCTGTCGGTCATGCCCGAGGGCCACGTCAACAGCGTCGGCATCTACTTCGACGACGTCCCGCTCCCCCTGCTCGCGCTGTACCAGCGCGGAGTCCACTTCCACAACGGCAAGGGGCACGCGCGGCCGAACATGACACCGACCCTGGACGCGGTGGCCGCCGGCACACTCCACCCCGAGCTGGTCACCAGCGGTGTCTACGGCTGGGACGAGATCCCCGACGTACTGACCTCCGACCGCGCCGGCCACAAGCCGGTCTTCGTCCTGGAGAACTGAGGGAACCGATCCCGACCCGCGTCCGCTCTCGCCTTCGGTCGGTCACCAACAGGCCGGCCACGGAGACGGCTGACGCCGGACGAAGACGCCGCGGTCTTCCCCGCGGCCTCCTTCTCCCTTCCGGTCGTAGCGTCGCCACGACCGGAAGTGGCCGCCCGGGACGGTGTCCGCGCGGCTTGGCCGCGGTCAGGGACCGGTTGGACCGGTTCGGCACCGTCTTCCGGCGGCGGGGATGGCGCGGGCAAGGGGGACGGCGAAGGCACGAGGGCGGGAGCGGCGGGGCCGGTCGCCGGGGAGCAGTCCGACGGCGTCGGCGCGAGCGACGCACTGGCCGGGAGCGGGGACACCGACGCCACGCCGGACGCGGCGGCCAGTGCCGCGGCCTGCGGGCCCGTGAGCCGGGCGGTGAAGGTGGAGGGCGAGTCGTCGAAGGTGTCGCTGAGCCGCACCGCGTAGAGACCATGCCGTCGCGCCACCGGACCCGGAGCGTGGACGGTTGTCGTTCGGGCCTGCACGATAGTGAAGGTGAGCACCAGGGCTCCGGCGAAGACGGGGGTCAGCAGCACGCCGATCGCCCGGCCACGTCTACGGTTCGTTGACAACTCTGCTCCAGGCAAGGAGGGGGAAGCATGGTCTGGAATGCGGTCCGAAGCCCGACCGCGGGGCCCCTCGCCTCGAAGCGGCGCAGGGCCGGGGCACACACGGCGACGGCGGGCGCACGTCAGCGAGCACGCCGTTGACGACGGTCAGGGCCAGGTCGACGACATGGCGACGGTCGCAGCGAGGCTGAGTGATGTCATGGCAAGGAGATCTTCCGCGTGGGGGGAGTGCGGTGCGAACGCCCGGGCACGCCGCCGGGCGTGGGTGAGCCCCGACGGCGAACACAACCGGACAGCCGTCCGATACGAGGAAGGTACCGGACATCAGTCCGGTTAACAAGGGTGCGTTCGACCGGCTGAAGGACGAAGCGTCGAGGTCAGGCGAGGTCGGCGAGGTCCTCCTCGGTGAGGGTGATCTCGCCTGCGGCCATGTTGTCCTCCAGGTGAGACAGCGAGCCGGTGCCGGGGATGGCCAGGGCGACCGGGGAGGACGCCAACAGCCGGGCCAGACTGATCCGGTGGGCCGTGACACCGTGCCGCGCCGCCACCTTGGCCAGCCGCTCGTCGTCGGGTTCGCGGCCGCCGCCCACCGGGAAGAACGGCACCCAACCGATGCCGGACTCCTCGCAGGCGGCCAGGAGGTCCGCTTCGTGGCTCCGGCCGGCGTGGTTCTGCACGGCCACCACGGGTGCGACGGCGCGGGCCTCCGCGAGATGGTCGATGTCGACGTTGCTCAGGCCGAGGTGACGGATCAGGCCCTCCTCGCGCAGCACCGCGAGGGCTTCGAAGCGCTCGGCGAGGGACTCGCCGCGCGGGGGTTCCATGGCACCGATGCGCAGGTAGACCAGGTCGAGGCGGTCCACGCCCAGGCCTTCGAGGTTGGCCTCGACAAGGCCCCGCAGGTCGGCCGGGGTGGCCTGGTGAAGGCCGTCGGAGCGGATGACGGGGCCCACCTTGGTGGCGATGACCAGGTCGGCCGGGTAGGGGGACAGGGCCTCGCGCATCAGGGTGTTCGCGCGCACCGCACCGCCCGCGCTGACGTAGAAGTCGGCGGTGTCGATGTGGTTGACGCCGAGTTCGACGGCGCGGCGCAGTACGGCACGGCCGTTCTCGGGGTCGCGGGCGGGGCCGCCCATGCCCTGCTGGGACGGCAGGCGCATGGTTCCGAAACCGAGCCGGTTGACGGCCAGGTCGCCGCCGAGACGAAATGCGTTGCTCATGGGCCCAGCGTCCACACCGCGCACCGTGCGGACCAGGTGCTGGCACCTTGCTGCCACCGGCACAATGAACACATGCCACAGATCATGGTCCTCAACGGTGACCTTGAGCTTCGGGCGCGGATCAGACCCTTGACGGAGTCGGACGACGCGGAATGGGTCAACACCGCGCGCGACCTCGACACCTGGCCCGGCACCCGCGAGGCCGCCCGCCTGCGGATGAGGGGGGACGGAGCACGTCGAGCCCGGAAGCTCTACAGTGCCGTCGCGCTGGCCGACGAGCGGGACCGGCAGATCCTGGGCGAGATGGTCGAGCACGGCATGCAAGTGCGCATCGCCGCAACCCCGTTGCTCCAGGGAGCGGTGTTCATCGACCGGCGGACCATGATCCTCACCGACTCCACGGTGTCGGCCCCGTCCGCTCGTGGCCGGGGCCGCCGTACGTACAAGATGAGCGCCGAACCCGCCCTGGTCAGCGGGGCGTACGCGCTGTTCGAGGCCGCGTGGGAGACGGCCACCGACCTGGCGGCCTTCTTCGCCGCCGACCGGCCCCTGATCGGCGCGCGGGCCCGCGAGGTGCTGTACGCCCTGGGCTCCGGCGTGACCGACGTCGTGGCCGCACGTGAACTGGGCGTATCGCTGCGCACCTACCGCCGCAGGGTCGCCGAGCTCCTCGTCACGCTGGGCGCGGAGTCACGCTTCCAAGCCGGCGTGCGGGCCGGCGAGTTGGGCCTGACCCGCGGGTGAGCGAGCCTTCACCTCCGCCCGGGCGCTCCCGCGCGCATGCCGTCCATGATGAGGTCCAGTAGCCGGGTGGCCTGCGCATGCCAGTCGCCGCCGACGTCGATCTGCCAGATGCCCGCGATGGCCAGGAGGAAGTCGTCGGAGGTCAGCCCCGGGCGGATGGCACCGACCTCGTGGTTGGCGTCGAGGAGCATCTCGATCGCGTCGACCACCAGGGAGTACCCCGGCCTGTCCGGACCGCCCGTCGCACGGGTGGCCTGCCGCAGCGCGTCGGCCAGGCCGGCCTTGGCCATGGCGAAGCGGGCGAGGCGGTCCATCCACTCACGCAGGGCCCGGTCGGGCTCCCTGGTCTTCAGCAACTCGGCCGCGCTGTCGGTGAGTTGCTGCACCTCATGGCGGTGCACCTCCAGGACGAGCGCCTCGCGATGGGGGAAGTTGCGGTAGAACGTCCCCTGCCCGACACCGGCCTTCTTGGCGATCACGGTCAATGGGACGTCCGCCGAACGCGACAGCTCGACCAGCGCCACCTCCAGAATCCGCTCGCGATTGCGCTGCGCGTCCGAGCGCTGGGGTACGTCGTTCCTCGACTCCACCCGTCCTCCTTCCAGGCCCGCAACGGAAGCCCTCACCGACCGAACGACCGCCCGACATATTTGATCCCGATATCGGACTACCGTCCACTTAAGGGAAACCATAGCGGGCGAACGGGTTCGGCCGGGACGGCCGGCCGTGGGCAGGTCGCGGTCCCGGCGCCAGACCCGCACCAGGCCGAGTCGCGCGGCTTGGCGTCCACGTTCACTCTTGCCAACCGGACAGCCGTCCGTTACTTTCGACCCGGCTAGCGGACGACAGTCCGCTTAAGTTGACCCCCACGGCGGACACGGCTGGGCAGGTGGCCGGAGTTGTGCGCGACCTGTGCTCGGTGGCCCGTTCCCGCTCTGCCACAGAAGGCTGAGGAGAGCCCCATCAACGACGAGCCTCGTCACGCCCACCGACACGCCTCGGCCACGGCCCCCGAATCCGCAGCTCGTCGAAATCCAACGTGTCACGGGAAGAACAATGAACGAACACACCTTGTCGGCCGTCGGCACGACATCCGACGCACACGCCGACTACCCGCTCGGAAGCTCGGACCTGGAGCACCGGCGTCTCATGCTCCAGGCGCGGATTCTGCGGCCCTCGACGGATCGCTTCCTGCGGCTGGGCGGTCTTCGGCCCGGCATGTCCGTCCTCGACCTCGGTTCGGGGATGGGTGACGTGTCGATGCTGGCCGCCGAGATCGTGGGGCCGCGGGGCCGGGTCCTGGGCATCGACCGCGATCCGGTGACGACGGACAAGGCCCGCCGCAGGGCGTGGCACGAGGGCCTAGACACGAACGTCGAGTTCGAGGTCACCGAGCTCGACGACTTCGACACCGCGGAACGCTTCGACGCCGTGGTGGGCCGCTACGTCCTGCCGTACCAGAAGGATCACGCCGCCACACTGCGCCGGTTCGCCCGTTTCCTGCGACCGGGCGGGATCCTGGCGTTCCACGAGTTCGACTTCCTCGTACAGAACCCCACATGGCCGCCGTGTCCGCTGTGGGACGACAGCTACCAACGGCTCACCAAGGTGTACGAGGCCACCGGAACGCCGCCGGACTTCGGGCGCCGGCTGTACCGCACCTTCCTCGACGCCGGACTGCCCGGCCCGACGGTGGAGTGCCAGGGGCCGGTCGGGACAGGATCGGACTCCCCGCTCTTCCCGTGGCTGGCGTACTCGCTGCGTGTCCTCGAACCGGCGCTGGCGAAGGCGGGCCTGTCCCTGCCCGAGGGTCTCGTCGCCGACGACACCCTGCCGGACCAACTGGAGAAGGCCGTACTGGAGCAGAACAGTCAGATCCTGGCCACGTTGCAGTACGGCGCCTGGACCCGTGTCCCGTAAGACACAGCCGGTAGGCGGCGGGCCGAGGGCGACGGCCGGGCCCTCCCCGCGGAGTCGCTCCACCGAGGTGGCCTACCGACTCCCGCCTGCCGCGCAGAGGAGGCACGAATGACCGTCCGCGTACTCCTCGCCCACGACCAGGCCCTGATCCGCTCCAGTCTTCGCCTGATCCTCCGGTCGGAGCCGGACATCGAGGTCGTCGGGGAGGCGGCGACGGGCGACGAGGCGGTCGAGCTGGCCCGCAGCACCCGCGCCGACGTCGTCCTGATGGACATCCGCACGCCCGGCATGGACGGCCTCGCCGCCACCCGTGCCATCACGGCCGACGAGGACCTCGCGGGCGTACGGGTGTTGATCGTGACGACCCTGGAAGCCGACGAGTACGTCTTCCAGGCGCTGCATGCCGGTGCGGGCGGGTTCCTCGGAATGGGCGTGGAGCCCGCCGACCTCCGATACGCCATCCGGCGGGTCGCCCGGGGTGAGGCGTTGCTGTCCCCCAGGGCGACCAAGGCTCTCATCGCCCGCTACCTCGCCGTACCGGACCCCTTGAGCGTGACGGCGCCGGAACTGAAGCCACTGACCGTGCGCGAGAGGCAGGTACTCGACCTCGTCGCCGCCGGCCTCTCCAACGACGCCATCGGCAAACGGCTCCACGTCTCGCTCTGGACCGCCAAGACCCACGTCAACCGCATCATGGCCAAGCTCGGCGCCCGGCACCGCGCCCAACTCGTCGTGATCGCCTACCAGTCGGGCTTCGTCCGTCCCCGCGTACGAACGGGTGCCTGACACCACGAGGCCTCGGTCGACCGGACCGGCCCTTCACGCTCGTGCCCCCTCCCTGATGGCACGTCAGCCATGTTCAGACAACGGAGACCAACCATGAACCTGCCCCGCCGAAACCTGCTCACCGGGGCGGCCGCCGCCGCGGCCGCCACCCTGACCGCATCTCCGGCGACCGCGGCACCCGGCGGAAGCCGCCCCACCGGCTGGCCCCGACCGGCCGCGGAGCAGGGCCGCGGCATACCGGACGGCCGCATCCTGATCCGCAACGGCCATGTCATCGACACCGAGCCCCGACCGGTCGCCCACGCCCGCACCGACATCCTCATCGAGAAGGGCAGGATCACCGCCGTCGGACGGAACCTCCGCTCCGACGGCGCCATGGTCATCGACGCCACCGACCGCATCGTGCTGCCGGGCTTCGTGGACACCCACCGGCACATGTGGCACTCGGTGCTGCGCAGCGCGGCCGTTGACGTCGAACTCGCCGCCTACTTCCGCCTCCTGGGATAGGTCGGCCCGAAGTTCCGGCCGCAGGACGTGCACATCGCGACCCTGGCCGGCGCGCTGGAGTGCCTCGACTCCGGCATCACCACCCAACTGGACTACGCACACATCGCGTACTCGCCCGAGCTCGCGGACGCCGCCGTCGACGCCCTGCAGACGGCGGGCCTGCGCGCGGTCTTCGGCCACGGCACCCCGGTCGACGTCACCGGGGGCGGAAGACTCGCCGACGTCCGCCGGATCCGCGAGCGCCTGGCGGACGACACCGCGCTCGTCACCATGGCGTACGCGCCGCTCGGCCCCGTGTCCACCCCGATGGAGACCGTGGCCGGGGACTGGCGCATAGCCGACGAGCTGGACCTGCCGCTGACGATCCACCTCGCGGGCAGCCCCACCAACGAACAGCCCGTCTTCGCCCTGCGCGAGGCCGGTCTGCTCCGCGAGAGGACGCTCTACGTCCACGCCTCCGGCATCGGGGACGACGAGCTGAAGCTGATCGCCGACTCGGGCGCCACCGCCTCGGCCACGCCCGGCGACGAGGCCGGTCGGCTGCGGCGCGCCGGTATCACCACCGGCACCGGCGTGGACACCGTCGTCTTCGCCCCGGGCGACATGTTCTCCACGATGCGGGCGGTGCACCTCGCCGGCCAGATCGCCGGAGACCCACGCCTGACCGCCAAGGACGTCCTGCGGATGGCCACCCTGGACGGTGCCGCCGCGATGGGACTGGGCGACCGCACCGGCTCGCTGCGTCCCGGCAAGCAGGCCGACGTCGTCCTGCTGCGCCTGGACGACCTCAACATGCTCACCGCCGAGCGCGACCCCATCGGCGCCGTGGTCACGGAGGCGCGGCCGCACAACGTGGACACAGTGCTCGTCGCGGGCAAGGTCGTGAAGGCCGGGGGCCGGCTGGTCCACGCCGACCTCCGGCGCACCGGCCGGGCCCTGCGCGCCAGCGCGGCCGCGCTCAACGCCCGCTGACGGGAAGCCACCGCCTCCGCCCCGGGCCGTCGAGGATCGATGCTTCGCTGCCCGGCCGACACTCAGCCGTCGCAACTCAACGGTGGGTGATGGACGAGACGCTGTAGCGGCAGTTGGTGCCGTCCGAGCCGCTGCCCAGTTCGGTCGGCTCGGCGCCGCTGCTGTTCCCGCGGAATCGCTCACATACCGTGATGCTCCGGTCGCCGACGATCGTCACTCCCGAAATGACGGCGGTGTCACCGTAGTTGGCGTTGACGCCGGCCAGGACCTGGCCGGGGGCGGTCGCCCGCACGTTGCTGATCACGACGTGGCGCGGGTACTGGGTACGGCAGTTGCCGCACGAGCGGTACAGCTTGCCGAAGTCGGCGGCCTGGAAGTTCCGGATGGTCAGTGTGCCGGCGCCGTTGTGCTGGAAGACCTTGTCGTCGGCCTTCCGCGCCCCGCCGCCGTCGACCAGGTACGTGGCGGAGGCGGACGTGCCCTTGAAGGTGGCCGCGTCCTCGCCGACGTCCTCCCACCACACGTTGCGCAACGTACAACTGCCCAGGCAGTGCACTCCGTCGGCGGCCGGGGCCCCGAGGACGACGTTCCGCAGCACGGCACCGTCGGCGAGTTCGAAGAGCGGTCCCTGGTCCTCGCCCTGGCCGTCCGTGCCCAGGCCGCCGGAACCTCGGAAGCGCTTCAGGCCACCGTCGTAGGTGCCGCTGACCTCGATGGTCGAGCTGACGGCCCGGTCGGCGGTCGGGGTGGGCCAGCCGCCGAGCGCGGCGGTGCGCGGGGAGGCAGAGCGCTTCTCGGGGGACTTCGCCGCGGGTTTCGCCGCCGGCTTCTCCTTGGGCGCGGAGGCGGAGGCGGAGGGGGAAGCAGACGGCCCGGTCGGGGACACGGACACGGACACGGACACGGACGCGGACGCGGACGCCCGTGCCGTGGGCGAGGCGTTGGAGGTGTACGTCCCTCGCGCGCCGGAGGACGCCCCGGCGGTCCCGCCGGATCCCGAGCCCGACACGAGTACTCCGGCGACGACCACGCCTGCGGTCGCGGCAGCGGCCGTCACGGCGACCAGGATCCGTCTGCGGCCGCGGCTGCGGTTCATCGGACCGCGCCGGTGGCGCCGGGTTGCTCTGTTGCTCACGTCGTCCTCTTCGCGGGATTCCTGGTTTCCCCGTTCGTCGCCGCCGAGCGCGCCCAGGTTGCCGAGTGCCCTCTGTGACGTGCCTCTCAGTGGAAGGGGTGCTGCCCGGCCTGTGCCGTCATGTCGTCGGAGAGCGTTCGTACGGAAACCCGGCGCCTGGAAGGCTGAGCGGCCGCGTCGGGAACAGCCGGTCCGGTCGGCGCGGTTGCACCGACGAAGAACCCGGCGCCGCGCCCCAGGATCGTGGGGTGCCCGCCGCCCACTCCGACCAGGACATATCTCCGCAGGAGGACTGTTTTATGACGGACCGGCCCTTGACCCTCATGGCCGTACACGCCCACCCCGACGACGAGGCCACCGGAACCGGAGGCGTCCTCGCCCGGTACGCGGCCGAAGGCATCCGCACGGTTCTCGTGACGTGTACCGACGGCGGTTGCGGTGACGGACCGGGGGGTGTCAAGCCGGGCGATCCCGGGCACGATCCGGCGGCCGTCGCCTCGGTGCGCCGTAAAGAACTGGAGGCGAGCTGTGACGTCCTGAAGATCAGCGATCTGGAGATGCTGGACTATGCCGACTCCGGGATGACGGGCTGGCCGAGCAACGACGCCCCCGGATCCTTCTGGCAGACCCCCGTGGAGGAAGGTGCGGCCAGACTCGCGGAACTCATGCGGCACTACCGGCCTGATGTGGTCGTCACCTATGACGAGAACGGTTTCTACGGCCACCCCGACCACATCCAGGCCCACCGCATCACGATGGCTGCGCTGGAGATGACCGAGCTGACACCGAAGGTGTACTGGACCACGATGCCCCGCTCGATGATGGGGCGGTTCGGCGAGATCATGCGCGAGTTCCAGGAGGACATGCCGGAGCCGGATCCCGCCGAGGCCGCCGCGCTGGCCGAGATCGGTCTCCCCGACGACGAGATCACCACGTGGGTGGACACCACCGCGTTCAGCGGTCAGAAGTTCGACGCGCTGGCCGCGCACGCCAGTCAGGGCGAGAACATCTTCTTCCTCAGGATGGGCAAGGAGCGGTTCGGCGAGCTGATGGGCATGGAGACCTTCGTACGGGTCCGGGACACCACCGGCACGGCCCTCCCCGAGAACGATCTCTTCGCCGGGCTCCGCTGACCCGTCGGCCCGCCCGGGACAGCGCGTCCGCGGGCCCGGATCACCCCGGGGGCCTGACCACCGTCGGCAGTCGAGAGGCGTCGGCGGTGGTCCGGCGACGGGTGCGGCAGCGGCCCGGGGTCGTTCCGACGATGGCGGTGAACGCCGCGATGAAGCTGCTCGGGTTGGCCCATCCGCAGGCGTGGGCGGTGTGGCTGGTGTCGTGGCCTTCGGCGAGGAGCACCAGGGCGTGGTAGACGCGGAGCTGCGTGCGCCACTCGTAGAAGGTCATGCCGAGTTCGTCCCGGAGCAGTCGGCTGAGGGTGCGGGTACTGGCTCCGACCGTCTTCCCGAGTTCGGCGAGCGTGGAGTTGTCCGCCGGCGTTTCGTACAGCGTCCGGGCGACGGCTCGCAGTCGGTCGTCCCGTGGCTCGGGCAGGTGCAGTGGCTGTTCGTGTGTTTCGTGGAGTTCGTCGACGAGGACGCGAAGGAGGCGAGCGCGCGCGGAGCGGCTGTAGCCGGGCACCGCGTCGTCGTGGCCGCGGGGGCCGGTCAGGGCGAGCAGGACCTCACGGGCCAGGTCGGAGGCCAGGAACACGGCGGGGTGGTCCGGTACGAGCCGGGCGAGGGAGGGCGGGAGAAAGACGATCCGCATGTCGGTGTCGCCGTGGGCGCGGTGGTAATGGGTGAACCCGGCGGGAGTCCAGGCGACCCGGTTGGCGGGCACGATCGACGTACCGCGCTCGGTGTGCACCGCCAGGACCCCGGCGGCCGCGTACACCAGGTGTCCCCGTGTGTGCGACTGGACCTGGCTTGTCGCGCCGGACGGCCAGAGGTGTCGGCCGCCGGACGGCCACACATGGGAGGTCGCACCGGCGGTCGGGCGACTTTGGCGGCGAAGAGGCATCGCTTGGCATTCTATCGGTGGCAAGCCACACCCTGATCCGTTGACACTGCCTCAATGACACGACTTGAGGAAGAAGGAGAAGGGGGAAACACATGGCGACGTTCGTCCTCGTGCCCGGCGGTTGGCACGGTGCCTGGTGCTTCGAGGCGGTGGTTCCGCTGCTGGAACGTGCCGGTCATGCCGTTCACGCCCTGACCCTGACCGGTCTGCGGCCGGACGACGACAGCGCGACGGTCGCGACCGCCAACCTCGACACGCACGCGGACGACGTGTTGCGGGTCCTGGATCGCACCCGCACCGCCGACGCGACACTGGTCGGCCACAGCTACGGCGGGATGGTGATCGCGGCCGCCGCCGATCGCGCGGAGGGGCGGGTCGCGCGGCTGGTGCATCTCGACGCCTACGTGCCGCGGGACGGCGAGTCGTGCTGGTCCTCGACGAACGAGCGCTACCGGGAGGCGTTCGCCGCCGGTGCCGCGACCACCGGTTACGCCGTCCGGCCTCCGGACGGCGGCGATCCCCGCCGCCGTCCCCATCCCCTCGCCTCGTTCCTGCAGACGATCCGCCTCACCGGCGCGGTCGCCCAGGTCCCCCGTCGCGAGTTCGTCTACTGCTCGGGATGGGAGGACCGGACGCCGTTCACCGCACTGCGCACCCGGCTCCGAGCCGATCCCGGCTGGCAGGTCCACGACCTCCCCACCGCCCACAACGCCATGCGTGAGGCCCCGGAGGCGGTCGCCGCACTGCTTGCTCGGTGAATGCGCCGCCGAGGCATCACCCCTTTCATCACCCCTTTGACGACGCGTGCGCGGCGTACGCGAGGGGACGGTCAGTGGCCCGCGAGGTCAGTGACCAGCGATCACCCCGGACAGTTCGTTGGTGCTCTTCGGCAGGGTCACGGACGTCACCTTCTCGCCCGATGCGAGGTCGACGGCGTGCAGTTGGCGCCGGCCCGGCTCGGAGACGTACGCGGTGTGGTCGCGGACGAAGAGGGTGGGCCGGGGCTGCTGCCAGTCCAGCGGCTCCTGCCACGCGCCCACGACGGGGATCTTCTTCTCCACCTTGCCCGTTTCCGGATCGATGACGTGCAGGGTGCCGTTCGTTCCGAGGACGAGTGCCTCGCCGTCGGGTCCGCGGCCGAGCGAGCGGAAGGAGTAGCTGGTGCCCAGGTCGACCAGGCGCAGCTTCGCGGTCTCGGTGTCGATGAGGGAGATGCGGGTCGGCCGCTCCAGTTCGGCCTCCGGGTCGGTCTTGTAGTCGCCCAGGAGGATCGGCGACGCGTCGCTGCCGCTCTGGTTGCCGATGCGGCCGTAGTCGTCGGGGGCGTCGACCTTGGTGAACCTGCCGTCCTTGTAGATCAGGATGCCGTCCTCGCAGCCGATGCCGATGGCCTCGCCCTTGGCCGCGGCCTCGCCGTGGACGCCGGGGCACTTCTCGTTGCGCTTGATCTCCTTGTTGTTCTTGTCCAGGACGAGGGCGCCGGTGCGCTTCTCCTCGGTGCCGAGGGTGCTGAGGAGTTCGCCGTTGCTCAGCTCGATGGCGACGCCGTGGTGCGGCTCGGCGGAGGTGTAGGTGCGGCCTTCGGGCTTGGTGCCGCCGGCGAGGTCGTCGGGGTCGAAGACGTTGACCTCGCCGGTGCCGTCGGTGAACAGCACGGTCTTGCCGGCGTGCCGTACGACGTGGCCGGGCTTGGCGCCCTTGTACTCGACGCCGGTGAAGGTCTGTTGGGCGGCGTCGAGGACGCGGAAGCCGGCGTCGGTGGAGACGATGACGTGGGATGCGTCGCCGGCGGGGTTGAGACGGTTGAAGCCGGGCAGCTCGATCGTCTTCGCCGGCTTCAGGCTCTGGCCGTCCAGGACGTACAGCCCGCCGTCGAACGTGGCGAGCAGCGGGTCCTTGACGGCTACGGCCTTGGTGCTCGGCGCGTCCTCGGCCTTGGCGTCGGACGAGGTGTCCGCTCCTCCGCAGGCGGTCAGAACCGCGGATACCGCCAGGGCGAGGGCCGTTCCCGTGAAGGCTCTGGTGCGGATCGACTTGTTCACCGGTGTGTTCCTTTCTGGGCCGCGGGCGCGGCCGGGGGTGCGGGTGTGTGACGGCCGGTCGGCCGGTGTCCACGTGAGGGGGCTGATTCAGGCGCCGGTCAGGCCGTCGGTCATGGCGGTGGTGTTGGCGCGCATCATCTGCAGGTAGGTGCCGGCGCCCTTGCCGGGCTCGGTCAGCGATTCGGAGTAGAGCTCGACGACGCGTACCTGGCCGCCCAGCTCGGTGCGCAGGACTTCGGCGAGCCGCTTGGGCTGGGAGGAGTCGGCGAAGACGGTGCGTACTCCCGCCTCGCGCATGGCCTGGGTGAGCGAGCGCAGGTCCGAGGAGCTGGGTGAGGCCAGGGTCGTACCGCTCGGGATCACCGCGCCGATCACCCGGAAGCCGAAGCGTTCGGCGAGATAGCCGAAGACGTGGTGGTTGGTGACCAGGGCGCGCCGGCTGTCGGGGACGCGGGCGAAGGACTTCTCCATCCAGGTGGTCAGGCCGGCGAGTTGTCCGTCGTAGCGCTCGGCGTTGGCGCGGATCGTCTGCTCGTCCACGCCGTCCACGTGCTCGACCACCTGGTCGGCGATCAGTCCGACGGTCTTGCGGACGCGGTCGGGGTCGGTCCAGAAGTGCGGGTCGGACTGTCCGGCCTCCGCCTCGGGTCCGCCGTCGTCGGGTGCCCGGAAGGTGAGGGGGTCCGCCACCTTGCCGGCCTCGAAGGTGGCCACGCCGGAGTCGCGGGCGGCGTCCACGTGCCGTAGTACGTTCTCCTCCAGGCCCAGTCCGTTGAAGACGACGAGGTCGGCGCGTTCCAGTTCGGCGGCCTGCACGGCCGACAGGCCGAAGGAGTGCGGGTCGGCGTTCGGTTTCATCAGTACGGTCACGTCGGCTTCGTCGCCGACGATCTGCCGGGTGACGTCGCCCAGGATGTTGGTCGTCACCACGACCGAGGGCCGGTCGTCGCTGCTCGTGCAGGCGGTCGCCGCGCCGGCGGAGGCCAGGGTGAGCAGGGCGAGCAGCAGGGTTCTCAGGCGCCGTGTGCCGCGCGTGTGTCCCGTCATCGTCCGGTCTCCACCATCAGGGTCGGTTCGATGTCCAGGGCGAAGGTGCGCGCGATGCGCAGGTTGTCGTTGTAGTCGATCTCGTACACGCGTTTGCCCTTGGGGTCGTTGAGGTAGGCGCGGCTGCGGTCGACCTCGATGACCGGTGCCGCGTTCCCGTCGGCGCCGGCCTCGGCGGCGCCCGTCACCAGCGGCTTCGTCCGGGAGATCTGCTTGCCGGTGGCGATGTCGTAGCCGTGGAGCGCTCCGTCGGCCTGCAGGACGATCAGGACGGAGCCCTCGCCCGCGGTGTTGGCGGCGACCACGGGGCCGTTGGTCCTCACCCGTGTCCAGGCGCGCTCGGTGACGTCCAGGACCCATACGGCCCGGTCGCCCGCCGGCGCCGTGAGCGTGTCGCTGCCGGGGCGGTGCCGGAAGGCGGTGGCCCGTTCCTCACCGGGTACGTCATCGTC
Organism: Streptomyces lincolnensis; assembly: GCF_021173675.1. Classification (GTDB taxonomy): domain Bacteria; phylum Actinomycetota; class Actinomycetes; order Streptomycetales; family Streptomycetaceae; genus Streptomyces; species Streptomyces lincolnensis_B. The sequence goes on along the minus strand of NZ_JAIHON010000010.1, from coordinate 229,553 downwards.
GTACGGGATCCTCTCGGCCGTGAACGTGTCGTCGGCGGCACGGACGAGCAGGGCGCCGTCGGCGCATCCGAGGACGACTCCGCGCCGGGTGACGGCGTCGCCGCGCGGGTCCTCGCACGTGCCGTCCGGCGACGCGACGCCCTGGCCGGCGCGGTCGTACACCGTGAGCTTCGCGGGGCCCTTCCCGTCGCCGGTGAGGCCGAGCAGGTGTTCGGCGTACGGCACGACGGCGTGCGCGTGTGTCCCGGAGAGCGCGCGCGGGGAGCCGACCCGGCCCTTCTCCAGTTCGGTCCGGCGGTGGATCCTGGCCCGGCCGTCCGCGTCGGTCACGACGGTCACGGCGGCGTCGCTGCGGATGCGCGCGCCCGGGCCTGCGGGCAGTAGGCCCGCCTCGCGTATCTGCGCGCGGTAGTAGTGCACGTGGTCGCCGTGGTCCACCATCCAGGCTCCGCTGTCGAGGACGTGGGTGCCGCGCGCGGTGGGGAAGTAGCCGAACCGGCCGTCCGTCGTGAGCTGTGCGGTGCCTTCGATGCGGGCGGTCCTGTGCACCTTCCCGCTGATGAGATCGAGGACCTGGGTGTCTCCGGTCCTCCGGTCGTTCAGCACCAGCCGGGACTGCTGCTCGGCCTTCTCCTGGGCGCCTTCGACGTACCCGTGCGGGGCGGAGGACGAGGCGGTCGCCTGCCGGGCGGAGGTGTCGTCGTCCTGTCCGGCGCAGCCTGTGGTGAGCAGTGCGGCGGCCGCGAGAGCGGCCGGTACCCAAGGAGTGACGTTTTTTCGGAGGAGCAAGGGAATCGCCTCGGGTTTCATTCAGGTGGTCGCCGCGGCGTGGGCGCCGGCCGGGCGGGCTCGGTGGCGGTGGCGGAAACCGGATGCCAGGTGGGAGAGGAAGAACAGGGTCACCGCGAGGGCGGAGACGGTCGCGCCGGCCGCGGTGCTCAGATGCCAGGACAGCAGCAGGCCGCCGAAGGTGGCGGTGACGCCGAGCAGCGCCGCGAGGGCCATGACGCCCCGCACGCTGCGCGCCCAGGGCAGCGCGGCGGCCGGTGGGGCGATGAGCAGGCCCAGGACCAGCAGCGTCCCCACGATGTGGAAGGAGGCGACGATGGCCAGCGCCAGCAGTCCGAGCAGTACGGCGTGAGCCAGGCGGGGGCGCAGTCCGAGGGTCCGGGCCTTGCGGGGATCGAACGCCAGCGCCAGGAAGGCCCGGTGGCCGAGAACCGAGACGACCAGGGCGAGCAGCAGCGCCCCGCCCAGTAGCGCCAAGTCCTGTTCACGGACGGCGAGGACGTCGCCGAAGAGGAACCCGGTCAGGTCGACCGCGAAGGACTGCGAGCGCGACACGATGATCACGCCGAGCGACAGCATCCCCACGAACAGCAGACCGATGCCCGTGTCCTGGGACAGCCTCGGGGTGCGGCCGAGGGCGGTGACGCCGGCTGTCATGACGGCCGCGCTCAGCAGGGCCCCCACCAGCAGGTTGCCGCCGAGCAGCGCGGCCAGCGCGACCCCGGGCAGCAGCCCGTGGGACATGGCGTCGCCGAGGAAGGCCATCCCCCTGAGCACCACCCACGTGCCGGCCAGGGCGCAGATCGCCGAGACCAACATTCCGCCCCACAGGGCCCGTTGTACGAAGGTCACCTCGAAGGGACCCGTCAACCACTCCATGTAAACACACTACAATGAAAATCATGTTCAAAAAATCCCCCGCCGCCCGCGCCGAGGGCGGAACGCCCCGCGTCCACTTCACCGGGCTGTGCGCCGGCTACCCGGGGCGGCCCGTCCTCCATCAACTCGACGCAGAGATACCGGCGTTGGCCACCACGGCACTCGTGGGCCCGAACGGGAGCGGGAAGTCCACCCTGCTCGGAGTCCTGGCAGGCGTGATCCAGCCCACATCAGGCGAGCTGCACCATGACGGCGATCGGCCGCCGGCGTTCGTCCCTCAGCGCGGCGCCGTCGGGGACACACTGCCGCTGACGGTCAGGCAGACGGTGGAAATGGGGCGCTGGGGCGAACGCGGACCCTGGCGCCGGCTGACCCGGCAGGACCGCGCCACCGTGGACACGGCCATGGAACGCCTGGGCATCACCGACCTCGCCGCCCGTCAGCTCGGGGAACTCTCCGGCGGTCAGCGGCAGCGCACCCTGATCGCCCAGGGCCTCGCCCAGGAGTCCGACCTGCTCCTGCTGGACGAGCCGACCACCGGGCTCGATCCCGAGGCGAGGGACCGGATCGCCGCGCTGCTGACGGAACTGGTCGCCGACGGGGTGACCGTCGTCCAGGCCACCCACGACCTCGAAGCCGCGCGCTCGGCGAACGCCTGCCTCCTGCTCCGCGAGGGCCACCTGATGGGTCAGGGGCACCCCGAACAGCTCCTCACCACCTCGGCGCTGGCCCAGATCTGGCAACCGGCGTGACGCGACGCATGGCCACGACGCTCACGTGCCGCGTCAGGTGCACCGCACCTGCCCGGCACCGGTGGTGCGGCGCTCGGTCACCGAAGTGAGCCCGCCTTGTGCCGGCGGAACACCGCGACATCGTCAACCGCCTCACACAGTGGCGGGAGACGCCCCACGAGATCGCCGGAACCACCCCCGGCCCGAACCGCCGCCGACCGTCCTGCCCTCCCCGGCCCGGGAGTCGCTGCCCGCCGAGACCCAGTCCGAGAACGCCCCTTCCCCGCGGAACCACTCGCCTTGGCAACACCCCACATGCACCGTCTGGCCGCACTGCCCCCACGCCCTGTGTCCGCCAGAGTCGTGGGGGTCGGCGGACACGGGCCGGCGGATTCTCATGCGGGAGGGGAAACAGCATGTCCGAAGCAACAGGTGGGGCACATCGCGGTGTGGCGCGACGAGGGTTTCTGGCCGGGGCGGCGGCCGTGACGGGGGCGGCGCTGACGGGCACGGGGGCCGTCGGCACGGCACGCGCGGCCGGGACGGGGGCCGCGGACGGCGGTGCCGGCAGCGGGCCGTTGGCGTTCACCCACGTCACCGTGATCGACGGATCGGGAGCGCCCCCGGCCCCCGACATGACGGTCGTCGTCGAGGACGGCCGTATCACCGCGCTCGCCCCGAGCACACGCACCCGGCTCCGACCGGGCACCCGCACGGTGGATCTCACCGGCAAGTACCTGATGCCGGGACTGATCGAGGCGCACACCCACAGCGACGGCCCGGAGACGGTGGTCCCGCCGCTGTACGCACTCGCCGGTGTCACCACGGTCCGGGAGATGCGGGGCCAGCCGGTCCATCACGAGTGGCGCGAGAAGATCCGCAGCGGTGAACTGCTCGGCCCCCGCTGGGTGGTCGGCAGCCCCATCGTCGACGGCACGCCCTCACTGTGGGCGGCCGACGTGGGCCCGACCGTCGAGGTGCGTGACGCGGCCGAGGGCCGGCGGGCCGTACGGCGGCTCAAGCGCGAGGGCGCGGACTTCGTCAAGGTGTACTCCCGTCTGTCCCGCGAGGCCTACTTCGCCATCGCGGACGAGGCCCGGCGCCTGGGCATCCCCCACCTCGGGCACTGCCCCGACACCGTACGGATCGCGGAGGCGAGCGCCACCGGCCACCGCACCATCGAGCACCTGCACGCGCTGCTGCTGGCGACCTCACGGCACGAGAAGGAGATACGGCGCCGCCTGGCCGCCGTACGGATCGACCCGCGCGACCCCAGCAGTCTGTCCCGCTACCACAGTTGGTTCCAGCAGGTGCATCCCCTCGAATGGCGGGCGGTGCAGGGCTACGACCGGGACCGGGCGGACGCCCTCTTCCGGAGTCTGGCGGCCGGCGGGACGGCAGTCGTCCCCACGCTCAGCGTGCACCGCACGCTGGAGCTGCCCGACGACGTTCCGTCCCGGGCCGAGGAGTGGAAGTACCTGCCCGCCTGGCAGGTGGAGAGCTGGCCGGACCAGCTGACGGCCCTCATCGGCGGGCGCACCGCCGAGCAGGCCCGGCAGATCCGCCGGATCTTCGCGCACCGGCTCCAGCTGGTGAGCGAACTGCACGGCGCGGGTGTCCGGTTGGCGGCGGGCACCGACACCGGCACGGGATATCTCGTCCCGGGCTTCGCCCTCCACGACGAGCTGGCGCTGCTCGTGTCGGCCGGCCTCACCCCGGCCGAGGCCCTGCGCGCGGCCACGCGGGACGCGGCCCGCACCCTCGGCCTGCCCGCCGTCGGCACCGTGGCCCGCGGACAGGCCGCCGATCTGCTCGTCCTCGACGCCGACCCGCTGCGGGACATCCGCAACACCCGCCGCATCCACGGCGTGGTCGTCGACGGCCGGTGGATCCCGCCGGAGGAACGCCGCCGGCTGCTCGCTGCGGTGGAAGAGGCCGCCGCACAGACCCCGCCGCCCGAGGCGGGCGCCACCATGACGGGCTGCGGCTGCGGCGGACACCCCTGACAGAGGCCAACCCCGACAGAAGCCACTCCTGACAGAGGCCGCCCCGCTGCGACGGTCAGCGAGGTGTCGGGGCCCGGGTCGGCGTCGCGCCCGGCGGGCGGCTGCCGGCCTTCTGGGCGGTGGGGAAGGCGCGGGTGTACGAGATCCACAGCCGGATGTCCCCGGCATCCGTACGGCCGTTGCCGTCGAGGTCACCGGCCGGGCCGGCGGTCGGGATCGCGGCCAGGTCCCTGGCGTTGACGGCTCCGTCGCCGTCGACGTCCGGGGTGCGGTGCGCCAGGAGTCCCGAACGGACCGACAGCAGATGGAACTTGGTCACGCCGCCGTTGAAGCCGAAGTTGTCGTCGGCGACCAGGACGAGCGAGCGGGAGCCGTCGGGCAGTCGCGGCCCCCAGGTGATGCCCTCGACGTTGTCGGCGTCGGTGCCGGAGGTGGTGAAGTCGTACAGGAGCTTCTTCGGCATCGGCTTCCACGATGTACCGGTGCCGGACAGGGCTTCCTTGGCGCTCACGTCCGTCGCGCCGAGAGTGCTGGTCCAGTAGAGGCGGATGGAGAAGCCGACGCCGGAGGCGAAGGACCGTTCCACGGTGAGGTAGTCGGTGTCGTTGATCGCGAGGATCTCGGAGACGCCCCGGTCCGCCGCGTATGTGCCGACCGGGGCGGGCAGCGGCGCGGTGGGCGCGTCGGAGATCGGGTCGACCTCGTAGACGTGCTCGGCCCTCGGCTTCCCCGTCCGACGGTCCAGCTCCAGCAGGCGGGAGGGGCTCTTGACCGTCAGCCCGGCGGCGGGGCCGTCCTGGACGAGGGCGTTCTCGGTGATCGTGACCACCTTGCGGCCGTCCGGGGAGAGGGTGAGGCCTTCCACGGCCTGGTTGTTGCGGACCCCGGCGGTGAGGGTGCCCGAGGCCGAGCGGACGGGGGCGTACGCCTTGGGCAGGGGCAGTTCGCGCAGGTACCCGCCGGAGGTGGCCGCCTCGCGGACGAAGGCGGGCTGCCCGGCGGAGGAGGCGCCCTCGCTGGTCCACAGCAGGCTCTCGCCGCCCGGCGTCCAGCGGATCGCCTCGGGGTCGACCGCCTTGGGGGCGAAGGGTTCGCCGGTGGTGTCGGCGAGCACGGTCAGGCCGTCGAGGGCGGGCTTGTCGGTGGCGAACGCGGCCCCGTCGAGCGGGAGTCGGAGGGTGTAGAAGCGGGCCCTGCCGTTCTCCGAGCGGTCGTCGCTGACGGCGACGTACTCTCCGGTGCGCGGGTCGCGGTCGATGCCGGACAGCCCGCCGAACGGCATGCCGAACCCCGTCGTCCCGGCGGGCACCGTGAGGGTGTCGAGGAGCCGCACGTCCTGCGGCTTGCCGGAGCTGTCCGTTTCCGGTTCCGCCGCGAAGCCGTCGGTGCGGGCGAGGCTGCTGAGGAGGCCGGCCGCGGCGAGGGAGGCGAGGAGCGCGCGTCTGCGGCGTACTGGGGATCTGTGGCGCATGACTGTCCTTCCGAAGGGAGGCGTGCGGGCATGGCTCGCCGACCCGCACGGCCGGCAGGGTGCGGACGGGTGGGCGAGTCCGGTGAGGCGGGTGCTGCGAAGGTGTCAGAGCGAGGCGGCCGCCGGCACGGCACGGCCCCGGCGCTTGCGGCGCCAGGCGTACAGGGCGAGGGCGGCCAGGGTCATGACGTACGGGATCGTCGACACGAGCTGTGGTGGTACGTCGAGGGTTCCGAGTTGTACGGCCAGTGCTTCCGCCGCTCCGAAGCCGAGCGCGGCGAGGAAGACACCCCAGGGCCGCAGGCCGCCGAGGAACACGGCCGCGAGGGCGATGAAGCCGCGGCCGGCCGTCATGTCCCGTACGAAGAAGGAGACGTAGCCCATGCTGAGGAAGACCCCGGCGAGTCCGGCGAGGGCTCCGCTGAGGGCGAGTCCGGTGTACTGGACGCGCCGTACCGCGATCCCGACCGATGCCGCCGCGTCCGGCATCTCGCCGACCGCGCGCAGGTGGAAGCCGAAGCGGGTGCGGAAGAACAGCCAGGCGACGAACGGCGCGGCCAGGAAGGCCAGCCAGGTGATCATGTTCTGGCCGCTCAGCACCGCGCCGACCACCGGGATGTGCTCGATGCCGGGCAGGGTGACCGTCGGCAGGCTGCCGCTTTTGAGGCCGGTGGTGCCGCCCTTGTCGTCGAGGAGGGTGTAGACGGCGTAGGCGGTGCCGCCGGAGGCGAGGAGGTTGAGGCCGATGCCCGCGATGATCGCGTCGGCGCCCAGTTCCAGGCGGAGGGCGGCGAGCAGCAGGCCCAGGAGTGTCGCCGTCGCGACGCCGCTGAGTGCGCCGAGCGCGACGGAGCCGCTGTAGCCGGCCACCAGCGCTCCGGTGCAGGCGGCGGAGAGCATCTGGCCGTCCAGGGCGATGTTGCTGATGCCGGCCCGTTCGGCGACCAGCCCGCCGAACGCGGCGAGCAGGTACGGGGTGGCGATCCGCAGTACGGCCGCCAGGAAGGCGCTGCTGAGGACGACGTCGAGCACGGAACTCATCGGATCCCCACCTGCTTTCGCGCGATCCGCCGCTTGAGCAGGTTCGGCAGGGCCTGGGCGGTGACCAGCAGCACGATGACCGCCTGGATGACCACCACGATCTCGGTGCCGACGTCCGTCTGCTGTTCCATGATGTCGCCCCCCGCGCGCAGGTAGGAGTAGAAGAGTCCGGCGACCACGACGACCAGCGGGTTGTTCCGGGCCAGCAGGGCGACCACGATCCCTTCGAAGGCGAGGCTTCCGGCGAGCCCGGGTTCCAGTCGCCCGTACACGCCCTGGACGAGGTGGGCTCCGGCGAGGCCCGCGACGGCGCCGCCGATGACGAAGCTCCACTCGATGACGCGGGGTACGCGGATGCCGCCGTACGCCGCGAAGTCGGGGTTGGCGCCGGTCATGCGGATGCGGTAGCCGAGCGGGGTGCGGGTGAGGAGCAGCCACAGGGCGACGGCGGTCAGCAGCATCACACCGAGGCCGATGTTGGCGCGGCCCAGCGGGACGCCGAACCAGTCGGTCAGCGGGGTGAGCGCGGAGTCGGGCTGGATGTTCTTCGAGTGCACGGCGCTGCTGCCCGACTCCTTCAGCGGGCCGTTGACCAGGTAGTCGTAGACGCGGACGACGATGGCGTTGAGCATCAGGGTCGCCACGATCTCGTTGGCGCCGAGGCGGGCCTTCATCGATCCCGGGACCAGGCCCATTCCGGCGCCCGCGGCGGCGGCCGCGGCCATGGGCACGATCACGGCGAAGACCGGCGGCAGCGGCAGGAAGATCGCGACGGTCGCGGCGGCCAGCGCGCCGGCGTAGACCTGGCTCTCGGCGCCGAGGCTGATCTGCCGGGCGCGGAAGGGGATCGCGACCGACAGCCCGAGCAGGGTGAGGGTGGTGGCGTCCTCCAGCCAGCGGCCGACGCGGAAGGAGCGGTCCAGCGGGCCGGTGAGCATCGCCTCGTAGGCGCGGATCGGGTCGTTGCCGGTGGCGAGCATGACGAGGAAGCCGATGGCCAGGGCGGCGAGGATGGTGGCCAGGGCCATGCTGAGGTCGACGGCGAAGTCGCGGCGGCGGGTCGCGCGGTACTGGCGGCGGTCCTCGGTCTCGATCGCCGTCATGGGGGTGGTGGTCACGGGGCCTCCTCCCACGGGTCGTCCAGGTGGGCGGTGAGCCGGTCGCGGTCGTGCTCCTCGACGCCGAGCATGTACAGGCCGACCCGCTTCTCGGTGAGTCCGGTGGTGTCGTCGAACCGGGCGACCAGACGGCCGTCCTTGAGGACGAGCAACCGGTCGGAGAGGGCGAGGAGTTCGGTGAGGTCGGCGGAGATCAGCAGGACGGCGGCGCCCTCGTCGCGCGCGGCGACGAGACGCTCGTACATGAACCGCATGGCGCCGATGTCCACCCCGCGGGTGACCTGCGAGGCGATCAACAGGCGTGGCCCGGCGGAGAGTTCGCGGGCGACGATCACCTTCTGCATGTTGCCGCCGGACAGTGCGCGGACCGGGACCGAGGGGTCGGGGGTGCGGATGGCGTACTGGTCGATCAGCCGGTCGGCGTGGGCGCGGAGGGCGCCCGGGTGCAGGACGCCGTGTCGGGCGAGGGGCGGTCGGTCGTGGCGGTCGACGACGAGGTTGTCGGCGATGGACGCGTCGAGGGCGGCGCCGTTGTGCAGCCGGTCCTCGGGGACGTAGCCGATGCCGGCCCTGCGGTGTCCCGCCACGTCGAGACCGGCCGTGTCGGTGCCGTCGATGTGGACGGTGCCCCCGGTGGGGCGGCGCAGTCCTGCGAGGATCTCGGCGAGTTCGCTCTGGCCGTTGCCCTCGATGCCGGCCACGCCGACGATCTCGCCGGCGGCCACGTCGAAGTCGAGGCCGTGCAGGCACTGGCCGATCGGGGTCTCGTAGCCGAGGCCGCGTACCCGAAGGGTGGTCCCCGTGGGGCGGGCGGGTGTGCGGTCCACGTCCAGGGACATGTCGCGGCCGACCATCATGGCGGCGAGCGAGCGTTCGGTGGCGTCGGCGGTGGCGACCGTGCCCACCAGGGAGCCGGCGCGCATCACGCTCACCTTGTCGCTGATCTCCCGTACCTCGCGCAGCTTGTGCGAGATGAACAGCACGGTCATCCCGCCGTCGCGCAACCGGCGGACGGCGGCGAAGAGGTCCTCGGTCTCCTGCGGGGTGAGTACGGCGGTCGGCTCGTCGAGGATCAGTACGCGGGCCCTCCGGTGCAGCGCCTTGAGGATCTCGGTGCGCTGGCGCATCCCGACGGACACCTCGTCGACGCGGGCCCTGGGGTCGACGGTGAGGCCGGACTCCTCGGCGAGCCGGGCGGTCGTCTCCACGGCCGCCTTCGGGTCGACCAGGCCGCGACGGCCCGGCTCCACGCCGAGGACGACGTTCTGGGCGACGGTGAAGGACGGCACCAGCATGAGGTTCTGGTGCACCATGCCCACGCCCAGGGCGATCGCCGAGGCCGGGCCGCGCAGGACGCGTGGCCGTCCGCCGACCAGGATCTCGCCCGCGCTGGGCTGTTCCAGGCCGTAGAACATCTTCATCAGCGTGGACTTGCCGGCGCCGTTCTCCCCCACCACCGCCCGGATCTCGCCCGGCGGGACCTCCAGGTCCACGGCTCGGACCGCGCGCACCCCGTTGGCGTAGGTCTTGGTGACCCCACGGGCGGCGACGGCCGGTCCGTCCTTGCCCCATGGCTCGTTCATCGTCAAGGCCGTTCGGTTAGAGGGCGCTGGGCACCGTGACGGAGCCGGACTTGACCTTGTCGGCGGCTTCCTGGACCTCGGTGCGGATGGTCTCGGGCACCAGCTCCTTGAAGTGGTCGTCGTTCACATAGCCGACGGCGTCCTGGGCGAGGCCGACGGTGGAGACGGCGCCGTACTTCAGGGAGTCCTTCTGGTCGTCCTGCGCGGCCTTGTACAGGGCGTTGCCGACGTTCTTGAGGATGGAGGTGACGACGGTGTTCTTCTGGGCCTGGTCGGTGAGGGTCTGGTACTGGTCGGAGTCGACGCCGAACGTGTACCGCTTGGCGGCGACGGCCGACTCGAAGGTGCCCAGACCGGAGAGGCCGGCGACCGGCCACACCAGCGCGGCGCCCTGGCCGTACATGGCGGTGCTGATCTCCTTGCCCTTGGCGGGGTCGCCGAACGGCTTGTCGCCGCCCACGTACTGCACGAGGACGTCGGAGTTCTTTCCGCCGGCGGCCTGGAAGCCCGACCTGAAACCGACGACGAAGTCCTCGATCAACGGGATCTTGACGCCGCCCATGACGCCGACCTTCTTCAGCGATTCGGTTCCCTTGAGCGCTTTCGCGGCCACCAGCTTCTCGGCCAGGAATCCCGCGAGATAGCCGCCCTCGTTCTGCTTGAAGGTGACGGAGTAGACGTTCTCGCACTTGTTGGAACAGCCGCCGTTCTTGCCGCTGTAGTCGACCGGGGCGTCGAAGAGCCAGAACTTCTTGTCCGGGAATTGCGGGGCGAGTTCGCCGATGTACTCGGTGACTTCGAAGGTCCCGGCGGCGAGGATGTCGTAGTCGTCGGCCGAGGCGGCGTCCTCGAAGCCGGGCTCCCACTTGGTGCGGTCGGAGCCCAGCTCGACCACCTTGAGCTGGTATCCGAGGTCCTTCTCGGCCTTCTTCAGGCCCGCGTAGGCGGAGTCGAAGAACGACTTGTCCCCCAGCCCGCCGTTGAGCACCAATTTGATGCGCGGCTTGCCGGAGGCCGACCCTCCGGAATCGTCTCCGCCGGAGCCTGAGCACGCGGTCAGCGCGAGCATCCCTGTCACCGCGAGAGCGGCGCTTCTTCCGTATCGCATCATCGGTCTCCTGATCATTTCCCTGCTGAGTGAGCGGCTGCGTTGACAGTAGAAAGTGCAAAACGTTTTGGCTACGTCGCCCGGTTTCGGTTTGATTTCCGGTGAGGGAATTTCAGACATCGGCGAGCAGCGCGGCGGCGGCAATGCGCACTGCCCGGTCGAAGTCCGTCTCGCGTTCCTCGGCGGTGAGGGCCTCACCGGTGTGGAGGTGGTCGGACACGGTGAGCACGGCGAGGGCCTCGCCGCCCTCCGCGCAGGCCACGGCGTACAGTCCCGCCGCCTCCATCTCGACCGCGAGGGTGCCCCGGCGCCGCAGGGCGTCGAAGAGGGCGGGACGGTCGAGGTAGAAGTGGTCGCTGCTGAAGACCGGTCCGATGTGCACGGCGGACGGCGCCGTCTCTGCGGCGTCCGCCGCGGCGCGCAGCAGCCGGTAGGACGGCGCGAGCGAGAGGGTCAGCCCGTCCACGAGGAGGCGGCTGAGGCTGGAGTCGGTGTGCGCGGCGGAGGCGATCACCACGTCCCGTGCGGACACCGAGGCCGGGATCGCGCCGGCCGTGCCGACCCGGACGATCCTGCGCACGCCGTAGTGGCGGAACAGCTCCGTCGCGTAGATCGTCACGGACGGTATGCCCATGCCGGAGGCGAGGACCGACATCGGTACGCCCCGGTGGCTTCCGGTGTAGCCGAGGATGCCGCGTACGTCGGTGACCTGCCGTGCGTCCTCAAGGAACGTCTCGGCGATCCGGCGGGCGCGACGCGGATCCCCCGGCATCAGGACGAGCGGCGCGAAGTCGCCGGGGCGGGCCGCGAGGTGCGGTGTGCCGGTCGTCCTCACTTCCCCGGCCGTCACAGTTCCCCTCCCGCGAGCCAGCGCACCAGCCGGTCCCACAGCTCGGCGTACCCCTTCCAGTCCAGGAAGGCCGGCGGCGCCCAGTGCGGTGCCACGTCGGAGGTGAAAGCCGCGGATCTGCCCGCGCCGTGCGCGCCGACGACGAGCAGGGGGTGCCCGGCGCATTCGGCCAGCAACGAGGCCTCCGGCCGTGCGGTGACCTCGTTGAGGCCGAGCAGCGCGGGCCAGGACCGGTCCATTCCTCGTACGACGGCGTGCTCGCCCACCACCTCGGGGACGGCACCGCCCGGAAGCTCCACCCGGTCGTCGCGGTCCGCCATCGTCACCGGCAGGGCGGCGGCGAGCGGGGACCGCCCCCAGCGTGCGCGGGCGTCGATGCCGCTGAAGGTCAGATAGCCGCCGATCATCAGCACCCCGCCGCCCCGCTCCACGAAGCCGCGCACCAGCTCGGACCGGTCGGGCGAGGGGACGGAGTGCTGGAAGGTCTCGGGCGGGAGCTGGAAGCTGTTGGCGCCGACGTCGCTGATGACGACGACGTCGTAGGCGTCGAAGCCGTCGGCGGAGGCCGGAAACCGGGTCGGGATCTCGTGCGAGGGCACGTAGGTCACCTCGTGGCCGCGTGAGCGGAGCGCGTCGAGGAAGGCACCGCCGCCCTCGGTGTACTCGGAGGTGTGGAAGGCGTCGAAGCCTTTCTGGTGGACCGTGTAGGTGAACCAGGACTCGCCGACGACGAGCACTCTGGGCATGGCGAACCGCCTTTCGGGCAGGGAGTGTTGCCGCTTTCGGGGCAAGGGAGTGGTGCCGCGCGGCACGTGAGGTGCGGTGCGGCGCGGTGCAGTGGGGTCAGCGGGCGGCCGGTGCCGTGCTGCCGCGGACCTTGAGTTCGACGGGAAGGGTGTGCCGGGAGGCGGGCGGGACCTCGCCCCGGGTGACGTACTGGAGGAGTTGGGCGGTGGCGGTGCGGCCCACGTCGTAGGCCGGCTGGTGGACGGTGGTCAGGGGCGGATGCGCGAGCGAGGCCGCCCGGATGTCGTCGAAGCCGACCACCGAGATGTCCTCGGGCACCGAAAGGCCCGCCTGGCGCAGTGCGGTGAGGGCGCCGAAGGCCATGAGGTCGTTGGCCGCGAAGACGGCCGTGCAGCCGCCGGGGAGACCGCCGTCCTGGAGAAGGTCGGTGACCAGGCCGTGTCCGGAGGTCTCCTTGAAGTCGCCGACGCGTTCGACGACCTCGCCGCGGAAGGCCCGGACGAAACCGTTCGCGCGGGCGTTGCTGCTCTTCAGGGCGCGCGGGCCGGTCAGCATCAGGGCCCGGCGGTGGCCGAGCGCCCGCAGGTGCTCGCCGACGAGCCGCCCGCCCGCCTCATGGTCGGCGGTGGCGATGAGGGCACCTTCGAGACCCTCGACCTCCTCGTCGGCGAGCGCGATGGGGAACTTGCCCATGAGGGCCTCCAGCCGTCGCCGGGACGGCGCGGACCCCGAGGCGTAGACCATGCCGTCGATGAACCGGCTGCGGATCATGCCGAGGTAGCGGTCCTCGCGGTCGGCGTCGAACTCGGTGTTGCACAGGATCAGGCCGTAGCCGAGGTCGTGGGCGGCGTCCTCGGCGCCCTTGGCCAACTCGGCGAAGAAGGTGTTGCTGATGTCGGGGATCAGCAGGCCGATCACCGAGGTGGCCCCGGCCTGGAGGCTGCGGGCCAGGGAGGCCGGGACGTAGCCGAGCCGGTTGACGACGCTGCGGACCCGGGCGGCGGTGTGCTCGTTGACCGGCCGGTTGCCGCTGAGGACGTGGGAGACGGTGGTGGCGCTGACGCCGGCCGCGGCGGCCACGTCCTTGATCGACGCGGGGCGCCGGACCGCCGCCCGGTCGTACGGCTCAGGAGCCATGTCGTACGGCTCAGGAGTCGTGTCGTACGGCTCAGGGGTCATAGTGCTGCACCGCCCTCCCGTGGGAGGTGTCGAGGATCCGGGCCACCCGGGCGTCGGCGTCGGCCAGCAGCTCCGGCACGTCCACGGTGAGCAGCCGGCCGTCGCGCATCAGCACCCGGCCGTCGACGACGACCGTCCGTACGTCACTGGCGCGGGCGCTGTAGACCAGTGCGGCGCGCGGATCGTGCAGCGGACGGCAGTGCAGTCCGGACAGGTCGGTGAGGACGATGTCGGCGCGCATGCCCGGTTCCAGCGCCCCGATCTCGTTCTGCAGGCCGAGGGCGCGGGCTCCGCCGCGCATGGCCATGCGCAGGGTGTCGGAGACGGTCATCCAGGTGGCGTCCCGCACGGCCTGCTTCTGGGTGAGCGCGACCAGCCGCAGCGCTTCCCACACGTCGAGGGTGTTGTGGCCGGCGGCGCCGTCCGTGCCGACGGCGACCGCGACGCCGGCGCCGAGCAGGTCGCGGACCGGGGTGAGCGGGGTCAGCGCGTGCTTGAGGTACACCTTGGGGCAGCAGGCCACGGCGGTCGTGTCGGCGTACCCGGCGAGCAGCGGCAGGTCGTCCTGGACGATCCCGCAGCCGTGCGCGATCAGCGCCCCGGCGTCCAGCACGCCCGTCTCGTGCAGTACCCGGATCGGGGTGATGCCGCGCCGCTCCAGGCTCGACCGGGTCTGCTCCAGGTGCTCGGCGGCGTGGATGTGCATCCGCAGGCCGAGCCGTCGGGCGTGTTCGGCGAGGGTGCGCAGGTCGGTGTCGTCGACCGTGTAGGGGGCGTGCGGGCCGAGGGAAACGGTGACCCGGCCGTCGGCGCGGCCGTGCCATGCCTCGGCGAACTTCACCGTGTCCTCCAGGGCCGCCGCGCCCCGGCTGCTGAAGTACGTGGGCGCGATGTCGGCGCGCAGGCCGGTCTCGGCGACCGCCTCGGCGATCTGCTCGGGGAAGAAGTAGTGGTCGGCGAAGGTGGTGACACCGGAGCGGATCATCTCCGCGCAGGCGAGCCGGGCCCCGATCCGCACGTCGGCGGGGGTCAGGTTGGACTCCATCGGCCAGACGCGGTCGTTGAACCAGCCCTCGACCGTCACGTCCTCGGCCGCTCCGCGCATCAGCACCATCGGGGAGTGCGTGTGCGCGTTGACCAGGCCGGGAACGGCCAGCAGTCCACGCCCGTCGATCACGTCGGCCGTCGGGCCCGGGCCGAGGGGGCCGCCGGTCGGCCGTACGTCCTCGATCACACCGTCCGCGACCACGATGTCCCGCGCCCGCAGAACCTCGCACTCGCCCCGCGCCGGGACGCGCAGCACGTCGCAGCCGCGCACCAGGAGGCGGCTGCCGGTCGGGGGAGGCGTTGTGTCGCTCATGGCGCACAAGCTAGATATCCAAAACGTTTTGCACAACCATCGGATCCGGGTGCCCGCTCGGGGATCAGTAAGTCGGCGTCGCGGCGGTCCCTGCGGGCGGGGGGAAGCGGTGAACCGTACAGGCTCCTCATCGACTGCTTGGTTTCCCCTGAGTGGGAGACATACAGGGGTCCGCCAAGACAGGTGATCTCGAACGAGCCCTGTCTGCTGATGTGTTCGGTGACTATGTCGCGCGCTCGGTCAATGGTCGCCTCGAAGGGCTGCCCTGCCGGACTGCTGAGGACCACGCCGAGCACGGAGCCGGACCGACGATTTTCAGGTCAGGACCAGCCAGCGACGGCCGTCGATCAGCTCTCGGGCTGCGTCGAGGTGGCCGCCGTGGCACGCAGTCTCGGTGATGACGTGCAGCAGGACGTCGCGCAGGGTGTGCAGGTGCGGTTTACCGAACAGGTCGTGGGGCCACCAGGCCAATGCGGCGTCGGCAGGGGTGGCGGTGATGATGGCATCGGCGAGTTCTGCCTCCTGCCGGTATCGGTCGAGGACGTCGATGGCCGGCACTTCCGGAGCCACCTTCCACGCCTCGTCGCCGCTCGTCAGACCGCGGATGACCTTCTCGTCCCCCGCGACGACCGCGCGGAACCAGAACCGCTCCACATCCAGCGCCAAGTGCTGGACCAACCCCAGGCAGTGCCATCCGGAAGGCAGGACGGGCCGTCGAAGATCCTTCGCGTCGAGCCCGTCGAGGATGCCGAGAACGTGGCGTCGCTGTCCGTCCAGGACTCGGAGCAGCGCCCCTACCTCGCCACCTGGGGCTGTATCGCTCACATTGTTGGTCACGGTCACCCAGGATCCCCGAATCCCTTTGAGCGCGTGAGGAGTTATCCATATCCGGGACACGCACCCGCCCGAAGGCCGACGGAACCGTGAGGCAGGCAGCTGCCGAAGTCAACCTTGAGGCAACGCGCGTCCCGACAGTCAGACGCCGCAGGCCCCGTTTCCGCCGAGGCTGGTCATGGCGCGGTGCAGCTGCTCCTCGGTGAGCGGCGGCGCCGGCAGCGGATGGGCGCGGTCGGTTCGAAAGCCGTCGAGCGGAAGGTAGAGGTGGCGGCGCCAGGCGTCCGGGGCGATGGCGTGGGTGGCCTCGGTGACGCAGCCGTGCGACCAGACGACGAAGGCGAGGTCCTCGGGGGTGAGGTCGGGGCGCAGGCTGCCCTGCTGCTGTGCACGCTCGACGATGTGTTCAGCGAGTTCGCGGATGCGGGTCTGGGTGCCCGCCAGGCAGGCGCTCTCCGGCAACCGTATGGGCGCCAGGTCGTTTCGCTTCCGACCACGCCGCGATCTTCACGGACACGGAGTCCGTGGCGGACGGCGGCCACACCCCGCCCGAGGACAACAGCCGGGTCCAAGTTCGCGCCCAACTCCCACTCTGGTCGGTGACCGGGCCCGTCCATGTGCATGGCGCCTGTTCAAGTGCGTTTACGCAGGGTGTGATGCCGCTTCGGTTTCGGTCTCCTCGATGGCGCCGACGCACGGCGGAACCGCCGGCCCGCTCGGCTGCTCCTGCGGAGCCAGGTCCTCCAGCGTGGCCAGCACCCGGGCGAGGGCGGGGTTGCGTGAATGCCGTGGCCACAGCAGATGCAGTTCCACCGGTCGGGGCACATGTGTGGCCAGCGGGATGAACTCGACGTGGGGAATGCCGAGCAGGGCGGCGGAGGCGGGTACGAAGGCGACGCCCCGCCCGGCGGAGACCAGCCACAGCATGGTGAGGATCTGGCTCACGCTGTGCACCACCCGTTCCTGGGCCAGCGGGATCATGCTGACCATCAGGTCGTGGAAGTAGCGGGCCTTGCGCTGCGAGTGGAAGATCAGCGGTTCGCCGGTCAGGTCGTCGGCGCGTGCGGGCCGGTCCAGGCCGGCCAGCCGGTGCCCGGCGGTCACCGCCAGCAACAGCGCCTCCCGCTGGATCAGGCGCGAGTCGAAGAGTTCGGAGTCGAACGGCGGACGGGCGAGCCCGAGATCGATGTCCTCGCCGGCGAGGGCGTCGATCTGCTCGCGCGTCACCATCTCGAACAGCTCGATGCGGACCTCCGGCAGGCTCTGCTCCAGCCGGTTGAGGATGCAGCCGAGTGTGCCGAAGGTGGACGCGGCGGTGAAGCCGAGCCGCACCACGCCACGGGAACCCGAGTGGATGCGGCGGGCCAGGTCCGGGGCGGCCTCGGCGATCGCCAGGATGCGCCTGGCCTCGACCAGGAACGCCTCACCGGCCGGTGTGAGGGCCACACGCTGCTTGTCCCGGTCCAGGAGGCGCACGTCGACGGCCGCTTCGAGCTTCTGGATCTGACGGCTCAACGGCGGCTGGGTCATGCGCAGTCGCGCCGCCGCCCGGCCGAAGTGAAGTTCCTCGGCAACAGCGACCAATCCGCGTAATTGCTCCAAGGTATACGTCATGCAAGAAAGGTATCAGCCTATGCGCTAACGGAGTTGGACAGGCATGACAGGCGGTCATAGGCTGCGCGACACCGCGGACCGAGATCTGTATCACATCTCCACCCAACTCGCTTGAGGGAGACGTTCATGCACACCAGGCTTCGGGTCCATCGCCGCACAGCCACGGTCGCCGTGATCGCCGCCGTGATCGCGCTGCCCGGTTGTGGTGGCAACGTCGGTGACGAGGGATCCAAGGACCAGACCTCGTTCCCGGACCGGGCCATCACCCTGCTCGTCGGGCAGGACCCCGGCGGCAGCACCGACCTCACCGCCCGCGCGGCCGCCAAACCCGCCGGCGCCGACCTCGACGAGACCGTCACGGTCGTCAACAAGCCCGGCGCCAACGGCGCGGTCGCCGCCAAGGAGTTGGCCGGCGCCAAGGCCGACGGCCACACCCTCATGCTCTTCGTGGGCTCACTGGCCTACATCACACCCTTGGCCGTGTCCGCCGACGAAGCCGTCGACATCAACGACTACGAGGTCGTCACCGGCCTGTCCCAGGACGACTACGTCCTGGTCGCCAGCCCCAAGTCCGGTTTCAAGACGGTCAAGGACATCGTCGACGCCGACCGCTCGATCAAGTACGGCACGACCGGCGTCGGCACCGGCAGCCACCTCAGCCAGGCGCTGCTGTTCTCCCAGGCGAAGGTGAAGGCGACCGCGGTGCCCTTCGACGGCGGAGCCCCCACACTCACCGCCGTCCTGGGCGGTCAGGTCGACGTCGCCTCGATCCAGCTCGGTGAGGCCCAGCCCCAGATCAAGGCCGGGAAGATCACCCCTCTCGTCACCTTCGCGGAGAAGCGGCCCACGTACATGGCCGACATCCCCACCGCGGTCGAGGCCGGCTACGACGTCCCGGTGCAGCAGTCGCGTGCCGTCGTCGCCCCGAAGGGCACGCCCAAGGAGGTCGTCGACCGGCTGCGGACGGCGTTCGGCAAGGCGTTCGAGGACAAGAAGTACCAGGACTTCAACACCCAGCGGCTGCTCACCCCGAACGAGGTCGAGGGCGCCGAGCTGCTCAAGCAGTGGACCGGTTCGCTGAAGACGTACCGCGCGCTCGTCGACAAGTACCGGATCGACATGAGCGGAAACTGAGAAGCGCATGTCCACCGAGACCCCCTCGACCGCGGACGAACCCACCGACGACGCCTCCGACGACACCCGGCCGCCGGCAGCGGGCACGGTGACCCAGCTGGTCACCGCCGCCGTCGTCGTGGTCCTCGGTGGCGCGGCGCTCGCCGGGGCGTGGAACCTGGGCCTGGGCAGCCCCTCGAAACCCGGGCCCGGCACCTGGCCTGCCCTGGTGAGCACGGCACTGATCATTCTCGGCGTGCTCCTGGCCGTCGCCGCCCGACGCCTGGACGACGCCGAGCGGTTCACCCGCACCAGCCTCCTGGTGATCGTGGCGGTCGGGACCATGGTGGCCTACGTGGCGGTCATCAGCGTGATCGGCTTCGAGATCCCCACGGCCCTCCTGGCCCTCTTCTGGCTGCGGGTCCTGGGCCGGGAGAGCTGGCGTACGTCCGTCGCCGTCAGCCTCGGCTCCACCTGCGCGTTCTACGCCCTGTTCGTCGGCGCGCTGAAGGTGACCATCCCGCACCTGTTCTGACCGCACACCACCGCACGTTTGGGAGGAGCGTTGGACGTGTCCCCCGTGCTCGACGGCTTCGCCGTCGTCGTCGAGCCGACCAACCTGCTGTACTGCCTCGTCGGGGTCGTCATCGGCATGCTGGTCGGTGTCCTGCCCGGTCTGGGACCGGCCGCCACCATAGCGATTCTGCTTCCGATCACCCTGGGCATCGAACCCGTCACCGCGATCATCATGCTGGCGGGCATCTTCTACGGAGCCCAGTACGGCGGCACCATCACCTCCGTCCTCCTGCGCCTCCCCGGTGAGGCGTCCTCCGTCGTCACCGTCTTCGACGGCCACGCCCTCGCCCGCCAGGGCAAGGCCGGCACCGCGCTGGGCATCGCCGCCATCGGCTCCTTCGTCGGCGGCACCCTCGCCATCATCGCCCTCAGCGTGGTCGCCCCCCTCGTCGCCGAATTCGCCCTGGACTTCGGCCCACCCGAATACACGATGCTGGCGCTGCTCGGCATTCTGCTGGTGGCCACCGTCTCAGGCGGCGGCATGCTCAAGGCCCTCATCGCCGCCGCCGTCGGTCTGCTGCTCGCCACCGTCGGCCGGGACGGCTTCACCAGCGCCGAACGGTTCACCTTCGACAGCCTGTCACTCGCGGACGGGCTGGACTTCGTCCCCATCGCCATGGGTCTCTTCGGCCTGGGCGAGATCCTCTACACCCTGGAGACCCGCCACCGCGCGGCCCACTCCCCCACCACCGTCGCCAACGTCTGGCCGAGCCGCTCCGATCTGCGCCAGTCCTCCGGCGCGATCGGCAGAGGGGGCGTCATCGGCTTCGTCCTCGGCATTCTCCCCGGAGGGGGCGCGGTCCTCGCCTCGCTCGCCGCCTACGCCGTGGAAAAACGCCGGTCGCGCACCCCGGAGCGGTTCGGCCACGGCGCCGTCGAAGGTATCGCGGCACCCGAGACCGCCAACAACGCGGCCGCCACCTCCTCGTTCATCCCGCTGCTGTCCCTGGGCCTGCCCGCCAACGCCACCATGGCGGTCATCTTCGGCGCCCTCCTGATCCAGGGCGTCACCCCCGGCCCCCAACTCGTCACCGAGAACCCCGAGTTGTTCTGGGGCGTGGTGAACTCGATGTACATCGGGAACATCCTGCTGCTCATCATGAGCATCCCGCTCGTGGGGCTGTTCGTACGCATCCTGCGCGTACGCCCGACCATCCTCGCCCCCATCACCGTCCTCATCACCCTCATCGGCGCCTACACCGTCAACAACAGCGTCTTCGACATCGGACTCGTGGTCTTCTTCGGCGTCCTCGGATACCTCATGAAGAAGCTCGGCTTCGACCCCGGCCCCCTCGTCCTCGCCTTCGTCCTCGGATCACTGCTGGAAAGCTCGCTCCGCCGCTCACTGCTGCTCTTCGAAGGCGACCCCGGCGGCTTCCTCACCCGCCCGATCTCGGGAACGCTGTTCGTGCTCTTCCTCGCCGTCGCGCTGTTGCCGGCCGCCCGGACTGTCTGGCGCACCCGCACAGCCGATCCCCGGCGCAGCGAGGAGTCGGTATGACCGGCTGTGACAGGCGGTGCGACCGCGGGCGTCAGTGAGCCGTCAGGCGGGCTTCACGGATGCAGGTGTCGAGGATGTCGATCGCGGTGGCGATGTCCTCGTCGGTGTGGTCCGCCATGGCCTGCATGCGGAAGCGGGACGCGTCCGAGGCCACCGCGGGCTGTTCCACGAGGTGGGCGACGAGGCCCGCGCGGGCGATGAGGCCGGAGGCGGTACGGCCGGTCGGGGTGTCGCCGATGAGGACGGGGACGACCGGGCAGACCACGTCGCCCATGACCTCCAGACCGCGCGCCGTGAGCCCCTCGCGCAGCCGGGTCGCGACCGACCTGACCGCCGCGCGGCGTCGCGCGCCCTCGGGTGAGGTGACGACCCCGAGCGCCGCCAGAGCCACCGCCGTCTGCACGGGGGTGATGGCGCTGGAGAAGGTCTGCGGGCCGCCGAACATCCGGACGTACTCGCGCGCGGAGGCGGACGGTGTGGCCAGGAAGCCGCCGGTCGTCGCGAAGGTCTTCGAGAACGCGCCGACGACGAAGTCGACTTGGCCGAGGATGCCGTACACCTCCGGCCGGCCGCCGCCGTGTTCGCCCATGGCGCCGAAGTCGTGGGCCACGTCGACCATGAGCTGGGCGCCGAACTCCCGGCAGATGTCCAGGAGTTCGGCCAGCCGCGGGGTGTCGGAGTCCATGGAGAAGACGCCCTCGGTGACGACCAGGACCGCGTTCTCGCTGTCGGTGGCGCGGATGCCGGTGAGGTGGCGGCGGACGGCGTCGTTGTCGAGGTGGCGGAAGAACTCGACCGTGGCGCCGCTCGCGGCGGCGCCCTGACGCAGCGAGTCGTGGGAGAGCTTGTCGAGGAGGATGTGGTCGCGGCGGTGCATGAGCGCCCGTATGGTGCCGAAGCCGGAGGCCCAACCGGTCGGGAAGAGCATGACGTGCTCGGTGCGCAGGGCCTCGGCGAGACCGGCTTCCAGGCCCTTGCTGAGCGGGGTGGCGCCGCCCAGGGCGGGCGAACCGGCGGTGAGCGGGCCGTAGTCGCGCAACGCCCGGTGGGCGGCGTCGAGGACGGCGGGGTGCCTGGTCAGGGAGAGGTAGTCCTGGCCGCCGAAGTTGGGGCCCCGGGTGACCACTCCGGTGTCGGACACGACGGTGGCGCGGGGGGTGAGGGCGGAGGTCTCGTAGCGGCGGAAGTACGGCCACAGGTCGGCCTGTTCGCGGTCGCGCTGCCAGGCGAGGTAGGCGTCGTTGCGGGTGGTCAGGTCCGGCCCGGACACCGTGCGGAACCGCATGATGTCCTTCTCCCGGGCGTTCGTGCGGCGGGTGTCGAGGGGCCCGGGAACGGTGGTGGTCATGGGACGTCGTCTCCTCGGAGAGGGCCTGGTCGGGCCGGCTGTGGGGGGGTGCCCCGGTCAGGGGCGGCACGACGACGCTACGACCGGAAGGACGGTCGACTCGTCTGTGCATACGGCCTTTTGATCCCTTGCGAGCCACCTCTAACGCTCTGCTGACACCGTCGGCCGCTCGGGACGCCGCTGTGGTGCCGTGCGTACGGACAGCACCATGGTGAGGCCGCCGCCCGGGGTGTCCTCGGCGTGGATCGTGCCGGCCATCGCCTCGGTGAAGCCCCGGGCGACCGCGAGGCCGAGGCCGACGCCGGCTCCGCGTGGGGAGTCGCCGTAGCGCTGGAAGGGTTCGAAGATGCGGTCCTTGGCCTCGTCGGGGATGCCCGGACCGCGGTCGACCACGCGCACCTCGACGCGGTCGGCGAGGGCGCTCGCGGACACCAGGACCGTCTCGCCCGGCGGGCTGTGCTTGACGGCGTTCTCGACGATGTTGGCGACGGCCCGTTCCAGCAGCCCCCGGTCGACCGCGACCATGGGCAGGGTCTCGGGGATGTCGAGGTCGACACCGTCCTCGGGCACGCCGCCGAGCGCCATCGGGATGACCTCGTCGAGGTCGGTCTCGCGGATGATCGGGGTCACGGTGCCGGTCTGCAGGCGGGACATGTCCAGGAGGTTGCCGACGAGGTTGTCGAGGCGGTCGGCGCCCTCCTCGATGGACTCCAGCAGTTCCGCACGGTCCTGCTCCGACCATTCGACGTCGTCCGAACGCAGGGACGTGACCGCGGCCTTGATGCCGGCCAGCGGGGTGCGCAGGTCGTGCGATACGGCGGCCAGGAGCGCGGTGCGGATGCGGTTGCCCTCGGCGAGTGCGCGGGCCTGGTCGGCCGCCTCCTGCAGGCGCCCCCGGTCCAGGACGACGACGGCCTGTGCGGCGAAGGCCGCCAGGACCCGGCGGTCCTCGGCCGGCAGCACCCGTCCCGCCAGCGCGAGCGCCATGTGGTCGCCGACCGGCACGTCGACGTCCGCGTCGTCGGGGACCGCGCAGGGGCGCGAGCCCACGCTCCCGGCGCAGGTCCAGGGCAGCACCTCGCTCTCCCGCTCCAGCAGCGCCACGGATTCCATGCCGAAGGTCTCGCGGACCCGTTCGAGCAACTCCTCAAGGCCGGTCTCGCCGCGCAGCACGTTCCCGGCGAGGAAGGAGAGGATCTCCGACTCTGCGCGCAGGCGGGCGGCCTGGTGGGTGCGGCGGGCGGCGAGATCGACGACCGAGGCGACGGACACGGCGACCCCGACGAAGATCGCGATGGCGACGATGTTCTTCGGGTCGGCGATGGTGAAGGTGTGGATCGGCGGGGTGAAGTACCAGTTCAGCAGCAGGGAACCGGTCGCCGCCGAGGCCAGGGCGGGGAGGAGACCGCCGAGGAGGGCGGCCGCGACCGTCAGCGTCAGGTACAGCAGCATGTCGTTGGCGAGCCCGACGTCGGGGGCCGCACCGCTCAGCAGCCAGGTCAGCAGCACGGGGCCGCCGAGGCCGACCAGCCAGCCCCGGATCACGCGGGACCGGCCCAGCCGCGCACCCCGGTTGACCGGGAGTCCGCGCCCCTTGCCGGCCTCGTCGTGGGTGATCAGGTGTACGTCGAGGTCGGGGCCGGAGTCCCGGGCGACCGTGGCGCCGACGCCGGGGCCGAAGACGTACTGCCAGCCCTTGCGGCGGGAGACACCGAGCACTATCTGGGTGGCGTTGACCCCTCGTGAGAAGTCGAGCAGCGCCACCGGGATGTCCTCGCCGATGACGTGGTGGAAGGTGCCGCCGAGGTCCTCGACCAGGGTGCGCTGGACGGCCAGTTCCTTCGGTGAGGCGGCGGTGAGACCGTCGCTGCGGGAGATGTAGACGGCCAGCACCTCGCCGCCGGCGCCCTTCTCCGCGAGCCGGGCGGCCCGGCGTATCAGCGTCCGTCCTTCCGGACCGCCGGTCAGCCCGACGACGATCCGCTCGCGCGAACCCCAGATGGTGGAGACCTGGTGTGCGCTGCGGTACTCGGTGAGATAGGCGTCGACCCGGTCCGCCACCCACAGCAGGGCCAACTCCCGCAGGGCGGTGAGGTTTCCGGGCCGGAAGTAGTTGGACAGGGCCGCGTCGACCTTGTCCGGCTGGTAGATGTTGCCGTGCGCCATCCGGCGGCGCAGGGCCTGCGGGGACATGTCGACCAGTTCGATCTGGTCGGCGCGGCGTACGACCTCGTCGGGCACCGTCTCGCGCTGCCGCACCCCGGTGATCGACTCGACCACGTCACCCAGGGACTCCAGGTGCTGGATGTTGACCGTGGAGACGACGTCGACGCCGGCGGCCAGCAGTTCCTCCACGTCCTGCCAGCGCTTGGTGTTGCGGGAGCCGGGGACGTTGGTGTGGGCGAGTTCGTCGACGAGCGCCACGTCGGGGCGGCGCGCGAGGACCGCGTCCACGTCCATCTCCGTGAACACCGAGCCGCGGTACTCGATCTCCTGCCGCGGGACCTCCTCCAGGCCGTGCAGCATCACCTCGGTGCGCGGCCGGTGGTGGTGCTCCACGAAGGCGACCACGCAGTCGGTGCCCCGCTCCACCCGGCGGTGCGCCTCGGAGAGCATCGCGTAGGTCTTGCCGACGCCGGGTGCCGCGCCGAGGTAGATCCGGAGCTTGCCGCGAGCCATGGTCATCCTTCGTAGCGGTAGCCCATGCCGGGCTCGGTGATGAGGTAGCGGGGGTGGGCGGGGTCCGCTTCCAGCTTGCGGCGCAGCTGGGCCATGTAGACCCGCAGGTAGTTGGTCTTGTTGCCCTGGGTGACGCCCCAGACCTCCTGGAGCAGGTGCTTCTGCGTGATCAGCCGTCCCGGGTTGGTGACCAGGATCTCCAGCAGGTGCCACTCGGTGGGGGTCAGGCGTACGTGGTGGCCGCCGCGGACCGCCTTCTTGGCCAGCAGATCGATGGTGAAGTCGGCCGTCTCCACGAGCGTGGTGCCGGCCGCGAGCGGTACCTCCCCGGTCCGTCGCACGGCGGCCCGCAGCCGGGCGAGCAACTCGTCCATGCTGAACGGCTTGGTGACGTAGTCGTCGGCGCCGGCGTCGAGGGCCGCGACCTTCTCCTCGGACGCCTGCCGGGCGGACAGCACCAGGATCGGCACCCGGGTCCAGCCGCGCAGGCCCTTGATGACCTCCACGCCGTCCATGTCGGGCAGGCCCAGGTCGAGCATCACGACATCGGGCTGCCGGGCGGCCGCGAGCCGCAGCGCGGTGGCGCCGTCGGGGGCGGCGTCGACCCCGTAGTGGCGTGCCTGGAGATTGATGATGAGGGCCCGTACGAGCTGCGGGTCGTCCTCCACCACCAGCACCCGTGTCATCGGCGTGCGCCTTCCTGTCGTACGTCGTGGGGACGTACCTGCTTCATGACTGCGGGAGTCGGCGCACCCGGTCGTCCGGGCCGCCGACTCCCCTGTGGGTCGGGTAACGCCATCAGTTCTCGGCCACGAGGGCCTTGAGCGCGATGTTGAGTTCGAGGACGTTCACGCGGGGCTCGCCCATGAAGCCGAGGGTGCGGCCCGTGGTGTGCTCGGCGACCAGGTGCTGTACCTGGGCGACGGTCAGGCCGTTCTGCTCGGCGATCCGGTGGACCTGGATGCGCGCGTACTGCGGGGAGATGTCCGGGTCCAGGCCGGAGCCGGAGGAGGTGACCGCGTCGGCGGGCACGTCGGACGGCTTGACCTTGTAGTCGGCGGTGGAGTTGTCCTTGATGACGGCGGCCTTGGCCGCGGTCACCCAGTCGATCAGGTCCTTGTTGTCGGCGGACCGGTTGGTCGCGCCGGACAGGATCAGTTTGTACTGGGTGTTGACGCTGTTGGCGCCGAGGCCGTTCTGCGGGCGGCCCTGGAACCACTTGAGGTCGGGCTCCGGGGTCTCCTGGCCCTTCTTCAGCGGCAGGTTGTACGCCTGCCCGATGAGCGCGGAGCCGACGACCCTGCCGTCCGCCGTGATCTCGGAGCCGTTCGCCTTGTTGTGGAACAGGGCCTGGGCGATGCCGGTGACGGCCAGCGGGTAGAGGACGCCGGTGAGCAGGGTCAGCACGAGCAGCGCCCGCAGGCCCGCCCCGAGCAGCCGGGCCGTGTTCGTAACGGAGTTGTTCATGACGGGTCAGCCGATCCCGGGGATGAGGGAGATGAGCAGGTCGATGAGCTTGATGCCGATGAAGGGGGCGATCAGTCCGCCGAGGCCGTAGATCGTGAGGTTGCGGCGCAGCATCCTGTCCGCGCTGACCGGCCGGTACTGCACGCCCTTCAGCGACAGCGGCACCAGCGCGATGATGATGATCGCGTTGAAGATGACGGCGGACAGGATCGCGGAGTCGGGTGAGGCCAGGCCCATGATGTTGAGCTTGTCCAGGCCCGGATAGACCGCCGCGAACAGCGCCGGGATGATCGCGAAGTACTTCGCGACGTCGTTGGCGATGGAGAACGTCGTCAGCGCGCCCCGGGTGATGAGGAGTTGCTTGCCGATCTCGACGATCTCGATGAGCTTGGTGGGGTTGGAGTCGAGGTCGACCATGTTGCCGGCCTCCTTCGCGGCCGACGTGCCCGTGTTCATCGCGACACCGACGTCCGCCTGCGCGAGGGCGGGCGCGTCGTTGGTGCCGTCACCGGTCATCGCGACCAGCTTGCCGCCGGCCTGCTCCCGCTTGATGAGGGCCATCTTGTCCTCGGGAGTGGCCTCCGCGAGGAAGTCGTCGACACCCGCCTCCGCGGCGATCGCCTTGGCCGTCAGCGGGTTGTCGCCCGTGATCATGACGGTCTTGATGCCCATGCGGCGCAGCTCCTCGAAGCGCTCGCGCATGCCCGCCTTGACGACGTCCTTGAGGTGGATGACGCCCAACACCCGGGCGCCGTCGGTGTCTTCGACGGCCACGAGCAGCGGGGTGCCGCCCGCCTCGGAGATACGGTCGGTGAGCCCGCCGGCGTCCCCGGACACCTCGCCACCCTGCTCGCGCACCCAGCTGATGACCGAACCGGCCGCACCCTTGCGGATCTTGCGCCCGTCGACGTCCACACCCGACATCCGGGTCTGGGCGGTGAAGGCGATCCACTCGGCGCCGGCCAGCTCGCCCTGCTGCCGCTCTCGCAGCCCGTACTTCTCCTTCGCCAGGACGACGATGGACCGCCCCTCGGGCGTCTCGTCGGCCAGCGACGACATCTGGGCCGCGTCCCCCAGTTCGGCCTCCGTCGTTCCCGCCACCGGCACGAACTCGGCGGCCTGCCGGTTGCCCAGGGTGATGGTGCCGGTCTTGTCCAGCAGCAGCGTGGAGACGTCACCGGCCGCCTCGACCGCCCTGCCGGACATGGCGAGGACGTTGCGCTGCACCAGGCGGTCCATGCCCGCGATGCCGATCGCCGAGAGCAGCGCGCCGATCGTGGTCGGGATCAGACAGACGAGCAGCGCCACCAGGACGACCATCGTCAGGTGGGTGCCCGCGTAGTCCGCGAAGGGCGGCAGGGTCGCCACCGCGAGCAGGAAGACGATCGTCAAGGACGCGAGCAGGATGTTCAGCGCGATCTCGTTCGGTGTCTTCTGCCGGGCCGCGCCCTCGACGAGGTTGATCATGCGGTCGATGAAGGTCTCGCCGGGCTTCGTCGTGATCTTGATGACGATCCGGTCCGAGAGGACCTTGGTACCGCCGGTGACGGCTGAGCGGTCGCCGCCGGACTCCCGGATGACCGGAGCCGACTCACCCGTGATCGCCGACTCGTCGACGGACGCCACACCCTCGACGACGTCACCGTCGCCGGGGATGATGTCGCCCGCCTCGCAGACGACCAGGTCACCGATGGTCAGAGCGGTGCCCGGAACCTGCTCCTCCCGGCCGCCGACGAGCCGCCGCGCCACCGTGTCGGTCTTGGCCTGGCGCAGGGTGTCGGCCTGCGCCTTGCCCCGGCCCTCGGCGACCGCCTCCGCCAGGTTGGCGAAGATCACGGTCAGCCACAGCCAGGCGCTGATGGTCCAGCCGAACCAGTCTCCGGGGTCCTTGAAGGAGAAGACCGTGGTCAGCACGGACCCGATCCACACCACGAACATCACCGGTGACTTGACCATCACCCGCGGATCGAGCTTGCGGCAGGCGTCCGGCAGCGACTTCAGAAGCTGCTTGGGGTCGAAGAGGCCCGCGCCGACACGGCCCTCGGGGGACTTGTGCCCGGTGGGTACGTCGCTGTGCGGTGCAAGGGTGGGAGTGGACATGGCGTCCTGCTTCTCTACGTCGGTGGTCATGACGCCAGCCCCTCCGCCAGCGGCCCCAGCGCCAGGGCCGGGAAGTAGGTCAGGCCGGTGATGATGAGGATCGCGCCCACCAGCAGGCCCACGAACAGCGGCTTGTTGGTACGCAGGGTGCCCGCGGTCTCAGGGACGGGCCGTTGCTCGGCGAGCGAGCCGGCCAGCGCCAGGACGAACACCATCGGCAGGAAGCGGCCGAGCAGCATGCAGAGGCCGAGCGTGCTGTTGAACCACTGCGTGTCCGCGTTCAGACCGGCGAAGGCCGAGCCGTTGTTGTTCGAGGCGGACGTGTAGGCGTACAGGATCTCGGAGAACCCGTGCGCCCCGCTGTTGGTCATCGAGTGGCCCGGGGTGGGCAGTGCCATCGCGGCGGCGGTGAAGACCAGCACCAGCGCCGGGGTGATGAGGATGTAGCAGGCCGCCAGCTTGATCTCGCGGGTGCCGATCTTCTTGCCCAGGTACTCGGGCGTACGGCCGACCATCAGCCCGGCGATGAACACCGCGATGATCGCCATGATCAGCATGCCGTAGAGGCCGGAGCCGGTACCGCCGGGCGCGATCTCGCCCAGCATCATGCCGAGCATGGTGATACCGCCCCCGAGGCCGGTGAAGGAGGAGTGGAAGGAGTCCACCGCACCGGTCGAGGTGAGCGTGGTCGCCGTGGCGAAGATCGAGGAGGCGCCGACCCCGAAGCGGGTCTCCTTGCCCTCCATCGCCCCACCGGCGATGTCGAACGCCGGGCCGTGGTGGGCGAACTCGGTCCACATCATCAGGGCGGTGAAGCCGATCCAGATGGTGGCCATGGTGGCGAGGATCGCGTACCCCTGCTTGACCGAGCCGACCATCACACCGAAGGTGCGGGTCAGCGCGAACGGGATGACGAGGAGCAGGAAGATCTCGAAGAGGTTGGTGAAGGGCGTCGGATTCTCGAACGGGTGGGCGGAGTTGGCGTTGAAGTAGCCGCCCCCGTTCGTGCCCAGCTCCTTGATGGCCTCCTGCGAGGCGACCGCACCGCCGTTCCACTGCTGCGAGCCGCCCATGAACTGCCCGACCTCGTGGATGCCGGAGAAGTTCTGGATGACCCCGCACGCGACGAGCACGATCGCGGCGACGAAGGCGCCCGGCAGCAGGATGCGTACGACACCCCGCACCATGTCCGCCCAGAAGTTGCCGAGCTCACCGGTGCGCGAGCGGGCGAAGCCGCGTACGAGAGCCACCGCGACGGCGATGCCGACGGCCGCGGAGACGAAGTTCTGTACGGCCAGCCCGGCGGTCTGCACGACGTGGCCCATGGCCTGCTCGCCGTAGTACGACTGCCAGTTGGTGTTCGTGACGAACGAGACCGCGGTGTTGAACGCCTGGTCCGGATCGATCGAGGCGAAGCCCAGCGAGCCGGGCAGCACCCCCTGCAGCCGCTGCAACAGGTAGAGGAACAGCACCCCGGCGGCCGAGAAGGCGAGCACCCCGCGCAGGTACGCGGGCCAGCGCATCTCGGTGTTCGGGTCGGCACCGATGCCCTTGTAGATCCACTTCTCCACGCGCCAGTGCTTGTCGGAGGAGTAGACCCTGGCCATGTAGGTGCCCAGGGGGATGTGGGCGAGTGCCAGCGCCGCCATGAGGGCGAGCAGCTGGAGGACGCCGGCGAGTACGGGACCCATAACCGATCTCAGAACCTCTCCGGGAAGATCAGGGCGAGGACGAGATAGCCCAGCAGGGCGACGGCCACGACGAGGCCGACGATGTTCTCGGCGGTCACAGCTTCGTCACCCCCTTGGCGACGAGGGCCACCAGCGTGAAGACCGCGACCGTGGTGACGACGAAGGCCAGATCGGCCATCGCGAACTCCTAGAAGAGGTTCGGAAGAGATACGGACAGGTAGAGGAAACCCCGCCCCCGGCCGGAATCGACCGGCCCTTGACGAGTCCCTTACGGCGGCCCTCACAGCTTTGACGGGTCTCTTACGGCCCCGTCCCCACAGCCCACGGCCCACGGCCCACGGCCCGCCGCCCTCACATCAGGCGGAAGCGCAGCCGGCGGTTGACGGCGTCCGTCTCCCGCCGCACGGCGTGGGCGACGACCGCGCCGCGCTGGTTCTGGAGGAGCCGCTGCCACAGCCGCTCCGGCTCGGCCTCCGGGATCAGTACGGTCACCCGGGCGGCCGGTTCCGAGACCATGACCTCATGGACGTAGGCGGCGATGGGGCGGCCCAGGGAACGCCGCTCGCACGACAGCCGGACCAGGGGCACACCCGGGTCCCACTCGGCCCAGGAGCGCTCCAGCGCGTGCAGGGCGGCCCGGTCCTCGGGATCGGGGTGACAGACGGTGACCGCGCGCACCTCGTCGCCGAGGGAGGCGGCGGCCGTCAGTACCTCCGACGTCAGCCGGGACAGGGAGGAGACGGGCACGATCACCAGCGAGCGCTCGCGGTGCGGGGGCTCGGGGATGCGGCCCAGACCGAGCCGCTCGCCGATCCGGGCGTACGCGCGCTGGACGGCGCCGAAGGCCGCGACCAGCAGCGGCAGGGCGATCACGATCAGCCAGGCGCCCTGCTGGAACCTCTCCAGCGTGACGACGACCGTCGCCACACCGGTGAGCGCGGCGCCGGAGCCGTTCAGCAGCGCCCTGCCCCACCACCCCGGGCTCCCCTGCTCCCGGCCGCCCGCCCGGCGTTCGAGATGCCAGTGCCGGACCATCCCGACCTGGGCGATCGTGAACCCCACGAAGACACCGATGGCGAACAGGGGGACGAGGGTGTTGGTGTCGCCGCCGGAGAA
The DNA here is from genome assembly GCF_021173675.1 of Streptomyces lincolnensis. Lineage (GTDB taxonomy): Bacteria > Actinomycetota > Actinomycetes > Streptomycetales > Streptomycetaceae > Streptomyces > Streptomyces lincolnensis_B. The sequence goes on along the minus strand of NZ_JAIHON010000010.1, from coordinate 198,652 downwards.
CACCAGCAGGGCGGCCGAGACCAGGGCCAGGGCGAGGACGCCGTGGCGGTGGACCTGGCGGTCGGCCTTCAGGGCGAACACATGGGGCGGGTAGTTGTCCCGGGCGAGCAGCTTCAGCAGCACCGGCAGCCCGCCGAAGGACGTGTTGGCCGAGAGCGCGAGCAGGATCATCGTCGCGAACTGGATGACGTAGAACGCCCAGTTGTGGCCGAGGGAGGCGTCCGCCAGCTGGGCGAGGACGGTCACGCCCTCGACCGGCTGGAGATGGAAGCGGCCGATCAGCACCGACAGGCCGATCAGCATCACACCGAGGACGGCGCCGAGGGCGACCTCGGCACGCTGGGCCCTCTTCGCCCGCGGGCGGCGGAAGGACGGCACGGCGTTCGCGATGGCCTCGACCCCGGTGAGTGCCGCACATCCGGAGGCGAAGGCCTTCAGCAACAGCAGCGCGCCCACGGTGGTGGCGTGGTCGGCGAGCACGGAGGCGTGACCGTCCGCGGTGACCGTGCTGACCGGCCCGGACCGGAAGAGACCGACCGCTATGAGCACGAGGATCGAGCCGACGAACACCACGGTCGGCACGATGAAGACCCTGGCCGCCTCGACGATGCCCCGCAGGTTCACCGCGGTGATGAGCACGAGCACGCCGAGGCAGAGCAACAGCCGGTCGCCGTAGAGGGCCGGAAAGGCGGAGGTCAGCGCGGCCACGCCGGCCGTGACGGCGACGGCGACGTTCAGGACGTAGTCCAGGACGAGGGAGGCGGCCGCGACCAGGCTGGTGCGCGCCCCCAGGTGCGTCCTGGCAACGGCGTACGACCCGCCGCCGTCCGGGAAGGCCGCGATCACCTGACGGTACGAGGCGACCAGCACCGCGAGCAGGCCCGCGATGGCCGGCGTCACCGGCAGCGTGAAGCCGAGCTCATATGCCAAGAGTTCGGCGATCCGAACGGAACAGCGCATTACCGCTGGTCAGAGGCATAGTCATGAGCCCACCACATATGGGATCTTGAGGCCGCGAACAGCCCATGGCAGGCTCGTGCCGCATGATCGATGAATTCGCGAAGGACAACCTGCACAAGAGACTGCGGCGGGACCGCGAGGCGCTGCTCTGGAAACTCGACGGCTTGTCCGAATACGACGCCCGCAGACCTCTGACAGCGACCGGGACCAACCTCCTCGGCCTGGTCAAGCACGTGGCCACCGTCGAGGCCAGGTACTTCGGCGAGGTCTTCGACCGCCCTTCCCCGGAACCGCTGTGCCGGTGGCAGGACTCCGACGGCAGCGACATGTGGGCCGCCGAGGACGAGACCCGCGATCAGATCATCGGGTTCTACCGGCGTACGTGGGAACACTCGGACGCGACGATCAACGAGCTTCCCCTCGACGCCCCCGGCCACGTGCCGTGGTGGCCGGAGCCTTCTCCCAACACCAACCTGTTCGCCGTCATGGTCCATGTCCTCAGCGAGTCCGTCCGGCATGCCGGGCACGCCGACATCCTGCGCGAGGGCCTCGACGGCCGGACCGGGTTGCGCGCCGAACACGAGAAGCAGATCGACGAGGAAGCTCGTGCGGCCCACCGCGCGAAGATCGAGCAGGCCGCCAGGTCGGCCGCACCGATCAAGGCTTGAGCCGGGGGGGGCACGACCTGTTCCGACACCGGCAGCGCACGGCACGTGGGCTCGGATCCGGGCTCGGATCGTCACCCACCGTCTGCCCGGCCCCACAGGCCATACGCCCGCCCCGGGGCGCCTTTGCCGACGGTTCGGCGCCGGACGGGCCCCGGGGCGGGCGGTGGTTGTTCCTACGACTGGTGGTACGTGAAGGTGCGGCCGTTCTTGGACTTCGGGACGTACACCTGGTGCCAGTTCCAGCCGGCCGGGGGTCGGACGTAGTGCAACTCGACCGAGACGTTCGTGCGCCACCAGTAGTTCGAGGCCGTCGTGCAGCCGTTGGCGGGGACGTCCCAGAACCGGGAGTTGACCCAGTCGCCCTGGTCGTTGCGGCCGACGAGGAAGAACTTCAGGGCGGAACCGTTGTCGTTGCAGATCTGGATCTGCACGTTGTCGGTGGCGGCGGCGGCCGTCCCGGGCGCCGCGAGGACGCCGGTGGCGGCGGCCACGGCGAGCGCGGCGATGGTGAGCTTTCTGCGGAGGTGACCCATGTCGATGCTGCCTTTCGGAGGAGGTCGAAGAGGGCGTGGAGTGCTCAGCCGAGCAGGCCGTTGGACCGCAGCCACGTCCGCGCCGTGCCGGACGGGGAGGCCCCGCCGTCGACGGAAGCGGCCAGTGCGGCCAACTGCGCTGTGGTCAGAGGGGAGTTGAGGCGGGCCAGGGCCTTGCGTGCGGGCAGGCCCGCGTAGGGGGCGCCGATGAGCGGGAAGACGTGCTCGGGAGGCAGGGCGTTCTTCGGATCGGTCAGCACGACCAGGCCGTCCCGGGTGATGACGGGGTCCGTGCCGCGCAGGACCAGGACATCGGCGGTGGCCGAGGTACCGGTCTCGGTGAGGCGGGTGCCGTAGGCCTTCCCCAGCGAGGCGACGGACGGGGCGTCCGGATCGCCGGAGGCGGGGCCGCCGAGGGTGAGGCGGCCGGCCTTCGCGAGGTCGGCGAGGGTGCGCAGACCGTGCGTGCGGGCTGTGGCCCGGGTGACCGCGAGGACGACGCCGTTCTGTGCCCGCGCGGGTGGCAGGGCGTCGATGCCGGGGGGCAGGGCCATGCTCAGGGTGGCCGCCATGTTGCCGGGCATGGTCTGGCCGCCGGGAAGGGCGCGCAGTGTCGAGGTCTCGTAGGCGGGCGCTAGAGCGATCCTGCCCTCCGCGACGGCCCGTGTGGTGTCGGCGGGCGAGGCGTAACGGGTACTCGCCATCCGCACCTTCACCCCCGCGTCGGCGAGCAGCTCGCCGTACAGGGCCGCCACGACCCGGCTCTCGGCCGAGCCGTCGGTGCCGATCACCGTCGGCCCGGCACCGTCCGCGTAGGCGGTCGCGTCGTTGCCCTTCGCCGCGCCGCCGCAGCCCGCGAGGAACAGCAGCGAGCAGAGGGCGGCCGCGACGGCGGCGCGCGGACGAAGACGATGACGAAGACGACTGTCTGGCATCACGGAACAACCACTTCTCGGTGGGGGCGGGCGGCCCGGTGCGGTCCGTTGCCCGGCGCCGCCCGCTGTCCTACGGGGATGGTTCAGCGGCAGTGCGCGGAACGCTCGCCGGACGTCATCACCGCGTCCTTGAAGTTGACGTAGCCGTTCTGCGGGTGGTCCTGGTCCCAGCCCGCCGCCTCGTAGTTGTTGATGTACCAGATGTAGTGGCCGTAGTAGCGCTTGCCGAAGTGAAGCTCGTACCAGCCCTTGGCCTTCTGCTTGGCAGTGCCGCGCTGGAGCCAGCCCTTGTATCCGGGGCGGACGTTGAGCGTCTTCGTTTCGGAGTCCGTGTGCGAGGTCGTCCAGGAGTGGGAGTACGAGACCTCGACGGAGGCCTTGTAGACCTCCCAGAACTCCACGCCCGCCTCGATCGCGACGCCGACCGTGTTCGTGGCGGAGGTCGTGTCGAACCAGGTGACGGTGTGCTGGTTGGTCACGCCTGTGCAGTTGTACGCCGTGGAGCCGACCTGGTGCGCCGGGCCGGTGTACGCCGTGTAGCTCTGCGGGTGGAACTCGCACACGTCGGCCGAGTCGCAGGCGTTGAGGAGCTCCCTGACAGAGGGGCTGTCGGCGGCGTACGACTGCGGGGCCGCCATGAGGGAGGCGCCCAGGGCGAGGGCGACAACGGCACCGGCGCTGCGGGCGACGCGGCGGGAGGGGACGGTGGGAGTTGAGCGGAGCGCGAATCGCATCGAATACTCCAGTGAAAGTCGGCTTCTCCCGTGGGGCGGGAGAACATTGCTGACGAAAGCCCGGGAATTACTTCTGCGCTGCTGTTCGCTGCTGCTTTTTGCCGGCCCTCAGGGTGTGAGGGCCGGCACCGGTGACCGCGCCTCCGCCGCACCGGGGGGAGTCGGCGGCGGTGGAGCGGGCCGTTCGACATCCACTCTCGGAGCCTCGGAATTGTTGATCAATGCAGGTCAGAGGGGTAAACAACGCGATCGGCGACCTACTGCCGGGTACGGCGCGGCCGTATGTCGCCGTCGTGTCGGACGGGATACACGGACATGACCGGGGTATTCCTCGCCCGACCGGTGGCCGAATTCTCGGGCGGCGGGCTGAATCGCCCATGCCGGGGCCCTGGTGAAACTCCTGGCGGCGGCACGGGTCCACCGGGCCTTCAGGGGCCGGGGGCAGTCGCAGGCTGGCGGGCGGCGGGCGGCAAAGACGCTGCATGGCGCGGCAAGGCTGGTTTCAGGGTTGGTGGTGCGGCCTCGGCAGACCAGACGAGCACCACCCCGGCACCCAACGCGCCGGCCCGCGGCTGCCAAGTCGGCCGCTACCGCCGACCGGCGGAGGGAGACCGCGCACCACGAGGATCGCGGTCCACAGCTGGAGTGCTTTCCGCCTTGCGGTGCTCACCCGCGTGGCTCTTGGTCGCCTCGTTCTTGCCCACCTGGCTCTTGGCCACCTGGTCCTCGCCCACCCGGCCTTGGCCCGCCTGATCCTGGCCCGCCTGATCCTGGCCCGCCTGATCCTGGCCCGCCTGGCCTTGGCCCGCCTGCCCCTCATTCGCCCGGTCCTTGCCCGTCCCCTGTTCCGGCCGTGTCCGGGGCGGGGCAGCGGGAGTGGGCACGGGCTCTTGGCCGTCGGTGTTGTCCGGGAGCGCTGTCGTCGCCGGAGCCTCGCGGGCCGGCTCGACGAGGCCGGAGCCGGTGTCCGAGCCGGGGCCGGGCTCGGTCACGGCCTGCCCGGACCCGTCGTCCGGGCGGGACCCGTCGTCCAGATGAGACCCGTCGCAGACGCGACGGTAGGCCACGCCGGGGAAGTAGCGCCGCCACTCGGTGACGGTCAGGGACCGCCCCGCGCGGGCGCAGAGCCGGGCGGCGACCTGTGCGGGGCCGATGGGATAGGCGCGGAGGGAGACGTGCGGGCCGACGGCGTAGAGGGAGCCGTCGGGGCCGAAGGCCAGGGAGTCGATCACATCGCCCGAGGTGATTTGGCTACCGCCCAGGGGCCGGTTCAGATGGAGGTCCCACAGCCTCAGGGCTCCCGAGCCGTAGGCGACGGCGAGGGTGGTGCCGTCAGGGCTGAAGGCCAGGGCGGTGACCTGCTCGCAGGCGACGCATCCGGCGGAAGCAGGGGGCGCGGGGATCACGGCTTTCGGGACACGGTCCGCTCCGGTGTCCCACACGGTGACGGTGCCGAAGGCCCCGCCCGTCGCCACGTGCGCGCCGCCGACGCTGATCGCGAGGTCGTACGTCTGCGTCGGGTCGACGAACGAGGGGTGAGGGTCGGGTCCCTCGGGCGATATGGCCATCCGGCCGGTGACACCGGCAGCCATCGCCTCCCTGACCACGGCCTCCGGGTCCAACGACCGTGCCCGCGGGGTCCCGGGCACGGTGTCCCACATCTGTCCGACGAGCGCGCCCGCGGGCGTGCTCCAGCCGACCAGCAGCTTGCGGCCGCGCGCGGTGAGGACGATTCCGCGGGCCGTGGCCCCCGCCGGACCCGTCACGTCGAAGGAGGTGCCCTCGCGGCCGGCCGGCGAGACGTCCCGCACCGTGAACCGCACGGTGCGGGCGGGCCCGGGCACCACGGTGGCGCCGTAGGCGATGCTGCGGCTGTCCGGGCTGAAGGCGATCAGCGGGCGGGAGGCCTTGCCGGGGTCGGTGGCCCGGCGGGGGAAGGCCTGTTCGGTGACGAGGCGAGCGGAACGGGTCTGCCGGATGCGGAGCCGGTAGCCGGCCGCACTCCGCTCGGCCGTGGCAAGGAGCCGGCCGTCCGGACTGAGCGCCACGGCGTCCACGGCTCGCTCACGCCACGGGGAGGCCAGGGCGGAGGCGAGGTCCAGGGAGTGCACGGTGCTGCCGGTCAGATAGCGCAGGGTCCGGCCGGCCGGGTCCCAGGCGAGGCCGGTGACGGAGCCGCCGGGTACCGGCTGGCGTAGCACCGGCAGCCGTGAGGACGCGATCCGCCAGACGGTGACACCGTCGGGGCCGGACGCCGCCAGGAACGATCCGTCCGGTGCGAAGGCGAGGTGCCCGGCGGCCGGCCCGGCGAGGTCGGCGAGCTGCCGCCCGGTGGCGGTGTCCCAGACGCGGACGCCGGTGTCCGTGGCCACGGCGAGTCGTGCGCCGTCCGCGTCGAAGGCGACGGTCGCCGAGGAGCAGTCCGCCGGCCGGACGGTCTTCCAGGCGCCTGGTCGGATCCGGTCCCGGGCGGTGTCCCACACCTGCGGCGGCCTGTCCGGCAGACAGACGGTCACCAGGTGACCGTCGGGCGAGGGCACGGGATAGTCGTCGCCCGCCGCCTCGAACAACGTCCTGCCGTCGTCGACCGCGCGCAGCCGCACCCTGGGGTCCGGCCCCGAATCCCGTACGACATAGCTGTGTCCGTCGGCCCCGAAGCCGAGGACGCGGCCACCCGCCACGAGACGACCGCTGCCGCTCCCCGCGGCCAGGTGCCACAGGCCCCCGCCGGTCAGCAGCAGGTTCCGGCCCGCGGAGTCGGCCTCGGCCACCTGACCGTCCGGCAGCGCACCCGATCCGGTGGGGCGGTGCGTGGCCACGTCCCAGGAGGACCAGGTTCCGGAGCCCGCCACCAGCAGGGTGCGGCCGGAGTCGGTGAGGAAGGCGCGGTCGTCGTCACCGAGCACCGGCCCGGTCAGGATGTCGTCCTCGGGTTCGGCGAGGGTATTGGCCAGGGCGGAACGGCTGACCGGGCCGGGGGCGAGCCGCCAGGCGGCGACGCTCAGCAGTGCGGCGGTACGGGGATCGACCGGCTGGGTGCGGGCGGCGAGAGCGGCGGCCTCCAGGGCCGCGGCACGAATGTGTTCCAGGTCGGCCGCGTTGTTGCGCTGCCAGGCCATCTGCCCGACGACGAGCGCGCCCACCACGACGACGGTGCACGCGACGGCCAGTGACCGCATCCGCCGTCGGATCCGCCCCGCGGTCCAGCTCTCCAGGGAGTCGGCGACCCGGGAGGCGCTGAGGAAGGCCCGCTCCCGCCCGGTGAGGCCGTGGTCGCTGGTGCCCCGGCCGAACAGCAGGTCGGCGACGGCCAGATGGGTTCCCCGGTAGAGGGTGGCGGGGTCGTGGTCGCGCTCCGTCCAGAGCCGCGCGGCCTCGCTGAGGCGCCGGTGCTCGCGCAGCCGTTCCCGGTTCGTCTCGATCCACTCCTGGAGCCTGGGCCAGTGTGTGATCAGGGCCTCGTGGGCGAGTTCGACGTTCTCCTCGTCCAGGACGACGAGCCGGGCGCCGGCGAGCCGGTCGACCACGGCGGGCAGTTCGGGGTCGGGCCACTCGCGCAGATCGGCGAGGCTGTACGGGCGGCGGGTGTCGGCCCTGCCCTCGCCGGGGGTGATGAGCGCGAGCAGTAACCGCCGTGCGGCGGCGGCCTGGACGGGCGAGAGGCCGCCGTAGACCTCCTCCGCGGCCGCGGCGATCGCGCCGCCGATGCCGCCCGCCGCCTCGTACACGGCCGGCGTCAGAACACCGCTGGTCCGTCTCCGCCAGGTCTCCCGCAGGGCCTGCGAGAGCAGCGGCAACGCGCCGGGCCGGTCCACGGCCTCCTCGACGATCCGGGCGGTGAGCTCCCGCTCCACCCGCAGCCCCGCCGCCGTGGCCGGTCTGACCACCGCCTCCTGCAACTCCGCCCGCGTCATGGGCCGGACGGTCAGGGTGTTGTGTCGCAGCACGTCGGCCAGACCGTCGTGCTCCGCACATCGGATGTGGAAGCTGCCGCCCATCGCGATCACCACGCGCAACCGGCTCGCCGGTGCACGGGCGGCCAGGAGCCGGTCCACGAACCGCCAGCGGTCGGCCCGGTCCCGGCAGAGCGTGAAGACCTCCTCGAACTGGTCCACCACCACGAGCCGTTCCGGCCCGTCCGGCGGCGGATCCAGCAGCCGCTCGTGAGTGATCGCGGGCCGGGGCCCCGGCGTGATCAGCCGGAGTTCCGTACCGCACCCGCGCTCCCGGACCAGGTCGTCGAGACGGGGCAGCAGTCCGGCCCGCAGAAGTGAGGACTTCCCGCTGCCCGAAGCGCCGTGCAGCACCGCGAACCGGTGGTCCACCACCAGCTTCAGCGCGTCCTCGACCAGCCGGTCCCGGCCGAAGAACAACGCCCTGTCGCCCGCCTCGAACCTCGCCGACCCCCTGTAGGGACAGTCCCCCTCTTCCGCGCCCTGCGGTGCCGTCTCCTCGGCGACGACCTGGCGACGGCGCTCCCACTCGTCCGGATCCGCTCCGCAGGCCAGCGCGTACGCCCGCACCACCGCGGCCGAAGCCAGCCGCTCGCCGGAGGCCGCCCGCGACAGCGCGGTCACGGAGAGGCCGGTGCGCTGGGCCATCGTCCGGTACGACGGCAATCCACCGTCCCTGCGCAGCGACCGCAACTCGTGCGCGAAGCGTTGCAAGGGCCCGGACTCGGGGTCCACTGGCCGTTCGGGACGTCCCAAGGAGCCACCTCACCTCAGGGCATACCATGCCGGGAAAGCGATTTCCTTGTACTTTAAAATATCGGAATGGAGAATTCCACCCCCGGCCCCGTGAGCCGGCGGAGGGCGCCTCGGAGACCCTGACCGCTGTCGGCTTCGGGAGTCGCTCGACCCACGGGGCGGAGATCCATACGGCGATACGGACGGCGATACGGACGGCGATACGGACGGCGTGGCGGGCCTGGCGGGCCTGGTCCTGGGCGGCGACCGTGTCGCCGTGGCGCAGCAGGGTGCGGCCGCGCAGCGAGTGGGCGGCGATCTCACTGCGGATCAGACCGCTGCGCAGGGTTTCCTCAATCGCCCGACAGCATCGCCATCCGGCGCCTCGGCGGGCGCGGCGGCCGGCGCGGTGGCCGGTCCGTCGGGCATGCGCTACTCCTCGCCGGAGTGCCCGTTCAGCAGTCGCCGGACGGCGGTGATGTCGTCCTGGTCGAGAAGCCGCTCGGTGGCGAGGACCCGGTACCAGATCAGGCCGAACACCAGGTCGGCGGCGAAGGCTGCCGTCAGGTGAGCGGGCTTGTCACCGCGGGCCGCGGCCCGCTCGACGACGGTCTCGAGCGCGGCCCTGCGTTTGGTCAGGAAGCCGTCCTGGAAGCGGTGCCGGAAGTCCGCGTCGCGCTGCGCCTCGGCCATCAAGGAGCGCAGGACGGGGACCACCCCCGGAAAGGCCATCAGGGCGGCGGAGTCACGCAGGAACGTGTCCAGCTCCGTGTCGAACGAACCCTGGTCCGCGATGGAGACCTTCAGATCCGCCTTGAGCGCCAGGGCTTCGAGCAGGACGTCCGCCTTCGTGGGCCACCAGCGGTACACGGTCTGCTTGCCCGCTCCGGCACGGGCGGCGATGCCCTCGATGGTGAGGTCCGGAAAGCCGACCTCGGTCGTGAGCTCATAGGCGGCGGTGAGGATCGCGAGCCTCGTCTGCTCGCTCCGCTTGCGGCCGCGGGTGGGTGTCGTGGCGCCGGTCATGCGGGCCAGCCTAACCCATTATCGAGACGTCACGTCTAGAAATGCTGCTACTCTCATTCGAGACGTCACGTCTAGAAATAGGGAGTGAGCATGTCCACTGCACTCGTGATCGGTGGCACGTCGGGGGTCGGCCTGGCGGTTGCCCGGCAACTCGCCGACCGAGGACACGCGGTCCACATCGCCGGACGGAACGCGGAGCGGCTCGACCGGGCGACCTCGGCCATCGACGGAGACGTCCACGGGCACGTTCTCGACGCCGCCGACGCGGTGGCGGTCGCGTCGCTCGCGGCGAGGGTCGCCCCGATCCGCCACCTCGTCATCACCCTCTCCGGCACGGGCGGCGCCGGCCCGCTCGGCGAGTTGCCGCTCGACGGCCTGCGGCAGGCGTTCGAGGAGAAGTACTGGCCCACCGTCACCGCACTCCAGGCCTCGCTCGCCCACCTCGGCGAGGACGCCTCGATCACCCTCGTCGGAGCCGTCACGGCGAGGGCCGCCCTGCCCGGCACAGCCGGGATCGGTTCGCTCAACGCCGCCGTCGAAGGGCTCGTCCAACCACTCGCCGCCGAGCTGGCGCCGATCCGCGTCAACGCCGTCTCTCCGGGATACGTGGACACGCCCTGGTGGGACGGACTCGCCCCCGAGGACCGATCCGCGTTCTTCAAGCAGGCCGCCGACACCCTGCCCACCAAGCGCATAGCCACCGCCCCGGATATTGCCGAGGTCATCGTGCTGCTGGCCACCAACCCCAACATCACCGGAACCGTCATCGAGACGGACGGCGGCGCACGCCTCACCGCCTGACACTTCGTCACCAGTGCCCTGCCGCCATACCCTCGCGGCACGGAACGGCCACGTCGAGCAAGTCGTGGCCCGCATGCAGGGCGGGGTGGTCAGCCGCGGCTCACCACCCCGCCCTGTGCCGCCTCACAGAGCCTTCTCCCGACGCAGCCCAACCTCCACCCCGCCGTCGACGGGTTCAGTCGACTCGCCCAACCCGGTGAACGGTCCTATTCCGCTGATTCCCGCCCGCTCTGCCCGAAGGCGGCACGGCAGCGTTCGACCTGGTCGGCCACCCGCTCCATGAACCAGCGCATGATCTCGTAGGGGATGACATGCTCATCGTGTCTGTGGATGTGGACGGTCGGTTCCAGATCCGGATCCTCATCGGGGACAAACGCCACCATGAAGGCGGCTCCTGGCAGGTGCGTCTCCGCATCCGGGTTCTCGGCCCGTGCAGGTGGCGCGGGCGCGGGCACGGCCTCGCTCAACTCGACGGCCCAGGCGTCGTCGGGCAGGGCGTAGTGAAACCGGACGGCGTAGTGACGCCCTGCGTGTTCGCGCAGTTCGGCTGGCATGACGGCAGGCTGCCACAGGCGAGGCATCGACATCGCTGCAGCCCTCACCGGCCTCTTGCGGGACAGCGGTTCAGACGACCAGGTAACCAAGTAACCAACGCCCTGGCCTCCTTCGCCATCTACGGGGTCGGCCTCGGGGCCCGGCCCGTCGGAGCCATCCTGTTCGGCCGGCTCGGCGACCGCATCGGCATCTCCGCACCCGTGCTGCTGGTGCTGCTGCGACTGCTCCAGGCCAGGGGACGGCGGATGGTCGCCGGCAGCGAGGCCGCGCCAGTCAGCACGGGGCGGGTGGGCCGCTGGTGTCGGCACGCACGCCAGGCCATGGCGCACACCGCACGGGTTGCGGGGGTCGGGAATCTCGGCTAACCCGGCCGGCGGTCCGGACAAGAGCGACGCACTCAAAGACCAGGTACGAGCCGATAGCGACACGTGATGGACAAACGGCTACGGGTCGGTTCGCAGTGCGCTGGGATGACCGGATCACTGGCGACACGTCGGCTGGGGCGGATATGAGCGACGACAGCAAGGCAACGGCCGTCCGACCGCTCACGGGTCTGGAGCCGAACCGGCGGACCTACGTCCCTCCCCCGCGGTCGGGCGAACCGGGCAGCGCCGCGGAGCACTTCCGTGGGCTGCTGGAGGCGGCCCCGGACGCCATGGTCATCGTCGACGACACCGGAATCATCAGACTCGTCAACGCCCAGACCGAAGCCCTCTTCGGCTACCGCCGCGAAGAACTCCTCGGCCAGTCCGTGGACTTCCTCGTACCGCAGCGCCTGCGGGGCCACCACGGCCGGCACCGGGACGCGTACGCCACGAACCAACAGGTACGTCCGATGGGCGCCGGCCTGGACCTGTACGGACTGCGCAAGGACGGCAGCGAGTTCCCCGTCGAGATCAGCCTCAGCCCCCTGGAGACCGCCGACGGACTACTGGTCTCCGCCGCCGTACGCGACGTCAGCGACCGCAAGGCCGCCGAGGAACGGTTCCGTGGGCTGCTGGAGGCTGCGCCGGACGCCATGGTCATCGTCGACGACACCGGAACCATCAGACTCGTCAACGCCCAGACCGAAGCCCTCTTCGGCTACCGCCGCGAAGAACTCCTCGGCCAGTCCGTGGACTTCCTCGTACCGCAGCGCCTGCGGGGCCACCACGGCCGGCACCGGGACGCGTACGCCACGAACCAACAGGTACGTCCGATGGGCGCCGGCCTGGACCTGCACGGACTGCGCAAGGACGGCAGCGAGTTCCCCGTCGAGATCAGCCTCAGCCCCCTGGAGACCGCCGACGGACTACTGGTCTCCGCCGCCGTACGCGACGTCAGCGACCGCAAGGCCGCCGAGGAACGGTTCCGTGGGCTGCTGGAGGCGGCCCCGGACGCCATGGTCATCGTCGACGACACCGGAACCATCAGACTCGTCAACGCCCAGACCGAAGCCCTCTTCGGCTACCGCCGCGAAGAACTCCTCGGCCAGTCCGTGGACTTCCTCGTACCGCAGCGCCTGCGGGGCCACCACGGCCGGCACCGGGACGCGTACGCCACGAACCAACAGGTACGTCCGATGGGCGCCGGCCTGGACCTGCACGGACTGCGCAAGGACGGCAGCGAGTTCCCCGTCGAGATCAGCCTCAGCCCCCTGGAGACCGCCGACGGACTACTGGTCTCCGCCGCCGTACGCGACGTCAGCGACCGCAAGGCCGCCGAGGCCCGCATCAACGAACTGGCCACGCTGGTGGAGTCCTCCCAGGACGCCATCCTCGCCAAGACGCTGGACGGACACATCACCTACTGGAACGTCGCCGCCCAGCGGTTGTACGGACACACGGCCGCCGAGGTCGTGGGCCGGCACATTTCCCTCCTCGCCCCGACCGACCGGCACACCGAGATCGCCATGCTCCTGAGCCGGCTCCGGCTCGGCGAAAAGATCGAACACTTCGAGACCCTGCGCGTCACCAAGTCGGGCGCCCTGCTGGACGTCGACGTCACCGTGTGGCCGACCCGGTCCCCGGACGGCACGGTCATCGGGGCCTGCGCCATCGCAAGGGACATCAGCGACCGCAAACGGGCCGAGGCCGAGCTGACCGTCCTGTACGAACAACAGCGCCACGTCGCCCTCACCCTGCAACGCAGCCTCATGGGCGTCCCGCGGGCCGTCCCGGGGCTGGCCACCGCCAGCCGCTACCGCCCCGCGACCCAAGGGGCCGGCGTGGGCGGCGACTGGTTCGACCTGATCCCGCTCGGCGCCGGCCGGGTCGGTGTCCTCATCGGCGACGTCATGGGCCGCGGGCTGGAGGCAGCCGCCGTCATGGGCCAACTGCGCTCGGCGGCACACGCGTTGGCCAAGACCGGCATGCAGCCCCGACGGCTGATACAGGCCCTGGACACCTGCGTGGCGGATCTGGACATGCCCGACCAGCTGGTCACCTGCTGCTACCTGGTCATCGCTGCCGACGAGGGAGAGGTGACGCTGTGCTCCGCCGGCCACCTTCCGGTTCTGGTCATCGTGCCCGGTGACGAGGCGCGGGCGCTCCCCACCCCGGTGAACGCGCCGCTCGGTGTCGGCGACGTGCTGTACGAGCAGTCGTCGACGACCGTGCCGGCAGGAGCCACCCTCGTGCTCTACACCGACGGCCTGATCGAGACCCCCGGCTGCGACATCGAGAACCAGCTCGCCGAACTCGCCACCACCTGCAGCACCCTGTTCGCCACCCACTCACCGGACCTGGAGGGCGTGGCCGACCGCATCCTGTACACCCTGCGGCCGGATGCGGAGGGCCATGACGACGACGTCACGCTCCTGCTCGCCCAACTGCCCGCCGCGCCGCTCGCGTCCGTCACGACAGACCTGCGTGCCTGTCCCGAGTCGGTGCCCGAGGGCCGCGCATTCCTCAGCAAGGCCCTCACCTCCTGGGACTGCGACCAGAAGGCCGACGACACATGCCTCCTCGTCTCCGAACTCCTCACCAACGCCGTGCAGCACACCCAGGGCCCCATCACCCTGCACGCCTGCCGTACCGCCGCGGAGCTCACCGTCGAGGTGAGCGACGGCAGCCCGCACCTTCCCGAACCCCGACGAGCCGACGACGACGAAGAGTCCGGCCGGGGACTCAATCTCGTCCGCCTCCTGGCCGACGACTGGGGCGTGCGCCCCACCGACCAGGGCAAGACCACGTGGTTCACCCTGCGCCTGTGAACGATTGCACGGTCTGCGTCAGGGGCACGCGCGCGGATAAGGTCGACGGTCGCTCCACCCTCCCTGCACACGGACGCAGGCGCCGGCGAGATCATCGTTCACGGCACGCCCGCCGCCGACCCCGAAGACCTGGGACGGCTCAAGCACTTCGGAGCCGCCGAGTCAGCGGTGGCCGTGCCGCGTGAACTGCTCGTGACCTGGAGGGCGAAGGAGATGGACCGCGCCGCGGCCACGCGTCGGACCGTGAGGACCCCGACGACACTGGCATCGACCTGACCATCAACCGCCGCAGCGGCCCAAGACGGCGATCCCCGAAAGGTCAACAGCCGCACGAGAAGTGGACCAGACAGGACCCGTGGAGATCGTCTGTGCACCGAGCCGGTTACCCGGGCTCCCCAGGGCCATGCCGGGAGGTGCCGAGCCCAGCGGAGCGGTACGGCCGGGCGATGTGCGATACGGAGCGGCCCACCGCCGGGTCCGTCCGGTGGTGGGCCGATGAATGAGCGGTCAGGCAGCCGGCCGGGACAGGGACCGGCCTGCCTCCGCCTCCGTACGCGCCTTCTCCACCGCTTCCCAGTCCTCGGTGTCGAGGGTGGCGAGCGCGGCCGGGAAGACGCCGTCCTGCTCCTCGAGGATGTGCTCGCGCAGCAGGTCGAGGGTGTCGATCAGCCGGTCCGGCCAGCCCGTGTCGGTCAGGAACGGTCCGTCCGCCTCGGCCAGCACCGCTTCGATGCGGCGGTGCTCGGCCTCCAGCGCGGCGATCTGCTCGGGAAACGCCGTGGCCATCGCGGGGAACAGGCCGTGCTCCTCCACCTGGGTGTGCGGGCCGAGCACGGTGGTGATCTCGCGCGCGAGTTCAGCCATCCGGGTGATCGCTCCGTCCCGCCGGGCGTCGCGTACGTGGCTGATGAGGTTCACGACCCTCTCGTGCTCCTGGGTCAGTTCGTCGATGGTCTCCAGTGCCTGGCAACCGCAGTACTCGCACACCGGTGATGCTCCTTGGTTGTTCGGTCCGTCGTGGTCAGCCGCGTGTTCTCACGCGGTGGTGTGCGCGGTGCGGTGCCGTCGCCCACGGCCGGTCCGCGGAGCCCGGCCGCCGCCGTGGGCGGCGGAGCGGACGCCGGTGAGGGTGTAGGCCAGTGCCGCTGCGGCCACGATCGCGAGCAGTGCCAGACCGGCCGCGTACGTTCCGTACTGCCCGTACAGCGAGCCCATCACCAGCGGCGGCAGGAAGCCGCCCAGGCCGCCCGCGGCGCCGACGACGCCGGTGACGGAGCCGACCTGATCGGCCGGGGTGAGCAGGGCCACCAGGGCGAAGGTCGCCCCGCTGCCCGCGCCGAGCGCGGCGGCCATGGCCAGGAAGGCGATGGTCCCCACCGGTGCCAGGGCGGGGGTGAAGGACTGCGCGACCGCTCCGGCCACGACCACGGCCAGCGATCCGGCGAGCACCCGGACCGGTCCCATACGGTCGGACAGCCAGCCGCCGATCGGGCGCATCGCCACCGCGAGGAGCACGAAGCCGGCCATGCGGTTGGCGGCGTCGGCCTGGGTGAGGCCGTAGCCGGTCTTGAGGTAGGTGGGCAGGTAGACCGAGAAGGCCACGTAGCCGCCGAAGGCCACCGCGTACAGCGCGGATGCCTGCCAGGTAATGCCCAGTCGGGCGGTGGCGGCCAGTCGGCGGGCCAGCGGCTCGGTCGGCACGGTGCGTCCGGGCGCGTCGCGCAGCAGCAGCGCCGCGGCCACGGCGTAGACGGCGAGCACCGCGGCGGTGATCACGAACGGGGTCGCCATGCCGCTGCCGTCGACCAGCTTGACCGTGGTCAGGGCGCTGATCGCGGTGCCGCCCATGCCGGCGCCGAACACGCCGATGGCAAGGCCGCGCCGCTCGGGCGGGAACCAGGCGTTGACGAGGGGCACGCCGACGGCGAAGGCGGTGCCGCCGATGCCGAGGAAGAACCCGCCGACCAGGAGCGCGGCGAGGGAGGAGTGCCCGGCCAGGCCGAGGTAGAGCACCGGCACGATGCCGGCCGCCGACACGATCGGGAACATCACACGGCCGCCGAACCGGTCGGTCAGGGCGCCCACCGGGATACGGCCCAGGGAACCGACCACGACCGGCACCGCCACCAGCAGCGACTGCTCGAACGACGACAGGTCGAGGCTGTCCTTGAACCGCGGGCCGAGCGGGCTCAGCAGTGCCCACGCCCAGAAGTTCACGGCGAAACCGATCGTGGCCAGGGCCAGCATCCGCCACGCCCGGCCGGACACCGCAGCACCTGACGGTGAGCTGTCACCCTTCGACTTCAACGGCTGGACCATGTTGTCCGTCCCTTTCCTCTGCACGGTGGTACGGCGCCACCGGGATCGCACGCGTCCGACAGACCTCTTGCCTGCTGGGCGGCGCCGCGTCACCACTGTCCGCAGCCGGGCTCGCCGGCGGCATGGGCCATCAGTCCCTACCGGGGGCCGGACGGGACCCCGGGGTCGGACCGGTCCGTCTGTCCCACGGTCCGTCCCTCCCAAGACCCCCGCATGCAGCCGCCGTCTCACAACGGAGGTAGGGCCGACTGGCCCTACCTCCCCCATCGCCGGCCAGGGGACGATGGACTGATGTTCCAGACAGACGGCTTTCGCGCACTCGACCGGCAGGAGTGCCTGCGCCTGCTGGCCAAGGTGCCGATCGGCCGCGTGGTGTACACCCGACAGGCGCTGCCGGCGGTCCTCCCCATCAATTTCTCGCTGGACACGGACGCCTCCGTCCTGCTGTGCACCTCACCGGCCTCGGATCTCGTCCATGCCATCGACGGCGTCGTGGTCGCCTTCGAGGTGGACGAATTCGATGCGGCGACCCGGTCCGGCTGGAGTGTGGTCGTCACCGGACGGGCCACTGTGGTGACCGACCCCGCCGATCACGAACGTCTGACGCAGACCGGCCCGAGCTCCTGGATGCCCTTGCGGGAAACGGTGTTCGTGCGGATCGAGTCGGAGATGGTCACCGGACGCCAACTCAGGGGCGCACCCGGCCTGCTGTGAGGCACAACGCCGTGGCCACCGCGGGGCTTTGACACCTGGTACGCGCCTTCGGTCCGAGCCGAGCTGATCATCTCGGGTGTCCAGCTCGCGCGGGTCCCAGTTGGGCACGGCCTCGGCGCGGCAGTGCAGGCAGGCCGGCGGGCAGGCCCGAGTGGCGACGCTCATCGTTCGGCCCTTCCCAGCGCCCTGGGGCTGTGTCCGGCCGCCCTGGAGTCAGGGCAGACGAGGCGGGCGGCCGGACGGTGACCGGGCCGGACCGTGCGCGGCACCCGCCGCGAGCGGCAGCGGTGGCATCGGCCTCGAGGGTGGTCGATGTGGTCGTACACGGGGTACCTCCGGATCGGTCGCCGTCAGCTTCCACCGGCGGCGAAGGTCGGCGCGGCGGCCGATGGTCTTCGTCCACAGGGCCGACGGTCCCTCGTCACGAGAGTTACGCGGGGCCGAACGGCCAGTCGCCGGAATGAGACAGGGTCAGCAGTGGTTCGAGGAGCAGGGGGTCAGGGCGCCCGCGGTGGCCACCATCGCGGCTCCCACACCGGTGAGTGCGGCGCCCAGGCCCGTGACCAGGGTGGTGAGGTGCCATGCCTGGTAGGCGGACATCAGCGAGGCGCGCAGGGACTGGCCCATGAACGCGGTCTGGCGCAGCTTGGCGAGCTTCTCGTCGTCGCCTCCGGTGGCGTGCAGCTCCGCGGTGATCTCGGCGTAGGTGCGGCCGCCTGTGGCGTGGGCGAGGTTGCCTCTGATGAACTCGGCGTAGGCGTGCGCCTCGGGGCCGGTTTCCACCCGGCGGCCGGCGTGGGCGGCGAGTTCGGCGGGCAGCCCGCGCTCGGGGAAGGTGATTTTCTGAGCGGCCAGTTCGCTGCGGATCTCCTTCCTGCCGCTGCGGCCGCGCCACAGCATGACCGGTCCGGCGACTACCAGGGCTGTACCGACCGTCCTGAGCAGGGTGCCGGCTCGGCGATGCGATCCGTCCATGACGTGTTGTCCTTCTTCCCTTTGCTTGCGGGTGCGGCGGTGCGTGGCCATCGGCCCGAGCGGGGTGCACGCATCGCCGCAGGGTGAGTGCCGTCGGGTCAGCGGTGGCTGAGCCGCAGCCGCCAGGCTTCGGGGCCGCGTTCGAGGTACTCCACCGAGAACGCGCCCGGGTCGCGCTCCTCGATCTGCGCGAGCAGCGGCAGCGGGTCGTGGTGGGAGATCAGCACCATCGCGGCACCCGCCGGGACGGCGTCGAGCGCGCCGAGGACCGTGGCGTGACGGAGGGCATGCGGAACGTCCCTGACGTCCAGCTCGGGTTCGTTCGCCTCCTCGGCGCCGCCGCGGCCGCACACGCCGTCGCAGCCGCCGGTCTTCTCGATCCGCGCTTCGTCGACGTCGTGCCCTTCCTCGTTGTGCTGTTCTTCTGGTGTGCCCTTGTCGGCCGAGTCGTTCGCGAGCCGGTGGTGCATGTCCGCGAGCAGCTCCGCCAGACAGACCTCGGGGGTCATGGCGAGCAGCGGCAGGACGAGGCCGTTCTCCTTGGCCAGGTGCTCCTCGAAGAGCACCTGCAGGGCCCGGGCGTCGGCCGCGGCGGCCGCCGGGCTCGGTGCGGCGCGCAGGGCGTCGACGAGCGCGGTGAGGCAGCGGTGTTCGCCGATCAGGCTTTCGATCAGCAGCCGGGCCTCGGGCATGCGGTGGGCGGCAGGGTAGAGCGCGGCTTCCTCGGCTGCGGCGTGCGGCAGGAGCGAGCGGTCGCAGAAGGCCACGAGACCCGCGTGGATCATCTCGGCGGCCGTCGGGTTCCGGTCCATGGCGGTGAGCAGTATCCGCACCCGTCCGGCGAGTTCCCCGGCCAGTCGTGCGTGATGCGCCTCGGCGCTTTCCAGGGCCGTGGCGTCTCGGGGGTGCGAGGCGAGGGTGAGCACGCGCATGACGGTCTCTCCAGCGGGTCGGGCCGGCCAGGCCGGCCGATGCGAGCGGGGCGGCACTCCAGAAATCCAGGTGCCGACTCCGGCGGCGGAAGGCGTCCGGCCGCGGTGAGCGGCCGGACGCCCGACCGAACCGCGCCACGCGCGCCGTACGTGCTCTGCCTGCGGCGGCCGGGACGGGGGAATGGCTGCCTGACAGGCGGGATGCGGTCGTACGGGGCGGATGGGCATCTGCGGTTCGATCACAGCCAGCATGCAACGCCCGGCGCACCCGTCTCCCCGGCCGACCGGACCCGGAACCGGGACCATTGGTCCCTGTCGGCACCGGCAACATGGGGCCGGTAGGCCGTCCGCCAGGGACCCCCAGCCCCAGGTGCCGGAGGCCGTGCGCCGCTTAGCGTCCTGGCCATGGAGAACGATCAGAACGCACGGCAGCGGAAGTCGCGCGCCGCTGAGAGCTGGCCGCTGGCGGCCCGCAGACTGCTCACGCGCAGCGAGGTATCGGCCGACGGCCGTGCCGTGTTCGGAACCGGCGACCCGAAGTGGGAAGGCTTCTACCGGGACCGCTGGGCTCACGACAAGGTGGTGCGCTCCACGCACGGCGTCAACTGCACCGGTTCCTGCTCGTGGATGGTGTACGTCAAGGACGGCATCATCACCTGGGAGCACCAGGCCACCGACTACCCGTCGATCGGCGCCGACTGTCCCGAGTACGAGCCGCGCGGCTGCCCCCGTGGAGCCTCCTTCTCCTGGTACACCTACTCGCCCAGCCGGGTCCGCTACCCGTATGTGCGGGGGGAGTTGCTGAAGCTGTGGCGTGAGGCCCGCAGGCGGCTCGGCGACCCCGTGGCGGCCTGGTCCGAGATCACGTCCGACCCGGCCAAGGCGCGCGCGTACAAGCGGGCCCGCGGCAAGGGCGGTCTGGTGCGCGCCGACTGGGACGAGGTGAGCGAGCTGATCGCCGCCGCCCAGGTGCACACCGTCAAGACATACGGCCCCGACCGGGTCGCGGGCTTCTCGCCCATCCCGGCGATGTCAATGGCGTCGTTCGCGGCCGGTGCCCGGTTCCACTCGCTGATCGGCGGCACGCTGCTGTCGTTCTACGACTGGTACGCCGACCTGCCGATCGCCTCACCGCAGGTCTTCGGCGACCAGACGGACGTCCCCGAGGCCGCCGACTGGTGGAACGCGGGCTATCTGATCATGTGGGGCTCGAACATCCCCGTGACCCGCACGCCCGACGCGCACTTCCTGACCGAGACCCGTTACAACGGCACCAAGGTCGTGGCGGTCAGCCCCGACTACGCCGACAACGTCAAGCACGCCGACGAGTGGGTGGCCCCGCACCCCGGCACGGACGGCGCGCTGGCCATGGCCATGGGGCACGTGATCCTGCGCGAGTTCCTCGTCGACCGTGACGTGCCCTACTTCCGGGACTACCTGCGCAAGTTCACCGACGCCCCGTTCCTGGTGTCCCTGCGCGAGCACGAGCGCGGGCTCGTCCCGGACGGATTCCTGACCGCCGCCGATCTCGGCCACGAGGACGAGCACGCCGAGTTCAAGACGGTCCTCCTGGACGGGGCCACCGGCGATCCGGTGGTCCCCGGCGGCTCGCTCGGCTTCCGGTGGGGGGAAGCCGGGCGAGGCCGCTGGAATCTCGATCTGGGCGATGTCGTACCCGAGTTGAGCCTGATGGATCGTGCCGAGGACACCGCCGAGATCGCCCTGCCCCGCTTCGACGAGGGTGCCACCGAGGGCGGCTCGACCATGGTGCGCGGAGTCCCCGTCCACAGGATCGGCGGTCGCCTGGTCACGACGGTGTTCGACCTGATGCTGGCCCAGTACGGCGTCCACCGCCCCGGCCTGCCCGGCGCCTGGCCCTCCTCGTACGAGGACGCGGAGCAGCCGTACACCCCGGCCTGGCAGGAGACGATCACCTCCGTGCCGGCGCAGCAGGCCGCGCGGATCGCCCGGGAGTTCGCCCGCAACGCGGAGCGCACAAACGGCCGTTCGATGATCGCGCTGGGCGCCGGCACCAACCACTGGTTCCACTCGGACACCATCTACCGGGCCTTCCTGGCGCTGACGACGATGACCGGCTGTCAGGGTGTCAACGGCGGCGGCTGGGCGCACTACGTCGGCCAGGAGAAGGTCCGCCCGGTCACCGGGCAGCAGCATCTGTCGTTCGCCTTCGACTGGCAGCGGCCGACGCGGCACATGGCGGGCACCTCGTACTGGTACCTGAACTCCGACCAGTGGCGCTACGAGGCGTTCGGGCCCGAGGAGTTGGCCTCCCCGCTCGGGAAAGGGCGGTTCCAGGGCAAGGGGTTCGCCGACTGTCTGGCGCAGGCCGTGCGGCTGGGCTGGACGCCCGGTCACCCCGGCTTCAACCGCAACCCGCTCGACCTGACGGACGAGGCAGCGGCCAAGGGGCGCCCGGTCGCCGAGCACGTCGTCGACGAGCTGAAGTCCGGGCGGTTGCGGTTCGCCGTCGAGGATCCCGACGACCCGGCCAACTTCCCCCGCGTGCTGACCGTCTGGCGGGCCAATCTGCTCGGTTCCTCCGGCAAGGGCAACGAGTACTTCCTGCGCCACCTGCTCGGCGCCGACGCGGCGGTCCGCTCCGAGGAGACCCCGCCCGAGCACCGGCCGAAGGACGTGGTGTGGCGGGAGGAGGCGCCCGAGGGCAAGCTCGACCTGCTGGTGTGCATGGACTTCCGGATGACCTCCACCGGCCTGCTCGCCGATGTCGTCCTCCCGGCCGCCACCTGGTACGAGAAGGACGACCTGTCCAGCACCGACATGCACCCCTTCGTGCACGCCTTCACCCCGGCCATCGCCCCGCCGTGGCAGGCCCGCACCGACTACGACACGTTCCTGACCATCGCCGACCGTTTCAGTGAGCTGGCCGCCGAGCACCTTGGCACCCGCACCGACGTCCTGGCGGTGCCACTGCTGCACGACACCCCCGACGAACTCGCCCAGCCCGGCGGCGTCGTACGGGACTGGAAGGCCGGCGAGTGCGAGCCGGTTCCCGGCCGGACCATGCCGAAGCTGGTGGTCATCGAGCGCGACTACGCCGCGATCGCGCAGAAGATGCGCGCCGTCGGTCCGCTGCTCGACACGCTGGGCACCACCACCAAGGGCGTCACCGTCCACCCGAACCAGGAGATCGACGACCTCCGGCGCCGCAACGGCACCATCAGGGACGGAGTCGCCGCCGGCCGGCCCTCGCTCGCCACCGCGTCCCACATGTGCGAGGCGATCCTCGCCCTGTCCGGGACCACCAACGGACGGCTGGCCACCGAGGGCTTCCGGGAGCTGGAGCGGCGGACCGGCAGCGAGGGGTTGGTGGAGCTGGCCTCCGAGCGCGAGGCGGAGCGGATCACGTTCGCCGACACCCGTACCCAGCCCCGTTCGGTGATGACCTCGTACGAGTGGTCGGGATCGGAGACCGGCGGGCGCCGCTACTCGCCGTTCGTCATCAACACCGAGCACAAGAAGCCCTGGCACACCCTCACCGGCCGCCAGCACTTCTTCGTCCAGCACGACTGGATCGCCGAGCTCGGCGAGCAACTGCCCGTCTACCGGCCCCCGTTGAACTCGCCCCGGCACTACGGCGATGAGCACCTGAACGAGAACGGCCGCGCCGAGGTCACGGTCCGCTACCTGACCCCGCACTCGAAGTGGTCCATCCACTCCAACTACCAGGACAACAAGTACATGCTCGACCTGTCCCGCGGTGGACCCACGATCTGGATGTCCCTCACCGACGCCGAGAAGATCGGCGTCAAGGACAACGAGTGGATCGAGGCGTACAACCGCAACGGTGTCGTCGCCGCACGGGCCGTGGTCACGCACCGTATGCCCGAGGGCACCGTGTACATGTACCACGCCCAGGACCGCACCGTGAACGTCCCCAAGACCGAGGTCAGCGGCAAGCGCGGCGGCATCCACAACTCGCTGACCCGGCTGCTGCTCAAGCCCACCCATCTCGCGGGCGGCTACGCGCAGTTCACCTACGCCTTCAACTACTACGGCCCGACCGGCAACCAGCGCGACGAGGTCACCGTCATCCGCCGTCGCTCGCAGGATGTGGAGTACTGACATGCGCGTGATGGCTCAGATCGCGATGGTGATGAACCTCGACAAGTGCATCGGCTGCCACACCTGCTCGGTCACCTGCAAGCAGACGTGGTCCAACCGCACCGGAGTCGAGTACGCCTGGTTCAACAACGTCGAGACCAAGCCGGGGGTCGGCTACCCCCGCCGGTACGAGGACCAGGAGCAGTGGAAGGGCGGCTGGATGCTCGACAGGCGCGGACGGCTCGTCCTGCGCTCCGGCGGCCGGATGAAGCGGCTCCTGTCCCTGTTCTCCAACCCCGACCTGCCGTCCATCGAGGACTACTACGAGCCGGTCACCTACGACTACGACAACCTGGTCAACGCCCCGGCCCAGAAGGACATCCCCGTCGCCCGGCCGCGCTCGGTCCTCACCGGCAGGCCGACCGCCATCACCTGGGGCGCCAACTGGGAGGACGGCCTCGGCGGTGCCCCCGAGCACGCCGGCGGCGACCCCAACCTCACCGGCGAGTGGGCCGAGAAGGTGAAGTTCGAGTTCGAGCAGACCTTCCTCTTCCACCTGCCCCGCCTGTGCGAGCACTGCCTCAACCCGGCCTGCGTCTCCGCCTGTCCGTCCGGCGCGATGTACAAGCGCGTCGAGGACGGCATCGTCCTCGTCGACCAGGACCGCTGCCGCGGCTGGCGGATGTGCGTGACGGCCTGCCCGTACAAGAAGGTGTACGTCAACCACGCCACCGGCAAGGCCGAGAAGTGCACCTTCTGCTTCCCGCGCGTCGAGGCCGGACAGCCCACCGTCTGCTCCGAGACCTGCGTCGGACGGCTGCGCTACCTCGGACTGCTCCTGTACGACGCCGACCGCGTCGGCGAGGCCGCGGCCACCGCGGACGAGCACGATCTCCTCGACGCCCAACGCGGTGTGTTCCTCGACCCGCACGACCCCGAAATACGCGCCGCGGCACGCGAGTCGGGCATTCCGGAGGACTGGCTGGAGGCGGCCCGCCGCTCACCGGTGTACGACCTGGTCATGCGCTACAAGGTGGCGCTTCCGCTGCATCCGGAGTACCGGACGATGCCGATGGTCTGGTACGTGCCGCCACTGTCCCCCGTCCTCGACGCCGTGGACGCGGCGGGCGGCGATCAGGACGACCCCGACCACGTCTTCGCCGCCGTCACCCGGCTGCGTATCCCGCTGGAGTATCTGGCGGAGCTGTTCACCGCCGGGGACACCGACGTGGTCGCCGGGGTGCTGATGAAGCTCACCGCGCTGCGCTCGTTCATGCGCGAGCGCACCCTCGGCGAGGACGGCGACGAGGCGGTGCTCAAGGCCGTCGGTCTGACCACACGTGAGGCGGAGGACCTGCACCGGCTGCTCGCCGTCGCCAAGTACGCCGACCGGTACGTCGTCCCGGCCGCGCACAAGGAGGACGCCGCCGCGCTGACCGCCATGGAGAACCGCTGCCCGGTCGAGTCGTCGGGCGAGCCGGTCGAGGCCGGTGGCCGCCGCGTGATGCTCGGCATCCCCACCCTGCGCCGCCGTACGACCGAAACCGCCACCGGAGGCCACCCGTGAGCCCGCAGCCCGCATCGATCCCCGCCCTCGTCCGCACCCGAGTCCGGGCAGCCGTACGCCGCCCGGCCCGTCTCACACCCGAGGAGACGGCGGGCCGAGCCCTGATACTGCGGCTCGTGTCGCTGCTCCTGCAGTACCCCGACTCCGAACTGACCGCTGCACGCACGGAGTTGACAGCCGTCGTCAAGGCCCTTCCGGCCACGCCAGGCGCGCGGCACCTGGCCCGGTTCACCGACTGGTTCGCCGACCAGGATCCCGAGGCGCTGGAGCGGCACTACGTCGAGATGTTCGACCTGCGCCGCAAGAGCAGCCTCTACCTCACCTATTACCTGCACGGCGACACCCGCCGCCGCGGCATGGCCCTGCTCACCCTGAACCAGCGGTACAAGGCCACGGGCTGGAACACCGACGGGGGAGAACTGCCCGACCACCTCCCGGTCGTCCTGGAATTCGCCGCCCTTGTGGGCCCGGGGGGTGGCGAGGCTCCGCTGCGCCAGCACCGGCGCGGCCTTGAGCTGATCCACCGGGCGCTGACCGACGCCGACTCCCCCTACCGGCACGTCCTGGCCGCACTGCTCACCCTGCTGCCGCCGCCCACCGAGGCCGACCGCGCGGCGGTGGCCCGGCTCGCCGCCGAGGGCCCGCCCAACGAGGAGGTCGGCCTCGACCCCTACGGCACCTACGGGGACGGCGAGTTCGCGCCGCCGGGCACCTTCGTGCCGCCCGTGCCCGCCGCGCCGACGTATGTGCCACCCGCTGCGACCAACCGTAGGGAAGGCCTCCGATGAACGCCGCACCCGCCTCTCTGGCCGCCGCGTCCACGAGCGGCGCCGACCTCCTGCTGTGGGTCGCCGTTCCCTACATCTGCCTCGCCGTGTTCGTGGTCGGGCACGTCTGGCGCTACCGCCAGGACCAGTTCGGCTGGACCTCCCGCACCACCCAGCTCCTCGAACACCGGTGGCTGCGCTTCGGCAGCCCGCTGTTCCACGTGGGCGCGTTCATGGTGATCGCCGGGCATGTGGTGGGCCTGGCCGTCCCCGACTCATGGACCGAAGCCGTCGGCATCACCGAACACGCGTACCACACCACGGCCGTCTGGGCGGGCTCGGTGGCGGGCGTCGCCATGGTCGCGGGGCTGGGCATGCTCTGCGCCCGCCGCCTGCTGACCCGCCGGATCCGGCTCGGCACCGACCGCAGCGACAAAGTCCTCTTCCCGCTGCTGTCCGCCACCGTCGTGCTGGGCATCACCGCCACCGCCGCCCACAACGTGTTCGGCGCCGGCTACGACTACCGCTCCACCGTCTCCGTCTGGTTCCGCGGCCTGTTCGTCCTCCAGCCGCAGCCCGAGGCGATCGCCGGGGCCCCGCTGCTGTTCCAGCTGCACGCCCTGAGCGCCTTCCTGCTCTTCGCGGCCTGGCCGTTCACCCGGCTGGTGCATGTGTGGAGCGCGCCGATCGGTTATCTGGCCCGTCCGTACCTGGTCTACCGGCGACGCTCCGCCCCGGTCTCTGCCCCGACGACCGGGGGCCGGACCCGGTCGGCCTCCGGCTCCGGGCGAGCCGCATGAGCCACGAACCCGTGCCGGCACCGGACGCGCTGACCGCCCGGCGCCCCCGGGCGGTCGGCACGGGCCGCCGCACGGGATGGGTGATGGTCGTCACCGGCACCGTCGGCTGGCTCGCCTCCTTCCAGCTCACCGTGGACGACTGGCGGCTCCTGCGCGACCCCGCCTACCAGCCGCCGTGCAACATCAGTCCCGTGGTGGGCTGCGGCAGCGTCATGTCGAGCCCGCAGGGCAGCCTGTTCGGCTTCCCCAACATGCTGCTCGGACTGGGCGCCTTCGCCGCCGTGGTCGCCTTGGGCGTCGCCGTGCTCTCGGGTGCGCGCCTGCACCGCCGGCTGTGGCTGGCGCTGAACGCCGGGGCGCTGGCGGCGGTGGCTTTCGTCCACTGGCTGATCCTGCAGTCGCTCTACGTACTCAACAAGCTCTGCCCCTACTGCGCTGTCGTCTGGGTCGTCACCATCGCCCTGTTCTGGTACGTCACCGTGCGCTCCCTGGAAGAGAGGATCATCCCGGTGCCCCGCGGTGTGCTGGAGGTGGTCCGGGACACCCACTGGATGCTCCTCGGCGCCTGGTACGGGGTGATTGCCCTGCTCGTCCTCACCCGCTTCTGGCCCTACTGGAGCGGCCTGCTCTGACCGGCCGGCGGACCCGAGGGCGGTAAGCAATGAACTGGCAGGTTGTGACAGGTGACGGTGGCACAGGCGGCGGGTCGAGCAGGCCGAATCGCGTGCTGGCGCCACGCTCCTGACGCCCTTTAGGATTCGAACAGACAAGCCAGGACTCCTCGGCGTCCAACCAAAGACCTGGCCACGGCCCCCAGCCCCCGGGCCCCCACGACAACCGAACCAGCAGGGAAACCAGGGTCCGCAGTCACGCGAACGGTCCGCAGGCCCCGGTCCCTCGTCCCCGCGGCCGGTTCAAGTTGGGGCGAACTCCCGCACGCCCCAGGGCCCGTGAGGACGATCCGCGCGAGAACCCCGTGCGCTTGGGGAGCCACGCGGGGTTCTCGCGCCGGCGGCCGCCGCCTCTGTCGTCGACCACCGGCGGCGGCCGCCCTCAACGCAGCGCCCACCCTCGCCAGCCGCCCGCAGAACAAGAGCGCCCTGATGGTCGTGGCCCTGCCCGACACCGGAGAGCGCTGTCTCGGCACGGACCTGTTCCACGACGAGTAGGAGCGTCGCGGAGTCCACCCGCCATGACTGACCCACTGGGCCCCGCAATTCGGGACGTTCGGCCCCCGTACCCCACCATCACTCGAAGTTAGGTTCACCTAAGTAGCGCGAACGCAGGCAGAGAGCGAGGCACGACCATGGCATCGACCAACGATCAGGCCCTGCAGCAGAACATCTCCCTTCCCGGCGACGGACTGGACGCCGCCCGCATGCCCGGCCACTGGCTGCTCGCCCGCCTGGGCAAGCGCGTCCTGCGCCCCGGCGGTGTGGAGTTGACCCGGTGGATGCTGGACGCCCTGGGGGTGGATCCGGAAGACCGGGTGGTGGAGCTGGCCGCCGACCTCGGGGCCACCGCCCGGCTGACCCTCACCCGCCGCCCGGCCGCCTACACCGCCGTCGACCGCGACGTCGCCGCCGTGGCCACGCTGAGCACGCTCACCGGCCCCGGCCCGACCGAGGCACGCGCCGTACGGTCGGACGCCGCGGCCACCGGGCTGCCGGACGGTTGCGCCACCGTCGTGTACGGCGAGGCGATGCTGACGATGCAGCCCTGCCCCGCCAAGCGTCGCGTCGTACGGGAAGCACGCCGCCTCCTCGACGGCTCCACCGGCCGCTACGCCCTCCACGAACTGTGCCTGCTGCCCGACGACCTCGACCCGGCCCTCGCCGACCGGATCACCGCGGACCTGCAGGACGCCATCCACGTCGGCGCCCGCCCCCTGACCCCCAGCGACTGGAGCGAGCTCCTCATCACCGAGGGGTTCACCGTCACCGCCCAGAAGACCGCACCGATGGCGCTGCTCGAACCGCGTCGGCTGATCGACGACGAAGGGCTGATCCCCGCCCTGCGCATCGCCGGCCGCGCACTGCGGGATCCTTCCGCCCTACGGCGTGTGCTGCACATGCGCCATGTCTTCCGACGCCACAGCGCTCACCTCGGCGCGATCAGCCTGCTCGCCGTCCCCACCCCGACCCGAGCCTGAGGAGGCACCCCATGCCCGCCACCGTGATCACCGACCTGGCCGCCGAACTGACCGTGCCGGAGGACGGCACCCTCAGCCGCGTTCTGTACCGCGACGACCGCCTGCGCGTGGTCGGCTTCGCCTTCGCCGCCGGCCAGGAACTGACCGAGCACACCTCTGCCCTGCCCGTGGTCATCCAGGTCGTCTCCGGTCGCCTCGACCTCGTCCTGGGCGACGCGAAGACCGAGGCGACACCGGGCAGCTGGATCCACCTGCCCGCACGACTGCCGCACACCGTACGGGCGACCGAGCCCAGCGTCATGCTGCTGACCATGCTCCCCGCCCCGGAACCGTCCGGATCCGGGGTCCCCTCCGCGGCGCGTCACATGGGTCGGTGACCTGGACACGGCAGGTGTGAACCACCGTGAACTGTGCGGCGGAGACACACCGGCGCGCCGATGACCACGACGCCGGCCTCGCGCGTGCTCGCCGGCCGGCCTGAGCCGCGTGGGGCTCGGAAGGAGGGCGCCATGGATCCCCAACTGGGCTCGGCCTCCGGCGAGGTACTGGTGTCGCTGGGCCGGGCGGCCGCCTCATCTCGCCCGGCGCGCGGCACCTGCGTGGGACCCGGGCAGTAGGGCCGACCGGCCCTACCGTCACCTCGCTTTACCCTGTTGTCTCATCCCATGTCCGGAATTGACTGCAGGTCCACGCCTCACATCACGGAACACCCTGTCGGTGAAACCACTGTCGTGGAGCTGCGTGGCGAGATCGACATCCTCACCGCGCCGCCCCTGGCGGCCCGCCTGGACACCCTGACCGCCGACCCGCGCCCCGATCTGGTGCTGGACCTGCGCTCCACGGCCTTCATCGACTGCACCGGCCTGGGAGTCCTGTGCCGGGCACGGAACCGAACCGAGGCACAGTACGGACGGTTGAGGCTGGTCACCGACAGCGCCGGCTTCCGGCGGATCCTGCGCGCCGTGGGCCTGGCGGGTGTCTTCGAGCTCCACTCCCACCTGAGCGGGGCTCTGGCCGGTACGTCCGCGACCGTCGTCGCGAACTGATGCAAGGGCACACCGTGCGGTACGTCACCCCGTGCATCGACACTCGAATGAAGCGCACCCCAGGTCTGCGCACTGCTGCTGAGCTCCGCGCGCCCCTCCTTTCGGGACCCCCCATGGGGCCGATGCGCCCGAGTCGGTGGGGCCGTTCGGCCCCTCTTCGCCCAGGGCCGCGGAACCTCGCCGAAACCTGGCCCGGTGCCTGATACACAAGACGGAGCCGCCCTCCTTGGATGCGGCCCCTTCCCCCTCATCAGCCCTGTCCGGGAGGCTCCATGCTGTCCGCAGAATCCGCCGCCGTGGTCCGTGCCACCCTGCCCGCCGTGGCCGGAGCACTCGACGAGATCACGACACGCTTCTACGGCACGATGTTCCGCGACCGGCCTGAGCTGCTCGACGGGATGTTCAACCGCGGCAATCAGGCCAGCGGAGCCCAGCGCCGCGCGCTGGCCGGCTCGATCGCCGGGTTCGCGACTGCGATGCTCGAGACGCCGGGCACGCGCCCGGACGTCCTGCTGGATCGGATCGCGCACAAACACGCCGCCGTCGGGGTCACCGACGACCAGTACACGATCGTGCACAAGTACCTCTTCGGCGCGATAGCCGAGGTGCTCGGCGACGCGGTCACCCCGGAGGTGGCGGCCGCCTGGGACGAGGTGTACTGGCTGATGGCCGGTGCCCTGATCGGCCGGGAGGCCCGTCTGTACCAGGACGCGGGGGTGGAGCCCGGCCAGATCTGGCGGCCGTGGACGGTCGTCGAGCGCCGGACCGAGACTCCGAACGTGGTGTCCTTTCTGCTCCGCCCGGCCGACGGACAGCCGGCGCCACAGGCGCGGGCTGGCCAGTACGTCAGCGTGCGCCTGCGCATGCCCGATGGAGTACACCAGCTGCGCCAGTACAGCCTGTCCTCCGACCCGGGCGGGGAGCTGCGGCGCATCACCGTCAAGCGGATCTCCGGGGCGTCCGGAGCACCGGACGGCGAAGTCTCCAACCTGCTGCACGAGCACGTTCACGAGGGCGACGACCTGACGCTCTCCGCTCCCTTCGGCGACGTCTTCCTCGACGACCCGGCCGATGCCACCACTCCGGTCGTCCTGGTCTCCGCGGGCATCGGCGGCACCCCGATGACCAGCATCCTGGCCCACCTCGCCGCCCTCGGTTCCGCCCGCCCGGTGCTGGTCCTGCACGCCGACCGGTCGCCCGCCGACCACGCCCTGCGCACGGAGACGACCGAGTTGGCCGGGCAACTGCCGCACGCCCACGCGGTCTTCTGGTACGAGCAGCCCGGCCCGGAGGAGCCCGGCGCCCGCGCGGGCCTGATGAACCTCGAGGGCATCGAACTGCCCAAAGGCGCCACGGTGTTCCTGTGCGGCCCGCTGCCGTTCATGCGCGACGTCCGCGCACAGCTGCTGCGCGCCCGAGTTCCGGCACAGCGCATCCGCTACGAGGTCTTCGGCCCCGACCTGTGGCTGCCCGGCCCGGCGGCCTGACCGTCGGACGTCCCACCGCACTTCCTGGAGAGGAACCGACATGACCGGCAATGCCACCCGGACCACCACTCCCAGCGTGTTGGTGCGTGCGGACGGCGAGGTGGACGAGGAGACCCTGGCGTACGCCCGCACGAAGATCGACGCCATCGTCGATCGGCCCGGGCTGCCCCTCGTCACCGGCGAAGTGCGGATCGCAAAAGCGGCCGCTCACCACGCGGACCGTCCATGGTCGGCCGCGGTGACCCTGCGCGTCGGACGGCGTGAGGTCGTCGTGCTCGCCGAAGGGGCCACCGACCGTGAAGTCGTCGACCAGCTCCAGGACCGGCTGCGCCGTCGGACCGACAAGGCGACCCGCGCCGGCCACCACGGCCACCGGACGGCGGCCCCGCCATGGCGCGGCGGCCCCCGGTAGTCGGCCTCCTGCCGAAAGCAGCGGCCCGACGGTGGACTCTCCCCCGGCCTGACTCTGCGGTGAGCACTGGCCCGGCCGGTGACTGTCCACCGACCAGGCTTCTGCGAGGCAGCGGGATCGCGGCGCTCGCCACGGCCACGTTCCTGCATCAGTCAGTCGTCGTCTCCTTCTGATGACAGCGCGCGCAGGCCATTGCCGTGGAAGACCAACGCCCGCCCGGCGCCGGGCGCGGTTCCTCAAGGGTGGCGACCCGGCCGTCCCGCGCACTTGTCTCCTCCCGAGCGGGCGAAGCGGGCGCACAGGTCGTCCTGGCCGGCCGCCAGGACGTTGACGGCGAAGCGGCTCACCCGCTCCATGTGCGGCCAGCTGGTGGAGGAGGTGGCCACGAAGAAGCCCGCCCTCACGAGTTCTCCCGATCCGCGGCTGCCAGGCTTTCCCGGGCCCAGGACACGGCCTGTCCGACGCCCGTCGACTGGTCCACGGGGGAGCCCCAGAAGCGGGATGCCGCCTCGGAGGCGGGAAGGCGCCCGCCCCCGACGAAGGCCAGGCCGCGGCATCGGCTCGCCAGGGCCGGAATGACTAGGCTTTCCGGGCCAGTCCGGCGGCGATGAGGTGTTCCCAGACCGTGAGTTCTCGTCTGTCGCCCCTCCCCCACGCGTTGTCGGTCTCGTCGGGACGCCACAGGGACGCGGGGACGACCCCGGGGTCGAGAATCTCCAGGCCGTCCAGCAGGGAGGCGATTTCCGCGTCCGTGCGCCACCGACCGCGGCCGAACGTCCGCTGGAGGACCTTCTCGGCTTCCGCGGTCTCCGGGTTGTTGCCGGAGCGGAAGTGGCTGACGAAGAAGTAGCTTCCGGAGGGGACGTGGTCGCGCCAGTAGCGGACGATGCCGGCCGGGTCCTCGTCATCGTTGACGTGGTGGAGGATGGCGCTGAGGATGACGGCCACGGGACGAGTGAAGTCGATGAGGTCGACGGTGTCGGGGTGCGTGCGGATGCCTTCGGGGTCGCGTACGTCGACCGCGACGACGCGGGTCCGGTCGTTGTTCTCCAGCAGCGCGCGGCCGTGGACCAACACCTGGGGGTCGATGTCCACGTAGACGACCCGGGACTCGGGAGCGTGCCGCTGCGCGACCTGGTGGACGTTGTCGGCGGTCGGCAGGCCACTGCCCAGGTCGATGAACTGCCGGATACCGGTGGTCTTCGCGATCTCCCTGACCGCCCGGGTCAGGGCCGCGCGGTTGGCGAAGGCGATGGCCACGGAACCGGGCAGGTCGCGCTTGAACACGTCCCCGATCTTCCGGTCCACGGCGTAGTTGTCCTTGCCGCCGAGCAGGTAGTCGTAGACACGGGCGATGCTGGGTTCGGCCGGGTCGATGGAGGAGCCCTCGTTCGTCACGGTTGCCATTCTTCACCGCAACGGCGCCTGCGCACCCTGGTTTTGGGGTCCTTCCAGCCGGTCGGTGCGGTGCGGTGCGGTGCGAGGACACGGATGCCAGGGTTCGGCATCCCTCGGTCCGGCCCGCGGTGCCGGTGTTCTGCCGCTGCACGCCGACTGAGGCGGTGCCCTTCTTCAGGAAGCCGGCCTCGTCCACGATCAGCACGCCATTGCCGGCACGGGGGTGTCCGGGGACGCAGCCCGCGGCTCCACCGGCTTGTCAGCCACGGCCGTTCGGCCGCACGACGCGCCCACGCCCAGGTGACACCGCTCGCCGCGCTCCGACCGCCGCGCCGGGGGAACCGGAAGAGGTCGCCGTGCCGTCGATCGCCGTCAATGGGGCAGACATCCACTACGAGCTGCGGGGCACCGGCCCATCGGTGATGTTCGTCTCCGGCGCGGCCGGTGACGCCGGACATTTCGAACGCGTCGCGGACCTGCTCGCCGACGAGTTCACCGTGCTCACCTACCACCGGCGAGGCAACTCGCGCAGTGTCCGTCCCGACGGCTGGGAGACGACGTCGGTGGCCGAGCAGGCCGACGACGCCGCGGCGCTTCTCTCCGGGCTCGGGCTCGCTCCCGCCGCCGTGTACGGCAACAGCTACGGGGCGATCTTCGCCCTCGACCTGTTCCTCCGCCGGCCTGGCGTTGTCCGCCGCGCGGTACTGCGCGCGGCGCCGGAAGAGATCGCGGTCACCGGCAAGGACTCGGTGAAGCTGCGCGCCGGCACCAGCTGGACCGGCTCCCTGACGGCGAAGGCGGCCCTGTACACCGGCGAGAAGACGTCCGGCACCCTCACCGGAACCGACCAGTCCGACTTCTCGGCGAGCCGGCACACCAACGACGCGGTCGTGAAGCACCGGATCCACGTCCCCGAGGGTGCCGCCTTCACCCGCGTGGCCATCACCTCCGCCGACCACCTTCCCGGCAGCGACATCGACCTCTACGCCTTCGACACGGCCGGAAACCACGTCGGCCGCTGGCCCGGCATCCGCTCCGACGAACACGTGGACCTGCCGCCCGGCGACTACGACGTGTACGTCGTCCAATACCAACTCCCGACGGGCGCGACCAGCCAGCAGTACACCCTGTGGAGCTGGGAGGTCGGCCCGGGCACCCCGGCGGTGACCCCCACGGTCGCCCCGGCCACCCAGAAGGTCACCGCCGGCGACCGCACCGAGGTGACGGTGACGTGGGGTTCGGCCGCGACACGCGGCGAACGGTACGTCGGCGTCGTGGAGTTCGGGGACGGCTCGACGGTGGTGGGGCGGACGGCGCTGGCGGTGACGCCGTAAGGAAACACGGCCCCAACCCATAACCGAACAGCGGCTCCTGGACGTCCTGTGCCGACGGTGTTGATCGGCACAGGACGTTGTCGTCCCCGCCGGTCACCTCAGAGCCGCGGTCTCTCGGTCACACCCCACGCCGGCTGTGAGCAGGGTGGTGTCGCTCACCAGCACTTCGTACGGCGGTGTCGTCACGGCGTGGCTCCGTCTCCGGCGTAGAGGTAGCCGCCGGGGTTGGCGGGGTCCGCGATCAGCAGTACCTGGTCGCCGGTGCGGGGGATGCGCAGCTTCGACACGATGGTCTGGAGCGTGATCGGGTCGGCGGTGACCTCGGTCAGCTGGAGGACCAGGCCGACGACCGGGTCGAAGTTGACCAGCTTGCCGGTGTCGCTGATCGACACGACGACGGCGGGGGTGGTCGGTACGCCCATGGCGAGCAACTGCCGCACGGTGGCCCCGGACTTGGCCGCGCCGAGCGACTGCTGGAGCTTGGCGTAGTCCTCGCTGCCGAGCGTCGCGCGGGTCATGCGGCCGTAGAAACCCTTGCCGCCGGCGATCTGCTCCACGATCTCGGCGGTCTTCTCCTCGCGGCTCTTGCCCTTGCCGAAGATTCCCATGGTGTGACTGCCCTTCCGGTCCGTTCTGCCTGGTGGTGTGGACGTTAGGAGGCGGGCAGCGCCTACCGATCCCAGGTTCGACCGTCAGTTCGCCCAGGACGTACGCTCTGCCCATGCCGTCCCCGAGCCAGCCGTCGACCGGCGGGCGCCGTCCGCGCGCCATGGTCATCGATGGGGCTTGGCGCGGCCTCGGGCCGGGCCCCCGGGCGCTGAGCGGGCCCGGGGGCGCACCGCTGACCCGGACGGTCAAGCTGATCGTGCTGCCACTGATCGTCCGGCCCGCGCTGCGTCCGGACCTCGCCGCCGACTTCCTCGGCGCGCGGGAGGCGGAGCAACTCGACGCGCTGATACGGGAGTCCGGTGCCGTTCTGGAGGCGACGGCGCAGTGGTTCACGCTGTTGAAGAAGACCCGCCGGGCACTGGGGATCGTGGCGGGCAACCCCCAGGACCTGTATTTCCAGCGGTGCTTCGAGCTGGCGACCGAGCACGGGGCGCCGGGGCCCGGCGCGGACGCGGTGGCCAGGGCGGTGCTGGAGGACGTCGTGGACGCTTCCGGCGGACGGACGGTGGAGGCACTGAAGGAGCATCTGGCGGACGCCGCCCGGCGCGCCCGGCTCGACGCCGAGCTGGCGGCTGCGTGGGACGGACGTGAAGCGCTACCGGACGCCGCCGATACCGGCCTGGCGGCGGAGGTCCTCGAAGCCTGCGGTACGGCGGGGGCCGACGCGCCGGCCTTCGCCGCCATGGTCCGGGCCGGGCACGGCAGCCTGCTCGGGCAAGCCCTGTGGGCGGCAGCGCACCCGGACGACGTCTGGGGCCGCGCCGACATACCTCCGCACCTCGGACTGACCGCGCACCGCGTGCCCCCGCGCCCCGAGGTCGGCCGGAGCGCCTCGACCGCCACCCTCCCCGCGCCGTTCGACCGCACGCTCTTCGAGCGGCTCTTCACCGTGCTCCAGGCGTCGACCCACCGCGCGCAGCTGCCGCCCGTGCCGGAGCTCGTCCGGCAGGAAGTCGGCCGCAGCTGCGCCCCGCTGGGCCTGCACGACGAGAGCCTGCGCGTCGCTATCGTGCTCGGCGGCCGACTCGCGGTGGGGCTCGATCCGCTGGGCTCCGGAGCCTCCGTGGCGGGGTCGACGGCGGCACACCGCATAGTCAACAGCCGCTGGCGGCGGGAGGCTTCGGTCCTGCGAGCCCGCAGGATGACCGTCTCCCCCCACCCCGACCCGGACGGCGGTGTGCTGAACGCCCTCGCCCAGGATCTGCGCACCCCGTGGGCCGCGTACATGCGGCGCCTTTGGGTACGGCTGCACGGGCGCGATGTCCGCGACGCGGCACTGCCCGACACGGCATCGGCCTGGGGCGTGCTCGACGGGGTCGCCCGCTCGGTGATGATGGACCACCGCGCACGCGTCCGTACGGCGTTGCGCACCCTGTCGGTGACCGCCGCGCCCTCCGAGCCCGCCGCACCCGTCGCGACCGTCGCCGAGATGAGGAGCGCGTGATGCCCGAGCAGCGCTGGGCCGTCACGCGAGCCGAGGACGGCACCGTACGCATCGCGGGACCCTCCGCCGGTCCCGCCTTCACCCGGGCCGTTCTCGATGTCGCGGGCGCTGTGCTGACCTGGCCCGTCCTCGGCCCGACAGGTCTGCCGGCAGCGGAGATCCACGACGTTGGGCAGGCCCAGCAGTGGCTGTGGGCGGTCTACGGCGAGGGCACCGCCGCCGCTGTCGACGCCCTCGCGTCGGGAGCTCCGGCCACCGAGGTGACGCTGCCCGAGCGGCCGACCGCCCTCGCCGAGGCTGCCGCCCGCCTCGCCCTCGGGCACTGGGCGGCCCGCTGGTGGCCGGCGTCGCACCTGGACGGCATTCCCCCGCTCGAACCGGCCCTGCTGAGCCTGGAGTTGGCCGCACTGACCCACGAATGCCAGCAGCTCCTGGAGGAGTCGGGGGAGGTGGAGGGGATCGAGCTCCTGGAGGAGCACATGGCCGCGCTCGATCCGCTGATCCGTTGGCAGGAGTCGGCGGACCCGCCTCGCCAACTGGACCGCGTCCTGAGGCTGATCGACGACGCGGCCGACAACTCCGGGCTGGACGGGGAGGCAGTGCGGCGGCTCCGGTCGGCCCTGGAACAGGACCATCACAGGCCGACCGCCGCGCCGCTGGACCTCGCCGAACTCTTCGTAAGGCAGCGGGAGTTCGCCCTCGCAGCAGGCAGTCCCGGCACCGAGACCGGCCGCGTGATCGTCCGGGGCTCGGGGACCAACGACTGGCGCCGCTATCCCCCCGGCTTCGTCGACGCGGCCGAGGACGCCGTGTCCTGGACGGCATACGCGCTCGGCGCCGGGCGGCGGATCGAGGTCGAGGTCGTCGCCGACATCGCGGCCCCCGCAGGCGGGGTGCACCTCGCGGCGGAGGTCCACGTGGACGGACGCCCGCCCAGCCGCGTTCCGCTGGCCAGGCGGGACGACGTATGGTCCGGCCGGGCGGACCTGGACATCCCGGCCTCGACCACACCGGGCATCGAAGTCGGCGTCCTGCTACCGGGGTTCGACCCGGGACCGGGTGCCGATGAGCGTGCGGCACGTGAGGCGGTACGCGCTCTGGCCCGGCACCGGCTGAGCGACGCGGCGGCACAACCAGCCCCGTTCCTCGCCGAGATCGCGGCTGCCGCTGCTGGGGAGGAGGAGTTCTAGGCCATGCCGAAAGACGCGGGGGCCCCGGAGGACGCGGCGGAGCAGGAAGAGCAGGCGGCGGGGCTCAGCTACGGCGAGCCCTTCGACAGCGGCTTCGCGCTAGCCGAACGCCATCAACTCACCCCGGATCTCCCGGCAGCGCTGGCCATCTACGGCGAACTCCTCGCCGTGGCCGAGTCGTTCGAGGACTCCCCCGACGTACGGCTTCTGCACGGGCACCTGTTGTCCGACATCGGGACGGTTCAGCTCGCGGCCACGGATCTGCCCGGGGCAGCCCTGTCCATCGGACGCTCCCTCGATCTGGTGCGGGGCATCGCGTCCGTGCCGATGGGACCGAATGGCCGCCGGCTGTGGCTGGAGATCCTGCTCAAGACACTGCTGGCCAGGGTCGAACTGCTGCGCAGGACGGGGCAGTTGGACGAGGCGCAGGAGGTGATGGACGAGGCGACGGCTTTGCTGCCGGAGTTCGACGATGTCGAGGGGCTGCGCACGGCCGAGGTCGGCCTGAGCCGGGTGCATCTGCTGATGGACCGCAGCGCGTGGGGCGCGGCCGAGGAACTGGCCGTGGCGCTGCTGGCCGACGCACCGCCGACCGAGCCGTATCTGCTGGACTGTCTGGGGGTCGTCTGCGCCTCGACCGTGCGGTTCGAGCAGGCGGAGGACTACTTCGCCCGCGCGGAGGAGGCCCATGTGGCACGGGGTCACCACGCGGGGCGCCAACAGGTGGTCTCCCACCGGGCGTACGCGGCGCTGCGGGCCGGTGATCTGGACCGCGCGGAGGAGTTGTTCGCGGAGGCCGCCGAGCTCTTCGAACGGCAGGGCCAGGCCGAGGACTTGGCGGTCTGCGAGCAGGCCCGTGCCGCCATCGCCGCTCACCGCGGGGACGCGACCGGCGCCGCCGCTCTCACGGCGTCCAGCCTGGCCCGCTTCCAGCAGGTCGGTGCCGCGATCGCCGCCGCCGACACCATGCTGATGGGTGCCCGGCACGCGTACGAGCGGGGCGACATCGACGAGTTGAAGCGGCTCGCCCAGGGTGCGCGGGACGTGTACCAGGAGCGCGGGGTGTACGAGCGGTGCGCCCAGGTGGACCTGATGCTCGCGCACGCCCTTGAGGACAACCTGAACCGGACCGACCACGGCGACCACGAACGCACCTCGCTCGCCAACGCGCTCTCCCTCGCCCTGCCCGCCGCTCTGGCGCTCGAAGCGGCCCGCTACGACTTCGCCACCGCCCACGCCCGCAGCCAGTGGCTCCAACTGGCCGACGAGGCCATGCAGTTGGTCTTCCGTCTGGCTCTCCGCGGCAACGACCAGGGGCTGATCTTCGAGTTGGTGGAACACCGGTGCGCGGGCGCCTCCCTGGCGTTGAGCCGCACACCCACCGGCGACAAGACAGTGGCGGTCTTCCCGGACGCCGCCATGAAGACGTACTCCCCCGACGGCGACGCTCCCCTGACGCTGGGCGGTGTCGCGGCCGAGGCCGCCGCCTCCGTCGGCCTGCGGGTGGCACCGCCGCCGAAGATCGTGATGTCGGCGGAGGCGGGCGGCCGTGCCGCGCTCCAGGAGTACGTCCAGGCAGCCGAGTTCCGCTATCACCGGCGGATCGTGAGCGAGGAAGAGGTGCCGTTCTGTCCGCCGACGCTCTGAGAGATCCGAAACGTCCGGTGGTCCAGGTGCGCCTCGCCGACGCCGGTGACCTGCACATGACCTGGACATGGGTCCGTGGGGCGCAGGGTTTCGGCACCGGGTACGCGCCGGGGCCGGACGTGGACGGGGCCGTCCGCGCGCTGGCCGCCGAACTGCCGGGCGGCGGCACGGAAGGCATGCGGCGTGTGTTCGAGTCCGGCGCGCTGGCCACGTACGCGGAAGAGCGCCGCCTCTCGCGCAGGCTGGCCGAGGTGCTGTGGCCGCCGGGCCTGACCGACCAGATCCGCCAGGTCTCCGCCCACCTGGGCCGTCCGCTGATGCGGCTCCAGCCGTCGCCCCGGGTCGCCCAGGTCCCGTGGGAGCTGCTCGCCGTGGACGGTGACGACAGCGACGTACGACTGATCGACCTGGTGGACATCGCCACCACGGCACCGGCGTCGCTACGACGGGCCGGCGCCACCCCGACCGGTCAGGACCCGGACTCGAACTCTGACCCGGCCCCGGACTCGGATGCCGTGGTGCTCGTCCTGGACCCGCGCGTCCCCGGTTTCCGTGCCGACTCCCCGCTCGGCTCGGTCCTGGGGCAGCCCGGCTCGGACCCGGCACTGCTGGACCTCGTACAGCGCAGGCTCGACGCGGGCACCGTCGTGCCGTCCGTCGCCGCCCCCGTCGAGGCCTTCCGCCGTACCGATCTCGACCGTGACTGGCTGGGCGAGGCGCTGCGCAAGGGTGCCCGTCGCCTGCTGTATGTCGGTCACGTCAGCGGCGCCCCCGTCGAGGGCGGGCAGAGCGAGGACGTCACCCTCCACCTGTGCTGCGGCCCCGAGACCGCGGGGATGGCCCAACCGGTGCGCACCCACCGGCCGTTGTCCGCCAAGGACCTTCTCTTGGGCACGCTCCCGCTGCGCGCGGACGGCGTGCCGGGTGCCCGGCTGTGGCCCGCACCGCCGCGCGTCGCGCTGATCGCCTGCGAGAGCGGCGGTGATCTCCGCTTCGCGGAGTCCTTCGGCCTGGCGACGACGATGATCCACAACGGCGCCCATCTGGTCACCGCCACCCGCTGGGTGCTCCCCACCAGCTTCGCCTTCCACCGCCTGGCCGGTCTGCCGGAATCCGTACGGCCGCTCACCGAAGCCGTGATCGCCGTGGACGCGGCCCACGAGGACCCCGACCCGGTCCGCCGTCTCGGCGCCTGGCAGCGACAGCGGCTCGATCAGTGGCGCTCCGAGGGCCGGATCGAGCACTCACCCCTCCTCTGGGCGGCCCTGACCTGCATTGTCAGGTGAAGGGCCAGGGGTGGCGGAGGCAGTAGCCGCCCACTGCGATCGCGGCGGTACCGGTGACCAGCAGGGTGGCGATGAACCTGATGTTCCAGGCGCGCTCGCGGCGTTCGTGGTCGGGGTCGGCGGTGAGGAGGGACGGGTCGGCGGGCGCGTAGCGGAGGGGGATGTCACGGCCGAGGGACCGGGCGACGTCCCGGATGCCCTGCGAGCACAGCGCGGTGACCCCCACGCCCTCGTGGGTGGTGAAGGCGACGACGCAGGCGTGGCTGACGCTCTCGCCGCCTTCGCCGT
The DNA here is from genome assembly GCF_021173675.1 of Streptomyces lincolnensis. Classification (GTDB taxonomy): domain Bacteria; phylum Actinomycetota; class Actinomycetes; order Streptomycetales; family Streptomycetaceae; genus Streptomyces; species Streptomyces lincolnensis_B. The sequence continues at coordinate 158,049 of NZ_JAIHON010000010.1, read as the reverse complement.
CGGAGTGGACGTCCCTGGTGACGGCGACCACCCGCCCCTGGACGGTGACGCCCTCGGCCAGTTGAGCGGCGCGGGCGCGGACGTACTCGCTGTCCCGGCTCAGCGCGACGACGAGGAGCAGCAGGCCACCGACGCAGATCAGCCCCCACTGCCAGCCCCACGCGAAGAACGACTGGACGACCAGTCCCAACACCAGCAGGATCACCATGCAGTTCGGCCCGCCGACCCCGGAGGTCCGCCCCTCGCTGTCCAGCATGAGATGGAAGCGTTCCGGCCGCCGCCGTGGAAACCGGACCGGGAACTCCTGCCCCACCCAGGCCACTTGCACCCGGTCGCCCCGCTTGTTCTCGTGCCGCAGCCTGAACTCCCGCCCGGTGCCGGGGTCCTGGTACACGATCGTCACCGGTATCCCGTGCTTCGCCGACTCACCGTGTCCCGGCGGATCCACCTCCACGACCCGAGCCGTCACCCACACCGCCCGCTGCGGCCGGGTCAGCCCGGCCAGCGAACACACATAGCCCACCAACGCCAGCCCCGCGGGCACCGTCCACCACAGCCCGAGCATCTTCTGCAGGTCCATGCGGCGAGGCTCTCGCCGCCGGGAGGGCTACCGATCCCAGGTTCGGTTCAGGCCAGCCGTCTCTTTCGTGAACCCAGCCATCGAGCGCTCCCCGCTCGAAGTCCACGAACGGCCCAAGCTCTTCGGCGTAGGCCGACGCGTCCTCGATGCCGTCGGGCAGCTCGTAGACGTACTGGAGGCCGCCGCGCCCAGTCCGGATCGACAGCGACGCCGACAGCTCACCGTGCGCCGCCTCCAGTTCGGTCACCCCACCCCCATGGTCGGTGCAGCTGCAATGGCACCCTGCCGCCTCGACGACCGCCCAGGCCGGCGTCCCGCGGCGGTTCGGGTCGAGATCGAGGACGGCCACGACCACCATGACCGGTGGTGTCGTCACTTCTCCTCCGGGCTCGTCCGTGCTCCGGCGTGCGGTGGGCGCCGGGGCCGGGTCCGTCGGGGAAGCGGCCCCCTTCGGGCGCGCCGCGGGACCGACCGGGCGCGGGGCGGCGGTCGGTCCCTGGGCTCACCTGGTGTCGCTGGTGTCCGTCGTGTCGGCGATCGCGGCGCGGCCGGCCTCCAGGCGGGCCGCCGGGAGGCGGAAGGGCGAGCAGGAGACGTAGTCCAGTCCGGCGCGGTGGAAGAAGTGGATGGACTGCGGGTCGCCGCCGTGCTCGCCGCACACGCCGGTCTCCAGGTGGGGGTCGACCTCGCGGGCCGCCGTGACGGCGAACTGCACCAGCCTGCCCACGCCTTCCTGGTCGATCGTCTCGAACGGTGACGTCTCGAAGATGCCCTTCTCCAGGTAGAGGGGGAAGAAGGACGCCTCCGCGTCGTCCCGGGACAGTCCCCAGGTCGTCTGCGTCAGGTCGTTCGTGCCGAAGGAGAAGAAGTCGGCGGCCTTGGCGATACGGGCCGCGGTGAGCGCGGCGCGCGGCAGTTCGATCATGGTGCCGATGGGGAGGTCCAGCGGGGTGCCGGTCTCGGCGGCGACCTCGGCGAGGACGCGTTCCGTCTCGGCGCGGGCCAGGCGCAGTTCCTCGACCGTGCCGACCAGCGGGATCATGATCTCGGCGTGCGGTTGTCCGCCGGCGCGCAGGCGCCCGACCACGGCCTCGGCGATCGCCCGTACCTGCATGGCCATCAGGCCGGGAACAGCCAGGCCCAGGCGGACCCCGCGCAGGCCCAGCATCGGGTTCTGCTCGTGCATCCGCTCCACGGCGTCGAGCAGCTGCCGGTCGTGGAGGTCGGGGTGGGTGGCACCGGCCAGGCGGACGGCGAGTTCGGTGCGGTCGGGCAGGAACTCGTGCAGCGGCGGGTCGATGAGGCGGATGGTCACGGGCAGCCCGTCCATCGCCTGAAGGATGCCGGTGAAGTCCGTGCGCTGCAGGGGCAGCAGCGCGGCCAGGGCCTGTGCGCGTGCCGTGTCGTCACGGGCCAGGATCATCGCCTCGACCAGCGCCCTGCGCTCGCCGAGGAACATGTGCTCGGTGCGGCACAGTCCGATGCCCTGAGCGCCCAACGCCCGTGCGCGTACGGCGTCCTCTGGTGTGTCGGCGTTGGCCCGCACCTCAAGGCGGCGTACCGAGTCGGCGTGCGCCAGTGCGCCGAGCACCGCCTCGGTGAGCGCTCCGGTACCGGTGCCGCGCTCCAGGGCCCGGCCCACGTCGGACGCGGTCAGCGGCAGTGCGCCCAGGTGGACGGTGCCGGCGGTGCCGTCGACGGAGACGGTGTCGCCCTCACGGACCACCGTGCCCGTGGAGGTGGTGAACCGGCGGGCGGCGGGGTCGACGGTCAGTTCCTCCGCGTCGCACACGCAGACCTTGCCCATGCCGCGTGCGACCACGGCCGCGTGGCTGGTCTTGCCGCCCCGGCTGGTCAGCACCGCCTGGGCGGCGATCATGCCGGGCAGGTCGTCGGGGGTCGTCTCCCGGCGGACCAGGACCGTGGGTTCGCCGGCAGCGGCACGCCGTACGGCCTCGGCGGAGTCGAAGACTACGGCTCCAACGGCCGCGCCCGGTGAGGCCGGGACTCCGTGGGCGAGGGGCTGGTCGGTGGCCTTGACGTCGAAGCGGGGGAACATCAGCCGGGTGAGTTCGGCGCCGCTGACGCGGGTCAGGGCCTCGTCGGCGGTGACGGTCCCCTCCTCGCGCAGATCGTGGGCGATACGGAAGGCTGCCTCGGCGGTGCGCTTGCCGACGCGGGTCTGGAGGATCCACAGCCGGCCGCGCTCGACGGTGAACTCGACGTCGCACAGGTCCCGGTAGTGGGCCTCCAACGTGCGCAGGTGGTCGCCGAGTTCGACGTACGCGCGGGGGTCGAGGGCCTTCAGCTCGCTCAGCGGCAGCGCGTCGCGGACGCCCGCGACGACGTCCTCGCCCTGGGCGTCGGGCAGGTAGTCGCCGTACATCCCGCGCTCGCCGGTGGCCGGGTCGCGGGTGAAGGCGACGCCGGTGCCGGAGTCGTCGCCGAGGTTGCCGAAGACCATCGCCTGGATGTTGACGGCGGTGCCGAGGTCGTCGGGGATGTGCTCGCGGCGGCGGTAGACGCGGGCGCGTTCGCCGTTCCAGGAGTCGAAGACGGCGCGGATGGCGCGGGCGAGCTGCTCGGCCGGGTCCTGCGGGAAGTCCTCGCCGGTCTCCTTGCGGACGATGTCCTTGAACTCCTCGGTGAGCAGGACGAGTTCACCGGTGTCGAGCTCGTGGTCGGTGGCCGCGCCGCGCCTGGCCCGGTGCGCGGCGATGGCCGCCTCGAAGAGGTCCCCGTCGACGCCCATGACCGTACGGCCGAACATCTGGACGAGCCGCCGGTAGGAGTCCCAGGCGGCGCGCTCCTGCCCGGAGGCCTTGGCGAGCCCGGTGACGGACTCGTCGTTGAGGCCGATGTCGAGGATCGTCTCCATCATCCCGGGCATCGAGAAGCGGGCCCCCGAGCGCACCGAGACCAGCAGGGGGTCCTCCGGTGCGCCGAGAGTGCGTCCCATGGCGCGCTCCAGTCCGGCCAGGGCGTGGGCGGCCTCGACGCCGAGTTCGGGCGGCTCCTGGCCGGTCGCGAGGTAGACCTTGCAGGCTTCGGTGGTGACCGTGAAGCCGGGTGGCACGGGCAGTCCGAGCCCGGTCATCTCGGCCAGCCCGGCTCCCTTGCCGCCGAGCAGCGCGGCCATCGTCCGGCTGCCCTCGGCGAACTCGTACACGTACTTCGTCGGCTTGCTCATGGTGGCTTCAGACCTCTCACTCGTGTCAGTCGTGGGGTACGACGGCCACGGGGCAGCCGGCGTGGTGGATGACGGCGTGGGTGACGGGGCCGGTGCGAGCGAGTGCCGGGGGCACGGCCGCGCGGCGGCCGACGACCAGCAGGCTCGCCGCGGACGCGGCCCGGATCAGGGGTGGGGCGGGCCGGCCCCTGACGAGGGTCTCGACGACCTCGACGCCGGGGTACTTGTCGCGCCAGACCTTCAGGACCGCGTCCAGGAAGCCGCCCCACTCCTCGGCGCGGTGCGGTTCCCGCACCAGGGCGATCTCTCCGGGACCGAGGGTGAACGGGCCGGGTGGCTGCCAGGCGTGGAGCACCCTCAGGCGCGCCCCGCGCAGCCGGGCGGCCTCGAAGGCGAACTCGATCACCTCGTCGCACGGGTCTCCCAGGTCGAGACCCAGCACCACGTCCCGGTGACCGGTCCGCGCGGAGTCCGTTGCGTCCGCGGCGAGAAGGCGATGGTCGGCCGCGGGACGGTCGTCGGCCGGAAGGTGATCGTCGGGCGGAAGGTGATCGTCGGGCGCCCGGACGAGGACGACGGGCCGCACGCTGCGGGCCACCACCCCGAGGGCGACCGAGCCCACCAGCAGCCCGGTGAAGCCGCTCAGGCCGCGCGAGCCCAGCACCAGCAGGTCGGCCTGCCCGCCCGCCCGCAGCAGGGCGGCGGTCGCGGGGCCCTCGACCTGCTCGTCGCGGAGGGCGACGGTGGGACAGGCGCGGCGGATACGGTCCTCCGCGTGCCGCAGTGCACGGCGCGCCAGGTGCCGCTGGGCGGCGTTGGCCGGCTCGCCCTCCCGGCGCGGGTGCCAGTTCCAGGCGTGAACCAGCCGCAGCGGCCGCTCACGCCGTACGGCCTCGTGGGCGGCCCATTCGGCCGCGGCGAGGCTCTCGGGCGATCCGTCCACTCCTGCGATGACGGGGCGAAGCATGGTGCGCACCTCCTGCGCTCTGCGCTCGATCCGCTTCTCACCGCCAGCGTCGCGCCGGGCGCCGCCGCCGGGTATGGGCCGCCAGGGCTTCGACCGGGTCCGTTCGGCCCCCTGTGCCGAGGCGGCCCGCCCGGTCAGGGTGGAGACCCCTCTTCCGGAAGGCGGCCGAGCATGGAACGAGTGATCACCACCCGTGCGGACGGCACGGTCCACGGCCGCGCCGCGATGGACTGGGCGGCCCGAGAGGCCGGGCGGCGCCGACTGGCGCTGCGGCTGACACACCTGGCGCCACCGGGGCCCACGGACACGGCGCAGTCCGCGTCGTACGACGTCCTGGTGGCCGAACTGGCCGCGCGGCACCCGTCGTTGACGATCCGGAGCGTGCCCGTCACCGATCGGGCCGCCGCCGCTCGGGACTCGCTCACCGAGCGGACGGAGATGCTCGTCCTCGGTCCCGGCGCCGAGGAGGCCGTGGCCTCGGCGGTCGCCTGTCCGCTGGTGCTGGTGCCCGCGACGTTCGCCTCCCCCGCGTGGACGGGCGGTCCGGTGTCGGTGCGGGTCGATCCCGGTGATCCGGCGGTCGACGTCCTCGCGTTCGCCTTCGAGTCCGCCCGGCTGCGCGGGGTACGGCTGCACGCGCTGCACACCTGGGCGCTGCCCGCGCGGGCGGCCGCCTCCCCCTTCCCGGTCCTGGAGGAGGACCGGGCCACCTGGGAGGACCAGGAGGTGCAGCGGTTGTCCGACGCGCTGCGCCCCTGGCGGGCCAAGTACCCGGACGTCGACGTGCTGGAGGACGTCGTGCTGTTCACCCCGTCCGAGGCCCTCCTGCACGCCTCGGAACGGGCCGGGCTGGTGGTGGTCGGCCGGCGGGAAGCATCCACGGCGCTGCCGCGGCGCTCCCACTGCCCGATCGCCGTCCTGCCGGTCCCGTGAGCGGCGTCAGGGGGCGGACCGGCCCCCCGGGTGGGGTCGTTCGGCCCCTGTGTGGCCCTCCGCGCGCACTCCACCGTGGGAGCCATGAGGGCACGAGCGAGCATCGCCGTGATCGGCGTCGGCAACGAGTTCCGGCGTGACGACGGCGTCGGCTGGGCCGTCGTGGCCCGGCTCCGGGAGCGGGCCGGCGAACGGCCGCTGCCGCCGGACACCGTGCTCGCCACCTGTGACGGCGACCCGGGGCGGCTGATCGGACTCTGGGATGGTGCCGCTCTGGCCGTGGTCGTGGACGCCGCCCACGCCCATCCGGGCACACCCGGCCGCGTCCACCGCCTCGCACTCGACTCCGGCCGCCTCGCCCCGCCGTCGGCGACCAGCTCGCACGGTCTGGGCCTGGGAGAGGCGGTCGAACTCGCCCGGGCCCTGGACCGGCTGCCCCATCACCTCGTCGTCTACGCCGTGGAGGGCGCCGACAGCTCGTTCGGCACCGGCCTGTCACCCGGCGTCGCTGCCGCGGTGCCCGAGGTCGCCGCGGCGGTCGAGGACGAGCTCGCCCGGCACCACGACCCGACGGCCGGGGAGCGGTCATGACCGTGCGGCACTTCCATGTCGAAGGCATCGTGCAGGGCGTGGGGTTCAGGCCCTTCGTCTACCGCACCGCGGTCGCGCTCGGGCTGGACGGCTGGGTGGCCAACGTCAACGGGCACGTCGAGGGCGAGGTCGCCGGACCGCCCGGGGCCGTCGAGACGTTCGCCGCCCGCCTGCGCGACGACGCCCCGGCCCTCGCCCTGGTGCGCCGGGTACGGCTGACGGACGGTGTGCGCCGCGTGGAGCACGCCCCCGGCTTCCGGGTACGGCACAGTCCGGCCGGCCACCCCGACACGGCCGTCCGCGAGATCCCGCCCGACGCCGCGATCTGCGCCGCCTGCCTGCGTGACCTGCGCGACCCCGGTGACCGCCGGTACCGCTATCCCTTCGTCAACTGCACGGACTGCGGCCCCCGCGCCACGATCATCGAGGATCTCCCCTACGACCGGATCCGTACGACCATGCGCCGCTTCCCGATGTGCGCGGACTGCTCGGCCGAGTACGCCGATCCGGGCGACCGCCGCTTCCACGCCGAGCCCGTGGCCTGTCCCGTCTGCGGCCCGCGCCTGGCCTGGGACGACCTGCGCGGCGAGGAGGCGCTGGGCGCGGCGGTCAAGACCGTCGCCGGCGGCGGGATCGTCGCGCTCAAGGGCCTCGGCGGCTACCAGCTGGTGTGCGACGCGGGCGATCCACGGGCCGTGGCCGAGCTGCGGCGCCGCAAGCGGCGTCCGGTGAAACCGTTCGTGGTGATGGTGGCGGACGTGGGATGCGCGGCCCGCCTGGCGCGGATCTCGGCCACGGAGCTGGCAGCCCTCACCTCCACGGAGCGACCCGTGGTGCTGCTCGCCCGCCGCCGCAGGCACGGTGCGCCCGCTCTGGCGCCCGAGGTGCATCCCGGCCTGCGGCGGGTCGGGCTGCTCCTGCCGACCACGGGCCTGCACCACCTCCTCCTCGACGAGCTGGCGCGTCCCCTCGTGGTGACCAGCGGCAACCTCAGTGACGAACCGATCGCCATCGCCGACGACACCGCCCGGCGGGCCCTGGCCCGGGTCGCGGACGGCTTCCTCACGCACGACCGGCCGATCCGTTCCCGCTACGACGACTCCGTGGTGCAGTTCGCAGGCCGCACCCGGATCACCCTCCGCCGGGCCCGAGGTCTCGCCCCCGCCCCGCTCCCGCTCGCCGTGGAAGAACCGGTGGCGGGGGTCGGTGCCCATCTGAAGCACACGTTCACCCTGGCCGCCGACGGCCGGGCCCACCTCGGTCCGCACACCGGCGACCTGGCGGGCCTCGCGTCCTTCGAGGCGTTCCAGGCGTCGTACGACCACCTGAGCCGACTCACCGGCATCACCCCTCGGGTGCTGGCACACGACCCGCACCCCGACTACCTGTCCACGCAGTGGGCGATGCGCCAGCCGTTGCCCCGCATGGCCGTGCAGCACCACCACGCGCACGTGGCCGCCTGTGCGGCCGAGCACGGGGTCCGCGGACCGTTCCTGGGCGTCGCCTACGACGGTCTGGGCCTGGGCGACGACGGCACCCTGTGGGGAGGCGAGATCCTCGTCGCCGGCCTGACCGGCTACCGCCGTGTGGGCAGGTTCTCGACCGCGCCCCTGCCCGGCGGCGACGCGGCGGTACGCCATCCCTCCCGCACCGCTCTCGGCCATCTGTTCGGCGCCGAGACGCTGGGCTCCCCGCGCCCCTACCCCTGGCTGACCGGGCCCTTCGTCGAACGGCTCGACCCGTCCGAGGTCGCCGTCGTCCGCGCCATGATCGCCCGGGACGTCAACTGCCCGCGCGCGTCGAGTGCCGGGCGGCTGTTCGACACCGTCGCCGCACTGCTCGGGCTGGCCGACCGCGTCTCCTACGAGGGCGAGGCGGCCGTACTGCTCGAAGCGGCGGCGGGCGACGAGCACGCGGTCCCGCTCGCCCACCGCCTGATCCGTGCGAACGGGCTGTGGGTGTACGACTCGACGCCCACTCTCGCCGACCTGCTGGAGCGGCGGCTGAGCGGGGAGCCGACGGCCCGGCTCGCCGCCGCCTTCCACCTGACCCTCGCCGCCGTCACCGCCGACCTAGTCGCCCGAGCCGTCGCCGACGGCGCACCGCACACGGTGTGCCTGGGCGGCGGCTGCTTCGTCAACCGCCGGCTGCTGACCGAGGTGAAGCGCCGCCTGCACGCCCAGGGGCTGCGGGTGCTGGTGGGCGGGCAGGTCCCGGTCGGGGACGGCGGCATCAGCTACGGCCAGGCGGCGGTCGCCTCCGCGCGCCTCGCCGGGAAGGGGTGATCGCGATGTGTCTGGGCATCCCGGGCCGGATCCTGGAGATCCACGACGACGCCGGACTGCGCATGGCCACCGTCGACTTCGGCGGCATCCGGCGCGAGGTGTGCCTCAGCTGCACTCCCGACGCGGACATCGGCTCGTACGTCATCGTGCACGTCGGCTTCGCGATCACCCGGGTCGACGAGGCGGAGGCCCACCGGACGCTGGACGTGCTGCGCGCCATGGCGGGCGCGGTGGAGGGCGAGCTCGGCGAGCCGCTTCCCTGAGGCCCGGCGACGGGCCCCGAGGCGGGCCGCTCGGCCGGTCACGACCCGGTCGGCCCGCCGGATTGGGCCGGTCAGCCCCTGCCGCGGACGGTGCGGCAGCCGGAAGCTGACGGTGGAGGCACCCGGATGCGCCCCGCGCGAGGAGGACCCTCATGACCGCCATCGCACCTTCCGCCGTCATCGACACCGACGGACTGGACGCGCTCGTCACGGTCCTGTTGGCGCGGGGCCGCACGGTCGTCGGACCCACCGTCCGGGACGGCGCGATCGTGCTCGCCGAACTGTCCTCCGCGTCCCAACTGCCCTATGGCTGGGGGGTCGAACTCGACGCCGGGCGCTACCGGCTCGTTCCCCGTGAGGACGGCGCGGCCTTCGCGCACAGCGCGGGCCCGCAGTCCTGGAAGTCCTGGCTGCACCCGGCGCGCGAGCGCCTGTGGAGCGCCGACCGGACCCCGGAGGGCGAGGTGTCCTTCACCGCCGCCGAACCCGAGGCGCCGTCGTACGCGTTCCTCGGTGTCCGCCCCTGCGACCTGCGCGCCATCGCGATCCAGGACGGCGTCCTGACGGGCGGACGGTACGAGGACACCGGATACGGCGCCCGCAGGCGGGGCGCCCTGCTGATCGCCGCCGAGTGCACCGAGCCCGGCGCCACCTGCTTCTGTGTGTCCACGGGAGGCGGCCCCGCGGCCGACCCCGGGTACGACCTGGCGCTGACCGAGATCGTCGACGACGACGGCCATCGCTTCCTCGTGCGCATCGGCAGCGAGGAGGGCGCCCGGCTCCTGGACGACGTGCCCCACCGCAGGGCAGACATGGTCACCGAGGCCACCGCCCGCGGCGCCGTGGACGCCGCCCGGGACCGGATGGGCCGTGCCCTGCCCGCGGTCGACCTGCGGGCGCTGCTCGGCGCGAGCCCGGAGGCAGACCGCTGGGACGACCTCGCCTCCCGCTGCCTGACCTGCGGAAACTGCACCCTGGTGTGCCCCACCTGCTTCTGCACCACGACGGAGGAGGTCACCGACCTCACCGGCGATCACACCGAACGCTGGCAACGCTGGGACTCGTGCTTCGATCTGGACTTCTCGTTCCTGCACGAGGGGCCGGTGCGCTCCTCGGGGCGCTCCCGCTACCGGCAGTGGCTCACCCACAAACTCTCCACCTGGCACGACCAGTTCGGCAGCTCCGGCTGCGTCGGCTGCGGGCGCTGCATCGCCTGGTGTCCGGTCGGTATCGACATCACCGAGGAAGTCGCCGCCCTGCGCGCCGAACAAGAGACGGAGACGGAGCGATGACCCCTTCGATCACCCTGCGCCTGGAGCACGCGCTGCCCGCCGAGCACCGGGAACGGCTGCTGCGTGTCGCCCGCGAGGCCGAACTGCCGCCGGGCGCCCGGCTGTTCGAGGAGGGCGGGCGCGCCGACCGCTTCTGGATCGTCCGCGAGGGCACGGTCGGCCTCGACATGCACGTGCCCGGCCGTCGCACGCCCCTCGTCGAGACGCTGGGCACCGGCGACCTCGTGGGCTGGTCGTGGCTGTTCGAGCCGTACGTCTGGCAGCTGGGCGCCGTGGCGACGACCCGGGTGCGGGCCTACGAGTTCGACGCCGTCGCCGTGCGTCTGATGTGTGACGACGACCCCGAGTTCGGCCGCGCGGTCGGTCGCTGGGTCGGCGGCGTGCTGTCCCACCGGCTGAACGCGGCCCGCGCCCGGCTGGTCGACCTGTACGGCTCCCCCGCCGTCTTCACCGCCGGTGGTGCGCCATGACCGCGGTGCCCGTTCCGTATCTCGTGGTCGACCGCCGGCGGGAGACCTCGGAGTCGGTGACCCTGCGACTGGAACCGGTCGGGGAGGCGCTCGCCGACTTCGCTCCGGGGCAGTTCGCGATGGTGCACTGCTTCGGCCGCGGTGAGATCCCCCTGTCGGTGAGTTCCGTACAGTCCACGGGCGGCCTCGCGCACACGATCCGCAGCGTGGGAGCCGTGTCTGAGGGACTGTGCGCGGCCCGCGTGGGGGACGTCGTCGGTCTGCGCGGTCCGTACGGATCGAGCTGGGAGCTTCCGCGGGCGCGCGGGGGCGACGTGCTGGTGGTCGCCGGAGGCATCGGGCTGGCCCCTCTCAGGCCGCTCGTGCTGGGCGCGCTGGCCGGATCCCGCGCCTACCGTCGGCTGAGTGTCCTGGTGGGGGCTCGTACCCCGGCCGACCTGATCGCCCGCACGGAGCTGGATCTGTGGCCCACGGCGTACACCGGCGTGACGGTGGACTGGCCGGACCCGACGTGGCACGGGGACGTGGGCGTGGTCACCCAGCTGCTCGGCCGGGCGCCCTTCGACCCCGATACGGCCTGGGCCTTCGTCTGCGGACCCGAGCCGATGATCCGGGCCACGGCCCGCGACCTGGCCCACCGCGGCGTGCCGCCGGAGCGGATCCGGGTCTCGCTGGAGCGCACCATGCGCTGTGCCACCGGGACGTGCGGACACTGCCAGCTCGGTCCGCTGCTGGTCTGCCGGGACGGACCGGTCGTCGGCTGGGACCGGGCCGCACCCCTGCTGTCGGTGAGGGAGTTGTGAGATGAGCGCACCCAAGCTCGCCGTGTTCAAACTGGCCTCCTGCGACGGCTGCCAGCTCACCCTGCTGAACTGCGAGGACGAACTGCTCGCCCTGGCGGGCGCGGTGGAGATCTCCCACTTCCTGGAGGCCTCCAGCGCGGTACTCCCCGGCCCCTACGACCTGACCCTCGTCGAGGGCTCGGTCACCACCGCCGAGGACGCCGAGCGCGTCCGCGCGATCCGCGCCGCCTCCCGCCATCTGGTGACGATCGGCGCCTGCGCGACCGCCGGCGGCATCCAGGCCCTCCGGAACCTCGCGGACGTCGACGAGTACCGGCGCACCGTCTACGCACACCCCGAGTACATCTCCGCGCTCGCCACCTCCACACCCGTGTCGGACCACGTGGACGTCGACTTCGAACTGCGCGGCTGCCCGGTCGACCGGCGCCAGTTCCTCGAAGTGATCACCGCGTTCCTCGCCGGGCGCAAACCCGACGTGCCGAACCACAGCGTGTGCTTCGAGTGCAAACGGCGCGGCACGGTGTGCGTCACGGTGGCCCACGGCACACCCTGCCTGGGGCCGGTCACCCACGCCGGCTGCGGGGCGCTGTGCCCGGCGTACCGGCGGGGCTGCTTCGGCTGCTTCGGACCGTCCGGTTCGGTCAACCTGCCCGCGCTGATCCCGCTGCTGCGCCGCGACGGCCTCGACGAGGACGCCGTGGAGCGCTTCCTGCACACCTTCAACACCGCCGCCTTCGACAAGGAGCTGAGGTCGTGACCCACCGTGGATCCCGTGTCCTGCACGTCGGCTCGCTCTCCCGGGTCGAGGGTGAGGGCGCGCTGCGCCTGCACGTCCAGGGCCGCACGGTCACCGAGGCACGGCTGGAGATCTACGAGCCGCCGCGCTTCTTCGAGGCGTTCCTGCGGGGCCGCTCCTACACCGAGCCGCCCGACATCACCGCCCGGGTGTGCGGGATCTGCCCGGTGGCGTACCAGATGAGCGCGTGCGCGGCGATCGAGGACGCCTGCGGGGTGAGTGTCGACCCGGCGATCCGGGAGCTGCGCAGGCTGCTGTACTGCGGGGAGTGGATCGAGAGCCAGGCCCTGCACATCCATCTTCTGCACGCTCCGGACTTCCTTGGCCGGGCGAGCGCCATCGACCTGGCACGCACGCACCGGGCCGAGGTGGAGCGCGGGCTCCGGCTGAAGAAGGCCGGCAACGCGCTGATGGAGCTGCTGGGCGGGCGGGCCGTGCATCCGGTGAACGTCCGCCTGGGCGGCTTCCACCGGGTGCCGGCGCGAGCCGAACTGCGCTCCCTGTCGGAGGAGTTGAAAAGGGCGCTGGACGACGCCTGGGCGACCGTGCGCTGGGTGGCCGGGTTCGGGTTCCCGGACGCGCACACCAAGGCCTCGCTGCTGGCGCTGGCCGACCCGGACACCTACGCCATCGAGGGCGGCACCCCGACCGTCCTGCGCGCGGACGGGACCAGCGGTTCCTTCCCCGTGCGGGAGTTCACCCACCGGGTCCGCGAGACCCAGGTGCCGCACTCCACGGCCCTGCACTCGCGGCTCGACGGGCACCTGCATCTCACCGGCCCCCTCGCCCGGTTCGCCGTCGGCGGCAGCAGGCTGTCGCCGCTCGCGATCGAGGCGGCGGTCGAGGCCGGTCTGGGCGATCCGCGCGAAGGCGCCGTCTGCCGCAATCCGTACCGGTCCGTCCTCGTCCGGGCGGTGGAGACGGTGTACGCCGTCGGCGAGGCCCTGCGGATCGTCGAGACGTACGAGCCGCCCGAGCACCCGTACACCGAGGTCCCAGCGGTCGCGGGCACCGGCCACGGTGCCACCGAGGCGCCCCGGGGACTCCTCTACCACCGCTACGAGATCGACGCGGACGGAATCGTGACCAGCGCGCTGCTGGTCCCTCCCACCGCCCAGAACCAGGGTGCGATCGAGGACGACCTGCACCGGCTGGCCCAGGAGGCCATCGCCGAACACGACCCGACGGACGCCGAGTTGACGGCGCTGTGCGAGCGGGCGATCCGCAACCACGACCCGTGCATCTCGTGCTCCACCCATTTCCTCGACCTGACGGTCGTTCGCACCCCCGGAGGCCACGATGCCTGAATCCCCCTTCACCGTGAGCGATGTGATGACCCACACCGTCATCGCCGTCGGACGCGACGCGTCCTTCAAGGAGATCGTCGGGCTGATCGACCAGTGGAAGGTCAGCGCACTGCCCGTCCTGGAGGGCGAGGGACGGGTGATCGGGGTGGTCTCCGAGGCCGACCTGCTGCCCAAGGAGGAGTTCCGGGACACCGACGAGGGCGATCCGGCGGAGTGGGCCAAGGCCGGCGGGGTCACGGCGGGCGAGCTGATGAGCACGCCGGCCGTGACCGTGCACGCCGACGCCTCGCTCGCCGAGGCGGCCCGGATCATGGCCCGCCGGCACGTCAAACGACTGCCCGTCGTGGACGGCATCGGCATCCTCCAGGGCGTGGTCAGCCGCAGCGACCTGCTGAAGGTCTTCCTGCGGGGAGACGAGGAGATCGCCGAGGAGATCCGGCACGGCGTCCTCGACCGGCTGCCGGTCCTCACCGAGCTGGAGGTGTCGGTGAGCGAAGGCGTGGTCGTGCTCAGCGGCTCCCTGCCCGACCGCACGCTCGTGCCCGTCGTGGCCCGGGCGATACGGGCCGTCGAGGGAGTCGTCGACATACGGCTGGACCTGACGCACCGATGAAGTACCTCGACGAGTACCGCGATCCCGTGCTCGCCCGGCGGCTGCTGGACGAGCTGCGGGGCACCGCCACGCGCCCCTGGCGCATCATGGAGGTGTGCGGTGGCCAGACCCACACCCTGGTCCGCCAGGGCATCGACGAGCTGCTGCCGGCCGGCATGCGCATGATCCACGGGCCGGGCTGCCCGGTGTGCGTGACCCCGCTGGAGACCCTGGACCGGGCCATGGCCGTCGCCGCCCGCCCCGGTGTGATCCTCACCAGCTTCGGCGACATGCTGCGGGTGCCCGGCAGCGACACCGACCTGCTGTCGCTGCGGGCCCGGGGCGCGGACGTCCGCGTGGTCTACGCCCCGATGGACGCCGTACGCCTGGCGGCCGCGCACCCCGACCGCGAGGTGGTCTTCCTGGCGGTCGGGTTCGAGACGACGGCACCCGCCAACGCGATGGCGGTGCTGCACGCCGCCCGCCTGGGCCTGGCCAACTTCTCGATGATCGTCAGCCACGTCCTGGTGCCGCCCGCGATGACCGCGCTGCTCGAAGACCCTGACTGCGAGGTGCAGGCCTTCCTGGCGGCCGGGCATGTGTGCGCGGTGATGGGCTGGCGTGAGTACGAGCCGATCGCCGCCCGGCACCGGGTACCGATCGTGGTCACCGGTTTCGAGCCGCTGGACCTGCTGGAGGGCATCCTGATGGCCGTACGGCAGCTGGAGTCGGGCCGGTACGAGGTGGAGAACCAGTACGTGCGGGCCGTACGCCGGTCGGGCAACACCGCCGCCCAGGACGCGGTCCGGTCGGTGTTCAAGGTCACCGACCGGACCTGGCGCGGCATCGGGGCGCTGCCCGACAGCGGCCTCGAACTCGCGGACGCCTACGTCCGGTTCGACGCCGCGCGCCGTTTCGCGGTCGGCGGCCTGTGCCCCGCCGAGGACCCGGAGTGCATCGCGGGCGCCATCCTCACCGGGGCGAAACTGCCCACCGACTGCACCGCGTACGGCACCCGCTGCACGCCCCGTCGTCCGCTCGGCGCGCCGATGGTGTCGTCCGAGGGGACCTGTGCCGCCTTCCACGCGGCCGGACGAACCAGGAGTGCGCCATGACCATCGAATGCCCCGCCCCGCGCCACGAGGACGAGGTCGTGCTGCTGGGACACGGAGCCGGCGGCCGGCTGACGGCGGAACTGCTCGACCGGGTCGTTCTGCCGGGTCTGCACGCCGGCCCGGGTCCCCTGGAGGACGCGGCGCTGCTTCCCGGCCATCGGGAACTGGTGATCAGCACCGACAGCTTCGTCGTCAGCCCGCTGTTCTTCCCCGGCGGGGACATCGGCTCGCTGGCCGTGCACGGGACGGTCAACGACCTCGCCATGCGCGGCGCGTGGCCCCTGGCCCTGTCCGTCTCCCTCATCGTCGAGGAGGGACTGCCGCTGGCCGAACTGCGGTCCGTGGTGGAGTCGTTGGGCAAGGCGGCCCAGGAGGCCGGGGTGCCGGTGGTCACCGGGGACACCAAGGTCGTCGGACGGGGCGCGGCCGACCGGCTGTTCGTCAACACCACCGGCGTCGGTCAGCGGCACGGCTCGCTGCACCCGTCCGCCGCGCTGGCCCGCCCCGGCGACGCGGTCCTGCTGTCCGGCCCGATCGGACTGCACGGCACGACCGTGCTCAGCACCCGTGAGGGCCTGGGCTTCGAGGGGGACATCGCCTCCGACAGCCGGCCGCTGCACCGGCTGGTGCGCGCGCTGGGGCCGATCGGTGGCGCGGTGCACGTGCTGCGCGACCCGACCCGGGGCGGTCTGGCCGCGGCCCTCAACGAGATCGCCCGTGACTCGGCCGTGGCCGTGGAGATCGAGGAGAGCGCCGTTCCCGTGCCCGAGGCGGTCGCCTCCGCCTGTGACCTGCTCGGGCTGGACCCGCTGATCGTCGCCAACGAGGGCTGCATGGTCGCCTTCGTCGCCGCCGACGCCGCCGGGCGGGCCCTCGACGCCCTGCGCTCCCTGCCCGAGGGCGCGCAGGCCGTACGCATCGGCGAGGTCCTGCCGGAGGGGCCCGGCGGACGGGTCACGCTGCGGACCCTGGTGGGCGCCCGGCGCATCGTGGACATGCCGCTCGGGGAGCAGTTGCCCCGCATCTGCTGACGGCGGGAATCGGGAAAGCCGACTCGGTGGTCTTCGCCCCGATCCGTCGTCACCCGTCACCGTCCGGCCGTCGCCCGATCGCGCACCAGCAGGTCGGCGAGCGGGCGCCGTGGCACGGCGGCGGCCGGCGCCGTGTGGCCGAGCCTGAGCACCATCTGCGGGAAGCGCCCCGGGGTGAGCCGTGCGCGCACCTGACCGCGCGTGTCGGACAGTTCGAGCGGCTGGGTGTGGAAGGCCGCCATCACGTCGTGGGCCGCCGCGTGCAGCAGCACGCGCTGGAGCGCCTGCCCGGCCCGTAGCCAATCCGCGGGTCCGTCGCCGGGGGTGGACAGCACGAGCACGGCTCCCGTCCCGGCGCGACGGTTGCCGGCCGGGAGGACGTACCGGTGCGCCGCGCCGAGATAGTCGCGGCCGGCCAGCAGCGTCAGGTCCGGGGGGATCCTGCACATCGCGGCGGGCAGCCCCCACGGTCCGACGCAGCGCGCGAGTTCGGCGACATGTATGGGATCCGCCCGGTGCCGATCCTCCGCGGTGCGTACCAGTTCCGCCAGTGTCGCCAACCGGTCCGAGGTGTCGACGGCCTCCAGATCGGCGCCCTCGGCCCGGGCGTGCTCGCGCAGGTCGTCGAGCAGCGTCGTGGGCAGTCGCCCGGGGAGGAACGGGCCCCGACGGGTTCGCCGGTGGCCGATCGCCCGGGCCATCCGCGCCTCGTCCTCGGTGGCCGAGGCGTACGGGCCGAAGCCCACCCGGGCCAGATAGCCCGGCCGGCCGAGCGCCGGCAACACGTCCACGACGGGCCGGAATCCCAGCTGCCGTACGGCGATCCGCACGTTGAACAGCGCGGCACCGCCGGCGATGACGGTCTGCCTGCCGCCCGGGTCCGTCCACGTCAGACGTCGGGCGGCGTCGGTGTGGATCTCGAAGCCGTGGTCGTGGCCCTCCTCGGCGAAGAACCAGGGCTGACTGTTGTGCGGCGAAGGTGCCAGGGCCGCGGCACGGGCCAGGTGGAGAACCG
Organism: Streptomyces lincolnensis; assembly: GCF_021173675.1. Lineage (GTDB taxonomy): Bacteria > Actinomycetota > Actinomycetes > Streptomycetales > Streptomycetaceae > Streptomyces > Streptomyces lincolnensis_B. Next base: position 140,819 of record NZ_JAIHON010000010.1, on the reverse strand, counting down.
CGCGGCCGGGATTCCGGTACGCCATGGACATCATCGGCACCACCCTTCGGGAAGCGTCCACCCTCAGCGTCCCCGCCCCCGGCCCCGGGTCACAGGGGTCTGTTGACCCTGTCCCGGTCCGGACGTCCCTCCCCGACATCGGCCCGTCGCCCCCGCCCCGGGGAGGACTCGCGTGTTCCGCGGGACCTCCCGCACCCGCGTCCCCCAGGGCCGACCGGTCCCCCGAGGTACGGCCCCGACGGCCCCGCGATCGGGCCCGGGGAGCTCTGGTACGAGCCCGGGTCGAGCGCTTCGCTGGAGGTGACGGCGGAGGAGGAGACCATGACCGGTGAACCGCGCACCTCGTACCCGGCGCCCGCCCCTTGATCTTTCCCACCGTGCCGCGGGCCGTGAGGCACCGACACCGGCCCGCGACACGAAGAACCCCGGCGTGAGCATCCACGCCGGGGTCGCCCACGTCCCGCCCTCCGTCGTACCGAAAACGCCGCCGGACGCGAGGGGGCCGCACGTCCCCCGCCGGGGCCGGGTGGCCCATGGTCCGGCCGGTCGCCCACGGCCACTCTGGAAGAGGCAAGGACGTACCGCCTTCCTGGAGGCACCCCATGAACGCTCCCGCCACGACGCACATGCCGCGGGCGCTGCCCGCCGAGCACCGTCAACGGCTGCTGAACATCGCCCGGGAGGTGTCCTTCCCGCAGGGCACCCGGCTCTTCGAGGAAGGGGGCCGCGCCGACCGGTTCTGGATCATTCGCACCGGCACCGTCGATCTCGACATGCACGTGCCCGGCCGCAGGGCGGCCGTCGTCGAGTCCCTCGGGCACAACGAGCTGGTCGGCTGGTCCTGGTTGTACCCGCCGCACACGTGGCACCTGGGGGCCGAGGCCACCTCCCCGGTGCGCGCGTACGAGTTCGACGCCGCGGCCGTGCGCGACCTGTGCAAGGACGATCCGGCGTTCGGCATGACCGTCTCCCAGTGGGTGGGGCAGGTCGTCGCCCACCGGCTGCACGCGGCCCGGACCCGGCTGCTTGACCTGTACGCCCCGTACGGCAGCGGCGGCCTGCGCTGACCGCCGTGCCCGAGTCGAGGAGCCACCGTGCACGGATCCCCGCACATCGTGAGTGACGTGATGACGCGCGACGTGGCCACCGCCGACCGCGGCGCCACGTTCACGGAACTCGTCCGGACCATGCAGGACCGCGGGATCAGCGCGCTGCCCGTGACGGACCGCGCAGGCCGCGTCCTCGGGATCGTGTCCGAGGCCGATCTGCTGCCCAAGGAGGAGTTCCGCGACAGCGACCCCAGGCGGCTCACCCAGATGCGCCGCCTGTCCGACCTCGCGAAGGCCGACGCGGTGACCGCGGGCGAGCTGATGACCTCGCCCGCGCTGACCGTCCGTGCGGACGCCACGCTCGCGCAGGCGGCGCCCATCATGGCGCGCGCCGAGGTCAAGCGGCTGCCCGTCGTGGACGAGCAGGGCCGGCTGGAGGGCGTGGTGAGCCGTGCCGACCTGCTGAAGGTGTTCCTGCGCGAGGACGAGGAGATCGCCGAGGAGGTGCGGCGCGAGGTGGTGGCGTATCTCTTCCCCGCCCCGGCGTCCGCCGTGCGCGTCGAGGTCCGCGACGGTGTCGTGCGGCTCGCCGGCCGGGTCCGGGACGTCTCGCTCGTCTCCGTGGCCGAGCGGCTGGTGCGCGCGGTGGAGGGCGTCGTGGACGTCCGTTTCACGCTTGAGGTGCCCGGCGCCGCACCCTCCGGGTGACCGGCCGGGAACACGGCGCGCGGCGCGGGCCGGTCGGCCCACCCCGGTGGCCCGACCGGCCCGCGGCGGCGGCAACTCGGCTGCGGTGCAATGGAGTTGAGGAACACGTCCGCTCTCCGCACGGAAGGAAAACGCCATGAGGTCGCCCCGTGCCCTTCGTCGTGTCGGTCTGGGTGTCGTGATGCTGCCCCTCGGGGCGGCGGCAGCACCGGCCGCCACCGCGACCGGCGTCCAGGAGGACGCCCCGGTCACCACGGTCACCACCGTCACCGCTCCGGCCCGGCAGGGCAGTCCACGGTCCACCGTCGACCGCGTCGCCGACTTCTACGGCGCCTACATCGACGTCCTGTACGACTCCGGCCGCACCCCGCTGGCCCAAGCGCTGCGCGAGCACTACCTCACCGCCGAGTTCCGTGCGGCCCTGACCCGTTGGGAGGCCGGCCACCACAAGGACGGCATGCTGCGGGCCAAGGGCGTGCCGGTCGCCTGGGAGGTCGTCTACAACGACAGCGGGATGGGCCACTGCTGGACCCGTGTCACCCTCACCTGGCAGGACTCCGGTGACCGGACCCACCGCACATACCTGATGATCCAGTCCGACCTGGAGTCGAGCCTCATCTCCGGCATCCGGACCGCCGACCGGCAGTGAACACGTTCGCCCCGTCGCCGTCACGCGGCACATCCAGGTGCCCGCGGCTCCGCTGCGGGCCACGGCTCGGGGACGCCGTCGACGACGGATCCCGGCCCTCCCCCAGGCGGCCTGTGCGCGCGACGGTTCGCCCGGCGCAGCCTCAGCGCGTCGAGGAACGCGGTCAGGACGAAGCCCGTGCCCATCGCCGCGAACAGCAGGAGCACGAACCGCTCCCAGAACTCCAGTGCTGGACTCGTGCCCACTGTCCTCGCCTCCCGGGCCGGTGCCGTTTCCTCTCATGTCCAGCCAACCGCGTCCCGGACGAAAGGGCATGAGCCGTCCGGCACCGAACGCAGGACTGGAGCCCGGTAGACGTCGAGGGCGGCGAGCGCCATCGGACTGTCGACGTAGACCGGCACCGACGCGGGAATCCCGCCCTCCTGCCGCAACGCGGCGAGCTCGTGCAGGACGACCTCGGTACGGTCGAGCGCGAACGCCGGGATGACGACGGTGCCGCCGCGGGCCAGCGTCCTGGCGAGCACGTCGGCGAACCGGGACCGCCCGGTCTCCTCCTCGTGCCGCCGGTTGCCGTAGGTGGACTCCATCAGCAGCACGTCCGCCCCCGAGAACGGCTCCGGCGGACGCAGCAGGGGATGGCCGGGGCGGCCGAGGTCACCGCTGACGGCGAGAGTGTGCCCGTCCTCCAGGGTGAGCCGCGCCCAGGCGGAGCCGAGGATGTGACCGGCCGGATGCAGGGTGAGCTCCGTTCCGGCGGCGATGTCGACCGGCGTGCCGGTCGGGACGGGGTCCAGGAGCTTCAGGGTGCGGTCCACGTCCGAGTCGTCGTAGAGGGGCTGCGCGGGCCGGTGTTTGGACCAGCCGTGCTCGTTGGCGTGCTGGGCGGTCTCGGTCTGCAGCTTGGCGCTGTCGCGCAGGACGATCTCCATCAGCCGGGCGGTGAACTCCGTCGTGACGACGCGTCCCCGGAAACCGTGCCGGACCAGCCGGGGGAGGTATCCGCAGTGGTCCAGGTGGGTGTGGGTGACCACGACCGTATGGATGTCCGCGGCGTCGCAGAGCAGTCCGCGCCAGTTGCGTCTGCGCAGGTCGGCGAGGCCCTGGAAGAGACCGCAGTCGACGAGGACGCGGGCGTGGTCGCTCTCCACGAGGAACTTGCTGCCGGTCACCGTCCCGACCCCGCCCATGAACGTCAGCAGCGCCGGCCTGGACCTCGTCACCGGCACGCCTGCCCGGTCTGTCCGCACACTCGTCATGACGTCGTCTCCTTCTCAACCGGGGCCGTCCGGCCCGGAAGGCCCCGCGGTCCGGCGACGCCGGCGCCCGCGGCGCTGTAGTCGGCGTCGGTGGACCAGGTACCGGAGCCGGCCCCGGTTTCGACCAGGACGTCGATCCCGGCCTCCGTGACGAGGGCGACGCGGCGTTCGCCGGGCTCCCGTTCCTGTACGGCCCCTACGGTGACGGTGGCCATGATCTGTTGCCTCTCCTCCCTTTGGCCCGGCGTCGGCCTCGTCGATCTCCTCGGCCGGGCCGTGGTTGCGTGAAGGGGCCAGGACACGTCCACCGGCCCGGGCCCACGGGGACGGTCAGTTCCGCTTCGGTGCGCCCGCCAGTTCGTCGGCGACCCGCGCTGCCCAGCGCTCGATCTCGGTGAAGTCGCGGAAGTCTCCGCCCTTGCCGTTACGCACGATCATCCGTGCGATCCGGCCCTTCGCGCCCTCCTCCAGGCAGCCGCCGAAGGTGGTGTGGCCCTTGGCGTCGAGCCTGACCATGGCGCGCTTCACACCGGGTACGGGCGGGATGTCCTTCTCCGAGGCCGAGGCGTCGAGCGGGCCGCTGCTGAAGAGCCACAGCGGGCGTTCGGCGAGGGCCTGGCGGTTCCGCCGGAGGAAACGGCGCGCGTCCTTGTGCCAACGGCCCGCGTAGAGGCCGCCGCCGACCACGACGGCGTCGTAGCGCGTCACGTCCCGCACCGACCGGGCCGACTGTGCCGAGGCCGCGAATCCCTCCTTGCGCAGCACCTCGGCCACGGTCTCGGCGATCTGTGCGGTGGATCCGTTCGTCGTGCCGTAGGCGACCAGCACTTCGGTGGTCATGTCGGTCCTCCTGTCAGAGCCTGCGCAGCCAGTCGTCGGCCACACCGTGCAGTGCCTGCTCCTGGGGCCGGACACGGGCGTCGTCCAGCCGGTAGGAGAGCTTGTCGACGACCGCGACGACCCCGTCGATCCGGCGGGTCATCGAGACGGCGATCTCGGTCTCGCTCCTGCGTTCCATGTGTCCGGAGAGCGTGACCACGCCTTCGGTCACGGAGACGTCGATGCTGCGGGGCGGCAGCCACAGGGCCCGGACGAGCACCTCGTCGATCACCTCGGCGCGGATCTCCGCGTCGGGCCGCAGGAAGACCTGGAGCAGATCCCGCCGGGTGACGATGCCGACCAGCCGGTCCGCCTCGTCGAGGACCGGCAGCCGCTCGACGCGGTGCTGGGCCATCGTGCGGGCGGCCTCGACGATCGTGTTGTCGGCGTGGACCGTGACGGGCGGCTCACTCATGAGCTGTCCGGCGGTGCGTGCCCTGGCCTTGGCCGCCCGCTTCCGCGCGGCGGACGTCAGGTCGGCGAACCGGAAGCGCTTCTTCGGCTCGTACGGGTCGGGCATGTCCGCCTGGCGGGCCATCAGGTCCGTCTCGGAGATCACCCCGATGACCTTGTCGTCCTCGTCGACCACCGGCAGGCCGCTGATGCGGTGCTCGCCGAGCAGGCGGGCCACCTTCTTGAACGGGGTGCCGTAGGTGACCCGGACGACCTCGGTGGTCATCACGGAGCCGACCTTGTTGTGCTTCATGGCTGTCTCCTTGTCAGCGGAGCCTGCGAAGGTAGGGGTCCTGCGGCCTGCGCGGCAGCAGGCGCACGCGCGCGTCGAGCACCGTCACGCCACCCGGCGTCGCGAGCACGGGGTTGAAGTCGGCCTCGGCGAGCTGCGGAAGGTCGCGCGCCATGCGGGACAGCCGGTGCAGTACCTGTTCGAGGCCGGCGAGGTCGACGGGCCCGCCGCCGTCCGCTCCGAAGAGCAGCGGGGCGCAGCGCGGGGAGGTGATCATGTCGTGCACGTCGTGGTCGGTGAGCGGGGCGAGCCGGGCCGCGTGATCGGCGAGGATCTCGGTGGCGGTGCCGCCGAGTCCGAACAGGACGAGCGGTCCGAAGACCTCGTCCTGGACGACACCCGCGAAGAGTTCGGTGCCCCGGGACGCGAGTGGTTGCACGACCACACCGGTGAGCAGTCCCGCGAACCGGGTCTCCAAATCCCGGAACGCGGCGCGCACTTGACTGTCGCCCCGAAGGTCCAGGTGGACGGCGTGCTCCACGCTCTTGTGCAACAGGCCGGGCCAGTACCCCTTCATCACCACGCGGCCGTCGGCGCCGCGCAACCGGTCGGCGGCCATGACCGCCCGGTCCTCGGTGTCGGCCCACGCCCAGGGCAGCTGCGGGATGCCGTAGCAGTCCAGGAGTTCGGCACATTCGGCCGGGGCGAGCCAGCCCCCGTCCGGGTGGGTGTCCAGGTAGGCCTCCACGACCGCGTGGGCACGGGCGGTGTCGACGCCGTCGAGTTCGGGGAGCGTGCCGGCGGGACGGGCCAGCCAGGCGGCCCGGCGTGCGGCGTGGGCCAGCGCCCGTGCCGCCGCCTGGGGTTCGGCGTAGGCGGGGACGGTGCCGTCGGTGCCGGGCAGCAGCTCGACGGGCAGGGCCTGTTCGAGCCGTACCACGAGAACGGGCTTCGCCCTGTGCCGGGTCCGCCCCGTGACGGCCTTGACGAGGTCGTCACCGGTGGCCGTCGCGACCGCCGTGGGCACGAGCGCGACCAGCACGGCGTCGATGCCGGTGCCGCGCATCAGCCGGTCCACGCAGTCGCCGAGTTGTTCCTCCGTCACGGCGGCGGTGGCATCGATCGGGTTGCCGATCGCGGCGCCGTCGGGCAGGACGGCGAGCAGGTCGTCGACCAGGTCGGGGGCCGGGACCGGCAGCGCGAGCCCGGCCTCGGCGCAGGCGTCCGCGGCCAGCACGCCGGCGCCGCCCGCGTTGGTGACGATCGCGACCCGGGATCCCGCCGGCAGCGGCTGCGCGTGCAACAGCGCCGCGGTCTCCAGGAGTTCACCGACCGAGTGGGTGGCGGTGATGCCGGCCTGGGTGAACAGGGCCTGGCGGGTCATGGTGCGGGTCGCGGCGGCCGCCGTGTGCGAGGCGGCGGCTCGCCGGCCCGCGTCGGTGCGCCCGGCGTCGACGGTCAGCACCGGCATACGGCGGGTCACCCGGCGTGCCGTGCGGGAGAAGGCGCGCGGGTTGCCGAAGGACTCCAGGTGGAGCAGCGCGAGGTCGGTGCGGCCGTCGCTCTCCCACCACTGGAGCAGGTCGTTGCCGCTGACGTCGTACTTGTCACCGAGGGAGGCGAAGGTGGACACCCCGATGCCCAGCCGGGACAGGCCGTCCAGCAGGGCGATGCCGATCCCGCCGGACTGCACGGCCACCCCCGCCGTACCGGGGCGCGGGTGCGTGGCGGCGAAGGTGGCGTCCAGGCGCAGTTGCGCGTCCGTGTTGGAGATGCCCAGGCAGTTGGGCCCCACCATCCGCATCCCGTAGGTGCGGCAGGCCGTCAGGAGAGCCTGTGCCTGACCGGCGTCGAGTCCGGCGGTGACGACGAGCAGGGCCCGTACGCCTGCCTTGCCGCACTCGTCGGCCGTCGAGGCGACCGCGGCGGCGGGTACCGCGACGATCACCAGATCGGGAGTTTTGGGCAGCGCGCCGACGCTCGGGTGGGAAGGGACGCCGAGCAGGGAGTTCACCGCGGGATTCACCGCCCACAGCCGCCCGGTGTAGTCACCGGCCTTCAGGTGGTGCAGGATCGCCCGGCCGACCGACCCGGCCTTGCGTCCGGCGCCCACGACGGCGACGGTCCGGGGTTGCAGCAGGGGCCGCAGGCTCACCACGTCGGCGGTCCGACCGCGCTCCTCGACCGCCGTCAGGTAGGTGTCGTCCTCGTCGAGCGCGATGGTGCAGCGCACTTCGGGCCCCTCGAAGCTGCGGGCCGTGCGCAGGCCGAGGTCGGTGAACAGACGCAGCACCTCGTGGTTCTCGCTCAGGGCGTCGGCGGTGAAGGACGTGACGCCGTCCGCGCGGGCGAGGGAGACCAGGTGCTCGACCAGGAGGGTTCCCACGCCCCGGTGGTGCAGCCCCTCGGCGACCGCGATGGACATCTCGGCCTCGGTGCCGGAGCCGCTCGTGTCGTACTCGGCCAGACCGATCACCCGGCCCTGGGTCTCGGCCAGCAGCGCCCGGTATCCGGCGTGCGGCGCGGCGCACGCGCGGTCGGCGGCCATCTGCGCGGACCTGCGGCTCGCCGCGAAGAAGCGCAGCCGCAGGTTCTCCGGGGACATCTCCTCGTACAGCCCCTGCAGTTGGTCGTGGTCGCCCGCCGCCACGGGGCGGATGCAGACGGTGGTGCCGTCCGCGAGCAGGGCGTGCACCGGGGGCCTGCTGAGCGTTTGGTGCGTCATCGCGGATCTCCTTCGGGTTCTCTCCACGCTTCGAGCGTCCCGCGGAACAGGGCGGGCTCCCATGGGCTGACCGGCGGTGACGAGGGGCCGTTCGGCCCTCGGTCGCCATGTGCCGGCGACCGCCACCACGCTCCGCGCCCGGCCGCCACGCTCCACGCCCGGCCGCCGGGTGAGTGCGGCCGGGCGCGGGACGAGCAGCGTTTCCCGGTGCGGGTCAGTGGTGCGGGACGACGGCGACGGGGGCCGTCGAGTGGTGCAGGACGGCGTGTGCGACGGGCCCGACATGGGCGCCGAACGGGCTGCGCCGGATCCGCCGGCCCACGACGACGAGCGAGGCCTCGCGGGAGGCGTCGACCAGGTGGTTGGCGGGGCTCCCGGAGCGGGACAGCTCCACCACCTCGACCGCCGGGTACTTGGTCCGCCAGGGACGCAGCGCCTCGGTCAGTTCGGCGGCCTTCTGGCGGGCGATCTCGTCGTGGAGCCCCAGGTCTGCGGAGAGTCCGTAGACGTAGTACGGGGGCAGGTTCCAGCCGGAGACGACCCGCAGGCCGGTCTCGCGGCGGGCGGCCTCCTCGAAGGCGAAGGCGATCACCGAGTCGTCGGGGCCCGAGGTGTCGAGCCCGAGCACGACCGGGCGGAACCGGGTCGCCGCGGAGGGGATGCCGGTCGGGTCCGGCTCGTGTTCGTCGGCCGCCTGCTCTCCGGCGCGGACCATGACGACCGGCCGCTCGGCGTGCGCGACGACCGCCAGGCCGACCGAGCCGACCATGAAGCCGCCGATCCCGCTCATCCCGCGCGAGCCGAGGACCAGCAGCTCGGCGTCCTGCGCGGCCTCCGTGAGGATCTCGGCGGGCCGGCCGGGCTCGTGCCGCGCCTCGACCTCGACTCCCGGGTGCCGCAGGCGGATGCCCTCCGCCGCCTCACGCGGGATCCTCTCGCTCCAGTGCTGGAGAGTTTCGCCGCCGACGAGCGGGGCCTGGGCCACGGGCTCCGGTACGGGCTCCCAGACGTGGAGCAGCTTCAGCGTCAGGCCGCGCAGCTTCGCTTCGCGGGCCGCCCATTCGGCGGCGGCCCGGCTTTCGGCGGATCCGTCGAGACCTGCGACAACGGTGCGGACCATGGTTCTGCCTCCTGATCGGGATGTCTGTCTCCAGGCTCGTGCCGGGAGAGCGGGCTGTGCAGGGGCCGCTGGTCCCGGTTCGGGGCCGACCGGCCCCGGCTCGGGCCCGCCGGGGCGATCAGGAGGACGGCGTGGACGACGTGGTGCGGACAGTCCTTTCGCGGCGGACCGGTCGCCCGGCGGTCGCACCGGGCGTATGCGTCACGCGGTGAGCAGGTGTATGACAGGAATGGCGGGGCACACATGCCCATCGGGGCGCGACGCGGCGAGAATGGGGCCGGTCGGCCCTGGTGCGTACGGCCCGGGGCGCGTGAAGATCGACCCGGAGGCGGGCCGCGATCCGCCGATTCGCCGAGAACGAGGGGCCAAGATGACCGAGGCACGCACCTTCACTCCGGAGGATCCGATCCGGGTCTTCCTGCTGGACGACCACGAGGTCGTCCGACGCGGCGTGGCCGATCTGCTGGACGCCGAGGACGACATCAGTGTGGTCGGCGACGCGAGCACCGTCGAACACGCCCTCGCGCGAGCGCCCGCGGTCCGGCCCCACGTGGCCGTGCTCGACGTACGGCTTCCGGACGGCGACGGCATCACCGTCTGCCGCGAGCTGCGCAGCCGGATGCCGGAGCTGGCCTGTCTGATGCTGACCTCGTTCGACGACGAGGACGCCCTCCTCGACGCCATCATGGCCGGCGCCTCGGGCTACGTCCTGAAGCAGATCCGGGGCTCCGACCTGGTCTCGGCCGTCCGCACGGTCGCCTCCGGCCAGTCCATGCTGGACCCCGCCACCACCGCCCGCCTGATGCGCTCCCTGCGCGCCGACCCCGCCGAGACGCCCGCCCTCTCACCGGAGCTGGAGAGCCTGTCACCACGGGAGCGCGACATCCTCGCCCTGATCGGCGACGGCCTGACCAACCGAGAGATCGGCAAGAAGCTCTACCTGTCGGAGAAGACCGTCAAGAACCACATCTCCCGCCTGCTGGCCAAGCTCGGCGTCCAGCGCCGCGTCCAGGCCGCCGTCCTCGCCTCCCAACTGGACCAGCCCGACACCGGCGACCACCCCGGGCGGCGGTGACACAACGGCGGCGCCGTGCGCCACGGCGCACGCATGATCCTGCTCCTCGGCAGGGCCGCCCGGGGCCTCCTCTCGGCTACTCTTGAAGAGTTCTTCAATTCGTTAGTTGCCTTGACAGGCAGGTTCCACGAGGAGGTCCCCGGTGGGCGGGTTCGTCGAGGCCGCGCGGGAGCGGGTGCGCGACGCGCACACCGCGCTCGCGGCCGCCCGGAAAGCCGAGGACGCCTACGCGACGGCCGTGGCGCAGGACGAGCTGGACGACGCGCTGCGCGTGGCTCGGGGGCACGGCATCAGCGTGGAGGACCTGGAAGCGGGCGAGGGGTGATCACGGTGCCGGTTCCGCTGTACGAGGCGAAGGCGGAGTTCTTCCGGATGCTCGGGCACCCGGTGCGCATCCGGGTGCTGGAGCTGCTGCAGGACGGGCCGAAGCCGGTGCGCGACCTGCTGGCCGCCATCGAGGTCGAGCCGTCCAACCTGTCCCAGCAGCTGGCGGTGCTGCGCCGCTCCGGAATCGTCACCGCCACCCGCACCGGCTCGACGGTCGTGTACGAGCTGGCCGGCGGCGACGTCGCCGAACTGCTCGGCGCCGCTCGACGGATCCTGACCGTCCTGCTGGCCGGTCAGCAGGACCTACTGGACGAACTGCGGCAGGACGAGAGCGGGGAGTTGGCGCGGTGAGCGACACGAGGAAGGACCCGGACGACGAGAACTGGAAGGGGCGCGGCGTCGCGCTGCGCGCCTTCTTCTACATCTTCGGCACACACCTGTTCGCGGGATTCGTGTGGCTGCTGTTCTACCTGGGCGAGCACGCCCAGAAGTAGCGGCGGCAGTTCCGCTCCCCCGGAGGGGGGCGTCGTGAGAGCCGTCGCTACGACGACGGCTTCGCCTCCCCCTGCACGGCCTGCAGGTCGGCGAGCAACTCGGCCTGGCCGGCCAGCACGCCGGAGAGGATGGTGCGGGCGACGCGGAGGAGTTCGGCGACGTCCGGACTGGTCAGCGCGTAGTGGACGGTCGAGCCCTCCTTGCGGGACACGACCAGGTTCGCGCGTCGCAGGACGGCCAACTGCTGGGACAGGTGCGCGGGTTCGATGCCCACCTCGGGCAGCATCTCCGCGACCGCGTACTCACGCTCGCTCAGCAGCTCCAGCACGCGGATGCGGGCCGGATGCCCGAGCGTCTTGAAGAACTCGGCCTTCAGCTGGTACAGCGGCGTACTCATCGTGCCGTCGCCTCCTCGACCCGACAGCACGGCCGCACCGGCCGGGCCTCGGCGCATCGCATCCACCCACTCGTCCACACCATGCGGCCCATCCTCGCCTGCCGCACCGGCCTCGCCGAACCGCGCCGAGGAACGAAACGGCCGAATCCAGCGGTCGTGACCTCAGCAGTTGCCAACATTAGCAATTCCTGAGGTCACGTGAGGGGGGCGAGCTGCTCCCTGACGGTGGCAGGACGCCCGCCGTCTCCAGGTGGTCCCGGGCGGCCCGGATCGCCTCCGGCGTGGTGGCGTACTCCCGGTCGTGGGGGCGCAGCAGCGCCAACGCGCCCACCGAGTCCAGAACTTGGCGCTGGCCGGGGCGGATTCCGGAGGCGAGGACGAGGATGCCGCGCCGCCGGAGTTTCCCCACGGCGTCCTTCAGGACCAGGGCGCCGGTGGCGTCCATGGTCGAAACCCTGGACATGCGCAGGATCACGACCCGGACGTCGGCGACGTCGGTCAGTTCCAGCAGGAAGCGGTGGGCGGCGGCGAAGAACAGCGGGCCGTCGATGCGGTACGCCACGATGTGCTCGGCCAGCAGCGCGTGCTCCTCGGCGCTGTGGTCGCCGCGGTCCAGCGGGACCTGGTCGAAGCGGGCCTGCTTGGCGACGGTGCGCAGGGCCAGGGCGCCCGCGACGGCCAGGCCGATGACGACGGCGTACACGAGATCCAGGGCGAGGGTCGCGACGGCGGTCAGGACCAGGATCAGCCCGTCCGAACGGGTGGCCCTGGCCATCGCCCGCAGGGAGCCGACCTCGACCATGCGGATCGCCGTGGCCAGCAGGACGCCGGCGAGTGCGGCCAGGGGAATCCTCGAGACCAGCGGAGCCGCCGCGAAGACGATCACGCCGAGGATCGCGGCATGGGCCAGAGCGGCGAGCCGGGAGCTCGCGCCGGTCCGGACGTTGACCGCGGTGCGGGCGATCGCGCCGGTCGCGGGGACGCCGCCGAAGAGCGGGGCGGCGATGTTGGCCAGGCCTTGGCCGAACAGCTCGCGGTCGGGGTCGTGCTTCTGGCCCACGGTCATGCCGTCCGCGACCGAGGCCGACAACAGGGACTCCAGGGCGGCCAGGGCGGCGACCGCGACGGCCGGGGCGAGCAAGGTTCCCAGGGAGCCGAGGTCGAGGAAGGCCAGCGAGGGCGCGGGCAGCCCGGCGGGCAGGTCACCGATCGGCCGGGCCGCGTCCAGGCCGGCGCTCCGCGCGACGATCGTCGCGGCGATCACGGCCAGGATGGAGAACGGCACGGTCGGCCGCCACCGCGCGCCGACCAGCATGACGGCCGCCACCGCTGCGGCGAAGCCGAGGGCGGTCCAGTTCGGGGACCGTGCGAACTCCGCCACGGCCCGCCAGGTCACGACGAGCACCCGGTCGCCCTCCGGCTTGGGCACACCGAGCGCGTTGGGGATCTGCTGGAGGCCGATCACGCAGGCGATGCCGAGGGTGAAGCCCTCGACGACCGGAGCGGGGATGTACTGCATGTAACGGCCGGCCTTCAGCACGGCCAGCGCGACAAGCATCACGCCCGCCATCAGCCCCACCGTGAGCACGCCCGTCGGCCCGTACTCGCCCACGATGGGGACGAGGACCACCGTCATGGCGCCGGTCGGCCCCGACACCTGCAGATTCGAGCCGCCGAAGACCGCGGCCAGCGCACCCGCGACCACCGCGGTCGCCAGGCCCGCCTCCGCGCCCAGCCCGGAGGAGACCCCGAATCCGAGCGCGAGCGGCAGCGCCACGACGGCCACGGTCACACCGGCCAGCAGGTCCCGGCGCGGGTCGCGCCGCAACTCCGCCAGATCGGCGCCGGTGGGCAGCAGCGAGGAGATCCGGGACCGGACCCGGCTGATCCGTGAGGTCATCGCGCGATGACCTCGACTTCGGCCTGATGGAGCGGAACGGACACGACCCTCGGCTTCCCCTGCGCGCTGATGCGAACGACTGGGCCCGCGGCTACTTGCGAGCACAACAAACACAGCATCTAACCAATTGCGAAATTATGCAATTGCGCATCTCATCTCGGGCGGCGGAGCCTGGCCCGTCCGTGGCGGAACGCCGGGGTAGGGCCCAGTGGGCCCCGCGCAACGGGACCAGTGGGCCCGGCGCGGGACTTGTGGCCGCTGATCGCCCACCTCGCCGCGCAGCAGGATCGATCACAGACCGACACCCGCTGCGGACGGCGTACGGAGGCCCAGTCATGTCCGGAAGCACAAGGAGAAGCACGGCCCGCGGCAGTAAGAAGCCTGCCGCGAAAGCGGCGCTCGGCCTTCCCGCCGCGTCGGCGCTGGTGATCGGCAGCATCATCGGCACGGGGGTCTTCGCCCTGCCGTCGGCCCTGGCGCCGTACGGGCCGATCTCACTCGTCGCCTTCGTCGCCGTGACGCTCGGCGCGCTCGCGCTGGCCATGACCTTCGGTGCGTTCAACGCAAGCGGTCAGTCGGCGCTGGGCGCGGTATCGGCCGCCGCCGCCATCGCCCTGTTCAGCTATCTCGGCCTGGAGGCCGCCTCGGTGGTGGCCGGACGGGTCCGCGAGCAGGGGCGCAACGTACCGCGCGCGACCGTGTACGGCACCGTCGTCTGCGCAAGCAGGGCATCGAGATCGTCACCATCGCCGGTGCCGAACTGGGACGCGGTCGGGGCGGACCACGGTGCATGAGCTGCCCCGTCGAACGCGACGCGGTCGCCTGACCGAGCAGGGGGACCACCCTGACCATCGACCTGCTCCTGCCGGCCCCGCACGCCATTGAGGCCGTCCTCGCCGACACCCCTGGAGGTTGAAAAGCCATGCGCCTCGTCGTCGCCCTCGGCGGAAACGCCCTGCTGCGCCGGAACGAACGCCCCGACGCGGCCGTTCAGCAGGCCAACATCGACCGGGTGGCCACCGCTCTCGCCACGCTCGCCCACGACCACGAACTCGTCATCACCCACGGCAACGGCCCCCAGATCGGCCTGCTCGCGGTCGAGAGCGCCGCCGACCCGGCCCTCAGCGCCCCCTATCCGCTGGATCTGCTCGGCGCCCAGACCCAGGGCATGATCGGCTCGCTGCTCGCCCGGGCCCTGCGGGCCGCCCTGCCCGGTCGGCATGTCGCCGCCCTCGTCACCCACACCCTGGTCCGGGCGGACGATCCCGCCTTCGCCCGGCCCACGAAGTTCGTCGGCCAGGTCTACCCCCGGTCGCAGGCTCGCTCCCTCGCCCGCGACCGCGACTGGCACATCGCCCAGGACGGCACGGGCTGGCGCCGCGTCGTCCCGTCGCCCCTGCCCGAGCGCGTCGTGGAGACGGACACCGTCCACGAGCTGCTCAACTCCGGCACGCTGGTGATCTGCGCCGGCGGCGGAGGCATCCCCGCCACCGCCGACCGCGACACCGGCGCGCTGAGCGGAGCGGAGGCCGTCGTGGACAAGGACCTCACCGCGGCCCTGCTCGCCGAGGACCTCAAGGCCGACTTCCTGCTCATCCTCACCGACGTCCCCTGCGTCTACTCCGCCTTCGGCACCCCGGACCAGCAGCCCGTACTCGACGCCACGCCCGCCGAACTGCGCCGCGGCACCTTTCCCGACGATTCGATGAGGCCCAAGACCGAGGCGGCGGCCCGGTTCGTGGAGCGTACGGGCGGCCTGGCCGCGATCGGCGCGCTCGACGCGGCGTACGAGATCGTGCACGGCAGGTCCGGCACGCTGGTCCGCCCGGACCTCACGGGCGGGTGAGTGCGGACCACGACGACCTGTCCCTCGGCAGGCCCCTCAGCAGGTCCGCGAAAACTGGGCAGGAGACAAGGGCCGTATGGCCCAAGCGGAGTCCGACGACCCCTTACATGCTGAAAATACGGGGCCAGAGCAGAAGATCTTCTCCTGCGGACCCGACGAGGAGTGAGGGATCATGACCGACCCGACATCGTCGTACGGCGCCGGCCAACCTCCACAGGGGGACCTCGGACGCCGCATCCAGAGGCGGCGCACGGAACTGGGGATCACCCTGGAGGAACTCGCGTTCCGCACGGGCATGGCCCCGAGCTGTCTCGCCCGCCTGGAGGAGCACAGCACGGCTGTGCCGGAGGCGGACACCCTGCTCCGGTTGGCCGGAGCCCTGCGGACCACCACGACGGAACTCGGCGGCGGCAACGTCGGCCTGCCGGCCGGTGTGGGGCGTGCCGCCCGGACTCCCCACCTGACCGAACTGAGCGAGCAGGAGTGCCGCCGACTGCTCTCCACCCACGGCGTGGGCCGCGTGGCGATACCGACCGGCGCCGCACCCCTCGTCGTTCCCGTCAACTACTCCGTCGTCGACGACGCGCTGGTGTTCCGGACCCGGCAGGACTCTGTGCCGACACGGGGACTCGACCGGGAGGTGTCCTTCGAGGTAGACCGCGTGGACGACGCGTTGAGCCAGGGGTGGAGCGTCCTGGTGCGCGGGCGGGCCGCGGCGGTGACCGACCGCGACGCCGTACGCCGTCTCGTCGAGCGCGCCTACAGCGAGCCGTGGGCCGGGAGCGGGCGGGACCTTTGGATCCGCGTCGAACTCACCGCCGTCACAGGCCGCCGTATCGACACCTGGTGACCTCGCGCCGGGCAGCACGGAGCCCCTCGCGGAGGGCAGGACGGCTCAGCTCGTCACGCCGGGGGCGTGCCGTCACGACGCGGCGCACGTCACCGGTCGTCGCGCCACGCCCGGTAGGCGGCCACCGCGGTCGGCAGGGTCGGAAAGACGAGATCCGCGCCGACGGAGTCCACCAGGCCGTACGCCTTCAGGTCGTCCCGGAGGTCCTGCTTGACGCGGGCCAGTGCGAACACGATCTGGCGACGGGCCAGTTCGCGGCGGAGTTCGTCGACCGCGTCCAGGGCCGTGATGTCGACTTCCACGTTGGCCTCGGTGTTGAGGACGAACCAGCGGACGGGCTCGGTCTGTTCGTCCACGGCGGCCAGCGCCCGGCGGCGGAAGTTGTCGGCGTTGGCGAAGAACAGCGGGGAGTCGTAGCGGTAGACGAGCAGACCGGGGATGGTGCGGGCCTGCGGGTAGTCGTCCACGTCGTGCATGCCGGCCACCCCCGGCACGATCCCCTCCACGGCGTCGTGCGGGCGGGCCACCCGCGTGAGCAACTCGGCCACCGACAGGCCGACGGCCACCAGCACGCCGTACAGGATGTCCAGGGCCAGTACGCCGCCCAGGCAGCCAAGTGCCAGCAACAGCTCCCGCCGGCGGAACGACGCGAGGCGCCGGAAGCCCGCCACATCCACCATGCGGACGGCGGCGTAGACCACCAGCGCGCCCAGCACGGCCGCCGGTGTGCGGGTCAGCAGCGGGCTGAGGAGGAGCAGTACGGCGAGCACGGCCGCGCCGGCCACGAGCGAGTACGCCTGGCTGCGTGCGCCCGCCGACGACGCGAGCGCGGTGCGGCTGGCGCTGCTGCTCACGGGGAAGCCGTGCAGCAGGCCCGACCCCAGGTTGGCGGCGCCCAGGCCCAGCAGTTCCTGGTTGGCGTCGAGTTCCTGTCCCTCGGTACGGTCGGCGAAGGCCCGTGCGGTGAGGATGACGTCCGTGTAGCCGACCAGGAGGACGCCGAGCGCGGGCAGCACCAGGTGCGGCAGTCCGCCCAGGTCCGGCAGCGCGAATCTGGGCAGCCCGGACGGCACTTCGCCGATCACCTTGATGCCGTACCGGTCGTCGAGGTCGAGGACGGCAACGGCCGCCGTGCCGAGCACCACCAGCAGCAGTGGGGCGGGAACGGCACGGAAGAAGTAGGGCAGGGCGAAGACGAAGCCCACCGCGGCGACGGCGAAGAGCACGGTGGCCGGGTGCGCCTGCGGCAGGTGGCGTACGAAGGACCACAGCTGGGGGAAGAAGGCGCTCCCGGTTGTCCGTACCCCGGTGAGTTTGGGC
The DNA here is from genome assembly GCF_021173675.1 of Streptomyces lincolnensis. Lineage (GTDB taxonomy): Bacteria > Actinomycetota > Actinomycetes > Streptomycetales > Streptomycetaceae > Streptomyces > Streptomyces lincolnensis_B. The sequence goes on along the minus strand of NZ_JAIHON010000010.1, from coordinate 123,538 downwards.
AGTTGGTCCACGATCATGATGCAGGCCACGCCTGCCAGATAGCCCACCAGGACCGGCCGGGACAGCAGGTCGGCGACGAAGCCGAGCCGCGCCGCCCAGGCCACGACACACAGCAGGCCGACGGTGATCGCCAGGGCGGACGCCAACACCGCGTACCGGCCCGGGTCGCCCGCGGCGAGCGGGCCGACCACGGTGGCCGTCATCAGCGCGGTCGTGGACTCCGGGCCGACCGACAGCAGCCGGGAGGAGCCCAGCACCGCGTACAGGACAAGCGCGGGCAGGATGGCCCAGAGGCCGACGACCGGCGGGAGGCCTGCCACCACCGCGTACGCCATCACCTGCGGCACCAGGTACGCGGCCACCGTCGCGCCGGCGAGCAGATCGCCCCGCAGCCACGAGCGTTCGTAGCCGGCCAGAGTGGCGATCCCGGGCGTCAGACGGCGCCACCCCAGGGCGTGCCCGCCCCGCTGCTGGGCCATGGGACTCCTTCCACCGCGCATCCTCGGCGTCCGCCTTCGCGGAGGTCGGGATCATCGTGCCCGATGTCCCACCGCCCGACGTGCGTCTGCGCGGATGGCGCCCCCGGCGGTCAGTGGCGGTGCATGGTGTCCAAGGCCTCTTTCAGCACGTGCGGGTCGTGGTGCCCCTTGTAGACCTCGGGCGGCCGCCGTTCGAGGCCGAGCAGTTCGGCGACCGCCGTCCACGCGGTGCGGACCGAGTACTCGACGGTGAAGACCACGTCGTCCGGCACCTCGGCGAACTGTCCGACGAACGCCAGGTTCACCGATCCCCGGGGCACGACCCGCGGCCGGTCCCCGTACCGGCGGACCAGGAACTGGCTGGTGATGTACGGCATCAGGCACGGCACGACGGTCGAGCCCGCCAGGACGCGCCGCGCGAGATGCTCGTCGAACCGCAGGTGGTGCAGCACCTCTTCGAGGATCTCGCGCCCGGAGCACTCGGTCATCGGCCTGCCGGTGAGGTTGCCCGGCCGGTCGGGGAAGAGGCCGTAGCCCCACCACACCGACACCCCCTCGGGCTGGTCGCGGTAGACGGGCTGGCGGTTGACCACGATGGTGAGCAGCCAGTTGGAGGCGGTGAAGGTCATCAGCCCGCCCCGCCCCGTCTCGCGCCCGCTGAGCTTCTCCATCGCGTCGACGAACGCCGGATCGTGGGCGGTGACGGTGAACGACTCCCACCGCGACTCCGGGATGTTCTTGTCGAACGCGGCGGGGTTGCCGAATTCCTTCCGGCCCCGTGACAGGCGGTGCCACAGCAGCCAGGCGCCGGAGCGGTGCACGCCGCGAGGATCGGGCGCCTCGGTGTGGGAGCCGCGGCAGGAGGCGTCCGTCATCGAGCCGTTGGTGACCAGGACGAGGTCCTCGGGAGAGATCCGGATCTCGTCGTCGTGGCCGTTTCGGCGCAGCAGGACCCGCTCGACGGTCAGGCGGTGCCCCGGGGCGTGCGCGAGGTCCCGTACCTCGCAGCCGGTGTGGAGGGTCACGCCCCGCTCGGCCAGCCAGGACCGCAGCGGGCGGACGATGGAGTCGTACTGGTTGTAGCGGGTGCGGTGGATCCCCGACATGGTGGCGAACCCGGGGAACAGGTGGATGAACCGCTTGAGGTAACGGCGGAACTCGATCGCGCTGTGCCAGGGCTGGAAGGCGAAAGTGGTGCACCACATGTACCAGAAGTTCGTGGTGAAGAAGTGGTCCGTGAAGCAGTCGGTGATCCGCCTGCCGTCCAGCCGTCCCTCGGGCGTGGCCAGGCAGCGCATCACATCCAGCCGGTCACGCTCGGAGAACCCCATCGAGGTCACGTCGACGATCTCGCCGTTCTCGTCCACGAGCCGTGAGATGTCGTCCCAGGCGAAGGCCTCGTGGCCGTCGAGGATCTCCTGAGTGACCGACACCGACGGGTCGTCCAGGGAGGGGATCTCGGACAACAGGTCATAGGTGCAGCGGTACTCGGCCTCGAACATCCGGCCGCCGCGCATGGTGTAGCCGGTCTCCGGGGTACCGCCGGCGTCCAGGCTGCCGCCGATCCGCTCCTGCTCCTCGAAGAGGTGGATGTCCGTCCCGTCGAAGCCGCCGTCGCGGATCAGGAACGCCGCCGCCGACAGCGCCGCCATGCCACTGCCCACCAGATATGCCTTCGCCATCTCAACAGCTCCTCGGTGCTTGCGTGTTCGACCTGCGGTGTCCTTCACAGCGCCCGCAGGCCGTGTTCCCGGAACTGCTCACGCACCCGGTCGGTCAGCTCGGGGGCGGGCACGGGGGTGTCGTGCAGGGGGAAGGGGATGCCGAGGGCGTCGTACTTGTGGGCGCCGAGCTTGTGGAAGGGCAGGACGTCCACGCGGTCGACGTTGCCCAGTTCGGCCAGGAACGCGCCGAGCCCGTCGACGGCCCGTGGGTCGTCGGTCCAGCCGGGCACGAGGACGTAGCGGATCCACACCGGGACACCGAGCCGGTCCAGTCGGGTGGCGAAGTTGAGGGTCGGGGAGAGTTCGCCACCGGTCAGCTTCCGGTAGGTCCGCACGTCGAAGGACTTGATGTCCAGCAGGACCAGGTCGGTGTCGGCGAGCAGGTCGTCGCTCGCGCGGGCGCCGAGGAAGCCGGAGGTGTCGAGCGCGGTGTGCAGGCCGAGCTCCTTGCAGCGGCGCAGGACCGCGGCCGTGAACGCCGGCTGCAACAGGGCCTCGCCACCGGTCAGCGTCACTCCCCCGCCCGCCGTGGTGACGACGTCCCGGTAGCGCTCGATGCGGGCCGCGACCTCGTCGACGGTCGTCTCCTCGCCGTCGCGCATGTGCCAGGTGTCGGGGTTGGCGCAGTACAGGCAGCGCAGCGGGCAGCCGCTGAGGAAGAGGACGAACCGGGTGCCGGGGCCGTCCACTCCCGTGGACAGGTCCCAGGAATGGACCCGGCCCGTCAGGGACTCGGTCGCGGTGTTCACAGCGATCCGTGGAAGGTGCGGCTGATCACGTCGAGCTGCTGCTCGCGGGTCAGGCGGACGAAGTTGACGGCGTATCCGGAGACCCGGATCGTCAGTTCCGGATACTTCTGCGGGTGCTCCATGGCGTCTTCGAGCGTCGCCCGGCTCAGCACGTTGACGTTCATGTGGAAACCGCCCGCGCCCATGTGGGCGTCGAGAATGCCGGCCAGGTTCGCGGCGCGTTCGGCCGGGTCGTGCCCGAGTCCCTCGGGTGTGACGGTCGAGGTGAGGGAGATGCCGTCGCGGGCCTGTTCGTACGGCAGCTTCGCCACCGACAGCGCGGAGGCGACCATGCCGTGCCGGTCCCGGCCGTTCATCGGGTTGGCACCGGGCGCGAAGGGAGCACCGGCGCGCCGGCCGTCGGGAGTGTTGCCCGTGTGCTTGCCGTAGACGACGTTGGAGGTGATGGTCAGCACCGACTGGGTGTGCTCCGCGTCGCGGTAGGTGGGGTGCTCGCGCACCTTCGCCATGAACGACTCCACCAGGTCCACGGCGATGCCGTCGGCGCGGTCGTCGTCGTTGCCGTACGCCGGGAACTCGCCCTCGGTGCGGAAGTCGACGGCGAGTCCGGTGGCGTCCCGGAAGACCTTCACGCGCGCGTGTTTCACGGCGGACAGGCTGTCCGCGGCGACCGACAGGCCGGCGATGCCGCAGGCCATGAAGCGGTGCACGGGGTGGTCGTGCAGGGCCATCTCGATGCGCTCGTAGGCGTACTTGTCGTGCATGTAATGGATGACGTTGAGCGCGTCGACGTAGGTCCCGGCCAGCCAGTCCAGCATCCTGTCGTAGGCCGCCGTCAGCTCGTCGTAGTCCAGGTACTCGCCCGTCAGCGGGGGCGTCTGGGGCCCGACCTGCTCGCCGGTCATCTCGTCCCGGCCGCCGTTGACCGCGTACAGCAGCGCCTTGGCCAGGTTGACGCGCGCTCCGAAGAACTGCATCTGCCTGCCCACCGCCATCGCGGAGACGCAGCAGGCGATCGCGGTGTCGTCGCCGGTGCGCGGACGCATCAGGTCGTCGGACTCGTACTGGATGGCGCTGGTGTCGATGGACACCTGGGCGCAGAACTCCTTGAAGCCGGACGGCAGTCGGGGCGACCACAGGACGGTGAGGTTGGGCTCGGGTGCCGGACCCAGGTTGTACAGGGTCTGCAGGAAGCGGAAGGAGGTGCGGGTGACCAGCGGGCGTCCGTCGGTGCCGATGCCTCCGATGGACTCGGTCACCCAGGTCGGGTCGCCGGAGAACAGCTCGTCGTACTCGGGGGTGCGCAGGAACCGTACGATCCGCAGCTTGATCACGAAGTCGTCGATCAGCTCCTGGGCGCGGGTCTCGTCGATGCGCCCCTCGTCCAGGTCCCGCTGGAGGTAGACGTCCAGGAAGGTGGAGGTGCGGCCCAGCGACATCGCGGCGCCGTTCTGCTCCTTCACCGCCGCCAGGAAGCCGAGGTAGAGCCACTGCACGGCCTCGTGCGCGGTGGCGGCGGGCCGGGTGACGTCGCAGCCGTACGAGGCGGCCATCCGGGCGAGTTCGCCGAGGGCGCGGATCTGTTCGGCCAGTTCCTCACGGTCGCGGATGACGTCCGCGGTCGAGGGCCGCGCGTCCAGGAGTGCCTGTTCGGCCCGCTTGGCCTCGATCAGGCGGTCGGTGCCGTACAGGGCGACGCGCCGGTAGTCGCCGATGATCCGGCCGCGGCCGTAGGAGTCGGGCAGGCCGGTGATGATGCCGGCCTTGCGGGCGGCGCGCATCGCGGGGGTGTAGGCGTCGAAGACACCGTCGTTGTGGGTCTTGCGGTAGGTGCCGAAGACACGGGTGACGAAGGGGTCGGGCTGGTATCCGTACGCCCTGAGCCCGTTCTCGACCATGCGCAGTCCGCCGTTCGGCATGATCGCCCGCTTGAGCGGGGCGTCGGTCTGCAGGCCGACGATCAGCTCGCGGTCGCGGTCGATGTAGCCGGGGGCGTGGGAGGTGATCGTCGAGGGGGTGGCGGTGTCGACGTCGAGAATGCCGTGGAGCCGCTCCTCGGGGAACAGGGCGCTCACCTTGCGCCAGACGGCGCGTGTGCGCTCGGTCGGGCCGGCCAGGAACTCGGGGCCGCCCTCGTACGGCGTGTAGGTGGCCTGGATGAAGTCGCGCACGTCCACGGTGTCGCGCCAGTGCGCTCCGCCGAATCCGCGCCATGCCCGCAAGGGCGCGTCCACGCCGACCTCGGTCACCTGTGCGTGGGGTGCCATCGTCATCACTGCCTCCGCAACTCTCATCACGCCGCCCGCAGCGGCTTCACCTACGATGCTCGTCGCCCGCAGCCGCCGGGAGGAGGGCCACCGGGATCACCTCGCCGCGCCATCCGGCCCCTGCTCGGCAGGGCCGATCGGACCTGTCTCGGCGCACGGCCGTTGTCCGGACGCCGACGCGGGACCCCGCCTCAAGGCCTCGCCTCAGGCCGGCTCTCCGGACCTGCGCAGCACCGCCCTGGTGCCGCGGAGGAGCAGTTCGACCAGCAGCACCGTGCTCGCCGTGCCCAGGCACAGGGCCCACTGGGCCAGGTCGAGCGACTGCGTGCCGAACACCGCCTGTGCCCAGGGCAGTTGGACGGCGCCGAGCTGGACGAGCAGGACTCCGGCCAGGCACAGCCACAGGGTGCGGTTGCGCAGCTGGTGGCGGCCGAGCAGGGGACCGTCGTCGGCGCGGGCGACGAGCGAGTTGAACAGCTGGAACAGCACGAACGTGGTGAACGCCATGGTCAGCGCGGTGTCGGCGTCGGTCCACTCCCGGGCGAGGGCGAGCAGGCCCACGGTGCCCAGGGCCATCACCGCGCCCGCCCTGCCGATGCCGAGCAGGCGGCGGGCGTCGAGGATCCGCTCGCCGGCGTCGCGCGGCCGGCGGCGCATCACGTCGTCGTCGGCGGGGTCGACCGCCAGCGCCATCGCGGGCGGCCCGTCCATGATGATGTTGATCCACAGCAGCTGGGCCGCCGTCAGCGGCGCGGGCAGTCCGGCCAGCGATGCGCCCAGCAGGGTCAGGATGGCGCCGATGTTGGTGGCCAGCTGGAAGCGGACGAACTTGACGATGTTCGCGTAGATGGCACGTCCTTCCCGGACGGCCCGCACGATGGTGGAGAAGTCGTCGTCGGTCAGGACCATGTCGGCGGCTTCCTTGGCCACGTCCGTGCCCGTGACCCCCATGGCGACCCCGATGTGCGCCGCCCGCAGCGCGGCGGCGTCGTTGACGCCGTCGCCGGTCATGGCGACGATGTGGCCCCGGTCGGACAGCGCCCGCACGAGGGCCACCTTGTGCTCGGGCGCGACGCGGGCGAACACGCCGATGCCGTCGATGCGTTCGCGCAGTTCCTCCGGCGCCATCCGGTCCAGTTCCGCGCCGGTCACCACCTCACCGGTGATGTCCAGCTCGCGCGCGATCGCGGCGGCGGTGTCCGCGTGGTCCCCGGTGATCATCTTGACGGCGACCCCGGCGGTGCGGCACAGCGCGATCGCCTCACGGGCCTGGGGACGCGGCGGGTCGGCGATGCCGGCGATGGACACGAGGGTCAGTCCGGACAGTCCGGCCGGGTCGGGCGGGCCGTCCAGCACGGTGGTGGCGGCGCCCAGGACCCGCAGTCCCGCCCCGCCCAGGCGCCGGGTCACATCGAGGACCTCGGCTCGACGCCGGTCGTCCAGAGCGCTCGCTCCGTCCTCGGTCGCCACCTCGGAGCACAGCCCCACCAGCACGTCCACGGCACCCTTGACGTGGACGCGGGTACGGCCGTCGGGTTCGGCGTGGAAGGTGGCCATGTACTTGGTGGCCGCGTCGAAGGGCACTTCCCCGAGGCGGGGCAGTTCGGCCCGCAGTCCGTCCGCGTCCAGGCCGGCCTTCGCGGCGAGGACGACCAGCGCCGCCTCGGTCGGGTCGCCGACGAAACCGTCGTCCGTCAGGTGTGCGTCGTTGCAGAGGGCGAACGGCAGCAGGGCGGACACGAGTGTGTCCTCGGCGCCGCGGACGGTGCCCTTCGTGCCGTAGCCCTCGCCGGTGACCTCGTGGAGAGTACCGGCGGTCCACAGGGCCCGTACGGTCATCTCGTTGAGGGTCAGGGTGCCGGTCTTGTCGCTGCACACGACCGTGGCCGAGCCGAGCGACTCCGCCGAGGCGAGCCGTTTGACGATGGCCCCGCGCCGGGCCATGCGGTACACCCCGAGCGCCAGGGTCAGTGCCAGGACGGCCGGCAGGCCCTCGGGGATCGCTGCCACGGCCAGCGCCACGGCGCGCAGCGCGATGTCCGCGAGCCCTTCGCCACGGAAGAGGGCCACGAGCGCGTACGCGGCGACCGCGACGCCGCTGAGCAGGGCGAGCCGTCGGCCCAGGCTGTCCAGCTGGACCTGGAGCGGGCTGGCCGGTTCGGCACCGGTGCGCAAGGCCTCGGCGATCGAGCCGAGTTCGGTGCGCATCCCGGTGGCCGTGACGATCATCTCGGCGCGGCCGCGGGTCAGCGCGGTGTTCATGAACAGCATGCAGGTGCGCTCGGCCAGCGGCACCTCGCCCGTCGCGTCGGTGCTCTTGGCCACCGGCTGCGACTCGCCGGTCAGGGCCGCCTCGGCGACCTCCACCGACTCCGCGACGGCCAGCCGCCCGTCGGCCGGAACCCGGTCACCCGCCTCCAGCACGACCACGTCCCCCGGCACGAGGGTGTCCGCCTGCACGATCTGCTCCACGCCGTCGCGGCGGACCCGTGCGGTCGGCACCAGCATCCGGCGCAGCGCCTCCAGGCTGCGCTCGGCCCGCCGCTCCTGGAGGTAGCCGAGGACCGCGTTGATCTGGAGGACGACGGTGATCACCAGAGCGTCCTTGACGTCACCGATCGCCCCGGCCACCACGGCCGCCGCGATCAGGATGCCGATCAGCCAGTTGCGGAACTGGTCCAGGAACTTCAGCCACTCCGGTCGCCTGGCCGGTTCGGCCAGCCGGTTCGGGCCGTGGGCGACGGCCCGTTCGGCGGCCTCCCGCCCGCTCAGCCCCACGCCCGGATCGACACCGAGGCCGGATGCCAGGTGCTCGGGGGTCAGCCGGTGGGGGTCTCGGGATACCGCCCGTGCGGCGGCCCCGTCCCTTCCGGTCGTTGTCAGCGCGTCCACGATCCCGCCCCTTCTGCCGGGATCACGGCGACGGGGCAGTGCGCGTGGTCCACGAGGGTCCGGGCCGCCGCGCCCGGCAGGGCGTCCGCGATCCGATGGCGGGCCTCGATCACCACGAGCTGGGCCCCGGAACTCGCCGCGACGAGAGCCCGCCCGGTCCGGGCCCGTACGCGCCGGCCGTGCACCAGGACGTCGGGGTACCGCTCGCGCAGTGCGGTCCAGGACCGTGCGGTCGTGGTGCGCGGGTGCAGCACGACCAGGTCGGTGCCGCGTCGCGCGGCCTCGGCGAAGGCGAACCCGGCGGCGGCCGGTGACGTGTCGTCGGCCAGCACCACGGGACCGGTCGGCGCGGGCCTGCCCCGCACCACGAGCACCGGGCAGCGGCCTCGGGCGGCCAGCTGTCCGGCGACGGATCCGCGCAGCCGGGCGGCGAGGCCGGTCACCCGGTGACCGCCCACCACGGTGAGCACGGCCGTCCGCGCCTCAGACTCCAGCACGGTCACCGGCTCACCGATCAGTACCTCCCGTGTCACGTCCACCCCCGGGGCGGTCCGCCGGGCCCGTCGCTCAGCCTCGGCCAGCGGCCCGGTCACCCGCACGCGCGCCGCGCCGCCGTCCGGGTCCCACGGCGGCACGCCGGGCGGGAGCTGTGCCGAGGACCAGGTGAGGGCGTGCGCCAGCCGCAGGCCCGTCCCCAGCCGTTCGGCCGCCCGCGCCGCGGCCTCCACCACGGCCGGGCTCGACGCCGAGCCGTCGATTCCCACCACCACCGGACCACTCATGGCAGCCCTCCCCCTTCACGTCTCCAGCCGCCTCGGGACGTCTCCGTCCCCACGGCGGCACATGTCGGCCGGGACCGGGTACGGCCCGTGGACCGGGCGGCCCAACCCTCTTCGCACCGCCCCAGCCTCCGCCCGCCGGCTCTGCGCCGCAGTGGGCCATACGGGCCCAAGAGCGCACCGTCCGGCCCTCCCCCGGTGGCCGCGGGCCGACCAGCCTGGAGGTGGGACGCAAGCGCGCGGCGCCCGTCCGTCGCGCCGATACCGGAGGTGCGCCATGACCGGACCTGTCGTCGTCGGACTCGACGGCTCCCCCGCGAGCGTGACGGCCGCGTGGTGGGCGGCCCGCGAGGCCATGGGCCGCCGCCTGCCCCTCGTGCTCCTGCACTCCTGGACCACCCAGCCGCTCAACGTGCCCATCGCGCAGGAAGCCCTCAGCAAGCAGCGCTACGGCGGACAGGTGCTGCAGCGCATGGAGAGCGAACTGCTGCACCGTTACGAGGACCTGGCGCTGACCACGGAGCTGGTCTCGGACCCGGCCTCGAAGGTCCTGGTGGACCTCAGTGACACCGCCTCCCTGCTGGTCCTCGGCTCCCGCGGCCAGGGCTCCGTGGCGAGCTTCCTGCTCGGTTCCATCAGCCTGCACGTCCTGGGCCTGACCCGGTGCCCCGCGGTGACGGTGCGGGCCGGTGATCCCGCCGTGGAAACCGGCTGGGGACGCCCGACGGAGGGCGACCGGCACGAGATCGTCGTGGGTGTGCCCGAGGCCGGACCGGCCACCGACCCGCTGCTGGAGTTCGCCTTCACCACCGCCGAGTCGCGGGGAGCGCGGGTGCGCGCGGTCCGGGCACTGCCGCTGTCGTCCCTGGTGACCCATCCGCACACCGCGCAGGCCGACGGGGGCTACGAGGTGGACGAGCAGGCACGTCTCGCGGCGGCCCTGGCACCGTGGCGGGAGAAGTTCCCCGCTGTCGACGTCGTGTACCACGTGGCCAGGGGGCCGGCGGCCCAGGTGCTGCTGAGGGCCTCCGCGCCCAGTGCCCTGACCGTACTGGGCCGCAAGCGGCATCCGTCCCCGCTGGCCTGGAAGCTCGGCCCGGTCGCGCACGCCGCTCTGCACCACGTGCCGTGCCCCGTCGCGATCGTCCCGCACGACTGAGCCGCGGGCCCCGGTGAGGACCGACATGGACCGCCTGTCCGCGGGAAAGCGACGCGCGGCGCTGTTCTGGCCGCCGAGCCCGGAAACGGGCCTGCTCGTCGTCACGGCGGCCGCGCTCGCCGCAGGCGGCGTCTGCCGGCTCGTCGGCGCCCCCGCACCGGCCGAGCTGCTCTGGGGGCTCGGCACGGCCGCCGCCGTCGTCCCGGCCGTCGGCTGGGTACTGGCCGCCCTGCGCCGCGGCCATGCGGGCGTGGACCTGATCGCCGTCCTGGCGCTCGCCGGCACGCTGGCCGTGCGCGAGTACCTGGCGGGAGTGCTCATCGCGCTGATGCTCGCCACCGGCCGCACCCTGGAGACCGCGGCGCGGCGACGCGCCTTCCACGATCTGCGGGCCCTGCTGGAACGCGCGCCGCACACCGCCCGGCTACTCACCGCGGACGGGGCGCGCACCGTGCCGTCGGCCGAGGTCGCGGTCGGTGACCTGCTGGTCGTCGGACCCGGTGAAGTGGTGCCCGTGGACGGCCGGGTGGCCGGGACGGTGGCCGTGCTGGACGAGTCCGCGCTGACCGGCGAGTCCCTTGAGGTGCGGCGTGTGCAGGGCGAGTCGGTGCGCAGCGGTGGGGTCAACGCGGGCGGTGCCTTCGAACTGCGCGCCACCGCGAGCGAGCGGGACAGCACGTACGCCGGGATGGTGCGGCTGGCCCGGGAGGCCGGCGCCGAGTCGGCTCCCGTGGTGCGGCTGGCCGACCGCTACGCGGCCTGGTTCCTGCCGCTGTCGCTGCTGGCCGCGGGGACGGCCTGGCTGATCAGCGGCTCCGCGGTGCGGGCGGTGGCGGTCCTGGTGGTCGCCACACCCTGCCCCCTGCTGCTGGCGGCGCCGGTCGCCGTCGTCTCCGGTCTGTCGCGGGCCGCCCGGCTCGGCGTGGTGATCCGTGACGGGGGCGCGCTGGAAAACCTCGGCCGGGCGCGGACCCTGCTGCTGGACAAGACCGGAACGCTCACCGTCGGTCGCCCGCGCGTCCTGGACGTCGCCGCCGCGCCCGGCTGGCAGCCCGTCCAGGTGCTGCGGCTGGCGGCCTCCCTCGACCAGTACTCCCCGCACGTCCTGGCACAGTCCCTGGTGGAGGCCGCCCGTCGGCGCGGACTGCGCCTGTCCACGCCCACCGACATGCACGAGGAGCCGGGCCACGGCGCCGCCGGCACGATCGCCGGGCGCCGGATGGCCGTCGGCCGCCTCGCCGACGGTATCGACCAGCCGGCCTGGGCGCGCTCGGCGGACAACCGGGCGCTGCTCGACGGAGCGTCCGTCGCCTGGCTCACCCTGGACGGTGCGCCCGTCGGCGCCGTCCTCCTGCGCGATCCGCCGCGTGCCGATGCCCCGCGCACCCTGCGCCGGCTGCGCGCGGCGGGGATCGACCGGCTCGTGATGCTCACCGGTGACCGCCGTGAACCCGCGCGCGAGGTCGCGGCCGTTCTCGGCCTGGACGACGTGTGTGCCGGTCTCACTCCGGCCGACAAGGTCGCCGCGGTGCGCGCCGAGCGCGAGCGCGCGGTCACCGTGATGGTCGGCGACGGTGTCAACGACGCGCCCGCCCTCGCGGCCGCGGACATCGGCGTGGCGATGGGCGCCCGGGGTGCCACGGCGTCCTCCGAGGCCGCCGACGTCGTCCTGACGACCGACCGCGTGGACCGCCTGGCCGACGCCGTCACCATCGCCGTACGGGCGCGCCGCATCGCCGTGCAGAGCGCGCTGGGCGGCATGGCGCTGTCGCTGGCCGCGATGGCGGCGGCCGCGTTCGGTCTGCTCCCGCCGGCCGCCGGTGCCCTGCTGCAGGAGGGGATCGACGTCGCGGTGATCCTGAACGCGCTGCGCGTGCTGCGCGACCCCCGGGACGGCCGGCCCGCGCTGTCGCCGGCCGCGGAAGCCCTCATCCACCGGTTCGCGGCGGAGCACGACGACCTGCGGGACGTCCTGGACGCCGTCCGCGATGCCGCCGACAGCCTCTCGGACGCCGCCGGACCGGAGTCCCTGGCGCCGGTGGCCGAGGTGCACCGGCTGCTCACCGAGCGGCTCCTGCCGCACGAGTACGCCGAGGAGCACCAGCTGTATCCCGCGCTCGCCCCGACGCTCGGCGGCCCGGAGTCGACCGCCACGATGAGTCGCGCCCACGCCGAGATCGAACGGCTCGCCGGGCGCATCGCCGTTCACCTCGCGCCGGCCGGACCCGACGGCCGCCCGGCCCCGGAACAACTCGACGACCTGCGTGCCTGCCTCTACGGCCTGCACACCGTGCTGCGCCTGCACTTCACGCAAGAAGAAGAGAACTACTTCTCCCTCGCGCCCTGAGGTGACCTCATGAACGATCCACCACGAAAGCCACCCGTCCTCGACTGCGCCCACCTCGTCCGGCACTTCGGCGACCGCGCCGCCGTGGACGACGTGAGCCTGAGCATCGCGCCCGGCGAGACCTACGGCCTGCTCGGGCCGAACGGCGCGGGCAAGACGACCACCATCCGCATGGTCTGCGGGCTGCTGCGCCCCGACGCCGGGACCGTGCACGTGGCCGGGGCACCCATGGGCGTCTCGGCCGGACCGGCCAAGCGGCTCATCGGCTTCGTCCCGCAGGACGTCGCCCTCTACCCCGATCTCAGCGTCCGCGAGAACCTCCGGTTCTTCGGACGCCTGTACCGGCTGCCGCGGCGACGGCTGGAGCGCCGCGTGGACGAGGTGCTGGACCTCGTCGACCTGACCGCCCGCGCGGGCGACCGGGTCGACTCGCTGTCGGGCGGCATGCGCCGGCGCCTCAACATCGGCGCGGGGCTGGTGCACTCGCCGACCCTGCTGGTGCTGGACGAGCCGACGGTGGGTGTGGATCCGCAGAGCCGGCACGCGATCCTGGAGAGCGTCACCCGGTTCGGCGAGGAGGGCATGGCCGTCCTCTACACCACCCACTACATGGAGGAGGCCGAGCGCGTGTGCGACCGGGTCGGCATCATCGACCGCGGCCGTCTCGTCGCCGAGGGCAGTCCGCGCGAGCTGGTGGCGCTGGTGGCCGAGCGCGACCGGGTCCGGCTGGCCGCCGTCGGCGACCTGGCGGCGTACGCCGAAGCCTGCCGACTCCTGCCCCGCGTCGAGGGCGCGGGCCGGACCGGCGACCACGGCGAGGTGGTCGAGCTGGTCGTCAAGGACGCCCGCAGCCTGCTGCCGGACCTGCTGGATCTCGCCCATGAGCAGGACGTCGACATCCGCAGCGTGGAGATCGACGAACCCGATCTGGAGGCGGTCTTCCTCCACCTGACCGGCACCGCGCTGAGGGAGTGAGCCGTCGTGCGTGTCGTACTCGCCATCGCGGCCAAGGATCTGCGCCAGCGTCTGCGCGACCGGTCGGCCTGGGTGATCGTGTTCCTGGCGCCGGTCCTCATCTCCGCGCTGATGGCCCTGGCGTTCAACAACAACGAGGACTTCCGCGCGAACGTCGGCGTCGTGGACCTGGACCGGGGCCCGGCCGCCACCGGGCTCGGCCAGGTACTGCGCAGCCCGGAACTGCGGGGCACGGTCCACGTGCGCTCCTACGACGCCGAGAGTGCCGCCCGGCGGGCGGTGGACGCGGGTGACGTGCACGTCGCCGTCGTCGTGCCCGCCGGGTTCACCGAGGCGCTGCACGGCGGCGGCGCGGCTCCCGTGAAGGTCCTCGACAGCGTCGACTACGGCCTTCAGGCCCAACTCGCCCGAGCGGTCACCGAGTCCTACGTCGCCCAGGTCAACGCCGACCGGCTGTCGGTCGCCACGGCCGTGGCCGCCGGCGCGGAGCGGGCCGACGTTCCCCGGCTCGCGGCCGAGGCGGCCCTGTTGCGCCTGCCGGAACAGGTCAGGGCCCAGGGGCTGCCCGACGACCCGCTGAAGGTGATCAGCTACTTCGGGCCGAGCATGGGCATGTTCTTCGTGCTGTTCACGGTCGGTTTCGGAGCCCGCGGCTACTTCATCGAACAGCGGCAGGGCACCCTCGACCGGATCGCCGCGGCGCCCGTCGGACGGGGTGCGCTGCTGCTGGGCAAGTCGGTGTCGACGTTCGTCTACAGCCTGGCCGGCCTCGTCACCGTGACGCTCGTGTCGTGGCTCGCCTTCGACGCCCGCTGGGCCGACCCGGTCGGTGTGGCGGCCCTCAGTGTGGCGATGGCCGTGTGCGTGGTGTGCCTGACCGCGCTGGTCATCGCGCTGGTGCGGACCGAGCAGCAGGCGCAGGGGCTCGCGCAGATCCTGGTCTTCGCGCTCGTCCTGCTCGGCGGCAACTTCGTCTTCGCCTCCGGCACGACGCCCCTGATCCGCCGGCTCGCGCTGTTCACACCCAACGGGTGGGCCCTGCGCGGCTTCACCGACCTCGGTACCGGGGTGCGCGGCTGGGACGCGGTCGGGGCCCCGCTGCTGGGCATCGCCGCGTTCTCGGCGGCGGTGGCCGTGGTGACCGTACTGCTCCTTCGGCTGAGGAGGACGACATGACCGCGTTCGCCGTGACCCGGGCCTCCCTCACGCGGGTGCTGCGGGACCGTACGGCGCTGTTCTTCATGGTGCTGCTCCCGGTCGCCATCATCGTCGTCATCGGAGTCACCGTCAGCGGCTTCGACCGGTTCCGGGTGGGGCTGGTCCCAGGTGCCCGAACGGGCCCGGTGGCACAGGAGCTGGCGTCGGAGCTGAGGGCCGCGCCCGGACTGCGGACCACCACCTTCACCACCGCCGAGGACGCGCACACCGCGCTGCGCCGCGCGGAGCTCGACGCGGTGGTGGTGCTGCCGTCCGGCCTCGACGCCGACCTGCGGGCGGGACGCCCCGTCACCGTACGGGTGCTGGTGGAGCCCTCCGGCAGCGCCGGACACGGGGCGGTGTCCTCGGTGTCGGCGGTGGTGGCCGAGCACGCGGCACGGGTACAGGCCGCCGGCTTCGCCGGTGCGCAGGTCGGCGGTGACTTCGACGACAATCTCGCGCTGGCCCGCGGTGCCGAACGGACGGCGTCCCCGATCGCCGTACGTACCGAGACCGTCAACGGTCAGAGCGACTTCCTGCCTCTGGGCTACAGCTACAGCACGCCGACCATGCTGGTGCTGTTCGTGTTCATCAACGCCCTGGCGGGCGGTGCGGCCATCGTGGAGACACGGCGGACCGGGGTGTACGCGCGGGCACTCGCGGCGCCTGTCGCCGCCCGCACGCTCGTGGTGGGCGAGGCGGTCGCCCATCTCCTGCTGGCTCTGGCGCAGTCGCTGCTGATCGTGGGCATCGGGGCGCTGGCCTTCGACGTCGCCTGGGGGGATCCGACGGCCGCCGCCGTCCTGGTGGGCGTGTGGGCGCTGGTCGGGACCGGGGCCGGGATACTGGCCGGGGCGGTGTTCCGGACGCCGGAGCAGGTCCACGCCGTGGGGCCGGCGGTCGGGATCGGGCTCGGCATGCTCGGCGGGTGCATGTGGCCGCTGGCTCTCGTGCCCGACTGGCTGCGCTCCGCCGGACACGCCGTACCGCACGCCTGGGCCGTGGACGCGTGGACGACCCTGCTGTCGCGGGAGGGCGATCTCACGGCGATCGTGCCGGAGCTGGGCATCCTGGCGGGCTTCGCCGCGGTGCTCCTGGCCGGCGCCTCGCTGGCCCTGCGGCACCGGCTGACCACCCACCCCGGCGCATGACCCGCCGACCGGTCCGCACGCCTCAGAGCAGGTCGAGCACCTCGCGCACGGGGCGGCGGGGCGACGCGGTGCCGGGAGGGCCGTAGCCGAGGCGCAGCACCATGTGCACGAATCCCATGCCGGACCCGGGATCCCGGGCCAGTTCGCGCAGGTCGCGCTGTTCCAGGGCGTGTGAACTGAGCGCCGTGGCCAGCCCGTTCAGGGTGGCCAGCAGCAGGACCCGCTCCAGCGCCTGCCCGGCCCGCAGCCAGTCGGCGGGGCGGTCGTGACCGGTACCCAGGAGCGCCAGGTTGGGGGTGGTCTCGAAGGCGGCCGCCGGCCGGCCGGGGAGGTGTCGTCGGCCGGCGAAGTCCCGGACGGGCGCCCGGCCCGAGCGCAGGCGCGGGCCGAAGGCGTGCTCCGGGACCCCGTCGACGGCGTCGTCGGAGGCCTCCGCCCCCATGCGGGTCCACTGCCGCAGGTCCTCCGAGCGCGCGGGGTCCAGCGCGTCGCGTCCCTCGGCGTCACGGACTTGGTCGAGCAGGGCCTCCATATGCCATGCGCCGGGGAAGAGGAGCTGGGCGCCCTCCCGGGCGGCGGCGTCCCTCAGAGCTTCCTGGACGTCGGCCGGAACCGGCCGGTCCTCGAAGGGGTGGCGGCTGGTGTGGCGCCGATCGAGCGCCGGACGCAGCCGGGCCAGATCGCGGTCTGGCGGGCCGGTGTCGGCCAGCCGCACCGTGGCCAGCAGGTACGGGTCGGAAGGGTCGGGCAGCAGCAGTGCGGGGGCGTGCAGACCGCTGTGCGCCGCGGCGACGCGCAGGTTGAACAGGGCCGCTCCGCAGCCGAGATGGAGGGCACGGTGGTCGGGGTCGGTGCGCGGCAGGCTGCGGTCCAGGTCGGCACGGAGTTCGAGGACGCGGCCGTCCGAGTGCCAGCGGAAGTGCCACGGCTGCGTGTTGTGGAGCGAGGGAGCGGCCGTCGCGGCGGTCACCAGTGCCGTGACGGTCCTGACGTCGAGCGGTTGCGCCTTCATGCGGCGCACCTCCCCTCGGGGAGCGGGGCGGGCGCGGTCAGTGTTTGGTGAGGCGGGGACCGTCGGACCGCAGGACGGTCAGGCGGCGCCGGTACTCCTCCTCGTCGATCTCGCCGCGGGCGAAGCGCTCGGCGAGCAGTTCCTCCGACGGAGGCACGGCGTCGGAGGGCGGCGGCTGCGGTACGCGGGTCAGGGCGCGGTACAGCAGGACGCCGAGGGTGATGAGCAGGGCCCAGAACAGAACCGTGCCGGTGGCGTACCCGATCCAGTCCCAGCCGGTCATGTCGTGGCGGTTCCCGTACACGGCGGTCACTCCCTCTCGCCCGTGGTCGGCAGGGCTGTCCTACGGCCAGCCTCCCGCCGTTGCCCACACGCCGGAATGGGCCGGCAGGTCCGTCCCCAGGGCCGTCCGGCCCAAGGGTGCGGCCATCACGCGTCCCATGAGCGAGCCTGATCGGTGCCGCTTTTCCGCGCCGGGCGTTCCTCAGTCGGCGAGCACCAGCCGCCCGGTCTCCCCCGGCTGCAGGCAGACCGCGCGGTCGGGCAGTTGCACGTCGATGGGCGAGCGGTCGGACGACGGTACGGCGATCTCCAGCTGTTGGCGTTCCAGACGCAGTCGTACGCCCCAGTGCCCCTGGTAGCGAAGGGCGAAGCCGTAGGACGACAGCTCCGGCAGCGGGACCGGGTCGAGCCAGAGCGCGCCCTCGCGGGTCTCCAGGCCCGTCAGGCCGCGCTGGACGAGATCGAGGGTGCCGGCCATGGCGCCGAGGTGGATGCCCTCGCCGGTGGTGCCGCCCTGTACGTCGGCGATGTCGCCCTGGAGTGCCTCCTGGCAGAACTTCCACGCCTCGGCGCGCCGGGCCCGGGCCAGCACCCAGCCGTGGACCAGGCCGCTGAGGGTGGAGCCGTGGCTGGTGCGGGCCAGGTAGTGGTCGACGGTGCGGTGCCAGGTGTCCTCGTCCAGGCGCAGCCCGAGCCGCCGGAAGAGACCCTGGAGTTCGCCCGGCGAGAAGAGATAGCCGAGCATCAGGACGTCGGCCTGCTTGGAGGCCTGGTAGCGGTTGACGGTGTCGCCCTCCGCCTCCAGGATCCGGTCCAGGCGCCGGATGTCCCCGTACCGCTTCCGGTAGCCGTCCCAGTCGAGTTCGGCGAGATCGCCGTACCCCTGGAACTGGCTGATGACACCGGCGTGGAAGGGCACGTGCAGGGTGCGTGAGACGTCCTCCCACTGCTCCAGTTCTCCCCCGTCCAGGCCGGTGCGCTCGACGAGTTCGCGGCGGCGCGGTTCGGGGAGGTTCTCCAGCAGTTCCAGGGTGCGGGCGAGCACCCAGGCGGCCGTGACGTTGGTGTAGGTGTTGTCGTCGAGGCCGGGACGTTCCGCGTCGGGGTAGGCCTCGTGGTACTCGTCGGGGCCGACCACGCCCTTGATGCGATGACGCCCGAGGCCGGTGTCGTAGACGGCGGAGTCGGCCCAGAAGCGCGCGATCTGCAACAGCATCTCGGCGCCCTTGGTGTGCAGGAACTCCGTGTCACCGCTGGCCTGGCAGTACTGCCACACGTTGTAGGCGATGGCCGAGCCGACGTGGTGCTGGAGCCGGGAGTGGTCCGGCAGCCAGCGCCCCGAGCGGGGGTTGAGGTGCAGTTGCTGGGTCTCCTCGCGCCCGTCGCTGCCGCTCTGCCAGGGGTACATCGCGCCCCGGCGGCCCGCTTCCCGGGCGGCGGTGCGGGCCTGTTCCAGGCGGCGGTGGCGGTAGCGCAGCAGGGCGCGGGAGACCTCGGGGAAGTGCAGGTTGAGGTAGGGCAGGACGAACAGCTCGTCCCAGAAGACATGGCCGCGGTACGCCTCGCCGTGCAGTCCGCGCGCCGGGACCCCGACGTCGAGGTCGGCGGTGTGGGGGGACAGGGTCTGCAGAACGTGGAAGAGGTGCAGGCGCAGGATGCGGCCCGGTTCCCCGGGCACGTCGAGGTCGGCGCGGCGCCACAGCTGGTCCCAGGCCGTCAGGTGCGATTCGAGCAGGTCGTCGAAGCCCGGTGCCCGCCCGACCCGGTCGACGGCCGCGTACAGCGGATCGCTGATGGCCGGGTCGCGCGAGGTGTGCAGGGCGATCGTCTTGTCGACGGTCACGGTGCGGCCCCGCGGCAGGTCCAGGCGGACGTGCTGGACGGCACGCGGTTCCTCGTGCCGGTCCGTGACGGCCGCTGGGGCGGTGAGCCGGGCCGCCATGCCGATCCTGATGTCCGAGGTACGGGTGCGACAGCGCAGCCACACCGTGTCCGGGGCGGCGGTGCCGGTGTGCACATGGGTCAGGTGCCGGCCGTCGAGGTCGCGGTAGCGGGCCACGCCGCCGTTGGTGACGCCGCCGTCGAGCGCCGACTCCACCTCCAGCACCCCGGTGAAGCCCTCCGCGGTGAACTCGGTGCGCAGGGCGGCCAGATGGGGATCCCCCATGTGCACCAGGCGCTGCTGCCGCACTGTCAGCTCCCGTCCCTCCCCCAGGCCGTAGCGTGTCCTGCGTTCCAGCAGCCCCGAGGCCAGGTGCAGGTCCATGCGGTGGTCGAGCACCGGGGTGCTGTCGGGCGTCAGCCACTGCCCGCCGGGCAGGCGGAAGCGCAGGGGCAGCCAGTTGGGCACGTTGACCATGTCCTCGTTCTCGACCTGCCGGCCGGACACGTCGGAGGTGAGGCGGTTGTAGCAGCCGGCGACGTAGGTCCCCGGGTAGTGGATCTCGTCCGCCGCGCACTCCGGGAGCGCCCCCCGGGTGGCGAAACGTCCGTTGCCCAGCGTGCACAGGGACTCCCGCAGACGCTCGTCGGCGGGTGCATAGCCCTCGTACTCCCAGGTCCAGTCCGTCACGTCGGCACTCCTCACGTCAGCAGTTCTCGCAGATCCCGTACGACGACGTCGGCGCCGTGCCGGAGCAGTCTGGGCCCCGAGTCCCCGTCCGCGGTGCGATCCACGCCGACGACGAGGCCGAAGCCGCCGAGACGGCCCGCCTCCACTCCCGCCAGGGCGTCCTCGACGACGGCGGCGTGGGAGGCGGGGACGCCGAGTCTGCGGGCCGCCTCCAGGAAGAGGTCCGGACGGGGTTTGCCGGGCAGCCCGAGCCGGGCCGCCTCACCGCCGTCCACGAGCACGTCGAAGAGGTCCAGCACGCCCGCTCCGGTGAGCAGCTCTCCTGCGTGCCGGGACGCGGAGACCGCGGCGCGGGGCGTGCCGGCCCGGCGCAGCGCGCGCACCAGGCGCACGGTGCCCGGATACGCCTCGACGCCCTGTCGGCGCAGCCGGTCGGTGAACAGCCGCTCCTTCTCGGCGGCCACGGCCTGCACCGTGGCCGCCGTGGGCTCGACGCCCCGTGCGGCCAGGAAGGCCGCGGCGCCGTCGAGGCGGGACCTGCCGTCCACGTACCGCAGATAGTCGTCCCGGGCGTCGAACGGGCCGCGCAGCGCGGGATCCTCGGGCGGGTGCTCCCTCAGGTAGGCGTCGAACGCGGCCTTCCACGCGGCGGCGTGCACGCGGGCCGAGTCGGTGATCACCCCGTCCGTGTCGAACACGACGGCCCGCACGGCCCGCAGCAGGGGCGCCGGTGTCTCCGGGAGGGTGATCGCGTCGCGGGTCATGGTCACACCCGCTGCGGCACGATCGCCACCGGGCAGTCGGCATGGTGCAGCAGGGTGTGGCCCACCCGGCCCAGTTGGAGACCGAAGTGGCCGGACCGGCGCCGCGCTCCGATGACCACCAGGTCCGCGGCGGCGGAGCGGTTCAGCAGCACCCGGCGGGCCTGGCCCTCCACCGTGCTGCGGCGCACCCGGACTTCGGGGTGGTCGGCCGCCGCGTCGTGCAGCAGAGCGTCCAGCAGGGCACTCGCCCGCTCCTCGTGACGGTGGGCGGGATCCTCCGCCAGCTGGGGATGGTCGGCACTCTCGTGCGCGGGACAGCGCCAAGTCCGTACGACGTCGAGGACTGCGCCGCGGGCCGCGGCCTCCTGGAAGGCGAACCGCACGGCCTCGCCGCCGGACGCGGGCTCACCCGCGCCGAGGACGACGCGTTCATGTGTTCCCTCGACACCGGCCTTGTCGCCCCGGACCACGACCACCGGGCAGTGCGCCCGGGCCGCCACAGTCAGGCCGACCGAGCCGAGCAGCAGCCCCTTCACCTCGCCGCGTCCACGCGACCCGGTCACCACGGCGGAGGCGTTGTGCGCCTCCCGCAGGAGCGCGTCCGCCGCCTCCTCGGGAACCACCTCGGCGGACACCTTCACCTCGGAATCGCGCCGTCGGGCACGCTCCACGGCGGTCCCCACCACGTTGTCCGCCAGGACCTGTTCGGACGGACGCTCCCGGCCGACGGAGGGGACGACGTCCTCGTAGCGCTCCCACAAGGACGCGTACACCAACCGCAGCGGCAGGCCGTGCCGGGCCGCTTCGTCCACGGCCCAGTCGAGCGCGACCAGGCTCGACTCCGATCCGTCGACACCCACAACCAGGGGCAGCTCCATCGTCCCCACCACCTTTCGTCGAACCGCACGGGTGTGCGGCACGGGGGCTCCACCGTCAACCTCCCACCGGTGTCCGAGCTCTTCCAGATGCGGTTCGGCCCATCCCGGGGCCGTTCGGCCCCATGCCGGGAACGCCGCTCGGGCGGGGGCCGCGTCCGGTCCCCGAGCGAGGGCCACTCGGCCCGCTGCCCGGCCCGCTCAGCCCCTGGGCCGGTGCACGCGCCGGCCGGACGCTGAAGGTGAGGTCAGTGAAGGAGGGCACGCCATGAAAGCCACGCGGATCGGCTCTCTGATGGTCGGGGAGGTCGTCACCGTCGGCCGTGACGCTTCGTTCAAACAAGTCGCCCGGCTTCTGGGCGAGCACCGGATCAGTGGACTGCCCGTCGTCGACGAGGACGACAAGGTCCTCGGGGTGATCTCGGAGACGGACCTGATCCTCCGGCAGGCGCGGCGCACAGGCGCCCGTGCCTGGGCCGGCCGTCTCCGCCACGGCGTGCGCGGGGCGGCTGTCAAAAGCCGTGCCCGCACCGCGGGCGGGTTGATGTCGGCCCCGGCCGTGACGGTGCGGGTCGACGCGACCGTTCCCGAGGCCGCCCGGCTCATGGCCGCACACCGTGTCGAGCGGCTGCCGGTGGTGGACGAGGAGGACCGGCTCGTCGGCATCGTCACCCGCCGCGATCTGCTGAGGATCTTCCTGCGCACCGACGAGGAGATCCGTGCCGCCGTGAAGCAGGAGGTCCTCGTCAACACCCTGTGGCTGACTCCGCAGAACATCGCGGTCGATGTGCGGGACGGCGTGGTCACCCTCACGGGGCGGATGGAACGGCGCAGCGAGAAGGTCATCGCGCTGCGCACCACGGGCCGGGTGGACGGGGTCGTCGGCGTGGTCGACCGGCTGTCGTACCGGACCGACGACACACGGCTCCAGCCGGCCGAGCGAGCCCTGCACGGCACGGCCGAGGACTGGCTGCGCGGGCTGTGATCCGGTTCAGACCCCGTCGGCGGGCCGTCCGGCCGACGGGGTGCGCGTAGGGACGAATGGAGGCAGTCATGATTCCTCTCCTGCTGTTGGGTGCGGCCGTACTGGGCGCCTGCATGGTGTTCGGCTACAGCTCGTTCATCGTCGGCTTCCTGCTGATGGCCGCCGGCGTCCTCGGCCTCATCGTCTTCATGGCCACTCCCGGGATGGTCCGGCGGCCCGGCGAGAACGAGGTGGTCATCGAGAAGCACTACATCGGTGAGGGGGACGACCATCGCCGCTACCGCAGCTGACCTTGTCCGACCGCCGGAACGACCAGGCGGCCAGGGGCCGTTCGGCACGCAGACGGTGCCGGACGGCCCACGCCGCACTTCGCCCGTCCGAAGCATCGTGGAAACCCAGGAACGACTCCGGGGAGGCGGCCATGACCGGGTGCGACGACGTCAACGGCATCGTGGTGGGCATCGACGGTTCCGAAGCGTCCCGCGCCGCACTGCGCTGGGCCACGGACCAGGCGCACTCCCTCGGCACGCAGGTCGTCGCCGTGCACGCCTGGGAAGCGGCCCCGGCGGCCCCCTACGCCCCGGTCGCGGCCCGCCCCACACCGGCGGCACAGCGTGAGCGGGCCGCGGAGCTGCTCGCCGCCACGGTGCGCGAGACCTTCGGCCCCCGGGTCGACCCCGCGGTGCGTGCCGTCCTGGTGGAAGGGCCACCCGCGCGTGTCCTGCTCCAGCAGGCCCACAGCGCCCTGCTGCTGGCCCTGGGGCTCAGGCGGCACGGCCAGGGCGAACTGCCCGCCGTCGGCCCGGTGGGCCGCGAGTGCCTGCGGCACGCGACCGTCCCGGTGGTCACCGTGCCCGCCCACGACCGGACCACGGCACCCCTGCGGGCCGTCGAGGACACCGCTGCCGTCGGGAAGGACGTCGCGTAGCCGACGCCGGTCGGCCGCGTGTCAGGGCCCGTCCGCTTCGGCTGACGGGCCCTGACACGCGGCCGACCGGATTCTCAGCGGCTTGCGACCGTTCGGTGGTCCGTGCCGGCAGGCCGGTGCGGCAGCCGTGCGGTGGGCGGCGGTGCCGACGGCCTGTGCCCGCGGCGCCTTGCGATCCGTACCGCCAGTGTGTCGAGCAGCGCGGCGAGGACGACGGTCATGGCCGCCGCCACGACCAGCAGCACGACGAATCGATCCCAGAACTCCGGTGTGAGGCTCGTACCCACGGTCCTCTCCCCTCTCGAACAGACGTCGTTCCCTTACACCTCCAGCCAACTCCCTTGTCGCTGACGGCACATGAGCCGGCTGGGCCCGAGCCCAGGCGCGGAACGGCCCTCGGTCCGAACCCGCTTCGGCCCGAGATACGGGGCCGATGGCCTCATTGCCTCGGGCCCGCCCGCGCAGTGTCCCTGCCGACGGGCTGGGTCCTCAGCTCTTCGCAAGGGCCCCACCGGCCTCCGGACAGGTCCGATCGCCTCTGCCGGGCACGGCCTCGCGGAGTGATCATTGAATCGGGCGAGAGCGTCGGACAGGGCATCCGTGAGGGGTTCCCCCGTCTCCCGAACGGAACGACGCTCGCGCCGAGGGGGCGGCCTGCCCAGCAGGTCGGGGCCGTACCTGGGTCGTCGGCCACGTGCCCGCGTGATGTGCTCCGCGGGCACGCCCCCGCGCCGGGCTTCCGCCCCGCACGAACCGCCCCGCGGTCAGCGTCCGACCGTCAGGGGCACGGTGTCCTCGACGACCATGTGGCCGTCCTCCAGGGAGTTCCAGTACGCGGTGAGCGTGCCGGCTCCCGCGCGGGCGGTCCGGAAGGGGACCGTCACGTCGAACGTGCCGCGGGTGCCGCTGCCGGAGGTGGCGGTGACGTGGACGTCGGCCGCGGTCCGTCCGGCGGCGTCGGTGATCCTCAGTTTGAACGTCGCCTCGAAGGTGTTGGCGCTCCCCCAGATCCGGACCGGCGTCCGGACGGTGTCGCCGATCAGCGGCGACTCGACGAGGACGAGGGGTGCCAGGTCCTCGAAGTCGGCGCGGCCCACCGGGTGGTCGAGGACGATCCCCTCGCCGCCGAAGGAGGTCACCGGCTTGCCGTCCAGCTCGAAGCGGACCTTCTCGATGGACGGGAAGCGGGTCGCCGTGAAGACGACCTGGGCGAGCCTCGACTGCATCGACAGGCTCCCGCCGCCGTCGTCGTAGCGCCCGGACAGGTCGATCGTCGCCACGCGGTGGCGGACCACGATCGAGTGGAGTGTCGTGCCGGACGGAATGGCCGTGGCGCGTCCATGGCCGCGCTCGTACCGGTTGGGGCCGGCCAGCAGAGCGCGCAGGGCGGCGGCAGCGGTCGCGGGCGGGGTGACGGTACGCGGGGCGGCCGAGATCTTCTCCCCGTGCAGGAAGTACACCGACGCGCGCACCGGACGCGGTTCGCCGGCGCCGGTCGGCGGCGCTGCCGGCTGCGTGGGGGTGCGCGGTGCCGTCCCGGGAGTTCCGGGTGAGGTGGATCCGCCCTGGCCGGGCGTGGTGGTGCCTCCGGTGGTTCCACCGGAGGAGTCCCCGCCGGTCGCCGTGCTCGGCCGGGCCTCACCGGGCGACGTGCCTCCGGAGCCCGTGTCGCTTCCGCACGCGGTCGCCGCGGTGGACATCAGCAGGACGGCCGCGGCCAGAACGATCGGCCGACGGGACCGGTGAGTCCGGCGAGTCCGGTGGGACGTGCGCCTGCTGGAGATCTTGGTACGCATGGCAGCCTCCTCCGACCCTTCCAGGCAACACCTGGGGCGCGGCCGCCCCAAGTGCCGTACGGGACCCGGCCGCTGGGCCGTCCGGCGCCGTTTCCGGTCCGGTCGGCCACTGGTTGACGGCGGATCAGGTGCCGGGGGCCGGTCGCGGCCAGAGGCGGGGCCCGCGCCTGGCCGCCACGTCCTCGACCCAGTCGATCAGCAGCACGGCCGCGCCGATCAGGGGCCACGCCAGCAGGAACAGGAACCAGTCCGCTCCCAGCGGGAGGAACCTCTCCAGTACGTCCACCCGCCAGGCCCGGTCGATCAGCACGACGCCGAGGACCAGCGCCACCTCGTGCCACAGGTAGACCGTGACCGCCCGGGCGTTGAGCAGCACCACCGACGCGTGCACGGGCCTGAAGCGCCGTACCCACCGGTCACCGCGCGGGCGGAAGCGCATCAGCAGCAGGACGAAGCCGAACGACCACAGTGCCTGGGCGAACGGGATCTCGCCCAGGTCGTAGCCCTCGTCGGTGGGGTGCGTGAACGCGAACCAGCCGCCGGCCGCCATGGTGAGCCCGGTCAGCGCCAGCACGCGCCGTGCGGGCAGCCGGCCCACGAGTCCGTCGCGGTGGGCGAAGCCCAGCAGCCAGCAGGCACCGAAGACCACCAGGTCCGTCACCGGCGCCTCGACCCGGGCCGGCAGCGGCACCAGGCCGGTCTGGACCACGGCCGCGAGGAGGAGGAAGCCGGTCACACAGGCCCACGGGCGGCGGCGGAAGAGACGCAGCAGCAGGGGCGAGAGCAGCACGAGCAGCAGATAGGCGCGGATGTACCAGAGCGGGGCGACGACCTGCCGCGCCCACTCGCTGTCGGCGCCGGGCGGTGTGTCCAACGGCACGATCCACCACACAAGTTCGGCCCACCCGCCGCTGCCGCCCTCCTCGTCCGGGGTCCAGCCCTGCCAGAACATCACGCCGACCACGCACACGGCGAACGCCCACAGCGGCGGCAGCAGACGGCGCATCCGGGCCCGGAGCACCGCTGCGGCACTTCGGTCGCGTCGGTCCAGCGAGCGCGCCATCAACGATCCGGCCAGGGTGAACATCACGCCCATGGCGGGGAAGGCCAGGGTGAGCCAGGCCCAGTTGAAGGCGTGATAGGCGACCACGCGGACGAGGGCCAGAGCCCGCAGCAGGTCCAGGTAGAGGTCCCGGGGCCCCTTCTTCGGGGGTGGCTGCGCAGGGGGCGCGGGCAGGGGGCGCCGCGGTACGGGCCCGGGTACGGGCCGGAGCGGGGGCGAGGGCCGTGGCACGGGCAAGGGGCGCGGGGCGGTCACGGTGCGCTGCTCGGACACAGGCAGCGGGGCGGGCTGGGCAGGCAGGGCCGACCGCACGGACAGGGTCGGCGGCCGCGATGCCGGGGGCACGCTCAGGCGGCCGATGCGCCTCAGCTTGTGCCAGCGCAGCCGGGCCCCGGTCACCGCGGTCACGCAGGACTGCAGCAGAACCAGGTACAGGAGCTGCCGGTAGGCGATCTGCTGCAACGGCAGCGCCCAGAGCACGCGCAGCTTCTCGCCGTCCAGGCGCAACGCGTAGGCCGCGCACAGCATGTGCACGGCGAGCAGGCCGCCCCACGCCAGCAGCGTGCGCACCGGGTCCTGGAAGAGCAGGCCGTACAGCAGGAACAGGTCGATCAGAGGGGCCAGCAAGGGGGTGAGAACGGTGAAGAGCGCCACCAGCGCCAGGCCGTAACGGCCGAAGTGCCCCGCGTGTCCGCGCTCGACGACCGCGTGACGGTGCTTCCACATCGCCTGGAGCGTGCCGTAGCTCCACCGGTAACGCTGCCACCACAGCTGGGCGACGGTCGCGGGCGCCTCGGTCCAGCCGCGTGCCCCCTCCTCGTACACCACGTCCCAGCCGGCCCGGTGCAGGGCCATGGTGATGTCGGTGTCCTCGGCGAGCGTGTCGTCGCTCATGCCACCGGTGTGCCACAGCGCGGTGCGGCGGAAGGCTCCGACGGCGCCCGGCACCGTGGGAATGCAGCGCAGCAGGTCGTACATGCGCCGGTCGAGGTTGAGGCCCATCACGTACTCGAGGTGCTGCCAGGTGCCGAGCAGACGGCGTCGGTCGGCGACCTTGGTGTTGCCCGCCACCGCCCCCACCCGGGGACGGGCGAAGGGCTGTACGAGCCGGTGGACGGTGGTGGGTTCGAAGATGGTGTCGCCGTCCATCATCACGATCAGCTCGTGGGAGGCGTACGCCACTCCGGTGTTGAGTGCGGCGGCCTTGCCCCGGTTGACCTGTTCGACGACCCTCACTCCGGGCAGGCCCAGGGACCGCACGATGCCGGCGGTGCCGTCGGTGGAGCCGTCGTCGACCACGACGATCTCGACCGGGTGCGTGCTGCGCGCCACGGACAGCACTGTCTGGGCGATGCACGCGCGCTCGTTGTAGGCGGGGATCACGACGCTGACCGGTTCGGTGACCTCGCGGCCCCAGGAGAAGTCCGGGCTGCCGCGCACGCGCGCGTGACGCCGGGCGAACAGCGGCATCAGGGACAGGCGGGCCAGGACCAGCGCGCCGACCACCGCCAGCGACACGGCCAGGACGGGCACGAGCCGGTCGGCGACCGTGACCGCCGCGACGAAGACCCGCCCGCTCCACAACTGGGTGCCGTGCACCTCGTGCTGGGCGCTGTCCGCGCCCATGGCGCCGGTGACCGTGGCGAAGCGGTACCCGCGGCTCCTGAGCTCGGGGACGATCCGGTCCAGTGCTACCCGGGGTCGGGCCCGTTGCCGCGGGCGCGCCTCGACGGCACCTGGAGCTTCCATCTGCGGCCGGCCTCCGGCGGCCGGACCCGCCTGGTGGTGCGGACGCGCGGTCGAGGCCGTCCGCACGCGGTGACCCGGCCGCTCGATCTGCTGCTGGGTGAGCCCGCGCACTTCGTCATGCAGACCCGCCAGTTCCAGAACCTGCGCCGCCGGGTCGGCTCCGGACGGAGTCGGTGACGGTTCGACGCCGTCCTCGTCCGGCGATGCGGCCGAGGACGCGGGCACGGCCGGGGCGCCACCGCTGGTCGGCGGTGGCGCCCCGGCCGGTCTCGGAGGAACCCGGAGCGGTCACAGGAGCCAGCGGTTACGGCTGACGAACGGCAGCCGTGCCCAGGCCCTGCCCAGCCCCCAGGTGGCACCGGCGCCCGCGGCCGCCAGGGCGATCAGGACGACGGCGTAGACGAGGTGGTAGTCGGCGAAGGGGTTGGTCGACATGCTCAGCGACCCGTCGGAGAGGTGCCGGGCGGGCGGCCACTCGGCGATCCACATCAGCGCCATCATCGCGGTGCCGGCCACGGCGGCGAGCCGCAGCAGGATCCCGCCGACGAGCGCGAGACCGATGCCGAGCAGACCGAGCATGAACAGCCAGTCCGCCCAGGCGGCTCCGGCCCAGTCGTGGAACGTGGACTCCATCGGTCCGACGGCCACACCGCTGAGGAAGCCCTTGGTGGGCGAACCGCCGTCGATCCAGCCCTTGCCGTCCTGGGTGGCGTAGCCGAAGCCGAAGGTCTTGTCGAGGAACGCCCACAGGAAGACGAAGCCCGTCAGCAGGCGGAGCCCGGCGAAGACGTACGCGCTCGTCGCGGTGACCGCCGCGGCATCGGTTGCCGCCGGTGCCTTCCCGGTCCGGTGCAGGGACGGGAACCGGAATCCCAGGTGCCGGTGCGGGTGGTCATGGACTGCCATGATGCTCATCCCTTCCAAGTGAGTGTCTGCCGAGGTGCTGTGGCCCTCGGTGCGCCTTCAATGTCTCGCCTCCGCCGCTCGGACCGGAGGGGCTGCAGGGCCCCGGGAGCGGTCCGAACGGCCCTTCCTGAATGCCTCACCCGTCCCTGTTCAGGCGGCGATCGGCACCAGCACGACCGGGCAGTGCGAACGGTGCAGCAGCGCGTGCGCGACCGGTCCCAGGTGGTGCCCGAGCCGGCCGGTACGCCGGTGGGCGCCGATCACGACGACGGAGGCGTCCCGTGTCGCCTTCAGCAGGGCCTGCGTCGGGGCGGTGCGGACCGCGCGGGCGTCGACGACGACCTCGGGGTGCCGCTCCTCCAGGTGCGCGAGGGTGAAGCGGGGCACGGCGTCCTCGGCCCGGTCGGCCAGGGCCTGACGATCCTGGCCAGGGCTCGTCGCGGGCACCAGCGAGGGAAGTTCGGGGGTGAGGTGCCGACGGGTCGAGGCGTGCAGGACGCTCAGTCGCGCACCGCGTCGTTCCGCCTCCTGGAAGGCGTACACGGCCGCGTCCGCGTCGGCGTCGCTCTCCACCCCGAGCAGCACCGCGGGAGCGTCCCCGAGCTCCCGGCCGCGCTCGGTCGAAGGCGTGCCGCGGTCACACGGGTGGTCGTCGCGTACGACCATCAGCGGCCCGCGCGCGTGCACAGCCAGGCGCAGGCTCACCGACCCGAACATCAGGCCGGAAACCGCGTTGAACCCCCGGGTTCCCACGACGGTGAGGGCCGCGTCGCCACTCTCGCGGGTGAGCGCCTCCACCGGGCCGCCCTGGACCGCCGCGGTCACGACCCGCAGGCCGGGGTGGCGTGCGCGGGCCCGGGCGGCGGCCGAGGCCAGAACCGGACCGGCCTCGTCGCGATCGGGCACCGCGTACACGACACGCAGCACGGCACCACGCCGTACCGCCTCCTCGGCGGCCCGGTCGAGAGCCCGTACGGCGATGAGCGAACCGTCCACTCCGACGACCACTTGGTGAAAAGTCATGGTCTGGCTTCCCTTCTGTGCCGTTCTCGTTCGTTCCGGTCGGAAGGGGCCACCGGGGACCAGGCGCGTGCTCCGCCAGGCAGCTCACGGTGACTGCCGCGGCGGCTCCACGAAGGATGCTCGTCCCGGGCCGGCGCCCGGGACAGGGGCCACCCGAACCCGTCTGCCGGCCGGACCTCCCCATACGGCAGGGCCGTTCGGTCCCTCGTTCTCGGTCCCTCGTTTCCGGTCCCTCGTTCAGGAGGAGAGGTCGATGCCGTACATGGTGCGCCCGGCGACCAGCTCGCGGCCCGTGACCAGTTCGGGTTCGATCCGCACGAAGACCTCCTCGGGCGAGGGCGCCCAGGAGCGGGGCCCGGTGCGGGTGAGGCGCTCGTGGTCGACGGGGTCGGTCACGACCGTGGCCGACCCGGTGATGATCACGCTCCAGCCGGAGCGCGCGCCGGTGTCGACCTCGTCGGCCTCGAAGGCCACCACCGAGCCGTCGATCGCCCGTGCCAGTTCGGACGCCGCGGCGGTGCGCAGCAGCACGGCGTCGTCATCGTCCAGGCAGAAGTTGACCGGCAGCACCGCGGGCATGGCCTGGCGTGTGTGCACGATCCGACCGACAGGCACTTTCCGCAGCAGGCGGAGGCACTCCTGTCGGTCCAGCTCGCGGAATCCGTCGTTGCGGTACATCGGTCAGTCCGTCCTTCGCCTGGAGTACACATTCGTTCCTGGCCCTGCTGGGCACGGGCCACGCAACCGGTTCACGGCCCCGTGTCGATCACGTCGCGCACCGGGCGCCGTGGGCCGGCAGGTCCTTGCGGCCCGTATCCGAGCCGCACGAGCATCTGCGCGTGGCCGCCGCCGTCCGGGGTGGCCAGAACGTCGTGCCGCAGGTCCGGCCACTCCATCGCCTGATGCAGCAGGGAGGTGCGCAGACCGTGAGCCGTGGCGACCAGCAGCACGCGTTCCAGGGCCTGTCCGGCCCGCAGCCAGTCCGTGCGGCGGTCGTGCACCGTGCTCAGCAGGGCGACGACCGGGGCCGCCTCGAAGGGGCGGGCGGCAAGTCGCTCGGGGTGCCGCTGCGCGGTGAAATCACGCAGCGGCAGTCGCTCCCGGGTGTCCTGCGGACCGAGCAGCGCGGAGGGCAGGCCGGCGTCGGCGGCCTCGTACGGATCCTGGTGCACCCACCTGCGGCTCTCCATGGCACGGCCGACGTCCATCCGGTTGCGCTGCTCGGCCTGTGCGGTCAGCCGAAGCAGGCGGAGCGTCTCGGCGGACGAGGGGAAGCGGAGCACGGCGCCTTCCGTACGAGCCGCCTCCTCCAGTTCCACGGGCAGACGCGGGGGCAGCGGCCGGTCACTGAAGGGGAGGCGGCTGCTGTGCCGGCGCCGGATCGACTCGTAGAGGTCGGCCTGACCCGCGTCCGCGCCCCCGGGCACGCGCGCGACCGGCCGCACGACGGCGAGCAGGTCCGGGTCCCCGGGACAGGGCAGCAGCCGGACCACCGGCGCCCGACCGAAGTGGGCCATGGCGACGCGCAGGTTGAACAGACACGCCCCGGCCGACACATGCAGGGCACGACCGTCCGGGTCCACGTGCCGCAGGCCTCGCTCCGGAGCGGCACGCACCTGGCAGGTGAGCGCGTCGGGCTCCAGGCGGAAGGTCCACGGCTGGGTGTTGTAGATCGACGGCGCCGCGACCGCGGCCGCGACACAGGCCTCCATGATCGCGACGTCAAGGGTTGCGCTGGACATCGTGGCCTCCTCGCCTGTGAGGTCGGACGGTGCTGCTGTCTTCGAGCGTGGGCGCCGTCCCGCCGCCGGGTGAGGAGCCGTTGGTCCCTCACCGGGGCCCTGACGGGCCACACCTCTCGTACTAGGCCGCCTGGGCAGCCGGTGGGACTCGGTCGGACCGCGCCGGAATCGCACGTCCGGTGGCCCGGGGCGGGACTGTCGGCCCTGGCCCCGGGGCCGAGCGTCCCCTGGGGCCGGGGCCCTGTCCGTAGCAGCCTTGAGGCGTCATCGGAACGATCACAGGGAGTGGAGCGGATGACAGCCAAGGACAACGGGCGCGACGCCACCGCCGGCGTTCGGGTGCGAGCCGAGGGCGACGTGGACGAGGAGTCCCTCGCCTACCTCAGGGAGAAGGTCGGCACCGCTCTGGACCGTCCCGGCCTCCCGCCCGCCGACGGTGAGGTGCGCGTCGTCAGGGCCACGGCCCACCACGTCGAGCTGCCCTGGTCGGGGGCCGCCGAGATCCACGTCGGCACCGACCTCGTCGTCGTCCATGCCCGCGAGGCGAGCGCCCGGGAGCTCGCCGACCGGCTCCAGGACAGGCTCCGCAGCCGCACCGAGCGCCTCGCGCATCGCGGCGACGCCCTCCGCAGGGCGGCCACGCCACCGCCGTGGCGCGGCGGTCCGCCGCAACGGTAGTCCCCGCCCCGGCCAGGTGGGGCCGAACGGCCCTGCCCGACCGGGCCGGCAGGGCTCGAAAGGGGACCTTCGGCGCCTGTCACGGCCCCGGGTCCAGGAGAAAGAGTCGGTATCCGGGAGCCGCGCCCCTTCGAGCGCCTCCCACCGGTACGACCGCCGTACATGACCGCCGTACGCCTATGGCGACCACCAAAAACGGAGGCACCCTCCCATGCCTGGACACGACTCCCCCACCGACACCACGGTCGTCGTGGACCGTCTGGTCACAGCGGGCCTCAAGGCACTCGCCGACTACGACAGCCTCACCCAGGAGCAGGTCGACCACATCGTGAACAAGGCGTCGGTCGCCGCCCTGGACCGGCACACCGCGCTGGCCCGCCTGGCGGTTCAGGAGACCGGGCGCGGTGTGTTCGAGGACAAGGCGGCCAAGAACATGTTCGCGTGCGAGCACGTCACGCACAGCATGGGTCCGATGAAGACCGTCGGGGTCATAGGCCGCGACGACATCGAGGACATGGTCGAGATCGCGGAGCCGGTGGGGGTGGTGTGCGCGATCACACCCGTCACCAATCCGACCTCCACCACCATCTTCAAGGCGCTGATGGCGCTGAAGACCCGCAATCCGGTCGTGTTCGCCTTCCACCCCTCCGCCCAGCGGTGCAGCACCGAGGCGGCGCGGATCGTGCGTGACGCGGCCGTCGCCGCGGGAGCGCCCGAGCACTGTGTGCAGTGGATCGAGTCGCCGTCGGTCGAGGCGACCGACACCCTGATGCGGCACCCGGGCGTCTCGCTGATCCTCGCGACCGGCGGCAACGCCATGGTGAAGGCCGCCTACTCGGCCGGCAAGCCCGCCCTGGGCGTCGGCGCCGGCAATGTGCCCGCCTATGTGCACAGGAGCGCCAGGCTGCGCCGGGCCGTCAACGACCTGGTGCTGTCGAAGTCGTTCGACAACGGCATGATCTGCGCTTCCGAGCAGGCCGTCATCCTCGACGGCGACATCTACGACGCGGCGGTGGCCGAGTTCCGCGTCCTGCACGCGCACCTGGCCACCGCCCAGGAGAAGGCGAAGCTGGAGTCCTACCTCTTCCCCACCGGCAAGGCCACGGGAGGTGGTTGCGAGCCGAAGGTCAACTCCGCGGCTGTGGGGCAGAGTCCGGCGTGGATCGCCGAACAGGCCGGGTTCACCGTGCCCGCCGACACCTCGGTCATCCTGGTGGAGGCCGAACGGGTCGGCCCCGAGGAGCCGTTGACGCGGGAGAAGCTGTGCCCCGTGCTCGCCGTGCTCCGTGCCGAGTCCGAGCAGCGGGCCTTCGACCTGGCCGCCGACATGATCGCCTTCCACGGCCAGGGCCACAGCGCCGTCATCCACACCGAGGACCGTGCCCTGGCCGAGTCGTACGGCATGCGGATGAAGACCGTCCGGGTCATCGTCAACTCCCCTTCCTCCCAGGGCGCCATCGGGGGCATCTACAACGGACTGCTGCCCTCCCTGACCCTCGGGTGCGGTTCCTGGGGAAGCACGTCGGTGTCCAACAACGTCTCCGCGGCCCAACTGCTGAACGTCAAGCGGGTCTCCACCCGCCGCAACAACCTCCAGTGGTTCAAGGTCCCGCCGAAGATCTACTTCGAGCCGCAGGCCATCCGGTATCTGCAGTCCATGCCCGAGGTCCACCGCGTCACGATCGTCACCGACGCGACGATGACCCGCCTCGGCTTCGTCGACCGGATCACCCGCGTCCTGCAACGGCGTCCCGAGCCGGTCACCCTCCAGATCATCGACAACGTCGAGCCGGAGCCCAGCATCGACTCCGTACGGCGTGGCGCCCGTCTGATGGGCGACTTCCGTCCGGACACGATCATCGCGCTCGGCGGCGGTTCGCCCATGGACGCGGCGAAGGTCATGTGGCTGCTGTACGAGCAGCAGGCCGTCGGCGAGGACATCGACTTCGAGGACATGCGGCAGAAGTTCTCCGACATCCGCAAGCGGGCCTTCCGCTTCCCGACCCTGGGCGCCCTGGCCCGTCTGGTGTGTGTGCCCACCACCTCCGGGACCGGTGCCGAGGTCACCCCGTTCGCCGTCATCTCCGACCCGGCCACCGGCAAGAAGTACCCGCTGGCCGACTACGCGCTCACGCCCAGCGTGGCCATCGTCGACCCGCTGCTGACCATCGAGCTGCCCCCGGCCCTGGCGGCCGACAGCGGCTTCGACGCCCTCACCCACGCCATCGAGGCGTATGTCTCGGTCTACGCCAACGACTTCACCGACGGTCTCGCCCTGCACGCGATCCGGCTGATCTTCGGCAACATCGAGGCGGCCGTCACCGACCGTGCGGCGTCGGCCGAGGCGCGGGAGAAGATGCACAACGCCGGCACCATCGCGGGCATGGCCTTCGGCAACGCGTTCCTCGGCATCGTGCACGCCATGTCGCACACCCTGGGCGCCACCTTCCACATCGCGCACGGCCGCACCAACGCGGTGCTGCTGCCGCACGTCATCCGCTACAACGGCGCCGTTCCCACGAAGCTCACCGGCTGGCCCAAGTACGAGAACTACCGCGCCCCCGAACGCTTCCAGGACATCGCCCGCACCCTCGGTCTGCCCGCCACCACCCCCGCCGAGGGCGTGGAGTCCCTGGCGCGAGCCGTGGAGCGGCTGCGCGAGGCCGTCGGGATCGAGCCGACGTTCCAGTCGTTGGGCGTCGACGAGCAGACCTTCCTGGACGCCCTTCCCCAGCAGGCCCTCAACGCCTACGAGGACCAGTGCGCGCCCGCCAACCCGCGTATGCCGATGCTGGACGACATGCAGGACCTCATGCGCGGCGCCTACTTCGGCTGAACCTGCCGGCCGTCGGCGGAAGATGGGGCCGATCGGCCCTGGCGGCGGCCGGCACGGGCATGGTGTGCTGGAGGTGGCGGGAAGGGCTCGCCAGTGGACGCGGGGAAGCGGCTACGGGTCGCGCACCGCGCAATCAGGATCCGCGAGAAGCGGATGGGCCCTCCCCGCCTCCGTGCGGTCCTCATGGCGAGGCGCACTCCGGCCGGAGACACGCAGGCGCGGCCCGGACAACCGTCCGGGCCGCGCCTGTCTGCGCCGGTCCTTGGTGGTGCGGCGTTCAGCCGTGCCGCACGGGGATGGTCCGGGTGCTCGTCTTCTCCTCCGGAACCGGGACCGTGACGGTCAGGACACCGTCCTTGTACTCGGCGGTTGCCTCGTCGCCCTTGGCTCCGGCCGGCAGCCGCACGGAGCGGGTGAAGGTGCCGTAGCGGAACTCGGTGTGATGCTTGTCCGTCGTCTCCTCGGTGCGCTCGGCGCGCAGGATGAGCACGCCCTCCGTGATGGTGATCTCGACGTCCTTGGCGGCGTCGATGCCGGGAAGCTCGGCCCGCAGCAGATACGTCCCGTCCTTGACGTGCTCCTCGACCCGGATGCCGTGCGTCCCCGGGGCGGTGTGCGCCGCGGGGAGGCCTGCCTCCACCCAACCGAACAGGTCAGGGAAGGCCGGCCGACCGGTCAGCCGCTCGATCATGCCGCTCATGTCACCCTCCTCTTCGCCCTTGCTGATTCCAGTTCGCTCTTGCTGATTCCAGCGTCACGCGCCGGGGCGGCGCAGGCGTGGGCCGACCGACCCCACAAGGGACCCGGTCGGCCCTGTCAGCCGGTCATCCTCTTCCGCCACTCGGGACCGACGGTCGCCCACTCCGTCTCCCAGTCCCGCATCCGGCGCCGGTTCAGCCGGTGTCGTGCCACCCACCCGCATCCGAGGACGGCGCCACCGGTGCCGACCGCGACCAGTACGCCCGTCAGCGCCGACTCCACAAGCGCCTCCGTCGCGGAGGGCGGGGTGCGGACCAGGGCGCCCGTCCGGTCGGACCACACGGTGACGGGAGTCCCCGCGTCGCTGCCCGCCACGACCCGGGTCTTCGCCGTGTGCGTGGATCCGTCAGGAGCCGTCCAGCGCACGGTCGCCCGCACGGTGCCGTCGCTGCCGACCGACGTCACGCTCGGTGCCTTGTCCGCGTCCTCGACGAGTACGGCCGACACGGGATGCACGGCGGCCCGTCGGGCGGCGAGACCGTCCTCGACGACCGCCCCGGCCACTTCTCCCGCGAGCAGACCGCCGAGCAGAGCGACGGTCCAGGTGACCAGGACGATCCGGGCTTCCACCGTGTCGCTGTGGCGCCGGAGCGGATTGCGCCGCCACCGCCAGAACCACACCTTCTTCACGGGTGTGTGACGTGTCTCCGCCATGAGTCGACACCTCCTCGACCGGCCGTCGGCCTCAGCCTCAGGACGGACGGCCGCTCGGCGGGTCCCCGTCGGGAAGATCCGGATCCAGATCCGGTCGACGCGGCGGTCCCAGAAGCACGCAGTCCACGTCCACCACGCCCTCGACGGACCGCACCAGACGCACCGCGACGGGCACGAGCGAGGTGTCCTCGACGCGGCCCGTCACCGTCACGACACCGTCGCGCACCTTCACGCGGATCGGCTCGACGGGGTCGGGGAAGAGGAACGCGACGACCTCGCGCCGCACCTCCCGGGCGATGTCCTCGTCGTCCCGCAGGAACACCTTGAGCAGGTCGGAGCGGCTCACGATGCCTTTCAGCACTCCGTCGGCGTCCACCACCGGCAGCCGCTTGACCCCGCATCGCGCCATGGTGCGGGCAGCCTGCGCCAGCGTCTCGTTCGCGCGGGCGGTGACGGCGGGCGCCGTCATGAGCTCCTCGGCGGTGCGTGCCCCGGCCTTGGCCAGATCGGACAGTCGGCGCAGTCGGGCGTACCGGTCCGGATCCCCGTCGCGGAACTCCTCCTTGGGCAGCAGGTCCGCCTCGGACACCACACCGACGACGTGGTGTCCGTCGTCCACGACCGGCAGGGCGCTGATCCCCCACCGTTCCACGGCCTTCACGATGTCCTTGAACGGCGTGTCGCTCCGCAGGGCGACGACGGTACGGCTCATCACGTCGCTGACGGTGTGCGGGGTGCCCTGCATGGCGACCTCCGGTGGTACGGGGTACGGCGCCTGTCTTCAGAGTGGGTCATGGTCGTACGGAGCGCATGGGCCGACCGGCCCTTGTCGGGGAGGCCACTGTGGACCTGCCGCGGCACACGAGGTGGGGCCGCACCAGGTGACAGGGCCCGACGGGCCTCGGACCCGGGCCCACCGGCCCTCGCGGCCGCCTCCGGCCGACGGTCACGCTGGGCATGGGACCACACCGACGTGTCTCACCACGCGGTGTCCTACGGGAGGCGAAGGAGCTGATCGACCATGACGACCCTTGCCGGAATTCCGGGCCGCCCGGTCCGTGTCGACGCGGTGCTCGACGCACCGCTGTCGCGATGGCTGTGGCTGGTGAAGTGGATCCTGGTCATTCCGCACTACGTGGTGCTGTTCTTCCTCTGGATCGGCTTCGCCGTCGTGAGTGTGATCGCGTTCTTCGCCATCGCGTTCACCGGCCGCTATCCACGCCCCCTGTTCGACTTCAACCTCGGTGTGCTGCGCTGGAGTTGGCGGGTGGCGTACTACTCCTACGGCGCCCTGGGCACGGACCGGTATCCGCCGTTCAGCCTGGGTGAGGAGCCCGACTACCCGGCCCGGCTGGACATCGCCTACCCCGAGCGGCTCTCCCGCGGCCTGGTGCTGGTGAAGTGGTGGCTGCTGGCCATCCCGCACTACATCGTCGTCGGCTTCTTCCTCGGCGGCCTCCACCTCGGATGGTGGGACGGTGGGCTGATCCTCGTGCTGACCCTCATCGCGGCCGTGGTCATGGCCGTCACGGAGAAGTACCCGAGGAACCTGTTCGACCTGGTGCTCGGCCTCAACCGCTGGGTGCTGCGGGTCGCCGCCTACGTGGCCCTGATGACGGACACGTACCCGCCGTTCCGGCTGGACATGGGCGGCACGGAACCGGCCGTTCCGGCGCAGCGGTCATGATCACCGCCCTGGTCGGCGTCTTCCTGATCGCGCACGGGCTGCTCCACCCCGGAGTCTGGACGGCGCCGGCCCCGGCGGGCCGGCCGGCCCCCTTCGATCCGGGGCACTCGTGGGCGCTGACCGCGGCCCACGTCGCCGACGCCCCGGCGAGGGCCACGGCCCTGGCGCTGGCCTGGTACACCGCGCTGGTCTACGCCGTGGCCGGTGCGGGTGTCTTCGCGGGCAGCGGCTGGTGGCCCGTGGCGGCGGTCGTGGGCGCCGTGAGCGGACTCGTCCTCAAGACGGCCTGGTTCGACCCGTGGCTGTCGGTGGGCGTCCTGCTCGACGTGGGCGTCATCCTCGCCGCGACGGGCGGCTGGCCGGCGTCCCTCCACTGAGGCCGCCGTGCCGCCGACCGCGCCCCCGCCCCTTGGGGACCGTTCGGCCCTACGACGAGGACTCCCAGCCCCTGCCCCCGCGCGTCACCGCACGGAGATCCTGGTGCTGGAGGGGACCGCCACGGAGGTGGGGCCCCCGTCTCAGGGAGGTGTTGGCAGTGCTTCGTCCCGTTGTCGCGGGCCTGGACGGTTCGCGTGAGAGTCTCGCCGCCGCCGACTGGGCGGCCAGGGAAGCCCTGCGTCGCGGCCGTGCGCTGCGCCTGGTTCAAGCGTCGGAGGCGCTGTCGTCCGAAGCGGTTGACCTCCCCGAACTCGACGCCCCACGGGACCGGGCCCGGCACATCCTGAACACTGCCATGGACCGCCTCAACGAGCGCTGTCCGCAGCTGCGTCTCAGCGCGGACCGGATCGCCCGGCCCGCGCCCGACGCGCTCGTCGAGGCGGGCGCCGACGCCGAGTTGCTGGTTCTCGGCAGCCGGGCGCTCAGCGGCCTCGGCGGGTTCATGGCCGGTTCGGTGGCCTCGGCGGTCGTGGCTCGCGCGACGCGGCCCGTGGTCCTCGTACGGGCCGAACACACCCTTGAGGACGAGCATCTGCGGGACGCGGAGGGCCGGATGTCGTCCCGCACCCCGTACCGCGATGTCGTCGGCGGCATCGATCCGGCGCACTCCTACGAGGACCTGCTCGCCCTCGCGTTCGACAGCGCCCTGCTGCGGGACGCGCCGCTGCGCGTGGTGTACGCGTGGCAACTGCCCTACATGCCACCGGCGGCGGAGGCCAAGGCCCGCCGGGCCGTGCGGGAGGCGGCCGAGCGGACCCTGTCCTCGCTGCTGGTGCCGTGGCGGGAGAAGTATCCCGCCGTCGAGGTGCACGAAATGGCCGAGGAGGGGCGTCCGGCCCATCGACTGGTGGACGTGGCACGGGATGCCGGTCTGCTGGTCGTCGGACGCCGGATCCGCCCGGCCGGGCTCGGCACGCACACCGGACCGGTCGCGCACGCGGTGATCCACCACGTCCGCTGCCCGGTCGCCGTGGTCCCGCACGACTGAGGCGCGACGAGCCGTCGGCCCCTTGCCGTGCCGCCGAGGGCCGGCCTCCAGTCGCTGCGACGGAGCACGGCCCCGACGGAGAGGGCCGAGGGATCAGCCGCCCACCGGCACCCGCCACACCAGAGTGGTCCCGCCCCTTGCGGGGCAGTCCACCGTGAGTTCGCCGCCGAACTGTTCCGCGCGGTCGGTCATGTTGCGCAGCCCGCTGCGGCGCCCCTCCGCCGGGATGCCCACACCGTTGTCGGACACAGTGAGCCGGACCTCGCGCCCGTCGGTCTCCAGGATCACGTCGGCCCGGTCGGCGCGGGCGTGCCGGGCGACGTTGGTCAGGGCCTCGGAGAGCACGGCGATCACGTCGTCCGCGATCTCGCGGGGCACGTCGGTGTCGACCAGTCCCTCCATCCGGATGCTGGGGGCGAAACCCAGCACCGGTGCCGCCTCACCGGCGACGCGGACCGCGCGGGCCCGCAGTCCCGACCCCTCCGCACCCTCGCGCGAGCGCAGTCCGAAGATCGTGGACCTGATGATCTTGATGGTCTCGTCCAGGTCGTCCACCGCCCGAGTCACCCGCTCCGAGGCCTCCGCGTGCCCGATCAGACGGCCGGCGCTCTGGAGGGTCATGCCGGTGGCGAAGAGCCGCTGGATCGCCAGGTCGTGCAGGTCGCGGGCGATGCGGTCGCGGTCCTTGAGCACCGCGATCTCCTCGGCGTCCTGCCGGCGCTCCGCGAGCTCCATGGCGATCGCGGCCTGCGCCGCGAAGCCCCTGAGAGGATCGATCTCCTTGGCGGTGAACACGGTCCGGCCGGCCTCCCGCACCAGCAGGACGACGCCCCGGACCCCGTCCGCACCCGATCCGATCGGCACCGCGACCGCCGGGCCGAGCCCGCCGAAGCGTTCCGGGAAGGTCGAGACACGATCGTCGGCGGAGACGTCCGTGCTGGTCACGGGGGCGGCGGTGGAGTAGGCGTGCCCCATCAGGGAGCCCTCCACAGGCAGCACGAGCCCCCGGTGGGCCTCCGCCTCCGTCCCGATCGCCAGTTCCACGCTGAGCGACTCCGTGTCCTCCATCGGCATCGCGACCACGGCCAGCACGGCACCGGTGTTCTCCCGGGCCAGGTCCGCGATCAGCCTCAGGACCTCCGCCTGCGCGGCCCCGGACATCAGGCTGTGGGTGATCTCCGCGGTCGCCCGCAGCCAGCGCTCCCGCAGCCGGGACTCCTCGTAGAGGCGGGCGTTGTCGATGGCGACACCCGCCGCGACGGCCAGGGTCGACAGCACCGCCTCGTCCTCCACGTCGAACTGGACACCGCCGCGCTTCTCGGTGAGGTACAGGTTGCCGAACACCTGGTCGCGCACCCGGATCGGGACACCGAGGAAGGAGTTCATCGGCGGGTGGTGGGCCGGGAAGCCGTACGAGGCGGAGTGCTCGGAGATCTTGGTCAGACGCAGCGGTTCCGGGTGGCGGATGAGCTCCCCGAGAATGCCGTGGCCCTCCGGGTAGGGCCCGATCTTCGCGATCTGCTCGTCGGTGACCCCGACGGTGTGGAAGGCCGACAGCCGTTTGCCGTCCGGGCCGATCACGCCGAGCGCCGCGTACTGGGCGTCGACCAGCGCGGCGGCCGCCTCGACGATGCTGTGCAGCGCCTGTTCCAGGTCCAGTTCACGGCCGACCGAGAGCACGGCCTCCAGGAGGCTGTGCACCCGGTCGCGGGTGCCGCGGGCCGCGTCGAGCCGGGCCTGCAGCTCTTCCAGCAGCTCGTCCAGCCTCAGCTGCGGCAGCTTGACGCGTGCCTCCCCGGTTCCTTCCGAGCCACCCACGTTGTGATCCTCCAGACGCCTCGCCCGGCCCCTTGCCGTCACCTGCCAAGGTAATGGTCAGCACCGCACGGCGATACAGGATCAGGCCAGGTCGACGGTGCCCGAGGAGGATCACTCCGGCCGGTCAGGCGCGCGGCAGCCGGGCGGCGACGTACTGGGTGAGGTCGAGCAGCCGGTTGGTGTAGCCCCACTCGTTGTCGTACCAACCGAAGACCTTGACCAGGTCTCCGTGCGCCTGGGTGAGCGGGGCGTCCAGCACGCAGGAGGCGGGGTCGCCCACGATGTCGCGCGAGACGATCGGCGCGTCGGAGACCCGCAGCACGCCCTTCAGCGGCCCGTCGGCGGCCTCCCGGAACGCGGCGTTGACCTCGTCCGCGGTCACCTCCCGCTCCAGGACCACGCTCAGGTCGGTCAGCGACCCGTCCTCGACCGGGACGCGTACGGCGATGCCGTCCAGCGTGCCCGCCAGCTCGGGCAGGACCAGGCCGACCGCGCGGGCGGCCCCGGTGGACGTCGGGATGATGTTGACGGCGGCGCTGCGGCCCCGCCGGAGGTCCTTGTGCGGGCCGTCCAGGACGACCTGGTCGTTGGTGTAGCCGTGGATGGTCGTCATCAGGCCCTTGACCAGGCCGAAGTGGTCGTCCAGCACCTTGACCATGGGCGCCACGCAGTTGGTGGTGCAGGAGGCGTTGGAGACCACGTCGTGGCGCTCGGGGTCGTAGGTGCCCTCGTTGACCCCCATGACCACGGTGGCGTCGACGCCCTTGCCCGGCACGGACAGCAGCACCTTGCGCGCGCCCGCCCCCAGGTGTGCTCCGGCGGCCTCACGCGTACGGAAGCGGCCGGTGGCCTCGATGACGATGTCGACACCCAGGCCGCTCCAGTCCAGGGCGGCAGGGTCGCGTTCGGCGGTGACCGAGATACGGTGCCCGTCCACGGTCAGGGAGCTGTCATCGTGCTCGACGACGCGTCCGAGGCGCCCGTACGTCGAGTCGTGGGCCAGCAGATGGGCCAGCGTCTCCGGCGAGGTGATGTCGTTGACCGCCACGACCTCCACCGGGGTTCCGGTGTCGTTCTCCATACGCTCCAGCACACAGCGCACATAGTTGCGACCGATGCGACCGAAGCCGTTGATACCCACGCGCACGCTCATGTCCGTCGTCCTCCCCTGTCGGTGTCCGTTGCCTCCAGACTCCCGGGGACGGGCCCGTCGCGGCTTGAGCCGTACGGGGTGGACCGGGGGCCGGACGGGACCACGGTGAGGGCCGACCGGCCCTGGCGGTCTCGGCATCAGCTCGCTCGAATGTTCTCATCGCACGCGAAAGCCCCACCCCACACGTACGGGATCTGTCATGACCCTCGACGACGCCCACCCGTCCCCGGCCGAGCCGCGCCGAAGCAGCGGGATCGACCGCCTCGAAGCCATGCGGCTGCTGGGCAGCGTCTCCTTCGGGAGGATCGTCTTCACCCAGCACGCGCTGCCGACGATCCGCCCGGTCAACCATGTTCTCGTGGACGGCGACATCGTCATCCGCACCCATGCCGGCGCGGCTCTGACCTCACAGGCCCAGCAGGC
Source organism: Streptomyces lincolnensis (assembly GCF_021173675.1). Taxonomy (GTDB): domain Bacteria; phylum Actinomycetota; class Actinomycetes; order Streptomycetales; family Streptomycetaceae; genus Streptomyces; species Streptomyces lincolnensis_B. Next base: position 80,688 of record NZ_JAIHON010000010.1, on the reverse strand, counting down.
GCGGGACCCGGGTGTCGTCGTCGCGTACGAGGCCGACGCCATCGACCCGGACACCCACCTCGGCTGGAGCGTGATGGTGACGGGATACGCCCAACTGGTCACCGACCCGCACGAACTGGTCCGCTATCAAGGGCTGTTGCGCCCCTGGGTGGAGCGGACCATGGACTACGCGGTCCGCATCCGCCCGGATCTGGTCACCGGACTGCGCCTCGTGGCCGCCTGAGCACCGAACCGTCGTCGGCCGTTCCGGCAGTTCGCGGGGCATGGCTTCGCAGTGCCGTGACTTCGCGGGGCCGTGATTTCACAGGGCCGTGGCTCAGTCGTGGGGCACCACCGCGACCGGCGCGACCGCCTCCCGCAGGACCTGATGGGTCACCGGGCCGATGCGGGGGCCCAGCGGTGCGGAGCGGCGACCGCGGCCCACGACGACGAGTGAGACATGGTGGGAGGCGTCCACCAGGTGTGCTCCCGCGGTACCGATCACCGGTTCCTCGGCCACCTCGACCTGGGGGAACTTCTCCCGCCACGGCCGCAGGGCGTCGGTGAGCAACTCGCCGTGTTCCACGTCCGGTTCCTCCGGTCCGCGTCCAGCCCGGGTGGCGGAGGGACTCCAGCCATGGATGACCCGCAGGGTGCCGCCGCGTCGTGCGGCCGCGTCGAAGGCGAACTCCAGGACGGTGTCGGCCGGAGGGTCGTGCAGGTCCAGGCCGACAGCGACGTCTCGATACGGATCCGCCGGGAAGGCCGTTGCGGTCCCCGCGTCGTCCGGTCGCCGCTCGTCCGCGACCCGTACCAGGACCACCGGCTGCTCGGCCCGGGCCACGACGGCCGACGCCACGGAACCGAGCAGGTGTCCGGCGGCCCGGCCCAGGCCCCGCGAGCCGAGCACCAGTACCTCCGCCTCACTCGCGGCCTCGGTCAGCGCGACCGCCGGGCGGCCGGCCGGACGACCGGAGGTGACGAGCAGGCCGGGGTGACGGCGGGTGAGCGACACTCCGACCTCGTGCAGCATGCTCGCGGCCCGGTCCACATCGGGCGGTGCGACGGTCTCGCCCGCGAACGGCACGTAGCCGTACGGCGGTTGGTCTCCGGCGTGCACGAGACGAAGCGGGAGCGACCGCAGCAGGGCTTCGCGGGCGGCCCAGTCGGCGGCGGCGACGCTCTCGGCTGAGCCGTCCAGGCCGGCGGTTACGGTGCGGGACATGTGGGCCTCCTTCAGGACGTGCTCCACTGTCGCCGCCCGCGGCCCTGTGGCAGGAGGGGCCACAGGTCCCGAAGTTCCGCCGGACGGTCCTGATCTCGCCGCCCACCGCCGCGCCGCCCGACCGCCGTCCGACGCTCACCCCGGGGCAGTCCGCAGCACGGAGCGACCGGCGCGGCAGCGGGTTCGCTCACCTGCCGTCGAAGGACCGCTCCCTGATCAGCCGGCCGGTGATGTCGTCCGGTTCGACGCGCACCCACAGGTCCCGTCGACCGCCCGCCCAGGGGCTGCTGTACGCGTGGGCCGCCAGCCGGCGCACGGCGGCGGGGTCCGTCACCTGTTGTGCGGGCCCGCGGACCAGGACGCTCCAGCCCTTGCTGAAGGTGTCGTCGATGTGGTCGACCTCGAAGGCGACCCTGGCTCCGAGTACTTGTGCGAGCAGGGAGTGGGGGGCCGTCCTGAAGACGATCGCGCCGTCCACGACGCTGTAGTTGACCGGCAGGACCGTCTGTCCCTCGGACGTGAGCGCCGCGAGCCGGCCCACGCCGTGTGTCGACAGCCTCCGCCGGCACTCCTCGACGTCCAGCGCCACGAACTCCGGCGCGCGGGATGCCTGTCCCAGGCCGGGCGGGCGTTCGGCGTCGCCGCCGGTGAGCGCGGTCAGGGTGGTCCTCAGGGCACCGGCGAGCCGCATGAGCGCGCTGGTGCCGGGGGCCGCGGTGGAGGTCTCCTCCAGGTAGCGGAGGTAGCCGGGGTCCATGCCCGCCCGGGCGGCCACCTCCCGTCGGCTCAGACCGAGTTCGGTGCGTCGGCGCGCGAGCCGCCGCCCGAGGTCACCGCGTGCGGAGTCGACCGACGGCGTCGCCGTGGCGGCCGGTGCCTGTTCGAGCACGGCTCTCGCCTCCTTGCGTCCTCAGGCCGCCGGAACGGCCAGGGTGTCGTGCCGTGTCCCGCCGAGCACGACCTTGAGCGCGCCGGTGTCGGCCGCGCGGGAGAAGACGTCGTACGCCTCCTCCATGTGTTGGAGCGGGAAGGAGTGGGTGACCAGCGACGAGGTGGGCAGCCGGCCGGCTGTGGCCATCCGCAGCAGGGTCGGCGTGGACGAGGTGTCCACCAGCCCGGTCGTGATCGTCACGTTCTTGATCCACAGGTCTTCCAGGTGCAGCGTCGCGGGCCTGCCGTGCACGCCGACGTTCGCCACGTGTCCGCCGGGCCGCACCATGCGCGTGCACATCTCGAAGCTCTCGGGGACGCCCACCGCCTCGATGACCACGTCGGCACCGAGGCCGTCGGTGAGGTCCCGGACCAGTTGCGCGGGATCGTCGTCGAGGGTCGCCACGGCGTCGGCACCGAGCCGGCGGGCGGCGTCCAGCCGGGACACGGCCGGGTCCACCACGAGGATCCGTTCCGGTGTGTACAGCCGGGCCGTGACGACCGCGGCCAGCCCGATCGGTCCGGCGCCGACGACGGCGACGGTGTCGCCGGGCCGCACGTGTCCGTTGAGCACGCCGACCTCGTAGGCCGTCGGGAAGATGTCGGCCAGCAGCACGGCGTCCCGGGAGTCCAGGGTCGCGGGCAACGGGTGCACGGAGAGGTCGGCGTGGGGTACGCGCACGTACTCGGCCTGCGTGCCGTCGACGAGGTGGCCGAGGATCCAGCCCCCGCCCCCCAGGCACTGGCCGTACGCCCCTTCGCGGCAGTAGCGGCAGCGGCCGCAGGCGGTGATGCAGGAGACCAGGACCCGGTCGCCCGGCCGTACGGTGCGGACGTCGCTGCCGGTCTCGACGATCTCGCCGACCGCCTCGTGGCCCAGGACCGTGCCGGGGCGCACCTCGGGCACGTCTCCCTCGAGGATGTGCAGGTCCGTTCCGCAGATGGTGACCGCGTCCACGCGCACGATCACGTCGGTCGGTTCCTTGATCGCGGGATCCGGGACGTCCTGCCAGGCGGACTGGCCGGCGCCGAGGTAGACGAAGCCCTTCATGACCGTTCCTCCTCGTTCCGGCGGAGCCGGGAGGGCCCCACATGTCCAGCCTGTACCGGGTGCTCCGCGTTCGCTTGGGCCGGTCGGCCCCCGTTCGGCGCCGAGGGGGCCCGGGTCACGGCGGTTCCGGGTCGAGCACCGCTCGCGGGTCGCGCCGCGGAGTGGCGGGGCCTTCCGGGCCGTAGCCGAGTCGGATCAGTATCTGGGCGTGCCCGGTGTGATCCGGTACGGGGCTCAGGTCCCGGCGCAGGTCCGGCCACTCCATGGGCTGGTGCAGCAGGGACGCGCGCAGTCCGTGGGCCGTGGCCACCAGCAGGACGTGCTCGAGGGCCTGGCCGGCGTGCAGCCAGTCGGTGCGGCGGTCGTGCCCGGTGGTGAGCAGCGCGATGGCGGGGGCGGTCTCGAAGTCCTGGGCGAGCAGCCGTTCGGGGTGCCGCTGCGCGGTGAAGTCACGCATCGGAATGCGTTCCCGCGCGTCCTGCCGTCCGAGGGTGTCCGACGGGATACCGATGTCCGCCCGGTCGTCCCGAGCCGCGTGCACCCAGCGTCGGCTCTCCACACTGCGATCGGGGGCGGCGCGGTTGCGCCGCTCGGCCTCGGCGGACAGCCGCAGCAGGCGCGTCGTCTCGACCGCCTCGGGGAACGCGAGGGACGCTCCCTCCGCGTGGGCGGCTTCGCCGAGTTCGGCACGGACCGCCGGAGGGAGTGGGCGGTCGGAGAAGGGGAACCTGCTGCTGTGCCTGCGCCAGATCGCGGCGTACAGGTCACGGCGATGGCTTGCTCCGGGCCGACGGCCGGGCGTCGTCAGCCGGACGGTCGCCAGCAGACCGGGTTCGTCGCAGTCGGGCAGCAGGCGTACGACGGGTGACCACCCGAAGTGGGCCACCGCGACACGGAGGTTGAACACGGACGCGCCCACCGACAGGTGCAGGGCGCGGCCCGTGGGATCCGCGTGGCGCAGGCTCCGCTCCGGTGCGGCGCGTACCTCGAAGGTCACGGTGTCGGGGTCCAGCCGGTAGCGCCACGGCTGGGTGTTGAAGTACGAGGGCGCGGCCACCGCCGCCGAGACACAGGCTTCGAGGGTCGCGGCATCCAGAGTCACGGTTCGCATGGCGCACCTCCCGTGGGGCGTCGGACAGTACCGATGCCTTCGAGCGTGGGAGTACGGCGGCCGCATGGCGAGGGGCCGATGGTCCCTCGCCGGTGGCCGACCAGGGCAGTGCGGGCCGCGGCGCCGAAAGCCTGCCGGTGCGCCGGCTCGGTGGGCGATGGGGGGCTGAACGGCCCTTGGCGACTCCGGACTTGGCCCCCGTTCGGCCCTCACCGGCCGCCTGGTCGGCCCATGCCACGGCCGGGGCCCCGATGCCACCTTGCTGACAGTGACCGTGACCGGGAGGTGCGTGGCGATGCGCGAAGGCAGGCGTACGACGAAGAGGCTGTGGCGGTGGCGGAACAGCCCGCTGCGGCGACGTGACGACGTTCTCGAGGCGTGGCTCGTGCTGACCGTGTGGGTGATCGCCGTCGTGGGCGGCACGCTCGCCGGCACGTTGACGGCCGGGGCCGCGGACGAGGTCTTCTCACAGCAGCGCGCGGAGCGGACCTCGGTACGGGCCGTACTCCTCGCCGACACCGCGTCCGCCTCGGCGAAGAGCTACCGGGCGGTGGCGAAGGTCCGGTGGACGACCCCGGACGGCTCCACCCGCACCGACAGCACCCTGGTGAAATCCGGCCAGAAGGCCGGATCCAGGATCGTGGTCTGGACGGACCGGCAGGGGAACCTGACCACCGCACCGCCCAGCCCCACGAACGCGGTCCTGGAGGCTGGCTTCCTGGGGGCCGTCGCCGCCCTCGCCGTGACCGGGGCGGCGTTCGGTGCCGGGAGGGCCGCGCGCTGGGGACTCGACCGGCGCCGCATCGCCCGCTGGAGCGAGGAGTGGGATCTGGTCGGCCCGCTGTGGAGCCAGCGGACGAGCTGACCCGTGCCGGACCGAGCGGCGCCGGCCGGTGCGCCGCAGACCGCGGACGTCCGGCGCCAGGTCCCCGTCCCTCTCCCTCCCCACAGCGCACACCCTTGTTCAGTCGTGCGGCACGACCGCCACCGGGCAGCGGACGTGGTGCAGCACCGCGTGGGTCACCGGCCCGATGTGGCCACCCGGACGACCTGCGCGAGTACGGCGGCCCACGACGGCGAGGGACGCTCCGGAACAGGCGCGCACGAGTTCGCCGGCCACCCGCCCCTCCCGTACGGTCTCCACCACGGACACGTCCGGAAACTTCGCGCCCCATGAACGCAGGGTCGCGACGACGGCGTGTTCGTGTCGGGCCAGCAGCTCCGGTCCAGGTGCCGGACCCGGCCCGGCGTCATCCGTGAGTTGGCCCGAGGCGCCGTAGACGTGCAGCACGTGCAGTGTGGCGCCGTAGCGGCGGGCGGACTGGAACGCGAACTCGATCAGCTCGTCGCAGGGGTGGCCGGTGTCGAGGCCGAGGACGACGTCTCGGCTGGGGATGTCCGGGATCTCGTCGGGCGAGATCCCGTCGGCCACCGGCAGGTGGTCGTCCGCCGCGGTCGCGCCCGCTCGTACGACCACGACGGGGCGCGTAGAGCGCGCGACCACGCGTTGGGAGACCGAGCCGACCACGAACCCGGCGAAGGCGCCCAGCCCTTGGGAACCGAGCACCGACACCTCCGCCTCGTCGGCCGCCGCGACCAGCGCGGTGACGACGGAGTCCGACCTCACCAGGTGGTCGACGATCTCCAGCTCCGGGTGCGCGGCACGGACGCCGGCGACGACGCCGTTCAGTGTCCGCTCGGCCCAGTCACGCTGGGCCGTACCCAGGGGCACGGCGGTGGAGGGGTGCGGGTGCCACTGCCAGACGTGCACGATCCGCAAGGGGGCGCCGCGTCGCAGCGCCTCCCGAGCCGCCCAGTGGGCGGCGGCGAGACTTTCCGGGGATGCGTCGACTCCCGCGACAACGTACCGAACCATGTGCGCGCCTCCTGGCTCCGGGCTGCTCGTTCCGATGTCGAGACTGCTGCCCCGACGGCCTGGCGAACAGGGGCCGTACGGCCCCGCCGGAGAACGGCCGGATCGGTCACGCCGACCGGGGCGGCCGGATCACCCGCCGCCGGAGTCCGTCCGGCCCCGCACGACGTGGAGGTGCTCGCCGGTGCGCGTCCGGGGTGCGCAGGTCGTCGTCGGAACGTACGGTGACGTTCTGGTGTTCGACCGTGGACTGGGGATGGCTCCGAGGGCGGGTCATCGGGTGGTGGAGGCGGCATGGCCGGCAGGGACGCGGCGAGGGTGCCGCGCAAGGTGTACGAGCAGGAACTGCTGCGGCTTCAGACGGAGTTGGTGAAGCTCCAGGAGTGGGTGCGGGCGGAGGGCGTCCGCTTGGTCGTGGTCTTCGAGGGCCGGGACGCGGCGGGCAAGGGCGGCACCATCAAGCGGGTCGCCGAGCACCTCAACCCCCGGGTCGCACGGATCGCGGCGCTGCCGAAGCCGACCGAGCGCGAGCGCACCCAGTGGTACTTCCAGCGCTACGTCGAGCATCTGCCGGCCGCCGGGGAGATCGTGCTGTTCGACCGGTCCTGGTACAACCGGGCCGGTGTCGAGCACGTGATGGGCTTCTGCACCAAGGAGGAGTACCAGCTGTTCCTGCGCCAGTGCCCGATCTTCGAGCGGATGCTGGTGGAGGACGGGATCGTGCTGCGCAAGTACTGGTTCTCGGTGAGCGACACCGAGCAGCAGGAGCGGTTTCGCAAGCGCCTGGAGGACCCGCTGCGGCGCTGGAAGCTCTCGCCGATGGACCTGGAGTCGCTCACCCGCTGGGAGGCGTACTCCCGGGCCAAGGACGAGATGCTGGTGCACACCGACGTCTCGGAGGCGCCGTGGTACGTCGTGGAGAGCGACGACAAGCGCCGGGCGCGTCTGAACATGATCGCCCACCTGTTGGGTTCGGTGCCGTACCACGACGTGCCGCCTCCGGTCCTGGAACTGCCGGAGCGGCCGAGGTCGACCGGCTACGAGCGCCCGCCGCGCGATCTGCAGACCTACGTCCCCGATCACGCGGCGAGTCTCTGAGAGCCGGTCTCCGCGGTCATGCCCGTTCGGGCACGATGGCGACCGGGCAGGCGGAGTGGTGCAGGACGCCGTGGGCCACCCGGCCCAGTTGCAGCCCGAAGTGCCGTTGTCCGCGCCGGGCCCCGATCACCAGGAGGCCGGCGCGGTGCGAGGCCTCGACCAGCACGGTCCGGGGGTGGCCCTCGACCGTACGGCGCCGCAGGTCGACGTCGGCGGGAACTTCCTTGAGCGCTGCTTCCAGGTCTTCCACGGCCCGCTGCTCGTGCAGGCGGGCCGGCTCCCCGGTCAGCAGCGGATGGTCGGTGCTCTCGTGCGCGGGGCATCGCCAGGCCCGCAGCGCTTCCACCGGCACTCGGCGTCGTTGTGCCTCCTCGACGGCGAAACGCACCGCCACGGGGGCCGTCGGCCCCTCACCGACACCCAGGACGATGCGGTCGTACGTCCCTGGCAGGGTCCGGTCGTCGTGGTCGCCCCGCACGACGACCATCGGGCAGTGCGCGTGCCCGGCGACGGTCAGGCTCACGGAGCCCAGCAGCGCCTCGGCGAGGCCGGTGCGGCCGCGGTTGCCCGTCACCAGCAGGGAGGCGCTGCGGCTTTCCCGCACCAACACGTAGTCGGGTTCCTCGGGCTCCACATGAGTGGAGACCTTCACGTCGGCCTGACGGCGGTGGGCGCGCAGGGCCACGGAGTCCATGATGTTCTGCGCCCGTACCCGCTCGGACTGCTTGCCCAGGGCCTCGGCCAGCTGGGAGCCCTCGTAGTGCTCCCACAGGGAGGCGAACACCAGCCGCAGCGGCACCCCGCGCAGGGCGGCTTCGTCGGCGGCCCAGTCGACGGCCCGCAGACTCGACTCGGAGCCGTCGACACCGACGACGACCGGAAGCTCCATCGCGCTCACCGTCCGGTACCGAGGTCGAAGACGATGCGGGCCCTGACCTGGCCGCGCAGCACCTCGTCGATGGACTCGTTGACCGAGGCCAGCGGCCGGGTCTCGGAGATGACCCGGGTGCGGCCGGCCGCGTGCAGCTGGAACACCTCGGAGAGGTCCTGCCGGGTACCGACGATCGACCCGATCACGCTGGTGCCGTTCAGGACGGTGTCGAAGATCGGGACCTGGACGGTGCCGTGCGCGGGCAGGGCGACCATGACGAGCCTGCCGCCGCGCCGCAGTCCGGAGTTGACGGCGGCGAAGGCGGCCTCGTTCACGGCCAGGGCGATCGCCGCGTGCGCGCCGCCGTGCCGCTTGAGTACCTCGCCCACGTCGTCCTTGCGGGCGTCGATGACGAGGTCCGCGCCCAGTTCGGTGGCGAGTTCGAGTTTCTCGTCGGTGACGTCGATCGCCGCGACCAGCGCTCCGGCGATCTTCGCGTACTGCACGGCCAGGTGACCGAGTCCGCCGATCCCGGAGATCGCCACGAGCTGCGTGGGCCGCACGTCGGCGACCTTGAGCGCCTTGTACGTCGTCACTCCGGCGCAGGTCAGCGGGGCGGCGTCGACGGCGGTGACGCCCTCGGGCACCGGCTGGGCGAAGTCGGCCCAGGCGAGCATCTTCTCGGCATGGCCGCCGTCGCAGCCGTAACCGGTGTTGATCTGCTGCTCGCACAGCGTCTCCCAGCCGGACAGGCAGTGCTCGCACCGCCCGCAGGCCCTGCCCAGCCAGGGCACGGCGACCCGCTGCCCGACGGAGAGGCAGGTGACCCCGTCGCCGAGCTTCTCGACGAGGCCGACACCCTCGTGACCGGGCACGAACGGCGGGTTCGGCCGGACCGGCCAGTCGCCGTGGGCGGCGTGGATGTCGGTGTGGCACAGCCCGGAGGCCTCGACACGGACGCGCACCTGGCCGGGGCCGGGCTCGGGGTCCGGCCGGTCCTCGATGACCAGGGGCGTGCCGAAGGCTCGGACAACCGCTGCCTTCATGACGGTTCCTCCTCAGGGATGGGGTACGACGGCGACGGGGGCGGTGGAGTGGTGCAGGACGGTATGGGCGACGGAGCCGATGTGGGCGCCGAACGGGCTGCGGCGGATGCGCCGGCCCACGACGACCAGCGAGGCCTCGCGGGAGGCGTCGACGAGGTGGTGGCCGGGGCTGCCGTAGGAGGACTCCTCGCCGACCTCGACGTCCGGGAACTTCTCGCGCCACGGGGCCAGGACCTCGGTCAGGACGGCGGTCTCGCGCCGGGACAGTTCGCCGTGGAGTTCGAGGTCCACGGACAGGCCGTAGGCGTAGTACGGGGGTGGGTTCCAGCCGTGGACGACCCGCAGGGACGTCGCGCGGCGGACGGCGGCGGCGAACGCGAAGGCGATCAGCTCCTCGTCCGGGTTCTCGATGTCGAGGCCGAGGACGACGGGCCGGAACGGGGTCGCTGCGGACGGGATGCCGGCCGGGTCCGTCTCGTGCTCGTCGGCGGCCTGTTCTCCGGCCCGGACCAGGACGACCGGCCGCTCGGCGTGCGCCACGACCGCCAGGCCCACGGAACCGACCACGAATCCGCCGATCCCGCCCAGTCCGCGCGAGCCGAGGACCAGCAGTTCGGCGTCCCGCGCCACGTCGGTCAGTACCTCGGCCGGTCGGCCGGAGAGCTGCTCGGTGGTCACGTCGAGGCCGCGGTGGCGCAGCCGGAGCCCCTCGGAAGTCTCCCGGGGAATGCGCTCGGTCCAGTGCTGCCGGGTCTCGGCTCCGAGCAGCGGCGCCTGCGCCATGGGTGCCGGTGCGGGCTCCCAGACCTGGACCAGCTTCAGCGGCAGGCCGAGCAACTGTGCCTCGCGGGCCGCCCACTCGGCCGCCGCGCGGCTCTCGCGCGTGCCGTCGAGGCCGACGGTGACGGTGCGGGGCATGGTCTCCGCCTGGGGCATGGTCTCGGCCTGGGTCATGGTCTCCACCTCCTGAACAGGGGTCCCCGACTCCTGGCTCGGGGTCCCGATTCGAGCGTCGTCTGCGGATGAGGCCCCCGGCAGGGGCCGCATGTCCCTGCCGGGGGCCGACCGGCCCTGGCCGGTCGTCGGTACGGCGGACCCGCCGACGGGCCCGCCGTGCCTTCCTCGGTCAACGCAGCCAGCGGTTGCGGCCGACGAGCGGAAGCCTGGCCCACAGTCGGCCGAGGCCCAGGGTGTCGCCGGCGGAGGCGGCGGCCAGGGCGATCAGGACGACGGCGTAGACGAGGTGGTACTCGGCGAACGGGTTCGTCGACATGCTCGGCGAGCCGTCCGAGAGGTGCTGGGCGGGCGGCCACTCGGCGACCCACATCAGCGCCATCATCACGGTGCCCGCGACGGCCGCGAGCCGCAGCGCCACACCGGCGATCAGTGCGACGCCGATGCCGAGCAGACCGAGCATGAACAACCAGTCCGCCCAGGCGTCGCCCGCCCAGGAGTGGAAGGTGGACTCCATCGGCCCGACGGCCACTCCACCGAGGAAGCCCTGAGTGGGCGAGCCGCCGTCGATCCAGCCCTTGCCGGACTGCGTGGCGTAGCCGAGACCGAAGGTCTTGTCGAGGAAGGCCCACAGGAAGACGAACCCGGTGAGCAGGCGCAGGGACGCGAACGCGTAGGCCGGCGCGGTGTCCGTGCCGATGAGCGCCGACGCGGCGGAGTCGGTTGCGGAAGCGGTCCGGCGCCTGCGGAAGGACGGCAGGTGGAAACCCGGGCTCCGGTGAGGGTGCTCGTGCACGGCCATGGTGGTGATCCCTTCGGGGAGGGGGAACCGTCCGGTCGGTTCCTGACGCCCCTCACTCTCGTGCCGCGGGGCGGCGACCACCGAGTGCCGAAGGACCGTGGCCGTGGGGCTGAACGGCCCTGCCTTCAGGGACCGTTGGGTGCCGTGTCCGGCCTCAGTACGCCCTCAGTACGGCCTCAGAGGGGAAGGCCTGGGCCGAGTCGACGCACCCGGTGAACCCATGAGGCCGCGCGATGGTGCCGAAGGTCGTCTTGGGCGGAGCCGAGTGGCCCGGCAGACGGGCCGAGTGGCCCATGGGCCGACGTCGGTGAGGGGCACAGGCTGGCACTGGTAGTTCCCATACCGTCGGGAGGCACGCCATGATCACCACGCCCACGCCCACGCCCAGCATGCTGCGCGCCCTGCCCGCCGAGCACCGGCACCGGCTCATGCGCGTCGCTCGTGAGGTGACGATCCCGCAGGGGACGCGACTGTTCGAGGAGGGCGGCCGGGCCGACCGGTTCTGGATCATCCGTACCGGAACCATCGAGCTCGACATGCACGTTCCCGGACGTCGCGCGGTGGTCATCGAGACCCTGCGGCACAACGAACTGGTGGGCTGGTCCTGGCTGTTCGCACCGCACGCCTATCACCTGGGTGCCGAAGCGACGACCCCCGTGCGGGCCTACGAGTTCGACGCGACGGCCGTCCGCCTGATGTGCCAGGACGACCCGGCCATGGGCCACGCCCTGGCCCAGTGGGTCGGTGACGTGCTCGCCCACCGCCTGCGCTCCGCCCGGATCCGCCTGTTGGACCTGTACGCGCCGTACGGCTCCGGCAGCTACGTCTGAACCGAAGGAGTGACCATGCACGGCACCCCGCACATCGTCAGCGACGTCATGACCCACACGGTCGCCGCCGTCGGCCGCGAGGCGACCTTCAAGGAGATCGTGCAGCTGATGCAGGACTGGAAGGCCAGCGCCCTGCCCGTTCTGGAGGGCGAGGGCCGGGTCGTCGGCGTCGTCTCCGAGGCGGATCTGCTGCCCAAGGAGGAGTTCCGCGACAGCGACCCCGACCGGTACACCCAGCTGCGCCGCCTCTCCGACCTGGCGAAGGCCGGCGCGGTCACCGCGGAGGAGCTGATGACCTCCCCGGCCCTCACCACCCGCCCGGACGCCACCCTCGCCCAGGCCGCCCGCACCATGGCCCACTCCAAGGTCAAGCGGCTGCCCGTGGTGAACGAGCTGGGCATGCTGGAGGGCATCGTCAGCCGGGCCGACCTGCTCAAGGTGTTCCTGCGCGGCGACGAGGAGATCGCCGAGGAGGTCCGCCGCGAGGTGGTGTCCTACCTGTTCCCCTCCCCCGCCTCGGCGATCCGCGTCGCCGTGCACGACGGCGTCGTCACGCTCTCCGGCCGCGTCCGCGACACGTCCCTGATCCCTGTGGCCGCCCGCCTGGTACGCGCCGTCGAGGGCGTGGTGGACGTGGACTTCGACCTGGAGGAACGGGGCAACTCCGGCGGCTCGACGGACACGAGGGCCGCACAACCCGGTCGCGCGGGAGCCAGTCACTCGGCGTCGGATCCTCGGTGAGCCGGCGGCGCTCCACGGTCAGTTGGGGTGCGACGACGTCGTACGCCGAGCTGGTCGCCGTTCCAGGGTGACGGGTGGCGCGGCCGGACGGTTGCCCGTGGCGCTCGGGGGCAGGCACAGCCACATGATGAACAGGAGCCGGCCTTCGACGATGCCGATGCGCCGCTTGACCGGATTACGTCGGCAGGATCCGGTAGACACGGGCGTCGGTGATCCCCCGCGGCGAATGTTTGGGCGGGCATCTTCCCAGCTACATGCCCCGAAGCGGCGAGGCGGATTGGGCCTCCGGCGCGCGACTCGGGCCGCGACCTGGCGATTCCGTCGGCTTGATCGCTACACCACAGGGCGGGACACCATCCTCGGCGGCGGCACGAGTGGCGCCGGCACCGCCCACGCCGCATGTGAGAGAGCCGTCGGATATTCGACTCACCGCCCCGTCGTCCCTACTCCACCAGCACAGGGACTGCCACCTCACCTGTCCTGCGCGGGACTTCGCACACGCCCTCCAGCGATCAAGTGGCGTGGGTCGGCGGCGCGGTTGATCGCCGTCTCGACGGCCGCGATTCGGTCGGCGAGCAGACCGAGGGTGGCGACCGCGCGGGTGAGAGGGTCGTCGTCGGGTCCGCCCAGGGTTTGGGTGCGGACGTATGCCGCCTTCAACTCCGTCCAGCGCAGGGCCTGTTCGGGTGTGAGGGTGCCGCGCAGCTCCGCCAGTTTCAGCAGGTTGGCCTCGGCGCCGGTGGTGAGGGTCTGGGCCTCGGCGGTGTAGTGGTCGTCGATCAGCGCGGCGAGCTCGGTGTCGTTCATGACGGGCTGGACGCGTTGGGCGATCTTGTTCATGGTGCGGTAGGAGCTCTGGAGCTGGAAGGGCGGTTCGGTGCGGGTGGTGTCGGTCTGCGCGGCGGAGGCGATGTAGGCGGCGTTGACGGCGAGGACGGTGTCGCGGGCCGTCAGCAGGTGGTGAAGGACGGTCAGGATCCGCTCCAGTTCGGCGGGCGCGTACGAGTGGGTCAGCCGGTCGGCGTGGGCCGTCGTGTCACCCTCGGCGAGGCGGATCAGCAGGTCGAGGTCGGTGCGGTCGCGGCCGGCGAGCGGGGCGAGCACCGGGTTGGCGGTGAGCGCGTTCTCGATGAAGCTGAGCGCGAAGACGGCGTCCTTGCCGGTGAGGACGTCACCGAGGTTCCACACGTCGGCGCGGTTGGCGAGCATGTCGGGGACGCGGAACCGGCTGCCGGACTCGGTGTAGGGGTTGCCCGCCATGCAGACGGCGAACCGCTTGCCGCGCAGGTCGTAGGTGCGCGGCTGCCCGTTCCACACGCCCTCGATGCGGCGGGTGGCGTCGCACAGCGGGATGAACTTCTGCAGCAGTTCGGGCGAGGTGTGCTGGATGTCGTCCAGGTGGAGGAGGGTGTTGTTGCCCGCCTCCAGCGCGAAGTTGATCTTCTCGATCTCCTGGCGGGCCGTGGCGTTCGGGGCCTCGGCAGGGTCGAAGGAGGTGACGGCGTGCCCCAGCGCCGGGCCGTTGACCTTCACCAGGACCAGGCCGAGGCGGTCGGCGACGTACTCCATGAGCGTCGTCTTGCCGTAGCCCGGCGGGGAGACGAGCAGGAGCAGGCCGCCGGTGTCGGTGCGCTTGGACTCCCCCGTGCTGCCGAGCTGCTTGGCCAGGCTGTCGCCGATGAGCGGGAGGTACACCTCGTCGATGAGCCTGCTGCGGACGAACGTGGACATCACCCGCGGCCGGTACTCGTCCAGGCGGATGCGCGTGCGCTCGGCGGCCACCAATGCGGTACGGCGGCGCTGGTAAGCACGGTGGCCGATCACCTCATGGGTACGGAAGGCGTGTGTCCGAGAGAGGAGTTCGTCGACGCGGACCGTGAGCGTACGGCCGGTGATCCGCGGGTGGGTACCGCGCAGGCCCTCGACGGTCTCGGTCAGCCGTGCGTCGGACTCGTGGCGGGGCAGGTCCGGGCAGAGCTCGGCCGCCACGGCCTCGGCCAGGTCGCCGGCGGTGATGTCCGTGCCGGTGGAAGACGTGTACGAGGAGAGCCAGGCCTCGACGAGCTGCCTGCGTTCGGCCAGGTCGCCGAGTGCGGCGAGGTCGTCGTCGTACGCCGATGTGCCCACCGTGCGGCGGAACTTGTCGAGCAGCGTGCGAGTGCCGGCACTGATGACGAAACCGTCGGGGCCGCTGGTCAGCTCCTCGAAGAGGTACGCGGCGGCGGCATCCGCGGCCTCTCCGGTGATCGCGTGTGCCAGGTCCTGCCGCAGGTCGGCGATCGCGGGCACCATGCCGAACGTGTCCCGAGCGCGGGCCAGCGACACCGCGCGCCGGGTCCACCTCTCGCGGTTGCCCTCCCGTCGTGCCGTGCGCCCAGAACAGCTGGGCGGTGGCGCGGGCGGCGGGCTCGTGGCGCAGCAGGCCCGCGCCCTCGTGCAGGCGCAGGAGTGCGGCGAGGATCAAGGTGGCGTCGTGGTCGTGGACACCGCGCTCGTATCCCTCGTCGTACGCCGCCTCGGCCGCCTGCCTCACGAGCGCGGGCAGGTCGGCCTCGGCCAGGGCCGCCGGGCCGTGTTGGTCCAGCAGGCGGGCGGCGAGGTGCTCGGCGCGGTAGACCTGCGGGGACTCCGAGGGCAGCGGGCGGTCCCAGTACGGGCGGGTGGCGGCGAAGTCGGGGTCCGTGATCGGTGCGCGGTAGTCGGTGCCGGTGAGTGCGAAGGCGAGGGTGTCGCCGTGCGGGACCAGGGTCAGGTCGAGGGGCTGGGTGTTGACGGCGAAACGGTGGGTGCCCAGGCGCAGGGTGCGGCCGTCGTCGGTGTACAGGTCGGTGCGGTCGCGCAGGGCGCGCAGGGCCTCCTGGCGGGCGGTCTTGAGGCGGCCGTCGACTTCCTCCGCCCTGACCTGGTCGCCGAGTGCGCGTAGTTCGTCGGCGAGGCGGCGGACCTTGGCGGGCACCGGGTCGGTGGTGAAGTACGTGGTGACGGCGTCCAGGTCGGCGAGCGCGGCCGCGCGCCGGGCGACCGTCGCCAGTACCCGGGCCGCGGAGTCGGCGAGGCGTTCGGCCCGGCGGAAGCGGGCGTCGGCCAGGGTCTGCTTGCGGGCGGTGAACGCCTCGTGGACCTCGTCGCGCTTGTCCGCGAGGGTGCCGAGGAAGTCGTCGAACTCGGCGAACCGGGACTCCAGGTTCTCCACCTGCACCAGCACGCGGGCGAGTTGCTCGTCGCACGTCTCGGGGCTGTCCGCGGCCGCGAGCGCGCCCGTGACGGCTTGGCCGAGCAGGGCGAACTCGGCGGCGAACTCGGCGCGTCCTTCGTGGTCGAGGAGTGCACGGCGGCGGCCGTCGAGGGTGGCGCGGGCGCGATTGACGCCGCCCAGGACCTCGGCGATGCGTTCCAGGATGGACGTACGCACGGTGGCGTCGCCGACGTCCAGACCGGCGACGACCTCGGTCACCGTACGCAGGCCCTCGGCGAGTTCGTCGAGACGGGCGGCGACCGGCGCCGCCTCGGCAACAGTGGCGATCGCCTCGGCGGCGGCGACCAGGTGCCCGATGTCGGCCTGGTGGTCGGCGAAGGCGTCCTCGCGGGCGAGGTGGGCGACCGCCCGCTGACCGAAGGTGGCGAGGTCGGTCTCGACATCGGCGGCGAGTGCGTCGATGCGGGCGGTGTCGGCGTACCGCAGGTCCTTGAGGGTGAGCAGATGCCCCTGGGCGCGCCGGAGTTCCGTCAGTCCCCTGACCCAGGAGGCGGCACCACGCGGAGCCTCGCCGCGCAGACGTCGTACGACCCCGGCGACCCGCGCGGCGGCCTCCGCGAGCGCGTCGGCGGCTTGGCGGGTGAGGGCCTGGACGGTCTCGAACTCGGCCAGCACCTGCTCAGCGGTACCCCGCACCTGAGTGAGCGGCTCGTGCAGATCCCCGAGTTCGGGTTCCCCCAGCCAGTGGTGGGTGTCGGCGGCCCGGACGCACGCGGCGGCCAGCGCCTCGTACACCTCGCTCGTCGGGGTGGTCTCGGCGACCGCGCGCGTGATGGACAGACAGTCGGAGATGCCCCGCACGAGGTCGGCGTTGCCGACGCGGGCCAGCGGTCCGGTGCCGACGGGCCGCGCGGCGGCATGGGTGTCGGAGAGATACGGCGAGCGCCACAGCTGGACGGGGTGCACCCGCTGCGGCTCGTCGCCGCCGGCCCGCAGCGCCACGAGCCCACCGTCGTCGAAGAGTGCCCAGCCGTGGCAGGACAGCGGGGACGCGACCTCCTTGCGGATCATGTTGTACGGCAGCAGCAGGCTGCGGCCCTCCGCCCGCGCGTGGAACGCGAACAGCACGTCCTCGCCGTTGGGCGAGCGCACCACGCGCTCGAACTCCAGGTCGGCGCTGTCGATGCCGTCGAAGGTCTTGTGCGGGCCGCCGGCGAGGCAGTACCCGCCGGGGAAGACGATGCCCTCGTCCTCGGGCAGGCGGCGGCACGCCTGCCCGACGCCGTCGAGGCGTACGACGGTGCGGGTGAGGGTGTCGAACACCAGGTAGCGGTGGACATCCTCCTTGTAGGGCAGGATGTCCAGCAGAATGAGGGCGCCCACGCGCGCGTACGCGATGTCCGCGTCGGCGAGGGACTGGAGCGGCTCGTCCACGGGCTCGGTGTAGATGCCCTGGTCCGTCTCGGTGTCGTCATCGACCTTGACCGTGAGGGCGCCGCCGACCGTCCCGACGAAGACCGCGTCCTCGACGGACACGTGCGGGTGCCTGCCCAGGACGTGGTCCTCGCGGGTCGTGCCGGTCCACTCGAAGTCGTGGGAGGGCGGGAAGACGTGGTCGCGGTCGCCGCGCGCGTCCAGGAAGCCCGCCCGGCCGTCGTCCGACAGCGACCAGCGCAGGACACGGATGTCTTCGGCCTTCTCACCGGTCCGGAACACGGCGAGCAACTTGCCGTCGACGCGGCGCAGCTGGAGCAGGTGGGCCTGACGGTAGTAGCGGTGGAGCGCCCCGAACTCGCGCACGAAGGCGGGGTCGTCGAGCAGGCCGGGCACGGCGTCCTCGGGCAGCCGGTTCAGATCACGGTCGTACAGAGCGAAGGCGTCACCGACCGTCGTCTCGGGCTTCCGACCGACGAGGACGTTGTGGCCGAAGAGCAGCACCTCGCCCACGGAGACGAGGTCGCGGGGCACGCAGGCGTGCTCGGTGCGCAGCCGCTCGGTACCCCTCAGGTCCATCCGGGTGGAGCCGAACTCCTCGGTCCGGCGGGTGTTGAGTGCCTCGGCGCGCCGGGCGAGTTCGGCGGCCTGCGCGGTGAGGCGGTCGCGCAGCACCTCGTACGTGCCGGTGTCCGGACCGGTGGTCATGGAGTGTCCCTCTCAGGAAGTCGGAGAAAACGCGGTCCGGAGCTGCCACCCCCTGTACGGCAGCTCCGGACCGCGGGTCGGTCAACCCCTGGCGCTGCCGTTCAGGGCGGTGAGGGAGGTGTCCGCGAGCCCCAGCTCGCCTGCCTTTTCCAGCAGTTGCCGGAACTGCCCGGCGTTGTCTCCACCGGTCTTCATCAGCTTCATCAGCAGGGCGGAGACGGTCAGGTTCTGCACGTCGGCCGTGGAGACGGAACCAAGGACACCGCTCAGGTCGTCGGTGAAGCTCGACGTGCCGTCCAGCCACGGCTTCGCGAGCGCCTGCGCGGTCTCGGAGTGCTGGACGAAGCCGTCGACGCCCTTGCCGAGCGCGATCGCCCCGACCAGCCGGTCGAGGAAGACCGACTCGCCGCCGACGATGTTGATGTCGGCGTTCTCCAGCCCGGTGGCCAGCACCGTGGCCTGCGCCTCGGCGACCTGCCGCTGGACCTCGAGTCCCGCGAGCCGTACTTCCTTGTCCGCCTCCAGCCGGAGCCGGTACTCCTCGTGACCGCGGGACGCCTCGTCGAGCGCGGCCATCGCCGCCGCCTTCTCGGTGAGACCGGCCGCCTCCGCCTTCAGCTTCTCGCCGATGGCCGCCGCCTCGGCGAGCGCCTTGGCCCGGGCTCCTTCCGCCTCGGCACGCATCCGCGCCTCGGTCGCCTCGGCCTGCGCGCGGCCGGCCTTCTCGATGACCTCGGCCTCCTTGTCGCGGACCTGGACGACGGCCAGACCTTCCGCCGCGGCCTCCGCCTGGACGCCCTCGGCGAGGCGCAGCTTGGCCCGCGCGTCCAGGTCGGCGGTCTTCAACCGGGCCTCGGCCAGGGTGAGTTCCTCGGCCGCGCGGTGGGTGGCCGCCTGCTCGGCGGCCTCCGCGGCCTTGATGTCCTTGACCAGCCTCTCCTGCGCCTCGGCCTCGGCGGCGATGATCACCGTCTGCCGCCCACGCTCGGCCTCCTCGACGGCGCGCAGTTTCTTGATGGACTCCTCCTGCTCGGCGACCGTACGGTCCACGGCCACGCGCTCGCGGATGACTTCGGCGATCTCCCGCTTCTCCGCCTCGACCTCCTTGGAGGCGGCGATCCGGGTCAGCTCCGTCTCCCGCTCCCGCGCGATGACCTCCAGCAGCCGGTCCTTCTCGATGCGCTCGCTCTCGATGGCGATCACCCGCTCGCGGTTCTTGGCGGCGACGGCGACCTCACGGGCCTGGTTCTCACGCTGTACGCCGAGTTGTTCCTCGGTGCGCAGGAACGCGCCCTGGGCCCGCAGCCGCTCCTCCTCGACCACGCGCGCGGTCTCGGCCTCCTCCCGCGCCCGTACGGTCTCGATCTCCCGCCGCTGCTTGATCTCCGCGTCGGCCCGGCGCCGTTCCAGCTCCAGGATGGCCTCCCGGGCATCGACGTTCTGCCGGGTGATCTCCTTCTCCTCGTGGCGCTGGAACTCGTTGGTGCGCACGTGCTCGATGGCGGTCAGCTCGGTGATCTTGCGAATGCCCTGTGCGTCCAGGACGTTGGCGGGGTCCAGCTGGGTCAGCGGCGTCTGCTCCAGGTAGTCGATCGCCGCGTCCTCCAGGTGGTAGCCGTTCAGATCGACGCCGATGACCTCGATGATCCGGTACCTCAACTCCTCGCGCTTGGTGTAGAGGTCGGTGAAGTCCAGCTGCTTGCCGACGGTCTTGAGCGCCTCGGAGAACTTCGCGTGGAACAGCTCCTGCAGCGTGTCCCGATCGCTCGCCCGCGCCGTGCCGACGGCCTGGGCGACCTTGATGACGTCGTCGACGGTCTTGTTGACCTTCACGAAGAACGAGATCCGGATGTCCGCACGGATGTTGTCCTGGCAGATCAACCCCTCCTTGCCGGCCCGGGTGATCTCGATGGTCTTCACCGAGATGTCCATCACCTCCGCCTTGTGCAGCACCGGCAGCACGACCTGCCCGGTGAAGGTCACATCGACCTTGCGCATCCTGGAGACGATCAGCGCCTTGCCCTGCTCCACCTTGCGGAACAAGCGGGCGACGACGAGTACGACGAGCAGGCAGACGGCGGCGAGCACGCCGATGCCCACGATGACGGAGACCATGGCATTCGTCCTTCATGCATGAGGGGGTGAGAGTGAGGAAGAGAGGCCGGAGGTGAGATCCGGCGGCGGCGCGACTCAGGCGGCGCGGTTTCGCGGAGGACGCACCGTGTAGCGCGACACGTCCTCATGGGGATCGCGGCTGTCGGTGTCCGCCGGCGCAGCGGTGCCCGTGCGAGCCGCGCTCGGCCCCGACGGCACGGACGGCACGGACGGCACGGGTTCGTCCGGGAAGAGGCTGTGCAGCGGCCGTACGATCAGGCAGGTCGTGGCCCAGGCGACGAACAGCGCTCCCACGGGCAGCACGAGGCGCACGGTCCCGGTGACCGGGCCCGAGGCCGCGAACACGGCCAGGAGCACCGTCGTTCCGACACTCAGGGACCAGGCGAGCACCGTCAGCAGCGAGAAGGCGACCGTCGCGGGAATCCCGCTCATGCGCCAGGCCCGAAGGTCCACGTCCGTGTCGAAGCTGCGAACGCCGGCGATACCCGCGGCGACCAGGAGCCAGAAGCAGACAACCACGACGAGAGCGGCGGTCAGCAGGATCGTGGGCATCCCCGTGGCCGCTGCCAGAAAGATCCGCATTCCCCACCTCCCTCTCCGCACGCGGCACGCGCCAGGTGCCAGGCGTCTCCGACGATGGGCGGTCGTGCTGAGCCTCATGCCGGGCACCGGCAGGTACCGGGCCCCGGAACCATCCGTCGTGCTTCCCGTCCGGTCATGCTGCACGATCCGCTCCCGACCGCGCATTGCCGGTTTCCGGCAGTGTTGCGAGGGCCTGCATGCCGGTCCCCGTCAAGAAACCGTCAGCGGCTCATCGAGAACCGGGAGCCGACGTGCGGACCTGGACCCTGCCGAGCCGTGTGCGGACGAAACCCCGGTCGTCCGCCCGCCGTTCGAGGCCGGCAACACCGGCCGTCGCAGGGGCGGTCGGACGGGAAGGTCGGAAAGGGGAGGTCCGGCACCTGAGCGTCGGCGATGTCGCGACCGCCGACCCGCGATGCGCACGCCGGCGGGCGCGGGCCTCGTCGGTCAGGCGGTCAGGCCCTGGTCCACCCGCCGCCGGACGACCGGCGGATGCCGAGGCGGTACAGGATTCCGCCCGCCAGGCCGGCACGCAGACAGGCTCCGATGCTGATCGCGGCCGCCGCGGTGCCGTAGGCCCAGGCCTGGAGGGGAAAGCCGGGCAGGAGTCGGTCGGCGAGGTAGAGGGTGGTCCCGGCAAGAGTGATCGTCAGCCACTCCCAGCGGCCGTCCATGGCCACGAGGGCGACCACGAGCAGGGAGTACCAGGGGTAGCTCGGGGAGAACAGGAGCAGGGTGGTGCCGGTGAGCAGGAGTGCGCCGCGCCAGGGGCGTGCCGGGTCCCCGCGCCACCACACGTACAGGCCGACCAGGGCGAGCAGCACGGTGGCGGTCACGCCGGCGGCGGCGTCCGGCAGCAGGAGTCTCAGCAGGGCGAAGCGGCGTACGTGGCCGGGTTCGTAGCCCTCCTCGTGAAGATAGCCGGGGAGGTAGCCCAGCACGTCCCCGCCCGAAGCGACGACATAGGGCAGGTAGGCGAGCGCGACGGCGGTGACGGCTGCCGCGACGACGCGCAGGACGCGTGCCGGGCCGCGCTGCCCGGACAGTGCGCCGGGCAGGGCGAGGACGGGCAGCAGTTTGACGGCGATCGCGGTCCCGAGCAGCGCACCACGGCGCGTTCCGGCGGTGGCCGTGCCGAGCGCGAGCACGACGAACAGGACGCCGAGGGTGTCGATGTGGGCGTTGTTGACCGCTTCCAGGGCGACGGCCGGACACCAGGCCCACAGCGCGGCCCGAGCCGGGGCCCGCTGCGGATCGCCGCGCCGTCGCAGCACCCGGAGCAGGGCCAGGGTCGTACCGAAGGCCAGGACCGCGCCACCGACCTGGAGCGGCTTGTGACGGCTGTCCGGCGGAGACAGCGTGTGCACGGCGAGGTACCACCCCTCGGCGACGGGCGGATAGATGGTGGGGACCGTCGGGCGATTGATGCGGACGCAGAGGCCGCTGCCGGTGTGGGTGAGCCCCCAGCCCTCGCAGGTCTCCCGGGTGGGGAACAGCCAGTCGTCGCGCAGGTGTGAGAGTTCGGGTGCGGCGGGCGGATGGGCGTAGGGGGAGATCCCGGCGGCCTGGACGCATCCGTCCCAGGCGTAGCGGTACATGTCGTTGCTGGTGCGCGGCTGCGCGCTGAGCCCGGCCAGCGCGACCGCGGCCGATCCGGCCAGGACGAGGACGGTCGCGGCCCGGGCCGGGATCTTCCGCACGGTCCACACGGCGGCGGCGAACAGGGTCCAGGCGACGGCGTATCCGCCCAGCAGCCTGCCGGGAGCACTGCGGTCGTCACCTTGTTGGAGCGTGATGACCATGACCGTGGTGAGTGCCGCGAGAAGGAGCCCCGTCATGGCGGCTCGGATCCGGGCTCCGCGCGCGAGCGGACGCGGAGGCGAAGGCGGTGGCGTGCCAGAGGACCCGGGATCCTGCCGATGCTGGGTGGCGGTGTCGGTCACCGGCGGTCCGTTCCCTCGCCGGGCAGGGGGCGCGCTGCGTCGAACCCGGCGTTCGGCCGGTGGAGTTCCACGAAGGGCCGGCCGTCGGTCGTCCACCGGCCGGTGAGGATCCAGCCGGCCGCATCGGCGGCGTTCAGCAGGGCGGTGACACCCACCCGGGCCCAGGGAAAGGAGCGTCCGTGGCGGCCATGGGCGTCCTCGACACGGGCGGTGAAGCGTTCGTCCACGTCCTGCGGGGCGGCTTCATAGAGGCAGGGCGGCACGGCGTCCACAGGAGAAGGGGAGGTCTTGATCACCCCACTCACCCTACGGACGCAAAACGGCCATAAAGGGCGCCCGGTCCTTACGGATCGCTGACGTCGCTCATCGCCGCCCGCCGCGGCGGCACCCTGACACGGCACCCGGTGGGGTGCCGGCCCCGATGCCGCCGCCCGGCATGGACGGGCCGTCGCCGCAACCGAGAACGTCAGGAGTTCGTGAGCGGTACGGCGGCGGCGCGGGCCTCGGCGGGCCGGGCCGCCGCCACCGTCAGGAGAGCGAAGGCGGCGGCGAAGCCGAGCATGGTGATGACCCCCTGGGGCCAGAAGATATGGCTGTCGACGAACGACCAGCAGGCGGCGAACAGGACGACGGCGCCCGGCAACACCCGCACTCCGTGCCGCCGCCAGAGCACCGCGCAGGTGGCGAACGAGGCCACGGCAAGCCCGTACACCCCGGCCCGGCCCAGCTCGTCGCCGACGGCGAACAGCGGCCCGGCCACGCCGCGGACCCCGTGGTCCACCACGGTGCCGGCGGAGATGCCGGCCACCGCGTCCAGACCGGAGTAGTACGCGGCGAACCAGAGACAGCCGACCCAGGAGACAACCGTCAGGGCCCCCTCCGCGTCGCGGCGCGGCCTGCCCCACAGGGGGACGACCAGCCCGAGGACGAGGAGAGGGAAGACGGGCAGCAGGACGATGTGCAGACCGGCCCAGTGGCCGGCCGTCGATGCCGTCAGATGCCGGGGATGAATCAGACCGGCGACGGCCAACAGCAGCGGAGCCGCAGTGACCAGGACTGTCGTGCGCAGGGTACGGAGGGATCGCATCCGGTCACGCTAGGCGGCCCGCCGGCACCCCGCCGCCCCCGCTCGGCAGGCGTAAGACCCCCGTAATACGGCCGGCCCGTCCGCGTGCGGGACGCGCTCACACGACGGTCACAGGACCGGCGACCGTCAAGGGAGCCACGAGCACGAGGACCCCCGGCGCGCCAAGTTCTTACGGAGGCATGACATGACGTCGGCATCCCCGCTCTCACGCCGCTCCCGCCCGTAACCATCACTGCAGCCGGCTTCGGCACGTCTGACAGCAGAGGCCCTGCACGGTGTGATCCGGGGTTCGCACGAACCTGCTCGACTCGACATCCTCAGAGGAATCCCATGCGACGCAACATCCGCAAGCGATCGAAGACAACGCATCGAGCCGTCGCCGCGGCGGCGGGTCTGGCTCTGGGGGCGGGAGGGCTGATAGCGGTCAACGTGTACGCCTCCGCCCATGAGAGCGGTACCGGCAACGCGACGAAACGCGCCTCCCAGGCCGGGAACCAGGTCCTGGCGTCCGGGGCCACCACGATCAGCTGTCCGGATGTCGGCGCGAAGCTGACCTCGGTCCCCGGCCAGGCCAGGGCGCAGGTCGACAAGGAACTCGCGCTCCTCGACCAGCAGGTGGCCGAGGCCTATCAGCGACTGCAGAATTCGGCGCGGGCCATCCAGCAGGACGGCAACTTCGCCAACAACGCGATCATGGGACCGCTCAAGGACAAGCGGGTCGCGACCATCGACCGGATCGCGACCGTCATCGGCAGGTCGGGCCCGAGGCCGCAGGGCCTTCAATCCCTCGCCGCCTGTTCGCTGCGCGCCTCCGGCAACCAGCAAGGGACCGGACAAGGGCAGGGCGGCGACCAGGGCCAAGGCCAGGGCAACGGCGCCGGCCAGAACGGAAACGGCGGCCAGGGCGGAAACGGCGCCCAGGGCGGAAACGGTCCGGTGGCCGCCGACTTCGTGGACATCACCACCGTCCAGCCGAACGCGCGGAGCCCCCGTCCGTCGCGCGGCGCCTCCAAGGGCACCTTCACCACGCGGTGCGGCGTCAACGCCAACAAGCTGTACAACTCCGACAACATCATCGTCGCCCCCGGCGTGGACAACGGCGCGCACCATACGCACGACTACGTCGGCAACCAGGACAACGACGCGTTCACCACCAACGAGGAGTTCGCCGCCGCCGCGACCAGTTGCCGCAACCAGGGCGACAAGTCCACGTACTACTGGCCGGTGCTCCGACTGCAGGACGGCACCCAGGAGTTCGACGCCCAGCAGCCCGGCGGCGGCGCCGAGGGCAACACCGGCCGGATCCTGACCGCCTCGAAGGTCACCCTGGACTTCGTCGGCAGCCCGCGCGGCAAGGTCGTGGCCATGCCCAAGTTCCTGCGGATCATCACCGGCGACGCCAAGGCGTTCACCAACGGCACCGCGAACGCCAACGCGGCCTGGAGCTGTACCGGCTTCGAGGACCGGCAGCTGACGGACAAGTACCCGGTCTGCCCCGAGGGCAGCAGCCTGGTCCGCACGTCCAAGTTCCAGAGCTGCTGGGACGGTCGGAGCACGGACAGTGCCAACCACCGCACGCACGTGGCGTTCGCCGACCCGAGGACCGGTACCTGCCCGGCCGGGTTCAAGGCCATCCCGCAGCTGGTCCAGCGTCTCGTCTACGACGTGGACGCCCCCAGCCTCGACGACAACGGCAAGGCGAGCCCGTTCTACGCGGTGGACGGCTTCCCGGAGCAGATGCACAAGCCGATCACGGACCACGGCGACTTCATCAACGTCTTCGACGAGAGCCTGATGAACCGGATGGTGCAGTGCATCAACACCGGCCGCAAGTGCCAGTGATCTCTTCTCCCGGAACCTGAGACTCTCCACGCACACCTCGGCCGGCCCGCGCACGCACGCACAGCGCGGGCCGGCCTCGGGCGCCGCGCACGAGCAAGGGCTAACTCAGTTGCTCATCGGAGGAGCGCTGGTGGATGTCGGGCACGCCGTCGGCGTCCTCGTCGAGGTTCTCCTCCTCGTACAGGCGCCGGTAGACGCCGTTCCTGCGACGGAGGAGCACGGTGGCCAGCAGGGCGGCGGTGAGCGAGGCGATCAGGACGGCGGCCTTGACGTGTTCGCCGACGGCCATGCCGGGAAAGGCGAGTTCGCCGATCAGGAGGGCGACCGTGAAGCCGATTCCGGCCAGAGTCGCCAGGGCGATGACGTCGGCCCAGGCCAGGTCCGGGTTGAGCCGAGCGCGGGTGCCCACACCAGCGCCACCAGTGCGGCGGCCAGCAGGACGAGGCCGCCGACGGTCTCCGTGCGCAGGGCCCGGGCCACGGCCTGCCGTTCGGGCCAGGAGGGAAGACCGAGAAACGGGGCACGGGGCGGTGCGGCCAAGGCGGCGGACCTCCGGGTGTCGGGAAAAGGGCACACGGCCCCACGGACGCCGACCAGACTTCCCGGCACACCCCGCGCCTTGTTGACGCGTTCTTTACACCCTAACCGGAGCCAGCCGGTCGGCCTACCCCGCCTCGTCGCCCGCACGCCGACAGCCTGCGAGAACACTCTCGGTCGTGCGGCCGCTGACCGGGTGGTCGGCCCAGGTGAAGACCGCGACGTGGCGGACATGGTGGGGGGCGGGCGGACGTTGGGTGACACCTCGACCGGACGCCCGGTGACGGCCGTATCGACGCCTCCCCCCTCACCACCAGACCGCCTCAACTCCCAATACACGCAGCACTTCTGGACACGTGCTGAGCGCGCACCCTACTCAGGACGACTGCCGTTCGGGCGACTCGACTCAAGACTCTGGAGATACTCGATTCGCCTCCGCACTTGTTCGGGTGTCTCGTCCTGAGTCCGGGTTTCGCGCTCCTGGGCGATGCGAGGGTTGGGCGAAGGAGTGCGGCCCCGGCTGTCTGTCACCTCGAACCGACCGCCTTGCCCATCTCCGTCATGAGCGTCGTCGCTCCCGGTCGCCGAAAGGAGCGGCAGGAAAGCGATCCCAACTCCGACAACGACGCTGGAGAGTACGGCTCTTCGGCGCACGGCCACCTCGGTCCCCCTGCGGCTTGGGGGACAACAGCCTAGCGACGGCAAGCATCTCTTGGCGACGATAGTTACCAGCAGCGTTCGAGACGTCGGACGATGCCCGTGTCCTCCCAAGTGCGGGCCAGCGCCGCTCGTTTGACAGTCCCGAGCTTGGCCGACTCGTGGAACAGGGAGCCGTCCGAGAGGAGTCCCTCGGAGTGGGCGGCCTCGGCGAGGAGTCGCTCGGTGTGGCGGTGGACGACGAACTGGATCAGCTCGGGCTCGGTGGTCTGTTCCAGGGGCTTGGGCCGGCTGCCGGCGGGGTCTTGCATCGGGGTGCCGTGGGCGGCGGGCGGCCGATGCGGGCCGTGGCGGCGGTGATCAGGGGGTCTTGCCGGCTCCGTAGGCGCCGACGACGGCGATCCGCACGGCATCGCTCCTGGTGGGGTGGGGTTCGGTGCGGGCAGGGGAACGGCGGGAGGAGCGGGGGCCTTGGACAGCCGGTCCCAGCGGTGGTGGGCGGCCAGACGCCGCAGGTCCTGGTCGCCGACGGTGACGGCGCGGCCGGTCAGGGAGAGCAGCGGGGCATCGGAGACGTGGTCGCCGTAGGCGATGGAGGAGTCCAGGTCGATCCGGTGGGCGGCGGCCATCGGCCCACCCGCATGACCCGCCGGGGCGGGTTCGACCGGTCGCAGCCGCCCCGAATCCGCCCGGCATCGATTCGCCGACGGGTCGCCGGCCCTCTGAGCAGGCCACGCGTGACAATCCGGATCGGCTGGGCGTCGAAGGCATAGCGGTCTGGCTGGATGATCCGAGCCGGAAGCCGCTCGGCGGTGGCCGGCCGGCCGACCTCGTGGATGAACAGCGGGTGCTGGGCGGGGCATCACCGGGCAACCCGACGATCTTCGCCAAGGCGATCCGTCCGGGCGTTCTTTCCTGGCGCTGAGAATGCCGACGAAGGCTGCGCTCACGGTACCTACGTGTGCCCACGTGATTTTCGTCGGCGAGGTGTCGGTGTCGGTGTCGGTGACAGCGAACCCTGAGTGCGCGCCATCAAAGGACCTACTGGGCGGCCGGTGGCATCCGGACGACCGCGATCCCTCCGTCCAGATCCACCGTGGACCTGTGCGGCGGAGCCCCGTCGTCCTCGTTGTCCGGCATGACCAGTGCCGACTGCCGCTCCTTCAGCTCGTTCTGCTTGCCCGGCGAAAGGCTCGCGTGCAGTTGCTCGAACCCGGTCGCCGATATCTGGCCCTGACGTACTCCGTTCCGCCATGGAAGGACGCCGGCCCTGCCCGCACGCAACAGAAGCTGATCGACGAAGGCCAGCGCAGTCAGCAGGATGACCAGCCCGGGCAAGGTCATGAAGACGAGGAATGACATGTCCCCAGTATCCAGGCCGGGTTGATCCGCGCCCGGTGCTTCAGTCCCCGACCGCCTCGCTGACGGCGGCGCGGGCGGCGGCGTGCACAAGCCCGGCCGCCGTCGCCCGAAGGCTCACCCTCGCCCCAGCGCTGCGAACGGACCTGCGCGGCACGTATGCCGCCGGCGCCGAGCGCCCGGCGGCATGGACCCCGTGTCTGTGACACATCGCGAGCGTTAGGCCATTCGGTCAAGGCCGGTCCAGCAATGCGGCGGGGGGGAGAGAGACGGGCGTGGAGATCAGGGATGTGCATCACGCCTACCGTCGACGTGTGGTTCTGCGGGGCGTCGACCTGCGGCTTCGGGCCGGAACCCTGTGCGGGATCGTCGGGGAGAACGGCGCCGGCAAGTCCACGCTGCTGAGAATTCTGTCCGGCGAGCTGCGGCCCACACGTGGATCGGTCCGCCATGGGGGCCGGTTCGGCTACTGCCCACAGCACGTGGTCCTCAATGACGCGCTGACCGTCCGGCAGCACCTGACGTACTTCCGGACCGCCTACCGCCTCACCGACGTGCGCCATGCCGAAGAGATCATGGACGTGCTGGGCTTCACCGGATACGCCGATGAGCGGGCCGGGGTTCTCAGCGGTGGCACGCGGCAGAAGCTGAACGTGACGCTGGCGCTCATGCACGATCCGCAGGTCCTGTTGCTGGACGAGCCGTATCAGGGCTTCGACTGGGACACCTACCAGCGGTTCTGGGATCTGGCCGTGCGGCTGCGGGACGCGGGACGCTCGATCCTGGTCGTCTCCCACCTCGCGTACGACACCGAGCGCCTGGACGAACTGTGGCGCCTGGACAGCGGAATACTGCGCGCGGACAAGGCGGGGGCCGCCGCGTGAGGTTTCATCTGACCCGCCTCGCTGTCGCCACCCGGTTCACGCTGGTCGAACACGGGCGCAACCGGTTCGCGATGATTCTGGTGATCCTGTTCGTCCCGGTGTGGACCTCCCTGGCGTACCTGGCGATGCCCGACACCCCGGCCCGGATGCGGCTTCGCGCCACCGGGGAGGCATTGGCCCCGCACGGCAATGAACTGACCGCGATCAGCGGAGCGCTCAACGCCGTCACCCTGATCACCGGCTTCATGATGTTCGCCGCCAGCTTCTCCGGCGGCGGCTTCGACCGCCGCCTGGCGATGGCCGGCTACCCTCGCGCCCACCTCGTCCTGGCGAAGGTCGCCGCTCTGGCTCTGGTCTCGGCGGCGGTGGCCGCTTATGCCACCGCGGTCATCTGCCTGGCCTGGACCCCCCGCCAGCCACTCCTGCTCGCCGCCTCCCTGTGCTGCGCCGGACTCACCTACGGCGCTCTGGGAGTCGGCTTCGGGTCCCTGCTGCGCCGGGAAGTCGAGGGGATGTTCGCCATCGTGATGACCAGCATCATCGATCTCGCGCTGCAGAACCCCATCACGAGTTCCGGGGCCGACAACCCGGTCATGCGCTACCTGCCCTCGTACGGCGCCATGCAGGCCAGTACGGCGGCCGGATTCTCCACCAGCCCGGTCCCCGGGCATCTGGCTCTCCAACTCGCCTGGTTCGGCCTGGCCGCCCTCGTCGCCCTGCTGGGCTTCCGCAGGAGCACCCGCGACTGCCTGCCGACCGCCTCCACCACGCCTCCCGGGCCGGGAAGCGGCACGGCCGACATTCCCGCACCGCGCCACACCGCCGGCCCATCGGTCACGGCGTCCGACACGACAGCACACTGAGGTCCCCACTCCCGACATGCGCACCACCACGCACTCCCCTACGGCAGACCTCGACGCCGCTCATCCGGCACGCCCAGGGCGACCCATCCACCGCCCGCCCACCGGCGAAGACCCCTCTCTGCGGGCGGCGTACCGACTGTGCCGACGCACCGTACGACAGCACGACCCCGGCATCCACGCCCTCATCCAGCTGATGCCGACCGCGCTGCGCCCGGCCGGGTGGGCCCTGTGGGCGACGGCGACCGTCCTGGACGACCTGGCCGACCAGCAGGACGCGGAACCGGCCGACCGTGCGGCCCGCGTCGAAGCGTGGACCCGAGCCCTGCAACGCGACCTTGCGGCCGGCACGAGCGGGGCTCCGCTCCGGCACGCCCTGGTGGACACCGCCCTGCGATGGCGCCTGGACCTGTCCAGCCTGCAAGGCGCCATGAACAGCACGCGCGATGACACCCGCGGCCGCCATTTCGCCGACTGGGCCGCGTGGCGGTCCTGGTGCAGCGAGCAGATCGTGCCCTGGGTCGAGCAGGTACAGCACCTGTTCGAACGGGCCGGAGCGCCGATGACGCTCCGGCTGGACCGGCAGCAGGACTACCAGCGGTTCATCGACGGCGCCCGGCTCACCGACATCCTCACCGACCTCGGCGCCGACCTCGCCCAGGGCGACCTGCTGCTGCCGCAGGAGGCCCTGGACGCCTTCCCCGACGCCGAGGGCGACCTGCGGCAAGGGAGGTGGAGCCCGGCCACAGCGGCTCTGATCCGAGAGCTGACGGCTCTGGCCCGTCGATGGGTGACCAGGCCCGCGATGACCACAGGCATGCACCCGGGCGCCGCCACCGTACTCGACACGGCCGCCGGCCTGATGCGTGCCCAACTCGATGCCGTCGACGCGGCCGGCCACTCCCTGCTCCGGCGCGCCCCACGCCCCTCGCTCGCGGCCCGCATCCGCATCCTCGCCCCCGCCCGCGTCCGCGCGAAACTGGCCTGGAGCCTGACGCCGCTGACCGCGCCCGGACCCCGAGGCCCCGCGGTGACCGAGAGCAGTCCGAGCCCTGCCCCCGAAAGCGCCGCCCTTCGGCCCCCGCCACCGCACCCCGACGGCGTCCGGCCCCCGCGGATCGCGGCCGACCGGATGCCCGCCCACGTGGCGGTCATCATGGACGGCAACGGCCGCTGGGCCGAGCAGCGCGGCCTGCCCCGCCCGGAAGGCCACCGCGCCGGCACCGCCGCCGCCCGCGAGATGGTCTACGGCGCCCTGGAGATCGGCCTGCGCCACCTGACCCTCTACGCGTTCTCCACCGAGAACTGGAAACGCGACACCGAGGAGATCACCACGATCCTGGAAGCGATCCGACACGACCTGGACGAGGGACCCGTCCGCGACCTCGACGTACGCCAGCGCTGGTTGGGCCGGCCCGACAAACTGCCCGAGGATCTCGTCCAGGCCCTCCTGCGTGAGGAGCGCCGCACCCGCAACCGCACCGGTCTGACCCTCACCGTCTGCATCAACTACGGCGGCCGCGACGAGATCACACGCACAGCCGCGGCCCTCGCCCAGGCGGCCCACGCAGGCGACATCGACCCCCACCTCATCGGTGAAGCCGACTTCGCCCGCCACCTGCCCCACCCCGACATGCCGGACGTCGACCTGCTGTGGCGTACCGGCAACGAACAGCGCACCTCCAACTTCCTCCCCTGGTACATCACATATGCCGAGCTGCACTTCACCCCTGCCTACTGGCCCGACGCCGACCGACGCGACCTGTGGCAGGCCATCACCGAATACGGCCGACGCCAACGACGCCACGGCGGCGCCACGCCGTAGGTGTGCGCGGGTTCGGGGTTCCTGGACGTCAGGGGCGTACGCCGCGCGCCGGCAGGCGTCTGCGGATGGAAGAGGTCGTGGGCCGTGGGCGGGCGGTCACAGCGATCCACAGTTCGGCGATGTCATGTCAACCGGGGTTGGCGCGGCCCATCCCGTCAACCTACGTTGACAGGATGGGGAATCACGTGCTGCTCACCTGCGGGATGGCCGCTGGGTCTCCTTTCACCGTCGCGTATCTGCTGCAAGGCACCAGCCGTGTGGGCTACAGACCGTTCCGCCATCCCGTCAGTTCGCTTGTCTTGGCCGTGCCGGGTGGGCGCAGACCGTCAACTTCTTCCTGGCGGGCTTGCTGTCACTGGGCTTCGCCGTGGGCCTGTGGCAGGTTGGGCCTTCCCGCTGGGGTGCCCTGCTGATCGGCACATGGGCGGTCGGTCTGCTGGGCGCAGGTGCCTTCCGGACGGATCCGGTGAGCGGTTACCCTCCCGGCACGCCTGATCAGCTGCAGCGGCACACCCGCGCAGGGGCTCTGCATGACCTGCTGTCCCTCATCGGATTCCTCGCCCCTGCTGTGGCCTGCTTCGTATTCGCCCTGTCCAACTCCCTTTGGTGGGCCATCTACTCGATCGCCAGCGGTGTGCTCTTCGCGGCGACCATGGCACTGGCCAGTGCCGGGTTCGACCAGAGTCAACGCTGGGTCGACCTCGGCGGACTGGTCCAGCGCATCTCGCTCACCATCGGCTGGACCTGGCAGACGGTGCTCGCCGTGCGCATCCTGCACACCTGACGGTTGGCCAGTAACGCCTGGTCGAGGAGCGCCTCCTGCTCACGGCCTCATGGCGGCCTTACGACGTCGCCGCACCGCGGCACCGCATCGAGTGCTTCCAGGGGACGGTCAGCGCTCACCCGATCGCCGGCATGCAGGTGGCCACGGTCGAGGCCGATCCGCACACCGTGTTCAGGACGCCGTCATTGATACGGCTGTCGCCACAGGACCGGATCACCGGCCCCGACCGGTTCGGACTGGTGTCGCTGAGGATCTCCCCGGGCACTGCTCACCGCATGCTTCCGGCTGCCGCAGGGCGTGACGGCGACCGTCGTTCGAGGCGACCATGGCGCAGGCGCCCTGTTCTCGCTCTACCTCCGCTCGCCGGCCAGGCACGCGACCGAACTGGCACCTGATGTCGTCCAACAGGCCGGCGTCAACGTTCTGGAACTCCTGGACGCCACTCCGCCCAAGCCCGAGAGGCCCGCCTCCGGTGACGGCTCGGCGCTCCCTCGCTCGGCACAGTGGTTGCGGGCTCGTCAGTACATCGCGGAGCACCTCGCGGACCCGCAGCTCTCGCCCACCACGGTCGCCGACGCCCTCGGTGTGTCCATCCGGTATCTGCAGGTGCTCTTCCGTGCCGAGGGCACGTCACCTTTGTGACTGATACCCAGCCCGCCCTCATGAAGGCCCTGTTTCGGCCCGTCGCCGACGGAGTCGGGGCCAGGTGTCGCAGAAGGTCACTCGTCGTGGCACATGAGGTCACCTCGGGGGATGTGTCGGCCGGAATGCTGGTCACCAGGCCGCACGGTAGTGGCGCAGAGAACGGAGATTGTCCATGAGTAACGCGGAAGAACTGCCCAGCAACTGGGGCCGCTGGGGCGATGAGGACGACAAGGGTACGCTCAACCTCATCACCGACGAGGTCCGTGCTCGCGCCGCCGCTGAAGTGCGTACAGGTCACTGGGCGTCACTCGCCATGCCGATCGAGCCCGCGGCGATCATGAGCGGTCCTTTCGTCCCCTCCACCATCAAAGAGTCGCCGGTGCAGCAGCTGGTGGTTCATCAAGTCGGTGATCCGGGCGACACGAGCTGCGCACATGTTGATGTCCTCATCGTGACCAATCACCATCCGCGCTCCACGCACCTCGACTCGGTCTCCCACATCTCCAACAACGGCATGGTCTATCCGGGGAAGCCGGTTGCCGAGGCCATCACCCCGGCAGGGGTCCGGTTCGGCTCCAGCACAGGGTTCAGGGCGGGAATCGTCACCCGCGGAGTCCTGCTGGACCTGGCAGTCGACGGGCCGCTCCCCGCGGGCTACGCGGTGACGAGCGAGGACCTGGAGAGCGCCGAGAAGCGTCAAGGCGTTCACGTCGAGTCCGGCGACGCCCTTGTCGTGCGAATGGGCTGGGAGTTCGGCCCCAGCCTGGAGGTGTCGCAGCCGGGCATCACCGTCGACGCCATTCGCTGGATGCACAGGAGGGAGGTTTCGCTGTACGCGGGGGATGTGGGTGACGGGTATCCGTCGGTCGACCCCGTGCATCCCACTCCGTTGCACTCCATAGGCATCGGGCGCATGGGAATGCCGCTGGTCGACGCCCCGAACGTCGAAGAACTGGTCGTCCTGTGCAAGGAGTTGGACCGCTACAGCTTCATGCTGACCGCGGCGCCTCCGCGCGTGTCGAACGCGACCGGGCTGCCCGTGAACCCCATCGCGCTGTTCTGAGCGGCGAGACGTCGAACGTCTTGTCCCATGGAAGGGCCCCGTTCCCCCGAACTCCCCGCCCCACAGTCCCCGCTGATGAAGAAGATGGAGCACGGTCCGGCCAGCGGCATCGAATCCGTGCCATCCCTACTGGCCAGGACGCCCGGTCGGTCCGCCCGGCCGGGCGCGCGGCGACCGATCGATGTCGCCGAGGAAGTGCGCGGGCATCGGCCCGGGGTCGCCCTGACAGATGAACGCGCCCCAGTAGTACGGATCGGGCTTGCGGGCGCGCATCGCCAACCGGGCCGCGCGGAACGCGGATCCACGCGGTTCTCCACGCGTGAGCCGACCGTAGAAGTCCTCCATCAGTTCCTGCGTCTCCCGGTCAGGGACCTGCCACAGGCTCATCACCAGGGTCCGCGCGCCTGCGACTCCCACCGACCGGCGGAGTCCGTACACGCCCTGCCCGACGGAGACCAGGCCGCGACCGGTGTCACAGGCTGACAGCACGACGAGTTCGGTGCCTGACAGGTCCATGGTGGCGAGGTCGGCCGCGGTCAGTAGTCCGTCCTCCGCCCGGTCGGGCAGGTGGCCTCGGCGCAGCCAGGTGTTGGCGCCGGCAAGGGCAAGGCCGGAGTTGAGGAGGGGAGCGGGGAAGGTGCTGAATGCGCGTCGGTCGGTCTGCGGGGGATCGCTCTCTGTCGGCTGGTCGTCGTCGAGGAAGTAGCCGTGCGAGGCGATGTGGAGAACGACGGGCGACCGTTGCTGCTTGAGCGGCCCCTCTACGGCGTCGGCGCCGAGCCACGCCGTGACACCGAGCAGGTCGGCGATGTGCCGGCCCTCGGTGTGCGTTCCCGGCAGCCGGGCGAAGTGGAGGTCGGCGGCGCGTCGCGCGTCCTGGGCCTCTTCCGGTGCAGCGGGGTCGGTGATCGTGTCGAGGGCGAGATCGTAGTCGGGGTCGGCGATGACGACCGGGGGGCCGGGCGGCTCGGGGGTGGTGGCCCGGGGGACGGGGATCAGATCGCGACCGGTGGTGAGATAGGCGATCTCGTGTGCGTCGATGACGAGGCGGCCGTCGTCAAGGGGCAGAATCTCGAAGGGCAGCGTGTACAGCTGGGCGTCGGGAGCCATGAACAGCCGCGCCCGGTCGGCGATCCCCAGCGGGTCCAGAAGGGTCCTGCGCAGTTCGTGGGCGGCCGAGTCGGCGGCCCGTGCGCAGTCGTCCGGAGCGGTCTTCACCAAGTCGATGTCGCGTGCCCGGCCGTCGCGGGTGATGCCTCGCTTCAGCAGAGCGAGGTTCGTGTCGACGCTGTCGGCCGCCCCCAGGTCGATCAGGCGGACGTCGGAGTCGGGATCGGGCGTGACGACGAACGCGTAGTACCGGTCGGATCCCCACCGCGACCCGCCTTCGGCCAGAACAGCTGACGCGTCGAGCGTGGGAACGCGCAGGAACTCGACGAGCGCCGACTCCTCGGGAAGCCGTGAGCGGACGGCCTCCAGGGTGACCCGCGGCAGAACCTCGCCCAACCATCCGTCGCCGTGGAAGAGGATCCTGAGGTCGGACTCGAGGCTGTCACGCTTTCCCATGAGGGACCCGGCCCTGCCGGAGTACTCGGTGAGCTGCTCCAGCCACTCCTCACGACTCAGATCGCCTCGCTCGGGCCACCCCTCCATGAGGTGGGCGTGCAGATCCCGATGGGCCGTCTGAAGGTCCGGATACATACCGTGCCGCGCGTGGCGCAGGGAGCCGTCGATCACCTCCTCGACATCGGCCTTGGTCGGCATCTCGCCACGCTGGAGGGCTTGCTGGAACCTGTCGAGCTTCTCCAGCACGTCTCTCCGGTCGTGCTGCCTGCTGTGAATCTCCTCGCGCCTGCGTACGTAGTCGGCCTCGGCCACGATTCCCTTGCGCCGCCAGACGACCTCCAGCAGCTGCGACACCAGACCGGGCGGCTGGACGGGTTGCCGGCCGAGAATGTTGAGCAGTTCGACCGGCTGGGTGACGGATCGGGGCGAGATTCCGGTCACCTTGGCCTTCTGCTGGATGACACTGTCCTGGTAGCCCTCTGCCGTCAGCAGGACGTCGATCGCCTCGCGTTCGCGCCCCATCCCGGTGAGAGCCAGACCGAGTTCCCGCAACAGCTCGATGGACTGCGTGGTCCGCTCTTTTCCGTTGTTCTGGTGCAGCACCTCCAGCGCACGCCGGAAGAGTGCCTCCGCACTGTCCCACCTGCCCTTCGCGAGCTGGACCGTTCCCCGCTGGCTGACGTTGTCAACGGCCCGAGAGGGGTCGTTCGTCAGCTTCTCCCTCAGCCGCAGGCTGGTCCGGAGAAGTTCGTCGGCCGCGTCGTAACGCTGCTGCCAGATGAGGCACTGCGCGAGCCTGTCGCAGGCGTTCGCGTAGTGCTCGGTGTCGCGACCGGCATGTCGTCGGATGAGGTCCATCGCCCGGCGGAGCGTGTTCTCCGCGTCGTCGTACCGGCCGTCGTAGCTGTCGACCGAGGCTTGGCCATGGAGCAGCAACGCGTGGTCGAGGGAGTCCTCAAGGCCGGCCGTGCGGTGCCGTTCGATCGCGTCCTTGGCGTAGCGGCGGGCCAAGTACCGGTCCCCGGCGCCGAGGTGGAGCATGGCGAGATTATGTGTGGTGAGCGCGAGGTCCACGCCCGACTGATGGGCCATGACCACCTGGTAGTTGATCATCGCCTCCCCGAGCTGACCGGTGAGCTTCTGGCCGAGCGCCACCTTGGCCTGCGTGTCGATGGTGGTGGGGTGGTCGGAACCCAGGCGCCTTCGCTCGTTCTCGTAAGCCCTTCTGTACGAGTCGACGCTGTCGGGATACCGGCCCATCTGGTAGTATAGGTCGCCGAGTTGTTTGAGCCGCGACCCGTACTCGGGGCCGTCGGTGCCCTTCATACGGGCGACGATGTCGGCGGTCTCCCTGACCCGAGCTTCGGCGGTACCGAGCTCTCCCAGGTCGACATACATCTGGGCAAGGCCGTCGACCATGCCGATGTACCGCACGTCGTCGGTGCCGAAGA
Source organism: Streptomyces lincolnensis (assembly GCF_021173675.1). GTDB lineage: Bacteria > Actinomycetota > Actinomycetes > Streptomycetales > Streptomycetaceae > Streptomyces > Streptomyces lincolnensis_B. The sequence goes on along the minus strand of NZ_JAIHON010000010.1, from coordinate 43,639 downwards.
GGCGGCGCCGAAGATCGATGGCCTGTTGATAGAGCCGCTCCGCCTCGGCGTGCTGACCGAGTTCGGCGTTCATTCTGGCCAGATTGCCGAGGCACGTCGCGTAGGACGGGTGGTCGGTTCCGACCGTGCCGGCGAAGGCTTCCAGCGCCGCACGGTGCATCTTCTCGGAAGCTTCGAACTGCCCCTGCGCGCCTTTCGCCTGGGCAAGGTTGTCGAGAATGACCGCGTAGGTCTCGCTCGGTACGCTGTCGAACAACAACGTCAGCTGAAGAGCCTCGGCCAGGTATGGCTCGGCCTGCTGCCAGTCTCCGGTGGCGGCGTAGGCCATGGCGAGTTCGTTGAGACAGCGGCCGGTCTCGGGATGGAACCTGCCGCGCGAGCCGACGACGAGTGCCAGAATGAGGTCGGCGACGTGGATCGACTGCTCGTGGTGTGCGTTGGACCGGAGCACGTGGTAACTGCGCTGAAGGCGATTGATCTCCTTGTCGACCTCCGGTACCGACTGGCTCCACTGCCTGGCCAGTTCGGTGTCCATCGATGCGAGCAGGCTCTCCATGCACTCGACGCCCAGGTCGAGACACTCACGCAGCTGCCGACGTCCGCCGTCCAGGTCACCGGTGGTGATCAGGTGCGTTCCGACGTAGCACAGCGCCTGACAGCGCTGAAGGGCACCGTCGGCTTCGGCGATGACCGACGCCGGCTCCCGCCGACCCAGCGTGACGTCGAGGAGTGCCGACTCCCACGGGTCGTCCAAGGAGTTGCGCAGGGTTCGCGCGATCGTCTGGTCGTCGGGTGAGATACCCAATCGACGCACGCTGATGAGGAATAGCTGCGCCATCCCCAGGCTGACGCCGGTCTGGAGGATGCCCATCGCGATCTTGACCACGGCGGGGTAGTCACGTCGCACGAACGCCTCTACACACTGTTCGAACGGTTCGTAGTCCACGCTGGAGCAGCCTCCTGTTGTGCCCGGTTACGACGGCCGAGAGCATCAGTGTGAGCAGTCATCCCCATGCGACAGCGCTCCGCGTCCATGCCCGGACCGGGTGCGTGGGGCGCCGCCGGGATCGTCTGTGTCGTAGGGCACCCGCGTGGTGACCTCGACGGTCTTGACCGCCCAGTCCAGCGCGACGCTCGGTGCCAACTGGACATCGCGCTGCACCGCGAGCAGCCCGAGTCGGTCCAGGACTCCGGTGACGCCAGGCCTCATGCCACGGGTGGACGACGGGGGCGTATCCCGGAGCCGGGGCAACGCGAACGGGGCCGAGCTGAACGGCTCCTCCGCGACCAGCAGCACCAGCCAGTCAGTGCCGGAGGCACCCGGCTCGACCGGCCGGTCGGGAGGCAGGGACAGGGTGACGGCTGTTCCGTTGCCGGCCTCCGCCGTCCACTGCCCCGCCACGTACTCCCCGGGGAACAGATCGGCATGCATACGGTACCGGTCGGTCAGGTCGAGCAGGACACAGAACAGCTTGCGGTCCGTGGTGTTGCGGAGCCGGACGAAGGCCGACGGCGGTTCCCACGTCGTGCCCGTCCAGGTATAGGCGAAGTCGAGGTCTCGCACCGGTGGGGGCGTGCCGTCGCGCGGCGGGCGTGACCGACCCGGTAGTGCCGGGATCAGGTCGATCTTGATCGCCTCCTCCAGAGCCGGGGACGCGCTCTCCAGGTTGCGTACCTGCAGCCAGCGGGCGATGTGGTCCAGGTCGCGGACGGTCTGCTGGATGCCGCGGTGGTCGACGGGAACCGGGGACGCCAACGGCTTGTCGTCGAGGCTGGTGACCTGAATCATGCGGCTGTCGAGTGACTGGCGTACTCGTATCCCCAGCCGGGAAGCCGATTCGTCGGCGGCCGGGACGACGCGGATGTGCGGTGACGGCCCGCCGCCGGGACCGGCGGTCCGGACGGACTCGGTCAGGCGAAGGGCGACCTCCGGGTCCCCCTGGACCGTCACCGCGACGGGAGGGAGCGGTACGTCGGTCAGGACCATGTCGTACTGCTGGTCCTCGTCGGGTGCCCAGCCGATCGGGTCGACGACACTGCGTCGGGTGTGTACGTCGGCGACGTGAACCTCCCGAAGCGGCGCGCTGCGGTGCACCCCGAACCGTGAGTCGCCGACGACGCCGTGCACGGACCCCGCGTCGAGTTCCCACCGGCCCCGCAGGTACCGCATGGTGACCTGGGTCGTGCGGGGCCGCAGGGCCCCACCGAAGACCTCCTGGTCGGCGATGTCCCCGAGCGCTTCCAACTGGGGCGTCTGCCGCGGGAGGCGGCCCTCGACCCGGCACCGGGCGTGACTGAATACCTCGCGGTAGGTGGCTTCGCGCCCGAGTCCGGCCAGCGCGTGGCTGAGCGCCTCGGTGAACACACCGTGCCAACCATCGGGAAACGGCTGTTCGTTGGCCAGTCCCCATTCGTCGCACGCGGAGAATGCCACATGCCTGGGTAACTGTGCGCCGGGGACGGGGCCGGAGGGGTCCGTGGCGCGGGAGAGCAACTCGGGAAGCAGGTCCCGCAGTTCGGGCGGAGCCTCCAGCTCGGGTGCGGACCGCGGCGTCAGGTCGCGCGGCAGGCCGACGCGCATGGCGCTGCGGGAGTGGCACGCGTCCATGATCGTCACAAGGGTTGCGCCGCCGTCGACCACTTCATGGGCCAGAAGGGCGAGCTCCTTGTCGTACAGGTCCGGGACACCGGCGCGGCTGTCGTGGCACACGATCGTCTGGCACATGCCGGCGCTCTCGGCGTACCAGATCTCCTCCGGCAACGGTCCTGTCGAGCCGTGGCCGCTGTACCAGAACAGCGCGATGTCGCCGGCGCCGAGACCGCCGAGGTGGTTGCGGAACGCCTCGATGATCGCGGCCCTGGTGGCCTGCTCGTCGCAGCGCTTCTCGACGGCCAAGTCGGCCGGCGCGATCCGGTCGCGCAACAGTCGCTCGGCCAGTTCGATGTCGTTCACGCAGCCGCGCAGGTTCAGGTACGACAGCCTGTACGTGTCGATGCCGACCAGTAAGGCATGGACCTTGGGCATCGATGAAACTCCTGTCCGATACGGTACCGACGACTGGCCTCTCGGCCGTACGACGCCCGTTCGTTCGGTGTAGTGGCCTGCCTCGCCACTGACCGTTCCCGGAAGCCGGGCCGCACAGATTACATCCCCGGTGCACACCGTGACGATCCGGTCAGTTCTGTGCCGAGGGTCGCACGGAGCTGGGCAACAACGGCCTGATGAGCGACACAGTTCGTCTGAGATGAGGGTTGCGGGCGGAGATGACCCACCCTCACCGGCCGCTGAGCAGGGCGAAGCGCCAATCTCCCTCCCAGTGGCACCATGAACATGTGCAATCGCCTGTGCCACACGGATTCTGGTCCACATCGGACGTGGCCACCGAGGACGCCGGACGCTGGTCGGACGTCATTCGCGACATCCTCGTGGCATGTTCGAGCCGGCCGGCACAGGGCGAGGAGCCCTTCGTCGGCCGACTCGAACATGCCGCCCTGGACGGTATCGGGCTCTCCACGGTGGTGTCCGGGCCACAGCAGGTGGCGCGGACGAACCGGCTGATCGCCCGGGACCGCAAGGAGCTTCTCCTGGTCAACATCCAGACCGGAGGACAGTCCCTGGCCTGGCAGGACGGGCGGTCGGCCACGCTGCTGCCGGGGACCATGACCTTCCTGGACAGCACCCGCCCCTTCACGCTGGAGTTCTCCGGGGCCTTCTCCCAGGTCGTCGTCCAGATCCCGCGTACCCTGCTGCCCGGCCGATCGCTGGCCGGCGTGACGGCGCTGGAGCTGGACGATCACGGGCCCGGCCGGCTCGTCGCCGACTTCCTCCTCGGTCTTGGCCGACAGCAGCGAGACGACCCGGTGGTGGCCGCGGCGCTGCTGCCGCACGCGGTGGGCCTGTTGGAGTCCGTCCTCGACCTGACCACACGCGTCAGCGCGACGCAGACGTCCGCCGACGTCACCAGGCAGCGGATCCACCGATTCGTCCGGCAGAACATCCACGACCCCTCGCTGGACGCCACCGGCGTGGCGGCGGGCTGCGGCCTCTCACGGCGGACCCTGTACCGTGCGCTCGCAGTCGACGGGGAGACGCTCACCACGCTGATCCGGCGTCTGCGCGTGACACGTGCCCAGCGCCTCCTGCGCGACCGGCCCACGCTGCCCATGGCGGCGGTCGCCGCCCAGTCCGGCTTCGGCGATGCGGCTCAACTCCACCGGGCGTTCCGGGCGGTGGTGGACATGACTCCGGGTACATATCGGGCAGCGGCCACAGGCGGCGAGGCGTCCCCCACCGTGATCGGCAGGGGGGTGCGCTGAGGGCGGCGGCGGGATCGACCGGATCAAGATCACCGTCTGCCCGCTGGACGACGGCGTTCAAGTGCACTGCTCGGCTTCCGTGAACTACAGGAAGCCCTGACCTACCTCGATCGTTCCTGAGGGCCCGTCAGTTTGCTGGCGGGCCCCTTGTGGTGCGTCGAAGTACTCCTCGCCGAGTCCGCCTGGCCATGCCCTCAGGCTCGGGTCAGCGAGAACGGAAATCGCCAGGACGGCGGCGACGATGCCAAGAGCGACCAAGAGCGACAGTGTGACACCTCATCGGCATGACCTTGAAACAGTGCTGACGGACGCTCGTGGTGCACCTCCGGTCTCCACCGCAACTCACCCCCCACTGGGCCGGGTTCGACCGAATGACGCGCCACGGCCCTGCCCGGCCGTGGGCCGCGGGCGAGGAGGATTGAATGGCTTCAGAGGCATCTCGTCGCGACTTCCTGAGATCGGTAGGGATCGCGGGTGGCGCCGGAATGCTGTACTCGGCGATGGGGACCCTGGGTCTCGCACCGGTCCCGGACGCGAGGGCCGAGGAGTACCGTGCGCCCCGGAGCGGCGACTTCGCGCTCACCGGACGCAGTAGAAAGAAGGTCGTCATACTCGGCGGCGGCATAGCCGGCCTGGCGACGGCGTACGAGCTGGGCAAAGCGGGCTACGACTGCCGGATCCTGGAGGCGAAGGACCGTCCGGGCGGCCGCAACTGGACGGTCCGCGGCGGCACCACACTGACCGACCTGGACGGGCGCACCCAGACGGGCTCGTTCTCCGAAGGCCAGTACATGAACGCGGGCCCGGCCCGACTGCCGCAGTCCCACGTCACACTCGAGTACTGCCGCGAACTCGGCGTCCCCCTCCAGGTGTTCACCAACCAGAACGCCAACGCGTACATCTACCAGGAGAACAGCGCCGCCCTCGCGGGCAGGGCGATCCGCTGGCGCACGGCGAAGGCCGATGTCTACGGCTATGTCTCGGAGTTGCTCGCCAAGGCCACCGACCAAGGTGCCCTGGACACGCGGCTCACCGGCGCCGACAAGGAGCGGCTCATCGCCTTCCTGCAGAACTTCGGCGCCATCAAGGGCAAGGCCGACGGATTCGCCTACACCGGCAGCGACCGGCGCGGCTACTCGGTCGAGCCGGGTGCGGCCTTCGAGGAGGGCACGGTGCTCGGCCCGGTGCCTTCCCTGTCGGATGTCGTCGCGAGCGGCGTCGGGCAGCGGTTCTCCTTCGAGTTCGGCTACGACCAGGCCATGCTGATGTTCCAACCGGTGGGCGGGATGGACGCGATCCCGTACGCGCTGGCGAGGGCCGTCGGCCGGCACCGGATCACCTACGGCGCCAGGGCGACGGAGGTCAGGGACCTCCCGGACGGCGCCGAGGTCACATACAAGGACGCCGAGGGCCGCACCCGCACCCAGCGGGCCGACTTCGTCGTGGCGGCGGTCCCGCCCATGGTCATGGCCCGGATCAAGCACAACCTGGGGGCCGGGATCACCGCGGCGCTGAAGTACCCCGTCGCGAATCCCGTCGGCAAGGTCGGGCTCGAGTACCGCAGCCGCTGGTGGGAGACCGACGAGCACATCTACGGCGGCATCACGCCGACCGACATGGACCTGTCCACCATCTGGTACCCCTCGTACGGCTACCAGGGCCGCCGTGGCACGCTCATCGGCTACTACAACTTCGGCGCCAACGCCGTCGCCTACAGCGACCTGCCGCACGCCCAGCGGGTGGAGCGCGCGGTGAGCCAGGGCGTGAAGATCCACGGAGAGAAGTACCGCACCGAGCTCGACCACTCCTTCAGTGTGGCCTGGCACCGCACGCCCCATATCGAGGGCGGCTGGGTGAGCTGGCCGTCGCAGAGCGGCCCGGAGTACGCGCTGCTGAACAAGCCCGCGGGACATGTCTACTTCGCCGGCGACTGGCTCAGCCACGTCATCGCCTGGCAGCACGGCGCGTTCACCTCGGCCCGCAAGGTCGTCACCGACATTCACAAGAGGGTGATGGCCGGATGAAGCGGCCTTCGAAGGTTCTCACCGCCACGGTTCTGACCGGCGCGTTTCTCGCGGGTGGTACCGCGCTGGCCGACGCCCAGGGCTGGTGGCGGCCCGGCCCGAAGGAAGTACGGGTCATGCTCCCCGAAGGCCAGTCCAACCCCGCCATCGCGGGCGGCGTGGCGACCGGCGGGGAAGTGGCCCTGTACCAGAGCAGTGGGCTCGGGCCGTCCCCGCTCAACCCCGGCGCTCCGGCGGGCACGCCCGAGCACTACACCGATCCCTCCCTCACCGAGGGGGCCGAGGGTGTCACGGTCACCGAGGCGCAGGCGCTCGTCGTACTGCGCAACATCAAGGCCAACCTGGAGGCCGCGGGTGTGGCACCGGCCGATGTCATCACGATGAAGTGCTACCTGATGAAGCCGCCGGGCGCCGGCGTCGCCGACTACGCGGGCTGGAACCGCGCGTACCGGCAGTACTTCGCCAACGTCGACCTCAAGTCGCTGGAGGTCGTGCCGGTGCCCATGGGTACCTCGGCCCCCAAGCCGCCACTGCTCGCCAACAAGTCCCGTCCGGCGCGGGCGACCATGGAGGTCGCCTCCCTGGCCGTGCCGGGGTGGCTGGTCGAGGTCGAGGTGACGGCGGCCTACCGGAAGCGCTGATCCGAGCGATTCAGGCAGGCAACACCTGCGGGGCGGGGTCCGCGAGAGCGGGCCCCGCCCCGCATGCCGGCGATCGGTTCCTCGGGTGTGCCGGACTTGACGAGGAAGCCGACCTGCTTCGCCCGCAGGGCGCCTGTCGTCCGTGCGCCCGGGGCGGCGCCAAGGTCGGCCGGCCAGTCACGCGAGCGATGGCCACCGGTCGGCGGCCCACTCCAGCCATCCCGACCACCCGGGAGGCGGGCCTCCTCCCTCATGTCCATCGAGTTCCGCGGCGTCGGGCTCCTCGAACAGCGTCCTCCAGTGCAGGAGGTCCGTCTCGCTCATCACGAAGGTCTGATCGGGGGTGGTCGCCCGGCGATGGGCGATCCGAGCGCGTTGGGTCTCATGGTCCACCGGCACGTACACGAGTTGGCAGGACGCGCCCACGGACACCACCAGCCAGCGGATCGCGGACCTCTCGTCACGAGACCAGCAGCCGAAGTCCAGGACGACGTTCGTGCCCAGTTTCAGCGTCTCCAGAGCCAGCCAGAGCAGCCGTCCTTCCAGCACAGCACGTTTCCCGGCCGGCTGCGGATCGCCGAACAGCGGGAGCATCCACTCATCCGGGGTCAGCCGCAGCGCGTTGTGCTCCTCGGCCAACTGTCGGGCTCTCGTGGTCTTTCCGGCCCCGGGCAGGCCAACCGTCAGGAACAACGCCGTCACGCCCAGATGTTGTCACGAAGGGCTTCCCCCGTGCCGCCGGTCGCGCTCGGTGACGCCTGCATGCGATGGGCCGCGAGGAGCCGGCGCAAGGCGTCGACACTCCGCGCCTCTTCGAGCAGCGTGTCGCGGGAACCCAAGTGGTGGGCGACCAGTCCGTGTGTGACACCGGCCTCGGCGGCGATGGCACGATAGATCAGTTTCCGCAGTCCGCCTCGGGCCACCACCCGGACCGCGGCCTCCAGGAGGGGCCCGCGCACTCCATCACGGCCGACCTGGACGCTGGGCCGATCATCGAGCAGGATGTCGTCCGCGTCGGTCATCGCCACACCGCTCGCGAGCTGGTCGCGATCGGCCGGGACGTCGAACGGGTCGTGCTGGCCCGGGCGGTGCGGCTGCACGCGGAGGACGGCGTCGTCCTCACCGGCTCCCGTACCGTCGTCTTCGCCTGACGAACCCACCGAGAGGCTCCTACGACATGACCACCGCGACGCTGCTCGACGGGAAGGCCGCGGCAGCCGAGACCAAGCGTGAACTCGCCGAGCGGGTAGAAGTGCTGAAGAGCCGGGGCATCACTCCCGGCCTGGGCACCATCCTCGTCGGCGACGACCCCGCCAGCCACTCCTACGTCCGCGGCAAGCACCGCGACTGCGCCCAGGTCGGCATCGCGTCGATCCGGAGGGAGCTGCCCGGCACGGCGACCCAGGCCGATGTCGAGGCCGCCGTACTGGAGCTCAACGCCGACCCGGCCTGCACCGGCTTCATCGTCCAGCTGCCGCTGCCGGCCCACATCGACACCCACGCCGTGCTGGAGCTCATCGACCCGGCCAAGGACGCCGACGGTCTCCATCCCACCAGTCTGGGCCGTCTCGTGCTGGGCATGCCGGGGCCGCTGCCCTGCACCCCGCGCGCCATCATCGATCTGCTCAGGCGCAACGGCGTGGCCATCACCGGACAGCAGTTCTGCGTCATCGGCTGCGGGCTCACCGTGGGCCGCCCGCTCGGCCTGATGCTCACCCGCAGCACCGAGCACGCCACGGTGACCCTGTGCCACGAGGCCACCCAGGACATCGCCGCCCACGCTCGCGCCGCCGACGTGGTCGTGGCCGCGGCCGGCGTGGCCCATCTGGTCAGGCCCGACTGGATCAAGCCGGGCGCCACCGTCCTGTCCGTGGGCATCACCCGGACCGTCGAGGGCATCCTCGGGGACGTCCACCCGGACGTCGACCAGGTCGCCGGCTCCCTCGCGCCGCCGGTCGGCGGAGTGGGGCCGATGACCCGCGCCATGCTGCTGACCAACGTCGTGGAGGCGGCGGAGCGCGGCTGACGTCGGCATGGCGGCCCGCGGCGACGAGGCGCCCGAAAACAGCACGACAAGACAGCCGGACGAGACAGCAGGATGACGACTCCGGCCGCGAGACAAGCGGCCGGAGCGCCCGGTCACCGTGGTGGGGCGGTTGGTCGACCGGGCGGACCGGCTCGTCGTGGGCGCTCGCTCTGTGACCGACCGTCGACGACCAGGTCGTAGGAGTGCTCGACCGCATCATGAATCAGCCGCTTCGTGATGCCCCGCCCGGGCCCCAGCGAGATCCAGTGTCGCTTGTCGAGGTAGCGGCCCGGGGTGATCGAGGCGTAGCCGCGCTCCAGTGCCCGCGCGTGCTCGGGTTCGCACTTGACCGTGATGATCTGTTCGTCCGGGTCGTCGGTGACGATCAGGAACACCTTGCCCGCGACCTTGTACACGTCGAGCCCGGGAGTGAACGGGCGGCCGTGGCTGACATCGGGCAGGGCCAGGGCGGCCCGGCGGGCGGTGTCCTGGAGCCGGTCACCGGCCGCGCTCACCGGGCCGCCCGGGTGCCGCCGTAGGTGTACGGGTCGACGGGCCGCTCGGCCTTGGGCAGGCGGGCGACGACGAGCCGGTAGGAGTCGGTGACGAGTTCCCTGACGAGCTCCTTGTCGACGCCTGACCCACCCTCCAGGGTGATCCAGTGCTTCTTGTTCATGTGGTAGCCGGGGGTGATGTGGCTGTACTGCTCCCGCAGGGCATGGGCCTCGCCGGGGTCCGCCTTGAGGATCACGACGGGGCGCCCGGGGACCTCGGTCATCAGCATGAACACCTTGCCGCGCACCTTGAAGACCTCCCAGTCCGGGCCGAAGGGATGCTCCAGCAGGGCTCCGGGAAGTTCCTCCGCGCACTCGGCTGCGAACGTCTGCAGGGTCGGTCCGTTCATGAGTTCTTCCTTCCTCGGGGGGGGCGGGCAGGCGTCGGGCAAGGACGCGTACGGCGCCCCCCATTCTTTTCAGCAAGGCGCACAGGACAGGCGGTAAAATGCGGACACGTGATGGTCGACAAGCGACACTCCAGACGGCAGGCCACGGTTCCGCTGTACGGTTTCCAGCCCCCGGTCGGCACTCCGTACGGCCTTGAGGTCAGCACCGTCGAGGACTTCTTCGCCGAGCACGACGACTGGCCGTGGAATCCGCCCCGTCCGGGCCGCGCCACCTTCCACTACCTGATCCTCGTCACCGAGGGAAAGCTGCTCCACGACGTCGACCACGTCACGCGGACCGTCACCTGCGGCCAGTGGCTGTGGGTGCGTCCCGGACACGCGCAGTGCTGGCACCCGCCGGGCGACGCCCGCGGCTTGTTCATCCTGTTCGAGCCGGAGGTGCTGACGTCCGACGCCGCCCGCCTGCTGGCCCCGCTCACCGCGCACGACGCTCCTGCCGTTCTCGGCCCGCACCCCGACGACGGCGTCTGGCTGCAACAGACGGCGCTCCAACTCCTGGACGAACACCGCGCGCTGGGGCGCCGCCCCCTCGACATCCACCACGCCCTGCGGCGCAGCCTGCTCGAATCGCTGCTGCTGCGCCTCGTCAACTCCCCGGACGTCCCCTCCGACAGCGCGTCGGCGGGCGGCACGGGACGCGGGGACACGTACGCACGGTTCGTGGACGCCCTGGAGCTGCACTTCCGGGAGCTGCACCGGGCCGCGGACTACGCCGGACTGCTCGGCTGTTCGGTCCGCACCCTCAGCCGCGCGGCCCGGGACGTCACTGGCAAGGGGGTGCGTGAGGTCATCGACGAGCGACGGCTGCTCGAAGCCAGGCGCCTGCTGGGAAGCGCCGGTTGGGACGCCCGGGCCGTGGCCGCCCATCTCGGGTTCACCGATCCCGCGAACTTCGGCCGCTTCTTCCGTGGCCACACCGGTCTCACCCCGGCCGCCTTCACCGCCCGCGCAACCAGGACCGGCATGTGAGGCGGGCGCGGCACGATCCGGCATCCCCCTGGCCGTGCGTCACCTCGGATCCCGGTCAGGACGCGATCGCGCCTGTCGCGGCGGCCGGTGTCGAGCCGGCCGAACATCGCGGCCATGTCCTTGACCAACGGGTTGAAGCGGCCGGCGACGGCTCCTGCCGCGCGGATGACGACGGAGGGGACGCCCACACCTTGATCTTCTTTCGGCCCGGCCGGCCATCAGGTCGGCCATCTCGCGCACGCCGACCGGGCGGTCCCAGCCGATGTCGACGCGCTCGGCGTCGGCGGCCTCGGCATCGACGGCGGCCGCCAGGTACGCCGCGAGCTCGGATTGCCTACTCGTGCACCGTGATGGCCTGCAGCGGGCAGACCTCGGCGGCCTCGTGCAACTCCTCCGCGCTTGCCTCGTCCACGTCGGCCACGTAGACGTCGGTCGCCCGCGACCGCAGGGACAGGCGTCCCTCGTCGTCCAGCGCGAACAGGTCGGGGGCCGCGTACACGCACTGGCCGTGGTCCTGGCACCTCTTGAGGTCGACTTCGACCTGCATGACGGCTCCTGCCTCTCGGAGGGGGTCAGTGAAAGCGGACGGGGAGGTGGGTGATGGTGCGCAGGAACTCGGTGTGCGCGTAGGCGGGCTCGCCGGCCGGCTCGACACCGGAGAACCGGTTGACGATCGAGCTGAAGACGATGTCGGCCTCGGCGCGGGCCAGGACCTGGCCGGCGCAGCCGTGCATGCCGGAGCCGAAGGCCAGGTGCTGGCCGGCGGCTAGCGGGCGGGTGTGGTCGAAGGTGTCGGGGTCGGCGAACACCTCGGGGTCGCGGTTGGCGGAGGCGATGAGCAGGGCCAGCGGTTCTCCGGCCGGCACGGTGGTGTCGCCGACGACCGTGTCCTGCGTGGTCAGGCGCACCACCATGGACTCGGGCGTGTCGATCCGCAGGATCTCGTTGATGATGCCCGGCCGTGCCTCCGGCTCGTCCCGGTAGGCGGCGAACAGGTCGGGCCGGCGTGTCATCAGCCGGATGCCGTGGTTGATCAGGTGTTTGACGTCGAGGTGGCCCACGGCGAAGAACAGGAAGACGGTGTAGACGACCTCTTCCTCGGTCATCCTGCCCTCGTCCTGCGCGGCGATGAAGGCGTCGATCAGCCCCTCGCCGGGGTGGGCCCGCTTGTCGGCCACCAGCCGGCGGATGTGCTCGGCGAACCAGGCGAACGCCTCCGTGGTGGCGCGGGCCTCCTCGTCGTCGCCACCGGGGCCGAGGCTCAGCCCGATCTCGTAGGTCTTGCGTTGGACGGCGTCCATCTCGGTCGGCTCGATGCCGAAGATGTGACAGGTCGTCTCGAAGGTGCACTTCAGGGAGAGACCGCCGGCCGCGTCCAGGGTGCCGTCGCCCTTCTCGACCTCGTCGAGCACGGCCTCCACGCAGCCGCGCATCACCTTGGACCACTCCTCGACGGCCTTGGGCGTGAACCAGCGGTTGGTGATCCGCCGCAGCCGCGTGTGGTCGGGGGCGTCCTTGCCGAGCAGGGTGTGGTGGATCGGGGCGGCCGGCCCGAAGTCGAGCTGCTGCACGCTGAGGGTGGGGTTGCGGATCAGCCGGGCGACGTCCTGGTAGCGGGAGACGACGTACAGGCCGACCGGGTGCCGGTAGACGGGGTGCTCCCGGCGCAGCCGCGCGTAGTACGGGTACGGGTCCGCACGGAAGCCGGGGTCGCGGAAGGGCAGCAGGTCCTCGGGGACGGACGGGGGTCCGGCGGTGGTGACGGTCATGTCGTGGCACTCCTCGGGAGTGGAAGAGGGAGGACGACAGTGGTCCTGCACCACCGAGAATTATCCACTCGGATAATTTCGTCAACACTTCGCGCCGACGTAATCGACTCTTCGCGCCCCGGAAACGGATGAGTCCCCGACGCCGTGCGACGGGGACTCGTTCCTGACATGCCGTTACGGCGGGGACCACCACATGGGCGACTACTCCGCGCTGCCACGCTCCCGGCTCAGCAGTGACCGCAGCTCCTTCAGCGCGGCCTCGGTGACGTCCGGCTCGTCGAGGACCAACTGGTGCAGGACGAGACCCTCCAGAGCGGCGAAGACGAGCCGGGTCAGGGCCGGGCTGGTGCCCTCGGGCAGGCTGCGGGACAGCTCCCGCTCCGTGGCCTGGAAGTACTCGTCGTACAGCGCGCGGATCTGCGGCAGCAGTTCGGGCCTGCGCCGGGACTCGAGCATCAGCTCGTACTGGAACGTCTGCATGGCCGGCTCGCGGGTGACCATGTCCGCCAGTCCCGCCGCGAAGTCCGCGATGTCGCCCGTGCCGGGTTCCAGGGAGCTGGTACTCGCGCTGGTGCGCACGGCATGTTCGAGGGCCGCCTCGATCAGCGCGTCCCGCGAACCGAAGTGGTGCACCACGAGCCCGTGCGTGACACCCGCCTCCTCCGCGACGGCGCGATAGGTGAGCTTGCGCAGCCCTCCTCGGGCCACCACGCGCACGGCGGCGTTGAGCAGGGCCTCGCGGCCGGTCCCGTAGTCCACGCGCTTGCGGGGCCCGGCGGGGGGCTTCTGGGAGGAATCGCTCATGAACGCGACCCTACCCGCAGGTCGGGAACGGCAGACCGCCCCAGGGCGTCAGCGCCTGGGCGGGCGGATGCCGCGGAACTCCCAGTCGCCGCCGAGCGCGGTGGACAGCACCTCCTCCGACTCGGTGGGCTGGGCGCCGACGTCGGTGCGGACGGGGGTGGGCCCGGTGACGATGTGGTTGGTGAGCCGGCCGAGGCCCTCGACCTCCACCTCCACGACGTCACCCGGCTGTACGGGGCGGGAGTTGGCGGGGGTGCCGGACAGCAGGACGTCGCCCGGGTAGAGGGTGATGGTGCGGGCGATGTCGGCGACGAGATAGTGCATGTCCCACTTCATCTCGTCGGTCGAACCGTCCTGGACCACCTTTCCATTGACGTAGGTGCGCAGGCTCTTGCCGTTGAAGTTCCAGTCGGTGACCAGGCCGGGGCCGAGCGGGCACAGCGTGTCGGAGCCCTTGACCCGGAGCATGGAGCCGGCGTCGGTGTCGCGGAAGTCGTGCAGGCCGTAGTCGTTGGCGATGGTGTAGCCGGCGATGTACTCGCCCGCTTCGGCCGGGGAGATGTTGCGGGCGGTCCTGCCGATGACGATGGCGACCTCGCCCTCGTAGTTGAGCCACTTGCAGCCCTCGGGGCGGACGACGGCGCCCCGGTGGGAGTTGAGGGCCGAGGTCGGCTTGTGGAAGTAGGTGGGCGTGCCGGGGAGGTCGATGCGGAACTCGTCGACACGGCTGCGGTGGTTGAGATGGACCGCGATCACCTTGGAGGGGACGACCGGGGGCAGGTGCTGCGCTTCCCCGGTCTTGACGCGGCGGCCGTCGCCGGCGACGAGTTCGTCCCCGTCGACGGTGACCTGGACGGCGGCGCCGTCCAGGAGGATGCGGCGGTACTCAGGCATGGGCGGTCTCCGGGGAGGTCGTGGTCGGGCTGCCGGTCCAGCCGCCCTCGGGGCGGTCGAACCACAGGTGCACCTGGCCGGTGCCGATCGAGTTCTCGTACGCGCCGTACTGACGGGCCCTGGCGACGCAGCGCCGCTCCCCCAGGGCGCCGGCCATCATCAGGTAGTGGAAGAACTTCGCCTCGGGCTTGTGCTTCCAGAACGCGTCCATGGTGTCGAGGACCTGGTCGTGACGGCCCTGCTGGAACCAGGCGATGCGTTCGACGTCCGCCGCGCGGGCCTCGGGCGTGAAGATGTGCACCGGGTCGCTGGCCTCGTGGTCGCGCAGTTCGCGCAGCGGCCAGAAGGTGTGCGAGAGGGCGCCGGAGGCGATCAGCAGCACGCGCCTTCCCGGGGTGGCGGCGATGCCGTCCGCCAGGGCGCGGCCGAGCCGCAGGTGGTCCTCCATGTCGCCGGTCTGGCAGACCCCGATGGTCATCCACCGCTTGTCGGGCAGTCCCTCGCCGAGGAACTTCCACAGGTTGAGGGTGGCGTAGTAGATCGGCAGGTACTCGTCGTCGATCGCGGTGATCCAGGTGCCGTGCTTGTCGGCGAACTTCTCGATGTTCTGGGCCAGTTCGGGATCTCCGGGGAAGTCGTACGGCATCCGGCACATGCCGCGCGGCAGTTCCTCGGAGGTGAACAGTCCGGCGCGGCGCGCCTGCGCGGTGACGACGAACTCGACGGTGGTCGCCCAGTGCGAGTCGAGGACCACGACGGTGTCGTATTCGTTGGCGGCATCGCGTTCGAAGACGTCCCTGCGGAGTTGCTGGAGGCCCGTGACGAGGGTGATCTCCTTGCCTTCGTTGAGCTCCAGCCGGTCGGCCTCGGGCAGCACGATGGTGGGGACGTGGGCGAGGAGGCCCGCCCCGACGATCTCACCCATGGTTGGTCCATCCGTTCGGTGCGGTCACGGTGTTCCTCAGGTCGCAGTAGAAGTCGAAGCTCCAGGTGCCGCCCTCGCGGCCCACGCCGGAGAGGCGGGAGCCGCCGAAGGGCGCCCGAAGGTCCCGTACGAAGAAGCAGTTGACCCAGACTGTGCCCGCGACCAGGCGTGCGGTGACGCGTTCGGCGCGTTCGGGGTCGCCGGTGGCGAGGGTGGCGGCGAGCCCGAAGCGGGTGTCGTTGGCGAGCCGGACGGCCTCCTCCTCGTCGGTGAAGGTCTGCAGCGTCAGGACCGGCCCGAAGACCTCCTCCTGGACGATCTCGGAGTCCTGGGCGACATCGGTGAGCAGGGTCGGCGCGTAGTACTGGCCGTCCTTGCGGTGGCCGCCGATGACGGCACGGGCCCCGGCCGCCACGGCCCGCCGCACGAACCCGTCGATCTTCTCCAGCTGGCGGGGGTGGATGGTGGGCCCGATGTCGGTGGCCTCGGCTCGCGGATCGCCCTGCTTCAGTGCGCTCGCCTTCTCGGCGAACCGGCGTGTGAACTCCTCGGCGACCGTCTCCTCGACCAGCAGCCGGGTGCCCGCCAGGCACACCTGCCCGGCGTTGTCGTACTGCTCCACGGCGAGGTCGACGGCCAGGTCCAGGTCGGCGTCGGCGAACACCAACAGCGGTGATTTGCCGCCCAGTTCGAGGCTCAGGGGGGTGAGGTTCGCGGCGGCCGACTCCGCGATGCGCTGGGCCGTGGGCACCGAGCCGGTGAAGCTGATCCGGCGCACGTCGGGGTGGGAGGTGAGCGCGTCGCCGATTTCGGCGCCGTAGCCCTGGACGACGTTGAGGACACCTGCCGGGAGCCCGGCCTCGGCGGCGATGTCGGCCAGCAGGGAGGCGGTCAGCGGCGACCACTCGGCGGGCTTGAGGACGACCGTGTTGCCCGCGGCCAGCGCCGGCGCCACCTTCCAGGTGGCCAGCATGAGCGGGGCGTTCCACGGGGTGATCAGGACGCAGGGGCCGGCCGGGTCCCAGCTGACGTGGTTGGTGTGACCGCGCGTCTCGAAGTCCTCGTGCTCCAGCTTCAGCAGCCAGTCCGCGAAGAAGCGGAAGTTGTGCGCGACGCGCGGCATGACACCGCGCCGGTGCGAGCGCAGCAGCGCCCCGTTGTCGGTGGTCTCCACGATCGCCAGTTCTTCGAGCCGCTTCTCGACCCCGTCGGCGATGGCGTGCAGGATGCGGGCGCGTTCCGTGCGGGAGGTGGCGGCCCAGGCGGGGAACGCGGCCTGCGCGGCGGCCACGGCGGCGGCCGCCTCTCCGGCCGTGCCCCGGGAGATCTCGCCGATCGTGCCGCCGTCGATGGGTGAGACGTCCGGGAAGGTCTGTGGCGAGGCGACGCGTTCGCCGCCGATCCAGTGCCGGGTGTCGACGGCGACCCCGGCCACGGTGAGGGTGTGTGCGCTCATGCTGTATTCCTCCGGCATGCTGTGTTCCTCCGGTCTCGCGAGGGGGCGGGGTCTACTCGGCGCGGGAGGCGCCAGAGGTGCCGGATTCCAGCAGTCGGCCGCCGTCCCAGACGACGCCGACCTGGCGGTAGTAGGCGGCGATCGGCTCGCGGATCTCCAGGCGGGCCAGTTCCTCGGTGGGTGCCTCGAACAGCTCCAGTTCGGCGTCGCCGCGCCAGGCCGGTCCCGCCTCGAAGGACGCGGCGCCCGACTCGACCAGCTCGTCGAGAGCGAGGCCCTTGCCCTTCTCGATGGAGGGCAGCCAGCGGTGGTGGGCCATCGGGTGGGCGTTGACGAAGCCGTTCGTCTCCGACGGCTCGCGCAGGGTGACCACGGTGTGGGCCAGGCGCCGGTCGGCGGCGGCGAGCGTGGCCCCGAAACGGGCCCCCGCCTCGATGCGCGGCGCGGGGCCGTACGGGTGCGGGCGGGTCTGGTGGATCGAGCCGAGCTTCTTCGGGTAGCCCTGGTGCAGGCCGCGCGCGATGGCGAAGTCCTTGTCGACCCAGATGTAGACGCAGCGCGAGTAGGTCTGCCCCCGGTACCTGCAGCGGACGACCGCGAACGCCTCCTTGTACTGGGAGAGCACGGGATCGAGCAGCTCCGCGCCGGATGCCGAGCAGGACTGCCAGTCCGCCCAGATCAGCGCCACCGCGCCCGGGTCCTCGTCGGCGAGCTGAAGTGGCTCGGGAAGCAGTTCACGCACGCGTGCCGGGTCGGTGCGGTACTCGACGGTGAGCAGGTCCCCGGAGTACCGCCAGGGCGGTGAGGGAATCAGCGACGAGGCTCCGCTCGCCGTCTTGGGGGAGAGGAATCCACGGACGGTGGTCATGATCAGCGAGGTCCTTAGGCGGTGGGAGCGGGCTGCTTGAGCAGTTCGGCGCGGTAACGGGAGGCGGCGGCCGCCGCGGCCTGCCCGCCCAGGGCGACGACACCCGTCAGCCGACCACCGGCGTGGTAGCCGACGACGACGTCACCGTCGAGGTCGCCCTCCAGTACGCGTACGTCCTCCTTGCCGAGCACCGGTGCCCCGAAGGACTGCAGGCGGAAGTCGTGCTGGTCGCTCCAGAAGGTGGGCAGCGGCGCGAACGGGGACAGGGCGTGGCCGGTGCCGGTCAGCCGGGCGACGAGGGTCTTCGCGGCGTGCTTGGCGGTGTCCGTGGGGATGCACCAGTGCTCCACCCGGCGCGGTACGCCGTCGTAGCGGGCGTTGGGGAAACGGGCCACGTCACCGACGACCACCACGTCGGGCCGGCCGCCGACGCGCAGGTGCTCGTCGGTGAGCACGCCGTCGCTCAGATCGAGGCCGTTGCCGTCCAGCCACTCGGTGTTGGCGGCCGAGCCGACCGACTCGACCACCACGTCGGCGGGCAGGACGGTGCCGTCGCCGAGGGCGACGCCGGTGACATGGTCGTCGCCGGTGAAGCCGGTCACGCCGGTGCCGAGGGCGAAGCGCACGCCGCGTTCTTCGTGGCGCGTCAACAGGGCCTCGGCGAGGAGCTCGCCCAGCGCGCCGATCATGGGCAGGGGCAGTGGGTCGACCACGGTCACCTCGCGGGCGCCCAGAGCGACGGCGGTGGCGGCGACCTCGCAGCCGATGAAGCCGCCTCCGACGACGACCACCCGGGTTCCGGGCCTGGTCAGGGCCTGCCGCAGGCCCTGCGCGTCGTCAATCGTGCGGACCGTGTGCCGGCCCGCGAGGGGGCCGGGGCAGCGCAGGCGCCGGGGCCGCATTCCGGTGGCGACGACCAGACCGTCGTACGAGAGCGCCTCACCGTCGTCGAACTCGACGATGTGCTCCGCGAGCCGCGCGGCGACGACCTTGGTGCCCAGCCGCCACTGCGCGTCGGCCACGCTCGCCCGCGGGCGGAAGGCGAGGGAGTCGAAGGCGGCCTCGCCGGCCAGGACCTCCTTCGACAGGGGCGGCCGGTTGTAGGGCATGTGCGGCTCGGCGCCGACGAGGGTGATGGCTCCGGTCCAGCCGGCGGCCCGCAGTTGCTCGGCCGCGCGCAGGCCGGCCATGGAGGCGCCGGCCACGACGATGCGTGCGCTCCTCGACGTCATGGTCAGGCCTCGATGCGGATGGCCTGGAGCGGACAGACGTCGGCGGCTTCCTCGACCTCTTCGCGCAGCGCGTCGTCGGGGTCGGAGACGTAGGCCAGGTGGCCGCCGTCGTCCAGGGAGAAGACATCGGGGGCGGCGAAGACGCACTGGCCGTGGTCCTGGCACTTGTTCATGTCGACGACGACCTTCATGGCCGGTCCTCCTGGAGTTCGTTTGGCTTCAAACAACATAAGAAGCCGCCCGCCCCTGGTCAATACCTATCCATGCGGATACTTTTTCTCCACTTCCCTCTTGCGGAGCGCTCGCGGCGCCCATACCGTTTGGCACCAAACAAATAGGCTCCGTGCCCTCACGAGCACCGGCCCTCCGACTTCCTCCGACTCCTTCGTCACCCACACCCAAGCGCCCGAGGAGACATCGGTGAGCGCAGCTCCAACCCCCAGCCTCCGTCAGCACATGCAGCGGCTAGCCGCCGAGGGCATCGACGTGGTGCGCGTGACCTATCCCGACCTCATCGGCACCGACCGCGCACGCGACGTCCTGCTGGACCACCTGCCGTCGGCCTGCGAGCACGGCCTGGCCTTCTGCCGGGCCGTCTACCACACCAGCCCCCAGGGCGACGTGATCCCCGTCGCCGGCGGTCTCGACGCCGGGCTGCCCGACATCACCGTCCGACCCGACCTGGACAGCCTGGTCCCCCTGCCCTGGGAACCCGGGGTCGCCTCCTGCCTCGCCGAGGTCACCGATCCGGCCACCGGCCTGACCGTGGCCGAGTCACCCCGCGATCTGCTGCGCGCCGTCCTCGACCGGTGCGCCGGACACGGACTGCGTCCGGTGGTCGGCCCCGAACTCGAGTACTTCCTCTGCGAGGAGGACCCGGCCTCCCCCAGCGGCTGGAAGCGCTACTCCGGCACCACCGGCGTCGTCTACACGGCCGGTCTGCGCGCCGACGGCGACAACCACCTGCTGCGCACACTGCGCCTGCTGCGGGACATGAACATCGGCGTGACCAGCGGCAACCACGAGTTCGACGGCGGCCAGTTCGAGATCAACCTCACCCACTCCGACGCCCGGTCCGCCGCGGACCGCGCCTTCCGCTTCAAGTCCGCGATCAAGGAGCTGGCCCGGAAGGAGGGGAAACTCGCCACCTTCATGGCCAAGCCGTTCAACGACGCCGGCGGCTCCGGCTTCCACCTCCACCTGTCCTGCGACACCGACGAGGGCCGCAACGCCTTCGACGATCCCGCCGGGCCGTACGGGCTGTCCGCCACCGCCCGGCACGCCGTCGCCGGCGTCCTCGCCCACGCCCCGGCCCTGACCGCGCTGGCCAACCCGGCCGTGAACTCCTACAAGCGTTTCGGCCCGGACACCCTCGCCCCCTGGCTCATCGACTGGGGCCTGGACAACCGCAGCGCCATGGTCCGCATCCCGCCCGAGCGCGGCTCCGGCGCCCGGTTCGAACTGCGCCTCGGCGACGCCGGCGCCAACCCCTATCTGCTGATCGCGGGCACCATCGCCGCCGCGCTGCTCGGGGTGCTGGCCGGTGCCGAACCCCCCGCCCCGCTGGAGGGGTACGGCTACGACACCGCCAGGGCGTCCGTGCTGCCCATGAGCCTGCCGGCCGCGCTGGACGCCCTGGAGGCGGACACGGAACTGACCGACGTCCTCGGCAAGGACTTCACCGCCTCGTTCCTCTCCTACAAGCGCGACGAGACCGAACGCTTCCAACGGCACGTCACCGACTGGGAGTTCACCGAATACGCCTACCACCTGTGACACACCGGGAGCCACCGATGACCACTGTTGTGCCGGCCGCCGCCGAACCGATGCCGCTCGCCGACGTCGACCTCGCCGATCTCGACAACTTCACCGACGGGATCACCCCCTGGCGCATGTTCCACACCCTGCGCCACCAGGACCCGGTGCACTGGCAGCCCGAGGAGGCCCCCAACTCCGGTTTCTGGGCCGTGACCCGGCACGCGGACATCGCGCGCGTCGACCGCGACGTGGAGACCTTCACCTCGACGCGATTCGTCAACCTCGAAGAGGTCGACGACGACCAGATCAAGACGCGCGCCTCCATCCTCGAACTGGACGGCGTCCGCCACCGCGCGCTGCGCAGCCTGCTCCAGCGCCAGTTCGGCGCGAGCGTCATCAACAGCTACGCCGACTTCCTGCGCGGGCTGACCGCCACCACGCTGGACGCGGCCCTGGCCAAGGGGACCTTCGACTTCGTCAAGGAGGTCTCCGCCGACTTCCCCATCAACGTCCTCGCCCGCCTCCTCGACGTGCCCCCGGAGGACAACCAGCAGCTCATCGACTGGGGCAACCGCATCATCGGCAACACCGACCCCGACTACGCCGACGTCCTGCTGGACAGCGCGGAGAGCGAGCAGTACCGGCACCTGCCCTTCCGCTCCCCCGCCTCGCTGGAGGTCTTCGAGTACGGCCGTGAGCTGGCCCGGCAGCGGCGCGGTGGCGACGGCACGGACCTGGTGTCGAAGCTGGTGAACACCGTCCCGAGGGACGGTGTGCCGCTCTCGCCGCAGGACTTCGACAACTACTTCCTGCTCCTGGTCGTGGCCGGCAACGAGACCACCCGCCACACCATCACCCATTCCATGCTGGCCCTCCTCCAGCACCCCGACCAGCTGGCCCGCCTCCAGGACGACCCGTCCCTGATCCCGGCGGCGGTGGAGGAGTTCCTGCGCTGGGCCTCCCCCGTCTACCACTTCCGCCGCACCGCGACCCGCGACGTCGAACTCGGCGGCAAGCACATCAGGCAGGGCGACAAGGTCGTCATGTGGTACGCCTCCGGCAACCGCGACGAGGCGGCCTTCGGCAACCCCTACGACTTCGACGTCACCCGCGCCGACAACGACCACGTCACCTTCGGCAAGGGCAGCCCCCACCTGTGCCTGGGCAACCTGCTCGCCCGCACCGAGATCCGCATCATGTTCGAGGAGCTCATCCCGAGGATCGCGGACATCCGTCTGACCGGCGAAGTCCCGCGTGTCCGCTCCAACTTCGTCAACGGCATCAAGAAGCTGCCGGTCGAGGTCATCCCAGCCTGACCGCATGTCTTGGCGGTCCGGTGGCCGCGGCCGCCGAGACGCCCCGCTCACGCCTGCTGCCCAGACACACTCCTCCCGAGGATCGCGACGATGACCACTCCCCGCATGCAACTCGTCCTGAGCGAGAACTGGACCATGACCGGCGGCCGCGCGGATCTGCCGACCGTCATCCGCTGGGCCCGCGAGGCCGAGGACGCCGGATTCGACTCCGTCATGGTCAGCGAGCACATCGTGCTCGGTCCCGACGCGGGCGCGGGCGGCGTGATGGGCAACCCCCGCGACTACGCCCTGCCCGGCAACCAGGACCCCCGCACGCCGTGGCCCAACTCGCTGATGCTGCTCAGCGCGATCGCCGCTGTCACCGATCGCGTGGGGCTCGCCGCGTCGGCGGTCATCGCTCCCCTGCGGCACCCCCTGCTCCTGGCCCGTGAGCTCGGCACCCTCGACCTTCTCTCCGAGGGCCGGCTGACCGTGCTGCCCAACGTCAGCTGGAGCCGGGACGAGTACGCGGCACTCGGCGTCCCGTTCTCCCGGCGCGGCCAGCTCCTCGACGAACACCTGGAGATCTGGGCCAAGTTGTGGGGCCCCTCCCCGGTGTCTCACGACAGCGAGCACTACACCTTCCAGGACGTCTACTTCGAGCCCAAGGCACACCGCCCGGACGGCCCCCGACTGTGCTTCGGTGGCGCGGGCATGCACGACGCGATGGTCCGCAGGATCGTCCGGTACGGCCACGCCTTCAACCCGCTGGGCAAGGTCACGCCCGAGGACATGCAGACCCTGAAGACCGCGATGGCCGCCGCGGGCCGCGACTTCACCGACCTGGAGATGATCGGCAGCACCCGCGCCGTGTTCCCCGACGACACCTCCTGCGCCGACCTCGCACAGGCCCTCGAACCCATCCCCGAGCAACTGGCCCAGGGCTTCACCACCTTCTGCGTCAAGCCCTCGCAGTTCACCGACGACCCGAACGGCGTGGGCGCGTTCTGCCGCGAGGTGATGCGCCGGGTGGAGTCCCTGACGGCTTGAGGGTGTCGGCCGAGGCCGATGTCCTGTGCCGGTTTTCGTCGGCGCCCCGCTGTTGGAAGGCCACGAGGAAAGGGCAGTCTCCAGGCGGCAGCGACGGGGGCACCGCTGGGGCGTGTGCCACCAGCGTCCCTGAAGTCCGACGGCGCTGTGCTACTCGGCGTCAGCCGCTGTCAGGTGATCGCCCATCCCGGCTTCGATCGCCGGAATCGCGGAGCCACTGGGCGAACAGTGCCGCCGCGTCAGCGGTCACATCGATGCGGCTGATGTGCGCGTAGTCCGGAGCGGGCATGGCGGCGGTTCCCGTCACGAAGACGTCGGGCGCCACCTCGATCTCGAAGTCCCGCTGGTCGCTGCGCCCGGTGTACGTGGCCACCGTGCGCCGGGTCCGGATCCTGCTCGCGGCCGGGCTGAACACCGACCTGATCCGGGAGGTGCTGCCCTGCATGACCGACGACGGAGCCATCCTGGCGCCGACCTGCGAGGAAATGGCCCAGGACCTCACTCATGAACGCGAGCGCCTGAGCCGCTCCATCGAACAGCTCCAAGCCGCCCACGCCATGCTCAGTTCGATCATCCACGCAGGCGAAGCGCTCACCACCGGGGGCGGACGCAGCGGATAGGGACGCGAGTTCCGCACACGAGGGCATCCGAGCGCGTGATCGTCACGCCCCAGGCGCATCACCGCTGAGCCCAGCCGACGCCGACCCCTTCCAGCGGCGCCGCAGCACGCGGCGGGCGCTCGCTACAACTGCGGGAGCACCTCACCGGCGATGAGCTCCAGATGGTCGAGGTCATCGAAGTCGATCAGCCGCAGATGGATACGGCTCGTGCCGATCGCGGCGAACTCGCCGAGCCGCTCCACGAGTTGGGCCGGGGATCCGACCACCGCGTCCTCGGGCGGCAGCGCGCTCTTGGCGCGGAGAGGGGCGGCCCGCCGTTGTGCCTCGGCGTCCGTGCGGCCGATGGCGGCGACGACGCCGGCCGAGAGCACCAGTGGCGGCCGGCCGGCGTCGGCCCGTCCGGTCCGGTCGCACGCTTCGGCGACCCGCCGGTACGCCCGGGCGGTCTCCGCCACCGACTTGAAGGGCATGTTGAACTCGTCGGCGTACCGGGCCGCCAGCTCTGGAGTGCGCTTGGGCCCACGGCCCCCCACGATGATCGGCGGCCCCGGCACCTGTACGGGCTTCGGCAGGGCGGGCGCGTCGACGAGCCGGTAGTGGTCGCCGCGGTGGCTGAAGCTCTCGCCGACCGGCGTCCGCCACAGGCCGGTGATCACCGCCAACTGCTCCTCCAGCCGGTCGAAGCGCTCCGGGGCGGGCGGGAACGGGATGCCGTACGAGACGTGTTCGCGTTCGTACCACCCCGCGCCGAGGCCCAGCTCGACCCGTCCCCCGCTCATCCGGTCGACCTGCGCCACCATGACGGCGAGCGGTCCCGGCAGCCGGAAGGTGGCCGAGGTGACCAGGGTGCCCAGCCGGATCGTGGAGGTCTCCCGGGCGAGCGCGGCGAGGGTCAGCCAGGCGTCGGTGGGGCCGGGCAGGCCGGGATCGGCGCCCATCGCCTGGTAGTGGTCGGCCCGGAAGAAGCCCTCGAATCCGCCGGCCTCGACGAGTTGTGCGAAGCGCCGCTGGTCCTCGTAGTCGGCGCCGCGGTGCGGCTCGGTGAAGACGCAGATCCGCAGGCTCATCGCCCCTCCGTTTCGACCGTCGTGGAGATGTCCCGTTCCATCAGCAGCTCGTGCAAGTCGGCGCTGCACCGGGCCACTTCGTCCAGGTGCGCGGTGCGGCCCAGCGTCCTCGGCCGGGGTATGGCGATGTCGACGATCCTGCGGATCCGGCCCGGGCGCGGGGTGAGCACCACCACCCGGTCGGCGAGCAGCACGGCCTCGTCTATCGAGTGCGTGACGAAGACGACGGTGGACGAGTTCTCCAGGTGGATGCGCTGCAACTCCACCGCGAGGTCCGCGCGGGTCAGCGCGTCGAGTGCGGAGAACGGCTCGTCCATGAGCAGCACCCGCGGCTCGCCCATCAGCGACCGGCACAGCGCGACACGCTGCTGCATGCCGCCGGAGAGCTCGTGCGGCCGGTGCTTCTCGAAGCCGGTCAGTCCGGCCGTCTCCAGCAGCCGGTACGCCCGCTCGCGGTGCTTCGCCTTGTTCCAGCCGAAGATCTCCACGGGCAGCAGGACGTTGTCGAGGACGGACCGCCAGGGCAGCAGTGCCGGCCGCTGGAACAGCATGGCGACATCCCGCCGGGCTCCGGTGACCCGCTCACCGCCGACCGTGATCTCGCCCTCGGTGACCGGCAGGAGACCGGCGATCAGCCGGAGCAGCGTGGACTTGCCGCACCCGGACCGGCCCACCACCGCCACGAACTCGCCGTCGGCGATGTGCAGGCCGATGTCCTGGAGCGCCACCGTCGAACCGGACCGGCCGGTGAAGCTCCGGGACACACCGGTGAGTCTGATCATCCGGCGGTCTCCCCATCCCCTGGCGATCGGCATGCCGGCCGGGTCCTGACGCCCGATCAGGCTACCCGCAGCAGACCGATCGGCGGTACCTGCCGTCCTGTCGGCTCACGCCCCCACGCCCCACACCTGGCCCACGACTGCCCGTGGCTCGTACGCTGTTGCCCGCACCAAGTGGCATGCCCTCGGCAGATCCGTGCCGCCGTTCCGTCTCGTCCGTCTCGACGCCCCTCCGCCGGCGCGTTCGGCGGTCGGAAAGGACAACACTGTGCGCATGATCAGCTTCGCCCGTACGGTCGCCACGGTGGCCCTGACCACAGCGCTGGCGCTGGTGGCGGGGTGCGGCGGCTCGGATTCCGACGCGGATGCCGGTGGGGACGGCAAGGCACTGAAGAAGGTGACCTACCTGACCTCCTTCGGCAGCTTCGGCCGGGACGCGTACGCCTGGGTCGCCAAGGACAAGGGGTTCTTCGAAGAGGCCGGCTTCGACGTGAGGATCAGGCCGGGCCAGGGCACCGGCGGGGTGATTCCGGCCGTCGTCAGTGGTCAGGCGCAGTTCGGCCCCATCGACCTGACCGGCGGTCTGCTCCACATGGGCAACGGTCAGGCGAAGGACTTCGTCGCGGTGGCCGCCATCCAGCAGCGCACCATGGCCGCGATCGCCACCACCGAGGGCAACGGCATCGCCACACCGAAGGACCTGGAGGGCAAACGGCTCGCCGACACGCCCGGCTCCGTCGTGCGCAACCTCTTCCCGACGTACGCCCGGCTGGCGGGCGTGGACGCCTCCAAGGTGACCTGGGTCAACGGCGAGGCACAGACCTTGATGGGCACGCTGGCCGGCGGCTCGGTGGACGGTATCGGCCAGTTCGTGGTGGGCAGGCCGACCGTCGAGGCGGTGACGAAGAAGAAGGCCGTACTGCTGCCGTACAGCGACGTGATACCCGACCTGTACGGAAACGTACTGATCACGACGACGAAGCTCGCCGAGCAGGATCCGGAGATGGTGCGGCGGTTCACCGCCGCGCTGCTCAAGGGCTTGGAGTACAGCCTCGCCCACTCGAAGGAGGCCGCCGAGATCCTGAAGCGGAACGTGGATGCCACGAATCCGGCCGCCGCGGCGGCCGAGTTGGACTTGATGGCCGCGTACGTCACGCCGAAGGACGGTTCCGGCACGGCGATCGGAACGCTGGACTCCGGGCGGGTGGCGAGGAGCATCGGGATTCTGGAGGACGCGGGCGCGCTGCCGAAGGGAATGACCCCTGAGCGGATCATCGACTTCGACCTGGTGCCGAAGGCCTGACCGGGCCACGCCGCGGAGTGAGCCGCCCTGGAGAAGGATGGGATGACCGAACTCTCGAGGCCGCAGCGGTCCCCCACGGCGGGCCCGGAGCCGGGGCCCGTGCCACGAGTCGGCTCACGTCGCAGGACGGGCGTCGGTGTCGTGCTGCTGCCCGCGGCCGGGCTGCTGGTCGCGCTCGGCATGTGGTGGCTGCTCACGTCGGTGCTGGAGCTGATCCACCCGGCCCTCCTGCCTCCGCCGGGTGCCGTGCTCTCGGCGTTCACCGCGACCCCGGTCCGGTTCCTGGAGCACACCGGCGACACCACGCTGGAGACGGTTGTCGGGTTCGTCCTCTCCAGCGTCTGCGGAGTTCTGATCGGACTGTCGCTGGCCGCCTCGCGGGTGCTGGAGCGCATGTTCACGCCGCTGCTGGTCGCCGTCAACGCGGTTCCGAAGATCGCGCTGGGGCCGCTGCTGGTGGGTGCGCTCGGATGGGGGCAGAAGCCGGTCCTGACCATGGTCTTCCTGCTCTGCTTCTTCCCGATCGTGCTGTCCACCGCGACCGGTCTCACCTCGACTCCGGCGGACCTGGCCGAGTTGGTGCGCTCGCTGGACGCCTCGCGCTGGCAGGCGTTCCGGAAGGTACGGTTGCCCGCCGCGCTGCCGCAGATCTTCGTCGGGTTGAAGGTGGCCATGCCTCTCGCCGCGATCGGCGCGGTGATCGGCGAGTTCCAGGCCGGTGAGGCCGGGCTGGGCTATCTGATCGTGCAGGCCGGTGGGGTGGGCGACACCGCCACCGCCTGGGCCGCGATCATCCTGATCGGGTTGATGAGCATCCTTCTCTACTTCGCTCTGGTGTTGCTGGAACGGTTCGCACTGCCCTGGGTCAAGGACACCACCTCACCCGCATGACGTGTGTCCCGTCTCGTTCCTCAGCGAGGTGCCATGCGGATGGCGCCGTCGAGACGGATGACCTCGCCGTTGAGCATGGGGTTCTCGGCGATGTGCCGTACCAGGGCGGCGAACTCGGCCGGGTCGCCGAGGCGCGCGGGGTGGGGCACCTGCCGGGCCAGCCAGTCGCGGGCGCCCTGAGGCAGTCCCGCCATGAGCGGTGTGTCGAACAGACCGGGTGCGATCGAGACCACGCGGATGAGGTGCCGGGCGAGTTCTCGGGCGGCGGGGAGGGTGAGGGCGGCCACCCCGCCCTTGGACGCGGCGTAGGCGGCCTGGCCGATCTGACCGTCGTAGGCGGCCACCGAGGAGGTGGCGACGAGGACGCCGCGCTCGCCGTCCACGGGCTCGGACTCGGCGATGCGCTGGGCGGCGAGCCGGAAGACGTTGAAGGTGCCGACGAGGTTGACGCCGACCACCCGGGCGAAGGCCTCCAGGTCGAGTGGTCCGCCGCGGGAGAGCATGCGGCCGGGCGTCGCGACGCCCGCGCAGCTGACCGCGACGCGCAGCGGGCCGGGTTCGCCCGCCGCGTCCACCGCGGCCCGCACGGTGTCGGGGTCGGTGACGTCGCAGGGGACGAAGCGCACGCGGGGCCCGGCACCGGCGAGTTCCTCGGCGACGGCGGCCCCCGGTGAGGACGGCAGGTCGGCGATGACCACATGGGCGCCGGCCTGCAGCAGCGCGGTGACGGTGGCTCGGCCGAGACCGCTGGCGCCGCCGGTGACCAGGGCGGCTGATCCGGTGAGGTTCATGCCTGGGGCTCCTCGATCGCGCCGCGCAGGACGTGGTGGGAGGGTTCGGCGCCGGCGCGGACGAGGTGGCGGCTGATGACGAGGCGCTGGATCTGGTTGGTGCCCTCGAAGATCTGCATGACCTTGGCCTCGCGCATATAGCGCTCGACGGGGAAGTCCCGGGTGTAGCCCGCGCCGCCGAAGACCTGGACGGCGTCGGTGGTGACCCGCATCGCCGCCTCGGTGGCGACGAGTTTGGCGATGCTGGCCTGACGGGCGTACGGCAGTCCGGCGTCCTTGCGCCGGGCCGCCGCCAGCACGGTGGCCCGGGCGGAGTCGACGGCGGCCTCCATGTCGGCCAGCAGGAACGCCACTCCCTGGTGACCGGCGATCGGCTGTCCGAAGGTCTCGCGCTGTTTCGCGTACGCGAGCGCGTCGTCGAGGGCGCCCTGGGCCAGGCCGACGGCGACGGCCGCGATGCCGAGCCGGCCCGCGTCCAGCCCGGCGAGGGCGATCGGCAGGCCCTGTCCCTCCTCGCCGATACGCCGGCCCTCGGGGACCCGGACGTCGTCGAACCGCACGGTCGCCGTAGCCGATCCGGTCAGCCCCATCTTGCGCTCGGGCGGGTCGGCCGCGAGCCCGGGAGCCTCGGCGGGGACGAGGAAACAGGAGACGCCGCGGTTGCGGTCGACGGAGGTGCGGGCCCTGGAGCGGGCGAACGTCCCGGTGCGGCTCACCGCCTGCTGGCAGGACCTCTTCCTCGACCAGACCCTGCACCAGTACGAGTCGCTGCGTACCCGTGGGGTCGACGTCTCGCTCTCCGTCGGCCCGTGGGCCCACAACGAACTGGGCCAGAAGGGCATGGGGCGTCTGCTCCGCGGCAATCTCGAATGGCTGGAGACCCACCTGGCCGAGGAGGGGCCCGCTCGCCCACGGTCCGCACCTCCCGTCGAGGTGTACGTCACCGGGCAGGGCGTCTGTCGACAGCTGGCCGACTGGCCACCGGCGGCGGCCGAGACCGTCCGCCACCTCCGGTCGGGCGGCAGGCTGGCGGCCGACGAGCCGAGCGGCGGCGCGCCGTCCACGTTCGTCTACGACCCGGCGCACCCCACGCCGACTCTCGGCGGCCCGCTGCTCACCCCCGACGCCGGAGTCAAGGACAACGCCTCCCTGGAGAGCCGCCCCGATGTGCTCACCTTCACCACCGAGCCGCTGAGCGCACCGCTGGAGATCATGGGAACGCCCGTGGTCGAAGTGGCGCACACCAGGAGCAACCCGCACGCGGATGTCTTCGTACGGCTCTGCGACGTCGGCCTCAAAGGCGTCTCACGCAATGTCGCCGAAGGGCTCATCCGCGTGGATCCCACCTCGCCCCTCGACCAGGTGCAGACCGTGCGCGTACGGCTGGACGCCTGCGCACACGAGGTGAAGGCCGGACATCGGATACGTCTGCTGATCGCCGGCGGTTGTCATCCGCGGTACGCACGCAACGAGGGCACCGGTGAACCGCCCGGCACCGGAAGCGAGTTGCGGCCGTGCACGCACACCGTCCACCACGACACCGGCGCGGTGTCCCGCGTGATCCTGCCGACGCCGTCCGGGTGAGGGCCGGGCGCCCGCTTCGCCGCCTCCGGGTCACTCGCCGCCGCGCGCCGGCCGACCTGGCCGTGGACGGCAAGGTCGGCCCGCAGGCCTGGCCCCACCTGCGTCGGCTCCACTGCTGACGTCGATCCGGACCGATACCGGGCTTCAGGCCGCGACGAGTTCCCGCTCGCGGTCCGCAGTCTCGACCTTGGGGTTCTTGTTCGGCAGCGAGAGCCGGACGACCTTGTGCCACGCGGAGAAGACCTGCTTGGGCAGCGGCCCGGTGACGTACTCCAGCTCGTACTTCTCGAACAGCGCGCGCACCTTCACGGCGACCTCGGCGTACCGGTTGCTCGGCAGGTCGGGGAACAGGTGGTGTTCGATCTGGTGCGACAGGTTGCCGGTCATGAAGTGCATGGCCTTGCTGCCGCTGATGTTCGCCGAGCCCATCATCTGGCGCAGATACCACTGGCCGCGCGTCTCGCCCTTGATGGACCGGCGCTCGAAGACCTGGACGCCCTCGGGGAAGTGCCCGCACATGATCACGGAGTGGGACCAGATGTTGCGGACCAGGTTCGCGGTGAACGTGGCGGCGAGCGTGGGGAGGAACGACGGGCCCGACAGCAGCGGGTGGATCACGTAGTCCTTGAGCACCTGCTTGCGGATCTTGCGGCCCACCGCCTTGGCCCGCGCGCGGAACTCCGGGTTCTTGCGGCGGCGCTTGTGCAGGTTCTTGCCGAGCTCCAGGTCGTACGCGGCGATGCCGTACTCGAAGAAGCAGGCGTTGAGGAAGTTCCACAGCGGCTGGCCGAGGTGGAACGGGTGCCACTTCTGGTCCTCGTCGACGCGCATGATGCCGTAGCCGAGGTCGTTGTCCTTGCCGATCACGTTGGTGTACGTGTGGTGCAGCTCGTTGTGCGAGTGCTTCCACTGGTCGGCCGGCGAGACGTGGTCCCACTCCCAGGTGGTGGAGTGGATCTTCGGATCCCGCATCCAGTCCCACTGGCCGTGCAGGATGTTGTGGCCGATCTCCATGTTGTCCATGATCTTCGCCACGGACAGACCGGCGGTGCCGATCAGCCACGCGGGCGGGAAGATCGAGAACAGCAGCACGCCCCTGCTGACGAGTTCGAGGGTGCGCTGCGCGGAGATGACCTTCCGGATGTAGGCGGCGTCCTTCTCACCGCGACTGGCGATCACCTCGTCGCGGATCGCGTCCAGCTCGCGGCCGAGCTCCTCGATCTGCTCCGCGGTCAGGTGGGCGGTGGGGTCGATGGCGGTCAAAGTGCTCCTACCGTTGGATGTCGCAGGGGCCCGCCGCGGCGGACACACAGGTCTGGATGAGGACGCCCGGCTCGGCCTCGGTGATCTCACCGGTGCGCAGGTCGCGGACGGCGCCCGCCTTGAGCGGTGTGACGCAGCCGAAGCAGATGCCCATGCGGCACCCGGAGGGCATGAGGACGCCGGCCTCCTCGCCGACGTCCAGCAACGGCGTGGCGCCGTCCGCGTCGACGGTCTTGCCGGTGGTGCTGAACGTGACCTCGCCGCCGTCACCGGCGGCGACGATGGTGGGGCGGAAGCGTTCGGTGTGCAGGCGCTCGGGGACGCCGTGCTCGGCCCAGTGCTTCTCGGCCGCGTCGAGCAGACCCGCGGGCCCGCAGGCCCAGGTCTCGCGTTCGGCCCAGTCGGGCACGAGCTCCTTGAGACGGGCGATGTCGAGCAGGCCGTCCGTGTCGGTGTGCACCTCGGTGAGCCGCAGCTTCTTCCCCGCGACCAGGTCGTGCAGATCGTTGCGGAAGATCACGTCCTGCGGCTGTGGCGCGGAGTGGACCATGACGACGTCGTCGAACTCGGTGTCGCGCAGCATGCCCATCACGGGCGTGATGCCGCTGCCGGCCGTCAGGTAGAGCACCTTGGCGGGCTTGGCCGGCGGCAGCACGAAGTCACCGGTCGCCTGGTCGAGCTGGATCAGCGTGCCCGGTTTCGCTCTGCGGACCAGGTGGTTGCTGACCTTGCCGTCCGGGATCGCCTTCACGGTGATCGTGAAGCGGCCGTCCCGGCGGTCCGTCGGCGAGGTGAGCGAGTAGGCACGCCACAGGCGCACCCCGTCGACGTCGACCCCGATCCGCACGTACTGGCCGGCCGTGTGGCCGCGCCAGCCCCGTCCCGGCCTGATCACGAGGGTCGCGGCGTCACCCGTCTCGGGGTGCACGGCCTCGATGCGCCCGCGCAGGTCGGCGCCCGCGCGCAGCGGGCTGACCAGGTCGAGGTAATCCGACGGCAGAAGCGGCGTCGTGACCATCTCCAGCAGTTTCCACGCCCTGCTGCGGAGGGCTGCACTCGTCATGCCTCCAGCTTGATGCGCCCCAAGGCGTAAAATCCTGACCGCAGGATGTGAATCTGGTCGACCGAACTGTTCTCAGGGAACAAAACATGAGCCATGCAATCCGCAGGGCCAGCGAATTGGCCCTGGACGAGACGACGGTCACCGCACTGCGCGCCGCGCTGAGGACCACCGCCGACGAAGTCGTCCAGGCGATCATCGACGAGGTCCCCTCCTACGCCAACGCCCTGTCCGGCAGCATGGGCGGCACCATCCGCCGAGCCGTCCGCACCGCGCTGGGACACTACCTGGACCTGGCGAGCGGGAACGCCACGGGCGGCGACGCCGGTGACGCGGCCTACGAGCTGGGCCGCGGCGAGGTCCGGGACGGCCGTTCGATGGACGCCCTGCTCAGTGCCTACCGAGTCGGCGCCCGTGTGGCCTGGCGATGCCTGGCCGCGGGTGCCGTACCCGCGGGTCTGCCCGCCGCCGAGGTCGCCAAGTTCGCCGAGCTGACCTTCGCCTACATCGACGAGCTCTCCGCCGCGAGCGCCGCCGGCCACGCCGACGAACTGGCCGCCCGGGGCCGGGTTCATGAACGCCATCTGGAACAACTGGCCCGCGACCTCCTCGCCGGCGCGAGCCCGGACGTGCTGCTGGCCTCCGCTCAACGGGCCAGGTGGCAGCCCCCGGTGTCGCTGACCGCGGTCCTGCTGCCCGCCGCCCAGGCCCGGCCCGCCTACCGGGCGCTCGACTCGACCACCCTCGTCCTGGACGATCTGCCGGACGCCACCGGTGTGCTGCTCGTCCCCGATGCCGACCGGTCCCATCTGCTGCGGCAGTTGACCGATCGTACGGCCGTGGTCGGCCCGGCCCGGCCATGGACGCGCGCGTCCGCCTCCTACGCCCGGGCCGCCCGCGCGCGCTCCCTCTCCCTCGACATCCGCGACACCGAGGACCACCTGCCCGAGCTGGTGCTGAGCGCCGACGCGGACGCGCTCGCCGACCTGCGTGCCCGAGCCCTCGCACCGTTGCGGACCTTGCCCGACGCGACCGCGCTGCGGTTGGAGGAGACGTTGCGGGCGTGGCTGCTGCACCAGGGCAGGCGGGACGAGGTGGCGGCGACGCTGTTCGTCCATCCCCAGACCGTCCGGTACCGGATGTCCCAGCTGCGGGAGCTGTTTCCCGATCTCGGGTCGCCGCACCGGGTCCTCGAACTGACGCTGGCGGTCGGTCTCCAGGCCGGCTGACACGTTCTGCGGCCCTCCACGGACGCGCGGCGGACATGCAGCCGGGCGACCGGCGGGCCGGCCCGGCACACCGCGCGAGGGATGATGGGGAGGGAATGACGGAACGTGAGGTCAGGAGCTTCCATGGCGAAGCGGGTCCACCGCCCCCGTGAGGACGCGGAGTTCGATTTCATCCTCGGGATGAGCCGGGTTCCGGTCCTCGCGTACTTCACCGGGACATGGCCCAAGGCGATCGAGCCCTGCCGGGTGATGGACCTCGTCGTGAGTGACATCGCCGACGACTACACGGGCCGCCTGACGGCCGTCCGCACCGACATCACCCGTTGCCCGGCCGCAACCGAGCGGTACGGGATCACCGGAGCCCCGTCCTTCGTGCTGCTGAAGGAGGGAGAGGCGGTGGCACACGGCACGGGACCCATGACCACCGCCGAGGTACGGGAGTTCCTGGACGGCCACCTCTGAGCGGCCGCCGCGGCGCCCCCCCTACATGTTGATCATGTGGCCGGCGAGGCCGTGGACGGCTTCCTTGACCGCTTCGCCGAGGGTGGGGTGGGCGTGGACGTTGCGGGCGACCTCGTGGACCGTGAGGTCCCACTGCTGGGCCAGGGTCAGTTCGGGGAGGAGTTCGGTGACGTCGGGGCCGATGAGGTGACCACCGAGGAGTTCGCCGTACTTGGCGTCGCTGATCAGCTTCACGAACCCGCTCGCGTCCCCCAGGCCGTGGGCCTTGGCGTTCGCGGTGAAGGGGAACTTGGCGACCTGGACGTCGTAGCCCTTCTCCCTGGCCTGTGCCTCGGTGTAGCCGAAGCTGGCGATCTGGGGCTGGCAGAAGGTGGAGCGCGGGATCATCACGTAGTCCAGCTCCATGGTCTCCGCGTCCGCGATCGTCTCGGCCGCGACCACGCCCATCGCCTCGGCGGCGTGCGCCAGCATCAGCTTCGCGGTGACGTCGCCGATGGCGTAGATGTGCGGAACCGAGGTGCGGCAGCGGCCGTCGACGTCGATCGCGCCCCGCTCGGTGACCTTCACACCGGTGTTCTCCAGGCCGTAGCCGGTGACGTTCGGCGCGAAACCGATCGCCTGGAGGACCTTGTCCGCCTCCAGGACCTGCTGCGCACCGTCCTTGCCGGTGACCGTGACACGGACCTGCGCGCCCGACTCGTCGATCGACTCGACGCGGGTCGAGGTCAGCACCTGGATCCCCAACTTCCGGTACTGCTTGGCCAGTTCGGCGGAGACCTCGACGTCCTCCAGCGGGGCGATCCGGTCCAGGAACTCCACGATCGTGACCTGCACACCGTAGTTGTGCAGGACATACGCGAACTCGACGCCGATCGCGCCGGCGCCCGCGATGACGATCGACTGCGGGAGGTCCTCGGTGAGGATCTGCTCCTCGAACGTCACCACGCGCGATGTACGGCGGGTGCCGGGCAGCAGCTTGGGGCTCGCCCCGGCGGCGATGACGCAGTGATCGAAGCCGATGGTGCGGGTGTTGCCGTCGTAGTCGGCCACCTGGAGCGTGTGCGGGTCGAGGAAGGTGCCGCGACCGCTGATTTCCGTGATCTTGTTCTTCTTCATCAGGTAGTGGACGCCCTTGACCCGGCCGTCCGCGACCTTCCGGCTGCGGCGGAAGGCCTCCCCGTAGTCGAAGGAGACCTCACCCTCGACCTTGATGCCGAAGGTCTTCGCCTCGCGCGTGAAGATGTGCGCGAGCTCGGCGTTGCGCAGCAGGGCCTTGGTGGGGATACAGCCCACGTTCAGGCAGACGCCGCCCCAGTACTTCTCCTCGACCACCGCGACGCGCTTGCCCAATTGGGCGGCACGGATGGCGGCCACATATCCGCCGGGTCCCGCGCCGAGTACGACGACGTCGAAGTGCTCACCCTGCTCGTCCATGGACGGCTTCCTTTCCACTGGGGCGGCCGGCCCGCGAGGGGCGGACGCACTCCCGATC
The DNA here is from genome assembly GCF_021173675.1 of Streptomyces lincolnensis. Lineage (GTDB taxonomy): Bacteria > Actinomycetota > Actinomycetes > Streptomycetales > Streptomycetaceae > Streptomyces > Streptomyces lincolnensis_B. The sequence continues at coordinate 8,106 of NZ_JAIHON010000010.1, read as the reverse complement.
GAACACTCTGTTCACCAAAAGGCCGGCGACCGTACGGTCCACCACCTCGGCAGCGGCTTCCCGGACGTCGGCTTCAGCGTCGCGGCGCGGTGATCTATGCCCGCTCAGTCATCATCGACGGCGGGCCGACGCCCCGTCGACTTCGTGTACTCCGGCCTCGGCGGCCCCGAGACACAGAGTGTCGAGGCCGAAGGCGGCGACCGGGCCGTGCGCACCGGGCTTGAGAACGGCATCCGGCTGTGCCGCGTGGGCGGCGCCCCACGCCAGGAGGGATCCCGTCATCTCGTACGGATCGGGTCCGGTGAGGGCCGCCGTGGCCAGGGGCCGGCCCTGACTGTCGCGGGCGACCGCGATGACCAGGGATCGGCCGTCGGGGTCCGGCTCGCGCCGCGATCCCGGGAGCCGCTCGGACCACCGCTCCAGGGCGGCCCGCACCTTCGCCGAGCGCAACAAGGGTGCCTGGATCGTGGCGGCGATCTGCACCGGGCGCGTCCACCGTCCGAACCACCCGAGGCCCACCTCGACACTCTCCAACTGGGGGAAGGCCTCCGGCAGTCCGAGATGCTCCGTGCCCGGGACGGTCATGGCCGCACGTTTCACGTCGCCGTAATGGAAGGTACGCACCCGTTTGCCGACGCGTTCGTCGACCACACGGGCGGTGGCCCAGGGACGCGGGCTGCGGTAGGCGAACCCGTCCTCGGCCGCCGCAGCGACCAGCGTCCGACGTGTGCCTGGCGTGGTCAGGGTGTACGCGTCGCGCAGGGAACTGCGGTAGCGCAGTTCGTCCCCGTGTCCGGAACGCGTGATGAAGTAGCCGGTCTCCACGTGGCGCGCCCGCTCGCCCGCCCGCGTCAGGGCAAGTGCGCCGGCGAGGTTGCCCGGCACGTAGTCGTAGCCGAACGCGGGCACGAGGCTCGCTCCCCGGGCGGTGGCGACGGAGTCCAGTTCAAGGAGGACACGGCGGGCGAAGGCCCCCTCCCCCGTGGAGTCGAGGTAGTGCGCCCCCGCCCGCGCGGCAGCCGTGACCGCCGCCGTACCGAGCCGCATGAACGGCCCGATCGTGGAGACGACGACATCGCCGGAGTCCAGGAGGCGCGTGAGGTCGGCCGTCGAGGTGACGTCGACCTCGGCCACCGGTAGATCCGCCTCGAAGCGGTCGGCCAGGGTCAGCATCCTGGTCCGGCTCCGCCCGACCAAGGTCGGCTTCTCCCCTCGTGCGAGCAGTTCCCGGAGGACACGCTGCCCGGTGTATCCCGTCGCACCCAGCAACACGACCCTGCGCTTTTCCACGGCTCCGCCTGCCTTCCGGAGGGCATCGTCACGACAACCATCGACTGACCGTGAGTCATTCACTGACCTCGGGTCATTGAATATACGATGGTGCGCGTGCGAGGGCCAAACCGACGTCAGATGTATGCGGAGCAGACCCGGGCGGACCTGGTGACGGCCGCGCGCCGGCTGTTCGTGAAGAACGGGTTCGCGGACACGTCGGTCGAGGCCATCACCGGGGCGGCGGGGGTGAGCAAGGGCACCTTCTACAGCCACTTCCCGGACAAGAAGGCGATGTTCGCCGAGCTCTACACCGAACTGCTTCAGCAGGTCGGCGCCCTGGGCGACGCGACGTCCGAGGCAATCCGCGCGACCGGGCCGGACCGACCCGCCATGACCGCGGTGGCCGACCTCACGCACGCCTTCCTGCGGCGGACCATCGACGACCCCCTGCACCGGGAGTTGTTCTCCCAGGCACCCTCGGTCCTCGGAAAGCAGTACCGGCACATGAACGACACCGTCGCCCAGCCCCCGATCGAAGGGCTGCTGACCGTTCTGGCCGAACGCGGTGAACTGCAACCGGACGTTCCCGTCGCCACGGTCGCCCGGCTGCTGCTGGCCGGCCTGTGCGAGGGCAACCAGATCATCGCCGCCGCGACAGACCGGGAGGACGCCCTGAACAGGACCCTCCGTGCGATCACCCTGCTGATGTCGGGCCTGGCGGCCGACAGCAGCAGTGCCCGCAGCTGATCCGCCCTCCCCGAGACCTCACCCGAGGAACCCGCGCTGAACGGCCCTTCCGCCGGCCAGGAAAGGCCGCAGGTGCGCCAGCATCGCCGCCGGCTGCTCCTCCGGGATGAAATGGCCGCACTCCGGGATCTCGGCACCGGTGACGTTGTCCGCGTACTCGCGCCAGATTTCCAGCGTCGGCAGGCGGGAGGGCAGCCCCACGGAACCCCACAGCGCCAGGACCGGCATCGTGAGACGACGACCCTCCGCGGCGTCGACGTCGTCGAGGGCGACGTCCTGCTCCATGGCGCGGTAGTCGTCGAAACTCGCGCGCAGGGCACCCGGACGGGAGAACGCCCGGACGTAGGCGTCGACCGCTTCGGGTGTCAGTCCGTGGCGGTTGCAGGTCCAGCGCTCGAAGAAGTACTCGAGATACCCGCGGACGTCGCGTCCCACGAGGCGCTCCGGCAGGTCGGGCTGCATCTGGAACAGCCAGTGCCAGTACCCGGAGGCGAGGGAGGCGTCCAGGCGACGGAACATCTCCCGGGTGGGCACGATGTCGAGTACGGCCAACCGCTCCACCTGCTCGGGGCGATCCAGCGCCCAGCGGTGGGCCACACGGGCGCCGCGGTCGTGCCCCACGACCGCGGCCTTCTCGAAGCCGAGCGCTTCGACGAGACCGGCGATGTCGGCGGCCATCCGCCGCTTGTCGTAACCGGTCGTGGGCTTGTCACTCAGGCCGTAGCCGCGCAGGTCGGGCGCCACGACAGTGTGGTCGGCCGCCAGATCCGCCAGCACCGGCCGCCAGCAGTCGGAGGTCTGCGGCCAGCCGTGGAGCAGCACGAGCAGGGGGCCCGATCCCGCCCGGACGTAGTGCAGGCGGACCCCGTCCACCTGCGCCACTCCGGTCGTCGCTGTCGACTGTCCCATCGATGCGCCTCCCCGGCACGACATGACTAACCGTCTTAGACGGTTAAGCTAACGTGCAGAATGGAGGCGTGGCAACGGACGACATGTGGATCTGGGACGGCGGGCGGGTCTGCCTGGACTTCACCAACACCCTCCGCCACCGGTGGCGGACCTCGCCACAGGAGACTCTCCGGGACCCGGCCGACCTGGCTCTCTGGCTTCAGCGGGCCGGCCTGCTCACCCCGGACGTCCCGGACCCCGGCGCTGCCGCCGTCCTGCCATCGGGCCGACGACTGCGCGAGACGGTCGACCGGGCCGTACTCGCGGTCGCCGCCAACCGGCTGCCCCTGTCCGGGGACATCACCCTCCTCAACCGATCAGCGGCGCGGGCTCCTCGGCCCGCCCTGCAGATCGCCGTCACGGACGGGCGCCTGGAGCCCGCCGGCACCACGAGCATCGCCACCGATGCCTCGGCCGCTCTGGCACTGATCGCCCAGGACGCCGTCGACCTGCTCCTGTCCGCCGAGATCCGGCGGGTACGCGTCTGCGGCGCGGACGAATGCGCCCTGCGCTTCCTGGACCGCTCCCCCGCCCGCAACCGCCGCTGGTGCTCCATGTCCCGCTGCGGCAACCGCACGAAGGTCCGCCTCCACCAGGCCCGGGCCAGACGAAGTGAGCACACTGACTGAGCCCCAAAAGCTCCCCGCAGCACCGCGCTCGGTTCACTCGGCGGGCCTGAGACGAAAGGCCGGGCCGGGGATGCTCTCGATGTCCACCGGCTCTACGGCGTGGCCCCGGTCGCAGCGGATCCGGGCGTCGACGTGCGCGCCGCACCCACGGTGCCGGGACACCATGGCCGGGCCCTCCGGGTCGGCACGGTAGCGGTCGCCCCACTGCAGGAGCCCCATCACGGCCGGGATCAGATCCATCCCCTTGGGGGTGATCACGTACTTCGGCCGGCTCCGTGCACCCGGCTCCTTGTAGGTCTCGACGGCCAGGATCCCTTCCTCCACAAGCATCCGGAGTCTCGCCGCGAGGAGATTGCGAGGACAGCCGAGGACGCGTTCGAACTCGCCGAAACGGGACGAGCCGTAATAGACCTCGCGCAGGATCAGGATCGTCCACTTCTCCCCCACGACCTCGAGGGTCCGGGCGATCGAGCAGTTCGACGCGTCCCGGTCGAGACGGAGGTCCACGCCGGCGTCCTGCAGAGCTTCGGCCGTTGCATCCATGGGGTGATTCCAACCTCATCTGAGTTTACTTTCCTATACTCAGAGTGTAGCGTCACGGGCAACGAATCAACCCTCGGAAAGGCAACCGGCATGAAGGCGTTCGTCGTCGAGAAGTACGGCAAGGACGGCGTCCGCGCCGCAGAAGTAGCCGAGCCCACCGTCGGAGACCGCGACGTCCTGGTCAGAGTGGGCGCCGCCAGCGTCAACCCGCTGGACAAGATGGTCCGCAACGGGGAGTTCAAGCAGCTCCTGAAGTACAAGCGCCCGTTCGTGCTCGGTCACGACGTGGCCGGCGTCGTGACGCGGGTCGGTTCCGCCGTACGCGGCTTCGAGGTCGGCGACGAGGTCTACGCCCGCCCGCGCGACCTGCGGATCGGCGGCTTCGCGGAGTACATCGCGATCGACGCGGACGATGTCGCCCCCAAGCCGGCCTCACTCTCCCTGGAGGAGGCGGCCGCGGTGCCGCTGGTGGCCCTGACCGCCTGGCAGATCCTCGTCGAGCGCGCGCACGTGCAGCCGGGGCAGAAGGTGCTCGTCCACGCCGGAGCCGGCGGCCTCGGGTCGACGGTCATTCAGCTCGCCAAGCACCTCGGCGCCACGGTGGCGACGACCGCGAACACCAGGTCCGAGGAGTTGGTCAGGAGCCTCGGCGCCGACGTCGTCGTCGACTACACCAAGGAAGACTTCTCCCAGGTGCTCTCGGGCTACGACCTGGTGCTGGACTCCCTGGGCGGGGCGAACCTCGAGAAGTCACTGACCGTACTGAAGCCCGGCGGCCTGGCCATCAGTGTCGTCGGCCCGCCCGACGCCGGTTTCGCCGAGCAGCTCGGCGCCCCCTCCGTCCTGGGCCTGGTCATGAACACCCTCAGCCGCAAGATCCGCAAGCAGGCCAAGGCGCTGGGCGTGCGCTACCAGTTCCTCTTCATGCAGGCCAACGGCTCCCAGCTGCGCGAGCTCGGCGCACTCTACGACAGCGGGAAGCTCCGCCCGGTCATCGACAGCACCTTCCCCTTCGACCAGACGCTCGAAGCGACGGCATACGTCGAGCAGGGCCGCACCAAGGCCGGCAAGGTCGTGGTCTCCATCGCGCCCGACACCGACTGAGACGCGGCCGACAACGGCCCCTCCGTTCCGACTCGCCCGCGGCACAGCGCGGCGCGCGGCTGTGGACGCCCGCGCAAGCTGTGCCCTGCCGCCCCAGATCCCGGGAGCGATCTGCAGGTCTGGACGAGGCGGACTCCAGGGGGCGAGGCCGCCCTCGCGGATCAGGCACGGCTCGTCACCTCGTCACCCCGTCCCCGCGGACCTGGCTGTCGTGGCCATCACGTGCCCCAACTCGCCGTCGACGCCCCGGACTCCAGGTCGACCTCATCACCGCGACACGGCGGCTCGCCCCGCGCCGTCCGGTTTCGATCTCGCTCTCACCATCGGCGTTCCCTCCAGCAGCCGCCTGTCCATTTCCGACCTCGTCCTACTGAGTTTATTTTTCTATACTCAGCGAGTAGCGTCAGGCCCACCACGTAGACCCGGCTGCCGCGGCACCCCGCACGGCACCCACCCGAGAAGGAGCACGACCATGGGAGTAAGCCCAGAGGCCCACCAGTTCGCGGAGTTCCTCGCGAGCGTGAGCGCGAAGTCGTCGACACCCGGCCTCGACCTGGCCGTCATCCGCGACATCGTCGACTCCAACCACAAGGCGTCGACCGAGCCGGAAGGCGTCACGTACGCCGAGGTGGACGCGGGCGGCGTCCCCGCCCTCTGGGCCATCCCCGAGGGCGCCGACCCCGACCGCGCGCTGCTGCACTTCCACTTCGGCGGGTCCGTCACGGCCTCCATGCACTCCGACCGCAAGGCCGCGGGCCACATCGCGAAGGCGGCCGGCGCCCGCTCGCTGGTCGTGGACTTCCGCCTGGCCCCCGAACACCCCTATCCGGCGCAGCTCGACGACGCCGAGGCCGCCTACCGGTGGCTGCTCTCCCAGGGGTACGAGCCCCGGAACATCGGCAGCACGGGCCACTCGATCGGCGGCACGCTCGCCGTGATGCTGCCGCTGCGCCTGATCGCCAAGGGCGAGGCCACGCCCGGTGCGATCGTCAGCGTCTCTCCCTGGACCGACCTCACGCTCCGGAACCCTGCGGTGGACGCCAACGAGACGAACGACAAGATGCTCAGCCGGGGCACGCTGGAACTCTTCCGAGGAGCCTGGCTGCAGGACCCCGCCGTGGACTTCACCGACCCGCGGATCAGCCTCGTGCACGCCGACCTGACCGGCCTGCCGCCCACGCTCGTCCACTACGGCGAGTACGAGACCCTCGCCGACGACGGCGCCGAACTCGGCCGACGCCTCGCGGACTTCAAGGTCACCACCGAGACCCACGCGATGCCCGAAGGGCAGCACTCGTTCGTCCTGGGCGCCGGCCGCGTACCCGAGGTGGACCAGGCCATCGGGCAGATGGGCCAGTGGCTGCGCAAACACCTCGGCGCGTGAGCGGGAGCGGCGCGTGAGCGGAAGCGGCGCCTGACATCAGGCCTGCCCGCCAGGCCGCCGCACCACCTCGATACCGGTGACCGGTCCGCCGGTCCGCCGGTCCGCCGGTCCGCGGCACCCTGCTCGACCATGCCGGGCGCACCATGCGGTACTTGTGTCCGACACCGTTCCGCACGGAGCAACACGACCGTCCCTTGATGCCACAAAGGAGTGCGCGCGATGGGAACGTACGAGGATGTCTTCCGCGCCAGCACCGAAGACCCGGAGAGCTTCTGGCTGAAGGCGGCCGAGGCCATCGACTGGGATGTCCCTCCGCGACGCGCCCTGGACTCCTCGGGCGCACCGTTCCACCGCTGGTTTCCCGACGGTCGGCTGAACGTCTGCTTCAACGCGCTCGACCGGCACGTCGAAGCCGGCCGCGGCGAACAGCCCGCGCTCGTCTACGACTCACCCGTCACCGACACCCGGCGCACCTACACCTACGCGCAGTTGAGGGACGAGGTGGCGGCCTTCGCCGGAGCGCTCGCGGGGCTCGGCGTGGGCCACGGCGACCGGGTGGTGATCTATATGCCGATGGTCCCCGAAGCGGCTGTCGCGATGCTGGCCTGCGCACGGATCGGCGCGGTCCACTCGGTCGTCTTCGGCGGGTTCGCCCCGCGCGAACTCGCCCTGCGCATCGACGACGCGGCCCCCAAGGTCGTGGTCTCCGCCTCCTGCGGCATCGAGGGCAAGCGGGTCATCGCCTACAAGCCCCTGCTCGACCGGGCGATCGAACTCGCCGTCCACAAACCGCAGAAGAGCGTGATCCTGCAACGCCCGCAGGAAACAGCCGGGTTGGGGCCCGACGATCTCGACTGGGCGGATCTGGTCGCCGCCGCGTCCCCGGCCGACTGCGTTCCCGTGCCCGCCACCGATCCCCTCTACATCCTCTACACGTCCGGAACGACCGGAAAACCCAAGGGAGTCGTGCGGGACTGCGGCGGTTACGCGGTTGCCCTGCACTGGTCGATGGGCGCCGTCTACGACGTGGGCCCGGGCGAGACCATGTTCACCGGCTCCGACGTCGGCTGGGTCGTCGGGCACTCCTACATCGTCTACGCGCCCCTGTTGGCCGGAGCCACGACCGTCCTGTACGAGGGCAAGCCGGTCGGCACTCCGGACGCGGGCCAGTTCTGGCGCGTGGCCGCCGAGCACCGGGTCAAGACCCTGTTCACGGCGCCCACCGCCTTCCGGGCCATCCGCAAGGAGGACCCGCGGGGAACGCTCACCGCGGATCACGACCTGAGCGGCCTGCGCCACCTGTTCCTCGCCGGTGAGCGCCTCGACCCCGAGACCTATCACTGGGCGAGCGACCTGCTGGGCATCCCGGTGATCGACCACTGGTGGCAGACCGAGACCGGCTGGCCCATCGTCGCCAACCCGGTGGGCATCGAGACCGCTCCCCTCAAGCCCGGCTCCCCCACCCTCCCGCTGCCCGGA
>NZ_JAIHON010000001.1 GCF_021173675.1 Streptomyces lincolnensis | reverse complement strand
GGGAGCGCGATTTCCGTCGCGTTATCCCGGCGATCTGCCTCTCCCGCATGATCCGCGCGACCCGTTTACGGTTCACGACCTGCCCGCGACGGCGCAGTTCGCGGGTGATCCGCAAGGCGCCGTAGGATCCCCGGGAATCGGAATGGATCTCCCGGATGCTGTGTGCCAGCGCCTCCTCGACGCCAGCTTTCTCCTCCCGGGCCTCCTTGTTCTTGTGCCACGTGTAGTAGCCGGACCGGTCCCAGCCCAGGACGTCACACATCCGCTTCACGCCGTGGGCGTGCCGGTGCTCGTCGACGAAACGGAAGCGGATCACCGTGTCGTCTCCCGCGCGAAATAAGCGGCAGCTTTCCGGAGGATCTCGTTATCCTCCTTGAGCCGGGCATTCTCCCGCCGCAGGCGTTTGAGCTCGTCCTTCTCGGCGGGGGTCATACTGGCGTCACTCCCGCCGTCCACGTCCTGGGCGCGGGCTTTGTCCTCGCGGATCCAGTTCCGCAGCGTCTCCAGATGGATGCCCAGGCTCCGTGCAATGTCGGTGAGGGTTCGGTCCTTCGAGGAACGCGCCAGGTCCACTGCGTCCCGCTTGAACTCTTCGGGGTAATTCTTCCGCTTTGCCACCATGGATCACTTCCCCTGGATGACGAAACATCCAGCGTCCAGGTGTCGGAATCCCGGGGGTCACTCCAGGGCTCAATCGCACCTCGATCAGCAACATTGAGAAGGGGCGTCAGCGGGTGGCGCTGCATATGCTCTTCGAGTTCGCTGCCGCACTGCGTGTGGAGCCGGAGTCGCTGTTGCCAGCCCCTGAGGGCCACTCGGACGTCCTGGACGAGCTACCGGAGGATGCACGCGGCTGGGCGCAGAGCGTGCTGGCAAACGCCGAGAAGGAGACAGGTCGTGGCTAGGCGAGCAGAGCAAGCGGCTGGGCGTCTCCTTGCTGAGGCGGGCGGGACCGCACCACCAGTCAGCGTGGAGCGCCTGGCGGCTCACCTCGGGGTCATCGTCTCCCGCAGTGCATTCAAGGACGGGGACGTCTCCGGCATGCTCATCCGTCAGGACGGCAGGCAGCCGGTGGTGGGCGTCAACGATGTTCACTCAAGCCACCGGCAGCGATTCACGATCGCTCATGAGCTGGGGCACTATTTGCTGCACCCGGGACGAGAGATCGTTCTTGACCGGCCTGTCCGGGTCAATCTCCGAGACAAGACGTCCAGCATGGCGACCGACCGTGAGGAGATCGAGGCGAACGCCTTCGCGGCGAACCTATTGATGCCCGCTGACCTGGTCCGTTCGGAACTGCAACGGCTGTCTGCAGTCATACGCCAAGACCCAGAACGCTGTGCCAGTGCGCTAGCAGTCATCTTCGACGTCAGTGACTCCGCCATGGGGTTCCGCCTCATCAACCTCGGCCTTGTGAGCTGACGTCATCCGATGGGATCGACACGAAGTGACCCGGAGGGAGACGGGCCGCGGTTGGAAGGCTTCATCGGTGTGCTCCCCGGCTCGTGGGCTGAGTGTGCGTGGATCGAAAAACCCGGGAGGTTGGGCGATGGAGTGAGTGGACCGACATATGAACGTCGCCCTCTGGTTCGCTATCAGGGGTTGGAAAGCGAGTGGAGGGCGACGGCATGGAGGTGTTGAGGTGAGGAAAGTTGCGGGTACTACTCCGCCTCATCGTGGAAGCGGATGATTTGGCACTTGCCTGACGATTTCGCCATCCTGAGGGCCAGAAAACTCCGGCGAGGAGGTGACCCCACTCCCGCCGAGAATGTGAGAAGTCCGGGATTTTGTTCCTTTTCTAGCGTCTCGACTACTAGGTCGATGCTGGCATCTTCAATTTCAATCAAGATGCTATCTCCTCCAGTGTGAACTAGAGAAACACCCGGCAATTCGGTCATGCGGTCAGCCATTCTCTGGAGTACCCTACTAATCATTCTGGATGATTCGATAAATCCTTCTACGTTGTTTGCCAGAATGTATTTTTCAACCTTGTTTCCCACATTGTCGCCGTCGATTATCGCAAAGGCCATACTGGTCTCTTGGCTTCCGGTTCGTGGCGGTCGGTTGCGTCCAGGGAAGTGGTGTACGGGTTCGACCTGATGCGGGGGTTTGCTCCGGCATTGGGATGGTGCCCGCATAGATGAACGGCCACCGGCTGATCTTCGAAGTGTCGAAGCCTCGAAGGAGATCAGCACGATGACCGCGCCAGACAGTCTGCCCCTGCACGCCCTCGCCGAAGACAACCTCGCCGCGGCGAGTCCGGACCTGCTGCGCGCGATGGTCAAGACGTTCGCCGACGCGCTCATGTCCGCGGAGGCCGATGCCCTCTGCAATGCCGAATACGGGCAGGTCAGCGACGAACGCGTCAACCACCGCAACGGCTACCGCCCGCGCGAGTGGGACACCCGGGCCGGCACCGTCGAACTGGCCATCCCCAAGCTCAGGTCCGGCAGTTACTTCCCGCACTGGCTGCTGGAGAGGCGCCGCCGGGCCGAACAGGCCCTCATCTCGGTGGTCGCCACCGCCTACCTGCTCGGCGTCAGCACGCGCAGAGTCGAGAAGCTCGCCGAGTCCTTGGACGTCACCCAACTGTCGAAGTCCCAGGTCAGCGCGATGGCCAAGCACCTGGACGAACAGGTCGCCGCGTTCCGCAACCGGCCCCTGGACCAAGGGCCTTACGCATTCGTCTGGGTCGACGCACTGACCCAGAAGGTCCGCGAGGGCGGCCGCATCATCAACGTCCACGCCCTCATCGCAGTCGGCGTGAACGCCGACGGACACCGCGAGATCCTGGACATCGACGTCGCCTCCAGCGAGGACGGCGCCGGCTGGCTCGCCTTCCTGCGCTCCCTGGTCGCCCGCGGCCTGTCCGGCGTCCAACTGGTCGTCTCCGACGCGCACATGGGCCTCGTCAACGCGATCGGGGCGACCTTGCCCGGCGCGAGCTGGCAGCGCTGCCGCACCCACTACGCCCGCGCGTTGCTGAGCCAGGTCCCCAAGTCCGCCCAGCCCTGGGTGGCCACGCTGCTGCGGACCGTCTTCGAACAGCCCGACACCGACGCCGTGAAGGCCCAGATGCGGCACGTCCTGAACGCTCTGGAGGCCAAGTTCCCCAAGGCCGCAGCTCACTTGGACACCGCTCAGCACGACGGGCTGGCATTCACGGCGTTCCCACGTGAGATCTGGCGGCAGATCTGGTTCAACAACCCGCAGGAACGGCTGAACAAGGAGATCAGGCGTCGCACCGACGTGGTCGGCATCTTCCCCGACCGCACCGCTCTGATCCGCCTGGTCGGCGCGGTGCTGGCCGAGCAGAACGACGAGTGGACCGAGGCCCGCCGCTACATGGGCCTCGAGCTCCTTAGTCGCTGGCTCTTCGGGCTGTCCTCGCATATGCCGATCTTGGCGGCTTCCAGGCGGGGGTTGATCACGAGGTCGAGCAGGGCCGGCCGATTGGGCTTGAACCCATAGTCGGCACAGGAAGCACACGGCCCGCTCTGGAACCGCATGTTCAGGTTGGGCGTGCAGAAGTGGCCCTGGGCAAGGCATAGGCCGGGCCACTTCGTGGCGTCGTTCTCGTATGCGATGTCGGGCAGGGGCTTGTAGCCCCAGGCTCTGGCAATCCGCCGTGCCTCCTGCTCGGTGAACCGCTTCTTCCCACCACAGTGCTCGCAGCCGCCCTGACCGGAGCGAATATTGTCCAGGCGGGGTTTGTCGACCACGTTCCAACACCGCATGCGCCACCCACGGACCGGCTGCTTGATGTCGTGGATGAACTCCATGGGGAGTATGCGGCCACAGCTGATCATCTCGGCGCGGCGCTCGTTGGCCCGGCGTCGGGCGCGGCAGTGCTGGCAGGCTGAGTCGCCGCGCAGTGCGCGCACCTGGCTCAGGTAAGTAGGGAACGGCTTGCGGCCCGGACACGTTTCGATGAGGCAGCGGACGAGAAACGGGATAGATGTTCGTCCCGGGTACTGCTCGACCGGCTCGCAGTTGGCCAAGGCGAGTTCCGTCGTCGCTCCGGCGTGATCGGCCTTCGGCCGCTTGGATGGCCTGGCGGCGCGCTGAGACTCGGGGGGAACCAGCATCACGCAGCCGCTCCGGAGTCCCCGAGGAGGGGAACGGTGGCCAAGGTGTCGCACGTGATCGTCTTCTTGGTGTCGTTCGCGACAACGTCAACGAGAGCGATGCTGTCTACACGCAGCGGGGCGTGGCTGGGGCGGACGCGTCGGACGCGTCGGTGGATCTGGTGGAAGTGATCCAGGGTGACCTCGGCGATGGCGTAGGACTCGGTCAGGTGGAGCACGCCAGTGTCGTATGTGGTGGCCTCGGGGCCGCGCACGAGCTCAAAGGCGCGGGTAGTGGCGGCCCGTAGGTCATCGAGCGGCTCGTCCGGTCCGAGATCAAGAATCAGACCCGAGGCGTACGGGAGAGGGCTGCCGACCGTGATGGTAAAGGGGGCGATGGCCTTCATCTGCTCGGTCAGTGCGGCGACGAGGGCCTGCCGCTCGCCTTCGGGGATCTCGGAGGCGGGCTTTTGGCTCAGTTGGTAAAGAGTGATGTGAAACCACTCGTCGCCGATGTGGGTGAGAGGGTCCGCCCTGGTTGCCTCACGGACACCCCGGATGAGTTCGGAGAGCTCCGGTTGTAGTTCAAGATCAACGGCGACGTACGCATGCAGGAGGACGGCGTGCTCTCCGTTTTCCAGTGGTCTTTGCCCTGTTGGAAGGTGAATGGCTTCATGGCGACTCAACGTACCCAGCCGACTTCGAAGTGCGCTGCTGTAATGGGAAGGTGGGCCGGTTCGGGCTGAGCTGCGGGCGAAACGCCGGCTCCGCTCCCAGCGGCTGCCCCCGGGGCGCTCTGTCCTTCGTGGCCTCGACAAGCAGGCAAGGGATGCGGATTCGACCGCGCCACCATGCTGTGCGGGGTGCCGGTAACCAAGGCCGAGAGCCTGCGTACCGGCGACGGTGGAGGACCCGCCGTCGGAGGCGATCGGGCCCCGGCGATAGCGGTGAACCTATTCACCGGACAGCGAGGCCCACCTTGCGTCAGCATGGAGCATGTCTGTGCTGGCGTACGTCACTCTGACTCTACTCGTCGCTTCATTTGTTGGAGCCGGATCGTTGTACCTGGTGCTCAGGCGACGTGTGTTGAGGGGTATCCGCACCCCTCGTTCCCCTCTTGACGACGAGAACTACCTCCTGATCAAGACGCGGAGGGCGAGCCTGGATGCGAAGGTCTTCACGATAGCCCTCATGGTGGTCATTCTGGGGTGCGCCCTGGTCGTCTATCTCGGCGTGTACGACCTGTTTCGCAGTTGGCAGCACCACGGTCACTTGACACCGCCGGACGCCCCACAGGCCGTGACTGTCTTCCTTGCCATTCTCGCGGGTGTCACCGCAGCGATTGCGGCACTTGCAGGAGCATGGGAAAAGATCATTCGTGCACGAGGTGAGGTTCAGGCGCAGCTACGTCTCGCAGAGAACGACAATATTCGAGCACTAGCCGAGAGAGAGCGGGCGCACCAGGGCATACCAATTGCGCCTACCGGTTCAGATCAACAGTGACTCGCACACGATTCTCAGACCTGCCCACAGTCATGCCGCTGTGTGTCTGTGAGCCTCGCGCATTTTCCCCTTTCTCTCATGGTTTGCCTGGGAGGCAGGCTTTCGTGCGCGTTCCAGCGGAAGTGGATCCTAGTACCGCTCGTACGGCCCGACGATCCCGTATTTCCTCTTCATCCGTTCGCCGATCTTGAGGACGTCCGCCGGCGTCAGGGCCCCGTAGCCGGGGCTGGTGACGATCTCGAACCATTCGGCGTTCCACCCCGCCCGGTGGATCGCCTTGTGCTGCTCGACTCCAATACTGACGGTGAAGTCGTGGATATCGATGCCCTTCTGCTTGAAGTAGGAGGCGAATGTCTGCGGGAAAACATGATGCTTCTCCCACCCGTTGGCCAGGTCGTACGCCGTCGGGCCGCCGGGCAGCGCGGGATCGTCGTAGGGATCCGTGGCCCGGTCCGACGGGAAGTCCGCCGGGGTGTGCGGTACCGGGTCGAGGACGGGCAGTTCCTGCGTCTCTTCTCCGATCGGTACCCAGTCCTTGAGTGGTTCCCGAATGATCCGGTCCACGTCCTGCTGCGCGAGGAATCGGGCATGGGTGGCTGGGTCCCCGGCGGGTGTGGACCACAGCACGATCCCGAGAGCGCCGAGTCGGGCGGCGCCGACAGCGAATTCGAGCGCGGCGGCCCTGCTGATCCCGGCGAAGATTCCGGGAGCGGGCTCGAAGCCGCCGCTGGGGCTGGCGCCCGGTGTGGTGCCGGTGGGAGGGCTCGGTGGCGGTCCGGCGGGGCTGTTCGGCCGTAGTGGCACATCGACCGGTGTCTGAATGGAGGGTGTGGGGGGCTGGGGTGGTGCCCAGGTCGGCACGACATACGGCTGGGGCATCCACCCGGGGTCCACGTTGACCGAGATCTCGAAGTAGAAGTCTTCCGACTCGATTCGCTGGTGGACACCGATCGGCTCGTGGCCGTCCGGGTCGGTGTAGTCCAGTGGAGCGTTGTAGGCGTAGGAGTAGCGGTTGAGTGCCTGCGGGTCGTATGGCCGCGGCACGACGGTGTCGGCCGAGACGAATTTGGCAAGCTCGGGGTCGTAGTATCGGGAGCCCATGTGGATCAGACCGGTCTCGTCGTCCGGCTTGTGCCCTGCGAAGCCGGTACCGCTGCCTGCCTGCCCGGCTGGTCCGTGCGGCGCGCCGTACGGAGCGTAGTTGGACCTGGCGGTCACGGTGCCGGAGGCGTCGGTGGTCATCCGGGGGGAGCCCAGGACGTCTTGGTGGTGGAAGGAGACGTCGTTGCCTCGGCGGGTGGCGATCAGGCGCGGGCCGGCGTAGTACGAGGTCACCATCTGCCCCGCCGCGTCGAACTCGACCAGTGGCCCCAGGGTGTCCACCGTGCCGTTCGGTCCGGTCTTGCGGACTCGGTCACCGTCCGCGTCATAGACGAAGGTCGTCTTCCCGGCGGGGGTGGTGGCCGAGGCGAGGAGATTGTCGTCGGTCCAGCCGAGTGTCCGGTCCACGCCGGTGGTCTGGTTGCCGTTGGCGTCGTAGGCGTACGTGGCGGGTGCCTGGCCCGATACCTCGGTGACCGCGTGGACGTGGTGCGGGTCGTCGTAACGGTAGGTGCCGGTCTGCGAGTGGGAGATCATGTTGCCAAGTTCGTCGTACTCGAAGCTCTGTGCGTGCGCTCCGGTGACTTCCAGCAGCCGGTTCAGCTCGTCGTAGCGGAAGTTCTGCTTCTCAGGGTTGGGGTTCCGCGAGACACGGTGGTCCGTCCGGCCGACCAGGTCGTGGCCGTATGTACTGTGGAACAGCTCGTTGTGCGCGAGGTCCTCGACCCTCTCGGTGCTGATCCATTGCCGGTGCGGGTCGTAGGTGAGAAAGGCTTCGGTGTCGTTGGCGTAGCGCAGCCGTTCGAGCCGGTCATGGGTGTCGTACCCGAGGGAGGACACATAGCCGCCGACGCTCTCCAGCCGTCCGGCCGGGTCGTAGGTGTACGTCACCAGTTCGGACGTCGCCGTAACGGTGCCACTTTGATCCGGATACCGCACCGATGCCAGCCGGCCGGGCGCGTCGTAGGCGGCCTCGGTCTCCGCGCACCGCAGCTGGACACAGATCCTGTGGAGCGTGACATGCCCTGCGGTGTCGTACGTGAAGTCGTGGGTGGCGGTGCCGTCCGCGTTCTCGGTGCGGGTGATCCGGCCCGTGCTGGCACCGTTGGGCTTGCTGGTCAGGGGGCCGATGTCGTAGAACCACCGGTCACTGCGGGGTGTTCCCTGGGGATCGTGGACCTTTTCGGTGAGACGTCCCAGCTGGTCGTAGCGGAATTCGAGCCGTTGCTTCTTGGCGTCGACCTGCCAGTCGGGCAGGTGGTCCTGGTCGTCGTAGCCGATGGTCCAGCAGCCGAGGTCCGGGTCGCAGCCGCCGTGACGGCGGCCGAGGGAGTCCCACTGGGTCGTCGTGGTGTTCTTCCGCGCGTCGACCGTCTCGACGAGGCGGTCCAGCGCGTCGTACGTGAAGGTCGTGTCGTAGGAGCGGAGCTGGCCGGTGATGGTGACGAACTCGCGCACCCGCTCCACGTTGTCGAATCCGTCGCGGAAGAGCACCCGATCGTGCTTCAGCTCGTCGGTGTATGTCTCGGTGTTGTTGCCGAAGCTGACGGACCGGTGGCTGCCGTCCGCGTGCTGGATCTGCCTGGCCCGCAGGCGGTAGTCGTAGGTGTAGCGCTCGGTGGCCGTGCCGGAGCCGGGCGTCGCCCAGGCGGATTCGGTTTCGACGCGGTCCGTGGCGGCGAAGTACGTGAGCGTGCGCTCCGCTCCGCTCGCGCGGCGCAGCAGGATGGTGCGTCCGAGTCCGTCGACATACTGCTCGATGGGAAGGCCGAGCAGGTCTGCGTTCGAGGCGGACAGGCACTGTTTGACGATGACCCGCTGGCTGCGGGTGCCCCAGCCGGGGTACTGGTAGTCCTCGCAGCCGCCGCCGGGGTAGTCGACGTGGCGGATCCGCCCGTGCGGCTCGTAGCGCCGGGTCGTGGTCTGCTGGTCGGGCCCGCGTGAGACCGTGGGCTTGCCGAGCGAGTAGTTCCACTCCTGGCCCTCGCAGTACGTGGCATTGCATTTTTGAACGGGGTACAGGCCGTACACCGTGTCGTAGTCGGTACGGGACCAACGCCCGGTGGGTCCGGTCACTTTTGTCGGGTTGCCGTACGAGTCGTGGTCGACGGTGGTCGTGGCATAGCTCTTGCGCACGCTGTCCCACACGTCCAGTTTCGCCAGGTCCCCGACGAGCGGAGGCTGGGTGTAGGCCGTGTTGGTGTCGTACACGACCTGGCTGCGCGTGACGCGTAGGGGCTGGGCGCCGGAGGTGTCGAGGACCTCGATGGCGGCGGGGAGCCCGACGATATACGCAGTGATGTTGGGTTTGAACAGCACGGTCTGTTCGCGGTTGTCCTTCCTTATGTCGTCGAGGTTGTCGTGGTCGGAGTCGGCGAACAGCCCGTCGCGGCGGGTCGAGGTGATGTTGCCGTACTGGTCGTGTGCGTACTGCGTTGACAGGGTCCGGCAGCCGTCGGCCTCGCACTGTTCCCGGCGTTCGGTCAGGAGCCTGCAGTGGTGGGGTGGTGGATCTTTGGTGCTGGAGTCGTCGTACGTGTAGGTCGTGGTGTCGGAGGGTGCGCCGCCCCCCGTTTCGCTGATGGCCACCTTGAGCCGGGCCTTGGCGCAGCCGGGTGTTTGGGCGTAGTCCGTCACTGTGCGGCTGTACTCATTGGTCGCGGTGACCGTCGCGAAGCCGAGGAACCGGTGTTCGGCCGCGGACCAGCGTGCACCCTCATACCGGAAGGCGGTGGTGGAGTCCGGGGCGGCCGAAGGACCGGCCGGGCGGGCAAAGGTACGGACGGCCGCGACGACGCGGCGCACCGAACCGGCGGGCATCGAGGCATGTGTCCCCGTGGAGGAGCGGTACTGCACCTCCACGCTGCCGCCGAGCTCATTGGTGTGTCCGACGAGCCGGCCGTCGTCGTAACGCGAGCGCAGGGCGAGGAAGCGGACCGTGTCGGCGTCCTTGCGTACGATCGCGAGGTCGTCGCGGCCGTCGGCGTTCTCGTCGGTGGGCCGCATGTTCCGGGTGTCATGGACCGGGACGCCGAGATCCCAGTCGGCGGCCGGGACGGCTTCATGGCTTACGGCCCAGCTGCCGTGGCGGTTGAGCAGCGTCCAGACGTGCAGCTCTGTGCCGCTCGCCGCCGCGGTGACCGTCGTCAGGTCGGAGACTCCGTCGCCGTCGAGGTCGGTTATCCGCCACGATGCGCTGTCGCCGGGCCCCGCCCCGTTGTTGATGTCCACGGGTACGGAGTCCACGTCCCAGGTGCCCCGGCCGCGCGAGACAAGCTGGTCGATGCGCAGATGACCGGTGACTCCGGTGGGACCGGTCGTCGGCGGCAGGGACTCGACGCTGAGCAGATCGGTTTTTCCGTCGGGATTGAGCTGGGCTGGCTTCCAGTCGGCGGTGTCCGTGCTCGGCAGTTGCCGCGTATCGGTCAATGGCAGCCAGTGCCCGTCACCGCGCGACAACAGGGTACGGACTTCCTGCGTCGCGGCTCCGGTGAAGTGCACATGGACCAGGTCTGCTTGCTTGTCACCGTTGACATCGGCAACGCGCCAGGCTGCTCCGTCGTCCTCCCCGCCGCTGCCGAACTGCTGTTCATTGACCGCTGTCCACTGGCCGTTCCCCGCGGACAGAAGAGTTCGAATCATCACGCCCGATGCGGTTGCCGCGGTGTGGGCGAGGTCGGTGTCGCCGTCCCCGTCCACGTCCAGGGCCTTGAGCGACCACGTGTCTTCGAAGGTCGCGCCGGGCCAGGCGGTACCGGCGATGCCGGGCGCCGGCGTCCATTGGCCCGTGCCGTCCGACAGCAGCGTGTGGATGCGCACCGCCGATGCCCCGGTTCGGCTCTCTTGCGCGTACGGGCAGACCAGATCGGCTTTGCCGTCCGCTCTGATCTGCGGTCCGCCGACGTCGATGGTGAGGCAGCGACCTGGTGCCCGGTCGTCGTAGGCGGGCAGCACATCGTCGATCAGCAGCTGATTGAATGAGGTGCTGTTCCTCAGGGCCGTGTAGATCCGCAGGCCGGGGTTGGTGTACTTCACGAACACGCGATCAGCCGCGCCGTCGCCGTTGACGTCGGCGTCGTGCCAATTGATGGTGTCCTGACCGTCGGTGTTCCAGGTCGGTTTGACCCGGAACGAGGCGATGCGCATGTTGTTCTGGGCCGTGTGCGGGAAGACGCCCGTCAGGTCGGCCCGGCCGTCGCCGGAAATGTCGGTGAGGAAGTACTGACCGGTGAGTCCCTCCGGGCACACGATGCGGTTCCCGACCCCGGAGGAACGGTCGGGGCAGTCATGAGTCCAGTCGGTGGGTGCAGGATGGACTGCCTGAAAGGTGCCGTCCTTCTTGGAGATCAGCCAGGTGGCCCTGGTCCGCGAGGGCCAGTTGGGGTTGCGGTAGCTCGTGGGCGCCAGGATCGCCACATCGGTCGCGGTGTCACCGTTGGTGTCGCCACTGATCCAGTGATTCGGGTAGGAGTGCTCCTGCAGTGCGAAACTCACGCCCAGGTTCGTGTACTCCAGAGGCAGAGTGGTGTCCTGCCGGACCACCCGGAATGCGCCGCGCCCGGTGGACAGCAGCGTGAACAACCGGAGCTTGGGCTGTTCCGTCACCACGGCCAGCGGTTTCTCGCCGACGACGAGGAGGTCCGTGCGGCCGTCGCTGTTGAAGTCCCCGGATTGCACCAGGTCGGTGCCCACATCCCCGTACAGCGTCAGATCCGGCTGATCAACTGAGTTGACCCAGTTAGCGCCGGTGAGAAACGGTTTGAGACCCTTGAAGGTGCCGTCGCCGAGCGACAGTGCCAGGTCGACCGCTGCCTGGTACTTCGGGCTGGTGTTGGGATCGACGTTCTGCCGTACATGGGCCAGGTCGGCGCGGTCGTCGCCGTCGAAGTCCCCGACGAACCAGTGCGCGGCATCGCGCGGGTTGTGTGTCCAGTGCGGATCCGTCACAGGGTGCGGGTCGAGCCCGCCGCGCCCCGTCGAGAGTGCGACGAAGAACCGGGCCTCGTCCTTGGGAGGGGATGCGGTCGTGCGGTGGTGCAGTGCGGCCATGACGTCTGCACGGTGATCGCCGTTGGTGTCGGCGAGGAACCAGCGGCTCTGGGGGGCCCACTCATCGACCGCCGTCTGGACCGTGGACACCGTCCGGAAGGGGGCGGTGGGACGATCCTGGGAGACGGCCGTGGTCAGCAGAACGCGGCCGACGGTGGGGTCCCAGCGCGCGAAGGCGAGATCGCAGCGGCCGTCACCCGTGACATCACCGGGCATGGCCCGCCACTGGGGACGCGAGGCGTTTCCCCAGTCCCAGGACAGCAGCTGGGTCCGGCTGGTCCAGGTGCCGTCGCGCTGGGCCTGGGCCACGCGCACCGAGGCCCGGCCGTTGTCCTCACGGCCCACACCCAGCATGTCCTGGCGGCCATCGGCGTCGAAGTCGCACGGGAACCACTGGACGCGCACGTCCTGCTGCCAGAGCAGGCCGGGCAGTGGGGCGCCGTTCCAGTCCTTCTGTCCGGGGACTCCGCCGTTGTTCGGCCATGGACCGGTGAAGTGAGCGTGTCCGACACCGGGGGTCCAGCCGCTGCTGCCGGCAGCCCGGAACGTCCTGGCGGGCAGGGGTGTCGTGCCCATGGTGTTGATGGCACCGTCGGCCGCGACGACGGCATCGTTGCCCCATTGCTGGACCTTCTCCAGCAGCACCCGGTCGGGACCCGACTGCGCCCGGTAGGACAGTCCGTACACACGCACCAGGCTTCCGGCGTTGTCGACCTCGATGGTCCTGAGCCGTTTGGCAAGGATCCCCAACTTCTGGCCCGTGGCGTAGGTGGTGACATCGGGCCGCAGTTCGTAGAAGAAGACGATCGCGCTCTTCAGGGCGTCGGGCGAGTTGCCGTAACTGATCCTGGTGAGGTAGCACTCCCGCACCCCGTCACAGCTGTAGTCGTACGTCACTTCGTTGCCGTGCGTGTCGACGCGACGCGACAGCGCCCACTGGTAGGTGACGGCCGAGCTGCCGATGTGCTGGGCCGTGTAGATGCTCCGGGTCCCGTTCTTCGCGGTGATGACCCAGCTGTCACCCTCTTTGAGGATGCGTGTGTAATTCTCCTGACGCGTGGAGTGGGTCCCCCCGGAACTGCAGCTGGGGCTGGCCCTCGGCTTCTGCTGGGTGCACGGCACCAGCTCGGTGCCGTCCAGCACGAAGACATCGGCTGCGTCGTCGTAGACGGGAGTGCCACCGCCGCTCCCGGCACGGACGATGTGCGACGTCGCGGAGAGCCCCCAGCCGGGCCCCGCGAGGCCGTTCGGGGCGTCGGAGCCGTACGACAGCGAGACTTCGGGCTCCAGGCCGCGGAAGGCCGGCACCGCGATCGGGATGCTCGTCGCGTACGCACCGTCCGGGCCGGTCTCGGCGCGCGCGGTGCCGCCCAGCAGGATCAACGTGCCCCATACGATGCCTGCGGCCAGGGCACCGAGGCGCAGTACCCGCCGGACGAGCACCGATAAATCGCCTTGCGGCTCGCAGGTTCTCACGCGAATCACCTTTGCAGGGAGGTCCCAACGGATCCGGCGAACTGATCGGAATGCGACGGTACTCCGGCCGTTCCGCGGCAGCAGCTATTCCGCTCATGCCGGTATGGAACGGCCATTCAGGGGCGGCTGGGGCCCGTGTGTCCGATGTCCATCGCCGCTTCAGGAGATGAAGCCGCTCATCACACGGACGCCGACATTGCCGAAGCGGCTTCGCCCGGTCACGCGGCGCCCGCCAGGCCCGATGGAGCGCCGCTCTGCCATGGCAGGTGCTGGTGACGCGACCGGGGAACGAACCGCTCGTGCATTTTCTCCGCACCACGTGTGTTGCTTGCGCCAGGTCAGAACCGGATCCAGCCGAGGAGGTCAGCCAGCGGGAGGAACTTGACACTCCCGCCCTGCGGCGGAGTCGGCCATGCTAAACCGCATGAAATCGAAGATAAAGCGGATCGCCTGGGGCGTTGCCATCCCCCTCATCGTTACCGGATTTGCTCTGCTGCTATGGAAGGGCCCGTGGTGGTTCGACGGAGCCCACCTTCGCCACCACAACCTTGAGCCAGCTGATGGTGTTGTCATTACCGGATTTCGCACCGCTCTCGTTGCGCTCGGCGCCGGCATCGTTGCGGGAATGGGCCTCTACTACACGCACGGCAATCTGGAACACACCCGCAGAAAGGATCGAGAACAGGCCGACCTAGCACGCGAGGGGCATGTCACGGACCGTTACGTGGAAGCCATAAAGCTTCTTGCGTCGGAAAGCCTCACCGAGCAACTGGGGGGCATATATTCACTGGAGCGCATTATGCGTGATTCAGAGAGGGATCACGCTACGGTTGTAGAAGTCCTTGCCGCGTTCATTCGAAACCACGCCGGTTGGGTCCCCCCAAGGCGGAAGGTGGTTAAGCATCTTCCGCCATCCCTGCGGCATATCGAGCATCGGCCGTTGGAGCAGGTGCAAGGAGCCCTGACAGTCCTCGGTCGCCGACCCGAACGGCCAGACAAAGAGCATCGCTGCGATCTCAGCCGAACGGACTTGCGAGGGGCTCGCCTGGGGGGCGCCGCGCTGCAAGGGGTGAATCTGGCGCAATCCCACCTTGAGAGTGCTGATCTCAACTTCGCAGACCTATCGGGGGCCTACCTTGCGGGAGCCTATCTGGCGCAGGCGAACATGGTGGCCGCAACATTGTCCGGTGCAAGTCTAGACGGCGCAGATCTTTCGGGAACGGATTTGTCTGGCGCCACGATGGAGCAGACGGAACTCAAGCATTGCAATCTCAGAATGGCGACAGGGGTGACCGTGGATCAAATCGTCAAAGCAAAAATATATGAATCAACGCGGCTTCCGTCTCACTTAGTAAATGAGCCACGGATAAAGGCACGCATACTTGATTCCAGAGGCTCGTACCTTTGAGTTCCGAACGGTCGGCGGGTTCAGGCTGGTTGGACACGGGGCGGCCGTCTGGAAAACTGTCGCTGAATCTCCTTCTGCTATCACAATTGCTGAGAGGTTCGCGTAGCCGAGTGACGCGTGCCCCGAAAGAATTTTGCGTTCAGGCGTGGCGTAACTGCGGCAGGAACCGTCGCGATCAACGCTCCGCCCAGCTACCGCTGATCCTTATGGTGCGGATCCGGCGGGGCAGGCGCACGCTGAAGTCATGAACGACAACGACGCCTCGGGCCCGGCCCGGGGTTCGTCGGAGCAGCCTCCGCCCTGGGGACCACAGCAGCCGCCGCCCGCCCCGCGCAGATCGAGATCGGTGAAGGGCGTCCTGACCCACACGGCAGCCGCCGTCCTCGGCCTCATCATCGGGGCCGTCATCGGCTCGGGCGGCGCGGACGACTCCGACAGCAAAGGCAAGGACACCGCGCCGTCGGCGATGGTCACGGTCACCAGAACGGCGACCGAGACCGAATCAGCCCCGCCCGCCGAGGAGACACCCACCCCCACTCCGAATCCCACCAGGAAGGCCCCGGACGGTGAGATCCCCGGCGACGGGACGTACATCGTCGGCGACGACATCAGGCCCGGCACATACCGCACCGACGGCCCTGAAGAGTCGGTCATCCCGAACTGCTACTGGGCACGGCTGAGCGGAACCTCCGGCGAATTCGACGAGATCATCGCCAACGCGAACACCGCAGGCCCCACCACCGTGACGATCTCCGCCAGCGACGGGGCATTCCAGACCACGGGGTGCAAGACCTGGAAGCGGACCGGCTGACGGCAACCACCCCGCGCCCGTCATGAGGCGGGTGGGCCTATCGCTCACCCAGGCCGTCGCACCACCGTCCCTCCGGCACGCTACTGCCTCTGGGGTGACCATGAGCAGTGACTATCCGCCCCCGCCGACCGACCCGCCCCCGCTCCCGCACCACCGCTCCAGGACCCGGCGCGTGCACCCGCTGCTCGTCGCCCTGGCGGGCGCCGTCCTGGGGGCCGGCGCGATCGGAACCGTGTGGGCCATCGTGGGCGGCAGCGACAACACCGTCATGAAGAGCCCGAGCAGCGCCGAGTCCCAGGCCCCGGGCACGTTCGCCCTCACCGGGACATTCGAGCTCACCGACGGTGTCGTCGCCGACGGCCTTGGTGGATGCACAGGTAGCGACGGTTACGACGACATCTTCGAGGGCGCGGCGGTCACGGTCTACGACGGAGCCGGCACGGTGATCGCCACAGGCCAGCTCGGCGATTCGACACTGGACAGCGACCGCACGTGCAGGTTCGGGGTGGCGGTCGCGGACGTGCCTGCCGGCAAGGGCGTTTACAAGGTGGAAGTCTCCCACCGCGGAACCGTGCAGCTGACCGAGACCGAGGCGCAGTCCGGAGCCTCGCTGGGCTGACCGGCCCGGCGTCGTCCTGAGCGCGCCTGTCCCGCCCGACGCGGCTGGGTGCAGCGCGTCTTGGGGCAACAGCGCAATCAAGCGATGGCTGGAGCGTGTCAATGTCTCGCGACTGCCGCGGGCAGTGCGACCCGCAGTTCGGCCGGGTTCCCCCCCGCCGCCTGCAAGCGGGTGGGCAGAGGCGAAGGGCTTCATGGTGAGGCTTTACGAGACGAGATGGAGGACCTTCTCCGTCGTGAGCGCCCAAAGAGCCCGCGGGCGCGGCCGACCTGGCAGCCCGGTGGCGGAGCTGTGCGGACCGTCTCGTCGTCGGCGCCCGCGGCGTCCAGGAGGCGGCGTGCAGAGCTCTCACAGCGGGCGATGCTGAGCAGCACGTGGGTCGCGGACAACCGTAGGCGCAAGGGATATCCGGGGCCACGCAATCCTCTACGCGTCGCCGAACTGCTCACCCGCCACGACCGGCTGGCCGTCCTTCTACGACCCGAAGGACACCGACGCCGTCGAGCTGATCGAGGACCGCTCCCACGGCATGGTCCGCACCGAGGTGCGCTGCGCCCGCTGCGGGTCGCACCTCGGGCATGTCTTCGAGGGCGAGGGGTATCCGACGCCGACGGACCAGCGGTACTGCATCAACAGCATCTCGCTGCGGCTGACGCCGGACGAGGGCTGAGCCCGGCGGGGGGCGCGGGCAGGCGGACCGGGTGGGGCAGCAGGGGCCGGGCGGGTTCCGGGCGCCATCCGGCCGCGCCGGTGCCGTCGCGCACGACGCGGCCGAAGGTCTGGTCGCCGAAGTGGAAGGCGAAGGCGTGGGTGCG
Source organism: Streptomyces lincolnensis (assembly GCF_021173675.1). Taxonomy (GTDB): domain Bacteria; phylum Actinomycetota; class Actinomycetes; order Streptomycetales; family Streptomycetaceae; genus Streptomyces; species Streptomyces lincolnensis_B. Next base: position 817,029 of record NZ_JAIHON010000001.1, on the reverse strand, counting down.
GGGAGCGAGCAGGTGGTCGAGGAGGCGCCTGCGGGCCCGTAGGACGCCGTCGATGTCCACGTCGGGTCCGGAGGCCCACTCGGGGTGGGTGAGCTGGGCCGGGGTGTGGAAGGCGTCCCCGAGGACGAGGATCCGGCGTCCGCCCGAGGTCGAGATCGCGTACGTGGTGTGCCCGGGGCTGTGTCCCGGGGTGACCAGCGCGGTGACGCCGGGCCACACCTCCTCGCCGTCGTCGAACCGTCGTAGGACGCGCGACATCGGCACCATGAACGCGTCCCGGGACGGGGCACCCACCTTGATCTCGCCCCGCCAGAAGGGTCCCCATTCGGCGTCCGCCACCAGGTAGTCGGCGCGCGGGAACGCCTTGCGCATGCCGTCGCGGTGCCGGACGAAGCCGAGGCCGGTGTGGTCGGTGTGCAGGTGGGTGAAGGCCACGGTGTCGACGGCCCGCGGCGACACCCGCAGGGCGCGGAGCGTGCTCAGCAGCGCGCCGCCCCGGGAGACGCCGAGTTCCGGGGCGAGGACGTTGCCGCCGAGGCCCGCGTCGATCAGCAGTTTCCGCCGGCCCCGCTCGACGAGGACACCGCCCACCGAGGCGGCGATACGGCCGGACGCGGTGAGCGCCTCGGGGTGCTCACGCCAGTACGCGGCGGGGACGGCGGGGAGGAATCCCTCGGGGTCCAGCTCCAGGGCGCCGTCCACGACGTAGGTGAGCCGGACGTCGTCCAGGGTCAGGGTGCGGACGGCGGACTGGTGGTTCAGCGCGCCGATGTCGGGCGTGCGCGCCACGGCCCGTGCCGGTCCTGACGTGGCGCTCAGGAAGGGGACGGACAGTGCTGTGGCCGCGAGCGCGGTGCGCAGCAGGGCGCGGCGTGGGGGAGCGAGGGGGTCGGTCATGGTGAGGGCTCCGGTTCGCGGTGCCGGCTGGGGGCCGAGCGGTCAGGGCGCCAGCAGGCTCGAAGGATTGGCGGAGGTGATGGCCCGGACCTGGGCGGGGCTCAGCCCGGCCGCGTCGAACCAGCCCCGGCTCGTCTCCAGCCACTCCGGCAGGTCCGGTTGGTTCGGCTGGCCGAGATCGGAGCTGAAGACCACCCGGGGGTGCGAGCGGACCACCTCGGCCAGGTGGGGCACGTCCCGGTGGCCCAACAACAGGGTCAGCGCGGTGAGTTCGACGAACAGGCCGGGGACGTCGGACAGTTGTGCGAGGTCCGCGGGGGTGAGGCCGGACATGGGGTGGGTGGCGTGGGTCAGCAGCAGCCGGGGCAGCTCCAGACGTACCGCCTCGTCCACGATCCGCAGCGTCTGCTCCCGGTCGCAGTGACCGGTGGCCAGGACGACGGGCAGGTCGCGGGCGGCTTCGAGTACCTCGCGCACCTCCCGCCTCAGCCCGCCCGTGCCGTCCAGGACGCCGTCGCCGCGCCACCGGTCGGCGTCCAGCAGGGGGTGGAACGGCTCGCGGCGCAGCGCGGACCGGTGCGCGGGCCCCACCAGGGTGGGGAGATGGACGACCAGCCGCGCGGGACTGTCCGGCCCGTGGGCGTAGACGGCCTGCTCCACGACCCGGGGGCGGACGCCCCCGGCGAGGTCGTTGAGCACGACCGTGCCGGAGACGGGCAGCCCCTCCTCCCGGGCCTCCCAGGCGCTCGCCGCCGTGGACCCCAGATGGCTCTTGATCACCACCCAGCCGTCCACCGCCGCGTACGCCCGCCCGGCGCCGCCCGTCGTCAGACGGCGCCGGTAGAGGTCGGGTCCCGCGTGGTAGTGGACGTCCACCAGCCGGGGCGCCGGCTCACGCATCGGCGGACCGCTCGCCGGGGCCCTCCCACGGCTTGGCGTAGCCGAACCGGCGGCGGGCCTCGTCCAGGCGCAGTCCGGTGCCGACCGCGTCCGCGATGGCCGACTCGGTGCGCTCCACGCGTTCCGCGCGCTCGGCGACCTCGGCGGCCCGCTCGGCGGGCACCACGAGCACACCGTTGTCGTCGGCGACCACGACGTCCCCGGGACGCACGGTCACGCCGCCGACCGTGATCTCCCCTCCGGTGGCCGCCAGTTCCACCCGGTTCTTGCCGCTCACCATCGTGGCGCCGGTGCTGAACAGCGGGTATCCGGCCGTACGGATCTCGGCGATGTCCCGGGCCGAGCCGTGCAGCGCGGTTCCGCGCACCCCCCGGCTCCGTGCCACGGACGTCAGCAGCGAACCCCAGTTGGTGCAGCTGGTGCTGCCGCCGTTGTCGACCACCACGAAGGATCCCGCGGGCACCTCGTCCAGGTAGTTCGCCGCGTTGCGGAACCTCCCGTCGGAGGTGTCCACCGGCTGGTAGGTGACGGTGTACGCCAGTCCGGCCGTACGGGCGCCGGGCACGCGCGCGGTGATGCCGGGGAGCACCCCGGCGATGCCGAGGCTGTCCAGCGCGTCGGAGACCGAGGCGGTGTCCAGCACGGCCAGCCGGTCCACCACCTCCATGGGCACCGGTGCCGTCGCGGCCCGCTCCCCTCCCGCGGGCCGCGTCGCCGACTCGCCCCGCGGGTCCGCGAGTTCACGGGCGACGGCCTCGGCGACCCGCCGGGTGCCCGCGCTGCCGCCCAGGTCGTAGGTGACGGTCGTACGGGCCCGTGCGACCGCGCGTACGGCGGCGCGCAGGTCCTCGCCCGGTACGGCCAGGCCGAGATGGTCGAGCATCTGCGCGACGGTGAGCAGCATCGCCATCGGGTTGGCCCGGTCCTGGCCGGCCATGCCGGGGGCGCTGCCGTGCACCGGCTCGAAGTAGCTGCCGTGGTCGCCGATGTTGCCGCTCGGCGCGAGACCGAGGCCGCCCATGACGCCGGCGCCGAGGTCGGAGAGGATGTCGCCGAACATGTTCTCGGCCACGACGACGCCGAACCGCTCCGGCCTGCGCACCATCCACAGGGCGACGGCGTCCACGTTGAGGATCTCGGTCTCGACGTCCGGGTACTCGCGGGAGATCGACTCCAGGCGCTCCCGCAGATGGTGGCCGCTGTGCCGCAGGACGTTCGGCTTGTCCACGACGGTGAGCCGACGGTGGCCGTTGGCCTCGGCGTACGCGAAGCCGAAGCGCAGCAGCCGGTCGATGCCGAACCGGGTCTGCAGGCGCAGCGTGACGCTGGTCCCCTCGGGGCCGGAGGCCTCGGCGTTGGGGTGGTCGCGCACGGTGTTCCACAGCGCCTCGTCGAGCCCGTGGACGTCGTACCCGGCGTACAGGCCCTCGGTGTTCTCACGGATCACGGTGAAGTCGAACCGGCCGTGGTCCAGGTCCGTGACGGGGCGGATGTTGGCGTACAGGCCCAGGCGCTGGCGGAGTTGGATGACCGGTGAGACGAACGTCCGTCCGGTGCCCCGCAGTTCGGGGGACAGCTCGGCCTCCGCCTCGCGCAGCGGCTTGCTGGTGATGGCGCCCAGGAGGCAGGTGTCGGTCTCCTCCAGGAGCTTCCAGGTGCGCTCGGGCACCGGGTCGCCCTCCTGGCGCCAGCACTCCCAGCCGATCTCCCCGAAGCGGAGGTCCAGGGGCAGACCGAGCCGGTCCACGGTGTCGAGGGCGGCGGAGACGACCTCCGGCCCGACGCCGTCGCCGGGGAGGACGGCGACGCTCTTGCGCTGCTCGGTGGCCTTCGGTGCCTGCCGGTCGGCGGCCGGCTGCTCGGGTGCCGGTTTCATCGGAGTCCCTTCTCCCACAGGAAGTTCTCGACGAGCGAGGACACCTCCGCGGGCTGTTCGGCGTGGGGGCGCATGCCGGCCCCGGGGGCGACATGCACGGTGTGGTGCGGTGCGGCGGCGGTGTGCCGCTGGGTGACGAGCTGGGAGTGGCTGCCGACGACCTGGAGCAGCGGGCCCCGGTGGGCCCGTACCGCGTCGGAGACGTCGAGTCCGCACAGCAGCCGCATCCCGGCGGCCAGCCTCCGGCCGGCCTCCGCGTCGGCGGGCACGGGCTCGGCCTCGCCGTCGGCGCCGGGCGCGCCGTGCGGCAGGACCCGCTGGTGCAGCAGGGCGAGTGCGGCTCCGGGGCGGTCGGCCGCGGCCAGATCGGCGATGCGGGTGAGCCGTTCCTCCAGGACCGCGTCCGTGCGGGCGGGGCCCGACACGAGCAGGACGGCGGTGGCGGGATCGACGTCCGGCAGCAGGGCCTGGGCCACCGCGCCGCCCAGGGCGTTGCCGCAGAGCAGGTCGACGCGGCCGAAGTCCGGCAGCAGCGCCCGGCAGCGGGCGACGAGGGCGGCCATCGAGTCCACCGACTCGTCCCAGAGGGAGAGCGTGTCCACCACGGTCACCCGGAGCCCGGCACCGGCCAGGGTCCGGATGACCGGAGCGAAGAACGCCCCCTCGTCCCAGCGGGGTGTCACCGGGGCGAGGACCAGGGCGTGCGCCGTGCCGACGGCGGTCCGCGGTCCGAAGACCGCCGTCGGCACGGCCGGTCCGGCGTGGGTCACCGGGCGCCCGCGAGGGTGCGCGCGGTGGTGATCGCCTCCCCGTGCTCGCCGAGCAGGGCGGCCCGGTGCTCCACCGGCAGGTCGTAGCGGCCCAGCACCAGGTCCGGCAGCGGCAACGAGGGCCGGCCCTCGGGGATGTTGGCGAGCAGCAGCTCCGCGAGCTCCAGGACGGGGGCGAGGTCGAGCCGCGCGGAGGCCTCCGGGTCCGTCCGGTCGAGGTGCGCCAGCCACTGTTCGGCGATGAGGTTGCCCGGCCCCTTGCCCATGCCCTGGATCGAGGAGTCCATCCAGGTCGCGCCCGCGTCGACGGCGCTGATGGCGTTGGCGAGGGCGAGCCCCAGGTTGTTGTGGGCGTGCAGCCCGACCGGTCCGCCGGTGACCGACCTGGTCAGGGTGGTCAGGTCGGTGGTGTCCACCGGGGAGAGGCTGCCGTTGGAGTCGGCCAGGTAGACGAACTCGGCGCCGGCGTCCGTCGCGGCGGTCGCCGCCTCGACCACCTCCCGGCCCGCCCACTGGCTGATCCGGGCGAAGTTCACGCCCACCGTGAACCCGATGTCCCTGGCCTGGCGGATGTAGTCGAGGCCGGCCTCGTAGCCGTGGGCGGGCAGGATGACACGGACCAGGCGGGCCCCGGCCGCGTACATGGCGGGCAGGTCGTCCCGGGTGATGTTCTTCGGGTGGAGGATCATCGCCACCCGCTCGGCGCCGATCTCCTGGGCCACCGCGGCGATGTACTCGTCGTCGCCCCGGCCGGTGAGCCCGAGGTTCGGTATCGGCGCGAGCGAGCCCTTGCGGTAGGCGATCTCGATCCAGTCGAACCCGGCCTCGACGCTCAACCGCGCGTGCTTGACGGCGTATTCGAGGGGGAAGGCGAAGCCGTTGCGATAACCGCCGTCGCGGAGGGTGACGTCGATGTTGACGATACTCATGAGGTCTCCAGAAGGCTGACGTGGGTGGGGTCAGACGGACTGCTGGGCGGCGGTGGCCGCGTGGTGCGCGGCGATCCGCCCGAAGACGAGCGAGCGCAGGACGGACGTGGCCGGCGGGTAGGCGTGGTAGAAGAGGCCGGTGGCCTCGCCGGCCGCGTACAGACCCGGGATGGCGGTGCCGGACGGGGTGACGACCCGGGCGTCGAGGTCGGTGCGGACACCGCCGTAGGTGAAGCAGACCGCGGCGGTCACCGGGACGCCGATGAAGGGCGCGGTGTCCAGCGGGGTGGCCCAGTTGGACTTCGGCGGGGTGACGCCGACCGTGTGCTTGCCGTCGAAGCGGGTCGGGTCGAACTCCCCGGGAGCCACGGACGCGTTGAACTCGGCGACGGTCTTCTCCAGGCCCTCGGGATCCACGCCGAGCTTCGCCGCGAGCTCCTCCAGGGTGTCCGCCTGCTCCGGCGGCACATCGCTGAGCAGCGAGTTCATGATCCCGGGGATCGCCAGGGTCTTGGCGTCGGCGATCCAGTACGCCTCCTGGTCCTGGTTCTTCCAGATCTCGTGGCCGACGTGCTCGAAGGTGTTGTCCCAGGTGTCCCGGCCCTCGTCGAAGAACCGCTCCATACGGCCGTTGACGAAGATCCCGCAACTGAAGCCGTACAGCACCGAGTCGGCCTTGGTGGTACGGCGGTCGACCGGCTCGGCGTGGATGCCGTCGAACTGGCCGGCCGTGTCCGCGCCGAGCTCCAGCGCCATGCGCAGCGCGTCGCCGCGGTTGTTGGCGATGCCGGGGGCGATCAGTGGCAGGTCGCAGGCGCGGTCGCCGACGTACCGGGTGAGCATCTCGGTGTTGCCCTCGAAACCGCCGCAGGCGAGGACGACCGCGCGGCCGGTGAGCCGCCGGGTGCGGCCGTCGGAGCCGCGGACCACGACGCCGTCGACGGTCCCGTCCTCGGCGGTGGTCAGGCGCAGGGCCTCCGTCTGGTAGCGGATGTCGACACGGGGGTCCTTCTCCAGGGCCGCTCCCAGGTGTTCGACGATCGAGGCGCCGCCGCCGCGCGGGCTGGCGGGCGGGGTCATGGACGGCTGCCCGGCGGCGAAGGTGTGCGGCAGCGGGAAGTCCTCGTAGGCGATCTCGACGCCGTGCTTCTCCACGAAGGCCAGGGTCGGCGGGGCCTCCCGCTCCACGGTGCGGCAGTACTCGGTGTCGGCCAGGCCGCCCGAGACCCGGCCGACGTGCTCGGCCCAGTCGGTGTCGAGCCGACGGTCCTGGTCGACGCGGAGGAAGGCGCCGGTCCAGCGGGTGGCGCCGCCGCGCTCCTCCTCGGTCGAACGCTCCAGGACCGCGATCCGGGCGGGCTCGGCGCGGTCCTCGGTGGCCTCCGCGTAGGACAGGGCGGCCGACAGGCCGGCGGCGCCGAATCCGACGACGATGAGGTCGTACTCGGGGGACGTCGAGGCTGACATGGTCTCTCCTTGGGGTGGTGCGAGCGGTCTGGTTCGCGTGGGGGTGGGGCGGGTGATCAGCGGTTCGGGGTGATGACCCGGCTGGTGCGGTACAGGCGGTACTTGGCGCCGGTCGTCGTCGTGGCGAACGCCTGGTAGCGGCGGGTGAACTCGGGGTCGTCGAAGATCGCGTCGAAGCGCTTCTGGTCCGTCCAGGCCGCGAGGTTGACGATCGCGTCGCCGTCGACGCTGGTCAGCAGGCGGGAGCCGCGGAAGCCCTCGGCGGTGGCGGCGACGTGCTCCACGGCGGAGGCGAGCGCGTCCACCGAGGCGGCGGCGTCGTCCGTGGTGGCCACGTTGATGAGCAGCACACCGTCGTCCGGCTCGGCCGCGGTCACCACGCCGGGGCTGACGTTGCGTCCCTCGAACGCGGTGCGCTCGTACGACGCGATGCCCAGACGGGTCCACGGGTCGCTCTCGACCATCTCCCGCACGGTCGCCTCGTCCAGGTCGGCGGTGACGATGACGGCACCTCCGTCCGGGCGGGGACCGCTCAGCAGGATGCGTCCCTGGTCGGCGTGGTCCCGCAGCCACGCCTTGTGCTCGGGGAGGTGGGCGGTGACGGTGTCGCGGGGGACGAGGTAGGTGAGGGTGAGGATGTGGATCATGGGGGCTCCGATGGGGTGTGGTGGGGGTGGGGGTGGGGGTTGGGCTTCGGGGGAGTTCGAGGGGCGAGGGGCGGGGGGTCGGCATCGCTCACGGCGAGGCCCGCATCCACACCCGCCGCCGCTCACCGCGACGGCGTGATGTTTCCGGCCAGGCGGCGCAGGATCGCCTCCGCTTCGGTGACCGTCTCGTGGACGACGCTCGCGGCGGGCCGCACGTCGTGGACGAGGTCGATCACCTCGCCGGCGAAGAGGGCGCGCTGTGCCGTGTCGTCGCGGGCCACCGCGGCCGCCCACTCGGGCTCGATCTCCGCGCGGCGGGCGGCCAGTTCGGCGTCCCGGCCGGTCCAGGCGCGGGTGAAGGCGTTGCTCACCGAGCGGGCCCGGTACACCTCGTCCCAGGGGATGCCCCGGACCACGTCGAAGGCCCGGGTGTCGACGGTGTCGGCGGTGGCGGCGGAGACGAGGGAGGCCTTGAAGCCCGGCGTGCCCATCGACTCCTCGGTCACGGCGAACCGGGTGCCCATCATCACGCCGTCGGCCCCGAGGGCCAGCGCGGCCGCCAGACCCCGCCCGTCCGCGAACCCGCCGGCGGCGACGACCGGCACGACGCCCTGGGTGACGTCGAGCACGGCCGGCACGAGCGGCAGCGTCGCCTGTGTCTTGTGGTGGCCGCCGGCCTCGGCGCCCTGCGCCACCAGTACCGATGCCCCGGCCCGGACGGCGACGGCCGCCTGCTCGGTGTCGTGCACCTGCACCACCACGTGCGCGCCGCTCTCCGCGGCGGAACCGACGTAGCGGCCCACCTGGTCGGCGTCGCCGAAGGAGAGGGCGATCACGGGGGGCCGGTGACCGAGCACCTTGTCCCACAGCCCCGGGCGCTCGTCGAAGGTGAACATCACACAGCCGACGCCCCAGACGCCGCCGGCCCGGGCCGTCTCGCGGACGTGCTCGTCGATGAACGCCGCGTCGCCGTAGCTGACGCCCACGAGGCCGAGCCCGCCGGCGCGGGTGACGGCGGTGGCCAGCCGTGCACCGGACACGGAACCCATCGGAGCACTGACGATCGGATGGTCGATTCCCAGCAGCTCTGTCAGCCTGGTCGAGATCACGCTTCTCCCCTGAATTCCCGGCACCGCCGGTGAAATGGATCGGAAAATGGCCGCGAAACGCTTCGGTTTCACGTTCAAGAGCCTAGATTCCAGGGGTCCTCGGCGTCCAAGACGGAAAACATGTGGGAGATATAAGGCGGAGCCTATGGCGGAATTGGCCAGGGTTTACGGAATGGAGTATTCCGCATGGTCACCAAAAGAAAAGCGGCCCGCAGCCGGAAGGCTGTGGGCCGCTCATAGGGGGCGGCGTGCCGCTCATACGAGGGCGGACGCGGAAAGGAAAGGGTCAGCCGAGATACGACCATCCGCACCGGCCCGCCACCCGGCTCAGGTAACGCGCCGCCCGACTTCCCGCAAGCGCCGTGACGGCCAGCCGCTCGCGCGGTGCCGAACGGGTGGGCAGGGGACGCCAGACGAGCTGCGGATCGCCCTGGACGGCGAGCCTCGGGCGCAGTGCCACGACATCGCGGCCGGTCTGGAGCGCGTGCACGAACAGGGCCTGCTGGTCCTGGTCGACGGGATGCAGGTCGGCCTTCCAGCCCAGCGCGGCGAGCTGGGCCGGCACGGTGTCCGCGTACCCCGGCGCGCAGCCCTCGTCGTACCAGAGCAGCCGCTGGGCGCTCAGGTCCGCCCAGGTCGGCTCGGGGCGGCCGGCCAGCGGATGGTCGGCGCACATGACGACCCCGAGCGGCTCGTCCCAGACCACCGCCCGCACCAGGCCGGGCATGGTGACGGGCAGCCGCACGATGCCGAAGGCGATCTCGCCGTGCTGGAGCAGCTCCAGCTGGTCCGCCGCGCTGACCGAGCGCATGCGCAGCGGCGGTGCCGGCCGGCCGCCGGGCCGCTCGCCGTGCTGCCCGGACAGACCGCTCTGCACCTCGGCGAGCACCTCCGCCGGTACCCCGCCGCACACCCCCACGGGCCAGATCCTGGGGGACGGCGCGGCGGCCGCGATCGCGGACCGGAGCTGGCCCGGAATACCCTGGATCTCCTGCAGAAAGGCGCGTCCGCCCGTGGTCAGTTCGACGCCCCGTGAACTCCGGATGAACAGCGGAGCGCCGATTCGGCGTTCCAGCCGCTTGATCTGCTGACTCAGGCTCGGTTGCGATATCCGCAATTCCTGGGCGGCTCCGGAGACGGTTCCGGCCCGCACCACGGTCAGGAAATATCGAAGGTGCCGCATGTCGAAGTCGTCGACATGCTCGGCGTGCGTGACGGCGCGCCGAACTCCCTCGTGATTCGGATCTTCATGGACTTCGCCGGAGCTCATGTGGTCGAGCGGCGACGGTCCGATCCTTTCGTCCAGCACACTCATTCGCTTCCCTCCTTCACTCCATGTCGACTGCTGACGGCGGCTTCAGCATGGCAGAAAAAACCTTCGCGATGGTATTTTTAACGGACCCGCAACGAGACGCTCATCCGGCGTGCACGCCCCCTTCGGCCTCCCGCCCGCCCGACGGCTCCCCGGCGTCACCGGAGAGCGCGTCGAGGAGCAGCCGCCACACCGCGTCCCAGGTGGCCGACCTGCCGCAGCCGGCCGGCCCGAACGACACATGGAGCGCGCCGTGCATGGCTGCCAGCAGTAACTGCGCGACCAGCTCGGGGGGACGGGGCGGCATACTGCCCTCCCGCTGCGCGCGGCGGATGAGGTCCACGAGATTGCGGCGCACGTCCTCGAAGACGTCGGGCACCGCGCGGCTCAGGCTCGGGCAGTCGGTGGCCAGCCGGAGCGCCGCCCGCAACCGGATGTCCGCCTTCAGGCGATGGGCCAGGTCCAGGACGAGCGACTCCAGTGCCGTCCGGGCGGTGACCCCCGGGGTGTCGCGGGCCAGCAGCATCTCCTCCCACGCCTCGTGGGACTGGCTCAGCAGGGCGCCGGCCAGGAGCCGCTTGGACGCGAAGTGCCCGTAGAGCGCCCCCTTCGTCATGCCCGTGCGGGCCGCGACGGCGTTGAGTGTCGCCCTGCTGTACCCCTGCACGGCGAATTCCTCGGCCGCCGCGTCCAGCACCTTCTCGCGGGTGCGTCGCGCCCTCTCCTGTTTGACCATGCGGGTGCCCTCCAGTGTTGACGAGGGCACAAACATACCCTTGAGAAGGATTTCTCCGAGGAGCGGGAAACCGGTCGTTCATCAGCGGTTTCCCGAGGCCGGAAGGGGGTGGTGCCCGGCGTGGGCCGGTGCCCGGCGCGGGCCCCGGTGTCCGTCGAGCACGGCCCAGCCGGCCCGCTCGGCCTCCCGGGCCAGCGCGGGGGAGCCGCCCACCACCGCGGCATGCCCCACCGACCGGAGCATGGCGAGATCGCTCTCGTGGTCGCCGTACCCGTAGCAGTCCGCGGTGCGCGCGCCGCGCGCCCGCGCGACGGCCGTGACGGCGTCGGCCTTGGCCGGCCCGATCATCGGCCGGTCCACCTCGCCGGTGAGGACGCCGTCGTCCGTCACCGCCTGTTCGGTGCACCGCACCTCGACCGCGCCGAGGTCCTCCGCCACGGCCTCCAGGAGCGGGCGCAGGGAGCCCGAGACCAGCACCACGTCGTGCCCGAGGGCCCGGTGCCGCTCGACGGCCCGCACCCCGGCGGTCACGAACGCCCGCTCCCCGAGGCGGTGGGCGTCGTACCAGGCGCGTGCCGCCGACCGCAGCAGGGCCAGGGGCACTCCGGCGAACCGGCGGTAGAACGCGCGGTTCAGCACCGTACGGTCCTCGCCCGCCGCCGCCCGGGCCCGCAGGTCGGACACCCGGGCCGGGAGCGGCCACAGACCCGAACCGGCCCAGAACTCCCAGAAGTCGAGCATGGTCTTCGCGGCCACCACGGTCTCGTCCACGTCGAAGAAGGCGATGGTGGTCCGCCCGGTGGCGGTGGTCGGCCCGGCCGGTGGTGTCGCGTGACTCATCGAGGACCACCGTCCCGAGGGGCCAGCGCCACGTCCGCGTACGACCGGGCCGCCGCGTCGGGGTCGAGGGCGCCGTGGCCCGCCGCGGCCGTCGCGTCCCGCCAGGCCCGTTGGAGAGCGCTGTCCGGCGACTGCGCCCGCATGCCGGACGCGCGGAAGAGCGTGTCCACCGCCTCCCGGCACAGGGCGGCCGCCGTCACCGCGTCCCGGCGGTTCTCGGCCACCGTGAGCGGGGTGATCTCCCCGTGGTCGGCCCGCCCGGCCGCGCCGGCGAGGAGCAGCCCCGCGGAGTGGATCCGCGCCGAGGCCTGGGCCAGCACGGTGGCCGTCGTCGGATGCGGGGACGCGGCGCCCGCCCGCTCGTCCGTCCAGGCGCGCAGGGCGCCCCGGGCGATGCCGAGGAGGGGAGCGGCGAACAGCAGGGCGGCGACCATGGGATACGGCACGGTGTGGCAGCGGGCCGCGTCGGCCGGCTGCCGGAGCAGCGCGTCCAGCGTGACGGAACGGTGGCCCGGCACCCGCACCGCCTCGGCGGTCACCGTGTTGCTGCCGGTGCCGCGCAGGCCCGAGGAGTGCCAGGTGTCCACCACCGACACCTCGGAGCGGGGCACGGCGAAGATCCGGTGCTCCCGGCCGTGCTCGCCGGGCGTCCAGGAGGCGAGGAGGACCCAGTCCGCGTGGTCGACGCCACTGGTGGGCCGCCACGCCCCGTCGAGGAGCCAGCCCCCGTCGTACGCCGACGCGGTGCCCTGCGGTGGTACGACCGCGGCGGCGATCCGGGTGTCCGGGCCCCGGTCCCAGAGCTCGTCCTGCCCCTCGGCCGGGAGATAGGCGGCCAGCCGGCCGTGCGCGGCGTACAGCGTGGCGCACCAGGCCGTGGATCCGCAGGCCTCCGCGACCGCCGAGGCACTGGCCACGAGCGCGGCGAACCCGCCGGCCGCCCCGCCCAGGCGGCGCGGCACGAAGTGCCGGGGGAAACCGGCGGCCGAGATGGCGGATGCCGCCTCGGGGGTCAGTCTGCGCCGTTCGTCGGCGCCCGGCGCGTCGCGGTGGGCGATCGCCGTCAGGTCGGCCAACTCCGGTTCGCCGGGCGCCCGTACACCGGCCGCGAGGTCCGTGGTCAGCATGCCGCTCCCGCCGTTCGGCGATCGGCGCGCGGCGCCGCGAGCACCACACGCGCGGACGCGAGTTCGCGGCCGCCCTGCTCGGCCCGCAGCAGCAGGGCGTGTCCGTCCTCGCCCCGGTCGTCGTCGGCGGGCCGCGCCGTGATGGACACGGGCTGGTTCAGCTCGCCGAACGAGGCGAACGCGGTGTCCAGCGCCCGTATGCGGTGCGCCGCCTCCGCGGCCGGGGTCCCGTGGGCGTCCGCGGCGGTGAGGGCGGCCGCCTGCCGGAAGGCCTCCGTCAGCGCCATGCCGGGGACGTGGTCCGACGGGTGGTCGAACAGGACCGGGTGGTCGAGGTCGAGCCGCAGCCACCACCGGTCGGGGCGGGTGCTGTCGGCGGCCAGCAGGACGTCACGGTCCTGCCGCCGGCCGAGTCGCGCCGGTGGCACGGGTACGGCCCCGGAGGGCTCCGGCACCGGTTCCGCACCGGCGGCGTCCGCCGCGCCGCGCTTGCGCAGCACGGCGTAGCGGCGCGGTTCCATGACCTCCCAGCGCACCCGGGCGCTGCCCAGCCGGCGCCGCTCGGTCTCTATCGCCAGCTCTGCCTCCAGGTTGGTGCGGCGGGGGTGGGTGCCGGTGCGCGCGCAGTGGGCGTCGAGCCGGAGCGCGAGGGGCTCGGGGTCCGCCGGGGGCAGTGGCTCGTCGAGGTCGAGGGCGAGCTCGCCGAGGACGAAGGGATGGCCGTAGGGAATGTCGTGGAAGCGGTGGGAGAGCAGGATGGCCGCCTGCCGAACCGTTTCTGCCAGGAGCAGGGGATCGGCGGCGGGGCTCCCGAGATGGCCGAGGAAGCCGTCCCGGTGCCAGGCGGACGCGAGGGTGTAGCGGTTCCCGCCCAGCGGCACCACGTCGGTCAGCAGCACCTCCGAGGCGGCGGACTTGTGTACCGATGCGCGGGGCACACGGCTCTCGAAGCACAGGCTTGTCCAGGGGTGGCGGAGTAAGCCGGGCTCCGAGTGCGGGGCGAGCGGTGGTACGACGTGCACGTTAGTGTTCCTCCCCAAGTCGCGGCAGCGGGGGCTGGTTGGGCCCGCTGTCGTCCCGTCCCCACGGGAAGCGACTCCAGAAAGATACCTTCTAGAAGGTTTCTTGCCGAGGTGTGATGCGTCACCCTGGCTTGAGCGGCCCGCCCGTCGGGGCCGCCCGGACCGCGCCGCGCCCCCGGTGAAACCGCCACACGCAGAGGAATCGCACCATGTCAGAGCTCCAGCCGGGCTTCGCCTCGTTCGTGCAGAGGAAGATCGTCACGAGACGAGGCCCGGAACCGAAGCAGGACCGGTCCACGCGGACCAGACGGGCGGTCCTGACCGCGGCGTCCGAACTGTTCGCCCAGCACGGATTCCGGCACACCTCGGTCAAGGACGTGGCCGACCGGGTGGAGATGACCAAGGGGGCGGTGTACTTCCACTACCCGACCAAGGAGGCGCTCGCGGTCGCCGTGGTGGAGGAGCACTACGCGCGGTGGCCGGCGCTGCTGGAACAGGTCGTGGCGGAGGGGTACGGGCCGCTGGACACCGCCGTACAACTGCTGGCGCGGGCGGCGGTGGCCTTCCGGGACGAGGTCATCGTGCAGGCGGGGGCGCGGCTGCAGATCGAACGCCCGCAGATCGACGCCGAGTTGCCGACGCCGTACGTCGACTGGACCGAGCTGCTGGAGTCGCTGCTCGTGTGCGCCCGGGAGGCGGGCGAGCTGCGCGAGGGGGTCGAACCCGCGGTGGTCGCGCGGTCGTTGGTCTCGGCCTTCTTCGGCACCCAGCACATCTCGGACGTGCTGCACGGCAGGACGGATGTGGTGGACCGGTGGGCGGAGTCGAGCCAGTTGCTGTTCTACGCGGTGCGGGCGGGATGACGGGGCGTGGTGTGAGCGGTGAGGCGGGGCGGTGTGGTGCCGGCGGCGAGGCGGTGCCGGTGGCCGGTGGGCGTGTGAACGCGGCGGCGCACCACGGGAGGTGCCGTGGTGCGCCGCGGGCGGGGTCGATGCAGGGGTGGGTCCGGCGGAGGTGGGTCCAGGGGTCAGGCGGGTTCCGGGACCCGGCGGCGGGAGGCTACGACCACGATGCCGCCGATGATCGCCAGGCTCAGCAGGACGGTGCCGAAGACGGTCGCGCCGTTGGTCAGGCCGACGGCGTCGCTGAGGTAGCCGGCCGAGACCGGCAGCAGGCCGGCCGGCACGTAACCGCCCACGTTGAGCGCCGCGTTGGCCTCGGCGAGCCGCTGCGGCGGGACGGCGGAGTTGAGCAGCGACAGCCCGCCGAGCTGTCCCATGCCCTGCCCGGCGCCGGCCAGCAGCGCGGAGGCGATGAGCACCGGGACGGACGAGGTGTGCACGGCGACGATCAGCGTGACCATGCTGAGGGTGGTGCTGATCGCGCCGGCGGTCAGGATGGTGCGCCTGCGCAGCCCCTGCACGGCGAACTGTACGCCGGTGGCGGCCAGGAACATCACGAACGCCATGGCCCCGGCGACGATCCGGCTGGTGGTGCCGAGCAGACCCGACAGCAGCGACGGGCCGAGCGAGAGCACGAAGGACGTCGCGGTGATGCCGGGGGCGAACACGGCGATGCCGAGGGTGAGTTGCAGGCCGTGGCCGCGCGGCACGCCGGGCACGCGGATCCACGCGCCCTTGGCCGGGGCGGCGGCCGGGCGCTTGATCGGCATGCGCAGCACGGCGAGGACGGCGGTGGCGAGCAGCGCCATCTCGACGAGGAAGACGGTCACGGTGGGGGCGGGCAGCGTCTCGGACAGGACGCCGGCGAGGAGCGGTCCGAGACCGGCCCCGAAGACCATCGCGCAGGAGGCGAGCAGGGCGGCGAGCCGCTTGCGCTCCTGCCCGGCCACGTCCGTCACGGCCGCCATGCCCGCGGAGACGACGGCGCCGACGGCGATGCCGGTGAACAGCCGGGCCACGATGAGCGCGGTCACGCTGGTGGCGGTCGCGAAGATGACACAGGCCGCCAGCGCGAGCCCCAGGGCGGGCAGCAACACCGGCTTGCGGCCGAGCCGGTCGGACACGACGCCGCAGACGAGGAGGGAGCCGAGCAGTCCGACGATGTAGAAGGCGAAGACGACGGTCAGGGTGCCCTTGGAGAACCCGATGTCGCGCTGCCACAGCACGTACAGCGGGGTCGCCGCGTTGGACAGGACGAAGACGGCGGTCACCGGCCACGCGGCCAGCCACACCCACCAGGTGGGAGTGTTGGAGGGGCGCGCCTCGGGCCGGTCGGCCGGCTCGGAGCGCTGCTCATCCACCACCTTCACGGGTGCCGTTCGACTCTCCGACATGACAGGTCCCTCCAGCGAGTGCGGTACGAGTGCAGTACGAGTTTTCTCGAACATAGCATGCAGTACGATAGAACTCGTACATAGGACTTTCGTGGATTCGGGTCATGAGGAGTTGCCCATGCCGTCGACAGCGAGCCCGGTGTCGCCCCCGGCGCCGGTGATCAGGGTGCTGCCGGCCCCCGCCGACCTGCCCGAACCGCTCCCCGAACCGGCGGTGCGGGACCTGCGGCTGGAGACGGTGCTGGGCGCCCTGAGCGACCCCCTGCGACTGCGCATCGTGCGCAAACTCCTCCTGGAGTCCGAGCACTTCGACCACTCGTGCGGCTGGTTCGGCCTCGACCGCCCCAAGTCCTCCCTGACCCACCACTTCAAGGCCCTGCGCGAGGCCGGCGTCACCCGCCAGCGCCAGTACGGCCTGGAGCGCCGCAGCCACGTCCGCGTCGCCGACCTCGACGCCCGCTTCCCGGGGCTTGTGGAGCTCGTGGCGGCGTGGGAGCCGGCCGAGGACTGATCCCTGGGTCGGGTCCGCCGCCGCGTTCCCTCGGCCGCCCCGCTTCGTCATGATGGCGGGATGAACATCACGCCGGTGGTGGCCGCCCTCGCCGGTGCCGTCGTGGGCGCGACCGGCGGCGTCGTGACCGCCTGGCTGACGCAGCGGGCGACGGGACGGCGGGAGCGGGAGCGCCGGATGTGGGACCGGCGGGTGGAGACCTACGACGACATGATGGCCACCATCCGCAGGTTCGCCCGGATGCGGGCGCACGCGGTGCGCACGAGCCGCCTCCCCGACAGCCCCGCGGGCCGGGACGAGGCGGACGCCTCGGCCTTCCTGCTGACGGCCCGGATCGAGATCTACGGTTCCCCGGACCTGCGCGCGGCCTGCGAGCAGGCCTTCGCCGAGATCCAGAACTGGATGAAGGCGTGGGAGGCGTGGGAGGAACAGGGGGCCGGCCGGCGCGTGGCGAGTGCCCGGGACGCCAAGTGGCTGATGTTCCTCAAGTGCACGGGTGATTCCGAGGAAGCCGATCGGAGACTTCTGGAACTCGTGCGCCGGGACGTGCACGGATAAAAGGCCAGGGGAATCGAAAAACCGTCCCGGAACGCCGGCTGGTTCTCTTGTGAACGTGCTTCCGGTTACCCTGGCAACTTCCGGACGGAGTATGCGAGTTCGACCACAGGGGGACGGGGGACCGCCCGGTGCTGAAGAACGAGTATCTGATCGACATTCACGACGAGAGCGGGCGGCTGGGGTCGGCGTTACGCCTCACCCGGAAATTCGCCCTGACGGCGACCCACTGTCTGCGCGGGCATGTGCCCGCCGAACAGGGCGACAGCCGGCTCCGGCTGCCGGACGGCACCCGCGTGGTCGTCCCCATGTACAACACGACCTCCGACCTCGCGCTGCTGCGTCTCGTCCTGGGCGACGACGACGCGTTGCTGCCCCGGGTCTCCTTCGGCACCGCGCGGCGGGGCGAGTCCTGGACGGCGACGTACCGTTTCCCGGCCGGGGACAAGCCGCCGGCGGGCAGCGTCGAGGACCCCGACGCCCTCTACCGCAGGACCGACTCCCTGGTGGTCCGGGCGATGCGGCTGCGCTGCGAACTGCGCAAGGACCACGCGCCCTTCGCCGGAAGCCCGGTGGAGCGCGGACAGGGAACCCTCTCTCCCGTCGCGCTCGGGGTGGTCGTCGAACCACCCGAGCGCATCTGGGCGGAGAGCGACGAGATCTTCGCCGGAAGTGTCGCGGAGGCGCTCGACCTGTTCAGCATCACCGGAATGCGGCTGGTGGTGGACGGCAGTTCCGGTTCCTTCGGTCCGGTCGCGGGGGAAAGGGAGGCGGAGCGGCGGACCAACGGCGAAAGCGCGGTCGGCCGGATTCTCCGCAGTGAGGACATGGATTACTTCGTAGAGGTCGAGTGGACGCCGTGACGCCCTCCGGGGGACCCGGCGGGAGGACGTGTTCATGAACGCCATCGCGACTCTGGACGAGGCGATATCCGTCGCCGAGGGAATTCGCCACGGAACCACGCCCGATGAGCTGGGGGACCGCGGCCGACTCGCCGGATACGTGGGCCGGATCCGCGGCGAGGACGAACCGGCGGCCACCGATCCCGCAGAGGTCGCCCAGCTCATCCGCCTCACCCAGCTCTGTCTGGCCCTCGGCGAGAAGTCCTCGGCGGGCGACATCCTCGACATGACCCTCGGGGCGATGGAACTGGCCGAGGCCGACGAGGAGAAGTTCGAGGACGCCACCCTGTGGAACCGGCTAGGCGCCCTGCTGGCCGGCCAGGGCGATCTGGTACGGGCCCGGGCCGTCCTGAACTGCGCGCTCAACCGGGCCCACCGCTACAAGTCCCCCGAACTGCCCCGCATCCTGGCCAACCTGAGCGCGGTCACCCTCCGGGAGGACGACCACCGGGCCGCCGCGGCCTGGGCACGCAAGGGCGTCGAGGTGCTCTGGGACCGGCCGGACGACCTTCAGACCCGGCTCACCCTCCACCGTGTCCTGGTGGACGTGGCGAAGGCCAGGGGCGACGCGCGGGCGCTGGCCGAGGCGCTGCCCTTCTTCGCGGAGGCGGTGGGGAACCTCGCCGAGATCGAGGGCGAGAAGGACGCCCGGGTCTTCGAGGCCCGTACCGCCCTGGCCACCGCCCGGTACCGGCTGGCGGCCATGACGGACGACGCGCCCGGCCGTGAGCGGCAGCTCGCGGAACTCGAACTGCTCAGGCTCGGCGCCCAGGTGACGTTCGGCCCCGACCACCGCGTGGCCGTCGTCGCCCAGGCGGCCCTGGCCGTCGCCGAGTTCGACGCGGGCGGCGGGAGCGCCGGGGCGACCAGTGCCCGGACGAAGGAAGCGCTGCGCGTCCTGGACGCGGCGACCGAACGGGCCGCCCAGGACGCCTCCTCGCTCGGCCGTGAGCACACCCAGACCCGCAAGCTCCGTACGGCGCTGGCGACCATGCGGAAGTCCGCGGTGCCGCAGGCGGAACTGCCGTACGCCATCGAGCGGGTGTACACGCCCGACGAGAACGAGGACCGCAACGAGGCGAAGACCGCGGCCCTGAACCGGGAGCAGCGGACCGTGCGGCTCATCGCGCACGCCGGCGCCTCGTACTTCCTCGGCGAGGAGAACCGCTTCCACGGCCCGATCGTCCAGGCCCTGGACCGGGGGGTGGCCTTCCGGGTCATCATCAGCAGCCCCTGGAGCAGCCTGGCCGCGTTCATGCAGCGGACCACCGCGGGGGAGCCGCTGACCTCGCACAACATCGTGGAGCTGATCGAGGACAGCCGCTACTACCGCCGGACCTTCAAACCGGTGATCGCCTCCTACGAGAACCTCAAGGCGACCTACGGCGACCGCGTCGAGCTGCGGATCACCTCCATGGACATCCCCGGCTCCACGCTGCTGACCTCGGACACGCTGTTCTTCGAGCCGTACATCACCTCGAACCCCGCGCATCGCACGCGGCGGGGGCTGCGGGTGCTGGAGGTGAAGTTCCTCAAGGACAGCAAGTACTACGTCGACAGCCTCCAGGAGTTCACGACGCAGTGGGAACTCTCCAGCACCTACGAGCAGTTCAAGCAGCACGAGGAGGTCCACAAGACGGCGTTGCGGTCCGAGATCGACGCCCTGGTGGACATTCAGGTGCGGCCCAGTGTCAGGAAGGGAGACGTTCCCCGTTCCTGATCCGCCGCAGCACGGGCGCCGAGCCGACGAAGAGCGATTCCGGCAGTCCGTCCAGGGGCCAGAACTGCCACCGCTCGCACTTGTCCGGCTCCCGCACGCTGATCTCGCCGGCGTAGGCCTCCACCTCCACGCCGATCTGCATGTGGTGGTTGGCCGCGGGGTCCGGGTCGGTCACGCACACCACACGGGAGACCAGGGCCCGCGCTCCGGTCTCCTCCTCCAGTTCGCGGGCGGCCGCGTCGGTCAGCGACTCGCCGGGTTCGAGATGACCGCCGGGCAGTCCCCAGGTGCCGTGCCCGAAGGTGTTGGCCCGCAGGCCGAGCAGCACGCGGTCGCCGGAGCGGACGATCGCCTGCACCCCTACCCTGACCTGCGCCTCTGCCCGCACCTGTTCCGTCATCGCAGACTCCTCACTGATCCGGATACGTTCCCAGAAAGTTCGCGGCGTTCCTGTCGGGCCGCACGAGGGGCAGCGGCCGGGGGTCGCCCTGGTCGAGCATCGAGAAGAAGTTACCCAGTCGTCGTTCTCCCTCCTCGTCGATGACCACGACCTCGCAGTCGGGGTCGATGAAGAAGTAGCTTCCGGTGCGGGTGGAGTTCCGGTACACACGCAGGACGACGTCCCGTTCGGCGGCGGCGGCTCGGCACCTGTCGACGATCTCCTCGAACTCCTCGTCCCCCAGCGACAGCCAGTCCTTGTTGTCGGCCCCGTAATTGGTCTCCGACATCTGGTAGATCTTCCAGACGTCCGGCAGCCATTTGTCCTCACTGATGAGGTCGAGGACGCGCGGGGCCCCCGCGGAGTTGATCCTGGTGACCACCGTCCCGAGTTTCACCTGTACGTGGCGGTGGTTCTCCCGCACTTCCCGCAGCAGAGCGATCACCCGGTCCCGGTGGGGCGCCACACCGGTCCTGAGCCGTTTGTGCTCGCCCTCGTCGGCGGACTCCAGGGGGAGCGCCAGCCACGAGATGCTGGGAAGGAGCCGCCGCATCGTGGGGACCGGGGCCAGACCGTTCGTACTGAGGACGACCCGCAGCCGCCCGCCCTCCGGCAGGGGTTTGCGCAGTTCCTCCGCGAGCCTGGGCAGATAGGGCAGAAGGGTGGGTTCGCCACCGGAGACGACCACGCCTCTGACCGGGGCCTCGCGCAGCAGGGACGCGATGCTCAGGGCGTCGTCCTCGGACATGGAGGGGACTTCATGCCGGGGACCGAAGCAGAAAGGGCAGCTCAGGTTGCACCTCCCGATCGGTCTGAGGTCGACGAAGGGGGGGAGGCGCACGGGGAGCATGGGGAGAGAGTGCCACAGTGGCCGATCCGGCACCGCAATGAATGGCTTATCCACCGAACTGTTGACTTTCGGCTCATTGAGCCAGAGGATTGCGGAGGTGAGCCACCTGGAACAGCTGCCCGCCGGTACCGCCCTCCCCGTCGACCTGGACGAGGCGGCGCATCGCTGTCTGGTCGCGGGGTTCGACGGGACCACGACCGTTCCCGACGGCCTCAAGAGGCTGATCGACCGGGGGCTCGGCGGGGTCATCCTGTTCACGCGCAATGTGCGCGACGCGGAGCAGGTGCGCCGGCTCACCGAGACGCTGCGGGCCCTGCGCCCCGACCTGCTGGTGGCGATCGACAACGAGGGCGGCGGGATCGGACACCTGGTGGGGGCAGGGGCCCCCGACGTGCCCGGGTCCTACGCCCTCGGCGTGGTCGACGACCCCGCGCTCACCGCCGCCTGCGCCGACGCGCTCGCCGGGCACCTGGCCACCCTCGGCATCACCGCCTCCTACGCCCCGGTCGCCGACGTCCAGGTGCACCCGGACAACCCGATCGTGCGGACCCGTGCCTTCGGAACCGACCCCGAGCTGGTCTCCCGTCATGTGGGGGCCTGGATCGCCGCCACCGAGGCACGCGGCATCGCCTCCTGCGCCAAGCACTTCCCCGGGCACGGCGGCACCGTCACCGACAGCCACCACGACCTCGCCGTGGACCCCAGGCCGTACGACGAACTCGACCTCGCGCCCTTCCGGGCCGCCATCGCGGCGGGCGTGCCGATGCTGATGAGCGCCCACGTCGTCTTCCCGGCGCTGGACCCCAACCGCCCGGCCACGCTCAGCCGCCGCATCCTGGGCGACCTGCTCCGGCACGAGCTCGGCTTCGACGGCGTCCTGGTCAGCGACGCCCTGGAGATGAAGGCGATAGCCGACCGGTACGGCGAGGCCGCCGGCGCCCGGATCGCCCTCGCGGCGGGCGCGGACCAGGTCATCGTCGCCGTACCGGATCTGGAGGTCACGCTGTCCTGCCGGGACGCGGTGCTCGGCGCGCTGAACGCCGGGGTGCTGCACGACGAGCGGGTGGTGGAGGCGGCGGAGCGGGTGCGCGGGCTCGCCGAGCGGTACGCGGCCCCAGCAGCCACGGTCGAGCCGTGGGACGCCGACGCGGGACTGACGGCGGCCCGGCGGGCCGTACGCGGCCAGCGGCTGCCGGAGCCCGTGCGCGGCGCCCATGTCGTCGACCTCTTCCCGCCGCCGCACCCCGCCCTCAACTGGGGCGGCGAGGACCTGCTGAGCGAGATGCGCGCCGTCGACGGCCCCGCC
Source organism: Streptomyces lincolnensis (assembly GCF_021173675.1). Lineage (GTDB taxonomy): Bacteria > Actinomycetota > Actinomycetes > Streptomycetales > Streptomycetaceae > Streptomyces > Streptomyces lincolnensis_B. Next base: position 794,818 of record NZ_JAIHON010000001.1, on the reverse strand, counting down.
TCCGGTACGGCGGTCACCGGCGAGCCCGCGGACCCGGCCGCCCTCGTCGAGGGCATCGTGCGGGTCTCCCGGCGCGCCCCGCTCGTCGTCGCCACCTGCGACGCCGGACTGCACCCCTGGCAGCAGGACCTCCGCGACGCCCTGCTGGCCCGGCGCCCGGACGCGATCCGCGTCGCCACCGGCCTCCCGGAGGACGGCGCCCTGTGCTCCTACGGACGCGGCCGGGTGAACCTGCGGGCCGTGGCGGAGGCGCTGACCGGCGCGTAAAGACCCGGGCCGGCCCCGCGGCTTCCGCGAGACCGGCCCTGTCGCCTTCCCGGCTGCCCTAGGGCAGCCGTACGACCTCCTTGATGCCCCGCGCCGCCAGGTACTCCCCGTCGTCCGCCCGTGCGGCCAGTACCACCGCCGGGCGGGCGCCCTCGGCGCGCAGGCGCATCCACTCCTCGAAGTAGGCGCCTCCGGGGCCGGACACGGACCGGGTGGCCGGGGTGCAGTCGAGGACCAGGGCGGTCTCGCGCGGCGCGGGCGACGGAGGCTCGGCGCGCAGCTCGGCGACCGTGGCGGCGAGGGCCTCGGCGATCGGCTTGGCGCGGCCCGCGGAGTCGAACAGGCCGAGCGTGTACTCCAGTTCCGGATAGTCGGCCAGGGAGCGGTCCACGTCGTGGGAGCACCACCAGGTGACGCCCCACAGGTTTGCGCAGCCGAGCGCCGCGTTCCGTACGGTCGCCCGCGCGAACTCGGGCGCGTCCGCGGCCGGGATGTGCGGCTCGGGCGCGCCGGTCTCCTGGACCCAGACGGGCCGGGCCGGGTCCACGGCGTACGCCGTGGCGAGCTCCGTGCCGTACTCGGCGAGGTGCAGCACCTGCGGGGAGCGCGGGCCGTAGCGGCGGGCGCAGTCGCCGGAGAACACCCAGGGGTGGACGGTGGTCAGGTCGCCCTTGTGGGCGGAGGCCTCCGGGGTGAAGGGGTGGTCGTCGCCGTACCAGGCCGCGTCGTAGGCGGAGTGGGTGGCGAGCCGGTCCGCGGGCAGGTGCTCGCGGGTGGCGGCCAGCAGGGTGTCCAGGTAGTGGTCCACCTGGTCCGCGGTCACCGGGTTGTGCTCGACCAGGTTGTTGAGCTCGTTGCCGAGCTGGAGGCCGATGAGGTTCGGGCGGCCGGCCAGGGCGCGGCCCAGGGTCCGCATCAGCTCGGCCTGGGCGGTGACGGCCTCCGGGTCCGTGAAGACGTTGCGGTGGTGCCAGCTGCGGGTCCACTCCGGGTAGAAGTCGAAGCTGGACAGATGGCCCTGCACGCCGTCCACCAGGACGTCGAGGCCCGCCTCGGCCGCCAGGTCGACGAGCTGGGCCAGCTGGTCCACGGCGGCGGTACGGATGAGCGTGCGGTTGGGCTGGAGGAGCGGCCAGAGGTGGAAGACCCGGACATGGTCCAGTCCGAGCCCGGCGATCTGCGCCAGGTCCTCGCGGGCGTGCGCGGGGTCGAAGTCGTGCCACGAGTGGAACCAGCCGTGGCGGGGCGTGTAGTTGACGCCGAAGCGGAGCGTGGGAATGGGATCCTCCTCGGGCCGGGCACAGCCTGCTCTTGTCGTGGGCGAATGTATCAACCACCATAGTCTGCGATGAGTGAAGAAATGAACCAGGAATGGGTCATCGGCCTGGACGCCGGCGGCACCCGCACCCGCGCGGTCCTCGCCGCCGCCGCTGACGGGCGCCCCCTCGGCGAGGGTGCCGCCGGGCCGGGCAACGCCCTGACCGTCCCGGAGCCGCAACTCGCCGACCACCTGGCCGAGGCGCTCGCCCGTGCCGTCCCGGAGGCGGCGCGCGGGCGGGTGGTGGCCGTGGCCGGCGGTTTCGCCGGCGCGACAGCCGCCTCCGCGGACGACCCCGGGACCGTCCGGGCCCGCGCCGCCCTCGACGCGGCCCTGCGCCGGCTCGGCATCCCGGCCGAACGGGTCGTCGTCTTCAGCGACATCGAGGCCGCCTTCGCCGCCGCTCCCGGCACCCCGGCCGACGGACTCGCCCTGGTCGCCGGCACCGGCGCGGTCGCGATGCGCATCACCGGCCGTCGCTCCACGACCACCGTGGACGGCGACGGCTGGCTCCTCGGCGACGACGGCAGCGGCTTCTGGATGGGCCGCGCGGCCGTGCGGGCGGCCCTGCGGATGGCGGACGGGCGGGGCCCGGAGACGATCCTGGCCGCCTCCGTCGGGCGGGCCCTGGGCCTGCCCGACCATGTTCTGCCGTACGGGGGGCAGCCGGGCGGCGCCGACGCGGCGCCGGGCCACGGTGGCGCTCCCGCGGTGCCCGACCTCGGCCGCAGCCGCGGTGAGGCTCCCGCGGTGCCCGACCTCGGCCGCAGCCGCGGTGAGGCTCCCGCGGTGCCCGACCTCGGCCGCAGCCGCGGTGAGGCTCCCGCGGTGCCCGACCTCGGCCGCGGCCACGGTGCCGAGCCGGCTCGCCCGCACCCCGACACCCCCGGCGCCTGGTCCGGCCCGCATCGAGAGGCCTACCGCATGCATCTCCTCCCCGCCGTCATGGCCGACCCCCCGATCCGGCTCGCCCGGTTCGCGCCGCTGGTGGCCGAGGCGGCGCGGGAGGGGGACGCGGTCGCCGGGTCGATCCTGTCCCGGGCCGCCGACCGGCTGGCCGAGACGGTCCGGGCGTTGGAGCCACGGCCCGGCGAGCCGCTCGTCGCGACCGGCGGTCTGCTCGGCCCGGAGGGTCCGCTGACGGCACCGCTGACCGACCGTCTCGCGTCCCTCGGCCTGACCCTGGACTGGGTCGCCGACGGTTCCCGGGGCGCCGTCGCCCTGGCCCGCCTCGCCCACGGAGGTGCCCGGTGACCGGGACGGAGCCCTACCGCGACCCCACCGCCCCCCTGGACGCCCGCGTCCACGACCTCCTCTCCCGTATGACCCTGCGGGAGAAGGTCGGCCAGCTCAACCAGCGGATGTACGGCTGGGACGCCTACCGCCGCACCCCCGGCGGCTTCGAGCTCACGGACGCCCTGTACGCCGAGACCGAGCGCTTCGCCGGACTCGGTGCCCTCTACGGGCTCCAGCGTGCCGACGCCTGGTCCGGCGTCGACTTCGACAACGGGCCCGGCGCCGAGGACGGCGCCGCCCTGGCCGAGCTGGTGCAGCGGCATGTCGTCGCCACCAGCCGCCTGGGCATTCCCGCCCTGTTCGTCGAGGAGGTGCCGCACGGTCCCATGGCGCTCGACGGCACGGTCCTGCCCGTCAACCTGGCCGTCGGCGCCACCTGGGACCCGGAGCTGTACGAGCGTGCCGCCGCGCACGCCGCCGCCGAACTGCGCGCCCGCGGCGGCCATGTCGCCCTGGTCTCGGCCCTCGACATCGCCCGCGACCCGCGCTGGGGCCGCACCGAGGAGTGCTTCGGCGAGGACCCCCAGCTGGCGGCCCGGCTGACCGAGGCGCTGGTACGGGGCATGCAGGGCTCGGGCTCGGGCTCGGGGGAACTCTTCGCCCCCGACAAGGCCCCCGTGGTCCTCAAGCACTTCGCCGGACAGGGCGCCACCGTCGGCGGACGCAACTCCGCCGAGTCCGAACTCGGGCTCCGGGAGCTCCACGAGATCCACCTCCCCGCCGCCCGCGCCGGCGTCCGCGCCGGGGCCGCCGCCCTGATGTCCGCGTACAACGAGGTCGACGGCATGCCCTGCTCCGGCAACCGGGCCCTGCTGACCGGACTCCTCCGGGACGACTGGGGATTCGACGGGCTCGTCATGGCCGACGGCCTCGCCGTGGACCGGCTCGCCCGCATCACCGGCGACAAGGTCTCCGCGGGCGCCCTCGCGCTCAACTCCGGTGTGGACCTGAGTCTTTGGGACGAGGGCTTCACCCACCTGGAAGAGGCCGTCGAACGCGGGCTGGTGAGCGAGAAGTCCCTCGACGCCGCCGTGGCCCGTGTCCTGCGCCTGAAGTTCCGCCTCGGCCTCTTCGAACGCCCGTACACGACCGGCGAGTTGCCTTCCCGGGAAGCGGGCCGGAGCCTGAGCACCGACCTCGCCCGGGCGTCGGTCACCCTCCTGAGCAACCCCGACGGCATCCTCCCCCCGGCCCCGCATGCCTCCCGCATCGCCGTCATCGGCCCTCAAGCCGCCACCGTCGCCCACCAGCTGGGCGACTACACGGCTCCGCAGCGCCCCGGAACGGGCAGCAGCGTCCTCGACGCCCTACGCCGGCTCGCCCCGCCCGGCACCGACATCCGCCACGCCCGTGGCTGCGCCCTCACCGGCGGCGACGTCTCCGGCATCCCCGAGGCCATCGCCGCGGCCGCCTCCTCCGACCTGGCCGTGCTGGTGCTGGGCGGCAGCAGCGCGCGGACACCCGAGACCGAGTTCGACGCCAACGGGGCGGCCCTGGCCGCCACGGACGAGATGACCTGCGGCGAGGGCGCCGACCTCGCCGGACTGGAGCTCGGCAAGGCCCAGTACGCGCTGCTGGACGCCGTCGTCGCCACCGGTACCCCTACGGCGGTCGTCCTGATCCAGGGCCGACCGCACGTCGTACCCGACACGGCGGCGGCCGCGCTGCTCACCGCCTGGTACCCCGGCCCGTGGGGCGGCGAGGCGATCGCCGAGGTGCTGCTCGGGCTCGCGGAACCCACGGGCCGGCTGCCCGTCTCCGTGCCGCGCTCGGCGGCCCAACTCCCCGTCTACTACAACCACAAGGACACCGAGTACGGCGGCTACGTGGACGAGAGCGCCGAACCGCTGTACTCCTTCGGGCACGGGCTGTCGTACACCACCTTCGCGTACGGCACGCCACGCCTGACGGGCCTCGACGTCGAGGTCGACGTCATCAACACGGGGGAGCGGTACGGGCGTTCGGTCGTACAGGTGTACCTGCGCAGGCTGCTCACCCCCACCTGGCCGCGCACCCTCGAACTGTGTGCGTTCGAGGGTGTCGACCTGGCGCCGGGTGAGCGCCGCACGGTCCGCCTCTCGCTCGATGCCGATCGGCTCGCCCCGTCCAGGACGGTCGAGATCAGGGTCGCGGCATCGGCCCGGGAGGCACTGGGTGTTCGGGGTCAGAGCTTGACGGCCCCGGAGGACACGCCCTTGTAGAACCAGCGCTGCGTGATCACGAACAGCACCAGTACCGGGATGACCGAGATCACCGAACCGGCCATCACCATGCGCTGGTCGTAGCCGAAGGACGAGGACGACAGGCGGGACAGGCCCAGAGTCAGGGTGAAGTGGTCCTCGGTGCGCAGCACGATCAGCGGCCACAGGAAGTCGTCCCAGGCGCTGATGAAGGTGTTGATGGTGACGACGAGGATCGCGCCGTAGGCGGACGGCAGGTACAGGTACCGGAACCGCTTCCACTCGCCCGCGCCGTCCAGCATCGCCGCGTCCTCGATCTCGCGCGGTACGGCGAGGAACGCGGCCCGCATGATGAGGACGTTGATCGCGGCGACGAAGCCGGGCAGCCAGACGCCGACCAGGTTGTCGACCAGGCCCATGTCCCGGATGCTCAGGAACAGCGACACCATGATCGACTCGAAGGGGAACATCATGGACGCCATCAGCACGACCCAGACCAGCTTGCGGCCCTTCCAGCCCGGCTTGGAGAGCATGTAGCCGGCCATGGTGGAGAAGATCAGCTGGCTGGCGATGGAGATGACCGCCACGAACAGGCTGTTCCTGATGTACGTCCACACCGGGACCTGGGCGAAGACCTCCTTGTAGGCCCGCAGCGTCGGGTGGTGCGGGAACAGGGAGGCACCGGCGCCGAAGACGTCCTCGGTGGGGCCCTTCAGGGAGGACAGCAGCTGCCAGACCAGCGGGCCCACCGTGATGAACAGGACGAACACCAACAGCAGGTAGCGGACGACCAGTTCACGCGGTCGGCCGTAGTCCCGCCAGCGGGGTGTCAGACGCCGCTTCCTCTCGACGGCCGTGGTCATCCCTCGTCCTCCTTCGTCAGGCGCTGGGCGAGCAGCGTCAGGCCCAGGGTCAGGGCGAACAGGGCGACGCTGACCGCGGCGCCGTAGCCGGCGTTGCCGGTGAGCGGGTCGAGACCGACGTCCCGGATGTAGAAGGGGAGCGTGCGGTCGGCGCCGCCGGGGCCGCCGGTGGAGCCGCCGAGCATGTAGATCTCGGTGAACACCCGCAGCGAGCCGATGCCGGTGAGGGTGCCGACCAGCATCATCGACTGGCGCACGCCCGGCACGGTGATGTGCCAGAAGCGGCGGGCGGGGCCCGCGCCGTCGACGGCGGCGGCCTCGTGGAGTTCCTTCGGCACGTTCCCCAGCGCGGCCAGGTAGAAGATCATGTACCAGCCGAGGCCCTTCCAGATCGTCAGGCCCATCGCGGAGAGCAGGATCAGCCACGAGTCGGACAGGAACGGGATGGCCTCCCGGATGATGTGCGCCTTCTGGAGCCAGGTGTTGACCAGGCCCTGGTCGCTCAGCAGCCACTGCCAGCTCAGGCCCACGACCACGCTGGAGGCGAGGACGGGGGTGTAGAAGGCGGAGCGGAAGAAGCCGATGCCCGGCAGGTTCTTCTCCACCAGCACCGCGAGCAGCAGGGGCAGCAGCACCATCAGGGGGACGACGATCAGCGCGTACAGAACGCTGTTGCGGGTCGCCAGCCAGAAGTCCGAATCCCCCAGCATCCGGGTGTAGTTGTCCAACCCCACGACCTTGTAGGCGCCACCGAGCGGCTTGGCGTCGGTGAAGGACACCAGGATCGTGTTGAGGAAGGGGAACACCCCGAACACCGTCGCGCCGACGACCGCCGGGGTCATCCACAGCCAGGGCAGCCACCAGCGCCGGTAGAGCGCCGCGCCCCCCGCGTCCGCGGTCGGGCCAGGGACCACGGAGCGGAGGACGCGGCGCAGGCGCCCCGGCGGTTCGGGTACGGTGCCGGGGCGGGGGGCGCCCGCCCCCAGGGGAGAGGGAACGGGCGCCTGGTCCACGGTGTGCTGGGCCATCGTCAGCTGCCCTGCTTGATCAGCTCGTTGGCCTTGGACTGCGCTTCCTTCAGGGCGTCCTCGGCGCTCTTCTTGCCCTGCATGGCCAGCTGGATCTGGGCCGAGATGGCGTTCAGCTCGCCCGGAGTGAGGGCGATCTCGTCGGCCGTCGCGGTCTTGCGGTCACTGGCGACGATCTTGCGGGCCTCGGCGAAGGGGTCGTCGCCCTTGACCGACTGGAAGAACGGGTCGTCCAGCGAGGCGGTCGTGGAGGGGAAGATGACGACGTTCGGGTCCTTCGCCCACGCCAGCTGGTTCTCGGCGTTGGTCAGGAACTGCGCGAAGGCCAGCGCGGTCGCCGCGTTCTTGCTGGTGGAGGCGACGCCGACGTACTGCGGGGCGCCGACGGTGTGGCCGAGGGCGTCCAGCATGTAGCGCGCGACGCCGGTCTTCTTGTAGACGGTCGGGTTGTTCTGCTGGATGAAGCGCAGGAAGTTGGGGTTGGTCGGGCCGTACACCAGCTTGCCCTGGCCGTAGACGTTGGCCGGGTCCTGGGTGGCGGAGAGCGAGTCCCGGGGCATGCCGCCGGCCTTGTAGAGCTTCGTCATGGCCTCGACCCACTGCGCGGTCTTCGGGTCGTCGGCGAAGGTGAACGACTTGCCGTCGGCGGACAGCACCTTGATGCCCATCTGCTGCCAGTCGGCCGGGATGCGCAGCTGCGGGTTGGCGAGGAAGGCGTAGTACTTGCCGCCCGAGGCCTTGGCCACCTTCTCGGCGTCGGCGAACAGGCCGAGCACGGTCGTCGGAGGTTTGGCCGGGTCCAGGCCCGCCTCCTTCATCAGCTCGGTGTTGAAGGTCTGCACGATGCCGCCGGAGTACCAGGGCAGCACGCTGTGCACCTTCGCGCCGGAGGCGTCCGCGTACAGGCTGGACTTCCACAGGTTGGGCACGAACGGCTTGCCCGCGTCCGGGGCCTTCTTGTCCAGGTCGAGCAGATAGCCGTTCTTGGTGAGCGCGACCGCCGTGTTGACGTTGATGTTCACCACGTCCGGCAGCGTGCAGCCCTGGGCGTCGGCGACCAGACGCTGGGTGAAGGTGGCGTCGCCCGGGTCGTCGATCCACTTGACCTTGGCGCCGGAGTGGGTCTTCTCGAAGGCGGAGATCACGCCGTTGAAGTAGTCCCCGAAGTCCTTCTTCAGGTTGGTCGTCTGGAAGGTGATGGTGCCCTTCACATCGCCGGAGAGCTTCCCGGACCCGACATTGCCCTGGTCGACCTTGCAGCCGCCGGCGGTGGAGTCCCCGCCGTCGGAGCCGCTGGACAGCCCGCAGCCTGCTGCGGCCAGGGACAGTGCGGCGATACAGGTCAGGGTGCGGGTCAGTCTTCTTGCGCGCATGTGATGGGCCCTCCTGCGACCGGGCGAGTCAGGGATGTGCTGGCTGGTTCAATCAACCAACTTCGACTCTGATTGATGAAAATGTGGACCAGAATTCATCGGAGGTCAATGGTTTGCCGTGTTGCGTTTAGGTTCCGTCCGAGATCAGTGCCGGTGCTCGTGGTCCGGGTGTGAGGGGTCGCCCGGGTGCTCGTACCCGTGCGCGTACACCACGTCTGCGCGTGCCTGGTCCAGCCAGTCGAAGAAGGCGCGGTGGGCTGCGGCGCGGCGGAGTTCCCGTGCGATGCCCTCGCGGGCGGCCTCGAACGGTAGGAAGTCTTCCGGGGGCTGGTTGCCGAAGGGGTCGACGCCGCGTCTCAGGGCGTCCGGGGTGAGGAAGCGGTCGGGGTTGCGGGTGTAGTAGTCGCGTACGGCTTGGTCGGGGATGTGTTGGTCGTGTTCCAGGGCGGAGAGGAGGGTGCGGGCGGCGGGGGAGTGGGCCAGGGCTACGGCGACGATGCTGCCCAAGTCCGCGACGTGCTGTGAGGTGAGTGCGGTGCGCTCCAAGGGGGGTGGTGGGATTTGTTGTTCGGCGGCTGCGGGTGCGTTGTGGCTGGTCGCGCAGTTCCCCGCGCCCCTATGGGGCGCTATCGGCAACCTGCGTTCCTTGCAGGCCCGTTGGGACAGTTCGTCTATTACCGCCACCTGGGTTGCCCAGCGGCGGCGTTGGCGTTCTGCTCGGGCGAAGGTGTCGGGGTGGGTTTCGTGGTCTCGGGGTGGGACTGCGTTCAGGACGGCGTCCACGCGCTCCTTCGGGAGGGCTTCGCCGTGGACGAGGGCGGCGTGGTCGGTCATGGCGTCACCTCCAGTTCCACCGCCTCCGTGTAGGCGACGGCGCCGTGCCAGGCGACCTTCGCCATCAGCCAGTAGGAGCCGGGAGGCACGGCCGACCCGTCCACCTCGATGGCGTACTCCCGTTCCTCGCCGCCGGGGACGGTGAAGCCCTGGAGGCCGGGGGAGACGCCCGCCCAGGTGCCCCAGGAGGAGACGGCCCACAGCTGGCCGGAGAGCGGGCCCCGGGTGGGGTTGCGGAGGGTCACCGGGACGCGGGTGCGCTCGCCCGTGCGGACGGTGACGCGGTCGGCGCCCAGGCGGGTCACCAGGGTCGGGCCGGTGTGCCCGTCGGGTACGTCGAGGGCGACCACGTCCTCGAAGGTCTGCCCGGCGTACGTCAGCCGGGCCGCCAGCCAGTGCCGGCCGGGCTCCGGGGCGGGCGGCGGGGTGACCGTGACCTCGGCGAGGGTGAAGCCGCCGGGGCCGAGGGCGTAGGGCAGCTCGGCCGGTTCGGCGGTCCAGCCGTCCGGCACCTCGAAGGTCACCGTGCCCGAGACCGGCGCGTCGGTCAGTTCCGAGCCGACCCGGACGGTCGCGGTGACCGGACCGGAGACGGTGAGCGCGGTGGGGGACAGATAGACGGCGACCGGCATGTTGCCGCGCGGGGCGGGGCCCGAGTTGTGCAGCCAGTAGCGGGTGTGGACGGGCTGGGCGGGCTCGTGGGCCGCGACACCGCAGCCGGGATCGCCGTCGGGGCCGGACGGGGTGGCCAGGACGGTCGCCACCTCGAAGCCGGTCAGGCCGACGTCGAGCGCTCCCTCGGCGTCCGTGACGAGCGGCTCCCCGGGCCGTTCCAGGACGTCCGCACGCGCGCCCCCGGTCCACGCGCCGGGCCCGCGCAGGTGCGCCCGTACCGGCCGGCCGTTCACCTCGTGCACGCGGACGACGATCCCGCGTCCCGGATCGGCCGGTGTCACGCTGCCCCGGGCCAGCGGCGAGCCGAGCGGCTTGAGGGCGTCGAGCAGGACCTCGCGGGCGGGCTCCAGGGTGAGGAGGGAGGCCGTGCGGGACAGCAGCGGGGTCTCGGGGCCGGTGCGCGGCCGGGCGGTGAGCGGATGGTTGAACTCGTGCCCGCGCGCGGGCAGCCGCTGCTCGCGCCAGTCGCCCTCGCCGCCGACGACGGCGTACTCGAAGGTGTGCGACCAGCGCTGGAGCTGGAAGGCGGACCCGTCGGGGGCCGTGCGGCGCGGCGGGTCGACCCAGATGCCGGACGGCCAGCCGGTGCAGGACCGCATCAGGGACATGTAGAGGTCACCGGAGGGGGTGACCACGCAGCCGGGTGTGCCCCGGTTGAGGACGGCGAAGCCGCGCCCGTCCCAGGCGTCGCCCGGCGGCAGCGCCTCGCCGCCGCCCGCCGCGGTGGCCGTCACGGTGAAGTCGTCCAGGTCGGCGACGAGTGCGTCGACGGCCTTGGTGTCGCCCTCCGGGTCGTTGCCCGCGACCACCAGCAGCGGCAGCCGCTCCAGGTCGCGCAGGTCGGCCCCGGGCACCCACTCCTCGCGCAGGGAGGCGCGCGGTGCGACCCAGACCGAGGCGAGCCCGCGCTCGGCCAGCTGCCTGCGCAGCTCGCGTTCGGCGGCCGGGTCCCAGCCGAGGGCCTCGGCGACCAGGGAGTTGCGCTCGGGACCGCCGACGGCGATCCGGATGTCGGGCAGGTTGGAGTCGACCTCCAGGTCGCCGTAGCGGGGGCCGCCGGCGATGGTCGAGGTAGCGGTGACGCCCGCCCGGACCAGCGCCGCCGCCAGCGGGGTGCCCAGCTCACCGGCCACGTCCCAGTCGGCGTACACCAGCTCGGCGACACCGATGGAGCGTTGGCCGAGCGGAGCGCCCGTGTCGTCGCGCACCAGGACGCGGGCCGTGGAGCCCAGGCCGAACCAGGTGTTGGCCGGGTTGTCCAGCGTCCACGGGAACCGCTCGCTGTCCACCTCCACGAACCCGAAGCCGCGCCCGATCACCGCGTCGGCGACCTCGTGGACCGGCAGCCCGCCGCGCACGTCGGAGGGCCAGCGCACCCGGATCAGCCGGTCGGCGCCGTCGTAGCCGTGGACGGTCGTGGAGACGTCGAGCCGGTCGACGCCCTTCCACAGGGTCAGCCGCTGGGTGTACCGGAAGAGGCCGAGATCGGCGCGGACGGTCACGCGGGAGCCGGCCGGGGAGTGCTCGACCTCGACGTCCGCGGTGACGTCCCGGCCGCGGGCGGCGGTCGTGCCGGTCGGGGTGAGGTGCCAGGGACCCTCGCCGAAGCGCGGGTGCCTCGGGTACTCCTCCTGGACGACGAGCTCGTTGCCGATGTCGCCGGCGCGCAGCAGTTCCCGGCCGCCCTCGGTGAGCGTGCGCAGGGAGCTGACGCCGCCGCCGCGCGCGGGGTCGACCGTCACCTCGTAGAACTCGTTGCGGATGGTGGTGCCCTCGCCGGGGCTCCACTCGGGGATCGAGCCCGCCGTGAGCGGGATCGCCTTGAGGCCCATGCCCGGTACTTCCGGGACGACCACCCGCAGGCGTCCGTCGTCGTCCCGTACGGCGGGCAGCGGCTGGAAGTCGTCGCCCAGCGGCACCAGGCCCGGGTCGTCGACGGTCAGCACGTCCCGCCGTTCCCAGGTCGTGGAGTTGAAGACGACCAGGTCGGTCCCGGTGCCCGGGGCGACCCGGTCGGCCAGGGCCTGGGTGGCGTCGGCGTGCACGGTCCCGGCGAGGTCGTACAGCTCCCGCCAGCCGGTCATCAGGTCGATGTAGACCTGGTCGGACTCCGAGCCGGTGATGGCGTCGTGGTGGGCGCCGTAGATCAGCTGGCGCCAGGCCTTGTCGAGGGCCGCGTCCGGATAGGGGTGCCCGGTGACGAGGGTGGCGAGGGTCGCCCAGGCCTCGGCGTCGGCGAGGAGCGTCTCGCCGTACCGCTGGGCCTGTTTGGTGTCGATGTAGGAGACGTCCTTGCCGGTGTAGACCGGGTTCATGTCCCGGGTCTGCGGCGAGGCCCTGCGGCCCTCGGCCTCCAGTTCGGCGCGGACGGCGGCGAAGAAGTCCTTCGGTACGGCGCTGACGAACCGCGGCCAGACGTACCGCTCGTTCCAGTCGCGGTGGATGCCCATCACCCAGCGGCACGGCGGCGCGTAGTCGCCGCCGACCGGCAGCAGCACGTTGCGGGTGAGCGCGACCTTCTTCAGCCCCCGGAACAGCTTCAGCGCGGCGGCCTCCGCCTCGGGCAGGGTCGGCGCGTTGTCGATCGCCCAGCCGGCGCCGTAGTGGTTGACCATGTACGCGGTGAGGATCCCGCGCCCCGAGGGGGCGATCCAGTCGAACTCGGCCGGGAACTGCATCCGCTTCGGATCCCGCGGCTCCTCGCCGAACACCGACAGTGTCGGCCCCCACTGGTGGAACGGCCCGCGCGCCCACGAGCTGGAGGTGACCCCCGCGTCCGCCATCAGCCCGGGGAACTGCGGGTCGTGGCCGAACGCGTCCAGCTGCCAGGCGGTCTCCGGGGACGCCCCCATGACCCCGCGCTGGTATCCGTCGCCGTACAGCGCGTTGCGTACGGTCGCCTCGGCGCCGGTGAGGTTCGTGTTCGGCTCGTTGTAGGTGCCGCCCATGATCTCCACGCGCCCGGTGCGGATCAGCTGGCGCAGGAAGGCCCGCTCCTCGGGGAAGGAGTCCCAGTACGGCTTGAGGTAGTCGACCTCCGCGAGCACGAAGGTGTACGCGGGATCGCGCCGGGCCAGATCGCAGTGGGCCCGCACCAGGCTCATCCCGGACTGGCCGCGCGAGTCGAAGGTGCGGGCCGGCAGGCCGGTGGAGGCCGGGTCGTCGGCGACGTCCCAGGTCTCGGTGTAGGCGGCCTGGGTGTTCCACCACACGGGGTCGTAGTGGAAGTGGCTGACCATGAACATGGTCCAGCCGGGTTCGGCGGCCGTGAACTCGCCGGTGTGGCGGGCGACCTCGTCCCCGTCGGCGGCGGTCACCGTGATCTCGCGCCGCTCGCCGACGGCGAGCTCGGCGGTCACGGGTATCTCGGCGCGGACGGTGCCGTCGTCGGCCGTCGTCGCGACGGCCTCCCCGGTGATGCCGGGGCCCTCGACGGCGATGCGCACCGTCCGGCCGGGGGTGTGGCTCAGCTCGACGGCCACCACCTGACGCGGTTGCTCGGTGGTTCCGACGAAGAGCTCGGTCGACTCGACCAGGGACACGCGCATGGGGCTCCTACGAGATGGCTCGGGGGAGCCCCATCCTGGCACCGGGAGGATGATTCAAACAACCACCTTCGAGTGATCTCGGTGGTTCATCCATGCATCACCGGTCGAGATCTCGCCATCCGACCGGTCGGGATCCTGTCGTGCCGCCGGTCGGGGCAGGCCGCGCCCCGGCCGGGATCCCGCCGTGTCGCGGGTCGGGATCCTGCCGTGGCGCCGGCCGGGGTCAGCGGGCGCGCCGGTTCTTCACGGCGTGCTGTGGGGTGATGTGGTCGGTCAGCGCCAGCGAGGCGCTCGCGCGCTGGTAGGAGACCTGGCCGACCCGGACGTAGAGACAGTCGACGATCATCAGGACCGAGTGCCGGCCGCCGATGCTGCCGGTGCGGAAGCTGGTCTCCGAGGTGGCCGAGATGAGCCGGATGTCGGCGGCCTTGGCCAGCGGGGAGCGCGGGTCGGTGGTGATGGCGACGGTGGTGGCGCCGCGCTCCTTGGCCATCTCGAACGGTTCGAGGGTCTCGCGGGTGGAACCGGAGTGGGAGATGCCGATGGCCACGTCGGCCGGGGTGAGCAGGGCCGCGGAGGTGGCCGCCCCGTGCACCTCGGTCCAGCCGCGGACCTGGCAGCCGATCCGGAACAGCCGGGTCTCCGTCTCCTGGGCCACCGCACCGCTGCCGCCGACGCCGTACACGTCGATGCGCCGGGCCTTGGCCAGCGCCTGGGCCGCCCGCTCCAGCGCGTCGAGGTCGATCCGGTCGATGGTCTGCTGGATCGCGCGCAGATCCGCGCTGCCGACGACCTGGACGACCCGTTCCAGACTGTCGTCCGGGGAGATGTCGGGTCCGATCTCCGCCGAGCCCCAGTCGGAGACCTCGCCCCGGCCGCGCTCCTGGGCCAGCTCTATCAGCAGATGCTGGTAGGAATCGAGCCCGATCGCCCGGCAGAAACGGGTCACGGTCGCCTGCGAGGTACCGGTGCGGCGGCCCAGCTCCGCGGCCGAGCAGTGGGTGACGGCGGCCGGATCCTCCAGGATCAGCTCGCCGACCTTCCGCAGGGAGCCCGCAAGCCGGGGGAGCTCGGTGCGGATCAGTGTGGTGACGTCCGTCGTGGGCATGCGAAGAATGTATCAGCCACCCTTCGAGGGGCGGATTGAATACCAGGACCGCTCATGGTTTATTGATTCACCGATGGAGATGTATAGGGTGGTTCAATCCATCAGCAAGGGGAGTGTCGCGTGTCCGTCGAGTCAGTCAGCGCCGAGGGCTTCGCCCGGCAGAGCCTGGACGTCCTGAAGCACCTCACCGAGTCGGCCCGCCCGGACGTCACGCGTGCCGCCGAACTGATCGCCGACTGCCTCCGCGCGGACGGCGTCATCCAGGCCTTCGGCACCGGCCACTCCCAGGCCATCGTCCTGGAGATCGCCGGCCGCGCCGGCGGCCTGGTGCCCACCAACCGCCTGAGCATCGCCGACCTCGTCCTCTACGGCGGTGACGACCCGAGCGTCCTGGACGACCCGCTCCTCGAACGGCAGCCGGGCGTGGCCGAGCGCCTCTACGAACTCGCCGCGCCGCACCCCCAGGACCTCTTCGTCGTCATCTCCAACTCCGGCGTCAACAGCGTCATCGTGGAGATGGCCCTGCACGCGAAGAAGCAGGGCCACAAGATCCTTGCCGTCACCTCTCTCACCCATACGCGGGCCGTTCCGGCGGGGCATGCGAGTGGTTACAAGCTGGCCGATCTCGCGGATGTCGTCCTCGACAACGCGGCGCCGCGGGGGGACGCGTTGCTGGAACTTCCGGGTGGGGGTGCGGTGTCGGCGTTGTCCACGTTGACCGGGGTGATGTTGGTGCAGATGGCTGTCGCCGAGGCGACGGCGCGGCTGCTGGCTGCGGGGGAGAGGCCGCCGGTGTATGTGTCGGCCAATGTGCCGGGTGGGTTTGAGGGGAACTTGGAGTTGGAGCGGCGGTACGCCGGGAGGATTCGGCGTACCGCCAGTTGAGGGTTCTGTTTCGGGGTTCGTTGTCGGCTGCGGCCCGGTGGGGGTTGAGCGCGCAGTTCCCCGCGCCCCTAGGGGGTCAGGGCTACCGCTAGTGGATAGGCGCCCGTCGTATAGGGCGCCCCAGCCTTGCCTGATGCCACGTCGATCGGTACCAAGCTGTTTCCGTCTGCCGTCGTGACGTAGGCCGTGGTGCCGTTCCAGTTCAGGGCCACGTCGAAGGCGGACTTGCCTGCGGTGATCTGCTGGCCCGGTGCTCCGGTCGCCGTGTCGATCGGGGTGACCGTGTCGCCGTTGCTCGGGCTGACCCAGAGGGTGCGGCCGTCCGGGGAGAAGGCGAGGCCGTAGGCCTGGCCGGTGACCAGGAGGGTGGGCTCGGTGTCGTGGGTGGCGGTGTCGATCGGGGTGACCGTCGAGCCGCCGGAGTTGGAGACGTAGACCGTCTTCCCGTCGGGTGCCGCGACGACGTTGAAGGGGCGCGGACCGACCGGGATGGGATCGCCCGCCTTCGCGGTGGTGAGGTCGACGGGGCTGACGGTGTTGTCGTGGATGTTCGCCACGTAGAGCGTCGTGCCGTCGGGGGTGATCGCCATGTTCTCCGGGCCCGAGCCCACCGTGACCGGGGTGCCCGCCTTCAGGGTGCCGGTGTCGACGGGCTGGACCGTGCCGTCCGTGTAGTTGGCGACCCAGAGGGTGGCACCGTCCGGGGTGAGGGCGAGGCCGGCCGGGACGCGGCCCACGGCGACCGTGGCGGTGACCTTGGCGCTCGGCACGTCGATCACGCTGACCGTGTTCGAGCCCTGGTTGGCGGCGTAGGCGGTACGGCCGTCGGCGGCGGCGACTACCTCGCCGGGGTTGGCGCCGACGGTGATGTTCGTGGTCGTGCCGTCACCCAGGTCGACGGAACTGACCGACGCGCCGCTGAAGTTGGCGGTCAGGGCTTTCGCGGTGCCGTCGCCGTCCGCGACCCGGACCGGGATCGCCCGGTCGAGGATCCCGGTGCCGGACACCACGACCGGGTGGACGCCCGCCGTCTTCGCGGTCAGCGTGACGGTGGCCGAGGCGCTGCCGCCCGCCGGGACCGTCGCCGTGCCCTCGGTGGGCGTGGCGGTGACACCGTCGGGTACGGCGAGCTTCCAGGAGACCGTCTTCGCGGCGGTGGACCGCGGGTCGGACAGGGCGAGGGTCACCGTGTCGGAGGCGCCGGGCTTCAGGGAGAGGGAGCCGGGGGAGAAGGAGGCGTCGACACCGGGATCGGGCGCGTTCTCCAGCATCGTCGTGTAGAGGAACTGGTCCATCACACCCGGGGACACCTGCTCGGGTATCGCGTCCAACTCCTTGCGGTCGGACCGGAGTTCATTCCAGTACGTGGTGACGGCGTCCGTGTCGCCCCGCTTGTGCGCGAGGAGCAGATCGACCGCGGTGCGGCCCGCCGCGCCGTAGCGGCCGAGCTTGTCCAGCCAGGCGGCGGTCTCGTCGAGGAAACCGGGGTTGTCGAGGCGGGCGCGCAACTGGGCGGGGGTGGCGGCCATGTCGGTGAAGTAGTTCCTGAGCGCGGCGGCGGCCCGGTCCAGGCCGCTGTCCTGCTCGTACGCCGTACGGAAGGCGGCGATCAGCTTCGTCAGTGTCGGGGACTCGGTGGCGTCCAGCTGGGAGGAGTAGTTGTTCTCGGCGAAGATCCGCAGCCACTTGGCGGCTCCGGTGTCCGGTCCGGCCAGATCGCGGACCGAGGCGAGGAACGCCTGCCTCGGGTCGTAGGCCCGCGGGTTCCAGAGGTAGGCGGCCGAGGTGAACAGGGCGAGCCTGCTCGCCTCCGCCTGGACCATCGGGTTGGCGGTCACGCCGGTCGCGGCACTGGCCACGCCGGGCTCGCGGCCCGTGTAGGGGCCGAGCAGCAGACGGCTGGTGACGTAGTCGTTGACCGGGTAGTTGTCCCAGACCAGGATCGGATGGCCGTACACCTCACGGGCCTTGGAGACCTGGTCGGCGGTGATGGTCGGCGCGATCACGCCGACGCCGGTCCACTCCACCACCACGTCCTTGTCGAGCCGCTCCCGCAGCGCCTTCTTGTACGGGGAGTCGGCGAGGTCGGAGTACTCGGTCGGCACCATCTCCAGGGGTGCCAGATCGGTGTGTTCGGCGGAGAACTCCTTCCACACCGCGTTGAGCAGATGCGCCTGTGCGGCACCGGCCGCGCCGCCGCCCGTGCCGAACTCCTTCTCGTCCTCGGCGCAGTTCCACTTGGTGTAGCTGATGTCGTCCAGCGGAACGGCGAAGGAGCGGACCCCGATCGCGTACAGCGAGTCGAACTTGGCGGTGAGGGCCTTGATGTCGGAGGCGGAGGAGTAGCAGACCGACAGGCCGGGGGAGAGCGCGTAGGTGAAGCGGACGTGGTTGGCCGCGGCCCGGTCGGTCAGTTCCTTCAGCCGGGCCAGGTCGGCGGCCGGGTACGGGTCGCGCCAGCGGGCGCGCAGATAGTCGTCGTCCTTGGGGGAGTAGACGTAGACGTTCTGCTTCGTACGGCCGTAGAAGTCGAGTTGGCGCAGGCGCTCGGCGTGCGTCCACGGGGTGCCGTAGAACCCCTCGATCACTCCGCGCAGCGCGGCGGCCGGCCAGTCCCGGACGGTCACCTCGGGCAACGCCCGCTGTCCGGCGAGCAGTTGGCGCAGGGTCTGGGCCGCGTAGAAGGTGCCGGTGGTGTCGACGCCGGAGAGGGCGAGGAGGGAGCGGCCGTTCGTGCGTCGTGCCGCCAGCACGTATCCGCCGGGGGCGAGGCCGGTCGGGAGTGCGGCGCCCAGGCGCTTCAGCGCGCCGTCGGTGGCCTTGTTCTCGGTGGGGCCGCCGACGTAGACGGTGAGGTGGGCGGTGGGGGGTCTGTCGCCGGCGGTCACGGTGGTGATGTGGTCGGCTCCGGCGGCGCGTAGGGCGGTTTCCACGACGCGGCGGGCCGAGGGGTCCGTGTCGGGGCCGACGACCTCCACGACGCGGTCGGGGACGGGGAGTTGGGCGTGGCCCAGGTGCATGCTCCGGGGGGTCGGCCACACCTGGGGTGCGGTCGGGCGGGGTGCCGCCGACGCGTGGCTCGTCGGGGCCGCCAGGCCGGCGGCCAGCAGCAGGGCGATGGCCGTCCGTCTCACGCGAGTGGGTCTGACACGCGGGGATCCGACACGGGTGGGGGCAGGCACGGGTCCTCCTTCCGAGGCGCCCGGGACGCCCCGGAGGGGAACGCTCGGGGGACTCCCATGGGCGGGTGAATGCATCCACCGGAGGATGTTAGGGCTGTTGAATGGTTCATTCAACAGGGGGGAGTACACCGGCGATCACGGCCACCGCCGTGAGACGTCGTGCGGCGATCAGGGCCACCAGCGCGTGACGTCGCGCAGCGCCTCGGCGATGTCCGGCGCGGCCTCGGCGAGCACGTCCCGGCAGGAAGGGTGGGCGAGCTGTTCCACCACCGCCGCGCGCCCGAGCTGGGCCGCCAGCAGCAGTGCGGGGCGCCCGAAGTCCCGCCAGGCGGTGTCGACCGTCCCGGTCTCCGCCACGGTCCGGGCGAGCCGGGCCGTCGTCGCGGCACGGTCGGGGAGTTCCTCCACCGCCGCGGCGGCGGTGGAGGCCTCGCGGAACACCTCGGTGCGGAGCGGCTCCGGAAGCTGCCGGGCGATGTCGGTGAGCGCGTCGGCGCGGGTCTGCGGAGTGCTGATCAGCCGCGCCTGGCTGCGGGCCTCGGCGAGCGGCGGCTCCGCCTCGGCCGCGGGGAGGTTCTCGGCCACCAGGGTCAGCAGCCGGCACCGGTACCGGGCGTCGGAACGGCGGCGCGCGGCCTCCGGCAGGAACTCGAGCACGGCCCGGCCCCCGCCGGCCATCCAGGGCGCGAGCACGGCCGTCACCAGCATCATGTCCTCGTCGTCGTGGTGGTCCTCGGCCCGCCCGATGGTCCTGCGGAGCACTCCCGGCGCCATCCGCGGCGCCATCTTCCGCAGCGCCGGGAGCAGGATGGCGACATGCGCGGTCACCAGTTGTCCCGCGATCGGTTCGACCAGTCCCTCCTCCGGCAGGTACGCGGTGAGGTGGGCCAGGGCCACCACCCGGGCGATCTTCTCGGGCCGGTTGTCGGGGCGCAGACCCAGGGTGAGGTCGGTCGCGCGGCGGGCCGACTCGGCCGGCAGGTCGGGCGCGATACGGGCCATCACGTGCGCGGGGGTGGCGTCCCGCATCGCGAGGGCGATCATCTCCTCGCCCACCTCGGCCGACCGGGGCGGGCGGAGATGGGGCAGCAGCAGATGCAGCGTGGGCAGCCGCCGCTCGGGCGGGAGGGTGCGGGCCAGGGCGAGCGCGTGATCGGTGAACCCGGCGCTCTCGTACGGCGGGACGTGCGCGGCCAGGGCCGCGTACGCGGGCGCGAGCCGGCCGTGGTCGGCGACGAACCGTGCCGAGGCCAGCGCCTCGGCGACGACGGCCCGGCGCCCGTCCCCGGCAAGCCGCTCGGCCACCCGGCACAGCGCCCGGGCCCGCTCCCCGCCCGCGACCGGCACCTCCCGGGCGGCGGACAGCGCCTCGGCCACGACGGCGGAGCGGTCCTCCGTGGCCAGGCGCCGGCCGATGTCCAGCAGGAGGTCACAGCGGGCACCGGGATCGGCGAGCCGGCGCGCGGCCTCCAGCGCGTCGGGCACCAGCTGCTCGGGCACGTGCGGCACGACGGCCGCCAGGGGCACGGGGGCCGGTCCGTCCGTGTCGCGGCGGGCCTTGTGGAAGACCTGCGCCAGCAGCCGACCGCGCCGCGGCTCCGACAGCAGACGGGCCACCGAGGTCAGCGCGTCCGCCCGGAGGTAACCCGACCGCTCCTTGCGGGCGGCCCGCAGGGCGAGCTTCAGGGTGAGCTCCCGGGCGCCCGCCTCCTGCAGGGCGGCGATGGCGCACAGGGCGGTGGCGCGCGGGTACGGGGCCTCGATCGCCTGGGCGGCGGCCAGGGCCTCGGCGGTGTACCGGTACCGCCGGTCTCCGGAGGTGTGCCGGGCCAGGGCGATCAGGGCCTCGGTCCGGTTCGGTACGGTGTGGCCGTCGTGCGGCTTCCGCTGCCGGACGGCGGACTCCAGGACCCGGGCGAGCAACTGCTCCGGCACCTCGAGAAAGAGCCTGGTGAGGTGGGACAGTGACCCCTCCGACAAGCGCCGCCCCAACAAGTCGACGGGCGACGCACTCCGCAGCGCCCCCCGGAGCAGATCGAGCCGCCTCTCGTGGGGCAACTCGCCCTCCAGCCGGGCCAGTCGCCAGGCCGCCTCGCCGAACCCGGGGCTCGCCACTGCGGCGGCCGCGAGCTCGTCCACCACCCGGGACCGGGTCCGCGCGGGCAGAACCGGCAGCAGTGCCTCGAACGCGTCGGCCCGGACGGCGGGTTGCGAGAACGTCGTGCGGGCGTACGCCAGAGCCCGGGCGGGTGTCCAGACGCCCTGCTCGACCAGGGCCGGCAGCAGCGGCACCGGCAGGGCGGCGGTCAGACTGCTCACCGAGCCTCGCATCAGGGCGTACCGCGCCTCCAGGCCCACTCGCGGAGGGGCGCCCCCGGTCGGCGCCTCCTGTGCCGTGCGGCGGGCGAGTTCGAGGTCCCGCAGCCAGGTCGCCGTCCCGTCGGCGCGTTCCTGTACGGCGAACCAGAGGTTGCCCGGCTCCGACGATCCGCCCTCGACGGGGCGCCCGTCGAGGGCGAGGAGGGCGTGCGCCTCGTCGTGGTCGCCCGCGGCCACGAGATGACCGACCACCCGCTCCAGGCCGTAGCGGTCGACGGGGTCGTCGCCGAAGTCCCCGTCCGCCGTGCGCGGAAGCCCGCGGTCCAGGCAGCCCCAGCGGTCCAGCAACGCCGTCGCCGTCTCGTGGTGCAGTTCCCGGAGTTCCCGCGGGCCCAGGAACTCCCGCAGGTGCTCGAACTGCGGGGCGTCCAGCGTGAACCGGCGGGTCCCGGGGTCGTGGCGGACGAGGGCGCGGCGGGCGAGCGCGTCGACGGTCTCCTCGGCCGCGATGTCCGGCGGGGGCGCGTCCCCCGACCCCTTCCGTCCCGCCGACCGCCACAGCAGGGCGGCCACCTCGACCGGGACGGGGCCGCGCGCCTCGAAGACGGCGAGCGACAGATACCGTTCGAGCAGGCCGTCGTCGAGCGCGGACACGGCCACGTCGAGCGCCGCCATCAGGTACGGCCGGGAGTCGTCCGGGCCGGGCCGGGGCGGGTCGGTGCGCAGCCGTGACAGGACCGCCGCGTCGAGCCGCGTGCGCACTTGTTGCCGGCTCCAGCCGACCGCGACCAGGCCGCCCGCACAGGCCAGTGCCGCGGGCAGGCCCCGGCAGACCTCGGCGAACGAGGCGGCCGCGGGCGGAAGGTCCTCGTCCGGGCGGCCGGCCCATGCCGTGAGGAGGCGGTGGCCCGCTTCGGCGTCCAGCGGGGCGACTTCGCAGATCCGGCCGTGGGCCTGGGAGTGCGGCACCCCGCGATCACGGCTGGTGATCAGCAGCGCGCAGCGCGGGCCGGCGAGACCGATCGTGTCCCACTGCTCCCGCCGCTCCACTCCGTCCAGTACGACCAACCGCCGCCCGTCCGCGAGGAGTTCGGCCAGGCGCTCCCTGCCGGACGTCACGTCGGGGACGGGCCGGGCGTCCCCGAGGGCGACGGACAGCCGGTGCTGGTGCTCCACCGCGTCGGCGCCCGGCTCGGCCTCGATCCACAGGACCTCGTGGAAGTGCGCCGCGATGTCGGCGTCCAGGGCGACGGCCCGGGCCAGCGTCGACTTGCCGGAGCCGGCGGCCCCCACCAGCCCGACCAGGTTCCTGCCCCGGGTGCTCCGCCCGGGCAGCAGCAGTCCGCGGACCGTGTCGAGCAGCGCCGTGCGCTCGATGTGGTGCGGGGGAAGGGCGGGGACCGCCGCCCGCTGCGACGAAGCGGCCCGATGGGACTCGGACGAGGACCTGACCATCCATCACCACCGCGTGGACCGGGGCTCGTTACGGAAACTCGGGGCTCGCTCCGGCCAACTCTAGGGGGAATGCCCCGGTCTGTCTCCGTCTCCGGCGCACCCGGCCCGCTTCCGTAAGGGACTGGTAAATGAAAATGATTATCGATAGCTTGTCCCTGCATGCAGCCAGGCCCCCTCCGGACGAAGGGGGCCGGTACCCGGAGCCCGAAGTCGAGGAGGTGGCGGCACATGCGGACGTGGCGCGAGATGCGCGGGTTCCCGCTCGCCGTCCGGCTCCTGCTGGTCAACCAGCTCGGCGTCAACACCGGCTTCTACCTGCTGATCCCCTACCTCGCCACCCACCTCACCGACAATCTCGGCATGTCGGCGGCCGTCGTCGGGATCGTGCTCGGGGTGCGCAACCTCAGCCAGCAGGGCCTGTTCATCATCGGCGGCTCCGCGGCCGACCGGCTCGGCGCGCGGGGCGTCATCATCGCCGGATGCGCCTTGCGCACGGTCGGGTTCGGGCTGTTCGCGCTCGGCGACGGACTGCCCGTGCTGCTCGCCGCGTCCGTGCTCAGCGGGCTCGCCGGGGCGCTGTTCAACCCGGCCGTGCGCGCCTACCTCGCCCAGGAGGCGGGGGAGCGCAAGGCGGAGGCGTTCGCGCTGTTCAACGTGTTCGCCACCACCGGCGCGCTGATCGGGCCGCTGCTGGGCAGCGCGCTCCTCCTCGTCGACTTCCGCGCCTCCGCGCTCACCGCCGCCGGCATCTTCGCCGTCCTCACCGTGGCGCAGGCCCTCGTCCTGCCCGCGCGGAAGGTCGCACCGAGCGGAACCGGGGTCCTCGCGGACTGGCGGGAGGTCGTCGGCAACCGTGCCTTCCTCGCGTTCGCCCTCGCCATGGTCGGCATGTACACCCTGGAGAACCAGCTCTACCTGCTGCTCCCCGCGGGCGCCCGGCAGGCCACCGGCTGGGCCGGAGCGGCCGGCCTGGTCTTCCTGGTCGGCACCCTCGCCAACCTCGCCCTCCAACTGCACCTGACCCGCACCCTCAAGTCCCGTGGCGCCAGGGGACCCTGGATCGCCGTCGGGCTCGCGGTGATGGGCCTGGCCTTCCTGCCGCCCGCGCTCGTGAGCAGGCACAGCGGTCCGGCCGCCACCGCCCTGGTGCTGCTCGGCGCCCTCCTGCTCTACCTCGGCGTCATGATCGCCTCGCCGTTCGTGATGGAGCTCGTCCCCGGCTTCGGCCGCCCCGAGCTGACCGGCACCTACTTCGGCGTCTTCTACGTCGTCTCCGGCATCGCCGCCGCGATCGGCAGCACCGTCGTCGGCTGGGCCATGGACACTGCGGAACGGACCGGCGCCGGCTGGCTGCCCTGGGTGTGCTGCGCCCTGGTCGGCCTGGCCTCGGCGGGCGGGGTCGCCCTGCTCCAGCGGCGCGGGGCGCTGCCGGGCACCTCGCGGCCGACCCCCGCCCCGGCGCCCGCCGAAGAGGGGAGCGGGGCCCGATGAACGGCGACCTCTGGCTGCCGGAGGCGCGCTTCCCCGACGCCGAACGCCTGCCCGGTCGCTGGGCCGAGCACCGCCCGCGCCGCCACGGCACCGGCGCGCGCGTCCTCGACGGGGACTGCGGCACCCACCGGTACGCCCGGGGCCGTACGGTCACCGGCGCCGACCCGACCGGGACGCTGCCCGCGCACGCCCCCGCCCGGCACCCAGGGGCCACGGAAGTCCGGGTCGGGCTGCGCGGCTTCGGCGTCGGTCCGTCCGGGTTCGGCGCGGTGGTCTGCCCGGACGGCTCCCTGTCGTACCGCCAAACCGGCTGCCGGTTCGACGGCTTCCTCGCCTCCGGCGCGACGGTCGACGGGCACCGCCCGCGGCTCGTGGCCCGCCCGCACACCACCCGCTGACCCGACACACCCCAAGGACCAGTCATGTACGAACGCATTCCCGGCCTGCGCCGCCGCGGCTTCCTCGCCGCCACCACCGGCGCCGCCGCCCTCACCCTTGTCGGCTGCGGAGGCGGCACGGAAGACACGGCGGACGGCGGTGACGGCGGCGACGGCGGTACCCCGAAGCGCGGTGGCCGGCTGCGCGCCGCGTTCGCCGGAGGCGGGGCCAGCGAGACCCTCGACCCGCACCTGGCCAACCTGTTCGCCGACGTGGCCCGCGCCAAGGCCCTCTACGACAAGCTCGCCGACCACGGCGACGACCTGTCCGCCGAGCCCCGCCTCGCCACCGGGTGGGAGGCCGACAAGACCCTGGCCCGCTGGCGGGTCACCCTGCGCGCGGCCACCTTCCACGACGGCAGACCGGTCACCGCCGAGGACGTCCTCCACAGCTACCGCCGGATCGCCGACCCGAAGCAGGCCTTTCGCGCCAAGGCCTCCCTGGAACCCATCGACCTCGACGCCAGCCGCGCCACGGGCGAGCGGAGCATCGAGTTCGTCCTCAAGCGGCCGACCGCCGAATTCCCCAACGTGCTGGCCGCGTTCGGGGCGTACATAATCCCCTCGGGAGCGAAGGACTTCGACACCGCGCCGGTCGGCTCCGGCCCCTTCCGCTTCGTCTCCTTCGCGCCCGGCCGCTCCGCCGTCTTCCGCCGCAACGACGCCTACTGGGACGGCGCCCCCCACCTCGACGAGCTGGAGTTCGTCGTCGCCAACGAGGAGTCCGCCCGCGTCAACGCCCTCCTCGGCGGCCAGGTCGAGTACGCCCACGAGCTCAACCCCACCACCGCCCGCGCCCACGAGGGCAAGGGCCGGATAGAGATCGTGCGGCTGCGCAACAGCGCCATGCAGGCGTTCTGCATGAAGACCGACCGGGCTCCCTTCGACGACAAGCGGGTGCGCGAGGCGTTCTTCCTCATCGCCGACCGCCAGGAGCTGGTCGACGGCGCCCTGTCCGGCGCGGGCGAGGTCGGCAACGACCTGTTCGGCAAGGGCTACGAGTACTACGCCGCCGATCTCCCGCAGCGCGCCCAGGACCTCGACCGGGCCCGCGCCCTGCTCCAGCAGGCCGGCGCCGAGAACCTCAAGGTCACCCTCAACACCTCGGCCGTCGCCGCCGGGTTCACCGAGGCCGCCGGCATCTTCCGCGACCAGGCCGCCAAGGCGGGCGTCACCATCGACGTGAAGATGGGCAGCAAGGACTCCTACTGGAGCGACATCCTCGACAACGGCACTCTGTGCTGCTATCGCTCCGGTGCCATGCCCATCGAGGCCCACATCTCCCAGCGCCTGCTCACCGACTCCACCACCAACGCCACCAAGTGGCGGCACAAGGACTTCGACGCCCTCTACCAACAGGCCCAGTCCACCCGCGACAGGACTCAACGGGCCGCGGTCTACGAGCGGATGCAGCGGCGCCTGTACGCCGAGGGCGGCTTCCTCGTCTGGGGCTTCGCCGACTGGATCCTCGGAACGGCCCGCAATGTCAGGGGAGTCGCGACCAAGGCGCCCGCCAACTCCCTGGACTGGGCCCGTTTCGACAAGGTGTGGCTGGCGTGAGGGAGAGCGGCCTGCGCTCCTTCGTCGCCCGGCGGCTGCTCCTCGGGATCGCGCAGACCGTGGCCGTCGTGCTGCTGGTCTTCGCGCTCACCGAGGCGCTGCCGGGCGACGCCGCGGTGGCACTCGCGGGCGACCAGCCCGACCCGGCGCGTATCGCGGCGATCCGCGAGGCCATGGACCTGGACCGGCCGGCGTACGAACGGCTGGCCGACTGGGCGACGGGCCTGCTGCACGGCGACTTCGGCGCCTCGCTGGCCTCCGGCCGCCCGGTGGCGCGGTACATCGCCGACGGCTTCGGGCCGAGCCTGCTGCTGGCCGCGCTGACACTGGCCCTGCTCCTCCCGCTCGGCCTCGGACTCGGCGTGCTCGCCGCCCGCCACGAGGGGCGGCTCCTCGACCGGCTGGTCAGCTCCGTGACGCTCGCCGTCTACGCGGTCCCCGAGTTCGCCCTCGGAGTGCTGCTGGTGACCGTCTTCGCGCTGAAACTGGCCTGGTTCCCGCCGACGGCGGTGGGCTACGGCACGGACCTGCTCGCCCACCCGGCCGCCCTCGTCCTGCCCGTCCTGGTCCTGCTGGCCCGCCCGGTCTGCTCCCTGTCCCGCCTGGTCCGCGCCGGCATGATCGACGCGCTCGCCGCGCCCTACACCGCCCACGCCCGCCGCTACGGCGTCCCCGGCGCCCGGGTCCGCTACGCCCACGCCCTGCCCAACGCCCTCGCCCCGGCCGCCCAGCAACTCGCCCGTACCGTCGACTGGTTGCTGTGCGGGGTGATCGTCGTGGAGGCGCTCTTCGTGATCCCCGGACTCGGCACGGTCCTGCTCAACGCGGTCGCCGAGCGGGACGTGCCGGTGGTGCAGGGGCTCGCGGTGGTGTTCGGCGTCCTGACCGTCGTACTGAATCTGGGCGCGGACGTGGTGGCGTACCGGCTGACGCCGAGGGCGGGGGTGGCGGCGTGACGGCACGGGCGCCGGCCGGGTCCCGCTTCCTGCTGGGGGCGGTGATCGTCGCCGTCCCCCTCGCCCTCGCCCTCCTGGGTCCGGTCCTCGCCGGTGACCCCGGGCCCCGCTCTGTCTCCTTCACCCTGGGCGGCGGCCACTGGCTGGGCACCGACTTCGTGGGGCGGGACGTCTGGCAGCAGGTGCTGCACGGCGGTCGTACGGTCGTGTTGACCGGGCTCGCCGCGACCGCCCTCGCCTATCTCGTCGCGCTGCCGGTCGGACTGGTCAGCGCGGTCACGCGTGCGCGGCGGCTGGAGGAGCTGCTGATGCGGCCGCTGGACGTACTGCTCGCTGTGCCGTCCCTGCTGCTGATCCTGCTGGTGGCGTCCGTGTTCACGCCGGGCGCGGTGGGGCTCGCGCTCCTCGTGGCACTGGTGAACGTCCCCGACGCCGCGCGGATCGTCCGGGCCGCGGCGGGGGAGGCGGCGGCTCGGCCCGCGGTGGAGGCGCTGCGGATGCAGGGGGAGACGTGGTGGCGGGTGGCCGTCGGCTATGTCGGCCGGGCCACGGTTCGTACGCTCGCCGCGGATGCGGGTGTCCGGTTGACCGGGGTGTTGTATCTGGTGTCCACGGCCGCGTTCTTGGGTGTGGGGGTGGCTCCGGATGCGGCGGACTGGGCGGTGATGGTGGATCGGAACCGGACGGGGTTGATGGTGCAGCCGTGGGCTGTGGTGGTGCCGGCGGTGTTGATTGTGGCGTTGACGACTGGGACGAATTTGTTGTTCGACGCGGTGTTGGGAGCGCCTTCTGAAGTGCCACGGCGGGGGCTTTGGCGTCTGCGGCTGCTTCGTGGCTGGTCGCGCAGTTCCCCGCGCCCCTTTAGGGGCGCTGCCGAACCGTTTCTTGAGAAGGGACGGCGAGTTCCATGAGCCGAGAAACAGATGCGGTCGTCGCCGAACTGCGTGATCTGCGGGTCGAGGTCGAAGGGCGGGCCCTTGTCGACGGGGTGAATCTGCGGGTTCGGGCCGGGAAGGTGGTCGCCTTGGTCGGGGCGTCCGGGAGCGGGAAGACGACGACCGGGCTGGCGTTGCTCGGGGAGTATCCGGTGGGTGCGCGGGTGACGGGGGAGGTGGACCGGGGTGGGGGCGGGCTGGTCGGGTATGTGCCGCAGCATCCCGCCGCTGTGCTCAATCCGGCCCGCCGGGTGGGTGCGCTGCTGGGCGACATCGCTCGCGGGCGGGTCCGCGACCTGCCCCGCGACCGGCGTCGTAGGGCGGCCCGTGAGCGGGTCGTAGAGGCGCTGGCGGCGGCGCAACTGCCGGACGGGGAGGCGCTGTTGCGCCGGTATCCGCATCAGCTCTCCGGCGGGCAGCAGCAGCGTGTGGTGCTCGCTCAGGCCCTGCTCCTCGGTGCCCGTGTCATCGTCGCCGACGAACCCACCACCGGGCAGGACGCGTTGACGAAGGGCGGGCTGGTCGACCAGCTGGCGGCGGTCGCGGCGAGCGGGATCGCGGTCGTGCTGCTGAGCCACGATCTCGATGTCGTCCGCTCGCTCGCCGACGAGGTGCTGGTGATGCGCGCCGGCCGGGTCGTGGAGTCGGGGCCGGTGGCGCGGCTGTGGAGCGCGCCCCGGCACGAGTGGACCCGCCGCCTGCTGGACGAGCACCGGGCGGCACCCCGGGGACCCGCGGAGGTACGCCAACCCGTCCTGGAGGTACGGGACATGACGGCGACGCACGGCCGTACCACGGTCCTGCGCGCCCCGCGTCTCAGCCTGCGCGCCGGTGAGTGCCTGGCCGTCGTGGGCCGTTCGGGCAGCGGCAAGACCACCCTCGCGCGGTGTGTGGCGGGACTGCACCGCGACCACGACGGCGAGGTCCTGCTGGACGGCGTCGCGCTGCCGCGCAGTCTGCGCCGGCGTTCCCGCGCCCAACTCGCCGCCGTGCAGTACGTGTTCCAGGACGCGCGGGCCGCCTTCGACGAGCACCGGCCCGTCCTGGACCAGGTCGCCCGCACGGCGGTCCGGCTGCGCGGCACCGACGAACGGGCGGCCGTGGAGAAGGCGTCGGCCACCCTGGCCCGGCTGGGCCTCACGGGCGACCTGGTCCACCGCCGGCCCGGAGCGCTCTCCGGCGGCGAACTCCAGCGGGCCGCCCTGGCCCGCGCGCTGCTCGCCCGCCCCCGGGTGCTGATCTGCGACGAGATCACCTCCGGTCTCGACACGGTCACCCGGCGCGGCATCCTGGAGCTCCTCGGCGAGCTGGTGGGCGAGCGCGAGGACCTCTCCCTCGTCCTGATCACCCATGACCTGGACACCGCGCGGCTCGCCCACCGCATCGCCGTGCTGGACGCGGGCGAACTCGTCGAACAGGGCCCGGCACGGCAGATCCTGACGGCCCCCCGGCACTCCTTCACCGTGTCCCTCCTGGAGACGACCGCTCAGCTGGAGTCGGGAAAGCGGGTACGTGCCACGACGTGAGAGCGCGCGGGCCCCGGTCCCGTCCGGAGGCGGAGTTCCTCACAAGAGTTACTTAGGTTAGCCTCCCCTTATGTCAACCGCAGTTTCCGGCCGGTCCGGACCCTCCCGCCGTCGCCTGCTCACGGCGGGCGGCGCCCTCGCGCTCGCCCCGCTGCTGGCCGCGTGCGGCGATGACGACGACCCCACGGCGGCCGTGGCGAGTCCGAGCAGCGGTCCGTGGTCGTTCAAGGACGACCGCGGCCGTACGGTGAAGGCCGACCGCAGGCCGGAGCGGCTGGTCGCGTTCGTCAGCACCGCCGCCGCCCTGTACGACTACGGCATCGAGTGCACCGGCATCTTCGGCCCCAGCAAGCCGATCGGGGGCCGGCCCAACCCGCAGGCCGGCGACATGGACGTGTCGAAGCTGACCAGCGTCGGCACCGAGTGGGGCCAGTTCAACATCGAGCAGTACGCCGCCCTCAAGCCCGATCTGCTGATCAGCAACATGTTCCCGGCGCCCGACCTCTGGTACGTCCCGGCGGAGAGTGTCAAGAAGGTCGAGGCCCTCGCCCCCACCGTCGGCATCAGCGTCGCCCGCACCTCCCTGCTCGACCCGCTCCGGCGCACCGCCGAACTCGCCCGGTCCCTCGGCGCCGACCTGGGTACGAAGAAGGCCACCGACGCCAGGACCCGCTTCCAGGAGGCCGCCGAGACCCTGCGTACGGCCGCCCGCGCCAACAAGGGCCTGAAGGTGATGGCCATGACCGGCGACGCGGAGAACATGTACGTCGCCGTCCCCGACTCCTACTGCGACCTCGCCTACTTCAAGGATCTCGGCGTCGAGTTCGTCGAGGGCGAGAAGAGCGACGAGTGGGGTTTCTGGGAGTTCCTCAGCTGGGAGAACGCCGACAAGTACCACGCCGACCTCATCCTCGTGGACAACCGCGCCAACGCCATGACCCCCGAGCAGCTCGCCAAGAAGTCCACCTGGCGCCAACTCCCCGCCGTCAAGGCGGCACAGACGGTGCCCTGGTCGATGGAGGAGCGCTACAGCTACGCCGGCTATGTGCCGGTTCTCGAACAACTGGCGGCGGCCGTGCGCAAGTCGAAGCGGCTGAAGGTCTGACGGGACGTCACCAGCCCGTCAGCAACAAGTGGTTGACCAGTAGTGCCAGCACGGCCTGCCCCGCCAACCACCCCCGCGCCCCTGTCAGCCACGCGCAGGCGGGCAGCAGCCACACCGCGAACGGCAGCCAGATGCGTTCCGTCTCCGCCTTGCTCATGCCGGACAGGTCGGCGACGAGCAGGGCGAGCAGCGCGGCGAGCACGAGCACGGCGAGCCGGAGGTCATGCCGGGGGCCATGGTTCCGCCCCCGGCGGACGAGCATCACGCCGGTCCGCCGCAGCCCCGCCACCGTCGCCGGGCCGACGATGACCACCGTGCACGCCAGATTCGCCCACACCCAGTAGCCGTACGGCCGGACCCCGCCCGCCCCCTGGTGGTAGCGGGTCACCAGCAGCCGGTACGCCTCCCACCAGTCGAAGCCGTACGCGGTGAACAGCACCGGTACGACCGCGAAACCGGCCAGTGCGAAGGGGAGGGGGCGGCGGGAGCCCAGCAGCAGGACGGCGCCCGCGAGCGTCGCCATCAGCGTGAGGCCGTACGACAGGTAGACGGTCAGGCCGAACAGCAGCCCGGACGCGAAGCCGGTCCACCCCGGGCGGTGTCCGCGCACCGCGAGGGCGAGCAGGGCGACCGCCCAGGCGGCGACGGCCGCGAAGTACCCGTCGGCGGAGGTGCCCACCCAGACGGCGGCCGGGGCCAGGACCAGGAAGGGCGCGGCGCGGCGGGCGAGTGACTCGTCCGCCAGGGTCCGTACGGTGATCAGGACCGCGACCGCGGCCGTCGTGCCGAGCGTGATGCAGAAGACCCCCGCCCAGCCCCCGCCGCCCAGGCCGACCCGGTCGAGGAGGACGAAGGTGAGGGTGGCGCCCGGGGGATGCCCGGCGACATGGGCGGGCCAGTTGTCGGGCGCGTCGATCAGGATGTGCCCGGAGAAGTCCCGCAGGGCCGCCGGGATGTCGTGGAAGCGGCCGACGACCGGCAGGTACTCGCTCTTGGTCGTCAGCTGCTCGGCGATGCCCCGGTGCCAGCCGTCCACCAGGGCCAGGGACCATGTCCAGGCCAGGCCGGCGCCCCAGACGGCGAGCAGCAGCGGGCGCCAGGGCAGGCGGGCGGCGAGGGCGGGGCCGTACGCCACCACGGCGACCGCGACGACGAGCGCGGCCGGGGTGCCGGGGCCGACGTGCGGGTCCCAGGTCGCCAGCAGGGGCGGCCGGCCGACGCGCAGCGAGCCGTCCCGGTGCTCGATCGCCCGGCCCACCAGGACGGCCGTCAGGACCAGGAGCGCGGCGACGGCGGCCGCGGACAGATCACGCAGGAGGTGGCGGTTCACACCGCAGACGCTAGGCCGGGAAGTCTCCTCCGGACGGCTGACGTGCGCGGACGTCAGAGTTTCGTCATGGTTCGCGGACCGGTTTCCGGGCCGGGGCGGGCCTACGGTCGGGGCATGGCACGGTCTTCCCGCACCTTGGTCTCTCCCCTCTCTCCCTTTTCTCCTGGCTTCTGGCGCAGTCCGTTGCGCGGGCCCTGGTTCACCTCGGTCCTCGGGGTCGTCCTCCTCGGCGGGATGACCCTGCTGTTCGTGACGGGGCTGCTGTCGTACGCCGCCTACAACCCCGACCTGTCGCCGGTGAACGACAAGACGCCGGACAAGGGGATCCTCGGCTTCTACCTGTTCTCCTGGCCGACCGACCCGCACTGGCTGTACCGGCTGAACCAGGGCGTCCACGTCACCCTCGGCATCACCCTCGTCCCCGTCCTGCTGGCCAAGCTCTGGTCGGTCGCGCCGAAACTGTTCACGCTGCCGCCGGCGCGGTCCCTCGCGCACGCGCTGGAGCGGATCTCGCTGCTGCTGCTCGTGGGAGGCGCGCTGTTCGAGTTCGTGACCGGCCTGCTCAACGTCCAGCTGGACTACCTCTTCCCGGGCTCCTTCTATCCGCTGCACTTCTACGGCGCGTGGGTGTTCTTCACCGCCTTCGTCGTGCACGCGGCGCTGAAGATGCCGCTCGCGTGGCGCAATCTGCGGCATCTGCGGGAGGAGCGAACGGAGTCGGTGTCCCCGGCTCCCGCCGAGCCGACGGTCTCGCGGCGCGGGGCGCTGTGGTTCGTCGGGGGCGGGTCGCTGCTGCTGTTCCTCACCACGGCCGGGCAGAGCTTCGACGGCGTGCTGCGCAGGACCGCCCTCCTCGCCCCGCACGGCGGTGCCGAACCCGGTTCGGGGCCGGGCGCCTTCCAGATCAACAAGACGGCCGCGTACGCCGGGATCGATCCGGCCGAGACGGGCGAGGAGGCGTGGCGGCTGGTGGTGACGGGGCGCGGCGGGACCGTCCGGCTGAGCCGGGCCGACCTGCTGCGGCTTCCCCTGCACAGCGCCGCGTTGCCCATCGCCTGCGTGGAGGGCTGGTCCACGTCCGACCAGTGGTGGCGCGGGGTGCGGCTGCGGGACCTCGCGGCACTCGTCGGGTACGAGGGCGATCCGCCGGACGTCCTCGTGGAGTCGCTGCAACGGCGTGGCGCGTTCCGGCGGGCCGCCCTGCGCGCCAACCAGGTCGCCGACCCGCGTTCCCTGCTCGCCCTGTTCGTCAACGGCGAGGACCTGACCCCCGATCACGGGCACCCGGCCCGGATCATCGTGCCCGCGGCGCCCGGTGTGCTCAACACCAAGTGGGTGGCCCGGCTGACGTTCGGAGACCTGTGATGCGGATCCCCTCTCCCGGCGGTGTTCCTCTCGGTGGTTCCTTGCTCGGCAGTCCTCTCCAACTGCTCCTGCTCTGCTGCTCGTTCGCGCTCGCGGGATATGCGGGGGTGCGGCTGCTCGCGGGGGACTGGTTCGGGGTCGCGCTGTGGTTCGTGGGGGCGGCCGTCCTGCACGACCTGGTGCTGCTGCCGTTGTACGGGGCGGTGGACCGGGCGCTCGTGCGGACGGCGGGGCGGCACGTGATGTACGTCCGGGTCCCCGCCGCCCTCTCGCTGCTGCTCCTGCTGGTGTGGTTCCCGCTGATCAGCGGGCGGGTCGCGGACCGTTACGGCTCCGCGACCGGCCTGTCCCCGGACGGGTTCGCGGCCCGCTGGCTGCTGCTGACGGCCCTGCTGTTCGGTGGCTCGGCCGTGCTGTTCGTGCTCCGGCTGCGCAGGGCGACGAAGCAACGGCCGCCCGCCGCCCACTGATCTACGGCCCGAAAGCCCGCCCGGTCCGCGTGCCGCAGCAGGGCGGGCGTGCCGAGCCGGGCCCAGGGGAAGGGGGCGCCGGCGGCCCCGCGGGCGTCGGTGACATGCACCCTGACCCGCTCGTCGATGTCCGGGTCGGTGACCGTCTCGGCGATCAACAGGCCGCCGGGGGACAGGAGTTCGGCCATCCGGGTCAGCAGGGTGTGCGGGTCGCCGCCGATGCCGACGTTGCCGTCGATCAGGAGCGCGGTTCCCCAGCGGCCCTCGCCGGGCAGGGACTCGAAGACGGAGCGGCGCAGGGCCTGTCCGCCGAGCGCCAGCGTGCGCGCGACCGCCGCCTCGCTCACGTCGACGCCGAGCACCGGGCACCCCCGCGCGTTCAGCGCCGCGACGAGCCGCCCCGGCCCGCAGCCCACGTCCAGGACCGCACCCTCGCAGCGCCGCAGCACCTCCAGGTCCGCCTCGTCCGCGTCGGCACACCACCGCTCCAGTTCCAGCAGGAGCAGCCACCCGTCGGCGCGACGCAGGAACAGGGGGCCCCGGCCGGTGAGCAGCGCCCGGGAGTAGGGGTCCGCGGACCAGGGGGCGTCGGTCGCCGGCGGCGCACCGCCGCCCCCGTCCTCCACCGGGGCGTGCGGCCGGTCGGCCTCCGCGCCCGCGGCCGTCCGCCGGGACGCCGGTGCGGCGCCCGCCTGCCGCCCGACCCGGACCGTCATCCCGTTCGTCCCACTCATCGCCGCCCCGCCGTGCCACGTGCCGGTCCTGCCGAGTGTTGTTGGCCGGGTGGGGTGCTCGCCGCCGGTCGGGTGTCGGGGGTGGGTGGGGTGGTCGGTCGGGTGTCGCGTGCGGGGGTGTCCGGGTCTGTGCCGTCTGCTCGGTGCTCTGTGGTGTCGTGCGCGGATCCGGCCGCGCGCCGTTCGTCGGGCGGGGCGCTCGCCACCGGGCGGGCGTCGGGGGTGGGCGGGGTGGCCGGCTGAGTGTCGCGTGCGGGAGCGTCC
Source organism: Streptomyces lincolnensis (assembly GCF_021173675.1). Lineage (GTDB taxonomy): Bacteria > Actinomycetota > Actinomycetes > Streptomycetales > Streptomycetaceae > Streptomyces > Streptomyces lincolnensis_B. The sequence goes on along the minus strand of NZ_JAIHON010000001.1, from coordinate 760,314 downwards.
CGGATCGACGGCCGGGCCTCGCGCGCCAGGGTGTCCCGATCCGTCCCCGGAGGCGTCGCGCGCAGCGCCGTGAGGCGGGCCAGCTCGGTCGCGAAGCGTCCGCCGGGGGCCTGCTTCGCGACCAGGTCGGCGTCGTAGGCCGTGTCGACGTCCCGCAGGCGTGGCAGGTCGCGGACGCGCAGGTCCGTGAGGCGGGCCCGTTGGGCGGCGCCGGTGTGGGGAGTCGACATCGGTACGCCGCGCAGTCGGGACGGGTCCGGTTCGGCCAGGCCCAGGGCCCAGAAGCCGCCGTCCTCGGCGGGGCCGAAGAAGGCGTCGCAGTCGGTGAAGTCCACGGTCAGCAGCTCCGGGGTCACCTGGGGCGTGTCCATGCCGATGAGGAGAGCCGGGCCGTCGCAGCCCGCGAAGGCGGCGGCCAGCCGTTCGTCGAGGCCGCCCGCGCACTGCCGTACGACCTCGAAACCGGGCGGCAGCCAGGGGCCGGGCTCGCCCTCCAGGACGAGGACCCGGCGCCGGGCGGGGGTGCGGGCGACCACGTCCAGGGTGTCCGCGAGGGAGGCCGCCGCGAGCGTGGCCGCCTCCTCGGGCGTGAACGGGGGCGTCAGCCGGGTCTTCACCCGGCCCGGCCGGGGCTCCTTGGCGATGACGAGGACGGTGATCACGCCTGGACCTCCTTGTCGGCCAGCACACGGCTCATGTCCCGCACCGCCTGCCAGGTGCCCCGCCAGGTGCCGGTGACCTTGGAGGAGCCGGTGCGGGGGCGGTACGGCACGTCGTGCTCGGCGATCCGCCAGCCCGCGTCGGCGGCCCGGACGACCATCTGCAGGGGATAGCCGCTGCGCCGGTCCGTCAGACCGAGCGCGAGCAGCGGCTCGCGCCGGGCGGCCCGCAGTGGGCCGAGGTCGTGCAGCCGCAGTCCGGTACGGCGGCGCAGCAGACGGGCGAGGGCGAGGTTGCCCGCGCGGGCGTGCGGCGGCCAGGCGCCCCGGGTCTGCGGGCGGCGGCGGCCGAGGACCAGGTCCGCCCCGCCGGTGCGGACCGAGTTCACGAACGGCACCAGGTCGCCCGGGTCGAGGGAGGCGTCGCAGTCGCAGAAGCAGACGATGTCGGCCGTGGCGGCGGCCAGCCCCGCGTGGCAGGCGGAGCCGAACCCACGCCGCTCCTCGTGGACGACGGTCGCGCCGAGGGCCTGCGCGATACGGGCGGAGCCGTCCGTGGAGCCGTTGTCCACGACGAGCGCGCGCCAGCCGGGCGGGATCCGCTCCAGCACCCAGGGCAGCGCCTCGGCCTCGTCCAGACAGGGGAGCACGACGTCCACGGACCCGGGGTCCGCGGGGGGAGGGAAAGGGGGGAGGGTGGTCACGCTCTCACCCTACGAGCGCAAAATGGACAAAGTGGACCTCCGCTCCTTACGAAACAAGGACGTCGGAGGCGGAGGGACGCATGTGCCTCCGGACGGTGCGAGGCTGGCGGCATGGAGCAGCAACAGCCGTACGCGCAGGCCGGGGCCCGGGTCCTGGTCGTGGACGACGACCCCACCGTGGCCGAGGTCGTCTCCGGGTACCTCGACCGGGCCGGCTACGTCGTGGACCGTGCCGGGGACGGGCCCGACGCGCTCGCCCGGGCCGCCGCGCACTGGCCGGACCTCGTCGTCCTCGACCTGATGCTGCCCGGCATGGACGGCCTGGAGGTGTGCCGCCGGATGCGCGGGCGCGGCCCCGTCCCGGTCATCATGCTCACCGCGCGCGGCGACGAGGACGACCGCATCCTCGGTCTGGAGGTCGGCGCCGACGACTACGTCACCAAGCCCTTCAGTCCCCGCGAACTGGTCCTGCGGGTGGAGTCGGTGCTGCGCCGCACCCGCCCCGCCCGGCCCTCGGGGGCCCTGCGCGCCGCCGGGCTCGTGCTGGACCCCGAGGCCCGCCGCGCCACCAAGGACGGCGCCGAACTCGCCCTCACCATCCGGGAGTTCGACCTGCTCGCCTTCCTGCTGCGGCACCCGGGCCGGGTGTTCGGCCGCGAGGACCTGATGCGGGAGGTGTGGGGCTGGGACTTCGGGGACCTGTCGACCGTCACCGTCCATGTCCGGCGGCTGCGGGGCAAGGTCGAGGACGATCCGGCGCGCCCCCGGCTGATCCAGACCGTGTGGGGCGTGGGCTACCGCTTCGACGGCGAGGTGTGACCATGCGCGACACCCTTCTCATCGCCCTGTTCGCCTTCCTCGGCGCCGCCGCGGCCGGACTGCTCGGCGCGTATGTGCTGATGCTGATCCGGCGGCGCTCGCTCGCCCTGCATCTGGCCGTGGTCGCCGCCGTCGCCGTCACCGCGATGCTCGCGGGCACCCTCGCGGTCGCGCAGGCGATGTTCCTGTCCGCGCACGACCTCAAGGTCGTCACCACGGTCGTCGCGATGGCCGCCGTGGTGTCCATGGTCACCGCCCTGCTGCTGGGCCGCTGGGTCGTCGCCCGCAGCCACGCCCTCGCGCTCGCCGCCCGGTCCTTCGGCGACGGCGGCGACTTCACCTCGCCGGTCGGCCCGGCCACCGCCGAACTCGCCGCGCTGAGCCGTGAGTTGGAGGCCACCAGCGCCAGGCTCGCCGAGTCCCGGGAACGGGAACGCGCCCTGGAGACCTCCCGGCGCGAACTCGTCGCCTGGATCTCGCACGACCTGCGCACCCCGCTGGCCGGCCTGCGCGCGATGTCCGAGGCCCTGGAGGACGGCGTCGCCACCGACCCCGCCCGCTATCTGCGGCAGATCCGCACCGAGGTGGAACGCCTCAACGGCATGGTCGGCGACCTCTTCGAGCTCTCCCGCATCCACGCGGGCACGCTGGCGCTGAGCCCGAGCCGGATCTCCCTGTACGACCTCGTCGGCGACGCGCTCGCGGGCGCCGACCCGCTGGCCCGCGAGCACGGGGTCCGGCTGGTGGGCGACCGGGTCGAGCCGGTGCCGGTCGAGGTGGACGGCAAGGAGATGAGCCGGGTGCTGGGCAACCTGCTGGTCAACGCCATCCGCCGGACGCCCGCCGACGGCACGGTCGCGATCGCCGCCGAGCGCCGCCCCGACGGTGTCGTCCTCTCGGTCACCGACGGCTGCGGCGGCATCCCCGAGGAGGACCTGCCCCGCGTCTTCGACACCGGCTGGCGCGGCACCCACGCCCGCACCCCACCCGCCGGCGCGGGCCTCGGCCTCGCCATCGTCCGCGGCATCGTGGAGGCCCACCGGGGCAGCGCCACGGTGTGCAACGTACCGGGCGGCTGCCGCTTCGAGGTGCTCCTGCCGACAGCGGCCTCCTGAGGAGGGGGTGGGGGCTGCGGGCTGGTGCCTGAACGGTGCGCGGGGGGCTGGTGCCCGAGCGGTGGTACTGCCCGCGGCTCTCCGCTGCGCGGCCCTCTCCGGGTGTTGGTGGCGTCTTGGTCGGTCTCTGACGGGCGGTGCCGGCGGCAGCCGGGCAGCCGGCAGCCGTCTCCCGGGCGGTGGTACCGCCCGCCGCCGGCCTCTGAGGCGGGGTGCGGAGGGGGCTGCTTCCCCAGTGCGGCCCGGCCCCGGGTGGTGGTGCCGCCCGCCGCCGCTTGCTGAAGCGGGCGGCACCACCGGTCTCGCCCGGTCCCGCCCGGCCTAGCGCATCCCGGCGTTCGCGAACTCCCGCATCCCCGCCTCGAATCCGACCTCGGCCTTCCAGCCGAGGTCGGCCCGCAGCCTGGCCGAGTCCGCCGTGATGTGGCGTACGTCGCCCAGGCGGTACTCCCCGGTGACGACCGGCCCGGGACCGCCGTACGCCTCGGCCAGCGCCCGGGCCATCTCGCCCACCGTGTGGGGCTCACCGCTGCCGGTGTTGTAGGCCGTGAGCGCGCCTTCGCGCGCCGGAGTCTCCAGCGCGGCCACATTGGCCGCGGCCACGTCCCGGACATGCACGAAGTCCCGCCGCTGGCGCCCGTCCTCGTAGACCCGCGGGGCCTCGCCCCGGGCGAGCGCGGAGCGGAAGAAGGAGGCGACGCCCGCGTACGGGGTGTCCCGGGGCATGCCGGGGCCGTACACGTTGTGGTAGCGCAGCGACACCGCCGAGGAGCCGGTGGCCCGCGCCCACGCCGCCGCGAGGTGTTCCTGGGCGAGCTTGGTCGTGGCGTAGACGTTGCGCGGATCCACCGGGGCGTCCTCGCCGACCAGCCCGGGGGAGAGCGCGGCCCCGCACTCCGGGCAGCGGGGCTCGAAGCGTCCGGCGTCCAGGTCGGCGACGGCCCGGGGGCCCGGCCGCACCACGTCGTGCCGGGGACAGGTGTACCTGCCCTCGCCGTACACGACCATCGACCCGGCCAGCACCAGGCGCCGGACGCCCGCGTCGGCCATCGCGGTGAGCAGGACGGCCGTACCGAGGTCGTTGTGGGAGACGTACTCCGCCGCGTCGGAGAAGCCGACGCCCAGGCCGACCATCGCCGCCTGGTGGCACACCGCGTCCACGCCGGTCAGGGCGCGGCGGACCGACTCGGGGTCCCGGACGTCGGACGCCGGGTCGGTGCGGACGTCGTGGACGAGGGGCTCGTGCCCGTGGGCCCGCAGGGCCGCCACGACTTGGGACCCGATGAAACCGGCGCCGCCGGTGACCAGTACACGCATACCGTCACGCTAGGGCCGTGACCGGCCCGGACGACCGGGCCGCGCCCGTCACGTCACGGCTTCGTAAGACTCCCCGTCCGCAGCGGCAGCACCACCGTGAACACCGTGGCACCCGGCTCGCTGCTCAGCTCGATCGTGCCGCCGTGCGCCCGGACCAGGGAGCGGGCCACCGACAGGCCGAGGCCACTGCCGCCGCGGTCGCGGCTGCGGGCCTTGTCGACGCGGTAGAAGCGGTCGAAGACCCGGTCGCGGTCGTCCGTCGGGATGCCGGGACCGGCGTCCGCGACCCGCACCCGGGCCTGTCCGCCGCCGACCGAGACGCCGACGGAGACCGCCGTACCGGTCGGCGTGTGCACGGCCGCGTTGGTGAGCAGGTTGTCCAGGACCTGGCGGATCCGCTGCGGGTCCAGGCGCAGCTTCAGGGCGTCGGGGCCCGGCGCGAGGGTCAGCGGACGGTCCGGGTGGCTGGCCCGGAAGGCGTCGGCCGCGTGCTCCACCAGCTCCACCAGGTCCGACTCCGTCTGCCGGAGCGGGGCCTCCACCTCGGCCGCGTCCAGCCGGGCGAGCAGCAGCAGGTCGTCGAGGAGGAAGCCCATCCGGGCCGCCTCCGCGCGCAGCCGCGCCAGGTGCTTGTCGCGTTCCTCGGGGGCGTTGGCGGCGGCGTACTGGAAGAGGTCCGCGTAGCCCCGTACGGACATCAGGGGGGTGCGCAGCTCGTGCGAGGCGTCGGCGACGAAGCGGCGCAACCGCTGCTCGGCCTCCGCGCGGACCGCGAGGGAGTCGTCGATGTGCTCCAGCATCGTGTTGAACGCCGTGCGCAGTTCCTCGACCTCCGGGCCGCCGCCCCGCTTGTCGGCGCGCAGCGGCAGCCGGGCCGCGGTCTCGGCGAGGTTGTGCGAGGCGATGCCGTGCGCGGTGGACGCCATGTCGCTCAGCGGCTTCAGCCCGCGCCGCAGCATCTTGCGGCCGGCCACCACGAGCCCCAGCAGCGCGAGCCCGAAGGCGACGACCTGGACCGTGATCAGCCGCCGTACCGTGTCGTCGATGTCGTCCATCGGCGCGGCACTGACCAGGACCACCCCGGGCTCGACCTCGCAGGCGCGCAGCCGGTAGTCGCCCACGCCCCGCAGGTGCTCGGTGCGCAGCAGCTCCGTGTGCGAGACGGCCTGTGCCCGGGCCAGGGTGGTGAAGTCCTCGACGTCGTCGGGCAGGTCGGCGGGGTCCTCGGGCCGGCGCAGTTTCGGACCGCCGTCCCGCGGCACGTCGTACACGGCGTAGAACCAGCTGTAGTACTTCTTGCCCGACAGCGTGCCGTAGTCCGCGATGCTCCGGGACTGGGCGATCTGGGCCTGCGCCAGCTGCGTGTCCAGCTGGGCCGACAGGTAGTCCCGCATGTACGTCGTCAGCGCGGTGCCGACGATCGCGAACACCGCCAGGGACAGCACCCCGACGCCCAGCGCCAGCCGGGTCCCCAGACGCAGCCTGCCGTACGCCCGCCTGCAGCGCGTGATCACTCCGCGGCCTGCCGGATCACGTACCCGAAGCCGCGCACGGTGTGGATCAGCGGCTCCCGGCCGTCCTCGGGCTCGTCCAGCTTGCGGCGCAGCCGGCTGACGACCAGCTCCACGACGTTGGAGCGGCCGCCGAAGCCGTACTCCCACACGTGGTCGAGGATCTGCGCCTTGGTGAGCACGGTCGGCGACTTGCGCAGCAGGTAGCGCAGCACCTCGTACTCGGTCGGGGTGAGGGTGACCAGCCGCTCGCCGCGCCGCACCTCGCGGGTGTCCTCGTCCATCGTCAGGTCCGCGACCTGGAGCACCGAGCGCTGGAAGCCGGGGCCGGCGCTGCGCCGCAGCACGGTCCGCAGCCGGGCCATCAGCTCCTCCACCGCGAACGGCTTGACCAGGTAGTCGTCGCCGCCCCGGGTCAGCCCCGCCACCCGGTCGGCGACCGCGTCCAGGGCGGTGAGGAACACCACGGGCACCATCGTGCCGGAACGGCGCAGCCGGTCGAGCACGCCGAAGCCGTCGAGGTCGGGCAGCATCAGGTCGAGCACCACGATGTCCGGATGGAACTCGGCGGCGCGGCTCAGCGCCTCCTCGCCCGTGTTCGCGGTGACCGCGTCCCAGCCCTCGTACCGGGCGACCGTCGCGACGAGATCGGCGATCGGCGGGTCGTCGTCCACGACGAGGAGTCGTACTTTGTCCACCTGCACATAGTGCGGTACCGCGCTCCCGGTTCGGGAGGCCGGTGGGCCCCCGCAGCCACATCGATAACCACTTGAAAGTTGTACGACAGTAAATCGACAGCTCCCACCGGCGAAGCTCGATACCCGGACCCGATCAAGACCCCGGACCCGATCAAGGAGCTCGTACGTGACTGCCGTCCAATCGCCCCCCGCGCCACCCACGGCGATACAACGCCCGAGGGTGGTGGCCCGCACCGGTCTGTACGCCGTGCTCGCCGCGAACGTGGCCGTGGTCGCCTACTTCTTCGCGCAGGCCGGCTTCGCCTCCAACGCGCTCATCGTGATCGGCCGCCTCACCGGCCTGTACGGCGCGCTCGTGATGGCCTTCCAGCTGGTGCTGGTGGCCCGCCTGCCCTGGCTCGACCGCCGGATCGGCATGGACCGGCTGACCGCCTGGCACCGCTGGACCGGCTTCGGCATCCTGTGGCTGCTTCTCGCGCACGTCGTCTTCATCGCCTTCGGCTACGCCGAGGGCACCGACGCGGGCCCGATCAGCCAGGTCGTCGACCTCGCCGAGACCACCGAGGGCGTGCTCCGCGCGATCGTCGCGTTCGGCATCATCCTCGTCGTGGGCGCCGTCTCGGCCCGCTACGCCCGCCGCCGGCTCGCGTACGAGACCTGGCACTTCATCCACCTGTACACCTACGTCGCCGTGGTGCTGGCCTTCACCCACCAGGTCGCCGTCGGCACCTCCTTCGCCTCCTCGTCCACCGCCACGGCGTACTGGTACGGCGTCTGGGGCGTCGCGCTCGGCTCCGTGTTCCTCGGCCGGCTGGTGCTCCCGCTGTGGCGGAACTGGCGCCACCAGCTGCGCGTCACCGCGGTCGTCCACGAGTCCGACAACGTGGTCTCGATCCACATGACCGGCAAGGACCTCGACCGGATGCCCGCCCGGGCCGGCCAGTTCTTCCTGTGGCGCTTCCTCACCCCCGACCGCTGGTGGCAGGCCAACCCGTTCTCCCTGTCGGCCGCCCCCGACGGCCGCAGCCTGCGCCTGACCGCCAAGGCGGCCGGTGCCGGCAGCGCCGCCCTGCGCCACGTGAAGGTCGGCACCCGCGTCTTCGCCGAGGGCCCCTACGGCGCCTTCACCACCCTGCACCGCACCCGCCCGGAGTCCGTCCTCATCGCCGGCGGCGTGGGCGTCACGCCCATCCGGGCGCTCATGGAGGAGATCGAGGGCCACGCCGTGGTCATCTACCGCGTCGCCACTGACCGGGACGCGGTCCTCTACGACGAGCTGCGCGACCTCGCCCTCGCCCGCGGCCACGAGCTGCACCTGGTGACCGGGCCGGCCGTCCCCGACCGGCTCGCTCCCGCCGAACTGCTGCGGATGGTGCCGGACATCGGCGACCGGGACGTCTTCCTGTGCGGACCGCCGCCCATGATGAACGCGGTCCTGGGCAGCCTGCGCGAGCTGGACGTGCCCAAGCCGCAGATCCACTTCGAACGCTTCAGCCTGGCGGGATGAGGAAGTCACCGTGAAACGAGCCATACCCGTCGTCGTGCTGAGCATCGCGGGCCTGGTGCCCGTCTGGCTCTACGAGCCGTCGGCCCACACCTCCACCGTCCAGGTCGCCCCGTCCCCGTCCTCTTCTTCTTCGTCCTCCTCGTCGGACTCCTCCTCGCGCACGGTCACCGGGCCGACGCTGAACACGGAGAAGGGGCCCGTTCAGGTCCAGACGACCTTCTCCGGTACGAAGATCACGGCTGTGAAGATGCTTCAGCAGCCGAATCATCCGCAGACGACGGCCGCGGTGCCGAAGCTGGTGGCGGAGACGTTGGAGGCGCAGAGCGCGGACATCGACACGGTGTCCGGCGCCACGATCACGAGCGAGGCCTACAAGGAGTCCCTCCAGGCCACGATCGACGACAACGCGAAGGCGGCCGCCGCCTCCCCGTCCCCCTCCGCGTCGGCCGCCTCCGCCTCCCGGACCGTGGACGGTCCCGCGCTGGACACGGAGAAGGGCACCGTGCAGGTCCAGGTGACCTTCGAGGGCGACCAGATCACGGCCGTGAAGATGCTTCAGCAGCCGAATCATCCGCAGACCACGGCCGCGGTGCCGAAGCTGGTGGCGGAGACGCTGGAGGCGCAGAGCGCGGACATCGACACGGTGTCCGGTGCGACGATCACGAGCGAGGCCTACAAGGAGTCCCTCCAGGCCGCGATCGACGCGAAGGGCTGACCGGTCATGCACCGCGTCGAACAGGTCATGGGCTTCCCCGTCTCGCTCCGGGTCGACGACGAGGGCTTCGCCGAACGGGGCACGGAGGCCGCCGACGCGGTCTTCGCGTGGCTGAACGAGGTCGACGTCCGCTTCAGCCCGTTCAAGGAGGACAGCGAGGTCTCCCGGCTGGGCCGGGGCGAACTGTCCCCCGACGAGCTCAGCGCGGACCTGCGGGAGGTCCTCGACCTGTGCGAGCACTACCGGGTCGCCACCGGCGGAGCCTTCGACGTCCGGCTGCCCGGCCGCGGTCTCGACCCCTGCGCGGTCGTCAAGGGCTGGTCGGTCCAGCGGGCGGGCGAACTGCTCACGGCCGCCGGCGCGAGGCGTTTCTGCCTCAACGCCGGCGGTGACGTGGTCGCCTCCGGCGGGCCCTGGCGGGTCGGCGTACGGCATCCCGAGCACGCCGACAAGCTGTGCACCGTCCTGGAGCTCACCGACGCCGCGGTCGCCACCTCCGCGCGCTACGAACGCGGCGACCACATCATCGACGGCCGCACCGGCCGCCCCGCGACCGGCCTGCTCAGCCTCACCGTCGTGGCGGCGACCCTGACGGAGGCCGACTCGGTCGCCACGGCCGCCTTCGCGATGGGCGCCGAGGGCGTCGACTGGGCCGCCGCGCTCCCCGGCTGCGAGGTGTTCGCCGTCACCGCCGACCGCCAGGTCCTGCGCACCCCGGGCTTCCCCACGGCCCCCACGGCGACGGCGGCGGCATGAGCACCGGCGCGGAGGTACTGGTCGCGGTCGTGTGGTCCCTGGGGTGGGCCGCGACGGTGGCCGCGTGGGTGCCGTGGCGGGGACGCCGGGCGGTCCGTGGGCGGTCCGGCACCGACACGACAGCGGGACGCCTGGGGCCCGGGGTCCGCCCGTCGCAGCCATAGGGACCGGCTCGCACCTGTGGGGACCGGGCCGCACCTGTAGGGGCCGGGACAGGCAGGGCGACGACGTGCGGGATGCCGCCCCGACGGTGGGCCGCCTTGTCGAACCGTCCCGACAGCGAGCCGGCCAGGAGCCTGTCCCGTCAGCCCTGGCAGCCGCCCGGTCACCGCACCGCCCGGCGGAGCCCACGCGTCCGGATTCCCCGGACCGCCGTAGCCGCGACCCGCGAGGCGGGGGCTGGCTAATCTGGGCCGGTGACCATCGAGTTGACGTTGTTGACGTCGGTCTCCCACCGGGGGCGGGAGATCACCGCGCCGCGGATCAGGGGACTGCTCGCCCTGCTCGCCGGGGAGTTGCGCAGTGGTCGCGGGGCCGGCGGGCTGGTGGAGGGGCTGTGGCCCGAGGAGCGGCCGGAGAATCCGACGAAGGCCCTGCAGATCCTGGTGTCGCGGGCCCGCAGGCAACTCGGCGCAGAGGTCATCGAGAGCACCCCCACCGGCTACCGGCTCACCCTGCGCGAGGACCAGGTCGACGCCGGCGCCCTGCTGCTGTACGCCGTCGCGAGCGCGGAGAAGGAACGGGCCGGCGACCACGCGGGCGCGCTCGCCGAGGCCGAGGAAGGGCTCGCCCTGTGGGACGGCGCCGGTACCGAGGACGGCGCCGGTCCCGGCGATCCCCTGGATGCCCTGCGCGCCGAACGGGCCCCCGTGCACCAGGCACTCGTACGGCACCGCGCGCTCGCCCTCGCCCGCACCGGCCGCCGCGCCGAGGCCGCGGGCCCCCTCACCGACCTGGTCGACGCCCACCCGCGCGACGAGGAACTGCTCCTGGAACTGATGCGCTGCCGGACGGCCACCGCAGGAGCCCCCACCGCCCTCGCCGCCTACGACCGCTACCGGCGCCGCCTGCGCGACGAACTCGGCACCGACCCCGGCCCCGCCCTCCAGGAACTGCACCAGGAACTCCTGCGCGGCGAGGCCCCGCCCGTCCGGCGGGGCGTCCCGCACGAACCGAACCCCCTGCTCGGCCGCGCCGCCGACATCGACGCCGTCACCCGGCTGCTGCACAGCTCCCGGGTCACCTCGATCGTCGGCCCCGGCGGCCTCGGCAAGACCCGCCTCGCCGGTGCCGTAGCCCGGCGGGCGGAGCAGCGCGTCGTGCACCTGGTGCCGCTCGCCGGAGTCCGCCGGGACGAAGACGTCACCGCCGAGGTCGCCTCGGCGCTGGGCGTCGGCGAGGGACCGCGGCACGCTGCCGGGGCCGACGTGATCACCGGCATTCTGGGCACCATGGGCGCCGGTCCCGCGCTGCTGGTCCTCGACAACTGCGAGCAGGTCGTCCAGGGCGTCGCCGACCTCGTCCAGGCACTCGTCTCGCGCACCGGGGACCTGCGCGTCCTCACCACCAGCCGGGCCCCGCTCGGCCTGTCCTCCGAGGCCGTCCACGCGCTGCCCGAACTGGACCTCGACACCAGCGTCGAGCTGTTCGCGCAGCGCGCCCGCGCCGCCCGCCCCGACGTCGACCTGCCGGCCGAGGCGCTGGCCGACCTGTGCCGCCACCTCGACGGACTGCCGCTCGCCACCGAACTCGCCGCCGCCCGGGTCCGGGTGATGTCGGTCGCGGAGATCTCCCGCCGCCTGGGGGACCGTTTCGCACTGCTGCGCGGCGGCCCCCGGGACGCACCGCGGCGCCACCGCACCCTGCACGCCGTCGTCGACTGGAGCTGGAATCTCCTCGCCGAGGAGGGGCGGTCCGCCCTGCGCGCCCTGTCCGTCCTCCCGGCCGGGTTCACCGCCGAGGCGGCGGACCGACTCGTCGGCGGATCCGACACCTTGGACGTCCTGGAGGAGCTGGTCGGCCATTCCCTGCTCAAGGTGACCGACACCCCGTACGGCACCCGCTTCCGGATGCTGGAGACGGTACGGGAGTTCGCGGCCGCCCACCGGGAGCGCGCCGGGGAGGACGCGGCGGTCACCGAGCGGTTCCTCACCTGGGCCGGGGACTTCGGCGCCACCCACCACGACGCCCCGTTCGAGGCCGACGCGTTCACCTCCTGGCATCTGATCCGGGCCGAGCAGGACAACCTCCTCAAGGCGCTGCGGCTCGCCCTGGCCCGGGACGACCGGGACACCGTCGCCCCGGTCACCGCCGTGCTGGCCGCCCTGTGGAGCACCGAGGCCGGCGCCCACTACGCCCGGCTGGCGGCGCTGGCCGAGGACACCGCGGGGCCGCTCTCGCACTACCGGCCCGCCCCGGAGTACGTCGAACCGACCCGCACCGCCACCACCCTGCTGACCGCCAACGCCCTCGTCGGTATCGGCCCCGGCGCCGCGCGCGTCCTGGTGGCGCTGCGCCGCCTGCCGCCCGCCCCGCCGGACACGCTGCTGCGGGCCATGGCCACCGTGCTGAGTGCCCTGCCGGAGGCGCTCGCGCCCGGCGGCCGTGGTGTCCTGGACACGCTGTGCGCCAGTGACGTACCGCTCGTCGCCTGCATGGCCAACGGCGTCGCCAGCTATGTGTGGGAGTACGACCAGCAGCCGGAGCGCGCCCTCGCCGCCGCCCGCCGGATGCTCGACACGGCCGACGACCGCAACGGCCCGCTGCTGCGGATCTGGCCGGGAGCCCGGTTCGCCGAACTCTGCCTGCAGATGGAGCGCGGCGCGGAGGCTATCGGCCCGATGGGGGACGCGCTCGCGGCCCTGGAGGAGTCGGGCGAGTGGACCGACTCGATCGGCCTGCGCTGGGGCGTCATGCTGGCCCACCTCCAGGCCGGTGACCTCGACGCGGCGGAGCACTGGCTGGAGCAGGCGCTGCGGCACCAGCCGGAGGGCGCCGCGCCCGACCCGCTCACCCCCGACCTGGGCGCCCGCGCGGAGATGGCGCTCGCGCGCGGCGACGTCGAGACGGGCCTCGGACTGTGGCGCCGGGCCCTGGACCGCATGGAGCACGCCACGGACCTGACCCCCGGCGGCGAGGACCTGGTGGCGACCTGGCTGCCGGAACTCCAGGCGGCCGCCGTGATCGCGCACGCCCGGCACGGCCGTACCGACGTCGTCGCCCGCCACCTCGCCGCCTTCCCCGGCCACCTCACCACCCTGCTGGCCCGCTCCTCGACCGGCCCGCCGATGGAGTTCCCGCTGTGCGGCGCGCTGCTGCTGGCGCTCGGCACGGCCGATCTGGCGCAGGGGGACACAAGTGGTGTACGGCTGATCGCGCTCGCCGAGCGGCTGCGCTGCCTGCGGACCTTCCAGCCGACGATGTCCTCGTCCCGCGCCCGGGAGTCCGCCGAGAACGCCGACAGGGCGGCCTACGAGGACGCGGTGTCCACGTACGCCGCCCTGGACGTGCCGGGGCTGCGGGCGGCGGCCCTGGATCTGGTGCGGGTCAGGAGCGCAGCCTGACCGGCAGGCTCAGCAGGTGGAAGCCGTCGCCGGGCCAGTGTCCGAACGGCACGTCGGCGCGGTCCACGGCCAACTCCGGTGCGGCGGAGGGCCGTACGACAAGCTTCTCCAGCGCCACGCCCGTCACCAGGCGGCCGAGCGCCGCGCCGATGCAGTGGTGCGGGCCGTGCCCGAAGGCGAGGTGGCCCTCGCCGCGCCCGAACTCCCGGGTCACGTCGAGACGTTCGGGGGTGTCGTAGACGGCCGGGTCGTGGTTGGCGCCGAACAGCGCGACCGTCACGGCCTCGCCCCGCCGCAGCCGGGTGCCGGCGAACACGAAGTCCTCGGTGGCGTAGAGCGTGGCACCGACGCGTACCAGCGTGACGTACCGCAGGAGTTCGGGGACCGCGCGGGCGAGCTGCTCCGGGTCGGCGCGCAGTCGCTCCAGCTGGTCGGGGTGGTCGAGCAGGGCGAGGACGGCGTGGGCGAGGAAGAGGGCGGGCGGGGTGATGCCGGTGTCGATGAGCAGGAAGAACACGGTGACGATCTCGTCGTCGGTCAGGCCGCCGTCCGCGAGGAGCGCCGACACCAGGTCCTCGGCCGGCTCGGCGCGGCGCCGGGCGACCAGGTCCTTGGTGTACCGCACGATCCCGCCGAGCCCTTCGAGGGCCGGGCCGCCGTCGCCGTAAGCGAAGTCCCGGATCCACCCGCCCACCCGCTCCCGGTCCGCCGCGTCCACGCCGACGAGGGAGCAGATGACGGCGGTGTTCAGCGGGTACGCGAACTCGCCCAGCAGATCGGCCCGTTCACGCCCGGCGAGGGTCTTGAGCAGCTCCCGTGCCGTCCGCTCCACCAGAGGGCGCGCCGCGGCCACCCGGCGGGCGGTGAAGGCGCGGGTGAGCGGACCGCGCCGGCGGGAGTGCTCGGCGCCGTCGAACAGGGCCAGCCGGCCGGAGAGATACCGCGCGTACTCCGGCGGCAGGCCCTCGGTGCCCCGGGCCAGCAACTCGGCCTGCGGGTCGGGCAGTTCGCAGCCGGTGATCGTCGAGCGGTCCCGGACCAGCCGCGGCTCGCCCAGCGCGGCCCGCACCTCGTCGTGGCGGACGACCAGGCGTACGGGGGTGTCGAGGCCGGGCAGGACGACGTGGCCGAGGCCGGGGCGGGAGCGCAGACCGGCGTAGGCACCGGCGGGGTTCTCGACGAGCTCGGGGGTGAGGTGGACGGCGGCCATGGCAACTGCCCTTCTGCGGTCGGGGTGTTCAGCGGGACTCACGGTCGAACAGGCGGAGCGACCACACGAAGCCGAGGAACGCGATGCCCACGCACCACGCCAGGGCCATCCAGGCGTTGTCGCCGATGCCCGTGCCGGTCAGCAGCCCGCGTACGGTCTCGACGATCGTGGTGAACGGCTGGTACTCGGCGAACCAGCGGATCCAGGACGGCATCGAGCCGACGGGGACGAAGGTGCTGCTGACGAAGGGCAGCAGGAACGAGATCGGCATGGGCGCGTTGCTGGCCCCCTCGGGCGTCCTGCTGATCAGTCCCAGGGCGACCGAGAGCCAGGTGAGCGCGAAGACGAACAGGACGAGCAGTCCACAGGCCGCCAGCCACTCCAGGGGGCTCGCGTCGGGCCGGAAGCCGATCGCGAACGCGACCGTGATCAGCAGGACCAGGGTGAACACCGTCTGGATGACGCTGCCGACCACATGCCCGACGAGGATCGACGCCCGGGAGATCGCCATCGTGCGGAAACGGGCCACGATGCCCTCGGTCCTGTCCATGCACACGGCGACCGCCGTCGGCACGGCTCCCACCCCCGCGGTCATCAGGAGCATGCCGGGGACCAGGTAGGAGAGGTAGGCGGTGCGGTCGCCGCCCTGCCCGATGCCCGTGCCGAGCGCGGAACCGAAGACGTACACGAACAGCAGCAGAAGGAAGACGGGGATGAGCGCGACCTGGAGCGTCATCGAGGGATAGCGGCGGGCGTGCAGCAGATTGCGTCGGAGCATGGTCAGCGAGTCGCGCAGGTGCGCGGCGGCGGGCGGGGCGGCGGTGGTCAACGGCTCCGCACCTTCTCGCGCTCGGGGCGGTCGGTGACCGCGAAGAAGACGTCGTCGAGGTCGGGGGTGTGGATGGTCAGCGAGTCCACGGCCACCCGCGCACCGTCCAGGACGTCCAGCAGGGCGCGCAGGGTGTGGACACTGCCGTCGCCCGGGACCTGGAGGGTGAGCGCCTCGTCGTCCCGCACCCCCACGTCCAACAGCTCGGCGGCGCGGGCCAGTTCGGCCGGATCGAGGAAACGGAGCCGGACATGGCCGCCGGGCACCAGCCGCTTGAGCTCGTCCGCCGTGCCCTCGGCGACGATCCGGCCGCCGCTCAGCACCGCGATGCGGTCGGCGAGCTGGTCGGCCTCCTCCAGGTACTGCGTGGTGAGGAGGACGGTGACCCCGTCGGCGACGAGATCGCGGATGATCTGCCACATGGTGTGGCGCGAGCGTGGGTCGAGACCGGTGGTCGGCTCGTCGAGGAAGATCACCTCGGGGGAACCGACGAGCGTCATGGCGATGTCCAGGCGCCTGCGCATCCCGCCGGAGTAGGTGGAGGCGGGCTTCCTGGCGGCCCCGGTCAGGTCGAAGCGCTCCAGGAGGTCGGCGGTGACCCGCCGTCCCTCGCTCCTGGCGAGGTGGTGCAGGTCCGCCATGAGCGCCATGTTCTCCTCACCGGTGATCAGGTTGTCCACGGCGGAGAACTGACCGGTGACCCCGATCGCCGCGCGCACGGACTGCGGCGCGGCGGCCAGGTCGTGCCCGGCGACGCGGGCGGTGCCGCCGTCGGCCCGGACGAGGGTGGAGAGGATCTGGACGGTGGTGGTCTTGCCGGCCCCGTTCGGACCGAGCAGCGAGAAGACCGTGCCGCGCGGCACGCGCAGATCGATCCCGTCGAGGACGACCTTGTCGCCGTACGCCTTGCTCAGGCCGGTGGCCTCGATGGCCGGAGGTGCTGGGTTCATGCCGCAGAGCGTGCGGGAGGGCGGCTTCGACGCGGTTTCAGCGCGGTTTCAGCGCACCCGGAGGGCGGGCCGCCGGTGGTGGAGACCGGCGGCCCGCCCCGAGGCGTACGAGGGGGTGTCAGCCGACGTCGGACGCGTCCAGGCGGTACAGGCCGCTGTAGTCGGACACGGCCGTGCCGTTCTTCTTGACCCAGGTGGAGATCTCGGTGTTCGAGCTGTTCGAGGAGCCCTGCCCGCTGTCACTGATGACGATGTAGTGCAGCTTGCCGGACTTCACCAGGCTCTTGAGCTTGGCCAGGGTCATGGCGTTGTCGGTGCCGGACCAGCCGCCCATGGAGATCACGGGCTGCCCGGACTCCAGGATGACCGAGGACGCGGTCTGGTCGGTGGCCACCGCGAGCAGCCAGGTGGCGCCGTCCTGGTGCTCCTTCAGGTAGGTGATCATCGCGGAGGTGACCTGGGTGCCTCCGCCCATGCCTCCGCCCATGCCTCCGGCGCTCGGGGCGCCGGACTCCGGGGAGGAGCCGGTGCCGGTGCCGGTGCCGGTGCCGGTGCTGGTACCTGTGCCGGTGCCGATCTGCCCCGTGCCGCTCGGTGCGCCGCTCGGGCGTTGGCCGCCGCCCGCGCCGCCTCCCATGCCGCCACCGGTGTTCGGCCCGGCCGTCGGGTTGGTGCCGTTGGGCGTGGAGCCCGCCGCCGCGACCGAGTAGGCGGCGGGCCCGGCCAGCAGGGCGACGATCGCCGCCAGGGCCGCGAAGCCCATCAGGCGCCGCCGCTTCGTGAACCGCCCGACGAGCAGCCCGGTCACCGCGACCGCGCCGGCCGCCCCGGCCACGACCTCCGCGACCGTGTACAGGGTCCCGGAGCCGGAGACCCGCTGGAGCAGGAGGACCGCCCAGACCGTGGAGGCCGCCACCGCGGTCGGCAGCACCCACCCCCACTTCACCGCCGCACCCTCGCGGAAGGCCCGGTAGAGCATCACCGCGCCGATACCGGCCAGCGCCGCGATGCCGGGCGCCATGGCGGTGACGTAGTACGGGTGGAACGTGCCCTCGGCGAGGGCGAAGGTCAGGTAGTGCAGGACGAACCAGCCGCCCCAGAGCAGCAGTGCCGCCCGCCGGCCGTCGGTGCGGGGCGCCCGGCCGCGCAGCACCAGCCCGGCGACGAGGGTGACGGCCGCGAACGGGATCAGCCAGGAGATCTGGCCGCCCATGATGTCGTTGAACATCCGGTACAGCCCCGACTCGCCGCCGAAGCTCGCCCCGTTGCCCTGCGACCCCACCGACGCACTCGCACCGAAGATCCGGCCGAAGCCGTTGTAGCCGATGACCAGGTCCCACACGGTGTTGTCGGTCGAGCCGCCGATGTACGGCCGTCGCGAGGCCGGGATCAGGTCGACGACCACCATCCACCAGGCGCTGGAGACCACCAGGGCCACCGTGCCGGCGGCGAGGGCGCGGACGCGGCGGCCGATGCTGCCGCGGGCCGCCCACAGGTAGACCAGGAAGAAGACCGGCAGGACGACGTAGGCCTGCATCATCTTCGTGTTGAACGCGAAGCCGATCGCGACGCCCGACCACACCATCGGCATCGTCCGGCCGGTGCGCACGGCCCTCATCAGGGCGGCGGCGCCGAGCAGCATCAGGAAGACCAGGATCGGGTCCGGGTTGGTGTCCCGGGTGATGGCGACGGTGATCGGCGTGAGGGCCAGCGCCAGGGCCGCGACCGTGCCCGCCACGGCGCCGAAGTCCCGCTTGACCATGCGGTACAGCAGGGCCACCGAGCCGACGCCGACGGCGACCATCGGGAGCGCCAGCTGCCAGGTGCCGTAGCCGAGGACGCGGGCCGACAGCCCCATCACCCACAGCGCGAACGGCGGTTTGTCCACGGTGATGAAACTGCCGGAGTCCAGGGCGCCGAAGAAGAACGCCTTCCAGCTCTTGGTGCCGCTGTAGACGGCCGCGTTGTAGAAGCTGTTGCCGGTGACGGACGACAGGTTCCAGGCGTACAACGCCGTGGCCAGCACCAGGATCGCCCACAGTGCCGGGCGGGCCCAGCGGGGGTCCTCGGGGGCGCCGGTGAACAGCCTCCTGACCCGGGGGACGGGCGGCGCGGCGGCCCGGTGGCGGCCCTCGTGGACCGGTGCGGGCGGTGGGGCGAGGGTCGTCATGACGCGTACTCCAGATGCTCCGGACGAGAAAGAGCTCATGGCGGTGACGAGCTCGTGCCAGCGACGATGGGCGCCCCGCCTGGGCAAGCCCTGAGCCGGGCCTGTGGGGACACTGAGAATCAGCGGACTCACAGGCTGCCCACAGAGGGCCTCGGGCGTTCGAACGCCCGCAATACGAGCCGTCTAGACTCTCCCCGCAACAGCCCGGACAGACGTGGTCCAACATGGGCGGATATGGCCAACCCCGAAGGGTATTCGGCGTTTTGATACGGATAGATTCAGTCACCAAGCGGTACCCGGACGGCACGGTGGCGGTCGACCGGCTCTCGTTGGAGATACCCGACCGCTCGATCACCGTCCTCGTGGGCCCCTCGGGCTGCGGAAAGACGACGACGCTGCGGATGATCAACCGGATGGTCGAGCCGAGCGAGGGCACCATCCTGCTCGACGGCAAGGACATCCAGCAGCAGCCCGTGAACACGCTGCGCCGGTCCATGGGGTACGTCATCCAGAACGCCGGGCTCTTCCAGCACCGCACGATCGTCGACAACATCGCGACCGTGCCCCGCATGCTCGGCTGGGGCAAGGACAAGGCGCGGTCCCGGGCCCGGGAACTGATGGAGCGGGTCGGCCTCGACGCCTCGCTCGCCAAGCGCTACCCCTACCAGCTCTCCGGCGGACAGCAGCAGCGCGTCGGTGTCGCGCGGGCGCTCGCCGCCGACCCGCCGGTGCTGCTCATGGATGAGCCGTTCTCGGCCGTGGACCCCGTCGTCCGCAAGGGGCTTCAGGACGAACTCCTGCGGATCCAGGACGAGTTGGGCAAGACCATCGTCTTCGTCACCCATGACATCGACGAGGCCGTGAAGCTGGGCACGATGGTCGCCGTGATGCGCACCGGCGGGCACCTCGCCCAGTTCGCCCCGCCCGCCGAACTGCTGTCCCACCCAGCGGACGAGTTCGTCGAGGACTTCCTCGGCGCGGACCGCGGCATCCGGCGGCTGTCCTTCTTCTCCTCGGCCGGCCTCGACCTGCTCACCGCGCCGATCGTCGCCGTCGACGCCACCGCAGAGCAGATCGCCGCCCGCGGCACGGGTGACGCCCCCTACCTCCTCGTCACCGACCGGGGCGGCAAGCCGCTCGGCTGGGGCGAGCCGCGGGAGCTGGCCGCCGACGGCATCCGGCCCGCGGAACTCCTGCCGTACGGCCGCCCGTTCGTGGCCGGGACCGACTCGCTGCGGGCCGCGCTCGACTGCGCGGTGCTCTCGCCGACCGGCTGGGCCGTCGCCGTGGACGCCGAGGGACGGGCGGCCGGAGTCGTCTCCCAGCAGGCCATCGGCGAGGCGATCCGCGGCGCCCACGCGGAGGGGCGCGAGAACGGCGGCACCACCCCGGCCAAGAGCGACACGGTCACCAAGGTCACCGGATGAACGGCTTCTTCGACATCCCCAGCGACCTCCAGCACAGCTGGATCGGCCTCGTCGGACTGCACCTCAGGGAAGCCCTGCTGCCGGTCCTCGCCGGACTGGTCCTCGCGTTGCCGCTCGCCCAGCTCTGCGTGCGGTTCCGCTGGCTGTACCCGCCGGTGCTGTGGGTGACGACCGTGCTGTACGCGATCCCCTCGCTGGCCTTCTTCGTCGTCCTCATCGACTACACCGGCCAGACCGAACTCACCGTGATGATCCCGCTGGCCGTGTACAGCCTGGTGGTGCTGGTCCCCGCGATCGTCGACGGGGTGCGGTCGGTGCCGCCGGAGACGCTGGCCGCCGCCGAGGCCATGGGCTTCGGACCGGTCCGCCGGTACGTCCAGGTGCAGCTGCCGATCGCCGTGCCCGCCATCATCGCCGGTCTGCGCATCGCGGTCGTCTCCAGCATCAGCCTGGTCAGCGTCGGCGCGCTGATCGGCAACCAGGGCGCGCTGGGCAACCTGCTCACCGACGCGCTCTTCTACCACCGGACCGAACTCGCGGTGAACTCCGTCCTCACCACGGCCGTCCTGGCGATCCTCATCGACGGACTGCTGGTGGGCCTGCGGATCCTGCTCACCCCCTGGATGCCGAGCGGGGCCCGCCCGAAACCGAAGGCCGACCGTCCCGACCCGGCCGCCGTCGCCCTGGAGGACGTGTCCCGGTGAACGTGCTCAACTTCATCAACGCCTTCTTCAGCGACAGCGCCCACTGGAAGGGCTACGACGGCATCCCCACCCGGCTGTGGGAGCACATCTGGTACTCCCTCCTGGCCCTCGCGATCGCGGCCGGGATCGGTCTCCCCATCGGCCTGCTGACCGGGCACACCGGACGCGGCGGCAACGCGCTCGCGATGATCGCCACCGCCGCCCGCGCCCTGCCCAGCTTCGGTCTGCTGGTGCTGATGTTCATCGGCCTCGGCCTCGGTCTGCTGCCGGTGATGATCCCGCTGGTGATCCTCGCCGTCCCGCCGATCCTCGTCACCACCTACGAGGCGGTCCGCTCGGTCGACCCCTCCCCGGTGGACGCGGCCCGCGGCATGGGCATGCACGAGTCCCGCGTCCTGCTCCAGGTCGAACTCCCCGTCGCCCTCCCGCTGATCCTCAGCGGCCTGCGCTCGGCGGCCATCCAGATCGTCTCGACGGCCACCATCGCCGCGTACGTCTCCCTCGGCGGCCTCGGCCGCTACATCGTCGACGGCCTCTACCAGCGCGACTACGAGAAGGTCGTCGGCGGCGCCACCCTGGTCGCCGTGATGGCCCTGGCCACGCTCGGCGTGTTCTGGATCGCCAACCGGGTCGCGGTCTCACCGGGAGTGCGCAGGAGCAACTAGCCCCGGTGGACTAGCCGCGGTCGGTGGGGCGTACGGCGATCGCGTCGACCTCGAACAGCATGCCCGGCAGGGCGAGCGAGGCGACCCCGCTCAGGGTCTGGGCGGGGAGCCGCTCGCCGAACCGGGCGTGCAGGGCCTTGCCGAGGACCTCCAGCTTGCCGGTGTCGTGGTCCACGACGAACGAGCCGAGCCGTACGACGTTCCGGAGGCCGAGGCCCACCCCGGCCAGCGCCGCCTCCAGCCGGTCGAAGGCCAGGTCGACCTGGGCGGCGAAGTCACCGGGCACGGGGGCGCCGTCGGCGTCGGAGGCGTACTGCCCGGCGACGAAGACGAGTTCGCCGGGCGCGGAGACGGCGTGGCTGTAGCCGAAGGGCGTCGGGTCGTGCAGGGCGGGCGGGTTGGTGATCACACGGGTGTCGTTGTCGTCATGGCTCATGACGGCGACAACCCCGCCCCCGGGAAGGGGATTCCCCGCCCGGCCCCGTGGATCCCCTCAGGCCTCCGAGCGGGCCAGCGCCTGTTCCAGTACGACCAGCAGCGCGTCGCGGACCGAGCCGCGCTCGCGGGCGTCGAACACGAGCACCGGGACCCGGTCGTTGACGTCGAGGGCCCAGCGGACCTCGTCCAGGGAGTGCTCCACCTTGCCGTCGAAGGCGTTGACCGCGACGGCGAAGGGGATCTGCCGGTGCTCGAAGTAGTCGACGGCCGCGTAGCAGTCGTCCAGGCGGCGGGTGTCCACGATGACGAGTCCGCCGACCGCGCCCTCCACGATGTCGTCCCACATGAACCCGAACCGCTCCTGCCCCGGCGTGCCGAACAGGTACAGCTTCAGGGTCGGGTCGATGGTGATGCAGCCGAAGTCCATCGCGACCGTGGTCGTGGTTTTGCGCGGGGTGTGGCTGAGGTCGTCCACGCCCGCCGCGACCTCGGTGATGGCGGCCTCGGTGGTCAGCGGCTCGATCTCGGAGATCGAACCGACAGCGGTGGTCTTGCCCACCCCGAAGCCGCCCGCGACCACCATCTTGACCGGCAGCGGCGGTCGTACGGCGGCGGCCTGCGGGCCCCCGGGCCGGGTGGCCGGTTCAGTCGGTGTCACGGAGTACCCCTCGGGAGTCGGGGATCGCGCGCAGGCCCTCGATGAGCTTGCGCAGAACGGATGCGTCGTGGGTGGCGCCGGTGTCGGGCACGTGCACCGTCAACTGCCCCGCCGCGCGCAGGTCCTCGGCGAGGATCCGCACCACGTTCAGGTGCAGCCGCAGCCGGGCCGCGATCTCCGCGATGGACTGCGGCCGGCGGCAGGCGGCGACGATGTCGTGCTGCTCGAAGGCGAGACCGTCGAGCTCGGCGAGACCCTCGGCGGTGGCCACCACCTGGGTCTCGACGGGCATCGTCCGGTCGCTGGCGCTGGGCGCCACCCGGCCTGCGGTGACCAGGAACGGCCGTACGGCGGGGGCGGGGCCGACCGGGTCGGGGCCCGTGCCGTCCGCACCCGGGGGAGTGCCGCCGTCCGCCATCGCTTGTTCGTCCTCCTCGGCCGGGCGGTGTCCGCTCAGCGCTTCTTCGCGGCGCCGACGTTGTTCTTCAGCTCCAGCACCAGCTGGGGGCTGAGCGCGCTGCCGGCGCGGTTGGCGAACAGCGTCATCTCGTAGGCGATGTTGCCGAGCTTGGCCTCCTTGTCGGTGACCACGCCGAGTACGGCGCCGCTGCCGATCGCGGAGACCAGGACGTGGCCGCCCTCCAGGTCGATGATGACCTTGTTCAGGCCGCCGAGCCCGTAGTTGCCGGAGGCTCCGGCCGCCAGGCTGGTGATGCCCGACACGATCGCGGCCAGGCGCTCGGAGTCGGCGGGCTCGCGCAGATCGGACACGGCGATGAGAAGGCCGTCGGAGGAGACGGCGATGGCGTCCACGACGCCCGCCGTCTCGGTCGCGAAGCGATTCAACAGCCATGTGAAGTCGGCCGCGGCGGCCTGCAGTTCGGCCGGCGTGGTGCCTCCCGTCGGAGTGTCACCTGTCGTCGACGTGCTCACTGCTCCGCTCCTTCCGGGGAGTGGTTCTGGTTGTGCGGGGGGTTGGATGCGGTCTGGGGGCCGGCCGCGGCTTCGTCGCCGCGGAACGTGGGTGTGCGGTGGTTGCCGGTCTCTGTGTCGCGGTGTGCCCGTTCCACCGCCGCCTCGAACTCGTCGAGGGAGGCCCGGACGGCCTCCGCGTCGGCGGCGCGCGGCGCCGCCCGGCGGACGGCCGGCTGGTCGGGGTCGGCGCCGAAGGTCGTCCGCAGGGTGGCCCCACGGACGCGGCGACGCAGGGGCCGGGCCCCGTCACCGGAGCCGGCCGCGATGTCGGCGGCGGGCGCGTCCGTCGTGTCCGGCGTGTCCGTCGGGTCGGCGTCGCGCCGGGGAACTCTGCGGGGGAGCGGCGGAGCGTACTCCTCGTCGGCCGGAGGAGAGGCAGCGGCACCGGCATCAGTACCGGAACTGTCCGAGCCCGAGCCCGAGCCCGATCCCGATCCCGATGCCGAGGCGAGCGAAGCCCTCGAAGCCGAACGGACGGCCGCACCCACCGCCTCCGACGACCCGCCGACGGACGCACGCACCGTCGAGCCCGCCGTCGTGCCCTCCGTCGAACCGCCGGAGGCGATCGCCACCGGGCTCATCGCGAGCAGGAGGGACGACGGGATGGCCACCTCGGCGGTGAGGCCGCCCCCGGGCGTGCGGGAGAGGGTCACACCGACCTCCCAGCGACGGGCGAGGGTGCCGACCACGAAGAGGCCGAGGACCTTGGTGGGGACGACGTCGAGCCGTTCGCGGCGGATGAGGCGGGCGTTCTCCTCGGCGAGGCGCTCGGCGCTCATCCCGAGACCGTGGTCGGCGACCACGACCATCGCACCGCCGTCGCCGGCCTTGACCATCACCTCGACGGGGCTGCCGGCGGGGGAGAACTGCACGGCGTTCTCGACGAGTTCGGCCACCATCAGGGTGAGGTCGCCGATGATGTCGGGCTGCACCAGGACGTCGGTCCAGGCGCGCAGCTGCACCCGCTGGAACCCCTCGATCTGGCCGAGGGCGGCCCGTACGACGTTGGTGAGCTCGGTGGGGCCGGAGTCGAGGACCGTCTCGCGGATGCCGGCGAGCAGCATCAGGCTGTCGGCGTTGCGGCGCAGCCGGACCGCGATGTGGTCGATGGAGTAGAGCCGCTCCAGCAGCGCGGGATCGGTCTCGCCGCGCTCCACCGCGTCGATCAGCGCGAGCTGCCGCGTGGTCAGGTTGCTGACCCGGCGGCCGACGTTGCCGAACATCTCGGCGACGTTGCGGCGGCTGTGCACCTGCCGCTCCAGCAGCGCGGACGCGGTGGTCTGGACGTGGTTGAAGGCCGCGGCGAGGTCCCCGATCTCGTCCTTCGCGGTGACCGGCACCTCGTGCAGCCGGGGCGGCGCGTCGTCCTCGGCGTCGTCGTCGGCCACCCGGGCCAGCTCGCGCCCGGCGACCTCGGCGACCTGCCGGGCCGCCCCGGTGAGGGCCTGCACCGGCCGGACCACGGAACGCCGTACCAGCACCGCGAAGGCGATCCACAGGGCGAAGCCGAGAAGGGCGAGGCCGAGCAGCAGCGTGGCGCGCCAGGCGGCCTCGCTGGACGTGCGGTCCGCGCGGTCGGCGATCTGGTCGATGAGGGAGGCGGTGATCTTCAGCCGGTTCTCGGACTGGGCCCGGTAGTCCGGGTAGGCGTCGAGGGCCGCGGTGAAGGCTTGGCGGATCTCCTGGGGCGTGTCGGCCTGGAGGTTGCTGGGGTCGATCTGGAGCTCGGCGTAGTCCCGGTCGATGGTCGCCTGGGCGCTGTTGTGCTCGATGCCGCCCAGCTCGTTCACCTGGTCCTCGGAGGCGAACCGGGCGAAGCGGTCGGCCTGGTGGGTGTACTCGTTCTCGGAGCCGACCGCGCCGATGAACTCGATGAGGGCGTTGCTGTCACCGGTCCGCGCGGAGAAGACGGCCGTCTCGAAGGCGCTGTGGGCGGCGTCGGCGCGCAGCAGCGAGTCCAGCAGGTTGCCGGTGAAGGTGCCGGCGAGGGTGGCGTTGTGGTCCAGGCCGAGGCCGTCGATCAGGCCCTGGGAGGCGTTGGTGTAGGCCGGGTCGATGTTGTCGGCGGGCAGATAGGCCTTCTCGACGGTGTCGCGCAGACTGCTGAGGCCGTTGATCTCCTTCAGCGCCTGTGCCTCGGTGGCCGGGAGCCGGTCGCCGAAGGTCTCGCGCACCTTGTCGACCTGGGCGTCCACGGCGGCCTGTGCCGTGCGGTAGTCCTTGGTGGAGGGCCGCCAGCCGGGCCCGGTGGACTCGTAGCGCACGGACAGCAGGACGGCCTGCTGGTGCTCGGTCTCGACCAGGTCCACCAGTTCCGCGACCTGGGCGCTGTCCCGGACCAGCTGGGCCGCGGCGTCCGCGTCCAGGGCCTGGTTCACCTGGTCGGTGATGAGGTAGCCGAGCATCGCGGCGACCACGCCGAGCGGCACACCGACGAGGATGTTGAGCTTGCGGCGGAAGGGCCAGCGGTCGGCGAAACCCCGGATACCGGTCCGGCCCGACCGTGGTGCCGGCCGGGCGGGTGCGCCCACCTCTGTCGTGGACACCGGGCCTCCTTCAGGGGAGTCGCACGGCGCGCGAGCAACTCGCGTGACCGTTTCTGATCGATACGGGACGGCGGCCCCCGCACCCCGCTGTGACCGGCGCCAACGACCGCGAGACTACAGCCTTTTCGGACAAGCGCTTACGGCACCCTGCGTCAAGAATCGATTACGACCTGCCCATACTTCGACGGGTTCGATGGAGGACCGGTTTACCCCGCCTTCACAATGAGGCAGAGGTTGAAGCCAATTGGTAATCAGGCCTCTCTTGACTGATCAAGAACCGGCTGGATTGGATCAGTGCAAGAGCTTCCGCGCAACATCCCGAGTCCGGAACGGAAATCGTGACTTCTACCGCCGCACACAGCAGGTCCTTCAGGAACCATCCCGTCGTGGCCGCCGTCGCGCTCGCCGCGGCCGCGGCCCTGCTGGCGGGTTGTGGCTCCTCCGACGACACCTCCGACCCCCTCGCCGGGGACAAGGCCGAGGGCGGCACCGTCGTCGTCGGCGGCAACAACTTCCCCGAGTCCACCCTGCTCGCCGACATCTACGGCGAGGCCCTCAAGGCCAAGGGGATCAAGGTCGAGTACAAGCTGAACATCGGCAGCCGCGAGACCACCTACGGCCTGCTGAAGAACGGCTCCGTGACGGTCCTGCCGGAGTACAACGGCTCGCTGCTGTCCTACCTCGACCCCAAGGCCGAGCAGGCCTCCGTGGCGGCCGTCAACGCGGCCGCGAAGGCCAAGCTGGACTCCAAGCTGACGCTGCTGGAGTCGGCGCCGGCCGAGGACAAGGACTCCGTCAGCATCAACGCGGAGACGGCCAAGAAGTACAGCCTGACCGCCGAGTCCACGCTCGACGACCTCAAGGACATCGCGCCGGAGATGGTCATCGGCGGCTCGCCGGAGTTCCAGACCCGGCACCAGGGCCTGCTGGGCCTGAAGTCCGAGTACGGCCTGGAGTTCAAGTCGTTCAAGGCCCTCGACGCGGGCGGCCCGCTGACCCAGGCGGCGCTGGCGAAGAACACCGTGCAGGCGGCGGACATCTTCACCACGGACCCGACCATCTCCAAGGAGAACTTCGTCGTCCTGAAGGACCCGAAGAACCTCTTCGGCTTCGCGAACGTGACCCCGCTCGTCTACAAGTCCGGCCTCTCCAAGGAGGGCGTCGCCGCCCTCAACGCGGTCTCGGCCAAGCTGGACACCAAGACGCTGCTGGACATGGACGTCCAGGTCCAGCTGGAGAACAAGGACCCGCTCGACGTCGCCAAGGCCTGGCTGAAGACCAACGGCCTGGACTGACACCCGACCTCTGACGTATCGGCGCGGGTGCTTCCCCCACGGGGAGCACCCGCGCCGGTCCGACGGCCTCAGTAACCGACCCGGAAGGTCGCGTCCTGCCGCTCCGTGGCGGTGGAGACGGGGTCGATCCGCAGGACGTAGTCCGCGTGCCGGAGGTACCGGGTCGGATTGTTGTACGACCGGAACGACGACCAGGAGGAGTCGGCCAGCCCGGCCGTGCGGTAGAAGGTCGCGTCCCCGGCGAACGTCGACGTGCCGTCGTTGACGTCCAGCCGCATCTCGTAGTCGTAGTGCCGCAGATAGCGGGTCGGGTGGCTGACCGACTGGAAGGAGACGCCCGTGCTGTCCGCGAGACCCGGGACCGGTTTCCACAGGGAGTCGGTGTACGGGTCGAAGGCGTACGCGTCGATCCGGCCCACGTAGTTCGCGTGCCGGACGTAACGCGCCGGGTAGTTGTAGGACTTCAGCCGGTTCCAGGTGGGCGTGCCCCACTTGGCGAGCAGGTTGGTGTACTCGGTCGTGGTGATCGGGTGGATCGTGAGGTGCTTGGAGTTCAGCGGCTGGGTGTAGGTCTTCTGGTCCAGGGCCGTCCAGGTGCCGGCGGCCAGGTCGTTCGACTGCCAGGCGTAGAAGACGCCGTTGGGGCTCCAGGTGTCTCCCCAGAGATACCAAGTGCCGCTGGACGTCAGGGACTTCACCAGCGTCGGCGCCTCGGTGCCGCCGTGCGAGACCGGGGTGCTGAAGGGCGTGAAGCTGCCCGGGTCCAGTGAACTGGAGCGGGCGCCGACCAGGGTCGAGTTCCGCTTGTAGTAGAGGTAGTTGACGCCGTTCACACCGATCGCCAGATCGCCGTCGATGACGTCGTAGCCCGGGTCGAAGAAGACCTGAGGGGCGCTCGCGGTCACGAAGTCGCTGGTGTAGTTCACCATGATGACGTTGTGGCCGCTGCTGTTCACGGACGAGTAGATCACCCCGTACTGGCCGCGGCCCGCGTCCCAGTAGGCCTCCGGCGCCCAGCTGTGGGTGACCATGTCGTGCAGCTTCAGTCGCCGGTAGCCGGTGAAGGTCCGCAGGTCGGTGGAGTCCCAGACGTGGATGTACTGGCTGTTGTAGGTCCAGTCGGTGCCCTTGAGGTCGGTGGCCAGCACCACGAACGTGCCGTTCTGCTTGCGCAGGATGAACGGGTCGCGCAGCCCTCCGGCCCCGGCGGTCGGGGTGACGACGGGGTTGTTCTGGTTGAGGGGCGTCCAGTTCAGCCCGTCGGTGCTGACGGCCAGGTGCAGGCCGTAGTTCGCGGCCAGCATGTCCGGGGACTCGGTGAAGTACCCCATGACGTACGCCGAGTCGGCGGCGTGGGCGGTCCCGGCGCCCAGGGTCAGGGCGCCGGTGGCGGCCAGCGGCACGGTGGCGGTCATGCCGAGGAACTGTCTGCGGGTGGGGCGGGGCATGGGCTCTCCAGGGGGGTGCGGGCCTGCCGACCGGGAGGGCGGGCCTACCGCCGACAGGTCGAAATATCGAACAGAGTTCGAGGGAGCGACCAGAAGGTAGAGGCGCGACGCGTACGCGTCAATGCTCCCGTCACGCTTCACAGATTTCCGCGAGTTCCGCCCGCGCCCGCGCCGCCGCCCCCACCGCCACCGCGTCCCCGCCGAGCCGGGCGGGCAGCACCCGCACCGGATGTCCGCTGACGGGCGGTTCGGCGGTCAGCGCCCGCTCCACCGACGGCCCGAGAAGCGCCCAGGCCCGGCTGACACCGCCGCCGATCACCACGGTGGTGACGTCCAGCAGACCCGCCGTGACCAGGATGGCGCGGGCCACCGCCGCTCCCGCGTCCTCGTACACGGCGAGTGCGTCCGGATCACCGGCCGCCGCCGCGTCGGCCACCTCCCGCGCGCTCAGCTCCCGCCCGGTGCGCTCCCCGTACCGGCCGGCGATCGCCCGCCCGGAGGCCAGGGTCTCCAGATGCCCCCGGCCGCCACAGGTGCACGGCAGCGCGCCGAAGCCCGGGACGTGCCCGATCTCGCCCGCCGCCCCGTGCGGACCGTCGTACAGCGCGCCGTCCAGCCACAGCGCCCCGCCGACCCCGGTGCCGAGCGTCATCCCGAGCACCTGCCGCTCGCCCGCCACCGCACCGGCCGCCGCCTCGCCGCGCAGGAACGCGTTGACGTCGTTGTCCAGGAAGGCCGGCACACCGAGCGCCGCCTCGACGGCCGCCGTCACCCCGAACCCGGCCCAGCCGCGGAAGGAGTCGCTGGCCACCAGGATCCGCCCGGTCCGCGCGTCCACCACCCCCGCCGCCCCGACCCCGACCCCGAGCAACCGCGCATCCGTACGGCCCAGCAGATGCCGTACGGCGTCCAGGGCGGCCCCGACCATCGCCGCCCCGCCCGCGGCCGCCGGGGTCGGCACCTCCAGGCGGTCGACGACTGTCAGGTCCGGCGCGCACAGGGTCACCCGGGTCTTGGTGCCGCCGATGTCGACACCCGCGACCATGCACGTCACGTGGCGGCCCCCGTCCGCCGCGCCGCGCGCCGACGCCGTTGCACCACCGGATCCGGTACCGGCACGGCGGCGATCAGCCGGCGCGTGTACTCCTTCTCCGGCCGCAGCAGGGTGGACATGACCGGCCCCTGTTCCTCGATCCGGCCCGCCCGCAGGACGACGACCCGCCGGGCGAACTCCTGCACCACGGCCAGATCGTGCGACACGAACAGGCAGGCGAACCCCAGCTCGCGTTGCAGCTCGGCGATCACCTCCAGGACCGTCCGCTGCACGCTCACGTCGAGCGCGCTGGTCGGCTCGTCCGCGACCAGCAGCCGGGGCCGCAGCACCAGCGCCCGCGCCAGACTCACCCGCTGCCGCTGACCGCCCGACAGCTCACGCGGCCCCCGGCCCGCCAACTCCCGTGGCAGCCGCACCAGTTCGAGGGCCTCACCGACCCGTTCCCGCCGCTCGGCGGCCGACATGCCCCGCCGGTGCGTCCGCAGCGGCTCGGCCACGCACTCCGCCACGCTCATCCGCGCGTCCAGCGAGGCCACCGGATCCTGGAGCACCACCCCCACCCCGGACAGCAGGGCCCGCCGCGCCCGGCCCCGCGTCCGCCCCAGCTCGGTGCCGAACAGCGACACCGACCCGGCGGCCGGCGCGACCAGCCCTAGCGCGACCCGGGCCGCCGTGGACTTGCCCGACCCGGACTCGCCCACCAGCCCGACGGTCTCGCCCGGCAGGACGTCGAGGGACACCCCGTCGAGGGCCTGTACGGCACGGATACCGCGCCCGAACCGCACGGAGACGTCCCGCAGCCGCACCACGGGGACGTCCGCGTCCGCGGAGCGAGCGTCCGGTGCGGGAGCAGCCGGGGCGGGTGCGTCCGGGGCGGGTGTGTCGCCCTCGCCGTCGAACCGCAGCCGCGGCACCGCCGCCAGCAGCTTGCGCGTGTACGCGTGCGTGGGCCGCAGCAGCACCTCCTCCACCGGCCCCGTCTCCACGACCTCGCCCCGCAGCATCACGGCCACCCGGTCCGCGAAGTCCGCGACCACGCCCATGTTGTGGGTGACCAGCAGCACGCCGGTGCCCGAGTCGGCCGCCAACCGCCGCAGCAGGTCCAGGATCTCGGCCTGGACGGTGACGTCGAGCGCGGTCGTCGGCTCGTCCGCGATGAGCAGACCGGGGGAGTTGGCGATCGCCATGGCGATGACGACCCGCTGCCGCTGCCCGCCGGACAGCTGGAAGGGAAAGGCCGAGGCCCGCCGCTCCGGCTCCGGGATACCGACCCGGCGTAGCAGCTCCACCGCCTCACGGGCGGCCTCGGACCGGGAGACGGCACGGTGATTGCGCACCACCTCGGCGATCTGCGCGCCGACCCGGGTCAGCGGATCCAGCGCGGTGGCCGGTTCCTGGAACACCATCGACGCCGTACGTCCCCGCAACCGGGCCAGTTCGGCCTCCGAGGCGCCCACCACGTCCGTGCCGTCGACCTCGACACGCCCCGAGGTTCGCGCAGTGCCCGGCAGCAGCCCCATCGCGGCGAGCGCCACCGTCGACTTGCCCGACCCGGACTCGCCGACCAGGGCGAGCGTCTCGCCGGGCCGGACCCGCAGCGACACGTCCCGCACGGCCGGCACGTCACCGGTCTCCGTCGAGAAGGTCACGCCCAGGCCGTCGATCTCCAGGATGTCGTTCATGAGCGTCCCCTCACGTCGAAGGCGTCCCGCAGCCCGTCGCCGATCGCGTTGAACGCGCACACGACGAGGATGATCGCGAGACCCGGTGGCACGATCAGCCACCAGCGCCCGGAGTACGCGGCCGTCAGACCGGCCGACAGCATGCCGCCCCAGTCGGTCGCCGGCGGCTGGACCCCCAGGCCCAGATACGACACGTACGCCACGAGCAGGATCGCGTCGGCGACCTGGAAGGTGGCCGCGACGACGATCGTCGACACCGAGTTGGGCAGGATGTGCCGCCGGATCGCCCGCCCGTGCGTACCGCCGGTGGCCCGCAGCGTCAGCACGTAGTCCCGGTTCTTGAGCGTCAGCGTCTCCGCCCGGACCAGCCGGGACGGCACCAGCCACGACACCAGCCCCAGGATCAGGATCAGACCCGGCGTCCCCGGACTGGTGATCGCCGAGACGACGAGCAGGATGAACAGCGCCGGAATCGCGATCCCCGCGTCCACCACCCGCATCATCACCGCGTCCACCCAGCCACCGGCATACCCGGCGACCGCACCCCACAACGTCCCGATCACCGTCGCCAGCACCCCGGCCGCGAGGCCCACCAACAGCGACACCTGCCCGCCGTACATCAGCCGCCCGAGCTGGTCATGCCCGACGGCATCGGTACCGAGCCAATGGGCCCCGCCGGGCGCCAGATTGACCTGGGTGAGATCGGTATGGGTCTGGTCGGTGGAGTAGACGAGGGGCCCGACAAAGCAGAAGAGCAGGAACAGGACGACGACCACCAGCCCGGCCACAGCAAGCCGATTGCGCGCGAAGCGCGCACCTAGGGGCGCGGGGCCCTGTCCATTTGCGGCTCCGCCGCGGGGCGCGACAAGCCCCCACCGGCCCGCGGCTTCAACACGACCGCTCACACCCGCCCCTCCTTCACCCGAGGATCAACAACCCGCTGCACAACATCCGCAAGCAACGTCCCCACCACCGTCGCGACAGAGATCACCAACACACACCCGAGCAACACCGGATAGTCCGACGACTGCGCAGCCGACCAGAACAGCAGCCCCATACCGGGATAGTTGAACAACTGCTCAACAACCAACGCACCCCCGAACAGCACCGGCACGTAATACCCGAGCATCGCGATCACCGGAGTCAGCGAGTTCCGGAACACGTGCCGGAAAAGCACCGCGTACCGCCCCGCACCCCCCGCCCGAGCGGTCCGCACATAGTCCTCGGACAGGTTCTCCAGCGTGGAGGCACGCATGTACCGGCTGAACACGGCCACCATCGACGCGGCCCCCGTCACAACGGGCAGCACCAGCCCCGCCGGATCCGCGAACACCTGGGCCAGCGTGTCCCCTTGGGGCGCCTGCGAGGGAAACCACCGCAGACTCTGCGTGAAGACCATCACCAGGACGAGCCCCAGGAAGTACACCGGAGTCGAATACGCCACGAAACTCAACGTCGTGATGACGTAGTCCGTCGGCTTGTTCCGCCGCACCGCCTGCCACATGCCGAGCGGAACCGCCAGCAGCAGCCCGACGAGCGCGGACAGTACCGTCAACACCAAAGTCTTCGGCAGGCGTTGCTCGATGAGCCGGGAGACCGCCTCGTTCAGTGTGTAGGACGTCCCCAGGTCCCCCCGCACCAGATCGCGCAGG
This sequence comes from Streptomyces lincolnensis, assembly GCF_021173675.1. Lineage (GTDB taxonomy): Bacteria > Actinomycetota > Actinomycetes > Streptomycetales > Streptomycetaceae > Streptomyces > Streptomyces lincolnensis_B. The sequence goes on along the minus strand of NZ_JAIHON010000001.1, from coordinate 727,247 downwards.
TAGTAGACGTACTGGACGGGCAGTGAACGGTCCAGCCCCTGCTCGTGGTTGAACGCGGCGATCTGCTGGGCCGTCGCCTGCGGGCCGAGGATCCCGCGCGCGGGACCCCCGGGCAGCGCGTGCAGCAGGCAGAAGACCACGATCGTGACGATGAGGATCACGGCGAGGGCCTGGAGGAGCCGACGGGTGAGGTAGAGAAGGGTCTCCACTAGTCGGTCCACTTCCACTGCGCCGGGTGGAAGTTGGCGAGCGAGTCCTGGGAGAAGCCGCCGAGGCCGTTCCTGACGACCGAGACCTGGTAGACGGGCTCCGGCAGCCAGATCACCGGCAGGTCCTTGGCGAGGGCCGCGCTGTAGTCCTGGATGGCCTGGTTCGAACTCGACGTGGTGGAGGCGGAGATGAGCTTGTCCACCGCCGGGTTGGAGTAACCGCCGAAGTTCGAACCGCCACCGGTCTGGAAGAGCGAGTCACCGGTCGGGAATGCGTTGAAGTACCAGCTGCCCGCCGTACCGAAGAAACTCAGCTGCCACTTGCAGATCGACTGGCCGGAGGTGCACTGCGGGGTCTGCGAGAGCACGGAGTTGACCGGCGCGGTCTTGATGGAGAACCTGATGCCGGTCTTCGCGAGCGAGGACTGGATCGCGCTCATCATGTTGTCCGTCACCGTCGACCCGGACTGCGAGAGCACCCCCATCTCGAACTTCGTGCCCTTGGCGATCCCGGCACCGCACTTCGCCGGTTCGGAGCAGGTCATGACCCCGCCCTGCTCGGTCCAGCCATGGCTGGTCAGCAGAGACCTGGCGGTGTCCGTCGAGAACGGGTACGGGTTGTCCTTCTGCACCGGGGAGAGGAAGTCCGAGGGCTGCCCCTGCGGGATCGGCCCGTAGCCCGGCACCGCCGTCCCGTTGAGGACGACCTTCGCCAGGCTCTGCTGGTCGATCGAGTGCTGGACGGCCTGCCGGGCGTACAGCTGCTTGAACACGGCGCCCATGGAAGGGTTGTTGAAGTTGTACGGCATGTAGGTGATCGCCCAGCCCGACCACGGCTTCACCTGGTAGCCCTGCGCGGTGAAGCTCTCCTTCTGGTCGAGGTCGGTCGCCTCGATGTAGCCGTAGTCGACGCTGCCGGAACGCAGCGCGTTCTTCTCGGCGTCGGCCGTGGTGAAGGGCAGCAGGTTCACCGTCGGGATGCCCGGCTTCTCACCGCCGTCGTACTTCTTGTTGGCGGTCAGGACCACCTTGCCCGCCGTTGAGAACGACTTGACCGCGTAGGGGCCGCTGATGACCTTCCACAGCGGGTTCGAGGCGTAGCCGGAGATGTTCTTGGCGGCGTCGTTGAGGTAGGTCCACACCTCCTTCGGACCGCTGCCCTTGTTCCAGGCGTGCCGGGGCAGCGGCGTGATCGAGTTCAGCTCGTTCGCCAGCATCCACTGGGGGTTGTACGCCCGGTCGAAGGTGATCGTGAAGTGGCGGTCGTCCTCGGTCTTGAAGGACGTCCAGTTGTCCGGCGCCTTGCCCGGTGTGTAGCCCGCCCACGCGGTCTTGTTGGCCTTGATGAGGTCGAACCAGAACCGCACGTCCGCCGAGGTGATCGGCTTGCCGTCGCTCCAGTGCCGGTCGCCCAGGGTGATCCGCACGCTCTTGTTGTCGGCGGCGAAGTCGGCGGCCGTGGCGATCGACGCCTTCTTGTTCCAGCCGATCTTCCCGGTCGAGCCGTCGTAGGCGATCAGCGGCTCCCACAGGGAGTTGGCGATGGAGATGTTGTTGGTGTTCAGGTGGGCCGCCGTGCCGATCGGCAGGATCCAGTTCGGCGTGAAGTTGGCGGGCAGCGCGTAGTTGATCGTGTCCTTGGACGCCGACGACGTGCCGTTCGCCCCGGAGCAGGCAGCGAGCAGCAGCGTGCCCACGCCGAGGGCGGCACCGGTGAGAAGTCTCGTGCGGGCAGGGGACATGGCTCTCCTCGGGAGGAACAGAAGCGGGGTGGGAGCCAGTGAACGCCCCGACTGTTCGAAGAAACAGGCGTGCAGCTGTAAAAAGCCTGTTACTGCTGTTCTGGAAAAAGCCGTGAGGGGGCTTCCGGGGCCTACGCTCGCTGTCTCGACAGCCGCCGACGGAAGTAACTTCGTCCATGCCTGAAAAAAGCTCCGCGCTGACCGCGCGCATCCTCGAACTGCTCGCCTCCGGGCAGGCGGCGACCCGTACGGAGCTCGCCGACCTGCTCGGCGCCGCCCCGTCGACGGTCTCGTTCGCCGTGGGCAAGCTGGTGGACTACGGGCTGGTCGCCGAGGAGGGCACCCGCAACTCCACCGGCGGACGCCCGCGCAAGGTGCTCCGGCTCGGCGGCAGCGACGGATACGCCGTGGCGGCCGAACTCGGCGGCAAGCACGCCCATGTGGGCGTCGTCCACCCCGGCGGCGGGCTCACCGACGTCTCCACCGTGCCGTTCGCCACCGCCGCCGGACCGGAGGCCGCGCTGCCCGGACTGGTGGAGACCCTCGAAGCTCTCGCCGACCGGCACGGCCGGAACCTGCTCCGGGGCGTCGGCCTGTGCCTGCCCGGCCCGGTCGACGTCGCATCCGGCCTGGTCACCCTGCCCGCGCGGATGCCCGGCTGGAACAGATTCCCCGTACGGGACTGGCTCCAGGAGCGGTTCGGCGTGCCGGTGGCCATCGAGAACGACGCCAACTGCATGGCCGTGGGAGAGCACAGCGTCCGCCCCGCCGAGCAGCGCCAGGCGATCATGGTGAAGGCGGGCTCCGGCATCGGCGCCGGCGTCATCGCCGACGGGCGGCTCTACCGGGGCGGCAGCGGTGCCGCGGGCGAGATCACCCACGCCCGCGTCGAGGCCGGCCACGCCATCCCCTGCTCCTGCGGCAACACCGGCTGCCTGGAGACCGTCGCCTCCGGGGCTGCCCTGGTGCGGACCCTGCGCGAACGGGGCCTGGACGTGGCGTCCACCGAGGACGTCGTACGACTCGCCACCGACGCCGACCCCGAGGCCACCCGCGCCGTCCGCCAGGCCGGCCGCCACCTCGGCCAGGTCCTCGCCGCCAACGTCAACTTCTTCAACCCCGACGCCGTCTACCTCGGCGGCATCCTCTCCACCCTGGAACCTTTCGTCGCGGCGGTCCGCAGCCAGCTGTACGAGGGCTGCCATCCCCTGGTCACCCAACGCCTGGTGATCGAACGCACGTCGTTGGGTGCGGACGCGGGGCTGCTGGGAGCGGGCCAGTTCGCGTTGCAAAGGGCCCTGGCGGACGCGATGCAGGCGGTCACGGGTAATGCAGGGGTGCGATCACCCACCTAGGGGCGCGGGGAACTGCGCGATCAACCCCCACACGCCCGCAGACAACGCACAACCTGGAGCCCCCCCCATGCCCCCCAAGATCGCCATCGCAGGCCTCGGCATCGAATCCTCGACCTTCTCCCCGGCCCGTACCGACGCCCCCGCCTTCCACCCCCAACGCGGCGCCGACGTCCTGACCCGCTACCCCTTCCTCGCCCCGGGCAAACCCCTGCGCGAACAGGCGGACTGGCACGGCACCCTCGTAGGCAAGGCCCTCCCCGGCGGCACAGTCACCGCATCCGCCTACGCCGACCTCACCGACGAACTCCTCACCCGCCTAACGGACTTGGGCCCCATAGACGGCCTCTGGTACGACATCCACGGCGCGATGACGGTCGAGAACCTGGACGACGCCGAGGCCGACCTCCTGCACCGCATCAGAGAAGTCATCGGCCCCAAAACGATCGTGTCGACCTCCATGGACCTGCACGGCAACGTCTCCCGCGCCCTCGTCCACCGCACCGACCTGATCACCTGCTACCGCATGGCCCCGCACGAGGACGCCATGGAGACCAAGGAACGCGCCGCCCGCAACCTCGTGCACCACCTGACGAGCGGCGCCCCCCGCCCGGTCAAGGCATGGATCCCCGTCCCCGTACTGCTGGCGGGCGAGCAGACCTCCACCCGTATCGAACCGGCGAAGAGCGTCTACGCCGCCGTGGCGGACGTGGAGGCCGCCGAGGGCGTGACGGACGCGGCGATCTGGGTCGGCTACGCCTGGGCGGACGAACCCCGCAACCGGGCCGCGGTCGTCGTCACGGGACACGACGAAACGGCGGTCACCGCCGGGGCGGAACGCCTGGCCCGCGGCTTCTGGAAGGCCCGCCACGCCTTCGAGTTCGTCGCGCCGACCGGCACCCTGGACGAGTGCCTGGACGCGGCCCTGGCCTCCCCCTCGCGCCCGTACTTCATCAGCGACACCGGCGACAATCCGACGGCGGGCGGCGCCGGGGACGTCACCTGGGGACTCCAACACATCCTGGAACGCCCGGAGTTCAAGGACCCGACCGGTCCCACCGTCATCTACGCCTCGCTCCCGGGCCCGGACGCGGTCGACACGGCCGTGCGGGCGGGCGTCGGCGCGACCGTCACCGTCACCGCGGGCGCCGAGGTCGACGACCGGCACTCCGGACCGCTCACCTTGACCGGTGTGGTGCACGCCATTCGGCACGGCGACCGGGACGCGGAGACCGAGGTGGTGCTCACGGTGGGCAGCGTCCAGGTGGTCCTGACGCGGCTGCGCAAGCCGTACCACCACGAACACGACTTCACCGACCTGGAGTTGGACCCCCGGTCGGCCGATGTCGTCATCGTGAAGATCGGCTACCTGGAGCCCGAGCTGTTCGCCATGGCCGCCGACTGGAAGATGGCGCTCACGCCGGGCGGCGTCGACCAGGACCTGACCCGGCTCGGCCATCACCGCCTGAGCAGGCCGCTGTTCCCCTTCGACCCGGAGATGCCCGTCCCCGACCTCACGGCCCGGATCATCGCGCCCTCGGACACGCCACTGACCGGGCCGGACGAGTAACCGCCCGACGCGACCGGCGGTTCAGGCCGCCGCCGCTATCACCTGGTCGATCAGGGCGATCAGCACGTCCCGGCACGAGCCGCGCTCGCGCGCGTCGCACAGCAGCACCGGGACGTGCGCCGGCAGCGCGAAGGCCTCCCGGATGTCCTCGGGCGGGTACGGATGCCTGCCGTGGAAGCCGTTGACACCGACGACGAACGGGATGCCCCGCCGCTCGAAGAAGTCGACGGCGGCGAAGCTCGCCTCCGGTCGGCGGACGTCGATCAGCACCACCGCGCCCAGGGCGCCGATGGCCAGGTCGTTCCACATGAACCAGAACCGCTGCTGACCCGGGGTGCCGAACAGATACAGCACCAGCTCGTCGCTGATGGTGATCCGGCCGAAGTCCAGGGCCACGGTCGTGGCCTTCTTGTCCTCGATGCCGTCGAGATCGTCGATGCCCAGACCCGCCGAGGTCAGCGACTCCTCCGTGCGCAGCGGGGCGATCTCGCTGACCGAGCCGACCATGGTGGTCTTGCCCACGCCGAAGCCCCCGGCGATCAGGATCTTCACGGTGTCGGGTGCCGCCGGAACGGCGGTGTCAGAGCCGGCCAAGGCCGTCCCTCACTTTCTGAAGCAGGTCCAGGTTCGGGGTGCGGGGCGAGACGGGATGCGGCGGATGGGCCGTGATCAGACCGGCCTCCAGCAGATCGCACAGCATGATGACGATCACGCTCACCGGCAGGTCCAGCACGGCGGCGAGCTCCGCCACGGCCACCGGCCGCGCGCACCGGCGCAGGATGCGGGTCTGCTCCGGCTGGGGTCTGGGCGCCCGTTCCGGCGGCGGATCCACCGCGGTCACCGTCGTGATGAGGGTGAAGTCGGCGCGGCTGGGCCGGGTCCGTCCGCCGGTCAGGGCGAAGGGCCGCACCAGCCGGCCCGCCGCGTCGCTTCCGCTCATCTCACTCGCCGGCGGCGGTCGACGGTCCGACGTGCGCCCGCGGCGCCGCGCTCAGGTGCTCGCCGATCTTCTTCACCAGCATGTTCATCTGGTACGCCACCACGCCCACGTCCGCGTTCGGACCGGTCAGGACGACCAGGTGGGCGCCGGGGCCCGCGGAGGTGAGGATCAGGAAGCTGTTGGCCATCTCGATCAGCGCCTGGCGGACCGGGCCGCCGCGGAAGTCCATGCTGACGCCCTTGCTCAGGCTCATCAGCCCGGACGCGGTCGCCGCCAGCCGCTCGGCGTCGTCGCGCACGAACCCGGTGGACCGGCTGACGACCAACCCGTCCTCGGAGAGCACCACGGCGTGGTTCACGTCGGCGACCCGGTCCACGAGACCGGTGAGCAACTGGTCCAGCTGGGTGTTCGTGGCGGGGGTGGGGCGTGTCATTGCGGTGTCCTTCATGAGCGGTCGGTCGGGTCGGGCTGGGGGGCGGCCGGGCCGGCGGAGGGGGCACGGGAACCGACGGGCTCCGGCAGGGACGGTTCTTCAGAATCGTCCCGCACCGCCTCGTCCTCGTCCCGGGCCCGGAGCGTTCCGCTCTGGAACCCGGCGAGCGAGGAGGCGGCGTGCTCCGCGGTGAAGTCGTCGTCGAGCTCCTGCTCCTCGGTGGTCGCGGCCTCCTCGCGGAGTTCGGCGGCCAGACTGGTCTGCGGCACCCGTCTGGGCAGCGGGGTCAGCCCGTCGGTGCGGGGGACGACGGCGGGGGCGGGTCTGGGCTCGGGCGCGGGCGCGACGGCCGCCGTCCGCGCGGTGAGCAGGGGCCGGGCGGTACGGGCCGACACCGGCTCCCGGTGCACGCTGCCGCCCCTGTCCCCGGTGTCCCTGCCGGTGACCTCGTCCTCGGGCTGTGCGGTCTGTGCGGGCCGTGCGGCCTGCTCGGTCCGTGCGCCCTGTTCGGTCCGGTCGCCGTCCTCCGCGTCCGCGGGGAAGGGCTCGGGCACCACGATGTCGTGCGGGATCAGCACGATCGCCGTGGTGCCGCCGTACGGCGAGGAGCGCAGCGTCACCGTGATGCCGTGCCGGGCGGCGAGCCGGGCGATCACGAACATGCCGAGCCGCAGATCGTCGGCGAGCGCCACCACGTCGAACTTCGGCGGCTCGGCCAACTGCTCGTTGAACGCGGCGTAGTCCTCCTCGGACATGCCCAGGCCCCGGTCCTCGACCTCGACGGCCAGGCCCTTGGCCACCATCGCGGCCCGCACCCCGACCGGGCTGGGCGCGGGGGAGTAGGCGGTGGCGTTGTCGATGAGCTCGGCCAGCAGATGGATCACGTCCGCGACGGCCGGCGGGGCCAGGCACACCTCCTCCTCGGTGTGCACCTCCACCCGCTGGTACTCGGCGACCTCCCCGACCGCGCTGCGCAGGATGTCGATCAGCGCGACCGGCTCGGTCCAGCTGCGGCGCGGCTGCTCGCCGCTGATGATGACCAGGTTCTCCTCGTAGCGGCGCAACTGGCTGGCCGTGGAGTCCAGTTCGTACAGGCCCTTGAGGACGTCGGGATCCTGGTGCTCGCGCTCCAGCGCGTCCAGCAGGCTCAGCTGGCGGTTGACCAGGTTCTGGCTCTGCCGGGCGATGCCGAGGATCACCTTCTGGAACCCGCGCCGGGTGTCGGCCAGTTCCACGGTGGTCACCACCGCGGTGCGCTGCGCGGTGTTGAACGCCTGCGCCACCTGGCCGAGTTCGTCCGAGCCGTAGTCCAGCGGCGGCGCCGCCAGGTCCACGTCGACCGCCTCGCCCCGGTCCAGTCGGCGGACCACGTCCGGCAGCCGCTCCTCGGCGAGGCTCAGCGTGGCCCGCTTCAGACCGCCCAGCCGCCGGGACAGCGAGCGGGTGATCCGCCAGGACATGCCGATGCACAGCAGCAGGGCGACCAGTCCGCCGACGCTCAGGGAACCGGCCGTCAGCAGCAGTTCGTCGGCCTTGTCGGCGCTGCGGGTGAGCAGCGCCGAGGTCTGCCGCTGGATCAGCGCCGAGTACTGGTCGGCGACCCGGTCCAGGGCGGTGTCCCACCGCTTCTTCACGTCCGGCAGGACCACCTGGCCCGACGCGTCGGGGCGGGCCGCCAGCACCTGGTCCTCGACGTCCTGGAGGGCCTGCCAGTCCGCGCCCTGGAGGATCCGCTCGGTCTGCGTCTTGGCGTCGCCGCGCAGCGAGGGGACGACCTGGTCCTCGACGATCCAGCGGCGGGTGCTCACCAGCTGGGCGAACTCGGTCCAGTCCTTCTCGGCCAGCCGCCCGGACGGCCAGGCCAGCGTCAGACGCGCGCTCTCCTGGGAGACCAGTTCCGCCCCGTGCTCCAGCGCGACCAGCGGACCGGCCTGCGAGGTGAGGTCGCCGTCGTCGACCTGGGAGAGCTCCTGGAAGGCGTGGATCTGGTCGTCGATGATCGAGGTGTACTGGTCGAGGGCCTGCGCGGCGGTGATGTCGGTGGGGTTGTCCACCTGCCCCCGGTAGTACTCCAGGCTGCTCACCGAGCCGACCACCGAGTACAGCCGGTCCGCGATCCGGGCGGGAGCCTGCCGGATCTCCTCGGATCGGCCCACCAGCTTGGCGACGGCGGTGTCGGTGGTCTTGCGCGCCTTGTCCAGTTCGGCCCGGGAACCGGGCTCCTTGGCCAGCCAGGACGCCGACGCGCCGCGCTCCAGCTGGAGCGCGAGCGTGGCCTCCGTGCCCATCGCGCCGGTCGACCGGCTCAGCTCCGTCTGCGAGCGCAGGTGAAGGCCCTCGGAGAACATCTGGGTCGTCGTCAGCCCCCACAGGGCGGCCAGGGTGACGCTCGGGACCAGCGCCAGGAGGATGAGGGAGAGACGTATGGAGCCGAGGCGGCGCCGGGCACCTGTCCGTGCAGACATGGTCGTCCTTGGGCGATCAGCGAGGAAGCGGGGAGGGGGAGTGGGGAGCGGGAGGGAGAGGGGAGAGGGCGAGCCGGGGTGAGGGCGGGAGCGGGAGGGGGCGCCCGGCAGCGGCGGGCCGGATGCCGGTCACCGGGTTCCGGCGGCGGCGAACTTCGCGACCGAGGCGACGTTCGTGCGGGTGACGAACGCGGGACCCGTCAGGACGGGGGCCACGCCGCCTCCGCTGACATTGCCGTTGGTCCGGTACAGCCACAGCGCGTCCACGGCGAGGTAGCCCTGGAGGTACGGCTGCTGGTCCACGGCGAACTGCACCTGCCCGTTCTCGACGGCCCGAACCAGGTCCTTGTCGAGGTCGAAGGTGGCGACCTTGGCCCTGCTGCCCGCGGCCTGCACCGACTTGACCGCGGTGAGCGCGAACTGGGCGCCCAGCGTGACGACCTCGTCGATCGTGGGGTCCTGCCGCAGCTGCGCGGTGACGGCGGCCTGGACCGCGCTCGGGTCGGTCCCCTCGACGTAGAGGTTCTCGGTCTGGCCGGCGAAGGTCTTCTTCACGCCGGCGCAGCGCGCCTCCAGGGCGACGTTGCCCCGCTCGTGGATGACGCACAGGGCGTGCTTGGCCCGGATCTCGTCGAGCTTGTCGCCGACGGCCCGGCCGGCGAGGCTCTCGTCCTGCCCGAAGTACTCCAGGAGCCCGGCGGACTTCCAGGCGTCGATGCCGGAGTTGAGCCCCACCACCGGAATGCCCGCCGCCCTGGCCTCGGCCACCGGCCCCTTCATCGCCTGCGGCTTGGCCAGGGTCACCGCGATGCCGTCGACCTTGTCCCGGACCGCGTCCTGGACCAGCTGGGCCTGCCGGACCGAGTCGGAGTCGCTGACGTACGTCAGGTCGATGCCGTCCTTGGCGGCCGCCGCGCGGGCGCCCTTCTGCACCAGGTCCCAGAAGGCGTCGCCCTTGCCGCCGTGGGTGATCAGCGCGACCCGCATCGAGCCGCCGCTCGCGCCGGCCGCGGCGTCGGTGTCGGCGTCGAGCCGTGCGTCCCCGGATCCGGAGCAGCCCGCGAGGAGCAGGCAGAGCGCTCCGGCCAGGACCGCGACGCGGATGGATCCGGAGGATGCCCGAGGTGGGGAGGACGTGTTCATGAAGTACGGCACCTCGCTGTGCTGCCGAGCAAGAGGAACGCGAAAGCGGGGCCGATGCGGAGGTCCTGCGCCGACCGTTCAACTTTCACTGGCCTGGAGCCAACCGCGTGTGACCGCCGGTAGTCAAGTGATCGACCGCTCGCACTGAGTTGTCGGTGCCGCATCGTAATGATCTTCCCTCGGAAGGATCGTGAAGAGGGGCCGATGGTGGTGGTAGCGGGGTGGCGAGGTACGGACCAGGCCCGACACCGTCCCCGGCACCCGGCCTTCCTGCCCCCGCCTTTTCTACGGCTTGCGGGCCACCACCCCGTACATCGCGATGTCCTCGTCCCGGATCACCTCCGTGCCCGTGCCGTCCGGACGCCACTTGTGGACCTGGACGATGCCCGGAGCGACGAGATCGAGACCGGCGAAGAACTCCTCGGCCTCGGCGAAGGTGCGCAGCCGCATCGGCATGCCCCGCGCAGCGTACTCGCGGGCCACCCGTCCCACCTCGTCGGGCGCGAACTCGGCCGTACCGATGGACATCGCGAGGTGACTGCCGGAGGGCAGCGGATCGAGCAGGCGGCGCACGATGCCCACCGCGTCGTCCTCGTCCGTCATGAAGTGCACGATCGCGATCACGGTCAGCGCGACCGGCCGGGACGGATCGAGGGTCGCCCGCAGCTCCGGGGCGGCCAGAATGCCCGCCGGATCGCGCATGTCCGCCTCGATGCACGCCGTCCGGCCCGCGGGCGAGCCGTCGAGCAGCCCCTCGGCCAGGCGCAGGACCAGCGGGTCGTTGTCGACGTACACCACCCGCGCGTCGGGCGACACCGACCGGGCGATCTCGTGGATGTTCGGCGAGGTCGGGATACCGGTGCCGACGTCGAGGAACTGGCGTATCCCCGCCTCCGCCGCCAGATACCGCACCGCCCGGTTCATGAAGTCCCGGTTGGCCCGCATGTGCACCGGCAGCGCGGGCCACTCCCGGCACATGGCGTCCCCCGCCTCCCGGTCCGCCGGGTAGTGGTCCCTGCCGCCGATGATGTAGTCGTAGATCCGCGCCGAGTGCGCGCTGCCGGTGTCGATGTCTTCGTCCATGCACCTCCCCTCCCATGCTCAACTTCCCTCTAACCGCGTGACGTTGGTGAACCGGGGGATTTTCCGCGCGCGGGGCTCTTCTGGAGGGGGAGCGGGGCGCCGGGGCAGGGCGGGCCGGCCGCCTAGACTGGACCGGTTCACATCACGGGACCGGCAGGATCACGGGCTTACGGGCATACGGGACCGCAGGTCCACGGGCGAGGATCAGGAGGGCGGCGACGGTGACCGGCAGTGGCTTCGAGGACCCCTCCGCCGACGTGCTCGGCCAGGCGGCCGCGGCCTTCGGACTGCTGGCCTCGTCCGCGCGGCTGCACATCGTGTGGGCGCTGTCCCAGGGCGAGAGCGATGTCACCGGCCTCGCGGAGCGGGTCGGCGGCGCGCTGCCCGCGGTCAGCCAGCACCTCACCAAGCTCAAGCTCGCCGGTCTGGTCCGCTCTCGGCGCGAGGGCCGCCGACAGGTCTACTTCGTGGACGACCCGGACGTCGTGGACGTGGTCCGGCTGATGGTGGGCCGGCTCTCCGACCGTGCCGCGCCCGCGCGTCACCTCCGTGGACTCTGAGACCGGCGAGGGCACCTCCCTCCAGGTGCTGCGCCGCCTGGGCAGCGGCCCGCGCGGCCTGACCGGGGCCGAGGCGGCGGCCCGGCTCACCGAGTACGGCGAGAACACGCTCCCGCGACAGCGGACCGCCCCCTGGCCGCTCCGGGTCGCGCGCGGGCTGCGCGACCCCTTCACCGCCGTACTGCTCTGCCTCGGACTGGTCTCGGCCGCCGTCGCCTCCTGGGGCACCGCCGCCGTGATCCTCGCGCTGGTCGCGGTCAGCTGCGGGCTGCGGGTGAGCGGCGAGCACCGCGCCGACCGTTCCCTGTCCGCCCTGCGCGAGCTCGTCGCCGGTACCGCCACCGTGCTGCGACGCGGCGACGAGGACGCGCCGGTCCGGGAGATCCCGGTCTCCGAGCTCGTCCCCGGCGACGTGATCCGCCTCGGTCCGGGCGACATGGTCCCCGCCGACGTACGCCTCCTGCGCAGCCGCGGCCTGACCGTGCACCAGGCGGCCCTCACGGGGGAGTCGGCACCGGTGGCCAAGGAGGCGGCCGACGCGGGGACGCCCGCCGCTGAGTCCCACCTGTGCTTCCAGGGCAGCGGGGTGGCCACCGGCAGCGCCACCGCCGTGGTCCTCGCCACCGGCCCCCGGACCCGGCTGGCCGCGGCGCAGGGCGCGCTCCGGCGCGGGGAGGCGAGCGCGTTCGACCGGTCCGTGCACGGGATCTCCTGGGTGCTGATCCGGTTCATGCTGCTGACGCCGCCGCTGGTGCTGATGGCCAACGCCGCGCTGCGCGGCCGCGGTCTGGAGACCCTGCCGTTCGCCGTCGCGGTCGCCGTGGGGCTGACCCCCGAGATGCTCCCGGTGATCGTCACCACCTGTCTGGCACGCGGGGCCGCGCTGCTGGCCCGCACCCACGCCGTGATCGTCAGGCGGCTGCCCGCGCTGCACGACCTGGGCGCGGTCGACGTGCTGTGCGTCGACAAGACCGGCACGCTCACCCAGGACCGCCCGGTCGTCGAACGGGCCCTCGACACGGCCGGCCGGGACGATCCCGACGTCCTGCGCTGGGCCGCCGTCAACGCCTGGTGGACCCTCCAGCTCGCCGAACTGCCGTCCCCGGACGCCCTGGACGAGGCCCTCCTGGAGGCGGCGGGCCCGGCCGGCGAGGAGGAGGACGGCGTCGACGCGGTGCCCTTCGACCCGGTACGGCGGATCTCCACGGCCGTCGTGCGCGGCACGCCCGGCACGCACACGCTGGTCGTCAAGGGCGCCGTGGACGACGTACTCGACCGCTGTGCGACGGACGCGGCGGAGGGCGCGCGGCTGCGGGCGCTGGCCGCGCGCGAGGCGGAGGCCGGGCTGCGGCTGCTGGCCGTGGCCACGGCCGAGCGGCCCGCCCGGACGCGCGCGTACACGCCCGCCGACGAACGCGGCCTGACCTTCCGCGGCTTCGTCACCTTCCGGGACGCCCCGGCCCCCACCGCGGCCGAGGCCCTGCGCGAGCTGGCCGATCTCGGCGTGACGGTGAAGGTCCTCACCGGCGACCACCCGGCCACCGCCGCCCGCGTCTGCCGCGACCTCGGCCTGGACCCCGCCGCCGTCCACGCCCGCTGCACCCCCGAGGACAAGGCCCGCCTCGTCACCGGGCTGCGCGCCGCCGGCCACACCGTCGGCTTCCTCGGCGACGGCGTCAACGACGTCCCCGCCCTGCGTGCGGCCGACGTCGGCATCGCACCCCGGGGCGCCGTCGACGTGGCCCGCGAGACCGCCGACGTCGTCCTCACCGACCGGGACGACACCGACCTCACCGCGATCGGGCACGCGATCACGACCGGCCGGCACAGCAGCGGCAACATCGCCTCCTACCTGCGCGTGACGCTCTCCTCCAACCTCGGCAACGTCCTCGCGATGCTCGCCGCCGGACTGCTGCTGCCCTTCCTGCCGATGCTCCCCGCGCAGGTCCTCGTCCAGAACCTCTGCTTCGACACCGCGCAGCTCGCCTTCGCGTACGACCGTCCCGGCGCCGACGCGCTGCGCCGCCCCGCCGTGCTGCGGCCCCGGGCCTTCCTGCGGTTCATCACCGGCTTCGGCGTCCTGAACGCGGTCGCCGACCTCGCCACCTTCGGTGTCCTCGCGCTCGCCCTGCGGGGCCCGGACGCGCTGGACGACCGTACGGTCTTCCACTCCGCCTGGTTCACCGAGAACCTGCTCACCCAGGCCCTGGTGATGGTGCTCCTGCGCACCGGACGGGGCCTCGCCGAGGGCCGGGCGCCGGGGCCGGTCGTCCGGGCGGCCGCCCTCCTCGCGGTGGCCGGGCTGCTGCTGCCGCCCAGCCCGCTCGGCGGCGCCCTCGGCATGACGGCGCTGCCCCTCGCCTACTACCTGCTCCTCGCCGTCGTCCTCGCCCTCTACGCCCTCGCCCTGACCGCGATCCGCGTCCGGCACGACCGGCACGACCGGCGTCAGCCGTAGGTGAGGTTCGAGCAGGGGTTGTCGTCCGCGGAACGCGCGCCGGACGCCACCTCCGAGGGCACGGCCGTCGGCGCAGGGGAGGCGCTCGCGCCGGGCGAGGCCGCGTACGACTGGCCCAGTACGACGTTGACGCCGGACCCGGTCACGGGCTCCAGGCCCGCGCCGGGGAAGGCCTGGGCGACGGTCTCCGCCTGCGACCGCAGCCCGGGGCCGTACTCCACGACGGTGGTGGCGTGGTCCTGCGTGGACGCCGTCGCCGTACCGGTGACCGTGAAGCCGTCCGCGGTGAGCGCGGCGGCGCCGCGGGCGGCCAGGCCCGGGACGGTGGTGCCGTTGTAGACGGCGACGTCGATGCCCTCGCCGGAGACGGGCGCGGGAGTGGGGGAAGGGGAGGGCCCGGCGGTGCTCTTCTTGCCGCCCGCGTTCTTGCCGTCGATCGTGTGGTCAGCCTTCAGCGTCGCCCACAGCGCGTCGGCGTCCGGCTGGACGATCGCGACGCGGGAACCCTCGTACCGCCAGGGCACCGTCACGAACTTGGTGTTGTGCAGGTCGATGTCCTTCAGGGACATCGCGAACGAGATGAGTTTGTCGGCGGAGCCCAGACCCGGGTCCACCGTGAGCGACCTGGTGGCCGCCTCGGCGAGCGGCAGCAGCTTGGTCGGGGTCAGCCCCCTGCTCTTCACCTCCTTCAACAGGCTTGCCACGAAAGCCTGTTGGCGTTTGATACGGCCGATGTCGGAGCCGTCGCCGATGCCGTGCCGGATGCGGACGTAGTCCAGGGCCCGCTGCCCGGAGACGGTCTGCTCGCCCTTCTTGAACAGCAGCCTGCCGGGCGTGGTGCGGTGGGGGTTCAGGTCGTTCTCGTACACGTCCTCGGGCAGGCACACCTTCACCCCGCCCACCACCTCGGTGAGCGCCGCGAAGCCCTTGAAGTCGACCACCACGGTGTGGTCGACGCGCAGCCCGGTGAGCTGCTCGACGGTGTTCTGGGTGCAGGCCGGATTGCCCTTGTCGGTCTGGCCGACCGAGAAGGCCGCGTTGAACATCGTGTCCGGCTGCGCCTTCGTCCAGCCGCCGTCGGGAAGTCTGCAGGGCGGGACGGTGACCAGGGTGTCGCGAGGGATGGAGACGGCCAGGGCGTGGCGCCGGTCGGCGTAGACGTGCAGCAGGAACGTGGTGTCCGAGCGGCCGATGTCGTCCTTGTCGCCGCCGCCGAGCGCGGCGTTGCCGTCGGTGCGCGCGTCGGAGCCGATGACCAGGACGTTCTCGCCCTTGGAGTCGTCCGCGGGACGGTTGTCGGACAGGCCGCCCGAGTCGAAGGTCGTGATGTTGCCGTCCAGCTTCAGATAGAGCCAGCCGGCTCCGGCGGCCACCAGCACCAGCAGGGAGACGAGGATCGCCAGCACGAGCCGCCCTTTGCCGCGACGCCTCCTGCGCCGGCGTCGCTCGCCGCCAACGCCACCACCGCCGCGGTGCCTCGGCGGTGCTGCCCTGCGATTGCTGGTCACTGTCATCGGTGCCCTCTGGCCGTCTCACCCCGGGTTGTACAGTTGCGCAATGTAGCAACTGTCGGCCAAGAGAAAGTGAGGGGGCGGTCATGCTCCGCAACGGACTGGAACCCTGGCACCTGCTGATCGTGGGGATCGTCGTCATCGTGCTGTTCGGCTCGAAGAAGCTTCCCGACACGGCGCGGGCCCTCGGCAGGTCGATGCGCATCCTCAAGAGCGAGGCGAAGGCGATGAAGGAGGAGGGCGCGGAGCCGGTGGGCTCCGCGCCCTCGAAACCGACGGGCGACCTCGACCCGTCGGGGTCCGTGCCGACGCCGGCGCAACCGCCCTCCGCGGTGCGGTGACGCGGATGCTCAGGCCGGCTCGGCGGTCGGCGGAAGCGACTGTGGCTGTGACTGCGGCTGCGATGGTGCCGCCCCGGCCTCCCGCGCCGCCTTCCGGCGCTTGCGCCTGCTGACGCGCGGCTCCTGGTCGGGCAGCCAGCCGAAGGTGAGGCAGCTGCCCACCACCCCCAGTAGCAGACCGATGAAGAAGCCGCCCATGTTCGAGGTGACCCAGGTGCCCAGGGACAGCAGGACGGCGGTGATCGAGTAGAACAGCCGCTGCGCCGGGTTGAACAGGATCAGCAGTCCGAGCACCACCAGCAGGACCGGCAGGAGATAGCCGGCCAGGCCCTGCATGCCGATGTGCAGGACGACCTTGAGCGACGCCTTCTGGGTGAGCAGGATCTCCGCGCCGCCCAGGGCGAGCAGCAGCCCGCCCCAGAACGGCCGGGCGGCCCGCCAGCGCCGGAAGGCGGACCCCGTGCCCTGCCGTGGCCGCCCCGACATCAGCAGCCCTTGCTGCTGAAGCTGAGCTTCAGACCCGGGAGCTTGAACACCCCGGCCGTCGTCGCGTAGTTGGTCTGCCGCAGGTTGGCGATGCGCACGGTGTCGGCCTGCTGGCTGAAGACGCCGATCGGGCCCTTCACGCCGGCCTTGGTGAGCGTGCTGGCGTCGTTGCCGATCTCGATGTTGTTGAACGCCGCGTCACCGGACAGCTCGGTGGAGTCCGTGGTCAGGTCGCTGGCGGACACCTTCTCGGCCCCGCTGCCCGCGGTGATCAGCAGGTTGGTGCCGCCGAGGTCGACGCTCTGGCACAGCTTGGTGAGGGTGGCGTTCTTGATCGCGGACGTGACGACCAGCACCTGGCCGCCGGTGTCCCCCGCGTTCGGGCTGCCCTCCGCCATCTGGTCGAGGCCGCCGAACTGCTCGAACCCGGTGCCGTTGAGCTCGGTCGCGGTGACCGTGAAGGGCATGCCGGAGATGGCGAACTGCACACCCAGCGCCCCCTCGGCGGTCAGTACCGCGAGCCCCGCGGCGACCAGGGTGGCGGGCACCGCCATGATCGCGGCCCGGCGGGCCCGGACCCGTCCGCGTCTCGCCGGCTCCTCTGCTGTCCCGGACACGTCGGATGCCGTCTCGGACACTTCGGGGGTGGAACCGCTTTCCCGGTTCTCGGCCATGTTCTGCTCCCGTTGGGCAATAGTCATTGCTCTTGCTTCGGCGGCACGTTGCCCTGGCGCGGACAGCGGAACTGTGGCGTACGTCCCCTCGCAACTCCCGGTGGCTGCAAGGGCTTTCTCGTTACGCACCAGTAGCCGTCGAGGAAGTTACCGGTGGTTACATTCGAGGGTCAAGCATGTTGTGGGAAAAGAGTGTCGATTGTGTGCCGCCTGTGTCGCGGGCTCTTCCCCGGTGACCGCAGAGCTCCCGCTCCGCACATCAACTCCCGCGCGACACCTTGACGTTGACAGACACTCAGGCTTACAACTCTCCCTGGCTTCCCCCGGATCCGTGGCGCCGGATCCAGCCGTCTCCCGGACGCTCTGTCCAGTACGGGTACGTCACTGCCCGACCCACGGGTACGTCACGGCCCGAGCCCGACCCTCCAGGCACCCGCACGGTCGCTTCCCCCTGAGGCCGTGCCGGGCAGCCCTTCCCGCCCGGCCCGGCCGGAGACCCTCCCCCATGGGCCTTCGGCCGGTCACCGGCCGGCTGCCGTTGTCGGTCCGTCACGTACGGAGAAGGCGTCACGGCCGGCAACGGCACATCCCTCACGGGAGTCAGCGGCACATCTCCCACGGGGGTCGGCGGCACATCCCTCACGGGGATCATCCGCGCCCCCACTCCGGAAGTTCCGCACCCCCACCCAGAAATTCCGCACCCCCACCCCAGAAATGAGGCACACCCGCATGCGCAAGCGTTCCCTCATCGCCCTCGCCGGTACCGTCGCGGCCCTCTCGCTCACCGCCGTCTCTCCCGCGTCGGCGGCCGACGACAACGTCCTGACCACCGGCGGTCCCGGCGGAACGGCCGTGGCGGTCGGCGAGACCCTCACCGCCTCCCTGGCCACCGGCACCACCGCGACCCTCTACTCCAGCGCCACCGGGACCAGCGGCATCACCTGCTCGTCCTCGCAGTTCACCGCCGGCGTCACCGACAACCCGGCCGCGCCCGGCACGGCCACCGAGTCGCTCACCGGCCAGACCTTCAGCAACTGCACCTCGAACAACGTCGGTGTCCTCGGCGTCACCAGCATCACGGTCAACGCCCTCCCGTACACCACATCCGTGTCCTCCGACGGCACCGTCACCGTGACCCCGGCGGGCGGTACCACCATCCAGACCACCGTCGTGCTGCGCACCCTGCTGGGCAGCGTCAACTGCGTCTACCAGGCGCCGAGCCTCACCGGCACGGCCGACAACGCCGACAACAGCATCGCCTTCGCCAACCAGGCCTTCACCCGCTCCTCCGGCTCGGCGCTGTGCCCCGCCAACGGTTTCTGGACCGCGAAGTACGGCCCCGTGACCACCTCCGCCGGTGAGGTCGTCCACGTGAACTGACCCCTGTGACGCGGTGGTTCAGCGTCGGCGCAGACGGAGCGCCAGGGCGGCGCCCCCGGTGAGCACCAGCACCGCGGCGGCGCCGCCCGCCACCATGGGCGCGGACGGGCCGGAGTCCGAGCCGCCCGAGGAGGCGACCGGAGTGCCGGACGGAGCGGCGCCCGCGTGGGTGTCGGCGTGCGCGCCGGCCCCGGCGCGCGGGGTGGGCGAGGGGTCGGCCGTCGGCGACGGGCTCTTCCGTACCGGAGTCTTCGCCGCGGGCCGCGTGGGGGAGGGGCCGGTGCTCGCCGGTTTCCCGCTCCCGGCCGGACCGCCGGTGCCCGCCGCGCTCTTCGCCGCCGGGAACACCACGTCCGAGCACGAGTAATAGGTGTCCGGCGTACTGCTGTTCTGCCAGATCGTGTACAGCACCTGCCGCCCCGTACGGTCGGACGGCAGCGTCGCCCTGATCCGGTACGCGCCGTTGGTGAGCGCCGGGTCCGTCACCTCGGCGAAGGGCTTCTCGGGCAGATCGGCCCAGGTCAGCGGTTTCGTCGGGTCGTAGCCCGGCCTGGTGAGGAAGAGCTTGAACGTGCCGGTGTGCGGGATCGTCGAGACGTACCGCATGGTCAGTGTGGAGCCCGGATCCAGGCGGGTCGACGGCCAGTCGGAGCGGGGCAGGTCGAGCCCCTTGTAGGCGGGCAGCCCGCCGCTGCACAGCTCCCCGTCGGGGATGGTCTGCCGGTCCCGCCCGTTCACGTTCGCGACACGGAGGTTGTCCCAGGCGGTGAAGGGCGACCCGTTCGCGGCGACGGCCGCCCGGCACGCGGCGGAACCGGACGCGTCGCCGCCGTCGGGGGAGCAGCCGTAGACCCGGCTGACCGGATCCGTCGGCGCGCCGTGCGCCTGGGCCGGTGCAGCCGCCCACAGGCCCAGCAGCAGCGGGCTCGCGGCGGCCGTCACCAGGGCGGCGGTGCGGTGTGCGGTCATCCGGAGCATCCGGAACGTCTCCTCGGGCGGCACGGGAACGGTCCGCTTCCCGTGGTGAGCGGTGTGCTCCCCTGACGTACGGGAAACCGGCCCGGAGCGTTCACGGCGCCCCGAGCCGGAACGAAATCGCCCCATCCCGGTCAAGCGGCCTGCGTAGAGGGTCGTTTTCCGGTCGGATCAAGGGTTTCCCCTGTATCCCGATGACCATCTCTTTGCCTATCGTTCCAGCACTGCTGACCCACAGGTAACCCCGGACGGGTCGCACCGCGTTTGGCCGGCTCCGCGCGCTCCTCGATGCACCCCCCGCCGCTTCATCGACGAAGCGAATCGATCGCCACTCCGCGCTGCCCGGAGTGCGGCCACGAAAGGCACCCCCTTGCGCACCCCTGACTCCTCCAGACGGAAGCTGATATCCGTCGCCGCGGTCTCCGCCGCTCTGCTCACGGCCGCCACCACCACGGTCGCCGTGGCCCAGGAGCCCGCCTCCGAGGCCGCCGCGGTCCCGGCCGCGCTCGCCCAGTCCGCGCCCGGCACCCCGGCCGAGCGCCTCATCGTCGGCTACAAGTCCGGCGCCGCCGAGGCCAGGTCCAACACGGCCGCCGAGGCCGACGCCGCCGCCAAGGGCAAGGAGACCGGCGAGGACGTCGACTTCCAGCGCCGCCTGGGCACCGGAGCCGCCCTCGTCGACCTGGGCGCGAACCCGAGCACCGCCGAGGTCGCCGACGTCGTCGCCGAGTTCAAGGCCGACCCGCAGGTCGCCTACGTCGTCCCGGACCGCCTGAACCAGCCGCAGGCCGACCCGAACGACACCGAGTACGCCAAGCAGTGGGACCTCTTCGAGGCCACCGCCGGCATGAACGTGCCCGGCGCCTGGAACACCACCACCGGCACCGGCGTCACCGTCGCCGTCATCGACACCGGCTACGTCGCCCACAGCGACCTCGCCGCGAACATCGTCGGCGGCTACGACTTCATCGCCGACACCGCGGTCTCCGTCGACGGCAACGGCCGCGACAGCAACCCGGCCGACCCGGGCGACTGGTACAACGCCAACGAGTGCGCCGCCGGTGTCCCGGCCTCCACGTCCTCCTGGCACGGCACCCACGTGGCCGGCACCATCGCCGCGGTGACCAACAACAGCAAGGGCGTCGCGGGCATCGCGTACGGCGCGAAGATCTCCCCGGTGCGCGTGCTCGGCAAGTGCGGCGGCTACGACTCCGACATCATCGACGCCATCACCTGGGCGTCCGGCGGCACCGTCTCCGGCGTGCCCGCCAACACCAACGTCGCCAAGGTCATCAACATGAGCCTCGGTGGTGACGGGGCCTGCTCCTCCGCCACCCAGAGCGCCATCAACGGCGCCGTGAACCGCGGTACCACCGTCGTCGTCGCGGCGGGCAACGACAACGACAACGTCGCGAACCACAACCCGGGCAACTGCAACAACGTCATCTCGGTCGCCGCGACCAGCCGCACCGGCGCCAAGGCGTCCTACTCCAACTACGGCTCCCTCGTGGACATCTCGGCGCCCGGCGGCCAGACCAGCACCGGCACCGCCAACGGCATCCTGTCCACGCTCAACTCCGGTACCAAGACGCCCACTTCGGAGTCGTACGCCTACTACCAGGGCACCAGCATGGCCACCCCGCACATCGCGGGCCTGGTCGCGCTGATGAAGTCGGCCAACTCCGCGCTGACCCCGGCGCAGATCGAGACCGCCATCAAGAGCAACGCCCGTGCCCTGCCCGGCGCCTGCTCCGGCGGCTGCGGCGCGGGCCTGGCGGACGCCGCGAAGACCGTCACCGCGGTCAAGGGCGGTACGACCACGGGCACGACCTTCACCAGCGGCACCGCGGTCGCCGTCCCGGACAACGGCTCGGCCGTCGAGTCCTCGATCGCCGTCAGCGGCCGTACCGGCAACGCCCCCGCCGCCCTCCAGGTCGGCGTCGACATCACCCACACCTTCCGCGGTGACCTGGTCGTCGACCTGGTGGCCCCGGACGGCACGGCCTACCGCCTGAAGGCCGCGAGCACCTCGGACTCCGCGGACAACGTCTCCACCACCTACACCGTGGACGCCTCCTCCGAGACGGCCAACGGCACCTGGAAGCTGCGCGTCCAGGACACCGCCGCGCAGGACACGGGCACGCTCAACAGCTGGAAGCTGACCTTCTGAGGCAGCCTTCCCAGGCGGTGCCCCCGAACGGGCGGGCCGGTCGATGCGGATGGGCATCGGCCGGCCCGCCGTCCGCCGTCCGCCGTCCGCCGTCCGCCGTCCGCCGTACGCCGTACGCCGTCCGCCGTACGCCGTACGCCGTACGCCGTACGAGCGTCAGGCGCGGAAGGCCGCGAGGTGATCGCGCGCCCAGGCACGGTAGCCGCGCGCGGGCCGGCCGAGCAGATCGGGAACGGTCGGATCGACCCCCGTCTTCGCCCCCTGCCGTCCGCGGGCGGCGCTCTCCATCAGAGCGTGCGCCAGGGGCTCCGGATAACGCGCCAGCAGCCCGGACAACGTCTCCTCCCGAGTCAGCTCGACGAACTCCAGCGGACGCCCCAGCAACTCCCCGAGCATGTCGGTCTGTTGTACGGCACTCAGAGCGGCGGGCCCGGTGAGCGGGTACGCCCGCCCCGCATGTGCCGCCGGATCCGCCAGGACCCGTACCGCCACGTCGGCGATGTCCCGCGGATCGACACTGGCGTTGCGCGAGGCGCCGTCGGGCGCCCGGACGACCCCCTCCTCGCGGACGGAGCGGGCCCAGCCCAGGGTGTTGGACATGAAGGCACGGGGGCGCAGAAAGGTCCAGGCAAGGCCTGACGCCCGCAGGAGCTCCTCGTTGTCGCGCTGCCACCGGGTGATCAGATCGTCGGCGCCGGTGTCGGCCACCGCCTGGGCCGACAGCTTCACCACATGGCCGACCCTCGCCGCACGGGCGGCCGTCACGAAGTTCCGGTCCTGGGCGGGCGCCAACGGGTTCGTGGTGACGAGCAGTGCGGACCGAACGCCGACCAGCGCGGCGCGCAGACCGCCGGGATCATCGAAGTCCCCTCCCGCGACCTCGACATCGGGACCCGTGGACGTGACGCGGCGGGGATCACGGGTGAACAGGCGCACCGGACCGGTGCCGGACAGCCGCTCGGTCACCAGCCGGCCGACGGTGCCGGTGGCGCCGGTCACCAGGATCACGGGACGGGGACCGCGGAGAGGACGCGGAGACCGCGGTCGGCCCTGCTGTCCAGGCCGAGCAGCAGCCCCGGCACCGCGATGCTGGGCAGGATGTGCGACCACAGGACGGAGATCCGGTGGGCGAGATCACCCCGGTTGGTCAGCGCCCGCGACATCAGCTGGATGCCCGCGAAGCCCCCCACCAACAGCTCCACCGTGTCGCGGGAACTCACCGTGGGCAGCAACTCGCCCTGCGCGGCGGCCTGGTCCATGAGCACCATCAGCCGCTCCGCCCACTTCACGAAGGGCCCGGTGTGGTCCACCCCGGGCGGCGTCGCCTGGTCCACCGTCAGCCGCACACTCCCGCGCAGCAGCGGGTCGGTCAGCAGCCGCTGCGCCACCACGAACGTCATGTCGATGATCTCCTGCAGCTTGCAGGGCTGTTCAGGAACCGCCCCGAACGGCACCTGCTCGTCCAGCACCGCCTGGGCCAACGACTCCTTGGAGGGGAAGTGGAAGTACAGCGCGCCCTTGGTGACTTCGGCCCGCTCCAGCACCATGGCGATGGTGGTGGAGGTGTATCCGTGCTCGTCGAAGACCGCGCCCGCCGCTTCCAGGATCGCTCTGCGCGTCCTGATGGCGCGCTCCTGTCGTGCCATAAGAGCCCCTCCACTGCGCCGGGTTGAATCAGCCGGCGATCGTGTGCCGCAGTGACCCCGATCATAGGGCGCCGCCGACTGATCTCATTGAAAACAAACCGGTCGGCTCGTACTCTAACGCTCACCGAAGCGGACTTTTCACCGTCCGCCGTGCCATTCGGGGGACCGTAGGGAGAGACATGCCTCAACCGCGGCAACTTGCCGAGACCCCGTCCATGACGGCGACCGTTCCCCGTCAACTCGTCCACCGCGCGGCCGTCGCGGAGACCTTCCTCACCGGTTGGACGCGGACCGCGCCCGACCGGTTCTCCGTCACCGCGCAATGGCCTCGTGCCCACGGCTTACACGTGTCGGCGGACCGGTCCGCCTACGACCCGCTGCTCGTCGTGGAGACCGTGCGGCAGAGCGGGACGCTGATAGCGCACACCGAGTACGACGTGCCGCTCGACCACCACTTCGTGCTCCAGGAGTTCGAAGTGAGCACGTTTCCGCAGTACTTGGCGGTGGGAGCGGTCCCCGCAGAGGTGACCGTCGAGGTCGCCTTCGTGGACGTGCAGTACCGGGGCCGCCGCACCGTGGGCGCCCGCTACACCGCGGACGTCCTGCGCGGCGGCGAACGCGTCGCGACGGCGTCGAGCGTCACCTTCACCTGCGCGGGCGAGCCCGTCTACCGGCGGCTGCGGGGCGGTCGTACGGCCGCCACGGTGTCCGCCCTGCCGCTGCCGCCCCCGTTACCGCCCGCGGCGGTCGGCCGGGCGCTGGCCACGGACGTCGTCCTGGCCCGGACCGACCGTCCGGACCGCTGGCAACTGCGAGTAGATACCGCGCATCCCGTTTTCTTCGACCACCCTCTCGACCACATCCCCGGGATGCTGTTACTGGAGGCCGCCCGCCAGGCGGTGCGCGTGGCGACCCGCGGAACCCGTGCACCGGTGTCCTTCCGCATCACCTTCGATCGCTACGCCGAACTGGACGAACCCGTCTGGTTACAGGCATCGGAGGGTTCCGCCGGTGATGTCGAAGTGGTGGGAACGCAAGGGGATTCGGCGGTCTTCGCGTGCGTGGTCGGTACCGGGGCATGGTGAGTTATCGTGGACCGAGAGCCAGAAACAAACGGCATGACCCGTTCTTTCCCGCAGGAGTGTCCCGTCGATGCCGAGGCAGTTACGCGCCGAACAGACCCGCGCGACCATCATCACGGCCGCCGCCGATCTGTTCGACCGGCACGGCTACGAATCGACCAGCCTGAGCGACATCGTCGAACACGCCCAAGTGACCAAGGGCGCCCTGTACTTCCACTTCGCCGCCAAGGAGGACCTGGCGCACGCGATCATGGAGCTGCAGTCGCGCGCCTCGCGCCGCCTGGCGAGTGACACGGACGCCCGGGGCTGCTCCTCCCTCGAAGCGCTGGTGCGCATCACCTTCGGCCTGGCGCGGCTGTCCGTGGAGGACCCGATCCCCCGGGCCGGGCTGCGCCTGGCCACCGGGGGAGTGGAGGTACGGCCGCCGCTGCGCGACCCCTTCACCGAGTGGCTGGACATCGCCTCCCGCCGGTTCCTGGGCGCGCTCAAGGAGTCCGACCTGCACCCGGACACCGACGTCGAGGCCGCCGCCCACTCCCTCGTCTGCTTCTTCGTCGGCACCCGTGTGGTGGGCCGCTCCGTCGAACCCGTCACCCGACAGCCGCGCCGGCTGGCCGAGATGTGGCAGCTCATGATCAGGGGCCTGGTCCCGGTGCCGCGCCGGGCCCGCTACCTGACGCTGGTCACGCAGTTGGAACGGGAGATCAGGGTGATGTGACAGGGGCGGGTTCGGTCGGACAGGGCATCGCGACGCGCATGCGGCCGCTGTGACACGCACGAGGGCGAAGTGACCCGCTCTGTACGAAGTGACCCGCGCGATACGGTGAGTCGCATGCCCGACACCCCGCCCGCACCCGTGATCCTCGGCAACGAACCCGGCTCCTTCCCCCACGGCGTGCTCGCCGAACGGCACCCCGCCATCGTCCGCCAGGTGCGGGAGGCGTTCCCCTACGGCCCCGAGCAGCATCGCGCCCTGGACGCGCTGGTGGAGAGCTGCGCCAAGGGCGTGATCGAGCCGCTCCCCGCCGACGCGGCCGACCGGGACCGCTGGGCGGCCTGGGGCATGGACGCGTACGTCGGACGGTCCTGGTTCGACGTGCCGTGGCTGTGGTCGGAGAGCCACTTCTACCGCCGACTCCTCGACGCCGTCGGCTACTTCGGCCCCGGCTCCTGGCAGGGCATCGACCCCTTCCGCCCCTCCAAGCTCGCCGAGCTGCGCTCCCGGGAGACGGACGAGGAACTCGCCGCGCTCGACGACCTCGCGGACCGTCCGGTGGCCGAACGGACCGCGGCCCTGCTGCACGGCTCGCTGTGGGGCAACCGCGCCGACCTCGGCTTCCGGCTCTCCGACGCCGACGCCGAGGCCCGGGCGGCCGTCCCCGGCCTGGTCGCCGACGACGGCGACACCCTCCTGCGGCTGCTCACAGGCGCGGACACGCTGTGCCTGATCGCCGACAACGCGGGCCGCGAACTGATCCCCGACCTGCTCCTGATCGCCCATCTGCTCACCCAGGGGCACGTCCGGCGAGCGGTCCTGCACGTGAAGCCGTACCCCTACTACGTCTCCGACGCCACCACCGCCGACGTGGTCGACGCGCTGCGCCGGCTGACGGACGCGCCGGGTGAGGCCGCCGGGTACGGGCGCCGCCTGTGGTCCGCCATGGCCGACGGCAGTCTCACGGTCCGCGCCCACCCGTTCTCCTGCGCCCCGCTGCCCTACGCCGATCTGCCCGACGACTTCCGCGCGGAGCTCGCCGCGGCCACCCTGACCGTCGTCAAGGGCGACCTCAACTACCGGCGCCTGGTCGGCGACCGCCGCTGGCCCCCGACCACGCCGTTCGCGGAGGTCACCGCCCACTTCCCGGGTCCGGTCGCGGCTCTGCGCACCCTGAAGTCCGACGTGATCGCCGGACTCGCCGCGGACACGGAGTCCGCCCTGGTCGCCGCGGAGGGGCAGCGCTGGCGCACCAGCGGCACGCACGCGCTGATCCAGGTGAGGTGAGCCGTGATTCGGCCGGTCTGGGTGTGGTGATCATGACAAGTCAGCCGTCATCATGCGCCCATGGCGTTACGTCCATGGTGTTCCGGCAAGGCAAAGGCGGCGGCCCTCGCGGTCGCCCTGACACTGGCGCTCGCGTCCTGCGGTGACGACGGGGACTCCTCGTCCCCGGGCGGCGGACGGAAGACGGTCACCGTGGCCGCGCTGCCCCTGGTCGACTCCGCGATGCTCTACCTCGCCCAGGACCGGGGGCTGTTCGAGAAGGAAGGGCTGGACGTCCGCGTCCAGCAGATCCAGCAGAGCCTCCAGGCGCTGCCGGCCCTGTCCAAGGGCCAGATCGACATGGTCGCCAGCGCCAACTACGTGACCTACTTCCAGGCGCACGACCAGGGCACCCTCGACATCCGTATCGTCGCCGAGGCGATCCGGGCCGCGCCGCGCATGATGGACGTCCTGGTGCCGAAGGACTCGGACATCAAGAGCGTCGCCGACCTCGCGGGCAGGAAGGTCGCCGTCAACGTCCTGAACAACGTCCAGACGCTGACCTTCAACGAGATCCTGGAGAAGCGGGGCGCCGGCGAGCCCGTCTACCGGCAGATCCCCTTCCCGCAGATGGGCGCCGCCCTGGACAAGGGCCAGGTCGACGCCGTGCACGTCGTCGAGCCCTACGACAGCGCCATCCAGGACGAGTTGGGTGCGCGGGTGCTCGTGGACGGCTCGTCCGCGCCCGTCGAGTCCATCCCCCTCAGCGGATACATCACGACACGGACGTTCGCCGCGGACAACGCCGAGACCCTGACGGCCTTCCAGCGGGCGATCCGGGCCGCCGTGAAGATCGCCGAGGACGACCCGTCGGTCGTACGGGACATCCTGCCGACGTACACCAAGGTGACCGCCGACCAGGCGAAGTCGCTCGACCTGCCGGTGTTTCCGCCGGTCATGGACGGCGGGCAGATCACCCGGCTCGCCGATCTCATGGAGAAGCGGCGGATGGTGAAGAAGCCGCTCGATCCGGCGACGCTGCTGGTGAAGTGAGAGGGCCCCGATGCCACGGCGTTTGAGGGGGCGTCAGGAGCTGTGGCTCGGGCTGCTCGGCGTGCTCCTCGCCTTCGGTGTCTGCGAGGCGGTCAGCCGGGCCGGGCTCGTGCGCCGCAACCATCTCCCGCCGGCCTCCGAAGTGCTCGCCCGTGCCGTGGAGTTGGCGGGCGACCCGGTCTTCCTCGACGGGATCGGCGCCACCCTGCGCGCCTGGTTCCTGGGACTCGCGCTCGCCTGCGCCGTCGCCGTGCCGCTCGGACTGCTGCTGGGCAGCGTGCCCGTCGTCGACGCCGCCACCCGCGCGATCGTGGAGTTCCTGCGGCCGCTGCCCTCCGTCGCCCTGATCCCCCTGGTCTCCCTGCTCCTCGGCTCCGGCACCGAGACCGAGGTCGCGCTGATCACCTACGCCTGCGTGTGGCCGATCCTGTTCAACACCGTCTACGGCCTCGGTGAGACCGATCCGCTGGCCAAGGAGACCCTGCGCGCCTTCGGCTTCGGACGCCTCGCGGTGCTGCTGCGGGTGGAGCTGCCCGGCACCGCCCCCTTCATCGCCGCCGGTATCCGGATCTCGGCGGCCGTCGCGCTCATCCTGGCCGTGGCCACCGAGATCCTCGCCGGCTTCGGCGAGGGCCTCGGCATCTTCATCGCCCAGGCGGGCCTGGCCACGGACGGCAACCGGGACGTCCTCGCCGGCGTGGTCTGGGCGGGCACGCTGGGCCTGGTCATCAACGGCGTGCTGGTGGGCGCGGAACGCCGGCTCTTCCCCTGGACACCGGAGCAGCGGGCCGCCGCCGAGCAGGGGGCACGGGGATGAGCGGGGAGCCGGGCACGCCCGTCGGCCGACCCGGAACGGCCGCGCCCCGGGGCGGCGGCACACACGGCGGCGGCGACACGCAGGGCAGCGGCACACAGGGCAACCGCACCAGGAGCAGCCGCATCAAGAGCACCCGTACCAAGAGCACCCGCATCAAGAGCACCCGCATCAAGAGCCGCCGCGCCAAGAACACCGCACCTAGCCCCCGTCAAGATCGCTTCGGCACCGTCGCCCACCACGTCCTCCTGCGCTGGTCGGTGCTCGTCCTCGCGGTCGGTGTCTGGGAGGCGGTCGCCCGCGCCCACGGCAGCGTCTACTTCCCGCCACCCGGCCGTATCGCGCGCCACGCGTACGACCTGTGGTTCTCCGGGCCCGCCCGGCACGCCTTCCTCACCTCGGCCGCCGTGGACGACATCCTGCCCAGCCTCGGCCGGATGGCCGCCGGGTTCGCCGTCGCGGCCGTCGCCGGGATCGTCCTCGGTCTCGCGGTCGGCCGCTCCCGTCGGGCGTACGCGCTGTGCAACCCGGTCCTCCAGTTCGCCCGCGCCGTCCCGCCGCCCGCCCTGGTCCCCGTCTTCGTGGTGATCTTCTCCTTCGGTACGCCCATGCAGATCGCGTCGATCGTCTTCAGCGCCGTCTGGCCGGTGCTGATCAACACCGCGGCGGGCGCCCGCAACACCGATCCGCTGCGGCTCGACGTCGCGGCCGTGCTGCGCCTGAACACCGCCGAACGCCTGTGGTTCGTGGTCCTGCCCTCGGCGCTGCCCCGGATCTTCGCGGGACTGCGCCTGAGCCTTTCGCTCTCGCTCATCCTCATGGTGTTCTCGGAACTGCTGCCGGGCACCGAGAACGGCATCGGCTTCACGCTCACCGACGCCCAGACCCGCTCCGACCTGCTGACCGTATGGGCGGCGCTGGTCCTGCTCGGCGCCCTCGGACACCTCCTCAACACCGGCCTGCTGGCCGTCGAGAAACGGCTGATCGGCAGGGGGAAGGCCCTATGAGCACCATGAGCACGGCAGGACGGACCACGCGTCACATGCTCCGGCTCTCCGCGGTGGGCCAGCACTACGGCGACCACCAGGTCCTGCACGACCTCACGCTGACCGTCCCCGCCGGCCAACTCCTGTGCGTGGTCGGCCCGTCGGGTTGCGGCAAGTCCACCCTGCTGCGCACGATCGCCGGTCTGCTGCCCACCCGGGAGGGCACCGTCGAGATCGACGGCACCCCGGTCACGGGCGTCCCCGACCGGCTCGCCGTCGTCTTCCAGGACTACGGCCGCTCCCTCCTGCCGTGGCTCACGGTCCGCGACAACGTGGCACTCCCGCTGCGCCGCCAGGGCCTCGGCCGGGCCGAACGGCGGGCCGAGGCGGACCGCATCCTGGAGCGCGTCGGCCTGACCGGCACCGCACGGCGCCACCCCTGGCAGCTCTCCGGCGGCATGCAGCAGCGCGTCGCCATCGCCCGCGCCCTGGTCTGCCGCCCCACCCTCCTGCTCATGGACGAACCCTTCGGCTCCCTCGACGCCCAGACCCGCGAGGACCTGGAGGACCTCCTCCTGGAGGTCCACCACACCGACGACACGACCATCGTGTTCGTCACCCACGACATCGACGAGAGCGTCTACGTCGGTGACCGCGTGGTGGCCCTCTCCGCGGCCCCGGCCGCCCGGATCGTCCTCGACCTGCCCGTCGACCTGCCCGGCACCCGCGACCAGATCGCCACCAGGGGACTGCCCGAGTTCGTGGCGCTGCGGGCGCGGGTGGGCCGGGCGGTGCGCGGTCAGACCACCTGAACGTCCTGCCACACCAGCCGGTGGTCCGAGGTCGGAACGGTCGTGCCGTTGCCCACCAACCGGTACAGCGGGTCGTCGGACGTGGGCCAGAAGACGCCGTTCGCGCGCGGTATCAGCCCCCGGGAGGGGATGACGTGGTCGACGCGCAGATTCCCGGGAGCGCCGTCACCGAAGTCGGCCGTGTCGTACGCCGGGTTCCCCCGGTGCGCGGCGTTCGCCCCGCCCTGCACCCGCGCCGCCTCCACACCGCCCGCGCTGGAGGGCGCGGTCCGCGGCAACCGCACCGCCGGGTGGTCCAGCAACTGCCGTACGGCGTGGTCGTAGCTGTCGCCGTCGAACGGGTCGGCGTTCAGGTCGCCCGCGATCACGAACCGCGCGCCCGGCCGCAGCCCGCCCCGGACGCCCTGGTCGTCGTAGAGATAGGCGCTGCGCCGACGCCCGGAGATGTAGTCGGCCCACAGCCGGATCTCGTCGTGGTTGCGCCGGCCGTTGCGGTCCTCGGGGCCGTCGAAGGTGGGCGGGGTCGGGTGCGAGACGAGGAAGTGGACGGTGTCGCGGGCGGCGTGCCCGAGGCGCACGGGCACGTCCCAGTGGCTCTTCGAGGACAGCCGCAGGATCGCCCGGGCCTCGGCGCTGTAGTAGCCCTCCGGCATGACGTTCTCCGGCATGTCCTTCCACAGGAAGCGCTGGAAGGTGCGCACCGCGCGGGTGTCGATCGGGTACTTGGAGAGCACGAGCATGCCGTACTGCCCCGGGAAGAGGCCGTACCCGAAGGCGTCCTGGCCGTAGGCGTCCGAACCCGGCGTCGTCACCGCGCCGTTGCGCCCGTCCAGGTCCACGCCGGAGGCGACGCCCGTGTTCACCGGAGCGGTGAAGCGGTACGGGAAGCGGATCGGCCGGGCGCCGCTCTGTCCGACGGAGAGGTAGTTGCGCTGGAACAGGGCCGCGGCGGTGCTCCGGTCGTCGTGGTCGAACTCGTTGACCAGGAGCACGTCCGGGTCGACGCGCTGGATGGTCTCGGCGGCGTTGCGCGCCTGCGCGTTGTCCGGGGTGGACAGGTCGGTGACGAGGGCGCCCTCGGTGCCGCGGTTCAGGGAGGCGTTGAACGTGGCGAAGCGCACCGTGCGACGGCCCGTCGCCGGCGCGGGCTGTGCGGCGGCGGGCAGCGCCGAGGCGCCGGCCAGGGCCGCCCCGGCGAACGCGGCGAGCGTGGCACGGCGCGACAGCGGTCCGGCGGTGTGGTCCGTCGTTCGAGAGGTGTGGTTCATCGGAACTCCCGGTCGGGAAAGGGCTCGTGAACTCCCGCAGTCTGCGCGCGTAGAGATGAACGCCACAAGGCCCGTCGAGAACTCCCGGATTCACGTCCGATTCACACGATGGTGTGATCATGTCTTCGCCTCCGGATGCCCTCCCGGAGCCGTGGGTAGGGCCCCGGCCATGACGCAGCAGCCCTTCGAACTCCCGCACTTCTACATGCCGTACCCCGCGCGGCTGAACCCTCATGTCGACGAGGCGCGCGCCCATTCGACCGCGTGGGCGCGCGAGATGGGCATGCTGGAGGGATCCGGGGTCTGGGAGCAGTCCGACCTCGACGCGCACGACTACGGCCTGCTCTGCGCCTACACCCATCCCGACTGCGACGGCCCGGCGCTCTCCCTGATCACCGACTGGTACGTGTGGGTCTTCTTCTTCGACGACCACTTCCTGGAGATGTTCAAGCGCACCCAGGACCGCGCCGGCGGCAAGGCCTATCTGGACCGGCTGCCGCTGTTCATGCCCATGGACCTCGCCACCGCGATGCCCGAGCCGCAGAACCCGGTGGAGGCGGGCCTGGCCGACCTGTGGACGCGCACGGTGCCGGCCATGTCCGCCGACTGGCGCCGCCGCTTCGCCGTCGCCACCGAGCACCTGCTCAACGAGTCCCTGTGGGAGCTCTCCAACATCAACGAGGGGCGGATCGCCAACCCCGTCGAGTACATCGAGATGCGCCGCAAGGTGGGCGGCGCCCCCTGGTCGGCCGGGCTCGTGGAGTACGCGACCTCCGAGGTCCCCGCCGCCGTGGCCGGATCCAGGCCGCTCAGGGTGCTGATGGAGACCTTCTCCGACGCCGTCCACCTGCGCAACGACCTCTTCTCCTACCAGCGCGAGGTCGAGGACGAGGGCGAGAACAGCAACGGCGTGCTCGTCCTGGAGACCTTCTTCGACTGCACCACCCAGGAGGCCGCCGACACCGTCAACGACGTCCTCACCTCACGCCTGCACCAGTTCGAGCACACCGCCCTCACCGAGGTGCCCGCCCTGGCCCTGGCCGAGGGGCTCACCCCGGCCGAGGTCACCGCCGTCGCCGCGTACACCCGGGGCCTGCAGGACTGGCAGTCCGGCGGCCACGAGTGGCACATGAAGTCGAGCCGGTACATGAACGCGCGCGCCCGCTCCACCCAGCCCTGGCAGGGCCTCACCGGCCCCGGCACCTCCGCCGCCGACGTCGGCGCCCTGCTCGCCTCGGCCGGCGCCGAACGGCTGCGCGCCTACACCCACGTGCCGTACCAGAAGGTCGGCCCCTCCCTGCTGCCCGACTTCCACATGCCCTTCCAGGTCGAGCTCAGCCCGCATCTGGACGGCGCCCGCACCCGCCTCACCGAGTGGACGCACCGCATGGGCATGCTCCAGGAGGGCGTCTGGGACGAGGACAAACTCGCCGCCTACGACCTTCCGCTCTGCTCGGCCGGCCTCGACCCGGACGCCACTCCCGACGCCCTGGACCTCAGTTCGCGATGGCTCGCCTGGGGCACCTACGGCGACGACTACTACCCCCTCGTCTTCGGCCACCGCCGCGACCTGGCCGCCGCCCGCCTCACCACCCAACGCCTGTCCGCCTGCATGCCCGTGGACGGCGAGCAGACCCTCGTCCCCCTCAACGGCATGGAGCGCGGACTCGTCGACCTGTGGGCCCTCACCACGGCGCCGATGACCCCCGACCAGCGGCAGACCCTCAAGGACGCGGTCGATGTGATGACGGAGAGCTGGGTGTGGGAGCTGTCCAACCAGCTCCAGAACCGCATCCCGGACCCCGTCGACTACCTGGAGATGCGCCGCGCCACCTTCGGCTCCGACCTCACCCTGAGCCTGTGCCGCATGGGCCACGGCCCCGCCGTCCCACCCGAGGTCTACCGCAGCGGGCCCGTGCGCTCCCTGGAGAACGCCGCCGTCGACTACGCGTGCCTGCTCAACGACGTCTTCTCGTATCAGAAGGAGATCGAGTACGAGGGCGAGATCCACAACGCGATCCTCGTCGTACAGAACTTCTTCGGCGTCGACTACCCGACCGCCCTGGGTGTCGTCCACGACCTCATGACCCAGCGGATGCGGCAGTTCGAGCACGTCGTCGCGCACGAACTGCCCGTCGTCCACGACGACTTCGACCTCTCCGAGGAAGCCCGCGCCATCATGCGCGACTACGTCGACGACCTGCGCAACTGGCTCGCCGGCATCCTCAACTGGCACCAGGAGGTGGACCGTTACAAGGCCGACTACCTCGCCCGGCGCACCCACGGCTTCCTCCCGGATCAGGCGCCCGCCGTGCCCGTGACCGGCTGACCCGCCGCGTGCTCGACCGCCGCCCGCGCCATCGCCCGTACGACCGGGTGCGGGCGGGCGCCGTCGCCGGAGAGCTCGGGCTGGAAGAGCGTGGCCAGGAAGAAGGGGTGGCCGGGGAGTTCGGCGACGCGCACGTTGCCGTCCTCGTCGTGCCCGGAGAAGCGCAGCCCATGGGTGCGCAGGGTGTCGAGGTGACGGGAGGGGCCGTAGGCGCAGAAGTAGCGCTCGACCGTGCGTTCCGAGCCGATGACGGACTGGGCGAGCGAGCCCGGTTCGATCAGGACGACGCTCTCGTGGCCCACCAGTGAACAGGCCAGCGGTTCGATGAGCGGGTCCTCGGCGCCGGGGTCGTTCTCGGCGTGCGCCACCCGCGTGAGCCCGCACACGTGACGGGCGTACTCCAGAAGCGCGTGCTGGAACCCGCCGCACGTGCCCAGGAACGGGATGCCCGCCACGCGCGCGGTGCGGATCGCGGCGAGCACCCCGGCCTCGCTGCGGTACGGGCTGCCCGGCAGCACCCACACCGCGTCGAACCCCCGGACCGCGTCCTCGTCGCCGGCCTCCTCGGACGGGATCCAGTACGCGTCGAGGACGAGCCGGTCGCGTTCGGCGAGGGCGTCGAGCAGGAGCGGGACGCGCGTGTGGGAGGCGACCTCGGGGGAGCGGTCGCCGACCAGGGCGAGCCGGGCCGTACGGGCGGTCGGTGCCGCGGGATTCGTCATGGCCTCATCCTGGGCGCGGGCCCCGGATCGCGTCCAACGATGATGTCTGCACTGTCCATCAGCAGAACTGATGCGACCGCCGGTGCGATGCTGGCGCGCATGGACCCGCACCTCCTGCGCACCTACCTGGCCGTCACCCGCCTCGCCTCCTTCTCCGAGGCCGCGCGCCACCTCGGCTACACCCAGTCGGCCGTCTCCCAGCACATCGCCGCACTCGAACAGGACCTGGGCGCACCCCTGCTCACCCGCCGCCCCGTCGCCCCCACGGCGGCCGGCGAGCGGCTCCTCGAACACGCGGGCCCGCTGCTGCTGCGCCTGGACGCGGCCCGCGCGGACGTCGTACGGATGGCCGCCGCGCCCGAGCCGGGGCTGACGCTCGCCGCCTCGCCCACGGCCCTCGGGCCGCGCGCCCTGGCCGCCCTCCCGGCCGTGGGCGCGACGGTACGGGTGCTGCCCCGGGAGGAGATCCCGGCGGCCGTCGCCACCGGCGCCGTCCAGATCGGCCTGGTGGACGGACTGGTCGCCCCCAGCGACCCGCTGCGCCTGCCCGACGTGGCCCCGCTCACCGCACGCGGCGTGGCCGAGGAACCCGTGTGCGTCCTGCTCCCCGACGACCACCCCCTGTCCCGGCGCGCCGGGCTGCGCCTGGGCGACCTCGCCGACGCGCGCTGGCTGGACGCGCCCGACGCCGGACTGCCGCTGACCCGGCTCCGCGCGGCGAACGGCGGCCACGGATTCCGTCCCGCCCTGCGCTACGAGGGCACCGACGTCCGCACCCTGACCACCCTGTCCGCCGCGGGCCACGGCCTCACCCTGCTGCCCCGGTCGGCGGCCACCGGCGTGCCGGGCGCGGTCGCGGTCCCGGTCACCGAGCCGAGGGTCGTCCACCGGACCGAACTGGTGTACGCGGGCACGCCCGCAGGAGGGGCGGCGGCCCTCGTGAGCGCGCTGGCCGACGGCGGGTGAGAGGTGCCCTCACCTGCCATGACGGCTATGACTTCCCGTCCCTGACCACCGGTCAGTCTCACTCGTTCGTGGCTCGTGGTGCGCCGGCGCACCGGGTAGAGCATCAGCCGGGATCGATCCACATCCGCCGGAAGCGATCCGCACCAGCCGGAGGCGATCCATGGAACAGACCGCGTTGCGCCCCAAGCCGATGCCAGGTCAGGACCCCGGCGGTGGCACCGGACCCACCCCCGTCCGGCGTCCGCACGCCGCCCGGCGGCGGGGCCGACGTCTGCGGGCCGTGCTGTTCGCCCTGTCCGTCGGGACGGTCCTGGTCCTGTCCGGGGTCGGCCTCGGCACCATCGGCGCCACGGTGATCGGCATGAGCAGGCTCGCCGAGCTCCAGCGACAGGCCGGGCAGGCCGGGCAGGGGGCACCGGGGGTGCCGGGTGCGCAGGGGAGCCCGTCTGTTCCGGCGGACTCCGGCCCTTCGGGGCCGCCCGCTGGTCCCGCGTCCGCACGCGCGCGGGCGACCCTCGGCCTGGAGGTCGTGGACGCCGAGAAGGCGGGCGCCCAGGTCGTCGGCGTGCACGTGCCCGGCCCGGGCTACTCGGCGGGGCTGGTCAGGGGCGACGTACTCCTCGCGTTCGGCCGCACCCGTATCGACTCCGCGGCCGACCTCGCGCACGCCGTGGCCGAGGCCCGCCCCGGCAAGCAGATCGTCCTGACGGTGCGTCACCGAGGCGGTGGCTACCAGCAGTTGGCGGCGGTACCCGGAATCGTCACGTGACCAGCCGCACCCGCCGCAAAACCACTGGTCCGGTTCCGGCCGGGCACGCCACGATGGGCCCATGCCGAGTACCCTCATCGCCTTCCTCGGGGCCTGCACGCTCATCGCCGCCTCCCCCGGACCGAGCACCGTACTGATCATCAAGCAGTCGCTGCACAGCAGACGCTCCGGCTTCCTGACCGTCCTCGGCAACGAGACCGGCGTCTTCGTCTGGGGCGTCGCCGCCGCACTCGGCCTGACCGCACTGCTGACGGCCTCCGAGATCGCCTACGACGTCATGCGGATCGCCGGTGCCGTCGTGCTCGTCGTCTTCGGCGTCCAGGCCCTGCGCCAGGCGCGCCGTTCCCGAGGAGAGGCGGCAGAGGGCGGCTGGGAGAGCTCCGGGAAGACCGGCTGGTCCGCCTACCGCGCCGGACTGCTGCTCAACCTCGCCAACCCGAAGGCGGCCGTCTTCGCCCTGTCCTTCCTCCCGCAGTTCGTCCCGCGAGGCGCACCGCACCTGCCGGCCATGGTGGGACTCGCCGCACTCTGGGCGGTCTACGAGGTCGGCTACTACGGACTGTACGTGTGGTTCGTGGGCCGTCTGAAGTCCGTACTGTCCCGCGCGGGAGTGCGCCGGCGCCTGGAACAGGTCTCCGGGGGCGTGCTGCTGCTCCTCGGCGTCCGCATGGCACTGGAGAGCTGATCCGTGGCCGGCCGCTCGCCCGAAACACCCGCCGACCGGCTCGCGCCGCCCACGCCGTCCGGGCAGGATGCTGCCCGTAGTCCTTTCACCCGCTCAGGGAGGCCCGGATGACCGGCAGCACGCGCGCGCCCTTCACCGCCGACGACTACCGGGCCCGTATGGAGCGTGCGGCGCGCGCCGCCGCCGACGCCGGGCTCGCCGGGCTCCTGGTGGCCCCGGGACCGGACCTGGTGTGGCTCACCGGCTACGCGCCCACCGCGACCACCGAACGGCTCACCCTGCTGGTCCTCGCCCCCGACCGCGACCCTGTCCTCGTCGTGCCCACCCTGGAGGCCCCGGACGCCGCGAAGGCCACCGGCGCGCCCGCCCTCACCCTGCGCGACTGGACCGACGGCAAGGACCCCTACGCCGCCACCGCCGCCCTCCTCGACGGCGCGGGCCGTTTCGGCATCAGCGACAACACCTGGTCCCTGCACCTGCTGGGCCTGCAGAGGACGCTGCCCGGCACCACCTACGCCTCCCTCACCGAGGCCCTACCGATGCTGCGTGCCGTCAAGGACGCCGCCGAGCTGGAGCTGCTGGCGGCGGCGGGAGCGGCCGCGGACGCGACGTTCGAGGAGATCCGGAACGTGGCCTTCACCGGCCGCAGGGAGTCCGAGATCGCCGCGGAACTCGCTCGGCTGCTGCGCCGGCACGGCCACGCGACCGTCGACTTCACGATCGTCGCCTCAGGGCCCAATGGCGCCAACCCGCACCACGAGGTCGGCGACCGGGTCATCCAGCCCGGCGACATGGTCGTCCTGGACTTCGGCGGCCTCAAGGACGGCTACGGCTCCGACACCTCCCGCACCGTCCACGTGGGCGAGCCCACCGACGAGGAGCGCAGGGTCCACGCCGTGGTCCGCGAGGCCCAGGAGGCCGGATTCCGGGCCGTCCGGCCCGGCGTGTCCTGCCAGGAGGTGGATCGGGCGGCCCGCGCGGTCATCGCCGACGCCGGCTACGGCGAGTACTTCATCCACCGCACCGGGCACGGCATCGGCGTCACCACCCACGAGCCGCCCTACATGGTGGAGGGCGAGGAACAGCCCCTCGTGCCCGGCATGTGCTTCTCCGTGGAGCCGGGTATTTATTTGCCGGGCCGTTTCGGGGTACGGATCGAGGACATCGTCACCGTCACCGAGGACGGTGGCCGCCGCCTCAACGACACGTCCCGCGAGATGGTCATAGTGGACTGACCGCCTCCGGAGCCCCCTCCTCCCTTCGAGCGACTACGGCGCGACCATGACCCAGGCACCGACACCCACCGCGGACACCGTCCGCCGACTGGTCCGTTCCCTGCTCAAGGACAGCCCGGCCGGCGCGGCCGACGCCCCCGGACCCGAGCTCCGGCCCGTCGCCGAGGGCGGCGGGCAGACCACCTGGTGGGTCGGCACCCGCCATGTGCTGCGGCTCGCCCCCGACCGCGAGGCCACCGTCCGGCAGCGCCGCGAACTGCGTCTGCGCGACCTGGTGCGACCGCATCTGCCGGTCGCGGTGCCGACCGGTGTCGCGCACGGCGAATGGGCGCCCGGGCTGGCCTACACGCTGGACACCCGGCTGCCCGGCGGCTCGGGGGAGGAGCACGACGTGTCCGCCGTCGGCGAGGCCGACCTGGCCGGGCTGCTCACGGGGCTGCGCGAGGTGCCGGTCCGCCAGGCCGAGGCGCTGGGGGTGCCGCGGACCACCCCGCGGTCCCTGGAGGCGCTGCGCCGGGAGGCCGGACGGGCCGTCGAACGCCTCGCCCCCGCCGACGAGTTCGACCCCGCCCGCCTGGCCCAGCTGGCGCCGTCCGCCGCCGTCCAGCTCGCCGCGCAGGCCGGTGGCGCGGTCCTCGTCCACCACAACCTCACGGGCGAGCACCTCGTGGTCAGCGCGGACGGCCGGGTGCGCGGCGTCCTCGACTGGGGCGACGCGGTCGTCGGCGACCCCGCCGAGGACATCGCGGGACTCGCCCTCGCCGTCGGCTCCCCGGCCGCGGTCCGCGCCGCCACCCTCGCCGGCTACGGCGCCCGCCCCTGCCTGCGCGGCCTCTGGCTCGCCCGCTGCGACACGGTCATCCACCTCGCCGCCCGCCTCGAAGGCCGCGACGCCACCCCCCTGCCCCTCCTGCGCACCCGTCTCCGCCGCGCGTGGGAGGCGATCCTGCTGGAACGCGTCACGGAACTGCGGGACGAGGAGACGGACGACGCGGAGTTGTAGAGCGGGGCGGTGGTTTGCGGTGGCGCCTGCGGTGGCGCCCGTCCGCCGGGACGCCGACCCCCGGACGTAAGCGATTGCGCACACGCTTACGTCCGGGCCGGCGCCGCCGTCCGGTCACGTCTGGAGCAGCACCACGGCCGACTCCCCGGGCACCTGCAGCACGCCGTCCGCCCCCGGTCCCTCGACGGGCTCCCAGGCGGCCAGTACACGGGCTTCGCGCGGTCCCAGGGGGATCGCCGCCGTCTTCTTGGAGAGGTTCACCGCGACGCGGACGTCGCCGCGGCGGAAGGCGAGCCATCGCTCGTGTTCGTCGTGGGCGACCTTGGTGTCGGCGAGGTCGGGGTCGGTGAGGTCCGCCTGTTCGTGGCGCAGGGCCAGGAGGCGGCGGTACCAGGCCAGTACGCGCGCGTGCGGCTCACGTTCGGGTTCGGACCAGTCGAGGCACGAGCGCTCACGGGTCGCCGGGTCCTGGGGGTCGGGGATGTCTTCCTCGGCCCAGCCGTGCGCCGCGAACTCCCGCCGCCTGCCGCGTCGTACGGCGTCGGCGAGCTCGGCGTCGGTGTGGTCGGTGAAGAACTGCCAGGGCGTGCCCGCCGCCCACTCCTCGCCCATGAACAGCATCGGGGTGAACGGCGCGGTCAGCATCAGTGTCGCCGCGCAGGCCAGCAGCCCGGGGGAGAGGGTGGCCGAGAGGCGGTCGCCCTGGGCGCGGTTGCCGATCTGGTCGTGGGTCTGGGTGTAGCCGAGCAGCCGGTGCCCCGCCACCCGCGACCGGTCCAGCGGACGGCCGTGGGAGCGTCCCCGGAAGCTGGAGTACGTGCCGTCGTGGAAGTAGCCGCCGGTGAGCGTCTTGGCGAGCGCCGTGAGCGGGGCGCGCCCGAAGTCGGCGTAGTAGCCCTGGGACTCCCCGGTCAGGGCCGTGTGCAGGGCGTGGTGGAAGTCGTCGTTCCACTGCGCGTGCAGGCCGAGACCGCCCTCCGCGCGCGGGGTGATCAGCCGCGGGTCGTTCAGGTCGGACTCGGCGACCAGGAACAGCGGCCTGCCCTGGTCGGCGGCGAGGGCGTCCACCGCCGTCGACAGCTCCTCCAGGAAGTGGCACGCGCGCGTGTCGGCCAGCGCGTGCACCGCGTCCAGGCGCAGCCCGTCGATCCGGTAGTCCCTGAGCCAGGCCAGCGCACTGCCCAGGAGGAACGCGCGCACCTCGTCCGAACCCGGCGCGTCCAGGTTCACCGCGGAGCCCCACGGCGTGTGGTGGGTGTCCGTGAAGTACGGCCCGAAGCGCGGCAGGTAGTTGCCGGAGGGGCCCAGGTGGTTGTGGACCACGTCCAGGACCACCCCCAGACCGAGCTCGTGGGCGCGGTCGACGAAGCGTTTCAGCGCCTCGGGCCCGCCGTACGGCTCGTGCACCGCCCACAGCGAGACGCCCTCGTACCCCCAGCCGTGCCGCCCCGGGAAGGGGCACAGCGGCATCAACTCGACGTGGGTGACGCCCAGTTCGGCCAGGTGCCCGAGCCGATCGGCGGCCGCGTCCAGGGTGCCCTCGCGCGTGTACGTGCCCACGTGCAGCTCGTAGAGGACCGCGCCGGGCAGGGGGCGCCCCGCCCATTCCGTACGCCAGGTGTACCGGTCGTGCTCGACGACCGCGCTCAACCCGTCCGGGCCGTCCGGCTGCCGGCGCGAGCGCGGATCGGGCAGCACGGAGCCGTCGTCCAGCGCGAAGCCGTACCGCGAGCCGTCCCGCGCCTCCGCCTCGCCCCTCCACCACCCCGCGCGCTGCGGATCGCGCTCCAACACGCGCGTGACGCCGTCGCACTGGAGCGTCACACGGTCTGCCTGCGGTGCCCACACCTCGAACTGCACGGACGGTTCCCCTTCGTCTGCTCACCGTGATGTAGCCCGTCCATGGTGCTTCAAACGCGATCAATACGCGGTCGAATCCGTCCCTTTGCGGCAGGTGTCGTCGGGCACGCGCGCGGGGCGGGCGTTCCTGTGTTTTCTGGACACCCGGCGCCCGCTGCCCGACAATCACGAACGTGACGTCGTCCTTCGAGTTCAACACGTACCCCGCGCGGCTGTCCGACGCGGAGCGCGACCAGGCGCTGAAGGTGCTCCGCGACGGCGTCGCCATGGGCCGGCTGTCGCACGACACGTTCGTCCGGCGGATGGAACTGGCCCTGTCCGCCCGGCGGTCCGACGAACTCGCCGCCCTCACCGCCGACCTGCCCACCGAGAGCCGCCTCTCGCGCCTGGTGTTCGGCACCGTCGAAGCGGTCTCCGGCTTCACCGTACGGCTGCGCAGGGCCTGGCAGGCCGAGCGGCTGCCCAAGCTGCTGCTGCCCCACCCAGGCGGCGGCCACCCCCTGCGGATCGGCCGGGACCCCGCCAACGGCCTGCGGCTGACCCACGAGACGGTCTCCCGGGTGCACGCCGAGCTCAGCCGCCAGGGCGGCATGTGGGTGCTGCGGGACCTCGGTTCCACCAACGGCACGACGGTGAACGGCCGTCGGGTCATCGGTGCCGCCGTCGTGCGCGAGGGCGATCAGGTCGGGTTCGGGCGGATGTGGTTCCGGCTCGCGTCCGACTGAGCCGGACACACCCCTGGCCTGGGCTTCACCTGCTGTGATGGGTCAAATCCCTTTGCTCTTCATGGTGTTGACGTACCCGACAAGTCGTGACTGACTGTGCGTACACCATGTACACCAGGTGAACCGACGGCACCACATTGTGGAGGTGTGCCCTGCCGCCCCTCCTCCGCTATCCGACCGTCGACGAACTCGGCGCCAGGGCGGCCGCCCTGGTCGCCCGCCACCCCGCCCACACCCGACTGCGCAGGGCCGGAGTGTCCCGCGCGGGCACGCCCCTGTGGCTGCTCTCCGTCGGCCACGGCAGCCGTCAGGCCCTCGTCGTCGCCGGCCCGCACGCCAACGAGCCCGTGGGCGGCGCCACCGCCCTGCGGCTGGCCGAACGGGCCCTGGCCGACCCCCGGCTCACCGACGGCGCCGACGCCACCTGGAACCTGCTGCTCTGCCTCGACCCCGACGGCCTGCGCCGCAACGAGGGCTGGCTGCGCGGCCCGTACACCCTCGACCGCTACTTCCGGAACTTCTTCCGGCCCGGCTTCCTGGAGCAGCCCGAATGGCTGCCCGACGGCGCGGCCGCGGCCGCCCTGCCGGAGACCCGCGCCCTGCTCGACCTCCACGACGAACTGCGGCCCGTCTTCCAGTGCTCCCTGCACGGCGTCGACGTCGGCGGCGGCTTCGTCGAACTCACCCGCGACCTGCCCGGTCTCGCCCGGCGCGTCGCGCACATCGCGGCCGGCCTCGGCATACCCCGCGAACTCGGCCCCTACGACACCCTGTACTGGCCGAACCTGGGCCCGGCCGTCTACCGCATCCCACCGCCCAGCCGGGGTGACCTGGCCGCCGCCATAACGGAGGCCGCCGTCGAGTCCAC
The DNA here is from genome assembly GCF_021173675.1 of Streptomyces lincolnensis. Taxonomy (GTDB): domain Bacteria; phylum Actinomycetota; class Actinomycetes; order Streptomycetales; family Streptomycetaceae; genus Streptomyces; species Streptomyces lincolnensis_B. The sequence continues at coordinate 684,951 of NZ_JAIHON010000001.1, read as the reverse complement.
CTGGTACCACCCCCATCGGTACGGCACCGTGACGGCCGTCGTCGAGGCGCCCATGTGGGGCGTGGCGGCGGTGGAGGACGACAGCCCGCCCGCGGACCGCTCCGGCGTCCTGCGGACCGTGAGCCACGGACTGCGCGGCGACGCACGCCTGCTGGAGGTGCTCCTCGCGAGGATCCGCCCGTACGTCTCGGGCGCCCCGGACGCGGCGCGCCTGCTCGCCCCGGTCGAGGACTATTTACTGGTCTGTCCCGGCCTCGCCGACACCTGGGACCCCGACGTCCCCGACGGCGCCCGCCCGCTGCCGCTGCTCAGCACCGGCCACCTCGCCGCCCTGCGCATCGCCGGACGCCGGCTCGCACTGCGCACGGCGGGGCTCCTGCACCAGCTCGTGACCCGCGCCGGCACCGACCCGGCCGGTGCGCTGCCCGAACTGGAACGGCTGATCGACGACTGGTGCGCCGACTACCGCGACGGCTGCGGGGCGCGCTGGATCCCGGTCGCCCGCCAGGTGGAGTACCAGTCCCGGGTGGTGCTCGCCGCGTTCGAACTCGCCGCACGGCACGGGCCCGCCCGCTCCCGTTCGGGTGAGTCGGGCTGGGGTACGGAAGCCGCCGTGCCGATGCACCGGGAATGACCCACACCACGTACACCACCACGGCGAGAGCCGTCCGCGGCGGGCTGCTGGGCGCGGCCGCCGTCCTCCTCCTCGCCGGCGCCGCCCCGGCGCGGGCGACCGTCCAGGAGGCCGCCCGCGGCGACTGGCTCTTCGTCACCGTCACCACGGGCGACGCCCGCTCCAGCGACACGCGCGGCACCCTGCTGCTGTGCGACCCGCCCCAGGGCCACGGCCGCGCCGCCGAGGCCTGCGCCGAGCTGACGGCGGCCGGCGGCGACGTCCGCGCCATCGCGCCCCGTGACGTCCTGTGCCCGATGGTCCACGCCCCGGTGACCGCCCACGCGCGCGGGGAGTGGAACGGACGGCCCGTCGACTACACGGAGACCTTCACCAACAAGTGCGTCATGGGCGCCCGGACGGGCGCCGTCTTCGCCCTCGACGGCTGACACCCCCGCCACCCCGCCGCGCCTCTCCCACGGCCTCCACGCGCCCGCGTGGAGGCCGTTCCCGTACGGCCGCTCAGTCGGCCCGGTCGCGGGCGTACAGCGCCGTCGCGAGCACCGTGCGGGACTGGTGCTCGACCTGGTGCGCCAAGGGCACCCAGCGGGCCTTGAAGCGGTCCGCGAAGGCATGGCTCCAGGTCGCGACCAGGTGTTCGAGGCGGGCGGCGTTCGGGTCGTCGCTCTCCCGCAGGACCCGCAGCAGCATGGCCGCGGCCCGCAGCGGCAGTCTGCGGCCGAAGGCGTCGACACTGCCGATGTAGGCCTTCGAGTTGTCGGCGGGCGGGGTGCGGATCCAGTCCGCCGCCAGTCCCGGCACCAGCTCCATCCCCCAGGTCGCGGCCCGCAGCAGCGGGTCGTCGAGGCCCTGGAGCCGCGGCAGCGCCTGCGCGAGGACCTGTTCCACCTCCCGCGTGTCCCGCAGCAGCCGGTCCGCGAGCCGGCGCATCGCCGCGGCCGGCGCCGGGTGCGGGGCCGGGTCGTCCACCAGGTCGCCGGCCCACATCGGCACCTCGACGATCGCCGTCAGACCGCCGTACCGGTGGACGTGGTGCCAGGTGCTGTGCCGGGCGTCGTCCGGCATGCTCGGGTACGCGGCGCCCGCGCCCGGCGCCGGCATCACATGCACGCCCGGCCCCGAGGCGGGCCAGCCCGCGGCGTCGGAGGCGCCGGTCTCCACCGGGATGTTCAGCTCCGCCGCGGACTTGGCGAACGGCTCGGCGAGACCCGGGACGTCCTTCGTCAGCTGCACCCAGGTGCCGCCCAGATCGGTGCCGTGCAGCGTCACCTGGAGGTAGGGCCGCAGCTCGTCCATGACCCGCTTCAGGGTGACCGTCTCGGATGGCAGCCGGTCGGGCGGGAGCAGGGAGGGCGACCACTCCGGCTGCTCCGGCCCCGCGGGACGGAAGAAGCCGAGGTGGTACTCGAACAGGCTGCGCGGCGCCGGTGTGACGTGCAGACTCGCCCCGTCCGGATCGGCGCACAGCAGGAAGTGCCAGGACGTGTCCGACCGCAACCGCCGGTCGTACAGCACGCGCCGGGCCACCGAGAGGGCCGTGGGGCCGCCGGTCGGCTCGTTGGAGTGGGCGCCCGCGACCACCAGGACGGCACGCCGGGCCCGGCCTATGGACAGCAGATGCAGAGGTCGGCCCGCCCGCGACTCGCCCACCTGGCGCAAGCTGCACACGCCAGGTCGCTGGGCGGTCAACGCCCTTGCGGTCGCGGTCAGTTCGGTCACCGTGGGGTAGCGCAGCTCCGGCAGGAGACTCACCCCCGACACATCCGCCCGGCTTCGCAATCCGCAGTACCCCACGGACTGGTTTACGTGTCAAGGACCCCATGGGGGAGGCTCCAGGGGGCGCCAAGATGCATTTACCGGCAGCGGGTAGGACCGTGGGTGCCAGCGGGGTCGCGGACGTTTCACCGGCGCCTCGGCCGCCCCCGGTACGCCCGGCGCTCCGTCCGCGACGAACGGCCGGAGCGTGCGCGAGCGTGAGCCGTGCCGACGCCGGAGTTCACTCCGGTTCCGCTCCGTCCACGCGCTCCAGCAGGGCGACCGGCAGCCGTTCGAAAAGCTCCTCCACGCGCGCGTGCCCGGTGAACTCCCGCTCCGGGAACAGCACGTCGGCCCACCGGCCGGGCGGCAGCGGCAGCACGGTGTCACGCCAGCCGCCCGCCTCGGCCAGCCGCAGCGACAGCCGCGTCACGGCCGTGACGACCTCGCCCGAGCGCGCGAAGGCCGCGCAGTGGGCCGCCGCCGGACCCTCGGCCGTCAGCGGCGCGTACGTCGCCGCATCACCGAAGGCCCCGGGCCGCCGGGCGCGCAGCCGCAGCGCGGCCCGCGTCACCGTGCCCTTGTCACCGGGATCCTCCGGCGGGAACCGCACCGGCCGCCGGTTGTCCGGGTCCACCAGGGCCCGGTACTCGGCCTCCGTGCCCTGGTAGACGTCCGGCACGCCCGGCATCGTCAGATGGACCAGGGCGGTGCCGAGCACATTGGCGCGGACGTACGGCTCGAGGCCGCTCCGCAGGGCGGTCACGTGCTCGCCGGGCGCCCCGCACGGCCCCGCCGCCACGAACGCCGCCACCGCCTCCTCGTAGGCGGGCTCCTGCTCCGTCCAGCTCGTGTAGAGCCCGGCCTCCCGTACGTGCTTCAGCAGCGCCCCCCGGACGCGGTCCGCGGACGCCGGGCCGAGCCCGAACACCGTCTGCCAGGCCGCCCACGCCAGTTGCGCGTCCGGCACCCCGTCGCCGGTGCGCGTCACCTCGGCCAGCGCGTCCGCCCAGCGCTCCGGGCACTCGGTGAGTACCGCGAGGGCCGCCCGCACGTCGGCACTGCGCTTGGTGTCGTGCGTCGACACGACGGTCCCGGACAGCGGCCAGTCGCGCTGCACGCGCGCGCAGTACGCGTGGAAGTCCGCCACCGACACCGCGGGGCCGCCCGGGTTCCCGCCCACCTCGGTGGCCGACAGCAGCGGCACATGACGGTAGAACGCGGTGTCCTCCACGGACTTGGCGCGCAACGCCGACGCCGTCTGCGCGAACCGCGTCCGGAACTCCACGTGGTCGGGCCCGTCGCCGTACCGTCCGAGCACCAGGTCGCGGACGACGTCGACCGCGCCCGCCTCCTCCGGCACCACGAACGCCGACCTCGCCTCGGCCGCCGCCTCCGCGGTGACGACCCGTGCCGCGTCACCGGAGGCGTACGGCCGGTACACCTCCAGCCGGACGAGGAGTTCCTGGAGCGCGGTGCGCAGCGCCCAGGGCGCCCGGTCGCGCAGCGCGGGCTCCGGGGCCAGGGCGCACAGACGGCTCGTCACCCGGGTCAGCCGCTCCACCTCGGTGGCCAGCTCGTGCGTGATCACCTTGTACGCCGCCCGTCGTACCGTCGCCGCCCAGTCGCCGCCCCGGTCCGTCTGCGGGGCCGCGAACCGCCGGTACTGTCCCAGGAGTTCGCCGAAGCCGGCCGGGTCCGTGAAGAGGCCGTCCACGTGCCGCAGGGCGTCGTAGCCGGTGGTGCCGGCCACCGGCCAGGACGCCGGCAGCCGCTCCCCGTCGGCGAGGATCTTCTCCACGACCGTCCAGCGGCCGCCGGTCGCCTCGTGCAGCCGCCGCAGGTAGGCGTCCGGGTCGGCCAGCCCGTCGGGGTGGTCGACGCGCAGCCCGTCGACCACGCCCTCGTGCAGCAGCCGCAGGATCATCGCGTGGGTCGCCTCGAACACCTCCGGGTCCTCCACGCGCACCCCGATGAGCTCCGAGATGCTGAAGAAACGCCGGTAGTTGAGCTCCGTACGGGCCAGTCGCCACCACACCGGGCGGTACCACTGCGCGTCCAGCAGCTGCGGCAGCGGCAGCTTCTCGGTGCCCTCGCGCAACGGGAAGACATGGTCGTAGTAGCGCAGGAGAGTCCCGTCGACCTCCAGGTGCTCGATCTCCGCGCCGAGCGGTCCGCCGAGCACCGGCAGCAGCAGCTGGCCGCCCTGTGCCTCCCAGTCGATGTCGAACCAGCGCGCGTAGGGCGACGTGGGGCCCTCCCGCAGGACCTCCCACAGGGCGTGGTTGTGGCGCGGGGCCATGGCCATGTGGTTCGGCACGATGTCCAGCACCACGCCGAGCCCGTGCTCCCGCGCGGTGCGCGACAACGCCCGCAGCCCCTCCTCACCGCCCAGCTCCTCGCGCACGCGCGCGTGGTCCACGACGTCGTAGCCGTGCGTCGAGCCCGGCACCGCCTCCAGGACGGGGGACAGGTGCACGTGCGAGACGCCGAGCGAGGCCAGGTACGGCACGACCTCCGCGGCGGCGCCGAACGGGAACTCGGGCTGCAACTGAAGCCGGTAGGTGGCCGTCGGCACCGTCGGGTCGTGTCGCTCAGGTGTCATGCAGACCTACGTACCCGCCCGGCCGCCTTTCGTGTCATCGCGACGGCCATGTGCCGCAGCCGGCGTCGGGACGGGCCGGTGCCGTCCCGACGCCTTCGGTACGACGGGCCGGTGCCGTCCCGACACGACCGTCACGACGGGCCGGTGCCGTCCCGACGTCGGCGGTACGTCGGGACGGTGTCGTCCCGACGCCCGCGTCACGACGAACCGGCATCGTCCCGCAACCGTCCCCACGCCGTCGCCGCCGCTGCCCGCCTCACACCGGCCGCTGCAGCACCGTCATGCTCCGGTCCACCAGCGTCAGCCGGTCGCCGGCCTGCACCTTGGCCGCCGGGTCCGCCGGCAGTCCGTCCGGGCGGGCGGTGTCGACGACCACCTGCCACTGACGGCCGTGGTTGACCGGCACCACGAAGTCCAGCGTCCCGGGCGAGGCGTTGAACATCAGCAGGAACGAGTCGTCGGCGACCCGCTCGCCGCGGGGACCGGGCTCGGAGATGGCGTTGCCGTTGAGGAACACGGTGAGGGCGGAGGCCCGCGCCGAGTCCCAGTCCCGCTGGGTCATCTCCGCGCCCTCGGGTGTGAACCAGGCGATGTCCGACAGCTCGTCGTGGGTGCCCTCGACGGGCCGCCCGTGGAAGAAGCGCCGCCGCCTGAACACCGGATGGTCCTTGCGCAGCCACACCATCGCGCGCGTGAACGCCAGCAGCTCGGCGCCGGTCCCGGCGGCGTCCTCCTCCGGCCACCGGACCCAGGCCAGCTCGCTGTCCTGGCAGTACGCGTTGTTGTTGCCGCGCTGGGTGCGCGCGACCTCGTCGCCATGGCTGATCATCGGCACGCCCTGGGACAGCATCAGCGTGGCGATGAAGTTCCGCATCTGCCGGGCCCGCAGCGCCAGGACGTCCGGGTCGTCGGTGTCACCCTCCACGCCGCAGTTCCAGGACCGGTTGTGGCTCTCGCCGTCCCGGTTGCCCTCGCCGTTGGCCTCGTTGTGCTTGTCGTTGTACGACACGAGGTCGTGCAGCGTGAAGCCGTCGTGGCAGGTCACGAAGTTGATGGACGCCAGCGGGCGCCGCCCGTCGTCCTGGTACAGGTCGGAGGACCCGGTCAGCCGGGACGCGAACTCCGCGAGCGAGCGGGTGTCGCCCCGCCACAGATCCCGCACGGTGTCGCGGTACATACCGTTCCACTCGGTCCACAGCGGCGGGAAGTTGCCCACCTGGTAGCCGCCCTCACCGACGTCCCACGGCTCGGCGATCAGTTTCACCTGGGAGACCACCGGGTCCTGCTGCACCAGGTCGAAGAACGACGACAGCCGGTCCACCTCGTGGAACTGCCGGGCCAGGGTCGCCGCGAGGTCGAAGCGGAACCCGTCGACGTGCATCTCGGTCACCCAGTACCGCAGCGAGTCCATGATCAGCTGGAGCACGTGCGGGGACCGCATGAGCAGCGAGTTCCCGGTGCCCGTGGTGTCCATGTAGTAGCGCGGGTCGTCCGTCAGCCGGTAGTACTGCGGGTTGTCGAGGCCCTTGAAGGACAGCGTCGGGCCCAGGTGGTTGCCCTCGGCGGTGTGGTTGTAGACCACGTCGAGGATCACCTCTATGCCGGCCTCGTGCAGGGCCCGCACCGCCGACTTGAACTCCAGGACCTGCTGGCCGCGGTCGCCCCAGGAGGCGTAGGCGTTGTGCGGGGCGAAGAAGCCGATGGTGTTGTAGCCCCAGTAGTTGTTCAGGCCCATGTCCACCAGGCGGTGGTCGTTCACGAACTGGTGGACGGGCATCAACTCCAGGGTGGTGACGCCCAGTTCCACCAGGTGCTCGATGATCGCGGGATGCGCCAGGGCGGCGTAGGTGCCGCGCAGTTCCTCCGGCAGCCCCGGGTGGGTCATCGTGAGGCCCTTGACATGCGCCTCGTAGATCACCGTCTCGTGGTACCCGATGCGCGGCCGCCGGTCGTCGCCCCAGTCGAAGTACGGATTGACCACGACCGACGTCATCATGTGCGGCGCCGAGTCCAGGTCGTTGCGCCGGTCGGGGGCGTCGAAGTGGTAGCCGTACACCTCCTCGCCCCAGCCGATCGAGCCGCTGATCGCGCGCGCGTAGGGGTCGAGCAGCAGTTTCGCCGAGTTGCACCGCAGCCCGCGCTCCGGGGCGTACGGGCCGTGCGCCCGGAAGCCGTAGCGCTGGCCCGGCATCACGCCGGGCAGATACGCGTGCCGTACGAACGCGTCGCTCTCCCGCAGTTCCACCGCCGTCTCCGAGCCGTCGTCGTGCAGCAGACACAGCTCTACTCGGTCCGCGGCCTCGGTGAAGACCGCGAAGTTGGTGCCGGCGCCGTCGTACGTGGCACCGAGTGGATACGCCTCTCCAGGCCAGACCTGCATGGATACGACTCTTTCAGGTGTCCGGCGCCGCGGGTGGCGCCTTGGCCCCGAGTGTCCCCGAAAGTGAGGGAACCACCTATGACTTACGTCCCTCTTACCGGGCGACCAGTGCATACGCCGATCACTTGAGACGCGTGTGCCGAATCAGTGGGGCAGACACGTACTCCCGGGGATGCAGGGGGAGTAGGGGGAAGATGTGCGCGAACTAGTGCACCGTCATCTGGGCAAGGTGGTGGCCGGGACCGCCATAGCGGTGGCCGGGACCGCCGTGATGATCGGGATCACCCTGCCGGGCACGGCGGGGGCCGACGACACGGGGAGCACCAGCGCCGGCACCGGGGCCGTGCAGGGGGCGGGACAGGGCCGGGAGCAGGGACAGGGGGCGGGCGCGGCCGTCGAACCCGGTGTCGTCGCCCAGGCCCCGGCCGAGGGCGAGAAGGGCCGGGGACGCGACCCGCTGACCGACGACGAGATCACCCGGGTCGAGAAGCTCGCCGTGAACCAGCAGCTGTTCACCACCAGTCAGGACGTCGAGGGCGACCGCGGCCCCCAGCGCCTCACCGTGGATCTCGCCGAGCCCGAGGCCGACGAGGTCGACGCCGCGAACCCGCCCCGGCGCGCCGACGTCACGTTCTACGACTACCGGGACGACACCCTCGTCACCAGGACCGTCGATCTCGACAGCGGCAAGGTCGTACGGACCGACACCCAGCGCGGCGTGCAGCCGCCGCCGAGCCGGGCCGAGAACATCGAGGCGGCGAACCTCCTGCTGGCCGACCCGCTCGGCGCGGGCCTCAAGGCGGACTACAAGGACGCCACCGGCAAGGACCTCACCTCCACCGACCAGCTCCGGCTCAGCGGCGGGATCTACCGGGCCAGTGCCGGCGCGCAGCCGGCCGCGCTCGACAGCTGCGGCGAGCACCGGTGCGTGCGGCTCTTCGTGAAGGTCGACAAGGGCCCCTGGATCGACGCCCGGTCCCTGGTGGTCGACCTGAGCGCCCGCAAGGTCGTCGACCTGGGTCGCTGAAACCCGCTCCGTCCACTTTTCCACCCCGCACCTCCTGCAAGGGAGCCACTCCTTCATGCGTGTGAACAGACTCAGCCCTGCCCGCAGGCGGACGGCCGTGGGCCTCACCGTGGCCGGGCTCGCCGCCGGACTGACCACCGGCACCGCCCCGGCCGCCGCCGAGCCCAAGGCCGCACCCGCGGCGGCCGCCGCCGAGTGCAGCACCGCCTACCGCATCGAGCAGAAGCTCGCCGGGGGCACCACCTGGCGGATGTGCTGGCGCTACGACAACAAGGCCGGACTCGTCCTGGAGAACATCTCCTACCAGCCCAAGGGCGAGACCCGGCCCATCAAGGTCCTCAACAGCGCCCGCCTCGGCCAGATCCACGTCCCCTACGACGACGGACAGCACGAGTACGACGACCTGACCGGCGAGGGCTTCGCCCAGGGCCTGATGCCGCTGGCGCCCGCCGAGTGCCCCGGCGGCACCATCAGGAGCGTCAAGGTCATGGACCCCTGGAGCGAGACCAGTTCCGACGTCACCGGCCTGTGCTCCACCACCCGCTCCCGCGGCCACGCCTACCGCATGCAGACCGACCCCGAGAGCAAGGTCCACCAGGCCCAGGGCAAGGACCTGCTCGTCTACACCGTCAACCAGGTCGGCTGGTACGAGTACATCACCGAGTGGCGCTTCCAGGACGACGGCACCCTCCACATGAACGTCGGCGCGACCGGCAGCCTCTCCTGGGACGACTACGACGCCGGCGACGGACGCGGCTGGCCCATCGGCAAGGGGCCCAAGGCCGCCGCCACCAGCCACAGCCACAACGCCTTCTGGCGGCTCGACTTCGGCCTCGACGGCTCCTCCAGGAACCGCGTCGAGCAGTACGACTCGGCCGTCACCGCCGCCGCGCCCGGGCAGGAGGCCCCCACCACCAAGACCACCCGCACCAGGGTCACCAAGGAACTCGCCGGTGACGCCAAGCCGTACCGCTGGTGGCGGGTGGTCAGCGCGATCGGCAGGAACAAGGACGGGCACGCGCGCTCCTACGAGATCGTCCCCGGCGCCTCCACCAAGTACCCGGGCCGCAGCTACACCAAGCACGACCTCTACTTCACCCAGTACAACCGGTGCGAGCTGTTCGCCACCCACAACCCCGGTGCCTGCGGCGCCGGAGCGGGCAAGTCCGTCGACAAGTGGGTCGACGGACAGGACCTCACGCACCCGGTGGCCTGGATGAACATCGGGTTCCACCACATCGCCCGGGACGAGGACCAGCAGCCCATGCCGGTCCACTGGCAGGGCTTCTCCGTCGTCCCGCGCGACGTCACCGCTATGAATCCGCTCACTCCCGCCGACCTCGCCTGGCAGAACGGCCACTGGGAGGACCGGGGTTGAGAATTGACCCTGTCCATCCGGCTGCACCGCCGACCGCTCCCGGAGTACCCTTCCTTGATCGTTGGGACGGGGATGCTCGGGGGAGCGGAAGGCGGTGCGCGGGTGGGCTCGGGAGGGCTGGAGTTGCCCCCTGGTGACGAGGGTCACGAGGGGAACTCCGCAGACGTCCCGCCCGGCACGGTGTCCCTGGCCCGGCCGATGGACGCGGGGGCCATCGGGCCGGAGCTGGACTGGGACGCCGACGCCTGGCGCGAGGTGCGCACCCGTGCCCAGCGGGCCGGCCGGGCCTACATCTGGCTGAACCTCGTCGAACAGCGGCTGCGGGCCGTCGTGGCCGCGGTGCTGCGCCCCATCTACGAACCCGTCCACGGCGACGACTGGGTGGTCGCCGCCGCCGGACCCGCCGGCCAGGAGTGGGTCCAGCGTGCCGTCGCCGTACGCGAAGTCAGCCGCCGCAAGGGCTACTTGCTCGACCCGGCCGACGACAACGTCCTCAGCTTCCTCACCCTGCCCCAGCTGCGCGAGCTGATGGTGCAGCACTGGCCCTGCTTCGAGCCCTACTTCGACGACCGCCGGGACCTCGAACTCGCCCTGGACGAGCTGGAGGTGACCCGGAACGTCGTCTCGCGCAACCGCGCTCTGTCCGAAGCCGTCCTGGGCCAGGCCGAGCGGGCCTCGGCGCGGCTGCTGGAGACGCTCGGCACGGGCGGCGACGTGCCCTCGGCGCGCCGGCTGCCCGTCGACGCGGTCGAGGACCTCGTCGGCGACCGGTACGCGGACGTCGTCGCCGTGCACTCCGACCGGGTGCGGTTGCTCAGACAGTTCCCCGCCGAGGACATCTTCGGCAGCGCCCGCCGCCTCGACGCGGCCGGCATCGGCCTCAACCTGCTCGTGCAGAACTTCTCCGGCCGCCGCCTGGTCCGCCTCGCCGAGTCCGGCTGCCGGGTACGGCTGCTCTTCCTCAACCCCGCCTCCAGTGCCGTCAAGCGACGGGAGCGCGAACTCGGCCTGAAGCGCGGTGAGTTGAGCCGCTCCGTCGAGATGAACATCCTCCACATGCGCCGGGTGCGCTCGAAACTGCGCGACCCCGGCGCCTTCGAGATCCAGGTCTACGACGAGACACCCCGCTTCACCGCCTACCTCGTCGACGGCGACGGCTCGGACGGCATCGCCGTGGTCCAGTCGTATCTGCGGCGCTCACGGGGGATGGAGGCACCGGTCCTGGTCCTGCGCGGCGGGAGCAAGCTGGTCAAGCCGGGCGAAGTCGACGAGACCGGTCTCTTCCCGACGTACCGCGAGGAGTTCGAGCTGGCTTGGGCGGATTCGCGCCCGGTGTCCTGAACCGTCCCCCGTTCTCCGGCAGCTGTCGCTTCGGCCAAGCGGAATGCGGTCCTCTGATTGTCAGTGGCTCATGGGAAGGTGGAGACCACTGGGGGAAAGCACCACCAAGAAGGGGGACCGCCCATGGGCTGGCACCGGGAGCTGCTGATCGGCTTCGACCTGGAGACGACCGGGACCGATCCGCGCGAGGCGCGCATCGTCACGGGTGCCGTGATCGAGGTCAGGGCCGGACAGCCCATGGGCCGCCGGGAGTGGCTGGCCGATCCGGGCGTGGAGATCCCGGCGGACGCGGTCGCGGTGCACGGCATCAGCAACGAACGCGCGAGCGCCGAGGGCCGCCCCGCCGACCAGGTGGCGGACGCCATCGCGGACGTCCTGACGACGTACTGGAAGACGGGCGTGCCGGTCGTCGCCTACAACGCCGCCTTCGACCTGACCCTGCTCTCCGCCGAACTGCGCCGCCACGGCCTGCCGTCCCTGCGCGACCGCCTGGGCGGACTCGACCCCGCCCCGGTCGTCGACCCGTACACCATCGACCGCTGGGTCGACCGCTATCGCCGGGGCAAGCGCAACCTCGAAGCGGTCTGCGAGGAGTACGGCATCGTGCTCGGCGCCGCCCACGACGCCTCGGCCGACGCCCTCGCCGCGGCCCGGCTGGCCTGCGCGATAGCCGCCCGCCACCCCAAGGTCGCGGCCCTCGGCCCGGCGGAACTGCACCGCCGTCAGATCGAGTGGTACGCCGAGTGGGCGGCGGACTTCCAGAGCTTCCTGCGCCGCAAGGGCGACGCGGCGGCGGTGGTGGACGGCATGTGGCCGCTGCGCGAGCTCGCCGACGAGACGGTGTGAGCGGGGTTCACTCCGCCGCCGGGCCGGCGATGGGCTCCACCCGGGGCCGCGCGACCCGCGCGTAGTCCGCACCGGACAGGCACAGCGACCGGTCCAGCCGGGCGGCGTTGAAGTACAGCCGCGGGCGGCTCACCACCTCCGGATCGGCGACGAGTTCGAGGCCCGGATCGAAGCTGAACGGCAGCACCGTGCCGGGGATCGCGCGGGCCAGCCGCTCGGCCGTCTCCGCGTCGCTGAACCCGACATACCGGGCCGCGAACAGCGCGCGCACGGCGTCCAGGTCCACGCGCCGGTCCCCGGGGACCACCGCGAGCACGTGCCGGGTGGTGCGCCGGTCCACCTTGACGCGCAGCACGATGCACTTCGCGGCCTCGGACGTGGGGTGGCCGCGCAGCGCGCTGACGGCCTCGGTGGTGCCTTCGGGCTCGTGGTCGATGAGCTTGTAGCCGACGGAGGAGGTGTCGAGCAGGGAGATCAGACGGTCGTAGGTGTTGTGGGTGCTGTGGCTTTCGTGGCTTTCGTGGCTTTCGTGGTCGGTGTGGGCGTCGGGGGCGTCGGGGGCGTCGGGGGCGTCGGGGGCGTCGGTGGTGTCATGGTCGGGCATCGGGGTTCCTCTTCGGTCTCGGCGGGGTGGGCTTCGGTCCGCTTCGAGGCGGTGGCGCGGTGGGAGCGTTCCACGGCCTGCCCCCAGTACGTGCCGGCGACCATCAGCACCGCGCCCAGGCCGGTCACCGCCGTGAAGTGCTCGCCGGCCAGGGCGATGCCCACCGCGGCGGCCCAGACGGGCTCGGTGCCCAGCAGCAGGCTGGCGCGGCTGGCCGAGGTGCGCTGCACCGCCCAGGTCTGGGCGAGGAAGGCGAACACGCTGCAGAACAGGGCGAGATAGAGGAGCTGGGTCCAGGTGGCCGCCTCGGCGCGGGCGAGGTCCGGCAGGTCGCGTGCCGCCGGCGCCAGGAACAGGGCCGTGCCGACGAGGGTCTGCACGGTGGTGAGGTGCAGGGGCCGGATCGCCCGGCCGGTGGTGAGGCGGCCGACCAGCGCCACATGGCCCGCACGGACGACCGCCGCGCCGAGCATCAGCAGGTCGCCGAGGCGGGGCGCGTGGAAGCCGTTGCCGGACATCAGGAGCCCGACGGCGAGGACGCAGACGCCGGCGGCGGCGTAGAAGGCGGGAGGCAGCCCGCCGGGGTGGCCGCTGCGGTCGAGGAAGGGGGTGAGGACGATGGTCAGGCTGATGATCAGGCCCGCGTTGGCGGCCGTGGTGTGGGCGACACCGTAGGTCTCCACGACCAGGACGGCGGCCTGGGTGACACCGAGCGGCACACCGGCCTTCAGCTCGTCGCGGGTCCACCGGCGCGGGCCGGACCGGGCCCCGGCACCGGCCGAGAGAAGGCCGAGACAGGCGAGCGCGGAGAGGGCGTAGCGCACCAGGAGGACCAGCAGGACGGGGAGGGCGGCGACGGCGGTCTGGGCGGACAGATAGCTGGAACCCCAGACGAGCGCGACCAGAAGGAGTACCGCGTCGGTACGGCGGGCATCGGACACCCGCCCACCGTGCACCGCGGAGGTCCATGAAGCCCAGAGCCACTTCCTTAAACGATCTTTTAGCAGTCCTTCAAAGTCTCCCTACACTGAGGAGGTGGACGAACGCCAGCTGAGGATCCTGCGGGAACTGGGCGAACTGGGCAGCGTCACCGCGGTCGCCGACGCGCTGCTGGTGACGCCGTCGGCGATCTCGCAGCAGCTGCGGCTGCTCCAGCGCTCGATGCCGGTGCCGCTGACCGAGCGTGACGGGCGGCGACTGGTGCTCACCGACGCCGGGCAGGCCCTGGCGGGCGCGGCGATCGAGGTGGAATCGGCGCTGGCACGCGCCCGGCACACGGTGGAGGAGTTCGTCGCCCGACCGGACGGCGAGGTGTCGCTGGCGGCGTTCCACAGCGCGGGCGCGGCCTTCTTCCCCCTGCTCCTGCGGGCGCTCGCGGGCCCCGGCCACCCGGTGCTCGCCCTGGCCGACGAGGACGTGGTCCAGGACGACTTTCCCCGGCTGACCCGGGAGTACGACCTCGTCCTCGCCCACCGTCTCGACCACGCCCCCGCCTGGCCGGAGACGGTCGCCGCGACGACACTGCTCCGCGAACCGCTGGACGTGGCCATGCCCGTGGACCATCCGCTCGCCGCCAGGCGCCGGGTGACTCCGCGCGATGTGGCCGACGAGCCGTGGATCACCGTCCACGACGGGTTTCCGGTCATGGCCACCATCGAGGCGATCGCCGCGGCGGCGGGCCGACGGCTCCATCTCGCCCACCGCATCAACGAGTTCGCGGTGGCCGCGGAGGCGGTGGCGGCGGGCGGCGGCCTGGCCCTCATGCCCCGCTGGACCTCCCGCCGGCACCCCGCGCTGGTCCTGCGGCCGCTCAGCGGCGTACAGGCCCGGCGCCACATCGACGCCCTGTACCGCCCCGAGCGCACGGCCAGGAAGGCGGTGCGCTCGGTGCTGACGGAACTGCGCCGGGCGGCACGGACGATCCAGGACCAGGGGACCCCGTAGGGCGCGGGGGATCCGTGCGGGATCCGCGTCCGTCACGGTGGCCGCACCCGCTCCGCCACCCGGCGCCCCCACCTCCGGCCCGGCGCCTCGACGTACCGGTGGGTCAGCACGCACAGCGGCAACAGCACGGCGAAGAACGCCACTTCGAGCGTGAGACTGTCCTGCCGCCGTCGCCCGACCGTGCCGTCGATCACCGCGAGCAGTACCGGATGGACCAGGTAGACCGAGTAACTGATCGTTCCGAGTCCGGTCAGCAGCCGCGGAAGGCGTCGGTGACGGCATGCCAGTCCCGCGCCGAAGGTGAGCACGGCCAGGAGGAAGGCCGTGATCCAGCCCCGGCGGGTGAAGTGGTGGCCGTCGCCGTACCGGTAGGCACATCCCACGGCGCAGGCGACCACCACGAGGGCGGTGCCCGCCGCCTGCCGCCAGGTGCCGCGGCCGTTCTCCGCCCGGTGGACCGCGGTGCCGAGGAACATCACGGCGAGGATCACCAGCCCCTCCCACAGCGGGACCGTGCCGTTGAACGCGACCAGGCCGAGGCCGAGCACACCGCCCAGCACACCCCCGCACACCCGGAGCACGCGGGACCCGGCGCTCGCGCAGCAGATCGCGACCCCCATGCCGATCGAGGCGACCGCGATCAGCGGACCGGTACCGACCCGGCCCGACAGGGCGGAGGCCGGCAGCGCGACCCCGGCCGCCGCACTCACGGCGGCGAGCACGGCCAGGACGGTGGCGATCGCCGCCGAACGCCGGTGCAGGCGGACCGTGAAGAGCGCGACGACCAGCAGATAGAAGGCCATCTCGTACGAGAGCGTCCACAGGATCAGTAGGAGATTCGGTGTGCCCAGCAGCTCCTGGAGCATGGTCGCGTGGGCGACGGCCACCGTGACCGCGCTCTGCCCGCCGAAGCTCCGCAACTCGGCCAATCCCAGGAGGTGGACGGCGAGGAGCACGGTCACGACGGCCGCCCACAGCGGGTACACCCGGAAGATCCGTCCGACCCAGAACGTCCGGACGCAGCCTCGGCGTTCCAGCGAGGCGGGGATGATGTAGCCGCTCACCAGGAAGAACACCATGATGCCGTAGCGGCTGGTGTTGAACTGGGGCATCAGCTCCCGACGGAAGTCCGCCATGAAGGTGTACGAGGAGTGGTCGAGGACCACGACGAGTGCGGCGAGACCGCGCAGGGCGTCCAGCCAGGCCAGCCGCGACGGTAAAGGCTCCATGTCCTAGTCGCCCGGCAGGACGAGCTTCACCGGGACGCAGGGCTCCACCTCGGCCCGGGTCGCGTAGAGCTCCACCGCGCGGGGCCGATCGGAGCCTCGCATGTTCTCGAAGGCGAGGACGTTGCCCGGCCGCAGCGTGAAGTCCCAGCTCTTCTGCATCGGGATGACGGGCATCCGATTGCCGTGCCTGTCGAGCCCCACCAGCGGGGTGACCTTGCTGCGCTCGCAGACATAGCCGGGATCGAGCACGGCAATGGTGACCTCGATGCCCCACGCGCCCACTTCGTCCGCGAGCCGGTGCTGGTCCCCGACGCTGATGAACTGGTCCTTGACGGTGAGCCTGACGCTGCCGTTCCCGAGGGGTTCCGTCGCGAAGGCCGTCGATTCGGCCGGCGAGCCGGGCACGGTCACCGTGGCGAGCCAGGCCGCCGCACAGGCCGCCACGACGACGGCGATCCGGCGGGCGGTGAGCAGGGGCCGCACGGAGGCCTTCGGCTCGCG
This sequence comes from Streptomyces lincolnensis, assembly GCF_021173675.1. Lineage (GTDB taxonomy): Bacteria > Actinomycetota > Actinomycetes > Streptomycetales > Streptomycetaceae > Streptomyces > Streptomyces lincolnensis_B. The sequence goes on along the minus strand of NZ_JAIHON010000001.1, from coordinate 668,707 downwards.
CCGCTCGATCTCCTTCTGCAGCTCGTCCAGCAGCCGGTCCTCGAACGTGGTCCGCGTGCTCATGCTTCCCCCCTCGCGACGTACAACAGCGATGTGTCCGGCGCCCCCGCGCCCTCCCGCAGCGCCTTGCGCGCCCGGTGCAGCCGGACCCGGGCCGTGACCTGGCGGATGCCGAGCGCGGCGGCGGCCTCGGTGACCGTGAGCTGGTCCACCGCGATGAGTTCCATGACGGCCCGCTCGCCCTCGGGAAGCCGTGCGAGCGCGGCCAGGACGTGCCGGCCGGGGCTCTCCGCGTCGAGCCTGTCCTCGATCCGGGCGATGTCGTCGGGCTCCAGCAACCGCCGCCCGGAGATGCGCAGATCGCGTTCGGCCTCCCGCGCGACCCGACGCCGCTCCGAGGAGACGACGTTGCGCGCGATGCCGTACAGCCAGGCCGTCTCGCTGCCCAGGCGCGGCCGGTAGGTGTGGGCCGAGTCGAGGACGGCGAGGAAGATCTCGGCGGTCAGGTCGGCCGCGGTGTGGGGGTCGTCCACACGCCGGGCCACGAAGCGCATCACCGCGTCGACATGGCGCCGGTAGAACTCCTCGAAGAGCCGTGGGTCACGCACCGCCTCCGCCGGCCCGCCCCGTAACCGTTCCGCGTCATCCACAGATGTCCCCTTGTCGTCGGCGGCTCCCCCGCTTTCACCTGTACTTGGAACGGGACGCGAAAAGCGTTACAGCACGAGCCCTCGGAGCAGCTCAGAACGGATACCAGCGCACCGTCTCGTCCCCGTCCCGCAGCGAGGCCACCCGCCGCTCGAACTCGGCCAGGGCCTTGGGGTTGCTCGGCGCGTGCTGGGCCACCCACGCGCAACTCGCCGTCTCCCGGGCGCCCCGCAGCACGGCACAGCCCGACCACTCCCGCACGTCCCATCCGTACGCGGAGGTGAACGTGTCGTAGTCCGCCTCGGGCAGCCCGTACCGGTCCCGGGACAGGGCCATCACCACCAGATCGTGCTCGCGCAGATCCCCGGAGAAGGTCTCCAGGTCGACCAGGACGGGCCCGTCCGGGCCGACGTGGACGTTGCGGGGGAGGGCGTCCCCGTGGATCGGGCCAGGGGGGAGGTGGGGGGTGAGTGCGGCCGCGGCCACCGCGAACCCGTCGCGCCGCGCGCGCAGATACGCGGCGTCGGCCGGGTCGATCGCGTCGCCCGCGAGCCGCAGCCACCGTTCGACACCGCCCAGCAGCTCACGGGGCGGCAGGGTGAAGGGCGGCGCGGGCAGGGCGTGCACGAGTCGCAGCAGGTCGGCCAGATCCCGTGGTTCGGCGGGCCGTACGGCCTCCGGCAGCCGGTGCCACACCGTCACCGGGTGCCCCTCGACCAGCAGCGGCTTGGTCTCGGCGGCCCGGACCGCCGGCACGCCCGCCTCCGCGAGCCATACGGCGACGGCCAGCTCCCGGCGTGCCCGGTCTAGGAGTTCGGCGTCGCGGCCCACCTTGACGACGAGGTCACCGGCGGCGAACACCGCGTTCTCGCCCAGGGCGAGCAGCCGTGCCTCCCGTACCGGGACGGGCAGTACGCCCGCCGCGGCCAGTACGTCCCGCGCCCGTGTCTCGTCCATCGTTCGGCCTCCCAGCCTCGTGTCCGTCCACCCATACGGTCCGCGGGCCGATCCGTGTGCCTGTCCGCGTACGCGTCCGCGAACGGTGGCGTGAATCCGCCACTGTTCTGTCCTGATCCCGACAACCGACCGACAGTCTCGCATTCGCACAGGTCGGACCGTGTGCGCGCTGCCTTGACGCGGCCCACCGCGTTCACGACCATGACGTGGGCCCGACGGGTCCGGCACGTCACGAGTCGTGCAAGGGAGCCGCTCACGTGACATGGGTGACCGCGACGAAGCGGTCGGCGCAGGGGCCACCACGGGCCGACGGGGGCCGGCGGCCCGTCGACCACGGGGCCTGGTTCCTGGTGCTGCCCGCGCTGATCCCGATCCTGCTGCTGAGTGTGGGACCCCTGCTCTACGGGATCCTGCTGGCCTTCACCGACGCACAGTCGGGTCGCACCCGCTCTGCCCAGTGGATCGGCACCCTCAACTTCCAGGACCTGCTGCACGACACGCTGTTCTGGGAGTCGTTCCGGATCGGTCTGGTCTGGGCGGTCGGGGTGACGGTCCCGCAGTTCCTGCTCGCGCTCGGCCTCGCCCTGCTGCTCAACCAGGACCTGAAGCTGCGCTGGCTGGCCCGCGCCCTGGCGATCATCCCGTGGGCGATGCCCGAGGTGGTCGTCGGGGTGATGTGGCGGCTGGTCTACAACCCGGACGCCGGTGTCCTCAACGAGACCCTGCGCGACCTCGGCCTCGGCGACGGCCGCGACTGGCTGAGCGGCCTCGGTACCGCCCTGCCCGCGGTGATCGTCGTCGGCGTCTGGGCGGGCATGCCCCAGACGACGGTCGCCCTGCTCGCCGGTCTCCAGAACACCCCGCGCGAACTCCACGAGGCGGCCGCGATGGACGGCGCCGGTGCCTGGCGCCGCTTCCGCACGGTCACCTGGCCCGCGCTGCGGCCGGTCGCCCTCGCGATCACCGCGCTCAACTTCATCTGGAACTTCAACAGTTTCGCCCTGGTCTACGTCCTGACCAGCGGCGGCCCCGGCGGCCGCACCCGGCTGCCCATGCTCTTCGCCTACGAAGAGGCCTTCCGCTACGGCCAGTTCGGCTACGCGGCGGCGATGGGCTGTGTGATGGTCGCGCTGCTCTCGGTCCTGCTCGCCCTCTTCCTGGTGGGCCGGCTCAGGGGAGGCGAGGACACATGAGGACCCGCACCGGAGGCACGAGGACCAGCACCGGCGGCCGGATCGGCCAGTACGCGGCGCTGCTCGCGTACCTCGTCTTCCTCGCCTTCCCCTTCCTCTGGCTCGTCTCCATCGCCTTCAAGTCGCCGCGGGAACTGGGCAGTCTGCACCCGACCTGGTTCCCCCGGGAGCCCACGCTCGACAACTTCCGGCAGGCCTTCGACGAACAGCCGCTGCTGCGGGCCGCGGGCAACTCCCTGCTCGCCGCGCTCGGCGCCGCCCTGATCGCCGTACTGATCGCGACCCCGCTCGCCTACGTCATGGCCCGGCACCGCACCCGGCTCGCGAAGGCCGCGACGGGGTGGGTGGTGGTCAGCCAGGCGTTCCCGCTGGTGCTGGTGATCATCCCGCTGTTCCTGGTGCTGAAGAACCTGGGGCTGATCAACTCCCTGCCGGGGCTGGTGCTGGTGTACGTGGTGTGGGCGCTGCCGTTCTCGCTGTGGATGCTCGTCGGATACGTCCGTGCCGTGCCCACCGAACTGGAGGAGGCGGCGGCGGTCGACGGGGCCGGGCGGCTGCGGACCCTGGTGTCGGTGACGGCGCCGCTGCTCGCGCCGGGGATCGTGGCGACGGCCCTGTTCGCTTTCATCACGGCGTGGAACGAGTTCTTCTTCGCGCTGGTGCTGCTGAAGACGCCCGAGAAGCAGACCCTGCCGGTCGTCCTCACCCACTTCATCGGCGCGGAGGGCGTCGCCGACCTCGGACCGCTGGCCGCGGCCGCCTTCCTGGCGACCCTGCCCTCCCTGGTCGTCTTCGCGGTCATCCAACGACGGATCACGGGCGGCATGCTCGCCGGGGCGGTGAAGAGCTGATGCGTATCAAAATCGCGAGTGCCCTCGCCCTGGTCCTGCTCCTCGCCGGCTGCACGAGCGGCGGCGACCAGGACGCCGGCGGCCCGGTCACCCTCCGGTTCCAGTCCCTGGCCTGGCAGGAGGAGTCCGTCGAGGCCAACCAGGAACTGGTGAAGGAGTGGAACGCCACCCATCCGGACGTCAAGGTCGAGTACGTCCAGGGCAGTTGGGACAGCGTCCACGACCAGCTGCTCACCTCCTTCGAGGGCGGCGAGGCGCCCGACATCATCCACGACGCCTCGGACGACCTCGCGGACTTCGCCTACGGCGGCTACCTCGCCGATCTCACCGATCTGCTGCCCGCCCGCCTCAAGTCCGACATCCCGCAGCGCAGTTGGGAGACGACCACCTTCGGCGAGGGCGTCTACGGCGTCCCCTTCCTCCAGGAGCCGCGCGTCCTCATCGCCAACGCCGAGTGGCTGGCGGAGTCCGGCGTCCGGATTCCCACCCCTCAACGCCCGTGGAGCTGGCCGGAGTTCAGAAGCATCACCGATCGGCTCAGCTCCGGCGACGGCAAGTACGGTGTCGCCTGGCCGTTGAAGGAGCCCGTCTCCGCCACGCTCAACCTGTCCCTGTCGGCGGGCGGCCGGCTCTTCCACCGGGGCGCGGACGGCAAGGTGACGATCCGCTTCGAGGCGGCGGACGAGACCGTGCCGAGGACGATCCACGACCAGGTGAACGCCGATCACAGCGCCTCGCCCACCACGCTCGGCAGCGGCGGCTCGGACACCCTGCCCGGCTTCTTCGGCGGCAGGTACGCGATGGTGCCGCTCGGCTTCTCCTACCGCCAGCAGATCGCCCAGCAGGCGCCGAAGGGCTTCCGGTGGCAGGTGCTGCCCGCCCCGGCCGGTGCCGACGGGCTCGCCCAGGGGGTCAGCCCGCAGACCCTGTCCGTCGCGGAGGACAGCCCGCACAAGAAGGAGGCCGTCGCGTTCATCGACTTCCTCCTCCGGCCGCAAAACATGGTCCGGCTGGCCCTGGGCGACTGGATGCTGCCCACCGGTACGCAGGCGCTGAAGGACCCCGCCCTGCACACCGCGAAGGACGGCTGGGCGACCGGCACCGCCCTCGCCGCGCACCTGCGCTCGGCGCCCGCGCAGTCCGTACGCGGCTATCCCGAGTGGAAGGACAAGGTCGCCACGCCCGCGTTCCAGGAGTACTACAGCGGGGCGATCGGACCGGGCGAGCTGCGCGAACGCCTGGAGGACGACGGCAACCTGGTCCTCGCCCGCTACCAGCGCTGAGAGCCTGTGCCACCTCACCGGGCCGGGCGCCTCAGGGCACCGCCGGCCCGGTGAGGTACGTCCCGTCCTCGTCGTAGGGCCAGACATTGGGCTCGCACCCCTTCATGCCCTTGATCTGCTGCATCATCGCGGGCGCCGGCTTCCCCGGGCCGGGGCAGGTGACATGGCCGTGGCCGAGGAAGTGGCCGACCTCATGGTTGATGATCAGCGCCCGGTAGGCCGGTACGTCGTCGGCGTAGACGGGGGTGGCCAGTTCCCAGCGCTTGAGGTTGACCATGACCTGGTGGCCGACGCTGCAGTTGACCTCGCCGCCGGTGTTCAGCCCGTACTTCGCGCAGATCCTGTCCACGGTCGTGGGCGTCGCGACCCGGACGACGAAGTCGACGGTGCCGCCCGACACCCGGCGAAAGGCCGACCGGCCGTCCGCGGTCCAGCCGCGCCGGTCGGCCAGGACGCGCTCCACCTGCTCGGCGACGTCCGCGGCGGACAGCTTCAGGCCGTCCTCGACCTCGACCCGGTAGCGCAGCGGCGTCCCGGCCCCCACCGTGGCGCTCCCACCGGACGCGGTGGTGAACGTGCCGGGGCCGGAGTCCGGGATGACGGGCCGCTTCGGGGACGGGCTCGCGGACGGCCCGGTCGACGCGCCGCTCGATGCCCCGGCCGACGGCCCGCTCGACGGCCCGGCACCGCCACCGTCCCCCGCACCCGCACCCGCACCGGCATCGGCGGCGATGCCCCGCTCCTCACCGGACCCTGCCCCGGCCCCGGCCCCGGGTTCCGCCCCCGACGTCCAGCCCACGGCTGCGAACCCGGCGGCCCCCAGGAGGACCACCATGCTCAGGCCTCCCCACAGCGTCCCCTTCCTTCCCTTCCGTCCGCGGGCGGGGGCGTGCGAGGGGCCGCCGTTCCTGCGGCGCCGGGTGCGGGACGGAGTTGCTCGGTGCGCGGTCATGGTCGTAGAGGCTGTGACCGGGATGTGATCGGATCTGGCCCGGATGATAACGAACACGTAACGGCCCCCGCGTATGATCATCCGGTAACAGACCCCCGGCCCTGTGAAGGATCTGCGGATACTGGGCGCATGCCACGCGTTCTGCTGATCGAAGACGACCGTGCCGTGCGGGAGGCGGTCGCCCTCGCCCTGCGCCGCCAGAGCCACGAGGTCTCCGCCGCCGTGACCGGCGAAGAAGGGCTGGAGCGGCTGCGGAGCTTCCGGCCGGACGTCGTGGTGCTGGACCTGATGCTCCCCGGGATGCCCGGCCTGGACGTGTGCCGGGGGATGCGTGCCCTCGACCAGACGCTGCCGATCATCATGGCGACCGCGCGGGGCGACGACGAGGACATCGTCGTAGGGCTGGAGGCCGGGGCGGACGACTACGTGGTCAAGCCGGTGCAGGCGCGGGTGCTGGAGGCGCGCATCCGGGCCGTGCTGCGGCGGGCCGGGGGCTCGCTCGCCGACGCCGGCATACCGAAGATCGACACGTACGGCGATCTGGCCGTAGACCGGGCCGGACTCTCGGTGACCCGGCGGGGCGAACCGGTCCCGCTCGCCCCCTCCGAACTGCGGCTGCTGCTCACGCTGTCCGCCTCGCCGGGCCAGGTGTTCAGCCGGCAGCAGTTGCTGCAGGCGGTCTGGGAGCACAGCTACCACGGGGACGCGCGTCTGGTGGACGCCTGCGTCAAGCGGCTGCGCGCCAAGATGGGCGAGCCCCCGCGCGAGCCCCGCTACATCCAGACCGTGCGCGGCTTCGGCTACCGGTTCGTCTCCCGGTGAGGCCGGCGGTTCGGCCCCCGGGAAGAGCGCGGGCCCGGTTCGGAGCCCCGCAACTGCGCGGCCTGCGGGTGCGGTTGGTGATCGCGTTCGCCCTCGTCGCCGCGGTCACCGCCGCGACCACCGGCGCCCTGACCTTCCGGGAGGCGCGCACGGGCGTGCTCCAGCAGAGCCAGGACGCCGTGATCAAGCTGCTGCGCACCCACGTCGACCGGCTCGCCCCCGACCTCGCCTTCCCGCCCCGCGAACTCGACCTGAGGCGGCTCGCGACCGACGTGGCCGCCGCCGAACCGGCCGGAACCTGGCGGGTGTCGGTCCGCTACGGCGACCTGCGGGCGGCCTCGGACGTCGACCACCCGTTCGAGGAGGTGACGCCCGCCCTGCGCCGGGCCGTCGACTCCAGCCGGGCCACCGTGTTCCAGCGCGTGCGCACCGGCGACCACACCTCCCTCGTCGTCGGCATGTCGGTGACCTTCGACGCGTCCGGCGGAGGACACGCGGCCCCCTCGGGGATCCAGGTCTTCCTGTCGGTGCCGCAGACGACGGAGGCCGCGTACGTCGACGAACTGGTCACCGCCGTCGAGCGGGCCACCGTGCCCGCCCTCGGACTCGCCGTCCTGCTCGCGCTGCTCGCCGCCCGCGGGGTGCTGCGCCCGGTGCGCGCGCTGCGGCGGGCCACCCGCAGCATCGCCGAGGGACGGCTGGACACCCGGCTCGCGGTGGACGGCTCGGACGAACTGGCCGATCTGTCGCACACGTTCAACGAGACGGCCGCCGCTCTGGAGGAGTCGGTCGCCGAACTGCGGGGCATGGAGGCGCGGGCCCGCCGGTTCGCCGCGGACGTCTCGCACGAACTGCGCACCCCGCTGGCCGCGATGTCGGCGGTCACCGACGTCCTGGACGAGGACGCCGCCCGCCTCGACCCGGACACCGCCACCGCGGTCCGGCTGATCAGCGAGGAGACCGTGAAGCTGGCCCGGCTGGTGGACGACCTGATGGAGATCTCCCGTTTCGACGCGGGCGCGGCCGTGCTGCATCTGGACGAGATCGACCTCGCCGAGTCGCTGCGCAGCACGCTGGCCGCCCGCGCCTGGACCGACCGGGTGGAGACCGACCTGCCCCCGCCGGACGCGGTGCGCGGGCGCCTCGACCCGCGCCGCCTCGACGTGGTCGTCGCCAACCTGGTCGGCAACGCGCTGCGGCACGGGGCCCGCCCGGTCCTGCTGCGCCTGTACGGCGACGGTACGGGGGACCGTGCGGTCATCGAGGTGCTGGACAGCGGCCCCGGGATCCCGGCCGATGTGCTGCCGTATGTCTTCGAGCGCTTCTACAAGTCGGACTCGGCCCGCACCCGCACCGAGGGCAGCGGGCTCGGTCTCGCCATCACCGCGGAGAACGTCCGGGTGCACGGCGGCACCGTCCGGGCGGCCAACCGGCCGGAGGGCGGGGCCGTGTTCACCGTGGAACTCCCGCTGCGGCGGGACGCCATGGACAGGGAGAGTCCGGAGTGAGAGGCGTACGTCGGGCCGCGCTGCTGGTCGTCCCCGCCCTGTTCGCGCTCGTCTCCTGCGGTGTCCCGGAGACCGGCGTGGTGGAGGCGGGCGAACCCGCGGGCGGGGTGGTGCCGACGGTCCGGGTCTACCTCGTGGGGAGGGGCACCCTGGTCCCCGTCCCTCGCCGCACTCCCGCTCCGATCGAGGTCGACGTAGCCCTGGACATCCTGCTCCAGGGCCCGACCGAGGCGGAGAGGGCCAAGCGGCTGACCACCCGGCTGCCGCGGCTGACGCTCTTCCCGCGGTCCCTGGCCACCCCTCCGGTCACCGGTGCGCCGGAAGAGGCCGCGCCCTCGGTCGATGTCGTCGAGGTGACCACTCGGGGTAGTCGCGTGACCGTCCAAGTCGCCGCCTCGGAAGGGGAGTTGGACGGTCTGGCGGCCGACCAGCTGATCTGCACCGCGCTCGCCGCGCAGCATGCCGCCGACCCCCGCACCGAACCGAAGCCGGTGACCGTCAGAGGGGCGGAGGGCCGGGGCGTGAAGGGGACCGGCGCGAGCTGCCCGGAGTGAACTGCCCGGCGCGAGCTGCCCGGAGTGAGCGCACGGGGCGAGGCCGCGCTTTCCTGTTGCACGAGACGTCTCGTCTCGCGTACGATCCTCCCATGACCAGTCGCCCCGCGCACATCGCCATGTTCTCCATCGCCGCCCACGGTCACGTGAACCCGAGCCTGGAAGTGATCCGCGAGCTCGTCGCGCGCGGACACCGGGTCACCTACGCCATTCCGCCCCTGTTCGCCGACAAGGTCGCCGAGACCGGTGCCGAGCCCAAGCTCTGGAACTCCACGCTTCCCGGCCCCGACGACGACCCGGCGGCCTGGGGCACCACCCTCCTGGACAACGTGGAGCCCTTCCTCGCGGACGCCGTCCAGGCCCTGCCCCAGCTGATCGAGGCCTACGAGGGCGACGAACCCGACCTCGTGCTGCACGACATCACCGCCTACCCGGCGATGGTCCTCGCCCACCGCTGGGGCGTCCCCGCCATCTCCCTCTCCCCGAACCTCGTCGCCTGGGAGGGCGCCCAGGAGGAGGTCACCGAGCCGATGTGGGCCGAGCCGAAGCGGACCGAGCGCGGGCAGGCCTACTACGCCCGCTTCCGGGCCTGGCTGGAGGAGAACGGCATCACCCGGGACCCGGACACCTTCGTGGGCCACCCCGACCGCTCGATCGTGCTGATCCCCAAGGCGCTCCAGCCGAACGCCGACCGGGTGGACGAGAGCAGGTACACCTTCGTCGGCGCCTGCCAGGGCGACCGCGCCGCACAGGGCGACTGGCAACGGCCCGCCGACGCCGAGAAGGTGGTGCTCGTGTCGCTGGGGTCCTCCTTCACCAAGCGGCCGGCCTTCTACCGGGAGTGCGTCCGGGCCTTCGGCGAGCTGCCGGGCTGGCACCTGGTGCTCCAGGTCGGCAAGCATGTCGACCCCGCTGAGCTGGGCGACGTACCCGAAGGTGTCGAAGTGCGCTCCTGGGTACCGCAGTTGGCGGTCCTCAGGCAGGCCGACCTGTTCGTCACGCACGCCGGCGCGGGCGGCAGCCAGGAGGGACTGGCCACGGCCACGCCGATGATCGCCGTACCGCAGGCCGTGGACCAGTTCGGCAACGCGGACATGCTCCAGGGGCTCGGGGTCGCCCGGCGCCTCGACACGGAGGAGGCGACCGCCGAGGCGTTGCGGGAGGCCGCCCTCGCGCTCGTCGACGACCCCGAGGTCGCGCGGAAACTGAAGGAGATCCAGGCCGGGATGGCCCACGAGGGCGGCACGCGGCGGGCGGCCGACCTCATCGAGGCCGAACTGCCCGGGGCATGAGCGAGCGGGGTAAACGGAAGCCCGCTATGCACATCGTGAGTGATCCAGCGCGGTGCGCGACCGGCGTATTAGGCTGCCCGACGATCAAGGGCAGCGCGCCGGACCGCCGCACCGGCGCCGGGCGTTGCCACCTCAACGGGAGGACTGTCACATGCGTCTGCTCAAGACCAAGGCCGCGGGTGTCATGCTCGCGGCAATGGGGCTCACTTTCTCGCTCTCCAGCCCCGCGAGCGCCTGGACCTACGGCGCGTACGAGGGCGGAGGCTACGGCGCGTGGCAGCAGGACCCGTCCGGGGACGTCAAGGGCGACTCGTTCCAGGCGTGCGACATCAAGTCCGACGGCTACGCCATCTACGTCCGCATCGACATAGGCAGAGACGGCGACTTCGACTCCTCGGTCACCACCTCGGGGAACTACGCGCCCTACTGCACCCTGTGGAAGTACCTCGACCTGCCCGAGGGCACCCCGATCCGGATGTACATCTACAAGTCCAACTCCAGCGGCCACCACAACCCGGTCTGGAAGGACGGCACCGCCTGAGCGACGGCTGAACGGTGAGGGCCCGTTGGTACCCCGGTCACCAACGGGCCCTCGTTCAGGGAGGGTTGAACCTCAGAAGCGGGTTCAGACCTTGACTCGCTCACCCTCGTCGTCCCGGGCCGCGGGTGCCACCACGGCGTCCGCGGCCTCGTCGTGGGTCAGGTCCGGCAGCCGGTGCAGCCACTTCGGCAGGTACCAGTTGCGCTCGCCGAGCAGCGCCATCACCGCCGGGAGCAGCACGCCCCGGATGATCGTCGCGTCAATGAGCACCGCGGCCGCCAGGCCCACGCCCATCTGCTTCATGGACTGCATGGACAGCGTCCCGAAGATGGCGAACACGGCGACCATGATGACCGCGGCACTGGTGACCACGCCGGCGGTGGTGACCACCCCGTGCTGGATCGCGTCCTTGGTCGTCCGGCCGCGCAGCCGCGCCTCGCGGATCCGGGAGACCACGAACACGTGGTAGTCCATCGACAGGCCGAACAGGATCACGAACAGGAACAGCGGCAGCCAGGTGATGATGGCGCCGACGCCCTCCGCGCCCACCAGCGACGCGCCCCAGCCGTGCTGGAAGACGGCGACGAGGATGCCGTAGGCCGCGCCGACGGACAGCAGGTTCAGCACGATCGAGGTGATCGCGATCGTCAGCGAGCGGAACGACAGCAGCATCAGCGCGAAGGCGAAGACCACGACGAACGCGAACACCGGGACCACCGCTCCGGCCAGCTGGTCGTTGAAGTCCTTCGACCCGGCGACCTGCCCGGTGATCGGCGCCTCGACGCCGTCCACCTTGCCAAGAGTCGCGGGCCGCACGTCGTCGCGCAGCTTGTCCAGGCTCGCGCCCGCCTTGTCCAGGTCGGAACCGCCGACCAGCGGGACGTACACGAAGGCGATGTTCTGCTCGTCGTGCAGCTTGATCTCCACCGGGCCGCGCGAGGCGCCCGAACTGATCGCCCGCTCACGGAAGTCGGCCAGCGCCGACTGCACCTCGGGAGCGTTGATGTTGTCGGCCTTGACGACCACCTCGGCCGGCTCGGAGCCGCCCGGGAAGGCGTCGTTGACCCGGTTGTAGGTCTGCACGATCGGCAGCGAGTCGCCGAACTCCTGGTCCAGCGTGAGGTTCTGGGTCTTCATGCCGACCGCGGGAGCCGCGATCGCCAGCAGCGCGCCGGCCGCCACCACGACCGACAGGACGGGCCGGGCGAGCACGCCCTTGAGGACGGCCGTCCAGAAGCGGCTGTCGCCGTTGCCGTTCCGCTTGCGGCGGCGCAGGAAGGGGATACGGCCCTTCTCGACCCGCTCGCCCAGCAGCGAGAGCAGCGCCGGAAGCACCGTCACCGACCCGACCATGGCGACCGCCACGACCATCAGGGACGCCAGGCCCATCGCCTCGAACTCGGCGAGCCCGGTGAACAGCATGCCCGCCATCGCCACGCACACCGTGACACCGGAGACCACGATCGCGCGGCCACTGGTGGCGGCGGCCACCCTCAGCGCGGTCTGGGGGTCCCGGCCGGCCTCGCGCTCCTCGCGCTCACGGCGCAGGTAGAACAGGCAGTAGTCGACACCGACGGCCAGACCGACCAGCAGCATCACGGAGTTGGCGGTCTCGCTCATCGGCATGACATGGCTGACGAGGCCCATCAGACCCATCGTCGCCATGATCGCGGTGACCGCCAGCAGCACCGGCAGCAGGGCCGCCACCAGCGCGCCGAAGGCGATGAGCAGGATGCCGAGGGCGACCGGTACGGCGGAGTACTCGGCCTTCTGGAAGTCGTCGCCGAACGCGTCGTCGAACGTCTTCATCATGCTGGCGCCGCCGATCTCCTCGATCCGCAGCGACCCGTGGTCCTTCTGGACGTCCTCGACGGCGTTCAGCACCGGCTCGACCCGCTCACCGGCGGTGTCGGACTCGCCGCGGATGTCGAACTGCACCAGCGCGCTGCGGCCGTCCTTGGAGATGGTGTCCGTGTCGTACGGTGAGGTCACGTCGGTGACCTCACCGGTGGCGCCCACGGCGTCCATGACCGCGGTGACCGCGGCGCGGAACTCGGCGTCCGTGGCCTTGACGCCACCGTCCTTGGACTGGATCAGGACCGTCTCACTGGCCGGTTCCTCGATCCCGGCGTCCTTGATGATCTGGGCGGCGGTGTGCGTCTCACCCGGCAGCCCCTCACTCTGGTCGACGTCGACCCGGCCGGCCGCCGAACCGAGCCCCATCGCCAGGACGACGAACAGCACCCATATGCCGACGGCAGCCCATCGGTGCCGGGCGCTCCAGCCCCCGGCCCGGGCGGCCAGGCCCCGCACCCGTATCTCTCCGTTCCCCATGATGGGCTTGCCCCCTCGTGAGCGGTGGCAGCCCCCTGCCGCCACCTTTCGTTTCGAAGGTATGGGCTGGATAAAGCCATCTCCTCCTGCTGCCCGGTGAAGCCGCGCGGGCCGGAATCATCCCCCTGGACCCCGGTCCCTCCCCACTGGGGAGGAGGCGGCCCCTTACATCTACTTGGGGCCTGTTTGTTATTACAAAACCTTGTTGAATAAGTCACAGCTACGCCGATCAGTTGCCGCGTCCCCTCCGCATCGGCCAGAGTTTCGCGCGTTCCACCCCCACGAAAGCCGGCCGTCGTGCCCACCCCCACGGGGCACGACGGCCGTTTTATCGTGTGCGGATGACGACATATGCGGCACTGCTGCGCGGGATCAACGTGGGTGGCAGCAGGAAGGTCCCGATGGCCGATCTGCGCGGGTTGCTGGAGGATCTCGGCCACACCGACGTGCGCACCTATCTCCAGAGCGGCCAGGCCACCTTCGCCGTCGACCACGGGGACGAGGAGTCGCTGGCCGCCGAGGTGGCCGGGGCCATCGAGAAGCGGTTCGGGTTCCCCGTCGACGTGATCGTGCGCGACCACGCGTATCTCAGGGCGATCGCCGACGCGTGCCCCTTCCCGGCCGCCGAACTGGAGGGCAAGCAGCTCCACGTCACCTACTTCTCCGCACCGGTCGACGCGGCCCGCTTCGCGGAGATCGACCAGGCCGCCCACCTCCCCGAGGAGTTCCGCCTCGGCGACCGCGCGCTGTACCTGTACGCCCCCGACGGCCTGGGCCGCTCCAAGCTCGCCGAGGTCCTGTCGCGGCCCCGCCTCACCAAGGGCGTCATCGCCACCAGCCGCAACTGGAACACCGTCCTCAAGCTGGTGGAGATGACCGATGGCTGACCATGACACCGACATCGATGCGGCCGTCCGGGGCGAGCTGCGCCTGCTCGACCCCGAGGTGCGCCGCTCGGCGGACCTGCTCGGGGCGCTGCTGCACCCCGAGTTCCACGAGTTCGGCTCGTCGGGGCGCCGCTGGGACCGGGCCTCGGCCCTGGCCCGCCTGCCGACGGGCACCGACCCGGCGGGCGCCCGCCACCGGGTCGTCACCCCGATCACCGGCACCCGGCTGGCCCCCGACGTCGTCCATCTGACCTTCGACACCGAGTACGACGGCGTCCTGGCGCACCGCAGTTCGCTGTGGCGGCTGACCGACGTGGGGTGGCAGATGTGGTTCCACCAGGGCACGCCGTTCAGAGCCTGTCTTTGAACCCCCGCCTGCGCCCCGACGCCCGGCACGCACGCCGATCGCACGCACCGACCGCCGCTGCGCCCGCGCTGCGCGCGGACGACGGGGGTTCAAAGACAGGCTCTCAGCCCTGAGCAAGCGTGACCCTCCGGTCGCCCAGATAGGGCGTGTACGAGACGATCTCGGCCGGGACCGCCAGGCGCGGATCCGTGGAGAGCCGCCGCCAGTCGTCCTCGGTGCGGGCCGCGGCGACCGCGTCGGCCGCCGCGAGGTCGTCGGCGGTGAGCGGGGCCCGGCCGAGGAACTCGGGGCCCCAGCCGTCCCAGGGGAGGAGCTCGACGCCGTTCAGGGCGGCGAGATCGCGGACGACATTGCCGCGCACGAACCACAGGCCCTTGAGCCAGTCGCTGCCGCCGAGCCCGAAGGTCTCCGGATCGGCTCCCTCCTCGCGGCACATCCGCCACGCGTCCCCGGCCACCAGGAACTGGTCACGCGGCACGTCCATGGGGTCGAAGGGCAGCTCGTACTCGTGGTGCGTCTGGGCGTCGGCCAGCCGCCACCCGCCGTCCGGCAGGCGGTACTCGGTCACCCAGTGGTCCTCGTGGAAACCCTCCACGAAGTACCCGGCGAACCCGCACCGCGGGCGCGCCGGCGTCCCCGTCGCCCGCAGCAGCGAGCAGTGCAGCAGCGAGAAGTCCCGGCAGGTACCCACGAACCGCCCCTCGGGCGGCCGCCGTTCGGTCAGCGGCCCGTCCCCGCGCTCCCGCAGGATCCGCAGGATCTCGCGCACGTACCGCGACTCCGCGTCCTCGTGCAGGCGTTGCTCGGGAACGGTGTAACCGAAGAGCTGTCCCTCGCCGCGGTGGATGATCAGATCCCGCACCACGCGGGCGAGTTCGCCGGGGTCGCGCGGCAGATCGTCGAGACCGAGACCGAGACCGAGACCGAGACCGAGATCGCCGGGATCGCTGTACGGCGTCTGCTTCAGGTAGTCGTCCATGGCGAGGAGGCTCGACCCTGCCCCGGGGGCAAGGTCAACCCCGGGTGTCAGGCCGGTTCGCCCCGCCATTCCCCACCCCGCCCGGCCCACCGCACCGCCGGGCCCACCGCGAGGCCGGCCGCCGCGAACAGCACGCCGAGCACCGCCCAGCCCACCGCCCCGTGCTGGATCGCCGTCACCGTGACGAGCGCCGGGCCCGCCATCATGCCCGCGGACATGCCCGCGCCGAACACCCCCTGGTACACCCCGTGCGCGCGGGCGTCGGCGAGCTCGTAGCCGAGGGTCCAGCCGCCGGCCGCGGACAGCACCTCCGCGAGGACCTGCACGATCGCGCCGACGGTCAGTGCGAGCACCGCCCACACGGGGGAGAGGCCCGCCGACACCGCGTACACCGCGCAGGCCGCCGCCAGCAGCAGCCCGGACCAGCCCATCGCCCGTACCGCCGACGGCACCTGGGAGGCGCGCCGGGCCACCCGCACCTGGAGCACGGCCACCAGCACACAGTTCACGATCATCAGCAGGGCCGCCGTCCAGCGCGGCGCCTCGGTCCGTTCCACGATCCACAGCGGCAGACCGACCTCGGCCATCGTGTACTGCACGACCAGGACGGCGTTCAGCACGGTCACCGAGAGGTACGGCAGGTCCCGCACCGCGCGCCACGGACCGCCCTCGGCCGGTGCGGCGGCCGACGCCCGCTCCACGGCGTGCGGTGCCAGCGGCAGCCGCCGTACCAGCAGGGCGGGCGCCAGGAAGGACACCGAGTTGACCAGAATGACCGTCACATAGGCGCCCCGCGAGTCGAGTTGGAGCGCGATCGCGCCGAACACCCCACCCACGGCCATGCCGACGTTCGTCACCATCCGCAGATACGCGCGCGCCTCCACCCGGGTCGCCGCGGGCAGCACGTCCGCGTAGATCGCGCCCTGCACCCCGCGGCTCGCCATCTGGAGCCCGGTCGCGCAGACCACCGCGACGAGGAACCCGGCGTAGGAATGCACCAGCGTGTACGCGGCCGTCGCGAACCCGGTCCCCGCCCACAGCACCGCACCCGTCTGCCGGGCGCCCCACCGGTCCGCGGCCCGCCCGGCCGGCACCCCCGCCGCCACGCCGACCAGCCCCGCGACCGTCATCCCGAGCCCGACCGAGGTCGCGTCGAGACCGACGATCCGGGTGAAGTACAGGGCGCCCAGCGGGAAGTAGAGGCCGTTGCCCAGGGAGTTGAGGACCGTCAGCAGGGTCGCGCGGCGCAGGCCGGGGTCGGCGGGGAGGAGGCCGGCGGCGCGGGTGGCCCGCGGCGACCGGGGAGACGTGGTGGGTGTCGTGGTCATGCGGACAGCCAATCCGCAGTCCGGAGCCACCGGCATTGATTTAGTCTGGGACTCAATGATCGAGTTCCGTTTCGCCGTCGGCGACCTGGCGACCACCTCCTTCGCGTACTCCCCGCTGCAGGAGGCGGTGTTCTCCCTGCGCTCCCTGCGCGACCCGGCCCGCTACCCCCATCACCGGCCGTGGCTGCGCCGGATCCGCCCCCGTCTCGACAGCCTCGACCGCGAGGTGCTCACCGTCCTCGCCGCGCCCTGGCTGTGGGTCCCGGACTTCCTCACCCCGCGCCCGGAACGCGCCCGCCCCTCCTTCGCCGACGAACTGGACCGGCTCCGCCGCACCCCGCCGGAGATCGTCGTCGCGGGCTTCCGCGCCACCTACCGGACCGAGGCGGAGCTGCCGCCCGTCGTCGCCCGCGGTCTCACCGCGCCGGACGCGTTCCTCGCCCGGATCGCGGACGCCGTCGACGCCTACTGGCACACCTGCCTGGCCGCCGACTGGTGGCCGCGGGTGCAGAGCATCCTGGAGGCCGACATCGCCCATCGCGGACAGGTGCTGGCGGAGCGGGGCGCCGGTGCGCTGCTGCCCGGCCTCGACGAACGGCTGACCTGGACGGGCAGCGAACTACGCCTGTCCACCCGGGACTTCGTGCGACCGGCCCCCTGGGCCGACGTGAGCATCGACGGGCGGGGCCTGGTGCTGCTGCCGACCCTGTTCGCCCGGGGCGCCCAGCCGCTGATCGACCCGTCACTGCCCCCGGTGCTCATGTATCCCGCCCGCGGCCGCGCCACGCTCTCCGAGACCCCGCCCCCGGTCACCGACGACGCCCTCGCCCGCCTCCTCGGCCGCCCCCGGGCCCGTCTCCTGCTGCTCCTGACCGAACCCGCCTCCACCACGGAACTCGCCCACCGCCTCGACGTCACCCCGGGCGCGATCAGCCAACACCTCGCGGTCCTCTACGACGCGGGACTGCTCAGCCGCACGCGGAGTGGGCGGGTGGTGCGGTACGCGCGTACGCGGCTCGGCGACGAACTGTGCCGTTAGGCCGGGCAGTTGCGCGTATCAGGCCCCCACAGCCGCCAGCACCGGCCTGCGCGCCGCCTCGTACCGTTGCACCAGCACCCGCGCCACCTCCGGCGCCGGCCCCAGCACGTCCGCGAGGACGTCCGCCTCCGCCGCGCCCCGCGCGATGCGGTCCGGCAGGAAGCCGGGGGCGAGGACGTACGGCGCGACGGCGATCTTCGCGCAGCCCAGGGCGCGCAGTTCCCGTACCGCGTCCTCGGTGCGGGGAAGGGCGGCGGAGGCGAACGCAGGCCGCACGGCGCACCAACCGGTGTGCCGCCACTCCCGCGCGATGTCAGCGATCACTGCGATCGCCTCCGGGTCGGTGGACCCCGCCGAGGCCAGCACGACCCCGGTCGAGGACTTGTCGGCGGGGGTCAACCCCGCCTCGTACAACCGCCGTTCGAGGGCGGCGAGCAGCAACGGCGAGGGGCCGAGCACCTCCGCCTGCCGGATCCTCAGCTGCGGCGGCGCGTCCCGCAGGACCGCGGGGATGTCCGCCTTCGCGTGGAACGCGCGGGTCAGGAGCAGCGGGAGCGCCACGACGTCCCGGACGCCCTCCGCCGCCAGGGACTCCAACACCCCTTGCACCGACGGGATGTTGAAGTCCAGGAAGCCCGTCTCCACCCGTACGTCGGGGCGCAGGGAGCGCACCCGGCGGACGAGGGCGTGCACCGTCGCGGCGTGCCGCGGGTCGCGGCTGCCGTGGGCGATGACCAGGAGGACGGGCTTGTTCACCATGTGTCTCAGCTCTTCACCAGCAGACCGCGGCTGCGCAGCACCCACCGCTCCAGCGGACTGAAGATCAGCAGGTCGATGGCGATACCGACGAACAGGATGAGCAGGATGGCGAGGAAGACCGTCGCCATGCTGCTGTTGGTGCGGCCCACCTCAAGAAGCTGGCCGAGGCCCACGCCCAGGTCGGGCGCCTTCGCGATGATCTCCGCGGCCATCAGCGAGCGCCAGGAGAACGCCCAGCCCTGCTTCAGACCGGCCACATAGCCGGGCAGCGCGGCCGGCATCACGATGTGCCGGATGCCCTGGAAGCCCGTGGCCCCCAGTGTCCGCCCCGCACGCAGGAACAGCGGCGGCACCTGGTCCACGCCGGACACCAGGCCGTTGGCGATCGAGGGCACCGCGCCGAGCAGGATGACCGCGTACATCATCTCGGGCCGCAGACCGAGCCAGATCACGGCGGCCGGCACCCAGGCCACCGACGGCAGCGACTGGAGGCCGGACAGGATCGGGCCGATCGCCGCGCGCACGAACTTCACCCGGGCCACGATCAGGCCGAGCGGCGTGCCGATGAGCAGCGCGAGCGCGAAGCCGAACAGGCCCCGCGAGACGCTCGTCCAGATGTAGTCGAGCAGCGTGCCCTTCAGCCAGGCGTCCTCCACCTCGGCCCACACCGCGCCGGGGGAGGGCAGCTTCGTCGGGTCGTCGACGATCTTCAGGGAGATCAGTCCCTGCCAGACCACCAGGACCACGGCGATCGCGATGATCGGCGGCAGGATCTTCTCGCGGAAGGTCTGCCGGAACGGAGGCCGGCCGGCGACCTGGCTCTCCAGCGCGTCGAGGCCCGCCTCGATGCTGCCGGAGTCCTCCTTCGTGCCGGTCTCAGTGCTGGCCATGTCGGCGGATCTCCCCACGCAGTACTTCGGTGATCTCGACGGACAGTTCCGCCACGGGCGCGTCCTCGATACGGCGCGGCTGCGGGATGTCGACCGTCCACTCGCGCGCGATCCGGCCGGGCCGGGAGGACAGCAGGATGACGCGCTGCGCGAGCCGCACGGCCTCGCGCACGTTGTGCGTGACGAAGAGGACGGAGAGCCCCGTCTCCTCCCACAGCCGGGTCAGCTCGTCGTGCAGCACGTCACGGGTGATGGCGTCGAGCGCCGCGAAGGGCTCGTCCATCAGCAGCAGCTTGCTCTCCTGCGCGAGCGCGCGGGCCAGCGCGACGCGCTGGCGCATACCGCCGGACAGCTCGTGCACCCGCTTGCCGTACGCGCCCTTGAGCCGGACGAGTTCGAGCAGGGCGTCGGCCTTGTCGCGGCGCTCGTTCTTCGGAACTCCCCTGAGCTTGAGGGCGAGTTCGATGTTCTTGCCCGCGGTCAGCCACGGGAAGAGGGCGTGCTCCTGGAACATCAGGGCGGGGCGGCCGTCCGTCGTGATGGCACCGGCGGTGGGCTTGTCGAGCCCCGCCACCAGGTTCAGCAGGGTGGACTTGCCGCAGCCCGAGGCCCCCAGGAGGGTGACGAACTCGCCGGGCGCGACATCGATGGTGATGTCGTCCAGCACGAGCTGTTGCCCGGCGGGGCCCGCGAACGACTTCGAGACGTGCTCGATCCGGGCGGCATGGGTGACCGCGACGGTGTCGTCGGCGGCCTTGGCGAACGTCGTGGCCATGGTCGTCACCTCCTGGGAAGTCATCGGGTCTTCGAATCAGCTCGTGCCGAGACCGGCGTCGTCGACCGTGTTCCCACCCTCGGCCTTGAGGACCTTGTTGAGCAGGGTGAGGTCGTAGATGCCCTTGAGGTCGGGCTTCTTCAGCAGGCCCGCCTTCACCGCGTGCTCCGCCTCGGTGTTGAGGGTGGAGGCCAGCGGGTCGTTCGTGAACTGGATGGACTTCCAGGCCGGGTCCAGGACCTTGGCCGGCAGCGCCTTGCCCGAGTCGGCCTCCAGCTGCGCGTTCGCCGCGGCCTTCGCCTGGTCCGGGTTGGCGTTGATCCACTTGTTGGCCTCGACCGAGGCCTTCAGCACCGCCTCGACCGCCTTGGGGTGCTTCTTGAGGAAGTCCTGCCGCACGATGATGTTCGTGATCACGAACTTCTTGTCCGGCCACAGGTCGGCCTCGTCCAGCAGCACCTTCGCGCCTTCGGCGACCAGCTTGGACGCGGTCGGTTCGGGCACCCAGGCGCCGTCGATGGAGTCGGACTTGTAGGCGTCCGGGACGACCGAGTTCTCGGTGCGGATCACCGAGACGTCGCCCTTTCCGCTGTCCGCGTCGACCTTCCAGCCCTGCTCCGCGATCCAGTTGAGGAACGCCACGTCCTGCGTGTTGCCGAGCTGCGGGGTGGCGATCTTCTTGCCCTTGACGTCCTTGAGGGACTTGATCTTCTCCGGGTTGACCACGAGCTTCACACCGCCCGAGGCGGAACCGCCGATGATCTTCAGGTTCTTGCCCTGGGACGCGGTGTAGCCGTTGATCGCGGGGGAGGGGCCGATCCATCCGATGTCGATGGAGTCGGAGTTGAGGGCCTCGATCTCGGAGGGGCCCGCGTTGAAGATCTGGTACGCGGCCTTGGTGGCCCCCAGCTCCTTCTGGAAGAAGCCCTTGTTCGCACCGACCAGCGCGGTCCCGTGCGTCAGGTTGCCGAAGTAGCCGATGCGGACGGAGTCCAGCCCGTCGATCTTCTTCGCCCCGGCGGCGACCTTGACGGTGTCGTCGTCCTTCGCCTGGGAGCCGTAGCCGCAGGCGGCCAGGGTGAGGAGCGGGAGCGCGGCTATGACCGCGAAGGTGCGGCGAAGAGCGGGTTTGGCAGGCACGGGAGGTGTTCCTCTCGGAGGCCCGGCGGTCACGGTGTCTCAGGTCGTGGCCGGGAGGTCGGCAGGTCTGCGTCTACGGCTGTGGGGGGTGAGGGCGCGCGAGCGGTGCGCGTACGTCAGCACGCACATCGCGCCACTCCGCCCTGCCCGCTGCCGAGAGCACCGCTGCCGACGCGGCCGCCCTCCTTCGCGAACGTGGAGTAGTAGTCGGTGGAGTTCATGTCAGAAGTCCCACCCGTCGTCCTCGGACTCGTCCTTGACGGGCTCCGGGGAGGCGAACGACTCGCCGACCATGCCCGCGGTGAGCGTGGTGCCGTCGCTGGGGTCGATCAGGATGAAGGAGCCGGTGCGGCGCGAGTCGGCGTAGGAGTCGACCGGCAGCGGCTCGGCGGTGCGGATCTTCACCCGGCCGATGTCGTTGGCGACGAGCTGTCCCGGATGCGGGTGCAGGGACAGGTCGGAGAGGGTCAGCCGGGACGGGATGTCCTTGACGATCGCCTTCACCGTGCGGGTGCCGTGCTTGAGCAGCACGCGGTGGCCGACGGTGAGCGGGGCGTCGGCGACATGGCACACCGTCGCCTCGATGTCCTGCGTGGTCGGCGGCGCGTCCTTGCTGGGCACGATCAGGTCGCCGCGCGAGATGTCGATGTCGTCCTCCAGCAGGAGGGTGACCGACTGGGTGGTCCAGGCGACGTCGACCGGCTCGCCTAGCAGGTCGATGCCGGAGATCTTGGTGGAGCGGCCCGAGGGCAGCACGGTGACCTGCTCGCCGACGCGGAAGGAACCGGCCGCGATCTGACCGGCGTAGCCCCGGTAGTCGGGGTGCTCGGCGGTCTGCGGGCGGATCACGTACTGCACGGGGAGGCGGGCGTGGCAGTGGCTCAGGTCGTGGGCGACCGGGACCGTCTCCAGGTGCTCCAGGACGGTCGGACCGCCGTACCAGTCCATGTTCGCCGAGGCGTCCACCACGTTGTCGCCGGCCAGCGCCGAGATCGGGATCGCGGTGACCTCCGGGACGCCCAGCTCCAGCGCGTACGCCGTGAACTCCTCGGCGATCGCGGCGAAGACGGACTCCTGGTAGTCGACCAGGTCCATCTTGTTGACGGCGAGGACGACGTGCGGGACACGCAGCAGCGCGGCCAGGGCGGCGTGCCGGCGGGTCTGCTCCACGACGCCGTTGCGGGCGTCGATGAGGATCACCGTCAGCTCGGCCGTGGAGGCACCCGTCACCATGTTGCGGGTGTACTGCACGTGACCGGGCGTGTCGGCGAGGATGAACCGGCGCTTGGGCGTGGCGAAGTAGCGGTAGGCCACGTCGATGGTGATGCCCTGCTCCCGCTCGGCCCGCAGGCCGTCGGTGAGCAGCGCGAGGTCCGGGCCCTCGGCGCCGCGGCCGGCGGAGGCGCGCTCGACGGCCTCCAGCTGGTCGGTGAGGATCGACTTGGAGTCGTGCAGCAGCCGTCCGACGAGGGTCGACTTGCCGTCGTCGACCGAACCGGCGGTCGCGAAACGCAGCAGGGTCGTCTCGGTGAGTTCCGTGGTCGTGGTCATGGCTAGAAGTACCCCTCGCGCTTGCGGTCTTCCATCGCGGCCTCGGACATCTTGTCGTCGGCGCGGGTGGCGCCGCGCTCGGTCAGCCGGGAGGCGGCGATCTCGGTGATGACCTGCTCCAGCGTCACGGCGTCGGAGTCCACGGCACCCGTGCAGGACATGTCACCGACGGTCCGGTAGCGCACCAGGCGCTTCTCGACCCGCTCGCCGTCCTTGGGCCCGCCCCACTCGCCCGCGGTCAGCCACATGCCGGCCCGCGCGAACACCTCACGCTCGTGCGCGAAGTAGATCTCCGGCAGTTCGATGCCCTCGCGGGCGATGTACTGCCACACGTCCAGCTCGGTCCAGTTGGACAGCGGGAAGACGCGCACGTGCTCGCCGGGGGCGTGGCGGCCGTTGTACAGGTTCCACAGCTCGGGGCGCTGGCGGCGTGGGTCCCACTGGGAGAACTCGTCCCGCAGCGAGAACACCCGCTCCTTGGCGCGGGCCTTCTCCTCGTCGCGGCGGCCGCCGCCGAAGACCGCGTCGAACCGCTCCGCCTGGATCTTCTCCGTCAGCGGCAGGGTCTGGAGCGGGTTGCGGGTGCCGTCGGGACGTTCCTTGAGCACACCGCGGTCGATGTAGTCCTGGACGGAGGCCACATGCAGGCGCAGTCCGTGCTTGGCGACCGTGCGGTCCCGGTACTCCAGCACCTCGGGAAAGTTGTGCCCGGTGTCGACGTGCAGCAGCGAGAAGGGGATCGCGGCGGGCGCGAACGCCTTCAGCGCCAGGTGCAGCATGACGATGGAGTCCTTGCCGCCGGAGAACAGGATCACCGGCCGCTCGAACTCGCCCGCCACCTCGCGGAAGATGTGCACCGCCTCGGACTCCAGCGCGTCCAGGTGGGACAGGGCGTACGGGGAGTCCGTGCCCTCCTCCGTCGTGGCCACGGTCGTCGTCATGCCAGTCCCCTTTCGCTGAGCAGGGCGTACACCGAGGCCGCGGACTCCTGCACGGTCTGGTCCTGGGACTCGATGCGCAGGTCGGGTGACTCGGGCTCCTCGTAGGGGTCGTCCACACCGGTCAGCCCGGACAGTTCGCCCGCGGCCTGCTTGGCGTAGAGGCCCTTCACATCGCGTACGGAGCACACCTCGACCGGAGTCGCCACATGCACCTCCAGGTAGGCGGTCCCGCCCTCCTGGTGGCGCTTGCGGACGGCCTCGCGGCTGTCGGCGTAGGGCGCGATCACGGGGACGAGCACCTTGACGCCGTTGCGGGCGAGGAGCTCGGAGACGAATCCGATGCGCTGCACGTTGGTGTGCCGGTCCTCGCGGCTGAAGCCGAGGCCCGCCGAGATGAACTCGCGGATCTCGTCGCCGTCGAGCACCTCGACGAGATGGCCCTCCTCGCGCAGCCGGCCGGCCAGCTCGTACGCGATGGTGGTCTTGCCGGCACTCGGCAGACCCGTGAGCCAGACGGTGGCTCCGGTCGTCACGTGCAACTCCTCGGGGTTCGCCTGAAAGGCACTCGCGGTCATCCGTGCAGCCCGCACTCGGTCTTGGCGCGTCCGGCCCAGCGGCCGGAGCGCGCGTCCTCGCCCTCCAGAACGCGGCGGGTGCAGGGGGCGCAGCCGACGGACGCGTAGCCGTCCATCAGCAACGGGTTGGTCAGGACGCCGTGTTCGGCGACGTAGGCGTCCACGTCGTCCTGGGTCCAGCGGGCGATCGGGGAGATCTTGATCTTCTGCCGCTTCTCGTCCCAGCCGACGACCGGGGTGTTCGCCCGGGTCGGGGACTCGTCGCGGCGCAGACCGGTCGCCCAGGCCACGTAGTTCTTCAGCCCGCGCTCCAGCGGCTCGACCTTGCGCAGCTTGCAGCACAGGTCGGGATCGCGGTCGTGCAGCTTGGGCTCGTACTGGGCGTCCTGCTCGGCGACCGTCTGGCGCGGGGTGAGCGTGATGACGTTGACGTCCATCACGGCCTCGACCGCGTCCCGGGTGCCGATGGTCTCCTCGAAGTGGTAGCCCGTGTCGAGGAACACGACGTCCACGCCGGGCCGGGCGCGGGAGGCGAGGTGGGCGACCACCGCGTCCTCCATCGAGGAGGTCACGCAGAAGCGGCTGCCGAAGGTGTCGGCCGCCCACTGCAGGATCTCCAGCGCGGAGGCGTCCTCCAGGTCACGGCCCGCCTGCTCGGCGAGCTCCTTGAGGTCCGCCGTGGTGCGCTCTTCCTGGGTCGTCGTCATATGTGATCTCCCCCAGAGTCTGTCTGTCGAAGGCCCCGGGCGAGCAGCCCGAGGAACTTCAACTGGAATGCGCGGTTGCACGCCGCGCATTCCCACGCGCCGTGACCGCCGTTCGCGGCCTCGCTCGGACGCAGGTCCTCGTCGCCGCAGTAGGGGCAGTAGAAGGGTGCGGCCCGCTCGCTCATGACAGGGCCTCCTCGGAGGCGCGGGACGCCCAGGCGGCGAAGCGCTCGCCGTCCTCGCGCTCGGCCTGGAACCGCTTGAGCACGCGCTCGACGTAGTCCGGCAGCTCGTCCGAGGTGACCTTCAGGCCACGCACCTTGCGCCCGAACCCGGCCTCCAGGCCGAGGGCGCCGCCGAGGTGCACCTGGTAGCCCTCGACCTGCTCGCCCTGGTCGTTGAGGACGAGCTGGCCCTTGAGACCGATGTCCGCCACCTGGATCCGGGCGCAGGCGTTCGGGCAGCCGTTGATGTTGATGGTGAGCGGCTCGTCGAACTCCGGGATCCGGCGCTCCAGTTCGTCGATCAGGGTGGCGCCGCGCTGCTTGGTCTCGACGATGGCGAGCTTGCAGTACTCGATGCCGGTGCAGGCCATGGTGCCGCGCCGGAAGGGCGAGGGCTTGGCGGTCAGGTCGAGGGCGGCCAGCGCCTCGACCAGGGGATCGACCTGCGCCTCCTCGACATCGAGGATGATCATCTTCTGCTCGACGGTGGTCCGCACCCGGCCCGAGCCGTGGGCCTCGGCGACCTCGGCGATCTTCGTCAGCGTGGCGCCGTCGACGCGGCCGACGCGCGGGGCGAACCCGACGTAGAAGCGGCCGTCCTTCTGCCGGTGCACACCGACGTGGTCGCGCCAGCGGCCCGAGGGCTCGGCGGGCGCGGGGCCGTCGACCAGCTTGCGCTTCAGGTAGTCGTCCTCCAGGACCTGGCGGAACTTCTCCGGGCCCCAGTCGGCGACGAGGAACTTCAGCCGGGCCCTCGTGCGCAGCCGCCGGTAACCCCAGTCGCGGAAGATGCCGATGACACCGGCCCACACGTCCGGCACCTCGTCCAGCGGCACCCAGGCGCCGAGCCGGACGCCGAGCTTGGGGTTGGTGGACAGGCCGCCGCCGACCCACACGTCGAAGCCGGGGCCGTGGTCGGGGTGCTCGACGCCGACGAAGGCGATGTCGTTGATCTCGTGGACCACGTCGAGCAGCGGGGAGCCGGAGATCGCCGTCTTGAACTTGCGCGGCAGGTTGGAGAACTCCTTGCTGCCGATGTACCGCTCGTGGATCTCGTCGATCGCCCAGGTGCCGTCGATGATCTCGTCCTCGGCGATGCCGGCGACCGGCGAGCCGATGACGACACGCGGGGTGTCACCGCAGGCCTCGGTCGTGGACAGTCCGACCGCCTCCAGGCGGTTCCAGATCTCCGGCACGTCCTCGATGCGGATCCAGTGCAACTGGATGTTCTGCCGGTCGGTGACGTCCGCGCTGCCGCGGGCGAACTCCTGCGAGATCTCACCGATCACCCGCAGCTGCTGCGTGGTCAGCCGCCCGCCGTCGATGCGGACGCGGAGCATGAAGTACTTGTCGTCCAGCTCCTCCGGCTCCAGGATCGCGGTCTTGCCGCCGTCGATCCCGGGCTTGCGCTGGGTGTACAGCCCCCACCAGCGCATCCGGCCGCGGAGGTCGTTGGGGTCGATCGAGTCGAAGCCACGCTTGGAGTAGATCGTCTCAATGCGTGTCCGCACATTGAGACCGTCGTCGTCCTTCTTGAACTGCTCGTTGCCGTTGAGCGGGGTGTGGTGCCCCGCGGCCCACTGACCCTCACCGCGGTGACGGCTCACCTTGCGGCGGGGAGTCGCGGCGGCAGGGTTCTGCGGGGTGGCGGCCATGGTTGATACGTCCTTCGGGACAGGCGGGAAAGCGGCTCTGACCTGCGCGTACGGGCGCATGGGCATACGTGCGCGGCATTGCGCAGGAATGAGACAGAAGGGGAGGAGTCGGGTGGTGCTGCGGCTCTCAGACCACCGGACAGATGGCGCTGGACATGCGGCCGAGGTCGACGTGCCGCCGACTCACCAAGGCAATTCCAGTTCCAGACATGACGGAAGCGTGGCACGGAGATCTGGACACAGTCCAGCTTTGTCCGCCATGCGGACACCCTTGTCCCGTAGAGTGAGACAAGGGTGGCGTCGATCACATGAGCCGCGCGAGGGCTTGTCGGCGCAGGTCAGGCCGGGTAGGCGCCGGGCCAGGGGCCCGGAGCGGTCACCTCGGGCTGTTCCGCCACCTGCGTGTCGAAGAGCTTGAAGCCCCGCCGGAGATAGTTGTCCATCGCGTGCTCGCCGTCCAGGCTGCAGGTGTGCAGCCACACCCGCTTGGTGTCGGTCAGCCCCGGCCAGCGGTCCGCGAGGTCCCAGGCGCGGGCGGCGCCGTACGACAGCAGGTGGCCGCCGATCCGCCGGCCGCGGAAGGCCGGGATCAGGCCGAAGTACTCGATCTCCACGACGCCGTCGTCCTGCGGGTTCAGCTCCACGTACCCGGCGGGCGTGCCCCGGTCGTGGGCGACCCAGGTCTCCACGCCCGGCCGGTCCAGGTGCTCCTGCCACCGGGCGTACGTCCAGCCCAGGCGGTCGATCCAGCGGATGTCCCCGCCCACGGAGGCGTAGAGGTAGCGGCTGAACTCGGGGGAGGGAACCTCGGCGCGGACGATCTTCACGTCGCCCTGCGGGGCTTGGGCGGGGAGGAGATCGGTGGGGGAGGTCTGTTCCAGGGACCAGGTGGTCACGGGGATGTTGGGCATGGAGGTCAGGGAACCACGACCCACGACACCGTGTCGATCGCCGTTCGCTAGCCGAGCGCCCGGTCCACCGAGGCCAGCGGCAGCGCGTACAGCACCCTCCCCGACTGGGACCACACCTCGCCCGTCGCCTCCCAGTACGACAGGGCGCCCGCGTCCGGGCTCCAGCAGTCGCGTTGGTTCTCGGTGCCGCAGCGGGTGGCCCGGGCGCCGTCGGCGGTCTGCTGCCAGAGGGTGCCGTGGGGGTCGTCGGTGTCGCCGGTGCGGGCCAGGTACCAGTCGGAGCGGTAGGACAGGACGCCGCCGATGTCGTCGGCCTTCGTCTCGTACACGTCCGACGGGTTCGCGCGCCCGGCGAAGTCCGTGGCCAGCAGCCCGGCCCGGGTGCCCTGCGTGGCCGCGTCGAAGGAGTAGCGGGACAGCAGGGCGGGCGCCTCGCTGTCCGTCGCCGGACGCTCGCTCGCGACCAGGCTGTCGGGGGCCGTACTGCGGTCCAGGGAGATCGTCTCGGGGCGGACGGGCTGCGTGCCGGTCAGCCGGTAGGAGCCGACGGCCGGCAGGACGTACCGGGAGCCGTGCGCCGCCCAGCCGCCGCGCACCCGGCCGACGGCCGCCGTGTCGACGGTGGTGCGCTGGACGCGGTTCATGTCGTACACGTACAGCGCGGTGCGGCCCTCGCCGGTCGCGGTGACCAGCAGCTTGTTCTGGTACCAGACCATGCCGGTCAGCTGGGAGGACAGTGCCCGGTAGTCCCGGCCGCCGTCCACCGGGACGACCAGGAGGACCCAGGTGTAGGTGAGGTGGCCCGGGTCGTCGGCGTCGACGAAGGCGACCTTGGCCAGGCCCCGGCCGGCCGTGACGGCGGCCTGGCTGTTGCTCAGACCGGTGGAGGTGTTGTCGTTCCGGCTCCAGCCGGAGAGGATCACGCGGTTGGCGCCCCAGGCGCCGTCGTCGTCGGCGTCCCCGGAGGTGGTGACCGCGCCGGGCCGCCAGGAGCGGGTGTCGTCGGCGTCCCAGCAGAAGGCGCGGGTGGCGGTCGGCTCGACCGGCAGCGCCTTGCGCTCGCCGCCCGTGCAGGAGATCGCGTCCCGCAGGCTGTGGTCGGCGTCGTCGAGGACGGCGCCCACTCCGACCGGCCGGCCCATCGCCGAGGAGAGCCGGTCGAGGGTGCCCCGCGGCACCAGGTCCTCCTGGAGGCGCAGCGTGGCGGTGTCGGTGGCCGAGGAGACCTGCTTGAGTGCCCCGGGGCTGTCGGCGACGGTGGCCTGCGAGGCGCTGATCATGGTCGCCGCACCGGTCAGGGCGAGGGCCGTCCCGGCCAGGAAGGCCCGCAGCGCCCTGCCCCGCCTGCGCCGACGGTGTCTGCCGCGATGTTTCATGCATCCTCCCGAGGCGGGTCAACTGCGCCTGGTGATCCGTACGTTGACCAGGGAGCAGGTGGGGAGACCCGTAGGGGGATGCTACGGCAGTCCGGCAGCCGGGGGGACGAAGACCCTGCAATTATGCGGAAGACGCACGCGGACGGCGTCCGGACCGGCTGCTCGGACGGCCTCTCAGACCGGCGGGACGGACATCCGTGCGGCGGTGACCGCCGGGGCCGTCGAGTACGGCAGCAGATCGCGCGGATCGTCCGGCAGCAGCGCCTCGACCTCGGCGTCCTCGCTGAACCGGTACGGCCGGTGCTCCAGAAAGCCGCCGAGATAACGCCGTACCCGGGACATCTCGGCGCGCACGGTCACGGTGCGGGCCCGGTCGCCGAACATGTCCTCGGCCAGTCCCGCCGCGCTGCGGCCGGTGCGGTGCAGGGCCAGCAGGTAGAGCAGTTCGGCGTGCCGGGGCGACAGTTCGTGGCTCCAGGAGCCCGCGCACCCCGACACCGTCACCGACCAGCGGCGCGGCTGCGCCAGGTCCAGCACGATCCGGGTGGCGCCGCGCGGCACCGGCTCCTCGTCGGGGCGGACCAGCCAGCCGCCGGTCAGCGGCTCCAGCGTGCACAGCCCGATCGAGGGCAGCCACCGGCGGCCCGGAACGGGCGACTTGGGCAGCGGGACCCGGTTGACGTACGGCATCCCGCTCACCGCCGCCGTCCAGCCGTCCCGGTCGACCACCGCGGCCCGGCCGCCGAGCCGGGCGAGTACCGGGGCGGCCACCGCGCGCAGCCGCTCCAGCGAGGTCTGGTGCATCTCGCGCAGCCGTGCCTCGGCGAGCTTGGCCACCGAGTCGACCCAGGCGAGCGTGGCCGGGTGCATGGTCTCCAGCGGCCCGCTGACGTCCACGACGCCGATCAGCCGGCCGTCGCGCGGATCGGTGATCGGCGCCCCGGCGCAGGTCCACGCGGACAGGGCCCGCAGCTGGTGCTCGGCGGCGACGACCTGCACGGGCCGCCGGACCACCGCCGGGGTGCCCACGCCGTTGGTGCCGGCGACGTCCTCGCGCCAGTCGGAGCCGACCTCGATGCCGGACTCGTCCGCCCGGCGCAGCACCGGCGTGCTGCCCTCGCGCCACAGGGCCCGCCCCTCGTCGTCGGCGATCAGCACGATGTGGTGGGAGGCGTCGGCCGCCGACACCAGGCCCTCCCGCAGCACCGGCAGCACGTGCCGGAGCGGGGAGGTCTCGCGCCGCAGCTCCACCTCCCCGCGCGGCAGCAGCCCGGCCCGGAAGTCGTGGTCGGGATCGACCCCGGAGCGGCTCACCCGCTCCCAGGACTCCTCGATGAGCGGGCGCGGCGCGCTGCGGGCCTGCTGTGCGGAGATGGCGCCTCGTACCTCGCCGGGCAGTCGCGTGGGCCGTGCGAGAACGGCGGCCGTGCGCGTCGTGTCCATGGGCGGGTTCGCCACAGGGTCCTCCCGGTAGGAGGCGCGGCCGACCGGCCGCGGAACCCCGGCAGGGCACAACCGGTTTCCGTACGACTGTTCGGACACGCCTGCAACTGTCTTGACTGTCCGTCTCATAGTGCCGTTTGCCCGAGCCGGAGGCACACACTCCGCACACAGTCACCAACAAGTTGCAACCCCTTGCAACCCTGGTGGTCGGCCCCGCCGTGTTTGAAACTTGAGCGACACCGCCCACGGTGGTGTCCGTGGCCTGAAAAGGGCCAGCCGCGGGGGTGGTGCCGTGTCGGCGCAGCACCACCCCCGCTCTGCCGACGGCGAGATCAGGCCACCGGACGGGCGCGTTCCACCACCGACGCCAGATCCAGGCCTGCGGGCAGGGTCCCGAACGCGGCCCCGCCGTCCCCGCCCAGCCGCGCGGCGCAGAACGCGTCGGCGACCTCGGGCGGCGCGTACCGCACCAGCAGGGAACCCTGGAGCACCAGTGCGAGCCGCTCCGCCAGCCGTCGGGCCCGCCCCTCGACGCCTTCCAGGTCACCGAGCTCGGTGAGCAGGTCCTTGACCGCCGCGTCGAGCCGGTGGTCGGCGCCGCGGGTCGTGCCGACCTCCAGGAGATAGGCGTTCAGGGCCTGCGGCTCCCGTTGCAGGGCGCGCAGCACGTCCAGCGCCTGTACGTTGCCCGCGCCCTCCCAGATCGAGTTCAGCGGCGACTCGCGCACCAGCCGGGGCATCCCGGACTCCTCGACATAGCCGTTGCCGCCCAGGCACTCCGCGGCCTCGACCGCGAGCGGCGCACACCGTTTGGTCACCCAGTACTTGGCGGCCGGTACGGCGATCCTGAGCAGCGCCCGTTCCTCCTCGCCGCCGTCGTCGTAGGCCGCCGCGAGCCGCATCGCGAGGGTGGTCGCCGCCTCGGACTCCAGGGCGAGGTCGGCCAGGACGTTGCGCATCAGCGGCTTGTCCACGAGCCGGCCGCCGAACGCCTCCCGATACGCGCAGTGGTGGATCGCCTGCGCCACGGCCTGGCGCATCAGCCCCGCCGAACCGAGGACGCAGTCCAGCCGGGTCGCCGCCACCATCTCGATGATGGTGCGCACCCCGCGCCCCTCCTCGCCGACCCGGCGGGCCCAGGTCCCGTCGAACTCGACCTCGGCGGAGGCGTTGGACCGGTTGCCCAGCTTGTCCTTGAGCCGCTGGATCATGAAGACGTTGCGGGTGCCGTCCGCCAGCAGGCGCGGCACCAGGAAGCAGGTCAGGCCCTCCAGCGCCTGGGCCAGCACAAGGAAGCCGTCCGACATCGGCGCCGAGCAGAACCACTTGTGCCCGGTCAGCTCGTACGCCCCGTCCTCGGCGAGGGGCCGGGCGGCCGTGGTGTTGGCGCGGACGTCGCTGCCGCCCTGCTTCTCGGTCATCGCCATCCCGAACAGCGCCCCGGCCTTGTGGTGAGCGGGCCGCAGTCCCCGGTCGTAGACCGTCGAGGCCAGCCGGGGTTCCCACTCGGCGGCGAGCGCGGGCTCGGCGCGCAGGGCGGGGACCGCCGCGTGGGTCATCGACAGGGGGCAGCAGTTGCCCGCGTCGACCTGGGTCCACACCAGGAAACCGGCCGCGCGCCGCACATGCCCGGCGGGCCGTGACCACGCCGTGGTCAGCCCGGCCGACACGCCCTTGCCGAGCAGCCGGTGCCAGGCCGGGTCGAAGTCCACCTCGTCCACGCGGTGGCCGTAGCGGTCGTGGGTGCGCAGTCTCGGCGGGTTCTCGTTCGCCTGTGCCCCCCACTCCTGCACCTGCGCCGAGCCGGCGGTCCGGCCGAGGGCGCCGAGCTCCTCGCGCACCTCGGTGAGCAGGTCCGGGGCGGTGTGCCGCTCGACCGCCGCCACCAGGGCACGGTCGGCGCCGAAGACGTCGTAGCCGACCAGCGGCTCGGGCTGGTTGGTCACGCTGTGGGTGTTGCCTGCCATGGTGCGAACCTACCCGTCGCGGCGGCCGACACCACCCTGACCGGCCGGTGCTCACAGCCTGTCCGCACACCCTTCGCCCGCGCGACGACACCCGCCCCGAGGGGCGGGCGCCGGCAGCGTGCCGCGGTGCTCAGGCCAGCCGGGCCAGGGCCGCCGTCACCTCCGGCTCGTCCAGGGACTCCGCGTCGGCGGTCCAGTCGTTGCGGTAGACGGTGTCGAGGTAGCGCTCGCCGAGGTCCGGGGCGATCGCCACCGCCGTCAGCTCCCGGCGCCCGCCGTACTCGGCCAGCCACTGGCCGGCGCCGCTGACCACCGTGCCGGTGGAGCCGCCGAACAGGAAGCCCCGCCCGGCCAGCCGGCGGCACGTCTGCACGGTGTCGGACTCCTCGACGCGGATCACGTCGTCCACGTAGGAGCGGTCCAGCAGCGGCGGCGGCACGCTCATGCCCAGCCCGGGGATCATCCGGCGGCCCGAGGGGCCGCCGAAGCTCACCGAGCCGACGCTGTCCACCGCGACCACCCGCACCGGGCGCCGCCACTGCCAGAACCAGCGGGCGCAGCCCATCAGGGTCCCGGTGGTGCCGGCCCCCACGAACAGCACGTCCAGGCGCGGGAAGCGGCGGGCGATGGCGGGCGCGGTGGTGCGGTAGTGCGCCCGCCAGTTGGCCTCGTTGGTGTACTGGTTGAGCCAGACGTACCGCTCGTCCGAGGCGCACAGCGCGTTCACGTACGCCAGCCGCGCGCCCAGGAACCCCCCGTGGACGTCCGGCTCGTGGATGACGTGGACGTGCGCGCCCAGCGCCTCCATCAGCCGGATGGTGGGCAGGTTGCAGCGCGAGTCGGTCACGCACAGGAACCGGTGGCCCCGGCTCGCGGCGATCACGCTGAGCGCCACGCCCAGGTTCCCGGACGAGGACTCGACCAGGACCGAGCCCGGTCGCAGCCGGCCCTCGCGTTCGGCGGCCGTGACCATCTCGTGGGCGGCCTTCATCTTGACGGAACCGGCGAAGTTGAACCCCTCGCACTTCAGGTACAGCGGCAGCCCCAGTGCGGCCCGAAGGTCGACATAGAGCTCTTCCTCGTTGAACTGTGCGGGATCGGATATCACGGGCATGGTGTCCCCCTCCTCATGCACCACGTGCGCGGTCGGTCACCCGTACCGGCGCAACTCGTGGAAGAACCCGTCGACGACGTGGAGTCCGCCCTGCCGGGCGACTTCGTCGTGGACGTACCTGCCGACCGCGAGGTCCAGCACTCCCAGCCCGAAGGGCGAGAACACCACCGTGCGGTCCGTCGGGACGGTCGCCCGCCCGGTCAACACGTCGTTCAGCGTGCCGTCGATGAACTCCCGCCCGCCCGTGGCCTGTTCGGCCAGGTGCGGGGAGGTCTGAGCCTTCAGGCAGTGCTCGACGTCGTCCACGAAGTTCGCGGAGTCGAGCAGGATCTCGGGGGCCAGATCCCTGAGCGACACATGCAGTACCAGCGGATGGTGCGCGAACCACGACGGATCGTGGACGTGCGGCGCCGGGGCGACCGTCGCGAACACCACCAGATCGCTGGAGCGGATCAGTGACTCGGCGGAGGAGTGCACGGTCATCCGCCCCTTGGCTCCCGAGCGTTCCAGATAGCCCCGGAAGCCGGCCGCGCTGTCCGCGGACAGGTCGTGCACCCCCGTCTCCTCGAACTCCCAGCCGGTGCCGAGGAGATGGGTGTGGATGTAGCGGGCGATCAGCCCGGTGCCGATGAACCCGACCCGCGTCGGCCGCTCCCGCCCGGCACTGAGCCGGTCCGCCGCCAGCGCCGCCGAGGACGCCGTACGGGTGGCGCTGATGACCGAACTCTCCAGGCAGGCGTACGGATAGCCGGTGTCGGGGTCGTTGAGGATCAGCACCGCGGACGCCCGTGGCAGCCCCGACGCGGTGTTCTCGGGGAAGCTGGAGATCCACTTCAGGCCGTCCACCCGCAGCGGTCCGCCCAGCGAGGCGGGCAGCGCGATGATCCGGGAGGACGGGCGGTCCGGGAACCGCAGGAAGTACGACGGCGGGTTCACCGACTCACCG
The DNA here is from genome assembly GCF_021173675.1 of Streptomyces lincolnensis. Taxonomy (GTDB): domain Bacteria; phylum Actinomycetota; class Actinomycetes; order Streptomycetales; family Streptomycetaceae; genus Streptomyces; species Streptomyces lincolnensis_B. The sequence goes on along the minus strand of NZ_JAIHON010000001.1, from coordinate 634,198 downwards.
GCGCCGTGCAGCCGGTACACGGTCTCGACGAGGTCGGCGATCTCCGACTCCCGCCCGTGCAGGGCCTGTTGGACCTGCTCGCCGGAGATCACCGCGAACGGTGGGGCGGACATCGTGCTCATGCGGTCCTCACTTCGGAACTCTCGGTGTGGTCGAGGTCGGTCAGCCGTACCGGTTCGCCCAGCGCGGCCAGGACCTCGCGCGGGCCGTCGAACGGCTCCCTGCTGTGCGCGGTACGGATGTTGTCGACGAGCAGCAGGTCGCCGGTGCGCCAGGGCTCGCGCACGGTGTGGGCCTCGTAGACCTCGTTGATCACGCGGACGACGTCCTCGCCGATCGGATCGCCGCCGCCGAAGCGGGTGTTGAAGGGCAGCCCGTCGGGCCCGTAGACGTCCACCAGGTACTCGCGGACCTCGGGGTCCATCGTCCACTCGTTGAGGAAGGCGATCTGGTTGAACCAGCAGCGGCGGCCGCTCACCGGGTGGCGGACCACCGCGCTCCGGCGCTGCCGGGTGCGCAGGGTGCCGTCGGACTCCCAGGCGAAGTCGATGGCGTTTGTACGGCAGTAGCGCTCGACGGCGCCCCGGTCGTCCGTGCCGAAGGCCTCGGCGACCGACGCCCCGATCTCGTCGTTGTAGGTCCGGGTCAGCAGCCATCCCTCCCGCTCGAACCGGGCCGTCAGCTCGGCGGGCAGCGCGTCGAGCACGGCCGAGGCGTCGGCCACCCCCGTCGCACCGCCCGAGGCGGGCGCCTCCAGGCAGGCGTAGAGCAGCAGGCCGGGGAACTCCAGCGCGTAACTCAGCTCGTGGTGCATGCACATCGGCTGGGTGGAGGGCCACTTGGTGGAGGAGTACACGCCGTCCGCGTACCGCCGCCGGGGCGCGAAGGGCTCGCGGTCGTCCATCAGACGATCGCGCGTCAGTCGCCGGAACACGGCCTCCGCGGCGGCGGGGTCGTTCAGACCCAGCCCGCGGACCAGGACCGAGCCGTGCCCGGCGACGACGTCCCGCAGCCCGTCACGGTGCTCGGACGCCCAGCGCGCCGGATCGTCGCCGGCGTCGGCCCGCAGCAGCGGAGGGCTGCCGGGGGCCAGGGCGACCTCGGAGGTCAGGGTCGGAGATGAGGGCGACATCTCGGAGTTTCCTTTCGGATGGTGCGTGGAGCGGTCGTTCGGGGATGGGCGCCCGCGATCGCGGGGCCGGTGGTCTGTCAGGGAGCCGTGCGGTCCAACAGCTCCGCGAGGTCCGCGAGGACCGGTCGCCGGGTGACGTCCTTCAGGGAGATCTCCCGGTCCAGGGCGATCGCCAGCTTCACGGCGGCCAGCGAGGTTCCCCCGCGGTCGAAGAAGTGGTCCAGGCGCCCGATCCGGTCCGCGGGAACGCCGAGCACCTCGGCCCAGGCGGCGGCCAGTCGCCGTTCGCCCGGTGTCCCGGGCTCGTCCGTGCCCGCGTCGAACTCCTCGGCACCCGCGTCGAGTTCCTCGGCGAGCGCGGTGAGCGTGCGGCGGTCGGTCTTGCCGTTGGCGGTCAGCGGCAGCCGCTCCCGCCAGTGGACCAGCGCCGGAACCATGTACACCGGCAGCGAGGCCGCCAGCTTGTCCCGTACGACGTCGGCGGCGACCGGTTCGGTTCCCGTACAGAACGCCACAAGTCGGGTACCGCCGACCACGACGACCGCGCCGTCCCGGACACCGGGCACCCGCAGCAGCGCGTTCTCGATCTCACCGATCTCGATACGGAAACCGCGGATCTTGACCTGGCTGTCCCGGCGCCCGAGGAACTCCAGCTTGCCGTCCGGCAGCCAGCGCCCGTGGTCGCCGCTGCGGTACAGCCGCTCACCCGGCCGGTACGGGTCCTCCATGAACGCGGCCCGGGTGCGCTCGGGGTCGTTGACGTACCCGCGCCCCACACAGATCCCGGAGAACACGATCTCGCCGGGCGCGCCCAGTGGTACGGGCACCAGGTCCTCGTCGACGACGTAGACCCGGACGTTCGCGATCGGCCGCCCGAGCGGCACCCGTTCCCGGTCCGGCACCCGGCGCATGACCTCGTGGTTGGTGTCGTCGGAGGTCTCCGTCAGCCCGTAGGCGTTGACGAGGGGAATCCGGGGCCGGGCCGCGAACCAGCGCTCGACCAGCTCCTTCTTCACCGCCTCCCCGGTCACCGACACACAGCGCAGATCGGGCAGTTCACGCGGGTGTCGACCCAACTCGGCCAGCACGGTGTCGAGATACGACGGCACGAGCTGCAGGACGTTCACCCGGTGCCGCGCGACCGTGTCCACGAACCGGGGCACGTCCAGGATCGTCTCCTGCTCCACCAGCACCGTCCGCCCGCCGACCAGCGGCGCGGCCAGCAGCTGCCACAGGGAGATGTCGAAGCACTGGGGCGCGGTCTGGGCGACCACGTCCCCGGCCCCGACACCCAGGTCGTCCAGCTTGGCGAGGACATGGTTGAGGAACCCGACGTGCTCGCACATCGCGCCCTTGGGCTCACCGGTGGAGCCGGACGTGAAGTAGATGTAGGCGAGTTGACCGGGGGAGACGTCCACCCCGAGGTCGTGCTCGTCATGGCCCTCGGCGTACACGGAGTCCAGGTACAGCGTCCGTGCCGCCGCCGGATCGAGGGAGCGGTCGCTGCCGCGCTCGGTGAGGATCAGGCCGCACTCCGCGCGGGACAGCGTCCGCGTCACGCGGTCGGCCGGGAAGTGCGGCTCGACGGGCAGATACACGCCCCCGGCCTTCAGCACGCCCAGCACGGCCGCCATCCAGTCCAGGTTCCGTTCCGTCACGACGGCGACCACGTCCTCGCGCTCCAGCCCGCGTGCCAGCAGCGCGCGCCCCACCTGGTTGGCGCGGGCGTTGAGTTCGCGGTACGTCCACTCCCGCTCGCCCTGGACGGCGGCCACGGCGTCCGGGTGGGCCGCCGCCCGCTCCTCGAACAGCTCGTGCACCCGCCGGTCGGGCAGCCTCCGGTGTGGGCCCGCCAACTCCTCCAGCTGGAACCGGAGTTCGGCCTCGGACAGCAGACTCCGCCGTCCGGGATCGGTCAGCGCGGTGATGTGATAGCCCGCGATCCGGGCAGCGGCGTCCGCGTCGAAGAGCTCGGTGCGGTACCGCAGCCGCAGGACGCCCCCGTCGACGCTCACCTCCAGCTCGGAGTCGTCGACGGTGCTCCCGTCCTCGCCGGTGAGCGCGGCCAGGACCCGGACGCGGGCGGCCCGCAGCTCCTCGGGCCCGGTCGGCACGCCGTCCGGCAGCGGCACTTCGTACTCGGCCGCACCCGGTATCGGGCGCAGCGTCCAGCTCGGCACTGTCTCCATGATCTTTCCCCCCTGTTGCATGTCACGCGTGGTGCATGTGGTGCATGTGGCGCATGTGGTGTGTGTGGTGCGTGGTGCCTGTTACCTGTGCCGCGGGGCGACCGCCGGATTCCCGCCCCAGTGCGCCCCCGCCGGCATCTCCTCGCCCTTCATCAGGAAGGAGTCGGGAGCGAGTACGGCGCCGTCCCCCATCGAGACGCCGTAGTGGACGAGCGCGCCGGTCCCCACCGTGCAGCGCGCGCCGATGGTGATGTGGTCGGACTTGAAGGTGCCGTCCTCCTGCGAGTGGGCCTGCACCTTGGTGTGGGCGGCCAGCGTGACGTCGTCGCCGATCGTGGTGAGCGAACGCTCGGTGATGGCGGTGCCGTCGTCGAAGACCCGGCGGCCGATCCGGACGCCCATCAGGCGCCACAGGACGTTCTTGAACGGCGTCCCGTTGAAGGCCACGAGGTGCTGGTCGGACACCTTCCACAGCCGCTCGTGCCACCAGAAGTACGGGTCGTAGATCGAGCACAGCCGTGGCCGGAGCGGACGGAAACGGCAGATCACGCGCTCGATCAGGATCCAGTAGGCGGCGGTGAACAGCAGGGCCGCCGGCGGGTAGAGGCCGATCAGCAGACCGCCGGTCAGACCGCCGCCGGCGGCGCCGTACAGGTCGAAGGCGGCGAAACCGAGCACGGTCAGCAGGAACCAGTTCAGCCAGCGCAGGAACAGGAACAGTCCCATCGAGCGCAGGTTGAAGCGGTTCTTGGCGGCCAGCCTGCGGGCCAGTTCGTCGCCCTCGCGCAGATGGTCGAAGCGGGTGTCGCGCTCCACCGTGCGCGGGATCTCGAAGGGCGGCGAGCCCAGCAGCCCCACGCCCTCGCGGACCTCGCCGTCCAGCGGGACCATCACCTTCGTCGCCAGCAGGCAGTTCTCGCCGGTACGGCCGCCCACCGGGTAGGCGATGTGGTTGCCGAGGAAGTTGTGCGCCCCGATCGTGGTGTGCGCCAGGCGGAACGACGTACCGGAGAAGTCGGCGTTCACCACGGACAGTCCGTCCGCGACCATCGTGCCGCTGCCCACGGTGACCAGGTACGGCGTCTCGTGCTGGACCGCGGTGCCGAAGTTGGAGCCGGTCTGCTCCACCTCGGACAGGTCGTAGCCGATGGACCGCAGGTAGGGGACGATGTACGAGCTGTCCCCGCACAGCCACTTGAAGAACTTGATGTTGGTCATGCGGGCGATCGTCCGGTGCAGCGAGTAGTGGAAGCCGTACAGCGGATACACCCGGTCCGCCCGCAGGAACGGCTTCAGCAGCCGCGGCAGCACCGCCACCGTGATCGCGCCGACGAGCAGGAAACCCCCGAACGTCGCGGCCGACAGCCCCAGCGCCTCGCCGTAGAAGCGCGCGGAGCCCAGGGACTGCGAGGCCGGGTCGAGCAGGGTGTCCAGCGCGGGCACGGCGTCCAGCAGCAGATAGGTGCCGGCCAGCCCGAGGGGCACCCACAGCAGCACCGTCTGGAGCAGGGCGGCCAGCCCGTAGCCGAACCGGCGCGAGGCGGTGCACCGCGCCGGCGGGACCCGCACGTACTCGACGTCCGTCGGCCGGGCCGGGGAGCCGTGCCAGTGCGCGCCCGCCGGGACCGCCAGGCCGCCGTAGAGGGCGGAGGCGTGGCCCAGCTGGGAGCCGTCGCCCATGGAGGTGCCGATGCCGAGCACGGTGTTCTCACCGACGTAGACCCCGCTCCCGAGGGTGACGGGCCCGGTGCGGATACGGCCGGCGTGCGCCTCGTAGCACAGGAGGTGGCAGTCCTTGCGGATCACCGTGCCCGCGCCGACGGTCAGCAGGTCGGTGCAGACCGGCACGTCCCGGGTCAGGATCGTGACGCCCGGCCCGATCCGCGCGCCGAGGGCCCGCAGGTACAGCACATAGACCGGGTTGCCGATGAACAGGACCATCGGACTGCCGCGCAGCAGGGTCTTCACGGTCCAGAAGCGGACGTAGGCCAGGCTCCAGACCGGGAAGTCGGTCTCCTTCCAGCGGCCGACCAGCAGCCACTTCGCCAGCACCGGGAAGACGCACATGCCGGCGAACAGCGCGCCGCCGAAGACCACCGCGCGGCCGTAGACGTCGGCCACGCCGTCACCGGCGGAGATCCACTCGTACCCCCGGGCCGTGACCGTCCCGGCGAGCACGCAGTACAGGGCGAAGACCACGAACTGAAGTGCCCCGCACAGGACGTACCGTGCCGTGCTGCCCGGCTCGGCAGGCGTCGTGACCTGCGCGGGTACCTGCGCAGGTGCCTCCTCCGGCGTCTCGGCGAGGGCCGCCGCCAGCCTGCGGATCGTCGGGTGTCCGTAGACGTCCCGCATCGACACGGCCGGCAGGTCCGGCCGTTTCCTGACTCGGGCGCAGAAGTGCGCCATTACCAGCGAGTTGGCTCCCAGATCCTCGAAGAAGTGACTGTCGACCGGTATGTGTTCCTTGCGTACGACTCCGGCCAGCACCTCGGCGAGTACGCTCTCGGTGCCGGCGCCGGATATTCCCCCCACGGTGGCGCTCCTTGCTGCTGTTTCTGGTGCGTCGCACAGGAACGGGAGTAAATGAAGGAGTGAGAGTGAGCAAGCGGAAATGGATGATGTCCGCGTGAATCGGGTCCTGGTCAGAGACCCTTGATGTCCCCCGTGTCGTGTGCGTCTGAGCCGTCCTCAGAGTGCGCAACGAATGCAGTCCGAATTGTTTCGGCAATTTCATGAACGGTTCAAGGGCGTTTCGGTCATTGGCGCTTTACCGCCGCTCACCGAATTCTCGATCACGCCCCCGGATCATCCCACCTGCCAGCCCTATCGGGGAACTCACCGAATGGCCTGTGTAACAGCTCGTGAGGATTCCGCTTGACGAGGGTGCGGTATTCGGCCAGCGCGAGCATGACAGAAAAGTGGTTCGAATTCACCGGGGCGGTTTCCGCTGGGTTGCCGATCGGTTTCTGCCTCATTGCGCTACCGGAGGGGAGGATGCTGCTCCGGAGGTCGCGGCACCGCGGGATGAGTGCGGGCCCGTACGGCGGATACCTTTAGGTCGTGCAGCCAGCAAGTGAATCCCCCCAACCACCCTCCGGCCGTCTCCACCGGGCACGGGCCCTCTACCGGGACGTCTCGAAGCGCAGGACGACCTGGCTGCTGATCAAGGACACCGTCAACTCGTGCATCGAGTACCGCATCCTGGGTCTCGCGGCCGAGGCCGCGTTCTTCACACTGCTGTCGGTGCCGCCCCTGCTGCTGAGCATGATCGGCCTGCTCGGCTACGTCGACGACTGGACCGGCACCGACACCATCAGCAGCCTGGAGAGCAACATCCTGGAGGCGTCGCGCACCGTCCTGTCCGACAAGGGCGTCGCCCAGATCGCCCAGCCGATCCTGGACGACGTGATGAAGGGCGGCCGTCCCGACGTCATCTCCGTCGGCTTCCTCTTCGCCCTGTGGTCCGGCTCGCGCGCGGTGAACGTCTTCATCGACACCATCACCGTCATGTACGGCCTCGACGGCGTCCGCGGCATCGTCAAGACCCGCCTCGTCGCCTTCCTGCTCTTCCTCGCGGCCCTGCTGATCGGCTCGGTCGCGCTGCCGCTGATGGTGGCCGGACCGGACGCGGTGGTGGACATCGTCCCGTGGTCCGCGACCGTCGTGCAGGTCCTGTACTGGCCCGTCGTCATCGTGCTCTCGATCGCCTTCCTGACGACCCTCTACCACGTCTCCGTGCCCGTGCGCTCCCCGTGGATCGAGGACGTCCCCGGCGCCCTCGTCGCCCTCGCCATGTGGGTCCTCGGCAGCTTCCTGCTGCGCATCTACCTCCAGAACACCGTCGAGGGCGCGTCGATCTACGGCTCCCTCGCCGCCGCCGTCGCGGTCATGCTCTGGATCGGCGTCTCCGCCTTCGCCGTCCTCGTCGGCGCCGCCGTCAACGCCGCCATCGACCGCGTCTGGCCCGCCGCCGCCACCGCCGCCGCCCGCGCCGCCAACGAACGCCTCCGCGAGGCCCAGGTCGCCGAGTACGTCGCCCGCGCCGCCGCCCGCGAATCCGACCCCCCCGACCCCGACGACCCCGACATGCCCTCCGAGTTCCCGGAACGCTGGTCCCGCTTCCTTCCCCCGGAGGACGTCACGTCGAGGCTCCGCACCCACGTGAAGAGCACGCATACGCATCCCCCGCAGAAGCCGGAGGGTTCGTAACCACCAAGGGGGCGCGGGAGGCACCTAGGGGCGCGGGGCTGTGTCGAATTGCGGCTCCGCCGCGGGGCGCGACCAGCCACAACGGACAGGCACCCGGCAACGCACCCCGCACCCCTACGGCGCTACGCCTTCCACACCCCCGCCGCAGCCGCCTCACGCACGAACTCCCCGAAGTCCCGCGCGTCACGGCCCAACACCTCCCGCACATCGTCGGAGACATACGCATTACGCCCGTCCATCAACCCCTCGAACACCTCCACCAACAGCGACACCTCCTCCGCCGGCACCCCGAACCCCGCCAACACCTCCCCGTACGCCGCCGCAGGCACCGGCGTGTACACGAGAGACATCCCCGTCGCGGCAGAGATCTCCCCCACCGCCTCCCGCCACGACAGCAGCCGCGGCCCCGTCAGCTCCAACGTCCGCCCCACATACCGGTCCCCGGCCACCAACACCGCCGCCACCACATCGGAGATGTCCCGCACATCGACGAACGGCTCCTTCACCTCACCCGCCGGAAACACCAGCTCCCCGTGCCGGATCCCCTCCACCAACGGCCCCTCGCTGAAGTTCTGCGCGAACCACGTGGCCCGCACGACCGTCCAGTCCGCCCCCGACGACTGCAGCGCCTCCTCCGCCGGCAGCGCCTGCGTCTCCCCGCGCGCCGACAGCAGCACCAGCCGCCGCACCCCGAGCCCGACCGCCTCGCGGGCCAGCGCCCCGATCCCCTCGGCCGCCGCGGGGGCGCCGATGTCGGACGGGTACATCAGATACGCCGCGTCCGCGTCCCGCAGGGTCTCCGCCCAGGTCGTCGGGTCCTCCCAGTCGAACCCCTGGGCCCGGGAGGCGGCCCGCACGGTCAGTCCGGCGGCCCGCGCCGACTCGACCACCCGGCTCCCGGTACGCCCACTGGCCCCGGTCACCACAACCGTCGTGTTCTGCCTGTTCCGCGTGTTCTCCGTCATGCCTCCAGTCAACGGCGCCGCGCCCCAAGGGCCCATCGCTGAACGGCTCATTCCCATGCGCGCGCGTCTACGCTGACGTCATGGACGCTCTCGCAGGCCTGCTGGAAGGCCCCCGAGCCCGGGGCGCCTTCATGATCCGAGCGTGTTTCGAACCACCGTGGGCGGTGCGCATCGAGGACCGCGCCCCCCTCACCGTCATGCTCATGGTCCGCGGCGAGGCGTGGATCATGCCGGACGCGGGGGAGCGGGTCCGGCTGAACGCCGGCGACCTCGCCATCGCCCGCGGCCCCGACCCGTACACCTGCGCCGACGACCCCGGTACGGCACCGCAGGCGCTGATCCTGCCGGGCGCCGAGTGCCGTTATCCCGACGGCAGGTCCCTCAGCGGCACGATGGACCTCGGGGTACGGACGTGGGGCGACCGGCTCGACGGTGCGGCCGTGATGCTGATCGGCACGTATCTGTGGCAGGGCGAGGTCAGCGGGCGCCTGCTGGACGCGCTGCCGCCCCTGATCACCCTCACCTCCGACGTGTGGGACTGCCCGCTCACGCCGATGCTCATGGAGGAGATCGTCCGCGACGAGCCCGGCCAGGAGGTCGTCCTCGACCGTCTGCTCGACCTGCTGGTCATCGCCGCGCTACGGGCCTGGTTCTCCCGCCCGGACGGCTCGCCGCCCGCCTGGTACGCGGCGCTGTCCGACCCCGTCGTCGGGCGGGTCCTGCGGCTGATCCAGGACGATCCCGCGCACGGGTGGACGGTGGCGACGCTGGCGTCCAAGGCCGGCGTGTCCCGGGCCGCGTTGGCCCGGCGGTTCACGGAGTTGGTGGGGGAGCCGCCGATGACGTATCTGACGGGGTGGAGGCTGGCGTTGGCGGCGGATCGGCTGCGGGGGAGTGAGGACACGCTGGAGGCGATCGCCCGGCAGGTCGGTTATGGGAGTGCGTTCGCTTTGTCGAGCGCGTTCAAGAGGGTGTACGGGGTGAGTCCTCAGGAGCACAGGTCTCGGGTGGCTTAGGTCGTTTGGCGGTTGCGGGTGTGTGGGGGCTGGTCGCGCAGTTCCCCGCGCCCCTGGGTGGGTGAGGCGTACGCTGGATTTTATGTACTCGGAGAGGGTGTCCCGGGTCTCCGGTGCCGTTGTGTGGACGAACACCGTGGACGGGGATGAACCGGGGCGCGTTCTGCCCGACGGGTGTATGGATCTGCTCTGGAACGAGGGGCGGTTGCTTGTCGCGGGGCCCGATACGCGGGCGTACGTCAACGACGAGGGGCCCGGTGCATGGGCCGGTGTCCGCTTCTATCCCGGTACCGCGCCCGCCCTGCTGGGCGTGCCGGCGCATGAACTGCGGGACCGGCGGGTCGAGTTGGACGAGTTGCTGCCCGCGTCCCGGGTGCGGCGGCTGACCGCGTCCGTGAACGCGGCCCCCGACCCGGCGACCGGTCTGGACGAGGTGGCGTGCCGCTGGGCCGCCGGGGCCGAACCCCCCGACCCCCTGCTGCGAAGACTCGTCGCTGCCCTCGGCACCGGGCGTCCCGTCGCCGCCACCGCCGATGAACTCGGGCTCGGCGCACGCCAGTTGCACCGGCGCTCGCTGCACGCGTTCGGGTACGGCCCGAAGACGCTGGCGAGGGTGCTGCGGTTGCAGCGGGCGCTCGCGCTGGCCCGTGCCGATGTGTCGTTCGCGGACACCGCGGCGCGGGCCGGGTTCGCGGACCAGGCGCATCTGGCGCGGGACGTACGGGAGTTCACGGGAGTGCCGCTGGGCGTGCTACTGGGCGGCCGGTCCGGGTAGCGGCGCGAACAGGTCGACGCCGTTGCCGTCCGGGTCGACCAGGCACGCGTACCGCTGCCCCCACTCGGCGTCCCACGGCTTGCGCTCGCCCCGGTGTCCGGCGCCGACCATGTCCGCGTAGACGGAGTCGACCTCGGCCGGGCTGTCGCACAGCAGGGCCAGCGAGATACGGCCGCCCTCGGTCGGCGGCCGCCATTCCGGGGCGATCGAGCGGACGGTCTCCTCGCTGTCGAGCATCAGCCGCAGCCCGCCCGGCAGCGTGGCCTCGGCGTGCGGTTGCTTGTCGGCCCCCTCGGGGAAGTCGAGGCCGAGCCGGCGGTAGAAGGCGACGGAGGCGGCCAGATCGGAAGCCACCACGCCGATCGCGTCGAATCGTGGAGTCATGGGGACCACCGTAGGCAGGGCACCCGCCCGGGGTCTTGAAGGAATCGGACAGACTCTTCGGGGGCCCCGCTCCCCCCGTGAGCCTGCCGCGGCCCGTCCTGTCCCCCGCGTTCGGGACGGACCGCGGCGCCCCGAGAACGAGGATGCCGAGCGGGCGGTGATTGTGGCCACAATTGCCGCGGAAGTGACGGTCCCACGGGACGTCCCGCGCCCTGACCTGCGGGGACACCGTCCCGCGTGACGGTCTCGCGGGACGGCCCAAGCGCGCGGTGGCCGATTCCGGACGGGCCTGGGAACCACCGTCCCGGGGTGGCCGTGGAAGCTGATGCAAAATGCGACGGGGACCGGGGCACCGGGACCACGCACGCGGACGGGGTGGAGCATGTCGCGTTGGAAGGGCCTGCCTGCGGAACTGGACCCCAGGGTCCGGCAGTTGGTGGTGCGCCTACGCAGACTCAAGGACCACGGCGGGCTGAGCGCGCGGCAGTTGGCGGCCAAGACGGGATACAGCACCTCGTCCTGGGAGCGGTATCTGAGCGGCCGGTCGCTGCCGCCCCGGGAGGCCGTCGAGGCGATGGCCCGTATCGTCGGCGAGGACCCGACCCGCCTCCTCGCGCTGCACGAACTCGCCGCCGAGGCCTGGACGGAGCGGCGCGGGGACGCCTCCGAGGGCCGGGCGGTCCACGTGGTGGAGTCCGTGCCCCGGCCGCGTCGGTCGGCCCGGCCCTGGATCCGGACCCGGACCGCGGTCGTCGTCGGTGCGGTGGCGCTCGTCCTGGCCGTCTCCACGACGGTCCTGCTGGTCGTACGACTCGACGGGAACGGCGGCGACAAGCGGGCGGCGCCCTCGGCCACCCCCTCCTGGTCCATGCTGTCGCCGACGCCGTCGGAGCCGTCGTACACCTGCCGGCCACAGCGGATCGACGGTCTCTGGTACGGCGGCAACAGCCGTACGAAGGAGGCGGTGCTGGCCAAGGGGCTCGTCGGGCGGGACGTGGCCGAGGCGCAGTGTCTGCTGCGGCGGGCCGGATACGCGCCGGGAGCCATCGACGGGATCTACGGGCCGCTGACGGAACGCGCGGTCAAGCAGGTGCAGCGGAAGGTCGGACTGGTCGTGGACGGCATCATCGGCCCGCACACCTGGGAGGCCCTGCGGGGATGACACGTCCGAGCCCCTCCCCGGAGTCCGCCCGCCTGGCCACCGCGCTCCGCGAGCTCAAGGAGCGCACCGGCCTCAGCCTCGTCGCCCTGGAGGCCCGGACCGCTTACAGCAAGTCCTCCTGGGACCGCTATCTCAACGGCCGGACACTCCCGCCCCGGCATGCGGTCCAGGCCCTGTGCCGGCTGGCCGGCGAACCGGAGGGCCGCTGCCTGGCCCTCTGGGAGATCGCGGAGGCGGCGTCGAGCGGCCGCGCGGCGGAGGCGACGCGGGCGCCCACGGAGCCGGAGCCGACGCCGACTCCGGAGACGACCACCGAGGTGCCCGTCCCCTCCGGTGCCCGGACGACGCACATCGTGGTGCTCCTCTCCGTCCTGTGCGCCGTACTGGTCGGAGCCCTGGCCGCGGCGCTGTTCCTGTGGTCGCCCGGGGACGGTTCGTCGAGGTCGTCCGTGTCGCCGTCCGCGGTCGCTCCCCTGTGCGAGGGTGCCGCCTGCGAGGGCAAGAGCCCGATGGCCACGCACTGCGGCGCGCAGCCGGACACCCTCGCCACGTACCGCACCGCCACCGGGGCGTCGCTGGAACTGCGCCACAGCAGGATGTGCGGGACGAGCTGGGCCCGGATGTGGGACACGCGGATCGGCGACCGGCTGGAGATGCGCGCGGACGGCCCCGCCCGCTCCGTCCGGATCGCGGACGCCGCCGACGCCAAGGAGTACATCTACACGTTCATGACCGAGACCCGGCCCGGCACCACCGTCCGGGCGTGCTTCCGGCCCGTGGCGGGCGGGACGGAGGAGTGCTTCAGCGGCCGGGTGGCGGAGCGGTGAACCCCTGGCTCACGTGAACGTCGCCGGCCCGCGCGGCGAGTCCACCGTGAAGGAGAACCCGACAGGCCCGGTGGTGAGGTCGAGCGTGGTCCCTACGGCGGTCAGCAACGGCCGGATCTCATCCGGCTCCGGAGCGCTCGCCGACAGCGCGAGCAGGGGAGTGGTGGGCAGGCCGGAGGCGGACGGATGGATCGTCGCCCCCCAGTCGATCAGGAACGGCACCAGCCCCGAGGGGTGCGCGGTCTCGCCGTCCGTCAGCCGCCACTCCAACAGCGTGCCGTCGGGCCTGCGGCGGCTCATCGCCCGTACGGCACCGGGGTCGTACCCCTGACTCCGGGCCGCCTCGACCGCCGCGTCCAGATCGGGCGGTGCGATCGCCCACGTCACCGTCCGCGGTCCGGTCAGCAGGTCCACGTCGAAGGGCCGCGGCCCTTTGTACGCCGCCTGCTCCGGATCCGGCCCGATGATCTCCAGATAACTCGCCCCGCCCAGCGCCACGAGCCGGTTCCGCGTCCCCAGCCCCACATGCACCCCACCCGGCGCCGGGGTCACCCCGGTACGCCGGGCGAAGTCCTCCACCGTCGCGGCGAGATCGGGGGTCGCGAGGACGAGATGATCCAGCAGCGCGGGGATGGCGTTCATCGGTGCAGCTTGAGGAACGCGGTCCAGGTGGCGGGGGTGACGGTGAGGTGGGGGGTGGTGGGGGTTTTGGAGTCGCGGATGTGGATGGTGGTGGGGTGGGCGGCGACCTCCAGGCACGCGCCGCCTTCCTCGCTGCTGTAGCTGGACTTGAACCATTCAAGCGCGGTGCCGCTCATTGTTCTCCCAGAAGACGGTCCAACAGGGCCCTCGTGTCTTCGGCGTTGAGGGCCTGCGTTCGCAGCATCGCATACTTCTGGTTGAGGATCGCCACCTCGTCCTGATCGGCGATCAGTTGGCTCCCACGCTGGGATTCGCTGTACCCGAGCCGCTGGTGGTCGGGGGTCTCCAGCAGGATGAACGGCCCCGAAAGTCCCGCGTGCGAGGTTCGGCCGAGTGGCAGGATCTGGAGCGCGAGGCCAGGCAGATCGGCGTACTCCCTCAGGTGCATCACTTGCTCGACGTACACCTCTCGTCCGCCGAGTTGGTCTCGCAACGCCGCCTCCCAGATGACGAAGCTCATCATTGGTGGCACCTTGCGGTGCAGAATCTCCCGGCGCTCGATACGAGCCGCCACCAGCTGCTCGACCGTGTCGTCGTCGTAGACCGGCACCTTGTTGTTGAAGACCGCCCGCGCATACGCCTCCGTCTGAAGCAACCCGGGGACGAGCAGACTCTCGTACCACGAGATCGCAATAGCCTCCCGCTCCCGATCCAGATACTCCTCCGCCCACAACGGAACGAGATCCACCTCGGGCATCCTGCTCAGTGCCGTCGCCAACGCCCCCTTGGTGTCGAGGAGTTCGTCCAGCTGCTCGGCGAGGTCCGGCTTCAAGGGCCGTCTGCCTTGCTCAATGGAGGCGATCTGCTGCTCGCCGACGACGAACCGCTCGCCCAGTGACCTCTGCGTGTATCCGGCGGCCTCGCGGAAGAGGGCGAGCAGCGCGCCCACCATCTTCATGGCGGAGGCGTTCCTCCGTGTCCGTGTCCGTGTCGTGGTGCCCATGCGGTGCAACTCCCCAGCCGCGCGCGTACGTTCACTGTCGTGGACCCGTACAAACAAGCTGTACGGGTGCGCACACTGTCACAGTGTGACCACGCAGGGTGACTCTCGTCCCGTGAACATCGAAACTCCACCCCCGTCCCCACGTGAGCGTTTCTACCGGCGCGAGCGGCAGTCGGTCCCGGCGGCCCGCGAGTTCACGCGCGGGGCGCTGGCCGACTGGGGCCTGGTCGAGCGGTCGTACGACATCGTGCTGTGCGTCAGCGAACTCGCCACGAACGCGTTGGTGCACGGCGTCCCGCCCGGCCGTGGCTTCCTGCTGCGCCTGCTGCCGTCGGCGTACGGCGGCGGGGTGCGCGTGGAGGTGCACGACAGCGGGCCCGGCGTACCGGCCGTACCCGTGTCGTGGGTCCCGGAGCAGCCGGGCGAGGGCGGGCGCGGGCTGCTGCTGGTGTCGGAGCTGGCGGACAAGTGGGGGGTGGGGGAGCGGAGTCCGGGGAAGGTCGTGTGGTGCGAGTTCGCCGACCGGAACATGCCAAGAGGGCTCTGTGTCTAGAGTGACGCTGGAGTGGACAACTCTCGTTGCCACCCTGCTGGGCGCCGCGATCGCGATGAGCACGTCACTCATGGTGGAGATCCGTAAGGTCCGTCGGGTCCGGTGCGCCGTGCTCTGGCCAACGGGATCTTCGCGCGCTGCTACCAGATACGGCACCAACTGGAGCTCTACGCTCCCGGCAGCGTGGTGGCTCCGGCGTTGACCTACTTCCGCCACGTCCGCGACTTCCGCGATGCGATGCGCGCCGACATCAACCCGCGTCACCCACAGCGACAGTGGCGAGGGCGACGCGGCCGTAGAGTCGGATGCCATGGACCCCGGACGACCGCGCCTCCTCCTCTACACCCGTACCGCCGACTACCGGCACGACTCCATCCCGGCCGCCGTCGCCGCCGTCCGCACGCTCGGCCCCTTCGAGGTGGACGCCAGCGAGGACCCGGCGGCCCTCGAAGCGCCCCTCGACGCGTATGCCGCCGTGGTCTTCCTCTCCACCAGCGGCGAGGTGCTCACGCCGGCCGGGCGCGAACGGCTGGCCGGGTACGTGGAGTCGGGCGGTGGCTTCGCCGGAGTGCACGCGGCGGCCTGCACGGAGTACGACTGGCCGTACTACGGCGAGCTGTTGGGCGCCCGCTTCGCCCGCCACCCGGAGTTCCAGCCCGGAAGGGTGGTCGTAGAGGACCACGACCATCCGGCCACCTCCCACCTGCCCGCCGTATGGGACTTCACCGACGAGTGGTACGACTTCCGCGCCAACCCCCGTGCCGCCGTACGGGTGTTGCTCTCCGCCGACGAGTCGTCGTACAGCGGCGGCGGCATGGGCCCCGACCACCCCCTGGCCTGGTGCCGCCCCCAGGGCGGGGGCCGCGTCTTCTACACCGCCCTCGGCCACGCAGCCGAGGCCTACACGGATCCGATGTTCCGCGCCCACCTCCTGGGCGGCCTCGACTGGGCGGCGGGGCTCGCCCGATCGCACCGCCCTAGCGCCGCCTCCATCGACGGACAGCGCCGAGGAGTTGGGCGAGCACCTTGAGCGCGGCGCTCCGGCGGGCCGGCTTCCGGGACCAGACGGCGGGCAGGACGACTCCCACGTAGAGCGCGGTGAAGACGAGGACCGCGAGCAGGACGGGGAGGTGAAACGGCGGGAAGGCCATGGGGCTTCCTTCGATGGTGGTGACGGCGAACCGCTGACGGAACGAGGTTCGCCGCACCGGACCGCGCTGCCGCAGGATTCCGAATCCCGCCGAACTCCCGGCGGAAGACGCAGGTCAGGTCGTACGCTTCGGGGCATTCCGGCGAACCGCGTCGAAGTCGAAGGAGTGGGGAGTTGGCCGCACCACCGGCGGGTCCCGTCGCGGACTTCTGCGCAGAGCTTCGGCGGCTCGTGCGCAAGTGCGGTGTGCCGCAGACGGAGATCGCCGCCGCGCTCGGCCTGAGCGAGAGCACGGTCTCGGGGCTGCTGGGCGGGCAACGGCGGACGGTGCCGGACTGGGACGTGGTCCGGCGGATCGTGAGCCTGTGCGCCCAGTCGCACGGTCCCGGGTCACCGCAGGGCATGCACCTGGACGAGTGGGTGTGGAAGGCGCGGCACGCGGAGCTGGAACGGACGGTCGAGACAGCGCTGGTCTCCGCGATCCATCGGGCGCGGGCGCCCCGACCCGTTCCCGTTCCTCCGACGGCGAGGCCGGTCGCCGGTGACTTGGCGGCCGTAGCGCTTCCCGAGGCCATGCACCTGCTGGCGGAACGCAGACCGGAGTTGACCCCTCGCATGGAGGCGCTGCTGGAGTCGCCGACCGCGGCGTCGGACTCCCTCCCGGTCCTCGACGACCTGCTCCAGGACTTTCCGCAACGGGTGCGGGCCACGCACGGGACCGACCGTGCCGCCCTCCTCCAGGCCGCGCGGGTGGTGCTGATCGCGAAGGCGGTGCTGAGGCACGGAGCCACCCACGAGGAAGCGCTCGACCTCATCCAGGACCTGACCGGCGACGCTCACTACGCCCACCTCTACGCGTGGGCCTCCGACGGCAGCGGCGACGCCTCGCCCTCTCTGTACGGTTTTCGGTACACCGTGACCGGCGAAGCGGCACGCAGGCTCAACCGCTACTACCAGGACGCCGCCGCACCGCTGGCCGCGTCCTGCCCCGAGTTCGCGTTGGCGGCCGGACTGCCCTGCGCCGCGCTGAGCGAACGACTGAATGATCCGACGAGGACCGGGCTGGCCGGACTCGGCGCCCTGCTGGCGGAGTTCGCGGGCCAGGGCGCGCGCCCCACCGCCGGTCGCGCCTTGCTCCGCGCCCCGATCGCCTCGCTCGACTCGCCCGGCCCCCGCCTGCCGCTGCTCGCGGACGGGTACATCAGCCCGCGCTTCCGGCTGGTCGGATCGGACGTGGCGCTCGGCGAGGCCATCGCCTCGGACAAGTGGTGGGAACAGCGGCCGTCGTACGACGGATTCGACCGGTTCCTCGCCGGTCACCTGCTCAGCCTCCCCGCCCTGCTGGCCCCGCTGCTGGTGCTCGGGCATCCGGGCGCGGGCAAGTCCCTGTTCACGAAGCTGCTGACGGCCCGGCTGCCCGCGCCGGAGTTCCGGCCCCTGCGCGTGGAGCTGCGGCACACGCCCGCGGAGGCGGACGTCCAGACCCAGCTGGAACACACCCTGAGGCTGGCCACCGGGCGACCGGTGAACTGGCCGGACTGGTCGGAGGAACAGCCCGGTGTGACCCCGGTCGTGCTGCTGGACGGATTCGACGAACTGCTCCAGGCGGGCGCCCAACGGCTCGACTCCGCACGGCAGTGGAGCTATCTGCGGGACGTCCAGCGGTTCCAGCAGCGCGAGGCCGACCTCGGTCGCCCCCTCGTCGTGATAGTGACAAGCCGGACCGTGGTGGCCGATCGCACGGACGTCCCCGAGGGTACCCAGGTGCTGCGCCTGGAGCCGTTCGGGGCATCCGAGATCGCCCGCTGGCTGACCATCTGGAACACCACGAACGCCGCTTACCTGGAACAGCACGGCCTGCGTCCGCTGTCCCCGGCCGACCTACGGCCCCACCGGGACCTGGCCTCCCAGCCTCTCCTGCTCCTGATGCTCGCCCTGTACGACGCCGTCGACAACGCGCTCCAGCGACTCGGCGACGACGAGAGCATCAGCCGTACGCAGCTCTACGACCGGCTGCTCACCGAGTTCGTCCGACGCCAGGTGGACAAGGACGGCTCGCTGCCCCCGCACGAGCAGGCCGCCGCGATCGACCGGGAGTTCCACCGCCTGTCGGTGATCGCCCTCGGCATGTTCCATCGGGGCGCGCAGGCCATCAGCGGCGAGGAGGCGGACCGCGACCTGCGGGCCCTGGCGGATCCGGCGGCGCACGGGGAGCAGGCCGGCTCTGGCTCTGGGCTGGTCTTCGGCCGGTTCTTCTTCGTCCACGAGGCCCAGGCCGTGGTCACCGAACAACGTCTGCGCAGCTACGAGTTCATGCACGCGACGTTCGGCGAGCACCTGGCGGCACGGTTGATCGACCAGGCCCTGCGGCGGCTGGCCGGCCGTGCGGTGGCGGAGAGCGGGGCGGACCGGGACGACGGCGAGCTGTACACGCTGCTGTCCTTCACTCCGCTCACCGACCGCGCCCAACTCGTGGAGAACCTCTGGGGCATGCTCGCAGCCTGGCCGGAGGACCGGTCCCGGCACCGGCTCCAGGAACTGCTCGTCGAGCTGTTCCGGGCGGCCGAGTGGAACTCCGGACAGCGCGGCGGCCCCGAACACGCGCCGGTCCGTGTGACCAGGGCCTACCGGGACGCCGTGTACGAGGTCAACCTGCTGCTGATCGCGGTCGTGGCGGCGGGGGAGGTGCACGCCTCGGAGTTCCTCGGGGCCGAGGGGCTGGGCGACGCCTGGCGGCGGCGCACGATGATGTGGCGGTCCCAGCTGTCCGAGGAGTCGTGGAAACTCCTCTCCTCCACACTCGACCCCGATCGCTGCTGGCGGCCGAACCCGGACGACGCCACCGAACTGCGACCGGACATGAGGCTCAGCACGACCCCGACGCTGTCCCTCGACCACCACCTCGGCTGGATGCTCGGCACGGCCGACGATCCGGATGCCCACGACGTCGGGCCGGCGGTCATCTCCTCGTCGGACGCGGCGGCGGAGGTGTTCACCCAGCTGACGTTCCTCGGTGATCGCCATGCCGAACTTCTGCTGCACGCGGTCTATCCGCTGCTCCGCCGGATGCCCCACACGCTGCTGATGTACCGAACCGACCATGCCGGGCATCCGCGTTCGGCGGCACAGTCGCTCATCGCCCTGCTCATGGGACAGGCGCGCGACCTGACGGCGACGGCGCTGCCCGGGCTCTACGTCCAGTGTGTGGGCTCCGTCCCGCTGTTGCCGTCCGGCGAGGCCGACATCTACCTGGAAGCCGTGTGCCGCCGGTTGGTCGAGGATGTCCCCCTGCTGTCGGACGAGGACCTGCTGGGCGTCCTGCGTGAGCTGAGTGAGTGCGTCGCCGAGCTCGGTACCGGTCTCACGGGCGGGCTCCAGGAGGCGCTTCTGGACTGCGTGTACGCCGCCGTGGGGCGGGTCGACCGTGACGTGACCCTCACCCTCGCCGACCTCCAGAAGGACGTGGGACTGCGCGACATCCCCGGCGACCGGAACACCTCGCTGCGCGCTCTGCTGCACCTGGTCAAGGACGGGCGTTCCAGCAGCACCTGGAGATGGTCCGCGCTGGCCGGCGGTGGCGCAGATGAGGAGATCGACGACCTCCTCGCCGACCTCGACCTGCCGTTCCTCGCCACCCGTCACCCCGCCGCCGTCATCGGCCTCCTGCGCATCGCGGCCGAACTGGATCTGACCGACTGGCTCGCCGCCCGTGCCCCGGAACTCCTCGCCGCGCTCCCCGCCCCCGCCTTCGGCCTCCTGCGCCCCTCCGACCTCGGATATCTGCGCCCCGCACTCCGACCGGGCGCCTACGAGGCCGAGTTCGCCGACGTGGAGAGGATCTGGGGCCGAAAGAATCAGACCTTGCCGGCCTCCCGCGCCACACGCTCCAGCTGACCTCGGTACTCCTCCCACGAGATCTCGTCCCCGGGCGGCAGGCTGTCCTTGCCCCGCAGGTGCCCGGCGGCGCCGTCGATGAGCTCGCGCACGATGTCGGCCTGGCCGGCGTGCCGCTGGGTGTCGGTGATCACGCGGACGATGATGTGGTGGAGCGTCACCTCCCGCCGCTCCTCCGGCCACCACGGGACGTGCCCGAGGGCCTCCAGGTCCAGCTGCGCGATCGTGGCGTCCGAGTGCTCCCAGGCCCGCCGGTACAGCCCGACGATGTCCTCGCGCGACTCGTCCGCCGTGGCCCACATGTCCGCGTTGGGCTCCGAGTCCTGCGTGTACCACCAGGACGGCACCTCGCCCTCGAAGAACGGCCGCCCGAAGGTGTCGCCGAGGTACCCCAGCTCCACACCGGCGACGTGCTTCACCAGCCCCAGCAGGTTCGTCCCGGTGGGAGTCAGGGGACGGCGCACGTCGTACTCCGAGAGTCCGTCGAGCTTCCACACCAGCGCGTCCCGACCGTCCTGGAGATACCGCAGGAGGTCGGCTTTCGGATTGGGTTCGGTCATGCGGGGCAGTGTTCCACCCGGCACTGACAATGCGGCCCGCTCTGGCCCTCCCCTCCGTTCTGCTTCTCTCCTCCGCTCTACTCCTCGTCCGGCATGCGGATGTTGGCGTACTTGGGGTTCGGCTCTTCGTGTATCGCTCCGGCCAGGGCCGCCCCGCGGATCTCTCCCGGGCAGCCCCCGGGCGGGTGGCCGTCGGCGTTGCGGACCTTGTAGAAGACGCAGACGAGCCGGAGGTCGTCCGGCTTCCGGGGATCGCCGCGGTGGGGGATCATCCGGCCGCCGCAGACCGGGCAGGCGGCCAGGGCGCGTACGCGCACCCTCGGTTCGGTGAAGGCGTGGGGGAGGAGGCGTTCGGTGATGGCCTGGCGGGGGAGGGAGAGGCCGTAGTGGTCGCCCATGGCCCGGTACACGTCCGACATCCGCACCTCGCCGGTGCCGAGGGCCAGGCGGCGGGTGAGGGGGTGGTCCGTGTGGTCGGTGCGGTACTCCCAGAACATCCAGTCGGGTTCGCCGTCGACGGTGACGTTGATGACCGGCGGGTCCATCGTGCTGTCCGACACGCGTACGACGGTGTGCGCCGACCACAGGTCCCTGCCGGGGGCGAGCCGGTACCCGTGGTCGCTCGCCGTCGGTGACTCGATCGCGAAGGCCCAGCCGTCGACCGTCCGCCCCAGCATCGCCAGCTCGGGCAGGTCCCACGGCCCGGGAGACAGTTCCAGCATCTCCCGTGCCGTCTCCGCACTCATGAGGCCGCCCGGCTCCGCGCCCAGGCGGACGGCCAGGTCGACATGGCTGATGCCCTTGACCATCGTGAGGCAGAAGCCGTCGAAGCCACGCCCCATCTCCTCGTCCAGCCACTCGAAGCCGTCGCTCGTGATCCGCATGATCGGGACCCTAGTGGCCGGGTCCGACAGTGGGGGTGTCGCCCGAGGCCTGGCATGATCACGCCGTGACCGAAGATCTTCGACGCCCCGCCGGCGCCGCTGCCACCGCCCCCGCCGCATACGTCCTCTTCGACGTCGACGGCACCCTGATCGACGCCGTGGACAACCAGCGCCGTGTCTGGGCGACCTGGGCGGAGCGGTACGGCCTGGACGCGGCCGAGGTCTACCGCGTGGCGTTGCGGACACGGCCGCTGGAGACCTTCGCGACCGTGGCCCCGCGACGGGACCCCCAGGAATGCCTGGCCGCGCTGCACGCCCTGGAGGACGAGGACGTACGGTCCGGCGTGTACACGGCCTTCGACGGCGCCTCCGAACTGCTGCGGGCCCTGCCGGCCGGGTCCTGGGCCCTGGTGACCTCGAACTACGAACACCGGGTGCGCGGCCGGTTCGCCCGCACGGGCCTGCCCATGCCGGACGTCGTCGTGGACGCGGCCGCCGTGTCCGAGGGCAAGCCGTCCCCCGTGCCCTACCTGCTGGCCGCCGAGCGGCTCGGCGCCCGTCCGCAGGACTGCCTGGTCGTCGAGGACGCCCCGTCCGGCGTGGAGGCGGGGCTGCGGGCCGGCATGACGGTGTGGGGCGTGAACACCCCGGCGGCGGTGCCCGGCGTACACCGGCACTTCGGCAGTCTGCGCGACGCCCTCCCCGACATCCTTGCCCTGCGGACCGTCACTCCGCCCTCGGACGCAGGACCATGAGCGAACCTTCCACCGTCGCCACCATGGCGAAGGGGAACCGGTCGACCTCAAGACAGAGGGCGACGTCATCGGGGTGGGCGCCTTGCCGCACCCCCTCCGCCAACTCGGCGGCGGCGCGCGACTCGGCAGCGCGGCGGACGAAGTCGGTCGCGTCCGCGTCGGGCTCGGTGACCCTTCGAGCGATGTACTGAGCGCACGCCAGATCCTCGTCGGCCCTCCCGTCCTCGCCGGTGATCACGAACGTGACACTGTCGCTCGCGCGTTCCCGCAGGAGCCGAGCGGTCGCCTCCGCCACCACGAAACCCGCGCACAGCACCAACGACGCCTCCTTGACCGCGAGGGCACCGACCGTCCCCGCCGTGGTCTTCTGCACGACGGTCCGTCCGGTGAGGTCGACGGACCGCAGCAGGCCAGGGGAGTTGACGAGGTCGAACCCGGGAGCGGGCGGCCCGTCCTTGAGCGCCACCCAGTCCGGGTGGCGGGCCCTGAGCTCCAGGGCTTCGTCCAGCGACTCCGCGAGAACGATCTTCTCCGCCCCCTGGGCGAACGCCCACGCGGCCACGGTGAAAGCACGCATGACGTCGACCACGACCGCCACGGACGGGACGTCGACCAACTCGGCGGTGCCGAGGAAACGGGCATCCATCCCGATCATGATTCAGCATGCCCGACGCCGAGAGCCCGGGGAGTGACCGAGGTCACCGGTACCTCGTGACCGGAAGCCGGCGTATGCCGTGCTCACCCGCGGGTTTCGAGGAGTGCGCGTGCCTCGTCCCTCGCCCTGCCGATCGGGTCGGGGAAGATCCGGAGGCCGTGGGCGACGAGGGCGCCCTCGTGCAGGAGCATCAGGGTACGGGCGAGATCGGCGGCGGGGCGGCGGTCCGGGGGCAGGTCCCTCACCAGGTCGGTGAAGAGGGCCAGCATCCACTGCTTCTGGCCGGTGATGATGGCGTAGGCCGGGTGGGAGGGGTCGCTGATCTCGGCGTGGGCGTTGACCATGCTGCATCCCTTGGGGCTGGACTCGGTCATCCAGGCGCGGGAGGCGTCGAAGACCGTGTGGACGCGGTCGACGGGGTTCGGTGCCGCGCGCGCGAGTTCCTCCGTGACGTAGGCCCGCCAGCGGTCGTCGCGGTCGGCGAGGTACTCGACCACGATCTGCTCCTTCGAGCCGAACCGGTCGTAGAGCGTCTTCTTCGTGACCCCGGCCTCGGCGGCGATCAGGTCCACGCCGACCGCGTGGATGCCGCGCTCGTAGAACAGCCGTGACGCGGCGGCGAGGGCGCGGCGGGCGCCGGGGGTCATCGTGATGCGGGTGGGGCGGGGGTTCTGCCGTGGTTCGGTGCCCATGGCCCAAGACTATACCGATCTGTATAGTGGGGGGCATTCGGCAGGTATACAGATCTGTCTAGTCAGCGAGTCGTGCGTACTCGCCGACTCACCCACCCACCGACTCAGTGATGGGCGTGGTATCCCATGGGTTTCCTGCTCTCCGTCGCGTTCGTGCTGTGCTGGAGCTCCGGGTTCGTCGGGGCCAAGCTGGGCACGGAGACCGCGGACGCGCCGACCCTCCTGATGTGGCGGTTCCTGCCGCTCGCCGTCGTCCTGGTCCTGGCCGCCGTGGCCGCCGGGCGTCTCCGGTCCTCGTGGCGGGGGCTGACCAGGCGTGACGTGGGGCGCCAGGCCGTGATCGGGCTGCTCTCCCAGAGCGGCTACCTGTTCACCGTCTACTACGCGATCCAGCTCGGCGTCTCCAGCGGTACGACCGCGTTGATCGACGGCACCCAGCCCCTCGTCGCGGGCGCCCTCGCCGGTCCGCTGCTGCGCCAGTACGTCTCCGCCCGGCAGTGGCTCGGCCTCTGCCTCGGGCTCGGCGGCGTCGCCCTCGTCACCACGGCCGACGCCGGCGCGATGACCGGCGTCGCCTGGTGGACGTACCTCGTGCCCTTCGCGGGGATGCTCTCCCTGGTCGCCGCCACCTTCCTCGACCAGCGCTCCCGGACGTCCGTCGCGCCCCAGGTGTCCATGACCGTCCACTGCGTCACCAGCGCCGTCGTCTTCACGGCCGCCGCCCTCCTGACGGGGGCCGCCACGCCTCCCGCCGAGCCCTCCTTCTGGATCGCGACCGCCTGGCTGGTGATCCTCTCCACCTTCGGCGGCTACGGCCTCTACTGGCTCGTCCTCCGCCGCTCCGGCGTGACCCGGGTCAACACCCTCATGTTCCTGATGGCCCCGGTCACCGCCGTCTGGGGCGCCCTCATGTTCGGCGAACCCTTCACCACCCAGACGGGCGTGGGCCTCGCGGTCGCCCTTGCCGCGGTCGCCGTGGTGCACGGAGCGTCGAGGACGACTGCGGGTGACAGCACGGCACTCGACCCTCAGGGTGCCTCCACGGCCCACCGGCCCGCCGCGCGGGTGGCGTGCAAGGGATGACGGTCATGCCGTGACCCCGGCGCCGAGACGCGCCGGGCTCACTCCTCCCACCCGGCCGTCAGGGCGGACCGCTCCCGCCACAGCCGTACCCCCGAGCCGTTCGGCTCCCAACGGTGGCAGAACCGCCGGAACATCTCACACCGGGCGAGCATGGCGGCCCGCCGGACCGGCCAGGAGGGCACCTCTGAGCCGTAGGCCCGGAAGAAGTGACCGAGTGCCGTGCGCTGAGCGGGGTGGTGGGTCCGTACGATCCACTCGCACCAGGCGAGGTCCTCCACCGGGTCTCCGAGGTGGGCGAACTCCCAGTCGACGACCGCGGTGACGGCGTAAGTGGCGGGGTCGAACAGGACGTTGTGGGGGCCGAAGTCGCCGTGCACCAGAACCTTGCCCGCCTCGTCCGGGCCCACCGGCAGCACACTCGGCTCGATCCGGTGGATGCGGCGCAGCAACTCGCCGCAACTCTCCAGGACTTGCTCGGCCCGCCCCGCGGAGAGGAGTTCCTGCCCGGGCGTGCCCTCCACGAAGCCGACCGTCAGTGTGCCCGCGTCCGCCGCGCGCACCGGTGGCACGGGCAAGCGGCCCCGGAGCCGGGTGAGCAGCAGGTGTTCGCGGTGGAGTCGCAGCTCGGCGTCGGGGCCCTCGTAGGTCTTCCGCACGACAGTGCCGTCGCCCAGGGTGCGGTTGGTGTAGCCGTGTTTCAACGGGCGCATGCGCGATGGCTCACCCCCCGCCCACCCTCCCCGTACTCGCCCGCTCCACCAACCGCGTAGACAGTTCCGTCCGGGTGCTCTCCGGCCGTTCGCCGTCCATCATGCGGACCAGGAGTCGCAGGGCCGTGGCCGCCATTTCCGACAGGGGCTGGCGGACGGTGGTGAGGGACGGGGTGAGCCAGCGGGACTCGGGGAGGTCGTCGAAGCCGACGACGCTGATGTCGCCGGGGACGGAGAGGCCGCGTTCGGTGAGGGCCTCGTAGACGCCGAGGGCCATGTGGTCGGAGCAGACGAAGACGGCGGTGGGGGGCTCGGGGAGGTCGAGGAGTTCGAGCATGCGGAGGCGGGCGACGCTCTCGTCGAAGCCGGCGTGGTGGATGTACTCGGGGGTGTGTCTGAGCCCCGCGGCCGCGAGGGCCGAGCGGTAGCCGGCGACGCGCGCGCTGCTGCACATCTTGCGCTGGTGGCCCGCGATGACGGCGATGCGTTCGTGGCCGAGGGAGAGCAGGTGCTCGGTCGCGGTCACCCCGCCGTGCCAGTTCGCCGCGCCCACCGACACCACACCGGGCGGCGGTTCGAGCACCGGGTCGATCAGCACGTACGGGATGCGGTGCTGGTCGAGCCAGGCGTACTGGGAGTCCGTGAGTTCGGCCAGATTGAACAGCACCCCCGACGAACCGCGGGCGATGAGCTTGTCGAGCCAGCCGCGTTCCGGGCGCCCGCTGCGCGTCCGGTTCAGGCCGGCCGACACCACCACCTCCAGGCCCACGTCGTGCGCCGCGGCCTCCACGCCGTGCAGCACCGCGCCCGACCAGGAGGTGTCCAGCGAGTGCACCACCAGGTCGACCAGACCGGACGCCTTGGCCGCGTCGAAGCGCGGTCTGCGGACGTAACCGAGCCGGTCCAGCGCCTCCGTCACCCGTCGGCGGGTCTCCGGGGCCACGTCCTCCCGGCCGTTGACCACCTTGGAGGCGGTCGGCACGGACACCCCGGCCTCGCGGGCGACGACCGCCAGGGTCGGCCCGGCCGTCGCGCTCGCACTCCCCGTACGGCCCATAGGGAACCACCTCTCCGACCCGCCCGAGGGCCATGAAAAGTTTCGACCAGCGCTGAATAGTAAGCGCTTCCTACCCTAGGTAGGTCGCAAGTGGTCGGGAAGAGGCCGGACTTCGCAGGTCTTGATGGTCGCGAACTTTCGAAACTTCGAACACGGTGGCAGCCGCGGCGGCCGCAGCCGGGGCGACCACGGCCGCGGCGGTCCCGCCTACCAGCAGGTCAACCGGAACCCCGTGAAGTCGGCCGTGAACGCCGCGTCGACGAGGTCCACCGCGTGGATGCCGGCCATCGCCCCGGTGAAGCGCAGCTTGCTGCCGTAGTCGTCGGAGAGCCGCGTGAAGTCCAGTGCCGGGCCGACCAGCATCCGGACGCCCCGGCGGACGTACCAGAACCGCGCCTCCCCGTCCTCGACGGTGACGCCCAGGGTCACCGGTCCGTCCGCCTCGACGTCGACCACGGCCGCCTGCCGGGTGCCGGACTCCTCGCGCTCCACGAGACGGAGCACCCTACGGCCCGCCCCGCCCCGCCACTGCTGCCCGCGCTGCTCCTCGCCCTCCGGTTCGGCCCAGGTCAGGTCGAGGCTCAGATACGCCTCGGCGTTGTAGCGGAGCACCAGCCCGGCGGCCTGCGTGAACGTCCCGGGATCCGCCTCCACGGTGACCTCGGCCTCCGCGCGGTGCTCGGTGATCCGCCGGGCGAGCAGGCTGTGCGCCCACCGCGACTCGGGACCGTGCCGCCCGGTCAGCCGGATCCAGCCCGGGCGGGCGGCGGTGTCGGCCCAGGACGGGTCCGGACGACCGCGCAGGGTGCTCCACGGCCACCCCAGCGGGTCGGCCGACTCACCCGGCTCCACCTCGTGCCGCCGCGTGGGCAGGTCGACCTCGACCGCCGGATGCGCACCCCCGTGTCGCAACCGCGGCCAGCCCTCCGCGTCCCACACCAGCGCCTGGACCGCCGTCTCCCGGCCGAGCGGGCAGCGCGGCCCGTCCGGAGTGGGCAGGGGGCGGGCCGTCAGGTGGCTCAACACCCAGTCCCCGCCCGGGGTCCGCACCAGCTCCGCGTGTCCCGCCTTCTGCAACGGCAGCGACGGGTCGTCCCGGGAGGTCAGCAGCGGGCGGTCGTCCAGCTCGTACGGTCCCGTGAGCGCCCGGCTCCGTGCCACCAGCACTCCGTGCTCGAATCCCGTGCCGCCCTCGGCCAGCACCAGGTAGTACCAGCCGTCCCGCACCACCACCTTCGGCCCCTCGATCAGCCGTTCGTGCTGGAGGAGAAGGCGGGTGTCACCGACGGGCGCGAGCGTCTCCCGGTCCAGTTCCGTCAGGACGATCCCCGCGAAGCGCCGGCCGCCGGGACGGTGGTCGTTCTGGAGGTTGAGCAGCCAGAGCCGGCCGTCCTCGTGGAAGAGCGCGGGGTCGAAGCCGTGGCTCGCGATCCGGCGCGGCGCGGACCACTCCCCGTCCACCTCCGTCGCCGTACTGACATAGGTGTCCGTGTCGAAGTACGGCGTGCCCACCGAGCGGACGATCGAGTAGACCACCCAGAAGCGCTCGCCGTCCCAGCTCAGCGACGGCGCCCAGATACCGCCGGAGTCGGGCACCCCGGCGAGCGAGTCGCCCGGGACCGCGCCCCGGACATGGCCCGCGTACTCCCAGTGCGCGAGGTCCCGGGAGCGGTGGAGGGGGATCGTCGGGAACCACTCGAAGGAACTCGTCGCCACGTAGTACCAGTCGCCCACCCGCACCAGGGACGGGTCCGGGGCGAAGCCGCGGATGACGGGGTTGTGCGCCAGGGTCACTTCAGGGCTCCCATGGTCACGCCGGTCCGCCAGTAGCGGCGCATCGCGACCATCATGATCGCCATCGGGACGATGGACAGCAGCGCCCCGGTCAGTACCAGGCTGGTCAGGTCGACGCCGGATTCCAGCCGCTTGCCGGACCAGTTGTACAGGCCCAGGTTGAGCGTCCAGTTCTCCTCGCCGCGCAGCACGGTCAGGGGCAGGAAGAAGGCGTTCCAGGTGTTGACGAAGGCCAGCAGGAAGACCGTCGCGCCGCCCGTCGTCATCATCCGCAGCACGATGCTGAAGAAGATCCGCAGTTCGCCGGCGCCGTCGATGCGGGCCGCCTCCAGCAGTTCGAAGGGGATCGTCGCCTCGGTGTACACCTTGGCCAGATACACGCTGAAGGGGTTGATCAGGCAGGGGATCAGCATCGCCCAGGGGGTGTCGACCAGGCCGATGTCCGAGAACAGCAGGTACAGCGGCAGGGTGAGCAGGGCGATGGGGATCAGGAACGAGCCCACCACGGCCGCGAACACCACGTTGCGGCCCGGGAAGTCGAAGCGCGCCAGGCCGTAGCCCGTGGCCAGCGCCAGCAGCGTGCCGCCGAGGGAGCCGAGACCGGCGTACAGGAACGAGTTGGCCGTCCAGCGCAGGAAGATGCCGTCCTCGTAGGTGAACAGCTGGTGCAGGTTGTCCCAGAGGTGCCAGCCGGAGAACCACAGGCCGTTGGACTGGTACAGGCCCGTGCGGTCCTTGGTGGCGGCGACGATCAGCCACCACACCGGGAACAGGCTGTACACGCTGGCCAGGGAGAGGCCGACCAGCAGGAAGCGCTGGCCGCCACGGGTGCGGGAGGCCGGGTCCGGTGCGGTGAGGCGGCGGACCTGGCCGGTCTTCGCACGGTCCTCGGTGAGCGTCATCAGTCGGCCTCCTTCGAGGTGAACCGGTAGAACAGGAAGGAGGCGACGCCGAGGATCAGGGCCAGCAGCACCGACAGGGCGGCGGCGTAGTGGTAGTTGCCCGCGTTGAACGCCTGGTTGTAGATGATCATGATCGGGGTGAAGCTGTCGCTGACCGTCTGCGGGGTGACGTTCCGGAACAGCGCCGGCTCGTTGAAGATCTGGAGCATCTGGATGATCGACAGCATCCCGGTCAGCACCAGCGCGCCCCGCACGAACGGGATCTTGACGCTCAGCGCGATCCGCCGCTCGGAGGCCCCGTCCAGCCGCGCGGCCTCGAACAGCTCACGCGGCACGCCCTGGAGCGCCGAGTAGATGATCACCATGTTGTAGCCGATGCCGTGCCAGGTCAGCAGGTTGCCGATGGACGGCCACACCATCGAGGGCGCGAAGAAGTTCCAGTCGAGGCCGAAGATCTCGCCCAGCGGGGTGAGCGGACCGACGTCCGGGCTGTACAGGTTGAGCCACACGATCGCGGCCACCACGCCGGGGATCATGTACGGCACCAGCAGCAGGATCCGGAACCTGCTCGCCACCCGCGAGGTGACGGCGTCCAGGAGCAGCGCCAGGATCAGGCTGATGAGCAGCATGACCGGGATCTGTACGCAGGCGAAGAGGACCACTCGCAGGACGGATCCCATGAACGCCGAGTCGGTCAGCCCCTGCTGGTAGTTGTCCAGGCCGGCGAACTCCTCCGTCGAGCCGCCGAGGCCGAGTCCGGACTGCTGGACGCGGAACAGCGACTGGTAGACGGCGTAGCCGATCGGAATCAGGTACAGGAAGACGAAGCCGAGCTGGAAGGGCACCGTGAAGGCGGCACCCTTCCAGCGCAGTGAGCGAATCATCAGTGGATGCCCTAGCCTCTAGCCCTTGACGCTGATGCCGCGGGACTTCAGGTCCTTGACCGTCCACTGCTGCATGTGCGCGAGCAGGTCGGTGACCTTCTGCTCCTTGTTGACGACCTTGGCCCAGCCCGCCTGCATCTCCGTGAACATCGCCGTCCAGTTCGGGCCGAAGGTCCAGTCGGTGGTGACGGTCTTCAGGCTGTCCTTCACCACCTGCTGGGCCGGCTGGTAGTTCGAGCCGAGCAGCTTCTCGGAGATCGCCTCGGGCACATAGGTGTCGCTGTTCGCCAGGGCCGGCATCACACCGTTGCCGGTCTCCGGGCTCGCCATGGTCTTGACCGCGCCGGTGTTCGTCGACATCCACAGGGCGGCCTCGGCGGCCTGCTCCTTGTGCGCGCAGCCCTTGGTCACCAGGTTCACGCTGCCGGTGAGGTTGGTGGGGGCGGGGGTCTTGGCGGCCTCGCCGGCGAACGTCGGCCAGGGCGCCACGGCCCAGTCGCCGAAGGACTTGGTGAAGTTGGCGACCATGCCCGCCATCTGCCAGGTGGAGATCTGCCGGGTCGCGGTGCCGCCGTTGTCGTAGTTGCGCTGGACGGCCGCGTAGTCGGCGAAGGACAGCTTGGAGTTGAGGTCGTTGTCGATGATCTCCTGGATCACCTCGGCGGCCTTCAGGGTGCCCGGGTCCTGGAAGTCGACCTTCCAGGCGTTGCCGTCGATCGCGTACCAGTGCGCACCGGCCTGCATGGCGAGCACCTCCAGGGTGCTGGGGTCCTCACCGGCGTAGTTGGTGATCTTGATGTCGTGCTTCTTCAGCTCCTTGCCCGCGGCGATGAACTCGTCCCAGGTCGCCGGAGCCTTGATGCCGTACTTCTTGAACAGGTCGGCGCGGTAGATCGTGAAGTTCGGCGCGGAGCTGGTGGGGACGCCGTACATCTTCCCCTGCACCTCGGCGCTCGCCCAGGAACCCTGGTTGAACTTGCTCTTGTCGGCCTCGACGTACTGGGTGATGTCGGCGAGCGCGTCCTGCGAGACCCAGCTCGTGACGTACTCGGCGGTGTTCTGCACCAGACAGGGCGCGTTGCCGGCCTTCACCGCGTTGGTGAGCTGCTTCTGCATGGTCAGCTGGTCGGTGACCTTCGTGTACTTCAGCTGGATGTCCTTGTGCGCGGCGTTGAAGGCCGCGACCACCTTGTCCTGGCCGTTGGCCCAGCCCCAGAAGGGGAGGGTGACCGGACCCGAGGCGTCGGAGTCCCCTGAGTCCGATCCGCTGCCGCACGCGGAGAGCAGACCTGTCAGCGCGAGTCCCGCGACGGCGGCGCGGGCGAACCTTCTCCGGGGGCTGGTGAAGTTCATCTGACCGTGTTCCTTCGGAAAGTAGGGCTCAGAGAGAGGGGAGGTGAGCGGGGGTGGCGGCTCGGTGCGGGCCGGGAACGGCGGCCGGAAACCATCGGCTCGCGGTTGCGGGGGGTCGGCCAGGCAGAAGCTGTAGTAAGCGGTTGCAGGGACGGTAGGCGGACGACTGCTCCCATAGCAAGAGGTGCGCGTCAATTTGTTACGCCGGTTTGTCCGTGAGGTTAGGGCCGGGCGCCTGCCGGGCGATCGCGGAACAGCTCACATCGGACCAGGTCACAGACGTGAGGTGGCGATCCGTCGGGTACTCGCCGGCCGGCCCGGGGTGAGCCGGGTGGCCGGGAAAAACTTGTGGAAACCGTTTACGAAACGCGATCTGGTCGTCGCGGCCTACACGCGATCTACTCGCCGCGGTCCGCACCCTCACGCCGGGCGGGCGGCCGCACCGAGTTCCGTACGACGACATGGGTGCCCAGCACCAGATGGTCGCCGTCGGCGCCCTTGCGGCGGCCCGAGCCGCCCTCGCGCCGGTCGGCGACCGCACGCAGGGCCACCCGCCCCATCTCCTCGTACGGCACGTGCACGGTGGTGAGTTGGGGCGTGAGCTGCGACGCCAGCGGGATGTCGTCGTAGCCGACGATCGAGACGTCCTCGGGCACCCGCAGCCCGGCCGCGCGCAGCGCCTGCATCGCGCCCGCGGCGACCACGTCGGTGCCGGCCAGCACCGCGGTGAAGTCCAGGCCCTCGCGCAGACTCTCCTCGACGGCGTCGTAACCGTGCTCGTAGTCGTAGGGGCCGTGCCGCACCAGGCCCGGGTCGAAGGGCACGCCGTAGGCCTCGAAGGCGCGCTGCGCGCCCCTCAACCGGCCCTGGGCGGTGGTGAGTTCCTGGTGCCCGGGCAGCACCAGCACCCTGCGGTGGCCGGCCGACAGCAGATGGCTGGCCATGGCGTACGCGCCGCCCTCGTTGTCGTAGTCGACCGTGGTCGCCGGGACGTCGCCCTCCAGGGGCGGACGGCCCACCAGGACCAGGTGCGAGCCGGCCGCGTCCAGGGAGCGGGCGAAGCGGGCCATGCGCAGCTGGTACTCGTCGTAGTCGTAGGCGCCGCCGAGCAGCACCACCGCGGCCACGCCCTGCTGGCGCATCAGGTTGACCAGGGCGAGTTCGCGCTCGGGGTCGTCGCCGGTGGTGCCGACCAGGGACAGCCAGCCGCGCAGGGTGGCCGCGCCCTCGACTCCCTTGGCCACGTGGGCGAACGCGGCGCCGGTGATGTTGTTGATGAGGATGGCGACCGTCGGCGTACCGCCGCCGGCGAGGGAGCGGGCGTGGGCGTTGGTGACGTAGTCGAGGTCCCGCACGACCTTCATGACCCGGCGGCGCAGCTCCTCCGAGACCGGGTAGTTGCCCGACAGGACACGCGACACGCTGGCCACGGAAACGCCCGCCCGCTGGGCCACGTCGCGGATGGTGGCCCGTCCGGCGTCTCCGGGCGCCTTGCGCTGACTCACCGTTGCGGCTCCTTCATCCTCGCGGCCACCCTCGCGGCCGACTCGCCCGAGGACCGGGGGAGCGGGGGCGGCCTCATGGACCCTCGCGGGGTCGGTGGGGCGCCGGCCGTTCCGCGCCGGTGGCGAAACCGTATCCCATTGTTTCCCGGTGTTTCCCGGGGGAGCCCGCACCGGCGGACGGGCCGCGCGCGCGACGCGGGCGAGGGCGTTTCCGGCGGCAGTCCGCGCCGGCGGACGGGGCGGTCACGGGGGACGGGGCCGGGTGTTCCGCGCGGGGATCCGTGCCGGCCGGGACGTGCGACGCCGGATGTTTCCGGCGGGGACCCATGCCGGTCGGAGCGCGCGGCTCCGGGTGCTCCCCGCGGAAGTCCGGGCCGCCGCGGGCACACGGCCTCCGGTGTTCCCCGCGGAGGTCCGTACCCGGCGGCATGTCGCTCACGTGGCATGGGTCGGTGTGGCGCCCCCCGGCGGGCCGTACCCGGAGGCGGGCCGCTCACGCGACCCGGGCCAGGTCCGAGTGGAGTACCTCGTGGGCCGGCGGCTCCCCCGCGGCCAGGCGCTCCACCTCCTCCACGACGATCCGGCCGAGCCGTTCCAGCTCGTTGCCGAGCGAGCCGGCGATGTGCGGGGTGAGGAAGACGTTGGGCAGCCGGTACAGCGGGGAGCCCGCGGGCAGCGGCTCGGGCTCGGTGACGTCGAGGACCGCGTGCAGCCGGCCCGAGACCAGTTCGTCGGTGAGCGCGTCCGGGTCGATCAGGGCGCCCCGGGAGGTGTTGATCAGCACGCCGCCGTCCCGGATGAGGGCGAGCCGGTCGCCGTCGAGCATGCGGTAGGTCTCGGGGATGTCGGGGGCGTGCAGGCTCACGATGTCGCTGCGCCGGAGCAGGTCCTCCAGCGGCAGCAGCTCGGCGCCCAGGGCTGCGGCCTCGGCGGGGCTGACGTAGGGGTCGTGCAGCAGCACCGAGAAGTCGAACGGCCGGAGCAGCTCCAGGAGTCGGCGGCCCACCCGGGAGGCGCCGATGACGCCGACGCGGCGGCCGAGGTTGCCCGTGTGCGCGGTCTCGGCGTGGGTCGTCGGGTAGCCGTGGGTGGCGCGGAAGCGCTCCCGGTGGGTGAAGGCGTCCTTCCCGGCGAGCAGGATCATCGCGAGGGTGTACTCCGCGACCGGCAGGGCGTTGCCGGTCACCGCGCTGGAAACGGTGATCCCGCGTTCCCACACGGTGTCGCCGACCAGGGAGCGGACCGAGCCCGCGGCGTGCAGGACCGCGCGCAGCCGGGGGGCCGCGGCGAGGACGTCGGCGTCGAGGCGGGGGCAGCCCCAGCCGGTGATCAGCACCTCGGCGTGGGTCAGGGCGCCGGCCGCGGCCGGATCGGCGAAGTCCCGTACGACCAGCGCGGGATCGAGGTCGGTCGCCCGCGTCAGCCGGGTCATCAGCGGCGGCGGGAAGAGCAGGGGCAGGTGCACCGGATCCATCGCGAACACGGCCCTGGGGGGCGGCGGGGTGGGCATGTCTCTCCTGACAACACACTGGCTGGAAACAGTTTCAGAAAACGTCTTCTACCGTAGATCTGCGGGTGACGGGCGGTCAATCGAGTGACAACAACCGGTTCCCAAAGAGGTGCCGCGATCACCGATCTGCCCGGGTTCATGTCATCGATGCAGTTCAGGCCCTATCTCATCGGCCCTGTTCGGCCGGCTGGCCCGTGACGTCGAGGTTACACAGTCTTTTCGAAAATTCGTCAAGGCTCTTGACGCCGTTTCCGGACAGGGTGAAGCTCTGCCCCAACGTTCGGCAACCGGTTGCTATCGGTTGCTCCGCCGGATCGAAGCAACAGAGCAGGAGGTGGTGCGTTCATGCGCCCCCATGCCGGTGCCCCCATGAGCCGCCGCCGATTTCTCTCCCTCTCCGCCGCCGGCGCGGCGGGCGGCGCGGCGGCCCTGAGCGGCTGTGCGATGCAGGTGTCCAGCGGAGTCGGCGGCGGCTCGGGCGAGACCGTCACGATGATGGTCAAGGCGGACGACATCACCCCGGACCTGGTCCAGCAGGCACTGAAGGACACCGGCATCGCGATCAAGCGGGTCGACTTCGACATCACCAAGCTGATCGCGATGCTCACCAGCGGCAACCCGCCGGACCTGGTACGCGGTGTGGGTGCCGTGGACGCGGCGTACTTCGCGGCCCGGGAGGTGATGGAGGACCTGGACCCGTACTTCGCCAGGAGCCAGGTGCTCAGGCGCGACGACCTCGACCCGGTCAACGACCTGTGGCGCTTCGACGGCACCACACAGGGCAAGGGCCCGCGCTACGGCATGGCGAAGGACTTCTCCCAGGACTCCATGTACTGGTACAACACCTCGGCCTTCGACAAGCAGGGGGTCTCCTACCCGGCGGAGCTGGAACCGACCACCTACGAGGAGTGGCTGGACACCGCCCAGCGCCTGGTCCAGCGGTCCAAGGGACAGACGAGCCTCTTCGGCGGCACCTACAACGGGCTGCTCAAGGCCACCCTCATGTCGACCCTGACGGCGTCCGCCGGCGGCAGCCTCTTCAACGACGACTTCTCCCGCGTCGACTTCACCACCCCCGAGGCCCGCAAGGCGCTCGGCTGGTACATCGAGTACTGCAGGCTCAAGGTCGGGGCGAGCCCGATCCTGCCCGACCCCAACGGCTGGGACGGGCCCACCTACCAGGCCGGACGGCTGGCCATGTGCAACTCCGGCTACTGGATGGGCGGCATGATCGCCACCGACCCGAAGCTGGCGGAGGTCTCCCGGCTCGCCCCCACCCCGGTCTTCGAGGGCGGTCCGCGGGTCAGTGCCTGCCAGGCGGGCACCGGACTGTGGATGCCGAAGAAGGCGCCCCACAAGGACGCCGCCTGGCGGATCTTCGAGTGGTACTTCGGCGAGGCGCCGGCCAAGGCCCGCGCCTCGGGCGGCTGGGGCATCCCGACCCTGAAGTCCCTGCGCCCGCTGATGCCGGCGAAGGCGGAGCACCAGAAGCGCGTGCTGAAGGTGCAGGAGAACGAGCTGAAGCACTTCTCGGTGGTCGCCTTCTCCCCGTACACCACGGGCGATTCCTTCGAAGCCCTGTTCAACCAGGTCGCTCCGGCCGCGATGAAGGGCGAGATCTCCGTCGACACCCTCGCCGGACGCCTCAACTCGGTGCTCAACGAGCAGCTCAAGCGCGGCAAGGAGCAGGTCGGATGACGGTCGATCAGATGTCCACGGTCGCGGACCGGCCGCGGGCCGCCGCCACCGCCGGCCGGACCCGGTCCGCCGAGAGGCCCCGGTCCACGATGACCGCGCGCAGGCACCGGGCGTTCTACATGTTCGTCGCGCCGTGGATCGTCGGCTTCCTGCTGCTGACCATCGTGCCGATGGCGTACGCGCTGTGGCTGAGCTTCACCACGTTCGACGGCATCTCGCCGAACTGGCACTACGTCGGCCTCGGCAACTACCGCGAGCTGATGAACGACTCGGTGACCTGGGACTCGCTGGGCCGCGCGGGACTGTTCGCGCTGGTCTCCGTACCGCTGTCGATCATCGCGGGGCTGGGCCTGGCCGTCCTGGTCAACCGGCCGCTCAGGGCCCGCGGACTGTTCCGCACGCTGCTGTACCTGCCCGCGGTGGTGCCGCCGGTCGGCGCGGGTATCGCGTTCAAGAACCTCTTCGACCAGAACGCCGGTGCCACCAACGGCGTGTTGACGTTCTTCGGCTTCGACGCCGTCGGCTGGCTCGCCGACCCCTACGCCCGCTACGTACTCATCATGACGGTGCTCTGGGGCGCCGGAAACATCATGATCATCTCGCTGGCGGGGCTCCAGGACGTGCCCCGCGAACTCCACGAGGCGGCCCGCATCGACGGCGCGAGCTCCTGGCGGACCTTCCGCAGCATCACCGTGCCGCTGCTGTCGCCGGTGCTGCTCTTCCAGACCGTGACCGGGGTGATCGCCTCCGTCCAGACGATCATGCCGATGCTGCTGGCCCCCATCGCCACCACCGGCGGGCTCACCACGGTCCCGCAGTCCAACTACACGTACATGATCCACGTGTTCTCGCAGTACTTCGCGCTCGGCCGCTACGGCTACGCCTCCGCGCTGCTGTGGGTGCTCTTCGTCCTGATCCTCATCGCCACCGGCCTCATCTTCAGGTTCACGTCCGGTGTGGTGTTCTACAACGTCGACCCGGAGGCGAAGAAGTGACCGCCACCAGCCTGAACCCCGAGCCGCCGGTCCGCGTACGGATCCGCACCCACCGCCTCGTCCTCTACACGGTCCTGGTCGTCGTCACCGGACTCTTCCTCGGCCCCTTCGGCTGGCTGGTGCTCACCGCCCTGAAGACCCCGGCCGAACTGGCCTCCGCGCCCGTGCACTGGGTGCCCGCGCACATCCAGTGGCACAACTTCGCCGACGCCTTCGACCTCATCGACTTCCTCGGCTACGCCCGCAACTCCCTGATCATCGCCTTCCTCTACGCCGGTCTGGTCACCCTCAGCTCCGCCTGGGTCGGCTACGGCTTCGCCCGGCTGTCCGCGCCCGGCAAGAAGACACTGTTCGGCATCCTCATCGGCTCGATGATGCTGCCCCAGATGATCACCCTGCTGCCCACCTACCTGATCTTCGCCAAGCTCGGCATGGTCGACACCTACTGGCCGTGGGTGCTGTGGGGGCTGTCCTCCGCCCCCTATCTGGTCTTCCTGTTCCGCCAGTTCTTCGCCGGGCTGCCCCGCGAACTGGAGGAGGCCGCGATCGTCGACGGCTGCGGCTACGGCACGATCTTCTGGCGGATCTTCCTGCCGCAGTCCTGGCCGGTGCTCTCCGCGAGCTTCGTGATCGCCTTCACCTGGACCTGGGGCGACTACATCGCCCCCCAACTGCTGCTCTCCACCGACAAGTCCACCCTGGCCGTCGCCGTCATGACGACCTATGTCTCCTCGGCCGGCACGCCCATCACCAACCTCCAGGCCGCGGCCTCCGTGATGTACGTCGTGCCGATCCTGCTGATCTTCCTCGTCGCCCAGCGCGGCTTCGTCGCCGGCATGTCGACGACCGGACTGAAGTAGTCCCCCCTTACCTCCCCCTTACCGAACCTTCTGCAAGGAGCTACGCATGAACACGCCCCTGTCACGCCGGACCGCCCTCCAGGCCGCCGGTGCCGTCGCCGCCGCCGGCCTGGCCGGTGGCATCGCGGGCACCGCACAGGCCGCCGCGGCGGACGAGACCGCCGCCACCGCCGACAGCGTGGTCGTCCACCCGCCCCTTCCCCAGGTGCCGGTCAACAACTCCTTCACCGTCAGGGTCCGGCCGCTCGGCGGCACCTGGCAGAAGCTCGGCGTCCACCTCGCCAAGCTCGCCCTGATCGACGCGACCACCGGCAGCAACAGAGCCCAGAACTCCTCCTGGGCCGCCTTCGACTTCTCCGGCACCGTCGAGGTCGAGGTCACCTACAACCCGGGCGGCGGCGAGAAGTTCCGGATCCGTCCGGACTCGTACGGCATCAAGCCCGAGGTGCTCGGCAGCACCGCGCGCTTCACCCTGGACCGGCCCCGCAACGTCGTCGTCCAGGTCGACGACAAGATCTTCGACTGTCTGCACCTGTTCGCGAACCCGATCGAGCAGGACGTGCCCGCCGAGGGCGACAAGAAGGTCATGTACTTCGGGCCCGGGCTGCACACCACCGCCGACCGGTTGCTGAAGGTGCCCAGCGGCACCACCGTCTATCTGGCCGCCGGTGCCGTCCTCACCTCGCAGGTGATCTTCGAGAACGTGGAGAACTCCCGGCTCATCGGCCGTGGCGTGCTCTACAACTCTCCCAACGGGGCGCTCTTCGTCCGCAAGGCCGAGAACGTCACCATCGACGGCATCACGATCCTCAACCCCCGCTACGAGAACGTCCGGGTCGCCGAGTCCCGGAACCTCACCATCAAGAACCTGCGCGCCTTCAGCCACCAGGGCTGGGGCGACGGCATCCAGCTCTACTGCTCCGAGAACATCACGGTCGACGGCTGCTTCCTGCGTACCTCCGACGACTGCGTCGCCCTGTACACCCACCGCTGGGACTTCTACGGCGACACCCGCAACATCACGGTCAAGAACTGCTCGCTCTGGGCCGACGTCGCCCACCCGATCAACATCGGCGTGCACGGCAACTCCGAGAACCCGGAGGTGCTGGAGAACCTGACCTACGAGAACATCGACATCCTCGACCACCGCGAGCCGCAGGTGACCTACCAGGGCGCCATCGCCTTCATGGTCGGCGACAGCAACCTCGTCCGGGACGTGAAGTTCGACAACATCCGCGTGGAGGACTTCCGCTGGGGCCAGCTCGTCCACATGCGGGTCGAGTACAACCCGAAGTACAACACCTCGGCGGGCCGCGGCATCGAGAACGTCTACATCAAGGACCTCAGCTACAACGGCAAGAACGCCGACCTCTCGATCATCGCCGGCCTCGACGCGGACCACGCCGTCAAGGACGTCACCTTCGAGAACCTCAGCATCAACGGCAGGGTCATACGGGACAGCGGGGGCAAGCCGGGCTGGTTCCTGGCCTCGGACGGCGTGCCCATGTTCACCAACGAGCACGTCACGAACCTCAAGTTCCTGACCACCGCCGAGGCGGCCGCCGCGTCATGAGCACCAGCCCGGTGAGAACCACTCCCGCACCGAGCCGCCGGGGCTTCCTCGGCGGCACGGCCGCCCTGCTGCTGGTGGCGGGGGCGAGCGGACTGCTCGCCCCCGGCACCGCCCGGGCCGCCGACCACAGAACCGGTCTCCGCGCCTTCGCGCACCCCGGCCTCCTGCACAGCGCCGCCGACCTCGCCCGGATGAAGGCCGCGGTCGCCGCCCGGCAGGCACCGATATACGACGGCTACCTGGCGTTCGCCGCGCACGCGCGCTCCAAGTCCACGTACACCGTCCAGAACGCGGGCCAGATCACCTCCTGGGGACGCGGCCCGACCAACTTCCAGAACCAGGCCGTCGCCGACTCGGCCGCCGCCTACCAGAACGCCCTGATGTGGGCCGTCACCGGCGAGCGCGCGAACGCCGACAAGGCCCGCGACATCCTCAACGCCTGGTCGGCCTCCCTGACCATGGTCACCGGCGCCGACGGACCGCTCGGCGCGGGCCTGCAGGCCTTCAAGTTCGTCAACGCGGCCGAGCTGCTGCGGCACACCGGCTACGACGGCTGGGCCGAGGCGGACATCGCCCGCTGCGAGCGGTCCTTCCTGGACGTCTGGTATCCGGCGGTCTCCGGCTACATGCTCTACGCCAACGGCAACTGGGACCTGACGGCCCTCCAGACCATCGCCGCCATCGGTGTGTTCTGCGAGCAGCCCACCCTCTTCGAGGACGCCCTGCGGTTCGCCGCGGCCGGCGCGGGCAACGGCTCCATCACCCACCGCATCGTCACCGACGCCGGCCAGGGCCAGGAGTCGGGCCGCGACCAGGGCCACGAGCAGCTCGCCGCCGGACTCACCGGCGACCTCGCCCAGGTCGCCTGGAACCAGGGCGTCGACCTGTGGGGTTACGACGAGAACCGCGTCCTCGCCAACTTCGAGTACGCGGCCCGCTACAACCTCGGCGGCGACGTCCCCTTCACCCCCGACCTGGACCGCACCGGCAAGTACATCAAGACGACCGTCTCCGAGAAGGTCCGCGGCAACCTGCCCCCGATCTACGAGATGGCCTACGCCCACTACGCCGGCGTCCGCGGCCTCGACACCCCGTACACCAAGGCGGCCGTCTTCCGCGGCACCGGCGGCGCCCGCTTCGTCGAGGGCAGCAACGACGACCTGCCCAGCTGGGGCACCTTCACCTACGCCGGCACCGAGGCGCCCACGCCGACCGTGCCCACGGCCCCCGCCGGCGTCACGGCCGTCGGCACCGGCGAGGACATCACCGTCGCCTGGCTGCCCGCCACGTGGGCGAGCACGTACAGCGTCCGCCGGGCCACCGCGCCCGAGGGCCCCTACGAGGAGATCGCCACCGGCCTCGACAAGCCGGCGTACACGGACCGCGGGGCCCACCCGGGACGGACGTACCACTACACCGTCAGCGCCGCCAACTCCCGTGGCGGCAGCGGGGATTCGGCTCCCGCGTCCGCCTCCGCCGGTCTCCCCGAACCCTGGGCGACCCGGGATGTGGGCCAGGTGCGGATCCCCGGCTCGGCCGTGTTCGACGGGGAGCGGTTCGTGCTGGAGGCGTCCGGCATCGCCGACACCCACCGTCTCGTCCACCTGCCCCTGTCCGGCGACGGCACGGTCACCGCGCGGATCGTGTGGCCGCTCAGCTCGCAGTACTCCAAGATCGGCGTCACCGTCCGGGCCTCCCTGGACGCGGACGCGGCGCACGCCTCGATGCTGATCCAAGGGCTGCCGCTGCACACCTGGAGCGGTGTGTTCTCGTGGCGCCCGGCCACCGGGGCCGCCGTCACCGGCACCGGCAGCACCCCCGTGCCGCCCTCCCAGCAGCAGGCGATCACCACGTCCGCCGCCTTCCCGATCTCCGGCCTGGGCGCACTGCCCGAGTCGGCGACCCCACTGGAGGCGCCGTACGTCGAGGGCGCGGGCGACGGCTACCGGCTGCGCACGCCGTACTGGGTGCGGGTGACCCGCAGGGGCCGCCGCTGCACCGGCGCCATCTCCCCGGACGGCATCCGCTGGACCGAAGTCGGCACCACCGAGGTCGCGTTGGGCCGCACCGCCTACGCGGGACTGGTCCTCACCTCCTGCCTCGGCGTCGACGAGGAGTACGCCGAGACCGGCACCGGCGCCTTCGACAACGTCAGCGTGACCTCGGCGTACGGCGGCGAGGTCTGGGCGGTTCCCAAGCCGGCCCGCGCCGCCGGGGACCTCAGGGCGAGCAGCGGCGCGGACGCCGTCGAGCTGGCCTGGACCGACCCGGACCTGTCCGCCCGGTACAAGGTGCTGCGCGCCACCGACGCCGACGGCCCGTACGTCACGGTCGCGACGGGCATCGGCCCGGTCGGCTCCGGCACCCGCGTCCAGTACACCGACGCCACCGGCACGCCCGGGACGACGTACCACTACGCCGTCGCCAAGACCAACACCTCCGGACGCGGACCGCTGTCGGAGTCCGCCTCCGCCGTCATGCCGACCCCGGACATGCCTCAACTGACCTCCACCGCCACGGCGTTCGCCAACAAGGGGGTCGCCTTCAGGCATCTGCTGCGCGGCTCGCACGAGCCCGTGCGGTTCACCGCCGACGGTCTGCCCGACGGGCTGCGCGTCGACAGACGCACCGGCCTGATCTCCGGAACGCCCACCGGGACGGGGGAGTTCACCGTCCGCACCGGTGCGGGCAACGCGGCGGGGGAGGGCACCGGCACGCTCGCCCTCA
The DNA here is from genome assembly GCF_021173675.1 of Streptomyces lincolnensis. GTDB lineage: Bacteria > Actinomycetota > Actinomycetes > Streptomycetales > Streptomycetaceae > Streptomyces > Streptomyces lincolnensis_B. The sequence continues at coordinate 592,097 of NZ_JAIHON010000001.1, read as the reverse complement.
CCGTCGGCACACCCCCGCCCATCCCCTGGACCTACGGCGACCTCGGTGACGTGGTCCTCGACGAGCGCGCCTTCGGGACCCTCGGCGTGGTCGCGATCCGCACCCCCGGCTCCACCTCGTACGCCGAGGGGACCTTCACCGTGCGCGGCGCGGGCGTGGACCTGAGCGTCAACAACCAGGGAATGACCGGGCAGTTCGTACGGCGGCCCGTCACCGGCGACTGCGAGGTCACCGCCCGGCTGGCCTCCCGTACCGGCGCCACGGCCGACCGCGTGGGGCTGCTGATGGCCAAGTCGCTGTCGCCGTTCGACCAGGCCGCCGGAGTGATCGTCACCGGAGGCACCACCGGGCAGCTGATGCTGCGGCCCACCGTGGCCGGCGCCTCCGCCTTCTCCGGCGCCACACCCGTCCAACTCCCCCTGCTGCTACGGCTGAAGCGCACCGGGACCGCGTTCGCCGCGGCGGTCTCCACCGACGAGGGCACCACCTGGACCGCCCTGGCCTCCGGCCAGGTCCCCGGGTTCGGTGACGCCCCCTACCACGTGGGTCTGGTGGTCTGCTCCCGCAGCCCGCTGGCCCTCGGCACCGCTCAGTTCGAAGAGGTGAGCATCACCCCCGTCTGATTCCCCCCACGGAAACGGAGATGCACAGCATGAGCCGCACTTCCCCCCACCGGCACCTCCACCAGGCCGAGTTGACCCGCCGCGGCCTGTTCCGGGCCGTCGGCGGTGTCGGCGCCGCCGTCGCACTGGGCTCCGCGTTCGCCGCCACCTCGGCGAACGCGGCCCCCTCGACCTGGATCCACCCCGGCATGCTGCACAACGCCGGTGACATCAACCGCGCCAAGGTACGGGTCGCCGCGGGCGACGACCCCTGGCTGTCCGGCTGGAACAAGCTGGTCGCCAACTCCCACTCCCAGTCCACCTGGACCAACCGGGCCACCGCCACGATCATCCGCGGCGGCACCGGAGAGAACTACGGCCTGCTCTTCAACGACATCGCCGCCGCCTACCAGAACGCGCTGCGCTGGCGCGTCGGCGGCACCGAGGCGAACGCCGTGTGCGCCGCCAACATCCTCAACGCCTGGGCCAGGACCCTGACCTCCATCACCGGCAACGCCGACCGCTTCCTCGCCGCCGGCATCTACGGCTGGGAGTTCGCCAACGCGGCCGAACTGATGCGGGACTACGACGGGTTCGACCTCGCCGCCTTCCAGCAGATGATGGTCAAGGTCTTCTACCCGCTCAACAACCAGTTCCTGACCGGCCACAACGACGCCTGCATCACCAACTACTGGGCCAACTGGGACCTGTGCAACATGGCCTCCGTCCTGGCCATCGGGATCCTCAACCAGGACGGCGCCAAGTTCGACCAGGCCGTGAACTACTTCAAGAACGGCGCGGGCAACGGCTCGATCACGCACGCCGTGCCGTACCTCTACACCGACTCCGACGGCTACGCCCTCGGGCAGTGGCAGGAGTCCGGCCGCGACCAGGGCCACACCATGATGGGCATGGGCCAGATGGGCGCGATCTGCGAGATGGCCTGGAACCAGGGCACCGACCTCTACTCGTACGACGGCAGGCGCTTCATGAAGGCCGCCCAGTACGTCGCCAAGTACAACCTGGGCAACGACGTGCCCTTCACCACCTACACCTGGGGCACCGGCCAGAGCTGCGCCCAGTCCTCCCAGACCGTGATCTCCGCCGCCTCCCGCGGCCAGGTCCGCCCGGTGTGGGCGATGCTCCACTACCACTACAACCGGCGCCTCGGCCTGGACGACAAGTACATCTCCCAGATGTGCTTCTCCATCGACCCCGAGGGAGGAGGCGGGGACTACGGCACCACCAGCGGCGGCTTCGACCAGCTCGGCTTCGGCACCCTGATGTTCGCCAAATAGAGCGTGACCGGCCGGACGCGGCCCGTGACCCCTTCCCCCAAACAGTCGTAAAACCGCGCTCGCCACCGGAATACCGGACCACCCTGTGGTGCTCTGAAGTTCACGGTGCACGAGCGCGGCACGGGAGGCTGGTGGGCAGATGACGGCAGCGGACCGGACGGATCCGGTGGTCAGGACCCCCTACGGGGCCGTACGCGGCCGGTACGAGGAGGGCGTGGCGGTGTTCCGGGGCATCCCCTACGCCGCCCCGCCCTTCGGACCCCGCAGGTTCCGGCCGCCGGTGCCGCCCGAGCCCTGGGAGGGCGTGCGCGACGCCGGGGCCTTCGGGCCGACGGCGCCGAAACCGCCGTACTCCGACGCCTTCGCGCAGTACCTGTCCGACCCGGAGGTGGCCGGCGACGACTGCCTCAACCTGAACGTGTGGACGCCGGAGCCGGGCCCCGGGGCCCGGCTCCCGGTTCTCGTGTGGCTGCACGGCGGCGCCCTGACCCGGGGCTCGTCGGCCGTGCCCGTGTACGACGGGCGGGCCTTCGCCCGCGACGGTGTCGTCTTCGTCTCGGTCAACTACCGCCTGGGCGTGGAGGGTTACGGCCTCTTCCCGGACGCCCCCGCCAATCCCGGCCTGCGCGACCAGCTCGCCGCCCTGCAGTGGGTGCGCGCGTCCGTCGAGGCCTTCGGCGGGGACCCCGACCGGATCACCCTGGCCGGGCAGTCCGCCGGGGCCATCAGCGCCGGCGCCCTGCTGGCCGCTCCGCAGGCCCAGGGGCTGTTCCGGCGGGCCGTCCTGCAGAGCGGGCCGCCCGAGGCGGGCGACCGCGACAAGGTGCGGCGGATGGTGCGCCGCATGGCCGCCCGGCTGAAGATCCCGGCCACCGCGGCCGCCTTCGCCGAGGTCGACCGCGAGCTGCTGCTGCGCACCCAGGCCGAGGTGGGCCGGCTCAGCAGCCCGGTGCTCGGCGGCCCGGCCTTCGGGATCGTCGTCGACGGCGACCTCGTGCCGCGCGATCCCCTTGAGGCCCTGGTCGACGGCGGGGCGGCCCGGGACGTCCCGGTGCTGATGGGCTGGACCCGCGACGAGTACCGGCTGTGGCTGGTCCCGGGCGGGCTCCTTGAGCGCGTCGACCGGCTGGGCGCGGTCGCGCTGGCCGGTGCCATGGCCCGCTGCCACTGCGGCCACGAGGTGGTCCGCGGCTACCGGGCCCTGCACCCCGAGTCCGGCACCGCCGAGATCGTCGGCCAGATGGTCACCGACCATCTGCTGCGCGACCCCCTCCAGCGCCTGGCCGACGCCCGCCCCGACACCTCGTACGTCTACGAGTTCGCCTGGCCCTCCCTGCTGCCCGACCTCGGCTCCTGCCACGCCCTGGAGCTGGGCTTCGTCTTCGACACCGGCGAGGTCCCGGAGTCCGCCCGGCTCGCCGGCCAGGGTGCCCCGCAGGACCTCGCCGACGCGATGCACTCGGCATGGGTGCGGTTCGCGGCGGACGGCGATCCCGGCTGGCGGCACTGGGACGACACCCACCCCGTGCGGATCTTCGGCGACGGGCCGCCCCACCTCGCCCACGGCCCCCGGGACGCCGAACTCGCCCTGTGGGCCGCCGACCCCGCGCCCGTGGAACCTCCGCCCATGGTGCCCCTGCCGGAGAGCGTGCCCGCGCGGGGAACGGAACTCCGGTCGGTGGTACGGCGGTTGCGGCTGCCCGGCGCGGTGCGGCGGCACTGAGCTCCGGCAGGTCGGCCGAGTCAGCCGGGTCAGTGAGGTCAGCGCCGGACCAGTACCGCGTGCGTCACCGCCGGTGAGCCCACCAGCTCGGACACCCGGTAGCCCTCGACGCCGTCGCCCAGGTCGTCCAGCAGCCGCTCCCCGCGCCCGATGAGCATCGGCGCGATCACCAGGTGCATCTCGTCGATCAGCCGGGCCCGTAGATACTGCTGGATGACCGCGGCGCCGCCGCCGATCCGGACGTCCTTGCCGTCCGCCGCGTCGAACGCCCGTTGCAGCACCGTCTCCACCGGCTCGTCGGTGAAGCGGAACGTCGTCCCGCCGGCCATCTCCAGCGGCGGGCGCAGATGGTGGGTGTGCACGAAGACGTCGTGGTGGTAGGGCGGGTTGTCGCCCCACCAGCCCTTCCAGGACTCGTCCTCCCACGGCCCGCGCTGCGGCCCGAACATGTTCCGCCCCATGATCGTGGCGCCGACGTTCTGATCGGCACGGGTGAAGAAGTCGACGTCGATCCCGGTCTTGCCCGCGGCGGCGTCCTCCGACGCCGCGACGAACCAGCTGTGCAGTTCGTCCCCCCAGCCGACCCCGTCGCCGAAGGGGGCGTCCAGTCGCTGGTTCTCGCCGGTCATGAAGCCGTCGAGGGAGATCGTCACGTTGTGTACGCGGACCTTGGGCATGGCCTTCACCTCTCGTGTGGATGGCCTTTCTCACCCTTGCGTCGAACAGGACCGGCCCGGATCGACATCCCGGGCACGGCCGTTCCCGGGAATTGTCGGACAGGACCCGGCTTCAGGCACGCGCCCCGCTCTCGCCCACCGCCGCCACCGAGTCCCGCACCACCACGTGCGTGCCGAGGAGCAGGTGCTCGTCGGGGGTCTCCGAGGTGCGGCCCAGGGCGGTGCGGACGGCGAGGCGGCCCAGCTCCTCGTAGGGGACGTGGACCGTCGTCAGGGCGGGGTGCAGGTCGCGGGCGAAGGGGATGTCGTCGTACCCGGCCAGGGAGACGTCGTCCGGGACGCTCAGGCCCGCCTCGTGCAGGGCGGTCAGGGCACCGGCGGCGACCATGTCGGTGGCGGCCACCACGGCCGTGAAGTCCAGCCCCTCCTTCAGCGCGCCGCGCATCAGCCGGTGGCCGGCGTCGCGGGTGAAGTCGCCGTGGCGCAGCAGCGCCGGGTCGGGTTCCAGGCCGCGGGCGCGGTGGGCCGCCAGGTAGCCGCGCTCGCGGCCCTGGGCCGTGGTGTGGTCCGGCTTGCCGCCGAGGAAGAGCACCCGCCGGTGGCCCTGGGCCAGGACGTGCGCGACCAGGGCGTAGGCGCCGCCCTCGTTGTCGTACTCGATGACCGTGACCGGTGCCCCGGGGCCCAGCGTCGGGCGGCCGCACAGGACCAGACGCGAGCCCGCCGAGGCCAGCGAGTCGGCCATCCGGCGGGTCCGGTCGCGGTACTCGGCGGTGTCGGCGGCCCCGCCCACCAGGATCACGGCGGCGGCCCGCTGGGCCCGCATCATCTCGACGAACTCCAGCTCGTGCCGGACGTCGCCCTCCGTGCTGCACACCAGGCAGAGATGGCCGAGCCGGGTCGCCTCGCGCTCCACGCCGTGCGCCATGAGCGCGAACGACGGCCCCGTGATGTCCTCCAGCACGAAGGCCAGCGTGGGGGTGGCGACCCCCGCGACCGCCTTGGCCCGCGCGTCGGCCACGTAGTCCATCTCGCGCACCGCCCGCATCACCCGCGTCCGGGTCGCCGCGCTCACCGGGTACACCCCGCCGAGCACGCGCGACACGGTCGACGCGGACACCCCGGCACGGGCCGCCACGTCCCGGATCGTGCTGCGGCCGACGTCCTCGCTCTTCCTGGTCATTCCTGCCTCGCCCCTCTTCCCGGGCCCGGTTGCGCCCACCCCTCGGGAACTGCGGCAACATGGATGGAAACCGGTTCCCGAGCGGAGGCTAGCAGCGGGAGGAAGCGACCGGCAGCGTTATCCGGCCGCCAGCGTTCCCGCGATCGAGGTGATCGCCCCCGGCCCCACCCGGCAGCACCCGCCGATCAGCCGGGCGCCGGACGCCCGCCAGCCCCGGACCTCCTCGGGGGCGAAGCTGGAGCTGCCCGTCCAGGCACGGGCCTCGGCGTCCCAGGTCTCGCCGCTGTTGGGGTAGACCACGACCGGCTTGCCGGTGACCCGGGCGGCGATCTCGATCGCGCGGTCCACGTCCTCGGGGACACAGCAGTTCACCCCGACCGCGACGACCTCGTCCACGTCGGCGGCGAGCGCGAACGCCTCCTCCAGGGGCTGCCCGGCCCGGGTGCGGTCCCCGGCGACGGAGTACGACAGCCAGGCCGGCACGCCCAGCCCGCGCACCGCCCGCATCAGTGCCTCGGCCTCGTCGGCGTCCGGGACGGTCTCCAGCGCCAGGGCGTCGGGACCGGCGGCGGCCAGCACCTCCACGCGCGGCCGGTGGAAGGCCTCCAGCTCGGCCACGCTCAGCCCGTACCGGCCGCGGTACTCGGAGCCGTCGGCGAGCATCGCGCCGTACGGTCCGACCGAGGCGGCGGCGTACAGCGGGCGCGTCACGCCCTTCGCACGAGCCCGCCCGGCCGCCTCCTGGGCCAACTCCACGCTCCGGCCGAGGAGTTCGGCGGCCCTCTCGCGGCCGATCCCGCGCTTGGCGAAGCCCTCGAAGGTGGCCTGGTAACTGGAGGTGATCGCGACGTCCGCGCCCGCCAGGTAGTAGGCGAGGTGTGCTTCGGTGATCGCCTCGGGCCGTTCCGCGAGCAGCCGTGCCGACCACAGCTCGTCGCTCAGGTCGTGTCCGGCCGATTCGAGCTGGTTGGACATCCCGCCGTCGAGGACGACGGTCCCGGCGGCCAGGGCTTCGGCGAGAGTGAGGGTGCTGGTCATGGAATCGACGGTAGTCGAGACGGGGCGGAGGTCCCCAGCCGATTGTGTCCACTTCATGAACAGGTCGCCCAGCATGTGGACCGCCGGGATACGATCACGCACCTCCCCGCCCCTCCTCCGTCCCGCGAGAGTGCCATGACCGTCCCCAGCACCACAGACGCCACCGAGCCCGAGCCCGGGACGGAACCGGCCCCCCGCCGCCGCACGTTCGGCCTGGCCGCCGCCACCGCCCTCGTCATGGGCAACATCATCGGCGGCGGCATCTTCGCGCTGCCCGCCACCGTCGCCCCGTACGGCGGTGTGAGCCTGCTCGCCTTCGTCGTCCTGTCGGTCGGCGCGGTCCTGCTCGCCCTGCTCTTCGGCAAGCTGGCCCGCCGCAGCCCTGTCACCGGCGGCCTCTATGTCTACCCGCGCGACGCCTTCGGCCCCTTCGCGGGCTTCCTGTCGGCCTGGTCGTACTGGACGATGTGCTGGGTCAGCATCGCCGCGCTCGCGGTCGCGGTCGTCGGCTACGTCGACGTCCTGATCCCGCTGCACGGCGACCACACCCTCGAAGCGCTCGTCGCGCTCGCCGCGCTGTGGCTGCCGGCCGCCGCGAACTTCGCCGGGACGCGGTGGGTCGGGACGGTCCAGGTCGTCTCCACGGTCCTGAAGTTCGTACCGCTGCTGCTGGTCGCCACCATCGGCCTGTTCTTCATCGACACCGACAACTACGGCCCGTTCAACGCCACCGGCGACAGCGTCCCGGGTGCCCTCGCCGCCTCCGCCGCCCTGCTCCTCTACAGCTTCCTCGGTGTGGAGTCCGCCGCCGTCAGCGCGGGCGAGGTCCGCGACCCCGAGCGCAACGTCGGCCGCGCGAGCGTGCTGGGCACACTGGCCTCCGCGCTCGTCTACATCCTCGGCATCGTCGCCGTCTTCGGCCTCGTCCCGCACGCCGAGCTGGTCGAATCCGGCGCCCCCTTCGCCGACGCGGTCAACGCCATGACCGGCGGCACCTGGGGCGGCACCGCCATCGCCCTGGTCGCCGTCGCGTCCATCACCGGCTGCCTCAACGGCTGGATCCTGATGGCCGCGCAGATGCCCTACGCCGCCGCCCGCGACGGCCTCTTCCCGGCCCCCTTCGCCAAGGTCGGCAAGGGCGGTGTCCCCGGCTTCGGCGTCTGGGCCGTCGCCGTCCTCGGCACGCTCCTCATCGCCCTCAACTACACGGCCGGCCCCGACACCACGTTCCGCGTCCTGGTCCTCATCACCACCTTCACCGGCTGCGTCCCCTACCTGCTCTCGGCCGCCGCCCAGCTGTACTGGCTGGCCCAGGGCAGCCGCGCCCGCATCCGCCCGGCGGGCCTGATCCGCGACCTCCTCGTCGCCGCCCTCTCCTTCGCCTTCTCCTTCTGGCTGATCGCGGGCGCGGGATACGCGGCGGTGTACCAGGGCGTGCTGTTCCTGTTCGCGGGGATTCCGGTGTACGTGTGGCTGCGGGGCAGGCAGGAGCCGGCGGAGACCGCGGCCTGACCTGCGCCGGGCCCCCTGCGAATTGTCATGGACGGGACGCCCGGGCTCGGCGTACCTTTCCCTGGCACCGCACTTCCGCGGGCCGTTCTCCGAATGTCTCGCCCGTGGGGGGCCACCGTCATGTCCGCATCCAGTGAGCTGCGCCCGAGACCCTTGCTGCCCGGCGGGGTACCGCGCTTCTCACGCCTCCTCCTGGCCGCCGTCACGGCGTCGCTCGCGGTCGTCGTCCTCACCGATCTGTTCGCCGTGTTCGCGGGATTCAGGATCCACCGACTGATCGACGGGAACCACGGCTTCGTCATGGCTTCCCAGCAGGAGTTGGACGCCGCGTACTCGCTGTACGAAAGGGCCGGGAACCTCCAGGTCATCACATTCGTGCCCTGCGCAGTGCTCTTCGTCGTCTGGTTCTTCGGGGCGCGCCGCAACGCCGGGCCGCTGGGGCCCGACCGGTTCCGCAACGGGCCCGGCTGGGCCATCGGAGCCTGGCTCATCCCGCTGGTCAACCTCTGGATGCCGTACCGCGTCGCCATCGACATCTGGGGGGCGAGCGCCCAACTGCCCGCCGACGGCGAGCCGTACCGGATGCCGATCTGGCCCGTGAACCTGTGGTGGGGCCTGTTCGTCTCCAGCACCCTGCTCGGCCGGTACGCCGGGTCACGCTACGACGACGCCGACACGCTCGCCGAGGTCCGGGACGCCGTCGTGCAGTACATGATGACCGACGTCCTGGACATCGCCGCCGCCGTGGCCGCCGTGTACTTCGCCGTCCGGCTGACGTCCATGCAGCGCCTGAAGGCAGCCGAGGGCCCGTACCGCACGGTGGTCCCGGAACCACCGGCCCGGTGACCCCGTTCCCGCGCCCGGCCGTACGCACTACTGGGTCACCATCCGGTTCCCCAGTCACCGAAAAGTGCGTTCTTCCATGTCAGAGCACACTCTCCTACGGTTTCTGAGTAACCGAAAGAGACAGCTCGGACAAGGAGACGGACAGCATGGCCATCACCCTCAAGAACCCCGACGGACTGCCGAAGACCGACGTCTACCGGCAGGTGGCCATCGCCTCCGGTTCGAAGCTGGTCTTCATCGCCGGGCAGGTCGCCTGGGACGCGGACGGCGTCACGGTCGGCGTGGGCGACCTCGCCGCCCAGGTGGAGCAGAGCTACCTCAACATCGCCACCGCGCTGGCCGAGGCCGGCGGTTCCTTCGGTGACGTGGCGAAACTGACCTTCTACGTCGTCGACTGGACGCCCGACAGGATGCCCGCGCTCCTGGAGGGAGTCTCCCGGGCGTCCGCGAAGCTGGGGATCACTCCGGTGCCGCCCGCCACGCTGATCGGTGTCGCGGCGCTGGACATCCCCGAGCATCTGGTCGAGATCGAAGCCACGGCGGTCCTCGACTGAGCGGGCGCCCGGAGCTGGGGGCCGGTGCCTCCTCGCGGTACCGGCCGCGGCTCACCCCCGGGCGGAGTGGCGCCCACCCCCGCGTCGCCCTGCCCTCCGCCGCAGCGACGCAGGCAGCACCAGCCCGAGCAGGAGCCCCACGGCCAGCACGTACGGCCACCAACCGAGCCCACCGCCCGCCGTGTTCGCGCCGCGCGTCTCCGCGGCGACATCCCCGGACGGCGTCCCATCGCGCTCGGAGGGCGACGGGCTCGCGGTGATGGCACTCAGCACGACGTCGTTCCCGTCCCCGCCCCGGTAACTGATCCGGTAGGTCGTGTCGGCGAGCTTGAGCCGTGTGCCCTCCTTCAGGCCGTCGAACGACCCGACGACCTCCCTGTGCCCGGAGTGCTCCAGCACCGTGATCTCCCGCGCGGGGTCCGTACCCGCGGCCGACAGGTCGAGCTCCCCGGCCAGCCGTACCGCACCCGTCACCTTCAACGGGGCGTCGCCCAGGACCAGTTGGCCCTCGGCCCGCTGCGTGTAGTCCCCGGAGACCGTCGGACCACCGGTGACGACCCCTTCGTTCGTCACCGCCCCCACCACCGTGCCCCGGCCGGACAGCGCGGTCGACACCCGCAGTCCCGCCGCCCCGGCGTCGAGCCGCGCCCCGGCGGACGTGAGCCGGATCGCCTTGCTGTGGGCGAGCGTCGCCCCCGAGGACAGGGCGAGGGTGCCCCGCGTGACCGTCGTCGTCCCGGTGTACGTCACGGCCGTGCCCGTCAGTGTCGTGGTCGCCGCACCGGACTGCACGAGTGACCCGCTGCCGCTGATCCGGGACAGGGACAGGGGCTTGGCCGCGTTGTTCAGGACCAGCGTGCCGTCGTTGACGACCTTGTAGAGGCCGCCCCGCGTGTAGAGCCCGCCGTCGCCGCCGGGCCTGCCGAGGCCGAGCCGCAGCACGGCGCCCTTCTCGACGGTCGTCGCGCCGTCGTAGTACTGGACGGCGGCGAAGGTGACGTCGTTGCCCCGCGTCCCGGCGATGACGACATCCCCCGCGCCGGGCGCGGACAGCGTGTCGTGGAAGCGCCCGCCGCCGATGGGGGCGCCCAGCGTCACCGGGCCGTTGTAGTCGAAGGTCAGCCGGGAACGGGAGCGGGCCGCGAGGAGGTTGATGTAGACCGTCTCGGCGGTACCCGGCATGAAGATCCTGTCCGTCGTCCCGTCGCCCCACTGGACGTCCGCGCCCTTGATGTTGGTGCCGCGCTTGTTGACGTTCTTGCGGGCGGGCGTCCAGTTCAGGGCGGGGTCGCTGAGCGAGGGGTCGCGGTCGCCGCCCCGGTCCGACCAGCTGTACTGGCCCGTGAGGATCACCTTGCCGCCGGGCCTGGACTGGACGTTGATGTCGCTGCCGTACTCGCGCTGGTAGAAGTCCATCCCCATCGTGACGGTCTGCCCGAGCGGGGTGTCCACGGTGAAGGTGCCCTGGTTGAGGATCTTGCGCACCCGGGGCAGCGAGGTTGCGTACTCCGGGCGTCCGGCGTTGACCTGCGTGCCGTTGTCGATCACACCGGAGAAGGAGTTCGTGCCCGACAGGTCCCAGGTGCCCCACAGGAACCTGGGCTGGCTGATCAGCCCGGAGCCGCTGACGTGGCCGAGGTTGTAGGCGCTCCTCAGGGCGAGCCGCAGGGTGCCGTCGACCCGGATGTTGTCCTGGTTGAGCCGGAAGGCCGGGGTGCCGTACGGGAAGTGGCCGATCAGGCCGGCCGTGCCGCCGTCGCCGTACTGGAGGGTGGCGCCGCGCTCCACGGTGACCGCGGGCGGGTCCGGGTCGGTCGTCGTGACGTACGGGTGGTTGCCGCCCCGCACGGACACCCGCTGCCGGGACCGGGGGAGGGTGAAGTCGCTGTCCTTGGTCAGGACGAGCGTCCCGGTGCCGCGCACGGTGAGGGTGCCCTCGCCGCGGAACACCCCGTCGTAGGTCGTCGTCCCCGCAGGGACGGTCACCACGGTGTCACCGGTGAGCGTGACGTCCCGGTCGGCCAGGACGTCGGCGGTGACGTCCCGGGGGCCGGCGGCCACCGCCTGGGGAGCGATGGCCATCGAGGCGGTCACCATCACGGCGATGACCGCTGCTGTCCTGTGGGTATGGCTGCGCACGTATCGGAGACGGGCCGGAGGGGCCGCCGATAACAAAAACTGAGGCCTGGGTTCCGCTCAGTCCGCGGGCCGACAGAAAGCGCATGCAGAAAGCGCCTTCTCTTGTCGCGTCCAACCCGTTGACCTCCCCGTTCCCCAGCCTTACCTTTCGGCTGTTCGCAATCACAACAGATGTTCTCAATATCGAACATCACTCTCAGGACACCCCACCTCCGAGAGGCACTCCGCATGAGCCGCACCGACGACGACCGACCCGAAACCCCGGACGACCCGCAGGTGACAACGGGACCCGGCCGCAGACTGATGCTGAAGGGTGCCCTGGCCGCGGGCGCCCTCGCCGCCGCGCCGGGTGTCGCCCACGCCGTCCCGGACCGGAAGGCAGCCCCCTTCGTGAACCCGCTCGTCCGCAACCGGGCCGACCCGCACATCCACCGTCACGCCGACGGCTTCTACTACTTCACGGCCACCGCCCCCGAGTACGACCGGATCATCCTGCGCCGCTCCCGCACCCTCAACGGCCTCGCGACCGCCGCCGAGTCCGTGATCTGGCGCAAGCACGCCACCGGGAACATGGGCGCGCACATCTGGGCGCCGGAGATCCACCGGATCGGCGGCAAGTGGTACATCTACTTCGCCGCGGCGCCCGCCGAGAGCGTGTGGGACATCCGCATCTGGGTCCTGGAGAACGCGAGCCGCGATCCCTTCAAGGGCACCTGGACCGAGCGCGGCCGGCTCAAGACCGCGTGGGAGACCTTCTCCCTCGACGCCACCACCTTCACCCACCGGGGCTCCCGCTACCTCGCCTGGGCCCAGCACGAACCCGGCATGGACAACAACACCGGCATCTTCCTGTCGAGGATGGCGAACCCGTGGACCCTGACGGGTCCTCAGATACGCCTGTCCACCCCGGAGTACGACTGGGAGCGCATCGGCTTCAAGGTCAACGAGGGCCCGTCGGTCATCGCCCGCAACGGCCGGCTGTTCATGTCCTACTCGGCCAGTGCCACCGACTTCAACTACTGCATGGGCCTGCTGACCGTCGACGCGGACGCCGACCTGATGAACCCGGCGAGCTGGTCCAAGTCGCCGACCCCGGTGTTCACCAGCAACGACACCACCAAGCAGTACGGCCCCGGCCACAACTGCTTCACCGTCGCCGAGGACGGCTGCAGTGACGTCCTCGTCTACCACGCCCGCCAGTACAAGGAGATCGTCGGCGACCCGCTGAACGACCCCAACCGCCACACCCGCGTCCAGAAGCTCGGCTGGAACGCGGACGGCACCCCGGACTTCGGCATCCCGGTGGCCGACACGGCCACCGCCACCACCACCGTCAAGGAGAGTGCGTGATGAGACGTGCCCACGCCGCTCTGCTCGCCCTCTGCCTGGCGCTGCTCGGCGCCCTGGCCACCGCGGGTCCCGCCCAGGCCGCCCCGCAGACGATCGTCAACGGCACCCAGTTCACCGACACTTCGGGCAACCCCGTGCACGCCCACGGCGGTGGGGTCCTCAAGGTCGGGAACTACTACTACTGGTTCGGCGAGAACCGCAACGCCGACAACACCTTCCGGTACGTGGACGCCTACCGCTCCACGGACCTGAAGAACTGGGAGTTCAGGAACCACGTCCTGACCGAGGCCACCGACCCGGAGCTCGCGACCGCCAACATCGAGCGGCCCAAGGTCATGTACAACGCCTCCACCGGCAAGTTCGTGATGTGGATGCACAAGGAGAACGGCGTCGACTACAGCGAGGCCCGCGCGGCCGTCGCCGTCTCCGACACCGTGGACGGCAACTACACCTGGCGGGGCAGCTTCCGGCCGCTCGGCCAGCACATGTCCCGTGACATCACGGTCTTCGTGGACACCGACGGCGCCGGCTACATGGTCTCCGCCGCCCGCGAGAACTACGACCTCCAGATCTACCGGCTCACCGCCGACTACACCGGCATCGCGAGCCTGGTCGCCGACCCCTGGCACGGCGGCCACCGCGAGGCACCCGCCCTCTTCAAGCGCAACGGCGTCTATTTCATGCTCACTTCGGGCGCCACCGGCTGGAGCCCCAACCAGCAGCAGTACGCCACGGCCACCAACATCGCCGGTCCCTGGACGGCGATGGCCAACGTCGGCGACTCCACGACGTACGGCTCGCAGACCGCGTTCGTCCTTCCCGTGCAGGGCGGTTCGGGCACCTCCTACCTCTACCTGGGCGACCGCTGGGGCAACTCCTTCGGCGGGACCGTCAACGACTCGCGGTACGTGTGGCTGCCGTTGAGCTTCCCGAGCTCCACCTCGATGTCCATGGCGTGGGCCCCGGAGGTCACCATCGACACGGCCGCCGGGACCATCAGCGGCACGAGCGCCACGTACAACACGCTGATCGCCCGGCATTCCGCCAGGTGCGCCGACGTCACGAGCCAGTCGCTGTGGGCGGGCGCCCAGATCAAGCAGTACGACTGCAACGGCGGCGGCAACCAGAAGTACTGGTTCAAGTCGGTGGGCAGCGGCTACTACCAGCTGATGGTCAGGAACAGCTCCCTGTGCGTGCAGGAGAACGCGAGCACGGTCACCCAGGAGAACTGCAACGCCTCCTCGACCGCCCAGCAGTGGTCGCTGACCACCACCGGCTCCTACGTGAACATCAAGTCCCGCGCGACCGGTGAGTGCCTGGACGTGAACGGCGCGTCCACCGCCAACGCCGCCGCGATCATCACGTACACGTGCAACGGGGCGACGAACCAGCAGTGGACGCGCGGAACCTGACGGCTGATCAGGCGAGCAGGTCGATCGCGTCGATCGACGTGCCCGCGCTGAGATAGCCGGCGGCCCCCGAACCGCTCACCACGTCGATCTTCAGCACGTTGTACTGGCCGGTGTCCGTGAGCCAGGCGCTGGCCGGGACGTTGTAGGTGAACGTGTGGTTGTTGCCCCGGTAGGACCCGTTGGTCAGGGACCGGGTGCTCGGCTGGGTGGGCGGGGAGGGGATCGGCGAGGCCCAGGAGTTGACGGTGACCTGCGGTCGGCCGTTGGCGTAGGCCGTCGTCACGCCGATGCGCAGGGTGTGCGCGGCGGCGGCCTGGGCGGCGGTCAGCTTGAAGTACACGAGCAGACCGCTGTTGACGTCCTTCCACAGGTAGCAGGGGAAGGCCGAGGTCTCGCTGCCGCTGCCGATCACCACGTTGCCGGTCCACGCGGCGGCCCGCACGTCCGACGGGTGGGCGTACGTCATCAGGTCGGCGTTCTTGAAGCCGGCCGGGGTGCCCGTCCAGTCGTTGATCCGCCAGATCGTGCCCGCGTTGGACGGGTCGTTCGTGGACGGGATCGCGATCGAGTTCAGGGTCGTGGTGCCACCGGCGGTGACCGTCACGGAGGTGGTGTAGACGGCGAGTTCGCTCTTGAAGACCGTCAGCGTGTACGTCCCCGGCAGGACGCCGGGGATGGAGAAGTAGCCGTCCGAGGAACGGGTCGAACCCCAGTACTGCGCCGCCGAGTTGGCGAGGCCGACGGTGTAGGGGTGGGCGGTGTTCCGGCCGGTGATGCCGACGCCCGCGACCCGGCCCCGGCCGCCCGCGCCGACGTAACCGGCGATGCCGAGCGAGTCCGCCCAGGAGGTGGTCAGTGTGCCGGGGAACAGCGACGAGGAGGGGGCGCCGCCGTCCGTGAAGGCGATGACGTACGGGCCCTGGAGGCCGAAGCGCTCGTTCTCGGTCTGGTTCTGGGCGTAGTGCAGGATCTCGTACAGGCCGCCGCCGTCGGCGCTCTGGTGGCGCAGCAGCGAGCGGTAGAAGGGGCCGCCCGCGGCCTTCTCGTGGTTGGAGCGGACGATCCACAGGCCGACGCCGTTCGCGCTCCAGCCGATGTAGTTGTAGTCCATCACCCGCAGCTTGGAGTAGTGCTTGGAGCGGGTCTGGCCGTCGGACTTCGCGAACACGTCCGAGGCCTCGATGGTGGAGTTCGTGTACGTGTAGGAGTCGGGCTCGTCGTTGAGGAACAGGCCCTTCTTCACGCGCACGATGTACCGGCTCGACGCGACGGAGGTGTCGGCCCGGTTGGTCCACAGGTAGATGTTGTTCTCGCCGCTGCGGGCCGCGTAGTAGTGCCTGAGCGTGCCGTGCGTGACCGAGATCAGGATGGTCGTACCGGACTGCCGGATGCTCACGGTGGAGGCGCCGAGGCCGGACTCGACGTGCGAGTTCATGCCGCCGTAGCCCTGGTACTCGGTGCCCTTGTAGACCAGCGAGGTCAGGTCGCCGTTGGACTTGTTGACCTTGAACACCAGGCTGGCGCCGGTGTCGACGACGTAGTTCGTGCCGTCGTCGCTGTAGCCGAAGGCCGCCGCGGAGGCGGTCTGGGCGAGCGGCCCGGCGAGGGCGGCCGATCCTGCGGCGGCCGCCGTGCCGAGGACGAAGGTGCGGCGACGGACCGGTCTGTTCGAGGGGGTTCCGGACATGGGGGTGCCCTCCTTCGAGGGGGTGTGGGGGTGACGCGGGTGATTGGAGAGTGACAGTTGAATCGATTTCGCGAAAGGGCTTTCGTTCCCTCGAAGTTGGCAATCTTGTGAAATCGGTCCGAGGTCTAGAAAGCGCTTGCCGGGAGCGGTACGGTCCAGCCCGCAGAGCTTGTCGCCCCCTCGCGGGACTGACGGAGGAGCCGTATGAGACGTTTCAACCTCGCCGTTCTGGCGGCGCTGACCCTCGGTGCCGGACTGACCGCCACACCCGCCCAGGCGCACGGCGGCCACCGCCCCCTGGGACCCGAGAACTGCACCGCCACCGCCTGCCACTTCGACGTCGCGCCCGGCACCTACGACGTCCAGGTGCTCCTCGGCGGCGCCACGGCGTCCAGCACGAGCGTCACGGGCGAGACCCGGCGCGCCCTGCTGCCCGAGACGGCGGTGCCCGCAGGCGAGCGCGTCGCCCGCAGCTTCACCGTGAACGTCCGCACCCCCGAGGGCGAGCCCACCGGCCCCGCCGGCACCGCAGGGCTGGACCTCGCGCTCGGCGGCACCGCCCCGGCCCTCGCCGACATCCGCGTCACCCCCGCCCTCCCCCACGCTCGAACAACCTCGCGCGGGGGGACCCCCATCGCCCGCCAGATCTTCCTGGTCGGCGACTCCACGGTCTGCGACCAGCCCGGCGACCCGTACGCCGGCTGGGGCCAGCAGCTGCCGCAGTACCTGCGCAAGGGCGTCTCCGTCGCCAACTACGCCGATTCCGGCGAGAGTACGGTGACGTACCTGGGGAACCCGCAGCTGTGGGCCACCGTCCAGCCGCTGATCCGCCGCGGCGACCTGGTCCTGGTCCAGCTCGCCCACAACGACAAGACCACCGACGAGGCCACCTACCGCGCCAACCTGGAGACCCTGGTGGCGGGCGTACGGGAGAAAGGCGGACAGCCCGTCCTCGTCACCCCGATCG
Organism: Streptomyces lincolnensis; assembly: GCF_021173675.1. Lineage (GTDB taxonomy): Bacteria > Actinomycetota > Actinomycetes > Streptomycetales > Streptomycetaceae > Streptomyces > Streptomyces lincolnensis_B. The sequence goes on along the minus strand of NZ_JAIHON010000001.1, from coordinate 575,109 downwards.
TGCGACGCTGGTTCAACACCGACGGAACGCTGAACAACGGCACCGCGCTTCTGGTCAACGGCCTCGGAGTGAACCATCCTGAGGTCGTGCGCGAGGTCGCCGCCGCCGAGGACGTGCCTCTGATCGACCTCACCGCGAAGACGAAGGCCGTCGTGGAGTCCCTCGGTGTGGAGGGTTCCAAGGCGCTCTACCTGTACAACGAGAAACGGGACAACACCCACACCTCCGTCCACGGCGCCACGGTCTACGCCGGCCTGGTCCGCGACGAACTCGTCGCCCAGCACCTGGTGCCCGAGGGCCGGGTGCGGGTGGGATAGACGCCTGGGGCGCTCCGACCGGAACCGGGGCGCCCCAGGTTCTCGTTGTTCCCGTTGTTCCCGCTGTTCCCGCTGTTCCCGCTGTCCCCGCTGTCCCCGCTGTCCCCCCAGCTCCGGCTGTCCCGAGCGCTCCCGGCGCGCATCCCGGCACGAAAGAGACCCATGCGGTTCCCCATGCAGCTCCCCATGCAGCTTCCTCCCGAGGACCCCCGCCGCAGCCCGCGCACCGGCTACACCCGCGCCCACTGGGAGACGGCCGCCGACACCCTCCTCGCCGCCGTGGAGCCGTACGCCACCGAGGACCGCGCCCTCTACCACTTCCCCGGGGACCGCGAGAGCTGGTCGGGACGGCTCTCCGACGGCCTGGAGGGCTACGCCCGCACACTCCTGCTGGCGGCCTTCCGCCGAGACGAGACCGCCCTCGGACGCTACGCCGACGGCCTGGCCGCCGGAGTGTCGGGAGTCTGGCCCCGCATCGAGGACCGCGGCCAACCCCTGGTCGAGGCCGCCTCCATCGCCCTCGCCCTGCGCCTGACCCGCCCCCTGCTCTGGGACCGCCTCGACGACGGCGTACGGCAGCGGGCGGCGGCCTGGCTCGGCGACGCGCTGCACGCGGAGGCCTGGCCCTGCAACTGGGAGCTGTTCCCCGTCACCGTCGGCGGCTTCCTCGCCGAGATCGGCCACGAACCCGAGGCGTCCGCCAAGGCGATCGACCGGGGGCTGGAACGCATCGAGCGGTGGTACCTCGGCGACGGCTGGTACACCGACGGCGACGGCCGCAAGTTCGACTACTACAACGGCTGGGCGATGCACCTCTACCCGGTGCTGCACGCCTGGCTCGCCGACGACACCCGTCTGCTCGACCTCTACGGCGGACGCCTCGCGCGCCATCTCACGGACTACGCCCGCCTGTTCGGCGCCGACGGCGCCCCCCTGCACCAGGGCCGCTCCCTCACCTACCGCTTCGCGACCACGGCCCCCCTGTGGCTCGGCGCCCTCACCGGCCGCACGCCACTGTCCCCCGGCGAGACCCGCCGACTGGCCTCCGGCGCCCTGAAGTACTTCCTCGACCGGGGCGCCGTCGACGACCGGGGCCTGCTCACCCTCGGCTGGCACGGCCCCGACTCCCGCGTCCTGCAAGGCTATTCGGGCCCCGCCTCCCCCTACTGGGCCGGCAAGGGCTTCCTCGGCCTCCTCCTGCCGCCGGACCACCCCGTGTGGACAGCACCGGAGGAACCCGGCCCGGCCGAACGCACGGACGCGGTGACCCCGCTCACCGCCCCCAACTGGCTCCTCCAGTCCACCCGTTCCGACGGCCTGGTCCGCCTCCACAACCACGGCAGCGAGGACGTCCGCTACGACCCGTACTACACACGGCTCGCCTACTCGACGGTGACGGCGCCCTCGTCGTCGTACGACAACAGTGTGGTCGTGGGCGGGGATGCGAGCCGGACGGAGATCGAACCGCTCGGGGTGGGGGACGGCTGGGCGGCCTCGCGGCACACGGCCGGCGCTGGGGCGCGGGTGACCAGTGTGGTGATGGCGCGCGGGGCCGTGGAGGTGAGGATCCATCGCGTCGCGGGCGCGGAGCCCGGCACGGAGGTGCGGGTCACCGGATGGGCGGCACGGGACGGCGTGCGGGCGGAGCTCGTGCCCGTCGTCGGCCTGGACGACGACCTGTGCGGACGCACCGCTCCGGACGGCTCGCTCTTCGTCGCGTTGTCCCGGCTGACGGCGGAGCCGGACCCCGCCCCGCTGGGCGGGACGGTGAGGGTGGAAACCGGCGACGAAGGCGAGCTGAGGGTCCGTTGGAGCGACGGGCCCGTACTGCGGGTCCGGCTGGACGACTCCGGGGCGCGGGTCACCTGAGGGCACTACGGCTTCAGCCGCGCGATCCTCAGCGTCGCCGACGTCGGTGACGCGCCCGTGAGCGTGCTCGCGTACGACGGAGTCACCGGGACGTACGCCCAGGTCAGCGTCCCGTCCTTCTGGACGGCTATGTCACCGGTCAGCCGCGCGGCGACCACCTTGTCCGGGCTCTGGAACTTGCCGTTCCAGTCGATGAGCCGGAGGTGGGTGCCGGTGAAGGTGCCGGTGCAGGTGCCGCTCGTGCACTTGGCGTTCTTCAGGGACTCCCAGGACAGCAGGAGGCGGTCCTTGCCGTACGGGGCGAGGCGGACGTTGACGTGTTCGGTGGCCTTGGCGTTGGTGAGGTAGATGGCCTTGCCGGGGGCGGAGGTGCGGTTTTTCAGGAAGGCCACCGCCACCTGGTGCGTGGCCGTCTTCGGCTTCACCGTCCAGCCGCGCCCGCTGGAGTCGTCCGGGTTCTTGGCGGCGGAGGCGGCGCCCCGGGAGGCGAAGGCGGTGGCGTAGCGGCCGGTGGAGGACTTCACCAGGTCGCCGGTACGGCTCGCGAAGGTGCCGCCGCAGTAGCCGGCCCAGCACTGCTCGCGCTGCACGACCGGCGCGTTGTCCGGGGCGCCGATGCCGGTCGAGACGAACAGGCCCGAGCGCCAGTCGTCGAAGCAGAGGGAGGTGAAGGCGCCGGTCTTCTCGGCGTGCAGGGCGATACCCTCGTTGTGGCTGCACCCCCAGCCCCAGCCGCCGCCGAGCTTGGCGCCCTTGGCACTGACGTACGCCAGCTTGTCGCCGAAGTGGCCGTCGGCGAAGCCGCCGGCGCCGTGCACGACGAAGTACGCGCCGTACTTGGTGCCGTTCCAGGTGAGCTGGCCGTCGAGCAGCGGGGCCGTGTCGTGGGAGGCGGTGCTGGTGAGCTTGGTGCTCCAGGTCTTCTTCGCGCCCGTGTAGCGGACGATCGCCGCCGCCGTCTCCTTCCACTTGTTGGTGTCGGCGATCCGGGTGAGCAGCGCGAAGCCGTCGTCGTGCGCGACCAGGCCGCCGACCTCCTTGGCCCCCTTCACGACGGTGTCCGCGCCGGAGCGCTTCCCGGCGGCCGTCAGCGGCGTGACGTGGACGCCGTCCGAGGCGGGCCACGCCACGCGCAGGGTGCCGTTCGGGGCCACCGAGGTGGCCGTCCGGGTCCACTCGCGGGTGTTGTTGTAACCGGCGGACAGATACGGGAACTTGGCCGGCAGGCTCACCGCCGTGGACGTGACCGCGAGGTTCGGTGCGGCGGGCGTCGCGGCGCCCGCGGTGGCGTACCAGGCGCCGACGAGGGCACCGGTCGCGGCGAGCCCCGCGACGAGCGGTCTGCGGGCCGCGCGGATCCGGCGGTGCCGGGCGGGGGAGGCCGTGGCGCCGGCCGGAGTGGGGTGTGGTGCGTGTGTCATGTCCCCTGGTCGCCGCCCGGGCGGCGGAGGTTGCCGATCCGCGGGGCGGGGTGATCCATGCCGCGAGGAACCGGGAACAAGCCGGGATGGCCGGGAACAGCCGTGCTACTCTCCCGCCCGACGGGCAGTTGATCTTCCTGGCGCGCAACGACAGGGCGTGGCGGGCGAGTTGCCCGGTGGACGGGCAGGGCGGCGCATCGGGGGAGCGCGGATGACGGAGTCGACGACCGAGCGGCGGGTGAAGCTCGCCGGGCTGCACGAGCGCATCAAGTCGGCGGACAGCAAGAACGACCTCATCGACGCGATCGACGACGCCCTCGCGGTGTCCGCGCCGGAGGGCGACGTGCCCACCCTCGAATCGCTCGCCAGGCGCTACCGCGAGCAGGTGGACGACGCCGACCGGCTGCGCGAGCGCATCGACAAGGTGGCGACCCGGCAGCTGCCCGAGGTGTGGGTGGGCACCACCAGCGAGACGGCGAGCGCCGTGGTGTCGGCCGCCTCGCGCGCGGCGGACCAGGTGACGGAGGCCTTCCGGGGCGGCGCCAAGGCGCTGCTGCGGCTGGCCGACGCGCTCGAACCCGCGCAGAAACTCGACGCCAAGGGCCGCGGTGCGCTGCGCGAGGCACGCGGCATGCTCGGCGGCCACGACGGCTGGTTCGACGACATCCACGAGGACGACGGCGAGGAGGCGGCCCGGCTGAAGGCACGCTCCCTGGCCACGCAGGGCGTGGCGGACCTGAAGACCGCGGCGGAGAACGCGGACGACGCGGCACGCGAGGCCGCCCGCGATCTGAACAAGTACGCGGCCGAGGCACGGGCCGGGCAGATGGACACCGACGAGCTGACCGCCACGGACCGCCTGATGCTGGCCGACACCGCCAACCCCACCGGCGACCGCGAGCTGAACGAGATCCTCACCGCCAACGACCTGGAGCGGGCCGGACAGCGCATGGAGGGACTGCCGGCCGCCGACCAGGAGCGCATGCGGCGGCTGCTGGCGGACGCGTCGACGCCGCAGGAGAAGGCGTACCTGATGAAGGCGCTGGCCGCCGGCTACTCCGTCGACGAGGCCGAGGAGTTCGGCGGCAAGATCCACGGCAAGGACCCGAACTGGCTCCAGAGCCACCTGACGCCCATCACCACCACCAACGACCCGAAGGACACCGACAAGGAGTCCCAGTGGTACGGGGAGAAGCTGTGGGACCAGGACGGCGAGACCTGCGTGCCGTCCTCCACCGTCACCGCCCGTGCCCTCGTGGACCCCGTCTACGCCCTCGAACTCACCGGCGGCCCCGACGGCACGGACGACTCCGACGAGGCGTTCCGCGAGCGGCTCACCGCCGAGCAGCTGCGGATGCACGAGGAGGGCGACGGCTCCAACTCGGGCTGGCTGTGGGACCGCAAGCCCGCCGGTATGGATCCCGAGGGCCAGACCGAGATCTCCGACAAGGAGCTCAGCCCGCACACCGGGGACCGCTACGAGGCGCACGACATGGACAGCGCCGACGACCGCCGTGACGTCCTGCCCGACATCGAGAAGTCCGTCGCCGAGGGCAAGCCCGTGCCCATCAACATCGAGCGGACCGACGAGGACGGCAACTGGAAGGGCCACAGCATGATGGTCATCGGCCAGGAGGACGGCATGCTCCAGATCTACAACCCCTGGGGCACCACCACCTGGGTCAGCGAGGAGGACTTCATCAACGGCGACCTCAGCTCCGCCACCGACGAGCGCTACGCCAAGAAGAACGACGGTGACCTCAACCGCGTGTACATCGAGCAGGACTGACCATGACCCGCATTCTCACGAGCCCGCCCCGCACGCCGGCCGCCGTCCTGCTGACGCTGCTCGTCTCGCTCACCTCGGCCGCCGCCCTGACCGGCTGCGGCTCCTCCGCCTCGGCCGACGGCGAGTACGGCACCGGCGAGCGCACCCTGAAGGTCGAGGCCGGGCAGACGTTCTCCCTGAAGGTCCCCGCCGAGGCCGCCACCGGCGAGAACTGGTACCTCGCCGACCCCCGCCCCGACAAGGACGTCCTCGACTACCGCGGCCGACGCGACGAGGCCGACAGCGACGCCGCCGCCCAGTACTTCGACTTCACCGCCGCGGGCCCCGGCACCACCACCGTGAAGCTCCTCAACTGCCCGAACGCCCAGTGTCACGACGCGAGCGCCTCGGCCTCCCCCTTCCCCAAGCCCACCGACCCGCCCCGCCCGTACGCCACGGCCACCGGCACCGCCAACCCCGACGACTGGCCCGCGTACTTCCTCTACACGGTCACCGTCGACTGACCTCGCCGGGCGGCGCGGCTCCCGGTCGGTCAGTCGCCCTCTCAGTCGCCCCTCTCCTTCAGTCGCCCCTCTCCTTCGTCCGCGGCCACTGTTCGAGGGTGACATGCAGGGCGTCGACCGCCCGGTCCCACGACTGCTGTACGTCACGCGGGGCGCCGAAGCCGCCGCCGGCCTCCAGGGCGCAGTACCCGTGGAAGGCGGCCCGCAACAGACGTACCGCGTCGGTGAGATCGGGTTCGTCCAGGTCGTACGCCCGGAGCATGCCGTAGGTGATCTCGGCGGTACGGCGCAGCGCCGGGGAGTCGGCGACCAGGGACTGGTCGACACGGATCTGGGTGGCGGCATAGCGCCCCGGGTGCGCCAGCGCGTACTCCCGGTAGGCCCCCGCGAACGCCACCAGCGCCTCCTTCCCGGACCGCCCGGCCACGGCCACCGCGATCCGGTCGATCATCTCCGCACCGGCCAGCAACGCCATCCGGCTCCGCAGATCCCGAAGACTCCTGACATGCGAGTACAGACTCGCGTCCTTCACCCCGAAGCGCCGGGCCAGCGCGGACAGCGTGACCCCGTCGAAGCCGACCTCATCGGCGAGATCGGCCGCGGCGGCCACGACTCGCTCCACGGTGAGACCGGCTCTGGGCATGGGACACCTCGGGGTGACTGATCGCTCTTCCTAGGGGCTTTAGGTTAGAGCCTGGGGTGCGGTGGTGTCCCTTCGCCTCAGCCGATCGGCGCGTACACCACCCCCAGCTTGTCGATCTCGGAGCCCGATCGGCCGGTGAAGCCGGTGATCTGCCAGCCCGGTGGGGCGGTGAAGGTCTTGGTGGCCGCGGCGGGGGTGCCGGAGGTCAGGGTGCGGCCCTTGTCGGTGGTGAAGGCGGCGGAGAAGATCCTGGTGTGGCCGTCCTTCTGGGCCTGGGTCAGCCTGACCGAGGTGAGGTGCTCGCCGGGGGCGAGGGTGAGGGAGGTCGCGGTGCCGCCCGTGCCGCCGTGGGTGAGGGTCGTACCGCCGTCGAGGGTGAGGGAGATGGCGTCCAGGCGGGAGCTGCCGCGCAGGGTGAGGGTGCGGGGGGAGGGGGTGGCCGGCAGGTCGTCGGCGTCGTTGAAGGCCGTGCCGTGCGGGCCGCCGAAGAAGTCGCTCGCCTTCAGGGACGGGCTGAGGGTGTAGGAGAAGTCGACCGCGTGCGGGAAGTGGTCGGAGAGGTTGCCGCCCGCGGAGTCGAGGAAGGACGCCCACTCGTTGTTGTAGCGGGTGGCTGACAGCGAGAGCAGCTTGCTGCCGCGGTAGAGGACCTTGTCCACGACCTCGCAGTCGTTCGGGGGCGCCGTCGTCGGGCACACCAGCGCGTCCGCGCCCTGGGTCGGCCGGACACCGCCCTTGGCCAGCTGCACCCACGCGTCGGTCAGTCCGTTGTCGTCGGCGAGGGTGCGGATGTTGTCGCCGCTGCGGGTGTACCGCGTGTTGGTGTCGCCCATGACGATCACCGCGTTGCCGGCGGAGTTGGCCCGGATGAAGTCCGACAGCTGGGTGATGTTGGCGCGGCGGGCGGCCAGCGCGTCGTCCGTGGAGTCGGCGTTGGTGTGCACGTTGTAGAGGTCCACGAAGGCACCCTCGGCCAGCCGCACCCGGGCCAGTGAAAAGCCCTTCGGCGTCAGGCAGTTGGTGCCGGTGCAGGACTTCCACTTCACCCGCTCGAAGTCCTCGAAGGGGAGGTCCGAGAGGGTGTTGAGGCCGTCGCCGAAGGGCACCCCGCCGCTGGTCGCGGTGCGGTACGGGTGGTCGTCCCCGGCGTACAGGGCCGCGTGGTAGTTGAAGTCCTCCTGGACGTTCACGATGTCGTACGCCCCGAGCCGGGGGGAGATCAGCGGGGTGTTCTTCTCCGGACTGCCCGAACTCAGGCCCTCCGGGAGGCCCGCGACGTTGTACGTCAGCACGTTGAAGGTGCCGGTCGTGGCACTCGTGGCGGCCGCCGCGGGCGTCGCGCCGGTGGCGGCGAGGCCGGTGACGGCCAGGGCGGTGGCCGCGAGGGCGCCGAGGATTCGTCTCATGGGGGGTCTCTCCGGTGGGAGGGAAAGCGGTGGAGGTACAGAAGCGGAAGTACAGAAGCGGAGGTACAGAAGGTGAACGGAGCTCAGGTTCACCGGCAACCAGTGTGACGGGCAAGGGCAGTTGAGGAAACAGTGAGAGACGAGGCGATCCGCCGCGCCCGGGTCGGCCGCCGCTCACCTCCCGGCCGCACGGCGTTCATGTGCCGCCTCGATCCTCCACACGCGGTGCGAAAGCACCGCGGAAGGCAACCGCAGAAGGCAGCGGTAACGAGAGGCGGCGCAGTCATGGGGCACGGACATCACCACCACAGACATGAGCACGGGGACGGACACACGCACGCGCACGGGCCCGAGGAGGCCACGGCCCTGCCCGCCGCCTTCGACACCTCCGTGCCCGACGAGGCCCTGACCCCCGAACAGCGCTCGCGCCGCTCGCTGCTGCGCCGGGCGGGCCTGCTGGGCGCGGGCCTCGCGGCCGGCGGTGTCCTCGGCGCCACCCCCGCGGCAGCCGCCCCCGCCGCCGCAGCCCCCGCCACCGCCGGCCGCCGCACCCACGGCTTCCTGTGGCTGGCCGGCGACCACCACATCCACACCCAGTACAGCAGCGACGGCAAGTACCGCGTCGTCGACCAGGTCCGCCAGGGCGCGCGGCACGGCATGGACTGGCTGGTCATCACCGACCACGGCAGCGCCACGCACGCGAAGATCGGCGTGGAGAAGGTCAACCCGGACATCAGGGAGGCCCGGAGCGCGTACGAGGACACCCTCGTCTTCCAGGGCCTGGAGTGGAACATCCCGGGCGCCGAGCACGGCACCGTCTTCGTGCACCCCGGCAAGAACGAGGTCTCGGTCCTCAAGCAGTTCGAGACCGACTACGACGGCAGCGTCAAGGGCGCCTCCGACTCCACGCCCGCCAACGAGGCCCTCGCCGTCGCCGGCCTGGCCTTCCTCGGCGACCAGGTCCGGCGCCGCAAGGTCAAGGACGCGCTGATGCTCGCCAACCACCCGGCGCGGCGCGGTGTCGACTCCCCGCACGAGATCCGCGCCTGGCGCGACGCGACCGGCTCGGGCCGCCGGATAGCCGTCGGCTTCGAGGGCGCCCCCGGCCACCAGGCCGCCGGCCTCCCCACCCCGCTCGGGATGGCCCGCGCCCGCGGCATCTACGACAACAACCCGAGCGCCAACTCCTTCGCGGGCTACCCGTTGGAGAGCTACCGCACCTGGGGCGGCTTCGACTGGATGACCGCCACGGTCGGCGGCCTGTGGGACAGCCTCCTCGCCGAGGGCAAGCCCTGGTGGATCACCGCCAACAGCGACAGCCACCAGGTGTACGCCGACACCGCCGTACGCGGCCCCGGCGGCGACTTCAACGCCAACGGCCGCTACGAGGACCCGGTCTACGGCGGCAGGATCGACATCACGCAGGGCGACTACTGGCCCGGCCAGTACAGCCGCACCCACGTCGGCGCCGACGGCTTCTCCTACGCCGCCGTCATGGACGGCATCCGCGCCGGCCGCGTCTGGGCCGACCACGGTCAGCTCATCAGCGGCCTCGACGTCCGCGTCTCCGGCGGCGGCCGCTGGGCCACCCTCGGCGGCGCCCTCCACGTCAGGAAGGGCACGAACGTCACGCTGACCGTCGACATCGCTCTGGCCGGCGGTCCCAACTGGGCTGGATTCACGCCCGAGTTGGCGCGCGTGGACGTCATCCAGGGCGATGTCACCGGTCCGGTCTCCGACCGGGACACCTTCACCGCGCCGACGGCGAAGGTCGTGACGTCGTACGAGATCGACAAGCCCAGCGGCACGGTCCGGTTGACGTACCGACTCGGGCGCGTGGACCGGCCGTTGTACGTCCGGCTGCGCGGCAGCGACGGCAACCGCTCGGCCGTCGGCGCGATGGGCGCGGCGGTGGACCCGGCGGGCCCGGCCATCGATGTCGTCGGTGACGCGGACCCGTGGCGCGACCTGTGGTTCTACTCCAACCCCGTGTGGGTCCTGCCCTCGTGACGCCGTACGACCTCACGCGGTACGCCCTCACCGTGGACGCCGGGATCCGGGACCTGCGCGCCGCCGACCACCTGCTCCACACGCTGGCCGCCGAACTCGCCCTCCCCGAGGGCGCGTTCGGCTGCACGCACCTGGTGCGCGGCGACCGCCCGCGGGTCGCCCTGTCGTTCACCCTGCCGTCCGAGCCGCTCCTGAGCACCGTCCGGGAGCGGCTCGCGGCCGGGGAGTACGAGGTGGCGCCCGGCGTCCCGGACACGGCGGGGCGTGCCGTCCTCTACCCGGGCGTGTCCGCCCTCACCGGCACCCTGACGGTCGCCGAACTGCTCACCCGCTCGGCGATCGACCGGGTGGCGGTCCTGGGCACGCCCGGCGAACCCGCCCCGGACACCCGGCTGGTGACGTGGGACCACGTCCGCCCGCAGTGGCAGCACGACGGCACGCTCGTCCTGTCCACCATGCCCGCCGTCGGCGGCACCCTCGTCCCCTTCGAGGTCCCCGCCCCGACACCGTGCTGCGCGGACCACTGAGGCCCTGCGCCGCGCCCTCACCGGCGACCGTAAGGTGGCCGGTGACTCAGGGGGAGGGGCATGTCGTACGAGGCGCGGCGGGACGAGGACACCGGCGGACGCGCCTCACGCGCAAAGGCACCTCCGGGCGACGCACGTCCGCTGTGGCGGCAACGGAGCTTCGCGGTCTTCTGGGCCGCGCAGACCCTCTCCGTCCTCGGCGACTCCTTCGCGCTGATCGCCCTGCCCCTGCTGGTCCTTGAGGCCACCGGCTCGCTCGCGCGGATGGGCCTGCTGACGGCGGTGGGCGGGGCCGCCGCGGTCGTGGCGGCCGTGTTCGCGGGGGCGGTGGTGGACCGCGTCGACCGGCGCAGACTGCTGATCGGCTGCGATCTCGTGCGGATGGTGCTGTACGGGGTGATCCCGGTGGTCTGGCTGTTCGGGCCGCGGGTGTGGCTGCTGTACGCGGTCCTGCCGCTGTGCGAGGCCGTCGGGATGCTGTTCGCGGTCGGCTACGTCACTGTCGTGCGCTCACTCGTCGGCACCCGCCAACTCACCGAGGCCAACGGCAGGTTGAACGCGACCGCCGCCGCGGCGGGCGTCCTGGGCCCGCTGTGCGCCGGGCTGGTGGCGGCCTGGACCGGACCGGCGACCGCCGTGGGCGTCGACGCGGCCAGCTTCGGGGTGTCGGCGCTGTGCATGCTCTACGTCCGGTTCCGGGCCCGGCCCGCCGAGGCACCCGAACGCGCCGGCCTCTGGCGGGACCTGCGCACCGGCGTCGACTTCCTGCGCGGCCACCCGGTGCTGCGCTCGCTGACCGTCCTGCTGTTCTTCTTCAGCTTCCTCACCCTCGGCCTCAACGACCTGCTCATCTACCACCTCAAGCACGACCTCGGACACGACGACGGCACGGTCGGCACCGTCATGGCCGTCGGCGCCCTCGGCACCATCACCGGCGCCCTGCTGGTGGCGCGGCTGCGCCGCCGGCTCGGTTTCGGGTGGACCTGGACCGGGAGCGTGGCGGTGTCCGGGCTCGCGTTCGCCGGCCTGGGCTGGGCCCGGGACGTGCCCGTCGTCGCGGCCCTCGGCGCGGCCTTCCTCGCCTGCGTCGCCGTGGCGGGCACCTGCTCCATGTCCCTGCGTCAGGAAGTGACCCCGGAACCCCTGCTCGGCCGGGTCACCTCCGCGTTCTGGACCCTGCAGTACGCGGCCGCCCCGCTCGGCGCCGCCCTCCTCACGTGGGCCGCCGAACACCGGGGCACCGCCCCGGTCGGCCTGGCCGCCGGAGGCTGCTGCGTCCTCATCGCGGTGGCCGGGCTGTTCACACCGATACGACGGTCGGGGCGGGGCTGACCCGCCGGCCGCGCTCAGCCGGCCGCGGCCTCCGAGGCCTCGTCGGGCTCCGCCACCACCCACCTGGACAGCACCGCGGCGACCGCGCCCGCCACGATCAGCGTCACCAGCGCGATGCGCAGACTCGCCACGCCCGCCAGCAGACCCACCGCCGGGCCCGCCGTCAGGAATCCCGGCCACTGGCCGATCGTGATCACGGAAACGCCCTCACCGGCCGGCACCCCGGGCTGCCGACCGGCCAGCGCGATCAGCGCCGGGAGCACACACGCGATGCCGAGGCCCAGCACGACGAACCCGGCGAAGGCCAGCGGCAGCGAGGGCCGGGCGAGGACCAGGACGGCGCCCAGAACCGCGGTCAGCAGGGACAGCCGTAGAAAGGCACCGCGGCCGAGGCGGGCCACGAGACGGTCGCCCAGCAGCCGGGCGAGGAGGATCGCGACCGAGAAGGCGGTGTACGTCGCCGCGCCGAGCGCCGCCCCCTCGCCCAGGTGGTCGGCCGTGAAGACCGAACTCCACTGGGAGGCCGCGCCCTCGACGAAGGAGGCGAAGAACGCGATGACGGCGAGCAGCACCAGCTGCGGAGTGAACCTCTCCCCGACCGGCCGCCGCCGCTTGCCGGGGGCCTCCTCCTCGGGCAGCCAGAACGCCCACGCCAGCAGCAGCGCCCCGAGCACCGCGCTGCTCATCGCCAGCTGTACGCCCGGGGAGATGCCGGTGGCCGCCGCGAGCGTGCCCAGGGCGCCGCCCCCGAGCACCCCGCAGCTGTAGGAGGCGTGGAAGCCCGACATCAGGGGCCGGCCCTGGTGGCGCTCCACGGCGACCGCGAGCGCGTTCACCGGCGTGGCCAGGAAGGTCGCCCCCACGCCCCACACCGTGAGGCCCACCACCAGCGCCGGCACCGCGGAAGCCCCCGCCAGCACCGGCGCGTTGAGCAGCACCACCGTCGCCCCGGCGAGGGCCAGCAGCCGGGTGCTCACCCGGCCGATCAGCACCGTGATCAGCACGATCGCCACCAGATCCCCGGCCGCCGACGAACTGCTCAGCAGCCCCCACTCGGTGGTGCTCAGCCCGACCTGGTCCCGGATCGCGGGGATCCGGGCCATCCAGCCGCCCTGCGTGGCCCCCAGGACGACGAAGACGAGGCCGACCGCGAGGCGCGGACGTAATCCGGAGGTGGTGGTCATCCGTTCACCCCGGTGTAGTGCCGCAGGCTCCACCGCCACAGCAGCCGCGACCCCAGGTAGGCCAGCACGCCCACCAGTGGCGCGGACGCCGCCAGCCAGTACGGCACTCCGGTGTCGTGGCCGTGCCCGGTGAGGACGGCGGCCGGGAGGTAGGCGACGAACGCGAGGGGGAGGGCGTAGGTCAGGAAGCCGCCCACGGCCCGCGGCAGGACGTTCAGCGGATAGCTGCCGAAGGTGCCGAGGAGCTCCTCCAGCCAGCGGCTCCAGTAGTCGGCGGCGGGGAAGCGCAGGGAGGCGCAGGCCAGCGCCGTGAACAGGGCCGCCTCCAGCAGCATGCCGCCGACGACCGCCGCGACCAGGTAGGAGATCCGCCCCGCCGACCAGTCCAGTTCGCTGCGGCTGAGCGCGCCGACCATCAGGCCCGCCGCGACCGTGAGGTCACCGAGGGCGTTGGTCGGGAAGTAGGAGAGCTGGACCTGCCGGTGCACCGGCATGGGCCGCATCAGATAGATGTCGATCCGGCCCTCCTGGATCTGCCGGCCGATGAAGTGCACTCGCCCCAGCAGCAGTACGAAGAGCCCGTGCGCGAGCATCCGGGTGGCCGGGATCAGCAGCACCTCGGAGCTGTCCCAGCCGCCCATCCCGGTGAACCGGGCCAGAAGCACGGTCGCGAACACGATCACCGAGACCTGCCAGATCGCGCCGATCGCCACGTTCAGCAGGAACTCGGCGCGGTACTCCAGCTGCGCACGGAAGTTGAGCCGCGTGACGCGCCATGTGATCCGGAGGGCGTTCATGGTCCTCACCCTCCCTGGGAGACGACACGAAGGGCGGCGCGCCGCCACAGGAACCGGGTGAACAGGGCGAGCACCACGACCCAGCCGGCCTGCACCGCCAGCTGCCCGGCCGCGTCCGACAGCGGGATCCGGCCGATGTAGATCGACAGCGGCACGTTCAGCGTCGCCTGGAAGGGCAGGAAGGAGCTCATCGTCACGAACCAGTCCGGGAAGAACCACAGCGGCGCGTATACCCCGGACAGCAGGTTCTGCGCGAAGATGATGATCAGGATCGCCGAATTGTTGCGCAGCGCCCAGAAGCACCACTGGTCCGTGGCGAGCATGATGTAGTGCAGCACCCACTGGCCGAGCAGCAGGCTCAGCAGGAACACCCCGGTCACGGCCGCCGACCCGGGCGGTTCCACCACGCCGGCCGCCAGGCAGATCAGGTAGCCGCCCAGCGCCCACGCGAACCCGTACACCTGCTCGCCGAGCGCGCGCAGGGCGTAGTAGCGCTGGGGCGGCAGCGGGCGCAGATACCAGTAGACGATGGTGCCGAAGTGCATGTGCTGGATCACGGTGTCCCGGCCCGCGAACTGGTCCAACTCCCGCAGCCGGGAGGCGAGGACGGCCAGCACGGCGTAGGTGACCGCCTGGCTCTCGCCGAGTCCCGCGGTGGTGCCGGTGTGGGAGTACAGGCCGTGCCACAGGGACGCCACCAGCACCACCTGCACGAGCAGGCGGAGCGCGACGCCCGTCATCCGGGGTGGCGCGTTCAGCTCGCCGAGCGGGGTGACGCGGGCGACGCGCCAGGCGGACAGGGCGGCCATCACGCGGCGGCCCCCGCCTGGGCGTAGGCGTTGCGCATCACGTCCTCCAGGTCGGCCTCGTCGATGGCGACACCTGTCACCTCGTACCGCTCGATGATCGCCTTCAACGCCGAGTTCACGGTGGGGGCTTCGGGTCCGTCGGGGCCGAACACGACCTGCGGTCCGTCCCGCCGCAGCAGCGCGATGCCCGGCAGCGCCACGGCGTCCGTGTGGGCGTCGGCCAGGGTCGCGCGTACCTGCCAGGTCGAGCCGAACCTGCGGCGGATCTCGTCCAGGCTGCCGTCCAGGACGAGCCGGCCGTGGTTGATCAGCACGACCCTCTCGGCCAGCCGCTCGACCTCCGTCATGTCGTGCGTGGTCAACAGGACGGTACGGCCGCGCTGTTCGACCTGGTGGCGCAGGAACTCCCGCACCTGTTCCTTGACGACGACGTCCATGCCGATGGTCGGCTCGTCCAGGAACACCACCTGGGGGTCGTGCAGCAGGGCCGCCGCGAGGTCGGAGCGCACCCGCTGGCCGAGGGAGAGATGACGGACCCGGGTGTCCCAGAAGGACGACAGGTCCAGCAGCTCGTCGAACTCCTTGAGCCGGGCCGCGTGTTCGGCCTTCGGCACCTCGTAGATGTCCCTGAGGATCGCGAAGGACTCCCGGGCGGGCAGGTCCCACCACAGCTGGGTGCGCTGCCCGAACACCGCGCCGATGTTACGGGCGTTGCGCTCCCGCTCCTGGTACGGCACCACGCCCGCCACCCGGACCTCGCCGGAGGTGGGCGTGAGGATCCCGGTGAGCACCTTGATGGTGGTGGACTTGCCGGCGCCGTTCGGGCCGAGCAGGGCGAGGAGTTCGCCGGGGGCCACGTCGAAGGTGATGTCGCTGACCGCGTGCTTGGCGACCCGCTCGGGATTGACCAGGGAGCGCAGCGCGCCCGCCACTCCCGGGCGGCGGACGGTGGTGTGAAAGACACGGGACAGGCCGTGGACCTCGATGCTTCCGCTCACGCTGTGAACTCCCTTGCTCGGAACATGAGGAGCGGCCGGTCGGAGTCAGGGCCGACCGGCCGCGGGCACCTCACGACCGTCGCAGAATGTCGATCAGTCGGTCAATGGATTAATCGATCACGGACATGGACTGTCCGGTGGGGACTAGCCGGTCACCGAGAAGACGAAGGAGAACTCCGCCGGCTCCGCGAGCAGGTGGTACCGCGGCAGCGGGCCCGGACCGCAGGACTGCGTGCCGACGCCGTGCACGCCGTGGTCGAGGTGCACCCACACCGTCCCGCCCGCCGTCAGACCGGTGCGGTGCGTGGCCGCGTCGAGCTGCTCGGTGGTCCAGCGGCGTGCGGCGAAGAAGAACTCCGGGTCGCCCTCGATCCTCAGGCCGCCGAGCTCCACCCAGCGCACGTCGGCACGGGCGCCGTTCTCCTGCGGGCGCACGTACGGCGTCTGGAGGCCGTCGACCGTGGACTCCCAGCGGCCGATCATGGAGGCCAGCCGGGTGTCCGGGTAGGCCTCGCCGGGGCCGCCGCCGAACCAGGTGACGCGGTCGGCCCCGGTGAGCCCGAGCCGGACGCCGAGCCGGGGCAGCGGCACCTTCCACTCGCCCTCGGGGGTCACGGACACGGTCAGCCGCAGCCGCTCCCCGTCCGAGGTCCAGCGGTAGACCGTGGCCAGGCCCACCTCCTGGGCGGCGGGCGCCACCCGGGTCCGTACCGTCAGCGCGTCCTCGCCCGCCTCCACGGAGTCCAGGCGGTGCCGCATGCGGTGCAGGCCCAACCCCCGCCACAGGGCGGAGTAGTTGATGCCCGAGTTCCACTCCGTGCCGTCGTCGTTGTCGGTCGGCGCCCGCCACACGTCGAGCCGCGGATTCTCCACCGCGACCCCGCCGATGGTCCGCAGAGCGCCGGTGCGGGCGTCGAAGGAGGCCGGGCCAAGGGTGATCCGGTCCCCGTCGAGAGCGGGCCGGCCGGTCGGGGAGACCGAGGGCACCGGGCGTGCCGTCACCGGCACCTGCCCCCAGGCCACCACGTGTCCCTTCGGCGCCCACGCGGTGTCGGCCGCCAGCAGCGCCCGTACCGTCCACGCGGTCTCCGAGCCGTCGCGCGCCGGGGCCGGCGCCTGGGGCAGCTTCACCTCGGCCGACTCACCGGGCGCCAGCGGCGGCACCGACAGCGCGCCGGTCTCGACCGTCTCGCCGTCCACCTGGTGGGCCCACTCGAAGGCCAGCGCCGACAGATCCGCGAAGTCGTACTTGTTCGTGACCCGTACGGTGCCGGCGGCGCCGTCGCCCTCGATACGGACCGGCTCGATCACCTTCTTGAACTCGACGAGCCCGGGGGAGGGGGTGCGGTCCGGGAAGACCAGCCCGTCGCAGACGAAGTTGCCGTCGTGCAGCTCCTCGCCGAAGTCGCCGCCGTAGGCGTAGCCCAGCTCGGGATGGGCCACACCGTGGTCGATCCACTCCCAGACGAAGCCGCCCTGGAGCCGGTCGTACGTCTCGAAGAGCTCCTGGTAGTCGGCGAGGCCGCCGGGGCCGTTGCCCATGGCGTGCGCGTACTCGCACTCGATGAAGGGCAGCCCGCGCCGCTTGTGCGCGCCCCCGTCCAGGTCCTTGCCGATCTGCTCGACCTCGGCGTGGGAGGCGTACATGCGCGAGTACACGTCCGTGTCCCGGCAGCTCCAGTCGCCCTCGTAGTGGACGAGCCGGTCCGGGTCCCGGCCGTGGATCCACTCGGCCATCGCGGTCAGGCCGCGGCCGGTGCCGGCCTCGTTGCCCAGCGACCAGAACACGATCGAGGGGTGGTTCTTGTCCCGCTCGACCATGCGGGCCGCGCGGTCCAGCAGGGCCGGGGTCCAGCGGTCGTCGTCGACGGGGTTGTCCCGCCACTGCTGCTCGCCGAAGCCGTGGGTCTCCAGGTCGCACTCGTCGATGACCCACAGGCCGTACTCGTCGCACAGGTCCAGGAAGGCCGGGTGCGGCGGGTAGTGCGAGGTGCGCACGGCGTTGATGTTGTGCCGCTTCATCAGCAGCACGTCCTCGCGCATGGTCGCGAGGTCCAGGGAGCGGCCCTTCTCCGGGTGCCATTCGTGGCGGTTGACGCCCTTGAACAGGATCGGCTTTCCGTTGACCTTGATCAGGCCGTCGTCCAGGGCGACCGTGCGGAAGCCGATGCGCAGCGGGACGCGCTCGCCCTCGGTGACCAGCTCGCCGTCGTACAGCCTCGGGCTCTCCGCCGACCACGGCTCGACCGCGACCGTCACCGCCTCGCCGGTCGCGACATCGATGTCGAGGGCGGGCACGAGGACCCGGCCGGCGACCTCGGAGTCGACGCGCAGGGTGCCCTCGCCGACGGTGTGGTCGTAGGAGGCGTGCACGAAGAAGTCGCCGGCGCCGCCCGCCGGGCGGTGCAGCAGCGTGACGTCACGGAAGATGCCGGGCAGCCACCACTGGTCCTGGTCCTCCAGATAGGAACCCGCCGACCACTGGTGCACCCGGACCGCGAGAACGTTCCCGGACGGCTTGAGCAGGTGCCCGACCGCGTACTCGTGCGCGAGCCGGGAGCCCTTGAACTCGCCGATGTCCGTGCCGTTCAGCCACACCCGGGCGCAGGACTCCACGCCGTCGAAGCGCAGGACCGCCCCGCCGTCCGACGGCCAGTCGGACGGCAGGTCGAAGACCCGCAGATGGTCACCGGTCGGGTTCTCGGTCGGCACGTGCGGCGGGTCCACCGGGAACGGGTAGAGCACATTGGTGTAGATCGGCGCCCCGAAGGCGCCGTCGCCCTGGAGGACCCAGTGGCCGGGGACCGTGACCTCGGCCCAGTCCCCGGCGTCGTAACCCTCCCCGGCGAACGAGTCGTCCTCCGCGTCGGCGGTGGCCGACAGGCGGAAGCGCCAGCTGCCGTTCAGCGAGAACGACCGCGCGTCCGAGGACGCGTACCAGGCGCGGGGCGCGAGCGCCCCGCTGCCCGGTGAGACGTCCTCCACGTAGTCGACGGCGGAGGAGGTGCGGGTGGTGCGGAAAGACATCGGTCTCCTTGCTCAGCCCTTGATGCCGGTCTGCGCGATCCCCTGGACCAGCCAGCGCTGGAGGAAGAGGAACACGAACAACAAGGGAAGGATAGAAATAGCGGTCGCCATGAAGATCTGGTGGAACACCACCGTCTGCCCGGTGGTGTACGACGAGAGCGCGACCTGGACGGTCCACGCGCTCGGGTCCTGGCCGATGACCAGCGGCCACAGGAAGGCGTTCCAGCCGTTGATGAAGGTGATGGTGGCGATCGCGGCGAAGAAGTTCAGCGAGTTGGGCACCACGACACGCCAGTACGCGCCCCAGTATCCCAGCCCGTCCACGCGCGCCGCCTCCTCCAGCTCCTTGGGGAACCCCAGGAAGTACTGCCGGAAGAGGAAGCAGGTGAAACCACTGAACAGGCCCGGGATGATCAGACCCCGGTAGGTGTCCACCCAGCCCAGCGAGGACACCAGCACGAAACTGGGCACGAAGGTCACCGCGGTCGGGACCATCAGGGTGCCCAGGACGACGTAGAAGATCTTGTTGGCGTGCTTGTACGGGATGCGGGCCAGACCGTAGCCCGCGAGGGAGCAGATCAGCAGGACGCCGACGGTGTGGAGCACGGCGACGACCGTGGAGTTCCACAGCGACCGGGCGAAGGGCACCGAGGAGTCGTCGAACAGGGCGCCGATGTTGCCCCACTGGAGGTCGGTGGGGAAGAACTGCCAGTTCTCGCCGGTGATCTCGGCGTCGGTGGACAGGGCGTTGCGGAGGATCAGATAGAACGGGACGAGGAACAGGAACGCGGCGACGGCCGTGGCGAAGTACAGGCCGGTGGAGCTCATCACGTTCCGGCCGCGCCCGCCGCGACGGGTCCGCCGGGTCGGCGGGGTCTCGTCCAGCTGGGGCATGGTGGCGGTCACTTGGACTCGTCCCCCCTTCCGAAGCCCATGATCCTGCCCTGGAACAGGGTCACGACGCAGATCAGCACGGTCAGGATGACGGCCCCCGCGCTGCCGGCACCGTAGTCCTGGCTCTCGCCCAGGGCCTTGTAGTACAGCTCGACCAGGGGCGGGCGGCCCCAGGTGGTCTTCGACAGCAGGTTGAAGAACTCGTCGAAGGCCTGGTAGGCGGCGATCAGCAGCAGCAGGACCACCGCGGTGGAGGTGGCCCGCAGCTGGGGCAGGGTGATGTGCCGGAAGGTCTGCCAGCCCGGCTTGGCACCGTCGATGGCGGCGGCCTCGTACAGTTCGCCCGGAATGTTCTGGAGCGCGGCCAGGAACAGGATCATGTAGAAGCCGGACTGCAGCCAGAGCCGGGCCGAGACGATGACCAGCCAGTACCAGGGCGGGTTGGGGTCGGCCAGCCAGGCGATGTTCTCGATCCCGAACCAGCCGAGGACGGTGTTCATCAAACCGAAGCGGACGCCGCTGAAGATGGACATCTTCCAGATCAGCGAGGCGGCCACATAGCTGCACGCGGTCGGCAGGAAGAACACCGAGCGGAAGAACGCCCGCATGAAACGCAGCCGGTTCACCAGCAGGGCCAGGCCCAGCGAGAACGCCCAGGTGGTGGGCACGATGAACGCGGCGAAGACGGTGAACGTGCCGAGCGAGCCGACGAAGTCGTCGTTCGTCAGCATGTACGTGTAGTTGTCGAAGCCGATGAACTTGTCCGGCGTGACGGTGAAGCGCGCGTCGAAGAAGCTGAGCCAGACGCTCCAGAGGATCGGCGCGTAGATGAAGATCGCCAGGCCGATGAGGAAGGGCCCGGTGAAGAGCCAGAAGTTGAGTGTGGCGCTGCCCCGCAGCCCCCGCCGCGGCCGGGCCGGTGAGGCCTTGGCCGGGGCGGGGCGCGCGAGGTCGGGTGTCTTGGTCACCGACATGTCGTGGTCCGTCCCGCGGCCTATCCGAACAGCTTCTTCAGTTCGCGGTTGACGACCGTGTCGCACTTGTCGAGGGCGGCCTCCGGGTCCATGTCCTTGCGGACGGAGTTGGCGAAGACGTCCTCGAAGGCGGTGCGCATGGCCTGGGTCCAGCCGATGTTGTCGAAGTGCCCGAACTCGTTGAAGAGCCGGACGCCCTCGGCGGCGTTGCCCGACTTGAGCTTGGTGGCGGACTGCGCGAGCGAGGCGCGCGGCGGGATGTGGAAGCCGTAGGAGGTGGCCCAGTCCTCCTGGTACTTCTTCTGGTCGATCCACAGCCACTTGACGTATTCCTTGGCCGCGTCGACGTTCTTGCCCTTGGCGTTGACGAACATCGACCAGCCGCCGTTGTAGACCGACTGCTTGCCGGAGTCGACGGTCTTGGGGAAGGGGAAGACCCCCCAGTCGTCGCCGAGCGCCTCCTGGATCGCCGGCATCGCCCACATGCCGCAGAACTGGATGGCGCACAGGCCCTGGGTGAACGAGGACGGGTCCCAGGACTCGGTCGGGGCGCCGAGGAGAAGGTCGCCGCTGGTGAACAGCTTGCGCATCTTCTTCAGGCCCTCGACGACGCCGTCCGTGTGGTAGGCGATCTCGTTCTTCGCGTCGAGGTGCTGGGCGCCGGCCGACCAGATCAACGTGTCGTTGACGCTGTGCAGGTCGTTGCCCATGTACAGGCCCTTGACCTTGCCGGTGGTGAGCTTGGCGGCGGCCTCCATCAGCTCGTCGAGGGTGGTGGGCACCTCGACCTTGGCCTGCTCAAGCAGCGACTTGCGGTAGAAGAAGAACTGCGGGTCGTCGATCATCCGGACGCCGTATATCTTCCCGTCGACCGTGTGCGACGTGATGTCGGCCGGGTTGAAGTCGCTCTTGACCGGCGCGACGAGGTCGGTCAGGTCCGCCACCTGGCCGCTTCTGACCAGCTGGATCTGCGGGTGGAACTCGAAGAGGTCGGGCGCCTTGTCGGTGAGCAGCGTGGCGAAGAGCTTGCTCTCGAAGTCGGAGCTGGTGATCCACTGCGTGGTCACGTTGGCCTTGTCGTAGGCCTTGGCGTACCGCTTGATGGCCTGCTCGGTGCCCTGCTCGCCGTAGGCGTGGAAGTACTGGGTGAGGTTCACGCCCGAGGCGCCGCCGCCCCGGCCGTTGTTGCCGCCGCACGCGGCGAGTCCGCCGGCGGCGGCCAGGCCCATGGCGGCGCGCAGAACGTTACGGCGGTCCCAGGTGCTGTTGCTCAATGCCGACATGGCGACGTCCTTGTCTCGAGTGCGGCTGCGGCTCAGACGCTCAGCGGAAGATGGCTGGAAGAGCGGTGCGGAGCGGGACGTTAACCTTCGGCTAAGGCTTCGGCAAGGGGTTGAACGAAGCCTGTTCGAAGCGTTGCGTAACGTTCGGTATACCGGACGTGATCAGTTGCGTTCCGGTGGCGGACCGGTCACGAAGGGGTCGCGAAGCCTGGTCAGGAGGGTGGTACGGCGGCCTGCGGGCCGTCGTGTCAGGACGACGGCCGTGGCGTCAGGACGACGGCCGTGGCGTCAGGACGACGGCCGTGCCGTCAGGACGACGGCGCGGTACGGCTCCTCGACCGCGTGGCGCGCTTCGCGGACCGCTGGCCCACCGACTGCAGGGCGCCTTCGAGCGCGAAGGTCGCGGCGCCCAGACAGGCCGGATCCGTGGGGATCGCGGACAGCACGATCTCGGTGGCGGCCATCGGCCGGGGCAGCGCGTGCCGGGCCACGGCCTCGCGGACCTCGGCGACCAGTGGCTCGCCCAGGGCGGCCGCCACCCAGCTGCTGAGCACGACCACCTCCGGGTTGAACAGGTTGACCAGGTCGGCGATGCCGGCGCCGAGATAGCGGGCGGTGTCCCGGACCACCTTCAGCGCCACCGGATCCCGCTCCCGCACGCCCCGGGCCAGCGCGTCGACGGTGGCCGTCTGGTCCTCGGGGTGCAGCAGTGCGCTGTCGGGGCTGAGCTCCCGCAGGTTCAGCATGATGCCGGGGGCGCCCACGTACGTCTCCACGCAGCCGTGGTTGCCGCAGTGGCACAGCCGCCCGTCCAGCACGATCGTGGTGTGGCCCCACTCGCCGGCGCTGTTGCTCACCCCCCGGTGCAGCCCGCCGCCCAGCAGGAGCCCGGCGCCCACCCCGGTGCCGAGGTTCACCACCACCGCGTCCCCGCGCCCCCGCGCCGCCCCGAACCACAGCTCCGCCACCGCGACGGCCCGCAGCGGGTTGTCCAGGTACAGCGGATAGGCGATGTGCTCGGTGAGCAGGTCGAGCAACGGCACGTCGTGCCAGTCCCAGTTCGGCGCGTACTCCGAGATGCCGGTGGCCCGGTCGACCTGCCCCGGCACGCTCACCCCGACGCCGAGCACCCGGGCGCCCTCGATCCCGGCCTGTGCGACCACCGAGCCGACGGCGGCCGCGACATGGGCGACGACCTGCTCCGGCAGGCTCTCCCCGGGGCGCATGTGCTCGTCGGCGCGGGCCAGCACGTTCAGTGCGAGGTCGAACAGCTCGACATGGACGTACGTCTCCGCGATGTCCACGCCGATCAGGGCGCCGCCCGAGGCGTTCACGGCGACCAGGCCCCTCGGACGGCCCCCGGCCGAGTCCTCGAACCCCACCTCCGTGATCATCCGCAGGTCGAGCAGCTCGCCGACGAGCGTGGCGACCGTGGCCAGGCTCAGCCCGGTGGCGGCCGCCAGCTCCTGCCGCGAGGTGGGTGACTCGGCGATGATCTGGCGCAGCACCTCGTAGCGGTTCGCGGTACGGATGTCACGTGATGTGCGCTTCATGGGGCGCCCTCCCCATCCCTTCGCGGCTCGGGCCGGGACGACGTCGGCTCCGGCGCGGGCGTCAGGCTATGGGCAGCCAGGACTTTCGACAAGGGGTTAGGAAAGGGGGCTTACGAAGTCAGACGCCCAGCGCATCCCGTACGAAGCCGTTGGCGAATTTACCCTCCGGATCCAGCGCGCGCATCAGCTCGGCGAAGTCACCCAGTCTCGGGTACCGCCCGCGCAGCACCGCCGCCGGGACGGTGAACACCTTCCCCCAGTGCGGCCGCGCGTCGAACGCGTCCAGCGCCGCCTCCAGCCGGCCCACCACGGGCAGCACCGCCTCGGCGTCCTCGACCCAGGTGAAGTGCAGGGCCACGGTGTCCCGCCCGTACGCCGGGCTCAGCCACTGCTCGTCGGGGGCCACCGTCCGCACCTCGCAGACCTGGAGCACGGGCGCGATCGTCGTCCGGATCGCGTCCAGCGCCCGCAGCGCGTCGAGGGCGTGGTGCTCGGGCAGCAGGTACTCCGACTGGAGCTCGGCGCCGCTGCTCGGCGTGAACTCCGCCCGGAAGTGCGGCAGCCGCTCGTGCCAGGGCCCCGGCACGCCGAACTGCTCGGTGCAGTTGACCGCCGGCATCCCCGGCACCGGATGCATCTTCTCGGTGGCCGGGGTGCCCCACGGGACCTCGGGCAGCGGCTGGTCGGTGCGCCGCTTCAGCCACACCTGCCGGAAGCCCGGCGCCCGCCAGTCGGTGAACAGGCTGACGCTGTACGCGCTCGCCAGCACGGTGTGAAGGGTTTCGAGATCCAGCCCCTCCAGCGGGAGTTCCGTGAAGACGTGCTGCTCGACCTCGAAGCCGGGCACCAGGTCCAGGGTGAGCGCGGTGACCACCCCGAGGGCGCCCAGCGAGGTCACCGCACCGCCGAACCGGTCGTCCCCCCGCCCCACGACCAGCGTCGAACCGTCCGCCGTGACGATCTCCACCTCGCGCACGGCCGACGCCAGCGAGCCGTTGCCGACGCCCGAGCCGTGGGTGCCGGTGGCCACCGAACCGGCCACCGAGATGTGCGGCAGCGAGGCCATGTTGGGCAGCGCGAGCCCGTGCCCGTGCACCCGCCGGGCCAGCTCCGCGTATCTCACGCCACCGCCGACCCGTACCGTGCGGGCCCCGGTGTCGACGTCCACCTCGGCCGGCAGCGCCGCCAGCGACAGCAGGACGCCCTCGGGGCCCGGCTCGGCGATCTCGTTGAAGGAGTGCCCGCTCCCCAGCACCCGCACCTTCGCGCTGCCGGCCACCAGGTCCGCGAGCGCGTCGAGCGAGTGCGGGCGGTGCAGCTCCTTGGCGGCGTACGTGATGTTGCCCGCCCAGTTGGTGACGGTTTCCGTCATTCCTGTCGTCCCTCCCGAAGAGTGCGGATGCGTCGACCCTCTCATTGAGCGGCGCCCACGGCCGCGCCGGTCCCGGTCGGCCGGGACCGTCCGGGCGGTGATGCCCGATATGGGGCCCCGGCACCGGTGGCGTGCGGGGGAGGGCATACCGTGAGGAGCTGTACGCCTGAGCCGGGAGGAGACACGGGATGGGCAGCCGAACCGCGCTGGTCGAGGATCTGATGGAGCGCTTTCCGCAGGTGCCACGGGAAGCCGTCTTCAAGGAGGACCTGCTGCGCGGCGGTGTCGCCTTCGACCCGTCCGCGCTCAGTGACAACGAGGGCGGCGAGGTGAAGCCGAAGTCGTACTTCATCTTCTCCTTCGACCACGGCACCCTCCCGGAGCTCGGCGAGGCCGCGCTGCGGCGCCCCCCGGAGGAGATCATCCTCACCGGCGGGCCCTACGACCTGCGCCGGACCGTGGTGTCGGTGCGGGTGAACCCGGCCTCGCCCTACCGGGTCGCCGCCGACGAGCACGGCGTGCTCGGGCTCTACCTCGACGGGAAGCGGATCTCCGACGTCGGCGTGCCGCCCATGCCGGAGTACTACCGGCACACCCTCTCCAACGGGAAGTCGGTCATGGAGGTCGCCCCGACCATCCAGTGGGGCTACCTGATCTACCTGACCGTCTTCCGGGTCTGCCAGTACTTCGGCGCCAAGGAGGAGTGCCAGTACTGCGACATCAACCACAACTGGCGCCAGCACAAGGCCGCCGGCCGGCCCTACACGGGCGTCAAGGACGTGGAGGAGGTCCTCGAAGCCCTGGAGATCATCGACCGCTACGACACCGCGAAGACCTCCACCGCCTACACCCTCACCGGCGGCGCGATCACCAAGACGGTCTCCGGACGCGACGAGGCCGACTTCTACGGCCACTACGCCAAGGCCATCGAGGAGCGCTTCCCCGGCCGCTGGATCGGCAAGGTGGTCGCCCAGGCGCTGCCGCGCGACGACGTGCAGCGCTTCAAGGACTACGGCGTGCAGATCTACCACCCCAACTACGAGGTGTGGGACGAGTACCTGTTCAAGATGTACTGCCCGGGCAAGGAGCGGTACGTCGGCCGCGACGTGTGGCACAAGCGCATCCTGGACTCGGCGGAGGTCTTCGGCGCGCGCAACGTGATCCCCAACTTCGTCGCCGGCGTGGAGATGGCCGAGCCCTTCGGCTTCAAGACGGTCGACGAGGCGATCGCGTCGACCACCGAGGGCCTGCGCTTCTTCATGTCGCACGGCATCACGCCCCGCTTCACCACCTGGTGCCCGGAGCCGACGACCCCGCTCGGCAAGGCCAACCCGCAGGGAGCGCCGCTGGAGTACCACATCCGGCTGCTCCAGGCGTACCGGCAGACGATGGACGACTTCGGCCTGTCCTCGCCTCCCGGTTACGGCCCGCCCGGCCCCGGACGTGCGGTGTTCTCCGTCAGCTCGTTCATGGACAGCCTTCCGGCCGTCGACACGGTGGAGGAATCGGCGAGCGCGTAGGAAACTCCTGGGGCTGAGGTTGAGTCATGGGGTGGCCGGATCCGTACCATCGGATGGAGTCGGGGACCCCGGGTGGTGGGACGTGACAGTGAGTCCTGACATTTGAACAGGCCGCTTGTCAGTTGTGTGGGAGTCGTGAAAAGCTCGGGTCCTGCCGCGAGGTTCCCCCCAACTCCTTTGCCAGTATGGCGAGTTGACCTCGCTTGTGACTGCAGGAGACCCATGCCCGACCTGCCGACTCCCCAGGACTCCGCGGAGGCCGCGCGGTTCGCCGAGTGCTGGGACGCCGTGCTCTCCTACGCCGACCTGTGCACCTCGGGTTCCACGTCGGCCACCCAACTGGCCACGGAGGCCTTCTCCCTCGGCATGCGCGAGGCCCGTGCCGCCGAGGCCACCCCGGCCCGCGGCGCCGGCCGCCGCCCGGCCCGTCTGCCCAGGATCCCGCTGCTGCTGACGGCCGTACGGACCACGGCCGAGGAGTGGGAGACCCAGGGGCACGGCCATCGGCTCGACCCCGAACTGCGCCTGTGGCTCAACTCCGACAAGGCCGCCCGCTACTCGGGCCCCCCGCTGCGGCGCCCGCTCGCGCTGCGCGGACTGCGCGACCTCCAGGCGGCCGACGCCGAGTTGCTGTGGCTGGCCGAGGTGGAGGCGCTGCCGCTGAGCGCGGTGGCACGCCGGCTCGGCCTCGACCCGGCCACCGTCCCCGACGAACTCGCCCAGGTCCGGGGCCTGTTCCGGGACCGCTGCCACCGCAACCATCTCGACACACCGATGGACGCGCAGTGCCGCAGCTACGCCCGGCTGCTCGACGCGGTCACCCGCTCGCCCGCCGCCGACACCCCCGACGACCTCTCCCGCCACCTCGCCCGGTGCGTGGAGTGCGCCGAGGCCGCCGCCTGTCTGCGGCTGCACGGCGGCGGACTGCCCGCGGCCCTGGCCGGCGGGGTCATAGGCTGGGGCGGCCTCGCCTACCTGGAACGGCGCCGACGCGCCGCCGAGGTACGGCTCGGCGCCGGACGCCCCGGCCCGGCCGACGGCGACGGCCCCCCGAACCCCGGCGCGCACAAGGCCCGGGTGGTGCGCAACGGCCTCCTCGTCGCCGCCGTCCTGGTCTCCCTGCTGGCCCTCGCCGTCTCGATGATGCCGGGCGCCGACACCGACGGCGGCGCGTCCCCCAGCGGCTCCGCCGACAGCCGGCCGGTCGCCGCCGACCCCTCCCCGTCCGTCTCGCCCACCGACGTCAGCTCCACCAGCTCGCCCAGGCCCTCGGGCCAGGCCGGCACCTCCGAGACCTCCGAGGGCGTGAAGAACCCCGGCACCACACCCCAGGGCACCGCCACCTCCGAGGCCACCGCCGACGACCCGAGCGCCTCCCCGACGTGCCGCGTCAGCTACGACCTGGTCAACCAGTGGCCCGACGGCTTCCAGGCCACCGTCACCATCACCACCGAACACGCCCTCGACTCCTGGACCGTCGGCTGGTCCTTCCCCGACGGCCAGCGGGTCGGCCAGATGTGGGACGCGAGCTTCACCCAGAAGGGCCCGCGCATCACCGCCACCGCCGCCGCCTACAACAAGAAGGTCCCCGCCGACGGCTCCCTCTCCCTCGGCTTCCTCGCCTCGTGGCAGGGGAAGAACGCGCCGGCGTACGGCTTCACGCTGAACGGGGAGAAGTGCGCGAAGGCGTGAGGACCCGGCCGGTGAAAATGCGTTGACGGGGTGCCGAGGGGCCGGGCTAGAGTGAGGGCGATCCACGCGGTGGCCCACGGCTCCGCGACCGAACGAGAGCTGAAGAGCTGACGAGGAGGTGTCGACCGATGGCTGTCTTTGCGAGGGGCGCTGCCCGCATCCAGGAATCCATCCAGTCCACCTCCGCGGCCACCGGCTGAACCACTCTTCCTCTTTCCTGCGTCCGACGACGCGTGCCGGGGCCGCCCCTGTGAAGGGTCACCCTTGACTTCCAGCTCTGCTTCCTCCGTCTCCACCGCGCTCGCTCCCTACGGCTGGGACGACGCCTGGGCGGACGAGTTCGCTTCCTACGAGCCCGAAGGGCTCCTGCCCGGACGTGTGATCCGGGTCGACCGCGGTCAGTGCGACGTGGTCACCGCCGACGGGATCCTCCGGGCGGACACCGCGTTCGTCACCCCGCACGACCCGATGCGGGTCGTGTGCACCGGTGACTGGGTCGCGGTCGAACCCGCGGGCAACCCGCGCTACGTACGGACGTATCTGCCGCGCCGTACGGCCTTCGTGCGCTCCACCTCCTCCAAGCGGTCCGAGGGGCAGATCCTCGCGGCCAACGTCGACCACGCGATCGTCGCCGTGTCGCTCGCCGTCGAACTCGACCTCGGGCGGGTCGAGCGGTTCCTGGCGCTGGCCTGGGAGTCGGGCGCGCAGCCCGTGGTCGTGCTGACCAAGGCCGACCTGGTGCCGGACGCGGCGACGCTCGCGCACCTCGTGCAGGACGTCGAGACGACCGCGCCCGGCGTGCCGGTGCTGCCGGTCAGCGCCATGGGCGGGGACGGGCTCGACGTCCTCCTCGCCCTCGTCTCCGGCGGTACGTCCGTGCTGCTCGGGCAGTCCGGCGCGGGCAAGTCCACGCTCGCGAACGCGCTGCTCGGCGAGGAGGTCATGGACGTACAGGCCACCCGCGACGCGGACGGCAAGGGGCGGCACACGACCACCACCCGCAATCTCCTCGCCCTGCCCGGCGGGGGTGTCCTCATCGACACACCGGGGCTGCGGGGTGTCGGTCTCTGGGACGCCGAGAGCGGGGTCGGACAGGTCTTCTCCGAGATCGAGTCGCTGGCGGAGCGCTGCCGCTTCCACGACTGCGCGCACGAGAGTGAGCCGGGGTGTGCGGTCCTCGCCGCGGTGGCCTCCGGCGAGCTGGGGGAGCGGCGGTTGGACAGTTACCGCAAGCTGCTGCGCGAGAACCAGCGGATCGTGGCCAAGACCGACGCGCGGCTCCGGGCGGAGATCCGCAAGGACTGGAAGCGGAAGGGGGCGATCGGGAAGGCGGCGATGGAGGCGAAGCGGGGGCGTTGGAGTTAGGGCGCGTTCCTTGCCGGGGTGTGGGGGTGGCCGTCTCTGGGGGCTGCCGCCCCCAGGCCCCCGCTGTCGGCCCTGAAGGGGCCTCGTCCTCAAACGCCGGACGGGCTGGGATTGCCTGGGCCGGCGTTGAGGAGTGCCGTCTCCAAGACGAGTGCCGTCTCCAAGACGAGTGCCGTCAAGACGAGCGCCGTCTCCCAGCGCCCCGTCCGATTTCCGCCAGCCCGGGGGGCCCGCAAGGGCCACACTGGGTCATGTGATGGACGAAGACACCAGGTACGAAGCGGTACGGAGCAGGGACGGGCGGTTCGACGGCGAGTTCTTCTTCGCTGTCGAGACGACCGGGATCTACTGCCGTCCCAGCTGCCCGGCGGTGACGCCGAAGCGGCACAACGTGCGGTTCTTCGCGACGGCCGCCGCCGCGCAGGGCTCGGGGTTCCGGGCCTGCCGGCGGTGTCGGCCGGACGCCGTGCCGGGCTCGGCGGACTGGAACGTCCGGGCGGACGTGGTGGGACGGGCCATGCGCCTGATCGGGGACGGCGTCGTCGACCGTGAGGGAGTCGCCGGGCTGGCCGGGCGGCTGGGCTACAGCGCGCGGCAGGTGCAGCGGCAGCTCACCGCGGAACTCGGCGCCGGACCGGTCGCGCTGGCCCGCGCGCAGCGGGCCCACACCGCGCGGGTCCTGCTCCAGACCACCGACCTGCCGGTCACCCAGATCGCGTTCGCGTCGGGGTTCGCCAGTGTGCGGCAGTTCAACGACACCATGCGCGAGGTGTACGCCTCGACACCGAGCGAGCTCAGGGCCGCCGCCCGGACCACCCGGCGCGCGGCCACCCCCACGGCGGGCATCCCGCTGCGGCTCGCCCACCGAGGGCCCTACCAGGCGGGCGCGGCCTTCGACCTGCTGGAGGCCGAGGCGGTGGCCGGGGTGGAGGAGGTGAGCGGGGCGCGCGGGCGGCGGACCTATCGCCGTACGCTGCGGCTGCCCCACGGCAGCGGCATCGTCGCCGTCGACGAGCGGCCGGGTACGGCCAGGTCCGGGTCCGGGGCGAACCCGGGCGGCTGGCTGGACGCCCGGCTGCACCTCACCGACCCCCGCGACCTCACCACCGCCGTACAGCGGCTGCGGCGGCTGTTCGACCTCGACTCCGATCCCTACGCCGTCGACGAACGGCTCGGCGCCGACGCACGGCTCGCCCCGCTGGTCGCCGCCCGTCCCGGCCTACGGTCGCCCGGAGCCGCCGACCCGGAGGAGTTCGCCGTGCGGGCCCTGGTGGGGCGCGCCGAGACCGAGCGGCTGGTGCGGCGGTACGGGAAGGCGCTCGACGCCCCCTGCGGCAGCCTCACCCACGTGTTCCCCGACCCGGCCGTCCTCGCCGAGGCCGAGCCGGACGGCCCCCTGGGCGCGCTCACCACCGCCCTCGCCGACGGCGCCGTACGCCTCGACCCGGGCGCCGACCGGGACGACGCGCAGGCAGCGCTGCTCGCCCTGCCCGGTCTGGACGGCCGGGTCGTCGCCGCCGTCCGCACCCGCGCCCTCGGCGATCCCGATGTCGCCCCACCGGGCCTCGACATTCCCGACAGCTGGCGCCCCTGGCGCTCCTATGCCGTACAACACCTGCGCGCAGCAGGGAAGTTGGAGTACTCATGACCACACTCTGGACTCACCTCGACAGCCCCGTCGGCCGACTGCTGCTCACCGCCGACGAGAGCGGCGCGCTGACCTCGCTGTCCGTGCCCGACCAGAAGAACGGCCGTACCGTCCAGGAGGGTTGGCGGCACGACCCCGGCCCCTTCCGGGCGGCCGAGGAGCAGCTCGCCGCCTACTTCGCCGGTGAACTCAAGGACTTCGACCTGGAGTTGAGGAGTGCGGGAAGCGAGTTCCGGGAGCGGGTCTGGAATGCCCTGGACACCGTCCCGTACGGCGCGACCACGACGTACGGCGAGATCGCCGCGCGGATCGGCGCCTCCCGCGCCGCCGTGCGGGCCGTCGGCGGAGCGATCGGCGCCAACCCGCTGCTGATCCTGCGGCCCTGCCACCGGGTGATCGGGGCGACCGGTGCGCTCACGGGGTACGCGGGCGGACTGGAACGCAAGACGCGCCTGCTCGCCCTGGAAGGCGTGCTCTAGGCGGGCGCTAGGCGGTGTCCTCGAGCCCCCAGCTGTGGACCCGTCGCGGGTGGATGCGGATCAGCTCCTCGCTGAAGTGCGGGCCCAACTCGTGCGGGCCGG
Organism: Streptomyces lincolnensis; assembly: GCF_021173675.1. GTDB lineage: Bacteria > Actinomycetota > Actinomycetes > Streptomycetales > Streptomycetaceae > Streptomyces > Streptomyces lincolnensis_B. Next base: position 543,595 of record NZ_JAIHON010000001.1, on the reverse strand, counting down.
TGAGGAGTTCCGCCTCCCCGCGGATGTCGATGCCGCGCACCTTCCAGGGGCGGTGGCTGACGATGTCGTCCACCACCAGCGCGACCTTCGGGTTCTTCTGGAGGTTCCGCCACTTCTTGGTGGTGCCCAGGGCGAAGCCGCCGATCAGGATCGTGCCGTCGTCCTGCGGGAAGAAGCCGACCGGGTTCGCCTGCGGCTGCCCGTGCTGGTCGACGGTCGCCAGCCGCCCCAGTCGCTGCGACGTGAGGTAGGCGCGTTCGGCCTCGCTGAATACGGTCATGGCAGCCATCCGAACACGCGCGTCCGGTCCCGCACATCGGATTCTCGCCCTAGGGCCCCAGTCCTACGTCAGCCCCAGATCACCGCGTCCCACGTCAGCCCCGGATCCCGTGCCCTACGTCAGCCCCAGATCACCGCCCCCAGCCACGCCCCCGTGATCAGCAGACAGGTGAACAGCTCCGCGAGCACGCTGGAGCCGCCCGAGCGCATCGCCGTGCGCAGGGCCGCCCGGGCCTCGCCGTGGCGGCCGAGGCGGAGCCGTTCGTACAGGTAGATCCCGCCGATGAAGCCGGGGATCGCGCCGAGCACGGGAACGAGGAAGAAGCCGACGAAGGCCCCGAGCCCGGCGTACACGCCCATCCGCGGGGTCGCCCCGCTCGCGCGCAGCCGTCGGGGCGGCAGCGCCCAGCGCACCACCTGGGAGAGGAACAGCGCGACGGTCGCCCCCACGAGCACCGCCCACGCGACGGGCCGCGGATCCTTCAGCGCCCACCACATGACCGCGGCCCACACCAGCCACGACCCGGGCACACCGGGTACCAGCACCCCGCCCAGACCGAACAGGATGACCAGCCCGACCAGCAGGAGATCCACCGCTCCCATCTGTCCAGAGTGCAGGAGGACCGGTGCGGGCGCAGATCACCAGGGTTCACCAGGACGTTCCCGGGTACCCGGTGGCCGCAGCGGGGCAGGGTGACGCACGTCGGCCACAGCGGGTCCACAGGCGGCGGCGTCACACTTCCGGCGTCGTCGGGCGGTTCTCCCGTGGGGGGTGGAGCCGCCCGGCGGCTTCTGTCGTATCCGCGTTCGGGGGATCACTCGACACGCCGTTCGACGGGGTGTCGAGTGCCGGATTTTCCGGATGCCCCGTTTTCATCCGGCCCGTGAGGTGGACAATTAGGGGCATGAGCCAGCAGGGGGGAACGCCCACCGGTCACGAGGACGACTGGTGGGGGCAGCTGTACGACGACTCCACCGAGGACACCGGCCCCACGGCCACACCCGAGTCCCTCGACGACCGCTTCGCCTCGGCGGCGGGGGCGGTGGAGGGGCGCGACGCGGTCCCGCCGGAGCGGGCCGGTGCGGCAGGGGCCCCGGAAGGGCGGGTTCCGGCGCCCCGGGACGGTGCCGCCGAGGAGGCGGACGGCTCGGAGGCACCGGCGCGGGACGGATGGCAGCGGGCTCGGGCTCCCTGGGAACCGCCTCCCGAGGCTCCCCAGGGACCGGCGACGTTCCCGCTCGGCCCGAAACCACCGGGATTCGCCGAGTACACGCCCCCGGGACGGGCCCCCTCCGCCACCGACAACTCCGTCGAGGAGGCACCGGCGACCGCCGTCCCCGCCTCCCCGATGCCCCCGGACACCCCGCCACCCCCTTCGACCCCACCACCTCCACCACCCCCCTTCGGCCCCCCTCGCCCCACGACACCCCCCACCCGGCAGCACCGGAGCCCCACCGCCGACACCCCGGACGACTACGGCCTACAGGGCGACGCCCACGGCCCCCAGGACAGGAAGACCGCCCCCGATCCGCCCGCCCCGCGCGACGCCACCCCCGACACGTCCCGGGACCGCCCGCCGCGGGCCGCGGACACTGGTTCACCTCCGGGGCGTCCGCCAGGGGCCGCCCGTTCCGCCGGTCCGCAGGACGCCGAGGTCGCGCCCGATCCGTACGGGCCGCAGGACGCGAGCACCGGATCGCCCCCCGGCCGCCCCGCGGAACCCCCGCAGGACGCCGAGGCCGGTCCCGACCCCCACGGGCCGCGCGACGCCGCTCCCGGCTCGGTGGAGGGCGGCTCGCGTCGGGCAGCGCCACCCGCAGGCCCGCAGGACGTCCGCACCCCCACCCGCCTCGATGTCCCGGTGCTCGCGACCGACCCCGTCGACTACGTGGGCTCCGGACCGCCCACCTACGAGGCCGAGCCGACCGCGCTGCCCCCGGCGGACCCGGACGACCTGGACGATCTGGTCGCGGACACCGTGCTGGACGGGGCCCGGTACGGGGTCTGCACGCTGAGGGCGGTCTCCGTGCGGGGGGATTCCGCGAGGTTCCGGGGGGAGCCGCGGCGCGACTCGTTGCTCACCGCTCGGTTCGGCTCCGGGGAGAGCGCGCTCGTCCTGGTGGCGATGGCGACCGGGGCCCGCGCCACACCGGGGGCCCACCGGGCGGCAGCGGAGGCCTGCCACTGGATCGGCCGGGCGGTCGGCCGTAGTCACGCCCGGCTGGCCGAGGACATAAGGGCGGGCCGCCGCGGCGACCTGAAGTCGGGACTGCACCGCCTCACCGACCGCAGCCTCGGCAAGCTCCGCGCCAGCGCCGCCGAGCAGGGTGTCGACCCCGAGGAGTACGCCGCCACCCTGCGCTGCCTCCTCCTCCCCGCCGACCCCGAGTGCCGCACCCGGGTCTTCTTCGGCGTCGGCGCGGGCGGCCTCTTCCGGCTCCGCGACGACGAGTGGCACGACATCGAACCCCGCGTCACCGACGTGTCCGGGGAGCCGGTCGTCGGCTTCGGCTCGCTGCCCGCCGAGACCCCCGAGGGCGACCGCCTCACCATGGACCTGGGCATCCCCACACCCCCGAGCCCCTACGAACCCGCCCCCGAGCCGCCCCGCGAACCCTTCCGCTTCCGTGCCTCCATCGCCCGCCCGGGTGACACGCTCCTGATGTGCACCGGCGGTCTCGCCGAGCCCCTGCGCGGCGAACCGGAGCTGTGCGAGTACCTCACGGGCCGGTGGTCCGGGCCCACCCCGCCCGGCCTCGCCGCCTTCCTCGCCGACACCCAAGTACGGGTCAAGGGTTATGCCGATGACCGTACGGCCGCCGCCGTTTGGGAGGCGTGACGGCCCGCGGTGTGAATTCATGTAACCCGAAGGGATCTCCGGAGACCGAAGGGCATGAAGCAGCATGGCCAAGCAGAACGTCGCCGAACAGTTCGTCGACATCCTCGTCCGGGCCGGGGTCGAGCGCCTCTACGGCGTCGTCGGCGACAGCCTCAACCCGGTCGTGGACGCCGTCCGCCGCACCTCCGCGATCGACTGGGTGCACGTGCGGCACGAGGAGACCGCCGCCTTCGCGGCCGGCGCGGAGGCCCAGATCACCGGGAAGCTCACCGCCTGCGCGGGCTCCTGCGGCCCCGGCAACCTGCACCTCGTCAACGGCCTCTACGACGCCCACCGCTCCATGGCCCCGGTCCTCGCCCTCGCCTCGCACATCCCCTCCAGCGAGATCGGCCTCGGCTACTTCCAGGAGACCCACCCCGACCAGCTGTTCCGCGAGTGCAGCCACTACAGCGAGCTGATCTCCAGCCCGAAGCAGATGCCGCGCCTGCTCCAGACCGCCATCCAGCACGCCGTAGGCCGGTCGGGGGTCGCCGTCGTGTCGCTCCCCGGCGACATCGCCGACCAGCCGGCCCCCGAGAAGGCCGCCGAGACCGCCCTCGTCACCTCCCGGCCCACCGTCCGCCCCGGCGACGCCGAGATCGACAAGCTCGTGGCGATGATCGACGCGGCCGACAAGGTCACCCTGTTCTGCGGCAGCGGCACGGCAGGCGCGCACGCCGAGGTCATGGAGTTCGCCGGGAGGATCAAGTCCCCGGTCGGCCACGCCCTGCGCGGCAAGGAGTGGATCCAGTACGACAATCCCTTCGACGTCGGCATGAGCGGCCTCCTCGGCTACGGCGCCGCCTACGAGGCCACCCACGAGTGCGACCTGCTGATCCTGCTCGGCACCGACTTCCCGTACAACGCCTTCCTCCCCGACGACGTCAAGATCGCCCAGGTCGACGTCCGCCCCGAGCACCTGGGCCGCCGCTCCAAGCTGGACCTCGCCGTCTGGGGCGATGTGAAGGAGACCCTGCGCTGCCTGACGCCCCGGGTGCGGGAGAAGAAGAACCGGCGGTTCCTCGACAAGATGCTCAAGAAGCACGCCGACGCCCTGGAGGGAGTCGTCAAGGCGTACACGCGGAAGGTCGACAAGCACGTCCCGATCCATCCCGAGTACGTGGCCTCCGTCCTCGACGAACTCGCCGACGACGACGCCGTCTTCACCGTCGACACCGGGATGTGCAACGTCTGGGCCGCCCGCTACATCTCGCCCAACGGCCGCCGCCGCGTGATCGGTTCCTTCTCCCACGGCTCGATGGCGAACGCCCTGCCGATGGCCATCGGGGCACAGTTCACCGACCGGAGGCGACAGGTCGTGTCGATGTCCGGGGACGGCGGATTCTCCATGCTGATGGGCGACTTCCTCACCCTGGTCCAGTACGACCTGCCGGTGAAGGTCGTCCTCTTCAACAACTCCTCCCTCGGCATGGTCGAGTTGGAGATGCTGGTCGCCGGTCTGCCCTCCTACGGCACCACGAACAAGAACCCCGACTTCGCCGCCGTCGCCCGCGCCTGCGGCGCCCACGGCATCCGCGTCGAGAAGCCCAAGGACCTCGCCGGTGCCCTCAAGGACGCCTTCAGGCACAAGGGCCCGGCCCTCGTCGACATCGTCACCGACCCCAACGCCCTGTCCATCCCGCCGAAGATCAGCGCCGAGATGGTCACCGGCTTCGCCCTCTCCGCCTCCAAGATCGTCCTCGACGGAGGCGTCGGCCGCATGCTCCAGATGGCCCGCTCCAACATCCGCAACGTGCCCAGGCCCTGAGCGACGTGATCAGTCCCTGACTCCCGACTGCCGTACGGCTAACTGTCGTACGGCACCCAGGCGCGTGTGCCGGCCTCGTCGGTGGCGTACCAGTAGCGCGGCAGGCCCTTGATGGAGCTGGTGCGGAAGGGGCGGCCCCGGTCGTCGATGCGGACCGTGCCCTTGCGGCCCTGGGAGGACCAGTCCAGTTCCAGGTACCAGCTGCAGTCGCAGGCCCTGGTGGTCGCCGTGACCAGCAGCACCTCCGGGTCCTCGGCGGACACGCGGTACGGCATCCGGATCGCCGGGATCGGGCCCTCCTCGTCACCGCCGGCCACCGAGTGGGCGATCGGGCGGTCCTTGTCGAGGTCGACGGAGAAGTAGCGCGGGGAGATCGCCCCGCCGCAGCCCTGGTCCATGGCGTACGAGGAGCCCTGGACCGGGGCCGCGCGGCCGACGACCCGGACGCGCAGCGCCTCCAGGACGACCGCCGTGGAATCGCGCCCCTGCACCGTGATCTGCACCTGGGTCTCCTTGCCGTGCACGGCACCCTCCGAAGCCGCCCACTGCCCGGCGTCCTGCGCGGCCGGGGGTGGCGGGACCTGCGCCGGTGGCTTGGTGATGACGTAGTCGTGGCCGCAACCCTGGTTCCAGACGTGGGAGTCGGCACTCCAGGTGAGCGGAGTACCGGTCCCGCCTTCAGGGGCCTTCCCGCCCGGCCCCTGCGAGGAACCGCGGCCTTCGCCCGGCGGCGCGGACGGCTTACCCGAGGCGCCCCCGGTCCCCTCCGGGGCGGAGGGCGAGCGGGTACCGGGGGAGGGGCTGTTCGGCGTCCCCGAGGGGGTGCCGGACGCGTCGGGCGGTGCCGTGGGGAGTCGGAACGGCTCGTCCGACTCCCGCACCCGTGCCTCCGTCGAGGGCCGGTCCGCCGGCAACGCCGACAGACTGCCCAACGTCACGAGCAACGCCCCCGCGACAGCCGCGGCCACCGCGAGCCGCCGGCGGCGGTACCAGGCGCGGCGCGGGGGAGCGGACGGCGACCGTCCGTCCAGCACCGCCTCTGTCTCGGTCTCCGTCTCCGGCTCGGTCTCCGTCTCCGGCTCGGACTCGGACTCGGACTCGGCACCAGCGTCCGGGGCTCCTCCGGCGTCGCCGAGCACGTCTTCGGGGCTGGGGGTGTCGGTGGGTCCGGGGGCGGGTTCGGTGTCGGGGGCGGTGCTTGTTCCCTGTGGTCTCTCCGGCTCCTCCGGTTCCTCCGGCTCCCGGGCGGCCGTGTCCGCCGCGTCGGCCGCCCGGGGGCGTTGTCGGGCCGCGACCGCGCGGAGCCACAGGCGGTGGAGTTCGAGGCGTTCCTCCGCTGTCGCTCCGCACAGGGCGGCGAAGCGTTCGGCGGGGGCGTAGTCGAGGGGGACCGCCTCGCCGGCGCAGTAGCGGTGCAGGGTGGAGGTGTTCATGTTCAGGCGGCGGGCCAGCGAGCCGTAGCTGCGGTCCGTCCGGTCCTTCAACCGCCGCAGCAGTGCCGCGAACTCCCCGACCTCGTCCTGTGCTGCCGACACACCATCCCCCGTCCGTCCCGGACCCGTATCCCAGGCACCCCATATACCTGCACGTCAGAGGGGCTGGGATGGTTCCACCGTGGTGGATCCGGCGTCCCCTGTTGCGCACAGCCACTGTGACCGCTGATGCTCTTGGTGTCGCACCGACGACCACCGGACCGACCGACCGGCGGCAGGGCGGCATCCCACACTCATGTACTCGTTCACGGGGGACACCCATGCTCAAGCGCATCCGAGCCAGCGCGCTCACCGTACTCGCCATGACCGCCGCCACGCTCGGCACCACACTCTCCGTACAGGCCGACGCCGAGGCGGCGCCGAACTCCGCCGTGGCCAAGGCCAAGGCGCCCGCCTTCCTGTCGTCCTCCGAACTGCCCCGGTACCTCAACTCCACCTGGACCACCGGCAAGATCACCGACGGCGTCCCGGAGGAACTCCAGTTCTGCCTGGGAGAGGCGCTCCTCGCGTACGACTCCCGGTACCGCGAGTACCGCACCGACCTGGAGGCGAGCGCCCGGCAGCTGACGATCGTCGTCGGCAGCGACGCCAAGGCCGCGGCGCTCGCGAAGCGTCTGAACAAGGACTTCCGTTCCTGCGCGGAGCGCGAGCCGAGCGATCCGGACATCGTCAACACGTACCGGGACTTCGGCACGCTGGCGGTCGAGGAGGGCGCCCATGTGCACGGTGTGCAGACCACCACGTCGTGGGGGTCGATGGACGTCGGTCTCCTCTCCGTCGGGCGGGACGGCCGGACCGTCACCGTCGTCGACTGGGGGCAGATGGGCGACTTCGGCGACGCGCCGGTGAAGGCCTTCAAGAAGACGACCGTCACGGCCGTGAACAAGCTCCACTGACCGCGGGGCCACAGCGGCACCGGGGCCGCCCTCCCGCACGGGGGTCGGGCGGGCGGCCCCGTGCGGAGGGGATCGGGGGACGACGCCCCCCTCGCAAGCCGCAGCGGCGGGGCGAGGACCTGGAACGGCCGCGGTGCGAAACTCAGGGGGGATTCGCGCCGCGGCCGTTCCAGCGGGAACGGGGTGTCGAGCCGGGCCCGGCCCGGGAGCGGATTCCGGCCAGTTTCGCGCGCTTCGGGAAGGCGGCGGTGTACCGGGCCCGCGCCTCGCCGACGGGTGTGCCGGGGTCCGGCCCCACCCGTGCGCGTGTCCGGGATCAACTGCCACATCCCTTCGCCGAGTACGGCGAGGTCGGCAGTCCGGCGTCGGTAGGTCGGCGGATCCCCGGCGGTCAGGGCGTCGCACGGCCGCGTAGGCGTGAAGCCGTGTGGACGGCCGGGTTCACCGCCGCCTCCGGGAGCGGACACGCCGGCTCACTCCGCCCGCCGGGTTCGCGACCGGGGCGGGGCGGCTCCTGGGCGGATGTCTCTGAGCGGTGCCCCAGCGTCGTCGTACACGCTGTATGGGTCCTCGGCCTGGAAGCCCCGGCTTCGACCACGGCTTCGACTCGGCGTCCCGCCCGCTCCGCGGAGACCTGTCCCTGTCACCGGAACCAACCCGTCGACCAGGGCTTTCCCCCTCCGTCCCGGTGCCGGGCGATTCGTGGGCGGCCCGGAGCGCCCGGCCCGCCGGCACCGGCCTTGTGGACATGTGCCGCACGGACCCGACCGACGGCACACGCGGGGCGCACCGCGCGGGCCGCATGTGCCGCCCGGTGGCGCGTTCCGTGCGTGCCGGCGTCGGGGGGCGGTCGTGGCGCGCGGCGCCTCCTCGGCGGCTCGCGGGCGCGGGATCCCGAGGCCGCGCATCCCGCCGGGGCCACCGCACTGTGGCCGAACACCTGGTCGTCGGTGATTCGACATGACTGCCCCATGAACTACGGGGCATGGATCCCCGTGAACGTGTTCGAGCAGGAGGGGAACCGACATCGGCACGCGGGCGGGGGTCATGAAGAGGCAGGCACGAGGAGGCGGTCCCACGACAGTAGGGGCCTTCTCGGCGGAGACAGTGGAGGACAACACCGACAGCGCCGTGGAACAGGCGCCGGTGCCGCAACTCAGGCGCCGACTGGAACGGGCGGACCTGGGGGCGGTACCGGAGACCCGTAAGGCGCTGCGAGAGCTGCTACGGCACTGGGGGCGGCCCGGGCGGTCGGAGGTCGCTGAACTGCTCACCAGCGAGCTCGTCACCAACGCACTCGTCCATACCGACCACGACGCGGTGTTCACGGCCGTGATCGGACCCCGTGGACTGCGGGTGGAGGTACGGGACTTCGTCGCCCGCCGGCCCAGGATGTGCGTGGCGAACGCCAACGCCGGCGACGGCGACGGTACGCACGGCCGGGGTCTGATACTGGTGCAGTCCCTCGCGGACGCGTGGGGCGTACGGGCACACGGGGTGGGCAAGTCGGTGTGGTTCGAACTCGACGGCGGTCTCGCTTGAACGGACAGTGCCCGAAGAGGCGTTGACGGAACGGGAAGGGGGCGTGACCTGTCGGTCACGCCCCCTTCCCGTGGTGCTTCGGCTAGCCGAACTGCTGCTCCAGGTCCTTGAGCTTGCGCTCAAGGGAATCGAGGCGCGGCAGAGCCATTGTGTCGTCCTCCGCGGTGAGGTCCACCGTGTGCGACTCAGACCCGCTGCGGACGGGCTGGAGGGAGGGACGCGCGCGTACGGGCAGCTGCTCCTTGGGCGATATGGCAGGCTCCGCGGTGACGCGGTCGTCCGCCCGCTCCAGGGTGGCCTGTGCCTCCAACTGGCGGCCGCGGCCCACGAATCCGCGGTGGCCCCGGCTGATCGCCTTGAGCTGTGCCCGCTCGACCCGCTCCTGCTCGCGGCGCCTGAGGCGGGCCGTCTCCTTCTGACGCTTGTCCTCGCGGACCTCGTCGACCGCCTCGTCCAGGCTGCGCACGTTCTCCAGCAGCATCAGCGACCAGGCCTTGTACGTCTCCCGCGGGGCCCTCAGCCAGCGCACGATGCGGATCTGCGGCAGCGGGCGGGGCACCAGGCCCTGCTCACGCAGCGCGGCCCGGCGGGTCTGCTTGAGCGCGCGGTCGAAGAGGACCGCGGCCGACAGGGACATGCCCGCGAAGAAGTGGGGGGCGCCGTCGTGGCCCAGGCCCCTGGGCGCGTGCACCCAGTTGAACCAGGCCGCCGCACCGGCGAACGTCCATACGAGTATCCGGGAACCGAGGGCCGCGTCGCCGTGGCTGGCCTCGCGCACCGCGAGCACGGAGCAGAACATCGCCGCGCCGTCCAGGCCGAACGGCACGAGGTACTGCCAGCCGTTGGACAGGCCCAGGTTCTGCTCGCCGAAGCCCACCAGGCCCTTGAAGGAGAGGGCGGCCGCGACGGCGGCACAGCAGAAGAGCAGTACATAGGAAGCCGTGCCGTATATGGCTTCCTTGCGCCTGCGGCGCTCCTCGTTCCGCTCCCACGAGTCCTCGGTCTTCGCGTGCTCCCCGGACCGCTTGCCGCGCGCGAGCACCGCTACCGCCGCCAGCATGCCCAGGAGCAGTACGGCGCCCGGAAGCAGCCAGTTCAGCGATATGTCGGTCAATCTCATCTGGGGTCCCTTGCATTGGGATAGGGCGTGTAACGCCCGCCATAGTGGCCCAATCCCAACGGCCCTCAGGCGTTTTCGGGGCAAGAGGCCGCCAAGGAAGTGCAAGGGGTTGCCCAGGGCGGCGTTCTGCTCGAACTGCCGCTTGAGGGGCGGGAGTTGAGTTCGAATAAGACTACCCGTACGGGTGGTTCCTCGGAAAGTTCCTGCGGCGTGTGAGGAAATCGTGAAACGCCTGTAACCGTGGGGTCGTCTGATCCGGAGCGATCTTACGGGACGGGTGACGGGCTCTCGTCCTGAGGGTGCCTCAACTGGCCGTGGCGGCCATCAGCTTGGTGATGCGGTCCGCGTCGCAGGTGCGGGGGCAGGTGGCGCAGGTGTCGTCCGGGTCCAGTGTGTAGAACATGCAGCAGCTCGCCCGGTCGCGGGTGGGGAGTTGTTCGCCGTTGGGGCCTGTGAGGACGCGGAAGGCTGGGGAGCCTGCGTACGGCCTGGTCCCGCCTGGGAGTAGGTGTTCGAGTTCGTGTTCCGCCCTGTGCTTCTCGGACTCGCCCAGTAGCTCCGCCAGGTACCAGAGGCTTTCCACCGTCTCGTCGGTGATCATCCCCCACAGGGCGCGGCCGCGGCGGCGCATGCGCGGGCCGAACGCGGCCAGGACCGGTTCCATGTGCTCGGCTATCGCGTCCCTGACCTCGGCGCGCAGGGCCTCCTCGTCGGGGACCGTCCTCGCGTCCGGGTGGGTCGACGCCGGGTCGTCCGGGAGGCAGGCGAAGGGGCCCGGGCGTACGGCGAAGGCCATCGGGCCGCGTGTGCGGTCGTACGAGACGCTGGTCACGGGGTAGCGCGGGACCCTGCGGTGCAGGAACCAGGGGGCGGTGATCAGGAGGCAGGCGGGCCAGGCGTAGCGGTGCAGGCCGAAGCTCGCGATCACGTCGGGGCGGGCCGGGCGGCCGTGGTCGCGGCGGATCTGTGCGTCGTCCCAGGCCAGGAAGGTGTCCAGGGCGGCGGGGTCGTCCACGAGTGCGGCGGTGGTGATCCAGCCGGGGGTCTGCGGGGGCTGCTCGGTGGGGGCCAGCTCTGTGACCGTCAGGGTCGGGAGGGCCTGGGTGAGCCGGGTGTAGGCCTCGGTGACGGCCGAGTGCGGGGCCGGTCGTGGTGCGGGCAGCTGTGCAGGCAGCTGTGCGGGCATGCGGGACCACCGATTCGGCGTTGCGGTGAAGGTGAGGCTTACCTTACCCAATATGGTCGGGATTTGAACTGAACGGTTCTGGGCCTAAGGTGCTTGACGGGTGAGTAACAAGACGCCGTAATGACGGCAAGTACTGATACGTCCGGAGGAGGGGCCGTGAAGCAGGGTGCGCAGGGCTCCGCCGGGGCGGGGGGTGCTGATCTTTCCGGGGCCGGGGATGTGCGGGTGCCGGCTCAGGTGCGGGCCGTGGATGTGGGGCGGCGGGGGGTGGGTCCGGAGCGGGATGTTCCGGGGGCTGCCGGGTCTGGCGGGTCTGCTGTCCGGGGTGAGCACACGCACAGTGAGGTGCCGATTCCCTGTCCGCGGGATGCGCGGGGGGAGCAGGGGGCTCGGGCTGTTGTGCAGCGGGCCTCTGTGCGGGGGCAGATTCTGGATGCTTTGCGTACCGCGTTGGTGACGGGGGAGTTGCGGCCGGGGGAGGTGTACTCCGGGCCCGCTCTGGGGGAGCGGTTCGGGGTTTCCGCCACTCCTGTGCGGGAGGCCATGCAGCAGCTTGCGCTGGAGGGGGCCGTCGAGGTTGTGCCCAACCGGGGGTTCCGGGTGGTCGAGCGGGGGGCTTCCGAGCTGGCCGAGTTGGCCGAGGTGCGGGCGCTGATAGAGGTGCCGGTGATGTTGCGGCTCGCTCGTACCGTGTCCGCGGAGCGGTGGGCCGAACTGCGGCCGCTGGCGGAGGCGAGCGTGCGGGCGGCGTCCTCCGGGTGCCGTGCCACGTATGCCGAGTCCGACCGGGTCTTTCACCGGGCCCTGCTGTCCTTGTCGGGGAACCGGCAGTTGGTCCAGATCGCCGAGGACCTGCACCGGCGTGCCCAGTGGCCGCTGGTGGGCGCTGCCGCGATGTCCCGAGGGCGCGCGGAACTGGTGGCCGACGCCGCGGAACACCTCGCCCTGCTCGACGCCCTCATCGCCCGGGATCTCGACGTCGTACGCGCGCTGGTCGGCGAGCACTTCGCCGGGGCGTGATGCCTGCGGCGCGCTGTGCGGCTCCGGTGGGGGTGCGCGTAGCGCCTACGGGTGCGTTGTGGGTCGGGGCCGGGGCGGGGGGTCTCCGTCCTCGGTCCGGCGGAACTGTTCCGGCAAGAGGTCCTGCGTGTCGGACGCCGGCCGCTGCGGGCGGACACCCCCCGCCCCGTCCCCTCACCGCCGTGGGCGACTGCGTCATCACCGGCCGCCTGTCCTCACCTCAGGGGCGCGGGGAACTGCGCGACCAGCCACAACGGGCCTGTAGACGCTCTACGACCGCACGAGGCACCCACCTAAGGGGCGCGGGGAACTGCGCGACAAGCTCCCACTCACCCGCAGCCGCCCTACGACCGCACGCGGCACCCCCGATGGCGCCGAACCCGCACGCTCGGACCCACGGCGACCCCACTCACCCCAGGGGCGCGGGGAACTGCGCGACCAGCCCCCACTCAGCCGCAGACGACACGCGACCGCACCCCGCACACCCACCCGCCGCCAGGACTACGCCGTGGCCGCCGGCGGAGCCAACTCGTGGGAGAGCCATGTGGGGACGCCGCCCAGGAGCCGGAAGAGGCGGGCCGCTTCCTCGCGGAGGCGGGACGCCTCGGGTTCGGATTCGGCGTCGGCGAGGGACGCCAGCGCGGGGGCCGTGCCGACGAGGTAGCCGAGTTCCTCGCGGATGCGGAGGGACTCGGCGAATCCGTGCCGCGCCTCGGCCAACTCGCCGTCGCGGAGGGCGAGTCCGGCGAGGTGGCGCCAGGTGAAGGAGAGCAGGAGGGCGTCGGAGTGGGCGGTGGCGCCGGCGTGGGCGCGGCGGTAGGCGGCGCGGGCGGCCTGGGGGGAGCGGGTGAGGTTCTCGGCGAGGAGGCCGCGGCGGAAGTCGAGGAGGGCCCGTCGGGGGGCGCCGGGGGCGATCAGGGCCGCCGCTCGGCCCAGCGCGGCGCGGGCCTCGTCGGCCCGGTCTCGGACGCCGTGGAGCGTGGCGGCGTAGGCAAGGTGCCCTCTTTCACAAGCGGCCGCGCCGCGTTCGTCGTCGGTGTGGGCCAGGGCCTCGGCCGTGCGCAGGGCGTCCTCGGCCTCCCCCCAGCCCTGTTCGGTGTAGAGACAGCGTTCGACCAGCAGGGCGGCTCTCTGGAGGGCCCCCGGTGCGGTGACAGGTTGGAGCAGAGCTGCCGCGTCGGTCCAGCATGCGCGTGAGCGCAGCCGCCATACCGCGGTCTGGAGTGGATCGTCACCGGCGGTCGTTCCGTAACCAGACATGGCGGTATCCGCCACCTTGCCCTCCCCGAGCGCGCCATCGAGCTATGAGTGGTGGCCGCATCTCAGCATGGATTGGTTGTTTGAGCCAAGGGGGTGGGTGAAGGATTTCACAAAGTCGTGGGGTGGTGGGGGCCTCGGGGTTTCAGCTCATGCGCAGTGCCAGGAAGAAATCCAGCTTGTCCTCCAGGCGGGAGAGGTCACGGCCCGTCAACTGCTCGATACGGCCGACGCGATAGCGCAGCGTGTTGACGTGCAGGTGGAGGCGGGAGGCGCAGCGGGTCCAGGAGCCGTCGCAGTCGAGGAAGGCCTCGAGGGTGGGGATCAGCTCGGCGCGGTGGCGGCGGTCGTAGTCGCGCAGGGGGTCCAGCAGGCGGGCGGTGAAGGCCCGGCGGACGTCGTCGGGGACGAAGGGGAGCAGGAGGACGTGCGAGGCCAGTTCCTGGTGGCCGGCCGCGCAGACCCTGCCGGGGCGGGCCGCCGCCACCCGGCGGGCGTGGCGGGCCTCCTCCAGGGCTCCCCGGAGGCCTTCCGCGGAGTGGACCGCGGCGCTGACGCCCAGGGTGACCCGGCCGTCGTCGTCCAGGCCCGCCGAGAGGGGGTCGCGGACCGACTCCAGGAGGAGGTCGGCGAGGATGCCGGTCTCCGAGCCGTCGTGCTCCGAGGAGACCGAGGGGAGGGGGACCAGGGCGATCGCTTCGTCGCCTGTGTGGGCCACCGCGATGCGGTCGGAGGGTTCCGGGCCGGTGGCGAGCGGGTCGACCAGGATCTCCTCCAGGAGGGACTGGGCCACGGGGCCGCCCTCCAGGTCGCCGCCGTCCCACTCGACCCGGGCCACCACCACCTGCCAGTGCGGGGCCGCGCCGAGGCCGGGGAGGAGGACGGGGGCCGCGACGCGCAGGCGGGCGGCGATCTCCGCGGGGGCGGCTCCCGTCTGGACCAGTTCCAGGACCTCCTGGGCCAGGCGGCGGCGGACCGTGCGGGCCGCGTCCCGGCGGTCGCGTTCCACCGCGATCAGCTGGGTGACGCCGTAGAGGAGATCGAGGCGTTCCTCGGGCCAGTCGCCCGCGTCCGCCTCGACCGCGAGGAGCCAGTCCGACAGGACCGTCTCGCGTACGTCCCGGGAGGCCGTCGCGGTACGGCCGCTGCTGCGGATCGGGAAGAGGGAGTAGGTGGCAGAGCCCAGGGGGACGCGGTGCGGGCCTCTGCGGCCTGTGCGGGTCGCTGACAGGTGTTCCGCGGCCAGCTTGGCGCAGGTGTCGGGGGGCAGGGCGGGAGAGCCTGCTTTGGAGCCCGCGATCAAGCGGCCCGTGGGCGACAGGACCCAGGCGCGCAGGTCCAGGTCCGAGCCGAGGAGGTCCAGGACGACGTCCGGGCCGCCGCCCGCCGGGCCCGAGGTCATCATGCGGCGGTGGCGGTCCACCACGGCCGCCAGGTCGCCCGCCCGCTCGCCCGAGACCTGCCGTACGACGTGCTCGGTGATCGTGGCGAAGGCGACCGACTCGTGCACCGCGAACAGCGGGAGGCGGTGGCGGGCGCAGGCCAGGACCAGGTCGTCGGGGATGTCCCCCAGCTCGGCCTCGCCGGCCGCCAGGGCCGCCACACCGGCCTGGACGAGGAGGCGTACGAAGGGTTCGGCGTCGGTGGCGTCGCGGCGCCAGGCGAGGCCGGTCAGGACCAGTTCGCCGCCCGAGAGGTAGCGGCTGGGGTCCCGCAGGTCCGTGGTCATCACACCGCGCACGGTGCGATCCAGTTCGTCCTCGCCGCCGAGCAGCCGCAGGCCCAGCGCGTCGGTGTCCAGCAGTGCGCGCAGCCGCATTCTCGTCGCCGCCGTTCTTTGTCTCGAAATCTACGATGAGGGAGTGGGTCCGGTGAGGGGTGGGCGGCGTCTGCCGTCTCGGGAGTTGTGTCCCAGGTCACGTGGGGGGTGTCTCACGTTTCTCCTGGAAAACGGGGAGGTTACTGAGGGCCTCCGTTCATACGAATCTACAAGATGACGGTCCCGACCAGCCAACTCCTTCATGGTTTCCGTGACTGACCCGGTCGGCGTACACCGCTGTGTACTGGTTTCACTCCGCGTAAACAGCACATGAACGAGCCGGGACCGCCGCACACGGATTGGCTCGATCCGCTCCATCTGTATGACTCACGAGACGAAGAAGAGAGCCGGTCATGGACTTCCTTCGCCCCGCCAGCTGGGAGGAGGCGCTCGCCGCGAAGGCCGAGCACCCCACCGCTGTGCCGATTGCGGGTGGCACCGATGTGATGGTCGAGATCAACTTCGACCACCGCCGGCCCGAGTACCTCCTCGACCTCAACCGCATCGGCGATCTGGAGGAGTGGGAGGTCGGTGAGGAGAGTGTGCGGCTCGGGGCCTCGGTCCCCTATACGAAGATCATGGAGAACCTGCGCGGTGAGCTTCCCGGGCTCGCCCTCGCCTCGCACACCGTGGCCTCCCCGCAGATCCGCAACCGCGGTGGCGTCGGCGGCAACCTCGGTACCGCCTCCCCGGCCGGCGACGCCCATCCCGCCCTGCTGGCGGCCGGCGCCGAGGTCGAGGTCGAGTCGGTGCGCGGGTCGCGGCTCATTCCGGTCGATGACTTCTACACCGGCGTGAAGCGCAATGCGCTGGCGCCCGATGAGCTCATTCGCGCCGTGCGCATCAAGAAGGCCGACGGGCCTCAGCAGTACTCCAAGGTGGGCACGAGGAATGCGATGGTCATCGCCGTGTGTGCCTTCGGGCTCGCGCTGCATCCTGAGACGCGGACCGTGCGGACCGGGATCGGGTCCGCCGCTCCGACGCCCGTGCGGGCCAAGGCCGCCGAGGAGTTCCTGAACGCCGCTCTGGAAGAAGGCGGGTTCTGGGACAACGGGAAGATCATCACGCCGTCGGTCGCCAAGCAGTTCGCGGATCTGTGCTCCGGCGCCTGCAACCCGATCGACGACGTGCGGGGGACGGCGAGCTACCGCCGTCACGCGGTGGGGGTCATGGCCCGCCGGACCCTCACCTGGACCTGGGAGTCGTACCGCGGCACCGCCGGCCGTACCAACAAGGGGAGCGCCGCCTGATGCGCGTCAATTTCACTGTCAACGGACGTCCGCAGGAAGCCGACGACGTGTGGGAGGGCGAGTCCCTGCTGTACGTGCTGCGGGAGCGGCTCGGGCTTCCCGGTTCGAAGAACGCCTGCGAGCAGGGGGAGTGCGGGTCCTGCACGGTCCGTCTGGACGGTGTTCCGGTGTGTTCGTGTCTGGTCGCCGCCGGGCAGGCCGAGGGGCGGGACGTCGTGACCGTCGAGGGGCTCGCGGACTTCGCCAAGCAGCGCGGGGAGCAGGGGGGTTGTGCCTCCGGTGCCTCCGGTGCCTCCGGTGCCTCCGGCTCCTGTGGTACCTCGCTTCAGGACGCCCAGGGGTGGTCCGCCAAGGGGCAGGACTCGCAGACCGGTGAGGGCACCGAACTCGCGCCGATCCAGCAGGCGTTCATCGACGCCGGTGCCGTCCAGTGCGGCTTCTGCACGCCCGGTCTGCTGGTCGCCGCCGACGAGATGCTGGAGCGCAACCCGAACCCGAGCGACGCGGACATCCGCGAGGCGCTGTCGGGGAACCTGTGCCGTTGCACCGGCTACGAGAAGATCATGGATGCCGTGCGTCTGGCGGCGGCCCGACAGGGAGAGGCGGTCTGACGTGTCCACTCCTAACGGCACTCCCACCAAGATCACCCAGGGGTCGCAGACCAAGGGCGGTATCGGCGAGTCCACGCTCCGCCCGGACGGCACCCTCAAGGTCACCGGCGAGTTCGCGTACTCGTCCGACATGTGGCACGAGGACATGCTCTGGGGGCAGATCCTCCGCTCGACCGTCGCGCACGCCGAGATCGTGTCCATCGACACGAGCGAGGCGCTGGCCTTGGCGGGTGTGTACGCCGTCATGACGTACGACGACCTGCCGACCGAGGTGAAGAACTACGGGCTGGAGATCCAGGACACGCCCGTCCTCGCCCACGGCAAGGTCCGGCACCACGGCGAGCCGGTCGCCATCGTGGCCGCCGATCATCCGGAGACCGCCCGTCGTGCGGCCGCCAAGATCAAGGTCGAGTACCGGGAGCTTCCGGTCATCACCGACGAGGCCTCCGCGACCGCGCCGGACGCGATCCTCGTCCACGAGGGCCGCGACGACCACCATGTCGGTCACGTCCCGCACCCGAACATCGTCCACCGGCAGCCGATCATCCGCGGCGATGTCGCGGCGGCCCGCGAGCGCGCCGACTTCGTCGTCGAGGGCGAGTACACCTTCGGCATGCAGGACCAGGCCTTCCTCGGTCCCGAGTCGGGGCTCGCCGTACCGGAGGAGGACGGGGGCGTCCATCTGTACATCGCCACCCAGTGGCTGCACAGCGACCTGCGGCAGATCGCGCCCGTGCTCGGGCTGCCCGAGCGCAAGGTGCGCATGACGCTGTCCGGTGTCGGCGGTGCCTTCGGCGGGCGCGAGGACCTGTCGATGCAGATCCACGCCTGTCTGCTGGCGCTGCGGACGGGCAAGCCCGTCAAGATCGTCTACAACCGGTTCGAGTCCTTCTTCGGGCACGTCCACCGCCACCCCGCCAAGCTCTACTACGAGCACGGCGCCACCAAGGACGGCAAGCTCACCCACGTCAAGTGCCGGATCGTGCTGGACGGCGGCGCGTACGCCTCCGCCTCGCCGGCGGTCGTCGGCAACGCCGCGTCACTGGGTGTCGGGCCGTACGTCGTCGACGACGTCGACATCGAGGCCATCGCCCTCTACACCAACAACCCGCCCTGCGGCGCCATGCGCGGCTTCGGCGCGGTCCAGGCGTGCTTCGCCTACGAGGCGCAGATGGACAAACTGGCCGACGCGGTGGGTGTGGACCGGGTGGAGTTCCGGCAGCTCAACGCCATGGAGCAGGGGACGATCATGCCGACCGGGCAGCCGGTCGACTCCCCGGCGCCGGTCGCCGAACTCCTGCGCCGCGTCAAGGCGATGCCCCTGCCGCCCGAGCAGCAGTGGCTCTCCGCGGGCGAGGAGGCGGACGTCCGGCAGCTGCCCGGCGGGCTGTCCAACACCACGCACGGCGAAGGCGTCGTCCGCGGTGTCGGCTACGCGGTCGGCATCAAGAACGTCGGCTTCTCCGAGGGCTTCGACGACTACTCGACGGCGAAGGTCCGTATGGAGGTCATCGCCGGGGAGCCCGTCGCCACCGTGCACACGGCCATGGCGGAGGTCGGGCAGGGCGGAGTCACCGTCCACGCGCAGATCGCCCGCACCGAACTGGGCGTCACCCAGGTGACCATCCACCCGGCCGACACCCAGGTGGGCAGCGCCGGTTCGACGTCCGCGTCGCGGCAGACCTACGTCACCGGCGGCGCCGTCAAGAACTCCTGCGAGCTGGTCCGGGAGAAGGTCCTGGAGATCGGGCGCCGCAGGTTCGGCTCCTACCACCCGGCCTGGGCCACCGCCGAGCTGCTGCTGGAGGGCGGCAAGGTCGTCACCGACGGCGGCGAGGTCCTCGCCGACCTGGTCGACGTACTGGAGGACGAGAGCGTCGAGGTCGAGGCCGAGTGGCGGCACCGGCCCACCGAGGCCTTCGACCTGCGCACCGGCCAGGGCAACGGCCATGTGCAGTACTCCTTCGCCGCGCACCGCGCGGTCGTGGAGGTCGACACCGAACTCGGGCTGGTCAAGGTCATCGAACTGGCCTGCGCCCAGGACGTCGGCAAGGCGCTCAACCCGCTGTCCGTCGTCGGCCAGATCCAGGGCGGCACGATCCAGGGACTGGGCGTCGCCGTCATGGAGGAGATCATCGTCGACCCCGTAACGGCCAAGGTCAGGAACCCCTCCTTCACGGACTACCTGATCCCCACCATCCTCGACACGCCGACCATCCCCGTCGACGTGCTCGAACTCGCCGACGACCACGCGCCCTACGGACTGCGCGGCGTCGGCGAGGCACCCACCCTGTCCTCCACCCCGGCCGTCCTCGCGGCGATCCGCAACGCGACGGGGCTGGAGCTGAACAGGACACCGGTACGCCCGGAACACCTCACGGGCAGCTGAGTCCCCCGGGGGCCCTCATCCTCCGGGTCCCCTCTGTTCGTCCTGCTCGTCCACTGTTCGTCTCGGGCCGTCCCCCGGGTCGTGAAATCCCAACCCCCTCTGAAACTTGGGAGACGGCACCATGACCCAACAGTCCCTGGAGCCCAGGACCACGGCCGAGGACGCGGGCGAAGGCACCCGCGTCCCGGCCGGCCGGTCCTGGCTCGACCGGTACTTCCACATATCCCGGCGAGGATCCACGCTCGCGCGCGAGGTGCGCGGCGGCGTCACCACCTTCATGGCGATGGCGTACATCCTCCTGCTCAACCCGCTGATCCTGTCCGGCAAGGACGTGGCGGGAGCCACGCTCGGCCAGCAGGCCCTGATCACCGCGACCGCGTTCGCGGCGGCCCTCACCACGCTGCTCATGGGCTTCTTCGGCAAGGTGCCGCTCGCGCTCGCCGCCGGACTCTCCGTCTCCGGCGTCCTCGCCTCGCAGGTCGTGCCCGTGATGACCTGGCCGCAGGCCATGGGCATGTGCGTGATGTACGGCGTGGTCATCATGCTGCTGGTCGTCACCGGCCTGCGCGAGATGATCATGAACGCCATCCCGCTGGCCCTCAAGCACGCGATCACCATGGGCATCGGCCTGTTCGTCGCCCTGATCGGCTTCTACAAGGCCGGCTTCGTGCACCAGGGCGAGGCGACCCCGGTCAGCCTCGGCCCGGCCGGTGAACTCGCGGGCTGGCCGGTGCTGTTGTTCGCGCTCACCCTGCTCGCCATCTTCATGCTCCAGGCGCGCGGTGTCCCCGGCGCGATCCTGATCGGCATCCTCGGCGGCACCGTGCTCGCCGTACTCCTCAATGCCCTGGGCGTCATCGACCCGAAGCAGTGGGCCGGCGGGGCTCCCGAACTGCACGGCAGTGCGGTGTCCATGCCGGACTTCTCGCTCTTCGGCCATGTCGAGTTCGGCGGCTGGGGCGAGGTCGGCGCGATGACGGTCGGCATGATCGTGTTCACGCTGGTCCTCGCCGGGTTCTTCGACGCGATGGCCACCATCATCGGCGTCGGCACCGAGGCCGAACTCGCCGATGCCAAGGGCCGGATGCCGGGCCTGTCCAAGGCGCTGTTCATCGACGGCGCGGGCGGAGCGATCGGCGGGGTGTCCGGCGCCTCCGGCCAGACCGTGTTCGTCGAGTCGGCCACCGGTGTCGGCGAGGGCGCCCGCACGGGCCTGTCCTCCGTCGTCACCGGCCTGTTCTTCGCGGCCTGTCTGTTCTTCACCCCGCTCACGGCGATCGTTCCGGGCGAGGTCGCGGCCGCCGCCCTCGTGGTGATCGGCGGCATGATGATGACGAACGCGCGGCACGTGGACTGGGCCGACCGGGCCACCGCGATCCCCGTCTTCCTCACCGTCGTGATCATGCCGTTCACCTACTCCATCACCGCGGGCGTCGCCGCCGGAGTCATCAGCTACACCGCCATCAAGGTCGCCCAGGGCAAGGCCCGGGAGATCGGGGCGTTCATGTGGGGCCTGACCGCGATCTTCTTCGTCTACTACGCCCTCAACCCCATCGAGAGCTGGATGGGCGTCCACTAGGACACCCGCACGGGAAAGCCCACCGCCGCCGTCAAGGAGACCGAGACATGCTGGACATCGCCGAAGAGCTCGACCGGTGGGTCGAGCAGGGACGCGACTTCGCCGTGGCCACCGTCGTGGCCGTCGGCGGCAGCGCGCCCCGCCAACCCGGCGCCGCCCTCGCGGTGGACGCCGACGGCACGGCCATCGGCTCGGTCTCCGGCGGCTGTGTGGAGGGCGCGGTCTACGAGCTGTGCCAACAGGCGCTGCGGGACGGGGAGTCGGTCCTGGAGCGCTTCGGCTACAGCGACGACGACGCCTTCGCCGTGGGCCTGACCTGCGGCGGGGTCATCGACATCCTGGTCACACCGGTACGGTCCGGTGATCCCGTCCGTACGGTCGTCACGGCCGCGCTGGAAGCCGCGGCAGGTGGGCGGGCGGCAGCGCTGGCGCGGATCGTGTCCGGCCCGGCGGACCTCGTCGGGCGGGCGCTGCTGGTCCGTCCCGAGGGCCCGCACGACGGCCCCGGCCACGGCTTCTACGACGGTGGCTTCGGCGCCCATCCCGAACTGGACCGTACGGTCGCCGCCGAAGCCCGCGCCTTCCTGGACGCGGGCCGCACCGGCACGCTGGAGATCGGCGAGCAGGGGTCGCGCTGCGGCGCCCCGCTCACCGTGCTCGTCGAGTCCTCCGTCCCGCCGCCCCGGATGATCGTCTTCGGCGCGATCGACTTCGCGTCGGCGCTGGTACGGGTCGGGAGGTTCCTCGGCTACCACGTGACGGTGTGCGACGCCCGCCCGGTGTTCGCCACCCGGGCCCGCTTCCCGGAGGCCGACGAGATCGCCGTCGAGTGGCCGCACCGGTATCTGGAGCGCACGGAGGTGGACGCCAGGACCGTGCTGTGCGTGCTCACCCACGACGCCAAGTTCGACGTACCGCTGCTCCGGCTGGCGCTGCGTCTGCCGGTGGCGTACGTCGGCGCGATGGGCTCGCGCCGGACCCACCTCGACCGCAACGAGCGGTTGCGCGAAGTCGGCGTCACCGAGCTGGAGTTGGCCCGCCTGCGGTCCCCGATCGGGCTGGACCTCGGCGCCCGTACGCCCGAGGAGACCGCACTGTCCATCGCCGCGGAGATCGTCGCCGTCCGGCGCGGCGGCAGCGGCGTCTCCCTCACGGGCGCCCACACCCCGATCCACCACGACGGGACGTCGGCGCCGACGGGACGCATCGGCTCAGTGGCCTGAGCCGGCCCGCAGCACGAAACAGCGCACGCCGTTCGGCTCCAGGTCGTACCACGCCCCCTCGGCCCAGCCCTCCGTCGCGACGGCGACCTCCTCGGGCGTCAGCCCGATGCGGTGCCGCTCCTCGGGCAGCCGGCCGGTCAGCGGGGTCGTCACCATCCAGACCCCGCCCGGTGTGAGCAGCCGGCGTACCCGCTCGGGTGGTGTCCACCTGGCGGAAGCCCAGGCCCGCCGCGAAGCGGTGTCGTCCCAGCCGGCGAGGGCGGACCGGCTCACGGCTTCCGCAGCAGGCCGTTGACCGCGCGCCCGAACACATACCGGGCCGGCGGTCCCAGCAGGGGGTCGAGGAAGCGGGGGAGGAGGCGGAGCCGGAGTTCCTCACGCCAGAGCACGCGCGAGCGGCCCCCGGGGCCCGGCCGTACCTCGATCTCGGCCCAGCCGGTGACGACCCGGCCGCGTTTGTCCAGGCGGCACAGGCCGGGGAGGTCGTCCGTGGGGGGACGCCACACGGTGACCTCCATGCGGTCGTCGAAGGAGAGGGGACCGATTCCCGAACGGGCCACGAAGACGGTGCCCTCGCCCGTCGGCGGGGCGGTGATCACGGTGACACGGGTCAGGGGCACCACCGTGCCGTGGCGGGGCCAGTCCGTGAGGCGGCGCCACGCCTCGTCGAGAGGGAGCGGTGCCGTGCGTTCGAGAAGAAAGGTGACCACACAACGATCGTAGGGAATCCGGCCTGCTCAGCGGCTTGTTCGTATACGTCTCACACTCTTGGCCCAGTCGGGTGCGGGCCGGTGTGCGTACCCGCGCCCCGGAGGGTTACCCGATCCGGCACGGAAGTGAAGGCGAGAGTGAGGAGAGTCCCGTGAGCGGACCCGCACCGCGTCGGGCCGCGGTCACCGGCGGCACCGGATCCGTGCCCTACGCCGTGGTCGTCCCGACCCTCGTGCGCGACACCCTCGCCGACTGCCTGGCGGCACTCGCGGCGGCGACCGGACCGGCCCCACGGGAGATCGTCCTCGTCGACGACCGGCCCGACCCCGACCCGGGCCCGCTGGAGCATCCGCTGAGCGTCCTCGGGGAGCTGCGCGACCGCGCGACGGTGGTCCGGGGCGGCGGACACGGGCCGGCCGCCGCGCGCAACACCGGCCTGCGTACGGCCGCCTCGCCCTGGGTGGTCTTCCTCGACGACGACGTCCAGGTCGGCCCGCACTGGTGCGAGCAGGTGGTGGGGGACCTGGCCGAGGCGGGCCCGGACACCGCGGGCGTCCAGGGCGTCATCGCCGTACCGCTGCCCGGGGAGCGCCGCCTCACCGACTGGGAGCGCGAGACGGCCGGCCGGGCGCGGGCCCGGTGGACCACCGCCGACATGGCCTACCGCACGGAGGTCCTGAAGCGGGTCGGCGGTTTCGACGAACGCTTCCGGCGGGCCTGGCGCGAGGACACCGACCTCGCCCTGCGGGTCCTCGACGCCGGCTGGCGCATCCACCAGGGGCGACGCACCACCCGGCACGCCGTGCGTCCCGCCGGCCGCTGGGTGTCGCTGCGGGCCCAGCGCGGCACCGCCGACGACGCCCTCATGCGCCATCTGCACGGCCCCGGCTGGTGGGAGAAGGCGGTGGCCCCGCGCGGCCGGCTGCGCGCCCACCTCGCGACGACGGCCGCGGGTGCCGCCGCGTGCGCCCTGGCGGTCGCGGGCCGGCGGCGGGCCGCCACGGCCGCCGCGCTCGGCTGGGCCGCCGCCACCGGGGAGTTCGCCCGGAAGCGCATCACCGCCGGGCCCCGCACCCGGTACGAGGTGACCACCATGCTCGCCACCAGCGTGCTCATCCCGCCCACGGCGACCTGGCACTGGCTGAGCGGACGATGGCGGCACCGGCACGCCCCCGCCTGGCGGGAGGTGGCCGTATGAGCGGGGTGAGGACGGTGCTGTTCGACCGTGACGGCACGCTCGTGGAGAACGTCCCCGACAACGCCGACCCCGACCGGGTCCGCCCCGTCGCCGGTGCCCGCGAGGCGCTCGGGATGCTGCGGCTACGGGGGATCCGCACCGGGTTCGTCACCAGCCAGCCCGGCATCGCGCGCGGGCTGCTCACGGACGCCGACGTCCGGCACGTGGACCGCCGGGTCGACGAACTCCTCGGCCCCTTCGACGTGCGGGGCGTCTGCCCCCACGCCCCCGACGACGGCTGCCACTGCCGCCCGCCGGAACCGGGCCTGATCCTGTGGGCCGTCGGACGCGTCTGCACGGCCCCCTCGGACTGCGTGGTCGTCGGCCCCCTCGGCGCGGACGTCGAGGCCGCGCACCGGGCGGGCGCCCACGGCATCCTCGTACCGACGCCCGAGACCCCGCCCGAGGAGACGGCCCGCGCCGCCCATGTGGCGCCGGACCTCCTCACCGCCGTGCGCGCGCTGCTGAAGGGGCCGCCGCAGGGGCACGTCCTGGCCGACGAGCGGCCGATCGAGACGGCCTACGACACCGGAGCCGGCGGCGCCGGGGGCGCGGGCGGGCGTCACTCGGCGTAGAACGTGGCGTCCGCCCGGTCCGTGGCCGTGCTCAGGGCCTGTACGTACAGCAGGTACTCCCAGTGGCGGACGTACCGGCCGGGATAGTTGGACGACTCGTAGGAGACGCCCGCGGAGTCCGCCAGGCCCGCCCGCCTGAAGAAGCTCGCGTCGGCGGCGAACTGTGCCGAGCCGTCGTTCCTCACCACCCGCAGCTCGAAGTCGACGTGCCGCAGGTAGTAGCCGGGGAAGTTGGCGGACTCCAGGGACACCGTGCCGTTGCCGGACAGCCCGGGCACGACCCGGAACTGCGAGTCGGCGAGCGGCGAGACGTTCGCGTCGACGCGGGCCCGGTACTCCCAGTGGCGCACGAAACGGGTCGGGAAGTTGTACGACGACAGGCGCTGCGGGGTGACCCCGTCGGCCACCGGGATGCCGAGGTCGGGGGTGCCGTCGGCCTTCCAGTACAGCTTCTGGACGCGGGTGCGGCGGTTGGGGTCGTTCAGCGGATCGCCGCTGATGTCCTTGTAGTTGCGGTCGTGGTAGACGAGGACGTCCGACTTTCCGTCCTCGGAGACGGTGAAGGAGTTGTGGCCCGGACCGTACTGCCCGGTCGACGTGTTGCTGGTGAAGACGGGGGTCGAACTCTTCGTCCAGTTCGCCGCGTTGAGCAGGTCGGCGCTCGCGGAGGCGGACAGCAGGCCGAGGCAGTAGTTGCTGTCGGTCGCGCTGGCGGAGTACGTCATGAAGACCTTGCCGTTGCGCTGGATCACCGCTGGGCCCTCGTTGACCTTGTACCCGACCGTCTCCCAGGAGTAGGTGGGCCGCGACAGCAACACGGGCGTCCCGGTGATCGTCCAGGGGTTGGCCATCCTCGCGAGGTAGACGTCCGTGTTGTTGTTCACGGACGGGTCGCGCTGGGCCCAGGACAGATAGCGCACGCCGTTCACGACGAAGGTCGTGGCGTCCAGCGAGAAGCTCTCCCACTGGGTCCTGATCTGCCCCTTCTCCGTCCAGGTGGCCGTGAGCGGGTTGGCGCCGGTGCCCTCCAGGACGTACATCCGGATCGCCCAGATGTCGTTGGTGGCCCCGGCGGCGAAGTAGACGTACCACTTGCCGTCGATGAAGTGGATCTCCGGTGCCCAGATGTGCGCGCCCATCACACCGCTGGTGTGCTTGGTCCAGATCGTCGTCTCCGGAGCCGTCGACAGGCCCTGGATGGTCGTGGCCCGGCGCAGCACGATCCGGTCGTACTCGGGGACGGTGGCGGTGAAGTAGTAGTAGCCGTCGGTGTGCTTGACGATGTGCGGGTCGGCCCGCTTCTCCGCGATCGGGTTGGTGTAGGTCACCGCCGGAGAGGCGGGCGCGGCGGCGTGGGCGGCGGGTCCCGGGCCGACCAGACACGCGGCGAGCGCGACCAGCGCGGCCAGGAGCAGGCGAACTGCGGTGCGTCTCAAAGGAGTTCTCCAGATCGGACAGGGACGGCTCAGGGGAGGGGTCGTCAGAAGGGACGGCTCGGGTCGGGCCCGTCGGCGGCGCAGCACTCGACCCACTTTGTTCGTGATACCGAACGTGGTTCGTGAATTCGGTCAGAAGATAAGTGGAGGGCATGCCCCCGTCAACGGTTCCGTCACACGCGCTTCATGCGGGCGAGATACTCGTCGATCTCCTCGGCCAGGTACGGGCACTCGTCGGTGGGGTGCTCGCTGGGGCAGGACAGCAGATGGGCCAGATAGCCGCGGGCGGCGGTCAGCCGGGCCAGCTGCGCCTCGCACTCGGCGACCCGCGCGCCCACCGCCTCGCTGGCGCCGCGGCGATCAGCACCGGCAGGTGGGCACCGCGCTCGGTGTCGCCGTCCTCGGCCTCGTCGTCGCCACCCAGGCCGGTACCGTGCCCGGCACCGCGCGCTTCTCGGACGGCTTCGTCCGCGGACTGCACATCTCCGGCGCGGTGACGGCCGCCGCGCCCCTCGCCGCCGCCCTGCTGCTCCTCCCGCTCGCACGCGCCGGGCACGACCGTCCGGCGGCGGGGGAGCCGGGGCGGGCGCCCGTCGGGACGCCGGGGGGCAGGGAGTCGTAGGGCTGTCGCGTCGGGGCGGGACGGCGGGGGGTGGTGGGGGTGGGGTCGTTGGCGGCGGGGTCGGGACGGTGTGGGGCCGGGCGGCGTGGGGCAGGGGCAGGGCGGGGTGGCCGTGTCATGTCCGGCGCACGGCGATGCTCAGCGTGTTCGCGGTGACGATCGCGCCGATGCTCGCCCACTCCGTCCAGTCCAGGTCCTGGCCGAGGCCGACCCACCCCACGACGGCGGCGAGGACCGGGTTGACGCTCATGAACAGTCCGAAGGCCTGGGCCGGTACCCGGCGCAGGGTGAACAGGTCCGCCAGATACGGCACCGCCGAGGACAGCACGCCGGCCGCCACCGCGTACCCCACGGCCACCGCGGTCGGCGGCTCGCGCAGCACGAGCACCGCGCCGACCGGCAGGAACATCAACGCGGAGAACGCGGCGGCCGCGGCGGAGCCCTGGGCGCCGGGCACCCGCCGGCCGACCGTGCGGTTGAGCAGGATGTACGACGCCCAGCAGGCGGCGGCCAGCAGCCCCAGGCCCATCCCGAGGTAGTCGGCCGAGGGGCGCGGACGCAGCAGCGTCACCACACCCACGGCCGCGACCGACGCGCAGCACAGGTCCACGCGGCGGCGCGTGGCGGCGAGGGCGACGGTGAGCGGGCCGAGGAACTCCAGGGTCACCGCGAGCCCGAGGCCGACGCGGTCGACGGCGCTGTACAGGGACAGGTTCATCGCCCCGAAGACCAGGCCGAGCAGCAGCACCGGCCACCACTGCCGCCGGGTGAAGGACCGCAGCCGGGGCCGGCCCACCGCCAACAGGGCGAGCGCGGCGACGTACTGACGGATCGCCACGACCCCGACCGGGCCGAGGACGGGAAAGGCGAGGGAGCCGAGCGCGGCCCCCGTCTGGTTGGACAGCCCGCTGGCGACCATGGTGACGACACCGGCGAGACGCCCACGGGCGGGTGCCGCCGGGTCGGCGCCGGGCGGGGGAGCGGCCGTGCAGGGGTCGGCGACGGTGGGCGGCGACGCGGCCGCGGGGAGAGACACGGCCGTGGAGGAGTGCGCGGCTGTCGAGGAGTGCGCGGCTGCGGAGAAGGGCGCGGCAGACATACGCCGATCGTGTGGCGTCCCCTCGTATGCGCAAAATGCGTACGCCGTTCCATCCATACGCTGTGCGCATGCATGACGTGGAGCTCAAACAGCTGCGCTGTCTCGTCGCGATCGCCGACGAGGGCACCTTCACCGACGCGGCCATCGCGCTCGGGGTCTCCCAGGCGGCCGTGTCCCGCACCCTGGCCTCGCTCGAACGGGCCCTCGGCGTACGGCTGTTGCGCCGCACCTCACGGGAGGTGACGCCCACCGCGACCGGGCAGCGGGTGGTGACGCAGGCCCGGCGGGTGCTCGGTGAGGTGGACGACCTGGTCCTGGAGGCCACCTCGGGCCACACCCGGCTGCGGATCGGCTACGCCTGGTCGGCGCTCGGCCGGCACACCTCGGCGTTCCAGCGCCGCTGGGCCCAGGCGCATCCCGGTACCGACCTGCATCTCGTCCGGGTCAACTCCGCCACCGCCGGTCTCGCGGAGGGCGGCTGCGATCTGGCCGTGCTGCGCAGGCCGCCCGAGGGCCCGCGGGTTCGACTCCGTCATCGTCGGCCTGGAACGGCGGTTGTGCGCCCTGGCCGCCGACGACCCCCTGGCCCGGCGCCGTTCGGTGCGGCTCGCCGACCTCGCCGGGCGCACCCTCCTGATCGACCGCCGGACCGGCACCACGACCCCCGAGCTGTGGGAGGCGGACGCCCGTCCGCGGACCGAGGAGACCCACGACGTGGACGACTGGCTCACGCTCATCTCCACCGGCCGGTACGTCGGCGTGACCGCGGAGTCGACCGCCGACCAGTACCCGCGCCGCGGCATCGTCTACCGTCCGGTCCGCGACGCCGAGCCGATCGCCGTGCGCCTGGCCTGGTGGCGCGACGAGGCCCATCCCGCCACCCAGGCCGTCGTGGAACTGCTCACGGCCCTCTACCGCACCGGCTGAACGGCCGTCGCCGGCAGCACGTGGTCGCCGGCCTTGTCGGTGCTCAGGCACAGGGAGCAGACGACCGCGTCGTGCGTACGGCAGGCGGCCAGGTCGGGGCGCTCGTAGGGGCGGTGGCAGACATGGCAGTCGTACGTCGTGGCGCTGGGGTTGCCGTCGGTGTCCAGGAGCGGTTCGTCGATGCCGTCGTCGGTGCGGCGCAGGTAGTACCTGCCCTTGGTGACGACGGCCATCAGCGGGGTGAGGACGAAGGCGATGACGGCGGCGGCGACGGGGGAGTACGGCTGGAGGGTGTCGCCGAGGGCGTGGAAGTACATGGCGATGGACAGCGCGGAGGCGGCGACGAAGGCGACGACGCCGACCGGGTTGACGGCGTGCAGCATGCCCCGGCGGAACTCCGGCCGGAGCGGGGAGATCTTCAGCAGGTACTTGTTGACGCCTATGTCGGTGGCGACGGTGACGACCCAGGCGATGGCGCAGTTCGAGTAGAAGCCCAGGATGCTGTTGAGGAAGCTGAACATGTCCGCCTCCATCAGCGCGAGCGCGAAGCCCAGGTTGACCAGGACGAAGACCATCCGGCCGGGGTAGTGCCGGGTGACGCGGGTGAAGGAGTTGGTCCATGCCAGCGAACCGGAGTACGCGTTGGTGACGTTGATCTTGATCTGGCTGATCACGACGAGCGCCACGGCCAGCGGGATCACCAGCCAGGACGGCATCATCGCGTCGAAGGCGCCGCGGAACTGCTGGATCGGCTCGGGCGCCGCCGTCGGACCGACCTCGGCCAGGATGTAGACGGCGAGGAAGACCCCGATGGCCTGCTTGAGCGCGCCCAGGACCACCCAGCCGGGACCGGCCATGGCGACCGCGGTCCACCAACTGCGCTTGTTCGCCTCGGTCTTGGGCGGCATGAAGCGCAGGTAGTCGATCTGCTCGCCGATCTGGGCGATGAGGGACAGGCAGACGCCGGCCCCCAGCAGCACGGAGGCGGTGTTGACGCCGCCCTCGCCGTCGGTGCCCGCGTAGGAGAGGAAGCGGCCGACCGTGCCGGGGTCGGTGGCGATCAGGTAGACCAGCGGGGCGACCATCAGGACGAGCCAGACCGGGGTGGTCCACACCTGGAGCTTGCTGAGCGCCTTCATGCCGTAGATCACCAGCGGGATCACCATCAGCGTGGAGACCAGATAGCCCAGCCACAGCGGCAGCCCGAGGCCCAGTTTGAGGCCCTGGGCCATGATCGAGCCTTCGAGGGCGAAGAAGATGAAGGTGAAGCTGGCGAAGATGACGCTGGTGAGGACCGAGCCGTAGTAGCCGAACCCGGAGCCGCGGGTGATCAGATCCAGGTCGATGTTGTAGCGGGCTCCGTAGTACGCCAGCGGGAAGCCGGTGACGAAGATGACCACCGCGGCGACGGCGATCGCCACGAGGGCGTTGCCGGTGCCGTGGGCCAGGCCGATGCCCGCGCCGATGGAGAAGTCGGCCATGTAGGCGATGCCGCCGAGGGCGGTCGTCGCCACCACCATCGGCGTCCAGCGCCGGTAGCTGCGGGGCGCGAAGCGGAGGGTGTAGTCCTCCAGGGTCTCCTTCACCGCCTGGTCCGTCTTCCCCGGCGCGATCGCGCCGGGCCGCGCCTCGGCCGTGTCCGACTGTGTATACAACCCAGAATCCATGGGGGGAGACGTTAGAAACCGCTTGTTACCTCGGGTGGCGTACTCAATGAACGACACGTTTCCGCACGTGAAGAGGGTGAAGGGGGGCGGTGAAAGGGTTGGCCAAAACTCCACGGTGTGTGAGGGGTGTGTGGGCCGAACCCGCCTGTGCGCACCGGAGGTTCACCTACGTTGGTGCCTGATCACCGACGCCGACCCGCAGGAGGACCTGCCGTGTCCGACCCCACCGCCGCTGCCCGGGCGGATGCCCGCATCGACACCTCCAAGCCGCACTCGGCCCGCTTCTGGAACTACTTCGTCGGCGGCAAGGACCACTACGAGGTCGACCAGCGGATCGGGGACGAGATCAAGGAGATCTTCCCCGGCCTCGTCGACGTGGCGCTCACCAGCCGCCACTTCCTGGGCCGCGCCGTCCGCCACCTCGCGGGTGAGCAGGGCGTACGGCAGTTCCTGGACGTCGGCACCGGCCTGCCCACCGCCGACAACACCCACGAGGTCGCCCAGCGCGTCGCACCGGACGCCCGCATCGTCTACGTCGACAACGACCCCGTCGTCCTCGCCCACGCGCACGCCCTGCTCACCAGCAGCCGCGAGGGTCGTACCGCCTACCTGGACGCCGACCTGTACGAGCCCGAGGCCGTCCTGGAGGCCGCCGCCGGCACCCTGGACCTGTCCCGTCCGGTCGCCCTGATGATCCTCAACACCCTCGGCCACGTGGCCGACCACGCGCAGGCCCGCGACCTGGTCTCCCGCCTCATGGCCGGACTGCCCTCGGGCAGCTACCTGGTCATCAGCGACAGCACCGCCACCAGCGAGGGCATGATCGCCGCGTCGGAGGCCTACAACAAGAGCGGCGCCGTCCCGTACTACGTACGCAGCGTCGCCGAGATCGCCGCCTTCTTCGACGGCCTCGACCTGCTGGACCCCGGCGTCGTCCGCGTTCCCGAGTGGCGCCCCGACTCCGACACGACCGCTCCCGCGGGGGTCGACGCGTACTGCGGGGTGGGACGCAAGCGGTGACGTGGGCTTGATCGGGTGGGTGACTGGGCGCGGGGGGCGGGGGCTTACGAGCCCCGACTCGTGGGCCGGGAGGGGGAGTTGGGGCAGCCCTGCGAAGGTGTGCGGGGCGGGCGTGCGACCGGCCGGGCGCTCACCGGGAGGGTGCTCATCGCCGGGGCCGCGATGGCGAGGGTGTGTCCGCCGGGGGCGTGGTGGCGAGCAGGTGACCGGGTAGCGGGCGAGCTGGTCCCCGCCGAGCTGGGTGGGAGGAGCGCCGCGTGCTCGATGGAGGCGTGCGGATCGGCCGGCGTGCTCGGCGCCGCCGCGACCGCCGCCACCAATAGGGCCGTGACCTGGTCCGCGGCGCGGCCCGGCGGTCCGCGGGCGCTAGGAGCAGCGCCGCCGCCACCGGCAGCGGCGGCCAGGCGGTCCACTTCGGCGCCGCCGCCGCACCCATCGCCGCCCCTGCCGCCGTACCGGATCCGGTTCGGTCCGCGATCGCGCTACGACCGTGCCCCTCGGCTGGAGGAGCGAGGCCGAGGGGCTACCGTCACCGGTGTGCGGACCGGACGTCGGGGGGTGTCCCCCTCCTCGGTGTCCCGTCTCCTGGGCCTGCCCACGCCTCGCCCGCACTGCCGTGCCCGCTCACTTCGCGTACCGAAGGACTCGCCCCGTGCTCGTCGCCCGTTCCGTCCTCCTGTTCGTCCTGGCCGCGCTGTTCGAGATCGGGGGTGCCTGGCTGGTCTGGCAGGGCGTGCGGGAGCACCGGGGCTGGGTCTGGATCGGGGCCGGTGTCATCGCCCTGGGCCTGTACGGCTTCGTCGCCACCCTCCAGCCGGACGCCGACTTCGGCCGGATCCTGGCCGCGTACGGCGGCATCTTCGTCGCCGGGTCGATCGCCTGGGGCATGGTCGCCGACGGCTACCGCCCCGACCGCTTCGACGTGACCGGCGCGCTGATCTGCCTCGCGGGCATGGCCGTGATCATGTACGCCCCGCGCGGACACTGACCGAGGCTACTTCTCACGCCAGGCTCCGGGTGGCGGCGTAGCCCCCCCGCGAGCGGCGGTGATCGTCGCGGCCGACATCGGCGTACGCGGACTCGCGCGGCACCTGGACCGGCGGCCCGGATCCGGTGACGAGGTGCGCACGCCGTACCGCGTGGAGGCCGTGGTCGCCGCTCGGGGCGAGGCCCATGTCCGCACCCTGCTGCACGCGGTGGTCGACCGCCACGGTGGCGGGAGAGGGTACCGGTCTCGGTGGTCCGCGTCCGGGCGGTCCCCGGCGGGGCCTCGGCCTGATCGGCCTGCGCCGCGCCCTCTCCGGACACGGTGGCGGGGGAGGAGGGCCGGGTCCGGATGCGCGCCGACATCCCCCCCGCGGCGCCGACAACACCCCGGCGGAGCGCGCGATCGCCCGGATCAGCCGGGAACCGGCCGTGGTCCTTGCCGCCTGGCGCCGGACGGGGGCGTGAGCCCTCAGTGCCCGACGACCGCCCTGCGCCGGACGCCCACGGCGCGGGCACCGGCTTCGGCCCCACCGGCCGACGCGGCCTGCGCCGCGTCCGCCGCCCGCGCCGCGCCCTCCAGCAGAGCCCGCGCCTGCGGACCCGCCACCCGGTAGAAGATCCGGGCGCCCTCCCGCCGGGACGGCACCAGCCCGGCGGCGCGCAGCTTCGCCAGGTGCTGTGAGGTGGCCGGGACGTGCGCGCCGATGAACTCGATGAACTCGATGAACTCCGCGAGACGGCCGATCGGCAGCTCCCGCCCGCTCAGCGCCTACAGCAGCCGGTAGCGCGAAGGGTCCGCGACCGCCTTGAGTACGGTCACCGACCGCTCGGCCCGCTCCTCGTCCCACGACGATACTTGCGCTTCCACGCAAATATGCTGAAGCACTACCGTGGAGTCATGACGGCTCCGCTGGACGTGCTCGTGGTGGGCGCGGGACCGACCGGACTCGCCCTCGGCGCCCAACTGGGCGCGCACGGGGCCCGGTTCAGGATCGTGGACCGCTCCTTGGACCGGGTACGGGAGTCCCGGGCGCTCGCGATCCAGCCCCGCACCCTGGAGGCCCTGGCCGGGTTCGGGATCACGGAGGAACTGGTCGAGCGGGGCAACCCGGCGGTCCGGCTGTGTCTGCATCTGCCGCGGCGGGTGGTGCGGCTGCCGCTGTTCGACATCGGCTGCGACGACACGCCGTACCCCTTCCTGCTGTTCCTCTCGCAGGCCGAGACCGAGCGCGTCCTGGGCACCTGGCTGGCCGCGCGGGACGTCGAGGTCGAGCGGGGCACGGAGCTGGTGGGGGCGGAGCGGACGGGCGGGCTCGTCACCTGCCGGCTGCGGCGGGACGGCGCGGAGGAGACCGTGCGCGCCCGGTACGTCGTCGGCTGCGACGGCGCCCACAGCACCGTACGGACCCAGGCGGGCATCGGCTTCGAGGGGTACGCCTATCCGCAGACGTTCCTGCTGGCCGACCTGGAGGTCGACGGGCTGGAGCAGGGCGCCGCGCACAGCTATCCGACCGGCGCCGGGATGCTGTTCTTCTTCCCGCTCGGCGAACCGGCCACCTGGCGGATGCTCGCGATGCGCCCGCCCGGGACGCCCGTCGACGCCGAGGTGACGCGGGAGCTCCTCCAGCGGATCGTCGACCGCTGGACGCCGGACGGCCTGGTGCTGCGCGACCCGGTGTGGGCGACCGCCTTCCGCCTGCACAACCGGGGCGCCGCACGCTACCGTTCGGGCCCCTTCTTCCTGGCCGGCGACGCGGCGCACATCCACAGCCCGGCCGGCGCCCAGGGCATGAACACCGGCATCCAGGACGCCCTGAACCTGGGCTGGAAACTCGCCCAGGTCTGCCACGGCAGGGCACCCGAACGGCTGCTGGCGACGTACGAGAGCGAGCGCGCCCCCGTCGGCCACGGCGTCCGCGGCCTCACCGACCGCGCCTTCGCCCTCGCCACGGGCCACCACCCCCTCCTACGGCTGGCGCGCACCCGGCTGGCCCCGCGGCTGATCCCGCTGGCGCTGCGCTCGACCGGACTGCGCGGGCGGATCTTCCGTACCGTCTCGGAACTCGGCATCCACTACCGGCCCAGCCCCCTCTCCCGCGCCGGAACCCGCCCGCCGGCGCGCGGCCCGCGTGCCGGGGACCGGCTGCCCGACCTGCCCCGCGGCCTCCAGGCACGCACCGCCGCCCCCGGCTGGCACCTGCTCCTCACCGGCCCGCCCCACCTGTGGTCCGAGAAACGCCTCGCCCCCCTCCTGCGCGGCCGGGAGACCCTGCTCACCGTCCACCGTCTGGCCGCGGAGGGCCCCTGGCCGGAGGTCGCCCAGGGCCTCGTACGCCCGGACGGCTACCTCGGCCATGTGGCCCGCGGCGCGCACCTGGACGGGCTGCGCGCCTATGCCGACCGGTGGCTTCCCCGCTGACGACCGCCGGCTTCCCTTCTGACGCGCGGTGGCTTCCCGTCTGACGACCGCCCGGCGCGCCGGCTCCCTGGTACCACCGGAATCTGGACCGCCCAAGCAGGGGGGGGCTGGAATAATGAGTTGAACTCAACTTAAACTCGCTGTCATGACCGCATCCAGGACACCCAGATCCGCAGGCTCACGGGAGAAGCTGCTGCGCGCCGCCGCCGAGGAACTCGCCGCCACCGGTGAGCTGGAGGTCGCCGCGGTCACCCGCCGGGCCGGGGTCAGCACGGGCCTGCCCTACCGGTACTTCGGCACCCGCAGCGGCCTGCTGATCGCCGTGCTGGACGACTTCTACGAGCGCCTCGGGGAGGCGGCGGCCCTCCGTGAGTACGCCGCCGCCACCTGGGCCGAGCGCGAGCAGCGGCGGATCGACGACTGGGTGGCCTTCCTGTACGCCGAACCGCTGGCCCCCGTGGTCCTGGGCGGCCTGGTCGGCGACGCGGAGGTCGCCGCGGCGAACGCCCGCCGGCTGCACGCGCTGATCGAACTGGGCGCCCGCAACATGGCCCGTGGCCAGCACGCCGGTGAACTCCCCGCCGACCGGGACCCCGAACTCCTCGCCGCGGCCACCCTCGGCGGCACCCACGCCCTGATCTCCACCGCCCTCACCCGCACCCCGCGCCCGCCCGCCGAGGAACTCGTCGGCCACCTGTGGACCTTCGTCTCCGGAGCCGTGGGACTGACCTCACCACCGTCCTCCTCCTGAGGGGAGCACCACCCCATGTCCCGCACGTCCGACGCTCCTGACCCCGGTCCCGCCCGGGTCGACACCATCGACTCGCTCGACGGCCTCCACGCCGACCTGGCCCGACGTCACCGGGCCACGGCGAGCGGCGGCGCCGCCGTCCCCGCCGCGACCGTCGACGCCGACCTCGCCGCCCTCGAACGCGACGGCTACGTCATCCTGCGCGACCTGCTCACCGAGTCCGAGTGCGAGGACGTCCGGGCCGCCGTGACGCCCCTGCTGGACCACACCGGCCGCAACACCTTCGAGGGCCGGGCCACCCAGCGCCTCTACAGCGTTCTGGACAAGACCCGGGCCTGCGACCGCCTGGTCGACCACCCGCGGGTGCTGGCCCTGCTGGACCGGCTGCTGATGCCCAACCACCTGCTCTCGCAGCTCCAGGTCATCAACATCCTCCCCGGCGAGGACGCCCAACTGCTCCACCACGACGACGGCATGTACCCGGTCCCCCGCCCGCGGCCGGCGCTGGGCGCGGCCACCGTGTGGGCCATCGACGCCTTCACCGAGGAGAACGGCGCCACCGTGGTCCTGCCGGGCAGCCACCACTGGGGCGACGGCCGGCGACCGGCCGACGGCGACACCCGCGTGAAGGCCGTCATGCCGCCCGGCTCCTGCGTCTTCTTCGTCGGCACCCTGTGGCACGGGGGCGGTGCCAACACCTCCGCCGACGCCCGCCTGGCGGTCACGGCCCAGTACTGCGAGCCCTGGCTCCGGCCGCAGGAGGCGTTCACGCTGTCCACCACCCGCGACACGGTCCGTGCGGTGTCCGAGGACATCCGCCGGATGCTCGGCTACAGCATCCACCCGCCCTTCCTCGGCATGGTCGACGGGATGCACCCCAAGCGCCTGCTGGATCCCGTCTCCTGAAGGCCCGTGGCGGGCGCCGCCCGTACGGAGGTCAGCAGCAGGAGCAGCCGTGCGAATCCCGGTCAGTGGCTTTTATAGCTCCTGTGACTCCCGTGACGTCGGTGGTCTCGGTGACCCCGGTGGTCACCGCAGACCCCGCGGACACCGGCACGGCGCAGCAGCCGTCCCCCCGCCATGCCTCCCGCCCCTCCTTCACCGCCACGGCGGCGATCACCAGGGCGGCGATCGGGTCGGCCCAGCTCCAGCCGAACAGGGAGTTGGCCAGCAGGCCGACGAGCAGGACGGCCGACAGATAGGTGCACAGCAGGGTCTGCTTGGAGTCGGCGACAGCCGACGCCGAACCCAGTTCGCGTCCGGCACGGCGCTGGGCGGCGGACAGGAACGGCATGACCACGAGCGAGAGCGCGGCGAGCACGATGCCGACCGTGGAGTGCCGGGCCTCCCCGGCGCCGGTCAGGGCCCGGACGGCGTCGACGGTGACATAGGCGGCCAGCGCGAAGAAGGAGACCGCGATGATCCGCAGCGCGGTCCTCTCCCGTGCCTCCCGTACGGCATGCTCACGCGCCGAGAACTGCCAGGCGACCGCGGCCGCCGAGGAGAC
Organism: Streptomyces lincolnensis; assembly: GCF_021173675.1. Lineage (GTDB taxonomy): Bacteria > Actinomycetota > Actinomycetes > Streptomycetales > Streptomycetaceae > Streptomyces > Streptomyces lincolnensis_B. Next base: position 506,326 of record NZ_JAIHON010000001.1, on the reverse strand, counting down.
CTCGACGACCGAGTCGAGGCCGAAGCCGATCAGGGCGGTGGAGGAGGCGATGGCCCCCGCGGCGATCGCGACGACCGCCTCGACGACGTTGTAGGCGATGGTGGCGGCGACCAACAGACGTATGCGCCCCGCCAGTTGGGACTGGCGGTGCGGCGCGGGACCGAGGGGCACGGCCGTCATCAGCAGCAGCCCTTCTCTTCCGCGTCCGCGCAGCTGCGGTCGGCCTCGACGGCGAGGACGGCCCCGCGCAGGTCGTCCAGGGCGTGTCCGAGGCGGGGGTCGGCCAGTTCGTACCGCACCCGGCGGCCCTCGGGGACGGCGACGACGATCCCGCAGTCGCGCAGGCAGGCGAGGTGGTTGGAGAGCCGGGTACGGGAGATCTCCAACCTGTCGGCGAGGTCGGCCGGATGGGCCGGGGCATCGCGCAGCGCGAGCAGGATGCGACAGCGGATCGGGTCGGCGAGCGCGCGGCCGAAACGGGCCAGGGCGTCGATGTCGGAGGCGAGGGTCAGCACACCCCGACGATACGCAGAACCTTGAATTCAGGAAACCATGAACCATTAATCATGAGCCATGGACCATCGACTGTCCGGGCCCCGTCCCGTCCCCGCCGCGCCGTTGGTTACGATCTGCCGCGATGAACAACCGGCGCCAGGGACCGCGGGGCGGGGCGGGAGACACGGCCCCGTTCGTCGTGCTGCGCTGGGCCGCGCTGCTCGCCGTCCTGATGTGGGTGCTGCCGATCTGCACCCACACCTCCGCCGAGACCTCCCCGCCGCCGGGCGCCTCGGTCTCCGCCGGCGGGACGACGGCAGAACCGTCCGTCCTCGCTGCTGCCGGCGCCGGAGCCCGCGCCGTCGCGGCCGTGGAGGCCGACCGCACCTGCCCCAACACCGAGCACGGGCCCGGCGACACCCACGGCCGCTCCACCACCGGAGCCGCCGCGAACACCGCCTCGCCCCTGCCGGCGCCCTGCCCCCGTGCCGTGGACGTGTCCACCCTCGGCACGCCCGGCGCACCGCCCGTTCGAGGCGCACCGCCCGATCTCGCCCGCACCCCCGGCATCCACCAACTCCAGGTCCAGCGGATCTAGGAGCGGCCGACCGCACGGCCGCGTGCCCTCGCGCGCCGCCGTGCCCGCCGCCCCGTCCCGCCGCCGCATCCGCGAGCGCGCCGGACGCCACCACCCGAACCGCACCACCGCACCACCGCACCACCGCTCCGGCGCGCCGTCGCCCGCACGGTGGGGACAAGGACATGCCATGGGATCGTCCCGAACCAAGGCCCAGCGCGCCGAACGCCGCGCCAAGGTCGAAGAGATGCGCCGCGCCCAGGAGGCCCGCGAGCGCCGCAACCGCATGATCACCTGGGTGTGCAGCGGGGTCATCGTCGCCGGTGTGATCGGCGGCGGCTGGTACCTCGTGGACCGCAGCCAGGCCGAGAACGCGGCCGAGGAACGCGCGGCCGCCGCCCCGATCAAGGGCGAGCGAAGCTTCAAGGACCTCGGCCAGAACCACGTCACCACGCCGGTCGACTACAAGATGTCCCCGGCGGTCGGCGGGGACCACCACCAGGTCTGGATGAACTGCAACGGCGACGTCTACGACCAGGAGATAGCCGAGGTCAACGCCGTCCACTCCCTCGAACACGGCGCCGTCTGGATCACCTACAACGACAAGGCCGCGGACACCGACGTCAGCGCCCTGAAGGACAAGGTCCAGGGGACGCCGTACACCCTCATGAGCCCCTACGCCGACCAGTCCTCCCCGATCACCCTGTCGGCCTGGGGCAAGCAGCTGAACGTCAACTCCGCCTCGGACCCGCGTGTGAACGCGTTCCTCACCAAGTACGTCCAGGGCGACCAGACGCCGGAGCCGGGCGCGGCGTGCACGGGAGGGAAGTCGGCCTGAGACGAGACGGTACGGCGCATCGCCGGCCACCGGGGCGCCTCTCGCGTACCCGACCGGCCGGCGATCGGCGATCAGCGCCCCTGTCAGGGCGTTCAGGCCGGTCAGGCCGTTCAGAGCAGCTCGGTGCCCGTCTCCTCCGCCAGTGCCCGGAGGAGGCGGTCCTGGAAGTCCTCGTCGTGGACGGAGGGGTGCGGGTCCAGCCGCTCGCGGTGGTACCAGTAGCCGCCGGTGGTCAGGGCCTGGGGATCGTCGCTGGAGGCGAGCCACTCCTGGGTGCGGTGGCCGAGTTCGAGGTCGTCCGGCGCGTTCGGGCCGCCCATCCTCGTCGGAACCCAGCCCGGATCGACGGCGTTGCTCAGTACGCCGGGGCGCAGCCGTGCCACCGCGGCCGCGAGCGCCGTGACGAACAGCTTGCTGTCGGCGTAGGACCCCGCCTTCGCGCCCCGCCAGTCGACCCCGTCCAGCGAGGGGCGCCCGCCGAGATGCGAGCCGCTGCTCAGGTACACCAGCCGGCGCGGCCCGCGCAGCAGAGCCGTGAGCAGGTACGGCGCGATGACGTTGACCGGCATGACGGCCGGCCCGCTCCACACCCCGGCGTTGTGGACGACCGCGTCGAGCGGCTTGCCGTCGTTCAGCTCGGCGGCGACACGTCGTACGGCGTCCCGCTCGGCGAAGTCGCCCACGACGAGGCGCGCCCCACGCTCGCACAACGCGTCGAGGCCCGCCGCGCGTTCCTGGTTCCGCGCGTGCACCACCACCTCGTGCCCGGCGGACAGCAGCGCGTCCGCCGCGGCCCGTCCCAGGCCGTCCGCGGAACCGGTCACCAGGATCCGACTCACGATCACACCCGCCTCTCCCTCGCGTGCCAGGAACCCCCTCGCGCCGATGCGCCCCGGTCCGGCCAGGCCTCGACGGTACCTTTCCCGGCGCTCAGGACACGAAGACGACGCCGGCCAACGCCACGTGGACGGCCGTGCCGACGAGGATGCTCAACAGGGCGTTTCGGCGCCACAGATGGAGCCCGACGGTGACGGTGAGGGCGGCCGCCGGGGCCAGGACCCGCGAGTGGGTGACGGGCAGGTCGCGCCGGCTCCAGGTGAGTTCGCTCCCGTGCCCCTGCGACCCTTCTCGTGGCGATCGCTCACAGCCAGTCCCGTCGCTTGAAGATCACGTACAGGCTGACGCAGACGACTCCCATCAGGCCGATCGCGAAGGGGTAGCCGAAGCTCCAGCCCAGTTCGGGCATGTCCTCGAAGTTCATGCCGTAGATCGTGCCGACGAGTGTGGGGGCGAAGAGGATCGCCGCCCAGGAGGAGATCTTCTTGATCTCCTCGTTCTGCTCGAAGCCCGCTTCGGCCAGGGCGCGCATCTCCGCGTTCTGTTGTTGGGTGACGAGGGTGGCGTTGACGGTGAGGATGTCGGCGAGGGCCTGGCGGAAGCCGTCGACGCGCTCGCTGGTGTGGGTGACGTGGTCGGCGACGTCGCGGAGATAGCGTTGCAGTTCCTCGTCCGTGCGGTATTTGGCGAAGCCGGCCATGAGGGCGTGCAGCATGCCGACGAGGGGGCGGGTGGCGCGCTGGAACTCGACCATTTCGCGGGAGAGTTCGTAGATGCGGCGGGAGACCTCGGGGTCGCCGCGGAAGACCTCGGTCTCGATCTCGTCGATGTCGTTCTGGACGCCGGCGACGACCGGGGCGTAGCCGTCGACCACGGCGTCGAGGATGGCGTAGAGGACCGCCTCCGGGCCCAGTTTCAGCAGGTCCGGTGAGCCCTCCATGCGGTGGCGGACCGCCGACAGGTCCGGGGCCGCGCCGTGCCGGACGGTGATGACGAAGTCGGGGCCGACGAAGACGTGGAGTTCGCCGAAGTCGACCTCCTCCGGGGCGTCGAGGTAGCGGGCGGCGCGCAGGACGACGAAGAGGGTCTCGCCGTAGCGCTCCAGCTTGGGACGCTGGTGGGCCTCCATCGCGTCCTCGACGGCGAGGGGGTGGAGGTCGAACTCCGAGGCCAGGGAGAGGAGTTGGTTCTCGGTGGGGCGGGCCAGGCCGATCCAGGCCATGCCGGAGGGCTGCTCGTGCAGTTCGCGGTAGGTCTCGGCGAGGGTGGCGGGGGTCGAGACGCGGATGCCGTCGCGGTACAGGGCCGCCTGGACGATGCTCTCCGGTTCCGCTTCCGGGGCGGGCGACTCGGCGGGCGTCGGCGGTTCGGCCGGTGGCGCCGTCGGTGGGGTCAGGGCGCGGCGCCAGGCGGACTTCCGGGAGTTCTTCGCGTCGGGGCGGGCGCGTCGCTCGGACATCGTGGCGGCCTCTCGGGTCGAGCCGACGTCTGCGGGATCCGAAGGGGTCCGCGTGATCACCGGGCAGGATATACGGGGCAAACGGCGGGCGAGTGGACGGCTGTCCGGGATTCCGTGAGAGTTGAGGACCGAAGGTGTCCGCGATCGCCGTTAGCGTGCCCGGTATGACGAAGACGACCTCCACGGCCCCCGTGCTCGGTGTCCGCGCCCTCAACCGCGCGACCCTCGACCGCCAGCTGCTCCTGCGCCGTACGGCCCTGACCGCCGAGCAGGCCGTCGAGCACCTCGTCGGCCTCCAGGCGCAGAACGTGAAGCCGCCGTACTACGCCCTCGCCGCCCGCCTCGACGGCTTCGACCCCGAGGAGCTGTCCGCGTCGATGGCCGGCCGGCGGGTCGTCCGCATCGTCACCCTGCGCTCGACCATCCACACCCACACCGCCGACGACTGCCTCACTCTGCGCCCGCTGGTGCAGCCCGCCCGCGACCGCGAACTCACCGTCTTCCGCAAGGGGCTTGAGGGCGTCGACCTGGACCGGCTCGCCCGGCTGGCCCGTGACCTCGTCGAGGCCGAGCCACGCACCATGAAGCAGCTGCGCGAGGCGCTGTCCGTCGAGTGGCCGGACGCCGACCCGCAGTCCCTCGCGGTCGCCGCCCGCTGCACGCTGCCGCTCGTCCAGGTCACCCCGCGCGGACTGTGGGGCAGGAGCGGCCAGGTCGCGCTGACCACCGCCGAGCACTGGCTCGGGCGCCCCGCCGAACCGGCACCCGCGCCCGACGCCACCGTCCTGCGCTACCTCGCCGCCTTCGGCCCGGCCTCCGTCAAGGACATGCAGACCTGGGCAGGGCTGACCCGCCTGCGCGACGCCTTCGAACGCCTGCGCCCGCGCCTGGTCACCTTCCGGGACGACAAGGGCGTCGAGCTCTTCGACCTCCCGGACGCTCCCCGCCCCGACCCGGACACCCCGGCCCCGCCCCGCTTCCTGCCCGAGTTCGACAACCTCCTGCTCTCCCACGCCGACCGCACCCGCGTGGTCCCGCCGGAGCACTGGGGTCGCACCTGGCAGGGCAACCAGGCCCACAGCGCCCTCCTCGTCGACGGATTCCTGGCCGGCGTGTGGAGGCTGGAGAGCGACGCCCTCGTCGTGGAGCCCTTCGCCCGCCTCACCAAGGAGCAGCGCGGCGAGGTCACCGAGGAGGGGCAGCGCATGCTGAAGGTCATGCACCCCGGGTCGTCGTACGACATCCGCTTTGGTACCGTCCTTCGGTAGGACCGCGCCGAAGCCCGCCCGGGAGCGGGCGCCCGCCGCCTACTGCTCGTACCGCGTCACCTCGGTCACCTTGCAGTCGATCTCGCCCTTGATCGTGTCCAGGCCCTGTGCGGTCTCCTCCGCCTTCTGGCCGGGCGCCAGGTTCTCCGTGGCCGCCAGCGCGTCACCGACCCGCTTGCCCGACGGGTCGACGAACTCGACGCTCACGATGTAACTCGCCGTCTGTTCCGTGCTGTTCGTGATCGCGACCTCGGCCGACGCCCAGGTCGTCAGCGAGTCCACCTCGCACTGGGTGATCTTCACATCGCCCTCGGGGCCGGACGCGTCGGACGGCTCGTCCGTCGGCTCCTCCGCGGCGGGACTCTCCTCGGCGCTCGGCTCGTCATACGGCTCGTCGCTCTGCGCCGGGGCCGAGGCCGTGGCGTCGGCCAGCGGGCCGCCGTCCTTGGTGGCGTCGTTGACGGCCATGACACCGACCACGCCGGCCGCGATGAGCAGGAGCACGACCACGCCGGCGATACTGAGGCCGACGATCAGGCCCGTGTTGCTCTTCCGGGGCGGCGGGGGCGGGGGACCGCCCCATCCCGGCCCGGGGTATCCGTAGCCCGGCGGAGGCGGCGGTTGCTGCTGCCACTCGGGCCCCGGCGCCTGCCATTCCGCTCCCGGCGCCTGCCACTGCGACTGCGGCGGAACCGGCGGGGCGGCCGACGGTGCGAGCGACGGCGGAACCGGCGGGGCCGGCGGTACGACCGGTGGTGCGACCGGCGGAACCTCCGGTCCTCCAGGCTCGCTCCCGGGCACTCCAGCCCGGCTCCCGGCCTCCCCCGGCCGCCCCTCGGGCTGCCCGGCCACCCGGTCCGCGGGCTGCCCGCCCGGCTGATCCCCGGCCTGCCCGCCCGGCTGATCCCCGGCCTGCCCACCCGGCCACCCGTCAGCCGGTCCGCCCGCCTGCCCGCCCGGCTGTCTCTCCGGTCCCGGATACCCGTACGACATGCGACCCCCCACGATCCTCGTGCTTGAGAGGGACACGGTAAGCGTCCGGGGCGCCCCGCGGACACCGGGGGTCCCCGGCCGGTGAGCGGGTCCGGGCGGCGGGGCTCTACAGTCCGGTCATGGAACTGCGGCAGCTCACCTACTTCGTGACCGTCGCCGAGGAACTGCACTTCGGGCGGGCGGCCGAGCGGCTGCACATCGTGCAGTCCGGGGTCAGCCAGCAGATCCGGCGGCTGGAGCGGGAGCTGGGCGCCGAACTCTTCGACCGCTCCTCACGCCACGTGCGGCTCACCGCGGCGGGCGAGCGGCTGCTGCCCGAGGCGCGGGCCGTGCTGGCGGCGGTCGACCGGGCCCGTGCCGCCGTCGCCCCGCCGCCGGGGCTGAGGATCGGGACGAGCACCGGGCTCGGGGAGCATCTGGACCGCGTGCTGGCCGCGTTCGCGCGGCGCGCGCCCGGCGTGTCCGTGGAACTGCACTCCCTGCCGGTCGCCGAGCGGCTGGCCCGGGTCGCGGGCGGGCGGCTGGACGCCGCGTTCGTCCGGGGCGTCGAACCGGTGCAGGGCGTCCGGGTGCTGCCCCTGTGGCCCGACCCCCTGGTGGTCGCCCTCCCGGCCACGCACCCGCTCGCCGCCCGGACGGAGATCGGTGTAGGGGACCTCGCCGGACTCCCGCTGACCCTCACGGAGCGGCGTGCCAACCCCGCCCTCGTGGACCTGGTCGTCGGTGCCTGCCGGGAGGCGGGCTTCGAACCCCTGCCGGGCCCGGCCAACAGCTCGCTCCAGGACACCCTCGCCACCATCGGTACCCGCCCCCTGTGGACGGTCGTCTACGCCTCCCACGCGCGCGTGCTGCGCAGCCCCCGCGTGGCCTTCGTACCGTTCCGGGCACCCGGTCTCGCCCTGTCGACGGGACTGGCCGTGCCCGCCTCGGCCACCCCGCCGCATCTGGACACCCTGTTGCTGGCCTGCGCCGATCACGAGAACTGATCGCTGCGGTCGCGGACTGCTTCTTGGTCGCGGACCCGCCACGCGCTGGACTGGACCCACCGAACGCGACCGCCCGACCGACGGGCGCAGCGAGCAAGGGAGTTCAGCCATGCCGATCGTGACCGTCCAGCAGGGCCCGCGCGACATCGAGCTCAAGCGCGAGCTCGTCAAGCGCGTCACCGACGCCTTCGTCGACGCGTACCGCATCCCCGCCGAGACCGTCCAGGTCTGGATCCACGAGGTCCCCGCCGACAGCTGGGGCGCCGAGGGAAAGCTCACCGCGGACAAGTAGCCCGGACGCGGGCGCCCGGGGAGAACACATGGACCACATGGACCACATGGACAGGGGGCGTTGCGGGCCGCTCGTGGAGGCCCGCAACGCCCCCTGGTTACTCACCTGAGAGATACTCAGGAGATCTTCTGGGACTAGGAGTTGACCTGGGTGGTCACCTGGCTGGAGAAGGTGGTCAGCCGGGTGTAGATGCCCGGGTAACCGGCCGCAGCGCAGCCTTCGCCCCAAGAAGTGATCCCTGCCAGGACGCCCCCGATGAGCAGGGGACCGCCGCTGTCGCCCTGGCAGGTGTCGGTGCCGCCGGAGGTGTATCCGGCGCAGACCATGTCGCTCGCGATGAAGTCGGAGCCGTAGGAACTGGCACAGCTGGTGTTCGACACGGTCGGAACGGTCGCCGTGCGCAGCTGGTTGGAGGAGCTGCCGCCCGAGGAGGTGGTGCCCCAGCCGAGGATGCGGGCCGTGGTGCCGGCCGCGTACACGCCGGTCTGGGAGGAGGAGACGTACGAGGCCGTGGTGTACGGCATCGACGTGGACAGGGTCAGCACGGCCACGTCGTCGCCGTTGGTGACGTCCGTGTAGCTCGGGTGGATCCAGATCCTGCTGACCTGGGCGACCGTGCCGTTCGTGCCGTTGAGGTAGGTGCGCCCGCCGACGACTCTGACACTGCTGGTGGTCTCGCCGACCATGCAGTGGGCAGCGGTGACGACCTTGGTGGGCGAGACCAGGGTGCCGCCGCAGAACTGGTTCTGCGAGGCGTCCGTGATCTGCATCATGAACGGGTACGCGGTCGTCGTCGTGGTGGTACCGCCGACGATGGGCTGGGGAGCGGCGACGGCGGAGGGTGCGCCGACCAGCGCGGTCGTGGCGGCGGCAGCGGTGGCGGCCAGGACGGCGGCGGTCTTCTTGGCGCGGTTGAGCCCGAACATGGGTCTCCTCGGTGGGGGTTGCCGGTGGGGGACGCGCGGGTGGGGTTGTGCACGGGGGTCGCGGGACCGACCCCCGTGTGACCGGGCGAGCGGCACGTTCATAAGCTAGAACGCGGCAGTTCCCCCTCCCAATGAGGGAACCCCCTAAGGGAGTTGGGCAGGGAAAACCCTCGGTCGGCCGCCGTCAAACCCCGTGTGAGCAGGAGTAACCTGCCGGAAACACACGGGACTCCGGAGTCCGGGGACCGGGCCGGACGCGACCCGGGCCGGGACTCACTGGGTACGGCGGCCCGCCGCCAGTCTGACGATGTCGACCCGCGATCGGATCCCCAGTTTCCGGTAGACCCTCGTGAGCGTCGCCTCGACCGTCTTGACGCTGATGAACAGACGGGCGGCTATCTCCCGGTTGGTCGCGCCCTCCATGACCAGCGCGGCCACCTGACGTTCCATCGCCGCGAGCCCGGCCAGCGCGTCGAGGGTGTCGAGCGCGGGGGAGGGGTCGACGGCGGGCTCCACCGGCGCCGGGACGGCGGCCGCCTCCACCTGCCGCAGCCAGGGCAGCGCCCGGCAGCGCCGGAACAGCCGCGCGGCCTCGTCGTACGACGTCGGACCCGGCCGCCGGGTGCGCAGGCGGGCCAGCGCGAAGGCGGCCCGGGCCTCCTCCAGGCCGTAGCCCAGTTTGCCGAGCCGGTCCTGTACCGACGTCAACTGGCCCATGGCCGCCTGGTGTTCGCCGCGCGCGGCACGGACCAGCGCCTCGGCCCGGTCCAGCACGGCGAGCATGCCGTCGCGGCCCAGCCGCAGCGCCTGCTCGCGGCTCTGCGCGATGAGGTCCTGCGCCTCGGTGATCTCACCGGTCCTGACGAGGGCCTCGGCGAGGTCGCCGTGCCAGCGGCCGCGGGCCGGGTCGGTGATGCCGAGCCCCTGCTCCAGCTCCCGCACCCGGCGCAGCGACCGGACCGTGCCCGGCGCGTCCCCGGCCACCAGCTGGGCGTGGCCGAGCGCGGCCAGGGCGCGCGAGACGTACATCTGGTCGCTGATGCCCTCGGCGTGCTCCACCGCCTCCTGGGCCAGCGTCAGCGCCCGGTTCACATCGCCGCCGGCCGCCTCCGCGAACGAGGTGAGCAGCGCCGAGGCGACCTCCCCGATCCCGGAGTCCCGGGCCAGCCGGAGGCTCTCGCGGGCCAGGTCCAGGGCCCGCCCGCAGTGTCCGGAGCGCAGTTCGGTCTCGGCGAGCAGGCGCAGGAAGTGCACCTCGCTCTCGACCATGCCGCGTCTGCGCACCTCGCGCAGCAGCGCGGTGACGGCGGTGCGGGCCTCGGCCAGCTGGTCGCTCATCTGGAGCCAGCGGAAGCGGGCCAGGCCCGGTCCGTTGTGGTGGCAGGCCACCTGCGGGTCCTGGGGCTCCTGGAGCGCCCGCTCTATCGTCACGGGGGCGTCGGGGTGGCCCATCAGGGTCTCGGTCTGGGCCTGGAAGGCCAGCGCCAGCAGCTCGGTGCGCCGGTCGCCGGCCCGGGCGGCCAGTTCGGCGGCGTGCGCCGCCTTCTCCCGGCCCTCCGCGAAGTCGCCCTCCACGACCAGACCGCGCCAGGCCAGCTGGTAGTGGACCAGGGCGAGCAGTCCCGGGTCGTCACCGGCGTCGGCCAGGGCCTGCGGGAAGACGGCGTCGACGTCGCCGAGCGCGTGTCCGGCCGACTCGATCACCATGATCCAGGCCCGCACCCGCTCGGCGGGCACGCTGGCCCGGGTGAGCACCTCGCGGGCGATGTCCCGGGCGAGATCCATCTCACCGGCGGTGATCGCGTCCGTGGCGGCCTGCAACCGGCGCTCGTCGGAGCCCGGCACGCTGTCGGCCGGGGTGTGCCGGGCGGCCAGCAGCCCGAGCTGCGCGGCCACCGACGGCGCCCCGCGGTCCCGGGCCAGCGCCGCCGCCTCGGCGAGCCGCGCCGCCACCTCCGGATCCGTGCCGGTGGTCGCCAGCGCCAGGTGCCGGGCGCGCTCGATGGGGTCCGAGGCCGCGGTGGACAGCGCGGCGTGCGCGGCCCGCCGTTCCTGGGCCGGGGCCTCCGCGTACAGCGCGGCCGAGATCAGCGGGTGCGCGAAGCGTACGGCGGGCCCCTCCGGCTCCGTCGCCAGCAGCCCGAGCGCCGCCGCCTGGGCGGTCTCCGCCTCGGCGTTCTTCCGGCCCGCCTCGTGCAGCAGGGCGAGGGTGGGGCGGGCGCCGGCGCTCGCCACCAGCAGGGTGCGGCGCGCCTCGTCCGACAGCATGTCCAGCCGTTTGAGCACCAGGGCCCGCAGCGAGGTGGGCACGTGCAGCGGCTCGCCCGGCCGGGGCGGGGTCGGGTTCTCGGCCAGCGCGCGGCCCAGTTCCAGGGCGAACAGCGGGTTGCCGCCGCTGGTGCGGTGGATGTCCCGGACGGTGGAGCGGGGCAGGCCGGTGTAGCCGCGGTGGGTCAGCAGCTCCGACACCTGGGTGCGGGAGAGCGGGTTGAGCCGGACCGCGAGGGAGTCCGGGGGCAACGCGCGTAGATGTCGGTCGTACTCCTGGCCCTCTGTCCGCACCGCGCACAGCAGCTGCACGGGCGTGTCGCCGAGGCGGCGGGCGGCGAACCCGAGGAGTTCCGCGCTCGCCGGGTCCAGCCACTGCTGGTCGTCCGCGACGATCAGGACGGGGCCCTCGGCGGCCAGCGCGCGCAGCACGGACAGCACGGCCAGGCGCAGCGCCAGCCCGTCGCGCTGGAGGGTGGACTCGCCGCGGCCGGTGAGCGCCGACTCCAGGGCGGTGCGCTGGGCCGCGGGCAGCCGTCCGGACACCTCGTCGGCGACCAGTCCGAAGAGGTCGGCGAGCGCCAGGAAGGGGAGGTGGGATTCGGACTCGGTCGCCGAGCAGCGCAACACCGTGCGGGCCGCGCCGGCGTAATCGGCCGCCAATGTCCGCAGGATCGTCGACTTTCCTATTCCGGCCGGGCCGTGCAGCAGCACGCTGCCGCCGCCGAGGAGCTGCTCGCGCGCCGCGCCGAACAGCTCCTCCCGGCCGATGACCAGGTCGGGGCGGCTTCGGGCAGGCTCCTGGAAGTCCCGTCGCAGGGTCACCGCTCCCCTCCAAGTGTCGTGTCCTGGCCAATATTAGGCAACGGGCTTTGGAATTCGGCCGAACGTGGTGGTGAGGGAAATAACAACATGGTCGCGGGGGGAAATTCGGCCCGGGGCGCCATGAATGGAAGATCGGCGGGGCCTACGGCAACCACCCCGCCCGACGCGCGGCCACGACGGCCTCCCCACGGGTACGGGAACCGAGCTTGCGCATGGCCGAGCGCAGGTAGCCCTTGACCGTCTCGGCGGTCACGCCCAGGCGCTCGGCGGTCACCGCGTTCGTGGCCCCCGCCGCCACACAGGCCAGCACATCGACCTCGCGGGCCGTCAGACGTACGTCCGCCGGCGGCCCGGCGCGCCCGGTCCGGCCCGGCTGTCCGGGCCGCGTGGCCAGCAGCCCGCACGCGGCGAGCAGCTCGGCCCGCAGCGCCTCGTCCGTGATCCGCGGCGCCAGCGCCCGCAGTGCCGCGTGCGCCTCCCGGACCTGCTCCCACCCGGCCGCCTCCCGGGGGCCCGGCGCCGGCTCGGGCCGGGCGGCCGCCAGCAGCTCCCGGATCTCGTCCGCCACCACCAGCGCCTGCTCCACGTCCCGGGCGGCCGCCACCGCCGCGCTCAGCATGCGGTCGCCGAGCGGCCGGGCGTCGCGCAGGGCGCCGTAGAGCACCCCGCGCACCCGCCGTCGTACGACGACGGGGACCGCCAGCACCGAGCGCAGGCCCTCCGCGGCGACGGCGGCGTCGTATTCGTGGCTGATCTGCCGTGAGGCGGAGTAGTCCGCGACCGCGCACGGGCGGGCGAGGGCGACGGCCTTGCCGCCGAGGCCGTAGCCGGAGGTGATCGCCAGGGCGCTCAGCGCGGCCGTGGCGGTGCCGTTGAGTTCGCTGATGCGCATGTGCCGGCGGCCCGGCTCCACCAGGCCGCCGAAGGCCACCGGGAGCCCGGTCGAGCGGCGCAGCCGTACCAGCGCGTTCCGGATCTCCGCCGAGGGGGACATCTGTGCTGCCACGTACTCGCCCTTTCGCTGCGGCACACACCCCCGTTCGGGGGTAGTGAGACCTGCATCACGGATTACACGATGGCATGGAGCCGCCCGGCAATGGTGCCGGCATCAAGGAGGACGAACGGATGACGACGGCGACGGAGCTCTTCCGCAGCGCGCGTGACTTCCTGCTGGAACACCGCGAGGACTACACCACGGCCTACGAGGGCTTCACCTGGCCGCGGCCCGCGCACTTCAACTGGGCGCTCGACTGGTTCGACGTGATCGCGGACGGCAACGACCGGACCGCCCTGCACATCGTCGAGGAGGACGGCTCGGAGATCCGGCTCTCCTTCGCCGACCTGTCCGAACGTTCCAACCGGGTCGCCAACCTGCTGCGCGAGCGCGGGGTCGGGGCGGAGGACCGGATCCTGGTCATGCTGGGCAACCAGGCCGAGCTGTGGGAGACGGCGCTCGCCGCGATGAAGCTGCGGGCCGTCGTCATCCCGGCCACCCCGCTGCTCGGCCCCGCCGACCTGCGCGACCGGGTGGAGCGCGGACAGGTGCGGCACGTCCTGGTCCGCGCCGAGGACGCCGCGAAGTTCGACGACGTGCCCGGTGACTACACGCGCACCGCCGTCGGCGGCCTCCAGGAGGGCTGGCAGCCCTACGAGGACGCCTACGCCGCCTCCGCCGAGTTCCTGCCCGACGGCCCGACCCTGGCCGACGACCCCCTGATGCTGTACTTCACCTCCGGTACGACCGCCCGCCCCAAGCTGGTCGAGCACACCCACGTGTCCTACCCGATCGGGCACCTGGCGACGATGTACTGGATCGGTCTGAAGCCGGGGGACGTGCACCTGAACATCTCCTCGCCCGGTTGGGCCAAGCACGCCTGGTCCAACCTGTTCGCCCCCTGGAACGCCGAGGCGACCGTCTTCGTCCACAACTACACCCGCTTCGACCCGGCCCGGCTGATGGCCGAGATGGACCGCGCGGGGGTGACCACGTTCTGTGCCCCGCCGACGGTGTGGCGCATGCTCATCCAGGCCGACCTGACCCAGCTGCGCACCCCGCCGCGCGAGGTGGTCGCCGCCGGTGAGCCGCTCAACCCCGAGGTCATCGAGCAGGTCCGCCGGTCCTGGGGCGTCACGATCCGGGACGGCTTCGGCCAGACCGAGACCGCCGTCCAGGTCTCCAACAGCCCCGGCCAGGAACTGAAGACCGGCTCCATGGGCCGCCCCAGCCCCGGTTACCGGGTGGAGCTCCTCGACCCGGTCTCGGGGGCGCCCGGCGCGGCCGAGGGCGAGATCGCGCTCGACCTGTCCACCCGGCCCGTCGGCCTGATGACCGGCTACCACGGCGACCCCGACCGTTCGGCGGAGGCGATGGCGGGCGGCTACTACCGCACCGGCGACATCGGCAGCCGGGACGAAGACGGTTATGTCGTGTATGTCGGTCGGGCCGACGATGTCTTCAAGGCCTCCGACTACAAGATCAGCCCCTTCGAGCTGGAGAGCGCCCTGCTGGAGCACGCGGCGGTGGCCGAGGCGGCCGTCGTGCCCGCGCCCGACGAGCTGCGGCTCGCCGTCCCGAAGGCCTACGTCGTGCTCGCCGAGGGCTGGGAGCCCGGACCCGACACCGCGAAGGTGCTCTTCGAGCACTCCCGCGAGGTCCTCGCCCCCTACAAGCGGATCCGCCGCCTGGAGTTCGGCGGCCTGCCCAAGACCGTCTCCGGCAAGATCCGCCGCATCGAACTGCGCGAGGCCACGGCCGCCGGCTCGGACGCCGAATACCGCGAGGAGGACTTCCGGTGAACTCCTACACCCACGGGACCGGTACGACACCGCTGCTGGGCGACACCATCGGCGCGAACCTCGACCGGGCGGTCGCCGCCTGGCCGGACCGCGAGGCGCTCGTCGACGTGCCCTCCGGGCGGCGCTGGACCTACGCGCGGTTCTCCGCCGACGTCGACGCGTTGGCGTACGCACTGCTCGCGAGCGGGGTCGTCAAGGGCGACCGGGTGGGCATCTGGGCGATCAACTGCCCCGAGTGGGTGCTCGTCCAGTACGCCACCGCCCGCATCGGCGCGGTCATGGTGAACATCAACCCGGCCTACCGCACCCACGAGGTCGAGTACGTCCTCAACCAGGCCGGTGTCTCCCTGCTGTTCGCCTCCCTCGGCCACAAGACGAGCGACTACCGGGCGATGGTCGAGCAAGTGCGGGGCAGGTGCCCGAAGTTGAGGGAGACCGTGTACATCGGGGACCCCGGCTGGGAGGCGTTCCTGTCCCGGGGCACACCGGTGCCGTACGAGGAACTGTCCTGCGACGACCCCATCAACATCCAGTACACCTCGGGCACGACGGGCTTCCCCAAGGGGGCCACGCTCTCCCACCACAACATCCTCAACAACGGTTACTTCGTGGGGGAGTTGGTCGCCTACGACGAGCAGGACCGGATCTGCGTCCCCGTCCCCTTCTACCACTGCTTCGGCATGGTGATGGGGAACCTGGCCGCCACCTCGCACGGCGCCTGCGTGGTCATCCCGGCCCCGTCCTTCGAACCCGCGGCCACCCTGCGGGCGGTCCAGCAGGAACGCTGCACCTCCCTGTACGGCGTCCCGACCATGTTCATCGCCGAGCTGAACCTGCCCGACTTCGCGACGTACGACCTGTCCTCCCTGCGCACCGGCATCATGGCGGGCTCGCCCTGTCCGGTGGAGGTGATGAAGCGGGTGGTCGCCGAGATGCACATGGCGGAGGTCTCCATCTGCTACGGCATGACCGAGACGTCCCCGGTGTCCCTGCAGACCCGGCGGGACGACGACCTGGAACACCGCACCGCCACGGTCGGCCGCGTCCTGCCGCACATCGAGGTCAAGATCGTCGACCCGGCCACCGGGGCCACCCAACCACGCGGTACCGCGGGCGAGTTGTGCACCCGGGGCTACAGCGTGATGCTCGGCTACTGGAACGAGCCCGAGAAGACCGCGGAGGCGGTGGACAGCGGACGGTGGATGCACACCGGTGACCTGGCGGTGATGCGCGAGGACGGTTACGTCGAGATCGTCGGCCGCATCAAGGACATGATCATCCGGGGCGGCGAGAACATCTACCCCCGCGAGATCGAGGAGTTCCTCTACGCCCACCCGAAGATCGCGGACGTCCAGGTCGTCGGCGTCCCTCATGAGCACTACGGCGAGGAGGTCCTCGCCTGCGTCATCCCGCGCGACCCGGCCGACCCGCCCACCCTGGAGGAACTGCGCGCCTTCTGCGAGGGCCGGCTGGCCCACTACAAGGTGCCCAGCCGGCTGCGGATCCTGGAGTCCTTCCCGATGACCGTGTCGGGGAAGATCCGCAAGGTCGAGCTGCGGGAGAGGTACGCGGGGTAGTGGGCGGACGCTAGTCGCCGAGGGGGCGGCGCATGCAGACCCGTGGCCATCTGTCGAGGCCGAGGCTCGCCTCGTGGGCGCGGATGTGGCGCAGGCCGGGGGTGAGGTCGGCCTCGTCCAGGACGCGGAAGCCGAGGCGGGCGTAGTAGGGCGCGTTCCACGGCACCTCGGCGAAGGTGGTCAGGGTGAGCGCCGTGAGGTTCTGCCCGCGCGCGTGATCGGCGGCGTACGCGAGCAGGGCCCGGCCCACGCCCCGCCGGGCGGCATCGGGGTGGACCGACACCTGCTCGACGTGGAAGGCGCCGTCCACGGGCTCCCCCATCAGATAGGCGACGGGCCGGTCCCCCTCGTCGACCGCGACCCACAGCCGCTCCGCCCGGCGGAACCCCTCCAGCACGTCCGCCCCGGGCGGCTCGTCGTCGGCGACCGCCCCCATCCCGAGCCCCCGGAACGCCGCCCCCGCGGCCCGCTCGATCTCCCGGACCACCTCGAACTCGTCGACGGCCCCACCGCGAATACGCACCCACCGAGTCTGATCCCCCGGCCCCGCCGAGGGCGAGCCGATTTCCGCCCCGCGCGTGCCCGGCACTCGGCCTTCCGCCGGTGCCGGTCTCCGGCCGCGACCGGCCTTCCCCACCCTGGGGTACGAGGCCGTCAGGCCTGTGCCCCCGTCGCGTCGAGTTCGTCGGCGAGGGTGTTGACCGGCTGCGGGGTGCCCGTGAGGTCGAGGACGAAGAGGGGGATGCCGAGGGAGTCGGCGCGGTGGCGGGCGGGGTCGGCGTAGCCGGCGAGGGAGAAGTAGACGCAGCGGGAGGACTCGGTCATGGCGGTCAGCCAGAGGCACTCCACGTCCCGCTCGGAGGCGGGGCGCACGGTCGGATCCACCTGGGCCAGCAGACCACGGGCGGCGAGGCCGATGCCCGACGGCGGCCGTTGGTCGGCCCGCCGGATGTCCTGGTAGCCGAGCCACCGCAGATACAGGGCCGCGACGGTGACCGCGTCCCGGGCGGTACGGATCGCGATGGGCTGGAAGGCCCGACGGCGACCGTCACGCCCGGCCCCGGCGGACACGCCGCGCTCGGGCACCGGCCCGGTCTCGGCGGACGCGCCGCGCTCCGGCACCGACCCGGGCTCGACGGAGACATCCCGCTCCGGCACCGCCCCGCTCTCGGCGGACGCATCGCCCTCAGCCGCCACCCCCGTCACGCCGGACGCGTCGGCCACCGCGATCCGCAGGACGGCCCCGCACGTGCAGCCCAGCTCCGGGTACGGCCACTGGTTCTCGCGGGCGCAGGCACCGCACCGGAGGGTGATCCAGCCGTCGTCCCAGGCCCGGTGCGTGACGGTCGTCGGGACGCCCCGGGGGTCCAGTGGTGGCGAGACGGGCGCACCGCACACGCACGGGTAGGGCGGCGCGGCGTAGAGATGCTCGCGGCGGCAGGCCGGGCACCGCACCGGCATGCTCTCGGCCATGGCCCACTCCAGAACCTCGCGTCGGACAGCGACAGCGGCTCCATAGTGCTCTCCCGCGGGCGGCGGCGACAGGAAGTTGCGCCAACGCCACACCACCCGTCGCCGGCCGGCGCCCACTCCCTTGACGCTCCCTGGGCCGCGCCTTACATTGCTTCCAGATAGTAGAAGTTAATTTCCGCGATACGGAAGAAGCTCACCGCAGGGCGCGACGGGAGTGGCACTCCGACAGCCGAAGCAGGAGTACTCGATGGCTCGAATGACCGCTGCCCGCGCGGCAGTTGAGATCCTCAAGCGCGAGGGCGTCACGGACGCGTTCGGCGTCCCGGGCGCGGCGATCAACCCCTTCTACGCGGCGCTCAAGGCCTCCGGCGGCATCCACCACACCCTCGCCCGGCACGTCGAGGGCGCCTCCCACATGGCCGAGGGCTACACCCGCACCCACCCGGGCAACATCGGCGTCTGCATCGGCACCTCGGGCCCGGCCGGCACCGACATGATCACCGGCCTGTACTCCGCGACCGGTGACTCCGTCCCGATCCTGTGCATCACGGGCCAGGCCCCGACCGCCGTGATCCACAAGGAGGACTTCCAGGCCGTCGACATCGCGTCCATCGCCACCCCGGTCACGAAGATGGCGGTGACCGTCCTGGAGGCCGCCCAGGTCCCCGGCGTCTTCCAGCAGGCCTTCCATCTGATGCGCTCCGGCCGTCCCGGTCCGGTCCTGATCGACCTGCCGATCGACGTCCAGCTCACGGAGATCGAGTTCGACCCGGAGACCTACGAGCCGCTCCCGGCCTACCGGCCCGCCGCGACCCGCGCCCAGATCGAGAAGGCGCTCCGGCTCCTCAACGAGTCCGAGCGGCCGCTGATCGTCGCCGGCGGCGGTGTCATCAACGCCGACGCCTGCGAACTCCTCGTGGAGTTCGCCGAGTTGACCGGCATCCCGGTCGTGCCGACCCTGATGGGCTGGGGCGTCCTGCCCGACGACCACGAACTGAACGCCGGCATGGTCGGCCTCCAGACCTCGCACCGCTACGGCAACGCCACCTTCCTGGAGTCCGACTTCGTCCTCGGCATCGGCAACCGCTGGGCCAACCGCCACACCGGCAGGCTCGACGTCTACACGGCCGGCCGGACCTTCGTCCACATCGACATCGAGCCCACCCAGATCGGCAAGATCTTCGCCCCCGACTTCGGCATCACCTCGGACGCGAAGGCCGCCCTCACGCTCCTCGTCGAGGTGGCGCGGGAGTCGAGGGCCGCGGGCAGGCTGCCCGACCGCTCCGACTGGGCCGCCGCCGCGCAGGAGAAGAAGGCCACCCTCCAGCGCCGTACGCACTTCGACGACATCCCGATCAAGCCGCAGCGCGTCTACGAGGAGATGAACAAGGCCTTCGGCCCCGAGACCCGGTACGTCTCCACCATCGGCCTCTCGCAGATCGCCGGCGCCCAGATGCTGCACGTCTACCGGCCGCGCCACTGGATCAACTGCGGTCAGGCGGGCCCGCTCGGCTGGACCGTCCCGGCCGCGCTGGGCGTCGCCACGGCGGACCCGGACGCGCAGGTCGTGGCCCTCTCCGGCGACTACGACTTCCAGTTCATGATCGAGGAGCTGGCCGTCGGCGCGCAGCACAAGATCCCGTACGTCCATGTCCTCGTCAACAACTCCTACCTCGGCCTGATCCGCCAGGCGCAGCGGGCGTTCGACATCGACTTCCAGGTCAACCTGGAGTTCGAGAACATCAACTCGCCCGAACTGGGCGTCTACGGCGTCGACCACGTCAAGGTCGCCGAGGGCCTGGGCTGCAAGGCGATCCGGGTGACCGACCCGAACGAACTGGGCGCCGCCTTCGAGCAGGCGAAGAAGCTCGCCGCCGAGTTCCGGGTGCCGGTCGTGGTGGAGGCGATCCTGGAGCGCGTCACCAACATCTCGATGTCGACCACCAACGACATCGGCAACGTCGTGGAGTTCGAGGAGATCGCCACCGAGCCGGGGCACGCCCCGACCTCGATCAGGACGCTGAAGGTCTGACGCGCCCGGTGACTTCATCGAAGGGGCGGCCCGCCGGAGGGAGGGCCGCCCCTTCGGCATGCCCCGGCGGGGTTCAGTCCGAGACGGCCCCGCAGGAGTACGGCGAGCGCGCGGAGTGCCATGGGAGACCGCTGTCCGCCACCTCGACGCGGGCGATCAGTCCGGCCCGCAGGGCGAAGCGACCCGAGAGGACGCGCAGGGCGGGCTCGCCGTGCAGGGCCACCGCCGAGACGATGTCGTCCGCCGACAGACCCTTGCGGTCGCGGGGGAGCGGTCGTTCGGCGCACCGGGCGTCGAGCGCGCGTCGCCCGGCGCGGGTCGGGTGGGAGCCGACGCGCCAGACCGGCGCTCATAAGGTCGCGCCGGGAGCTCTTCCTGTGCCTGCCGTGCGCCCGGCACCGCCGCCAAGTCCCGTACGGCCACGGGTTCCTGAAGAAGGGCGAGGACGGCCGCGCACCGGGCGTCGAGCGCGCGTCGCCCGGCGCGGGTCGGGTGGGGCGGAAACCCGCGCCACGGACCGGCGCTCACGAGGTCGCCCCGGAGCTCTTCCTGTGCCTGCCGTGCGCCCGGCACCGCCGCCAAGTCCCGTACGGCCACGGGTTCCTGAAGAAGGGCGAGGACGGCCGCGCACCGGGCGTCGAGCGCGCGTCGCCCGGCGCGGGTCGGGTGGGGCGGAAACCCGCGCCACGGACCGGCGCTCACGAGGTCGCCCCGGAGCTCTCCCAGCGCCCGCCGTACGCCCGGCACCGCCGCCAAGTCCCGTACGGCCACGGGTTCCTGAAGGGCGGCGAGGACGGCCGCGCACAGGGCGGGCAGGGTCTGCCCCGCGCCCACGGGCTCCCCCGATGCCCGTACCGTGCCCGGTCGGCCGGCGTCGGCGACGCCCCGCAGACGCAGGGCGAGCACGGCGACCGTGACGGCGGCGCGGGGACCGCCCCGCAGCAGCGCGACCGCGCACGGCTCCAGCCGGACCGTCGTACCGCTGTCCATGACACCCCCGGCGTGAGGCCCGCCGCCCCCGTGCCGGCGGGCCCCACGTGACGAGAATGTGCCCTCGGCAGGGGGCGGTTGAAGCCTCGCGACGCCGGTTCAGAGGTTGATTTGAGGGTTCCGTAGGCGGCGTACGCACGGTGGCGTACGTGGGTGGAGGGGCGCCGGGTCCGGAAACGCCCGAGAGCGCCGGATACGGGACCGTTCCGTATCCGGCGCTCTCGGGCCGGTGTGGCGGGGGATGGTGTCGGGACCGCGGCGGCGGCGACGGAACCGCGGGTCCGCCTCCCTCAGGTCGAAGAAGCGGGCCCCGGACCTTCACCACCGCACTGGCTCGCGCGCCGCCGCGGTCCTCACCCTCCCCGCGCCCGGTGCCGGGGGACCACCCCTCATCCGGGTCCCCCCGGCGGCCGGGCGCGGGAAGGGAGTTCGGCCCCGCGCGGGGCGGGGCGTGGGTTTCCGGTCCGCGGCGGGCCTGGGCGCGACATGACAGGTGTCGGCACCGCCGCGGACCGGAAGTCTCGGGTCAGACCGGGGCGCCGGACAGCCGCTCCACGGCGCGCAGCAGCGCCGAGTGGTCCAGGCCCCCGTCGCCCTGCGCGCGCAGGCTCGCGACGAGTTGGGCGACCACGGCGCCCACCGGCAGGGCCGCGCCGACGGTGCGGGCGGCGTCCGTGACGATGCCCATGTCCTTGTGGTGCAGGTCGATCCGGAAGCCCGGCTTGAAGTCGCGCTGGAGGAAGTTGTCCTTCTTGCGCGTCAGCACGGTCGAGCCGGCCAGCCCGCCGCCCAGGACGTCCAGCGCGGCCTTCAGGTTCACGCCCGACTTCTCCAGGAAGACCACGGCCTCCGCGCACGCCTGGATGTTCACGGCGACGATCAGCTGGTTCGCGGCCTTCACGGTCTGGCCCGAGCCGTGCGGACCGCACAGCACGATGGTCCGGCCCAGCGCCTCGAAGATCGGCCGTGCCTCGTCGAAGTCGGCCTGTTCACCGCCGACCATGATGGACAGCACGGCCTCGATCGCGCCCGCCTCACCGCCGGAGACGGGGGCGTCCAGGACCCGGATGCCCTTCGCGGCAGCCGCCTTCGCGAGGTCGACCGAGGTCTGCGGGGTGATCGAGGACATGTCGATCAGCAGGGCGCCGGGGCGGGCATGGGCCAGGATGCCGTCGGGACCGTAGGCGATCGCCTCGACCTGCGGGGAGGCGGGGACCATGGTGATGACGACGTCGGCGTCCCGGACGGCCTCGGCGATCGAGGAGGCCGCGGTGCCGCCGGCGGCGGCCAGGCGGTCCAGCTTGTCCTGTTCCAGGGTGAAGCCGGTGACGTCGTAGCCCGCCTTGATCAGGTTCTCGGACATGGGGGAGCCCATGATGCCGAGGCCTATCCAGGCGATCCGGGGGAGTGTGCTGCTCATGGGGTGCCTCTCACGTAGCGGGGAGTCAGCGGGACAGCCAGTCGAAGGCCTCGGAACTCGGTCGGTCGCCGGGCTTGTACTCCAGGCCGACCCAGCCGTCGTAACCGGACTTGCCGAGCTGGTCGAGGAGGTCCGCCAACGGCAGGGAGCCGGTGCCGGGCGCGCCGCGTCCGGGGGTGTCGGCGATCTGCACATGGCCGGTCTTCGGGGTGTACTCCTCGATCACCGCCGGCAGGTCCTCGCCGTTCATGGACAGGTGGTAGAGGTCCATCAGGAAACGCGCGTTGCCCAGGCCCGTCGCCTCGTTGACCTTGTCGACGACGCCCACCGCGGCGGGCGCGCTCACCAGCGGGTACAGCGGCGACTCGGCCTTGTTGAGGGCCTCGATCAGCAGGATCGCGCCGATCCGGTCGGCGGCCCGGGCCGCGAGCTCCAGGTTCTCCAGCGCGAGCGCGTCCTGCTCGGCCGGGTCCACGCCCTCGACGCGGTTGCCGTACAGGGCGTTGAGCGCCGTGGCGCCCAGCGACCCGGCGAAGTCGGCGGCCACGTCGATGTTGGCGCGGAACCGCTCCGACTCCTCGCCCGGGATCGACAGTGCGCCCCGGTCGGGGCCCGGCAGTTGCCCGGCGTAGAAGTTCAGGCCCGTGAGCTGGACGCCCGCGTCCTCGATCGCCCTCTTCAGGGTGTCGAGCTCGGACCGCTCGGGGGTGGGGGAGTCGACCCAGGGCCACCACAGCTCGACCGCGGTGAAGCCCGCCGCGGCGGCGGCCGCGGGACGCTCCGGGAGCGGGAGTTCCGTGAAGAGGATCGACAGGTTGACGTTGAAGCGCTGCTCTGCGAATCCCATCGCGGGCGCTCCCCTTCCGTGTCGAGTATTTCCGTATTGCGGAAGTTGGTTTCTGCTTATTGGAAGATTGCCGTCGGGTGTCGGAGCTTGTCAAGAGGGCTCGGCGGAAAACGACACAGCGCGTTAGGTTGTGCCCGTGCGATTGAGAGTGGAGTTCACGACCGAGCCCTTCGATCTCGACGAGGCCCCCGCGCACGCGCTGGTGGCCCGTGAGGTCATCGAGGCGGCCGAGCTCGACGCGGTGGACGTCGGCCCCTTCGGCAACACCGCGGAGGGGGGCGCCGACGCGGTGCTCGACGCCGTGGACGCCCTGCTGCGCAGGACCCTGGAGTCCGGCGCCACCCGGATCTCGCTCCAGGTCAACGTGATCGGGGAGGGCGGGGCGTGACCGGCACGGGCGACGAGCCCTTCATCGCGGCAGTGAAGCCGCTGGTCGACGCCATGGGCGGCGACATGGTCCCGCCCGACGAGGCCGGCCCCGACGACGTCGTGCTCGCCTGGGAGGGCGTCGACGTCGTCGCCGTACGGCTGCCGCAGCTCGCGGACTCCCTCGATCACATCCTGGCCGCCATGGAGCGCAGGAAGGGCAGGCCCCTGGCCGACCTGGACCGCAAGGCCAAGCAGGAGGTCGTACGGATACTCGAGGCGCGCGGCGCCTTCTCCGTGCGGCACGGCGTGGAGACCGTGGCGAGCGCCCTCGGGGTCAGCCGCTTCACGGTCTACAACTATCTGAACCGGGACAAATCGTAGGGAGCGGGCCCACCCGGGTTTCGTAACCCCGAATTTTCAACAAAGTGTTGACGTGATGTCGCGTGGAGGCGTTAGCTGACTCCCGTGACTTCGACATCCACGTCCCTGGGCCTGGCCCGGTTCAACGGCCTGGAGGAGCACGCGGCCGACGCGGTCCTCCGGGAGGTGTGCGCCTCCACGGCGTGGGCTCGGCGTCTGCTCGCCGCCCGCCCCTACGCGACGGCACAGGACCTCTACGCCGCGGGCGACGCCGCCATGGCCGAGCTGACCGCCGACGACCTCGCCGAGGCGATGGCCGGCCACCCGCCGATCGGCCGCCCCAAGCCCGGCGACCCGACCTCCGCCCGCGAGCAGCGCGGCATGGCCGGCGCCTCCGAGGCCCTCAGGGCGGAACTGCTGGAGCTGAACCTGGCCTACCAGGAGCGGTTCGGCCATGTCTTCCTGATCTGCGCGACCGGCCGCACCGGTGAGCAGATGCGGGACGCGGTGAAGGAGCGGATCGGCAACCCGCCCGAGCTGGAACGCGAGATCGTCCGCACCGAGCTGGGCAAGATCAACCGTATCCGGCTCGCCCGCATCGTCGAAGAGGACTGAGCACCATGAGCACGAGCACGACCGCCTCGGTGTCCACGCACATCCTGGACACCAGCGTCGGCCGCCCCGCCGAGGGCGTCGCCGTCCGGCTCGCCGCCCGGCCGGGACGGGACGCGGACTGGCAGGCGCTCGGAGGCAGCGCGACCGACGGGGACGGACGGTGCAAGGACCTGCCGGCCCTGCCGGAGGGAACCACCCACGTACGGCTCGACTTCGAGGTCGAACCGTACTTCTCGAACAAGCAAGCCGATGCGCAGCAGGACGCCCCCGCGAACCGGGACAGCGGTGCCGGTGTGTTCTTCCCGGAGGTGGCGATCACGTTCGCCGTCGTGCCGGGCGAGCACTACCACGTACCGCTGCTGCTCAACCCGTTCGGCTACTCCGTATACCGAGGGAGTTAGCATGCCCATCCTGGGCCAGAACCAGTACGGCAAGGCCGAGAACCGAGTCGTCAAGATCACGCGGGACGGCGCCACCCACCACATCAAGGACCTGAACGTCTCCGTGTCGCTGAGCGGCGACATGGACGAGGTCCACTACTCCGGCTCCAACGCCCATGTCCTGCCGACCGACACCACCAAGAACACGGTGTACGCGTTCGCCAAGGAGCACGGCATCGAGTCCGCCGAACAGTTCGGCATCCACCTGGCCCGCCACTTCGTCACCTCGCAGGAGCCGATCAGGACCGCGCGGATCCGCGTCGAGGAGTACGGCTGGGAGCGGATCGAGCACACCCGCGAGGGCGCCCACTCCTTCGTCCGCACGGGCCAGGAGACGCGGGTCGCGCAGATCACGTACGACGGTTCGGCGTGGGAGGTCGTCTCCGGCCTGAAGGACCTGACCGTCATGAACTCGACCGACTCCGAGTTCTGGGGCTACGTCAAGGACAAGTACACGACCCTGCCCGAGGCGTACGACCGTATCCTCGCCACCGAGGTCTCCGGTCGCTGGCGCTTCAACTGGACCGACGACACGCAGCCCGCGCCCGACTGGGAAGCGTCGTACGCGCAGGTGAAGAAGCACCTGCTCCAGGCCTTCGCCGAGACGTACTCCCTCTCGCTCCAGCAGACCCTGTACCAGATGGGCTCGCGGATCATCGAGCACCGCGACGAGATCGACGAGGTCCGCTTCTCGCTGCCGAACAAGCACCACTTCCTCGTCGACCTGGAGCCCTTCGGCCTCAAGAACGACAATGAGGTGTACTTCGCCGCCGACCGGCCCTACGGCCTGATCGAGGCCACCGTCCTCCGGGACGGCGTCGAGCCGCGGATCCCGGTGGATCTGAGCAACCTGTAGCAACTCCTTCTCGGCACCCGCGGCCGACAGCGAGGCCTGCCGGCCGCGGCACTCAAACTCCCGGGGTCCTGCCGTGCCCTCTCCCCATAGCGCAAAGGACGAACCATGGCAGCAGACCGGCGCATCGTCATCGAGAACTGTTCGATCGCGACCGTGGACGCCCACGACACGGAACACTCCTCCGGTCACGTCGTCATCGCCGGCAACCGCATCGAGTCGGTCGGGGCCGGCAGGGCTCCCGAGGGCCTGGCGAACGTCGCCCGCCGTATCGACGCCACCGGCCATCTCGTGACCCCCGGCCTGGTCAACACCCACCACCACTACTACCAGTGGATCACCCGGGGCCTGGCCACCGACCACAACCTCTTCGACTGGCTGGTCGCGCTGTATCCGACCTGGGCGCGCATCGACGAGGACATGGTCCGCGCCGCCGCGCGGGGCTCGCTCGCGATGATGGCCCGCGGCGGTGTGACCACCGCCATGGACCACCACTACGTCTTCCCGCGGGGCTCCGGCGACCTGTCCGGCGCGATCATCGGCGCCGCCCGCGACATGGGTGTCCGCTTCACCCTCGCCCGCGGCTCCATGGACCGCAGCGAGAAGGACGGCGGTCTGCCGCCGGACTTCGCCGTCGAGACCCTCGAAGGCGCCCTCGCCGCGACCGAGGAGACCGTCCGCCGGCACCACGACACCTCCTTCGACGCCATGACCCAGGTGGCCGTCGCACCCTGCTCGCCGTTCTCCGTCTCCACCGAACTGCTGCGCGAGGGCGCCGAGTTGGCCCGCCGGCTCGGCGTGCGGCTGCACACCCACGGCTCGGAGACCGTGGAGGAGGAGCAGTTCTGCAAGGAGCTGTTCGGCATGGGCCCGACCGACTACTTCGAGTCCACCGGCTGGCTCGGCGAGGACGTGTGGATGGCCCACTGCGTCCACATGAACGACTCCGACATCGCCGCCTTCGCCCGCACGAAGACCGGCGTGGCCCACTGCCCCTCGTCCAACGCCCGGCTGGCGGCGGGCATCGCCCGCGTCCCGGACATGCTCGCGGCCGGCGTCCCGGTCGGCCTCGGCGTCGACGGTACGGCCTCCAACGAGTCCGGCGAACTCCACACCGAACTGCGCAACGCCCTGCTCATCAACCGCCTCGGAGCGCACCGCGAAGCCGCCCTGAACGCCCGTCAGGCGCTGCGCCTCGGAACGTACGGCGGCGCCCAAGTCCTGGGCCGCAGCGCGGAGATCGGCTCGCTGGAGCCGGGCAAGCTCGCCGACCTCGTCCTGTGGAAGCTCGACACACTGGCCCACGCCTCGATCGCCGACCCGGTGACCGCGCTGGTCTTCGGCGCGGCGGCCCCGGTCACCGCCTCCTTCGTCGACGGCCGCCAGATCGTCGAGGACAACCGGCTGCTCACCGCCGACGAGGACGCGATCGCCCGCGCCACGCGCCAGGAGGCGCAGCGGCTGGCGCGGATCGCCGGCCACTGAACTCCGGTACCGCCGCTGAACTCCGTACACCTGTACGGCACTTGATCTCCGGCCGGGAGGGACGGCTCCCGGCCGGTGGCCGCGCACCCCACAAGGGTGCACGGCGGCCGTGACCGGGGCGCGCGTCGGACGCGCGCGCCCCGGAACGGTCCCCCGCCGTCTTCTCGGTCCCGCACGACCGCGCACCACCTCCCTGAAACCCACGCCAGAGCTGCCGTGTAACCGACCGGAGGAGAGCCGCAATGCCCGTGCCCGTAGACCCAGTCGATCCAGTCGCCCCGGTCGACCCGGTCGTCCACCCGGTCGACGAGAAACTGCCCGCCCTGAAGATGGCGACCACCGGCCTCCAGCACGTGGCCGCGATGTACGCGGGGGTCGTCGCCCCGCCCCTGATCGTCGGCGCGGCCATCGGCCTCTCCGCCACCGACCTGACCTTCCTCACCGGCGCCTGCCTGTTCACCGCGGGCCTCGCCACCTTCCTCCAGACACTCGGCGTCTGGAACATCGGCGCCCGGCTGCCCTTCGTCAACGGCGTCACCTTCGCCGGTGTCGCCCCCATGACCGCGATCGTGGCCTCCACCGACGACAGGTCCGACGCCCTGCCGGTCATCTTCGGCGCGGTGATCGTCGCCGGACTCCTCGGCTTCCTCGCCGCCCCGTTCTTCGGCAAGGCGATCCGCTTCTTCCCGCCGGTGGTCACCGGGACCGTCATCACCCTGATCGGCGTCTCGCTCCTGCCGGTCGCCTTCGGCTGGGCGCAGGGCCCCGACCCCACGGCACGGGACTACGGCTCGACGACCAACCTGGGCCTGGCCGCGGCGACTCTCGTCATCGTGCTGCTCCTGCGCCGCTTCACCCGGGGGTTCGTCAAACAGATCGCGGTCCTGCTGGGCCTGGTGGCCGGCACGCTCCTCGCGATCCCCTTCGGCGCGACGGACTTCGGCCCGGTCGCCGACGCGGCCGTCGTCGGCTTCCCGACCCCCTTCCACTTCGGCGCACCCCAGTTCCAGGCGGCGGCGATCGTCTCGCTCTGCGTGGTGATGGTGGTCTCCATGACCGAGTCCACGGCCGACATGCTGGCGCTGGGCGAGATAGTCGACCGCCCCGCCGACGAGCGGACCATCGCGGCCGGCCTGCGCGCCGACACCCTCGGCTCGGCGATCAGCCCCCTCTTCAACGGCTTCATGTGCAGCGCCTTCGCCCAGAACATCGGCCTGGTGGCGATGACCAGGATCCGCAGCCGCTACGTCGTCGCCACCGGCGGCGCCTTCCTGGTCCTGATGGGCCTGTGCCCCGTCGCCGCCTCCCTCATCGCCGTCGTCCCCCGCCCCGTCCTCGGCGGCGCCGGCGTCGTCCTCTTCGGCTCGGTCGCCGCCAGCGGCATCCAGACCCTCGTCCGCGCCGGCCTCGACAAGGACAACAACGTCCTCATCGTCGCCGTCTCCCTCGCCGTCGGCATCATCCCGATCACCGCGCCGGAGTTCTACCACGCCTTCCCGGAGACGGCGAGGATCGTCCTCGACTCCGGCATCTCCACGGGCTGCGTGGCGGCGGTCCTGCTCAACCTGGTCTTCAACCATGTGGGCGGGGGTCGGGACGCGCAGGACGTGACGCACCCGATGGAGGCGGTCACCCCCGGCTGAACGCCTGGCAGGGCCGGGCCCGCGGCAGGCGGCCCGTGAAGAAGGAGCGGGGTGGGACGCCCATCAGGGTGCGGAAGTCGTGGGTCATGTGGGACTGGTCGTAGTAGCCGGTGGTGGCGGCCAGTTCCGCCCAGGGGGCCTGGGTGGCGTGGTGGAGGACATGGCGTACGCGGTCGATGCGGACGTAGTGCTTGGGGGAGAGGCCGACGCCCTCGGCGAAGAGGTTGCGCAACTGCCGTTCGCTGACGGCAAGTTCGCGGGCGACGTCCTGCACCTGGGACGCGGTGCGCCCCGGGCGGGTGGACAGGGCGTCGACGGCGGCCCGGAGCAGGAGCGCGCGGGAGCGGTCGGCGGCCGGGGCCGGGCGGCTCGGGAGCAGCTTCGCGAGGTGGGCCGGCATCTCGTCCGGTGCCAGGTCGATCAGTTCGGCGGCGAGGCGGCGGGCGGTCCCGGTCGGCAGCTCGCCGAGGGGGACGACCTGTCCGACGAGGTCCGCCGCCCGGGCGCCGAACAGGGGGCCGACCGTGCCCGGTTCCAGGCGCATCCGGACGCAGGACACCACCCGCTTCCCGGCCTCCGCGTGATACGAGGCGCGGGTGCGCGGGCCGACCACCAGGGCGTCGCGCCGGCCGGTGTCCTCCACCCGTACGACCACCTTCGTCGCGGTGTCCGGCACATGGGTGAACGCCTTCGGCAACTCGCCCTCGGCGGACACCGATTCGATGTCGGCGATCCAGGGGCGCAGCGCGTCGGGCAGGGAGAGGGGGTGCTCGTCGAGGGCGTCGGTCACCCTCCCACGGTAAGCGCGCCACCCGCCCGTACGGCGGCTTCCGACCGTGCCGGAATCTCCTAGAGACCGGGGACGGGCGCCCGTCACCGTGGTCGTCATGATTCTGGTGACGGGTGCCACGGGCACCATCGGCGGTGAAGTCGTACGACAACTCGCGGCGCGCGGCGAGAAGGTGCGTGCCCTGACCCGCGATCCGGCCGGGGCCCGAGTGCCGGACGGTGTGGAAGTGGTCCGCGGGGACTATCGCGAACCGGGCTCGCTGGAGCCGGCGCTGTCCGGGGTGACGGCCGCGTTCCTGGTGGGCGTTCCCGGCCCCGGTACACGCCACGACGTCGACCTGGTGGCGGCGGCACGGGCGGCGGGCGTACCCCGTCTGGTGAAGCTCTCCGCGATCGGGACCGGGGACCCGGAGCTGGGCCCGAGCGCCTTCTGGCACGTCGAGGGGGAGGGCGCCGTGCGGGACAGCGGGGCGGAGTGGACGATCCTGCGGCCCTCGACGTTCGCCTCGAACACACGGAGCTGGGCGGACGCGATCCGCGCGGGCGACCCCGTGCCGAACCTGACCGGTGACGGGCCGCAGGGCGTGGTCGATCCGCGTGACGTGTCCGAGGTGGCGGTGCGTGCCCTCGTCGAGGAGCGGCACGCCGGGCGGACGTACACGCTCACCGGGCCGGAGACGATCAGCGTGCCCGGGCAGGCCGCCGTGCTCTCCGAGATCCTCGGGCGGTCCGTCACCGCACAGGACCTCTCGACGGCGGAGATCCGGGAGTACGCGCTCGGATGGGGCATGGGCGAGGAGGTGGCCGACGGTCTCGTCGTGGCCACCGCCTTCGTCCGCCGGGGTGGCAACGCCGTCGTCACCCCCGATGTGCCGGAGGTCCTCGGCCGCCCGGCGCGGACCTATCGGGAGTGGGCGCGGGACCACGCAGGGGTGTTCGGGGAGGGGTGACGCGGCAGAGGAGCCGACGCCGGTAGCCGTGGGGGACTCGCCCCCGGCTCCCGCGGTCCTGCGTGCGTCCGGGCTGCCGGGCCCGCCACCCCTCCCGCGTCAGCCGCGGCCCGTCCCGGCGGAGCCCGGCCGCAGGAGGGCCGCCGCCGGCGCCAGGGCCGCCGCCGCGATCGCCGTCGCCACCCGGAAGGCCAGCTGGTAGCCCTCCGCCGTGGCCGGGACGAGGTCCGCACCCTGGGTGAGCAGCCCCTCGGTCCGGCTCGCGGCCAGGACCGAGAGCACCGCGAGGCCCAGTGAACCGCCCACGACCTGGGTGGTGTTGAACAGGCCCGAGGCGAGCCCCGCGTCCTCCTCGCGGGCGCCCGACATGGCGAGCCCGGTCAGCGCGGGCATCGCGGCAGCGAAACCGACGGCGAGCAGGAGCAGCGGCGGCAGGACGTCGGTGGGATACGAACCGTCGGCGGGTGCCCGGCCCAGCAGCGCCATGCCTACGGTGATCAGCGCGAGCCCCGCCAGCAGTACCCGGTACGCGCCGAACCGGCCGATGGTCCGCGCGGACAGGCCGAGCATGAGCACGCCGATCGCCACCGGAGCCGGCAGAAAGGCCGTACCGGTGGGCAACTCGCCGTAGCCCAGCACCTGTTGGACGTAGAGCGCGCCGATGAACTGGAAGCCGTACATCGTCGCGATGGGCCGAACGGAACAGGGTCTACATCGCCGAGGCCCGCGCGGCCTACGACGGCGAGCGCGAAGCGGAACCGGCGGACGCGTAGGGCCGCGGCATGCTCGGCCTGCCTGGCCTACGCGGCCTGCGCGGTTCAGAGGCCGAACAGGCTCGGGTCCGACGCCAGTTCCTTGAAGTACGCGCGCGGGTCCGCCACCAGCCGCCGCTCCTGGAGGTCCAGCAGGCCGCCCACCGCGGTGATCTCGGCCGCCACCGTGCCGTCCGTCCTGGATATCGTCTGCTCGATGGTGAAGGTCTTTCCCTCACCCCACACGAAGGCGCAGGTCACCTCGACCTCGTCGCCCGCCAGCAGCTCTCGCCGGTAGCGGATCGTGGTTTCCAGGGCGACCGGGCCGATGCCGCTGCCGATGAGACCGGACTGGCTGATCCCGGCGGCCTGGAGCAGTGACCAGCGGGCGTGCTCCGCGTAGTTGATGTAGACGCTCTGGTTGAGGTGCCCCTGGACGTCCGTCTCGTAGCCACGGACGGTCACCGGGACGGAAAACGGTTCGGACACGGCTTCCCCTTGTCGTTCGTGGACATCCTGATCGACCGATCTTGGCATGCCCATCACGCCCGGCGCGGTGACGCCAGCAGATAGCGGACCCGTGTGCGCGGCTCCGTGTACTCGCCGGGCTGCCAGCCCGCCTTCTCCAGCGTGGCGGCGCAGGCAGACAGCTTCGCGCCGTCCTGCGCGTACACGGCGACGGCCTCCGGCTGCGGGGTGGCGCGCACCCGGTAGCCGGGCGAGCCCCCTGTTTCCGGCGGGTGCCCGGCCGCCTCCAGGGCGAGCGCGGCGGCCTGCACCAGATGGGCGCGTTCCCAGCCGCAGGGCCGGTCCGTGTCACCGTCCGTGTTCGTCATCCGGCGCAGTTCGAGCAGTCCCTGCCAGGCGCTGTGCACCTCACGGACCCGGCCCGGCCCGCCCTCCGGCGGCTCCGGCTCACCCCCGACGCGGGCGGCGAACACCCCACTGGGCGCCGCCGGGGCCTCGGGGACCACCTCGACGGCCTCGCGTATCCGATGCCCGGCCGGCGTCAGGAAGTGGTCGTGCGGCGGCCGCGGATGCCGAAAGGCGAGCCCCCGCTTGACCAGCGCTTCGAGCTGGGCCTCGGTCCCCTTCAGACGCCCGGTCACAGGGTCGGCGGCATCGATCACACGCCGCTGGGCGGCGGTCGGCGGTCGGGTCACGGCGCGCTCCTTCCTGGCGACGGGTTGTACGGATCATCGGCCTGATCACCGACCTCATCGCCGGCCTGATCACCGGCCCCGTCGCTTCGA
Organism: Streptomyces lincolnensis; assembly: GCF_021173675.1. Lineage (GTDB taxonomy): Bacteria > Actinomycetota > Actinomycetes > Streptomycetales > Streptomycetaceae > Streptomyces > Streptomyces lincolnensis_B. Next base: position 473,918 of record NZ_JAIHON010000001.1, on the reverse strand, counting down.
AGGCTACGACGAGGGTCTGACATTCCACCCGTCGATCATCACCGGGGGATCACCACCCGACGATCGCCATCCACCGACCACCGGGCCCGCCCTCGACCCCGCCGCCCCTCCGGATCACGGCCTCAGACCCCCGGCACCCCCGGAACTCCCGGCACCCCTTGCACCGACTGCGCGAGCTGTCCCACCGCGACGACGAGGGGCGTCACCGGCTGGACGAACTCGTTGAGCCGGTCGAGGGCCCGCCGCAGGACCGTGGGCTGCGGTTCGGGCTCGTCGAGCTCCTCGCGCAGGCGCCGCAGTTCCCTGCTCGTCGCCTCGGGATCGGCGAGCGCCGCCCGGTGCTCCTCCAGCAACCGCTCGACGTACCCGAGGAGTTCGGCCGTACGCTCGGCGTCCTGCGGCTGGAAGGAGACCGAGCCGGAGAACGCCTGGGCGCGGTGCCCCACGGCCTGGTTGCCTACGTAGTGGGTGCCACCGCTGATCATGAGGCCGTTGTTGACCGGAGGATCCTGGCGCCCGTCGTCGTTGCTCGTCATGAGGACTCCACTCCTGCTTGCGGGGACTACTCGCGGGGACTACTTGCCGGGACCGCCGACGGGGGCGGTCGCGCCGGACTGCTGAGGGACGTTCTGCGTGGCGGTCGCGCCCGTGCCGATCGCCTGGTTGCCGATGATGCTCATGCCGCCCTGCTGGATCAGACCCTGGTTGAGGATGGTCTGCTGCTGGGCGCGGAAGTCGGTGATGTCGTAGCCGCGCGCGTCGAGGAACTCCCGGATCGCGGCGAGGGTGTGGCGCTCCACCAGGGACGTGATCCGTGCGGCGTCCACGACCTGGAAGTAGTTGTGGTAGTCGGGGCTCACCGCCAGCTCCCGGACGCTCAGCCGGGCGCCGAAGTCGTAGACCGGATCCTGTTCGAGGGCCTTCAGCTCGTCCAGCATGCGTCTGCTGTGCCGTTCCTCGAAGCGGGCCTGCCGCAGCGTCCGGAACGGGGCGGCGAAGAAGGCCCGGCCGGTGCGGGGGACGGCGTCCAGCAGCAGTCCGCGTCGCGCGTCGGGGGAGAGGGGCCCGCGCAGCCGGTCCACCACGTGGTAGTCGGCCCGCACGGGGCCGAGCACGTGGTTGCTGCAGTGCAGATGGAGCGTGCGGCCCTCGGTGGAGAAGTGCAGGAACACGCTCGGCACCACGTCCCCGCCCCACAGCGGCACATGGACGGCCAGACAGTGACGGACCGCCCCCGTCGGGTGCCGCATGATCCGCGCGACCTCCTCGGCCGACAGGCGGGCGACCGGGGCGATGCTCGTGGCCTTGACGAACCGATCGTCGTCGCCGACGGCCGTGCCGCTCGCGAAGACCCGGTCCTCCACGACGAGGGACCCGAGGTCCCGCGCACGGTCCGCCGCCACGCCGTCCACTGCCACGCCGTCCACTGCCATGCCGTCCACCGTCACGCCGTCGACCGTCACGCCGTCCACCGTCGCGTCCGCCGCCGTCGCGGTCGCCCGCAGCCGCGCGCGTACGTGCTCGACGAGTTCGGTGACGGTGAACGTCCGCGGCCCGGCCGGACGCGACGCCTCGGCGACGGGGCCGTCGGCGGGCAGCAGCGGCACGGCGAGCGACCACCGCGAGGCGGGCGACGCGTAGCCGAGGAAGGGCGTGTAGCCGCTGTACACCGTGACGTTCCCCTCCTGCGCCTCCCGGATCGCCGCCAGCCGCCCGGCCATCCACCGCCGCGGCGGCACGGTCGGGCGGGGCCGCCGGGCGAACGCCTCGCGGGTCAGGGTCGTGCGCAGCAGCCGGTCCACGGCGAGCTCATGGCCTACGACCGTCAGGTACGCGAGCGCCACCGCCGCGACCGACACCAGCGCGGCCGGTACCCCGGCCAGGTAGGCCCCCAGCAGCCAGCTCACGAACGCGGGGGCGGGCAGCGCCGAGACGGCGAGGCCGAAGAGGAAGGCCAGGAGCACCGCGATGCCCGCCGTGACGGCCGTGCCCACCAGCACGCGGCGCCCGGGCTGGTGCCGGCCGCGGGTGGCCAGGCTGGGCCGGCCGCCCGCCCGGCCGGTGGACGACAGGAACACCCCGACGAACAGCAGCCACAGCGGCGCGAACACGGCGACCAGGGTGAACGCGCCCAGCAGCCGCCGATCCCGGCGCTGCCGCATCTCCTGTGCCGTCAGACAGTGCCGTACGACCGTCACCAGGTCGACGTCGGGCGAGGGGGCCACCGCGCCGGCCTCGTCGGCCAGGACGTCCTCCAGCACGCGGTCGGCGAATGCTTCGTCCACGTAGGCCGCGGCGCACAGGTACCGGGTGACGTCACCCGGAGTGCTCCCGACCGGCATGTGGACCGGCGCGGTCGTCATGCCGAGCCCTCCCTCTCTCCAGCGGCGGAGCGGCGCCGCGAGGGCGCCGACGGGGTTCTTGGTGGCGGTGTGCGGCAGACCGGCCGTCAGGAGCGCGAGCAGCGCGCCGACCGCCAGTCCGAAGACGAGGGCGCTGCGCAGCAGGCTCTCCAGCAGCAGGTCGGCCGGTGCCAGCCGCACGTTGGAGACGAAGGCGTCGTGCAGACCCCACCACAGCAGGTTGGACAGAGCCGACACCAGCACGCCCACGGCGAGGCAGCGGATCCAGCGCGGCCTGCGTCGGGCCGCCGTCCGCGAGGCGAGAAGGACGAGCCCGAGTATCAGCGCCAGGGTGGCGAGATCGTTCACCACCAGCGCGGACGTGCTGCCGTACCGATCCGCCGAGACGTCCCACCGGGGGACGAACGCGCCCTCGGAGAGCCAGCGCAGGAGCCTGCTGTCGGAACCCTCGATGTAGAGCTTCCGCTCGAAGTACTCCCTCAGCGGCCGTTGCACCCACGGGCTGCCCGCGAGCACCACGAGCAGGACCAGCAGCGTGAGACGGCCGCGTAGGGCCGAAAGCGGGCCCGACGCACGCCGATGTGGCAAGAACACCTGGGTCCCCCCGGTCCCCGATTCCCCCCGGCCCCGGAATCAGGGCCCGTACCCCATGGCATCCCCCCTGTCGGCGACCGTGAACCCCATCCGCACCACCGGCTACTGCCGGTACCCGCTGAGGAACCGCCCGATCCGCCCGATCGCCGCCTCCAGGTCGTCCGCGTGGGGCAGCGTCAGGATGCGGAAGTGGTCGGGGGTCGGCCAGTTGAAGCCGGTGCCCTGGACGACCTGGATCTTCTCGCGCAGGAGCAGGTCCAGGACGAACTTCTCGTCGTCGTGGATCTTGTGGACCTTGGGGTCGAGGCGGGGGAAGGCGTACAGGGAGCCCTTGGGCTTGACGCAGGAGACCCCGGGGATCTCGTTGAGCTTCTCCCAGGCCACGTCGCGCTGTTCGCGCAGGCGTCCGCCCGGCGCGGTGAGCTCGTGGATGGACTGGCGGCCGCCGAGCGCGGCCTGGATGGCGTACTGGGCGGGGGCGTTGGCGCACAGCCGCATGGAGGCCAGCATGGTCAGGCCCTCCAGGTAGTCCCGGGCGTGCTGCTTGGGGCCGGTGACCACCAGCCAGCCCGAGCGGAAGCCGGCCACCCGGTACGTCTTGGACAGACCGCAGAAGGTCAGCACGACCAGGTCCGGGGCGAGCGCGGCGGCCGAGTGGTGCACGGCGTCGTCGTAGAGGATCTGGTCGTAGATCTCGTCCGCGAAGACCATCAGGCCGTGGCGGCGGGCGAGGTCGAGGATGCCCTCGACGATCTCCTTCGGGTAGACGGCGCCGGTGGGGTTGTTCGGGTTGATGATGACGACGGCCTTGGTGCGGTCGGTGATCCTGGCGGCCATGTCCTCCAGGTCCGGGTACCAGTCGGCCTGTTCGTCGCAGAGGTAGTGCACCGCCCTGCCCCCGGCGAGCGTGGTCACCGCGGTCCACAGCGGGAAGTCCGGGGCGGGGATGAGGATCTCGTCGCCGTCCTCGATCAGCGCCTGGACGGCCATCGAGACCAGCTCGGAGACGCCGTTGCCGAGGAAGACGTCGTCGACGTCGACCTCCAGGCCGAGGGTCTGGTAGCGCTGGGCGACCGCGCGGCGGGCGGAGAGGATGCCCCGGGAGTCGGTGTAGCCGTGCGCCTGGGGCAGCATCCGGATCATGTCCTGGAGGATCTCCTCCGGCGCCTCGAAGCCGAAGAGGGCGGGGTTGCCGGTGTTGAGGCGCAGGACGCTGTGGCCCGCCTCCTCCAGTGCGTTGGCGTGCTCGATCACCGGGCCGCGGATCTCGTAACAGACCTCGCTCAGCTTGCTCGACTGCCGGAACTCCATGCGCTTACGCCCCTCCGGTTGTGGTGTTGCTTGGTTTTACCAAGTTCGAGCTTGGAAAGTCCAACAACATGTCTAGACTGCGTCGCATGTCACCTCGCCGAAGCTACGACCAGTACTGTTCCGCCGCCCGCGCGCTCGACGTCGTCGGCGACCGCTGGACTCTTCTGATCGTCCGGGAGCTGCTGGCCGGCCCGCGCCGCTACACCGACCTGCACGCCGACCTCCCGGGCGTCAGCACGGACGTACTCGCCTCCCGGCTGAAGGACATGGAACGCGACGGCCTGACGACCCGCCGCCGGCTGCCGCCGCCCGGAGCGGCCTACGTCTACGAACTCACCGGACGCGGACGGGAGTTGCAGCCCGTGCTCCAGGCCCTGGGAGCCTGGGGCCAGGCCGAGCTGGGCGAGCGCCGGCCCACGGACGCCGTACGCGCCCACTGGTTCGCCCTGCCTTTGCTGCGCGCTCTGGAAGGTAGTGGCCTGGTCGAAGTCCGGTTGGAGGAAGGGGACTTCCATCTGTACGTCGGGGCCACGGACGGCCCGCTCTACGGCGAGGGGCCCGCACCCGAGGACCCCGACGCCCGGCTGGTGATGGACACCGGCGTCTGCACGGCCATCAGCCGGGGAGAGGTGAGCCTGGTGGACTCGGTGAGGGCCGGCCGGGTCCAGGTGACCGGTGACGGGACGCTCGCGAAGGCGCTGCGCGAAGGGTGAACGGCCCACTCGGACGGTCCCACTCGGACGGCCCCTTGATCCGGCCCGCTCATGAAGAAGGCCCGCCGGAGCGGGCCTTCCCAGTACGGTGCTTGACGATCGTCAGGCTCCCGGCGGCACCCTCCTCGGCCGCCCCGCCCCCCGCGTCAGCGCGTACCCGCCGATGCCCGCGAGCGCGGCCAGCACACCGCCCACCGCGGTCCACACCCACCGGTCGGACCACCAGCCCGAGGACCAGCCGTCCTCGGGCTCGATGGCCGACAGGACGGCGGACCCGGACTCCGCGTCCGAACCGCCGTTCTCCGCCTGGGACTTCACCGCGATCCCCGGCACCAGGGGCTCGGTCAGCGAGCCGTCCACCGCGGCCGAACCGCCGATGTCCTTGGAGTCGGCCCGCACCTCGGCCCCGACGGGCAGGCCCAGGTCGGCCGTTGCCAGATCGGTGACCGTCAGCCGGACGTAGTACGTCCCCGGCAGCGGGTCGTTCGCCCACGGCTCCGACCAGGCGCGGACCGTGCGCAGCACGCAGGTCAGCTCCACGGAGGCCGCGTCCGCCGCCGCGGTGCGGGTCTGCGCGCCGTACTGGCAGGCCTGGCGGCGCCGCAGACCGTCGTACACGTCGACCTGCCAGGTCTCGGCGGCGTGCGTCTCGGGCAGCTTCACCGTCGCCTTGACGGTGGGGCGTTGGCCGGCGTCCGCCGGGAACGACCAGTACAGGTAGTCGCCCGCCGAGCCGTCCGCCGTGGCCGTCTGCCCCTGCTCGATCTCGGTGGCCGTACGGAAGGAGGTGCCCGCCCGGGTGGGCGCGTCACCGTCCGCCGACGCCGAGGGGGACGGCGAGGAGTCGGCCGCCGCGGGGGCGGCGGCGAGTCCCAGCAGCAGCGCCGCGGCGCCCAACGCTCGTGTGATCCGCATCAGTTGGTCCTCCAGACCGCGACCCGCCAGCGTGACAGCCAGCCCCACAGCACACCGGCGAGGAAGCCGACGAGCACGAGCGCGCCGAGCAGCCACCAGCCGCGTCCGAGGCCGAAGGAGGCCACGTCGGCCGCCTGCGACGGCCCGTCCACCACATCGACGGTCAGCTCCAGCGGCAGACCGGGCGTGGTCTTCGTCCCGGCGGACGCCGAGAAGGCGTGGGTGACCTGGAGGCACACGGCCTCCGCCGGTGCCTCGTCGTCGTCGGAGTCGCTCTCCGTCTTCGGGTACCGCAGGCCCGTGGAGATCACATCGGTACGGCCGGTGCCCGCCGCCTCGCCGCGCACGATCTCCCGGCCGTGCGTCGTGACCGCCCTGAGCAGTACTCCGTAGCCCGGGTTCACCGCCCGGTCGGCCGCCACGCTCACCGAGGCCCGCAGCTCCTGGCCGGGCCCGACGTCCACCCGGTACCAGCGCTGCTGCCCGAACTCCTCACGGTCGGTGTACAGGCCGGACTTCAGCGTCGGCGCGTCGGCGCAGCTCGTCGCACCCTCGGTGGCCACCGGTGTCACCACCGGGTCGGCCGCGCGGTCCACCAACTGGTTGACCTTGTCGGTGAGTTCGTCGGTGTGCTCGACCGAGGTGTAGGTGCCGCCGGTGGCCTCCGCGATGCAGCTCAGCTGCTGCCGCATCTTGGTGTTGGGGACCAGGCCGAGGGTGTCGATGGTCAGTCCGATGCCCTTGGCGGCGATCTCGCGGGCCACCTCGCACGGGTCGAGCGGGGCGCAGGTGTCCTCGCCGTCGCTGATCAGCACGATCCGCTTGGAACTCGCGCCCTCGGTGAAGTCGTCGGCGGCCGCGAGCAGTGCCGGGCCGATCGGGGTCCAGCCGGTGGGGGAGAGGGTCGCCACCGCCGACTTGGCCTCGGTGCGGTCCAGGGTGCTGACCGGGTAGAGCTGCGCGGTGTCCTTGCAGCCCGTCTTCTGGTTGTCGCCCGGGTAGTTGGCGCCCAGGGTCCGGATGCCGAGCTGCACCTCCTCCGGGGTCGCGTCCAGCACCTCGTTGAAGGCCTGCTTGGCCGCCGCCATCCGGGTGCCGCCGTCGATGTCCCGCTCGCGCATCGAGCCGCTCACGTCGAGGACCAGGTCGACCTGGGGTGTGGCCCCGCCAACGGGCTCACCGGCGTGGGCCGCGACCGGGAGGGCGAGCCCGGCCGTCAGGGCGGCGAGCAGGGCGCACGCGCCCGCCGCCAGCCGTTTACTTGTGATCATCGGCGGATCCTATTGATCAGGAGTGCCCCGCTCCAAAACGGCCGCTCAGGCGGCCGGCCGGACCGTCATCGCAGTGGATTGGGCAGCTGCGTCCACTGGTCGCCGGGCGTCCCCGGAGACAACCGCATCAGCGTCAACGCCTTCGCCGGCAGCGGCTGTTCGAGGAGCGCCGCGAGATCGGGCGTGGGTGGCAGATCCCGTACGGCCGTCCCCAGCGCGTCCCGCAACACCGCGTGCGAACCCGCCGTCCCGGCGAGCGCTCCGGCCACCAGGGACCCGAACAGCTTGCTCCGCAGGGTCGGCACGTCGTCCGTGACGATCCGGCCGGTGAGACCGGGGGCCGGGATGCCGTGCCGGGCCAGCCGGGCCGGGCTCACCCGGATGTCGGCCAGGTCGCGGTAGACCAGGCGCAGCGGGGCGCCCGACGCGGACAGCACGACGAGGAGGTTCTGCCCGTGCGCCTCCAGGGCCACGCCCAGGTCCAGCAGCCGCAGACCGGCCGTCAGGGCGATCCGTGCGAAGTCGGCGAGCCAGCCGGGGGAGGCGGGCAGGCCGGTGGTGGGAAGGGCGGCCACCGGCACGACCCGCTCCCCGCGTTCCGCCGCCGCGTACACCTGCGGCGACTCCCGCAGCACGGCCGCCAGATCGGGGGAGTCGGCCGTGATCGCGCCCTCGGTGCGGGTGAAGTGCAGCAGGCCGTCCATGCGGGCCGCGAGCGTCTCCGCGAACGCCGAGAGGGTCGCCGACAGGGAGATCGAGTACACGGAGATGTCCCGCACCGAGGACGTCAGACGGGCGCTCAGCGCGGTCTTGACGTGCGGTCCGTCGGGCAGGGCGAGGGTCCGCAGGGACATCAGCGGATGCGCGTCGATCCCGCGCTCGCAGGACCGCTTGAGCACGTGCTCCTCCTGCCAGGGGTGCACCGGCACCAACAGCCGTCCGCCGTCCCGCAGTTCGGACGGCCACTCGCCCGTCACCAGACACTCGCCGACCGGCACCGGCAGCAGTCCCAGCCGCACCAGCGGCCCGTGCTCGGGCCCGTACGCGAGCTGCTCGGCCACCGAGAAACCGGGCCGGGAACGGCAGTTGGGGTGGTACGGGTGCCCGTCGACCACCCGCTGCTCCCACCCCCAGTCCGTCACCGGCCACGCGGCCGGGCGCGGCTCCTGCCCGGCCCGGGACAGCGCCATCGAGGCGACACTGTGACCGAGTTCGGTGGCGAAGGCCGTACCGTGCGCTACGGCCAGATCGGCCATCAGCCGCGCCGGATCGTCGTACGTCACCTCGTCCAGGCGTACGGCCGTGACGTACGCGGCCGTGGCGTACGGGTCCGGGGCCGGACCGTGCAGCCGGCGGCCGTCCCGAAGGCGCAGGGTGAGCCCCTCCCGGCCGGGTTCGCGGTCGGCGATCCAGGGCAGCGGCTCGTGGGTCAGGGCACGCCACAGCCGCGTCAGCACGGCCGCGCGGGCGCCGGGCAGCTCGGCCGAGTACCGGGGCACGAGGCCGGGGCGTACGGCGGCCAGCTCGGCGGCGACCTCGGCCTCGGCGGTGGGGGGACGGTGCACGGTCGGGCTCCTCGGGTACGAAGGCGATGTCGATGTCACGACAGGCGGCCAGGGGGGTGTCACGACAGGGGGTGACGACCTCCATACTGATCGTCTCTGCCTGAACAGACCGCCAGAGAACGAGTGGAACGCGTGGATCCCTTCCCCCCGCCCGCCCCCGCCGACGCCGTCCCGAGCGACGACATCGGGGCCCGCGCCGACGCCTACGCGGCGGCGCCCCTGCTGAACTGCCTGCTGCGGGAGGTGACCGAACCCCTCCCGCACACCGGGGAACCCGGAGGCCAACGGATCCACCGGCTGCCGGGAGGCAGGCTGCTGCGGGTGCGCGGGGACCGCAGGCCCGGCCACCCCGAGGTGGCCGTCGCGGACGGCTGGCATCCCGTCCGCCATCCCGAGCTGGTCAAGCTCGTCGCCGAGGAGCTGGTCCGGTACACCGGCCTGTCCAACCCCGAACTGCCCGCCGAGATGTCCGACAGCCGGGACGCGGTGGCCGCCCTGCTCACCGCGCGTGCCGGGGCCGTGCCCCCCGAGGACCCGTATCTGCGCTCCGAGCAGTGCCTCGTCACCGGCCACCCCCACCACCCCGCCCCCAAGGCCCGTGGCGGCGGCCCCGCCGCCCGCTGGCTGCCCTACGCCCCCGAGGCCCACGCCCGGTTCCCGCTGACGCTGCTCGGGCTGCGCGAGGACACGGTCGTCGAGGACGGCGACACCTCGGCCCTCGACGCGCTCGGCGAGGCACCGCCCGGGTACCGGCTGCTGCCCGCCCACCCCTGGCAGCTCGACCTGGTCGACCTCGCGCCCGCCTTCGCCGACGGCCGCCTGATCCGGCTCGGCACCACCGGCTTCGACACCTGGCCCACGGCCGCGATCCGCACGGTGTACGCGCCCGGGCCCGATCTTTTCCTGAAGTTCAGCCTCGACGTGCGCATCACCAACGACATCCGCCGCCTGTGGCGCCACGACCTGCTCAAGCTGCGCCGGATCGACGCGGCGGCCACCGCCGCCTGCGCGTCCGGGCCCGGGGCCTGGCTCAGCGATCGCGGCTACCGCACCGCGGACTTCGCCTTCGAGGAACTCGCCGTCCTCGTCCGCGACGGACTGCGCGACCATGTGCGGCCCGGTGCGACCCCGCTGCTGGCCGCCGGTCTGGTGGAGGGCTTCGACGGCAGCCCCCTCGACGGCGCCGAGGACCCGGCGGCCTGGTGGCAGGCCTACCTCGGCGCGGTCGTCCCGCCCGCCCTCGCGGCCTTCGCCGACCACGGCGTCGTACTCGAAGCGCATCTGCAGAACACACTGGTGGCGGTGGACGCGGCCGGGACGCCCGTGCAGGCGCTGTTCCGGGACGCCGAGGGCGTGAAGCTGCTGCCGGAGGTGTCCCGGGCGGCCGGGTGGGAGCGGCTGGTGTACTGCCTGGTCGTGAACCATCTGCTGGAGGTCGCCGCCGCCCTCGCCGAGCGGCACCCCGGCCTCGACCCCTGGCCGGCCGCGCGCCGCGAGCTGGCCCGGCACGACCTGCCCGAGATCACCGCCCTGCTCGCCTCGCCGACCCTCCCCGGCAAGACCAACCTGCTGCTGCGCTGGACCGGCGCGGACGGGGCGGACGCGCGCTATCTGCCGCTGCCCAACCCGCTGGCCCTCGACGGGACGTAGCCGCGTCGGCGCGGGTCACTCGGTGCTGCGCAGCGCGCCCCACGTGTCGTGGGCCACGACCCCGTCCGCGGCCAGCCCCCGGTCGCTCTGGAACGCCCGCACCGCGCTCTCCGTGCCGGTCCCGAACTCGCCGTCGGCTTCGGAGCCCCCGAGGCCGTAGCCGCGCTTGGTCAGCATGCACTGGACCTGCTGGACCCGTTTGCCGCTGTCGCCGAGGCGGGTGCGGCCGTTGCCCGAGTAGTGGGTGCAGTCGGAGAGCCAGGGGGCGGAGCCGGTGTCGGTGCCGGTGTCGGCGGACGGGTCGGCCGTGGACGGAGTGGGGGAGGGGGAGGTGTCCGAGCCGGTGCCCGCGGGAGGGGCGTCGTCGCGTCCCTCGTCGGCGGAGTCCGAGGCCCCGGGGCGCGGGAAGGTGGTCCCGGTCCGGTCGTCGACGCTCTCGTTCGCGGCGCCGTCGACCTCCGGGCGGGCCTGTGCGCCCGTGCTCGGGGGTAACCGGGTGGTCGATCCGGCACCGGGGCCGGTGCCGACGGTCCCCGTGACACCGGTCTCCGGAGAGGCGACGGCGGGGGGATCCTGACGGACGAGCAGCAGGGCCGTCGCGGCCACGGCGCAGGCCGAGACACCGGCGACGGCGATCAGCAACGGCTTCCGCCGGGACCGGGAGGGCGGGGCGTCCGCGGGGCCGCCTTCGGCCCGCGCGGGAGGCTCGGGGGCGGGGCTGGATCCGAGGGCGGGGTTGGATCCGAGGGCGGGCGCGGGTTCAGGGACGGGAGCGGGTTCAGGGGCGGATCCGGGTTCGGGGACGGCCTCGGGTTCAGGGATGGACGCGGGTTCAGGGATGAGTACGGGTGCGGGACGGGACATCCGGGCGGGCGGGGCCGGCGGTGGGGCACCCGGGGACCGCAGCCGGGCCATGTCCGCGACGGGCAACCGGTGCAGCGCCTCGTACGCCCGCTGCCGCTCCAGCACCCTGCCGCCCAGCGGCTCGGGCCAGGCCGACGGCACGGACCGCGCGCCGGCCGCGTCGACCAGCTCCCGCGGGGTGGGCCGCAGCTCGGGCTCCTTGGCCAGGCAGGCGGTGAGCAGCGCGCCGAGTTCCGCGTCCGCCGCCGCGACCTCCTCGACCACCTGGGGATTCGGGTCCTCGAACGCCACCCGGTGCATCACGTCGACGCCGGTGCCGTCGCCGAACGGGGCTCGGCCCGTCGCCGCGTAGACCAGCGTCCCGGCCAGCGAGAACACGTCCGAGGCGGAGTCGGACCGGCCCTCCCTCAGGTGCTCGGGCGACATGTAGGCGGGAGTCCCCACCCGGTTGCCCGTACCGGTGATCGCGCTCGCGTCCACGGCCTTGGAGATGCCGAAGTCGATCACATGGGCGCCCCGGACGGTCAGCAGCACGTTGGACGGCTTCAGGTCCCGGTGCACGATCTCCTCGGCGCCCAGGGCCACCAGGGCCTGCCCCAGCTCCGCCACCAGCCGCCAGACCGCGGGGACCGCGAGGGTCCCGTCCTCCCGCACGGCCTCGGCCAGGTCGAAGCCGGGAAGGTACTCCGTGGCCATCCACAGCAGCTCGTCCTCGAAGCCCGTGCCGCACAACCGCGGTGTGTGCCGGGTGCGCAGCCGGGCGTGCACCGACGCCTCCCGCTCGAACCGGCGCCGGAACCTCGGATCCTCCGCGTACTCCGGCCTGATCACCTTGACCGCGACCAGCCCCGGACCGTCGCCCGCGTTCCGGGCCAGATAGACCCGCCCCATGCCGCCACTGCCCAGCAGCGCCACGGGTACGTAGGGGCCGACCCGCCGCGGGTCACCGAGCCGCAGGGGTGAGGCACCGGTCTGCCGCAGGGCGGCGGTCACGTCGTCCGCCGGCATGGGCTGCTGTCCCGACAAGGAATCCCTCGAAGTCATGTCAGGCGCACACCAGTTCGCCATCCGAATTGGAAGACGAGGCTAACCCAGCCCGTGCGCGACTTCAGGAGTTCGGTCACTTTCGTCGCACGAGCGGTCACTTCCAGTCGTACGCATAGGCCGCGACCCAGGTGATGTCGAGCTGTGCGCTGCTCCCCGGTGCCGCCCCGGGTCCCTCCAGCGCGCTCTCGTTCTGGAGCACCCAGGACAGCGGACGGTCCGGTACCTCGCGGGTGTCGTGTCCGATCTGCCGGCCGTCGACGAAGAAGCGCACGTGGCCCGGCGTCCACTCCGTGGACACGGTGTGCCACTCGGTCCAGTCCTCGGCTCCCGGGAAGTACCCCTGTTCGCCGCCGCCGCAGGGATGGTGGAAGGCGGTCAGGGAGCCGGTCCACTCCCCTTCGGGGTGGTCCATCTCGCAGCCTCCGCCGTAGTGCAGCCAGGCGGACTTGTAGCCCGGGGCCGGCTTCACCACCTTGATCCGCGCGCTGTACTTGCCGTACCGCATCTCCATCACCGCCCGCGGAACCACCGCGGCCGCGTGCACCGGGCCCCCGTCGGCGGGCCGCCACATGCGGATGGACATCCTCCCGTCGCCGTTCGCCGCCGGTCCCACGCTCACGGTGTCCTCGGGGTGGTAGACACCCACCACGTCCCGGTCCCGGCTGTTGGCGGTGTCGCGCCAACCGGTCGGATAGGCCCACCAGTTGTCGCGGTACGCGCCGCTCAACCCCTCGCAGTGGGCGCCGGAGGTGTCGACGTGGTGGTCGCAGCCGCTGAACGCGCCGAGCGGCACCCGGTCACCGTTGAAGTCCTCCGCGAGCACCTGCCAGAAGGGCCCACAGTCGCCCCGGGGGAGCCGGTCGCCCACCGTGCGACAGGCGTCGGCGGACACGGCGGCGGAGCCGGCAGCGGAGGCGCGGGCGGGGGCTCCGTCGGCCCGGGGGAGTCCCAGCAGCACGGCCGCGATCGCCAGGGCCACCGCCATCACCAGGGCCCGCCTGCCGTGGTGCCGGTGCCGTGCCGCGTGCGAACCCATCCCGAGGCCCCCTCGACGGTGTGCCGGACACAGCATCCTCGCGCGCGGGCCTCCGGGAGACCAGCTCCGGAACGCCCCCGGAACCGGAGCGCCGTGTGCGCTTTCCGCCGGGTCACTATGCTCGCCTCATGCCGGAAAACGAGACGTGGGGCCCGCGAGCATGCTGAGAGAGGTCACCGCCACCCAGTACGTCGCGCCCCTGCGGGAGGGCGGATCCGTCCCCGGCATCGTCGAGGCCGACGACCTGGGCACGTACGTCGTGAAGTTCACCGGCTCCGCGCAGGGCCGCAAGGCGCTGGCCGCCGAGGTGATCGTGGGCGAGCTGGCCCGCGCCCTCGGGCTGAGGTTCCCCGAGCTGGTCCTCGTGCACTTCGACCCGGCGATCGCCGCGCACGAGCCCCACCAGGAGGTGCGCGACCTGCACACGGCGAGCGGGGGCGTCAACCTGGGCATGGACTACCTGCCGGGCGCGAAGGACTTCACGCCCGAGGTCGCCGCCGTCTTCCCCCTGGACCCGCTGGAGGCCGGCCGGATCGTCTGGCTGGACGCGCTGACCGTGAACGTGGACCGTACGGTCCACAGCTCCAACCTGATGGTCTGGCCCACCTTCGGCACCGTGCCCCCGCGCCTGTGGCTGATCGACCACGGCGCCGCCCTCGTCTTCCACCACCGCTGGGACGGCACCGACCCGGCGAAGCCCTACGACTTCCGCCACCACGCCCTCGGCCACTACGGCCCCGACGTCCGGGCCGCCGACGCCGAGCTGGCGCCCCTGGTCACCGAGCGGCTGCTGCGCGAGATCACCGCCGAGGTGCCGGACGCCTGGCTCACCGGCTTCGCGACCCCCGACGAGGCCCGCGAGGCCTACGTGGCCCACCTCCACGCGCGCGTGCGGGCCTCCGCGGCGTGGCTGCCCACCGACTTCCCCTCCCGGGAGGAACTCGCCGCCGAGGAGGCCCAGCGGGCGGCGAGGACACAGCAAGGACGGCCGGACTGGCTGAAGTGGGTCCCCGACCTGCACGGCAGGCCGGCCGTGGAACAGGATGGGGCGGTACACCTCGGATGACGGACGATCAGTGGATCGACATCGAGCTCGCGGACGCCCGGCGCGTCGAGATCGAGTACTGCACACAGTGCCGCTGGCTGCCGCGTGCCGCCTGGCTGGCCCAGGAACTGCTCACGACCTTCGAGACCGAGCTGACGGAACTGGCCCTCAAGCCCGGCAAGGGCGGCGTCTTCGTCGTCCGGGTGAACGACGAGGTGGTCTGGGACCGCCGCGAACAGGGCTTCCCCGAGCCCACCGCGGTGAAGCGGGCCGTACGCGACCGAGTGGCCCCGGGGAAGTCCCTGGGCCACTCGGACAAGGCCGCGCAGGAGGACGTCAGCCCTTGAGCTGCTCGTAGGCCGGCAGCGTGAGGAAGTCCGCGTAGTCCTCGTCGAGGGCGACCTCCAGGAGGAGGTCGTGGGCCTGCTGCCAGTGGCCGGCGGCGAAGGCCTCCTCGCCGAGTTCGGCGCGGATGTTCGCGAGTTCCTCGGCGGCGACCGCGCGGGCCAGCTCCGGGGTGGCCTTCACCGTGCTCCCGGCGTGCTCGAACTCCACGCCCGCGTTGATCCACTGCCAGATCTGGGAGCGGGAGATCTCGGCGGTGGCCGCGTCCTCCATGAGGTTGAAGATGGCGACCGCGCCGAGGCCGCGCAGCCAGGCCTCGATGTAACGGATGCCCACCTGGACGGCGTTGACCAGGCCGTTGTACGTCGGCCTGGCGTCCAGGGAGTCGACGGCGATCAGGTCGGCGGCCTCGACGTGGACGTCCTCGCGCAGGCGGTCCTTCTGGTTCGGCTGCTCGCCGAGGACCTTGTCGAAGGACTCCATGGCGATCGGCACGAGGTCGGGGTGGGCCACCCAGGATCCGTCGAATCCGTCGGCCGCCTCGCGGTCCTTGTCGGCGCGGACCTTCTCGAAGGCCACCT
The DNA here is from genome assembly GCF_021173675.1 of Streptomyces lincolnensis. GTDB lineage: Bacteria > Actinomycetota > Actinomycetes > Streptomycetales > Streptomycetaceae > Streptomyces > Streptomyces lincolnensis_B. The sequence goes on along the minus strand of NZ_JAIHON010000001.1, from coordinate 458,618 downwards.
TGTTCACCTCGGCGTCCCGGCGGGACGGGATGAACGCCGCCATGCCGCCGATCGCGTGCGCGCCGCGCTTGTGGCAGGTGCGGACGAGGAGTTCGGTGTACGCGCGCATGAACGGGGCGGTCATCGTGACGGCGTTGCGGTCCGGGAGGACGAACTTGGCGCCGCCGTCACGGAAGTTCTTCACGATGGAGAACAGGTAGTCCCAGCGGCCCGCGTTCAACCCCGAGGCGTGGTCGCGCAGTTCGTAGAGGATCTCCTCCATCTCGTACGCCGCCGTGATCGTCTCGATCAGCACGGTGGCGCGGACGGTGCCCTGCGGGATGCCGACGTAGTCCTGCGCGAAGACGAACACGTCGTTCCACAGGCGGGCTTCGAGGTGCGACTCCGTCTTCGGGAGATAGAAGTAAGGGCCCTTGCCCAGGTCGAGCAGGCGCTGGGCGTTGTGGAAGAAGTACAGGCCGAAGTCGACCAGTGCGCCGGGGACCGGGGTGCCGTCCGCGTCGACGAGGTGACGCTCGTTCAGGTGCCAGCCGCGCGGGCGCATGACGACGGTGGCGAGTTCGGAGTCGTCCTTCAGGGCGTAGGACTTGCCGGTGCGCTCGTCCGTGAAGTCGATGCTCCGGGTGTACGCGGCGGCCATGTTCACCTGGCCGAGCACGACGTTCTCCCAGGTCGGCGCCGAGGCGTCCTCGAAGTCCGCGAGCCAGACCCTCGCGCCCGAGTTGAGGGCGTTGACGGTCATCTTGCGGTCGGTGGGGCCGGTGATCTCGACGCGGCGGTCCTGGAGCGCGGGCGGGCAGGGGGCCACCCGCCAGGAGTCGTCCGCGCGGATCGCGGCGGTCTCCGGGAGGAAGTCGAGCGTGGAGGTGCGGGCGATCTCGGCGCGGCGCTCGGCGCGGCGGGCGAGGAGCTCGTCACGCCGGGGCGTGAACCGGCGGTGCAGCTCGGCCACGAAGGCGAGGGCCGCCTCGGTGAGGACCTCCTCCTGCCCGGGCAGGGGCTCGGCGTCGACGATGGCCAGCGGGGACGGCGCTGGTGCGGACATGAGCGGTCACTTCCTTCAACGGTGGCACCGGGTGCCAGTCGAACCGGGTACGGCGAGCGGCGCCCTGGGGGAGGGTGGGGCGCTTCTGATCAGTGGATACTAGTTTCCTCATCGTGGAACTTCAATGGTTTGTTGATGTCGAGATTCTCCTGATCGAGGCAAGGTGGCGCTCGGTGCCGCCCCGCTCACTGGAGGTGCACGAGGTCCGCGGCCGTGTCGATGTCGTAGGGCCGTGCCACGTCCCCGCATTCCACCAGCGTGATCGTCTGCTCGTGCGCCTTCAGATAGGCGCGTGCCCCCCGGTCGCCGGTCGCAGTCGCGACGACGCCCGCCCAGTGCGCGGAACCGAGCAGCACGGGATGCCCGCGCACGCCGTCGTACGCGGCCGAGACGAGCGAGCTCTCCTCCCGGAACGCGCCGAGCACCCGGCGTACGGCCTCCGGACCGATGCCGGGCTGGTCGACCAGCGAGACCAGCGCGCCCCGCGCCCCCGTGCCGGCCAGCGAGCCGAGCCCGGCCCGCAGGGAGGAGCCCATGCCCTCGGCCCAGTCCGGGTTCTCCACCGGCACACAGTCGCCGAGCTCCGCCCGCTCCCGTACGGCGTCCGACGCGGCCCCGAGGACCACGTGGACGCGGGTGCAGCCGGCGGCGCGCAGGACGCCGACCGCGTACTCGACGAGGGGGCGGCCGCGGTGCGGGAGCAGTGCCTTGGGGCGGCCGCCCAGCCGTCGGCCGCCGCCCGCCGCGAGGAGCAGTCCGGCCACCGCCGGCTGTTCGTTGTCCGTCATGCGTCCTGCATACCTGACGCGCGGGCGTGCGCCGGGTTGCGCGGGGCTGAATTTCGGTCCCGGCAGTGGCGCGTACGGCATCCGGTGGCGTTTACTGACCCGCGCGCCCCCCCGGCGCCCGACAGACGCGGCGAGGGCGGGAACGGGCGGGCGCACGACGGAGTGCGGTGGGGGAGAGCTGTGTTGCGGAGCTTGGGACAGAGACCGGTGACCGGCAGCGACGAGGATCCCAGAGTGGCGGAACTGCGGACGGCGGTGTCCCGGCTGCGCCGCGAACTCGCCGCGCACCCGGCCGAGTTCACCGACCGGGGCATCGCCGAGGACGAACTCGCCGTGCTGGCCGCGATGACGATCGGCGGCAACCCCGAAATCCCGCGCCTGCGCCGCTCGTTGCTCCTGATCGCCGGTGCGATCGGCTCCGTCAGCGCGCTGTCCCACGGCCTGTCCCAGGTGCGCGCCGCGGTGGAACTCTTCGGCGACCGGCCGGACAGGACCTAGGGTCTGTCGTTTGGATCAGGTCGGCTGCGAGTGACTGCGCGTCTCGAGGGGCCCGAGCGGGGTGTGGTGCGTGCGGCTGCAAGGCGGAGGAGGGCGTCGACGCGATGGGGGTCCCCCCGCGCGAGCGCATTCGAGCGTGGGGGAGTCGGCAACCGACGACAACGCCGCAGATGCGCGTGCCACACCCCGCGACGCCGGCGTGATCCAAACGACAGGCTCTAGCTCTCCGGGGGCCGCCAGCCGCGGTACGGGAAGGCGTTGCGGTAGCCCCGGTCCGACGTGCGGTGTTCGAACTGGTCGCAGAGCCAGGTCTCCTGGACGAACTCGGTGTGCCGCGGCCAGATGGTGAGGATGCCGTGCGGGCCCTTCTTGCCGTCGCACAGCCGGTAGACGTCCTTGGCCTCCCGGAAGCAGGCGAGCCCGGACATCATGGCGTGGCCGACCGGGTGGTAGTCGGACCAGGCGCACGCGACGCACGCCTTGAGCCGGGTGTCCCGGGGCAGCGCGAGCGCGATCCGCTCCAGCGCCTCCTCGAAGTCGTACAGGGGCCCCGAGGCGTAGTCGCGTCCGTCGAGCCGCAGCGCGCAGTCCAGCGTGGCCGTCCGCTCGCCCTCACCCTCCACCTCGACGGGCAGCGGCAGCCCCCATTCCAGGAGGCAGGAGCAGAGGTCCCCGTCGAGGAAGGTGAACATAGCCTCGGCCGGATCCCCGTTCAGGGCGCCCAGCGTGTCCATCGTGTCGCCCTCGAATCGGACGCCCCTGATCGTCGTACGGATCGACTCCCGGCCGTCGGTCTCGAAGACGAGTTCCTGCGAGCCGTGCCGGTCGGTGTACCGGCCGGGCCAGCGCCGCGGGGCCGTCATCCCGGGTTCTGGGTCGCCAGCGCCTGGGACAGTTCGGCCGCCACCTGCTGGAGCACCGGGACGATCCGCTCCGTCGCCGCCTCGGTGACCCGGCCCGCCGGGCCCGAGATCGAGATGGCCGCCGCGGTGGGGGAGTCGGGGACGGACACCGCGAGGCAGCGGACGCCGATCTCCTGTTCGTTGTCGTCGACCGCGTAGCCCTGGAGCCGTACGTCCTCCAGCGCGGCGAGGAAGCCGTCGGGCGTGGTGATCGTCTTGTCCGTCGCGGCGGGCATGCCGGTGCGGGCGAGCAGGGCGCGCACCTCGCCGTCGGGGGTGTTGGCCAGCAGGGCCTTGCCGACGCCCGTGGAGTGCGGCAGCACACGCCGGCCGACCTCGGTGAACATGCGCATCGAGTGCTTGGACGGCACCTGCGCCACGTAGACGATCTCGTCGCCGTCCAGCAGGGCCATGTTCGCCGTCTCGCCGGTCTCCTCGACCAGGCGGGCCAGATACGGCCGGGCCCAGGTGCCGAGCAGCCGGGAGGCGGACTCGCCGAGCCGGATGAGCCGCGGCCCGAGGGCGTAGCGCCGGTTGGGCTGCTGGCGCACATAGCCGCAGACCACCAGCGTCCGCATCAGCCGGTGGATGGTGGGCAGCGGCAGACCGCTGCTCGCGGACAGCTCGCTCAGGCCGACCTCGCCGCCCGCGTCCGCCATCCGTTCGAGCAGGTCGAAGGCGCGCTCAAGAGACTGGACCCCACCGCCGGACGAGGACTTGGCGGAGTCGGTGGTGCTGGCGCTGGACGTCGGCACGGCGCGTTCCTTTCGCGGCTGGCGGCAAGGGCAGAAGCCTACCCGTCAGTCGGTTGACTCCCCGCTTGTGCGTAGCTACGTTCTGCTCACCGGAATGTTAATTCCGTCTTGTGGAAACGTCCAGAGTGTGGGCCTCGGGGTCCGCCGGGGAAGGGGTGCTCTTGACGGCGTGAGGGTGGGAGTGAAGACTCCTTCAACAGATCGTTGAATTCCGTTACGTGGAAGTAAATCCCGTTTCCCGGAAGTAAAACGGCGACAGAGGCAGACAGAGGCAGAGCGAGAGGGGCCCGGGTGTCCGACGTAGAACTGGTGCTGCGCTCGACGCGCGTCATCACCCCGGAAGGGACACGCGCCGCCTCGGTCGCCGTCTCCGCCGGAATCATCACGGCCGTCCTGCCGTACGACGCTCCCGTCCCGGAGGGCGCCCGCCTGGAGGACCTCGGCGACGACGTCCTGCTGCCCGGCCTGGTCGACACCCATGTGCACGTCAACGACCCCGGCCGTACCGAGTGGGAGGGCTTCTGGACCGCCACCCGCGCCGCGGCCGCCGGCGGCATCACCACCCTCGTCGACATGCCGCTCAACTCCCTCCCGCCGACCACCACGGTCGACCACCTCCGTACGAAGAAGGACGTCGCCGCCGACAAGGCGCACATCGACGTCGGCTTCTGGGGCGGCGCCCTGCCCGACAACGTCAAGGACCTGCGCCCGCTGCACGAGGCCGGCGTCTTCGGCTTCAAGGCCTTCCTCTCGCCGTCCGGTGTGGACGAGTTCCCGCACCTGGACCAGGACGGACTCGCCCGCTCGCTGGCCGAGATCGCCTCCTTCGACGGCCTGCTCATCGTGCACGCGGAGGACCCGCACCACCTCGACGCCGCCCCCCAGCAGGGCGGCCCCCGATACACCGACTTCCTCGCCTCCCGCCCCCGCGACGCCGAGGACACCGCCATCGCGCACCTCATCACGCAGGCCAGGCGCCTCGACGCGCGCGTGCACGTGCTGCACCTGTCCTCCAGCGACGCGCTGCCCCTGATCGCCGAGGCCAAGGCGGACGGCGTCCGCCTCACGGTCGAGACCTGCCCGCACTATCTGACCCTGACCGCCGAGGAAGTCCCGGACGGCGCCAGCGAGTTCAAGTGCTGCCCGCCCATCCGCGAGGCCGCCAACCAGGACCTGCTGTGGCAGGCGCTCGCGGACGGCACGATCGACTGCGTGGTCACCGACCACTCGCCCTCCACGGCCGACCTGAAGACCGACGACTTCGCGACGGCGTGGGGCGGCATCTCGGGCCTCCAACTGAGCCTCGCGGCGGTGTGGACGGAGGCGCGCGGGCGCGGCCACTCGCTGGAGGACGTGGTCCGCTGGATGTCCGCCCGGACCGCCGCGCTGGTGGGCCTGTCCCGCAAGGGCGCCATCGAGGCCGGCCGCGACGCCGACTTCGCGGTCCTCGCCCCCGACGAGACCTTCACCGTCGACCCGGCGGCCCTCCAGCACCGCAACCGCGTCACGGCGTACGCGGGCAGGACCCTGTACGGCGTGGTGAAGTCGACCTGGCTGCGCGGCGAACGCATCGTCGCGGACGGCGAGTTCACGGACCCGAAGGGCCAACTCCTCACGCGAACCCCCTGACCCCACCCACCCCGCACCCGCACCCGCAGCGGCCGACCCCCGAAAGGCACATCCCGTGACGGCGCAGCCCGCAACCCCCTTGGCTCGTTTCACCGGCGACGCGAACCCGTACGGAGGCGGTGACCCCTACGCGGACTACCGCACCGCCGACTTCCCCTTCACCCGGTACGCCGATCTCGCCGACCGGCGGCTCGGCGCCGGGGTCGTCGCCGCGAACGACGAGTTCTTCGCCCAGCGGGAGAACCTGCTGGTGCCCGGGCCCGCCGAGTTCGACCCGGAGCACTTCGGGCACAAGGGCAAGATCATGGACGGCTGGGAGACGAGGCGCCGCCGCGGTGCCTCGGCCGAGCACCCGTGGCCCACGGCCGAGGACCACGACTGGGCCCTGGTCCGCCTCGGCGCCCCGGGCGTGATCCGCGGGATCGTCGTCGACACGGCCCACTTCCGCGGCAACTACCCGCAGGCGGTGTCGGTCGAGGGCACGTCGGTGGCGGGCTCCCCGTCCCCCGAGGACCTGCTCGGCGCCGACGTGAAGTGGACCACTCTGGTCCCGCGGACCCCGGTGGGCGGCCACGCCGCCAACGGCTTCGCCGTCTCCCTGGAGCAGCGCTTCACCCACCTCCGCGTCAACCAGCACCCCGACGGCGGCATCGCCCGCCTCCGCGTCCACGGCGAGGTGATCCCCGATCCCGCGTGGCTCTCGGCCCTGGGCACCTTCGACGTGGTCGCCCTGGAGAACGGCGGCCGCGCCGAGGACGCCTCCAACCTCTTCTACTCCCCGGCGTCCAACACCATCCAGCCCGGCCGCTCCCGCAAGATGGACGACGGCTGGGAAACCCGCCGCCGCCGCGACCAGGGCCACGACTGGATCCGCTACCGCCTCGTCGCCCAGTCCCTGATCCGCGCCCTGGAGATCGACACGGCGTACCTGAAGGGCAACAGCGCGGGCTGGGCATCGGTGTCGGTCCGCGACGCGCCCGGTGCCGAGAACACGGGGGGTGCGGCGGGCGCTGCCGGCTCGGAGGAGGCCGAGGCCGGCACCTGGACGGAGATCCTCCCCCGCACCCGCCTCCAGCCCGACACCAACCACCGCTTCGTCCTCCCCACCCCCACCCTCGCCACCCACGCCCGCGTCGACATCTACCCCGACGGCGGAATCTCCCGCCTCCGCCTGTTCGGTTCCCTCACGGACACGGGGGCGACCGCCCTGGCGTCCCGGCATCGGGAACTGGGCGGCTGACAGGGGTACGGCGGGGCGGCGCGCCATCTCGGCCAGTCCGACGTTCGAGCACGACCTCTTGCCTTCTCGATCCCCCACCCACCCGCACTGTCAGCCCGTCCCGCACTGTTAGCCCGTCCGGCGTTTGAGGACGAGGCCCCTTCAGGGCCGATACGGGGGTCCAGGGGGCGGAGCCCCCTGGGGGCGGCAGCCCCAGGGATGGGACGGGTAGGGGCGGCGGGGGCGAAAAACGCCCCCGCCCACCTCACGCCGCGTGCCCACCATCCACAGAGAACTCCGCCCCCGTCACATATTCCGCCCCCGCCAGATACACCACGGCCCCGGCCACCTCCTCCACCGTCCCGAACCGCCCCACCGCGGTCAACGCGGCCTGCCCCGCCGCAAACACCCCGTCCGCCGGATTCATGTCCGTGTCGACCGGCCCGGGATGCACGATGTTCGCCGTGATCCCCCGCACCCCCAACTCCCGCGCAAGCGCCTTCGTCAACCCGATCAACGCGGACTTGCTCATCGCGTAGAGCGTCCCCCCGGCCCCCGGCACCCGCTGCGTCATACAACTCCCGACGGTGATGATCCGCCCACCCGCGCCCATGACCCCCGCGGCCGCCTGAGAGGCCAGAAACACCCCGCGCACATTGACCGCGAGAACCCGGTCCACATCGGCGAGGGACAGACTCTCGACGGGCCCGAGCACCCCCACGCCCGCGTTGTTCACGAGGACGTCCAGCCCCCCGAGCACCTCGGCCGTCCGGGCCACGGCCCCCGCGGCCTCCTCCGGATCCGCGGAGTCGGCCCGCAGGGCCACCGCCCGACGCCCGAGCGCCTCGATCTCTCGTACGACGTCCTCCGCGGCGTCCTTGCCGTTCAGATACGTGAGGGCGACATCCGCCCCCTCCCGCGCCAGCCGCAGAGCCGTCGCCGCCCCGATACCCCGGCTCCCACCGGTCACCAGGGCCACCTTGCCGTCCAGATTCGTTCCTTCGACACGCGTTCGCTGATTCATGTCCCCATCCCAGCGCCCGCGCTCCCCGCACGCTGGCGGCGAACGGACGTCGACATCCGGCCCCCGGCGGCCCGCTCGCCGACCGGCCGTTCGTGAAGACGCCGGGCGGCAGGTTAACTTCGCGAAAACGGATCGGACTTGACGGGAAATTCTCCGAAGTTGACATTGACATGCCACTGTCTACGCGCGTCATCATGGACGTCATGAACTTCCCCCCACGCGCAACACGCATCGGCGCCGCAGCCGCCCTCCTGTCCGCCGTCCTCCTCGGCGGCACCGTCACCGCGACCTCGGCGAACGCCGCCGCCACGGCCGTCGGCAGCATCTGCTACAGCGCACTGCCCTCGCAGGCGCACGACACGCTCGACCTGATCGAGCAGGGCGGCCCCTACCCGTACTCCCAGGACGGGACCGTCTTCCAGAACCGGGAAGGCGTCCTGCCCAGCCAGTCGAGCGGCTACTACCACGAGTACACGGTCATCACGCCCGGCTCCTCCACGCGCGGTGCCCGCCGCATCGTCACGGGTGAGGAGACCCGGGAGGACTACTACACGGCCGACCACTACGCCACGTTCGACCTGGTGAACTACGGCTGCTGACCGCGGCCACCGGGGCGGAGGTCCGGTCCGAGCTCAGCCGGACCTCCGGCTCCCGGCGGCGGCGAACAGCGCGAACGCCAGCACGATCAGTGTGACGCTCGCGTAGATCTCGTAGCCGTCGAAGAAGTCGATCCGCTGGACGAGTCCCAGACGCCAGTCGGTGAACTCGTGCAGCAGCCCCATCACGCCCTGCACCAGGGCGATGAAACCGAGTAGTTCCAGCAGCTGCTTCATGACACAGACTCTCGCCCCGCGGTCCCCCCACGTTCATCGGCCGCGGGGCGAGACGCGTTCGACGGAAGCCTCGGTTCCGCGGCTCCGGCCGCGCCGAAAGTCTCCGGCCTCCGCGACTTTGGTCGACGATCGTGTGCGCGGGGAGGTGGCGCGGGTCCGCGCTGCGTAGATTTGTCGAATGTGAGTGGTGACGAGACGGTGCCCGACCCGCCGGCCTTCCCGGGACGGCGCTGGCTGCTGCCGTCCGCCGTCGCCCACGGGTTCGAGGTGGACGCCGGTGCCGACACCGACGCCGGTTCGCGCGGGCGGCGGCCCCGACGCACCGCGCGCGACTGGATCGTCGACTTCAGCTGTTTCCTGGTGGCCGTCCTCGTCGGTCTGGTCGGCGCCGAAGCGGTCACCGAGAACCCCCATGTGTCCGACGGCCTCGCCGTCCTCGACCAGTGGATCGGCGCGCTCGCCTGCGCCGCCGTGTGGCTGCGCCGCCGCTGGCCGGTCGGGCTGGCCGTCACGACCGTTCCCATCGGGATGATCTCCGACACCGCGGGCGGCGCCTGCCTGCTCGCCCTGTTCACGCTCGCGGTGCACCGCCCCTTCCGGTACGTGGCCTGGGTGGGCGGCATCAACATCGCGCTGATCCCGGTCTACTTCTGGCTGCGCCCCGACCCCGAACTGCCCTACCTGACCTCGGTCGTCATCTTCGTCCTGCTGACCGCAGCGCTGGTCGGCTGGGGCGTGGTCGTGCGTGCCAAACGGCAGCTCTGGCTGAGTTTCCGCGACCGCGCGCGGCGGGCCGAGAACGAGGCGCGACTGCGCGCGGAGCAGGCGCAGCGGCTGGCCCGCGAGTCCATCGCCCGCGAGATGCACGACGTCCTCGCCCACCGCCTGACGCTGCTGAGCGTGCACGCGGGCGCCCTGGAGTTCCGGCCGGACGCGCCGCGTGAGGAGGTCGCGCGGGCGGCCGGAGTCATCCGGGAGAGCGCGCACGAGGCGCTCCAGGACCTGCGGGAGATCATCGGCGTGCTCAGGGCGGGCGAGTCCGACGACACGGGCCGCCCGCAGCCGACGCTCGCCGCGCTGGACGTGCTCGTCGCCGAGTCCCGCGAGGCGGGCATGAAGGTCACCCTCGACAGCCGGGTCACCGACCCCGCCGACGTCCCCGCCTCCATCGGCCGCACCGCGTACCGCATCGCCCAGGAGGGCCTGACCAACGCCCGCAAACACGCCCCCGGCGCCGAGGTCACGCTGACCGTCACCGGCGCCCCGGGCGAGGGCCTGGAGGTCTCCGTCAGCAACCCGCCCCCCGAGGGCGACGTCCCCCACGTCCCCGGTTCCGGCCAGGGCCTCATCGGCCTGACCGAACGCGCGACCCTCGCCGGGGGCCACCTGCACCACGGCCCGGACGGCACCGGAGGCTTCCGGGTACGGGCGCGGCTGCCGTGGGGGTGAGACGGGGGCACCAGGTGAGGCGAGGGGACGGAACCCGACGGCCCCGGCCAGTCGCGGCCACACCGTCGTCGCGTCAACACCGGGCCCGCACACGCACGTTGGCGCGACGCTTCGTGCCGCTCCACTTGAGGACCGGCCGTCGGCCAAGCGTGCTCGACCCGCTCACCCGTGCCCGGCAACCGTGATTACGTGGGAGTCATGACTGTGATCAGACTGCTCCTCGTCGACGACGACCCGCTCGTCAGGGCCGGCCTGTCCTTGATGATGGGCGGTGCCGAGGACATCGAGATCGTCGGTGAGGGCGCCGACGGCGGCGAGGTCGAGGAGCTCGTCGACCGCACCCGCCCGGACGTCGTCCTCATGGACATCCGGATGCCCGCGATGGACGGCCTGACCGCCACCGAGCGGCTGCGTGCCCGCCCCAAGGCCCCGCAGGTCGTGGTCCTGACCACCTTCCACGCCGACGAGCAGGTGCTGCGCGCCCTGCGCGCCGGAGCCGCCGGCTTCGTCCTCAAGGACACCCCGCCGGCGGAGATCCTCGCCGCGGTCCGGCGGGTCGCGGCCGGCGACCCCGTCCTGTCGCCCACGGTGACCCGCCAGTTGATGGCACACGCGGCCGGCAACTCCGCCGACACGCGCCGCACGCGCGCGCGTGCCAGGATCGCCGTCCTCAACGACCGGGAGAGCGAGGTGGCCGTCGCCGTCGGACGGGGCCTGTCCAACGCCGAGATCGGCACCGCCCTGTTCATGAGCGTCGCCACGGTCAAGACCCACGTCTCCCGCATCCTGGCCAAGCTCGACCTCAACAACCGTGTCCAGATCGCCCTGTTGGCGTACGACGCGGGACTTCTGGAGGACGTGGGGGAGGACGGGCACTAGACGGCGACGCCGGACGTTGGGCGGGTGAGGGACAGAGAAACACAGAGACACAGAGACACAGAGACACAGAGAAACAGAGAAACGACAGAGACAGAGGGCTGCGGGACAGGAGGGGGACACCATGGCCGACGTGATCGATCTCGGGGAGTACGGCGACGCGTTCCGCGCGGACCCCCATCCGGTCTACGCCGACCTGCGCGAGCGGGGCCCGGTGCACCGGATACGACCCCCCGGGTCCCTGCCCGACTACTGGTCGTGGCTCGTCGTCGGCCACGAGGAGGTGCGGGCCGCGCTCGCCGACCCCCGGCTCTCCAAGGACGGCCGGCGCATCGGCATGGTGTTCAACGACGAGCAGCTGATCGGCCGCCACCTGCTGGGCACCGACCCGCCCGAGCACACCCGGCTGCGCGGACTAGTCTCCCGCGCCTTCACCATGCGCCGGGTGGAGCGCCTGCGGCCCAGGGTCCAGGAGATCACCGACGACCTGCTCGACGCGATGCTGCCGCTCGGCCGCGCCGACCTGGTGGAGTCGCTGGCCTACCCGCTGCCGATCACGGTGATCTGCGAGCTCCTCGGCGTCCCCGAGATGGACCGCGCGGAGTTCCGCAAGCAGTCGACGGAGGTCGTCGCACCCACCAGTTCCGACACCTCCTACGACGCCGTCCTGCGGCTCGGCGAGTACCTCACCGAGCTGATCGAGGACAAGCGGTCCGCCGGCCCCGCCGACGACCTGCTCAGCGACCTGATCCGGACCACCGCGGAGGACGGCGACCGGCTCTCCCCGGCGGAACTGCGCGGTATGGCCTTCCTGCTGCTGATCGCCGGCCACGAGACGACGGTCAACCTCATCACCAACGCCGTCCACACCCTGCTCACCCACCCCGACCAACTCGCCGCCCTGCGCGCCGACATGAGCCTCGTGGACAACGCGATCGAGGAGACCCTGCGCTACGAGGGCCCGGTGGAGAACGCCACGTTCCGGTACGCTGCCGAGCCCTTGCAGATCGCCGGCGTCCCCATCGCCCAGGGCGACCCGGTGATGATCGGCCTCGGCGCCGCCGACCGCGACGGGGCCCGCTATCCCGAGCCGCACCGTTTCGACATCCACCGCGACACCCGCGGCCACGTGGCCTTCGGCCACGGCATCCACTTCTGTCTGGGCGCCCCTCTGGCCCGTCTGGAGGCCCGCACCGCCCTGCGTTCCCTCCTGGACCGCGCCCCCGCCCTCACCCTCGACGGCCCACCGGGGGAGTGGCTGCCGGGCATGCTGATACGGGGGCTGCGCAGCCTGCCGGTGCGGTGGTAGCCCGTCGGCGGCGGCCCGGTGAGGCGGCCTGCCTCACCGGCGGCTCACAGCGCCGCCGACCCGTCCCCGCCCGGAATCTCCGCCAGCCACACGACCCTGCGCTCCCGCCGGGACACCTCGCACGCCTCGGCCACCCGCAGGGCCTGCAGGGCCTCGCGCCCGTCGCAGGGGTTGGCCAGTTCACCCCGCACCACGTCGACGAACGCGCACAACTCGGCCTCGTAGGCGGGCCCGAACCGCTCCAGGAACCCCGTCCACGGCTTGTCCGCGGCCGGCGGCCCCGTCGGCTCGGTGGACGCGATGGGCGTCCGGTCGTCCAGACCGACCACGATCTGGTCCAGTTCCCCGGCCAGTTCCATCCGCACGTCGTAGCCCGCGCCGTTCAGCCGGGTCGCGGTCACCGTGGCGAGCGTGCCGTCGTCCAGGGTGAGCAGCGCCGCCCCCGTGTCCACGTCACCCGCCTCACGGAACATCGGCCCGCCGGCGTCGGACCCGGCCGCGTACACGTCGAGGATCTCGCGCCCGGTCACCCAGCGCAGCACGTCGAAGTCGTGGATCGCGGTGTCCCGGTACAGCCCGCCGGACACCGGCAGATACGCGGCCGGCGGCGGCGCCTGGTCGGAGGTCAGCGCCCGCACGGTGTGCAGCCGCCCGAGCCGCCCCGAGCGCACCGCCTCGCGTGCCCCCGTGTAGCCCGCGTCGAAGCGGCGCTGGAAGCCCATCTGGAGCACCGTGCCCGCCGTCTCGACCTCGCCGATGGCTTGTAAGGTGCCCGCCAGATCGAGCGCGATGGGCTTCTCGCAGAACACCGGCAGCCCCGAGCGCGCTGCCCGACCGATCAGTTCGGCGTGTGCCGACGTCGACGTGGTGATCACCACGGCGTCCACGCCCCAGCGGAAGATCTCGTCCACTCCGGGCGCCGCCGTCTCGCCCAGCCGGTGCGCCAGATCCTGGGCCCGTGCCGGGTCCGCGTCCGTGAGGATCAAGGAGCCGACCTCCCGGTGCCGGCTGAGTGTGTTGGCGTGAATGGTGCCGATGCGGCCCGTACCGATGACCCCGATGCGCATGTGAACAAAATGTGGGCGGAGACCCCACGCTGTCAATGCGTATGTCCTGACAATCGAACTACACAACTTCCCGTCAACAACGCACGGAGCTACGCTCGGGCCGTGCCGAAACCAGAAGTGGATCCGACCGTGACGCTCGATCTCCGTGTGGACCGCAGCAGTCCCGTGCCGTTGTACTTCCAGCTGTCCCAGCAACTGGAGGCGGCGATCGAGCACGGGGCACTGACGCCCGGCAGCCTCCTGGGCAACGAGATCGAGCTGGCCGCCCGGCTCGGCCTGTCGCGGCCCACCGTCCGCCAGGCCATCCAGTCGCTCGTCGACAAGGGCCTGCTGGTGCGCCGCCGCGGCGTCGGCACCCAGGTCGTGCACAGCCAGGTCAAGCGCCCCCTGGAGCTCAGCAGCCTCTACGACGACCTGGAGGCGGCGGGCCAGCGCCCCGCGACCAAGGTCCTCGTCAACACGGTCGTCCCGGCGCCCGCCGAGATCGCGGCCGCCCTCGGTGTCGCCGAGGAGAGCGACGTACACCGCGTGGAACGGCTGCGTCTGGCGCACGGCGAGCCCATGGCGCACCTGTGCAACTACCTGCCCCCCGGTCTGCTCGACCTCGACACCGAGCAGCTCCAGTCCACCGGCCTCTACCGCATGATGCGCGCCGCGGGCATCACGCTGCACAGCGCCCGCCAGTCCATCGGCGCCCGCGCCGCCACCGCCGCCGAGGCCGAACGCCTCGCCGAACAGGAGGGCGCCCCCCTCCTGACCATGCAACGCATCACCTTCGACGACACCGGCCGCGCGGTCGAATACGGCACCCACACCTACCGCCCGACCCGCTACTCCTTCGAGTTCCAGCTCCTGGTCCGCCCCTGAGGGCACGGGGTGCTTTCGCCTGAGGGGACGGGTGCTTTCAAAGGCACGGGGTGCCTTAAAGGGGCGCGGGGCTGTATCGATGTGCGGCTCCGCCGCGGGGCGCGACCAGCCCCCACGCACCCGCACCCGGCAACGAGTCGGCATCCCCCTTTGCTCCCCCGTACGGCACCCACACCCACGGTGAGGCAGAATCGGGCCTTGATGAGCACCTACGGCAACTTCAGCGCCCCCATCGGCTCCCGCCGCGCGCCAGCGCTCCGCACGGTCGGCACAAGGGAGCGCCGCTCGCACCTGACCGCGCCCCGCGTGCCTACGGTCGGCATCGACATCGGCGGCACCAAGGTCATGGCGGGCGTCGTCGACGCCGACGGCAACATCCTGGAGAAGGTCCGCACCGAGACGCCGGACAAGTCCAAGAGCCCCAAGGTCGTCGAGGACACCATCGTCGAACTGGTCCTGGACCTGTCCGACCGCCACGACGTGCACGCGGTGGGCATCGGCGCGGCCGGCTGGGTCGACGCCGACCGCAACCGCGTCCTGTTCGCGCCCCACCTGTCCTGGCGCAACGAGCCGCTGCGCGACCGCATCGCGGGCCGCCTCGCCGTGCCCGTGCTGGTCGACAACGACGCCAACACGGCCGCCTGGGCCGAGTGGCGCTTCGGCGCCGGCCGCGGCGAGGACCACCTCGTCATGATCACCCTCGGCACCGGCATCGGCGGCGCGATCCTGGAGGACGGGCAGGTCAAGCGCGGCAAGTACGGCGTTGCCGGCGAGTTCGGCCATATGCAGGTCGTGCCCGGCGGACACCGCTGCCCGTGCGGCAACCGCGGCTGCTGGGAGCAGTACAGCTCCGGCAACGCGCTGGTCAGGGAGGCCCGCGAGCTGGCCGCCGCCGACTCCCCGGTGGCCTACGGGATCATCGAGCACGTCAAGGGCAACATCGGCGACATCACCGGGCCGATGATCACCGAGCTGGCCCGCGAGGGCGACGCGATGTGCATCGAGCTGCTCCAGGACATCGGCCAGTGGCTCGGCGTCGGCATCGCCAACCTCGCGGCGGCCCTCGACCCGTCCTGCTTCGTGATCGGCGGCGGTGTGAGCGCGGCCGACGACCTGCTCATCGGCCCCGCGCGGGACGCCTTCAAGCGCCAGCTCACCGGCCGCGGCTACCGTCCCGAGGCCCGCATCGCCCGCGCCCAGCTCGGTCCCGAGGCCGGCATGGTCGGCGCCGCCGACCTCGCCCGCCTCGTCGCCCGCCGCTTCCGGCGCGCCAATCGCCGCCGGGTGGAGCGGTACGAGCGCTACGAGCGGTACACGGAGGCCCGTCGCACGTCCCAGGGGTCCGCGTGACCGCTTCCCTCCCGGGCCACGTCGGATCTCCGGACGAGCCGGAGCGGCCGACGGAGGACCGGCGCCACATGATCCGCCGCCGAGCGCTGACGCTGACCATCATCGTGCTGCTCATCGGCGTCCCGGCCGGCTACCTGATGATCTCCGCCAACCAGAGCCGCAACAGCGGCAGGGACAAGGAGGCGAAGTACTCGGCGACCGGCCTCAGCGAGGGCTGGCCGTCCAAGCTCCAGCGCCGTATCTACGAGGTGCCGGTCCCGCACCCGGCGGACCGGATCGCCTACTACGAGACCAACAACTGGAAGACCAGCCGCCTCTACGTCCAGTTCCGCACCACGGACGCGGGCCTGGACGCCTTCCTCACCGGCATGGGCGTCAACCCGGCCGAGCTGAAGCCGGGAAGGATCACCATCAGTGCCCGCGACCAGTCCGTCACCGGCTGGTCGTTCGCCGGGCCGGGCGCCTGGTCGGGTCTCGTCCACAAGCAGAAGAACCCCGCCCCCACGCACGACGTCGTCGTCAACCTGGCCGACCCGGCCGCCCCGATGGTGTTCGTCGTCTCGCGCACGGTTCCGTAGCGGGCCCGGCCGGTCGCCGGAGCCGATTGTCAGACCCCGCCCGTAGAGTCGAGGACGACTGATCCGGCAGACGGGCGGGAGGTGACAGGACGTATGCGCGACATGGCCGCGGTGGCCGAGCGAGAGGCCAAGGGCGTGGACGCCGTTCCCGTCCGGCTCGCGGCCGTGTTCCTGCCCGACCCCGTGCCCCGGCACGGCCGCGTCGCCTTCTGGGACCCCGACGACGAACCGCTGACCTCCTCCGACGGCGAGATCACCGTCGTACGACGCCATGGTGCCGGAGTGCGCCGCCGGACCGCCCCCGCGCTCACGCTGCCCCTCGCCCAGGCCCTGCCGCTGCTCGCGGGCGCCCGGCGGGACCCCGCCGCCCATCCCGCCACCGCGTGCTGGGGCGCGGCCGCGCTGCACGCGCTGCGGCTGGCGGCCCGCGGCCGGCTGCTCCCCGGCCTGACCGCCACCGGCCACGACGCCTGGCGGGCGGGCCCCCTGGACCCGGACGACATCGCCCACCTGAGGGCGATCGCCGCCGCCCTGCCGTCCGAAGGACACGCGGTCCCGCTGCCCGGCCCGGGCCCGATCCGGCTGCCCGAACCGGAAGCGCTGATGCGCGCCTTCCTGGACGCGGTCGCCGACACCCTGCCCCGCACCCCCGCCGCCCCGTACGCCTCCGGCCGGCCCTTCGCCGCGCGTGAGGCGCAGCGCCTGCCCTACGCCCGGGACTGGGCCGCCGAGGTCGCCGCCGGTATGGACGCGGGCGTGCGGATCTCGCTCCGCCTGGACCTCTCGGCCTACGACCTGTTCGACGACGACGGCGACGGCGCCCGCAGCGCCGGAGCGGCGATCGTCCAGGTGCACAGCCTCGCCGACCCCACCCTCGTGGCCGACGCGGCGGCCCTGTGGGCGGGCGAGAGGGACGCGGCGTTCGGGCCCCGCGCACGCGTGGACGCGGCCCTCGCCGTGCGCCGCGCCGCCCGCGTCTGGGCGCCGCTCGACCGGCTCACCGAGCAGGACGTGCCCGACGTACTGGCCCTGTCCGACGAGGAGTTGGGCGACCTGCTCGGTGTCGCGGCGACCCGGCTCGCGGCGGCCGGGGTCGCCGTGCACTGGCCCCGCGACCTGGCCCAGGACCTCACCGCCGCCGCCGTGGTCCGGCCCGCTCCGGGCTCGGCGACCGACGGCACCGGGTTCTTCGAGAGCGAGGAACTCCTCCAGTTCCGCTGGCAGTTGGCGCTCGGCGGCGACCCGCTCGGCGAGGGCGAGATGGACGCGCTGGCCGAGGCGCACCGCCCGGTCGTCCGCCTCCGGGACCAGTGGGTGCTGGTCGACCCTGCCCTGGTCCGCAAGGCCCGCAAGCGCGAACTGGGGTTGCTGGACCCGATCGACGCGCTCTCCGTCGCCCTCACCGGCAGCGCGGAGGTCGACGGCGAGACCGTCGAGGCGGTCCCCGTCGGCGCCCTGGCCACCCTGCGCGAACGCCTGACGGCCGGAGTACGGCCCGCCGAACCGCCCCCGGGGCTGAACGCGCGCCTGCGGGACTACCAACTCCACGGTCTCGCCTGGCTGGACCTGATGACCTCACTCGGCCTGGGCGGCTGCCTCGCCGACGACATGGGCCTCGGCAAGACCATCACCCTCATCGCCCTGCACCTGCGCCGCGCCCGCAGCGAACCGACGCTCGTGGTCTGCCCGGCCTCCCTGCTCGGCAACTGGCAGCGCGAGATCACGAAATTCGCCCCCGGCGTCCCCGTCCGTCGCTTCCACGGTCCGGACCGCACCCTGGAGGACCTCGACGGCGGCTTCGTCCTGACCACGTACGGCACCATGCGCTCGGCGGCCCCCGTCCTCGCCCAGCAGCCGTGGGGCATGGTCGTCGCCGACGAGGCCCAGCACGTGAAGAACCCCTACTCGGCGACGGCGAAAGCGCTGCGCACGATCCCGACCCCCGCGCGCGTGGCCCTGACCGGCACACCGGTCGAGAACAACCTCTCCGAGCTCTGGGCACTGCTGGACTGGACGACACCCGGCCTCCTGGGCCCCCTGAAGTCCTTCCGCTCCCGGCACGCGCGCGCCGTGGAGAACGGCGAGGACGAGGAGGCGGTGGCCAGGCTCGCCCGTCTCGTCCGCCCCTTCCTGCTGCGCCGCAAGAAGTCCGACCCCGGCATCGTCCCCGAACTGCCGCCCAAGACCGAGACGGACCACCCCGTCCCGCTCACCCGTGAACAGGCCGCGCTCTACGAGGCGGTGGTGCGCGAGTCGATGCTCGCCATCGAGACGGCCGAGGGCATCGGCCGCCGGGGTCTGGTGCTGAAGCTGCTGGGCGCGCTCAAGCAGATCTGCGACCACCCCGCGCTGTACCTGAAGGAGAACGTCCCGCCCACGGCCGTCGACCGCCTCGCCGCCCGCTCCGGCAAGCTCGCCCTCCTCGACGAACTGCTCGACACCCTCCTGGCCGAGGACGGCTCCGCCCTCGTCTTCACGCAGTACGTCGGAATGGCCCGCCTGATCACCTCCCACCTCGCCGCCCGCGCGGTCCCGGTCGACCTGCTGCACGGCGGCACTCCGGTACCGGAGCGCGAACGGATGGTGGACCGTTTCCAGAGCGGCGCGACCCCGGTGCTGGTGCTGTCCCTCAAGGCGGCGGGCACCGGCCTGAACCTCACCCGCGCCGGTCACGTCGTCCACTTCGACCGCTGGTGGAACCCGGCCGTCGAGGAACAGGCCACCGACCGCGCCTACCGCATCGGCCAGACCCAGCCCGTGCAGGTCCACCGCCTCATCACCGAAGGCACGGTCGAGGACCGTATCGCCGAGATGCTGGAGGCCAAGCGGGCCCTGGCCGACGCCATCCTCGGCTCCGGCGAGTCCGCCCTCACCGAACTGACCGACCGCGAGCTGTCCGACCTGGTCCGCCTCCGGAGCACCTCATGACCCCCCACCCCGCCGACGAGGCCCGCCGCGCGCTGCGGGAGGCCCGGGAGCGGGCCGGCCGCGGCGAGTCCGGACCGGACGAGCCCTCGCGGGCGCGCCCCGAACCGGACGAGCAACCGGGCCCGGACGAGAAGCGGGGTCCGGACGAGAAGCGGATGGTGCCGCGGGCCGAGGACCCGCCCCCCGAGACGACGGCGGCCGAGGGACCCGCGGTGGCCGCGAAGCCGGTGGCGTCCCGGCCCGGTGACGTGGCACGTGAGGCCCTGCGGCAGGCCGTGGCCGCCCGGCGCGGCTCCGCTCCCGCCGCCGACGACACCTCCTGCGCGCAGCCCGCTCCCGGGGACGTGGGCGACGAGGCGCAAGGGGACGTCGGAGGTGCGAGGACGCCCGTCGTGGACCCGCAGGCCACTCCGGGCGACCACGGCGACGACGAAGGAACGGATCACACCGAAGAGGCGGCGGACCTCGCTCCGGCGGTCGAGGGCGACACCTCCAGGCGGGGGGACACCCGTCCCGGTGACGCCGCGCGCGAGGCGCTGCGTGCGGCGCGCAGTGCGGCACGGCAGGCGCCCACGGACCCCGCACCCCCGGCCGGCCGGGCGGCACGCGCGCCACGGCGCACCCCGCCCGCGGCCCCGGTGCGCGGTGAGGCGTCCCGCCGGGCCGTCGGCCCGCGGGCGCGTGACGTACGGCAGCTGCTGGCCGACGCCTTCCGGATGCCTGACGAGGAGATGCCGACGGAGGTCGACCGGGGCGACAACAGCGGCGCTCCACAAGGTGGTTCGGCGGACGAGGCGTCGACGGCGGGCCGGGATCCCCAGGACAGCGGCAGCGCGGTCACGGTCCCCGCTGCTCCCGAGGTCCCGGACCGGACCACCGACCCCTCACCCGGCACCCCGCACTCCATGGTCCCCTCCATGGCCGCCCCCTCCCGCGACGGCGATCTGCGTCGTACCTTCCCGGCCTTTCCGCCCCGGCCCAGGGAGTCCGACGACGAGGGGTTCGCCCGGACCTGGTGGGGCAATGCCTGGGTCGAGGCGTTGGAGAAGGGCGCGCTGGACGCCAAGCGGCTGGTGCGGGGCCGTGGTTACGCCGAGAAGGGCCATGTGGACGCGATCACGGTGACGCCCGGACTCGTGCTGGCCTATGTGCGGGGCAGCCGGCCCAGGCCGTACCGCGTGCAGGTGAGACTGCGCACGCTCGACGACGAGGACTGGGACCGCCTGCTGCACGGCGCGGCCGAGCGGACCGGGGACATCGCCGCGCTGCTCGACAGGGAGATGCCCCCGTCGCTGGCCGAGTCCGGGGTGCCGCTGTTGCCGGGCCCGAGAGAGCTGGACCCGCGGTGCAGCTGCCCCGACTCCGGTCACCCCTGCAAGCACGCGGCGGCCCTCTGCTACCAGACCGCACGGCTGCTGGACGCCGACCCGTTCGTGCTGCTCCTGCTGCGCGGCCGCGGTGAGCGCGAGCTGCTGGACGCCCTGTCCCGGCTCAGCGCAGCCCGAGCGGCCAGGGCCGCCCAGGAACAGGGACCGGCGCCCTTGCCCGGCGTACGGGCCACGGAGGCCCTCGCGCCCCGCCGACTCCCGCCGCTGCCCCCGCCCCTGCCGGTTCCGCCGCATCCCGAGCAGCCCCCGGTGTACCCCGCGACCGCGGGCGGCCCGGACCCCTTCGCACTGGACCAGCTGGCGACCGACGCGGCGGCCCGCGCCCACGCCCTGCTCGCCACCGGCCGCGACCCGGTCGGCGAGCTCACCCTGTGGCAGGACGCGGTCCGGCTCGCCGCGGCCCGCCCCGGCTCCGGACTCACGGCAGGCACCCGGGGCCTCTACTCCTCGCTCGCCACCGCCACCGACCGCACCCCGGCCGACCTGGCACGCGCGGTCGCCGCGTGGCGGCAGGGCGGCCTGGAGGGGCTGGCCGTACTCGAAGAGCCCTGGGACCCGCCGGCCGGCCGTTTCGACCGCGCCCGCCCCCTGCTCCTCGCGGCCGACCTCCCCGTCTTCCGCCCCTGGCGCAACCGCCTCACTCACCCGCGCGGCCATGTCCAGCTCCGCCTCGGCCGCGACGGCCTCTGGTACGTCTACGAGTCGGAACCCGGCCGGGACGACTGGTGGCCCCGGGGCACCCCCGACCTGGACCCGGTCGGCGCCCTGACGGGCCTCGGCACCCCGGGCGACCTCTGAGAGCCGTCACGGCCGGACCAGGGGCGCCCAAACTGTCCGTTCGGTGCGAGAACGCGGCATCCGGTGAAGGCCGTGTGAGAAATCTCCACGGATGTTCGGGAGTGAGGTGTGAGGAGTGGGGGCCCCGAGGCCGCGAGGTAAGAAAAGACGGTTAGCGTGGAGCGGTGAGTGAGACGAAGACTCCCGCCCTTCAGTACCGTTTCGACGGCCCCGAAGACGCCCCGGTGCTCATCCTCGGCCCCTCGCTCGGTACCACATGGCACATGTGGGACC
Source organism: Streptomyces lincolnensis (assembly GCF_021173675.1). Lineage (GTDB taxonomy): Bacteria > Actinomycetota > Actinomycetes > Streptomycetales > Streptomycetaceae > Streptomyces > Streptomyces lincolnensis_B. The sequence continues at coordinate 437,042 of NZ_JAIHON010000001.1, read as the reverse complement.
GGCAGGTGCCCGAGCTGGCCAAGCAGTGGCGCGTCTTCCGGTTCGACCTGCCGGGGCACGGCGGCGCGCCCGCCTACCCGGCCGGGTCCGTCGCCGACCTCACCACACGGCTGCTCGCGACGCTCGACGGACTCGGCGTGCAGCGCTTCGGCTACGCGGGCTGCGCCCTCGGCGGCGCGGTCGGCATCGAACTGGCCCTGCGCCACCCGGAGCGCCTCGCCTCGCTCGCCCTGATCGCCGCCTCGCCCCGCTTCGGCACGGCCGACGAGTTCCGGCAGCGGGGGGTGATCGTGCGCACGAACGGCCTCGACCCCATCGCCCGCACCTCGCCCGACCGCTGGTTCACCAGCGGATTCGCGGCCGCGCAGCCCGCGATCACCGAGTGGGCCGTACAGATGGTCAGAACCACCGACCCCGGCTGCTACATCGCCTCCTGCGAGGCGCTGGCCTCCTTCGACGTCCGGCCGGAGCTCGGCCGCGTCGGTGCGCCCACGCTCGTCCTCGTCGGCTCGGACGACCAGGTCACCGGCCCGGCCGAGGCCCGCACCCTGGTCGCCGGCATCCCGGACGCCCGCCTGGCCGTCGTCCCCGGCGCCTCCCACCTGGTGCCGGTCGAGCAGCCCGCCGCCGTCACCGATCTGCTGGTCAGACACTTCTCCACCGCCTGGCAGCCCGGCTTCGACTCCACCACAGGGATGACGGCGATCCAGGCATCCCCGGTCAAGCCGGTCCTGGCCGCCGCGCCCCCGCAGCCCGTGGCCATCGCCGAGATCGCCCCCGCCGCCGCGCAGCCGCAGGCCGCCGGGCGCCCGGACCCCTACGACGCCGGTCTCAAGGTGCGCCGCGAGGTGCTCGGGGACGCGCACGTCGACCGGGCGCTGGCGCAGGCCGACGAGTTCTCGGGGGACTTCCAGGAGTTCATCACCCGCTACGCCTGGGGCGAGATCTGGGACCGACCCGGCCTGGACCGGCGTTCGCGCAGCTGCGTCACCCTCACCGCCCTGGTCGCCGGCGGCCACCTGGAGGAGCTCGCCTTCCACACCCGCGCCGCGCTGCGCAACGGCCTCACCCCGACCGAGATCAAGGAGGTGCTGCTCCAGGCGGCCGTCTACTGCGGCGTACCGGCCGCGAACAGCGCCTTCAAGGTGGCCCAGCAGGTCATCCGCGAGGAGACCACCCCCACCGACTGAGCCCCCCTCCGGCCCCCCGTCCGACCACCGAGGCAGGATGGCTCCATGACGCTGAAGCTCACGAAGAAGTCGCACGCCTGCGTCCGCCTGGAGAAGGACGGACAGACCCTCGTCCTCGACCCCGGGGGATTCAGCGAGGAGGACGCCGCGGTCGGCGCGGACGCGATCCTCGTCACCCACGAGCACCCCGACCACTTCAACGAGGAGCGGCTGCGCGCGGCCCTGGAGGCCAACCCGGCCGCCGAGATCTGGACCCTGAAGTCGGTCGCCGAGAAGATCTCCACCGCCTTCCCCGGCCGAGTGCACACCGTCGGGCACGGCGACACCTTCACCGCGGCCGGTTTCGACGTCCAGGTCCACGGCGAACTGCACGCCGTCATCCACCCGGACATCCCGCGCATCACCAACGTCGGCTACCTCGTCGACGGTGGCAGCGTCTTCCACCCCGGCGACGCCCTCACCGTCCCCGACCACGCCGTGGAGACGCTGATGCTCCCGGTGATGGCCCCCTGGAGCAAGATCTCCGAGGTCATCGACTACGTCCGCGAGGTGAAGCCGCAGCGCGCCTACGACATCCACGACGCCCTCCTCGCCGACCTCGCGCGTCCCATCTACGACAACCAGATCGGCACCCTCGGCGGCACGGAACACCTGCGCCTCGCGCCCGGTGAGGCGGCTCTGCTCTGACTGTCGGAGCCGCCCGGTAGGTTGTCAGGCATGCGCATCGCGACCTGGAACGTGAACTCGATCACCGCCCGCCTGCCGAGGCTCCTGGCCTGGCTGGAGAGCAGCGGCACCGACGTGCTGTGCCTCCAGGAGGCCAAGCTGGCCGAGGAGCAGTTCCCGTTCGACCAGTTGCGCGAGGCCGGTTACGAGGCGGCGGTCCACGCCACCGGCCGGTGGAACGGCGTGGCGGTGATCTCCCGCGTAGGCGTCGAGGACGTGGTCAAGGGCCTGCCCGGCGACCCCGGCTACGACGGCGCCCCCGAGCCCCGGGCCATCGCCGCGACCTGCGGCCCGGTCCGCGTCTGGTCGGTGTACGTGCCCAACGGCCGCGAGGTCGACCACCCCCACTACGCCTACAAGCTCCAGTGGTTCGAGGCCCTGAAGGCGGCCGTCGCGGGCGACGCGGGCGGCAGCCGCCCCTTCGCCGTCCTGGGCGACTACAACGTGGCCCCGACGGACGACGACGTCTACGACGTGGCCGCCTTCGAGGGCCTCACCCACGTCACCCCGGCCGAGCGCGCCGCCCTCGCCGCCCTGCGCGAGACCGGCCTGTCCGACGTCGTCCCCCGCCCCCTGAAGTACGAGCACCCCTACACCTACTGGGACTACCGCCAGCTCTGCTTCCCCAAGAACCGCGGCATGCGCATCGACCTGGTCTACGGCAACGAACCCTTCGCCAAGGCCGTCACCGACGCCTACGTCGACCGCGAGGAGCGCAAGGGCAAGGGCGCGTCGGACCACGCGCCGGTCGTGGTGGACCTGGACGTGTAGCGACAGCCTCCCGGATGGACCCAGGCCCCCCTGCAACACGCTCAAGCCCTCCGCAACAGGCCCAGGTCCACCGACTCGGCCAGCGCCGCGAGCCCCGCGTCCCCCGGATGCAGATGGTCCCCGCTGTCGTACGCGGGCAGCATCCGCGGGGGACGCGCGGGGTCACGGACCACCGCGTCGAAGTCGAGCACACCGTCGAACACCCCGGCCTCCCGGATCCAGGTGTTCACCGCGACCCGCTCCGCGTCCACCACGGCCGTGCACCGCGCCTCGCCCTCGCACGGCAGGATCGTCGCCGCCAGCATCCGCAGCCCGCGCTCACGGCCCCGGTCGGCGAGTTCCCGGAGACCGGCGATCACCTGGTCCGCCGTGGCGCCCCACCGCACGTCGTTGACGCCCTCGAACACCACCGCCGTACGGACGGACGTCTGGGCGAGGACATCGCGGTCGAAGCGGTTCAGGGCGCTCACCCCGCCCGAGTCCGTGGAGACCCCGTCGCCGGGATACCGGTCGCTGACCACACGGTTCGCGGAGATCCCCTGGTTGAGCACGCCATAGCGCGGGACCACGTCCTGGGCCAGGAGACGGGCGGCCAGCACATCGGGCCACCGCCGGTTCGCGTCCATCGTGGACTGGTCCCCGTCGGTGATCGAGTCGCCGAGCAGCACCACCGACCCCGGCCCGCCGCCCACGTCCACCCCGGTCAGCAGCGGCCAGCTCGTCAGGACCGTGGTGTACGCCGTCGGGGCCCGGTCCGCCGTGTGGTCGCCCGGCCCGCTCACGTACGACCGCTGCACCGCGAGCCGGTGCACGGGCGCCGCGGACACGGTCCGGGGCAGGTGGAAGCTGACCAGCAGGTTGGTGTCCGACGGCACCGCGAAGGTCAGCGGATCGCTGAACGCCTGCGCTCCCGCCGGGATGTCGACCCCGGCCGCGCCCCGGAAGGACAGCCGCGCCGGCACCCCTCGCGCCCGGGCGCCGGTCGCCTGCACGGCCACCGTCGCGCGCCCGATCCGTACCGGCGTGGCCGCGAAGGTGTTGTCGAACCGCAGCCGCACCCGGGGCCCGCCCGCCGAGGTGTGCACCACCAGCCGCACGGTCCGGTCCGCCCAGGGCCCCACGGCCGGAAGCCCGGAGGTGGCCGCGGCCCAACTCCCGCTCCAGCCCGGCGTGGTGGCCCGCACCGACACCGCGAACACATGCAGATCACCGGCGCGCGGCAGCCGTACCGAGACGACCTCGCGGTCCTCGGCCAGCAGGACCGTCACGACGTACAGCCGCGCCTGCTCGGCGAGTTGACCGTCCGGGGTGTTGATGTGCGGCAGGGCGACCGCCTTGGTGGCGAGGGGACCCGTGCGCCAGTCGGGGGCGGTCAGGCGGTACGGGGAGCGGGAGCCGTCGGCGTACGAGACCGTGCCCGGTCCGCTCACGGTGTCTCCGCCGGTGCCCGCCACCAGGAAGGCCAGCGCGTCGCCGCGGCCCGTCACACGGACGTCCTGTCCGGCGGCGCGCACATTGTCCGGCTCGCCGGGCTGCCGTCGCGGCCACGTCAGGTGCGCGCCTCGCACGGTGAGCGTGCGGCCGGGCGTCCAGCCCGCGTTCGCGAGGTCCTGGGCGGACAGGGAGGCGCCCGAACCGTCGAAGTCCGCCGCCTGCGGCCGGGAGTCCTCGCCGACCGCCGTGTTGTCGAAGAGCCGCTCCAGCGGGACGGGCCCGGCCGCCCGGGGGACGGCGGCGGCCCGTGGAGCGGGTGCCGGTGCCAGGGCCGCGCACAGGGCGGCGAGGACGAGGACGGCGACGAGAGCGACGTGGCCGTGGGAGCCGAGGCGGTCGTCCCAGAAACCGGCGTATCCCCGGAAACCGGCCCACCTCCGGATGCTTCCGCGCACGGCTGGCTCCTCCCGCTCACCACGTGACAAAAGACGCATCGCGACGCTAGAGAGACACGGGTGACGCGTCAACGCGCCATGCGTGAACTCGGCCTGAAGTCGACCGGAATCGACGGCCAGCGCGCCTGTGGTGCGCGCGGCGGGGTGAGTGTCACGCTGGGCATATGAAGATCCCTTTTCTGGGCAACCGGAGCGAGAAACCCGGCACCCCCGACCCCGAGGGCATCGCCGAACTCCTCTCCGAGTGCGAGCTACTGCGCTCCCAGGCGTCCCGGGAGGGCGTCCAACTCGACGACACGGCGGCTTCGTTGGAGGCTCTGGATCAACTGGTGCCGCGCTGGCGGGACGACGAGGAGGTACTGCACTGGCTGGGCAACGACGCCGGGCTCTACCTCGGCACGGTCCTCGTGCGGACCGTTCCCGGTGCCGGCTGGGATCTGAGACCGGACGGCCAGCCCGTGATCCGGCTCGCCTCCGGGCGCGAGTTCGACGTCGTGACCTCCGGCCACGAGTGGGCCGCGAGCGGGGTACCGGAGCTCTCCCAGCTGTACGCCGAAGTCGCCGAGGAGTGAAACCCTGGCCCACAGTGCGACGTAAATACGGCTAATGCCCGAAAGGTGCGTGTCGTCCCTTAACTCCGATCTTGCCCGGATAGTTTGCGGCACCTACGACACAGCTGAGAGTGGGTAGGGCTGGGCATGGCCGTCGATCCGTTGATCGAGCTGCGGGACGTGAACAAGTACTACGGGGAGTTGCATGTCCTTCAGGACATCAACCTCACCGTCGGCAAGGGGGAGGTGGTCGTGGTCATCGGCCCTTCGGGGTCGGGGAAGTCGACGCTGTGCAGGACGATCAACCGACTGGAGACCATCCACTCCGGTTCCATCACGCTCGACGGACAGCCGCTGCCGGAGGAGGGCCGGGCCCTCGCCGGGCTCCGTGCCGAGGTCGGCATGGTCTTCCAGTCCTTCAACCTGTTCGCCCACAAGACGGTCCTCCAGAACGTCTCGCTCGCGCAGGTCAAGGTCCGCAAGTACAAGAAGGAGCGGGCCGACCGGCGCTCCCGCGAACTCCTGGACCGGGTGGGCCTCGCCGACCAGGCGGACAAGTACCCGGCGCAGCTCTCCGGCGGCCAGCAGCAGCGGGTGGCCATCGCCCGCGCGCTCGCCATGGAGCCCAAGGCGCTGCTGTTCGACGAGCCGACCTCGGCCCTCGACCCGGAGATGATCAACGAGGTGCTGGAGGTCATGCAGCAACTCGCCCGTGACGGCATGACCATGGTCGTCGTCACCCACGAGATGGGCTTCGCCCGGTCGGCCGCCAACCGCGTGGTGTTCATGTCCGACGGCCGCATCGTCGAGGACCGCACCCCCGAGGGGTTCTTCACCGATCCGCGCAGCGAACGCGCCAAGGACTTCCTCTCCAAGATCCTCAAGCACTGAGCGGGGGAGACGAACCGTGTTCCGTGGCCTCGACTACGATGTGGCGTTCATCCCCATGGCCGAATCAGGGACGCTGCTGCCGGGTGGGGGTCCCCCCACGGCCCCTGGACCGTAAGGGGGGTGGCAGTTCACAGAGCCATACCCGCCCGGCGCCGGCCGGAGATCACTGCTCGCGCAGCGGGATCGACACGTACGACGGGTCGTTCGCCGGTGAGGAGAAGGTCAGCTGCGCGCCGGACGGGTTGTGCTCGACATAGAGCGGGTCGACCGTGTCGACCACCAGGGCCAGTCGGTGCCCTGCCGGGACGTCGTACGCCGTGGAGAACAGCTCCAGGTCGATGTCGAACGGCTTCCCGGGCGTCCGCCCGTGGAAGGTGTACGGCGCGTTGGAGACCAGCTTTCCGAGGCCGAGCGGCCCCACGTCGTAGAGGTAGGCGACGAGGGTGCCGCTCTCCTTGGTCGGGGTGAGGGTGGTGTGCAACTTCGCGGTGCCGCGCACCTGTTGGGCGGCCGGGTACTTCCCCGACTGCCACACGGCGGCCCAGCGGCGGGGGAGCAGGGGGATCGAGGCGACCGGGGGCAGCTGCGCGACCTGGTCGAGGATGCTGGACAGGAAGACGACCCCGCCGTTGGCGCCGGAGTCGACGTTGGCGCGGATCGTCCTCGTGCCCGCGAGGGCGATCTTCCTACGGGTCTCGCCGACCGACTTCCAGTCCGGATAGCCCTCGTAGCCGCCCGTGGAACGGGACTTGAGCCGGACCGGCAGCTCGCGATCGATGCCGTTGTCCGCGCCCTTGAGGTAGTGGTCGAACCAGCGCTCGGTGTCGGTCCACACGTCGTTGGGCAGGCCGAACAGACCGGTCAGCTCGGCGGTCGCGTGGTCGCCGGGACGGAACTCCAGCCGCTTCGGGCCGGTCAGCTTCTCGTAGAAGTCCGCGTACTGGTTGGGCGGGAAGATCGTGTCGCCCCAGGCGTTGGCCATCATGACCGCGGTGTCGTTCTTGTTCAGCTGGTCCACGTATGTGGCGGCCGAACGTTTCTTCCCCCACTCGATCATGACGTGTTCCTTCGCCAGGTTCGAGGCGTAGAAGTCGTCGAAGATCTGCCGGAGTTCGGCGCTCTGACGGCCGGTGACCAGGCTCGCGCCGTCCAGCAGACCGGCGGCCTGGACGTGCTGGGTGCGGCCCGAGTAGATCGAGTCGATCAGGTCGGCCCAGCCGCTGAGGGCGGCGACCGCCTTGACCCGGCTGTCCTTGGCCGCGGTGAGCAGACTGATGCCGGCGCCGTACGAGACGCCCGCCATGCCCACCTTGCGCGCGTCGGCCGGGGTGTGCGCGAGCGCCCAGTCGATGACCTTGGAGGCGTCGGCCGTGTCGGGCGGGCCCGCGACTTCTATCTCGCCGCCCGACTGCCAGAAGCCGCGCACGTTGTAACTGACCACGACGTAGCCGGAGTTCGCCAGCTGCTGGGCCTGCGCGAGGTACTCGACCTGGGGCAGGCCCCAGCTCGTGGGGAGCACGAGCAGCGGGTAGCGGCGGGTGCCGTCGGCGTCGGCCGGCGTCAGGACGTTCGCCTTCAGAACGGTGCCGCCGTCGCCGGCGATGTCCACGAAGCGGATGCCGGGCGCCGCGGCCGCGGTGGAGGTGCCCGTGAGGACGCCACCGGCGATCAGCGTCGCCGAGACGGCGCCCACGGCGGTCGTACGCAGGGCCTTGCGAGGGTGTCCCACGGGTCACTCCCTACTCGTGTAAGTGCAAAGTGACCAGACGGTAACCTCGCCCTCTTACCGCAGGTAACCCGTCGGTAGGTTACGTGGGAGTAACGATTGCCGAAATGTGCTGGAACTCAGGTGGCGCGGTGGGAGTTGCGTGGAGCCGCGGGTGCCGGCAGCGGTGCCTGTGCCTCCCGGGTGACGTCCGCGACGAGTTCGACGACATCGGGGCCGTAGGCCTGCGAGTTGACGACCTTCAGCAGCAGGACGAAGGAGTTGTTGCCGTGCTTGCGGGCCAGCCGTTCGTGGTTGCGGGCGAGGTAGCGGGTCGCGCCCTGGTTGGTGATCGCGCGCTGGCCGCAGAACAGGAAGACGGGCCGGGTCAGCCCCGGTTGCCCGGCCGTGAGCCGGGCCAGCAGCACGTACTCGACCAGGCCGGGCTCCATGCGGTAGCGCTCGCTGCCGACCTGGAAGGCCAGCCGGTCCGGGCCCGGATCGGGGTCGGTGTTCACCCGCACACCGGGCAGCATGGCGTGCATATGGGCGGCCATGCGCCGGTTCGACCCCGGACCGCCCATGCAGAACTCCGTCCGCTCGCCGAAGCCCTGCCGCGCCTGGTCCTGGGTGACCACCTCGGCGTGCGCGCCGCAGTCCTTGATGAGCGCGGCGAGTTCCAGGAGCGCGAACACGTCGAAGCGGTGCACCGCGAGATCGGGGCTGCCCGCGTCGCGGTTGACGACGAGCAGCGACTCGGAGTTGTCGGGCAGCCCGAAGAAGGCCTGCTTGCGGCGGAGCTTCCGCTTCCACAGGTAGGTCCGGGCGAGCCAGCCGAGCGCCGCGCTGATACCGGCGGCCACGACACCCAGAACGATGTTGCGCACGTCGTCATTCATGGGCGCGCATGCTAGCGGGCCGACGCGACTGGTACGTACCGGTGTTCGATGTGTGGCGTTCGTGCGACACCTGGCCCGATGGGGGCTGTCAGGGCCCCGGCGATGTGGTTACGCTGCGCGGACGGTCCTGGACTGGAGGTACGCATGCGTCGCCCTGTCGCGCGGAAACTCTCGGTACTGGCGGTCTCGGCCGCCGTGGTGTCGGTGGGGGCGGCGGCGCCACCCGCCGAGCGGAGCACACCCGCGAAAACCCCGGTGGCCGTCGGCTACGGCGGTGCCGTCGCCAGTGTCGACCCGGACGCCTCCGCCGCCGGCATCGAGGTCCTGAAGAAGGGCGGCAACGCCGTCGACGCGGCCGTCGCCACGGCCGCCGCGCTCGGCGTCACCGAGCCGTACTCCTCCGGCATCGGCGGAGGCGGCTACTTCGTCTACTACGACGCCAAGTCCCGTACGGTGCACACGATCGACGGCCGGGAGACGGCACCGCTGACGGCCGGCTCCGACCTGTTCCTGGAGAACGGCAAGCCGCTCGCCTTCGCCGACGCCGTGAGCAGCGGTCTGAGCGTCGGCACACCGGGCACGCCCGCCACCTGGGCCACGGCCCTCGGCAAGTGGGGCAGCAGATCGCTCGGCAGCGTCCTGAAGCCCGCCGAGCGGATCGCCCGGGACGGGTTCGTCGTCGACGACACCTTCCGCTCGCAGACGGCGTCGAACGAGACCCGGTTCCGGTACTTCCCCGACACCGCGAAGCTGTTCCTCCCCGGTGGACAGCTGCCGGTCGTCGGCTCGACCTTCAAGAACCCCGATCTCGCCCGCACCTACGCCGAGTTGGCCCGGAAGGGCGTCGGCACGCTCTACCACGGCGACCTCGGCGACGACATCGTGGACACCGTGAACAAGCCGCCGGTGGACCCGGCTTCGGGATGGAACGCCCGCCCCGGCGACCTCACCGAGAAGGACCTCGCCGCCTACCGCGCCAAGCTCCAGAAGCCGACGAAGACCTCCTACCGCGGGCTCGGCGTCTACTCCATCGCGCCCTCCTCCTCCGGCGGCACGACGGTCGGCGAGGCCCTCAACATCCTGGAGAACACCGACCTGTCCAAGGCGAGCGACGTCCAGTACCTGCACCGCTTCATCGAGGCCAGCAGGGTCGCGTTCGCGGACCGGGGGCGGTGGGTCGGGGACCCGGCCTTCGAGGACGTACCGACGAAGGAGCTGCTGTCACAGCGGTACGCCGACTCGCGGGCCTGCCTCATCAAGGACGACGCGGTGCTCACCAGTCCGGTGGCGCCGGGGGATCCGCGTCACCCCGCGGACTGCTCCAGCGGCGGGACGGCGGCTCCCACGACGTACGAAGGGGAGAACACCACGCATCTGACGGCGGCCGACAAGTGGGGGAACGTCGTCTCCTACACGCTGACCATCGAGCAGACCGGTGGCAGCGGGATCACCGTGCCGGGGCGTGGGTTCATCCTCAACAACGAACTGACGGACTTCTCCTTCGCTCCGGCCAATCCGGCCGTGCACGACCCGAACCTGCCGGGGCCGGGGAAGCGGCCGCGGTCCTCCATCGCGCCGACGATCGTTCTGGACCAGCACGGCCGGCCTGTGGTGGCGGTGGGGTCACCGGGTGGGGCGACCATCATCACGACCGTGTTGCAGGTGCTGACCGGGTTCCTTGATCGTGGGTTGCCGTTGGTGGACGCGATTGCTGCTCCGCGGGCGAGTCAGAGGAACGCGGCGCAGACCGAGCTGGAACCGGGGTTGTACAACGGTGGGTTGAGGGCTCGGTTGGAGGCGATCGGGCACGTGTTCCGGCTTAACCCTGAGATCGGGGCGGCTACCGGTGTGCAGCGGTTGCCTGGGGGGAAGTGGCTGGCGGCGGCTGAGACTGTGCGGCGGGGTGGGGGGTCTGCGCAAGTGGTGTACCCCGCGCCGTAGTTGTCTTCAGGTGCGTGGGGGCTGGTCGCGCAGTTCCCCGCGCCCCTGAAGAGGCGCTCCGGCGGGCCGGAATGACAAGTGGCCCTCATTCACGTCCACCATCACCGTGCTGCCCTCCTTGATCGTGCCGTTGAGGAGCAGGCGGGAGAGTTGGTTGTCCACCTCCCTCTGGATGGTGCGGCGTAGGGGGCGGGCGCCGTATTCGGGCTGGTAGCCGTGTTCGGCGAGCCAGTCGACGGCGGTGTCGGTGAAGTCGAGGGTGATGCCCTGGGCTTGGGTGAGGCGGCGGGTGTTCTCCAACAACAGGGTGGTGATCTCGCGTAGTTGATCGCCCGTCAGCTGGCGGAACACGACGATCTCGTCGATGCGGTTGAGGAACTCGGGGCGGAAGTGCTCGCGCAGGGGGCGCAGGATCTGCTCGCGGCGGGCCTCCTCGTCGGCCTCGGCGCCGCCCGCGCCGAAGCCGATGCCGGCGCCGCGTCGGGTGATGGCCTCGGAGCCGAGGTTGCTGGTCATGACGATGACCGTGTTGGTGAAGTCGACCGTGCGGCCCTGGGAGTCGGTGAGGCGGCCGTCGTCGAGGACCTGGAGGAGGATGTTGAAGACGTCAGGGTGGGCCTTCTCCACCTCGTCCAGCAGCAGCAGTGAGTACGGGTGGCGGCGGACGACCTCGGTGAGCTGGCCCGCCTCCTCGTGGCCGACATAGCCGGGCGGGGCGCCGACCAGGCGGCTGACGGTGTGGCGCTCCTGGTACTCGCTCATGTCGAGGCGGACCATGCGCTCCTCGCTGCCGAACAGGGACTCGGCAAGGGCTCGGGCCAGCTCGGTCTTGCCGACGCCGGTCGGGCCGAGGAACAGGAAGCTGCCGATCGGTCGGTCCGGGCTGGCGAGCCCGGCGCGGGAGCGCAGGACGGCGTCCGCGACGACCCGTACGGCCTCGTCCTGGCCGACGACCCGCTCGTGCAGGTGCTGCTCCAGGCCGAGCAGGCGGTCCTTCTCCTCCTCGGTGAGGCTGCTGACCGGGATGCCGGTCTGCCGGGAGACGACCTCCGCGACCGCCTCGGCGGTGACCTCCAGGTGCTGGCCCTCGTCGGCCTCGTCGTCGCCGGCGGCCTCGGCGATGCGCTGCTTCAACTCGCCGATGCGGTCCCGCAGTTGTGTGGCCTGCTCGTACCGCTCGTCGGCGACGGCCTGGTCCTTGTCCCGGACGAGCTGCTCGACCTCGCGCTCCAACGCCCGTACGTCGGTGCCCTTGGTGCGGGCGCGCAGCCGTACCCGGGCGCCCGCCTGGTCGATGAGGTCGATCGCCTTGTCCGGCAGCCGGCGGTCGGTGAGGTAGCGGTCGGACAGCTCGACGGCGGCCACCAGCGCCTCGTCGCTGTAGCGGACCTGGTGGTGGGCCTCGTAGCGGTCGCTCAGGCCGCGCAGGATCTCCAGCGCGTCCGCGGTGGTGGGCTCCGGGACCAGGATCGGCTGGAAACGGCGGGCCAGCGCCGCGTCCTTCTCGATCCGGCGGAACTCCTCCAGCGTCGTCGCGCCCACGATGTGCAACTCACCGCGGGCCAGGGCCGGCTTGAGGATGTTCCCGGCGTCCAGGGAACCGGCCTCGCCGCCGCCTCCGGCGCCGACGACGGTGTGCAGCTCGTCGATGAAGACGATCAACTCCTCGGAGTGGGAGCGGATTTCCCCGACGATGGTGTTCAGCCGTTCCTCGAAGTCACCCCGGTAGCGGGTGCCCGCGACCACGCCCGTCAGATCCAGGGCGACGACCCGCCGCCCGGCCAGGACGTCCGGGATGTCGTTCTCGGAGATGCGCTGGGCCAGGCCCTCCACGACGGCGGTCTTGCCCACGCCCGCGTCCCCGATGAGCACCGGGTTGTTCTTGCCGCGCCGGGAGAGCACCTCGATGGTCTGCTCGATCACGTCGTCCCGTCCGATCACCGGGTCGATACGGCCCTGGCGGGCGAGGTCCGTGAGATCGCGGCCGTACTTGTCGAGCGTGGGGGTGCCGGTGTCGCGCGGGCGCTCGGGGCGGGACTGCGGGGCGTCCGGCGCCGCCTCCGGGGGCAGGCCCGCGGGGGCGAACCGGGCCGAGTTGAGGATGTGCCCGGCCGCCGAGTCGGGGTTCGAGGCCAGCGCGGTGAGCACGTGCTCGGGGCCGATGTAGCCGGCGCCGCGGGACCGCGCCAGGTCGTGTGCGTCCAGCAGGGCGCGCTTGGCGGCCGGGGTCAGGGAGAGCGAGGTCGGCGGCGGTGCCTCGCCCGGCGGGTGCTGGACCGGGCCGGAGCGCTCGTCGATCTCGGTGGCCAGCGAGTCCGGATCCGCGCCGGCGCGGCTGAGCAGACTCCGGGTCGGCTCGGCGGCCAGTGCGGCCCGCAGCAGATGCTGGGTGTCCAGGTCCCGGCTGCCGTGCTCGGCGGCGTACTGGGCGGCACCCCGCACCAGCTCCCTCGCGGGCTGGCTGAGCAGCCTGCCGATGTCGATCCGGCGGGGACCTGTGCGCGGTCCGCCGAAGAAGCGGGCGAGGAATTCGCCGAAGGCGTCGTAGCCCTCCGGTCCGGTGAAGCCGCTGGTCATGGCGTTCCCATCCGGCGTCCCTGCGGGGCCTGGGACGCCCTCGCTGATCGACGTGCCGGGGTCGGGTAACCCGGGTGGGAGCCGGTTACACCTGGGGCGCGCGTTCGTAGAACACCTTCGCACGAACGGGGGGTGCGGGCACCTTCAGCGGTGCCCGCGGCTCAGCGCGCGGCTCAGCGTGCGGTCAGGATCCGCGGCCCCGAGTCCGTGATGGCCACCGTGTGCTCGACATGGGCCGCGCGGGAGCCGTCGTTCGTCTTCAGGGTCCAGCCGTCCGGGGCCTCGTGGTAGCCGTCCTTGCCGCTGCCGATGAGCATGGGCTCGATAGCGAGGACCATGCCGTGCCGCAGCGGCATGCCACGCCTGGGGCGGCCCTCGTTCGGCACCGGCGGGTCCTCGTGCATACGCCGGCCGATGCCGTGGCCGCCGAAGCCGTCGGGGATGCCGTAGCCGCCGTTCCGGCAGACCGTTCCGATCGCGTGGGCGATGTCCCCGATGCGGTTGCCCACGACGGCCGCCTCGATGCCCGCCGCCAGTGCCCGTTCGGCGGTCTCGATCAGCCGCAGGTCGGCCGGGCGGGGCGTGCCGACGACGAAGCTCATCGCCGAGTCGCCCGCCCAGCCGCCCAGTTGGGCACCGCAGTCGATCGAGACGAGGTCGCCGTCGCGCAGCCGGTAGCCGGTCGGGATGCCGTGCACGATCGCGTCGTTCACGGAGGCGCAGATCACCGCGGGGAAGGGCGTGGGCGCGAACGAGGGCCGGTAGCCGAGGAAGGGCGACGTCGCGTCCGCCTCCCGCAGCACCTCGCGCGCCACCTCGTCCAGCTCCAGCAGGGAAACGCCGACGTCGGCGGCCTTGTGCACGGCCGTCAGGGCGCGCCCGACGACCTGGCCCGCCTCGTACATGGCGTCGATCGATGTGTCTGTCTTCAGCTCCACCATGCCAATTACTATACCGGTATTAGAATGGTGTCATGGTGCGCACCCCTCTCACTCCTGAAGAACGCGAACGCGGCGAGCGGCTCGGGCTGTTGCTGCGTGAAGCCCGCGCCGGCCGCAGCATGACGGAGGTCGCGGCCGTCGCCGGTGTCTCCCCCGAGACGCTGCGGAAGATCGAGACCGGCCGGGCCCCGACGCCGGCCTTCTTCACGGTCGCCGCGTTGGCGCGGGCCCTCGGCCTGTCCATGGACGAACTGGCCGGACTGTGTGCGCCGGTGCCCGCGTGAGGGGCGCGCGGGGCGGCTGACGCTCAGTGGCCGGGCGTGTGTGATGAGATACCTGCACTGCTGCGGAAAACTCCCCGTAGCAGTCCCGTAACACGGCTGGTGTTGCCTACGGACCGGAGTGTTCCGGTCGGGCGGGAGCTGGGCGATGGCTGTGGGTCAACTCCCGGGTCGGGTGAGGGAGTTCGCGAACTACCTGAACGGACTGCTGGCGCGCCTGGACCAGGGCTGCGGCTGGTGCGGGGTGTTCTGGCAGCGCGACCCCGACGGCATGCGGGCCTGCCTCGACGGTGCCGAGATACCGCCCTGGGACGTGGTGGAGGCGCTCCTCCAGGACCTCGCGGCGGAGCACGGCCAGGCCCTCGCCGCCACCGAGGCGGAACGCGCCCGCGTCCTGCACGCCGACGCGCTCCTCGCCCACGACGCCCGGCCCGGCGGCCGGGACGCCCTCGGTGACCGGTTCGACGTCATGCTCCGCGAGCAGCGCTACGCCGCCGAACGGCAGGCGGAACTCGGACGGTTGCTCGCCTCCGCCGCCACCCGCGAGGAGGCCGACGCCCTCCGTCTCGACCTCGCCTGGGCCCGCGACGACCACGAACGCGCGACCCGCCGCTGCGCCGAACTCCGTTCCCGCATGGCCGAGTTGGACCGCCGCGCGACCGGTGGCCCGGTCCGGGAGATGCCCCGCAGTCGAACCGATGTTCGTGCCGGTCGGCCGTTCCGTATCGACGGGGGTTATCAACCGGCAGCCGAGGGGCGTGCGGACGGTGGTGACCCGGGCGCGGGGGGAGCGTTCGGGGCGCGGCCGGATGCCGGGGGCTTTCAAGGGGCGCGCGCGGACTCGGACACGAGCGAAGCGTTCGGGGCGCGTCCCGGCGCGGACGGTTTGCGGGGGGCCGGCACGGCCCCGGACGCGCGTGACTCGTTCGGGACGCGATCGGACGTCGAGTCCTTCCGCGGGGGCCACACGGACCCGGACCAGGACGGCGCGTTCGGTGCGCGACCGGACGCGGAGAGGGCTCATGGGACCCGCGCGCACCCGGGCGACTCCTTCGGGGCGGGCACGGAGGAACCGGGTGTCTTCGGGACGTCCTCGGGCCAAGGCCGCTGGGAGACCGGCGGCTCCCACGAGGGCAGCGGCGCGTACGGCCCCGCTTCCCGCGGTGCTGCTCAGGACGGCGGATTCCCCGTCATGCCGCAGCAGCGCGCCGCCCGGCCGGAGGCCGACGCGGAGTACACGCCTCAGGCCCCCGACCGCCACCACCTGGCTCCGGGCCCTGACACGCGGGCCCCGGAAGGCCCCCTGCGCGACGAGTACGCCCCTCGCGCGCCCGCCTCGCACGACGACCGGCCGGCCCCGGCGCCGCAGCCACAGGACAACGCCCTCGGCACCCACCGGTCGGCCTCCACGGCCCAACCGGAGGAAGACCCCGCATACGGCCGGTACACCGCAGCCCCACAAGCCCCCACCCCCACCCCTCACCAGGCACCCCCCACCGCCCCACCGCCTGAGGCCCCCGCACCGACCGCCAAGCAGCGCAAGCGTCGCCGCGGCGGGGCCCGGTTCGCCGGGATGGTGGAGGAGGAGGCCGCACCGGTCGTCGTACCCCCGACCGCCGTGCCGGAGCTGCCGACGGCGCCCGCGGTCAGCGGGCGGCGGCTGCGCGGGGCCCGGTTCGCCGGGGCCGCGGAGGCCGGGCGGGAGGCGGCGGGGACGCCGGAACCGGCGCCCGAGCCGTTGGACGCGGAGGCCCGGCGGGAGACCGTCCGGACCGTCGAGCGGCTGGTGCGGCTGCGGCGGGAGGGCCGCAGCGGTGAGGCGCACGAGCTGCTGGCCGAGATCGCGCACTGGCCGGCCGCCCGCTACCCGCTGCTCGCCGTGGAGCTCCACCGGGCCGGGCTCGGCGCCGACTGGGCGACGCTCCTGTGGGAGGCCGGTTCCCTGCCCGCGGACGGACTCGTCGCCGCCGCCGACGCGCTGAGGGAGGCGGGACGCGGCCCCGACGGGGAGCAGATCCTGCGGCAGGGGGTGGCCCGGCCGGCCGTGGAGATCGGCCGGGCGGTCCTGGCGATGACCGGCGACGGCCGCCACCGCGAGGCCCGCGCCCTGCTCGACGCCTACGTCCGCGTCCGCACCCCGGAGGAGGCCGCGCGCAGCGCCGAGCCCGATCCGCGCACGCTCGTACCGCTGCTCGTGGCGGCCGCGCGGGGCGTCTCGGACGAGCGCCACTGGGACCTGGTCCACGCCCTCCGTGTCGCCGGACATTCCGCCTGACATCCGCCTGACAGGCTCCCGACAAAGCTGGTCATCGGCCCGGTCGCTCACCCACAGGGGTGTGAAACGTGATCGACTCAGCGGGTTAACGACGATGGTCTTGGCAAGGCCGCCGAGGAGGCTTACGTTCGTGCCTCTACGGCCTTCGTCTACGGGCGTAGAGGCTCTGGCGTCCCGTCGAAGGAGCAGCTCATGGCCAACGTCGTACGCGCCGCTCTGGTCCAGGCCACCTGGACCGGCGACACCGAGTCCATGGTGGCGAAACACGAGGAGCACGCCCGCGAGGCGGCCCGGCAGGGTGCGAGGATCATCGGGTTCCAGGAGGTCTTCAACGCCCCCTACTTCTGTCAGGTCCAGGAGCCGGAGCACTACCGCTGGGCCGAACCGGTGCCCGACGGGCCGACCACCCGTCGTATGCAGGAACTCGCGCGCGAGACCGGCATGGTGATCGTCGTCCCGGTCTTCGAGGTCGAGCAGTCCGGCTTCTACTACAACACCGCGGCCGTGATCGACGTCGACGGCACCTACCTCGGCAAGTACCGCAAGCACCACATCCCCCAGGTCAAGGGCTTCTGGGAGAAGTACTACTTCAAACCGGGCAACGTCGGCTGGCCGGTCTTCGACACCGCCGTGGGCAAGGTCGGCGTCTACATCTGCTACGACCGCCACTTCCCGGAGGGCTGGCGCCAACTCGGCCTGAACGGCGCTCAGTTGGTGTACAACCCGTCCGCCACCCACCGCGGCCTGTCCTCCTACCTCTGGCAGCTGGAACAGCCGGCCGCCGCCGTCGCCAACGAGTACTTCGTCGCCGCGATCAACCGGGTCGGCATCGAGGAGTACGGCGACAACGACTTCTACGGGACCTCGTACTTCGTCGACCCGCGCGGCCGGTTCGTCGGCGAGACCGCCGGCGACAAGGCGGAGGAACTCGTCGTCCGCGACCTGGACTTCGACCTGATCGAAGAGGTCCGGCAGCAGTGGGCCTTCTACCGCGACCGCCGTCCCGACGCCTACGAAGGGCTGGTACAGCCGTGACCAAGGACCTGCTGGGCCGCCACCGGGCCGTCCTGCCCGACTGGCTCGCCCTCTACTACGAGGACCCCCTGGAGATCACGCACGGCGAGGGCCGGTACGTCTGGGACGCCGAGGGCACCAAGTACCTCGACTTCTTCGGCGGCATCCTCACCACGATGACCGCGCACTCGCTGCCCGAGGTGACGAAGGCGGTGAGCGAGCAGGCCGGGCGGATCATCCACTCCTCGACCCTGTACCTGAACCGCCCGATGGTCGAACTCGCCGAGCGGATCGCCCAGTTGAGCGGCATCCCGGACGCCCGGGTCTTCTTCACCACCTCGGGCACGGAGGCCAACGACACGGCCCTGCTGCTGGCGACGACCTATCGCCGCAGCAACACGATCCTGGCGATGCGCAACAGCTACCACGGCCGCTCCTTCAGCGCGGTCGGCATCACCGGCAACCGCGGCTGGTCGCCCACCTCGCTCTCCCCGCTCCAGACGCTCTACGTCCACGGCGGCGTGCGCACCCGCGGCCCGTACGCCTCTCTCGGTGACGACGACTTCATCGCGGCCTGCGTCGAGGACCTGAAGGACCTGCTCGGCCACACCCGCCCGCCCGCGGCCCTGATCGCCGAACCGATCCAGGGCGTCGGCGGGTTCACCTCACCGCCGGACGGCCTGTACGCGGCCTTCCGCGAGGTGCTGGACGAGCACGGCATCCTGTGGATCGCCGACGAGGTGCAGACCGGCTGGGGCCGCACCGGCGAGCACTTCTGGGGCTGGCAGGCCCACGACCGCAACGGCCCGCCGGACATCCTCACCTTCGCCAAGGGCATCGGCAACGGCATGTCCATCGGCGGGGTCGTGGCGCGCGGCGAGATCATGAACTGCCTGGACGCCAACAGCATCTCGACGTTCGGCGGCACCCAGATCACCATGGCGGCCGGCCTCGCCAACCTCACCTACCTGCTGGAACACGACCTCCAGGGCAACGCCCGGCGCGTCGGCGGACTGCTCATCGAGCGGTTGCGGGCGGTCGCCGCGCAGACCCCGGGGGTACGGGAGGTGCGCGGCCGGGGACTCATGATCGGCATCGAGCTGGTCAAACCCGGCACGGACCAGGCCGACCCGGATGCCGCGAGCGCCGTACTCGAAGCGGCCCGCGCGGGCGGGCTGCTCATCGGCAAGGGCGGCGGCCACAACACCAGCGCCCTGCGCCTCGCCCCGCCCCTGTCCCTCACGGTCGCGGAGGCCGAGGAGGGCGCCGCGATCCTGGAGAGCGCTCTGAGGAGCATCCACTAGCAACGACCAGAGCAAGGGAAACACCGCCATGGCCACCATCCCGGAGACCTGGGAGCCGGTCGCACCGGTCCTGTCGGTCCGTCAGGTCCTCGCCCTGGAGCGGGTCCTCGCGGGGGAACCCGAGGTGGTGGCCGGAGCCGGCCAGCTCGACCGTCCGGTGCGCTGGGTGCACGTCGCCGAGGCCCCGGACGTCGGAGTGATGCTCAGCGGCGGCGAGATGGTGCTCACCACCGGCGTGCTCCTCGCCGGCGACCCGGGCAAGCAGGCCGAGTACATCCAGTCCCTGCACCGCGCGGAGGCCGCGGCCGTCGTCCTCGGGCTCGGCCGCGCCTTCCCGGCCCCGCCGGAGGTGATGCGCCGGGCGGCCGAGCGGTGCGGGCTGCCCATGGTCGTCCTGCACCGGCCGTTCCCCTTCGCCGAGCTGACCGAGGAGGTGCAGGCCCGGCTGGTGCGGCGCAAGTTCGCCGCCGTGAGCATGTCCGAGGCGGTCCGCACCGCCCTGACCGCACTCATCACCGCGGGCGCCCCGCTGCAGCATCTGCTCGACGAGATCGCCCACCACAGCGCCTGCCCCGTCGTCGTCACCAACCTCGCCCACCGCGTGCTGGCCACGGCCGGGGAGCGGCCCGCCGTCGACGACGTACTGCGCGACTGGGAACGCATCGCCCGCCAGGCCGGCGGCAGCGAGGGCGACGGCTGGATCCGCGCCGAACTCGGCGGGCGCGGGGAGCGGTGGGGCCGGATCCTGCTGTGCGGCTACCGCGGCGACACCGCCACCGGGCGGCTGCTCGCCGACCGCGCCGCCGAGGCGCTCGTGCTGCACCGCATGCTCGGCGGCACCTCCGCCCACACCTGGGAGGAACAGTCCGCGCAGAGCCTGCTGACCGACCTGGTCAGCGGAGTCGTACCGGCACGGCAGCTGCTGCCGCGCGCGCGGGCGGCGGGACTTCCGGTCAACCGGCGCACCTTCGTCCCGCTGGTCGTACGGGACGCGGATCCGGCCGAACTCGACCGGGTCCTACGGCTGTTGGGCCTGCCCGGGCTCGTGGCCGAACTCGCCGACGGCGCCACCGCCGTGCTGTTGAGCCTGGCCAGGGACCAGGACGCCGCGGTGCTCACGGCGAACTTCGCGGCGCGCGTGCGCTCCGAGGCCGCGCGGACCGTCGTGGCCTCGGCCGACCCGCGGATCCTCTGGGAGGACGTCCCCGCCGGCCTGCGCGAGGCCCAGCACGTCGCCGACGCGGTGGCGGACTCCTCGGCCGTGCTGGAGCTCCCCGCCGTCGTCCGCCTCAAGGACGTCCATCTGCGCGGGCTGATCCGGCTGCTGCGCGACGACCCGCAGGTGCAGTCCTTCGCGGAGCGCGAACTGGACGGGCTGCTGTGCGGGGCGGGGGAGGACCTG
Source organism: Streptomyces lincolnensis (assembly GCF_021173675.1). Taxonomy (GTDB): domain Bacteria; phylum Actinomycetota; class Actinomycetes; order Streptomycetales; family Streptomycetaceae; genus Streptomyces; species Streptomyces lincolnensis_B. The sequence goes on along the minus strand of NZ_JAIHON010000001.1, from coordinate 416,685 downwards.
CTCGCCGTCCTGCGGACCTATCTGGCCACCGGACGCAACAAGTCCCGTACCGCCCAGCTCCACCACGTCTCGCGACCGGCGCTCTACCGCCGCCTGGAGGCGATACAGACCCGGCTCGGGGTCGACCTCGACGACTTCGAGCAGGCCGCGTCCGTGCACATCGCGCTCCTGGCGCACGACGCGCAACAACGCTGAAACCTGCCACGACCTGGGAAAACGGCGGTGAAACATGGGCTCTCGACAGCGTGACACCGTGCCACGCCCGACCCCCGCAGACGTGACACCGTGCAACTCAAAGCAGGCTTTCGGACTTCCTAGGCTCCTCGCACACCGAGCGACCGGAGGTCCCGATGAGCACAGTGATCCGTGCCGCCCTCTTCCAGACCGCCTGGACGGGCGACAAGGAATCGATGATCCGGGTGCACGAGCAGGCCGCTCGCGACGCGGCCGCGCAGGGCGCCCAAGTCCTGTGCTTCCAGGAGCTGTTCTACGGACCGTACTTCTGCCAGGTCCAGGACAAGGCGTTCTACGAGTACGCCGAGCGGATCCCCGACGGCCCGATCGTCCAGCGCTTCCAGGCGCTGGCCGAGGAGCTGGGCCTCGTCCTGATCCTGCCGATGTACGAGGAGGAGCAGCCCGGCGTCCTCTACAACACGGCGGCCGTGATCGACGCCGACGGCACCTACCTCGGCAAGTACCGCAAGCACCACATCCCCCAGGTGCCGGGCTTCTGGGAGAAGTTCTACTTCCGCCCCGGCAACAGCGGCTGGCCGGTCTTCGACACCAAGGTCGGGAAGATCGGTGTCTACATCTGCTACGACCGCCACTTCCCGGAGGGCTGGCGGGCGCTGGGTCTCGAGGGCGCCGAGATCGTCTTCAACCCCTCGGCCACCTCGCGCGGCCTGTCCGGCTACCTGTGGCAGCTGGAACAGCCGGCGGCGGCCGTCGCCAACGAGTACTTCGTCGGCGCGATCAACCGGGTCGGGGTCGAGGAGTACGGCGACAACGACTTCTACGGGACCTCGTACTTCGTGGACCCGGAGGCCCAGTTCGTCGGCGAGGTGGCCGGCGACAAGGAGACCGAACTGGTCGTGCGCGACCTGGACCTGGCCAAGCTCCGCGAGGTCCGCGACCGCTGGCAGTTCTACCGCGACCGCCGCCCGGACGCGTACGGCCCGCTGACGGCGCCGTAAGACCGACGGTGACCTCGCGCCCCTCGGGGGCGCGGGGCAGCGCCGACATGCGGCTACCGCCGCGTGGGCGCGAGCAGCCCCCGACAACCGGCACTTTCACGAATACCGAACGGAGCGTGAACCCATGACCGGCCGCACCCTCATCCGCGGCGGTCTCGTCATCACCGCGTCCGACGAGATCCACGCCGACGTCCTGATCGAGGACGGCAAGGTCGCCGCCCTCGCCGCGAGCGGCACCCCCGCCGCCGAGGCCTGGACGGCGGAGCGTGTCCTCGACGCCACCGGGAAGTACGTGATCCCGGGCGGCGTCGACGGCCACACCCACATGGAGCTGCCCTTCGGCGGCACCTTCGCCTCCGACACCTTCGAGACCGGCACCCGGGCCGCGGCCTGGGGCGGCACCACGACGATCGTCGACTTCGCGGTGCAGAGCGTCGGCCGCAGCCTGCGCGAGGGCCTGGACGCCTGGCACGCCAAGGCCGAGGGCAACTGCGCGATCGACTACGCCTTCCACATGATCGTCGCCGACGTGAACGACGACACGCTCAAGGAGATGGACCTGCTGGTCGAGGAGGGAGTCACCTCCTTCAAGCAGTTCATGGCCTACCCCGGTGTCTTCTACAGCGACGACGGCCAGATCCTGCGCGCCATGCAGCGCTCCGCCGAGAACGGCGCGCTGGCCATGATGCACGCGGAGAACGGCATCGCCATCGACGTCCTGGTCGAACAGGCCCTGGCCCGCGGCGAGACCGATCCGCGCTACCACGGCGAGGTCCGCAAGTCGCTCCTGGAGGCCGAGGCCACCCACCGGGCGATCAAGCTCGCGCAGGTCGCGGGCGCCCCCCTGTACGTCGTGCACGTCTCGGCCATGGAGGCAGTGGCCGAGCTGGCGCGGGCGCGCGACGAGGGGCTCAACGTCTTCGGGGAGACCTGCCCGCAGTATCTGTTCCTGTCGACGGACAACATGGCCGAGCCCGACTTCGAGGGCGCCAAGTACGTCTGCTCGACCCCGCTGCGGCCCCGGGAGCACCAGGCCAAGCTGTGGCAGGGACTCAGGACCAACGACCTCCAGGTCGTCTCCACCGACCACTGCCCCTTCTGCTTCGTGGGCCAGAAGGATCTCGGCCGCGGCGACTTCTCCAAGATTCCCAACGGTCTGCCGGGCGTGGAGAACCGCATGGACCTGCTCCACCAGGCGGTCGTCGACGGACAGCTCACCCGCCGCCGCTGGATCGAGATCGCCTGCGCCACCCCGGCCCGGATGTTCGGCATGTACCCGAAGAAGGGCACCATCGCCCCGGGCGCCGACGCGGACATCGTCATCTACGACCCGAACGCCGAGCAGGTCCTGTCCGTCGAGACCCATCACATGAACGTCGACTACTCGGCGTACGAGGGCAAGCGCGTCACCGGCCGCGTGGAGACCGTTCTCTCACGCGGCGAACTCGTCATCACCGAGCGGGAGTACACCGGGCACGCCGGTCAGGGCGCGTACGTGGCCCGCTCCACCTGTCAGTACCTCACCTAGGAGTGGCGCCCATGGACTTCGGACTCGTTCTCCAGACCGACCCGCCGGCCTCGAAGGTCGTCAGCCTGATGAAGCGGGCCGAACGCAACGGCTTCACCTACGGCTGGACCTTCGACTCCGCCGTGCTCTGGCAGGAGCCGTTCGTCATCTACAGCCAGATCCTGGCCAACACCTCGCAGCTGAAGGTCGGCCCGATGGTCACCAACCCGGGCACCCGCACCTGGGAGGTCACCGCCTCCACCTTCGCCACCCTCAACGACATGTTCGGCAACCGCACGGTCTGCGGCATCGGCCGCGGCGACTCCGCGATGCGCGTCGCGGGCCGCACGCCCAACACGCTGGCGCGCATCAGCGAGGCCATGAAGGTCATCCGCGCGCTCGGCTCGGGGCAGGAGGCCGACCTCGGCGGCACGGTCGTGCGGTTCCCCTGGATCAAGGAGGACGCCGAACTGCCCGTCTGGATGGCCGCGTACGGCCCCAAGGCACTGAAGATGACCGGCGAGGAGGCCGACGGGTTCATCCTCCAGCTCGCCGACCTGTACCTCACCGAGTACATGGTGAAGGCGGTCAAGGACGCCGCCGTCGCCGCCGGGCGCGATCCGTCGGAGGTGAAGATCTGCGTGGCGGCCCCCGCGTACGTCACCGAGGACGACTCGCCCGAGGCGCTCGCCCACGCGCGCGAGCAGTGCCGCTGGTTCGGCGGCATGGTCGGCAACCACGTGGCCGACCTGGTCTCGAAGTACGGCGAGCACTCCGCCGCCGTACCCGACGAACTCACCGACTACATCAAGGCCCGTGAGGGGTACGACTACTCCCACCACGGGCGCAGCGGCAACCCCGACACCCAGTTCGTGCCCGACGAGATCGTGGACCGGTTCTGCCTCATCGGGCCGGTCGAGAAGCACATCGAGAAGCTGAACGCGTTGCGCGAACTGGGCGTGGACCAGTTCGCCGTGTACGACATGCACGACGCCCAGGAAGCCGTCATCGACGCCTACGGCTCGAAGGTCATCCCCGCCGTCAACGGCTGACCGTCCCCGCGACCCCCCACACCTTGCCGCCTCCCTTCCCGCCGTCCCGGGAAGGGAGGTACCGAGGCCCCCGCACGGCCTGTCCCCTCCCATTCTGATCGATTGGCCTGCTCATGACCGAAACAGTCCCCACGGGGTCGCCGATACCGCAGTCCGCCGACGTCTCCGGCCGGATCGAACTCAGCCCCGAGGCCTTCCCCGCCGACAGTCCCTTCGCCAACGAGGACCTGCGTCCCGTACCGGTCTCCGAGCGCAAGTGGACGACGTACAACTTCGCGGCGCTGTGGATCTCCATGGCCCACTGCATCCCCAGCTGGACCCTGGCCTCCGGCCTGGTCGCGCTCGGGATGGACTGGAAGCAGGCCGTCTTCACCATCGCCCTGGCCAACATCATCGTGCTGCTGCCGATGCTGGCCACCGGGCACGCCGGACCCAAGTACGGCATCCCCTTCCCGGTCCTGGCCCGCGCCTCCTTCGGTCTGCGCGGCGCCAACATCCCGGCGCTCATCCGGGCCGCCGTGGCCTGCGGCTGGTTCGGCATCCAGACCTGGATCGGCGGCAGCGGCATCTTCGCGCTGGGCTCCAAGCTGACCGGCGGGCACTGGGAGAACGCGGGGCAGATCGCCGGCAACCCGTGGCCGCTGTGGCTGTGCTTCCTGCTCTTCTGGGCGTTGCAGATCGCCATCATCTGGCGCGGCATGGACTTCCTGCGGCACTTCGAGAACTGGGCGGCGCCCTTCGTGATCGTCGGCGCCCTGGTGCTGCTGGTCTGGATCGCCGTCAAGGCGGACGGCTTCGGCGCGCTCCTCGACCAGCCCTCGAAGCTCGGCTGGGGACCCGACTTCTGGCCGGTCTTCTTCCCGTCCCTCATGGGAATGATCGGCTTTTGGGCGACCCTCTCGTTGAACATTCCCGACTTCACCCGGTTCGGGGCCAGCCAGAAGGCGCAGACCTGGGGTCAGTCCCTCGGCCTGCCCACGACCATGACGCTCTTCGCGATCCTCGCCGTGCTGGTCACCTCCGGTTCCGAGGTCGTCTACGGCACGGCGATCTGGGACCCGGTGGAGCTGGCGGCCAAGACGGACAACGCCTTCGGACTGCTCTTCGCGCTCGTCGTCGTGCTGGTCGCCACCGTCTCCGTGAACATCGCGGCGAACGTCGTCTCCCCGGCCTACGACCTGGCCAACCTGGCCCCGAAGCTCATCAACTTCCGTACGGGCGCGCTGATCACGGGTGTCGTCGGCATCCTGATCTTCCCGTGGGAGCTGATCTCCACGCCCGAGTTCTACATCTTCACCTGGCTCGGCGTGGTCGGCGGTCTGCTCGGCACGGTCGCGGGCATCCTCATCGCCGACTACTGGATCGTCCGCCGCACGGTCCTGCACCTCGCGGACCTGTACACGCCCGGCGGGCGCTACTGGTACACCAACGGCTGGAACTGGCGGGCCATCGCCGCCTTCGTGGTCGGCGGTCTCCTCGCGGTCGGCGGGTCCTACTCGGGCGTGGGCGCCGACGGCACGAAGACCGGGCCGTTCCCGACGGACGGACTCATCCCGTTCCTCAAGCCGCTGGCCGACTACGGCTGGGCAGTGGGCCTGGCCGCGTCCCTGGCGCTGTACGTCGCGCTGATGCTGCCGAAGGGCAGGGACCAGGAGGGCATCGCGGCCTGACGGGCCGTGCGGTGGCGGTACTGGAGGACGGTCAGCTCTTCGGGCCGTCCTCCAGTACCGCCACCGCCTCCTTGGCGGCCTTGATGGCGCCCTTGTTGATCTCGTCCGTACCGGGCGCCTTCTTCGACTCGAAGTCGCTGCCGTTGTACGTGATCGTCACCAGCGCGTTGGACACCAGGGCCACCACCACGCCCTCACGGGTCTCCTGCTTGTCCTCGGTGGTGAGGTTCACCACCGAGTACGCCGAGTCCCCGAGACCGGGCACGTCACCGCCGCCGCTCTTCTCGGTGACGGTCTCCTTGTAGGACTTCCGGGCCGATTCGTCGGACTCCATGATCTCGTAGGAGACGTCGAGCCAGCGGTAGTCGTACCCCTTGAGCGCGTTCCAGGAGCAGGTGCGGCGCAGCTTGGAGTCCGTCGAGCGGAGTTCCTTGCCGGCTGTCTTTGCCCCCGGTACCAGCGACTCGACCGTCTTCTTCGCCATGGCGGAGCAGGGTGCCGGAGCGGTGGCGTACGTCTTCGAGGCCGCCGCCGTCGCCGGGGCGGAGGCGGACCGGGGCCCGGTCGGCTGCTCGTCCTTGGGCCCTGCGGCCGAGGTGTCGGCCGGTCCGGAGGTCAGCGCCCATCCCGACACGGCGAGCACGACGACCGGCGACAGACGTGCGGTGAGGGCGAGCGGCAAGGAGAGAGGACGCACGGCGCACTTTTCGTGGGGGACGGTGCGGAGGTGGTCCGCACTGCGGACGGGACGACAGTGTCACACGAGTCCCTGTGGTGCGAAAGTGTCAACTCGCTCCGTACCCGGGCTGTCACTGTGCCCACTTGTCGGTGCGCCATGTGTCCGTGTATGTCCGGGTGATGGGACGGGGGAGGGCCGACTCGACACGGTCCACGGCGAGGAACGCGCCGTAGGCCACCAGGTGCACCAGACAGTGATCGGTGTGCTCCGGGCGCCGCCAGGCCGCCACGTCCTCGGCCGTGATCCGGTACGGCGCGAGCGCCGCGAGGAGCGCGAGACGGGCACCGGGACGCTCCCGGCGGTCCGGGAACCCGTCGAGGGTGAGCGGCGGATGGGTGCCGTCCCACTCCTGAAGGGTGTCCTCCACGAGGTCCGGCTCGTCGCCGTCGAGCAGGCCGGCGCCCGCCATGGCCGCCCTGAGCAGCGCCGCGTACGCCGGGCCGACGGCCGTGCCGGCCGCCCACGCGGGGGCCTCACCGGCGTCGGGAAGGTCCAGCAGCGCGAGGGCCGCGCCGGGCCGGGCGGGACGCCGTACCGTGCGGGCGAGGGTGCGGCCCGCAAGGCTGCGTACCGTCCGGAACCGCTGGGCGTTGCCCGGCAGCAGCCGCTCGGTGAGCAGGGCCGACACGATCCGGTTGATGAAGTGGAAGGCGAGCGCGGTGCCCAGATAGCCGGGCGCGTGCTCCCGCGGGAACGGATACGGCTCCAAGTCGGCGCCCGGCACGCGCGTGTGCCCTCCCCAGTCGAGCACACGCGCGTGCTCCTTGTTCTCCGGGCGCTCCCCGCGGGCGATGCGCTCGGCGAGCGCGTGGTCGCCGGTGGCGTGCAGCAGCACGGTGTGCGCGTCCACGCAGAACGGGCACTGGTTGGCACGCGACACCCCGAGCGCCGCGAGCTCCTTGCCGGTCCGGCCGCCGGGGCCCGCGATCAGCGACTCGCGCATCAACGCCCAGGTCGCGGCGAGGAGTTCGGGGGCCGAGGACAGGACGACGAAGGTGGCCGGCTCGGCGATGCCGAAGTCGCGGGCGATCTGGTCGTACACCTCGGCGACGCGACCGGTGGCCGACTTGGGCGGCAGGGGTTCGGTGAAGCGGAAGGAGGTGGAACGGGGTGCGGAACGGGGTGTGGAACGGAAGGGTGTGGACATGCACAGCAGCCTGCGTGTCCGGGGCGGGCGCGGTCGTCGTACGGCCGGAGACAGTCGGGGCTGCGCCGGCGGGCGGGCACCGGCGGCGGACTACTGCGGGGGGAGTAGGACGGGAGTTGTCCACAGGGCTGACGCGGGGGTCGGCGCCGGGAGCTAGCGTGCGTGCATGAGCGGACACGTGGTCGACCAGGTCGCACGCAGACGGTTCGCCGACGCGGCCCTCGCGGTCGTGGTCGGCGCCCTCGTCGTGACCACGGCCGCGTTCGACGGCGACACCACGGCCGTCGACCACGCACTGATCGTGCTGGGTTCGGCCGCCCTGGCCTTCTACCGCGCGGCACCCCTGGCGGTACTGGCCGTGGCGACGGCGACCGGCGCCGCGTACGTCCTGCACGCGCACCCGGGACCGATCGCCGCGCTGCCCGTCCTCGCCGCCATGCACACCGCCTCCCGCGTGGGACACCGGGGATGGGCGGCCGGGGCGGGCGGGGTGTACCTGGCGGCGTTCGTGGCGACGGACCCGACGAACGGGGAGGTGGCCGAGAGGGCGGCCCTGCTCGCGGGCTGGTTCCTGTGCGCGGTGGTGACGGGGCTGGCCGACCGCAACTGGCAGGCGTACCTGCGCCAGACCGAACAACGCGCCCTGGAGGCCGAACGCACCCGCGAGGAGGCGGCCCTGCGCCGCGCCGGGGAGGAACGTCTGCGCATAGCCCGGGAGTTGCACGACTCGCTCACCCACAGCATCTCCATCGTCAAGCTCCAGGCGGGCGTCGCGGTGCACCTGGCCCGCAAGCGAGGCGAGGAGGTGCCGCCCGCGCTGCTCGCCATCCAGGAGGCCGGTGGCGAGGCGATGCGCGAGCTGCGCGCCACGCTGGAGATCCTGCGCACCGACGAGCCGACCGGCGGCACGCCCGCGCTGCTGGTGGAGCGGGCGCGGGCGGCGGGCCTGGCCGTCGACCTGACCGTGACGGGCGAGGAACGGCCCCTGCCCGCCACCCTCGACCGCGCCGTGTACCGGATCGTCCAGGAGGCGCTGACGAACGCGGCACGGCACGCGGGCGGGGCGAAGGTCCGGGTCGAACTCGCCTACGGCGACGACGACGTGACGATCCGCGTGGACGACGACGGCACCGCCGACCCGGACCGCCCGCCGGAGCCCGGCATCGGCCTCACCGGCATGCGCGAACGCGTCACGGCCCTCGGCGGCGGCCTGCACACCGGCCCGCGTCCGGAGGGCGGCTTCTCGGTACGGGCGGAACTGCCGCTGGGGGAGACCGGATGATCACCGTGGCACTCGTGGACGACCAGGCGCTGATGCGCGCCGGGTTCCGGGCCCTGCTCGACGCCGAGGACGGCATCGAGGTGGTCGGGGAGGCGGCGGACGGGGAACGGGGCGTGGAGCTGGTGCGCGCGCTGGTGCCCGACATCGCGCTGATCGACGTCCAGATGCCGGTCATGACGGGCATCGAGGCGACCCGCCGGATCGCCGCCGACCCCGCCCTGGACGCCGTCCGGGTCGTGATCCTCACCAACTACGGCCTGGACGAGTACGTCTTCGAGGCGCTGCGGGCCGGCGCGAGCGGCTTCCTGCTGAAGGACACCGAGCCGGCCGACCTCCTCCAGGCCATCGAGGTCGTCGCACGCGGCGAGGCCCTGCTCTCCCCGTCGGTCACCCGCACCCTGATCGGCGAGTTCGTCTCCCGTCCCCCGGACCGGACCACCGCCCCCGGCCTGGAATGCCTCACCCGCCGCGAACGCGAGGTGACCGCGCTGGCGGCGCGGGGACTGACCAACGAGGAGATCGCCGCGCACATGGTCATCAGCCCCTTCACGGCCAAGACGCACATCAGCCGTGCCATGACCAAGCTCGGCGCCCGCGACCGGGCCCAACTGGTCGTCTTCGCCTACGAGTCGGGCCTGGTCACCGCACGCGGCAGCGGATAAGTCGTTGCCCGCCGCGGCCGGCGACGATCAGTCTGGGGCGATGACCGAGACGACACCACAGGTGCACGAGGAGATCCTCGCCTACTACTCCCGGGGCGAGGAGGACGCCCGTCTCAGAGAGGGCGGCGCCCCCGCCGGACGGCTGGAGTACTGGCGCACGCAGGACGTACTGCGGCGCTTACTGCCCCCGGCACCTGCCCGCGTGCTGGACGTCGGCGGCGGCAGCGGCATCCACGCCGCGTGGCTGGCCGAGGACGGACACGAGGTCGACCTCGTCGATCCCGTGCCGCTCCATGTCGAGCAGGCGTCCCGGCTGCCGGGGGTGACCGCGCGGCTCGGGGACGCCCGCGACCTGGCCGCCGCCGACGCCTCGTACGACGTGGTCCTGCTGCTCGGCCCGCTGTACCACCTGCCCGAACGGGCCGACCGGGTACGGGCGTTGGCCGAGGCGCACCGGGTGGTGCGGCCGGGCGGTCCGGTGGTCGCGGCCACCATCAACCGGTTCGCGCAACTGCACGACCTGTTGCGGGAGGAGCGGTACTTCGACCCGGGCCACCGCGAGCGGACCGACACCACCCTGACGGACGGCCGGCACCGCTACCACGAGGGCGGCCTGTTCACCCGGGCGTACTTCGCCCGACCGGACGAGGTGATCACCGAGTTCGGGGAAGCGGGACTCACCGTCGACGGCCAGTACGGCGTCGAGGGGGCCGCCTGGCTGATGGGCGGGATCGAGGACTGGCTGGACCACCCGGAGCGCCGGGAAGCCGTGCTGGCGGCGAGCCGGCACATCGAGTCCGAGCCGTCGCTGCTGGGAGTGAGCGGGCATCTGCTCACGGCGGGCGGGCGCCCGCGGTAGCCGTGTACGGCGCCGAGTGCGCCGAGCGTGTCGAGTGCCTCGTCGGCCGCGGGGCCGCGTACGGCCGTGGAGCGTTGGGTACGGCTGCGTACGATCATCCGATCGTCGTCGTGCTGTGAGGAGCCGTCCGTGTTCACCACCCGACCCACTCTCCAGGGCACCTTCGGCATGGTGTCCTCCACGCACTGGCTGGCCTCGCAGTCGGCGATGGCGGTGTTGGAGGACGGCGGCAACGCCTATGACGCGGCGGTGGCGGGTGCCTTCGTGCTGCACGTCGTCGAGCCGCACCTCAACGGGCCGGCGGGTGAGGTGCCGATCCTGCTCGCCCCGGCCGGTGGCGAGGTGCGGGTGCTGTGCGGGCAGGGGGTCGCGCCCGCCGGGGCGAGCGTCGCGCACTACAAGGCGCTGGGGCTGGACCTCGTGCCCGGCACCGGGCCCCTCGCCGCCGCCGTCCCCGGTGCCTTCGACGCCTGGATGCTGCTCCTGAGGGACCACGGCACCAAGCCGCTCGCCGACGTCCTGAAGTACGCCGTCGGGTACGCCGAGCACGGGCACCCGCCCGTGGAGAACGTCGGCGCGACCGTCGAGACGGTCCGGGAGCTCTTCGAGACGGAGTGGACCACGTCGGCGGACGTGTACCTGCCGGGCGGGAAGGCGCCCCGGCCCGGCGAGCTGCTGCGCAACCCCGCCCTCGCCGCCACCTGGAAGCGGCTGCTCGCCGAGGTCGCCGGCGCGGGCGGGAGGGAGGAGCAGATCGAGGCGGCCCGCGAGGTGTGGCGCACCGGCTTCATCGCCGAGGCGCTCGTGCGGCAGGCGGGGCGGCCCACCATGGACACCAGCGGCGAGCGCCACACCGGCACGCTCACGGCCGCCGACCTCGCCGACTGGTCCGCGACCTACGAGACGCCGGCGACGTACGACTGGAACGGCTGGACCGTGTGCAAGGCCGGCCCCTGGAGCCAGGGCCCGGTCCTGCTGCAGCAGCTGGCCCTGCTCCCGCCCGAACTGCCCGAGTACGGGTCCGCCGACTACGTCCACCTGCTCGTCGAGGGCTGCAAGCTCGCCATGGCCGACCGGGAGGCATGGTACGGCGACGCGGCCGAGGTGCCGCTCGCCGAGCTGCTGTCCGAGGAGTACAACGCGGCACGGCGGGAGCTCGTCGGGGACAAGGCCTCCCACGAGCTGCGGCCGGGCAGCCCGGGCGGGCGCACCCCGCGGCTGAGCGCCTACGCCGACCTGGTGGCCACGGGCGAGCCCAGGTTCGACCCCCTGGGCGCCGGGGAGCCGACGGTCGCGATGGGGACGGGGGAGCCCACGGTCGCCAAGCCGCCGACCTCGCCCGTGCCCGGTGAGCCGGACGTCGCCGCCGACGGCTCCACCCGGGGCGACACCTGCCACCTCGACGTCGTCGACCGCTGGGGCAACATGGTCGCCGCCACCCCCAGCGGCGGCTGGCTCCAGTCCAACCCCGTCGTGCCCGAGCTGGGCTTCCCGCTCGGCACCCGGCTCCAGATGACCTGGCTGGAGGAGGGCCTGCCGAACTCGCTCACCCCGGGCCGCCGCCCCCGCACCACCCTCACGCCCTCGATCGCGCTCCGCGACGGGGTCCCGGTCCTGGCCTTCGGTACGCCCGGCGGGGACCAGCAGGACCAGTGGCAGCTGCACTTCCTCCTCGCGGTCGCGCTGCGCGCCCGGGTCCGCGGCGGCCTCGACCTCCAGGGCGCGATCGACGCCCCGAACTGGCACAACGACAGCTTCCCCGGCTCCTTCTACCCGCGCGGCATGCGACCGGGCAGCGTCACCGTCGAAGCCCGCACGGACCCGGGCATCGTGGCGGAGCTGCGCCGGCGCGGGCACGAGGTGACCGTGGGCGCCCCCTGGTCGGAGGGGCGGCTGTGCGCGGTCGCACGGGACCCGCGGACCGGCATCCTGTCGGCGGCGGCGAATCCCCGGGGCATGCAGGGGTACGCGGTGGGACGCTGACGCCCGGGCGGGCCCGGCGGCCCGCGGTACCCCGTGTTCACGCCGATTCCACCGGCCGTGCGACTCAAGGGTGGGGATTGTCAGTGACGCGTGCTCTCATGGAGTCATGATCGAGAACAAGGAAACCATCGACGAGTTTCTCGCCCGGCACACCACCGACGTGGAGGAGGCCGTGCGCAAGGCGGCCGCCGCGGAGATCATGCCGCGCTTCCGCCGGCTCGCCGCGCACGAGATCGAGCAGAAGACCGCGCCGCACGACCTGGTGACCGACGCCGACCGCAAGGCCGAGCTGTACCTGACCGAGGTGCTGGCCGCCCTGCTGCCCGGCTCGGTCGTGGTCGGCGAGGAGGCGGTGCACGCCAACCCGCTGTCCTACGAGGCGATACAGGGCGACGCCCCGGTCTGGATAGTCGACCCCGTGGACGGCACCCGGCAGTTCGTGCACGGCGACCCCGGCTTCTGCACCCTGGTCGCCCTCGCCCAGGGCGGAGTCCTGAGGGCCTCGTGGACCTATGCCGCCGTACCCGACCGGATGGCCACGGCGGTGCGCGGCCGGGGCGCGTTCCTCGACGGCGAGCGGCTGCGCGCCGGCTCCCCGGAACCGGGGCGCGACCTGCGCGTGGCCACCTCCCACCCGGACTACACGACCGACGACGAGAAGCGCGCCCTGCTCGGCCTGCGCACCGACGGTGTCGCCCCGCGCCCCTGCGGCTCGGCGGGCCTGGAGTACCTCGCGGTCGCCCGCGGGGAGTCCGACGCGGTCGCCTTCTCCTGGGAGGCCGCCTGGGACCACGCGGCGGGCATCCTCCTGGTCGAGGAGGCGGGCGGCACCCACCTGACCCGCTCCGGCGAGCCCTTCCGCATCACCGGCCACAACACCCTCCCGTTCACCGCGGCCCGGGACGAGGCGACGGCCCGGCGGGTGGTCGAACTGCTGCGGGGGCGGTAGAGACGGCTCCCGGGACGGGCCTGTCGGTACCCCGTCATATCCTGACCTCAACTGGCCATCGGCTGACGAAGGGGTCCGAGGTGTCGTCGATGCTCGATGTGGTCGTGGTGGGAGCGGGGCCGAACGGGTTGACGGCCGCCGTGGAGCTGGCCCGCCGTGGCTTCTCCGTGGCCGTCTTCGAGGCCCGCGACGCCGTCGGCGGGGGAGCCCGCACCGAGGAGCTCACCCTCCCCGGCTTCCGGCACGACCCCTGCTCCGCCGCCCACCCGCTGGGCATCAACTCACCCGCCTTCCGCGCGCTGCCCCTGGAGCGCTACGGCCTTCAGTGGCTGCACGCGGACCTGCCCATGGCGCACCCCTTCCCCGACGGCACCGCCGCCGTCCTGGCCCGCTCGGTCGGCGAGACGGCCGCCTCCTTCGGACCGCGCGACGCGGGCACGTACCGCAGGCTGGTGGAGCCCTTCCTGCCCCAGTGGGACACGTTGGTCCGGGACTTCATGTCGCTGCCGCTGACCGCGCTGCCCCGCGACCCGGTGACCCTCGCCCGCTTCGGCCTCGTCGGCCTGCCCCCGTCGACCTGGCTGATGCGCCGCTTCCGCGACGAGCGGGCCAGGACCCTGTTCGCCGGGCTCGTCGCGCATGTCATGGCCCCGCTCGGCGGCTTCGCCACCGGCGCCGTCGGCCTCGTCTTCGCGCTCGCCGCGCACGCCCGCGGCTGGCCCGTGGCCCGCGGCGGCTCGCAGTCCATCTCCGACGCGCTCGCCGACTACCTCAAGGACCTCGGCGGCACCATCCACACCGACTACGAGGTCAAGCGCCTCGACGACCTGCCGCCCGCCCGCGCCTACGTCTTCGACACCTCACCCACGGCCCTCGCGCGCATCGCCGGCTTCGGCAGCCACTACGCGGGCTACAAGTACGGCCCCGGCGTCTTCAAGGTCGACTACGCGCTGGACGGCCCCGTGCCCTGGACCGCGCCGGAGGCCCACCGCACCACCACCGTGCAGATCGGCGCGAGCAGCGCCGAGATCGGCACCGCCCTGCGGGCCGCGTCCCGGGAGGGCCGGGCACCCGACAGGCCGTTCATGATCACCGTGCAGCCCGGCGTCGTCGACCCCGGCCGGGCTCCGGAGGGCAAGCAGGTCTTCTGGGCGTACGGCCATGTCCCCAGCGGCTGGACCGGAGACCTCACCGACGCCATCGAGCGTCAACTGGAGCGTTTCGCCCCGGGTTTCCGGGACCGCGTCCTCGCCCGCGCGACCGCCGGCCCGCCCGAACTCGCCGCCCGCAACGCCAACTACGTCGGCGGCGACATCGGTTCCGGCGCGGTCGCCGGCCTCCAGATCCTGCTGCGCCCCAAGATCTCCCTGTTCCCCTACGGCACCCCGCACCCGGCCGTCTTCATCTGCTCCTCGGCCACCCCGCCCGGCCCCGGCGTACACGGCATGTCGGGCCACAACGCGGCGAAGGCGGTCTGGAGGAGGCTCCGTCAGACATGACCACCCTCACCCTCACCCAGGGCGACATCACCCGCGTCAGCGCCGACGCGATCGTCAACGCGGCCAACTCCTCGCTGCTGGGCGGCGGCGGGGTCGACGGGGCCATCCACCGGCGGGGCGGTCCCGCGATCCTCGCGGACTGCCGCAGACTCCGGGCCGGTCACTATGGCAAGGGCCTCCCCACCGGCCAGGCCGTCGCGACGACCGCGGGTGAGCTGGACGCCCGCTGGGTGATCCACACGGTCGGTCCGCGGTACAGCCAACAGGAGGATCGCTCCGAGCTGTTGGCGTCCTGCTACCGCGCGTCCCTGCGTGTCGCCGACGAGCTGGGCGCCCGTACCGTCGCCTTCCCGGCCGTGTCCGCCGGGATCTACGGCTGGCCGATGGACGATGCGGCGAGGATCGCGGTGGAGACGGTACGGAGCACGCGGACCGCCGTCGAGGAGGTCAGGTTCGTCCTCTTCGACGAGCGGTCCCACGAGGCGTTCGCCGCGCGGCTTCGCACGCCTAACCGCGATAGCCGTACCTGAGCATCAGGGGCGCCACCCCGGCGAAGGCCGCCAGCTTCCCGGGCCGCGACATGCTCTCTCGCCAGGGCTCGTGCCGTTTGATCTGCACTCGGCCCTGTCGCAGCCGGTCGGGGTTGCCGGTGATGGTGTGGTTGGTGCCGAGCAGGACGGAGGAGTCCTCGTCGAACCCGATCGCCGAGATGTCCTCGTGTCCCGCGAACCGGGCGATGTCCCCGGTGACCGCGCGGGGCCGCCGGACGAAGTCCTCGTAGCGGATCCGCAGATACCGTCCGTCGCCCAGTGACCGGCCCACGGCCTCCGACGCCAGGTTGAATCCCGCCCAGTAGGACAGGGTCCTCGCCGCACTCATCCGCTCCAGGTACTGCTTCGGCGACAGGTACGACGACACGGTGGCCCGCGGGTCCCGCACGATGTGCAGCAGCCGGACGTCGAGGTCCTGACGCCGGGCGAGCACCGCCGCGTCCGCCGCGTTCTTCGAACTGTCGATGATCAGCCCGGGGCCGTTCGCGGCCGTGATGCCGTGGTGGACCGCGGCGATCGCGTCACCGAGTTCACCCACCTCGGCCGGGGCGGCCCTGCGTCCGCGCGACTCCGCCAGGCGTGCGGCGGTGTGACGCGTTCGCAGGTGACGTTCCTGAAGACCCCACAGCCGTCGGGCCTTGCGGTCGTCCACCTCGCCGAGATGACCGGACCACACCTCGCACTTCAGCAGGTCAAGTCCGCAGCCGCACAAGGAGTTCGTACCGTCCCGCAGGAGTGCGTTCTTCCACAGGAAGTACCGCTCACCGATGTGCACCGCGCCCGGCAGTTCGTTGAGGACGTTGCCCACGAAGGTGCTGCCACAGCGCATCATGCCCGTGATGTACAGGATCTGCGGCTTGCCGGCGGGCACCGCTCAGTCCTCCTCGTGGTGGTGGAGGACGAAGTGCTGGGGAACGTGCACCGCGAGTCCCATCCTGGTGCGCGCGGTGATGATCCGTCGGTCCGCCGCCCGCGGGTCCTTGCTGAGCGTGAGGGTGGAGATGTTGGGATTGAGCAGGGTCGCGCCCGCGCGGAAGTCGCCGAGCAGGGCGCTGCCCCGGGGCATCATGCGGGTGCGCGACACGGTGATGCCCGCACTCTTGAACCTCTCCAGGAACCCGTTCTCCGCGGCGAGCCAGTACAGCTCCGGGTGGATGACGATGCCGTCGCAGGAGCCGCCGGTCTCCTCGACCTCGCAGGCCGCGAGGGACAGCGCCCGGAAGACGTCCCCACGGCCGGACCGGGTGCGCAGGCCCTTCATGTTGAGCAGGCCCTCGACCGCGCCGTCCTTGCTGCCGTACAGCAGGATCTCGTTCTCCTGGGTCCACATGCGGACGAACATGCGGTAGTCGATGAAGCTGGCCAGTAATCCGGGCTTGCGGACGAACTCCACGGGCACGTTCAGCGCCATCTCCACGTCGGTGAAGCCGGCCGTCCGCAGGGCGGAGCCGAAGGTGGACTCCGGCGTCGCCTGGTACGCGATGCCGCTCGGTGCCACGTCCACCCGGGTGAACTCCTCCAGGTAGTCGCCGTGTCCCTCGCGGACCCGACCCACCTTGAGCAGATGCCGGACCATGTAGCGGGGCCGGGTCTTCAACAGGGGGAAGGACGCGGGGAGGTAGGCGTGGAACGGGACGACGACCTCGTCCTCGTCGGTCCTCGACGCGACGCACCGCGCGAAGTCCTCGCCGGGGGTGAGGTTCTCGTTGTACGAGTCCTCGTAGGGGATCTCGATCTCACTGCCGAGCTGCTGGGTGGTCATCTCGTCTCCCATGGGGGTGAGGTGGAACAGGTCAGGAGTGCGGTCGTTCGGGGACGGGCCGCGCCTCGGCCGCCGGCTCAGCCGGTGACGCGTGCCGCGTACGCGCGGTACTTGGCGTCGAGCTCCTCGGCCCAGTCCGCGGACTCCGCCAGCGGCATGGTCCGGCACTCGTAGCCGAGGAGCCGCTTCATGATCGACATCTCGCGTTCGGCGAAGGTCACCGTCCCGTCGTCGTCGATGCGGTCGATGCCGTCCGCCCGCTGGCACTCCTCGTTGATCGCGACGGCGGTGTCCACCGGCATCCCGTCCGGCAGGTCCAAGGCCGGGCCGTCCCGGCCGACCCGCACCGGGTAGCCGCCGGGCAGCCCGTTCGGGGCGGGGGCGTGGGCCCGCACCCCGCTGTCGGTCGCCATCGCGTGCAGGACGCGCATCGCCGAGGAGGCGGTGAGCAACTGGCCGGCGTCTCCGCCGAGCCTGCGCAGCCGGCCGCTGAGGTGCGCGAAGACCGCCCCGTGCGGGACGTCGTCGAGAGGCTTGCCGTGCGCGGTCGCCGACATGTGGTAGCGCCCGTTGCCCTCGTTGCCGAACCGGGGGACGTAGTGGCTGAAGTAGTGCTGGGCGACCAGGCGCAGTTCCACCGAGGACGGATCGACGCCCGCCTCGATGGCGTAGCCGAAGGTCAGCGCCGGGATGATGTTGGCGACGTTGCCGATGCCCGCCGTGGGGGCCAGCCCGACCTTGTCCAGGATCGGGCCGACCGCGTCCGGGAAGGCCGCGTTGAGCACCTTCGGTGCCGTGCCGGATTCGCGGACCGCCGCGGCGAGCCGGTGGTTCAGCGTCAGGTGCATGGGCAGCCAGGGGCCGAACTGGGCCTCGTCCAGCGCTTCGAAGTGCTCCTTGGGCAGCTTCGTGATGATCCGCCACGACTGAAGGGACGCCGCCATGAAGACGATGTCCGGCCGCACCCGCGCCAGAGTCCCGGCGGTCGCGGCGACGTCGTCGAGGTCGATCCGTTCGACGGTCACCTCGGGGATGAGACCGAGGTTCGTCGCGGTGAACCTGGCGAGGTTCACCGTCCTGGTCATCTTCTCCACGTCCCGGCCGGCCAGCACGACCCGGTTGGTGTCCGGTGTGTGCAGCAGCATGCTGAGCAGCCGCGCGGCCAGGTCGCCGCAGCCCACCACCATGATGAGCGGCTTCTCGCGGTCCGGATGGTCCAGGGACATCTGTCCGTCCTTCCTCGCTGTCGGTGGGCTGGTCAGGAGCGGCGTCCGCCCGCGTACCCGGCGTACCGCACGGACACGGGCAGTTCGTCGATGTGGTGCTCTATGAAGTCGATCAGCCGGCGCGTGTTGTGGTTCACCTCGGAGCGGGTGGTGACGAAGGCGCCGTGATCGGCGAACTGCTCCGGCCGCATACCGTCCGGTTCGACGGCCCGCCGGAAGTACGGCAGCCGGTTGAGCCGGGCCAGGACGTCCGGGGGCACCGGCTGGTCGATCGCGTCCGGGGCGAAGCCGACCAGGTCCTCCTCGCGTCGCATGGTCGCCTCGACGAAGGCCGGTTTGCAGGTGTAGGCGATGTCCGCCCCGGCCGTCTGCTCCAGATGCATGCTCACCACGTCCGTGCCGACGCACGGGTCCTCGACCTCCAGGCTGGACAGCAGCATCTTCACCGGGTGGTGACGGGTACCGAGGATCCGCTGGATCCGCTTCAGCACCGCGACCTCCGCCCAGCGCACGTCCAGCGGGCCGAGCTCGACACCGAGTTCGCCGGCTTCCTTGAGCAGGTCGCCGTGCGAGCCGTAGCGGCCGATCATGTGCGTGATCACCGCACGCCAGCGGTCGGTGCCGATGCCGGCCCGCTCCGCCGCCGCGAGTCCGTCCTCCACCGCGGAGACGCAGGCAAGGAACTGCGGCACCGTGTAGGTGAGCGTGTTGTTGATCGAGACGGCCCTGGCGACCAGTTCCCTGATCACCTCGTACCCCGCGGGCGTGCCCGGCACCTTGACCATCACGTTGGGGCTCTGCTGGGCCAGGGTCAGCGCCTCGTCGAGCATCCTGTCCGGGTCGAACATGCTGCGCGGGTCGAGCTGGGCCGACACCCAGCCGTACCGGCCGTCGGTCTGCTGCCACATCGGCACCATGGCGATCGCCGACTGCGCGACGACCTCGCGGTAGATCAGCCGGAACACCGACTCCGGGTCGAACGTCTTCTGCTGTGTGGCCTGCCGCCGGACCTCGCGGGACCACTTCTGGGGTGCGTTGAGGACGCTCTTGGCGATGAGTGACGGATTCGTCGTCACCCCGCGCACTAAGGACCCCTCGGGGTCGTTCGGAGTCATGAACCGCTCGAACTGGGCGGCCCATCGCTTGCGAACCGCCGGAGCGGGAGCACGGCTGAGCACCTCGTCGCGCCAGGCCGGAAAGTCCAGGGGCGGGGAGTCCCACCAGATCTCGGCGGAACGGTTGGTCCGCTGGAGCCTTTCCAGAACGCTCAGGCCGGTGGAGCCGTCGGTTTCCCGAGTGTGCCTCGCGGCGGGCGCGCGGAGGTGGGATCGGTGCACAACAGACATCAGGGCATCCCTTTCAGGGGTGCTGTAGGGGACTGGTGTGGTCGGGGAGCGTCGAGCGCCATCGGCGTAGCAATGACGGCAGCTCCCGCATGGAGGTGAACGTCGTGAGGTGACCCTCGGGCTCTTCGGAGGTGCCGGGTTGTCCGGCTCCCTCGCCGATGGCCGGGATTCCGTCGGGCGCGTAGGCGAAGACGGTCATTCCCGCCCGTATACCCGCCCGTACGCCCGGTGCGCTGTCCTCCACGACCGCACATCGCTCCGGCGGAACGCCGTGCGCCGCGGCCGCGTGCAGAAACAGTCCGGGGTCCGGCTTCCAGACCTTCACTTCGTAGGCGCTGTAGAGGCGGCCCTCCGGGAAGAAGTGCAGCAGCCCGGTGTGGCCGAGAACGTGAAGGATCTTCTGCATCGGCGCGCTGGAGGCGCAGCAGAAGGGGGGTTCCATCGCGGTGAGCACGTCCTCGATCCCGTCCGTGGCGACGAGATCCCGGTCGAACGCGTCCGTGCAGCGCTTCCGGAACTCCGGGACGAACTCCTCGGGCAGTTCACGGCCGACCATCTCGCCGAGCTCGGCCGTCCATTCGGCCACCTTGCGGCCCTGGATGAACGCGAGCGCGGAGTCGCCGGTGAAGGAGGCGCCGAGTTCCCGCGCCATGGTCCGCATGACCTCGGCGGACAGGGTCTCGCTGTCCACCAGGACGCCGTCGCAGTCGAAGATCACCAAGTGGGACATGCTCATCACCCTCTGCGTGAGGCGGCGAAGTGGGGGGAGCGGCGACGGGTCAGCACACCATCCCGGCCGTGACGGTCGTGCCGTCGCCGGGGTCGATGAGCAGGAAGGAACCGGTGCGCCGTGAGTCGGCGTAGGGGTCGACGGGCAGCGGTTCGGACAGCCGCAGCACCACCCGGCCGATGTCGTTGGCCGCCAGGTGCCCGGGAGCCGGGTGCTGGGAGAGGTCGTCCAGCGCGAGGCGGGACGGGATCTCCTCGACGACGGCCCTGACGGTCCGTGTCGTGTGCTTGAGCAGCACCCGGGAGCCGGGTTCGAGCGGGGTGTCGTGCAGATGGCAGACGGTCGCGGTCAGATGCCGCGTCGGCGTCACCGAGGTGTCCTCGGGCACGATCATGTCACCGCGGGAGACGTCCGGATCGTCGGTCAGCCGGACGGTGACCGACTGGGGAGCCCGGACCAGGTCGACGGACCGGCCGAGTACGTCCAGGCCCGCGATGGTGCTGCGGCGCCCGCTCGGCAGTACCGTCACGGGCTCGCCCACCCGCAGCACACCGGAGGCCACCTGGCCCGCGCAGCCGCGGCCGGAGGGCTCCTCGGGCGGCGCGGGGATGACGTACTGGACCGGGAACCGGGCCACGTCCTGCGTCGGGTCGTGGTCGACGTCCACGCTCTCCAGGTGCCCGAGCACGGTCGGGCCGCCGTACCAGGGCATGTTCGGCGAGGCGGTCACCACGTTGTCCCCGTGCAGCGCGGAGATGGGAACGGCGGTGATCTCGGGGACCCCGAGAGAGGCGGCGTAGGCACCGAACTCCTCGGCGACGCGGCCGAAGACCGTCTCGTCGTGGTCGACCAGGTCCATCTTGTTGACGGCCAGTACCACGTGCGGGACCCGCAGCAGGGCGGCCACCGCGGCGTGCCGGCGCGTCTGCTCGACCACGCCGGCCCGCGCGTCCACCAGGACGACGGCCAGCTCGGCGGTCGAGGCGCCGGTGACCATGTTGCGGGTGTACTGCACATGCCCCGGGGTGTCGGCCAGGATGAACCGGCGGTGCGGGGTGGCGAAGTAGCGGTGGGCGACATCGATGGTGATGCCCTGCTCCCGCTCGGCGCGCAGGCCGTCGGTGAGCATCGCGAGGTCCGGAGTGTCCTTGCCGCGGGTGCGGGAGGCCCGCTCGACGGCTTCCAGCTGGTCGGCGAGGACCGACTTTGAGTCGTGCATCAGTCGTCCGACCAGGGTGGACTTGCCGTCGTCGACGGAGCCCGCGGTGGCGAACCGAAGTGTGTCGACGGTCATGGCTAGAAGTACCCCTCGCGCTTGCGGTCCTCCATGGCGGCCTCGGACATCTTGTCGTCGGCCCGGGTCGCACCGCGTTCGGTCAGCCGGGCCACGGCGATCTCCTCGATGACCCGCTCGACGGTGTCGGCGTCCGAATCGACCGCTCCCGTGCAGGACATGTCGCCCACGGTGCGGTAGCGCACCCGGCGGGTCGCGGTCCGTTCGCCGTCCTTCGGGCCGCCCCACTCACCGGGGGCGAGCCACATGCCGTCGCGGAAGAAGAGGAATCGTTCATGCGCGTAGTAGATCGCCGGCAGTTCGATCCTCTCGCGCGCGATGTACTGCCACACGTCGAGCTCGGTCCAGTTCGACAGCGGGAAGACCCGTGTGTGCTCGCCGGGGGAGCACCGGCCGTTGTACAGCTGCCACAGTTCCGGCCGCTGCCGGCGCGGATCCCAGCCGCCGAACTCGTCGCGCAGCGAGAACACCCGCTCCTTGGCGCGTGCCTTCTCCTCGTCCCGGCGTCCGCCGCCGAACACCGCGTCGTGGCGGCCCTCGCCGATGGCGTGCAGCAGCGGCACGGTCTGGAGGGGGTTACGGGTCCCGTCCGGACGCTCACGCAGCTCACCGGAGTCGATGAAGTCCTGCACGCGGGCCACCCGCAGCCGCAGTCCGTGTTCCTCGACGGTGCGGTCCCGGTACGCCAGCACCTCGGGGAAGTTGTGGCCGGTGTCCACATGGAGCAGCCCGAAGGGCAGCGGCGCGGGCGCGAACGCCTTGAGCGCCAGGTGCAGCATCACGGCGGAGTCCTTGCCGCCCGAGAAGAGGATCACCGGGCGCTCCAGCTCCCCGGCCACCTCCCGGAAGATGTGCACCGCCTCCGCCTCCAGGATGTCCAGGTGCGTGAGCGTGTGGAGCCCGGCGTCGTCCGCCGTCCGGTCCTCGGTCGTCCGTGTCGTCGTGGTGGTCATCGGGCGAGTCCCCTCTCGACGAGCAGCGCCCGCAGCGCGGCGGTGCACTCCTGGATGTCCTGGCGGTGTGTCTCCAGCACCAGATCGGGGCTCGCCGGTTCCTCGTAGGGGTCGTCGACACCGGTCAGGCCGGATAACTCACCGGCCGCCTGCCGCGCGTACAGGCCCTTCACGTCGCGGTCGGCGCACACCCGGGAGGGGGTGGCGACGTACACCTCCAGGTAGGGCGTCCCACTGCGCTCGTGGCGCTCGCGTACCGCCTCGCGGCTGTCCGCGTAGGGGGCGATCACGGGCACCAGGACCAGGACGTCGTTGCGGGCGAGGATCTCCGCCACCAGTCCGGTGCGCCGCACGTTGCTGTCCCGGTCCTGCCGGGAGAAACCCAGCCCCTCCGAGAGCGAGCCGCGGATCTCGTCCCCGTCCAGCGTCTCCACCCTGCGATGCTCCTCCCGCAGCCGGTCCGCGACCGACCTCGCGATCGTCGTCTTGCCCGAACTCGGCAGCCCCATGAGCCACACCGTTCCACCGGGCCGGCACGTGCATATCGGACTCGTGCTCAAGTCGGTCACCTCACTGCTGTGATCGGTTCGCGGAATGACGGCCATCCGGTGCGACTACCCCCGCACCGCGGAGCCGGATGCGGTCGTTTTCCGCTGTTTCGCCGGGTCCGTCCCGTGCGTGGCCCGGTAGGTGGTCCAGGCGAGGGTGAGCACCGCCGGCACGGCGGTCAGCAACAGCAGCTCCGAGGCCGGCACCACGTGCTCGATCACGGCCAGCAGATACGGCGCCCCGAAGCCGAGATAGGCGAGCGCCTGGAAGATCGCGGTCAGCCTGCCCAGGTTCTCGGCGCCCGCCATGCGCTGCACCTCCATCAGGCCGCACACCAGGCAGCAGCCGTAGCCGGCGCCGAGCACCAGCGCGGCGATGCCGACGAGCCACCAGTGCACGGTCGTCGCGGCCAGCGAGCCGAGCAGCAGTCCGGCCACCACGATGCCGAGCGAGGTGGCGATCAGACGGGGCTTGTCCGGGTGGTTGACCCGACGCGCCAGGGGCTGCACCGCGATGCCCGCGACCATGGTCAGCATGGTCACGACCGCGCTGAACATCAGCGCGTTGTCGCCGAGCCGGTCAAGGACCAGACCGGGAAGGTAAGCCAGGGCGATCGAGGACGCGCCGAACACCCAGGGTGCCAGCGGCGCGACGACGCTCCAGAACCGGCGGCTGCTCGCCTCGGACAGGTGGAGCCGGGACCAGAGCCTGGCCTCCTCGTTCGGCCGGTGGACCTCGGGGGTCCGCAGCACGAAGGGAACGGTCGCGAGGGTGAGCGCCACATGCGGCAGGTAGGAGCTGACCACCGGGTTCGGTGCCAGCTGCGCCAGCAGACCCGCGATCAGCGGACCCACGGCGAAGCCGGTGGTCATCCCGACCGTCGCGCGCCGGGCGCCGGTGTGCTCGTCCTGACCGGAACCGCTGACGGTGAGCTCCTTGATCCACGCGGTGCCCGAGCTGAACGCCGCCCCACTGGCGGCGCCGGCGACAAGGCGTCCGACGAACAGCCAGCTCAGCCCCGATCCGGCCAGCATGAGCAGTCCGCTGGCGAGCGCCGAGATGATCAGCGCCGGTACGAGCACCCGACGGCGGCCGTACCGGTCGGAGAAGGGGCCCCCGAGGAGCAGCCCGGGGATCAGTCCGACCGCGTAGAGGGCGTAGGTCGCCTCCACCGTGGTCGTCGCGACGCCCAGTTCCGAGCGGTACATCAACAGCAGCGGCGCGAACTGGTTGGCGCCCCAGCCGACGGCCGCGACCCCCAGGGCGATCGCCAGCCAGGCACGGCCCGTGGCCCCGGAGAGCCGGGTTTCCTCGCCGTGGGTCTCCCGGTACGTGTGTGCTGTCGGATTGCTCATGTCTACGACCCTCGCGCCGGCCGACGGCCTCCTCAACCGGCCGAAAGGACATCGAGCGTACAATTCGTGCCATGACCACCGTGGCGCTGGCCGTGACCGACGGGATGCCTCTGTTCGAGCTCTCCATCCCCTGCACGATCTTCGGACCCGGAAATCCGGAGGCGGCCGGGGCCGGCTACGAGCTGGCCGTCTGCGCGTCCCCCGGTGCCAATGTCGGGGGCTGGCTGCGCTCCGAGGCATCGCACACGCTGGATGACCTGATGAAGGCGGACACGGTGATCGTCCCGGCCTGTGACGAGGCCATGGACCGGCCGCCCGCCGACCTGGTGGCAGCCGTACGAGCGGCGCACGACCGGGGCGCGCGGGTCGCCTCCATCTGCACCGGGGCCTTCGTGCTGGCCGCCGCCGGGCTGCTCGACGGGCGGCGCGCGACCACCCACTGGATGTACACCGGACGGCTGGCCGAGCGGTATCCGGAGGTCGAGGTGGACCCCGGTGTGCTGTACATCGACGACGGCGACGTGCTCACCTCCGCGGGCCAGGCCGCCGGGATCGACCTCTGTCTGCACATGGTCCGCAACGACCACGGCGTGGTCATGGCCAACACGCTGGCGCGACGGCTCGTGGCGGCTCCGCACCGGGCCGGCGGACAGGCGCAGTTCATCGCCACCCCGTTGCCCGGCAACGACGGCCAGGGCTCCGCCGGCGACCGGTACGGACTGTCCGCCCTGCTCGACCGGACGAGGGAACGGCTCGACGAACCGGTCACGGTCGCCGAGCTCGCACGCCGGGTGAACATGAGCCTGCGCCACTTCAGCCGCCAGTTCATCGCGCTCACCGGCACCAGCCCCCTGCAATGGCTGCTCGCCCAGCGCATCCGTCGCGCACAGGAACTGCTGGAGACGACCGACGAGAGCATCGAGCACATCGCCACCCAGGTCGGCATGGGTACGGCGACGACCTTGCGCCGCAACTTCAATCGCGTCGTCGGCGTGTCACCGGCCGCCTACCGGCGCGCGTTCACCGAGTCCACCGGTCTGCGGGCCGACGCCGACGGGGCACCCGACGGACAGGCCGACTGACCGCTCGTTTCCGCCCGTCGCGCCCGCGCGCCCCTTGCCAACGGGATGGCACCCCCGCACCGTGGAAAGCGGTGCGGGTCGGAGGCAGCGGGCACACCGGCCGGGACGGGGGAGTGACGGTGGCGCGGATGGCGGTGGTGGGCGGCAGTGTCGCCGGGTGCGCGGCGGCGGTGGCGGGGACCGGCGCGGGCTACGACGTGGTGGTGCACGAGCGCACCGAACGGGGCTTCGCGGACCGCGGGTTCGGGATCGCCGTACCGCCCGGGCTGCTGGACGAGTGGGTGAAGACCGGGTACCTGGATCCCGCGATGCCGTTCCTCCCGGTCACCGAGCGGGCGTGGCTGCACGTGACGGACCGGGGTGGTGAACGCGAGCTGTGGCGGCAGCCGATGGAGGTGGCCGTCTGCAACTGGTACCTGCTGTGGCGGTCGTTGCGCGCCCGGGTGGAACGGGCGGAGTACCGGTCCGGCTCACGCGTGGACGCCGTGCACCGGGAGGGTGGCACGGGCGGTGCCACGATCCTGGTGAACGGTGAGGAGCACAGCTACGACCTGGTGGTGGGCGCCGACGGGCACCGGTCGGTGGTCCGCTCGCTGGTGGCGCCGGAGGCGGTGCCCGAGTACGCGGGATACGCGCTGTGGCGTGGCTGCCTGCCGGAGACCGCGTTGAGCCGGTCCGTCGTGCGGGAGGCGGAGCGGGCGCTGGTCACCGTGGTCTTTCCCGGCGGGCACGGGATCT
The DNA here is from genome assembly GCF_021173675.1 of Streptomyces lincolnensis. Classification (GTDB taxonomy): domain Bacteria; phylum Actinomycetota; class Actinomycetes; order Streptomycetales; family Streptomycetaceae; genus Streptomyces; species Streptomyces lincolnensis_B. The sequence continues at coordinate 390,557 of NZ_JAIHON010000001.1, read as the reverse complement.
TCTATCTGATGCCGGCGACCGACGGCGGGCGCCTGCTGAACTGGGGCGTGTACATGTTCCCGCCCGCGGGCACGCCGTACGACCCCTCGGCCGCCTATCCACCGGGCGCCGACCCGGAGTTGGCGGCCCGCGTCAAGGACGTCGTGCGCCGGCACTTCCCGGCCCGGTGGGCGGAGGTCGTCGAGTCCTGCGCCGACTCGGCGATCGCCGTGCAGCCGATGCTGGACCTGCCGTTGCCCCGCTACGCCGCCTCGGGCGTCGTCCTCGCCGGCGACGCCGGCGCGCTCACCCGGCCGCACACCGCGAGCGGTGCCGTGAAGGCGATCGAGGACGCCCGCTGCCTGGAGCGCGCTCTGCGGACCACCGCGTCACCGGACGAGGCGCTGACCCGCTACGACGCCGAACGCCGCGAGGAGGCCAACCGGCTCACCGCCCTGGGCCGCCGTATCGGCCGCGCCCAGGTGGAGCGGACCCCCGACTGGGACACGATGGGCCCCGCCGACATGGCCGCCTGGGCGCGCGCCACCCTCTCGGGCACGGCCCACTACCTGTACCGGGACACGGACGGCGAGAGGACGTGACCACGGCGCTCGGCCTCCGGCTTCCGAGCAGCTTCGGCCACCGGCCTTGTCCGGCCTCCGGCCGGAGGCTCCTCCGATCGGCGGCCCGGATCCGCCCACCCGGCGCGCCCCGCGCCGTGCCTCGCTCCCCGATCGCGGCCGCGGTTCGTCGCCGCTCGGTGCTCCCGGCCTGTCAGGCCGCCGTCGCCAGCGGCCGCGCCTGCGCGCGTCGGCTCGGAACCGCCGACTGTGCGGCCGTCGTCCGCGCCGGGACCGCCGAGGGCGCCGGACCTGTCGTCCCGCCCGCCGCAGCACCTGCCGCAGCACCCGCCGCACCGCGCGCCAGGGGCTCCGCCGGACGGGGCAGGGCGCTCGTCGGGGCCCCGGCCCACCACTCCGGACCGGCCACCGCCGGGCGCACCAGCCCCGTCTCGTAGGCGAAGGTGACCGCCTGGACGCGGGCCCGGGCACCGATCTTGGTGAGGATGTTGCTGACGTGGGACTTCACGGTCGTCGGGGCGATCGACAGCCGTTCGGCGATCTCCGCGTTGGAGAAGCCGCAGGCGACCGCGGTGAGGACGGCGCGTTCGCGCCCGGTGAGGCTGTCGAGCCGGTGTGTGCGTCCGGGGGCGGCCGTCGGCGGGCGTTCCCTACGGACGGCGTCGATGAGTTCGCGGGTCAGGCCGGGTGAGACGACCGCGTCGCCGACGGCGACCGAGTGCACGGCGGCGGCCAGTTGCTCGGGGGTGACGTCCGGGAGGACGAAGCCGCCGGCCCCGGCGCGCAGGGCGGCGTACATGGGGGCGTCGTCCAGGGAGGGACTCAGCAGGAGGACGCGGGAATAACGCGCGATGCCGCGCACGCTCTCCATACCGCGGGTGCCGAGGCCGCCGCCGTCCATCACGACGACGTCCGGGTGCAGCCGCTCGCTCGTCCGGACCGCCTCGACCTCGCCGGCCGCTTCGCCGATCACGGTCAGACCGGGCTGGGCCGCCAGGAGCATGCGCAGACCGAGCCGCTGCAAGGACTGTTCGTGCACCACGAGAACAGTGGTCATGCCCTTCCTCCTGAACTCTCCGTACCGCAACTCACCGCTTCTGAACGAAACGGTTTCGTTCATCTCATTGAGTTGAGGCTACCTCCGCCATCTATCGAAACGGCGCCGTTTCTGTAGTGGTCTGCGTCACAACTGGCCGAGAGAAGCCCCTGCGGACCAACAGGACCGCACAAATTCAGACGAGATCATTGCTTCGGTTCTGTTCGGGTTCTAGTGTTCCTCTGGCTCTGACGCACCCTCAGTTCGCGCACGTCACCGTCGTACCGAGGAAGGCCACCGTCATGCCGCACCCCCACCTGACCCCCGCCGGCCGTCCGGCGGTCAGCCGCCGCCGTCTTCTGGAGGGCGGAGCCGCCGTGTTCGGCGCGCTCGCCCTGTCCGCGTCGCCCGTGGGGGCGTACGCGGCCGGACGGACGGAAGCGGCTGAGGGAGCCGCCGAGGGAACCCCGGAGTGGAACGGGCAGATCACCGTCTTCCGGCTGGGTTCCGAGCCGCCGCACGCCACGCTCATGCCGTACGCGACCCTCGGCCAGGCCCTCGCCGCCGACCGCACCCGCTCGCCGTACCGGCAGAGCCTGGACGGCAGATGGAAGTTCGCCTACGCCGACCGTCCCGACGACCGGGACGCCGATTTCCACCGCACCGATCTGGACGACTCCGGCTGGGACACCATCCCCGTCCCCTCCGCGTGGCAGCTGCACGGCTACGACGCCCCGATCTACGTCAACATCACCTACCCGTGGTGGGGCCCCAACGGCCGCGGCGAGGAGGCGCAGCCCCCGGCCGCCCCCACCCGCCACAACCCCGTGGGCCAGTACCGGCGCACCTTCACGCTCCCGCGCGACTGGGACGGACGCCGGACGTTCCTGCACTTCGAAGGCGTCAAGTCCGCCCACTACGTGTGGATCAACGGCGAACTGGTCGGCTACCACGAGGACTCCTACGACCCCGCCGAGTACGACATCACCCGCCACCTGAAGCCGGGCACCAACCAGATCGCCGTCGAGGTCTACCGCTACTCCGACGGCGACTGGCTGGAGGACCAGGACATGATCCGGCTGAGCGGCATCTTCCGCTCGGTCTACCTCTACTCCACCCCGGCCGTGCACCTGCGCGACTTCAAGCTGGACACCCCGCTGAGCGACGACTACAGGGCGGCCGAGCTGTCGGTCACCGCGAGCGTCCGCGACTACGGCGGCAAGGGCGCCGGCCGGTACTCCGTCGAGACCCAGCTCTACGACGCCGGCGGGCACCCGGTGTGGCCCCGGCCGCTCCAGCAGGCCGTGGCGCTCGACGCCGGCGAGGAGACGACCGTACAGGCGGCGAAGGCGGTGCCCGCGCCGCGCCTGTGGTCGGCCGAGCACCCGTATCTCTACACCGCCGTGCTCCGGCTGCGCGACCCCTCCGGCAAGGTGGTCGAGACGCTCTCCCACCGGGTCGGTCTGCGCGAGTTCGCGCTCAAGGACGGCCTGATGCGCATCAACGGCAGGCCGGTCTCCTTCCGGGGCACCAACCGGCACGAGATGCACCCGGTCCGCGGCTCGGCCCTCACCCGGGCGGACATGGTCGAGGACATCGGGATCATCAAGCGGCTGAACATCAACACCGTCCGCACCTCGCACTACCCCAACAACCCGTTGTGGCTCGAACTCGCCGACGAGTACGGCCTGTATCTGGTCGACGAGACCAACCTGGAGACCCACGGCATCCGCGGCGAGTACCCCGGCAACCACGCCGACTGGACCGTGGCCTGTGTGGACCGCGCCCGCAACATGGTCCACCGCGACAAGAACCACGCCTCCGTGGTCATCTGGTCGCTGGGCAACGAGGCGGGCGGCGGCAGCACCTTCAACGCCATGTACGACTGGATCCGCTCCTACGACCCCACCCGCGTCATCCAGTACGAGGGTGACGACCGGCCGGGGATCAGCGACATCCGCTCCGAGATGTACGACAGCCCGCAGCGGGTCGAGGCGAGGGCCAAGGACACGAGCGACACCCGGCCGTACGTGATGATCGAGTACTCGCACGGCATGGGGAACTCCAACGGCAACTTCAAGAAGTACTGGGACCTCGTCCGCCGCTACCCCGTGCTCCAGGGCGGCTGGATCTGGGACTTCGTCGACCAGGCGCTGAAGTGGCCCACGCCGACCCGCAAGCTGCTCACCGAGTCCGGACCGGCCGCGCTGCGGGGCGAGATCATGGCTCCCGCCGGCACGTTCACCCGGCAGGAGGGGGTCTCCGGCGGCACGGTCTTCGCCCGTGACGCGGGCCTGGACCTCACCGGCTCGCTCACCCTGGAGGCCTGGGTCACCCCGCACTACTTCGGGTACCACCAGCCCATCGTCGCCAAGGGCGACACCCAGTACGCCCTGAAGCAGTCGGGCCGGAACCTGGAGTTCTTCATCCACGGCGGCGGCCAGTGGGTCACCGCCACCTGGGCGCTGCCGGACGACTGGACCGGCCGCGAGCACCACCTCGCGGGCGTCTTCGACGCCGACGCGGGCACGCTGACGCTCTACGTCGACGGCGTCGCCCGGGCCACCCGCACCACCACCCGGCGGCCCGCGAACAACACCGCCTCCCTCTCCCTCGCCACCGACGTCGACAACCCCACCCGCGAGTTCAGCGGCACCATCCGGCGGGCCCGCGTCTACGCCCGTGCCCTCGGCGCCGCCGAACTGGCCTCCGAGGGCCGGGGACCCGGCGACGAGGGCGTGCGGTTCTGGTTCGACGCCGCCACCGCCCGCCTCGACGAGAAGCGGTCCCGCGACAAGACGTTCTACGCGTACGGCGGCGACTGGGGCGACAACCCCAACGACGGGGCGTTCGCCGGGGACGGCATCATCACCGCCGACCGCGGCGGCACCGGCAAGTCCGTCGAGGTCAAGCAGATCTACCAGGCGATCAACACCGCGCCCGCCTCCGGCGACACCGTCACCTCGGGCCGGGTCACCCTCACCAACGAATACCTGTTCACCAACGTCCGCGAGTTCGACGGCCGTTGGTCCCTGGTCGCCGACGGCGAGGTCGTCCAGCGCGGCCGGCTCACCCGCGACCAGCTCGACGTACCGCCGCTGAGCAGCAAGGACATCACGCTCCCGGTGAAGGTCCCGGCGAACCCGGCGCCCGGCACCGAGTACTTCCTGCACCTGTCCTTCACCACCAAGGAGTCCACGAAGTGGGCGAAGGCCGGCTTCGAGGTGGCCAAGCAGCAACTCCCCGTCGCCGCCGCCGTCCCGGCCGTCACCCCCGTCCCGCTGGACCGCGTACCGGCCCTGCGCCACGACGACGGCGAGAAGTCCGTCACCGTCCGCGGCCGCGGCTTCTCCGTCACCGTCGACAAGGCCACCGGCACCATCACCTCGTACGAGGCCAAGGGCGTCCGCCTGATCACCTCGGGCCCCGTGCCGAACTTCTGGCGGGCGCCCACCGACAACGACCGCGGCAACGGCCACCACACCCGCAACCAGACCTGGCGCGACGCCGGAGCCGCCCGCGAGGTCACCGGCGTGAGCGTGCAGACCCTGCGGGACAAGGCCGTCGAGATCAAGGTCACCGGCACCCTGCCCACCACCGTCGAGTCGACGTACACCACCACCTACACCGTCTTCGGCAACGGCGAGATCAAGGTCGACAACACCCTGCACCCGGGGGCGGGTTCACTGCCCTACATCCCCGAGGTCGGCACCCTGCTGCTCCTGCCCGGCCGCCTCGACCGTCTGCACTACTACGGCCGCGGCCCCGACGAGAACATGTGGGACCGCAACAACGGCACCGACGTGGGCCTGTACTCCGGCACCGTCTCCGGGCAGTGGACCTCCTATCTGCGCCCGCAGGAGAACGGCAACAAGACCGACGTCCGCTGGGCCGCGCTGACCGGCCGCGACGGCGTCGGCCTGCTGGTCAGCGGCGAGCCGCTCCTGGAGGTCAACGCCTCGCACCTCACCCCGGAGGACCTCTCGGTCGGGGCCCGCCACGACTACCAGCTCACACCCCGCGACGAGGTCGTCCTGCGCCTCAACCACCGGCAGATGGGCGTCGGCGGCGACAACAGCTGGGGCGCGCACACCCACGACGAGTACAAGCTCTTCGCCGACCGCGACTACACGTACACCTACCGGCTGCGCCCGCTGACGGACGTCGACGAGGCGATGACGGCCTCACGCCGTCCGACCGCGACGCAGTGACCGATCGGGCCGGGACGCCGTCGACTCGGCGTCCCGGCCCGACGTCCTGGCGGCTACGGGTGACGCCGGCTCACGTCACTCGGCGGGGTCGTTGAGGCCGAGGCGCAGGTGCTCCACGTGGTAGACGGCCTGGTCGAGGAGTTCGGCGACATGGTGGTCGTGCAACGCGTACACCACCGACCGGCCGCGTCGCTCACCCACCACGAGACCCAGGTTGCGCAGCAGCCGCAGCTGGTGCGAGCAGGCCGACTGCTCCATGCCCACCTCCGCGGCCAACTCCGTGGCGGGCAGCGGTCCTTCGCGCAGGCGCGCCAGGATCAGCAGCCGGGAGGGAGTGGACAGGGCCTGGAGGGTGGTCGCGACCTTGGCGACGTTGTCCGCGTCCAGACGTACGCGCTCGGTGGCTGTCTGCGCTGCCGCGGCTCCATGACCCATGGCGGGTATCTTACCCATCGCACATGAACAGATGAATGAGTCTTCATGTGTTCCTGTATGGTGGTGCGGGTGTCCACGACTCTCACTCCCACCGCCGTGCCCACGTCCGCCCGTCCCGCCCCCCGCCGCCGCACCCGTGTCCTGGCCCTGCCCGAGGCCCGCTGGGCCCTCGCGGCGACCGTCGCCTTCCTGCTGGGACTGGCGCTGGACCTGAGCGGTGTCCCGGCCTGGCTGTACGGCCCCCTGTACGCGGTCGCCTACGCCACCGGCGGCTGGGAACCCGCCCTCGAAGGACTGCGCGCGCTGCGCGAGAAGACCCTGGACGTCGATCTGCTGATGATCGTCGCGGCCCTCGGCGCGGCCTCGATCGGCCAGGTCCGCGACGGCGCCCTGCTGATCGTCATCTTCGCCACCTCCGGCGCCCTGGAGGCCCTGGCCACCGCCCGGACCGCCGACTCGGTGCGCGGGCTGCTCGACCTCGCGCCGGCCACCGCGACCCGGCTCACCGACGACGGCCGGGAGGAGACGGTCGCCACCGCCGAGCTCGCCGTCGGCGATCTGATCCTGGTCCGCCCGGGGGAGCGCATCGGCGCCGACGGACAGGTGCTGGACGGGATGAGCGAGGCCGACCAGGCCACCATCACCGGCGAACCTCTCCCGGTCGCCAAGGCCCCCGGCGACGAGGTCTTCGCGGGCACCCTCAACGGCACCGGCGCCCTGCGCGTCCGCGTCGAGCGCGACCCGGCGGACTCCGTGATCGCCCGGATCGTCACCCTCGTCGAGGAGGCCTCGCGCACCAAGGCGCCCACCCAGCTGTTCATCGAGAAGATCGAACAGCGGTACGCCGTCGGCATGGTGGCCGCCACCGTCGCCGTCTTCGCGATCCCGCTCGCCTTCGGCGCCGACCTCACCGACGCGCTGCTGCGCGCGATGACCTTCATGATCGTCGCCTCGCCGTGCGCGGTCGTCCTCGCCACCATGCCGCCGCTGCTGTCCGCCATCGCCAACGCCGGCCGGCACGGCGTCCTGGTCAAGTCCGCCGTCGCGATGGAACGCCTCGGCGAGATCGACGCCACCGCCCTCGACAAGACCGGCACGCTGACGGAGGGCGCCCCCGAGGTGACCGGCGTGGCCCCGCTGCCGCACTCCGGCCTCGGCGAGGACGACCTGCTCGCCCTGGCCGCCGCGGCCGAGCACCCCAGCGAGCACCCCCTGGCCCGCGCGATCGTCGCCGCCGCCCGGACGCGCGGCCTGCGGATCGCGCCCGCCGAGGACTTCACCGCGACCCCGGGACGCGGGGTCACGGCCGTGGTCGAGGGCCGGACGATCACCGTCGGCCGCGCGGACGACGCCGACAGCGACGCCACCGTCGTCCTCGTCACCCGCGACGGCACCCCGGTCGGCACCCTCACCCTCACCGACCGCCTCCGCCCCGACGCCGCCGCGACCACCGCCGCCCTCACCGCCCTGACCGGCACCGCCCCCGTCCTGCTCACCGGCGACAACCCCCGGGCCGCCGCCCGTGTCGCCCGCGCCACCGGCCTCACCGACGTCCGCGCCGAACTGCTGCCCGAGGACAAGGTCGACGCCGTGCGCGATCTGCACGCCGCCGGACGCAAGGTGCTCTTCGTCGGCGACGGCGTGAACGACGCCCCCGCCCTGGCCGCCGCCCACTCCGGCATCGCCATGGGCCGGGCGGGCTCCGACCTCGCGCTGGAGACCGCGGACGCCGTCGTCGTACGCGACGAACTCGCCACCGTCCCGGCCGTCGTACGCCTCTCCCGGGCCGCCCGCCGCCTGGTCGTGCAGAACCTGGTGATCGCGGGCGTCTTCATCACCGGGCTGGTCCTGTGGGACCTGATCGGACACCTGCCGCTGCCGCTCGGCGTCGCCGGGCACGAGGGCTCGACGGTCCTGGTCGGCCTGAACGGGCTGCGGCTGCTGAGGGAGTCGGCGTGGCGGCCGGACAAGGGCACGAGCGCCCGGGGCTGACCCGGGACGGGCGCTGGACAGCCCAGGTCGATGTCGGATTCTCGCCAGCCTCCGGCCGGTTCGTGGTCGATCCTTGAGGCATGCAGAGGGGAATGCACACCGACACCGAGCGCTGCGTGCGCGCGGTCCAGTCCAAGGACGCGCGGTTCGACGGCTGGTTCTTCACGGCCGTCCTGACCACCCGCATCTACTGCCGGCCCAGCTGTCCGGTGGTGCCGCCCAAGCCCGAGAACATGACCTTCCACCCGAGCGCGGCGGCCTGTCAGCAGGCCGGCTTCAGGGCCTGCAAGCGCTGCCGCCCCGACACCAGCCCCGGCTCCCCGGAGTGGAACCAGCGCGCCGACCTCGTCGCCCGGGCCATGCGGCTCGTCACCGACGGCGTCGTGGACCGCGAGGGCGTACCCGGTCTCGCCGCCCGGCTCGGCTACAGCACCCGGCAGATCGAACGCCAGTTGCTCGCCGAGCTGGGCGCGGGCCCGCTCGCCCTCGCCCGCGCCCAGCGCGCCCAGACCGCGCGCCTCCTCATCGAGACGACCCCGCTGCCGATGGCCGAGATCGCCTTCGCCGCCGGGTTCTCCTCCATCCGTACCTTCAACGACACCGTGCGCGAGGTCTTCGCGCTGTCCCCGAGCGAGCTGCGCGCCCGCCTGCCGAAGCGGGACGCCCAGGCACCGGCCACCTCCGGCGCGCTCTCCCTCCGCCTGCCGTTCCGCGCCCCTCTCAACCCCGACAACCTCTTCGGCCACCTCGCGGCGACCGCCGTCCCCGGCGTCGAGGAGTGGCGGGACGGCGCGTACCGCCGGACGCTGCGCCTGCCGTACGGCCACGGCATCGTGGCCCTCACCCCGAAGCCCGACCACATCGCCTGCCGCCTCACCCTCACCGACCTGCGCGACCTGACCGTCGCCATCAGCCGCTGCCGCCGCATGCTCGACCTGGACGCCGACCCGGTCGCCGTGGACGACCAGCTGCGCACGGACCCGCTGCTCGCGCCCCTGGTCGACAAGGCCCCCGGCCGACGCGTACCCCGCACGGTGGACGAGGCGGAGTTCGCCGTCCGCGCGGTCCTCGGCCAGCAGGTCTCCACAGCCGCGGCCCGCACCCACGCGGCCCGCCTGGTCGCGGCGTACGGCGATCCGGTGGATGACCCCGAGGGCGGCCTCACCCACCTCTTCCCGACCCCCGAGCGACTCGCCTCTCTCGACCCCGAGTCACTGGCGATGCCCCGCACCCGCCGCACCACCTTCACCACCCTGGTCGGCCAACTCGCCGACGGCTCACTCCACTTGGGTGTGGAGAGCGACTGGTCCGAGACCCGCGCCCGGCTGCTGGCCCTCCCGGGCTTCGGCCCCTGGACCGTCGACGTCATCGCCATGCGCGCCCTCGGCGACCCCGACGCCTTCCTCCCCACCGACCTCGGCATCCGCCGCGCCGCCCAGGACCTGGGCCTGCCCGCCACCCCGGCGGCCCTCACGGCCCGCGCGGCGGCCTGGCGCCCCTGGCGGGCGTACGCCGTCCAGTACCTGTGGGCGACGGACAGCCACCCCATCAACTTCCTGCCCGTGTAAGGACGTACGCGATGAACCCGATGAATGCGATGAACGCCAAGAGGCACCACACCGTGATCGACAGCCCGTACGGCCCCCTCACCCTCGTCGCCGACGACGGTGTCCTGTGCGGCCTCTACATGACCGACCAACGCCACCGCCCACCCGAGGAGTCCTTCGGCCCCCGCGACGACCTCCCGGCCTTCGGCGAGGCCACCGACCAGCTGAAGGCCTACTTCGCGGGCGAGTTGCAGGACTTCACCCTCGAACTCCGCCTGCACGGCACCCCGTTCCAGCGCACCGTCTGGGACGAACTGCGCCGCATCCCCTACGGCGAGACCCGCTCCTACGGCCAACTCGCCGACGCCCTCGGCAACCCGGCCGCCTCCCGTGCCGTCGGCCTCGCCAACGGCAAGAACCCGGTCGGCATCATCGTCCCCTGCCACCGCGTCGTCGGCGCCGACGGCAGCCTCACGGGGTACGGCGGCGGCCTGGACCGCAAGCGCCGCCTGCTGGACTTCGAACGGGGGGCGGTGTTGTTCTAGACGCGCTCCGGGCGTCCTCCGGGCGTCCTCTGGGCACCCGGCTCCCGCAGCCGACGCAGCAGGGCGGGCAGCGCTGTCCCGATCGGTTCCCGGATCACCTCGTCGGCCCGGTCGTCGTACGGTGTCGGCTCGGCGTTGACGATGATCAGCCGGGCCCCGTGGTCGGCGGCGACCCCGGCGAGCCCCGCCGCCGGGTGGACCTGGAGGCTGCTGCCGACGGCGACGAACACCTGGCACGCCTTGCTGATCGCGAGGGCGTCGCCCAGCACCACCGGGTCGAGGTGCTCACCGAACATCACGGTCGCCGACTTGAGGATCCCGCCGCACTCCAGACACGCCGGATCCTCCTCCCCGGCCTCGACCCGGGCGAGCGCGTCCTCCATCGGGCCCCGGACGTGACACCCGGTGCACACGAACTGCCGTGCGGTGCCGTGCAGTTCGAGCACCTTGCGGGCCGGTACGCCGGCCAGCTGATGCAGCCCGTCCACGTTCTGCGTGATCACCCGCACCGGCACCCCGGCCCGCTCCAGCTCCGCCACGGCGAGATGCGCCGCGTTCGGCTCGGCCTTCAGCGCCCGGTTCTCGCGCCGCATCCGCCACGAGCGCCGCCTGATCTCCGGATCGCCCATGTAGTACTCGTACGTCACCAGCTTCTCGGCCTCGGGATCCTCGCGCCACAGCCCGTTCGGGCCGCGGTAGTCGGGGATCCCGGAGTCGGTGGAGACACCGGCGCCGCTGAGCAGGGCGACGAGGGGCTTGGTCATGGGGCGAGGGTAGGTCGACCGGACGGGACGGGGCGACCGCATATCGGGACGGTGGGGTGGCCGTCCGCCGGAGGCGGGTCTCGGCTCAGGCCACCCGGTGCCCGTTCTCCAGCTCCGCCGTGCCCGACCCCTCCGTCAGGACGTCCAGGGCGGCCAGGACGCGGCGGCCCAGGGAGCCCGGCAGGTATGCGGGGAGTTCCTCGCGGGGGACGAGGCGCCAGGAGAGGAGTTCTTCCTCCTGGAGGCGGATCGCCTCCAGGGCGTCGTCGGGCAGGACGCCACCGTCGTAGAGGTAGGCCACCAGGGGCGGGCGGCCCGCGCCGTGCACCCAGTCCACCGCGAGGAGGCGGCCGAGTTCGCGGTCGAGGCCGATCTCCTCGGCGGTCTCGCGGCGGGCGCCCTGGCGCGGGGTCTCGCCGTCGTCGGACTCGATCGTGCCGCCCGGAAGCGCCCAGCCCTCGCGGTAGTTGGGCTCGACGAGCAGCACCCGGCCCGCCGTGTCGCGGAAGAGGGCGGCGGCGCCGGCGAGGACGCGGGGGAGACCGGCGATGTAGGTGGCGAAGTCCTGGGTGGTGGTCATCCAGGAAGGGTAACCAGAGCCGGGCCCCGGACCGCGCGCGTCCGGGCCCGGGGCCCCGCCCTCAGCCCTCCGTCTCCACCAACCGCACCGTCCGCTCCGCCAGTTCGCTGATCCGTACCCCGTCGAAGCCGAACACCGCGCTGTGCACGGTGTCCTCCAGCGGGTCCTTCCACTGGGCCGGGATGGCCTCCGCGCCGGTGAGCACGCCGGCCACCGAGCCCGCGGTGGCGCCGTTGGAGTCGGTGTCCAGGCCGCCCCGGACGGTGAGGGTGATGGTGCGGGTGAAGTCGCCGTCGCCGTACAGGAGCCCGGCGGTGAGGACGGCGGCGTTGGGGACGGTGTGGATCCAGCCGAGCCCGGCGGTCTCCTCGGCCACCGTGGTCAGGGTGTCCTCCCAGGTCATCCGGGTGTCGTGGAGGGACACGACCCGCCGCACGGTCCGCGCGAGCCGGCTGCCGCCGGGGATGACGGCCAGGGCCTGGTCCACCGCCTGCCGGACCGTGCCGGCCGTGAACGCGGACGCGACCAGCGCCGCCGCCCACATCGCGCCGTACACGCCGTTGCCGGTGTGGGACAGCACCGCGTCCCGGCGGGCGAGCGAGGCGGCGCGGCGCGGGGCGCCGGGGGAGGTCCAGCCGTAGACGTCGGCACGGATCAGGGCGCCGATCCACTCCTGGTACGGGTTGTCGTAGGTGGCGGTCAGGGGCGGTTTGAGGCCGTTGGCCAGATTGCGGTACGCGGCCCGCTCGGCGGTGAAGGTCTGCAGGTACGGCAGTCTGAGCAGCCACAGCTCGCCGACCTGCTCGGTGCTGAAGCCGAAGCCGTGGGTCTCCAGGAGGTCCAGGCCGAGGATGGCGTAGTCGACGTCGTCGTCGCGGCAGCTGCCGTGGATGCGGCCGCGCACGCACTGACGCCACTCGGGGCGCAGCTCGACGCCGTCGCTCTCGCCGACGGGCTCGGGCAGGTAGTCGGTGAGCGGCAGTGCGGCGGCCTGCCGCAGATAGCGGTCGATCCGGTCCCGCGTCCACAGGTCGCCCTGCTCGACCGGCTTGCCGAGCATGTTGCCCGCGATCCGGCCCAGCCAGCCCCCGAGGACGCGGTCGGCGAGCTCTGGCTCGGTGCCCACAGGGGTCATGGTTCCGGTCTACCCGATTCCGGGGCGGTCCGCCCGGGGTTCGGGCCGCCGCGCACAGTCGGCTTCCGGGGCCGTCCCAGGGTCCGGGCGGGGCATGACGGCGGGGGTGTCCTGCGGTTAAGGTCGCAGCGGCGCGACTGGCCTCGCGTTCGTGGGGCCCGGAGAGCAAGGGGACAACTGGTGACACAGCGCGTGCTCATCGCCGCGGACAAGTTCAAGGGCTCGCTGACGGCCGTGGAGGTCGCCGAGCGGGTGACGGCGGGGCTGCGCCGGGTCGTACCGGGCCTGGAGGTGGAGGCGCTGCCCGTGGCCGACGGCGGCGACGGGACGGTGGCCGCGGCGGTCGCCGCGGGCTTCGAGCGCCACGAGGTGCGGGTCGCGGGGCCCCTCGGCCACGAGGTGACGGCCGCGTTCGCGCTGCGCGGCGACACCGCGGTCGTGGAGATGGCCGAGGCGAGCGGCCTCCAGCGGCTGCCCGCCGGTGTCTTCGCCCCCCTGACGGCCTCCACGTACGGCTCCGGCGAACTGCTGCTCGCAGCCCTGGACGCGGGCGCGCGGACCATCGTGTTCGGCGTCGGCGGCAGCGCCACCACCGACGGCGGCGCCGGCATGCTGTCCGCGCTGGGCGCGCGCTTCCTGGACGCGGAGGGCGAACCGGTGCCCCCGGGTGGCGAGGGCCTCGCCGCCCTGGCCTCGGCCGACCTGTCCGGGCTCGACCCGCGGCTGGCGTCCGTCGAGTTCGTCCTCGCCAGCGACGTCGACAACCCGCTGACCGGCCCGAAGGGCGCCCCGGCGGTCTACGGCCCGCAGAAGGGCGCCTCCCCGGACGACGTGGAGACGCTGGACTCGGCCCTGGCCCACTACGCCGAGGTGCTGGAGAAGACCGTCGGCGCGCAGGCCGCGAAGCACGCCGCCGCCCCGGGCGCGGGAGCCGCCGGCGGCATCGGTTACGGCGCCCTGCTCGTCGGCGCCCGGTTCCGCCCCGGCATCGAGGTCATGCTCGACGTCCTGGGCTTCGCGGCCGCGCTGGAGAAGACCACGCTGGTGATCACCGGCGAGGGCTCCCTCGACGAGCAGACCCTGCACGGCAAGGCCCCGGCCGGCGTCGCCGCGGCGGCCCGCGCCGCCGACAAGGAGGTCGTCGCGGTCTGCGGCCGCCTCGCCCTGCCCCCGGAGGCCCTCGGCCGCGCCGGCATCCGCCGGGTCTACCCGCTCACCGACGCCGAGCCCGACGTGGCGAAGTGCATCGCCGACGCGGGCCCCATCCTGGAACGGGTCGCCGAGCAGATCGCCCGGGACTTCCTGACCTGAGAGGCCGGGCGGGGGGAGGGGTCCGGGATCCGGGTGCCTTCACCTGCGCACGCCCGACAACCGGTACGCGTCCAGCGCCAACGTCATCTCGATCAGATCCCGTGGCCGGGCCAGCGACCGTGCGGTCAGCTGTTCCAGCCTCCGTAGCCGGTTGAAGACCGTGTTGCGGTGGCAGTACAGGCGTCCGGCCGCCCGGCCCGCCGAGCCCTCGCAGGTCAGCCACACGTCGAGGGTCTCCAGCAGGACGGCCCGGTCGCCCGGCTCCAGCGTGAGCAGCTCGCCGAACACGTCCGAGACGAGTCGGTCGGCGAGCTCGGGCTGGCTCACCACGAGCGCGGTCGGCATCCGCTGGTCCAGGCGTACGACGGCGGTGGCGTCCGGCGGGCAGGTGCGCAGCGCCAGCTCGGCCAGCCGCCGGGCCCGCCCCAGCTCGGCCAGGCCCGGCACCACCGGACTGATACCGCCGGGCCCCGAGCACCGCCCGTCGAGCGCCCGCGCCACCCCGTCCAGGCCCTGGCCGGGCGTGAGCGCCACGACCCCCACCTCGCAGTCGGCCCGCATCCGCCAGACGAACCGGAACCCCGCACCGCCCACCGGCCGCTCGCACGCCTCCCGCCGCTCGGCACGCAGCACCACCACCACGTAGGGCCCGTGCTCCGGCAGATCCAGGCCCGCGGCCGCCCGCGCGGCGAGCCCCGGCGTCTGCTGCCCCTCCAGCAACGCGTCGAGCAGCGCCTGCAACTGCTCGTCGGTCCGCCGCCGCAGCTCCGCTTCGGTGGCCCGGTACGCCTCCGAGGCGGCCTGCGCCTGCGCGTCCACCGCCGACCACACCATCGTCGTCGAGCGCATCAGCGCCCCCAGCCGCTCCGGCTCCCGCCCGGCCGCCCCCTCCACCAGCGCGTCCCACACGAGATAGCCGGCGTTGCGGTAGGCGTGCACCAGCAGGTCCAGCGGCAGCCCCTGCCGGGCCCGCCGCCGGCCCGCGTCCTCGGCGTACTCCAGATCGCGGCGCGGCGAGTCCCGGGGCGCGGAGATCGTCTCGATGCCGATCCGGAACGCCTCCTCGGCCTCCCGCCACTGCTGGTCGTGGGGGAGCACCTGCCCGTAGACGGGGGAGTACTCGGTGAGTTGCCGCAGATGCTCGTCCACCAGTTCCGGCACTCGTTCCAGCAGAGCCCCGCAGGACTCCGCGAGCAGCTTCCAGTCATGACCGGTCCGCGGCCGTCGCCCTCCCATGGCCGGAGGATGCCACCTGCAGGCCGCCGCGCACAGGCCCCTGACACGCGGTGTTGTGCGCGCGCACAACCCCCGGCCCGGCCCGCTGGGCACCCGCAGCGTTTCGGCCTCGGGCCGTGGACGGACGCCCCGGCCGGTGCTGGGGTGAGCGCCACACCGAGTGACGACACCGCATGACGACACCGCATGACGACATCGAGTTACGCCACCGAGTGACGACAGGGGGAAGTCCATGGGCGGATCCGGACTGGTCGTACACGACCTGTCGGTCGGGTACGGACCCGTGCGGGCACTGCGCCGGGTGTCCCTGGAGGTGCCCGAGGGAGCCGTGGTGACGGTGCTCGGCGGGAACGGCGCCGGCAAGTCCACGCTGCTGCGGGCGATCAGCCGGACGCTGTCCTTCCACGGCGGCGCGGTCACCGAGGGCGGCGTGAGCCTGGGCGGCCGACGGCTGGACCGGCTGCCGCCGGACCGGGTGGTCGCCGCCGGGGTGTCCCAGGTACCGGAGGGCCGGCGGGTGTTCGCCCGGATGACGGTCGCCGACAATCTGCGCGCGGGCGCCCTCGGCGGTGATCGCTCGGGCCGGGCCGCCGCCCTGGAGCGGGTGCACGAGCTCTTCCCGGTGCTCGCCGAACGGGCGGGGCAGCGCGCCGGTCTGCTCTCCGGCGGCGAACAGCAGATGCTCGCCGTCGCCCGCGCCCTGATGGCCGGTCCCAGGGTCCTGCTCCTGGACGAACCCTCGCTGGGCCTGGCCCCGCTCATGGCCGAGCGGATCGCCGACACCGTCCGCGAGATCAACGCCCAGGGCACCTCCGTCCTCCTCGTGGAACAGAACGCCGCCCTCGCCCTGCGGCTCGCCACCCACGCGTACGTCCTCGAAGTCGGCGAGGTCACCCTCTCCGGCCCGGCCCCGGAACTGGCCGCCTCCGACGAGGTGCGCCGCCGCTATCTGGGCGTGGTCGACGAGGACGCGGCGGCGGACGCCGAGCGGGCGGTACGGCGGACGCTGACCCGCTGGAAGGGGTGAGCCACAGCATGGACACCAGCGTGGGCACCGGCGTGGGCACCACCGGGGACACCCCCCTGGACACCCTCGACGTCCGGAATCTCACCGTCCGTTTCGCCGGGCTCACCGCCCTCGACGACGTCTGCTTCACCGTCCGCCCCGGCACCGTGCACGCCCTCATCGGCCCCAACGGCGCCGGCAAGTCCACCTGCTTCAACGTGCTCTCCGGGGTCTACCGGGCCACCGGGGGCAGTGTCCGCTTCGGCGACCACGAGCTGACCGGCATGCCGCCGCACCGCATCGCCGACCTCGGAGTGGCCCGCATCTTCCAGAACCTCGCGCTGCCGCCGCTGGCCACGGTCGAGGACAGCCTGCTCCTCGGCCGGCACCGGCTGACCCGCACCGGCTTCCTCGCCGCCGGACTGCGGCTGCCCTCGGCGGCCCGCGAGGAACGGCTGCACCGCGCCCGCGTCCGCGAGATCGCCGAGTTCGTCGGCATCGCCGACTGCCTGCACCGCCCGGCGGGCTCCCTGCCGTACGGGCAGCAGAAGCTCGCCGAACTCGCCCGCGCGCTGTGCATGGAGCCGCGCCTGCTGCTCCTGGACGAGCCGGTCGCCGGCATGACCGCCGACGAACGGCGCCGGACCGCCGCCGTGATCGCGGGCGTCCGGGACAGCCTCGGCATCTCGATCGTGCTGGTCGAACACGACATGGGGGTGGTGATGCGGCTCGCGGACGCCGTGACCGTACTCGACTTCGGGCGCCGGATCGCCGACGGCGCCCCCGCCGACGTACAGAACGATCCCGCCGTCGTACGCGCCTACCTGGGGGCCGGATCATGAGCACCTTCGCCGAGATCCTGCTCAACGGCGTCTCGCTGGGCTCGGTCTACGCGCTCATCGCGCTCGGGTTCGTGGTGATCTTCCGGGCCACCGAGGTCGTCAACTTCGCCCACGCCTCGCTGCTGCTCGCGGGCGGCTATGTCACCGCGACCCTCCACGACGATCTCGGCTTCTGGCCGGCGCTGCTCGTCGGGATCGCGGGCGCCGCGCTCGTGGGCGCGGCCGTGGAGTTCCTGGTGATGCGGCGCTACCGGGGCTCCGACCACAGCGTCCTGGCCATCGTCACCATCGGCGTCGACATCCTGCTCACCACCGAACTGACCCGCCGTATCGGCACCGACGTCCTCGCGCTCGGCGACCCCTGGGGCGACGCCGTCCTCGCGCTCGGACCGATCTCCCTCGCGCACACCCGGATCGCCGCGTTCGTGGCGGCGGCGCTGCTCATCACCGCGTTCCTGCTGGCCTTCCGGTACACCTCCTGGGGCGTGTCGATGCGCGCGGCGGCGGAGAGCGCGGAGACGGCGGCGCTGATGGGCGTACGGCTGGGGCGGGTCTCGCTGGGCGCGTGGGCGGTGGCGGGCGGGCTCGCCGCCGTGGCCGCCCTGTTCCTCACCGTCTTCCCGACGCCGGGCCTGGAACGGGCGACCTCGCTCGCCGCGCTGAAGGCGTTCCCGGCCGCCATCCTCGGCGGACTGGACTCCACCACCGGCGCACTCGTCGGCGGCCTGCTGGTCGGCGTCACGGAGTCGCTGGCCACCGGCTACCAGAGCGACCTGACGTTCCTCGGGCGCGGTCTCGGCGACCTGGCGCCCTACCTCGTCATGGTCGCGATCCTGCTCATCCGGCCCGCCGGGTTGTTCGGCACGAAGGAGCCGGCCCGTGTCTGAAGCCCTTCTCAGGCCCCTGCGAGCCGTGCCCGCACGGCTGTACGTCTGGGCCGCCGGCACCGTCCTCCTCCTCGCGCTGCCCTTCTACCTGGACCGCTTCTGGCTCCAGGCGGGCCTGTTCGCGATGGCCGCCGCGATCGGCGCGATCGGCATCAACCTCCTCACCGGCGCCACCGGCCAGCTCTCCATGGGCCACGCCTTCTTCCTCGCCGTCGGCGCCTACGGCTACTGCGTCTTCGCGGCCGACGGCGGCGACGGCGGTGGCGGCGGAGACGGCCTCACCGGCCTCGGCCTGCCGACCTGGCTCGCGGCCGTGCTCGCCGTCCTGGTCGCGGGCGTCGCGGGCGGCCTGTTCAGCCCCATCTCGGGCCGGCTCAGCGGCGCCTACCTGGGCATCGCCACCCTCGCGCTGGTCTTCATCGGCCAGCACGTGATGTTCAACGCGCACGACCTGACCGGCGGCGCCAACGGCCGTGACGTCCCGCCGCTCAGCCTCTTCGGCCTCACCTTCGACGACCGCGAACTCCTCGTCGCCGCCGTGCCGTTCGGGTCGGCGGAGAAGCTCTGGTACGCCGGTCTCGTCCTGCTCCTGGCCGGCGCGCTGTTCGCCCGCGGAGTGCTGCGCGGCCGTCCCGGCCGGGCCATGAACGCCATCCGCGACCACCGCATCGCCGCGGGCGTGCTCGGCGTCCCGGTCGCCCGCCACCGCGCCGCCGTCTTCGTGCTGTCGTCGATGTACGCGGGCCTCGCGGGTGTGCTGCTGGCCCTGGTGTTCCAGCGGACGGTGCCGGACTACTTCGGCATCGTGCTGTCCCTGGAGTACCTCGCCATGATCGTCATCGGCGGGCTCGGCTCGGTCGCCGGCGCGGTGGCCGGGGCGGTGTTCGTCTCCCTGCTGCCGCAGCTGCTGACCCGTTACAGCGATGCGCTGCCCCTGGTCTCCGCCCCCGGCACGGGCGGGATCGCACCGGGCGAGGCATCCCGGTACCTCTACGGCGCCGCCGTCGTGCTGGTGGTGCTGTTCCTGCCCGGCGGCCTGGTCAGGGTGGCCGCCGGGCGTCGCGTCACAACCCATCCAGGGGAGGAACGATGATCAGGACGTACGGTGCCAGGGCCGCCGCGGCTGCCCTCGCGGCACTGCTCGTGCTGGCCGGATGCAGCTCCAAGGCCAAGGACTCCGGCGACGGGGACGGGGACAAGGCGGCCGCGGGCGGGGTGAAGACCGGCGAGGGCGTCTCCGGCAAAACGATCACGCTCGGCGCGCTCACCGACATGACCGGCGTCTACGCGACCCTCGGCAAGAGCGTCACCCAGGCCCAGCAGCTGTACGTGAAGCAGCTGAACGCCGCCGGCGGCGTCTGCGGCTACAAGGTCGAGCTGTCCGTCCGCGACCACGGCTACGACCCCCAGAAGGCCGTCTCCGGCTACACCGAGCTGGAACCGAAGGTCCTCGGCTTCGCGCAGTTCATCGGCTCGCCGTTCGTCGCCGCCGTCAAGCAGCGCGTCGACGGCCAGGACAAGGTCCTGGTCCTGCCGCAGGCGTGGTCGGCGGCGCTCCTCGGCAGCCCGTACATCCGGGTCATCGGCTCCACGTACGACATCGAGACGATGAACGCCGTCGACTTCCTGATGAAGGAGAAGGGGATCAGGAAGGGCGACAAGATCGGACACGTCTACTTCGAGGGCGACTACGGCGAGAGCGCCCTCGTCGGCTCCCGGCACATCGCGCGGGAGGCCGGCCTGAGCGTCGTGGAGCAGAAGATCAAACCGACCGACAACGACATGACCGCCCAGGTCGCCGCCCTCAAGCAGGCCGGCGTCAAGGCGATCGTCATCAGCGCGGGCCCGCGCCAGGCCGCCTCCCTCGTCGGCGTCGCCGCCGCGGGCGGCTTCAACGTGCCGATCATCGGCAACAACTCCGCCTTCGCACCCCAGCTCCTCGTCACCCAGGCGGGCCCCGCCCTGGCGAAGAACTACTACGTCTCCTCGCCCTCGCTGCCCATCGGCGCGGACACCCCGCAGGCGAAGAAACTCGTCGCCGACTACAAGGCGGCCTACCCGAAGGACTCCCTCGACAACGGCGTCGTGGCCGGCTGGACCGCGGCCGCGGCCTTCGGCGAGGCCCTGAAGAAGGCCTGCGCGAGCAAGGACCTCACCAGGGCGGGCGTCGACAAGGCCCTGCTGTCGATCGACTCCTTCGACGTCGGCTTCGGCATCGCCCAGGACTTCACCGACCCGGCGGCCCCGTCCTCCCGGGAGAGCGTGATCCTCCAGCCGGACAAGAGCGCCACGGGCGGCATGAAGGTCGTCCGGGAGGCCGGAGCCTCCGACGTGGCGCAGGCGTACACACCCGAGGCATGAGACAGCGGGTGGACGGCACACACGGCCGTCCACCCGCTCCTGTACGTCACTTCACCGCGGCCAGCACCAGGTTGAACCCGGTGTCGGCGGCGAGCCCCGCCTCCCGGAAGCCCGCCTCGGCGAGCAGCTGGATCCGCCGGGCCGGTCCGCCCTGGGTGCCGAGGCCGTACTGTCCCGGCTGGGCCAGCGAACCCGGCGTGCACAGCGCGGTCGAGGAGGCGTAGCCGATCCGGACCGTGGGGTGTCCGATGCCGTCCTCCAGCCGGTCCGTCGACCACGGCTCCACGGCGACCAGGATCCCGCCGTCGGCGAGCACCTCGTGGGCCCGGCGCAGGGCCGCGGGCGGGTCGCCGAGGTCGTGCAGGGAGTCGAAGAAGACGACCACGTCGTAGGGGCCGGGCCCGATCCCGGCGGCGTCGGCCACCCGGAACGAGACATTGCCGGGGCTGCCCGCCTCGATGGCCTTCGCGCGGGCCTGGGCGACCGACGGCTCGTGCGCGTCGAAGCCGGTGACCGTGGACGCGGGCCACTTCCGCCCGATCAGCAGATCGGCCACCCCGTGGCCGCTCCCCACGTCGGCCACCCGGGCCCCGCGCTCCAGCCGCTCCACCAGACCCGGCACCGCCGGGAACCAGGCCGACTCGATCTGGTGCAGGTACGCGGTGCGGAAGTACCGCTCGATGCCGCTGAACACGCACGGGTGCTGAGCGCCGTAGTCGAGCCCGCCGCCGTCGCGGAAGGCCTGCTCGATGTCGTCCAGCGCCAGGAAGTGGCCCGCCAGGACGTCCCCGGCGCCGACGAGGTACGCCGGTGAGTCGGCCCGCGCCAGCACGGCCGCGTGGGTCTCGGGCAGCTCGAACGTGCCGGCCGTCGGATCGTGGACGACGTACTCGGAGACGGTCTGGGACGCGAGCCACTCCGTGACCAGCCGTGGGTCGAGGCCCGTCGACTTCGCCAGATCGGCGGCGGACACGGGGCCCGCGCCGGCCATGGCCCCGTAGAGCCCGAGCCGGTCGCCGAGGACGGTCATCAGGGCGCTCGACGCCCCGGCGAAGTCGGTGACCACCCGGCCGAGGAAGGCCTCGGTCCCGGCCTGGGCGGCTTCGGCGGCCTGGGCGGCGACTTGGGCGGCCTCGGTGGCCTCTGTCGGTGAAGGTGTCGGTTTCGGTGTCGTTGTCATGGGCTCCACGGTGCCGGGGCCCGCTTGCCGGTCCCTTGCCCGCGGCTTGCCGGCCGCTGCGACAGCCGCGCGGCCAGTGCGCTCGTGGCCCGTTCGGCGGCGCCCGCACGGCCGTCCGCGCGTCCCTCGGCGCGGGACGACTCCAGCCGCTCGGGGCCGAGCGCCTCCGCGATCCGCCGCCACATCCCGGCGTGCAGCTCCCGGTCGGAGCCGAACACCGCGGGCGCGAGCGAGTCGCTGTCGGCCGCGGTGAACAGGGCGGCCGCCGTGGCGTGGTCGCCGAGCGCGACCATCAGCTCGGCGGTCAGCCGCAGCACCATCCACAGCTGGGGCCACATCCCGAGCCGCCGCAGACCGCCGAGCAGCTCGTGACAGGCCGCTACGGCCTCCTCGTGCCGCCCCAGCCGGATCAGCACGGCCGCCCGGCCGACCGCGGCGATCTCCCCGACGTAGACGTTGCCCTGGGCCCGGCACTGCCGGTGCGCACGGTCGAAGAGGGCCAGCGCGAGGGCCGGGTCGTGCTGCGCGGCCAGCTCGCCCCGCGTGTACGTGACGAAGCCGTCGAGCCTGCTCAGCTCGGTCAGGAGCACCTCCTGACGGTTCAGCCACCGCTCGGCGCTCTCGTGGTCCCCGGCGAACTCCCGGGTCAGGGCCGCGCAGCACACCGCCGACCCCTGGCCCCAGCCCGGCGCGGCCCGGTCCTGCAGCAGGGCCGTGGCGTCCTCCTCGACGCCGGTGACATCGCCCCGGTACATCCGGTTGGCCAGCCGGTAGAAGCGCCCGATCCACCGGTGCGGATGCCGGTCGGGCAGGGCCTCGACCGCCGCGCCGAGCAGCCGGTCGGAGGTCCGCCCGTCCCCCGTCAGCCAGGCGGCGACCCCCGAGGCGAGCGCGAGCAGCGCCTCGGTGTCGTCGCCCGGCTCACCCGGCAGGGCGGGGGTGAGGCCGCCCAGGAGACCGAGCAGGGGCAGGTCCGGGTCGTCGGCGAGCGTCATGGCGGTCATGAGCGCCAGCCGCGCGGCCTCCCGGCGGCGGCCGGTGCCCGCCAGCCAGGACAGGGCCTCGTGGGTGTTGGCCCGCTCCCGCCGGAACAGGACCGCCGCCTCGGGCGACCGGTCCCGCCGCAGCCGGTGCACCCGCTCGGCGTGCGCCAGCATCCACCGGGCGTGCGCGGCGTGCGCGTCCTCGGCGAGCGCCCCGGCCAGATGGGCGGCACAGGCGTGTCGCACGGTCTCCAGCAGCCGGTAGCGCGGCGGGTCGGCGGTGAGGTCGCAGCCCACCAGTGAGGCGTCGACCAGTTCGGCGAGCAGCGCCGCGGGAGGGGCCGCGCCCGGCGGGGTGAGATGGTCGACCGCCTCGGCGCCGAAGCCGCCCCGGCACACCGAGAGCCGGTCGAGCAGCTCCCGGGCGTCCGGGTCGAGCAGCCGGCGCGACCACTCCACGGTCGCGGTGACCGCCGTGGCGCGGTCGCCCCCGCGCACCGGTTCCAGCACGTCCAGTCCGGCGGACAGACGTTCACGCAGCTGACGCAGCCCGAACACGGCCTCCCTGCGGGCCGCCAGCTCCACCGCCAGCGGCAGCCCGTCGAGCATCCGGCACACCTCGGCCACCAGCCCGGTCGCCGACGCCGCCCTGTCCTCGCGCATGTCCTCGCGCATGTCCTCGCGCATGTCCTCGCGCACGTCCTCGCTCATGGCCTCGCGGAAACCGTCCCGCAGCAGCGCTGCCCGGTCGCAGAACAGCTCCACCTGCTCCTCCTCCGACGGCGGCCCGAGGCGTACGACCCGCTCGCCGGGCACGTCGAGCCGTCGCCGCGAGGTGGCCAGCACGCGCAGCCCCCGGCACCGCGCCGACAACTCCGTCACCAGCTCACGCACCGCCTCCGACAGGTGCTCGCAGTTGTCCAGCACCAGGAGCGCCTCGGCGTGCCCCAGCCGGTCGGCGACGGCGGTCACGTCCCCCTCGGGCGCGGTCCGCAGCCCCAGCCTCGTGGCCACGGCCCCGCCGACCTCGGCGGACCGGGAGACCTCGGCCAGCTCGACCAGGTGCAGCGGCGTGGACACCAGGTGCAGCGGCGTGGACGAGGGCGCCGGGAGGCGCGCGGACAACGGCACCGGCTCCTTCAGCAGCTCCAGCACCAGTCGCGTCTTGCCCACCTCGCCCGGCCCCACCACGGTCACCGTCCGGTGCTCCCGCACCGCGTCCCGCACCTGCGCCAGCTCCGCCTTCCGCCCGACGAACCGATCGGCGGGCGGGGTGAGGCGGGGCGCGCCCGCCGCGGCCGGAGGTGCTGAGCCCCGCGAGCCCGGAACGGCGGGCGAGCCCGGGGTGCCCGCCGCCCCAGAAGCCGCCCCAGAAGCCAGCCCCGAAGCCGCCCGCGCCCCTGCCGAGGCCCGTTCCGTGAGCCGCGCTCCGGTGGCGGCGGGCACCCCCGGGGCGGCGGGCACCCCCGTCACCGTCCCCCGCCCCCGCGCCCCGGGCACCCGCGGCCCGGGATCGTCCGTCAGCAGCCGTTGCCGCAGCTCGGCCATCGCGGGCCCCGGATCGAGGCCGTACTCGTCGGCCAGGTGCCGCCGGTAGGCGTCGACGGCGGCCAGCGCCTCCGCGGTACGCCCGGTGCGGTGCCGGGCCTGGACGAAGAGGAGCTGGAGGCGTTCGCGCAGCGGGTCGGAGGCGACGGCCTCCTCCAGGTCGGGCAGCACACCGCCCGCCTCCCCGGCGGCGAGCCGCAGCTCGAACCACTCCTCGCGCAGATGCCGGCGCCATTCGTCGAGCCGGGCCCGCTCGGGCGTGAACGCCGCGCGGTCGGCGAGATCGGCGAGCGCCTCGCCACGCCAGACGCCGAGGGCGTGGCCGAGCAGCCGGGCACCCTCCGCCGGGTCGGCGACCGCGGCGGACCGGGCCTCGGCCACCAGCCGCTCCACCAGCCCGGTGTCGATCCGGTCCGGGCCCAGGAGCAGCCGGTACCCGGCCGCCTCGCGTGCGATCAGGTCGTCACCCAGCGCCCGCCGCAGCCGGGAGACGTAACTGTGCAGGTTGCCCACGGCACCGCGCGGCGGCTCCGCGTCCCACAGGGCGTCGATCAGCCCGGTCACCGGTACGACCCGGCGGGGCGCGAGCGCCAGGCGGGCGAGCAGCACCCGCCCGGGCAGGCTCCGCAGCGGCCTCGCCACGCCCCCGACGCTCAGCCGGACCGGGCCCAGCAGCCCGATCTCGACGTGCTCTCCGTCCGAAGCCCCCACGCCCGCCACGCCCGCCATTGTGGCGGCCCGGACGCGACAACGAGAGGGCCCGAACCGAAGCGGTTCGGGCCCTCCACGACAGTGCGACGGCTACGGCTACGGCAGCTGTGCCGCCCGTGCCTCACGCCGGTTGTCGCGGAAGTTGTTCACCCGGCGGGCCGTGGCGAACAGTGGGATCACCGCGCCCATGACCAGCTGGAGCGCGCAGCCCGTCTGCAGGAGCAGCTGTCCGCCCGGGGCGTCGAACGCCCAGGCCGCCAGCAGGCCCATCGCCGAGACGATCCAGGCGAGCATCGCCACCGCGAGGATGCCCCGCGGCTTCGGGTACTCCACCCGGCTCACCATCAGCCACGCCGTCCCCAGGACCGCCATCAGCGTCGCCTCGAAGGGCAGCTCGAGGAGCACGATCGAGACCACGGTCAGCGCCCCGAAGGGTGACGGCATGCCCTGGAAGGTGCCGTCCTTCACCGTCACGCAGGAGAACCGGGCGAGTCTGAGCACCACCGCCAGAAGCACCACGATCGCCCCCACCGCCGCCACCCGCTGGGAGGCGTCGGCGGCGACCATGCCGTAGACGAGGACGAAGTACGCCGGTGCCAGGCCGAAGCTGACCAGGTCGGAGAGGTTGTCCAGCTCCGCGCCCATCGGTGAGGAGCGCAGCTTGCGTGCCACCAGGCCGTCGAAGAGGTCGAAGACCGCCGCGCAGAGCATCAGGATGACCGCGGTGGCCGCGCTGTTGCGGGCCATGCCGGATTCCTGGGTGTCCGTGAGGTGCGGGATCAGGATGCCGGTGGTGGTGAAGTACACCGCCATGAAGCCGCACGTGGCGTTGCCCAGGGTGAGGGTGTCCGCTATTGAGAGGCGGAGAGAGAGGGGCATCTCCTCCTCTTCGTCCACCTCGTCGGCCGCGGGCACCCAGCCCGTCTGTGTCTCAGGATCAATCACGGTCAATGCGAGTCACCCCAGCCACGGTCTTCTGACCGACCTCGACCGCGACGTCCACGCCTTCCGGCAGGTAGATGTCGACGCGCGAACCGAAGCGGATCAGACCGATGCGGTCACCCTGCTCGACCTTCGTGCCCTGCGGCACGTAGGGAACGATGCGACGGGCCACCGCGCCGGCGATCTGGATCATTTCGATGTCACCGAGTTCGGTGTCGAAGTGCCAGACTACGCGCTCGTTGTTCTCGCTCTCCTTGTTGAACGCCGGAACGAACCCACCCGGGATGTGCTCGACCGACGTCACCGTGCCGGAGAGCGGCGCGCGGTTGACGTGGACGTTGAGCGGGCTCATGAAGATCGCGACGCGGGTGCGACCGTCCTTCCACGGCATGATGCTCTGCACCACACCGTCGGCGGGCGAGATGACCCGGCCCGGGGCGATCTCGCGCTCGGGGTCGCGGAAGAACCACAGCATTCCCGCCGCGAGCGCGGTGGCGGGTACGGCGACGGCCTTGGCGGCGCCGGAGCGGCGTGCGCGGGCCAGGCTGAGGGCTGCGGTGGCGACGGTCGGGAGAAGCCACGGCGATGCTCCGCGCGCGAGGCGTGCGCCTACCAGGCTGTCGCGGTGTGCAGAGGTTTGGCTGTGGGGCATGGATGACCTTCGTAGCGGATGATGCCGCGCTGCGTGAGGGGGACGGCGGCTTTCCCGGGATGGTACCGGTCGCGGGCCACAACTGGGCAAGCCAGGAAGCCGAGTCGGCGGCTGAAGAGTGTTGACGGGGTGTGATCTTCTTCTCGAGGAAAACACCCCATTCCGGACATCTAGCCCTGGAGCCGATACTCTTCGAGCAGCCTGCGACCGATGATCATTTTCTGGATCTCGGCGGTACCTTCACCGATCAGCAGCATCGGCGCCTCCCGGTAGAGGCGCTCGATCTCGTACTCCTTGGAGAAGCCGTAGCCGCCGTGGATCCGGAACGCGTCCTCGACGACCTCCTTGCAGTATTCGGAGGCGAGGTACTTCGCCATCCCCGCTTCAAGGTCGTTTCGTTCGCCGGAGTCCTTTTTGCGTGCCGCGTTCACCATCATCGCATGAGCGGCCTCGACCTTGGTAGCCATCTCGGCCAGCTTGAACTGGATGGCCTGATGCTGTGCGATCGGCTTGCCGAAAGTGTGCCGTTGCTGGGCGTACTGGACGCCCAGTTCGAAGGCACGCTGAGCGACGCCGCAGCCACGCGCCGCCACGTTGACGCGGCCGACCTCCACGCCGTCCATCATCTGGTAGAAGCCCCGGCCGGTGACTCCGCCGAGCACACGGTTGGCCGGAATCCGCAGGTCGTCCATGATGAGCTCGGTGGTGTCGACCCCCTTGTAGCCCATCTTGTCGATCTTCCCGGGGATGGTGAGGCCGGGACGGACCTCCCCGAAGCCGGGCTCCTTCTCGACCAGGAAGGTCGTCATCGACTTGTGGGGCGCCGTCCCCTCGGGGTGTCCTTCGTCACTTCGGACGAGTACGGCGACCAGAGTTGACGTTCCGCCGTTCGTCAGCCACATCTTCTGGCCGTTGAGGACGTACTCGTCGCCGTCCTTGACCGCCTTGGAGCTGATGGCCGACACGTCCGAGCCAAGTCCCGGCTCCGACATCGAGAACGCGCCGCGCACCTCGCCGGCCGCCATCCTCGGCAGGAAGTGGTCCTTCTGCTCCTGTGTGCCGTGCTGCTTGAGCATGTACGCCACGATGAAGTGGGTGTTGATGATGCCGGACACCGACATCCACCCACGGGCGATCTCCTCCACACACAGCGCGTACGTCAGGAGCGACTCGCCCAGACCGCCGTACTCCTCGGGGATCATCAGGCCGAACAGGCCCAACTCCTTGAGCCCGTCGACGATCGCTTGCGGGTACTCGTCGCGGTGCTCCAGCTCGGTCGCGACCGGGATGATCTCCTTGTCCACGAAGTCCCGTACGGTGGACAGGATCTCCTGCTGGATGTCCGTCAGGCCGGCGGTCTGGGCGAGTCGCGCCATGGTTACTTCTCCTGCTCCCTGAGCTGGGGGCGGCCGGGCTGCTCGCCGCCGCGCTCCTTGATGTACGTCTCGGTCGGCACCATCACCTTGCGGCGGAACACGCAGACCAGCGTGCCGTCCTGCTTGTAGCCCTTGGTCTCGACGTAGACGATCCCGCGGTCGTTCTTCGACTTGGACGGCGTCTTGTCGAGGACCGTCGTCTCGCCGTAGATCGTGTCGCCGTGGAAGGTCGGCGCCACGTGCCTGAGCGACTCGATCTCCAGGTTGGCGATCGCCTTGCCCGACACGTCCGGCACGGACATGCCCAGCAGCAGCGAGTAGATGTAGTTCCCCACGACGACGTTCTTGCCGAAGTCCGTCGTGTTCTCCGCGTAGTTGGCGTCCATGTGGAGCGGGTGGTGGTTCATGGTGAGGAGGCAGAAGAGGTGGTCGTCGTACTCGGTGACCGTCTTTCCGGGCCAGTGCTTGTAGACCGCCCCGACCTCGAACTCCTCGTAGGTGCGTCCGAACTGCATGGCCGTCACGCCTCCGGGATCTCGAACTTGGTGGTGCGCCGCATGCCGGCCGCGCGCCCCTTGCCGGAGATGACCAGCGCCATCTTGCGGCTGGCCTCGTCGATCATCTCGTCGCCGAGCATCGCCGAGCCCTTCTTGCCGCCCGCCTCGGACGTGTAGTAGTCGTACGCGTCCAGGATCAGTTCGGCGTGGTCGTAGTCCTCCTGGGAGGGCGAGAAGATCTCGTTGGACGCCTCGACCTGGCCCGGGTGCAGCACCCACTTGCCGTCGAAGCCGAGGGCCGCTGCGCGCTGGGCGACCTCGCGGTAGCCGTCGAGGTTGCGGATCTGCAGGTAGGGGCCGTCGATCGCCTGGAGGTCGTTGGCGCGGGCGGCCATCAGGATCTTCATCAGGATGTAGTGGTAGGCGTCCGCCGGATAGCCGGGCGGCTGCTCGCCCACGACCAGCGACTTCATGTTGATCGACGCCATGAAGTCGGCCGGGCCGAAGATGATCGTCTCCACGCGCTGGGACGCCGTCGCGATCTCGTTGACGTTGTTCAGCCCCTGCGCGTTCTCGATCTGCGCCTCGATGCCGATCTTCCCGACCTCGAAGCCCATCGTCTTCTCGATCTGGGTGAGCAGGAGGTCGAGGGCGACGATCTGCTCGGCCGTCTGCACCTTCGGCAGCATGATGCAGTCGAGGTTCTGGCCGGCCCCCTCGACGACTGTGACGACGTCGCGGTACGTCCACTCGGTCGTCCAGTCGTTGACGCGCACGACCCTCGTCTTGCCCGTCCAGTCGCCCTCGTTGAGGAACTTGACGATGGTGTGCCGCGCCTCGGGCTTGGCGAGCGGGGCGCACGCGTCCTCCAGGTCGAGGAAGACCTGGTCCGCCGGGAGGCCCTGGGCCTTCTCCAGGAACCGGGGGTTCGAGCCCGGTACCGCCAGGCAGGAACGCCGGGGGCGAAGGCGGTTGACCGTGGTCATGCGGGGACCTCCAGGGGGTCGAGCTTGTTCGCTGTGCGGATCTCGTCGACGATGCGGCCGATGATCCCGGTGATGTCGAAGTCCTTCGGGGTGAAGACGGCGGCCACTCCGGCGGCCCTGAGCTGCTCGGCGTCACCATTCGGGATGATGCCACCGGCGATCACCGGGATGTCTGTGGCACCGGCCACACGGAGCCGCTCCAGCACGTCCGGCACCAGCTGCGCGTGCGAGCCGGACAGGATCGACAGGCCGACCGCGTGCACGTCCTCGGCGAGGGCCGCGTCCACGATCTGCTCCGGGGTGAGCCGGATGCCCTGGTAGACCACCTCGAACCCGGCGTCCCGGGCCCGCACGGCGATCTGCTCGGCGCCGTTGGAGTGCCCGTCCAGGCCCGGCTTGCCGACCAGGAACCGCAGCTTGCCGACGCCCAGGTCCTTCGCCGTCAGGTCGACCCTGCGGCGGACGTCGGCCATGGCCGAGCCCTCCTCCGCCGGGACCGCGACCGGCGCCGAGGACACGCCGGTCGGCGCGCGGAACTCGCCGAACACCTCGCGCAGCGCCCCGGCCCACTCGCCGGTCGTCGCCCCGGCGCGGGCGCACTCCAGGGTGGCCTCCATGAGGTTGCCGGTGCCGCGGGCGGCCTCCTTCAGCTTCTCCAGGGCCTTGCAGGGCCGCGGGTGGTTGAAGGGCGGCTGGTAGCGGCTGTCGCGCCACTGCTGGAGCGAGGCGACGACGCGGGCCTCGACCGCCGGGTCCACCGTCTGGATCGCGGTGTCCAGGTCGGCGGTCAGCGGGTTCGGCTCGGTGCCCTCGAAGATGTTGACGCCGACGATCTTCTCCCGGCCGGACTCGATCCGGGCCCGGCGCTCGGCGTGCGAGGAGACGAGCTGCGACTTGAGGTAGCCGGACTCGACGGCCGCCATCGCGCCGCCCATCTCCTGGATACGGTCGATCTCGGCGAGCGACTCCTCGACCAGGCCCGCCACCTTCGCCTCGATCACCTTCGAGCCCTCGAAGATGTCCTCGTACTCCAGCAGGTCGCTCTCGTACGCCAGCACCTGCTGGATGCGCAGCGACCACTGCTGGTCCCAGGGCCGGGGCAGGCCCAACGCCTCGTTCCAGGCGGGCAGTTGCACGGCACGCGCGCGGGCGTCCTTGGACAGCGTCACGGCCAGCATCTCCAGCACGATCCGCTGGACGTTGTTCTCCGGCTGCGCCTCCGTCAGGCCGAGGGAGTTGACCTGGACGCCGTAGCGGAAGCGGCGCTGCTTGGGGTTCTCGATGCCGTAGCGCTCCCGCGTGACCTGGTCCCAGATGCGGCCGAACGCCCGCATCTTGCACATCTCCTCGACGAAGCGGACGCCCGCGTTCACGAAGAAGGAGATGCGCGCCACGACATCGCCCATGCGCTCCTGCGGCACCTGGCCGGAGTCGCGCACGGCGTCGAGGACCGCGATGGCCGTGGACATCGCGTACGCGATCTCCTGGACCGGTGTGGCTCCCGCCTCCTGGAGGTGGTAGCTGCAGATGTTGATCGGGTTCCACTTGGGGATGTGGGAGACCGTGTACGCGATCATGTCCGTCGTCAGCCGGAGCGAGGGTCCCGGCGGGAAGACGTGCGTCCCCCGGGACAGGTACTCCTTGACGATGTCGTTCTGGGTCGTGCCCTGGAGCTGGGTGATGTCGGCGCCCTGCTCCTCGGCGACGACCTGGTAGAGCGCCAGCAGCCACATGGCGGTGGCGTTGATCGTCATCGAGGTGTTCATCTGCTCCAGGGGGATGTCCTGGAACAGCCGGCGCATGTCACCGAGGTGCGCGATCGGCACGCCGACCCGGCCGACCTCGCCGCGGGCGAGGACGTGGTCGGAGTCGTAGCCGGTCTGCGTCGGCAGGTCGAACGCCACCGACAGGCCGGTCTGGCCCTTGGCGAGGTTGCGCCGGTACAGCTCATTGGACGCCTCGGCCGTGGAGTGACCGGCGTAGGTGCGCATGAGCCACGGCCGGTCCCTTTCCTTTTGTGCCTGCGGCGCGGTCTGACGCTCACTCATGGACGCCCCTCAGATGTTGCGGAAGCGGTTGATGGCGTCGATGTGCCGGGCGCGCTTCTCCTCGTCGCGCACGCCCAGACCCTCCTCGGGGGACAGGCACAGCACACCCACCTTGCCCTGGTGGAGGTTGCGGTGCACGTCGTAGGCGGCCTGGCCGGTCTCCTCCATGGAGTAGACCTTCGACAGGGTGGGGTGGATCTTGCCCTTCGCGATCAGCCGGTTGGCCTCCCAGGCCTCGCGGTAGTTGGCGAAGTGCGAGCCGATGATCCGCTTCAGGGACATCCACAGGTAGCGGTTGTCGTACTCGTGCATATAGCCCGAGGTCGAGGCGCAGGTGGTGATCGTGCCGCCCTTGCGGGTGACGAAGACGCTCGCGCCGAAGGTCTCGCGGCCGGGGTGCTCGAAGACGATGTCGATGTCCTCGCCGCCGGTGAGTTCGCGGATGCGCTTGCCGAAGCGCTTCCACTCCTTGGGGTCCTGGGTGTTCTCGTCCTTCCAGAACTTGTAGTCCTCGGCGTTGCGGTCGATGATCGCCTCGGCGCCCATCGCGCGGCAGATCTCCGCCTTCTGGGGACTGGAGACGACACAGATCGGGTTGGCGCCGCCGGCCAGCGCGAACTGTGTGGCGTAACTGCCGAGTCCGCCGCTCGCGCCCCAGATCAGCACGTTGTCGCCCTGCTTCATGCCGGCGCCGTTGCGGGAGACCAGCTGCCGGTAGGCGGTGGAGTTGACCAGTCCGGGTGCGGCCGCCTCCTCCCACGACAGATGATCGGGCTTGGGCATCAGCTGGTTGGACTTGACAAGTGCGATCTCTGCCAGCCCGCCGAAGTTGGTCTCGAAGCCCCAGATGCGCTGCTCGGGGTCGAGCATCGTGTCGTTGTGGCCGTCCGAGGACTCCAGTTCCACGGAGAGGCAGTGCGCGACGACCTCGTCACCGGGCTGCCAGGCGTTGACGCCGGGGCCGGTGCGCAGGACGACGCCCGCGAGGTCGGAGCCGATGATGTGGTACGGCAGGTCGTGGCGCTTGGCCAGCTCGTTGGTGCGGCCGTAGCGCTCCAGGAACCCGAAGGTCGACAGCGGCTCGAAGATCGAGGTCCACACCGAGTTGTAGTTGACACTCGATGCCATGACGGCCACCAGGGCCTCGCCGGGGCCGAGTTCCGGCACCGGCACGTCGTCGAGGTGGATCGACTTGCGCGGGTCCTTGTCGCGGGTGCTGAGCCCCGCGAACATCTCCGTCTCGTCCTTGTGCACGGTGATGGCGCGGTACGACTCGGGGAGCGGCAGAGCGGCGAAGTCGGCCGGCGTCGAGTCGGGCGACTGGATCGCGTCCAGGATGTCCTTCACGGTCACGGTGTTGCCTCCGGCGGTGAGCGCCCTGAGGGAGGGGCGCCGATGGTTACGTCGGTGCTGCTGAGGGTTGGGTGGAAAGTGCCGTCGGTTCGGCGGTGGTGCTGTTCGGCAGCGCTTTGTGGCGCGGGAGGTTGCCTGTGACGCAGGCGTCCGGGCGCGCAGGCCATGAGCTTGCGGGGACAGCCGGCGTACGAAAGGTCGCTGCACGCCGGCCGCCCGGACATCTTCAACGTATGGCACCGCGTGTCACCGTGCAAGGCACTCGGTGCCAGAAAGTTCGCTCAGGTGAAATCTTTACGTAACAGATGAGCGATGATCGATCGTTCTGCGCCCTCACGCAGACGAGAAAGGGACTTTCAGGGGGTGGCCGTCCGGGTCAGGAGCGCTCGTGCAGCGCCCGTTCGATGGTCCGCATGACCTCGTCCAGCGGGGTGTCCACGCGGGCCACCGTCACCAGGACCTCGCCCTGCGCGGAGGCCGTGGCCGCGGCCGGCCTGGACGTGTTCGAGCGGCCCGTCCCGAAGGCCTTGCGGACGATCGCGAACGCGTGGTCCAGCTGCGCCTCGACATCGCCCTGGCCGCCGGCCCGCAGCCAGCGCCGCAGGACGTGGTTGTGGGCGGTGACCACGGCGGACGCGGCGACCTCCGCCAGCAGCGGGTCGTCGTTGGCGTCGTCGTCGTGCGCGTGCTCGTCGAAGTGGCCCAGCAGATAGCGGGTGAAGAGCCGCTCGTAGCGGGCCACGGACGCGATCTCCGCCTCGCGCAGGGTGGGCACCTCGCGCGTGAGCTTGTAGCGGGCGACCGAGATCTCCGGCCGGGCCGCGTACATCCGCATGACTTCCTTGATGCCCCGGCACACCGTGTCCAGCGGGTGCTCGTGCGCGGGCGCCGCGTTCAGCACCGCCTCGGCCCGGATCAGCGTGTCGTCGTGGTCGGGGAAGATCGCCTCTTCCTTGGACCGGAAGTGCCGGAAGAAGGTGCGCCGGGCCACCCCGGCCGCGGCGGCGATCTCGTCGACGGTGGTCGCCTCGTACCCCTTGGTCGCGAACAGCTCCATCGCGGCGGCCGCGAGTTCCCGGCGCATCTTGAGCCGCTGTGCGGCCGCGCGACTGCCCGCGGCACTCTCCGGCGCGTCGGGCGTAGCTGGTGTACGTGAGGACTTGGCGGGCTGGGACATGCCCTGAACGTACTGCATGTGCGCAGCTTGCTGCGCATGTCCCCGGTTTCCCCGGCCCTCGGCGGCCGGGGGAGCACCGTGCCGGGCGGGCGGGGGAGTGCTGTGCCGGGCGGGCGTCGCGAACCCGCCCGGATCCAGCAGCCCGCCCCAGTCCGCGCCGCCCCGGTCCTCGCCGTCCGTGAACCAGTCGCCCGGCCGCTCAGCGCCGGGCATACTCGCGGAAGCCGCGGCCCGTCTTGCGGCCCAGGCACCCCGCGGCCACGAGGTGCTCCAGGAGCGGGGCCGGCGCCAGGCCCGGGTCGCGGAACTCGCGGTGCAGGACCTTCTCGATGGCCAGCGAGACATCGAGCCCGACGACGTCCAGCAGCTCGAAGGGGCCCATCGGGTAGCCGCCTCCCAGCTTCATCGCCGCGTCGATGTCGTCGAGGGAGGCGTAGTGCTCCTGGACCATCTTGATCGCGTTGTTGAGGTAGGGGAACAGCAGCGCGTTCACGATGAAGCCGGCCCGGTCACCGCAGTCGACGGGGTGCTTCCTGACCTTGCCGCACACCTCGCGGACCGTGGCGTGGACGTCGTCGGCCGTCAGCACCGTGCGGACGACCTCGACCAGCTTCATCGCCGGCGCCGGGTTGAAGAAGTGCATGCCGATCACGTCCTGCGGACGCGAGGTGGCGCGGGCGAGGGCGATGACGGGCAGCGAGGAGGTGGTGGTGGCCAGCACCGCGCCCGGCCTGCAGACCTTGTCCAGGGCCTCGAACAGCTGCCGCTTGATCTCCAGGTCCTCGGCGACGGCCTCGACGGCCAGGTCGACGTCGGCGAACGCGTCGTAGGAGCCCGCCGGAGTGATCCGGTCCAGGGTCTGGGCGGCGGCCTCCGCGGTCAGGCGCCCCTTGTCGACCGAGCGGGCGAGGGACTTGCCGATCCGGGCCCTGGCGGACTGCGCCTTCTCCTCGCTGCGGGCGGCGAGGACCACCTCGTAGCCGGCCTTGGCGAAGACCTCGGCGATCCCGGAGGCCATGGTGCCCGAGCCCGCGACACCGACGCGGCGGACCGCACGGCCGGCGGTCTCGGAGCCGCCGGTGACCGGGGTCAGGGCGTCGGCGACGACCGTGGCGCTGCCCGGAGCCTCGTAGGTGTAGAAGCCGCGGCCCGACTTGCGGCCGGTCAGGCCCGCCTCGCTGAGCTGCTTGAGGATCGGCGCGGGGGCGTGCAGCCGGTCGTGGGACTCGGCGTACATGGCTTCCAGGACCGTGCGCGCGGTGTCCACGCCGATCAGGTCGAGCAGCGCGAGCGGGCCCATCGGCAGCCCGCAGCCCAGCCGCATCGCCGCGTCGATGTCCTCGCGGGAGGCGTACTTCGCCTCGTACATCGCGGCCGCCTGGTTGAGGTAGCCGAACAGCAGCCCGTCGGCGACGAACCCGGGCCGGTCGCCGACCGCCACGGGCTCCTTGCCCAGCTCGACGGCGAGATCGGTGACGGTGGCGACGGCCTGGGGCGCGGTCAGCACCGAGGAGACGACCTCGACCAGCTTCATCGCCGGCGCCGGGTTGAAGAAGTGCAGCCCGAGCACCCGCTCCGGGTGGGCCGAGTCGGCGGCCAGCCGGGTGACGGACAAGGCGTTGGTGCCGGTCGCCAGGATCGCCGCGGGGCGCACGATCCCGTCCAGCTCGCGGAAGATCTGCTGCTTGATCTCGTACGACTCCGGCGCCACCTCGATGACCAGGTCGGCGTCGGCCGCGGTCCGCAGATCGGTGGACGTGCTGATCCGGGCGAGCATGTCGGCCCGCTCCTGCTCGGTCAGCCGGCCGCGTTCCACGGCACGGGCGGTCGCGGTCTCCAGGGCGGCGACGGACCGGGCGGTCGCGGCCTCGCTGATGTCGATGCCGACGACCGTGCGGCCGGCCTTGGCGAGGACCTCGGCGATGCCGGTGCCCATGGTGCCCAGGCCGATGACGGCGACGGTCCTGATCGGGGAGGAAGCCGGGGAGGAAGAGGTGTCGGACAGGGGAGCGGCCATCGCGGGACTCCAGGAATGAGGGGTGACGACTGGGAACGCGCCCCGGTACGCCGAGGGCGCACCGGGTGCGTGGGAGATGCGGGTGATGCCGGGCTGCGAGCGCACACGCCCGGTGCCGTCGTCGCGGGCGTGCACACGCCCGGAGTACGGCGGAAACCGACCGGCCCTGTCCCAAGCCGGGTCGTACAGGCGGTACCCGAGGTACCGAACCGACTGCTCTCACGGCGGCTGCGTCACCAGGCCGCCGTAAGGAGTGCCACGAGTGGGTAACTCGCTCATCCGAGCTTAACTGGTGGGTAACGAGCGCGCCAGCCCCCGTTGTTTGTGATGTATGTCCCCTCGCCGCGACGACGCCTCTAGGCTGCGGGTCATGGACGAAGAGTTGCGATCACTCACGGAGCGTTTACGGCGGGAGGCGGGGGAGGGCGCGTTCTCCGGGTACGACCGGTTCGTCACGACCGAGGACCTCGACGAACTGGCGGGTGTGCTCACCGAGCCCGGACAGCCGCTGTGGGCCAGGGAACTGGCCGCGTTCCGGCTCGGGGTGGCCGGGGACCGCCGGGCCTTCGAGTCGCTCGTCCTGCTGCTCAACCACCGCGATCCGCCGCGCTGCGCCTCGGCCGCCCACGCCCTGGCCCGGCTCGGCGACCCGCGGACGGCCCGCGCGGCCGCCGCCCTCGCCACCAACGAACTCCGTGTCGCCTACGCCCTGCACCCGGTCCGCCTGCTGGCCGAGCTGCGCGCCCCCGAGTCCGTTCCCGCGCTGATCACCACGCTGCAACGCCGGCTGCGGCCCCACGACCCCTACCGGCGCGTGGCACTGGCCTGCGTCGACGGACTGGGCACCCTCGCAGACGCCCGCGCCCGGCCCGTCCTGAACGAGGCGCTCGCGCATCCGGCACTCGCGGAGGCGGCGGTGAGGGCCCTGGCCCGCATCCCGAAACAGCGGCGGTGAGGCGTCAGCCGGTCAGTTCCCGCGTGTACCGCATCTCGGGCACCGGCACGCCGTCCACCTCGAAGGACTCCTCGGTGCCGTCGGGCCGGAAGCCCTGGCGTTCGTAGAAGCGCCGGGCCCGGGCGTTGCCCCGGATGACCCACAGGAGCATCCGGGGGTGACCGGCGGCCGTGCAGCGCCGCAGGGACTCCTGGAGCAGGGCGTGTCCGACACCGTCGCCGACGTGCCGCGTGTCCACGTACACGGCGTACAACTCGGCGTCCTCGGTGAGGAGTTCACCCTCGCGGTACGGCCCGTGGCAGGCCCAGCCGACGACCTGCCCCGCGCGCTCGGCGACGAGGTTCGCCACGCCGCTGCCGGCCGTGGTGAAGCGGAGCCGGCTGCGTTCGGCCTCCTCCGGCACGCTCATCGCGTCGAGGAAGGACCGCGGGACCAGGCCCCGGTAGGCGCTCTGCCAGCCGCGGACGCGGATCTCGGCCACCCGGTCGCAGTCGGCGAGCGTCATCTCGCGGATGAGCGGAGGGTCGTCCATGGCGGCACTCTAGGCACCGCCCGCCCGAGCGGGCCCGCGCATTACTCGCGACGAAACGGCCGGTGCCCAGCACCACGTGGGTGTACTGGGCACCGGGGAAGACACCGTCGGGGGCGGGAATCCCCGACGGACCGTCAACTGCTCAGCCGCGGAAGCCGAGCATGCCGTGCAGGGTGGAGCTGCGGGACGACGTGGACGCCGCCTTCGCGGTGAGCGGCTTCGGGTCGGGCAGCGCGGCGCACACCGCGTCGGCCTCGCCGTGTCCGCGCGGAACCGTGCCGTCGGTCAGGTACGCGGCCAGATACTTGTCCAGGCAGGCGTTGCCGCTCAGCGTGATCCCGTGGTTGCCGCCGTCCTGCTCGACGACGAGGCTGGAGCGGGCGAGCAGCCGGTGGACCGTCGCACCGCCCTGGTACGGGGTCGCCGCGTCGTCGGTCGCCTGGAAGAGCAGCACCGGCGGCAGCTTGCCGTTGGCCACGTTCACCGGCTTCAGCGAGTCCGTCGGCCAGAACGCGCACGGCGCGTTGTACCAGGCGTTGTTCCAGGTCATGAACGGCGCCTTCTCGTACACCGCCCAGTTGTCCTTGCGCCACTGGTTCCAGTCCCGGGGCCAGGAGGCGTCACGGCACTGCACCGAGGTGTAGATGCTGTAGCCGTTGTCCCCGGCCGCGTCGACGGCGGCGAAGTTCTCGTACGCCTCGACCAGCGGGTCGGCGTTCTTGTCGTTGACATACGCGGAGAACGCCTCGGCGAGGTAGGGCCAGTAGCCGTTGTAGTAGCCGCCGGGGATGAAGGTGTCCTCCAGTTCGGAGGCGCCGACCTTGCCGCCGGCCGGCTTCTTCGCCAGGGCCGCCCGCATCGCGTACCACTTGGCCTCGATCTTCTCCGGATCGGTGCCGAGCTTGTACGTGGCGTCGTACTTCGCGATCCAGGCCATCAGGGCGCGGTGGCGGTCGTTGAAGGCGTAGTCCTGGGCGAGGTTGTCCTCGTACCAGACACCCGTGGGGTCGACGATCGAGTCCAGGACCAGGCGCCGCACGCGCTCCGGGTAGAGCTTGGCGTAGACCGCGCCGAGGTAGGTGCCGTAGGAGTAACCGAAGTAGTTGATCCTCTTCGCGCCGAGTGCCGCGCGGATGGAGTCCATGTCCCGCACGGCCTGGACGGTGTTGATGTAGGGCAGCACGCTCGCGTACTTCGTGCCGCAGGCGCGGGCGAAGGACTTGGCGCGCTGGATGTTGGCCTTCTCGATCGCCGGGGTGGTCGGCAGGGAGTCGGGCCGCACCGGGTCGAAGTGGCCCGGCTTGCAGTTCAGCGCGGGCAGGCTCTTGCCGACCCCGCGCGGGTCGAAGCCGATGACGTCGTACTGCGCCGCGACCGCCTTGGGCAGCGACGAGGCGACGAACCCGGCGAGCGTCAGACCGCTGCCGCCGGGGCCTCCGGGGTTGACCAGCAGCGGACCCTGGTACGTCGTCGAGGTGTGCGGGACGCGGGACAGCGCGAGCGTGATCTGCTTCCCGTGCGGGTTCGCGTGGTCGAGCGGCACCTTGAGCGAGGCGCACTGGAGTGTCGGATAGTCGGTGGTGGCGCACTTCTTCCAGCTGAGCTTCGCGGCCTGAGCGGTCGCCGCGGCCTGCGGGGTGCTCGCGCCGGCGGGGACGGCCGTGAACGATGCGGCCACGACCACGGCGGCACCGCACAGTGCTGCTGCGCGTTTTCTCATGTGGGTCCTCCCAGGACGGAGGTTGTCGGACCGCGAGTCTCACGGTCCTCGCCGCATCGTCCCGGAAAGAGGGTGTGGACGAACGCATTCCGCTCATACTTGACCCAATTGGGTCGAGAGATGCGCTCGGATGCTCTCAGATCAGCGAAAGCTGCGTCGGTTCGGACAGATCCGGTCCCGTCTGCTCGGGCTGCGGGATCCGGCGCGGCATCTGCGGGCGGGAGGGACCGATGCCGTACTCCTGGGCCAGCTCGTGGACCTGACGGGTGATCCGGCGTTGGTACCACTTCGGGGCGTAGGAGCCGTCCGCGTACAGCCGCTCGTAACGGCGGACCAGATAAGGGTGGTGACGGTCCAGCCAGGCCATGAACCACTCGCGTGCCCCGGGCCGCAGATGCAGCACCAGCGGGGTGACCGAGGTTGCCCCGGAGGCCGCGATCGCCCGCACGGTGTCCCGCAGCCGGTCCGGATGGTCGCTCAGGAACGGGATCACCGGCGCCATCAGCACCCCGCACCCGATGCCGCACTCCCCGAGCGCCCGTACGACCTCCAGCCGCCGCTCCGGTGCCGGCGTGCCCGGTTCGACGGTGCGCCACAGTTCGGCGTCGGTGAAGCCGACCGAGACCGAGATGCCCACGTCGGTCACCTCGGCCGCCTGCGTCAGCAGATCCAGGTCACGCAGGATCAGCGTGCCCTTCGTCAGGATGGAGAACGGGTTGGCGTGGTCGCGCAGGGCGGCGAGGATGCCCGGCATCAGCCGGTAGCGGCCCTCGGCGCGCTGGTAGCAGTCGACGTTGGTGCCCATCGCTATGTGCTCGCCCTGCCAGCGGCGGGAGCCGAGCTGGCGGCGCAGCAGCTCCGGGGCGTTCGTCTTCACCACGATCTGCGAGTCGAAGCCGATGCCGGTGTCGAGATCCAGATAGCTGTGCGTCTTGCGGGCGAAGCAGTACACGCACGCGTGCGAGCAGCCCCGGTA
Source organism: Streptomyces lincolnensis (assembly GCF_021173675.1). GTDB lineage: Bacteria > Actinomycetota > Actinomycetes > Streptomycetales > Streptomycetaceae > Streptomyces > Streptomyces lincolnensis_B. The sequence goes on along the minus strand of NZ_JAIHON010000001.1, from coordinate 350,456 downwards.
GGGGTTCACCGTCCACTCGAAGGGCATGCGGGAGGCGCCCGGCACCCGGTTGATGATCGAGCGGGCCCGGATCTCGTGGAAGGTGATCCCGCGGAACTCGGGCGTGTCGAAGGTGCGGGTGGTCACCGCGTCGGCGCCGAACAGGGCGGCGTCGGCCCGGCTGTGTTCGCCGGAGTCGGTGAGGTTCTCCCAGCGCATGAGGCCTCCTCGGTAGCACTGACCCCAGAATAGAACACATGTTCCCTTGATCGTGCGACTCGCATTTCTGATCGACGCCCGATCGGTCTCGGGCACCCCGATTTGGGTGGCCGGGGACCGGGGTGGTTGGCTTGCCCCAACCCCGAGAACTTGAAGTCCTGGAGGAAGTCGATGGCGCAGGTCGAGGCCACTACGGAGCGGATCGTCGCGGCGGACGCGGAGAAGGTGTTCGACGCGGTCGCCGACTACAGCGGTACGCGTGCGAAGCTGCTGTCCGAGCACTTCAGCGAGTACGAGGTGCGCGAGGGCGGTGACGGCGAGGGCACCCTCGTCCACTGGAAGCTCCAGGCCACCAGCAAGCGCGTCCGGGACTGCCTCCTGGAGGTCAGCGAGCCCACCGACGGCGAGCTCGTCGAGAAGGACCGCAACTCCTCCATGGTCACCACCTGGCGGGTCACCCCGGCCGGCGAGGGCAAGTCCCGGGTCGTCGTCACCACCACCTGGCAGGGTGCCGGCGGCATCGGCGGCTTCTTCGAGAAGACCTTCGCGCCCAAGGGCCTCGGCCGGATCTACGACGTCGTGCTCGACCGGCTCGCCACCGAGGTCGAGAAGTAAGTCCCCGTTCTCCCGGGCCCCTTGGGCCCCTCACCGGATCGAGTGGATCTCCGCGCGGTCCGGTATGACGCCGTAACTCGTCGCGCTTGCTCGTGGTTGTCGCCTATTGCGGGAAATATGCGCAGGCGCGACGAGGGGAGCGGTTCGTGGGCGGAACGACTCTGGTACAGGACGAACCGGCCACCGTCCCTCCGGACGATCCGCCCCCGGCATCGGCCGCCGGTCCCCGACTGAGCCCCCGCCGGGTGCGGTTGGTCTTCTTCGCGTTGATGCTCGCGCTGCTGCTGGCCGCGCTGGAGCAGATGATCGTCGCCACCGCGCTGCCGAAGATCGTCGGTGAACTGCACGGCCTGGACCGGATGTCCTGGGCCATCACCGCCTACCTCCTCACGGCCACCGTCGGACTGCCGGTCTACGGCAAGCTCGGCGACCTCCTCGGCCGCAAGGGCGTCTTCCAGTTCGCGATCGTCGTCTTCGTCATCGGCTCCGCCCTGGCCGGCCGGGCCGGGACCATGGACCAGCTGATCGCCTTCCGCGCGCTCCAGGGCGTCGGCGCGGGCGGACTCATGATCGGCGTCCAGGCGATCATCGCGGACATCGTGCCGCCCCGGGAACGCGGCCGGTTCATGGGCCTCATCGGCGCCGTGTTCGGACTGGCCTCCGTCGCCGGACCGCTGCTGGGCGGCTACTTCACCGACCATCTCTCCTGGCGCTGGTGCTTCTACGTCAACGTGCCCTTCGGCCTCGTCACGCTCGCCGTCGTCGCCGTCGCCCTGAAGCTGCCGAAGCCGGCCGCGAAGGCACGCCTCGACATCCTCGGCACCCTGTTGCTCGCCGCCGCCTCGACCTGCCTGGTCCTGCTGACCAGTTGGGGCGGCACCGAGCACGCCTGGGACTCGCGGGTCATTCTCGGACTCGGCGCCGGAGCCATGGTGTCCACCGTCCTCTTCCTGGTCGCCGAGCGCTTCGCGGCCGAACCCCTCATCCCGCTGCGGCTGTTCAGGGACCCCGTCTTCAACATCACCGGTCTGGTGGGCCTGGTGATCGGTGTCGCCCTGTTCGGCGCGGCCAGCTACCTGCCGACCTTCCTCCAGATGGTCGACGGGGCCTCCGCCACCGAGTCGGGGCTGCTGATGCTTCCCATGATGGCCGGCATCGTCGGCGCCTCGATCATCTCGGGGCAACTCATCAGCCGCACCGGCCACTACCGGGCCCACCCGGTCATCGGCAGCGCCCTCGCCGTGGTCGGCATGTGGCTGCTGTCCCGCCTGGAGGTCGACACGCCCCGGCTGCACTACAGCATCTGGATGGCCGTCCTCGGCGCCGGGATCGGCATGGTGATGCCGGTGCTCGTGCTGGCCGTGCAGAACTCCGCCCGGCCCGCCGACCTCGGCACCGCCACCAGCGCCAACAACTACTTCCGGCAGATCGGCGGCAGCGTGGGCGCCGCGGTCTTCGGCACCCTCCTCACGGACCGGCTCGCCGACGCGCTGAAGCGGCGGCTGCCCGCGGGTGCCGGGCTGCCCGACCCCGAGTCCATCACCCCGCAGCTCGTCCACGCGCTGCCCCCCGACCTGCGCGACGGCTACATCAGGGCGTACGCCGACGCCATGCCGCGGATCTTCCTCTACCTCGTGCCGGTGCTCGTCCTCGGCCTGCTGATCGCCTGCTTCCTCAAGGAGACCCCCCTGGTGACCGACGCAGCGTCCCACCCCACCGCCGACGGCGCCCTCGACCACGTGGTCGAGCCGGAGTACGGGCCCGTGCCCGCGCCCGCCCCGATCCCGCAGGCCCGTGCGCCCTACGTCGCCGGAGCCGCCGTGTCCGGAGCCCCCGTGTGCGGCACCGTGCGGCACCCCGACGCGACCGCGGTGCCCCGCGCGGCGCTCACCCTGATCGACATCGCCGGAGCACAGCTCGGCCGGGGCAGCAGCGGAGAGGACGGACGGTACGCGCTGGCCACCCCGGGCCCCGGGGCGTACGTCCTGATCGCCGCGGCCGGCGGACACCAGCCGCAGGCCGTCTCCGTGACCGTCGGCGAGCGCCCGGTCGAGCTGGACATCGTCCTCGGCGGCGCCGGACGCCTCACCGGCCGGGTACTGACCGCGGACGGCACCCCCGTGCCGGAGGCCACCGTCACGCTCACCGACGCGCACGGCGAGGTCGTCGCCGGCACCCGCACCGGGCCCGAGGGCGGCTACGCCGTCACCGAGCTGGTGGCCGGCGAGTACACCCTCGCCGTCGGCGCGCCCGCCTTCCGCCCGGCCGCCCTGCCCGTCACCGTCCGGGCCGCCCGGGAGACCCGGCAGGACGTCGAACTCGCCGGCGGCGCCGTGCTCCGCGGCACCGTGCGGACCGGTGTCGCGGGGCGGGCCGTGGAGGACGCGCGGGTGACGCTGCTCGACGCGGCGGGCAACGTCGTGGACACGCTCACCACCGGCCTGGACGGCACCTTCCGCTTCGGTGACCTGTCGACCGGCGAGTACACCGTCATCGCGGCCGGATACCCGCCCGTCGCCACCGTGCTGAAGGTCGCGGGAGGGGAGCGCGCGGAACGCGACCTCCAGTTGGGGCACGAGGACTGAGAACCCGTCAGTAACCTCGGTCGACGTCCGATCGCCCCTGCTCAGCGCCAGGGAGCGGGGGCGCGCGCCGGAGCGGTCGACCGTGGCGAATTCCCGCAATGCCGCACATCGCGACGGTCCGGCCCCGTACCGTGGTGAGGGCGGCACAGATCTTGCGGAGCCGTGGGGAGAGAGGGCCTGGGCCATGGACCGTGGCACCGAGTGGGACGCACCTCCCAGCCGCGAAGCTGGGAACGGCGCGGCGGAACACGCCGCGGGCCGCATCCCGCTGGCCGTGGTCGTGGTCGACCGCGACGGCCTGGTGTCCCACTGGAGCACCGGCGCGCGACGCCTGTTCGGGGCCTCCAAGGACGAGGCGATCGGACGGGCGGCCGTCGACCTCCTGCCCGTCTCCGGCGCCCTCCCCGAGGAGGACGAGGCCACGCCCTACGGGCGGTTCGCCTCCTACGACGGCCTCGGGCCCGACCTGGAGACCTCCCTCGACGGCCGACTGTCCTACCCGGCGGCGGGCCGGGCCCGGCTCACCGTGCCGGGCGGCGCGGGCGGAGCACGGGCCGATGTCCTGTGGTGGGCCTACCCGTTGGTCGGCCCCGGGCGGGAGCGGCTGCTCGTCCTCGCCGCGGACGCGGCGGGGTTCGGCCCCGACGACGCCGACGAGGACGCGGCGGTCGAGCGGATCGCGCCCGGCTTCGCCCTGCACACCGACTTCCCCGGCGCCGAGGAACTGGCCCGCCGGCTCCCCGAGATCCTGCCCAGCATGAGCGTCGGGGAGAGCGCCCGGATCGTCGCGCAGATCCTCGAACTGGGCTATCCCGTCCTGGAGTTCAGCCAGAACGACCGGGTGCCCGTCACCCCCGACTGGGGCGTGGCCCGGCGCGCCGAGCGCAAGGCCCGCCGCGAGCGCGCCGCCCGCGCCCTCGCCGAGGGCCGGCCGGCCCCGGAGGACCTCGTCGACGAGGTCGAGGACCTGGAGTACGCCGCCGTACGCGAACGCCTGGAGTTCCTCAACGAGGTCAGCGGGCGCATCGGCACCTCCCTCGACCTCTCCCGGACCATCGTCGAGGTCAGCAGGGCCGTCGTGCCGCGCTTCACCGACGTCGCCGGCACCTATCTGCGTGAACAGGTCGTCGCCGGTGAGGGGTTCCCGGAGGGCGTGCCGGACACCACGACCATGTGGCACCGGGTCGCCCTGGAGCACACCGACGAACCCGGCCGCTGGGACGACGTGGTGCCGGTCGGCGAGGCCATGCCGTTCCCGGCGCACACCCCGTTCTTCCAGTGCATGACCAGCGGCGAGCCCGTCCTCGTCCCCCGCATCAGCGAGCAGATGGGCCACGCCATCGCCTCGCAGTTCGAGAAGCGGGACATCCGGCCCCTCATCACCGGCCGCAGCATGCTCATCGTGCCCCTGAAGGCACGCCATGTCGTCCTCGGCTTCATGATCCTGCTGCGCCACCCGGAGCGCGTCGAGTTCAACGACATGGACCGCGTCACCGGCGCCGAACTCGCCGCCCGTGCCGGTCTCGTGCTCGACAACGCGCGCATGTACACCTACCAGGAGTCCGTCGCCGAGACCCTCCAGGACAGCATGCTGCCGCACATCCCGCCGCGCATGGCGGGCTGCGACATCGCCACCCGCTATCTGCCGGGCACGCTGCTCGGACGCGTCGGCGGCGACTGGTTCGACTCGGTGAAGCTGCCGGGCGCCCGCACCGCGCTCGTCGTCGGCGACGTCATGGGGCACGGCCTGAACTCGGCCGCCATGATGGGCCAGTTGCGGACCGCCGTCCAGACCATGGCCGCGCTCGACCTGCCCCCGGCCCAGCTGCTGCGCAAGCTCGACGACCTCGCCCAGCGACTCGGGGACACCTACCTGGCCACCTGCCTCTACGCCGTCTACGACCCGATCGCGAGCGAGCTCCACCTCGCCAACGCGGGCCACATCCCACCGGTGCTGGTCCGCGCGGACGGCGGCCGCAGCGACCTGCTCGACCTGCCCACCGGTGCGCCCATCGGCGTCGGCGGGGTGCCCTTCGAGTCCGTACGCGTGCGCGTGGAGCCCGGCGACCGGCTCGTGATGTGCACCGACGGGCTGGTGGAGATGCGCGGCGAGGACATCGGGGTGGGCCTCGCGACCCTGTGCGAGTCCGCGGCGCATCCGGCGGCCTCCATGGACGACGCCTGCGACATGATCATCCGAGCGCTCAACACGCGGGGCGGGCGCAAGGACGACGTGGCCCTGCTGATGGCCCGGCTCAACGGGATCGAGCCGGACGACGTGGCCGAGTGGCGGCTCCGGCCGGACCCGGCCGAGGTGGGACGGGCGCGCGCGGTGGTGCGCGAGCAGGTGCACGCGTGGGGAGCGGGCAGGCTGGCCGACTCCGCGGAGCTGATGGTCAGCGAGCTGGTCACCAACGCGATACGGCACTCCCACGGGCGGCCCGTCGAACTGCGTCTGGTGCGCGGGGACACGCTGATGTGTGAGGTGGACGACGACGACCACGAGCTGCCGAACCTGCTGAGCGCGGGGCCCGGGGATCTGGTGGGGCGCGGGTTGCGGGTGGTCAGTACGCTGGCCCGGGAGTGGGGGGCCAGTCGTACGAGGGCGGGCAAGACGGTCTGGTTCGAACTGACCTTGCCGCGGCGGTGAGTTCGCGGTCGGTCCCGCTCCGCGCCCCGCGGCCGGTGTCGAACGAGCCGTGAAGGTATGCGCCGTGCGCTTGTGGGCGTGAACCAGGCGCGATACACCGTACTGGCCCGCCACTTGGGACGGGCGGCCGTCGCATCCTGGGGAGCTGGACATGAGCGTGACGAGTCGGTATCGCGATGCCTGGGAGGGCTTCTGGCGCGAGGCCCCGGGCGACCAGGGGAGCGTGATGTGGGACGCGGAGCCGGTGCTGACGGCCGGCGTCCACCTCGCTCTCTTCGAACCCCATCTCGTGGACCACAGGCTGCCGATGATCGACCTCGGCTGCGGGAACGGCACCCAGACCCGCTTCCTCGCCGACCGCTTCCCGCGGGTCGTCGGCGCCGACCTGTCCGGCGCCGCCCTCGACCACGCCCGGCGGTCCGACCCGGCGGGACAGGCGTCCTACCGGTCGCTGGACGCCGCCGACAAGGGGGAGACGGAAGCCCTGCACGCGGAACTCGGCGACGCCAACGTCTACATGCGGGGCGTCCTGCACCAGGCCGACCCCGACGACCGGCAGGCGCTGGTGGACGGGATCGCCGCGCTCGTCGGGGAGCGCGGCCGGGCCTTCCTCGTCGAACTCTCCGAGGACGCCAAGCAGGTCCTGCGGGACCTGGCGGGCGGCTCGGCGGGGCCGCCGCCCAAGCTGGCGCCGATCTTCCGGCACGGCATCGCACCCGGCGAGGTCGCCGACGACGCGATCCCCGTGTATCTGAACGTGGCCGGGCTGAGCATCCTGGCCGGCGGTGACCTGCCGCTCACGACCACCGAGTACCGGCCCGACGGCACGCGGATCGAACTCCCCTCGACATGGGTGGTGGCGGGCCGCACGACGTGACACCGGGGGCGGGCGGGTCACGGGGAACTCAGGACGGCGCAAAATCGTTGCCAACTCACGCCATTGTCAACGTAGTTGTCAACGAAGGCTTACGACAGCACCGTGCAGTAGCAAAGGCTTACGACGGCACTGTTCAGCAGCATCTGTCAGCGCAGCCGACGTCATGGAGGCCCCACCCATGAGCTCGACCCACCCCCGACCCACCAGACGCGCCGTGCTGGGCGGTGCCGCCGCTCTCGCCGCCCTCACGGCGACGGCCGGCACCGGCACGGCGGTCGCGGCCCCGAACACCCCCTGGCCGACGGAGTTCCCGCTGCCCGACGGCTTCCTCCCCGAGGGCATCGCCATCGGCCGCAAGCCGTACGCCTACATGGGCTCCCGCGCCAACGGCGCGATCTACCGCACCGACCTGCGCACCGGCGAGGGGGCGATCCTCTTCGCCGGGGCCACCGGCCTGATCTCCGTCGGGCTGAAGATCGACCACGACGGGCTGCTCTACGTCGCCGGCAACACCGGCGTCGCCCGCGTGCACGACGCCCGCACCGGCGAGCTCCTCGTCACCCACCAACTCTCCGAGCCCACCGGCCACTTCATCAACGACGTGACCCTCCTCGGCGACCGCGCCTGGTTCACCGACTCACGCGCCGCGTTCCTCTACGGCGTCCCGCGCGGCGGCCGGACGGGCGGGATCCGCACGCTGCCGCTGACCGGCGACTGGGTGCAGCTGCCCGACGTCAACAACGGCAACGGCATCGTGGACACCCCCGACGGCCGCGGTCTGATCGTCGTCAAGAGCACGCCGGGCGAGCTGTACCGCGTGGACCCGAGGACGGGCCACGCCACCAGGATCACGCTGGTCGGCCAGGACACCGTCGTCAACGGCGACGGCCTGTGGCGCATCGGCCGCACGCTGTACGTCGTGCAGAACCGGCTGAACCTGATCAGCGTCTGGGACCTGGACAAGGCGGCCACCACCGCCACCCTGCGCCGGACCGTCACCGACCCGCGCTTCGACGTGCCGACCACGGCCGCCCGCTTCGGTGACCGCCTGTACCTGGTCAACGCGCGCTTCACGACCCCGCCGACGCCGGAGACGACGTACAACGCCGTCGCGGTGTCGATCTGAGCCTTCGGGCCGACCGGGCCGGGCCCTCCGGAGGGGAGGGCCCGGTGTCGTCGGTCAGCCGACGGCGCGGCCGCGGCGGTAGGCCACCCAGCCGGCGCCCAGCAGGGCCGCCGCGAGCGCGGCGACGGAGAGCACGGTGACGCCGGTGGAGGCGAGACTGCCGCCGCCCGTGGCCGAGGTGCCCGAGCCGCCGGTCGTGGAGCCGGAAGCGGCGCCGCCGCCCGTGGTGCTCGTGCCGCCCGTCGAACCCCCGGAACCGGAGCCCGAGCCGCCCGTACCGCCGGTGTCACCGGTGCCCGGGTCGGTGTCCACCGGGTCCTGGCCGACGAAGGCGACCGGGACCTTCACGTCCTGGGAGCGGTCGCCGGAGAGGGTGTGGTCGGCGCGGGTGGCGAGCACGCAGGTGGCCTTGAAGCAGTCGGTGAACTCGTCCTTGGCGTCCACCGTCAGCTCGACCTCGAAGGAACCGCCCGCCCCGTACGGCGTCGCCAACTCCTCGCCGTAGTCCGGCGGGTTGGAGGAGATCCACGCCGAGGAGTGGGAGGCGCCGCTCATGTCGACACCGCCGATGCACGGGGTGGGCAGTTCGCCCTCGCCGTTGTCGACGCACAGGGCGACGTAGATGCCCTTGTCCTCGTCGTAGCCGGAACCGGTGATCTTCAGGGTCTGGTTCTCGGTGGCGAGGTGGTTGACCGGGGTGACGGTCAGTTTCTGGCCCTCGGGGCCGGTGACGGTCTTCGTGCCGGACGGTTCGTCGTCCTCGCCGCCGTTGTTCCCGCCGTCCGCGCCGCCGTCGCCGCCGGCCTCGGTGACCGTGAGGGTGATCGGCGACGTCCGGGTGGTGCCCACGGAGTTGGTGAACTCGGCCCGGTACGCGTAGCCGTTCTGCGCCGCCTTCGCGGTGAAGGAGTACGCGTTCTTCGTGGCGCCCTCGACGGTGTTCCAGGTCTGGCCGCCGTCCGGGCTGACCTGCCAGCGCACGGTGGGCTCGGGGGTGCCCGTGGCGGCGGCGACGAACGTCACCGTGTCACCGGGGGCGACGGACTGGTCGGTGGGGGACTGGGTGACCTCGGGGGAGACCCGGCGGTCGAACCGGACGACCTTGCTCTCGGCCTGGTTCGTGACGAAGACCGAGCCGGCGCCCGGGGTCACGGCGGCACCCGCGAAGGTGGCGGAGCGGCTGCCGGGCAGGGCGAGGGGCTGGGCCGCCTGCTGGAAGGTGGCGCTGTCGTACACCTCCAGGGCGCCGACGTTGTCCGCGCCGTCGTCGGCGGTGCCGTAGTCCTCGCGCAGGACGAACGCCTCGCCCGTGGTCCTGTCGAAGGCCACCGCCGTGGGCCGGTCCTTGCCCTTGAGGGTGGTCAGGAGCTTGCCGTCCTTGTCGTGGACGAGCACCGAATAGCCCGTGCCCACCCAGACGTTGCCGGTCTCGGGGTCGACCCGGACGAAGGAGAGGATCTCGGCGGGCAGATCCACCTGGGCGGTGACGGCGAGGGAGCGCGCGTCGACGCGGCGCAGCTTCCCGCCCGTGCCCTCGGCGGACCACAGGACACCGCGGGCGCTGTCCGCGGCGAGGTCACCGCCCGCTTCGAGGGTGACCGTGCGCTTCACCGCGCCCGTGGCGATCTCGATCTCGGACAGGACGGCGCCCTGGGAGATGAAGACGGTGGACGCGTCGGTGCCGGGAGCCGCCCCGGTGACCGTCGAGCCGGGCGGCCAGACGCCCTTGGCGGCCGTGTCGCCGTCCTTGGCGGTGCCGATGCCGCGCACCGGGTACTGGAAGACCACCCCGTCACCGGCGAGCGGGGCGATGAGCCGCTGGACGGTACGGGGCAGCATCGTGCCGGTGGAGCCGGGGGCCTGGGCGACCCGGCTGAGCACCTTGCCGTCCTTGGGGTCCAGCACGTACAGACCGGCCTCGTTGACGTCACCGGTGTCCGGGATGTTGTCCGAACCGACGTACAGCTTCCCGGAGTCGGGGTGGAGCAGGACACCCAGCGGCTTGCCGACCTCGGTGGCCTCGGCGGCCTTCACATAGCTGACGGTGCCGGCGGGCACGTCCACGCCGTCGCCGCCGCCGTTCCCGCCACCGGGGTCCTGGCCCTCGAACGAGAGCGGGATGCGGACGTCCTGGGAGCGGTCGCCGGCGGCGTTGTGGTCGACGCGGGTGACGACGGAGCAGGCGACCTGGAGGCAGTCGAGGCCGCCGTCCTTGGCCCTGACCTTGAGCTCGACGTCGAAGGTGCCGCCCTCGCCCCACCGGACGGCGACCGTGCCCGCGCCCTCGTCCGAGGCGTCCCGGGGGATGATCCACGCCGAGGCGCCGCTGCCGCCGCTCTGGTCGGCACCGCCGAGGCAGGGGGTGGGGATGCGGTTGTCGCCGTTGTCCTTGCAGACGGCGACGTAGACGCCCTTGGTGTCGTCGTAGCCGTCGCCGGTGACCTTGAGCGTCTCGCCGTCCGGGTCCAGGTTCGCGGAGGCGGAGACGGAGAGCTTCTGGCCGTTCTTGCCGAGGGCCGTCTTCGGGGTGTCGGCGGCCTGGGCGGCCGAACCGACGGTGACGGCCGTGACCGCGGCGGCCAGCAGGGCGGTGGCGCCCAGCAGAGCCGCGGGGCGTCTGAGGCGCGGCCCGCCGGTACGGCCCGGCCGCTGCCGGCCGGGCGTGTCGTCTGTCATGGGGAGTTCCTCACGTGTCGGGTGCGCCCGGCACTCCGGTCGTGCGAGAGCCGGGCCCCCGCGTGAGGGCCCGGTCCGGCGGGCGGCTACTGGAAGGTGATGGGCACGTGGACGTCGTACTTGCGGTCGTCCGTGTCGAAGTGGTCGGCGCGCGTGACGATCGCGCAGGTGACGTCGTCGCCGCAGACGCGGCCGTCGTCGAGGGTGGCCTTGACGAAGATGTTCACGTTGAAGGTGCCGCCGGTGCCGAACTTGGAGCTGTTGGCGAACATGCCGCCGAAGGTGTTGTTGACCCAGTGCGAGGCGCCGGTGGCGCCGGTCTCGTCCTGGCCGCCCAGGCACGGGGTGGGCTTGGCCGCGCCCGGGGCGCCGCTGACCACGCACAGGCCGACGTAGATGCCCTGGCCGGTGTTGAAGCCGGAGCCGGTGACGTTGATGACCTGGCCGGCCGCGGAGGCGGTGTTCGGGGCGGTCACCGACAGGTTGTAGGTGGTGCTGCCGTCCACGATCGTGCGGGTCGAGGTGGCGGCGGAGGCGGAGGTCGCCAGGCCCAGGGTGAGGGCGGCGGAGGCGGCGACGGCGAGGGTGGCGCGGGCGGCGGTACGTGCGGAAGGAACGGCTCTCATGGCGAGCGTCTCACCTTTCTGGGGTGTCCCCACTCCGATCGGAGTTAGGTAAGGCAAACCTAAATACGAGTTCCGTGGAATTGTCAACGGTCGGCAAAACGTTCTCAACGCCCTTGGTGGACCAGGAGAGTTGGGCATGCCGAGGAGCGGGCCGTGGGGCCCGCTCCTCGGTGTGCAAAGGGTGTCGGTAACACGCCGGATCACTCCGCGGCGGGTTGGACCTCGAACCGTGTGGTGGCGGCGCGCTCCCCGGTCACGGTGGAGAGTGCGACCGTGTGCGCGCCCTCGTCGGCCGTCGCGTACACCGGGAAGGTCTGGGAGATCCGGCCCTCGGTGTCGGCCACGGCCTGGTGGCGGGTATCGTCGTCGATGGCGACCAGCACCACGTCGCCGGGCTCGAAACCGGTGCCGATGACGGTCTGTTCGCCGCCGGCGGCCAGAGTGGCGCGTGCCACCGAGGCGGCGGGTTCCGCCCGCTGTTTCTCGGGGTCCTGTGCCGGGGGCGGGGGCGGGGGTGTGGCGGACGGCCCCGAGGGCGCGTCCGGCCGTGACGGGGGTGGGGTGGGCGCGGTACCGGCGCTCCCGGTCCCCACGGTCACGTCGAGAAAGCCAAGATCGTCCCCTTCCGAGAAGGGGTTTCCGCTCCACGCGGACAGCAGCTGTGCCCCCTCGTCCGTGAGGGAGGCTTTCAGCCCGGACCAGGTCACGCCACCGGTGCGGACGGCGGGGGCGGTGTCGCCCAAGGTCACGTCGGCCAGGGCCAGTTCACGGGCCCCGGTCCCGACGACCGTCCGGGTGTGGAGCGTGCCCGTGCCGTCGCGCAGCTCCAGTCGCAGACCGCTCAGCGTCAACGGCTGTGCGGCGCCGGAGAGTTGGGCCGAACCGGCCAACTCCACGTCCGCGTCGCCGGTTTCGGGGTTCGCGCCGCCTGCGGTGGCCGGGAACCAGGCACGGTCCGCGGCACTCCGGGTGGCGGGGGCGGTCACGTCGACCGACACGCCCCGGTCGGCGAGGCGGTTGCCGGTGGTGGTCCAGCTCGCGAATCCGCCGGACACCTCGCGGGGGAACGCCTCCCCGCCCTGTGCGGCGGCCGCCCCCGGGTGCAGCAGCGCGAGCAGGGCGCCGCCCGCCAGGGCGACGGCGCCGGGTCTCTTCGTCATCTTCACTTCTCCCTCTGCTCCCTGTGCTCCTAGTGCGCGCTCGGGCCGCCCGCGTGTCCCGTACGACGGCGCCGCGCCCAGAGCCAGGCGCCGGAGCCGGCCGCGACCAGCCCGGCGGCGGTGAGTCCGACCGTCAGCGCGGTGGAACCGGTGCCGGCCAGGGGCCCGCTCGACGACTCCGTACCGCCGTCGTCGGAACCGCCGTCGCCGGAGCCGCTCGTCGTGCCGCCGGTGGTGCTCGCGCTCGGTGTCGCGGTGGCGCCGCCGTCGCCCGACGTGCCGTTCCCGCTTCCGCTCCCGTTCCCGCCGAACGTGACCGGGATCCGGACCGTCTGGCTCTGGTCGCCGCCGCGGGTGTGGTCGTTGCGGCTGATCACCGAGCAGGTCACGCCGGCCTTGCCGCAGTCGGTGTTCGCGTCCTTGGAACGCACCTTGAGCTTCACGCTGAACGTGCCCTTGTGCCCGCTGCCGCCGTAGGGCTTGGCCAACCCCTCGCCGTACGACGGCGGGTTGGAGGAGATCCACACCGACGCCCCGGACTCGCCGGACATGTCGACGCCGCCGATGCACGGGGTCGGCGTCTTCCCGGCGCCGTTGTCCACGCAGAAGGCGACGTAGATGCCCTTCTCGGTGTTGTAGCCGGTGCCGGACACCGTCACCGTCTCGCCGGCCGGGTCGAGGCCGGAGGACTTGGAGACGGTGAGCCGCTGGCCCTCGGGGCCCGTCGCCGAGCCGCCCGCGGCCGTGGCGGGCGAGGTCGTCGAGAGCGTCAGGGCGATCGCCGCGAGGGTGGCCGCTCCCGCAACTCGTCTGCCGCGCAGGCCACTTGCCCCATTCACGTCAACACCCCCACCAGTAGTTAATAAGGTAAACCTAACCTAATCTGGTGGCCGATGGTATGTCACACGAGAGACTCGGAAGGCCAAGCGATGCGTATGTCCGACAGATGCCGGAAACTCCCTTCGCGGCGCAGGGGGCTGGCGCCGGTCGTGCTGGCCCTCGCGCTGCTGACGGCTGCCTGCGGCGGCACCTCGCCTTCCTCGTCCTCGCCGGAGTCGGGGTCGGGAGTGGGGTCGGGATCGGGGTCGAGCGCGTCCGCGGCCTCGGCCGGCGAGCGGGCGGCGGCGGCCGAGAAGCAGCTCGCGACGAACACTCTCGTCCCCCTCGAAGGCAAGGCGCCCGCACCGGAGTTGCCCGTCACCGTCGACTCGTCCGACGGCCGCCGGGTGACCGTGAAGGACGCCTCGCGCATCCTGCCGCTCAACGGCGGCGTGGCGGAGATCGTGTTCACGCTGGGGCTCGGGGACCGGGTCGTCGGCCGGGACATCACCGCCACCTTCGCCGAGGCGAAGAAGCTGCCCCAGGTGACCAGGGCCCACGACGTGAGCGCGGAGAGCGTGCTGTCGCTGAAGCCGACGGTGGTCCTCGCCGACACCGACACCGGGCCCAAGGAGGCCATCGACCAGATCCGGGGCGCCGGAGTCCCTGTCGTCGTCCTCGACCCGGCCACCGAACTCGCCGACGTCTCCACCCGCACCACCCGCATCGCCGAGGCCCTCGGCGTGCCCTCCGCGGGCCAGGCCCTCAACGCCCGCATCGACAAGGAACTCGCCGCCGCCCGCGCGGCCGTGCCCCAGGGCAGCAGGCCCAAGGTGGCCTTCCTCTACATGCGCGGCAGCGCGGCCGTCTACCTCATGGGCGGCAAGGGGTCCGGCGCGGACTCCCTGATCGCGGCGGCCGGAGCGGTGGACGCGGGTGTCGAAGGGGGCCTGGACAAGCCGTTCACCCCCCTCACCAGCGAGGCCCTCGTCTCCGCCCGGCCCGACGTCATCCTGATGATGGACAAGGGGCTGGAGTCCGTCGGCGGCGTCGACGGCCTGGTCGACATCCCCGGCATCCGCGAGACCCCGGCCGGCCTGGACCGACGCGTCGTCACCCTGGAGGACGGCGTGCTGCTGAGCTTCGGTCCACGCACACCGCTGGTGATCGACATCCTGGTGGACCGGATCCATGCCGGGTGAGAGGGAGCCGTACACGTCGTTGGCGCCTGCCACGGAGCCGTTCGGCGCTTGACACCGAACTGAAAGGCCCCGGCACCACGAGAACACCTGGGCTTCCTGGCCGGTAGCGGCTTGCGCGCGTAACGTGACCAGGCATGAAGATCCTCATCAGCGCCGACATGGAGGGCGCCACGGGTGTGACCTGGCCGGCCGACGTGCTGCCGGGGACGCCGCAGTGGGAGCGGTGTCGGTCCATGTTCACGTCGGACGTGAACGCGGCCGTGCTCGGGTTCTTCGACGGCGGTGCCGACGAGGTGCTCGTGAACGAGGCCCACTGGACGATGCGGAACCTGCTGCTCGAACGGCTCGACGAGCGGGTGGAGATGCTGACCGGGCGGCACAAGTCGCTGTCCATGGTGGAGGGGGTGCAGCACGGGGACGTCGACGGCATCGCGTTCGTCGGGTACCACGCGGGCGCCGGCATGGAGGGCGTCCTCGCCCACACCTACCTCGCCAACTCGATCACCGGGGTGTGGCTGAACGACGTGCGGGCGAGCGAGGGGCTGCTCAACGCCGGTGTGGTGGCGGAGTACGGCGTGCCCGTCGTCCTGGTGACGGGCGACGACGTGGCCTGTGAGGACGCGCTCGGCTACGCCCCCGAGGCGCTGAAGGTGGCGGTCAAGGACCATGTGTCGCGGTACGCGGCCGTGTGCCGTACGCCGGCCAGGACCGCCGCCGACATCCGGGCCGCCGCGAAGGAGGCCGCGTCCCTGGCGGTCCGTCAGGAACCGGTGAGCGCCGGGCCGTTCACGATCGCGTTGAAGTTCGACGCCGAGCATCTGGCGATGGCCGCCACCGTGGTGCCGGGCGTGACGCGGATCGGGGAGCGGAAAGTGGCGTACACCAGTGATCGCATGTACGACGGAATCCGTACCTTCAAGGCGGTCACCACCATCGTCTCGGCCGCCGTGGAGGAGCAGTATGGCTGACCGGCAAGCGCTGGACGAGGTCGTCGGGTTCACCTCGGACCTCATCCGGATCGACACGACCAACCGGGGCGGCGGCGACTGCCGGGAGCGGCCCGCGGCCGAGTACGCCGCCGCGCTCCTCGCCGACACCGGCCTGGAGCCCGTGCTCCTGGAGCGCACCAAGGGCCGTACGAACGTGGTCGCCCGGATCGAGGGCACCGACCCGTCGGCGGACGCGCTGCTCGTCCACGGTCATCTGGACGTGGTGCCCGCCGAGGCGGCGGACTGGAGCGTGCACCCGTTCTCCGGGGAGATCCGCGACGGGGTCGTGTGGGGGCGGGGCGCCGTCGACATGAAGAACATGGACGCGATGATCCTGGCCGTCGTACGGGACTGGGCGCGGCGGGGCGTACGGCCCCGGCGCGATCTCGTGATCGCCTTCACCGCCGACGAGGAGGCCAGCGCCGAGGACGGCTCCGGGTTCCTCGCCGACGAGCACTCCGGGCTCTTCGAGGGCTGCACGGAGGGCGTCAGCGAGTCGGGGGCGTTCACCTTCCACGACGGCGGCGGGCGCGAGCTGTACCCGATCGCCGCCGGTGAGCGCGGCACCGCTTGGCTGAAGCTCACCGCGCGTGGACGCGCCGGGCACGGCTCCAAGGTGAACCGGGAGAACGCGGTCACCCGCCTCGCCGCCGCCGTCACCCGGATCGGCGCCCACGAGTGGCCGCTCCGGCTCACCCCGACCGTGCGAGCCGCCCTCACCGAACTCGCCGCGCTCCACGGCATCGAGACGGACCTCAGGGACGTGGACGCCCTTCTCGACAAGCTCGGCCCGGCCGCCGCCCTCGTCGAGGCCACCGTCCGCAACAGCGCCAACCCGACCATGCTGGACGCCGGTTACAAGGTCAACGTGATCCCCGGGGAGGCGGTCGCGTACGTCGACGGCCGGTATCTCCCGGGCGCCGAGGACGAGTTCCGGGCCACCCTCGACCGGCTCACCGGACCCGACGTGGACTGGGAGTTCCAGCACCGCGAGGTCGCCCTCCAGTCACCGGTGGACTCACCGACGTACGCGAAAATGCGGGCCGCCGTGGAGGAGTTCGCGCCCGAGGGACACGTGGTGCCGTACTGCATGTCCGGCGGTACCGACGCCAAGCAGTTCTCGCGGCTGGGCATCACCGGCTACGGCTTCGCACCGCTGAAGCTGCCCAAGGGCTTCGACTACCAGGCCCTCTTCCACGGGGTCGACGAACGCGTACCGGTCGAGGCGCTGCACTTCGGAGTCCGGGTACTCGACCGCTTCCTGCGCACCGCCTAGGCGTCTGGGGGACGACGTGCGGACACTGGCCTACGGCTCCTGGCCCTCACCCATCGACGCGGCGCTCGCCGCCGCGCACGACGGACACCCCGAGTACGCCGGCTTCGTCGGCGACGAGGCCTGGTGGACCGAACCCCGGCCCACCGAGGGCGGCCGCCGCACCCTGGTGCGACGGCGCGCCGACGGCACCGAGGAGCCGGTGCTGCCGGCCCCGTGGAACGTGCGCAGCCGGGTCATCGAGTACGGCGGCACGCCCTGGGGCGGAGCGGTCGTCGACGGCGAACCCCTCGTCGTCTTCGCCCACTTCGCCGACCAGCGGCTCTACGCGTACCGGCCGGGCGGCGACGCGCCGAGACCGCTCACCCCCGTCTCCCCGGTGGGCGGCGGACTGCGCTGGGCGGAGCCGCAGGTGCGGCTCGAACACGGCGAGGTGTGGTGCGTGCTGGAGGAGTTCACCGGGGACGGGCCCGTGGACGTGCGGCGCGTCCTGGCCGCCGTACCCCTGGACGGATCGGCCGCCCAGGACCGTGACGGGGTGCGTGAACTCACCGACGACCGGCACCGGTTCGTCTCCGGGCCCCGGCTGTCGCCGGACGGGCGGCGCGCCGCCTGGCTGGCCTGGGACCATCCGCGGATGCCGTGGGACGGCACCGAGTTGCTCGTCGCCGAGGTCGCGGGCGACGGGACCTTCGGGGAGCCCCGGACGGTAGCGGGCGGCCCGGAGGAGTCCATCGCGCAGGCCGACTGGTCGGTGGACGGGCGTCTGCTGTACGCGAGCGACCGGACGGGCTGGTGGAACCTCTACCGCGACGGCGAGCCGCTCTGCCCGCGCGAGGAGGAGTTCGGCGGCCCCCTGTGGAAGCTCGGACACCGCTGGTTCGCCCCGCTGGAGGGCGGGCTGATCGCGGTCGTGCACGGCCGCGGCGCCACCACCCTCGGGATCCTGGACCCCGAGACCGGCGAGGTCGTCGACGCGGCCGGCCCGTGGACCGAGTTCGCGCCCACCCTCGCGGTGCACGGTGAACGGGTCGTCGCCGTCGGGGCCAGCCCGCGCAGCGCCTACGAAGTGGTGGAACTGGACACCCGCACCGGCCGGGCCCGCGTCATCGGCGCCCCGCACGACGACCCGGTGGACGCCGCCTACTACCCGGAACCGCAGATCCGCACCTTCACCGGCCCGGCAGGCCGCGAGATCCACGCCCACGTCTACCCGCCCCACCACCCCGCCTGCACGGCCCCCGGCGACCAGCTGCCGCCGTACGTCGTGTGGGCGCACGGCGGCCCCACCCAGCGCGCGCCCCTCGTCCTGGACCTGGAGATCGCCTACTTCACCTCGCGGGGCATCGGGGTCGCCGAGGTCGACTACGGCGGCTCCTCCGGGTACGGCCGGGAGTACCGCAACCTGCTGCGGGAGCAGTGGGGCGTGGTCGACGTCGAGGACTGCGCGGCGGTCGCGCAGGCCCTCGCAGACGAGGGCACCGCCGACCGCGACCGGCTCGCGATCCGCGGAGGCAGCGCCGGCGGCTGGACCGCGGCCGCCTCGCTCGCCACGACGGACGTCTACGCCTGCGGCACGATCATCTACCCCATCCTCGACCTGGCCGGCTGGGGCGCGGGCGAGACCCACGACTTCGAGTCGCGGTACCTGGAGACCCTGGTCGGGCCGTACGCCGAGGTGCCCGCCCGGTACGCGGAGCGCTCGCCCACCGAGCAGGCCGACCGCATCACCGCGCCCTTCCTGCTCCTCCAGGGCCTGGACGACGTGATCTGCCCGCCCGCGCAGTGCGAACGCTTCCTGGCCCGCCTGGAGGGCCGCCGGGTGCCGCACGCCTACATCGCCTTCGAGGGGGAGGGGCACGGATTCCGCAGGGCGGAGACCATGATCCGCGTCCTGGAGTCCGAACTCTCCCTGTACGCCCAGGTCTTCGGCCTGAACCCGCCCGGTGTCCCGACCCTGGAGCTCACCAAGTGAAGGAACTTCTCAGGCCGTCCAGACTCGCGCCCGGCGCCCGCGTGGCCGTCGTCGCGCCCAGCGGGCCGGTCCCCGAGGAACGGCTCCAGGCCGGCCTGGACATCCTGCGCGGCTGGGACCTGGACCCGGTGGTGGCCCCCCATGTGCTGGACCGGCACCCGGAGTTCCGCTACCTGGCGGGTACGGACGCCGACCGGGCCGCCGACCTCCAGAACGCCTGGTGCGACCCGGCCGTGGCCGCCGTGCTGTGCGCCCGCGGCGGATACGGCACGCAGCGCATGGTCGACCTGCTCGACTGGGAGGCGATGCGGGCGGCCGGGCCGAAGGTGTTCCTCGGGTTCAGCGACATCACCGCGCTGCACGAGGCCTTCGCCACCCGGCTCGGCCTGGTCACCCTGCACGGCCCGATGGCGGCCGGCATCGACTTCGTCAAGAACACCCACGCCCAGGAGCACCTCAAGGCCACCCTGTTCGCCCCGGACACCGTCCGCACGATCACCTCCGGCGGCACGGCACTCCTGCCCGGCCGGGCCCGGGGCGTCACCCTCGGCGGCTGCCTGTCCCTGCTCGCCGCCGACCTGGGCACCCCGCACGCCCGGCCCGGCGCGCGCGGCGGACTGCTGTGCCTGGAGGACGTGGGGGAGGAGACCTACCGGCTCGACCGCTACCTCACCCAGCTGCTGCGCGCCGGCTGGCTCGACGGCGTCCAGGGCGTGCTCCTCGGCTCCTGGGAGAAGTGCGAGGCCTACGACGGCGTCCGGGCGCTGTTCCTCGACCGGCTCGGCGGACTCGGGGTGCCGGTGGTGGAGGAGTTCGGGTTCGGGCACGGCGAGGGGGCGCTGACGATCCCGTTCGGGGTGGCCGCGGAGCTGGACGCGGACGCGGGGACGCTGACGCTGGAGGAGCCGGCGCTGCGGTGAGGGGCGCGATGGTCGGGTCACCCGGTGGGTGCCCCTCGCCGTGCGGGGACGGGGCCGCGGGCCCACCCTGGTCGCATGAGCCCGAAGACCTCCGAGCGCGGCGGCCGCGGCGGCGTGGTGACGCCCGCGCGGGTCGTCGTCGTCCTGCTCGCCGTCCTCGCCCTGATCTTCGTCTTCGAGAACACCCGCACGACGAGGATCCGGCTGCTGATCCCGGAGGTGACGATGCCGCTGTGGACGGCCCTGCTCGCCACCGGTCTCATCGGGGCGCTGTGCGGGGCGTACTTCATGAAACGGCGCAACTGACGAGGCCGTAGGGCTTGCCGGAACGGCGGAACCGACGACGTCGTAGGGTGGCGGGATGCCGCACAGCGCTTCCCGTTACCTCGCCGAGGGCCCTCGCGTGGGCATACGCCACTTCACCTACGAGGACGGCGCCGAGTTCACCGCCCGGGCCCGGGAGAGCAAGGAACTGCACCAGCCCTGGCTCTTCCCGCCGACCGGCGCGAGCGCCTACACCGCCTACGCGGGACGGCTGATCGAGGATCCGGCCAAGGCGGGCTTCCTGGTGTGCGAGAAGGCGCCGGAGCGGGGCGAGGCCGGGGCCGTCGCCGGGTTCATCAACATCAACAACATCGTCGAGGGCGGCTTCCGGTGCGGGGCGCTCGGCTACGGCGCCTTCGCGCACGCCGCCGGGCGGGGGCTGATGCGCGAAGGGCTGAACCTGGTGATCGACCACGCCTTCGGACCGATGCGCCTGCACCGGCTGGAGATCAACGTGCAGCCAGGCAACGCCGCCTCCATCGCCCTGGCCCGCAGCTGCGGCTTCCGGCTGGAGGGCTTCTCCCCGAACATGATCTACATCGACGGCGCCTGGCGCGACCACGAGCGGTGGGCGATCACCGCCGAGATGCGGGCTTGAAGTTGATCTTCATGGTGTCGAGGTCCGTGACACTCGACCGCAGAGCACCGTGGCCGTACCCGAGACCCTCCAGGGTCGTCGCCGCCCGGTCCTCGGCGATCGCCGCCGCCATCTCCTCGCCGTCCGCCGCGTCCGACACCACCACGTACCGCATCGAGAAGTGCTTCAGCGGTGACGGCTCGTAGGACAGCGATCCCTCCTCGGTGAACCGCATGCTGCCCATCCCGTGGTCCGCGGCCTCGGCGAGCAGCCGGGCGCGGGCCTCGTCGGTGAGCCCGTCCCAGGCACCGCGCACGATCACCCGGTAGGTGTGCCGCTCACTCACTGTCGCTCCTTCGCGTATCTCGGTGGACGCTCGACCGTACCTCGGCGAGGATGCCCGGCATGCGGAATATCGTCGTGCTCGACGCCCCCTCCAACCTCGGCCTGCGCCCGCCCGCCCCCGGCACCGTGCCCGGCTGCTACAAGCTCGCCGGGGCCCTGCGGGAGCAGCGGATCGTGCAGCGGTTGCGGGCGCTGGAGGGCGGGGTGGTCGTGCCGCCGCGCTACGACCGCGGGGACTGGCGGGAGGGCGACGGCGTCTTCAACGCGGGCGCGCTCGCCGCGTACACCCGGAAACTGGCCGACCGGGTCGAACGGCTGGTGCGCGCCGGTGACTTCCCCGTCGTCCTCGGCGGCGACTGCTCCATCCAGCTCGGTGCCTCGCTCGCCCTGCGGCGCCTCGGGCGGTACGGCCTGGCCGCCATGGACGCCTCACCGGACTTCCGGCATCCCGGCAACTCCGACCGGATCGGCGCGGCGGGCGGCGAGGAGGTCGCCCTCGCCACCGGACGCGGGCAGGACGACCTGACCGACCTCGAAGGGCTGCGGCCCTATCTGCGCGACGAGGACGTCCGGTTCTTCGGCATCCGCGACGTGTTCGAGGAGGACCGGGCCGAACTCGCCGCGCTGAAGATCCCCGTCGTGACCGTCGGCGACATCCGGGAGTGGGGCGCGGACGCCCTCGCCACGGCCACCGCCCGGGCCTTCGAGATCCCCGAGGTGGACGGATTCTGGGTGCACCTGGACGCGGACGTCCTCGACCCGGGCGTGATGCCCGCCGTCGACAGCCCCGACCCGGACGGCCTGCTGCCCGACGAACTCGTCGCCCTGCTAAGGCCGTTGCTCGCCTCCGCGCACTGCGTCGGCCTCAATGTGACCATCTACGACCCCGATCTGGACCCGGAGGGCACGGCGGGAGCGCTGCTCGCGGACGTGGTGGTGGCCGCCCTCGTCGGGGACTGAGTTGGGCCGAGGGGTCAGGCGCCGCCGCGGTCCACGTACTCGTAGACCATCCCGTCGGGGTGCATCGCGATCAGATTGCGGCCCGCCGGGGACGCGAGCGGGCCCGCGACGATGTGGGCGCCCAGCTCGGTGAGCACCCGGTGGGCTTCGTCGACGTCCTTGACGGCGATCGTCGCGGAGACCTTGCGCAGTACCTCCAGCTCGGCCTCGGGCCCGCTCATCAGCAGGAAACAGCCGACCGCGGCGACCTGGACGCCCCCGCGTTCGAAGCGGAGGGCTCTGCCGCCCGCCAGCCTCTCGTAGAAGGGGACCGCGGTCTCCAGGTCGTCGACGCAGACGCGCAGCGTGGCTCCCAGAATGTCCATGCGGACGAGCCTAGTTGGACCGGCCGGGACGCGGAGATCGTTTCACGTGATCCCCCCGCCCCGGCCGCGAGAGCCCCCCCGACGCTGGCCCGGGTCACCCCGCGTTATCCGCACGGCTGTGCGGGTACCCGGCGGGCATGGACCGCTTGGATCATCTGGAGCACCTGGACAGGCATCTGGTCGACGAGCTGGCGCAGGTCGCTCGGGAGACCGTCCGCGAGGAACTGCGCGAGCAGACCCGCAAGCAACGCCGCAAGGCCGTGCTCTACGCCGCTTCCGGCGCCGTCGCCCTGTACGCGGGCGCGGCCGTCGCGCTCGCCGTGGGGCTGGCGCTCGCCATCGGCCTGCCCGACTGGGCCGCCGCCCTCATCACGGCGGCGATCCTCGGCGCCCTGGCCTATGTGCTGCGCGGCGCCGCCCGGCCCTCCGCGTCCCGTCCGACGGCCGCGCGCGAGGCCGAGGTCGCGGCGGCCGGGCAGCAGCCGGGAACCACCGGCACGATGCCCCTGGTCCCGCCGGGGCCCGGCGGGGCGGCCGCGCCGGTACCGCCGATGCCGCCCGTCGCGCCCCAGGTGGGCGCGCCCGGCACCGCACCGCGCCCCGGCGAGGACCCCGAGCAGCCGCACCACCGGGCGTGATGCGCGGTGCGCGACTTCCACGAGGGAGCGTCGGCGGGGCACGGCAAGGTCGTCGTGGTGACCGGGGCGAGCGGCGGTGTGGGCCGGGCCACGGCCGTGGCCTTCGCCGCCCGCGGCGCCCGGGTCGCCCTGCTCGCCCGAGGCCGTGAGGGCCTCGCCGCGGCGGCGGACGACGTGCAGCGCGCCGGCGGTGAGGCACTGGTCGTCACCGTCGACGTCGCCGACGCCAAGGCCGTCGACGACGCCGCCCAGCAGGTCGTGGACGCCTATGGGCACATCGACGTCTGGGTCAACAACGCCTTCGCCGGGGTCTTCGCCCCGTTCACCGAGGTCACGCCGGACGAGTTCCGGCGGGTGACCGAAGTGACCTACCTGGGCTATGTGTTCGGCACCCGGGCCGCCCTGCGCCACATGCTGCCGCGCGACCGCGGCACGATCGTCCAGGTGGGCTCCGCGCTCGCCTACCGCGGGATCCCGCTCCAGTCGGCCTACTGCGGCGCCAAGCACGCCATCCAGGGCTTCAACGAGTCCCTGCGGTGCGAGCTGCTGCACACACGCAGCGGTGTCCGTACGACGATGGTGCAGCTGCCCGGGGTCAACACCCCGCAGTTCGACTGGGTGGTGAACCGGATGCCGGGCCGGGCCCGCCCGGTCGCGCCCGTCTACCAGCCGGAGGTCGCCGCCCGTGCCGTCGTGCACGCGGCCTCGCACGGGCGGCGGCGCGAGTACTGGGTCGGCGGGTCGACGGCGGCCACCCTGATCGCCAACGCGGTGGCCCCCGGGTTCCTGGACCGGTACCTGGCCCGCACCGGCTTCGACTCCCAGCAGGACGACGGGCCGCACGCCGGTCCCGGCAACCTGTGGGCACCGGCCGACGGACCGCACGGGCGGGACCACGGCGCCCATGGGCGCTTCGACGACGAGGCCGTGTCCGGCAGCCCCCAGGACTGGGTCTCGCGCAACCGCGGGCGGCTGGGGGCGGGGCTGGTGGCGGCCGGGATCGGTGGCCTCGGTGCCGCGGTGACGGCAGGTCTGCGCCGCCGTGGACGAGGCCGGTGAGCACGCCCACGCGATGATCACCGCGATGATCACGTGGGCGGTGATCACGCCACCCGGTACTCCTCCACCTCCTCCGTCCGCAGGGTCAGGCCGTGGCCGATGCCGCAGACGGGGTGTACCTCGCCGCCGGTCGGGTCGAGGGCGCCGTCGAAGAACATGTCCTCGATGCGGACGTGGTCGTGGAACCACTCCATGTGGCGCAGGTTGGGCAGGGAGGCCGCCGCGGCCGCGTGGACGTGCGGGGCGCAGTGGGTGGAGACCTCCAGGCCGTGGGCGTGGGCCAGGGCGGCGGCGCGCAGGAACTCGGTGAGGCCGCCGCAGCGCGTCGCGTCGATCTGGAGGCAGTCGACGGCGCCGGCCGCGATCATCCGGGCGAAGTAGGGCAGGTCGTAGCCGTACTCGCCCGCCGTCACGTCGGACACCACCGTGTCGCGGACCAGGCGCAGGCCCGTCAGGTCGTCCGAGGAGACCGGTTCCTCGAACCAGCCGACGCCGTGCTCGGCCAGGGCGTGGCCGACGCGCACCGCCTGCTTGCGCGTGTAGGCGCCGTTCGCGTCGACGTACAACTCCGCCTCGGTCCCGATGACCTGGCGGGCGGCGCGGACGCGGGCCAGGTCGCGGGTGACCGCGCGCCCCCACGCCTCACCGATCTTGATCTTGACGCGGGGGATGTGCTGCCCGTGCACCCAGCCGTTCAACTGCGCGGCCAGATGGGTGTCGTGGTACGTCGTGAAGCCGCCGCTGCCGTACACCGGCACCGTCTCCCGGGCCACTCCGAGGAGCCGGGCCAGCGGGAGTTCCAGCAACCGGGCCTTGAGGTCCCACAGGGCGATGTCCAGGGCGGAGATCGCGCAGGCGGCGATGCCGGGGCGGCCCGCGTTGCGCACCGAGCGGCACATCGTGTCGTGCAGGGCGGGGATGTCCAGGGCCTCGCGGCCCTCGACGAGCGGGCCGAGGTGCTCGTGCAGGAAGTCGCCGACCGCCGCCGGACCGTACGTCCAG
Organism: Streptomyces lincolnensis; assembly: GCF_021173675.1. Classification (GTDB taxonomy): domain Bacteria; phylum Actinomycetota; class Actinomycetes; order Streptomycetales; family Streptomycetaceae; genus Streptomyces; species Streptomyces lincolnensis_B. Next base: position 325,495 of record NZ_JAIHON010000001.1, on the reverse strand, counting down.
CCGGTGCCGCTCGCGTCGCCCGCGCTCACCTCGGCGATCACCACGGTCGTGGTGTCCCAGGACAGCGTGCCGTCCGCCTCGGGGGCGTCGGTCGGCACGGTGTACACGGACACCACGGGCGGGCGGAGTTTCATCACGGCCTCCGCATCCGCTCAGCGGCTCTGCTGGAGCTGCGGCAGGACCTTCGTACGGTAGAAGTCGAAGAAGCCTCGGATGTCGGGGCCGATCTGGTTGACATAGACGAGGTCGAAGCCCGCGTCCGCGAACTTCTTCAGCTCCGCGACGTGTTCGTCCACGTCGTCGCCGCACACCCGGCTGTCGCGGACCATGTCCTCGGTGACCAGGGTCTGCGCCTGCTCGAAGTGCCTGGGGGACGGCAGCACCTGGCTCAGCTCGCCCGGCAGCTGCTCGTTGGCCCAGAGCCGGTGCACGGTCCGTACCGCCTCGTCCCTGTCGGTGTCGTAGCAGACCTTGGTGCCGCCGCTGACCGGCTTCCCGCCGCCCCCGCCCTTGCGGTACTGCTCCACCATCGACGCCTCCGGGGCCATGGTGATGAAGCCGTCGCCGACCCGGGCGGCCAGCTTGGTCGCCGCGGGCCCGAAGCCGGAGATGTCGATCGGGACGGGCTCGTCGGGGACCGTGTACAGGCGGGCGTTCTCCACCGTGTAGTGCGTGCCGTGGTGGTTGACCTCCTCGCCGGTGAACAGCCGCCGCATGATCTGGATGGACTCCTCCAGCATCTCCAGGCGGATGTGCGCGGGCGGCCAGACATGGCCGACGACGTGCTCGTTCAGCGCCTCGCCGGTGCCGACGCCGAGCCGGAAGCGGCCGTCGGTCATCACCGCGCTCGTCGCGGCCGCCTGGGCCACCACCGCGGGATGGATCCGCACGGTCGGGCAGGTCACCGCCGTCTCGACGGGCAGCGACACGGCCTCGGACAGCGCGCCGATCACCGACCACACGAACGGGCTCTGCCCCTGCGCGTCGTTCCACGGGTGGTAGTGGTCGGAGATCCACAGCGACTGGAACCCGGCCTGCTCGGCCATCCGCGCCTGCTCGATGAGCTCCGCGGGACCGTACTGCTCGCACGAGAGGAAGTAGCCGTACTCGGGCATGGGGAAAGTGCCTCCACGAGGGTGGGCGGGCGGTTCGCCGACCGAGTACCCGGCGCCCGGCGGGGAAACCGGCGGCCGTAACGGAGCCCGGGCGGACGTTTGGCGGCCTGGACCAGGGGGACGCGGAAGGCTCCCGAGGTACGCGACCAGCCCCGGAGGCGAACCGTGAGTCGACCCCGCATCGTGATCGTCGGAGCCGGCTTCGCCGGGTACCGGACGGCGAAGGAACTGTCCCGGATGTCCCGCGGCAAGGCCGACATCACCCTGCTGAACCCGACCGACTACTTCCTGTACCTGCCCCTGCTGCCCCAGGTCGCGGCCGGGATCCTGGAGCCCCGCCGGGTCACCGTCTCCCTCTCCGACACCCTGCCGCACGTCCGCCTGGTGCTCGGCGAGGCCGACGGCATCGACCTGGACGCCCGGACCGTGCACTACACCGACCCCGAGGGCGACGAGGGCACGCTCGGCTACGACCGCCTGGTGCTGGCCGCCGGAAGCGTCAACAAGCTGCTGCCCATCCCGGGCGTCGCCGAGAACGCCCACGGCTTCCGCGGCCTGCCCGAGGCGCTGTACCTGCGCGACCACGTGACCCGGCAGGTGGAACTCGCGGCGGCCACCGACGACCCCGCGGGCTGTGCCGCCCGGTGCACCTTCGTCGTGGTCGGCGCGGGCTACACCGGCACCGAGGTCGCCGCGCACGGCAAGCTGTTCACCGACGCGCAGGTGCGCAAACACCCGCTCCGGGAGGGCATGCGGCCGCGCTGGCTGCTCCTGGACGTGGCCGACCGGGTCCTGCCCGAGCTGGACGAACGGCTCTCCCGGACGGCCGACCGCACGCTGAAGGAACGCGGCGTGGAGGTGCGCATGGGGACCTCCGTGAAGGAGGCCACGCCGGACGGGGTGCTGCTGACCGACGGGGAGTTCGTCGAGTCGCGCACGCTGGTGTGGTGCGTGGGGGTGCGGCCCGATCCGCTCGCCGAGTCGCTCGGGCTGCCGATGGAGCGCGGACGGCTGCTCGTCGACCCGCACCTCCAAGTGCCGGGCCGGCCCGAGGTGTTCGCGTGCGGTGACGCGGCCGCGGTGCCCGACCTGCGCAACCCCGGGCAGTTCACCCCGACGACCGCTCAGCACGCCTGGCGGCAGGGGCGGACGGCCGCCCGCAACATCGCCGCCTCGCTGGGCGTCGGCATGCGGCGCCCCTACGAGCACCGGGACCTGGGCTTCGTCGTGGACCTGGGCGGGGCGAAGGCCGCCGCCAACCCGCTGGGCGTCCCGCTGTCCGGCGTGGCGGCCGGCGCGGTCACCCGCGGCTACCACCTCGCGGCGATGCCCGGCAACCGCGTCCGGGTCGCCGCGGACTGGCTGCTCGACTCCGTCCTGCCGCGCCAGGCGGTCCAGTTGGGCCTCGTACGCTCCTGGTCGGTGCCCCTGGACACGGCCTCCCCGGAACTGGCCCGGGTACCGGGCCGGCCGCCGGGCCGACAGGAGACCGAGGCCATGTCCGGACCGGGCGCGGCCACCGCCCGGGACACGCGGCCCGACGGACCGGCCGAGAACCGGTCCGCCTCTGGGGCGGCCGGGAACGGGCCCGCTCCCGAGCCGGCGAAGAACCAGCCGGGCGGTGAGCCCGCCAAGAACCAGCCCGGCGGCGAACCCGCCCGCAATCAGCCCGGCGGTGACCCCGGCAAGGCCCCCGGACCGGTGCGCCGCACCGACGACGCGCCCGCCGACACTCCCGCAGACACCCCCGCGGAAGGAGACTCATGAACACCGGTGAACTCGTCGACCTCGCCCAGCAGTTGCGCGTCGACAGTGTGCGCGCGGCCGCCGCGGCGGGCTCCGGGCACCCCACGTCCTCGATGTCCGCCGCCGACCTGATGGCCGTCCTGCTGGCGAACCACCTCCGCTACGACTTCGAGCGCCCCGCCCACCCGGGCAACGACCGCTTCGTGCTGTCCAAGGGCCACGCCTCGCCCCTGCTGTACGCCGCCTACAAGGCGGCCGGTGCCATCGACGACGAGGAGCTGCTCACCTTCCGCAAGGTGGGCAGCCGCCTCGAAGGGCACCCCACACCGCGGCGGCTGGACTGGGTGGAGACGGCCACCGGCTCACTCGGGCAGGGGCTGCCGGTCGGCGTCGGGATCGCCCTGGCGGGCAAGCGGCTGGAGCGCACCGGATACCGGGTGTGGGTGCTGTGCGGCGACAGCGAGATGGCCGAGGGCTCCATCTGGGAGGCCGCCGAGCACGCCGGGCACGAGCACCTCGACAACCTCACCGCGATCGTCGACGTCAACCGGCTCGGCCAGCGCGGACCCACCCGGCACGGCCACGACCTCGACGCCTACGCCCGCCGTTTCCAGGCCTTCGGCTGGCACACCGTCGAGGTGGACGGCCACGACGTCGACGCGATCGGACGCGCCTACGGCGAGGCCGAGTCCACCAAGGGCCAGCCGACCGCGATCCTCGCCCGCACCCTGAAGGGCAAGGGCGTCACCGACGTACAGGACCGCGAGGGGCTGCACGGAAAGCCGCTGAAGAACGCCGACGAGGCGATCGAGGAGCTCGGCGGCGTCCGGGACATCCGCGTCGAGGTCCACGAGCCGCCGGCCGCCCGCGTGCTGCACGCCGTGCGCGCCGGGCACCTGGAACTGCCGCGCTTCGAGAAGGGCGACGAGGTCGCCACCCGCAACGCCTTCGGACAGGCCCTCACGGCGCTCGGCACCGGCCGCGGTGACGTCGTCGCCCTGGACGGCGAGGTCGGCGACTCCACCCGGGCGGAGTTCTTCGCCAAGGAGCACCCCGACCGCTACATCGAGTGCTACATCGCCGAGCAGCAGATGGTCGCCGCCGCCGTCGGACTCGCCGCGCGCGGCTGGGTGCCCTACGCCTCGACCTTCGCCGCCTTCCTGACCAGGGCCTACGACTTCGTGCGGATGGCCTCGATCAGCGGCTCCGGCATCAACCTCGTCGGCTCCCACGCGGGTGTCGCCATCGGGCAGGACGGGCCCAGCCAGATGGGCCTGGAGGACCTGGCGATGATGCGGGCCGTGTACGGCTCCACCGTGCTGTACCCGTGCGACGCCAACCAGACCGCCCACCTCGTCGCCGAGATGGCGGGCCTCGACGGCATCCGCTATCTGCGCACCAACCGCGGCGAGAGCCCGGTGATCTACGGGCCCGACGAGGAGTTCCCGATCGGGGGCAGCAAGGTGCTGCGGTCCTCCGACGGGGACCGGCTGACGATCGTGGCGGCGGGCGTCACCGTCTTCGAGGCGCTGGCCGCCGCCGACGCGCTGGAGCGGGACGGCATCCGGGTCCGGGTGATCGACCTGTACTCGGTCAAGCCCGTCGACCGCTTCACCCTGCGGCAGGCCGCCGAGGACACCGGCTGTCTGATGACGGTGGAGGACCACCACGAGGAGGGCGGCCTCGGTGACGCCGTCCTGGACGCCTTCCTCGACGGGCGGCCCACCCCGCGCCTGGTCCGCCTGGCCGTCCGGACGATGCCGGGCTCGGCGTCCCCCGAGGAGCAGCTGCACGCGGCCGGCATCGACGCCGAGTCGATCGCGGCGGCAGGGAAGCTGCTCGTGGAGGAGGCGGTCGTGCGGTGAGCGCGGACGACACCCGGGGCGCCGCGCGGACCGTCCGGGCAGGCCGGCACAGCGTGCGGATCCACCGCCAGGACAAGGTCCTCTTCCCCGGTGGCAGCGACGGTGGCGGTGACGGCGACGGCGCGAAGGAGTACACCAAGGGCGACCTGGTCGACTACTACCGGTCCGTCGCCCCCTTCATGCTGCCGCACCTGCGCGGCCGTCCGCTGATGCTGGAGCGGCACCCCGACGGCCTCGACGGCCCCCGGTTCATGCAGAAGAACACCCCGGACACCTACCCGGAGTGGATCCACCGGGTCGAGGTCCCCAAGGAGGGCGGCACCGTCTGCCACACCGTGTGCGACGACACCGCCACCCTGGTGTACCTGGCCGACCAGGCCGCCCTCACCCTGCACCGCTGGCTGTCCCGGGTCGGCCGGATCGAGCGGCCCGACCGCATGGTCTTCGACCTCGATCCCAGCGGGGACGACTTCGGCGCGGTGCGCGAGGCGGCCCGGCTGCTGGGGGAGCTGCTGGACGAGCTGAAGCTGCCCTCGGCCCTGATGACCACCGGCTCCCGCGGCCTGCATGTGATCGTCCCGGTCGACGGGCACCACGACTTCGACGAGGTCCGCTCCTTCGCCCGGGACGTGGCCGACACCCTCGTCGCGGGGCACCCCGACACGCTCACCACCGCCGCCCGCAAGAAGGAGCGCGGCGACCGGCTCTACCTCGACGTGCAGCGCAACGCCTATGCCCAGACCGCCGTCGTGCCCTTCACCGTCCGCGCCAAGCCGGGCGCCCCCGTGGCCACCCCGATCACCTGGGCCCAGCTCGACGACGCGGACCTCGACGCCCGCCGCTGGACCGTCGCCGACGCCGTCGAGCAGGCCCGCACCAACCCGTGGGCCGGGGTGCCGGCCAGGGGACGCGCCCTGGGGCCGGCGCGCCGGCGCCTCAACGCGTTGAGGCCCTGAGGTTTGGCGAACACATGAACGGCCACCCGCATGTGAGAGGTGGCCATGACGAACACAAAAAACTCATCAGAGTCACAGAATTCACGGAACAACCCCAAAGACGCAGAAAAGGGCACAGGTAACAACGCGGGAGAGGGCAAGCGGCCGGCCCCCATGGAGGTGCTGCGCCACGCGCGCGCCCAGCTCGCCGAGCTGACCGGCATGTCCGCCGAGAACGTGTCCTCCTTCGAGCAGACGGAGGACGGCTGGTCCCTGGAGGTCGAGGTCCTCGAACTCGCCCGCGTGCCCGACACGATGAGCCTGATGGCGAGCTACCAGGTCGACCTCGATCCGGACGGCCAACTCACCGGCTACCGGCGCGTTCGCCGTTACGAACGCGGGCGGGCCGACGCACACAGGCAGGGCGGCCGCTAGGCCGCCGTCCCGCACCCACACACGAACCCACAGACAAGGAGGCGCGGTCGACATGACCGTTGTCCCGGCCCAGCAGAGCGGCGGCGGAGGCGGCAGCAGTGGCCTCTACGACGTTCTGGAACTCGTCCTCGACAGGGGTCTCGTCATCGACGCGTTCATACGGGTCTCCCTGGTCGGTATCGAGATCCTGAAGATCGACGTACGTGTCGTCGTGGCCAGCGTCGACACGTATCTGCGCTTCGCCGAGGCGTGCAACCGGCTCGACCTGGAGTCCGGCCCGAACAAGAGCCCCGGGCTGCCCGACGTCGTCGGCTCGATCACCGAGTCCGGCGCCCGCGGCAAGTCCAAGGGAGCGCTGTCCGGCGCCGCCGAGACCATCTCCGGTGCCTTCAAGGAGGCCCGTGAGGAGGGTCAGAGCGAGTCCAGGCCGCGTGCCCGCAAGTCCACCGCCTCGCGCAGGAAGGAGGAAGAGCAGTGAGCACGTACGTGTACGGCATCACCGCCGCGTCCCACCCTTCGCTGCCGGAGGGCATGGGAGGTGTCGGCGACCCGCCGCGCCCCGTGCGCATCCTGAAGGAGGGCGAGCTCGCGGCGGTCGTCAGTGACGCGCCGGAGGGCCTGCGCCCCAAGCGCCGGGACCTGCTCGCCCACCAGAACGTGCTCAGCGAGGCCGGCGCGGCCGCCTGCGTGCTGCCCATGCGGTTCGGCAGCGTCGCCCCCGACGACTCCACCGTCACCGGGGTGCTGGCCGAGCGCGCAAGCCACTACGCGGAGCGGCTGCGCACCCTCGACGGCAGGGTCGAGTACAACGTCAAGGCCACGCACGACGAGGAGGCCGTGCTGCACCGCGTGATGTCCGAGAACCCGGAGATCCGCGCGCTGACCGAGGCCAACCGGCAGGCGGGCGGCGGCAGTTACGAGCAGCGGCTGCAACTCGGCGAGATGGTGGTCGCGGCCGTCAAGGCCCGCGAGGCCGAGGACGCCACCGAGGTGCAGCGGGCCCTGGAACCGGTCGCCGAGGCCATCAGCGTGGGCCCCGAGTCCACCGGCTGGCTCGCCAACGTCTCGTTCCTGGTGCACCGGGACTCCGCCGCGGCCTTCCTCAACGAGGTGGAGCAGGTCCGCAAGGGCCATCCGCACCTCGAACTCAGGGTCAACGGCCCGCTGCCGCCGTACAGCTTCGTCGACCCCGGGCCCGCCGAGCCCGCGGCCAGCAGGGCCGGTGCGGACAGCGCCGAGGAGTGAGGGCGCCCCGTGGGACTGATCTCGGAAGTGCTGCTGCTGCCGTTCGCACCGGTACGCGGCAGCGCGTGGGTGATCGGACAGGTGCTGCGCGAGGCGGAACGCCTCTACTACGACCCGGCCACGGTCCGGGCCGAACTCGCCCGGCTGGAGGAACGGCTGGAGGCGGGGGAGATCGACGAGGAGGAGTTCGACCGGCAGGAGGACGAACTGCTCGACCGGCTGGAGATCGCCCTGCGCGGTGGCGTGGGGACGGGTGACGGGACGGCACGATGAACCGAGTGGGAATGGGCCTCGCGGTAGGGGCCGGATACTTCCTGGGACGCACCAGGAAACTGAAACTGGCGTTCGCCGTCGGCACCCTGGTGGCCGGCAAGCGGATGCACCTGAGCCCGCGGGCGCTCGCGGACCTGGTGTCCGGACAGCTGCGGAACAACCCGCAGTTCAAGGAGATCGGCGACCAGCTGCGCGAGGACCTGCGCGGTGTCGGCAAGGCGGCCTCCGGCGCCATGGTCGAGCGGCAGATCGACGCGCTCGCCGACCGGCTGCACGGTCGGACCGCCCAGGTCCGCGACCAGCTCTCGGGCGTGGTCCCGGACACCTCCGACCTCGGCTTCGAGGACGAGGAGGACGAGGAAGAGGACAGGGCCGAGTCCGAGGAGCCGGAGAACCGGCGGGACGAGGAGTCCGACGAGGACTACGACGACACCGCCGACGCCGACGACGCCGAAGACGACCGGAAGACATCCGGGAGGAAGACCGCGAGCGCGGCGAAGAAGGCGGCCGGGAAGGCGCCCGCGAAGAAGGCGGCCAAGAGCGCGCGGAAGGCTCCCGCGAAGAAGGCGGCGGCCAAGAAGACCGCGGGCCCGGCCAAGAAGACCGCGGGCCCGGCGAAGAAGACCGCCGCGGCCGGCGACACGGCCCGTTCCGCGCGGGCCCGGCTGCCGAAGGGAGGCGGCGAGCGATGACCGAGACCCTCGGTGCCGCCCGGAACGTCACCGACAAGGCCAGAAGCAATCCCGTCACCGACGTCGCCCGCAGCGAGGCCGCCGACCGGCTCAAGGCCGAGGTGCAGGAGTATCTCGCCGCACAGGTCCAGCGCCTCCTGGTGGGTGTCGGCCACAAGCTCGGTGAGACCACCGGCAAGCTGAACGACATCGCCGAGGGCAACAGCCCCGGCTTCGCCAAGCTCGCCCTCGACGGCGGCCGCAAGCTCGCCGAGGGCAAGGGGCCGGTGCGCAGCGCGGTGGAGGTCGGCGCCTCCCGGGCCAAGGACAACGTGGTCGGTGCCTTCAAGAACCTCGTCGGCGGCAAGGGCAAGGGCAAACGCAAGGGCGGGGCGGGGCAGAAGCCGACCGTCATCATCGAGTTCATCGACGTCGGCGTGCCGCTGCGCACGGCCTACGACCAGTGGACCCGGTACCAGGACTTCTCCACCTTCGCCAAGGGCGTCAAGAGCGCGAACCGTGCCGACGACACCCACACCGACTGGCAGATGAAGATCTTCTGGTCCAACCGCAGCTGGAAGGCGACCACCACCGAACAGGTCCCCGACGACCGCATCTCCTGGACCTCGGAGGGCGCCAAGGGCACCACCAAGGGCGTCGTCTCCTTCCACCGCCTCGCCGACAACCTCACCCGCGTCCTGCTGGTGATCGAGTACTACCCCAAGGGCCTGTTCGAGAAGACCGGCAACATCTGGCGCGCCCAGGGCCGCCGGGCCCGGCTCGACCTCAAGCACTACGCCCGCTTCATCACCCTCAAGGGCGAGGCCGAGGACGGCTGGCGCGGCGAGATCCAGGACGGCGAGGTCGTCCGGAGCCACGACGATGCCGTGGCCGAGGAGGAGCAGGAGTCCGAGGAGCCCGAGGCACGGGACGAGGAGACGTACGAGGACGAGGAGGAAGAGGGCCCGTACGCGGAGGACGAGGAGCGAGAAGAGGAGGAAGAGGATCAGGAGGAAGAGGACGAAGGCGACGGCGGGGAGCCGAAGGACACCGAGGACGAGTACGAGGAGTACGACGAGGACGACGAGGACACAGCGGAGCCGGAGGCGGAGGCACCTGAGGACGAGGAAGAGTACGAGTACGCCGAAGGCGGGAGCCGACGATGACCATGCCCAGCCGGGTGCCCGAGCCCTACGGCCAGGGGAGCGGCGCCAACCTCGCCGACATCCTCGAGCGGGTGCTCGACAAGGGCATCGTGATCGCCGGCGACATCCGCATCAACCTGCTCGACATCGAACTGCTCACGATCAAGCTGCGGCTGATCGTCGCCTCGGTCGACAAGGCCAAGGAGATGGGCATCGACTGGTGGGAGGACGACCCGGCGTTGTCCTCCCGCGCCCGGCGCGACGAACTCGCCCGGGAGAACGCCGAGTTGCGTGAACGGCTCGCGCGCCTCGAACAACTCGAACCCGCCCGTGCCGAGGAGGAGAACCCATGACCGGACTGCGGTACGTCTACGCCGTCTGCCATCCCTTCGGCACCCCGCTCCAGTCCCAGCTGTCCGGGGTGGCCGGTGATCCCCCCAGACTGCTGCACCACCACGGCCTGGTCGCCGTGGTCAGCCACGTGCCGGAGCGGGACTTCGCCGAAGGACCGCTCCGCAGCCATCTGGAGGACCTGGACTGGCTGACCGCCACCGCCCGCGCCCACCAGGGCGTGATCGACGCCCTCACCGTCGTCACCACCCCGCTGCCGCTGCGCCTGGGCACCGTCTTCCGGGACGACAGCGGCGTCCGCGTGATGATCGAGGAACGCGAGGAGTCCCTGCGGCGCACCCTGGAGCGGCTGCACGGCCGGGTGGAGTGGGGCGTCAAGGTGTACGCCGAGCCGGAGCCCGCCGACGGCGCGCAGGGCGGGGCAGGCTCGGACGACGGCGTTCCGGCGGGAAAGGCCGTGTCGGGGCGGGACTATCTGCGGCAGCGGCGTATGCGGATGCGCACGAACGAGAACATGTGGGAGCGGGCGGAGGCCTTCGCGGGACGCCTGCACGAAACGCTTGCCGCGTTCGCCGAGGATTCCCGGCTGCACGCCCCGCAGAACGCCACGCTTTCCGGTGCCTCGGGACGCAACGTGCTCAATGCGGCCTATCTCGTGCCGCGCGAGGAATCCGAGGAATTCGTGGAACTGGTGGACCGGCAGAAGGACGACGTCCCGGGAATGCGGGTGGAACTCACCGGTCCCTGGGCCGCCTATTCCTTCGCCGGGGAGGAGTGAACCGTGACCGTGATCGAGCGTCGTGAGGTCGCCCTGGTGGACCTCTTGGACCGGCTGCTGGCCGGCGGGGTCGTCATCACCGGCGACATCACCCTGCGCATCGCGGACGTCGACCTCGTCCGCATCGACCTGAACGCGCTGATCAGCTCGGTGAACGCGCAGGTGCCGTCGCCGTGGGGAGACTGAACCGTGGGGAGCCGGACGTGACCGAACGACGCAACCGCCTCGACCTCGAACCCGACACCGTCGAGCGGGACCTGGTCAAACTCGTGCTCACCGTGGTGGAACTGCTGCGCCAGCTCATGGAGCGCCAGGCGCTGCGCCGTTTCGACGCCGGTGACCTCGACGAGGAGCAGGAGGAGCGGATCGGCCTGACGCTGATGCTCCTGGACGACCGTATGACCGAACTGCGCGAGCGGTACGGACTGCGGCCCGAGGACCTGAATCTGGACCTCGGGCCGCTCGGACCTCTGCTGCCCCGGGACTGACTGCCCCGGGACCGAGTCGCCTTCCCGGGGCCGGGGCCCTACCTCACCACCTGTACCAACGACCCCTGCTTCCGCCCGCGGTCGTACCCCGCATCAGGAAGCCCAGAAGCCATAGCACCAGAACAGCCAGCGCAATCCACCAGAGCAGTTTCACCGCGAATCCGGCACCGAAAAGAATCAGCACCAGAAGCAGTACCAGCAGAATGGGAACCATAATGTGAACCTCCTGCTTTCCGGGTTTCCCGAAAACGGCGGTTCAGGCTTCCTTTCGGCACAGAATCTCTCCGTGCAGTACACAGAACCACCCGTCCTCGTGCGTGCCCCACTCCCGCCAGGCGTCCGAGACGGCCCGCAGCTGTTCCGGTGTGGCGTGGCCGCCCCCGGTGGCCCGTTCCGCGTAGGCGGAGGCCAGGGTGCGGTCCGCCCACAGGCCGCTCCACCAGGCCCGCTCCTCGGCGGTGGCGAAGGTCCAGGTGCCGGAGGTCGCCGTGATGTCGGTCAGGCCGGCCTCCAGGGCCCAGGACTTCAGCCGGCGCCCCGCGTCCGGCTCCCCGCCGTTGGCGCGGGCCACCCGGCGGTACAGGTCCAGCCAGTCGTCCATCCCCCGGGACGCCGGGTACCAGGTCATGGCCGCGTAGTCGGAGTCCCGTACGGCGATGAAGCCGCCCGGCCTGGTCACGCGCTTCATCTCGCGCAGCGCCTGCACCGGGTCGCCCACATGCTGCAGCACCTGGTGGGCGTGGACCACGCAGAACGTGTCGTCCGGGAAGTCCAGGGCGTGCACGTCCGCCACCGTGAAGTCGACGTTGGTCAGACCGCGCCCGGCGGCCGTGGCCCGGGCCGTGTCCAGGATCCCCGGCGCGTGGTCGGCCCCCGTGACGTGTCCGTCGGGGACCAGCTCCGCGAGGTCCGCGGTGATCGTGCCCGGGCCGCAGCCGATGTCCAGGACCTTCATGTGCGGTTTCAGCGAACCGAGCAGGTAGGCCGCCGAGTTGGCGGCCGTCCGCCAGGTGTGGGACCGCAGCACCGACTCGTGGTGCCCGTGCGTGTAGACGGCGGTCTCCTGTGCTCCGGACATGACTGATCCCCTTTCGGCATGCCGGCTGAGGGGCCTCGCGACCCCTCCGGCGATACGGATCACCGTACGCTCGCATGCCGGATGCTGAGACCCCCGGTCTCGCCATACGGACTGATGGGTGATCAGCGGCCAGGCAGCGGCCGGTAGACCGTGAGGGCCTGCGGCAGCTTCTCCAGCGTCACCGCGCCCTCCACCTCGATCACTTCGCCGTCGTAGGCCAGCAGCGTGCCCGGGGCGACACTCGCCACCTGCAGCCGGCCGACCTGGACCGCCGCGTGCACGGGGGAGCGGGTCAGTGGACCGGCGAGCGCGGCCGCGAGCAGCCGGGCGGCGGGCCGCCGGCCGCCGTGCACGACCCGGACGTCGAGCTGACCGTCCGCCAGGTCGCTGCGGCGGCCCGGCCCGAGGCCCATCCGGTGATAGGTGCCGTTGCCGACGAACAGCAGCCAGAGCGGCCGCGCCCGGCCGCGGAACTCGGCCTCCAGCGGGTGCCGGTCGGCGCGCACCACACGCAGCGCCGCGACCACCCCGGCCGGCCAGCCGCCGATCCGGCGCGTCCAGCGCTCCCGCTCGCGCACCAGCTCCGGATACACGCCCAGGCTCAGCGTGTTGAGGAAGACGCCCTCGGTCCCGCCGCACGCGAAGCGCCCCACGTCGACGTGCACGCCCTCGCCCTCCTGGACGGCCCGTCCCAGATCGCGGACACCCTCGACGCCCAGGTCGTAGGCGAAGTGGTTCAGCGTGCCGCCGGGCAGCACCGCCAGCGCCAGGCCGTGGCGCAGGGCGACCTCGGCGGCGGCGTTGACCGTGCCGTCCCCGCCGCACACTCCGAGGACCCGGGCCCGGGCCGCGGCCTTCTCCAACTCGGCGCGCACATCGGCCGGTTCGCACTCGACGACCTCGGCCGCGGGCAGGATGTCCCGCAGCGCGCGGACGCGGTCGGCGGTGCCCGAGGCCGTGTTCGCCACCATCACCAGGCCCTCGCCGTCCGCCAGCGCCGGCACCTCCGCCCGGGGCCGGGCCGGCGGCACGGCCTGGGCCCGCGTCGGCACCAGACGCCGTACGACGAACGCGGCGCCCGCGCCCAGGGCCGCGCCCGCCAGCACGTCGCTGGGGAAGTGCACGCCTGTGTAGACGCGGGACATGGCCACCGAGAAGGCGACCGGGGCCACCACCGCGCCCCAGGCCGGCGACTCCAGGGCGACCCCCGTCGCGAACGCGGCCGCGGACGCGGAGTGGCCGGACGGGAAGGAGGTGGTGATCGGCTGCCGCTTCAGCTGCCGCACCAGCGGCACCGGATCCAGCACGGGCCTGTTGCGGCGCACCGAGCGCTTTCCGACGGTGTTGATGGCCAGCGAGGCCAGGCTCAGCGAGGCCAGGCCCCGCGCGGCGGCCCGGCGGGCCCGGGGAGTGCGGCTCGCGGCCATCACGGCGGCCGTCGCGAACCACAGCACGCCGTGGTTCGCGCTCCGGCTCAGCCGCGGCAGGACCGGCTCGGCGGCCGGCCAGTGCCGCTCGGCGGCGAACTCGAACAGCCGGCTGTCGAGCGACAGCAGCTTCTCGCGCAGGACGTGGTGGCCGGGCTTCGGGACGGTGAGGTCGACATCTGGGCTCATGGGCCACGAGTACCCTGCCGAGGTCGCTTCTTGTTGCGATACCGCCGGATCGCCCCCGGATAACGGTTTGCCCGCCCCCGTCGGCGACCCGCACAATGCGGCCTCATGGGACATCTGGAAGCCGCACACCTCGAGTACTACCTCCCCGACGGGAGGGCGCTGCTCGGCGATGTGTCGTTCCGGGTGGGCGAAGGCGCCGTCGTGGCCCTCGTCGGTCCCAACGGCGCCGGCAAGACCACCCTGCTGCGGCTGATCTCCGGCGAGCTGAAACCGCACGGCGGCACGGTCACCGTCGGCGGCGGCCTCGGCGTCATGCGCCAGTTCGTGGGCTCCGTACGGGACGAGACGACCGTACGCGACCTGCTCGTGTCGGTGTCCACGCCCCGCATCCAGGAAGCCGCGAAGGCCGTCGACAGGGCCGAGCACGCGATCATGACGGTCGACGACGAGGCCGCCCAGATGCAGTACGCGCAGGCCCTGGCCGACTGGGCCGAGGCACACGGCTACGAGGCGGAGACGCTGTGGGACATGTGCACCACGGCCGCGCTCGGCGTGCCCTACGACAAGGCGCAGTTCCGCGAGGTGCGCACCCTCTCCGGCGGTGAGCAGAAGCGGCTCGTCCTGGAGGCGCTGCTGCGCGGCACCGACGAGGTCCTGCTCCTCGACGAGCCGGACAACTACCTCGACGTGCCCGGCAAGCGCTGGCTGGAGGAGCGGCTGAAGGAGACCCGCAAGACCGTCCTGTTCGTCTCCCACGACCGGGAGCTCCTCTCCCGGGCCGCCGAGAAGATCGTCTCCGTGGAGCCCTCGCCGACCGGGGCCGACGCCTGGGTGCACGGCGGCGGTTTCGCCACGTACCACGAGGCGCGGCGCGAACGCTTCGCCCGCTTCGAGGAGCTGCGCCGCCGCTGGGACGAGAAGCACGCCCAGCTGAAGAAGCTGGTCCTGAGCCTGCGCCAGGCGGCGTCGATCAGCCACGAGCTGGCCTCCCGCTACCAGGCCGCCCAGACCCGGCTGCGCAAGTTCGAGGAGGCCGGCCCGCCGCCGGAGCCGCCGCGCGAGCAGGACATCAAGATGCGGATCAAGGGCGGCCGCACCGGTGTGCGGGCCATCACGTGCGAGGGCCTTGAGCTGACGGGCCTGATGAAGCCCTTCTCCCTGGAGGTCTTCTACGGCGAGCGCGTCGCCGTCCTCGGCTCCAACGGCTCCGGCAAGTCGCACTTCCTGCGGCTGCTGGCCGGGGAGGACGTGGCGCACACCGGGCTGTGGAAGCTGGGCGCGCGTGTCGTGCCCGGGCACTTCGCCCAGACCCACGCCCACCCCGAGCTGATGGGCCGCACCCTCCTCGACATCCTCTGGAAGGAGCACGCCCAGGACCGCGGCGCCGCGATGTCCCGCCTGCGCCGCTACGAACTCACCGGCCAGGCCGAGCAGGCCTTCGACCGCCTCTCCGGCGGCCAGCAGGCCCGCTTCCAGATCCTCCTCCTGGAGCTCCAGGGCGTCACCGCGCTCCTCCTGGACGAGCCCACGGACAACCTGGACCTGGAGTCCGCGGAAGCGCTCCAGGAGGGCCTGGAAGCCTTCGACGGCACGGTCCTCGCGGTCACCCACGACCGCTGGTTCGCCCGCTCCTTCGACCGGTACCTGGTCTTCGGCTCGGACGGTCGCGTCCGTGAGACCTCGGAACCGGTCTGGGACGAGCGACGCGTCGAGCGAGCCCGCTGACTGGGGGCTCCGCCCCCAGACCCCCGATCGGCCCTGAAGGGGCCTCGTCCTCAAACGCCGGACGGGCTGAAATTGCCTGGACCGGGGGAAACCCAGCCCCTCCGGCGTCTGAGGAGCGGGGGTCCGGGGGCCGGCCCCCGAAGCGGGGTGCAGGGGGCGCGGCCCTCGCCGGGGTCGAAGGGGCGGAGCCCCTGGGGATGGGACGGGTAGGGGCGGCGGGGGCGAGAAACCCGGACGCCCGCCCCCACCGGCGTCCGCCTACTTCCAGCGCAGCAGGGCCCCGAGGCCGCCCACCGGCACCTCCGCCTCGGCCGACGACGTGGCGGGGGTCACCGACAGCGCGGGCGCCCCCGTGGCGACGGCCGACCGGATCAGCGCATCGTCCGCCCGCGCCGACCAGGAGTTCTGCTCGCCAAGGATCTTCAGATCGGTGCGCCGGACGGCCAGCTGGTCGGGCTCCTCGCCGATCCAGACCTCGCGATGGGCGTCGGGACCGCCGGGCCGGACCAGCAGCTCGTCGATACGGTGCTCACGCGCCGCGGAGACCAGCGCGGGAACACCTTCCACCGCACCGGCCCGCCCGTCGTCACCGGGCTCACGCGCCGCGAGGAACCGCTCCAGCTCCCGCTCGGCCCGCCGCCGCACATGATCGGCCCGCGAACGCTCCACGTCCTCGTCGAGCAGCCGGCTCCCGGCACCGTGCGCGGCCTCGACCACCAGGTCGTGCAGCCGCGCCGGCAGCCGGTCGCGCACGGACCGCTTCTCGCGGTCCTCGCCGACGAGGATCAGCAGGTCGGCCCCGGTCTCCTCCTGGCAGACCGCGAGCGCGTCGGCGATCTCGGCCGCGTTGTGCTCCCAGGTGTTCTCCACCCGCAGCTGGAAGTGCCGCTCGGACCAGTCCGCCGAGCTCGTCCGGTGCACGGGCCACTGCCGCCCGGCCACGGCACCGGCGTCCCGCCGCCCCAGCGCACCGCGCAGCTCGAAGTCGGCGCCCTTGCGGTCGACGTACGCCACCACGCACACCGGATCCTCCCCGGCCAGCTCCAGCAGGGGCGCGGTGTGCGGCAGCGGCGCCCAGTGGGCGCTGTCGCCGTCCGGGGCCCGGGTCAGCGGCGGGTCGAGGACGACCCGCCCGGCCCGCGCGAACAGGGCCCGCCCGTGCGGCTCGGAGGAGTGCCGGAGCTCCTCCAGGGACTCCCGCACGGCCCGGCAGGTGTCCTCGTCGGCACCCTGCCGGGACAGCTCCCGCGACAGGGCCACGGCCGCCAGATGCCGCTCGTGGGGCGTGTCCTCCGTGTGCCGGGAGGTGCCGACGTACACGGAGGCCCAGGGCCCCGGATGTTCGTAGAGTGGATGCAGAAAAGCGAGATCCATGGCTCCCTCCCGGATGCCGCTCGGGGTAGTGCGAAGTTGCGTCCCGGGCGGGTACCCGAACCTCATGAACGAACACGACGAGCGGGGCACCACGATGACCGGAGTCGAACCCAGCCGGCTGGACGACCAACAGCTCATGAAGGAGCTGGAGACGATCCACCGCACGCGGCACGACACCCTGCTGCACGGCTCGAACGACGCGCTGCGCACCCACAACGACCGTATGGCCCAGCTGGAGGGCGAGTACCTGCGCCGCCACCCGCGGCGCCCGGTCTCCGCGGGCCGCACCCGTGAGGGAGCCCGGGACCGCGAGTGCGGGGAGTCGACGACTCCCCGCACCTGAGATCCACCGGGAACACCGCCCGGTCGGCGGTGGCTCTGGGCTCAGCAGCGCGCCGGCGGCCGGTCCCAGTGCCGGTGCGCCGCGATCGCGGCCACGAACGCCCGGGTGAACTCCTCGCTCGCGGTGCCCGGCGAGGTGTCCGTCACCACGCCCTGGTCGCTCACCACACGGTGGAACTCCGTCGACAGCCGCAGCCCCTCGGGCTGGAGGGCGGACAGCACGCCCACACCCGAGCCCAGCGCGCCCACCGGCTTGCCGTGCCGGTAGGCGTCCCGCACGAAGCGCATCGCGTCAGGGTCCGCCGTCGTCGGCGGGGTGCCCACCGGGCCGCCGGGCAGCAGCACCGCGTCGTAGAGCACCGATGCGACGGTCGGCAGAGCGCGGTCCACGGTGTACTGCTCGCCGTCGGCGCCCGTCACCGTGCCGTCCGTGGCCGCCAGCGCCTCCACGATCGCGCCCTCCGCGGCCAGCGGCTCCCGGACGGAGGTCACCTGCTCGGCGTCGACGCCGTCGGTGACCAGGACCGCGATCTGCCGGGTGCGGATGGAGCCGTCGCCGCGCAGCGACTCCAGGCTCAGCGCGGGGGAGGACAGCTTGTGCGCGGTCTCCTGTACGGCAGGCTCGGGCACCCCGATGCCCCGCGCCACCTGGGCGGCCAACTCGCCGTCCACCTTGGCCAGTTGCTCGACCGTACGGGCCCGGACGGCCAGCGCGTCGACCTTGCCCAGCTCGAACCGGAAGGCCGCGACGATGTGCTGCTTCTCCCAGTCGGCCATGCTGTTCCAGAACAGCGCGGCCTGGCTCCAGTGGTCCTGGAAGCTCGGGCTGCGCCGCCGGATCGTGTGCCCGTCCACGCGCTCGGTGTAGTGCGTGAAGGCGCGCCCGTCCACCCCGGCGTGGGCCGGGCAGCCGCCGCCGAGGGAGTTCGGGGAGTAGTTCGTGCCCCGGTGGATGGCGCTCTGGTGGTAGCCGTCGCGCTGGTTGGTGCGCACCGGCGCCACCGGCCGGTTGACCGGGATCTGGGTGAAGTTGGGGCCGCCCAGGCGGATCAACTGCGTGTCCAGGTAGGAGAAGTTGCGGGCCTGGAGCAGCGGGTCGTTGGTGAAGTCGATGCCCGGGACGACGTTGGCGGTGTGGAAGGCGACCTGCTCGGTCTCGGCGAAGAAGTTCTCCGGATTGCGGTTCAGCACCATCCGGCCGATCGGCCGCACCGGCACCTGCTCCTCCGGGATGACCTTCGTGGCGTCCAGCAGATCGAAGTCGAAGGCGAACTCGTCCTCCTCCGGGACCAGTTGGACGCCCAGCTCCCACTCCGGGTACTCGCCGGCCTCGATCGCGTCCCACAGGTCGCCCCGGTTGAAGTCCGGGTTGCGGCCCTGGCACTCCTGCGCCTCGTCCCACACCAGCGAGTGCACACCCAGCCGCGGCTTCCAGTGGAACTTCACGAACGTGCCGCGCCCCTCGGCGTTCACGAACCGGAAGGTGTGCACACCGAAGCCCTGCATCATGCGGTAGCTGCGCGGTATCGCCCGGTCCGACATCAGCCACATGATCGCGTGCAGGGTCTCGGGCTGGAGCGACACGAAGTCCCACAGGGTGTCGTGCGCGGAGGCGCCCGTGGGGATGTCGTTGTGCGGCTCCGGCTTCACCGCGTGCACGAAGTCGGGGAACTTGATGCCGTCCTGGATGAAGAAGACCGGGAAGTTGTTCCCCACCAGGTCGTAATTGCCCTCGGACGTATAGAACTTGGTGGCGAAGCCGCGCACGTCCCGCACGGTGTCCGCCGAGCCCTTGGGGCCCTGCACGGTCGAGAACCGCACGAACACCGGGGTCCGTACCGCGGGATCCTGGAGGAAGGCCGCGCGGGTGAACTCCGCGCAGGACTCGTACGGTTCGAAGTAGCCGTAGGCACCCGCGCCCCGCGCGTGCACCACCCGCTCCGGGATCCGCTCGTGGTCGAAGTGGGTCAGCTTCTCCCGGAAGTGGAAGTCCTCCATCAGGGTCGGCCCGCGCTCGCCGACGGTCAGCGAGTCGTCGGTGTGGTCGACCTCGACACCCTGGTCCGTGGTGAGCGGTCCCTCGGCGGGGTCGTCCGCGTGGTACTGCGTGCGCTGGACCTGCTTGCGGTCGGCGGAGTCCATCAGGCGGCCTCCTGGGAGAACACGTCGAGGAACGCCTCGCAGAACGCCTTGAGGTCGTCCGGCTTACGGCTGGTGACCAGCTTGTTGTTCCCGTGGTCGCAGATCCTCACCTGCTCGTCCACCCAGGTGCCGCCCGCGTTGCGGATGTCGGTCTGAAGGCTCGGCCAGGAGGTCAGCACCCGGCCGCGGACGACGTCGGCCTCGACGAGGGTCCAGGGGGCGTGGCAGATCGCGGCCACCGGACGGCCCTGCGTGAAGAAGTCCCGTACGAACGACACGGCCTTGTCGTCCATCCGCAGGAAGTCCGGATTGGCCACCCCGCCCGGCAGGACCAGCCCGCCGAAGGAGTCCGCCGACGTCTCGCCCACGACCTCCTGAACGGGGAAGGTGTCCGCCTTGTCGAGGTGGTCGAACGCCTGGATGGTCCCCGGCTTCGTCGACACGAGCACGGGCTCGTGACCCGCGTCCACCGCTGCCTGCCACGGATCGGTCAGCTCGATCTGCTCGACACCCTCGGGAGCGGTCAGAAACGCGATGCGCATGATGGTTCAGCTTCCTTTCTGGGCTTTCTCGGCTTGCCACTTGGTTTCGTCACGGGTGCGCTTTTTGTTCCGGCGGGCCGTGCGCACGCAGCGCAGCAGCTCCTCGCCGTACGGCAGCAGCACACAGGTGCCGATCGCGAGGCCGATGCCCGCGAGATAGCCGCGGGACAGCGGTCGTCGGCGCGGCACCAGCCGCCAGGCGTCCGGATCGTCGCGGCCGCCCCGCAGCAGGGACGTGACCTGGTCGGCGTGCAGACACATCAGTGAGGCCAGCGCGCCGAACGGCAGCGACTCCAGGAAACTGTGGATGTGCTGCTCGACCGGCCTGACCTCGCGGTCGCTGTCCACGGCTGTCCTCACGTCCCACAGCGCGGTCGCCTCGTGCACGGCCGCCCCGCCCAGCTGCACGGTCAGCAGCAGTGGGTTGACCTCGTAGCGCAGGGTGAACGCGATGGGGATGCCGACCTCGGCCATCATCAGCGAGTGGATCAGGGACTCCTTCGTCCCCGCGGTGTCCTCGATCCGGGTGCGCCGGTGCATCGCCCAGTCGGCGAGACCGGGCACGAACCAGCTGGGCAGCAGCCCGTACAGCAGATAGCGGGTGGTCGCGTCCCCGACGTCCACGGTGGTGCCGGTCGCGGCGATCTCGGCCGCCTGGTCGCGCCCCCCGATCACAGGGTGTCCCGTCCGCCGGAGTCCCGCGTCCCGTCGGGCGCGGCGCGGCTGATGTCGGCGAGCGCCGAGTCCGGATCCCGCGCCTCGGCGAGGTCCCCGAGACTCACCATGCCGACCGGCAGCCCGTTCTCGATCACCGGCAGCCGGCGCACGGCACGCGCGCGCATCAGGGCGATCGCCGCGGACACCGGGTCGTTCGGGGCGGCCACCACCGGGTCCGGTGTGCACACCGTGCCGGCGCTCACCGTCAGCGGGTCGAGACCCTCGGCGACCGCCCGTACGGTGATGTCCCGGTCGGTGAGGACCCCGACGACGTCCTGCCCGTCGGCCACCACCACGTCGCCGATGTCCTGGGCGCGCATCAGCTGCGCCGCCTCGACGAGCGAGGCGTCCGGGCGGACGGCGACCACACCGGGTGTCATCACGTCCCTGACGAACTCGCTCGTCGCGGTCCCGTGTCCGCCGGTCACGGCGAGCCCTCCCTCCGGGTCAGCGCCCGAGCGAGTTCCTGGACGTTGGTGTAGCGCTCCTTGCGGGGGAGCGTCTCCAGCGCGTCGACCAGGGCGTCGGGCGCGTTCTTGCGGCGCAGGACCCGCGCCAGCTCCGGGGACGTCGCCGGGAACGCGCCGCGGCCCAGGATCCGGGCCAGGTCCAGCCGGACGCTCTCCAGCGAGGACCCGGCCCGGCCCGGTGCGACGGGTCCGCCCCAGACCTGCGGGTCGTCCTCGGCGGTCGGCTCCGGGTCGTGCCACTCCTCGCTGCGGGTGGGGTGCCCGGAGCGCAGCAGACCCTGGAGTTCGTGCTTCATCTCGTCGTCACGGTGACGGCTCAGCCGGTCACTGCCTCGCTGCATGTCTCCCTCCAGATCTTCGGGGGTCCGCACCGCGTACCCGTAGACCGGAGGCCGACACAGGGTTTGCGGTCCCGAAGGCGGGAGACCCGGCCCGCACCCCCCGCGCACATTCCTGGGGAAGGACAGGACATGGCGGTGCTCGCTGTGATCATCCCGTTCCTCATGCTCGGCGTGGTGCTGGCGCTGGGCCGCTACGAGGAACTTCTGCTCCCGCGCGACGAGGCCGACGCCCGTGAACCGGCCGTCGTCCCGCCCCCGGCGGTCGGACGGCAGGAAACGCTGCGCACGCCGACGCTGTGACGCGGGCCGTCGTCTCCCACCGTCGTCTCCCAGGAGGTGCAGGAGGCCCAGGAGGTGCAGGAGGTGGACACCGTGACCCGTACCGTCGTCGCCGGTCTCGACGGCTCCTCCGAGAGCCGCGCGGCGGCCGAGTGGGCGGCCCGTGAGGCCCGGCTGCTGGAGCTGCCGCTGAAGCTGGTCCACGTCTGGGAGCCGGTACCGGAGCCGATGGCGCACACACCGCTCCCCGGTGCCGAGACGGAGCGGGACCGGACCGAGAGGATCCCGCGCGAGGCGGCCGAAGGCGTCCGGCTGCGCCACCCCGGCCTCGACGTGAGCACCGAGCAGCGGGACGGCCGGGCCGCCGTGGAACTGATGAACGCGGCGCAGGACGCCGAGCTGCTGGTCCTCGGCTCGCGGGGGCTGGGCGTGATCGCCGGGTTCCTGGTCGGCTCGGTCGGGCTCTCCGTCGTGGCGCACGCCGAGCGGCCGGTCGTCCTGGTCCGGGCCGGCGAGCAGGCCGCCGACGAGCACGAGCCGGACCCCGTCGGCATCCCGTCCGCCGCGACCCCGTTCCGGCCAGTCGTCCTCGGCCTCGACCTCGCGCATCCCGACGGCGGACCGATCGGCTTCGCGTGCGCCGCGGCCGCCCGCCGGGCCACGTCACTGCGGGTCGTGCACGGCTGGAACCCGCCCGCCCAACGCGCCTACGGCCTCTCCGCGGACCTCGAACTCCACGGCTCGCAGGCCCTGCGCGAGCGCACCGCCCTCGCCGAGGTCATGCGCCCGTGGCGCGAGAGGTTCCCGGCCCTGGAGATCACCGAGGAGTCCCCTTCCGGCAGCCCCGCCCAGCACCTCGTCGACGCCTCCCGCGAGGCCTCCCTGGTCGTCGTGGGCCGCCGCGTCCGCCGTATCCCGCTCGGCGCCCACATCGGGCCCGTCACCCACGCCGTCCTGCACCACTCCACCGCCCCCGTCGCCGTCGTCCCGCACCAGGGCACCCACGGCCCGGGTACGTGACGGCGGACAGCGGCAACTCCCCTCACCCGCCCGCTAGTTAACGCCCTCCAGGTACATCGTCGCCCCGCCGGTCGGCGGGGCGCTCCCCTGCCGAAAGTGGTAGTCCTCCTTCTCAATTCCTCATCACCAAGGAGGACTTCTCACCTCACAGGCAACGCACAGCGCCCGTTCCGACTCATTCTCCTCGGCGGAGGAGAACCGCTCGGAACGAAAGGACGCGATGTGCGCAAGAGAAACGCTGTACGGGTGGTGCTCGCCCTCTCCGCGACGGGGGCGGCGCTGACACCCCCGACCCTGGCGTACGCGGAGCCACCGCTGCGTGTCGACCTGAGGGCGGACGTCGACCGCGACGGGCGGGTCGACCTCACCGGTGACACCGACACCGCCGGTGAGGACACCTGGTCCGTCGGGCGGGGAGCGGTCTTCCTGCCCAACATCGACGACGACGGCAAGCGCTGCCCGACCACCGGGCCCGGCGGCCGTCCGCTGTCCGACGCCCAGCTGACCGCCTGCAACGACGCGTCCGACACGAAGGTCAACGGCAAGGCCGACGCGGCCGACCTGGCCCGGGTGCGCTCGCTGCCGATGACGAACCTGCCCTCCGACGCCCGGGCCGGCGTCCAGGTCACCACGGGGGCCGCGCAGACCCGGGTCTTCGTCAACCGGCTCGGCGCCTGGAAGCCGGTCACCGCGCAGACCCGGCTGACACGGTCCGAACTGCGGCGCGGCATCGAGTTCGGCGTCGAGGGCAAGGACGTCATCCGCGACAGCGCGAAGTGGGACGGCCGGGTGGCGATCCGGCTGAAGATCACGTCCTCCTCCGGCGAGGCCTCCGACACGGTCACCCTGCGCGCCGCCCCGCTGCTCACCCACCACGCCCGCCAGGACACCCAGCAGCTGATGGTCACCAAGGCCCGCGGCGACGACGCCTGGGCCAAGCGCCAGCGCGAGTTCGTCGGGGCGTTGGAGAAGGAGGGCCGGCTGGCCGGCATCACCAAGCCGCTGGTGACCTTCGAGAAGTACGGGGACATCTGGGCCCAGGACTTCGTCGAGCCCGCCTACCTCACCATGACCGGCCCGGACGGACGGCAGCGCACGATGCGGGTGATGCTGCGCTCCGCCCAGGACCGCGAGGCGGGCCGCGAGCTCTACGAGAAGCTGCGCGGCCCGGACATCGGCGTCGTGCAGGCCAAGGGCCGGGACATGCAGGGCTGGGAGACCCTGAACTCCTACGGCAACCTGGAGACCATCCCGCCCTACGCACAGGGCGGCCGCTCGTTCCCGGCCGGCCGGATCATCATGGGCGAGCGCAAGGACGGCAGCGGCGTCCGCCCCTCGCAGGAGATACGCACCCTGCTGAAGTCCCAGGGCCTGCAGGACCCGCTCCTGCTGGACACCTCATGGCTGCACGTGGGGCACGTCGACGAGTTCGTGCAGTTCCTGCCGGCCGACACCCCGCGCGGCTGGCGGATCGCCATCGCCGACCCGGAGGCCGGACTGAGCCTCCTGCGCGACGCGCAGCGCGACGGTCACGGGGCGAAGAAGATGTTCTCCGTCCCCGGCTTCGACGGCACCCACGCCCCCGCGGAGACCATCGACCAGGCCCTCGCCTCCCGGTACCTCGTGTCCGACAACCGGATGGCGGCCCGGAAGATCACCGCCAACCTGGAGATCCTCAAGCGCGAGACGGGCGTCACCGACGAGGAGATCGTCCCGGTGCCCGCCCTCTACACCCGGGGCATCGTGCAGGACAGCGCCGACACGCGCGTGCCGCTGCTCAGCCGTCTCGGCGGCAGGGCCGAACCGGAGGCCGCCACACGGCACGGCCAGCAGCGGCAGATGTCCGAGGGCACGTCCTCCGCCGCACCGGCTCCCTCCACCTCGCTGACTCCCTCCGCCGCACCGGCTCCCACCGTCTCGACCAGCGCCTACGTCCCGGGTGCCGTCAACGGCATCCTGCTCTCCCGCGACCGCTACCTCGCCCCGCGCCAGTGGGGTCCCGTCATCGGGGGCAAGGACATCTTCACCGAGGCCGTCACGGCCGCGTACACCCGCGCCGGCATGAAGGTCTCGTACGTCGACGACTGGTACACGTACCACCTCGGCATGGGCGAGATCCACTGCGGCACCAACACCCTGCGCGACGCCTCCGCCGCCTGGTGGAAGCCGTAGCCGTAGCCGCAGTCCTGCCGTAGTCCTGCCGTGCCGCAGCCGGTCGTACCGGAGCCGTGAGCCAGAGCCGGGTCACTTCTTCTCGCGGCCCGGCAGGAACTCCTGCACCTTCGCCTTGAAGCCCTGCTTGACCACGGAGGCCCGGTCGGCGTCGCCCTTGAGGATCGACTCGGCCGTGGCCTCCATCTGCTCCCAGGTGGCGTGCGGCGGGATCGGCGGCACGGCCGGGTCGGTGAGGAACTCCACGACCGCGGGACCGTCGGCCTCCAGAGCGGCCCGCCAGCCCGCCTCGACGTCCTCCGGCTTCTCCACCCGGATGCCGGTCAGACCCAGCGAGCGGGCGAACGCCGCGTACTGCACGTCCGGCAGCTGCTGCGAGGGCAGGAAGGACGGGGCGCCCTCCATCGCGCGCATCTCCCACGTCACCTGGTTGAGGTCGTGGTTGTTCCAGACGGCGACGACGAGGCGCGGGTCCTCCCACAGATCGCGGTACTTCGCCGCGGTGATCAGCTCCGCCATCCCGTTCATCTGCATCGCACCGTCCCCGACCAGCGCGATCGCCGGCCGGTCCGGGTGCGCGAACTTCGCGCCGATGGCGTACGGCACCCCGCAGCCCATCGTCGCCAGCGTCCCCGACAGCGAGCCGCGCATCCCGGGCCGCATCGTCAGGTGCCGCGCGTACCAGTTCGCCGTGGAACCGGAGTCGGAGGTGACGATGGCGTCGGCCGGCAGCAGCGGATCCAGGGCGTGCGCCACGTACTCGGGGTTGATCGGGTCGGCCGACAGCCGCGCCCGCCGCTCCATCACGTCCCGCCAGCGCCGTACGTTGTCGCACACCGCCTCGTACCAGTCGCGCTCTCCGCGCTCCGCGTCCAGCATCGGGATCAGCCGCTGGAGCGTGGCCTTCGCGTCGCCGACGAGATTGACCTCGTACGGATACCGCATCCCGACCATGTGCGGGTCGATGTCGATCTGCACCCCGCGCGCTGTGCCGAAGTCCGGCAGGAACTGCGTGTAGGGGAACGACGAGCCGATGGTCAGCAGGGTGTCGCAGTCCCGCATCAGCTCGTACGAGGGCCGGGTGCCCAACAGGCCGATGGAGCCCGTGACATAGGGCAGGTCGTCGCTCAGGACGTCCTTGCCGAGCAGCGCCTTGGCCACGCCCGCGCCGAGCAGCTCGGCGATCCGCTCCACCTCGGCCCGCGCGCCGGACGCGCCCTGACCGACCAGGACGGCCACCTTGTCACCGGAGTCGAGGATCTCCGCCGCCCGCTCCAGCGACTCCTGCGAGGGCACGGCCGTCCAGGAGCTGCGGTCCAGGCTCGAGGGCACCATCTTGAACTCGTGCGTGGGAGCCGAGTAGTCCAGCTCCTGCACGTCCCCCGGGATGATGATCGCCGTGGGGCTGCGGCGCGCGTACGCCGTGCGGATCGCCCGGTCCAGGACGTTCGGCAGCTGCTCGGGGACCGTCACCGTCTCCACGAAGTCGGAGGCGACGTCCTTGAAGAGGGTGTGCAGGTCCACCTCCTGCTGATAGGAGCCGCCCATCGCGGTGCGGTGCGTCTGCCCCACGATCGCCAGCACCGGCACATGGTCGAGCTTGGCGTCGTAGAGCCCGTTGAGCAGGTGGATCGCACCCGGTCCCGAGGTGGCCGCACACACTCCGAGACGGCCGCTGAACTTGGCGTAGCCGACCGCCTGGAACGCCGACATCTCCTCGTGCCGGGACTGGATGAAACGCGGCTGGTTGTCCGCTCGCCCCCACGCGGCCAGCAGACCGTTGATGCCGTCGCCGGGATAACCGAAGACGTGCTCCACACCCCATTCGCGCAGCCGCGCCAGGACGTGGTCGGAGACCTTGGTGCTCATGGACGGACCTCCCGGACATGGATGACACAGGCAGCAGTCCTACGAGTCACCCCGCGCGTCCGCCGAAAACCTGCCCCGGGTCCGCGTCCGCCCGCCCCGTGTTTGCGCCCGGAGGCCGGGGGCAGGCGCACTGTCAGTGCTTCGGACCGGAGGCACGTCCGTGGGAGCGGCTGTCCGCCGCGACGGCGTACCCATCCGTCCGGCCCACGTCCGCACTCCCACGGTGACCGTCCAACCCAGAGCACCTCCTAGGGAGTTGCGACGCACCATGCCGACCAAAGTGAGCGCGAAGCACCACCCGCACGACGACGCACCCGACACGGCAGAGGCGTTCCGCAAGCTCGCAGAGCTTCCCCCCGGCCCGCAGCGAGACACGCTCCGCGAGCAGGTGGTCGAGGCCTGGCTGCCCATGGCCGAACGGCTCGCCGGACGTTTCCGCAGCCGTGGCGAGAGCTACGAGGACCTGCGCCAGGTCGCGGCCCTCGGCCTGGTCAAGGCCGTCGACCGGTACGACCCCGAGCGCGGCAACGCCTTCGAGAGCTACGCCGTGCCCACCATCACCGGCGAGATCAAGCGGCACTTCCGCGACCACATGTGGACCCTGCACGTGCCGCGCCGCGTCCAGGACCTGCGCAACCGGGTCCGCTTCGCCTCCCAGGACCTGTCCCAGACCATCTCCGGCCGCAGGCCCACCGTCGCGGAGATCGCCGAGCGCGCGAACATGAGCGAGGAGGACGTCCTGGTGGGCCTGGAGGCCCTGGAGAGCTTCACCGCGCTGTCCCTGGACGCGGAGCTGCCCGGCAGCGAGGACGGGTACTCCCTGAGCGACGCGCTGGGCTCGCCCGACCCGGCGCTCGACACGGTCGTGGACCGGGAGGCCGTGAAGTCCCGGCTGGCGGCCCTGCCCGAGCGGGAACGGGCGATCCTCTACATGCGGTTCTTCGGCGACATGACGCAGAGCCGGATCGCCGAGCAGCTGGGGATCTCGCAGATGCACGTGTCCCGCCTGATCAGCCGGTGCTGCGGGCGAGTGCGCGAGCAGGTGATGCGGGACATCGCCGCCTAGGGCTGTGAGGACGTCGCCGCCTGGCGCCGTGCGGGCGCGGGGCGTGCACGTCACCCGCTTGGCCGACACCGTCCCGCTAATGGTGTCCGGCCGCGCGCGGGGGTGAGGCGGGCGGGCTGTGATGGCTGTGGGGGCACGAGTGCCGTGTCCCCGCAGCCGTCGGCCTAAGGAGCTCACCCCATGCGCCGCAGCAGCGCACGCGTCCTGTCCGTCGCCGTTCTGGCCGGTGCCGTTCTGGGGGCGGCCGGGCCGGTCGCCCTCGCGGAGCCGGCCGCCGAGGTCAGTCCGAGCGCCGTGTCGCCCGGGGGCAGCGTCACCGTGTCGGTGTCCTGCGATCCGACCGGCGGCACCCCGCCCGCCACCATGGACGCCACCTCGCAGGCCTTCGACACGGGCACCGTCAAGCTTCAGCTGGTGCCCGGCAACGACGACGAGGTGTCCGGTCCGGCCTACAGCGGTACCGCCCGGATCGCCCCCGCGCAGAACTTCGAGGGCGAGGTGGACGCGGTGGGCCGGGACTCGGCGTGGACCGTGGACGGCACCTGTCCGGTGGCGCCGGGCGGGCAGGGCAAACAGTGGAGCGCCACGTTCACGGTGAACCGGGGGAGCGGCGGGCACTGCACGCAGACACGGGGGAGTTCCTGCGCCCCCGCCCGCCCGTGCACCGACCCGCACACCGACCCCCACGACCCGTCCTGCTCCGGCGCGGCCGTCCAGCGGGGTGTCCGGGCCGGGGCGGGCGGCGCGTTCACCGACTCCGTGCCCGCGCTGGTGGCCGGAGGGCTGCTGATCGCGGGTGCGCTGGGGGCCGCCGTGCACCGGCTGCGCCGCAGGGAGCCGGGACCCGCGGACGGCTGAGCCGAGGCCGGTCCGCGCGTCCGTGTGACCGGCGCAACCCCTCCGGACGCCCATGGCGGGGCGCCTCCCTGGGTACTCAGAGCCCGAGGACCGACCCGCACCGCACGGGTCACTGGACACGCGAGCGAAGGACCCGCCGGACGGCGACCGGCGGCGGATCAGCAGAGCCCCCCACGGAGGTACGGATGCCGCGGACGGACCTGGAGAGCCGCGGCCCCGTCCGCTTCGGGCCGCCGCTCCCCGACGACGGGCTGCCCGTCCTGCCCGAGCTGTCCGCCGTCCTGGCCGCAGCGGCGGCGCGTGGCGGCAGTGAGCCGGTCGGCGGCGGCACCGCGCTGCTGGAGGCCGCCTGCGGCTACTGGGACCGGCGCGGACTGCCCACCGGGCCCGACCGCGCCGTGGCCGGTCCCGGCGCGCCCGCCCTGCTCCTCGCGCTGACCGCCGCGCTCGGCGGGGACGTCCTGGTGCCCCGCCCCTGTGCCGCCTGGTGGGCGCCCTACGCCCGTCTGCTGGGACGGCGCGTCTTCCATGTCGCGACGGCGGCCGAGTGCGGGGGCGTCCCGGATCCGTACGCCCTCCTGGAGACCGTGCGCCGGGTCCGCGCCGAGGGCGGTGACCCGCGGCTGCTGGTGCTGTCCGTCGCCGACGACCCGACCGCCACCGTGGCGCCGCCCGAACTGGTGCACGAAGCCGTGGAGGCCGCCGCGGGCGAGGGACTGCACCTGGTCAGCGACGAGACCTGGCGGGACACCGTGCACGCGCCCCACGACACCGTGCTGCTCAGCCCGGCCGAGATGCTGCCCGAGAAGGTCACCGTCGTCACCGACCTGGCCGGCGCCCTGCTGCCGCCCGGCTGGCCGGCCGCCGTCGCCCGCTTCCCGGTGGCCGAGGCGAACGGCGACGGCCTGCACGCGCGCGTGCTCGACGTCCTCACCGCCCTCGGCGCCCGCGTCGCCGCACCGGTCGCCGTCGCCGCCGCCCACGCGCTGACCGAGCCCGAGCCGGTCACCGACCGCGTCGCCGCCGCCGTACGCCTGCACGCGCGCGTGGCCGCCGCCGCGCACACCGTCGCCGTCACCGCCGGCGCCGTGGCCCGGCCCCCGCAGGCCGGCCGCCATCTCTACGTCGATCTCGGCCCCCTGCGCTCCGCGCTCGCCGCCCACGGGGTCGGCGACGCCCAGGAACTGGAGGACTTCCTCGCCGTCCGGCTCGCCATGCCCGCCCCGGGCGGCCACCGCTTCGGCGACGACCTCGGGGCGCTGCGCGTCCGCCTGTCCACCGGCGCGCTGCTGGCGGGCACGGACCAGGAACGCGCGGAATGCCTCGTATCACCCGCGCCGTTGGAACTGCCGCATGTGCGACAGGCGTTGATCCTTCTGGAATCGGTCTTCGACGATCTCCGCGACGACGCTCAGCGATGGGAGCCTCCTCGATGACGCAGCAGTCAGAGTCGACCACGAGCACGCCCGCCCAGGAAGCCGGCGGCCCGGCGGCCCTGTCCCCCCTCGCACCCCCCGCCGCCCTCAGACCGATCGGTGAACGCCGCAGCTGGCCGCGGAGCTTCCACGACCGTCTGACCGCCCCGCTGCCCAACCTCAAGGCCATGGCCCGCTTCGCCCGCGAAGGATCCATCCGTCCCGGCCGGGAGGGCCTCGCCGACATCCCCCGGCTGCCCTACGCACCGGGCCCGCTGCCCCGCGCGGACGCCCGCACCGTCGCCGTCTCCTGGGCGGGGCACGCCAGTTGGGTCGTCCGGATCGGCGGGCTCACCGTGCTCACCGACCCGGTCTGGTCCCGCCGCATCCTCGGCACCCCGGCCCGCATCACCCCGGTCGGCATCCCCTGGAGCGCGCTGCCGCCCGTCGACGCCGTCGTCATCAGCCACAACCACTACGACCACCTGGACGCCCCCACTCTGCGCCGCCTCCCGCGCGACACCCCGGTGTTCGTACCGGCCGGTCTCGGCGCCTGGTTCCGCCGCCGCCGTTTCACCACCGTCACCGAGCTCGACTGGTGGGAGGCCGCCGAACTGGACGGCGTCCGCTTCGACTTCGTCCCCTCCCACCACTGGTCCAAGCGCACCCTCACCGACACCTGCCGCTCCCTCTGGGGCGGCTGGGTCCTCACCGCCCCCGACGGCCACCGCCTCTACTTCGCCGGCGACACCGGCTACGGCCACTGGTTCACCCACATCGGCCGCCGCTACCCCGGCATCGACCTCGCCCTCCTCCCCATCGGCGCCTACGACCCCCGCTGGTGGCTCAGCGACGTCCACTGCGACCCGGAGGAAGCGGTCAGAGCAGCCCAGGACCTGGGCGCACGCAGGATGGCCCCCATGCACTGGGCCACGTTCGTCCTGTCGGCGGAACCGGTCCTGGAGCCCTTGACGCGGGTACGGGCGGCGTGGGCTGAGGCGGGCCTGTCCCGCGAGGACCTGTGGGACCTACCGGTAGGAGGCTCAAGGGTGCTGGATATCGCCGGCTAGGGATCGCAAGCTCAGGGGCGCGGGGCTGTATCGATTTGCGGCTCCGCCGCGTGGGCGCGACCAGCCACATACGACCCGCACCCCGCAACGCACCCTCACCCCGCAGACCGAACCCGTTTCCACACAGTCGGCGCCGCGCTGATCACCACAGTCAGCGCGACCGCCGCGACAACACCTTCCCACGGCTCCTCGAAAAGCGACCCACCCAGAATCCCGATCACCTGATACGTCACCGCCCAGGCGAGGCACGCGGGCGCGTTCCCCCGCACAAATCGCCGCAGCGGCCACTTCGCCATCAGACAGGCCAACATCACCGGGATACGACCAGCCGGCACCAGCCGGGACAGCACCAGCACAGACACCCCGTGCTCCGCCAACTTCCCCTGCGCCTGGGCGAGCCGCTCCTCCGGCGCCCGGGACCGGATCGCCTCCAGCCACCGCGAGCCGTTCTTCGACCCCATCCCGCGCCGCCCCAGCCAGTACAGGGCGATGTCCCCGAGAAACGCGGCCAGCGACGCGGTCACGAACACGAACAACAGGGCGAACGGCAGCGACTGGTGAAAGGCCACCACCGCCGCCGAACTCACCAGCGCCCCGGTCGGCACGACCGGCACCAACGCCCCGAGGAACACCAGCAGGAACAACGTCGGATACCCGATCGCCTGCTGCGTGGACTCCGGCGTCACCCCCGTCGACGCGGCGGCCAGCCATGTCACCGCGCGACCTCCAGCCGCACACTCTCGCCGTGTCCGAGCCGGTGCACCTCGGTCTCCGGCGCCCGCTCGGCCGCCAGGCGCACGAACTCCTCGCCCGGCGTGTGGAACTCGTGCGGGCGCACCGCGTCCATCCCGATCGGCCAGTACGTGCCGTAGTGCACCGGCACCGCGCTGCGCGGAGCCAGCCGCGTCAGTGCCTCCACGGCGCGCCCCGCGTCCAGGTGCCCCTCACCGAGGTACGGCCCCCAGCCGCCCACCGGCAGCAGCGCCACGTCGACCGGCCCGACCTCCTTGGCCATGTCGTCGAACAGCCCGGTGTCCCCGGCGAAGTAGGTGCGGGCCTCGCCCTCGACGACGTAGCCGAGGGCGGGGGAGCGGTGCGGTCCGAGCGGCAGCCGGCGGCCGTCGTGCAGGGCGGGCACCACGCGTATCAGCAGGTCGCCGACGCGCGTCTCGTCGCCGGGCGCCACCTCGTGGACCTGGAGATGCGCGAGCCGGCGCAGCCCCGGTACCTGCCGTGGTGCGCCCCGGGGCACGAGCAGGCGCGTGCCCGGTGCGAGCCGCGCCAGCGAGGGGACGTGCAGGTGGTCGGCGTGCAGATGGGAGACCAGCGCCACGTCCGCGCGCCAGGCGGTCGGCGGCGGCAGCGCGCCGCGGCGCCGCCGCAGATGCGCCAGCCTGCGGGCGAACAGAGGGTCGGTGAGCACGCGCACGTTCGAATCCGTGAGCGTGCAGGTGGCGTGACCCCACCAGGTGATCTCCACCGGCACCTCTTTGCCTCCTTCGCGCGACTCCCCGAAGCCTACGGGCTGGAGTAGGGTCGGCGGCGAAACCCGGAGGTGAGGGGGACACCATGGGACCGGTTCGGGTCACGGCGATCGCGAGTCTGACGCCGCTGGAGGAGCTGGACGCGGATCCCTTCCTGGTGGACTCCCGCAGCCAGCACGCGATGTGCGCCCGCTGGGCCGCCGAGCGGGGCTACACCGTCCGGCGGGAACTGCTGGTCCGCGGACTGCGCCCCGACCACTGCGTGCTGTGGGACGGCGTGCGGCCGGGCACCGACCTCTTCGTGGCGCCCAGCCGCCGGGTCCTGGAGAGCGCGCTGTCCTCCGTGGAGGAGTTCCTCGACGAGTGCCGCCGCCGCGGGGTGCGGGTCGAGACGGTCGGCTTCGCGGAACCCTCGTACGACGCCCAGATGAAGGCCCGGGTCCACCGCCGGCTGTCGATGCCGACGGCCGGATACGACGGCCGCTGACCCGCCGAGGATCCCGGGGGCGCCCGGCAGTCCGTATGACAGTCTTGGACCGGGCCCGCACCGACGACGGGCCAGGACGTGAGGTGTGCTGGGCGTGGGTGGAGGGCGTTGGCGCCGGGTCGCCAGTCAGATCGGGCGGAGCGTCGCGGTGTGGATCGTCTCCACCCTCACGATGCTGCTGCTCGCCGGGATCCTGCCGGACTTCCGGCTCCAGTCCGCCGACGGCGACAGCGCGACCCGGATCGCGGTCACGGCCGCGTTCGGCGCCGGTGCCTTCGGTCTGCTGTCGGCCCTGGTGTGGCCGCTCCTGGTCCGGCTGCTGCTGCTCGTGCCGGCCCTCGTCCTCGGCCTGCTGGTCTTCTTCCTCAACGGCGCCCTGCTGCTGCTCGCGCTGCGCCTGAACCCGGCCGAACAGGGCGACGCCGCCCCCGAGACCGCCGTGGTCGTCGCCGCCGTGATGTCCGCCGTCGCCTCGGCCACCGGCGCCGCCCTGGCCGTCCGCGACGACGACGCCTACCGGCGCCGGCTGTACCGTCTGGCCGACCGCCGCCGCAGATCCGGCCCCGCCTCGCCCGCCAGTCCCGGCATGGTCTTCATCCAGCTCGACGGCGTCGGCCACGACGTGCTCCTCGACGCGGTCGGCCGGGGTCTGATGCCCACCGTGGCCCGCTGGCTGGCCAAGAGCGGCACCGACACCGGGCGGCGCGAACCCACCCACCGGCTCACCCCCTGGCGCACCGACTGGTCCAGCCAGACCGGCGCCAGCCAGCTCGGCATCCTGCACGGCAGCAACCACGACGTGCCGGCGTTCCGCTGGTACGAGAAGGACCGCCGGGAGGTGATGGTCTGCAACCGCCCGACCAGCGCCGCCGAGCTCCAGCGCCGAGCCGTCGCGGCCACCGGTGACGGCGGGCTGCTCACCGTAGACGGCGCCAGCCGCGGCAACCTCTTCAGCGGCGGAGCCGACGAGCAGGCCCTCGTGCTGTCCATCGCCACCCGGCGCCGCAGCCGCGAGACGCGGTCCCGCGCGGGCTACTTCGCCTACTTCTCCGACCCGGCCAACGCGGTGCGCACCGCGATGTCCTTCGTCGCCGAGGTGGGCCGGGAGATCGGGCAGTCCACCCGGACCCGCGTCCACCAGGTCCGCCCGCGCGTCGGCCGCGGCGGCCTCTACCCGTTGATCCGCGCCTTCGCCACCGTCGTCGAACGCGATGTCGTCGTCGCCGCGGTGACGGGCGACATGCTCGCCGGCCGCACCGCCGTCTACGCCGACCTGGTCGCCTACGACGAGGTGGCCCACCACTCCGGGCCGACCGGCCGCGACGCCGCCAAGGTCCTCGAACGCCTCGACCGCTCCCTGGCGTTGATCGAGAACGTCGCCGAGCACGCCCCGCGCCGTTACCGCATCGTCGTCCTGTCCGACCACGGCCAGAGCCCCGGCGAGACCTTCCGCGCCCGCTACGGACTCACCCTCGGCGACCTGGTCCGGGCCGGCTGCGGACTGCCCGTGCCGCGCAGGGCGGAGCGCACGCACAGTGGCGCCGAGGCCCGCGCCGCCGTCCGTGCCGCACTGCGTCGGCCGGTCGAGGAGGGCGGCGAGCAGTACCGCCCCTCCAGCCGCCGCTCCGAGCCGATCGTGCTGGCCTCCGGCAACCTCGGCCTGGTCTCCTTCCCCGACGTGCCGCACCGCATGAGCAAGGAGGAGATCGACGCCCGCCATCCCGCCCTGCTGACCACCCTCGCCAACCACCCCGGCATCGGCTTCCTGCTGGTGCGCAGCGAGGAGCACGACGGGGTGGTACTCGGCCCCTTCGGCACCGAGATCCCCCTGGACGAACTCGACGACAACCCCGGCCCGTTGGCGGACTTCGGACCCGGTGCCGTCGACGCCGTCCGGCGCACCCACTCCTTCCCGCACACCGCCGACATCATGGTCAACTCCTGGTACGACCCGGCCGAGGGCGAGGTGCTCGCCTTCGAGGAGCAGATCGGCTCGCACGGCGGACTCGGCGGCGCCCAGGGCCGGCCGTTCCTGCTCTCACCGCTCGGCCTCTCCGCACCCGTCGAGGACGGACAGGAACTCACCGGCGCCGAGCACATCCACCGCGTCCTGCGCCGCTGGCTGCGCGAGGCGGACGGCCCCCAGGTCCCCCTGACGGGACGCCCCGACAGACGCGCCGCCTGAGGGCCCGTGTCCCAGGACACGGGCCCTGAACCCACTCCCTCCGCCGCTCCTTTCGTACCCCCATGAACGAAAGAAGCGGTTTCTCACGGAGGACCGTCGCTCACCGTGCCACCGCCGGGCGGGTTTGCCCAGGGCACATTCCGGTCACCCCGGGCGTCTCGTCCCGCCCCATCCGTCGGCGGCTCCGGTGGTACGCGGCCCGGGGTGCCGCCCGGAAAATCGGCTGCGTCCGCGGCGGGCGGGCGCGCACACTGTTCGCACCGGACGTCGCGTACCTGTGCGTCCGTCTCGAACATCCCCCTAGGAGAAGCCTCTTGCAGGCAGCCGTCACCGTCACGCCCTCCCGTCTGCCCGAACTGCTGCTCGGCCTCGCCACCGTGCGGCCGGTCTTCGTCTGGGGCGCCCCCGGAATCGGAAAGTCCTCCCTGGTGAGGGAGTTCGCCGAGTCCCTGGGCCTGGAGTGCGTGAGCCTGCTGGGCACCCAGCTCGCCCCCGAGGACCTCATCGGCGTCCCCCAGATCCGCGACGGACGCTCGGTGTTCTGCCCGCCGGAGTCCATCGCCCGGGACGAGCCGTACTGCCTGTTCCTGGACGAGCTGAACGCGGCCACCCCGGACGTGCAGAAGGCGTTCTACTCGCTGATCCTGGACCGTCGTATCGGAAACTACGAACTCCCCAAGGGTTCGATCGTCATCGGCGCCGGCAACCGCGCCACCGACAACGCGCTGGCCCGGCCCATCGCCTCCGCGCTCGTCAACCGCCTCACCCACGTCCACCTGGGCGCCTCCGCCAAGGACTGGCTGGCCTGGGCGGCGAACCACGGCATCCACCCGTGGATCCTGGACCACCTCACCGACCGCCCCGACCACCTGTGGTCCAAGCCGCCCAAGACCGAGGAGCCGTTCTCCACGCCCCGCTCCTGGCACATGCTCTCCGACGCCCTGCACTCCTTCGGCCAGGGCCTGGACGAGGAGACCCTGAAGGTCCTCGCGCACGGCACGCTGACGCCCGCGCACGCCACCGCGTTCTGCGGCTACGTCAAGATCGTGCGCAGCCGGTACGGCATCGAGGCGATCATCAAGGGCGACGCCCGCTGGCCGAACCGGCTGGAGGACCGCGACCTGCTCTACTACCTCGCCGAGTCCTTCCGCGGCCGTCTGATCCAGGAACTGCCGGTCAGCAAGGACCACATGTCGGCGAACGGCCGCCAGACCGCCTACCGCGCCAAGTCGCTGCTCGTGCAGCTCGCGGAGATCTCCGTCGAGGTGGCCCAGACCGTCATCGCCTCCGACACCGACGGCAACCCCGTCCTGCCCTCGTGGTTCCTGGTCGAGGCGGCGCGGGACATGCCGCGGCTCGTGGAGGCGCGCCGGTGAGCCGCAAGTCGGCCGCGCGCAAGAAGCGGGACCTCGCCGGCGAGGCCTTCGCCGAGGGCATGCGGCTGATGCGGACCAACCCCGCCCTCGCGGCCGTCGAGTTCGACGTCTGCCGTCACGAGGAGTGCCAGCTCGCGCCCCGGGACGGTCTCGTGGTCGTCGACTCCGACGGCGACCTGCACGCCCACCCCGCCCGGCTGGCCGAGCCCGCCGCGTGGGCGTGGGCGCTCGCCCACGCCGTCCTCCACCTGGGCTTCGGACACGTCCCGGCGGTGAAGGGCGAGCGCACCCAGCCCGACCGGTACGACCTCGCCGCCCGCTGCGTGGTCGTCAACCGCTTCCTGCTCGGCTTCCGGGTCGGCGGGACGCCCGAGCACCTGCCCGCCGCCTACCCCGACGGCGACGAGGACCAGCTCGCCGCCCGCTGGCGGCGCGACGGCATCCCGGCCGTCTACGAACACTGCGGTACGGCGGGCCCCGAGCCCGACCAGCTGCTGCTGCGATGGGAGGGCCTGTCCCAGCCCCGCGACTGGCAGCTGGCGTTCGCCACCGCGCTGACCCGGACGGTGTCCGCCGCGATGGACATGGCGGGCGGCCGCCGTGACTCCCTCAGCGGGCAGCCGGCCCCACAACGCCCCTGGGAGAAGGCGCTGAGCTGGTTCGTCTCCTCCTACCCCCTGCTCGGCGGTATCGCGGCGGGCATCAAGCTGGTCGCCGACGCCGAGATCGCCCACGCCCACGGCATCGCGATCGCCGCCGTCAACGCCGAGGCCGCGGAGATCTACATCAATCCGCTGCGCCACTTCGACGACGAGGAATGGCGGTTCATCCTCGCCCACGAGATGCTCCACGCCGCCCTGCGCCACGGCGACCGCTGCGGCGCCCGCGACCCCTACCTCTTCAACATCGCCTGCGACTACGTCATCAACGGCTGGCTGGACGAGATGCAGGTCGGCACCATGCCCGAGGGACTGCTGCACGACCGGCGCCTGGCCGGCCTGTCCGCCGAGGAGGTCTACGACCGTATCGCCGGCGACCTGCGCCGTATGCGCCGGCTGGCCACCCTGCGCGGCAAGGGCGCCGGCGACATCCTGGGCGCCCCGCTCGGCCCGCCCCGCGACCAGGTCGACCTCGACGAGTTCTACCGGCGGGGCCTGCGCCAGGGCCTGGACCTGCACCAGCGGCAGGAGCGCGGCTTCCTGCCCGGCGGCCTGGTCGAGGAGATCCGCGCGCTCAGCCACCCGCCACTGCCCTGGGACGCCCGGCTGGCCCGCTGGTTCGACGAGTTCGTGCCCCGCCCCGAACCGGTACGGACCTACGCCCGTCCCGCGCGCCGCCAGGCCGCCACCCCCGACATCCCTCGGGCGGGACGGTACTTCCCGCCCGAGGAGGTCGCCCGCTGCACCTTCGGCGTCGTCCTGGACACCTCCGGCTCGATGGACCGGGTACTGCTCGGCAAGGCCCTCGGCGCGATCGCCTCGTACGCCGAGGCCCGTGACGTACCGGCCGCGCGGGTCGTGTTCTGCGACGCGGCCCCGCACGACGCCGGCTATCTCCCGGTCACCGAGATCGCCGGCCGGGTGCGGGTGCACGGCCGCGGCGGGACCGTGCTGCAGCCCGGCGTCGACCTGCTGCACCGCGCGGACGACTTCCCGCCCGGCGCCCCCGTCCTGGTGATCACCGACGGCTGGTGCGACGTGCTCAGGGTGCGCCGCGAGCACGCCTATCTGATCCCGCGCGGAGCACGGCTGCCGTTCACCGCGCGTGGGCCGGTCTTTTACGTGAGTTGACCCGGAGTGTGATCGGATGGAGTCCGCAAACCCGGCATCGGGACCGAGAAGGAATCCTCTGATCGGGACCTTACGAAAGGAATGACCGTGGCCACCACGCGCTCCGCACACACCGTCTGGGAAGGCAGCCTGCTCGAGGGCAACGGCGTCGTCAGCTTCGACTCCTCGGGCGCCATCGGTCAGCAGCCGGTGACGTGGGCCGCCCGCACCCAGGAGGCGAACGGCAAGACCAGCCCCGAGGAGCTGATCGCCGCCGCCCACTCCAGCTGCTTCTCCATGGCGTTCTCGCACGCCCTGGCCGGGGCCGGCACCCCGCCCACCAAGCTCACCACCTCCGCCGACGTCACCTTCCAGCCGGGTGAGGGCATCACCGGCATCCACCTGACCGTCGAGGGCACGGTGCCGGGCCTGGACGAGGAGGGCTTCGTCGCCGCCGCCGAGCAGGCCAAGGTGAACTGCCCGGTCAGCCAGGCCCTGAAGGCCGTCCCGATCACCCTGGACGCCAAGCTCGCCTGACGCCGTGACCGGATGGTGCGCGGGCCGCCCAGGAGGGGGCTCGCGCACCGTCGGTTCGTGCGCGGGGACCGGGGTATCAATTCGGCGGTGCGGGAGGAAACACGATGATTCCGGAGACGTCCAGCAGTGCCGCGGCCCTCGACTCCGGCACCCGTGAACTCACCCGTGTCCTGGTGCTGTTGAGCCTCACCGGCCGCCTGGGCGCGCGGCGGCCCGCGCTGGGCAGCCTCGTCGACCGGTTCGACTTCGGCCGCTTCGCCCTGCACCTGAAGTCCAGCGAGGCGGTGCTTCCCGTGCCGGTGCTGGTCGAGGAGGTGGCACCGGCCCGGCTGCGGCTGCCGCACGGCGACCACGGCCTCGACCTGGCGTCCGTGCAGATCGCCGTCCTCGCCACCCCGCGCGGTGACATGACCCTGGCCCTGGACTGCGGATTCGCCGGGCAGACCCCGCCCGAGGCGCTGGCCGCCTGGCTCGCGACGACCTGCTTCGACCGGGACCGGATCATGCTCGGCGACCAGCCGCTGCCGGCCGAGCTGAACCGGCGCCTGACCTCCGTGGAACCGCTCGCCTTCGGACAGAACGTCCACCAACTCGTCTTCCCCGGCGGTGAGTTGCGCCAGGACCTGCTGGGCGCCGACCCGGCCGAGGCACCTGCCGTGCTGCACCGGATCCTCTATCGCGGCCGCATGGGCGCGCCCCTCGCCTCGGTGCCCGCCGTGCCGCCCAACCTCAGGAACCACGGCGCCACGCTCTCCGCGCACGGCCGGGGTGTCTCCGTCCACGCCGGCTGGGCCGAGCACGTGGAGAACGGCCTGACCCTGGTCGCGCTCGGCATGGTCTCCGCCCTGGCCGTGCTGCAGCGCACCCGGCTGGCCGCCTTCGAGACCATGCGCGCCAACGAACAGGCCGTGGCCCAGTCGCCGTACCAGATCCGCTCGCTGATCTCCCGGCTCTCCGACGGCGTCAACGAACTCCAGCTCGACCTGGCCTTCGGCGTCGAGGCGTACGTCGACAGCCTGCTGATCCCGGAGATGGTCATGGAGGTCTTCCAGTCGTCGCTGCGGGACGCCCTCGGCATCCCCGACAGCCTGGAGAACTCGGCCCGTATGGTCGAGCGTCTCACCTCGGTGATCAGCGCCCGCTCGGCCGCCCTGGAGGCCGAGCTCGCGGAGCGGGACGACCGCAGGGACCGTACGGTCTCGGCGCTCGTCGCGGTGGCCACCGGGATAGCCCTGCCGCCGACGCTGCTGCTCGCCTTCTTCGGGGTCAACGCCTCCACCGTGGACAACCGGCGGTCCATCTTCGACCTGCACGCCTACGGCTGGGCGTACGTCCTGGCCTGGCTGCCCTTCATCGCCCTCGCCGTCGTCGGATACCTCCTGCTGCGCCGGGTCAGCAGGCGCTCCGGCTCGCTGCTGGACCCGCCCACGAACGCCCCCTCCCCGGTACCCGCTCCTCGACCGCCGTCGGGAGGCTGACCGCCGTATGACCCGACGACCCGCCGTCTCCGCCCACCGCGGCGGATCCGAGCGCGCCCGCGCCGCCACCTGGGAGGCGTACGAGGACGCGCTGCGCACCGGCGCCGAGTACGTCGAGTTCGACATCCGGCGTACGAAGGACGGCGTCCTCGTCGTCTACCACGACCCCCGGGTGGGGCACGGCGGGCCGCCGCTGAGCGGGATCACCCACGCCGAGCTGAGCGAGCGCGCCGGATACGCCGTGCCGGTCGTGGACGAGGTGATGTCCCTGATCGCCGGGAAGCTCAGGGGCCACCTGGACCTGAAGGAGACCGGCTACGAGCGCGAGCTGATCGACCGGGCCGTCGCCCTGCTCGGCGAGGACGGCTTCGTCGCCACCACCCTGGAGGACCGTTCCGTCGCCGCCATCGCCCGGGACTTCCCGCGCGTGCGCACGGCCCTGTCGCTGGGCCGGGACCGCGGGGAGATCGCCCGGGGCCGGCTGCTGGGCACCCGGCTCGGCGAGCTGCTGCCGATGCGCCGGGTGCGCGCCTGCGGCGCGGGCGGAGTGGCCGTGCACCAGCGGCTGGCCCGCACCACCGTGCTGCGCGAGGCGGTCCGCCACGACCTGTTCACCATGGTGTGGACGGTCAACGACGACACCCTGATGCGGGCCTTCCTCGACCACCCGCGCGTCGACGTCCTGATCACCGACCGCCCCCGCCGCGCCGTCGCCCTCAGAGGCGGACGGCACGACGAGCGCCCCCTGGGGTACCCGTCCCCTTGACAGCGGCGCACTCAAGTTTTGTGCTGGAGTGCGGGAACTCCCTGGCGGAAGGGGACAGCGATGGGACGTGCGGTCGGAATCGATCTCGGGACCACGAACTCGGTGGTGGCCGTCCTGGAGGGCGGCGAACCCACGGTCGTGGCCAACGCGGAGGGGGCCAGGACCACACCGTCGGTGGTGGCCTTCGCCAAGAACGGCGAGGTGCTCGTCGGCGAGGTCGCCAAACGGCAGGCCGTGACGAACGTCGAACGCACCGCCCGCTCGGTCAAGCGCCACATGGGCGACGCGCACTGGCGCTTCCCGGACGAGGGGGACGTCGACGGCACCCGCTACCGGGCCCAGGAGCTGTCCGCGCGGGTGCTGCAGAAGCTCAAGCGGGACGCGGAGTCCTACCTCGGCGAGGACGTCACGGACGCCGTGATCACCGTGCCGGCGTACTTCGACGACACCCAGCGGCAGGCCGCCAAGGAGGCCGGGGAGATCGCCGGTCTGAACGTCCTGAGGATCATCAACGAGCCGACCGCCGCCGCCCTCGCCTACGGCCTGGACCGGGGCGAGGAGCAGACGGTCCTCGTCTTCGACCTGGGCGGTGGCACCTTCGACGTGTCCCTGCTGGAGATCGGTGACGGCGTCATCGAGGTCAAGGCCACCAACGGCGACACGCACCTCGGCGGTGACGACTGGGACCAGCGGGTCATGGAGCACCTCGTCAAACGGTTCAAGGGGCAGACCGGGGTCGACCTCGGCAAGGACAAGATGGCCCTCCAGCGGCTGCGCGAGGGCGCCGAGAAGGCCAAGATCGAGCTGTCCAGCTCCTCCGAGACGACGATCAACCTTCCCTACATCACCGCCTCCGCCGAAGGCCCCCTGCACCTGGACGAGAAGCTGACCCGCGCCCAGTTCCAGGAGCTGACCGCCGATCTCCTCGACCGCTGCAAGACACCCTTCCACCAGGCGGTCAAGGACGCCGGCGTGAAGCTCTCGGCCGTCGACCACGTCATCCTCGTCGGCGGCTCCACCCGCATGCCCGCCGTCACCGACCTGGTCAAGGAACTCACCGGCAAGGAGCCGCACAAGGGCGTCAACCCGGACGAGGTGGTGGCCGTCGGCGCGGCCCTCCAGGCCGGTGTCATCCGCGGCGACGTCAAGGACGTGCTGTTGCTCGACGTCACCCCGCTGTCCCTGGGCATCGAGACCAAGGGCGGCATCATGACCAAGCTCATCGAACGCAACACCACGATCCCCACCCGCCGTTCGGAGATCTTCACCACCGCCACCGACAACCAGCCCTCGGTGGGCATCCAGGTCTACCAGGGCGAACGCGAGATCGCCGCGTACAACAAGAAGCTCGGCGTCTTCGACCTCACCGGGCTGCCGCCCGCGCCGCGCGGGGTGCCGCAGATCGAGGTCGCCTTCGACATCGACGCCAACGGCATCATGCACGTCTCCGCGAAGGACCTGGCGACCGGTCGCGAGCAGAAGATGACCGTCACCGGCGGCTCGGCGCTGCCCAAGGACGACATCGACCGCATGATGCGCGAGGCCGAGCAGTACGCCGAGGAGGACCGGCAGCGCCGCGAGGCCGCCGAGACCCGCAACCAGGCCGAGCAACTCGTCTACCAGACCGAGAAGTTCGTCCGCGAGAACGAGGAGCGGGTGCCCGCCGACACCAAGGGCGAGGTGGAGTCCGCGGTGGCCGAACTCAAGCAGCTCCTCCAGGAGAACGCCGAGACCAACGCCCTGCGCACCGGCGTCGAGAAACTCGCCACCGTCAGCCAGAAGATGGGCCAGGCGATGTACGCCCAGGCCCAGCAGACCCCCACGGACGACTCGGGGCAGCCCTCCGGTGCGGCGCAGGAGGAGGAAGGCGTGGTCGACGCGGAGATCGTCGACGACGACCGGGACCAGAAGGGCGGCGCCGCCTGACGGCCGGAGCAGGCCCTCAGCCGCCCGCCCCGGCCCGGGCGGGCGGCAGGGTGGCGCAGACGGCGTCCAGGACCGACGCGTAGGGTGTGCCGGCGTCGGTGAGCCGGGAGCGGAGGCGCTCCAGGCCGTCGCGGTGCGCGGTGAGCAGGCCGGTGTCGCCGGTGCGGGCCGCGAACTCCAGCACCGCGGGCAGGAAGTCGGGCAGCTCCTCGCCGGTGAGTTCGAGCCCCGCGGCCCGGTAGGCCTCCTGGAAGCGGACCGGCGACATGCCCCGCCGCATGTCCGCGTCCCGCCACCGGCTCAGGTACAGGCTGTGCCGGTCGTCGAGGTCGAAGACCTGGACGTAGTGCCCGGCCAGCTCCCGCGGCGCCGTCACCGTCGCGTGGTCCACGAACTCCCTGAGCTGCGGGGCCGCTTCACGCAGCAGCGCGAGGCGGGCGCGGAAGTCGTCGTCGGGGTAGGTCAGGCAGAGCGCCGCCGCCTGGTACAGCACAGCGTCCGAGGGCATCGGGCCTCCTGGGCGTCGTCGGTGGGCTGTCCCCGCCACTGCGAACCTAGGGCGGGGCGGGGGAGCGCACCCGCTGACGGCACCCGTCCGGGTACCCCCACGGCCGGGGCCTGCGGGCGACCCCCGCGTACACGGGCACGACGCAGCGGGACAGCCGTAGGCGTGGTAGCGGGACAGCCGTAGGTGTGGAGCCCGCTCAGAAGTCCGCGCGGCGGTCCCGCAGGAGCTTCAGCGTGCGCTCCGCCGAGGCCGACCGCGCCGACATGTGGTCCAGGACCTCCAGGTGCGTGCCGACCTCCTTGCGGGAGTCGAGGTAGAGCGCACCGGTGAGGTACTCGGTGAAGACCATGTCGGGCAGCTCCGGCTCGGCGAAGCGGAAGAGCGAGAACGGCGCGTACGTGCCCGGGTGGGGGCCCTCGGCGAACTCCGCGATCTGGAGGGTGACCCGGTCCCGCTCGGCGAACTCCAGCAGCTTGTCCAGCTGCTCGGCCATGACCTCGCCGCGGATGCTGACCGGGCGCCGTAACACCGTCTCGTCCATGATCACCCACAGGTGGGGCGGGTTCTCGCGCTCCAGAAGCCGCTGCCGGGCCATCCGCAGGGACACATGCCGCTCGATCGTTTCCGCACCGGCCTGACCGATCGTGCCGGCCTCCAGCACGGCACGCGCGTACTCCTCGGTCTGGAGCAGACCGGGCACGAAGTGCGGCTCGTAGGAGCGGATGATGCGGGCGGCGCCCTCCAGGCTCACGTACAGGCTGAACCACTCGGGCAGCACGTCGTGGAACCGCTGCCACCAGCCCGGCCGGTTCGCCTCCTCGGCCAGCGCGATGAACGCCTCGGTCTCCTCCTCGGAGACGCCGTACGTCTCCAGCAGCACCTGCACGTACGGGATCTTCAGCGAGACCTCGGCCATTTCCATGCGCCGGACCGTCGCGGGTGCCACCCGCAGCACCTGG
Organism: Streptomyces lincolnensis; assembly: GCF_021173675.1. GTDB lineage: Bacteria > Actinomycetota > Actinomycetes > Streptomycetales > Streptomycetaceae > Streptomyces > Streptomyces lincolnensis_B. Next base: position 280,877 of record NZ_JAIHON010000001.1, on the reverse strand, counting down.
GCGGCCTCCTCACGCTTGAGTCCGGCCGCCTCCCGCAGTTCCTGCAGGCGTCTGCCGAGCACCACCTGTCCTACGGTGGGCGCGGGACGCCGCTCACTCACGCCACGCCTCCCCTACGCGTCGAAGCTTGCGTGCAGTCTGTCATGTTCACCTGTCAGTCTCAGCGGTCACCGCCGCTTCTTCGTCACCCTTCCATTACCTCATGGGTAATCGACCCGGACCCCGGCGGGCGCGATCGTGGAGTCATCGGGTTCCGGGCCGGCGCACTCCGGCCCGGGATCCGGCTTCCCGCACCGCTCACCGACCTCGACGGAGGCTGATCCGCCATGTCCGCATCCCAGCTTTCCGCCCTCGCCCGGACCGCCGAACCGCAGACCGCGCTGCGCCGCTTCCTGGCACTGGACGCGCTGGTGACCGGCGCGAACGGCCTCGCCTACCTCGCCGTGTCCGGGCCGCTCGCCGACTTCCTCGGCGTCGACTCCGCGCTGCTGCCCGCCCTCGGGGTCTTCCTCCTGGTGTACGCGGCCGGTGTGGGCGTCCTGGCCGCGCGCGAACGGCCGCCGGCGCTCGCCGTCCGGGCCGTGGTCGATGCCAACCTCGCCTGGGCTGCGCTCAGTTGCGCGGCGCTCGCCCTGTGGCTGACCCCGAGCACGGCGGGCGTGGTGTGGACCGTGCTCCAGGCGGCGGTGGTGGCGGGGTTCGCGCTGTTCCAGCACCTGGCTCTGAAGGCCCGTCAGGGCAGCAGTGAGTGAAGGTACTTGACCGTCGCCGGGTCGGCCGGGAGCAGCGTCTCGATGGCCAGCTCGGCGACCGTCACGTCCATGGGGGTGTTGAAGGTGGAGATGGACGAGACGAACGACAGGGTCCGGCCCTCGTGCTCGATCACCATCGGCAGCGCGAAGTGCGGGACGGGCGGGCCCGGTTGCGGCTCGTCGTCCTCCTCGGGCACCGGGTACGCCGCCACCTCCTCGTACAGCGCCCGCAGCGGCTCCGAGCGGTGCAGGGCGATCTGCCGCTCCATCTGGTCGAGCAGATGTCCGCGCCACGCCCGCAGGTTGCGGATCCGCGGCGCCAGCCCCTGAGGGTGCAGGCTCAGCCGCATCGCGTTCAGCGGCGGGGCGAGCACCGACTCCGGGATGCCGTCGAGCAGCATCAGCACGCCCCGGTTGGCGGCGACGACGTCGTACACCGCGTTCACCACGAAGGCCGGGTAGGGCTCGTAGCCCTGGATCAGCTGCTCGATGCCCTCGCGCACGGCGTCCAGTGCCGGGTCGTCCAGCGGGGTCTCGGGGTAGCGGGGTGCGTAACCGGCCGTCAGCAGCAGCGCGTTGCGCTCCCGGACCGGCACGTCCAGGTGCTCGGCCAGCCGGAGCACCATCTCCTCGCTCGGCCGGGAGCGGCCCGTCTCGATGAAGCTGATGTGCCGGGCGGAGGAATCGGCCCGCAGCGCCAACTCCAGCTGGCTGACCCGCCGTTGCTCCCGCCAGGCCCGCAGCATCGGGCCGACGCCCCGGCCGGAGGGGGCGGGGGTTCGTTCGGCCTTGTCGGTCGGGACAATGGTCATGCGTACGACGGTAATCGAGGAGTGGGCGCATGAACGGGCCGTGGACGATCGAAAGCGCGGCCGTGCACCGCGCCAGGGTACGGGGATGCCTGCTCGGCGGGGCGGTCGGGGACGCCCTCGGCTACCCCGTGGAGTTCTCCTCCCTGGACCGCATCCGCTCCACCCACGGACGGCACGGCGTCACCGGCCTGGTGCCCGGGGCGCACGGCGCGACCGGTCTGGTCAGCGACGACACACAGATGACGCTCTTCACCGTGGAGGCCCTGATCCAGGCTCGCGCCCGGGAGCGGGAGAAGGGGATCGGCGGCGCCTGGCCGGTACTGCTGCGCCAGGCGTACGAGCGCTGGCTGGAGACCCAGTCCAAGCCGGGTCCGGAGCAGGGTGGCGCCCCCACGGGCGGGCTGCTCGGCGAGCTCTGGTTGTACGCCCGACGTGCTCCGGGCAACGCCTGCCTCTCAGGGATCGCCCAGCTGTACGCTCCCGACCCGTGGCTCGAACTGGACGGCAAGCCAGGACAGGTCAACCCCGACTCCAAGGGCTGCGGCACGGTCATGCGCTCGGCCCCCTTCGGACTGGTCAACCCCGCGGACGCGGCCTTCGCGATGGCCGCCCGCGGCGCCCAGATCACCCACGGGCACCCCACCGGCTACTACGCGGCGGGCGCGCTGGCCGCGATCGTGGCGCATCTCGTCGCCGGCGAGTCCCTGGAGGGCGCGGTCCTGCGCACGCTCCGGCTGCTGGCCCGCTACCCCGGCCACCAGGAGACGACGGCCGCCCTGGAACAGGCCCTCGACCTGGCCTCCGAGGGAATGCCGACGGCGGAGAAGCTCGAAACCCTCGGCGCGGGATGGGTCGCCGAGGAGGCCCTCGCCCTCGCCGTCTACTGCGCGCTCGCCGAGCCCGGCGTCGAGCGGGCCCTGCTGCTGTCCGTCAACCACTCCGGCGACAGCGACTCGACCGGCTCTCTGTGCGGCAACCTGCTCGGCGCGCTGCACGGCGACGTCGGCCTGCCGCACGCGTGGGTCCGGCGGGTCGAGGGCCGGGCCGTGATCGCCGCGCTCGCCGAAGACCTGGCGGCCGAAAGTGTCCGCGGCTGACCCGGGGGAACCCTTCTGACCAGGGCCGCGGCGCATCCGCTGTGGCAGGCTGAAGAGGCACCGTACCCGGCGTCCCGGCTTCAGGAAGGAGCGCGTCATGCCCCTCGAACCGCTGTCGCAGAAGGACATCGAGGACCGGCTGGCGGAACTGCCCGGCTGGTCCGTCGACGACGACCGGCTCACCCGGTCCTACCGGCTCGGCACGCACTTCGCCGCGGCGGCACTGGTCGTCCACATCGCCCAGGTCCAGGACGAACTCGACCACCACTCCGACCTCACCCTCGGCTACAACACCGTCTCCCTGAGCGTGAACACGCACAGTGTGGGCGGCGCCGTCACCGAGAAGGACTTCGAGCTCGCGCAGAAGGTGGAGGCACTCGCCCCCGGCCACGGAGCCCGGTGAGACCGGCGCCGGACCAGGACGAGGAGCGCCGGTGCTGGACTACGACAAGGAGGCCGACGCCTACGACGACAGCCGCGGCGGCGAACCCAGGGCCGCCGCGGCCGCCGAAGCCGTCCTCGGCCTCGTCCCGCCGGACGCCCGCCGGCTCCTCGACGTCGCCTGCGGCACGGGGATCGTCACCCGGCGCCTCGCCACGGCCCGCCCCGCCCTGCGGGTCACCGGCGCGGATCTGACGTACGGCATGGCCCGGATGGCCGCCGTACGCCTGCCCGGGGCGGTCGTGCTCGCGGACAGCCGCCGGCTGCCGTTCCCCGACGGCACGTTCGACGCCGTGAGCAGCGTGTGGCTACTGCACCTGCTGGACACGGGCGAGGACGTCCGGGCCGTGGCCGCCGAATGCGCCCGTGTCCTGCGCCCCGGCGGCGTCTACGTCACCACCGTCGACAAGGCCGCCGCGCACGACGTCGGCAGCGACATCGACGCGGTGCTCGCCCCCCGCCCGCGCAGACCGGCGCAGGACGCCGCCGAGGCCGTCACGGCCTACGCCGAGGCGCTCGGCCTGGTCCCTGCGGGCCGCGCCCGCTTCCCCGGCCACGGCCAGGGCCGCAGCCCCCGAGGCACCGTCGCCGACCTCGGACGCGGCTGGTTCACCCGCGTCCCACCCGGCTCCCCCCTCGCCGAACACTTCACCACCCACCTCGAAGCCCTCCCCGACCAGAACCGCCCCCGCCCCGACCCGGTGTTCACGGTGCTGGCGTTCAGGAAGCCCGGCTGACTCTCCAGCCCGTCCGGCGTTTGAGGACGAGGCCGTTCAGGCCGATGGGGGCCTGGGGGCGCAGCCCCCAGGGACGACCACGCAAGCGGCGCAGCTGCTCGAAACAGCAGCGGCCGTGCCCCTGGTTCAGGCGAGCGCAGCGCCCCGGCAGGATCACGTACGCCGCCTTCTCCACCCAGGGAGCGATGCCGGCCGGGTCGGCGGTGACGTGGTGGCGCTTGATGCGCCGCCCGGCCACGGTGGCACCGCCATCGAGGCGCCGCACCCGCCCGAGCTGCGCGAACGCATCGCCCGCACGGTCGCCGAGCTGGCCGGAAGATACGGCAACCCGGACGCCCCCGGCGGCGACTGACAGGGAACGGAATCCATCCGTCTCCCCCCAGGAGGTCCCTCCCGTGCAGCACCCGCACCCGCACCCCCACCCGGACCCGCGGCCCCGCCCGCGCGGACACCGCAGACGCCGCGTGCTCCTCTCCGCCCTGACCGTCAGCACGGCCCTGGTCGGCGCGGGCCTCACCACCCTCGCCACCGGCGACACCGCCGAGGCGGCCACCGCCCGCCAGGTGGAGAAGCTCGACCGCGGTGTCGTCAGCGTGCACACCGACGCCGGCAACCTGGTCAGCTGGCGCTGGCTCGGCACCGACCCGGGCGACGTCTCCTTCAACGTCTACCGGGCCGGCACCAAGGTCAACTCCACGCCCGTCACCGGCTCCACCAACTACTTCCACTCCGGCGCCCCCGCCCAGGCCGACTACACGGTCCGCGCGATCGTCGGCGGCGTCGAGCAGGCCGACTCCGTCCACGCCGTCCAACTGCGCACCGGCTACAAGGACGTCCCGATCTCCCCGCCGGCCGGCGGCACCACCCCCGACGGCGTCGCCTACACCTACGAGGCCAACGACGCCTCGGTGGCCGACCTCGACGGCGACGGCGCCCTCGACTTCGTCCTGAAGTGGCAGCCCACCAACGCCAAGGACAACTCCCAGTCCGGCTACACGGGCAACACCTTCGTCGACGGCGTCAAGCTCGACGGCACCCGCCTGTGGCGCATCGACCTGGGCCGCAACATCCGCTCCGGCGCGCACTACACGCAGTTCCAGGCGTACGACTACGACGGCGACGGCAAGGCCGAGGTCGCCATGAAGACCGCCGACGGCACGCGGGACGGCACCGGCGCGGTCATCGGCAGCTCCTCCGCCGACCACCGCAACTCCTCCGGCTACATCCTCTCCGGGCCCGAGTTCCTGACCATGTTCAACGGCCAGACCGGCAAGGCCATGCAGAGCGTCGACTACGTCCCGGCCCGCGGCACGGTCTCCTCCTGGGGCGACTCCTACGGCAACCGCGTCGACCGCTTCCTGGCCGGCACCGCCTACCTGGACGGCGCCCGCCCCTCGGTGATCATGGCCCGCGGCTACTACACCCGCACGGTGATCGCCGCCTGGGACTGGCGGAACGGCACCTTCACCCGCCGCTGGACCTTCGACACCACCTCCTCCACCAACACCGGCAAGGGCTACGACGGCCAGGGCAACCACAGCCTGTCGATCGCGGACGTCGACGCCGACGGCAGGGACGAGATCGTCTACGGCGCGATGACCGTGGACGACAACGGCAACGGGCTGTGGACGACGAGGCTCGGTCACGGCGACGCGGGCCACGTCGGCGACCTCAACCCCTCCCGGGCGGGCCTGGAGTACTTCAAGGTCTCCGAGAGCACCGGCCAGCCCGGCTCGTGGATGGCGGACGCGCGCACCGGCCAGATCCTGTGGCAGACCGCCTCCGGCGCCGACAACGGCCGCGGTGTCGCCGCCGACATCTACGCCGGCAGCGCGGGCGCCGAGGCCTGGTCCGCCTCCGACACCACCCTGCGCTCGGCGACCGGCGCCTCCCTCGGCCGCGAGCCCTCCAGCATCAACTTCCTGTCCTGGTGGGACGGCGACCCCGTCCGCGAACTTCTCGACGGCACCCGCGTCGACAAGTACGGCACCTCCGGCGACACCCGCCTGCTGACCGCCTCCGGCGTCCACTCCAACAACGGCACCAAGGCCACCCCGGCCCTGTCCGGCGACATCCTCGGCGACTGGCGCGAGGAGGTCGTCTGGCCGACGTCGAACAACACGGCCCTGCGGGTGTACTCGACGCCGGTCGAGACCACCACGAAGATCACGACCCTGCTGCACGACACCATGTACCGCACGGCCCTGGCCTGGCAGAACACCGCCTACAACCAGCCACCGCACCCGAGCTTCTTCATCGGCAACGGCATGCCGACGGCACCGCGGCCGACGGTCTACACGCCGTAGTCCCGGTGGGCGCGTGTCCTGCCGGGAGAACGAGCACCCGGCAGGACACGCACCCTCGGGTCAGGTGACCGTGCAGTCCTGCGTGCCCAGCTTGAACGCGGTCGGTTTCGGGTTCGTGCCCGACGAGTTCGCCGTGAAGCCGAAGTTCACGGACGAGCCCGCCGTGACAGTGCCGTTCCAGCCGACGTTCTTCGCGGTCACCGCCGAACCCGACTGGGACGCCTCGGCGTTCCAGGCCTGGGCGACCTGCTGCCCGCCGGGGAAGGTCCAGCCGAGCGACCAGCCGTTCCAGGCGCTCGTCCCGGTGTTGGTGAGCCGCACGTCCGCCTGGAAGCCGCCCGACCACTGGTTGGTGACCGTGTACGTCACCGCACAGGCGCCCGTCGGCGTCGGACCCGGCTCCGTGGGCCCGTTGGTGTCGGAGCTGTCGCCGTAGATCACCCCGCGACCGTTGGTCGACACGTACACCCGCCCGTACACCCGCGGGTCACCGGTGATGGCATCGCCGGTCCAACCCCACTGGTGGGCGTCGTCGTTGATCCGGGTCCAGGTCGCACCCTTGTCGGTGGAGCGGAAGATGCCGCGGACGCCGCCGATCTTCGCGCTGGTGTAGAGCGTCTGGTACGACGCCCCCGTGGCCGCCTTGCCGAAACCGATCGTGTCGGCCTGGTCGACGCCCGACAGCTTGGTGAAGCTCGCGCCGCCGTCCGTCGAGTGCCACAGTCCGTACGCGCCGTCGCTCGCGCCGCCCGCCAGCCACACGTCGCCCCTGCCTCCGGGCAGCGCCTTGAACCGGACCTGGTCACCGCTCGGCAGACCGGTCGCCGCGGACGCCGTGAAGGTCGCGCCGCCGTCCGTACTGACGTAGAACTTCCCGGACTTGAAGCCGTAGAAGGTCTTCGGGTCGACCCGGTCCGACTCGACGATCGCGCCCGCCGGGATCCCGCTGGAGGCGGTCCAGGACGTGCCGAAGCCGGTCGCGAAATGCACGCCCGCGCCGGTCGGGCTCCACACGAACCGGCTGCCGTCGGCCGCCGCCGCGACCGTGCCGCCGCCGCTGACGCCCGACGGGTCCGTCCCGGCGAACCAGTTGGCGCCGTTGTCGGTCGAGAACGCGATGTGCGGGCCCGAGTCGAGGTTGCCGACCCGCACGACCGTGTTGGCGTTGGACTCGGCGAAGTCCAGGCTGGTGGTCGTGGTGAAGTTCGGCTGGGTGAACATCATCGACGGCACCTTGGTGAGATCGGTGTGCCGGAACCCGCCGATGTCACCGAGGGCGCTGAGCAGCGGGGCCCCGGACGGGGGAGAGGCGAGGTCGAGGACCGCGGTCTCCTCCAGGCCCTGCACCATCGGCTTGATGGTGAACTGGCTTCCGCCGTCCCAGTTCCCCAGGTTCTCCGTGCCGTAGATCGTCGCGCCGGTGCCGTACATCATCCGGTCGGAGTTGAACGGGTCGATCTCCAGCGCCTCCGTCATCCAGCCCAGTTTCGGCGACTGTTCGGGCGGCGAGGGGTTCGCGCCCCAGGTCAGCCAGGGCGAGGACGACACGTCCATGGTGTAGCGGTTCGCGCGGGTGGGATACGACGTGTAGTCCCACGCCTTCGTCCAGGTCGCGCCGCTGTCCTTGGAGCGGAAGATCTGGGTGTCCGGCCACCAGGAGCTGTAGGCCGTGGCCATCACGGTCCCCGGGTTCTGCCGGTCCACGGTCAGCCCGCTGAAGCCGTAGTAGGTGTCCGCCTCGGCGACCGGGCTGATGTCGGTCCAGGTCCCGGTCGCGGTCGCGTACCGCCACAACCGGCCCTTGCCGCCGTCGTACGGCCCGCCCTTGTCGCTGTAGGCGAGATACAGATAGCCGTTCTCGGCGTCCAGGACGCCCTTGTGGGCCAGGTACCCGGTCGGCTGCCCGGCGAGCCTGCTCCAGGTCGCGCCGCCGTCCGTCGAGCGGTACACCGCGTTCTGGAGGTCGGCGACCCCGACGTAGATCGTCCGGGTCGCGCTGCCGGACGTGCCCGTCGACTCGTCGAAGGTGACCCAGGCGATGCCCTGGTTGTCACTGGCGTAACCGCTGGTGTCGCTCGGATCCTGCACGTAGTTGCCGACGTTGGGGAAGTTCGTCACCTGCGACCAGGTGACCCCGGAGTCCGTGGACCGCCACAGCCCCTTGCCGCTGGGGGCGCCCAGGTACAGCACGCTGTTGCGGTTCGGGTCGACGGCGAGCCGCTCGCCCATGCCCCGGCCCGGCATGTTGCCGCCCAGCTTGAACGGCAGAGCTGTCTTCTGCCAGGTCGCACCCCGGTTCGAGGACCGCAGGATCGCCCCGTTGCCGGGGTCCCAGCTGTTCGTGTAGGTGCCGGCCGCCACATACACCTTGTTCGGGTCCACCGAGTCGGAGGCCAGGCTGACCACGCCCGTGTGCCCCCAGTCGTCCCAGCCGACCGAGTCCAGCAGCGGTGTCCAGGTCTTCGTCGACTCCTGCCACCGGTAGGCGCCGCCGATGTCGGTCCGGGCGTAGGCGAGGTTCTTCTCCTTGCGGTTGAAGACGATGCCGGGGACGAAGCCACCGCCGTCGACGCGCGCGTTCTTCCAGGTGTACGTGTCGGCGGCGACGAACGCCTGAGCCTTCGGCGCGGCCAGCACGGGCGGCGTGCCCGCGAGCAGACCGGCAGCCAGTGCCAGTACCGCGGTCAGGATGCGGGTTCTTCGCACGGGGGGTCCTTTCCGGGATGTGGGGGAGAGGAAGCGCGGTAAGCGCTTTCCCCATGACACGAAAGGTGCCGGGCGACCCCCAGTGCGGGAGGGGGCCACCCGGCCGGTCGGCCCCGCCGTCAGGTGGCGGGACCACGTACGCGGAGCCTTCAAGCGGTTCCGCGGGAGAGACGGTGCCCGGAGCACCCCGTCAGGGGCGCGGGGAACTGCGCGACCAGCCACAACGGACCCGCAGTCGAAACACGGCCCAACCCGCGGAGCGCCTCGCGGGGGCTATTCGAGAAGCTCCGCGTACGAACCCATGGCCAGGGCGATGTCCGCCTGGGCCCAGAACCGGTGATACGTGAACGACGGCACCGCACCGCCCGCGAGATACGCCTCGATCTTCGACCAGTTCGGGTCGTCCTCGTAGAACGACCGGATGGATTCGAAGGTCGACGACGAGTTGATCGCGTCACCGTTCGGCATCGTCCCGGTCCAGCCGCTCGGCACGTACACCGAGTCGTCGAACCGGTTGTAGTCCGCCCGGTTCTCCGGCACCGCGATGCCCAGGGCGTCCTGGTGGTTGTCCCACATGCCGTCGAGCAGGGCCTTGGCGGTGGAGGCCGCCTGGGTGTCCCCGGACCGGTCCGCGTAGTACGTCAGGGTCTTGGCGTACGCGGCGGCCACCCCGACGTCGTTGGTGTAGTCGGCGACGGTCACGTGAAGTCCGCTGTTGGAGCCGGGACTCGACGCGTTCCAGGTGTCGGGCTGGCCCGACCACTGGAGGGTGGAGGGGATCCGGAAGGTGCCGTCCGGGTTGATCGTGGTGTGGGACAGCGCCCAGTCGACCCACTTGTCGAGGACCGTCTTGGCCTTGGCGTCTCCCGTCTGCTGGTAGTACTCGGCCACCCGCTCCATCGACCACGCCTGGAAGCCGAACCACTGGTTGGACGGCGGGTCGTGGTAGACGGGCTGCTGGTCGTAGTACATGCCGTAGAACGTCGACTTCCCGGCCGGCGGGGTCGCGTAGCGGCCCGCCCAGCTGTTGGTCGCGCCGCCCGCGATGGCGCCCTCGTTCGACTGGAGCCAGCGGTAGAACTCCAGCTGCCGGTCGAGCGACTTGGCCCAGTCCGCCTGTCCCGTCGCCGACTTGGGCTTCAGGTCGGCGTAGGAGCTGAGCGCGTAGGCGGCCAGCGGGTTCTGGTAGCCGCCGTGCGTGTGGCTGGAACCGATGCGCCAGGCCCAGCCCGCCGAGGTGTCGGTCGCGCCGCCCCAGGCGTAGTACCAGGACATCAGGTACATCGAGGCGTCCTTGCCGGTGCCCGCCGGGCAGGCGGACGGTCCGACGCAGTTGCCGACCTTCTTGAAGTACTTGTCGTACATCGAGTACCGCAGGTAGTCGCCCATCTTCGCGGCCTTGCCCACGGTCGCGGAGATCTCGCCGCCCTTGCCCTGCGCGTCGGCCCACTTGTCGGCCCAGTACGCGGCCTGCACCGCACGCGCGTCGGCGTCCGGGGCGTTGGTGAACTTCCACTGCTTGGCGTAGGAGGCGTCACCGGTGAACAGGTCCAGATAGCCGTTCTTGCCGCCGTACTTGAAGGCGTCGCAGGTCGGCTGCGGCACCGTCTCCCACACCGACTCCTGCGCACCGCGCTGGAAGGTGTTGATGTACGACGGACCGGTGTCCGTCGGGCCCGCCTCGCACTTGCCGGGCGAGTTGCCGTAGCCGTAGACGTTGTCGACGTCCTGGAGCCAGTGCATGCCGTAGACGTCGTCCGTGCCGTAGGCGCTCTTCAGCTCACCGGCGATCGGGTCCGTGCCGACCGGGACCGACGCGTCGAGCGGCGCCGGGTACTGGTTCGGGGTGTCCAGCTCGGGCGCGTACGTCGCCGGCTTCGAGGCGTTGTAGAAGGAGTTGGTGGGCTGGTCGGCCTTGGTGGGGATCATGTACTTCTCCATGATCTCCCAGGCGCCGTTGAACCGGGTCCAGTCACCTGTGACCTTGCCGTACATGGCCTGCAGCCACAGAAGGTAGCTGTAGGCCTCCGACGTGGTCTCGTGACCGTGGTCCGGAGCCTCGACGATCAGCGTCTCGACCGAGTGGTACGGGATGCCCTCGGGGGAGAAGTAGCCGTTCGCCGGGTTGGTGATCTTGCCGTAGAGCTCCAGGAACCGGGCGTCGTACTCGCCCGCCGCGGCGATCTGGGTGACCGTCACCGTCGACTTGGCGTGTCCGGTGGCCGTCGAGTCGAAGGTGGCCGCGCCGCTGCCGGAGGCGTTGGCGGTGATGGTCACCCTCTGCGCGGTGTTCCAGTTCGACGGCGTGAAGGTGAGCGAGGCCCCGCCGGTCACCGACAGGCCCGTGTTGCCGCCCGTGCGGGCGGTCGTCACGGTCACGTTGGCGGACGGCTGGGTCGACAGCTTCACGTCGAAGGTGCCCGTCCTGCCCTGCTGGACGGCCAGTTGGTTGGTCGAGGCCACCACGGCGGGACCCGAGGCGACCGTGATGCCGACCGGTGTGGACGACCCGGACGCGCCGAGGCTGTCGTACGCCTTGGCCACCAGGGAATGACTGCCCACGGTCAAACCAGAGGCCGAGAGCGAGTAGGGCGCGGTGGTGTCGGTGCCGAGCAGCGTGGTGTCGTCGTAGAACTCCACCTTGCTGATCGTCGCGCCGTCGGCCGCCGCGGCCGTCGCGGCCAGCGGGACCGCGCTGCCCTGGGTGTAGACGGCGCCCGCCGCCGGGCTGGTCAGCACGGTGATGGGGGGTTGGTGGGCGCCGGTGCACGGGGTGCCGTTGACGGAGAAGCTCGTGGGCGCGGTGTTGGTGCCGCTGTAGCTGAACTGCGCGCCGGTGGATACGGCGGCGCCGACCGCGATGGTGGCGTTGTGCGCGGCGTTCCGCACGGAGATCGCCTGGCCGGACTGGGACCAGGTGCCGTTCCAGCCGGTGCCGGAGAGCTTCTGGTTGCCGCTGTAGCCGTAGGCCACGGTCCAGCCGGCGATCGCGTCCGTGCCTCGGTTGGTGATCGTGAGATCCACCGTGAAGCCGGAGCCCCAGTCGTTGGTCTTGTAGTCGACGCTGCACTGAACTGCTGCTGCCTGTGCGGGAGTTGAACCCGTACTGAGCATCGTGAACGGAAGTGCCAGGGCCGCCACGACAGCGGTCCACAAGCGCCGGGCAGTCCGGCGTCTCCTTCTGGGGGGCATGTGCTGGTTCCTCCTCGCGGCTCGGAGAAGTCAAGGCTTGAACCAGTGGGAGCGCTCCCATAGTGGGGACGGGGGGGAGAGGGGTCAAGGTGCTTGAAGAGTCGAAAAGATTCGATGAACGAGGCCCGGGAAAGTCAAGTGACTCCTCTGTTCTTTGCCGTCACTTGGCGCTAGCTTCGTTGACACCAGTGGGAGCGATTCCATCAGTCGACGCGTCCGTCACGGCGCGCTGATCTGCAAGGAGTCGCTCATGCGACACCCCCCGCGTTCAGTACTTTTAGCCGGCGTCGGCGTTGCCTGCCCTCTGTGGGTTCCCGGCGGCGACGGTCTTCGGGGTGTCCGGCCCCAGCTCCCGATGCCCGGCATGCGCCACCCCCACTTGCCGGGCCTCGGCGGCGAGCACCTTCATCGGCTCCTGCCCGTCCCCGATCAGCGATCGCGGCGGCACGTCCGAAACGGTCAGCTTCCGCAACCGAGAAGGAACCCGCACTCATGAGCCGTACCAGAACCGCGATGCTCGCTGCCCTGGCGCTGGTCGCCGGGGCCTCCGGGACGGCGTTCGCCGTCGTACCCGGCGATGTCGGCGTCGCAGCGATCCCGTGCACCGTCGACTACAAGGTGCAGAACCAGTGGGACACCGGCTTCACCGCCGCCGTCACCGTCACCAACAACAGCGCGGCCAAGACGAGTTGGTCGCTGAAGTGGTCCTACGCCGGGAACCAGAAGGTCACCAGCGCCTGGAACGCCAAGGTCAGCCAGAGCGGCACCGCCGTCACCGCCGGCAACGAGACCTACAACGGCACACTCGCCACCGGCGGTTCGGCCGGCTTCGGCTTCCAGGGCAGCTACAGCGGCACCAACGCGATCCCGGCCACCTTCACCCTCGACGGCGTGACCTGCAACGTCGACGGCGGCGGCGGACCCACCGACCCGCCGGACCCGACCGGACCGAAGGTCGACAACCCGTACAGCGGCGCCAAGGTGTACGTGAACCCGGAGTGGTCCGCGAAGGCCGCCGCCGAGCCGGGCGGCAGCCGCATCTCCAACCAGCCCACTGGTGTCTGGCTGGACCGGATCGCCGCGATCAACGGGGTCAACGGCGGCATGGGTCTGCGCGCCCACCTCGACGAGGCTCTGCGGCAGAAGGGCTCCGGCGAACTCGTCGTCCAGCTGGTCATCTACAACCTGCCCGGACGCGACTGCGCCGCCCTCGCCTCCAACGGCGAACTCGGCCCGACGGAGATCGACAAGTACAAGACGCAGTACATCGACCCGATCGCCGCGATCCTCGCCGACCCCAAGTACGCGGCGCTGCGGATCGTGAACACGATCGAGATCGACTCGCTGCCCAACCTCGTCACCAACACCGGCAGCCGTCCCACGGCGACCCCCGAGTGCGACGTGATGAAGGCCAACGGCAACTACCAGAAGGGCGTCGGCTACGCCCTGAACAAGCTGGGCGACGCGCCCAACGTCTACAACTACATCGACGCCGGACACCACGGCTGGATCGGCTGGGACGACAACTTCGCCCCCAGCGCGGCCCTGTTCAAGGAGGCGGCGACCACCGAGGGCGCCACCGTCAACGACGTCCACGGCTTCATCACCAACACGGCCAACTACAGCGCCCTGAAGGAGAACAACTTCACCATCAACGACTCCGTGGGCGGCAAGTCGGTCCGTGAGTCCTCGTGGGTGGACTGGAACCGGTACGTCGACGAGCTGTCGTTCGCCCAGGCGTTCCGCAACCAGCTGGTGACGACCGGCTTCAACTCCGGCATCGGCATGCTGATCGACACTTCCCGCAACGGCTGGGGCGGCACCGCCCGGCCCGCCGGACCGGGTGCGCTGACGGACGTCAACACCTATGTCAACGGCGGCCGTTACGACCGCCGGATCCACATCGGCAACTGGTGCAACCAGTCCGGAGCCGGCCTCGGTGAGCGCCCGCAGGCCAACCCGGCCGCCGGGATCGACGCGTACGTCTGGATGAAGCCCCCGGGCGAGTCCGACGGGTCGAGCCAGTTCATCGAGAACCCCGAGGGCAAGGGCTTCGACCGGATGTGCGACCCGACCTACACGGGCAACACGCGCAACGGCTTCAACATGTCCGGCGCGCTGCCCAACGCGCCGATCTCCGGGCACTGGTTCTCCGCGCAGTTCCAGGAGCTCATGAAGAACGCGTACCCGGCACTCTGACGTTCTGCCGGGACGTGACCCCGCGCCCCCACGAGGGGCGCGGGGGTTCCCTCTTTTTTGCCGTGACGGCAAGAGTGGTTGCTGTGCGCGGTGCGTCGGAGCACTCTGGCCGCACGCGGACGAGAGGCTGACCACCATGGCGCACGAACACGAACACGAACACAAGAACAAGCACGGACACGGTCCCGGCCACCACGGGCACACCGACATCGACTGGAACGAGATGGCCCCGCTGCTGGAGTCCCAGGCGGAGCTGTTCACACCCCTGTACGAACGGGCGCTGGCGTGGCTCGGGCACAAGCAGACGGAACCCGGGCTGATCGTCGACGTGGGCAGCGGCCCCGGTGTCATCTCCTGCCTGTTCGCCGACGCCTTCCCCGGCGCCCGGGTGGTCGCCGTGGACGGGACCGAGCCGCTGTTGGAGCGGGCCGGGGCCCGGGCCGAGCGGCGGGGGGGTCGCCGACCGGTTCGGCACCCTGGCCGGGGAGCTGCCCGGCGTCCTGGACGAACTGGACTATCCGGCCGACCTGATGTGGGCCGGCCGGAGCCTGCACCACCTGGGCGACCAGCGTGCCGCACTCGCGGCCTTCGCGGCACGGCTCGCGAACGGCGGCACGCTCGCCCTGCTGGAGGGCGGTCTGCCCGTCCGGTTCCTGCCCCGGGAGATCGGCATCGGGCGGCCCGGACTCCAGGCGCGGCTGGACGCGTTGGAGGAGGAGTGGTTCGAGGCCATGCGGGCGGACCTGCCCGGCTCGGTCGCCGAGACCGAGGACTGGCCGGCGCTGATGGCGGCCGCGGGACTCAGGCACACCGGCACACGCAGCTTCCTGCTCGACCTGCCCGCGCCCACCACGGACCGGGCCCGCGCCTACGCGGCCGCCGTCCTCGGCCGGATGCGGCAGGGCTTCGGCGACCGCCTCGACGCCACGGACCGCGCCACCCTGGACCGGCTCCTCGACCCCGAGGACGCGGCGAGCGTGCACCGCCGGGCGGACGTCTTCCTGCTGGCGGCGCACACCGTGTACACCGCCGTGAAGACGGGCTGAGCCCACCTCCCCGCTCCGGCCCCGAAGCCCCTTGACTTCGAGAGTGCTCCAACTGATGGACTCCCCGTGTCGTCCACCCGGACGAGGAAGAACCACAGGGGGGTACTCATGACCGACTCACCGGTCACGCTCATCACCGGCGGCGGCAGCGGCATCGGCGCCGCGGTGGCCAGGCGGTTGCTCGACTCGGGTCAGCGGGTCGCCGTCACCGGGCGCGGGGAGGAGCGGCTGGACGGTTTCGCCGAGGAACTCGGCCGCCCCGAGGGCCTGTTGACCCTTCGCGGGAACGCGGCCGACTACGAGGACGTGCGGTCGGCCGTCGACCGGACGCTCAAGGAGTTCGGCCGACTGGACACGGTGGTCGCCAACGCGGGATTCGCCACCCACGACTCCGTGGCCACCGGCGACCCGGCCGGCTGGACCGAGATGGTGCTGACCAACGTGCTCGGTCCCGCGCTGCTGATCCGCGCGTCCGTCGACGCCCTGAAGGAGACCCGGGGGCGGATCGTGCTGGTCGGCAGCGTCGCCGGGTTCGTGCCCACGCCCGGCAACATCTACGGGGCGACCAAGTGGGCGGTGACCGGTCTGGCCGAGAACGTCCGCCGTGAGGTGACCGAGTTCGGTGTCGGCGTCACCCTGATCGCACCCGGCCGTGTGGAGACCCCCTTCTGGGACTCCTACGGCAGCCTGCCGCCCGGTCACCTGCTCACCGCCGAGCAGATCGCCGCGTCGGTGGTGTGGGCCATGGAGCAGCCCGAGGGCGTCGACATCAACACGGTCGTCGTACGGCCCCTCGGGCAGCCCAACTGACGTACGGCCCGGGTCAGTCGCCCCGGACGAACTCCCGCGCTAGGCGGTCGCCCAGGGTGACCGCCGCGTCGTGGTTCTCGATGGGGGAGACCCGGGAGTGCGGGAACAGGATGTAGGTCACCTCGGCGTCGGTGCCGCCGGTCGCCGGATCGGGATCGATGCCGAGGGCCTCGGCGGTGGCGTACGAGGCCTCGCCGATGATCCGTTTCGGGCCGGTGTCGCCGACGACGGCGTACTGGACCTTGCCGTCGTGGATCACCGCGACCACGCCGCCGCCCCCGATGCCCGCGCTCGGGAAGCTCCAGGTCTCGCTGACGCTCGGCACCACGACGTAGGGCAGGCTGTCGGACCGCAGCGGCCTGCCGTCGGACTGGTGGAAGGCGGTGTCGGGCTGGAACCAGGGGTCGGTGTTCTCGTTGCACCGCGTGGTGCGCTGTCCGTCGCAGTCGATGTCCATGTCGGCCTTCCAGAACACCGCGCCGTCCGTGCCGCAGACGGGCACCGTGGCCGGGGCCTCCTCGTCGGTGCGGTACTCGCCCTGGGAGATCCGGGTGCAGGACGTCACCTTCGCGAGCAGCTCGGCCGCGCCGACCGTGCCCTCCCGGGGGGCCGGTGCGGAGGCGGAGGTCGCGGTGGCGGGGAGGGCCGATGCGGCCAGGAGGACGGCCGCGCATACGGCGGCGAGAGACAGGGAGGGGGCAGGCGGGCGAGGGATACGCATGTGGGGGATACGCATGGGGAGAGGGTCCTTCTGTCAGTCCTTCTGGCAGTTCTGTCAGGAAGGTTTCCTTACCTTCGCGACCCAACGTGCTCCCTTTGCATGCTCGCGTCAAGCCTGGAGTGTCAGGGGAGTGACGGGCGAAGCGTCCCGGCTCCCGCGCGTAAGCGGGCGGCCGGGACGCTCCGTCGCCGAGGTGGCCCTCAGGCGTTGACCGTCGCGGGGTCCGGGCCCAGCCGGCGGTCCTCGTTCAGGGCGCTGATGGCCGCCAGGTCCTCGGTGTCCAGGCTGAAGTCGAAGATCTCGATGTTCTCCTTGATCCGGGACGGCGTCACGGACTTGGGGATCACGACATTGCCCAGCTGGAGGTGCCAGCGCAGGACGACCTGCGCCGGGGTGCGCCCGTGCTTCTGCGCGATGGCCACGATCGCCGGGACCTCCAGCAGACCCTTGCCCTGACCGAGCGGCGACCAGGCCTCGGTGGCGATGCCCTGCTGGGCGTCGTACTCACGGGCCGCGTGCTGCTGGAGGTGCGGGTGCAGCTCGATCTGGTTGACGGCCGGGATGACGGACGTCTCGGCGATCAGCCGCTCCAGGTGCGCGGGCTCGAAGTTGGAGACGCCGATCGCCCGGATCCGGCCGTCGGCGTGCAGCTTCTCGAACGCCTTGTACGTGTCCGTGTACAGGTCGCGCTCCGGCATGGGCCAGTGGATGAGGTACAGGTCCAGATAGTCCAGGCCGAGCTTCGCCAGCGAGCTGTCGAAGGCGCGCAGCGTGGAGTCGTACCCCTGGTCGCTGTTCCAGAGCTTGGTGGTGACGAAAATGTCCTCACGGGCCAGACCGGAGGCGGCGATCGCCTTGCCGGTGCCCTCTTCGTTGCCGTAGATCGCCGCTGTGTCGATGCTGCGGTACCCGGCCTCCAGCGCGGTGGTGACCGCCTGCTCCGCCTCGTCGTCCGGCACCTGCCAGACTCCGAGGCCCAGCTGGGGCATCTCGACGCCGTTGTTGAGGATGATCGGGGGGACCTTGCTGCTCACGAGCTCTTGATCCTTACGGTTGTCGACAGGTGGTACTCCCATCGTCAACGATCACGAGCCGTGATGCATTCCTGATCCGCGAATCCGCCCGAAGTGCCCACGGAGTGGGTACGAGCGCCCGAAGTTGGCCGGAAACGCACCGGAGGTCTTCGGTCCAGACCATTGACCGCGGATCGCCCTGCCGCGACCCTGGATCCCGCCGACGAACGAGTCGCTGAACCGCTTTCATGGATGTGAACATGAAGGCCTCTTGTGAGGTGATGAATGTCATGAGCACAACAAGACGCGCACTGCTGGGTGCCGCCCTCGGTGGCGCCACGGCCGCCGCGGTCGGGCTGCCGGCCGCGGGCACGGCCCATGCCGCCTCCTGGCAGCAGAAGTGGGCTCCCTCCGCGAGCGGCGACGGACTGCGCGCCTTCGAGACGATCGAGGACGACCGCGCCGACTCGCACCCCGGCGGGCAGCCGCACATCTTCGCGACCGGGAACAACTGGCGCTTCAACATGCACATGGCCGACCGCGACACCTCGACCGACCGCCAGCGCCAGGAGGTCACCGGCCTGCGCACCGGCAGCGGCTTCCTCAGATGGACCGAGGGCCAGACCTGGCGGGTCACGTACTCGATGTACATCCCGAGCTCGCTGAAGGCGACCACCAGCTTCACCCACATCATGCAGATGAAGCAGCCCGGCTCCGGCACCTCGCCGATCGTCGTGCAGTCGCTGCGCAGGGTGGACGGCAGGCAGACCATCGAGCTGAAGCTGTTCGAGAGCGACATCCTCGTGGGCCGCACCGATCTCGCGCCCCTGCACGACAGGTGGACCGACGTCGACTTCCAGATCAAGGTCGGCAACGGCTCGGCGGGTTCGGTCCGCTGGATCCTGAAGTCCGGCGGCTCCACGGTCGTCGACGCCTCGAAGACCGGCGTCGACACCTTCCTGGCCGACCGGGTGCGCCCGAAGTGGGGCATCTACCGCTCCCTCGGGGACACCTCCGGGTCCCTCCAGGACACCTACCTGCTGCTCACCGGCCTCCGGGGCTACCAGCTGGTGTGACCGGCCCCGAGAGCCCGGGCTCAGGCCCGGTACAGCGCCTCGACCTCGTTGGCGTAGGCGTTCTCGATGGCCTTGCGCTTCAGCTTCAGCGACGGGGTCAGCAGGCCGTGCTCCTCGGTGAAGGGCTGGGCCAGGATGCGGAAGGTGCGGATCGACTCGGCCTGCGAGACCAGGGTGTTGGCGGCGACCACGGCCCGGCGCACCTCGGTCTCCAGGTCGGCGTCGCGCACCAGCTGGGCCGCCGGCATCTGCGGCTTGTCGCGCATCGTCAGCCAGTGCTCCACGGCCTCCTGGTCGAGGGTGACCAGGGCGGCGATGTACGGCCGGTCGTTGCCGACGACGATGCACTGGGCGACCAGCGGATGGTCGCGCACCCGCTCCTCCAGCACGCCGGGGGAGACGCTCTTGCCGCCGGAGGTGACCAGGATCTCCTTCTTGCGGCCGGTGATGGTGAGATAGCCGTCCTCGTCGAGGGAACCGAGGTCGCCGGTGGCCAGCCAGCCGTCGTGCAGGGACTGGTCGGTGGCCTTGGGGTTGTTGAGGTAGCCCTGGAAGATGTTCTCGCCGCGCAGCCAGATCTCGCCGTCGTCGGCTATGTGCACGGTCATGCCCGGGATGGGCTGGCCGACCGTGCCGTAGCGGGTGCGCTCGGGCGGGTTGGCGGTGGCGGCGGCCGTGGACTCGGTCAGGCCGTAGCCCTCGTAGATGTGCACGCCCGCCCCGGCGAAGAACAGACCGAGCCTGCGGTCCATCGCGGAGCCGCCGGTCATGGCCTGCTTGATGCGGCCGCCCATCGCCGCCCGCATCTTGGAGTAGACGAGCTTGTCGAAGAGCTGGTGCTGCATGCGCAGCCCCGCCGAGGGCCCGGGTCCGATGCCCCAGGCCTTGGCCTCCATCGCGTCCGCGTACTTCACGGCCACGTCGACGGCCTTCTCGAAGGCGCCGGACTTGCCGTCCTTCTCGGCCTTGCGGCGCGAGGCGTTGAAGACCTTCTCGAAGATGTACGGCACGCCGAGGAAGAACGTCGGCTTGAACGCGGCGAGGTCCGGCAGCAGCGCGGCCGCGTTCATCTGCGGCTGGTGGCCGAAGCGCACCCGGCCGCGGATCGCCGCCACCTGCACCATCCGCCCGAAGACGTGCGCGAGCGGCAGGAACAGCAGCGTCGCCGCCTCGTCGCCCCGCTTGGAGTGGAACACCGGCTCCCAGCGCTGGATGACCGTGTCCGCCTCGTACATGAAGTTGCCGTGCGAGATGACACAGCCCTTGGGGCGGCCGGTGGTGCCCGAGGTGTAGATGACGGTGGCGGTCGAGTCGGGGGTGACCGCCTGCCGGTGCCGGTGCACGACCTCGTCGTCGAGGTGGGCGCCCGCGTCGTACAGCTCCTGCACGCAGCCCGAGTCCAGCTGCCACAGGCGGCGCAGTTGGGGCAGCCGGTCGATGACGGTGGCGATCGTCATCGCGTGGTCCTCGTGCTCCACGATCGCGGCCGTGCACTCGGAGTCGTAGAGCATCCAGAAGCACTGCTCGGCCGAGGAGGTCGGGTAGACCGGGACGACCTGGGCGCCGATGGTCCACAGCGCGAAGTCGAAGAGCGTCCACTCGTAGCGGGTCCGGGAGACGATGGCGACCCGGTCGCCGAACCGGATGCCCTCGGCGAGCAGGCCCTTGGCGAGGGCGAGGACCTCGTCGCGGAACTCCGCGGAGGTCACGTCGCGCCACTGCCCCGCCTCGTCCTTGCGGCCGAGCGCGATGTAGTGGGGGTCGTTCCGGGCATGCTCGTAGACGACGTCGGCCAGTCCGCCCACCGGCGGTGCCAACGCCAACGGAGGGTTGGTGAACTCGCGCAAACCCCGCTCCCCGCTCCTTGTGGCGCTCCGCACAGCGCCGTGAAAGCTACCCCACCCGCGCATCGGGCGGGAGGGGTGCCGAACACGAGCAGTGTTCAGGTATTCGCTGGTCAGTGACGCGAAATGCGCTCACAAGGGGAAGGGCCGGACAGAATCCTTACGCTTGCGTAGGTTTCGCTCCCGCAATCTCCACCGAATCGCTACGACCCGGTCACGGCCGACACGCCGGGGGCGCCGGGTTCTCCGGCCCCTTCAGCGTCTTCAGCGTCCAAGAACCGGATTTCGTCACTCCGTCAGCTGTGGTGCGGTGCGGCACGGTGCCGGAGGTGATGTCCTCACGTGTCTACCCCGGCCGGGCGGCCCTATGCGCGGGACGGCGCTCAGCGCCGGTGCAGCCGGTCCCCGCCGGCCAGGATCGCCGCGGCCAGCGCGTCGGCGGCGCCCTGGGCCGCGGTGCGGCGCCGGCCGTGGACGAGGACGAAGTCGACGCGGCCGAGTTCGGGGAGCCCGAAGCGGTCGGGCACGCGGACCAGGCCGGGCGGGACGAGGCCCCGTGAGTGGGCCATCACGCCGAGACCGGCACGGGCCGCCGCGATCAGGCCGTTGAGGCTGCCGCTGGTGCACACCACGCGCCACTCGCGGCCCTGCCGCTCCAGCGCCTCCAGGGCCAGCGCCCGGGTGATGCCCGGCGGCGGGTAGACGATGAGCGGCACCGGGCGGTCCGGGTCCAGCCGGAGCCGTTCCGCGCCGATCCAGGCCAGTTCGTCGCGCCAGACCAGCCGGCCGTGCGGATCCTCGGGGCGCCGTTTGGCCAGGACCAGGTCCAGCTTTCCGGCCGCGAGCCGCTCGTGCAGGGTGCCCGACAACTCGACCGTCAGCTCCAGGTCGACCTCGGGATGGTCGTGGCGGAAGCCCTCCAGGATCTCGGGCAGCCGGGTCAGCACGAAGTCCTCGGAGGCACCGAAGCGCAGCCGGCCACGCACCCGCGTCCCGGTGAAG
Organism: Streptomyces lincolnensis; assembly: GCF_021173675.1. Taxonomy (GTDB): domain Bacteria; phylum Actinomycetota; class Actinomycetes; order Streptomycetales; family Streptomycetaceae; genus Streptomyces; species Streptomyces lincolnensis_B. Next base: position 259,123 of record NZ_JAIHON010000001.1, on the reverse strand, counting down.
AACGCGGTCGCCTGCTCGTGCACCTCCAGGATCCGGCGGGCGAATCCGAGCATGGCCTCGCCGTCCTCGGTCAGCTCCACGGAGTGGGTGTCCCGGCTGAACAACTGCCGCCCGGCGGCCTCCTCCAGGCGCCGCACATGCTGGCTGACGGTCGACTGGCGCAGCTCCAGCCGCCGGGCGGCCTGCGTGAAGCTCAGCGTCTGGGCCACCGCCAGGAACGTACGCAACTGGGAAGGGTCGTACACGGAGGCCAGGCTATCGCGAAACATGATGACAGTCAGAGCGGTATGCCGGATTCCCGATCAAGCGGGTGAGGAGGACGATGGACGGGGATACCCCGTGCCCGCCCGGAACCGACGCACGAGAGCAAGTGGAGCACCGTGAAGCGCCTGAAGTGGCCGGCCTGGATGCCGGTCGACCCGTACATCCTGCTGCTGCTCGGGACCGTCGGCCTCGCCGCCCTGGTGCCGGCGCGCGGGACCTCCGCGGACGTGGCCTCCGGCGCCTCCACCGGGGCGATCGCCTTCCTGTTCTTCCTCTACGGTGCCCGCCTGTCCACCCGTGAGGCGGTGGACGGCCTCAAGCACTGGCGGCTCCATGTCACCGTCCTGGCCTGTACGTTCGTGCTCTTCCCGCTGCTCGGTCTCGCCGCCCGCGGCCTCGTCCCGGTCTTCCTGACCCACCCGCTCTACCAGGGCCTGCTGTTCCTCACGCTGGTCCCGTCGACCATCCAGTCCTCGATCGCCTTCACCTCGATGGCCCGGGGCAACGTGCCCGCCGCGATCTGCGCGGGCTCCTTCTCCTCGCTGGTCGGCATCGTCCTCACGCCGCTGCTGGCCGCCGCCGTGCTCGGCAGCACCGGCGGGGGCTTCTCGGCGGACTCGCTGCTTGAGATCGTGCTCCAGCTGCTGGTGCCGTTCGTCGCCGGACAGCTGCTGCGCCGGTGGATCGGCGGCTTCGTCGCCCGCCACAAGAAGGTCCTCGGCCTGGTCGACCGCGGCTCGATCCTCCTCGTCGTCTACACCGCGTTCAGCGAGGGCATGGTGCAGGGCATCTGGCACCAGGTCAGCCCGGTCCGGCTGGCCGGCCTGCTGGTCGTCGAGGCCGTACTGCTCGCCGTGATGCTGCTGGTGACCTGGTACGGCGCCAAGGCGCTGCGCTTCGACCGGGAGGACCGGATCGCCATCCAGTTCGCCGGCTCGAAGAAGTCCCTCGCCGCCGGACTGCCCATGGCCAGCGTGCTGTTCGGCGCGCACGCCTCACTGGCCGTGCTGCCGCTGATGCTCTTCCACCAGATGCAGCTGATGGTGTGCGCGGTGATCGCCAAGCGCCGCGCCCGCGACCCGCTGCCGGAGGTCACCCCCTCGGCTCCAGCCGAAGCGTCACGAACCGCGGTCGGTACAGGGACACGTTCCGGTTGAGCTGCGCCGCGGCGGCGGTCGGTTCCAGCCAGTTGACGTCGTAGCTGAGCACCAGCCGTCCGTCGTCGCGCAATTCCGTGTGCGCCTGCGGGTTGTACGCGGCGACCTGGCCCTCGGGCAGCGCGGGTGTGAAGTCCCGTGCCGGGCCGTGCCAGGGCCCGGTGGGGGAGCACGCCCAGTACGAGGTCACGGTCGTCAGCCCGCGGGTCCCCGCGGCCATCGTGAACAGCACGTACGTCCCGTCCTGCCGCACCACCGAGAAAGCGCTGCCCACCCCGGTGCGCCGCCCGTCCCCGAGCACCGCGGCCGGGCGCGCCCGGGCGGTCCACTCGGACCCGTCCCAGTACTCCCAGGCGGCCGGATCCCCCAGTCCTCCCTCCGGCACCCGGGCCGCGTACGCCCGCGAGGCGGGCCGGGAGGCGGCCTGGCCGTCGTCGCCGCCGAAGACGTAGGTCCAGCCGCCCTCCGTCACCAGCGTGGTCCCGAACAGCACCCGCCGGGAGGGATCCGGCACCGTCCGCTGGTCGAGCACCTGCACGACCGACTCGACCCGCAGGTCGGGCAGGGACAGCGTGGCGACCTCGGTGGCCGTGGGCACGCCGAACACCCAGGGCGCGGCGCCCGCCGTCCGCACCCACAGCAGCACCCGCAGGACCTGTTCCGTGGAGCCGGGGGAGCGGGGCTCGACCCGGGCCGCGACCGGCCAGCGCCACTGGTTCGGGCCGGGGTCGGGGAAGAGCGGGGCGGGCAGGGTGGACTCCAGGCGGCCCTCGCGCATCACCACGGCCGAGTTGCGGACCAGGGGCGCGCTGGTGTCCCGCCAGGCGAAGGACTCGCCGACCGGGTTCGGGGGGCCGTACACCTGGCCCAGATAGGTGTCCGAGAACAGCCACAGCAGGCGGCCGTCGGGCAGCCGCACGGAGTGGGTGCCGTCGCCGCCGGTCCAGTCGTCGGTACGGGACGCGTCGTCGCCGTAGCGGGCGAACTCCGCGGTGAGGTCGTCGTCGGCCGCCCACGCGCCGACGGTGCGCGGTGCGCAGCCCTCCGGCCGGCTCTCGTCGTCCGGGAGGGCGGTGAGCAGCACGGCCGCGAGAACCAGGGTCAGCAGCAGGCCGACCCCGGCTCCCGTCCGCTGTCGTGCTCGTGAGTCCTCGGGCACGCCCGGGACGTTAGTGGCTGCGGTCCACCCGGTCCATGGGCAACCACATCACCGTGTTCCCCGCGAGCGGGATCCCGGTCACGATCTCCGCGTCGGTCAGGGCCCGGTCCCAGACGCGGACCTCGTCGATCGCGCCGGTGAAGTGGGCCCGCCCGTCCACGCGTTGCCCGAGGCGCACACCGAAGGGCGCGTCGCGGCTGACCGAACCGGGTACGTCCGCCGTGCCGGTCGCCGTCCCGTCGACGAACAGCGTCAGCTCGCCGTCACCCCGGCGCAGGGCCACATGGTGCCAGCGGCCGTCGTCGTAGCCGCCGGTCGCGGTCACGGCCGCCGTGCGTACGGCCGCCGCTCCCTCCCGTACGACGATCCGCCCCTGCACCCCGCCGCCCTCCGCGCGCAGCGACACCTGCGGCTGATGGCCGACCCCGCCCATCCACAGCAGCGGCTGCTCCCCGGCCGCGGCGGTCCGCCGGAACCACAGGGACACCGTGAAGTCCTTCGTCCCGAGGGGAAGATGCTCCCGGTAGGGCAGGCGTACGGCGTCGTCGGCGCCGTCGAAGGACAGCGCGCCGCCCGACACACCCGCCGTGGCCGCGGCGCCGCCCAGCACGGCCGCTCCCTCGGCGCCCGGGGCGAGGTCGGCGGTGGTCGGGTCCGGCGTGGGGCGTGGGGGCAGCCGGGCCTCGGCGAACCGGGCGAAGCGGATCTCGTCGCGGGCGTCGACCGTGCCGCCCTCGTAGAGCAGGCCCACCGTGGTGTCGTCGACCGGCGCCAGGTCCGAGTAGCCGGACCAGTCGGCGGTCACGACCGCGCCCCGGTCCGCGCTGTCCCAGGTGGCGCCGCCGTCGTGGGAGGAGCGGATCATCATGGTCCTCCGGCGGTCCGGGTCGCCGGGGCAGGACAGCAGCAGGCGTCCGCCGAAGGGGAGCGTGGCGCACTGGACCTGGGGTGCGGACAGGTCCGGGAGCGCGGTGAACGGGGCGGTGAAGCTGTCGCCGGCGTCGGTGCTGACGGCCTGGGTGCGGTGGCCGAGGTCGGTGCCGTCCTGTTCACGGCCGCTGACCAGGACCGAGCCGTCGGTCCGCTCGGCGAGGGCGAGTTCGGACGGCTTCTGCCGGAAGGTGCCGTCGGCGGCCACCGGCCAGGTGTCGGTGGCGCCGACCTTCCAGTGCTCGCCGCCGTCGTCGCTGACCACCAGCGCCGCGTGGTTGGCGGTGACCCGGGTGCCGTCCCAGGTCTCGGTGTTGACGCCGAGGACCAGCCGCCCGGCGCGCGGGCCACGGGTGAGCTGGATGCCGTGCGCGGGGCCGGTGGCGTACCAGGAGTTCCAGTGCGCGGGCCGGATCTCGGCGCTCAGGTCGCGCGGCGCCGACCAGGTCAGGCCGTCGTCGTCGCTGTGCAGGAGATGCGGGGCGCGGTCGCAGGGCACGGCGCAGTTCCCGCCGTCCGCGCGGCCGGTGTTGCGGGTCGCGGCGAGCAGGACGCGGCCGGTCGTCCGGTCCACGACCGGGGTCGGGTTGCCGTGGGTGTCCCCGTCGCCCTCGTCGACGACCTGGAGCGGGCCCCAGGTGCGGCCGCCGTCCGTGGAGCGTTTGAGGACGATGTCGATGTCGGCCGCGTCACCGCAGTTGAGGACCCGGCCCTCGGCGAACGCCAGCAGTGTCCCGGCGCTCGTCCGCACCATCGCCGGGATACGGAAGCAGGCGTAGCCGGGGTCCTGGGAGGCAGTGAACAGCACCTGCTGCTCGAACACCGGGGCCGCGGCGGCCGGACCGGCGTGCGCGGGGCCCGGGAGGGCGGCCAGGACGGACAGGGCGGGCAGGACGGAGAGCGCGGGCAGGACGGACAGCGCGGCCGTCACGGTGAGCGGGGATCTCAGACGTCGGCGCGTATGGGCCGACAAGGGGCGACATGACCTCTTTGGTCCGATCATCCGGCCATGCTAGGGCTGACGGCTCGTCACATCGGGCCGCCACGGGGGACGCGGGGATCAGCACGCGAGCTGTTCACGGACCTGTTGATCCGTATCTCCGGTACCGAGGGCTGACGGCGGATAACGTTCCGTCATGACCGCACCCCTCGCGCTCGATCCCGCGCGCACCGCCCTCGTGCTCGTCGACCTGATGGACCGCATCGTCGCCCTGCCCCTGGCACCCCACAAGGGGACAGACGTCCTCACCGCCGGCGAGGAACTGGCGGCCGCGTTCCGCTCGGCCGGCGCCCTCGTCGTTCTCGTCCGGGTCGAACGCCCCGGTGTCACCGAGCAGCCGCCGGGCAGCGCGCTGGCCGCCGGGCTCCTCCGCCAGGGCGACCTGGAGATCGTCAAGCGGACCATCGGCGCCTTCCAGGGCACCGAGCTCGACGCGCGGCTGCGGGAGCACGGCGTCACCACCCTCGTCTTCGGCGGCATCGCCACCAACCTCGGCGTCGAGTCCACCGCCCGCGCGGCCGGCGACCTCGGCTACGACCTCGTCTTCGTCGAGGACGCCATGGCCGCGTTCACGGCCGCCGAACACGAGGCGTCGGTACGGCTGGACTTCCCCCGGCTGGGCACCGTGGTGTCGGTGGGGCAGGTGCGGTTCACGACGGGGCCGGGCTCAGACCAGTAGGCCGCCGCCGTCCACCACGACTCGCGCCCCGACATCACCTACGTCCCCCGTACCCGACGAGGTGCTCCTCGCCCGGGAGGCGAGCCCCCGCTCACCCCTGATCGGTGACTTCGTGCGGGTGGCCCGGAGCTGAGACGGGGCCCCTTCGGCGCAGGGGGCGCTCCCCGCCTCGGGGCCCCGCCGCCGTGTCGCGGGGAACCTTCTCAGCCCTGGGCGGCCGCGGCCCGCAGGGCGATACGGTCCTCGCCCGCGTACACGTTCATGGAGGCGCCCCGCAGGAAGCCCACCAGCGTCAGGCCGGTCTCCGCGGCCAGGTCCACCGCCAGCGAGGAGGGCGCCGAGACCGCCGCCAGGACGGGGATGCCCGCCATGACGGCCTTCTGCGCCAGCTCGAAGGAGGCCCGGCCGGAGACCAGCAGGATCGTGCGGGACAGCGGCAGGTCGCCGTTCTGGAGGGCGCGGCCGACCAGCTTGTCGACCGCGTTGTGGCGGCCCACGTCCTCCCGGATGTCGACCAGCTCGCCGGCCTCGGTGAACAGGGCCGCCGCGTGCAGGCCCCCGGTCCGGTCGAAGACCCGCTGGGCCTCGCGCAGCCGGTCGGGGAGGCTCGCGAGGAGCTCGGGCTCGACGCGGACCGGGGGAGTGTCGGAGATGGGCCAGCGGGCCGTGGTGCGGACCGCGTCGAGGCTCGCCTTGCCGCACAGGCCGCAGGACGAGGTGGTGTACACGTTGCGTTCGAGGGTGATGTCGGGGATCACCACACCGGGTGTCGTGCTCACGTCCACTACGTTGTACGTGTTCGAGCCGTCCTCGGTCGCGCCCGCGCAGTAGACGATGTTCCGGAGGTCGGACGCGGCCGCCAGCACGCCCTCGCTCACCAGGAACCCGGCGGCCAGCGCGAAGTCGTCGCCCGGCGTGCGCATGGTGATCGCGAGGGGTTTGCCGTTGAGCCGGATCTCCAGTGGTTCCTCGGCGACGAGCGTGTCCGGGCGGCTGGAGACCACCCCGTCGCGGATGCGGATCACCTTGCGTCGTTCCGTGACTCGTCCCATGTCCTGTTCAGCCCCGGTTCTGTACGTGCTGGTAGCCGAAACGGCCCTTGATGCAGAGATTGCCGTGGGTCACCGGGTTGTCGTGCGGCGAGGTGACCTTCACGATCTCATTGTCCTGCACGTGCAGGGTCAGGTTGCAGCCCACTCCGCAGTACGCGCACACCGTGGTCGTCTCGGTCTGCGCCGACTCGTCCCAGGTGCCCGCCGCCCGCATGTCGAACTCCGACTTGAAGGACAGGGCTCCGGTCGGGCAGACCTCGACGCAGTTCCCGCAGTACACACAGGCCGAGTCGGTCAGCGGGGCGTCGTGCTCGACCGCGATCCGGGCGTCGAAGCCGCGCCCGGCGACCGAGATCGCGAAGGTGTTCTGCCACTGGTCGCCGCAGGCGTCCACGCACTTGTAGCAGAGGATGCACTTGTCGTAGTCGCGCACGTACAGGTCGTTGTCGACCCTGGGCTCCTCGTTCAGGCGGGCCGCGTCGGGGCCGAAACGGTCCGGTTTCGCCTCGTACTCCTTGATCCACCCGGCGACCTTGGGGGTGGTCGACAGGTCGACCGAGGAGGCCAGCAGTTCGAGGACGATCCTGCGGCTGTGCCGGGCGCGCTCGGTGTCCGTGCGCACCTCCATGCCCGGCTCGGCCCTGCGGGAGCAGGCCGGGACGAGGGTGCGCGCCCCCTCCACCTCGACCACGCAGACACGGCAGGCGTTCTTCGGGGTGAGGGTGTCGCCCTCGCAGAGCGTCGGTATGTCCTTGCCCGCCGCCCGGCAGGCGTCCAGGATCGTGGAGCCCTCGGGCACCCGGGCCTCCTGCCCGTCGAGGGTGAACTCCAGCAGCCGGCGCGGGATCCCCAGCGGTGTCACGGTCATTCGTACGCCCCCAGACGGTCGATGGCGGATTCCACGGCGTTCCACGCGGTCTGCCCCAGACCGCAGATCGAGGCGTCCCGCATGGCGCGGCCGACGTCCCTGAGCAGGGCGATGTCGTCGGCCGCGGCGGCGCCGGTGCGCTCCGCGATCCGGCGCAGCGCCTCCTCCTGCCGCACGGTCCCCACCCGGCAGGGCACGCACTGCCCGCACGACTCGTCGCGGAAGAACTCGGCGATGCGCAGCAGCAGCCGGGGCAGCGGGACCGTGCCGTCGAAGGCCATGACCACTCCGGAACCGAGCGTCGTGCCCGCCTCACGCGTGCCCTCGAAGGTGAGGGGGATGCCGAGTTCGTCGGGCCGTACGAAGCCGCCCGCCGCGCCGCCCAGCAGCACCGCGCGCAGCCCCGGACGCACCCCGGCGAGCTCCAGCACCTCGCCGAGTGTCGCGCCGAACGGCAGCTCGTAGATCCCCGGGCGGTCCACGCTCCCCGACACGCAGAACAGCTTCGGCCCGGTGGAGCGGCCGGTGCCGATCGCCGCGTAGGCCGGGGCGCCCATGGTCAGGATCGGCAGCACGTTGACCAGGGTCTCGACGTTGTTCTCCACGGTCGGCTTGCCGAACAGGCCCTTCTCCACGGGGAAGGGCGGCTTGGAGCGCGGCTCGCCCCGGTAGCCCTCGATGGAGTTGAACAGCGCGGTCTCCTCGCCGCAGATGTAGGCGCCCGCGCCCCGCCGGATCTCGATGTCGAAGACGTAGCCCTGGCCGAGGACGTCGTCGCCGAGCAGACCGCGGGCCCGCGCCTGGTCGATGGCGTATTGGACCCGCCGGATCGCCCGCGGGTACTCGCCGCGCAGGTAGAGGTAGCCGCGGTGCGCGCCGGTGGCGTACGCCGCGATGGTCATCGCCTCGACCAGGGCGTACGGGTCGCCCTCCATGAGCACGCGGTCCTTGAAGGTGCCCGGCTCGGACTCGTCGGCATTGCACACCAGGTAGTGCGGGTGGTCGGGCTGGGACGCCGTGGCCTGCCATTTGCGGCCGGTGGGGAAGGCGGCGCCGCCACGCCCGACCAGGCCGGAGTCGGTGACCTCGCGGATCACCCCGGCCGGTCCGAGGTCGAAGGCCCGGCGCAGGGCGGTGTAGCCGCCGTGGGCGCGGTAGTCGTCGAGACTGGCCGGGTCCACGACACCGACGCGCCCGAGCAGCGTCAGCGCCGGGTCGCCCGCCTGGGGCACCGCCATCGCCGCCGGCGGCTCCTCGGGCGCGGAGTCCGGCGCGCTCGCGGCGAGCACCGCGTCGCGCACGGTCGCCGGCGCCGAGACCGCCGTACGCACGGGATCGCCCGCCCTGATCGCGAGCGCGGCCGGGGCGCGTTCGCACAGGCCCAGGCACGGGCTGCGCTCGACGTGGACGCCGCTGCCGGGGCCGAGGCGGGACTCGATCCCGGCGCACAGTTCGGACGCACCGGCCGCCGCGCACGCGAGGTCGGTGCACACGTGCAGCACGGTCGCCGGGCGGGGCTTGACGGAGAACATGGCGTAGAAGGTGGCGACGCCGTAGGCCTCCGCCGGCGGTACGGTCAGCCGCCGGCACAGGTAGTCCAGGGCGCCGTCGCTGATCCAGCCGACCCGGTCGTTGATGGCGTGCAGCCCCGGCAACAGCAGGTCGCGGCGGTCCCGGGCCGCGCGCCCGCCGCGCGCCCACCTCAGGTCGGCGTCGGAACGGTCCGCGCCCTCCCAGGAGGACTCGGGGGGTCCCAACAGGGCGTCCACGGCCGCCCGTTCGTCGTCGGTGGGTTTGCTGTCGCCGAAGTGCAGGTCCACTTACGTCACCTCACGATGGTCGCAACCGGGAGCTTCTCGATCCGGATCGCCGACGCCTTGAACTCCGCCGTCCCCGCGATCGGGCAGTTCGCCTCGATCGTCAGCTGGTTGGTGTCCACCTCGTCGGGAAAGTGCATGGTCATGAAGGCCAGGCCGGGCCTGAGGGCGGTGTCGACCCACACCGGCGCGACGACCGCCCCGCGCCGCGAGGAGATCCGCACCTCCTCGCCGACCACGACCCCGTACTTCTCGGCGTCCTCCGGGCACAGCTCGATGTACTCGCCGCGCCTGAGCGGGGAGGCGTAACTCCCGCTCTGCACACCGGTGTTGTACGAGTCCAGCCGCCTTCCGGTGGTCAGCCGGATCGGGTACCGCTCGTCGGTGAGGTCGACCGGCGGATCGTGCTGGACCAGCCCGAAGGGCGCCGGACGGCCGCGGTCGGCGGGGTCGGGCTCCCACAACCGGCCGTGCAGATAGGTGGGTTCGAGCCGCTCGGTGTCCGGGCAGGGCCACTGGATGCCCTGGTGCTCCTCCAGGCGTTCGTACGTCATCCCGTAGTGGTCCGGCGAGACCGCGCGCAGCTCGTTCCAGACCGCCTCGGAGTCGGCGTACTTCCACTCGTGGCCGAGCCGGGCCGCCAGCTCGCAGATGATGTCGATGTCCTCGCGGGCCTCACCGGGCGGGGCGACCGCCCGGCGGACCCGCTGGACCCGCCGCTCGCTGTTGGTGGTGGTGCCCTCGGTCTCGGCCCATCCCGCGGTCGCGGGCAGCACGACGTCCGCCAGCTCGGCCGTTTTCGTCAGGAAGATGTCCTGCACGACCAGGAAGTCGAGCTGCCGCATCCGGCGTATCGCCTGTTCGCTGTCGGCCTCCGACTGCGCCGGGTTCTCGCCGATGCAGTAGACCGCCTTGAGCGAGCCCTCCTCCATCGCCTCGAACATCTCCGTCAGGTTCAGCCCGTAGTGCGGCTGGATGACGGTGTCCCAGGCCGACTCGAACTTCAGCCGGGTGTCGGGGTCGAGGATGTCCTGGAAGCCCGGCAGCCGGTTGGGGATCGCCCCCATGTCGCCGCCGCCCTGCACGTTGTTCTGGCCGCGCAGGGGCTGCAACCCGGCGCCGTAACGGCCGACATGGCCGGTCAGCAGCGAGAGGTTGATGAGCGCCCGGACGTTGTCGGTGCCGTTGTGGTGCTCGGTGATGCCGAGGGTCCAGCACAGCTGGGCGCGCTCGGCGCGGGCGTAGGCGTGCGCCAACTCCCTGATGGCGGCGGCCGGTACGCCCGTCACCTTCTCCGCGAGGGAGAGCGTCCACGGCTCGACGAGCTTGCTGTACTCCTCGAAGCCGCTGGTCGCCCGCTCGATGAAGGTCTCGTTCGCCAGCCCCGCGTGGATGATCTCGCGGCCGATCGCGTGTGCCATCGGGATGTCCGTGCCGACGTTCAGACCGAGCCAGCTCTCGGCCCACTCGGCGGTGGACGTGCGGCGCGGGTCGACGGCGTACATGCGGGCGCCGTTCCGGATCCCCCGCAGCACGTGCTGGAAGAAGATCGGGTGGGCGAAGCGGGCGTTGGAGCCCCACATCACGATGACGTCCGTGTGCTCGATCTCCTCGTACGAGGAGGTCCCGCCGCCCGAGCCGAAGGCGGCGGACAGGCCCGCCACGCTCGGGGCGTGGCAGGTCCGGTTGCAGGAGTCGACGTTGTTGGTGCCCATGACGACCCGGGCGAACTTCTGCGCCACGAAGTTCATCTCGTTGGTGGCGCGGGCGCAGGAGAACATCCCGAAGGCGCCGCGGTTGCGTTCCAGGCCCCGGGCCGCCCGGTCCAGGGCCTCCTCCCAACTGGCCTGCCGGAAGAGCTCGTCACGGGAGTCGCGGACGAGGGGGTGGGTGAGCCGTGTGTAGGTCTTCGGGGTCCGGTCGCGTTTCCTCATGCGGCGCTCCTCAGCGCGAGCAGGTCCGAGATGGCGTGCACGGTGCGCAGGGTGGGCACGTCCACGCCGGTGATCTCCGCCAGCTCGACGACGGCCGCGAGCAGCACGTCGAGTTCCAGCGGTTTGCCGCGCTCCAGGTCCTGGAGCGTGGAGGTGCGGTGGTCGCCGACCCGCTCGGCACCGGCGAGCCGGCGTTCGATGGAGACGCCGACCTCGCAGCCGAGGGCCTCGGCGACGGCCAGGGTCTCGGTCATCATGATCTCGATGACCTTGCGGGTGCCGCCGTGCAGGCACATCTGCCGCATGGTGGCGCGGGCCAGCGCGCTGATCGGGTTGAAGGAGATGTTGCCGAGCAGCTTGAGCCAGATGTCGTTGCGCAGATCGGGCTCGACCGGGCACTTCAGGCCGCCGGCCTGCATGGCCTCACTGAAGGCCGTACAGCGGGGCGACAGGGACCGGTCCGGCTCGCCGACGGAGAACCGGGTGCCTTCCAAGTGCCGTACGACGCCCGGACCTTCGAGCTCGGTCGCCGCGTAGACCACACAGCCGATGGCCCGTTCGGGCGCGAGCACCGCACTGACCGCGCCGCCGGGATCCACGCTCTCGACGCGGTGGCCGTCGTACGGGCCGCCGTGCCGGTGGAAGTACCACCAGGGAATGCCGTTCTGGGCGGCGATGACCGCCGTGGTGTCGTGCAGCAGTGGCTCGATCAGCGGCCCGCACGCCGCGTACGAGTGGGCCTTCAGGCCGAGGAAGACGTAGTCGACCGGGCCGATCTCGGCCGGGTCGTCGGTGGCGTGGGCGCGCGCGGTGAAGTCGCCGCGCGGGCTGAGCACCTGGACGCCGTGCTGCCTCATGGCCGCCAGATGCGGTCCACGGGCGACGAGATACACGTCGGCGCCGGCGCGATGCAGCGCGGCTCCGACGTAGGCGCCGATGGCTCCGGCGCCGAGTACTGCGACTTTCATACGAGGGAGCTCCGTTCGGTCGAGGGATACCGCGGAGATGGCGCACTGTCGAAATCTGTCGACGGAATATTGTCTACAGTATGGAGGTTGGGGCAGCAAGGGTTCGCGCAGCACCTGACGGAACCGGGAAACAGGTTGGTCCGGCCGCTGGGCGCGCCGAGCGCCCCGGGAAGGCCGTCGTCGGCGTCAGGCGCGCAGGAACAGCAACACGGCCAGCACCCGGCGCGATTCGCTGCCGGTGGCCGGCAGACCGACGGCCCGGGTCATCACGAGCGCGGCACTGATCATGATCGGTGTGTTCGGCGCGTTCGTACTGGACCCGAGCGCCTCGACCAAGCTGTTCGGCGTCGGACTGTCGGTGGCCGTCCTCCTGGACGTCACACTGGTGCGGATGGTGCTCGTACCGTCCGCGATGAGCCTGCTCGGGCGGCATGCCTGGTGGCTGCCCGGACCGCTGGACCGGATCCTCCCGGACATCCACCCGGACATGGACGACGCCGACGCGCTCCTGCCGGCCGCCGCGCCGAGCCGGGAGAGGCCTCCGGGCGAGCGTCCGGCGGAACTGGTCTGACGCGCGCCGCACCGTTCGGCCCAGGTCACCGGAACACACACCGGTGACCTGGGCCGAGCCCCGCGCCGGGACCGCTCGTCCGGCCCCGGCGACCGTTTGTCGCGTCATGGATACCGCTCACCGCATACGGTCGACGAGTTACGGCCGGTCGGCTTCCCAACTGCCTGGCCGATTCCTATCGTTCGGGATCATGAGTCCCCCAGTCGCACCGCCGGGATGGAGCCGCTGGCTTGTCCCCCCGGCCGCTCTCTCGGTCCACCTCTCCATCGGCCAGGCGTACGCGTGGTCCGTGTTCAAGCCGCCGCTGGAATCGGCGCTCGGCCTCAGCGGCACCCAGAGCGCGCTGCCGTTCCAGCTCGGCATCGTCATGCTCGGCCTGTCCGCCGCGTTCGGCGGCACGCTCGTCGAGCGCAACGGTCCGCGCTGGGCGATGACCGTGGCCCTGGTCTGCTTCTCCTCCGGCTTCCTGCTCTCCGCGCTCGGCGCGGCCACCGAGCAGTACTGGCTGATCGTCCTCGGCTACGGCTTCGTGGGCGGCATAGGCCTCGGCATCGGCTACATCTCACCCGTCTCCACCCTGATCAAGTGGTTCCCGGACCGGCCCGGCATGGCCACCGGCATCGCCATCATGGGCTTCGGCGGCGGCGCGCTGATCGCCTCGCCCTGGTCGGCGCAGATGCTGGAGTCGTTCGGCAGCGACAACGACGGCATCGCGCTCGCGTTCCTCGTCCACGGTCTGACGTACGCCGTCTTCATGACGCTGGGCGTGCTGCTGGTGCGGGTGCCGCGCACCGAGAAGCCGGTCGAGGGGGCGCCCAGCATCCTCGCCGGCCCGCAGGTGTCGGCCCGCCAGGCCGTGCGCACCCCGCAGTTCTGGTGCCTGTGGGTCGTGCTCTGCATGAACGTGACCGCGGGTATCGGCATCCTGGAGAAGGCCGCGCCGATGATCACGGACTTCTTCAAGGACACCTCGACACCGGTGTCGGTCACCGCCGCAGCCGGGTTCGTCGCCCTGCTGTCCGCGGCCAACATGGCCGGCCGGATCGGCTGGTCGTCCACCTCCGACCTGATCGGCCGCAAGAACATCTACCGCGTCTACCTGGGCGTGGGCGCCGTGATGTACGCGCTGATCGCCCTGTTCGGCGACTCCTCCAAGCCGCTGTTCATCCTGTGCGCGCTGGTGATCCTGTCCTTCTACGGCGGTGGCTTCGCCACCATCCCCGCCTATCTGAAGGACCTCTTCGGCACCTACCAGGTCGGCGCGATCCACGGGCGGCTGCTCACCGCCTGGTCCACGGCCGGCGTCCTCGGACCGCTGATCGTGAACTGGATCGCCGACCGGCAGGAGGAGGCGGGCCGGTCCGGCGCGGCCCTGTACGGTCTGTCCTTCGTCATCATGATCGGGCTGCTCGGCGTCGGCTTCGTCGCCAACGAACTCGTCCGGCCCGTCGACGCCCGCCATCACATCCCCGCGCCGAGCGCCGCCTCGGGCAACAGCGCCACACCGAGCGAGAAGGAGAGTGCCGATGTCCAGCGACAGCAGCCAGAGTCCGCCTGACCGGCGCGGACTGATCGCCTTCGCCTGGGTGTGGGTGGGCGTGCCGCTCGTCTACGGGGTGTACGAGCTCGTACAGAAGGCCACCCAGCTGTTCACCGGGTAACTGTTCGGTAGGTGTTCGGGTGCCCGAGGGTCTGACGGAAGCTGACAACCGGGGCGCCCGATTCCTGTGGCATCACTTGCCGTCGTACCCGCGAGTCACTGATCAGACTGGTGGATCCCGCTACCTGAAGTACGACGAGGGGGACCCACCCATGACCGGCTCGCGCATCGCCGCCATCGGCCACTACCAGCCCGCCAGGGTACTGACCAACAAGGACCTGGCGGGCATGGTCGACACCAGTGACGAGTGGATCACCAGCAGGGTCGGCATCCGCACCCGCCGTATCGCCGGCCCCGACGAGCCGGTCGACGAGCTCGCCGGGCACGCCGCCGCCAAGGCGCTCGCGGCGGCCGGCCTCACGCCCGGCGACATCGACCTGGTCCTGGTCGCCACCTCCACCGCCGTCGACCGCTCCCCGAACATGGCCGCCCGGGTCGCCGCCCGGCTCGGCATCCCCTCGCCCGCCGTGATGGACCTCAACGTGGTGTGCGCGGGGTTCACCCACGCCCTGGCCACCGCGGACCACACCGTTCGCGCGGGCGCCGCGACCCGTGCCCTGGTCATCGGCGCCGACAAGATGTCCGAGGTGACGGACTGGACCGACCGGACCACCTGTGTGCTCGTCGGCGACGGAGCGGGGGCCGCCGTCGTGGAGGCCTGCGGGCCGGACGAGGAACCCGGCATCGGGCCCGTGCTGTGGGGATCGGTGCCCGAGATGGGCAACGCGGTACGGATCGAGGGGCAGCCGGCGCGGTTCGCGCAGGAGGGGCAGAGCGTCTACCGCTGGGCCACCACCCAGCTGCCGCCCTTCGCCCGCAAGGCCTGCGAGCGGGCCGGGCTCACCCCCGCCGACCTCGCCGCGGTCGTCCTGCACCAGGCGAACCTGCGGATCATCGAGCCCCTCGCCGAGAAGATCGGCGCCGTGAACGCCGTGGTCGCCCGCGATGTCACCGAGTCCGGGAACACCTCGGCCGCGAGCATCCCGATGGCCTTCTCCAAGCTGGTCGAGCGCGGCGAGATCTCCAGCGGGGACCCGGTGCTGCTGTTCGGCTTCGGCGGGAACCTGTCGTACGCCGGACAGGTCGTCCGCTGCCCCTGAGGGCGGCGGGGCGGGGAGGGGGACGTGAAGGGGTGCGGCGGCCCGGTGTGACGAGGCCGACCCGGCGTTTCCCTGGCATCTGTGCGCCGTAGACTGTAGACGAAAGACAATCGATACTGGTGTCCGCTGGCACCGGCTCACGGTCGCTGTGCACGGCCCGCCGAGGAGGGGGACCGCGATGTTGTCGACAGGACTGCCGCAGGGGGCTGTGCCCAAACTGGAACGGCCCGGTCCGCTGCGCGACCGCGTCTACGAGGCGCTGCTCGAACTCATCACCACGCGTGCCCTTCAGCCCGGCCAGCACCTCGTCGAGAGCGAACTCGCCGGGCATCTGGGGGTCTCCCGGCAGCCGGTGCGCGAGGCCCTTCAGCGGCTCAACACCGAGGGCTGGGTCGACCTGCGGCCCGCCCAGGGCGCGTTCGTGCACGAGCCGACGGAGGAGGAGGCCGACCAACTCCTCACCGTACGCACGCTGCTGGAGGCCGAGGCGGCCCGGCTCGCCGCGGCGAACGCGAACAGCGCCGGGATCAAGGCGCTGGAGGAGCTGTGCGCCGAGGGCGAGAAGGCCGTCGCCGCCGCCGACGTGGACGGCACGGTCGCGATGAACGCCCGTTTCCACGCCCTGATCATGGAGCTCGCCGGCAACGCCGTGCTCGCCGAGCTGGCCGCGCAGGTCGACCGCCGGGTCCGCTGGTACTACACGCCCATCGCCCGGCAGCGCGGCCACCAGTCCTGGATCGAGCACCGGGCCCTGATCGCCGCCATCGCCGACCGTGACGAGCAGCGCGCGACCCAGCTCATGCGGGAGCACACCGAGCACACGCGCCGCTCGTACCACGCCCGTCAACAGGGCTAGCCGGAACGGGAGTTCGGCCCGTCGAGGCTCAGAACTCCGCCGCGTGCGTCCGTGCCCACCGGGCGAACGTGCGCGGCGCGCGGCCGGTGATCTCCTCGACCGTCGGCAGCACCACGGACTCGTCCAGGGTGCCGTCCACGAAGAAGGCGAAGAACGCGTCGACGTACGGCTTCGGAGTGACCGCCTCCAGCTCCGCGCGCGTCTCCTCGTGCGAGAGCCCGACCGCGACCAGGTCCCGGCCCAGTACCTCGCCGAGGATCCGTACCCGGTCGGCGGGCAACAGCGCCTGGGGGCCCGAGACTTCGAGGGTCTGCCCCCGGTACTGGTCCGACAGCATCGCGGCCCGTGCGACCCGTGCGATGTCGTACGGGTCGATGTCGGCGGTGGACGCGTCCGGGAACGGCACCCGTACCGTGTCGCCCTTGCGGATCTGGTCCGCCAGCCGCAGCGCGTTCGACATGAAGCTCGTCGGGCGTACGGCCGTCCACGCCAGCCCCGACTCGCGGACCGCGGCCTCCGCGTCGATGAGATAGCCGGCCACGGCGTTGCCGGTGTCGCCGGTCCGCGCCGACAGCCCGGACAGCAGCACCACCCGCCGCACGCCCGCGGCCCGCGCGTCCGCCAGGACCTGCCGTTGGCCGCCGTACCCGGGCATCAGGAACAGGGCCTCCACGCCGTCCAGCGCGGGCCGTACCGTCCCGGGCTCGTTCAGGTCGCCCGCCACGGCCGCCACCCCCGGCGGCAGTCCGTCCGCGCGGCCCGACCTGCTCAGCGCCCGCACCGGCTTGCCGATCTCCGCCAGCCCGCGCACGAGTTCGGCGCCCACGTTGCCGGTGGCACCCGTCACAAGGAACACCCGGTCCCCCTCTCCCCGCCCCGGCCGCCGCCCGTCCGGGTGCGCTGCCCATCCTGCGGCGTGAACGCGGGGGACACCAGGGCAAGGAGTGTCTTTGTCCTGTGAGTGGAGAAAGTTGGCAGCAATCTCTGCACAGCTTCTTCCCAGTCTCGACAGCCGCTGCTACGTTCCCCTCGAAAGCCGGACAGCAGGCGGCCGATCGAGGCGGGGAGGGGCTTGTGAGACGTATGACGGCACGACCCGCGAACGCCCACCAGGCCCGACTGCTGAAGCTGTTGCGCGACGGAGGCCCCAACTCCCGCGCACAGCTGGGCGATCAGGTCGACCTCTCGCGGTCCAAACTGGCCGTGGAGGTGGACCGGCTGCTGGAGACGGGCCTCGTCGTGGCCGACGGACTCGCCGCCTCGCGCGGTGGCCGCCGCTCCCACAACATCCGGCTCGCCCCGGCACTGCGGTTCCTCGGCGTCGACATCGGCGCGACCTCGGTCGACGTCGCCGTCACCAACGCCGAACTGGAGATCCTCGGCCACCTCAACCAGCCCATGGACGTCCGCGAGGGCCCGGTCGCGGTCTTCGAGCAAGTCCTGTCCATGGCCGCGAAGTTGAGGGCCTCGGGGCTCGCGGAGGGATTCGACGGCGCCGGCATCGGCGTCCCGGGACCCGTCCGCTTCCCCGAGGGTGTACCAGTGGCTCCGCCGATCATGCCGGGCTGGGACGGCTTCCCCGTGCGGGAGGCGCTCAGCCAGGAACTCGGCTGCCCGGTCATGGTCGACAACGACGTGAACCTGATGGCGATGGGGGAGATGCACGCGGGCGTGGCACGCTCCGTGGGCGACTTCCTCTGCGTCAAGATCGGCACCGGTATCGGCTGCGGGATCGTCGCCGGCGGTGAGGTCCACCGCGGGACGACGGGCAGCGCGGGCGACATCGGGCACATCCAGGCCGTGCCCGACGGACGACCGTGTGCCTGCGGCAACCGGGGCTGTCTGGAAGCCCACTTCAGCGGCGCGGCCCTGGCCCGGGACGCCACGGACGCCGCGCACCAGGGACTGTCGGCCGAACTCGCGACCCGGCTGGAGACGAACGGCGCGCTCAGCGCCGTCGACGTCGCCGCCGCGGCCGCCGCGGGTGACGCCACCTCGCTCGACCTCATCAGGGAGGGCGGCAACCGCACCGGCCAGGTCATCGCCGGCCTGGTCTCCTTCTTCAACCCGGGCCTGGTGGTGATCGGCGGCGGGGTGACCGGCCTCGGCCACACCCTGCTCGCCGCGATCCGCACCCAGGTCTACCGTCAGTCGCTGCCCCTCGCGACGGGCAACCTGCCCATCGTGCTGGGGGAGTTGGGCCCCACCGCCGGAGTCATCGGCGCGGCCCGCCTCATCAGCGACCACCTGTTCTCACCCGCGTAGACACCGCTTCTCACTCGCACAGGCGCACCGCTGCTCACCCGCACAGGCACCGTCTTCTCACCCGCGTAGGCACGTCCTCGGACGGCCGCTTCACCGCACGGCTCCATCCACGGCACGCCAGCACATCCCGCTGCTTCGCCCTGCCCTGATTCCGGCCCGTACGCCAGCCAGGGGGACCCGCACATGGCACCAGAATCACCGCTGCTCAGCATGTCCGGCATCACCAAGTCGTTCCCCGGTGTCCGGGCCCTCGACGGCGTCGACCTCGACGTCCAGGCCGGCGAGGTGCACTGCCTGCTCGGCCAGAACGGGGCCGGCAAGTCCACGCTCATCAAGGTCCTGGCCGGCGCCCACCAGCCCGACACCGGCACCATCCGCTGGCGCGGCGAGGACGTCACCCTGCGCTCGCCGATCGCCGCCATGCGCCTGGGCATCGCCACCATCTACCAGGAACTCGACCTGGTGGAGCACCTGTCCGTCGCCGAGAACGTCCACCTGGGCCACGAACCCACGACGGCCGGCTTCGTCGTGCGCGCCAAGGCGGCGAAGGCGTCGACCGCCGCGCTGCTCAAGCGACTCGGGCATCCGGAGATCGATCCCGCCCGGCTGGTGGGGGAGTTGTCGGCCGCGCAGCAGCAGATCGTGTCGATGGCACGGGCGCTCTCGCACGACGTCCGGCTGATCGTGATGGACGAACCGTCCGCCGCGCTCGACCCGGACGAGGTCGACAACCTCTTCCGGATCGTCGGCGACCTGACCGCCGAGGGCGTCGCCGTCGTCTACATCTCCCACCGGCTGGAGGAGATCCGCCGTATCGGCGACCGGGTGACCGTCCTGAAGGACGGCCGGGCCGTCGCCGTCGGACTGCCCGCGAAGTCGACACCGACGCGCGAGGTCGTCGCCCTGATGACGGGCCGCAACGTCGAGTACGTCTTCCCCGAGCGGCCGCCGGCCGACGCGGTGGACGGCACCCCGCTGCTGGAGATCCGGGGGCTGGCGCGGGAGGGCGAGTTCGAGCCCTTCGACCTGACCGTGCGCCCCGGGGAGATCGTCGGCCTGGCCGGACTCGTCGGCTCGGGACGCTCCGAGATCCTGGAGACGATCTACGGCGCCCGCAAACCGACGACCGGTCAGGTCGTCGTGGACGGCAAGGCGTTGAAGCCCGGAAGCGTGCGTGCCGCGGTCCGCGCCGGACTCGGGCTCGCCCCCGAGGAGCGCAAGGCCCAGGCCCTGCTGATGCTGGAGTCCGTCACCCGCAACGTCTCGGTCTCCTCCATGTCCCGCTTCGCGCGCGCCGGTTGGATCGACCGGGGCGCCGAACACGGGGCCGCCCGGGCCGCGACCCGTGAGCTGTCCCTGAGGCCCGACAACCCGGACGTGCCCGTGCGCACCCTGTCCGGCGGCAACCAGCAAAAAGCCGTCCTGGCCCGCTGGCTGCTGCGCGGCTGCCGGGTCCTGCTGCTCGACGAACCGACCCGGGGCGTCGACGTCGGCGCCCGCGCCGAGCTGTACGCGGTCGTCCGCCGCCTCGCGAACGAGGGCCTCGGCGTGCTGCTGGTCTCCAGCGAGGTCCCCGAGGTGCTCGGCCTCGCCGACCGTGTCCTGGTGCTGCGCGAGGGCCGTGTCGTCCACACGGCGCCCGCCCACGAGCTGGACGAACACCGTGTACTCGACCTCGTCATGGAAGGAAGCCCCGCGTCATGACGCAGCCCGTCTCCCCGCCCCGGGACAGCGCCGACAAGATGCCGTCGGCCAACGAACCCCCGGCCTGGCGCGCCCTCGTCTTCCGCGCCGACGTGCGCACCCTCTCCCTCCTCGGCGTCCTCGCCGTCCTGATCCTCATCGGCGGCGTCACCAAGCCCGACGAGTTCCTCGACACCCGCAACCTCCAACTCGTCCTCACCCAGGCCTCGGTGATCGGTGTCGTCACCGTCGGGATGACCTTCGTCATCACCTCCGGGGGCATCGACCTCTCCGTCGGCGCGATCGTCGCCCTCGCCTCCGTCTGGGCCACCACCGTCGCCACCCAGGAGTACGGCTTCGCGGGCATCCTCTTCACCGCGGTGCTCGTGGGCGTCGGCTGCGGCCTGGTCAACGGACTGCTCATCGCGTACGGCGGAATGGTCCCGTTCATCGCCACGCTCGCCATGTTGGCCTCGGCCCGCGGCCTCGCCCTGCAGATCACCGACGGCCAGACGCAGATCGTCTCCGTCTCCTCGATCCTCGACCTGGGCGAACGCGACGCCTATGTGCTCGGCGTCCCGCCGCTGGTCATGGTGTTCGCGGTCGTGACGATCATCGGCTGGCTGGTGCTGAACCGCACCACCTTCGGGCGCCGCACGGTCGCCGTCGGCGGCAACGCGGAGGCGGCCCGGCTGGCCGGTATCGACGTCCGCCGCCAACGCCTCTACCTGTACCTGCTGTCCGGACTGTGCTGCGGCATCGCCGCCTTCCTGCTGATCATCCTGTCCGGCTCCGGTCAGAACACCAACGGCAACCTCTACGAACTCGACGCCATCGCCGCCGCGATCATCGGCGGCACCCTGCTCAGCGGGGGCCGCGGCACCATCACCGGCTCCGTGCTCGGCGTCCTGATCTTCACCACGATCACCAACATCTTCGCCCTGAACAACCTGCAGAGCGACGTCCAGCAGATCGCCAAGGGCGCGATCATCGTCGCCGCCGTGCTGGTCCAGCGCCGTACCGCGAGCACGACCTGAGGAAAGGGTTCACCGCCATGCCAGAGCCGACCGATTTCACGAGCCGCTTCACCAGCCGCAGAGGGCTGCTCCTCGGGTCCGCCGCCGTGTCGGCCGGGGCCCTGCTCACCGGGTGCACCAGCAACGACTCCAAGGAGGACGAGCAGGCAGCGAGCAACCAGCCCGCCGCCGACGACCAGCCGGGCAAGGAGGTCACCATCGGCTTCGCCGGCCCGCAGGCCGACCACGGCTGGCTCAACGCCATCAACGACAACGCCAAGAACCGTGCGAAGAAGTACTCCGACGTCACCCTGGAGATCACCGAGGGCTCCAACGACACCGCCGCGCAGATCGGCCAGATCGAGACCCTCATCAACAAGAAGGTCGACGTCCTGGTGGTCCTGCCCGCCGACGGCAAGGCCCTCACCCAGGTCGGACTGAAGGCGATGCGCGCGGGCATCCCGGTGATCAACCTCGACCGGATCTTCAACACCCCGCAGGCGTACCGCTGCTGGATCGGCGGCGACAACTACGGCATGGGCCTCAACGCCGGCCACTACATCGGCGAGAAGCTCAAGGGGAAGTCGGGCGCCCGCGTCATCGAACTCGCCGGTATCGACAACCTGGAACTCACCCGGCAGCGCACCCAGGGCTTCGACGACGCCCTGAAGAACTACCCCAACATCCGCAAAGTGGCCCGCCAGGCCGCCGAGTTCACGGTCGAGTCGGGACAGGCCAAGATGGCCCAGCTCCTGCAGGCCCAGTCGAACTTCGACGCCCTGTGGAACCACGACGACGACCAGGGCGTAGGCGCGATGCGCGCCATCGAGCAGGCCGGCCGCGACGACTTCCTGATGGTCGGCGGCGCGGGCGCGCTCTCCGCGTTCCAGGCCATCAAGCAGGACAACGGAGTGCTGAAGGCCACCGTCCTGTACCCGCCGACCATGGCCGCCTCCGCCATCGACCTGGCCCGCGCCCTCGGCCAGGCCAAGGGCATCGGCGGCATGGCCGAGTACGAGATCCCGGCGTCCATCACGCTCTACTCGGCCGTCGTCGACAAGACCAACGTCGACCAGTACATGTCCACCGGCTTCAAGTGACGCGCCCGCCCGACGGACCACGGCGGTCCTTCGGGCCGGGCCCCACCCCCCACCGCGCCACGAACGACGAGGAGGACATCTGCATGGAACAGCCGCAGCAGTCAGCAGCACCGGAGGCCGGCAAGCCACCGCTGCGCGTCGGGATGGTCGGCTACGCCTTCATGGGCGCCGCCCACTCCCAGGGCTGGCGCACCGCGGGCCGTGTCTTCGACCTGCCCCGCCGCCCGGTGCTCTCCGCGATCTGCGGGCGGGACGCGGCGGCCGTGCGCGCGGCGGCCGACCGGCACGGCTGGGCGGCCGCCGAGACCGACTGGCGGGCCCTGATCGCACGGGACGACGTCGACCTGGTCGACATCTGCACCCCCGGCGACAGCCACGCCGAGATCGCCCTCGCCGCCCTGGCCGCGGGCAAGCACGTGCTGTGCGAGAAGCCCCTCGCCAACACCGTCGAGGAGGCCGAGGCGATGACCGCGGCGGCCGAAGTGGCGTACGGGCGCGGTCAGTTGGCGATGGTCGGCTTCAACTACCGCCGGGTGCCCGCCACCGCGCTGGCCCGCTCCATGGTCGCCGACGGCCGCCTCGGCACCCTGCGGCACGTCAGGGTGTCGTACCTCCAGGACTGGCTGGTGGACCCCGGGTTCCCGCTGACCTGGCGGCTGCGCAAGGAAGCCGCCGGATCGGGCGCGCTCGGCGACCTCGGCGCCCACATCGTCGACCTCGCCCAGTACCTGGCGGGCGAGCCGCTGGCCGGCGTCTCCGCGCTCACCGAGACCTTCGTACGCGAGCGCCCGCTGCCCGTCGGCGCCAGCAGCGGCCTGTCCTCCGTGGAGTCCGCCGGCACCGGCCAGGTCACCGTGGACGACGCCGCCGTGTTCACCGGCCGCTTCGCCTCCGGCGCCCTCGCCTCCTTCGAGGCCACCCGCTTCGCCACCGGCCGCAAGAACGCCCTGCGCATCGAACTCAACGGCGAGCTCGGCTCGTTGGCCTTCGACCTGGAGCGCCTGAACGAACTCGCCTACCACGACGGCACCGAACCCGCGGCGCGGGCCGGCTTCCGCCGCATCCTGGTCACCGAGCCGGACCACCCCTACCTCGACGCCTGGTGGCCGCCGGGCCACGGCCTCGGCTACGAGCACACCTTCGTCCACCAGGCCCGCGACCTGGTGCACGCGATCGCCGAGGGCCGCCCGCCCCGCCCCTCCTTCGCCGACGGGCTCCAGGTGCAGCGGGTGCTCGCCGCGGTGGAGGAGAGCGCCGAGAAGAACTCCGTCTACACACCCATAGCCGTCTGAACACTCATAGCCGTCTGAACACCCATAGCCGTCTGAGAAGGGTTTCGCAGACATGCCCCGCCAGTTCACGCTCTTCACCGGCCAGTGGGCCGACCTCCCGCTCGAAGAGGTCTGCCGCCTCGCCCGCGACTTCGGCTACGACGGACTCGAACTCGCCTGCTGGGGAGACCACTTCGAGGTCGACAAGGCCCTGGCCGACTCCAGCTACATCGACTCCAGGAAGCAACTCCTCGACAAGTACGGCCTGAAGTGCTGGGCGATCTCCAACCACCTGGTGGGCCAGGCCGTCTGCGACGCCATCATCGACGAACGCCACCAGGCGATCCTGCCGGCCCGCATCTGGGGCGACGGCGAGGCGGAGGGCGTACGGCGACGGGCCGCCACCGAGATCGCGGACACCGCGCGCGCCGCGGCCGCCCTCGGCGTCGACACCGTCATCGGCTTCACCGGCTCCGCCATCTGGCACCTGGTCGCCATGTTCCCGCCCGCTCCCGAGTCGATGATCGACCGCGGCTACGAGGACTTCGCCGAGCGCTGGAACCCGATCCTGGACGTCTTCGACGCCGAGGGCGTGCGGTTCGCCCACGAGGTCCACCCCAGCGAGATCGCCTACGACTACTGGACCACCCAGCGCGCCCTGGAGGCCGTCGGCCACCGGCCCGCGTTCGGGCTGAACTTCGACCCCTCGCACTTCGTGTGGCAGGACCTCGACCCGGTCGGCTTCCTGTGGGACTTCCGCGACCGGATCTACCACGTCGACTGCAAGGAGGCCCGCAAGCGGCTCGACGGCCGCAACGGCCGCCTCGGCTCCCACCTGCCGTGGGGCGACCCGCGCCGCGGCTGGGACTTCGTCTCCGCGGGCCACGGCGACGTCCCCTGGGAGGACGTCTTCCGGATGCTGCGCTCCATCGACTACCAGGGCCCGATCTCCGTGGAGTGGGAGGACGCCGGCATGGACCGGCTCCAGGGCGCGCCCGAGGCACTCAAGAGCCTCAAGAAGTACGACTTCGAGCCTCCGACGGCCTCCTTCGACGCGGCCTTCGGCAACTGAGCCCGCGCTCTGTCCACGACTTCGGCACCTGACCTCTCTCCACGACTCCGGCACCTGAGTCCTTTCGACCGCTCCGGGATGACGGCGCATCCCGGCGTTCGCACCCGCCCGTACAACCAGCCCCTTTCTGGAGGCACCCGTGCACGGGAAAGACCGCACCACCGGCACCGACAGAATCGAGACCCACAGACGACGCGCCCCGTGGCGCAGAGCGGCGGCCCTGATCAGCGGCCTGCTGCTGGCGGGCGCGTCCCTTACCCTCACCGCTCCCCAGGCCGGCGCAGCCGTCGCCGACGAGGGAGCGGCCGCGGCGGCCGCCGAGGACTTCCAGCAGGTCACCCTCGCCAAGGGCGAACCGGAGGTCGGCGAGCCCATGTCGCTCGCCGTCCTCCCGGACCGCTCGGTCCTGCACACCTCGCGCGACGGCGAACTCCGCCTCACCGACGCGGCCGGCACCACCAAGCTCGCGGGCAAGCTGGACGTCTACAGCCACGACGAAGAGGGCCTCCAGGGCATCGGCGTCGACCCGGACTTCACCACCAACCGGTTCATCTACCTCTACTACGCGCCCCCGCTGAACACCCCCGCGGGCGACGCCCCCGAGACCGGCACCGCCGCCGACTTCGCGCCCTTCGACGGCGTCAACCGGCTCTCCCGGTTCGTCCTGAAGGCCGACGGCACCCTCGACAACGCCAGCGAGAAGAAGATCCTCGACGTCCCGGCCTCGCGCGGCATCTGCTGCCACGTCGGCGGCGACATCGACTTCGACGCGGCGGGCAACCTGTACCTGTCGACGGGCGACGACTCCAACCCCTTCCAGTCCGACGGCTTCACGCCCATCGACGAGCGGTCCAACCGCAACCCCGCCTTCGACGCCCAGCGTTCGGCCGGCAACACCAACGACCTGCGCGGCAAGATCCTGCGCATCAAGGTGAACGCCGACGGCTCGTACACCGTCCCCGACGGCAACCTCTTCGCGCCCGGCACGGACAAGACCCGGCCCGAGATCTACGCGATGGGCCTGCGCAACCCGTTCCGCTTCAGCGTCGACAAGGCCACCGGCATCCTCTACGTCGGCGAGTACGGCCCGGACGCCGGCGCCGCCGACCCGGCGCGCGGACCGGCCGGCCAGGTCGAGTTCGCCCGGATGACCGGCCCCGGCAACTTCGGCTGGCCGTACTGCACCGGCGACAACGACGCCTACGTCGACTACGACTTCGCCACCGGCGCCTCGGGAGCCGCCTTCGACTGCGCCGCCCCGAAGAACACCTCGCCCAACAACACCGGCCTCACCGACCTGCCTCCGGCCCAGACCGCCTGGATCCCCTACGACGGCGCCTCCGTGCCCGAGTTCGGCGACGGCTCCGAGTCCCCGATGGGCGGCCCGGTCTACCACTACGACCCCGCGCTCGACTCGCCCGTGAAGTTCCCCGAGGCCTACGACGGCGACTTCTTCGCCGGTGAGTTCGGCCGCCGCTGGATCAAGCGCATCTCCAGCGACGCGAACGGCACCGTGGAGTCCATCAACGACATCCCGTGGACCGGCACCCAGGTCATGGACATGGCCTTCGGCCCGGACGGCGCGCTCTACGTCCTCGACTACGGCGTCTCCTGGTTCGGCGGCGACGAGCACTCCGCCCTCTACCGCATCGAGAACGCCACCGACGGCCACTCCCCGGTCGCCCAGGCCACCGCCAACCGCACCTCCGGACAGGCCCCGCTCAGGGTGGGCTTCTCCTCCGCCGGCACCACCGACCAGGACGGCGACGCCCTCACCTACAGTTGGACCTTCGGCGACGGCGGCACCTCGACCGCGGCCAACCCGACCCACACGTACCGCAAGAACGGCACCTACACGGCGACACTGACCGCCAAGGACCCCTCCGGCCGCACCGGCAGCGCGAGCGTGCAGGTCGTGGTGGGCAACACCGCGCCCAAGGTGACCCTCGAACTCCCCCGTGACGGCCAGCTGTTCAGCTTCGGGGACGCCGTGCCGTTCAAGGTGAGGGTCACCGACCCCGAGGACCGCAGGATCGACTGCTCCAAGGTCAAGGTCACCTTCGTCCTCGGCCACGACAGCCACGGCCACCCGGTCACCTCCGCCAACGGCTGCACCGGCACCATCCAGACCAGCGCCGACGGCGGCCACGACGACGACGCCAACATCTTCGGCGTGTTCGACGCCGAGTACACCGACAACGGAGGCGGCGGCCAGGCCGCGCTGACCACCCACGACCAGAACGTCGTCCAGCCCAGGCACCGCCAGGCCGAGCACTTCGGCGACTCCTCCGGCGTCACGGTCATCACCAAGGCCGGCGCGCACGGCGGCAAGACGGTCGGCGACATCAACAACGGCGACTGGATCTCCTTCACGCCGTACGTCCTGAGCAACGCCGAGTCGATCACCGCGCGCGTCTCCTCGGCCGGTGCCGGCGGCACCCTGGAGGTCCGCGCCGGATCCGCCAAGGGCACCCTGCTCGGCAAGGCCATCGTGCCCGTGACCGGCGGCTGGGAGACCTTCCAGGACGTCAGCGCCGATCTGTCCCGCGCACCCCGGGGCACCACCACCCTGTTCCTCGTCTTCAAGGGCAGCGGCACCGGCGCCCTGTACGACGTGGACGACTTCACCTTCACCACGAGCTGAGAGGAGGTACGCGTGATGCGCTCAACCGGACGACTGGGCACGGCGGCCGTGGGCGCGGCCCTGCTCCTCGGCTGCGTCTCCGAACCCGCCGCCTCGCAACCGGGCGACTCCGCACGGGTGCTGGTCTTCTCCAAGACGGCCGGCTTCCGGCACGACTCGATCCCCGAGGGCGTGGCCACGGTCAGGCAACTCGGTGAGACCGAGGGCTACACGGTCGACGCCACCGAGGACGCGGGCGCGTTCACCGACCGCAACCTGCGGCGGTACGACGCGGTCGTCTTCCTCTCCACCACGGGAGACGTCCTGAACCCCGCCCAACAGCGGGCGTTCGAGGGCTACATCCACCGCGGCGGCGCCTACGTCGGCATCCACGCCGCCGCCGACACCGAGTACGACTGGGAGTTCTACGGCGGTCTCGCCGGCGCCTACTTCCAGTCCCACCCGGCGATCCAGCCGGCGACGGTGGAGGTCGAGGACCACGCCCACCCGGCGACCTCGGCACTCCCGCGGGCCTGGGAGCGTACCGACGAGTGGTACAACTACCGCTCCAATCCCCGGGAACGCGCCCATGTCCTCGCCTCGCTCGACGAGTCGTCGTACACCGGCGGCACCATGAACGGCGACCATCCGATCGCCTGGTGCCAGAACTACCAGGGCGGCCGCGCCTTCTACACCGGGGGCGGCCACACCAAGGAGTCCTTCGCGGAACCGGCGTTCCGGCAGCACCTGCTGGGCGGCATCCGCTGGGCCGTCGGCGAGGCACAGGCCGACTGCCGCCCGGAGAACGGCTACCGCGCCCTCTTCGACGGCGGCTCCCTGGACGGCTGGCGCCAGGCGGGCCCCGGGACGTTCGACCTGGCCGACGACGGCACCCTCACCTCCTCCGGCGGAATGGGGATGCTCTGGTACGCCGACTCGGGCTTCTCGTCGTACTCCCTGAAGCTCGACTGGAAGATGGCCGGCGCCTCCGGTGACGACAACTCCGGTGTGTTCGTGGGCTTCCCGCCCTCGGACGACCCGTGGTCGGCCGTGAACAACGGCTACGAGATCCAGATCGACGCCACCGACGTCCCGGAGAAGACCACCGGGTCCGTCTACGGCTTCCGCTCCGCCGACCTGAAGCAGCGCGACCGTGCGCTGAACCCGCCGGGGGAGTGGAACACCTACGAGATCCGCGTGGAGGGCGAACGGCTCCGCGTCTATCTCAACGGCGTGAAGATCAACGATTTCACCAACACCGACCCGGCCCGCTCGCTGCGGGACGGCCACATCGGCATCCAGAACCACGGAGCCGACGACCGGGTGTCCTTCCGTGACATCCGCATCAAGGAACTGCCCGCGAAGGCCACCACGGCTGTGGCTTCGCAGGGCGGCTGAGCGGCGGCGGGCGGGGGACGCCGGACCCCCGCCCGCCGCCTTCTCCCCTCCGGGCCTCGCCGCGCGCGGCCCGCGGGGTTCGTACGCCGCGTCCACCACGCTCGACCGCACGCGACCGCGCTCGACCGTGTTCGTGAAGGAGGCTGCTCATGTCCGCGTCCGTTTCCCCAGCGCGTGTCGGTGTCTGGCTGATCGGGGCCCGTGGCTCCGTCGCCACCACGGTCGTCGCGGGCTGCGCCGCCGTCACCGCCGGCCTGCAGCCACCGACCGGCCTGGTCACCGAGACCCCCGCGTTCGCCGACAGCGGCCTGCCCGCCCTGGCCTCACTCGTCTTCGGCGGCCACGACACCGTGGACTGCCCGCTGCCCAAACGCGCCGAGGCACTCGCCGCCGGAGGTGTCCTGCCCGTCGGCCTCCCGTCGGCCGTCGCGGCCGAACTGGCCGCCGCCGACCGCGAGATCAGACCGGGCGGCCCGCTCCCCGGCGACACCCGGGACGAGGAGGAGCTGATCACCGGCTTCGCCGCGGACATGCGCGACTTCGTACGACGGCACGGGCTGGCCCGAGCGGTCGTCGTGAACGTGGCCTCCACCGAGCCCGCGCCGGACGGTGCGGCCCTGCCGCCGAGTTCCCTGTACGCGGCGGCGGCCCTCCGCGCAGGATGCCCGTACGTCAACTTCACCCCCTCCACCGGACTGCACCACCCCGCGCTCGCCGCTCCGGCGGCGGCCTGTGGTCTGCCGTACGCGGGGCGCGACGGCAAGACGGGCCAGACGCTGCTGCGCTCGGTCCTGGGCCCGATGTTCACCCAACGGGCCCTCGCCGTCCGCGCCTGGTCCGGGACAAACCTGCTGGGCGGCGGCGACGGTGCCGCCCTGGCCGACCCGGCCGCCGCGGCCGCCAAGAACGCCGGCAAGGAACGCGTCCTCGCCGACACCCTCGGCACCGTCCCCGAGGGCGAGGTCCACATCGACGACGTCCCCGCCCTCGGCGACTGGAAGACCGCCTGGGACCACATCGCCTTCGACGGCTTCCTCGGCGCCCGCATGATCCTCCAGACGACCTGGCAGGGCTGCGACTCCGCCCTCGCCGCCCCCCTCGTCCTGGACCTCGCCCGCCTGGTCGCGCGCGCTCACGAGAAGGGCCTGTCCGGCCCGCTGTCCGAGCTGGGCTTCTACTTCAAGGACCCGGTGGGGGAGGCGCCCGCGGCACTGGGGGAGCAGTACACGGCCCTGGTGGGGTTCGCGGGGCGGTTGCGGGGTGGGGCGGGCGATCGGCCGGGAGGTGTGGGGGATTCGGCTGTTGAGGACTCGGGTGCGGGAGGTGTGGGGGATTCGGTGGTCGAGGACTCGGGTGCGGGAGGTGTGGGGGGCTCGGTGGTCGAGGACTCGGATGCTGGGGTCGGGGCGGCTTCGGAGCCAGGGGACGGTGGGGGCCCGGGACGTGGGACGGACGTGCTCTCGGAGGAGCGGCGATGAGCCGCCGACGGCCCGCGGGAGAGGGGCGACCGGAGGCGGGTCTCCCCGGCCGTACCGGCAGGGCGCGGGCCTGGGCCGAACTGCTGCGCCTGCCCGCCCTGTTCACCGTCCCCGGCGACGCCCTCGCCGGAGCTGCCGCCACCTCCGGGCGGGCGAACCGCCGCACTCTGCTCGCCATCGGCTCCTCCCTGTGCCTGTACGAGGCCGGAATGGCCCTCAACGACTGGGCCGACCGTGTCGAGGACGCCGTCGAACGCCCGCACCGCCCCCTCCCGTCCGGCCGTGTCCATCCCACCGCGGCCCTCGCGGCGGCCTGCGCCTTCACCGGCGCCGGTCTGTCCCTGGCGGCCTGCGCGGGTCGCCCCGCCCTCACTGTCGCGGTCCCCCTGGCGGCGACCGTCTGGGCGTACGACCTGTCCCTGAAGCACACCGCGGCAGGCCCCGCGGCCATGGCGGCGGCCCGCGGACTCGACCTCCTCCTCGGCGCGGCGGCCACCGCGACCAGCGGTATCCGCCCCGCCCTCCCGTCCGCCGCCGTACTCGGCGCGCACACCTTCGCGGTCACGACCGTCTCCCGCCGGGAAACCCAAGGCGGTTCACCCCTCGCCGCCCTCTCCGCGCTGACCACGACGGCCGCCCTGTCCGGCCTGCTGACCCACCCACCGAGAAGCCAGGGGAGCCAGGAAGGCCAGGGAAGCCAGGGGAGCCTGGGCACTCCGGGCACTCCGGGGACGCCGGGAAGGTCGACGAGCCCGGCTGTCGCCGCCGTCCTCACCGCCGCCTACGCGAGCACCGTCGCCCGCCCCTACTTCCACGCCACCCTCAATCCCTCACCCCCGCTCACCCAACGGGCCGTCGGCGCCGGAATCCGCGCCATGATCCCCCTCCAGTGCGCCCTCTCCGCCCGCTCCGGCGCCCCGGTGGCCGCCCTGCTCACCGCCGCCCTGTCCCCGCTCGCAGCGCGGTTCGCGAAGAAGGTGAGCGTCACATGAGCGACAAGGCCCCAGCCCCCGCTCCCACCCCCCTCCGTTTCGGCTACGGCACCAACGGCCTCGCCGACCTCCGTCTCGACGACGCCCTCGCGCTCCTCGCCGACCTCGGCTACGACGGCGTCGGCCTGACCCTCGACCACATGCACCTCGACCCGCTGGCCCCGGATCTCCCCGCCCGCACCGGCCGCCTCGCGCACCGGCTGAGCGACCTCGGTCTGGAGGTCACCGTGGAGACCGGCGCCCGCTATGTGCTCGACCCGCGCCGCAAACACGGCCCCTCCCTGCTGGACCCCGATCCGGACGACCGCGACCGACGCGTCGACCTGCTCGTCCGTGCCGTGCGGGTCGCCGCCGACCTCGGTGCCCACGCCGTGCACTGCTTCAGCGGGATCACGCCGGCCGGCACGGACGAGGACACCGCGTGGAAGCGACTCGCCGAGGCCCTCACCCCCGTGCTGGAGAGCGCCGCGACCGCCGGCGTCCCGCTGGCCGTCGAACCCGAACCCGGTCATCTCCTCGCCACCCTCGCCGACTTCCACCGCCTGCGCCGCGCCCTCGGAGACCCCGAGCACCTCGGACTGACCCTCGACATCGGCCACTGCCAGTGCCTCGAACCCCTGCCGCCCGCCGACTGCGTACGCGCCGCCGCCCCCTGGCTGCGCCACGTCCAGATCGAGGACATGCGCCGGGGCGTCCACGAACACCTCCCTCTCGGAGACGGGGAGATCGACTTCCCACCCGTCCTCGCGGCCCTGTCCGCCGTCGGCTACCAGGGTCTGACCGTCGTCGAACTGCCCCGCCACTCCCACGCGGGACCCCACTTCGCCGAACTCTCCCTCCCGTTCCTCCACCGGGCGGCGACCACCACCGCGCCCCCGAACCCGCCCCCGCTGCGCGACGCGCCCCCCTCAGGCGAACCCTCCGCCACCCCAGAAGGGAGCACCCCATGACCCACCCCGGCGCCACCCCGGCTCCCCAGGGCACCATCCCCGCCCGCACCCCGCCGGCCGACCTGCACCGCCACCTCCGCTCCCGCCTGGGCGACGGCGCCCGAGCCTGGCTCGACCAGGCCCTCGACGAGGCCGCCGCGAACCCCGGCACGCGCGGCCCGATCGCCGTGTGGGAGCTGCGCCTCGCCGAGGCCGGACGCCGCTGCGGCCCCGAGCACGCCGACGCCGTCCGCGTCCTGATCCTGCACGCGGCCCGTGCCGACACCGACGCCCTGAGCCGCGTCTACGCCCAGGGCACCGCCGCCGAACGCCGTGCCGTCCTGCACGCCCTGCCCCACCTGGTGCCCGGACCGGACGCGCTCCCGCTCGTCGAGGACGCCCTGCGCACCAACGACACCCGGCTCCTGGCCGCCGCCGTCGGCCCGTACACCGCCCGGCACCTGGCCCCCCACCTCTGGCGCCACGCCGTCCTGAAGTGCCTGTTCACCGGCGTGCCCGTGGACGAGGTCAGCGACCTGGACCGCCGCGCCCACGCCGACGAGGAACTCGCCCGCATGCTCGGCGACTACGCCTCCGAACGCACCGCCGCGGGCCGCCCCGTCCCCGACGACCTGCACCGGGTTCTGACCCTGGCCACCACCACGGACCCGGCATCCGCCGGGCACGGCACCCGCTCCTTCGACGGCTCTGACGGTTTCGACGGCAAGGAGTCCTGATGCGCCTCTTCGACCCCCACATCCACATGACGTCGCGCACCACCGACGACTACGAGGCCATGTACGCCGCCGGCGTCCGCGCGGTCGTCGAGCCGTCCTTCTGGCTCGGTCAGCCCCGCACCTCTCCCGCCTCCTTCCTCGACTACTTCGACTCCCTCCTGGGCTGGGAGCCGTTCCGCGCCGCCCAGTACGGCATCGCCCACCACTGCACGCTCGCCCTGAACCCCAAGGAGGCGAACGACCCGCGGTGCCTGCCCGTCCTCGACGAGCTGCCCCGGTATCTCGTCAAGGACCAGGTCGTGGCCGTCGGCGAGATCGGCTACGACTCGATGACCCCCGCCGAGGACACCGCCCTCGCCGCGCAACTCCAGCTCGCCGCCGACCACGAACTGCCCGCTCTGGTGCACACCCCCCACCGCGACAAGCTCGCCGGCCTGCGCCGCACCCTCGACGTCGTGAGGGAGTCCGCACTGCCCGCGGACCGCGTCCTGGTCGACCACCTCAACGAGACCACCGTCAAGGAGGCCAAGGACAGCGGCTGCTGGCTTGGCTTCTCCGTCTATCCGGACACCAAGATGGACGAGGCGCGGATGGTCGCCCTCCTGGAGATCCACGGCCCGGAGAAGGTCCTGGTCAACTCGGCGGCGGACTGGGGCAGAAGCGATCCGCTCAAGACCCGCCGGGTCGCGGACGCCATGCTGGCGGCGGGCTTCGACGAGGACACCGTGGACCTGGTGCTCTGGCGCAACCCGGTCGCCTTCTATTCGCTCAGCGGCCGCCTCGACCTGACCGTCGCCGACACCGCCGGCACCC
This sequence comes from Streptomyces lincolnensis, assembly GCF_021173675.1. Classification (GTDB taxonomy): domain Bacteria; phylum Actinomycetota; class Actinomycetes; order Streptomycetales; family Streptomycetaceae; genus Streptomyces; species Streptomyces lincolnensis_B. The sequence continues at coordinate 225,731 of NZ_JAIHON010000001.1, read as the reverse complement.
ACGAGGGCAACTCGATCCTGCGTGGGGGCGAGTAGGGCATGCGTTTCCGCCACCCCGACGGCACCACCGTCCACCTCGCCTACTGCACCAACGTCCACCCGGCCGAGACCCTGGACGGCGTCCTCGCCCAACTCCGCGACCACTGCGAGCCCGTCCGCCGCCGTCTCGGCCGCGACCGCCTCGGCATCGGCCTGTGGCTCGCCAAGGACGCCGCGCACGCCCTCGTCACCGATCCGTCCGCGCTGCGCGCCCTGCGCGGCGAACTCGACCGACGCGGCCTGGAGGTCGTCACCCTCAACGGCTTCCCCTATCAGGGCTTCGGTGCCGAGGAGGTCAAGTACCGCGTCTACCGGCCGGACTGGTCCGACCCCGAGCGCCTCGACCACACCACCGCCCTGGCCAGGGTCCTGGCCGGACTCCTCCCCGACGACGTCACCGAGGGCAGCGTCTCCACCCTTCCCCTCGCCTGGCGCACCGACCTGCCGCCGCACCCGAGCCCCACCACCGCGGACCCCACCACCTCCGTCCGCGCGACCACAGATCCGGCGACCCCCGACTCGCCGACCACCACCCCCGGGCCCACAGGACCCCTCCCCGCAGACCGCGTGGACACCGCCCGCAAGGCCCTCCGCACCCTCGCCGAACGCCTCGACGCGCTCGCCGAACTGACCGGCCGCTCCATCCGTGTCGGCCTGGAACCGGAACCCGGCTGTGTCGTCGAAACCACCCGCGACGCCATCGCACCCCTGACCGCGATCGCCCACGACCGGATCGGCATCTGCGTCGACACCTGCCACCTCGCCACCTCCTTCGAAGACCCGCACACCGCCTTGGACGAGCTCACCGGAGCCGGGATTCCCGTCGTCAAGTCCCAGCTCTCGGCCGCCCTGCACGCCGAACACCCCCATCTCCCCGAGGTCCGTGCGGCCCTGGCCGCCTTCGACGAACCCCGCTTCCTGCACCAGACCCGCACGGCCACGGCCGCCGGGCTGCGCGGCACCGACGACCTAGGCGAAGCCCTCCGGGGCGACACGCTCCCCGAAGCGGCCCCCTGGCGCGCGCACTTCCACGTCCCGCTGCACGCGGCCCCCGCCGCGCCCCTCACCTCCACGCTCCCCGTCCTCAAGGCCGCCCTCACCCGGCTCGTAGGCGGCCCGCACCCGCTCACCCGCCATCTGGAGGTCGAGACCTACACCTGGCAGGCCCTCCCGCCCGAGCTGCGGCCCCGTGGCCGGTCCCAGCTCGCCGACGGCATCGCCGCCGAACTGGCCCTGGCCCGCGACCTGTTGACCGATCTCGGCCTGAAGGAGCTGCCATGAGCACCGAACGGACCGCTCCGGAGCCGACACCCCTCCTCGTCCTCGACGTCGTCGGCCTCACCCCCCGTCTCCTGCACCACATGCCCCACCTCAAGTCCCTCGCCCAGTCGGGCTCCCGGGCGCCGCTCGGCACCGTCCTGCCCGCCGTCACCTGCGCCGCCCAGTCCACCTTCCTCACCGGCACCCACCCGTCGGAGCACGGCATCGTCGGCAACGGCTGGTACTTCCGCGAACTCGGCGACGTACTCCTGTGGCGTCAGCACAACGGGCTGGTCGCCGGCGACAAACTCTGGGACGCCGCCCGCCGCGCGCACCCCGGCTACACGGTCGCCAACATCTGCTGGTGGTACGCCATGGGCGCCGACACCGACTTCACCGTCACCCCCCGTCCGGTCTACTACTCCGACGGCCGCAAGGAACCCGACTGCTACACCCGGCCCCCGGCCCTGCACGACGAACTCACCGAGAAGCTCGGCACCTTCCCCCTCTTCCACTTCTGGGGACCCGGCGCCGACCTGGTCTCCAGCCGCTGGATCATCGACGCGACCCGGCACATCATCCGCACCCGCCATCCCGATCTGACGCTCTGTTATCTCCCGCATCTCGACTACGACCTGCAGCGCTTCGGCCCCGACGACCCGCGCTCCCTGAAGGCGGCCGCCGACCTGGACACCGCCCTGGCCCCGCTGCTGGACGACGCGCGCGCCGAGGGCCGTACCGTCGTCGCGCTGTCCGAGTACGGCATCACCCGTGTGGACCGGCCCGTCGACATCAACCGCGCCCTGCGCCGCGCCGGTCTGCTGGAGGTGCACACGCAGGACGGCATGGAGTACCTCGACCCGATGGCCTCGCGCGCCTTCGCCGTCGCCGACCACCAGATCGCCCATGTGTACGTCCGCCGGCCGGAGGACCTGGATGCCACCCGAGCCGCCCTGGACGGACTGCCCGGCATTGAGCAGCTCCTCGACGACGAAGGCAAGAAGGCCCACCACCTGGACCATCCGCGCGCGGGCGAACTCGTCGCCGTCGCGGAACCGGACGCCTGGTTCACGTACTACTACTGGCTCGACGACGACCGCGCGCCCGACTTCGCGCGCCTGGTCGAGATCCACCGCAAACCCGGCTACGACCCGGTCGAACTCTTCATGGACCCCCTTGACCCCTATGTGAAGGTCAAGGCGGCCAAGGCCCTGGCACGCAAGAAACTCGGGATGCGCTACCGCATGGCGGTCGTGCCCCTGGACCCCTCACCTATTCGCGGCAGCCACGGCCGCCTCCCGGCGAGCGACGACGACGGTCCGCTCCTCATCTGCTCCACCCCCCGCGCTGTCGGAGACCGCGTCGCGGCCACCGATGTGAAAGCACTCCTGCTCCAACTGGCCGGTCTCACCTGACCGGTACCACCGGGCCGGTCCTGTCCGACTGGTCCCCAGTGAAGCACTCACCACTGACAACGCCCTCCCACACCGAGGAGTTCCAGCAATGAGCCGCATCTCCCAGCCCGACCCCGAACTCACCCACCGCCTTACCAGACGCGGCATGCTGGGCGTGGCCGCCGGTGCCACCGCCGCCGCCCTGCTCGGCGCGGCGGCCCCCGCGACGGCCGCCACCTCCGGCGCCACCACCGCGACCGCCGCCGGCGGCCGGGGCCGTCCCGTCCTGCCGCCCGGGCGGCTCGGCATCCAGCTCTACAGCCTGCGCGACAAGGTCTCCACCCTCGGCTTCGGCCCCGTCTTCGCCGAGCTGGAGAAGTACGGCTACGACGAGGTCGAGTTCGCCGGATACACCCAGGGCTCGGCCGGCCCGATCACCCTCGCCCAGCTCAAGCGGCTGGCGCGCAACCACGGCCTGAACCCGATCGGCAGCCATGTCGGCTACTACTCCAATGACCCGAACGCCTACACCTTCGCCCAGAACCTCACCAAGGTCCTCGACGACGCCCAGGCCCTCGGCCTCAAGCACATCGGCACCGCGTCCGGCCCGTTCCGCTACGGCTCCACCGTCGACGCGTGGAAGCGGGCGGCCGAGGAGTTCAACACCTACGGTGCGGCGGCCAAGGCGCGCGGCATGAAGTTCTACCAGCACAACCACTCCGAGGAGTTCTCCTTCGCCACCGACAACCCCAAGGTCCGCCTCTACGACGTGCTGCTCAAGGAGACCGACCCCGACCTGGTGTTCCTGGAGATGGACATCTTCTGGGCGTACTCGGGCCAGTTCCGCTTCTCCAAGCGGCCCGACGGCACGCCCGCGCCCTTCGAGCCCCTGGACTACGTCCTCAGGCAGCCGAACCGCTACCCGCTCTTCCACGTCAAGGACGGGGAGAGCGACCCGTCGAACACCTACGGCTACCGCATGACCGATGTCGGCGACGGCGACATCGACTACCAGCGGTTCATCTCCGCCGTGACCCGGCTGCGCGGCCACCGCCTGGCCCACCACTGGCAGGCCGAGCACGACAACCCGACCGAGTCCTTCACCTTCGCCCGCCGCTCCAGCGCCCATCTGCACTCGCTGCGGGAGAAGTGCTGACGGCAAGGCAGGCAGGTAGAAGGCAGGCAGGTTGACAGACAGACGGGAAGGCCCTCCCCGCCTCTGGGGAGGGCCTTCCCACGTACGCGTCCTTCAGCCGGCGGCTTGAGGTTCCGGGGCCGTGGTGACCCCGGCTGTCCGCCCTGGTTGCCGCAGCAGCAGCGCGATCGCCGCCGCCACCATCGACACACCGCCGGCCAGCGCGTACGCGCCGTTGTAGCCCCAGGCCGCGACCACCATGGAGCCCAGACCACCGCCGAACAGACCGCTGATCAGCTTGCCGCTGTACACCAGCCCGTAGTTGGTGGCGTTGTAGTTCTCCCCGAAGTAGTCCGGGGTGAGCGCCGCGAACAGCGGGTAGAACGCGCCCCCGCCGAAGCCGGAGAGGAAGGCGAAGAACAGGAACAGCCACTCGCTCTTGACGTCACCGGCCCAGATCACGCCGAACTGGGCGAGTCCCAGGACGACGATGACGAACACCAGGGTGGACTTGCGGCCCCACTTGTCGGAGAGCCAGCCCACCACGCCACGGCCGATGCCGTTGATCACCGCCATGACGCCCATCGAAGAGGCCGCCACCAGCGGGCCGAAGCCCACCTCCTTGGCGAAGTCGACCTGGAAGGAGATCCCGAAGATGGACACCCCGGCGGTCAGCACGACCGAGATCCACATCAGCGGCAGCATGCCCGTCCTGATGGCCTCCTTGGGCGTGTACTGCCGTACCGCGGGAGGGTTCTTGGCGAGACTCGTGGCGTTCTTGCCGCTGCCGGAGAACGTCGACGGGTCCACGTCGGCGGGCCACCAGTTCTTCGGCGGATCCTTGAAGAAGAACGCGCAGCCGAAGACCACGATCACGATGTAGCAGCCGATGAGATCCAGCACACGGTGGTAGTTCGCGGTGTCGAAGCCGTAGTTGAAGATGAAGATGAACGGCAACGACCCGTACGCGAACCCGCCGTTGACGAAGCCGGTCCTGGCGCCCCGCCGCTCGGGGAACCACTTGCCGACCATGTTGATGCAGGTCGCGTAGACCAGGCCGGCCCCGAGGCCGCCGACCACGCCGAACCCGAGGATGGCGAGCCAGACGTTGCTCATGTGCGACAGGGCGATGAACCCGAGGAAGCACATGACGGAGCCGATGTACATCGCCTTGCGGGCCGTCAGGATGCCCTTCTCCCGCAGCCAGCCCGCCGGGAAGGCGATGCCGGCCTGGAAGAAGACCCACACGCTGAGGATCCAGAAGGTGTTGCTCTGCGTCCAGCCGTGGGCGTGGGACAGGGTGTCCTCCGCCGAGCCGTACGCGTATTCGAAGACGCTGATGGCCATCATGGCGATCCACGGCAGATACACCATGAGCTTGCGGGAGTGACCGAGGATGTCCCGGTCGGTCTCGCCGACACGGTAGACGCGGCCGTGCGCGTCGGTCACTTCACGGTAGGGACGGTTCGCGGCGCCGGGTCGTGCCGGGTCGTTCTGTGCGACGGGGTCAGCCGTCATGTCACGCCATCTCCTCGCCGAGGGGTTGCGGGTTGGGAGCGATGCGCTTTGCCTTGGGGCGGCCCGGGGGGTGCAGGAACGTGGCCATGAAGCCCGCGAAGAGGGAGATCGAGCCCGCCAGGATGAACGCGCCGGCGTAGTCCCAGGCGCCCACCACGACGGCGCCCATACCGGAGCCGAGCAGGCCGGAGACCAGCTTCGACGAGTACACGAGGCCGTAGTTGGAGGCGTTGTTGTTCTCGCCGAAGTAGTCGGCGGTCATCGCGGCGAACATGGGGAAGATGGCGCCGCCGCCGAAGCCGGAGATCGAGGAGAACAGCAGGAACAGCGGCAGGTTGCCGATGTTGCCGGCGAACAGGATGCCGTACTGCGACAGTCCGAGGACGATGCAGACGAAGATCAGGCACTGCTTGCGGCCGTAACGGTCGGAGAGCCAGCCGATGACCCCTCGGCCCGTGCCGTTCACGATCGCCTTCAGGGACATGGCCGTCGCCACGATGCCGCCCGCGAAGCCGGCCTCGTCACCGAAGGGCACCTGGAAGGCGATACCGAAGATGTTCACGCCCGAGGTGCACAGCAGACAGAACCACATGAGCGCCACACGACCGGTCTGCCACGCCTCCTTGGGGGTGTACTGGTGCACGGCCGGAGGGTTCTTCTCCAGCGCGCGCCGGGCACGTGCGTCGTCGGGCTTCTTCAGCGGGTCGACGTCGGCGGGCCACCAGTTCTTCGGCGGGTCCTTGAAGAAGTAGCCCGACACGGCCACCACCGCGGCCAGGAACAGACCGACGGAGACCAGCACCCAGCGGAAGTTGGTGAGGTCCATGTAGCCGGTGAAGATGAAGACGAACGGCACGGAGCCGTAGGCGAAGCCGCCGTTCACGAAGCCCGTCTTGCCGCCCTTGCGCTCCGGATACCACTTGGCGACCATGTTCACGCAGGTCGCGTAGACCATGCCCGCGCCCATACCGCTGAACATGCCGAAGCCTATGTAGGCGACGATCACGTGCGGTGCGAAGGCGAGGGAGAGATATCCCAGAAGTGTGCCGACGGCGCCGCACATCATCGCCCAGCGGGCGGGAAGCCTGCCGCTCTCGCGGAGTTTGCCGGCGGGGAAGGCCACCGCCGCCTGGAAGAAGACCCAGACGCCCAGCATCCAGAAGATGTGCCCGCTGCTCCAGTGGTGCGCCGTGTGCAGAGTGTCCTCGGCGGACGCGAACGCGTACTCCGCCGAGCTGATGCCCATCATGCCGACCCACGGCAGGATGACCATCCACTTGCGTTTGCGGCCCATGATGTCGATGTCGGTCTCACCGAGGCGGTAGACACGTCCGTTGGCGTCCGTGACCTCGCGGTAGGAGACCGAGGTTGGCAGATCGGTCGTTGTCATGTGTGTCGCACCCCTTGCGTCGAAAGTGCTGGCCAGCGCCCCCTGTCCAATGCCTTTCGTGTGCGCACGGGTCCCGGGGCCCGGCCGACGCGCACCGTCGGCCGGACCCTGTCTCCCTCACCTCATGAACCGCCCCCCAACAGCCCCGCCGCCCGCGCCCACCTGTACTTCGCGCCGAGCACGGCCACCGGCTTCTCCGTCGTGTACGGGTACGCCACGACACCGCGCTCGTAGAGGTACTGGCAGGCCTCCTCGACCTCGACGTCACCCGCGAGGGAGGCCACCACCGGCTTCTCGATGCCCCGCTCGCGGAACTCGGCCACCACGCGCGCGGTGAGCTCGGCGAAGACCATGGGGGGAGTGACGATGGTGTGCCAGTAGCCGAGGACGAGCGCGTGGATGCGCGGGTCCTCCAGACCGAGCCGGATCGTCGCCTCGTACGTCGACGGCGGCTCGCCCCCGGTGATGTCCACGGGGTTGCCCGCGGCCCCGAAGGGCGGGATGAACTTCCGGAAGGCCTCGTCGAGATCCGGCGGGATCTCCATGAGGGACAGTCCGTTGTCCGTGACCGCGTCCGAGAGCAGCACACCGCTGCCGCCGGCACCCGTGATGATCACGACGTTGTCGCCCTGGGGGGCGGGAAGCACCGGCAACGCGCGCGCGTACTCCAGCATTTCATTCAGACCGGGCGCCCGGATGACACCGGCCTGCCTCAGGATGTCGTCGTACACGGCGTCGTCGCCCGCCAGCGCGCCGGTGTGCGAGCCGGCGGCCTTCGCACCCGCCGCCGTACGGCCCGCCTTGAGGACGACGACCGGCTTCTTCGGTACGGTCGCCCGCGCGGCCTCGACGAACGCGCGCCCGTCCTTGAGGTCCTCCAGATGCATCGCGATGCACTCGGTGTGCGGGTCCTCGCCGAACCAGGTCAGCAGGTCGTCCTCGTCGAGGTCGGACTTGTTGCCCAGGCCGACGATCGCCGACACGCCCGTCTTCGTGGTCCGCGCGAAGCCGAGGATGGCCATCCCGATGCCACCGGACTGCGAGGTCAGCGCGACGCCGCCCTTGACGTCGTACGGCGTGCAGAACGTGGCGCACAGGTCCTGCCACGTCGAGTAGTAGCCGTAGATGTTCGGCCCGAGGAGCCGGACACCGTGCCGTTCGGCGATGGCGACGATCTCGTCCTGGAGTTCGTGTTCGCCGGTCTCCGCGAAGCCGGAGGGGATCAGCACGGCGTTCGGGATCTTCTTGCGTCCCACCTCCTCCAGGGCCGAGGCCACGAACTTGGCGGGGATCGCGAAGACCGCCACATCCACCTCACCGGGAACGTCGGTGACACTCTTGTACGCCTTGCGGCCCAGAATGTCATCGGCCCTGGGGTTCACCGGATGGATCTCTCCGGCGAAGCCGCCGTCGATGAGGTTGCGCATCACCGAGTTGCCGATCTTGCCCTGCTCGTTGGAGGCGCCGATCACGGCGACCGAACGCGGCTCCATCAGGCGGCGCATGGAGGTGAGGATCTCGTCGCGCGTGTACCGGCGGCGCTCCTTCGCCGGCGCCTCGGAGAGGATCACGCGGATGTCCGCGGCGACCGCGCCCTCCGGAGTGGCGATCACCGGGTTGAGGTCGACCTCCGCGATCTCCGGGAAGTCCGCCACGAGTTGGGACACCCGGCGGATCTGCTCGGCGATCGCCCACCGGTCCACGGCCGGGGCGCCCCGCACCCCGCGCAGGATCTCCGCCGACCGGATCGAGTCCAGCATGGACAGCGCCTCGTCGGCGGTGACGGGCGCGAGCCGGAAGGTGACGTCCTTGAGGACCTCGACCAGCACCCCGCCGAGCCCGAAGGCGACCACCTTGCCGAACGTCGGGTCCGTCACCGCCCCGACGATGACCTCCTGCCCCTTGGGCAGCAGTTCCTGCACCTGGACGCCCGCGATGCGCGCCCGCGCGTTGTAGGCCCGCGCGTTGTCGACGATCTCGTGGAACGCGGCCCGTACGTCGGCGGCGCCCTCGACCCCGACGATCACACCGCCTGCGTCGGTCTTGTGCAGGATGTCGGGCGAGACGATCTTCATCACGACGGGCCCGCCGAAGCGCGCCGCGTACGCGACCGCCTCCTCGACGTCCGTCGCCAGCTCCTCACCCGGTACGGCGATCCCGTACGCGTCGGCGATCACCTTGCCCTCGGGTGCGGTCAGCGCCGCCCGTCCCTCGGCCCGCACGGAGTCGAGAAGCGTGCGCACCCTCAGGTGCCGGTCCTCGGCCATCACGTCAGATCACTCCGTTCGACTTGAGCAGGCGCAGTTCCTCGTCGCCGAGGCCGAGCTCGCCGATGTACACCTCTTCGTTGTGCTCGCCGAGCAGCGGTGAACTGGTCACCTCGACGGGGGAGTCGGAGAGCTTGAGCGGGCTGCCCACGGTGGTGAACTCGCCGCGTTCGGGGTGCGGGACGGTGACGACCATCTCGTTGGCGACCAGGGAGTCGTCCTCGATGATCTCCCGGGTGGACAGGATCGGCCCGCACGGGATGTTGTGGGCGTTGAGCCGCTCCAGCACCTCCCACTTGGGAAGGGTCGAGGACCACTCCTCGATCAGCTGGAACATCTTGTTGAGCTTGGGCAGTCGGGCCTCCGGTGTCGCCCACTCGGGGTCCTCGGCCAGCTCGGGCCGCCCGATCAGCTCGCTCATCGGCTTCCAGCCGACCGGCTGCACGATCACGTACACGTAGTCGTTCGGGCCGCCCGGCGCGCACTTGACCGCCCAGCCCGGCTGCCCGCCGCCGGAGGCGTTCCCGGACCGGGGAACCTCCGTGCCGAAGTCCTCGTTGGGATATTCACGGAGCGGGCCATGGGCCAGACGCTGCTGGTCGCGCAGCTTCACCCGGCAGAGGTTGAGCACAGCGTGCTGCATGGCCACGTTGACCCGCTGACCGCGCCCGGTCTGCTCGCGCTGGTACAGCGCCGCGAGGATGCCGGCCACGGCGTGGACACCCGTGCCCGAGTCCCCGATCTGGGCCCCCGTCGCCAGCGGCGGCCCGTCCTCGAAACCGGTGGTCGACATCGACCCGCCCATGGCCTGCGCGACGACCTCGTACGCCTTGAAGTTGGTGTAGGGGCCGTCGCCGAACCCCTTGATGGAGGCATAGACGATTCGCGGATTGATCTCCTGGATGCGGTCCCAGGTGAAGCCCATGCGGTCGACCGCGCCGGGTCCGAAGTTCTCGACCATGACGTCGGAGCGCCGGATCAGCTCGGTGAGGATCTCCTTGCCGCGCTCGGTCTTGGTGTTGAGGGTGATGCTCCGCTTGTTGCAGTTGAGCATCGTGAAGTAGAGCGAGTCGACGTCCGGGAGATCGCGCAGCTGCTTGCGCGTGATGTCACCGGTCGGCGCCTCCAGCTTGACGACGTCGGCGCCGAGCCAGGCCAGCAGCTGGGTCGCGGAGGGCCCGGACTGCACGTGGGTCATGTCCAGGACGCGGATGCCTTGGAGTGCCTTGGTGGACGAAGCGGTCATCGGGGCACCTCACTTGTACATGGTCTGGTTCATGGTTCCGGGGGCGTAGGCGTCCGGGTCGACCCAGACGTTGATCAGCGACGGCTTGCCGGACTCACGGGCGCGGCGGAGCGCGGGGCCGATGTCGGCGGGGTCGCGCACCTCCTCGCCGTAACCGCCCAGCATCTGGGCGAACTTGTCGTAGTGGACGTCGCCGAGGGTGTTGCCGACGCGCTCGCGCTCCTCGCCGTACTTGGCCTTCTGGCCGTACCGGATCTGGTTCATGGAGGAGTTGTTGCCGACGATGCCGACGAAGGGGAGGTCGTAGCGGACGAGGGTCTCGAAGTCCCAGCCGGTGAGGGAGAAGGCGCCGTCGCCGAAGAGGGCCACCACCTCTTTGTCGGGCCGTGCCTGCTTGGCCGCGAGGACGAAGGGGACGCCGACGCCGAGGGTGCCGAGCGGCCCCGGGTCCATCCAGTGACCGGGCGACTTGGGCTGCACGACCTGACCGGAGAAGGTGACGATGTCGCCGCCGTCGCCGATGTAGATGGAGTCCTCGGTGAGGAAGTCGTTGATCTCGCTGACCAGGCGGTAGGGGTGGATGGGTGAGGCGTCCGACCTCAGGCTCGGCAGCCGCTTCTCGATGGCGGTCTGCTCGGCCGCGCGCAGTTCGTCGAGCCACTCCTTGCGCTTGGACGCCCCGCCGTTGAGGCGCCCGGAGGCCGCCTCGGTCACCGACTTGAGCACCAGGCCGGCGTCGCCGACGATCCCGAGGTCGATGTCGCGGTTCTTGCCGACGGTCCGGTAGTCGAGGTCGATCTGCACGACGGTCGCGTCCGGGGAGAGCCGCTTGCCGTAGCCCATGCGGAAGTCGAAGGGCGTGCCGACGATGACGATGACATCGGCGTTGGAGAAGGCGTACCGGCGCGACAGCTGGAAGTGGTGGGGGTCGCCGGGCGGCAGGGTGCCGCGGCCCGCGCCGTTCATGTAGGCCGGGATGTTGAGGGTCCGTACGAGCTCGATGGCCGACTCGGTGCCGCGGGTCGTCCAGACCTGGCTGCCGAGCAGGATGGCCGGTTTCTCGGCGTGCACCAGCAGGTCGGCGAGCTTCTCGATCGCCTCGGGGTCGCCGGCCGAGCGGGTGGAGGCGCGGTAGGCACCGGGCTCGGGCACGCGCGCCTTGGCCACCGGGACCTTGGCGTCGAGCACGTCACGCGGGATCTCCAGGAAGGAGGGGCCGGGCGCTCCGTGGTAGCACTCGCGGAACGCCATCGACACCATGTCCGCCGCCCGCGCCGTGTCCGGCACGGCCGCCGCGAACTTGGTGATCGGGGTCATCATGTCGACGTGCGGCAGGTCCTGGAGGGAGCCCATCTTGTGCTGGGTGAGGGCGCCCTGGCCGCCGATGAGGAGCATCGGGGACTCCGCGCGGAAGGCGTTGGCGACACCGGTGACGGCGTCGGTCGTACCGGGGCCCGCGGTGACCACCGCGCAGCCCGGCTTGCCGGTGATGCGTGCGTAGCCGTCGGCGGCGTGCGCGGCCACCTGCTCGTGCCGGACGTCGACGACTTCTATGCCCTCGTCGACGCAGCCGTCGTAGATGTCGATGATGTGGCCGCCGCACAGGGTGTAGATGCGATCGACCCCCTCTGCCTTGAGCGCCTTGGCAACGAGATGACCACCGGAAATGACGTCCTGGGTGTCGTCGGGCATGGCGAAGTCCTGTCCCTTCGTAGGGGGTTGGAACGCTCTCGAGGTACATTGCATACAGTCGACGAATACTGTATGAACCTTGTTATCCCGCATCCGGTGGGTGGTGTCCAGGGGGCGTGCGGCACTTTTGAGTCAGGAGCCGGAATGGACCTGTACGAACACCAGGCAAGGGAACTCTTCGAGGAACACGGCATCCCGGTGCCACGGGCCGAGGTCACCGACTCGCCCAAGCGGGCCCGCGAGATCGCCCGCGGGCTGGGCGGCCGTGTCGTGGTGAAAGCCCAGGTGAAGACCGGCGGGCGGGGCAAGGCGGGCGGGGTCAAGCTCGCCGCCGACCCGGCCGCCGCCGAGATCACGGCCCGTCAGATCCTCGGCATGGACATCAAGGGCCACACGGTCGGCAAGGTGATGCTGGCCCAACCGGTGGACATCGAGAGCGAGTTCTACGTCTCCTACGTCCTCGACCGCGCGGCCGGGCGCTTCCTGGCCATCGCCTCGGCGGAGGGCGGCATGGAGATCGAGGAGGTCGCCGCCGCTCGACCGGAAGCCGTCGCCCGCGTCCACATCGACCCGGCCGTGGGCGTCACCTCGGCGAAGGCCGCCGAGATCGCCGCGGCCGCCGGCCTGCCGCCGCAGACCGTCGACGTCCTCGTCCGGCTCTGGGAGGTCCTGGTCCGCGAGGACGCCGTCCTGGTCGAGGTCAACCCGCTCGTCCGCACCGAACAGGGCCGGATCCTGGCCCTCGACGGCAAGGTCACCCTCGACGACAACGCCCGTTTCCGACAGGCCCGCTGGGGGACGGAGGGCGCGGCCCACGACGACCCGCTGGAGGCGGCGGCCGCCGAGAAGGGCCTCAACTACGTCAAGCTCGACGGCGAGGTCGGCATCATCGGCAACGGCGCCGGCCTGGTCATGTCCACCCTGGACGTGGTCGCCGGCTGCGGGGCCCGCCCCGCCAACTTCCTCGACATCGGCGGCGGTGCCTCGGCCCAGATCATGGCCGACGGACTGTCCGTCATCCTCTCCGACCCGGCCGTGAAATCCGTCTTCGTCAACGTCTTCGGCGGGATCACCGCCTGCGACGCGGTCGCCGACGGCATCGTGCGGGCCCTGGACACCGTCCGGTTGACCAAGCCGCTCGTCGTCCGCCTCGACGGCAACAACGCCGCGCGCGGCCGGGCCATCCTCGACGAGCACGCCCACCCGCTGGTCCAGCAGGTCACCACCATGGACGGCGCCGCCCGCCGTGCCGCCCAACTCGCCACCACAGCCTGAGGAGACGGGACATGGCGATCTATCTCACCAAGGAGAGCAAGGTCCTCGTCCAGGGCATGACCGGCGGCGAGGGCATGAAGCACACCCGGCGCATGCTCGCGGCCGGCACGAACGTCGTCGGCGGCGTCAACCCGCGCAAGGCCGGGCAGACGGTCGACTTCGACGACCGGGCCGTCCCCGTCCTCGGATCCGTGGCCGAGGGCATCGAGACGACCGGCGCCGACGTCACCGTCGTCTTCGTGCCGCCCGCCTTCGCCAGGGCCGCCGTCATGGAGGCCGCCGACGCCGGCATCGGCCTCGCCGTCGTCATCACCGAGGGCATCCCCGTCCACGACTCCGTCGCCTTCACCACGTACGCGCAGGCCAAAGGCACCCGCATCGTCGGCCCCAACTGCCCCGGACTGATCACCCCGGGCCAGTCCAACGCGGGCATCATCCCCGCCGACATCACCAAGCCCGGCCGCATCGGGCTGGTGTCCAAGTCGGGCACCCTCACCTACCAGCTCATGTACGAACTCCGGGACATCGGCTTCTCGACCTGCGTCGGGATCGGCGGCGACCCGGTCGTCGGCACCAGCCACATCGACTGCCTGGCCGCCTTCCAGGACGACCCCGACACCGAACTCGTCGTCCTCATCGGGGAGATCGGCGGCGACGCGGAGGAACGCGCGGCCGCCTACATCTCGGAGCACGTCACCAAGCCGGTCGTCGGCTACATCGCGGGCTTCACCGCGCCCGAGGGCAAGACGATGGGCCACGCGGGCGCGATCGTGTCCGGCTCGTCCGGCACCGCGCGGGCGAAGAAGGAGGCGCTGGAAGCGGCCGGAGTGCGCGTGGGAAGCACGCCGACCGAGACGGCGAAACTCGTCCTCGACCGTCTTGAGGAACAGCGGACGGCCACCCCCGGATGACGTGAGCCACGCACCCCGCCCCCGACTGTGCACCGAGAGCGGAGCAACCCGATGGCAACCACCCTCACCCCCGACACCACCACCCTCACCCTCAAACGCGGCACCTCCTGGACCGACGCCTGGCAGCGCTGCCTCGCCGTCGCCCCCGAGGCATTCCGCGACGACCGCGTCCTGAACCTGTGGGGCTCGGCCTGGCGGGCGGACGGCCGGGTCCTGCCCGCCACCAGCCCCGTCGACGGCAGCCCGATCGCGGGCCCGCCGCGCCTGGACGCCGGCACCGCCCACCAGGCGGTACGCGCCTCCCTCGACCAGCACCGCGCCTGGCGGCACGTCCCTCTCGACGAGCGCCGCGCCCGCGTCGCGGCCACCCTCGACGCCCTCACCCAGCACCGCGAACTGCTCGCCCTCCTGCTCGTCTGGGAGATCGGCAAGCCCTGGCGGCTCGCCCAGGCGGACGTCGACCGCGCCATCGACGGAGTGCGCTGGTACGTCGACGGCATCGAACCCATGATCGCGGGCCGCGTCCCGCTCGACGGCCCGGTGTCCAACATCGCGAGTTGGAACTACCCGATGAGTGTGCTCGTTCACGCAGTGTTGGTACAGGCACTGGCAGGCAACGCGGTCATCGCCAAGACCCCGACCGACGGCGGTGTCGCCTGTCTGACCCTGGCCTGCGCACTCGCCGCCCGCGAGGGAATCCCCGTCACCCTCGTCAGCGGCAGCGGCGGCGAGCTGTCCGAGGCGCTGGTGCGGGCGCCGGAGATCGGCTGCGTCTCCTTCGTCGGCGGCCGCGACACCGGCGCCGCGGTGGCCACGGCTGTCGCCGACCTCGGCAAACGACATGTACTGGAACAGGAGGGACTCAACACCTGGGGCATCTGGAACTACACCGACTGGGACGCGCTCACCGCGGTGATCCCCAAGCTCTTCGACTACGGCAAGCAGCGCTGCACTGCGTACCCGCGCTTCGTCGTCCAGCGTCATCTGTTCGACGAGTTCCTGGCGGCCTACCTCCCGGCGGTGCGCACGCTCAGGGTCGGGCACCCGCTCGCCGTGCAGCGGCCCGGCGATCCCTTCCCCGCGCTGGACTTCGGGCCGGTGATCAACGCGGCCAAGGCCAAGGAACTGCGCGACCAGGTCGCCGAGGCCGTCGAGCGCGGCGCCGTCCCGCTGCACCGCGGCGACCCGGCCGACGCGAGGTTCCTGCCCGGCCAGGACACCTCGGCGTACGTCCTCCCGGTCACCCTCCTGGGCCCGCCGCCGTCCTCGCCGCTGCACCACGCGGAACCGTTCGGCCCGGTCGACACCATCGTCCTGGTCGACACGGAGGCGGAGCTGCTGGCCGCGATGAACGCGTCCAACGGCGCGCTGGTCGCCACCCTGTCCACGGACGACCGGGCCACCTTCGACCGGCTGGCCCCGCAGATCCGCGCCTTCAAGGTCGGCCACGGCAAGCCCCGCTCGCGGGGCGACCGCGACGAGTTGTTCGGCGGGTTCGGCGCGTCCTGGCGGGGCGCCTTCGTCGGCGGCGAACTGCTGGTGCGCGCGGCGACCCGCGGCCCGGCGGGGGAGCGGCTGCCCGGGAACTTCCCGGACTACCACCTCATGCCGTGACCCCCGGCCGACCGGCACTCCTTTCCCGGGGTGCCGGTCGGTCCGGACCCGCCCGGACGTAACCGTCCGATCGCTCCGGGTGAAGCACCGACGTCACCCCCACGGCCGGTCCGGGAAGGGGGTCCGCCCGACGGAAACGCAGGTGAAAGGCACTCCGAAAGCTTGGTATTGTTGTCCATGTCGCCGCCGGGAACACTCCTGGCAAGGCGGCAGACACCTGGTCCGGGTGGCGGAATGGCAGACGCGCTAGCTTGAGGTGCTAGTGCCCTTTATGGGGCGTGGGGGTTCAAGTCCCCCCTCGGACACTTACAGCGCACAAGGGTGCCGGCCATTGGTCGGCACCCTTCGTGCTTCACGGCTGGTTGGTCAGATAGCCGCCCATGGACGTGAAGTATTCGGTCGCCGGCATCTCGCGGCCGTCCTCGGTCCGTACCCGGGTGATGGCCAGACCGTGGTTGCGGCCGGTGCGGGCGTCGGCGCCGGCGACGATCACCACGCCGTCGCCCTCTCGGTAGAAGATGCGGCCGGGTGTGCCGCCGTAGCGGCCCTGGGAGACCACCGCTGCCAGCACCTCCAGGCGCCTGCCCTTGTGGAAGGTGAAGGCGCTCGGGTACGGCTCGGACTGGGCGCGGACCAGGCGGTCGAGGTCCTCCGCCGGCCAGGTCCAGTCGATGCGGATGTCCTCCGTGGCGCGCTTGTGGAAGAAGCTCGCCCGGGACCGGTCCTGCTGGGTGAACTCGGTCTGTCCGGAGGCGATGAGGTCGAGCGCGCCGATGGTGACCGGGGCGATGAGGTCGACGGTCTTGTGGAAGAGGTCGGTGGTGGTGTCCCTCGGGCCGACCGGCACCGCCTCCTGTCGCACGATGTCGCCGGCGTCGAGCTCGTCGTTCATCATGTGCGCGGTGACGCCCACTTCCGACTCCCCGTTGATCAGGGCCCAGATCAGCGGGGAGAAGCCGGCGTACTTCGGCAGCAGCGAGTCGTGCACGTTCAGCGTGCCGTGCCGCGGCAGGTCGAAGATGCGCGGGGGGATCCAGGTCCGCCAGTTGTTGGCCACGATGATGTCCGGGTCGGCCTCCTTGAGGCGCGCGAACAGCTCTTCGTCGTCGGGGCGGTTGCGGATCAGTACCGGGACGCCGTGCTCCTCGGCGAGGTCGGCGACGGAGTCGCTCCAGATCTTCTCGTACGCGTGCTCGCTCTTGGGGTGCGTCACCACCAGCACCACTTCGTGCTCGGAGTGCAGAAGGGCTTGGAGGGTGCGGTGCCCCCAGGTCTGATAACCGAACATGGCGACCCGCATCGGGTTCCTCCTCAGGCAGGGGGGCAGACCGAAGAAAGTAAAGCAAGGCTTACCTAAGGGTGCAATGGGCCCTGCTGGGGCGGCTGTTGGCCGGGTGGCGTGGCCGAGGGTGCCCGGTTTGCCCTATCGACACTTTCACAGGTTCAGCTTAGCCTTACCTAAGTTTTGGGCCGCTTCTTCTTCGGCGTGCCCATTTCTCGAGCTTCCCGATGCTTGACAACGGCCGCCTCACATGGCGGTTGCACCTGCACGATGGGAGTCACATGGCACAGGTTCTACCGGGTGGCGCATCACCGGTCCACGACGTCATCGGCATCGGCTTCGGGCCGTCCAACGTGGCCATGGCGATCGCGCTCCGCGAGCACAACGCACGCGTCGGCGGGCAGGAGGCGGTCACCGCTCACTTCTTCGAGCAGCAGCCGCGCTTCGGCTGGCACCGCGGCATGCTCATCGACGACGCCACCATGCAGGTCTCCTTCCTCAAGGACCTGGTCACCCTCCGGGACCCCACCAGCGAGTTCAGCTTCCTGTGCTACCTGAAGAGCAAGGGACGGCTGATCGACTTCCTGAACCACAAGACGCTCTTCCCGCTGCGGGTGGAGTTCCACGACTACTTCGAGTGGGCCGCGGCCCAGGTCGACGACATGGTCTCCTACGGCCACGAGGTCGTCGGGGTCACGCCCGTCGTCCGCGAAGGCATCGTGGAACACCTGGAGTTGACCGTCCGCTCGGGGGAGGGGCTGGTGGTCCACCGGGCCCGCAACCTCGTGATCGGCACGGGGCTGCGCCCCCTCATGCCGGACGGGGTGGAGCGCGGCGAGCGCATCTGGCACAACTCCGAACTGCTCGCGAAGGTCGACGAGTTGGAGGCGGGGTCGGAGGGGAACCCGCCCTCCCGGTTCGTCGTCGTGGGCGCGGGGCAGAGCGCGGCCGAGAACGTCGCCTACCTGCACCGGCGCTTCCCCCGCGCCGAGGTCTGCGCCGTCTTCTCGCGCTACGGCTACAGCCCCGCCGACGACAGCAGCTTCGCCAACCGGATCTTCGACCCCTCGGCGGTCGACGAGTACTTCGCCGCGCCCGACGACGTCAAACGCCGGCTGATGGACTACCACGGCAACACCAACTACTCCGTGGTGGACATCGACCTGATCGACGACCTCTACCGGCAGATGTACCAGGAGAAGGTCCTCGGCACCGAGCGGCTGCGCTTCCTCAACGTGTCCCGGCTCACCGGCGTCGAGGAGCGGCCGGACAAGGTGCGCGCCACCGTGAAGTCCCTGATCACCGGCGAGGAGAGCCCCCTGGACGCCGATGTCGTGGTGTTCGCCACCGGCTACAGCCCCGCCGATCCGCTCGGGCTCCTCGGCGAGGTCGCGGACCGCTGCCGCCGCGACGACGAGGGCCGCGTACGCGTCGAACGCGACTACCGTGTCGCGACGGAGCCCGAACTGCGCTGCGGCATCTACCTCCAGGGCGGCACCGAGCACACCCACGGCATCACCTCGTCCCTGCTGTCCAACACCGCGATCAGGGTCGGTGAGATCCTCGACTCGATCCTCGACCGGGACCGCAAGCCCGCCTCCGACGAGGCACGGCCGGTCCCCGACGAGATCGGCAGCACGGCCCGCTGATCAAAAGGGATAACGTACCTCGCCATGGGCACGACTACACTGCAGCGCCCCGCCCCCGGGGGGACGACAGGGGCCCGCCGGCGGCGGGGTGTGGGTCTGGGCACGCTGGTCGTGATCCTGGTGATCGCGGGGGCGGTGTCCCTGGCCGTCGGCGCGCGCGCGTTGAGTCCCGCCGAGGTGTGGCACGGTCTGTTCGCGGCGCCGGAGGCCGACCGGCGCCTCACCGAGATCAGGCTCATCGTGGAGACCGTACGGGTGCCCAGGACGGTGCTCGCGATCGTGGCGGGCATCGCCCTGGGCGTCGCCGGGGCGCTGATCCAGGGGTACACGCGCAACCCGATCGCGGACACCGGGCTGCTCGGGGTGAACGCCGGCGCCTCGTTCGCCGTGGTGACGGTGATCGCCGTGTTCGGGTTCTCCAACCCGTTCCAGTACGTCTGGTTCGCCTTCCTGGGAGCGGCGGTCTCCGGTGTCGTCGTGTTCGGGCTGGCGAGCATCGGCCGGGGCGCCGGCAACCCCTTGACGCTCGCGCTGGCCGGGCAGGGGATCACGGTGTTCCTCGCGGCGATGACCACCGCGGTCGCGCTGTCGGACCAGGCGTCGCTGAACGCGCTGCGGTTCTGGAACGCCGGCTCCGTGGCCGGGATCGGATTCGACGTCATCTGGCCGGTGACCGCGTTCGTCGCCGTCGGGCTGGTGGCGGCCCTGACCACGCTGCCCACCATCAACCTGCTCAACCTGGGCGATGACGTGGCGCGGGGACTGGGAGTGAACATCGCGCTGAGCCGGACCATCGGCATCGCCGCCATCACCCTGCTCGCGGGCGCGGCGACGGCGGCGTGCGGACCCATCGCGTTCCTCGGGCTCATGGTGGCCCATGTGGCGCGCTATCTGACCGGTCCCGACTACCGCTGGCTGGTGCCGTACGCCGGTCTGCTCGGCGCCATCGTCCTGCTGGTCTGCGACATCGTGGGCCGCCTGGTGGTACGGCCGGGCGAGTTGGACGCGGGTGTCGTCGTCGCTCTGCTCGGGGCCCCGTTCTTCGCGGGTCTGGTGTGGCGCGGAAAGTTCAAGAACGCGTGAACGGGACGGGCGTGGAGCCGAACGGAACGGGTGTGAAGGCGGACGGGACGGGCGTGAAGGCGGACGGGACAGGCGTGGAGCCGGGCGGGACGGATGAGAAGCCGTCGTTGGCGCCCGGTGTGCGGCTCGGCCGCGTGTCGTTCGTGTGGCGGCCCTGGCTCGTCGGCGTCACGCTCCTGCTGGCGGCGGCGACCTTCCTGGTGTTCTGCGTGTCCATCGGGGTCGGGGACTTCCCCATCGGCCTGCCCCAGGTGATCGCGACGATCTTCGGCCGGGGTGAGCAGGTCGACGAGTTCGTCATCATGGATCTGCGGATGCCGCGGGCCCTGGCCGGGATTCTCGTGGGGATCGCGCTCGGGGTGTCCGGGGCGATCACGCAGTCCATCGCCCGCAACCCGCTGGCCAGCCCGGACATTCTGGGGATCACCTGGGGTGCGAGCGCGGTCGCGGTGTTCCTGGTGACGGTGTCCGGCGGGGCCGCGGCGGCGATCACCAGTTCCGTGGGCCTCTCGGCGGCGGCGCTCGCGGGCGGTCTCGGCACCGGGCTGCTGGTGTACTTCCTGGCGTGGCGGCGCGGGGTCGACGGGTTCCGGCTCATCCTGATCGGCATCTCGGTGAGCGCCGTGATGGAGGCGATCACGAACTGGCTGCTGGTCAAGGCGGACATCAGGGACGTGGCCCGGGCCCAGCGGTGGCTGATCGGTTCGCTGGACGACCGCTCGTGGGACGGGATCCGGCTGGCCGTGTGGTGCACGCTCGTCCTCCTGGTCGTCGTGGCGGGTGCCGCGTTCCAGTTCAAGCCGATGCACCTCGGCGACGAGGTCGCCGCGGGCCTGGGCGTGCGGTACGCGAGGGTGCGGGCGGTGCTGCTGCTGTGCGCGGTCCTGCTGGCCGCCGTGGCGGTGGGCGCGGCCGGTCCGATCCCGTTCGTCGCGCTGGTGGCGCCGCAGGTGGCGATGCGTCTGGCGAGGTTCCCGACACCGCCCCTGGCGGCCTCCGGCCTGGTGGGGGCGCTGCTGCTGGTCGGTTCGGACCTGCTCGCACGCGCGGCGCTGCCGGTCTCCCTCCCGGTCGGCGTGGTCACCGCCGCGATCGGCGGGCCCTTCCTCGTCTATCTGCTGGTGCGGGCGAACCTCAAGTAGACGAACCTCGGTTGGATGATGCGAAACTTAGGCAAGGCTAAACACGAGGGGGCCCGGTGGCCGGTCAGTCCATCACCGAGATCGAGTCCGGGGTCGATGCCGTCTCACGGCTGGCGGCCAGGAGCGTCACGGTCGGGTACGGCGCCCGGACCGTCATCGACGACCTGGACGTGGCGATCCCGCCCGGGGTGATCACCACGATCATCGGCCCCAACGGCTGTGGGAAGTCGACCCTGTTGCGGACGCTGTCGCGGCTGCTGAAGCCGGCCAGGGGTACGGTCGTACTGGACGGCGACGACATCGGCAGGCTCAGGACCAGGGACGTGGCGAAGAAGCTCGGCCTGCTGCCGCAGGCGCCGGTCGCGCCGGAGGGGCTCACGGTGTCCGACCTGGTCGCCAGGGGCCGTCATCCGCACCAGAGCTGGCTGCGGCAGTGGTCGTCGGACGACGCCGCCGTGGTGGAGCGGGCGTTGGCCATGACGGGGGTCTCCGATCTGGCGGACCGTCCGGTCGACTCGCTCTCCGGCGGTCAGCGCCAGCGCGTGTGGATCTCGATGACCCTGGCCCAGGGCACCGATCTGCTGCTGCTGGACGAGCCGACCACCTATCTGGACCTGGCCCACGCGATCGACGTGCTCGACCTGGTGGACGACCTGCACGAGTCGGGCTGCACCGTGGTGATGGTGCTGCACGATCTGAATCTGGCCACGCGCTACAGCGACAACCTGGTCGTGATGCGGGACGGGGCGATCCTGGCCCAGGGGCATCCGCGTGACGTCATCACCGCCGACCTGCTGCACGAGGCGTTCGGGCTGCGCGCCAAGGTGATCGACGACCCGGTGGGCGACCGCCCGCTCATCGTGCCGATCGGCCGCACCCACGTCCAGGTCCCCTAGGACCTGCTCCGCCGGACAGGACCTGCTCCGCCGAGCGGGACCCGGCGCCCGATCACCGGTCAAGTCCCGGATGGACCAAGGTATTTCATCACTTAGGCTAGGCTAACCTGATTTCTGTGGATAAGGTTTGCCTGCCCTTAGAAAGAGGCGCAGCGGACAGTGCGAAAGCAAGGGATTGCGGATGTTCCTCCATAGAACGACGCTCGTGAAGCCCTGGCGGCGGCTGGCGGGGATGGCGGCCGCCGCGACCCTCGGCGTGGGCCTCCTCGCCGGATGCGGTTCCGACTCGGGCAGCGAGTCGAGTGACGACACCACGGCCGCCGCGGCGGCCGGCGCCTTCCCGGTCACCGTGGAGCACGCGTTCGGATCCACCAAGGTCGAGAAGGCGCCCAAGCGGGTCGTCTCCGTCGGCTACACGGACGACCAGACCATCCTGGCGTTCGGCATCAAGCCGGTCGGCATGGTCGACCAGTACCCGAACCCGGCGGGCCAGAGCCCGGACATCAACACGCAGTGGCCCTGGGTGAAGGACAAGTGGGGCGACACCAAGCCCGAGGTCATCATGAAGAACGGTGACTCCGGCCCCAACTACGAGAAGATCGCCGCCCTGCGGCCGGACCTGATCATCGCGGTGTACTCCGAGATCGACCAGGCCGCCTACGACAAGCTGTCCAGGATCGCGCCGACGGTGGGCCGTACCAAGGCCGAGAAGGAGCCGTTCAGCGCGCCCTGGCAGGACAACGCCCTCCACATCGCCAAGGCGCTCGGCAAGGCCGAGGAGGGCGAGAAGATGGTGGACGACATCCAGGGGCAGCTGGACGCGGCCAAGAAGGCCCACCCGGCGTTCGCCGGCCAGACCGCCGTCGTGCTGTCCTGGTACAAGGACTCGGTGGCCCCGTTCACCTCCACCGACGTGCGCGGACGACTGGTGACCGGCATCGGCTTCAAGTACCAGACCGAGATCGACAAGATCGCGGACGGCAACTTCTACACGCAGCTCTCGCCCGAGCGCGTCGACCTGGTCGACGTCGACCGCATCTTCGTCATCAACGACAAGGCGGACACCGCGGCGCTGAAGAAGTTCAAGCTGTTCTCCAACCTGGACGCCGTCAAGAACGGCAAGGTCTCGTACCTGCTGGACAGCGAGGGCCCGGCGGTCGGCGCCGCCATCTCCCAGGGCACCCTGCTCTCCATGCCGTACGCGATCGACGAACTCGTCAAGTCGGCCGAGTAGGTGTGAGCACCACCGACACGCGCCTCGCCCCGGTCGCCCTGCACACGGCGACCGGACGCGAGGCGACCCGATGGGTCGCGGCGCACTGCCGCGAGATGCCGTGGCTGACGCTGGCCACCGTGCTGACCACGGTGGCCGGAGCGGCGCTCCAGGTGTTCCCGGTGCTGCTGCTCGGCCGGGTCGTCGACGGGGTGGTCGAGGGCGAACCGCGCTCGATCCTCGTCAGGATCGGGGTGTTGATGGGGGCCGCCGCGCTGTTCGGCGCGGCGGCCACCGCGGTGTCGACCTACCTGATCGGGCGGCTGGGCGCGGACCTGCTCGCCCGGCTGCGGGAAGGCGCCGTACGGGCGGTCCTGGGGATGCCGAGCGCGCGCGTCGAACACGTAGGCCGCGGAGACGTGCTCTCCCGGGTCGGCGACGACGTGGCCGTGCTGTCCAAGGGCATCCGCATGGCGGTCCCCACGGTGTTCTCGGCGGGCGTGCTGGTCGCCATCGCCACCGCCGGCATGTTCGGACTGGACTGGCGGCTCGGCCTGGCGGGCGCCGGCGCGCTGCCCGCGTACGCGCTGGCCCTGCGCTGGTATCTGCCCCGGTCCGCTCCGCTCTACCGCAAGCAGCGGGTGGCCCAGGCCGACCGCGCCCAGGCGTTGATCAGCGGTCTGAACGGGATCGACACCGTCCGGGCGTACCGCCTGGAGGACGCCTTCCGGGAGAAGGTCACCCACGAGTCGTGGCGGGTGCGCGACCTCGGTATCGAGGTCTTCCGGTTCTTCGGCCGGTTCGTGGGCCGGGAGAACCGCGCCGAGTTCATCGGACTGGTCCTCATCATCGTGGTGGGATACGCCCTTCTGGAGGCCGACGCCGCCAGCCTGGGCGAGGTGGCCGCGGCCCCCCTGCTCTTCCACCGGCTGTTCACCCCGCTGGGCATGATCATGTTCACCTTCGACGAGGCGCAGAAGTCGGGCGCGAGCCTGACCCGGCTCGTCGGAGTGCTGGGAGAGCCCGCGGAGGAACGGCTGGTGGGCGACCCGGCCGTCGCGCCGGCGGCCGTCGGGCCCTGGCCGGTGACGGTCGAAGGGGTGACGTTCAGCTATCCCGGCACCGAGGAGCCGGTCCTTCGGGACGTCGATCTGACGATCCCGGCGGGCGGCTCGCTCGCCCTGGTGGGAGCGACGGGCGCGGGCAAGACCACCCTGGCCGCACTGATCGCGGGCATCGGGACCCCGCAGTCCGGCTCGGTGCGCATCGGCCCGACCGACCTCGCCGGTCTGGACGAGGCCGGGGCGCGGGCCCTGGTGAGCATCCTGACGCAGGAGACCCACGTCTTCTCCGGCCCGCTCGCCGACGATCTGCGACTGGCCGCGCCGGAGGCGACCGACGCCGAGCTGATGGACGCGTTGCGCACGGTCGGCGCCGACACCTGGGTCGACGCCCTGCCCGAGCGGCTGAACACCCCGGTCGGCGAGGGCGGGGAGCGGCTGGACGCCACCAAGGTCGCCCAGATCGCCCTGGCCCGGCTGGTGTTGAGCCGTTCGCCGGTGGTGGTGCTCGACGAGTCGACCGCGGAGGCGGGCAGCGAGGGCGCCGCCGAACTGGAGCGGGCCGTGCTCGCCGCGTGCGCCGGCCGGACGACGTTGTTCGTGGCCCATCGGCTCACCCAGGCGATGGCGGCGGAGCGGATCGCCGTGCTGGACGCGGGACGGGTCGTGGAGCAGGGGACCCACGAGGAGCTGGTGGCCCTGGGCGGCCGGTACGCCCGGCTGTGGCGGGCCTGGCGAGAAGGCAGTTAGTACATCCGTTGTGTCATGACACCTGACGTCGCTGTGCCTCATTCTCATGGTGTGGAAAGGGTGCTGAGTCTTCGATGATGGAACCGAGCGCTCGTCTCGTCCTGCTGTCCCCCACGCGCCTGGCCGACCTGCGTCGGCGCACCGGCGACCGCTCCGACCGGACCATCGCCGAAGCCTGCGCCGCGGCGCTGCACTACTGGGCGACGGGCCGGAGCCCCGACGGCATCGACCTCACCCCCGCCACACCGTTCGCCGATGTCCTGGCATGGATCGACGGCGGCGGGAGCGGGCCCGGCAGCAGCCGGGAGGCGGGCCCGGAGGGCTGGAGCATCGCCGTTCCCGAGGACGTCGGGCAGGCCGACGCGCAGCTGGCCCTGGACGACCTGGCCGACTTCCCGGACCGCCCGCTGGGCAGCATGGGCCCGGCCGACGCGGCGACGCGGCTCCGGCTCCTGGCCGAGTGGAACGACACCGAGGCCGACCGGATCCGCCCCACCGTCGTGGAGATGTTCCGCGAGCAGGCCCGGACCAGGCCGGACGCCGTCGCCGTAGTGGACGAGCGCCGGTCCCTGACCTACCGTCAGGTGGCCGAGCTTTCCAGCCAGTTGGCCCACCATCTGCTCGACCGCGGCCTGAGCGCGGAGCAGGTCGTCGGCGTCTCCCTGGGCCGTTCCGCCGAGATGGTGATCGGGCTGCTCGGCGTGCTCCAGGCGGGCGGCGCGTTCGTGCCGCTGGATCCGCAGTGGCCGGCCGCGCGCCGGGCCGTCGTCATCGAGGACGCCGGGGTCGTCGTACAGCTGAACGCCTCGGGCGAGCACGACCCGGCCGAACCGGAGGCCGTGGCCGTCGACCTCGACGACTGGCGGTTCGGTGACCGTCCCACCGGCGGGACCGGCATCACCGTCCCCGGGGCCGCCCTGGCGTACGTCATCTTCACGTCCGGCTCGACCGGGCGGCCCAAGGGCGCGATGATCCGGCACGAGGCGATCAGCGAGCGCCTGCTGTGGCAGGTGGAGGAGATCCTCGGCTTCGGCCACGACGACGCCTCGCTGTTCAAGGCCCCGCTGTCCTTCGACATCTCCGTCAACGAGATCTTCCTGCCGCTGGTGTCCGGCGGCCGGCTGGTGGTCCTGCGGCCCGGCGGCGAACGCGATCCGCACCACCTGCTGAGCGTCATCGCCGAGCAGCGCGTCACCTTCACCTACCTGGTGTCGTCCATGCTGGACGTGCTGCTGGAGATCGCCGGCGACTCCGACCGGCTGGACAGCCTGCGGCACGTGTGGTGCGGCGGCGAGGTGCTGACCCCGGAGCTGTACGAGCGGTTCCGCACCAAGCTCGACATCCCCATGTACCACGGCTACGGCCCGGCCGAGACGACGATCGGCGTCTCGCACGTCATCTACCGGGGCGCGGCCGAACGCCTGTCGACATCGATCGGCAGGGCCAACCCCAACACCCAGCTGTACGTCCTGGACGACGAGTTGCGCCCGGTGCCGGTCGGCGTCGGCGGCGAACTGTACGTGGGTGGATTCCTCCTGGGGCGCGGGTACGTGGGCGCGCCCGCTCTGACGGCGTCCCGGTTCGTGGCGAACCCCTTCGCCGACGACGGCTCCCGGCTCTACCGGACCGGCGACCTCGCACGGTTCACCCCGGACGGCTCGCTGGACTTCCTCGGCCGCGCCGACAACCAGATCAAGATCCGCGGTATGCGGCTGGAGATCGAGGACGTCGAGGTCGGTCTCGCCGAACACCCCGGCGTACGGCACACCTGCGTCGTCGCCAGGAAGAACGCGGCCGGCGGCACCTACCTCGTCGGCTACGTGATCCCGGCCGCCGGGAACGAGGACCTGCGGGCGGCGGAGGTCACGGCGTGGGCCGCCGAGCACCTGGTGGAGTACATGGTGCCCGCCCACATCGTCGTCCTGAGCGAGTTCCCGCTCACCGCGAACGGCAAGATCGACCGGCGCGCGCTGCCGGAGCCCACGATCGGCACCGGAGTACTCGTCCCGCCCGCCACCGACGACGAACGCGCGGTGTGCGCGGCCGTCGCGGCGGTGCTGCGGCTCGACGAGGTCGGCGTCGACCAGGACTTCTTCCAGCTCGGCGGAGACAGCATCCTGGCCATCTCGCTGCTGAGCGCGCTGCGGGAGAGGGGCCTGCACGTCACGGCGGGACAGATCTTCACCCACACCACCGTGGGCGCACTGGCGGCCGTGGCGAGCCGCGAGGACCTCTCCACCGTGGACCACCGGGACGTACCGACCGGGCCCGTCGTGGGGTCCCCCGTCGTGCAGTGGCTCGGCGAGACCACGGACGCGATCGACGGGTTCGTGCAGTCGGCGGTGCTGAACGCCCCCGCGGACCTGACCGCCGACGCCCTCGACGCGATCCTCGCCGCCGTGGCCGAGCGCCACCCCATGCTGCGCGCCAGGCTCGTGCGCGGCGACCGCTGGAGCTTCGACATCCCCGAGGCCGACCGGGCCGCCGTGCGGTGGCAGGAGAGCGACCGTCCGCTCGACGAGTGCCTCGCGCTCGCCACCGACGGCCTGGACCCGGCGGGCGGCGTGATGCTGCGTGCCGTCTGGCGCCGCGCGGCACGGCAGGTGGTCCTGGTCGCCCACCACGTGGTGATCGACGGCGTGTCCTGGCGGATCCTGCGGGACGATCTGGCCACCGCCTGGCGGCAGTTCACCTCGGGCGCGCCCATCGACCTGCCCCCGGTGGGCACGTCGTTCCGGCGCTGGACGCAGCTGCTGGAACGCGCGGCCTTCGACGCGGACAGTGCCTACTACCGGCGTCCCCTGCCCGGGACGGACCAACCGGTGGGCAGGCGTGCGCTGTCCGGGACGGACACCGTGGCGCGGGAACGGCTGCGGACCGTCTCGGTCGGCCCCGACGTCACGGCCGCGCTCCTGGGCACGGTCCCCGCGAGCTTCCACGCGGGCGTCAACGACGTCCTGATGACCGCCCTCGCCGTCACGCTCGCCCGCTGGCGACGCCACCTCGGCCAGGACCAGACGTTCGCGCACATCGAACTCGAGGGGCACGGCCGCGAAGGCCGGTTCGTGGCGGCGACCGCCGGCTTCGAACCCGAACTCTCGCGGACCGTCGGCTGGTTCACCACCCTGTTCCCCGTCACCGTCGACCCCGGCACCGCACCCGACCTCACCGCCCCGGAGTACCTGGCCGCCGCCCTCAAGGCGGTCAAGGAGGACCTCGCCCGGGTACCGGACAACGGCGTCTCCTACGGCGCCCTGCGCCACCTCACCCACGTCGAGTTCGACAACCCCGCCCCGCAGGTGCTGTTCAACTACCTGGGCCGCTTCGACGCGGGCGGCTCCGGCGACTGGGAACACGCGGGCACCACAGGACAGTTGGGCGAGAAGCGCGACCCGGACATGCGCCTGCCGCGCGCCCTGGAGTTCAACGCCATCGCCGAATCCACCGCGACCGGCGGCGAGTACGAGCTGATCACCACGGTCTCCTGGCCCGACGGCGTGTTCACCGACGAGGACATCGCCACCCTCGGGGAGTACTTCCGGACCACCCTGACCGGGCTGGCCGCCCTCGACCACGGCGGCCACTCTCCCAGCGACTTCCCCCTGGTACCGCTCACCCAGGCCGACGTCGACGCCCTGGACGGGCCCGCCCTGCGGGACATCCTGCCGCTGACCCCGTTGCAGGAGGGCCTGTACTTCCACTCGGTCTTCGACGACGACTCGGCCGGCAGCTACGTCGAGCAGCAACTGCTCACGCTGGACGGCGAGGTGGACGCCGACCGGCTCGCGAGGGCGGCCACCCGGCTGCTCACGCTGTATCCCAACCTGTCCGCGCGGTTCGTGGCCCTGGCCGACGGCCGTGTGGTGTCCGTGCTGGAGAGCGGGGTGGAGGCACCCTTCACCACACTGGACCGCCCCGGCATCACCGACGCCGAGATCCGCGCGTACGCCGAACGGGACCGCCGCACCGGGTTCGACCTGTCCACCGGCCCGCTGATGCGGTACACCCTGGTCCGCGCGGGCGCCGGCCGGAACGTCCTGGTGCAGACCGTGCACCACATCATCGCCGACGGCTGGTCGGTCCCGCCGATGCTCCGCGCCCTGCTGGCCGAGTACCACGCGCCCGGCACCGTGCACCCGCTCGGCGGCTTCCCCGACTACGTCCGCCTGCTCGCCGCCCGCGACGACGCCGAGAGCGACCGCGTGTGGGGCGACCAGCTCGCCGACCTGCCGGGGTCCTCGCTCGTCGCCCCCGACCACACCCCGTCGGACCGGTTCGCCGACATCGCCGCGGCACCGGAGACCGACATCGACGCGGCCGCCCGCGCGGCCGGCGTGCCGCTGAGCGTGGCCGTGCACAGCGCCTGGGCGGTGACGCTGGGCGGCCTCCTGCACGGCAGGGACGTGGTGTTCGGCTCCACGGTGTCCGGCCGCGACGCGGACGTGCCCGGCATCGAGAACATGGTCGGACTGTTCATCAACACGATCCCCGTACGCGCCCGTTGGGCCGACACCACCACCGCACGCGACCTGCTCGCCTCGGTGCGCAAGCACCAGAGCGCGGTCCTGCCGCACCAGCATGTCTCGCTCGCCGGGATCGGCCGCCAGGTCGGCGCCGGCCCCCTCTTCGACACCCTGGTCGTCTTCGACGTCGCCACCGACATCGACGCCCTGCGGCGCCCCGGCGACACCCTCGTCGTCACCGACATCGTCAACGAGGGCGCCCCGCACTACCCGTTGACCCTCGTGGTGGAGCGCACCCCCGACGGCCGCCCGCGCCTCAACCTGATCTACGACGGCGACCTGCTGCGGGAGACCGGCGCCCAGGAGATCCTGCGCACCTTCACGCACACCCTCGCCGCCCTGCTCACCCGGCCCGACACCCCGGTCGACGAGCTGGCGTTCCAGGGCGCCCGGCATCCCGCGAGGGTCACCCCGACCACGCTGGGCGAGCTGTTCGACACCGCCGCGCGCCGCGACCCGGACTCCACCGCCCTCACCCAGTGCGCGCTCGACGGCGGCAGCCGCTCCCTGACGTACGGCGAACTGGCCCACGCGAAGGAGGAGTTGGTCTCGGTCCTGCGCGCCGCCGGTGTCGCCCCGGGGCAGCGGGTCGCCGTCGCCCTTCCCCGTTCCGTGGAGCAGGTGGTCGCCCTGGTCGCGATCGTCGGCGCGGGCGGCGCCTACGTGCCCCTGGACCCCGCCTACCCGGACGAACGCCTGGAGTACGTCCTCGCCGACTCCGCGCCGCAGGTCGTCCTGGTGGACCGCGCGCAGCGGGACCGCTTCACCGGCCTGCTGGCCCGTGCGGGGGTGCCGGCCCACGTGCTGGTGCAGGGAGACCCGCTCCCGGACGGGCTGTCCTCGCGGAGCACCGGGCCCGCGCGCGAGGCCGGCCCGCACGATCCCGCGTACGTGATCTACACGTCCGGCTCCACCGGCAGGCCCAAGGGGGTCGTCGTCCCGCACTCCAGCGTGGTGACGCTGCTCGCGAACACCCGGCCCGACATGGGCTTCGGCCCGCACGACGTATGGGTCCAGTTCCACTCCTTCTCCTTCGACTTCGCGGTCTGGGAGCTGTGGGGCGCGCTGACGCACGGCGGTGAGCTGCTGATACCGGACCACGGACTGACCCGTTCCCCGCTCGACTTCCACCGTCTGGTCCGCGAGCGCGGAGTGACCGTCCTCAACCAGACTCCGTCGGCGTTCTACCAGTTCATCGAGGCCGACCGGCACGCCGGCGAACCGCTGCCCGCGCTGCGCCGGATCATCTTCGGCGGCGAGGCACTGGATCTGGGCCGGCTGCGTGGTTGGGTCGAGCGGCACGGCCTCGCCTCGCCCGAGCTGGTCAACATGTACGGCATCACCGAGACGACCGTCCACGTCACTCACCGGGTCCTGACCGACGAGGACTTCGGCCCCGACGGCGGCGCCAGCCCGATCGGCGGCCCGATCCCCGGTCTGGTCACCCATGTGCTCGACGACCTGCTGCGGCCGGTGCCGCCCGGTCGTGTGGGCGCCATCTATGTCGCCGGCGACCAGGTGTCGCTCGGCTACCTGGGCAGGCCCGGGCTCACCGCCGGCCGGTTCGTGGCCGACCCCTTCGCGGGCGACGGCTCCCGGATGTATCACACGGGCGACCTCGCCCGCCGAACGCTCGACGGCGAGCTGGAGTTCGTCGGCCGCGCCGACGACCAGGTCCAACTCAAGGGGTTCCGGATCGAGTTGGGCGAGGTGGAGGCCGCCGTCAGGGAACTCGACGGTGTGGTGGACGTGGCCGTCACCGTGGCCGACAGCGGCGATCATCTGGTGGCACACGTGGTGGGCCAGGTGCCGGGCGACTTCACCGAGCTGCTGTCCACGAAGCTGCCCGCGCACATGGTGCCGGGGCGGGTGCTGTCGATCGAGGCGCTGCCGCTGACGGTGAACGGCAAGCTGGACAGGCGGGCACTCATCCAGCGCGCAGCCGCTACGCCCCCCAGGGGCGCGGGGCTGTATCCATGTGCGGCTCCGCCGCGGGGCGCGACCAGCCCCCACCGACCCGCAGACAACACACTCACCGCCCTGACCGACATCTTCGCCGACACCCTGCGCAGCACGACCGTCGACGCCGACACCGACTTCTTCCGCGCCGGAGGCGACAGCATCCTGGCCATCACCGTGATCAATCGGGCCAGGACCCTTGGCCTGCAGATCGCGCCCCGGGACGTCTTCCTGTTCAAGACACCCCGTGCCCTGGCCGAGCACCTGGCGACGAGCGCACCGCCCGTCGCCGCAGCCGAGCCCGTGCCCCGCGAGGACGGCCCCCTGCCCCCGACACCCATCATCCTGCGCCAACGCGAACTGGGCGGCCCCCTCGCCCGGTTCGCCCAGGCGAGGACCCTGCCGACGCCCGAGGGCACCGACTTCGCCGATGTCCAGCGCGCCGCGAACACCGTCGTCGCCGCGCACCCGCTGCTCCGGCTGCGCCTGCGCATCGAGCACGGCGTATGGGCGCTGCGCACCGAACCCGCCCGCGAGGTCACCGTCGTACGCCCCGACGGGACCGACGCGACCGTTGCGACGGCGGTGGCGAACGAGGCCGCCGCGCGGCTCGACCCCGAGTCCGGAGACGTCATCGCGTTCTCGTGGCTGGAGGCGAGCCGGACCCTCGTGATCACCGCGCACCACCTCGCCGTAGACGCGGTGTCCTGGCTGATCCTGCTGGACGACCTTGCCGCCGCCCTGCGCGGCGAGCCCCTGCCGCCCCCGACCACGCCGTACGCCGAGTACGCCGAGGCGCTGGCGACCGGGTCGACCCAAGCCGTCGACGACCTCGGACACTGGATCACGACACTCCAGGCGCCCGCGCTGCTCCCCGCGGCCGAAGGGCTGCGCGAGACCACGGTCGTGCTCGCGCCCGAGGTGAGCGAACGCCTGACCCGCACCGCCCCCGCCGCCCTCGGTGTCGGTCTCACCGAGCTGCTGTGCGGCGCGCTGCGCACCGCGCTGACCCGCGTCCAGCCCTCGCCCACCGATCTGGCGATCGATCTGGAGCGGCACGGCCGGGTCCCGGCCGTCGAGCACCACGACTACAGCCGCACGGTCGGCTGGTTCACCTCCATCGCGCCCGTACGCCTGACGGCCCACACCGATCCCGTCGCGGCGGCCCGTGAGGTCGCCGAACGCCGGCCGGACGAGCGCGGGCACCTCGCGTACGGCCAGCTCAGGTATCTCAACCCGCAGACGGCCCCGCTGCTCAACACCCGCCCGCAGGTGCTGTTCAACTACCTCGGCCGGGGCAGCGAGTCCCAGGCGCTGCACATCACCGGCGGTGAGCAGGGCAGCCCGTACGCCGTCGAGGTCAACGCCTGGCTCGACGAGACCACCGGAAGCCTGCGCGCGGCCTTCACCCTCGCCGAGGGCATCCCGGACGAGATCACCGGGCACTGGCTCGACGCGCTGGAACGCGTCGCGGACGCCGCCGGGACGGCCGAGCGGACGGCACCGGTCACCCCGCTCCAGCGGGGCCTGTTCTTCCAGGCCCAGATGGCGGGCCCGGCCGGGCACTACGTGGCGCAGAGCTGGTTCACCTTCGACCGGCGTCTGGACACCGGGGCGCTGGCCGAGGCGATGCGTCACGTGATGGCGCGGCACCCGGTGGTGGGCGCCGGCTTCACCACCGACGAGGACGGAAACCCGGTCCAGGTCCTCAGCGCCGGACGCCGAGTCGCCGTCCGCACCGTCGAGTTGGCGAACGAGGCGGAGGTCGACGCCCTGCGCGCCCGGGACCGGGACACCGGATTCGACCCGGGGGAGCCGCCCCTCGTCCGGCTGACCGTGGTGCGGCTGCCCGGCGACCGCGACGGCCTGCTGCTGAGCTACCACCTGCTGCTGTGGGACGGCTGGTCCCGCGAGATCGTGCTGCGGGACCTCTTCGACGCCTACGAGGCCGTCCTCGCGGGCGAGCTCCCGGCCCCCGTCCCGGCCACCCCGAGCTTCGAGGACCACGCGCGGGCGCTCGCCGCCAAGGACTCGGCCGTGGCGGAACGCTTCTGGGCGGAGCACCTGGCCGCCCTGCCCGGCCCGACGTTGCTCGGCGGACCGACCCCCGCCCTCTCGGACGGCCTGCCGCGAACGCTCGTACACACGCTGTCCGCCGAGCGCTCGGACCTGCTGCGCGAAGCGGCCAAGGCGCACGGCGTCACGCTGAACTCGGTGCTGACCGGCGCGTTCGGCCTGCTCCTCGGCGCCCGCACGGGCCGTAGCGACGCCGTGTTCGGTGTGACCGTCTCCGGCCGGGAGGGCGAGGGACTGGACGACATCGTCGGCGTCCTGCTCAACACCGTGCCCCAGTGGACGCGGGCCCGGCCGGACGACACGGTCGGCGCGTACCTGTCGGCCGTGCAGGCGGCCAGGGTCGAGGCGATGGAGCACGAGCACCTGGGGCTCGGCGAGATCCAGCGGGCCAGTGGGCACGACACCCTGTTCGACAACCTGTTCGTGCTCCAGAACTTCCTGGACATGGACGCCTTCGCCGAGATGAACGCCCGGCACGGCATCACCGCGGTGAAGGCGGACGACTCCACCCACTATCCGTTCACATGGGTTGTCACGCCCGGCGACCGGCTCACGGTCAAGCTGGAGTACCGCGACGGCGACTCCGGGAACGCCCGGCGGCTGCTGGACGACTATCTGCGCGTGCTCGACGACGTGGCCCGGTCGACCGGACCGGTCGGCGCGCTGCGCGGGCTGGGGCCCGAGCCCACGCGGGAGAGGCGTACCGACGTCGGTACGGACACCGTCGTGGACCGGTTCGACCGGGCGGCGGACCGTGACCCCGAGCGGGTCGCGCTCGTCGCCCACGGCAAGACCATGACCTTCGCCCAGCTCCGGGACCGCAGCCGCGCGGTGGCGGGCGTGCTCGCCCGGCGCGGCATCGGTCCCGAGACGAACGTGGGCCTCGCGATCCCGCGCTCCCTGGACTCGATCGTGGCGCTGTTCGCCGTCCTGCGCGTCGGTGCCGCGTACGTGCCGCTGGAACTGGACCACCCGGACGAGCGGATCGCCGCCATCGTCGCGGACGCGCGCCCGGACGTGACCCTCACGGTGAGCGCGGTGTCGCCGAGGCTCACCGGCGACCTGATCGAGCTGGACCGCCCCCTCCCCGACGCCGAACCGTTCGTGACGTTCGCGCCCGACGACCCGAACCGCCTGCGGCACCCCGCGTACACGATCTACACCTCGGGGTCGACCGGGAAGCCCAAGGGCGTGGTGACCGAGTACGCCGGGCTCACCAACATGCTGATCAACCATCAGCGCCGCATCTTCGAACCGGTGCTGGCCGAGCACGGCCATCGCGTCTTCCGGATCGCGCACACGGTGTCGTTCGCGTTCGACATGTCGTGGGAGGAACTGCTGTGGCTCGCCGACGGCCACGAAGTGCACATCTGCGACGAAGAGTTGAGGCGTGACGCGCCCCGGCTGGTCGAGTACTGCCTTCAGCACGGGATCGACGTCGTCAACGTGACCCCGACCTACGCCCAACAGCTGGTCGCCGAGGGGCTGTTGGACGACCCGGAACGGCGGCCCCCGCTGGTGCTGCTGGGCGGGGAGGCCGTCACCCCGACGCTGTGGCGGCGGCTCGCGGAGACCGAGGGCACGGTCGGCTACAACCTGTACGGGCCCACCGAGTACACCATCAACACCCTCGGCGTCGGCACCTTCGAATGCCAGGACCCGGTGGTCGGCGTGGCGATCGACAACACCGACGTGTACGTCCTGGACCCGTGGCTGCGGCCCCTGCCGGACGGCGTTCCCGGTGAGCTGTACGTGGCGGGCATCGGCATCGCGCGCGGCTACCTCGGGCAGAGCGCCCAGACCGCGCACCGCTTCGTGGCCTGCCCGTTCGGCGCACCCGGCGAGCGCATGTACCGCACCGGGGACCTGGTGGTGCGGCGGCCCGACGGGAACCTGATGTACCTGGGCCGCACCGACCAGCAGGTCAAGATCCGGGGGCACCGGGTCGAACTGGGCGAGGTGGAGGCCGTGTTCGCCGCGCACCCGGCGGTCCGGTTCGTCGCCGCGGTCGCCCAGCCGGACCCGCAGGTCGACGGGGCGTACCGGCTGGCCGCCTATCTGGTCCTGGAGGGAGCGGAGTTGGCGGTGGTCGCCGCCGAAGTGGGCGCCGGGCTGCCGGACTTCCTGCGCCCCACGCACTACGCCCAGGTCGACAGCATCCCGCTGACGGTGAACGGGAAGGCTGACACGAAGGCGCTGCCGGAGGCCAAGCCGCTGGGCGCGCTGACCACGGCGGACGAACGCGGCCCGCAGACCGAGACCGAGATGGTGGTGTGCGAGTTCTTCGCCGAGGCACTGGACCTGGACGACGACGAGGTGAGCGCGGTGAGCGACTTCGTGTCCCTGGGAGGGCACTCCATGCTGGCGGTACGGCTCATCGGGCTGCTCCGCCGGGAGTTCGGCCCCGTGATCACGATCCGAGACCTGTTCGCCCTGCGCACCCCGGAAGCGATGGCCCGCCACATCGATGACCACTCCTGAGACGACCACTCCTGACACGCAGCGGCCCCGCACGGGGTCCGACATCCTGCGCACCGCGCTGCGCCGCAACATCGGCGCCATGGCCGCCGGTACCGGTCTCATGGGCCTGTACCAGGCGGGTGAGACCGCCTTCCCCATCGCGCTCGGCCTGATCGTCGAGCACGCGCTGCGGGACCGGAGCCCTGGCGCGCTCGCCCTGTCCGTCGGCGCGCTGGCCGTGATCATCACGACGGTGTCGCTGTCGTGGCGGTTCGGGATGCGCATCCTGCAGAAGGCCAACACCACCGAGGCGCACCGCTGGCGGGTGCGGGTCGCGGCCTGCGGGCTCCAGCCGGTGGCCAGGGACGTCGACCTCAAGTCCGGCGAGGTGCTGACCATCGCCACCGAGGACGCCGACCAGACCGCCGACATCATCGAGGTGGTGCCGCTGCTGATCAGCTCGCTGGTCGCGGTGCTGGTCGCGGCCGTCGCGCTGGGCCTGGCCGACCTCCGGCTCGGCCTGCTGGTGATCGTCGGCACCGTCGCGATCCTGTCGATCCTGAGCGTGATGTCCAAGCGGATCGGCACCAGCACCCGGGAACAGCAGGCCCGGGTGGCCCGCGCGGGCGCGAAGGTCGCCGACCTGATCACCGGCCTGCGCCCGCTGCACGGCTTCGGCGGCAACCACCAGGCGTTCCTGTCCTACCGGAGCGTCAGCACCGAGGCGAAGCACCAGGCGGTCACCGTGGCCAGGGTGAACGGCGTGTACGCGGGCACCGCGCTGGCGCTCAACGCGATCCTCGCCGCCGCCGTGACGCTGATGGCCGGGTGGCTGGCGTTCGCCGGCCGGATCACCATCGGGGAACTCGTCATGGCCGTGGGCCTGGCCCAGTTCATCATCGAACCGCTCAAGCTGTTCTCGGAGATGCCGAAGTACGTGATGATCGCCCGCGCCTCGGCCGAGCGGATGGCGCTGGTGCTGGCCGCGCCCCCGGTGACGACCCCGGGCACGGAGCGGCCGGCACCGGGCGGTGACCTGGAGATCGACGGCGTCCGGTACGGCACCCTGCGCCGGCTGAAGTTCCAGGTGTCCGCCGGGGAGTTCGTGGCGATCGCCGCCTACCAGCCGCGCGTGGCGGCCGACCTCGCCGCGGTCCTGGCCGCGCGCGTCCCGCCCGAGGCGTACGAGGGGACGGTGCGGATCGGCGGGCGGGACCTGGCGGAGCTGTCGGTCGAGGCGGTCCGTGCGCACCTGCTGGTGAATCCGTACGACGCGGAGATCTTCGCGGGCACCCTCCGCTCGAACATCGACCCGCCGGGCACCAGCCGCACGGTCGCCGAGGCCGTCGAGGCGTCCATGCTGACCGACGTCGTCGCCCTGCACCGCGAGGGACTCGACTACGGCGTCCGCGACCGCGGCGCGAACCTGTCCGGGGGACAGCGCCAACGGCTGTCCCTGGCCCGCGCGTTGGCCGCCGACTCCGACGTCCTCGTCCTGCACGATCCGACGACGGCCGTCGACGCGGTCACCGAACAGCTCATCGCCCGCAATGTCGCCGGGCTCCGGCGGGGCCGCACCACGGTCGTGCTCACCAGCAGCCCGGCCCTCCTGGACGCCGCCGACCGGGTCCTCGTCCTCGACGACGGCGTCGTCACCGCCGAGGACACCCACCGGAATCTGCTGGCGACCGACGAGGAGTACTGCCGGGCGGTGGCCCGCTGACCCTCCGGACGGGCCTGCTGACCGTCCGGACCGGCCCGTTGACCCTCTGGACCGCCCCCCTGACCGGCCCGCTACCCGAGGGCCCAGGCCACGTCCCTGAGCAGGGCGTGCCGCCAGCCCGCCCGGTCGTGGCCGGACGGCGACCGCGAGGCCCGTACGGTCGCGCCGGCCCGTACGGCCAGGGTCTCGACCGCGGCGCAGTGGGGCAGCATCCGCGTCTCGTGTTCCCCCACGTCGAACGCGACCCGCAGACCGGACAGGTCGGGACCCTCCCGCAGCCGCGCGGCGACGGCGCCGCCGACCGGGCCGCCCAGGGGGTCGGGTCCGTGCACGGCGTCGGGCGTCCACCAGAACGCCCCCGACTGGCAGGCGACGCGGGACACCAGGTCCGGGAACTCCAGTGCCGCGTACACCGCGCTCAGCCCGCCGAGGCTCTGCCCCGCGACCACCAGGCGGTCCCAGTCGGCGGGTACGCCGGACTCCGCGAGCAGCGGCGGCAGTTCCTCCCGGACCGCCTCCCACAACGCGGGCCGGCACGCGAACTCGGTCTCCCTGTCCCGTGTCGGCAGGAAGACGAGCGTGACGGGAGGCATCGCGCCGCCCGCGACGGCCGCGTCGAACGCGGTCATGGCCGGGTGCAGGTAGAGCCAGTCGTCCCCGTCGAGCAGCAGCACCACCGGCCCGCCGCCGCCCGCCGGGTGGACCCGTACGGTACGCCGCCCGTCGAGTCGTCGACCGGCCCAGCGGAGCCGAGTGCGGGGGACGGGCAGGACGTCATCGGCACCGACGAGGGGCCAGTGGGGTTGGCCGGGGGCGTCCGGGGTCGCCGCGATCGAGCGGTCACCGCCCGCACCGGCCGGGTTGAACGGGTCGGCGTACGCGGCGTCGTCGGTGAGGAACTGGTAGGTCACCCGCAGGCGCGGGGGCATGCGCACCTCGGCGTACCAGCAGTCCGTGTCGTCCCAGCGGCGCAGGGGTACCGGGTCCGACCAGCTCTCGAAGCCGACGCGTGCCGGGGTGCCGCGCCACAGGAACAACGTCACCCAGCCGCCGCCCCCGTCGTCGGCGGGCACGGACACGGGTGTCCTCGCCGTCTCCCAGAACTCGTCGGTGCCGGGGGTGCCGGGCAGTCCGTACGTGTCGAAGACGCTCTCCATGTGCGGACGTCTCCTTGTGAGAGGGCGGACGAGAAGACTAAGCTCGCGAATTAGGCAAGCCTAACCTGAGCTTGGCAGGTCCTTCCATCCCCCCGGACGCGAGGAGACGCCGAACATGAGCACCAACCCGTTCGACGACACCGAAGGCCGATTCCTGGTCCTGGTGAACCACGAGGGCCAGCACTCGCTGTGGCCGTCCTTCGCCGAGGTGCCCGCAGGGTGGACGATCGTCCTCCCCGAGAACACCCGGGCGGCGTGCCTGGACTACATCGACGCCCACTGGACCGATCTGCGTCCCCGGTCCCTGGTGGAGTCCACGGAGGTCTGACCGTGAGCGGACGGGCGCAAGTCGCCGCGGAGTACGGGCACTTCTGGCAGCGCGACGGGAGCCGGTGCCGCTGGGTCGTCTGGCACACGGCCGGCGACACCCTGGTCTTCGACACGGAGACGAACTGCCCGGCGGAGATCGAGGATCCGGCGGCCCTGCCCGAGATCCTGCGCAGAATGCGCGCGGCGGGCGTACCCGAGAGCGACGAGTACCCGGGCCGTCCGTGCGGGTAGCGGCCGTTCCTCCTGGGGGCCCCGCACTGCGGGGAAGCCGTCAAGGACCGGCCATCAGGCGGCCGTTTCGGACAAACCTGATGCGTTCGCCTCGCCGCGGGACGTCGAGGCCGGACCATGAGGTGATTGTTCGGGACATGCCGAAAGGATGCTCTTCATGAGATCGAGACGTCTGCTCACGGGACTGTCCATGGCCGCGGCCGCCCTCGCCCTCCCGCTCGCGACGGCGGGGACCGCCCAGGCGGCGCCCGCCGCACCGGCCGGCACCACGGCGGTGTGCATCCCGGAGGCCCCCGTCTGTTACGGCATCCGGGGCAGCGCCACCACGGGCTACAGCTACTGGTTCCGCTTCACACCGCGCCCGTCGTCCCTGGGCCTCACGTTCACCGTCAACGGCCTGCAGGCCTCGGGGACCCTCACCACCAGTTCGACGCCGACGACCCTCTCGGGCGAGTTCAGGCCGCACACCCCGCTGGTGGCCGGCGACAGAGTCTGCATGTTCGTCAGCACGCGGCCCAACGGGTACTGCGAGACCGTCGTCTGATATTCGGTTGACCGCGTCGGCGCCCGGCGGGCTGAATGCACGTCATGGCTGACATCCAGGGCTCGTACGACGATCTGTTCACCGCGGTGCCCGAAGCACTCTCCGACCTTCTGGACGCCGGGGACGCGGGCGGCTCGGTCGCGGTCCACGTGGACGGCGAACCGGTGGTGGACGTCTGGGGCGGACACACGGACGCCGGGCGCACGACCTCGTGGGAGCGCGACACCCTCGTGGGCGTCTGGTCGGTGACCAAGACGATGACGGCCCTGTGCGCCCTGATCCTGGCCGATCGCGGCGACCTCGACGTGGACGCGCCGGTGGCCCGGTACTGGCCGGAGTTCGCCGCGGCGGGCAAGGAGCGGGTGCTGGTGCGGCACCTGCTCTCGCACACCGCGGGCCTGCCCGACTGGGACGGCACGGTGACCCCCGAGGACCTGTACGACCGGGAGTCCGTCACGGCCCGTCTCGCCGCCCAGGCGCCCTGGTGGGAGCCGGGCACGGCGGCCGGATACCACTCGCTCACCCAGGGATTCCTGGTCGGCGAGGTGATCCGCCGGATCACCGGCCGCGGGGTGGGGGAGTTCCTCGCCGAGGAGGTCACCGGGCCGCTGGGCGCCGACTTCCACATCGGCCTGCCCGCCGAGCACGACCACCGCCTCGCCCGCACCGTCCCGCCGCCCCACCGCGACGAGGACTACGCGGCCCGCGCCCCCGGCAGCACGGCCCCGGCGGGCGGCAACGGAGTACGGGTCCGGGACGGCAACAGCGTCGCCTGGCGTCGTGCGGAGATCCCCGCCGCGAGCGGATTCGGCACCGCGCGCTCGATCGCCCTCGCGCAGTCGGTGTTGGCGTGCGGGGGAGCGGTGCGCGGAACGCGGCTGCTGTCCGCGGCGGGCTGCGAGCGCGCGTGGCAGGAGCAGTTCGCGGGCCAGGACCGGATCCTGGGCATGCCGGTCCGCTACGGCCTGGGCTACGGCCTCTTCGGCACCACGTACGGCTGGGGCGGCTGGGGCGGCTCGCTCGTCATGATCGAACCCGAGTCCCGCTCGGTGGTGGTCTACGTGACGAACCAGATGCGCGAACCGGAGGAGGACACCCGCGGCCTGGAGGTCGTGATGTCCGCCTACGACGGCCTCCAGGGGCTGCGCATGCGCACCCGGTAGGCGAGGCGGGCCGGGGGCGGGAAAACGAGGTGACCGTCCCCGCCCCGGCTGCCTACACTCACCACTGATCACGCGCCGCCCGCG
Source organism: Streptomyces lincolnensis (assembly GCF_021173675.1). Lineage (GTDB taxonomy): Bacteria > Actinomycetota > Actinomycetes > Streptomycetales > Streptomycetaceae > Streptomyces > Streptomyces lincolnensis_B. The sequence goes on along the minus strand of NZ_JAIHON010000001.1, from coordinate 184,665 downwards.
ACCACGTCGGGCCGTGTGTGTCCCGACCAGCTGACCAGTGAGGGGAGACGAGCCGTGCGCTACCGCACCGCTGTCGTCGTTCCCCGGTCGCTGCACGAGGTGATCCTCGTGTCCCCGTCCGTCCGGTGCCCGCTGCGCGGCCGGCACCGGATGCCCGTGACGGCTCTCTGACCCACCCGCCCCACCTCAACACCTGGCCGCACCAGGCCTGTTGACGTGCCGTCAGGTCCCTTCACCCGTCCGGGAATCGCGCCGCCCCGTCCCACCCTCACTTCGAAAGGCCCCGGGCCGTGCGCATCGACACCAACGCCCTCACCACCGTCCGCAACCTCGGCATCCTCGCCCACGTGGACGCCGGCAAGACCACCGTCACCGAGCGGATCCTGTACGCCACCGGCACCACGCACAAGCGCGGCGAGGTCCACGACGGCACCACCGTCACCGACTTCGACCCGCAGGAGCGCGACCGCGGGATCACCATCTTCGCCGCCGCGGTGAGCTGCTCCTGGGACGGGCACCGGATCAACCTGATCGACACCCCGGGCCATGTCGACTTCGCCGACGAGGTGGAGCGTTCGCTGCGGGTGCTCGACGGCGCGGTGGCGGTCTTCGACGCCGTGGCGGGCGTGGAGCCGCAGAGTGAGTCGGTGTGGCGGCAGGCGGACCGGCACGGCGTGCCGAGGATCGCGTTCGTCAACAAGCTGGACCGGGCGGGCGCCGACCTCGACGCGGCCGTCGAGTCGATCCGGGAGCGGCTGCACCCGGCCCCGCTGGTCGTGCAGCTGCCCATCGGCCGCGAGGGCGGCTTCACCGGCGTCGTCGACCTGCTGCGGCTGCGCGCGCTGACCTGGACCGACGGTGGCGACGGCGGTGGCACGGCCGAGGAGGGGCCGGTGCCGGAAGCCCTGCGCGAGGAGGCGGGACGGCGGCGCCGGCTCCTGGAGGAGGCCGTGGCCGAACGGCATCCCGCCGCCCTGGAGGAGTTCTGCGACCGGGAGACGCTCTCCGCCGAGACCCTCGCCGCGGCCCTGCGCGACCTCACGCGCAGCGGCGACGGCGTGGTCGTCCTGTGCGGCTCGGCCTACCGCAACCGCGGTGTCGAACCGCTGCTGGACGCCGTGGTGGCGTATCTGCCCTCGCCCCTGGACGTACCCGCCGTGCGGGGCACGTACGACGGGTCGGAGCAGGAGCGGGCGGCCGATCCGCACGCCCCGTTCGCGGCGCTGGCGTTCAAGGTGAGCGCCACCCCGACGGGACGGCTGACCTATCTGCGGGTGTACTCGGGAACGATCGGAAAGGGGGACACCGTGCTGGACGCGGGTGCGCGGCGCACCGAGCGTGTCGGACGCGTCCTGCGGGTGCGGGCCGACCGGCGGACACCGGTGGACCGGGCGCTCGCCGGGGACATCGTCGCCGTCGTCGGGCTGAAGTACGCCCGTCCCGGCGCCACCCTGTGCGCGCCGCAGGCTCCCGTCGTGCTCGAACCGCCCGGCGTGGCCGAGCCGGTCGTCTCCGTGGCGGTCGAGGCGTGCCGGTCCACCGACACGGACCGGCTGGCCTCGGCACTCGCCCGGCTGGTCGAGGAGGACCCGTCGCTGGTGGTCCGCACCGATCCCGAGACCGGTCAGACGCTGCTGGCCGGCATGGGCGAACTGCACCTGGAGGTCGCGGTGGAGAAGGTCCGGCGCGATCACGCGCTGGAAGTCTCCGTCGGCCGGCCCAGGGTGTCGTACCGGGAGTCGGTCGCCCGGGGCGTGACCGGCCTGGTGTACCGGCACGTCAAACAGGACGGCGGAGCAGGGCAGTTCGCCCATGTCGTCCTGGACGTGGAACCGCTGGAGCCGGATTCGGAGGGAGGGACCGCGCATGTCGGCACCACAGATGTCGGTACCACGGGCACCGGCACCACGGATGTCGGCACCCCGGGCACCGGGACCGCCGGTTTCGTGTTCCGGTCCACCGTCGTCGGCGGGCGCGTCCCGCAGGAGTACGTGCGCGCAGTCGAGGCCGGCTGCCGGGACGCCCTCGCCGAGGGGCCGCTCGGCGGGCACCCGGTGACCGGGCTGCGCGTCACGCTCACCGACGGGGCGACGCATGTGAAGGACTCCTCCGACACGGCGTTCCGCACGGCCGGCCGGTTCGCGCTGCGGGAAGCGCTGCGCGCCTCGGCGATGACCCTGCTCGAACCGGTCGTCGAGGTCACGGTCACCGTGCCGGAGGACGCCGTCGGCGGTGTCCTCGGCGACCTGGCCGCGCGGCGCGGACGGGTCACCGGCTCGGCCATGCGCTCGGGCGCGACCGTGGTCACCGCCACGGTGCCGCTGGCCGAACTCTTCGGCTATGCCACGCGGTTGCGCAGCCGCACCCAGGGCCGCGGCACCTTCACGGCCCGCCCCACGGGCTACGCCCCGGCGCCGACGCGCTAGCCGCGAACAAGCGGCCCCTCCCGCACCGAGGAGGGGCCGCTCCTCGGTGGCGGGCGCGGGCTCCCGGGTTCGGGAAGCGAACACGGTGGAGCGCGACAAGTGACGTCCAAACCCTTGACGGCCTCCGGTGTCACGGATTAACTCACGTCCTAAATTAAGCCGTGAGTACATTTCCCGAAGGGGCAGCCATGCGCAGTGTCCGAGCCGCGGCCGTAGGCGCCGTCACCCTGTCACTCGCCCTCGCCGCGTCGGCCTGCGGAGGCGGTTCGGCGACGAACGGCGGGTCCGACGACTCGCCGAAGACGCTCACCTACTGGGCCTCGAACCAGGGCGCCAGTGTCGAGGTGGACAAGAAGGTCCTGCGGCCCGAACTCGACAAGTTCGAGAAGCGGACCGGGATCAGGGTGGAGCTGGAGGTCGTGCCCTGGTCGGACCTGCTCAACCGGATCCTCACCGCCACCACCTCCGGCCAGGGCCCCGACGTGCTCAACATCGGCAACACCTGGAGCGCCTCCCTCCAGGCCACCGGCGCGCTGCTGCCCTGGGACGCGAAGAACCTCGCCGCGATCGGCGGCAAGGACCGGTTCGTCGACTCCGCGCTCGGCTCCACGGGAGCGCGGGGCCAGGACCCGGCCGCCGTACCGCTGTACTCGATGGCGTACGCGCTCTACTACAACAAGAAGATGTTCGCCGACGCGGGGATCGCGAAGCCTCCGGCCACCTGGGCGGAGCTGGTCGCCGACGGCAGGAAGCTCTCCAAGGACGGCAAGTGGGGCCTGGGGGCGGAGGGCGCGAACCCGTCGGAGAACATCCACCACGCCTTCGTCTTCGCCAAGCAGCACGGCGGCGACTTCTTCACCGCCGACGGCAAGGCCGACTTCACCAACGACGGGGCGGTCGCCGGGGTCAAGCAGTACGTCGACCTGATGGCCAAGGACAGGATCATCGCGCCGGGCAACGCCGAGTACGCCCAGAACCAGTCCGTCAGCGACTTCGCCAAGGGCAGGACCGCGATGCTGCTGTGGCAGTCCGCCTCCGCCAACCTGAAGTCCCAGGGTATGAGCGAGGACGCCTACGGCATCGCCCCGGTGCCCGTGCGGTCCGGCACCCCGGGCACGGGTGAGAACGTCAACTCGATGGTCGCCGGCATCAACCTGGCCGTCTTCAAGAACACCGACAACCTCTCCGGCGCCAAGCAGTTCGTGAAGTTCATGACGAGCGACGCGGAACAGAAGATCCTCAACACCGCCTACAGCTCCATCCCGCCGGTGAAGTCGGCCCAGGCGGACGCCGCCTTCAACACCCCCGCGAACGCCGTCCTGAAGGACACCCTCGCGAGCAGCGCGGCCGCGCTGCCCCAGGTCGCCGACGAGTCCCAGTTCGAGACGGCCGTAGGCACCGCCATCAAGGGGCTGTTCGCCGACGCGGCCGCCGGACGCCCCGTCACCACCGAGTCGGTGCGGACGGCGCTGGAGAAGGCCCGGCAGCAGATGCCGGCGAAGTGAGCGAGATGACGACCACCGCTGTCCGGGAGCCGGTCCGCCCGGCTCCCCCCGGCGCCCCGCGCCGCCCCCGCCCCGGCCGTGTCCGCCGGATCGGACTGCCCTACCTGCTGCTCCTGCCCGCCCTGCTCCTCGAACTCCTCGTCCACCTGGTGCCGATGGTCATCGGCATCGTGATGAGCTTCAAGGAACTCACGCAGTTCTACATCCGCGACTGGGGCACCGCCCCCTGGACCGGCCTCGGCAACTACCAGGTGTCGGTGGACTTCAGCGCGCCCGTCGGCGAGGCCCTGCTGCACTCCTTCCTGGTCACCGTCGCCTTCACCCTGCTGTCGGTCGGCCTGTGCTGGCTCGTCGGCACCGCGGCGGCGATCTGCATGCAGGACACCTTCCGCGGCCGCGGCCTGCTGCGGGCCCTGTTCCTGGTGCCGTACGCGCTGCCGGTCTACGCGGCCGTCATCACCTGGGTGTTCATGTTCCAGCACGACAACGGCCTGGTGAACCACGTCCTGCACGACCAGCTCCACCTCACCGACAAGCCGTCCTTCTGGCTCATCGGCGACAACAGCTTCTGGGCCCTGCTCACCGTGTCCGTGTGGAAGGGCTGGCCGTTCGCCTTCCTCATCGTCATGGCCGGACTCCAGAACATCCCCAGGGACCTGTACGAGGCGGCGGCCCTGGACGGGGCCGGGGTGTGGCAGCAGATCCGCCGCATCACCCTGCCTTCGCTGCGGCCCGTCAACCAGGTCCTGGTGCTGGTGCTGTTCCTGTGGACCTTCAACGACTTCAACACGCCGTACGTCCTGTTCGGCAGGGCCGCCCCCGAGGCCGCCGACCTGATCTCGGTCCACATCTACCAGGCCTCGTTCGTCACCTGGAACTTCGGCACCGGATCCGCGATGTCGGTCCTGCTGCTGCTCTTCCTGCTCGTCGTGACGGGCGTCTACCTCGTGCTCACCTCACGCGGACGGAGGGCCGCCTCCGATGCCTAGCTCCCCGATGGCCCCGCCGCGCTCGTTCCTGTGGACCCGGCGCGTGGTCCTGACCCTGCTCACCGGGTTCGTCCTGCTGCCGGTGTACGTCATGGTCTCCAGCTCCCTCAAGCCCCTGGCCGACGTCACGGGCGAGTTCCGCTGGCTGCCCAGCGGCCTGACGATCCGTCCGTACGTCGACATCTGGTCGACGGTCCCGCTGGCCCGCTACTTCGTGAACTCCCTGATCGTGGCGGGCGCGGCGACCGTCTGCTCGGTGGTGATCGCGGTCTTCGCCGCGTACGCCGTCAGCCGCTACGACTTCCGCGGCAAGCGCGTCTTCACGGTCACCGTGCTGTCCACGCAGATGTTCCCCGGCATCCTCTTCCTCCTCCCGCTGTTCCTGCTGTACGTCAACATCGGCAACGCCACCGGCATCGCCCTGTTCGGATCGCGCGGCGGGCTGATCCTGACGTATCTGACCTTCTCGCTGCCGTTCTCGATCTGGATGCTGATCGGGTACTTCGACTCGGTGCCGCGCGATCTCGACGAGGCGGCGCTCGTGGACGGCTGCGGACCGCTCGGCGCGCTGTTCCGGGTGGTCGTGCCGGCCGCCGTCCCCGGGATCGTCGCGGTCGCCGTCTACGCCTTCATGACGGCCTGGGGCGAGGTGCTGTTCGCGTCGGTGATGACCAACGACGCCACCCGCACGCTCGCCGTGGGACTCCAGGGCTACTCCACGCTCAACGACGTGTACTGGAACCAGATCATGGCCGCCTCGCTGGTGGTGAGCGTGCCCGTGGTCGCCGGTTTCCTGCTGCTCCAGCGCTATCTGGTCGCCGGGCTGACGGCGGGCGCCGTCAAGTGACAACTCCGTTCACCCTGAAGGGACTTACGTGACCATCGACCTCGCCGCACTCCCGCACGACTTCCTGTGGGGCACGGCCACATCGGCGTACCAGATCGAGGGGGCCGTGGCGGAGGACGGCCGTTCGCCGTCGATCTGGGACACCTTCGCCCACACCCCCGGGAAGATCGCGGGCAACGACCACGGCGACGTGGCGTGCGACCACTACCACCGCTGGCGCGAGGACATCGCCCTGATGCGCCAACTCGGCGTGGGCGCCTACCGGTTGTCGATCGCCTGGCCCAGGGTCGTGCCCGGCGGCGACGGACCGGCGAACCCCAAGGGCCTGGCCTTCTACGACGAGTTGGTCGACGGTCTGCTCCAGGCGGGCATCACCCCGTCCGTCACCCTCTACCACTGGGACCTCCCGCAGGTGCTCCAGGACCGCGGCGGCTGGCCCGAGCGGGCGACCGCCGAGCACTTCGCGTCGTACGCCTCCGTCGTGGCCGAGCGTCTCGGCGACCGCGTCACCCACTGGGCCACCCTCAACGAGCCCCTGTGCTCGGCCTGGATCGGCCACCTCGAAGGCACGATGGCCCCCGGCCTGAGGGACCTGACCGCCGCCGTCCGCGCCTCCTACCACCTGCTCCTCGGCCACGGCCTCGCCGCGCGCGCGATCCGCGCCGCCGCCCCGGACGCCCAGGTCGGCATCGTCAACAACCTCTCCACGATCCACCCCGCCACCGACCGCCCCGAGGACATCGCCGCCGCCCACCGTATGGACGGTCACACCAACCGCTGGTGGCTGGACCCCGTCCACGGCCGCGGCTTCCCCGAGGACATGCGCGAGGTCTACGGCGTCGAACTCCCCGAGCGGCCGGGCGACTTGGAGACGATCGCCGCGCCACTGGACTGGCTGGGCCTGAACTACTACTTCCCGCAGACCGTCGCCCACGACCCCACCGGACCGGTACCCCGCGTCCGCACGGTCCGCCGTATCGGCGTCCCCCGCACCGGCATGGACTGGGAGATCGACCCGACCGGCATCGAGGACCTGCTGATGCGCCTCACCGACGACTACGGCGCCCGCCGGCTCTACGTCACCGAGAACGGCTCCGCCCACCCCGACGTCGTACGCCCCGACGGCACCGTCGACGACCCCGAACGCCAGGACTACCTCCTCCGCCACCTCGCCGCCTGCGCCTCCGCCGCCCGCCGGGGCGCCCCCCTGGCCGGCTACTTCGCCTGGTCACTCCTCGACAACTTCGAATGGGCCTACGGCTACGACAAGCGCTTCGGCCTCGTCCACGTCGACTACGCGACCCAGCGACGCACGATCAAGGGCTCGGGCCACCGGTACGCGGAGATCATCCGCGCACACGGGGGACGGGCGCGGAGGGCGGCCTGAGGCCGGGGGAGATCCGGGGGAGGCGCGGGGAGACCCGAGGGAGAGAGGGGCGGCGGTCCGGCCAAAAGCGTTTGCCGTGCCGCCGCCCCTCTGAAAACCTCACGGCGATGCCCACTTTCCCAGCTCCCGACGGCACGCTCCTCACCTACCACCTGGCCGGTGAAGGGCCGCCGCTGGTCTGCCTGCCCGGGGGCCCGATGCAGGACTCGGCGTACCTGGGCGACCTCGGCGGCCTGACCGCCCACCGCACCCTGATCCGGCTGGACCTGAGGGGCACGGGCCGCTCGCACCGGCCCGCGGACCCCGCGTCGTACCGCTGCGACCGCCAGGTCGACGACGTCGAGGCCCTGCGCGAGGAACTCGGCCTGGACCACCTCGACCTCCTCGCCCACTGCGCGGGCGCCAACCTCGCCGCCCTCTACACGGCCCGCCACCCCGACCGCGTCGCCCGGCTCGCCCTGATCACCCCCAGCGTCTACGCCGTCGGCCTCGACATCACCGCCGACGACCGCCTCCGAACCGCCCGCCTGCGACGGCACGAGCCCTGGTTCCCTCCCGCCTACACGGCCCTGGAAGCCGTCACCGAGGGCCGGGCCACCCCGGACTCCTGGCAGTCCGTCGCCCCCTTCTGGTACGCCCGCTGGGACGAGGAGTCCCAGGCCTTCCGCGCCGCCGAGGACGAACAACGCAACAACGAGGCCGCCGGCGTCTACGCCTCCGCCGGCGCCTTCCACCCACCGACCACGAGAGCGGCCCTGACCGCGTTCACGGCACCGGTCCTGGTGCTGGCGGGCGAAGCCGACGTGGCGGGGCCTCCGCGCGTGATGTCGGAGTACACGGGCCTGTTCCCGAACGCCCGACTGGTCGTCCAGCCGGGCGCGGCGCATTTTCCGTGGCTGGACGACGGGGAGCGGTTCGTGGGGGCGGTGGCGTCGGCCCTCGCCGACACGGTCCGGGGATGACCTAGGGACGTTCCGGGTCCACGCGGATGCGCCTGGTGGCGATCGCCGCCAGGGTGCCCGCGGCGAGGCAGGCGGTCATCACGGCCGCCATGGGAGCCGGGCTCCGTGTGCCGAACAGCCCGACCACCGGGGAGACGGCCGCGCCGAGGAGGAACTGCCCGCCGCCCAGCAGCGCGGAGGTGGCCCCGGGGGCGGCACGTCCGCGACTCTGGGCGACCGTGATCACGGCCGGGAAGAACACACCGAACGCGCTGATGGTGACCCACAGGCACAGCCATGTGAACGCCAGGGTGCTGCCGACGCTCGCCTGCACGACCAACAGCGCCGCCGCCCCCGCCGTGGCCCCCGCGCCGCTGAGCACGAGGAGGGTCTCCGGGGACCGACGCGCGGCCAGGCGGCCGTAGGCCAGGCTTCCCGCCATGTTGCCGAGGGCGTTGACGCCGTAGACGAGGCTGGAGAGGGCCGGGGAGAGGTGGTGGATGTCCTGGAAGACGAAGGTGGTTCCGGCGATGTAGGCGAAGACGGCGGCTCCGCCGAAGGCGACGGCCAGCACCGGGGTGAGGACGGCGCGCTGCGCGGCCACGCTGCCGAGGGAACGCAGACTCGCCACCGCCCCTCCCGCGAGCCGGGCGTGGGGCGGGTGGGACTCGGGGATCCACCGCCACACCCCGAGGGCCAGGAGTACGCCCATCAGGGCCAGGACGGCGAACAGCCAGCGCCAGGACACCACCAGCAGCAAGGCGCCTCCGGCCAACGGTGCCAGCACCGGGGCCGCCGCGGTGATCGCCCCCAGACGGGAGTAGACCGAGGGGAGGTCGCGGTCGTCGAAGAGATCGGCCACGACGGCACGCGAGACGACGATCCCGGCCGCGCCCGCGATGCCCTGCCCCACGCGTGCGGCGTTGAGCACGTCCACGGTGGGCGCAAGGGCGCATATGACGGAGAAGACGGCGAACAGCACGGATCCGCCGACCAGGACGGGCCGACGGCCGACCGCGTCGCTGAGCGGGCCCAGGAGGAGTTGCCCGAGGATGATGCCCGCCAGGAAGCCGGTCAGCGACAGCTGCGCGCCGGAGGCGTCGGTGGCGAGGGAGCGGGCCAGGTCGGGGAGGGCGGGGACGTACATGTCCGTGGCCAGGGGACTCACGCCGCTCAGCCCGGCCAGGACCGTCAACAGAGCTGGTCGTGCCGGCGGTTCGGGGGACGGGTACCGAAGTCCCGCTGCCGCCCTGCCGGTTCGGCGAGCGGTCACAGCGCCGGTGCCGCCCCTTCGCCCCGCGCGGACCCACGGCGGTCCTCGACGGCGACCTCGGCCTCCGCCACCTGCTCCAGCAGCCCGGCGGCGATCCGCAGCACCCCGCGCTCGGCCGGCGACAGGGTTTCGCGCAGTGCCGTCGCCAGCCAGGCGTTGCCGTCCCGTACGTGCTCCCGCAGCGCCTCCCGGCCCGCGTCGGTGATCTCGATGTTCTGGCGCCGGGCGTCCACCTCACTGCGCGAGCGGTGGATACGCCCCTGGCCCTCCAGTTCGTTGAGCACCCGGGTCAGCGACTGGGTCTGCAGCCCCTCGACGGCGGCGAGCTCCGAGGGGGTCAGCGCCCCGCTGTGCCGCAGGTTGGCCAGCACGGACGCGGCCAGTCGTGTCAGGGGCCGGCCGGCCCCCGGTTGCTCGGCGCGCAACCGGGAAGCCAGTCGGGAGACCCCCCAACGCAACGCCTCCGCCAGGATCAGGTCCTCCGACGCCTCTTCCGGAACATCAGCCATACTTACGAAGCTAGTGCTTGGTAAGTACCCGGATCAATGGCCTGTTCCGTTGGATTCGAGAAGCGTTTGCTTGTCAACCGAGGCGGCGTATGACTAGCAGTCCCGGAACTCCGGCGACTGGTTCAGCACCTGCGACCGCACCGACGTGAACTTCGCGTAGCTCTCGCCGTCGACGGAGTCCGGGCGGAAGGCCGCGACGCGGTGGCAGTTCTGGAAGGCGAGGGCGATGCCGAAGTGGCGCTCCAGGCTGCCGCGGATGGCGTCGCTGGCGAGGGCGCGCAGGAGCTGGCCGCGCTCCTTCTCGGAGGGGGGAGGGGTCTGGTTGTCGGTGAACTCGGCGATGCCGGCCTTGAGTTCGGTGGCGAGGGAGGCGACGAGGTCGTAGGCGTAGGGGAGGGAGGTGCGGACGGTGGCCACGAAGTCCTCTTCGCGGATGTCGCCCTGCTCGGCCTCGGCGAGGAGTTCGGGGGAGACGTCGAGAGACATGTGAGGGGGTCCTGTTCTCTTGTGGTGCGGGTGGGGGGAGTTCTCTTGTGGTGAGAGGGGCTCTTGTGATCAGGGGGCGGTCAGACGAGTCAGAGGGCGTTCAGACGAGTCAGGGGGTCGTCGGGCGAGTGCCGCCGGGCCCGGGACGAAGCCCGGGTCCACCTGGGTGGTCAGGTCCAGGCCGGTCGACGCGTTCGCCCAGGAGCGGGCGTTGCGCAGGTGGAACTCGACGGAGTGGCGGTGGAGGGTGTCCCAGTCGCGGGGGCGGGAGTCGACGGCCTCGCGCAGGAGGCTCAGGGCGTGCCGGTTGTGCGGCTCCAGGGTGTCGAGGTCGTCCTCGCCGCGCCCCTGTTCCGCGGCCCGCACCCAGGAGGAGTGGACCAGGTGGGTCAGCAGGTCGTCGCCCACCTGCTCCTTGAGGAAGAGCAGGTCGTCCTCGCCGGTCACCTTGTTGCCGACGACGGCGATCCGGATGCCGAACTCCTGGGCGTGGTCCCGGTACTGGCGGTAGACCGAGACGCCCTTGCGGGTCGGTTCCGCGACCAGGAAGGTCAGGTCGAAGCGGGAGAACAGGCCCGAGGCGAAGGCGTCGGCGCCCGCCGTCATGTCGACGACGACGTACTCGCCGGGGCCGTCGACCAGGTGGTTGAGGTAGAGCTCCACCCCGCCGAGCTTGGAGTGGTAGCAGGCCACTCCGAGGTCGCTCTCGTCGAACTCGCCCGTGACCATCAGCGGCACGTCACCCGCGCGCCGGACGTGCCGCGTGTGCAGCTCGTCGTCCCCGAGCAGCCGCAGAAGGCGCGAACCGCGGCCCGGAGGAGTGGTCTTGATCATCGCCTCGGTGGAGGCGATCCGCGGGTTGGTGCCGCGCAGGTACTCCTTGATCTCGGAGAGATGGGCACCGAGGGGAGGCGCGCCCAGGTCGTCCCCGTCGTGGCCCAGCGCCTCGGCCAGGTGTTGGTTGATGTCCCCGTCGACGGCGAGAACCGGCGCGCCCGAGCGCGCCAGATGCCGGGAGAAGAGCGCCGACAAAGTGGTCTTGCCGCTGCCACCCTTGCCGACGAACGCGATGCGCACTACCGCTCCATCTTTTTGAAAATGGATGTCATGTCGTTAGGTTTTAGGCGTGTTGTCGATCACTGTCAAATCGCCCCCTGATCAACCTCTTGCGCTTAATGCATATGATGTGCAAGTGCGTGACTACAGCATCAGGGCGGCGAGCCCGGACGACCTCGAAAGTGCGCGAGCCGTGATGCTCGACACCGTCTACCGCGACTTCGGAACCGGCTACGTGCCCCGATGGCACGCGGACATCATCGATCCGGCCGCCGCCTATCTCGCCCCCGCCCGTCACACCCTGCTCGTCGCCGTCGACCCGGCCGACGGAGCCGTCGTGGCCACCGCCGCGCTCGACTCCCGGGGCCCGGCCCACCCGCCGAACCCGCGCCACCTCGCCGAGCGCTTCCCCTCCGGCGAGACCGCCCAGCTGCGCCGGGTGTACGTCCGCCCCGAGCACCGCAGGCGCGGCCTCGCCCGCCGACTGGTGGAGGAGCTGCTCGCCTTCGCCGCCGCCGACGGCGGCTACCGCTCCGTCTACCTCCACACCGACCCGGCCGTCCCGGGCGCCGAACCCTTCTGGCGCTCGCTCGGCAAGGTCGTGCACGACGAGCGCGAGGACCCGGACGGCGGGAACCACGTCGTCCACTTCGAGATACCGATGGGGCGATGACCACCGTGCGACGCCGACACATCCTGGGCTCCCTGCTGCTCGCCCCGCTCCTGACCGCCTGCTTCGCCTCGGGCGGCGGCGACTCCGCGGGCGACGCGAAGGACGGCACGCGCCTCCGGGTCGCCCTCGCCTTCCCGCCCGCCGAGAACCTCTCGCCGTACGGGGCCGACGCCACCATCCTCAGCCGCCTCGGCGTGACCGAGGGCCTGACCGCCCTGGACGCCAACGGCGCCGCCGCCCCCGCGCTCGCCGCGTCCTGGCGCCGCGAGAACGACCGCACCTGGCTGTTCACCCTGCGCGAGGCCACCTTCCAGGACGGCTCCGAGGTCACCCCGAAGGCCGTCGCCGCCGCCCTCACCCACGCCACCGAGGCCAAGCCGGCACCCGCCGCCCTGGCCGGTGTCACCCTCACCGCCCAGGCCGCCGGCACCGCCGTACGGATCACCACCGGCGCCCCCGACCCGGTGCTGCCCCTGCGGCTGTCCAGCCCCAGCCTCGGCGTCCTGTCCCCGAAGGCCTACGACGCGAAGGGTGCCGCCGACCCGGTCGGCACCGCCACCGGCCCCTTCGAGCTGACGAAGGTCAACGGCTCCACGTCCGCCACCCTCGCCCGCTTCGACGACTACTGGGACGGCCGCGCCCAGGCATCCGGCGTCGACGTCCGCTTCATCGCCGACGGCACCGCCCGCGCGAGCGCCCTGCGCACCGGCGAGGTCGACGTCGCCGAGGCGGTCCCGGTCGCCCAGGCCGCCACCCTCGACAAGAACACCCGCAAGGAGACGGCCACCACCCGCACCACGAGCCTGCTCCTCAACGCGCGGTCGGGCCCCTTCAAGGACCCGGGGCTCCGGGCCGCCGCCCGCGCGGCCGTCGACACCTCAGCGCTCGCCCAGGGCGTGTACGAGGGGCACGCCGACCCCGGCGCCGGCATCTACGGACCCGCCCTCACCTGGGCCGAGGGCAAGCGGCAGCAGCCGGCCGGACGCGCGAAGGCCGGCGCCCCGAACGGGGCGCGCATCACCCTCGCCACCTACGACAACCGGCCCGAACTCCCCGAAGTCGCCCAGGTGCTCAAGCAGCAGCTGGAGAAGGCCGGGTTCAAGGTCGCGCTGGAGGTGCGCGAGTACTCGCGGCTGGAGAGCGACGCGCTGGAGGGGAAGTTCGACGCGTTCGTCCTCGCCCGCAACACCCTCGTCGACACCGGCGACCCCGTGGCCGTCCTGGCCGGCGACTACACCTGCGACGGCGGCTTCAACATCGCCCAGCTGTGCGACAAGGACGTCGATGGGGCCGTGGCGAAGGCCGAGGGCATCGCCGACACCGCGAAGCGGCAGGACGCGGCCATGACCGCCGAGGCCGCGATCCTCGGCACCGACGCCGTCGTCCCGCTGGTCCACCAGCGGATCATCACCGGCGTCGGCGGCTCGGTCAGCGGTGTGCTCCTCGACCCCTACGAGCGCACCCTCCTCGGCACCGGAACGCGGCGCTGACCCGTGCGACGGCAAGTGACCGCACTCCTGTGGCGTGCCGTGCTGGCGGTCGCCCTCGTGTGCGGCATCGGCCTGCTGCCCTGGCTGACCCGCACCGACCCCGCCCTGACCGTCCTGAAGGCCCGCTCGGCCGACCGCGACCCCACGCCCGAGGTGCTGGCGGACATCCGCGCCCGACTCGGCCTGGACCAGGGCCCGTTCCACCTGCTCGGACAGTGGCTGGGCGGGCTGGGGCACGGGGACGCCGGGCGGTCCTGGCTCAACGGCACCGAGGTCACCCCCGCGGTGCTCCAGGCCCTCGGCGTGTCCCTGCTGCTGATGGCGGTGGCCCTCGTCGCGGCCGCGGTCACCGCCACCCTGGTGTGCGCCCGAACCCTGTGGCTCGGCGCGCGCCGCGGCCTGCACGGGCGGCGTGCGGGAGGCGGCGGCTCGGCGGTCCTGGCCGCTCTGCCCGAGTTCCTCACCGCGTCCGTCCTCGCCACCGTCGTCGGCGTACACCTGGGCTGGCTGCCCGCCCTCGGCTGGTACGGGCCCGAGTGGACGGTCCTGCCCGCGCTCGCCCTCGGCCTGCCCGCCGGGGCCGTGCTCGGCCGGCTCCTCGACGACCTGCTGCCCGGCGCCTTCACCGAGCCGTGGGCCCTGGCCGCCGACGCCCGAGGAGTGCCCGGCCGGCGCATCGCCCGCCAGTCGGTCCGCCGCTGCCTGCCCGGACTGCTGCCCAACCTGGGCCTGTTCGTCGTAGGCCTGACCGGCGGCGCCGTCGCGGTCGAGCAGATCTTCGACATCCCCGGCCTCGGCCGCACCACCCTCCAGGCCGCACTCGCCCAGGACCTGCCCGTCCTCCAGGCCGGCACCCTCACCCTCCTGCTGCTCGCCGCCACGGCCGCCGGACTCGCCGCCCTCGCCACCCACCGCCTCACCGGCCCCGCCCTGCGCGACGGAGCGCTGTCCTCCCTGCACCGCCCGGCACCCCCGGCCCGCCGGACCCTGCCCCTGGTGTACGGCGGACTGCTCCTCGCCGTCGTCGCGCTCGGCCTGCCCCGCGACCCGCTCGCCCTGGACACCACCGCACGCCTCCAAGCTCCCTCCGGAACCCACCCGTTCGGCACCGACGCGCTCGGCCGGGACGTCCTCGCCCGGGTCTCCCACGGCGCCCTCGACACCCTGCTGCTCGCCGCCGCGATCAGCGCCGCCGCCCTGCTCACCGGCGTCCTGCTCGGCCTGCTGCCCCGGGTCTCCGGCCCGCTCGTGGATACCGTGAACGCCGTACCGCCCGTCCTCCTCGCCCTCCTGGTCACCGCCGTCGCGGGCAGCGGAACCGCCACCCCCGCGCTCGCCGTGGGAGCCGTCGCCTGGGCGCCCCTCGCGGCGCACACCGCCGCGCTGCTGCGCCAGGAACGCGCCGCCCTCCACCTCACCGCCACCCGCGGACTCGGCGCGAGCCGTGCCTACCTGCTGCGGCACGAACTCCTGCCCGCCGTGCTGCCGCCCGTCACCCGCCACGCCCTGCTGCGCCTGCCCGGCATCGCGCTCGCGCTGGCCTCCCTCGCCTTCCTCGGCCTCGGCGCCCAGCCGCCCTCCCCGGAGTGGGGCCTCCTCCTCGCCGAGAACCAGCCCTATGCCGAACGCGCCCCCTGGGCCGTCCTCGCCCCCGCCGCCGTCCTTGCCCTGCTCGGGGCGTTCGCGGTGAGCGCGGCGGGCGGGGTGCGGTGGCGCGGGCGGCGCCCCCGACGTCGTACCCCCGCGACCGCGGTCGAACTGCCGTCCCGAACACCGGAATTGGTGGGAACCCCATGACCGTCCTGACGACCGGCACGCGCAAGGCGGCCGGGCGTGACCGGCTCTCGCCGCTGCTGCGGCTGCTGATCCTCACTCAACTCGCCTTCAACGTCGGTTTCTTCGCCGTGCTGCCGTTCCTGTCCGAACACCTCGGACAGGCCGTGGGGATGGCGGGCTGGCTGGTCGGGTTCGTGCTCGGGCTGCGGACCTTCAGCCAGCAGGGGCTGTTCGTGGTCGGCGGGGCGCTCGCCGACCGGTACGGCATCCGGCCGGTCGTGCTCGCCGGATGCGTGCTGCGGATCGCCGGATTCGCCTGGCTCGGGTACGCCGCGCAGACCTGGTCGGTGATCTGCGCGGTCCTGCTGATCGGGTTCGCGGCCGCGCTGTTCTCGCCCGCCGTGGAGTCCGAGGTGGCCCGGCAGGCGGTCGTCCACGAGGAACAGGGCGGCTCCCGCACCCGCGTGCTCGCGCTGTTCACCGTCGCCGGACAGGCCGGCGCCTTCGTCGGACCGCTGCTCGGCGCGCTGCTGCTGTCGGTGGACTTCCGCACGGTGTGCCTGGCCGGCGCGGGGATCTTCGTCCTCGTCCTCGCCGGGCACGCCTGGCTGCTGCCGCAGCACATACCCGGCCGGGAACGCGTCGAGGTGCGCGGCGGGATCGGGCCGCTGCTGCGCAACCGGCGCTTCCTGGCGCTGTGCTGCGCCTACGGCTCCTACCTGCTCGCCTACAACCAGCTCTATCTGGCCCTGCCCGCCGAGGTGGAGCGCGCGGCGGGCTCGCAGGCGCCGCTGGCCTGGCTGTTCGCGCTGTCGTCGCTGCTGGTGGTGACCGCCCAGCTGCCCGTCACCCGCTGGGTGGGGGACCGGCTCGACCTGCGCCGGTCGATGGTGACCGGACTGCTGATCATCGCCGCCGGGTTCGCGGTGGTGGCCGCGGCCCGGCCCGCCGGCTGGACCGGTACGGCGGGACTGCTGCCCGCGGCCGGCCTCGTCGTCCTGCTGACCCTCGGCCAGATGCTGGTGGCCCCGGTCGCCCGCGCCTGGGTGCCCGACCTCGCCGAGGAGGGCCGCCTCGGCCTGTACATGGGGGCGCTGTCCTCGGTGTCCGGACTGATCGTCCTGGTGGGCAGTTCGGCCAGTGGCACCCTGCTGGACAGCGGTTTGCCGGTCGCGGTGCCCTGGCTGGTGCTGGCCGCGGTGCCGGCGGCGGCCGTCGCGCTGCTGCCGCGGCCCGCAGTCACGGGTGGCGGCCCCCGATAGTAGGGTCCGGCCATGGAGACCCAGGACGTCCGTGTGGAGATCGCCGGGTCGGCGGACCAGGAACTGGTCGACGCCCTCGCCCGGATGCTGCCGCAGCTGTCGCGGACCGCCGCACCTCTCGACCTCGCCGCGGTCGGGCGGATCCTGTCGTGCGACGCGAACACCGTGCTCGTCGCCCGAGCGGGCGGCCGGATCGTCGGCACCCTGACCCTCGTGATGTTCCCCGTGCCGTCCGGGCTGCGGGCCCGTATCGAGGACGTGGTCGTCGATCATGAGGCCCGTGGTCGCGGAGTCGCCGGGCTGCTCACCCATGAGGCTCTGCGGCTGGCCCGGGAGGCCGGGGCCCGTACCGTCGATCTCACCTCCCGCCCGGACCGGGCGGCGGCCAATCGGGTGTACGAGCGGCTGGGCTTCCGGCGGCGCGGGTCGAGCGTGTACCGGGTGCCGTTGAGGGGGTGACGTTCCTTTGAAGGGGTGACGTTCCTTCAGGACGCCGGGACCGGCTCCGCCACCAGCTCCAGCATCTCCGTCACGACGGCCCGCTCGGCCCGGTGCGTGCGGTACAGCCACAGGATGTCCCGGCCGAACGACCAGACCAGCGCGGCCAGGGCGACCGCGACGACGGCGAAGGTCCCCGCGTACGGCAGCAGACCCGACGCGGCCAGCAGCAGCAGGACACCCTGGAGCGCGGCGACCGTCTTGCGGGCCGTGCTCGGTGGCAGCGGGGCGTTCAGCCACGTCCAGGCCCGGGCCGCGGCGACGAAGCCGTAGCGCATGGCGCCGATCAGCAGCACCCACGGGCCCAGCGACATCGACATGTACACACTGAGCACCAGGATCAGGAACGCGTCGACCTCCATGTCGAAACGCGCGCCCAGCGGGGTCGAGGTGCCCGTGGCGCGGGCGACCTTGCCGTCCACGCCGTCCAGGATCAGCGCCACCGCCGTCAGACCGACGAACACGGTCACCGGCGGCGAGCTCTCGAAGGAGTCGGCGACCAGCGCGGTCACCGCGCCGACCAGCGTCGCCCGGCCGAGCGTCACCCGGTTGGCGGGCCCGAAGGAGCGCGGCCGCGTCCGGTGCAGGGCCCGCGAGAGCACCGCCCAGGTGGCGATGGCGAAGGCGAGGCCGGTCAGCCAGCCCGCCGGCCCCAGGCCGATCGCCGTTCCGAGCAGGGCCAGCAACAGGATCTGCAGGCCCGCTCCCACCGCGGTCTCCTGCTGGACCAGCCTTGCCTCGTAAGTGTTGTTCAGGGCCACCGCACATTCCTCCGGCCAGGTGACAGAGTCGATCAAGGCCGCGTACTGTGCGCGGCCTGTGCACACCTCGGTACGTGAACAGCTTCCCGATCGTTCAGGAGGATGCCGATGAAGCGCACCGGACGTGCGTTCTGGCTCAGCTCTCCGGGCCACGGCGAGATACGCCACGTGGCCCTTCCCGACCCCGCCGAGGACGAGGTCGTCGTCCGTTCGCTCTGCTCGGGGGTCAGCCGGGGCACGGAGACACTCGTGTTCCGCGGCGGCGTCCCCGAAAACCAGTACGCGGCCATGCGGGCCCCCTTCCAGGACGGTGACTTCCCGGGCCCGGTGAAGTACGGCTACCTCAGCGTCGGTGAGGTGGAGGAGGGGCCCGAGGCGCTCGTCGGCCGTACGGTCTTCTGCCTCTACCCGCATCAGACGCGCTACGTCGTCCCCGCGAGCGCGGTGACGGTCGTACCGCCGACCGTGCCCGCCGAACGGGCGATCCTCGCCGGCACCGTCGAGACCGCCGTGAACGCCCTGTGGGACGCCGCGCCCCTGGTGGGCGACCGGATCGCGGTGGTCGGCGGCGGCATGGTCGGCAGCTCGGTCGCCGCGCTGCTGGCCCGCTTCCCCGGCGTCCGCGTCCAGTTGGTCGACGCCGACCCCGCCCGCGCGAAGACCGCCGAGGCCCTCGGCGTCGACTTCGCCTCCCCCGCCGACGCCCGCGGCGACTGCGACCTCGTCGTCCACGCCAGCGCCACCGAACAGGGACTCGCCCGCTCCCTGGAACTCCTCAGGGCCGAGGGCACGGTCCTCGAACTGAGCTGGTACGGCGACCGGAAGGTGAGCCTCCCGCTCGGCGAGGCCTTCCACTCCCGACGGCTCGTCATCCGCAGCAGCCAGGTCGGCACCGTCTCCCCGGCCCGCCGCTCCACCCGCTCCTACGCCGACCGCCTGGCTCTCGCGCTCGACCTCCTCGCCGATCCGTCACTCGACGCGCTCATCACAGGGGAAAGCGCGTTCGAGGAACTGCCGGAGGTGATGCCGAAACTGACCTCTGGGGAGATTCCGGCCCTGTGTCACCTCGTGAGGTACGACAAGAGCGCCTGACCTGAGAAAAGAGTGAGAGGCCGCTGAACACGGGGAAGCGAAGAGCCGTACTACACGGCATCCCCCGGAAGGGATCAGCAGGGGGACCAGACGCGCCGCACCTGGAGGGTCGTCCGTTGTTCAGCATCACCGTCCGCGATCACATCATGATCGCCCACAGCTTCCGCGGCGAGGTCTTCGGCCCCGCGCAGCGTCTGCACGGAGCGACGTTCCTGGTGGACGCCACCTTCCGGCGCGAACAGCTGGACGACGACAACATCGTCGTAGACATCGGCCTGGCCACCCAGGAACTCGGTGCCGTCGTCAGCGAGCTGAACTACCGCAACCTCGACAACGAGCCCGACTTCGCCGGAGTCAACACCTCCACGGAGTTCCTGGCCAAGGTCATCGCGGACCGGCTCGCCCAGCGGATCGAGAAGGGCGCCCTCGGCGAGGGCGCCAAGGGCCTCGCGGGCCTCACGGTCACCCTGCACGAATCGCACGTCGCCTGGGCGAGTTACGAGCGTGCGCTGTGACCGACGTGACCCTGGAGAAGATCGAACAGGTCGAGAAGGCGATGCCGGGCGTACCGGGCGGTGTCGAGTCGCGGCTCGACTACCTGCCGGTCCAGCACTCCGCCCTCAAGAACGCCGAGATCATCCCGATGTCCCTGCGCTCCGTGCACTTCGTCATGCCGGGCGGCGTCGACGACCCGACCGTGCCGAGCGGCGGCAACGCCTACGACCGGCGCGTGAGCCTGGACCTGGCCGGCTTCGGCTGGCAGGTGCACCAGCACGCGGTGCCCGGCGAATGGCCCCGCCCGGGAGCGGCGGCCCGCGCCGAACTCGCCCGCACACTGCGGGACCTGCCCGACGGGACGATCGTCCTCCTGGACGGCCTGGTCGCCTGCGGGGTCCCCGAGATCGTCGTACCGGAGACGGAGCGGCTGAACCTCGCCGTCCTCGTCCACCTCCCGCTCGGCGACGAGACGGGACTGGACCCGGCGACGGCGGCCGACCTGGACGCCAGGGAACGCGCCGTCCTGCGGGCCGTGCCCGCGGTCGTCGCCACCAGCGACTGGGCGGTCCGCCGGCTCGTCTCCCACCACGGGCTCGCCCCCGACCGGGTCCATGTCGCCGCCCCCGGCGCCGACATCGCCCCCCTCGCCCCCGGCACCGACGGCGTCTCCCGGCTGCTGTGCGTCGCCGCGGTGACCCCGCGCAAGGGCCAGCACCGGCTGATCGAGGCGCTGGCCACGGTGACCGAACTGCCGTGGAGC
Organism: Streptomyces lincolnensis; assembly: GCF_021173675.1. Classification (GTDB taxonomy): domain Bacteria; phylum Actinomycetota; class Actinomycetes; order Streptomycetales; family Streptomycetaceae; genus Streptomyces; species Streptomyces lincolnensis_B. The sequence continues at coordinate 164,436 of NZ_JAIHON010000001.1, read as the reverse complement.
TGCGTCTGCGTCGGCGGACTCACCCACGACCCGCAGTACGTCGCGAGCCTGCGGGTCCTGATCAAGAAGTACGGCCTCCAGGACCGCCTGCATCTCGCGGGCCCCCAGGCCGGCGCCGAACTCGACGCCAGCTACCACGCCGCCGACCTCATGGTCCTCACCTCCTACGCCGAGACGTACGGCATGGCGGTGACCGAAGCCCTCGCCCGCGGCATCCCGGTGCTGGCCACCGATGTCGGCGGGCTGCCCGAGGCGGTCGGCCGCGCCCCCGACGGAGGGGTGCCCGGCATTCTCGTCCCGCCGGAGGACCCCGCCGCCCTCGCCGCCGAACTGCGCGGCTGGTTCGGCGAGGCGGACGTCAGACGGCGCCTGAAGGCCGCGGCCCGGGGGCGGCGGGCCGCCCTGGGCGGCTGGGCGGCCACGGCCCGCAGTCTGGCCGGGGTACTGGGCCGGCTGTCGAGCGATCCCCGGAGGGCGGCATGAGGGAGACGGCGATGACTCAGCGGACGGGACGGATCCCGGCACAGCCCGGGCCCAGGGAGGCGGTGGAGCCGGTGCTCACGGATGCGGGGGCGGGCGGGGGTGCCGGGGCGGCTTCGGGACAGCACGAGCAGACCGACGAGCCCGGGCAGCCCGGGCAGGCCGGGCAGGTCGGCGGGGTGCTCCCTGGTGCGGCCGGTGCGGCGGGACCGGGGCAGCTCGGAGGGTCGTTCCTGGCCCAGGCCGCCGGGGACGCCGAAACCGTCATCGCCGGGGCCGGGCCCGTGCTTCGCCTCGGCGAGCGGCCCACGGTGAAGCTGCGGGACGCCGGGCCCGACGACCCGCCGCGCTACGCCCCCGAGTGGCTGGAACTGCGCGAGGGTCCCGACGCCGCCGCGCGGGCGCACGACCTGCTCGACCCGCTGCGCATCCGGCTCGCCAACCTGCCGGGCAAGGCCGGGCTCGTCATCCACGACCTGGGCTGCGGCACCGGCTCGATGGGCCGCTGGCTGGCCCCCCGGATCGACGGCGCCCAGCACTGGATCCTGCACGACCGCGACCCCTACCTGCTCCACTTCGCGGCGGTGGCCTCCCCGCGCTCCGCCGCCGACGGCAGCCGCGTCACGGTCGAGACCCGGCGCGGTGACGTCGGCAGGCTCACCCCGGACGCCCTCGCCGGCGCCTCGCTGGTGACGGCCTCCGCACTGCTCGACGTCCTCACCCGCGAGGAGATCGACACCCTCGCCGCCGCCTGCACCGGGGCCGGCTGTCCGGCCCTGCTGACGCTCTCCGTCGCCGGCCGCGTCGAACTCACCCCGTCCCACCCGATGGACGAGGAGATCGCCGCGGCCTTCAACGCCCACCAGCGCCGCGACGGACTGCTCGGCCCCGACGCGGTCACCGTCGCGTGCGAGGCGTTCTCCGAACGCGGCGCGACGGTACGGCTGCACCCGAGCCCCTGGCGGCTCGGGCCCGCCGAGTCCGAGCTGACGGCCCAGTGGCTGCGCGGCTGGGTCGGCGCGGCCGTCGAGGAGCGGCCCGAGCTGAAGGAGCGCGCGGAACCGTATCTGCGCGAGCGCCTCGAAGCCTGTGCGGCGGGGGAGTTGCGCGTCGTGGTCCACCACACCGACCTCCTCGCCCTGTCCCGCCCGACAGGCGGAGCGTCATGAGCGTGGAGACGGTCCGGGTACGGGCGGCCCGGCCCGGTGCCGGTACCGGAGTACGACAGCGGGTGGGGGCGATCAAGTCCCGCGCCCGGAGGAGCGAGCCACGCGGAAGAAGCGCCGGGCCGGGGCCCGTGAGCACCGAGCCGCGTGTCGCAGGCGTCGACGGGAGCGGGGTGATCGCCCCGTGGCGGGAAACGACCGTCCGGGCGTCCGCACGACGCGCCGAACGGCACCGCGCGGGCAGGCCGATCGCCCTGCCCACCGCCAGGCCCGCGCAGGCAGGCGAGCTGAGCGTGCGGTCGGGCGAATCACGGGTCGCGTCGGGTGAGGCGGAGCGTCGGGCGGGGCATCCGGACGATGCGCCGCAGGCGAGGCCGGCCGGGGCGCGTGGCGGGCGGGTCGGCGCGGGCGCGGCGGCCGCCTCCGCGGGTGAGCCGGACGTAGAGGCGGGCCGACCGGACGTAGAGGCGGGTGAGCGGGGGACCGAGGCCGGTGCGCCGTCGGCCCGTGCGGCGTCGGGGCGGAGCGGGTCGCGGCACGCGGAGCCGGTCGTGTTCGCGGTGCCCGTGGCGGAACTCGTGCCTCCGACCGGGCCCTTCGCGGACCGGGCCGAGGCGATCGCCGCGCGGGCGGAGCTGCTGGCCGTGCGGAGCGCCGCGCACGGCCACGCCGGTGGGCGGCCCGGCGGTGCGGCCGTCGCCGCGGAGCGGATCGGTGTGATCGTGACCGGGGAGCGGACCGACGCCGACGCCACGGCGCCCGCCGCGTTCCCGTGGCGCGGCGCACTCCGCACACTGCTCGCCGTGGTCAACTCCCGTGCCGTCCGCACCCACTTCGGCACCGTCGCGGGTGCCGTCATCCTCGCCGTGCTGCTGTGGCGCCTCGGCACCGGCGTGTTCGTGGACGGACTGCGGCGGATCGACGGGGCGACGCTCCTGGTGGCCCTCGGGATCGGCCTGGTCACCACCGTGTTCAGCGCCTGGCGCTGGGCGCTGGTGGCCCGCGGCCTGGGCATCCGGCTGCCGCTCGCCCCGGCCGTGGCGGACTACTACCGTGCGCTGTTCCTCAACGCGGCGCTGCCCGGCGGCGTCCTCGGCGACGTCCACCGCGCGGTCCGGCACGGGCAGAGCACCGGCGACCTCGGCCGCGGCGTCCGCTCCGTCGTCCTGGAACGGGCCGCGGGCCAGCTCGTGCTGGCCGGCGTCGGCGCGGCGGTGCTGCTGACCCTGCCGTCGCCCGTGCGGGACGACGCGCGCAACCTCGCCCCGCTCGTCGCACTCGCCGCACTGGGCGCGCTCGCGGTCGCCGTGGCCCTCCGGATGAACCGGCCGCCCTCGCGCCGCGGACGGGCCCTGCGCGCCACGCTCGCCGAGGCCCGCGAGGGACTGCTGTCCCGCCGCAACCGGACCGGAGTCGCGGTGTCCTCGGCCGTCGTCCTCTCCGGCCACCTCGGCATGTTCGTCGTCGCCGCCCGGGTCACCGGCTCCGCCGCCTCCGTCGCCGTCCTGCTGCCCCTCGCGGTGCTCGCCCTGCTCGCCATGAGCCTGCCGCTCAACGTCGGTGGCTGGGGCCCGCGCGAGGGCGTCACCGCCTGGGCGTTCGGCGCGGCGGGCCTCGGCGCGAGCAGCGGCCTCGCGGTCGCGGTGGTCTACGGCGTGCTCAGCTTCGTCGCCGCCCTGCCGGGGGCCGTCGTCCTGGCCGCCCGCTGGTACACGGGCCTGCGCGGGACGAGGGCGGGAGCCAGGACCGCCGTAGCGGATCCGGAGCCCGGCCACGGGGCGGCGGACGACTACCCGCGCCCGGCTTCCCCGGCGCTCTCCGGCGCCGCCGAAGTGAGGATCGAGAAATACGTCTCGAAGGAATCGGCGAGGCTCGCCAGCAGTTCCTTCCCCTTTTCCGCGGACCCCAGGGAAGGACGGCCGATGACGCCCGAATCGGTATAGGCGGACATCCCGACGGACAACAGATGACGGCGGTCGTCCGCGACGAAATCGGCCGACTCGTAACCGGGCCGGACCATTTCGGGATGGGCGTGCAGAAGGATGGAGGTCTCGATTTCCCCCGCGTGCATGTCGGTGAGCAGCGAGGTCGCCACCCCGGCCCGCTCCCGCGCCGCCTCCCAGTCCTCCGGGGCCGGGAACAGCGCCATCCGCTCACCGCGCGCGGAGGACTCCTGAACGGCGTTGCCCAGGACGTAGTTCCCGCCGTGTCCGTTGACCAGCACCAGGGCCTCGACGCCCGAGCGGCGCAGCGACGCCGCTATGTCCCGTACCACCGCGTGAAGGGTCACGGAGGAGATGCTGACGGTTCCCGACCAGGCCGCGTGCTCGTGCGAGCAGGCGATGGTCACCGGCGGAAGGAGGTGCACCGGGTACGCGCCGGCGATCTCCCGGGCGATGGCACAGGCGACCAGTGTGTCGGTCGCCAACGGCAGGTACGGACCGTGCTGTTCGAAGCTGCCGACCGGAAGAACGGCCACCTGGGGTGAGACGCCCGCGCCTCGTGTCCGTACGTCTTCCGTAGTGTCCGCCGGCACCAGACCGTACGCCGCCGACCGTATTCCCGAACCACTCATCTTTTCACGGCCTTTCGTCTCTGCTTAGGAAACAGATCATGACAGAAAAAATTGGCGTGCTCGGCAAGAAGTCACCACAGCGCACGGGTGTGGAACGCGTCGTGAATGCCCCGCTGCCCACCGTGTACGGGAAATTCCAGGCGGTCGGCTATCTCGATCACGACCGGGGCGAGGAACAAGTGGCCCTGGTCTACGGCGAGATCGGCACGGACGAGGTGCTCACCCGTCTGCATTCCGAGTGCCTGACCGGTGACGCGTTCGGCTCCCAGCACTGCGAGTGCGGCGACCAGCTGGCCTCCGCGCTGCGCGCCGTGGCCGCCGAGGGCGCCGGCGTCGTCGTCTACCTGCGCGGTCACGAGGGCCGCGGCATCGGGCTGCTAGCCAAGCTGCGCGCGATGGCGCTCCAGGCCGAGGGCCTGGACACCGTCGAGGCGAACCTCGCGCTCGGCCTGCCGGTGGACGCCCGCGACTACGGCGTCGCCGCCGGGATCCTGCACGACCTGGGCGTGAACTCGGTCCGGCTCATGTCCAACAACCCGCGCAAGCGGGAGGCGCTGGTGCGGCACGGCATCCGGGTCGCCGAGACGGTCCCGCTGCTGATACCGCCGTGCGAGAACAACATCACCTACCTGCGCACCAAGCGGGAACGGCTGGACCACCACCTGCCCCACCTGGACGCGGTGGTCAGCTCCTCCTGACCTCCTGGGCCCGCGGCGGCCGCCACGGTGTCGGCACACCGGCACCGGCACCGGCCGCCGCGCCCGGAGCCTCCCCGCCGACGGGCATACAGGCGGCCCCCGTGGGGGAAGGAAACACGAGGTGACCGACGACATCCTCTTCCTCGCCGCCGACCGGGTCGAGCAGCTCTTCGACCTCGACACCGCGATCAGGTCCCAGCGCGCCGCGTTCACCGCGCTCGGCCGGCAGGAAGCGGACCTGCCGGCGAAGATCATGCACCCCAGCCGCTTCGACGACAGCGTCGTCTTCGCCTACCTCTCCCGGCTGTCCGCGGACAGCGGAGCCGTCGCGAAGATCGGCAGCGTCAACCCCGGCAACGCGGCGGCCGGACTGCCCACCGTCCACGCCGTGATCACCGTGCTCGACCCGGTGACCGGCCGCCTCACCGCCGTCCTGGACGGCACCGTGGTGACCACCCTGCGCACCGCCGCGGCCAGTGCCGTCGCCGTCGACGCGCTGGCCCGCCCCGACGCCGTCGACCTGGCGATCCTCGGCTCCGGCACCCAGGCCCTCGCCCACGCGCGGGCCATCGCCCGGGTACGGGAGGTGAAGTCCGTACGGTTGTGGAGCCCGACCGCCGCCCACCGCGCCCGCGCCGCCGACACCCTGGCCGCCGAACTGGACCTGCCCGTCGAACCGACCGCCACCGCCGAGACGGCCGTGACCGGCGCCTCGGTCGTCGCGGCCTGCACCCTCAGCACCACACCCGTGCTGCGCGGGCGGTGGCTGGCCGACGGCTGCACCGTCGTCAGTGTGGGCTCCTTCGAGCCCGGCCGCCGCGAGGTGGACGCCGAGGTGCTCCGGCGGGCCCGAGCCCGCGGAGCCGTCGTGGTGGACGACCCCGAGACCGCCGCGCTCCACGCCGGGCCCGTCGTGGACGCCCTGAGGGAAGGACTGCTGACCATGGAAGACCTGGTTCCGCTGGGTGCCGTGCTCACCGGAGAGCGCCGCGCCCGCACCGGCCCGCAGGACGTCGTCCACTACAACAGCGTCGGCCTCGGCATCCAGGACGCGGCCGCCGCCTGGGCCGTCGTCGAGGCGGCTCGGGGAGCCGCCCGGTGATCGCCCGCGCCGGTGTCGTCGTCATCGGCGGCGGGGTGATGGGCACCAGCATCGCCTGCCACCTGGCCCGCGCCGGGGTACGGGACGTGGTCCTGATCGAGCGGGACGAACTCGCCGCCGGTTCCACCTCCAGGGCCGCGGGCGGAGTACGGGCGCAGTTCTCCGACGAGCTCAACATCCAGCTCGGCGCGCGCAGCCTGGAGGCGTTCGGACGGTTCGAGGAGGAGATCGGCCAGGACATCGGGCTGCACCGGGTCGGCTATCTGTTCCTGCTGTCCACACCCGAGGAGGTCGCCTCCTTCGAGGCGGGCGTGCGCCTGCAGAACTCCCTCGGCGTGCCCAGTCGCATGATCGACCCCGCCGAGGCCCGCCGGCTCTCGCCGTTGATCAGCACCGACGGACTCCTCGCGGCCGCGTTCTCGCCCGACGACGGCCACTGCACGCCCGAGTCCGTCGTCCACGGCTACGCCGCCGAGGCCCGCCGGCACGGCGCGCGCATCCTGCGGCACACCGAGGTCACCGGCATCGAACGGCACGGCGACACCATCACCGCCGTGCTGACGACGCTGGGCCGTATCGCCACCGACACGGTGATCTGCGCGGCCGGCCCCTGGTCGCGGGCGGTCGGCGCGATGGCCGGGGTGGACCTGCCGGTGCAGCCGCTGCGCCGGCAGATCGCGGTCACCGAACCCGTCGAGGGGCTGCCGCCCCACCTGCCCATGACCATCGACTTCACCAGCAGCCTCTACTTCCACTCCGAGGGCCCCGGGCTCCTCGTGGGGATGTCCGACCCCGACGAGCGGCCCGGCTTCGCCACCGACACCCACGACCGCTGGATCCCCCGGCTGTGCGCGGCCATGGAACAGCGCGCGCCCGCCCTGCTGGACCTGCGCCGCACGGGCGGCTGGGCCGGCCTGTACGAGAACACCCCCGACCACAACGCCCTGATCGGCGAGGCGACTTCGGTCTCCCGCTTCCTGTACGCGACGGGCTTCTCCGGCCACGGCTTCCTCCAGGGCCCCGCCGTCGGCGAGGTCGTCCGCGACCTGTACCTCGGCCGCGTACCCTTCGTGGACGTCAGCCCCTTGAGCGCCGGCCGGTTCGCGGCCGACGCCCCGCGCCCGGAGGCCAACCTGGTATGACCGAGCTTCATCTGTGGCTGCGCCACGAGGCCCGTACCACCGAGCGGCGCACGCCGATCGTGCCGTCCGACGCCCGGCGGCTCGTCGACGCCGGCGTGACGTTCACCGTCGAGGAGTCCCCGCAGCGGATCTTCCCCGTCGAGGAGTACGAGGCGGCCGGCTGCCGGACCGCACCGGCCGGCTCCTGGGTGACGGCGCCCGCGGACGCCGTCGTCCTCGGCCTGAAGGAACTCCCCGACGAACCCGCCGAGTTGCGGCACCGGCACATCTTCTTCGGGCACGCCTACAAACGGCAGCCGGGCGCGGCCGGACTGCTGCGGCGGTTCGCCGCCGGGGGCGGCACGCTCCTCGACCTCGAATACCTGGTGGACGACACCGGCCGCAGACTCGCGGCTTTCGGGTACTGGGCCGGATACCTGGGCGCGGCCCTGGCCGTGCTCCAGCACCGGGGCAGGCTGGACGCGCCCCTCACGCCCACCTCGCAGGAGGAGCTGGAGGAGCGCCTCAGGCCCGTCGCCGCCGACACGGAGTTCACGGCGCTGGTGATCGGGGCCCTGGGCCGCAGCGGCCGGGGCGCGCGCGTCGCGCTCCACACCGCCGGGATCGAGCCGACGTGCTGGGACCTGGACGAGACCCGGAACCTGGACCGCCCGGCCCTGCTCGCCCACGACGCGCTGGTGAACTGCGTCCTGGCCACCACCCCCGTCCCGCCCTTCGTCCGCGAGGCGGACCTGGACGATCCCGCCCGCCGCCTGCGCACCCTCTCCGACGTCACCTGCGATGTCGGCTCGCCGCTGAACGTCCTGCCGGTCTACGACCGCACCACCGAGTGGACCGAACCCGTCCGCCGGTTGCACAAGGAACCCCCGCTCGACCTCATCGCCATCGACAACCTGCCGTCCCTGCTCCCACGGGAGTCCAGCGTCGACTTCTCGGGCTCCCTGCTTCCCCAGCTGCTGGACTTCTCGACCGGCGGACCCTGGGCACGCTGCCGGGACCGGTTCCACCTGGCCTGCCGTGAACTCGGCATCGAGGAAGAGGAAGGGGAGTTCCGCCATGTCTGACCCGGTTCCCGCGAGCGGTACCGTGCACTGGATCGGGGCGGGCCTGTCCACCGGCAGCGGTCTGGCCGCCCTGTGCGAGGCCGCCGACCGGGTACGGCTGTGGCACCGCACCGAGCCCCGCGCCGCCGAGGCCCTCGACGCGCTCGGCCTCACCGGCCGCGCCGAGCCGCGCGCCAACGATCCGGACGCCCTGGCGGCCGAACTCGCCCCCGGTGACATGGTGGTGTCGATGCTGCCGGCCACCGAACACGCCGGACTGCTGGCCCTCTGCGTCCGGAGGCGGGCGCACTTCGCCTGCTCCAGCTATGTGTCCGACGCCGTCCTGGAGCAGGTCCCCGAGGCCGTGGCGGCCGGGGTCGTCGTCCTCACCGAGGCCGGTCTCGACCCGGGCATCGACCACCTCTTCGCCCACAGCCTGGTCGCCCGCGCCCGTGCGGCGGTCGGTGACGACACGGCGGCCTCGTACCGCCTCACCTCCTACTGCGGGGGTGTCCCCGCCGAACCGAACGACTTCCGCTACCGCTTCAGCTGGGCCCCCTTCGGCGTGCTCAACGCCCTGCGCTCGCCCGCCCGTTACATCGACGACGGCGCCGAGACCACCGCCGAGCGGCCCTGGGAGGCGACCCGGCGACATGTCGTCGACGGGGAGGCCTTCGAGGTGTACCCCAACCGGGACAGCGTGCCCTTCGTGGAGCAGTACGGCCTGCCGGCCGGCTGGAAGCCACGCACCTTCGTCCGCGGCACCCTGCGTCTGGAGGGCTGGCTGCGGGCCTGGGCCGACGTCTTCGCCGAGCTGCGGGCGGGCGACGACACCCGGATCGCCGCCCTGGCCCGGGAACTCGCCGCCACGTACCCGACCACGGACGCCGACCGCGACCGTGTCGTCCTCGCCGTCTCCCTGGACGTGCACGGCGGGCCCGACCGGACCTGGTCGGGCGCCTACCTGCTGGATCTGGTGGGCGACCCGGACGAGAGCGCGATGGCACGCTGTGTCTCCCGCACCCTCGCCCTCGGCGTCCGCCACATCCTCGACGGCTCCCTCCCGCCGGGCCTGGCCCGGGCCGCGGAGACGGCGGCACGCTCCGAGGAGTGGCTCGGCGAACTCGCCCGCGAGGGCGTCCACTTCACGCTCCGCGTCGACCGGTAGACGAGCCGCCGGTGGACAGGAGCCGCTGGCGGACAGGAGCCGCCGGCCGGCGGAAGCGCGTCAGTGGGCGGGAGCCGCTCGGGATCCGAACGGCACCAGATGCGTGGAGATCACCCACAGGAGGCACAGGTCGAAGACCAGCTCCGTGACCGACGCGAACTGGTTGACCGTGAACTTGAATATCTGACCGACGAGGACGTCGACCAGGAGCGCGGCACGCAGCAGCCGCAACGCGGTGGGCCGGTCCGCGCGCAGGCGGGCCAGTCCGGCGGCCCCGAGCACGGCCGAGGCCACCGCGCTCACCAGGATGCCCATCAGGGCGCCGCGCTGCGGCTCGTAGGCCAGCTCGCCGTCGAGTCCCGCGACGGTCAGCCACACGGCGAACAGCAGCGCCTCGGTGAGCACACAGACCACCGCGAGTGTGAGCACCAGCCGGTGGCCCGCCGCCCGACGCAGCGCGTCCCGGACCCGCGCCGCCCCCGGACGCCGTCGCTCCCAGAGGCCCGGCCGACGCTCGGGCACTGTCGCCAGCAGCCGCAGCAGTGCCTCGCCGACCGCGTTCCGCTCGCCCTCGACCAGGCGTATCGCCGTCTGCCGCTGGGCCGGGGTGAGCCCGGACGCCACGCCGGTGAGCGCGAGGTCGGCGGCGCGCGCGGTGCGTTGCTCCGGGGTGAGGTCGGAGCGGCCGCGCAGCAGCCGGGGGAGGAGCAGGAGCAGGGCGAAGGTCAGGTAGATGATGCCGGCGGCCGGCCGGTAGAAGTAGCCCGGCTCGTCGGTGATCTGCTTGCCGACCTCGTCGATGAAGAGCCCGAAGCCGATCCCTCCCACGATCGCGCAGGCCAGGCGCGCGGGGCGGCCGAGGAAGCTCAGCGCGATCAGGGCCGCCGCCATCATCAGCAGCCCGCCCCACAGCATGTGGGCGATGTGCAGCCGGCCGCCCTCGCCCCCGCCGAGTCTGGGATATCCGGCCAGCGCCAGGAAGGCGCGGGTGACCAGCACGGTCGCGATGCCGGACAAGGTGAACAACCGCAGATGCGCGACCGCCCCGGTCGCCCCGACGAACCCACGCCTGCCCCGCATCACGTCCCCCGTCCCCCGACGACCGCCGCCCCGTGCCGAGCGGCCGCCTTCCCCGCTCGCCCTCCCAGGCTGGCAGGACCAGGGCTCCGAATGATCGGGGATGACCCTGAGACGCCCCTGAGCCGAGCCCTGACCCGCTGTCGGCCGGACCGGCCTCGGGGCCGCATCACCCCTGGTCGGCGACCGCCTCATGCACCAACCGCTTGAGCTCCGGATACAGCGCCAGCGAGCTCTTCGGCCGCAGCTGGGTCATGAACTGCACGGTCAGATCGCGGCCGGGGTCCACCCAGAACGTCGTGGTCGCCACACCGCTCCAGCCGTACGTACCGAGGCCCGCGGGGGCGTTCGTGCGGGTCGGGTCGATCACCACGGAGACGCCGAGGCCGAAGCCGACGCCGTCGTTGCCGGGATCGTCGTGTGCGGGTTTGCTGCCGCAGGCGCGCAGGTCGGCGCCGCCCGGAAGGTGGTTGGAGGTCATCAGGTCGACCGACTCCGGCGTGAGCAGGCGCGTGCCGTCGAGTTCGCCGCGGCGGCGCAGCAGCTCCATGAAGCGGTGCACGTCATGGGCGGAGGCCACCATCCCGCCGCTGCCGGACAGGAAGCGCGGCCGGCCGCGCAGCGGGAGCCCCGGGATCGGCTCGATACCGCCGGCGTCGGCATCGCCGTACAACTCGGCCAGCCGCGGCGCCTGTTCGTCGGTGACGCGGAATCCCGCGTCGGTCATCCCGAGCGGTCCGAAGATCCGCTCGGCGAAGAACGTGTCGAGCGGCTGCCCGGACACCACCTCGATGATCCGGCCCAGCACGTTGGAGGCGACCGAGTAGTTCCACTGGGTGCCCGGCTCGAACTGGAGCGGCAGGCTCGCGTACACGTCGACCGTCTCCGCGAGGGTGGAACCCGGGACGACGGACGAGTCCAGGTGCGCCGCGCGGTACAGGGCGTCCACCGGGTGGGAGTGGTAGAAGGCGAAGGTCAGGCCCGAGGTGTGGGTCATCAGGTGCCGGACGCGTATCGGGCCGTGGGCGGGGCGGGTCACCATGTCGGCACCGGATCCCTCGACGTACACCCGCGGTTCGGCGAAGGCCGGCAGGTGGCGGTCGACCGGGTCGTCCAGCGACAGGCGGCCCTCCTCGACCAGGAGGAGCGCGGCGACGGCGGTGACCGGCTTGGTCATGGAGTAGATCCGCCACAGGGTGTCGGCCTCGACGGGCAGTCCGGCCGCGAGGTCGCGGTGGCCGTGCGTGGTGAGGTGGGCGACGCGTCCGCCGCGTGCGACGGACACCAGGAAGCCCGGCAGCCGCCCCTCGTCCACGAAGTGGGCGACATGCTGGTCGAGACGGTCCAGCGCCTTCGGATCCAGCCCTGCCTCCGTCGGGTCCACCTCTTGCCGCAGCTGTGCCATCGCTCTCCTCCGTCATGTTCCGCAAGGTGTCCGGCCAACTCGCCGGGATCACCTCGGACATCATCGTCGCGCAGGAACGGGGGTTCGGCCCCCCTCATCATGATGATCGTCACTCACGGGGGCCGTACGCCCCGACAGCGGACGCCGGGAATGCGCGACGCGTGCGTTTCCGTTGACCGAGCCATGACTCAGGACGCGAACGAGGACGCGCTGCTCCGGTCGCTCTCCACGGGACACAGTGGAGTGCTGGTCACCCTCAAGGGCGACGGCCGGCCCCAGTTGTCGAACGTCAACCACGCCTACTACCCCGACGAACGGATCATCCGGGTCTCGATCACCGACGACCGCGCCAAGACCCGCAACCTGCGCCGTGACAGCCGGGCCTCGTACCACGTCACCAGTGCCGACCGGTGGGCCTACACGGTCGCCGAGGGAACGGCCGACCTCTCCCCGGTCGCGAAGGACCCGCACGACGAGACGGTGGAGGAACTCATTCGCCTCTACCGGGACGTCCTGGGAGAGCACCCGGACTGGGACGACTACCGGGCCGCGATGGTCCGCGACCGCCGACTGGTGCTGCGGCTGAAGGTGGAGCGCGCGTACGGGATCCCCGAAAAGCCCGACCGGGACTGACAGCCGCCCGCGCGGCACCGGCCCGTCCGGGAACGTCAGGGAACGTCCGGGAAACAGGTGGGGGAGCGTCAAGGTGCGGGCCGCGCACCCCGGCCGCCCCTGAAATCGGCCGGAGTGCGCGGTGGTCGGGGTGAGGCGCGGGACAGTACGGCGGAGTGTGGCGTTGCCGTACCGCCGTGCTGTTCTTTTCTGCGCGTTTCGGCCGATGTTGTTGCCGGAAACGTCATCTGTCAACGGGGCGTGGGCGCGCGGAGTGGTCCTACGACCCGGGGAGCAGGACGGACGGCCGATGTGCCGACGATCGATGGCTGCCTACGCTGCCGGTGCACCCCCGGTACACCTCCGGTACACGCAGGGAAGAGGGAACCATGCCCGTAGACGGCCGCAGCCACATCCGTATCGCCCGCCCGTCCCGTGATCTGGCCGCCGCCGAGCGCTTCTGGGTCGAGGGACTCGGCCTGGGTGTCGTCTGGCGGGCCGAGGGCGGTGCCGAACCCGGCGGGCACGACCTGCTGATGCTCGGCCGGCCGGACGCGGACTGGCACCTGGAGCTCGTCCACGAACCCGCCCGCCCGGTGGAACCCCGCCCCACCGAGGAGGACCTCCTGGTGATCTACGTCGACGGACCGGTGCCGGAGGACCTGGTGTCCCGCCTGGAACGGCACGGCGGCAAGCGGGTCCTGTCCCCCAACCCGTACTGGAACGAATGGGGTGTCACCGTCGAGGACCCGGACGGCTACCGGTTGGTGCTGTGCACGCGGAGCTGGTCGAACGCCTAGACGGTGCGGGAGCGGCATGGCCGGAGGATGCCCACGAACCGGTCCCGGCCTACCCGGTGCCCGGGGAGGCGGCGGGGCAGGAGACGACCGGGGTGACGGCCTCGGCCCGGGACAGGTCGACGGTCATGGCGACACCGTCGACCTTGACCACGACCGTGCCCCGGCGGGCCGAGACGACCTCCCCGCACAGTGTGGCGGTGCCCTGCCGGATCATCAGCCCCGGAGGATCCTTCGGCGGGGCGTACCAGGTCACGCCGACCGCCGTGACGAGCAGGGCCGTGCACAGGCAGGTCAAGACGATCCCCGTGCGCAGAAAGCGGGCGCTGGCCAGAGCCTCGTCGTGGTCCTCGACCTCGAGCGGCCGTCCCGTCGCGTCCGACTCGGACAGCCGGCGGGCGGAGGGGCGGCCATGTGCCGCGCGCAGCAGACAGAAGGCTCCGGCCGCGCCCACGGACAGGGCGGCCACCAGCAGCACGCCCGCCGTGACGGACCAGCCGGGGGCGAGCTGTCCGACATCGCTGCGACCCCTGATCAGACCGAACCCGATGAGTCCGGCCAGGAGCGCCCCAAGTCCGTTGCGCCAGGCCACGGCGACCTCGCGCACCCGGCCGAGCTCCCGTTCCAGAGCCCGCCGCACCGACCTGGCCCGACGAACCTGAGCGGCCGTCGGCGCAGGACCGGGCCGCAGAGCGCCGCTCACGCCTCCGCTCCGGACGGCAGCAGCAGACTCCAGAACGCGCCGCAGCCGGTGTGGCCGTCGGGGGAGCCCTCGTACACGGTCTCGGCGGTGCAGTACATGACGACCGGTCGGGCGGGCACGGGGGCCGCCCCATCGGCGCTGCGGAAGAGTTCCTCGATGACGGTGAAGGTCATCTGCTGGCCGCAGCGCGGGCACGGCCCGAAGAGCACCAGTGCGGAGTCGAAATGCTCCAGGGTGAAGGTGGCCGCCGCTCGCCGGGCGAACTCCGCGTCGGTGCCGTGCTGGTAGCGCAGTGACGGTGGCGTGCTCATGAGTGTTCTCCCGTGCGGTCCCGTCGTAGGTGGACGTGCGGAGAGCCGGAACCGGCGTGCCCCGTGTACGTGAACGCACCCCAGTCGGCGAGCGTTGCGAAGGGACGCGCGGGCGCCGGTGGAAACGCGGCCGGTGGCGCCTGGGCCGGGGAGGGGCCGCGCAGGACCCTCAGCCGCCTCGCCAGGGTGCCGTGCCGCAGATCCCGCAGCTGTGTCTGGGCGGCGCGCAGCGCCTCGGCAGGTAGTGCCCCGTCGGCCCACCGGCCCACGAAGTCGGTCATCAACAGACACGCGGCGAGGTCGTTGACCGGCCAGTCCGCCGCGACCACCCCCCGGGCTCCGGCCCCGATGAGAGTGCCCGGCAGACCCACCACCTCGTCGGGCAGGTCGCGACCGGTGATGGAGGTGGCACAGGCCGAAAGCAGGACCAGGTCGAGTCCGCCGCGCACATCCAGCAGATCTCGTACGGTGAGACGGGCGCCGCCGCCGAGGACGAGCGCGGAGGAGAGGGGATCGGCGGGGTCGGTCTCGGAGTGGCAGGCGAAGTGAGCGACCCCGCCCCCCTGGCCGAACCACTCCAGGACCCGTTCGGGCGTGGCTGCCTCGTCCACCAACAGCAGGGACTGCGAGAAGCGAGCGGCACAGGCCCTCACCTCCCGTTCGGCGAAGGCGAGTTCGCGCAGACCGGTGCCGCGTCCCACGGCCACGCCGAGGTAGCGGGGCGTCCGGTGGGAGGCATGGGTGGGCAACACGCGCAGACAGGGCGCGAAGCCGACCGCGTGGTCGTCGAGCAGGAACCGGTCCGCACGGTCGGTGCCGGACTCCCGGCATGCCGTCTGCCAGGGCAGGTGCACCAGATCGCCCACGGCGATCAGGGTGAACGATGTGCCGGGCCCGGGAACCACCTCGCCCAGTACCTGCTCCCATGCCCATCGGGCGAACGGCTCCAGCCGATCGGCGACACCCCACCCCTCGTGCTGCCACCGGGCGAGTGCGCTCGCCCCGAGGCCGTCGAGGGCGGTGGCCTTCACAGCCTGGTCCGTGACCGTGAAAGCCACACCCGTCTCTTCGCCGGGGACCAGGTAGATGACTGTGCCGGTGGACAACAGGCGGTCGGTCGTGGCGTCGGCGGCGGTCTCGCCCAGTCGCAGGCGCTCGGCCATCAGCAGGGCTCGGGTGCGTTCCAGACGGCCGACCGCACCGGCCGTGTCACCGGCCCGCCAAGCCGCCACGGCCACCGCGGCGGGCAGACCGCGCGAGGTCCGCAGCCAGCTCTCCTTGGCCGCGCGCTGCCCCTGCTCGGCCACCAGGCGGCCCACCGCCTGCTCGGCGAGGTCGAAGGCGGCCACCGCCTGGGGAAACCGTTCCAGCCGGGATTGCCACTGACCCCACTCCATGGCGCCTTCCGCGGCCGCCGCCGGATACCGCTCGCGAGCCGCCTCATACCCCCGCCCGTACAACTCCTCGGCTCGGCGCAGCAGTTCGGGAGCGGCGGTCAGAGCATGGCGCAGGCGAGTGAGTCCGGCCAGAACGAACACGACCGACACCCACACCCGCGACGCCGCATCGGCCTCGGCATGGGCCGCCTCGGCATGGTCCGCCGCCTCCTCGGCCAGGGCGATCGAACCCAGGCGTTCCGCCTGCGCGCCCAACGCGAGGGCCAGCCCGATGCGGGCGTTGACCGGGGAGCCTGCCTGCGGCCCGCGCAGCGAGAGGGCCTCGCGCTGCGCGGCCACGGCCCTGGCCAGCTCCTGGGCATCGTCGGTGATCTCGTAGCGGGCCTGGTGGGCGTGGCCGAGGTTGGTCAAGACGGCTCGGCGCTCGGCTGGGTCCGTTCCCAGCGCGGCCGCGGCCGTCAACCGCTCCACCGCCTCGTCCAGATCGGCGGCCGTTCCGCGCCGGTCGTACCGCTGATGCAGCGCCACAGCCAGTCCGCTGCGGGCCATGACACCGTGCGGGTCTCCGGGGCGGCGGGAGTCCACGGCCTCCTGCCACAGCGCGATGGCGTCGTCCAGGTCGTCCATCGAGCCCCGGGCGAGAAACCGCTCGTACAGACCGGCGGCGAGATTGCCCGCCGTACGCGGCCGGTCGGGCAGTCCGCCCGGATCGGCCAGCGCCCGGCGCAACAAGGCCACCCCCTGGTCGAGGGCCGCGGAAGAAGAGGTCAGGCCCGCGGCCCGTACCAGGGCGCTGCCCCAGGCATCGCGGAAGGAGGCGGCCAGCATGCCGCCCCCGGGCGGCAGATGCGGAGCCATCACCTCCATGCGCCGACAGGCGGTCTCCAGATCCTCCGCACCGCCGCCCGCGCCCTGGGCCTGTCGGGCGATCCGGGCCTCGGCCGCGGCGGCGGTCGCAGCGACGGACAGCGGCGAGCGCGGCTGTGCGGTGTCGGCGGCCTCGTCGGCCAGTTCCACGGCGAGGTCCAGCAGCGCGGGTCCGTCAGCCGCGGTGGCGGCCGTCTCCCGCAGCACGACCGCGAGGTTGAGCTGGGCTCCGGCGCGCGCGATCGAACCCCGGGGCAGTACGGGCAGGGCTTCTTCGAGGACCGTACGGGCCTGTGTCAGGTCGCCGGGATCGCCCAGCAGCCGGTAGCGCTCGAAGTGGGCGATGCCCAGGTTCACCGCGCGTGCCGCCGGGTTTTCCGCCTGGGCGAGGGGTGCCGAGGGGGCGAGCAGCCGGATCACCTCGTCGAGATCCGTCGGCGACTTCGTCCACATCGCCCGGGCGAGCAGGGTACGCGCCAGTCCCTTCTCCGGTGCCGCGCGCAGCCCGGAGTCGTCGCCCGCGAGGTCCAGAGCCTCGCGGGCCCGCTCCTCGGCCATGGCCAACAGGCCTTCGTCGTGGCCGAGTTCGGCCTCTTCGCGCAGGCATTCAGACAGCACGTCGAGAGCGGAAATCCAGGTGCGGACCTCTTCGGGGTCGTGGTCGTCGCCCGCGCGCGGAGGCTGACCCGCCACGTCGAGTTCGACCTCCAGCACGTTCGTGGCCGCGGTCAGGTCGGCCGGATCCCCGGCCGCCGTGAACCGGTCGGCGAGACAGCGTCCCAGGTGCGCGGCGGCCATCAGACGCGGCCAGGTGCCCTGGTCGGCCACGGCCAGCACACCGCGGAAGAGGCGGATCGCCTCGTCGACATCGTCGGACTGTCCCCCCGCGGTGAAGCGGGAGTGCAGAGCCACACCGAGCCGGAACTCCGCGTCGGGCCGGTCGTCGCTCTCGTCGTCCAGCTCGGCCAGGGCGGCGCCGAAGTGGCGCACGGTCCCGTCCGGATCGCCCAGCCGTTCGCAGACCGCGCCGGCCATCGCGTACCACCACTGGCGTTCGTGCGGCGCGAGATCCTCCGGAGGGCCCAGGACGGTTCTGTCCCGGATGGGGCCCAGCACCGGGACGGTGAGTTCAGGAGGCGGAATCCGCAGGTCCATCAATTCCCGTAGCGACAACCGCACTTCGCCCCCTACGCCGTCATCGACCGGACCAGGCCTGAGACGAGAGCCTACGGCGCTGAGCCGGGCCCGTACGGGCCGATCACGAAAGAGGACGTACCCCACCATCAGCGGCACGCCGAGGGTGAACGTCGGCCCGTGGACGCGCGAAGCCACCCGGATGCGCGTGGTGATGGGCTACTGGGAACCACGCGGCGGCAGGCCGACGAGTGATCAGTTCACCGGGGCTGCGTCTCCCGCACAGGGAAGCGGCGGCTTCGAAGTACCGGCGTCCCGCGCCCCGCGCGGGTCTTCCGCTGTGCGACGCGCAGTCCTGCTTCGCAGGTGCCGTCTCCGCGTCCCGGCGGCCGTCGTCAGTGCGAACCGGCCCTAAACGCTTTTGCCGCGGCGGGAGATGTACTGGCATGAACGTCATCCCATCCCCCTTTCGTGCGTGGCTGGTTGAGTGGGCCGTGCTCGGGCTGCACGCACTGCCGTGGTCCGCATGTTCTGTCATGCTCGTCACGGGAGTGGTGAGAATCCTGTCGGAGCGATCACGGCGCAAGACTCTGCTGGCCATCACCACGCAGTCACCGCCCGGCACCGTGGTGGCGCAGGAACGAGGCACCGGGGGACCGAAAATGATGGTTCAGGTCGGCGGCGAGCCGGCATCGTGTCCGGAGCGGCACTCGTGACGCCTCGTGTCCCACGGGAATACTGGGCCGAGGTCGAGGACGTCTATATGCGGCACCGAGACGACCTGATCAGGTTCGCGTCCCGGATGCTGAGGGACGAACGCCACCTCGCCCAGGACCTGGTCCAGGAGACCTTCCAGGCTGCCGCCGTGCAGTGGGGCGCGCTGCGGACCTACGACGCGAGCGGTCAACGGGCTTGGTTATACCAGGTTCTGAAGAACAAGGTCTTCGACCAATGGCGAGCAACCACCCGTTCGGTGATCGGCCTCGCCGGTCAGGACCTGGCCGCCGATCTGGATACGCCCCGAACCGCGGTATCCAATCTGCTGCTTCAGAAGTGCTGGAAGGTCATCGACTGCATGCCCACCGCTCAGCGACGAGTGGCACTCTTGAGATGGCAGGGCGATTGGACGAACCGTGAGATCGGAGAACACCTGGACATCGCGCAGAGCACAGTGCGGGTCCACCTGCGCAATGCGCGCAGCGCACTGGCCGCGGATCTGGGGGACGAGGTGGTCTTCCCCTCGGACTGGAGAGAAGAGGACCTGGGAGAGGAGGCGGCGGGATGAGCAACAGCCGAGACTGGCCTGACGCGCCGGACTCTCCTTCCACGGCAGGCGGGCCGGTACGGGCGGAGGACCTTCTCAAGCGCCTCGATCGCGTGGTCGATACGCACCTTCCGACACCGAGTGCTGCTGAAGGCTGGACCGAACTTCAGGGGTGGATGGCCCAGGAAGAGCTGTCTGAGCAGCGTCGGGACGACTGGTCGCCGTGGCCGGTGCCCGTGGGTATCTCCCCCGTGAACGACCCTGTGAGGGGTCTGCCGGAGCGGAAGCGGTACGCCGAGCGCGCCTCCGCCGACGCCCCGGAAGCGGAGACCGCCGCACTCCCGGCAACCGTTCTGGTCGAGGTGCCGGGGATGTCCGTCACCGGCGGGAACGACGCAGTGGCACTGCACGGTCGCCTCGATGTCAGTGTCGCCGCGGCCGCTCGCACCGCTCTGCACGCGGCCGTGGACGACGGCGCGGGAGATCTCGTGCTGGATTTGCGGGACCTCGGCTCGTGGGACGCCACCGGCTTGGGTGTGATCATGGGGGTACACCGTCGTGCCGGGCGTTGCGGGCGCCGCTTGGTCCTGCGTGACGTGCCTCCTCAGATGCACCGGCTGCTCACGCACACGCGCCTCGATCGCATCCTGACGATGGAGAATTCCGTCGCGGATCCCGCCAGTCACCTCCGCTGAGTGGACGTGGGCGTGCGTGAACTGGGCGACGCCCGTCCGCTCGCGGGACGAGAACTCGGCCGGCGGTGTACGGGAGAGCTCGGCTGTCGGCGGCCCGCAGTACCGTCCCTGCATGCCGAACGGGCCCGCGGTCTGACGAGCGGGCCCGCCTCTCCGGCCCGAGCCCCCGGCCGTCACGGCGTCCGGGGGCTCCAAGGGGCCCGTAGTCCGGGGGGCTCCAAGGGGGCTCAAAGAGGGAGAGCGGATCAGGCCGACACCGTCTCCCGCCGCCCCGCCTCACCGGAGACCCGCTCGCCCAGGAGCTCCGTCGGCACCTTGTGGGTCTCGCGTGCCGTGACGGCGGCGATCACCGGCGGGACGCACAGGGCCGCGGTGAACAGGGCCACCGCCGACCAGTCGTCGCCGTTCGGACCCGCGATCTGCGCGGCGAAGGTGACCGCGAACCCGGCCACGGCGAAGCCGATCTGCGTGCCGATGGCCATGCCGGACAGCCGGACCTTGGTGGCGAACATCTCGCCGTAGAAGGAGGGCCACACGCCGTTCGCGGCGCTGTAGACGACACCGAAGGTGACGATGCCGAGGAAGAGGGTCAGCGGGTAGGAGCCCGTGGAGATGGACCACAGGTAGAGGAACATGGTCACCGCGCTGCCGACGGAGCCGATGAGGAACACCGGGCGGCGGCCGATGCGGTCCGACAGGGTGGCCCACAGCGGGATCGCGGCGAGCGCGACGAGGTTGGCGAGCGCCCCCACCCACAGCATCGACGAGCGGGACATCCCGACCGAGTCGCTGGTCGCGTACGACAGGGCCCACACCGTGAAGATCGTGCTGACCGAGGCGATCAGCGCGCCGCCGATCACCCGCAGGACGTCCGTCCAGTGCTCGCGCAGCAGGATCGCCAGGGGCAGCTTCACGACACCCTCGGAGGCGGTCTGCTGCTCGAAGACCGGGGTCTCCTCCAGCTTGCGGCGGATGACGTAGCCGACGACGGCGACCGCGATGCTCATCCAGAACGGCAGCCGCCAGCCCCAGGACAGCAACTGGTCCTCGGGCAGCGCGGCGACAGGGATGAAGACCAGCGTGGCGAGCAGCTGGCCGCCCTGGGTGCCGCTGAGCGTGAAGCTGGTGAAGAAGCCGCGCCGGTGCGGTGGCGCGTGCTCCAGGGTCATGGAGTTGGCGCTGGCCTGCTCACCGGCGGCCGAGATGCCCTGGAGCACGCGGCACAGCACCAGCAGGACCGGGGCCAGGGTGCCGACCTGGTCGCGGGTGGGCAGGCAGCCGATGAGGAACGTCGACAGGCCCATCAGGATCAGGGTGAACACCATGATCTTCTTGCGGCCGAGCTTGTCGCCGTAGTGCCCGAGGAAGAGCGCGCCGACCGGCCGGGCGGCGTAGGCCACGCCGAACGTGGCCAGCGACAGCAGGGTCGCGGTGGCCGGGTCGGACTCGTCGAAGAAGACGTCCGGGAAGATCAGGGCGGCGGCGCTGCCGTAGATGAAGAAGTCGTAGTACTCCAGTGCGCTGCCGATCCAGGCGGCAGTCGCCGCCTTTTTCGGCTGGCCGGCAGGGGCTGGGGCGACGGACACGGCGTGCTCCTTCGAGGGAACTCCAACGTAGTCGGAGTGAGCGGAGGGGAGGGGAGCCGATCCCTGGGGTGATGGGGCGGCCGTCCGGGCAGGGCGGGGACGGCGTCGCGTCCTTGCGGCCCGGTTAATTAACGCACTGGATAGTTAGTAGCGGTTGGCTACGGATGTTGCGCTCACGTTTCCCGCGTGTCAAGAGGTCCGGGCGGAAGGATCTCCGGGGTCGGCGACCCGGCCGTACATCGGCCCGCGAGCCGACCCGCGCCCCGGGCCGCGAGTCGACCCGCGCCCGGCCATGGTCCGCCGCCCGCCCCGCCTAGTCCGCCGCGCGGTCCGCCGTCAGATAGGCGATCACCATGTCGCCGAGCATGTTCCGGTAGTGCTCCCGCTGCGCCGGATCGACCAGGTCGCGGCCGAACAAGGCGCCGAAGGTGTGCCGGTTGGCGACCCGGAAGAAGCAGAAGGAGCTGATCATCGCGTGCAGGTCGACGGCGTCCACGTCGGCCGTGAACAGGCCGGACCGCTGCCCCTGCTCCAGGATCCGGCCGATCACGTCGAGGGCCGGCGAGCCGATCTTGCCGAGCTTCTCGGAGCCCGCGATGTGCTCCGCGCCGTGGATGTTCTCGATGCTCACCAGGCGGATGAAGTCGGGGTGCTGTTCGTGGTGGTCGAAGGTGAGCTCGGCCAGGCGCCGGATGGCCGCCACCGGGTCCAGGTGCTCGACGTCGAGCGACTGCTCGGCCTCGCGGATCACGCCGTACGCCCGCTCCAGCACGGCAGTGAACAACTGCTCCTTGCCGCCGAAGTAGTAGTAGATCATCCGCTTCGTGGTGCGGGTCCGGGCGGCGATCTCGTCCACCCGGGCGCCGGCGAAGCCGACCCGGGCGAACTCCTGGGTCGCCACGTCGAGGATCTCGGCCTGGGTGCGCGCGGCGTCACGGATGCGCCCGTTGGGTCGTGCCGGTTCTTCGACGCTGGTCATCGGGTTCCTTCGGGCGGGGGCCAGTGCCGCAGATTCTAGAAGCAGGCCGTGGTGACGGACCGACGGATTCCCGGCGGGCACTTCCCGTGCTCCCGCGATGCTGATATAGCTAACGTACTAGTTCGTACATTAGTGGCGCTCAGGAGGTCCGTGATGGCCAAGGACTCGTATCTCGTCGGTCTGATCGGATCGGGCATCGGCCCCTCGCTCACCCCCGCCCTGCACGAGCGGGAGGCCGACCGGCAGGGTCTGCGCCATCTGTACCGGATCATCGACCTCGACCGGCTCGGTGTCGGCGCCGAGGCGGTGGGCGACCTGGTGCGTTCGGCCCGCGACCTGGGCTTCGACGGGCTCAACATCACGCATCCGGGCAAGCAGACCGTGATCGGGCACCTCGACGCGCTGGCCCCGCAGGCCGAGGCCCTGGGCGCGGTCAACACCGTCGTCTTCGAGGAGGACGGCCGGGCCGTCGGCCACAACACCGACGTCACCGGCTTCGCCGCCTCCTTCGCGCGCGGCCTGCCCGACGTCCCCCTGGAACGGGTCGTGCAGCTGGGCGCGGGCGGCGCGGGCGCGGCCGTCGCGCACGCCATGCTCACCCTGGGCGCCGAGCGGATCACCGTGACGGACCCGCTGCCCGAGCGGGCCGCCGGCCTCGCCGACTCCCTCAACCGCCATTTCGGCCCGGACCGGGCGGCCGCCGCGGGACCCGACCGGCTGCCCGCGCTGCTCACCCGGGCCGACGGCCTCGTGCACGCCACCCCCACCGGTATGGCCGCCCACCCCGGCCTGCCCCTCCCCGCGGAACTCCTGCACCCCGGGCTGTGGGTGGCCGAAGTGGTCTACCGCCCGCTGCAGACCGAGCTGCTGCGCGCCGCCCGGGCGCTCGGCTGCGCCACGCTCGACGGCGGCGGCATGGCCGTCTTCCAGGCCGTGGACGCCTTCCGCCTGTTCACCGGCCGGGAACCCGACGCCGCGCGGATGCTCGCGGACTTCACCGACCTGACGGCCGGTGCGGTGGCCGCCCGCCCCTAAGAGCCAGGCCCCCAGCGCCCCAAGAGGCCCGGCCCCCTCGTCAGCAAGGGACCTTCAGAGAAACAGAGGTACCGACGTGCGCACGTCCATCGCCACCGTCTCCCTCAGCGGATCCCTCACCGAGAAGCTCACGGCCGCCTCCCGGGCCGGCTTCGACGGCGTCGAGATCTTCGAGAACGACCTCCTCGCGAGCCCCCTCACCCCCGAGGAGATCCGCGCCCGCTGCGCCGACCTCGGCCTGACCGTCGACCTCTACCAGCCGATGCGGGACATCGAGGCCGTACCGGAGGAGGAGTTCGCCCGGAACCTGCGCCGCGCCCGGCACAAGTTCGAGCTGATGGGCAGGCTCGGCGCCGACACCGTCCTGGTGTGCTCCAGCGTCTCCCCGCTCGCCGTCGACGACGACGCCCTCGCCGCCGAGCAGCTGGCCCGACTCGCCGCCCTGGCCCAGGACTTCGGCATCCGGGTCGCCTACGAGGCGCTCGCCTGGGGGCGGCACGTCAGCACCTACGACCACGCCTGGCACATCGTCGAGACGGCCGGCCACCCGGCGCTCGGCACCTGCCTGGACAGCTTCCACATCCTCTCAAGGGGCTCCGACCCCAAGGGCATCGCGGACATCCCCGGGGAGAAGATCTTCTTCCTCCAGCTGGCCGACGCCCCGCTGCTCGCGATGGACGTCCTGCAGTGGAGCCGCCACCACCGCTGCTTCCCCGGCCAGGGCGGCTTCGACGTCGCCGGACTGCTCACCCAGGTGCTGCGCACCGGCTACGACGGTCCGCTCTCCCTGGAGGTCTTCAACGACGTCTTCCGCCAGGCCGAGGCCGGCCCCACCGCCGTGGACGCCCGCCGCTCCCTCCTGGTCCTCCAGGAGACGGTGGGCGTGGCCGCGCCGCCCGCGCCGGCCGTGCCCACGCAAGTCGCCTTCGCCGAACTGGTCACCCCGGACGCCGACCCCCTCGCGGCGCTCCTCGGCGCCCTGGGCTTCACCCGCACGGCCCGGCACCGCAGCAAGCCCGTCGACCTGTGGCAGCAGGGCGAGGCCCGGATCCTGGTCAACACCGGGACGGCCGTACGCCGGGACGGCACCCAGCTCGCCGCGATCGGCCTGGAGTCACCGGACCCGTCGGCCGCCGCCCGCCGCGCCGAGGCCCTCCTCGCCCCGGTCCTGCCCCGCCGCCGCGCCCCCGAGGACGCCCCGCTCGACGCCGTGGCCGCGCCGGACGGCACCGAGCTGTTCTTCTGCGCGACCGACCGCGCCGACCTTCCCAACTGGCGCGCGGACTTCGAGGACACCGAGCACCCGTCCGCCGCCGCGGAGGTGTCCCGCATCGACCACCTCGCGCTCACCCAGCCCTGGCACCACTTCGACGAGGCGGCCCTCTTCCACCGCAGCGTCCTCGGCCTGCACGCGCAGGAGAGCGTGGACGTCGCCGACCCCTACGGCCTGCTGCGCAGCCGGGCCGTCACCACCCCCGACGGCGGTGTGCGCATCGCGCTCTCCGTCGGCGCGGCCCCCACCGACGACACCGTCCACGCCCAGCACATCGCGCTCGCCACCGACGACGTGGTCGCCGCGGCCCGCCGCTTCACCGAGGCCGGCGGACGCCTGCTGCCGATCCCCGCGAACTACTACGACGACCTCGCCGCCCGCTTCGAGTTCGCCGCCGGCGAGCTGGAGACCTACCGCGAGCTCGGCATCCTCTACGACCGTGACGCGCACGGCGAGTTCCGGCACTGCTACACCCGCACCGTCGGCCGGGTCTTCTTCGAACTGGCCCAGCGCGACGGCGGCTACCGGGGCTACGGCGCCCAGAACGCCCCCGTCCGGCTGGCCGCCCAGCACGCGCTGAAGCGGCTCACCGGGGGCTGATCGGTGTCGGCCGGTCACCGGCGGCCGGTCACTGGCGGCTGACGGTCCGGGTCACGCCGGCGAACACCGTCGTGGCCAGGATCCAGCCGGCGATGACCAGGGCGTACGACAGCGTCTGGTACCCGTCCCGCGGGGCGAAGGCGCTCTCCTGGCCGAAGGAGATCACCGGCAGCAGCAGATCGAGCGTGTAGAACACCGGGTTGAAGTCCGGGGCCTCGGACGGCTTGAGCGGGCGCGGGTGGTGCAGTCCGTAGGCGACCGAGCCGATCGCGAGCAGCGACAGCAGCCAGCCGCACGCGCGCAGGGGCCGGAAGCCGTAGCCGACGGTGGCGTCCTGGACGTGCCCCCAGATCCGGCCGTACCAGGGCAGGGTGCGGCGGTGGCGGCGCTGTTTGGCGAGCTGGACCAGACGGGCCGCGCGGTCGTCGCCGATGCGCAGATAGGAGGCGCTGAGCTGCTCGTAGGCGTGCGGGACATAGCCGTCGCCGTCGCGCTCCAGCATCGGCAGCCGCTGCTCGGCGGGCACGTGCGGGGTGAGCGTGGTGTAGACGAGGTTGTTCAGCAGAACCGTGTCCGGCACTTTCTCCGGTTCCAGGAACAGGACCTCCAGCTGGGTCCGGCGCAGGTTCAGGGTGCCTTCCATACGGGGGCCGCGGCGCACCCAGAGTTCCCCGATGGTGCAGCTGCTCGCCCGCAGCGCCGCGTCCCCGGGGTTCACCAGATGGGCGTGCGAGAGGTCGAGGCGGCCCCCGATCCGGGCGCCCCGCAGACCGATCCAGCCCCGCACCTGAGACTGCCGCAGGCGGAAGTCGCCCTCCACGGTGAGGGTCTCGGCGTCCAGGACGGGCCGCCCGGGGCGGTCGAGCCGCGCCTCGTTCATGTTGATCGACCCGGCAATGGTGGCGCCGTTGAGCCGCATCTCGCCGTCCAGCACCAGGCCGGGCGCCCACAGGTCGTCGCCGGTGGTCATCTGGTTCAGCTGCAGGACGGGCTCGGAGGCGTCCTGGGCCGTCAGGTGGGTGCGCTCCATGAACAGCGCGTTCGCGATCTGCGCGCCGCCGAGCCGCACCGGCCCGTGCACCACGCAGTCCGACAGCCTCAGCACGCCCTCCACCCGCAGCGCGCCCGCGGTCAGCCCCGGCAGGACGGAGTTGCTCAGGTTCAGCTGCCGCAGCCGGGCCCCGTACAACTGGGGTACGCCCGCGAAGTGGCAGTGGCTCAGCCGTACGGCGTGGTCGCAGGTGCCGTAGCGCAGGTCGAGCGTGCCGCTGATGCGCGCGCCCGCCAGTTTCAGCGCGGGGATCTCCCCGTCCTCCTGCGGGCCGTTGAGCAGCAGGGCCCGCAACACGGTTGCCCGTACGGTGCGTTCGGGGCCCCAGGAGGAGCCGTCGGCGGGATCCTCGTCGTCCGCCGCGCGGAAGTTCACGGACTCGCCGCGGGGGAAGGCGCGCCATATGCGCAGCTCGGCGGGGGTCAGCTCGTCGATCTCCATCAGCGGCGACTCTGACGCGGTCCCCTCGCGCTGTCAACCGGCCCCGGCCGGCCGTCGGTTGTCACCGTCCGGCCGGCCGGGGCCGGTTCCTCGTTCCATGGCTCTACGGCCTGGTTTCCTCAGTCCATGGTGCTACGGCCGGGTGTTCCACTCCGCGATCACCGGCCGGCCGTGTTCCGTGGACAGCCGGCCGACCGTCCCCGTCGCCAGCTGGAAGAGCCGTCCGTCCGCCGGGGGCAGACCCAGCCGGCGGGCCGTGAGGACGCGCAGGAAGTGGCCGTGGGCCACCAGCAGCACGTCGCCCCCGGCGAGGGCGGTGTCCACGCGGGCGAGGACCCGGTCGGCGCGTGCCCCGACCTCGGCGGGCGACTCGCCGGGGTGCCCTTCCGGGCCGGGCGGCACCCCGTCGGTCCACAGGTACCAGTCGGGGCGGGTGCGGTGGATGTCGACGGTGGTGACGCCCTCGTAGGCGCCGTAGTCCCACTCGTGCAGGTCGGGGTCGGTGACGACCCCGGTGACGCCCGCCAGTTCGGCGGTGCGCTGTGCGCGGTCCAGCGGGCTGGCCAGCGCGAGGGCGAAGGTCCGGGCCGAGAGGAGCGGAGCGAGGGACTTGGCCTGTTCCTCGCCCTGCCGGGTGAGGGGCAGATCGGTCCAGCTGGTGTGCTGTCCCGACGCGCTCCACTCCGTCTCGCCGTGGCGGACCAGAAGGAGATCCCCCACGGCGCGCCTACTTCTTCGCTTCGACGGCGTGGCCGCCGAACTGGTTGCGCAGGGCCGCGACCATCTTCATCTGCGGGGAGTCGTCCTGGCGGGAGGCGAACCGGGCGAACAGCGACGCCGTGATCGCGGGCAGTGGCACCGCGTTGTCGATGGCCGCCTCGACGGTCCAGCGGCCCTCGCCGGAGTCCTCGGCCCAGCCGCGCAGCTTCTCCAGGTGCTCGTCCTCGTCCAGGGCGTTGACCGCCAGGTCGAGCAGCCAGGAACGGATGACCGTGCCCTCCTGCCAGGAGCGGAAGACCTCGCGCACGTCGGTCACCGAGTCCACCGACTCCAGCAGCTCCCAGCCCTCGGCGTAGGCCTGCATCATGGCGTACTCGATGCCGTTGTGGACCATCTTGGAGAAGTGCCCGGCGCCGACCTTGCCCGCGTGGACGAAGCCGTACGGACCTTCCGGCTTGAGCGCCTCGAAGATCGGCCGGAGCCGGTCGACGTGCTCCTTGTCGCCGCCGACCATCAGGGCGTAGCCGTTCTTCAGGCCCCAGACACCGCCGGAGACGCCCGCGTCGACGAAGCCGATGCCCTTGGCGCCCAGCTCCTCGGCGTGCTTCTCGTCGTCCGTCCAGCGGGAGTTGCCGCCGTCGACGACCGTGTCACCGGGGGAGAGGAGGTCGCCGAGCTCGTCCACGACGGACTGGGTGGCCGCGCCTGCCGGGACCATCACCCAGACCGTGCGGGGGCCTTCGAGCTTGTCGACCAGTTCGGCCAGGCTCGCCACGTCGGAGAGCTCGGGGTTGCGGTCGTAGCCGATGACGGTGTGGCCGGCGCGGCGGATCCGCTCGCGCATGTTGCCGCCCATCTTGCCGAGACCGATGAGACCCAACTGCATCGCTGTCATGTCAGCGCACTTCCTTCAGTTCACGGTAGGCGGCCACGAGGGCGGCGGTGGAGGGGTCGAGGCCGGGGACGTCCGCGCCCTGGGTGAGGGCGGGTTCGACGCGCTTGGCGAGGACCTTGCCGAGTTCGACGCCCCACTGGTCGAAGGAGTCGATGTTCCACACGGCGCCCTGGACGAACACCTTGTGTTCGTAGAGGGCGATGAGCTGCCCCAGGACGGACGGGGTGAGTTCCTTGGCCAGGATCGTCGTCGTGGGGTGGTTGCCCTGGAAGGTGCGGTGCGCGACCTGCTCCTCGGCCACTCCCTCCGCGCGGACCTCCTGGGCGGTCTTGCCGAAGGCGAGCGCCTGCCCCTGCGCGAACAGGTTGGCCATCAACAGGTCGTGCTGTGCCTTGAGTTCGTCGCCCAGCTCGGCGACGGGACGGGCGAAGCCGATCAGGTCGGCCGGGATGAGCTTGGTGCCCTGGTGGATCAACTGGTAGTAGGCGTGCTGGCCGTTGGTGCCGGGCGTGCCCCACACCACCGGGCCGGTCTGCCAGTCGACGGGGTTGCCGTCCCGGTCCACCGACTTGCCGTTGGACTCCATGTCCAGTTGCTGGAGGTAGGCGGTGAACTTGGACAGGTAGTGGCTGTAGGGCAGCACCGCGTGCGACTGGGCGCCGAAGAAGTTGCCGTACCAGATGCCCAGCAGGCCCAGCAGCAGCGGGGCGTTGTCCTCGGCGGGGGCGTTGAGGAAGTGCTCGTCGACGATGCGGAACCCGTCGAGCATCTCCAGGAAGCGGTCCGGGCCGATGGCGATCATCAGGGAGAGACCGATCGCCGAGTCGAAGGAGTAGCGGCCGCCGACCCAGTCCCAGAACTCGAACATGTTGTCCGCGTCGATGCCGAACCCGGTGACCTTCTGCGCGTTGGTCGACAGCGCCACGAAGTGCCGGGCGACGGCCTTCTCGTCGCCGCCGAGCCCGTCCAGCAGCCAGGAGCGTGCCGAGGTGGCGTTGGTGATGGTCTCGATGGTGGTGAAGGTCTTGGACGCGACGATGAACAGGGTCTCCGCCGGGTCCAGGTCGCGGATGGCCTCGTGCAGGTCGGCGCCGTCCACGTTGGACACGAACCGGAAGGTCAACTCCCGTGCGGTGTAGGCCCGCAGGGCCTCGTAGGCCATCGCCGGGCCCAGGTCGGAACCGCCGATGCCGATGTTGACGACGTTCCTGATCCGCCGGCCGGTGTGGCCGGTCCACTCGCCCGACCGCACCCGGTCGGCGAAGGCGCCCATCCGGTCCAGGACGGTGTGCACCTCGGGCACGACGTTCTCGCCGTCGACCTCGATGACCGCGTTGGCCGGGGCACGCAGCGCGGTGTGCAGGACGGCCCGGTCCTCGGTGATGTTGATCTTCTCGCCGGCGAACATGGCGTCCCGCAGCCCGAACACGTCGGTGGCGGTGGCCAGTTCCTGGAGCAGGGCCAGGGTCTCGTCGGTGACCAGGTTCTTGGAGTAGTCGATCCGCAGGTCGCCGACGCGCACGACATAGCGCTCCGCGCGCCCGGCGTCGGAGGCGAACAGCTCCCGCAGATGGGCGTGGAACGCGGCGCGGTGGTCCTCCAGGGCGGTCCACTGGGGCCGGCGCGTGAGCTTGGGGGAGCCCGGAACAGAGCCCGTGACGGAGCCCGAGACAGAGTCAGACATGTGCGGAGATCTCCTTGGGTGCCTCGCCGCGCAGGGCGATGGCGTACATCTCGTCCGCGTCGAGGCGCCTGAGCTCCTCGGCGATGAGTTCGGAGGTGGAGCGGACCTTCAGCGCGAGGGTGCGCGAGGGCTGGCCCGGCAGGGACAGCGTGGCCAGCGGGCCCTCGGGGCGGTCGATGACGATCTCGCCGTTGGCGGTGCCCAGGCGGACGGCCGTGACGACCGGCCCGGCGGTGACGACCCGGTCGACGGTGACGCCGAGCCGGGCCTCCAGCCAGCGGGCCAGCAGTTCGGCGGCCGGGTTCTCCTCCTCGGCCTCGACCGCGGCCGAGATCACCTGCACGCGGGCCTGGTCCAGGGCGGCGGCGAGCATCGAGCGCCACGGGGTCAGCCGGGTCCAGGCGAGGTCGGTGTCGCCCGGTGCGTAGGAGCGCACCCGGGTCTGGAGGACCTTCAGCGGGTCGTCCACCGCGTACAGGTCGGTGATCCGGCGCTGGGCCAGCGCGCCCAGCGGGTCCTTCGCCGGGTTCTCCGGCGCGTCCACCGGCCACCACACGACCACCGGGGCGTCCGGCAGCAGCAGCGGCAGCACGACGGAGTCGGCGTGGTCGGACACCTCGCCGTAGGTCCTCAGGATCACCGTCTCGCCGGTGCCCGCGTCGGCGCCCACCCGTACCTCGGCGTCCAGGCGCGAGGACTGGCGGTCGCGCGGGGTGCGGGCGTGCCGCTTGATGACGACCAGGGTGCGCGAGGGGTGCTCGTGCGAGGCCTCCTCGGCGGCCTTGATCGCGTCGTAGGCGTTCTCCTCGTCCGTGACGATCACCATCGTCAGGACCATGCCCACCGCGGGGGTGCCGATGGCGCGGCGACCCTGCACCAGCGCCTTGTTGATCTTGCTTGCCGTGGTGTCGGTCAGGTCGATCTTCATGGCCTGCGCCAGCTCCGTCCGTCTCGTGCGAGCATCTCGTCGGCTTCCTCGGGTCCCCAGCTGCCGGAGGCATACTGTGCGGGCTTGCCGTGGTTCGCCCAGTACTCCTCGATCGGGTCGAGGATCTTCCAGGACTCTTCCACTTCCTGGTGGCGGGGGAACAGGTTGGCGTCCCCGAGGAGGACGTCCAGGATGAGGCGTTCGTACGCCTCCGGGCTGGACTCGGTGAACGACTCGCCGTAGGCGAAGTCCATCGACACGTCCCGGATCTCCATCGAGGTGCCCGGCACCTTCGAGCCGAAACGGACCGTCATGCCCTCGTCCGGCTGGACCCGGATGACGATCGCGTTCTGGCCGAGCTCCTCGGTGGCGGTGGAGTCGAAGGGGGAGTGCGGCGCCCGCTTGAAGACCACCGCGATCTCGGTGACCCGGCGGCCGAGCCGCTTGCCGGTGCGCAGGTAGAAGGGGATGCCCGCCCAGCGGCGGTTGTCGATCTCCAGCTTGATGGCCGCGTAGGTGTCGGTCCTCGACTGCGGGTCGATGCCCTCCTCCTGGAGGTACCCGGCCACCTTCGCGCCGCCCTGCCAGCCCTCCGCGTACTGCGCCAGCACCGTGTGCTCGCCGATGTTCTCCGGCAGCCGCACCGACTTCAGCACCTTGAGCTTCTCGGTGAGCAGCGACTCGGCGTCGAAGGCGATCGGCTCCTCCATCGCGGTGAGCGCCATCAGCTGGAGCAGGTGGTTCTGGATGACGTCACGGGCGGCGCCGATGCCGTCGTAGTAGCCGGCCCGGCCGCCGATGCCGATGTCCTCGGCCATCGTGATCTGTACGTGGTCGACGTACGACCGGTTCCAGATGGGCTCGTACATCTGGTTGGCGAAGCGGAGCGCCAGGATGTTCTGGACGGTCTCCTTACCGAGGTAGTGGTCGATCCGGAAGACCTGGTCCGGCTCGAACACGTCGTGCACGATCGTGTTCAGCTCACGGGCGCTCACCAGATCCCGCCCGAACGGCTTCTCGATCACCGCGCGCCGCCAGGAACCCTCGGGTGCCTGGGCGAGGCCGTGCTTCTTCAGCTGCTGGACGACCTTGGGGAAGAACTTCGGCGGTACGGAGAGGTAGAAGGCGTAGTTGCCGCTGGTGCCGCGCGCCTTGTCGAGGTCGTCGACGGTCTGGCGCAGCTGCTTGAACGCCGTGTCGTCGTCGAAGTCGCCCGGGATGAACCGCATGCCCTCGGCGAGCTGCTGCCAGACCTCCTCGCGGAACTCGGTGCGGGCGTGCTCGCGGACGGAGTCGTGGACGATCTGTGCGAAGTCCTCGTCCTCCCAGTCCCGGCGGGCGAAGCCGACCAGCGAGAAGCCCGGCGGCAGCATGCCGCGGTTGGCCAGGTCGTACACGGCCGGCATCAGCTTCTTGCGGGACAGGTCGCCGGTGACGCCGAAGATGACGAGTCCGGACGGTCCGGCGATCCGGGGGAGCCGGCGGTCCTGCGGGTGCCGCAGCGGGTTGGACCACTCGGCCGCGGGGAGCACCGGGACGGTCACCTCCGCACCCTCCGACGCGGTCTGCTCGGAAGCGGCCGCCTCCTCGGGCGCGGTCGCCGCCTTCTCGGAAGCCTTCTTGCTCATTCCCCGTCCACCCCCTTGCCGTTCAGCGACTTCGTCACGGCGTCCAGCAGGTCCTGCCAGGCCACCGCGAACTTCGCGACACCCTCCTCCTCCAGCTGCCGCACGACCTCGTCGTACGAGATCCCGAGCGCCTCTACGGCGGCCAGGTCCGCGCGGGCCTGCGCGTAGCCGCCGCTCACCGTGTCGCCGGTGATCCGGCCGTGGTCGGCGGTGGCGTTCAGCGTGGCCTCGGGCATCGTGTTGACGGTGCCCGGCGCGACCAGCTCGTCGACGTACAGGGTGTCCTTGTACGCCGGGTCCTTCACGCCGGTCGAGGCCCACAGCGGGCGCTGCTTGTTGGCGCGGGCACCGCCGAGGGCGGTCCAGCGCTCACCGGCGAAGACACTCTCGTACGCCTCGTAGGCCAGCCGCGCGTTGGCGAGGGCCGCCCGACCCTTCAACGCCAGGGCCTGGTCCGTGCCGAGGACCGTCAGCCGCTTGTCGATCTCGGAGTCGACGCGGGAGACGAAGAAGGAGGCCACTGAGTGGATCGAGGAGAGGTCCAGGCCCTTCTTCTGCGCCTTCTCCAGTCCGGCGAGGTAGGCGTCCATGACCTCGCGGTAGCGCTCCAGGGAGAAGATCAGCGTGACGTTGACGCTGATGCCGAGGCCGACGACCTCGGTGATCGCCGGGAGGCCGGCCTTCGTCGCCGGGATCTTGATCATGACGTTGGGGCGGTCGACCAGCCAGGCGAGCTGCTTGGCCTCGGCGATCGTGGCCGCCGTGTCGTGCGCCAGGCGCGGGTCGACCTCGATGGAGACCCGGCCGTCCCGGCCGAGGGTGGCGTCGTACACCGGGCGCAGGATGTCGGCGGCGGCGCGCACGTCGGCGGTCGTCATCATCCGTACGGCCTCGTCGACCGTGACACCCCGTACGGCGAGGTCGGTCAGCTGCTCGTCGTAGCCCTCTCCGGAGCCGATGGCGGCCTGGAAGATGGACGGGTTGGTGGTGACACCCACCACGTGCTTCGTCTCGACGAGTTCGGCGAGGTTGCCGGACTCGATCCGCTTGCGGGAGAGGTCGTCCAGCCAGATGGAGACGCCCTCGTCGGACAGGCGCTTGAGTGCTCCCGCGGTCGCGGTTGCTTCGGTCACAGTGATCATCTTCTTTCTGGCGGTCGGATCAACCACGCGCGGCGGCCAGCGATTCCCGGGCCGCGGCGACGACGTTCTCGGGGGTGAAGCCGTACTCGGCGAAGAGGGTCTTGGCGTCGGCGGAGGCGCCGAAGTGTTCGAGGGAGACGATGCGTCCTGCGTCACCTACGAAGCGGTACCACGTCAGACCGATCCCGGCCTCGATCGCGACACGGGCTCGCACGGACGGCGGAAGGACGCTGTCGCGGTACTCGCGCGGCTGCTGCTCGAACCACTCCACGGACGGCATCGACACCACCCGGGTGGCGACCCCCTCGGCCTCCAGCCGCTCGCGCGCGGCGACGGCGAGCTGGACCTCGGAGCCGGTGGCGATCAGGACGACGTCCGGGGTCTGCTGCGACGCCTCCTGAAGGACGTAACCGCCCTTCGCCGCATCGGGGTTGGGCGCGTACGTCGGCACGCCCTGGCGGGTCAGCGCGAGGCCGTGCGGGGCCGGGTCGGTGGCGTGCCGCTTCAGGATCTCGGCCCAGGCGATCGCGGTCTCGTTGGCGTCGGCCGGGCGGACGATGTTCAGGCCCGGGATGGCGCGCAGCGAGGCGAGGTGCTCGACGGGCTGGTGGGTGGGGCCGTCCTCGCCGAGGCCGATGGAGTCGTGCGTCCAGACGTAGGTCACGGGCAGCTGCATCAGCGCGGACAGGCGGACGGCGTTGCGCATGTAGTCGGAGAACACCAGGAAGGTGCCGCCGTAGATGCGGGTGTTGCCGTGCAGGGCGATGCCGTTCATCTCCGCGGCCATGGAGTGCTCGCGGATGCCGAAGTGGATGGTGCGGCCGTACGGGTCGGCCTCCGGCAGCGGGTTGCCCTTGGGGAGGAAGGAGCTGGTCTTGTCGATGGTGGTGTTGTTGGAGCCGGCCAGGTCGGCCGAGCCGCCCCACAGCTCGGGGACGACCGCGCCGAGCGCCTGGAGCACCTTGCCGGAGGCGGCGCGGGTGGCGACCGCCTTGCCCTCCTCGAAGACCGGGATCGCCGACTCCCAGCCCTCGGGCAGCTGACCGGCCACGATCCGGTCGAAGAGCCGGGCCCGCTCGGGCTGCGCGCCGCGCCACTTGTCGATCCGCTTGTCCCAGGCGGCGTGCGCCTCGGCGCCCCGGTCGAGGGCCCTGCGGGTGTGGGCGAGGACCTCGTCGGCGACCTCGAAGCTCTGCTCGGGGTCGAAGCCGAGGAGGCGCTTGGTGGCGGCGACCTCGTCCGCGCCGAGCGCGGAGCCGTGCGAGGCCTCGGTGTTCCGGGCGTTCGGGGCCGGCCAGGCGATGATCGTGCGCATCGCGATGATCGAGGGCCGCTCGGTCTCGGCCTGCGCGGACTTCAGGGCCGCGTACAGGGCGTGGACGTCGATGTCGCCGTCCTCGCCGGGCTCGATCCGCTGGACGTGCCAGCCGTAGGCCTCGTACCGCTTCAGCACGTCCTCGGAGAAGGCGGTCGCGGTGTCGCCCTCGATGGAGATGTGGTTGTCGTCGTAGAGGAAGACCAGGTTGCCGAGCTTCTGGTGGCCGGCCAGGGAGGAGGCCTCGGCGGAGATGCCCTCCTCGAGGTCGCCGTCGGAGACGATCCCCCAGATGGTGTGGTCGAAGGGGGACTCGCCCTCGGGGGCCTCCGGGTCGAACAGGCCGCGCTCGTAGCGGGCGGCCATCGCCATGCCCACGGCGTTGGCGACACCCTGCCCGAGCGGGCCGGTCGTCGTCTCCACGCCGGCCGTGTGACCGTACTCGGGATGGCCGGGGGTCTTCGACCCGTGGGTGCGGAAGGCCTTCAGGTCGTCGAGCTCCAGCTCGTACCCGGCGAGGAAGAGCTGGGTGTAGAGGGTGAGCGAGGTGTGCCCGGGGGAGAGCACGAAGCGGTCGCGGCCCGTCCACTCGGGGTCGGCCGGATCGTGACGCATCACCTTCTGAAAGATCGTGTACGCCGCCGGGGCGAGGCTCATCGCGGTGCCGGGGTGGCCGTTACCGACCTTCTGCACGGCGTCGGCGGCGAGCAGGCGCGCGGTGTCGACGGCACGCCGGTCGAGTTCGGTCCATTCGAAGCTGTCCGTGGTCTGCGTGCTCATCTTCAAGAAGTCCTCGATCGGAGCGAAGTAGCTGGCCTGACGCGTTCAAATCTAAAAGTCTGACTTATACGGGGGAAGGTCGCCGTGTGTCAGCCTGTGGTGAAAGTGGGACACGGAACGCTCCGGCTAGGCGGCACGAGAAGGACATGGCGGACAGAACCATCCAAGACTCCATCCAAGGCGGAGACGGTGACGGCGGGGTGGACGGGATCAGAACGTTCCCCTTTCCGGTCGAGCGGAGCGTGTGGGGGGTGGGCATGCAGGTCGGCCCGATGGGAGGCGAGACCGCCTGGCCGGCCGACGTGCCCCTGCATCGCGTGCACCGCATCGACTTCCACATCGTGATGCTGTTCAGCGGCGGGCCGGTACGCCACATGGTCGACTTCGCCGAGTACGAGGCGACGGCCGGCGACCTGCTGTGGATCCGGCCGGGCCAGGTGCACCGCTTCGCGCCCACGAGCGGGTACCGCGGAACCGTCCTGACCATGCAGCCCGGCTTCCTGCCCCGCGCCACGGTGGAGGCCACGGGCCTGTACCGCTACGACCTGCCGCCGCTGTTGCGCCCGTCCGGGCCCCAGTTGGAGGGGCTCACGTCGTCCCTGGCCCAACTGCGCAGGGAGTACGAGGACACCACGACCCTCCCGCTCAGCCTGCACACCGCGGTCCTGCGCCACTCCCTCACCGCGTTCCTGCTGCGCCTGGCCCATCTGGCGACCAGTTCCGCGGAGGCGGTCCGCCGGCAGTCCGACACCACCTTCACCCTCTTCCGCGACGCCGTGGAGAAGGGCTTCGCCACCAACCACAGCGTCAGCGCCTACGCCGACGCCCTCGGTTACTCCCGCCGCACCCTCGTCCGCGCGGTCCGCGCCGCGACCGGTCAGACCCCCAAGGGCTTCATCGACAAGCGCGTGATCCTGGAGGCGAAACGGCTCCTGGCCCACACGGACATGCCGATCGGACGGGTGGGCGCGGCCGTCGGCTTCCCCGACGCGGCCAACTTCTCCAAGTTCTTCCAGCAGCACACGGAGATGACGCCGGCGGCCTTCCGGGCGGAGCTGCGGTAGCGGGCACCTCGACGACCCTGGTGGCGGGACGGCCTCCCGCCTATCGTGAAGCGGCTCGCGCAAGGCCGTACCTCCACGCACCGCTCCCACGAAGGACAGCCACCCGCCATGAGCGACCCCGAGCACGACACCGCGCCCGAACGCCGGGCCGCCGCGGACGCGACGGCGGCCCCGACCTCCGCCACCCTGCTGGAACGCCTCGCCGAGAAGCTCGGCGGCCAGGCATCGGCGGCCGTCGTCTACGGCGAGCCCGTCACCGCCCACGGCGCCACGGTCATTCCGGTCGCCAGGGTCTCCGTCGGGTTCGGCGGCGGGGTCGGACACCCGGACGGGGACGGGGCCACCGGCACCGGTGGCGGAGGGGCCGAGTCCCGGCCCGTCGGCTACATCGAGATCCGGGACGGCTTCACCACGTACCGACCGATCCGCGACCCGTGGGCGGACGTGATGGTCCCGCTCGCGGCCCTCGCCGTCGGCGCCCTGCTCCCGAAGGCCGTCGGCACCCTGCTCCCGAGAGCCGCCCGGGTGCTCCGCCGACGCACGTGACGAAGGCGCCCCGCGAGTTCGCGGGGCGCCGGGCCGACCGCCGTGTCAGCGACCGAAGGTGAACCAGTTGACGTTCACGAAGTCCGCCGGCTGGCCGCTCGTGAAGGTGAGGTAGACGTCGTGGGTGCCGGTGATGCGGCTGATGTTGGCCGGGACCGTTCTCCAGGACTGCCAGCCGCCGGTGTTGGCGAGGGAGAAGCTGCCGACGGGGGTGGCGGTACGGCTGTCGAGGCGGACCTCGACCAGGCCGCTGACGCCGGCCGGCGCGCCGCCGGCCACGCGGGCGACGAACTGGGTGGCCCCGGTGGAGCCGAAGTTCACGCCCCGGAAGAGCGCCCAGTCACCGTTCGCGAGGGAGCCGATGTTCTGGCCGCCGCCGGTGTCGGAGGTGGTCTCGGTGCTGGTGCCGGACTGGCTGTCGTAGGACTCGGCCTGGATGGTGCCGTAGGCGTCCCGGGTGCCCGACGGCGGAGGTGTGGTGCCGCCGCCCCCGGCCGAGAGCACCTGGACGTAGTCGACGACCATGGGGACGCCGGAGCGGGTGTCCGCGTCCAGGCCGCCGCCGAAGGCGTCGGGGAAGGCGCCGCCCATCGCCACGTTCAGGATGATGAAGAAGCCGTGGTTGGTGGCGTTGGACCAGGTGGTCGCGTCCACCTGGCTCGCGTTGACCGAGTGGAACTGGGTGCCGTCGACGAGGAAGCGGATCGTCTCCGGGGACACCGAGCGGTCCCACTCCATCGTGTAGGTGTGGAAGGCGGACTGGCAGGTGCTGCCCGGGCAGGTGGTGGAGTTGCCGAGGCCCGTCGTCTCGTTGCACGGGCCGCCCGGGTTGACGCCGCAGTGCATGGTGGCCCACACCTGGTTGCGGCCGTGGACGTTCTCCATGATGTCCAGCTCGCCGACGCTCGGCCAGTTCTGGTAGTTGCCCCGGTAGGGCGCGCCCAGCATCCAGAACGCGGGCCAGTAGCCCTCGGCGGGCACGCCGGTGACGTTCGGCATCTGGAGCCGGGCCTCCACCCGGAGCTTGCCGCCGGCCGGGGGCTGGAAGTCGGTGCGGTTGGTCTCGATGCGGCCGGAGGTCCAGCGGCCGGCGGAGTCGCGCAGCGGGGTGATGCGCAGGTTGCCGTTGCCGTCGAGCGAGACGTTGCTCGTGCTGTTGGTCATCGTCTCGACCTCGCCGGTGCCCCAGTTGGCGGGCCCGCCCGGATACGAAGTCCCGGTGGCGTACTGCCAGTTGGAGGTGTTCACGCCGGTGCCCGCGGAGCCGTTGAAGTCGTCGACGAAGATCTGGGTCCAGCCGGAGGGGGGTGGGGGCGCGGTCGCGTTCGCGGGGAGGGTGGCGGCACCGGCCACCGCGGCGGCGAGGCCGAACGTGGCGAGGACCGCGGCGAGGCCGCGCCGGCGTCTGGGCTTTCCGGAGGTTTCACGCATGGGGGTGCCTCTCGGGTATGGGAAAGGGTGCGCGGGTGCCTCTGAGAGCGCTCTCAAAGTGGGCCCAATGTGCTCTCGGCACCTCCGGTCGTCAAGAGGTGAAACAGTGAAAGTCGGTCCGCCGCAGGTGAGTTCACTCCATGAACAGTGCGAATCGGCTCAACCGGACGGACGGAAGGACAGCACCACGGCGATGACCCGCCGTGGTGCTGTCCTTCCGGTCCGCGTCAGGCGCTCGTCGTCACCGACTCCCGGGTCGCCTCCTCCTCCCGCAGCCCGAACCGCTCGTGCGCCCGCCGCAGCGGCTTCGGCGCCCACCAGGCCCGTCGGCCGAGCAGCGCCATCGTCGCGGGGACGAGCAGCATCCGTACGACGGTCGCGTCGATCAGCACGGCCAGGGTGAGGCCGAGGCCGATCTGGAGGATGGGGGAGAAGCCGCCGGTCATGAAGGCGCCGAAGACGACGGCGAGGAGCAGGGCGGCGCAGGTGACGACCCGGCCGGAGCGGCGCAGCCCGGTCACCACGGCTTCCCGGTCGTCGCCGCCGTGCTGCCGCGCCTCCCGCATCCGGGCCAGGATGAACAGCTCGTAGTCCATGGCCAGACCGAAGGCGATCGCGATGATCAGCGGTGGGGCGGTCAGGCTCAGCGCGCCCAGGCCCTCGGCGCCGAGCAGTCCGGCCAGGTGGCCGTCCTGGAAGACCCAGACCACGACCCCGAGCGCGGCGCCCAGGCTGAGCAGCGTGGTCGCGATCGTGCGCAGCGGGATCAGCACCGAGCCGGTGAACGCGAACAGCAGGACGAAGATCCCGGCCAGGACGGTCAGCGCCGCCCAGGGCGCCCGCTCGCCCAGCATCGCGCGGAAGTCGACCAGCCGGGCCGCGACGCCGGTCACCTCGACCGGTTCGTCGCCGCGGACGTCCCGGACGCGCTCGACCAGGTCGGTCGCCGCCTTTCCGTCCACGCTCCCGGGCGGCTGGAGCTCCACGACGGTGTGGCCGCCCGGTAGTTCGCGGGACTCGGCGGTCGGGGACAGGGCGCGGATCCGGTCGGCCGTGGCCGGGTCGGTACCGGGGTCGAGGACGGTCACCGGAGACACCCCGGTGCCCGGCGGGAAGTGGGCGCCCACGGTGTCGTACAACTGCCGCGCCTCGGTGGAGGACGGC
Organism: Streptomyces lincolnensis; assembly: GCF_021173675.1. Taxonomy (GTDB): domain Bacteria; phylum Actinomycetota; class Actinomycetes; order Streptomycetales; family Streptomycetaceae; genus Streptomyces; species Streptomyces lincolnensis_B. Next base: position 124,538 of record NZ_JAIHON010000001.1, on the reverse strand, counting down.
AGCTGCCGGGCGTCGCCGATGGCGATCCGCATCCCGGTGACCGGCAGGGCCAGCACCAGCAGGGCCGGGACGACGGTGACCAGGACGGCGATCCGGCGGCGGGCGGCGAAGCGGGCGAGGCGGGCGAAGAGGCGGCCCTCCTCGCCCTGTGCCTTCGCGCGGGAGGGGGCGATCTTCCCGCCGAACTTCGCGAGCAGGGCGGGCAGCAGCGTCACCGCGGCCAGCATGTCGATGACGACGACCGCGGCCACCGCCAGGCCCATGCTGCGCAGGAACACGCTCGGGAAGACCAGCAGACCGGTCAGGCTGACGGCGACCGTGAGCCCGGAGAACAGCACGGTCCGCCCGGCCGCCGCCACCGTACGGTGCACGGCCTCGACGACGTCCTCGGTGTGCCGGCGTTCCTCGCGGAAGCGGACCAGCATCAACAGGGCGTAGTCCACGGCGAGTCCGAGGCCGAGCATGGTGGTGACCTGGATCGCGTACACCGAGATGTCGGTGACCTGGCTGAAGGCGAACAGCGCCAGGAACGCGCCCGCGATCCCGCTGACCGCGATCACCAGGGGCAGCGCGGCGGCGCGCAGCCCGCCGAACACCACGAGCAGCAGGGCGAGGACGATCGGCAGGGAGATCAACTCGGCGTTCTTCACGTCCTCCTGGGCGCGTTCGCCGAGCTGCCTGCCGAGCAGTTCGCCGCCGCTGACGTGGACGTCGGGCGCGTCGATCTCCTGGATGCGGGCCACGGCCGCGTCCGTCGCCTCCTCCTCGGCCTCGTCGCTCAGGCCGCCCTCGAAGGTGACGGGGATGATGAGGGCCTGTCCGTCGCGGGCGACGAGGCCGGGTGTGCCGTAGGGGTCCGGGACGGTGGCGACCCCGGCGATCTCGCGGACCTCGGCCACGGTCCGTTCGACCTGGACGCGCAGGGCGGCGTCGGACACGGACTCGCCCGCGACGACGGCGGTGACGCTCTCGCCGGTCGGGGAGATGCCGGAGAGGTGGTCGTCGGCCCGGTCCGACTCGGTGCCGGGCACGTCGGGCACGTCGTCGGAGAGCTTGCCGAAGACACCCGTCCCGAGCCCGAAACCGAGCAGCAGGAAGACCACCCAGAGGCAGATGACGGTCAGCGGGCGACGGGTCGAGGCCCTGGCGAGTGTGGAGAGCACGGTGCCTCCCGGCGAGGTCGGTGGTCGATGGCGTCCTCAGCGTCGTGCCTCGGGCGTGATCACCGGATCGCCGGGGCGAGCGGTTTCGCGGCCTCGCCCGTACGGGGGATCCGGCGCGGCTTCTCATCCCCCGGAGGGAGGAATCACCGGTACCGGTCGGCGGGTTGAGGGAGAACAGACACCCGCGATCTTCGAGGAGCCCGTATGTCCGACGCACCCGCCGTCCGTGAACTCCGTCTCGTCGTCACCGCGGACGACTACGACGAGGCGCTGCGCTTCTACCGTGACGTCCTCGGCCTGCCCGAACGCGCCGCGTTCTCCTCGCCCGGGGGCCGGGTCACCATCCTGGAGGCCGGCCGCGCCACGCTGGAGCTGACCGACCCGAACCACGCGGCCTTCATCGACGAGGTGGAGGTCGGGCGGCGGGTGGCCGGGCACATCCGGGTGGCGTTCGAGGTGGACGACTCCAAGGCCACCACGGTCAGGCTCGCGCAGGCGGGAGCGGAGGTGGTCGCCGAGCCGACCCGCACGCCGTGGAACTCCCTCAACTCCCGCCTGGAGGCGCCGGGTTCGCTCCAGCTGACCCTGTTCACGGAGCTGGACCAGGAGTAGTCCTAGGGAGCACCCGGTGTCACCAGGCCGGTCTCGTACGCGCAGATCACCGCCTGTACGCGGTCCCTCAGGCCCAGCTTGCTCAGGACGTTGCTGACGTGGGTCTTCACGGTGTGCTCGCTCACGAAGAGGGTCGTGGCGATCTCCGCGTTGGACAGCCCGCGGGCGAGCATCCGCAGGGTCTCGACCTCGCGGGCCGTGAGGACGTCGAGCCGGTCCGGGGTGACGGCGGCGGTGGCCTCCTCGTGGCGGCGGCGCACGATGTCGGCGACCAGGCGGCGGGTGACGGCGGGGGCCAGCAGGGAGTCGCCGGCGGCGACCACGCGGACGGCGTGCACCAGGTCGTCCCGGCGGACGTCCTTGAGGAGGAAGCCGCTGGCGCCCGCGTACAGGGCCTCGTACACGTACTCGTCCAGGTCGAACGTGGTCAGCATGACCACCTTGCAGCCGGACTGCGCGCACACCCGCCGGGCCGCCTCCAGGCCGTCCATGACGGGCATGCGGATGTCGAGGAGCAGCACGTCGGGTGCGTGCCGCCGCACCGCGTCGACCGCCTCGGCGCCGTCCCCGGCCTCGGCGACCACCTCGATGTCCGGCTGCGCCTCCAGGATCATGCTGAAGCCGCTGCGGACCAGCTCCTGGTCGTCGGCGACGACCACCCGGATGCTCACCCGACGGCCGCCTCCCGGTCGGCGGCGACCGGCAGCCGTACGACCACCCGGAACCCGCCGTCCGGGCCCGGACCGGCCTGTGCGCTGCCCCCGCAGGCGGCGGCCCGTTCCCGCAGCCCGATGAGCCCGTGCCCGCCCGGGGAGTGCGCCGGACCCCTGCCGTCGTCCGTCACCGTCAGTGTCAACCCGTCCTCGCCCCAGTGGAGTTCGACCTGTGCGCAGGAAGCGTACGCGTGCTTCACGGTGTTGGTCAGGGCTTCCTGCACGGCCCGGTAGGCGGCGACCTCGGTGTCCGGGGCGAGCGGGCGTGGTGCGCCGGTGACGCGCAGGTCGACGCGCAGGTCGGCCGAGGCGGCGACCTGACGGATCAGCGCGGGCAGTCCGGCGAGGTCGGGCTGGGGCAGCCGGGTCGCGCCGTTTCTGCGTTCCTCCTCCTTCAACACCCCGAGGATCCGGCGGAGTTGGGTCATCGCGTCCCGTCCGCTCGCCGCGATCGCGTCGAAGGCGGCCTCGGCGCGTGCCGGATCGCTGCGCACCACGACCGGACCGGCCTCGGCCTGGACGACCATCAGGCTCACCGCGTGGGCCAGGATGTCGTGCATGTCCCGGGCGATCCGGGCGCGTTCCTGCGCGATGGCCCGCGCGGTCTCCGCGGCCCGCTCCCGCTCCAGGCGCCGGGCCCGGTCCTCGACGGCGGCGGTGTAGGCGCGCTGGACCCGGGCGAGCACGCCGAGCCCGTAGGCGCAGATCGTGCCGGTCACGTGGAAGGCGTACTCGAAGGGCTGGGAGTGCTCCTTGAGCGCCATGGTCAGCACGGATCCGAGCAGCCAGCCCACGAGCATGGTGCGCCGCTGCCCGGTCCGGCCCCGGGCGGCCATCGTGTAGAGGACGACGAAACCGCCGTAGAGCACGTCCGGCGGGGGCGCGTGGTAGACGGCCATCGCCGGGGTGGCCACCGACACCGCCCAGGCGGAGGTGTAGGGGAAGCGGCGCCGCCAGATCAGGGGCACCGCCGTGGCGGCGGCGAGCAGCCAGCCCTGCCAGGTGAGACGGTCGTCGCCCTCGTCGGGGAACAGCCACTGCAGGGAGGCGGCGAACAGCACGAGCGCGGCGAGCGCGGTGTCGACGACGTACGGGTTGGTCGTCCTCAGACGGGTGACGACGGGCCCGATCCACGAGGTCCGGGGGAGAGCGGACATGGGCGGCTCCTCAGCGGGGGACCGTCCCAGTATCACGATGGCCCGGCGGCCGCGTCCTCACCGGTGCGAGGGATATCCACCGCCGGGCGAGGCCTACGAGCCGCTCGTCTCCGGCTGCCATCCCAGCGCCCGCGAGATGCCGCGCGCCGCGAGCCGCACGGCCGGGATCAGCGCCGGCACCTGGGCGCTCTCCTGCGGCACGACGACCGAGACGGCCGCCACCAGCTGACCGTCCGGACCGCGGACGGGCGCCGCCACCGACAGGGCGTCGTCGGTGACCTGACGGTCGCTCACCGCCACACCGGAGCGCCGCACCTCGGCCAGCACCCGGCGCAGCCGGCCCGGTTCGGTGATCGTGTACGGCGTGAAGGCGGCGAGTGGTCCCGCGCAGTACCGCTCCTGGAGCTCGGGGTCGCCGTAGGCCAGCAGGGCCAGTCCGACGCCGGTGACGTGCAGGGGCCAGCGGGCGCCGACGCGGATGTGCACGCCGACCGAGGAGTGCCCGGCGATCCACTCGATGTAGACCACTTCGGAGCCGTCGCGCACCGCCAACTGCACGTTCTCGTGGGTGGCTTCGTACAGGTCCTCCAGGTACGGCAGCGCCGCCTGGCGCAGCGCGAGTCCGCGCGGGGCCAGGGCCGCGACCTCCCACAGGCGCAGCCCCACGTGGTAGACGCCGGACTCGTCCCGCTCCAGGGCGCCCCAGTCGGTGAGCGCGCCGACCAGGCGGTGGGTGGTGGTCAGCGAGAGACCGGCCCGGCGGCTGATGTCGGTGAGGCACAGCGCGGGGTGGTCGTGGTCGAACGCCCCGAGGACCGACAGCAGCCGGTCGGGCGCGGACCGGGCGCCGTCGGACCGCACGCCGCGCCGCGGCCCGGCACTCCTGCTCCGTACGGCCCGGGGCCGGTCGGCGTCGGTGGTCATCGGCAGGCCCTCACCCGAGTCCGGTCTCGGCGATTCTCTGGAGCAGCGAGTGGAGCACATCGCGTTCGGCGGAGTCGAGGGGCAGGAGCAGGTCGTTCGTGACGCGCAGCCCGGCCTCGTCGGTGTCGCGCAGGAAGGCGCGGCCGTCGGCGGTGAGCACGACGATGCGGCTGCGCCGGTCGTCGGGGGAGGGGCGGCGCTCGGCGAACCCCAGCTTCTCCAGGTCGTCGACCAGTCCGACGATGGCGCTGGGGTCGTAGCCGAGCCGGGTGCTCAGCTCGCGCTGGAGCGCGCCGTCGGAGCCGGCGAGGAAGCGCAGCACCGCGTAGTGGCGCAGCCGCAGCCCCGACTCCTGGAGGAACGTGTTGAACAGCTGACCCGAGCGCAGCCCGAGCCGGTACAGCAGATAGCCCGTGTCCGCGTGCAGCCCGCGCATCCACGGCTCGTCCGCGTCGATCGGGTTCGGGTTCGTGACGTGCTGGCGTGTGATGGCGGGCTCCCTGGGCTCGGTCCGCGGCGTCGGTGGGACACGGAGATTCCAGCATGACGCACCCGTAGGTCATCAACAACTATTGACGTCAACAATTATTGCTCTTAGCTTCGATCCCGTAGCCGCACCACACCCGCACCACCCCCGTACCGAACCCGTACCGAAGTCGCACCCTCAGCCGTACCCCCATGGGAAGGGACACCGTCGTGCCCAGCATCGATCTCTCCGGCAAGGTCGCCGTCGTCACCGGCAGCGGCCGGGGCCTCGGCCTCGCCTACGCGCAGGCCCTGGCCGCCCACGGCGCCTCCGTGGTCGTCAACGACATCGACGAGGCGGTGGCCGAGCAGGCCGTGAAGTCGATCACCGAGGCGGGCGGCACGGCCGTCGCCGAGGTCGTCCCGGTCGGTACCTCCGAGGCCGCCGACCGGCTCGTGGCCCGTGCCGTGGAGGAGTTCGGCCGGCTCGACATCCTCGTCACCAACGCGGGCATCCTGCGCGACAAGGTCCTGTGGAAGATGTCCGACGAGGACTTCGACGCGGTGATCACCACCCACCTCAAGGGCACCTTCACCTGCGCCCGCGCCGCCGCCGTCCGGATGCGCGAGCAGGGCGAGGGCGGCACCCTGATCCTGGTCGGCTCCCCGGCCGGGCAGCGCGGCAACTTCGGGCAGACGAACTACTCCGCCGCCAAGGCCGGCATCGCCGCCTTCGCCCGCACCTGGTCCATGGAGCTGGGCCGCGCGAACATCACCGTCAACGCGATCGTGCCGGTCGCCGCCACCGCGATGACCGAGACCATCCCCGCCTTCGCCCCCTACATCGAGGCCATGAGGAACGGCGAGCCGCTCCCGGCCTTCCTGCGCAAGGGCGAGGGCTTCGGCACCCCCGAGGACTGCGCCGCCCTCGTGCCCTTCCTGGCCTCCGAGGCCGCCCGGGGCATCACGGGCCAGGCGATCGGCATCGGCGGCGACAAGGTGGCACTCTGGTCCCATCCGCAGGAGATCCGCGCGGCCTACGCCGACGGCGGCTGGACCCCCGAGACCCTGGCCGACGTCTGGCACACCTCGGTCGGCGCCGAACCCGAGAGTGTCGGCGTCCCGGCCCCGAAGTTCCCGGAGGCCTGACCATGGCGAACCTCAACGTCGAGGAACTCGTCGCGATCGACGTGCACACCCACGCGGAGGTCTCCTCCCGGGGCCACTCCTCCCTGGACGACGATCTGCACGACGCCTCCTCCGCCTACTTCAAGGTGGAGGGCAAGCGGAAGCCGACGCTTCAGGAGACCGCCGCCTACTACCGCGAGCGGAAGATGGCCGCGGTGATCTTCACGGTCGACGCCGAGTCCGCCACCGGCACCCCGCCCGTCCCGAACGAGGAGGTCGCCGAGGCCGCGGCGGCCAACGCGGACGTGCTGATCCCCTTCGCCTCCATCGACCCCTTCCGCGGCAGGGCGGGCGTGAAGCAGGCCCGGCGCCTGGTCGAGGAGTACGGGGTGAAGGGCTTCAAGTTCCACCCCAGCATCCAGGGCTTCTTCCCCAACGACCGCTCGGTGGCCTACGAGCTCTACGAGGTGATCGAGGAGACGGGCACGATCGCCCTCTTCCACACCGGCCAGACGGGCATCGGCGCCGGCGTCCCCGGCGGGGGCGGGATCAGGCTGAAGTACTCCAACCCGCTCCATGTGGACGACGTGGCCGCCGACTTCCCGCACCTGAAGATCATCCTGGCGCACCCGTCCTTCCCCTGGCAGGACGAGGCCCTCGCCGTCGCCACCCACAAGCCGGGCGTGCACATCGACCTGTCCGGCTGGTCGCCGAAGTACTTCCCGCCGCAGCTGGTGCAGTACGCCAACACGCTGCTCAAGGACAAGGTCCTCTTCGGCTCCGACTTCCCCGTCCTCACCCCCGACCGCTGGCTCGCCGACTTCGAGAAGCTGTCGATCAAGGACGAGGTGAAGCCGAAGATCCTCAAGGAGAACGCCGCCCGCCTGCTCGGGCTGACGAAACCGTAAGGGGCCACAGATGCGCAACGAGGGACTGGGGTCGTGGCCCGCGCGCCGGGCCCGCAAGACACCGCACCGCACCGCCCTGATCCACGGCGACACGGCCGTCAGCTACGCGGAGCTGCACACCCGCACCACCCGCCTCGCCCACGCCCTGCGCGCCCGGGGCGTCCGGCGCGGCGACCGCATCGCCTACCTGGGACCCAACCACCCCTCCTTCCTCGAAACACTGTTCGCGGCGGGCATGCTCGGCGCGATCTTCGTACCGCAGAACACCCGCCTCGCCGGCCCCGAGATCGCCTACCAGCTCGCCGACTCCGGAGCGAAGGTCCTCGTCTACGGCCCCTCGCACACCGGGCTGGTCGCGGGACTGCCCGGCAGCACGGACGTCCGGACGTATCTGGAGGTCGGCGCCGAGTACGAGGCGGCGCTCGCCGAGGCGCCGGACGAGCCGATCGACGAGCCGGTCGCCGCCGACGACACCTGCCTGATCCTGTACACCTCGGGGACGACGGGCCGCCCCAAGGGCGCGATGCTCTCGCACGCCAACGCGACCTGGAACGCGGTCAACTTCCTCATCGACAAGGACCTGCACGCCGACGAGCGGGCCCTGGTCTCCGCGCCGCTGTTCCACATCGCCGGCCTGACCGTGCTGGCCCTGCCGGTGCTGCTCAAGGGCGGCACCTGCGTCCTGGTCGAGGCGTTCGACCCGGGCGACACCCTCGACCTGGTGTCCCGGCACCGGATCACCTACATGTTCGGGGTGCCGGCGATGTTCGAGCAGATCGCCCGCCATCCGCGCTGGCCGCAGGCGGACCTGTCCAGCCTGCGCATGCTCAGCTGCGGCGGCGCCCCGGTGCCGACCCCGCTCATCGAGGTGTACCAGGCGCGCGGTCTGACCTTCCTCCAGGGCTACGGCATGACCGAGGCGCTCGGTGTCTGCTTCCTCGACGGGGAGCGCTCCGTCAGCAAGGCGGGCTCGGCCGGAGTACCCCACTTCTTCACCGACGTACGGGTCCTGCGGCCCGACCTCACCCCGGTGGAGCCGGGCGAGAACGGCGAGGTGGTGGTGCGCGGCCCGGCCGTGATGTCCGGCTACTGGGGACTGCCGGAGGAGACGGCGGCGGCGTTCGCCGACGGCTGGTTCCGCACCGGCGACGCGGCCCGGGTCGACGAGGACGGCTACGTCTTCATCGTCGACCGCATCAAGGACATGATCATCTCGGGTGGGGAGAACATCTACCCCGCCGAGATCGAGGACCTCCTCCTCGCCCACCCGGACATCGTCGAGTGCGCGGTCATCGGCGTCCCGGACGACAAGTGGGGCGAGGTGCCGCGTGCCGTCGTCGTCCCGCGCGAGGGCGCCGCACTGGACTCCGACGAGGTGCTCGCCTCGCTGTCCGGACGCCTCGCCAAGTACAAGATCCCCAAGTCGGTGGTGATCGCGGACGAACTCCCGCGCACCGCCTCCGGAAAGCTCCTCAAGTCCCGGGTGCGCAAGCGCTACGGCAACAGTTAAGGAACCCCATGAGCCTCACCGTGAACGGCCTCGACGAACTGAAGAAGCTCGCCGGCGGCGACCTCGGCACCAGCGAGTGGATCGAGGTGACCCAGGAGCGGATCAACACCTTCGCCGACGCCACCGGCGACCACCAGTGGATCCATGTGGACCCCGAGCGCGCGGCCGAGGGCCCGTTCGGCGCCCCCATCGCCCACGGCTATCTCACGCTGTCGTTGTTCATCCCGCTGTTCACCGAACTGCTCGACGTCCAGGGCGTCACCACGAAGGTCAACTACGGCCTGAACAAGGTGCGTTTCCCCGCCCCGGTGAAGGTCGGCTCGCGCATCCGGCTGGTCGCGCGGCTGGCCGAGGTCGAGGACGTGCCCGGCGGGGTGCAGATCGCCGTCGACGGCAGCATCGAGATCGAGGGCGGGGCCAAGCCGGCGGCGGTGCTGCAGAGCCTGTCGCGGTTCTACGCCTGAGCACCGGGGCAGGACGGCGGCCGAGACGGCTCCGGCCGCCGGTCCGGTGGGGTGATCAGCCGGTCGCCTGCCGGTAGGAGTACACCGCCGTCGAGACCGCGCACACCCCCGGCGGGATCATCTCCACCCGCAGGGTGCCGTCGGTGACGTCGTAGTCGACGCCCTCCGTCTCGAACGTGCCCGTGCAGACGCTGCGTTGGGGCAGGGCGAACAGGCTCTTCACCCTGCCCGTGACCGGCCCGCCGTCCAGCTTCCGGTCCAGGTCGACCTGGAGGAGCGGCCGGATCTCGGGGAACAGCGTGCCCGTGGCGTCGTTCGAGGCGCACACCAGCCGGGCGTCCGTCACGAAGTCGCAGCCCTGGATGTCGCGGACGGGCTTGTCCAGGGTGATCTGCCAGGCCTCCTTCAGGTCACCGCCCGCCTGCGGGGTGGACGGGTCGAGCAGGGGAGCGGGGAAGACCTGGAGTCTTCTCATCTCCCCCCACTCGCCCGACACCAGCCACTGCGTGTCGGGCGAGAGGGTGGCGAAGGAGTTGTTGAGCTTCTCGCCCGGGTTGAGCCGGTGGACGTACTCGTGGCGCTTCCCGGCCGGTGTGGTCACCGCGAACATCTTCGACGTGGCCGTGTCCGGGCCCTGGTAGGCGTCGACGACGTACCCGCGGGCGATGTCCGGGTCACCGATGTGGTTCCAGCCCTTGATCCGCAGGTCCAGCGGGATGGAGGCGAGCCCGCGGTACAGCAGACCGCCGTCCGCGCGACTCGCCAGGCCCTGCCCGCCCCCGAGGGTGTCGGTGTACGCCGTACCGGTCTCGACCCACCGCGGGTCACCGGCGGCGGACGCCGTGCCCGCGCTCAGCGCGAGGGCGCCCAGTAAGCAAGCCGGAGCGAGGAGATGACGCTTCATCAGGCACCTGCCACGTCGACGAAGATGGGGTTGGAATAGAACCACGTATCGGCCCACGGGTCACCGTTCCCGGGCTCGTGGGGAATCGGCCCGTGCGGGTCGACGGAGGCGCCGAGGTAACCGGCCCCGTGCCGGTTGCCGTCGCTGCCGCGCAGCCGGACGTAGAAGGACTCGTCCCCGGCGGTCAGCGGGACACGCAGGGTGTAGGTGCCGGTGCGGCCCGAGACGTCCTTCGTCCGGACGACCTTGGTGTCCGGTGCCTTCCAGGTGTCCCGGTCGGTGACCGGGCCGCGCACCGTGCCCTGGATCACGTCCACGTGCGCCAACTCGGGCAGCACACCGTGCGGGTTGGGCCGGGAGGCGGTCGTGACCGTCACGTACAGCGTGATCCGCTCGCCCTTGCGGACCCGCAGCCGCCCGCCCAGCGTGACCCCGCGCCCGGCGTCGCAGTCCCGCTTCAGCCGCACGTCGAGGCCGTCCAGCAGATGCCCGTGGTCCAGCCAGACACGGCCCGCCCGCATGCCCTGCATGACCGCGCGGTAGCCGTAGCGGGTCACGCCGACGTGGGTGCGGCTGAACTCGCCGGGCCAGAAGTCGCTGCCGGGCTGCGGGGTGTCGGTGTTCACCGGGTCGGGCAGCTTGCCGGTGCTGTCGAAGTTCTGCCCGGCCGGCCAGTCGCCGTTCTTCCAGGTGTCGAAGACCGTGCGGTGGTTGTCGGAGTTGGTGGTGATCGAGAACAGGCTGCCTTCTGCCAGCATCGAGTCCCACAGTCCGCCGACCGTCGCGGTCGCCCAGTCGAAGCCGCCGTACGTCAGGTAGGCGTCGGCCGGATAGCCCGGCCACGACTGCGCCGACGGCTTGTTCTCGTACTCGCCGCGGATGGAGGTGGCACCGCGCCAGCCGGGGATCGCCGCGCCCTGGGCGCCGGGCGCGCCCTCCATGCCGATCATGATCTCGGGAGCGGCGTCCCGCCAGGCGCGCATCTCGTGCGGGGAGTCGATGCCGAGGCGCAGCGGGTGGTTGGCCAGGACGAGGACGTCGTCGACGTAACCCGAACGGCGCTGCTCGGCCAGCCACTTGATGGCCTTGACGGCGTGCGCCTCGTTGCGGGCGGTGTCCGCGTCGGCGGCACCGCCCTTGTCGTAGCCGAGCAGCTTGCCGTCGTAGGCCAGCTCGAACCGCGTCAGCAGGTCGACCTCGTGGGGGCCGGGCGCGGCGAAGACCGTGCAGTGCTCGGCGGCCGGGATGTACCACTCCAGGCCCTGGAAGATCAGCTGACGGGGGTTCGCGGCCCGCGCCTTGAGGATCTCCTGGTGCTCCAGCGCGGCACCGTAGCGGGCGTGTCCGAAGTTGGAGTGCTCGTTGAACACCATCCAGTCCAGGCCGTACCGGGCGGCGGCCCTGGCCTGCTGGGAGAACGTGTACTTGGCGTCGTGGCTGTACACGGAGTGGACGTGGTGGTCGCCGACGAGATAGGCGAGGCGCGGATCGTCGCCGCCGAACCCGCGCCCGGGGGCGGCGAGCGCGGGCGTGGCCGCCGACCCCAGGGCGAAGGCGGCGCCGAACAGGCCCGCGCGGCGCAGGAGTCCGCGTCTGGACATGCCCTGGGCGTCGAGGTCGTCGGGGGAGACGGACGGATCGGCCCAGGCGGGCAGCTGCTGCTTGGTCATGGTGGGCATCCTTGAGGCGTCGGTGGTCATGAACGAGGCGTCAGTGGGTCATGAACGACGTGACAGGCAGCGCCCGTTCGACGATCCGGACGTCGCCGAGCCGGCCGTGGAAGATCTGGTCGATCTTGTCGGCGTAGGTGTAGCCGCCCAGCAGCCACGGCAGTCCGACCGAGGTGATCCCGACCGCCGTGGCCTTCGGATTGCGGACCACCGGGCAGCCCTGGACGTACAGCGTGGTGTGCCGGCCGTCGTTGACCACGGCGAGGTGCCACCAGGTCTCGAGCGGCGTCTCCTGACCCCAGTTGGTGGCGATGCCCTGCTGGTTGAGCGGGCGCATGGCCCACTGCGGCTCGCGGTCGTTCGACAGGGAGAGGGTGGCGAGCGGCTCGTCGGGGTCGTCGCCGGTCTTGCCGGCGGCGCCACCGGTGCCCCGCCGACTGACCAGTCCCGCCCAGGCGTTGTGGTCCGGGTCCCAGTCGGCGGGCATCCGGTAGAACACCTCGATGGTGTAACCGTCCTTGAACACGGCCGAGTTGAGCGGCGCCTTGTCCACCGTCTGCAGATACGCGCCCTTCAGCGGCGACTTGAACCCCTGGAACTCCAGGCTGCCGTGGCCGGGCTGGTCGGGGTGGTGATCGCCGGACCAGCCGAGCGAACCGCCGCCGACCGACACCTGGGTCAGGTCGTTGCCGCGCCCGGACAGGTCACGGACGGTGCCGCTCACCGGCTGGTCGAAGCGCCAGTACGCGACCGTCCCCGGGATCAGCATCCGGGCGGCGGGGCGGGCCGGGCGCGCGGGCACCGGGTCGAAGCCGGAGAAGCGCGCGGCGAAGTCGATCTCCACGGAGAACCGGTCGGCGTCCCCGCTCAGCTCGATCTCCTGCCGCTCCAGCTCGTTGAGCCCCTTCGCGGCCCGGCCCAGGATCCACGGCGAGACCGTCTCCACGTCGATCACGCCACGGTCGAGGTCGAAGCGGTACAGACGGATCATGGCCGCCCCGCCGAAGTACCGGTTCTGGTAGTTCGTCAGGTGCAGATGGACGTCGTGGCCCGCCGCGTTCCTGCGCGTCGCGCGCCCGGCCGGCCAGTAGTGCCCGTTGAGGGTGAGGAAGATCTGGTCGTGGTCCTTGATCAGCTGGTCCCACAGCTGCTGCCCGTAGTCCGAGAGGGTGTCGTCCTCGACGACCAGCTCGTGCGTGGTCAGAATGACCGGGGTCTTCGGGTGGGCGGCCAGGACGTCCTTGGCCCAGGCGTAGCCCTTGTCCGACAGCCGCCAGTCCAGCGCGAGCACCATCCACTCCCGCCCGGCGGCCCGGAACAGGTGGAAGGTGTTGTAGCCGTCCGGGGAGCCCCCGCCGAAGGTCTTGCGCCCCTTGAACCGGTCGGGGCCGAAGGTGTTCAGGTAGGGCGTGGAGCCGCGCTGGTCGGTGGTCGACGACTTCACGTCGTGGTTGCCCGCCAGCACGCTGTAGCCGACGCCCCGCCGGTCCAGCAGCCGGAACGCCTCGCCGATCGCCGCGAACTCGGCCTCGGCGCCGTTCTGGGTCAGGTCCCCGAGATGGGAGAGGAAGACGATGTTCTCCTCCTTCCCGTGCTCCAGCAGATAGCGCAGGGACGCCTCGATGGGCGCCTTGTCGATGCTCGGCCCGTCGAAGAGGTACTGGGTGTCGGGCATGACGGCGAGCGTGAAGCGCCGGCTGTCCGGGTTCGGCCGCCGGCCGCCCGACACCGCCTCGGCGGTCGCCGGCAGTGCGAGCCCCGCGGTGGCGGCGGCGCCCAACAGGGCGGTGGCTCTCAGGAAGCTGCGCCGACCGGCACCGGCCTGCGCGGCCTCGGTCAGGTCGTCGTGGTCATGCGAAGTACACACGGGTGCTCCGTAACGAAGAACAGGGGAGAAGGAGGTGAAGGAGGGGAGGCGAGGCGAGGGGAGGAGAGGATCAGAGGGCGCGGAGAGTCCAGCTCCAGCGGTGGACGCCCGGGGAGACCAGATACGACGGTGAGGTGTCGGGTCCGCAGGACGCGGTGCCCAGACCTCGATGCGCCGCGTCGATGTGCACCACGCAGCCGGCCCGCGGCACGAGCTCGTCGTGGTGGGCGACGGCGGTCAGGTCGTCCGCCCGGAACCGGCTCACCCCGACCTGGCGGGGCTCGTCCAGGACGACGGTCAGACCGGTGGCGTCCGGAGCCGACAGCGTGAAGTGGCGTACGCCGTGTCGCCCACCGCTCTCCTGCGGGCGCAGGTAGGGGGTGAACAACGCGTCCACGGGCACGCGGTGATGGCCGACGGGGGCGCCGAAGGCGCGGTCCGGGTACGACTCCCAGGGCCCCTGCCCGTACCACTCCATCAGGTCGAGCCCGGCGATCGTCTCGAACACCGAGCCGACCCGGGCCACATCGGTGAGCGCGTCGGGCAGTTCGGCCGACTCCTCGACGTGGATGCCGCCCTCGACCGGGGTGAGGACCTGCGCATGCCGGACGACACCGGCCTCGGCGGCGTACTCCGCGTGCACGGTCACCCGGCCGTCCGCCAGTCGGCGCACGTCCGTGACCTTGCGCACCAGCGCGTCGAGCCCCCAGTCCCGCCAGCGCGGCGCCATGCCGCCGAGCTCGTCGTTGTCGGTGGGCGCCCGCCACAGCGAGAGGGCGGGAGCGGAGGTGAGCAGGGGGTGGACCAGGAGCCCGTCCGGGTCGACCTCGACGCGGCCCCGGGGCACCGGGAGGGGCGGCCGTGCGGGGGCCGCCGCCCGCAGCCGCACCTGCGGCAGACACACCACCGTGCCGCGCGGCGCCCACGGCTCGTCGCGGGCGGTCGTCACGCGCAGCGTCAGCCAGGCCTCGCCGCCGTCCTCGGGCAGCGCGAACGGCAGCGGGACGGCCGCCGTCTCACCCGGACACAGGTCGGGCAGCTCGGCCGGAGCGGTCAGCCGGCCGCCGTCGGCCAGGGACAGCTCCCACTCGCCGGACAGCCAGTCCAGGCCGCGGAAGTGCTGGTGGTTGCCGAGCACGATGCCCTCGTGCCGGAAGCACTCGATGCGCACCGGCGCCGCGATCTCCCGGTGCTCGTACATCACCGGCTTGGGCGTGCGGTCGGGGAACACCACGCCGTCGGCGATGAACGCCCCGTCGTGGATCGTCTCGCCGAAGTCGCCGCCGTAGGCCCAGCGGTGACCGGGCGCGGCGACACCGTTGTCATAGAGCCCGGCGCCCCCACGCCCGACCGGTCTTCCGTCGCTCACGCGTTGCAGGATTCCGTGGTCCCAGAACTCCCAGATGAACCCGCCCTGAAGTCCCGGGGTGGACTCGATGGCAGCCCAGTGGTCGGCCAGTGTGCCGTTGCTGTTGCCCATGGCGTGGGAGTACTCGCACCAGATCAGCGGCCTGGTCTGGCGCCCGGAGAGCGCGTGCTCCACGCACTCCTCCAGCGAGGCGTACATGGGGCAGGCGAGGTCGGAGGCGTCGTCCGTCGCCGCCCAGTCGAGCTTGGCCGCCCCCTCGTACTGCACCGGGCGCGTCGGGTCGTGGCGGCGCAGCCGGCCGGCCGCCGCGTCGTGGTTGGCGCCGTAGTCGGACTCGTTGCCCAGCGACCAGATGATCACGGACGGGTGGTTCTTGTCCCGCAGCGCCATCCGGGAGACCCGGTCCACGAAGGCGTTCAGATAGCGCGGGTCGTCGGCGATCTCGTGGGCGTGGTCGTGCGACTCGATGTTCGCCTCGTCGACCACGTAGAGCCCGAGCTCGTCGGCGAGGTCGTACACCGAGGGGTCGTTCGGGTAGTGGGAGGTGCGGATCGCGTTGAAGCCGAAGCGCTTGAGCAGCACCAGGTCCGCGCGGATGTCCTCGTCCGACACCGTCCGCCCGGTCAGCGGGTGGAAGTCGTGCCGGTTCACGCCCCGGACGAAGATCCGCTCGCCGTTGACCAGCAGGTCCCGCCCGACGACCTCGACGTCACGGAAGCCGACGCGGTGGCGGGAGGTGTCGGTGACCGTCCCGTCGGCGCGGTGCAGCCGGACGGTCAGGTCGTACAGCTCGGGTGTCTCGGCGTTCCAGGTGCGCACGTCGGGGACGGTGGCCGTGAGCCGCGCCTCGCCGAGGAAGTCGGAGACCCGCTCGTCCTCGGCGTTGACCCGGTCGAACCCGGTGTCCTGGGTGAGCAGCCGGCCGTCCAGCTCGCCGCTGACGTACCAGCCCTCGGGCAGCGCCCCGCCCGCGTCCCGCACCCGGCAGTCGACCCGCAGATCGCCGTACCGTCCCGCCCGCACGGTCACGTCCGCGAGATGCAGCGCCTCGGTCGCGTACAGCAGCACCGAGCGCGTGACGCCCCCGTGCCACCACTGGTCCTGGTCCTCGATGTGCGAGGCGTCCGACCACTTGACCACGGTCAGCCGTACGACGGCCCGCTCGCCGGCGCGGACCACTCCCGTCAGGTCGAACTCGGCCGCCAGGTGGGAGTCCTTGGAGACGCCGACGGGCCGCCCGTCGACGTGCACCAGCAGCACGCTCTCGGCGGCCCCGACCTGGAGCACGATCCGGCGTTCGGCCCACCCGGCGGGGACGTCCACCTCCCGCTCGTACACCCCCGTCGGATTGGCGGCGGGGGTGTGGGGCGGGTACTCGGGGAACGGCATCCGCACGTTGGTGTACCGCGGCAGGTCCCCGGTGTCCTGTGTCGTCCAGACACCGGGGACGTACGCCGAGGACCAGGAGCCGCCGACCGGCGCGTCCGGAGTGGGCAGCAACTGGAAGCGCCAGTCGCCGTCCAGGGGGAGTGCTCCGGGGCGCCGGTCGACGGCGTTCATGGGCAGCCGCCCCCAGGAGGTCACCTCGGGTGCCTCCCAGGGGCGCAGGGCGATCAGGGGATCGTCCGTCATCCGCGTACGGCCCCCTTGGCGAGGTCGCCGATGATCTGCTTGGCGCCGAGCGCGAACACGATGAGCAGCGGGACGAGGGCGAGCAGGGCGCCGGTCATCACGATGCCGTAGTCGGTGGTGCCGTGGGTGCCGTTGAGCTGGGACAGCGCGACCTGGAGGGTGACGTTGTCCGGGTTGGTGAGGGCGATCAGGGGCCAGGCGAAGTCGTTCCACTGGCCCATGAAGGTGAAGATGCCGAGGAAGGCGAGACCGGGGCGGACCACCGGCAGCGCCACGTGCCAGTACTGGCGCAGGAAGTTCGCGCCGTCGAGCTTGGAGGCGTCGAGCAGTTCGTCGTGGATGGCGCTCTTCATGTACTGGCGCATCCAGAAGATGCCGAAGGCGTTGGCCGCCGCCGGCACGATCAGCGCGGTCATCGAGCCGATCCAGCCGATCTTCGCCATGATCACGAACTGCGGGATGACCGACAGCTGAGCGGGCACCATGAAGATGACCATGAGCAGCCCGAACAGCGCGTTCTTGCCCGGGAACTCGAACTTGGCGAAGACGAAGGCCGCCAGCGAGTCGAAGAGCAGGACCAGGAAGGTCACCGCCGTCGCGACCAGCAGCGAGTTCCACATCGACCCGAAGAAGTCGATGGCGTCGAAGAGATTGCGGACGTTCTCCAGGAAGTGCGTCCCCGGCAGCAGCTTGGGCGGGTAGGCGAAGATCTCCGAGGAGCTGTGCGTCGACATGATCACGGCCCAGTAGAACGGGAAGGCCGAGATCAGGGTGCCGATGACCAGCGGGAGGTGCAGCGCGATCCCTCTGCGGCGGGATCCCTTGATGGAAGCCATGATGCGCGCCCTTCCTAGTCGCCGCGGCGCTGCACGAGGCGCCAGTTGATGATCGAGAAGAGGACGACGACGAGGAAGATGCCCCACGCCACCGCGGCTCCGTACCCGAAGTCGTTGTTGTCGAAGGTCTGCTGGAAGAAGTAGAGGACCATCGTCTGGCCCGAGTGGCCCGGACCGCCCGCGAACGTCGAGTCGTTGGAGGAGGTCTGGAGCAGCACCTGCGGTTCGGAGAAGCTCTGCAGGCCGGTGACCGTCGAGACGACGAGCACGAACAGCAGCGTGGGCCGCAGCAGCGGCAGCGTGATCCGGAAGAAGGTCTGGATCGGGCCGGCGCCGTCCACGCGCGACGCCTCGTAGAGCTCGCTCGGGATGGTCTGCAGTCCGGCGAGGAAGATGATGGCGTTGTAGCCGGTCCACTGCCAGGTCATCAGGGCCGCGATGGTGACCTTGATGCCCCACGGCGTGTTCAGCCACGCCACCTGGTCGATCCCCACCGCGTGCAGGACGGCGTTCACCATGCCGGCGTTGGTGGAGAAGATCGAGCCGAAGACGATCGCGATCGCGACGACCGAGGTGACGTTCGGCAGGAAGTACGCGACGCGGTACAGGCCCTTGAACCGGACCGCGGAGTTGAGCATCACGGCCGTGACCATCGCCAGGAAGATCATGGGGAAGGTGGCCAGCGCCCAGATGATGATCGTGTTGCCGATCGAGTTCCAGAAGTCGCTGTCGCTCAGCAGGTACTGGTACTGCGAGAGCCCGGCCCACTCCATCGTGCCGAGTCCGTCCCAGCGGTGGAAGGACAGGTAGAGCGAGAAGCCGACCGGGAACAGGCCGAAGCCGAGGAAGATCAGGTAGAAGGGGGAGATCGCGGCGTAGAGGTGCCAGTACTTGCGCCAGCCCTTTCTGGGCTGTGACGGGGAGGGCTGCGCCACGGCGGGCGGGGTCTGCTCGAGGACGGCCATCAGTAGCTCACCCCCAGGTGCTTCGCGATGCGACGGCACTTGCTCATGGCGTCACTCCAGGCCTTCTTGGGGTCCTTGCCGAGGACGCCGACGTTCTTGATCTCGTCCTTGAGGGGCTGCCCGAGCGCGATGTCGAACGGGCTGTTGTAGGCGACCACGATCTTCTGCGCGGCGGGACCGAAGATGTCGGTCGTGACCTGGCCGCCGAAGAAGGGGTCGGACTCCTGCATCTGCTTCAGGCCGTAGGAGGCGGGCGTGGAGGGGAAGAGACCCGCGTCCACGTAACCCTGCGCCTGGTTGGAGGCGTTGAGCATCCAGGTGATGATCTCGAAGGCCCGCTCGGGCTCCCGGCACGACTTGGTGATCGACAGGAACGAGCCGCCGCTGTTGGCGGGCCGGACCGGCATCTGCGCCACTCGCCACCTGCCCTTGGTCTTCGGCACGCCGTTCTTGATGTCGAAGGAGGCCCAGGAGGCGTTCAGCTGGCTCGGCAGCTTGCCGTCCTGGATGGCCGACAGCTGGTCCGGGGTGCCGCTGACCAGGTCGGAGACGATCTTGCGCCGCTTGGCCTCCACCGCGAGCGCCCAGGCCCGGCGCACATGTTCCCGGTCGCCGATGAAGTGGCGGTCCTTGTCGACGTACCGCTGGGCGCCCTGCTGCACGACGTTCTCGAAGACGGAGTTGACGTCGGTGAGGAGCATGGTCCCCGGGATCCGCTTCTTCAGCTGCTCACCCGCGGCGAAGAAGCTCTCCCAGGTGTTCAACTCCTTGGTCACGTCGGCCGGTTCGTACGGCAGTCCCGCCTTGCGGAAGATCTCGAACTGGTAGTAGTGGGCGACCGGTCCGCAGTCGATCGGGAAGCCGACCATGGTGCCGTCGTCGGCGATGCCCTGGTCCCACTTCCAGGACAGGTACTGGCTCCGGTACTTCTCCGCGCCCAGCGTCCGCAGATCGATGAACTGGTCCGCGTTCGGCAGGTAGGCGGCCATGTCCTCGCCCTTGAGCCCCGCGATGTCGGGGATGTGGGCCCGGCCGGTGATCGTGGTGATGAGCTTGGAGCGGTACTGGCCGCCGATCTGGATGGGCTGGAGGTCGACGGAGCTGTCGTACCGCGCCTTGGCGTTCTTGACGACGGTGTCGCTCAGACCACCGCTCCAGTACCACAGGACCATGTTCCGGCCGGTCGAGCCGGTCGGAACGGCACAGCCGGATGCCAGGCCGCCCAGGGCCGTGGCGGCCGTACCGGCCAGGCCCGCGCGGAGCAGGCCTCTTCGTGAGAGCCGCACAGCTCCCACCGCCTTTCGGATCTTTTCGGGACGTGCGTACGAGGGGCTTGTGGGGGGGGCTTGGAGGGGCTTGCTTGGGGGGCTTGCGATCAGTGCTGCCGTGCGGTGTCGGGTGGGGCGACGGGGGAGTGCGGTGTCGGTGGGGCGACGGGGGAGTGCTCGGCCGAGGGGGTGGGCGGCGCGAGGGGGGTGGGCCGGGCCGGTGGGGTGATCGGCGCGTGCTGGACCGGCGGACCGACGTCCGCCGGGATGCGGTCCGCCAGGAAGCCGTAGGTCCGCTTCAGGTCGGGGTCGGTGAGCGAGCGCCACCAGCGGTCGACGCCGTACCAGCCGGGGGCCGCCAGGGCGCCTCCGTGGTGCCGTACCGACAGTCCGGCGCACAGGACGGCGAACCGCAGCCGTTCCTCCAGTGGCCAGCCGCCGAGGGAGGCCGCGACGAAGCTCGCGCCGAAGACGTCACCGGCGCCCGTCGCGTCCAGGACGTCGACGGCCAGGGCCGGGACGTCCGCGTACTCGCCGGTCGTCTGGTCGACGGCGACCGCGCCGTCCCCGCCCCGCGTGACCACGGCGACCGGCACCAGCTCGGAGAGCGTGCCGAGCGCCGCGACCGCGCTGTCGGTGCGGGTGTAGGCCATCGCCTCGGTCTCGTTCGGGAGGAAGGCGTGGCACAGGGCGAGCTGGTCGAGGAGGTCGGTGGACCACCGCTGGGTGGGGTCCCAGCCGACGTCGGCGTAGATCTGCGTGCCGTTCGCGGCGGCCTTGGAGATCCAGGCGCGCGGCTCGGCCTCCAGGTGCACCAGGGCGGTGCGCGCCTCGGGCGGGTCGCCCATCAGCGTGTCCTGGGAGTACGGCGGTTCCTGGCCGTGGGTGACCAGGGCCCGGTCCGTGCCGTAGGCGAGGGAGACGGTGACGGGGGTGTGCCAGCCGTCCGCGACGCGCGAGAGCGAGAGGTCGACGCCTTCCTGGCCGGCCAGGATCTCCTGGCAGTGGGCGCCGTAGAAGTCGTCGCCGAAGACGGCGGCCAGGGAGGTCCTGAGGCCGAAGCGGGAGGTGGCGACCGCCAGGTTGGCGATGCCGCCGGGGCCGCTGCCCATGCCGTCCGTCCAGATCTCCTCGCCCGGTGTCGGCGGCCTTCCCAGACCCGTCAGGACGAGGTCGTAGAAGAGCAGCCCGGTCAGCAGCACCTCGGGCCGGTCGTCATCCACGCGAGCACCTCTCGTCAAAACTCGTCAATTTCGATGACCGGAATCGTGCGCCGATCGGCGACATTGGTCAATACCTAAGCAGAAGTGAGCATGGAAATGATTGAAGATGACGAGTAGTGTTCACGGCGTGCTGGCTGAACGACGACACCAACTCATCCTGCGGGCCTTGCGCTCGGGCGGCCCCGCGGCCGTGACCGACCTCTCCGAGCAGCTCGGTGTGAGCCCCGCCACCATTCGGCGTGACCTCGTCAAGCTGGAGGAGGAGGGGCTGCTCACCCGGGTCCACGGCGGCGCGGTCGTGGAGGAGGGCGACCAGCCCTTCGACGAGGTCGCCGAGGTCAGAGTGGCCGAGAAGGACGCCATAGCCGCCCGGGCCGCCGGGCTGGTCGCCGACGGCCAGTCCGTGCTGCTCGACATCGGCACCACCGCCTACCGCCTGGCCCGGCAGCTGCACGGCCGCCGCCTCACCGTGATCACCAGCAACCTGGTGGTCTACGAGGAACTCGCCGACGACGAGGGCATCGAACTGGTGCTGCTCGGCGGCATGGTCCGCCGCGAGTACCGCTCCCTGGTCGGCTTCCTCACCGAGGACAACCTGCGCCAGCTGCACGCCGACTGGCTCTTCCTCGGCACCAGTGGAGTGCGCCCCGGTGGGCAGGTGATGGACACGACGGTCGTCGAGGTGCCGGTGAAACGGGCCATGATCAAGGCGAGCGACAAGGTCGTCCTCCTCGCCGACCAGGCGAAGTTCCCGGGGACGGGCATGGCGAAGGTCTGCGGTCCCGAGGACCTGGACATGGTGGTGACGAACGCGCCGGTCGACGCGACGACCCGCTCCTCCCTGGAGGAGGCGGGCGTCGAGATGGTCCTGGCAGGAAAGGTTCAAGCGTGAAACTGACGATTCTTGGCGGCGGCGGCTTCCGGGTCCCGCTCGTGTACGGGGCGCTGCTGACGGATCGCGGCGAGGGCCGGGTGACCGAGGTCGTCCTGCACGACCTCGACGCCGGCCGCCTCTCCGCGGTCGGCCGGGTCCTCGCCGAGCAGGCGGCCACCGTCGCCGACGCCCCCACGGTGACGACCACGACCGACCTCGACGAGGCCCTGCGCGGCGCCGACTTCATCTTCTCGGCGATCCGCGTCGGCGGCCTTCAGGGCCGCGCCAACGACGAGAGGGTCGCCCTCGACCAGGGCGTGCTCGGCCAGGAGACGGTCGGCGCGGGCGGCATCGCCTACGGCCTGCGCACGGTCCCCGTGGCCGTGGACATCGCCCGGCGGGTGGCCCGGCTCGCTCCCGACGCCTGGGTCATCAACTTCACCAACCCGGCGGGCCTGGTCACCGAGGCCATGTCCCGCCACCTCGGCGACCGCGTCATCGGCATCTGCGACTCACCCGTCGGCCTCGGCCGCCGTATCGCCCGCGTACTCGGCGCCAACCCGAACGAGGCGTGGATCGACTACGTCGGCCTCAACCACCTCGGCTGGGTCCGCGGCCTGAAGATCGCGGGCCGGGACGAGCTGCCGCGGCTGCTCGCCGACCCCGATCTGCTCGGCTCCTTCGAGGAGGGCAAGCTCTTCGGCGTCGACTGGCTCCAGTCCCTGGGGGCGATCCCCAACGAGTACCTGCACTACTACTACTTCAACCGCGAGGCCGTCCGCGCCTACCAGCAGGCCGAGAAGACCCGCGGCGCCTTCCTCGCCGACCAGCAGGCCCGCTTCTACGAGGAGATGCGGCGCGCCGACGCCGCCGCCCTGACGGCCTGGGACCGCACCCGCGCCGAGCGCGAGGCCACCTACATGTCGGAGAACCGGGAGACCGCCGGCGCGGGCGAACGCGACGCCGACGACCTCTCCGGCGGCTACGAGAAGGTCGCCCTCGCCCTGATGCGGGCCATCGCCCGCGACGAGCGCACCACGCTGATCCTCAACGTCCGCAACCAGGGCACCCTCTCGGTGCTCGACACGGACGCCGTCATCGAGGTGCCCTGCCTGGTCGACGCCAACGGCGCGCACCCGGTCTCCGTCGCCCCGCTGCCCGACCACGCCACCGGCCTGGTCTGCTCGGTCAAGGCGGTCGAGCGGGAGGTGCTGGCCGCGGCCGAGTCCGGGGCCAGGGCGACGGCTGTGAAGGCCTTCGCGCTGCACCCGCTGGTGGACTCCGTGGGTGTGGCCCGCAGGCTGGTCGAGGGGTACACCTCGGTGCACCCGGGCCTGGCGTACCTTAAGTAGCGCTTCCGCCGGAAAGCGCTTTCCATCCTCCCTCCCACTGACGCTTCGCTCCCTCCTGGAGACTTCTCATGCACGACGAACGCCGACGGATCGAAGAGCGCGTCCAGCGCGTCCACGACCAGCGCATCAAGTCCGCGATCTACGCGGCCACCGTCCCCTTCGAGGTGGAGGCCTGGCAGGCGCCGGGAGAGCCGGTCTCCTTCGAGGAGGCGGCGTCCGCGCGGTACGAGCCCTTCGCCATGAACACCCCCTGGGGCCCGCCCTGGGGCACCACCTGGTTCCGGATGCGCGGCCGGGTGCCCGCCGACTGGGCCGGCCGGCGCGTCGAGGCCGTCATCGACCTCGGCTTCGTCGGCGACTGGCCCGGCAACCAGGCCGAGGCCCTGGTGCACCTGCCCGACGGCCGCCCCCTGAAGGCGGTCAACCCGCTCAACCAGTACGTGCCCATCGCCCACCCGGCGACCGGCGGCGAGCAGATCGACTACCTGGTCGAGGCGGCCTCCAACCCCGACATCCTCAAGGACAACTTCTCCAAGGTCACGCCGATGGGCGACAAGCTCACGGCGGGCGCGGAGCCGCTCTACACCTTCCAGCGCGCCGACCTCGCCGTCCTCGACGAGGAGGTCTGGCACCTCGACCTCGACCTCCAGGTGCTGCGCGAGCTCATGGTCCACCTCGGCGAGCACGAGCCCCGCCGCCACGAGATCATGCACGCCCTGGACCGCGCCATGGACGCCCTCGACCTGGACGACATCCCCGGCAGCGCGGGAGCCGCCCGCGAGGTGCTGGCGCCCATCCTGGCCAAGCCCGCCCACGCCAGCGCGCACACCGTCTCCGGCGTCGGCCACGCCCACATCGACTCCGCCTGGCTGTGGCCCATCCGCGAGACCAAGCGCAAGACGTCCCGCACCTTCTCCAACGTCACCTCGCTCGCCGACGAGTACGACGACTTCATCTTCGCCTGCTCCCAGGCCCAGCAGTACGAGTGGGTGCGCGACAACTACCCGCACGTGTGGGCCCGCATCCAGGACTCGGTGAAGAAGGGCCAATGGGTCCCGGTCGGCGGCATGTGGGTGGAGGCCGACGGCAACCTGCCCGGCGGCGAGGCGATGGCCCGCCAGCTCATCCACGGCAAGCGGTTCTTCATCGAGCACTTCGGCGTCGAGACCAAGGGGGTCTGGCTGCCGGACTCCTTCGGCTACACCGCCGCCTACCCGCAGCTCGCCAAGCTCGCGGGCAACGACTGGTTCCTCACCCAGAAGATCTCCTGGAACCAGACCAACAAGTTCCCCCACCACACCTTCTGGTGGGAGGGCATCGACGGCACCCGCATCTTCACCCACTTCCCGCCCGTCGACACCTACAACGCCCGTTTCAGCGGCGAGGAGATGGACCGCGCGGTCCGCAACTACTCCGAGAAGGGCGGCGGTTCACGCTCCCTTGCCCCCTTCGGCTGGGGCGACGGCGGTGGCGGCCCCACCCGCGAGATCATGGAGCGCGCCCGGCGCCTCGCCGACCTGGAGGGCTCGCCCAAGGTCGTCGTCGAGCACCCCGACGAGTTCTTCGCCAAGGCCCGCGAGGAGTACCCGGACGCCCCCGTCTGGAACGGCGAGCTCTACCTGGAGCTGCACCGCGCCACCTACACCTCCCAGGCCCGCACCAAGCAGGGCAACCGGCGCAGCGAGCACAAGCTCCGTGAGGCCGAGTTGTGGGCCACCACGGCCGCCCTGCACGCCCCGGGCTACGCCTACCCCTACGAGAAGCTCGACCGCCTGTGGAAGACGGTCCTGCTCCACCAGTTCCACGACATCCTGCCCGGCTCCTCGATCGCCTGGGTGCACCGCGAGGCCGAGGCCGAGTACGCCCGGGTCGCCGAGGAACTGGAGGCGCTGACCGCCGAGGCCGTGGCCGCGCTGGGCGCGGGCGACACCCGCGTCTTCAACACCAGCCCCTTCGACCGCGCCGAGGTGGTCCGCACCGCCGGGGGAGCACCGGCGTACGTCGAGGTGCCCGCGAGCGGCAGCGCCCCGCTGACCGACGCCGAGCCCGCGCAGCCGGTGCGCACCGAGGGACGGGTCCTCGACAACGGCCTGATCCGCGTCGAGGTGGCCGAGGACGGCACCCTGGCCTCGGTCCGCGACCTGCGCGCCGGTGGCCGAGAGGTCCTCGCCGACAAGGGCAACCTGCTCCGGCTGCACACCGACCTCCCGAACTACTGGGACGCCTGGGACATCGACAAGCACTACCGGAACCGGTACACCGACCTCCTGGACGCCTCCTCGGTCGAGACCGTCTCGGACGACCCGCTGCTGGGCGCGATCCGCGTGACCCGCTCCTTCGGCAAGGGCTCGACGATCGCCCAGACCGTCACGGTCCGGGCCGGCAGCGCCCGGATCGACTTCGAGACCGACATCGACTGGCACGAGGCGGAGAAGATCCTCAAGGCCGGTTTCCCGGTCGACATCCGGGCCTCGCACTCCTCCGCCGAGATCCAGTTCGGCCACGTCCAGCGGCCCACCCACACCAACACCAGCTGGGAGTCGGCCCGCTTCGAGGTCTCCGGCCACCGCTGGGTGCACCTCGCCGAGCCCGGCTACGGCGTCGCCGTCCTCAACGACTCCACCTACGGCCACGACGTCTCCCGCACGGTCCGCGAGGACGGCGGCACGACGACCAAGGTGAGCCTCAGCCTGGTGCGCGCCCCGCGCATCCCGGACCCCGAGGCCGACCAGGGCAGGCACCGCTTCACCTACTCCCTGCTGCCCGGCGCGAGCATCGAGGACACCGTCGCCGAGGGCTACGCCCTCAACCTCCCCCTGCGGGTGGCGGACGCGGCCGGCGCCGACGAGCCCGTGGTCTCGGTCGACGGCGACGGCGTCACCGTAGAGGCGGTCAAGCTCGCCGACGACGCCTCCGGTGACGTGGTCGTGCGGCTCTACGAGTGCAACGGCGGCCGTGCCCAGGGCGTGCTGCGCACCGGCTTCCCGCTCGCCGGCGCGCAGGTGACCGACCTGCTGGAACGCCCCCTGGAGGACGCCGAGATCACCGAGGCCGGCGTCGCGGTCGCGCTGCGCCCCTTCCAGGTCCTCACGCTCCGGCTGCGGAGGGGCTGACCGTGAGCATGCAACCCTGGTTCACCGACGCCAAGTTGGGGATCTTCGTCCACTGGGGCATCTACGCCGTCGACGGCGTCCAGGAGTCCTGGTCGTTCTACGACGACATCGTCCCGCACGAGCGGTACATGTCCCAGCTGGAACGCTTCACGGGCGCCAAGTACGACCCCGCGGCCTGGGCGGACCTGTTCGCCCGGGCCGGGGCGAAGTACGCCGTGCTGACGAGCCGTCACCACGACGGCGTGGCCCTGTGGGACACGGCCTACGGCGACCTCAACCTCGGCAAGGACTACATCGGTCCCTACGCCGAAGCCCTGCGCGAGAAGGGCCTCAAGGTCGGCCTGTACTACTCGCACTCCGACTGGAACCACCCCGACTACGCCTCCACGCGCAAGCCGGGCCGCCCGCCGGAGCAGGAGGACAACCGCTACTCCGAGGTCGCCGCCGAGGATGAGGACCTCGACGCCTGGGAGCGGTTCATCGCCTACCGCGACGGCCAGATCCGCGAACTGGCCTCCCGCTACCGGCCCGACCTGATGTGGTTCGACGGCGAGTGGGACCGCAGCGAGGAGCAGTGGCGCATCCCGGAACTCGCCGCGCTCATCCGCTCCTACTCGCCCGAGGTCGTCTTCAACGCCCGCATGCTCAGCGAGGGCGACTACGCCACCCCCGAGCAGGGCGCCCCCATCGTGCCGCCGGACGGCCCCTGGGAGCTGTGCCTGACGATCAACGACTCGTGGGGGTACCAGCACCACGACCACAACCACAAGTCGCTGTCCCAGCTGATCCGCTACTTCACCGAGACCATCGGCGGGGGCGGCAACCTGCTCCTGGACGTCGGCCCGATGGAGGACGGCACCATCCCGCCGCCGCAGGTGGAGCGCCTCGAAGGCCTGGGGGAGTGGATCCGCAGACACGCGGACGCGGTCTACGGCACCGGGCGCGGCCTCCCGGCCGGCCACCACTACGGCCCCAGCACCCTCTCCGCCGACCGCCGCACCCTCTACCTCACGGTCTACGACATCCCGCGCGCCGAGATCGGCGTCCGGGGCCTGGCCACGAAGGTCCGCAGGGTCACCGTCCTCGGCACCGGGACCGAACTGGCCCACCGTGTCGTCGGCGGCCTCCACGAGGCGGTCGGCGTGCTGTGGATCGACCCGCCGTCCTCGGCGGACCTCGACCCGCACGCCACGGTGCTCGCCCTCGAACTGGACGGCGAACTGGAGCTGTACCGGGGCTCCGGGCGGTTCTGACAGCGGTTCCGACGGCATTTCGCAGGCGCCCGAATCGACCCACGATTCGGGCGCCTGAATTGTCCCCTGCCGACGGTCTCTCGGCTGCCTGGGGTCGTCATCCCCGCCGCCTCCTGCGCGCCGAGCTGCCTGACACGGGGAAGCCGCAACACCGCTAGGGGCGCGGGGAACTGCGCGACCAGCCACAACCGCCCCGCACCCGGGCAGACAACCTAAAGCGGCAACACCTGAGCCGAGACCCCGACGGAGTCACCCGGCACCTGCTCAACCACCGAAGACACGGGCGCCGCAGGAACCAAGGGCTCGGTCTCCTCCACACGCTGCTGCGGCAACGACACCGCCCGCAACGGCCGGGGCCCCGACACCACCGTGTAGTCCTGCCCGAGGAACGGCGGCTCAACAATCCCCGGATCCTCACCGAGCGCCAACTGCACAGCCGCCCAAGGCGCGTTGACCCCGCACAGAGACAGCTGGTGCAGCCCACCCGCCGGCCGCGTGTTGACATCCATCAGCACCGGCGTGTCCCCGAACATCCGGAACTGGATGTTGGACAGGTAGTGCAGCCCGAAGCCCTCGGCGATGCGCCGCGCCGGCTCCAGCCACTGGTCGGCGAGGGTGAACCCGCGCCGACGGCCGTTCTTGGTGCGGCCGATGGCCAGCCGGATCCGGTTGTCGGGCCCGGTCAGGCAGTCCACCGACACCTCGGGCTGCTCCAGGCGCGGCATGACCAGCCAGTCCACCGCGTCCTCGGCGTCCTCAAGCGCCTGGAGGACCAGGTCGAGCGGTACGTAGGGGCTGGGGAAGCCGCTGAGGTGGGTGAGCGAGAAGGGGGCGCGCGTGATGATCCGGAAGCCCACCCCGCCCGCGCCGGAGGCCGGCTTGAAGCACGCCTTGTGCCCGGCGGCCTCCAACTCCTCGACGGCGGCGAGCAGTTCGTCAGCCGACCGGACCCGCCACCAGGGCGGCACCGGCACACCGATCGCCTGGACGGCCTCGTAGGCGATCACCTTGTCGTGGAAGACGGCCACGGCCTCGGGCGGCGGCGCCAGCAGCGCGGTGCCGGCCGCGGCGAAGTCCGCGCGGTGCGCGACGATCGCCGACTGGTGCAGGCGGGGCACGAACACGTCGATGCCGCGCCGCACGCACTGGTCGAGCGCGTACTCCACGTACGCGGCCGGGGACAGGCCCTCGGGCTCCAGGTCGGCGGTGTCGGCGGCGGCCAGTACGGGAGAGTCGGCGTCGCCGTGTGTCGCATGGATCTCGACGGCCCGGTCGCTGGGATTTCGCCGCAGCTGATCCATGAAGAACACGTTCTCCGCGTACGTGCGGTTGAGCCAGACGCGTACGCGAGAGACCATGCAGGGCCGTCCTTTCGGGGTTCGCGGACACGGCGAAGCAGGCCGTGCCCGGCCAGGTTGTTTGGAGGGTCACCAAACCGCCCCGTGCGAAGAGGCATGGAAGGCGGTGGTGTTGGGCCGATCATACGGCCTGCGAAGGGTGCCGCGTGCAACGCGCGTGTTACGGATTTTCCGATCATGCTCTCGTGGGTCGCGCGGTACGCGCGCGGCGACCCGGACTGGCCTCCGGGACGGGTCGGCCGGGCGAAGATCACCCGAAGGGGGCGCGGACCGACGGCGAAGATCACCCGACGGGAGCCGTGGACCGGCGGCGAAGATCCACCGGCTCGATCCGGCCTTGTCCTCGGGCCCGCCGATGTGTTCTCGTGGTCCCATTCGGCTGCTCGGAGGAGGCGTGGGGTGACGGCGAGGGTCGGCGGTGCCGGACAGCTGCTGGCCATCAGCGACCTGCACATCGGCTACGAGGAGAACCGCGCCCTGGTCGAGGCGATGCGGCCGGAGTCGGACGAGGACTGGCTGCTCGTCGCCGGTGACGTCGCGGAGACCGTGGCCGACATCCGCTGGGCCCTGAAGACGCTCGCGGGCCGCTTCCGCAAGGTCGTCTGGGCCCCCGGCAACCACGAACTGTGGACCCACCCGAAGGACACCGTCACGCTGCGTGGGGTCGAGCGCTACCACCACCTGGTCGGGATGTGCCGGGAACTCGGCGTGACCACCCCCGAGGACCCCTACCCGGTCTGGCAGGGCCCCGGCGGCCCGCTCGCCGTCGCCCCGCTGTTCCTGCTCTACGACTACTCTTTCCTGCCCTCCGGCTGCGCGACCAAGGCGGAGGGGCTGGAGTACGCGCACGGCACCGGCATCGTGTGCACCGACGAGGTCCTGCTGCACCCCGACCCGTTCCCGACCCGCGAGGACTGGTGCCGCGCCCGCGTCGCCGAGACCGCGGAGCGGCTCGCCGAGATCCCCGACGACCTGCCGACCGTCCTGGTCAACCACTACCCGCTGGACCGGCATCCGACGGACGTCCTGTGGCACCCCGAGTTCGCCATGTGGTGCGGCACCGAGCTCACCGCCGACTGGCACCGCAGATTCCGTGTCGCGACCATGGTCTACGGCCATCTCCACATTCCTCGCACCACCTGGCACGAGGGCGTCCGCTTCGAGGAGGTGTCGGTGGGCTACCCCCGGGAATGGCGCCAACGCCCCGAGCCGCCGGGCAGACTGCGGCGCATCGCACCCGGCGTGACCGGGGCTGAGACCGGGACCGGGGCGCGATGATCGAGGAACTGCTGCCGGACCCGGTGGTCGTCGTGGAGGCGTACGGCCACGACGAGCCCGAGCACACCGGGCTCTTCCCCGAGGAGGAGGCCGTCGTCGCACAGGCGGTCCACAAGCGGCGCCGCGAGTTCGCCGCCGTGCGCTCCTGCGCCCGCAAGGCCATGGAGAAGCTCGGTGTCCCGCCGCAGGCCGTCCTGCCGGGCGAACGCGGCGCCCCACGCTGGCCGTCCGGTCTGACGGGCAGCATGACCCACTGCGACGGCTACTGCGCCGCGGCCCTGGTCCGCGCCACCGACCTCGCCTCCCTCGGCATCGACGCCGAACCCGACGGACCGCTTCCCGAGGGCGTGCTGTCCGCCGTGGCGCTGCCCGCCGAACAGGAGCGGCTGCTCCGGCTCGCCGAGACCCACCCCGGGGTGCACTGGGACCGGCTCCTGTTCAGCGCCAAGGAGTCCGTCTACAAGGCGTGGTTCCCGCTCACCGGACGGTGGCTGGACTTCTCCGAGGCCGACATCACCCTGTTCGTCGGCCCCGGCGCACAGCCGCGGGGCGGTCTGCGCGCCGAACTCCTCGTCCCCGGGCCGGTGGTGGACGGCCACCGGCTCGGGCACTTCGAGGGCCGCTGGATCGCGGACCGCGGTCTGGTGGCCTCCGCCGTGACGGTGCCGCACCCCTGAGGGGGTGTCACACCTCCGGCGGGCACCAGGCGTGCAGCAGCCGGAAGAACGCCTCCTCGTTGCCCGCGAGACCCGCCTCCTCCAGGGCACGCTCCGCCTCGGCGAGCACGGCGGGCGGGACCACGGGTGGTCGACCGCCGCCCGGCGGGCCCGGTTCCACGTCGAAGGCCGCCCGCACGGTGTGCAGCAGCCGCAGATAGGCCTGGACGGCGGCACGTTCACGGTCGGTCAGCACGGCGGTCTGCATCGGGCTGCTCTCCCCCAGGTCGGTGTCGTCGCCGACGCCGAGCGGCCGGCGCCGTCGACGACGGACGTCGTCGGTCTCGGCCCCCGCACACGGGGGCCCACGTCCAGCTTGCCGTCCACCACTGACAATCCGGCTCCGCCCCGGCCCCGTTCGCCCGCTTAGCGGAGGTGAAACCTCACCGAAATCCCCGGTGGGAATGCGGTTCTAGGCTGGTGTGAAGGACTTCGGGCCGCCTTGTCGCGGCCCCGGGAACGGGAGGCGAGCGCGTGGTGGACGCCCCGCGTCGGCGCCCGGCGCGCACCGCGTGGCTGCGCCCGGTGGACGACGGTGAACTCCAGGTGCGGTACCGCGTCGTGCACGGGTACCGCCGCGCCTTCCGCATGGCGGGCGAGGGCCCCGCCCTGGTGCTCATCCACGGCATCGGGGACTCCTCGCGGACCTGGGCCGAGCTGATCCCCGACCTGGCCCGCAGCCATACCGTGATCGCGCCCGACCTCCTGGGCCACGGCTCCTCCGACAAGCCGCGCGCCGACTACTCGGTGGCCGCCTACGCCAACGGCGTGCGGGATCTGCTCACCACCCTCGGCATCGAGTCCGCGACCCTGGTGGGCCACTCGCTGGGCGGGGGCGTGGCGATGCAGTTCGCCTACCAGTTCCCCGAGCGCACCGAGCGGCTCATCCTGGTCGGCGCGGGCGGAGTCGGCCGCGAGGTCAACCCGGTGCTGCGGCTGGTCTCGCTGCCGGGCGCCCATCTGATGCTCTCCTGCCTGCGGCTGCCCGGGATGCGGCTCCAGGTGGGCCTCGCCGCCCACCTGATGAAGCTCCTGGACACCGATCTCGGCCAGGACGCCGCGGAGTTGCTGACCCTCGTGGACGCGCTGCCCGACGAGACCTCGCGCAACGCCTTCATCCGCACCCTGCGCGCGGTGGTCGACTGGCGCGGCCAGGTCGTGACCATGCTCGACCGCTGTTACCTCACCGAGGGCATGCCGACCATGCTGCTGTGGGGCGACCGTGACAGCGTGGTGCCGGTCCGGCACGCCTACGGGGCGCACGAGGCGATGCCGGGCAGCCGGCTGGAGATCTTCGAGGGCGCGGGCCACTTCCCCTTCCACAGCGACCCGGACCGGTTCGTCTCCCTGGTCGAGGACTTCACCGCCACGACGGTGGCGGCCGACTGGAGCCGCGACCACTGGCGCGAGCTGCTGCGCGAGGGGCGCCCCGGCACCACGGCGGGCCGGCCCGAGACCGCGCACGACCGCGCGGTCGAACGCGGCCTGAGAGAGGCCAGCGAGCGCAGCGCGACCTGACGACGGACGCCCCGCCGGGGCGTCCGCCCCGGATCAGGACTCGGGCCGCTTGACGCTCTCCAGGAGCATGTCCAGCCACTCCGCGACCTTGTCGCGGTGCTGGTCGGTGGGGAGTTGGGCGGCCCGCCAGGCGATCCCGCGGACGCCGTGGTCCTGCAGCAGCCGCTCCAGGGGGTCCCCGTCGACCGCGGCCGCCTGTCGCTCGCGGTCGGCGAGCCGCTGGAGCAGTTCCTGCTCGGTGCGCTGGAGCGCGCTCGCGAGCGCCTCGGGGTCCTCGGCCGTCAGGAACCCGGCGTGCACCCGGAAGAAGCGCTGGATGGCGTCGCAGTGCTCCATCGTGGGGCGCCGGTCGCCGTTGATGAGCGCCCCGGCCTGCTGCCGGGACATGCCCGCGCCGTCGGCGATCTCCTGCTGGGTGTACTTGCGGCCGTTGGGCTTGAGCCGGGTGCGCCGCAGCAGGTCCAGACGCTGCAGGAAGCGGGCCTGGACGTCCGGTTCGCCCGCGGGGCGCCCGCTGAGCAGCGCCTTCACCACGGGCTCGGGCACACCGGAGGCGACGGACAGGCCGGCGGTGTCGAAGACCTCCGCGTGCGCCACACCGAGCCGGTCGGCCAGCGCGGTGACCCGGGCGACGACGGCCGACAGCACGGCCGACGCCACGTCGCCGGGCCCCTCGAAGCCGCCAACCGACACCGACAGATCTCCTACGTTTCTCACTGGCTTCTCACAAGCGGTTGCCGTGAACTTCCCGGAGAGTAGCGGGTTGTTCGAACTCACATCCAGGTCTCGCCACAACTGTGGCCTATTCCAGCCGTCGACGGGCATGAAATGCCACGATAGTTGACACCGCTCGCTCGCGGGCAGCAGGATCAAGAGCGCCGCGAGAAGGCCGCATAGGCAAGAGGGGTGACCTCCCGATGGCATTTCAGGCAGGTGGGCAGTGGTCCGTACCGCGGCCCGTCCCCGAGAGTCTTGAGGCCCAGGCGTACCTCCAGGACTACGCCACGCTTCTGGAGGCCGTCTCCTTTCCGTCCGTCGTCCTCGACCACCGCTGGGACGTGGTTCTGACCAACACCGCTTTCGAGACACTTTTCCGCGGTGTGGGCCCCCATCCGACGGCCATGCCGGGTGACAACTTCCTCAGATTCGTCCTCTTCCACCCCGACGCGCACACGGTCCTCGGTGAGCACGAGTCCCGCTGGTGCCTGCCGATGCTGGCGCACTTCGCGGCCGCCGTGGAGCGCCACGGCCACGACCACGGACTCCAGTCCATCCGCCGTGACATCGCCCAGGACCCGATCATGGAGGCCGCCTACCGGCAGGGCCTGCCGCACTGGATCCGGGCCGTCGGCGAGCAGGCCGTGGAGCACGACGGCGCGGTCCGCCCGCTGTTGCACCCAGACCCGCGCTGGGGCGCCACCGACTGCCGGGTCGTCGACGAGACGCCCCGGACCCTGCGGGAGATGGGCTGCACCCGGCTGACGCTGGTGCTGCGTCCCGCTCGCCGCCCGGCGCCCGCGGTACGTCGTGCGCAGCGTCCCCGCCGCGTGGCGGGCCACCTCAGCGTGGTGGCCGCCCCCGAGGCCTGACAGGCACCGTCGGCGTTCAGGTCGCCGACGGCGCCTTGTCAGTACGACCGCCCCCCCGTCCCCCTTCGTGTCCGCCGCTCGTGGCACCATTCCCATACCATGGGACATGTGACATAGTACTGACGTGAGCGAGCGACTGACCTGCGATGTCGTGGTCGTCGGGGCCGGAATGGTGGGTGCGGCCTGTGCCCTGTACGCGGCGCGGGCAGGGCTCGACGTCGTCCTCGTGGACCGTGGCCCGGTCGCCGGCGGGACGACGGGCGCGGGGGAGGGCAACCTCCTGGTCTCCGACAAGGAACCGGGCCCCGAGCTGGACCTCGCCCTCCTGTCGGGCCGCCTCTGGACGGAGCTGGCCGAGGAGTTCGGCCGGGCGATCGAGTACGAGGCGAAGGGCGGCGTGGTCGTCGCCTCCTCCCCGGGTGGCCTCATCGCCCTGGAGCGGTTCGCCGACGGCCAGCGCGCGGCGGGAGTCGTCGCCGAACCCGTGGCGGGCGACGACCTGTACAGCCTCGAACCCCACCTCGCCCACGGCCTGCCCGGCGGCGTCCACTACCCCCAGGACAGCCAGGTGATGCCCGCCCTGGCCGCCGCCCACCTGGTCCGCGCCTCGGGCGCCCGCCTGCTCACCGGCCGCACCGTGACGGACGTACCGAAGGCACCGGACGGCTCCGTGCTCGGGGTCCGCACGGACTGCGGCGACATCCACGCCCCGGCCGTCGTCAACGCGGCCGGCACCTGGGGCGGCGAGCTCGCCGCCCTCGCGGGCGCGCACCTCCCTGTCCTCCCGCGCCGCGGCTTCGTCCTGGTCACCGAACCCCTGCCGCGCATGGTCCGCCACAAGGTCTACGCCGCCGACTACGTGGCCGACGTGGCCAGCGACTCGGCCGCGCTCCAGACCTCCCCGGTCGTGGAGGGCACGGCGGCGGGGCCCGTGCTGATCGGTGCGAGCCGCGAACGGGTCGGCTTCGACCGGACGTTCTCGCTGCCGGCCGTGCGGGCACTGGCGGCGGGCGCGACCCGGCTGTTCCCGTTCCTGGCGGACGCCCACGCGATGCGCTCCTACCTCGGCTTCCGCCCGTACATGCCCGACCACCTGCCCGCCGTCGGCCCGGATGCCAGGGTCCCCGGGCTGTACCACGCCTGCGGCCACGAGGGCGCGGGCATCGGACTCGCCACCGGCACCGGCCACCTGATCGCCCAGACGCTCACCGCGAAGACGCCCGACCTGGACCTCACCCCCTTCCGCCCCGACCGCTTCCCCGACGCCGAGGAGGTCGTATGAGTTCCCCCCTGGACCTGGCCGACGCCCAGCCGGGCCCGGCCTTCACGGTCACCCTCGACGGCCGCGAGGTCCCGGCCCTGCCCGGCCAGACCGTCGCCGCCGCGCTCTGGGCCGCCGGGATCACCTCCTGGCGCACCACACGGGGCGCGGGCCGACCGCGCGGGATCTTCTGTGGCATCGGCGTGTGCTTCGACTGCCTGGTCACCGTCAACGGCCGCCCGAACCAGCGCGCCTGCCTGGTGCCCCTGAACCCGGGCGACGCGATCCGCACGCAGGAGGGGACGGGCCATGACGACTGAACGACCGCACCTCGCGGTGATCGGCGCGGGCCCCGCAGGACTCGCCGCGACCGTCGCCGCCGCGTCCCACGGCGTACGGGTCACGCTCGTCGACGCGGCCCCGGAGGCCGGCGGACAGTTCTACCGGCAGCCCGCGGCCGAGCTGCGCGCCCGCCGCCCGGAGGCCCTGCACCACCAGTGGCGGACCTGGGAGCGACTGAGGGACGGCCTGCGCACACACGTCCGGGCGGGTCTCGTACGGCACCTGACCGACCATCACGTGTGGTGCGTGGAACGGCGGCCGGGAGTCGGCGCACACCCCGGCTTCACCGTGCACACCCTGCTCGGACCCGAGCAGCAGGACCCGGCCGAGGTACGCGCCGACGCCGTGCTCCTCGCCACCGGCGGCTACGAGAAGGTGCTGCCCTTCCCCGGCTGGACCCTCCCCGGCGTCGTCACCGCCGGCGGCGCCCAGGCCATGCTCAAGGGCACCCTCACGGTCTCCGGACGCACCGCCGTCGTCGCCGGGACCGGGCCGCTGCTGCTCCCTGTGGCGAGCGGACTGGCCGCCGCCGGAGTCGAGGTGGCGGCCCTCGTGGAGTCCGCGGCCCCGAAGTCGTTCGTACGGCGCACCCGCGCGCTGGCGGTCGAGCCCGGCAAGGTCGCCGAAGGCGCCCGGTACGCGGCCGGGCTGCTGCGCCACCGCGTCCGGCTCCTGTCCGGGCACACCGTGATCGAGGCCCACGGGGCCGAACGGCTGGAGGCGGTGACCGTCGCCGCGCTCGACCCCGACGGCCGGGTCCGGCCCGGCACCGGGCGCCGCATCGCGTGCGACACCCTGGCCGTCGGCCACGGCATGCTCCCGCACACCGACCTCGCCGAAACCCTCGGCTGCCGCCTCGACGGGCCGAACGTCCACGCCGACGAGGAACAACGCACCGACGTGCCCGGCGTCTGGGCGGCAGGCGAGAGCACCGGCATCGGCGGCGCCGCCCTCGCCCTGGCCGAGGGGCACATCGCGGGCCACTCGGCCGCGGCGCGCCTGCACGGCACCGAGCCCGACCCGAACGCGTGGGCGGCGGCCGGGAGGACCCGTACCCGGCTCCGGGCCTTCTTCGCCGCGCTCGACGACGTCTACGCGCCGCCCGCGCACTGGACCGAGCAGATCACCGACGACACCGTCGTCTGCCGCTGCGAGGAGGTCACCGGGGGAGAGATCCGCGCGGCCGTCGCCGACCTGGGCGCCGGCGACCTGCGCACCGTCAAGCTGCTGACCAGGGCCGGGATGGGCTGGTGCCAGGGGCGAATGTGCGCACCCGCGGTCGCCGGGCTCACCGGATGCGGGTCCACCGCGTCCCGGCGGCCGTTCGCCCGGCCCGTACCCCTCGGTGTGCTGGCCCGGGCGGGGGAGGACGACACCGTATGAACTCCACCGATGAAATGTCACACGTCACAGATGGGATGCGACCCGATATGACCGCCACCGAGCACCGCCCCTGGCGCGGCGTCCTCGTCGCCACCGCGCTCCCGCTGAACGACGACCTGAGCGTGAACTTCGACCGGTACGCCGAGCACTGCGCCTGGCTGGTCGACAACGGCTGCGACGGCGTCGTGCCGAACGGCTCGCTCGGCGAGTACCAGGTGCTCACCTCCGAGGAGCGCGCCAAGGTGGTCGAGACGGCCGTGGCCGCCATCGGCGGTGAGCGGGTGATGCCCGGCGTCGCCGCCTACGGCTCCGCGGAGGCCCGCCGCTGGGCCGAGCAGGCCCGGGACGCCGGCTGCGCCTCGGTGATGCTGCTCCCGCCCAACGCCTACCGTGCCGACGAGCGTTCGGTCCTGGCCCACTACGCCGAGGTGGCCCGGGCGGGCCTGCCGGTCGTCGCGTACAACAACCCCATCGACACCAAGGTCGACCTGGTCCCGGAACTCCTCGCCCGGCTGCACGGCGAGGGCTGGATCCAGGGCGTGAAGGAGTTCTCCGGCGATGTCCGCCGCGCCTACCGGCTCGCCGAACTCGCCCCGGAACTGGACCTGTTGATCGGCGCCGACGATGTCCTGCTGGAGCTGGCCATCGCGGGTGCCAAGGGCTGGGTGGCGGGTTACCCGAACGCCCTGCCGAGGTCCTGCGTCGAGCTGTACCGGGCGGCCGTCGCCGGTGACCTGGGCACGGCGAAGAAGCTGTACGAGCAGCTGCACCCGCTGCTGCGCTGGGACTCCAAGGTCGAGTTCGTGCAGGCCATCAAGGTCTCCATGGACATCGTCGGCCGTCATGGTGGAGGCTGCCGCCCGCCGCGGGTGCCGCTGCTGCCGGAGCAGGAGACCGCGGTCCGCTCGGCCACCGAACAGGCCGTAGCGGCCGGACTGGCCTAGGGAGGAGGACCGTGCGCAGCAAACTCGTCCTGCACGCCGTCAACTCGCACACCGAGGGCATGCCCACCCGCGTGATCACCGGCGGCATCGGCACGATCCCCGGCGCGACGATGAACGAGCGGCGCCTGTACTTCCGTGAGCACCGCGACGACATCAAGCAGTTCCTGATGAACGAGCCGCGCGGGCATTCCGCGATGAGCGGCGCGATCCTCCAGCCGCCGACCCGGCCCGACTGCGACTGGGGTGTCGTATACATCGAGGTCTCCGGCTATCTCCCGATGTGCGGGCACGGCACGATCGGCGTGGCCACGGTCCTGGTGGAGACCGGCATGGTCGAGGTCGTCGAACCGGTCACCACCATCCGGCTCGACACCCCGGCCGGCCCGGTCGTCGCGGAAGTGGAGGTCGAGGACGGCGCGGCCAAGGCGGTCACCCTCCGGAACGTCCCGTCCTTCTCCGTGGGCCTCGACCGCAAGGCCGTCCTCGCCGACGGCCGCACGGTCACCTACGACCTGGCCTACGGCGGCAACTTCTACGCCATCCTGCCGCTGGAGGAGTTCGGGCTGCCCTTCGACCGCTCCCGCAAGGACGACATCCTCAAGGCGGGCCTGTCCCTCATGGAGGCGATCAACACCGAGGACGAGCCCGTCCACCCGGAGGACCCCTCCATCCGCGGCTGCCACCACGTCCATCTGATCGCGCCCGGCGCCACCGCCCGCCACTCCCGGCACGCGATGGCGATCCACCCCGGCTGGTTCGACCGCTCGCCCTGCGGCACCGGTACCAGCGCCCGCATGGCGCAGCTGCACGCGCGCGGCGAACTCCCCCTGCACACCGAGTTCGTCAACGAGTCCTTCATCGGCACGCGGTTCACCGGCCGGCTCCTCGGGACCACCGAGGTCGCGGGCCGTCCCGCGGTCCTGCCCAGCTTCACCGGCCGGGCCTGGATCACCGGCACGGCCCAGTACCTGCTGGACCCCTCCGACCCGTTCCCGGCCGGGTTCGTGTTGTAGGCGGCGAGGATAATGAGCGGTACCGCGTGACATTGCACCTCTAGGAGACCTCCATGGCCGCCCAGCGCACCAGCGCCCCGCCTGCC
Organism: Streptomyces lincolnensis; assembly: GCF_021173675.1. Classification (GTDB taxonomy): domain Bacteria; phylum Actinomycetota; class Actinomycetes; order Streptomycetales; family Streptomycetaceae; genus Streptomyces; species Streptomyces lincolnensis_B. The sequence goes on along the minus strand of NZ_JAIHON010000001.1, from coordinate 85,680 downwards.
GCCGCTGCCCCGGCCCTGCCCACGCTGGGCGGCCAGAAGCGCAGCTACCGGGAGCGGGTGGCCGACGCCCTGCGGGCCGCGCTGATCGCCGGTGAGCTGCTGCCGGGCGAGGTGTACTCCGCGCCGACGCTCGCCGCCCGCTTCGGCGTCTCGGCGACCCCGGTGCGCGAGGCCATGCTGGACCTGGCCAAGGAGGGCCTGGTCGACACCGTCCCCAACAAGGGCTTCCGGGTCACCGCGGTCTCCGAGAAGCAGTTGGACGAGTACACGCAGATCCGGGCGCTCATCGAGATCCCCACGGTGGTGCGGCTGGCCGCGACCGCCGACCCGGTCTCGCTGGAGGCGCTGCGCCCGGCCGCCCGGGAGATCGTCGGGGCGGCCGCGGCGGGCGACCTCATCGCCTACGTCGAGGCCGACACCCGCTTCCACCTCGGCCTGCTCGCGCTGGCCGGCAACGCCCATCTCGTCGAGGTGGTGGGCGACCTGCGCAAGCGGTCCCGTCTCTACGGCCTGACGGCACTGCTGGAGGCGGGCCGCCTGCTGTCCTCCGCAGAGGAGCACCTCGAACTCCTCGACGCCCTGCTGGACCGCGACGAACAGGCCGTCCACGCGGTCATGACCCGGCACCTGGGCCATGTCCGCGGTCTGTGGGCCGCCAAGTAGGCCGAGCCGATCCGGAGTTCAGGCAGGTGGCGGCGCGTCCGTCTTGACGGCGTCCTCGGGCGCGTCCCGGGGCGTTCCACGCTTGGCCGCCTGGATCTGCTCGTACACGTGGGTGCGCAGTTCGGCGAAGCGGGGGGCCACGCGGGTGTGCAACTGGTCGCGGTCGTCCGGCAGATCGACCTTGAGCTGCTCCTGCACGACCGTGGGGGAGGCGGACAGCACGACCACCCGCTCGCCGAGGTAGACGGCCTCGTCGATGTCGTGGGTGACGAAGAGGATCGTGATCCCGCGCTCCCGCCACAGCCCCCGCACCAGGTCCTCCAGATCGGCGCGGGTCTGTGCGTCGACCGCCGCGAACGGCTCGTCCATCAGCAGGACCTGGGGCTCGTAGGCCAGTGCGCGGGCGATGGCGACCCGTTGCTGCATGCCGCCGGACAGCTGCCAGGGATACGCCCCGGCCGCGTCCGCGAGCCCGACCGAGCGCAGCGCGTCGGCCACCAGTTCCCGGCGCCGGGACCTGCTCAGCCCCTTCTGCTTCAGCGGGAGTTCGACGTTCTCGCCGACCCGCATCCAGGGGAACAGGCTGCGGCCGTACTCCTGGAAGACGAAGGCCATCCCGGGCGGTGGCCCGGTGACCCGCTCGCCCTGGAGGAGCACTTCGCCGGCCGTCGGGGTGAGCAGGCCGCCCATGCACTTCAGCAGGGTCGTCTTGCCGCAGCCCGACGGGCCGACCAGACAGACGAGTTCGCCCGCGTCGACGGTGAAGGTGAGGTCGCGCACCGCCTCCACCCGCCGTCCGGAACCCTCGTAGACCTTCTTCAGGCCGCGTACGTCGAGCATGCCCTGCCCTTTCACGAAGGTCACCGGGACCGCCGGGTGGTCGCGCGCAGACCGTGGTACCAGCCGAGCACCCGCCGCTCGACGAGCTGGAACACGACGGAGAGGAGGAAGCCCAGCAGGCCCAGGACCAGGATGCCGGTCCACATGTCGGGGATCGCGAATCCGCGCTGGAACTGGACGACGGTGAAGCCCAGTCCGTTGCTGGCCGCGAACATCTCGCTGATGACCATGAGGATGATGCCGATGGACAGCGCCTGGCGCAGTCCCGCGAAGATCTGCGGGCTCGCCGAGGGCAGCACCACGTGCCGCAGCCGGGCGAGGCCCGTGACGCCGTAGGAGCGGGCCGTCTCCGCCATCACGGAGTCCACGGCGCGCACGCCCTCGACGGTGTTGAGCAGGATCGGCCAGACACAGCCGATCGCGATCACGAGGATCTTCATGGTGTGGCCGATGCCCGCGAACAGCATGATGACCGGGACCAGTACCGGCGGCGGCACGGCCCGCAGGAACTCCAGGACCGGCTCGCACACCGCCCGCACCCGCCGGTAGGAGCCGATGACGGTGCCGAGGGCGACGCCGACGAGGGCCGCCGTCGCGTAGCCGGCCGACAGCCTGAGGATGCTGGGCACGGCGTCCGTGCGCAGCCGCTCGACGGTCCAGACGTCCGGGAAGGTCTTCAGGATGGTGCGCAGGGGCGGCCAGTACACGTCCGTGCTGCTGTCGGACGCCGCCCACCAGACGGCGAGCAGGATCGCGGGCAGCGTGAGAACGAACACCAGCCGGAGCAGGAAGCGCCTCACACCGCCACCTCCCCGCGCACCGACTGGTGCCAGGCCAGCGCCCGGCGCTCCACCGACCGCGCGCCCACGTTGATCAGCAGGCCCAGCACTCCGGTCACCACGATCAACGCGTACATGTCCGGCACCGCCTGCGAGGTCTGCGCCACCGCGATCCGGGCGCCCAACCCCGGTGCCCCGATGACGAGTTCGGCGGTGATGGTGAGGATCAGGGCGACGGCCGCGGCCAGCCTGAGGCCCGTCATGACGTAGGGGAGCGCGGTCGGCCACAGCACGTACCGGATCCGCGCCCAGGTGCCCAGGCCGTACGAGCGGGCGGTCTCCTCGGCGACCGGGTCGACGTCCTGGACGCCGTACAGGGTCTGGATCAGGATCTGCCAGAAGGAGGCGTACACCACGAGCAGGAGCACCGAGCGCAGTTCGGTGCCGTAGAGCAGGACCGCCAGCGGGATCAGCGCGACCGAGGGGATCGGGCGCAGGAACTCGATCGTCGAGGCGGTCGCCTCCCGCAGATACGGCACGACCGAGATGACGACCCCGGCGACCACGCCCGCGCAGGCCGCCACCGCCAGTCCGACCGCCCAGCCGGTGAGCGTGTCGCCGAGCGCCGTCCAGAAGGCGGAGTCGGCGAGCTCGTCGCCGAGCGCCCCGGCGATCCGGCTGGTGGGCGGGAAGTAGGCATCCTTGACCAGGCCGAGCCGCGGCACCGCCTCGCCCAGGAGGAGGAAGGCCGCGAGCCCGGCGGCACCGAGTGCGAGGTTCAGGCCCTTCACGGCAGCAGCTTGTCCAGGTCCGGCGTCGTCTTGAAGAGGCCGTCCTGTTCGCCGAGCTTCATCAGCGCCTCGATGGAGGCGCGGTTCGCCTCGGCCGGCCACTTCGGCAGGACGACCTGTTCCAGCACCGCGGCCGGGATCTTGGTGTAGGTGGTGACGACCGCGCGGGCCTCGTCGGGGTGGGCCTCGGCGTAGGCGAGGGACTCCGCGGTGGCCTCCTGGAACTTCTTCACCACCTCCGGGTTCTGCTGCGCGTACCGCTGGGAGGTGAAGTACATCGCGACGGTGAGGTCCGGGGCGATGTCCACCAGGGGCGAGGCGATCTCCACGCCGCCCTGGCTGCGGATCGAGGCCGTCGCCGGCTCGACCACGCACGCGGCGTCGATCTGTCCCTGGTCCAGGGCCGCGGGCATCTGGTCGAAGGGGAGTTCGATGAGCTTGACCTTGTCGGGGTCACCGCCCGCCTTGCGCACCGACTCGCGCACCGCCGTCTCGTTGATGTTCTTCAGGGTGTTGACGGCGACCCGCTTGCCCTCCAACTGCTCGGGCGACGTGATCGGGCTGCCCTTCTTGACCATCAGAGCGGCGAAGTCCTTGTCCTTCACGCCCGTTGAGGCGATGCCGTTGACGACCGCCTTCACCGGCACGTTGTTCGACTGGGCGACCATCAGCGAGGTCACGTTGCTGAACCCGAACTGGAACTGCCCGCTGACCACACCCGGCACGATCGCCGCTCCGCCCTGTGCGGTGGAGATGGTGAGCTTCAGGCCGTGCTTCTCGTAGATGCCCTGCTTCTGGCCGAGGTGGATCGGGGCCACGTCGACGATGGGGATGAGCCCCAGCTTGACCGTGGTGACGCCGCCCGAGGAGGACGCCTTGCCCGACGAACCCGAGTCGTCGGACGAGCCACAGGCCGCCGTGGTGAGAAGGAAAGAACCGGCCACAAGACCGGCGAGCAGACGACGCAAGGCTCCTCCTGTGCAGACTACGGTGTTCCGACAGGTTGTGCGCACACCGCACAGTAGTGCTCAGTTGGTGTTCAGGGAACGTAGAACCGGCCGTCCGACTCGGTCAACAGGTATGGCTGACAGAAGTGTTGACAGTCAGGAGATCGTGATGCACCCGGAAGCCCGCGCGCCGCATTTCGTGAGGTCCTTCGAGCGCGGCCTCGCCGTCATCCGCTCCTTCGACGCCGAACACCCCGCGCGCACGCTCAGCGAGGTGGCCCGCGCCTGCGACCTGACCCGCGCCGCCGCCCGCCGACTGCTGCTCACCCTCGCCGACCTGGGCTACGTCCACTGCGACGGCCGGCTGTTCCGGCTCACCCCGCGCGTCCTGGAACTCGGCTACGCCTATCTCGCGGGCCTGACACTCCCGCAGATCGCCGAACCGCACCTGGAGCGACTCGTCGCCGAGGTCAAGGAGTCGTCGTCCCTGTGCGTCCTGGACGGCGACGACATCGTGTACGTGGCCCGCGTGCCCACCCGCCGCATCATGTCGGCGTCGATCACCGTGGGCACCCGCTTCCCGGCGTACGCCACCTCCGTCGGCAGGATCATGCTCGCCGATCTGCCGGACGGCCAACTCGACGCCCGGTTGGGCACGTTGGAGCTACGCCCGCTGACCGCGCGGACGATCGTCGCGCCCGCGGCGCTGCGTGCGGAACTGGCACGCGTACGGCGTCAGGGGTACGCCCTGGTCGACCAGGAACTGGAGGAGGGGCTGCGGTCGGTGGCGGCCCCGGTACGGGACCGGGGCGGTGCGGTGGTGGCCGCCGTGAACATCGCGGTGCACGCCGGCCGTACCTCCGTGGCGTCGGTCCGCCGCGACCTGCTGCCGCCCCTGCTGGCGGCGGTGGCCCGGATCGAGGCGGACCTGAGGATCACAGATCCAGCACCAGCCGCGTCCCCCGGCACCGGGACACACAGATCATCATCGTCTCCCCGGCCTCCCGCTCCTCGTCCGTGAGGACGGAGTCCCGGTGCTCCGGGGTGCCGTCGAGGACATCGGTCTCGCAGGTCCCGCACGTGCCCTCGGTGCAGGAGAACAGCACCTCGACACCGGCGGCGCGCACCGCGTCCAGCACGGAGACCTCCGGGGCGACCGTCACCGTCCGGCCGCTCTGGGCCAGTTCGACCTCGAACCCGGTGTTCTCGCCGGTCTCCTGCTCCTTCGGCGCGAACCGCTCCACGTGCAGCACCCCGGCCGGGCAGCGCTCCTCCACCGCGTCCAGCAGCGGCCCCGGCCCGCAGCAGTAGACGAGGGTGCCCTCGGGCACGTCGTCCAGCACCGACGCCAGGTCCAGCAGCCCGGTCTCGTCCTGGGGAGCGATCGTGACGCGATCGCCGTAACGGCTCAACTCCTCGGCGAACGCCATGGATGCGCGTGTGCGGCCGCCGTACAGCAGTGTCCACTCCGCGCCCTTGGACTCCGCCTCGGCCAGCATCGGCAGGATCGGGGTGATGCCGATGCCGCCGGCGACGAAGCGGTAGCCCGGGGCGGGCTTGAGGGCGAAGTGGTTGCGCGGGCCGCGCACCCGGACCTTGTCGCCCTGCCTCAACTCCCGGTGCACATGGGCGGATCCACCGCGTCCGTCCGGCTCGCGCAGTACGGCGATCCGCCAGGCGGAGCGGTCGGCCGGATCGCCGCACAGGGAGTACTGCCGCTCCAGGCCGGGCCCGAGCACGACGTCGATGTGGGCGCCCGGCTCCCACGCCGGGAGCTCCTCGCCCAGCGGGTGGCGCAGGGTCAGGGCGAGGACGCCGTCGGCCGCGGACTCCCGGCGGTCGACGACGAGTTCGGCTTCGTACAGGCTCATGAGTCGTGTCCTCGCGGCTCGTGTCCTAGCGGCTCGTGTCCTTGCGGGTGGGCGAGCATCCACTCCCACATCTCGATGGGGTCCTGGGAGGTGTGCTCACGGCCGCAGTGACAGGTGCCGTGCAGGATGTCCGTGCCCGGCAGCCAGTCGATGCGGTAGATCTCCCCGGTGGGGCCGGCACTCACAGGACCTTCTCCACGGGCTTGTCGCCCTCCTCGACCAGCCGGGCGAGGATACGGCGGGCGGCCAGGCCGCCGGTGTCGATGTTGATGCTCAGCTCCTGGTAGCCGGTGCGCTCGGTGCCGAGGGTCTTCTGGAGCAGGTTGAGCGCGTCGACGTCCTGCATGACGACGGTGTGGTTGTTGCTCCGCATGAACTCGGTGACCTCGTCGTTCTCGGTCGCCCAGTCCCGCGAGACCATCCAGAAGTCGTACACCTTGCCGTCGGAGGACGGGGTGATGGCGTAGGTGATCTCGGTGTGGAATCCGTTCGGGTCGCTGCCGTCCGCCTCGGGCAGTACGCCGACCGGGGCGATCCGGCTGTGCAGCAGATACAGGCAGGGCGCGTGGTACTCGATGTCCTGCCAGCGCGTGATCCGGCCCTGGATGCCGGTGGAGTTGGCGTAGAACGGCGGGCACTCGGCGTCGTCCATGTGCCGGCTCACCCGCACGATGCCCGCGCCCTCGTCGACCTCGGTGGTGATCGGCGTCTCGGCGACCTCGGGGGTGCCGATGTACCCGCCGTGCAGATACGTCTCGTGGGAGAGGTCGAGGAGGTTGTCGACCAGGAGGCCGTAGTCGGCGTCGATGGGCTCCATGCCGCGCACGGTGAGCCAGCCGGGGGCGTCCAGGTGCTCGGCCCGCGGAATCGTGGCGGGGTCGGCGAGGGCCGCGTCGCCGATCCACACCCAGATCAGGGAGTCCTGCTCCACCACCGGGTAGGAGGCGACCCGGGCGGTGCGCGGGACGCGTTTCTGGCCGGGCACGTACACGCAGGTACCCGTGGTGTCGTAGGTGAAGCCGTGGTAGCCGCACACGATCCGGTCGCCGTCCAGGCCGCTCTCCGAGAGCGGGTAGCGGCGGTGCACGCACCGGTCGTGCAGCGCGACCGGCGTGCCTTCCTCCTGGGTCCGGTAGAAGACGAGCGGCTCGCCGAGGATCGTCCGGCCGAGCAGCTCCCGCCCGACCTCGTGGCTGTAGGCGGCGACGTACCACTGGTTCCTGGCGAAGGCGGTCATGTGAGGCATGAGGTTCCCGTCCCTGTCGGCGGGGCGTCTTCGCCCCGAGTGCCGTGGTTGGCATCAGGTTCCTGACGGCTGTGGTTGCCGCGCAAGGCGGCTTCTGTCAGGCGGAAGCTTCTCTACGAAAGAGCTGGTCAGGGCCTTGCCATGCGTTTGCTCTATCACTGGCAGGGGGGGTGTGGAGTGGCGCCGCCGGGTGGATCACTCCTGAGGTGGCCGCTGATGGGTTTGGCGAGAACGTCTGGTCGCGATGCTGCCGTGATTGCCCGGAAGTGGAACTCTTGTTGGTGAACGCACCCATTTCTTGCCGGTTCTTGAGTGGTACACCGGCAGAACTTGCATTCTTGCAGCTCAAGACTGGTCAGCTTCATCGCAAGGGTGTGCTGGGTCGAATCCGGGTCGAATTAGTCCGTCTTGGCGCACCTGGCTGTGTTATAGCAGGTCAGGACGGTCGCGGGCAGGATCACTCCGAGGCGTGGCGCTCGCCCTCTCCGCCCTTGCCGTGGAGAAGGGCGTGGCCGAGTGCGAGATCAACCCCCTGCGCGTCCTGCCCGACGGCTACGTCGTCGCGCTCGACGCCGTACTGCTGCTGCGTGACTCATGGGATCAAGGAGAATCCGACGATGCGTGAGGGATTCAGTGCCATGGCCCAAAGAAGCGGCCGACCACTCCCGTGATGCCGGGTACTGGCGAGGCAGACCGCTCGGCGCGTACCTCCACGACTGGGCCGAGACCTACGGCGACGCGGTGGCCGTCGTGGACGGCGACACCCGCCTGACCTACCGTCAACTGGCCGCCCGCGCCGACGGTCTGGCGTGCCACCTCCTTCTCCTTGACCTGGGCCTCAACCCCGGTGACGCCATGCTCGTCCAGCTGCCCAACGGCTGGGAGTTCGTCACGCTCACCTTGGCCTGTCTGCGGGCCGGAGTCGCTCCCGTGATGGCGCTGCCCGCGCACCGAGGGCACGAACTGCGCTACCTGGCCGCGCACTCCGAGGTCACGTCGATAGTCGTACCGGACCGACTGGGCGAGTTCGACCATCAGGCACGACGGGAGGTCGCCGAAGTCACCTCGAGTGTTCGGCTGCTGCTCGTCGCGGGCGACGTGATCGACACCGATGCCACGGATCTACGGGCCCTGGCCGAACCGGCCGACGACCCGACTGCCGCGCGGGCCCGGCTCGACCGGATCGCCCCGGACAGCGGCGACATCGCCGTCCTCCTGCTTTCCGGCGGTACGACGGGGCTGCCCAAGCTCATCACCCGCACCCACGACGACTACGAGTACAACGCGCGGCGCAGCGCGGAGGTGTGCGACTTCGACCGCGACACCGCATATCTCGTGGCACTGCCCGCCGGGCACAACTTCACACTGGCATGCCTCGGGCTCCTGGGCACGCTCATGAACGGCGGCCGTGTGGTCCTGGCTCGCACCCCGGACCCCGACAAGGTACTGCCGCTGATGAGCACCGAGGGCGTGACAGCCACCGCCGCCGTGCCGGCCGTCGTCCAGCGCTGGATCGACGCCGTGGCCACGAGCCAGCAGACGGCCCCGCCAGCGCTCCGGCTGCTGCAGGTCGGCGCCCGCCTCGCCCCGGAGGTCGCCCGCCGCGTCGAACCCGTGCTCGGTGGCACGCTCCAGCAGGTGTTCGGCATGGCGGAGGGGCTGCTGAACTACACGCGCCCGAGCGACCCCGAAGACATCAAAATCGAAAGTCAGGGGCGCCCCATGTGCCCCGACGACGAGATCCTCGTGGTGGACGCCTCCGACAACCCAGTCCCGCCCGGCGGGATGGGAGCCCTGCTTACGCGCGGCCCTTACAGCCCACGCGGTTACTACCGGGCCGACGAGCGCAACGCCCGTGCGTTCACTCCCGACGGCTGGTATCGCACTGGCGACATCGTCCGTTTGCACCCTTCCGGCAATCTTGTCGTCGAAGGACGCGACAAAGACATGATCAACCGGGGCGGTGAGAAGATCTCCGCCGAAGAGGTCGAGAACCTCATATACCGTCTGCCTGGTGTCGCACGGGTCGCCGCGGTCGCGAAACCCGATCCGTATCTGGGTGAGCGAGTGTGCGCGGTCGTGGTCGCAGAACAGGGCGCCGACCGTCCCTCGAATCAGTCCGCGCCGCCCTTACCGCGATGCAGGTGGCCCGCTACAAGCTGCCTGAGGCGCTTCCGGTCGTGGACGAACTACCACTGACGAAGATCGACAAGAAGCGTTTGCGGGACATCGTCGAAGGCAAGTCCGACGCCGTCGGCGGTCTGACGTCGCGATCTCGGGGCGGATGACCGCAGGCTTCATGCGGCGCCTGGAGCAGGCGTTGGCCAAGGAGCAATTGGCCCGGCTGCGCTCTTCGATCGGCCTGGACCTTGGCACCCCGCACGCCGAGGAGACAGCCATCTCCACCCCGCGAGATCGTCGCCGCCGGCAATCAGGGAACGGCATGTTCTTGCCCGGCCCTATCCGGGAAGGCAGCTCGAGCTGCGTGCCGCTCGCTGAATCCTGCTCGCCGCTGGGCAACCCCGGCAGCCGGTGTCTCGAACTATGCATGAGACCCACTGCGGTGTCCGCCCTTCCGTACCGGGCGTGTTGCCTGCACCAGCTGAACCGCAGGAACGTGTGATGCCGCCGATGGGACGGTCTGGTCAGCGGCATCACAGTCATTCATCCTTCTGCATCGGTCAGTGAGCCTCTCGCACGACGGCGACACCCCCTGCTGGAACGGTGACCCAACCGCGTACGGGCTTGCCCGTGAGGAGTTCGACGCCTTCGGCGGGGACTTGGGCACCGTGCCCGCTGTGGTCGATCAGGAACAGGAAGTCGGCGTCGGCGCCAGTGCGCCGGACGGCTTCGATGCCGGGCAGCGGGGTGGCCAGCACCGGCTGGACACAGGCTTCGTCGCAGATGCGGGACAGTAGCGCGGCGAGGGTCGCCGGGTCGGGGCGAGTGGCCAGGTACCAGGCTTTTCCTTCACCGGTGTTGTGCCGGGTGACGGCCGGTACGCCCGCCAGGGGACCGTCCCCATAGCAGGCGACGGGCTCGGCGCCTGCGAGTCGGACGCGCTCGGACCACAAGGTGGCGGTGGCACCAGCGGGGACCGCCCCGATCAGTTGCAGTGTCTCGTCGGGAAGCAGGGGGAACAGTTCGTCGGTGCGCACGCCGAGAACGTCCCGGAAAGCACCTGGGTAGCCGCCCAGCCGGATGTGACAGTTCTCGTCCACCGCGCCGCTGTGGAAGCCGACCGCCAGCGTGCCGCCGCGCTCGGCGAAGCCTGCGAGATTGGCCGCGCCCGTGTCGTCGATCAGGTAGAGGCTGGGGGTGAGGACCAGGCGGTATCCAGAAAGGTCCGCGTTGGGTTGTACGAAGTCCACCGCCACACCCGCGTGCCACAGGGGCCGGTACCAATCCCGCACGAGGTCCTGGAAGTGAAGTTCGCAGCTGGGCTGACATGGCAGCTCCAAGGCCCAGCGGGCGCTCCAGTCCCAGACGATGGCAACCTGGGCGGTCGGAGTGCTTCCCCGCACGTCGGCCAGGGCCTTGAGATCCGCGCCGAGTTGTACGACGTCCTGCCAGATCGTGCTGTCGGTGCCGGCGTGCGGCAGCATCGCCGAGTGCCACTGTTCGGCGCCCGCCTTGGCCGCACGCCATTGGAAGTAGGCGATGCCGTCGGCGCCGCGTGCGACGTGGGCGAGGGCGTTGCGCCGCATCTCGCCAGGCCGCTTGGCGCGGTTGACGGGCTGCCAGTTGATGGCTCCGGTGGAGTGCTCCATCAGCAGCCACGGCCCGCCCGCGAGGGAGCGTACGAGATCGCCGCTCATCGCGATGTCGATCTCCGACTCGGGGTCGGTCGAGCGCAGGTAGTGGTCGTTGGAGACGATGTCCAACTCGGGTGCCCAGCGCCAGTAGTCCAGGGCGTCGAAGTTGTACATGACCATGAAGTTGGTGGTGGCGGGAGTTGCGGGTGCCGCCTCCCTCAAGACCTCCCGCTCCGCCCTGTACAGCGACAGCAGTTCGTCGCTGCAGAAGCGTCGCCAGTCCAGTTGGTGCATCGGATTGGGGTCGGCACCGGTGGCGCGGGGCGGCAGGATCTCGTCCCAGGCGTAGTACCACTGGCTCCAGAAGGTGGTGCCCCAAGCGTGGTTGAGCACGGCAAGATCGTCGCCGTACTTCGCCCGCAGCCACGTACGGAACGCCTCCGCGCTGGTGTCGCAGTAACAAGCGGCGTTGTGGCAGCCGTATTCGTTGTGGACGTGCCACATGACAACGGCCGGGTGGTCGGCGTAGCGCTCGGCCAGCGTACGGGCGATCCGCAGGGCGGCGGTGCGGTAGGTGGGGCTGGACGAGCAGAAGGTCTGGCGGCTGCCGTAGGACAGGGTACGGCCGTCGCGGTCGACGGGCAGGGCCTCCGGGTGGGCCTTGAAGAACCACGCCGGCGGCGCGGCCGTCGGGGTCGCCAGGTCGGCCGCGATGCCGTTCTCGTGCAGCAGGTCCAGCAACCGGTCCATGCGGGAGAAGTCGTACACGCCCTCGGACGGTTCGAGTAGTGCCCACGAGAAGATGCCGACGCTGACCATGGTCACCCCGGCTTCGCGCATCAGGCGCATGTCCTCGGCCCACACCTCCTCGGGCCACTGCTCGGGGTTGTAGTCACCGCCGTATGCGATGCCAGGCACGCGGAGCGCGGGCGTGGTCGGGGCGACGGGGGATTGCGCATGTGCCACGGGCGTCACTTTCGAAGCATTTGGAGGGTGCAAGGCATCTCTGTTCAGCCCTTGTTGGCGCCGAGGGTGAGGCCACTGACGAACTGCCGTTGCAGCACGAAGTAGACGATCAGCGTCGGGATCGCGGTCAGCAACGCACCTGCGGCGACCAGGTTGGGGTCGGTGAAGTAGGCGCCGGAGAGGTTGTTCAGCGCCGAGGTGACCGGCATGTTCTCGCCGGTGGAGATCAGGACGAGGGCCCAGAAGAAGTCGTTGTAGATCCAGATGGAGAGCAGGGTGGCCAGGGCCGCCATCGCCGGCTTGCACAGCGGCAGCACGATCTGCCAGTACTGCCGCCAGACGGAGGCGCCGTCCATCAGTGCGGCCTCGGTCAGTTCGTGCGGCAGGGTGCGCATGTAGTTGCTGAGCACGAAGGCGCAGAAGCCGGACTGGAACGCGACGTGGATGAGGACGAGGCCGAGCGCAGAGTCGTAGAGCTTTCCGCTCATCGTGATGCCGGGCAGGTCGATCAGCAGGTAGAGCCGGTACAGCGGGGTGATGATGACCTGCTGCGGGAGCAGGTTGCCGGCTGTGAAGAGCAGCAGCAGGACCAGGTTGAGGCGGAAGTCGAAGCGGCTGACGTAGAAGGCGACCATCGAGGACAGGAACAGCGTCAACAGCACCGCCGGGACGGCGATGATCACCGTGTTGACGAAGTAGTGGCTCATGTCCGACTGCTGATACGCGTTCGTGAAGTTGTCGAAGCTCAGTGAGTCCGGCCAGGACACGTATCCCTTTTCGCTGGTCTCGCTGTACGGCCGTAGCGCCGCGTAGATCGCCCAGGCCAGCGGGGCGATCCAGGCCAGGGCCGCGCCGGCGAGGAAGAGGTGGAGGAGGATCCGGGCGGGGCGGACGGGGGCGCTCTTTTTACCGAGCGTGGCCGTGGTCGTGCTCATGCGCGGCGCTCCTTGCGGAAGGTCGCGATCAGGTAGGGGATGATCACGACGAGGGAGATGAGCAGCAGGACGACGGCGATGGCGGAGCCGTATCCGATGCGGCTGGACTCGCCGATGATGTTGTTGGTGATCAGGATGGACAGCAGTTCGGTGCCCTGGGCGCCCTTGTTGAAGACGAAGACCAGGTCGAAGGCACGCAGGGCCTCGATGATGGTGACGACCAGGACGACGGTGTTGGTGGGCCGCAGGGTCGGGAAGATGACGTTCTTGAACGTCTGCCACTCGTTCGCCCCGTCGAGCGCGGAGGCCTCCCGCAGCGAGGGGTCGACGCCCTTCAGGCCGGCCAGGTACAGGATCATCATGTAGCCGGTGTGCCGCCAGGACGCGGCGACGAGGATCGCCCAGAGGTTGAGGTCGGGGTCCCCGATCCAGTCGATGTATTTACCCGGCTCGTTGGCCCCGATGAGGCTGTTGATGAGGCCGGTGTCGGGGTTGTAGATGAGCTGCCAGACGAACCCGATGACCGCCATCGACAGCACGACCGGCAGGAAGAACGCGGTCTGGTAGACGCGGCTGAAGCGGATCTTCTTGTCCAGCTGCACGGCCAGGAACAGGCCGAGCGGGGTGGGGATCAGGATCAGGACCACGAACCAGATCACGTTGTGCTGGACAGCGGGCCAGAACTGCGGGTTGTCGTTGAAGAGTTGCTTGAAGTTCTCCAGGCCGACCCATTTGATCGAGTCGAAGCCGATGCCGTCCCAGGTGGTGAAGGCCAGCGCCACGGAGGCGAGGGCGGTCACCCACACGAGGGCGAAGTGCAGGATCGTCGGCAGGCCCGCCATCAGACCGAGGGTGAGCCGGTCGCGGCGGGTCAGCAGACGGCGGTGTCCCTGGGACACCATCTTGGCGGGGGCAGCGCCCGGAGGCGGCACGGCGGCCGCCTCCGGGCCCTGCGTGTTGGTCTCTGCGGTCGTTGAGTTGCTCATGCGGATGCGAAGATCGTCTTCTTCTGGCGCTCGATGGACGACAGGATGCTGTCCACGTTCTTGGGGTTGCGCAGGAAGTTCTGCAGGGCGGGCTGCATCACCGTGGAGGTGAAGTCCGGACGGGAGTCACGGTCCATGAACTGCGTCAGGTTCTTCGCGCCGGAGATCATCTCGAACGCCTTCTTCTGCAACGGTGTGTAGGAGGACGTGTCGGCCTTGTTGGAGGCGGCTACCAGGCTGGAGTCGGACTTGACGTAGATCCCCTCGGCGGCCGGGGTGCCCAGGTACTGCAGGAGCTGGACGGCGCCCACCTTGTTCTTCGGGGCCCTGGACAGCATGAAGCCGTCGGTGGGGGCCTCGACGGTGTCCTGGCCGTACGCCGGGTCGATCTCCGGGAACGCGAAGAAGTCGAGGTCCTCCAGCGCGGCCTTGTCGGTGAACTGCTGGGCCACGAAGGAGCCGAAGACGTACATGCCGGCCTTCTTCGACACCAGCGTCTGCGCGGCGTCCTGCCAGGTGCGGCCCATGGAGCCCTCCTGGTGGTAGGGGAGGATCTCGGTCCACAGGTCGAAGACCTTGCGCACCTTGGCGTCGGTCCAGGAGGCCTTGCCCGCCATCAGCTCGACGTGGAAGTCGTGGCCGTTGAGACGGAAGTTGGTCTGGTCGAAGGTGCCCATCGCCGGCCAGGCGTCCTTGTCGCCGAAGGCGATCGGCACCAGGCCGTCCTTCTTCATCTGCTTGCACAGCGCGACCAGTTCGTCCCAGGTGGCCGGCACCTTGTAGCCGTACTGCGCGAAGACGCTCTTGCGGTAGAACACGGCCCACAGGGACGTGGTCAGTGGCACGAAGTAGTACTTGCCGTCCGCACCCTTGCTCAGCTTCTGCATCGCCTCGGGGAAGTTCCCGCCGATTTTCTCCCACACGTCGTCGATGGGGGAGGCCAGGCCCTTCTCGGCGAAGAACTGCATCCGGTAACCGGCGAACCAGGTGAACACGTCGTCCGGCGTGCCCTGGAGGTAGGAGTTGATCTGCTCCTGGAACGTGTTGTGGTCCTTGGTGTTGACGTCGACCGTGATCCCGGACTGCTTGGTGTAGGCCGTGTAGATCTCCCCGTAGGCCTTCTTCGGCACCGCGTCGGACTGGTTGGAGCCGAGCGTGACCGTCTTCGGGTCCGAGGAGGAGCCGCTGCCGCCGCAGGCGCTCAGCAGGGGGATGCCGACGCCGAGCACGGCGGCGCCGCCCATGCCACGCAGCAGGGTGCGGCGGGTGGTGCCGGACAGGGGAGAACAAGGGGATGGGAGGTGCATTTCGGCTCCTGAGGGGCTGCGGTACCCCAGGCTCGGCGCGTCGGCGCGATAGGGCGAGGGGACGGTCGACGAGGCGACCAAAAACAAACGCGATCGAACAAACACGATCGGCTGGATGTCAGGAAGAGTGGACGTTGTGGAGGGTCAGTGTCAAGACTCCCGGTCTGATGCGGGCTGCGCGGGGCAGGGCTGCGGCAGGGCGCTCCCTACGTCGGAGGTCCGGATCGCCGATCTTTCCGACGTGCGCATCGGCTCGGTCGTTTGCTGCCTCACCTGCATGGATGCATCGCGGCTCTACCCCCGGCGTGGTTATGGCGGACCGCCCCGTACGTCCGTCGATCGGAATGGAGCCGGCAGAACTCTTGACGTGCGGCCCTGCCCGCTGCGTAGATATGACCGCGCGGTCAGACCGCGTGGTCATATCGTTTGACGTCGTTCAATGCGGAACGTGGCCCTAAGGAGACTTCATGGCACGGGAAGTGGGGCGCGCCGTGGGTTCCGCCGCGCCGCGCAGTGCGGACGTCGCCCGGGTGGCGGGGGTGTCGCGCAAGACGGTCTCGCGCGTCCTCAACGGTGAGCCGTATGTCTCCGACGAGGCTCGCCGGCGTGTCCTCGCGGCCGCCGAGGAGCTCGGCTATCGGCTGAACCAGGCTGCCAGGACGCTGGCTTCCGGACGTACGCGCTCCATTGGTGTCGTCGCCCTGGGCACGGCGGGTTACGGAACCGCCTCCTTGCTCGTGTACATCGAGGAGGCCGTACGGGACGCCGGTTACGCGCTCCGCGTGGTCAACACGCCGGACGGTGCCCCGGAGGACATCGCCGGTGCCGTGGAGTCACTCCTGGAGCAGGGGGTGGACGGCATTGTCGTCTCCGAGCCCATCGTCAAGGGGGAGGTCCCGATCCGCGCAGACGTGCCTGTCCTCTTCATCGGGGCACCACCGGCACCCGCCTTCACTGCCACCCGGACCCTGACCGTGAGCGTGGGCGCCCACGAACTGGCGCGCGCTGCCACGGAGCACCTGCTGGACCTGGGGCATGAGACCGTCCATCACCTCGCCGGCCCACGGCGGTGGTACGCGACCAAGGACCGCATCGAGGGATGGCGGGCGGCGCTGGCGGAACGGGGCGCGCATGAACCGCCGCTGCTCAACGGTGACTGGTCGGCCGCTTCCGGCTACGAGGCGGGTCGCGCTCTGGCCTCGGACAGCTCTGTGACCGCGGTGTTCGTCGCGGGCGACGAGATGGCCATCGGCCTGATCCACGCCCTGCGGGAGGCGGGGCGCCGCGTGCCGGAGGACATCAGTGTCGTCGGTTTCGACGGCAACCCGGTCTTCGCCTACGTGTCCCCGCCTCTGACCACCGTCCGTCAGCCCTTCGAGGCCGCGGCACGTGAAGGGATCGGGCTGCTCGTGCTCGCCGTGGAGAAGCCCGACGCCGAGCTGCCGCCGGCGGGTGAGCCACCCGTCGAACTCGTCGTCCGCGGCTCGACCGCACCCCCACCGTCCCAACGAGGCCGGACGGCACTTCGCACCACCTGAACACCGACAAGCCCCCCAGGCTTACGCCCGCCTGGACACTACGTCTGTGTCCACGGCCGGGTCACCGCGACGATGCGAGCCAGGACCGCATGGTGACCGGCAACGGCCCTTCTCCCCGGCTGACGCGCCCACTGGACTCCGCCCTCCCCGACCTGATTGGTCCCAGGAGCGGCGGTCATCGAAACATGTCCCCCTTTCCCCTCGGAGCCGCACAATGTTCCCTGCGCAGCCAGGCGCCAGACCAGGCGCCGCTCCGCGTTCCCGTCCTTTCTCCCTCCTGACGCTGATGGTGTCCCTGCTCGTCGCAGTGGCGACCCTGACCCTGCCCGCCGCGGGTCCTGCGGCCGCGGAATCCCGTCCGTCGCAGACGCTGTATACCCCGCCGTCGGACGCGCTCTCGCCGGGGACGTTCTATCCGCGCGCGATGCGTCTGCAGCACAACGGCTCGGCCAACGGCACGATCCTCGCCACCTTCGAGCAGTACCGCGAGGACATGCCGGTCTTCCCGATCTACCGCTCCACTGACAACGGCAACTCCTGGACGAAGATCTCCGAGGTCGCCGACACGCAGAACGGCTGGGGCATGCGCTGGGAGCCCGAGCTGTTCGAACTGCCCCGCGCCATGGGCGGCTTCCCCGCCGGCACCGTCCTCGCCGCGGGCGACTCGGTGCCGTACGACCGGTGGGGCGGCAGCAAGATCGACCTGTACGCGAGCACCGACCGCGGCCAGAGCTGGACCTTCGTCACCAACATCGCCACCGGCGGCCCGGCGTTCTCCACCAACGGCTACACCCCCGTCTGGGAGCCGTACTTCGTGCTCTCCGGCGACCGGCTCATCGTCTACTACTCCGACCAGCGCGACACCGACCACGGCCAGGAGGTCGTGCACCAGGTCTCCACGGACCTGCGCAACTGGGGCCCGGTGGTGGACGACGTGTCGATGCCCACCTACGCGGACCGGCCCGGCATGCCGGTGGTCACCCGGCTGCCGAACGGCAACTACGTGATGAGCTACGAGTACTGCAACGCCCCCGAGGGCCGGTGCTCCGTCTACTACAAGATCTCCGCCGACCCGGAGGGCTTCGGCTCCGTCACCGGCCGCGTGCTGCGGTCCACCGACGGCGTCATCCCCAGCGGCGCCCCCTTCATCACCTGGCTGCCCACTGGCGGCCCCAACGGCACCCTCGTCCTCAGCGGCGAGAGCCAGGACGACCTGTTCGTCAACACGGAGAACGGCGCCGCGAACGCCTGGACCCGTATGCGCTCCAACGTCGCCGGCGGCTACAGCCGGGGCATGCTCCCCCTGCCCGACGGCCACAGCCTGATGGTGCTCAGCGGCGGACGCGCGCGCAGCACCGGCGTCAACCCGGTGACGTACAGCGTCGTCGACCTGGGCGGCGGCATCTCGAACGGCGCCACCTACACCCTGTCCAACGCGAACAGCGACCTGAAGCTCACCATCGCGGGCGGTTCCACCGCCAACGGCACCGGCGCGACCCAGCAGACCACGACCAACGCCACCGACCAGCAGTGGCGTTTCGTGCAGCAGCCCTCCGGCTACTTCAAGATTTTCAACGTCGCCAGCGGCAAGGTCCTGGGCGTACAGGGCCAGTCCACCGCCGACGGTGCCCGGATCGTGCAGTGGGACGACAACGGCACCCTCGACCACGAGTGGGCCGTCTCCCCGCACCAGTCCGGCGGCTACACGATCACCAACCGTGTGACGGGCAAGTACCTGGAGATCCCGAACGCCTCCACGGCCGCCGGTACGCAGGCCGTCCAGTGGAGCGGCACCGGCTGCGCCTGCCAGCGCTGGGAGTTCACCCAGACCGCCCTGCCGCCCCTCGGCACGGGTCAGTACGCCCTGGTCAACAAGAACAGCGGCAAGTACCTCGACATCCCGCAGGCCTCCACCACCGCCGGCATCGCGGCCAACCAGTGGGGCAACTCCGCCTGTCGCTGCCAGCTGTTCACCTTCCAGTCGGCCGGCAATGGAGCCTGGAACATCAGGAACGTCAACAGCGACCTCAACCTGGACATCCGCGACTCCTCCGGCACCGCGGGCGCGGCCGTCGTCCAGAACACCGCCTCCAGCGCCGACTCCCAGAAGTGGACCCTCGTCGACGAGGGAGACGGCTACTACCGGCTCCGGAACGTGAACAGCACCCTCGTTGCCGGCATCGCCCAGTCCTCCACCACCGACGGCGCGGCCGTCATCCAGTGGAACAGCCTGGACGTCGACGACCAGCTCTGGAAGATCGTCCGCATCAACTGACCCTCCGACCGGGCTCGCCGACGAACTTCGGCGAGCCCGGTATCACCGCCCCGCTATTGAATCGATTCAATCACCTCTGGAGGTGCCCAATCCAGTGCATCCCACGCCGGTCAATCCTGCGTTCCGCCATAGCCGTCGCCCTCGCCCCGACCCTTGGCTCGGCGCTGATGCCGGGGCTCGCGCCCACGGCGTCAGCCGCGGTGTCCTGGACCGCGAAATGGATCTGGGCGCCGTCCAGCGCGACGAACCAGTGGGTGGCGTTCCGTAGATCGTTCACCCTTGCTTCGGCGCCGTCGAAGGCGGTCACACAGATTGCCGCGGACTCGAAGTACTGGCTGTGGATCAACGGCACGATGCGCCGTGCGGTACACGATCCCGGCGGGCGTGACGATCCTGAAGCTGAAGTACCGGGAGTCCGGCTACGACACCGACTTCACCGGGTCGTTCAGCAGCAGCGACGCCTTCCTGGACACACTGTGGACCAAGGCCGCCCGCACGATGTACGTCAACATGCGGGACAACTACATGGACTGCCCTACGCGTGAGCGGGCCCAGTGGTGGGGCGATGTCGTCAACCAGCTCAAGGAAGGCTTCTACACCTTCGACACCCGCTCCCACGCCCTCGGTAAGAAGGCCATCTCCCAGCTCGCCGCCTGGCAGAAGTCCAGCGGGGCGCTGTACTCCCCGGTCCCGTCGACGATCTGGACCGCTGAACTGCCCGTGCAGATGCTGGCCTCGGTGTGGTCGTTCTGGACGTACTACCTATACACGGGCAACGCCGACGCGGTCACCGTCGCCTACCCTGCGGTGAAGAAGTACCTGAACCTGTGGAGCCTGGACGGCGACGGCCTCGTCAACCACCGGGCGGGGGACTGGGACTGGGAGGACTGGGGCTCCGACATCGACACCCGTGTCCTCGAGAACTGCTGGTACTACCTGGCGTTGGACACCGCCGCCAAGCTCGCCGACCTCAGCGGCAACAACGGGGACGCGTCCGGCTGGCGGAACCGGCGCGACAGCATCAAGGCCAACTTCGACCGCGTCCTGTGGAACACGTCCCGGAACGAGTACCGCTCACCCGGCTACACCCGCGACACCGACGACCGCGCCAACGCCTTCGCTGTCGTCGCCGGCCTGGCCCCCGCCTCCCGCCACCGAGCGATCGCCGAGGTACTGCGCAACCACCTCAACGCCAGCCCCTACATGGAGTTCTACGTTCTGGAGGCGCTCTACCTCATGGGCGCGGCCACCGTCGCCGAGGAGCGGATGCGCAACCGCTTCGCCGCTCAGGTCGCCGACCCCGCCTGCCACACCCTGTGGGAGCTGTGGACCAAGGCCGACGGCACCGACAACCACGCCTGGAACGGCGGCCCGCTGTACGCGCTGTCCGCCTACGCCGCCGGAGTGCGCCCGACCGAGCCGGGCTGGTCGTCGTACGAGGTCATCCCGCTGACAGGCACCCTCACGAAGATCAACACCGTCGTGCCCACCGTCAAGGGCGACATCCGCTTCGGCATCACACGCGACGGCACCCAAGTCACCCTGACCCTCACCTCCCCGACCGGCACGACCGCACGGGTGGGTGTCCCGACCTATCGTGGCTCCTCCGCGGTCATCAAGGCGAACGGCACGGCCGTCTTCACCGGCGGCGCCTCCACCGGCAGCCTCAGCGGCCTGACGTATGAGGGCAAGGACTCTTCCTACGTCTACTTCACCGTGCGGCCGGGCAACTGGACGTTCACGGTCACCGGTGCCGGGCGGCTGGACAACCTCGCCCTGGACCGGCCGGTCAGCAGCAACAACAGCCTGGAGAACAGCGACTGGGGCAGGAACCGGCTCACCGACGGCCGCCTCACCAGCGTGACCGGCGCCAAGGGCTACACCAGCAACGATTTCCCCTCCGCCGACATCAGCGCCAACCCCGTCTGGCTCGAGATCGACCTCGGAGCCGACACCGACCTCGACGCCGTACGGCTCTTCCCGCGCACCGACACTTCAGCGGCGGGCGGCGGCACCGCGGGCTTCCCCGTCGACTTCACCATCCAGACCCGCGCCGACGGCGGCACCTCGTACACCACCGTCCGCACCGTCACCGCCCAGCCGAACCCCAACGGCCGGGTGCAGACATACGGTTTCAGGACCGCCACCGCACGCTACCTGCGCCTGCAAGCCACCAGGCTCGGTGCCCCGGCCTCCGACGAGAACACCAATTACCGACTGCAGCTCGCGGAACTCACCGTGCCGACAGCGGCCACCACCGTCACTGCCAACTACGCGCTGGAGAACGGTGACTGGGGCAAGACCTGGGTCCTGGACGGCACCCTCACCAGCGTGACCGGTGCGAAGGGCTTCACCAGCATCGACTTTCCGTCCGCCGATGTCAGCGCCACCCCGGTCTGGATCGAGCTCGACCTCGGCGCGGACCGTCCCATCGGCTCCGTCACCTTGCACCCCCGCACCGACACTGGGGGAGTCGGCGGTGGCAGCGCGGGCTTCCCGGTCGATCTCACGATCCAGACCCGCGCGGACGGCGGCACCTCCTACAGCACGGTCCGCACCGTCACCGGCCAGCCCAACCCGGGCGGAGCCGCCCAGACCTACACCCTCTCCTCCGCCACCGGCCGCTATCTGCGCTTGAGGGCCACGAGGCTCGGCGCGCCGGCCACCGACGAGACGGCCAAGTACCGGCTCCAACTCGCCGAGATACGCGTCGCGTGACGACCACCTGACATTCACCTCAAGGTAAGGAGTTCTGACATGACAGGGTTTCCCACGCGCCGACAGGTGCTGGGCGCCACCGCCGGGGGAGTGCTGGCCTCGTTGGCGGTGACACCGAGGAGCAGTGCCGCGTCCGCCACCGTGACGTACACGGCGCCTCGTCCACGTGTGCGCATCGATCTCAACGCGGGGTGGCGATTCATCGGAGCGGACGTCGCGGGCGCGCAGGCGCCCGGATTCGATGATTCCGGATGGTCGTCGGTCAACACGTTCCACACCTGGAACGCGGTCGACGGCGCCGACGGCGGCAACGACTACCACCGCGGGGTGGGCTGGTACCGCCGCCACTACACCGCCCCCTCCGAACTGGCGGGGAAGCGGCTGTACTTGCCGTTCGCCGGGGTGAACCAGGTCGCCGACGTCTGGGTGATCGGCACGTACCTCGGGCAGCACAAGGGCGGATACTCCCGGTTCCGGTTCGGTGTGACGGGCGTGCTCGTCCCGGGTGAGGACAACGTGATCGCGGTGCGGGTGACCAACGCCCGCGACACCGGCATCGCGTCGGTCAGCGCGGACTACACCTTCGAGGGCGGGATCTACCGCAATGTGAGCCTGTGGGCCACGGACGTCCTCCACGTGCGGATGGAGGACTACGCCGGCCCGGGCGTGTACCTGCGGCAGAGCAATGTGACCGCGGCGTCGGCCACGGTGACCGTGACGACGAAGCTGTGGAACGACAGCAACAGCACCAGATCGGTGATCGTCCGCACCGTCATCCCATCGTCTTCTGGGGCATCGGCAACGAACTGACCGACTACAACAGAACCGCCACGAACAGGCTGCTCGCCTCCTTGGCCGACATCATCGAATCCGAGGAGCCGGACCGGCTGTCCACCTACGCCGTGCGCTCCGAAGACCCCGACGACGCGCAGACAGGGCTGCACACGCGGACCACCGGCTTCAACAAGTACCTCGGCTGGTACTACGGCTCCAAGGACGATGAGCTCGGTGCCTGGGCCGACAACCTGCACACGAATGCCCCCTCCCGCAGGATCGGCATCTCGGAGTACGGCGCCGACGCCAACCCCGCGCAACATGCCCTCAACCCGCCCAGGCCCGAACTGGAAGCAGCTCGGCGAACGCCCTTACATCTGGGTCACGTTCGTCTGGGCCAAGTTCGACTTCGCCTCCGACGGCCGCAACGAAGGAGACACACCCGGAATCAACGACAAGGGCCTGGTCACCCATGACCGGCAGATCCGCAAGGACGCCTTCTACTGGTACAAGGCCAACTGGGCGACCACGCCGACCCTCTACATCACCAGCCGCCGCTGGACCCAGCGCACCGTTGCGACCACCGAACTGAAGGTCTACTCCAACGCGGCCGAGGTCACCGACACCCTCAACGGCCCTCCCTGGGGACCCGGAGGAGCGGCGACCGCATCTTCAGGTGGACCGGCATGACACTGAGGCAGGGCCGGAACACCGTGTCGGTGACAGCGACCATCAACGGCTCCACGTACACAGACAGCGTCGTCTGGACTCTTGCCTGAGAAGTGCCACAGAACATGGAAATCCTGACAGCACGCACGGTTTTTCCTCCTTGCAGTTTCACAGATCCAGTGCCGTATCGCCGTGTCCAGCGCAGATCGGTCCGGACCCACGGAATCCAGGCGGCCGGTCGCAGTCTGAAGACGGCCTAGTTCCCTTTGCGGACGTGGACTCGGACCGGAGCCGCATCCCGGCGCACTCCTGCGCCACTGGTTTGGGCCATTGGTCTCACCACCTTCGTATGCTTCCGGGAGAGTGATGCCCGACAGCGGCTACGCCTGTCTCTGCACGCTCGACATGCTCGAAGCGGATGTCCCTGGTGCTTCGAGGTGCAGGATGTCCCGGTCACCGTGGTTCTGACGGAGCATGAGGTCTTCGCCATCCATGACACGTGCTCGCACAGCGCGGTTTCCCTTTCCGAGGGGAAGGTGGACGACTGCAGCGTCGAGTGCTGGCTGCACGGCTCCCGGTTCGACCTGCGAGCCCGCAAGCCTCTCGATTCCCCGGCTACACGCCCAGTTCCCATCCATCCGGTGAGAATCGACGACGGGAGCGCATACGTGTGTATGGCGGGAGAGGGCTGATGGCGACAGCGGCACATGACATGAGCGGCCCGCCGTGTGTCAGGGCACAGCGGGCCGCGGTCTGTGAGGCCGGTTGCCAGGGCCGGGCGCAGGGGGATCAGGTGTCGGCAGGTTCCGGGTACGTCTCGCTCATCTTCATGAGCCGCTGCAGTACCTCGTGCGGAACAGGCCGGGGAAGGAACCCAGCGAACTGGCGCATCGCCATGGACGACAGCATGAGCAGCGCGTCGGCGTTCCCCTCCGCGTCCGCGTCCGCCGGTTCCTGGGGGAGCCCGGGCGACAGCGCGGCCGTCAGGGCGGGGCCGACGGTCGGGTGGCCGAACCACTCGCTGATGGGGGAGTCGAGGGTGAGCGGCGGCCGCGGCAGGGTGTCGCCCTCCAGGTCGAGGGTGGCGGTGGCGACGACGTCGTGGGCGTTGTCGGCGAGCTGCACCTGGTACGGCCCGGCGGCGACGGTCCAATCGTCGCGGGTGATGTCCCAGTAGGCGAAGGCGCGGCGGTCGAGGGTGATCTCGACGGTGGTGCTCTCACCGGGGGCGAGCGCCACCTTCGCGAAGCCGCGCAGTTCCCGGGCCGGGCTGCTGACCGGGCGTCTCGGCGCGGCGACGTAGACCTGTACCACGTGCTTGCCGGAGCGGTCGCCGGTGTTGGTGACCGTGACACGCACCGCCGCGCTGTCCGGGCCGGTGAGTGTGACATGGAAGTCGGTCTGGTCGAAGGAGGTGTAGCTCAGTCCGTGGCCGAAGGGGTGGCGGACGGCGACGTCGGCCGTCTCGTAGTACCGGTAGCCGACCATGACACCCTCGCCGTAGCGGACGTGGCCCTGCTCGCCGGGGAAGTTCAGGAAGGAAGGGGTGTCGCCCAGTCGGAACGGGATGGTCTCGGCGAGTCGCCCCGACGGGTTGACCCGCCCGGTTAGCACGTCCGCGATCGCGCCGCCGCCCGCCTGCCCCGGCAGCCATGCCTCCACCACCGCGTCCACCTCGTCGTGCCAGTCCTCCAGGCTCACCACACCACCGTTGAGGAGCACGACGACCGTGCGCCGGGCCACCTGAGCAACTGACCGTACCAACTCCAGCTGATCAGACGAGAGTTGGAGATGCTCGCGATCGAATCCCTCGGACTCGTCCGCCTCGCGCAGGCCGATCACCAGTACGGCGGTCTCCGCCCGGCCTGCGATTTCGACGGCCTCCTCGCGCAGTTGCCCGGCGTCCGCGGACCCGGTGGTGTCATAACCCTGCGCGAAGTCGACCCGGGCCTCGGGCAGCAGGGCTCGCAGTTCCTCCAGCGGACTGTCGACGACGGTGGCGTTGACGTGCGAGCTGCCGCCACCCTGGTAGCGCAGGACCGTGGCGAACTCGCCGATGACGGCGATGCGGCCGGTGGGAGCGAGTGGCAGGGTCTGGTGGCGGTTCTTCAGCAGTACCAGAGAGTCGGCGGCGACCTCGCGGGCCAGCTGGTGGTGCGCGTCGAAGTCCACCGTCATGGGGCCGGCCTGGGCCCGGAGCCGCTCGGCAAGGCCGCGCAGCCGGGCGACGGCGGTGTCGACGGCGCTCTCCGCCAACTCGCCGGAGGTGACGGCAGCGGCGACCTCCGCGTCGGTGTCGCGGTGGCTGCCGGGCATTTCCAGGTCGGTGCCGGCGAGCAGTGCGGCGACACGGTCGTTGACGGCGCCCCAGTCGGAGACGACCAGCCCGTCGAAACCCCATTCCTCGCGGAGCACCTGGGTGAGCAGCCACCGGCTCTCGGCCGCGTAGGTGCCGTTGACCTTGTTGTAGGCGCACATGACGGTCGCCGGGCGGGCCTGGACCACGATCCGTTCGAATGCCGGAAGGTAGATCTCCCGCATGGTGCGCTCGTCTACGTCGGCGCTGACCTGCATCCGCTCGGTCTCCTGGTTGTTGGCCGCGAAGTGCTTGACCGACGCGCCCACGCCCTGGCTCTGCACGCCGGCCACGTGCGCCGTACCGAGTAGGCCGCTGAGGAGCGGGTCCTCGGAGAAGTACTCGAAGTTGCGGCCGCACAGCGGCGAGCGCTTGATATTGACGCCGGGACCCAGCAGGACGTCCACACCGAGCGCCCGCGCCTCGGTGCCGAGCGCTTCGCCCACCCGGCCGATCAGTTCCGGATCCCAGCTGGAGGCGAGCGCGACCGCGGGCGGGAAGCAGGTCGCCGGATGACTGCCGTGCAGGTCGAGGGCGTCGGCGTCCGGGCGCGGGCGCCGGAGGCCGTGCGGACCGTCGCTCAGTACGAGGGAAGGAATCCCGGCCCGTTCGGCGGGTTTGGTTGTCCACATGTCCTGGCCGGAGAGCAGTGCGGTCTTCTCGTCCAGGCTCAGTTCGGCTGCGCCGTGATCGTGGCTGTTCGCCATGGTGCGGATCCTTGGGTGGGTGAGGGGTGAAGGACGGTCGCCGTCGCGCACCGGACGGATACCGAGGCCGTCCGGCGGGGTGGGGTGACGGGCGGGGCTGAGTTCACGAACCGGTGCCCGGACGCAGGACCAGGCGGTGCCTTCCGGACCCGAGGCCGCCGACGGTCTGTGCGGAGTACCAGCCCTCGGGCGGCAGGAATCGTCCGCTCGTGCCGGGCGGCAGATCAGCGTTCACCGTGAGAGTGCCCGAACTGATCGACCAGGCGACGGACGCCGTCCCGTACGGGGTGGCAATCGACGCGCCGGCCGAAGTGAGTGTGCCTCCCGGGCGGGGAGCGATCTCGATGGTGCGGTAACCGGGCGCGGCGGCCCGCAGCCCGGCGACAGACTGGTAGAGCCAGGCGGCGACGGCGCCGTAGGCGTAGTGGTTGAACGACAGCATCGTGCCGGCCTTCTCGGTGTCGATGGTGCCGTCGGGGCGGATGGCGTCCCACCGCTCCCACATGGTGGTGGCGCCGCGCTCGACCTGGTAGAGCCAGCCCGGACACTCGGTGTTGAGCAGGAGCTGATACGCCTCGGTCGTGTGGCCGGTGCCGGTGAGTGCGGGCAGTACGAAGGGAGTGCCGAGGAAGCCGGTGGCGATGCGTCCGCCATGGGCGCGCACCAGGGAGGCGAGGGCCTCACCGACCGCGGCACGTTCGGCGGCGGGCGCGATACCGAACTCGAGCGCGAGCGCGCATCCGGTCTGGGTGGTGCGGGCGTGGTCGCCCCACTTCCGCCAGGCTGCGTCGGCGGTACGCCGGTGCAGGGCCGCGTACCGTTCGGCGTCGTCGGTACGCCCCAGCACCCGGGCGGCGTCGGCGAGCAGCCGGGCGCTGTGCGCGACGAAGGCGGTGGCGACGTAGGCGGAGTCGGTCGTGGCGCGCGCCGGGTCCTCCGGGGGTGCGGCCGGGTCGAGCCAGTCACCGAGTTGCGCGTTCCCGCTCCAGGTCCCGTCCTCGTCGAGCCGGCCGGCGGTGAACTCGACCCACGCGCGCATCGCCGCGTAGTGGCGGCCCAGCAGGCTGCGCCGGCCGTAGGCGTCGAAGAGAGCGGCGGGTACGACGGTGGCGGCGTCGCCCCAGCCGGCGGCGGTGCCGGCGAACGGCAGCTCCATAGGCGGCAGTTCACCGAGGTCCACATCGGGAATCACCAGCGGGACCGCGCCGTCCGGTCGCTGCTCGATGGAGAGGTCGGTGAGCCAGCTGTCGAGGAAGGAGCGGCTGTCGAACGTCGCGCACGCCGTAGGAGCGAAGGCCATGATGTCTCCGGTCCAGCCGAGCCGTTCGTCACGTTGCGGGCAGTCCGTGGGGACGGCCAGGAAGTTGCCGCGCTGGGAGCGGACAACGTTGGCGTACAGCGCGTTCACACGGATGTCGGAGCAGTGGAACTCACCGATGCGGGGCAGGTCGCTGGCCACGACGACCACCTCGACCTGCTCGACGGTGACGCCCGGAGAGGCGTCGATCTCGGCGTACCGGAAGCCGTGGAAGGTGAATTCCGGCTCCACTTCGGCCGGTCCGCCGGACAGGGCGTACTGGTCGGTGGCGCGTGCACCACGCAGGATGCTGGTCAGCAGACGGCCGTCGCCGTCGAGGACCTCAGCGTGCCTGACGCTGACCGTGCTGCCGGCCGGGCCGTTGATCCGGAGCCTGAGCCAGCCGGTGATGTTCTCGCCCGCGTCGACGGCGATCGTGCCGTCGGGCAGTGTGCGTCGCTCCGGCCGGATGACCTGCACGACCCGTACGGGCGGGTGGGCGCGCTGCGTCAGCCCGGTGGGCAGGGGGAGCGCGGCGGCCTGCTCCCAGCCGCTGTCGTCGAAGCCCGGCAACCGCCAGCCGAGCGGCTCGCGCCGCAGGTCGCGTTCGCAGCCGTCGTACAGGTCCGCTGCCAGCACATCACCGTAACCGCCCCGCCACTGGTCGTCGGTGACGATCGTGACGGTGCTGCCGTCGACCAGCGTGACTTCGAGCTGGGCGAGCAGCGCGGAGGTGTCGCCATAGACGTTGCGGTTCTTGTGCCAGGTGAGATGGCCGCGATACCAGCCGTCACCGACGGCGGCGGAGACGGTGTTCCGGCCGGGGGCGAGCAGGCTCGTGACGTCGTAGGTGGTGTAGAGCAGCCGGTTCGGGTAGCTGGTCCAGCCGGGCTCCAGCAGGTCGTCGGAGACGGGCCGACCGTTGATGGCGGTGCGGTGGACGCCCAGAGAGGTCACATAAAGGCGTGCGGATACCGGCTCCGCCGGGAGGTCGAGCTCCCGGCGGAGCAGCGGCACCGGGCCGGGGGAGGAGCGGCCCCGGTCACTGGGGACATGCACCGGACGGGCCGTCCAGTCGATGTCGTCGAGCAGCGCTGCCTCCACCCGGGCGGGCTCGCTCCATGCCGTCCAGCCGAGGTCGGTACGGACCCGGACCCGCCAGTACCGGACCGTGCGGCTGCGCAGCGGTTCGGCCGGCCACGGGTGGTCGGTCACCACGTCGGACTCGACCTCGCCGCTGGAGCTCGCACCGCTGAAGGAGCGGTCCGTCGCCACCTGGACCTCGTAGGCGTGCTGCAGGACGTCCGGCCGGTCGCTTGCCAATGACCACGACAGACGGGGTTCGGGATACGGGGTGGCGACGAGACCGGAGTCGTCCGCGGTACGCAGCCCGGTGACCGTCGTCGCGGTGTCCGCCGTGCGGTGTGCCTCGGAGCTCGGCGTCGTCATGACTTCAGGTGCCTTTCGAGGAAGCGCAGCGTGGACTGGTGCAGCGTGGTGCGGTGCGGGACTGTGCCCCAGGCGTGGTCCGCGCCCTCGATGATCTCGAGTTCCGCGTTGCCGTCGTAGTGGTCCAGGTAGCGGCGTACATAGGCGAGGGGGGCGATGTCGTCTTTGTCCCCGTGCAGGATGTGGACGGGGCCGCGGTAGGGCGCGGAGCGCCCGTACACGTCGAGACCGGCGATGTCTGCCACGAGCGCGGGGCTCATCCGGTGGCCGTCGGCGTCGAAGTAGCCCTTCTGCTCGATCTCGACCGCGAGGCTGCGGCCCTTGAGGTGTCCGCCACCGATCTCGAAGGGGGCGACGGCGGCCGGGGACCACAGGCACAGCGCGCCGATCCCCGGTTCCTCGGCGGCGACGATGCCCGCGACCACACCTCCCATGCTCATACCGACCAGGCCGATCCGCTCGGGGTCGACGAAGTCGAAGGTCCGGGCTGCCTGGAGCACCGCGCGGGTCTCGGCGATCTCACCGGTGAGGGTCACGTCGAAGAAGTCGCCGTCGCTCTCCCCGTGGCCCGAGAGGTCGAACCGGACCGAGGCGATGCCGTGGTCCGCCAGCAGCCGGGACATGGCGACGAAGTTCGGCAGTTCGAGCCGGTTGGAGGTGAAGCCGTGCACGAACACCACTGTGGGCCGACGGGTTCCCGTCGGGCCTTTGGGGATGTGCAGCGTGGAGCGCAGCGTCATGCCGGTGTAGCGGAAGTCGTGATGGCGGATCACGCGGATGCCTTTCGGGATGTGTCGAGTGTGGGCGTGTGCGGCGGTCGTCGTGCTGTGGTTGCGCCTCACCTCGGTCAGCACCGGCGACTCGGAGATAAGCGGCGTCATTCGATCGCGTCGCGTCACTTAAACGTGTAGGTAAGCTGTGCGGAAAGCTAGCCGCAGCCGCCGGGCTTTGGCAAGAGGTCTGTCAGGAGGGGATACATGACCGGAAGGTTCGGCCGAAGACGTGTGACCAGCGCGGATGTCGCGCGCGAGGCCAAGGTCTCCCGCGCGACGGTGAGTTACGTGCTCAACGACGCCGCTCACCAGAAGATCCCGGAGGCTACGCGGCAGCGCGTGCGGGAAGCGGCCGCCCGGCTCGGCTACGCGCCGTTGGCCGCGGCGCGCTCGCTGCGCAGAGGGCGTTCGGACATCGTGCTTGGCCTGCTGCCCGACTGGCCGATCGAGCACGTCCTCGGCCGGCTCGTCCAGCAACTGACCGATGCCTTGGCCCAGCACGAGCTCACGTTTCTCGTGCACTCGGCGGCTCACCCCGCCCGCCCCCTGCTGGAGGTCTGGAAGGCCTTGACGCCCGCAGCGGTTCTGGCGCTGGACGCTCTCTCCGAGGTCGAAGCCGACGCCATGCGGGCGGCGGGAATCGAGGTCGTCATGGCAGTGCACGGCTCGGTACGGGACGGGCTTCGGTCTCCCCTCGTGCCGGAGGAACCGATCGGAGCATTGCAGGCCCGCCACCTCGGCCATGTGCACCGCCGGCTCGGCTATGCCTACCCGGACCTGGCGAGGCTCGGTGTCCTGGCCCGGCCTCGGCTGGACGGTGTGCGCAAGGTGTGCGCTGAACTCGGCCTCCCGGAGCCGGATGTCTGGACCGTCCCTGTCGATCCGGACGGTGCCGTCGAAGCGGTGAAGGCGTGGCTCGCCGCCGATCCGCCGGTGACGGGCGTGTGTGCGTTCAACGACGATGTTGCCCTGGCTGTTCTGGCGGCCCTGCGGTCGCTGGGGCTGCGGGCCCCCCGGGATCTCGCCGTGATCGGCGTCGACGACATCCGCGGCGCGGCGCTGGCCCAGCCGCCGCTCACCACCATCGTCCGCGACACCGAGGTCATCGCGCGGGGCCTGGCCCGCCGTATCGTCGACACCCTCGACGGGGCGCAGGTCTGCGCCGATCCCATCCAGGACCCGCTTCGGGTTCTCGTTCGGGTGTCGGCCTGACCGGTTCGGCCGCCGCAGCAGTGCACCGACCGCCCCCGGCACTCCTACTGCCCGCTTCACGCTGTCGCCGCGACGGTCTTCCGTGAACCTCTTGCGCAACGAAGGCGACACAGTTAGTTTACGGGCACTCGCTTAAAGGTGTAAGTGACGAGGTCGGCGGATCCTCCTGATTCCGCTCGTTCGTAGCGGCCGCACAGTTCACGCCGCCGCCCGGCTCGTCCCACCTCGACAGCTCGATTGCGACCCAGTCGTATCGCCCCGTGCTCCCCGCACGCCCTTCCCAACCCCGTCCTCTCCAGCCCTCCCGACCTTACGGAGACCTCGATGAAGAGAAGAACCGTCCTCCAAGCCTCGCTCGGCGTGGCGGCATCACTTGCCCTTGCCGCCTGCGGCGGCGGTCAGGGCAACGGCGCCGGCGGTGCCGGATCGGACACCCTGACCATCGCCCTGTCCTCGGCGCCGAACAGCCTGGACCCCGCCCAGGTCGCCGTCGGGCCCTTCCTGAACTACATGGACCCCGCGTACGCGACGCTGCTGACCCGCAAGGCCGACGGCACGCTGGGGGCCGGACTGGCCGACAAGTGGGGCTATATCGGCAAAGGGAACACCAAGTTCGAGCTCCACCTGCGCAAGGGCGCGAAGTTCGCCGACGGCACGCCGATCACCGCCGCCGACGTCGTCAACTCGTTCAAGTACTTCCAGAAGGGCAGCGGACCGACCGTCGCCTACTTCCGCCCCCTGACCTTCTCCACGCCGGACACTTCGACCGTGGTGGTCAGCAGCCCGATACCGAACCCCGACATGGGCACCCTGTTCACGCCCGCGTACATGGGCGGCGCCATCATCAGCCCGGCCGGGCTGAAGGCCCCGAAGAAGCTGGCGTCCGCGACCTTCGGTGCCGGGCCGTACGTGTACAGCGCCCAGCAGTCGGTCTCCGGTGACCACTACGTCTACGTCCCGAACAAGAATTTCTACGACCAGAACGCCGTCCACTTCAAGAAGATCACCGTTCGCGTGATGCCGAACGTCAACTCGCAGGTGCAGGCCCTGAAGTCGGGCCAGATCGACCTCATGTACGGCACTCCGGACGTGGCGCCGACCATCGAGGGCACCAAGTCGCTCACCACGCTCAAGAAGCCCACCACCTGGGCGGGCCTGTTTCTCCTGGACCGCGAGGGCACTGTCGTCAAGGGACTGGGTGATAAGCGGGTCCGGCAGGCGCTGAACTTCGCCGTCGACCGTTCCGCGATCACGAAGGCGGTCTACGGAGACTACGGAACCCCCATTTCGCAGCCGCAGATGCCCGGTTACGACGGCTACAGCTCCGAAGCCGAGAAGATGTACCCCTACGACCCGGCCAAGGCCAAGCAGTTGCTGAAGGCGGCGGGATACGCCAAGGGACTGACCATCCCGGTCAACTACGGGTCGTTCGACCCCTCGACGACCAAGATGCTCCAGGCCGTGCAGGACCAGTTGGCCAAGGTGGGCGTCGAGCTGAAGCTGCGGGCCGCCACGAACTTCGGCGGCTGGATCAACGACCTGCTGACGAAGAAGTACGCCGCCACTGTCCTCTCGCCCGGCACGGGTGGCGAGGCCAACTTCTACGCCCAGCAGGCGGGTTTCACCAAGACGGGCATCATGAACGTCTTCGGTGTGGCCGACCCGGACGTCGACGCCGCGTACGCCCGGCTCGCCGCCGCGGACCCGAAGTCCAGCGAGGCGGCGTCGAAGGATCTCACCGACGTCATCGTGCGGAAGGCGCTCGCCCTGCCGGTGTCGGGTACCGACACGATCGCCATGTACAACACCAAGCTGCGCGGGGTGAAGTTCCCGGAGGGCGGCGCCCAGCTGACCTCCAACACCACGTGGACAACCCGCTGACGAGGGCCGATGCTTCCCATCATTCTCCGCAGGCTGGCGCTGTCCGTCCCGCTCCTCGTCGTCGTCTCGGCGATCACCTTCGTCCTGGAGTCGTTCGTGCCGGGAGACCCGGCACGAACGGTGCTCGGCATCAACGCGACGCAGGAGCAGTACGACGCGCTGCAGGCCGCCATGCATCTCGACCAGCCGGTCGCCGTGCAGTACTGGCTCTACCTCCGAGACCTTCTGCAGGGTGACCTCGGCAGCTCGCTGTTCAGCGGCGAATCCGTGCTGGGGCTGATCGGGCAACGTCTGCCGGTCACCCTGGCGCTGGTGATCGGGGGGACCGTGCTCGCGAGCCTGGTCGGCGTCGTGCTCGGCGTGTACAGCGCGACGCGCGGCCGGTTCAGTCGCCGGCTGTTCGACATCGTGTCCCTGCTCGGCAGCGCGGTGCCCAACTTCTGGATCGCGCTGCTGCTGGTCGCCGTGTTCGCCGTCAAGTTCGCCTTCTTCCCCGCCACCGGGTACACCCCGTTCGCCGAGTCGCCGGGGGAGTGGGCGGCCGGCCTCGTCCTGCCCGTGATATCCCTCTCGATCGGCGGAGTCGCCTTCATTTCCAAGGTCACGCGCGACGCGATGATGTCCACCCTCGCCCTCGACCACATCAGAACGCTGCGGGCCTCCGGCATCGGACCCACGTCGATCATCTGGAAGCACGCGCTGCGGGCCTGTGGACTGCCGGTGGTGACCACGATCGGCCTCATGATGATCACGTTCATCCCCGGCACGATCCTCATCGAGAACGTCTTCACTCTGCCCGGTCTGGGCACCACGGTCGTGGACGCGACCAACCAGCACGATCTGCCGGTCGTCCAGGGCCTCACCATCACCTTCACGGTCATGGTCATCGTGGTGAACCTTCTCGTCGACGTCCTCTACAGCCTCCTCAACCCGAAGGTGCGTACGGAATGACCACTGTCGAGGCGCCCCCGAAGGCGCGATCGCGGCCGAGGATCAACCCCTTCGCCGGGATCTGGCGCCGCCCCGTCCCCGCCGCGGCGCTCGTCGTGGTCGTCGGGATCAGCGTCGCCGTGATCTTCGCCCCCCTCCTGGCACCGCACCCACCGCTGGCACAGGACCTGCTCCACACGCTGTCCGGTCCGTCGGCGAACCATCCGCTGGGCACCGACGCCCTCGGCCGCGACGTGCTCAGCCGGCTGCTGTACGGCGGACGGCCGACCCTGATCGGGGTGGGGCTCGCCGTACTCGTCTACGCCTTCTTCGGCATGTCGCTGGGCATGCTCGCCGGCTACCTGCGCGGCTGGACCGACCGGGTCATCGTCGCCGTGCTGGACGTCATGCTCTCGGTTCCCGCGGTCATCATCACGCTCGCCGTCCTCGCGATCTTCTACCAGAGCAATGCCGCCGCCATGCTCACGATCGGCTTCTTCGCCTCCGCGGGCCTCGCCCGGATCATCCGCAGCTCATGCATCGCGCTGCGCGAGGAACTGTTCGTGGACGCCGCCAGGGTGTCCGGGCTCGGCCCGGCGCGGATCATGGCCCGGCACATCCTGCCCAGACTGACAGGGCAGTTGCTGGTCCCGGTCTTCCTCTTCTCGGGCAACGCCCTCGCCATCCAGACCGGCCTCGGGTTCCTCGGCCTGGCCACTCCGGCGCCCGCCCCGAGCTGGGGCGGCATGGTCGGAGACGCCGCGCAGATCATGCAGCAGGACCCCTACCTGCTGTTCGTCTCCGGTGGCCTGATCGGCCTCATGTCCCTGTCCTTCGGGCTGGTCGGCGACGGCCTGCGCGACCTCGAACAGGACCGCCGGCAGGCAACCGGTGGCCGGTTGCGGCGGCCGGTTCCCGCAACGGCCCCCGAGAACGCGGCCAAGCCGTCGGACGGAGCGGTCCTCGCCGTGCGCGACTACTCGATCGCCTTCGCCACCGCGCACGGGCCACGCACCGTCGTCGACTCCATCAGCTTCTCGGTCCGCCCCGGTGAGATCTTCGGTCTCGTGGGCGAATCCGGCAGCGGAAAGACCGTGACGGGCCTGTCCCTGCTCGGACTCCTCCCACCCAACGGAGCCGTGACGAGCGGCGCGGCCTGGCTGGCCGACACCCGGCTCAGCGGCCTGCCGGAGCGGGAGCTGCAGCGCATCCGTGGCAGCGAGATCGCCCTCGTGTCGCAGGAACCCATGCTGGCACTCGACCCGTACTTCACCATCGGTTCCCAGTTGGCCGAGGTCATCCGCCGTACCGCTGCCGTGTCGGGCAGGAAGGACGCCGTCAGGGAACGGATCCGCGAGCTGCTGACCAGCGTCCACCTGCGGGATCCGGACGACGTCGCGCGCCGGCACCCGCACGAGCTGTCCGGCGGCATGCTCCAGCGGATCGTCATCGCCATGGCGCTGGCCGGGTCGCCGAAGGTGCTGATCGCCGACGAACCCACCACCGCACTGGACGTGACCGTGCAGGCCGGCATCCTGGACCTGCTCCGGTCGCTGCGCGACGAGCACGGCATGGCGATCATCCTGATCACCCACGACCTCGGAGTGGTGGCCGACACCTGCGACCGCGCCATCGTGATGGAACAGGGCCGGATCGTGGAGGAGGGCTCGGTCGAGGACATCTTCTACAGGCCCCGGCACGCGTACACCAAGAAACTCATCGAGAGCACACCCAGCATCGCACGGACCGAGGGCAGGATCGCGTGACCGGAACACCCATACTCAAGGTCGACGGGCTCGCGGTCCGCTACCCGTCGCGTGGCTTCCGAAAGCCCCCGACCACGGTCATCGAAGACGTCTCGTTCGAGGTCGGCTGCGCCGAGACCGTCGCCCTCGTGGGCGAGTCCGGCTCGGGAAAGACCACCATCGGCCGAGCGGTACTGGGACTCACGCCCGTCAGCGGCGGACGGGTCCTGCTGGACGGGCGGGACGTCACCCGTCTCACAGGCCGCGCCCGCCGGCTGCTGTCCTCTGATCTCCAGGCGATCTTCCAGAATCCGTACGGGTCGCTCAACCCGGCGCTGCCCGTGGGCCGGACGCTGGCCGAGCCCCTGCTCGTCGACTCGGCCCGGTCACGCGACGAAGTCCGTGCTCACATAGCCGAGTTGCTCCGCCGCGTCGGACTGCCGGAGGACGCGGCCGACCGGTACCCGCCCCAGTTCAGCGGAGGTCAGCGTCAGCGCATCGCCATCGCCCGGGCCGTCGCCCGCAAGCCGAAGCTCATCATCTGCGACGAGCCGACCAGTGCCCTGGACGTCACCACCCAGGCCGCCGCCCTGAACCTGCTGTCCGAACTCCAGGACACCCTCGGGTGCGCGTACCTGTTCATCACGCACGACCTCGCCGTCGTCAAGGAGTTCGCCGCACGCACACTGGTGCTGCAACACGGGCGCATCGTGGAAGAGGGCCGCAGCACCGACGTGTGCGACCGGCCGCAGCATGCGTACACCCGGCGACTGGTGGCGGCCGCGCCCGTCCCCGACCCGGTCCTGCAACGCCGCCGCCGTCAGCAGCGGACGGACGTGGAGGCAGCAACCGCCTGATGAGCCGACCGCAGGCCTCGGCTGTCGGTGCCGTTCAGTGGGATGACTTTCCATGCACCGGCTGCACCGAGACGCGAAAGCCTGAGGGTTGGCGCGTCCCGGTCAGGCGGATTCCCGCACGCGGAGCAGGAGGCCGTCCCGGAGGGGTTCGGCGGGGATCTCTTTTCCGCCCAGCGTGTCGACGACCCGACGGGCCAGGCCCCGCGCGATGGCATCGGTGTCTCGGACGACTGTGGTGAGCGGTGGCTGCGCAAGCGACGCGCCTGTGATGTCGTCGACGCCGATCACGGCCAGGTCCCGCGGAGCGCGCAGTCCGAGATGGCTCAGGCCTGCGAGCACGGCGAGGGCGACGTTGTCGTTGAACGCGCAGATTCCCGTAACCGGCGGGTCGGCGGCGAGCCACCCCTTCACCGCCTCGGCGGCGCCGACCGCGTCGAGGGGGACCGTCCGGACGTCCGGCTCCGGCATGTCCAGTTCGGCGCACACCTTGCGGACGCCGTCCAGCCTCGGCTGGGCCAGGACGTCGAGTCCCGGCAGGTCGGGGTAGGCGTAGCCGAGCCGGCGGTGGGGTGCGGCGAGGTGCCGTGCCTGCAGTGCGCCGATCGGATGCTCGGACACCAGGGGAGGGCGGGGCTCACCCCGGACCGACCCGTGCATCGCCATGACCACCTCGATGCCGGCCGCCCGCATCGCCTCGGCCTCCAGGTCGTCGAACTCCTGGAGGGCCAACACCGCCGCCGGGGTCATGGCTTTCCAGATGTCCCGCAAGGGGCGCCCGGGGTGAGCCGACGAGTGCACCACGAAGGTCAGCCCGTTCTCGGCGAAGGCATTGGTCAGCTGCTGGATGAGCCGTCCGAGGACATGCTCGATCGGCCAGTCCGGCAGCAGCCCGAGCACGATCTCCGACCGTCCCGTGCGCAGGGCACGTGCCGCGGCGGAGGGCGCGTAGCCCAGCCGGGCGGCCGCGTCCCACACTCGCTGCCGGGTGGCCTCGGGGATCTTCTGATGGGGAACGCCATTGAGGACGTAGCTCACCGTCGCCCGGGAGACTCCGGCCTCCCGGGCCACATCCGCGCTGGTCACCCGTCTGCCCTCGGACACCCCGCCTCGCCTCGGTCGCACCTCTTGTCAAAACCCACGGCCGCGGTTAGTTTACCGGCCAGATCGTTCAACTGGCACGCGTAAGTGAATCGAGTAGGCAGCTCTCGCTCGGAGCCGTGCCTGCTTACTGTCATCCGGACGACTCGCAGCCAGCCACCAGACGTCCCCGCCCCCCTTCCTCGTTTGCTCGTCGTGGAGGAGCCGTGCCCGGCATCAAGAACACCGCGGTAAGCCCTTGGAAGACCGCGGTCCTCGCCGGTATGGCCTCCTATCTGGACGCCGCGGCCCTCGTCACGTCGGGAATCGCCATCGGCGGCTACTACGCCGGGCCGCTCCAGCTCAGCGCCGGTGCCATCGGATCCCTGCTGGGCCTGCAGACGCTGGCGTTCGCGGTCGGCGCGCTGTTCGGCGGCCGCCTGGGCGACCGGTTCGGCCGCAGGACGGTCTTCACCCTCTCGCTCGTGCTCTACGCGGTCGGTGTCCTGCTCCTCCTGGTGGCGGCAGGACCCGCTCTGCTGTACGCCGGTGTCCTGGCCACCGGCCTGGCCATCGGCGCAGACCTCCCCGTCTCGCTCGCCCTCGTGAACGAGGAGGCGCCGGCCGGCAAGAAGGGCACCATGGTGGTGTTCTCCGGCATGCTCTGGCTCGCCGGGATCCTGACTGTTCTCGTCGTCAGCTCCTTCATGGGAGTCCAGGGCATGCCGGGCGGCCGGATCCTGTTCGCCCATCTGCTCGTCGTGGCGGTCGTCGTACTGCTGCTGCGCCTCAGCCTCAGCGAGTCGGCCGAATGGGCGGCTGCCCGCCGGGCGGCCAGCACGCAGACGACGGTCCGCTCCGAGGCCATCGAGTTCAGCCGCATCCGGGATCTCTTCCGGGCACCGACCGTCTACGCCCTGCTCGCGACGGGCCTCTACTACGCGACCTGGAACCTCGGCGCGAACACCCTCGGCCAGTTCGGCACCTTCCTGTGGACCGCTCTGGCCAAGGGAGAGGTGGCACAGTTCTCCCAGCTGACCCTGGTCGGACTGCCGATCGGGTTTGCCGCCGGCCTGCTGTTTATGCGGGTGGTCGACAAACCGTCCCGGCACGCCTGGTTCGCTGCCGGCTCCGGGCTGATCGTCCTGGCCTGGGCGCTGCCCGCCCTGCTGGGGCCGAGCAGGTTCACCCTGGTCGCCGTCATGCTCCTCTCCGGGCTCGGCAACTCCTTCGCCGGCGAGGCCGTCTACAAGGTCTGGTCGCAGGAGCTGTTCCCGACGCTTCTGAGGGCCACCGCCCAAGGGGTCACGATGGCCTTCACCCGGGCCGTCGCTGGACTGGCCGCCCTCGGCACCCCCGCCTTCGCCCTAGGCCACACCCGCCTGATGTTCGGCACCCTGTTCGGCCTGGCGCTGGCCGCGGCGGTCATCGGCCTGATCTGGGTGCCCCGACTGCCCACAGCTCCCGACCCCGAGCCGACGGCACCCAGGACGGCCGCATTCGGTACACCCCGACAGTCAGCTGTGTGATCCGCTACGGCTCAGGCCGACGGCAGCGCCTTCGTCGATAACCCGGTCGGACCTCTCGAACGCGGTTCGACTTCTCGAAGCTGCCGCCCGCACCCAGGGCGGCAGCCTCGACGGAGCGATCTTCCACAGTGACAACGGGGCGCAGTACGCGTCGAAGGAGTTCGCGAAGGTGTGCAGCCGACTCGGCGTGATCCGCTCGCGCGGAGCGGTCGGCACCAGCGCGGACAATGCCGCCGCGGAGAGTTTCAACGCAACCCTGAAGAGAGACCCTCCAAGGGAAGATACACTGGTCAGGGGCGCGTGATGCCCGCCTCGCAGTGTTCCGATGGGTCACCCGCTACTACACACGACGCAGGCACTCGGGGCTTGGCTACATCAGTCCGATCGCCTTCGAACAGCGATCGTCACGCTGGCCCCTGCCGCATAGCAAATGGTGTCCACGCTTCAGGGGAAGCCCCCCGGAAACAGTCACTGCCTCCCGCTCGCCTCGGCCCGAAAGGCAGCCGACACGTCCATCGCCGCATGCAAGACGAAGGGGTACCCCGTCTCCGTTACGGTCGTGGACCGCGACGGCGTGGTCATCGTCCAGGAGCGAGCCGACACCGCCACCGGCGCCACCCTTGCCGTCAGTCAGCAGAAGGCGTACACGGCTGCAGGGTTCCAGACGCCCACCGACGTGTTGCAGAAGTTGGCCACCACCCAGCCGGGCTTCACCGCAATCCCCGGGTTCGTCATCCTGCCTGGCGGCCTGCCCATCGCCGGGGGCGGCTCCGTGGTCGCTGCGATCGGTGTGGCGGAAGAGATGCGCCAGCGTGGCCGCGCGGTGCCGTTCTGATGCGTCCTCAGGTCAGGATCGACCGTCGACGGCAAGGGCCTCGGGGTTGAGCTGCTCGACCAACTGGTGGAGCAGGCGGTGGATGGTGTCCTTGTCGTCCGGGCCGAGCGGTGAGGTCGTCTCCGCTTCGATCCGAGCAGCGATCGACGCCGCGCGGGCGGCCAGCGAGTGCCCTTCGTCGGTGGCGTACAGGCGCATACTGCGGCGGCTGGTCGGATGGGGCTCGCGGCGCAGCAGTCCTCGCTCGACGAGTTGGCCCACCGCGGCGCCCATGGACTGGGCCGTGATGCCGGAGCGGCGAGCGATCTCAGCTGCGGACACCCCCGGTGTGCGCGCGGCATGCTGGAGAGCGTTGTGCTGGGCCAACGTCAGGGCCTCCACGCGCAGTGCCTTCTCGAGCCTTCCTGCGACGATCTGGGAGAACTGCCAGGCCAAATATCCGGTGGTGGGGAAGGCGGCGTCGGTCACATCGGCAGTTTACGAGAGCACTTCATGGTTGCCCTGGGCGATCCCCGTCGACGGAGGCGCTGTGGGGTGGTCGGCGACGACACTCGGCGGAAGGCTGGTCAGGCGACGGCTTCGCGGCGCGGAGCGCGCGCGTCGCGCCAGTAGAGCGTCGCGGAGGCGATCAGGATCCACACGACCAGGACGACGATGCCGACGGTGAGGCCGTCGTTGTTGAAGTGGGACAACCCTTGGACGGCTCGGACGCCGACTCCCACCGGGAGGATCTTCGAGAACGGATGGAGCCAGTCCGGCAGGTAGGCAGTGGGCAGCGTGCCGCCACTGGTGCTGTTTCCGAAGGTGAACAGGACCACGGCGGCCAGCGACATCCCGGCTCGGCCGAAGAGTCGCATGAACGCCATGGTCGCGCTGCCGACAGCTGCGGCCATCAAGGCGATGACCCCCGCGATGCCCAGGAAGGGTCCGGGCAGTGCCGCGAAGCCCGCGCTCCCGGCTATCACCGCGACCACGATCCCGCCGAGGACGCTGAAGGTGAACAGGCTGGTCAGCCTCCACCGATACTCCAGGCTGGGAGCGATCTGGTAGGTCATCATGCCGAACAGGAACCCGGCCAGCACGACGCCGAACCCGGCGTAGAACACCGACATGCCGCGGGTGTCGCCCGCCGAGGCCGGAACGGCGTCCTGGACGGTCAGCCGGACGCCGCTCGCCTTGGCGACACCCGAGAAGGCGCCGGTGACCGTCGAGGTCACCGAAGGGCCGTTGGCGCCCGCGTACATAAGTTCGGAGGACTTGCCGGAGCCCGTGATGTAGGCGGCGTACACCTTGCGGTCCTCCAGAGCGTGGCGGGCCGCACTCTGGTCGGTATAGCGCTTCACCGCGAAGCCGCCGGGCAGCCCGGTCTCCAGCCCTGCGGTGACCTGTTCGGCTTGCTCGGTCGTTCCCACGACGGCGACCGGAAGGTCATGGGGTCGCGGAGCGTGAAAGGCCGCCAGAAAGACGCTGATGAAGATCGAGCCGATGATCAGAACGATCACGACTGGCATCAGAACGCCCTTCACGCCGGTCGCACCCTGCGGCGAGGGAGCGGAGTCGACTGCGTGGTGGGGCTGAGCGTGGCTGGGCTCGAAGGAAGCGGGGGGCGATGTGGACACGGGCTTCTTCCTCACTCGAAATGTAAGGTACCTTCTATTCCTACCATAGAAATATCAGGCACCTTACTTTCGGAGCTGCGCTCATGCGTTCCACTCAGGTGGACCCCTCGGCACGTACCGGCTATCTCGCGTGGCAGGTGACCCATGTGATGGGGACGCGTCTGGAGAGGGCGTTGCGCTCGCTCGATCTCACGATCGCCCAGCACAACGCCCTCCAGCACCTCGTCTGGACGCCGGGAATCTCCGCCGCGGAGATCGCGCGTCGCACCGGCATCACTCCGCAGTCCATGGGCGCCGCTGTCAGCGCGTTGGAGGACCGAGACCTTGTGGTGCGCCGTGAGCACCCTTCGAGCCGCAGAACCGTCCAGTTGGCCATCACGGACAGGGGTGCCAAGGTCGCCGAACGGGCGCGGGATGTGGTGGAACGTCTCGACAGGGAGGCGCTTGCGGTTCTTACCCCGGCTGAGCGGTCAGTCGTTCACTCCCTGCTGCATCGGATACTTGCCGAGCTCAATCCGGATGCCCTGCCGTCGACGGAGTCGAGTGGCGCGCACTCGGAAGTGGCCTGATCCCCTCGGGGTGTCGACACTCTCGGCGTCTTCCTCAAGTCGCCCTTGTCTCTTGTTCCGGACGGCGGTGTCGTTCGACTGCCGTATCAGGATTGGCGGTTCGACCAGGAGGGTGAAGTGGAGCTCGACCACATCGGCGGCTGCACCTGCCTACTCGACATGACGATGCGCGACCCCGCGGAATGAGGGCCGCGCGCTCCGCAAGTCCTTCGACACGTTCCCCCCCATGGGGCCCAGCTGGTTACCCCCGACGAAGCTGAGCCGCCCAGGCGCTCGAATGCGTTGCTCGGTGGACGGCACACAGCGGCAGCCCGCCCGCATCGCCGACCTCATCTGGGACGTCCCGCGGCTTCTGTCGTACATCTCGAGCGCGATGCGGCTGCTTCCGGGATGTGATCTCCACGGCACGCCCGCACGCGTCGGCGTGGTGCGCGACGGTCACTGGAACGTCGTGGAGATCGATCGGGTCGGCCGGCTGGAGGTGTCGGTGGACTCTGCCGGTGCCGCCCTCTCGCCGACGCGCGGCCACAAGGTTCCGCTCGCCGC
Source organism: Streptomyces lincolnensis (assembly GCF_021173675.1). Classification (GTDB taxonomy): domain Bacteria; phylum Actinomycetota; class Actinomycetes; order Streptomycetales; family Streptomycetaceae; genus Streptomyces; species Streptomyces lincolnensis_B. The sequence continues at coordinate 43,238 of NZ_JAIHON010000001.1, read as the reverse complement.
CGCGGCGGCACCGGCTCGCCGATGCACCAGGATGCCGATGTGCGGTGGGCCCGGGCCCCGGCAATTCCGTCGCGCAGCCATTCCCAAAGCTGGCCTGTTCCGGCCTCCCGGCATCAGGAGGCGCCGATCCGCTTCGCTGGCAGCGAATTGCCGAGCTTTCGAGTGCGACTATGCGTGGCCGAGGGGTGCGTCACTTCCGCCGTCGACGAGGTTCGCCTGGGCCTTGCTGCCGTGGAAGTCGCGGGAGCGTTGCGCGGTGCCGAAGCCGCCGTAGGGGTAACCGCCGTGCTGTGGCGTGCTGACGGTGTTGAGGGCCGCGGTGGTGTCGGCGTCCAGGTGCAGTTCGGCCGCGCCGAGGTTGTCGGTCAGGTGGCTGAGGGTGCGGGCGCCGACGATGGGGGCGGCGACGGAGGGCTGGTCGGCTGCCCACGCCAGGGCGACCTGGCTGGGGGTGTGGCCGGTCTCACGGGCGATGCGGACGACCGTGTCGATGGTGTGCCAGTTACGGTCGGAGGCGGCGTACTCGGCGGAGACCCACTGGTACAGCTCGTCGTCGGAGCCAGCGCGGGTGTCGGGATCGGGGGTGGTGCCGCGCTGGTACTTGCCGGTGAGGAAGCCGCCTGCGAGGGGGGACCAGGGCAGCAGGGAGACCTGGTTGTGCGATGCGGCGGGGATGACCTCGTACTCGCTCTCCCGTGAGAGCAGGCTGTACTGCTGCTGGAGGGACACGGGCGCGTGGGTGCCCATCCGCAGTGCGGTGGAGAGTGTGAGCTGGAGTTGCCAGCCGGTGAAGTTGGAAAGCCCCACATAGTTGATCTTCCCGGCGTGGACGGCGTCGTCGAGGAACGACAGGGTCTCCTCGATCGGGGTCAGGGGGTCCCAGGCGTGGATCTGGTACAGGTCGACGTGGTCGCGTCCGAGGCGGCGCAGGGAGGCGTCGAGTGAGTGGCGCAGCTGCCGACGGGTGGAGCCGAGGCTGTTGACGTCGGTGCCGGTGCCGTAGCGGCCCTTGGTGGCCAGTACGACGCGGTCGGTGATGTCGTTGGGGCGGCTGGCGAACCAGCGGCCGATGATCTCTTCGCTCCTTCCGCCGCCGTAGACGTTGGAGGTGTCGACCAGGTTGCCGCCGGCGTCCACGAACGCGTCCAGGAGCGCGAACGCCTCGTCTTCGGGGGTCTGGACGCCGAAGTACATCGTGCCGAACGCGATGCGGGAGACGGCGGTTCCGGTGTTGCCGAGCTTGCGGTACTCCATGGGACTCCTTGGCGTTGCGCGGCTCACGCCGCGGTGGGGGACAGTTGCGGCGGGCTCGGGACGACGGAACGGTTTACGGCGTCACCCCGAGGTGGCGTGCGGCTTGTACGGTTCGGGGGGCGGTGTCACCGTCCCCCGAACGAGCCGGAGGTCATTGCCTTCGCGTGTCTGCCGCGAGTCCGTTCGAAGGATCGCCGGACTTTACGGGCCGCTCAGTGGTGGGAGTGCCCGGTGAGGGCCTTGAGGTTGATGGTTCCGCGCTGCAGCTTCGCGTCGTGGGGTGCCTTGAACCCGGCGTCGGCGATGTACAGATGGTTGCCGCTTACGGCGGTGGTGGTGGGGGAGGCGAGGCCGTCGTCGACGGTGAGGGCGGTCTGGGTGGTTCCGTTCGGGCGCACGACGGTGACCCGGTCGGTCGGGTCGTTCTGCGCGGCGAAGACGATGTCAGAGTGGTTGTTGAGGAAGGCGAAGTCGTCGAGGTCGGGGATGTCGTCGGCGACGGTGTGGACGCGGCCGGGGGCTCCGTGGGCGGCGACCGGGATCCTGAGCAGGGTGCCCTGGCTGTAGTTGCTCACCCACACGGCGCCCTTGTGGAAGCGGACGCCGTTGACGCCCAGCGGCAGGGAGCCGTCGGGGTCGGCCGCGAGCGCCGGGCCGCTCTTCCAGATCTTCGGCTGCCCGCCGGAGGCGGGCACGGCCCACACCGTTCCGTTGTAGCTGTCGGCGGCGTAGAGGGTACGGTCGGCCGCATCGATGGCCAGGCCGTTGGGCAGGCCGTCGGGCAGGGCGGCCAGACGCTCGGGACGGCCGTGGGCAGGCAGCTTCCAGACGCCGTTACGGGCGGCGTCGTCGGAGTCCACGTTGTAGTAGACCGTGCCGTCGCTGCCACGGGTGTTACCGGTGATCTGATCGCCCAGATGCCCGGTGACGAGGGTAGTGCGCTGCCCGGAAGGCGCGATCCGTACCAGCTTCGGCGGCTTGTTCGCGGGCACACCCAGCATGGACACCGTCAGGGAGCGGTCAGGGTTGACGTTGATGTTCTCGGGCGAGTCGCCTGAGGCGAAGTCGAACCTGACCGCCGTCTTCACCTGAGTGATGATCGGCTGAAGACCGTACTTTCCGTTGGTGGCGGACGCGGACGGGGCCGCGACGAGGACAGCCGCCAGAGCGGAGACTGCCGCGATGTGAGCGAAGCGAATGCGCATGGTGCTGCTTTCCGTGGAAGCGGCTGGAGGACGACACAGCGGTGCCCTGAGACTCCATGCCGGGTGATACCCCGGCCGGCCGTCGGCGGCCGGGGAACTGACTGTGCGTGGGAGGATCAGGTGAGTGCGACGCGGTGCGGCATCAGGTGTCGAACCGCACGCCGCCGAGCCAGACGACCCTTTCCGGGTCGTGGTGATCGAAGATGTCGCTGCGGCCGGTGTCCAGGCCGGCGATGCGGTCCAGCTCGTCGGCGGTGAGCTCGAAGTCGAAGACGTCGAGGTTCTCGGTCATGCGCTCGGGCCGTACCGACTTCGGGATCACGACGATGTCGCGCTGGACGAGCCAGCGAAGGGCGATCTGGGCGACGGTCTTGTCGTGGGCGCGGGCGACGTCGACGAGCACAGGGTTGTCGAAGAAGCCCTGGCCGCCTTCGGCGAGCGGTCCCCAGGACTCATGCCGGACACCGTACTTGCGCATCAGGTCCTGGTCGGCGCTGCGCTGGAAGAAGACGTGCGTCTCGATCTGGTTGACCGCGGGGACGATCTCGTTGTGTGTGATGAGGTCGGCGAGCCGGTCGGGGTAGAAGTTGCTGACCCCGATCGCCCGGCTGCGGCCGTCCTGGTTGAGAGCCTCCATGGCCCGCCATGATCCGTAGTAGTCGCCGAAGGGCTGGTGGATCAGGTACAGGTCGAGGTAGTCGAGGCCCAGGCGGTCGAGCGAGCGGTCGAAGGCACGCTTGGCGCTCTCCTCACCGTAGTCCTGAACCCACAACTTCGTGGTGACGAACAGTTCGTCGCGGGGAATGCCGCTGGCGGCGATCGCACGGCCCACAGCGCGCTCGTTCTCGTAGCCGGCGGCGGTGTCGATGAGGCGGTAGCCGGCTTCGAGCGCGGCCTCGACCGCCTGCTGGGTCTGCTCCTCGGGGATCTGGAAGACGCCGAAGCCGAGGATCGGCATGTGCACGCCGTTGTTGAGGGCGACCTGCGGCACCTTGATCGTCATGGGTGAAGCCTCCGCTTTCTGACGGTGGGGGGATGTCGGCTGGGCAGCAGCCGGTGGGGCAGCGAAGCTGCTGCCGGCCTGGGCACTGACGGCAGGCCGTCCGGCTTCTACCAGGTCTGGCGTTCCAGCCAGGTGTGGATGCGCTGGGCCGTCTCGCGCCAGCCGGGTTCGAGGAGCACGTTGTGGGTGCGGCCGGGAAGGAAGAGGTAGTCGGAGCCGAAGTAGGCGGCGCTGCGGCGGATCGCTTCGGCGGGGACGACGACGTCGTTTTCTGCCGCGATGACCAGGGACGGGCCGCCGATGCGCGTGCGGTCCACGCTGAAGGAGGTGGAGATGGTCTCCTGGATGGCGAGGGCCGATTCCCTGGACAGCAGGGCGTAGTACCGGCGGGCGTCCTCTTCCGAACACCCCGCGAGCACACGAGGCCACTCCTCCTCGAACGAGCCGATGCCGACCGGCTTCGACAGATCGAGCTCCCGCTCCGGGTGGAGACCGACTTCGGCGCAGATGGCGGGCGTGATGTGCACCTCGGCGACGACTGGGCGCTTCTCGGCGTACTTCTGTCCGACGAGTGCGCCCATGCTGTGGGTCACCAGGACGGGTACCTGTCCGATGTGGTCGACCACGATCTCCAGCTCTTCCACGGTCTCGGCCATGGAGCGGGCCGCGAACTGCTCATCTGGCAGCTCATGGGAGCGGTGGTGGTTGTACCAGCTGAAGGCGTAGCAGTCCCGGCCGGTCGCGGCGAAGAAGGGGAGGTAGTTCTCCCACACCCAGCTGCCCTGGCCGCCGCCGTGCACGAAGACGATGGGCGCGGCTGAGGGGCTGCTTTCGGAGAGCGCGTATTCGATGAACACGCCCTTGACGGTCGTGTTTTCAATCTTCACAGTGATGCCTTTTCGATGTCGATGGGAGTGGGCTGGGTAGGGGTGGTCAGTTGCCCCGGCCGCCGTGTGGGGCGGGCAGGGCGTTGAGTGCGGCGAGGTCGGCCTCGCTGAGCTGGATGTCGGCGGCGCCGGCGTTGTCCAGCAGGTACTTCGGGGTCTTGGTGCCGGGGATCGGGATGACGTACCGGCCCTGGGCCAGGACCCAGGCGAGGGCGACCTGGGCCGGGGCGGCGCCGTTCCGCTCGGCGATCTCGCGCACCCGGCCGACGAGGGCGAGGTTCTGCTGGAGGGCGTCCTGCTGGAAGCGCGGCATCCGGCGGCGGACGTCCTCCTGGGGCAGGTCGTCCACCGAGGTGAAGCGTCCGGTGAGGAAGCCCCTGCCCAGGGGGGAGTAGGGCAGGAAGGCGATGTTCTGTTCCTGGCAGTAGGGCAGCACGTCTTGCATCCAGTCCCTCGTCCACAGCGACAGCTCGCACTGCACCGTGGCGATCGGGTGCACCGTCTGAGCGCGTTTGATCTGTTCGACGTCCACCTCGGACAGGCCGATCGCGCGGGCCTTGCCGGCGGTGACCGTCTCGGCCAGGGCGCCGACGCTTTCCTCGATCGGCACCTGGGGGTCGACCCGGTGCAACTGGTAGAGGTCGACGTGGTCGGTGCCCAGGCGTTGCAGGCTCTCGTCGATGGAGCGGCGGATGTGCTCCGGGCGGCCGTTCTCGGCGCGGACCGGGTTGCCTGCTTCGTCGCGGGACAGGGCGCCGACCTTTGTGGCCAGGACCGCCCGGTCGCGGTGGCCGCCTGACAGGGCCCGGCCGACGAGTTCCTCGTTGGTGAAGGGTCCGTACACATCGGCGGTGTCGATCAGGGTTATGCCCAGATCCAGCGCCGTGCGTATCACCGAGACGTACGTGTCCTCGTCGCGAGCCGCGGCCATGTCGTAGGCGTAGCTCATGCCCATGCAGCCCAGGCCGATCACGCCCACCTCGGGGCCGCCGGGGCCCAGTGTCGTCGTACGCATGCGCTTCCTTTCATTTCTGGGAGCCAAGGTGTCGGATGCCGGGCGGGAAGGACCGGCCTTCCCATGCGGTGTCAACTCCGCGCTCATTTCCGCGCTCATTCCGCCGTGTGCCGCGGGGCGGCCGGCAGGCCGAGAGGCAGCAGGGCCTGGGCGCAACGGCAGAGGAGGCGCGGGCGGAGTTGTCCAGAGCCGCCGATATCCACGAAATCAGCTCCCGCGTCCCGCTGACAGGCACGCTCTTTGGGGGTAACGGCAGTGACCCCCTCGCGCCGGAGCCGCGTGGCGTACCGGTGAGCCAATGCAGGCAGGCGCATCCTGCTGACGGACAGTCCGGGCCGGCCGAGCAGACGGACTTCCACGGTCGTCTCCAGCAGTCGCGTACGTGATGTTTGGGATGGGAGGTGTCGAACGCGTGCGGGAGGAGCCGACATCCCCCGGGAAGGGTCAGCTCCGCGCTGCCTCCGCCTTGCGCTGGGAGGCGGCCAGCAGGCCGAGGGGCAGCAGAGCCACCAGGGCGAAGGCGAAGCCGGTCAGAGACGGGCCCTTCAGGTCCAGGCTGGAATTCAGGGCGACACCACCGAGCCAGGAGCCCGTGGCGATACCGATCTGGAAGGCCGAGGTGGCCACGGCTACCGGCAGGGACCGGCCCTGTCCGGCGATCTTGACGACCTGACCGACCACGATCGGGTTGCCGGCGAAGCCGGCGGCACCGAGCAGCATGATCAGGACGACGGCCACGACGCTGTTGGTCGCCCACAGGGTGATCGCGCCCAGAGCTGCGGTGGTCAGGGCGGCGGTCGGGATGAGCGTGCCGTAGGGCCGCCGGTCACCGAGGCGGCCGCCGACCATCGTGCCGGACAGGGCGCCGATGCCGAAGCCGAGCATCGCCAGCGGTACCGCCGAGCTCGCCAGGTGGGCGCGGTCGGTCAGCAGGGGGGCGACGTAGCTGTAGGCGCCCATGATGCCGGCCTGGAGCAGGGCGATGGACAGGTAGACCAGCCACAGCCGGGGCTGCTTGAGCGCGGCCACCTCGGCGCGCACGGAGCTGTCGGCGCGGGTGGTGTCGGCCGGGATACGGCGGGCGATCACGGCCGCGGCGGCCACAGAGAGTGCGGCGAGCATCCAGTAGGGGGTCTGCCAGCCGCCCAGCTGGCCGGCTGCCGTACCCAGGGGGACGCCGATGATGTTGGCGAGCGTGATGCCGCCGACCATCACGCCCGTGGCGCGGGTGCTGGCGGCGGGGCCGGCCGCGGCGGTGGCGATCACGGCGCCCACGGCCCAGAAGGTGCCGTGGCCCAGCGCGGCGGCGATCCGGCCGACGATCGCGAGGTTCAGGTTGGGGCTGAGCGCGCTGAGGACGTGGCCTGCGGCGAAGACCAGCAGCGCGGCTATGAGGGCCGAACGGCGCGGCAAGCGCTGGGTCGCGATCGCCATCAGGGGAGCGCCGATCGTCATGCCAATGGCGAAGGCGGTGATGAGCATCCCGGCGCTGGACACGCTGACGTTCAGGGCGTCGGAGATCTCCGGCAGCAGACCGGAGACGACGAACTCGCTGGTGCCCATGATGAAGGTGATGCCGCCCATCAGCCACACCACCGGCGGCAGCTTGACCTTCCCGGCAGCCACGGACGTGCCGTCGTCGGCCGTGAGCGGTGCGGCGGCCGAGGTGTCCGGTTTCGTGGACGAAGGGGAACTCACTGAGATTCCTTTCAAGACAGGTTGGCGCGGACCCCCGTCATCCGAAGGTGTTCCGGCAAAGCGGCATGCGCGCCGATGGGTCGCGGGCCGAGTCCTTCAGGCCCGCCGCGATCCAGGTAATCAGCGGCCGCGTCCGGCAGGCAGTCACGCTTGTAAGGGGTAACGGCAGTGCCCCCCTCTTGCCGTGCGTCCGACGCACGGGGAGCGGAGACGATCACTTTCGGCTTCTTTTTGGGAGCGCACGGTGACGCTGGTGAGCAGACCGGAACCGGCGTGATCTGCCCGCAGGGCGGGAAACCCGCGGGTGCAGGTCCTGACACCGGACGGACGGCGCTTGGCGTCAGCTCTCGATGTCGGCCGGTGTTCCAGCTTGGTCCGGCGCGGCGGCCCAGCTGGCCAGGAGCTTCAGAGCATCGGCGGCCGGGGTGCCGGGATCGGCGCTGTAGACGGTGATGGACAACCCCTCGTCACCGGGCAGGTCCAGGCTCTCGTGGACCAGTTCCATCTCGCCCACCGCCGGATGATGGAACCGCTTGACGCCCTCGGTGAAGACGTGCACGTCGTGCGCGCCCCACATGGTGCGGAAGGCGTCGCTGCGCGTGGACAGCTCACCAATCAGGTTCGACAGTTCTCTGTCGTAGGGGTTCTTGGCGACCTCGACCCGCAGCACACCGACCCCGTCCCGAGCCACGCGCTCCCAGTCCGGGTAGACCCGGGTGGCGCGGGGGTCGAGGAAGACGAACCGGCAGGTGTTCGGCGGCTCCATCTCGAACAGCTGGTAGTGCAGGGCGCGGCCGAGCGGATTGGCCGCCAGAATGTCCATGCGGTTGTTGCGCAGATACGCGGGCTGGTCGTGCAGGCCCTCGAGGATGCGCAGCACGCTCGGCCGCACGACGGTCTTCTTCGGACGCCGCCGCACCCGAGCCGGGCTTGTGTTCGCTGCACGCGCCAGCGCGTAGAGATGATCGCGCTCGGTGTCACCCAGTCGAAGGGCCTGGGCGACTGCGTCCAGGACACTGTCCGAGACCCCGCTGAGATCGCCGCGCTCCATGCGCGTGTAGTACTCCACACTCACGCCGGCGAGCATCGCCACTTCGCCACGACGCAGGCCGGGTACCCGGCGCTGCCCGTACACCGGCATTCCCGCCCGCTCCGGAGTGATCTTGTCACGGCGGGATTTGAGAAATGCGCTTACTTCAGCCCGATTGTCCATACAGCCAGCCTAGGGAGCCGGTGCCGCCGCTGGGGGGCCCTGTCTTTACCCCTCACAGCACTGACTCCCACGGCAGCATCCTGGCGGATTGCTTGTCGACTGCACTGGTCCGGTCGTGCTATTTGAGCGGAGCGCTCCGCTCCGATATGTTCGTGCAGGACACATCGTTCCGCCGACCCGGAGGACACATTGAAGACGACGAGCATGCCGAGGGCCCTGGTGACCGGTGGCAGCCGGGGAATCGGGGCGGCCACCTCGCGTGCGTTGGCCGCCCGGGGCTACCGCGTGGCCGTCAACTACTTCTCGAACCGCGAGGCCGCCGACCAGGTGGTCAAGCGGATCGAGGCCGACGGCGGCGAAGCCTTCGCCATACAGGCCGACGTGCACGCCCCCCGCCAGGCGGCCGAACTGCTGGACCGCTCGGCGGGCGACGGGCGCCTGGACGCCCTGGTCTGCAACGCCGGTGCCCGCTTCACCCCGACCCCGCTCTCCGGCCTGTCCTGGGACGACTTCCACACCAAGGTGACGAACGAACTCGCGTCCGCCTACACCCTCACCCAGCGGGCGCTGGCCATCTTGGGGGCCCAGGGCGGGGGCCGGATCGTGTACGTCTCCAGTGCGGTGGCCGACGGCCCGCCCATGGTGGGCATGGTCGCACACGGTACCGCCAAGGCCGCGCTGAACACCTTCGCCCGGTTCGTCGCCTACGAGGCCGGCCCGCTCGGCATCAACGTCAACGTCGTGGCGCCCGGCTACGTGCGCACCGAGGCCAGCGCCCGGCTGCCGGTGGAGTTCCAGCGGCTCCTGGCCGACCACACCCCGCTCGGACGGGTCGCGGAACCGGAGGACGTGGCCGGGGCGATCGCGATGCTCGTGGGGGCGGAGGCCGGTTTCGTCACCGGGTCGGTCGTCACCGTCGACGGCGGGCACGGCGTGGGCCGCCGCTGAGGGAGAATCCGTGCCATGGGTGACACGTACGAGGGCAGACCGCGAGGCCGCAGGCGGGAGGCGGACCGTAACGACGCCCGCCTCTTCCAGGCGGCGCGCGAGGTCTTCGCCGAGCGCGGCTGGGACGCTCCCGTCTCCGAGATCGCCCGCCGCGCCGGCATCGGCATGGGCAGCCTCTACCGCCGCTACCCCAGCAAGGAGTCGCTGGCCCAGCGCATGCGGATCGTGGCGATGGAGCAGCTCGTCACCCAGGCACGCACCGCTCTCGCCGAGGCGCCCGACCCCTGGTCCGCCTTCGCACGCTTCTTGCGGGACGTACTGGCCGCCCAGCAGCCGGGCGGTCCACTCCTGCCTCTCGTCGGCGGACGGCTGCCGGCCACGGACGACATCGTCGACGCGGCCGACAGGCTCCGGGCCGCCCTGGACGACCTGGTGGTCGGTGCGCAGCGGGCCGGGGTGCTGCGCACCGACTTCACCTCCGCCGACATCCCCTTGCTGCTCGAACACCTCACCGCGCGCATCCCGGTCGCCGGTGAGCGTGCCACCGCGCTGCACCTGCGCTACCTCGACATGGTCCTCGCCGGACTGCGCACCTCGCCAGCCGGCGAACCCGGCGCCCTGACGGGCCCGGCACCGCACTGGGCGGAACTCGGGGAGCTGTGGAACGCACGAGCGGAGTGAACCCCGGGATGCGAACTCCCGTGACGGCCGAAGCCTCGCCCGGGACTCGCGTCCGGGCGACGCGACCGGCAGGTCATGCACGCAGCCCGAGGAGGCCGGCAGCCGCGTCCCGTTGAGAGCTCGGTGGGGACGGTTGGCCGCGGGGTACTGGGTCAGAGTGGTTTTGAAGCAACGACGCCACAAAGCCGAGCGAGTTCGTGCCGCCAGGCGGTGTCGGTGTTGAAGCCCGCACCGAGGTCAGGCAGTTCGGCCATGTCGGTGTCGGGCAGGTCGAGGAGGGTCCCGCCGGCGGAGACGATTCGCAGGGAGAGCCGGGCCAGGCCGTCGACGCTGATCGCCTGGAGCACTGCCTGCTCGACGGTGGCCGCGGCACTGGTCACGCCGTGAGCGCGAAGCACCACGACCGGACGATCCGCCATCGAGCGGACCATCTCATCGGCCAGGCGACGGTTTCGGATCAGGACCCCGCGCGGATGCACCGGAACACCGCCGGCGGCGAGGCGGGTGCCGGGGATGTCGAACGCCCCGACGATGGGCCGGATGCTGATGCCGGCGAGGTCTGCGGCGACGACATCGGGTGGGTGGGCGTGCAGGACCGCGTCGATCTCCGGGCGCTGCCGGAGGAGTTCGGTATGCAGCGGCAGTTCGTTCGGCGGGGAGTAACCGTTCAGTTCGCCCGGGGCTCCTTCGGTCCCGTCGAAGTCGACCAGCCGGACGTCGTCGGGCGTTGTGTAGCCGAGCCCGCGCTCCTGGGGGCCTCGACAGCGGATGAGCAGCCTGCGGTCATCGATTCTCAGGCTGATGTGGCCGAGGATGCCGTCGGCCAGGCCACGGCCGGCCATGACCCGGCAGGCATGTGCGACCAGCCCCCGCCGGGACCGGAGCTCGGTCGATGCCGGTGTGAGCATACTCATGGAGCCTCCATCCGGGCGGCTGGCCGCACGTCGTCCACGAGCGCGCGCACCTCAGGCAGCGAGCTGGGCACCGCATCGGCCCTGTTGAGCAGCCGACGGCAGGTGATCAGCGCCTTCGGCCAGTTCGCTGTGAGGGCGCCGATGAACCGGTCGGACTCGTCCGCGTAGAGCACGGCGAAGGAACGCTCGGGGTCGGCACCGTCCACCCGGACGTGCGCGTCGCCACCCGTCCGCCCCACCAGCTGGACCTTCCAGTCGTACTGGTCGCTCCAGACGTACTCGACCGGGGTGTGGTCGCGGAGGGCTTCCGGGTGCGTGATGTTGTGGGCCACGCAGACGGCCTGCTCGACCGCGTTCGTCCAGTGCTCCAGCCGGACGCTGCGCCCGTAGCGAGGGTGCCGCCACCTGGCAACGTCCCCGACCGCCCAGATGTGGGGGTCCTCGATGGAGCGGCAGTGGCTGTCGCAGAGCACGCCGTCGTCGGTCGGAATCCCACTGCCGGCAAGCCAGTTGTCGTTCGGGACGGCCCCGATTCCCACAACGACCGTGGCGGCAGGGAGCACGGAGCCGTCGTCGAGGTACACCTCCAGTCCGTCCCCGGTTTCTTTGACGTCGGTGACACCCACACCGAAGCGGGTGTGTACTCCGCGCGCGGCGTGCAACGCGCCGAACACAGCGGCGACTTCGGGGTTGAGCACCCGGGACAGCGGCACCGGCACCGGGTCGACGACCGTCACGTTGTCGAGGCCGATGCCCAGCGCGGTGGCCGCGACCTCGGCGCCGATGAACCCGGCCCCGATGACCACCAACGGTCCGCCGGCCCTCAGGGCGACGCCGAGCGCCTCGGCGTCGGCCAGAGACCGCAGCACGTGCACGCCGGGTGGTGTCCCCCAGGGTGACGGCCTGGCCCGGGCCCCGGTGGCGATCACGAGATCGTCGTAGAACTGGCTGGTGCCGTCGGTGAGGAGCACCCGCCGGTGTTCTCGGTCGACGCCTGTTGCCGCGTTGCCCAGAGCGAGCTCGACGCGTGCCTCGGCCGCGGCGTCCGCGCGCAACAGACCAATATGGTCCGCGGTGGTTGTTCCCGCCAGAAGTGCCTTGGACAGCGGCGGCTTGTCGTAGGGCGGGACATCCTCGTCGCCGATCAGGACGATCTCGCCGTCGTAGCCCGCCGCCCGCAGGGCCTGGGCGGTCCGGACACCGCCGACGGAGGCGCCGACGATCACTGTGCGTGCCATCAGTCGTCCTCAATCACCAGCGCGGAGACCGGGCAGCTGCGGGCTGCCTCCTCGACTCTGGTGCGTTCGGAGTCCTCGATCGTCGTCCGGCGGAGCACGACTACCCCGTCGTCGTCGAGGTCGAATACATCGTCCGCGCCGACCACGCAGTTCGCGTAGCCCTGGCACGCCTCAAGATCGGCTTTTACGATCACCATGTCGCTCTTCCTCTCGTCCTCCCCGGGGTTGAGGCCCCCGGAACTTACGCCTTGGCTCCGATGCCGCCGTCCGGATGCACGACCCCGCCGGTGATCCCGCGGGAACGCCCGGAGGCGAGAAACACGTAGCTCCACGCGTGGTCCTCGCCTGACAGCGCGACCTGCAAGGGGACACGGGCGGCCAACTCCGTTTCCCGGTCAGGGCTGTCGTTCAGACGCCGCTGATCCAGCCCGAGGCTGCCCAGCCCGCGCAGGTCGGTGTTGAGGGTTCCGCCGGGCGCGACCCCGTTGACCCGGATGTCGGGTGCCAGCTCGTGCGCGAGCGCGGTGACGAGCCCGCGGACGGCGAACTTGGTCGAGACGTAGAGCACCCCGCCCCGGCCCGGGTAGTACGCCGAGGTCGATTCGGTGAGGATGATGGTCCCTCGGCTCTCCCGCAGGGCAGGCAGAGCGGCCTTCACCGAGTGCAGGTGGCTCTTGACGTTGACCCGGAAGATCTCGTCGAACGCGTCGTCGATCCTGTCCTCGTCGAGGTCGCCGATGCCGCGGTAGAAGTCGAAGACACCGACACAGTTCACCAGGATGTCCAGACCGCCGAACGCCTCCACCGCGGTCGCAACAGCCCGCTCGTTGGCCTGGCGGGTGGTGGCATCGCCGACGACCACCGGCAGGCCCGGTATCTCGGCGGAGAGCTTGGCGGATTTGACCTCGTCGCGTTCGAGGACGGCTACCTGCGCGCCTTCCGAGCGGAAAGCGTCGACCACCGCGCGGCCGATCCCGGATCCCGCTCCCACGACGAGAGCACGCCGGCCGGTCAACCAGTCACTCACGTCTCCTCCTCGAACAACGGGCCGAACGGGTGACCGATCATCGCGGAGAACGTTTCCGCGTTCTGCCAGGTCAGTGACTCCACCTCGAGTGGGCACAGCGCCACCCACTGACCGGACTTCGGCGCCTCGACCAACAGCCGCGCACCGTTTCGGGTCTCGACCCGGGACACCCGGATCTCGCTGAACTCGTTGCCCAGCGCGATGGCCTCTCCGGTCTGGTGGGCCTTGAGCTCGCGCAGCTCGGCCGCGGCCCGACCCGCGGCGGCGGCGTCCTCGGCTTCGCCGTCCCACTGCAGTCGCCCCTGCTCGGTCACAGGAACACCGCCAGGTTCTGGGTCCGCAGCACGGCGTCATCCACCAGGATGGTGCGACGGGCCAGCTGCCAGCCGTCTCCGACGCGGCGCAGCAGGTCCTCGCGGCCTGCCGAGATGATCGAGGCTTCCCGGATGTCACCGCGGCTTCGGTAGAGCAGGACCGCTGTGTCCACGATCAGCTCGTCCGGGTTCGGCGTGGCGAACGTGCGGACGTTGGTGACGTGGTGACGTAGTCGCGAGGGCGGGTCCTCGGTCCAGGCGTGCTCCGTCAGGAACCGGGCCACACGTCGTGACAGCGAGTACTTGTTCTCGTCGAAGTGCGCCATGTGCGGGGCCGAGTCGAACCCCGCTGTGAGGGCGGTGGTGACCCGGACCGGCATGATGTAGTGGATGTCGTCGGTGAGCAGGTCCAGCCAGTCCTCGTAGTTCTGCGCGTCGAGGATGTAGGCCTCCTCCACCATCCAGTGGTGGGCCTGCAGGTGACGTGGGTCGTCGAACGCCAGGCTCCGACCAGTCCGCTGGGTACGTGGCGCGTGCCCGCCCAGCCGGGATTCCGCAGAGTAGGGACCGCCGTTTCCGGTGGGTGCGGCAGCAACCTTCTCCTTCGCCGGCTCAGGGGCCGTCGGCTGTGCCTGTGCACTCACGCTCGCACCTCCTTGTGGTCCGCCGGGACACCGGACACCTCGACCTGAGAAACCTTGTCCACCGGGCGTTCCAGATGGTCCGCCCATCGGCTCAGCAGGTGGCGCTGGTTGTACTCGCCGTATCCGACGTGGGCTTCACCCGGACCCGAGTACTGTTCGCGCGTCAGCGGCGGAACGACCTCGGTACCGTCCTCCAGCAGGCCCATACGGCTGTTGAGGAGCAGCCTGCGGGCCATGGCCCCGGCCGCGGTGTTGGTCAACGAGACCCAGTTCTCGACATCGTCCTGCTCGAACATGCCGGTCGATCCGAAGCACATCAGGTACGCCTTGTAGGACAGCGCCTTGAACTCCTCCGGCGCCTCCGCGTCGACCGCGAACCAGGACACGACCTCGGTCTCGTCAGGGCCGACCGGTTGCCACGTGCGCAGCGAGATGAACGGGAGCACATCGTCGGAGTCCTCGACCCGGGGCCAGTTGTGCACGAAGCTCATGTTCGGGAAGACCGACGCGGCCGAGATCATGAACCCGTCCCGGCCAATGACGTCGAGTTGGTCATGCGACCACTGCTCCTTCATCCTTTCGATCATCACGTCGGGGTAGCCGACGTAGCGCAGCTTCTCCTCCAGCGTCCCCGGAGGCAGCTTGTACGTGGTGCCCCCGCCATTGCCGGCCCAGTAGGTGTTGCCGTCCTTGCGCTTCTCCGCCTTGGGCTCACGGAACAGCCCGATCTCCACGACGGAGGTGTGCGTCTGCGGGGTGTGGTACATGTCGCCGGCGAAGTTCTCGGCGCCGATCTTCCAGTTCGTCTTCACCCGCCAGCGCTGCGGACCGCGCAGCTCGATCCCGCTGGCCGACTGGCGCGTGTAGTAGTCGAGGTAGAAGGCGAAGTCGCCCAAGTACTCACGCAGCGGCGGGGCGTCGGGATCCAGACTGAGGAAGATCAGGCCGTTGTAGGTGTCCATGGACGGCGCAGGGAGCAGGATCTGCCCCTTACGCCGGAAACCGGCCTCGCCGCCGTAGGCGTCCTTGTGGAAAGGCAGCCCGACGATGCGCCCGTCGTTGCGGTAGGACCAGCCGTGGTACGGGCAGCGGAAGTGCGAGGCGTTGCCCATCTCCGCCCGGCAGACCTGCATACCCCGGTGCAGGCACATGTTGAACAGCGCCCGCACTTGACCGTCCTCCCCCCGAGACAGGATGAACGAGTCATCGAGCACCCGCCTCACCACGTAGTCGCCTGCCTGGGGGATCTCCGACTCGTGCCCGACGAACAGCCATGCCCGGCTGAACAACCGCTCGCGCTCGAGACGGAAGATCTCCTCGTCGTTGTAGATGTGCGCGGGGATCATCCCCCGCCGCACATCGCCCAGCACGAGGTCGAGATCGGTCATCGACTCACTCCTTGCATTTTCTCTGCTAACCAGAATTAATGTCTGCTTACCAAAAAACATGACTGCGTCGCCGTGTCAAGCGTCGTCCGGTCAGTGACGAGCCCGAGCAGTGATCAAGCCGCTGTTGCCGAAGATGGCAGGAGGCCGGAGTGCGGCGCGGAGCACCTGGGCGGCCGAGTGGCACACGTCGCCGCGACGTTCGTCGCGGGCCGGGAAGTCGGCGCGTAACGCGCGTAAACCCCGGCCGGTCTGGCGTCGAGAGTGCGGGGCATATCGCAGGACGTGTCAGCCCCGTCCTGAGTCGGCCGCATCGCGGCAGCGAGCGGTTCCGCATATCTCGCAGCACCCGGCTCCGCAGCGAAACCTTGACCGACGTCAGCTCGCCGCGTGCAGCAGGGCCGACAAGGAGAAATGGCGACCCGCAATGCCAGTAGCCCCTGGCTTCGAGGGAAGACCAGGGGCTACCAGCCATGACAGGGTGGTCACCGGAAACATGACCGCGCCCGATCCCGTACCCCACGTTCACGAGAGCGGGGAGTGCACGACAACCGCTACACGCACGTGTCACCCATCTCGACGTGCCCATCCCGGCATGGTCACGGGCGCCGTCAACCTCCGGCCGGCCGCAGCCGCCTCCCGCAGGAGAGCCCTGCGACTCCGGACCTCGCCCTGGGCCCGTTCCGGGGGACAACGCGCGGGCCTGCGACATGTCCGCCATCGCCGGCGATGGCGGCAGTTCGTGCGGGCCCCCTCACCGCTCCAGACACACCTTCGATACGCGGCTTAAGCAAGCACCTTGCGCACGCCTTCGATTCCACCGGCGTAGCTACCTGCGAAGGAGCGGGTCAGCTCCTCCTCCTGGGCCTCGTCGGCATCGAACTCAGCTGACCACTCCACGTAGGCATCGCCGGTGTCGGTGATCTCGGATACCCGGACCGTGCAGACATACCGGCGGACGCCGAACGGGTTGGCGCCTCGAAAGGCGTAGGTGCAAGTGCGTTGGGCGTCGTCGAGGGCCAGGAGCCTTTCCTCGAACGTGTCCCCGCCCGCGGCGAGCGTCAGCCTGCGCACAGCACCGACCTGCCCCTCCTGCCCTTCGACGAGCTCACTCCGGTCGAGGCCGGGCATGTAGCCCGGCAGGCCGTTGAACTCTCTGAGAAGGGCCCATACCCGGTAGGCGGGCGCGGCGACAACTCCACTTGCGTAAGGGCGCGGCATCGGTCACTCCTTGAAATGCTGTGTTGAATGCCTCCGGTCTGAACGACAGGGAGGTATCTGATGGCCGCGCTCCAGACTTCGAGCATCGCGTACGCGCTGGGGCCCCGGTGTGTCGACCTGTCCGCACGGCATGGTGAGTCGGTGATCCTTCAGCGCGCGGCGTCAGTGCGTGCGGCTGCTGGTCCATTCGACGATGAGTTTGGTGGGCGCTTCGCGTTCGCCGGGGCCCTCGAAGAAGTGTCCGCCGGGGAGGAACTCGAGCGTCTTGTCCGCGGCGCCCAGTCCGTCGTGGATGGCGTGTGCGTCGGAGGGGAACACCCCTGTGTCGCCAGTTGCCTGGATCACGAGTGAGGGCACCTTGATGTTCTTGAGCTGATCGGTGCCGCGGGACTGCGCGTCCTCCAGGCTCCACATCGAGAGCCAGCCTCGGAGGGTCACGAAGGGCACGAGGCTATGAGCACCGTAGTTGGCGGTACGGGGGTCACCCAAGTAGCAGCCGGTCTCCCGCGTGGAGGGGTCGATGGACAGGTCGAGGAAGCGCAGGTCCGCCCAAAGCCTGTTGATCGTGAAGATGCGGTCGGTGACGCCGTGTTCGTTGAGGATGGCCAGTTCCTGACGCGCCCACCTGCTGATGCGGTTGCTGCGTTCCCGCTGAGCCTGCCGGTAGCGGACCACGAACTCCGGCGAGTACGGCGGACCGTTGCGCGGGTTGAACATGTCCAGCTCGGGGTCGGTCGCGAAGAGATCGTTCTCGTCGATGACCGAGGGGTCCATCCACGTCGTCAGGACGTCCGGACGACCCTGATGGGCGTTGAGCGAGATGTACAGGTCGGCCGGAGGCAGCTGCCGCAGTTCCGACTCGACCGACACATGCACGGCCATCGAGGTGGACAGCTGGCCGGCCGCCGAGCTGGCGCCCGCGTCCGCCGCGGCCTTGAACTGATCTGCGACCTTGATCGTGCTGGGGTCGGTGGCCTGTGCCTGGTAGGTGGCCATCAGCGAACCACCACCGGAGTTGCCCACCATCACGACCGTCTTCACTCCGGCGACCTCACGCAGCCACTGGATCCCGACGCCGATGTCGATCAGCGCGTTCTCCAACTGGAAGTAGGCCGGATCGGTCTTGTATCGGGTCGGCCAGCCCAGGACGCCGAAGCCCTGCTCTGCCAGCAGCGGTCCGAGGTAGTGGTCGCTGAAGTTGGCGACGTGGTGGCAGATGATGAAGGCGACGTCGGGCCTGCTCCCCTTCAGCGTGTGGTAGACGCCCTCATGTGGGAACGCCCCGAATGCTGTCCTCGGTGCGGTGGGCGAGTCGATCGCCACCGGCTCACGTGTGACCTCGGTCATTTCCGTCCTTCGTCGTTTCTTGTCTTCGTCCTGCTGGCGCGGCGCTCACCCAGCCGCGGGGGCCCTAGACGAGGACGCCGCCCCCGTCGACGATCAGCGTCTGGCCCGTGACGTATCCGTTGGTCATGAAGAACCGCACCGCCTGGGCGATGTCCTCAGCTCGGCCGACGCGCCCCACGGGCAGGCGCTCGGCGATCGCCTCCAGGTCACCCGCCGATGCTGTGAGCAGAGGGGTCTCGACGATGCCGGGGACGACGGTGTTGACGCGGACGGGCGCGAGCTGCACCGCCAGGGTGCGGGTCATCGACTCCACCGCTCCCGCCGAGGCCGCGGCGAGCGGATTCGTGGTCTTGCCCGGTCGGACACCGGCCGCTCCCGAGCAGAAGGTGATCGATCCACCTCGGAGCATCTTCGGCGCCCCGTACCTGGCCGCGTGCGCCGCCGCCCAGACCCGCGCATCCAGACGCGGACGATGCGTCGCGGTGTCCGCCTCGAAGAGGGTGCCCCCGCCGACCACTCCGACGGTGACGAAAACGTGGTCGACCGTGTCGAAACCATCGAACAGTCCCGCCACTTGTTCCTCGTCGACGGCGTCGACAGCGGCAGTCCGCACCCCGTCACCGATTACGGCCCTCGCCTCGCGGAGCCGGTCCTCGGAGCGGCCGGCGATCGTGACCTCCGCGCCGTCCTCGAGAGCTGTCGCTGCGACCGCAAGCCCGAGACCCGAGCTCCCTCCGATCACGAGGACCGTCTCACCCTTCAGCGAACTCATTTCGTCTCCGATTCCATCTCACATGAGTTGCCGGCCTTCGTCCCCCCTGCGGTGCACCGCAGGGGGGACGAAGGCCGGGGGCGGATGCGGCCTCGCCGAACTGTCGGACGAGGACGCCGGGACCAGCTCTCGGGGCACACCGCGCTGATCACCGCCGCGGCTACCTTCTCCGTTGCGGCCGGGCGAGGCCGGTCGGCACGTCCTTGTCGCCCCTTCTTCAGCTGCGGCCACGCAATGCCTCAGCTGCGGGCCTCTTCGAGCTCCTGCCCACCCAGGAACGCCTCGAGGGGGATGCCCATGGCCTCGGAGCTCTCGCGGGCTGCTTGCGGGTCGCGCCGCAGGTCGTCGATGAACGGCTGTTCGCGAGGCTTGAGGATCTTGTCGTCCTCGTTCAGGACCCGCGTGTTGTAGCAGAACTCCAACTGGAGCCCGTCGGGGTCGGTGAAGTACACCGACCTGCACCACCCGTGGTTGAACACCGCGCTCGCCTTGACTCCGTGCTCGACCAGGCGGTCCCTCCAGGCCTGCAGCTCCTGCTCGCTGTCGACTCGGAGGGAGAAGTGGTAGGTGTACGGGCGGAGTCCCAGCGCCTTGTCCAAGTCGGCCGGCCAACTCGCCGGAGCGCCGGACTCAGGCGTCGGGGCCATGAAGGCCATGTAGCTGCCGCCACCGACGTCGAAGAAGACGTGGCGCATGGTGACCGTCCCGTCCTCCGCCTGCTGCAGTTCCTGCCATGCGATCTCGAAGCCGAGCACACGTGTGTAGAAGTCGACACAGCGCTCGTAGTCGAACGTCGCGAAACCCATGTGGTGGATACCGCGTTGCATCTCCCGCCTCCCTTGCCGGAAATTCTGTCTTGCAGAATACCTCTCTGAAGGTAGCACTGGGAAGCCCCTGTCACAAGACTGCAGACCCGACAGGTCGAGCCACCGAAGAGGAATCATCCGCAGCGGTCGGCAATCGCAGAGCCGGTCGTCATGAGTGAACTGGCATCAGTTATCCCGGTCCGTCTGAGGGGGCGCGCCGGAGCGCTAGCCTCGGAGGTCCCCGGCGTCACCTTCTGCAGGCTGGCATGCAGCTTGGCAGGCAGCTTGATTCGCGAGCCGTCCTTCCGCCATACAGACAATGGATCTACTGTATGGAATGGCTTGCCCTTCATTGCAGGGCAAGGAGGCTTCCATGCCCATCGTCCGTACTGGTACCGGCACTGCCACGGTCCCCAGGCACTCGTGCGGTCGGCGGGGACGGCAGCCGAGATTGAGCGATGCCGCAAACCAATGCCTAACCACCCTGGAACGTGCTGGTCCCATGCCGCGGATTCTTTCGCCCGGACCGGGCTTGTCAGAACTGTCGTTGACCTGCCCGGACGCGGCTCACCGCCTCCCTTGACGAAGTTGCGGCCGACGGTGAACGGGTACCGCGAGCAGCCCGTGGTGAAAGCGGCCAGCAGGGCCGCGGTGGAGGCGGGACCGGTCGGCAGGTCCAGGGACGCACCGGTCGGCAGTAGGGTAGACCCCCGCTTGGTGAGTGACCGTGCCGACCAGTCGATGAGTCGGAGAAGCTAGCCGAAGCCAGCCGTTCGCCGGCTGCCGAATGCCGGTCATTCACAGACGGCGGACGCGGCGGGCCGGACGGCCGAGTGCCGCAGCAGACCGTAGTAGGGGGCCTCCGGTGCGGGTTCGGCGCTGCTTCGTCCTTCCGCCGCCGGGCAGCCGGAGGCCCGGATCCCACACCGTCATCGCGCGTGAGTGTGCGCTTTCGGACCGCGCCGGGTGCAGGCGACGAGGTCGAGGTGGAACGCAGGCCGTGCCAGAAGGCGACGTATGCTCAGTGCAGTACCTCGGCAGCCTCCTCGGCGACCTCACGCAGCACCGCACTGATCCGACGCTGGTCGGCGTGATTCATCCGGCTGATCGGCACGGAGACGTTGAAGGCGGCCTGCATGGGGGCTCGTTGGGCAGACAGCGCAACGGCGACGGAGCCCACGCCCTCCTCGCTTTCCTCGGAGCTCGTGGCGTAGCCGAGTCGGCGGACCATTTCGACCTCCTTCTCCAACTCCGCCCGAGTGGCAACCGAGTTCGGCGTCAACTGCTGAAGCTCCTCGTCCGGGTAACGCCGTCGCAGCTCATCGCCGGACAACTGCGCGAGGAGAGCCTTACCGGTCGAGGTGCAGTGCGCCGGCATCGACTGACCGAGGCGGGATGCGACACGCACGGCACGCGGACTCTCCAGCGCGTCCACGAACCGGACTGTCGTCCCGTCCAGCACTCCAAGGTGCACGGTCTCCCGCAGTTCGGCGTTCAGCCGCTCCAGGAAGGGGCGCAGGGCCTGCCGGACATCGAAGCGCTGCAGAATCGAAAAGGCGACACCGGTGAGTGCTGTTCCCGGTACGTAAGCCTTGCCTCGCCCGGCCTGCCTGATGAAGCCGCGGTACATCAACATCGCGAGCAGGCGGTGTGCGGTGGAGCTCGCGACCCCTAGGTGGTGAGCGACGTCGGTGAGCTTGAGCTCGTTCCGCTCACCGAGCATGAGCAGCACCCGAAGCGCGTTGTCCACCGACTCGATCGGGTACTGCGGCGCCGGCCCACTGCCGACCGATGACTTGACCTCGGACTTCTTCATAGCAGAAGAATAGGCCGCTCTCGCGCAACGCGAGGTGGTCTGGCGCTGGCCTAGCGTCCGATCTTCTCGCCATCGACTACGCCGTGCCTGGGTGCTCTACTGCGCAGAGCCATGCAACCCCGCCGAGGCGACGTCGCAGGCAACGGCGCCCGCACCGTGTCAGCGGTGTGCCGGGCCGATGGCTGCGGAATCAACCACCGCGGAGGCGCTGCGAAGGGCGAGAGGTCCACGCTTGGCGTCCTGATCAAGCGCCTGGCGTCAGGGATGTGGGTGCAGGCTTCGCATCGGGGTCGCCGGTCGTGTGGTCGTGGCGGGCGCGAGCGCGTCGAATGTCGTCGCGGTGTGCCATGGCCCATTCGCGCAGCGCGGCGATCGGCGTGAGCAGCGTGCGGCCCAAATCGGTGAGTTCGTAGTCGACGCGCGGCGGCATCGTCCGGTACACGGTGCGGCTGACCAGGCCGTCGCGCTCCAGTGCGCGCAGGATCAGGGTCAGCATTCGTTGGCTGATCCCGTCGACCTCGCGGTGCAGTTCGTTGAACCGTAGAGGGCCGTCGCTGAGCCTGAGCACGATCAGGGCGCTCCATTTGTCGCCGACCCGGTCAAGTACATCGCGGATCGAACAGTCCTGCTCGACGGGGTCCTCGGCTGCCACGTTGCTGTCCGTATCCGACACGAGAGTGCCTCCTGCTACATCTTCTCGTAGTAACCAACCGGAGGCCCACCGTTGCCCACGGAGAACAAGGAAGTGGTGTCCCACCTTGCGACCAGCTGTTCGGCCATGGCAGCCTCGAGGTGATCGGCAGTGTGTGGTTTGCCCAGGTCACCGCTGTCCAGGTCGGCGGCCAGGGGACGGCCACCACCACGGTGGGCCTCCGAGCACCTCGGCCTGCCGGCCGAAGTGGCCACTTGAACGCGGCCGGGTCAG
Source organism: Streptomyces lincolnensis (assembly GCF_021173675.1). Lineage (GTDB taxonomy): Bacteria > Actinomycetota > Actinomycetes > Streptomycetales > Streptomycetaceae > Streptomyces > Streptomyces lincolnensis_B. The sequence continues at coordinate 20,925 of NZ_JAIHON010000001.1, read as the reverse complement.
TGCAGGAAGTTCAGCAGGGCCTTCGTCAGTTCCTGCGGAACTTCTTCGGGCAGGAAGTGGCCGGCTCCGGGGAGCACCAGCCCGGTGACGTCGGTGGCGAGCGTGCTCATGGTCTCCTTCGGCATGGTGCCGGTGCTGTACTGGCCGCCTATGGCCAGGACCGGGATGGTGAGCGTCCCCTCGTCGCGCCAGCGCTGGGCCTGCTGGGCGGACTCGTCGAGGGTCCGGTAGTACTCGAAGCTGGCGTGCAGGGCTGCCGGGTCGCGCAGCGAGTCGACATAGACGTCGATGGCCTGCTGCGGGATGGCGCCGGGGGCGGCGGTCTTGGATGTGAAGGTGTGGCCGAAGTAGATCTCCTCGCGGCCCGCGACCATGCGCTCGTTGATGTTCGCGAGGCGGTTGAAGGCGAAGTGCCACAACATCTCGTTGGTGGCCGGGTCCGACATCAGCGGCGGGGACGGCGAGATCCCGGGGATGACGGCCTCGCTGACGGCGAGGCGGGTGACGCTGTCGCGGTGGCTCGCGGCCAGGGCGTAGCCGACCAGCATGCCGAGGTCGTAGCCGACGACGGCGAAGCGCTCGTGGCCCAGGGCGGTCATCAACTCGGCCATGTCGTCGGCGAGCGTGGCGGCGTCGTAGCCGGTCGCCGGCTTGTCGCTGGCACCCATGCCGCGCAGGTCGGGAGCGACGACGGTGAAGTGCTCGGCGAGAGCGGGCATGACCAGACGCCAGCTGTACCAGAACTGGGGCCAGCCGGGCAGGAGCAGCAGCGGCGGCCCGTCGCCGCCGACCACGGCGTGCAGGGTCAGGCCGTCGGCTTTGACGGTGTGGCTGGTGAACGTGTCGGTGAACCCGTCGGGCAGGTTCGGCACGTCGGTGACGGTGAACGGCACAGGGATTCCTCACTTGGAGCGCAGGACCGCACTGAAACGGATGATGTATCCAGTTCATGCTAGCACAAGCGGATGATTCATCCGGTTAGTCTGTGTGCATGACCAGTGCACCGATGCGTAAAGACGCTGCCCGTAACCGGCAGCGCATCGTCGATGTGGCCCGGCGGCTCGTCGACGACGGCACCCCGCTGCAGCTCAACGACGTCGCCCGCCTCGTCGGCGTGGGGGTTGCGACCGTCTACCGGCACTTCCCGACGCCGGAAGCCCTGATGGAGGCTGTGGCGACCCCGGGTCTGGAAGCGCTGATCGCTCGCGCGGAACGGGCGCTGGCCGAGGAAGACGCCTGGAAGGCTCTTAGTGGCTTCCTCGACGTCACCGTGGAGGCGCTACTGACCGATGCCTCGCTCACCGCTGTGCGTGCCGCACCGGAACGTGTCGTGGCCCGCACCGAGGAACTTACTGCCGCATTGGACTCGCTGGCCGGCCGACTGCTTGATCGTGCCCGCGCGGCAGATGCCGTACGTGGCGTGGTCACCTGGGACGATCTGCTGCCGCTCGTGTGCGGGATCGCCTTTGCAGCCAAGGTGCACACCGACGACCGGGAGGCGCGCCTGGCATCCGGTCGCCGGTACTTGGAAGTGATGCTGACGGGGCTCCGCAGCTGAGCTGCTGCAGGGCGGGCAGGGTGACCTCGAGGAGGACGGACGCCCGGCTCCTGCATCCTCGACGGGAAAGCTCTGGAAGGCCGCACCTAATCTGTTCGGACAATTAATGCGCAATCGGCCCGATGGTTGATCGGAGCAGGTTCTATTCACGCTCACCATCTGCTATCTCTCCGCCCGGGATTCGGCTTGTGTTGCAGCTCACATGCGCAGCGGGAAGGAGGGAGTGGATTTTACTGTTCGGACAAGTAACGCCTCGTGGGACCTGCGGGGCCTTCTGGACACTCCACTTCCCCCTGAGAGAGATGACCATGTTGAAGGCATTCGAGCCCTACGAGCTGAGTGGCAAGCGCCTCGCCAACCGCCTGGTGATGGCGCCCATGACCCGCAGCCGTGCCTACGGTCCTGGTCAGACCCCCACGCCGCTCATGGCGGACTACTACGCGCAGCGCGCTACTGCCGGACTGATCGTCACCGAGGGTGCTCAACCCTCCCGAGTCGGCCAGGGCTACCCCGACACCCCGGGCATCCACACCGCGGAGCAGGTCGCTGCCTGGCGCCACGTGACGGACGCGGTGCACGCCCAGGACGGTGTGATCTACCTGCAGATCATGCACACCGGACGGGTCGGACACCCCGCACTGACGGGCCTGGAGCCCGTCGGCCCCTCCGCTGTCGCGGCCGCCGGGCAGGTGTACACCCACGAAGGCCCCCAGGACTTCGTCACCCCGCACGAACTGAGCGACGACGAGGTCCGCGCGACCATCGCCGACTACGCCGCCGCCGCTCGCAACGCCATCGAGGCCGGCTTCGACGGCGTCGAGCTGCACGGCGCCAACGGGTATCTGATCAGCCAGTTCCTCGCCCCGAACAGCAACCAGCGCACCGACGCGTGGGGCGGCAGCCCCGAGAAGCGCATCCGCTTCGCCGTGGAGACAGCCAGGGCCGTCGCCGAGGCCATTGGCGGCGAAAGGGTCGGCTTCCGCATCTCTCCGGGCAACGGCTTCAACGACATCGACGAGTCCGACGCCGCCGGCACCGAGGCCACGTACACCGCCCTGGTTGAGGCCCTCGCCCCCCTGGGTCTCGCCTACCTGCACCAGTTGGAGGCTCCCGGTGTACGCGATCTGACGCTTCGGTTGCGTAAGGCATGGCCCTCGGCCTTTGTCCTCAACCCCTTCACCGGCCAGGAGCCCACCGGAGCCGCCGAGCTGGAACTCGTCGAGAACGGCACAGTGGACCTGCTTGCCTACGGCCAGCTCTTCCTCGCCAACCCCGACCTGTCTGCCCGGCTGGCCCAGGGAGGCCCGTTCAACACCCCCGACCCCGCAACCTTCTACGGCGGCGACGAGAAGGGCTTCACCGACTACCCCACGCTGGAGGAAGCGCGCGCTTGACGGCTGGGAGACGGAACTGGGCCAGCCGGGCATGCCACGCCTGAGCAGCACATACCCTGCTCCCAGGAAGCGGACTCGAAGGCCCGCCCGCGGCAGCCGGCCCCAGTGCCGGCTGCCGCGGGCGGCTCGCGGAAAAGACGGTCGCACGGGAGAAAGCAGAAGGCGGCACCATGGAATCCGAGGCAGTACCCCAGGTCTCCGAGACCGGTGAACTCCCCGAGGCCGCACGCCGCGGACCGATCAGCCATGCGATCTTCCGGGTGGCCCGCCTGCACCGCATGCTCGCCGGCCAGGTGCTGCGCGAGGTCGGCCTGCACCCGGCCCAGGAACTGGTCATGATGCAACTGTGGGACCGCGGCCGGATGCGCCAGACCGACCTCGCCCGACACGTTGGCGCCGACGCCGCCACCATGACCCGCACGATTCAGCGGCTGGAAAAGGCCGGTTACGTGCGCCGCGAGCGCTCCACCAGCGACAAGCGTTCCGTCCTGGTCGAACCCACCGCCGCCAGCCTCGCCTTGCGCCAACAGGTCGAAGAGCTCTGGTCCCGCCTCGAGGACTACGCCACCGGCGGTCTCACCGAAGTCGAACGCAGCGAGACTCTCGCCGTCCTCGAACACCTCGAAACCAACCTCGCTGCCCACGCCAGCGACACCGAGCTGCCCTAGGGATCCGGCGGGCCGGCGTCGCCGGCTCCAGTCTCGTCTCCGCAGCCGGGCTCCGCGACGCCCGTAGGTGCGGCGAAGGCGACCTTTACAGCCGCAACAGGGCTGCTTGGAAGGCTTCCGCCAGCTTGCGGGCCTGCTCATGGGAGTCCGCCAGGGACGCCTCGTGGAGCGGTATGAGTCCCGACATGTGGGGCATTATGCGGGCGAAGGTGAGCTCGGGGGTCAGGACGCGCACGTCGAGGCCGAGCGTCAGCCGGTGGCCCAGGACGGTCTCCAGCGTCGGGATGACATGGTCCATGCCGTGGTTGGGGGCCCCGGGGCCGTAGCCGCCGCCGCGGGCGGAGATCACCAACGCCGGGCGGCCGGCGGCCGGCGGGCCATCGGGAAGGCCCATCGTGGTACCCACGGACATGATCTGGTCCAGCCATGCCTTGAACACCGAGGGAATCGAGTAGTTGTACATCGGTACCGTGAACAGGTAAGCGCTCGCCCCGAGGAATTCCCCGACCAGTTCTTCCTGGATCGCCGCGGCCGCGGCCTGATCCGGGGTGCGTGCGGATTCGTCCGTGCTGCGAGTAGTGATGCCGGCGGCACTGAGGTGAGGCACCGGTGCGGCTCCGAGGTCGCGGTGAACGACCGGGCCCCGCCACGAATCCCGAAAAGACTGGGCGACCTGCCGGGACACAGAGTCGGCGCCCAGGGAGGAGGAATCGATGTGCAGGAGATAGGACATGAAGGCGCTCTCCGATTCTTGTCAGTCGGACGGAGCGCCATGATGCGACAGTATGAGACGCCCTACAAAAGGCACACGGGTGTCAGTACCGGAAGGTCATGTGCCTATCGACAGTGATCGCCATTCTGACACTGGTGCGCTGCTCGTGGGTGCTCGTCTGGGCCTCGGGCCGTGACGGCGAAAGCGGACCAGACTTGATGCGCAGTCAGAGAACTCAGGCGAGCTGACGCGGCCCGGGCCGCGAGTGGCGACCATGATCAGGGCGAACCGGAGAACGAGCGCGACGCCAAGTCCAGCCTGGTATCGCGCTCTGCCGAGCTTCGCCTGGGATCCGAGCCTTCAGCATTTCCTCAGTGAGGTTCGGGGAATGTGCCCTTGGGGCCAAATCCGAGTAGCTGTTCGGTCTCGAGGTCGGGAACGGTCAGGAACTCCACGCTCAGACCCTCGGCACCCACCGCAAAGTGGCCCCGGGCCGAGGCGACTTTGAGTTCGGCGTGCAGCTGGAACCCGCTGGCACGGAACCGGTCCAGAACGGCGTCGTAGATCCCGGGGGAACGGGATCCGAATGCGACGTTGAGGATGCCTTGATCAGAGACCCGGTAGCCCTCCGGCAACGGTCGCGGAACCCGGGTCTCGTACTGCACCAGCTCGATCACGGGACCGTCATGGAAACCTTCCGCGGAAAGCACGCAGGACGTGGCGCTGGTGGCCGGGGACCCCCAGAGTTCCTCATCGGCCTCCGTGTGCAGTACCGCGCCGGTGTCGCGCAGCCCGAGTGTGTCGCAGAAGAAGTTCTGCGCTCCGGCCAGATCGGTGACCACGACCCGGACGAAGGCCGTCGTCACTGGAGCATCCCGGATCGTGCGGGTCAGGGAAACTCCCGGAACGCGTTCGCGCAGTTCGAGCCATACCCCCTCAGGATCACGTGTACAGACCCGACGCTCCGGCTTGTCGCCGAGAACCGGCCCGACTTGAGAGCCGGCCTCACGCAGCCTGGCCAGGACTGCGTCCAGGTCGTCGACGTAGAGGCCGACCAACGACCATCCGGCGTCGTCCGGACGGCGGCTTCCCGGCACGGACGCAGGTTCGCTGAACTGGAAGAACTCCAGCTGGAAAAGATCGGTCGAATCGAGCAGCCACATCAGGTCGGCGTTGCAGGCCGGGAAGCCGAGGAAGGCTGCGGCTTCAGGCCCGGTGACTCCCTGCCAGGCGCCGCCCGGCAGGAAGCCAATGACCTCCCGGTACCACGCTGCGGTGGCCTCAAGATTCAGGGTGCTGAAAGATACCTGGATCACGGGCATCGAACTCATCGGGGAATCCATCAGTGTGCTCCTCTCTTGCTCGCTGGTCGTCCATGGAGCGGCCTGATGTAGATGCCGCGCCAACGAATGCTGTGGCAGGGAAAGGGCTGGGCTGCCCTGTTGGCTTCGACGAACGCAATGAACTGTTCGAGTCGTCGATGAGGGCGAGGAGACCTGCTGTGTCGAGCTTGCGGCGCCAAGCTATGCTGCTGGCGCGACAGGTCCTTCTACTTGGCACGTTCTACAAGTGCGTTATGTCAGTGATGCATGCCTGGACGGTAGGCTCAGTCCCTTTTCAGGTGCAGGGCTGAATGTCGGGATTGCCTGCGACTTTTGACGTAGGCACCAGCGCGCACGCCCGTCGAGTGAACCACCGCGTTCAGGCTTGTCCAAGGACGATGTCGAAGCGAGCCGAAGTCCAAGGGCGCTCCGGACGGAGTCCGTCTGGCGCGGGTGTGCCGGCCGGGTGGCGCTCGAAGGTGCGGATGAGGGACTCCTTCACGCCGAACACCGAGTCGCTGTCCAGGTATGGGCCTCCGGATACGAAAATGTGCGTGGTCAGAGGACGGAAGCCGGGCGCCGTCACCATGAAGTGCAGGTGCGGCGCCCGCATCGGAGAGCGCCCGGCGCGGCGCAGGAGTCGGCCAACAGGACCGTCGTCCGGGATCGGGTAGGGCGTGGGGGTGAGCCCCCAGAATCGGTAGCGGCCCTCGTCGTCGCTGAAAAGGTGCGCACGCCCGGCAAGAGCGCCGTCCTCGTACTGGACGTCGTACATGCCGTCGTCGTCTGCCTCCCAGACCTCGATGCGTGCACCGGGGATCGGTCGTCCATCGGTGTCCGTCACCGTGCCGTAGACCCACGACGGCTCGCCGGTGGCGCCCTTCGCGATGTCGCCGCCGAGGGGAATCTCCGGTGCGCCCTGGACGAAGAACGGTCCCAGCACCGTGGACTCTGTGGCCTCGCCCAGATCGGGTTCGTTCACAGCGACGGTCAGCATGGAGATGCCGAGGACGTCGGAGAGCAGAACAAACTCCTGGCGCGTGTCGGTCGTGATGTGACCCGCCGCCGTCAGGAACTCGATCGCCGCGTTCCACTCCTCCTCGGTGAGCCGGGTCTCTCGCACGAACGCGTGAAGGTTCCGTACGAGTGCCTGCATGACCTCACTGAACCGGTCGTTGTCGGTCGTCTCGAAGCTCGCGACGACCTGGTCCGTCACCCGTTGTTCCCGCCGGGCACGGTCGCTGCTCTGCTCTGCCATCGGTTTGCTCCTTCGTCGGGGAGTCATCGCTCATGTGCTGGTGAGCGGGACGAGAACCGGAGCCTCGCCACGCCAGGCTCGTTCCAGCAGCTCCCGGATGGCCTCGCGTGTCGTCCTGCGGGGATTGGACTCCGGCACCTGTGCCGCGATCAGGTCAGCCGCCTGATCGAGTGCCGGCTCCCCAAGTCCCAGCTCGCGCAGAGAACCGGGCGGATCGAGCTCCGCGTAGAGCTCGAGCAACGCACCGAACGGGTCGGCGCTGTTGCCGAGTGCCGATCCGAGCCGGCGCGACGCGTCGGGTGCCGCGGGCAGGTTCAGGCCGACCACGTGTGGAAGGACCACGGAATGCAGCGCGGCGTGTTCGAGGTCGTACGCTCCACCGAGTACATGGCAGATCTTGTGATGGAGGCCGGACCCGGCGCCGGCGAATGCGACGGCCCCCAGGTAGGTGCCGAAGAGGACGTCCCGCCGCGCCGTGACGTCCTGGCTGTCGGTGACGATGGACGGAAGGCAGGTGGCCAGCGAGCGAACGCCTTCGACCGCGAGGGCCGAGCTGATCGGGTTGTTCCGCGGTGCCCACATGGCGTCGACGCAGTGGGCGAGGGCGTTGAGGCCCGAGGTGACCGACAGGCGTGCCGGTAGCGACAGCATCAGGGTCGCGTCGTACACGACGACGCGGGGAATAACGGTGGCGTCAACGCCGGTGCGCTTGTCGCCGTTCGCGGTGAGGCCCCACACGGGGGTCGCCTCCGAGCCGGCGTAGGTGGTGGGGACGGCGAGAATCGGCAGGCCGGTGGTGAGCGCGGCCGCCTTGGCGGTGCCCGTCGTCGATCCTCCGCCGACGCTGAGGAGCAGGTCGGCCGCGTGTTCACGAACAGCCTCGCGTACGGCGTCGGCCACGTCGGCCGGTACATGCGGTTTGACGTGCCCGAAGGCGGCCACGGTGGGCACGTCCCGGCAGATCTCCTTGGCCATGGCCATTTCCCGCTGACCTGCGATGAGGAGGACACGGGTCGAGCCGAGCCGCGCGACTTCGGCTGCCACGTCAGCCCGGGCGGTGCCCGAGCCGAAGAGGACTCGCTGCCCCCAGGACTCATACACCACCGGGGATGTCAGGGATGCGCTCACTCTTCTGCTCACACGCCCGCGTATGCGGACGAGGGGGTGAGGTGGAGGAGCTTCTCGGCGTTCTGCTGGCCGATCTTGAGCCGGTCGGCGTCGCTGATCGGTGCGGTGCGCAGGAACTGCGTGGCCGTCTCGATGTCCTCGAACGGGTAGTCGGTGCCGAAGAGGATGTGGTCGGCGCCCATCGAGAGCAGGGCGGCGAGCAGCGGGGCGGACGAGCAGACGCCACTGGTCGTGATGTAGAGGTTGTGGCGGATGTACTCGGAGGGGCGCTCACGCTTGAGCTCGATGCCGTGATGCGCGTGGAATCCCCAGCGGGAGTCCAAGCGCCACAGCACGTAGGGCAGCCCCTCGCCCATGTGCCCGAGCAGGAGCTTCGCCTTCGGGAAGTCGTCGAACACGCCTCCGAAAATGAGCCGCAGGACGTGGGTGGCCGTGTCGAGCCCCCAGCTCCACATCGGTCCGACGAGTTCGGGGTGGCCCGAGAACACGTGGGCCGCGTCGACGCCGTTCGCCGGATGCAGATAGAGCGGTACATCAAGGTGCTCAGCGCGCTCCCAGACAACGCGGAGGGCGGGGTCGTCCAGGTAGGTGCCATGAGTGTGGGCGTTGACGAGGGCGCCGCGCAGGCCGAGTTGCGCCACCGCACGCTCCAGTTCGTCCGCCGCAGCGGCAGGATCCTGCAGAGGAAGGGCAGCGAAACCGGAGAAGCGGTCAGGGTGTTCAGCGATGACGCCGGCGAGGAAGTCGTTCACGGTGGTCGCCTGCCGTACGGCGGCGGCGGGGTCTGTTTCCGCCTGGATACCGGGGGAGTTGAGCGAGAGAACCTGCATGTCGAGGCCGGCCGCGTCCATCGCGGCGAGGCGCTCTTCGTTGAGATCGAGAAGCCTGCGGGAGGCCTCGGCCCAGACGTGAGGCTGGGCGATGGATGCGGTGGACGCACCGTGGCCGACCAGATCGGCGGTCACGAAGTGTTCTTCGAGGGCGATCAGCTTCATTGCGGCGTCTCCTCGGTGGATCTTGTGTGGTTGCGCGCGAAACGCGCGGAGCGCACGTCGCCCACGGGGTGGCGGGGTTCGTGCATGAGGTGGCTGTTCGCTGCCGGTGGGCTCTTGCCGACGGCCGGGTCTGGCCTTCGTCGGGGTGCGGACTGGCGAGATGACGGGAAGGCTATCGAATTTCACCAAAGCGTAACGTGTTATGCAATGGTGAATCAACGGCTCGCATCCGGCGAGTGCGAGTCGGCACCCGGTTCCATCGAGAAGACCGCAGGCCACGGCGTCAGGAGGGTGGATCGTGGGCTCCGATAGGCTGAACACGTTCATGCACCGGCGGCATGCAGAGGAGAGCTCCGTGGCGGTCGCCGATCCAGCCGAGAACGGGCAGGACGCGCAGCGCGCCGTGTCCGACGGGCTCGGACGCCAGGGGATCCAGTCGGTTGAAACCGCGATGCGGGTGCTACTGGCGCTTGAGGAGGGCGGAGGTGCTCTGAGCCTGTCGGCGATCGCTCAGGCGAGCGGGATGCAGCCGAGCAAGGTGCACCGTTATCTCGTCAGCCTTGGGCGCATCGGGCTGACCTTCCAGGACTCCGCGACCGGTCTCTACGACTTCGGGCCCTCCATGCGTCGCCTCGGAGCGGAGGCGCTGCGGCGTACGAACGAGGTGGCGGTCGCCGCCGGCCACGCGATGCGGCTGAGGGATCGCACGGGCCACTCCGTGAACGTCGCGGTGTGGGGAGACCGCGGTCCGATCGTGGTGAGCTGGGCGTATGGGACCCGCCCGCTGCCACTCACGGTGCGGGTCGGCGCCACGCTCCCTCTGCTCACCTCCTCCGTCGGCCGGGTGTATCTGTCCCACTTGCCCGAGACCCTCACCAACGAGGTGCTGGGACAGGAGGTGCGGGGCAGGGAGGGCGAATGGCCTGCGGAGCGCATCGCAGCCATCCGGGCCGATATCCGTGAGCGCGGGCACGCCGTGACCCATAGCGCTGTCATTGCAGGCGTCATCTCCGTCGCGGCTCCCGTGTTCGCCGCCAATGATCCGCTGCCGCTCGCACTGTCCGTGGCGCTCCCGGAGAGTGCCGGAACACCCGACCACCTCGCTGAAGTGGCCGCCGAGTTGCACACCACGGTGACCGCCGCGTCGCGCGAGCTGGGGCACTTGTCGTAGGCCCGGCGCGGTGCAGCACGGAGTGCGACGTGGTCAGGCTGACCGCGCTACCGCGCCAGCCCGCGGCCCCAATCGGATGCGACGCCCTGTTCTCGCGCCCAGAGAGCGGCCTGGGTACGGGAGGCCATCCCGAGTTTGCCGAGGATGTTGCTCACGTGGGTGCGCACGGTCCGTTCACTGATGACCAGCCGATCGGCGATCGCCTGGTTCGAGTGCCCGGCGGCGACGTGACGTAGCACTTCCCACTCCCGTGCCGTCAGCCCATCGGGCGCGGCGCGTTGGGTCGGATCGGACGTGAGGTGGCGCGTGACGGCGGCATCCAGGTGTATTTCCCCTCGATTGCCCGCCCGGATCGCGGCCGCCAACTCGTCGACATCGGCGTCCTTCAGGACGTATCCCGCCGCGCCCGCGGCGAGAGCGGTTCGGACGCGGTCGGCTTCGCCAAAGCTGGTCAGCACGATGACCACCACATCGGGGTGGTAGTGCTTCATCAGTTTCGTGGTCTCGATGCCGTCCAGTCCGGGCATGATCAGATCGGTGAGCACGACATGAGGTGGGGTTCCCGCTGCCTTCAGGCGCTGCACTTCGGCGAGTGCCCCCGAACCCTCCGAGGCCTGTGCGACGATGCGGATATCGGGCGTCTCGTCGAGGAAAGCAGCCAGGCCGCGTCGAACGACGACGTGATCGTCCACGACCACTACCCGGATGACCTGGTCATCCTCGGTGGATGAAGTGCTCATTGGCTGGCACTTCCGGTTGGCCAGCGTCGGCACGGCACAACGGCGCGAACGGTTGTGCCTTCCCCGGAGGTCTCGACGAAAAGCCGGCCGCCGAGCCGTTCAGTGCGCTCACGCATGCTCACCAGGCCCACGTGACCGGGGCGATGGCGTGACGTGTCGAAGCCGGTGCCGTTGTCGGTGACCGTCACCACCAGCTCGTTGCGGTCATCCGGTTCGATGATGCGGATCTCCACATGGGTGGCGCGCGCGTGACGCATGCTGTTCGTGAGAGCCTCCGAGATCACCCGGAACAGCTCGTGCTCGGTCTCCAGCGACAGCAACAGCGGCTCGTCCGGGATGGAAACACTGATGTCGGTGCCTTCTCGACGCGCGACCGCGGCCGCGTGCTCGCGGACTGCTGCGGTGAGGCCCGAATCACCCATGGTCGCAGGTTCCCGCAACTGCAGGATCGCGGATCGCATGTCGTCGAGGGCCGCTTCCGCCAGGGTGTACAGCGTCTGGAGCCGTTCCCTCATCATCGCGCCGTCAGCACCCTGGATGCGCTCGGCGGTCGACTGCGCTGCCCGCGCCTGCAGCACGAGCGAGTACAGATTTTGGCTCACGGAGTCGTGAAGGTCACGCGCGAGCCGGTTGCGCTCCTCCAGTGCGGCCTTCTCCTGGGCGTCGGCGAACAACCGTGCCGTGTTCACAGCGATCGCCGCCTGGTCGGCCATGGCACTGATGAACGCGACCTCTGCCTCGTCCGGATGGGCGGGAGCAGGGTAGTACGCCGTCAGCGCACCGAGGCTGACATCGCGCGCGACCATGGGCACCGCCACCAGCGACTTCCAGTGGCCTTGCTCGACGATGGGCGCCAAGGGCGCGAGCCGCACGTCGTCCCGCATCCTCATGCGAAGGTCTCGCTCCATGTACGGACTGCGGCCTTTGGCCGCGGCGAGAGCGAGCAGGGGGGCGCCGAGACGCAGGGCGGCCTGCACCTTCGACCAGTGTTCCGGAGGAACCCCGGCCTCGCCCTCGATCCATGTTTCGCCGGCCTCCGGGTCCGTGAGGGTCAGGGTGCACGAGACCGCCGCGGTTACGTTGAGCACCTCTGCCGCGACGGCGTTGAGGGTGGACTGAAGGGAGCCCATGCAGGCCGCGCGAGCCGTTGTGCGGGTGAAGGCAACGAGGCGACGTTGATCCAGAGCGACAGAGCGTGTGTCGTCCCGCACGATGACGGCGGTATACGGCTCGCCGTCGATGTCCAACTCGACCTCGACGGTGTCGCTCGATGCCGGCGGAACGAACGGACGCTCTCCGACCAGGACGGAGGTGTCCAACCCGAGTCGATGACTGGCCTCGCCGTTGAGGTAGGAGATGCGGCGGTCGCGGTTGATCAGAACCACTCCGTCACGCATGAACCCCAGCAGCGTCGTCAACGACGCGGGTATCGCCTCAGCCGTCACGGTTCCTCGGGAGTCGGTCATACGAGGCCTCCTTGCCGCATATCGCACCCTCGGCACTCTCGATACTCGTGAACCTCGCGCTGAATATGCCGGACGCCCGGCACGATCCGTGCGCAGCTCCGGTGCTGGTAGGTGGCTGGGAGGGCGAGGCTGATCTGACAGTTTTGCATACGTTCTCTGCTGAGCCGAGTACGCCGTTCGCCGGAATGCGACCCCGCACGGAAGGCGCGACCGGGCAGACCCGCGGGCGGACTCCGTGCGGGGACGGGCACGGCCGGGCGGGGTGGTACTCGGACCGGTGAACATAGCGCTGACGCCGTCGGAACCGCACGTCATGGCTGATCAGTGCCGTGTTCTTCCGGCCGGACCGCACTCGACTCTGGTCTTCGCACGCTACGTCATTTGACTCAGGGCTTTCCGCGCATCCTCCGATGCGACCGGACGCCGCCTGCCTGTGCAATGAGTCGCAGCGGACAAGGAGGACCTGATGACGATTGTGGTACATGGCCGTGACCAGACGCGTCGCGAGGTCGACGTCAACACCCGCGACAGCCTCATGCTCCAGCTTCGCCCTCTCAAGGTAGGGGTCATCGGCGTCTGCGGCGGCAACGCCGTGTGCGGCACGTGCCATGTCACGGTCCGGCCCGATCAGTGGGACCTGCTCGAACCGATTGACCAGTACGAGGAGGAAATGCTCGAGACGCTGCCGGACCGGCAGCCGAACTCCCGCCTGGCTTGTCAGATCGTCTACACGCCCGCACTGGACGGCCTGGAGCTCACGGTCGCCACGCGTAAATAGCCGCGCCCTCAGGCCCACCGCGTCGGCACACGAAGGGAAATGTCATGCCCCAGATCACCACCAGTTGCCGTACCGAAAAACCGCTCGTCCCCGTCGGAATGATCTCCCACGGCACGCTCACATCTCTCGACCTGCAGAAGTCGCGGCGCTTCTACGAGGAGGTCCTCGGCTTGGAGGTGATCCAGACCAGCCCCGTGTCGATGCTGATCCGCCTGGGCAGCGATCACACTTACGCTGTCGTCGAGACGGGGCAGCCCAGCACGATGGGCCTACTCGACCACAACGGCCTCGATGTCCCGAGTGTCGAGGCCGTCGACGACGCCTATGCCGCCCTTGTGGCGAACAAGAGCGAATACGGGATCGGGCGCGTCACCAAGCCGCTCATGCAGCACGGGACCTACTCGTTCTACTTCGCCGACTGCGACGGCAACTGGTGGGAGATCGTGCACTTCGGCCCGCGTGGTTACGCCCCGATGTATGAGAACCCCGCACTAGACATCACCGGCCGGACCGACATCGACCTGGACGCGCTGGAGCACACCGGCAGTGACGAACAAGCTTCCCGCCCCGGGGACGCGTGATCACCGCATGAGCACTGCGCAACGCGTCGTCGTCGTGGGAGCGGGAATCGCAGGTGTCCGGGTCGTGGAGTCGCTGCGCGAGAACGGCTTCGAGGGCGCCCTGACGGTCGTCGACGCCGACCCCGAACTGCCCTACGACCGTCCGCCGCTGTCGAAGGAATTCCTCACCGGCGTCTTCGACGAGGACGACTTCAGGCTCTGGAGCGCCGACCGGATAACGGAACTGCGGGTCGAGCTCCGGCTGTCGACCAGGGCTGTCGGCCTCGACACCGCCCGCAGGCGTGTCGCCGTGCGCTCTGCCGCTGACGGCGCCGACGAGCTTGCCTACGATCGGCTTGTGCTGGCGACCGGCGTCGCCCCTCGGCGCCCTGCGGCGTTCGTCGGGCTCGACGGGGTGCACACGCTGAGATCGCTCGCCGACGCCCGGGCGCTGCGGGACGCACTGAGAACAAAGCCCGGCCCGGTTGTCGTCGTCGGCGGTGGCTTCATCGGCGGAGAGGTCGCCACCTCGGCGGGCGAACAGGGGCTCGACGTGACGATCGTCGAGGGCGGCGGGAACCTCCTGCCCAGCGTCCTGACCCCCGGCCTGTCCCGTCCCCTCGAACGTCTGCATGAAGCCAGTGGTGTGCGAGTGATCTGCGGCCGGACGGTGGCCGCTCTGCACGGCCAGGGCAGCGTCGAGTCCGTCGAGCTTGCGGACGGCACGCGGCTGCCCGCTGGCATCGTCGTGCTCGGTCTCGGTGGCGCACCGGAGACCGGCTGGCTGGACCGGTCCGGTCTGCAGCTCAGCGACGGCGTCCACACCGACGAGGGTCTGCGCACCCCAGCGGAGGGCGTCTACGCCATCGGCGACATCGCCCGTCGCCGTGACAGCGCCACCGGCGCGCTCGTGCGCCTTCAGCACTGGACCTCGGCCCATCGCCAGGCTGCCCACGTCGCCCGCGACCTGCTCGGCATTACCGTCCCTTACCGGGACGTGCCCTTCATCTGGACCGACCAGCACGGCGCCCGGCTGCAGATCGCCGGTGTCACCTATGGCGACGAGGTGCGCTTCGTCGACGGCGGACCCGACACCGAGGCATACCTCGCCCTGGTACGGCGCGGCCCCGATCTCGCCGGAGTGATCGCGCTGGGCCGCATGCGCGAGTTCCAGAAAATGCGCCGCCTGCTGTCCGATCCGCCGCGGTGGCAGTCAGTGGTCGCAGGCACACCGGATCTCGACACGCTCGGAGCTCAAGCATGAACATCGTGTCTTTCTCGACACCGGGCAGCAGCCCTCGGCCGGGCTTCCTGGTCGGCGACGCCGTCCTGCCCGCCGACACCGTCCTGGGTCCGGGCGCCCCTGCCTCGGTCCCGGACATGCTCGTCGCATGGGACGACATCCGTGAGCGGGTCATGCAGGCGACCGACAACGACGACCTGCCGCACATCCCTCGAAGTGACGTGCGCCTGCATGCGCCGATCCGGCCCGGCGCGCTGATCCTGTGCGCCGGTGGCAACTACCGAAGTCACCTCGAGGAGATGGGCGACTCCGTACCTGAGAAGGCGCCGTCATTCATCAAGAGCCCGAACGCCGTGACGGGTCCGGACGAACCCATCGTCCTGCCGCCCGAATTCCCCGAGATGGTCGATTTCGAGGGTGAGCTGTGCGTGGTGTTCGGCCGCGAGTGCCACCGGGTGAGTGCGCACCAGGCCATGGACTACGTCGCGGGCTACACGATCCTCAACGACGTCTCCGCCCGTGACGGGGTGAGGGCGTTTCTCACGGCCGCCACACCGATCGAGGGCCGCTGGTCGGTCATCGAGATGCTCATGGGCAAACAGTTCCCCACCTTCGCCCCCGTCGGCCCCGCGATCCTGACCGCGGACGAGGTCCCCGACCCCGGCGCCCTGCGGCTGACGACCCGGCTCAACGGCACCGTGATGCAGGACGCCCACATCACCGACCTCGTCGTGGGGATTCCGCAGCTCGTCGAGGAGATGTCCCGCTACTACAGCTTCGCGCCGGGCGACCTCCTGAGCACGGGCACCCCGGCCGGGGTCGGCGCGGGGCAGAAGCCGCCACGCTACCTCCGCGCGGGAGACGAGGTCGCCATCGAGGTGACCGGTATCGGCACACTCACCAACCGGATCGTTCCCGCCGCCGTTCCGGTCGCGAGCTGAGGGAAGGACGGATCCTTGTCGCAGACAACCACACCAAGGCCGCCCGCCGAACTCGACCTGTCTGCCCGCTACCGACCGGGTGCCGGACCGGTGCCGGTGACCGGAGTCCAGGCGATCGCCCGGCTGCTGGTCGAACAGCACGCCGCCGACGACGCAACCGGCCTGACCACCGCGACCTTCGTGTCCGGCTACCAGGGCAGCCCGCTCGCCGGGCTGGACATGACCCTGGCGAAGGCATCGGAACTCACAGAGACCGCCGCCCTGAAGCTGGTACCCGCCGTCAACGAGGAACTCGCGGCCACCTCGGTGTGGGGCAGTCAGCTGGAGGTGCCCGGGCACGCGCGCACGGTCGATGGTGCAGTGGGCATCTGGTACGGGAAGGCCCCGGGCGTCGACCGGTCCGGGGACGCGTTCCGGCACGCGAACATCAGCGGAGCGCACCCCCACGGCGGTGTACTCGTCCTAGCGGGCGATGACCCGGCCTGCAAGTCCTCAACCATCCCCTGCACGAGCGAGCAGGCACTCGCCTCCTACGGGCTGCCGGTGCTCTACCCGGCCGACGCCGCGGACATCGTGCGTCTCGGCCGCTACGGCGTGGCCCTGTCGCGTGCGTCCGGCATGTGGGTCGGAATGAAGATCACCACGGACGTCGCCGACGGCATCTACACCGTCGACGGCTCAGTGGGTGAAGTCGAGGTAACCGTTCCGGAGCTGGAGTGGGAGGGCAAGCCCTGGACCTACCGGCAGTACCCCAGCCTCACCCCGCCTGCGTCCCTGCGGGCGGAGGAGCAGCTGCACGGGCCACGGGCTGCGATGGTGCGGGCCTTTCTCGCCGCCAACCCGATCAACACCGTGGAGGTCGACACCCCCGATGCCTGGCTCGGGATCATCGCGGGCGGCAAGACCTACGCGGACGTGCGCCAGACACTGCGCGACGTCGGACTCGACGAAGGGGACGGCGAGACGGCTCTGCGGCGTGCCGGTATCCGGTTGCTGCGCCTCGGCATGATCCACCCTCTCGAGCGTGACAAGGTGCGCGCGTTCGCCGCCGGCCTCAAAACGGTTCTCGTCGTTGAGGAGAAGGAGCCGTTCATTGAGCGCGCGGTGCGTGACGTGCTGTACGGCATGTCCGCCGCGCCGCTCGTGCTCGGCGCGGCGGACGCGGACGGACGGCCGCTGGTGCCCGTCACCGGTGACCTGAACGCGCGGAGCCTGGAAGGACCGCTGCGCAGAGTGCTGCGCGGACGGGTCGACCTCGCGCCGTCGCGCCGCGAACCGCCGGTCCTTGAGTTGCTGTCGACGGGACGCACCCCGTACTTCTGCTCGGGCTGTCCGCACAGCCGCTCGACGCTGGTCCCCGACGGATCGGTCGCCGCCGGAGGCATCGGCTGCCACGGGATGGTCACGCTCGACGGGCGTCCGGAATCGGATGTGGTGTCGCTGACCCAGATGGGCGGGGAAGGCGCCCAGTGGATCGGCCAGGCAGCGTTCACGACGGCCCCTCACCTGTACCAGAACATGGGGGACGGCACCTTCGCGCATTCCGGACAGCTCGCCGTACAGGCATGTGTGTCCGCAGGTGTGTCGATCACCTTCAAGCTGCTCTACAACAAGGCCGTCGCCCTGACGGGCGGTCAGGATGCCGCCGGTGGTCTGGAAGTGCCCGCAATCGCCGCGAAGCTGCTCGCGGAGGGCGTCAACAAGATCATCATCTGCGCGGACGAACCCGAGCGCTACCGTCGCCTGCCGAAGCTGCCGGCCGGTGTGGCCCTGTGGCACCGGGACCGTTTCGACGAGGCACAGAAGGTGCTGGCCGAGGTGAAGGGTGTCTCGGTCCTCATCTACGACCAGCAGTGCGCCGCCGAGGCGAGGCGCCTGCGCAAGCGGGGCGCACAGCCCGTCCGCCGTACTCGGGTCGTCATCAACGAGGCGGTCTGCGAGGGGTGCGGGGACTGCGGGGTCAAGAGCAACTGCCTTTCGGTGCAGCCGGTGGACACGGAGTTCGGCCGCAAGACGCGCATCGACCAGAGCTCCTGCAACACCGACTACTCGTGCCTCGACGGTGACTGTCCATCGTTCATGATGATCGAGCTGCCACCCAGAAGGCCGTCCAAACGGTCCGCGCCGCAGCGCCCAGACCCCACCGCCGTGGCAGAGCCGCTCCGGACGACGCCGCACGGCACGTCCGATGTCTTCCTCGCCGGCATCGGTGGCACCGGGATCGTCACGGTGAACCAGGTGCTCGCCACTGCCGCGATCCGCGATGGGCTGGCCGTGAACGGCCTCGACCAGACCGGACTGTCCCAGAAGGCCGGGCCGGTCGTCTCGCACTTGCGGATCGCGCACCGGGACAGTGTCCTCGAACCGGCGAACCGGGTCGGCGGCGAGGTTGCCTGCTACCTCGCCTTCGACGCTCTGGTCGGCGCCGACGCCAAGAACCTCGCGTTCGCGTCGCCCGAACACACCGTCGCCGTCGTCTCCACCAGCGCCCTTCCGACCGGCGCGCAGGTGCGCGACGCCTCGCTCACCCCTCCTGACGCCGACGAGCTGCTCTCGCGGTTCATCCGGTGCACCAAGGACGTGCTGCCCCTCGACACGACTGCGGCGGCCCAGGCGCTGTTCGGCGACGGCATGCCGGCGAACTTCCTTCTGGTGGGCGCCGCTTATCAGGCTGGTGTGCTGCCGATGTCGGCCGCGGCAATCGAGTGGGCGATCGAGGTCAACGGCGTCGCGGTGAAGAACAACATCGCCGCCTTCCGGTGGGGCCGTGTCGCCGCCGCCGACGCCACCGCCTTCGCGGCAGCCGTGGGCTCGGATCGGCCCGCGAGCACGCCGAAGGCGCTGGCCGACATCGACCTGGGCGACCTGACGGGCGAGACCCGGCGCCTCGCCGGCATCCGAGCCACCCAGCTGATCGGCTATCAGAGCAAGAGCGTTGCACAGCGCTACGTCACCGACATGCTGACCGTGTGGCGCGCGGAACGCGCAGTGGGGCAGGACACGGCGTTCAGTGAGGCCGTCGCTCGAGGGCTGTACAAACTCACTGCGTACAAGGACGAGTACGAGGTGGCCCGGCTGCTGATCGACCCCGTCTTCGAGGCACAACTGCAGGCCGAGGTTCCCGGCGGGGTGAAGCCGCGCTACCGGCTGCATCCGCCGATCCTCAAGGCGATGGGACGCCAGAAGAAGATCGCCTTCGGCCCCTGGATGCGCCCGGTGCTGAGGATGCTGGCCAAGGGCCGCGTCCTGCGAGACACCCCGTTCGACCCCTTCGGCCACCTGGCAGTGCGCAAACTGGAGCGTCAACTGCGCGACTCCTACCGTACGACAGTGCTTCGCCTCGCCAAAGAGTTGACTGAGGAGTCATACAGCACGGCGGTGGCCGCGGCAGAAGCCGCCGACATGGTTCGCGGCTACGAGGACGTCAAGCTCGCGAACGTCGACCGCTACCGCGCCCGGCTGGCCGAACTGGGGCTTTCCTGA
This sequence comes from Streptomyces lincolnensis, assembly GCF_021173675.1. GTDB lineage: Bacteria > Actinomycetota > Actinomycetes > Streptomycetales > Streptomycetaceae > Streptomyces > Streptomyces lincolnensis_B. The sequence continues at coordinate 1,508 of NZ_JAIHON010000001.1, read as the reverse complement.
CCCACTGCTCCCTCCTGCGTCACAACGACGCCTTCCGCTCGACCACGAATCCCCAAGGAGGGAAGAACAGATGAGTGACATGGCCCTCCGGGGACCCACGATCCTGATCTCAGGCGGTTCTCGCGGCATCGGTTTGGCCATCGCCGTCGCCGCCGCCCGTCAGGGCGCCAATGTGGCTTTGCTGGCAAAGACCGACGTGCCTGACCCGCGCCTGCCGGGCACAGTGCACACCGCCGCCGCGGAGATCGAGGCGGCCGGCGGCAAAGCTCTCCCCATCGTCGGGGACGTGAGGGACGAGGAGTCGGTCGCAGGGGCCGTAGCGAGGACCGTCGACCACTTCGGTGGCATCGACATCTGTGTGAACAACGCGAGCGCGATCGCGCTGAGCGCCACCGAGGAACTGCCCACAAAGCGTTTCGACCTCATGATGGCGATTCAGCTCCGCGGCAGTCACCTGCTGACCCGGGCATGTCTTCCCCACCTCCGTCAGGCCCGGAACCCGCACATCCTCAGCCTGTCGCCGCCGCTCAACATGAACCCCAGATGGCTAGCCTTCGCGCCCGCCTACATGGTGGCCAAGTACGGCATGTCCCTGCAGACACTCGGCTGGGCGGCCGAGTACGCCGACGCGGGGATCGCCGCCAACTGCCTCTGGCCCGAGACCTACATCAGCACGGCGGCAGTCCAGAACCTGCTTGGTGGTGACAACGCTGTGGCGAAGTCCCGCACCCCGGACATCGTCGCCGATGCCGCGTTGCACATCCTCACTCGGCCGTCCCGGGACTGCACCGGCAACACCTTCATCGACGCCGATGTCCTGCGCGGCGCCGGAATGAACGACCTCTCCAAGTACGGCGTCGGCGACACGCTCGCGTACGACATCTTCGTCGATCCCCCTGCGCCGGCTTCCGACACGGAGGTCCAAGGACTGCGGGACGGCTGGACCACACACTCCTCCTCCCCGCCTGCTGAGGCTCCATGACCGCGGTACGGCGCACAGCCGTAGATGTCCTGACGGACAGCCCGGCGGAGGGTCTGGGCGAGCCCTGAGTCCCGACATTCGGTGGGCATGCCGCTGCGGGCGACGGCAACACGATGGACTGCTTGCTTCCAAGCAGCGGCACTTGTCAGTGTTGGGTCTCCTGTCGGCCGCCGCAGGCCGGGCCGGCGCTGACCTGGGTCGCGGTGAAGCTGTGCAGGCCCCACAGGCAGTTTTCGACGCCGATGCCCCTGTGACTGTGACCGCCGAAGGGCAGGTCGCGGGCGATGCCGCCGCCGTGGGCGTTGACGGAGACCGGCCCGATACCGCCTCGCGGGTCGCGGCAGGGAGCGACGAGCAGGACGCTGCGGAGGCGGAAGCTCCGGTCATGATCCACTGACCCGGACCCGCGTCATGCGGCGGACGGCCTAACACGAACCGAGCGCGGCGAAGGCCTCGTCGAGCAGGCCGATGAGGTCGAGTGCGCCGTCGGAGGCGGTCCAGTGATCCAGGGCGATGTCGAGGCAGT